>CBDBPN010000004.1:0-4482908 GCA_965208745.1 Pseudomonadales bacterium | reverse complement strand
GCGGCGGTGGTGGTGGTGTGGGAAGGCCGGTCGGTGACGACCGGAAGGACCCTTCCGGTCGTCGCCAACCCGTTCGCCGCGGCACTCGCCGCGGCACTCGCCGTGTCACCCGAAGGGCCGCACGCAGTGGAGGAGCCGCGCAGCGGCTTGACGCGGCGAGGGCCGGGCGTTCCCCGGCTGTCATGGCCCCCGCCCGGCTCACGCGGCGTCCTCCACGATGCCCCGGTAGACCTCGCCGGGCGTGCGGCCGCCCAGCGACGAATGCGGACGCGACTCCCCGTAGAAGCGGAAACCAGGAGTCGATGACGCGTTCGGCGTCGCGGCCGTCGGCCAACTCGTGCAGGTACACCGCCTCGTACTTCAGCGAACGCCACAGCCGCTCGATGAAGATGTTGTCGAGATAGCGGCCGCGGCCGTCCATGGAACAGCGCGCGCCGCAGGCGCGCACCTTGTCGGTGAACGCGACGCTGGTGAACTGGGCGCCCTGGTCGGTGTTGAAGATCTCCGGCACGCCGAGGTGCAGCGCCGCCTCGAGCGCCTCGACACAGAAGGCGCTGTCCATGGTGTTCGACAGGCGCCACGACAGGACGTGGCGGCTGGCCCAGTCCATCACGGCCACCAAGTAGAAAAACCCCTGCGAAACAGGGATGTAGGTGATGTCCGCGCACCACACCTGGTCCGGTCGGTCGATCACGAGGTCGCGCAGCAGGTAGGGGTACACGCGATGCTCCGGGTTGGCCGCACTGGTGCGCGGCTTGCGGTACACCGCCTCCATGCCCATCCGCCGCATCAGCCGCCGCACGCGGTGCCGGCCGGCGACCACGCCCTCACGGCGCAGGTGCCGCACCAACTGCCGGCTGCCGTAGAACGGATGTTCCAGATGCAACTCGTCCAAGCGGCGCATCAGCGCCAGGTTCGCCGCGCTCTCCCCCACCGGCTCGTAGTACTGCGACGAGCGGCTCAAGCCGAGCAGAGCACACTGCCGCGACAGCGACAGCCCACAGCCGCGATCCACCAGCGCGGCACGCTCCGAACGGCTCAGCGCGCCAACCCGCGCAGAAAAAAATCCCGTTCCACCGTCAGCTCGCCGATCTTCGCGTGCAGGTCCCGGATCGTCGCCTCGTGCTCCGCACCGCGCTTCGAGCCGGGCTGCGAGAACACCTCGTCCAGACCCTCCACCGCCTGCCGCTTCCACGCGCCCACCTGGTTCGGGTGCACCTCGTGGCGCGCCGCGATCGCCTGCACCGGCTCCCGCTCCCGCAGCGCCTCCAGCGCCACACGCTTCTTGAACTCCGCCGTGAAACGGCGTCTCTTCCTGGCCATCACAGTGTCTCCTCTCGACGCCGGAGTACACCTTAGCCAACTGTCCAAAAAACCGGGACCAGCTCAGGTGATCCAGACTTCGTATGTCCAATCGCACAGCTCGCAGAATTTGACGGCGATCTCGTTGTCGACATATGCCATGCGGTTGGAGCCATCGCAAATGTGCAATCGAAGTGAGTCACACTCTTGCACGCATCAGGTCAGTCTGTCGACCTCAGGCCGAGATTGATGGTCTATCGCAGAGGCAGTCGCGATCATGGCGACGTTCGGGTCGGCGGTGGCCGACCCCCTTGTGGCGCAGGTTAGCGCCGGCCGACAACCGCCATTTCGCTGTCTCGAACGGACACGCGTGGCGAACTGGGAGATGCACCAGGCGTCGGCAGGGCACGCGAGAGCGTGTGGCGGCATGGTAGCTGGCTGCCTGTTGGACAGGCGGCTGAAGACGGAAGCCGAGACGGTTTTCGGCGTTCGTGAAGCGGACCATGTCGTGGCGTGAGGTTCTCCATGCCGGAGTCTCGCGACCTGGCTGGGGCGGCGGCTTTCTCGGCCGCCGCACCGGGACCCGCCGAAGGACTGGAGCGAGGATCGGCGATGCAGATCGTCCTCCCAGCGCAGTCGCCGCAACACAGCGGCACCGGAAAAGGCATCGGGACCGTGCGCACGCAAGTGCGGGTCCGGAGATCGTGAAGATCCCGGATCGTCCAGTAACACTGAGCCCCTGTTCGCAGGAGGCGTCCGTTGGGGCGCCTCCCGTTTCCCATTGCCTGCCCGACGCGCCACGCGCGCCCTGCAACACCCCGAGACCGAGGGATGCACAACCTCTCATACACCGCCCTGTGCCGCCGCGACGGCAGGGGGACGGCCCGCGTTCGCGAACACGAACGACTGCTGGGGGACAGCGGCAACACCCGTGCCGTCCGGTCGCGGCTGGGATCGGTCGTCGCGGGTCCAGCTCCGCTCGGTCCTAGGAGCTTGCGCCGTAGAAAATTCTGGCATCTTGAAAACCCACCTTGACGAGATTTCGTTCCTGAAAACGGCATCGAATACCCACATTGCGGCGCAAAATCGCCTCCGCTCTGCCTGTCGCTCCCACCAGGTCGGACGAAAAGCGTGCTACGGCGCAAGCTCCTAGGGTATGCTTGGGCGCATGTCCGCCGAACTGATCGCGATCCTCGCCGTCGGCGTCGCCATCGCCGGTCTGGTGCTCGCCGGCCAGCGCTCGTTGCGCCAGGACATCGCAGGGCTGCGCAACGACGTCGTCCAGTTGCGCGAGCGCATGGCCCACCTTGAGGGGCTCCTCGAGGGCCTGCGCGAGGTGATCGGCACCCGGCCAGCCGCCTGAGCCAAATGGACGAAGAACTCAAAGAGGGTCTGTGGGAGTACCCGTGGATTCCGTGGGTCTTCTCGGTCGGTGCTGCGGCGCTTGGCGGATGGTTCATCCGTGAGGGCGCGTAGTGGCAGTGGATCGTCGGGATCTTCCTTTTGTGCCTCGCGGCCATGTCGCTGAAGCAGGCCGTGTTGCTGACGTTGGCCAAGATCGTCCTCACAAGGAAGAGGCGGTCCGCCTCTCGGTTGGAACTGGAGCCGGATAGACCATCAGCGAAATGACCGACGCGATGCGGCACCGGCTTGCGTCCGCGTGGCGCTTCCTGAGAGACGGTGCCGCTCTCAACTTCTTGGCACTCGGTTTCGGGCTGCTGGCAGGATGGGCCGCGATCCTGTCTCCTCTAGGAGTGGTCAGCCTGCATCCGGACTATCACGCCCATCAGCGCGAAGAGCGTCTGCTCGCCTGTCTTCAGGAAGCAGGTGACAGGTGGGTTGGTCAGATGTGCCGGTACAGCTTCGACGCCCGGCTCATGGCCCAAGTCGAAGAGGACCGGGAACGTGAACGGGAGCAGGCCAACCTAGCGGCTATCGAACGCGAACGAGAAGACCGCCGGTTCGCTGAGACGTGCAAGCGAGACCGCGCGGCTGGTCGTGACGAAGATGTATTGTGTGTGATGCTAGATCCTGACCTGCTGGAGGGAGTCGAGGTGCTCGAACAGTGAAGCCCGACCCCCGTATCGCCCGGCGGCGCTACCACGCCAACCCCACGGAGGCGAACCGCAAGCTCTTGAGTGCGAGCGACAGGAGCCTGCTGCGGATGGGCCAGGAAGCCGATGCGGAAGAACACGAGGGCGTGAAGTGGGACTGGGACAGGATGCCGACGCCTGAGCAGATGCAAACGATCCTGGACGAGCGGGAAAAAGACGAGCAGGGTTGATTGACACAGGCCCTGCGCTCGGATTGTCCTGGCGACGGCCAGATCTGCTCCGGGCGCTGGAAGCCTGATGGACTGATCGACGTCCAGCGCAGCGCAGGTCGCCAAAAATGCCACCTCGATCCGCACGGTCGCCTCCACGCCAGCGTGACTCTGCTTCGCGTCCAGTGGGATGCGCCCATTCGCAGCGCAAGTCGCTGGCACGGCAGCCTCGCTGCCCCTCACTCAGCCGCAGGGCTGTCGCTCGCCGCTCGGGCAGGGATGGCGACCGGGAGGACAGGCCGGACAGGGCACTGATCGCCGTCGTATCGGGAGGTTGCGGTCGCCATCCCCGCCGACAGCGTGGTGGTGCGACCCGACGCGTCAAGGGAAGCTGGGACCGCAGAAGAGACTTGGGGGCCCGGGGCGCGACCGGTGAGAACCCGCCGTGCCCCCGGCCGCCGGGGAGGTTAGTAGCGGCGGTGCAGCCGTTCGTTCATGGGCGACCAGCGCCAGTCCTGTTCCGCGAGCGGTTCGGGATCCGGCAGAGGCGGAGTCGTTGGCGCCCTGTCACTACCGCCCCGGCGGTCGTTACGGACGGATTTCACAGTACGGGATTCCGGTAGTGACGGGGCGCAAAAGCGGCGTGCAGGCCAGTGGCGGCAAGGGTTTCACTAAACATTTTCGTAGTGCGGCTTTCGTGACGCGGTGCTAGAGTCCGCCCCATACCTTGCTGCGCAAGCAGCTGGCGGTCGGCACAAGCCGACCTGACGAGGGCGCCGAAAGGAACCCAGTGCCGCAACGCCGTAATGGCGCTGCAGATTCGGGCAGACGCACCGACGAAGGCACGATGGGCCACATCGCTTCTGATGGGGGCTCGATCAAATGCACGGTCGGGCGGCCGGCGCGCGGGCTACTGAAGCCGCGCGGGTGACGGGCGAAATCCCGTTGCATGGAACCGCTTGCGCCGTGGCGCGACGACCTGCGGATGCTCGGGAGCCATCACGCTCCCCTGCTGGCGGAGGAATCCACCGCAAGCCGCTAACCGTCGCCGCGCCGAAACCGGGCTTGCGGCCAACGTCGGCGACGACGCGCCGCAGCCGCCGCCTCTAGGACGGCAGCGCATAGTGCGTCACGGGCAACTCGCAGCAAGTTTGCTGCGGCTCCGGCTGACTCGAGCGAATCGAGGACGACGGATCGCCCATTACAACTGAACAGATCACGCCCGTTCCCGGCCGCCTGGCGCGGCCGCGGAGCGCGGCCGAAGCGTCGCACAGCGGCACTCTCTCGATCCCGAAAAGCACCCCCGAAGCACTGGCGGAGAAACTCTGCCAAACTGGACCAGTGCTGTGCGCGCGGGCGGCGCGGTGCTGAAGAGTTCGAAGGTCTGGGCTGGCTTTAGGAGGAAGTGATGTTGAAACGCCATGACATCCTGGAAGGCGGCTTCAAGCTGGATCGCGACTGGTGGTACACCACCAAGCTCGTCACCGTCATCGTTGTCGCGCTGGTAGCGGCATACGTGGTCAACGCCACGCTCCTGTAACTCGGGACGGCCGTCCGCCTCGGGGGAGGGCCCGACCGTCAGGTCCCTGGCGCCTGGTTGGGCGCACTCGTCGTCGCGGCGGAATCCGGCCGCCAATCGTGTGGATCCGACGCGATCACCTTGCTGAACGGCGCGGAGAGTGCCCTGAAACACGGTTCGCGGCGGGAACTGGTCGTCGAAGCCACTCTCCGCGCCGGCACAGCCGCGTCGCGGTTGCGCCGGTTCCCTTCAGGCGACGTACGCCGCCCACTCCGCCATCAGCACGCGGCGCTTCTCGAACAGGTCGGTGCGCCGGTAGACCGCTTCCACGCGATCGCCGTTGACGTGCGCCAGGGCGAGCTCGCAGACCTCGCGCGGCGCGTCGGAGCACTCGGCGGCCCAGTCGCGGAAGCTCGAGCGGAAGCCGTGCGGGACCGCGTCAACCTGCAGCGCGCGCATGAGCTCCGACAGGTACTTCTGGGGTATTACGCGGCCGCGCGGCGACGGGAACACCCAGCCGTCCGTTGCTGCCAGCTCACCGGCCTCGTCGAGCACCTCGAGGGACCGGTCCGAGAGTGGCACGCGGTGCTCGCGGCCGTTCTTCATGCGCTCTGCGGGTATGGTCCACACGGCGCCGTCGCGGTCGATCTCCTCCCAGCGGGCGTTGCGCACCTCGCCCGAGCGCGTGGCGGTCAGCACCAGGAACTCGAGTGCCAGCCGGATGCCGCGCCAGGCCTCGCAGCCCCGCACCCGCGCGAGCGCGGCGCGGACCTCGGCGTGCGGCAGCGCCTTCTGGTGCCGCTGCACGGCGGCCGTTCTCGGCAGCGCGGCGGAGATCGCGTCGCCGGCGGGGTTGTCGGCGCGCAGGCCCTGCGCGACCGCCCACTTCATCACGGCGCCGATGCGCTGCCGCACACGACTGGCGGTCACCCGCTTGGTGGACCAGATGGGCAGCAGCACGGCCATGACGTCGGCGCTGGTCACGGCGTCGACGGTCTTGGCGCCGAGGCGCGGCAGCGCGTAGGTGGCGAGGCTCGTGCGCCACTGGCGTTCGGACCCGCGCCGGTCCTTCCAGTGCGGGGCGTGGATCCCGATGACGGTCTCCAGCGCCTCGGCGAAGGTCGGCACGGCCCTGGCCGAGCGTCGGGGATCGTTCCCCTGAGCGATGGCCCGGGCGTTCTCCAGCGCCCGCTCGCGGGCCATGGCGAGGGTGACGACGGGGTAGCGGCCGAGGCCGAGGCTGGTGGGCCGGCCGTCGATGCGTACACTCTGCGTCCAGGACTTGTTGAGTCCGCCGCGCAGCGCGGGGCGGACGAGCAGGCCGAGGCCGAGTCCGCCGCGGCCGTCGCCGTAGCGACCGGGGGTTTTGGCGTTCCACACGAAGGTTGCGGACAGCATGAGGGGTCGATTGTTCACTTCCCATTCCCTGTTCGGTTACTAAGGAATGTTGAGAAGCAGTGTGCCCCGGTGATGCCCAGAACGCCAAAAAGTTTATTTTTATCAAAAGGTTAAAGAACGTACTGCGATGTCCTGCAACCCCCGAAAACTACCGTTCGGCGGAGGGCTCGTCCCGTCCCGTGTCGAATTCATGCACGAAACCACCCCGGGCGGGGACAAGCCCTGGGACAAGCCCCGCCCCTACCGGACCTCCCGCCAGGACAGCCGCGTGCCTCCTCCCTCCAGGACGTAGGTGCTTTCCAGGAGCACGATCGTGTCCGGCGTCCCGCCCGTGGCGCGCGCGACTACGCGGAACACGGCCGCTCCCGCTTCCTCGCCCTCGGCCGCTCCTTCTTCTTCCCCGCGCTCGACCGCCCGGCCCCCGCCCACGGCCACCGCCTCCACCAGGAAACGCGGCGCCTCCGCGGCCGCATGCCCGGTTGCAGCAACGTGCGCGGTTTCCCACGCGGCGGCCCGCAACCATGGCGCGGCATCTTCGTACCCACGGACGGGAAGCACCGCATCCAGGGCCGCTGCTGGGCTCCCGAACCGCCGGAGCATGCGCTCGCCGCTCGCCAGGGCAGCCTCGGCCGCCTCGAAGGCCAGCAGCCCGTCGTGTGCGTTGCGCGCCATGCGTGACTCGAAGCCGGATTCTCGCACCGCGGCGACACCGGTCACGGTTAGGAGCAGGAGCAACAGGAGCGAAAGGAACAGCGCCGCCCCGCGCTGCGGCGCCCTCCCCGGTGATGCGGTGCTCATCCGTTACGCACTGCGATGGTCTGCACGAACGTACGCCGAATCGTGCGTTCCCCGGGCACGACATCCACGCCGTTCGCCGTTACCGCGATGCGTACCGCCCGGATGCGTCGCCCCGGGCCCGTCCGCGGCGGGGCATACCGGTTGGGGATGCCATCCCCGTCCGTGTCGACGCCAAACAGCACCTGGAGGTCCTCGATGCCCTGCACGAGTTCGGCAGGCCGCGCCGTCCCGCTCTTGCGCCAGAGCGACCAGGGCGCCACGCCCCGGTTGTTGGCTCCTGCCCCGGCCGCAACGTAGTAGATGTGCGTCATCACCCGGCCCACTGCCGTCCCGGCAGGGCCCAAGTCGTTCCCGAACCCCGTGTCGGGCGGTACGAGGCTCGCCGTGGCCGCGTTGTCGTAGGGACCGCTGCCGGGTCCCCGCGCGAGTGCGACGCCGTCTCCGAGCGTCTGTACGGCGGTGGCCCGGAACAGCGCGGCCCCGGCACAGTCGGCGATGACCGCGAAGTCATCCCGGTCCGGCCCGCTGCGCGTCGACCGTACGGGGACGTGGTCGTCGTCCGGGCCCACCGGCGCCGCGAGCCGTAGCGGCACCTCGACGAAGCGGAGGACGAGCACATCGGAACCGGGGCGCAGCCCGGCGATGTCGACACCGTTCCGGTTGCGGAAGGCGTTCACCGACCGGCGACCCGTCCGCCTCGGCAGCGCGTCGAGCGGAGGCGTCCAACCGTCGGGAGACGCCGTGCGGCCGGTCCCGTCATAGCCCGTCACCCCCGTCTCGATGTCCACCTCGAACAGGCCCCCGAGGGCGCCGTTCAGCGTGTTGCGCGGGACGCTGCGGGCGCAGCCGAGATACCCCGCGGCGCGCGCGGAACGGGCCAGGAAATCCAGGGCATGGCGAGCCGACTCCTGCATGCGCGCCTGGCCCGTGAGCACCGCGTGGCTGTGCTGGTTGCCCGCCAGCAACTCGACGATGCCAACCGTGACGAGGGAGCCCAGCCCGAGCGCCACGAGCATCTCGACGAGCGTGAAGGCCCTATGTCGCGGCATCAGGGTCGCGGCATCAGATGCGGCTCGACACCACGAGTTCCCGCCGCACTTCCACCCCCGCGCGCCACGTGACGGTCACGCGTACGCGGCCGTCGGCATCGACCGCGACGGCGCCATCGCCTTCCGGCAGGCCGGCCTGCCCTTCCGGCAGCAATGCCCCGCCGGCCCGCAGCGCTTCGCATGCCGGCGCCCGCGTCCAGGCGCCCAGGCGGCACTTCCAGGTCGCTATGTCGAACGCCGCAAGCGCCGTCGGATCGCACTCGACGAAAACGCATGAGAGTCGCGCGCCCGGGGCGTCCCCGAGGCCCGCCGCGTGGCCGCCCCCGGGGTTCGCCCGCACGCGTTCGAGCATGTCGGCCGCGAGCACGATCGCCTCCGTGCGCTGCAGGGCCTCCCGGCTGTCGCGCAAGGCGCCCGCCTGCAGCACGCCGAGCCCCGAGGCGCCGACGGCCAGCACGACGGTGGCGGTCAGCACCTCCATCAGGGAGAGGCCGCCCTGCGCCGCCCGCCACCCGGCGTGACGCCGCGGCCGACACTCACTCTTCCCAGTGGTCTTCATCCGCGTCCTCGAAATCGCCGTCGGCGTTCCGGTCCCACCAGCGGTTGCCATCCGCGTCGATACCGAGCGCGCCGTCTGTCGCCGGGTGAGGCGATTGCGGGGCCGCCCGAAGGAAAAAGTGCGCCGCCCCGGCGTCCGCAAGGCGGAGCAGATGACGCGAGGACGACGGCGTGCACACGTTCGGGGTCACCGCGCCGGTATCGGTGTCCCCGATCCCGTCGCCGTCGCTGTCGATCGCCGCTCGATAGCTGAACGTCCAGCTCGCGTGACGCTCCATGCCCTGGGCGCAGCGCAGCAGGTCGGCCCGAGCGGACGTGCGGTGGCCCCGGTCCACGTACTGCGTGTACAGCGGCGTCGCGATGCCCGCCAGCAGCGAGAGAATCGCGAGCGCCGCGATCAGCTCGAGCAGCGAGAAACCACGCCGTCCCCGCGCCTCCATCGAGATGTCTCCGTTCTCCTCTCGGGGATCCGACAGTACGGTGCGGCGCGATCGCGCCCAAGCGGACTTCGCCCCCACGGCGTGTGCGCCTTCGTCCTTGAGATGTGTGGGACAGTCGCCGGGGGGCCGCACGGCCTCCCGGGCCTTCAGCGGGCGGCGGCTCGGGCTCGCAGCGCTTCCAGCGCAAGAAGCACGATCCAGGTCCCGGCACCCACCGTCACGGCGGAGTCGGCCACGTTGAACACGGGGAAGCGGAACCAGTCGTAGTGCACGAAGACAAAGTCGACCACGTAGCCAAGCGTGGCGCGGTCCACCAGGTTGCCGAGGGCGCCGGCCAGGATGCAGCCGTAGGCGAAGCCGTACCAGGCAGCGCCCGCGGGCAGTTTCCGGATCTCGTTGACCATGAACGTCGCCACGGCGACGGCGACGGCCGAGAACACCCAACGCTGCCAGCCGGCGTCGCCGGCGAAGGCGCTGAAGGCCGCGCCGGTGTTGTGCAGCAGCTTCCAGGAGAGGAACGGCAGCACCCGCACCTCGTCCCCGTATGCGAGATATCCGCTGGCCAGCCCCTTGCTCCACCGGTCGAGGCCGAGCAGGACCACGGCAAGACCGTACCAGACCGCTGCGGTGAACCAGGGCCGGCGGCCGGACCCTTCCGGGCCCCCGTCCTCAACCATCCGTCTCGAACCGGTCCCGCGTTGCCGCGATGTCCCGCCCGATCTGCGCCTTCAGGGCGTCGAGCGACTCGAACTTCACCTCGTCCCGGATCTTGCGGCGCACCGTTACCGTGAGGAGCGCGCCGTAGATGTCCTCGTCGAAGTCGAAGATGTGCACCTCGAGCAGGGGCTCCTTGCCGTCCACGGTCGGCCGCACGCCGATGTTGGCGACGCCGCGCCGCTCGCCCCCGAGGCCGGTCACCGTGACGGCGAACACGCCGTTGAGGGCCGCCCGGTAGCGTTGCAGGCGGATGTTCGCCGTGGGCACGCCGAGTTGCCGGCCGAGCCGCCGCCCGTAAACGACGCGCCCCATGATGAAGTAGCGGCGTCCGAGCAGCTTCTCCGCGAGCGGGAAATCGCCTTCCGCGAGGGCGTCGCGGATGCGCGTGCTGCTGACGCGGCCGTGTTCGAAGGTGAGCGTGCCCATGTGGCTGACACCGTAGCCATAGGTGTCCCCCGCGCCCTTGAGCATGGCGTAGTCGCCCTCCTGGCCGCGCCCGAAGCGGAAGTCGTCCCCCACGACCACGTACCGCGCGCCAAGCTGTTCGGCCAGCAGGTCCTTGACCACGAACGACGCGGGCGTGCGCGCCGTGCGCTCGTTGAAGGGCACGCACAGGACGCGGTCGATCCCGGTGTCCTTGAGCAAGCTGATCTTCTCGCGGAAGCGCGTCAGTCGCGCCGGGACGGTCTCGCCGCGAAAGAACTCCCGCGGCTGCGGTTCGAAGGTGATCAGGAGGCTGGGACAGCGGAGTTCCGCGCTCTTCGCCCGGACATGCGCGAGGAGCATCTGGTGGCCGTGGTGGACGCCGTCGAAGTTGCCGATGGTGACGACGTTCCCGTGATGTCGCGACCGGATCCCGTGCATGCCGCGAATGACCTCCATCGCGCGATTCTACACGCGGTGCCGGAGCTGGCGGGGCCGGACGCCGAGCGCCACCACCGCGGCCAGGTAGGCGAGGCCGCCGCCGGCCACCGCCGCGGCGAGCATCCCGATCCGCGAGAGGAGGTCCGCGGTCACCCACCGCTCGCCGTCGGGTACGGTCCAGAGCAACAAACCGCCCATGACCGCGCTCGCCGCCACGGCCGCTGCGAGGGTCCGCCAAAGGGCGCGCGTCGGCGCATAGTCCCCGCGCCGCCAGAGACCCCGCAACAGGAGCGCCGCGTTGACGACGGCCGCCACGCTCGTCGCGAGGGCGAGCCCCACGTGATGCAGCCACCAGAACAGCGCGAGCGCCGTCGCCACGTTCACCGCCACGGACGCCGCCGCGTAGTGGAACGGCGTCCGCGTATCCTGGCGCGCAAAGAACCCCGGGGCCGCGATCTTGACCACCACCAGGGCCGGCAGTCCGACCGCGAACGCCTGCAGCGCGGCGGCGGCCATGGCGGTGTCGCGGGCGGAGAACGCGCCGTGCTGGAAGATGGTCGCCACCAGCGGCACGGCCAGCACGAACAGCGCCGTCGCCGCCGGCACGCCGAGCAGCAGCCCCATGCGCAGGCCCCAGTCCAGGGTGGCGGCGAATCCGGGACCGTCCTCGTCAGCGTGGAGCCGTGACAGGTTCGGCAGCAACACGGTGCCGAGCGCCACCGCGACGAGTCCGATCGGCAGTTCCATCAGCCGGTCCGCGTAGTAGAGCCAGGAGATGCTCCCCGTCGCGAGCAGCGAGGCGAGGATCCCGCCGATCAGCCCGTTGATCTGGTTGACCGAAGCCGCGAACGCAGCCGGCAGGAAGAGCCGCCGGACCTTGCGTACGCCGGGGTCGCCCCAGTCGATCCGCGGGGGCTTGAGGAGACGGAGCCGCGCGAGGGGCGGAAACTGGAAGAGCAACTGCACGGCGCCCGCCGCGAGGACGCCCCAGGCCAGCGCCATGACAGGTTCTTCGAACGCCGGCGCGGCCACCAGGGCCGCGGCGATCAGCACGGCATTCAGCAGGACGGGCGTGAAGGCCGGGACGGCGTACCGATGGAAACTGTTGAGCAACGCGCCCGCGTACGCCGTGAGCGAAATGAAGGCCAGGTAGGGGAAGGTGATGCGCAGCATCGCCGTGGCGACCGGCAGCCGCTCGTCGTCGCCCACGAAGCCGGGGGCGAAGAGCACCGCGAGGCCCGCCGCGCCAAGCACCCCCGCCACGCTGACCAGCGTCAGCACCAGCAGCAGGTTGCCGGTCACCGCGCCCACGAACCGGTCGAGGGCCGCCCGCTCGGACCCGCGGTACTCGGCCAGCACCGGCACGAATGCCTGGGCGAAGGCCCCCTCCGCGAACAGCCGGCGGAAGAAGTTCGGCACCCGGAAAGCGACGAAGAACGCGTCCGCGATGCCGGCGGCGCCGAAGAAGTGCGAGAGCACGATGTCGCGCGCGAACCCGGAGATCCGCGACAGCGCCGTCATGGAGGCCACCACGGACCCCTGCGCGTGCAGGTTGGCCGCGTCGTCTGCGGCAGGGTCGGTTGACTTCATCGGACCCCGCGGGCATAGTGCGCCGCTTTCCGCCGCCCGGCCCTCCCCGGGCGCCTCCCTCGGCGACTCCCTCGGTGAATCGGAGAACCCGCTTGGCCAACAGTCCACAAGCCAGGAAACGAGCCCGCCAGGCGCAGAAGCGCCGGGCCCGGAACGCCAGTCAGCGCTCCATGTACCGCACCTACCTGAAGCGGGTCGGTACCGCGCTCGAGAGCGGCGACCAGGAGGCGGCACAGGCCGCGTTCACCGCCGCTGTGCCCGTACTCGACCGGATGGTCCGACGGGGCATCCTGCACCGGAACAAGGCCGCCCGTCACAAGTCGCGTCTCAACGCACAGATCCGCGCCCTGGGAGACGACGGCGCGGAACCCACCGGTGCCGGAGAGGCCGCTTCCGCCTGACGCGTCCGCCGCGCTCACACCACTACCAGGTTGTCCCGGTGGATGAGTTCCTCGTCGTCCACGTAGCCTAGCCGCGCCTCGATCTCGCCGCTCGGCGCCCCGAGCAGCAGCCGCGTCTCGTCGCCGCCGTAGTTGATGAGCCCCTTGGCGACCTCCGCACCGTCGGAGTCCGTCACGAGCACCATGTCACCGCGCTGGAAATCACCCGTTGCGGCGATCACGCCTACGGCCAGGATGCTCACGCCCCGCTCCCGCACCGCCCGCACCGCGCCTTCGTCGAGGGCGATCCGGCCCTTCGGCCGCAGCTGCCCGGCAATCCAGCGCTTCCGCGCCACCAGGGGCTCGACGTCCGATTCCAGCAGCGTGCCGACGGCCGCCCCCTCCCCGATCGCGATCAGGATGTCGGGCACGGCGCCGTTGGCGATGACCGTCGGCGTTCCCGACCGTGCCGCCAGCCGTGCCGCGGCCAGCTTGGTCACCATGCCGCCGCGCCCCAGCACGCCGCTGCCCCCCGCGTGCGCATCGAGACCGCGGTCCGCCGCGAGGGCGCGCTCAATCACCGGGGCGTCCGGCGCGAATCGCGGGTCCCGCTCGTGCAAGCCGTCGCGGTCCGTCAGAAGGACCAGGACATCGGCCGACAGGGCGCTCGCGACCATGGCCGACAGCGTGTCGTTGTCGCCGAGGCGGATCTCGTCCGTGGCGACCGAGTCGTTCTCGTTGATCACCGGGACCACGTCCATCCCGAGCAACGTCATGAGCGTCCCGCGCGCGTTCAGGTACCGCCGCCGGTCCGCGAGGTCGTCGTGGGTGAGCAGGACCAGGGCCGTGGCCAGGCCGCACTCCCGGAACGCCTGTTCGTAGGCTTCGATCAGGCCCATCTGGCCCGCCGCGGCCGCCGCCTGCAGCTCGTGCACCGTATCCGGCCGGTGCGGGAAGCCAAGCCGCCGGCTGCCTTCCGCCACGGCGCCGCTGGTCACCAGCACGACCTGCCGGCCATGCTCGTGCAGCGTCGCGATCTGGCGGCACCAGCGGCTGATCGCACCCCGGTCTATGCCGCGCTCGTTCTCGGTCACCAGGGCGCTGCCAACCTTGACGACCCAGGTGCGGGCGTCGCGCAGGGCCGGGCGAGCGATGTCGCGAGCCGGATCTCTCACCGACTCGCTCCCGGGACGGATGGGGTGGCCGTGTCCCGCGCCAGCGTCTCCCGCTCCGCGGCCGAGCGCGCGAGGACGTCCACCGAGATCCGCTCCGTCAATACCGCCTCCTGCTCCGCGTCGGCCTCATCCAGGTATCGCATCAGCGCGCCGGTGAGCGCGGCCACGCCCTGCCCCGTTACGGACGAGATCGGGAACAGAGGGCGCTTCGGGTAACGCTCTCGAAGCGCCTCCGCGACATCCGCGTCCGCGGCCAGGTCCATCTTGCTCGGCGCCATCCAGATCGGCCGCTCCCGGAAGGCGGCACTGTACGCAAACAACTCGCGCTCCACCGACGCAACGTTCTCCACCGGGTCCGACCCGTCGAGTGGGGCCACCTCCACGAGATGAACCAGTACGCGGGTCCGGGCCAGGTGCCGGAGAAACCGCGTCCCCAACCCCGCGCCCGACGCGGCCCCTGCCACCAGTCCCGGGATATCCGCCATGACGAAGCTCGCATCGACGTCCACGCGCACAACGCCGAGGTTCGGGCGCAGCGTCGTGAACGGGTAGTCCGCAATCTTGGGCTTCGAGGCCGACACGGCCGCGACCAGCGTCGACTTGCCGGCGTTCGGCAACCCCAGAAGGCCCACGTCGGCGATCAGCTTGAGTTGCAGACGCAACGCACGCGCCTCCCCGGGGTCCCCGGCAGTCGTCCTGCGGGGGGCGCGGTTCGTGCTCGACTTGAACCGCGTGTTGCCGAGGCCGCGGCGACCGCCCCGCGCTGCCAACAGCCTTTCGCCGGGGCTCGCGAGGTCGCCGATCACCTCCAGGGTCTCGTCGTCGATGACCGTGGTGCCCGCCGGAACGCGCAGTTCCGCATCCGCCCCCCGGGCGCCCGTACGGTCGCGGCCGCTGCCGGGCTGGCCGTTCTTCGCGCGGCACAGCGGATGGAAGCGGAAGTCGACCAGGGTGTTGAGCGCCGCGTCGGCGACCAGGACCACGTCCCCTCCATCGCCGCCGTCGCCCCCGTCGGGACCGCCCTTCGCGATGTACTTCTCGCGGCGGAAGCTCAGCGCGCCCGGACCGCCCTTGCCGGCGGCGACGCGCACCGTCACTTCATCGACGAACTGCATGGAAGAGACACCACGGAGCGTGGGTCAGGGGAACGAATGGGACCGCGGGGGTGCGCGGACCCGACGACCGCCGGGCCGAGGCGGCCTTTCGTGCGCGGGTTCCGCCCCGACTCAGGGCGAGCCGGACGGTTGGACGGCGTCGCCGGCCGGCGCGACGTCCACATACTTGCGCCGCAGGGAACCGCGAACGGAGAAGCTGACCGTACCGTCGGCGGTCGCGAACAGGGTGTGGTCCCGGCCGCAGCCCACGTTCTCGCCGGCGTGGAACCGCGTTCCCCGTTGCCGGACAATGATGTTGCCCGCCTGGACGGCTTGGCCGCCGTACTTCTTGATGCCCAGTCGCTTGGAGTGCGAGTCCCGACCGTTGCGCGTGCTCCCGCCCGCTTTCTTGTGCGCCATGATGAATGGTCCCGATAGGTTGCAGCGTCGCCGTGCGCCTGTGTTGCCGTCCGGGGGTCTGCCGCCGGTCAGCCCCCGATTCCGGTGATCCGGACGTCGGTGTAGTGCTGCCGGTGCCCGGCGCGGCGCAGGTAGTTCTTGCGCCGCTTGAACTTGATGACGCGAATCTTGCGGCCGCGGCCCTGGGCGACCACTTCGCCGGTGACGCTGACGCCATCGACGTAGGGCGTCCCGACGGAGACGTCGTCGTCGCGCGCCACCATGAGCACGCGATCGAACTCCACCTGCTCGCCGACCTCGCTGCCAAGCCGCTCGAGGCGAACCACCTCGCCTTCGCACACGCGGTGCTGCTTGCCGCCGCTCTCGAACACCGCGAACATTCCGCTACTCCCGACCCGCCTGTATTACAATAGCCAACCGTCGCGCCACGACGATCCGCGGCGGCCTTTGGCGGCCAAAGAAACGGCGCAATTCTACGGACCCTCGCCCCCGTTTACAACGCGGGAGCGGCCGTTCAGCCAACGCCCTGGAGCTTCGCCGATGCCTTCGAATGCGGCGCGTGCGCCCCGTCTCGACGCGACCGACCTGTCGGCCATCTACCGCCTGGTGGCGAGCGATTTCCAGCAGGTCAACGCGCTGATTCCGCACCACCTGACCTCGGAAGTGGCCCTCGTCGAGGAGATCGGGGAGTACATCCTGCAGAGCGGCGGCAAGCGGCTGCGGCCGCTGATCGTGCTGCTGGTGGCGCGCTGCTGCGGCTACGGGGGCACGGACCACGTCCGCCTGGCCGCCATCATCGAGTTCCTGCACACCGCCACGCTGCTCCATGACGACGTGGTCGACGGGTCGCTGCTGCGGCGCGGGGTGCCGACCGCGAACGCCCACTGGGACAACGCGCCGAGCGTCCTCGTCGGCGATTTCCTCTACTCGCGCGCCTTCCAGCTCATGGTGGATCTCGACCGGATGGACATCCTGACCATCCTCGCCGACGCCACCAACATCATCGCGGAAGGCGAGGTTCTGCAGCTCGACAACGTCGGCAACGCGGACCTGACCGAGGAAGCGTACATGGAGGTCGTGCGCTGCAAGACCGCCCTCCTCTTCCAGGCGTCCGCGCACACCGCGGGCGTGCTCGCGACGGAGACCCCGTCCGTCCCCGAAGCCATGCGCGACTACGGGCTGTACTTCGGCCTGGCCTACCAGTTGGTCGACGATTGGCTCGACTACGAGGGCGACAGCGCGGTGATGGGCAAGAACGTCGGCGACGACCTCGCCGAGGGCAAGGCCACGCTGCCGCTCATCCACGCGATGAAGCATGGCAGCGAGGACGACGCCGCCACCGTGCGCCATGCGCTGACCTCGCGCGACGCGCGGGAGCTGGGTCCCGTCCTCCAGGCAGTGCGCCGCTCGGGGGCGCTCGACTACACGCAACGGCGGGCTCAAGCGTTCGCGGGTCTCGCGGTGGACACCCTCGCCGCCCTGCCCTGGAACATCTACCGCGAAGCGCTTGAGGCTCTCGCGGGATTCGCCGTCGCGCGCATGCACTGAGTCCTCCAAGCGCACGCCCACCAGCGATGGCGCGCAACACGCCGCGCCATTACAATACGCCCCGCGCCGACCGGCGCGTTCCCGCGACGCGGCGCCAGGCACCCGCACGCGGGGTTCGGAGTGTAGCTCAGCCTGGTAGAGCACTGCCTTCGGGAGGCAGGGGCCCGCGGTTCGAATCCGCGCACTCCGACCAGATTTTCGAAGACCCAGGCCCCATCGGGTCACAGAAGCCCGTCGCCGGCGGGTCGTCGGCGCCGTAGCTATCCGGCGCGGGGTGCGTAACGCAGGGAAGTCGCTCCGACGGTGACCGTTCGTTACCGCAACGTTTTGATAGTACGTTGCTTTTTCTGGGAGATGGGTCGGCAGTGACGCTCGTGCACCGTCGCTTGACAGGAAGATGTCCCTATCAACATGATAGATCGTGATGCCAGACTCGCCTGCCCCGATTCAGTTTCCCGGACCCGTGAGCTGGTCCCGGTTTTTTGGACAGTTGGCTAAGGTGTACTCCGGCGTCGAGAGGAGACACTGTGATGGCCAGGAAGAGACGCCGTTTCACGGCGGAGTTCAAGAAGCGTGTGGCGCTGGAGGCGCTGCGGGAGCGGGAGCCGGTGCAGGCGATCGCGGCGCGCCACGAGGTGCACCCGAACCAGGTGGGCGCGTGGAAGCGGCAGGCGGTGGAGGGTCTGGACGAGGTGTTCTCGCAGCCCGGCTCGAAGCGCGGTGCGGAGCACGAGGCGACGATCCGGGACCTGCACGCGAAGATCGGCGAGCTGACGGTGGAACGGGATTTTTTTCTGCGCGGGTTGGCGCGCTGAGCCGTTCGGAGCGTGCCGCGCTGGTGGATCGCGGCTGTGGGCTGTCGCTGTCGCGGCAGTGTGCTCTGCTCGGCTTGAGCCGCTCGTCGCAGTACTACGAGCCGGTGGGGGAGAGCGCGGCGAACCTGGCGCTGATGCGCCGCTTGGACGAGTTGCATCTGGAACATCCGTTCTACGGCAGCCGGCAGTTGGTGCGGCACCTGCGCCGTGAGGGCGTGGTCGCCGGCCGGCACCGCGTGCGGCGGCTGATGCGGCGGATGGGCATGGAGGCGGTGTACCGCAAGCCGCGCACCAGTGCGGCCAACCCGGAGCATCGCGTGTACCCCTACCTGCTGCGCGACCTCGTGATCGACCGACCGGACCAGGTGTGGTGCGCGGACATCACCCACATCCCTGTTTCGCAGGGGTTTTTCCACTTGGTGGCCGTGATGGACTGGGCCAGCCGCCACGTCCTGTCGTGGCGCCTGTCGAACACCATGGACAGCGCCTTCTGTGTCGAGGCGCTCGAGGCGGCGCTGCACCTCGGCGTGCCGGAGATCTTCAACACCGACCAGGGCGCCCAGTTCACCAGCGTCGCGTTCACCGACAAGGTGCGCGCCTGCGGCGCGCGCTGTTCCATGGACGGCCGCGGCCGCTATCTCGACAACATCTTCATCGAGCGGCTGTGGCGTTCGCTGAAGTACGAGGCGGTGTACCTGCACGAGTTGGCCGACGGCCGCGACGCCGAACGCGTCATCGACTCCTGGTTCCGCTTCTACGGGGAGTCGCGTCCGCATTCGTCGCTGGGCGGCCGCACGCCCGGCGAGGTCTACCGGGGCATCGTGGAGGACGCCGCGTGAGCCGGGCGGGGGCCATGACAGCCGGGAACGCCACGGCCCTCGCCGCGTCAAGCCGCTGCGCGGCTCCTCCACTGCGTTGCGGCCCTTCGGGTGACACGGCGAGTGCCGCGGCGAACGGGTTGGCGACGACCGGAAGGGTCCTTCCGGTCGTCACCGACCGGCCTTCCCACACCACCACCACCGCCGCCTCGACGAGGCCGTTGACATCGGCGCCGCGCGTCGGCAGGGTCCGTTCATCGAGGGCATCAGACCACTCGGAGTACACCTTAACTCCGCCCTCGGACTGTCCAACGAACCAGGACCCCCTCACCGCTCACGCGGTGGAGCGTGTGAGGGACTTGGCGAAACGCTCCGAGGACATCTTGTGGACTAAGCACGCCAGGGCAAGGATGTGCGAGCGGGGCATCACCATGACGCAGGCGCTCATGGCGCTGCGATCAGGGACCGTGAGGGACGATCCAAATGTCAATCAACACGGAGAATGGCAGGTCACCTTGGGCAAAACGCTACGCTGGACGACACGTGAGAGTGGTTGCGACGTTGTCCGGGAGCGAGGTGTCCGTTTTGACCGTAATGGGTTGAGACCAGTCGGTTTGGTAGGAGAACCAACTAGAGACATGAAAGGCGAGGAGCAATATCACTATCGGGAGTGCGGGCTGGAACAGGTTTACCTGCGAAACGGATTCGAGCGTCAAAACACCAAGTACGGAGAAGCCGTCAGAATTCATGACATTGACGGGCTGCACAGGGCGATTGGCTTGTATCTGATTGGGCAGAAAAAGCCGTTAAGCGGTGCGGAGTTTCGATTCCTCAGGCACGAGTTGGGGTTCTCTCAAGCAACCCTAGGAGAGTGGCTCGGCAAGAGTGGTCAGTCCGTTGCTCGTTGGGAGAAAAGCGAGAACCCCGCAGACAGTACAGCGGATCGGCTTCTTCGGGTCATCTATGAACTCAAGATCACGACCAGCAAGAAGAGTAAGATCAGTCGTCTGTTGGAGGAGCTAGCGGAGCACGACAGCATCGACCTCGGGCCAGTT
This sequence comes from Pseudomonadales bacterium, assembly GCA_965208745.1. GTDB lineage: Bacteria > Pseudomonadota > Gammaproteobacteria > Pseudomonadales > Azotimanducaceae > VXNE01. Next base: position 4,463,105 of record CBDBPN010000004.1, on the reverse strand, counting down.
CAGTTCATTGAGGACGAGCAAGGCTGGCAGCAGCTAGACGAGGCAGCTTAGAAGGACGGCCAATGGGGACGGCATCGGTCAGGTGATCCGGGAAGCACGGACCCCAGTCTCAGTCTCAGGAGTGGTTTCACCAGGGCGGTGAGTACCGTTCGAGCGAGCCCTACCAGCCCTGTCGCCGGTGGGACGCAACCTGTGCCGCCGGCTTGGTGCACTCCTATTCGTATTACACGCTGTACTACGCCCAGTGGCCGCAATGCGGCGCCGTGTGGCGGCTGTCGGGATCACGGCGGCTCGCGCGAAAATAGAGCGATGCCCCACAGTGAAACGCGCTTTGGGTTTCAGGGCAACCCGCTCAGCGCCCGACAGACCGCTGACCGCGAGGCTGTCGCCCACGTTCATGGGGCAGAGTTCAGAACATGCAGCGACGGGAGAACCGTGTACAGCCTCCCTGACCGCCCCAACCTCTCGTCAATCCGCGACGCCATAATCGCGAATCCGTCAGGGGTAGTGTTCGGACGATCCGCTCATGCAGCAACGTAGGTCCTACGGCGTCGCAGTCGCCACCCTGGCGATGCTGGTCATCATGGTGGCGACGGTCGTGGGTTGGTGGGTGCTGCTGCCCGAGATCGCGCCGAAGCGCATCACCATCGCGGTGCTGCCCTTCGAGCAGCCCGTCACGACGCCGGGGACGCCCTCCCATCTCGGCGAGGGGATCGCCGCGGACATCGCCGTCGCCCTCACCGAAGTGCCCGATTTCGTGGTGCTCGACCGGGCGGCGTCCTTCGCCTTCCGGGCGGAGCGCGACGTGGCGAACCGCCTGGCCGGGGAACTCGGCGCCACCCACGTCGTGGAGGGCCGCGTCCGCCGCGCGGACGGACGCACCGACCTGTCCGCGCGCCTCACGAACCTCGGGGATTTCCAGGTGCTCTGGGAAGAGGACCTGAGCGGTGCCGACGCAGACCTCTTCGCCATGCGGGACGCCGTCGCGAGGGCGATTGCGGAGAAACTCGTGTTGCTCGGGGATGTCGACGTTTCTGCCGGCCCGCCGACCCGACTGGATGCCTACGAGGCGTTTCTCGAGGCCCGGGCGGTGGCGGACGCCGGGGACACCGCCCGTGCCTTGGCGCTGGCGGAGCGGTCGCTGGCGTTGGATGAGAACAACTCCTACGCGCACCTCCTGCTCGGGGAACTCTACTCCCGGGACGCGCGTCCGGAAGCCGGCGTGCACGTCGCGCGGGCACTCGCCATCGACCCCGGGTCCGCTCCGGCGCAGGCTCTAGGGGCCCACCTGGGTTTCCTCGCGGACGGGAACCTGGCCGCGTATCACCGGAGCCTGGTGGATCTGGTGGCCGGACATCGGGACGCCACGGCGCTGCGCCAGCTTGCATGCCTCTACGAGGCGGCCGGGCGTGAGGACGACGCACTTACGGCGGCCAGCTATCTGCGGCAACTCGATCCGCTCGGCGTGCGCCCTTCCGGGTGCGCGCCGTTCATGTTCGACCTAGACGAGGTCCGTGCCGTCCGCTGGCGCCCGGCCGCGGAGGTGCTTGCGGCGGAGCCCGCCGGGGCCTGAGGTCGGCCGTCAGTTCAGATCCATGACAGGTCGTGTTCCGAGAGGGGCAGCGACCGCACGCGCTTCCCGGTAGCGGCGAAGATCGCGTTGCAGACGGCCGGCGCGAGTGGCGGCAGTCCCGGCTCGCCGAGTCCGCCCCAATTGTCGCCCCCCGAGAGGGCGAAGTGCGTCTCCATCTTCGGCGTGTCCGCCATGTGCAGCATCGGGTAGTCGTGGAAGTTGCTCTCGACCACCGCGCCATCCTCGACCGTCATCTTGCCGTAGAGTGCTGCCGTCAGGCCGTACACGATCGAACTCTCCACCTGCGCCTCGGCGGACAGGGGGTTGACCAGGTGCCCGCAATCCACGGCGGACACCACGCGGTCGACCTTGACGGCACCGTCCTTGCTCACCGAAACCTCGGCGACCTGTCCCACGATGCTGCCGAAGGACTCGTGTATCGCCATGCCGCGGCCCGTGCCCGCCGGAAGCGCGCTGCCCCAGCCCGACCCGTCCTCGAGAACCTCGAGTACGTGCAGCATGTCCGCATGTTCGGGGCCGAGCAGCGAGCGCCGGAACGCGAGGGGGTCCATGCCCGCGTGCAGCGCCATCTCGTCGACGAAGCACTCCCGGGCGAAGGGGTTCTGGGAGTTCCCGACGGAACGCCAGAACCACGTGGAGAGGTGCGTGTTGCGGATGGTGTGGGTGACGCGCTGGTTGGGGATCGCGTAGGGGATCTCCGAGAGTCCCTCCACGGAAGTCCGGTCCACGCCGGATGCGACGGTTTCCGGGCGGAGTCCCGCCAGGATCGAATGGGTGACGGAGTGGTTCGACCAGCCCACCGGGTTTCCGTCGGCGTCGAATGCGGCGCTGAACCGCAACGCGGCCATGGGCCGGTACCAGCCGCCGCGCGTGTCCTCTTCACGCGACCAGATCAACTGCACGGGACGCCCCACCGCCTTCGAGACCAGCACGGCTTCGCGAACGAAATCGGGGTTCGAGCGCCTGCCGAATCCCCCGCCCAGGAAGCACGTGTGCGGATAGACGTTCTGCGGTTCGACACCGGACGCCTCGGCTCCGACGGCGAGCACGGACTCCGGGTTCTGCGCCCCGACCCATATGTCCACCCGGTTTTCCTGCACGTGGGCCGTGCAGTTCACCGGCTCCATGCACGCATGGGCCAGGTACGGCGCCGCGTAGTCCGCCTCGATCGTCGATGCGGCAGCGGCGAATGCGGCGCCGGTGTCTCCCTGCTCGTGCGCGACGACTCCGTCGCCATCCAGTGCGGCCACGAACTCACGTTCCCAATCCGCGGAAGACGTGCCGGCGCCAACGCCCCGGTCCCATTCGATGGACAGGCCATCGAGCGCCGTGCGGGCCTGCCAGTAGTGTTCAGCGACGACCGCGACGGCGCCGTCCAGCTCCACCGCCTGCAGCACGCCCGGGCGGTCGGCGATCTGCGAGAAATCGAACGAACGTACCTTGCCTTTCATCACGGGACAGTGCGCGACCGCCGCATAGACCATGTCCGGCACGCGCACGTCGATACCGAACACCGCCGAACCGTCCACCTTCGCCGGCGCGTCGAGCCGTCGCTGCGGCGTACCGATCAGCGTGAACTGGTCCGGAGTCTTGATCGGGACCTCTCCCACCTCGATGGCAGCGGCCTCCGCGGCAAGCTCACCGTAGCGCAGCTCCTTGTCTGCGTGTGTCACTCGCGAGTCAGCAGCCGTGCATTCCTGCGGGTCCACGCCCCAACGATTCGCGGCGGCGCGCACCAGGCGCTCCCGCGCGTTCGCGCCGGCAGCCTGCAGGTACGGCCTGCTGTGCACGATGGCCCGGCTACCGCCGGTGCCCATGCGATCGTAGACACGGTCCTCCCGCAGGCTGCGGTTGGCGTCCGCGTACTCGGCGCGCACCTTGCTCCAGTCCGCCCCGAGTTCGTCGGCCACGATCATGGGCAGGCTCGTGAACACGCCCTCGCCCATCTCGGACTGCGCGACGCGGATGGTCACCGTGTCGTCCGGGTCGATGACCAGCCAGGCGTTGATCTCGCCTACCAGATCCGTACCGTCGAACGGTCGGGCATTGCCGAGGGCCGGCAGGTGGAACGCGAGCACGAGCCCGCCGGTCGAGCTCGCCGTGGCCTTCAGGAAACGTCGTCGGTTCATGTCAGGCCTCCTGTGTCCGCGCCAGGCGCTTGCGCCGTACGAGTTCCGCGCCAGCGGAACTCCCAACGCGAGCGGACGCTCGCGCCAGCTCCGCGGCCCGGTGCACGCCCCGCCGTACGCGCTGGTAGGTCCCGCAGCGGCACACGTTGGTCATCGCGGCGTCGATATCGTCGTCCGTCGGCGCCGCGTTGGTCGCGAGCAGCGCCGCCGCAGCCATGATCTGGCCCGACTGGCAGTAGCCGCACTGCGGCACGTCGTGCTCGATCCAGGCCCGCTGGACCGGGTGGCTCGCGTCGTCGGACAGGCCTTCGATCGTGGTGACCTGCTTCCCCGCCGCCGCGGCGAGCGGTGTCACGCAGGAACGCACCGGCGCGCCGTCGAGGTGTACCGTGCACGCGCCGCACTGCGAGATGCCGCAGCCGTACTTCGTGCCGGTGAGATTCAGGTGGTCGCGCAACACCCAGAGAAGCGGCGTTGCGGGGTCGGCGTCCAGGGCGTGTGCCTGGCCGTTGACCGTCAGTTCCGTCATGGAGTCCTCCGACGCCGCCGATTGCGGCCTTCCCGTCGCAACGCCCATGATACGCACTCGACGGGCGATCGGAACGGCGGAAACGGAGGAGCGTCACATGGACGACCATCAGGACACGCCCGCGGCATCGCGGCTGCGGACCGCCCTTGCCGGGGCCGACACGGTGATCGCACCTCTGTGCCTGACTCCCCTGCAAGCCCGCCTCACCGAGTCGCTCGGCTTCGGGGCCGGCTACCTCTCCGGCGGCGCGCTCGGCTACGAACTCGCGGTGTCCGAAGCACTCCTGACGCTCTCCGAACTCGCCGAGGCAACCCGCCGCATCACCGCGCGTTCCGGGCTGCCGCTCATCGTCGACGGCGGCGTCGGCTTCGGTGACCCGGTCCACATGGTGCGCACGATCCGCGAGATCGAGGCGACGGGTGCCGCCGGCATCGAGATCGAGGACCAGGTGGCGCCGAAACGCGTCAGCCACCACCGGGGCATCGAGCACCTGGTGTCCACCGGCGCCATGGGGGACCGGATCCGCGCCGCCGTCGACGCCCGGCGCCATCCGGACTTCGTCGTCGTCGCCCGGACGGGGGCCGTCCGCAACGAGAACTTCGAGGCGGCCGTCGAGCGATGCGTGGCTTACGGTGAGGCCGGGGCGGACCTGGCCATGCTCATGCCCTCGAACGAGGAGGAGTGGGCGGGGGCCGCCCAACGCATTCCGGTGCCGCTCGCCACCATCGCCGCCATGGACGCGCGTTCAACGGACGCGTGGCGGAGCCTGGGTTGGAAGCTGGTGATCGACCCGTTCACGGCGCATACCGTGGCCGTGGAGGCGATGCGAAGCGCCTACGCCGCCTACCAGCGCGACGGGGACACCGGCGTACCGCTTGCGAAACGCTTCGCCGTCTATCGCGAGTTCTCGGACCTGGCCGGGCTCGGTGAGTTCTACGATCTGGAGGACCGCACCACCGAGCGGCGGTAGGGGACGGGCTTGGCCCGTCCCGTGTCCAATTCACGAACAGTGGGGGCCGTGGTCGTCGGCCAGGCCGGTATCAGCGCGCCAGCCACACCGCGAAGCGGACGTTCATTTCGTCGCGGTTGTCGCTCCACCACTGCCAGTCGTTGGGCAGGGCGCGGCGCATGTTCTCGGGGTTGCTCGGCAGGTGCGGGCGCATGTCGACCCCGGTTTCGGCATGGGTGGTCACCAGCGGCTGTGCGGACAGCCGCGTGGGACCGTAGGAGATGTACCGCGCCACGCCGGCCATGGACGACGGGCGCGAGGCGAAGGCGACGAACCGGCGCGCCGCCTCCAGGTTCGGCGCGCCCGAGAGGATTGCCAGGTAGCCAGTGTCGAGGACCTGACCGTCCCAGACGATGACGAAAGGCTGCTCCTCCAGGGCCTGGGCGTTGAAGATCCGCCCGTTGTAGGCCGTAGACATCGAGACCTCGCCGTCCGCCAGCATCTGCGGCGGCTGGGCCCCGGCCTCCCACCAGACGATTTCGTCCTTGATCGTGTCCAGCTTCCCGAAGGCGCGCGCGATACCGGCGTCGGTGTCCAGCAATGCGTAGACCTCGTCGATGGGGACGCCGTCGCCCATCAGCGCGAACTCGAGGTTCACCACCGGCGACCGACGCATTCCCCGCCGCCCCGGGAAACGCTCGAGATCGAAGAAATCCTCTATCGTCGTGGGCCGCTCGCCGGACATCCGTTCGGCGTTGTACGCATACACGGTGGAGTAGAAGAGCTGGTTGGCGCCGCACTCTGTGATCATGCCGGGATAGTAGTCGTCCGCCGCCGGCTCGCCGCCGGTGCCTGGCGGCAGGCTCGCGGGGTCGAGGAGTTCGAACAGCCCCTCGTCGCAACCGCGTATGCCGTCCGCCAGCTCGACGTCCACGACATCCCAGTGCACGCTGCCTGACTCCACCTGCGCCCGCACCTGTGCGAGGCCCCCGTTGTAGTCCTCGAGCCGGATCTCGATTCCGGTTTCGGCGGTGAACGCCTTGTGGTAGCCCTCGACGCTTGCCCTGGCGTAGGAACCGCCCCAGGACACCACGGTCAGGGAGTCGGCTCCGGCGAGGGCGCCCGCCATCGACAGGGTCGCGACGGTCGCGAGGTTGAAACCGGTTCGCCGAACGAGACTCATGGCGGGCGTGTCTCCGTGCTATGGGGGAGGGAACGCCCGCAGGTTATCATCGCGCGCCCCGCAACCTGGGGAACTCCACCGTGTGGACTTGGAATCGGCACCGCATGCGACTGTTGCACGCGCTGCTCGCGGGCGTCCTGTCGTTCGCGGTGCCGGCCCTCGGCCAGGGCAAGACGCTGGGCTACGTCCAGGGCCAGGTCTTCTCGGCCACCGGCCCCGTGGCGGAGGCCACGATCACGGCCTGGCACGTGGACACGGCGCGCACCCGCACCGCCGTGAGCGGCGCGGATGGCCGCTACCGGTTCTCCGGCCTCGCGGTCGGGCGCTACGCCGTCACGGCCGTGGTCGGCAACTGGCAGACCAGTACCGTCATCGCGGAGGTCAACATCGGCGAGGGAACGGTGGTGGACCTGCGGGTAGAGGGTCCGAGGTCCGTGGAGGAAGTCGTGGTCGTGCGCGAGTCCCTCCCGCCGGTGGACGCCACCAGTTCCGAGACGACCCGTATAGTGACCGCCGGCGACATCGACCGCCTGCCGATTGCGCGGGACCCGAACGCCGTGGTGCTGATGGCGCCAGGGGCGGTCTACGGCGATACGGCCTTTGGCACGGGCCGGCGGCGCGAGCAGTACGGCACCAGCTACGGCTACGCATCGCTCGGCGGCGCCTCGGTCGCGGAGAACGTCTACTACATCAACGGCATGAACGTGACGAACTTCCGTAACGGGCTCGGCGCCAGCACGGTCCCGTTCGAGTTCTACGACCAGTTCCAGCTCAAGACCGGCGGCTTCGGCGCCGAGTTCGGTAGAGCGACGGGCGGCGTCATCAACTCCGTCACGAAACGGGGTACGAACGAGTGGCGGTTCACGGTGGGCGGCTACTACCAGCCCCACTCGTTACGCGGCAGCGTGCCGAACGTCGAGCATCCGTCGAATTGGCGCAGATACGACACCGTGGGGGGGCTCGACGAGCTGGACGAGCGCAACCTCTTCGTCTCGGCCGGCGGGCCTCTCGTGCGCGACCGCCTGCTGGTCTATGGCATCTACGATTACAGGTCCGTCGAGGAACGCACCCACAGCCCTTGGGGCCGGTTCTACAAGGACGTGGACGACGACGGGTTCTGGGGGGTCAAGGCGGACTGGCTCCTCACGGACAATCATCGCATCGAGTACACCGGGTTCTCCGACGACAGAACGGTGGAGCGGACGTCGTTCGCCTGGGACGAGGCGACGGGAGAGGTGGGCAGGAAGCTCAGGGAGACCGACTTCGAGCGCGGGGGCGTCAATCACATCTTCGCCTACCGCGGTTACTTCGGCACCCGCATCGCGGCGTCGGTGCTCTGGGGTACGGGCGAGTACGACCTCACGAACGAGTCGCCCGAAGACGCCCGCTGCCCGCTGGCCTTCGATTCCCGGTCACGCGGTCGGGGCGTACTGGGCTGCTGGACGAACTCCCTCTCGAGTGCGGCAACGGACGAGCGCGAGGTTGCCCGGGCCGACTTCGAGTGGGCCGTCGGCGACCGCCACCTGCTGAGCTTCGGCGCCGACCGGGAAGTGAGAACCTCCTTCGATTTCATCGGCTACTCGGGGGACGGGTACTACCGCTACGTGGATGTGATGCCCGGAGAGGCTCTCAGAAACGGCGCGACGGTACCGGAAGGGGTCACGGAGATGACACGCTACCGGCGGTTCGCCAGGGGCGGCAGTTTCGACGTGATCGCGACGGCGTTCTACGTGGAGGACGAGTGGCAACTCGCGCCCATCAACGCGACCGTGCGCCTGGGGCTCAGGAACGAGCGCTTCGACAACCGCAACGCCGAAGACCGCACTTTCCTGCGCATGACAGACCAGTACGCACCGCGCATCGGCTTCGCCTGGGACCCTGGCGGCGTTGGGGGCTCCAGGGTCTTCGCAAACTACGGCCGCTACCACCTGCCGGTCGCCAGTGTCGTGAACATCCGGATGGCGGGTTCGACGTTCGATAGCGAGGAGTGGTTCGTGCTCGACGCCCCGATCGCCGAGGACGGCAGTACCGCGCTGCGCACGCCCATCGGCGAGCCGACCGTCTTTGCGGACGGATCGCCCCGGGACGTGCGCCAGGTGGCCGACCGGGATCTCGAACCGATGGCGCAGGACGAGTACATCCTGGGTTACGAGTGGCAGCCCTTCTCCGACTACGTCGCGAGCGTCACCTTCACCTATCGCAACCTGGTCCAGGGAATCGAAGACGTATCGCTGGACCACGCGCTCGGCGTTCCCGATGGCTACCACTATGTCCTCGCCAACCCGGGCAGGGACATCCGCACGTTCCTGGATCTCGACCACGACGGCGCCCTCGAGGAAGTCACGCTCTCCGCCGAAGACCTCGGCTTCCCGTCGATCAAGCGCCGTTACAAGGCCGTGACACTGGACCTCAAGCGTCGGTGGGACGGCGTGTTCTACGTCCGGAGCGCCTACACGCTGTCGCGCAGCTACGGCAACTACGAAGGCACGGTGCGCAGCGACACCGGCGAGGACGCCGCGGGCTACACGACGCAGTTCGACTTCCCCGGCATGCTGGACGGCGCGAACGGCGACCTCCCCAACGACCGCCGCCACATGGTGCGGGTCTGGGGCGTGTGGCAGTTCGCGGACCGGTGGCAGGCCAGCGGCGCGTTCCAGTTCTCGAGCGGCCGGCCGCGCAACGCCTTCGGGTACCACCCGACCGACCCCTATGCGGACCGGTTCGGGCCGTCATCGTTCTACCGGCAGGGTGTGCGGACGCCACGCGGCTCCCTGGGCACGACGTCCGACATCTATCGGCTGGACCTCGGCCTCAAGTACACGCGCGAGGCGTTCGGCGGCGGCGAGGTGGCCGTCCGCCTCGACGTCTTCAACGTCTTCGACTTCGATGACGAAACCGAGGTCGACGAACGTGCCGACGGGTTCTTCGGGCCGCGGCCGTCGCCGACGTTCGGCTACCCGATCCGCTTCCAGCAGCCGCGGACCGTGCGGCTCGGGGTGCAGTACGGGTTCTGACGCGCGTCCGTTCGCTGCACCCGTCGGCATCCGTGAGGGCTCCGCCTGCTACGGGCTGCCGAGCGAAAAGGCCGCCGTGCCTCCAACAAAAGCCCCGACCGCGACCACCAGGACGCTGCTGAGCCGCCGCATGGTCCGATCACTGACCGAGGGCGGGAACCTGCGTCCCAACGCCGTGAACGCGAACACTACCGGCAATCCGGCGACAAACAGCGCCAGTGTGGTTGCGTCCAGGTCGCCGGCCGCGCCGACCAATACCGAGCGCCCCGGCGTTGCCGACGAGGAACAGGACCGCCAGGGTCGCGCGGACGTCGGCGAGCGGGACCGGCTGGCGGTAGAGGTGATACGCCATCACGGGACCGCCCACCGCGAACAGCCCCGCGAACACGCCGCCGAGTCCGCCGAAGACGCTCGTGTGCCAGCGCCGGGACCGCGTGGGGCGAGGCACCGGGCGGAGGATCGCGGACCCGCCCGCGGCCACGGCGAACAGCCCGAACACGAGCCGTAGGATTTCCATCTCGCGCGCGCCGAGCCAGGTCAGCAGCGCAAGGCCGCACAGCACGCCCGGGGCGTTACCGACCAGCAAGGGCCAGACGAGCCGCCTGTCCACCAGGCGCCATTGCCCGTGCAGGAATGCCGCCGCCATGGTGGCCGTGAGCAGTGCCGTCACCGCCGCCGCTTCCGGGATCGGCAGCAGTCCGAACGCCGCGACCAGCGCCATCAGCACGAGGGCCATCGCGAAGCCGGTCACGGCCTGGACATACGTGCCGATCGCGACCATCGCCAGGAAGGCGGCCAGCGTCGCCCAGTCCACGGTCGTTTCGCCCGGCTCCTACCAGGGCAGGCGTTCGAGGTCCACGTTGCCCCCGGAGAGGACGATGCCGATGCGCTGTTCGGCGGGCCCCTCGAGCGCGCCGTCCAGAAACGCGGCGACAGGCACGGCGGCGGACGGTTCCACGACGATCTTCATGCGCTCCCAGACCAGTCGCATCGCCCGAACGATGGCCTCCTCGGAGACCCGGATGATGTCGTCGACGTGGCGCCGCACAAGCTCGAAGTTCCGCACTCCGAGCGAGGTGAGGAGGCCGTCGGCAATGGTGTCGGGGGCGACGGAGGGCAGCAGCTCGCCGCGGCGGAACGACCGGTAGGCGTCGTCCGCTCCGCGCGGCTCGACGGCCACCACCCGGGTCCCGGGAGATGTGCCGCGCACCGCCAACGCCGTGCCGGAAGCAAGTCCCCCGCCCCCGATCGGCACGAGCAGGACATCCAGGTCCGGAACCTCGCTGACCAGTTCGAGCGCGGCGGTCCCCTGCCCCGCGATCACGCGCGCGTCGTCGTAGGGGTGCACGACCTCCTGTCCCGACTCCGCGACCAGGCCCGCGAGCGTCGTTTCCCGCGCCGGAAGCGTGGGCTCGCACAGGACGACCTCGGCGCCGTATGCCGCCACCGCGGCCCGCTTGACCACCGGCGCGTTACGCGGGACGACCACCGTGCAGGGCACGCCGCGGAGCCGTGCGGCCAGGGCGAGCGCCGCCCCGTGGTTGCCCGAGGAGTGCGTCGCCACGCCGCGGGCGGCCTCCGCCACCGAAAGCGACTGCACGGCATTGCAGGCCCCGCGGAACTTGAACGCCCCGACGCGCTGGAAGTTCTCGCACTTGAAGAAGAGTCTTGCGCCGAGCAGCGCGTCCAGGGAAGAAGCGGTGAGGACGGGGGTGCGTCGCGCGAACGGACGGATGCGTTCCGCGGCGCGCTCTACATCGACCGACGTCGGCACGTCCACCTCGGGAGGGGATTCCTGCACGGTTCGTCGCGTTGGGCAGATCAGCCGAGGGCGACGCGGGCGTTGCGGAACAGCCGCAGCCAGGGCCCGTCGCCCTCCCACTCCGGCGGGCACCACGAATGCTGGATCGCGCGGAACACGCGCTCGGGGTGCGGCATCATGATGAGTGCGCGCCCGTCGATCGACGTGAGCCCCGCAACACCGCCCTGCGAGCCGTTCGGATTCAGCGGATAGCGCTCCGTCGGCTGGCCGATGCCGTCCACGTAGCGCAACACCGTCCGCGCCTGCCGGGAGTCCCACTCCGGCGCATCGAACTCGACCCGTCCTTCCCCGTGCGCCACCGCGATGGGCAGGACGCTGCCAACCATGCCCGCGAGCCAGGGGGAGTCCGTCGCGCCGACCCGCACGACCACCGAGCGGCCCTCGAACTGTTCGGAGCGGTTGCGGACGAAGCGGGGCCATCGCGCCGCGCCCGGAACCAGCGACTTGAGCTGCGAGAGCATCTGGCAGCCGTTGCAGACCCCCAGCGTCAACGTGTCCGAACGCGCGAAGAAGGCTGCGAACGCATCGCGCACCCGGTCATCGAAGAGGATCGACTTGGCCCAGCCCCCGCCGCCGCCCAGGACATCCCCGTAGGAGAACCCCCCGCATGCCGCCAGCACCGCGAAGTCCTCGAGGGAGCGGCGTTGCTCGAAGAGGTCCGACATGTGCACGTCGACCGCCTCGAAACCGGCGCGGTGAAAGGCCGCCCCCATCTCCACCTGTCCATTGACCCCCTGGTCCCGGAGGATCGCGGCCCGCGGCCGCGCTCCGGTCGCCACATAGGGCGCCGCGACGTCACGGCGCGCGTCGAAGCCGAGGCGCGTCACGGCCCGGTACGTGCCGAGGTCGATGCCCTCGAGTTCCTCCTCCGCGCAGGCTCGGTCGTCCCGCAGGGACTGCATGCGGTGGCTGGTCTCACTCCACAGGCGCTCGAGCGCGGCGCGCGTGGTTTCGTAACCGCCGATCAGCACGCGATCGTCGTGGCGCGGCAAAGCGACGGCGGTGGCGTGCAGCCCGGCATCGGCCGCGGCCGCGGCCAGCGCGTCGCGTTGCGCTTTCGGGACCGCCAGCACGACCCCGATTTCCTCCGCGAAGAGCGCCGCGGGATCCATTTCGGCCACGTCGAGTCCGACCCGTCCCGCGAACGCCATCTCGAGGAGCGCCACGATGAGCCCGCCGTCGGAGCGATCGTGGTAGGCAAGCACCCGGAATTCGCGCCGCGCGCACTGCGCGAAGTCGAGGAGATCCTTGAGACCGCCGGGATCGTCGACGTCCGGGACCGGAGTCCCTACCTGCCCGTAGCACTGCGCCAGCGCGCTGCCGCCAAGACGGTGCTGGCGCGCGAAGGGCGGTTCGACCAGCACCAGCGCCGGGTAGGTCTCGTCGTCGAGTACCGGCGTCAGCGTCCCGCGCGCATCCGCGACGGGCGCACAGGCCGTGACGTTGAGCGTCACGGGCGAGACAACCTCGCGCTCGGCCCCGTCCGCGGTCCAGCGCGTACGCATCGACAGGCTATCCTTGCCCACGGGGACCGCGATACCGAGCGCCGGACACAGTTCGAGCCCCACCGCGGCGACGGCGTCATGGAGCGCCTGGTCCTCGTCCCCGAAGCCGGCCGCCGCCATCCAGTTGGCGGACAGGACCACCCGCGACAGGCTCTCGATGGGCGCCGCGGCCAGGTTCGTCAGCGCTTCCGCCACGGCCATCCGCGCCGCGGCGGCCGGGTCCACGACCGCGAGCGGCGACCGCTCCCCCATCGCCATCGCCTCACCGGCGAAGCCGTCGTAGTCGGCGAGGGTGACGGCGACGTCGGCCACCGGGACCTGGAACGGCCCGACCATCTGGTCCCGGGCCACGAGCCCGGTGATGCTGCGATCGCCGATCGTGACGAGGAACTTCTTGGAGGCGACGGCGGGGAACCGTAGCACCCGCGCGAGCGCGTCCGGGAGCGCGACGCCTTCGAGATCGACCGCAACGGCGGTCCGCGGGCGGCGCGCGAACGACCGGTGCATCGCCGGAGGCTTGCCGAGCAGCGTCGCCAACGGCAGGTCTACGGGCACGTCGTCCAGGTCCCGGTCCGTGACCGTCAGGCGCGAGTCGGCTTGCGCCGTGCCAACGACCGCGTACGGGCAGCGCTCGCGCTCGCAGATCTCCCGGAAACGGGGCAGGTCCTCGTCCGCCACCGCCATGACGTAGCGTTCCTGCGCCTCGTTGCACCAGATCTCCATCGGCGACATGGCCCCATCCGCGCTCGGCACTTCTCGCAGTTCGAACCGGCCGCCCCGGCCCGCATCGGAGACCAGTTCCGGCAGAGCGTTGCTGAGCCCGCCGGCGCCCACGTCGTGAATCAGCCGGATGGGGTTGGCCGCCCCCAGCGCCCAGCAGCGGTCGATGACCTCCTGGCAGCGCCGCTGCATCTCGGCGTTGTCGCGCTGCACCGAGGCGAAGTCCAGTTCCGAGTCGCTCTCTCCGGACGCCATGCTCGACGCGGCGCCGCCCCCGAGGCCGATCGGCATCGCCGGCCCGCCGAGCACGATGAGCCGCGCCCCGACCGGAACGTCCGCCGCCTCCACGTGCTCCGTGCGGACGTTCCCGACACCGCCGGCGATCATCACGGGCTTGTGGTAGCCCCAGTAGCGGCCCTCGGCGCCATCGGCCTTGGCCGCAGCCTCGAAGGTCCGGAAGTAGCCCCCGAGCGCCGGTCGGCCGTATTCGTTGTTAAAGGCCGCGGCGCCGATGGGCCCGTCCAGCATGATCTCCAGCGCGCTCACGATGCGTCCGGGTTTCCCGATGGCCAGCTCCCACGGCTGGGGGTCGCCGGGCACGCCGAGGTGCGACGTCGTGAACCCCGCGAGCCCGGCCTTCGGCTTGGAACCCCGGCCAACCGCACCCTCGTCCCGGATCTCGCCGCCCGAGCCCGTCGCGGCCCCTGGATACGGGGCGATGGCGGTGGGATGGTTGTGCGTCTCGACCTTGATGAGGACATGCACGGGCTCGCGCACCGTCCCATAGACGTCGGTCTCCGCGTCGGCGAAGAAGCGGTTCGCCCGGCCGCCCTCGATGACGGCCGCGTTGTCCGAGTACGCCGACAGGATTCCGGCGCCGTTGATGCGCCGGTAGGTGTTGCGGATCATGCCGAACAGCGTGTGCTCCGACGCTGTGCCGTCCACGTCCCAGGTGGCGTTGAAGATCTTGTGCCGGCAATGCTCCGAGTTGGCCTGCGCGAACATCATCAGCTCGATGTCCGTCGGCTCCCGGTCGAGGTCGGCGTATTGCGCCGCCAGGTAGGCGATCTCGTCCGGCGAAAGCGCCAGCCCCAGTCGCACGTTCGCATCGCGCAGCGCCGCTTCGCTCCTCCCCGTACGCACCACCGGCCGCGGCCGCCCCTCGTCGAAGACGTCGTCGAAGCGCTCCTCCACGCGCGCGACCTCCGTCATGCGATCGTGGAGGACGGCGACGAGCCCCGCATCGGCCGCACCGTCCACGAACCAGCGGACGCCCCGTTCGACCCGCCGCACCCTGTCGAGACCGCAGCGGCGGAAGATGTCCGTCGCCTTGCTGGACCATGGCGAGATCGTCCCGGGCCGCGGCGTCACGGTGCACAGGTGCGTACCGACGCGGGGCGCCAGCTCCTGGCGGGGACCGTACCGGAGGAGTGCCGCCGCGACGCCGGCCTCGTCGGCGTCGAGCGCGCCGTCCACGTCGAGGAAGTGCGCGAACTCCGCATAGACGCCGCGCACCGCCGGATCGATCGCGCGCAGCGCGGACAGGCGCTTCGCGAGGCGGGCCGGGGCATACGCCGGAGGACCCGCCAGGACCTGGATTCGCGCGTTTCTCTGGGTGGCGGCGGGCACGGAACGATTATACGGAGCCGCGCCTCGACCGGAAGAAGGCGGAGAGGAGCGCACCGCACTCCTCCGCCAGCACGCCCCCGGTCACGGCCACGCGATGGTTGTACCGCGCGTCAGCGAAAAGGTCGGACGCCCCCGCCTTGGGTTCGGCCGCGCCGAACACGACGCGCGCCACGCGCGCGTGGACGATCGCCCCCACGCACATCGTGCAAGGCTCGACCGTCACGTACAGCACCGAGCCGGGCAGGCGGTAGTTGCCGCACGCCTTCGCCGCCGCGCGCAGCGCGCCGATCTCCGCATGGGCGGTCGGGTCGCGGGTCGAGACCGAGGCGTTGTGACCGGCCCCGATGACACGGCCGTCGGCGACCAGGACCGCTCCGACCGGGACCTCGCCCACGGCGCGTGCGCGCTGTGCCTGTTCGAGCGCCTGTTCCATCCAGTACGCGTCATCCATCACGGTCGTGCCCCGCAGGTTTCTGCCATCTCCGCGCGTTCGACCACGTGCCTGACCGCTTTCCGCGGCAGGTGCTGGAGGAACAGGACCAGCGCGAGCACGCACGTCGCGCCCTCCGCCACGGGCAGCGCCACCACGAAGCCGTACCCGGAAAGCAGCCAGAACCCGAGGGCCAGGAACGCCGCCGGCAGGATCAGGCTGCGGCACAGCGCCACGACGCCCGACTGGAAGGGGCGGTGGATGGCCGTCAGGTATCCCGAGATCAGCATGTTGGCGCCCGCGAACAGGAACAGCGGCCAGACCCAGGCGACGAACTCCGTGGCCATGGCCACCATGTCCGCACTGTCCCGGTCCTCGACGAAGAGCAGGATGAGGGGCTCGCTCGCGCTCAGCAGCACGGCGACGAAGGTGACGCCCAGCGCCGCGATCGTGCCGGCGGCCGTGCGCAGGAACGCGCGGATGCGATCGGCGTTTCTGGCCCCGAAGTTCTGCGAGACCATCACCTGGATCGTGTCCGCGATGGCGAAGAACACCATGAAGCCGAGCATCATCACGTAGTTCACGACGGTGATGGCCGCGACCCCGTTCACCCCGGCGCGCTGGATCAGCATCCAGTTGAGCATCAGCGCGATGAGCCCCGCGGACACCTCGTTGATGAACTCCGAGATGCCGTTGTAGGCGGCCAGGAGCACTTCCCGCCACTGCCGCTGGCGGAAGCCGAAACGCAGCCTCCGGCCCCGCTTGCCGAAGTAGCGCAGAAGCCAGAGCAGGGGCAGCGTCTGCGACACGCCGGTCGCGAGGGCGGCGCCGGCCAGGCCCCATCCCAACATCGCGATGAACACGTAGTCGAGCCCGATGTTGACCAGCGAGCCGATGGTCAGGGCGGTGGCGACGAGGTTCGGAAAGCCGTCCAGGCGCACGAAGAAGTACAGCGCGACGACGAGGAGCTGCGGAAACAGGAACGGGAGAATGATCCGGTAGTACTCGCTCATGAGCGGGAACAGCGCCTCCCCCGCGCCGAGCGCCGCGAACAGCGTCTCTTCCAGCACGAGTCCCAGGAAGATGGCCCCCACTCCGTACAACGACACGAAGACCAACGTCTTGCTGAAGATGGCCGACGCCGCCGCCGTATCGCCCTCCCCCAGGTACTTCCCGCCCCGGACCGCCCCCCCGATGGACAGCATCATGGCTACGCCAAACAGCAGCGTCGTGATGGGGATGATGAGATTGACCGCGGCCAGCGCGGCGACGCCGACGTAGTTCCCGATGAAGACGCCGTCCACCAGCGAGGCGGTCGTCATCGCGATGAGGCCGACCAGGGAGAGTCCCAGGTACCGGAAGAACGTCGGTACGACCGGGCCGTGCAGGGCGTGGTGGTCTTCCTCGCCCCCTTCGGGCGCCGCGACCGCAGACGCCATCAGCGGACGCCCTCACCGCGGAGGAACCGCCGCACGGCCCCGTTCCAGTCCTCCGGCCGCTCGAGGTGCGGCGAGTGACCGGCACCGCGAATGACCGCCGTGCACGCACCGGGGATCCCCTGCGCGAGGCGCCTCGAACCTTCGACGATCCGCGAAGCGTCCCGGTCGCCGTACAGGACGAGCGTTGGGGGGGCGATCGCACTGGCGCGATCTCTCGTCCCCCGCCACGCCAGCAGCCCGCTCCAGGTGCCCCGGAGGGCCCCGGCGGGCATCGACGCGGCACGACGCGCCGCCGTCCGCGCGAGGTCCGCGGGGACGAAAGGCGACGTCCCGCCGGGCAGGTCGTGGTCGCCAAACCAGTCGGTCGTGTCGCACAACACCAGGGACCGCACCCGGTCCGGGCGCCCGAGGGCGATCTCCTGTGCCACGGCGCCGCCGATGGAGTGACCCACCAGGTGGTAGTCCTCGAAGCCGGCGCAGTCGATCAGGCGTTCCGTGTCCTTCACGAGGCGTTCTACCGTGTACGCGCCCTCGTCGGCCGGCCCGTCGGACGCGCCGTGTCCGCGGTGGTCGAAGACGAGGACCCGGTGATCCGGCGCGAACTCGCGGACCTGGTCCGACCAGTCCTCCTTCGCCCCCCCGTAGCCATGGACGAAGACGATGGCGTCTCCGGCGTCGCCGTGCCGCTCGTAGTGGATGCGCAGTCCGTCGACGATCGCGACCGCCCCCTCCGCTACTCCCACTCGATCGTCGCCGGCGGCTTGCTCGAGACGTCGTAGACCACCCGCGAGACGCCGGCGATCTCGTTCATGATGCGGCTCGACACCCGTCCCACCAGTTCGTACGGGAGTTCCGCCCAGCGCGCCGTCATGAAGTCCGTGGTCTCCACCGCCCGCAACGCGATCACGTGCTCGTAGCGCCGCGCGTCGCCCACGACGCCCACGGACGCCACCGGCAGGTAGACCGCAAACGCCTGGCTCACCCGGTCGTACCAGTCCGCGCGCCGCAGTTCCTCGAGGAAGATCGCATCGGCGCGGCGCAGGACGTCGAGGTACTCGCGCCGGACCTCGCCGAGCACCCGGACCGCGAGGCCGGGGCCCGGGAAGGGGTGGCGGAAGACAAGTTCGCGCGGCAGCCCCAGCGCCATGCCGACCCGCCGAACCTCGTCCTTGAACAGGTCCCGCAGCGGCTCGACGAGCGACAGGTGCATCCGCTCCGGGAGCCCGCCGACGTTGTGGTGCGACTTGATGACATGGGCCTTGCCGTACTTCGAGGCCGCCGACTCGATGACGTCGGGGTAGATCGTCCCCTGGCCGAGCCAGCGCACGTCCTCGAGCGTTTCCGCGGTGCGCTGGAAGACATCGATGAAGGTTGCGCCGATGATCTTCCGTTTCGTCTCCGGGTCCTCCTGGCCGGCGAGGGCTGCCAGGAACTCTTCGGAGGCGTCCACCGTCACGAGGTCGAGGTTGAGCGTGTTGCCGCCCCGCGCGAACGCAGCCTCCACCTCTTCGCGTTCGTTGAGTCGCAGCAGACCGTTGTCGACGAAGACGCAGGTGAGACGGTCGCCGATGGCCCGGGAGAGGAGCGCCGCGGCGACGCTCGAGTCCACTCCGCCCGAGAGCCCGAGCACCACCCGGCCGTTCCCCACCTGGGCACGGACCGCGGCGATGGCCTCCTCCGCGATGTGCCCCGGCGTCCAGGACCCCGCGCACCCGCAGATCCCGCGCGCGAAACGCCGCACGAGGTCCGTACCCCGGGCCGTGTGGGTCACCTCCGGGTGGAACTGCACGCCGAAGAGCCGCCTCGCGGGGTCCGCCATCGCGGCAACCGGGGCGCTACCGGTCCGGGCAGTCACGGCGAACCCCGGAGGCACCGCCGTCACCTTGTCCCCGTGGCTCATCCAGACCGGCAACCGGCCACCGTCCGTCAGGCCGTCGAAGAGCGCGTCGCCAGCCTCGGCCTCGATCTCCGCGTGACCGAACTCGCGATGCGAAGACGGCTCCACCGCTCCGCCGAGCTGGGCGGCCATGGCGTGCATGCCGTAGCAGATGCCGAGCACCGGCACGCCGGCGGCGAACACCTGGTCGGGAATGCGCGGGGTCGAGCCCTCGGTGACTGTTTCGGGGCCCCCGGAAAGGATGATCCCCCGCGGGGCGAACTCGGCGACAAAGTCCTCGGGCACGTCGAACGGATGGATCTCGCAGTAGACGCCGACCTCGCGGACCCTGCGGGCGATGAGCTGCGTGTATTGCGACCCGAAGTCGATGACGAGCAGGCGGTGTGCGCGTGCGTCGGCTACGGCCCGGTCGGCACGCCCGTCGACGGCCGCCGCGCTGTCGTCACGCACAGGAGTCGAGCCTCCCCATCAGAATCATACGGTCGCGGAGCACGTCGCGCGCTTCGGGCCTACTCTATCGGGTAGTTGGGCGGTTCCTTGGTCATCGCGACGTCGTGCACGTGGCTTTCCGCGAGGCTCGCGCCGGAGATCTTCACGAACTTTGGCCCCGTCCGCATGGTCTCGATGTCCGCCGACCCGGTGTAGCCCATGGACGCCCGGAGCCCGCCCATGAGTTGGTGCACGATGGGGCTCGCCGGGCCCCGGTACGGGACGCGGCCTTCGATGCCCTCCGGGACGAGCTTGCCGTTGTCGCCCTCCGGCTCCTGGAAGTACCGGTCGCTCGACCCGAAGCGTTCGCCCATGGCGCCCAGCGAGCCCATCCCGCGATAGGACTTGTAGGTGCGTCCCTGGTAGAGCTCCACTTCGCCGGGCGCCTCGTCGGTACCCGCCAGCAGCGAGCCCACCATCACCACGCTCGCCCCGGCGCCGATCGCCTTGGCGATGTCGCCCGAAAAGCGGATGCCGCCGTCGGCGACGACCGGCACGTCCGACTCGGAGGCTTTCTCCGACACGTTCGCCACCGCCGTGATCTGAGGCACGCCGATGCCGGAGACCACCCGGGTCGTGCAGATGCTGCCCGGGCCGATCCCGACCTTGATGGCGTCGACCCCCGCATCGATCAGCGCCTCGGCCCCTTCCGGCGTCGCGACGTTGCCCCCGACCACCGGCATGCCGGGGTACTTCTGCTTGATCCAGCTGATGCGGTCGAGCACGCGCCGCGAATGGCCGTGCGCCGTGTCCACGACGATCACGTCGACGCCCGCCTCCACCAGCGCGGCCACGCGGTCGTCCGTGTCCTCGCTCGTCCCCACGCTCGCGCCGACCCGCAACTGGCCCTGGCCGTCCTTGCAGGCGTTCGGGAACTGCTGCGCCTTGGTGATGTCCTTGACGGTCACCATGCCCGTCAGGCGGAAGTCCTCGTCCGTGATCAGCACCTTCTCGATGCGGTGCCGGTGCAGCAGGTCCGTGATCTCCAGGAAGGTCGCGCCCTCGCGGGCCGTGACGAGACGTTCCTTGGGCGTCATCACCTCCGAGATGCGGGCGTCGAGGCGCTGCTCGAAGCGGATGTCGCGGCTCGTGACGATGCCGACCAGTTCGTCCCCCCGCACGACGGGGACGCCCGAGATCCGGTGCTCCATCGTCAGTTCGAGGAGTTCCCGCACGGTGCGGTCCGGCGCGATCGTGATGGGGTCCCGGATGATGCCGCTCTCGTACTTCTTCACGGCCCGGACCTCGCGCGCCTGGGCCTCGAGCGCCATGTTCTTGTGCACGATGCCGATCCCGCCCTCCTGGGCCATGGCGATGGCGAGACGGCCCTCGGTGACCGTGTCCATGGCGGCGGACATGAGCGGAATGTTGAGCGCGATATCCCGCGTCAGGCGCGTGTGGAGATCGACTTCGGAAGGCAGGACCTGGGAGTAGGCGGGGAGCAGGAGAACGTCGTCGAAGGTGAGCGCTTCCTGGGCGATTCGCAGCATGAGGCACCCGCTTGGACAAAACGAGATTTTACGAGGGGCGGGCGGGTGTGTAAACGCGCGCAACGCCGTTGCGCGCGACTGCGCGTCAGGGCCAGAGGGTTCCCGTGGCCGCCTCTTCGGCGAAACGCGCCGCCGGCCAGACGTCGATGCCGTCTTCGGTGCGGAACGACCGGTCCCCCTCGTACACCAACACCCTGCGCGTCGCTCCGTCGAGCGCCCGCAAGCCCTTCAGGTGGCGCGTGTGATAGCGGGCCGTCGCCTTGACTTCGATTCCCAGTATTTCCCTTCCGCGCCGCAGGACGAAGTCGACCTCGGTCCCGGACCCGTGGGGCGCCCAGTAGAACAGTTCGTCGAAGAGTTCGCTCGTCTCCCCGTGGGCCCGCAGCGTCGTGCCGACCCAGCTCTCGAACAGCGGCCCGCGCTCTTCCGCCGTCACCTCGCCAAGCTGCCGCTTGACGGCGCGGACGACGCCGGGATCCACCCAGTAGAGCTTCGGCTGGCGGCGCTCCCGGACCCGCGTGCGCGTCTGGTAGGCGGGCAGGCGGTACGCGAGCAACGTGTCGACGAGGATGTCGACGTATCCCTGCACGGTCGTGCGCGCCACCCCGGCGTCCCGCGCGATTCCAGCCACATTGACGACCTGGGCGTTGAACAGGGCCGCCACCGGGAGAAACCGCACGAAGCCGGGCAGGTTGCGCACCAGCGCCTCGGCCCGGATCTCCTCGCGCAGGTACAGGTCCGCATAGGCGTCCAGAACCTCGCGTGGATCGTCGCTGACCCACACGAGCGGGATCGACCCGAATCGGAGCACGCGTTCCGGCTCGAAGTCGACTCCAAGCTCTGCGGCCGTCAACGGGAACATCGTCTTGCGCAGCGCCCGCCCCGCGAGCAGGTTCGTTCCCGCCGCCTTGAGCTTCCGGGCGCTGGAGCCGAGCAGCGCGAACCGCAGGCCGCGCGCCTCGATCAGCCGGTGCACCTCGTTGAGCAGCCCCGGCAGGCGCTGCACTTCGTCCACGACGACCCAGTCGCCCGGTCCGAGTTCGGCCAGCGACTGCGCGAAGAGAGACGGATCGGCCAGGAGGTCACGGTACAGGCGCTCGTCGAGCAGGTCCACGGCCGTCGCGTCGGGAAGCGCGCTCCGCACCCAGGTGCTCTTGCCCACGCCGCGCATGCCGAACAGGAAGAAACTCTGCGACGGAAGTTGCGTCAGTCGACGGTAGCTGTCCACTTATCCGTCATTTATCACAGAAAAATGACGGCATGCTATACAAAACGGACCGCTAGACGCCAAGCTGCCGCCACGTCACCCGGCTTGCGCACCACTGGAGTCAGCGGGCGTCGGCGACGCGGGCCCGGCTCACCCGCCGCATCGGGTGCAGCGCCCCGTCCTCGCCGATGATGTGCTCCGGAATGGC
Source organism: Pseudomonadales bacterium (assembly GCA_965208745.1). Lineage (GTDB taxonomy): Bacteria > Pseudomonadota > Gammaproteobacteria > Pseudomonadales > Azotimanducaceae > VXNE01. The sequence continues at coordinate 4,440,871 of CBDBPN010000004.1, read as the reverse complement.
GACGTCGTAGTTGCCGAGACTCACCGCCTCCTGGTCCGTACGCGTACCGCTCATCAGCCCAAGGGTCCCATAGGTACGCAGCCCCAGCCGGGCACGCAGTTTCGGGCTCGCCTCGTCGAGGACTTCCTGCAGGCACGTGACGCCCCAGTTCTCCTGCTGGCGCGTCCACGGCAGGCAGAAGAACGTGGTGACGTGACGGCGCGGGTGTCCGACGGGGTTGGCGCCGGCGCTGTGCCAGACCCGTCCGTCCCAGCAATACACGCTGCCCGCCGGCGCCGTGATCTGCACGGCCTTCTCCCGGGGCGGCGGCTTGATGAGGTGTTCGGCCGGCCAGCGGTGGCTTCCCGGGACGAGCCACGTGCTGCCCCGCTCCGGCGTGAAGTCGTCGAGCAGCCAGAACAGGTTGCAGGACGCTGCGAAGTCCGCCGTCGCCGGCACCTGTCCCTGGTCGCGGTGCAGTTGCTGCGGCTCCGTGGTCGGCCCGACGAACACGCCCGCGGTCATGCTCGAGAGCAGGAAGCTCTTGCCGAGCAGGTAGCCGGCGAGTTCGTCCGCCTCCGGGCGCACGACCAGATCGAGGAACTCCTGGCCCTTGTTGACCATGTTGGAGAGGAGCTGCTTGTTTTGGTCGCCCCGGTACGGCGAGCGGTCGCCGAGCGCCCGCTCCGCGGCCGCCTGGCGCTCGAGCCTGTCCCGCAGCGCCTCGACCTCGCGATCGTCCAGCACGCCGGTGAGGATGCAGACGCCGTGCTCCGTCAGGTCGGCCTTCGCCTGGCCGACGTCCGCGGTGGGTTCGGGCAGCGGCAGCGGCGTGGGCTCGCTCAGGCCCGGGGCGGCTACGTAACGGGTCTGACGGTGCGCTGCAGGGCTGGCCATCGGGGTCTCCATCGTCGGTCCACGGAACAGCGCCCATTGTACGACCGCGACGGGCGGTCGCCCGTCGGCGCCGTTGCAGGGTCACGATAGCTCCCCTAACATCACCGCCTTCATCGCGAGAGGACACCCACCTTGGATCTACCCGAACTGGGCACCAACCCCGATCTCGACGACATCATGCGGCGCGCGCGGGCCCTTGATATCGAGGAGCACCTGCTCGACCTCGCCATGTACGGGTTCACCGTCGTACCCCCTGAGAAGCTCGCACCGCCCGCGCTCACGGAGCGGCTGCGCGCGGCGATCCTCGACGTCTACGAACGGCGCACGGGCCACCACATCGAAGACTGGCGCACCTACGACGGCAAGATCGAGCGGTACCAGGCATGGGGGTGGCTGCTCGAGAACGACGCCTTCCTCGAGGCCGTCCACCAGCCGGCGTTCCAGTGCATCGCCCAGTTCCTGACCGGCAAGAGCGGGTTCCTGGCCGGGGCCTCGTTCATCCTGAAGACCCGGCAGCAGGAGATGGACCTGCCGCTGCACAGCGACAGCCACGGCGTGCCACCGCCGTGGCCGAGCTTCGCCACGTACGCGAACCTCTCGTGGCTCCTGACCGACTACCTGAGCCGGGAGGACGGTCCGACGGTCCTGGTGCCGGGCAGCCAGCGGGGCCGCATGCCGCGCGGCGAAGAGAGCCAGGCGCACCTCACCGAGCACGACTACATCAAGCCCGTCCCGCTCGAGGGGGCCGCCGGTTCCCTTGCCGTGTGGAACGGCTCCATGTGGCACGGCTCCGTGCGGCGCACGAAGCCCGGGGCGCGCATTACCCTCGTGCACGTCTATCAGCGGGTGTTCATGCGCCCGATCGAGCGCGTCAAGGAGATCTCGTCGGAGCACCTCGAGCGCTGGCCGGGCCTGCCGAAGATGCTCGGCTACGAGCGCATCTATCCGTACGGAGAAGAAGTCGACCGGCCGCACCACGTCGACCCGACCATCCAGGCGGGCCGCGACCAGTACGCCTGACGCCGGCGGGAGGAAAAGGACCATGGACATACCAGCCCTGGACAGCGTCCCCGACGCCGACGCCATTCGCCTGGAAGCGCGGCGGCTCGGCCTCGAGCGGCACCTGCTGGAAATGCACACCTACGGCGTCACGATCGTGCCGCCGGAACTGGTGGGCTCCCCCGAGCTCATCGAGCGCCTGCGCGAGGCGATCCTGCGCGTCCTGGCCGAACGGCACGACCTCGAAGTGCCCGAGGACTGGAGGACGTACTCGGACAACTGGGGCGGACGGCGCAAGGCCTGGTGCTGGCTGCTCGAAGACGAAGCATTCATCGAGGCGGCCCTGCATCCCGTCGCAATGTGCATCGCCCGCTTCATGTGCGGCCGCAACGTCGTCCTGCAGGGCACGCCCGCGATCGTCAAGACCCGCGACGGTGGCGAGTACCGCCAGGACACCGGCGGCTACATGCGCCTGCACACCGACACCCACGGCGTGCCGTCGCCGCTGCCGGAGTGGGCGCAGCTCATCAACCTCTCGTGGCTGCTCACCGACTACAACGGGCCCGAGGACGGTCCGACCGTGCTGGTCCCCTGCAGCCATCGCTGGGGCCGCATGCCGCGTCCCGACGAGGCGCTGTGGTGGAAGGAAGGCGCGCCCGTGCAACCCGTGCCCCTCGCGGGCAAGGCCGGATCGCTTGCCATCTGGCATGGCAGCCTGTGGCACGGCTCCCGCCCCCGGACGACGGAGGGCATGCGCATCACCCTGCCCTTCATCTACGGACGCAGCTATCTCCAGCCGATCCACACCTGGAGCGAGGTGATCCGGGAGGGCGACAACCGGGGCTTCCTCGAGAAGTACCCGGAACTCGAGGACCTGCTCGGCCTCTGGCACCCCTACCCCACCGACCGTGACGGCCCCGACGTGCCCGGCAACCTCAAGGGCAACCGGCGCATGATCGGCGTCGGCGACAACATCTATGCGTGACGCCCGGCCCGGTCCCGGGCCGGTCCCGTGATGACGGCGGACCTCTTCGAGGCATCCAACGTACGCCACGTCTACGCGGTCAGCGAGCTCACCGGCACCGCGCGCCGAACGATCGAGAAGAGCTTTCCGCTCGTCTGGGTGGAGGGCGAGGTCTCGAACCTGCACCGTCCGGGATCCGGCCACTGGTACTTCAGCCTCGCGGACGCCCGGGCGCAGTTGCGGTGCGTGATGTTCGCGAGCCGCAACCGCTTCGTGCGCACCCGCGTCGCCGACGGCATGCGCGTCCTCGTTCGCTGCCGCCTGTCGCTGTACGAGGAGCGCGGCGAGTTCCAGGGCATCGTCGACCACATCGAGCCCGCCGGAGAAGGAGCCCTGCGCGCGGCATTCGACCGACTGCGCGAAAGGCTCGAGCGGGAAGGGCTGTTCGCCGCGGAGCGCAAGCGGCCGCTACCGGCGTTTCCCAGACACGTCGGGGTCGTGAGTTCGCTGTCCGGGGCGGCCCTGCAGGACGTGCTCGCGGTGTTGCGGCGCCGTTATCCGTGCGTGGCGGTGACCTGCTTTCCGGTCGCCGTCCAGGGGCCGGAGGCCGTTTCGCAGATCGTCGCGGCCCTGGATCGGGCTCAGCGCGCCGCCGAACATCCGGAGTTGCTCCTGCTCACCCGCGGCGGCGGGTCCCTCGAAGACCTGGCGGCCTTCAACTCGGAAACCGTCGCCCGCCGCATCGCGGCTTGCACGATCCCCGTGGTCTCGGCCGTCGGCCACGAAGTGGACGTCACCATCGCCGACCTCGTCGCCGACCGGCGCGCCGCGACGCCGTCGGCGGCGGCGGAACTCATCGCCCCCGAGCGTGCGTACCTGCTCCGGCGGCTCGACGGATTCGAGACGCGGCTGTCCGGCCGAGTGCTGGAGCGCATCGGTCTCGAGCGCGTGCGTCTGAAGGCCGCGTCGGCGCGGCTGGTGGACCCCGTGCGCGCGCTGGAACAGCAGATGCAACGCGCGGACGAGCTGCGCGAACGTCTCGACCGGGCCGTGGCGGAGCGGGTGGCCGCGCCGCGTACGCGACTCGCGACGACCCGCCGGCTGCTCCACCGCACTAGCCCGATCGTGGCCATCGACGCCGCCCGGGAGCGTACCCGGCGCGGCCTCCACGCGCTCGGGGCCGGGGCCCGCCGCCGCGTGGACAGCGCCCGTCGCGCCGTGACCGGGACGATGCGCACGCTGCACGCCGTGAGCCCCCTCGCGACGCTGGACCGCGGCTACGCGATCGTCTCGCGGCCGGACGGCACGCGTTGGGGCGTGGTGGTCGATGACGCGGGCGACCTCGCACCCGGCGAGCCTATCCATGCCCACCTGGCCTCGGGTACCGTAGCCGCCACGGTGCGTGAGACGCGCGTCGAGGATGCGGCGGCGCGCGCCCGAGGCGACGTCGCGCCGGCGCCCGACTCGCCTGCGGAGAATCGACGATGAACCTGTTCGCCCTGCTCCTCGCGGTCACGGCCGTGCCCGGTGGCGTGGTCGCCATACCCGTCGGTCCGGACGCCACGGAGGCCCGCTTCGAGGACCGGGCCGCCTGGCTGTACCGCGGGCACGCGATCGTCGGCCTGCCGCTCGGGACCGGCGCCGGCCAATACGAACTCGTGGTGGAACGGGCGGACGGGAGGGCCTGGCGCGCGCCGTTCGAGGTCGTCGCGAAGGACTATCCGGTACAACGTCTCACGATCCCGAACCCGCGCCACGTGAACCCCCTTCCCGAGGACCTCGCGCGCTACCGCAGGGAGGCCGCGCTGATGGGCCACGCCTACGGCGTCGTCGGTCCGCACCAGGGCGACCCCCACCCCTTCCTGCGGCCCTTGCCCGGAGTGGTTTCGAGTCCCTTCGGACGGCGGCGGATCCTGAACGGCGAGCCACGCAGCCCCCACTCCGGACTGGACATCGCCGCGAACACCGGCACGCCGATCCACGCCCCCGCGCCGGGCCGCGTCCTCGTGACCGGCGATTTCTTCTTCAACGGCAACACCGTCATGCTGGACCACGGCGAGGGCCTGGTGACGATGTACTGCCACCTCGACGAGATCCGCGTGGAGGAAGGAGACATGGTCGGCCGGGGCGGCGAGATCGGGCTCGTCGGGGCGACCGGCCGCGTCACCGGACCCCACCTGCACTGGACGGTCAGCTTGCGCGGAGCGAAGGTAGACCCCGACATGTTCGCGGAAACCCTCGCGCGCCTCGCGAACGGAGAGTGAGGTCGCCCGGTCAGCGGCCCCGGTCGCGCCGGATCACCCGCCTGCGGCGCAGCCGCTGCCGGCGCGTGAGTTCGTTGCGCTTGCCGGCGTAAGGGTTCTCCCCGGTCCTGAGCTGGATCCGGATCGGCATCCCCACCATTCCCAACGCCTCGCGGTACAAATTCTCGAGATACCGCACGTAGGATGCAGGGAGCGCTCCGGTCCGGTTGCCGTGCACCACGATGGTCGGCGGATGCGAACCTGCGCGGTGCGCGTAGCGCAGCTTGATGGCCCGCCCGCCCACGCTGGGCGGCGGATGGTCCGCCACGGCCCGCTCCAGGATGTCGGTCAGCGCGGTGGCCGACGTCTCGAGCGCCCCTGCGGCGTAGACCTCGTCGACCGTCCGCATGAGGCCCCCGACGCCGCTGCCGTGCAGTGCGGACACGAACGCCACCGGTACCCAGGGCGCGAACACCAGGCGGCGGTCCAGGCCCTTCCTGACATCGGCGCGCTCGGCGGCGGAGAGGCCGTCCCACTTGTTGACCACCAGCACGACCCCGGTCCCGGCGTCCGCGGTACAGCCGATCAGGTGCAGGTCCTGTTGGACGATGCCCTCCCGGGCGTCGACGAGCACGAAGGCCACGTCGGCGCGGTCCAGCGCGTCGAGGGTCTTGACCACCGAGAACTTCTCCACGAAGTCCGACACGCGCCCCCGGCGGCGGACGCCGGCGGTGTCGATCAGGACGTATGGCCGGCCATCCCGCTCGAACGGCGCGTCGATGGCGTCCCGCGTGGTCCCGGGCTGGTCGGAGACCACCTGTCGTTCGTCGCCCAGCAGGCGGTTGACGAGGGTGGACTTGCCCACGTTCGGACGTCCGACGACCGCGACGCGGGGGCCCGGCGCGGGCGCCTGTTCCTCCGGCGCGCCATCGTCCGGAAGGCGTTCGCCCATGATCTGGCGCAACGCCGCCACCCCCCGGCCCTGCGTCGCGGAGATCATGAGAGGCGCGCCGAGGCCCAGCCCCGAGAAGTCCCCAAGGGCCGCCTCCGGCGGTACGCCGTCGATCTTGTTGGCGACGAGGAGCATCGGCGCACCACGCCTGCGCAGGTCAGCGACGATCTCCTCGTCCGTCGCCGTGAGCCCGTCGCGCGCGTCGACCAACAGGACGACGAGCCCCGCTTCGGCGATCGCCGCGTGCGCCTGGGCGGTCACGACCTCGGACATCGCGCCCTCGTCGCCGAGGATGCCTCCGGTGTCGACCAGGGCAACGTTACGCCCGGCGAGGTCCATGTGGCCGTAGCGCCGGTCGCGGGTGAGTCCGGGACGGTTGGCCACGAGGGCGTCCCGTGTCCCCGTGAGCCGGTTGAACAGGGTGGATTTCCCGACGTTGGGGCGCCCCACCAGCGCGACGACGGTCATCCCCGGCGCCGGATCTCCACCGCCTCCAGCCGCCCGCCGTTGCTCAGCACGTACACGGTGCCGTCCGCCTCGATCATCCCCGAGCGCAGCCCGCTGCCGTCGAGCCTGCGCCGCGCCACGAAACGGCCGTCGCTCTGGGCGATCACGTGCAGGTAGCCCTCGTCGTCGCCGACCAGGACGTAGTTCCCGAACGCGAGGGGGCTCGTCAGGCGCCGGTTGCGCAGCGCCTCCTGCTCCCACACCACGACGGCGTCGCCCTGGTCGATGGCGCGGACGACATCGTCGTCGGAGACCACGTAAACCTGCCCGTAGCCCTCGGCGAGGTCCACGAACGAAGACGCGTCCTGTTCCCAGATCGGCGCCCCGTCGCTGCGCCGGAACGCGCGGATGCGCCCCTGGTAGCTCACGGCGAAGATGAAGCTGCGCCCGACCAGGGGCGTGCTGTCGACGTCCACCATCCGATCGAGTTCCGAACGCCCTTCCGGGAGCATCACCCGCTGTTCCCAGACCGGCTGGCCGTCCCCGGCCCGGATGGCGACGATCTTGCCGGTCGCGAAGCCCGCGTACACCAACCCGTCACGCAGTACCGGGGCGGCGGTGCCGCGGAGCGTCAGCACGGGCACCTGGGTGTCGAAGCTCCACCGCAGCGCCCCGTCGTCCCCTTCCAGCAGCGTGATACGCCCGTCGCCGGTCTGTACGACCACGATGTCGTCCTCGGCGACCGGTCGGGCCAGCACTTCGCTGCTCACCTCGCTCCGCCAGAGTACACGGCCGTCCGCGGCGTCGAGCGCGATCACCTCTCCCCGGGTCGTACCGACCAGTACGCGACCGTCGCCGACGCCCACGCCGCCCGTGAGGAACGCCGGGTCGCGCCGGTCCCAGAACTTGTAGAACGCCCGCCCGTCCGGCTCGTCCACCCGGACGCGCCACAGGCGCCTGCCGTCGAACCGGTTGCGGGCCTCGACCACGCCGTAGGCGTCCGCCGCGTACACCCGGTCCGCCACGACCGCCGGGTTGAGACGCAGGTACTTGCGTCCCAGCCCGTCGCCGACGTCGGCGCGCCACACGCGTTCGATGTCCGCCTCGGCGGGAAACTCGACCAGCGGCGTCGGTTCGTCCGCCTTGCCCTCGTCGTCCTCGTCCCCGCCGATCCAGGGCAGCCAGTCGAACCAGGTGCAGCCCGTGACAAGGAGCAGCGGCGCCAGTAACGCCACGCTCAGCGGATGGATGCGCGTTCCGGCCATCACTCGTCAGCCTCCCCGGTTTCCCCGGAGTCCGCCGTCTGCGACGGCCGATCCATTTCGTCGGTGGCCTCTTCCGGCGGGGCGGACGCTTCTTCCGACGCCGTCTCGCTGTCCGCCGCTTCCCGGGGGACGCTCGCGAGTTTCAGCCGGAGCAGTACGCCGCCCTGGCCGGCGCCGGTCTCGTCGAGCGCGGCCTGGTAGGCTGCGCGCGCCGCCTTGAGCGCCCCGCGGCGCAGCTCCACGTCCCCGGTGAGTTCCGCCACCGTGCCGGCGAACCCCTGGCCGTCCACTTCGCGAAGCACGGCCAACGCTTCGTCGGGCCGTTCGAGCTGGTGCAGCACGCGCGCCAGCCGGACCCGGGCGACATCCTGCAGCACGCTCCCCGAGGCGACGTCCACGCACTCGCGCAGGAGATCCGCCGCGCGCTCCCACTCCTCGCCCTCGACCGCGTCCCTAACCTGGTGCAGGAGCGTGAAGACGTGATACGCCGAATCCGGGAACTCCTCCGCGATGCGCGCCGCCAAGGCAGTCGCGTCCTCCCCCGCCGCGCGCGCGTCGGTGTATTCCGCATAGGCGTCCGAAGCGGCCTCCGCGCGCTCCAGCCGCCAGCCGTCGAACCAGCGCCAGCCGACGACGGCGCCGATCGCCAGGACGATGCCGACGGTGAGTCCGGTACCGTTCTCCGACCACCAGCGTTTCAGCCGCTCGGTTACTTCCTCGTCCGTCAGGTATTCCGCCACGATCCGTCCTCAGCACCCGGTGCGCAGCGCCGCGCCGACTTCCTCGAGCGGCAGCATCTCCTGCTTCCGTTCCTCGCGCAGCCACTTCACCGACACCCGTTCCCGGGCCACTTCGTCCTCGCCCACGATCAGGGCCCAACGGGCGCCGCTCTCGTCGGCTCGCCGGAACTGGGCAGCCGGCTTGCCGCCCGCGGTGTCCGTGCGCACGCGCAGCCCGGGGACACTGTCGCGCAACCGCTGCGCCATATCCAGTACCCGGCCCATGAAACTCGGATCCAGCACGATCCAGTAGGCGTCGACCGGACGATAGTCGATCTCCCCCCGCGTCTCGGAGGCGAGCAGCGCCACCCGGTCGACGCCGATGGCGAACCCCACCGCCGGTGTCGACCGGCCGCCGAGGTTCTCGACGAGACCATCGTAGCGGCCGCCGGCGCACACGGCATCCTGCGCGCCGACACCGTCCGTGACCCATTCGAACACGGTGTGCGTGTAGTAGTCGAGGCCGCGCACGAGGCGCGGGTTCACGCGGTACGGCATCCGCAGTTCGTCCAGCAGGCGCCGCAGCGCGTCGAAGTGCGCCCTGTCCGAATCCTCCAGGAAATCATGCAGTTCCGGTGCACCGGTGAGCAGCGCCCGGGTGGACGGCGCCTTGCTGTCCAGGATCCGCAGCGGGTTGGTGTCCAGCCGGCGGCGGCTGTCCGCGTCCAACGCGTCCGCCTGCGGGGCCAGGAACGCGACAAGGGCGTCGCGAAACGCCTGCCGAGACCGGCCGGCCCCGACGGTGTTGATCTCGAGGGCGATGCGGTCCGCGATGCCGAGCCGGTCCCAGATCGACCAGACCATCTGCACGAGCTCCGCCTCGGCTTCCGGCCCCGGAACGCCAAAGACTTCCGCCCCGACCTGGTCGAACTGGCGAAAGCGGCCCTTCTGGGGGCGTTCGTAACGGAACATGGGACCCGCGTACCAGAGGCGCTGGCTGCGGCGGTGGAACAGCCCCTGCTCGATGCCGGCGCGTACGCAACTGGCCGTGCCTTCCGGCCGCAGCGAGACCTGCTTGCCGCCGCGGTCGAGGAAGGTGTACATCTCCTTCTCGACGATGTCCGTCGCCTCGCCCACCCCACGGCTGAACAGCTCCGAGCCCTCGAGCAGCGGCAGGCGCACCTCCTCGTACCCGTAGGACCGGATCCCGTCGACGATGGCGTCCTCGACGCCCCGCGCACGTTCGGCCTCCGCCGCCACGAGGTCGCGCATTCCCCGGACCCGCCTGAACTCCATGGCTACTCTCCGAGCACCAGGTTCGCGACATTCGCGCGGGTGTGCGGCGCGAGTGCAACGGTTTCGCCGTTGAACGCCAGCGTCGTGGCGGGCGCGTTGCCGAGCCGGATCGAGAACGGCGCCTCGCCCCGCAGGCGCAACGAATCGCCGGCCAGGCTCATGTCCATGTGCACGATCCGGCCTTCGCGGTCGAACACCTCCACCCAGCTGTCGCCCACGAAAGCGAACTCGAGCACGTCCGCGCCGGCCGCGAAAGGCTCGCGGGCTGCGTCCACCGGCGCATCCACCACCGGCCGCGCTACCGCCGGCGATTCCGTAACGTCTGCCTCGTCCCGTCCCCGCGCCATCACGAGCACGGCCTCGTCAGGGGCCGTGACCTCCGGATCGGGCAGCCCCGGGTCACCCGGATCGGTCGTGGTGGATAGCGGCGGCTCACCGGCGGCGTCCTGGTCGGGCACATCGACGACCGAGGGCGTCGGGGCAGGCCGGGGAGTCCGGGTGGGCGAGCGAGCCGGGACAGGCGTCCGGGCGGTGCCCGGTGCGGCGCGCGGGGGCTCGGTCACGGCTACCGGCTCCGTGGCCGCCCGAGGCTCCGGCTCCTGCGGCCATGCCCACCACAGCACCGCCGCACCGGCGACGGCCACCGCGAACACTGCGCCTCCGAACACCCGGCCCAGATGCCGCTGGGGCAGTTCGGCCAGGGACGGCTTCTCCACCTGGACCACGAGCCTCGCCTCGCCCTCGTCCAGAATCGCTTCCCCGTACTGGCGGACCAGTTCGTCGCCATCGAGGCCGAGCAGGCGCGCGTACGTGCGGATGTAGCCCCGCGTGAACGGGGGCGCCGGCAATGTGTCGAAGGCGTTCTCCTCGATGTGCTCGACGGTCCCGACCGGCACATTCATCGCGCCCGCCACGTCCTCCACCGAGATGCCGAGGGCCTCCCGGGCCGCGCGCAATGCCGGGCCGGGACCGCTTGCCGTGCTTTCGTCTGCGACGCCCGCCATCGTCCGCCCTGCTATGCGACCTCGCGCGCCCGGATGCGTGCGTGGCGCGCGCTACGGTTGGTGCGGTCGCGTACCGCGCCCACGAGTTGCCCGCACGCCGCCGCGATGTCGGCCCCCCGTGTGGTGCGCAGCGTCGCGGTGTACCCGGCGTTCATCAGGCTGGTCTGGAAGGCCCGCAGCACGCCGTCGTCCGGACGCTCGAAGCCGCTGCCCGGAAACGGGTTGAACGGGATCAGGTTGATCTTCGTACGCAGGGGCCGCAGCAGCTTCGCGAGTGCGCGCGCGTGGTCGAGGCTGTCGTTCCATCCCTTGATGAGGGCGTACTCCATCGTCACCGAACGCCGCTCGCCGACCTGGGACAGGTACTCGCCGCACGCATCTAGCAGTTCGGCCAGCGGGTAGCGTCGATTGAGCGGCACGAGTTCGTTCCGCAGCGCATCGTCCGGCGCGTGCAGGCTCACCGCCAGCGCGCAGTCCGTGTGCCGCGCGAGTTCGCGAATCCGCGGGACGACCCCCGCGGTGCTCACCGTCACGCGGCGTTTCGATATTCCGTACGCGTAGTCGTCGATCAGCAGGTTCGCCACGGTGGTCGTCGCATCGAAGTTCAGCAGGGGCTCGCCCATGCCCATGAAGACGACGTTGGTGATCCCTCGCCCATCCCCGCGCGACGCGAGTTCCCGGGCAGCCAGCCACACCTGGCCGCCGATCTCCGCCGGCGACAGGTTGCCGTTGAAGCCCTGCTTGCCCGTCGCGCAGAAGGCGCAGTCGAGCGCGCAGCCGGCCTGGGACGAGATGCACAGCGTATTGCGGCCGCCGTCCGGGATGAGCACCGTCTCGACGAGGTCGCCGGAATCCGTGCGCACCGACCACTTCACGGTGCCGTCCGCCGAACACCGCCGGTCCGCCACCTCGGGCGGCCGGAGTTCCGCCTCCGCCGCCAGACGCGCACGCAGGACTTTCGAGAGGTCCGTCATCGCTGCGAAGTCGGTGATGCCCTGCTTGTACACCCAGCGCATCAGGATGCGGGCCCGGTACGGCGTCTCGCCGAGGCCCGCGAAGTACCGCGTGAGCGCGGCGCGATCGAGGCCGAGGAGATTGACCACGGCCGGGCTCAGCCTCTGGGGCAGATTTCGGCGTCGCAGAAGAAATAGGCGATTTCGCGTTCGGCGCTCGCCGGGGAGTCCGAGCCGTGCACGGCGTTCGCATCCACCGAGTCGGCGAAGTCGGCCCGGATGGTCCCGGGCGCCGCCTCCCGCGGGTCGGTCGCGCCCATCAGCCGCCGGTTGACCAGGATCGCGTCGTCGCCCTCGAGGACCTGGACCATGACCGGTCCGGAACTCATGTAGGACAGCAGGTTGTCGTAGAAGGGCTTGCCCTCGTGCTCGGCGTAGAAGCCGGCGGCGGCGGCCCGCGACAGCCGCATCATCTTCGCCGCGACGATGCGCAACCCCGCCTTCTCGAACCGCGAATAGACCTCCCCGACGATGTTCCGTTCCACGGCGTCCGGCTTCACGATCGAAAGCGTGCGTTCCAGGGCCATGGGGTTTCTCCGTCGAAGCGCGTGGCCTTGCCGGCCGCCGACCAGATACGTACGCCCGAACCAGGGGCTCGGGCAGGCGCGAATTATACGCGTCCGCCCCGCAGCTTCTCCACCACCTCGACGACGCGGCGGCCCGCGAAATCGATGTCTCGATCGGACGTGTAGCGTCCTACCGTAAATCGGATCGAGGCGTGGGCGAGCGCATCGGGGACGCCCAGCACCTTGAGTACGTAGGACGGTTCCACCGTGGCCGACGTACACGCGGAACCGCTTGAAACGGCCACGTCGTCCAACGCCAGGAGCAGCGTCTCGCCGTCGACGTCGGCGAAGGATGCGTTCAGCGTCCCGGGCAGGCGGTGCTCCTCCGAGCCATTCAGCCGCACGCCCGGGAGTTGCGCCAGGCAGCGCCACAGCCGGTCGCGCAGCGCGCGGATGCGCTCGCCCTCGCGTTCCATCTCCTCGTGGCAGATGCGGCACGCCTCGCCGAGGCCGACGATCTGGTGCGTCGCCAGCGTGCCGGAGCGCATGCCCCGTTCGTGCCCGCCGCCGTGGATCTGGGCGGCCACCCGGAGCGGCGGTTCCCGGCGCACGAGCAGCGCACCGACCCCCTTCGGGCCGTAGATCTTGTGGCCGGACATGCTGACGAGGTCCAGGTTGTCAGCGCGCATGTCGATGGGAATCTTGCCGGCGCTCTGCGCCGCGTCGGTGTGGAACGTCACGCCGCGCGCCCGGCACACCGCGCCGATCGCGCGGATGCCGTTGACGACGCCGATCTCGTTGTTGGCGTGCATCACGGACACCAGCGCCGTGTCGTCCCGAAGCGCGTCCTCGACCGCCGCCGGAGGCACCACGCCATCGGCATCGGGATCGACGTAGGTCACCTCCACGCCCAGGGTCTCGAGCCACGCGCAGGTGTCGAGGACGGCCTTGTGCTCGTAGCTCGTCGTCACGACGTGGCGGCCGCCCGCGGCCTCGACCACACCCTTGATGGCGAGGTTGTCGGACTCGGTGGCGCCCGACGTCCACACGACCTCGCGCGGGTCGGCGTTGAAGAGCGCGGCGACGCGCGTACGCGCCTCCTCGACGAGTTCCTCCGCCTCCCAGCCGTACACGTGCGACCGCGATGCGGGGTTGCCGAAGACACCCTCCGTCAGCAGGCACCCGCTCATGCGCTGCGCGACGCGCGGGTCTACGGGCGTCGTGGCGGAGTAGTCGAGATAAACGGCCTTGGCGGGCGTCACGTGGTCCCGGCGGGAATCAGAGCATGCGCGAGTCGATCAGGTTGCCGTCGTCCTGCCGCCTCGCCACATGCGCCACGTCGCGGCGCGCGACCAGCGACGCGAACGTGATGCGTTTCAGAAAGAGGTCGATCTGCTGCGACAGGTCGGCCCAGAGTTCGTGCGTCAGGCAGATCTCGCCGTCCTGGCAGTCGCCGGTGCCGCCGCAGCGGGTGGCGTCCACCCCCTCTCCCACCGCGCAGACGATGTCGGACACGCTCAGTTCGTCCAGGGCGCAATCCAGCCGGTAGCCGCCCCCCGGCCCGCGCACGCTGTCGATGTAGCCTTCATGCTTCAGCTTGCCGAAGAGCTGCTCGAGGTAGGGTCGGGAGATCCCCTGGCGCCGCGAGATGTCCGACAGGGGCACCGGGCCGCCGTCGCCGTGCAGCGCAAGGTCGAGCACCGCCGTGACCGCGTAACGGCCCTTGGTTGTCAGCCGCATGATCCACGACCCGCGCCGCGAAAACACCGGCCGAGAGTATGCATTAGGGCCGACTGGCGTTCCAGTGGACGCCATGGTCCGGCGGGCTCGGCCGGCCTTGGGCAGACGCGTGTTTCGGGCGGTATCCGGGCTCACTCCGGGGTCTGGGAATGCCCCCGGCGTCGCGCCACCGACTCGATGTGCGACAGCATGCCCCGCAGCATGCCGAGTTCCGTCTCGTCGAGACCCACGCGGCCGAACAGGCGCCGCATGCGGGTCATCACCTGCCGCGGCGCCTTGGGGTTGAGGAAGCCGACGCGCAGCAGCGCGGTCTCGAGGTGCTCGAAAAACGCCTCCATCTCGGTCACCGTGGCGAGACGGCGATCCGACGGTACGGGCCCGGACACGGCCCCGCGCGCCTTGAAGAGTTCGTAGCACACGACCTGCACCGCCATGGCCAGGTTCAGCGACGGGTACGCCGGGTTCGCGGGGATCGTCAGGTGCAGGTGGCAGCGCTGCAGCTCGTCATTGCTGAGGCCGCTCGTCTCGCGTCCGAAGAGGATCGCGACCGGCTGCTCGTAGCCGCCCGTGACGAGCTTCTCGGCCACCTCCTCGGCGTTGGCCTGGGGCCAGGGAATCCGACGCTCCCGCGTGCTCGTGCCGATGGCGAGCGCGCAGTCGCCGATGGCCTCGTCGATGGAGTCGACGACCACGGCGGCAGCCACGACGTCGACCGCCTGCGACGCCCTCCAGTCCGCCTGCGGATCCGGAAAGCGGCCCGGGCGCACGAGATAGAGAGACTCGAGACCCATCGTCTTCATGGCCCGCGCCGCGCCGCCGATGTTCCCGGGATGGCTGGGTTCGACCAGCACGATCCGGACGTCGCCCATGGGTTCGCATCTCGTCGTGGAAGGAGGGTGATAGCATAGCTTTCCGCTCGCGAGACACCCCCCCGCAGCATGCACCCCATGGTCAACATCGCGTTGCGCGCGGCGCGGCGCGCCGGCCGGATCGTCCTGCGCGCCATGGACCGGGCCGGGAGCCTGCGGGTCGAGGAAAAGGCGAAGAACGACTTCGTCTCCGAGATCGACCGGGCCGCCGAAGACGTCATCGTGGACACCATCATGCGCGCCTATCCGGACCACGGCGTGCTGGGCGAAGAGCGCGGCGCCGCGCGCCCGGACGCCGAGTACACCTGGATCATCGACCCCCTCGACGGCACCACCAACTTCCTCGCCGGCATCCCCCACTTCTGTATCGCCATCGCCGTGCGCAAGGGGGCCGTCCTCGAGCACGGCGTCGTGGTCGACCCGGTGCACAACGAGGAGTTCTCCGCGACCCGCGGCGCCGGCGCCCGCATGAACGACGTGCGCATCCGCGTGACCAACACCCGCGCCCTCGACCGCGCGATCGTCTCCACCGGCATCCCCTACGCCCAACTCGAGCGCCACCTGGCGGGCTACACGGAGATGCTGCGCGCCTGCCGCGGCGGCTGCCGCTCGGTGCGCGCCATGGGCGCGGCCGCCCTCGACCTGGCCTACGTGGCGGCCGGGCGCACGGACGCCTTCTTCCAGGTGGGGCTCCAGCCCTGGGACATGGCGGCGCCGACCGTGATCGTCCGGGAGGCCGGGGGCTTCGTCGCCGACATCGCCGGCGGCGACCGCTTCATGTCGACGGGCAACCTGGTCGCCGCGAACCCCATCGTGTTCCGGCAGCTCATGAAGACGCTGCGGGGCGCGGTCCAGCGCAGCGGGGACGAGGTGCTGGCGCGCGGGTAGTGGATGCCACAGGGACCTTCGCCCTCGAGCCCAGGGTTGACGCGCAGACGCATGCAGGTTCAGACTAGTCTCCACCTAGCCTGAACCCGCACCCATGACTCAAGTCGGCGCCTTCGAGGCCAAGACCCACTTGCCGAAGCTGCTGGAGCAAGTCCGCCATGGAGCCAGTTTCGTGATCACCAAGCACGGCCACCCCGTAGCGGAGCTGATCCCGGTGCGCAAGGCGGACTCCGGCACCGTGCGCACGGCAATCGAGGGCCTGAAGTCCTTTCAGCGGCGCCACACGCTGGACGGACTGTCCGTCCGCGAACTAATCGAGGAAGGCCGTCGGTACTGATGGCCTTCGTGCTCGACTGCTCGGTGTCCATGGCGTGGCTCTTCGCGGACGAAGCACACGGCGGCGCCGACGCACTGCGCGAGTCCCTGACGGAAGAACCGGGGGTCGCCCCAGCGCTCTGGCCCACCGAGTTGGCGAACTCGTTGCTGACAGCGACGAGGCGGGGACGAATCTCGGTCGACGAGTGGCCGGAGCTCGGCCGGCAACTCCGCGCGCTGCCCATCGAGATAGACCCGATAGCCTTGCCGGCGGTGCTGGATCGGGTCTTGCCCATGGCAGACCGATACGGCTTGACCGTTTACGACGCCACGTATCTTGAACTCGCGGCCCGGCGCGGCCTGCCGCTCGCCACCCTCGACCGGCAACTCGCGGAGGCCAGCCGCGCCGCCGGAGTCGCTCTGTGCCTGTAAGCCGGCACGGAGCCCGTCAGGACTGGTCCGCCGCTTCCTTCTCCGGCAGCATCAGGTCCTCCTTCGTCACGCCGAGGGCGAGGAGCATGTTCGCCGCCACGTAGATGGAGGAGTAGGTCCCGACCACGACGCCGATGGTCAGGGCGGTCGCGAAGCCCTGGATCTGCTCTCCGCCCGCGATGAGGAGGGCGAGCAGCACGAGCAGCGTCGTCAGCGAGGTCACCAACGTGCGTTCCAGGGTCTCGTTCAGCGACCGGTTGATGATGTCCACGGGCTTGCCCCGGCGCACGATGCGGAAGTTCTCGCGGATCCGGTCGGACACGACGATGGTGTCGTTCAGGGAGTAGCCGATGACCGCGAGCACCGCGGCGAGTTCAGCCAGGTTGAAGGTCCAGCGGAACACGGCGAAGGCCCCGAGCGTCACGATCACGTCGTGCACCAGGGCGGCGACCGCCCCGATCGCGAACTTCCCCGTGAAGCGGAACATGATGTAGACCATCACTACGAAGAGCGCCACCAGCATCGCGATGCCGCCCTGTTCGGTCAGTTCCTCGCCGACGGCCGGCCCGACCACCTCCGAGCGCCGGGGCGCCACCCCGGGCCACGCGGTCCGCAGCGCGTCGAGGATGTCGTCGCCGATGGTCGACTGGTCCGCCTCCGCCACCGGCGGCACCCGGATCAGCACCTCCGTCTCCGCCCCGAAGTTCTGCACCACAGCATTTCCGAAGCCGCTCGCCTCGAGGTGCTGCCGGACAGCGGGCAGGTCGGCGGCGCCTTCGAAGCCGACCTCGACGAGGGCCCCGCCGGTGAAGTCGAGCCCCCGGTTGAGTCCGGCGAAGGCGATGGCGCCGATCGACACCGCGATGAGCACGGTCGACACGGCGGTCGCGACCAGCCGGGCGCCCATGAAGTCGAAGCTAGGAGTCTTCACCTGCCCTGCCCCGCCTCAGATGGCCAGGGCCTCGACCCGCCGGCCGCCGTAGATGAGGTTGACGACCGCCCGCGATCCCATGATCGCCGTGAACATCGAGGTAACGATACCGATCGCGAGCGTCACGGCGAAGCCGGCCACCGGACCGCTGCCGATCGACAGCAGGATCAGGGCGACGAACAGCGTCGTCACGTTGGCGTCCAGAATCGTCAGGAACGCGCGGTCATAGCCGGCCTGGATGGCGCGTTGCGGTGGCGAGCGCGTCTGCTCCTCCCGGATGCGGGAGAAGATCAGCACGTTGGCGTCCACGGCCATGCCCACGGTAAGCACGATCCCCGCGATACCGGGCAGCGTCAGCGTCGCGCCGAGGATCGACATCACGGCCACGAGGATGATGAGGTTCAGCGTCAGCGCCGCGTCCGCGATCAGCCCGAACACCTTGTAGTAGATCGGCATGAAGATCAGCACGAGCAGGAAGCCGGCGCCCACCGCGTACATGCCACGCTCGATGTTCTCCTCGCCGAGGGAGGCGCCGACCGTCCGTTCCTCGACGATGCGCATCGGCGCCGCGAGCGCCCCCGCGCGCAGCAGCAGCGCGAGTTCCTGGGCTTCGCGCGCCGACAGGCCCGTGATGCGGAAGTTGTAGCCGAGCGCCGCCTGGATCGTCGCGACGCTGATGAGCCGCCGGTCCTCGCGCGGCACGACCGACCCGTCCGCCTGCTTCACCGGCTTCTGCTCGATGAACACGATCGCCATCGAGTGCCCCACGTTCGGCGCGGTGAAGTCGTGCATCCGTTCGCCGCCGATGCTGTCGAGGGTGATGTTCACCTGCGGTAGCGAGGTCTGCGGGTCGTACCCCTGCACGGCGTTCGTGACCCGGTCCCCGGTCACGATGATCGTCTTCTGGAGCCGTCGCACCCGTCCCTCGTAGACCATCTCCTCGATCTCCGACGGACGGTCGTCGGGCATCGCGAGCAGGTGGAACTCGAGGTTCGCGAACTTGTCCAGGATGCGTTTCGCGGCCGAGGCGTCCTGCACGCCGGGCAGGTCCACGACGATGCGGTTGCTGCCCAGGCGCTGCACCAGCGGCTCCGATACGCCGATCTCGTCCACGCGGTTGCGCAGGCTCACCATGTTCTGGTTGATGGCGTAGTCCTCGATCTCGTCGATCTGCGCCTGGTCGATCTCGATGGCGAGCCCGGGACGCCCCGCCACCTCCGCGGGACCGATCACGTAGTTCGGCTGGGGATAGTCCTCCTCGAGCGCCCGGAGCGCCCGGTCGCGCTGCGGCGCATCCGCGAACGCGAGCTGGATCGCGTTCCCGGCGACCATGTCCCCGGTGCGGACGTAACGGATGCGCTCCTCCCGCAGGCGCACCCGGACATTCTCGGCCTCGTCGCCCAACCGTTTCGAGATCGCGCTGTCGATGTCGACCTCGAGCACGAAGTGGATGCCTCCCGACAGGTCGAGTCCCTTCGCCATCGGCTTGCCGCCGATGGACTCCAGCCAGGCCGGGGTGGTGGAGGCGAGGTTCAGCGCGATGACGAACGCGCGCACCTCCCCGGCCGGGTTCAGCGCGGCGTCGAGCACGGCGCGGCCACGCAACTGGTCCTCGTTCGAGCCGACCCGTATGAGCGCTCCCCGGGGCATCAGTTCGCTGCCGACCACGTCGACACCGTCCACCTCGAGCGCCGCCACCACGTCACCGAGGAACAGCTCGTCGATCGGCCGCTCGCTGCCGTCCGGCGAGATCTGCAGCGCGTAGTCGGGGGGATACAGGTTCGGCGCGGCGTAGAGGAAGCCGAGGACGACCACGGCGAGAATGACGATGTAACGCCAGAGCGGATAGCGGTTCATCGGCCCCCGCGTGGCCTCGCGGGCGCCGAACATGTTCTCGCCGAGGATGCCCCGTTCAGCCATCCGGGAACTTCGACTCCGACGCCTCGCGCCTGACCTGAACCGACACTAGTCGTCGAGCGCCTTCAGCGTCCCCTTGGGCAACGTGGCGCCGACGGCGTTCTTCTGCACGCGCAGTTCGACGTTGTTGGCGACCCGGACCTTGACGAAGTCGTCGTCCACCTTGGTGATCTGTCCGGCCACGCCGCCGGAGGTGATCACCTCGTCGCCCTTGGAGAGGCTCGCCATCAGGGCAGCGTGTTCCTTGCGGCGCTTGCTCTGGGGGCGCCAGAGCAGGAAGTAGAAGATGGCGATGAAACCCCCGATCAGGAGCAGGTCCATCATGCCGAAGCCGCGCGCCGCGCCGCCCTCGGCCGCGTAAGCGACGGGTTCAAGGAAGTTCACCGCGTGCGTTCCAACCGTGTGCGAGGGTCTCGACGAGGGCGGGCAATGTACCCCGTTCGATGGCCCCGCGCAATTTGGCCATCAGGGCGTGGTAGTAGTGCAGGTTGTGCGTCGTCATGAGGATCGCGCCGAGGATTTCGCCGCACCGGTCGAGGTGGTGCAGGTAGGCGCGGGAGTACCGGCTACAGGTCGGGCAGGCGCAGTCCTCGTCCAGCGGACGGTCCGCAAGGCGGTGCGCGGCGTTGCGGATCTTGACCACGCCCCGCGAGGTGAACGCGTAGCCGTTGCGGGCGTTACGCGTCGGCAGAACGCAGTCGAAGAGGTCGACGCCGAGCGAGACGTAACGCACCAGGTCCTGCGGCGTGCCGACGCCCATCAGGTAGCGCGGCTGCCCCGGCGGCATCGCCGGCAACAGCGCCTCGAGCACCCGGTCCATCTCCTCCTTCGGCTCACCGACCGAGAGCCCGCCGATGGCGCAACCGGGGAAGCCGATCTCCTCGAGGGCCGCGAGGCTCTCGCGCCGCAGGTCGTCGTACATGCCGCCCTGGACGATCCCGAACAGCGCCCCCGGACCGTCACCGTGCGCCGTGCGACTGCGTTCGGCCCAGCGCATGGAGAGGTGCATCGACGCTGCGGCGGCGTCCTTCGTCGCCGGGTACGGAGTGCACTCGTCGAACGCCATGACCACGTCCGCGCCGAGGTTGTGCTGCGCCTCGATGGAACGTTCCGGGGAGAGGAACACCTTGTCGCCGTCGATTGGCGAGCGGAACGAGACACCGTCCTCGGTGACCTTGCGCAGGTCCGCCAGGCTGAACACCTGGAAGCCGCCCGAGTCCGTCAAGATCGGCCCCGGCCACTGCATGAACTCGTGCAGGCCCCCGAGTTCCCGCACCGCCGCGGCGCCCGGGCGCAGCATGAGGTGGAAGGTGTTGCCGAGGAGCATCTGGGTCCCGGCGGCGGCGAGCGCCTCGGGCGTCATCGCCTTTACCGTGCCGTACGTGCCACAGGGCATGAAGACGGGCGTTTCGACCGTGCCGCGCGCGGTGTGCAGGCGCCCGCGCCGGGCCACGCCGTCCGTGCCAAGCACCTCGAAACTCCCCGGCGGCGGTGCGGCCGTACTCACCGTGAGGCCTCCCCGTGGCGCTCGCAGAACATGGCGTCGCCGTAGCTGAAGAAACGGTACTCGCGGGCCACCGCTTCCCGGTATGCGTCCATCACGCGATCGTAGCCCGCGAACGCGGCGACCAGCATGATCAGCGTGGACTCCGGCAGGTGGAAGTTCGTGACGAGTGCGTCGACCACCTGGAACCGGTAGCCGGGAACGATGAAGAGCGCCGTCGTCCCGGGACCGGCACGAACCTGGCCGTTCGCGTCCAGTGCAGACTCGAGGGTCCGCACGACCGTCGTCCCGACGGCGACGACGCGGCCCCGCCGGGCATTGAGCGCGCACGCGGTCTCCGCCGGCACGTCGTAGCGCTCCTCGTGCATCCGGTGCCGCGAGACGTCCTCCGTGCGGACCGGCTGGAACGTGCCGGCGCCGACATGGAGCGTCAGGCGAACGACGCGGACGTCCCTGTCCTCTATCGCGCGCAGCAGCGCGTCATCGAAGTGCAGGCCCGCGGTCGGCGCGGCGACGGCGCCGGGACGGTCCGCGTACACCGTCTGGTAGCGCGCCGCGTCCTCGGGACGCGCCGGACGCTCCACGTAGGGCGGCAGCGGCACCTCCCCGTGCGCTTCCAGGAAATCGCCCACGTCCCTCGGGAAACGCAGACGGTAGAACGCTCCGCACCGCGCAACGACGGCAACGGCTTCCCCATCGACCGAGACGGTTCTGCCGGGCTTCAGCGGCTTGCTGACACGCACCTGGCAGAGCGCCTCGCGGTCGGACTCCACGCGCTCGACGAGAATCTCGGCCCGGCCCCCCGAGTCCTTCGTTCCGAACAGGCGCGCCTTCACGACGCGGGTGTCGTTGAGGACGAGCAGGTCGTCGGGGCGCAGCAGATCCGCGAGGTCCGCAAACCGCCGGTGGGTCGGGCCATTGCGGCCCACGACGAGCAGGCGGCTCGCGGCGCGTTCGCCAAGGGGAGCCTGTGCGATCAGGCGCTTCGGGAGCGCGTAGCGGAAGTCCGAACGGCGCATTGGCTTGACCGACCAACGGGGACGCGTAACGCGTACTATAGCGCCCTCGGCAATTGACCCCTTCCCGAGCCCTCGCTACATTGCCGGGCTCCCGCACGGCATCCGCATGCCGCCGCCTGCCTGGGTGGCGAAATTGGTAGACGCGCCAGACTCAAAATCTGGTAGGGGCGACCCTGTGAGAGTTCGAGTCTCTCCCCAGGCACCAAACTCACGATTTCACCGCGTCTCATTCCGCCTCATTTCGTCGTTTAACTGACTGTTTTATTTATCAAAAGACGAAACAGGCGGTCTTGACAGGTTTCCCGACTTCGCGCAGAATCTCACGCATTGTGTGGGTATGAATGTGGGTATGGCGTGGCGAAACTGACGGCCGCGGCGGTTCGAAGGGCTCTGGTTCCTGGTCGATATGGCGATGGCGACACGCTGTACCTCAACGTCACGCCGTCCGGAACGAAGTCGTGGATCCAGCGAATCGTGATCGATGGACGCCGGCACGACATCGGTCTCGGCCCGTATCCATTGATCTCGCTCGCGCACGCCCGAGAGCGCGCGATCGAGAATCGACTGGCGATTGCCAACGGTCGCAACCCGCTGGCGGAGAAGCGGCGGACGAGGATACCCACCTTCCGCAAGGCGGCCGAAGCGACGTTCCAAGCCAATCTCCCCCGCTGGCGCGACGGCAAGACGGCGAAGAACTGGATGCAGGGCATGGAGAAGCGGGCGTTCCCGGTCATCGGCGACATGCGCGTCGATCGCATCGGGCAGGAGGATGTCCTGCGCATCTTGAAGCCTGTCTGGACAACCCACCCCGAAGTGGCGCGGAAGCTCCGCCAGCGCATCCGGGCGACCCTGCAGTGGTGTCAGGCGCACGGCCACGTCGAGCAGAACGTCGCGGGCGACGCGATCAACGGCGCGCTCCCCGTCATGTCCAGTGTCCGAAAGCACCACCGGTCACTGCCCTACGCGGCAGTTCCGGCCGCGCTTGGCGACATTCGTGCCTGTGGAGCGTCCGACAGTTCGAAGCTGTGTCTGGAGTTCCTCGTGCTGACCGCGACCCGTAGCGGCGAGGTTCGCGGCGCTCTATGGGAGGAGTTCGACCTAGATCGGAATCAATGGTGCATCGCGGCCGAACGGACGAAGGCCAACGCCAGACATGTGGTGCCCCTCAGCCAAGCGGCGATGGGTGTGCTCGAACGCGCGCGAGTCCTTGCGAAGGGTCCCGTGGCATTCCCATCGCCAAGGAACCCTCGCAAGCCGCTGAGCGACATGACTCTCATGAAGGTGCTGCACACCGTAGGGCTGGCGGGCAGAACGACGGTCCACGGTTTCCGGAGTTCGTTTCGGACCTGGGCCAGCGAGCAAACCGATGCAGACCACGCGGTCATGGAGTTGTGCCTTTCCCACACTGTAGGGAGTGCCGTCGAAAGAGCGTATGCGCGCAGCGACCTTCTTGAGAAGCGCCGTTTGCTCATGGAGCAGTGGGGTGTTCACGGCGCCGCCACCCCGGAACAAACGGGCGAGCACGAGGCCATGTCGCGCTGTAGTGCGGTCTGACTTCAGTTGGGCGCAAGCCAGGACCAGATTTCGTCCCACGCAAGCTCCAGCAGCCTTTGCCCGCGGAGCTGAATGAACTCACGGTCCCAAGTGGCGACGGCGTCGAGTGACTCGAGAGTCGCAAGCTGTTCGCTGTCGACAAAGAGTTCGCGCGTCTTCTTGCCGAAGTCGAGGCCTTGTTTCCGTGCCTGCTGCAAGACGGCATCCTTGTCATCCTGCGTCTTGGCGGTGAGCGCTCGATAGAAGAGCTTCTTCTTCGGCCACTCGGCGTTGCCGATTTTGGCGTTCTCTCTATGGGGCAGAAGGATGAGATTGCCTAGAGTGTGGCGAAACTCGTCGCGGTAGATCGCTGCATCCCAAGCGGCGTTCGTGGTGGAGTCAGGGGGCTACATGCTCGACGGTGGCATAGAGGGGACTGTCCCATCTGCGAAAACTGAGGGCTCGTGCGTCCTGTCGGGCTTGGCGGCGAACTCGTCGATCACCGCCGCGTCTTGGGCGTCCCGGCGCATCTGCCCGCGCTCGATGTCGCGGTCCTCGCGGCAGCGTTCGCAAAGGAAGTCGCCTTCGAGCCTCTTGCGATACGAGCAGCGCCGGCATCCGCCTTGCGCGACCAGCGCGGCCCGTCTTCTGCGACAACTGGCCGCCCTGCGGTCGAGGCAGGGCTGGCAGCTCGCATACCAGCCTCCGTCGGGCTTGGGCGCCCGCTTCCGTCTGCACCGCGGCTGCGAGCAGTCCTCGGGCTCGTCGCGCAGGACGGTCTGCGGCACGAAACCCGGCGGGAGCTTGCCGCTCCACTGGGCGATGAGCGTTGAAAGTTCCATGTCGTTCTCCGTTTCAGGGTTGCGACGCGGTGTGCGTCGGTCCTGAACGGGCGGCACGCGCGCGCAGCGCGGTCACCTCGCGTCAGCGAGGTCGGAGCGTCAGCGGAGAACCGTCCCGGTTGACCGCGCGAGCACGCGTGCGACGCTGGGTGGTAACGACGGACGGAAGGACATCGTTGTGGCGGTCGGACCCGCCGTCCCGAGCGATAGAAAGCCGTCATCCGAACAAACGGCGGTCATGGGGCGTCGGTGTTTGCGGGTGACAATTACCGCGGTCGTTGCATCGGCGCCCGGAGGGCGCAAGCGTTAGCGATCGTTACCCGAAGGGACGAGACCGCGTGCGGGCTCGGTCGCCGCAGGCGATAGAGCGCGGGCCGCAAGGCAACGCCGGAAAGGCTGTCAGGTTGGTGACCGCAGAAGTGGGCCTCGCATGGTCGAACGGCCTGCAGGAGTCCTGCGAGGAAGTTGCATTTCCTCGCCCAACGGCTAGCCTGTGACCAAAGAGAAGTCGAATGCCGCGCCAAGCACGGCGACGGAGGCGACCATGAACGACGAACCCATCAACAGGAACCCCGACATCTTGGGCGGTACGCCAGTGTTCGCCCGCACAAGGGTACCGGTGCGCATACTCATGGAGTACTTGGAAGCGGGCGACCGCCTCGACGACTTCCTTGAGGACTTCCCTTCGGTGTCCCGGGATCAAGCGGTCGCGGTGCTGGAAAAGGCCAGGGTGGTCCTCGCCGGCGAGCAGGATGAGGCTGCTGCTTGACGAGTCCGTGCCCCGGCCCCTCCGGACGTCCTTCCCCGCCGCTTACGAGGTTCGAACCGTCCCTCAGATGGGATGGGCCGGCACCGGAAACGGCGCGCTGCTCACGCTCGCCGCAGACGAGGGCTTCGATGCGCTGCTCACCGTAGACCGCGGCTTCGCGCATCAGCAGAACTTGGACGACCTGGCCCTGCCGGTCATCATCATGCTCGCCACGACCAACCGACCGGAAGAGTTACGACCGCTGGTCCCACGGGTGATAGATATGCTGTCCAGCACGCTGCAAAGGCGCGTCTATCACGTCTCGGCAGCCGCGACATGATGTTGTTGGCGGAGAGCGGGATCTGCGGTGGCCGGTGACCGGCAAGGCGGGCCGAAAGCGCTCCTTGATCCCCATTTGCTTGCACCGACGCCCTGACCAGCCATAAGGGATCGCACATCAGTTGGCCAGTCGCAATGGCCTCAGGCGAGTGATCGATACCTGTCGAGGGCGCGGGACCGCTCAGTTCGCGGAAGGTGTTGCGCGACCATCCTGAACGCACTTTGCCAGCCCCATGCGTATCCGAGGTCGATGACGGCTTCCCCATTGCTCTGAACGGTCCGCCGCGCGGGAATCTTGTTTCGGTTCGACAGTTCGACTACTTCGTGGATGCCCTGGACGTCCGAGACGACGATGGGGGCGCAACATTCGATTGCACGGCCCATCATCAGGGTGGCGATGCGGGCCGGATCTGTCGGCGTCTTGCGCCAATGGTTCCAGATTACAGGGACGCAACCTTCTGCGTGCGCCCTGTCAAGGACGCGAACGCAAGCAGCAGCATCCATGACTCCTGCGCGCGGCACCACTTGGAGGTACGCGTCAACGCCATTGGCTTCGACCGTACATCCGGCGCCCACCGTTCTCCAGCGCCGGCCTTTGCGGACGCACGGTTCACCGTTTCGCACGGCCAACTGGATCGGGATTTGGGGGGCTCCGTTCCGAGGACGTTTGGGCTTCGTCGGGAGAGGGATTGCCGACCAGCGCAGCCGTGTCCCGGCCATGGACATGTCTAGGTCCACGATGTAAACGGCGTCAGATTCGCGACAGGCGGTCAATGGTTCAAACGTCTCGGTGCCAGCACGCCTAGCCAGGAGTTCGTGACCGTCAGGCGAGTAACCAAAGGGATGCGTCGCTCTTCCCCCGTTGTCATGTAGCGTACACAAGGAGAAGAGCCGATTCTCGACGGCCCTGAGACGCAAGACCGAAGACCACTTGAGGTCTGTGACGTTGTCGTAACTCGGGTTGACCCACACGCGCGCGCCGCGCTGGGACAAAGAGCGCTGGAGCAGGCCGAGATAGTGGTCGTGGCAGATGGTCGCGCCGACCGGCTCCCCGGCGAGCTCAAACGTGGGGAGCATCGTTCTCGGATCCCAGTCGGGTTCGCCAAACGCAACTGCGTCCGCGGTCGAGTGTTTCGTGTACACACGGTTGTGCGTGCCGTCCGGCTTGAAGTGAAGGAGGACTTGCCAGTCTGCGAGTCGTCCCGAAGCGTCCGGCCGCGTTTCTACCGCGCCGACGAGGAGTGGGGCACGCAAAGTCATCGCGAGGCCCGAGAGCGCTCGGATCCGCCGGTTGTCGGGTGCGTGGACGTACCCTTCGGGAAAGAGCACGAAGTCGAGCGACTCACCACGGAACGAGGAGGGTTTGAGCGTATCCGGTGTCCGCGAACGGTTGGCAGGGGGCACGCCGCGTACGCTTTTTTGACGTACTGCCGGGAAGACGAGCGCAACACGCAGCGTTCCGGGTGGCTTCCGCTGGATGGATTGATCCGACATTCAGCTACCTAAGGGCGGAGGTGTAAGAGAGGGCGGTTTGGTCGAAGAGCACTCGGTCATCGGCACGATCGACATCAAGCTCGCACCAAGGCAAATCGCGAGCATAAAGTCTCACGGTTGGGAGATGACCATGCAGCGTCGGGGCCAGGTCGCGAAGGGTGTCGTACCAGGCCCGCTGTTCGTCACGGTAGGGCGGGTCGTTGTCCTTCGCATCGTGGTGCGTACAGAGCTCAATCCATCGCGCTCGGCGGAATCCAAGATGGAATGCGTCGCCAATTGCCGTCAGTGCCAGCTTCCGTGGAGTCGTGAAGTGCTGGCTCTCGTCGAATTCCACGACGAAGCCTGGGTCGGGGATCCAGAAATCGCAGGCCGCTAACGTTCGAGCCCTCACGTAGTCCTCGACGCGGTACCCGCGATGGCCGCACAGGGCGCCAACCACTCTGTTGAGCATGGGATAGATGGCCGTTCCGACGTACGCGTGGAAGTTCGCAGGCCATGGGAACCGATGGCTGACCAAGCAGCGGCCAAAGCGTCGTTGAAGCAGTTGATGGACCCGCTGCTTGCACTCTGGGCATCGTTCAGAATGGCGGGGCGTGGCGGGCGACATCGACTAGGGAAGGTCTGAATAAGTCGAAGGTTATGGGATAATTGTATCTGGTCTTGGGTGTTGGAAGGCGGGCATGCGGCAAGCGAGTTTTGCGGAGCGGGAACACGACGTGAAGAAGCGCAAGACGCGTCGGGAGAAGTTCCTGTCGAAGATGGACGGGTTGCTGCCGTGGGAGCGGTTGGAGGCGCGGATCGAGCCGTTCTATCCGAAGGCGGGCCGGGGGCGGCGGCCGTATCCGCTGGGCACGATGCTGCGGGTTCACTGCGTGCAGTTGTTCTACAACCTGAGCGATCCCGCGATGGAGGACTTGCTGTACGAGTCGGAGTCGGTGCGGCGCTTCGCGGGGCTGCGGCTGCTGGGGGCGTTGCCGGACGAGACGACGATCCTGAACTTCCGCCACCTGCTTGAGAGGCACCGTCTGGGCGCGGGCTTGTTCGAGGAGATCAACGCGCACCTGGCGGCGCGGGGTCATCGGCTGAGCCGGGGGACGATCGTGGACGCGAGCATCGTCGACGCGCCGAGTTCGACGAAGAACCGGGACGGCGAGCGCGACGGGGAGATGCACCAGACGAAGAAGGGCAACCAGTGGTACTTCGGCATGAAGGCGCACATCGGCGTGGACGCCGAGTCGGGGCTGGCGCACAGTCTGGCGACGACGCCCGCGAACGGCTCGGACGTGACGAACGCGCATCGGGTGCTGCACGGCGACGAGACGACGGTGCACGGCGACTCCGGCTACCAGGGCGTCGGCAAGCGGCCGGAGAACGAGGGCCGGGAGGTGGACTGGGAGACGGCGATGAAGCCCGGCAAGCGCCGGCTGTTGGACAAGTCGGGGCCGGCGGAGGCGGCGGAGAAGCGCAAGGCGTCGGTGCGGGCGAAGGTGGAGCATCCGTTCCTGTACGTGAAGCGTCACTTCGGGTACGGCAAGGTCCGCTACCGGGGTCTGGCGAAGAACACGCAACGGATCGCCTTGCTGCTGGGCTTCACGAATTTGTTGATCGCCGGCAGGTACGCGACCGCCTGACGCGGCGCCACTGTGCCCGTCGCGCGTGCGGCGGGACCCGACAAGCATGTTTCCCGACCCTTTCATCCCTTCGGGTTGTTATATGCCTCCAACTTATGCGAATGAGCAATAACCGGCACGGCCTGTCGCTACTTCGAGCCTCGAATCGGGCTAGTTCAGACCTTCCCTAGAGTCTGCCACACTCCATTCGGGGCTGCTACGGTCTCTGGAGGGCCAGGGCTTCGGCTTGGTGGCGGTTGACCCGACGCTGGCGACCGGGGACGATCAAACCGGTGGAGGATGGAAGCTGCAGCGTGCCAGGACGCGGCTTGATGGAGGCAGGGTGCCGTTCTCGCAGAAGACGAAGGAGCAAGTACGGAGACGGGCGTGGTTCGCTTGCTGCCTGTGCAAGCGAATTAGCATGAGCCTTGAAGTGCACCACATCATCCCGGAGGAGGATGACGGCCCCGACACTGAGGATAACGCCGCGCCGCTCTGCGCTTCGTGCCATCGGTCGTTCGGCGGAAACCGCGACCTTCAGGCCCGTATGCGGGAGATGCGGGACCACTGGTACGAAGAGTGCGCGAAGCTGTTCGGCGAGGACTCGACAACCGGAGACGTCTTCCACTGGATTCACGAGCAGTTCTCGACCGAAGAACTGGAACGGCTGACCATTCACAACCCATCGTACCTGTCAAGGCGCGACGCTGCCGATGGCTTAAAGGGCACTCGTTTCTCGTTCGACGAAAAGGAATACGTGCATCCGCTCGTTGTGAAGGAGCTTCTCGGCTGGCTGTCGGACAGCAGGGCCACGATCGTCGGCGTCGACCTCGAGGCGGCGAACAGAAGCAACCGGTTTTACGGTGACTTCGCGGTGGCGGACGGCGCGGAAGGAGTGAACGTGAAATGGGAAGGAGACAACGAGTCATTCGGCTACCGGCATGTGGCAACCACGCCGTCGGGTGTCGAGATAGTCGAGTGCCACGACTGGGGCGGGGGAAGCGGCGTGTTCGGCACGGTGGCGTTGTTCAGCCTCGAGCAAGACCAGGCGCTGGGGTCCGACAAGGATGTCCTGGAGGTGCACCACCGGTCGTTGCTGAAGACACGAGGCCAGTTCGCGCTCGGCGACGGGTACGTCGGAAACGTGCGCTATGGCAATGGCGTGCTTGAAGTCGGACCGGATGAAGGTCGGTTCCGGAGGGGAGAAGCCGCCGCATGGAAACTCCCCGTTCTGTAGCGTTCCCGCAGTCGGCCAGCCAGATGACACCAGCGCCACTGGAGGCGGATCGAGCGTTTGGGACGTGGGCAAGAGTGTGGGTATGGCGGCGGGCGTACGCGGAAATAATACTTACATATCATTAACTTATACCAACTTTGCGAGTCTCTCCCCAAGCACCATTCCCCACGTTCCATGCGTTCTCACGACCCCAAAACACATCTAAATACTTGTTTTTTATCTATTTTATGACGATACGCCGTCTTGACAAGAATCTCGACGTATCGCACAATCCCAACCGATTCGTGGTGAAGGTTTTGGGGTTGCCTCAAGGAAAGCTGCGGCATCGGTCTGGGTCCGTTTCCGATTATCTCACTCGCCAAAGCCCGACGACGCGCGCTGGCCAACCGCCTCGCAGTCGCCAACGGCCACAACCCGCTGGCCGACAAGAAGCGCGCGAGGACCGGCAGCGTATCCGCGCGACGCTCAGGTCGTGCCAGACCCAGGGCCATGTTGAACAGAACGTCGCCCGCGAGGCCATCGACGGGGCGCTGCCGCCCATGCCCGCCGTCAAGACGCATCGAAAACTGCTTTTTTGCAGCACATTGGAATTGGGGAGACCACAAGATGAAACTACGCAAGTCATCCGTCTTTTGCTCGACTTTGTATCGGATCCACGCATGGTTTACCGGCGTGGCCGGAGTGGCGATTGGCCTGGCATTGTTGGGCACGGGTGTCGCCTTTGCCGAGGACGGACAATCACAGCCTGGGATAGTCGAAGAGATCGTCGTCACTGCCAGCAAGCGTGAAGAAGGCCTCATGGATGTCGCGCAGTCCATTCAGTATCTGTCAGGCGAGGAGCTGGAAGGCTCTGGCGTGCAGAATCTGGCTCAGATCGTGCAGCTCATTCCCGGCGTATCGCTGCCGACCGGCGTCGCGTCCACGCGCCGCTACAATGTCCGGGGTACCGGTGCCGTCAGGACCAATGACAGCGCCGTTGGCTTCTATATCGATGGCATGCCGCACTACATCGTCGATCTACCGTTTGGCCCGGACACCGAGGTCTTCGACCTGGAGTCCATTCAGGTGCTGCGCGGGCCCCAGGGCACCCTATACGGCCAAGGCGCGCAGGGCGGCACGATATTGATCACCACTGCCCAGCCCGACCTTGAGCGGTTTCGCGCACGCGTGCGCGCCGGCGTTTCGCGCATGCGTGAAGGCGGCGACGGCCATACTTACGATGCCAGCGTCAGTGTGCCGCTGATTGAAGGTACGTTGGCGGCGAGCCTGACCGCCGGTGCCTCCCAGGATCCGGGCCTGGCCGAGGGCATGGATTTGCCGGGCAGCGATCTGGACGAAGACGATCGCTGGTATGCGCGCCTCAAGGTGCTGTGGGAGCCATCCGATGAACTGAGCGTCACCGGGCTCATTCAGCAGCGCGATCTTGACGAACGTCAACACCGCGGTACCTATGGGAGCGTCGATCCGCCACTGTTGGGGAACACAGGCGGCATCGCGGGCGGCACGGATACCGAACTAGACCTGTTCGGCCTCAATATCGAGTGGGACGCCCGCTTCGCCACGCTGACCAGCAGCAGCAGCTATATGACCTATGAGTACTTGCATAGTAGTGGCTTTTCCTTCTTTGATCCCAACTTGGGCAACTTTCTCGTTAGCTACACCGCCGATCATGAGGACGTCAAAACGTTTAATCAGGAACTGCGCCTGACTTCCAATGGCGACGGAGCGTGGGACTGGATCACCGGCATCAGTTACACCCGGGGCGAGCATCCAAACTCCAGCGTGATCAACTATCTCGAGCCACCGGCCTTTGCCGGCATGGCAAAGGATCAAGTGCTAACCGAGAGTACGCAAATGGCCTGGTTCGGTGAGGTCTCGCGTTCGTTCATGGATGGCTTGATCACACCGTTGGTCGGTTTGCGCTATTTCCGCGACGACCGCGACAAAGAGATCATCTCGACGTTCGAAGCGTATGGCTTCGTGTTTCCACTAGACAACGTTGATGAAGATGAGCGATTCAGTCTGGTCAGTCCCAGATTCAATCTGCGCATCACGCCGTCTGAAGAGACCATGTTCTTCCTGAATATCAGCCGCGGATTCCGAAGCGG
This sequence comes from Pseudomonadales bacterium, assembly GCA_965208745.1. Classification (GTDB taxonomy): domain Bacteria; phylum Pseudomonadota; class Gammaproteobacteria; order Pseudomonadales; family Azotimanducaceae; genus VXNE01. The sequence goes on along the minus strand of CBDBPN010000004.1, from coordinate 4,409,061 downwards.
CACGTTCAACGCACCGGGCGTTGTCGCGGCCGTGGGTGTGCTCGGCATACCTCTCGACGTGACAGTGCCCGAGTCTACGGTTTGGAGTTACGAGGTGGGTGGCCGCTTCAGTCTTTTGGATGACAGTCTGCTCATAGAACCCAGCCTGTATCTGGCCGACTACGAGGACTATCAGTTTAGCGGTACACTCGCCGGTAGCGTCGTGCGAATCGGCATCGAAGAAGTCAAAGCCACCGGCGTCGAGCTGGTGCTGCAATGGAACACGCCGGTTGAAGGTTTAGCGCTGTCCATGATCGGTTCGGCAAGCAGCACCAAGGTCGAGGCGATCGACGCCGCTGCCGATGCGTTGCTGCAGGGTCTCGAGGATGGTAATCAATTGCCGAATGTGCCGGAATGGGATTTTCGCATCGGTGTCGACTATGAGCGGCAGGTGATGGGCGACTGGACCGCGTACGCCAGCGCCTTCTATTTTCGCCGTGACGGCCAGTCAGACTTCAGCACACCGCTGACCTCACCCGTCGTTTCTGATTTGAGCCTGCGCCTTGCACTCGCCAACCAGAACTGGCGCGCAACCCTTTGGGGCAAGAACCTCACCGACGATGAAGGTCCTGCTTCGATTTCTGGCGGCAGTTTGTTGTACCGCTGGGATCGGCGTTCGGTAGGTGTGACGTTGGAGTACACATTCGATTGAGCCAGTTGGGATCAGAAATGTGAGGACAGGAGACACTCATCGCGGAAGCGGCAAAGGCCGCACTGGCGCCGGGAGCGGTGTCCGACGCACTGCGGCCGCGCGTCGAGGAGCTCGGTCTGTGGCGCAACGTCGAGGAGCTGCGAGAACAGGGAGCCACCGTAGTCACCGACGCCGTCCCCCTCGGCTTGCTCGACGAGCTCCGAGCCGTGATTCACGGGAAGATCGAAGGCGAGGGGCCAAATAAGGGCCGAAGCGGAGTTCCCACGTGCGGCATGCTGCTCGGGAACTCGGTGGTCGATCGAGTGGTCACGTTGCCCAAGCTGCTGGCCATGTGGGAATTCAGCGCCGGGATGGGTATGCGCGCCGGAACCATTTCCGGGACGGTCCTCAAGCGATTCGAGGGAGAGTACATCGGGGTTCCGCTCCACGCCGGTCATGCTTGGCTTCCGCAACCCTTTCCCGAGCACAACTGCGTCGCGACCATCTGTCTCCCCTGCGAGGGAATGACCGAGGCGGAAGGGGCGACCCGTGTCGCTCCGGGCAGCCACCGGCACCGGCGCTTGCCGTCTCCGGCGGAAGCCGCGCAGACGAAGACCACTCCGCTCGAGGTCCCGAAAGGGGGCTTTGCCATGTGGGCCGGCTCGACCTGGCACGAGACGGGTGTGCGTACCGTTCCGGGCGTCCGCACCGTGTTGCATGCGAGTTGTCAGCGCCTCTACACGCAGCCCGTCCAGGACTACACACATCTGTTGCGCGACGAGGCGTATCTGGCCGCTGCGCCCGAGGGGATCCGTGGCCTGCTCGGCGCCGACCTGTTCTTTGGATCCGAAAGCTCGACGGGCATCGCCGACCCCGAGAAGGTGGCGAAGACGCTGCTCATGGCGCAGCAGTGAGCCGGGCCGAGCGTGATGACTGGCACCACACTGTCACGGACGGTGTAGATTGGTAAGTACAAACCCGGAAGGGCTACGCGAGCGCGGCATCGTAGCGCCGGACGGCGATCTCGACGCAGCGTTCGGCGTCCTCCTCTAGCACGTAGCGGTTGGCCACGAGCGTTTCGGCAGCAGCCCGCACGGCTGCGACGTACGCTTCGCGAGACGCGTAGCGCTCGCTGAGGAACGACTGCGGCAGAGCGACTCTCGAGCCGGCGTACTCCAAGATCTCACCCGCAGCGCCCGCGTCGTCGGGTCGGGGATTGAATCCGGTGTGCGTCGCCACCGCCACCTCGATCTCCGGAAGACGGATGCCGCCGGTTTCGTTGCCGCATTCGTCGACGTCCGAGACGAAACAGGAGTACGGCTCGCCGATGACGCGCGCGGGGAACGTGCCCACACCGCTCGCGGCGGCGGGGCCGAGGTCGAGCGGCACGACGCGCGGCAGCTTCGCCCGGTCCGGCAGGACGAGCGTCCCCAGCTTCGCTAGCTTCTCGATCACTTCCTCGCGCGACTTCGCCGTGCCGTCCCAGCGGCGGGGAAAGACGCTCGGAGGGGGCTCGATGCCGCGCACCCAGTCGAGCAGGTTCGCGAGCGCCGCTCGCACCAGCGGACTGGAATCGATGCGGTTGCGCGGATTGCCGCCACCGGACACCGACAGCGAGGAGTGCTCGGTCGACGCGAACAAGTAGCGGCGCACCTCCTCGGGCGGCTCCACGTCGGCTCCCGTGGCGGCATCGGAATGGGTGAGCGAGGCGTCCCCTCGCCAGTACTCCGACGACGAGTCGGTCTGGAAGATGCGCGGCACGCCGCCGCGCTCGCGCTGGCGGTCGAGGAGACCCGCGATCGCACCTGTGGCCGGATCCGTCTGTGGGTCGTCGGCGAATGGAAAGAGATGGCCGAAGCTCGGCGTAGGCTGGACCGAGGGCTGGGCATAGCGGTGGTTGAACTCCCCGCGCCGGCCGCCGCCAATGTGCGCCAGCACGCCGTCGAAGGCCTGTGCGCCCGCTTCGTCGACGTTGAGGCCGAGGGAGAGGAAGTGCCGCGGCAGCCGACCCGTCTGGCTCACCCCCACGCCGATCACGTGGTCGACGTGCCCGGCGAGCGGATTGTCGGCGTCGTCGCGTTTCAGGAACGCCGCGAAGTCGCGCAGCGCGAGCAAACCCGCACCGACGACACGGCACTCCGCCGGGCGGTAGATCAAGTCGTAAATCCGGCCCGCTTCGAAGCCACCGTCGAGCCACACCCAGCCGGCGTCCTCGACCGGTTGCCCGCCCTTGTCGCGGGCGAAGCGCCAGGCACCGCGGGGAAGCTCCGCGGCGTCTCCGTACGCACCGTCGCGAACGAGCAGCCGCGCGGCCGGGTCCTCGAGGTCGGCGGGGGCGATGGGGAGGTGCTGCAAGGCCATTCCCGCCGCGGCGGTGTGCTGGTCGGTCAGCGGAACGCTCGCACTCGGGGCGGCCGGCTGGATCCGCAACTGCATCGTCCCTCGGTCCCCGAGCTTCGCTTCCGGAACCCGCGGGGCATCGAGCCCCATGCGGCCCGAAGGCTGCGTGTGCGAGCGCGGCACGTCCCACTGCCAGCCGCACCACGCCATGGACCAGCCGCGCCGGTAGAAGAGCCCGTCGCCCGCTGCGATCAAGGTGGCGATGTCGCCGAGCTGGCCGGCCGCATCGGTCATGTCGGGGACGGCCCCGTGCAGGAACAGGGGCGCGAAGCGAAAGCCGCGGTTGGGCACCTCGCAGAGGACCGCGCGATTGCCCTTGGGCGGGTCGACGGGAACGACGAAGGTCGCGTCGCCGCGAAAGCGCACGAGGCCGCTCTCGTCGCGCTCGGCGAGCGCGAGGTCGACAATGCCCGCATTCGCCTCGTGGGTCGGGTCCACGGCGTAGTGCGCCACACCGTCGATGCGCTCGAGCGCACCGGTCACGCCGAACTCGGCACCATCGGCGAAGGGCATACGCGAAGAGATCTCGAGCCGAACGAGTGCCATGGGAGTGCCTCCAGGGGTCAGGTCTTGAATCGTGAATCGAGCATAGGAAATTAGACGCCCTGTTCTCCCAGGTCCAACAGATCTGACCACGGCTCTGTCTGCGAATGACCAGTTGTCAGCGCTTCTACACGCAGCCCGTCCAGGACTACACACATCTGTTGCGCGACGAGGCGTATCTGGCCGCTGCGCCCGAGGCGATCCGTGGCCTGCTCAGTGCCGACCTGTTCTTTGGGACCGAAAGCTCGGAGGGCATCGCCGACCCCGAGAACGTCGCGAAGACGCTGCTCATGGCGCAGCAGTGAGCCGGGCGGAGCTGTCGGACGAGGAGATTCGGGCGCCGGGCTCTTCCTGCTCGGCGCTCACCTGTTCCTGGACCGCCTGATCGACCCGGCCAGATCGCGATCGAGCAGGGTCGCGGGGGCGACGCGCAGCGTGTCGCGGTCGGCCCTTATCGCACTGCGGGGGCAATCCAGATCGGCGAGCTCCAGGCTCGCTCCTGGATCGTCGCGGGCACCTTCGACGTCGGCTCGACGCCGGCGCGGATCGCTTCCCAGGTCGACCAGCGACAGGTCGGGTTCTGCAGCACCCGGGCGTAGTAGAGCGCCCGCTCGGTCGGATCGAACGTCGGGTCGCTCCACAAGGTGACGAGCTCGACGTCTCCCTTGTCGAGCGAGATCGAGCAGTCGTCGAGGTCGACGCTGGCGCCGTTGTCCGGGCATCGATGCGTCTTCGGGTCGGGCGTGAGGCCGTCGGAGCAGGCGACGTCGAAGACGCGCTCGTGGGTCTCGCCGCTTTCGTCGATCCAGCTCTTGACGACCTGCGCTCGCTGTAGCCAGGCGTCCCGCGGGGCGCGGACGGCCTGGACGAAGAAGCGCGGCGCGTTGCCGGGCTGCGCAGCGAGTTCGCCGCCCATCGGCACGCCGCCGGCGTACGCGCGTTCGGCCGCGTGGTGCTGGTTCGGGAAATCGTCGGGATAGTCGTAGCCGGCGAAGAACCGCACGCGTATGCGCGGGCCCGACGTGGCAAACGCCTCCTTGCGGCGCAAGGCCGCGTAGATCGACTCGCGCGTGTTCTCCTCCGCCCACACACCGGTCAGCCCCGAGGCGCCCCACTCGATCATTTCGAGTTCGAACTGCGTCTGGCCCAGTCCTTGTCGCCCGTCGGGCAGACTGCCGCGAGCCGCGGGAGTGCCGTCCATCTTGCCTGCATGGCCGAAGTGCCGGTCCTCCTCCACCGATCCGGCCGCATTGTGGCCGTCACTCGCACCGATGAAGCCGAAGAGGTAGGGGTTCGCCGCGATCTCGCGCTCCATCTCGAGACCGGCCCGCAGCGCGTCTCGGGCGAAGGCCCCGGTGGTCGCACCTTCGGCGAACGCTATCGATCCGTCTTCGCCGTACGTCATCGAGTTCTTCCTCCAGAGCTCGAAATCGGCCCATTCGTCGTTCGGCGACAGCGCCGGATGCGTCTCCGAGGTCCCCTTGCCCTGTGTGATCTCCACCAGCGGCTCATTGCGCCGTCGTTGCTCCGCATAGGCCGCATCGATCGGCTCGCCAGCCCAGTCGGTGCGATCGAACATCTTGCCCTGGCTCCAGTTCGAGTTGTGCGGGATCGCGAGCGCTTCGATTCCGTTGGCGCGTTGCTCGTCGAGCCACGTCCACAGGTCTTCGGGGTTGACCGAGTCGACAGCGCTGAACGGCAGCGCGGGCACCTCGTTGCCGGAAAAGATCACGTTGCGGTGCAGGTTCACACCGCCCGGCGTGGATGAGAATTCGTAGGCCACGAAGGTGGTGAAGCGTCCCGGATCGTCGTGGCGCTCTGCCGCCGCGACCGTCTCCTGCCAGACCGAGCGAACGATCGGTGAGGGGTCGAGGCCGGAGACGGGTTTGCCTCGCACCCAGCCGTCGAGTGCGAGGCCAGCTTCCCAGCGGTCCTGCGGGTCGCCGCTCCGCAGCTTCACCGCCACGGGGTGGCTGGCCTGGGGATGCGCGGGGTCCACCAGCGCAGCGGCGACGCCAAGATACTCCCCGTGGTCGGTGACCGCCAGAAAGTCGAGAGGCCCGCCCTGAAGCCGGATCGAGTAGCCGAGCGGGTGGGCGAGGGCCTCTCCCTTGGCGAAGCGGTACGCGTCGTCGGGGGTGGCTCGGACACCGAAGTTGTAGGAGTCGATCGAGTTCTGCGTGTGAATGTGCAGATCGCCGAAGTACGCGTGGCGCGGCGCGCTCGCGCCGGCCGCACTGGCCGGAGCCGCTCGGTGCTCCGGAGTCCTCGCTTCGACCCCCGCCAGCTCGGGTCGTTCCGCTGCTTGCTCGCATCCCGCGGCCAGCAGCCCCATTGCGGCGACCCAGCCGCGTCTTCGAACGAACGTTCTCACGTGTCCTCCCCGGTCCCTGGCGGCATTACCTTCAAGGAGGTGCCGAATCGGATCGAGCCCGTGCGGCCCTGCCTGTCGTGAAGCAGTCGATATCGACAGCGACACCCACTGACGGGCAGCGGCCGTTTACAGGAATGACAGGCCCATCTCGGCCGCAACACCGGTGACGTAGTCTCTGGCGAGGTCGTAATCGCGTTCCTGCATGCCAGGCATGGGCTCGGTCATTAGCGGCGTATCTGGCGGCAGGCGATTCAGCTCGCTCAGGTACGTCCGGTAGTCCACGAGACCCGTTCCCGTCCGGCATTGCTCAATCCCGATGGGGAACGAGGCGGGCAGTAGTGTCACGTCTTTGACATGGCAACTGAGGATGGCCTCACCGAGCTTGTCGAAGCACTCCTTGATGAGCTTGCCGTTGTTGAAGCAGCGATCAGGCGAGTTCAGGATATTCACCGGATCGAGATGCACACCGAAACTCTCCCGGTCCACCGCCTTCAACAATGCGACATAGCTGTCGGGATCGCTCGGGTGGATAAAGGGCATCATCTCCAGCGCGAACTTCGTTCGTCGGGGCCGCACCGCGTCGATTACCTCGCGCACCCTTTCCACGATCATGTCCCGGCATTCGTCGGTCAGGTTCTTTGGATGGGGCATGTAAAACGAGTGGGGATCACAGGTTCCGGGCATTTCCAGGAAGCACCGGGCACCGACCTCGTCGGCTTGCGCAAGGCGTTCGCAGAGATGTTCGTGCCATGCCGCGCGCTTTTCCGAATCCGGGTCGATCAGATTGCCGGCCTCTTCAAAGGAGGTCAGGCCATGAAGTTCCGCAATCAGAACGTCCTCCGCGGCGAAGGCTGTCTCGACGGCGCGGATGTGCCCGGGGTCTTTCAGCGAGATTTCGGGGCAAAACGCAGCCCCATAGCCCTTGGCGCGGTGTCCTTTGGCCAGCGCGACCGGGTCGTCGGTCTCCTCAGCGAAGACCTCTGCAGCGAAAGGGGCGCCCAATCTCATCGTCTATCTCCTTGTGGCGGTTGCCGACGCAGCGCTGCTGCCGGACTCAGGCCGTGTACGGGGCCAAGCGGTTGTGGAACTCGATGATCCACGGCGGAAGCCTCTCCATGTCACCCTCGATCGCCAGGTTGGGATCCTCGGGCGGAGTCGCGTTCTGCGCCTGCTCTTCGAGAATATCCGGGGTGTAGATTCGCCGTGCGTCGGCGGGGTCCCAGCTCCCTCGTATGGAACAAACGCCGCCGGGAGCGCAGCGACCGGCGGCGATTGGTCCATGGAAGGTCGGTGTGGCTGGGCCGGAGGCGGAGCCGGTGCCGAGCGGCAGCGAGGGACCGGACCGGCTATGGGGCGCTTGCATGTAGAGGTCGACGTCCTTCGAATTCCCCTTCTCGCACCGCACGTCCTTACCGTCGATGTAGAAGCACCAGCTCACCATGCCGGTTTGTCCTTAGGATCCGACATTTGACTGCTTCCCTACCCCCCCGGCCCGGCTCACTGCTGCGACATCAAAAGCGTCTTCATCGTCTTGTCGGGGTCGGGCACGACGCCCCCCGAGGAGTAGGTTCCAAACATGAGGTCGGCACCGACCAGGCCACGGATCGCCTCGGGCGCAGCGGCCAGGTACGCCTCGTCGCGCAACAGATGTGTGTAGTCCTCGACAGGCTGCGTGTAGAGGCGCTGACAACTCGCATGCAACAGGGTGCGGACGCCCGGAACGGTACGCACACCCGTCTCGTGCCAGGTCGAGCCGGTCCACATGGCAAAGCCCCCTTTCGGGACCACGAGCGGAACGCTGTTCCCCTCCGCGACTTCCTCCGGAGACGGCATGCGCCGGTGCAGGTGGCTGCCCGGAACGAAACGGGTCGCCCCTTCCTCTTCGGTCATGCCCTCGCAGGGGAGACAGATGGTGGAGACGCAGATGTGCTCAGGCCAGGGTTGCGGAAGCCAGGCATGATCGGCGTGGAGCGGAACCCCCATGTATTCTCCCCCGGGCCTGGTTTGCTGCAGGACCGTCCCGGCCATGGTTCCGGCGCGAAAACCCATCCCGACATTGAATTCCCACATGGCCTGGATCTTGGGCAACGCGACCACTCGATCGACCACCGGGTTGCCGAGCAGCATGGAGCACTCGGCAACGCCTTGCGCATGGCCTGCTCCTGCTCCCAGGTTATCGTGTGACCCCAAGCGTTCGATCTCCTCGTGGATCACGGCTCGGAGCTCGTCGAGCAAGTCGAGGGGGACGGCGTCGGTGACAACGGTGGCTCCCTCGTCTCGCAGCTCCTCGACGTTGCGCCACAGATCGAACTCCTCGATGCGCGGCCGCAGCGAGTCGGACACCTCTCCGGGTGCCAGAGGGCGCTCGGCCAACTCCGCGATGAGCGTCGATTCTTCTGCCATTCTCTTTCCTCCTCCCGGCCCGTCGGCAGCTTTGGGTACAGAAGGTCAGATTGTCAAGTGTTGCGGAATCCCACACAGGGACCCGTCAAAGTCGGGGTGCGAGGGCGCGGAGGCTCCAGCGAGGCGGGGGCTTTGCTGGTATCGGTAGTCGACCGCGAAGGCAACCTCTTCGTCGCCAAGTTTCCGAATGAAACCGACGACTACTGCATGGAGACGTGGGGGGAGATCGCGCTTCGCCTGGCCGACCACGCCGGTATCGCCACGCCCGGGCACCGGCTGATCGACGTCGCCGGCAAGAAGGTCCTGCTGTCGCGGCGTTTCGATCGGCAGGGCGCAATCCGCATTCCGTTCCTGTCGGCCATGGCGACGCTGGGCACGAAAGACGGCGGGCGCCGCAGCTATCTCGAGATCGTCGATGCGCTTGCGCAACACGGCGCACCGGGAAAGACCGACGCCCAGGCCCTTTACCGGCGCGGAGTACTTCGCGCTGACGCCGGTGCAGGCTCGCTCGATGATCAGGGAGGTGGCCACCGTGACCGCGACCTGGCGCGACACGGCGCGAGTCGTGGGCGCGCCCGCCACCGAGATCGACCGCATGGCCAGTGCCTTCGAGCACGACGACCTTGACCCGGCTCTTGCCTTACCCTAGCAGCCTGTCGGACTTAGGCGGCGTGGAATTTATAATGCGGTCGGCCAACTGACGGGGTGCCGTGCGGATGCCGAGATTTGTCAACGCGGACCAGTCGCAGCGGTATTTGCTGCCGCCGGATCTTCGCGATTGGGTGCCGGACGACGATCTGGCGCATTTCGTGCTGGAGGCCGTGGAACGGGTGCCGTTGGCGGCGTTCCGGGTGAACGAGCGTGGCACGGGCTCGGCGCAGTACCACCCGCGGATGATGCTGGCGCTGCTGATCCACTGCTATGCGAACGGCGTTTTCGGTTCGCGGCGGATCGAGCGGGCGACGCATCGGGACCTTGGCGTGCGCTACGTGACGGGGAACACGCATCCGGACCACGACACGATCTGCAAGTTCCGTCGGGAGAACTTCGCGGCGGTGTCGGAGGCGTTTCTGGAGGTGCTGCTGCTGGCGAAGGAGTTGCGCCTGCTGCGGGTGGGGACGGTGAGCGTGGACGGGACGAAGATCGACGCCAACGCGAGCAAGCGCAACAGCATCCGGCATGACCGGGTGGAGGCGCTGCGGGAGCAGTTGCGGGTGGAGATCGAGGAGTTGCTGGAGCGTGCCGAGGCGGCGGACGCGGAGGACATGGCGGATCCGCAACGACTGCCGGAGGAGTTGTCGCGGCACGAGAAGCTGAAGGCGAAGCTGGACCGGGCGAGCGCGGAACTGCAGCGCCGTGCGCGGACGCGGGCGGCGCGGGAGCGCGCCGAGTACGAGCGCAAGGTGTCGGCGCGGGAACGGCGCGCGGGGTCGCGCAAGGGCGGCGAGCCGAAGCCGCCGCGCGAGGAGCCGAAGGCGGAGGAGCAGATCAACCTGACGGACGCGGACAGCGGGCTGATGCGCAAGAACCGGCGCAGCGAGTATCGCCAGGCGTACAACGCGCAGGCGGCGGTGGACGCGGACGGCAGTCAGCTGGTGCTGGGTTCGCGGGTGAGCACGTGCGCGAACGACCGCAACGAGTTGGTGGCGGACGTGGACGCGATGCCGGCGGCGCTGGGGGCGCCGGAACGGGTGTTGGCGGACAACGGCTACGCGACGGGCTCGGAGGTGTCCGAGTTGGAGGGCCGCGGTCAGGAGGTGCTGGTGGCGGTGTGCGGCGAGGACCGGCGCCGGGCGCACGATTTCCGGCCGCCGCCGGAGGAACCGCCGGCGGCGCCGCCGGAGCCGAAGGCCGATTGGATGAAGGCGATGAGGGAGAAGCTCGACACCGAGTCGGGGCGTGCGCTGTACGGCTTGCGCAAGCACACGGTGGAGCCGGTGTTCGGGATCGTGAAGGAGGCGATGGGCTTCCGGCGCTTCCTGCTCAGGGGCCTGGACAAGGTGGAGGGCGAGTGGGCCTTGGTGACGCTGGCTTATAACTGCAAGCGCTTGAACAACATGATGCGGGCGTGAATGGGGCATAAGGCTTGTCCCGCCCCGCCAGTTTCGTGCCGTGTGGGGCCCGCGCGCGGCTTTCCGTGGCGACCTTGGGCGCCGGTCGTCGCCACCCGCCGCTTGCCGGCGTTCGAAACCGTCACCCCCCAGCGGCGCCGGAACCGATCCAGTCGCCGTGACCGCATCGCAACGCGCAAAAGTCCGACAGGCTGCTAGGAACGAACGAGGCCAATCAGCCCCTCCGAGGAACACACCTTGTCCCAACACTGCACAGTGACCGCCATCTACAGCTACCCGGTGAAGAGCTGTCGCGGCACCGCCGTCGATTCGGCCGCGATCTCGCCCACCGGAGTCGAGGGCGACCGTCAGCTCATGGTTCTGGCGCAGGGCAAGCCCGTCAACCAGGCGCGCCTCCCGAAACTGGCGACGGTCGCGACCCGACGGATCGACCCGACGACGATCGCCCTCGACCTCGTCGGCGGCCCGGCCCTCGTCCACCAGGTCAGCGCCGACGGTCCGGTGTCCACGGTCGACTACTACGGCAACGGCGTGCCCGTGGTCGACCAGGGCGACGCGGTTGCGGCATGGCTCTCCGACGCCGTTGGCGCAGACGTCCGCCTGGTGGCCCTGCGGGCGACGTTCCGCCGCTCGGTCCCGCTGGACGAGTTCGCCGTGGTCGACGGCATCGACCAGTCGCGCTTCGTCGACGTGGCCCCCATCCTCGTCACCAACGAAGCGTCGCTCGCGGACCTCAACGCCCGCTTGGACGCGCCGGTCCCGATGAACCGCTTCCGGCCCAACATCGTCATCGACGGTCTGGACGCCTTCGCCGAAGACTCCGTCTCGGACCTGCACAACGATGCGCTGCGCCTCGTCCGCGCGACGTACTGCGAGCGCTGCGCCGTGACCTGCACCGACCAGGAGACCGGGGAACGCAGCGTTGAGCCACTGCGGACACTCAGGTCGTACCGCCAACGCGAAGACGGCTATGCCGGCGGGGTGCTGTTCGGGGCCTACATGGGCGTCGAAGGGAGCGCGCCGGTTCACGTCGGCGACACCTTCTCCGTGGGCTGAGCGGGCGGCGAACGGCACGAGACACCTGTTCCCCGTGCCGTGTCACCGCGCATACGAACACCGTGTACAGAAAGGGGTAAGCTCTTGAGGTGGCAAGCCGCCATTCCGTAGACCGAGATGGGCCGAATAGTCGTCGAAGCAACCATCGAAAACGCCACGGACCCAAGTTGCAGGATGGTCTGCGATGTCCTGGTCGATACCGGCGCGGCGTATCTCACCTTGCCGAACGCTTGGCGACCCCGTTTGGGGCCGCTCGTGGTCTATGACACGGTGAACGTAGAAACGGCCAATCAGGCGGTGGTGACCAGCGACATCTGTGGGCCGATCCTCTTGCGTTTCGGGTCGTTTCGCCAGGTTCTCGCAGAGGCGCTGTTCATCGACATGGAGCCCGCCGACGGTCGCCACGAGGCCCTGCTCGGCTACATCCCCGTCGAGCAGGCCCAGGCTGTCGTGGATCTTGCGGGGCACCGTCTCGCGAAGGTTGACCGCGTGGATCTCAAGCGTTTGCGACCCGCCATCAGCACCGGATGCGTCTGCTCCCGGGATCGTACATCGGCCTTGACGACGCCTCCGCCGGAACGCGCTCCCCTGCCACCTCGATGGTGAAGCCCCCCTCCCCCGGGTCCGGCGCCCTGGCGGTATCGACATAGCCGAGCCCGATGGCGCCGCCGAGCGTGTGGCCGTAGGCGCCGGACGTGACGTACCCGACCAGGGTGTCTCCGTGCCAGATCGGCTCGTTGTGGTAGAGCAGAGGCTCCGGGTCGGTCAGCCGGAACTGCAGCAGGCGCCTGGCCGGTCCCTTGTCCCTCTCCTCCACCAACGCCTCCCGTCCGATGAAGCCGCCTGGCTTGTCGAACTTCACCGCGAAGTCGAGGCCCGCTTCCAGCGCCGTGTCCTCGTCGGTGATGTCTTGGCCCCAGTGCCGGTAGGCCTTCTCGATGCGCAACGAGTCCAGCGCGTGATAGCCGGCATGGGTCAGGCCGAAGGGTTCGCCCGCGGCGACGATGGTGTCGTAGACGCCGGCGGTGAACTCGGTGGGGATGTAGAGCTCCCAGCCGAGTTCGCCTACGTAAGTGATCCGGGAGGCGCGCACCACGGCGTAGCCGAGTTCGATTTCGCCGCTGTTGGCAAAGGGGAAGGCCTTGTGCGAAAGATCGTCCGGAGTCAGAGACTGCAGCAGTGACCGCGCGTTGGGTCCCATGACGGAGATCACGCCCATGGCCGAGGTCACGTTCGTCAACGCGCAACGGGCGTCCCCCGGAACGTGCCGTCGGAGCCAATCGAAATCGCGCGTTTCCGTGGCGGCGGCGGTGACGATCAGGTAGTCGTCCTCCGCGAGCCGCGTGACGGTGAGATCCGCCTCGATGCCGCCCCGGTCGTTGAGCCACTGGGTGTAGACGATGCGTCCCGGGCGCACGTCCACGTCGTTGGCGCAGACGCGGTTCAGCACCCGCGCGGCGTCGGCGCCCTGGAACCGGAACTTGGCGAAGGAGGACAGGTCGAACAGCCCCACCCGCTCGCGCACCGCCCGGTGTTCCGCAGCGGAATGCTCGAACCAGTTCTGGCGTCCGTAGCTGTACTCGTAGCGGGCCTGACCCGGCTCCGGTGCGTACCAGTTGGGCCGCTCCCAGCCGGCGAGTTCGCCATGGCACGCCCCGACGGCCCGCAGCCGGTCGTACAGCGGCGATCTGCGGACGCCCCGGGCGGTTTCGTACTGGCGGTAGGGAAAGTGCGTGGCGTACAGCAGGCCCAGGCTCTCAGAGACCCGTTCGCGCAGGTACTTCCGGTTGCGCTGGAACGGGTGATTGCGGCGCACGTCCACTTCCCACAGGTCCGACGGCGGGTGTCCGAGGCGGATCCACTCCGTGATCACCCTGCCGATGCCGCCGGCGGACTGCAGGCCGATCGAGTTCAGCCCCGCCGCCACGAAACAGTTGTCCAGTTCAGGCGCCTGGCCGAGGTGATAACGCACGTCCGGCGTGAAACTCTCCGGCCCGCAGAAGAATGTCGAGAGCCCGGCGGATTCCAGCGCCGGGACCCGCACCATCGCCTGCTCGAGGACGGGTTCGAAGTGCTCGAAGCTGCCGGCGATCTCGTCGAAGCTGAAGTCCTCCGGGATGCCGTCCATGCCCCACGGGCGCGCCTCGGGTTCGAAGGCGCCGACGAGGAGGCGGCCCGCGTCGTGCTTGTAGTAGGTGCAGGCGTCGTAGTCGCGCACGACGGGAAAATTCGCATCCAGCCCCGCGACGGATTCGAACAGCGCGTAGTAGTGCTCGCAGGCATGCAGGGGGACGTTCACCCCGACCGACGCCGCCAGCGCCCGGGTCCACATGCCGGTGCACAGCACCACGCAGTCCGCATCGATGTCGCCGCGTTCCGTGGTCACGCCGGTGGCACTGCCCCCCGCCCTACGGATCGCCGTGACCGCCAGGTGCTCGAAGATCCGCGCCCCGGCGGCCCGCGCGCCCCGCGCCAGCGCGTTGGTGACGTCCACCGCGTTGGCGTAGCCGTCGGAAGAGATGTGGATGCCGCCGAGCACGTCTTCCGTATGCAGCAGCGGCACCCGGGCGGCGATGTCCGCGGGCGTGACCACGTTGACCTCCAGCCCGAACACCTTCGCCATCGAGGCGCTCCGCCGCAGTTCCTCGAAGCGCTCCCCGGTGGTGGCGATGGAGATCGATCCACAACGCCGGTAGCCCGTGGCCTGCCCCGTCTCGGCCTCTAGGCGCAAGTAGAGTTCGCTGGTGTAGCGCGCAAGCTCCGTCATGTTGATGGACGTGCGCAGTTGCCCCACGAGTCCCGCCGCGTGCCAGGTGGTGCCCGACGTGATCTGCCGACGCTCCAGGAGGACCACGTCGGAGACCCCGGCGCGCGCCAGGTGATAGGCGACCGAGCAGCCGATGACGCCGCCGCCGATCACGACCACGCTGGCGTGGCGCGGCAGGCCGTCGGGAGGTTCGGGGCGGCTCGTCATGGAAGGGTCAGGCGCGCAGTCGCAGGTTGGCCGGATCGTAGACCGGGTCCGCGTGTACCGTCACTTGCCGCGGCTGGCCGAGCACATCCACCGTCAACGGGGTGCCCGGTTCCGACAGCGACGGGGGCACGTAGCCGAAGCCGAGACTCTGGCCGACGGCGTGGCCAAAACCGCCGGTGGTGGTCACCCCGACGCAGCGGCCGCCGGTGTAGATCGGCTCTCCGCCCTGAACATCCGCATCGCCCGCATCGAGACTGAAGTAGATCAATCGCAGGGTCCGATCCCGTTGTTGGAGGGTCGCTTCCCGGCCGATGAAATCGCCCTTGTCGAACTTGATGAAGCGTTCCATGGCCGCGTCGATCATGGTGACTTCGTTGGTCAGTTCCGCGCCCCAACTGCGGTAGGCCTTCTCCAGCCGCATGCTGTTGACCGCGTAGAGGCCGAAATCGCGGATGCCGAACTCCGCCCCGGCTTCGGTCAGCGCATCGTACAGCGCCTCCATGTGTTCCATGGCCGGGTGCAGTTCCCAGCCGAGTTCGCCCACGTAGTTCACCCGCAACGCGCGCACCGGCACGCCCGCGATGTCGATTTCACGACCGGTCAGCCAGCGGAAGGCGCTGTTATCCAGGGGCGCGTCCGTGAGCCGGGTCAGCACGTCCCGGGCCCGCGGCCCGGCCAGCACCAGCACGCCGCGCCGGTCCGTCACGTTGTCGACTCGCACCTGTTCGCCAGGGCGCCGGCCCTGCTCAAGGTGGTCCAGGTCGCGCAGTTCGGCGCCGGCAGCGGAAAGCACGTAGAAGGCGTCGTCGCCGAGACAGGTGACCGTCACTTCCGCCGCGATCCGCCCGCCCTCGGACAGGAGATGCGTGAGGGCGATCCTGTCGCGCGGGGGCACCCGGTTTGCACACAGCCGATCGAGCATCCCGCGCGCGTCGGGCCCCGTCACGTCGTACTTCGCGAACCCGGAGAGATCCAGGATGCCGACCCGCTCACGCACCGCCATGCACTCTCCCCGCACCAGCTCGAACACGTTGTTGTGGCGGAAGCTGTACCGCTCCTCCCGGCCGTCCACCGAGAACCACTTCGGGCGCTCCCAGCCAAAGGTCTCGGTATACACGCAGCCCCGCGCCTGCAGCCGGTGGTACAGGGGGCTGGTCCGGCACTCGCGGGCCGCCGGCAGTTCTTCCCCCGGGAGCGCCGTGGCGTAGGTCCTCGCGTAGTCCTGGCGACCCCGGGCGCCCATGTAGCCGGGGTCGGCGAAGACGCCGAAGCGCCGCGGGTCGAAGCCGGTCATGTTGATCTCGGAGTCGCCGTGCAGCATCCACTGGGCGAGGTATTTCCCGCTGCCCGCGCCCTGGGCGATGCCGAAGGACGAGCCGCAGCAGAGCCAGAAGTTGCGCAGCCCCGCCACCGGACCGAGCAGGGGCAGTCCGTCGGGGCTGTGCGAGATGGCGCCGTTGACGATGCGCCGGATGCCGGCCGGTTCGAAGATCGGCATGCGCGCCATGGCGCGGCCGAGCCAGGGCATCAGGCGCTCGAGGTCGTCGGAGAACAGTTCGCTGTCCGAGTCCCACGGCGGCAGTCCGCTCGGCGGCCAGGCCTCGGCGAGGCCTTCCCCTTCGTAGATGCCGATGAGTCCCGACCGCTGTTCCTGGCGCAGATAGGCGGAGGCGTAGGGGTCACGCGTGACCGGGAGTTCCTCGGTTCTCCCGGCCAGTTCCGGCACCGGCCCCGAGACCAGGTAGTGATGCTGGATGTTGCAGATCGGAAGGTCCGCGCCGACCATCCGCGCCACCTGCCGGGCGTAGCAGCCGGCCGCGTTCACCACGGTCTCGGCAACGATGCGGCCCTGCTCCGTGACCAGTTCCCACTCGCCGCCCGGCAGCGCGTTGATGCCGGTCACCCGGTTGTGCCGCACGATCCTGGCGCCGCGGTCCCTCGCCCCCCGGGCCATCGCGTTGCAGAGGCCGGAAGGGTCGGCGTGCCCGTCGTCGCGGGTCCAGGCGCCGGCCAGGACCCCTTCGGTCGAGATGAACGGGTTCAGCTCCGCGATCTTGCCGACGTCGACGATCTCCATGTGGTAGCCCACGTTGGCGGCGATGCCCTTGAGGTACCGGAACCAGTCCAGGTCCCGCTCGGTGAGCGCGAAGCGCACGCTCCCGCAGCCGTGCCACCCCACCGCCTGGCCGGTCAGCCGCTCAAGCTCGCGGTAGAGCGAGACGCTGTACTCGTGGATCTTGGCGAGGTTGTAGTTACCGACCAGGTTCGGGCACTGACCGGCTGCGTGCCAGGTCGAGCCGGACGTCAACTCGCCCTTCTCGATCAGCAGGACGTCCTCGCACCCCCCCGCGGCGAGGTGGTACAGCAGCCCGACGCCCATGATGCCGCCGCCGACGATGGCGATGCGCGCCTGGTTGTCCATGGGGTGACCCACCGCGGATGGCTACCGCGCGCATTCTCATGGCTTTTCAGCTTGGCTGACAACACGCATTGGCGACCAGAAACGACACCAATGCGTCGGCGGAGACCGCCCGATCTGCCGGGGCAGACAGTGTCGGCTCAAGGTCGTGCCTGGTGGTATGACACGTCGCGAATCGTATCTTCACGGAACATCGGCCTACCCTATACTCACCGTCCGACCGGGCTTCCAGCCAGGGAACCACCAGGCTTTCGCACCAGGAAGATCTGGTGACTGGAGGCAGTTGCATGAGCGACGGCACAGGCGCGGCCGGAGAGCAGGAGGACGACCTCGTCCTCTCCGAACTCGACGACGCAGAACTCGTCGAGCAGATGCACGACGACCTGTACGACGGGCTCAGGGACGAGATCGTCGAGGGCACCGAGATCCTGCTGGAACGCGGCTGGGCGGCGGACAAGGTCCTGAACGACGCCCTCGTCGGCGGCATGCACATCGTCGGCATCGACTTTCGCGACGGCATCCTGTTCGTGCCGGAAGTGCTGCTTGCCGCCAACGCCATGAAGGCCGGCATGGCCGTGCTCCGACCGCTGCTGGCGGAGACGGGCGCCAAGCCGGTCGGCAAGATGGTGATCGGCACGGTCAAGGGCGACATTCACGACATCGGCAAGAACCTCGTCGGGATGATGATGGAGGGGGCCGGTTTCGAGGTCGTCGACATCGGCGTCAACAACGACGTCGAGAAGTTCCTGGCGGCGCTCAACGAGCACCAGCCCGACATTCTCGGGATGTCGGCCCTGCTGACCACCACCATGCCGTACATGAAGGTGGTCATCGACGAACTGGTGGCCCAATCCATGCGCGACGACTACATCGTGCTGGTCGGCGGCGCGCCGTTGAACGAGGAGTTCGGCGCGGCGGTGGGCGCGGACGCCTACTGCCGGGATGCCGCCACCGCCGTGGAGACCGCCTCCGAACTGATGCGCAGCAGGCACAACCAGAGATGACGGCGACCCCCGGACGCACGGCCCAAACCCGGATGCGGGACGATGCCGTGCTGGTCATCGCCTGCGGCGCGTTAGGGCGCGAGTTGCACGCGATCCGGCGCGTCAACGGCTGGGACCACCTGCGCATCCGTTGCCTCGACCCGGCGCTGCACCTGCACCCCGAAGAGATCGCGCCCCGGCTGCGCGCGGAGCTCCAGGGCGCATTTGGGCACTACCAACGGGTCTTCGTCGGCTACGCCGATTGCGGCAGCTATGGCGGGATCGACGGGATCCTCGCCGACTTTCCGGGGGTGGAGCGGCTGCCGGGGCTGCACTGCTACGAGTTCTTCGCCGGCGCCGACCGCTTCGAGCGCCTGGCGGACGACGAGCCGGGCACGTTCTACCTCACCGACTTCCTGGTGCGTGCCTTCGATCGCCTGGTCGTGGAAGCCCTCGGGCTCGACCGCCATCCGGAACTGCGCGACGCCTTCTTCGGCAACTACCGGCGCCTGACCTACCTGTCGCAGACCCGGGACCCGGAACTGCTCGCCGGGGCCAGGGCGGCCGCGAGGCGGCTGTGCCTCGAGTTCACCCACCTGCACACCGGCTACGGCGCCCTCGAAGCCAGCGTCGTCCGGGTCGCCGCGGGCTGACTCGTGGACGCCCTGTTGGTGCGATGGCGCGACATTCCGTCGCAGATCATCGTCAAGCAGGGCCGCAAGCGCGCCAAGGTGCTGCTGAGCGCGCGTTTTCAGAACGCTATCGACCGCGCCGCCATGCGGGCGAAGAAGCACACGGCCGACGCGTACATCAGCGAATGGGAGCGCGACCCGATCGAGCCCTGCGCCGAGGACGGGGCGACGGACCTGCAGGCGGTCGCCGACCGGCTCGCGGAGAGGATCGAAGTGGGCTACCCCGACGCGCGGCTGCTGACCCTCATCCGCAATCACGGTTTCACCCCATGACGGACACGGTTGTCGCTTCCGCGAGCCGCGAAGTGGTGATCGGCTTCGAGCGGCCCTTCGTGGTCATCGGCGAGCGCATCAACCCCACCGGACGCAAGGTCCTGGCGGCGGAGATGAAGGCCCGGGACTACCACCGCGTGGTCGGCGACGCGCTCGCGCAGGTCGCCGCCGGGGCCCACATGCTGGACGTCAACGCCGGCATCCCGCTCGCGGACGAACCCGCCATCCTCGCCGAAGCCGTCGAACTGGTGCAGTCGGTGACCGACGCGCCCCTCGCGATCGACTCCTCCATCGTCGCGGCGCTGGAAGCAGGCCTCGCGGTCTACCGGGGCAAGGCGCTGGTCAACTCGGTCGCCGGGGAGGAAGACCGGCTGGAGTCCGTGCTGCCGCTGGTCGCCCGGCACGGCGCCGCCGTAGTCGCCATTTCCAACGACGAGTCGGGCATCTCCGAGGATCCGGACGTGCGCTTCGAGGTCGCCAGGAAGATCGTCGAGCGCGCGCGGGACCACGGCATTCCAGCCAGCGACGTGGTGGTCGATCCGCTCGTGATGCCCATCGGCGCGATCAACTCCGCTGGCCGGCAGGTCATGCGCCTGGTCGGCCGCTTGCGCAGCGAACTGAAGGTCAACACCACCTGCGGCGCCTCCAACGTGAGTTTCGGCCTGCCCAACCGCAACGGGATCAACAGCGCCTTTCTGACCATGGCGATCGGTGCGGGCATGACCTCCGCTATCACCAACCCGCTGCACGACGGGGTCATGCAGGCCGTGCTGGGCGCCGACGTCATGATGGGCAACGATCCCGACTGCGTCCGCTGGATCGGGAAGTACCGCGAGACCGCGGCGTCGGCGGGGGCGGCAGGGAACCGGCGGGACCGCCCGCGACGCCGCCGGCGCGGCTGACTCTCGGAGATTGCGGCAGGCAAGCGAAATGGAAGCCCAACGCGAGGCCCGGGTCGTGTTCACGCCGTCCGGCCGGCGTGGCCGGTTTCCGCTCGGCAAGCCACTGCTGCAGGCCGCGTGGGAACTGGGCGTGGATGTCGCCTCCATCTGCGGGGGCCGCGGGCTCTGCGGGCGCTGCCGGGTCGTCTGCAGTGAAGGCAGCTTCCCCAAGCACGGCATCGTTTCAAGCGCGAAGCACCTGTCACCGCCCGGCGCCGTCGAGACGCGTTTCGGAGAACGCAACCGGCCGCTCGCGCCGGGCCACCGCCTGAGTTGCCAAGCCGTGATCCAGGGCGACCTGCTGATCGACGTGCCACCCGAGAGCCAGGTGCACCGCCAGGTCGTGCGCAAGGAAGCCGATGCGCGACCGATCCGCCTCGACCCCGTGGTTCGTCTCTACCTGGTGGACGTGGCGCCCGCGGAGCTCGGGTCTGGCAGCGACCTGACGCGCCTGCTCGACGCGCTGCAATCGCAGTGGGAGTTGCGGCCGGCGTTTCCGGCGGCGTTGTTGCCGGACTTGCAGGGCGTGTTGCGAGCCGGCCAGTGGTCGGTCACGGTCGCCGTCCACGAGGATACGAAGATCCTTGCGGTATGGCCGGGTCTCAAGGAGTCCGTCTACGGTGTGGCGGTCGACGTCGGTTCCACGACCATCGCCGCCCACCTGTGCGACCTCGGCAGCGGCGACGTGCTCTGCTCGAACGGCAGGATGAATCCCCAGATCCGGTTCGGCGAGGACCTGATGAGCCGGGTTTCCTACGTCATGATGCATCCGGAGGGCAGCGCGGAGCTGACCCGCGAGGTGCGCAACGCCGTCAACGAACTCGTGGTCGGTACCGCGGCGGACGCGGGCGTCGAGCTTCGGGACATCCTCGGCCTGACGTTCGTCGGCAACCCGATCATGCATCACCTCCTCCTCGGCATCAGCCCGGCGGAACTGGGCGGGGCGCCTTTCGCCCTGGCAGCGGAAGAGGCGGTCCATCTGCCGGCGCGCGACCTCGGGATGGAGGTCAATCCAGGCGCCGTGGCCTACGCGCTGCCCTGCATCGCCGGTCACGTCGGCGCCGATACGGCCGGCGTGGTGCTCGCGGAGCAACCCCACCGGAGCGGGGCGGTGAGCCTGCTGGTGGACATCGGCACCAATGCCGAAATCGTCCTCGGCAACGACGAGCGGCTGGTGGCCTGCTCCAGTCCGACCGGCCCGGCTTTCGAAGGCGCCCAGGTCAGCGCCGGCCAACGGGCCGCGCCCGGGGCCATTGAACGGGTGCGAATCGACCCGACCACCCTGGAGACACGGGTCCGCGTGATCGGCTCCGTGTTGTGGTCCGACGAGCCGGGCTTCACGGACGCCCTGCCGGCGCAGGGCGTTACCGGCATCTGCGGCTCGGGCATCATCGAGGCGGTCGTCGAGATGTGGCTGGCCGGCGTCCTCACCGGCGACGGTGTGATCGACGGCAACCAGGCGGGCCGCACGCGGCGCCTCGTTCGCGACGGCCGCACGTTCTCCTTCGCGATCCACGGCGCCAAGATCACGGTAACGCAAAACGACGTACGTCAGATTCAACTGGCCAAGGCGGCGTTGTATGCCGGCATCCGATTGCTCATGGACCGGCTGGAAGTGACCTCGGTGGACCGCGTCCGCCTCGCCGGCGCTTTCGGGAGCCACATCGACGTGCGCTACGCGATGGCGCTGGGCATGATTCCCGGCTGCCCGCTCGACGCGGTTTCCGGGGCCGGCAACGCGGCCGGTCACGGCGCCCGGATCGCCCTGTTGAACCGGGCTTCCCGGCGCGAGATCGAGTCGGTGGTCAGGAACGTGGACAAGGTCGAGACGGCCATCGAGCCGAAGTTCCAGGCGTACTTCGTCGATGCCATGGCGATACCGCACGGTGCGGAGGCGTTGGCGCGCCTGGGCGACCTCTTCCCCGACAGGGCGACACTCCGCGTCGCGAACCCGGCGGCGCAAGCCCCGGGCCGACGCTCGAGGAGGAGAACACCGCGATCGAAATCGAGTTGAGACAGGACACCAGGGAGCACTGCCATGCCCAGACGATCAGGCGGTAGACGGGCGCGCAAGGCCGAGCGCGCCGCACCCCTTGCCGAAGCGGTCAAGCCCGTTCGGCCGGGACAGACCGGCGGACAGTTCCGGCCCCTGTCCGACGAAGGCGTGCTCGCCATCGTGGACAACGCTTTCCGCATTCTCGAGCGGGTTGGGTTCGCCGACGCCACGCCCCACTGCATCGAGACCTGCACCGCGGTCGGCGCCGTGCTCGGCGACGACGGCCGCCTGCGCATGCCGCGCAGCCTGGTCGAGCGGACCCTGGAGCAGGCCCGCCGGAACCTGGTGCTGCACGGCCAGGACCCGCGGTGGGACCTCGACCTGAGCGGTACCAGGGTGCACTTCTCCACCGCCGGCGCCGCTGTCATGGTCGCGGATCCGGAGAACACGCTGTACCGGGATTCCGAGGCCCAGGACCTGTACGACATGGCGCGCATCACCGATGCCTGCGAGCACATTCACATGTTCCAACGGACCTGTGTGCCGCGCGACATCCCCGACAACTACGCACTGGACATCAACACGCTCTACTGCTCGGTGATGGGCACCAGCAAGCACGTCGGTTCGAGCTGGACGGTGTACCAGCACCTCGAGAAGAGCTTCGAGATGCTGCACACGATCGCCGGCGGCGAGGCCGCGTGGCGCGCCCGTCCGTTCGTCAGCCAGTCGAACTGCTTCGTCGTCCCGCCGTTGAAGTTCGCAACCGATGCCCTCGAATGCCTGCGCGTCGCCGTGGAAGGCGGCATGCCGGTACTGCTGTTGTCGGCCGCCCAGGCCGGCGCGACGGCGCCGGCCTACCTGGCCGGGACGGTGTCTCAAGCCTGGGCCGAGTGCCTCGGCGGGCTGGTCTACGTGAACGCGATCGAGCCCGGCGCCCCGGCGATTCTCGGCGCCTGGCCCTTCGTCTCGGACCTGCGTACCGGGGCGATGAGCGGCGGCTCTCCCGAGCAGGGCCTGCTGTCCGCCGCCTGCGCGCAGGTGGGCAACCACTTCGACCTGCCCTTCGGCACGGCGTGCGGCATGAGCGACGCCAAGTTCCCCGACTTCCAGGCCGGCGCGGAGCGCGGCTCGACGGTGCTCGCGGCCGCCCTGTCAGGCGCGAACATCGTCTACGAGGCCGCCGGCATGTACGCCAGCCTGCTCGGCGCCTGCCCGGAAAGCCTGCTGCTCGACAACGACGTCCTTGGCGCCGTGGGACGCGCCGTTCGCGGCATCGAGGTCGACGCCGACACGCTGAGCTTCGACGAGATCGAACGGGTCTGCAGCGCCGGCGAAGGCCATTACCTGGGTTCCAACACCACCTTGCAGGTGATGCGGAGCGAGTACATCTATCCGGACTTCAGCGACCGCGCGAGCCCGACGGTCTGGGAGGAACTGGGCAAACCGGTCCTGCTGGACCAGGCCGTCGGGAAGACGCGAGAACTCCTCGCCCGGCATGTGCCCCGCCACGTCGGCGACGACATCGACGAACGCCTCCGGGCCGAGTTTCCGATCGCGCTCTCGCGGGAGGCGATGGGGCGGTAACCCGCGCCTGGGCGAAGGCCCACCACGCACAGGCGGCGCGATCCGGGCGTCATGCGGCATCGCGCCTTGCAGGAGCGCGGGTCGGGCGATCCGCGCGAGGGCCGATAGGCAGCCTTCCCCCTCGGGGAAGCCGCCGCTCATGCCTGTCAAGGAGCTGTGCAACGGCATCGCCTGGGAACCGCCCCCGGTTCCGCCCCGGCCACCGTAACGGTCAGCACGTCGCGGGAGCGCTCAAGAACAGGCATCTCGGAGCGGTGTGCGTGGACGAGTACGTTTCGTATCGATGGCGATCACGCGCCGTGCTTCCGATAGACCTCGTCCCCGACGCGACTCCACGGCGCGCCCTGGAACTCCGTCGTCAGCCCCGTGCCCCCGTACGTCGGAAAGTCCAGCTGCCGCCGCCCCCTGCGCCGCCGTGCTTCCAGGCAGCGCCGCAGGCCTTCCTCGACGAGGCCGCGCAGGGTCGTTCCCTCCCTCCGGGCCACGCTCCGGACCTGCTCGAGCAACTCGTCCGGAAGCTCCATGGTGGTCTTCAACCGGGGCTACCCTCCAGAGTTCGCGACCGGCAGACGCTACTCGGCCGTGCCCCAGTGCCGGTCGTGGAACCGCAACAGATCCACGCCCAGCGTCTCGTAGAACCAGAACGGGTTGTGGTCCACGCCCGGTGCGATCAACCGCTCCGCGGGAACGCTTAAGCCCTCCAGATAGCCGAGGTACTCCAGCGTCGCCTCGTAGTTGAATCCGCGGGTGCCTACCCAGACCAGGATGTTGAGTGGCGGTCGCGCCTCGCGTTCCGCATAGTGTCGCGCCAGGCTGTACGCGTCGTTGCCCTCGCCGAAGTCCAGTGCCTCGACATCGCCACGCGCCGCCGCTCTGGTGTCCCGTTCGACGCCGTCGTTCGCGAAGATCAGTTTCTCCACCGCGTAGCCGGGGCCCCCGGGCGCCGCGGAGACGAACAGTTCCGGGTACCTGAACATGATCCGCGTGGCGCCCCGACCGCCCTGGGAGAACCCTTGCAGGGCCCGCCCGCCACGGTGCGCGACGGTTCGATAGGTGCGGTCGACGTAGGGGATCAGCTCGCGGACGAACACCTCCTCGCCCATGGAGTCCCCGTGGTCGTACCAGCTCACCCTGCCGCCGTTGGGCCAGACGACGATCACCGGACGCACGTTGCCGGCGGTGATGGCCGCGTGGACGTGCTCCGCCAGGCGGACGGTTCGCGATTCGTTGCCCGGGCGTCCGCCGTGCAGGTAGTAGATCACCGGGTAGCGCGCATCCCGGTTCGCCGCGTCGTCGTAGCCGGGCGGCAGGTAGATGTTGTAGCCCACCGGAACGTCCATGGACGGGCTCTGAAAGGTCGCGTGCGTCAATCCCGGCAGGGCGTGGTCCGCGGAAGGCGGATTGACCCAACTGAAGGGCCGCCCCGCACGCGCCAGGAAACGGCGAATCTCGCTGAGCTCCGCGCGGCCGTCCCGGTTGGCGTCCAGCAGCGAGAACATGCCCGGCATGACTTCGTCTTCGGTCAGCACTCCGTCGCCGTTGCGGTCGCTCAGGATGCCTTCGGGCAGGGCGCCGGCGCTCGCCTCCTCGCTGCCGGCATCGGCGGCTGCCGCCGCGTGCGCCGGCGACGCACATGCGAGCGCGAAGCGCCCACCGGTGACGATCGACCGGAGCCTCGGTATTGGCACAACCGTTCCCCGCTGTCTTCAGACGATCGAGAATCCCTCTTCGCTGATCGGCAGCGTCCGGATGCGATGCCCGGTCGCCGCGAAGACCGCGTTGCACACGGCGGGGGCCAGCGGCGGCAGGGCCGGTTCACCCAGGCCGCTCGGCGGGAAGTCGCTCGCGACGAAGTGGACGTCGACCTCCGGCGTTTCCGGCATGCGCAGCATGGGATACGCGTCGAAATTGGACTGCTCCACACGGCCGTTCTCGAACGTCACCGCCAGGCCGGCCATCGTGGACAGACCGTCGATGACGGACCCCTCGAGCTGGTTCTCCGCCCCTGAGAGGTTGATGATGGGCCCCACGTCCGCCGCGACCGTGACGCGGTGGACCTTGATCTTCTTCTCCGCGTCCACGCTGACCTCGGCCACCTCCGCGACATGGCCGGCGTGGCTGAAGTAGAACGCGAGACCGAGGCCCCGGCCCGCGGGCATGGCCCGCCCCCAGCCGGCCCGCTCCGCCGCGAGGCGGACGACGCCGGCCGCACGGCCCGTGTGCAGCGCCCGGGGATTGCCGGGGTCCAGCCAGCGCGGTTCCCCGAAGATTTCCAGCATCACCTCCAGGTGATCGCGTCCGGCGGCGGTCGCCAGCTCGTGGACGAAGCTCTCGATGACGAAGCCGAAGACATTGGAGAACGGCGCCCGCCACGCCCCGCACCGGGTGCGCCATTCGAGCGCCGTCTCCTCGAGGCGCAGGTTGTCAATGAGGCCGGCCGGGAAGACGCCGGGCCGGAAGCTCCCCCCGCTGACGGGACGGCCCCGGTCGGCGAACGTGATAAAGTGGTCACGCAGGCCGGAAATCCTCCCCTCCCCGTCCAGCGATGCTTCGAGCTGGTGAAACCCGCCCGCCCGGAACAGGTCGTGCGACATGTCGTCTTCGCGCGTCCACTGCAGCTTGACCGGACCGTCGACCCGCGTCGCGATGGCGGCCGCCTCGCACATGAAGTCGTTGTACAGCCGGCGTCCGAAGCCTCCACCGCAGCGGGTCTGGTGGACCGTCACGCGCTCGGGCGGGATGCCCAGGGTATTCGCGACGTTGCCGATGCCGCGGTGCGGGGTCTGGGTCGGCGCCCAGAGTTCGACGGCCCCGTTCGTGAACCGGGCCACGCAGTTCTGGGGTTCGAGCTGGGCGTGACTCGCGAAGTGATAGGTGTAGAAGGACTCGAGGCGCTGCGCGCCCGCGGCGAGCGCGGCGTCGACATCGCCGGCCTCCACGACCCGGGTCGCGCCGGGCTCGTGGCGGAGTCGCCCGGCCTGGGCCACGGCATCGCTCCAGCTGTCCCGCGCGGCGTCGCTTTCGTCCCAGTCCACTCGGAGCTGCCGCTTCGCGGAGAGCGCCGCCCACGTCGAGTCGGCGACGATGGCGACACCGGGCATCAGTTCCAGGGGGTTGCCGTTGCCTTCCAAGGAAAACACATCAAGTATTCCAGGCAACTGTCTGATTTCGCTTTCGTTGAAGGAGCTGGCGCGTCCGCCCTGGGCGGGGCACTTCTGGTAGACGGCGTACTTCATCCCCGGCAGCGACTGGTCGATGCCGAACAACGGCTCGCCGCGCACCAGGGCTTCGTTGTCCACGCCGGTGATGCGCCGGCCGAGCAGACGGTACTGGTCGGGCGACTTCAGCGGCAGCGTGCCCGCGTCCGGAACCGGCATCGCGGCGGCGGCGTCCGCGAGCTCCGTGTAGTGGAGTCGCGTGCCGGTCCGTTGGTGCACGACATGGCTGTCGCGCGTCGCAACTTCCGCGGGCGGCACGCCAAGACGCACCGCGGCGGCGCCTACCAGCATGGCGCGGGCCGTGGCTCCCGCCGTACGCAGCAGGTCCCAGTTCACGCGAATCGAGTTCGAGCCGCCCGCAACCTGCGGGCCGTAGGTCGCTTCGTCGATCGGCGATTGCGCGACGGCGACGTCTTCCCAGGCCGCATCCAGTTCTTCGGCCACGATCATCGGCAGGGATGTCTTCACGCCCTGGCCGATCTCCGGGTTCTTGGCGTAGAGCGTGATGCCTTCGGAGTCGATGCGCAGGAACCCGTTCGGCTGCAGCGCACCGCTCGTCGCCGCGGCCCTGAGGCCGGTGAACGAGAGCATCAGCCCACCGCCCGCCATGCCCGTGAGCTTGAGGAACTCGCGCCTGCCGATCTTCGCGATGCGGATCGGCTCGAGCCCGTTCACCGCTTCTTCGACTTCCACGGGAAGATCCACTGCCGTGTCGAATGAGCGCTTCATGACTGCCCTCCTTCCGCGCGTTGGGCAGCAGCCACCTTGATCGCCTTCCGGATGCGCAGGTACGTACCGCAGCGGCAGAGGTTCGGGGCCATGGCCCGGTCGATGTCGGCGTCGGTGGGCGACGGGTTCGACCGCAGCAACGCCTCGGCCGCCATGATCTGTCCCGCCTGGCAGTAGCCGCACTGGGCGACGTCGAGGTCGACCCATGCCTGCTGGACCGCGCTCAACTCGCCGCCGGGTCCCGCAAGACCCTCCACCGTGGACACCTCGGCCTCGACCGCCGCGGCCACGGGATACGAGCAGGAACGCACCGGCTCGCCGTCCACCAGCACGGTACAGGCGCCGCACTGGCTGATGCCGCAGCCGAACTTGGCCCCGACGAGGCCCAGACCGTCGCGCAGGACCCACAGGAGCGGCGCGCTCGGGTCGACGCCCGCGAGTTCATGCTCCTTGCCATTCACGTTGAGCCGCATGGCGTAGCCTCCTCTGCCGAATGGGCCGATTGTAGCCGTGCGGGCGTGGCATCCGTTATCGTCGCGCAGCGAAAAACACCGTCATGAGAGGCTCGCCGTGAAGATTGCCGACCTGGAGACGTTCGTCGTCGCCACCCCGCCGCCGCACCGGGGCGGCCGGGTGTGGATATTCGTGAAGCTGACCACCGACAACGGCATCCGCGGCTATGGCGAGGTCTACCAGGTACCGTTTCATCCCCTCACCGTCGCCCGCATGATCGAGGACTTCGGCGCGACCTATGCCGTCGGGGAAGACCCGTTTCAGATCGAACGGCTGTGGCGGCGCGCGTACTACGGCGAGGGGTACGAACGCCTCGTCGCCCACCAGCATCCGGACCACGCCGTACTCGGCGTGCTGAGCGCGCTGGAGATGGCGTGCTGGGACATCGTCGGCAAGGCCGTCGACCAGCCGGTCTACAACCTGCTGGGCGGCCGGTACCACGACCGGCTGCGCTCCTACACCTACCTGTATCCCGACCCCGACGCGCGGCCCCGCCGGTCGCCGTTCACCGATCCGGAACAGGCGGCCATCTCCGCGGCCGCCTGCGTCGAACAGGGGTTCACCGCCGTCAAGTTCGACCCGCTGATCGACGTCATGGACAACGAGGACCCGCGGGAACCGCCCCTGGACCGGCTCGACAACGCGGAGGCCGTGGTGCGCAGCGTGCGCGAGGCCGTGGGGGGCCGGTGCGACATCCTGATCGGGACCCACGGCCAGACCACCACGTCGGGCGCCGTACGCTTCGCGCGCCGCGTCGAGCAGTTCGATCCGCTCTGGTTCGAGGAGCCGGTACCGCCGGAGAACGTCGACGAGATGGCGCGCGTGGCACGCCACACCACCATCCCGGTCGCCACCGGCGAACGGCTGGCCACCAAGTACGAGTTCCGGCTGCTGCTCGAACGGCAGGCCGCGGCGATCCTGCAGCCGGCCCTGGGGCGCGTGGGAGGCATCCTCGAGGCGAAGAAGATCGCGGGGATGGCCGAGGCCCACTACGCCCAGATCGCGCCGCACCTGTACTGCGGGCCGATCGAGCTGGCCGCCAACATCCAGCTCGACACCTGCTCGCCCAACTTCCTGATCCAGGAGAGCATCGGCCGGCTGGACGGGTTCCACGCCGAGATCCTCACCCGCCCGCTCCAATGGGAGGGCGGATTCATCGTTCCCCCGACCGAACCGGGACTGGGCGTGGAGCTTGACGAGACGGTCGCACGGGCGCACGCGTACTCGTCGCCATAGCAGGGAGGTTTCCGCCATGCCAACGCTTCGAATCGAAGGACTCGACATCCACTTCGTCCACGGGGGCCCGCGGGACGCGGCGAAGCGCGTGCTCTACGTCCATGGCACCGGCTGCAACGCCGGCGTCTGGGCAAGGCACTGCGAGAGCCTGCCGATGGACTACCAACACGTCTGCATTGACCTCGCCGGCCACGGCAGGTCCGGCGGAGCGGGCTTCCGGGGGACGGCCGACCACGCGTTCGTCCTCGAAGGCCTTGCCGAACTCCTCGGCTGGGACCGCTTCGTCATCGCGGGGCACTCGCTCGGCGGCGCGATCGCGCTCACTTACGCCGTCTATCATCCGACCAGGCTCGCGGCGATGGTGCTCGTCGACACGGGCGGGCGGTTGCGCGTAGCGCCCGAGGTGCTCGATGCCGCGCGCCTGGCGGCCACCGGCATGGAAGTACCTCCGCGGGATCGCCAATGGACCTTCTCGCCCCGCACGCCCGACAGCGTCATCGACCAGGTCCACCGGGACCTCGGCGATGTCTCGCCGGAACTCGTTTACCGGGACTGGATCGCGGACGACTCGTTCGACTTCCTGTCCCGGCTATGGGCGATCCGCACGCCCTGTCTCGCGGTGTGCGGCGCGGACGACCCGATCACGCCCGTGCGCAACCACACGTTCTTCCAGGCCAGCATGCCCTCCTGCGAACTCGCGATCATCGACGACTGCGGACACTGGCCGCTCTACGAACAGCCCGAGACGTTCGACCGGGTCCTCGTCGACTACGTCGATGGGGTGTATGGCTCGCAGTGAGGCGGACAGGGATGTATATGCGCGCATATGCTTCCCTCTTACAACCCGGAGGGCCGATCCGAGCAGGTCGACCTGGTCATCGTCTACGACCTTGCAGGCAAGCGAAACACTACCGTGGATCTGCCGGACGGCCCCGTGCGGGTTCTGCCATCGATGACCTGATCGACATGAAGCGCGCCAGCGGCCGACCGCAGGATCTCGAGGACGCGCAGGCACTGGAGCTTCTGCGATGAAACCGTCTTCCGCCGAACGGCCCCTGCAGCGGTTCTCCGAGGACTACCTCGAGGGCTGTCGCGATCTGGCCCCACAGGACATCGTCCGCTTCCTGGAGGACTTCCGGATACTGCGGGGGCAGGCACGCACCCGGTCGCGGCTCATCAGCATGCGCGTCCCTGAGCCCCTGCTCGGGGCCTTCCAGGCACGCGCACGCCTGGCGGGCGTGCCCTACCGGACGCAGATCAAGAAGCCGATGCGCGACTGGCTGCAGGAGCAGTGATCGCCTGAAGGAACAGACCATGCAGACCATCCCGTTCACTACGAACTTCTTCGCCGACGAGCCGCGCCCCACGCGGACCGACGCCTTGGCCGGCGACGCGAGCGCCGACGTCGTCATCGTCGGCGCGGGGGTCGTCGGACTCTCCTGCGCATACGTGCTGCGCGAGGCAGGACTCGACGTCGCCGTCGTCGAGCGCGACCACGTGGGCTTCGCCTCCAGCGGACGTCACATGGGCCACATCACGCCACACATGTGGAACTACGGCAGCAACGAACCGCACGTACTCGCCGCGTGGGCGCACGGCTGCCTCGACTGGATCGAGGAGCTGTTGGCCGCGGAGGACATCGACTGCGACTTCGCGCGGTGCCCGTTCTGGCTGCCGGCGGCCACTAAGGCGGAAGCGGGAGTGGTACGGCGCGTGGGCGCGTACTACGCCGGGCTCGGCGTCCCGGCACGCTCGGTCGAAGCCGAGGACTTCGATCTCGTCACGTTCCGGACCTGGGGCGCCGTGGTGCTCGAGGACCAGGCCCGGGCGCATCCCTACCGGATGATCCGGGGGCTCCGCGACGCGGTGCTGCGCAAGGGCGTGCGCCTGTACGAGGGAACGCCGGTGACGTCGGTCGAGGGTGGCCCACGGGTCACGGTGACGACGCCAGGAGGCACGCTCCGCGCACCGAAGGCGGTGCTGGCCCTCAACGCCTACTCCGGCCAGTTCCCGTTCCTGCGGCATTACACGACACCGATGCACACGTACACGATCGTCACCGAGCCCTTGGACGAAGACACGGCCAGGACCGTCGGGCCCCCACCCGCCGACGATCTCCTCATCTACGACATGGCCGCCAGCCGCGACGAGGAGCACTTCTACCAGCGCCTGCGGGGAGATGGTCGGCTCTTCTTCGGCGGTGGCGGGACGACACCCGCGCTCGCCCCCGACCGCATGGCTCCGGACCGCAACGACGCCATGTTCCGTCATATTCACGCGGAAATGTCGCGGCGTTACCCGTCTCTCGGCAACGCGCGGATCGAGGCCGGCTGGGGCGGACCCATCTGTGCGACCGTCCAGGGGCTGCCGATCGTCGCGGACGTTCCGGAGCACGAGAACGTGGTCATGGCCATCGTGGGCAACGGCAACGGGATCGGCCTTGGCACCAACGCCGGTCGGCTGGTGAAGGGCCTGGTGCTCGGCCCGGACAAGCTGGACGAGTCGACGCGGGCCTTCCTGGAGTACTGCGGCAAGTCCGCGGACGCCGTGTGAGTCGGGAGAGGAAAGGGAGGGACGGGACACATGGAGCTTTCGAGATTCGGGTTCTGGACATCCTTCGAAAGCGCTTCGCTCGCAGAGGCCGTGCAGGTCGCACAGCGGGTCGAGTCCCTGGGCTACGGAACGCTCTGGATGTCGATGAGTCTTCGGCGCGACCTGCTTGTGACCGCGTCACATCTCCTGGCCAACACGCAAGAGCTGATCGTCGCGACGGGCATCCAGGCAACCTTCGATCGACTGCCCAGCGCGATGGCAGCGGGACAGCGAACGCTCGGCGAGCTTTCCGGCGGCCGGTTTCTGCTGGGGCTGGGGGTTTCGCATCCGGTCGTCGTCCACGAGTTGCACGGTC
The DNA here is from genome assembly GCA_965208745.1 of Pseudomonadales bacterium. Classification (GTDB taxonomy): domain Bacteria; phylum Pseudomonadota; class Gammaproteobacteria; order Pseudomonadales; family Azotimanducaceae; genus VXNE01. Next base: position 4,377,077 of record CBDBPN010000004.1, on the reverse strand, counting down.
TCGAGTACGGCCCGCCGCTCACAACGATGCGCGCCTACCTCGATGCGATGGACCAGGCGCTGAATCCCGCGGCGGTGTTGGGCGGCGAAGTCCCGCACCTCACGGACGGCGAGACCCCCGACAGGCCGCCTCGGGTGCTTGCCGCGCTCGGGCCCAGGATGCTGGCCCTGTCGGGGGAACGCGCCGACGGCGCGCATCCCTATTTCATGCCCCCTGAGCACACGCACGAAGCCCGACGGATCCTTGGCCCCGACGCCTGGCTCTGTCCCGAGGTGAAGGTAGTACTCGATGAAGATCCATCGCGGGCGCGTGCTGCCGCGCGGGCGATGGGCGCGCCCAACATCGGCCTGGAGAACTACCGGAAGGCATGGAGGCGTTTCGGCTTCGCTGACGCGGACTTCGCGGACGGAGGGTCCGATCGACTCATCGACGCGACAGTCGCATGGGGCAGCCAGGCCAGCGTCGAGCGGTTCGTCCAGCGTCATTTCGATGCCGGCGCGACCCAGGTCTGTCTCCACTTCATTGCGACGGGAGAGGACTTCGGAACGATCCCCTGGGCGGCGGTCGAGGCGTTGGCAGCGGGGCGCTGAGCTGCTCCCCTACGGGGCGAGACCCGCCGCGATCCGCTGCGCCTTCGCCTCGTCCCACCACCATGCGTCGGGGAAGCCGGTGCGGAACGGCGGGTCGTCCGGCCGGCCGAACTTGTCCCAGTACACCACCCGCGGCCCCGCCACGGCGACCAGCGGGATGTGGTAGTGGTTCCAGAGGAGGACCCGGTCGAGGGCGTGGGCCGCGGTCGTGAGGTCCTCCATCGTTCGGGCGCCGAGCACCTTCTCCACCATCTTGTCGACGGCGGGATGGGCGACGCCCGCCGAGTTCGTCAGCGCCGCCGACGCCGACGCCGAGTGGATCCAGCCCCGCAGTCCGAACTCCGGGGTGATGGCGGCCCCGAAACGGCCGAACACCACGTCGAAGTTCCCCTTGATCAGGATGTTCACGTACTGGGAGGTCTCCACGAGACGGATCGTCCACGCGATGCCGAGGCGCTCCAGGTGCCGCACGTAGGGCAGCAACGTGCGGCGTTCTTCCGGGGTGCGGATCACGAAACGCAGCGTGAACGGCTGTCCTCGGGCATCGCCGAGCACACCGTCGCGAAGTTGCCACCCGGCCTCGGCGAAGACCTCGAGCGCCGCCAGCAGGGCCTTCCGATTGGAGCCGAAGCCGGTCGACCGCGGCAGGTCGAAGGCGTCCGTGAACAAGCGCCCCGGCAACGACGCGCGGAAGGGCTCGAGCAGGCGCCGCTCCGCCTCCGTGGGCAGGCCGCTGGCGGCAAGGTAGGAGCCAGGGAAATAGCTCATCGGCCGCTCGTACAGGCCGTGGTTCAGGGCGCGGTTGGCCCACTCGTAGTCGAACGCCATGCTGAGCGCGCGCCGCACGCGATGATCCTCAAGCTTCTCCTGGCGCGTGTTGAAGGCCAGGGCGCGCGCCAGGCCCACGTAGGACATGCGCGTGTGCCGCCGGAGGACGAGCCAACCCTTTGCCCTGGCCGGGATGTCGTAGCCGTTGGCCCAGTACCGGGGATCGGTCTCGATGCGGAAGTCGACCAGGCCCTTGCGGAGCGCTTCCCGGGCGATGGTGGCGTCGCGGTAGACGTCGTAGTGGATGGAGTCGAAGTTGTGCCGCCCCCGATGGATACCGAGGTGCCGTCCCCAGTAGTCGGGCACCCGCTCGTAGCGGATGTACCGCCCCGGCCGGAACTCGGCCACACGGTACGGACCGCTGCCGAGGGGAGGCGTGAGGGTCGTCTTCGTCCTGTCCCGGTCCCGCCAGTAGTGCTCCGGCACGATCGGCCACTTCGCCATCACGATCACGTTGTTGGCGCTCAGGCCGGAGAGGTCCTTGAACCGGAAGCGGATCTCGCGCTCGCCGAGGATCTCGCTGCCGTCGATGAACTGGAACGCGTGCCGCACGCCGCCCGCCCCGTGCTCGGCGATCCAGTCGAAGGTGAACTGCACGTCGCGCGCCGTGACGGGGACGCCGTCGTGCCAGCGCGCCTCCGGCCGCAGCCGGAAGATCGCCCACGAGTAGTCGTCCGCGAGCGCGACGCTCTCGACGAGGTTGCCGTAGAAGCTGCCGGGCTCGTCGTCCGAGGGCCAGAACAGCGGGTCGTAGAGCATCGCCAGCTCGATCACGTGCGCTCCCGGCGGACGGATGCCCTTCTCGATGTTCGGCGTGAAGCTGTCGAACTTCTGCGCCGTGGGCAGCACCAGCGTGCCTCCCTTCGGCGCGTCCGGGTTGACGTATTCGAAGTGCGAGAACCCCTCCGGGTATTTCAGCGTGCCAAAGCTCGGGACGCCGTGGCTGAACCGCGGCTCCGAGGACGCGCTCGCCGTGAGCAGGGCGACGCTCAGGAGCCAGGCGGCACGCATGGATCGGCGGCGGAACACCCACTGATTGTGCACGATTGCGGGCGACGCGGCGGCCGGCCCCCAGGGCGGTTAGCGCGGTTGCGCGAATCGTCAACCGCTAGTGAAGTAGCGGCAATGAAACGGGACGCTCCCCAAGCGCTCCAACCAGCGACCGCCGACCCACGGAGGTACCCATGCAAACATCCCCGGTTACTGGCACAAGCAATGGCGCGACCGGGACCGGTCACGGTACCGGCCGCGGGTCGCCGGCGCCGGGCCCCGACGGGTGCGCGGCATGTTCGAGGAAGTCGACGCGTAAGCGCCGGGGCGGCCCGTGTTCCGGCCGATCAGCCGCCCTTGACCATCTCGTCGAAACGCCGCTGCATCTCGCGCGGGGAGACTTCCTCGATCTCGTGCCCGACGTTCCAGCGGTGCCCGAACGGGTCGTTGAGGACTGCCGACCGCTCGCCGTAGAACTGGGTCGGTGGGCGGCGTCTCCACCGTCGCGCCGGCCTCCGCCGCACGCTCGACCACGGCGTCGCAGTCGTCCACAGTGCAGGTGGATGGTCACCGGGGAGCCGCCCAGGTTGCCGGGACCCCGGACGCCGATCTCGGGGAACTCGTCGGCGAGCATCAGCGTTGCGCCGTCGAAGTCGAGTTCCGCGTGACCGACGCGGCCCCCCGGCTCCACCAGGCGGAACTTCGCCGTCGCGCCGAATGCGTCGCCGTAGAAACGGATCGCCGCGTCCGCGCCGTCGACGCACAGGTAGGCGAACAGTTCGTGCACGGCCATGGACATGCTCCTCGAGAATTCGTCAGCCGCTCTTCGTCCGGGACCGCCCCGTGCAGGCGCTCCAGCGCGTGCTCGGTCGCCGCCCCGCCCCACACAAGCTCAAGGGGCAGGTGGCGATTGGCGAGCGCCGCGTTGGGGACGCCGAACAGCAGTTCTCCCGCGCCCGGTTTCAGCAGGGCGCCGACGCTGGCGCCGGCCCGCGACAGCGACTTGAGGTGGCCGCGGGTGCGAGGCCCGACCGCGATCGCATGGCCGAAGGTCTCACCCAAGCGATCCTCGGGCCGCTCCGAGAACCGGAACGGAGGCCCGTCCAAACCGAAAGGCCAGGTGCATCTCCGGCGCCGGCAGCAGCCGCTCCCAGCTGTCCTGATCACTCCCGTCCGCGGGCGGGGTGGTCCACACCCGCGAAACGAACGGCGCAAGCGACGGGTGCGGGCGGCGGCTCAGCATGCGTCGGAGATCAGACCGGCGATCCCCGCGGGAAATCCGGCTCGCGTTTCTCGCGCAGGGCGGCGAGCCCTTCCCTGCTTTCCGGCCCGAGGAAACCCAGCATCTCCAGCGCTGTCGACGCGTCGTAGGTGGGACCGGCAAGCCGCAGCCAGTTGTTCAGCGCGTACTTCGTCCAGCGGATGGCGTTCGGCGCGCCGCGCGCCAGTTTGCGCGCCACTTCCATGGTCCGCTCGCCAAGCTCCGCGTCGTCGACGCAGAGCGAGATCAGGCCGATGCGCTCCGCCTCCTCGGCCGGCAGGCGGTCGCACGTCAGCAGGTAGTACTTGGCCTTCGCCATGCCGCACAGGAGCGGCCAGACGATGGCCGCGTGGTCCCCGGCGGCCACGCCCAAGCGCGTGTGGCCGTCCGTGATGAAGACGGAGCGCGCGGCGATGGACACGTCGCAAAGGAGCGCGGCCACGAGGCCGGCGCCGACGGCGGGACCGTTGATCGACGAGATGGTGGGCTTGCCGCAGTCGATCACGTTGTAGACCAGGTCGCGCGCTTCCTTCCACGTGCCCACCAGGCTCGTGTAGTCGTTCATGTTGCGCTCGATCATGTCGAAGTCGCCGCCGGCGGAGAAGGCGCGCCCCTCGCCGGTGAGCACGACGCAGTCGATGTCCGGATCGGCGTCCACCTCCCGCCACACGTAGGTCAGCTCCCGGTGGCCGACCGCATCGAGCGCATTGAACCGCTCCGGCCGCGAGATGGTGATGCGCAGTATCCGCTCGTCGGGATAGTCGAACTTCAACCGCTCGTAGCCCTGGTAGCGATCCGCCATGGTTCCTGCCTCCCTCGATTTCCCCGTCGCGTTCAACCCTGCGGGGGCGTCACCTACCCGCCCTCGGCCATCCTCCGCTGCAGCCGGCGCATACCGTGCAGCCAGCGCTCGAGGTCGTTCGTCTTGCGTTCCATCCAGGTCTGCGCGATCGGATCGGTCAGGATCAGGAAGCGCTCCTCGTGCACCGCGTCGAGGACCTGTGCGGCGACCTCCTCCGGCTCCTTGACGGGCCCCACCGCGGACAGGGAGGCCGCGGAGCGTCTGTCCCCGACCCGCGTGCGCGCGGTGGCGGGACGGCCGGGCGCGGCCATGCCGCCCAGCATGGGCGTGTTGACTCCGAGCGGCGCGAGCAGCGACACGCGTATGCCGCGATCGTGATAGGCGATGGCCATCCACTCGGCGAGGCCCACCACCGCGTGCTTCGTGACGGCGTAGGTCGCGTTGCCCTGGGACGTCAGGATGCCGGCCATGGACGCCGTGTGCAGGAGGTAGCCCGAACCGCGCTCGAGCATGCCCGGCAGCACCGCCCGGACCGCGAAGACATGCGCCATCAGGTTGATGCGCCACTGCTCGTCCCAGACGTCGATGTCCGTGGTCAGCGGGTCGCCGCCGGTCGCCACCGCGGCGTTGGAGAAAAACACGTCGATCGGTCCGAAGCGGGCTTCCGTCTCCGCGACAAGGGCGTTCACGTGCGCTTCCCGGCCCACGTCGCAGTGCACCGCGTGGCCGCCGATCTCCTCCGCGACCGGCCCGGCCAGGTCGTCCTGCACGTCCGCGATGACGACCCGCGCTCCTTGCGCCGCGAAAGCGCGCGCGCACGCCGCGCCAATTCCGCTCGCGCCGCCGGTCACCACTACCGTCCTGTCCCGCAGTTCCATCCGGTCGCTCCCCGTGGGTGAGGCTCCGCAATATACGCGGTTTGCCGGCGGCATTGCGTGACCGACGCCCGCCGTCCTATAACTTGCGCCATGGGAAGCGTCGCGGCGCGCGCGGTCGTACTCCTCGCGAGCACAGGGCTGATCTGGGCGGTGTCACTCTACGGGATCCTCCTGGACCCCGGCATGCTGTATGACCTGGCGCTGCTGCCCCGCCGGGCGGACGGACTGCCCGGCGTGATCGGGATGCCCTTCGTGCACCGGTCCTGGGCCCACCTGCTGGCAAACTCCGGTCCCCTGCTGGTGCTCGGCGCGCTCGTCCTCTTCCGGGGCGTCCGCTATTACCTGGCGGTCACGGCCATGATCGTCCTCGTGGGTGGCATTGGCGTGTGGCTGCTCGGGCGCGACGCGGCGCATATCGGCTCGAGCGGTCTGGTCTTCGGCTTCGCGGCGTTTCTCGTGGTGCGTGGACTGTACGAGCGGCGGCCCGGATCGACCGTCATCGCGCTGCTCGTGTTCATCTTCTACGGCAGCCTCATCTGGGGCGTCGTGCCGCAGGGGGACGGCACGTCCTGGGAGGCGCATCTCTTCGGCCTGCTCGCCGGGATGGCGGCCGCACGCGCCGCCGTGGCCTTCGAGCGTCCGCCCGCTCACGACCCGTGATAGTCCTGATCCAGCAGGGCGAGGTCCTGCTCTTCGCGCTGCTGCTCGTGGCCTTGATCCTGTCCCTCACCTTCCACGAGTTCGGACACGCCTTCGTCGCGAAGCTGTATGGCGACCGTACCGCGGAGCGCGCCGGGCGGCTCACCCTCAATCCTCTCGCCCACATCGACCTGATGGGCCTTGCGATGGTGGTGCTGGTGGGTTTCGGTTACGCGAAGCCGGTCCCCACCGACCCGCGCAACTTCCGCTCGAAGCGCGCCGACCTCTGGGTCGCCGCGGCCGGTCCGGCCATGAACCTCCTGCTCGCCGCCATCGCGTGGAACTTCTTCCTCGGCATGCGCATGGCGGGCGTCGAGTACTTCACCGAACCGGGACCGCAGACCTTCTTCGTGGTGCTCGTGCAGGTCAACCTGCTCCTCATGGTGTTCAACCTGATCCCACTCGGTCCGCTGGACGGCCACTACATCCTCCCCCACTTCCTGCCGGCCGGGGCGGCGCGGACCTACCGCGAGTACAACCAGCGCTTCGGGGTCTACGCGCTGCTGGCGCTGATCGTCCTCGCCATCCTCGGCGTTCCGGTGTTCAGCTACGTGATGTCGATGGGGGCGGCGCTCCTGCCCTACATCACCTTCGTCTGACACCGACGGCAATCTCGCTCGCACCGGCGGGCTGCCGGCGCACGCAAGTTGCGGACTTGTCCCACAGACTCGGCCAGGGCCCACCTCTACGCTCACGGTCTCGAAAGCCGGTCCGCGAGGAACCCCATGCCCGCCAACGCACGACACGTCCACGATGCAGCCAGGCTCCGCCAGCGGGTCGAGGCGGTCGCGAATCTGCTGGACCCCGGCACGACGGCCGAGCGGGAGCGCGCCCGGGCCCTGCTCGCGGACCTCTTCGAGCGTCACGGCCACCAGTCCACCTATCGCGCCCTGCGCAACGCCGCCACGGCCGGGCTCGACGTCCAGACCCTCGAGGCCATGATCGAACTGAAGGAGATCTGGGCATCGCGGTCGGACTGGTGGTACCGCCGGTCCCGCGACGGAGTCGTCGAGATGGAACGCGGACCCGCCGCGTTGTCCTGGAAACTGGCGCGTCGCGTCTGCCTGGCGCGGTGGCAGTACCCGCCCGAGTCGATGATCGAGGACGACTGGTTCGAGGAATGGCTGGCGGCCCCGCCCCGCACCCCCGGCAACTACGACTTCGTCACGTTCGTCCAGGAGAAGATCGACGGGCGGGCGTCGGACGACCTCTACGCGGGCCTGCGGTTCCTCCACGGCGGCGCCGAGGCACGGGACGACCCGAACGCATGGCCGCCGCACTCCGTCGAGGGCGAGGTAGCGGGCGACGCCTGCCGCGGCGCCGTGTCCGACCTGCCGTTCTGACGCCCGGCGATGGCCAACGCACCACAGCCCGCGGACGGCAGGCCCCTGAGGCGAACTTGCCGGGGAGGTCTCGGCTCGGACACACTGCGCCCGCTGCCGCGGGAGGAAGCACTCATGCCATCCAAGGAGCCGCAAGGCGTATGTCTCGTCACGGGGGTCGGACCGGGGACCGGCGCCGCCATCACGCGCCGCTTCGCCGCCGGGGGGTATCGCGTCGCGATGCTCGCGCGCGACGCCACGCGGCTCGCCGCGCTCGAGGCGCAGATCGAGGGCGCCACCGCGTATCCCTGCGACGTCACCGACACCGAACGGCTCGCCGAGGTTGTCGAAGCGGTCCGCAGCCAACTCGGGCATCCCGACGTGCTGGTCCACAACGCCGTCGGCGGCGCGTTCGGCGACTTCCTCGATATCGACGCCCAAGTGCTCGAACGCAACTTCCAGGTGAACACCCTCGCGTTGCTGCACCTCGGGAAGCTGCTCGCCCCGGCCATGGTGGAGCGCGGCGCCGGCGCGATCGTCTGCACGGGCAACACCTCGGCCTACCGCGGCAAGCCCGCCTTCGCCGGGTTCGCCCCGACCAAGGCCGCACAGCGCATCCTGGCGGAGTCCATGGCCCGCACGCTCGGGCCGCAGGGCGTGCACGTCGGGTACGTCGCCATCGACGCGGTGATCGACCTCGAGTGGACACGACGCCGCAATCCCGACGCGCCGGACGACTACTTCTGCAAGCCAGACGACATCGCCGGGGAGGTGTGGCACCTCGCCCACCAGCCCAGGTCGGCGTGGACGTTCGACGCGGTGATCCGGCCGTTCGGCGAGAACTGGTGACCGGCACCGGCCGCTACGGACCTCTCTGTTCGAGCGGCCCGACCCGCCGACCTTTGACGGTTCCTTCCGCGGCGTGATATACACAGACCAATGCATATCGAATGGTGTACAACGTGATGAGGACCAACATCGAACTCGATGACGAGCTCGTTCGGGAGGCACAGGCGTTGAGCGGAATCAGCACCAAGCGGGCCGTAGTCCACCAGGCCTTGCGCGAGTTCGTGGCCCACCGGAAACGACTCGACCTGAGAGACCTCGAGGGCTCGGACCTGCTCGACCCGGACTACGACCACAAGGCGCTGCGAGCCGCCGGCGAGTGAACGGCACGCGAGGGCCCAGCCTCGCAACGGGAGAACGCGATGTATCTTGTCGATACCTCCGTGTGGATCGACTACCTGCGCGGTCGCGCGGGACCCCACATCGATTTCCTGCGGGACCTTCTGCGCAATCCCCTCGCCGTCGTCATCACCCATTCGATCTACTTCGAGATCCTGCGCGGCGCGCGCGATGCGGCGTCGTTTGACCGATTGCGGGACTACTTCGGCGGGCAGCGATTCGTCGCGTTCGAGGAGCCGCTGGCTAGCCACGAGGCAGCCGCGCGCATCCATCTCGACTGCCGCCGGCAAGGCGTAACGGTCGGACCCGGCTTCGACTGCCTGATCGCGCAATCCGCGATCGAGGCCGACCTCACCCTGCTCCACCACGATCGCGACTTCGGACGCATTGCCGCGGTCGTACCGGCCCTCCGCGAGAAGAGCTTCCTACACTAGACCGTGGCTCCAGCGACCGCCTCGGCGAGCGCCGCAATGTCCTCCGGGCCAACTCCGCAGCAGCCCCCGTAGAGCGAGGCGCCCTGCCCGAACGCGTCCAGCGCGCCCTGAACGAACGCGTGCATGCCGAGTTCCTGGTGGTGCTCCGCCTGCGCCTCGTTGTCGAGGGTCCAGTCGTCCGGGATGTGCATGCGGTTCGGGTAGCCGCCGAACGGCTTGTCCGTGAGGCCGGCCAAGGTCGTCATGCCGGCCGCGATCGCTTCGCGGGTCGTGCAGTTGAAGAGGTACGCGTCGATCGCCAGGTCCGCCACGGCGTCGAGTGCCCGCTCGATGGATTCTCCGCTGCGCAGCCCGCCGCCCGAGGTCTCCGCGAGGGTCCAGGAGACGTACACGGGCAGCCTGCGCGTCCGGCTCGCCCCCCGCGCCGCGAGCGCCGCGTTGCGCGCCTCCCGCGCCGACGACATGGTCTCGCACAGGAAGAGATCCACCTTGGGTTCGAGGGCGCGAACCAGGTTCTCGTACACCGGCCGCGCCTCCTCGTCGGACGGCACGAGGTCGGCCCGGTAACTCTCGGAGAGCGGCGGCAGGCAGCCCGCGACCCGTACGTCCGTGCCCGACTCGCGCACCGCCCGCCGGGCGAGTTCGCCGGACAGGGCGGTCAGTTCCACGTAGCGCGACTCGAGGCGCTCCTTGCACAGGTAGCTCGGGATCGTGGAATAGCTGTTGGTCGTAATGACCTGCGCCCCGGCGGCGATGTAGTCGAGGTGGGCCTGGACGACCGCCTCCGGATCGTCGATGAGGGCCCTGGCCGACCAGAGCCCGGTGCGCTCGGCGACGCCGCGCCGGATGAGTTCTCCGCCCATGCCGCCGTCGAGGATGGTGACCATCGCGCCCGTCACAGGGTCTTCACGCAGCAGCTCACCTGCCATCCGTCGGCGGGGTCCGCCTCGGGGGTCGCCAGACCGCGTTCGAGGACCATCTCCCGCACCTGCTCGTCGACCCAGGTCGCGGCGACTTCGAAACCGCGTTCCCGATAGGCGTCGACGGGCTGCCCGCCCATCATCGTCATGACGGGCCGCGCGGCGGGGGTGGCCTTGGCGACGACGGCGTCAAAGCCCCGCTCCCCCGCCCAGTCGAGCAGGCTATCGAGCAGGGCGAGACCGATGCCGCGCCCGAAGTACGCCGGATCGCGCCGCTCGGAGTCGTCGATCTGTCCCACGTGGTAACAGAACACGGCGAGGGCGTTGTCGCCCAGGTCCGGGGCGCGCTCGCCGAAGTCCCCCCAGTAGGCCGGCTCGTATGCGCCCCTGGTCGAGCGCAGGGCGGGATCGTACCGCCGGAACTGCAACTGGCCCGCGTGACGGTCGCCGTCGAAAGCCAGGATCGCGCTGGCGCCGAGGTCGCGGATACGCGCCGCGACGTCCTCCCTGGCGCCCTGGCAGCCGATCGGGTGGCGGTCGATGTCCTCCGCCACCATCGGGCGGAACGCGATGCCGTCGTGTGCCGTCATGCCGGTCCCTCGAAAACCCTCAGAAATCCCACCCGGGCCTCGGCGGCGGCAACCGGACCTTCTCGTCCAGGGCCTGCAGGAGGCCGGGGTCTGCGCGCAGCTCGTCCGTAGCCGACAGGACGGAGGCGCTGCGCACGCCGCTCCACATGCGGCTGAACGCGCCTACGGAGGCGTGAAGCGTCGGCAGGCCCGCGGACGATCCCGGCTCCGCGGAGGAGCCATCGCCCAACGTGACGACGTAGTCGCCGCCCGTGCCCGACCACTCGTTGTCCCTGTCCAGATGCTCCGTCACCGGGTCGGTGAGCTTGAGGTTGAAGCGGAACTCCGGGCCGGGAAGCCGTGTCTTTGCCAGGCACTTCGGCAAGTCCAGGATCCGAAGTTGCCAGTGCGCCATCGTCTCGTGGCGGTTCGCGAACTTGCCGCGCTCGGTGTTGCGGCGGTGCCGGAACGGCTGCGCGAGGACGTCCTGCAACTGGATGTCGGGCGGCTCGAGCATCGCCACGGAGGAAACCTGGTCCCCGAGGCCGCGGACGAGCGCCAGCAGTTCCATGAGTTGGTCGACGTTCTCGTAGCCGATCCAGTTGATCTCGTAAGGCCCGTGTTCGCCCGGCGCCTCGCCCCAGATGAAGTGCGACAGGCCGCCGTCCGCCGCGTCGCGGTAGCCGAGTCCGAACGCGTCGTCCGTCCACGCCATCTCGCACTCGACCACGCGCCGCGGCGCGAGCGTGCAGCCGCCATGGCCCCGGCGGCGCCGCAGCATGCACGCGTGGATGTCGGCCCAGTCCGCCGTCGTCAGGCGCCGCGGGGGCCGGAACGCGCGGTCGACGTTCAGCGAGGCCGGATCGAACACGAAATAGTGTTCGTAGGAGCCCGAGCCGAAACCGACGCGATCGTAGAAGCCCTGTTCGAACATGCCGAGGGCCGCCACCTCGGCGCCCGCCGCGGCCCGCGCCGCCAGCGACCGGGCGGTCAGGCGGCCCGCCGCGCCGAGCTTGCGCGCCACCCGGCTCGTGGTCACCGCCGTCACCGCCGCGAGTTCGAGATCTTCGGTCCCGTGACGCATCGCGCCGGGCGTCGTGTGCACCGCGCACTCGGCCTCGTCCTGCAGCCGGAACACCCAGGCGTCGCCGCACTCGAAATAGCGCGAGACGATCTTCGCCCGGTCGGCGTCGATCCAGCCGACCTCGCGCCAGATGCGCTGGACGGCTTCGGCGTCCCGCGCCACGTCGTAGGGCCCGATCTCCACGGTGCGCGTTCAGCCGCCCTGGCGCGCCTTCAGCTCGCGCCGCCGGGCGTGCAGGATGGGCTCCGTGTAGCCGTTCGGCTGCTCGAGCCCCTTGAAGACCAGGTCGCAGGCCGCCTGGAAGGCGATGCTGTCCTCGAAGTCCGGCGTCATGTTCGTGTAGGCGTCGTCGTCGGCGTTCTGCCGGTCCACCACGCCCGCCATGCGCTCCATCGTCGCGCGCACCTGGCCTTCGGAGGCGATGCCGTGGTGCAGCCAGTTGGCGATGTGCTGGCTCGATATGCGGCACGTCGCGCGGTCCTCCATGAGTCCCACGTCGTGGATGTCCGGCACCTTGGAGCAGCCGACCCCGTGGTCGATCCAACGTACCACGTAACCGAGGATGCCCTGGGCGTTGTTGTCGAGTTCGGACTGCACCTCCTCGGCGGACAGGTTCTCGCCGGAGAGCAGCGGGATCGTCAGGATGTCGTCGACGCTCGCCCGCGCGCGCGAGGCGAGTTCCTCCTGGCGGGCGGCGACATCGACCTCGTGGTAGTGCAGCGCGTGGAGCGTCGCGGCCGTCGGCGACGGCACCCACGCGCAGTCCGCCCCGGCATCCGGGTGGTTGGACTTCACCGCGAGCATCTCCTTCATCTCGTCCGGCTTCGGCCACATGCCCTTGCCGATCTGGGCGCGGCCCGGGAAGCCGGTCGCGAGGCCCGCGTCCACGTTCGCGTCCTCGTAGGCCGCGATCCAGGTCTCCTGCTTCATCGGCTCCTTACGCACCATGGCGCCGGCCTGCATGCTGGTGTGGATCTCGTCGCCGGTGCGGTCGAGGAAACCGGTGTTGATGAAGACGACGCGCTCGCGCGCCACGCGGATGCACTCGCGCAGGTTGAGGCTGGTGCGGCGCTCCTCGTCCATGATGCCGATCTTCAGCGTGCTCCGGGCGAGACCGAGGAGGTCCTCCGTGCGGGCGAAGAGTTCGCACGCGAACGCCACCTCTTCGGGCCCGTGCATCTTGGGCTTGACGATGTACACGCTGCCGGCGCGGCTGTTGACGAACGCGCCGCCGCCCTTCAGATCGTGGACCGCCGCGAGGCTCGTCATGGCCGCGTCCAGGATGCCCTCGAACACCTCGTCGCCGTTGGCGTCGAACACCGCGTCGTTCGTCATCAGGTGGCCGACATTGCGCACGAGCATCAGGCTGCGGCCCGGCAGCGTCAGCGCCGAGCCGTCCGGGGCGGTGTACGAACGGTCCCCCACCAGGCGGCGCCGTACGGTCGCTCCGCCCTTGTCGAACTCCTCGGTGAGGTCGCCCTTCATCAAGCCGAGCCAGTTGCCGTACACCAGGCTCTTGTCGTCCGCGTCGACGGCCGCCACCGAGTCCTCGCAGTCCTGGATGACGGTGACGGCCGACTCGAGAACGACATCCTTCACGCCGGCCGCGTGCGCCGACCCGACGTCGTGCTCGCGGTCGATCTGGACCTCGATGTGCAGCCCGTTGTGGCCGAACAGCACGGCTTCAGCCTCCTTGCCCGCCGCGCCGACGAATCCCGCGAACTGCGACGGGTCCGCCAACCCGGTGGCGCCGCCCTTGGCGAGGGAGGCCGAGAAAGCGAACCCCGACTCGGACCGCTCGACGCGGTACGCCGTCACGTGGCGGTGCGAGGCGCCGGCCAACGGCACCACCGTGTCCAGCACCTTGGCCGTTTCCTCCACCACCAGTTCGCCGCGGGCCGGGTTGTAGCTCGAGGCCTTCTCGCGTCCCGGCGTCTCGGGAATGATGTCCGTGCCGTAGAAGGCGTCGTAGAGGCTGCCCCAGCGCGCGTTGGCGGCGTTCAAGGCGTAGCGGGCGTTCATCACCGGCACGACGAGCTGCGGCCCCGCGATGCGCGCGATCTCCGGGTCCACGTTGGCGGTCGCGATCTCGAAATCTCCGCCTTCCGGCGCCAGATAGCCGATCTCCGTCAGGAACGCCTTGTAGGCCGCCGCGTCGAGCGGACGGCCCCGGCGCTCGGCGTGCCAGGCGTCGATCCGCTCCTGCAGGTCGTCGCGATGCGCGAGCAGCGCGCGGTTCTTCGGCGTGAGGTCGGTCACGATGGACTCGAATCCCGACCAGAAGGCATCCGCGTCGATGCCCGTGCCGGGGAGCATCCGTTCGACGACCAGGTCGTCCAGGACTTTCGCGACCGCGAGGCCGCCACGCTGTACTCGTTCCGTCATGTCTCTCCCTGAAGAGTGGCCCCGCCGTGTCAGAGCGGCTTTGCGCCGCGCGGGCGATGAGCGGCGCAACATACCGCCTCGGTTCGCCCCCCCGCAAGCTCCCCGGCCCGTTCGAGTATCATCGCCCGACCGCGGCCGGCCCGCAGCATTCCCTTTGCCCATGACCCCTGAAGACCGGGCGCCCGTCCTCGTGGGCGTCTCCCAGCTCGAGCAGCGCATCGACGACCCCCTCGCCGCCCGGGAGCCCCTCGACCTCATGATCGACGCCGTGCGCCTGGCGGCCGAGGATGCCGGCGCGCCGTCGCTGCTCCGCGAGGCATCCTCCTTCCGCGTCACGCGGGGCATGTGGCCGTACAAGGACCCCGCGCGCGTCATCGCGGACGCGGTGGGGAACCCGGGGGCCGAAACCGGCATCACCACCTGGGGCGGCAACTCCGTGCAGTCGGTCTTCACCGAAAGCGCCCACGAGATCCGGCGCGGCGAGCGGGACATCGTCGTCCTGACGGGGGCGGAGTGCGGCAACACCCAGGCCAAGGCGCGCCGCGCAGGGGTGGAACTCGCGTGGAGCGAGGCCCCGGGCGAGCCGGACCGCCGCTTCGGCGTCGAACTCAGGATGCGCCACCGCATCGAGGCCCAGCGCGGCATCGTGGAACCGATGCACATGTACGCGATCTTCGAGAACGCCATCCGACACGCGCGGGGCGAGACCCTGCCGCAACACATCGAGCGTGTCTCCGAGCTGTGGGCGGGTTTCAGCCGGGTGGCCGCCGACAATCCCCACGCCTGGATCCGGGACCCGCTCACCGCGGAGGAGATCCGCACGCCGAGCGCCGCGAACCGGGCGGTGTCCTTCCCGTACCCCAAGTTCATGAACTCGAACAGCAACGTGGACCAGGCTTCGGCCCTGATCCTCGCATCGGCCGGCACGGCCCGGCGCCTCGGCATTCCCGAGACGCGCTGGATCCATCCCTGGGCCGCCACGGAAGGCCACGACACCTACATCGTCTCCTCGCGTGACAACCTCCACAGCGCGCCGGGGCTGCGCATCGCCGGACGCCGCTGCCTCGACCTCGCGGACCTCGACGTGTCCGACCTCGACCACGTGGACGTCTACAGCTGCTTCCCGTCGGCCGTACAGGTCGCCGCCACGGAACTCGGGCTCGACCAGGAGCGGCCGCTCACCGTCACCGGCGGGCTCACCTTCGGCGGCGGGCCGCTCAACAACTACGTCATGCAGGCGATCGCGCGGATGGCGGAGGTGCTGCGCGAGCAGCCGGGCGACATCGGCCTCGTCACGAGCAACGGCGGTTTCCTCACGAAGCACGCCTTCGGCGTCTACTCGACCGAGCCGCCACCGCACGGCGAGTTCCGGAGCGATAGTCCGCAAGAGGAGATCGACGCCCTGCCCACCCGGGAACTGGCCGAGACCTTCGAGGGACCGGTGGAGATCGAGGGCTACACGGCGATGTTCGACAGGAACGGCCCATCGGTGGGCCTCGCGGCGTGCCGACTCGACGACGGCGGGCGCACCTGGGGCAATACGCGGGATAGCGACGTGCTGGACGCCATGATCTCCGAGGAGTTCTGCGGCAAGCGAGCGCGCCTCGACGCACAGGGCGCACTCACGTTCTGAGCCGCGTGGGGACGACCGACAGCGGGACGGAGCCCGTCCCGGCGCCTCTCCGGTTCCGCCTGGCCTCGATGCTCTACGACGGCGTCGCCCTGACCGGCATCTGGGTCCTTACGATCGTCGCCCTGGTCACGGCAACCGGCGACGAGGTGACCGGCCCGCCGCTTCAGGCGTTGCTGGCCCTCGAGGCCTACGCCTTCTTCGCGTTCTTCTGGATCCGGCGCGGACAGACCCTGGGCATGGTCGCCTGGCGCCTGCGTTTCCATCCCGCGGACGGCGCGATCGGCTTCCGCCAGGTGCACCTGCGGCTCCTCGGCGGCGTCCTGAGCCTCGCGTGCCTGCTGGTCGGACACCTGTGGCTCCTGGCCGACCGGCGGCGCCGGGCCTGGCCCGACCTGCTCTCGAGGCGGCGCGTCGTGCGTCTGTCGAGGGAAGCGGCGCGCGGTAGCGGCCGCTCCGGATGAGCCCGTTTCCGCAGGCCGCCTGTCCGACCACGCGTTAGAATGGCCGTCCGGTCGCCAAACGGACGAGGTTCCGACGTGCGCATCGCGGTACTGGGAGCAGACGGGTTCATCGGCTGGCCCACGTCGCTGCACCTCTCCGACCGCGGCCACGACGTCACGATCGTCGACAACCTGAGCCGGCGCTGGATCGACACGGAACTCGGCGTCCAGTCCCTGACGCCCATGGACTCGATCCAGGAGCGGCGCCGCGTCTGGCGCGCAGTCAGCGGACGCGACATCGGCTTCGAGCGCATCGACGTCGCCAACGAGTACGAACGGTTCAAGGCCTGGCTCGACGACTACCGCCCCGACGCCGTCGTGCACCTGGCGCAGCAGCGCGCGGCGCCGTACTCGATGAAGACCGACACGCGCAAGAACTACACGGTCGCGAACAACGTCAACGGCACCGAGAGCCTCCTCGCGGCCCTGGTCGCACTGGGCTTGGACGCCCATGTCGTGCACATGGGCACGATGGGCGTCTACGGCTATTCGGACATCGGAGCGCCGATTCCGGAGGGCTACCTGAAGGTCGCGGTTCCGCTCGGTGCCGGGCGTTCCGCGGAACAGGAGATCCTCTACCCCGCCAACCCGGGGAGCGTTTATCACCTGACGAAGTGCCTCGACCAGCTCCTCTTCCAGTTCTACGCGAAGAACGACGGGGTGCGGATCACGGACCTGCACCAGGGCGTGGTCTGGGGCACGCACACCGACCAGACCCGGCGCCACGAGCAGCTCATCAACCGCTTCGACTACGACGGCGACTACGGGACGGTGCTCAACCGCTTCCTGATCCAGGCGGCCATCGGCCACCCCCTCACGGTCCACGGCACGGGCGGCCAGACGCGCGCGTTCATCCACATCCAGGACTCGGTGCGCTGCATCGAACTCGCCCTCGCCCATCCTCCCGGGCCCGGCGAGCGCACACGCATCTTCAACCAGATGACGGAGACGCACCGCGTCCGCGACCTCGCGGAACTCGTCGCGAGGCTGACCGGGGCGACCATCGACCACGTCCCCAACCCGCGCAACGAGGCCGCCGAGAACGACCTCGACGTGCGCAACGACCAGTTGCTGGCGCTCGGCCTCCAGCCTACGACCCTCGAGGACGGCCTCCTGGAAGAGCTGGTCGACGTGGCGCGCCGGTACGCCCACCGCATCGACCGTTCGCGCATTCCGTGCACCTCCGCCTGGACCCGCGAACGGGCCGCGGAGCTGGACCGGGCCAACGGAGGCGGCACGCCGTAGCGTGTTCGCCTACGCGACCCTCGTCACCAACGCGGATTACGCCCTCGGCGCGACGGCCCTCGCGCGGTCCCTGAAACGCGTCTCCTCCGCCTGGCCGCTGGTCGTGCTCGCACCGCCCGGCACGCCCTGCCTCGACGGCCTCGAGGCCGAAGGCTGCCTGGTCCGCGAGGCCACGCAGCCCGAACTGTCCGACGCGTTCCGGCGCCGGCACACCCGGGAGGCGCAGCACGCGCGGTCCCCGTTCGACAAGGGCACGAAGCCCGCCTTCCACGACCCCCTCGACAACTTCGTGAAGCTGCGCCTCTGGGAGTTGGAGGAGTACGAGCGGGTGGTCTTCATCGACGCCGACGCGATCGCGGTGCGCAACGTCGACCGCCTGTTCGCCTATCCCGCCCTGTCGGCGGCCCCCAATCTCTACGAGTCCCTCAAGGACATGCACCGCATGAACTCCGGCGTGTTCGTCGCCCGACCGAACCGCCGCACGTACGCCGACATGATCCAACGGCTCGACAGCCCGGAGGCGTTCTGGCGGCGCACGGACCAGACGTTCCTGGAGGCGTATTTCCCGGACTGGCACGGCCTGCCTTACGTCTACAACGTCCTCCAGTACGTCTATTTCAACCTGCCGGAGCTCTGGGACTGGCGCCGGGTCAAGGTGGTGCACTACCAGTACGAGAAGCCGTGGCAGGCCGACCACCCGAAGCGGGAACTGCTCGCGCCGCTCATCGACCTCTGGCACCGGGTGCGCGACGGTCGCGCTCTCCCCGACCGGATCGACCCGCCGAGCGCATGCGCGTCGCGGTAACCGGCGCGACCGGCATCGTCGGGCAGTTCGTGGTCGCCCGGTTGCTGCGGGAAGGATGCCGGATCGCCGTCCTCGCCCGCACCGGCACGGACCGGAGTGCGTGTCCGGGAGGCGTCGAGTGGATCGACGGTGACCTTGGCGACCGGGGGGCACTCGACGGGCTGGTGAGCGGCGCCGACGGCCTCGTTCACTGCGCCTTTCAGCACGTGCCCGGACGCTATCGGGGGGGCGAGGGAGACGACGTGTCCGGGTTCTGGCGCGTCAACCTGGGGGGCACGATCGATCTCCTGGAGGCGGCAGCGCGGGCCGGGGTCGGGCGGACGGTGCTGATGTCCAGCCGCGCCGTGTTCGGGGCTGGGGTGGACGAACCCATCCGCGACACCCATCCCACATCGCCGACTACGCATTACGGCGCACTCAAGGCGGCCACGGAAGCGCTCGCAAGCGTCCACGAAGGGGTATCCGTGCTGCGGCCGACGGGCGTCTACGGCGTCGTCCATCCTCTCGAGCGCACCAAGTGGCTGGATCTCGCCGAGGCGGTTCTGGCCGGCCAGCCGGTCGCCGAGGTCCGCGCCGGTACGGAAGTCCATGGGGAGGACGTCGCCGACGCGGTCTGGCGGCTGCTCACCGCTTCCTCGGCCGCCGTCGCCGGGCGCCTCTTCAACTGTTCGGACCTCGCCATCGACACGCGGGCCCTCGTTCGCCGCATGCAGGCCGCCCTGGGCCGACCCGGGACCCTGCCCGCGGCCGCTCCACCCACCGGCAACGTGCTGCGGTGCGACGCCCTGCACGCCCTCGGCTGGCGTCCCGGCGGTAGCGCGCGCCTGCAGGCCGAGATCGCGGCCCTGTGCGCGCTGGTGCGGGAACGCGCGGGCGGTCCCGCTACCGCCGGTCGATGATCGTGTGTTCCTTGCCGAAGAAGATGGTCGAGCGTTCCATGTCGATGAACCGGTGCTCGTCCTCGACGAAGGCGGCCCCGGCCCGTCGCGCCTCCTCGGTGCCGGGCGCCCTGCCGCGGTCCAACCACGCCTCTGCGTGCCCGAGGTAGGGTTCCACCACGGTACCGCGGGCCTGCTGGACGCGTGCGTTCATCGGCGTATCGGCCCGGTGCACCTGGCGGTAGCACAGGGTGCCCGCCGCCTCGGCATGTGACCGCACGAGCGGGCCGTGGTGCGTGAGCCAGTAGTGTCGCGCCTGCTCCTCGGTGAGCGATGCCTTCTGCCGTAGCGGGTAGAAAACCCGCACCACGTTGTTCTTGACCCGGGCGACGACGTTCTCCGGAGACGGGTTCACCTGCGGATACTCGTAGGCGAACCAGATCGGGGAGCCGGGCAGGTCGATGAACTCCGCCTCGTCCGCCAGCAACGCCGTCACCGCCGCCTGCACAGGCTCGCTCGCGATCGCCGCTTCGAGGTCCGCCTCCGCCGCCCACCAGGTCTCGGCGACGCCGTCGTAGTGGGGCTCCATGCTGCCGCCCCGGGCGCGCTGCGCCCCCGCGTGCGCGTCGCCCTCCAGGGTGTGCGTCTGCACGTGTCGGAGGATGCCGAGGTCTTCCGCGAAGCCCGCAAGCAGCGGTCCGTGCCGGCGCAGCCAGTAGTCGTGGAACTCCGCGAGGGACAGCCCCGGCTTCCCGCGCAGGACATGCACTAGTCGGATCATCGTTGTGTCCCGTCCGTGTTGGGGATGTCAGTGTATCCTCCGCCGGCGCGGGCTCCGGTTTGGCGCGCTTTCGGCGCTGGGGTGGGACACGAATGTCCTCACCCCTTTTCAGGCCGTTTCGTCTACTCGGCCTTAACGGCTACGTGACTTGTCATGCTTACGGGGGAACGGGCGGTCGTCCCCCCAGGTCAGACATGACTATGGGGTGGAGTAAACAACGTCCCCCTCCCGAGGCTATTAGAGGCGTACGGTCTTGCCCTCGCCCGACTACATTTTCGGCCGCCGACGACAACCGGAGATGCCGATGGGCAAGAACCAAAACAAGGAGAGGCCGACCCAAAAGCCGGACTCGGCCGAGCGAAGTGGGGCAAGCGGGTGATCGAGCAGGGCTATTCGATCATCCCGTCGCTGCTCTTCCGCGCTCAACGCCGTCTGGGCTTGAACGCAACCCAGCTGGCCCTGCTTCTGCATCTTGCCGACTATTGGTGGGAGCGCGACAAGCTGCCGTTTCCTTTGAAGCGGACGCTGGCGGAGAGGCTCAACCTCAGTCCTCGGATGGTCCAGCGTCACCTTGCCGACCTCGAGGCCGCCGGGCTCGTGCAGCGCATCCCACAACGAGCAGCTAGCGGTGGCAACCGGGCGAACCGATACGACCTCCAAGGACTGGTCGCCCGCCTTAAGGAACTTGAGCCTGAGTTCCGTAAGGCCCGCGAAGAAGCCCGGCAGGCGCTCCACGACGTAGAGCAATCCGGACACTCCCTAGGCAGGTCCAAGCAGGGAGGCTAGAGAAACAGCGCCCCGGGCGCATACCCAAAAGGCAGAGGCGGGTCCGGGGCGTACCGGTAACAGGATACAGGTGGTGCGATGAATTTCAAGGGAGTGAACGGGCCCCGCGGGCCGGAGCTGCAAGCTGTCCGGGAGTATCTGTCGGAGGACCGTTTTCGGCCGTATCTGGAGGCGTCGCGCGGCGATGCGGTGAAGGCGTCGAGTCTATACGCCTGGAATACGGCGGCGAGCGCGGCACTTTACGGGCCGTTGCAGGTCGTCGAGGTGACTTTGCGCAACGCGGTCCATGCCCGTTTGACCACGCGTTTCGGCGTGGACTGGTTTGACCGTCTTGACGCTACTCTGGCCGTCGGGTGCCTGGACAGGATTTCCGCTGCGAAACGCAAGGTCCGGGGACAGATAGGCGCGAAGACGGCGGGACAGGTCGTCGCTTCACTGCCATTCGGTTTCTGGGTGTCGCTCTTAGGGCCCGGCGGGCGGAGGCCCGACGGTCGTAGGGCGAACTACGAAATGGTCCTCTGGCGACCGTGCCTTCGCCCTGTGTTCCAACATCAAGAGGCGTTGTCCCGGAAGCGGGCGCACGCGGAGTTGGACGCGTTGCGCAAGCTGCGAAACCGCGTTGCGCATCACGAGCCGGTTTTTCGGCGCGATCTCAAGGCGGACCACCTTCGAATACTGACGGTCCTCGGGTGGATCTCGCCGGAGGTCGCGGACTGGGTGCAACGCCACAGCCGGCTCGGAGATGTGCTCGATGCGGATCGAACCCAGTTCATCGCGTGGTGAAATCCGCGACTAGGCTTCAAACCACAACCGGCTTCGGTCCTCTTCCCGGACCCTCGAAGCGCTGCCGTCTCTGGCGACAGACCCGCTACCGCGCCTGCTGTTCGTCAAGCCCACCGGCTTGTTCGTTACCGCCAGATCCACGCTCTGATTTGATGTCCTCCTCGCCTGCCACGAAAAAGAACCCCAGAAGAGCCGAATAAATCGCGAGCGGGAACACGACATAGCGATAGAACCAGTGCACATCGGTCGGGATGCCGAACGACACGCCGCCGAGCAGTATCGCCAGGGCTAAGCAACCGAAAAAGCCGTACTGCCAGTCCGGATTCCGGCGTACGGCCTCGACGAGGCCTACGACGGATAGGACCAACCATGGTAGTCCGACGATGAGCGCCAACGCGATGCGATGCCCTCTGGGGGAAAGCGCGGCGGTTCCCTGGGTCTCCGCCAGCACCTTCTCAACCCTGCCGGCAATGAGGTTGGACGCTGCCGCAACGCGCTCGTTCGCCGACGTCGAACTCGACTCAAGCTCCTTCAGTATGGTCGCAGCCTTCGCGTACTTCTCCAACGCGAAGTTGCGGTCTCTATCTCGTAGACCACGACACTGAGTCCTGCCGCCAACGCGACCACCGGCACAACGGTGATCTTCCCGGCGGTCAGTGGGCCCCGCTTCAGATACTCGCCCACGGCTGCAAACAACCTCTCGATCATTCTTCTGTCGCCACGGCCGTCATTCTCGGCCCGGTCAAGCGTGTTGCCTACTCGTTCGCGGAGCTGCCGACCAGGTGCCCCCGAAAGAAACGCACCGTCTCCTCCCGCGACCTCACCTGGTCCGCCCCCCGAAACCCATGGCCCGCCCCCTCGATGACGATCACCTCGTTCGCCACCCCCTCCTTGTCCAGCGCCGCGCTCATGCCCGCGCTGTTCGCGAGGGGCACAAGCTCGTCCTCGTCCCCGTGGATCAGGAGCACTGGCGGGTCGTCGGCGCTCGCGAAGCCGATGGGCGACACGTGCCCGGCCAGGGCCGGGTCGAAGTCGAGGGCGGGGAAACGCTCGCTGGGGCCCACGATCCGGGTCAGGTCGACGGGCGGAAACAGCGCGACCACGGCCTGCACGCGGCTCGATACCCGTTCCACGGGGTCTTCGGCGTCGGCATCTCCCGCGTCGCCGGCGAGGCCGAGCATCAACGACAGGTGGCCTCCCGCGCTGCCGCCGTGTACGCCTATCCGCTCCGGGTCGATGCCGTACTCCGCGGCGTGCATGCGGATGTGGCGCACGGCGCGTCGCACGTCGTCCACGGCCTCCGGCACCTTGAAGCGGGGCGCGCTGCCGTGGTGGACGGCGAAGACCGTGAAACCCGCGTCGAGCAGGTGCTCGAACCACGCCACGCGCTGCGCCGGGGGCTGCCAGCGGGAGAACCAGCCCCCGCTCACCATGAACGCGATGGCCGCGCCGTTCGCTTCCCCGGGGCGGAACACGTCGTAGAAGAGCGCCATGCCGGCCTTGTGGCCGTAAACGACGTCGGGAGTGACCGCATGTTGCGACGTCGGCGGGGGCGGGGTTTCGGCGGCCCTGCCGGCGGCCAGCGGAAGCAGGAGCAGCGCGGCGCCGGCGAAGACGTGTCGGATCATCGCTTTCTCTTGTCCGGATCAGGGCCGCCAGTGTATCCGTGCGTCGGCGCCGGCGCGGGCTCGGCGAGGAGCGCGAGTACCAGGGCCCGCGTGTCCGCCGCGTACCCGGCGTCGAAGCCCACGTGCCGGCCGCGCACGAGGCCGCGCCGGTCGATGACGACGGACGCGGGCAGTACCGCCACGCCGTAGCGCCGCCCGACCTGCCAGTCGGCGTCCCGGACGGTCGGCTGTGCCAGCGAGAGTCGTTCGAGGAACCGCCGCGCGTCCTCGAGATCCTCGTCGACGTTCACCGCGAGTACCACCAGGCCCCGGTCCGAGAACTCGCGGTGCAGGTCGGAGTAGAACGGCAAGGCCTCGCGGCAGGGGGCACACCACGACGCCCAGAAGTCGAGCACCACCACCTTCTCCGAGAGGTCCGCCAGAGCAACCGTCTCCGCGCCGCCCATCTCCGGTAGCGCAAACGGCGGTGCAGGCTCGCCTACCTGCACGGCACGCGCCGGGGCGCCGAGACAGAGGGCCCCGAGGAGCAGCGCCCCGACCAGCCGCACGCCCGGACCGGTCACGGACCGCCCGCGACCCACGACAGCGACACGGAGACCGCGTAGGACGTCGTGAACTGCAGCGCATCGTTCACGTCCCGCCACAGCGGGAGCCGCGCGGACACCTTCCCGGCCAGGCGGTCGGTGAACTGGAACTGCGCGGCCGGCACGCCGTCCAGCCAGCGGCCCCCCGTGTTCGGGATCTCGGCCGACGCCCGTTCGTCGCGGCCGGCGTCCCGATACCGTAACTCGAACCCGAGCCCCCAGCGGCCGGTCCGGTGGGTGGTGCCGAGGGCGGCCGTCCAGGCGTCGCCAAAACGGTAGTCACGGCCGTTCTCCCCATTCCAGCGATAGCTGAGCGAAGCGAACGTACGCGTGTTCGCGGCCTGGCTCCAGGCCCGTTCCCCATGCACCCACGCGACCGGCGCCCAGGCGCCCGTGGACGGCTGCATGTCCTCGGCCAAGTTGACGAAGTCGCGCTCGTCGTCGGCTCCGACGGGAATCGCCGTCCCCACCCCCAGCGTCAGGCCGTTGCGCTCGAATGGACCGATCCGCTTCGGCGAGTACTTCAGCATCACGAGACCGTCTCCGAGGCCCCGTCCCGTCGTCGTCTGGCCGCCAACCCGGCGCTCGTGCTCCACTGCGGAGAGGAGCGCCGTCACGGACAGGCGCTCGCCGAACCCCCGGCTCGCCTGCAGCACCAGCGCCCGGCTCGAGCGTTCCCGGCCCGTCTCGTCGGACACCTCGTCGGAGCCACTGTACAGGTCGCCGATCTCGTGGAGCTCGTATCCCCCGGTCAGGAGCCAGCTCCCGCCGGCCGGTGCGCCCGTGTCCATCGACCCGAGCAGCGGGACGGCGGCGCAACTGCACGTAGCGGCCAACGCTGCCGGGGACAGCGCCGCCACGGCGGCGACGGCGCAGGCGTTGGCAAGGAGCGTCTTCATTCCCCGGCGATCTCGGAGCCCGGGTGGAACGCCCACCAGGCGAACCAGAAGGCGATGTGGGAGTCGACCAGCGGCAGGCGTTCCGTCAGCCGCGTGCCGTCGATGGCCTCGCCGAACACGTCCCACGTGTTGCCCTCGTCGTCCGTCACGATCGCCGGCAGCGGTGCGGACGCGGGCTCGAAGGACAGCACGGTGCCGTCCGGGAGGGTGCGACCGAAGGCGACGGCGAGGTTCTTCTGCGCGCTGCCCGCGACCACGATGGGCACGTCGCCGATGGTGTCGTTGTGCACGGTTACCCCGGAACCGAAGTCCTCGATGCGATACGCGCGGGCCGCGTCCCCGACCCACACGCCGAGCACCCGCGTCTTGATCTGCATGCGCGTATCCAGGGGTTCGACGTCGAACAGGAGATTGTCGTCCGTGCGGTAGGTCCGATAGGGGTACTCGTCATAGTCGCGGTCGTAACCCGTCTGCCGGGTGAGGAGCTGCGAGTCGGGATACATCTCGCGCCAGGTTCCGAGCGTCGTTTCCACGACCGGCAGGACCTCCGGGACGTCCCCGGCGCGCGGTCCCTCCACCGACTGCACCAGCATCTGCAGCCAGTGGCTGTCCGTCTCGCGGTCGTAGGGGATGAGGTTCGAGTTGTACAGCAGGCCGGACACGCCGAACGTGGGATTCCGCGCGGTCGTCGATGACTTCCAGAGCAGGGCCGAGCCGGTCAGGGGACAGTAGGTCAGCGCCACCGGCTCGCCGCCGAGCGTGTCGTTGACGATCTCGTGCCAATCGAGGATGTCGTGCGGCATGGCCTTCACGTCGGACCCCGCCCGATAGCCCACGACCAGCTTGCGGGCCGAGCCCCCCACCCGGTCGGCGCGGAGAAAAATCGGGTTGTCGATCGCGGGGATGCCGTCGCGGCCGGGTCCCCCATCCACGACCCGCTCGCGCGGGATGACCCACTCTTCGTCATCGTCGTCGGTCGTGGCGGGCGGCGGGTCGACGCCGGCGCCGCCCCCTCCTCCACCGCCGCCCCCTCCGCCGCAGCCGACCAGCAGCGCCAGGCACGCGACGCCGAGCACCGGGGAGGTCCAGGGTGGGGGCACGTCGTTGGGTCGGCGTCTGCGTCGAAGCGCGGTGGTCGGTAACTCAGCCGGTGACGGCATCGAAAAACGCGCCCATCTCGGCAAGCGCTTCCCCCGCCTCGGGCAACGTCGGCATGATGTGGAACACATGGAATGCGCCCTCGAAGACGTGCAACTGCACGGGCACGTTCGCCGTTTCGGCGCGTTCGGCAAGTCTCGTCGAGTCGTCCAGCAACACCTCGTCGTCGCCGACCTGGATCAGGAGCGGGGGCAGACCTGCGAGGTCGCCGAACAAGGGAGAGACACCCGGGTCCGTGAGGCTCGTGGCACCGGCGTAGGCAGCCGCCATGGGCGCCAGGATCTCTCCGCTCAGCATCGGATCCGCCTCCAGGCGCCCCTGCATGCTGACGCCACTGCCGGACAGGTCCGTCCACGGCGAAATGAGGACGGCGCCCGCCGGCAGCGGTGTTCCGGCCGCCCTCAGGGCGAGCATGCAGGCGAGGGTCAGGCCCCCGCCGGCCGAGTCCCCGGCGATCACGATACGGGCCGGGTCGATGCCGTTGCCGAGCAGGTGTTCGTAGCTCGCGACCGCATCGTCGACCGCGGCCGGATACGGGTGTTCGGGCGCCAGCCGATAGTCAACGCCGAGCACGGGCGCCCGGGAGGCGCGCGCGATGCGACCCATGAGTTCCGTGTGGGTGTCCAGGTTGCCCGCCACGTACCCGCCGCCGTGGAAATAGAGGAGGCCGCGGTCGTCGCGGACTCCGGGCGCCGCGACGTGACGCGCTGGCACCCCGCCCGCGTCGAAGTCGGAGTAGGAGACGTCCTCCGGGAGCGGCGTCAGGGCCTCCGGATCAGCCATGGCCGCCCTGAGCGTCTCGATGTCGTTGACCGCCTCGAACTCCGCCCCGGCGCGCATCGCCGCCGCCGCATCCCGCATTTCCTGGCTGGCCATTGCTCCCGTGCGTCTCGACAACAACGTGTCACAGAGTCTACGTGGGGGCTCGGCGTGCCGCCATGCCAAGTCCCGCAGGGACTGTCCTAGGTGGCCGAATAGGTCGAGGGTTATGGGACAACTGTATTTGGCCTTCGGTGCTGGAAGGCGGACATGCGGCAAGCGAGTTTTGCGGAGCGGGAACACGACGTGAAGAAGCGCAAGACGAACGCCAGGCTCGCCCTTATGTCCAGCGCGCCAACAGCGTCTTCGGACCCCGGAAGAACGGGTTGAAGGCGTAGTCGAGGTCGTCGAGGTTCGTCAGTGCCATCTCCGGCAGCCGCTCGAGGAGCGTGCCGAGGGCAACCTCCGTCTCCATCCGGGCGAGCTGCGCGCCGAGGCAGAAGTGGATGCCCCCGCCGAAGGATTTCGAACGGACGAACGTGCGTTCGAGATCGAGGTCGTCGGCGCGGTCGTAGACGTCGGGGTCGTGGTTGGCGGCCCCGAGCAGGCAGATGATCATCTCGCCGGGCTCGAGCGTCTGTCCGCCCACCTCGACGCGCTCCTGGACGACCCGCGGCAGTTGCTGGACCGAGGAGTCGAAACGCAGGAACTCCTCCACCGCCGTCGGCATCAGGCCCGGGTCCGCCCGCAGCTTCGCGAGTTCCTCCGGGTTGCGGTAGAGCGCCACCAGGGCGTTGCCGATCAGGTTGACGGTCGTCTCGTGGCCCGCCTGGAACAGCAAGCGCACGTTCTTCGTGACCTCGTGTTCGGTGAGGCGCCCCTCCTCGCTCTCGGCGCGCAGCAGGTCCGTGGTCAGGTCGTCCGTCGGCGCCTCGCGCTTGGCCGGGAACAGCGCCGTGAGGTAGTCGTCGAAGGCCTCCCTGGCCTCTCTCGCGCGCGCCGCGCGGGTCTCGAGGTCCACTCCGGGCTCGATCCCGGTTCCCCAGCGAATGATCTCGTTCGAGAGATGTCCGAAGCGGTCGCGGTCCGCGTCCGGGATGCCGAGCATGTCGCTGATGACCGTCGCGGGGATCGGGTAGGCGTAGTCGCGCATGATGTCCATGCTGCCGCGCGGCGCGATGTCGTCGAGCAGGCCGTCCACCAGCGATTGCACCACCGGGCGCATGCCCGCCACGCGGTGGGCGTTGAACGCCTTCGCGACGAGTCCACGCAGGCGCGTGTGGTCCGGCGGGTCGGTGTTGAGGATGTTGCGTTCCTCGGCCGGATCGGGGCGCCTCTGGGGCATACGGTGTTCGCTTCCCGCCGGCGGCTGCTTGCCGAAGCGGCGGTCCTTCAGGATCCAGTCGACGTCCTCGTAACGGGCCGCGTACCAGACGCCGTCGTTTCGGAAGACGCGTGCCTGGCGGGCGAACGCGTAGGGGCCGTATGGATCCTTGAAGAACGTGCGGAGGTCCGCACCCTCGAAAATGTTAGAAGAACTCATCGTAACCTGCTGCCAAAACTAGGTATCTGGTCGCATCCTGTCCGCGGAGCAAACCGCCGACACACGGATGGTACCCGTAGTCGCACCCGTCACCAACGCCACCGTCGAGTCCCGCCGGAGCTTGCTATGCTCGCGGCGGATGGACCCGCACAACCCGAACGACCGCATCGTCCCGTTCTCCAGCAAGCTGGCGTTCGGGGTCGGCCAGTTCGCCGAGGGGCTCAAGAACACGGGCTTCGGGCTGTTCATCCTCTTTTACTACAACCAGGTGCTCGAACTGCCCGGCGCGCTCGCCGGCGCCGCGCTCTTCATCGCGCTCCTGTTCGACGCCGTCACCGACCCGCTCGCCGGGTCGCTGTCCGACAAGTGGAAGTCGCGCCTCGGGCGGCGTCACCCCTTCATGTACGCCTCCGCCCTCCCCCTGGCGCTGGCATTCATCGGTCTCTTCTCGCCGCCGGACGGCCTGGGCCAGTGGGGGCTGTTCCTGTGGCTCACGGCCTTCGCGACCCTGACGCGCGGCGCCATGACGCTCTACCACGTCCCCCACCTCGCGCTCGGGGCGGAGTTGACCCAGAACTTCCACGAGCGCAACCGCGTTGTCGCCTACAGGCAGTTTTTCGGCACCGCGGGCAGTGCCGCGGTGATCGCGGTGGGCTTCGGCTACTTCTTCGCCGACGACATGGGCGGCCGCCTGGCCGTGGAGAACTACACGCCGTTCGCGATCGTGCTCGCCGTGCTCATGGCCGTGACGATCTGGTACTCGGCCCTCGGCACGCAGAAGGAAGTGCCTTTCCTGTCCGAGCCGCCGCCGCGGCCCGAACGCAACGCGCTCGCGGTCTTCGTCAGCGACTTCCTGGCGGCGTTCCGGAACCGCTCGTTCGCCTGGATGATCTCCGGCGTCCTGGTCATCTACATCATGTCCGGCGTTCACAGCGCCCTCGACATCTACATGTACCAGTATTTCTGGGAGCTCGACGGCGGCCAGATGATGCGCGTCAACCTGGCGCCCATCGCGGGACTGCTGGTCGGCGTCTTCGTCTCCGCGCCGCTCCTGCCGCGGATCGGCAAGCGGGCCGGCGTCATTCTCGCGGTCGCGGGCGTGGGGACCTGCACGATCGTGCCGGTAGTGTGCCGGCTCCTGGGCACCTTCCCAGACAACGGCACGGCGGAACTGTTCTACGCCCTGGTCGCCTTCAAGTTCGTGCAGGGGCTCACCGTGCAGCAGGCGTTCATCGCGGCCGGCTCGATGCTCGCGGACGTGGCGGACGAGCACGAACTCGACACCGGGACGCGCCAGGAAGGCATCTTCTTCGGCGCCATCTCCTTCTCGGGCAAGGCGACCTCCGGGGTCGGCACGTTGATCGGCGGCATCGGCCTCGATGTCATCGACTGGCCGACGGGCGCCGAGATCGTCTCCGCGGCGGACATCCCGGCCGCGACGCTGGTCGATCTCGGAGTGCTCTACGGACCGGTGGTCGCGGGATGTGCCGTGATCACGATCTGGTGCCTCTCGCACTACAACCTGGATCGCAAGCGGCACGCGGAGATTCTCGGGAAACTGGCGGAGCGGCGGCGGGCCAACGCCCTCGATACCGCCGCCGGTAGCGGCGGCTGAGGCGCCACGTCCCCCCGCCCCCGCCTTCACAAGTGCCCGATCCACCGGGTCTAATCAGGGTTTGACCCGTCACCGGAGCGACCCATGGCCTGGGATTTCGAAACCGACCCCGCCTTCCAGCGCGAACTCGACTGGATGGACGACTTCGTGCGCGAGGAGATCGAGCCCCTCGACTTCGTGCTCGGCCACCCCAACGACTTCGCGGACCCCAACCGCAACCGGCTCATCCGCCCGCTGCAGGAGGAGGTGAAGCGCCGCGGCCTGTGGGCCTGCCACCTCGGCCCGGACCTCGGCGGGCAGGGCTACGGGCAGCTCAAGCTCGCGCTCATGAACGAGATCCTCGGTCGGGCGAAGTGCGCGCCGGTCGCCTTCGGCTGCCAGGCCCCGGACTCCGGCAACGCGGAGATTCTCGCCCACTACGGCACGGAAGCGCAGAAAGACCAGTACCTGCAGCCGCTGCTCGACAACGAGATCTGTTCCTGCTACTCGATGACCGAGCCGCAGGGCGGCGCCGATCCCAAGGTGTTCACCTGCAGGGCGGAGGCCATGGGTGACGAATGGGTCATCAACGGCGAGAAGTGGTTCTCGTCGAACGCCCGGCATGCCTCCTTCCTGATCGTCATGGCGGTCACGGATCCGGAGGCGCCCCCGTACGACCGCATGTCGATGTTCATCGTCCCCGCGGACACGCCGGGCGTGGACATCCAGCGCAACGTGGCGGTCGGCTACGAGAACCCGGGCAACCACGCCTATATCCGCTATGACGACGTGCGCATCCCGCGGGACCACCTGCTCGGCGCGCCGGGCCAGGGCTTCATCGTGGCGCAGACGCGCCTCGGCGGCGGCCGCATCCATCACGCGATGCGCACGGTCGGCAAGGTCCGGCGCGCCTTCGACATGATGTGCGAGCGGGCGCTGTCACGGGAGACCCAGGGCGAGGTGCTGGCGCAGAAACAGCTCGTGCAGGCGATGATCGCCGACAGTTGGATCGACATCGAGCAGTTCCGGCTGTTCGTGCTGCGCACCGCCTGGAAGATCGACCGGATCAGGAACTACAAGGAGGTCCGCGCGGACATTTCGGCCGTCAAGGCGCAGATGCCGAAGGTCTACCACGACGTCTACGCACGCGCCCTGCAAGTGCACGGCTCCCTCGGGCTGTCGACGGAGATGCCGTTCGCCGCCGGCGTGCTCGACAGCTTCCACATGGGACTGGCGGACGGGCCGACCGAGGTGCACAAGGTTACCGTGGCGCGGCAGATCCTCGGGCGCTACCAAGGCACCGACGAGCTGTTCCCGGCTTACCACCTCATCAAGCGGCGGGAACAGGCGCTCGCGAAGTACGCGGACCTGATCGAGCGGGAGGTGGCGGAAGCGTAGGGGAGGCCCGGCGCCCGGCACCCCGGCATGCGCACGGCACGCCCACTTCCCAGATGGCCGCGGCCCGGCTCTGCCGAGGCTCGCGGCCATCGGTGTCGTCAGCCTGCTCTGGGCCTGTTCGGGGCCGCCGGAACCGTCCGGCCGCGCGAATGCCCCCGACGTGCCCCTGCCGCTCGCGGGGGCGCACTCTGCGTGATCTCGGCGGACATCCGGTCGCTGACGGGCTCCGGACCAGGCGTGGGGTCGTCTACCGGTCCGATGCACTCAGCCACCTGACCGATGCCGATCTGCGCCGCGCCACCGAGCTCGACCTGCGGACCGTGGTGGACTTCCGCGTCGACGAGGAGATCGAGATCGAGGGGTCCGACCGACTGCCCGAAGACCAGGACATCCGCCGGGGCAGCCTCCCCATCAATCCGGTCGACTCCGCCGGTTACCTGCAGAGGCTGCTCGCGGGCCGGATCGAAGAGGCGGCCGAGACCACCGAGTACATGACCGCGCTCTACGCAACCAGGTGCTCGATCACACCCCGGAGTACCGGAGGCTGGTGGATGCCGTGCTGGGGCCG
This sequence comes from Pseudomonadales bacterium, assembly GCA_965208745.1. Lineage (GTDB taxonomy): Bacteria > Pseudomonadota > Gammaproteobacteria > Pseudomonadales > Azotimanducaceae > VXNE01. The sequence continues at coordinate 4,345,588 of CBDBPN010000004.1, read as the reverse complement.
GGCGCGACTCCGCTGCTGTTCCACTGCACGGCCGGCAAGGACCGGGCCGGCGTCACGTCCGCGTTGCCCCTGCGTCTTGTCGGAGCGCCCATGGAGGGCATCGATGCCAACTACCTCGCGTCTCCCGCCGCCCCGCTGCCGGAGGATGTCGAACTGCTCGACGGCATCGATCCCGCGCTGCTGGAGCCCATGCTCGGGGTCGATGTCGCGTACCTGCGCGCAGCCTTTGCGAAGATCGACCTGGCCTACGGTTCGTTCGATGCGTATGCCGAGACCGCCCTCGGCGTCGATGCGGAGAAGCGACGGCGGCTCACCCGGTTGCTGACCGAGCCGATCGAGGGGTAGGCGCGCCGGCACGAGCGGAGGACCGCTTTTGGTCATTGCCGCGTACGGCGGATTGCCGTACGATCAGCTACGAGCCTCCTGGGGAAACCCGTCATGCTCGATCACAAGGACACGACCGCCGAAGTCAACGAACCGAAGACCGCACGGATGGAGCAGCGGACCAAGCCTCGCGTGAAGGCCGAGATCCAGTTGGCGGCCGCATTGCTCGGCGTGGACGAGACCACGTTCGTTACGTCCGCCGCATACGACCGCGCCCGGGCCGCCATCGCGGACCACCAGCGCACAGTTCTCTACGATCGCGACCGGAAAGCCCTGCTCGCCGCTCTGGATGCGCCATCGGACCCGACACCCGTGCTCCTGGAGGCGATGGCGCTGCATCGCGCCCGCACTTGGGGGACCGAAGGGGACTGACCCCGATTGTCTCGAATCCGCATCGAGCAACTCGACCCCGCGAGGCACGACCGCGCGGCGTTCGCCTGCGGGGTCCATCGCCTCGACAACTTCCTGCGCGCGACCGCCCGCAAGCAGCAGGCTGCCGACTTCACGCGGGTGCAGGTGGCCACAGAGGGCGAGAGCACGATACTCGGCTACTACGCGCTCAACGCGCACGCCCTCGAAGCGGCTGACGGCGACTTGCCGCGAGACCTGACCCGGCATGCTCCCCGATCCGGAGCCATCCCGGCGATCTATCTCTCCATGATCGCGGTCGACCAGACTCAACAGGGTCGTGGGCTGGGCCGAGTCCTTCTCGCCGATGCACTGGCGCGGGCCCTTGCCGCCGCCGACCAGATCGGCGTCAAGGCCGTGGTGCTGGACGTGATCGAGGACGGCGGCCCGGAAATCGCTGAACGCCGACGCGCCTTCTACGTCCAGATGGGGTTCCAGCCGTTCCCGTCGCGTCCCTCAAGGATGTTCATCGCCATCGAGACAATCCGTGCGGCCCGTCAACAGGCCTCCGAGTAACTGAGGCGCCCGTCCCGACATCTTGCATGAAGCCAGCACGGGCGGGGACCAGCCCCGCCCTACATGCCGAACCGGTAGCTGACGTTCACTCCGGCGGTCCGCGGGCGGGTCGCGTTCATTGCGAGCATGAAGGAGCCGAAATGGCGGGCCTGGAGAGTGATCTCGTCGGCGACATTCTCCACGTAGGCCACGACCCTCCAGCGCTCGTCCTCCCAGCCGACCTGGAGGTTCACCGTGCCGCTCGAATCGAGCTCGCCCAGCGGATGGTTGTTCAGGTTCGAGTGGAAGGCCGACTGCCAGAAGAACTCCACCGTTCCGAGCCACTCTCCCCCCGCAAACGGGTAGTGCACGTTGAGCGCGCCGGATGCGGTGCGCTCCGGACTGTCCGGCGGACGGTGCCCGTCGCAGTCCAGGCATGCGGCCGCCGGAATGCCGCGGGATTCCGCATCGAGGTAGCCCAGGGCGAGTTGTACATCCAGGTACTGGTTGAGCACCCACAGCAACTCGAGTTCCACCCCCGAGCCCTCCACCTCGCCGACGTTGAGCACGGCGGCCAGTCCCGCGCTCGGGTCGAACACGTCCACCTGCCGGTCCTGGTAGTCGTATGTGAAGGCTGCCAGCGCCACGCGCAGGCGGTCGTCGAGCAGATTTCCCTTGGCGCCGACCTCGTATGCCCACACCTCCTCGGCGTCGTAGGTGGCGATGCCGGCGCCGGGAGGCGGTAGCAGCGTCAACGGGTCCGCCGGCTCCGACAAACGGGTCGTCTCGAGACCGCCAGCCTTGAAGCCCCGGCTCGCCGTGCCGTAGAGCATCAGGTTGTCGCGCGCGAAGTAACGGAGTGCGACCCGTGGCGAGAAATCGGTCCACGTCTCTCCGCCCGATACCGGGGACGGCGTGTAGACCGCAAGGATGAAGCCTCCTCCCAGGAACTCGAACTCGCCGTCCCGTTCGTCACTCGTGTAGCGCCCCCCCACGCTCAGGTCGAGGGCATCGGTGAGCTGCCACCGCGTCTCGCCGTACGCGGCCCAACCCTGGTAATCGCCGTCGATGAACGCGCGCTCGTCGAACACGAGGGGGAACGGGAAGCCGAAAAGGAACCCGAGGTCTCCCGTGAGGTGGTGCATGTCGTAGAACACGTCCTCGTTGTAGAAGCTCATGCCGGCGAACCACGAGAGGCGGCCGCGGTCGCCGGACAGCACGAACTCCTGGCTGAAATACTCGCTCTCCTGCTGCGACATCCAGTTGCCCATCTCGAGCGGCATCCCGTCCCAGTCCTCCTGGTAGTCGAACTTGTTGGCGTAGTAGCCCGTCAGCGACCGCAGGGCCATGGACCCGGGTAGGTCGATGTTGACGGTCAGGCTCGTCGAGGCCATCTGGACGCGGTCGTAGTCGCCCGTCGTCGTGTTCACCGTGAGTTCGTCGCCCCACATCAGCGAACCGTCCGGGTTGAGCGGGATGTAGATGACTCCGGACTGCTCGCGATCCTCGTAGGCGACCCGGAGCGTCGCGTCACCCCAGTCGGGCTCGTGGCGCAGGGACAGGCGTGCCGCGCTCAGGTCATACCAGAGGTGATCCTCGCCCGTCGTCAGGTTGCGCATGTAGCCGTCCTCTTCCCTCTGCAACACGGCAGCGCGCAGGCCCCAGCGGTCGCCGAGCGGCAGGTTCACCATCCCCTCGAGGCTCTGCCGGCCCCGCTCCCCGGCGCCCACCGTGAAGGCCGCGCCCGTCCCGGCGAGGTCCGGCTGCGCCGTGATGACATGGATCGCCCCGGAGGAGGCGTTGCGGCCGAACAGCAGCCCCTGCGGTCCCTTCAGCACCTCGACCCGGTCCAGGTCGTAGTAACTCCCGATCGCGGCCCCGTGGCGCCCGCGGTAAATCCCGTCCGTGTAGAGGCCGAGTGCCGGTTCGGACGCGGCCGTGTACGTCCCGGCATTGATGCCGCGCACCGTGATGAACATGTAGTTGCTCGAGAGGCTGCCGGACATGCCAGCGACGGCCTTCACGAGGTCCTGCGAGTCCTTGATGCCCGTGTTGCGCAACGCCTCGCCCGTGAAGGCCGAGATCGCGATCGGCACCTCCTGGATGGACTCGTCGCGCTTCTGGGCGGAGACGATGATCTCCTCGACGGCCGGACGGGCGGCGTCGGCGCCACTGCCGGCCTCCTGCGCCCAGGCTCCCGAGCAGAGCGCGGCAAGCCCGGCGGCGACAAGCGCCTGTGTCATGGTTCGTGATGCGTTCATGTGATCCCCTCCTCCGCTTGTCTGCGGAACGGGAAACCACAAGGGTCTCCCCTGCGGAATTCGAGATGGGCGGCCACGGGGGCGTCCCGTCTCTACATTACCACGGGGGGGCGCCGCCGCCGAGCGCGCGCGAACTTGAGTTCGCATTGCGAGGCAGCGGGCCGGCCACGGGGCCCTACATGCCGAACCGGTAGCTGACGCTCACTCCAGCGGTCCGCGGGCGGGTCGCGTTCAGTCCGAGCTGGAAGGCGTCGGTGAAATGGCGGATCTGGACGGTGACCTCGTCGGTGGCGTTCTCCAGGTAAGCCACGACCCTCCAGCGCTCACTCTCCCAGCCCGCGTGGACGTTGATCGTGCCGGTCGAATCGAGCTCCCCCAGCGGGTGGTTGTTCAGGTTGGAGTGGACCTCCGACTGCCAGAAGAACTCCAGCATTCCGAGCCACTCCCCACCGGCGAACGGGTAGTGCACGTTGAGCGCGCCGGACGCGGTACGCTCCGGACTGAAGGGCGGCGTGTGACCGTCGCAGTCCAGGCATGCGGCCGCCGGAATGCCACTGGATTCCGCACTGAGGTAGCCCAGGGCGAGGTGTACGTCCAGGTACTGGTTCAGCGCCCATAGCAGCTCGAGTTCCACGCCCGAGCCTTCCACCTCTCCGATGTTGAGAATGGCGGACAGCCCCTCGAACGGGTCGAGCACGTCGATCTGTCGTTCCTGGTAGTCGTACGTATAGGCCGCCACCGCCATGCGCAGCCGGTCGTCGAACAGGGTGCCCTTCGCACCGACCTCGTACGCCCATACCTCTTCGGCGTCATACGTGGCCACGGCGGCGCCGGGCGGCGGCAGGAGGGTCAACGGATCGGCCGGCTCCGACAGCTTTGTGGTGTCGAGCCCGCCGGCCTTGAAGCCCCGGCTGGCCGTACCGTAGAGCATCACGTTGTCGCGGACGAAGTAGCGCAGCGCGACCCGGGGCGAGAAGTCGTTCCACGTCTCCCCGCCGGACACGGGGGCCGGTGTGTAAAGCGGCACGATGAATCCGCCCCCCAGGAATTCGAACGTGCCGTCCCGCTCGTCGTTCGTGTAACGGCCGCCCACGCTCAGGTCGAGCGCTTCGGTGAGCTGCCACTTCGCTTCGCCGTACACGGCCCACCCCTGGTACTCGCCGTCGATGTACACCTGCTCGTCGAACATGAGCGGAAACGGGAACCCGAACAGGAAGCCGATGTCCCCGGTGACGTGGGACAGGTCGTAGCTGATGTCCTCGCTGTAGAGACTGGCCCCGGCGAACCACGACAGGCGGTCGCGGTCACCGGAAAGCACGACCTCCTGGCTGAAGTACTCGCTCTCCTGGTACGTGAGCCAGTTGCCGAGCTCCAGCGGGGTCCCGTCCCAGTCCTCCCGGTAGTCGAAGTTGTTGGAGTAGTAGCCCGTCAGCGACCGCAGGGTCATCGACCCCGGCAGGTCGATGTTGACGGTCAGCGTCGCCTCGGCGGTCTCGATGAGGTCCTGGTCGCCGGTCGTGCCGCTCGTTGTGAGTGCGTCCCCGTACAGCCACGAACCGTCCAGGTTGATGGGCAGGTAGATGGCGCCGGACTGGTCGCGGTCCTCGTAGGCGACCTTCAGCGTCGCATCGCCCCAGTCCGGCTCGTGGCGCAGGGACAGGCGCGCCGCGCTCATGTCGTACCAGAGGTGATCCTCGCCCGTCGCCCGGTTGCGGATGTAGCCGTCCTCTTCCTTCTGCAGCACGGCCGCCCGCAGGCCCCAGCGGTCGCCGAGCGGCACATTCACCATGCCTTCGAGGCTCTGCCGGCCCCGCTCGCCGGCGCCCACCTCGAGGTACGCCTCCGTCCCGCCGAGGTCCGGCTGCGCCGTGATGACGTGGATCGCCCCCGAGGAGGCGTTGCGGCCGAACAGCAGCCCCTGCGGGCCCTTCAGCACCTCCACGCGTTCCAAGTCGAAGTAGGTGCCGATCGCGGCCCCGTGGCGGCCCCGGTAGATGCCGTCCGTGTAGAGGCCAAGCGCCGGTTCGGACCCGGCGCTGTACGTCCCGGCATTGATGCCGCGCACCGTGATGAACATGTAGTTGTTCGAGATGGCGCCGGACACGCCCGGGACGGCCTTCACCAGCTCCTGCGAGTTGTTGATCACGCTGTTGCGCAGCGCATCGCCCGTGAAGGCCGAGATGGCGATCGGCACCTCCTGGATGGACTCGTCGCGCTTCTGGGCGGAGACGATGATCTCCTCGATGGCCGGGCGGGTGGCCTCGGCGTCGTCCCCAGCCTCCTGCGCCCAGGCTCCCCAGCAAAGCGCGGCGGCCAATGCCGCGGCCATGCACGTCCGTGCGCTCGATCCCGTTGCGTTCATGTGCGTTCCCTTAAACCCGCGGTCGCGCGGGTAGCCTGTCCACCTTGGCGTTGGCGTTCCAGCGTCACGCCGGTACGGCCCCCTGACCGACGACCCTACACTCGCCAAAGATGGGGGTCTACAGCAAGTGCAGCAGCCCCGGCCGACTCGGCCGGGGCCCGGGTCAGGCCGTGCGCCCGAGGCGCTGGAGCACGCCCGGCGTCGCGCCGAGAGACCTCTCTATGGTTTGCTCATTTCATCCGCAAACGTCTTGGCCTCTATGACCACCAGTTCCCGGTAGTTGCCCAACGTCTCCCACGTGCCGGAAAAGCCCTTCGGCATGACCAGGAACTCTCCCGCATCGAATCGCTGTGCGTGACCCTTCTTGTCAGTCAGGATCAAGCTACCGTCGAGCACGTGAATGAACTCATCGTAGCCAACGTCTTCCACCTCAAACTTCTGGGGCTCCAGGTCCACTACAAGCGACAGGATGTCGCCCGCAAAGACCGGTTTGCTCCAGCCTTTGCTGTCGCGGCCAGAATGAATCCGGCGGGGGTTACCAACCGCTTTTTCTTCAAGCGCCGGATGTTCTTCCATGTCGTCGTGTGACAGGTTGTCCAACGCAATCAGAAATGCTCTATCGCTCATCTGAACTCCCTGGATGTTTCGGTAGTGAGGGATCGGTAGTCGAAAGTTCGTCGGTCGTCTTCTGCGCCTCGTACGCATCCCAGGCGGTGTTGACGAGGTAGGCGTACAGCGCCTGCACGTCCTCATCCGAGAGATCGAAGGGAGGCATCCTCTTCGCCGCAAGGGCACCACCGAGGATCGCCTTCAGGTGCTCCGGGCTGGGTGTGAGGCGTAGCCGCAGATCGATCGCGGACCCCCGAAGCGACTCGGCGTCATAGCCATGGCAGCTCGCGCACGCCAGGAACACCACAGAGCCCGCGCTCGCCTTCTCCGCCTCGAGGCGCGGGACAGCGGGCTTTGGAACGCGTGGCACCTCGGCCCAGGGTGGTGCCGGGGTGCTGCCGCCTAGCGCGTAGGCGAGCAGCCGGGGTTTGCTGCGGGAACGCGGCACCGAGGCGTAACGGGTGAGTTGGGCTGCGGTGACCGACGTGCTGCCATTGCCACTGGGGACGATGACGATCTGACGGCCGTCGACCATGACTGTCGACGCCGCACCACGAATCGCCCCACCGGCCGGCGCGGACCAGAGCTTCTTCCCTGTCGCGCTGTCGTAGGCGCTGAAGAAGCCGTCCGCGCTGCCCTGGAAGACCAGACCCCCGCCGGTGTGCAGCAGTCCGCCGTTCAAAGGCAAGTCATGCCGCTGACGCCACATCGCGGTGTGGGTCACCGGGTCCCACGCGACGACCTCGCCGAAGGACTCCCAGCCGGGGTGTCCCCTGCTGCCGTAGTACCAATCGTATGAATACCCCACTTCTGATGCTGCGCTGCCGCCCTCCGTGGAGAGCTTCTTGAACTCGGGGTAGGTCGCCGCCGGGATGAAGAGCAGCTTCTGCTTCGGATCGAAGGCCATGGCTTCGAAGCTATGTGCCCCCAGCGAGTTAGGCAGCACCACGGCCCCGTCGGGCTGCTCCCACCAACGCGCCGCGGGATCGTAGATCGGCCGGCCCGTGCTCTCGTCGAGGCCCTTGGCCCAGTTAACGCGCACGTAGTTGCGCCCGGAGATGAACGCGCCCGTCTGCGCGTCGAGGACGTAGACGAAGCCATCCTTCCCGACGCTGAAGACGACCCGTTGCTCTGCGCCGCCCGGTCCGACCGGCAGCGTCGCGACCATGATGCCGGTCGGTTCGTAGTTCCAGCCATCCCCGGGCGCCTGCTTGAAGTACCAGCGGTACGCCCCGGTCTTCGCGTCGAGGGCCACGATCGAGCTGGTGAAGAGTTCATCGCCCGCTCCCTCGCCGCGCTTGGTCGGGTCGATCGGAATCGCGCCGCTGGTCCCGATGTAGAGCTGCGAGAGCAGGGGGTCGTACGTTATGCCCTCCCAGGGGTTGCCCGCGCCGGGCGTCTTGCCCTGACCCCAGGTGGCAGCCGCCATCTCGTAGAGCTCGCTCTCCTGCGGCTTGTCCGGATCGCCCGGCACCGTGTAGAAGCGCCAGAGATGACGCCCGGTCCTGGCGTCGAAAGCACTGACGTGGCCGCGGTTCGTGCCCATCTCAGCGCCGGTGTTGCCGATGAACACCATCCCGTCGCCCACGCGCGGCGCTCCCGTGATCGCGTACAGTTCGGAGGGATCACAGGCCTGCGCTTCCCAGCGCTTCTCGCCACTTGCCTGCTCGATGGCCACGAGGGCGCAGTCGGCGGTGGCAACGATCACCAGATCGTCGTGGAGGGCAACCCCCCGGTTCAGCCGCTGGAAGGCGGCCTCCAGGGAGCTCCCGGCCGGGGCGTCGGCGCGCGGCTCGTACGTCCACAGGAGCTTCCCCGTGCGCAGATAGTTCGCGAAGACCTGGCTGCGAGAACCGCTCTGGAAGATCCGACCGTCCTGGATGAGCGGATTGCCAACCAGGCCGTCCGCGGTCGGGAGGTCGATGGACCAGACGAGTCCGAGCTCACTCACCGTCTCGGCGTTGATTTCGTCGAGCTCGGAGTGGTGCTGCATTTCGGACGAATTGCCCAGCAACGCCCAATCGGTGGTGGCCGATTCGTTGGCGGATGCCGTGATCGTACTTATCATGGGCAAAACCAGGGCTGCGATTACTCCGACATCGCGTACAACGAACATATTCGTGACTCCCAGTGAGGCTAGTGTGGTGTCCCGTAAGTTCCTGGTACTTCAGAGTTCGCCCTGCGCGTCAATGCAAGGCGTGGTCCGAAGGGAATATCGAGCATATTGCCAAGGACCACAACGCGGCAGTGGCGCGCAGGGCGGACTCCCGAAGGGCGCGCCCCGGGGAGCGCGAGGGCCTGCCCCTCGCATGAAGAGTCCGGCCTGTGGCCGCGTTACGCCCCTTGGCAATGGGGCCCACCATTCCCTGCGGGGAACGCGCCTTGCCACAGACCCCGTGGAACGCGCTGAAGTACTAGGGCCTGTTCACACTAACGCAGCGCATCGACGATGAGCACGAACACGATGAAGCCGAGGAACATTTTGTCGAGCTTCTCGAAGCGCGAGAAGATGCGGCGGAAGCCCTTGAGGCGGCGGAACAGGCGCTCGACCTCGTTGCGCCGCTTGTACAGCTCCTTGTCGTACTCCCAGGGATCGACGCGGTTGCTCTTGGGCGGGACCACGGGCACGAAGCCGAGGTCGAGGACCAGTTGCCGGGTGGCGTCGTCCTCGTATGCCTTGTCCATGATCATCGCCGGGTTGTTCGCGGGTTTTTCCAGCTTGTTCAGGAGCTTGCGCCCTTCCGGGGCGTCGTGGGCTTGGCCGGGGGAGAGCGAGAAGGCAACTGCCGTTCGAGCATCCGCGGCAACCATATGAATCTTGGTGTTCCAGCCGCCGCGGGACTTGCCGATGGCTTGCGGACCGTTTTTTTTCGCGCGCCCGTGCCGTCCGGATGCACCTTGACGCTGGTGCTGTCGAGCCCGAACGCCTCGACCTTGACGCGCACCATCCGGTCTCTTTGCAGCTGTTCGAACACGCGGTCCAGCACGCCCTTCTTCGACCAGCGGTTCATCCGCGTGTAGATCGTGTGCCAATTGCCGAACCGCGCCGGCAGGCCGCGCCACTTGCAACCGTGCTCGGCCACGTGGAGGATCGCGTTGAGCACCTGCAGATTCGACAGGCTGACGTTCCCCCGTTGTTTCGGCAGCAGTGGCGCGATGCGCTCGAACTGGCTTTCCGTGAGTTCAGCAGTTCTCATTTTGAGTATTGAGTCATTGGGTATCGGAGTTCTCCAGGGTTGGTGGATTGTTGGCCGGCGGAGTGGTGTTGGGGTCAGGGCGGCTGTGCGGCGGGTCCGCCGGTGGCGAGCAGGCCGATCAGGGCGTTCCAGTCGGGGAACACCTGGTACTCGGTGAGGGTGCGCAGGTGCTCGAACAGGCGGGCGCGGGTGCCGAGGCGCTGGCGGGCGCGTCGCCAGAGGGACTCGGCGAGTTCGCACGCGGTGTGCAGCGCGAAGGCGAGCAGGTTGAGGACGACGAGCACGCTGGCGAGGGTGTCCTTGCCGTGGCCGAAGTTGTGTTCGAGGTGGTAGCCGTGCTGCTTGAGGACGTTGAAGGTCTCGTTCTCGATCTTCCAGCGCGCGCGGGCGCAGTCGGCGAGTTCGGCGACGTTGTCGCGGTCGACGTCGAGGCTGGTGACGAAGGCGCCGCGGTAGGTGACCTTGCCGTTCGGCCGCGCGCTGGTGATCTCCAGCCAGTTGACGCGCAGGGCGTCGTCGCCGTCGCGGATGGGCAGGTCGGTCATCCAGCGGTAGCGGTGGATGCGGCGCTTCGCGCCGCGTCCGGCGGTGCGCTGGCGCGTGGGCAGGCGGATGCCGTCGAGGTACTCGTAGAGGGTCTGGTGGCTGGCCGGCTTGGCGGTGAGCAGGAAGTCGCCGCCGGCGTCGAGCATGGCCCGGCAGACGGGCTGGCAGGCATAGAGGTCGTCGCCGAGATGGATCGGGCGCAGTGCGGCGCAGCGCTCGCCGTGGGACCGCAGCCAGCGTTTGACGGCCTGGCGTTCGCAGTCCTGCTTGGCGGCGCCGTCTTGCGGCGCGACGAACTCGGGCGGCAGCGGCAGCGCGCGCGACCGGCCCGGCGCCACGACGGTGGCGGCGAGCATCTGGTGGAAGTGCTCCGTGCCGCCGTCGTTGCGCTTGCGGGTCGAACAGTTGTCGCAGTGGATGTTGCGGGAGCGGAAGTACTCCGTGCCGTCGATGGCGACGAGCACGCGGTCGTCCAGGCAGCGCATGGAGGCCAGCGCGCCGTGCGCGCCGAGGTCCTCGACGAGGGCGTGGAACTCGTCGTCGAAGTGTTCCGTCGGCACGCCGTCGAGCAGTTGCCGGATGTGGTTGTCGCAGGGGATGCGGTCGAGGCCGAACAGGGTGTGCGCGTTGCAGCGGCGACCGCCTTCGGCGAGCGCGCGCTGGTGCGCCGGGAACGACGGCGACTGCATGAAGAACACCGACAGCGCCGCCATGCCGATGTCCGCCATGGCGTGGCGGCGGTTGCGCCCGCGGCGCGGGTCCGGCAGCTGCGCGAAGCACTCCCGCAGCCGGTCGAGTTGGCGTGCGAGGAACCTCACGGCGGCGCGCCGGCCTCCACCGCCATGAGCGCCGCCAGCACCGCCAGGCGCTCCGCCGGCGGCATCGCCGCGTAGCGCCGGCCCCAGCCATGCGCCTTGCGCTTGACCATCTGCCGGTGCGTGAAGTTCCGTCCCGCGCGCGCGGCCCAGTGCACCCGGTCCGGTTCGAAGTTGAACCACACCTTCTCGGTGACCACCCCCGCGTGGTTCATCACCTGCAGCGACACGCTGCGCCAGCCGCCCAGCAACTCGTCGTACAGCGCCGACGGGTATCCCGACACCATCGCCGCGCACGGCAGGCCCGTCAGCAGTTCCAGCAGCGCCACGTGGTCCGCGTCCTCGTAGTCGTGCCGGTGGCGGCGCTCCGACTTGCGCGCGCCGCGCAGGTACGGCGGGTCGCTGTACACCAGCTCCGAACCGTCGAACGGGAACCCGGCCAGCCAGGCGTGGCAGTCCGCTTGCACCAGTTCCACGGCATGGCCGCACTCGAACGACGCCAGCGCCCGCCGGTCCAGGTCGATGCCGATGTTGCGCAGCGCCCCCGGCTTGCGCCGCATCACCGCGCCGCCGCCCAGGTGCGTCTCGATGTACACCGCGTGCGGCGGCATCAGCGCCACCAGCGCCTGCCACAGCCCCGATGTCGCCTTCGATCCGAACCACGGGTTGCCCATGGCCCGCACCATAGGGCCGCCGCCCTATGGTGTCAACCCGTTCGCCGACGGAATCTCCGACTCCGTTGCCCCGTCAGGTCAAAATGAGAACTGCTGCCGTGAGTTCCACCTGCTTGATTCTCCGCCCTTTTCCCGTCCGGGAAGACGGTATGGGAGCATACCACACCAAGGACCATTTGTGTTAACAGGCCCTAGGAACTTTCGGGACACCACACTAGCGACGGGCAGGCGCAACTGCTGGCGCTGGTCTGCGGTGAGCCGCGCAGGGTCGCGCCCGAGTGGACCCTGCACCTGTTATGCGACGAGTGGAGTCCCCATCCTCTGCTCCATTTGGAACGCGAGACCATCTGGGTCTCGCCTACCGAACGAAACGCCACGAGGGTACCCGTACGGAATCGCCACACGGGCCCGGCACGGGCGGGGACGAGCCCCGCCCCTACATGCCGAACCGGTAGCTGACGCTCACTCCGGCGGTCCGGGGGCGGGTCGGGTTGATTCCGAGCTGGAAGGCGTCGCTGAAAGCGCGTATCTGGACGGTGACCTCGTCGGTCGCATTCTCCAGGTAGGCCACGACCCTCCAGCGCTCACTCTCCCAACCGGCGTGGAGGTTGACCGTGCCGGTCGAGTCGAGCTCCCCCAGCGGGTGGTTGTTCAGGTTGGAGTGGAACTCCGACTGCCAGAAGAACTGCACCGTTCCGAGCCACTCCCCGCCGGCGAACGGGTAGTGCACGTTGAGCGCGCCCGACGCGGTACGCTCCGGACTGAAGGGCGGCGTGTGACCGTCGCAGTCCTCGCACGCGGCCGCCGGAATGCCGCGGGATTCCGCGCTGAGGTAGCCCAGGGCGAGCTGTACGTCCAGGTACTGGTTGAGCACCCACAGCAACTCGAGTTCCAGGCCCGAGCCCTCCACCTCTCCGATGTTGACAATGGCGGACAGCCCCTCGAACGGGTCGAGGACGTCGATCTGCCGTTCCTGGTAGTCGTACCAGTAGGCCGCCACCGCCATGCGCAGGCGGTCGTCGAACAGGGTTCCCTTCGCGCCGACCTCGTACGCCCATACCTCCTCGGCGTCGTAGGTGGCGACCGCTGCGCTTGGCGGCGGCAGGAGGGTCAGCGGATCCGCCGGCTCCGACAGACGGGTGGTGTCGAGCCCTCCGGCCTTGAAGCCCCGGCTGGCGGTACCGTAGAGCATCACGTTGTCGCGCACGAAGTAGCGCAGCGCGACCCGCGGCGAGAAGTCGTCCCAGGTTTCCCCGCCCGACACCGGCGATAACGTGTACAGCGGGACGATGAAGCCTCCCCCCAGGAACTCGAACGTGCCGTCCCGCTCGTCGGTCGTGTAACGGCCGCCCACGCTCAGGTCGAGCGCTTCGGTGAGTTGCCACTTCGCTTCGCCGTACACGGCCCACCCCTGGTACTCGCCGTCGATGTACACCTGCTCGTCGAACATGAGCGGAAACGGGAACCCGAACAGGAAGCCGATGTCGCCGGTGACGTGGAACAGGTCGTAGCTGATGTCCTCGCTGTAGAGACTGGCCCCGGCGAACCACGAGAGGCGGTCGCGGTCGCCGGACAGCACGACCTCCTGGCTGAAGTACTCGCTCTCCTGGTACGTGAGCCAGTTGCCGAGCTCCAGCGGGGTCCCGTCCCAGTCCTCCCGGTAGTTGAAGTCGTTGGAGTACCAGCCCGTCAGCGACCGCAGCGTCATGGACCCGGGCAGGTCGATGTTGACGGTCAGCGTCGCCTCGGCCGTCTCGATGAAGTCCCGGTCACCCGACGTCCCGCTCACCTTGAGTTCGTCGCCGTACAGCCACGAACCGTCCAGGTTGATGGGCAGGTAGATGGCGCCCGACTGGTCCCGGTCTTCGTAGGCGACCTTCAGCGTCGCATCGCCCCAGTCGGGCTCGTGGCGCAGCGACAGGCGCGCCGCGCTCAGGTCGTACCAGAGGTGGTCCTCGCCCGTCGCGAGGTTGCGGATGTAGCCGTCCTCTTCCTTCCGCAGCACGGCCGCCCGCAGGCCCCAGCGGTCGCCCAGCGGCAGGTTCACCATGCCCTCGATGCTCTGCCGGCCCCGCTCCCCGGCGCCCACCTCGAGGTACGCCTCCGTCCCGCCCGGGTCCGGCTGCGCCGTGAGGACATGGATCGCCCCCGAGGAGGCGTTGCGGCCGAACAGCAGCCCCTGGGGGCCCTTCAACATCTCGACCCGTTCCAAGTCGAAGTAGGTGCCGATCGCGGCCCCGTGGCGGCCGCGGTAGATGCCGTCCGTGTAGAGGCCGAGCGCCGGTTCGGACCCGGCGCTGTACGTCCCGGCATTGATGCCGCGCACCGTGATGAACATGTAGTTGTTCGAGATGGCGCCGGCCACGCCCGGGACGGCCTTGACCAGTTCCTGCGAGTCCTTGATGAGGCTGTTGCGCAGCCCCTCGCCCGTGAAGGCCGAGATCGCGATCGGCACCTCCTGGATGGACTCGTCGCGCTTCTGGGCGGAGACGATGATCTCCTCGACGGCCGGGCGGGCGGCGTCGGCGCCGTCGCCAGCCTCCTGCGCCGAGGCTCCCCAGCAGAGCGTGGCGGCCAATGCGCCGGCCATGAGCGTCCGTGCGCTCGATCCTGTTGCGTTCATGTGCGTCCCCCTCAAACCCGTGGTCGCGCGGGTAGCCTGTCCGCCCCCGCATCCGTTTCCCGATTCCAGCGTCACGCCGGCACGGCCCGGTAACAAGACGACCCTACACTTGCAGAAGATAAGATAGGCGTCTACAAAGGTGCAAACACCCGGCGAATCGACGGCCCTGCTCAGGCGGTGCGTCCGTGGCGCAGGAGCACGCCCGGCGCCGCGCCGGTGCACTCGCCGTCCTCGAAGGTGATCTCGCCGTTGACGACGGTCAGCCGGTAGCCTTCCGCCTTCTGCGACAGACGCCAGTCCCCGGCGGGGAAGTCGTACCTCCGCTCGACGGGCCCCAGCGCCAGCGCGTCGTAGTCGTACGCCACGATGTCCGCCGGCGCCCCCACGCGCAAGGTGCCGCGATCCACGAAGCCGGCCGCGAGCGCCGGGTACGCCGAGAGTCGCCAATGGGCCTGCTCAAGGTCCATGATGTCGTTGTCGCGGACCAGCAGGGTCAGGAACTCCGTCGGGTAGCAGCCCATCGTCATGAACTTCATGTGGGCGCCGCCGTCCGAGATGCCTGGCAGGGCGAACTTCGAGTTGGCGACCTCACGCATCACCTCGAAGTTGGGCTCGAGTGGCGGTGTACAGAAAAGCGTGCGCAGATCGTCCGCCAGGGCCACGTCCAGCATCGCGTCGATGGGATGCTTGTCGAGCTTCTGACCGATCTCACCGACGCTCAAGCCCTCGAACGGCCGGTTCTCGTCGGAGTAGACGTGCGCTACGGTGAAGTTCTCGAGCGACCCGAGTACGGCTCCCGTCACGAAGCTGTCCGCGACGTACGACTCGCGTACGGCCCGGCGCAGCTCCGGGTCGCGCATCTTCCGGGCCCGCTCCTCGACGCTGCCGAGCGTGATCGCGCGCCAGGCCGGGTCGGTGTCGAACAGGTTCCAGTCCTCCAGCGTGAACTGGAACGAGTCGCGGACGGTGAACGCCTGGGCGAACACGCGGTTCCCCCGCGCGTTGGCCTCTTCGAGCCACTCGATGACCTTCTTGTACACGCCATGGTTGATGCCGTGCTGGTCGGTGTCCGCCACGAGCGTGTTCCAGATCACCGGGCGGCCGCTCGCCTCGCACAGTTGCTCGGTGAACCTCCTGCTGGCCCCGATCACCTGGATGAAGCCGCGGCCCTTCTCGGCCAGTACCCCCGCGAAGGTGAGCAGGTCGTCCCGGGACATCCGGTCCGTGATCATCGGGGTCCCGTCGTAGTCCATCTGCGGGCTGTCTTCCCCCAGCAGTTGCGCCGAGATACCGCAGGATCCGGCGTCCATCGCCTCGCTCAGGATGGCGCAGATCTGCGCGCGCTCCTCGGGCGAGGCGGGACGGCTCTTTGCCGCCTCGACGCCCATGACGTAGGCCATCACGGGATTCAGCCCCGTGTAGGCGAGGAGGTTCACGCCCTTGGGCGTGCGATCGAGACTGTCAAAGTACTCGGGGATCGTTTCCCAGTCCCACGGCATGCCGGCTTCCATGGTCGTGGCCCGGATGGCCTCGTTGCGTTCCATGGTGAGCATGGAGCGCCTGCGGTCCTCGGGCCGGCACGGGGCGAAGCCGAAGCCGCAGTTGCCGATCGCGACAGAGGTGACCCCGTGCCACCCGGAGATCGTGCAGTAGGGATCCCAGAACACCTGCGCATCGTAGTGGGTGTGCAGATCGACGAAGCCCGGGCAGACGATCAGGTCGTTCGCGTCGAAAACCCGGGACGCCCGGGACTCTGCGACCCGTCCGATCTGCGCGATCCGCCCGTCCACGATCGCGATGTCGCCGGTGAACCGGGGTGTCCGCTGGCCGTCCATGATGGTTCCGCCCTTGAGGAGCAGGTCGTAGGTCGGCATGGAGAGTTCCTCCGTCGGCTTCACGAGGCTCGTCCGGACTGCCGGCGAGTGGCACCAGTCGACGCACTGCCCCTTGCGGCGCAAGCGCCGGTCCGTCCACGCTTGCTGGACAGCCTATCCTCCGGCAACACCCGATACCAGCCGTCCTCTCGCCATCGGGGGACCAGGAGGGTCGCTCCCTACTGCGCCTCGAGGTGGGCAAGGGTCTCGCGGAGTACATCGGCCTCCGCTTCCTGAATGAGCCAGTGCCCGGCGTCGAGTTCGACGAGCCGGTAAGGGCCGTCCATCAGGGGTGGGGTGGCCGTCACGCCCGGGCGTCCGATCGCCTGGTCGCGATTGCCCCAGATCATGAGGGTCGGCACGGAGACCGGACCAATGGGCTCCCGCTCCCCGGTCAGTCCGCCCCGGTACCAGTTGAGCGCGCCGGTCAGCGCGCCCGGCTGCCGCAGGACGCGCAGGTACTCTTCGACCTCGGCGGGCCCGGACTCGCTCCAGACGTTCCGCAGCGCCGCGAAGTCGTTCGCCGAGAGCGCCTCCTCCGCCGTGCCCACCTGTCGGAAGAAATCCATGTACTCGCTGCGCTTGCGCTGCTCGGGATTGTTGGCGATCGCCTGGCCGAAGGCGTCGATGTGCGGCACGGAGAGCGCCGTCCAGCTGATGAGACGATCCGGGTGCCGGGCCGCCATGTACCAGCCGAGTCCCGCGCCGTGGTCATGGCCGACGAGGTGGAACCGCTCCCTGCCGAGCGCATCGGCCATGGCCAGGATGTCGGGGGCCATGGCCGCGTGCGCGTAGTGCTCCGCCCCGGGTGGCCGCGCACCGGGGCTGTACCCCCGAAGATCGGGCGCCAGGGCGGTGTAGCCGTTGGCGGCCAGGTGCTCGAGCAGCGGCAGCCACATGTGCGACGTTTCCGGGAACCCGTGCAGGAGAATGACGAGCGGGTCCCCGTGACCCGCAAGCCGCACGTCGTAGGTATACGCGCCAACATTCATCGGGGTCCGCTCGATCGCCATGCTCTTCTCTCCGGTCGGTTCCACGCAGGCGGCCAGTCCCAGCGCGAACAGGCAGCCGGTCAGGGCACGCCGCATGCTCGCCACGCAACGGCGCATGACTACGCGATCCCCAACTACAGGTCTATGCCCAGGTCCTTCAGGCTTTGCAGATAGGTCTGCGTCTCGACGACGATGAGTTCCCGGTAGGGGTCGCCGAGCATCTGCCAGGTGCCGGTCCAACCCTTGGGCAGCACCAGGTGGTCGCCCGTCCGGAAGGTGTGCGCCACGCCGTCGTCCGCACCGGTCAGCACGAGTTCGCCGGCCAGGATGTAGATGAACTCGTCGTAAGGGAGGCCGTCGACCTGAAGCGTACCCGGTCCCGACTCGAACACCGTGGAGACGATGTCGCCCTCGAAAACGGACTTGAAGGCTGACTGGACGCCGTCCTGCTCCGGCCCCGGGTCGAGGCCCTGCCCGGCCAGCACGGCCGGGTCGATGCGCACGGGCGCGCCGCTGGTCTGTGTCTGCTCGACGGTTGCCGGCTGTTCCGCCATCGCTGTTTCTCCTTGGTTTCTCCGGAGCTGGGTGTCCTCGATGCTCCCTCAATCGCCCGGGACGCTTTCCTGCGCTTCATGCGCGTCCCAGGCACGATACATCAGGTAGGCCCGCAGGGCCTCCGCGCCCTCGTCCGTCATCGGCATGGCCGGCATGCCGCGCGCGGCCAGCGCCCCTCCGAGCACGGTCTGCAGGTACTCCACGCTCGCCGGCGGCCGCATGCGCAGGTCCAGCGCGGCCACGGCCGAGACGCCCTCGGGACCATGGCAGGTCATGCAGCCGTAGGCCTCGAAGAGGTCCTTGCCCGCTGACGCCAGGGCCGTGTCGGGACGCGGTTCGGACGGCGCCGGGAAGTCCGGGGTCTCCGCCCATGGCGGCGCGGAAGCGCTGCCGTCGAGGGCGAAGGCGAGCAGGCGGGGGCGGCTGCGGGCCCGCGGTACGGAACTGTAGTCCGAGAACCCGGTCCCACCGGCGGCGGTGGCGACGTTGCCGCTCGCCACCACGATGTACTGCTTCCCGTCCGCCATCACCGTCGACGGCGCGCTGCGCACCGTGCCGCCGGCCGGCGCCGACCAGAGCCGCTCCCCGGTCGCGGCGTCGTAGGCCACCAGATACCCCTCCGCGAGGCCCTGGAACACGAGGCCGCCGGTCGTGTGCAACGCGCCGCCGTTCATGGGCAGCGCGTGGCGCTGGCGCCAGACCTCCGTCTGCAGCACCGGGTCCCAGGCCACGAGTTCGCCGAAGGCCTCCCAGCCCGGATGTCCTTTGCTCCCGTAACGGCCGTCGAACGAGACGCCCAACTCGGCGGTGAGCCCATCGCCGACGGCAACCGCCCCCTGGAGGGTCGGCATGGTCTGGGCGGGAATGAACACCACGTGCTTGTCGGGATCGAACGCGAGCGCATCCCAGCTATGGGCCCCCATGCCGGCGGGCGAAACCACGGCCTGGCCGTCCGGCTGCTCCCAGTAGCGCGCGTCGGGCAGGTAGATGGGCCGGCCGTCCTCGTCGAAGCCGCTGGCCCAGTTCACCGGCACGTAGTTGCGACCCGAGAGGAACTCCCCGGTGTCGGCGTCGAGCACGTAGACGAAACCGTCCTTCGGCACGCTGATGACCACGCGCCGCTCCCCGTCCACGTCCGGCAGGTCCGCGAGCATGAGGCCGACCGAGGGCTCGAAATTCCAGCCGTCGCCCGGATTCTGCTTGAAGTGCCAGACGTACTCGCCGGTTTTCGCGTCGAGGGCCACGACGGAGCTCGTGAACAGCTCGTCGCCCGCGTTCGCGCCGCGGGCGGTGGGCAGCAGCGGCGCCGCCCCGCCGACCCCGATGTAGAGTCGCTGCGACCCCGGGTCGTAGACCATCGCGTCCCACACGCTGCCGCAGCCCTTCGTGCGTTCGTACCAGCCCTCGCCCCAGGTGGCGGCCGCCATGCGGTAGAGGTCGCTCTCCGGGGGTTTCGAGGGATCTCCGGGAACCGTGTAGAAGCGCCATGCGTGACGCCCGGTGGCCGCATCGAACGCGTCCACGTGGCCGCGGCTCGCACCGGAGTCCCCGCAGGCGTTGCCCGTGAACACGAGTTCGCCCCCGACTCTCGGCGCCGCGGTGATGGTCTGGTTGTTCCCCTGCTCGCAGGCCCGCGCCTCCCAGCGTTGCGTGCCCGTCTCCTGGTCCACGGCCACTAGCCGACAGTCGCCCGTGCCGACGATGACGAGATCGCCGTGCAGCGCCACCCCGCGGTTGAAGTTCATGCCGTAGGCCTCTACGTACGTCGCCTGCCCCGGGTCGGGCCGCGGGTCGAAGGTCCACAGCTGTTCGCCCGTGCGCAGGTCGTTGGCGTAGATGACGCTGCCGGCGCCGCTCTGGAAGATCCTGCCGCCTGCGACCAGCGGATTGCCCACCAGGCCCTTGATCGCCGGCAGGTCCACCCACCAGGCGAGCCCCAGCCTCCCCACGGTGTCCGTGTTGATCTGGGCGAGGTCCGCGTGGTGCTGCATCTCGTGGGCGTTCCCCAAGAGCGGCCAGTCGGTGTTCTCCGGGTCGTCCGCGAACACCGGGTGGGCCATCGCCAGCAGCAGCGCGAGCACGCAAGCGACGGGCTTGTCCCGTCCCGTCTGGAATTCATGCATGGCCGGCACCTCGCTTGTCCTCAATCCCCGGAAGCCTCGTCCTGCGCCTCATGCGCGTCCCAGGCAAGATTGACCAAGTATGCCCGCAGGGCCTCGGCGGTGTCGTCCGCCATCTCGAAAACCGGCATGCCGCGCGCGGCGAGCGCTCCGCCGAGCACGGCCTGCAGGTACTGCAGGTTCGCCGGCGGCCGCACTCGCAGGTCCAGCGTCTCCCAGACGGCGACGCCGCCATGCCCGTGGCATCCGTCGCAGCCATAGGCCACGAAGATGTCCTTGCCCGCCGACGCCAGGGTCGCGTCGAGACGCGCGGTCGGCGGCGCCGGAATGGGCGGAATCTCCGCCCACGGCGGCGCGGGAGCGCTGCCGTCGAGGGCGAAGGCGAGCAGGCGCGGGCGGCTGCGGGACCTCGGCACGGAGCTGTAGCTGGTGAAGCCGGTCGCGCCGATGGACGTGGCGACGTTGCCGCTCGCGACCACGATGTACTGCTTGCCGTCCGCCATCACCGTCGATGGCGCGCTGCGCACCGTCCCACCCGCCGACGCCGACCAGAGCCGCTCCCCGGTCGCCGCGTCGTACGCTACGAGATACCCCTCGGCGAGGCCCTGGAACACGAGGCCCCCGGCCGTGTGCAGCGCTCCCCCGTTCATGGGCAGCGCGTGGCGGGCCCGCCATACCTCCGTCTGCAGCACCGGGTCCCAGGCCACCAGTTCACCGAAGGCATCCCAGTCCGGATCTCCCTTGCTGCCGTACTCCCCGTCGAACGTAACGCCCAACTCGCCCAGGAACCCGCTGCCGTCGCTCGCCTGGTAGAGCGACGGCATCGTCGCGACAGGGATGAACACCACGTGCTTCTCCGGATCGAACGCCAGCGCCTCCCAATTGTGGCCGCCCATGCCCCCCGGCAAAACCACCGCCCGCCCGTCGGGCTGTTCCCAGTAACGGGCCTCGGGCAGGTAGATGGGCCGACCCTCCTCGTCGAGCCCGCTGGCCCAGTTCGCCGGCACGTAGTTGCGGCCGGACAGGAACTCCCCGGTGTCCGCGTCGAGCACGTAGACGAAACCGTCCTTCGGCACGCTGATGACCACCCGCCGCTCGCCGTCCACGTCCGGCACGCTCGCGAGCATGAGGCCGACCGCCGGCTCGAAGTTCCAGCCGTCGCCGGGATTCTGCTTGAAGTGCCAGACGTACTCGCCCGTCTTCGCATCGAGGGCCACGACGGAGTTCGTGAACAGCTCGTCGCCGGCGTTCGCGCCGCGGGCGGTGGGGTCGAGCGGCGAAGGACCTCCAACCCCGATGTAGAGCCGTTGCGAGCGCGGGTCGTAGACCATCGCGTCCCACACGCTGCCGCAGCCCCGGGACCGCTCGTACCAGCCGTCGCCCCAGGTGGCGGCCGCCATGCGGTAGAGGTCGCTCTCCGGCGGCTTCGAGGGATCGCCCGGGACGGTATAGAAACGCCACAGGCGGCGTCCCGAACTGGCGTCGAGCGCGTCGACGTGGCCCCGGCTCGCGCCGGAGTCCCCGCAGGAGTTGCCCGTGAACACCATGCCGCCCCCGACGCGCGGCGCGGCGGTGATGGTCTGGTTGTTGCCCCGCTCGCAGGCCTGGGCCTCCCAGCGTTGCGTCCCCGTCTCCTGGTCCACGGCCACCAGCCGGCAGTCGCCGGTGCCGACGATGACGAGATCGTCGTGCAGCGCAACGCCCCGGTTGGCGAAAAGCCCGTAGGCGGCCAGGAACGAGCCGTCCCCGGGCCCGGGCCGCGGGTCGAAGGTCCAGAGCACCTCGCCGGTGCGCAGGTCGTTCGCGTAGATGACGCTGCCGGCGCCGCTCTGGAAGATCCTGCCGTCCTGGATCAGCGGATTGCCGACGAGGCCCTTGACCGTGGGCAGGTCCACCCACCAGGCGAGGCCAAGCCGCCCCACGGTGTCCGTGTTGATCTGGGAGAGGCCCGCGTGGTGTTGCATCTCGTGGGCGTTGCCGAGCAGCGGCCAGTCGGTGTTCTCCGGATCGTCCGCGAACAGCGGCTGGACCGTCGCCAGCAGCGCAAGGGCCACGCCCGCAGACGAACGGATCGCGGTCGTGTGTCCCATCACGAGCGTCCCGTCAGAAGCGCAGCGTGACCTCCGCGCCATAGGTACGCGGCGGGCCCACGATGCCCGGTATCACCCCGATGCTGTCCCGGAAGTCGGCGTAGAAGTTCGTGTACTCCTCGTCGCCGAGGTTCCTGCCCCAGACGCTGACGGTCCACCGTTCCGTACTGCCGGTGAAGCTCGCGCGCCCGTTCCACCGCGTATGGCCGTTCCCCTCCGCGTTGCCGACCGAGGAAGTCGAGTCGGCCCGGTTCAGGACATCCACGTACAGGGTCAGGCGACCCGCGGGGCCGGTGTACGCGTCCCAGCTCGCGGCGACCGTGACGTTGCGGTCCGGGGCGGTGAGGAGGCTCTCGCCGGATACGTCCACGCCGCTCAGGATCCCTTTCTTGATGGTGGCGTCGAGCAGGCCCACCGCCGCGGTCAGGAGCAGCGTCGGCGTCACCTGCGCGCCGACCTCGATCTCGCCGCCCGAAACCTCGGCCTCGTCGATGCTGCGGAGCGTCTGCTGGAACGAGACGATGTCGATGTCAATGTACTGCTGGTCCTCGTACGAGTAGCTGAACGCCGACAGGTTGAGTCGCGCGCGGCCGTCCCAGAGCAGGCTCTTGAGCCCGACCTCGAAGCCTTCCAGCCGTTCGGGGTTCACCCAGTTGCGCTCCCCGGGGCTGTAGTAGGCCTGCCCGTTGTACGCGCCGGAGCGATAGCCGCGGTTGAAGCTGCCGTAGATCATCGTGCCGTTCTCGAACGTGTAGTCGAGCCCTAGCTTTCCCGTGATCTCCTGGTCGCCGTAACTCGTATCCGCCACCGTGGCCAGGGGATCCGCCGCGCCGCCGTTGATGGTCCCGAGCACGGGCACGTAGTCCGGCCCGGCCAGATGCGCGTTGAAGTCCGTCTGCGTCGACTCGTCGTCCGTATAGCGGAGGCCGAAACGCAGCGTCAGCGCGTCGTTCAGCGCGTAGCCGCCGTCGAAGTAAGCCGCCCAACTGTCCCGCTCCTGCCCGAACGAGTTGGTCGCGTAGCAACCCAGCGTCGCGAAGCCCGCGAGGCTGAACCCGAGACTGTTGAAGAGCGCTTCCGTGCCCGCCCCGGCGGCGCTCGGCGGGAAACCGAAGGCGACGGCCAGCGGATCCAGGCAGTCGTTGAAGTCGACGGCGCCGTCGAGGTTGAAGTCGACGTCCAGGAACAGTCCGATCCGGTTGTTGACGTCCAGGTCATCGGAGTAATAGTAGAGGCCCGTCACGAAGTTGAACGGACCTTCCAGGTTCGACGTCAGCCTCAGGTCCTGCGAGACCTGCCTGGCTGCCACGTGCAGCTCGTTCGCGTTGGCCCGGGCGAGCATGCCGTCGCTCTCGTCGGGATTGAAGGCTTCGCCGTCGTCCCAGGACGTGATCGAGGTCAGGACAAACCGCTCGTCGAGGTCCCAGTCGACCCGCACGGACACGGAATCCGAGTCGATCAGGCGTCTCGTGTCCTGTTCGGAGTTGAACTCGTGGAAGTCGAGACCGGCCTGCGTCGGAGACGGCAGCGCCGACCCGCCGAACGCGTGGTAGAGGTCGTGGATGCCGTACCAGACGGGCGCCTGCTCCTCGAACACCTTCACGCCCCAGTTCACCGGATCGGACTTCCCGCTCGTCGCCCGGAGCAGTACCTCCACGTCGTCGCTCGGTTGCCAGAGCGCACTCAGGCGCACGGCCCGCGAATCGGAGCCGTACCCGTCGTCGACACCGGGATTCACGTTCTCGAGCCAACCGTCGGAATCGCTGTACGTGCCCGCCAGGCGTACCGCGAGCGTGTCCGTGAGCACGACGTTGAACGCCGCGCTGGTCTCGAGCAGGCTGAAGTTGCCGGCGCCCACGGTCACGTAGTGCTCGTTCTCCATCTGGGGCCGGCGGGTGATGATGTTCACCGCGCCGCCGGTCGTGTTCTTGCCGTACAGCGTGCCCTGCGGGCCGCGCAGGACCTCGATGCGATCGAGGTCGAAATGCGGCACGGCGTTCAGCGCCTGGTTGCCCTTGTAGACCTCGTCGACGTACACCGCGACGGGGCTCTGCTGGTGGAAGCTGTAGTCGGCCATCGACAGGCCCCGCAGGGAGAAAACGGGCGTTCCGTCCCCCTTGAACGGGAGTTCGCTCATGTTGGGAACAAGGTCCGCCAACTCATTGATGTTGCGAAGGCGGGCCACGTCCAGGTCTTCGCTGGTGAGCGCCGTGACCGCGACCGGGACATCCTGCAGGTTCTCCGCGCGTTTCTGCGCCGTCACGACGACTTCCTCGATGACCGCTCCGCGCTCGACGCCCGCGTCGGCCGCGTCTTCCGCCACGCTGGCGAGTGCCAGGAGGCAGGCGGCCAAGGCGCCGGTCGGACCAGGAGACCACAGGTAGGCAAAGCGGTTGCGCA
Source organism: Pseudomonadales bacterium (assembly GCA_965208745.1). Classification (GTDB taxonomy): domain Bacteria; phylum Pseudomonadota; class Gammaproteobacteria; order Pseudomonadales; family Azotimanducaceae; genus VXNE01. The sequence continues at coordinate 4,321,183 of CBDBPN010000004.1, read as the reverse complement.
TGAGACCCCCTCCCCCAGAAACGCTGTATCGGACTATATCACCCGCCTTCAGCGGCTGTTACATTCGGCGGACCGACCGCCCAGGTCCGCCGGGACAGGAGATTCGCCGTGCGCTGCCGCTCCCTGTGCATTCCCCTCGTGACGGGGGTGCTGCTCGCCGCGTGCGAGCCTCCGACGGCCCCGGGCGCAACGGCGCCGACCGAGCCCGTCGCCGGCAACGTGACCGAGAGCCGCGTCCTGGCCGAGGTTGACTCTGGCGACAACTGGCTGGTCAACGGCGGCCGGTTCAGCGGCGAGCACTTCAGTCCGCAGTCCCGGATCTCGGACGCGAACGTGGGCGAGCTGGGCCTCGCCTGGGCGACGGACATCCCGAGCCCCATCGGCCTCTCGGCGGAGCCCCTGGTGATCGACGGGGTCGTGTACCTCACCGGCATCCGCAGCGTCGTCTACGCCCTCGACGCCGCGAGCGGCGCGCTCCTCTGGCAGTTCGATCCGCAGGTGCGCCTCGACATGGGTTTCGGCAACTCCATCTGGTCGCGCTGGAACCGGGGCGCCGCCGTCTGGGAGGGTCGCGTCTACGTCGGCACCGGCGACTGCCGGCTCGTCGCGATCGACGCGGCGGCCGGAGAGCCCATCTGGGAAGCGCAGGTATGCGACCCCATGCAGGGCATGGGCCCCGGAATCACCGGCGCGCCCCGGGTCGGCGGCGGACGCGTCTACATGGGCTACGCCGGCTCCGATACCGCCGCGCGCGGTTCCGTCGCGGCCTTCGACGCCGCTTCCGGAGAGGAACTGTGGCGTTTCTGGACGGTCCCGGGCGATCCCGCGAACGGCTTCGAGAACGATGCCCTGGAGATAGCGTCGGGCACCTGGACCGGCGGCTGGGCGCAGGCCGGCGGCGGCGCCGTGTGGGACGGGATCCGCTACGACCCCGAAACCGGGCTGGTCATCTTCGGGACGGCGAGCACCCTGCCGCTGAACGTGGCCATGCGCGGGCCGGGGGACAACCTGTTCACCAATTCGGTCGTCGCGGTCGACGCTGCCACCGGCGACTATCGGTGGCACTACCAGACCGTCCCGGAAGACGCCTGGGACTACGACGCGACGATGCCGAAGATCGTCACGGACCTCACCATCCAGGGGAGCCCGCGCCGGGTGGTGCTGGAGGCCCCGAAGAACGGCTTCCTGTACGTGCTGGACGCGAACACGGGCCGGCTGCTCTCGGCGGACCCCATCGCGACGGTGACGTGGGCCAGCGGCATCGACATCGAGACCGGGCGCCCCATCGTGAACCCGGAGGCGCAGTACTTCGCGGACGCGTCCGGGGCGACGGTGCGCGTCTGGCCCAACGTCTGGGGGAGCCACAACTGGCAGCCCATGAGCTACAGCCCCCTCACGGGCCTCGTCTACATCCCGGTGGCCGACATGCCCTCCGATTATTCCGGCGGCGACATGATCGGCCTGGGCGTCGCCATCGAAACGCTCGGGTACGGCCCCGACGAGGAAGTTCCGCCGGACGCCGGGCGCCTGCTGGCCTGGGATCCCGTGGCCCGGGAAACGCGCTGGAGGGTCGACCATCCCATCCCATACAACGGCGGCGTGCTGTCGACAGCCGGCAACCTGGTATTCCAGGGCACGGCAACCGGGGAGTTCCGCGCCTACGCCGCGGATACCGGCGAGCGGCTGTGGTCCGTCGAAACCGGCTCCTCCATCCAGGCGGCGCCGGTCAGCTACCGCGTGGGCGAGGAACAGCACGTCCTGGTGGCGATCGGCCGTTCCGGGGGCATCGTGGGGAGCGCCGAGTCGCGCACCGCGGCGCCCCACGCGCGCGGCCCCGCCCGCGTGCTGGCGTTCAAGCTGGGCGGCAGCGCAGCGATGCCGGCCCCGACACCTCCGGTAGCCGTACCCGAACCGCCGGCGCGCATCGGAAACGCCGAGGAGGTCGCCGCGGGCGAGGCGCTCTGGGGGGCGTACGCCTGCAGCGGCTGCCACGGCGCCCATGCCCTCGGAGTGGGCTCCCGCGCCCTCGGCGGCGCGCTGCCGGACCTGCGCTACATGCCGCCGAACGCGCACGCGGAGTGGGACCCGGTGGTGCTCGAAGGCACGCGCGCGGCGGCGGGGATGCCAGGATTCGGCGCCGAGGGCATGAGCGCGGACGACTCGCGGGCGCTGCAGGCGTATGTCATCGACCGCGCGTGGGCGGCTTACGACGGGTCGGGTAGCGGCGCCCCCGCGGCGGATCAATAGCGTAATCTCATCTTCCGATGGCAAGGCAACCCAGGGCGACGTTTGGAGGCTGCCGAGAGTAAGGCAGACTATCCGGGCGGCAAACGCAGGGCAGGCTGTCCGAGTACATCACGGGGACGACCGAGGCCATCGCGAGTCCAACCGACGGACCTACAGAGATGTTCGACACCCAGGACACGATCCTTGCGCAACTGCGGGCAGGCGAAGACGGCCGAGCGGAGTTCAAGGAGTTGCGGCTTGGCGTCCGCAGCGTCGTCGCGCCGAACGCAGACGACCTGGCCGGCGAGTTCGTCGCGTTCGCCAATGCCGAGGGCGGTACCGTCTTCCTGGGCGTGGACAACCAGGGCAACGTCGCCGGCATTCCTTCAGACCACCTGGACGATGTCGAACAATGGGCGCTCAACGCCGCGACCCACAACTGTGATCCCCCCATCCGACCGGTCGTCCGGAAGGCCCTGCTTCCCGCCGAGACCGGTAGCGACCGACACACGTTGCTGGTGGAAATCCCACGGGGGCTGTACGTCCACCGGACCTCCGGCGGCCGCTACTACCTCCGGGTGGGCTCCACGAAACGCGACCTGACCCCAGCCGAACTCGCACGCCTGTTCCAACAACGCGGCCGCGAATACGTCTTCGACGAACAGTCGGTGCCCGGCGCCACCGTGGAGGATCTCAGCAGGCCACGCCTCGAAGCGTTCTTCGGACGCTCACCGACGATTCCGTGGCTCGACCTCTTGCGTAACACTCGTGTCACGTCGCGCGACGAGATGGACGTGGATCGACCCACGGTCGCCGGCCTGCTGGTCTTTGCCACCGAACCGACGGACTTCCTGCCTTCCGGCTCCATCGAAGCCGCAGCCTACGCGGGCACACGCCTGTCTTCCGACGACCTCACGCATGCAGAACGCCTGGCCGGACCGGTCTCCGACCAGATCGACTCCGGCATCGCCTTCGTCGCCCGGTTCATGCAAAGGGACCAAAGCGGCGAAACCCACTACGACCTCGACGTGGTCGACGAGGCCATCGTCAACGCGGTCGCGCATCGCGACTACGCCATCGCCGGCTCCAAGATTCGTCTCTTCCTGTTCGCGGACCGCCTTGAACTCTATAGCCCCGGCCGACTCCCCAACACGATCACGCTGCAGGACATGGCCTACCGAACATTCACGCGCAACCAGCTCCTGGTGAGCTTCCTCTCGCGTATTCGAAGCAAGCGGAGCGGCGACGTCTTCCTGGAGTCGCGCGGGGAGGGGGTACGGAAGATACTGGAGGACGGCCAAGCGCACTCCGGTCGGCGTCCGGAGTACGAGTTGTTCGGGGATGAACTTCGGTTGACCTTGTGGGCGAAAGGAGGACTGAGATGACAACGAGAAGCGGCGCAATCAGCGAGCCGAGAGTGGCGGATCGGTTTCCCCCGAGATCCCTGCAATCCAGGGACCTCGACAACCTCATGCACCCGGCCGCGAACATACGGCAGCTCCGCAAGGACGGACCGAACGTGCATACGCGCGCGGAAGGGATCTACACCTGGGACGCGAGCGGCAAGCAGTACATCGAGTGCGCCGCGGGGCTGTGGTGCACGGCGATTGGGTACGGCAACCGGGAGCTCGCTGCCGTCGCGAAGGAGCAGATGGAGAACCTGAGCTACTTCTCGATCTTCGGCGGCAACTCACACGAACCGGCCGTGCTGCTCGCGGAGAAGATCAAGGGGATGATGCCGTTCGACGCGGGCAAGGTCTTCTTCGGCATGTCCGGCAGCGACGCGAACGACACGCAGATCAAGCTCGCGTGGTACTACAACAACGCCGTCGGCCGGCCTGGGAAGAAGAAAATCATCAGCCGTACGAACACCTACCACGGCTCGACCATCGGCGCCGGTTCGCTCACCGGCCTCGCGCCGTTTCACAACGCGTTCGACCTGCCCATCGACAACATCCTGCACACCGACTATCCCTTCTACTACGGCGAGGGGAAGCCCGGAGAGACCGAGGCACAGTTCCTCGACCGGATCGTCGCGTCACTCGAAGACCTGATCGAACGCGAGGGCGGCGAGACCATAGCGGCGTTCATCGGCGAACCCATCATCGGGTCGGGCGGCGTGGTGATCCCCCCGCAGGGCTACCACGAACGCGTGCAGGAAGTCCTCCGCAGGCACGACATACTCTTCATCGCCGATGAAGTGATCACGGGCTTCGGCCGTACCGGCAATCCGTTCGGCTGCCAGACGGTCGGGCTCGAGCCGGACACGATGTCGCTGGCGAAGTCGCTCTCGTCCGGCTACCTGCCGATCAGCGCCGTGGTGATCCCGGACTACATGTACGAGGCGTTCGAGGCGCGCAGCGACGAGCTGGGCATGTTCGCGCACGGGTTCACCTACTCCGGCCATCCCGTCTGCGCGGCCGTGGCGTTGCGCAACCTGGAGCTTCTTGAAGAGCTCGACCTCTACAACCACGCGGCGAAGCTGGGCGTACAGTTCCAGGAGCGGCTGCGCGGGTTCCTGGACCATCCGCTGGTCGGAGACGCCCGAGGCGCCGGGCTGATGGGGGCCGTCCAGCTCGCCAAGGACCCCGGCGACCTCCGGCAGTTCGGCGAGGAGGACGCGGTCGCGAACTACCTGGGGGAGCAGTGCCTCGAACAGGGACTGCTCTTGCGCGCCATGGGCGACACCGCCGGCTTCTGCCCGCCGATGATCATCACGGAAGACCAGACTGACGAGATGTTCACCAGGTTCCAGACCGCGCTGGACCGGACCCTCGAGTGGTCCATGAAGCGTAGCGCTTGAACCTACTCATCCGAGGGCCTCGCGGATGACGGCCCGCGCCAGCACGTCCGCCGCGTCGCACACCGGCAGGTCGGTGTCCAGCCGTTCGGCGACCACCGACAGCTCCGTACACGCGACGACCAGGCACTGTGCGCCTTGCGCCTGCAGGTCCTCCGCAGCCCGGTCGCAAGCTGCGACCTGTGGGGCGGTGTAGCGTCCGGTCTTGACCGCGCGGATCAGCGCCATCAGCTCCCGTTGCACTCCGGACCCCGGATAGAGGACACCCACTCCCAGCTGCTCGAACCAGGGTTCGTAGAGACGAATGCGCATCAGGGCGCTGGAGGCCAGGAGACCGACCCGGGCCAGGTCCGGACACGCACGGCCGGCATCCCGGGCGGTCATCCCGATCAGGTTCAGGACGGGAACGTCCACCGCCGCCGCCACCTCAGCGTGGTAGTGGTGCGCCGTGTTGCAGGGGATGACCAGGAAGTCGGCGCCCTGCCGCTCGAGGCCCCTCGCCATCTCGACGAGGCACGGCACCGGACTCTCGCCGGTGCGGTCGATCAATGCCTCGATTCGCGACGGCACGCGGGGATTGCTGTCCACCAGCATGCGGATATGGTCGGCATCGTCCCGCGCCGGCGTTCCCGCGATGACCCGGCGCATGAGGTCGACCGTCGCCTCGGGTCCCATGCCGCCCAGGATGCCGACGGTCTTCCGGCGCCCGTGGCTCATGACCGTCCCGGGTCCCCGAAGCCGAACGACTCCCGATACGCGAAGAGCGCCTGCGCGCCGCCGGTGTGGACGAACACCACGTTGTCGTCCGCGGCGAAACGGCCTTCGCGCACGAGGGCGATCAGGCCCGCAGCCGCCTTGCCCGTGTAGACCGGATCCAGCAGGATGCCTTCCGTGCGCGCGAACAGCCGGATCGCCTCGAGCGTGTCCGGCGCGGGGAGGCCGTAGCCGGGACCCACGTAGTCAGAGTCGGCGACCACCTGGTCCCGCCGCACCGCCCCGGGGAGCCCGAGGTGTTCCGCCGTCCGCTCCGCCAACCGGAACACGTTCTCTTCCTGCTCCTCCCTCTCCGCGCGTACGCTGATGCCCAGCACGGGAATCCCGCTGCGGCTCCCGCGGAACCCGGTGACCAGCCCGGCCTGCGTGCCGGTACTGCCGGTCGCGTGAACGACGTGCGCGATCTCGATCCGGGCGTCATTGGCCTGCTGCAGCAGCTCGAGGGCGCAGTTGACGTAGCCGAGCGCGCCGATCTCGTTTGAACCGCCCCCCGGAACGATGTACGGCCTCCCGCCGTCGTCTCGGAGCGCCGCGGCCAGTGCCTCCATCACCGCGTTCATGTCGGTACCGCCGGGATAGCCGTGCAGCGTGGCGCCATGAAGCTGGTCCAGCAGCACGTTGCCGTTGGAGCGGTAGTCGGCGTCCGGCAGGGCGGCCCGATCCTCCAGCAGGAGGTGGCACGACATGCCGAGCTTCGCGGCAGCGGCGGCCGTCTGGCGCGCATGATTGGACTGCGTCGCCCCCTGGGTGATCACCGTGTCGGCCCCCTGCTCCACCGCGTCCGCCATCAGGAACTCGAGCTTCCGCGTCTTGTTGCCGCCGCCGGCGAGCCCGGTGCAGTCGTCGCGCTTGATCCGGAGGTGCGGCCCGCCGAGTTCCTCGGACAGGCGCGTGAGCGGCTCCAGCGGCGTCGGCAGGTGCGCCAGGCGCAGGCGCGGAAACCGGGCGAGATGCATGCGGACGTCTCCGGTTCGAGAGGCGGCCCGCGACTGTAGCGACCGCGGCCGCCCGGCCGCAACCGTGGCTCTATCATCGGCGACAGGGCGCCGTGAAACAGGAGTCATCGGGCACCGTGCGACGCATCGGACAACTCGCCGTCATCACCGTGGCCGCGGGCGCGATCTACCCGTTGCTGTACCTGCGGCAGAACTTCGAGGTCTCGATGCTCGAGACGTTCGACGTCACGGTGTCGCAACTCGGACAGTGCAACGCCCTGCTCGGCGTGCTCTTCGTCGTCACGTAGCTGCCGAGCGGCTGGCTGGCGGACCGGGTCTCGCCGCGCTACCTGATGTCGCTCTCGCTGCTGGGCGCCGGCCTGCTGGGCGTGTGGTTCGCAAGCACACCCTCCTTCGCGCAGCTACAGATCATCTACGCGGGCTGGGGGATCGCCACCGGCCTCACCTTCTGGTCGGCGCACATCAAGGCGGTCGCGGTCCTCGCCAGGGGCGACGAGCAGGGCCGCTTCTTCGGCATCCTCGACGGAGGCCGGGGACTGGTCGAGGCGCTGCTGGCGACGGTGGCGGTCGCGTCGTTCGCGTACTGGCTCGAGGGGCTGGGAGAGCCGACCGATGTCGCGCTGCGCAAGGTCATCTGGCTATACACGGGGAACATGCTCGCGCTGGCGCCCATCGTCCTGTTCGTCGTCGACGACAGCCGCAAGGGCGACGCCGGCCGCCGCACCGCATCCCTCGCCGAGACCGTGCGGGACTTCCGGACCGTCCTCGCGAAGCCCGAGATCTGGCTGGCCGCCGCCTGCATCATGACCGGCTACCAGCTGTTCTTCGCCACCTACGCGTTCTCCGCCCACCTGCAGCAGAACTTCGGGATGACGGCGGTGACCGTCGGCACGATCACCGTCGCCAAGCTGTGGATGCGGCCCATCGGCGCCATCGGCGCCGGGTTCGTCGGCGACTACCTGAACCGCGAAAAGGTGCTGGCGGTGCTCCTCGTGCTCGGCTCCGTCGCGTTGGCAAGCCTCGCCGTGCTGCCGCTCGATGCCGCGACGGCGCTGCTTCTGCCGATCGTGCTGATCGTGGGCCTCGTCACCTACGCGGTGCGCGGCATCTACTGGGCCACCCTCGAAAGCTGCGACGTGCCCGACCGCGTCAAGGGGCTCGCCATCGGGGTGATCTCGCTGATCGGCTATGCGCCGGACATCTACCTGCCGCTGATCCGGGGCGCGCTGGTCGACCGCGTGCCCGGCCAGTCCGGCTACAGCCTCTACTTTCTCGGTGTGGCCGCCTTCGGCGTCGCGGGGGCCGTGGCGGCCCGGCGTCTCGCACGCATCGCCGCCAGCCGGTAGCGACACGCCGGGCGTGATCTCACGCAACCGACCGGTCGTGGAGCCCGAGCCCGGCGTACATATCGAACCCGACCATGCGTCTCACGTCGGGTGAAAGCTCCGCCACCCGTTCCCGCGGCACGTTCAGGTACTGGTTTTCCTCCTGCCGCACCCAGCCCAGGGAATACGTCAGGATCACGCCGTAGCGCCAGTCCCGCGAGGTGTTCGGCCCCGCACCGTGCAACGTTCCACCCATCCAGAACAGCACCGCTCCGGCCGGCATCTCCGCCTGGACAATCTCCTCGTCCGTGGCCTTTCGGTCGGCTGGCCATCTGTGACTGCCCGGCACCAACAGGGTGGCGCCGTTGTCCGCGCGGAAGTCGCTGACGGCCCACATGCTGGCCACGATGATGTTGGGGCGCGGCAGGGGAAAGAAGGTGAACGAATTCTCCTCCCGATGCAGAACCTGCTCGCGCGCGCCGGGGCCTACTTCGAGCGCCGCGGAGACATGCAGTTGGTAGCCGTGCTCGCAGTTGGGCAGCAGGTGGGTGTCGCAGATCTCCCGGGTCAGCGGGTGCGCCACCAGGTGGTCGGTCACGGTGGGCGAGCGCGCCACGAGGGCGGAGACCCGCCGCGTCCGGCCAGGGTAGAAGTACTTCGGGTCGTCCTTTTCGACCACTCGCGCGGCTGCCATGTGCGGCGCCAACTCGCCCGTGATGGACTGCCGCAGCCCGGCGTCCATTACCCCGGTTACCACGGCGCATCCCGCTTCACCCAATGCGGCGGCAACGTCGCTGACCGACGCGTCGGCCGAGAACCGAGGAATCGACATCTGGTGCTCCATCGCCTGCGCGGATAGTACGCTACGCAATCGCTGGTTGCTCCCGCCGGCACGGCCCGATCACCCGTCCGTCGGATACAGTTCCAGTCCCTCGTCGGCGCGCAACAACGGCCGTCCGAGAATGATGTCCGCGGCCCGTTCCGCGACCATGATCGTCGGCGCGTTGAGGTTGCCGTTGGTGACGGCCGGGAAGATCGAGGAGTCGACCACCCGGAGCCGCTCTACCCCACGCACGCGGCATTCCGGGTCAACGACGGCTGCGGCGTCACCGGCGTCACCCATCCTGCAGGCGCCGGCGGGATGGTAGGCGCTCTCGGCGTGGTCGCGCACCCAACGGTCGATCGCCGCGTCGCTCGCCACGTCCCCGCCAGGCTGAAGCTCCTCGCCCCGGTAACGGGCGAGTGCGGGCAGGCCCATGATCGTGCGCAGCAGACGCACGCAGGCGCGCCAGGCGTGCAGGTCGTCCGCATGCGTGAGGTAGTTGAACCGGATCCGCGGCGGGTCGTCCGCGTTGGGCGACACGATGCGCACGTCGCCGCGGCTCTTCGGCCGATTGTGCCCGAGATGCACCTGGAAGCCATGGCCCCGCAGCGCCTGCGCGCCGTCGTAGCGCATGGCGGCGGGCAGGAAATGGAGCTGCACGTCCGGCCACTCCCGTTCGGGGGTGGACCGCAGGAAGGCACCAGCCTCGAAATGGTTGGTGCTGCCGAGCCCGTCCCGGAACAGCAGCCAGCGCAGGCCGATGAGGGCCTTGCCGAGCGGGTTCAGCCGGCCATTCAGGGTGATCGGTTCGAGGCACCGATACTGGCAATAGACCTCCAGGTGGTCCTGGAGGTTCTCGCCGACTCCGGGCAGCTCGTGCCGTAACGGCACGCCGGCATCCGACAGCACGTCGGCGGGGCCGATGCCGGAACGCTGCAGCAACGCCGGGGAACCGATCGCGCCCGCCGCGAGGATGACCTCCTTGGTCGCGTGGGCCTCGAAGACGCGACTGCCGCGGCGCAGACGGACGCCGGTCGCCACGCTGCCGTCGCACAGGACGATGTCTGCGGTCGCGCGCGTCATCACAGAGAGATTCGGCCGCTCGAGCACGGGGGCGAGGTAGGCGCGCGACGTCGACGCTCGCACACCGCCGTCGACGGTCATCGGCAAAGCGCCGAACCCTTCCTGACGGTAGCCGTTGCAGTCCTCCGTTTCCGCGTAACCCGACTCCCGTCCCGCCGCCACGAACGCGGCGTAGAGCGGGTTGCGCGCGGCGTTGTTGCCGCCGCCCGTACGGAGCGGGCCGTCACCGCCGCGAAACGCGTCCGCCCCACCCTGCCAGCTCTCGGCGCGCCGGAAGTACGGCAGGCAGTCGCGGTAGCTCCAGCCGGCCGCGCCGAGCGCTTCCCAGGCGTCGAAGTCGCGCGCGTGCCCGCGCACGTACACCATGCCGTTGATGGACGAGGAACCGCCGAGCACCTTGCCCCGCGGGCAGTCGAGGCGCCGCCCGGAAAGTCCGGGCTCCGGTTCGGACACGAAGCCCCAGTTGCAGCGCCGGAGGTTCATCGCCTGGGAGAAGGCCGCCGGCATGCGGATGAACAGCCTGTTGTCGCGTCCGCCGGCTTCCACGAGCAGTACCCGGTGTTCGGGAACGGCCGACAGCCGGTTCGCCAGGACGCAGCCCGCCGAGCCGGCGCCTACGACGATGTAGTCGTAGCGCAGACGTTGCATGGAACGCACCGTACGGTCTTGAAGGCCGTTACGACCCCAGATGCTCCCGCAGAAACTCGCGCTGTGCGCGCAACATCTCTTCGGCGCCCTCGGAGCACCACACCAGGTGGCTCCCCCGCTCCAGCGTGTGGAGCCTCGAGTTCGGGATCAGGCGGTGGGCCGTCTCCGCATGCTCGTAGTCGACATCGCCGTCCCGGCGTCCATGGCAGATCAGCGTCGGGCACCGGATCTTCTCGAGGGGCAGCGGGCCCTCGATGCGCGCGAACTGTTCCAGGTCGTTCTCGAGCCCGGCCCGGCGGGGGCCGTAAGGTGCGAGGGTCTGCTGGAGCGCCCGCGCGAATTCGAACTGCATCGGGTCGTTCAGGATTCGTTGCGCCTCGGCCTCCTTTTCCGCCGCGTCGAACGTGCTCGACTGGGCGAGGAGTTGCTTCAGCGTCGCCCGGGGAAAGCGGCCGAAGAACCACCCCTGCACCCGCGAGCCCGTGTCGGAGAAGATCATCGCCCGCGCCCAGGCCGGCACGTGGACCGGGTAGACCGTCGTCACGGCGCAGGTGAGCAGGAGCGCGGCGACCCGATCCGGGTGGCGCCCGGCGAAGTGGATGGACGGTGGCCCGCCCGCCGACGCGCCGTAAACGCCGACCCGGTCAATGCCGAGCGCGTCGAGCAGGGCCGCCAGGGCGTCGGCCTGTTCCTCGAACGTCCGGCCGGTGGCGATCGGTGTGCGCAGGTAGCCGGGGCGCGAGACGGAGATCGTCCCGAAGTCGGAGAGCGCGGCGCCGACGAGCTTGCCCTGGTCGTAGCCGCCCGGTCCTCCGTGGACGCACAGGACGAACGGCGCCGAGCCTTCCGTGCGGTACTCCATCGGGCCCCGGGCCGTCTCGGCGACCTCGGAGCCCCGGTTCAGGTCCCGAACCAGTCCCTCGCGCCACTGCCGGGTTCCGAACATCGGCGCGGCGGCCTAGCCCAACGACGCCGCGAACGCCTGGATGTCGCGGATCGTCGCCCGATAGACGTGCGGCAGCTCCACCAGGTTGTCGGTGTCGCCCCCGTGGTGCGTGCCGTTCACGGTACGGCTCGCGGTGCGCACGCCGGCGGCCATGAGACGGCGAGCGTAGATCAGTCCCTCGTCCCGCAGCGGATCGAGCTCGTTGACCGAAACCGTGTGCGGCGGGAGACCCGCGAGATCCTCCACCGCCGCCTGGTAGGGCCAGGCGAGGGGATCGTGCGCGTGCTCCCCACTGGGGTCATACACCTTGACGAGCGCCTGGCACATCACGGGGTCGAGCTGGTAGCCACCGTTCTCCCGCCACGAGACGAGCTCCGGGGGCGCCGGGTCGAACGTGCCCGCGATGTACGGGCAGCAGGAGTAGACGCCCGCGATCTCGTCGATCCAGCCTTCCCGCTTCGCCTTCAATGCGACGGCGAGACACAGGTTGCCTCCGCCTGACTCGCCCGAAACCACGATATGGGAAATGCCGAGCGCATCCCGGTTGCGGCACGTCCACCGCGTGCCGCTGGCACAGTCGTTGAGCCCGGCCGGAAAGGGATGGTTGCCGAGCTTGCCGGCGCCGTTGCGGAACTCGACGCCGACGACGCAGAGCCCGGTCGCCGCGAGTTCGTCGCGCCAGCGCACGTACTGCGGGTCCGCGGCCGCGCACATCACCATGCCGCCGCCGTGCGTGTGCAGGATGCCCGGCAACACGCCGGCCCGGTCCATGGGCTCGTGGATGAAGAGCGCGATGTCGTTGCCGTCGACGCCCTCGATCACCTCCGTGCGCCGGCGGACGCCCGGGACCGGGGGCAGGGCGCCGAACGTCCCCGGGTAGATCCGGTCGACCTCCGCCTCCATCGCGGCCGCGTAGGCGACGACCTCTTCGTACGAGGAGTCCGGGCCGACGGCCGGTGGCGCATCCAGCGCCTCGTCCATCCCTGCAACGGCCGGCAGCAGGGCCGGATCCAGGCGCGGATCCGTGGCGAGGGTGAGGTCGGGATTGCCCAGCTTGCCGGGCAGGTGGGGCGAGGTGCTCCCCGTCATCCCGATCTCCGCACCAGGCCCACCCCCGTCGCACCGCACAGCAGCGGGAGTCCCGCGTCGACGATCAGCCAGACCATGGACGCCGTCTCCGGACCCGCCGCCGTGTACCCCGGAGTCAGCAGGTTGAACCAGCTCCACAGCAGCAGGATGCCGATAAACAGGAAACCGAAGAACAGCGCGTTGGCCACCAGGAAGGCGCGGGTCACCGGTGCGTCGTCGCCCTCCTCCTCCACGCGCCGCTTGCGCCGCCATGCCACCACCGTGCCGAGCGCCACGGCCACGACCATGATCGGGTCGAGCACCTCCCAGAAGGGGCTGTAGGGCTGGCCTTCGGCCGAGACGTGATAGAGGGGTTCGACGACCGTGTGGACGGCGACGACCACGGCCACCGCGAGCAGGAAGACGCCGCCGATACGTGATGCCATCGTAGTGGGCTCCGGTCCTTTTGGCCGAATAAACCACGATGGCGCAGCGTTCCGCAAATGGCGGCGCAGCGTTCCGCAAATGGCGACGCCGGCGGCCCTATGCCATTGCAGCCCCCACGCGCCTGCGCAATCGCCACCACCATGGAAACCGGTAGCGCCGCAGTCCGCCGATGCCCCGGATCGGCGGGCTCAACCGGCCGGCCCCGAGCCAGAGCCGGAATCGCAGGTCCCGCAACGCCGGCGGACGGTAGTCGGCGACCCGGTCCACCCGGAGCTTCACGGAGTAATGCAGTACGGGCAGCCCGACGTCGGCATCGCCGTTCGCCCGCACTTCGACCTGCCTCGGGTCGCGGGGGAACAGCGTCGTCCCCGAGCCGGGGTCGGCGTGCAGAGCGGCGTCGAACCTCGGCTCGAGGGCAATGTCGTCCGCGGCGATCTCGACGCCGCCGTCCCCGCGCAACCGATCTGGAGGGACCTCGGAGGACAGTGCGAGGTCGTCACCGAGCGCTCGCCGGCAAGCCGCGATCATGAACTCGAGGGCGAGATCCGACAGGCCGTCGATCCAGTAACCGCCGCCGACGTCGCTGTGCGCCCCGGCGAACCAGACCTCCGACACGCGATCGCGGTCCTCGGGCCCCACCTGGAACAGCGTCGGCGCGAACGCGGTCCGGTCCTCGTCTATCGCGAGGACGTGCACGGCGCTCAAGACGCGCTCGTGCGGGCGGCCGGCTTCCATCTCGACCTCGCCTCCCCGCAGGCCACCCATCGCAGCGACGGTGTCGAACACGCCGAGAAAGGCGATGTCGCGATGTGCATCCGACTCGAGCAGTTGCGTGGCGAACTTCCTCGCGAGGGCCGCGCCGCGACTGAAGCCCAGGAGGACCACTCGGTCCCCAGGCTCGTACACCTCGGCAAGGTCCGCCGCCGCCTCGTCCAGGATCTGCTGCGCGTCGCTGAAGGTGGGCGCGAGGGCGAGGTTGACCACGCGCCGCCCGGCGGAGTACAGGCGGCCCAGCAGGGGCACGGTCGCACCGTCCTGACGCGTGCCGATGCCGTTGTAGTAGAAGGCCGTCTGCCGCCCGCCCGCGGGAGTCTCCCTCGGCGGCTGCGGGTCGATCCCGCCGCCGAGCAGCAGGTGCAGCTTCAGGATGTTGCTGATGCTCTCGTCCTGCCGGAACCCCTCGGCGTCCGCCGGCTCCTTGCCGGTGCCGTCGAAGCTGAAGACGAGGGTGTCGCGGACGCGTGCCATGGGCGGAGAACGGAGACTCCATTGGCGGGTATCGAAGCGACATGCTAGCTTGCCGGAGCCCGTCACTGTGTGTTGCGTTTTGGCCGTTCTCCCGCCCTCCGCGCCGTTGTCCCACCGCCGCGACTGGACGCGACGACAGCTCCTCCACGGGGCCACCGGCGCCGCGGCAACGGCCATGCTCGGGCCCTTCGCGCGGGGCCAGGGAGCCGTGGCGGGGCCCATCGCGGGCAAGCCCGACCTGCGCGTGCTCAGCGAGCGTCCCCTCAACGCGGAGACCCCGGCCCACCTGCTCGACGACGCGGTCACGCCAACGGCGCGCATGTTCGTCCGCAACAACGGCATCCCGCCCGACACGCGCGGCATCGACCCCCTGGAGTGGACGCTGGAGCTCGCCGGCGAGTCCTGCGTCCGACCCGCGCGACTGACCTTGCGGGAACTCCAGGAGCGCTTCGCGCATCACACCCTGCAGCTTCAGCTCGAATGCGGCGGCAACGGCCGTTCGGAGTTCTCCCCGCCCGTGCCCGGCAACCCCTGGACCACCGGCGCCGTCGCCTGCCCGCAATGGACTGGGGTCCGCCTGCGCGATGTCCTCGACTACTGCGGGGTCGCCGACGATGCCGTCTACGTCGCCTACGAGTCCGCCGATACGCACCTCTCAGGAGACCCGGAACGGCAACCCATATCCCGCGGCGTACCCGTCGCCAAGGCGCTCGAACCCGAGTCGCTGGTGGCGTGGGCCATGAACGGCGCGCCGCTCGAGCCCCTGCACGGCTTCCCGCTGCGGCTCGTCATCGGCGGCTGGTCCGGGTCCGTGAGCGGGAAATGGCTGACGCGCGTCCTCGTGCGCGACCGCGTGCACGACGGCGCGAAGATGGGCGGACAGTCCTACCGCGTGCCCTGCAGCCCCGTCGCGCCGGGCGCGACGGTCTCCGACGGCAACATGTGCATCATCGGGTCCATGCTCGTGAAATCGCTCATCACGTTTCCCGAGTCGGGCGCCTGCCGGACGTTCGGAGAGGCGATCCTGGTACGCGGCCACGCCTGGGCCGGCGACCTCGGGGTCCGCGATGTGTTCACCTCCATCGACTACGGCGCGACGTGGCAGCACGCGGTCCTGCGGCCGCCCGCGAATCGCCTGGCCTGGCAGCAGTGGTCTACCTTTGTGGCGCCGCCCGGGCCCGGCTACTACGAGGTCTGGGCCCGGGCGGTGGACGACAACGGCGTCTCGCAGCCCGTCGTGATGCCGGCGTGGAATCCGCGCGGCTACCTCAACAACGCCTGCCACCGCATCGCGCTGTCCATGACATGAGCGGGCTCTTCCGATGCGCCGTTGTACTGGCCTGCGTCTCCGTGCATGCGGTGGACGCCGCCGAAATGGACCCCGAGACCGTAGGCGGCATCGTCGCCGACCTGGCCGAGCACCACATGCCCGAGACGGCCCCGCACCGGCGGGCGCCGCTTCCGCCGGCGCTCCTGCCGATGCTCCGGCCTCTCGTTCCCGGGGACCTCGCACCCACACCCCATCCCGCCGTCGAAACCCTCCGCATCGAGCGCTGCGACGCCGTCGACCCGCCGCCGCGCCTGTAACGCGTCACCCGTCCAGGGCGGCGAACACCTCCATCGTCGTGCGCATGCCCTCGACGGCCCGCGGAAACCCGATGTACAGGCACAGGTGGGTCATCACCTCGCCGGTCTCTTCCCGCGTGAGCCCGTGGTTCAGGCCGGCGCGGACGTGGAAGGTCAGCTCGGCTTGCTGCCCGAGTGCGGCGAGAATCGCGATCACCACCAGCGACCGGTCGCGGCGTGACAGTTCCGGCCGGGCCCAGATCTCGCCGAAGGCCCACTTCATGGCCCAGTCGCCGAGCCCGCCGATGTAACCCCGCATTGCCTCGAGGTCGGCCTTCGGGTCCGGGTTCGCCCGGCCGGCCGTGAGGGAGGCGCGAACGTCGGCCGCCCGCTCGAACCGTTCGGCATCCGACAGGTGCGCGGCCGGCGCACGGCCCTCGATCCGCTCCACGCCCTCCGCTTCGCGGAATGCCGCATCCATGCGGCGATTGGCGGCCATGGCCGCGGGGAAGCCGACGTACGCCGCGATGTGCAGGTTGATCTCCTCGATCTCGGTCCGGCTCAGGCCGTGGCGCAACCCGACCCGCGTGTGCAGTTCGAGTTCCTCGTCCCGCCCCTGCGTGGCCAGCACGGCGATGATCATCAGGCTGCGGTCGCGCCGGTCGAGCACGGGGCGATCCCACATCTCGCCCACCGTGGCGAACGCGAAGGTACCGAGGGCGCCCAGGCGGCGTTCCATGGACTCGAGCACGCGTGCCGGCTCCGCATCCGGCACGAAACGCGAGAAGGTCGCGAACGCGTGCTCGAGCCGGTCTTCCCAACTTGCGTCTTTCCCCATCATGTCCTCCACCCCGATTCACGGCGACGATGACATCGTACTCCGTGACCCCACGGTGCAGGACCGCGTGTCCGCCACGTAGAATCGGGACGCCAACGGCAACGCACGACCGGAGACGAGACGATGGCCCGACTCGACCGCATGTCCCCTCGGTTGCAGGAACACTTCCTGAACATGCCCTGCCCCGCGTTCGACACCGCGCCCTGGGTGGCGGGACCGCCGCTGGCAAAGCGCCGGGTCGCGCTGATCTCGACCGCCGGCCTGCATCGGCGGGACGACCGGCCCTTCTCGCCCGGCTCCCTGGAATACCGGCGCATTCCGGCCGACACCCCGCCGGAGGAACTGGTGATGAGCCATGTCTCCACCAACTTCGACCGCACCGGCTTTCAGCAGGACTGGAACGTGGTGTTTCCCCTCGACCGGCTGCGCGAGATGGCCGCGTCGGGCGTCATCCGCGGCCTGGCCCGGGACCACTACTCGTTCATGGGGGCCATCGGCGACGTCCTTGCCCTCGAGCCGCAGGCAGAGGAACTCGCGAAGACCATGCGGGCCGAGGGGGTGGATACCGCCCTGCTCGTCCCGGTCTGACCCGCCTGCACGCGTGCCGTCGGCGCGCTCGGGCACTTCCTCGAACAGGCCGGTATGGCCACCACGCAGATCAGCCTGATCCGCGTGCATACCGAGCGCATCCGGCCGCCGCGCGCCCTGTGGGTGCCGTTCGAGCTCGGACGTCCCATCGGCGCGCACGGCAACCCGGCGTTCCAGACGCGGGTGGTACGCGCCGCCCTCGAGTTGGTGGAACGCCCCGAAGGGCCTGTGCTTGCGAACTTCCCCGACGACGAACCCGTCGGCGCCGCGCCGGAGGCACCCCTGGCGTGCCCCGTCAGCTTCGCCGCCGACACCGTGCAGCTGGAGGTCGAAAGCGAGCTTCGGGACGCGTTTCGAGCGGAGGTGGAAGGGCTGCGCGACTGGTACGGCGAAGCCGTCCGGCAGCGGCGGCGCACCACCGCCAACTCGATCGGGCTGTCCCCCGATGCCGTCGCGGAGTTCGTCGCGGCGTTCGCCCTGGGCGAAGATCCGGCCAACCCGCTGTCCGAGGTTTCGCCCGCCATGGCGCTCAAGATGGCGACCGAGGACCTCAAGGCGTACTACAACGAATCGATGACGGCGCGACCGGGCGGGAACACGGACCCGGTGCGCCTCGAGAACTGGTTCTGGGGCGAGACCGCGGCGGCGCGGATGCTGAACGAAGCCCGCAAGGAGTGCCTGCGGCGTGACGGCCGGGAGTACCTGTTCCTGGGCGGCAACTGGCTCGTGCCCCGGCGCCAGTTGCACCGGTTCGAGAGCGGGCCGCGCCTGGCCGCGGCGTTCGCGGCGGCGAGCCCGGAGCGGAGGAGCGCCGATGAGCGATGAAGCGGCACCGCGCAGGGCCCGCGCGGTCGGGATCAACCACATCGCGCTGGAGGTGGGCGACATCGATGCCGCCCTGGAGTTCTACGGGGCGTTCCTGGACTTCGAGATCTCCCGTCGCAGCGATACCGCGGCCTTCGTCTACTTCGGCGACCAGTTCATCAACTTCGCCCGCGGACGCCGCCAGGGACCGGACGAACGCCGCCACTTCGGCATCGCCGTGGACGACAAGGAACTCGCCCGCCAGCGGCTCGAGGAGCTCGGCGTCATGTTCCTCGACGGACGCTTCATGGACTTCCTCGACCCCTGGGGCAACCGCGTCGAGATCACCACGTACACGAAGATCCAGTACACCAAGGCGGACCATGTCCTGCGCGGCATGGGGCTCGGGCACCTCCGGAAGACCGACGAAGCGCTGGCCGAACTGCGCGCGAAGGGAATGGGCCCATAGCGCCGCCGACGGGCCGACGCGTCGCCGCCGGGCAGTCGCGTGGCCACAGGCGGACGCGAGGGCGGGAAGATCGCCTACGGGATTCGGAGACATCCGCCAAAGACACACGTTCCGGCGGGGTCTACGGTGGATCCCGTGCACGACCCGAACTACAGAAGGTTGTTCGCCTTCCCACGCATGGTGGCGGACCTCCTGCGGGCAGTCGGGCAAGGCGACTGGGTCGATGAAGTAGACCTGGATACGCTCGAGAGGCTGCCAGCGGAACATGTGGGCGACCGTGGCCAGCAGCGGCGGGGCGACGCGGTGTGGCGGGTTCGCTTCCACAACGGCTGGCTCTATCTCCTGGTGCTGCTGGAGTTCCAGTCCGGCAACGACCCCCGCATGGCGCTGCGCAATCTCGAATACACCGCGCTGCTGTACCGAGAGCTGGCCCGCCGGGGAGAACTCGGCGCGCCTGGACGCTGGCCCCCGGTACTGCCCGTGGTGCTGTACAACGGCGACGCGCCGTGGACCGCTGCGCTGGAGATGCGCGAACTGATCGCGCCGGCGCCGGCGGCCCTGTCCCCGTGCCAGCCGTCGCAGCGCTCGCTGCTGCTTGACGAACGGCACGGCACGGTGGACGATCTGCCACTCGGCAACCTGATGCGGGCGGTCGTCGCATTCGAGCGGAGCCGGACGGCAGGCGATCTGGCGCGGGCCGCTACAGCGGCGACGGAATGGCTGGGATCGCCAGCGGACGCGGAGCTCAGCCGGGCGTTCGCGTCGTGGCTGGAGCAGATGGTTGTCCGTCTGCAACCCGAACACGCCGAAGTTGAACTAGGGGTAACGTTGGAGGAAGCGGCGATGACACTGGTCGAACGGGTGGCGCAATGGCCAGCGCAATGGCGTCGGGAGGGTGTGGCCGAGGGACGGCGCGAGGGTGTGGCCGAGGGACGGCGCGAGGGCCTGGCCGAGGGACGACGCGAGGGACTGGCCGAGGGACGACGCGAGGGCCTGCTCGAGGAGCGAGCCTTGCTGCGCCGCCTCGCGTTGGTGCGCTTCGGCGACACGGTCGCCGGACAGGTCGAGGAGTTGCTCGAGAACGCCGACGACTGGGACCAGTTCGCGGCAGTCGCAGAACTGATCGTCCGGGCACGGCGCGGACCCGAGCTTCTCGACGACATCCGTCGGCGTCTTCGCGACGGTTAGCACCACCAAGGCCTCCACTCCAAGCGGCGGCCGCTTGGCCACGAGCGGCCACCTGGGACAGAGTGTCTCGGCGACGGTCGGATCCTCGACGATCGTCCGGATCTTCTTCCCGATGAACTCGCAGGCGAAGCCGTTCGACGGTTCGTTACGAGGAGGTCGTCAAGGGTCTCGAACCTGAAGTGAAAACCGCCTGCTTCCCAGCCGCGTTCGAGGATGCGTCCCCTGACGGAGAATCCATCCGCATCCGGCAGAGCGGCCCTAGACGCCATTGGCCCGCGCTTCCAGGTCCGCGCACCGCTCCATCAGTACGCCGAAGGGCTCCGCGTCGTCCAGCAGCATCCCGTCGTCGACCATCCTCCCATAGTCCTGCTCCAGGGCGTCTCGCGCCGCGCCGGGCGGCACCAGCCTCAACCCGCCCGAGACGGCACGCTCGTAGTCGATCCAGGCACCTGCCGCATCCTTCTCCCGGAAGAACGCGGCCTTGTGCCGCGCCACCGACACCGCCAGTTCGCGGTCGCCGAGCGCGCTGGCCGCATAGCCCGCCTCGTCAAGCCGCACCAGATCGTGCCAGTGACGAGACAGACGCTCGCCACGGCGCCGCTGCTGGCGGCAGAAGACGTGCATCGCGGTCGCCTTCTCCCAGAACGTGCGTTCCGCCATCATCACCGTCGGACGCGCGGTCGGGAACACGACGTCCGGCAGCCAAGCCGCGGCGTCGCAGGCCACGGCCCGCTGTTCGTTGGGCTCCCTCGTGGCCCGTGCGCCAAACTCGATGATCACCTCGGGCCTCACGAACCCGGCGTCATCCAACAACGCTTCGTAACGCACGACGAGCTTGTCTCCCGACGCACTGACGTCGGCGTGCAGCCCCTCCCGCGAGAGGCTGTCGCCGACGACCACCCGAGCTTCGTCCCGTACCCACTCCACCAGGCGCGAGCGGATGGACTTGGTCCACCGTTTCTCCTGGCTTCGCGTGGCCGGCAGTGTTTCTCCACCGGACGCGCCCAAGAGGCCTTGGCGAGCGAGGTACCGCCCTTGAAGACGATGTCCGCGCCGAACGGCCCGTCGAACAGGACGCGCAGCGTGTGGACGACCCAGGCGTCCTTCTCCAGGAGAAACGCACGCCGTCCACTCGCGTCCTGGGCCGCGCGAAGCGCTTCGCGCCGGTCGACCGCCGGCAACTCGTGAAACGCAACCTCAGACATTCGCGGCATTCGCGAAGAGGCCGCTCACGGGCTCCGCCATCCAGTGCGGCATCGTTGCCCGGGCATCCGCAAGTTCGCCGATCTCCTCGGCGCCAAGGATTGGCAGCACGCGCTCCAGACCGTCCCTGACCTCTTCCGGGCCGAGCCAGGCGAGCGCTCGGACGACCTCCCCGGCACGGCGGTGCGGCGCCGTCAGTTGCCACCGGGGTGCATGCCGGAGCACCACGTCCAGATTCCCGAACCGCAGCCGACGATCGGGGCCGGAGGTCAGGTAGACCGACCGTACGGGCACCTGCGTCGTCAGCCCGAGCAGGTACGCCGACGCGCCGCCGCAAGGGACGATCGTCTCCCCCCACAAACGTGCGAGCGCGCCGAGCGCCTTGTCCACGCTGGGCGAGCGGGGGCCGAACCGCGTCTCCACGGGCCGCATGTAGACGCCCTGGCAGATGCGCAGCAGCTTCCCGGTTCTCGCCAGGCGGGATAGCGTCTGGTCGACCGCCGCGCGATTGCCGAGGTGAAGCAGAGTCCCCGCACAGATCGGCGTCGCTTCCGGAAGCGACCGGGCATGGTCCATGACCCTTTTCGACAGACTTGGCACAGCGGTGTCCAGCGAAGTGTCAGAAATTCGACATCAACACTGACAGATTTGATTGACCATCGCAACAGGCCTTTGACCACGGCGACGGGCCCGACAAAACGCGAGCGGACGGCAAGGCGCTACGGAGCGTCGATACCGTACAGCGCAGCCGCGTTCTCCCAGAGGATGGCGCGCCTGACCTCTTCGCTCTGGTCTCCGAGCGCGTTCTCGACGACATCCGCCACCCGTTCCGGACCGAGGCAGGTCGGGTGCGGGAAGTCGGTCTCGAACATGATGCGGTCGACGCCGATCTCGTCCAGCAGCAGGCGCGGCGCGATGGTCTCGAACCAGTAGCAGCCGTACACCTGGCGCCGGAAGTACTCGCTCGGAAGCAGCTCGAATTCGGGCCGCTCGGCGCGCACGTCGCCGCGCAGGAAGTGGTAGTCGCAGGTCTCCAGCATGAAGGGAATCCAGCCGATGCCGCTCTCGACCGAGACGAAGACCAGATCCGGAAAGCGCGGCAGGATGCCGGAGAGCAGCAGGTCGACGAGGTGGCTCGCGGTGTCCTGGATCACCGAGGCTGCGGCGCGCGCGTAGGTGACGGCGCCGCCCTCGAGCTCCGTGCGCTCCGGGCGAAACAGGTCCGTGAGGTCCCCGCTCCCGACGTGCAGGCTGACGGACAGGCCGGCCGACTGGGCCGCCGCCCAGATCGGGTCCCAGTGGCGATCCGCCAGGTACGGCATGCCGTGCTCGTGCGGCGCGCCGCTGAAGAGCACCGCCCGGTGGCCGATCGACGCGGCGCGCCCGATCTCCCTGACCGAGGCCGGCACGTCCCAGAAAGGCAGCGCCGCGACCGGCACGAAGCGTTCGGGGGCGGGCCGGATCCAGTCGATCAGGAAGTCGTTGTAGGCCCGCACGCACGCGACCTCCAGCTCGGGTTCCTTCAATCTGCGGAAGACCGTCGAAGCGAAGCCCCCCACGTTCGGGTACAGGACCTCGGCGTAGATGCCGCTGGCGTCCATGACCTTCAGGCGCTCGGCTGCGTCGTAGGACGCCGGGTGCGCATCCGCGAGGGTCGGCGGTACCGACGGCCACTGGTCCTTCCAGCCGTAGCTCGCACTCGCCGCCGCCGGGCCGAGATTCTCGTCGCCCATGAACCAGGCTTCCGTCCGGCTCTCGGGGTCCCACTTCACGTGCGGAACGCGCTCGCCCCACTTCGACGCGATGCGGCTGGTCCACAGGTCCGCGGGTTCGGTGACGTGGGTGTCCGAATCGATGATCGGAATCGCCATGACGGGCTCCCCCTGCGCGCCCCGGGATGCTAGGTTTCCGGCCGCGCCGCGGTCAAGGCGCCGTCCGGCTTCAGGTAAACGTCATGGAAACATCGCTCCGCGACCAGAGAGTCTTGGTAACCGGGGGAACACGGGGTCTCGGGCGCTCCATCGTGGAGCTGTATCTCAACGATGGGGCGCGCGTCGCACTGTGCGCGCGGTCCGGGCAGTCGTTGGACGCAATACAGGAACAGTACGGTTTGCAGGTGATCGCTCGCCAGGTGGACCTGATGGATCTGGACGCTACGCAGGACTTTGTCTCCAGTGTCGTGGCCGAGTGGAAGGGGCTCGATCACGTGATCGTCAACCCGCCCCATTCGGCTACCGTTCCCATTTCACAACTGACCCTGGCCGACTGGCAGCAAGGCTACGAAGCGATCTATCGAAGCATGCTCGCGGTCGTCGAGACCGCCCTGCCCTGCCTGCTGCGGCAAGAGGGCGCTTCGGTCGTCGTCATATCGTCCATGGCCGCACTCGAACCCCTGGATGTCGTGCCCGCATCTTCGGTCCTGCGCGGGGGTATCGCGGCGTGGGTCAAGTTGATGACCCGCGAGTATGGCCCCAGGGGTGTGCGTTTCAACGCAGTGGAACCCGGTTACATAGATACCCACATCGTGCAGACAGGGGTGGCCAGAACGGCGAGCGAAACAGGTCGATCACCCGAGGAGGTGATGGCCGAGTTGAGCCAGCCCGTTTCCTTGAAGCGCTTCGGAAAGCCCGAGGAAGTCGCCAGGGCGGTTTACTTCCTGACTTCGGAGCTGGCCTCCTACGTGCGCGGGACCTGTCTGCTTGTGGATGGCGGGTTGGTGAGAGGAGTCTGAGGCCCAGCCCCGACGATGTCACGCAGCCTCGCCGACCGTCACAGTCACGCGTTTCCCTAACCGGCGCAAGGCGCCGTCTATGGTGCCGGCCCTCGTGGCATGATCCGGATTCAACATCCGTCGCACCTCACTCTCCGCAACCCCGAGGTCTTCAGCGAGACGACGTTGCGACAGTCCGGTCTGGCGAAACGTCTCGTAAAACGCTGCCTTGAGCGCAATCGGTACCGGCGGGACGACAAGGCACCGCCGCCGAGTCGTGCGGGATGGCCGCGGCAAGTCCTTGCCTTCGCGCATGGTAGCCGCGATCAACTCGCGAAGAAGGTCCCTCGCCTCTGCCAGCGCCTCGTCTCGTGTCACCCCATCCGTGGCGCCCCACCCGAAGTCCGGAAACACGACGACATAGCGGCCGTCCTCGTCTTGCTCGATCTCGGCCGGATAGTTGTAAGTGTCAGACATCGGATCGTTCCTCCATGCTCGAGAGCCTCCTGTCCGCGGTCACCTAGAAGTCCTCTCTCTCGATCCCCAAGTCGCGAAGCATCTTTGCAAGCAGTCCCTTGCCGATCTCCTTCTTCCGGTCCTTCACGGTTGTCTTGCGGTCCCCTGCGTAGAGCGTCCCGTGAGAACCCGGCCCTTCCGACGCCACGAAACGCACCTCTACGTTCCTGACTCTCGCCCACCTGCGCACCCTAACGATGAACTGCCGACCGGTCATTGGGCCATGGCGCCTGTCGGCGTTGCTCACCTGGCTAGCATAGATGCGCGCATTTTTGACCGCAACAGGCATGCTCGACTGCGCGGCCCGCGAAAAGCCATCCCGTGGTCGGCCGCCTAGGACCGCCGACGGTTGCTCCATGCTCGGCAGGCGTCGCCGAACCCGACGCGGGGCCGAACGGCTCCGGCTCGCGTTTCAAAGCTTCACGTTGATCCTGGTCTGCAGGTTCCTCGGGTCGTTCACCCAGTCGAAGTCCCTCTCGTCCAGGTAGTCCTCGCGGCCGAGGAGTTGTGACATCCGCGTCCCGTAGGTGTCAATGAGTTCGTCGACCGCGTGCGCATAACTCTCGCCCGCCCGCATCAGCAGCCGCGTGTAGACGGCGTGCAGCACGACCCGTTCGCCCGGCAGCGTGCGCGGCCAGTTGCCGTGCCAGATGCTGCCGTCCCAGACGATGATGGAACCCGCCGGGCACTCGATGGGGATGGCGCCCGACAGGTCGTCGGCCTCTTCCTCGCGCGGGAGGCGGCGCAGCGCCTTCGTGCCAGGAATCACCAGCGTGGTGCCGCCTTCCCGCGTGCAGTCGTCGCAGGCCCAGCAGGCCACCATCATCATGTTGTGGTCGGGAAACGGGGCGGGGACGAGGGACTGGTCGGCGTGCAGGTGCATGGCCGGGGCGCCCTCCCCGCGCACGCTGGTGGTCAGTCCATAGAGCAGAAAGCCGCGGCCGACGGAGAACTCCGCGATGGCCAGGACCTTCGGATTCAGCGCCGCCTCCGCGTAGACGGGATCCTTGTCGAGGCGCATGAAGCTGGTGCCGTCGGCCAGGACCCGCTCGCGCAGGCGCGCCACGAACTCCGGGTCGGCGCCGTTCTCGATGACGGTCCAGCCTTCCGCGGCGAGCTGCCGGCAATTGCCCACGAGGCCGAGTTCCTCGACCACGGGGAAGAGTACGTCGGAGATCGCGTCGGGCGGGAGCGTGTCGCTGCGCGGCGTCGTCAGCGAGTCCGACATGCGGGTCAGTCGGCGAACCCGGCCGCCTGCCTGACCAGCGCCTTGATGGCGATCCCGTTGACCTCTCCGAGCCTTGCGACGGTGGGTCCCTCGACGCTGATGTCCCCGAGTTCGGCCAACGCCACGTGCACGTCGTCGTGTCCATCGGCCTGCATCATGTCGTCGAGCCAACGCTGGACGTTGGCGTACTTCGAGAAGTCGTAGAGGTTCGTGAACTCCGGCCGCAACTGGCCGAGGTCCCCGTAGGCCGCGAGGTCCGCGATCGTAAGGCCGTCTCCCCCGATGAACCGCGACTTCGCCAGCGACCGGTGTCCAGCGCTCCGAGCGCGTACTCCGTCGCCGCCTTCGCGCCGCCCACGATGTGCTCCGGAATCTGCAGGTCCTGCCGGAAGGCCGGTGCGATGTAGCCGATGGAGGCCTGGCGGACGCTCTGGTGATGGAAGTGCAGGTACCAGTCGACCTTCGCCGCCGCCCGGGGATCCGAGGGATAGAGGTCGTCCCAGCCGTTCGTGCGCGCCAGGTAGCACAGGATCGCGTTTGATTCCCCGAGCACGAAGCCGGTGTCGGGCTCTTCCAGGCAGGGCATCGTGCCGCCGGGGTTCATGGCCAGGAAGCTCGGGTGCCGGGTCCCGTCTTCCGCCGGGGAACCGGGGACCTTGGGCGAGAGCTGGAACGGCTTGCGCTTGCGAACCAGGGCCCAGAGCACGGCCCGAACCGGTTGCGAGAGGGGAACGCCGTGAACGATCAATGCTGCCATGTGGTATGCCTTCTTGTTGACCGCGATCCGTGGGGCGCGGCGGGGGATCGTCAGGCCGCCGCGAGGGCGGCCGTTTCGCGAAGGATAGTCGCCGCCAGATCGCGGCCGGCACTATCGCCGGAGGCCGTGAACCCGCCAACCGCGCGCCGGTCGGCGAACACGACGATATGCGCGAGCCCGTCCGGACCGGCGATGACCTCGGGCTGCCGCCCGGGCTCGTGCACCCAGGCGTCGCCAAGGGCCCGGGAGGAACCTTCGACCACGCAGGACCCTTCCACGACCGCGTGGAAGACTTCGGTCTCTACCGTCCCCGCCGGGCATGCCGGGGCGCCCGGATCGCAGCGCAGCAACGCGAGCACCGGCCCGGCCGTCACCTCCCCCAGCAGGGAGGTCGCCAGCCGAACACCGGGTATGACTTCCGTCCACGAGTCCGAGTCCTCGAAGCCCGTGTCGAGGTGGCCGTGTGTCGTCTTGCCGAGGGTCGTGCGGATCGCCGGCGCACCGGGACAGGGATCGCACAACTCGAAGCCGTACGCGTCCGCGAACGCCCGCGCACCCTGGTCCGCGCCTTCCTGGAACGGATGGTCCCGTTCGACGAAGCGGATCGGGGAGCCCCGGCGGTCCGCGAACATGATGATCCCGAAGCCGCCCTCCGGGCCCCATGCCAGGTTGTCCCCGGCGTAGGGGACGCCCCCGTCCTGAAACCGGAACTGGCCCGGGCCGTAGGCGTACTTGCCCATGTTCGTGGTGCCCTGGATGGTGATCCGCCAGTTGTCGGAAGCGTGCCCATGGGCTGGCGCGCGGGGCATCTCCTCCGGCTCCGGGGGCCTGCTCGTAAGCTCGATCAGGGGACCGCAGTCCGGGTCGCCAAGGAGGAGCGCCAGATCCTTGCCATTGGAGAAGTCGACCCACTCCTCCGCTTCACGGAACGAGAACCGGGTCGTCGCCTCGTGGGGCCACGCGCCCTCCTTACCGATCACCGTCATGCGCGAGTCCCTCCAGCTTGTCGCGGGTCCTGTTCTCGAAATCCGACGCATCGTGCCGCTCGATGAGCTGGTCCTCCGGCCCGCCGAAGACGCCGTTGACCATCCGCCCGCGCCGGACCGCTTCCCGCCCGCCGATCAACTCCGACCAACGCCCCAGGTGTTCGTACGTGTGCGCCTCGAGGAATTCAGCCGACTGGTAGGCCTCGTTGCGGACCACGGCGCCGTACCAGGGCCAGATCGCCATGTCGGCGATCGTGTACGCGTCTCCGATCATGTACTCGCGCCCGGCGAGGTTGCGGTCGAGGACGTCGAGCTGACGTTTCACTTCCATGGCGAAGCGGTCGATCGCGTACTCGATCTTGACGGGCGCGTAGGCATAGAAGTGCCCGAAGCCGCCGCCCAGGAACGGCGTGGACGCCATCTGCCAGAAGACCCAGTTCAGGCACTCGATACGGGCGCGGGGCTCCGTCGGCAGGAAGGCGCCGAACTTCTCCGCGAGGTAGAACAGGATCGCGCCGGACTCGAACACGCGGATCGGCGGGTCGACCGAGTGATCCATCAGGGCCGGGATCTTCGAGTTCGGGTTCGCGTCCACGAAGCCGCTCGAGAACTGGGCGCCCTCCATGATGTTGACGAGCCAGGCGTCGTACTCGGCGCCCTGGTGGCCGAGTGCGAGCAGTTCCTCCAGCAGGACCGTGACCTTCACGCCGTTCGGCGTGCCGAGCGAGTAGAGTTGCAGCGGGTGCCGGCCTACCGCGAGTTCCTTTTCGTGGGTGGGCCCCGCGATCGGCCGGTTAATGCTCGCGAAGGCTCCCCCGCTCTCCTTGTCCCACTTCCAGACTCTCGGAGGCGTGTACTCGGGCGTGGCGGTCATCTACCGTTTCGCGTTGTTCTGCGTCGGTATGCCGAGCGCGGGATCGAATCCTCCGGCGCTGTACAGGAAATCCTCGCGGCCGAGGAGTTGCGACATCCGCTCGCCGTGGCGTTCGATCAGTGCATCGGCGTGGGCGCTGTAGTCCTCGACGGGGCGCATCATCAGCCGCGTGTAGGCGACGTGGCAGACGACCCGCTCGCCGTCGGTCTGGCGCGGCCAGTTCGCGTGCCAGATGTTGCCGTCCCACATCGCGACCCCGCCCGGGGGAGCCGCGATGGCGATGGCGCCGGCCTTGGCCTCGGTTTCCTCCGCGTTGGGATGCCGGCGCAGGTTTCCGCTGCCCGGGATCACCAGGGTGGCGCCGCTCTCCTTGTCGTAACCGTCGGGCGTCCAGCATGCGGTCAGCAGCGTGTTGTGCGCCGGAAAGGGCGCCGGCAGCCAACTGCTGTCCGCGTGGAGCTTGATCGCGAACGGTCCCTTCGGCATGACGCTGGAAGCGATCTGGGTGATCAGGAAACCGCGCCCGACCGAGAACTCGGCCATGGCCATGATGCTCGGATTCAGCGCCGCTTCCGCGAACACCGGGTCTTTCGCGAGCAGCATGTTGGCGCCGCGAATCTCCCCCGGCGGTTCGGGAGACAGTTCCAGGATCTTTGCGCGCAGCCGGGCGTTGAACTCCGGGGAGGCGGCGTTCTCCACGACCGTGTAGCCCTCCATCGCGAGCTGCCGGCAGTTTTCCCTGAGCCCGAGTTCGTCGACCACGGGCGCGAGCTCGTCGGAGATGGCGTCCGGCGGCAGGGTGTCGTAGATGATTTCCGGTTCGGCTACGGCTTCGCTCATGGAGCCTCCCGTTGGTTCGGTTTCGCGACGACTAGGTCGTGAGCCCGTGGCGCAGCAACGTGCCCGGGGTCGCACCCGTGCACTCGCCGTCCTCGAACGTGACCTCTCCGTTGACGATCGTCTGGCGATAGCCTTCTGCCTTCTGCGCGAGGCGCCAGTCGTCCGCCGGGAAGTCCTGGATTCGCTCCCGGGGCAGCACGCGCAGCGCATCGTAGTCGTAGACGAGGACGTCCGCCGGGGCGCCTTCGCGCAGGAAGCCCCGATCGGTGAACCCCGCCGCCATGGCCGAGTAGCCCGAGAGCCGCCAGTGCGCCTGCTCCAGGTCCATCAGCCCCTGCTCGCGCACCAGTCGGCTGATGAAGTCGGTGGGGTAGCAGCCGAGCGTCAGGAACTTCATGTGGGCGCCGCCGTCCGAGATCCCGGGCAGCACGAAGGGCGCGTTGACGACCTCGCGCATGGCCTCCGGGTCGTTTCTCGGGAACTCCCGAAAGAACACCGTCTTCAGGTCCTCGGAGATCGCGAGGTCGAGCATCGCGTCGATGGGATGCTTGTTCTCGCGGTCCGCGACCTCGCCGACCGTGTAGCCTTCCAGCGCCCGGCCCTGCTCCGTCCTGCCCTCCGCGATCCACATGTCGGGGATGGCCAGGAAGAGCCCTCCGGAGCCGGCCTTCGTGGCCGCCACGGGATCGACCTTCCGCAATTCGGCGTACTGGTCGAAATCCTCACGGATGGCTTGGCGCAGCGCCGGGTCGTTCATCTTCCGGATGCGCTCCGACACGTCGCCGAGGGTGACCGCGCGCCAGGAAGGGATCGCGTCGAACAGGTTCCAGTCGTCGAGGGAGAACTGCTCGTCCATGTCGCAGGTGACCGCGTGCCCGAAGATACGCTTGCCCTCGGCGTTGCTTTCCTCGAGCCAGTTCAGGCGGTCCTTGTACGACCCGTAGGTGTTGCCGTGCTGGTCGCTCTGCAGCACCAGCGCGTTCCAGATCACCGGCCGGCCGCTGACCTCCGCGACCTGCTCGAAGAGCTCGGGCGCCGCTCCGATCATCTGGACGACGCCACGCCCCTTCTCACGAAGCACGCCCGCGAAGGCGAGCAGGTCCTCCGGCGCCATCACGTCCGTGATCATGGGCGTGCCGTCGTAGTCCCGCTGCACGCTGTTCTCGCCCAGTATCTGCGCGGAGAACCCGCATGCGCCCGCGTCCATCGCCTCGGAGAGGATCGCGCACATCCGCTGCCGCTCGTCGGCGGTCGCGGGTCGCCCCTTGGCGTCCTGCCCCATCACCCAGGTCATGAGCGGCGCGATGCCCATGTACGCGAGCACGTTCACGCCCTTCGGTGTGCGCTCGATGCTGCCGAGAAACTCCGGGAAGGTGACCCAGTCCCAAGGCATGCCCGCGGCCATCGTCGTGGCCCGCACCGCTTCGTTGCGCTCGAGCGTGAGCATCGCGCGCTCGCGGTGTTCCGGCGCCACCGGCGCGAAGCCGAAACCGCAGTTGCCGATCACCACCGAGGTGATGCCGTGCCACCCGGACATCGTGCAGTAGGGGTCCCAGAAGATCTGCGAGTCGAAGTGCGTGTGGAGGTCCACGAAGCCCGGCGCGACGATCAGGTCCTTTGCGTCGATGACGCGCCTCGCGTGCGACTCGGACAGTCCGCCGCCGATCTGGGCAATGCGGTCGTCGGCGATCGCGACATCGCCCGTGAAACGCGGTGTGCGCTGACCGTCGATGATGGTTCCGCCCTTGATGAGCAGGTCATACTTGGGCATGCGGTCCTCCACGGGACGTGCCGAAAGAATATTGGATAACAGAGGCAGGCTATCGTGTCTAGCGCGAAAGGGGTACAAGGAACGGTTGCGAGCGGCTTCGAGCGGGTGCGGGACGCCTTCGCCGAGAACTTCGAGCAACGCGGCGAGGTCGGGGCCGCCTTCAGCCTCTATCGCGGCGGCGAAATGGTGGTCGATCTTTGGGGCGGGGTGGCGGATCCCACCACCGGACGCGCCTGGGCGCAGAACAGCCTGCAGAGCGTCGCGTCCACGACGAAGGGCGCCACGGCGATCTGTGCGCTCCTGCTCGCCGAGCGCGGAGAACTCGATATCGACGCTCCGGTGGCCCGGTACTGGCCGGAGTTCGCCGCCGCCGGCAAGCAGGACATTCCGGTCCGCTGGCTGCTCACCCACCAGGTCGGACTGCCACTCTTCGACAACCCGCTCACCGTCGAGGAGGCCCTCGCCTGGGACCCGGCCGTCGAAGCCCTCGCCACGCAGCGCCCGGTGTGGAAGCCAGGCACCGCGCACGGCTACCACGCGATTACCTACGGGTGGCTCGTCGGCGAGGTCGTGCGACGGATCACGGGGCGGAGCCTCGGCACGTTCTTCGCCGAGCACGTCGCGGACCCGCTCGGCCTCGATTTCTGGATCGGCCTGCCCGAGAGCGAGCACGCGCGGGTGTGCCCGATGCTCGGGGAGGAAGTCGAGGACGTCGACCTCGACAGCCTGCCGGAATCCATGCGCGAGGTGATGGCCCAGTTCGAGGACCCGGACTCCCTGCAGTCCCGGGCATCGAACATCACCACTACCCCGCTGCCCGTCGACACCCCGGCGTTCTACGAAGCCGAGTTCCCGGCGGCGAACGGCGTCACCGATGCGCGTTCGCTGGCCCGGATGTACGCCTCGGTCATCGGCAACGGCGTCGACGGCGTGCGCCTCCTGAACGACGAGACCATCCGGCTCGCGACCACGGAACAGTGCGTTGGCCGAGACCGCGTCATCTTCGCGAATACCCGCTTCGGGCTCGGCTTCGCGCTGCATCGCGGGCCCGTCGACCTGGTCAACGAGGGCGCGTTCGGGCACGGCGGGGCCGGCGGCTCGCTCGGCTTTGCCGACCCGGTGGCGGACATCGGTTTCGGCTACGTCATGAACAAGATGCAACCGTACCTGGAGGACCCCCGGCCGGCCGCGCTGATCGCGGCGGTGCACGAGTCGCTGGGGAGTGAAGCCTGAGACCATGACCGGCGCGAAACCGTTGCGTTGCCTGCAACCCTTGAGTACATTGCAGGCGCAATGAGCATGCAGTACACCATCCGCTCCGTCCCCGACGCGATAGATCGCGCCGTCCGGCGTCGCGCCAGGCAGGAGGACAAGAGCATGAACGCCGTCGTTGTCGAAGCGCTCGCCCGAGGCCTTCAGATCGAGGTCGGATCGGTCGAGCACACGGACCTCGATCACCTGATCGGCTCCTGGCAGGAAGACCCGGAATTCGATCTGGCCGTTGCCGACTTCGAAGGCATCGATCGCGACGCGTGGAAGTGAACCTCGCGCTCGACACCAACGCCTACAGCGACTTCATGCGCGGTCGCGACGATCGGGTCCGTGTGGTCCGAGCGGCGCGTTCCATCGCCCTGCCCGTCATCGTGCTGGGCGAGCTGCGTGCGGGCTTCGTCGCGGGCCGCGAGGAGTCCACGAATGCCGCCAACCTGCAGCGATTCCTGGCCAGCCCGAGGGTGTCGGTCCTGTCGCCCGATGAACAGACCACGCATCACTACGCGCAACTTCACGCTCAACTCAGGGAGAAAGGTGCTCCCATACCGACGAACGATCTCTGGATCGCCTCCCTTGCGGTCCAGCACGACCTGGTTGTCTGCACTTCGGATCGACACTTCCGGAATCTGCCGCAGGTCGTGACCTGCTGAGGGCTCTCCAAGGCATCCTCGAACGTATCGCGACAAGCCCTCCCCTACGCGGCCCAATCTCGCCGTCGGCCACTTGCTCGGGTTCCCGCCCGAGCGTAGGGTAGACGCAGGCTCGATCTTCTACCCTGCGCGTGCCATGAGTCTCAACATCAAGAACGACGAAACCTGCCAGCTTGCCGGAGAGCTCGCGCGCCTGACCGGCGAGACCAAGACCGGCGCCATCACCGTCGCACTTCGCGAGCGTCTCGACAGGGAGCGTCGTGTCCGTGGCGCAGCGCGCCGGCTTCGCGACATGCGCGGCATCGCCGAGGAGTGCGCCCGCCTGCTGGGGCCGGGACCAGCGGCTGTCGACCACGGCGACATGCTCTATGACGAACGGGGCCTGCCCCGTTGATCGTCGACACTTCGGCCGTGCTGGCAATCCTGTTTCGTGAGGCGGATGCGGCGCAATTCGAGGAGGCGATCGCGGCCTCGGCCAACTGCCGCATGTCCGTGGCGAACGCGCTGGAGGCGACCATCGTCATCGAGGGTCGTGGCGGGACGGAAGCTGGCGCCAGACTCGACGCGTTCGTCGAGAGCGCAGGCATGGAATTGGCGCCGGTGACGAATGAACAACTGGTGTCGGCCCGGCGTGCCTGGCGACGTTTCGGCAAGGGGAATCACCCGGCGGCGCTCAATTTCGGCGACTGCTTCGCCTACGCCCTGGCCGAGATGGCCGGCGAGCCACTGCTGTTCAAGGGCGAGGACTTTGCGCATACGGACATCGCGTCCGCTTTGTCTCCCGAGGCCACGTAGGGCCCATCACATGGAACAACGGCCGCCAAGGCGGTACCAGGGAAACTGGCAGCGTCTGCGCAATCTCGCGGAAGACGCCCCCGAACTCGCGCGTCACCTGGCCGGGCTTGGCGCCGGTGAGTCGCTCGTGACCGTCCACGACTCGAACGCCGGAAGAGAAGCGGGTTACTCGCGCGCGATCGTGGGTACCGACGCGATCCTCCACGCGTTCATGCCCGCGTTGCACGCAGCGTACGGCCCGTCCTTTTACGAGGGTGGGTGGCTCGACTACCGGGATCGCGCGCCGGTGTACGGCGGCGACGAGGTCCGCGTGACCGCCGTCCCGGAGGACGACGGTTGCGTGGGGCTCGGCATGGAGAACCGGGATCTGGAACGCTGCGCGGACGGGCGGGCGGGGCTCGCGGCCTCCGCGCCGCCGGTCGAAGGAAACGACCCGGAGGTCCTGCCCGAGCTACCGGCCGGAACGGTCGTCACGCGTAGCGAACTCTGTCCCGACGCGGACCTCATCGCCGCGTTCCTCGACGCCTGCGGACAGGATCCGCTGTACGGGTCGGCGTCGCCCTGGGGTCCTCCGCTCGTCCCTCCGACGATGGCGCTCTATCGGATCATCTCCGAGTTCGGGGCGCCCCTGGACGCGATGCTGGGAGAAGGCTCGTCCGGGAGGATGGTCGTCTCCGGCGTCTCCCTCAGGAGTCATCGCCCGGTCCTCCAGGGGAGCAGGTACACGAACACGGGAACGATCGGCGCCAAGGGGCGCGGGCGGCGCTTCCCCTACTTCACGTTCCAGGTCGCCGTCGACGATCCGAACGGCGGGGCCTGCCTCGAGGTCGGGATGCGCGTGACGTATCTCCCGCCCGAGAGTCAGGTCTCGGACGAATAAACAATCAGTTGCGACGGCAAGCTCAAGCTAAACAGAGGTTTTGAGATGGAATCAGCGCTCAGCGGCATCAACGTGGTCGAACTGGGGATCGCGATCCAGGGGCCGGCCGCGGGCATGTACCTGGCCGAGCACGGCGCCGACGTGATCAAGATCGAGACCCCGGTCGGAGAGGAGAACCGCCATCACTTCGGGTACGGAAAATCCTTGCCCAAGGCCGTCCCGGCGCCGCAATTCGTGGCCGGCAATCGCGGCAAACGGTTGATGACGCTCGACGCCAAGGGCGAGCTTGGCCGCGAGGTCCTGCGCCGCCTGATCGCGAGGGCTGACGTGTTCCTGACGAACTACCGCGAGAACGCCCTGAACCGGCTCGGGCTCGGCTATGAGGACCTGCACCGCCTGAATCCGCGATTGATCTACGCCATCGCCAGCGGTTTCGGTTCGAAGGGGCCCGTCGCCGACCGCGCGATGCTCGATCCCATGGCGCAGGCCCGCGGCGGACTGGTGAGCGTGACGGGCAGCCCCGACCGGCCGCAGGTTCTCGCGGGGGCCGCCATGGCCGATACCACCGGCGCCGGACAGCTCCTGGTCGGAATCCTGACCGCGCTCGTGGCGCGTGAACGCCACGGCGTCGGGCAGCGCGTCGGCACGTCGAGCTACGGTGCGCAGCTCTGGCACCAGGCGTTCGAGCTGACGTACACGAGCATGACCGGATACGTTCCGCGGAGTTCGGAGGGGATTCACCCGCTTGCGCCGGGCGGCAGCTCGGGGGTGTTCCGCACCGCGGACGGGGGCGCGGTTGCCTTCCTCGATACGCTCTCCCCGGACCTCTGGACCGCGTTCTGCGAGAGTTCCGGGAAGTCCGAGCTGGCCCGCGACGCACGCTGGGACAGCGCCTACAAGCGGCTCGCGTCGGACAACCCGGAGGAGTTGCGGTCGCAGGTGGCCGAGATCTTCGCGAGCCGGACCACCGCGGATTGGAAGCGTTCTTTTCGGACCCGTACCTGATGTTCCAGCGTGTCTTCGACTACGCGGACGTCCTGAACGATCCGCAGGCGATCGAGAACGGGTACATCAGCGAGATCGAACTGCCCGAGATGGGCAGGACCCGGGTCGTCGGAAACACGATCGAGCTCAGCGAGACTCCTCCCGAGGTCAGGCCGCTTGCCTGCGAGCTGGGCGAGCACACCGAAGCCATCCTGCTCGAGTACGGCTACCGCCCGGCCGAGGTGAGCGACATCCTCAGAGAGACCGAGGAAGCCAAGAGCCGCGAGTTCCAGTCCGGCGGGCTCCAGTTCGGGTCCGACGACTAGGGCCGAGTCATTCCGCCGCCCCTGGAATGAGCGCGCCGGTTACCGAGCGCCGCGGGCGATCGCCCGCCGGGAGCGGCGCCTTCCACGGCTGGTGGATCGTGGCCGCCACCTTCGCGATCGGTTTCCTCGTCGCGGGAGGCACGGTCAACGCCCTCGGCGTCCTGGTCAAGCCCATCGCCGAGAGTCTGAACGTGGGGCGGGCGGAACTCGGCGCCGTGGTCACGGTGAAGCTCGCCGTCAACGCGCTGCTGAGTCCGTGGGTCGGCGCACTGCTCGCGAGGCGTTCCATTCGAGGGATCATGCTCGTCGGCGCGGCCGCCATGGGCCTCGGTCTGGCGGCGGCGGCACTCGCGCAGTCGCTCTGGCCGATTTACCTGGGCCTGGGAATCCTGGCCGGCGTGGCCAGTACCGCGGCCCTGTTTCTGCCGTGCATCGCCCTGGTCTCCAACTGGTTCGACCGACTGCGCGGGCGGGCACTCGGACTCGTCACGCTCGGGCCGACCCTCTCGGGCGCCGTGATCCCCGTGGTGCTCTCCCTGCTCGTCGACGAGATCGGCTGGCGCACGAGCCTGCTCCTCGCGGCGGCGGTAGCCACGGTCATCCTGCTGCCCGTGATCTGGTTCTTCGTGCTGGACCGTCCGGAGGACTGGGGCCAGTTTCCCGACGGCGATCCGGACGGCCCGCGCACCCCGGAGGCAGAGGCGGACGATACCTGGACGATCCGGCGGGCGGTGCGCTCGCGTGACGTCTGGCTGGTGGTCGGCACGATCGGGACGGCCAACTTCGCGGTGGTCGCGATGCTGGTGCACCTGATCCCGTACGCGACCGACACGGGACTCAGCGGAGAGCGGGCCGCGCTCGTCTTCTCGGTGATGACGCTGATGGGAGCGCTCGGCGGACCCCTGTTCGGAACGCTCGCGGACTACCTGTCCATCAAGCGCCTGCTGATCGCCTCCATGCTTTGCCAGTTCGCAGCCGTGCTGCTGTTTGCCGAACTTGAGGGCCAGCGGGGGCTCTCGCTGGCCGCCGGCACACTGGGCCTCGGCTTCGGCGGACTCATGCCGCTCGTGACCCTGGCGGTCGGCCGGATGTTCGGCGTGGCGTCGCTGACGCGCATCATGGGCCTTGCCACCCCGCTCTCCCTCCTCTTCTACGCCCCCGCCGCTCCCCTGACGGGCTACCTGTACGACACCCAGGGCAACTATGAGCTGGCGTTGCAGGTGCTGCTGGTCGCTCCGCTGCTTGCGCTCGGGTTCCTGTCCTTCCTGAAGATCCCCCGGGCTCGCGATTGACACGCCGGGATGGCGCGTGCAGCCTACATCCAAACCGGTCTTCCGGAGAGAGGCATGCCCCGTTTCATGCGTGCGCCGCACGCCCTTGTCGCTTCCTTCGCGGTTTCCGCCGCCTTCGCGACGGGCGTCAGTACACCGGCGAGCGCCGAGGAGACCGGCGCCGAAGAGAGAGGCGTCATCGAAGAGATCATCGTGACCGCGACCTATCGCGAAACCGAGCTGATGAAGACGCCGCAGGCGATCAGCGCGGTCTCCGACGCGCTCGTCGAAGACCTCGGCGCGCAGAGCATGGAAGACCTCTACACGATGATCCCGGGGCTCAGCATGCAGGGCGCCCTGAACGGAGAGGCCCGCTACACGATCCGGGGCATCTCGTCGCAGAGCGGCCAGATCGGTTACGCGCCTACCGGAGCGACGATCGGCGTCTACCTGGACGGCACGCCCGTGACCGCGGCGTTGGGGCCGGACAACCAGGTCAGCGGCACGCTGTTCGACATCGAACGGGTCGAAGTGCTGAAGGGGCCCCAGGGCACCCTGTTCGGAGAGGGTTCGCAGGGCGGCACCATCCGCTATCTCTACAAGAAACCCGACCCGGCGGCGTTCGATGCCGCCGCCAACGTCGGTTTCTCCACCATGGAAGAGTCGGACGACAACTCGACCCGGATAGACGGCATGATCAACGTCCCGCTGTCGGACACCGCCGCGTTCCGCTTGACCGCGTGGCAGTCGCAGACGGCCGGCTTCATCGAGAACCTCGAGCCCTTCGAGGAGGACTACAACGAGGCCGAATCCGCCGGCGTCCGCGCGGCGTTGCGCTATACCGGCGACACGTTCACGGTGACGGGCACCGTGCACAGCAGCGCGCAGGAAACCAAGGGCGGCCTGGGCACGTTTCGGGCTTACGAGTCACTCCACGGCCGGATTCCCGGGCTCGAGCCGAGGTCGGAAGACTCGGTCGACATCTACAGCCTGGACATCGAATGGGACTTGAGCTGGGCAACGCTCTACTCGTTGACATCCTTTACCGACCGGGAGATTCCGTCGGTTTCCGAGTCCTCCGAGACGGGCGCGAGAACGCTGGACTACTTCTACGGCGGCGCGACCCTGGCCGATCCGAACGATCCGGCCTGTCTTGCCCTGGTGGCCTTCGGCATTCCCTGTCCCGGATGGCCTGGCGTATTCAACCTCGGCGGTCCGGTCTTCACGGCCGATGGCATGAACCTCCGGGCAATCAGCAACCAGGGCGACTTCTACAGCGAGCGCTGGGTACAGGAGTTTCGCCTGGTGTCCCCCGCGGACGGGGCCTTGCGCTGGACCGCGGGGTTCTTCTGGAAAGACAGCGAAGATCACACCCAGAACCAGCAGGTCGGCGGCTACTTCCCCGGCCGCGAGGCTTTCGCGCTTGCGTTCGATCCCCTGCTGATGGTCCCCGCCAACACGCACACGGACTTCCTCGAGGAGTACGCGGTGTTTGGCGAAGTCAGTTACGACCTCACGGACACGCTGGAAGCCACGGTGGGCGTGCGGATTTCCGATCTCGAGCAGGAGTTCACGAATACCGGAACGGGCACCAGCGACACCCCCGTGTCGCCGAAGTTCGTGCTCTCCTGGTTGCCGAATGACGACCTCCTGCTGTACTTCAACTACACGACCGGATTCCGGCCCGGGAACGTCAACAACAACCTCGACTTCTATGTCGGCCAGTTCGAGGTGCAGATCGAGAACGCAAGGACGAATCCCTTCCTGGATGACGCCTCCCGGGCGGCGGTTATCGCGGGGCTCGAGCAGAACATCGTCGACTCCCTGTCCCGACTGTTTCTTCGACGGCGACAAGCTGGACAACTACGAGCTGGGATTGAAGGCGACGCTATGGGGCGGCCGGGCCACGGTGCTGGCCTCGGCCTACTATCTCGACTGGAAGGACATGCTTGTCTACGTCAACGACCCGGCTATCGCGCCGGGGGGCGACAGTCACAACGTCAACAGCGGCGGCGCCGAGATCACCGGGTTCGAGCTGGAGGTGAACGCTTTCGTCACCGACCGGTTCAGCGTACGGCTTGCGGCCGACGTCAACGCTAGCGAGGTCACCGAGGTCGGGGTGCCTTACCAGAACGCCGAGGACGGCAACGAGCTGCGGTACGCCCCCAACAACAGCGCATCCATCGCGCTCGACTATTCGGTGCCCGTCGCCGACAACTGGTCGCTGGACCTGCACTTGGATCATGCCTGGGTAGCCGAGCAGTTCGCCGACTCGCAGAACATGGTCGAGATCCCCAGCTACCAGAAGACGAACGCCCGCGCCACGTTGCGTCGCGCCGATCAGAAGTGGCGCATCGCGCTCTTCGGCACGAACCTCGCGAACGACGAGCTCCTGCGCGGCCGCGACCTCCTGGGGACGTTCTACTGGTTCAACCCGCGCCAGATCGGGCTGGAGATCGGCTACCAGATGTAGGTACAGGGGCGGGCTGGTCCCGCCGTCAGCCCGGATGCGTCTGTAGACCGCCATCCACCCGGATGAGCTGACCGGTGATGTACCGGGACGCCGGCGTGCACAGGAATCCGACGACCTCCGCCAGTTCCTGCGGCCGCCCGTAGCGTTCCAGCGTTCCGTCCTCGACGAGCCAGGACTCCTGCAGGGAGTCCGCGGCGATGCGGAGGAACCGCTCGGTGGTGAAGCCGCCCGGCACGGCGCAGTTGACGTTGACGTTGTACGGGCGGAGCTGTTCGGCGAGGCAGCGCGTGTAGTGGTGCAGGGCCGCCTTCGCCACCGCGTAGGTCGCCTGCTTCCATGCGGCGCCGCTGAACCCCGCGATGCTGCCGACAGTCACGATCCTGCCTGACTTGCGGTCCATCATTTCCTTCGCAACCTCGCGGCAGCACAGGATGGCGCTCATCAGGTTGCGGTCCATCACGCGCCGCAGGTCGTCGAGGGAGATGTTCAGGCAGTCGTCGGTCGCCGGCATGCCGGCAACCCCGACGCCCGTGCCGCCCGTCCCTATATTGCCCCCGGCGCAGCACACGAGCACGTCGATCCGACCCCATCGGCCCCGAATCTCACCGGCGACGCGGCGGACCTCGGCTTCCTCGGTGATGTCTCCCCAGGTAGCCATCGACTCGGCCACGCCGGCCGCGGCGACCTCGTCGGCGACCTGCTGCATGGACTCGCCTTCGCCAAACGTCTTCGGGCTGTCGGGACGCGTCCCGTGAACGGCCACCTGTGCACCAAGCCGGCACAGTTCCTGCGCCATCACGCGCCCCAGCCCCCGCGACGAGCCGGTAACCCAGGCGACCTGCCCTGCCAGCGGTTTTTCCCGTTCCATGTCGGTGTCCTCCATCGGTCGGTCTGCGGGGTTGGCCGGACGGGCGGCCGAAAGGCGCGATGCTATGCTGAAACCACAGCGTATCCCCACGCTGATGCCAGGGAGGCATCCCATCGCCCGCCAGTCGGAGTTCAGCAGCCGGTACCTGTGGTACGCCCTGAGTCTGCTGTTCGCCGCGAACCTGTTCAACTACATGGACCGGATGGTCATCTCGGTCGTACTCCCGCTGATCAAGGCCGACCTGGACCTGTCCGACACGCAGCTCGGAGTGCTGACCGGCATCGCCTTCGCGGTGTTCTACGCCACGTTCGGCATTCCCATCGCCCGCTGGGCGGACCGGGGAACGCGCCGGACCATCGTGTCCCTGGCCATCGCGGTCTGGTCCGCCATGACCGTGCTGTGCGGCATGGCGCAGAACTTCCTGCACATGATGCTGGCGCGGTTCGGCGTCGGCATCGGCGAGGCCGGCTGCGTGCCGCCCTCCCACTCCATGATTTCCGACTTTTTCCCGACCGAACGGCGCGCGACGGCCCTCGGCATTCACACCTCCGGCGCGACGCTCGGCATCGTGGGCGGGCTCGTCCTGGGGGGCTACATCGCGGAGACCTGGGGCTGGCGCTGGGCGTTCTTCATGCTCGGCGCCCCCGGCCTGCTGCTCGCGATCGTGACGCAGCTCACGTTGCGCGAGCCGACCCGCGGGGCCTACGAGGAGGCCGCCGTGGATGCGCCCCAGCCGCCGCTCCGCGAGGTGCTGCGCTACTTCGCCAGGCGCTCGTCCTACGTGCACCTGGTGATCGTGTTCGCCATGGGCTCGTTCGCCGCCTTCGGCATCCAGATGTGGCTGCCGAGCTTCTATGTCCGCAGCTTCGGCATGTCCACGGCGGAAGTGGGCTTCTATTTCGGCATCGCGTTCGGGCTCGGCTCCGCCATGGGCACGCTCGGCGGAGGCTACGTTGCCGACTGGATGGGCAAGGGCGACATGCGGCGGCCGCTGCTGATACTCGGGGTGGGCGCCTCGGCGATGACGCTGCCGCTCAGCCTCGGCGTGCTCCTCTCGCCGTGGGCGGCGCTGGCGCTGTCGCTGAACCTGGTCTCGAGCACCATCGGCGGCCTCGCCAACGGGCCGCTGTTCGCGGCCATCCAGTCGGTGGTCGACAACCGTATGCGGGCCATCGCCGTGGCGATCCTGATGTTCTCGTCCAGCATGATCGGCGTCGGGCTCGGGCCGTTGTTCGCCGGCATGCTCAGCGACATGCTCGCGCCGCGCTTCGGGGACGATTCGCTGCGCTACTCGCTGATCATCCTCAGCATGCTCGGCGTATACCCGATCGTGCACCTGTGGCTGGCGGTGCGGGCGCTGCCGCGCGACGCGGAGATGACGGCCAGGGAGGCTGCCGCCGCGGGTTAGTCGACAATTCGAGCATCGTTACGAAAGGCACGAAGCGATCCCCGCCGGGCGATCTGGTGCCGACTCAGAGCGAATGTCCCACAACCATTCGCCGAAAGGGCCTACAGATTTCGCGGCCCCTCGTCAGGAGAATCGACCGTTATGGCCCGTACGAGCATGCCGGTGCGCGGATGCCACGGGCCACGGAAACGGCTATTCTGACGATAAGGATACGGAACCCCATGGCACAGCCAGTGATGGACACGCTGCAGGTGGCGGATGCGCTACAGCGATCAGGGATGGAGCGCGAGCAGGCCGAAGGCGTCGCCAGTACGCTCGGGACGCAACTGGGCGACCATGTCGCCGTGCGGAAGGACCTGGATCTGGGGTTCGAGCGCATACTTGCCCATGTCGACGAGCGGTTCGCGCAGGTCGACAAGCAGTTCGCGCAGGTCGACGAGCGGTTCGCGCAGGTCGACAAGCAGTTCGCCGAACTCAAGGGCGAACTCACGGGCGAGATCAAGTCGCTGCACACCAAGTTCAACGTGTTGGGCGTGGGCGTAGCGCTGGCCCTCGCCTTCCTCGGCGTGATCGCGGGTTTCCTGGCGGTCATCGCGGGCCTGGACCGGCTCGTGTAAGGGCTGCGCGGCCTACGGCGGCACTGCTCGCCGCGCATCGACACAGGTGAGTCCCCGCTCCCCAGGATAGGGCGCGAGGAGCCGTTTGACGAATGCCTCCTCGGTCCGACCTTCCGCGTCAACGCCCAGACGCATCTGGAACCGGCGCGGCCTCGGGCCGGCCGACCCCCAAGGTGGTCTATCTCCGGAAGCTCACCGAGACTGAAATCCTCGAGCCGAAACGAGGCGTTGCCGCGAACCCGGACACTCCCGCGCCGCCAAGCGCCGCTCCTACAGCTTCGGCTCGACGATGATCCGCGCCCCGCAAACCGTGACCGACTGACGTTCGTTGCCGCGGAGCACCAGCGCGTAAAGGCCGTCGCGGTCGTCGAGGAAGGCCGCGACCTCCCGCGCAAACGCGCGGTCGGGGCCGCTTGGGCTCACGAACTCGATGACGCCACCCGAGGGCGGCCGGCAGACGAATCCGCGCACGCCACGCGCGTCGTCGTCGCGTGGAGCGTCGCAGGCCAGTCCGAAACCCGTTTCGTAGACCGTCCTCGCATGGTCCAGGTCACGCACCGCGACAATGGCCCGGATGATCCCCGAGAGCCCGCTCCGGCTCGCGGACGTCTCACCCGCGAACGAGTTCACCGGATAGACCCGGATGAGCACGCCGTGCGTCGAGTTCGGATGCACATCGCGGCCGCTGGCGCCAGCCATGGTGGGGAGGACATTCAGACCACGATCGAGCAGGCCGAGCGCTTCCTCGTCGGGGTCGGGCGCTTCGAGCATCAACGCGAACAGCCCCTCGCCGCGCCGTTCGAGAAAGCGTGACAGGCTCTGCGAGAGCGGCGCGCCGGGGTCGGCCGGCGACATCAGCTCGATGTTGCTACCGCCTTCCGGAACGCACATCGCCAGCTTCGCGCCGAGGCTCTCGACGCTTCCGGGCGTCAGGTCGACGACCGGCATTCCGAAGTCGCGGCGGAAGGTCTCGACGGCCGCGTCGAAGTCGCGCATCGCGATGGCGATGCGGGGCATGCCTGTGATCATGTCGGAGTCTCCTCGTTCACATCTCCGGCGGCGGCCTCAGCCGCAGCCCAGACCCGGTCCTTCAAGGGGCAGCACGAGCCCGTCCCGCATGGGGGGTAGCGGCGCCGGGAAGGAAAACGCGACGCCGGGCCGGACCCAAGGAATCTCCAGCCACCTGGATGCCGGGGACGTGAAGGCCCACTGCACCGACGCGTACAGCGCGGGGCCGAGGCGGAAGTTGTGCGGACAGAGCGCAACGTTATGGAGCTCCGCCAGCGTGCTGACCCGGCGCGCGGCGGTCAGGCCGCCGATCTTCGTGATCTCGGGCTGGAGGTAAGCAACCGCCCCGGTCGCGAGCAGCCGGTCGAAGTCCTCCAAGGCATACTCGTTCTCGCCGGCGGCCAGGTCGCACTCGATGGCGGCGCGCACGCGGGCCATCGCGGCATGGTCCCGCATGGGGCGCACCGGCTCCTCGAACCAGGTGACGTCGAGCTCGCCGAGCCGCTTGCCCACCTCGATCGCCTCAAGCGGATCGAAGTGGCCGTTGACGTCGACCATGATCTTCACGCCGTCTCCGAACTCCTCGCGCAACACGACGACCATGTCCGGGGCGACCTCGTGCAGCTTCACCGCGGTGAATCCGGCCTCCAGGGCCCGCGCCGTCTCGGCCACCAGCCGCTCGCGATCCGCATAACGCGGGAAGCTCGCGTACGCGGGAATGCCGTCGCTCACCGGGCCGCCCAGCAGCGCCGCCACGCTGACCCCCAGGCGCTTGCCCTTCAAGTCCCACAACGCCAGGTCCACACCGGACAGACCCATGGGAAAGATGCCCTGGTCGGCGTACCGGTAGCCCCAGTCCCACAGTTCGAACCAGAGACGTTCGATGGCGTCGGGATCGCGCCCTGCAAGCCGCGGCGCGAGCAGGTCATTGATGACGGCGATGACCGGCGATGCGATCCGGCTCCGCTCCCGGTCGGGGATGCCCCACCAGGCCTCCCCTATTCCCTCAAGGCCATCGGAATCGCGTACACGTGTGATGACGTTGACGAGTGGCTGGTCGTGCAGGAGTTCGGCGGTGACACTCTCGATTCGTGGCATGGGACTCCCGCGGCTGGCGGTGTTTCGTATGGAAACCCGGCGGAGCGACGAGATCATACTTCGGCTCGTGTGGCGCAGACACCCGGGGGCCGTCGACGCTCGACTCTCCGCGCCCACGCCCGCCTGGACCCGCCCCCAAGAGACGTTATAACGTAACGTTTCCGGGAGACAACGGAGAGCGCGATGTCATGGAACTCCCCGCGGCCAAATCTCGGGCCTGCCGCATGATGCATTGCCTGTTGAGCGATCGGACCGGTGATTTCGCCGCCATCTACGGCCAGGACGTGGAACTCGTCAGTGTTGCACGCCCTGCTTCCGGCTCCCTCGACGCTCTCGCCGAACACCTGTCCGCATCGCGGCGGGCCGTGCAGGCGGAATGGGAGCAGGCTGCACAAGATCCTGAAGCGCCACTAACCGCCCTCTCCCCGTGGATCGATGCCGATTGGCTCGGCGCGCTGAGCGAAGAGATCACGCTCGCCAGCG
Source organism: Pseudomonadales bacterium (assembly GCA_965208745.1). Classification (GTDB taxonomy): domain Bacteria; phylum Pseudomonadota; class Gammaproteobacteria; order Pseudomonadales; family Azotimanducaceae; genus VXNE01. The sequence goes on along the minus strand of CBDBPN010000004.1, from coordinate 4,276,368 downwards.
ACATGCTGAGCGAGCTGGTGGGCTGCGAGCGAGTGGGCATCCGGGTGGCCACGTTGCGTCGCCCGATGTGCCCCCGCTTTCATGTGGACCACGTACCCTGCCGCATGCTGGTCACGATCGGTGGGCCAGGCACCGAGTGGATCGCGAGCGATGACGTTGACCGGGCGCTTCTGGCCGCTCGCGACACGGACGCGCCGCCTGTCCGACGCGGTCGAGACATCAGGCGCCTCCCCACCCGGAACTGGTCGCTGCTCAAGGGCGGCGCCTGGGACGGCCGGTTCGGCGGCGTGGTGCATCGATCTCCGCATGAGACGGCTGAGCGATTGCTTCTATCGTTCGATCCGCTCTTTACCGACCCGCGCGGCGGCGCGGCGCCTCGGAGCAGGTAAACACGCCCCGCCCACCGAAATGGACGAGAGTGGCGTACGAAAGGTGATTGGCGGAGCGGACGGGACTCGAACCCGCGACCCCTGGCGTGACAGGCCAGTATTCTAAACCGACTGAACTACCGCTCCGTATGGGAACCTGGTGGGTGTTGCAGGGCTTGAACCTGCGACCTACGGCTTGTAGGGCCGTCGCTCTCCCAACTGAGCTAAACACCCCCGCGCCAGCGGAGGGGTATGTTACGGGCGGGGTACCGCTTGTCAATTCAGCCCTACGCCAACGGCGTCGGTTCGAACTGTTCTTCCGTGAGTTCCATCACCGCTTCGGCGCCCGCCTGCATCGCGGCGAGGGACGCGCCGGCGCGCGGCAGAATGGACTCGTTGTAGAAACGGGCCGTGACGAGCTTCGCCCCGAGGAAAGAGCGCTCCGTATCTCCACGCGCAAGCCGCGCCTGGGCCGCCAGCGCGCCGCGCAGCGACTGGTGGGCGCCGCAGACCGTGCCGCAAAGCATGAGGAGGTGGAAGGAAACCGCTCCCGGGACGGTAAAGTCGTTGCCAGCGTGCTCGAGCAGCCAGTCGAGGCCCGTCTGCAGGTCGTCCACGCCGGAACGAAAGGCGGGTAGCTGGTCCGGCAGCCGTTCGCCGACCTCCGCTTCAGTCTCCCGCATCTCGGCGATCAGCGCCCGGAGCGCCGTTCCGCCGTCGCGCAGCACCTTGCGGCCCGCCAGGTCCGCGGCCTGGATACCGGTGGTGCCCTCGTAGATCGTCGTGATGCGCACGTCGCGGTAGTGCTGGGCGGCGCCAGTCTCCTCGACGAAGCCCATGCCGCCGAACACCTGGAGCGCCAGCGACGCGATGTGCTGGCCGGTCTCGGTGCTCCAGGCCTTGATGATCGGCGTCATGAGGTCCGCGCGGGCCTGGTGCCACCTGGCCGCGTCGCCTTCGGAGCCCGTCGCCCGGTCGAGGTGCGACGCGCCGACGTAGGCCACCGCCCGCATGGCCTCGATCTGCGCCTTCATCTCCATCAGCATGCGGCGCACGTCCGCGTGGTGGACGATGGTCACCGGGCCGTCGCTGCCGGGGAGGCTGCCCTGTACCCGCTCGCGGGCGTACTCCAGCGCGTGCTGGTACGCGCGCTCGGCCACGGCGAGTCCCTGCATGCCCACGCTGATGCGGGCGTGGTTCATCATGGTGAACATGCACGCGAGGCCCTGGTTCGGCTCGCCGACGAGATACCCGACGGCGTCTTCGTACTGCATCACGCAGGTCGGGCTGCCGTGAATGCCGAGCTTCTCTTCCAGGGACAGCGCCCGGACCCCGTTGGGCGCACCGAGGGAGCCGTCCTCGCCCACGAGGATCTTGGGCACCAGGAAGAGCGAGATGCCGCGGATTCCGGGCGGCGCGTCCGGCAGTCGGGCGAGCACGAGGTGCACGATGTTCTCGGCCATGTCGTGGTCGCCGTAGGTGATGAAGATCTTCTGGCCCGTCACGCGATACGCGTCTGCATCGGGCGTGGCGGTCGTCCGAATGAGCGCGAGGTCCGACCCGGCCTGCGGCTCCGTGAGATTCATCGTGCCCGTCCACGTGCCCGCGATCATGTTCGGCAGCCACGTCGCCCGGAGCGCGGGGCTCGCGTGCTCCTCGATCGCATGGATGGCGCCCCCGGCGAGCAGCGCGCAGTTGGACCAGGCCAGGTTGGCCGACTGCCAGAGCTCGGAGACGGCGATCGAGAGCAGCGCAGGGAGCCCCTGGCCGCCGTACTCGGGGTCCGCGTCGAGGGCCGTCCAGCCGCCGTCGCGGAAGGTCTCATAGGCCGTGCGGAAGGCCGCGGGCACGTGCACGCCGTCCGCTTCGAGCCGTGCCCCCTCGGCGTCGCCGGCCGCGTTCGTCGGCGCGATCACCTCTTCGGCCAGGGTCGCCGCCTCGTTAAGCACGGCCCGCGCGAACTCGGGGCCCGCGTCTTCCCATCCCGGCAACGCGTGGATCTCGTCCCAGCGCGCGAGATCCTCCAGCGCGAACCAGATGTCGCGGGTCGGCGCGCGGTAAATCGTCATCGAATGCCTGTCCTCCGGTGATGCGGGTGGCGGGTGCGGACGCGCCGCACGCATTGCAGCCCCGCTCAGTTCGTTTCCTCGAAGATCTCCCGGCCGATCAGCCAGCGGCGGATCTCCGACGTGCCCGCGCCGATCTCGTAGAGCTTGGCGTCGCGCAGCAGCCGTTCCGTCGGGTACTCGCGGATGTAGCCGTTGCCGCCCAGTATCTGGATGGCGTCGAGGGCGAGCGCCGTCGCGGTCTCCGAGCAGTGCAGGACCGCCCCCGCGGCGTCCTTGCGCGTGGTCTCGCCGCGGTCGCAGGCCGCCGCCACCGCGTACAGGTACGCGCGGCAGGCGTTGGTGCGCGTGTACATGTCGGCGAGCTTGCCCTGCACGAGCTGGAACGTCCCGATGGGCTCCCCGAACTGCACCCGGTCGTGCGCGTAGGGGACCACGTTGTCGAGGCACGCCTGCATGATGCCCACGGGACCTCCCGCGAGCACGACCCGCTCGTAGTCGAGGCCGCTCATCAGCACGCCCACACCCCGGTCCTCCGCGCCCAGCACGTTGCCGGCGGGCACTTCGGCCTCCTCGAAGACGAGTTCGCACGTGCCGGAGCCCCGCATGCCGAGCTTGTCGAGCTTGGGCGAGCGCGAAAACCCGGGGGTGTCCCGCTCGACGATGAACGCGGTGATGCCGTGCGGGCCCGCGTCGGGACGGGTCTTGGCGTAGATGACGTACGTGTCGGCGTCCGGGCCGTTGGTGATCCACATCTTGGCGCCGTTCAGCACGTAGACGTCGCCCTCGCGGCGGGCGGCGAGCCGCATGGACACCACGTCCGAGCCGGCGCCCGCCTCGCTCATCGCCAGGGCGCCCACGTGCTCGCCGCTGACGAGCGCCGGCAGGTAGCGCGCCTTCTGCTCCGGCGTGCCGTGCCGCTCGATCTGGTTCACGCAGAGGTTCGAATGCGCACCATACGAGAGCCCCACCGAGGCGGACGCGCGCGAGATCTCCTCCATGGCGATACAGTGGGCCAGATAGCCCATCGCCGCGCCGCCATGCTCCGTGCCGGCGGTGATGCCGAGCAGGCCCAGTTCGCCGAGGCGCGGCCAAAGGTCGCGCGGGAAGGCGTTGTCCGCATCGATCGCCCGCGCCCGGGGCGCGATCTCGTCGCGGGCGAAGTCGTGCACGGTGTCGCGGAGCAGGTCGAGCGTCTCGCCCAGACCGAAGTTCAGGGAGGAGTACACGCCGGGCGTCGTTCCATCGCGTGGCGCGGCAGTCTATCACCGGGCTGCATGCATGGCGGCAGCGAGGCTCCGCACCGGCCGCGGGGCGCTATAATCCGGGCGAAACCAAGCCAACGGAGGGCAGCGCATGGAAGCGCAAATGGTGCAGGCCGTCGGGACCATCGCGTCGCCGGTCGCCATGGTCGCGGTGATGATCTACATGATGCGGCAGTTCGGCGGTCGTCTCGACGGGATCGGTAACCGGATCGACAGGCTGGACGCAAGGCTGAGCGAGCGGATCGACAAGCTGGACGGAAGGCTGGACGGAAGGCTGAGCGAGCGGATCGACAAGCTCGACGCAAGGGTGAGCGACGGGATCGACAAGCTCGACGCCAGGCTGAGCCAACGCATCGACAGGGTCGACTCCCGCATCGAAGGTCTGCAAGAGGACCACAAGAACCTCGCGACCCAACTCTCCGAGCTACGCGGGAGTCTGGAGACGTGACCCGTCGCTTGCGAGGGAGCAAACCCGTGGGGGGAGTACGCCGCTCCGCACGATAAGGTGAACCGAGACGGCGGGCGACCCGGGGTGGGTCGGCACCACCCTGGCCGCCGCAGCGCTGGACCCAGCCATGACGATCGTAGACGAGACTCTGCTCGAAGCCCTGCGGGCCCTGGACACGCCCACCGTATGCAACGCCCTCGAAGTCGTCGCGCCGAAACGCCGCGGCTACGGGTACACGGTCGATCCGCTGGTCTGCACGCGCCCGGAACTCGGCTCCATGGTCGGGTACGCCCGGACGGCCACGATCCGCGCGATGCACCCGTCGGACCTCGCGGGGGCCGAGGCGCGGGCCATGCGCGACGGCTACTACTCCTACGTCGACGACGGGCCGAAGCCGAGCGTCATGGTCATCCAGGATCTCGACGGCGAGTCCCGCGGCTACGGGTCGTATTGGGGCGAGGTGAACAGCAACATCCACAGCGGGCTCGGTTGCATCGGGCTCATCACCGACGGCAGCGTGCGGGACCTGCCGGACGTGGCCGAGGGCTTCCAGATGCTCGCCGACCGCGTCGGCCCGTCGCACGCGTTCGTCCACCCGGTGGGCTTCGGTACGCCCGTCACCGTGGCCGGCATGCGGGTCAAGGACGGCGATCTCGTGCACGCGGACCAGCACGGCGCCGTGGTGATTCCCCACGACGTGGCCGAGGACGTGCCGGGCGCCGCCGCGGCGATCGCGCGCCGCGAAGCGGTGATCATCCAGGCATCGCAGGAACCTGGCTTCAACATGGAACGCCTGCGCCAGGCCTGGGGCGACGCGGCGGAAATACACTGATGCCGGAACTGCTGCCCCCGTTCTCGCTGCGCGACCAGCACGGCGTCCACCGCGCCTTCCCGCCGGCGGCGAAATCCGTCCTCTGCTTCGCGAAAGAGGACTGTCCGACCTGCAACCTCGTGATGCCGCTCATCGAGGCGCTGCACCGAGGCACTGCCATGGACGTGCTCGTCCCCGGCCAGACGTCCGACGGCAACGCAACGCTCATCGACCGCCACGCCTTGACCGCCCCGGTGCTGGACGACTCGGCCCTCAGGGTGTCGTTCGCCTACGACGTCGACACCGTGCCGCTCGTGATCGCGGCCGACGAGGACGGCTCGGAGGCCGACCGCCTGGTGGGCTTCGACAAGGGCGAGTGGCGCGCGTTCTTCGAGCGCCACGCACCGGGCCTCGCGGTGGACTGGGACGACCTGCCCGACTGGCGCCCCGGCTGCGGCTCGCTGACGCAGGACCCGGTCATCGGCGAACGCCTGCGCGCCGAGGCCGAGAACAGTCCCCTGCGCGCACGGCGCATCGAGATCGCGCCGGCGGACGACGTCCACGAGTTCCTGTTCGACCAGGGATTCACGGACGGCCTGCCCGTGGTGCCGCCGACGCCGGAGCGCGTGTTGCGGATGCTGGGCGGGACCCGGCGCGATCCGCAGGAGGTTGTGGCTACGATCCCGCCCAATCTGGCGCCGGCGACCGTCGAGAAGGTCGCCGTGAACGCCGTGCTGGCCGGCTGCAGGCCCGAACACCTGCCCATCGTGATCGCGGCCCTCGAGGCCGTGTGCACCGACGAGTTCAACATCCACGGCGTGATGGCGACCACCATGGGCGCCTCGCCCGTCATGATCGTCAACGGGCCGATCCGGCACCGCCTGGGCATGAACATGCGGCTCGGCGTCCTCGGCCAGGGCGACCGCGCCAACTCCGCGATCGGGCGCGCCCTGCGGCTCACCGTCCGCAACGTCGGCGGGGCCCGCCCCGGCGGCACGGAACGCTCCACCCTCGGGAATCCCATGAAGTACACGATGTGCTTCCCGGAGTGGGAGGAGCGCAGCGAGTGGCCGCCGCTCCACGTGGAACGGGGGTTCGAGCCGGAGGACTCCGTCGTCACCGTGTTCGCCATGACGAGCGGCCCGAGCCTGATCGTCGACCAGAACTCGCGCACCGCGAGCCAACTCGCGGGTTCTTTCGGGCTCGTCATGGAGGGCGCGCACCATCCCCGGGCGCACCACATGGGGGACTGCATCCTGGTGGTCTGCCCGGAACATGTGGACACCCTCAAGGTCTACGGCTACTCGAAGGACGATGTCCGCAGCCGCATCCAGGAGGTGACGGCGAAACGGCTCGGGGACCTCGTGGCAGACGAGGTATCCGGGACGGGCCTCGATCCGCAGCGCGCGCAGGCGATGTCCCACGAGCAGCTCGACCGGTTGGCGCCGAAGTTCGCGTCGCAGGACAACATCCACATCGTGGTGGCGGGCTCCGAGGCCGGGAAGTTCTCGGGGCTCTTCCACGGTTGGGCGAGCGGCCCCATGGGCTCGATGCCCGTGTCCCGCAAGATCGAGGACTGATCCTGCGCATCGACCGATGATTTCACCAACCCTGCGCCCCGTATGCGGCGCCGGATCACAGAGAGGAGGAAGGCGCATGACGACCATTCTCGACCCCACCGACGAACGGGTGCCCATCGCCCGTTCGATCAGCCCGCGTCCGGAGGCGGTCACGGGCTCGGTGGCCCTGCTCGACATCTCGAAGCCGCGCGGCAACGTGCTGCTCGACCGGCTCGAGGCGCGGCTCCGCGAGGAACTGCCCGGCATCGAGGTCAACCGCTACGCGAAACCGACGTTTACCAAGCCGGCGCCGACGGAACTACGCCAGGACATCCGCGCGCAAAACGACTTCGTCGTCGAAGCGCTGGCCGACTGAGGCTCCTGTACCACGTGCAGTTTGCATGACACGGTATGGTTCGAGATTCAGGGCGTTCCCGCGGTTTCGATCGCCTCCAGCGAGTTTCGCGAGGCGGCGGGGACACAGGCAAAGGCGCTCGGCATGGACGACGCGCGGTGCTGTTTCGTGCGTCACCCCATCCAGGACCGCACGGACGACGAGATGCGGGCGCTGGCGGATGACGTGGTTGGAGAAGTGATCGATGCGCTGACCGGGTAAACGGGGTCAGGGCTCGATCACAGGGATGGCCGCGCTGCCGGCGGCTTCGATGAAGCGGCTGTCGAAGGTCAGCATGGACTCGCATCCAGAGGCTGCGCCGAGATGCAGCGCGTCGGCAAAGTCCATTCCCGCCTGCGTCCGCTGGAGAGCCTCGGCAAGCTGGGTGGGGCTCTCCACCGACACCCCGGGTAATCCTGCCAGGCCACGCAGCGCGCGGACGACATCCTCACGGGCGAAGCCGTAGGCACTGCGCAGCACCCACTCGGTCTCCAGCAGTACGGTCGTACCGACGAAGACGTCCCCGGCATCGATCGCCGCTTTCGCGCGCGCGGCCTGGACTGGATCGTCGCGAGTCAGGTAGCGGACGACAATGTTGGTGTCAATTGCCCGCATGGCGACGCCGGGCTTCCTCCCTGACGCCCGCGTCCATCTCCTCCGGTGATTTGGCCGCGCCTTCATAGGGCAGGCTTCCGAAGACATCCTCGGGGCGTGTCTCGGCGAAGACGGGGAGCGGCTTCAGCAACACTCCATCGCCCGCGCTCTCGACCGCCAGACGCGTGCCCGCGTTCCAGCGGAGCGTCTCGCGAATCCCCTTGGGCAGGATGATCTGGCCTTTGGTCGACACGGTTGTGGTCGCTCGTTCGGGGACCGGCATGACCTGGTCTCGGCGGAGGTAAGACCAAAGTAAGTTAACGTGTCGAGAGGCTTGGCGCAAGTGATGGCATCGGAGCACAGGAACACGGGCGCAGGTCCTACGCGATGCGCAGAGATCGTCCGATGGCCGATGGCCTGCAAAAGTCGACCTCATGGCCACGCCCCATTACGCGCCGACCAACCATGAGGTCGCTGGCTGCTACCACGTGACCTCGCGCCCTGCGCGCGGGGCGAGGTCGCGTAGCCACGGGCGCGGGTCGAGACACGAACGCCGGCGCCGCTACATGCTGATAGACCGGATCAAGGCGCTGACGCCCTGTTTCGCCGTGGAACTCTTCGCGTACGCGGTCATGCCCGACCACTTCCACCTCGTGTTGCGCCACGACCCGCAGGCGCACGCGTCCTGGGTTGACGAGGAAGTGACCCGACGCTGGGCGGACGCGATGAACGCTCTGACCGGCGGGCGGCGACGGGTACGCCATCCCGTGCCGCCAATGGCAGACACCTCCCGCCTGGAGCGCGCTCGTCTCCTGCTGGGGTCCCTGTCAGGCTTCCTGACGTACCTGGAGCACCCGTCCGCCCGAGCAGCCGGCCCGGAGGGCCATGACCGACGACCTCTTCCGCGACGTTTCCGCTGCGAGTTCCTGGCGACCGAAGAAGCCGCGCTCGCCGCCATGGTCCACACGGATCTTCACCCGATCAGGTCAGGGGAAGCGAAACGCTTGACCGACTGTCGCTACAGCTCGATCAGGGGGCGGCTCCGGGAAGCTGGCGAATGGGCGCCCGGTGTGCACCGGGCCCAACCAGCTTCCGGTCGTTGAGGGGACCACTCGGCCCGGACTGCCTACTCCCCCCGTAACGCCGTCACGATCGGCAGCCGCGCCGCACGCACGGCCGGAAACAGCCCTCCCACCAGGCCGAGGGTGACGGCCCATACGAACCCGAGTTGCAGGAGGTCCGGCGTCACCGCGAAGTCGAAGGCGATCTGCGAGAAGGATCCGCCGGCCAGCGTCGACACCGTCCACCCGTTGAAACCGATATAGGCGACGGCCGCGCCAATGACGCCGCCGAGCATGGCGAGCGCGATGGCCTCGATGACCACGGAGACGACCACCGGTAGTCCGCTGAAGCCGAGCGCGCGGAGCGTGGCGATTTCGACGGCGCGCGCGGAGACCGCCGTGTACATGGTGTTGAGCGCCGCGAACACGGCCCCGATGGCCATGATGGCGGCCACGGCGTAGCCGAAGTTGGTGATGAGCGCGGTCAGGCCCTCCGACTGCTCGGCGTAGTAGTCCTCTTCGCTGCGGAGTTCGAGATCGAGGCGCGGATCCTCCTCCACGCGCTTCGCGACGGCGTCCACCACGTCGGGAGACTCCAGGCGGACCCGCATCGAACTCACGCCGGGACGCCGGAACGCCGACTGGGCGGTCGCGAGGTCCACCCATACCTCGGACTCGTAGGCCGAACCCTCCGCCTCGAAGAAGCCGACGATGGTCCAGGAGCTTTCGCGGAACTGCATGGTCGCGCCGAGGTCGACCCCCTCGAACTCGATCGCGGCCTTGCGTCCCGCGATCATCTCCGCCTTGCCCGTTTCGAAGCGGCGGCCCTCGACGACGACCACCTCGGGGTGTATGTCGAAAGCCGCGTCCGCGACGCCCCGGATCGCCAGGTTCGCCGGGGACTGGTTGGAGCGCTTCGGCACGTCCTGGACGAGGAACAGCTCTCCGCTCGATCCGGTGACCTCCGGCATCGAGGCCACGATGTTCATGGTGTCGGTGTCCATGAAGCTCGACAGCTCGCCCGAGGAACCGCCGCGCAGCACGATCGCCCGGTCCGGCGCCCCCGCCCGGTCGAGGGCGGACTCGAAGCCCTTGCCCATCGCCAGGATCGCGACGAGCACGCCGACGACGCCGCCGATGCCCACCACGACCACCGACGAACTGCCGAGCCGCGCCGGCAGGTTGCGGACGTTGAGGACCGTGATTTCGACGATCTGGCGGAACATGTCAGCGCGCCCGCAGGGCGTCCACGATGGACAGCCGCCGGGCCGTGACCGCCGGCACGGAACCCACGACGAGGCCCAGCACCAGCGCGATGCCGAGGGCGCTCGCGACCACCGTCCACGTCACTTCGATGAGGCCGAAGAACTGCTGCAGTTGCGGCTCGATGGCCATCATCGCCAGCGTCCCGAGCCCCACGCCGAGGGCGCCGCCGACCAGGCCCAGCAGCACGGCTTCCGCGAGCACCAGCACCGCCACCGAACCGTCCGTGAAGCCGAAGGTCTTCAGCACCGCGAGTTCCGGGACGCGTTCGCGCAGCGCCTGCGCCATCGTGTTGCCGGTGAGGAGCAGGATGGTGAAGAACACCGCCGCGAGGATGCCGGTCGTCATGAGGCCGATGTCGCCCTGCTGCCGCGCGAACTCGCGCTGGGCCTCGTCCTCCGTCGCGGTACGGGTCGGATTGAGGGAGTTCTCGAACAGCGCGTCGATGGCGCTCGCCACTTCCGCGGCCTGCTGGGGGTCCTCGACGCGCACGGTCATCCAGCCCACCTGGCCCTGGCCGAACTGTTTCGCCTCGTCGAAGTAGTCGTAGTGGAACAGGAACACGCCGCTCCCGGTCTCGTCCCGGCGGTCCCCGTGCAGGTACGTGCCCACGAGGTCGAACTCCCACAGGCGGCTGCCGTCACGCTTCGCGTAGATGTCGCCCTCGATCGGGATCTTGTCCCCGACCTTCCAGCCGAAGCGTTCCGCCATGCCCGCCGGCGCCACGGCGCCGGTGCGCGTGTTCTGGAAGGCCTCGAGCTGGTCCGGATCGATGCTCAGCTCCGAGAATAGGTCGAAGTAGGACTTCGGGCTCACGGGGAACTTCGGGAAGAAGTTGCGTCCGTCCTGGTAGACCCCTCCGAACCAGTCCGCATGCGTGACCGCGTCGACCCCCGGCACCCGTTCGACTTCGCGCAACTGGCTGATGAGGAGAGGATCGATGATCGAGAACTTGGGCGACACCTGCAGCCGGTCGACGCCGGCGGGGCCGAAGCCGCCCGCGTCGAAGGCCACCGCCACCGAGCGCAGCATCGTGAAGAGCACGAACGCCACCAGCACGGACAGGATCGTCAGGACCGTGCGCACCTTCTTGCGGAACAGGTTCGACCAGACGAGGCCCATGCCGCTCATGACGCGTCTCCGGTCAGCCGCCCTTTGTCCAGATGCAGGACGTGGCTCGCGTGGTCCGCTGCTTTCGGATCGTGGGTCACCATCACGATCGTCTTGCCGTGGTCGCGATTGAGGATCGCCAGCAGCTCGAGGATCTCTTCCGCGGTGTCCCGGTCGAGGTCCCCCGTCGGCTCGTCGCAGACGAGGAGCGCCGGGTCCGCCACGATCGCCCGCGCGATGGCGACGCGTTGCTGCTGACCGCCCGACAGTTCCCCGGGCTTGTGTTTCGCGCGGTCCCCGAGGCCGACGATCGCGAGCGCCGTCTCGGCGTTTCTCGAACGCTGCTTCCCCGAGAGCTTCGTCAGCAGCAGCGGCAGCTCGACGTTGCGCCGCGCGTTCAGCACCGGCAGGAGGTTGTAGAACTGGAAGACGAAGCCGACGTTCTCCGAACGCCACTTCGCGAGCGCCCGGCCCGACATCTCGTTCAGCGACCGGCCGCCCACGACGACCGACCCGGCCGTGGGATGGTCGATGCCGCCGATCAGGTTGAGCAGCGTCGTCTTGCCGGAGCCCGACGGCCCCATGAGAGCCAGGTAATCCCCCTCGTCGATGTCGAGGTTGATGCCGGCCAGGACATCGACGGTCTCGCGCCCTTTCGTGTAGCTCTTCTCGATGTCCTTGAGTTCGACGATCGCCATGTCTGCGAGCGGCCTCCTGCGCCAAAGGGTGGGTTCCCGGGCATTCACCCGGCGGGGCGAACCGCAGTGAGGCGGGATTCTAAGCGGTCGGGCCGCGCTTTACTGCAACACGGAGACGCGCGCGCCCTCCGCCAGGGCGTCGGCCGGCACGTCGTCCAGGGAGGCGAGAATCCGCTCGCCGCCCGCCAGGCCCGCGACGACCACCACGCGGGAGCCCTGCGTGGCGCCGACCTCGACGGGCCGGCGGAACACGCGGGCGTCGTCCACCACCCACACGTGTGCGTCACCCGCGCCGTCCGCGACCGCCGCGCCCGGGACGAGGACGCCCGTGGGTAAGGCGGCCGGCCGCGGTGCGCGTTCTTCCGTCAGGAACGCGACCTTCACCCCCATGTCCGGGAGCACCCGCGCGTCCCGCTCCACGAAGCCGATGCGCACGCGCACCGTTGCCTTGTTGCGGTCCGCCGCGGGAATCGTCGCGATGACCTCCGCCGGCATCGGATCGTCGGGATAGGCGTTGAGGGCGATGGTCGCGGGCTGCCCGGAATAGACGCGGTTGATGTACGCCTCGTTCACGTCGACCTCCACCTCGAGCGAGTCCATGTCGACGATGGTGCAGATGCCGGTACGCGTGAAGCCGCCGCCGGCCGAGATCGGCGAGATCATCTCGCCGGGCTGTGCGTCCTTGGCGATGACGACCCCCCCGAACGGCGCGCGGATCTGCATGTCCGAGACCATCTGCCGCTGCACGGCCATGCCGCGCTCGGCGACGTTCAGCTCCTCGCCGGCCCGCGCGAGGCGGGCGTTCAGCGCCTCGACGGAGAGCGTGTCGCGATCGAGGTCCGCCTGGCTCGCAAGGTTGCGTTCGGCGAGGCCGAGGGTCCGGGAGAGGTCGAGTTCCGCCTGCCGAAGCTGGACGCGCATCTCGTCGAGAGACGCGCGCGCGGCAGCCAGCTGCGATGCCGAAAGCTCCAGTTGCGCCCGCGGGATGCTGTCGTCGAGCTGTGCGAGGAGCTGTCCGGCCTCCACCGTCATCCCCTCCTCCACCAGGACCTCCAGCACCTTGCCCGTCACCTTCGCGCTGACGGTCGCCTGGCGGCGCGCCACCACGTAGCCGGTCGCGTCGAGCACGCTGTCCCCCGCCGGGGCCGCCGCCATGGCGCGGGCCACGACCGTGCGCACCGGCTCCGTGGCGGCCTCGGTCGGGAACTCGACGTAGAGGCCGACGAAGCCGAGGCCCGCGACCACGGCGATCGCGATGAACCATTTGATGGGCTTGCCGCCGGAGGAAGTCTCCTCGGTCCGGTCGATGCGCAGCTCGGACAGGAGGGCCTTCTTGTCCATCGGGGCAGTTTATCAGCCGCCCCGCCGTTCCCGATACGCTCGGGGCGTCCGGGCTGGTGGCGTAGAATGCCCCCACCCACCCTCGCGAGCGTCCCCCGTTGTCCGAACGAACGGCCCGGATCGTGCACGACATCGCCGACATCCCGGCCGATGCGTGGAACCGGTGCGCGACCTCCGGCGCCGCGAACGGAACGGAGTACAACCCCTTCCTCGACCATCGCTTCCTGCGCGCCCTCGAGGCCAGCGGCAGCGTCTGCGCGAAGACCGGCTGGCAGCCGTTCCACCTCGCCCTCTGCGAGGAGGCGCCCGCGTCGGACCCGGAGGCCCCCGCGACCGGGCCCCTGGAAGGCCAACGCGCCCTGGGCGTCGTGCCGATGTACCTGAAGTCCCACTCGCAGGGCGAGTACGTCTTCGACGCGGGTTGGGCTCATGCCTGGTACCGGGCCGGGGGCGAGTACTACCCGAAGCTGCAGTCGAGCGTCCCGTTCACGCCAGCGACCGGTCGCCGCCTGCTGGCGCCGGACACGCCGGACCGCACCGAGGTCGAGGACCAGTTACTGATGGCCACCGTGCAGGCGGCCCACCAGATCGACGTCAGTACGCTGCACTTCACCTTCCTGCCCAAGGCCCAGTGGGAACGGGCCGGGAAGCTCGGGATGCTCCAGCGGATGGACACCCAGTTCCACTGGGAGAACGCGGGCTACGGGTCCTTCGATGCGTTCCTCGCCGCCCTGTCCTCGAAGAAGCGCAAGAACGTCCGCCGGGAGCGGCGCGAAGCCCGCGCCAACGGGATCGAGATCGAGTGGGCGACCGGCGACGATCTCACGGAGGACCACTGGGACGCCTTCTACGAGTTCTACGTCGACACCGGCCACCGCAAGTGGGGCACGCCCTACCTCAACCGGCGTTTCTTCAGCCTCCTGAACGACACCATGCCCCACGAAACCCTGCTGATCCTGGCCCGCCGGGATGGGCGCTACATCGCCGGCGCCCTCAACTTCATCGGCTCCGACGCGCTCTACGGACGCAACTGGGGCTGCATCGAGGACCACCGCTTCCTGCACTTCGAGCTGTGCTACTACCAAGCCATCGACTTCGCCATCGAGCGGGGCCTCGAGCGCGTCGAGGCGGGCGCCCAGGGGCCCCACAAGATCGCGCGCGGGTACGTGCCCCGGGCGACCTACTCCGCGCACTGGGTGCGCGACTCCGGCTTCCGCGACGCCGTGCGACGCTTCGTCGACGAGGAGCGCCGGCACGTGGAACAGGATATCGAGTGGCTCGCCGAGCACGCCCCGTTCCGCAAGGACATCGACCTGTCCCGCTATCGGGAGACGGTGCGGATCGAGGGGACCTGACGGTCAGGCGTCCGGACAGGACTCCGGCGGCGGGGCAGGCCTGGCGAGCTCGGCCCGCACGGCGCGCGCGTGGTCCTGCAGCCGCGCCAGGTTCGCGGGCCCCATCCGCAGCAACTGCTTCTGGAAGTCGTCGAGGGCTTCCAGGGACGGGTCCGCGTATTCGTAGAGGACGTTGGGCCGGCTGAGCGGTACGAAGCCCTTCGGCATGGGTACCGCGAGGACCTTTTCGAGCAGAGCATCCACTCCGTGCCGGACGCCCGGTCCCGTCTCGCCAAGAGCCGCGAGCGCCTCCCCGACGAGCGGCTCGAAGCGGGCGATCAACGCGACGGAGCGTTCCGGCGACACGCAGGTCACGACATCGACGAACCGCACGTAGCGATCGTACGAATCCGGGTCCAGGTATGCGACGCCGTCGCGTTCGACGGTCCGGAACGGGCCGGTCACCGCCATGAAGGCCAGTTGCCCCCGCGGGACCCGGCCCGTCGCGGCCCCCGCCACGACCGTCGCCGCGCGGCGCAGAAGGTCCTCCTCGGCGAGCCACTCGGGCGCGAGCCCGCCAACGCAGCTCGTTACTTCGCCTGCTACCGCCGCGTCGCTTTCGGCGAGGACGGGCAGCGGCGCCGGCGGCGGCAACACGCAAGCCTCCGGGGGCGCCGTCTCGACGGTCGGCGGTGGCGCCGGTGTCGGAGCCCTGTTCTCGAGAGTCGGCTGCTCCGATGCCGGGGGCGGCGCCTCTTTCGGGATCGTCGGCGGGGCGCCAGGCTGCGCCCGCCAGACGAGCAGCGCCACCACGGCCACTATCAGCACCGCACCGATCGCGACGACGTGCCACCGCGTCACGGCGCACGCCGCCCGATGCCAGCCCGCGAGGCCGTCAAGCTACCGTGCGCGATCCCCAATCCGCTATCATGGCGCGCTTGCCCGCCAAGCTCCCTTCGCGCTTGAGTCACCTTCCGATCCAGGCCGTCCTGAACCACGAAATCGCCGTCGGTAGCACGGTCACCGTGGCGGGTTGGGTCCGCTCCCGGCGCACTTCGCGGGGCGGATTCTCGTTCATCGATGTCCATGACGGCTCCTGCTTCCACGGCGTGCAGGTCATCGCCGACGAAGACCTCGGCAACTACGAAGATATCACGCGCCTCGGCGCCGGCTGCGCGGTCCGGGTGACCGGTACGGTCGCCGAGTCCCGGGGCCGCGGCCAGGACCGGGAGATCCAGGCCAGCGCCGTGTCTGTCGTCGGCTGGGTGGACGACCCCGAGTCCTACCCCGTCGCCAAGAAACGCCATACCTTCGAGTACCTGCGCGGCGTCGCGCACCTGCGGCCGCGCACGAACACGTTCGGAGCGATCGCGCGGGTGCGCAACACCATTACCCAGAGCATTCACCGGTACTTCGACGAGCGCGGTTTCGCCTGGATCAACACGCCCATCATCACCGCGAACGACTGCGAGGGCGCGGGAGAGCTGTTCCGGGTCAGCACCCTCGACCTCGTCAACCGACCGGCGGAAGACGCCACGCGGGACTTTTTCGGTCGCGAGACCTTCCTTACGGTCTCCGGGCAACTGAACCTTGAAGCCTACTGCCTGGCGCTCAGCAAGGTGTACACCTTCGGCCCGACGTTCCGCGCCGAGAACTCGCACACGAGCCGCCACCTGGCCGAGTTCTGGATGGTGGAGCCGGAGATCGCTTTCGCGGACCTCGACGACAACGCGGCGCTGGCCGAGGACTTCCTGAAGTGCGTCCTCGCCGACACCCTGTCGCGCCGGGGCGACGACATGGCCTTCTTCGCGGAGCGCATCGAAAGCACCGCTGTCGAGCGCCTCGAGCACGTCATCGAGACGCCGTTCGAGCGTCTCGACTACACGGAGGCCGTGGCGCTGCTAGAGCGGTCCGGGGAGTCGTTCGAGTTCCCGGTACGCTGGGGCCTCGACCTGCAGTCGGAGCACGAGCGGTACCTCACCGAGAAGCACGTCGGCGGCCCAGTGGTCGTCGTCAACTACCCGAAGGACATCAAGGCCTTCTACATGCGCAGCAACGACGACGGGCGCACGGTGGCGGCCATGGACGTCCTCGTGCCGGGCGTGGGCGAGATCATCGGCGGCAGCCAGCGGGAGGAGCGCCTCGACGTCCTGGATGCGCGCATGACGGACGAGGTCGCGGACGACCTTTGGTGGTACCGCGACCTGCGGCGCTACGGAACCGTGCCCCACGCCGGGTTCGGCCTCGGGCTCGAGCGCCTGGTCCTCTACGTCACCGGCATGGACAACATCCGCGACGCGATCCCCTTCCCGCGCGTACCGAACAACGCCGCATTCTGATGATCCGATCGCTCCTGCGGCTGCGCGTGTTCGTCGCGCGCTACCGGGGCCGCCTTACGGGCGGGATCGCCGCGTTCGCCATCGCCCGCGTGTTCGAGGCCCTCATCCCGCTGATGCTCATGATCGGCATCGATCGGCTGAAGGAGGGCAACCCGGACGTGCTCGCGCCGGCGCTCGGCATCGTCGGGGCCGTGTGCGCGCGTTTCGTCACGGTCTCGTTCGCGCGCATGGCGGTGCGCCGCGCTGGACTGCTCGTCGCCTTCGACCTGCGGCAGCGGCTCTACGCGCACCTGCAGCTCATGGGGCCGAAGTTCTTCGGCCGCTACACGATCGGCGACATGATGACGCGCGCCGTGGCGGACATCGGGCTGATCCAGCGGCTGATTTCCCACGGCACGATCCTCTCGGTGATCCTCCTCTTCGCGAGCGTCGTGGGCTTCAGTTTCATGTTCGCCCTCTCCTGGCAGTTGACGCTGCTCATCTTCCCGCCGCTGCCGTTCATCTTCCTCTACGCGTGGAAGGCCTCACGCCGCATGGGCCTCGCGTCACGGGGAGTGCAGGGGCGGCTGTCCGAGCTCGGCGCACACGTGCAGGAGAACCTCTCGGGCATCCGGACCATCCAGGCCATGGCGCAGGAGGACAACGAGATCGCCCGCTTCGGCGGCACGAACCAGCGCTACGCCGACGCGTTCCACCACCAGGCGCGGCTCAACTCCCGAATGAGCGCCGTCATGCCGACGCTCGCCGCGCTCTGCTCCATCGGGATCCTGGGCTACGGCGGCCACCTGGTGCTGACCGAACGGCTGACCGTCGGCGAGTTCACCGCGTTCTTCCTTTACGTGAACATGGTGGTGCAGCCCTTCCGCGTCGCCGGCTTCGTCGTGAACCTGTTTCAGCGCGCGGCCGTCGCGAGTGACCGGCTGTTCGACGTCTTCGACCGCGCGGCCGAGATCGAGGACGCGCCGGACACGGCCGCCCCGGCGCACATCGCCGGCGACATCTCCCTCCGCCATCTCGACTTCGCCTACGAAGGCGCGCCGGGCAAGGCGCTGGCGGACGTGAATCTCGACATCACGAAGGGCGAGTCGATCACGGTGATGGGCCGCGTCGGCGCGGGCAAGACGACGCTCCTCAAGCAGCTCGTGCGCGTTCTCGACACGCCTTCCCGAACCGTGTTCATCGACGGTACGGACGTGCGCGACTACCCGCTCGCCCAGTTGCGCGCCCAGGTCGCCATGGTCCCGCAGGACCCGTTCCTGTTCGGCGAGCCCGTACGCCAGAACCTCTCCTACGACGACCCCGAACGCGCCCTCGACCTCGTGTGGCAGGCGGCGGAGGCAGCCGACTTCCGCGAGACCGTCGAGGAGATGCCCGAGGGCATGGACACCGTGGTCGGCGAGCGCGGCGTGACGCTGTCCGGCGGGCAGAAGCAGCGGGCGACGCTGGCCCGGGGCCTCATCCGCCACGCGCCTGTCCTGATCCTCGACGACTGCTTCTCCTCCGTCGACACGGAGACCGAGGAGCACATCCTGTCCGAGCTTCGCCGGCTGCGGCGGGGCAAGACCACGATCCTCGTCTCGCACCGCGTCTCGACGGCCCGGCACTCGGACCGCATCGTGATCCTCGAGGACGGCGCCATAGCCGAGGTCGGCACGCACGACGAGCTACTGGCTACGGGCGGCTTCTACGCGGAACTCGAACGGATCCAGCGCGAAGGGGCCGACGCCGCGGACTATGCCGCCGCGGGAACCCTCAGCCGGGGAGCCGCCTCGCAGGCAGGAGTGCTCGCCTGATGGCCGAGACGGCGCGCATTCCGCCGCAACGGCGCGACTACTCGATGTTCGACGCCGAGTTGACCGGCGCGGTGATGAACCTCTCGCTGCTGCGCCGCCTCTTGCACTGGATGAAGCCGTACCGCGTCACCTTCGCCGTGAGCGCGGTACTGGTGCTCGTCGCCTCCACCTTGCAGATCCTGCTGCCCATGGTGGTTTCCCTCGTCGGCATCGACTACGTGATCGGGGGCCGGACGGACACCGGCACGCCGGACATGGGCCTCGTCGAGCTCACGGTCGCCATCTCGGAAGGACTCGGTCTGCCCCCGCTGCTCGCGGCGTGCTGCCTCTACGTCGTCCTGCAGCTCGCCTGGGCGGTGACCGTCCACGCGCATCGCATGACCCTCATCACGTCCGTCATCAAGGGACTGCGGGACCTGCGCCTCGACCTGTTCCGCCACCTCGAGACGCGGCCCTCCTCCTTCTACGACCGCGTCGCCGTGGGCCGCGTCATGACCCGCGTGACCAACGACATCGAGGCGCTCTACGAACTGCTGCGCGGTCTCGGCGCCCTGATCGGGGAGTTCGCCCCGTTCCTGGTCGCCCTGGTCATCATGCTCTCGATCAGCGCCGAATTGACCGGCATCCTGCTGCTCGCCCTGCCCCTGATCGCCGTCGTCACGTTCTACTTCCGCCGCGCCACGCGGGTGCTCTTCCGCATGGTCCGATTGTCCGTGTCGGCGCTCAACCAGAACCTGCAGGAGAACCTCGCGGGGCTCCAGGTCGTGCAGCTTTCGCGCCGCGAGGACTACAACCACCGGCGCTATACGGAGATCAACCAGCGCAACCTCGCCGCCGAGACGAAGTCGATGCGCCTCGAAACGGCGTACGGCGCGTTCACCGACAGCATGGCGTCCATCGCCATCGGCGCCGTGCTCTGGTTCGGCGGCGGCGACGTGATCCAGGAACGGATGACGCTGGGCGGCGTCGTGCTCTTCACGCAGTTCATCGCGATGCTGTTCCACCCGATCGTCGTGCTCGGCGAACAGCTCAACGTGCTGTTCCGGGCCATGGCGAGCGGCGAGCGCATCTTCCAGGCCCTCGACTGGGACGAGACGATCCACGAGCCGGATGAGCCCGCCGACCTGCCGCCGAGACTGCGGGGCGAGGTGACGTTCCGCGACCTCTGCTTCCGCTACGACGCCGACGTGCCGGTGCTCAGGAACGTCTCGCTCGCCATCGCCCCCGGCGAGAAGCTCGCCATCGTCGGGCCCACGGGCTCCGGCAAGAGCACGCTCATCAAGCTGCTCGGGCGCTTCTACGACTTCGAGGACGGGCAGATCTTCCTCGACGGCATCGACCTCAACCGCATCCGGTCGGGGGACCTGCGGCGGCGGGTCGGCGTCGTGCTGCAGGACTTCCACATCTTCAGCGGGACGATCCACGACAACATCGCCCTCGGCGATGCCGCCATCGACCGCGATCGCGTCGTCGCGGCGGCACGGACGGTCAACGCCCACGACTTCATCGCGGCGCTGCCGAAGGGCTACGACACCCCGCTTTCCGAGCGCGGCCAGAACCTGTCGCAGGGCCAGCGCCAGCTCCTGGCCTTCGCGCGGGTACTCGCCGCCGACCCCGAGATCCTGATCCTCGACGAGGCGACGGCGAGCATCGACACGGAAACGGAACTCCTGATCCAGGACGCGCTACGCAAGCTCATGGCCGGACGGACGTCCATCCTCATCGCACACCGCCTGCAGACGATCCAGGAAGCGGACCGCGTCGTGGTCCTCGACGCCGGGCGGGTGAAGGAGGTGGGCACCCACGAGGAACTCCTGGCCGCCCGCGGACTCTACTTCACGCTGCACGAACTGCAGTTCCAGGAGACAGGGGCGCCGACAGAATCGGGTGGCTGAGGAACGGCCGCATGGTCGACCTCGCACGAACCGGTACGCCATCGCCCTACCCATCGCGGTCGAATGTCCCACAGGATTTGCGGCACGGGTCCATGGCGCACGCCGCGGTCGCTGTCCGAAGCTACCCCGGAAACGCACCACCGGACGCGGGGCATGGCCAGGGCGGAGAGCCTTCAGCCGGGGAGCGCGAGGGGCCTGCCCCTCGCAAGAATCAGCCACGATCAGAACTTCAAGAACCTGATCCTCGACTATCCGCGCCACGCGCTTGAGTTCTTCGCCCCGGAGGAAGCGCCCGGGCCGGAGGACGACGTGTCCATCCTGCCGGTGCGTCAGGAGCAACTTCAGGAGCGGCTTGGCCAGCGCTTTCACGAGCTCGACACGCCGCTGCGCGTCGATTGGGCCGACGGCCGCCGTGAGGCCGTGGTGTTCGCGCTGGAGGAGGAAACGGACGCCGGTCGTTTCTCCGCTCACCGGCTGGCCCGGTACTGCCTCGATCTCGCGGAGCTGTTGGAGACGGACCGCGTCGTGCCGGTATCGATCTTCCTGCGCGCCGGTGCGGCGCCGGTCACGGTGGCGCCCGGTACCGAGCGCGGGCGCTATCTCACGTTCGACTTCCTGGCGTGGGCCGACAACGTGTTGGACGCACGCGCGATGGACGACGTGTTCCAGGACACAGAGGCGCCGACGGAGTCGTAAGGACGGGTTGTCAATCCTCCGTCGGCGGGGCCATGAGGGCTTCCGTGATCCTGGCGATCTCCTCGTCATGGATCCCCGGGCGCACGCGAAACACCGATCGCAACCCGGCCGACACGGCGCGCGCCGGGATGGAGCCGTGATCTTCGTGGTTCATGATCTCCCAATGCACCCGCGCGCTCGGCCAGGCCCGGACGGCCATCTGCTCGGCGACCCAGGCGACTCCGCTGCCGAACCGGCAGAGTCCCATGACCGATCCCTGGTCCACTTCCACGGCCCCGCAGCAGACGAACAGGTCCACTTCCAGGTCCTCGTGTTGCGACGCGTAGGCCGCTTCCCGCTCCTTGATCGAGTCCAATGCCGAACCGAATCCCGGGCTGATGCATACGTAGCGCGAGAACGGCGAGTCCGGGTCGTAGAGCGTGCGCAGCACGTAGTGTCCACCGGAGGAATCTCCGATCAGGACCTGGCGCGCCCCGAGATCGATCGGGTAGTGCGTGGCAAGCCCCGGCAACAGTTCGTCCCGTAGAAGCTCGGTGAAGCGCGGCGCTCCACCGGCATGCATGGTGAGCTCGGGCTTGCCCTCCTGCGCCTTCATGCCCTCGAAGATGCCATGCAGGGCCTGTCCAAGAGGGTCGACCATCTCCCAGTCGTCATGGAAGTCGAAGTTCCGGCGCGCATAGAAGCTGGCCATGCCTTCGTCCGCGGGATAGCCGACGCCAACCACGACGCAGGGAGGGATGAAGGCCATGCTGCCGCTCATCCGGCCATGCAGGGTTACTTGCACGAGGTCGAAGAGGAGGTTCCCGTCGGTGACGAGGACCACCGGGTACTTCTCTCCGGACGTCTCGTGTCCCAGCGGAAGAGACACGTCGATCGTGTAGCGGCCCAGGCCTTCCGCATGAACCTCGAATTGATCGTGGTTCTCGGACTTCGCCGGTGCGGGAGTGAAGTCGATCATCGTTGCAGGATCCCCACGATCAGCCGCGCCGCCGCGCGGGGACGAGCTCCGTGAGGATCCCGCCGGCGCTCTTCGGGTGGAAGAACGCGGCCGTGACGTCGCCGCCCTCCGGACGCCCGCCCAAGTCGATCTGGCGCATGCCCTGGGCGCGCAGCCGCGCCGCCTCGGCGGCCACGTCGTCGCAGCCGTAGCCCCAGTGGTGCAGTCCGGGGCCGAAGCGCCGCAGGTACTTGTAGGTGCCTGCCTCCGGAACCACGGGGACGAGCACCTCGATGCGCGTCTCGCCCATGCCGACCCGGAAGAAGTAGTTGTGGGTCCCTTCCGGGGCGAAGTAGGCGCCGTCCGGCAGCGGCGTGCTGCCGTCGAGGGGGAACCCGAGCTTGCCTTCGAGGGTCGCCATGGCCTCGTCGATGCTGTGGGCGACGACGCCGATGTGGTCCAGTCCTGTAATCACGAGCCAGTCCTCCGTTTTCGGAGGCATCGTACTACGCCCCGCCGAACGGCACCGGTCAGTCGTCGAGGCGTACCTCGTAGCCCGCCTCGCGCAACGCGCCTACCACCGCGCCGACCTGTTCTTCGCCCCGCATCTGCAGCACCAGTTCGACCACGGTGGCCCGCACCGTCGAGGCGCCGAACGCGCGCTGGTGGACGATGTCGACGATGTTGCTGTCGAGGGCGCCCAGGCGCTGGGTCAACTCGCCGAGGGCGCCCGGGAGGTCGGGGATCTCGACGGCGATGCGCACCAGGCGCCTGCTGCGGACCAGGCCGCGCTGCAGCACCGAGGACAGGATCATCATGTCGATGTTGCCGCCGGAGAGCACGAGCACGGTCTTGCCCGCGGCGATGGACGCATCCGCGATGACGGCGGCCAGCGCCGCCGCCCCCGCGCCCTCCGTGACCGTCTTCTCGAACTCGAGGAGGACGAAGATCGCCCGCTCGATGTCGCTCTCGGAGACGGCGACCATGCGGTCCACGTTGCGCCGCAGGAGGTCCATCGCCGTCGCCCCGGGACCGTCCACGGCGATCCCCTCCGCGATCGTTCCCGACGGCCCGCGGTTCGGTTCGCGTCCCTCGAAGGCGTCGAACGCCGCCCGAAAACGATCGGCCTGCACGCCGACCAGGCCGACACCAGAGCTCTTTGCCCGAACGGCGACGGAGGTCCCCGCGAGCAGTCCGCCGCCGCCCACGGGCACGATCACCGTATCGACGTCCGGCGCCTGGTCCAGGATCTCGAGGCCCAGCGTGCCCTGGCCGGCGATGACGGCATCGTCCTCGAACGGGTGCACGAGGACGAGTCCACGGTCCTCCGCCAGGCCGTGCGTGTAGGTCAGCGTCTCGCCGAACCGGTCTCCGTGCAGGAACACCTCGGCGCCGAACACCTTCGTCTGCTCGACCTTCGCGTTCGGCGTGTGGCGCGGCATGACGATGGTCACCGGGATGCCGAGGCGCGCGCCGTGGTAGGCCAGCGCCTGGGCATGGTTGCCGGCGGACATGGCGATGACGCCGCCGCGGCGCGCGGCGTCGTCGAGAAGCAGCAGGCGGTTCAGGGCGCCCCGTTCCTTGAAGGACGCGGTGAACTGCAGGTTCTCGAACTTGAGATGCAGGTCCGCCCCGAGCGTCGAGGACAGCGTCTCGGAGCGCAGGAGCGGCGTGCGCACGACATGGTCGCCGATCCGTTCCCGGGCCTCCGCGATCGCGTCGAACGTAACGGTCATCTCGAGCCACCGTCCCGGCGGGCGGCGCAGTATAGCCGCGGCGGGTTCAGCCGTCCGCCGGGTGTCGCACCAGCGTCCGGCGCACGATGACGAGGCTCGCGAACACCAGCACGCCCGCGAGCGCGAACGCCGCCCCGGGGAAGTAGACCGGCGCCGCCGGGGACGTGAACCAGGCGAAGAGCTGCGTCATGACCGGGGGACTCACGACCGACGTGGCGCTCGCCACGCTGCCGATGGCGCCCTGCAGCTCGCCCTGGGCGTCGGCCCCCACGTGTCTCGACATGACACCGGTGAGGGCCGGCATCACGAGTCCCGAGCCCGCGCCGACCACGATCCAGAAGTAGAGCATCCAGCCCGCCGGGGCAAGCAACGCGTACCCGAGCAGGCTGATGGCCGCGAGGGCGAGGCCCACGGTCGCACAGCGCTCGGGGCCCAATACGGGAATGGCGCGGCGGATCACGAAGCCCTGCACGACGAGCATGCACGCGCCGACGACACCGAGGGAGAAGCCGACCTCCCGCGGGCCCCATCCGTACCGCTCCATGCTGAAGAACGCCCAGGTCACGGGCAGCGAGTTCTGCGCCGTCATGTAGAGGAAGTACGCCCCGAGGATGCCGACGACCACCGGGATCCGCCCCATCTCCCGAAACGCGCCCAACGGGTTGGCGCGGGACGCCCGAAACGGCCGGCGGTGGTCCCGCGCCAGGGTCTCCGGGACCGCGAACCAGCCGAACGCCAGGTTCGCGAAGGCGATGGCGGCGGTCGCGAAGAACGGCGTGCGCGGCCCGAACTCGCCCAGGAAACCGCCGATCACCGGGCCCAGGATGAACCCCACCCCGAAGGCGGCGCCCATCAGGCCAAAGTTCTGCGCCCGCTGCTCCGGCGGGAAGAGGTCCGCGACACACGCGTTGGCAAGGGCGAAGCTGGTGGCCGACATCCCCGCCACCAGGCGCCCGACGTAGAGCCAAGCGAGCGTCGGGGCGAAGCCCATGATGAGGTAGTCCAGGCCGAAGACGAACAGCGACACCAGCAGCACGGGCCGGCGGCCGAACCGGTCCGACAGGTTGCCCGCCAGCGGCGCGCAGAAGAACTGCATCAGTGCGTAGACGAAGACCAGCCACCCGCCGTGGCGCGCCGCGTCGTGCAGCGGATCGCCCGTGACGTCCACGATGAGCTCGGGCAGGACCGGCATGACGATGCCGAACCCGACGGAGTTCAGGAGGACGGTGACGAAGATGAACGCCACCGCGCGGTTGGCGGAGGTCACGGTGTACTCCGACCGGAAGCACCGCGGAACCGTATCCGGTCGAACGGCGCCCCTGCAACTTGAACCGTCGGGGTCCGGTGGGTCAAGCTCGCCGTGCCGGTCCGGAGTCCCGTCATGCGGAACACTCACGAAGTCGTCAATCAGCCGCCGCCTCTCGTCGACTACAACGTCTACCTGCGCGACTCCGCTCTCCGCGAGTGGGTCGCCCAGGGCAACGCCGCCTGGGCCGAGGCCGACCTGACCGGGTACGGTGCGCTGGCCGGCTCGGAGGAGGTCATCCGGCTCGGGTTCGAGGCCAACGAGTTCCGCCCGGTGTTCGAGTCGCACGACCCCCAGGGGCACCGGGTCAACCGCGTCCGGTACCACCCGGCCTACCACCGCCTGATGGAGATGGCCGTCGAGCGCGGCATCCACTCCCTGCCATGGACCGCCAAACGTCCAGGCGCGCACGTCGCCCGCGGGGCCCTCGAGTACTTGCAGCACCAGGTCGAGTCGGGTCACGGATGCCCCACGACGATGACGTTCGCGTCCATCCCCACCCTGCGCGTCCAGCCGGACCTGGCCCGCGCCTGGGAGCCCGGCGTCACCGCACGCGTCTACGACCCGCGCGACGTACCGATGGCGGACAAGGACGGGCTCACCCTCGGCATGGCGATGACGGAGAAGCAGGGCGGCTCGGACGTGCGCGCCAACAGCACGGCGGCGGAGCCCGTCGGCAACGGCGGCCCCGGGGAGGAGTACCGCGTCACCGGCCACAAGTTCTTCGTCTCGGCGCCGATGTCCGACGGGTTCGTGATCCTCGCGCAGACCCCGGCCGGCCTGTCCTGCTTCCTCCTGCCCCGCTGGCGCGCCGACGGAACGCGCAACGCCATCGAGCTGCAGCGCCTCAAGAACAAGATGGGCAACGTCTCGAACGCTTCCGCGGAGATGGAGCTCTTCGACGCCTCCGCCTGGCTGATCGGCGAGGCCGGCCGCGGCGTGGCGAACATCATCCGGATGGTGGCGCTGACCCGTTTCGACTGCATGGTGGGGTCTGCTGGTCTCATGCGCCAGGCGGCCGTCCAGGCGCTGCACCACTGCCGCCATCGCAGCGCCTTCGGACGCCTGCTCGTCGAACAGCCCGTCATGCAGGGCGTGCTGCTCGACCTGGTCGTGGAGAGCGAGGCCGCCCTGGCGCTCACCATGCGCGCGGCCCGAGCCCTCGACGCGGACGAACAGGCCGCGGTGCGGATCCTCACGCCGATCGGCAAGTACTGGATCTGCAAGCGCACGCACACGGTCGCCGCGGAAGCCATGGAGTGCATCGGCGGCAGCGGCTTCATGGAGGACCGCGTCCTCGCCCGCCTCTACCGGGAAGCGCCGGTGAACGCGATCTGGGAAGGCAGCGGCAACGTCCAGTGCCTGGATGTCCTGCGCGCGTTCGCCCGCGAACCGGGGACCGTCGAGACGGTCCTGGCGGAAATCCGGGCCGGGGCGCCGCTCGACGCCG
This sequence comes from Pseudomonadales bacterium, assembly GCA_965208745.1. Classification (GTDB taxonomy): domain Bacteria; phylum Pseudomonadota; class Gammaproteobacteria; order Pseudomonadales; family Azotimanducaceae; genus VXNE01. Next base: position 4,249,904 of record CBDBPN010000004.1, on the reverse strand, counting down.
GCCTCGAGCGCGAACTGCGAGCCATCGAACCCGTGCTGACGAAGCCGGACCGCGGCATCGAGGCCGCCGCCCGCGGGTGGGTCGAACGCCTCGCCATCGCGTTGCAGGCGAGCACGCTCCTCCGCTTCGCCAACCCGTTGACCGCCGAGGCCTTCTGCCGACTGCGGCTGCCGGGCCCGCACCGTTCGCTGCTGCCCGGGGGCGGTGGCTGCGATCCCCGCTTCGCGCCGCTGCTGGAGCGCGCGTTCTGACCTCGGCTCCCAGACAGGGGGAAGGACAGGGGCAAGGATAGGAGTAAGATAGCGCCATGCTCTATTTCGTGATGATCCTCGGGCTCGCGATCGCCGCGGTGGGTGTCTTCACCCTCTTCGCGCCGGCGCGCATGGCCGCCATGGCGAGCGGCTTCCAGTTCTCGGAAGGGAAACGCTACGCCGCCGCTTACGGCCGCATGCTGATCGGGTTCATCCTGTTCTTCGCGGCCTACCAGACGAAGTTCTCCGTGGCCGTGCAGGTCCTGGCGATGTTCTCGGTGCTCGCCGGCATCATCGTGCTGCTCGTCAGCCGCGAGTGGCTGCAGGCCCGCGTCGAGGGCGCAACCGACTGGTCCCCGGGCGCGCTACGCGGCGTGGGCGCCGGCGCGCTGGTCGCCGGAGCCTTCCTCTTCTACGCCGCCGTCTGAGCGTCTGCGCCCGCCCGGCCGCCGTGGCGTTCCAACCTCGCGACCCCGATGCCGTCCTAGTGTCGATGGAAGACGCGAACCACGCCCTTTCGACGTTCTCGAGGCACGGCTTTCGCCTGGACGGCCTGGAATGGCCGTCCGTCGCGCACTACGTCGAGGGGATGAAATTCGAGGACGGCGCACTCCGTGAACGCATCCGGGACACCGACCACCCGAAGGCCGCGCAGCGCCTCGCCCGCCGCCAGCGGCGGCGCGTGCGCTGGGACTGGGACGATGTCCGGGAGGTCTACATGACCCGGGGCGTGTACACCAAGTGCCGCGCGCATCCGGAGGCCGCCGACGCCCTGCTCGACACCGCCGAGAGGAACATCATCGAGACGAGCCAGTACGACTACTACTGGGGGTGCGGCCGGGACACGCGCGGCCTGAACACCTACGGGAAAGTGCTGATGAACGTGCGTGCGCGGCTCCTCGAGGAGGCGTCCGCTTCCACCGAGTGACCACGCGGGCCGCGGCGTATACTTCATCGGCCGGGTCCACCGAGCCGATGAGCATGGCCAGCCGCAGCGACCTCTCCGCCGCGCTCGACGACTACCGCGGGTTGCGGAATCCGCCGGCCGGTTCCTCTCGGGACAACGCCCGCTCGCACTCGGCGCTGGTGAGCCGGTACTACGACATCGTGACGCCGTTCTACGAGTACGCCTGGGGCAACTCGTTCCACTTCTCGCCCCGGCGCGCCGGCGAGCGGCTCGCCGACGCCCACCGCCGTCACGAGGAGGGCGTGGCGCGGCTCCTGGACTTGCGGCCCGGCATGCGCGTCGTGGACGTGGGGTGCGGGGTCGGCGGCCCGCTCGTCACCATTGCCCGGGCCAGCGGCGCGACCGTCACCGGCCTGAACATCAACGCGCGCCAGATCGCCATCGGCGAACGCCTGGTGCGCAAGGCGGGTCTCGAAAGGACGTGTCGCCTGGTGCTCGGGGACTTCACGGACGCCCCCTTCGACCCTGGGCAATTCGAAGCGGCGTACTCTTTCGAGGCGATCTGCCATACCGAGGATACCGACCTCGCGTTCCGCGAACTGTTCCGACTCCTGCGTCCAGGCGGGGAGACCGCGATCGTCGACTGGTGCCTGACAGGGCGCTTCGACGCCACCGACGCAACACATCGGGACGTTCGGGACCGGATCGAGATCGGCAACGCCACGCCAGACCTCCAGACCCTTGAGGAACAGTTGGCAGCCGTGCGCTCGGCCGGCTTCGAGGTTCTCTCGAGCACCGATCAGGCAGCGCAAAGCGATCCGCGAGCGCCATGGTACGGGCCGTTGCAGGGTCGGGACCGCTCCCTGTCCTCGCTCGCCCGTTCGCCCGCCGGACGTCGCTTCACCGCGGCCTTCACGCGCACGCTGGAACGGTGCCGAGTCCTGCCGGAGGGCACCGCGGCGGCCGCGGAGCTGCTGAACGTCGCCGCCGACGCCCTCGTGGAAGGCGGAGAACTCGGCATCTTCACGCCGAGTTTCCTGGTCCATGCGCGCAAGCCGGCGTAGGCGGCCCGCCGCGTCCCGGACGTCGGACGCGGTACGCCAGGAGAGCTACCCGCACCCCTACCCAACCGGCTGGTACCGGCTGTCGGACTCGGCCTCGCTCCGCCCCGGCGGCCTCCGTTACATCGAGTGTCTCGGACGCCAGCTGGTGCTTTGGCGAACCGAGGACGGCGCACCCCACGTCATGGACGCCTTCTGTCCGCATCTCGGCGCGAACCTGTCCCACGGCCGCGTCCGCGGCGACTGCATCGAGTGCCCGTTCCACCGCTGGCGGTTCACCGGCGACGGGCGGGCCGCGCATGTTCCCTACCAGACGCATCTCCCTGTCGGCCCCCTGGAACAGCAGGTGGACTTCCGCTGGTTCGCGGACCGGCGGCTGCCGCGCGTGCTCGTGTGGTACGTCGTCGGCAACTGGATCTCGCAATGGGCGCGCGACATCGAGATCTGGGAGAACAAGATCTACCGGGAGCGTCCGCGGCTGTGCCGCGACGACGGACCGGTGTTCCGGTTGCGACAGTGGTATCGGCAGTTCCTGCCGGAGAGCGCCACGGCTGCCGAGACGACGGACGAACCCCGTCGCGCCGACGTAAAATAGAGCCATGGTCCAGAGCGGCGTCAAGTTCCGTAACGCCCAGGGCGTCCGGGCGATCAAGGACGGCATCAAGGCCGACCCTTCCGCGCGGCCGGCCAGGGGCCGCAAGCCGCCTTGGCTGCGCGTCCGACTGCCGGGCGGGCCCCGCTTCGACGCGGTGCGCCGCACCGTGCGCGAGCACCGGTTGAGCACGGTCTGCGAGGAGTCGCACTGCCCCAACATCGGCGAGTGCTGGGCCCATGGCACCGCGACCCTCATGCTCATGGGGTCCGTCTGCACGCGGGCGTGCCGGTTCTGCGCGGTCGACACCGGCAATCCGCAGGGTTGGCTGGACCCGGACGAGCCGCAGCACGCCGCGGAGTCCGTGCGGCTGATGGGTTTGAAGTACGTCGTCCTGACGTCCGTCGACCGGGATGACCTGCCGGACGGCGGCGCTTCTCACTACGCGGCCTGCATCGAGGCGATCCGGCGCGTGAACCCGCGGACCGCGGTGGAAGCCCTGACGCCGGACTTCGCCGGGGACCTCGACGCCGTCGGGACCGTGGTCGACGCGGGCATCGAGGTGTTTGCGCAGAACCTCGAGACCGTGGAGCGCCTGACCCACCCTGTACGCGACCCCCGTGCCGGGTACGCCCAGACGCTTCGCGTGCTGCACCACGCGAAGCGGCACCGCACGGATGTCCTGACCAAGTCGAGCCTGATGCTGGGGCTCGGCGAGGCCGAAGAGGAGATCCAGGCCGCCATGGACGATCTCCGTGCGTCCAACGTGGACGTCCTCACCCTCGGCCAGTACCTGCGCCCCACGCCGCATCACCTCCCGGTCGAGCGCTGGGTGCATCCCGACGAGTTCGCCCGCTACCGCGAGTGGGGGCTGGAACGCGGCTTCCTGGAAGTGGCGTCCGGGCCGCTCGTGCGTTCGAGCTACCGCGCGGACCGCATCCTCGAAGGCAACAACCTGGGCCTCATCCCGGCGCGGAACGTGGGGTAGACGCAACGTGCTCGTCCAGGACTCCGGCCAGGCCGCCACGCCGATCCGGCTGGTCGCTCCCGACGCCGTCGACGCGTGGAGTTCCTCACTGACGGACATCGCGCGTGCCTGGATCGACCGCGCCGGCTTCGCCGGCCGCGCGGGACAGTCCGCGTGGCTCCCCGGCTCGACGGGCGAGCCGGAGGTGGTGGTGGTCGGAACCGGAGACGGCGCGGGCCTCGCGACGTTGGGCGACCTCGCGCGGCAGCTCTCGGAGGGGGACTACCGGCTCCACACCGACCTGGCACCGGAACACCGCCGCCGCGTGCTGCTCGGCTGGGGGCTGGGCGCCTACCGCTTCGAGCGGTACCGCAAGGAAGACCGTGCACCGGCCCGGCTGCTGGTCCCGCCAGACGACGCGGTGGTGCTCGACGAACTCGACGCTGTCCATTGGTGCCGCGATCTGGTGAACACGCCGGCAGGCGACATGTTGCCGCACGACCTCGAACGCGAAGCGCGCGCCTTCGCCGACGCGTGCGGGGCCGCCCTCGAGGTGACTACCGGCGAGGCCTTGCTCGAGCGGCGTCTGCGCGTCATCCACGCGGTCGGGCGGGCCAGCGTCTCGGCCCCTCGGCTGATCGACCTGCGCTGGGGCGATCCCGGGCAACCGCGCGTCACGCTCATCGGCAAGGGCGTGTGTTTCGACAGCGGCGGGCTCGACATCAAGACCGCCGCCGGCATGCGGTTGATGAAGAAGGACATGGGCGGCGCGGCGCACGTACTGGGGCTCGCGAAGCTCCTCGTGTCCCGGCGTATCCCCATCTCCTTGCGCGTGCTCGTGCCCGCCGTCGAGAACGCCGTGGCCGGCAACGCCTACCGTCCGGGCGACGTGCTGCGCGCCTACGACGACACGACCATCGAGATCGACAACACGGACGCGGAGGGTCGGCTGATCCTCTGCGACGCGATCGGCCTCGCGCGTGGGGACGACCCCGAGCTGATCGTCGACTTCGCGACCCTGACGGGCGCCGCCCGGGTCGCCCTCGGCACGGAACTGCCCGCCATGTTCGCGACGGACGACGCGGTCGCGGACGGTATCGCGGCGGCCGGACGCCGCGCGGAGGATCCGGTGTGGCGCATGCCGCTGCACGCGCCGTACCGGAACCTGCTGGACAGCAAGGTGGCGGACCTCGTCAACGCGCCCGAGACGCCCTTCGGAGGGGCGATCACGGCCGCCCTCTTCCTCGCCCACTTCGTCGGCGACACACCCTGGGTGCACTTCGACGTCATGGCCTGGAACCAGCGCGCCCGTCCGGCCCATCCGGTGGGCGGAGAGGCGATGGGGCTCCGCGCGGTGTACCGGTACCTCGAGGGGCGCTACGGGACTGCGGGCGGAACCTGACGAAGCGCGCCGGCCGCGGCGTTATAATGCGCGCAATGCTCCGCACGACTCCCTGCATCTGTCCCGCGCCGCGTTGATCCCGCGGGCGCACGCCCGCCGTCCCAAGAAATCGAACCGGCCGGAACCGCATGGACCTCTACATTCACGACACCTACGCCGGCGCCAAGCGCCGCTTCGAGCCCCGCGTTCCCGGAGAGGTCGGCATCTACGTCTGCGGACCCACCGTCTACGACCTCGTCCACATCGGCAACGGCCTGCCCGCGGTCGCCTTCGACGTGTTCGTGCGGCTGCTCCGCCTGCTTTACGACAAGGTCACGTACGTGCGCAACATCACGGACGTCGAGGACAAGATCAACGCGGCGGCCCTGGCGAACGGCGAGCCGATCCAGGCGCTTGCCGACCGGTTCACGGCCCGCTACCTCGAGGACGTCGAGGCCCTCGGCGCGCTGCCGCCGGACGTCGAGCCCCGCGCGACGGAGCACATCGCCGAGATCGTCGCCATGATCGAGGCGCTGATCGCCCGCGGGCACGCCTACGAGGCCGACGGGCACGTGCTCTTCCACGTGCCGTCCGACCCGCACTACGGTTCGCTCTCGAAGCAGTCCCTCGAGGACATCCTCGAGGGGGCCCGGGTCGAGGTCGCCCCGTACAAGCGCGACCCCAAGGACTTTGTGCTCTGGAAGCCCTCGACCGTCGAGTTGCCTGGCTGGGACAGCCCGTGGGGGCGGGGACGGCCCGGCTGGCACATCGAGTGCTCGGCGATGATCCGCCGGCACCTCGGCCCCACCATCGACATCCACGGCGGCGGCAGCGACCTGACGTTCCCCCACCACGAGAACGAACTCGCCCAGGGCACGTGCGTGGAGGACGGCGAGCGTTACGTCCGCTACTGGATGCACAACGGCATGCTCCGCTTCGGCGCGGAGAAGATGTCGAAGAGCGTCGGCAACATCGTGACCATCCGCGCGTTGCTCGCCAACCACTCCGGCGAGACGCTGCGCTACGCGCTCCTGTCAGGCCACTACCGGCAAGGCCTCGACTGGTCGGACCGGCTGCTCGAGCAGGCGCACGCCAGCCTGGACTCCCTCTACCAGGCGCTGCTCGCGGCGCCGGATGCCGGTGAGACCTCCGCCGCGTGGCGCGACTCCGACATCGGCGCGTTCCCCGAGTCGGTGCTCGAGCCCCTCTGCGACGACCTCAACACCCCGCGGGCGCTGGCCGCAGTGCATGCCATCGCCGCAGAGATCCATGCCGCCGGAGACGACGCTGCGGCGACCGCCGCCCGCGACCGGCTACTGGCGGCAGGATGGCTCCTGGGACTGTTGACGGCGCCCCCGCAGGAGCACTTCCAGCGCGGCACGGCGGTGGATGCCGCCTGGGTGCAAGCACGGATCGAGGAACGCGCCGCCGCGCGCGCCGCACGCGACTTCAAGCGCGCCGATGCGATCCGCGACGAGCTGGCGGCCCAGGGTATCGAGCTGGAGGACACCCCCGGCGGCACGCGCTGGCGCACCGCGCGCGCGTAGCGGACGGGTTGTCCCGTCCCGCCTCAGGACAACGCGCTGAGGAAACTGCTCCCCGGCGTCGCCGCGGACATGTCGAGGATCTCGTCGATCCGCGCCTCGAGCCCTTCGAACGATGCGTTCTCGCCGAAGTCGACGCCCGGGTTCGAGTACATCATGTTGGACGAGAAGCGCCCGCGCATGGCCTGGATGACGCGCCCGTTGGGGGCGTCCTCGCCGGCGAGGTAGAGCACCGCCGGGCTGACCAGCGCCGGGTGGTTGTCCGGCTCCGGGTTGTCCACGTCGATGCTGCTGCCCGGGACGCTCGCCGTCATCCGCGTCGCCGCGCCCGGGGAAAGGCAGTTCGTGTGCACGTTGTGCGACGCCCCTTCCCGGGCCAGGTTGTTCATCAGCCCGAGCATGCCCATCTTGGCGGCGCCGTAGTTCGCCTGCCCGAAGCTGCCGAAGATGCCCGACACCGAGGAGGTGAAGACCACGCGCCCGTAGTTCTTGTCGTACATGATGGGCCACGCGTGCCAGGTCACGTACGCCGAGCCGTTCAGGTGGACGTTGATGACGACGTCCCACTCGTCGAGCGTCATCTTCTTGAAGGACTTGTCGCGCAGGATCCCGGCGTTGTTGACGACGATGTCGACGGTACCGTACGCGCGGACCGCGTCCTCGACGATGCTCTTCGCACCGTCCCGGTCCGAGACGCTCGCCTTGTTGGCGATAGCCTCGCCGCCGCCGTCGCGGATCTCCTCCACCACCTGGTCCGCCATGTCGCCCTTGCCCGTGCCGTCGACGTTGCCGCCGAGGTCGTTGACGACGACCCTGGCGCCGTGCTCGGCGAGCAACAGGGCATGACAGCGCCCGAGGCCCCCGCCGGCGCCCGTCACGATAGCGACGCGTCCTTCCACGCTCATCTCAACCTCCTTAAAGCGAGTCCCTGAAGGGCGCGGAGCATACTCAATAGCGCAACGTTTACAATTCAGCCCATCGGATTGGGTGTTCGCCGACCGCGCGGTACGGGCGCGGTTGGCGAGGGAAGCCGGTGAGAACCCGGCGCTGCCCCCGCAACGGTGATCGAGCGCCTCGCGAGCCCCGGCTCGCGGGCGCCCGCTTCCAGGATGCCACTGTCGGGAACGATGGGAAGGCGGAAGCGGGCGACTAGCCCCTGGCCGGGCACCTCGTCAGCCCGGAGACCGGCCCAGTCCTTGTTCAGGATGCCGTCCGGGGTGCGACGGCCGATCGAGGATCTATCGTGCGAAACATCCCCCTTCTGATGGGGCTTGCAGCCCTGCCTTGCCTTGCGGCCACGGCCGAGCTGGAGACGATCGTCGTGAAGGCGAGCCGTCTCGGCGCCGGCGACCGCCCCCCCACCGTCCTCACGGAAGAGGACATCGACGCCCGCCACGCGCGGCACGCCGCCGACGCGCTCCGCGGGCTGCCCGGCTTCGCCTTGAGCCGGGCGGGCAATCGCGGCGGAACGACCCAGGCGCGCCTGCGCGGCGCGGAGGCGAACCATGTCCTGACCGTGCTCGACGGCATCGAACTCAACAACCCGGCGAACGGCTCCGAGTTCGACTTCGCGCACCTGGACCTCACCGGCGTCACGCGCGTGGAGATCGCCAACGGTCCGCGCAGCGCGGTCTGGGGCGTCGATGCGCTGGCCGGCCTCGTGTACCTCGACACCACGCCGGCCGAAGACATCCTCCGGCTGGACCTCGGGGGAGGCACGCAGGCGACCCGGGACGCGAGCGCGCGGTACGCGCGGGTCGCGGAGAACGGCCACCTGGGCATCACCGCGAGCCACTTTGAGACCGCCGGCACCAACACCGCTTTGCGCGGTGACGAGGAGGACGCCTACCGCAATACGACCCTGCACGTGAACGGCGCCCGCGACGTCGGGCCGATGACGTTCGCCGCGGTGTGGCGGGCCGTCGACGCGGTACTGGAGTACGACCCGACGCCCTGGCCGGCGTTCCGGCCGGCGGACGGCGACCGCGCAGCGGACTCGGACCGTCGCTACGGCAAGCTGGAGGCCGCCTACGCGGGCTCCGAACGCTGGCAACCCAGTCTCACCGTCACCACCGCGCGCGCGGCCGACGCGCAGTTCGCGGACGGCGACCGCGTCGCGTCCACCCTCGGCGAACGCGTGACGGCGACGTTGAGCACCAACGTCGCGCTCGCGGACGCCCACTTCCTCAACGCCACCGCCGAACGCGAGACCCACCGGTTCCACCAGCGCGGCGCGCCCACGCCGTTCGGCGATCCGAACCAGAGCCAGCGCCTCACCGCCCGCGGCGCGGCCGTGGAGTACCAGTACCGCGGCACGCGCACGTTCGGATCCCTGTCGGCCCGCTTCGACCGGCACGACGCTTTCGACGACGCCTTGGCCTGGCATGCGGCCATCGCCCGTGCGCTCGGCCCGGGTCGGGCGTTCGCGAACGTGGGCACCGGCGTCAAGAACCCGACCTTCTCGGAGCGCTACGGCTATACGCCGGACACGTTCTTCGGCAACCCCGACCTCGAGCCGGAGGAATCCCTCGAGGTCGAGATCGGCTACGCGACCCGGCGGTTCACCGTCGCGGCCTTCCGTGGCGAACTCGAGAACGAGATCGCCGGTTTCGTGTTCGACTTCGCCCGGGGCGGCTTCACCGCCCGCAACCTGGACCGCAGGAGCACCCGGCGGGGACTCGAACTCGGCTACCGCGACACCCTGGGCCCGGTGCGGATCGCCGCCTCGTACACCTGGCTCCACGCCGACGAGGAGGGGCGCCGGGAGATTCGCCGGCCGCGCCACCAGGGCCGGGTCGACCTCGCCGGAGCCATCTCGCCGAACCTGGACTTCAATCTCGGCGCCGCCGTCGTCGGAGACCAGTTCGACAACGACTTCGCAACCTTCCCCGCCGTGCGCAGGACCCTCGACAGCTACACCCTGGTGCATGCCGGCCTCGGGTGGCGCATGTCGTCCCGCCTGCGCGCCTGGATCCAGTTCGAGAACGTGTTCGATACGGACTACGAGGACATCCTCGGCTATCGTAGCCCCGGCGCCCGCGCCATGGCGGGCATACGGTACGAACCGTGACGGAGCGTTCGTGAACGAACAGCACATCGCCGACTTCGTGGAGACCACCTGGGACGACCGCATCGTCCCGACGCTCCACGACTACATCCGCATCCCCAACCAGTCCCCCCACTTCGACCGCGACTGGGAGCGGGCCGGGCACATGCAAAGGGCGGCGGAACTGCTGCTCGACTGGGCCCGGACGTTCGAGCTCGACGGCGCCGAGGCTCGCATCGTCACCCTGCCCGGGCGCACCCCGGTCATCGTCGTGGACGTACCCGGCTCCGCGCCCGGCAACGTCCTGCTGTACGGGCACTACGACAAGCAGCCCCCGTTCACGGGGTGGGCGGAGGGACTGTCGGCCTGGGAGCCGGTGCTGCGGGGCGAGCGCCTCTACGGCCGGGGCGGCGCCGACGACGGCTACGCCCTTTTCGCGAGCATGACCGCCATCGCCGCCGTCCGGCGCGCGGGACTGCCCCACGCCCGCTGCCTCCTCCTCATCGAGGGCTGCGAGGAGAGCGGCAGCTTCGACCTGCCCTTCTACCTCGAGGCGCTCGACGACGACATCGGCACGCCCGACCTCGTCATCTGTCTCGACGCCGAGTGCGGCAACTACGACCAGTTGTGGCTGACCACGTCGCTGCGCGGGATGCTGTCCGGCACGCTGACGGTGGAGATCCTCACGGAAGGCGTGCACTCGGGGGTCGCCGGCGGGATCGTCCCGTCGAGCTTCCGGCTGCTGCGCACGATCCTGGAGCGCGTCGAGAATGGGGCGACGGGCGCGCTCGCCGACGTGCTGCAGGTGCACGTCCCCGTGGAAGCTGCGCAACAGGCGAAGTCCGTCGCCACAACCCTCGGCGACGCGGTGGTCGAGCGCTTCCCCTGGGCATCGGCGTCGCGGCCGGAGCCCGACACCTACCCGGACCTGCTGCTGGCCAACACCTGGATGCCGAGCCTGGGGGTGGTCGGCCTGTCAGGCGCGCCCGAGGTCGAAAACGCCGGCAACACCTTGCGCCCGCACACCGCCGCCAAGCTGGTGTTCCGCCTACCGCCGACGCTGGACGCCGAGGCGGCGGCGAAGGCCGTGCAAGAGCTCCTCGAGCGCGACCCGCCCACTGGCGCCAGGGTGACCTTCCAACTCGACGGACCCCACACGGGTTGGCATGCACCGCCGTTCGCGGACTGGCTCTCCGAGTCCGCGGACCGTGCCTCGCAGGCGTTCTTCGGCCGCCCGATGCTGACCATGGGCTGCGGCGGCACGATCCCCTTCATGAAGATGCTGGGGGACCGCTTTCCCGGCGTGCAGTTCGCGGTGACGGGCGTGCTCGGCCCGAACTCCAACGCGCACGGTCCCAACGAGTTCCTCGACATCCCGACGGGCAAGCGCGTGACATCCTGCATGGCCGCGCTCCTCGCGGACCATGCGAGGCGGACCGCCTGATCTCAGCCGGTCAAGGGCCCGAGCACGACGAACCAGACCACGAACGCCGCCATCACGATCTCGAACGCCAGGATCACCCACAGGCCGTAGCGCGTGAGCGCGCGCGGACGGATGCGCGGGTCCATGTTCCGCGCCTGGAGCCAGATCGTCGCCCCGCACTGGATCGGCAGGAAGAGCGCCGAGGTCAGCCCGCCGATCATGATGAGCACGACGAAGTTCGGGATGAAGAGGTAGATGAGGAACGCCACGATCGGCAGGATCGCGAGGTACCAGCGGATGATGGCCTTGCGCAGCGCGAGGTTGTTGCGGTCCATGAACCGCATCTCGATGAAGTAGTCCGGGATCACCCGCCCGGCGGCGCCGACGCCCGACAGGACCGTCGAGAACAGGATGAAGAAGGCGCCGAAGCTGAAGATCCACACCGCCCACTGGCCAAGCGTCTGGGTGAAGATGTTCGACAGGGCGCCGATGGTTTCGGCGTTGCCCTCGGGCTGGATCCCCATCTGGTTCAGCACGCCGGCGCCGAGGACGTAGAACGGCACCGTCGCACAGGTCACGATCAGGAGCGCGAGCCAGACGTCGGTGTGCACGACCCGCATCCAGCCCCGCGCGTGGGACTCCCAGTCCGGGTCGCTGCGGTCCGAGCCCACGTAGCTCGGCCAGCCCTTCTCGATGGACCAGTACGTGTAGGCGGTGACGTCCCCGGAGTTGGTGCCCGTGTACCCGTAGGCGGCGAGCGCAAGCGCGGCGAACGCCACGAAGACCGCGGGATCGGGCGTCAGCCCGCCCACGATGTCGTCCAGCGTCGTGCGGTACTCGGTGAACTGCATGGCGACGGAGCAGATGAGCGTGGCGACGGTGAAGGCGAACACCAGCGGCAGCATCACCCCCTGGAGCCACCGGTAGGACCCGGTGCTCAGGATGAGCGAGCAGGTCACGGCGATGAGCCCCGTGCAGACGGTGCCGTCGATGGAGATGCCGCCCAGCGACGCCAGGAACGACAGCGACTGCCCGCCGCCCCCGATGATGCCGCCGAGGCCCATGGTGCCCGGCACGTAGCCCAGCAGGCCCAGCCAGATGGGCCAGGAGATCCTCCAGATCTTGCCCGGCAGGCGGTTGACCGCCCGCAGGTAGGTGTCTCCGGAGATGATCGTGTAGCGGACCATCTCCGCCTGCACGAGGGTCTTGATCCAGCAGGACAGCAACAGCCACCACAGGAGCGACCACCCGGCGGCGGCCCCGAGACTGGTCGTCAGCACGAGTTCGCCGGAGCCGATGACCGCCCCGGTGACGATCAGGCTCGGCCCGAGATACTTCACCCGCGCCCGGAGGCTGACCGGCGGCGAGTGCGCCTCGCCGTGGCGCACGGTGTAGGGATCGGCCTGCTGGGTCTCCGCCATCCGCTCGCGTCCCGGACGAAAGCGGCGATCTTATCGCAAGCGACCTGGGCGCCTCGGCGCAGGGGAGCGGCGCCGGCCGGCCAACGCGGCGTTACTGCAGGAGGCGGCTCTCCCGCCCGAAGCGGCTCTTCAGGAAGTCCATCTGGTCGCCCAGGATCCGTCCGCTGTTGGTAAGCGCCAGGTACTCCGCGAAATTCGGCACGTACGGCAGGGCGAGCAGTTCCATGCCGCACTCGTGGGCGAGGCGGTTGCCCTTGTGATGGTTGCAGCGGCGGCACGCCGCGACGCAGTTGTCCCAGCGGTCGAGACCGCCCCGCGACCGCGGCACGACGTGGTCGCGGGTCAGGGACGCGTCGGCGAACTCCCCGCCGCAGTAGAGGCAGAAATTGCGGTCCCGCCCGAAGAGCGCCGCGTTGGTCAGCGGCGGAACTCCGCGGTCCGGCTCCACGATGCGCCCGTTGCAGGCGATGATGCTGTGGATGTCGAGGTGCGACCGGGCGCCGTCCACCCGCGAGTGGCCGCCGCGAATCCGCAGGACGGCGTCACCGAGCGTCCAGACGACCAGGTCGCGCGCATAGAGGCACGCCGCTTCCTGCCAGCTCGTCCAGTCCACGGGCTGGCCGGCCACGTTGAGCCGCAGGATGCGGGGCGCTCGGTCGAACTCGGCAAGCGTGGCCAACATGTCCGGATTCCAGTCGGGGTGCGGCAGTCGCACGCAAAAATTGCGCGCATTCTGACGAATCGCCGGGGCCTTCGCAAACGCGCGACCTGCGGTCGCGCGGCGGTGCGTTCGTACCCCTACCGGTCGCGCGCGATCAGGTAGCCCTGGGCGATGGCCGGGTCGCCGTCCCCATTCAACACCGAGAACCAGACGGTCCCGTCGGCGGCCGCGTGGATCCGTAAGGTGATGGAACTGGGCATCCGCACCATCGCCCCGAACCGGCAGCCGTAGCGGTGCACGCGGGTCGGGTCGCCCCCGAGTTCCTTCTCCACCAGCGCCGAGACGGCGAGCGCCAGTGTCGCCGTGCCGTGCAGGATGATGTCGGGCAACCCGGCGGACAGCGCCACCGCCCGGTCCGTGTGGATCGGGTTCCAGATGCGGGCGCACTCCGTGTAGACGTGGGCCAGTCCCGCCGAGACCGGGATCTCCACGTCCTCCTCGCGCGCGTCGGCCGCGGTCGGCTGTGGGATGGGCGGGGGCTGGTCCTCCACACGGTCTTCGCCGGCAACCGCGACCGCCCGGAAGATGCCCCCGTTCCAGGTCGTGACGATGGGCGCGCCGTCCTCCGCCTTCGTCTCGATCCGCGTCACCTGGTACGCCCCGGGCCGGCGGGCCTCAACGGACACGACGGTCGCGGTCGTGTAGAGCGCCTCCCCCGCGCGGATCGGACGATGCAGGACCACATCGTGGGTGGCATGCACGCCCCGGCGGCCTTCTTCCGGGCTCAGGCTGGCGGCGCCCTCAACGTTGCGCCCGTCGAGCATGACCGGCCACTCGGGGCAAACCGGAAACACCGGATGCGCCTGGATGTCCCCGGTGGTGTCGAAGTAGGCCGGCGACGTGTCGCCGAGACCGGCCGCGTACGACATCAGCCAGCGCGGCTCCGCGACGGCGCGAAAGCGCTTGCTCGATCGCCCGACCAGGGCGGAACTCATCGGCATGAACGGACCTCCGGACGTTTTGACAGATCATAACCCCGCGGGCAAAGTAGCCTGCCATGAGCGCGCGGAACCCGTCCTTCCCTTCCCCGAAGGGCGCGCTGGTACACCGGTCGCCGCCCCGCGCCCGCCCGTTTGCGTTCGGGGGCCGCGTCGTCGCCGCGTGCGGGTTGCTCGCACTCCTCTCCCTGGCCCCGGGATGCCGCTCGGGCGACGCGGAGACCGTGCCAAACCCGTCCGCCGTCGCCGAAGAGGATACGAACTGGTTCTGCGGCGCGGGCGACGAACAGGGCGAGTGGAACTGCGTGCAGGACCAGGAGCTCCGGCGCCCCGCGGCGGCGCGCGCGACCCCGCCCCCCACACCGGTGTCGCCCGCCCGGCCGGCACCGACGGCGGAGCGTCCCGCCGCGCCACCGGCCACAACCCGCCAGGCGTCGGCGGCCCCTCGCCCCGGCCGTGAGTCGTCGTACCGGCCGAGCGAACCCGTACCGCTGACGGAAGTTCCGCCGCACTACTACGTGGTGCAGCTCGTGGCCCTCGGGAGCAAGGAGTCGCTCGAATACTACGCGGCGCGCAAGGCGCTGCGGGGGATGTCGGCCGCCCGCGTCGAGCGCGGCGGGCAACTGTTCTACGTGCTGCTGCTGGGGGTCTTCCCGACCCGGGCCGCCGCGGACGAAGCCGCGGCCAACCTGCCGGAGGCGCTCTCCGAGTTCGACCCGTGGGTACGGCGGGTGGAATCGCTGCAGGAAGCCATCCGGCGCGGCGACGCGTTGGCGGGGACGAGCGAGATCTGACCCGCCGGGACGGGACGCCACGAGGCGTTACAACTCCACCCCGTCGTCGATCGGGATGAACAGGCACTGCCGGGGCGCGCCGTCGACGGCCCTGCTGGTGTGCCCTTCCCCTTCCGTGTCCTCCGCCAGCAGGATCTCGCCCGGGCCGAGCCGGCGCACGGTCCCGTCGCCCACGCCGATGTCCACGGACCCGGCCAGGTTCACGACGAACTGCCGCCGCGGCGCGTTGTGGAAGTCGAGGTCGTAGTCGCCGCCGACCTCCCGGAACACGACGCCGGGACCGCGGATCAGCTCGGACAGCCGGCCAATGGCCCCGTCTCCCGACAACGGGATATCGACGTCCTCGAAGTGGGAGCGGCCGTCGTCGCCGGTGTAGACCCTCACGACGGGCATCGTGGCGCGTCCTTCTTCGGCAGGCCCGCGCCCGCGGTCACAGGGCTTCCAGGATCGCTTCGGCCTTGCTCACCTCGAACTTGTTCGGGCCTTCCACGGAGAGCTTCGTCACCGTGCCGTCCTCGACCACCATCGCGTAGCGCTCCGAACGCACGCCGAGGCCGAAGCCCGTCGCGTCGAGCTCAAGACCGAGCGCCTTCGCGAAGGCCCCGTTGCCGTCGGCGGCCATCACCATGTCCCCGACCTGCCGGTCCTGTCCCCAGGCATCCATGACGAAGGCGTCGTTGACCGCCGTGCAGACGATGCTGTCCACGCCCTTCTCCCGGAGCGCGTCGGCGTGCGTGACGTAGCCCGGCAGGTGCTGCTCCGAACACAGCGGCGTGAATGCGCCGGGCACGGCGAACAGCACGACTTTCTTGCCCCCGAACAGGTCCTGCGTGCTGCGCGGGGACGGGCGCCCGTCCTGCATGACAAAGAAAGTGGCGTCGGGGAGCTGGTCGCCTTCCTGGATGGCCATCGTGAGTCCTCTTGGTGGCGTGATTGAAAGCCCGGCAGTGTAACGGCGGCCAGCGCTGCCGTTCAATCGCGGGCCGCATCATCAACCGCAGGGTCAACGCCAGGCGAAGTACGGCTGCTCGTAGTGGGCGACGCGCGTCTCGTTGCCCAGGATGCACACCTCCCGGAACTGGTAGATCATCGCCGCGGTGGGCGCGGCGATCGACGTGTCGCCGACGGGCATGCGCAACACCGGGTGCGTGCTCTCGGGGATGCGGTCCAGCAGCGGCGCGTCGTCGCGCAGGAACTCGGAGACCGGGATGCGGTGGATGGACGCTACCTCCAGGGGATTGAAGGTGAGTTCGCGACCGGCGCCGGCCCAGACGACGACCGGGGTGATCACGAAACCGGAGCGCGTGCGGAAATCGTCGAGCGCGCCGAGCACGTCCCGCCGTTCGAGTAGCAGGTCCACCTCCTCGTGCAGTTCCCTGAGCGCCGTGGTCTCGACGTCCTCGCCCGGGTCACGCACGCCTCCAGGCAGTGCCCACTGTCCCGGGTGGTTCCTGAGCGCGGGCGACCGCCGCGTCAGGACGAGCGCCGCCTCGTTGTTCCAGGCGTCGTACTGCGGCAGCCCCGGCACACCGGGACCGAACGAACTGTCCACCACCGTGATGGCCACCGCCGCGCCGCGCGCGCTCCCGCCGGTCGATGCGGGGTCCGGTTCGGCGCGCACGGACTCGAAGCCGCGGAGGTTCGCCTCGATGCGGCTCCGCAGGCCCTGATCGCAACGCATCGAGTCAGGGTACCGGGTGGGTAACGCACTGTCGAACCGGCAACCCCGCGACGCGGAGCGCCGGGCGGTACTGTGCGCGCTCGCCGCCGTCGCGCTGTGGTCGACGGTGGCCACCGGGTTCAAGCTCGGGCTCGCGGTGATGCGCCCGCTACAGTTGCTGGCCCTAGGCAGCATGGTGTCGCTCGTCTTCTTCGCCGCCGCGTACCTCGTGGTGCGGCCGCCTCCCGCACCCCGAGCCGCCCTTGGACGCGCAGCCGCCCTCGGACTGCTCAACCCGTTCGCGTACTACGTGGTCCTGTTCGAGTCGTACGACCGCCTCCCCGCCCAGGTCGCGCAGCCGCTCAACTACACGTGGGCCATCACCCTCGCCATCCTGGCCGTGCCCATCCTGGGACAGCGCCTGGACCGGCGCACCCTGGCCGGCATCCTCGTGAGCTACCTGGGGGTCGTCGTCCTGGTCACCCGGGGCGGGTTCACGGCCTTCGACAGTTTCGATGCGGTCGGCATCGCCTTGGCCCTCGGCAGCACCGTGCTGTGGGCCTCCTACTGGCTCGCCACCGTGCGCCTCGGCCTGCATCCGGTCCAGTTGCTGCTGGTTGTCTTCACGACCGGCACCTCGTGCGTGGTCGTGGCTTGCGTTCTCACCGGAGGCCTACCGCCACTCACGCTGGAGAACCTGGGCTACGGCCTCTGGGTCGGGCTCGTCGAGATGGGCGTGACCTTCGTGCTCTGGCAGCGCGCGCTGGCGCTGACCGCGCACGCCGGCCGCATCTCGCAGCTCATCTTCCTGTCGCCGTTCCTGTCGCTGGTGATGATCGCCAACGTGCTCGGCGAGAGCATCCATCCGAGCGCGCTCGCGGGGCTCGTGCTGATCGTCGGAGGGCTGCTGCTGCGGCGGCAGCCTTGACAGGATCTGCACGATGGTGTTCTCCACAAAATCAAGCACAAACCGTACTTGAACTGTTAACATATACAGTTACCAAGATCCTCCTCCAAGCGCAGGGAAGCGATGTAACGACTCTCTCGAAGAAATCACCGTCGCCGATGACGCCGGCGGGTACGCGATACTCCCGGCGGAACTGCGGGAACGTCTCCGCGACGACCTCGACTTCATCCCCGCCGAGCTGCGCCGCGCCGTCAGGGATATGGCCGCCCACATCAACCACGCCGACTGGCGCTTCATCAAGCTGATCGCCGCCATGGACCGCACCCGCGGCTGGACGGAAGCCGGCTACGCAAGCCTCGGCAACTGGCTCGACCACCGCTGCGGCCTCGGACCCTGCGCCGCCCGCGAGCGCATCCGCTTCTTGCGAGGGGCAAGCCCCTGCGCGGGCCGCCCTCGCGCTCCCCGGCTGGGGGCTCTAGCGGTATGTCGAGGCGCACCATGTCGAGCACTGGATCGACGGCGGCGAGACGCGGCTGGACAACCTCGTCCTGCTCCGTAGCGCCTACCACCGGCTGCTGCACCACCGCGAATTCCGCATCGTCGCGGAGGACGACGGGCTCGTGTTCGTCAGCCGCGATGGGGAAGTGATCGAGCCGGCGCTGCGGCCGCAGTTCCCGGCAACGCTTCCGCCGGTGTTTCCGGGGAACCGCGACCGGCTGGACCCGGTGCCACCGCGACGCAAGCTCCCGTCAGATCATGCTCGCGAGGAAGTCGACGGTCCGTTCGTAGGCCCCGTCGTCGACGTGCATGACGACCGCGTTGAGGTCGGTCACGCCCGCGTTGCGGAACCGCTCGAGCTGCGTCCGGAACGCGTTCTCATCCCCCAGGATCGCCACATCCGCCGGACCGGCCGCGCCTTCCCGGTCGAGCATGCCCCGGTAGGAAGGTAGCTGACCGTAGATCGCGAGTTCCGCGTTGATCTTCTCGCGCGCCGCGTCCGCGTCGTGCGTCAGCGCCACCGGTATCCCGGCCACCACCCGCGGCGCCGGCCGGCCCGCCGCGTCCGCGGCGGCCGAGAGACGACGGACGATATGCTCTTCCATGGTCTTCGGTCCGACCATCCAGGTATTGGTTCCATCGGCCAGTTCCCCCGCCACGTTGAGCATGACCGGCCCCAACGCGGCCACGACGGTGGGGACAGGGTCCGCACCCGGAATCGTCAACTGGAGCCCGTGCACCCGGTAGTGCTCCCCGTCGAAATTCAGCGCCTCGCCCCGCAGCGCCGGCATCAGCACGGAGAGGTACTCGCGCATGTGCCGGGCCGGCCGGTCGTAGGAAAACCCGAGCATGTCCTCGATGACGATCTTGTGCGACAGGCCGATGCCGAGCGTCAGGCGGTTGTCCGTGGCGGCAGCCGCGGTCATGGCCTGCTGCGCGATGGCGGTCGGATGACGCGGATAGGTCGGCGTCACCGCCGTGCCGAGCCCGATCCGCTCGGTTTCCCGGCCGATCACCGTCAGTGCCGTGATGGCGTCGAACGAGAAGATGTTGGGCAGCCAGAACGTGTCGAAGCCGCGCTCGTCCGCCCGGCGGGCGATCGCGACGATGTCGTCCAGGGTGGCTCCCGCCGCTGTCGGGTCCGCGCCGAAGTTGATGCCTATGCGCATGCGTCGCTCTCCGGGGAAGGAAAAGCGGCAAGGTTACATCACCGCAGGGGGCGGCGGGCCGCGTCGCGGGGAAACCTCGACCGGGGCCCTGCGGCTCATGGACTACCATAGGCAGGCGACTCCGAACGACCTTCGCCATGCACACCAACGATGTCGGCGAGCCGAGGAACCCCGCGCTCGCCACCCGGCTCTACCCATCAGGCACGGTCTCCCTCGGCCGGGCCGCGAGCATCGGCGGTCTCTCGGCCGGCGAGTTCATCCATCTTGGCGGTTTCGGGATCGACATCCTCTCCACGACCGATGAGGCAGCCGACGAGGCAGACGACCTCTCTCCGTGGTTGTCCCACGACACAACATCACGCCGCTGATCGGCACCAGCCGGTAGGCCCATCTTTCCGAACCCTTGCCCGTCCCTCGGGACGGGCCGGCGGCGGCATCCGCTTCTCCTCCTCAATCCCCCGCCGGCTTGCCAACCCCCGGACGGCGTGCGGATAATCGCCGCTTTTTTCGGGGAGTACCGATGGCCGGCAACGAGACGATCGCCATACTCGGCGGCACGGGCGACCTCGGCACGGGCCTGGCGATACGCTGGTCGCGCGCCGGACACCGCATCGTCATCGGCTCCCGCCGGCTGGAGAAGGCCCAGGCCGCGGTGGACCACCTCGCGACGATCTCCCCGGAGACCCCGGCGGTGCCCATGGAGAATCCCGGCGCCGCGGCGGCGGGCGACATCGTCGTGCTCACCGTGCCCGCGGAACACCAGGTCTCGACGTTGGAGGCCGTGCGGGAGGGGCTGACCGGCAAGATCCTCATCGACGTGACCGCCCCGCTGGTGCCGCCCCGGGTGGGAACGGTCCAGCTCCCGAAGGAGGGCTCGGCCGGCAAGCGGGCGCAGGACTTGCTGGGGGACGACGTGATGGTCGTCTCGGCGTTCCAGAACATCGCCGCCCACCTGCTGCGGGAAGACGTGCGGATCGAGTGCGACGTGCTCGTCGCGGGCAACAAGCGCGCCGCGCGGGACAAGGTCATCGAACTGATCGCCGAGGCGGGGCTCACCGGCTGGCACGCCGGGCCGATCGAGAACGCGGCGGCGGCGGAGGCGCTCACCAGCATCCTCATCCAGATCAACCGGCGCCACGAGATCTCCCACTCCGGCATCAAGATCGTCGGCCAGTCGGACCACTGACCATCGCCGCGCCCACGCTCACCGTCATCGGCGTCGAGGGGCTGCCCATGGTGGCCCCCGGGGACGATCTCGCGGACCTGCTGCTCGACGCCCTGGCCGCGCAGGACCCGGTCCTCGAGGACGGCGACGTGCTGGTCGTCGCGCAGAAGATCGTCTCCAAGGCCGAGGGGCGCCTGGTTCGCCTCGCGGACGTGACGCCTTCGCCGGAGGCGGAGATCCTGGGTCGGGAAACGGACAAGGACCCGCGCCTCGTGCAACTCATCCTGGAGGAGTCGACGGACATCGTCCGCAAGAAGCCCGGCGTCCTCATCGTCCGGCAGGTGCTCGGCATCGTCGGCGCCAACGCGGGCATCGACCAGTCGAACATCGAACACGGCGAAGACGAGTCCGCCCTGCTCCTGCCCGAGGATCCGGACGCGTCCGCCGCCCGTCTCCACGCGGAGCTCCTGCGCCGGACGGGCCGCCACGTGGGCGTGATCATCAGCGACAGCGCCAACCGCCCGTGGCGCCTCGGCACGGTCGGCATGGCGATCGGCGCCGCCGGCGTCGCCCCTCTCCACGATCACCGCGGCGGGAGGGACCTGTTCGGACGCGAGCTCAAGGTCACGCTCATCAACCGAGCCGACAGCCTCGCCACCGCCGCCACGCTGGTGATGGGCGAGACGACGGAGCGCATCCCGGCCGCCCTTGTGAAGGGACTTGCCCCGGACGTCACGAGCGACGGCGCCGCCGCCATCCTGCGCCCCCTGGAGGAGGATCTGTTCCAATGAGGCTCATCGCCCTGACGGGCGGCATCGGCGGGGCGAAACTAGCGCTCGGGTTCGCGAACGTGCTCGCGCCGGACGAGGTGTCCTTCGTGGTCAACACCGGGGACGACTTCGAGCACCTGGGCTTCCACATCTCCCCGGACGTCGACACGCTCACCTACACCCTGGCGGAAGAAGCCAATCCCGAGACCGGCTGGGGGCGCCGCGACGAGACCTGGCGCTTCATGGAGGCGCTGGAACGTTTCGGCGGCGAGACCTGGTTCCGCCTCGGCGACCGCGACCTGGCGCTGCACGCGTTCCGCCGCACGCGGCTGGACGCCGGCGCGACGCTGACCCAGGTGACCCGGGAACTCTGCGGGAAGCTCGGCATCGCGCACGACGTCTGGCCCATGTCCGACGACCCCGTGCGCACCCGCGTGCGGACCCCCGACGGCTTCCTCGCCTTCCAGCACTACTTCGTCCGGGACCGTTGCGCGCCGGCCGTCACGGGTTTCGAGTTCGCGGGCATCGACGCCGCGGCCGTGAATCCGGAACTGGTCGCGGCGCTCCGGGAGCCCGTGCGCGCCGTCGTGATCTGCCCGTCGAACCCGTTCGTGTCGGTCGACCCGATCCTCGACATCCCGGGCATGCGCGGCCTGCTAAGAAGTGCCGGGGCCCCGGTGATTGCGGTTTCGCCCATCGTCGGCGGACAAGCCATCAAGGGCCCCACGGCGAAGATGATGCGGGAACTCTCCATCCCCGCGACCACCGAGCAGGTCGCGGCCCATTACGCGGGTCTGATCACGGCCTTCGTGCTCGATGAGCAAGACGCATCCGCGCAACCGGCGGTCGAAGCCATGGACCTCGACACGATCGTCGCGCAGACGGTGATGGTCACGCTGCAGGACCGCGTGGACCTCGCGCGTACCGTGCTCGACTTCACCGACCGGCTGCGGGCCGAGCCGCAGCCCACGGCCAACTGAGCCGCGACCCGGCCATGTGGGCGCTCGTGCCGTTCAAGGGAGCCGAAGGCGCGAAGGGGCGCCTCGCGCCCACGCTCTCCGGGCCGGACCGCCGCGACCTGTCCCTGGCGATGGTCCGCGACGTGCTCGCGGCGCTGGCGGCGTCCCGTCTCGACGGCATCCTCATCGTGTCGCGGGCGCCGGTGGCGCTCGACCTAGCGCGGGAGTTCGCCGTGGACGTGTTCGAGGAGACCGTTCGCGGACTGACCGGAGCGGTCACCGAGGCGGGCGACCACGTCGCGGCCCGCGGCGGGACCGGAACGCTGATCGTGCACGGCGACGTGCCTCTCCTGACGCCCGCGGAGGTCGCGACCGTGTTGGACGGGCACGACGACATCACCCTCGTACCGGACCGGCACGACATCGGCACGAACTGCATCGCCGCGACGCCGCCCAACGCGATGCGGTACCAGTTCGACGGGACGAGTTTCGAGCCGCACCAGGCGCTGGCGCGCGCCGCCGGAGTCGAGCCGCGGGTGGTGCGGCTGCCGGGGCTCGGACTCGACATCGACACCCTGGAGGCCCTGCGCGACTTCGCGGAACGTCCGGGGGACACGCGCACCGGCCGTTACCTGCGCGAGAGCGGTCTGGCGCAGCGCCTTGCCGAACCGCATAATGCCTAGCTCCATCCAGGGCCCCCGGGGCGATCCATGCAACCCGACGACGTGCTGAAGGCCGCCATCGAGGGCGTATTGCCGACCGAAGGGGAGGCGCTCGCCCTCGCCGAGTTCGCCGACACGAAGGCCCTTGCCGAGGTCGCCTCGACCCTGCGGGACCGCGGCTTCCTGAACGTCGTCACCTACTCGCGCAAGGTCTTCGTTCCGCTGACGCACCTGTGCCGCGACGTCTGCCACTACTGCACGTTCGCGCAGACGCCCCGGAACCTCGATACGCCCTATCTCTCCCTCGACCAGGTGCTCGATGTCGCGCGCGAAGGCGCCGCGCTCGGCTGCAAGGAAGCGCTGT
Organism: Pseudomonadales bacterium; assembly: GCA_965208745.1. Taxonomy (GTDB): domain Bacteria; phylum Pseudomonadota; class Gammaproteobacteria; order Pseudomonadales; family Azotimanducaceae; genus VXNE01. The sequence continues at coordinate 4,226,704 of CBDBPN010000004.1, read as the reverse complement.
TCACCCTCGGCGAGAAACCGGAACTGCGCTACCGCGCGGCACGCGAATGGCTGGCGGAGCATGGCTATGGCACGACCCTGGAGTACCTGCGCGACGCCGCCTCCGCGGTGCTTTCGGAGACCGGGCTGCTGCCCCATCTGAACCCGGGCAACATGACCCCGGAAGAGGTGGCGGAGCTGCGTCCCGTCGCGCCCTCGATGGGCATCATGCTCGAGTCCGCGTCCGACCGCCTCACAGAGAAAGGCATGCCGCACTACGGTTCCCCCGACAAGGTGCCGGCCGTCCGCCTGCGGACCCTGCACGACGCCGGGGCCGCGGGCGTCCCCATGACCACCGGGATCCTCATCGGCATCGGCGAGACCCGGCGCGAACGGATCGAGTCGCTGCTGGCCATCCGGGGGGTGCACGAGGCCCACGGCAACATCCAGGAGATCATCGTCCAGAACTTCCGCGCCAAGCCCGGCACCAAGATGCACGCGGCGCCGGAACCGGACCTCGAGGACCTGCTCTGGACCATCGCCGTCGCCCGCATCGTCTTCGGCGCGGACATGAGCGTGCAGGCGCCGCCGAACCTGAGCCCGGGCGTGCTGCCGCGCATCGTGGACGCAGGCATCAACGACTGGGGCGGCGTGTCCCCCGTCACGCCGGACTTCGTCAATCCCGAAGCGCCCTGGCCCCACCTCGCGGAACTCGAGCGCGAGACGGCGCAGGCCGGGAAGCATCTTCACGAGCGGCTGACCGTCTACCCGGCCTACACACTCGACGCGGACCGCTGGCTCGACGCCGGTCTCAGGAGCCGCGTGCTCGACCGGATCGATGGCGAGGGGCTGCCGCGCACCGACGACTGGTCGCCCGGCGAGGAACTGGACCCGCCGGAAGATACCCTCGAGCGCATCCACAGGCCGCCGGCCTCGGTGTCGCCGGACGTCAAGGGCATCCTCGCGCGGGTACGGGCCGGGGACGACCTCGACGAAGCCGCGATCGTGCGCCTCATCCGCGCCCGCGGCGATGACTTCAACGCGGTCGTGCAGGCGGCGGACGCCCTGCGTGTCGAGACCCGCGGCGACGTCGTGAGCTATGTCGTCAACCGCAACATCAACTACACCAACATCTGCTACTTCAAGTGCCAGTTCTGCGCCTTCTCGAAGGGCAAGCTCGCCGAGAACCTGCGTGGCCGTCCCTACGACCTCTCTCACGAGGAGATCCAGCGCCGCACGCGCGAGGCGTGGGACCGGGGCGGCACCGAGGTGTGCATGCAGGGCGGCATCCACCCCGAGTACACGGGCCAGACCTACATCGACATCGTCCAGGCCGTGAAAGAGGCCGTGCCGGAGATGCACGTGCACGCGTTCTCGCCCCTCGAGGTCTGGCAGGGCGCGGCCACGTCGAACCTGAGTCTGGTGGACTACCTGCGGGGCCTCAAGGAGGCCGGGCTCGGGACGCTGCCAGGCACCGCCGCCGAGATCCTCGACGACGAGGTGCGGGCCGTCATCTGCCCCGACAAGATCAATACCGCCCAGTGGCTCGAGGTCATGGAGGCCGCCCACTCCGTGGGCTTCCAGACCACGGCCACCATCATGTACGGCCACGTCGACCAGCCGCAGCACTGGGCGCGACACCTGCTGCGCGTCCGCGGCCTGCAGCAGCGGACCGGCGGGTTCACCGAGTTCGTGCCGCTGCCGTTCGTGCACATGGAAGCGCCGATGTACCTGAAGGGCAAGGCACGCCGCGGACCGACGTTCCGCGAGGCGATCCTCGTGCACTCGGTCGCGCGCCTGGCCCTGCACCCCCACATCACGAACATCCAGGCGAGCTGGGTGAAGATGGGACACGAGGGCGTGGTCGCCGCGCTCAACGCCGGCTGCAACGACCTCGGCGGCACCCTCATGAACGAGAGCATCACCCGCGCCGCCGGGTCCACCCATGGCCAGGAGACCTCACCGCGGCGCATGCGCGCGCTGATCGAGTCCGCGGACCGTACGCCGCGCCAGCGGACGACGGACTACCGGGACGCCGATCCGGAAAGCGTGGTGCGCGGCATGCGCGCCGGGGAGCTGCTCGAGATCGTCAACACGCCGGCGCGCAAGTACGAGCGCACGCGGCGGCACGAACTGGTGCGGAACCGGATCGAGGCGGTCGGGGCGGACTGAGCGTCCGTCCGGCGCCCGCGCCCCGGCGTATCAGCCGAATCGTTTCGCGGCGCGGGCCCTGGCCTTCGCGGCTTCCTCCTCCCGGTCCCGCCTGGGCGCACTGGTGACGAGATCGGCCAACAAGCGCTCCGCCGCGAACGTCACTTCCTCCACCGCCCGATCGAAGACGGCTTCGTTGGCCCGCGAGGGCTTCGTGAAGCCGCTCAGCTTGCGCACGAACTGCAGGGCCGACGCGCGTATCTCCTCGTCGGTTGCGGGCGGCTCGAAGTTGTAGAGCGTCTTGATGTTCCTGCACATGGTCAGACGGGCTCGGCGAGAAAGAGGGGTATCGTGCGGGACGTCTTGCCCTGGTACTCCTCGTAGGGCGGAAACGCTGCCACGCAGAGCGCCCACAGCCGCTCCCGCTCCGCGGCGTCCTCCACCTCGCGCACCCGCATCGGCGTGACCTCGGTGCGGTCCCTGATCTCCACGTTCGGGTCTTCGCGGAGGTTGTAGACCCACACCGGGTTCTTCGGCGCCCCGCCCTGCGAGGCGACCAGCACGTAACCGTCGCCGTCCTTGACGCGCATCAGCGGCGTCTTGCGGATCGATCCCGTCCGGTTCCCCCGGTGCGTGACGATGACCACCGGAAGGCCCGTGTCGAGAAGCTCCGTGCCTTCCGTGCCGCCGCTGCTCTCGTACAGCTCCACCTGGTCGCGCACCCACTGGATGGGGCTTGGTACGTAGTCGGCCATGGCGTGTCCCCCGTGGTTGCCAATGTCCCGCAGTCTACGCCCTAGCGCGCCGGGATTCCCCTCGAGTAGCACGAAGTTCGTGCCCTTTCGGTACGCCTCGTGGTGCTTCCCCCGGACCCCTTCGGAGAAGTCGTATTCGTCCCGCATGGTGTCCCTGTCATCCTGGTCCATGGTCGTTGCGCTCCCGCCGTGAAGCGTCCCGCTGATCTCAGACATCGAGATCCTCGCGCAGTTCGTTTATCAGGGTATTCGAAACGACCGCACGCCCTGCCGGAATGGCTCGGAAGCCGTAGCTCTCTCGTTCCGACCGATCGGGACGCGTCGCCTTGCGATGATGCAATGCCTCCCGGATCAGTTCCGAGACACATGCGCCGACCGTCTTGCCCTCGCCGCGAGCCAGTTCCTTCGCCGCCGCCACAACGTCTGCATCGATGTCTACAGTGGTCCACATCGGCTGCTAGCTGGGCCCGCGGCACAAGGCATAGGCCCCTGGTCAAACGCATCAAGCATCTGGTTGCCACAACCCCAGGCGGCTCCGTGCCGCGATCCGCGCGAAGTCACGGTCGGTCGACAGCATGACCAGGTCGTGACGGATGCACAGTTGCGCCAGCAGCGCATCGATGGTCCCGACCTGGACGCCCTCCCGCCGGCAACGGTTGCGGAGCCCGGCCGCATCGACATGATCGCTCCGGGTGGGCGTGATCAGCGGAAGTGCGGCGAAGCGCTCCACGATGGCGGACCGCGCCTTGAACTCCCCGTATCCCTGCAGCAGCTCCTGCAGCACGATCCCCGTTGTGTGCAGCGGCTCGCCATCGGCAAGCGCGTCCCGCAGACGCCGAACTTCCGGGCCGTCCGGCACACGGTCTCGGCGCAACGCAAGCGACCAGACACTCGTGTCCACGAATATCGTCAAGAGCGGGCGCGCTCGTGCTTGTAGTCGAAATCCTCGTCCCAATCCAGAGTGCCGAAGAGCTCAAGCAATCTTCGCTGCTCCCGGCGTGCGACGAACTCGCGCAACGCCTTGTTCACGGTCGCCTTTTTCGTCTTCTCCCCCCCGATTTCGAGAGCCCGCGCCAGGAGTTGGTCGTCGATCGCCAAGTTCGTCGCCACTGTGTTGATCTCCACACACCCTGCTACACAATCTAACGCGCGAGCTATGCCACATCAACGGCTACGCACGTTCGGGCGCATCTGTGATCTGTGGCACGGCGCACACGGCCGGCTAGAATTGCATCGTCATGGACGGGACGCCGGCAACACCCCCGACACGCGGCGCGCTCGCATGGAAGGCGACCGGATGGGTGTGCGTCGGCATCGCGGCCGTCGGCGCCGTGGTGCCGCTGTTGCCGACGACCCTCTTCCTGATCGTGGCCCTCGCGTGCTTCACGCGCGGATCGCCGCGGCTCGCGCGGCGGCTTCTTGCGCACCCGCGGTTCGGCCCGCCCCTCGCCGCGTGGCAGGAGCACCGCATCGTCTCGCGGCGCGGGAAGACGCTTGCCGTGGCGGGGATGGTCCTTGCCGTGGTCCTGGTCGCGCTGACGACCGCCGGCTGGCTCGCCACCGCGCTGGTAGGCGCCACGCTGGTGGCCGCCGCGGGGTACGTGGTCACGCGGCCGAGCGTTGTGCCCGCGCCTGCCGCCGAAGATACGCCCGCGGTCACGCCGGCCCGCTGACGATGATCGAGCGCATCCCCTTCGGCAGCACGGGACACGAGAGCAGCCGGGCCCTCTTCGGCGCCGCCGCGCTCGGCCGCATGCGCCAGGACAAGGCCGACGCCGTACTCGAGACGCTCCTCGAGTTCGGCGTCAACCACATCGACACGGCCGCCGCGTACGGGGACTCCGAACTGCGCATCGCGCCCTGGATGACGACCCACCGCCAGGACTTCTTCCTGGCGACGAAGACCAGGGAACGGGACGCCAGGGCCGCCCGAGAGAGTCTGGAGCGCTCCCTGGCGCGTCTGGGTGTCGAACGCGTCGACCTGATCCAGCTCCACAACCTGGTCGAAGCCGAGGAACAGAAGCGGGCGCTGGGCCCGGGCGGCGCCCTCGAGGCGCTCGCCGACGCGCGGGACGCCGGGCTGGTCCGATACATCGGCGTGACGGGCCACGGCACGTTCGCGCCGCGCCGACATCTCGAGAGCCTGCGCCAGTTCCGGTTCGACTCGGTACTGGCGCCCTGCAACTTCGCCATGCTCGCGCAGCCCGGGTACGCGGCGGACTTCGAGGAGCTCTACGCGACGTGCCAGGAGCGGGGTGTGGCCTTCCAGACCATCAAGAGCGTCGCCCGGCGCCGCTGGTCAGAAGCCGACGAGGGACCGCGCCACAGTTGGTATCACCCGATCCGCGACCACGCGGCCCTGCGGCGGGCGGTCCACTTCGTGCTGGCGGGCCCGGGACTCTTCCTCAACACCTCGAGCGACCTCACGCTGCTGCGGCCGACACTGGAGGCGGCCGCCGATCACGAGGCACGGCCCCCGGACGCCGCGATGGAAGAAGACGTCCATCGGCTCGGCGTCGAGCCTCTCTTCGTGCGGGGCGTGTCGGACGCGGTCTGACGCGGCGCCTCCACCGGATGCGCCGCTGCACCGTCAGGGGTCGAGAAGTACCGCGCGAACAACGACCGCAGAGCGTCCCCACGCAGGCCGACAATCTCCGCAATGGCAGCCGGAAGGGGGCGACCGCGGGCATCGAAGCCCTCTGCGAGCAAGCGCCGGAGAACACCCGGAAGATGGCGACCAGACTCCTCCAGTAGCGCGTCGAACGCCCACCAGAAGGCCGCTCCCACGCTGTAGAGCATCGCGTAGGCTGTCGGGTCGACACGCGCGCGCTCGCCAAGATCGGGTAGAGGCCTCCGAGGTTCCCGGCCGGGCCGCAGGAACGCTTCCTCCAGGAACGGCATCAGTTCAGGCGACGTATCGCGTATCGCCCGCAGGGCAAGATAGCTGGCCACGCTTTCGGAGATCCACAGCACGCCGCGGCCATCGAACAGTTGGTGCGCATGCTCGTGGACCCCGACGTAAAGGGTGATAGCGGACATCTCTTCGCCGGGTTCGTCGACCGTCAACGGATAGCTCGCCAGGGCCAGCCCCGTCCCGGCTACGCCTCCGACAGACATCTGCCCGCTGCGGACGCCCATCCAGAACATCGGGGACAGTTCCCGCCCGGGCAGTGACGCGACGAGGGAGGCGACGGCCTCCGCATGCCGGTCGAGTAACGTGTCCATGTGGTCTGGAACGGTCCCTGAGTCAAAGAAGTGACGCAGGCCGCGTTTGTCGGTGAAGACGGGATTCCCAACCAGCCAGAGGCCCGGAGCCCGGTGCATCGCCGGCAGCTGCGGCGGTCCGGCCAAGGGGGCCAGCGCCACGCCTCCCGCACGGAAGGAAACGCGTGGGGCCACGGGCGGCACCGCGCCTTGCGCGCCCCTCGCCGCCTCAGCGAGGCGTAGGACTGATTCCGCTTCGTGGACCAACCACCATCCATCCGCACTGAACCAACCGGACCCCCTCGACACGTCTGCTGCGCCGGGTCGATGAACCGCCAGGGCGAAGCTCCACTGCAGCGTGTCGCAGCCTTCGGAAACGACCACCTCCTTCGCATGGACGGCGACCCCTGCACCATTGCGGCACCGAATGTGGCTCATCTGCTCGAGACCGCCGGGGTTACGCGTCCGGTAGCTTCCCGCGGCCGGCCCGTCGAGCGACACCCTCACGCGAACATCCTCCTCCGAGGGCAGGTCAACTCGCAGGTCGGCCCAGATGCTCGCGGGCCCATCGATCCCCGTCATGAGGAGCACGCCCCAACACAACGCGCGCAGACCAAGTGCTCGACTCCTCCGAATGACCCGCCGCATCGCGATCGTCCTACCCAATGTCGTCATACAGATGACAGGCCACGACGCCGCGCGACCGGAGCGCGAGTTCCGGCCGCTCCCTGCGACAGCGGTCCATCGCCTCCGGGCACCGTGGGTGAAAGCCACATCCTGCCGGCGGGTTGCGCACGCTCGGCACTTCCCCGGCTATGAGTTCGTGCGGCCGCGCCGCCTCGCGCGCGGGGTCCGGCAGGGGCACCGCCGCGAGCAGAGCCCGCGTGTAGGGGTGCCGCGGCTCGGCGAAGAGCGCGTCCCGCGACGCGATCTCGACGATGCGACCCAGGTACATGACGCCGATCCGGTCGCTGATGTGGCGCACCACGGACAGGTCGTGGGCGATGAACAGGTACGTGAGGCCGAGGCGTTCCTGCAGGTCCATCAGGAGGTTCACGACCTGGGCCTGGATCGAGACATCCAGCGCCGAGACGGGCTCGTCGCAGATGAGGAGGCTCGGTTCGAGGGCGAGCGCCCGAGCGATGCCGATGCGCTGGCGCTGGCCGCCGGAGAACTCGTGGGGATAGCGGTCCGCCATGTCCGGCAGGAGGCCGACGAGGTCCATCAGTTCGTCCACGCGCGCCCGGTACGCCGAGCGGTCCGTGGCCAGGCCGTGGACCACGAGCGGCTCTCCGACGATGTCCCGCACCTTCATGCGCGGGTTGAGCGAACCGAACGGGTCCTGGTAGACCATCTGCATGCGCCGTCGGATCGGACGCATCTGCGTGGGACCCAGGTCCGTCACGTCCTCGCCCTCGAAGACGATGCGCCCCGCGGTGGGTTCCAGCATCCGCAATACCGCGAGTGCGGTCGTGGACTTGCCGCAACCGCTCTCCCCCACCAGGCCGAACGTCTCGCCGCGCCGCAACTCGAACGAGACGCCGTCGACCGCCTTCACGGACCCGACGCGCTTCTGCACGACCACGCCTTCCGTCACCGGGAAGTGGACCTTGAGTCCCTCCACGCGCAGGAGATTGTCGTCCGCTGCCGCCGCCAACACGGGGATGGGTTCAGCCATCGCGGTAGCAGGCCCGCAGGTGCCGGTCACCGACCCGTTCGAGAGGCGGGGGCACGGTACGGCACGTGTCGAGGGCGTGTTGGCAACGGGGCGCGAACGGACAGCCCGGCGGCAGCCCGGCGAGGTCGGGCGGCTGCCCCTCGATGGTCGGGAGCCGCGCCCCGATCGCCCCGTCGACGCCCGGGATGGACGCCATCAGGCCTTCCGTGTAGGGATGCGCCGGCGCCGCGTAGAGGGTACCCGCGGGGGCGGTCTCGACGATCCGCCCGGCGTACATGACCGCCACCCGGTCCGCGTAGCGCGCGACCACGCCGAGGTCGTGGGTGATAAGGATCAGGGCCGAGTCGGCCTCGCGCGTCAGCTCCTTCAGGAGCGCGAGGATCTGCGCCTGCACCGTCACGTCCAGGGCCGTCGTCGGCTCGTCGGCAATGATCAGCCGCGGCTGGCAGGCGAGCGCCATGGCGATCATCACGCGCTGGCGCATGCCGCCGGAGAAGTGGTGCGGATAGTCGCCGAGCCGGTGCGCCGCGTCCGGGATCCGCACGCGCTCGAGCAGTTCGGTCGCCCGGGCATACGCTTCCCGCCACGGCACGCGGCGGTGCAGCCGGATCGGCTCCGCCACCTGCTTGCCGACGGTCAGTACCGGGTTCAGGGAGGACATGGGCTCCTGGAAGATCATCGCGATCCGGTCGCCCCGGATGTCCCGGATGGCGTCGTCGTCGAGGGCGAGCAGGTCACGGCCGTCGAACACGATGCGGCCGCCGTCGACGGAGCCCGCGTCGCCGAGCAGGCCGAGGATCGAGAGCGCGGTCACGCTCTTGCCCGACCCGCTCTCCCCGACGATGGCCAGGGTCTCCCCGGGCCGCACGTCGAGCGACACGCCCTGCACGGCGCGCACCGTGCCCCGGTCGGTGCGAAACGAGACCGACAGGTCCTCGATGTCGAGCAGCGGGGCGCTGTCCACGGCTAGTCGAACCCCATCTCGCGCTTGAGTTCCTCATCGATCCAGATGCGCGCGTAGATCGGGCCGGGGCGCACGGCCCCCGCACGCAGCTCGCCGCCGTAGTTCTTCACCCACGGCCACCACGCCGTGTAGTTGTAGACGGTGGGCAGCCAGATCGACGGGGCCTCGTTGAGCAGCCGGATCGTCAGTTCCCGCGTCATGGCCACGCGCACGGCCTCGTCCCGGGTCCGCATCAGGGTATCGATCGCCGTATCGAACTCCTCCGACGAGTAGAGGGCCGGATTCCACTTGTGGCCGGTAATGAACTTGCGGATCGACGTCGTGGGGTTGGTGTGGCCGTTGTTCATGAAGTACCCCGGCCCGTGGTTCAGGGTGGTCATCATGGAGAGGAACGAGGCGTACTCCATCGGCTCGATCACCATCCGCACGCCGACCTTGGCGAGATACGCGTCCAGCAGCGGGATCAGGTCCATGTTGTTCGCGCTGCAGGTGCACACCTGCACGTTGAACGTGAAGCCCTCCGGCACGCCCGCCTCGTCGAGGAGATCCCGCGCCTTCTCGGGGTGGTACTCGAAGAGCTCCCGTACCGAGGGCGGCATCTCCGGGAGCGGCTGCCAGTAGTCCCCGAACCCCGGGTGCTGCGGATACGCCATCACTTCCGCGTGCCCGCCGTAGAAGAGCTCCGCGATCTCGCGTTGGTCGACCGCGAGGTTGAGCGCCCGCCGCACCCGCACGTCGTCGAACGGGGGCGTGTCCATGCGCATGGCCACGAAGTTGCCGCTCGTCGAGAGCCACCTCGACCACTTGAGTTCCGGGGTGGTCTCCTTGAGATGGTCCACGGCGATCCACCGGATCGCCTCGAGAATGTCGATCTTCCCCGTGCGGATGGCCGTCAGGTAGGTCGCCTCGTCCTTGATCACGCGGTACTTCACCGCGTCCACGAAGGGGATCGGCCACGACTCGCCGGCCAGGCGCTCGCGGTCCCAGTAGTCCGGGTTCCTGACGTAGGTGTGCGAGTTGCCGTGGAGGTAGCGCTCGAGCAGGAACGGACCGGTCCCGACGACGTTGCGCCAGCTCTTGGCATCCAGGTCCGCCATCTCCCGCGGCACGATCGAGGACTGGTAGCCGTACCCGAACCGGTACGGCCACTCCGCGTTGAACTCGTTGAAGTGGAAGACCACCGTGCGGGGGTCCCGCGCCTCCACGCGGTCGATGTAGTCCCAGTAGTCGGATTGCGCCTTCTTCGGGCTGTCGTTGACGAGATTGAAGGTGTAGACCACGTCCTCGGCGGTCAGCTCCCGCGCCTCCATCACGCCGGCCTTGCCGGTGAAGCGGGCCCCGGGCCGCAGGCGGACGACCAGCCTGCCTTCGTCTTCCCACTCCCAGCGTTCGGCGAGTTCGCCCCGCAGCACGTCGCTCGGCAGGTAGGCCTCGGCGACGAACGGGTAGTGGCCGCCTTTCTTGATGCTCTTGTCGAGGTCGCCGGCGAAGAGCTGCTCGCGGACCATCCCGTAGTCGTGGTTGCTCTTCCACGCCCAGTCGACCGGGTCCCAGGACAGGGCCGAGAGCGTCACGTAGACGGTGCCGACGTTGAGCTCGCCTCCGTACTGGGGGCGCTCCTCGGCGACCGGGCCGTTCTCCGCGTGAAGGACGCACGCAGAAGCGCACGCCAGTCCGACAAGGACACCGCGCATCGCTCCTCCCCTACTGGGTCCCGCGCATGCGCGGATCGAGGAGGTCCCGCAAGGCGTCCCCGTAGACGTTGATCGCGTACACGACGATCGTCAGGCAGAGCCCCGGGGCGAGGGCGAGCCACGGACCGAGGTACATGTAGGTGCGCCCCGTGCCGCTCAGCATGGCCCCCCAGGTAGGCGCCGGCGGCGGCACGCCGAGCCCCAGGAAGGACAGTCCCGCCTCCGTCAGGATCACCGCGCCGATCCGGGTCGTGAACAGCACGATCAGTACCGGCATGACGTTCGGCACGATGTGGCGCCGGAGTATGTGGAACGTCCGCGCCCCGATCGACTGCGCGGCGTGGGTGTACATGTTCTCCTTCACCGACACCACGGCGCCGCGCACGATCCGCGAGCCGGCGATGCCGTACAGCAACCCGAGCACCAGCACGATCTGGGGGATGCCGGGGCCGACCACGGAGACGATGACGATGAGGAGCACCAGGTCCGGGAACGTCATCCACGCATCGACGCCGCGCTGCATGACCATGTCCGTGCGGCCGCCGAAGTACCCGGACAAGACGCCGATCACCAGCGAGACGACCGTCGCGAGCCCCGCCGCCACGAAGCTGACGATCATCGAGAGCTGGGCGCCCTTCAGGATGCGCGAGAGCACATCGCGGCCGAGATGGTCCGTCCCCAGCGGATAGTCCGGGGACGGGGGCTGCAGCCGCACCGCCAGGTTGGTCTCGTTGATGCCGTAGGGCGCCAGGACATCGGCGAAGATCCCGCACAGGAGGAAGACCAGGAAGACGATCCCCCCGGCGGCCCCGAGCGGCTTCTCGCGCCCGAGCCGCGCGAGGAACTCCCACAGCGCGGCGAGGCGGCCGGGCGGCCGGGACCCGACGCCCGCGAGTCCGGACAGCGCCGCCTCGCTCACTGGTGCCGCACCTTCGGGTCGAGCCAGCCGTAGCTCACGTCCACGGCCAGGTTGATGAACAGCACGCCCACGCCGACGACCAGGAACACCCCGGAGACGACGGGGTAGTCGCGCTGGAACACCGCTTCGAGCAGCAGCAGCCCCATGCCGGGCACCACGAAGATCTGCTCGAAGATGACCGCGCCGCCGATGAGCAGCGGCGCCTGCAGCCCGATGAGCGTGACGACCGGAATGAGGCCGTTGCGCAGCGCGTGGCGCACGATGACGAGCCACTCGGAAACGCCCTTGGCCTGCGCCGTGCGGATGTAGTCCTGCCGCAGGACCTCGAGCATCATCGTGCGCGTCATGCGCATCGTTACCGCGGACATGGAGAGCCCTAAAAGAATAGCAGGAACAATCATGTGCGAGAGGTTCTGCAAGGGATCTTCGAAGAACGGCACGTACTCGAGATCCGGCGCCCACCGCCACCACACGGAGGGGAACACCATCACCAGCGTGCCGAGCCAGAAGCCCGGCACGGCGAGCATGACGAGGGAAAACGAACGCGCCACGTAGTCCCCGGCGGTGTCCTGGCGCATCGCCGAATAGATGCCGATGGGCAGTGCCGCGGTCAGCGCGACGATCAGGGCGAGGAACCCCAGTTCGAAGGTGATCGGCAGCGTCGCGAGCAACTGCTCGGCCACCGGCACGTTCTGCCACAACGAGGTCCCGAGATCCCCCTGCAGGACGCCCCCGATCCAGCGGAAGTACTGGACGTACATCGGCTGATCGAACCCGAGGGCCGCTTCGATCTTCGCCCGGTCCTGCCCCGTGGCGATGTCGTTCTGAGCGAGCATCAGGTCGATCACGTCGCCCGGGATGAGCCGCATCGAGACGAACACGATCAGGCTCGCGAACAGGAGCGTCGGCGCGAGCGCGAGCAGACGGCGGGCGATGTAGGCCTGCACGGAGGGGTCTCAGAAGAGGTCGAGACCGCGGATGGGCAGCCCCGCCGCCTCGTAGCAGCGGTCGATGGTGCGCATCTGGCGGACCGCGTCTTCCGGCCCGGTGAGGAGCGGCTTGCCCTCCTCGATCGCGTCGAGGAAGGCGTCGAGCTGGTAGGCGTAGCTCGAACGGCGGTCCCGCGTCTCGATGCGGGTCTCGCCGTCGATATCGAGGCGAATCGAGTGTCCGATCTGCGGCGCGAGCGGGTTCTCGACGTGCAGCGTGCCGCGCTCCCCCGTGACGGTGAGGTCCATCCGCCGGGACACGTTGGCACGCATGTCGCCGGACACGGTGGCGACGATGCCGCTCGGGAAGTGCAGCCGGGCCTCGAGCCGGGTGTCCACGTGCGGCGGCCCCGTCTCGACCGTCGCCTCGACGCGTTCCGGCTCCTCCGCGGTGATGTGCCGCGCCCACGAAATCGGGTAGCAGCCGATGTCCATCGTGACGCCGCCGCCCGTCGCGTACTGGGTCCGGATGTTCCGGGGATTGGTCACGGGAACGTGAAACGCCGCCTCGATGGACCGGACCGGGCCGAGCAGGCCGTCGTCCACGACCTCCTTCGCGCGCCGGAACACCGGGTGATACCGGTAGTGGAATGCGTCCATCAGGACGAGACCGGTGTCGGCCGCGGCCGCCGCCATCTCCTCGGCCTCGCCCGCGTTGCAGGCGAACGACTTCTCGCACAGGACGTGCTTGCCCGCGGCGAGGGCCCCGAGCGTCCACTCCCGGTGCCAGGCGATGGGCAACGGGTTGTAGACGGCGTCGATGTCCGGGTCTTCCACCACGTGGCGGTAGGTGTCGTGCACGACCGGGATCCGATGCCAGTGCGCGAATCCCTCCGCGCGTTCCCGGTCGCGTGCCGCGACGCAACGTACGGCGGCCCGCGGCTCGTCCCGGCACGGCTCGAGCAGCGCCCGCGGCGTGATGTTGGCGGCCCCGAGCGTGCCGAAGCGGACGGTCATGCCTCGCTCGCCCCGGCGTCGGTGCGGCGCCGCTCCGTCAACTCGTGGTCCACGGTGATCGCCTGCCGCCCCCGGGGCCCGACGATCTCGTAGACCATGAGCGATTCGAGCTCCCGCCGCTCGCGGTCGGTGATCTCCATCCACGAGGGACTCTTCCCGAACGCCTTGAATGCCGCTCCCGAGTCCGCGAACGGCACGATGTAGGGGGGCGTCACCGCCTGCAGGATGGCGGCGCGCCGGCCGTCGGTCTCGTTGAGGCCCGCCCGGTGCCAGGTCCGTGCGTCGTACAGCAAAATGCTGCCGGCCGGCGCTTCGATCACGTCCGCGTCGGGTCCCCCGTACGGCAGGCCGTTGCGCTTGCGATGACCGGGACGTCGATAGGCGGCGCCCAGCCCCCATTCCGCGGGAGGCCCCTCGTTCCGCCGGTGGCTGCCCAGCTTGAAGCGCGTGGCTCCGTTCGACCGGGTGAAGTCCGTCGCGCAGATGTTCCGCTGAATGCCGAGGACCAGATCGCCGGTCTTCCGTACCGGGATCCGGCCTCCCCCGACGCCACGGTCTATCCCCCAGAGGTACGGAAAGTCCGAGTGCCAGCCCTGGACGTCACGTTCCCCGTCGTCCGGCTCGAGTACCGCGAAGGAAGGCGGGTGGGCGAACCGGATCTCGTCGGTGCCCATGTACCGCCGGGCGAGCCAGAGCGATACGGGCTCGGCGCTGGCGCGGGCGACGGCCGCGTGCTGCTCGAGCGCCGAGACGTTCCTGTCGTACTCGCGGCCAGACCAGCGGCCGCAACCCGAGACGCGCTGGAGTCCGTCGATCGTGTCCGGATCGAGCACTCCGGCCAAGCACACCCAGCCCTGTTCCCGGAACTCTCGCAGGTATTCCGAGGGCATCCGAGCCGGGCCCCGGGCTGGCCGAAACCGCTCCCGCCGTCCCCGAAACGTGAGGACGCCGTCCCCGCCAGCCGCCGGCGCGGCCGTGACGTCCTGTCCGGTCGCCGCGTGCCGATAGCCGCCGGACACTTCCTCCCATAGCACGCGATCATCGGCCCGGCCGCCTACGAGGAGGTCGCCGCCGTCGTCCACGCCCAGAAAGTCGCCGGCCGGCGTCACGAGCATGGTGAAGCGGTCTCGGGGCGCTTCCACGCGCACCACGGTTTCCCGAAGCGGCTCGGGCGGCGGCATATGCAACGCACGTCAGGAGTGGCGCGCGAGTGTAGCAGACGGGTTTACGGCAACTCGGCCAGCTTCCGCGTCAGCGTGTTGCGCCCCCACCCGAGCAGGGCCGCCGCGTCGCGTTTCCGCCCACCCGTCTGCTCGAGAGCTGCCTCGATCAGCACTCGCTCGAAGGCCGGGAGCGCCGTCGTCAGGATGCCGCGCTCCCCCTCTGCCAGCCTGTCCCGCGCCCAGTCGCGGAGTTGCGTCTGCCAGTCCTCCCCGGCGCCGGCCGGCCGCGTCTCCTGCCGGAGTTCCGGCGGCAGGTCCTCGACGAGAATCTCCCGGCCCGCCGCCATGACCGTCAGCCACCGGCACAGGTTCTCGAGCTGGCGCACGTTGCCCGGCCACGGAAGCGTCTCGAGGTACGCCGTCGTGTCGGGCAGGAGCTTCTTCGGCTCCCCCCCGAGTTCGTCCGCGGCGGCCTGCAGGAAGTGCTCGGCCAGCAGCGGGATGTCCGCGCGCCGGTCGGCGAGCCGCGGCAGGTGCACGCGTATGACGTTGAGGCGATGGTAGAGATCCTCGCGGAAGGTGCCGTCGGCGACAAGCGCCTCCATGTCCTGGTGCGTGGCGGCGATGATCCGGACGTCCACCTTGACCGTCGTGCGTCCCCCGACCCGGTAGAACTCGCCGTCCGCCAGCACCCGCAGGAGCCGTGTCTGGGTGTCCGCCGGCATGTCGCCGATCTCGTCGAGGAACAGCGTGCCCCCGTCGGCCTGCTCGAAGCGGCCGATCCGCTGACGGTCCGCTCCGGTGAACGCGCCCTTCTCGTGGCCGAAGAGCTCGGTCTCGATCAGGTCCTTCGGGATGGCCGCCATGTTGAGGGCCACCATGGGTGCGGACGCGCGCTGGCTATGCCGGTGCAGGGCGTTGGCGACGAGTTCCTTGCCGCTGCCGGACTCGCCGTTGATGAGCACGGTGATGTTCGAGTGCGCCAGCCGCCCGATCGCGCGGAACACCTCCTGCATGGCCGGGGCCTGCCCGATGATCTCGGTCGGCGGCGGCCGCGCCGTCTCGCCCGACCCCGCGCCGGGCACGGTCAGTTCGCGCCGGTGCGCGACGGCGCGCCGCACCGTCGCGATGGCCTCGTCGATGTCGAAGGGCTTCGGCAGGTACTCGAAGGCCCCGCCCTGGTAGGAGTTGACCGCGCTCTCGAGGTCGGAATGCGCCGTCATCACGATCACCGGAACCGTCGGGTGGTGCTCCTGCACGGCGGCCAACAGCTCCAGGCCGTCGGCGCCCGGCATGCGGATGTCGCTCACGATGGCGTCCGGCTGTTCCCGGCCGAGGCGCTCGAGGGCCGCGTCGCCCCGCTCGAACGAGCGCGGGGCGAAACCGGCCTGCGCCAGCGCCCGCTCGAACACCCAGCGGATCGAGCGGTCGTCGTCCACGACCCATACGCTCGGCGTGGGTCCGTCCGGAGCGTCAGTCACGGCCCGGTTGCTCCAGCGGGATGTACAGGGAGAAGACCGTCCGGCCCGGCGTGCTGTCGCACTCGAGCACGCCGTTGTGCTGACCGACGATGTTCTGCGTGATGGAAAGCCCGAGCCCCGTGCCCTCGGGCCGTCCGCTGATCATCGGGTAGTAGATGCGGTCCGCGATGTCCGCCGGTATGCCGGGGCCGTTGTCCTGGATGTCGACCCGCACGACGACCCGGTGGCGGTGCTGGCCGATGGTGAACTGGCGCACGGCCCGGGTGGCGAGTTCGATGCGCGGGGCCGGCGTGTCGGCGAGGGCTTCCCGGGCGTTGCGCATCATGTTGAGGCACGCCTGGACCAGCTTGCCGAAGTCGCCTTCGAGCTCGGGCAGCCCCAGGTCGTAGTCGCGGGCGAAGGCGATCCGGCCCGGCTCCTCCGCGTCGATCAACTGCACCACCCTTTCGAGCACGCGGTGGATGTTGAGCTGCTCGAAGCGCGGCTTCTCGTTCGACCCGAGCATCCGGTCCACGAGGTTCTTCAGCCGGTCCGCCTCGTCGATGATGACGCGCGTGTACTCCCGCTGGCCGTCGGACCGGAGTTCCCGGTCGAGCAGTTGCGCCGCGCCCCGGATACCCCCGAGCGGGTTCTTGATCTCGTGGGCGAGGCCCCGGATCAGCTTGCGCGTGGTCTCCTGCAGGGCGACGTGCCGGTCGTCGCGGTTGATGCGCAGGAAGCGGTCGAGGGGCTCGATCTCGATCAGCAGCGCGTCCGTGCCGAGCCGCTCCACCGAGTAGTGCGCGCGCTGCTTCCGCTCGCCGTTGCTGAGCAGGACGGCTTCGCGCTTCGTGAAGGGCTGCCCCGTGTCGAGCGTGTTGCGCAGCACGGTGGCCTGTTCGGCCGGGTCGATGTACAGGGTACGGACCTCCTGCCCCAGCACGCGATGGGCAGACTTGCCGAAGAGCGCCTCCGCCGCCTGGTTGAGATAGGTGACCTGCAGCATGCCGTCCAGCACGACCACGGCGGTCGCGAGCTGGTCGAGAACCTCCTGGGCGTTGGCCATGGTGTGCGCTCTTCTCTTGCGAGGGGTTCCCCCTCGCGCTCCCCGGCTGAAGGCTCCGGGCTCTCAGGATCGGATGCGACCGGGTCACGGCCAGGACAGTGCAATTTTCGGTCCAGCCGGGGCCCGCCGGGATACTGCACCAATCTAGTGCATTCCGCGATGGCGAGCAATCGGGACCCGCCGAGCCACCGACGCGCGCAGCACGTGAAAGTGCGTCGCTCCGGTCCGCGTCACCACCGCGCCGGACTCGTCGAGCACGCCGACGCGGACGGTATGCGGGCCCCGCGCGACGGCCGACAGCGTACAGACGAACCGGCCCTCGTCCCGCGGCGCGCACGCGGCGATGTGTCCATCGACGGACACGGCCAACCGATGCCCCGCCGCGAGGTCCGGGACGAGCCGCCCTTCGATCCGCACGTTTCCGCCGTTGGCGCGTACCGTCGCGCCGGCCTCGGGGAAGACGATCTCGAGAGACTCGTAGCGCCGCGGCTCAGCGGCTGCCGTCGTTGCCTGTCCCGGCGGACCGCCGGGCTCCGCAACCGGCGGCGCATAGGTGTTGACGCGCCTTGGCGACACGGGGCGCGCACCCGGCAGGGGTCGGTCGGAAAGGACCAGGTGCCCCGCCGCATCGGTCGTGCGGTACACCGGGGCGGCGACCGCGGCCATGGTGGCAAACGCCACAAGGATCGGGAACCCCCGTTTCACCAGGCTGCTCCGAGGCGAAGGTCACGTCCAGTGTCGCCCGAAACGAACAGGCCCCGTTACCGTCTCCGGCATCGGGGCCTGTAGGACAGCCACCCGCGTCCGTGTAGGACGGACGCGTCAGACCGAGTAGTACATCTCGAACTCGGCCGGATGCGTCGTCATCCGCAGCGTTTCGACCTCGGCCTGCTTGAGCTCGAGGTAACCGTCGATCTGGTCGTCGCTGAACACGCCGCCGGCGGTGAGGAAACCCCGGTCGCCGTCCAGCGCTTCGAGCGCGGCGTCCAGCGACGCGCACACCGTCGGCACGCCCTCGAGTTCCTCGGGAGCGAGGTCGTAGAGGTCCTTGTCGAACGGGTCGCCCGGGTGGATCCGGTTCTGGATGCCGTCGATGCCCGCCATCAGCATGGCCGCGAACATGAGGTAGGGGTTGCCGGCCGAGTCCGGGAACCGCACTTCCGTTCGGTAGCCCTTCGGGTTGCCGCCCTGCACGTACGGGATGCGGATGGAGGCCGAGCGGTTGCGCGCGGAATAGGCGAGCAGCACCGGCGCCTCGAACCCCGGCACGAGGCGTTTGTACGAGTTCGTGGTCGCATTGGTGAACGCATTGAGCGCCTGCGCGTGCTTGATGATTCCGCCGATGTAGTAGAGCGCCGTGTCCGAGAGGCCCGCGTAGCCGTCGCCGAAGAACACGTTCTCGCCGTTCGAGGAGATCGACTGGTGCACGTGCATGCCGTTGCCGTTGTCCCCGACGAGCGGCTTGGGCATGAACGTCGCGGTCTTGCCGTAGGCGTGCGCGACGTTGTGCACGCAGTACTTGTAGATCTGCAACTCGTCCGCCTTCGCCACGAGCGTGTTGAAGCGCACGCCGATTTCGGCCTGGCAGGCCGTGCCGACCTCGTGGTGGTGCACTTCGACCTCGAGGCCCATCGACTGCATCGCGCTGCACATGGCGTTGCGCAGGTCGAGCGCCGAGTCCACCGGCGGAACCGGGAAGTAGCCGCCCTTGACCTTCGGCCGGTGCCCGAGGTTGCCGCCCTCGAACTCGGAGTCGGACTCCCAGGCGGCCTCCTCGGCGGAGATCGCGTACGACGCCCCCGAGATATCGACCTTCCAGCGCACGTCGTCGAAGACGAAGAACTCGGCCTCCGGCCCGAAATACGCGGTGTCCCCGATGCCGGTGGACGCAAGGTACTTCTCGGCAAGCTTCGCCGTGGAGCGCGGGTCGCGACCGTAGGGCTGCATCGTGCTCGGCTCGATGATGTCGCAGCGCAGGTTCACGGTGGTCTCGTCGCGGAACGGGTCCACCACCGGCGTGTCGTCGTCGGGCAGCAGCATCATGTCCGACTCGTTGATCGACTTCCATCCGGCGATGGACGACCCGTCGAACATGATGCCGTCCGTGAACATGTCGCCGTCGACCCTGTCCGCGGGAATCGTGGTGTGCTGCTCCTTGCCGCGCGGGTCGGTGAATCGCAGGTCCACCCACTTGGCATCGTTGTCCCTGATCAGCTTGATGGTGTTTTCCGACATTTCCACTTCTCTCCTGGAGAACCGTTGCTCGTGCTTCGAATCACTTGAGCGCCCTCAAACGCGGCGCGCACCCGTACGCCCGGCCCGGGAGCAGCTCCCCTGTCCCCGGCGGACCGGACATCGGTCCGACTTCCAGACTCGTATGAGGCAAATTCGGTGCCACCCCGTTACGGACTCCGTCACAGCGCGAGAACACCGATCCGGAGCCGCGACACCGGCGCGCAACCGCTCCCGCGTGCCGCCGTGTGGTGCGCGGCGTGTGCCGCATGCACCACTCCGGTGCGTTCCCGTGCATCCGAGCGTCACGCGACGATCAAGTCTCGCACACTTCCACGCGAATGCGAATGTCCCCGCCCTCCCGCCGGCTAAACAGCACGCGGTGCCCATGCACCCGGCACCAGGCCGGGATGTCGTGCAGCACGCCCGGGTCCGTGGCGAGGACATCCAGCAGCGTTCCGGGCCGCAGGGTGCGCACGCGGTCCTGGGTGCGGATCACGGGGAGCGGACAGAGCAATCCGCGGGCGTCCAGGCGTTCGGTTGCCTCCAGGTCACACATGCCACGCGGCGGGGAGCTCCGCGGGCCCGAGCGGCGCGACGTGCAGGAGTTCCACGACCCCGTCCGGGTGGTGCACGCTGACTTCCACCTCCGCCTCGTCCCGCCCCTGGCTGTAACGCGCCAGCACCCGGGCCGCCAGGGCCACGTCCTCCCGCGCCGGCGTGCCGTCGACCAGCGCCAGCGGGCCGGCCACGCGGGACGTCCGCAGGTGCAGGAACCGCTTGCGATAGCCCTCGAGGAAGCGGTTCTCGCCCTCCTCGCGCCCGACGATCAGCTTGTAGTGGCCGGCCGGGCGAATGTGCCGGCCGACCTTCAGCAGCATGATGTCGTCGAGTTCGTAGTCCCGCTCGCCGCGCGCTTCCCAGAGGTCGGCGAGTTTCGCCGCGTACCGCGCGTCGGTCAGGAAGCAGCATCCGCCCGCCGGCTGCGCGTAGTCCGTCAGCCCGAACGCCTCCGCGAGCGCCATCTGCGGCTTGCGGTTGCGGCCGTGGAAGTCGAACAGGGCCTCGCGGTCCACCCAGCCCTCCCGTTCCGGCCGCGTCGGCGGCAGGTTCTTCGCGCAGAGCGGCCGCAGCAGCAGGTCGTCCGCCCCGGACTCGCGCGCGACGATGGGCATGGTCTCCTTGCGCTGCGACTTCGGCCGCTGCCCGATCACCTCGCCCGTCACGATGAAGTCGAAGCCGTGCTCGTCCATGAAGCCCCAGGCGAGGGCCTTGTTGACCATGAAGATCTTGCAGTCGAGGCAGGGGTTCAGGTGCTGGCCGTACCCGTGTTTCGGATTGAGGACGACGTCCTTGTACTCCGACGTGACGTCGATGATGTGCAGGGGGATGCCGAGCTGTTCGGCCACCCAGAGGGCGTTGTTGCGTTTCTCCTTCGCACGGTCCTTCCTCCGGATCGCGTGGGTGTGGCCTTCCACGCAGAAACCGGTGTAGAAATTGAGTCCCTCGACATGGACCCCCTGCTCCATGACGACCTTGGCCGCCAGCATGGAGTCCAGACCGCCGGAGATGAGCGCGACCGCCTTCCTCGTCATGGTGCCTATTTTAATGTCCCGGAGGCCGAACCGGTGAGGGCCCTGTGCCAGCGCGTGATCGAGGCCCGCGTGACCGTCGAGGAGACCGAGGTCGCGAGGATCGGGCAGGGACTGCTGGTGCTGCTGGGCGTGTTCGTCGACGACGACGAAACCTGCGCCGCGCGCCTCGCGGAGAAGACGCTCGCGCTACGCGTTTTCGCCGACGAGCACAGGCCAATGAACCGCTCGGTGGTGGACGTGTCGGGGAGCCTGCTCGTCGTCTCGCAGTTCACCCTCGCCGCGGACACGTCGCGGGGCAACCGGCCCGGCTTCACCAACGCCGCCCCGCCCGAGCGCGCCCGCGCACTGTATGAGCGCTACGTGGACGAACTGAAGGAGCGGTGGCCGCACGTGGCGACGGGCGTCTTCGGCGCGGAGATGCAGGTGACGCTGACCAACGACGGGCCGGTGACGATTCTGCTCGAGCGTTAGCCTGTAAGCTCGCGGATCCGACCGGAGAGTGCGGACAGAAGCGCTCGCCCGAACCTCTCAGCCTCGGTCGGCGTTTGCGCCACGTCTCGCCAGCCAGACTTGATCTGCTGGTGCTTCTCGCTCAGACATTAGGCACGCCGCCGAACTGTCCCATCGTCCAGAGACGGGAAATGGTCCAGCCTCTTTCGGCGCGGGCGAGCATGGCGTCGTCCAGGCATACCCGCTCAACGACCGTGCGTCCCGTGTTGGTTCGTGACACGGTAAACAGACGAACCTGGTCCTCCCGCAGGGGGAGGCCGTCCAGAACCAAGGGGTTGTGCGTCGTCAAGAGGATCTGGCGGGGCTCCGGCGCTTCAAGCTGCCAACGACACAGACGACCGATCGACCCCCGCGCGAGGCGTGGGTTCAGGCCATGGTCGGCGTTGTCCACCGCGCATAGTGATGGACTTCGCGGATACCCGCAGACGACCGCGAGAAACAGCACGTACAGGGCGCCCTCGGAGGCGTCGTACCCCGAAAGGAAACTGCCGTCCCGCATGAACCTGTCGCGGAACCTGATGACTCGGTCCGACGCCGCTGCGGACGGTGAGAGCGCCAATCGGGTGGATCGCGCCGATCCGAAGCTCTTTGCCCAGTCGATGAGTTCTAGTGCATCCGCGCAGATTCCTTGCAGGTGGTCGTCGCCGCGTTGGGCGCGAAGCAGTTCGTGGATGGCTTGTGGGAGATTGCCGCCCGACAGACCGACCGGCTGCTTGGGCTGTGTCTCGGGAGCGACACCACGGAGGACGGGAGTCGTCGGAGAGAAAATGACATAGCTCTGCAAACGCCGCAGGAGGTCTAACGCGGCTCCGCCCGTGACTTCAACGGCCTTGAGCGCTGCGAGTCCCCGTTCCGGGTTTGCCTGGTTCCGTTGCGGGGGCGAGCGACTGACGATAGGTGCTTCCCTCCGCGTGTCCTCCCAGCGTTCCGTCTTGAACCTCCACGCCGGGGACGGGTCTTTCAGCGGATTGTGCAGGGAGACCCGGTACCGCGCGCGTTCGCTCCGTCCACTGAAGTAAAGGTGAGGGGGGATTCGCTCGGACCGCATGACCGGGAAGGCCGACTTGTACAGGGCGGGAACGCCGGGGCGAACACCTCGAGACAACAGACTCTGATCGTCCACCTTGCCGTCGGCGGCGGTCGAGAGAACTCCGAGCGCCTCCAGCAGATTGCTCTTCCCGCTACCACCGTTGGCGCCGATGACGTTGACAACCCAAGGTTTACGGTCACGTCCGCGAGCGACTTGAACGTTCTCACGGTCAGCTCGGTGAGCATCGGGAGGCGATCCTTGGCCGCAGGCTTATCGTAGCGGACGTTACCGGGGCGTCGAGACTGGTGTCAACGCTCGCGCGGGGCGGGCGGGATGACGAGGGCCGACTGCGTGTTGCGACCCGCGATCCGCCTCGCGATGATGGCCTGCCCCTTCGCGCCATCGCCGTACGGACCGGACATCGCCATGAGCCGACTCCCCGACCCCGCTCCGGCGCAAGGCGCCCCCTGGACCTGGCCGGAGGAACACTGGCGCCCCATCGTCGAGAAGGTCCGGGCCGGCCGGTCGCTCAAGCCGGCCGCCTGGCCCGGCGGGGCGCGCTGCGCCGTCGCCCTGTCGTTCGACTCCGACCACGAGACCATCACCCTGCGCAGCGGCGACCGCTCCCCGGGACGACTCAGCCAAGGCGAGTACGGCGCGCGCGCCGGCGTCCCCCGCATCCTGGATCTCCTGCGGCGGCACGAGGTGCCGGCGACGTTCTTCGTGCCCGCAGTGACCGCCATGCTGTACCCGGACGAGCAGCGCGTCGTGATCGCCGCCGGACACGAGATCGGGATCCACTCCTGGATCCACGAGCGGAACTCCGAACTCCCGCCGCAGGACGAGCGCGACCTGCAGATGCGGGCCGCCGACAAGCTCGAGGAGATCTCGGGGCAGCGTCCCGTCGGCATCCGCACACCGTCCTGGGACTTCTCCGAGCACACCCTCGCCATCACCCGGGAGATGGGCCTCCTCTACGACTCCTCGCTCATGGCGGACGACGACCCTTACGAACTCCTCGAGGACAACGAGCCGACAGGCGTCGTGGAGTTGCCGGTCGAGTGGATCCGCGACGACGTCCCCTACTGGGCGCCGGACCGGACGGGCTTCCTGCGACCGCACGCCTCGCCCGGAGACGTACTGGAGGTGTTCCGCCGCGAGTTCGACGGGGCCTACGCCGAGGGGGGACTGTTCCTCCTCACCATGCACCCGCACTTCATCGGGCACCGGTCCCGCATCCAGGTGCTCGACGAACTCGTGCGCCACATCCGGTCCCATCCGGACGTGTGGTTCGCGACGCACGCCGACGTGGCGCGGTACTGCAAGGAACAGGCGGGGCTGTAGCGGCGGCCTTCAAGCGCCAGCCTCAAGGGTCGACAGAACGCCCGGGAAACTCTCCAGGGTCACGATCACGGCCTCGGCCGCGTGCGGGAAGGTCTCGTGGAAGTCGTCCAGCGCGCGCAGGTGGCGTTCGCCGGGGCCGTCCAACGTGACCTGGATGGGGGTCGGCCCGTGACCGGTCTGGATCACGAAGTCCACTTCCCCCGTCCCGCGCCAGTAGAACGCGTCTCCGTGACGTTTCCGGAGCTCGATGAACGTGGCGCACTCGAGCGCCTTGCCCGCATCGCGGCCCGTCCGGGTCACCGCGACGCGCCGCAAGGCCGTATCGACGGGGTAGTACTTGCGGTTTCGCCGCGCCCGCTTGCGCTCCGAGTACGCGAACCAGGGACAGGGGAAGAGCAGGTACGCCCGCTCGCAGGCCTCCAGGTAGGACGCGACCGTTTCGACCGCGACACCGCTCGCGGCCGCGATCCGTCGCAGGCTGAGTTCGGAGCCGACCGACTCGAAGACCATCTGCACGATCTGCCGGAGCGCCAGGGACGATCTCGCGCCCACCCGTTCGCGCACGTCCCGCTGCAGTATGTCCACGAAGTACTGTCGCAGCAGCAGATCCGCGTCTTCGCTCGTGACGGTTTCCGGGAAGCCGCCGCGGCGCAGGTAGTCGGCGACGGTGGCATCGGGGTACACGCTGCGAAACTCCGGAAAGTCGAAAGGAAAGAGTTCGACCGTCACATGCCGGCCCGTCAGCGCGGAAGACAGTTCCCCGGACAGGAGATGCGCGTTGGAGCCGCTGACCACGAATCGCATGCGTCCCGGCCGCTCGAGCTTCGCGCGCAGCCATCGCTCCCAGCCGTTCACCCACTGGATCTCGTCAAGGAAGACCGTGAGCGTCCGGGCATCCCGCCGGGACTCGCCAAACGCACGCGTCAGCCGCTCCAGCGTCTCGAACTCGAGACAGCCGGCGAGGCGGGGATCCTCGAAGTTGACGAACAGGCAGTCCCGCCGGTCGAGGCCATAGCGCCCGATCAACTGCGTCAGCAGCGTGGACTTGCCGGAGCGGCGCACCCCCTGGACGACCAGCGCCGTGCGGGGCGACAGCGAGTGGGGCAAGTCGAGGACGCGAGGGATCGACGCCGGCGGGGGCCGGTCCCAGAAGCTCCACGTGGCGGCAACGTCCAGGAGATCCTCTGCGTCCATGCGTCGAGTCCACTCTGCATGTTAGTTTTTGTCGATCTTAGTCGACACTACGTAGATTGTCGAATCAGATCGACAGCACGTCGATTGCGCTTGCGCGACAAGGTTGCCCCGATCTACCCGCCGGAAGCCGCGCTGGCCTGCGTCGAGGGCTGGGTTTTGCTCGAGTTCAAGGTTACGAACAGGGGGGCCGTGCGCGACCCCATCGTGATCGAGGCCAGTCATCCAGGTGTGTTCGACCGCGCGGCGATACAGGCGGTACGGGCGTTCAGGTACATGCCGAAGACCGTGAACGGAGTCGCCGTGGAGGTGCGTGGGGTGCGATACCTTGTTCCCTTCAGGCTACCCATGGATGCCTGTCCCAGGCGCGACAACGGAACTCGACCACGGCCAGTCGCTGTCGACTCGAGCGGGGAGGAACTCGCAGGGAAGAAAGCCCTTCGAGCAGTGTTGAAGGAGGTCGCGCAGTCCTTTGCGGTGGGCGATCTCGAAGGGAGTTGGGCGGCCTACCGGGAGTTCTTCCGGAGAGTCCCTCCGGCCCATGCGGACTGGTATCTGCTGAGCCACTGCAGGTCGTGCCCCTACGTCCAGGTGCTTGCGCCAATACTGGGCAAGACCGCGAGCGACCTGGACTTCCACCATCGGTCGTCGAGTTCGAGACGGCCTACTCGCCGCGTACGCGCGTGCTCGTGGACACTGGCTCTGACCGAACGGCCTGCAGCGCTGCCATGATTGCCGCCTCCGGGCGACTGTTCCAGTTCGGCGACCACGAGGACATGTGGTTCTCGTGCGAACACGATGACGCCTACTTCCTGGAAGGCCTGCCCTGGTACGACGCGCTCACCGGCATGGACACGTCGTCCAGGTTCGACGCCTTCGGCTGGCGGTCGCACCCGTTCACGATGTACTTCGTACCGAAGAAGGACAGCGGCCCTACGCCGACTCCTCCTCTCCTTCGTCCCGCCGGGCGAAGCGCGCAAGGATGATCCCCGCCTCGAACAGCACCCAAGTGGGCAGCGCGAGCAGCAGTTGGGAGATGACGTCGGGCGGCGTCAGCAGCATGCCCACGATGAAGCAGACGACGATGATGTAGGGGCGCTTGCGCGCCATGGCCTCGGGCGTCGTGAGGCCGGAGAGCACCAGCAGGAAGGTCGCCACCGGCACCTCGAACGCCACGCCGAAGGCGAAGAACAGCTTCAGGACGAAATCCAGGTAGCGGTTGATGTCCGTCATCATCGTGACCCCGTCGGGAGTCACCCCCGCCATGAACTGGAAGACCAGCGGGAAGACGGCGTAGTAGGCGAAGGACATGCCGAGGTAGAAGAGCACCACGCTCGAGACCAACAGCGGCATCGCGAACTTCTTCTCGCGCAGGTACAGGCCCGGCGAGATGAAGGCCCACGCCTGGTGGAGCACATAGGGGATGGCGGCGAAGAACGCGGTGAACGCGGCGAGCTTGAAGGGGGTAAGGAACGGCGACGCCACCTCCGTCGCGATCATCTCGCCGCCCGGCAGGTACCGCATCAGCGGCGCCGCAACGAACTCGTAGATGTCGTTCGCGAAGTAGTACACCGGGAAGAACAGCACCACCACAGCCAGCACCGCGCGCAGCAGACGCTGGCGCAGTTCGACCAGATGGGCGAGGAACGGCATCTCGTTGCCGTCCACCTGCGCGTCGTGGCGGGCCTCTTCCGTCTTGGCTTCGCCCTCGGTCAGATCCTTGCCGGACCCCTGCCCTGCTTCGGCCGGCAGGCGGTCCGGGGACTCATCGCTCATCGGCGGCCGCCGCAGGAGCGGCGGGAGCGGGCCCCGGCGTTTCGGGCGGGAGTTCGGGCGCGGGTTCGGCCGGCCCCAACGGCTCTACGGCCTCGTCCTCCGTTGGACCCTCCGAGGCGGCGGGAGAGGAGACGCCCCGGATGTCCTGCGAGAACGCGTCCACGTCGTGCTCGATTTGCTTCATCTGCTCCATGATGGCTTCGTTGTGCAGTTGGCGGCGCACCTCGTCCATGCCGATCTCGCGCTCGATCTCGGTCTTGACCCGGGTGAAGCTGCGCCGCGCGCGGCCGAGCCAGAGACCCAGGGTGCGGAGCGCCTCCGGCAGCCGCTCGGGGCCGAGCACCAGCAGGGTGACGACGCTCACCAGCAGCAGTTCGGGGAAGCCGATGTCAAACATTCAGGCCCTTCCGCAACGACCGCGTCGCCGCGTGGCGACGCACCGCCTCAGTCCTGCTTCGCCTCCGCCTTGGCATGGACCTCGCCGTCGATGACGGTGCCCTGCTCCTCGATGACCTTCGCCTCGGCGCCTTTGTTCTTCTCGTCCTCGCTGACCGCCGACCGGAATCCCTTGATCGCGTTGCCGAGGTCGGAGCCGAGGGTCTTCAGCCGCCGCGGCCCGAACAGCAGCAGCACGATGGCGAGGACGATCAGGAGTTCCCAGACGCTCAATCCGAACATGACCTTCTCCGCTTCGCGGACATCGCCGGGATTATACGCCCGGGCGCCAAGGCTGCCCCGTCGTCCGGGCGGCGCGCGACCTCAGCCCCTGCCGACCAGGAACACGCCGAACAGCGCCAGCACGCCGCCGAGCAGCGCCGTCACGCCGCCGTCCCCGCCGCTCGCCCCTTCCGCGAACGGCCATAGCAGACCGCAGCCCGCAACCGCGAGCACGGCCCCCATCGCCTGCCGCCAGCGCGTGCCCCGGCGCCGCTCGGAGAGGGCCCGCGTCACCTCGCCGAGCGCCGCGCGCTGCTCGACCCCGAGCCGGTCGAGGTCGTTCAGCTTCGCGGCGGCCGTGAGCAGCAGGTCGGGCAGGGTCGGGAGCGCGTCGATCAGGCTCGGCGCCTGGTCCGCCAAGCGCCGCGCCAGCGCCATCGGACCGTAGCGCTCCTCCATCCAGCGCTCCATGAAGGGCTTCCCCGTGTGCCACAGGTCCAGGTCCGGATAGAGCTGCCGGCCGAGTCCCTCGATGTTCAGCAGGGTCTTTTGGAGCAGCACCAGTTGCGGCTGCACCTCCATGTCGAAGCGCCGCGCCGTGCGGAAGAGCGCGACCAGGAAGTGCCCGAAGGAGATGTCCTTGAGCGGGCGTTCGAAAATGGGTTCGCAGAGCTGCCGGATGACGGTCTCGAACTCCCCGACATCCGCCGTGGGCGGGATCCACCCGGACTCCGCGTGCAGCCGCGCCACCCGCGCGTAGTCCTGGTCGAAGAACGCCGCGACGTTCTTGGCGAGATACGCCTGGTCCGCCTCCGTGAGCCGGCCGATGATGGCGCAGTCCACGGCAATATAGCTAGGCTCGGCCGGGTCGCTCACGTCTACGAAGATGTTGCCGGGGTGCATGTCGGCGTGGAAGAAGTTGTCCTCGAACAACTGCGTGAAGAACGTCTCGACGCCGCGCTCGGCGAGCTTGCGCATGTCGGCGCCGCACGCGCGCAGCGCCGCGACGTCCGAGACCGGCACGCCGTGGATCCGTTCGAGCACCAGCACGTCCTCCGAGCTGTGCTCCCAGTACACGCGGGGCACGTAGAGCAGGTCGGACGCCGCGAAGTTCCGCCGCAGCGTGGTGGTGTTCGCCGCTTCGAGCAACAGGTTCAGCTCGTCGAAGATCGTGCGTTCGTAGTCGGCCACGACGGCCTCGAGGTGCAGGCGCCGCGCGTCGTGGGACACCCGTTCCAGGAACGCGGCGATCGCATACAGCAGCGCCAGGTCCTTCGCGATCACGCGTTGCACGTTCGGCCGGATGATCTTGACCACCACCTCCTCCCCGGAGTGCAGCGTGGCCGCGTGCACCTGCGCGAGCGACGCCGAGGCGAGCGGCGTCTCCTCGAAGGCGGCGAACAGATCC
The DNA here is from genome assembly GCA_965208745.1 of Pseudomonadales bacterium. Taxonomy (GTDB): domain Bacteria; phylum Pseudomonadota; class Gammaproteobacteria; order Pseudomonadales; family Azotimanducaceae; genus VXNE01. The sequence continues at coordinate 4,197,983 of CBDBPN010000004.1, read as the reverse complement.
CCGATCGGGCGGCCGCCGCGCCGCTCCACCCGGGCGATCGCGTCCGCGGCGTCGAACGGCGGCACGCGGTCCTGGAGCTTCGCCAGTTCGTCCGCGTACTCGGCGGGCAGGAGGTCGCGGCGCGTGGAGAGGATCTGCCCGAACTTCACGAACACGGGGCCCAGGTGTTCGAGCGCCCGGCGCAGCCGCTCCGCGGCGGGCGTTCGGGGCTTGCCAAGCAGAACGATCCGCAGTAATCGCACCAGCGCGCTCTCGGGAGCCACCGTCAGCGCGATCTCGTCGAGGCGGTAGCGAACGACCGTCCACCCGATGCTCATGAACCGCCCGATCCGGCTCCCCGGGCGACGTCGCGGCGCGGCACGTGTCTCCCGCGCGCTCATTTACTGCCCCGGTGCAGCGCCACGACGCCGCCGAGCAACCCGTCCGCCGCCACGTCCGCGAAGCCGGCGTCCTCCATCATCGTGGCGAGGACAGCGCGCCCGGGATGGACCGCGATGGAATCCACCAGGTACCGGTACGGCGCCGCGTCCCCGGCGACGACCCGCCCCAGCAGCGGCCAGAAGCTCTGCCACAAGCCGGAAGCGCGGGCGATCCACGGATCTCTCGCGGTCGAGAACTCCAGCACGACCGCGCTGCCCCCCGGACGCAGCACGCGGTGCATCTCCCGGAGCCCGCGTTCCTTGTCGGTCAGGTTCCGCAGGCCGAAGGCGATGACCACGCTGTCGAAACTCTCCGTCGCGAACGGCAGCGCTTCGGCATCCGCGCGCACCGTCTCCACGTTCGCGAGCCCCGCATCGATCACCCGGTCCCGCCCGACGGCCAGCATGCTGGCGTTGACGTCGCAGAGGACCACCGCGCCGGCGGGCCCCACGATGGGCGCCAGCAGCCGCGACAGGTCGCCGGTACCCCCCGCGAGGTCCAGCGCGCGCTGGCCCGGCCGCAGACCGGTGCTGTCGACGGCGATGCGTTTCAAGAGCCGGTGGAGACCGCCGGACATCAAGTCGTTCATCGCGTCGTAACGCCCGGCGACGGTGCGGAACACTTCCTCGACCCGGGCGCTCTTCTCCTCCGGGCTTACCCGCAGACGCCCGAAGTCGACGGTCCCGGGGTCGCGCCCCGTCACCGGTCGGGAGGCGTCCATTGGCCGATGGGGATGGTGGGCAAGCGCGACGCGTTGGCCTTCGCAAGCTCCGCGAGGTAGTCCTGCCAGTGCTCGTCGCGGCGCTCGTACAGGTCCTCCAGGAAGGCCCATGAGTAGATACCGGTGTCGTGGCCGTCGTCGAACACGATCCGGATCGCGTAGTTGCCCACCGCCGTGACCTCTTCGATGGCGACGTACTTCTTGCCGGTCTGCAGCACGCGCTCGGTCTCCGAGTGCCCCCGGACCTCCGCGGACGGCGAGTACACCCGGAGCAGTTCCGCGGTCAGGAGCGCCTTGTCCGCGCCGCCGTAGTCGAGCTCGAGCGTCCGCTCGTCCCGGTGGTAGACGATCGCGCGCGGGGGCGTTCCCGAGGGAGCGTTCACAGGATGTAGCGGGACAGGTCCTGGTCCCGGGCGATGTCCGCCAGGTGGCTGTCCACGTAGTCGGCGTCGATGGTGATGGCCTGGCAGGCCCCGCCGTCGGAGTCGGCGCCGCCGGCGTCGAAGGAGATCTCGTCGAGCAACCGCTCGAGCACCGTGTACAGGCGGCGCGCGCCGATGTTCTCCGTGTGCTCGTTCACCTGCCAGGAGATCTCGGCGATGCGCGTCACGGCCTCGTCCGTGAAGCTGAGGTCGACGCGCTCGGTGTCGAGGAGGGCGCGGTACTGTTCCGTGAGCGACGCGTCCGGCTCCTCGAGAATCCGCTTGAACTCCCCCGGTCCGAGCGCCGACAGCTCCACCCGGATCGGCAGCCGGCCCTGTAGCTCCGGAATGAGGTCCGAGGGCTTGGAGAGATGGAAGGCCCCCGACGCGATGAACAGGATATGGTCCGTGCGCACCATGCCGTAGCGGGTGGTCACCGTACAGCCCTCGATGAGCGGCAGGAGATCCCGCTGCACCCCTTCGCGCGAGACATCCCCGCCGACGTGCTCCGCGCGCTTTGCCACCTTGTCGAGTTCGTCGATGAAGACGATGCCGGTCTGCTCGACCGCATCGACCGCGTGGGTCTTGATCTCGTCTTCGTTGACGAGCTTCAGGGCCTCCTCGTCCCGCAGGCGCCGCAGGGCGTCGCGCACCTTCAGGCGCATGGTCTTCTTCCGCCCGCCGCCGAGGTTCGCGAACATCTCCTGCAACTGGCTGGTCATCTCCTCCATGCCCGGAGGCGTCATGATCTCCACGCCCACCGGCGCGGGCTCGAGTTCCATCTCGACCTCGCGGTCGTCGAGGGTCCCCTCCCGGAGCCGCTTGCGGAACACCTGGCGCGTCCCCGAAGCGCCGTCCGCCTCGCCGTCCTCCGCACCGGGACGTCGGGCCGCGGGCAGCAGCGCGTCGAGCACACGCTCCTCCGCCGCCACTTCCGCGCGCTCGCGTACCTTGTTCAACTGCCCGTCCCGAAGCATCTTGACGGCGACGTCCGCGAGATCGCGCACGATCGACTCGACGTCGCGGCCGACGTAGCCGACCTCCGTGAACTTGGTCGCCTCCACCTTGATGAAGGGCGCATCCGCGAGTTTCGCCAGCCGCCGCGCGATCTCGGTCTTGCCGACGCCCGTCGGGCCGATCATCAGGATGTTCTTGGGCGTCACTTCCTCGCGCAGCGACTCCGGGAGCTGCATGCGTCGCCAGCGGTTGCGGAGCGCAATCGCGACGGCCCGCTTCGCGCTCTCCTGACCGATGATGTGCTTGTCGAGTTCCTCGACGATCTGGCGGGGGGTCATCATGGTCATGCGGTCGGCAGCACCTCGACGGTCGAGTGGTGGTTGGTGTAGATGCAGATGTCGGCGGCGATGGCGAGACTCTTCTCCACGATCTCCCGCGCACCGAGTTCCGAGTTGTCGAGCAACGCCTTCGCGGCGGCCTGGGCGAATCCGCCGCCGGACCCGATGGCGATCAGCCCGGACTCCGGCTCGATGACGTCGCCGGTGCCGCTCACGACGAGGGACGCGTTCGCGTCGGCGACCGCGAGCAGCGCCTCGAGGGGGCGCAGGGCCCTGCTCGACCGCCATTCCTTCGCCAGTTCCACGGCCGCCCGCGTCAGGTTGCCCTGGTACTTGTCGAGCATGGCCTCGAATCGCTCGAAGAGGGTGAACGCATCCGCCGTCCCGCCCGCGAACCCGGCAAGCACGCGGTCCTGGTGGAGGCGGCGCACCTTCCGCGCATTTCCCTTCATGATGGTGTTGCCCACGGACACCTGGCCGTCCCCGCCGAGCGCGACCGCGCCGTGCCGGCGGATCGACAGGATCGTGGTTCCCCTGATCTGCTCCAATGAGGATCCTCCCGCTACGACCCTGGCGTGGCCACCGTCTTCGCCCCGTTGCAGCCGATACTCGTCGGCGCGAGAGGGAGAATCAACCGGCAGGCGCCGGTCTCTCGAGCAGGACGGCGACGATGTCCCGCTGCAGCAATTGCCGCATCGCGGTCTGCGTTTCCGCCCTCGTTTCGAACGGGCCAACGACTACACGATAGAGCACGCCGTCGTCGACGCCCACCGTGGACGTGCTCGCCGGCATGCCCGCGAGGATCAACTCGGCGCGGCGCCGTTCCGCGGCGCCGGCCCGATGGAACGCGCCGGCCTGCAGCAGGTACTCCATCGGCCGCCCCGGTTCGGCACGGACGGCGCCGCCCGCTTCGTACGGCGCGGTATCGGGCGCCACCCAGGCATTGGGCAGGCGCTCCCAGAACTCGTAGTCGGGTGCGTCGGCCACGGGAGGCTCGTACCGCGCCTCGGGGGACGCCTCCCCGGCCCCCGGGCCCACAAGGTAGACCGCGACGACGGCCACGACCGCGCCGACCGCCAGGCCCGCGGCGAAGGACGTGACACTGAATCCCGCGGCGGCCCCGCGGAACGCCGTGGGAGCCCGCCCGTTGCCCGATCTGTTCCCCATGCGCATCCGGCGGCCATTCTACACCGCCCATCCCGCGGTCCGGCCCCTTAGAACGTGTCGTACGGGTCCACGTCGATCGACCAGCGCACGTTCGACGCCTGGATCTCCGCCTGCTCCAGCCGGGCGAGCGCCGCATGCAGCGCCGGTCGGCGGCCGGCCAGGGCGAGGCACTGGAAACGCAGGCGCCCGCTGCGGCGCGCCATGGGCGCCGGCACGGGGCCGAGCACATCCCAGTGGCCGGCGCCTTCGCGCAGGGCCTCCCGCAGCACCGCGCCGGCCCGTTCGAGCACCGCTTCGCAGGCGCCGACGTGGGCGCTCTCCGCGCGCAACACCGCCATCGCCGCGAACGGCGGCAGGCCAGCCTCCCGGCGATGCGCGATCTCCGTCTCGGCGAACCCCCGGTAACCCTGTTCCACGAGCGCACGCAGGTTGGCGTTGGCGGGGTCGTAGGTCTGGATCCACACCTCGCCGGGGCGCTCGGCGCGACCGGCGCGGCCGGCGACCTGGACGATGAGCTGCGCCGTCCGTTCCGGCGCCCGGAAGTCCGCCGACAGGAAGCCGGCGTCCGCGTCGATCACCGCCACGACCGTGACCGCCGGCAAGTGGTGGCCCTTCGCGAGCATCTGCGTACCGACGAGGATCGCAGGTCCGCCCCCGCGCACCAGTTCGAACTGCTCATCGAAACGGGCCGGACCACGCGTCGTGTCGCGGTCGAAGCGGTACAGGGGTACGTCGGGGAACCGGGCGGCGAGCGCGGACTCGAGCCGCTGCGTCCCCGTGCCGAGGCCGATCAGCGACGGCTCGGCGCAGGAGGGACACGTGTCCGGCAACCGGTAACGGCGGCCGCAGTGGTGGCAGCGCAGGCCCGGCGGCGTCTCGTGCAGCGTGAGCCGCGCATCGCACCAGTCGCAGCGCGCCTGCCAGCCGCAGCCAGTACACAGGCAGGTGGGCGCGAAGCCGCGGCGGTTGACGAACACGAGCGCCTGGTTGCCGGCACGAAGGTGCCGGTCGAGCACCCCGACGAGGCGGTCGCTCAAGCCGTCCCGCAGACGTTGGCCCCGCACGTCGAGAACCCGGTACTCCGGCATGGTCGCCTGGCCCGCGCGGCGCGTCAGCAGCGCCCGGCGATACCGTCCGCGCGCCACGTTGTCGAGCGTCTGCAGCGCCGGCGTCGCGCTACCGAGCACGACGGGCACGCCGAGGATCCGGCCCCGCTTCACGGCCACGTCCCGCGCGGAGTAACGCAGTCCCTCCTGTTGCTTGAACGAGGCGTCGTGTTCTTCGTCCACGACGATCATCCGCAGGTCCGAGAACGGCGCGAAGACCGCCGAACGCGTGCCCACGAGCACCTTGTGCTGCCCGTTCGCGCAGCGCAGCCACGTGTCGAGACGCACGGCGTCCGGGGCGGCCGAGTGGAGCGGCGCCGCGCTTCCGAACCGCTCGCGGAAACGGGCGAGGGTCTGTGGCGTGAGGCCGATCTCCGGGACGAGCACGAGCGCCTGGCCGCCCCGCTCCACGACCTCCGCGATCGCGCGCATGTACACCTCGGTCTTGCCGCTCCCGGTCACGCCCTCGAGCACCACCGTGCCCGCATCCTCCGCGGCGCCGGCGATGACCTCGACGGCGGTGCCCTGCTCGTCGTTGAGGTCGAACGGGGAACGGCGGACGCGGTACTCCGGGCGTTCCTCCACCTCCGCGACCAGCCCCTTCCGCACGAGCGCGGCGAGCGCCCTGCGGTCGATCCCAAGGTGGCGGATCTCGCTGTCGGGCACGGCGCCCTCGAAGGCGCGCAACGCACGCAGCGCCTCCGCCTGCCGGGGGGCACGCTCTACTTCGCCGTCCGCCTTCGGGAGCCAGCCCCGGACCGGCCGCGGCCGCGCCGCCTCCCCGCGCCGCGCGGCGGCGGGGAGCATCGTGCCGAACACCTCCCCAAGGGGATGGTGGTAGTAACGGCTCAGCCACTCGGCGAGTTCCACCAGATCGGCCGGCAGGAAACCCTTCGGATCAAGAACTTCCGTGATGTTTTTCAACCGACGCTTCGACTCGCGGCGCGCACCGGCAACCACGCCGACGAGCTCGGCCCGGCCGAACGGCACGCGGACGCGCGCCCCAGCCGGGGGCACGGGCTCGCCGGACGCAAGGGCGTAGTCGAACACGCGCCGAACCGGACGCGGGACCGCCACCTCCACAACCCGGTCGGTCACGAGGACGCATCCCCCACGGCCCGCCTTTGGGCACTCCGGGCGGCTTGCCAACGCCACCTGCCGGAAATACACTGCGCGCCCTCCCCAGCCGACGGAGGCTCCCGGTGAAGGCGGACATTCATCCGGCGTACACGCACATCAAGGTGACCTGCAGTTGCGGGAACGTCATCGAAACGCGGTCCACGCTCGGGCGGGACATTCACGTGGACGTCTGCTCCAAGTGCCACCCCTTCTACACGGGCAAGCAGAAGATCATCGACTCGGGCGGGCGCGTCGAACGCTTCCGCCGGCGCTTCGGCAACCGCGCCACGGGCTGAGCCCAACCCCAGGCAAGTCCCCCCGGGCACCGATTGCGGCGTGTCCCGCGCCGCCATCGGCGTTGTAGAATCGGGCACGTTCATCCTCGGTTCAGGATCGATCGCGGAAGCTCCGGTCCACTGGTTTTTCGAGCATGCGTAGCCGCACGTTCTCCATGCGCATCGCACTGGCCATCCTCACCCTGGCGGCCTCCGCCGCCCAGGCCGCCGGACCCGGCGAGAAACTCTACAACGAGTTCGTCGAGACGGGGCAGATCTACGGCGACGAGGCTTGGCAGTCCTACGCGCGCCAGCTCGGCGCGCGGCTGCTGGCCCAGTCGAAGGACGCCGGCAAGAAGTACCACTTCCACGTCCTCGACAACTCGGTCGTCAACGCGTTCGCAACCGGCGACCGCTACATCTTCATCAACCGCGGCCTGATCGCCTTCCTCGGCAGCGAGGACGAACTCGCCGCCGTCATCGGGCACGAGATCGGACACGTCGTGGCCCGCCACACGCGACGTCAGAGGACGGCCAACATCTTCGGCAAGGGGGTCGGCATCGTGGCGGCGATCCTCACCGGCGCCGGCAACCTGTACCAGGTGTCCGACGCCGCCACGAAGGCCTACGTGTCCGGGTACGGACGCGAGATGGAACTGGAGGCGGACCGGCTCGGCGGCGAGTTCCTGGCCCGGGCAGGCTACAACCCGCTTGCGATGATCGACGTGGTGCAGGTGCTGAAGGACCAGGAACTCTTCGCCAAGCGTGTCGAGCGCAGACCGACGACCTACCACGGCCTGTTCGCTTCGCATCCGAAGAACGACAAGCGGCTCCATGACGCGGTCGCCTACGCGCAGAACCTGCTTCCGGACACGACGACAGAGCCCGTGGGAGATTTCTGGGAGCTGATCGACGGGCTGATGTACGGCGACGAGGCCGTCATGGGCAGGGTGATCGGCACCAAGTACTACCACGGCGGTCTGCGCGTCGTTGTCGAGTTCCCGGAACAGTGGACCATCGCCAATCCGAAGGCCGCGATCAGTGCGACGGCGCCCGGAGGCCGCGAAGCCGCATACATCGAGATCGGACGGCACGCGTGGCAAAAGCGCCAGTCCCCCGAGAAGTTCCTGACCCAGCGGCTGCGGCGCGACGACATCGTGTCGGGCGAGTCCGTCGAGATCAACGGCATGGAAGGCTACGTCGGCGAGACGAGCACCGAAGGCAGTGACGCCAAGCTGAAGATGATCGGCGTGCTGTACCGGGCGAAGGACGTCTTCCTGTTCACCGGCGCAGCCGGACCGAAGGGGGACCCGGAGGCCTTCCGCGCGGATTTCCTCGCCACCATGCACGCCCTGCGGAACATGACACCCGAGGACGCGCAGCTCGCGAACGAGCGGCGCATCAAGGTCATCGTCGCCGAACCGGACGTCACCTACGCCGACCTGGCGCGGAACACGCCGATCCAGAGGTTCCCGGAGGAGACGTTGCGCCTCATGAACGGTGGGCACCCCCACGGCGAACCCCGGGCCGGGAACTACATCAAGATCGTGCAGTAGGCACGACCCTCGCGGTCGCTCGCGTGCCGCAGTCATCGGCGGCTCGAGCCCGGAACGCCGTGCATGGAACAACCGACGTTGGCTGTTCCACGGGCGGGCGGTGGGGCTGGGACGCGGGCGAAGCCCGTGCTGAGCGTGCGCGAACTCCGTTCGCGTTGCCAGCCAGCCGGCCGACCACGGGGCGCGACACCCCCACCGCCGACGAACTGCGCCCCGCCGCGTGACCGTAGCGCTGGCGGCACGTCCCTGGCACTTCCGCGGGATCGATCGTCCAGCGCAAACAGCGTAACCACGCAAGATTCCGTTGCCCGAGCCGGGGGCGGCGCTCAGCGCGGCGCCCGCCCGCTCAAAGCCGGCGCCGCGCACCGGGCGTCGTCGGTCGGGCCAGAACCGGGCGATCTCGGTCCATTCACCGGGTCTGCGCCGCCGATGCCCGGCCGATTGAATGAGGCGATCTTCGGTTGCGGAAGTTCGGTCCTCTGCCGCGCCCAGGCCCGGACCAGGCGCTCCCGGCCGGAGGGCCGCTCCATGCGCCCGCCGGGCCGGCATGTCAGCGCGCCATGAGGGTGTCGCTGGGGGCCTCCCCGACGGGACTCGGGCTTTGCCGCGTGCTCAGAAGATGTCTTCCGGCGTCACGTCCCGTACCGGGCCGGCCCTGCCTCGGGCGACCGGGTCCGGGGCGGCCTCCTCGAGAAAGTACTCGAAGATCGCGTCCGTGCGGTCCGGGGCGGCCGCGAGGCCCGTCGCCGGATCGATCTTGACGCTGACGACACCCTCGGGCGGCGCGCGGTCGTGCTCTGGAAGGCCTTCGAGGGCCGCGCCCATGAACTCCATCCAGACGGAGAGGGGCGTCGTCGACCCGTACTCGCGGCGCCCGACCGGCCGGTAGTCGCTGAAGCCGACCCACACGGACGCCACGAGGTCGTCGTTGTAGCCGTTGAACCAGGTGTCGGCCGCCTCGTTGGTCGTACCCGTTTTGCCCGCGATGTCCGTGCGCTCGAGAGAGCGGGCGCGGCGTCCAGTCCCCCTCTGGATCACGTCCCGCAACATGGAGTCGAGGATGAAGACGTTACGTTCGTCGATGACCCGGGGGGCCGCCGGAACGACCGGGTCGACCACCCCGGCCGGCGGCTCCAGCGAGTCCGGCGGCGCGGTGGCGCCTTCCGCCAGCGCGCCGTCGAGCACCCGAGGCGGTTCGTCCCCCCGCGCCTCCTCGGGGGGTCGGACCTTCGGGTAGCCTGGCTCGAAGACCAGCGCGCCGTCGCGGGCCACGACGCGCTTCACGATATGGGGCTGGACCCCGAAACCGCCGTTCGCGATCACGGCGTAGCCGCGCGCCATGTCGAGCGGCGTCACCGCCATGGTGCCCCCACCGATCGCGAGCTGGGTATCCCTGGGGAACCCCTTTGTGTCGAAACCGAACCGCCCCGCGTGGTCCAGCACGCGGTCCACGCCGACTTCCAGCAGCACGCGCATCGTCACCAGGTTGATCGACCGGTACAGCGCCTCGCGCAGCCGCGTCGGACCGTTGTACCGCCCGCTGTCGTTGCGCGGCCGGTAGGCCTTCTCGAAGTGCCGGTCCTCGAAGACCAGCGGGGCGTCGAGGAAGATGCTCGAGGGTGTCACGCCCTGCGCAAGCGCCGCCGAGTAGACGAACGGCTTGAAGCCCGACCCCGGCTGGCGCGCGGCCCTCAGGGCATGGTCGTACTGCTTGCTCCAGAAGTCGTAGCCCCCGACCAGGGCCGCCACCGCGCCGCTTTCCGGGCGCAGCGCCACCACGGCCCCCTGGATGTCCGGCACCTGGGCCAGTCTCCAGCCGCCTTCGTCCAGCGCCTGCACGCGCACGATGTCGCCCGGCGCCACGACGTCCGCCGCCGCGCGCGGACGCACTCCACGCCGGTCGACGTCGATGTACGCCCGGGCCCAGGTGATGCCGTCCCACTCGACCGTCAGCCGGTCACCCGATGCGGTGACTGCATCGAATGCGCGTTCGTCGACACGGACTACCGCTGCGGGCAGCAGGTCCGCGACCACCGGCACGTCCCCGAGCACGCGCGCCCAGACGGCGTCTTCCCCGGCCGCCGCCCCCCGCTCACGCGGCGTTTCCGCGACGGGTACGGGGGCTGGCGCAGCGCCACCGGCCGCCGCGTCCGGAGCCTGTGCGAGGGCGACCAGCGCTTCGACGTCCGCCGCGTCCTCCACCCGCCCCTCCGGGCCCCGATAACCGTGCCGCCGGTCGTAACCCGCCAAGCCGTTACGCAGCGCCCGGGTGGCGTTCGCCTGCAGCCTGGCGTCGATGGTGGTGTGCACCTCGTAACCGGAGTTGTAGACGTCCGGACCGTACCGCGCGACGAGTTCGCTGCGCACCCACTCCGCCGCGTACGGCGCCGACAGATCCGGTTCCCGATGGTGCAGACGGGCGGTGATCGGGGCGGCGCGGGCCGTCTCGAACGCCGGCCGGTCGATCGACCCTTGCGCCAGCATGCGCGCCAGCACGAGGTTGCGACGGCTCAGCGCCCAGTCCGGGCCGCTGATCGGATTGCCGGAGTCCGGCCGCTTCACGATGCCGGCCAGCATCGCGAGCTGGGCGAGGTCGAGCTCCGCCAGCGGCCTGTCGTAGTACGTCAACGCCGCGGCCTGGGCGCCATAGGCCCGTTTGCCGAAGAACATCACGTTGATGTAGAGCTCGAGGATCTGCTCCTTCGTCAGTTCCTGCTCGATCTTGATCGCCAGGAGCATCTCCTTGAACTTCCGGATGAAGGTCTGCTCGAGCGAGAAGGAGACGTTGCGTGCAAGCTGCATCGTGATGGTCGACGCCCCCGTACGCACGCTGGGGTTCATCAGCACCTGCAGGACATCGTTGGCGAAGGAGATGTAGTCGATCCCCGAGTGGTCGTAGAAGCGCTTGTCCTCGGTGTCGAGCAAGGCGTTCACGAAGTCTTCGGGCACCTCGTCGAGGGGCACGGGGACGAACCGCCGTACGCCGAACTCCGCCATTAGGGCCCCGTCGCCGGTGAAGACGCGCATCGGCGCCTCGGGGCGGAGATCGAGGTAGCTCTGCGCAGGCGGAATCTGCGGGTTCAAATAGAGATAACTGCCAGCCAATGTGAGAACCGTCCCACAGACACCGGCAACGCCGACCCAGACAATGGACCACAGGATCGGTCGGCTGCGGCGCTTCATGGCCGCCCCGCCTCGCGGCCGCCGCGCACCGGTCCCAGCCAGGGAGAAACGGCCGTGCGGCACCCGTGGAACAAGTCCGACTCACTCGTTGGCCTGGACATCGGCTCGACCTCCGTCAAGCTCCTCGAGCTTTCGAAGCACGACGGCCGCCATCGCGTGGAGGCCTTCGGCGTCGAACCGTTACCGCCCAACGCCGTCGTGGACCGGAATATTAGTGACCTCGACACCGTTGGTGAAGCGATCCGGCAGCTCGTGGCACGGACCGCCCCCCGGGCGCGGCGGGCCGCCACCGCCCTGCCCGACTCGGCGGCCATCACCAGGATCGTCGAGATGGACGCCTCCCTGTCCGACGACGCGATGCAGTCCCGCATCACCGCGGAGGCCGGCCGCCATATCCCGTTTCCTCCCGAGGAGGTGGCGATGGACTTCGAGGTGCAGAGCCTCTCCGAGCGGAATCCCGAACAGGTCGAGGTGCTGCTCGCGGTCTGCCGACGCGACGAAGTGGAGCGGCGCGAGGGCGCCATGCGGGTGGGTGGGTTGCGGCCTCACGTCGTCGAGATGGAGGCGCAGGCCATCCAGCGCGCGGCCGTCCACGCCGGGCCGACGACCGGCAGCGCGGGCCGGCCGGCGTTGCTCACGGTGCTGGACATCGGCGCCGGCGTCACGCGACTCCATGCCTTCGACGGCGCCTCGCAGCCCCAGGTCCGGGAACAGCACTTCGGCGGAAATCGCCTGACCGCCGAACTGCAGCGCCATTACGCCATGTCCGAGGCCGAGGCGCTTGTCGCCCTGCGCCGACGCGAGCTGCCGGCGGACGCGGACGAGGCGGTACTGCGGGGCTTTCGCGCGGCATTCGTGGCGGAGGCCGCGCGGGCCCTGCGCCTGTTCGAGGCGTCCATGGACCGGCCCGTCGGAAGGGTGCTGCTCGGCGGCGGCGCGGCGGCCCTCCCCGGACTCGCCGACCTGCTCGGCGACACGCTCGCCGCCCCCACCCGCGTGGCGGATCCCTGCGCCGGGATGACCCTCGCCCCGCGGGTCGACGGGAAAGCCCTCGCCGCGTCCGCACCCGCATTGCTGACCGCGTGCGGCCTGGCGCTGCGGGCCTTCGACCGATGAGCCGCATCAACCTCCTGCCGTGGCGCGAGTGGGAGCGGGAGCGCCGCAACCGCGCGTTCTTCGCCAGGCTCGCCGCGAGCGCGCTCATCGGCCTGTTCGTCGCGGCGCTGGCCGGTCTCCACATCGACCGCCTGGCCGGTCGGCAGGACGGCCGCACCGCCGGCCTGCGCACGCAACTGGCGGAGCTGGACGGCCGCATCCTCCGGGTGAACGCGCTGAGATCGGAATCCGAAGCGCTCGAGGCGCGCATGGCCGTGGTGCTCCGGCTGCACGAGCAGCGCTCCGAGGTCGCCCGCATATGGCTGGAACTCGCGCGCACGGTCCCGGCCGGCGCCCATTACGAGACCATCACGCGGGCCGGCGACGCGATCCAGGCGAGCGGGACGGCGGAGTCCGCCGGGCGCATCTCGGCCCTCATGCGCCGCCTGACGGCCTCCGAGCGGTTCGGCATGCCGACGTTGCGCAGCATCCGCGAAGACCCGGACCACCCGCACTACGGCGGGCGAGCGGTGCATTTCGACCTGGGCGTCCCGGTGCTGGCCGCCTCGCGCCGGTCCGAGGCCGGATAGGCGTGGCGAGATGGTGCTGGCGCTCTGCCCCCACCTCCAGGGGCGGCGTCCGCGCACGGGCGCGACATGCAATCGAGCGGCTGCGCACGATCGAACTCGAGGATCTCGAGCCGCGCAACGCGGGCAACTGGCCGGCGCCGGCCCGGATGACGGCCGCGGCGCTGACATTCGCCCTCGTGCTCGCCGTCGCATGGGTCGGCTGGCTCGCACCCGCCTCCGAGGCGCTGTCGGCCGGCACGCGCGCCGAAGGGCAACTCGCGGACACGTTGCGGAACAAGACGGTGCTGGCCGCCCCGCTTGCAGCGGAACTGGCGCGCCGGGAGGCCCTCCAGGCCGACTACTCCGTCCTCCTGGCAACACTGCCCACCGGCACCGAGGTACCGGGCCTGCTCGAGGACATAGCCCGGGCGGCCCTCGTCCACGACCTGACGGTCGAGCGCATCGAACTCGGCGTCGAGAGCCCGTCGGATCTGTATTTCGAGCTGCCGATCGAGATCGTGCTGACCGGGACGTACCACCGCATCGGCGCATTCGCCGGGGCCGTGGCCGGCCTGTCGCGGGTCGTAACGCTGCACGACTTCGAGGTCACGCGCGCCACGGCAGACACCGAGTTGCGCATGGCTGTGCTGGCGAAGACGTACCGGCGCCGCTACCCGGCCGAGGCCGCACCATGAGCCGGGCCGCCCGGCACGGGACCTGGTGGGCGGCGCCGCTGGCCGCCATGGCCGTCGGCTGCTCGCACGCTCCCGTTCCCGAGCCGGCCACGACGACCGCGCCGCGCGGGCGGCCCCCCGCGTCCGTCCCGGCGCATCCGACTCCGCGCCCGGCGCCGGCATTCCTCTACGAATCCGGGACGCTGCGCGATCCGTTCCAGCCGCCTGCTTCCGAGTGGGGGAGCAGCGCCGACCACGGTCGATCGCCGGCCCCCGACCTGCAGCGCCCAAGGACGGCGCTCGAGGGATTCGCGATGGAGGAACTCCGCGTCGCGGGCATCCTGGCCGCCCGGGGTGCGCGTTCCGCCCTGGTGCGCGACCCCAGCGGCCATGTCCACGCGGTGCGCGTCGGCGACTACGTCGGACGGGACTTCGGGCGGGTCGAGGCGATCGAAGACACCGGATTGGTGCTGCTCGAGGCCATCGCCGACGGCAGCGGCGACTGGGTGACGCGCACGCGCAAGCTGCCATTGCATCGCGCGGAACCCGATCCGGGGCAATCCACCGAGCGGCGGGCCGATGCGTAGCGACGTGTCACGGACGGCCGCCGCGGCCATTGCGGCGACGCTCGCCCTGGTGCTGCTCCCCGGCGCCGGGGCTACGGAGCCGCCGGCGACCGCTGGCCGGGAACCGATCACCCTGGACTTCCAGGACATCGAGACCCGTGCGGCCCTGCAGTTGCTCGCCGACTTCGCGGGGCGCAACCTCGTTGCCAGCGACGCCGTGTCCGGCGGTCTGACGCTACGGCTGACCCAGGTCCCGTGGGACCAGGCGCTCGACCTCATCCTGCGCACGCAGGGACTCGACAAGCGCGAGATCGGCAATGTCCTCCTGGTGGCGCCCGCCGCCGAGATCGCCGAACGGGAGCGGCTGGAACTCGAGCGCCGCCGGCAGTTGTCCGAACTCGCGCCGCTCGTCACGGAGTTCATCCAGATCCGCTACGCGAGCGCCGCCGAGCTGTTCGAGCTGCTCGGCGGCGCCGAGCATCCCGCTGCCCTGTCGGACCGCGGCAGCGTCCTCGTGGACGACCGGACCAACGCCGTGATACTGACGGACACCGCCCGCCGGATCACCGAGATCCGCGACGTCATCGCGCGCCTGGACGTGCCCGTGCGGCAGGTCGTCATCGAGTCCCGGATCGTCAACGCCAACGCCAACTTCTCGACGCAGCTCGGTATCCGGTGGGGCGGCGCCGCGCTCCGCAGCCGCGGGGGAACGACCGTCAAGCTCGGCGGGGGCCTCGCGGCGCTGGAGGAACTGCAGCGTGCGGCAACGGACGGCGGTGGTCTCCCCGCGTCTGCGGACGGGCCGGTGACGGATCTCGGCGTCTCGGACAGTGGGACGACGCGTTTCGGCATCGGCGTGACCGACACCGCCGACTACCTCCTGGACGTCGAGATCTCCGCCCTCGCGAGCGAAGGCCACGCGGAGGTGATCGCACGTCCCACGCTCATCACGACGGACAAGCAGCCCGCGACGATCCAGTCCGGCGTCGAGATCCCGTACCAGGAGGCAAGCAGTTCGGGGGCGACCTCGACGTCCTTCAAGGAGGCGGTGCTGTCGCTCGCGGTGACGCCCCGCATCACGCCCGACGAACGCATCATCATGGACCTCGCCGTGCACCAGGACTCCGTGGGGCAGCTCTACAACGGCGTGCCCAGCATCGACACGACTTCGGTCACCACGCGCGTGCTGGTCGAGAACGGCGCGACGGTCGTGCTCGGCGGCATGTTCCGCACCAACCGGAACCTGGAGGTCGCGAGGACGCCGCTGCTCGGGGACGTGCCCGTGCTGGGACGCCTGTTCCGGCGCACGCTGAAGCGCGACGACAAGCAGGAACTGCTGATCTTCATCACGCCGCGCATCGTGGGCACGAACGCGGCCTCGGCCGTGGCCGGAGGCGGCGGAACGCCCTCCGGACCGGTTCAGCGGCGCTTGAAAACGACCGGAGGCAACGTTAGCGTGGCGACTCCGAATGCGTCGTCCGACCGTCCGCTGCCCCCGCCGAGGCTCCCATGAAGCCCAACGTATTCCTCATCGGGATGATGGCGTCGGGCAAGACGACCATCGGCCGCCACCTTGCGAACGTGCTCGGTCTCGAGTTCGTCGACGCCGACCACGTCATCGAGCAGCGCGCCGGAGCTGACATTGCGTGGATCTTCGACCTTGAGGGAGAAGCCGGCTTCCGCGAGCGCGAAGAGAACGTGATCGACGAGCTGACCCGCCGTGACGGCGTCGTGCTGGCGACCGGAGGCGGCGTCGTGCTCCGGGAGGTCAACCGTGCCCGGCTGCGGCAAAGGGGGGTCGTCGTGTATCTCGACGCACCTCTCAAACGCCTGCTGGCGCGGGCGCGCAACGACCGGCATCGGCCGCTCCTGAGCGAGGGCGACCCGGAACAGACGATGCGTCGACTCCTCACCGAGCGGGGCGGGCTGTACGCCGACACGGCCCATCTTCCGGTTCGGGTCAGCGGCGGGTCGCCACGGTCGATCGCGGAGCTCATCGCCGCGCAACTGGAGTCCTCCGAGCGATGGACCAGCCCGACCCACTGACCGTGACCGTGGACCTGGGGGCCCGGTCCTATCCCATCCGGATCGGCCGCGGCCTGCTCGGGCGGCCCGGGGTGCTCGACGCCTTCCTGGCCGGATCACAGGCGCTCGTCGTCACCAACGAGGTCGTTGGCGCACACTACCTCGAGCGCTTGCTCGCGGGCCTGCCGACCCACGTCCGGGCGGATGTCCTGCGCCTGCCGGACGGCGAGGCGTTCAAAACCCTCGAGACGTTCTCGGACATCATCGACCGACTGGTCGAGGGGCGTCACAACCGCGGCACCACGATCATCGCACTCGGCGGCGGCGTGGTCGGCGACGTCGCGGGCTTCGCGGCGGCCGCCTACCAGCGTGGCGTCGCCTACATCCAAGTGCCGACGACCCTGCTCGCCCTCGTGGACTCGTCCGTCGGCGGGAAAACCGCGGTCAACCACCCCGGCGGCAAGAACCTGGTCGGCGCCTTCTACCAGCCGCGTTGCGTCATCGCGGACCTCGACACCCTCGACACGTTGCCCGATCGCGAACTGCGCGCCGGCCTCGCCGAGGTCATCAAGTACGGGGTCATCTTCGACGCGGACTTCTTCGACTGGATCGCGGCCCACCTGTCGGCGCTGCTCGCCCGGGACATGGACGCGCTCGGCCAAGCGGTGGCCCGGTCCTGCGAAATCAAGGCGGAGGTCGTGCGGGCGGACGAGCGCGAGTCCGGCGTGCGGATGATGCTGAACTACGGGCACACCTTCGGACACGCGCTGGAGGCCGTAACCGGCTACGCGTCGCTCCTGCACGGCGAGGCGGTGGCCATCGGCATGGTGCTGGCCGCGGATCTCGCAGCGCGTCTCGGCACCCTGCCGGCGCCGTCCGCCGCGCGCATCCGGGACGCTATCGCCCGGGCCGGTTTGCCAACCGCGCCCCCGGCCTCGGCCCTGCCGGAGGCCGTGCTCGAAGCGATGGGCATGGACAAGAAGGTGACCGACGGCAGGATCCGACTGGTGCTGCCAGAACGGATCGGGGCGGTAAAGGTCACGGACCGGGTGCCGCCGGCGGCGATCGCCGACGTCCTCTCGCCGCGCGGCTGAACGCCCGCTGGGCGCGGTCCCGCTACTCCCCGTCGCCCTGGTGCGCCCGGACGAGTTCCTGCTGCTCCATCGCCGGCACGGCCGCATAGTGACTGAAGGCCATGGTGAAGCTGCCCTCGCCGCCCGACAGCGAGTTCAGCCGGGAGTGGTAGCCCTGCACCTCCTTGAGCGGGGCCTGGCCGAGCACCTCGGCGCGACCGCCGGCGAGCACGTTCGTGCCCTTGACGGAACCCCGCATGCCCGACAGGTCGCCCGCGACGTCGCCCATGCAGGCTTCCGGGACCGTGACGCTCACGTCCACCACCGGCTCCATGACGATCGGCGAGGCGTCGTTCACGGCGTTGACGAAGGCGCGCTTGCCGGCCTGGATGAACGCGATCTCCTTCGAGTCGACCGAATGGTGCTTGCCGTCATAGACGATGGCGCGCACGTCCTGCAGCGGGTGACCGGAGATCGCGCCCTCGTCGAGCACTTCCCGGATGCCCTTCTCCACCGCCGGGATGAACTGCGTGGGAATCACCCCGCCGACGACCTCGTTGACGAACTCGAAACCGCCGCCCCGCGGGAGGGGCTCGATGCGCAGGAAAACCTCCCCGAACTGTCCCGCACCGCCCGTCTGCTTCTTGTGCCGATGATGTCCGTCGGCCCTGGACGTGACGGTCTCCCGGTAGGCGATGGAGGGCAACGCCGCCGCGACCTTCACTCCGTACTTGCGGTCGAGTTCGTCGAGCACCACGCGCAGGTGCAGTTCCCCGATCCCGCGCAGCACCGTCTCGTTCATCGAGGCGATGTGGTCGACCCGCAGCGTCGGGTCCTCCGCGCAGAAGACCCCGAACGCCTCGTTCGCCTTCTGCGCCTCCGCGTCCGTTTCCGCGGTGATCGCGCGCCCGTACATGGGCTCCGGCAACGGCAGCGACTCGAGTCGCGTGCCGTCCTCGGCGTGATCGTCATGCAGCACCGCACCGAAGGGCACGTCCTCGGCGCGCGGGATGGCGCAGATGTCGCCGGAGACCGCCGACTCGACCTCGGTGTGCTCCCCGCCGTTCAGCTTCAGCAGGTGCCCGATCTTGAGCGGCTTGCGCGCGTCGTCGACGAACACCTGGCTGCCGCGCCGCATCGTCCCCTGGTGGATCCGGAAGATCGCCATGCGGCCCCGGAAAGGATCGATGTCGACCTTCACGACATGGGCGACGACGCTGCTGTCGGCGTCGCCCGACAGGGCAACCTCCGCGCCGCCGGACACGAACGCCGGCGGGTTGCCCTCGCGCGGAGAGGGCATCAGCTTCGCGAACACGTCCAGCAGTTCCGGAATGCCGGCGCCCGTGGCGGCCGAGACGAAGCAGACCGGCACCAGGTGGCCGTCGCGCAGCGCTTTCTCGAAGGCGTCGTGGAGCTGTTCGGCCGAGACCTCCCCCTGTTCCAGGTAGGCCTCCATCAGGTCGTCGTCCACCTCCACGACCTGGTCGACGATCCGCTCGTGCGCGGCTTCGACGGAGTCGATGTCCGTCTCGTCGCCGTCCTCCTGGAAGAACACGTCCACGACCCGCGCGCCGCCGTCCGCGGGGAGGTTCACCGGCAGGCACTCGGAGCCGAACGCATCCTGGATCTGCTCGAGCACGGCCGCCGTGTCGGCGCCGTCCGCGTCGATGCGGTTGACGACGATCATGCGGCAGAGGCGCCGTTCCCGCGCCGCCTCCATGGCCCGCTGCGTCATCATCTCGACGCCCGTCCCCGCGTTGACCACGACGGCGGCCGTCTCCGCCGCCGGCAGGACGGAAAGCGCGCGCCCCACGAAGTCCGGGTGTCCGGGCGTATCGAGCAGGTTCACGTGCACGTCGCCGTGATCGAGGTGGCAGAACCCCGTTGTCAGCGAGTGCTTGAGTTCCTTCTCGTGCTCGTCCGAATCGGAGACGCTGGTGCCGGCGTCGACCGATCCCTTGTGCGCAATCTTGCCGGCGGCGTGGAGCACGGCGTCCGCGAGTTCGGTCTTGCCGGCCCCCCCGTGTCCTACCAGGGCGATGTTGCGGATGTTCTCGGTGGTGTTGGCCACGTCCCAAGGTCCCTCCCTGCGAGGCAGCCGGAATCCGGGGTGGCCGGCTGCGGTGTTATCGGTGCCGGGCGGCGTCAGGCGAGCGCCGCGGCGCGCCGGCAAGGCGAGCGATTCTACGGCCCTCGTGGGCCGCGCCACAATGCTACGGCAGCATCGTCGAACCGGTCAGGTACAGGTCGATCTCACGCGCCGCCTCGCGGCCCTCGTTGATGGCGCGCACCACCAGGGACTGCCCGCCGCGGCAATCGCCCGCCGCGAACACCTTGTCGCGGCTCGTGCGATAGAGGCCCTTGGTGGCCCGGTAGTTGGTCCGCGCGTCGAGTTCGAGGCCCAACCGGTCGGAAATGACGGACTCCGGACCGAGAAACCCCATCGACAGGAACACGAGGTCCGCGTCCCACGTACGTTCCGTGCCGGGAAGCGGCTCGAAACGGCCGTCCTTGAGCTCCACGTCCACGGTCCTGACCCCCGCGAGGCCGCCGTTCCCGTCCCCGGTGAACTCGACGGACGAGATGGCGTACACCCGCGGGTCCTCGCCGAACCGGGCGGCGGACTCCTGGTGCGCGTAGTCGACGCGCAGGATGACCGGCCAGGTCGGCCAGGGGTTGTGCGGGGCGCGTTCGAGGGGCGGCGCCGGGAAGATCTCGAAGTTGACGAGCGACCTGCAGCCGTGGCGCAGCGCCGTGCCGATGCAGTCGGCGCCCGTGTCCCCCCCGCCGATGACGATGACGTGCTTGTCCTTCGCGGAGATGTACGCCCCGTCCTCGAGGTTGGAGTCGAGGAGGCTCTTCGTGTTCGCCGTCAGGTACTCCATCGCGAAGTGGACGCCGTCGAGTTCCCTGCCGGGGATCGGCAGGTCCCGCGGAACCGTGGCGCCCGTCGCCAGCAGGAGCGCGTCATGCCCATCGCACAGGGCCCGGACGTCGATGCCCCCGTTGGACCCGTCCCCGACATCGGCGTCGGTGACGAACTCGATCCCCTCCGCGCGCATGAGGTCGAGCCGGCGGTCGACGATCTCCACCTTGTCGAGTTTCATGTTGGGGATGCCGTAGGTGAGCAGTCCCCCGATGCGGTCCTCGCGTTCGTACACGGTGACCCGGTGACCCGCCTGGTTGAGCTGCGCCGCCGCGGCGAGGCCGGCCGGGCCGGAGCCGACCACCGCGACGGACTGCCCCGTGCGGGTCGCGGGCGGCATCGGCACCACCCAGCCCTCCTCGAACCCGCGGTCGATGATCGCCATCTCGATGTTCTTGATGGTCACCGCCGGGTCGGTGATGCCGAGCACGCAGGCGCCCTCGCAGGGGGCCGGGCAAACGCGCCCGGTGAACTCGGGGAAGTTGTTCGTCTTGTGCAGGCGATCCAGCGCGTCGCGCCAGTGCCCGCGGTAGACGAGGTCGTTCCACTCGGGAATCAGGTTGTGGATCGGGCAGCCGTCGTGGGACTGGCAGAACGGCACGCCGCAGTCCATGCAGCGCGCCCCCTGCTCCGCGAGGCGCGGGGCGTCGTGCTCGGTGTAGATCTCGGTGAAGTCGAGGATGCGCGTCGCCGCGTCGCGGTAGGGCGCGGCGTGGCGCTCGAACTCCTTGAAGCCGGTCGGCTTGCCCATCCGTCAATCGTCGCCGCGTGAGGTTTGGTCAGCCGCTGGCTGCCGCCTGCGCCAGGGCGAGGCTCCTCTCCTCGAGTACGCGCTTGTAGTCGAGCGGCATCACCTTGACGAAGCGCCCGAGCGCCTCGTCCCAGTCCTGGAGCAGCGCGGCGGCGACGGTCGAGCCGGTGTACTGCGCGTGGCGCTCGACGAGGTGTCTCAGTTCGGCGACGTCCGCCGCGTCGACGACAGCTTCGAGCGCCACCATCTCGGTGTTGCACTGCGACCGGAAGCGACGTTCGGGGTCCCACACGTAGGCGATACCGCCGCTCATGCCCGCGGCGAAGTTCCGGCCCGTCGGACCCAGGATGACGGCGCGGCCGCCCGTCATGTACTCGCACCCGTGGTCGCCCACGCCTTCCACCACCGCGCGGGCGCCCGAGTTGCGCACGCAGAAGCGTTCGGCGGCGATGCCCCGGAGATAGCACTCGCCCGCGGTGGCGCCGTAGAGGACGACGTTGCCGACGAGGATCTGCTCCTCCGCGCGGAACGGGCTCGAGCGCGGCGGGTAGATGACGAGACGGCCCCCGGAGAGGCCCTTGCCCACGTAGTCGTTGGCGTCGCCCTCCACTTCGAGCGTCACGCCTTTCGCCAGCCACGCGCCGAAACTCTGCCCCGCGCTGCCTTCGAACCTGAAGTGGATGGTGTCGTCCGCAAGCATCCGGGGGCCGACCCGCCGGATGATCTCGTGCGAGAGCATGCCGCCCACCACCCGGTTCACGTTCTTGAGCGGCAGATTCGCGCGCACTGGCTCGCCCCGCGCCAGGGCGGGCTCCGCGAGCCGGATCAGCTCGTTGTCGAGGGCGGCGTCCAGGCCGTGGTCCTGGGCGTGCATGGCGTAGACGCCGAGGCAGTCCTCGGGCTCCCGGGCCGGCGCGAGGATCTGCGACAGGTCGAGGCCCGACGCCTTCCAGCGTTCCACCGCCGCGTCCACGTCGAGGGCGTCCACCCGGCCGATCATCTCGTTGACCGTGCGGAACCCGAGTTCCGCCATGATCGCGCGAAGCTCCTCCGCCACCATGAAGAAGTAGTTGACGACGTGCTCCGGGGCGCCGGCGAACTTCGCGCGCAGTTCCGGATCCTGGGTCGCGATCCCGACGGGACACGTGTTGAGGTGGCACTTGCGCATCATGATGCAGCCGAGCGCGATCAGCGGCGCCGTGGCGAAGCCGAACTCCTCGGCGCCGAGCAGCGCCGCCACGGCGACGTCGCGGCCGGTCTTGAGCTGACCGTCGGTCTGCAGCACCACGCGCGAGCGCAGGTTGTTCATGACCAGGGTCTGGTGCGTCTCCGCAACGCCAAGCTCCCACGGCACGCCGGCGTGCTTGATCGACGTGAGCGGCGAGGCGCCCGTGCCCCCGGTGTCGCCGGCGATGACCAGGTGGTCGCTGCGGGCCTTCGTCACCCCGGCCGCAACCGTGCCGACGCCGATCGCCGCGCCCAGCTTGACGGAGATGCGGGCCGACGGGTTCGCGTTCTTCAGGTCGTGGATGAGCTGCGCGATGTCCTCGATCGAGTAGATGTCATGGTGCGGCGGAGGACTGATCAGCCCCACGCCGGGCGTCGAGTGCCGGATGGCCGCGATGGTCTCGTCCACCTTGCGGCCAGGCAGCTCCCCGCCCTCGCCGGGTTTCGCGCCCTGGACGATCTTGATCTGCAGTTCGTCGGCGTTCGACAGGTAGTTGATGGTGACACCGAAGCGGCCGCTCGCCACCTGCTTGATGGCCGAGCGCTTCGAGTCGCCGTTCGGCAGGGGCGTGTAGCGCGCCTCGTCCTCGCCCCCCTCCCCCGTGTTCGACTTGCCGCCGATGCGGTTCATCGCGATCGCGAGGGACTCGTGGGCTTCGGCCGAGATGGACCCGAAGCTCATCGCGCCCGTGGCGAAGCGTTTCACGATCTCCGAGGCCGGTTCCACTGCGTCGAGTTCGATGGGGGCGCCGGCGGCCCCCTCCCGGAACGTCAGCAGCCCGCGCAGGGTGCTCTGGCGCGTGTTCTCCTCGTTGACGTGCCGCGCGAAGCGCCAGTACGCCTCGGCGCTGTCCGTACGCGCCGCCACCTGCAGGTCCGCCATGGCCTCGGGGTCCCACATGTGCGTATCGCCGCCGCGGCGCCAGTGGAAGTCGCCGGGGTTGGGCAGTACGGGGAGCGCGACCGTGTCACGCGGCGGGTAGCCGATCGCGTGGCGGCGCTGCATCTCCTCGGCCAGCACCTCGAAGCCCACCCCTTGCACTCGGCTCGCCGTGCCGCCGAAACACCGCTCGACCACTTCGTCCGCGAGGCCGACGGCCTCGAAGATCTGCGCGCCCTTGTAGGACTGCAGCGTCGAGATGCCCATCTTCGCCATGACCTTGAGCATCCCTTTGGCCACGCCCTTGCGGTACGCGGCCACGACGTCCGCGTCGTTCGACACGTGCTCGGCCTCGTCGAGGTAGCCGTTGCGGCGCGCGTCCCACAGCGCCTCGAACGCCAGGTACGGATTGACGGCGTCGGCGCCGTAGCCGATGAGCAGGCAGTGGTGGTGGACCTCGCGAGCCTCGCCCGTCTCCACCAGGATGCCGATGCGCGTGCGGGCGTGGGTCCGCACCAGGTGGTGGTGCACCGCGCCGACGGCCGCGAGGGCGCTGATCGGCACCCGGTCCGGTCCGGTCGCGCGGTCCGAAAGGACGAGGAGGCTGTACCCGGCTTCGATGGCGCCGCTCGCTTCGGCGCAGATGCGGTCGAGCGCCTCGAGCAGCCCGGCTTTTTTGCCCAAGTCGTCCACGCCCTCGGGCGCGTCCACCGGGAACGTGATGTCGATCTCCCGCGCGCGCCAGCCCCGGTGGTCCATCGCCTTCATCGCGGCGAGTTCTTCGTTGGACAGGATCGGATGCGGGACGCGCAGGCGCTCCGCGTGCGCCGCGGTCGTCGCGAGCAGGTTGCGCTCTGGGCCGATGTAGCACTCGAGCGCCATGATGACTTCCTCCCGGATCGAGTCGATCGCCGGGTTCGTCACCTGCGCGAAGAGCTGCTTGAAATAGTCGTAGAGCATGCGCGGCTTGTCGGACATGACCGCGAGGGCCGCGTCGTTGCCCATCGAGCCGAGCGGGTCCCGCAGTTCCTGCACGATCGGCAGCAACATGAACTGCATCGTCTCCGCGGTGTAGCCGAACGCCTGCATCCGCGCCATCAGCGTGTCGGCATCGAGCCCGGAGACACTCGCCGCCGCCGGCACGTCGGCGAGTTCGATCCGCCCGCGGTCCAGCCACTCCCGATAGGGCCGCGCGGCGGCCCACTCGGTCTTGATCTCGTCGTCCGGGATGAGCCGGCCCTGGTCGAAGTCGATCAGGAAGATCTTGCCCGGCTGCAGGCGGCCCTTCGCGATGACCCGTGCCGGGGCCACCGGGACCACGCCCACCTCCGAGGCCATGATGCAGCGGTCGTCGTCGGTCACGTAATAGCGCGAGGGCCGCAACCCGTTGCGGTCGAGCACGGCGCCGATGTACTTGCCGTCCGTGAAGGCGATCGACGCCGGGCCGTCCCACGGCTCCATCAGGCAGGAGTGGTACTCGTAGAAGGCGCGCTTGGCCTCCGGCATGTCCGGATGCTGCTGCCAGGCCTCCGGGATCATCATGAGGACCGCTTCCTGGAGGGTGCGGCCGGTCATGAGGAGGAACTCGAGCACGTTGTCGAACGTCCCGGAGTCGGAGCAGTCCGGCTCGACCACCGGGAAGAGCTCCGCCAGGTCGTCCCCGAAGAGGTCGGTTTCCGCCACCCCTTCCCGCGCGTTCATCCAGTTGACGTTGCCGAGAAGCGTGTTGATCTCGCCGTTGTGGCTCATGAACCGGTTCGGCTGGGCGCGGTCCCACGACGGGAAGGTGTTCGTCGAAAAGCGGGAATGCACCATGGCGAGGTGCGACGCGTAGTCCGGGTCGCGCAGGTCGCCGTAGAACGGGAACATCTGGTGCGGCGTCAGCATGCCCTTGTAGACCACGATCTTGGTCGAGAGGCTGCAGATGTAGAACAGTTGCCGTTCGGCAAGCTCAAGGTCGCCGCGGAGCCGCCGCGTCGCCTGCTTGCGAATCAGGTACAGGCGGCGTTCCAGCGCGTCGCCCGTCAGCCCGGCCGCGGCCGCGATGAACAGTTGCTCCATGTGCGGCATCGCGGCGCGGGCGGCATTGCCGATGTCCGCGCCGTCGGGGTCGATGGGCAGCGTGCGCCAGCCGAGGAGCGTCTGCCCCGCCGCCGCGACCACCTCCTCCACCACGCGCTTGCAGCGCGCGCGCTCCGACGGGTCGCGGGGCAGGAAGACGTTGCCCGCCCCGTAGCCCCCTGCCGCGGGCAGCTCCACGCCCAGCGACTCGCGGGCCGCCTTCGCCAGCAAGGCGTGGGGCAGTCCGGTCAGGAGGCCCGCGCCGTCGCCGGTGTTCTTCTCGTACCCCAGACCGCCGCGATGTACCATGCAGCAGTTCATGTGCTCGGCGTCCCGGATGATCCGGTTGCTCGCGCGTCCCTTGATGTCGCAGATGAATCCGACCCCGCAGGAGTCCTTCTCCGAGCCGGGCCGGTACAGTCCGTAGGGTTCGGGCAACCCCAGCGTCAACTGCTCCTCGAGGCTCGGCATTCGCAAGGTCTCTCCGTGAAGTACCCGGGCCGTCGGAGCGACCGTGGGCGAACGGCGAAACATGGCAGAAAAGCCCGTCTTTCGCAAGGGGACCGCAGCCCGCCAGGCGCGTTTTGGCAAGAATAAACCTTTACAAAACATGCTATTGAAAGATACTCTTCGACTCTTTCTCATGTCTTCGGCACTCTTCGCCGCCGCCGAACAGGCCGACGAGACCGAGCCGGGCGCAGGCCCGGAGCACGATCCCGCCCTGGAAGTCGTCGTGGTGACCGGGTCCCTCCGCAGTCTCCCCGGCGAACACGTCCACTCGGTATTCGGCTTCGACAAGTCCCTGCTCGAGACGCCGCGGTCGGCGTCGAGCGTCAGCGACGAGATGATGAGCCGGTTCAACATGCGCGACATCGACGAACTCATCGCCGTGGCGCCCGGTACGTTCACCCAGTCCTTTTTCGGGGTGGCGGGCTCGCTGGAGATTCGGGGCGCCCCCGGCGAGACCTACTTCCGGGGAGTGCGCCGGCTCGACAATCCCGGCAACTACCCGACGCCGATCGGCGCCTCGGACCGCGTCGACATCGTGCGGGGGCCGCCGTCGCCGATCCACGGTCCCGCGAAGATCGGCGGTTACCTGGACTTCACCCCCAAGTCCGCCAGGATCGAGGAGACCGGCCAGTTCATCGACCATGCGGAAGCCTCGGTCGGCGTCGACTTCGGGAGCTGGAACCGGCGCGTGGTCACCGCCGAGGTCGGCGGACCCGGGCGCCTCGGCACGCAGGACTTCGGGTATTGGTTCTACGGCGAGTTCGAGGACTCCGGCAGCTATTACCGCGACATCGGTACGGAGCACTCCACGGTCCAGGCCTCGTTCGACTTCGACCCGCGCCCCGGGCTGCAGCTCCAGTTCGGCTTCATGTACCACGACTTCGACGGGGCCCAGAACACGGGCTGGAACCGGCTGACCCAGGACCTGATCGACCGGGGTATCTACGTCACCGGACGGCCCCGGTCCCTCGATACGGACGGGGACGGGCGCATCTCGCACCAGGAGTTCGACGTCGACGGCGACGGGTTCAGCGACCACAGCGCCTTCGCGGCCGGTCTCGTCCCCGGGAACCGGGCCGCGCTGACCGCGCTCGACGGCAACGTGTGCGCGATCGGCGACACCCTCGTGTTCGGATGCCGCACCGACCTGCTGGGGCTGGTCGACGTCGGCACCGCGAAGCTCCGGACCAGCCAGGTCCTCGTCAGCGCCGACGACATCCTCACCAACGAGTCCGTCGTCGCGTACCTCGACGCGTACCTCAGCACGGACGGCGGCTGGGAGTGGCGCAACCAGCTCTACTTCGAGGCGTCGGATCACCTCAACCATTCCGTGCACACGTTCTCCCAGTTCCACGACACCTGGGTGGTGGAGGAGAAGGTGGTGCTGTCCCGGGACTTTCGTATGGACACCGCCACGGTGAGCGTGCAGCTTTCCCCGTCCGTCCGGTTCACCGACTTCGACCACGCCGACGACTACACGAACGAGCATTTCGACCGCCGGGACCTGACGCAGCCCCCGAGCGCGCTCGATATCCGCCTGCTCGCCGCCCAGATCGACGACGACTACACGGAGTACTACGTGGGCGACTACCTCGACATCGGGGTCGCCGCGCTGGCGGACGTGACCTGGGACAACGGTCTGGCCGTGCTCGCCGGAGTGCGCCACGACACCATCGACATGGAGAGCCGGCAGCCCGTCGACAAGCTCCTGCTCGCGAGTTCGAACCACTTCTGCACGGTGGCTGCGGAATGCGTGGTGGAGTCCGCCGACGATCGCGTCGACGGCGTGTCCTGGACGCTGTCGCTCAGCTACACCTCCGACGTGGGGCTGATCCCCTACTTCACGGCGTCGAGGCAGTCGACGCTGATCGCCGGACAGGGTTCGGAGATCACGACCGCCAACATAGCGGGCGGGACGGCGTTCGACGCTTCCGAGCTACTCGAGGCCGGGCTCAAGGGGAGCCTGTTCGGGGGGGCGCTCTACTTCGCCCTCGCCCGCTTCGAGCAGACCCGTACGGACTTCTCCGCCCAGGCCATCGTGACCAACCAGGCGACCGAGACCGACGGCACGGAGTTCGAACTGCGCTGGGTGGTGAACGAACGGCTGCTCGTCACGCTGGGCCACACCAACGTCGAGGTCATCAACCTCAGCACGAAGAGCGCCGGCTCCCGGTTCAGCTTCATCGGCGCGGACGATGTGCCGGGCATCGCGCCCGGGACGTTCTACGGGGGGAACCTGGCGGGCATCGTCGTCCGGCCGGGGGCGAGCGGCGCCCGCCGCGCCGGCGTGCCGGAGGAGATCTGGTCGCTGACCGGCACGTACGACTTCGGCGGCGGCCTCGCGGCCAGCGCGAGCGTCATCGACGTCGACGCCGCGTTCTCCGGCTTCTCGAACTCGGTCAGGCTGCCCGCCTACACCCTCGTCAACGCGGGGATCGTCTACGAGCGCGGCCCCTGGCGGGTGAACGTCACGGCCAAGAACGTCACGGACGAGCGCTACTTCCGGTCGAACTTCCCCAACCTGTTCGGCGGCGTCATCGTGCTGCCGGAGCTGCCGCGGCACTATGCGGCTCGGGTCGAATACCGCTGGTAGCGTACGGCGCACCGAGCAACTGCGCACAGCGCCGGTGAGCCGTTTGTTCGTCGTGCCGAGGCATGCCTTGCATAGGCCCCGAGGTTCGGGGCATTGTCGTCATACGAGGGGCGAGGACTAAACGGAACCCTTGGCTGGCGCCGAACCTTCGCCGAGCCGGGTGTCCCTGCAACACCCGTAGCGCATGCGTTCTGCTTGGGGCAAGTACGAAGACGAGGGCCTGTATCACCGCATAGAGCACCACTGCGCCGATGTGGCGGGCTGCTTCGAGGCTCTGATCACGGACGATGTCCTGGCGGCGCGCTTCGCTCGTGCGTCGGGATCCGCAACCGGCAACCGGCTCGACCCGGTCACGTCCAGCCGGCTTGCCGTGATCGCCTTCCTGCACGACTTCGCGAAACTCAACGCAGGGTTCCAGTTCAAGGTCCGGGACCCCGCGACGTTGCCGGGCAAACCACCGCCGCGTATGAGTCACGTCGCGGAGGCGTTCTACTGCATCGAGCAGCCGGACATCTGCGAGCGCCTTGGACTCTACGACCTGCTCGACGAATGGGGCGAGGGCCTCGATGCGCTCCTCCGCGGCGCCCTGACCCACCATGCCCGCCGCGTCGTCCGCACGGCGGGGGCGGCCCGCGCGCGATCTGGGAACCGTTCGCCGGCTACGACCCTGCGGCGAGTGCATCCCTGCTTCGGCGACGCGCCGAGGACTGGTTCCCGGAGGCGTTCCGTCGCGGGCCGCCCCTGCCTGACCGGCCGGCGCTCGCCCATCTCTTCGCCGGCGTCGTCGCCCTTGCGGACCAGATCGGTTCGGACAGGGACCGGCACTTCCCCTTCGAGCCGAACGACGATCCCGCCTACATCGAGCGCGCGCGCACGCACGCAGGCAAGAGAGGCGATTGCCGCGCGCGGATTGCGCCGGACACGTTGGCCGGCAGCGACTGGCGACGCCGACTTCCGCGCGATGTTCGATCACACCGCGCCGCGCCCCCTGCAGGCCGCCGTCGCGGACGCGCCGCTCGACGCACCGCTTCTGATCCTGGAGAGCGAAACCGGATCCGGCAAGACCGAGGCGGCGGTACTGCGGTTCGCAGCGCTGCTGCGCGCGGGCTTGGTGGACGGACTGTACTTCGCCGTGCCCACACGGGCGGCGGCGAAGCAGTTGCACGAGCGGGTCCGTCTCGCGGTCAGGGCCCTGCTGCCCGACCGATGGGCGGACGCGACCGCGCTGGCCATTCCCGGCTATTGCGTAATGGGCGAGGCCAGCGGGAGGCCTGAAGGGGGCTTCCAGGTGTACTGGGACGATGGCCCCGACGAAGCGGACCGCGTCGCGCGCTGGTCCGCGGAAAGCGCCAGACACTTCCTCAGCGCGCCGGCCGCCGTGGGCACGATCGACCAGGCGCTCCTCGGCACGCTCAAGGTGAAGTGGGCCCACCTGCGCGGCGCCGCGCTGTCACGGAGCCTGCTGGTGGTGGACGAGGTCCATGCCAGCGACGCCTACATGACGGAGCTGCTAGCGACGCTGCTGGAGGGGCACCTTGCCGTCGGCGTCACGCATTGCTCATGTCGGCGACGCTCGGTGGGGCGGCGCGAGCGCGGCTTGTAGCCGGCGGCGCGCGACACGAGGCGCCAGCGGCCGACGCGGCCGAGCGGGAACCCTATCCCAGCCTGACCCTCGCCCGGGACGGAGGGGCGGTGGTGCAACCGATCACGGCCACGGGGATGTGCAAGGCCGTGTCGATGGCGCCGCGGCCGTGGCTCGCCGACAGCGCATCCATCGCGGCGGCCGCGCGGACGGCGGCCGAGTGCGGAGCCAAGGTGCTGGTGATCCGCAACACCGTGGCGAGCGCACAGGCCGTGCTTGACGAACTCTTGCGCGACGGCGGCGGCGAGCTTGCGCTGCAAGTCAACGGGATCGAGACGCTGCACCATGGGAGGTTCGCCGTGGAGGACCGCAAGCTTCTCGACGACGCGGTGGAGCGGGCCCTCGGCAAGCCCCGCCCGCACGGTGGGCGCGTGGTCATCGGGACGCAGACGCTGGAGCAGTCGCTGGACATCGACGCCAACCTGCTACTCACGGACCTTTGCCCGGTCGACGTGCTGCTTCAGCGTATCGGGCGCCTGCACCGGCACGAGAACCCCCGGCCACCTGCGTGCGCACAACCGCGTTGCATGGTCCTGGTTCCGGAGGGCGGCCTCGAGCGGGCGCTCGACGGGTCGCTCATGCGGCATGGCCTCGGGATGCGGCCCGAGTCGCAGGCGGGGGGCATCTACCGCAATCTCCTGGACGTGGAGGCCACCAGGCGCCCGATAGACGAGCACCCGGTCTGGCGCGTCCCGGACATGAACCGGGTACTGGTCGAACGCGCCACCCACCCGCAAGTCCTCGAGGAACTCGCCGAACGGCTCGGAGGAGCGTGGCGCGATCACGAAGTACACAACTTCGGCACCGGCGCCGCCGAAGCCCAACTCGCACGCCGGCATTCCCTGGATCGCGACCACGCGTTCGACGACGAACTCGCGTTTCCCGACCTGGACGAGGCGGTGCGCACGCGTCTCGGCGAGGACGGCCCGCGTTTCGAGCTTGCGAAGGCTGCACCCGGGCCGTTCGGCTCGGACGTGCGGACGTTCAACCTGCCGGCCCATCTCTTCCGCGGCGCGCTGCCGAGCCGGGAAGAGATCGAAGCCGCCTCGCTTGAGTCGTCCCCCGACGGCGGTACACTCCGAATCGGCACACACGCGTTCCGCTACGACCGCACCGGCATCCACAGCGACACCTCAGCGGAAGGATCGCCAACACATGGAACTGCGGTCTGACGCGCTGCCATGACTTGACTCCGGAGGCACCTTGGGGATGCACAACCTGCTGGAGGATCGCCTGCTGCGCGCCCGTCTTGCCGACGGGACCGTCGAGCGTTTCTCCCTCCCGACCCTGTACGTCGCGTTACGCGAAGACCGGGTGGCGGACTTCCCCTCGCTGCGTCCCCATCAGCGACACGCGTGGCATGCATTCCTCGCGCAACTCGCAGCCATCGCGGTGCATCGCCGACCGGGGACGGCGATCCCGGAGTCGGCGGGCGCGTGGGGGGCGGCGTTACGGGCGTTGACGTCGGACTTCCCCGAAGACGAGCCGTGGCGCCTGGTGGTCGAGGACTCCGGCAAGCCTGCCTTCATGCAGTGTCCGGCACCGGATGGCCTGGACGCATACCGCAAGCGGGGCACACTGCCATCAACGCACTGATTCAACAACGTTTTTCGCCGTTTGTCCCAGGACTTTCCCACGCTGAAGCAAGTTGCTCGGGGAGTTGGGGAGTTGCCCCGGGCGGGGTGCGTGGACGGTGGGTCGTTGGGAGCTGAGGCGGGAAGGCGGGTCGAAGCGCGGGGCGGAGGCGTCTGCCGAGGCCTGCGGGAAGCTGTTTCGGATTGGGGCGGGGACTGGCCGTTCGGGGAGAGGCGCGAAGGGCGGGGATCAGTCGGTTGGCGGCGGGCGGTGCGGGTCGCGGAGCGCCCGGATGGCGTCGGCGGTGTCGAGTTGGAACCTGCGGAAGGCGGCGGCGGTGCTTTCGCCGTCGCGGCGGTTGGCGAACACCACGGCGAGCGCGATGTTGTTGAGGCTGGCGCGGTTGACGGGGCCGGGGCCGGTGCGCGCCAGGCGGGCGTCCTCGACGGCCCAGTGGCCAAGCACAGCATGCGGGCGGGGCGGGGAGAGCCGGGAACGCCACCGCCGTCACCGTGTCAACCCGCTGCGCGGGTCCTGCGCTTCGCTGCGGTCCTGACGGATGACACGGCGCCATCGGCGTCGAGGAGGTTGTCCATGGCCCGGCGGGACAGGAGCGCGGCCAGGGCGCCGACAACGGGGCGGTCGTCGCCGAGGATGTGCCAGGGCCTCGTCGAGGGCGACGGGCTGCCTGAGGGCGACCTGGTGGCTCTGGAGGGCGATCTCGAGCGCCGTCACGCTCGTCACAGTGGCCTCGTTCGATACCTGGGCCGCGTTTCGGAAAACGAGGCGACTATGGGGCGCGGTTTGGGTGGACAACTCCGTGGAGATGCTGTGGACAAGCGCCGTTTTCGTGCAACCGGCGGAGTGGCCGCGGCGGCGGCCTGGTCGGGGATCGGGCGGCGGGAGACACAGGATCGGGCACGGCTCGGCCGCAAGCCGGTCGGCCTGGCGGGGGACAAGCGGTCGGCGATGACGTAAGCAATGTCTCGCATCCGACCTATGCTTGTCGCTCGGTCGGCGCTGAGCGGAATCGCGGGTCACTACTCCGATCATCCTATTCGCACCCGTTGCGTCCTCGCGGACGACGCCGGCACTGAGCGCGAATCAGGCGTTTCAGGGCTTTCCGGGATGGCTCCCGAAGTCCGTTATCTTTTTGATAAACATGAAGTTTTTGACGCTCCCCGTGTCACGGCGGCACACTCCATCTCGACAACCTACCGTAAAGAAACGAGTAATGGAATCCGCCATGCAAAGACCCAACATGCTCTCCGCCACCTTCGTCAGGACCGTCAAGACCCCCGGCCGCTACGGCGACGGGCGCGGCGGTCTGGGCTTGAGCCTCCTCGTCAGGACCGCTGCGGGCGGTCACACCACGAAGTGCTGGACGCAGAGCGTTCGCATCGACCGCAGGCCCACCAGCATCGGCCTCGGCAGGTATCCAGTCGTCACCCTCGCCCTGGCCCGCCAGCGGGCGCTGGAGAACGCCCAGGCCATCGCCGAGGGCCGCGATCCCCGGCGCCGCGCCGCCCGCGCCGTGCCGACCTTCGCCGAAGCGGTCGAGACGGTGATCGCCATCCACGCCCCTAAGTGGAAGCCCGACGGCAAGAACGAGCAGAACTGGCGTTCGACGATGCGCGACTACGCGCTGCCCCGCCTCGGCCGCCTGCCGGTCGACGCCGTCACCGGTTCCGACGTCATGGCCGTGCTGGAGCCGATCTGGCTCGCCAAGCCGGAGACCGCCGGACGCGTCAGGCGGCGCGTGTCCGCCGTCATGAAGTGGGCCGTCGCCCAGGGCCACCGGCCGGACAACCCCGCCGGCGACGCGCTGTCCGCCGCGTTGCCGAACAACACCGTGCAGGTCGAGCACCGCAAGGCGCTGCCGCACGCCGAAGTGGGTGCGGCGCTCGGCAAGGTCCGCCGCTCGGGCGCCCACCCCGGTGTCGTGCTCAGCTTCGAGTTCATCGTGCTCACCGTCTGCCGCTCCGCGGAGGTCCGCAAGGCGACCTGGGACGAGATCGACCGCGAGGCGGCGGTCTGGACGATCCCCGGCGAGCGCATGAAGGCGGGTCGCGCACACCGGGTCCCGCTGTCTGACCGGGCGCTTGGCGTGCTCGACGAGGCGCGCCGCGAACTGCCCCGGGCAAACACTCTGGTGTTCCCGTCGCAGAAGGGCGTCGTGCAGGGCCACCACCCCACCGGCAAGCTCATGCGTCGCCTCGGCATTGACGCCGTGCCGCACGGCTTCCGCTCCAGCTTCCGGGATTGGGCCGCCGAGTGCACCGACACGCCGCGCGAGGTCTGCGAGCTCGCCCTGGCGCACGTCAACAGCGACCGCGTCGAGGCCGCCTACCGGCGCAGCGACCTGTTCGAACGGCGCAGGGAGCTCATGCAGCAATGGGCCGACTACATCGCGGGTCGCGCCTGAACCGAAGGTGGAACGGGGGGCGCATGCACCTTGTCGTGGCGGCAACGTACAATCCTCGACCATGAATCGAGCCAAAGGCTTCTTCAGCGCAATCGCGGCCGGCCTCGCCTACACCATCGGATGTTCCTCGCTAATGGATGCAGTTCCCGCGTGGTGGGAGCTTGCTCTAGTGTGCG
This sequence comes from Pseudomonadales bacterium, assembly GCA_965208745.1. Taxonomy (GTDB): domain Bacteria; phylum Pseudomonadota; class Gammaproteobacteria; order Pseudomonadales; family Azotimanducaceae; genus VXNE01. Next base: position 4,163,951 of record CBDBPN010000004.1, on the reverse strand, counting down.
GCATGGGCACGTTCTGCAGCCCCGTCGTTTGGACTTGGATACGGGGCATGTGGGAAGTGGTACTTGAGGCCAGACCGGAGAACCGCCTTGAGGATGAACGGACGCAGGCAACCGTTGATCAGATTCTCGCGCTCCGTGGTGAGCCCGTGGGAGAACCGCTTCCGCAGGACGAACCCCTGCGATTGGCTTTCTTCTGCCTGAGCCTGACTTGGCTGTTCGCATCTCGAGGACTGCTGGCCGGGACGGCTCTTTGGGCCCTCGGGGATTGGTTCTCGGTCTGACGCCTCACCAAGGCTGTATTGCCGCTCCTCACCAACCATTGTGCGCACGCCAGCGCTTCGGCCAAACGCAGAGTCTCAGTCCTCCCTGCCTCGCGAGGTCACCCCACGCGCACCCGAGGACTGGTGCAGACGCAATCGCCGAAACAACGACCGAGGCAACGACTTGAGCCGTCGTCCCGGTCGCACTGAGAGCCGGCTTTGCTCACCTGGCCGCTCCGCAATCAGCCCCTTCAACGCCCGTAGGTGCGCGAGAAACAGCACTGCCGTCGCAATGTTGAGGACAGACCAGATCTCCCGCGTTAGGTGGACCGGCATGAAAGGGTTGTATAGTAGAGCGACTCCCCCGAACGCCACTACCCACCCGCTAACCGCGTCGTCGAATCGCCACTGTTCATACGCGATCCACGCGCTCACGACGAAAACCGCCAACCGGAGTAGCCCGTAGTAGCCGTATGGCCATGGAAAGAGCGCTGCGATCAGGAGGATCGCCGGGGCCACCCAAACCGACGCGTGATGTCGCAACGCCACCAACCGCCGGTTGTCCACCGGTGCCCGCGCAGGCGATCCAGCTGCGGGCCGGACATGGCGCTGCGCAGGAGCGTGTGGCACGTCACGCCCCTTCCCGGTTACGGGCAAACGCGGTTTGCGGCGTTCTCCCACCGGCCCACCCTCAGCCTAGCGCCCAGCCCATGCCTGACCGAATGAGCCACATGACCGTTCCCCACACCAAGCCTGCAACGGCGAACTGCGCCAGCGTCCATAGGACGAACGTCTGGATCCGCTTGGACCAATCCACGAACGGGAAGTCGTAGTCCATCGGCATGACTTTCATCCAGCCGGTCTGGCCTAGCCAACGGGACGCCAAGTTCCTGTCGTCGTTGGACCACCGCTCCATTTTCGCGTCATCCCGCTCCTCGAACCCGGGAGCCGTCGCGAGGTGCTCGCGATACCACCACGATGCCATGACGCAAGCGCCGAGTTTGATGGCCACGACAACGCCTCCCGCCAGTACTACGAACTCCCACCAAGAAAAATCGAGCCAAGCCGCGCAGAGTCCCACGAAAGCGATGGCGACCCACATGCGCCAGCGAGCGATCTTGACAAGCAAGGAAGTTCTCCAACCCGTGGCAGTCGCCACCATTCCCGGCGCAACGACGCGCGCGTCAAGCACTCGCATCCGCGATCCGTCTGAAAGAAGCAGACCCTCCCTGATGGCATTGGCCTTCAGCGCCTTTTGTTCGTCTCTGTTCCTCACCCGCGTGAATCCCCCGGTCGCCGCTCCGGGGGTCCCCAGCGCTCGGGAACGTGCTGCCGGTTCGCCACAGCTCCCGCCACCCCGTAGGCCTATTCGCCGAAAAGAGGCTTGGCGCGCTTTTCCCGAATCGCCCGCTTCATTTGCCGCGCCACTCGATCAAGGTCTTCCTTGAGAAGCCTGATGTCCGCGTCAACTTCGCCCTCGCTGAGACATCCCCTACCTATCGGCTCTCGCGCTACGACCACTCGTGCGCCACCTGTGCCAAAGTCGAAGTCGAAGACTCCAATCGTGCCGCCTTTAGCCACCCGTGCCTCCGTCTCCAAGTCGCCGGCCTCAGCTCCAACGAGCAGCAGCGCGCCCAATCACACAGACGAACGTGGCCGAGTCGACCGAGTTTGTCAAACCGGCGGTCACCGCGACGCGGGACCGCGTCGCCCCGGTCTCATGGGTCGCGAAGACCTGCCACGCCGCCACGACGACGGCGTCAGCCGGCGCATGTCCATGCCAACGACGTTGCGGCTCGTCCTGCGCCACGACTGTTGTGCCGCGATTCCGGGTCACACCCCGACGCTGTGGGACGGACTCGGGGAGTCACGTCCCACAGCGTCGGGGCTGGGCTTCCGCCGAACGGCGCAATATCTCGCGCGCAGTACGTCGACGCACCTGTTTGCAACCGGCTCCGGACGTCTGTAGGGTGCCCGCCGTCTACTGCCCTTCGGGCGTAACAGACGCCGGGGTCTGCAACCCGGACATGGTGTCCCCCACCAGGCAGAACAACGGGGAGATGTTCCGAAAGGAACGTGCGATTCAAATGCACGCCGCGGGTGATCCAGCGGCCTGCGTCGAATCAACCAGCCACCCCGGCTGACCACAACGGGAGACGGCCTCAAGAGGGCCAGCGATCACTGCGGACCGCGGGAAACCCAGCGGAACGCGTCGATCCACAGCCGCCCGGCTGACCAAAGCGGGAGCGCCCACAAGGCGTTGCAGACGTTCCACTGGCCAAAGGAACCGCCCGCCCGCGACAAGGGCAAACGTGCGAGCAGTGCCGGCGTCGTCCGCGAGGACGGAACGGGTGCGAATAGGATGACCGGGTCCGATACCGGGATTCCGCTCAGCGTCGACAGATCGCAAGCATCGGTCGAATGCGAGTCTTTACTTACGTCACCGCCGCCGCTTGCCCCCAGGTTCCGGTCCGCCGTTCCGTGCCCGACCGTGCCCATCCCTACGCCCCTGCAACCGCTCGAGACGTCGCACAGCGCGGCGACGACTTCGCCGCCGCCCGTCGCACGGAAACCGCGCTGGTCCACAGCATGTCCACGGAGATCTCCACCGAAACCGCGCTCCACAGCGCCCTGGTTTCCGAAAACGCGGCCAAAGTATCGAAGGAGGCGACTGTGGCGAGCGGCACAGCGCCCGCCAAGCGCCACCAGATTGCCTCCAGACAGCCCATCGAGCTCGACGACGACCACCTCCCCAACAACTACGACCGCTCCCGCCCGCGGCGTTCTGGCCGCCTTCCGTCCCCAGCCAAGCCGGAGATGGCCGGAGCCTGCTTCCGGCCATCGTCAACCTCCACGACGCCGACGGCGCCGTGTCATCCGCCAGGACCGTAGCGAAAGCGCAGGAGCCGCGTCAGCGGCTTGACACGGTGGCGGCGGTGGCGTCCCGGCACCAGGCTTTACCCGTGTCAGGAGGGTTGCCTCACGTTGCTCGTGGCCGATTCGTCTTCGGCGCTCGCGAGAGGGTGAATCCGCCGACCGCGTTGACCGCTCCGGGCCGCCATGCCAAGCTTGCGTTCCGTGACCCATTGGCTACTTGTCGACTACGAGAACATCCAGCCGGCCTTCCGCGCAGGGAGCCTGTCCGACACACGGGTCGTCGTCTTCCATGGCGCACAACAGCGGGACGCTCCCGCAAGGCTGAAATCCCAACTCTCTTCCATCAATGCGGAGTTCGTCCGTTGCACCAAGACGGGCAAGAACGCGCTGGACTTCCACCTAACGTACTATCTCGGGCACTTTGCCGCCCAGCATCCGAAAGACGATTTCCACGTACTGTCCAAGGACAAGGGCTACGACCCGCTGATCGAACATCTGAAGAACGCCGGCAAGGATGTTCGTCGCCTTGAACACACGCCAAGCTTCGGGTCGAAAGCACCGCCCGGCCCCCGCCGCAAACCGTCTGCGCCGAACGGCGTTGCGGCGACGAAACAGGCCGCCGGTCAACTGCCTCCGGTAGCGACGGTGCGCAAGGCATTGCAATCCGTGCCGAACAGGCCACGCAATACAGCCCGTCTGCGCAACTGGGTCAACAGCCAGTTCAACAAGGACTTGAGCGACGCGGCCTTTGCGGCACTACTCAACAACCTGACGCGGCGCAATGTCATCGTCCTCCAAGGAGACAACGTCCGCTACGAGACGCCGGGGACCGCAAAGGCATGAGCCGGTCACGACCGCTCGGCGGCAACTCGCTCCCGCGCGCGCCATAACGAGCTGACCTAGCAGGTCGCAAGTCACCTCTTCAAGACTCGGATGTTCCCGCAGCCAAATGAGTAATCGGGCAGATACGCGTTCTGGACAATTCCAGAAAAACATAGTTAAATCAGAACGTTGATGGCAGTGTTCCGCTGAGGCACTGTTCACGCGCTTGCCCGTGTCGCGGGCGGCGGTTCCGTTTGGTCAGTGGAACGTCTGCAACGCCTTGTGGGCGCCTCCCGATTCTGGTCAGCCGGGGCGGCTGTGGATCGGAGCGAAACTGCTGGTTTACCTGCGTTCCGCCGCGATCGCCGGCCCTTTTGAGGCCGTCTCCCGTTTCGGTCAGCCGGGGTCGCTGGGGAGTTCGTCGCCGGCCGCTGGATCACCCGCGGCATGCTTGAACCGATGGTTCCGTGCGGAACCGTCTCTCCGTTGTTCTGCCTGGTGGAGGAAACCATGTCCGGGTCGCAGATCCCGGCGTCTGACATACCTCGAAGAGGCACGGTTTTGAGGTTCGGCGCGGACTCTACAGACCTCCCGGACGCTTGGCAAACAGGTGCGCGGAAGGGTTGCGCGCGAGATGCTGCGCGGTTCGGCGGAAGCCCAGCCCCGACGCTGTGGGACGCGACTTTCAAGTCCGTCCCACAGCGTCGGGGCGCGAAGCACCTTTCGCGACGGTGTTTCGGCCTTGGCGGTCGGGGCGACTTGCCGCGTTTTCGGCTGAGGCGAACCAACGCGGGGCGCGACGGTCGCGGCTGGTTGGCGCCGGTCGGCGCGGAGCCCGGACGGATCGGGGACTTGCCCGCGGACTCCGGCACCCGGCAGCGGGATGCGACCGGAGAACCTGTTCGCCGCGGAATTGAGCGGCGGACACGCCGCCGGACCAGGTCGTCGCGCGGCAATGGTGTGTCCAACCGCACGGACGCCATCACGGGCAGGAGCACGACCAAGAGTTGATCGCCAGCACTCTTTACGGAAGACGTAAAATTCAGTACGGTCAGCATGCATGATCCGAAGCTTCAAGGATCGCGATACGCACCGCTTCTTCGAGGGGCGGCGCGTGGCGGGATACCAAGGCTTCGCCGGTCAGGCGGCGCGCCGACTGGTCTTGCTGGATAGCGCTGAGACGCTTGGCGACCTCGCCGCGTTGCCGAGCAACCGGCTGGAAGCGTTGCGCGGCGACCGAGCCGGTCAGTACAGCATTCGGATCAACGCGCAGTGGCGCATCTGCTTTCGCTGGATGGACGAAGGGCCGTGCGACGTGGAAATCGTGGACTATCACTGAGGGAGATTCGACATGAACCCTAAGAACGGAATGAATCCGGTGCATCCCGGCGAAGTCCTGCGTGATGAGCTTGATGAAGTCGGGCTATCGGCCAATGCGCTGTCGAAGGCGCTGGGCGTGCCGGTGAACCGGGTGACGATGATCCTGAACGGCCAGCGGGGCGTGAGCGCGGACACGGCGCTACGGCTGGCGCAGTTTTTCGGGACGACACCACAACTCTGGCTGAACTTGCAGAAGACATGGGAGCTTCGGCAGGCGGAGCTAGCCGCGGGCGACGAGATCGCGAAGTGCGTGACGCCTCGGCAATCGGCGACTACAGGAGCGCTGGCCGATGCCCGTTCCTGACTATCAGCCGCTGAGACCTCCGACCCCGTTGGTCTTGCGTGGCGTGGACTGGTTGATCAACCGCCGCGCGGCGCGACGCCTTAGGCTTGAAATCCGGGTCAGCGAGCCTTCACACTGGTCGCAAATCAGAATCCTAAACTCGGGTAAACGGCCAATCATCCTTCATGCAACCGACTGGTGCATCGGTAGAAGGCGAAACCGCAGGTCTTTTGACGGCGTGACGTGGGATCGGAAGATCCTGTCTGAGAACACTTGGGAGATGACCTTCTCTCCGTATGGTGTTTTCCGCGAGAACGTCTGGCGATTCTCCGAGGGGAAAGATCTCGACACGCTACGTTTCCGCGCCCACACCAGTTCTGGAATGATGCGGTTCTTCCACCCCAGTAGGAAATTGATTGACTGTCTAGCAAAACCCCACCAACGCGCACCTTACGCTCAGGATTGAGCGTCGCGGCTTGGACGGTGAAGTGGTGGCCACCCGGCTATCGCAACAGCGATCAGTAGTGTACCCCTACGGCCCGGCCCGACCGACCAGGGTATTCGGTTATTCGATTTCCTTTCCGCTCACAGCGAAAAAGAACAGTTTCTGCTTGAAAGCCGTTTGAATCGTTCGACCGTTGCGCTCGAACTTCACGACGTCTTGGTCCCCCGATTGCGCAAAGGACTTGAGAGTCCGGGTCAACCATTCCTCACGGTTTTCCCAGTCCGGGAATACGGCGTCTAGCACCCACAAGCAAATGTAGCTCTGCCAGTGGGCGTCGTGGGCGTCTGCGGATGGCCGGATGGTGACCTCGATCGCTGTTAGCCCGTCGTCGGGTCCGTACAATTGAATGGAAATGAGAGGATTGAACACATTCAACTCCGTGACCCTCTCGCCCTCGAAGTCCGGGTACGTGTTGTGTTTGGGATTCAGACCCTCGGCTCTCATCATCGTTTCAACCGATGCGCGGGTGACGCCGAGGCTTTCGTATCCGCCGGCCAAGGGAGATGCTGCAAGAAAAAGCGCGGTCAATCCAACGAACGCAGTCTGCGACAACCGGCGCATCAACAGCTCCCTCCGAATAGCAAGAACAACGGAGTATAGGTTGCCTCCGCATGCCGGGCCAGCACTCAGTTGTGTGCCGAGGAGACCGCGAACCCGTCAGGTACAGGCGGCGATGGCAAGGTAGTCGGCCGACTGCTGCATGAGGACACGGCGGCGCTCGAACAGGTCGCTGCGCCGGTAGGCGGCCTCGGTGCGGTCGTTGTTGACGGGCGCCAGGGCGAGTTCGCAGACTGAGGGGGTCCTGGTTCGTTGGACAGTCCGAGGGCGGAGTTAAGGTGTACTCCGAGTGGTCTGATGCCCTCGATGAACGGACCCTGCCGACGCGCGGCGCCGATGTCAACGGCCTCGTCGAGGCGGCGGCGGTGGTGGTGTGGGAAGGCCGGTCGGTGACGACCGGAAGGACCCTTCCGGTCGTCGCCAACCCGTTCGCCGCGGCACTCGCCGTGTCACCCGAAGGGCCGCAACGCAGTGGAGGAGCCGCGCAGCGGCTTGACGCGGCGAGGGCCGTGGCGTTCCCGGCTGTCATGGCCCCCGCCCGGCTCACGCGGCGTCCTCCACGATGCCCCGGTAGACCTCGCCGGGCGTGCGGCCGCCCAGCGACGAATGCGGACGCGACTCCCCGTAGAAGCGGAACCAGGAGTCGATGACGCGTTCGGCGTCGCGGCCGTCGGCCAACTCGTGCAGGTACACCGCCTCGTACTTCAGCGAACGCCACAGCCGCTCGATGAAGATGTTGTCGAGGTGGCGGCCGCGGCCGTCCATGGAACAGCGCGCGCCGCAGGCGCGCACCTTGTCGGTGAACGCGACGCTGGTGAACTGGGCACCCTGGTCGGTGTTGAAGATCTCCGGCACGCCGAAGTGCAGCGCCGCGTCCAGCGCCTCGATGCAGAAGGCGCTGTCCATGGTGTTCGACAAGCGCCACGAGAGGACGTGGCGGCTGGCCCGGTCCATCACGGCCACCAGGTAGAAAAACCCCTGCGAAACAGGGATGTAGGTGATGTCCGCGCACCACACCCGATCCGGTCGGTCGATCACGAGGTCGCGCAGCAGGTGGGGGTACACGCGATGCTCCGGGTTGGCCGCACTGGTGCGCGGCTTGCGGTACACCGCCTCCATGCCCATCCGCCGCATCAGCCGCCGCACGCGGTGCCGGCCGGCGACCACGCCCTCACGGCGCAGGTGCCGCACCAACTGCCGGCTGCCGTAGAACGGATGTTCCAGATGCAACTCGTCCAAGCGGCGCATCAGCGCCAGGTTCGCCGCGCTCTCCCCCACCGGCTCGTAGTACTGCGACGAGCGGCTCACGCCGAGCAGAGCACACTGCCGCGACAGCGACAGCCCACAGCCGCGATCCACCAGCGCGGCACGCTCCGAACGGCTCAGCGCTCCAACCCGCGCAGAAAAAAATCCCGCTCCACCGTCAGCTCGCCGATCTTCGCGTGCAGGTCCCGGATCGTCGCCTCGTGCTCCGCACCGCGCTTCGAGCCGGGCTGCGAGAACACCTCGTCCAGACCCTCCACCGCCTGCCGCTTCCACGCGCCCACCTGGTTCGGGTGCACCTCGTGGCGCGCCGCGATCGCCTGCACCGGCTCCCGCTCCCGCAGCGCCTCCAGCGCCACACGCTTCTTGAACTCCGCCGTGAAACGGCGTCTCTTCCTGGCCATCACAGTGTCTCCTCTCGACGCCGGAGTACACCTTAGCCAACTGTCCAAAAAACCGGGACCAGCTCACGCGGGGATGGACCCAACGCAAGGCACAGTGGCAGTCAGATTGTTTCGGCTTCCCCGCGCTCGCGGGGATGGACCCTGCCGACTTAGTGCCTGTGGGTCATAAGTTCGGACACGTATTCTACGCGGCGGCGAGGAGGGGCTGTTGGCGGGCATGGGCGCGGTCGATGCGCGACAGCAGATCGTCGAGGTCTTTGCGGGTGAACTTCCACTCGAAGGGCCGGGCAATGGTTTCGTAGTGGCGGGCGAAGGCGTGCAAGCGCTCCTCGAGGGCTTCGAGGGAGGGGAAGTCATTGGGCGTCAAGGACCTTGCGCTGCAGGATGGAGAAATAGATATCCACCTGATTCAGCCAACTGGCATGTACGGGCGTGTGGACCGGAACGGTGGTCGGCCATTCCTCCCGGATGCGCTCGACGCAGGCCTGGCCGCGGTGGGAGGAGCCGTTGTCCATGGTCCAGAACACGCGCCGGGCGGAGCGATAGGGTTCCTGGGTCATCACGTGCCGCAGGAGGCGGCCGAATGGCGCGATGCCGGTCTTGCGTTCGCACAGCCCATTGATCTTGGCCCGATGCACGTCCCAGGCGGCCAGGTAGGCCCATGCCCCGTGGGCGCGTACTCATGTTCGACGCGCATGGCTTGGCGGGGTGCGGTCGGCAGCGACCCGTGGGTACGCTGGCGGGCCTGGATGCTGGTTTTCTCGTCCGTTGAGATGACGAACTCGTCGTCGCGCAGGGGGACTCCGTTCCAGTGGCCTTCGTAGAGGTCCAGGATGCGCCCGGCCTTGGCCCTGAAGTCCGGGTCGCGCGGGAAGACCCAACCGCGATGCCGCCACGGACGGATGGCGTCCTCGTGCAGCCAGCGCCACACGGTCTTGTCGTTTGATGCCGGCGCGGCGCACTTCGCGCGCCATGTCGGCGATGCTCATGCGCGACAGCGGCAGTCCCAGATTGGCCGGCAACTCACAGGCCAGCGCCTTGACCTGAACGACCAGCTCCGGGGGGGGGGGGGGGGGGGGGGGGGAAGCCCGGGGGCGTCCGGGCCGGGGGCGCTCGTCGAGTCCTGGCAGGCGTTCGTGGAAGAACCGTTGCCGCCACTGGCTGACGACCTCGCGCCGCGTGTTGAGCCGCGCGGCGATCTCGTCGTTGCGCAGTCCCTGCGCGGCCAGGAGGATCATCCGGGCGCGCTGAACCTGGAAATCGCGAAGGGACTCTTCCTCGGCATGATCGTTCCCCGAGACGCTCCCGGGGCAGCGCTATCCGAAGTTGTTCCCGGCTGTCAAAATACGTTTCTGCAATTACACCGGTCAGCATTTGGGCTCCCCCGCATCCGCTTGGACCGAGCGTCGCGTTGGGGGCCAACGCTAGGAGTTTCGGGCTGCTGATTCCGGCCAAGCCCGTCGGTAGCGTGTCCAATCGCGTTTGCCGGAGACGACGGCACCGTTGTCGAAACGAAGACGGAAGGTGACGCCTTTGCCCGTCTTGGATGTCGTGCCAACGTTGTGGAGGTCGTGTTCGCTGAATAGCTGGTCCCGGGGCGTGACGACGAAATCCGACCATTGCCCCTGTCGGTACACGGCGAGCACGTAGAGCAACTCGGGTGTTGTGGGCGACGCCAGTTGATCGCGAGGGATATGGAACCGACCAACGTAGGAGCGCTTTTGCTCGATTGCGCGGCTGGTCTTGACCTGAACTCGTTGGACGAAGTCGCCGTCAGAGATGAGGAGATCGTGACCGATGTCAACGGCGGGAAAGGCGACTTGCCAGTACCGGATCAGAAGTTGGGAAGCGACCTCGTACTCACCGGCTTTGCCGGTGAACAGATTGTCGGGCCCCTCGTCACGCTGCGGCGTGGATGGGTGCGAAGTCGCGTTTGGGATCGACGTACTCAAGGCTATTGATGATCTGGGCGAGTTGGTCTCTTGGCAGGCCGGTCAGTGTCTCAGCGACGGTCCAGCGGAGTTCGTGCTTGCCGAGGACACGCACGACATCGTGTTGCGTCTCGTAGCGCAAAAAAACGCTGGCGGGCAGCGGCGTGTCGTCAGCACGGGTCTCGCCGAGCAGTTGCCTGCTGCGTGGCGCCAACTGGAAGGTGTAACCGTCAGCCTGTATGCCGACGAGAATGGTCATGGTACTCATCGGTTACTCCCGTTGGCGACTCGACAAATTCTGGCGATCCGAGCATAGCAGAGCTTGCGTATCCGTGGCTGTTTCGTCGAAATCGTGCGGGGACCACCACTGACGGGCCGGCCTTCCGTGTCGAAGCCGTACACGGACCACCACGGGCGCGGACAAGCCCCGCGGCTACAGCGACCGCGCGAACCCCACGACCGAGCGCAGCGTCTCCGCGCAGACTTCCGGCACCACGTCGAACATCACGTCCGCGCCATGGCTCGTGCCGTGCACCGTGCGCCCCACGGCGGGGACCCCCGCCGCGGCTAACATCCGATAGTACGCCAGGCCCTCGTCGCGCAGCGGATCCAGTTCGTTGACCGACACGATGTGCGGCGGCAGGCCGGCGAGGTCCTCGGGGCGGGCATGTAGCGGCCATGCCAGCGGATCCGTCCGCGCCGGCCCCTCCTCGTCGTACACCCGGGCGAGCCCCGCCATCATCGAACAGTGCATCCCGCCGTAGCCATCGTTCTCCCGCAGCGACGGAAGGCCCGAAGGCGGGTCCACGTACGCCCCGGAGATGTAGGGGCACATCGCGTACACGCCGTCGATGGCGTCGATCCACCCCTCCCGGTTCGCCTTCAGCGCCACGGCCAGGGAGAGGTTGCCGCCGCCGGACTCGCCCTCCACGACGAGGGTGGACGCACCCAGCCGGGCGCGCTGCGCGCGCACCCAGCGCACGGCGCTCGCGCAGTCGTCGAGCCCGGCGGGGAACGGATGGTTGCCGAGTCTCCCCCCGCCGTTGCGGAACTCCACGCCGACCACGAGCAGGCCGGTCTCCGCGAGGCTCTTGCGCCAACGCACGGTCGTCGGGTCGTCGGCGCTCCCGATCACCATGCCCCCGCCATGCAGGTGGACGATGCAGGGCCAGGGACCGTCGTCGATCCGCGGGCGATCCAGGTGGAGCGTGATCGCGTTGCCGTCGAGGCCTTCGATGGTCTCCGTCGACGACGCGACGCCCTCGAAGGCCGGCAGAGTCGCCTCGAGCGCGGCGGCCTGCTCCTCCGTCGCGGACTCCAGGGCGGCGCAGTACGCGAGGCAGTCGGCGTACGAGGTGTCGAGGGCGAGGGGCCGCATGCCGGACAGTATGGTCGCCGACTCCCCGAAGACGGCCACGAGACGCGGGTCCGTGCGTGGATCCGTCGCGAGCGTCGCCTCCGCGTCGCCGAGTCGCCCCGCGAGATGGGGTCGGGTGGTGGTCATGTCGTGCACTCCTGCCGCAATCAGGCGAACGGGTCCGTGCCCGTCCGCATGAACGTCGGGACGCGTTCCCAGTCCGGATTCCGGCTGTCCGCATACGGATAGAGGGACTTGCCGATCACGCGTGCCAGTTCCGGATACTTCTCCAGCAGTTGCGGCGACGTGCCGACCTCGTAGTTCCGCTGCGGGCGCATGTACGCGCGCATGTAGTTCTGCACGAGCGTGACGCGGAGGCCCGGCTTCGTGCGGGCCTCGGAGGCGTGCCAGGTGGCGCCGTTCCAGATGGCGAGCGATCCGGCCTTCGCGATCAGCGGGACGAACCGGAACGGCGTGTTGTCGAGTTCGGCCTCGTGGGGCAGGGTCGCGCGGCCCTGGTGATGGCTGCCCGGCACGAACACCGTCGGTCCGTCGGCGGCGCTCTCGTAGTCGGTGCAGAGAAAGGACGCGTTGCACATGTGCGCGATCTGGCCGGCGCCCGGCGGTATGCCGTGGGAGTCGCTGTGCAGGCCGACGGCGCCGTCGCCGCTGCCCTTGATGATCCAGGTCTGACCGGAGAACACGGCGCTCTGCCCCAGCAGCCAGCGGACGAGCGCCAGGTTGACCGGGTTGATCGCGGCCTCGACGAACACTTCGTCCTCCTCGAGGAGGTCCCAACTGTTCCCCATGACTTCCGCGCCCTTGACGGTCGAGGTCCGGTGGTCGCCGAACTTCACGCCGTTGCGCCGCTCGCAGACCCGGAGGATGGCGTCCCGCAGCCGGTCGGCGAATCCCTCGCTGGCGTGCATCTTCTCCGGCGGCACGATGGTCAACCCGTACGCCTCGAGTTCGACCACGTGCTCGAAGAGGTCGTACTTCCTGATCTCGCCCATCAGTCGGTCGACGTCCGGATAGACGTCGTAGTCGTCCAGCCTCATGTATTTCCTCCCTGTTCGATACGGTGTCGCCGCGTGTCCGCCCCGGCCCGGCCGGCGTACGGTCGCCGCATTGTAGCCGCGTGTCCGCCGAGGGCGCGATGTCCCACCCCCGCGGCCCCTCCCGAGACCGGCTTCGGACGCCCGCCGAGCCGCGCCCCTCAAGGGCCGACAAGTTCTGTAACCTGTTGAAACATTTCACAACACCATCGCGATGTTACTGAGCGTCCAAAAATGATATAGGTCACTCGTACCGTAGGTTCGCCGCGACCCTCCGGAACCGGCAACCGATGGTGCTGGGGAAATTGATCGAGGAGAGGGAAAAATGGCGACGAAAGTCCTGTCGGTGCTTGCACTGATCGCGGCCATCCTGGAGGGCCTCTGGCCCGGCATGGTTCCGCAGAACCTCCTGCCGCTCGCGTTGGTCGTCCTCGGACTGATCTACGCCGGCATGAACGTCGATCCGGACGATGCGGGCGCATACCTGATCGGCGTGATCGCCTTCGGGGCCGCATCGGCATCGGACGTCCTGGGCCACATCCACGTGATAGGCGGCTTCCTGGACGCGATCATGGATCAGATCGTCGTTGCGGCGTATGCCGGGGTGTTCAGCGTGGTTGCGCTGCGCATCTGGAACGAGCTGACGGCGTCCGACGATTCGGAGTAACGGGAAGCGGCAATCCACAGCCTGACATCCTCGGGCGACCGGCGCCCACCAGGGGGGACGGGGCCGCAAGCCGGTCCCTTCTGGTAGCGCCGGGCTTTCGCGCCCGTCCGCGAGCGCCCACTGTCCGGCAGCGCCGGGGAGGCGGTAGTGGGCGCCCACCCTTTGCCGCAGGCGGGCATCGGTACGCTTGGCCTCACTCCATACCAGGTTCACAACCGCCGGAGGAAGGACTCCGGGTGGCTCAGGAACGCCCGGGTGATGGCGACGTGCTCCACCTCCTCCCACGGGACCGCCGTCGGCGGCGACACGTCCATGTCGAGGATCACCGCGCCCGGCAGCGCCATCAGGATCGGTGAGTGCGTCGCGATGAGGAACTGCGAGCCCTCGGTCGCCGCATCGCCAATCATCGCCAGCAGGGCGAGCTGATTCGTCGGCGACAGCGGCACCTCCGGCTCGTCGAGCAGGTAGAGTCCAGGACCGGTCAGCCGCGCGCGGAACAGGTCGAGGAAGAGTTCCCCGTGCGACCGGGCGAAGGGATCTTCGCCATAGCGCTCCGCGAACGCGCGGCCCTGGGCCCGGGCCACCCCCGCGGCGCGGTCCCGGCCCCACCCCTCCGGCAGCGTCTCCTCGAAGTGCCGTGCGAGCGCCCCGTGCTCTTCCGCGTTGCGGCGGACCGCCTGCAGGAACCCCGTGACGTCGTCGGCACGGAAGTAGAACCCCGTACGCCTGCCGCCGCGGCGCACGAACCGGAATCCGGCCGCCGCTTCGCGCGCCACTTCCATGAGCGGATGGGTCTCGATGGAGCGTTGCGTCAGCGAGGGCAGGCGCAACGCCGCGGCAACGATCTCGAGGAGCGTCGACTTGCCGCAGCCGTTCTCGCCGACGAGAAACGTCACCGGCGCCGGGAGGCGCAGCGTGCCGAAGCTTCGGAACACCGGAAGCGAGAACGGGAAGTCCGCAGTGTCCGCGATCATCCGGATTTCGCTGAGGAAGGGCATGTCCACGACGAGGCTAACAGACCGAGTCGAGCCGGGGGCTAAGATGGTGTCCCATGGAACGCGCCTTCTTCCGCCTCATCGCGCACACGTTCGTCTTCGACGCCGACGGACGGCTCCTCGTGCTCCGCCGCGCCAACACCGGGTTTCTCGACGGCTACTACACGCTGCCGGGGGGTCATGTGGACCGCGGCGAGGAAGTCGCCCGGGCGGCGATCCGGGAGGTGTTGGAGGAGGTGTGCATCGATGTCGCGGAGATCGAACCCGTCATCGCCATGCCCTACCGACACGGCGTCGACTTCCTGTTCGAAGCGCGGCGGTGGACCGGGAACGCGCGGATTGGCGAACCGGAGTTCTGCGACGCGTTGACCTGGGCCGCGCCGGACCGGCTGCCGGAACCGACCGCACCGTTCGTGACCAAGGCCCTGGAACTGCGCGCGGCCGGCGTTTGGTACCACGAGTTCCGGTAGCGCCAGCGGCGCGCTGCTAGAATCGCCCGCTTTTTCCGGTACGGAGCGGAGGTGCGCGGGATGACGAAACCAGTGACGGTGGCGGTGACCGGCGCGGCGGGCCAGATCGGCTACGCACTGGTGTTTCGCATCGCCTCGGGCCAGCTGCTCGGCGCCGATACGCCGGTCGTCCTGCGCCTGCTGGAAATCCCTCCCGCGATGGACGCCGCCCGCGGCGTCATCATGGAGGTCGACGACTGCGCCTTCCCCCTCGTCGCCCGGGTCGAGGCCACGGACGATCCCAACGCGGCCTTCGACGGCGCGGACATCGCCCTGCTCGTCGGCTCGCGGCCACGGACGGCGGGGATGGAGCGTGGTGACCTGCTCGAGGCCAACGCCGCCATCTTCTCCGTGCAGGGCAAGGCACTCAACGACCACGCCGCCCGCGACGTCAAGGTACTCGTCGTCGGCAACCCGGCGAACACCAACTGCCTGATCGCGCAACGCAATGCGCCGGACCTCGATCCCGGCAACTTCACGGCCATGACCCGGCTGGACCACAATCGGGCGATGGCGCAACTCGCGGACCGGACCGGCCGCGCCGTGTCGTCGGTCCGCGGGCTCGCGATCTGGGGCAACCACTCGGCCACGCAGTATCCCGACATTCACGCCGCCACGGTGGACGGCACCCCCGCGATGGACCTGGTGGACATGGCGTGGTACGCGGACGACTTCATCCCGAGGGTGCAGCAGCGCGGGGCGGAAATCATCGCCGCGCGGGGCGCATCGAGCGCCGCCTCCGCCGCGAACGCCGCCATCGATCACGTACGCGACTGGATGCTCGGCACCGACGCGGTCGTGAGCATGGGGGTGTACTCCGACGGGTCGTACGGCGTCGAACCGGGGCTCATCTACTCCTATCCCGTCACCTGCGGCGGCGGGTCATGGACCATCCTGCCGGACATCGCGGTGAACGACTTCAGCCGCGCCAGGATGCGCGCGACGGAGGAGGAACTGAAAGCCGAACGCGATGCGGTCGCGCACCTCCTGCCCTCGTAAGGGGAGGGTTGCCGCGACCCGCCGTTACCCCATGATCTGCTGCCAGGTCGGCAGGTCGCCCACGTTCAGATAGGCGTTCATCTTCTTCGTGTCGCCCATGGTGGCGTTCGGCACCGCGCCGTAGTTGTGGCCGGGCAGCAGCAGCGTGTCGTCCGGCAGCGCCTTGAGCTTCTGCAGGCTGTGGTACATCTGCTCCGAGTCGGAGCCCGGCAGGTCGACGCGGCCGCAGCCGTCGACGAAGAGCGTGTCGCCCGACACGAGCGTGCCGCGGATGCGGAAGCACTGCGAGCCCGGCGTGTGGCCGGGCGTGTGCAGGAACTCGACCTCGATCTCGCCGAGCTTCAGCGTGTCGCCCGAATCGACGCGGACCAGGTCCGAATCGGAGAGGCCGGTCACCTTCTTCACACCGTCCGCCTCGTGCCGGTGGGCGTACACCTTGACCGGGTTCTTCTCCATGAGTTCCGCGACGCCCGCGATGTTGTGCCCGCGGATGCCGCCGCCGATGTGGTCGGGGTGGTAGTGCGTCGCGAGCGCGGCGGTCAGCGTGTAGTCGCGTTCGGCGAGGTGCGCGAGCAGCCCCTCGATATCCCAGGCCGGGTCCACGATCGCCACCTCGCGGGTGGTCCGCGAACCCACGATGTAGGTGAAGTTGGCCATGGGACCGATCTCGATCTGCTCGACGATCAGCGGGTTCTCGTCGCTCACGCTGCCCTCCCGTGCGGCCCGCGCGGCAACCTTAGCACGCGCCAAACTCGAACAGCGTCACCTCGCAGCGTCCGTTCGTACGCAGCACCGGTCCCCAGGTCCCGGTTCCCGGCGACACGTAGAGGTGCAGCCCGTCGACGTGGTGCGACCCCGACAGCCGCCGGTGCACGCGCTTCACGATGTACTCGAAAGGGAAGATCTGCCCGCGGTGCGTGTGCCCCGACAGCATGAGCTGGGCACCCCACGCGGCGGCATCCTCGACCCCCTCCGGCCTGTGAAACAGCAGCACCCGGTAGCGCGCGGGAAGCGGCGAGAGCCCGGCCAGGCCGCGCGCCACGGTGTCGCGCGCGTCGGCGTCGTCGATGCCGATGAACTGGAATGGATCGGCGTCCACCGCCTCGTTGCGCAGCACGCGCACGCCGAGGGCGGTGAGGTCGTCCAGAATGCGGTCCGTGTCCTCGTAGCGCTCGTGGTTGCCGAGCGTGAAGTACGTCGGAGCCCGCAGGTCGCCCAGGTGCCGCAAGTCCTCGCGGTCGACGTAGTTCGCATCCACGAGGTCGCCTGTGATCAGCACGGCGTCGCCGTCGAGCGTGTTGACGCGGCGCACGATGCGGCGGAGGAAGCCCGGGCGCCGGGAACCTATGTGGACGTCCGAGAGCTGCACCAGCCGGCGCCCTTCCAAGCCGCCCGATTCCACCGGGATGCGCCGCACCTTCAAGACCTGGGCGTTGACGAAGGCCCAGGTACCGAGCACGGCGATGCCCGCGAGGCCGGCGAGACCGAGCACGCGATCCTCCACCCCCGAGACGAGGCCCACGACCTCCAGCGCGACCACCAGCGCGAAGAGCTGGAAGCAGAGCCCCATCCAGGTCAGCGACATGGCCCCGAGCCAGCGCGTCACGGGATGGGGGAACACCGATGCCATGATGCGTAGCGCGAGGGGCAGCACCAGCAGCACCAGGAGTGTCGGCGTTCCCGGCTGCCAGTCCGGCACCAGCCAGTCGATCAGCCGCAGGAGCGGGTAGATCAGGAACCCGTAGTAGAACAGCAGGGCCGTCGCCAGGATGGCCGCACGGCGCCCGAGCGCCCGTAACCTCACAGGCCCGGACCGGCGAACACGGCCTCCCCCTGGACGCACACGCCCTCCGGCGCGGGCGCGAGGAACCCGCCTTCCATCCGTTCGCCCCCGACGACCGCCACGCCGTCGAGGACGAGACCGACCACGTACGGTATGCCGCCCGGCAGGCGGACGGGTCCGCGGGCGCGCCACACCCCGAAGCCCCGCGCGGCGGCGAGCCGCTCCGCGCCCGGAGCGACGGGCTCGGGCGCGGCGGCCGTGGGCGGGTCCAGCGCGATTCGGGGCAGCGCGCGTCCCGTGTCCCAGTGGTCCTGGGTCGCGACCGGCCGGTTGGACGCGAGAATGAGACGTTCGAACACCGGGGTCTGGAACTCGACGACCCACGCGCCGTGCTGAAGCGAATGCGGGGTCCAGGGCTCCACGGCGACCACGTCTCCAGCGGAGAACTCGCGTTCAGCCATGAACGCGTCGACGGCCTCGCGCCCGACGGCGCCCCGTTCGTAAGCCTCGGCGGCCCGCAGGAACGCCCGGCGGAACTCCGCGTCGCCATGGCGCTGGCGCAACGCCTGGTTCATGCCGTGCTGCAATCTTCCCGGGCTCCGGGCGACGTAGACCTCGCTCTTGGTTTCGTGCACCTCGAGGTAGAGGTCGCCGGCCGTGGCGTGCAACTCCTTCAGCAGCACCACTTCCGCCCACCCCATTTCCCGCAGGTAGTCGGACAACCGTACCCGGGTTCCGTTCTGCCGCACGCCGCTCTCGCCGCGCGTCTCGAAGCCGCTGTACCAGATCTCGCGACCCCACGGTTTCTCGACCGTGACGGGGACCAGGGCGACCGGCCGACGGAGGTCAAGGGCCCGCGCGGAGGATCTGGGTTGCATGTCCGGTCCTGGCGAGTCCTGCATGGCGGCGACGATTATAGTAGGCGCCCTTTTCCGCCGTGCCGCCGGGGTGTCGCGCACCGTGTTGCCTGTCTGTTTGCCCCCAGAGGATATCTGCCGCCGCGCGCGCCTCTCGCGCGACCCCCGCTTCGACGGCAGGTTCATCGTCGGCGTACTCACCACCGGCGTGTTCTGCCGCCCGGTATGTCCCGCCCGCGCTCCGGCGGAGGACAACGTGCGGTACTTCGCCACCGCCGCGGCGACCCTCCAGGCAGGCTACCGCCCCTGCCTGCGCTGCCGCCCGGAGCGCGCACGACTGTTACCGCCCTGGACCGTTGCCAGCCAGACGGTCGGGCGCGCCCTCGAACGCATCGAGCAAGGCTTCCTCAACACGCACCCGGTGCGGGAGCTTGCCGCCGCGGTCGGAGTCGGGGAACGCCACCTGAGTCGGCTGTTCCGGCAGGAGCTCGGCACCACGCCGAAGGGACTGGCCCGCATGCAACGCCTGGCGCTGGCGAGACGCCTCCTCGACGAGACGGACCTGCCCATCGCCGACGTGGCGCTCTGCGCGGGATACGGCAGCCTGCGGCGCTGCAACGACGAACTGCGCCGCGTGTTCGGCCGTCCGCCCCGCGAGCTGCGCCGCCGGGGACCCGCGGAGCGCCCCGCCGCCCTGCGCCTGCAGCTCCCGTTCCGGACACCCTGGCGTGCGGACTGGGTGTTCCCGTTCCTCGGCCGACGGGCGCTTTCCGGCCTCGAGGAGGCGACCGACGGCACCTTCATCCGACACATCGACGGCCACGCCGTCTCCGTGCAACTCGACGGCGACGGGGTGGTCCTGTCCGTCCCGGCCGAGCTGTCTTGCGCAACGGCCTCCTTGGTGGCCCGGACGCGGCACGTCTTCGACCTCGACGCGGACCCGGCGGCGATAGACGGCCACCTGGGCGCCCAGCCCGGTCTGGCCGCGGCCGTGCGCGCAATGCCGGGCATCCGCGTTCCCGGTGTCTGGGACCCGTTCGAGGGCGCCGTCAAGGCGGTACTCGGCCAGCAGGTCCGCGTGGACCGCGCGACGGTCCTGGCCGCGCGGCTCGTCGCGGCGTACGGAGACGGAGCGTTTCCGACGCCCAAGGCCCTCGTAGATGCCGATGTCGCGTCGGTGGGCATGCCCGGAGCGCGCGGCCAAGCAGTTCGCAACCTTGCCCGGGCCGTCCTCGACCGGGGCCCGGACTTCCTGTCCGACGCCCGCCAGGTACGCCCGGCCCTGCTCGCGATCGACGGCATCGGCCCCTGGACCGCCGAGTACGTCGCCATGCGGGTCGCACACGACCCGGACGCCTTCCCTGCCTCGGACAGCGCCGTGCGGAAAGCGCTGGACACCACCGCCGTCGACGCCGAACGCCGCGCGGAGCCGTGGCGACCGTGGCGCGCGTACGCCGTGATGTATCTTTGGGCTTCGGGCGGGACCGCCCAGCCCGCCCCCAACCCCACCATGGAGACGTGACCCTGTACTACACCAGCATGTCCAGTCCGATCGGGCCGCTGCTGCTCGCCGGCGACGGCGGCGTCCTGTCCGTGATCCGCTTCTCTTCCGGCAAGGGGCCGGGCGGCGCCGACCCCGCCTGGGTTCGCGACGATGCCGCCTTTCCCGAGGCCGTCCGCGAACTCGGCGAGTACTTCGACGGCACGCGCCGGACGTTCGACCTCGACCTGGCGCCGAGCTGCACCGCCTTCCAGCGCGAAGTACTCGACGCCCTGCTGACGATCCCCTACGGAGAGACGCGCTCCTACGCCGACATCGCCCGACAGCTCGGCAGACCGCGCGCGGTCCGCGCCGTGGGCGCCGCGAACGGCCGCAACCCGCTGCCCATCGTGATCCCCTGCCACCGCGTGATCGGTAGCGACGGGAGTCTCACCGGGTTCGGGGGCGGCCTCGACACCAAGCGCTTCCTGCTCGGGCTCGAGGCCGGCGGAGCCGCCGGAAACCTCGCGGGGCGTGCGCCTGCTCCCGACCCACGCCGGTGACGTGCCACAGGCGAGCGTCTCCCCTGGCGCACCGTGTGCCGCTCGCATTCGTTGCAAATTGATAGTGGTAGCAATACGATACCTTCATGAGTTCAATTCACATTCGGGAGATCGAGCCGGCCACACTCGCAGCCCTGAAGCGGCTGGCACGTATCCATCATCGGTCGTTGCAGGGCGAGTTGCACGCCATCCTTGCCCGGGAGGCACGGTTGGCGCCGCCCGAGGAAGACACCCGATCGCTTGATCTGGTTACGGTGAACACCGGCCTGGCGACATTGTGGAACAGGGACGAGATCTATGGTCCCGAAGGCAGGTGACCGCCTCTTCATCGACACCAATGTGCTTCTGACCGCGACGGATGAATCGCGCCCCAATCACGAGATGGCGCGCCGGCTGATCACAGAGTCCGACGACAACGGTTTGCACCTGGCGGTGAGCGGCCAGGTGTTGCGGGAGTACGTGGTGGTGGCGACGCGACCGATCGACGTCAATGGAATGGGCCTGGAACCGCGCGATGCCATCGGCAACGTGGAAGCGTTTCTGCGCTTCGTCGGGCTGTATGACGAGACGGAAGCGGCGGTCGTAAGGCTGCGCCGCTTCGGCCTGAAACACGGCCTGCGGGGAAAGCGGTTTCATGACGCCAACATTGTCGCCACCATGACGGTACACGGTATCCGCACCCTGATAACCGACAACGTCAGGGACTTCGCAGCCTTCGACGACATCGATGCGCTCCCCCTGACCCAAGCCATGGCAGCGGACTAGTGTGCTGTGTCACGGGAGTTCTGGCGCTTCAGAGTTAGCCCTGCGCGTCAATGTGCGCGCACAGGGCAAAAAACGCCCCGGAGGCGTACCGGCGTCTCGCTGCCGCGCAACCCGTATCCGTACCAGCGCCCGGGAAACCCGCGTCGCGTTGCGAGGCAGCGGACCGGCCACGGGGGGCTGCGGGCATGACGCGCATTCGCTCGCGGGGCGTCGTCACGACGCGGCATCTCGCCGCCGTCCTCGTTCTGGCCGCCTGCACCCCGACGGAGCCGCCGCTCGACGAACGCGCCGCCGAACTCGCCCGCCGCCACCTCATCGCCGACACGCACATCGACTTCCCCATCCGCCGGCACTTCCAGCCAGACACAGTGGGGCCGATGCAGTCCGCGGGACAGTTCGATCACCCCCGCGCGGTGGCGGGCGGACTGGACGTGGCCTTCATGTCCATCTTCACCCCCGCCGGCGCGGTCGAGGACGGCACGTCCACCGACCTCGCGAACAGCCTGATCGACGCGATGGAGGAGATCGTTCAGGACGCCCCGGAACGGTTCGGCATCGCCGCCTGCGCGGACGACGTCGACGTCCTCAGGGACTCCGGCAGGCTCGCGCTCGCACTCGGGATGGAAAACGGCAGCCCGCTCGGAGACGACGCCGAGCACCTCGACCATTTCGTGTCCCGCGGCATCTCCTACGTCGGCCTGACGCATTCGCGGACCAACGCGTTCTCGGACTCGAGCTACGACACGAACGAGCCCTGGCAGGGCCTGTCGCCCCTGGGCGTTGAGACGGTCCGGGCATTGAACGAACGCGGGATCATGATCGACCTCTCCCACCTCTCGGACAACGCGGCGTGGCAGGCGCTGGAGCACACCGAGGTCCCGGTCGTCGCCACCCATTCCTCCCTCCGGCATTTCATCCCCGGTTTCCACCGCAACATCAGCGACGCGATGGTCGAGGCGGTCGGGGCCCAGGGCGGCGTCGTGCAGATCAACTTCGGCAGCGACTTCGTCTCGGAGACCGCCCAGAACTGGGCCGTGGCCCGCCGGGGCGCCCTCGCGGCGGCGTTTGGAGTGACCGAACCGGATCCCGCGGCCCGCCTCGCCTTCGACGCGGAGTACCGCCAGGCGCACCCCTACCCCTACGCCAGCGTCGAGACGGTCCTGGACCACATCGACCGCGTCGTGACGCTCGCCGGCATCGACCATGTCGGCCTGGGCTCGGACTTCGACGGGGTCGGAGACACCTTGCCCGAGGGGTTGAAGGACGTCGCCGCGTTTCCCAACCTGATCGCCGGCCTGCTGCGGCGCGGCCACGCCGAGGACGCGATCGCGAAGATCCTCGGGGGCAACCTCATGCGCGTGTGGCGTGCCGCCGGAGCGTACGGCGCCGCGAGCGGGAATCCGCCACCGTGCGCGCAGGCGCCGGGCCTCAGCGGTCGAGGACGGCCCGCTCCGGGTGCAGATAGGGAGGACGCGGTGTGAGCCCGCCGAGGAACTCGGGAAGCGACTCCGCCACCGTGCGGATGGGCTTGTAGCCGGGCCGTTCGAGGAGCACGCGGCCCGTCTCGTTCTCCACCGAGAGGAAGAGTTCCGAGTCCTGCTCCGTACAGGCGAAGAAGACGCTGAAAGGGGCCCGGGCGCGCTGTTTGGCCATCGCGTGGCCGATGAGGTTCTCGACCAGCCGCTCCGCGTCGGCCTCGTTCCACAGGAAGAGCAGACTGACGTGCCCTTCGGGCGCCGCCGCCTCGAGGCCGCCAGACCACCAGCTCCCGTAGTAGGCCTTGATGTCCGGGTGGATGGGCAGTTCGAGGGCGTTCTCGAGGCCCCGGAAATCGTCGGCGTACCGGCGCCGCACGGGGCGCCAGCGCACCACCTCCACGCCGTCCGGCCCGCGGAAAGGCTCGCCCACCTCGCAGGGGGAGCGCCAGTCCGGATCGAATACCTCCGTCAGGTCCGGATAGGCGTCGACATAGTCGGCCACGAAGCGGGACAGGGTGTGGGCAACGTCGGACAATTCGGGTTCTCGGGCGCCTGTCCGGGACCATGCTAGCAAGTCCGGCCGGCGCTCCCGGCGGACCTCACCGAGGCGGACCGCCGCCCCGGTGTCTTTCCGGGCGGGACAGGGACCGCGCCAGGCGCCCGCGTTCCTCCGGCGTGAGCCGCGACGCGACGCCGGCGAGCATCTCGTGACTGCTGGCCTGGCTGCTCTCCAGCCGGTCCCGAAACGCCTCGAACGCCTCCCGCAGCGCCGCTTCGTCGAACGGTTCCGCGGTCAACGCGGCGGCGATGTCACGTTGCGCACCGCGGATCGCCCGCAGCGACTGCCGCAGGTCCCGGCGCCGGTCCCAGAGGTCCCCGACCACTTCGCGCCGCCGGTCCTCTTCCAGGAATCGCACCAGGCGCGCCACGCCGATCATCGAATGGAGCCCCGGCATCGGCGCGAAGTCGCGCGTCATCCGGCCGACGACGAACCCGCCGAGGGCCAGGTTGACCAGGATGGACACCACGAGCGCCGCAATCAGCCACCTATTCCACATGGCGTTCCTCTTCCGTTGTCGGGTTTGCCGCGGGGGCGACCCCTTCGGCCCCCAGTTCTTCCTCGAATGACCGGGGAGAAGGCCAGCACGGATACGACGTCCTCGAAGCCGTCGTCCTCGTTCGGTGACGCGAACCCGAGCACGAAACCCAGGGCCAGCGGAGCCGCTGCCGCCGCCGCCAGCGGACGCCAGCGCGCGGGCGCGAGCCAGGCCGGCCAGCCGAACGGGACGCGACCCAGGATGCGCGCCTTCAACCCCATTTCGGGCGGCGCCGGGAGGCTGTCCTCGAGCAGCGTTTCGAAAGCCCGCGCAGCCGTGAGCTCCGAACGACCTGCCGGTGTCGCCGCGACCCTGCGGGCTGCGTCGCGCAATTCCGCCGGCCAGCGCTCCAGGTCGGCGCCGTGCACGTCCAGGTGCGCGATGAACTCGTCAATCGTCATGTCGCCCTCCCCCATGTCTGCCCCGCGTCCTCGCGAAACTCCCGGAGTCGACCCTTGAGCGTGCGCCGCGCGCGCGCCACGAGGGACTCCAGCGCATCCACCGAGACCTCCAGCACGACCGCCGCGTCCCGGTTCGACCAGCCCTGCAACTGGCACAGGACGAGCGCGGCCCGCTGCCGCTCGGGCAACTCGGCCACCGCCGCCCGCACCGCTGCGCGGCGTTCCTCCGCGATACTGTCGGGCAGGCCCGAGTACCGTTCGTCCGCGAGCGTCTCGAGGCCGTCCTCGACGACATCGCGGCGCCGGCGGAAGGCGTCCACGCACAGGTTGTGCGCGATCCGGTAGAGCCACGTCGACACCCGCACGCGCCCCTCCTGGAACGTCCGCGCCCGGTCCCACACCCGCAGGAAGGTCTCCTGCGCGACATCTTCCGCGTCCGCCCGGTTGTCCGTCATCCGGAACGCGTAGGCCTGCACGCCGGCGAGGTGGCGGTCGAGCAGCAACCCGAACGCGGTACGGTCTCGGGACCGGATCCTTCGCAAGAGTTCCTCGTCCGCTGGCTGGGGCAACCGTCCACTACCCTTCCGCGGCGTCCGGCGCCTTCGCGTCCCGGTCGCCCCGACGTCCCTCGCGCATCTCGCGCCGGGTCAGGCGACCGTCGCCGTCGGCATCGAGGGCGCGCAGCCGCTCGACGTTCGGCGCAAACTCCGCCGCTTGCAGCACGCCGTCGCCGTTGTCGTCCATCCGCGCGAACATCCGCGCCCGGCCGGCGTCGCGTGCGGCCCGGGGCAGATCCCGCCACTCTTGCCGCGACAGCTTGCCGTCACCGTCGGCGTCCGCGGCATCGAAGGCGCCGTCTTCGAACAGGCCCCGCGAGCGCCGGCGGTCGCGCGGTCCGTCGCGGCGCCGCCCATCCCGCCGGGCGTCCTCGCCCCGCCCGCGCCGGTCCATCCCGACCGCGGCGAACTCCTCCGGCGTGACGCGGCCGTCACCGTCCGCGTCGGCCTTGGCGAAACGCTCCGCGGCGCGGGATTCGAGGGTTTCGATGGAGACACCCCGCTTGCCCTTGGCGTCCCTGTCGGCCCCGGCGTCGGAGGTGTCCGTCGCCCCGGCCGCGGAGAAGGCGGCGATGGCGACACCGAGGGTGAGGATGCGAGTGATCATGTCGACTTCCTTTCGTCAAAACGGTTCGTCTGCCTGTACGACCGAGCCCTCCGAATCCGTCGCGGCAACTCACCCGCGCGCCAGCACGTCCAGTTCCGACGCCTTCGAGAGCATTCCGCAATCCGTGATCCATCCCGTCACCAGTCCCGCCGGCGTCACGTCGAACGCGGGGTTGCGCACGCGGACTCCGGCAGCGGCGGGGATGGGGTCCGTGACCTCGCCCGGATCCCGCTCTTCGATCAGGACGTCGGCCCCGGCCGATGTGTGCGGGTCGAAGGTGGACGACGGGAAGGCGACGTAGAACGGGACGCCGTGGTAGCGGGCGGAGATGGCGAGCCCGCGCGTGCCGATCTTGTTGACGACATCGCCGTTCGCCGTCACCCGGTCCGCGCCCGTGATGACCAGGTCGACGGCGCCCTCGGCCATCATGTGCGCCGCGGTCCCGTCGCAGATCAGCGTCACGTCGAGTCCCGCGCGGGAGAGTTCCCAGGCCGTCAGCCGCGCGCCCTGCAGGACGGGCCGGGTTTCGTCGACGAACACCCGCAGGCCCACGCCGGCCTCGTGGGCGAGGTACATCGGCGCGGTCGCCGTGCCGAGGGCGGACACGGCCAGCGCGCCGGCGTTGCAATGGGTCAGGACGCCCATGCCGTCGCGCAGGAGGCCGACCCCGTATTCGCCGATCGCGTGGCACATCGCCGCGTCTTCCCGATGGATCGCCTCCGCCTCCGCGATCGGGTCGTCCGCGGTCAGGACCCGGCGCACCGCCCAGGCGAGATTGGACGCCGTCGGGCGCGCCGCCATGAGCGTTGCGGCAGCGGCATCCAGATCGTCTCCGGCGCGCGCCGCGAGCGCCATGCCGTAGGCCGCGGCGACGCCGATGGCGGGGGCGCCCCGCACCTGCATGCAGGCGATCGCCTGGGCGACGTCGGCGGCGTCCGTCCGCTCGACGTAGGCGACCTCCGCGGGCAACCGCCGCTGGTCCAGGAGCCACAGGCGCCCTTCCTGCCAACGGATCGAAGGAGGGACGTTCATTGGGGTATGGGTGGGGAGCGGCCGCGGAAACCGACTGGCGTTCGATCATAGCACCGGGGCCGAGGCCGACTCGCGGCGCGGCATTTCGGGATGACACCGGCCGCGGCCACGCGGTAGGCTCGCGCGCCGACACGGTCCCAAGGGACTCCGCACGGCCCGGCGGCGGGAGCGGCGATGGCCGACAACGAGTACATCCTGACCCTGCACTGTCCGGACCAGCCCGGGCTGGTATTCGCCGTCAGCCAATGGCTGGTCGGCCACGGGTGCAACATCGTCGCGAGCGACCAGTTCGGCGACCCGCACAGCGGCCGCTTCTTCCTGCGGCTCGCCTTCGTCGGGGAGGCCACGCTCGGCGCGCTCATGGACTCGTTCGTCGCCGTCGCCGACCGTTACGGCATGAGTTGGGGTCTATGGCCGGCCGGTGAACGGCCCCGGGTCCTGATCATGGTCTCGAAGTACGAACACTGCCTCGCGGACCTCCTGCACCGCGCCCGCGTCGGCGATCTCCCCATCGACATCGACCTCGTCATCTCGAACCATCCCGACGCGGGCTACCTGGCCACCGCCTTCGATGTCGACTTCCTGCACCTGCCCGTCACGCGGGAGAGCAAGGCGCTCCAGGAGCGGAAAATGCTCGCGGAGGCGCGCGCACGGGGCATCGATTTCGTGGTGCTGGCGCGCTACATGCAGATCCTGACGGAGGACACCTGCGCCACGCTCGCGGGCCGGGTCATCAACATCCACCACTCCTACCTGCCGAGCTTCAAGGGCGCCAGGCCATACCCGCAGGCGCACGAGCGCGGCGTGAAGATCATCGGCGCCACCGCCCACTACGTGACCCCGGACCTCGACGAAGGACCCATCATCGAGCAGGACACCGCGCGGGTCGATCACCGGCACACACCCGCCGACCTCGAGGCCGCCGGACGCAACATCGAAACCCAGGTGCTCGCCCGGGCCGTCCGTTACCAGGCGGAGCACCGCATCCTGCTGAACGGCGCCCGCACGGTGGTCTTCCGGTAGCCATGACGCAGGTTGTCCCAGTCGGCCCCGCACTCGGCGCCTACGTGGAGACGGACCTCCGCCAGGCGCTACGCTCGCGGGAGGACTTCGACGCCCTGCAGGAAGCCCTGCTGGCGCACCATGTCCTGTTCCTGCGGGACCAACGGCTCACGGCCCCGGAGTTCCAGCAACTCGGGGAACGCTTCGGAAACCTGGAGACCCACCCGGCCTACCCGACCGTCCCGGAGGCCGGCCGCGTGCAGATCCTCGAGAGCACTGCGGAGGCGCCGTCCCGCATCGAGGTGTGGCACTCGGACATGACCTTCCGCGAGACGCCCCCGGCGGTCACGCTTCTCTACGCCAGGACCGTCCCCGACACGGGCGGCGACACGCTCTGGGCCAGCGCACACGCGGCGTACGAGGGGCTGTCGCCGCCACTCAAGGACCTGATCGCCGGGCTGCGCGCCGTGCATGACTTCGCCCACGGCTTTCGCGAGAGCCTGGCGGCGCCCGGGGGTCAGGAACGCCTGCGCGACGCGGTGGCCGCCCACCCGCCCGTCACGCACCCCGTCGTACGCACCCATCCGGCGTCCGGCCGGAAGGCCCTCTACGTCAATCCGCTCTTCACCACGCGCCTCGAGGGGCTGTCCCGCCGCGAGAGCGACGCCCTGCTCGCTTTCCTGTGCGGCGAGATCACCGTCGACGAGCACACCGTGCGCCTCTCCTGGCAGCCGGGCACGGTCGCCATCTGGGACAACCGGACCACGCAGCACAAGCCGGTGAACGACTACTTTCCGCAGCGCCGGAAGATGTACCGGCTGACGGTGGCCGGGGAACGGCCGCGGTGATGGTTGCCGCCGGCCACGCATCGGCCGGGGTCGCGCCCGCGCCGGCCGAGCCCGGGCATCCGAGACGCGATCGCCGCGTTCGAAAACTCTCCCGGTCCTCGACAACCGTTGTTCGCCGGACCCACGCGACAGGATCAGTCGGTGTCGGCGGCACCGCCCCGTTGTCCATCCTCTCAAGCAGCGCGACGCCGGGGTGGTGATCTGCAACTCGCGAGGCGAATCTCCAACGGCCTTCATCCGGGCGCCAAGGATATCAACGAGCGGCTCTACCATATCGGCCCCCGAACGCCGAGCGCTGGGCCAAGGGAGCGCATGGCGGGCCAGGCGCTGGCCAAGCGCTGGCCAAGCGCGGCAAGCGCGGCAAGCGCGGTGAAACGATGGCCGGCAACCGACGCCGGAGGGCATAATCCCGACGGTCGGGCGGACGTGCGGAGGCGGCATGGAGCACACCTGCTTCGCGGAGATCTCTTGGGACGAGGAAGCGGGCGTCTGGCACGTGTCGGACACGGACTTTCCCGGCCTGGTGGCCGAGGCGGGCTCGGAGAACGGTCTGGCGAGGAAGATCCGCGAGCTTGTGCCGGAGCTGTACGAGCTGAACCGCCACCTGTTCGATCAACGGCCCGTGGATGCGATCCCGCTGCGCATGACCTCCAGCCGGCTGGAGACGATCCGGCTGGCGGGATAGTGGCCGGCTTCACGAAGGCGCTGCAGCGGAGACCCCGGGAAGCGGGTTGCCGGCCGGTGCGTCAGGGCCGAGGCGACCACGAGATCTGGTTCAGCCCGATTTCCGGCAAGCACTTTCCCGTGGACGGCAACATCAAGTCGCGACACACGGCGAACCCCGTGCTCGCGCAGGCCGGCCTGAAGAAGGCTTTCCGACTCACGGGCAAGTAGCCACGCGCTGCGGCCGCTGACGCATCGTCTCGCCACAACGCCTCGTCTACTATCGCGGCCACTGGTGTCTGGAGCGCCGCTGCATAATGGGCCTGTGCGTGGAGCCTAGCGGGTGAGGCACATGGCAACTGATGCTTCAGGGTGGCTGACAGTCTTTCTGCGACACCGAAAACTGGACCGTCCGGACGGACGAGCGCTGTACGCCTATCGGTGCTCCGCAGACGAGTTTGCCGACCTTCAGGCGATGCTGACGTCAACTCCCTCGAACCACCGCCTCGGCGCCGCCAACGTACGGGCATTCGTCCTCTACGCCGCCGAGTGGTGGCAACGGCGGTACGACGGTGCCCACTGGGCTTGGGAACCTTTGTTGGATTCGATCCGTTGGGATGTCCACTACCCCGACCTGTACGCACCCGTGAGGCGGGCATGGCGCTGGTGGCGGGTCGATCTGGTCCGGCTCCCAACCTCGATCCGCTACCTCGGCACGTTCGCCTGCCAAGGCGGCCTGCCGTTGGCCGTCATGCGCAGGCCCGGCAACAAGGTGACGGCCTACCTTAGGGCTGTCCTGAAGCATGTGGCGGCCTATCGGCAATTCGTCGAGGATCCCATCGAACTCGCACGGGACCAGCAACACCTGCTCCGCCCGCCGACGTTGCGCCGGGACTACGTGTTGCGGCTGGCCGCGGACTTGATCGAAGCGGTGCTCGACCTCCAAGGAGACGCGCGGAGCGCAGACCCTTTGACCGAGCTTGACCGCACGCGGCCGGGTTGGCGGGACGCCATGCCGCTCGACCTCGAGGACGCACAAGCGCGGGAACTGCTGACGGGCCTGCTTCGGGAAGCCGGCGTTCAGCGTCACCCGCCCGCCACCAGGACACAACTGACCCGCCGACCACAGGCCGCCCAGGAACGTCGCGTGCAGCCAGTAGCCGCGCCGGCCCGCGTAGCTGCGCCGCGCCCGCTCGAACAGCGCGCCGTCCACCTCGATCCCGGTGGCATCGATGAACAGCGGAACGTAGCCCCGCGTCTCCACCTCGTGCGCCACGATCCACGGCGCCACGCGCTCCGCGAACCGCCGCGCCGCCTGCCACAGCCCCTTCACGTCGCCCACCTGTAGCCGCGCCAGCCACTCCCCCGCACGGCGCGCCTCGGGAACCCGGTTCAGCCCAAGCAGGATCCGCGCCACCGGGTCGGCACGTAGCGCGTCGAGATCCGACAGCGCACCGTCGCCACGCGCCAGGCACGCGATCAGCGCCCACAACGTCTCCGTGTCGGTCGCTCCGCGGTTGCGCGACTTGACCCGAACCGCCTCGTCGAGCAGTTCGAACAAACCGAACTGCCGCGCCGTCCGAGCAAGTATCGAGGAACCGCCGTAGGCGGTCAGGTTCAGGTCGGTGAACTCCATTTCAACCGTCGGGGACGGATCTTCCGTTTCCGCAAACCTTCACCTCGCAGGTGCCTCTCCCGACAGGAGCATTTTCCCACACCAGCCTTGTGCGCCGGGCTCCCGCACCAACCCCGCCGACGCCAACTGACTGCGGTACAATCGTCAAGTGACGATTCGCCACAGGGGAAGGGAATGAACCTGCAAGCCTATGCCGATCCCGGGAGCTTGCCCGCGGGTCAGTCCGCTCGCGTAGCCCGCCTGCTGGCCATACGAGAGCCGGATGGGGTCGATGATCTGCAGCTCGCGCGACGAATCTCCGACGGCCTTCATCCAGGCGCCGTCTCGGCGCTGGAGGGCATACTCGGCAGGAAGCTGGTGATCGGCCCCATCGTTCCCGAAGCCACGCTGCGAAGGGTGCGCAAGGCAGGCAGACTTTTGTCCAGGGACCTCAGCGAGCGACTCTACGACATCGGACGGCTAGTCGACGCCGTCAGCCTTGTCTACCACGGAGACCCGCGCCGCATCGAGGCTTTCCTCAACCGATCACACCCGTTGCTCGACGACGAAACTCCCTTCGACCTGGCGCGGTCCAGTTCGGCCGGCACGGAAGCGGTCCTCAACCTCGTACGCCGCCTCGAGGCCAGCGTCGCCGTTTGATGAGCGCGCGGGTGCTGCGGGAGGCGATTCGAGCCTATCGCATAGGCGACCCTGCCGGCCGCTTTGCTGTCTGGAGCGCGGAAGGGACCCGGCAGCTTGCGGCAAGGTGGCACGACCTTGGCGACGAGGTCATCTACGCTTCGGAACACTATTCGACCGCCCTCCTCGAAAAGCTCGTCTACTGCAACGGCGTGCTTCCTCCGAACCAGCACTTCGTCGAAGTCTCGATACCGGAAGGCGTGAGCTACGAGGTCGTCACAAAGGACTCCCTCCCCGACTGGTCGGACCCCGTTGGTGCATCCGCCCGCGCCTTCGGGAGCAAATGGTGCCGGGAGTCGCGAAGCGCGATCCTGTTCGTACCTTCAATAGTCGCGCGCATGGAGCGGAACGTCGTTGTCAACGCCAAGCACCCCGACTGGGCGGCCAAACGCATCGATGTGGGCCTTGAAGAGCCCGTCTACTGGGACCGAAGACTGTTCCTGGGCTCGTCGGAGTGAAGTGACCCCCCGCCGGACGTCAGTCCTGCCCGAGCGCCAACCCCGCTCCCGTCAGGTACGCGTGGCTCCGCTCGACGGCGGTCATCATGTCGGTGTCGCAACTGTCGAGCTCGACGATGACCCACTCGAGCACGTCCGGATCCGCCGCTCCCACCGTGGCGGGAACGTCCATCCGGCCGTCACCCACGGCCACGTGGGCACGCCCTTTCTCAAGCGGCCCGTCCTTGATGTGCAGCAGCGGCGTCCGGTCCCGTACCCGGGCAACTTCCGCAGCCGGGTCGCGGGCGCCGAAATTGGCTGCCCAGTAGGTGTCGATCTCGAACTGGACGCCGGGGCAGAGTTCCTGGAACAGGTGGTACGCCGGCACGCCGTCGACCTCCTCGAACTCCCACCAGTGGTTGTGCAGGAACAGGCCGATGCCCGCGCGCCCCAATGCCTCCACGAGCCCGTTGACCGTGTCGGCCGTGCGCCGGACGGCGTCCAGGTCGGTGAAGTCGTCCGGCGCGAACCCGCCGGCCGCGCGCGTGAGGCCCAGCTCGCCGACGATGTCGCAGACCCTGGAGACCTCGGTCCGGTTCGCCCACGGGAAGTGACTCGACGAGACACGCATGCCGAGGTCCTCCACGCGCCGCCGGAACGCCGCCGGCGACATCCCGAACAGCGCGAACGGCTCGACCCCGGCGTAGCCGATCTCCGCCAGGCGCGTCAGCACGCCATCGAAATCCGACTCCGACGCCTCCCTGAGCGAGTAGAGCTGAACGGACAGCGGAGCCGTCATGCCGTCACCTCCATGCCGCTCGCCGCGGACGCATACACCGCGTCCAGGATGTCCTGGACCGCCAGGGCCTGCGCGTGCGTGACCGCCGGCGGCTCACGCCCCCGGAGGACGTCCAGGAAGTGCTGCATGCGGCTCATGTGGGGATACGCGAGTTCGCCGCCTGGGGGCGTTTCGACCGTGACATACCCGTCCTCACCGTTCCGGTAGAGTTTCGACTCGTAGGCGCTGTAGGCCGCGTCGGTGCCGAACAGTTCGACGTTCATCGTACGGGGCACCTCCTGGTGCATCGCCCATGCCGCCTCCAGAGACAGCGTCGTGCCACTGCCGAGCCGGACCAGGGCCGCCGCGAAGTCCTCGACGTCGAACACCCCATCCTCCGCCTCGGAACGCCCCCAGTCGATCTCCGCCAGCCCGCGCACGCCGAACTTCGCGTGGGTGGCGCCGGACACGGAGACCGCATCGAAGTCGTCGAGCGCGAACAGCGCGGCGTCGAGGACGTGCACGCCGATATCCAGCAGGCTGCCGCCCCCGGACTCGGAGCGGTGCGTGAACCAGCTCCCGATGCGGGGGATACCCGCGCGGCGGCGCCAGTACGCCTTGACGTGGTAGACCTCTCCCAACGCGCCCGCCGCCACCAGCGCACGGGCCGTCTGCACCTCCCGCGAGAAGCGCTGGTTCATGCCCAGCATGAGGCACCGGCCGCTCGCCTGCGCGGCGGCGACGACCTCGCGCGCCTCGGCCCCGTTCAGGGCGAAGGGCTTGTCGAGCAGCGTGTGCTTGCCGGCCTCGAGCGCCGCGCGGGCGAGGGGCGCATGCCACCGGTTCGGTACCGCGATGTAGACCGCGTCGACCGTATCTAGCGCCAGCAACGCATCGGCGTCGGCGAAGGTCCGCTCGACGTGGAACTGGTCCGCAAAGTCCCGTGCACGCCCCTCGTGCGGGTCCGCGACCGCGACGATCTCGGCTTCAGACAGGCGGGCCAACTCCCGGGACGCGATGTGCGCGATGGCGCCGGCCCCGATCACGCCGAACCTCGTCACCCCACCCATGCCACCTCCCCGCACCGTCGCGCCCCCGCCGGGCGGGCGCTATCGTATCGCAGGGTCCGCTGCTAATCTGTGGACGGAACCCGGCGATGGAACACGGCGCATGACGCAGGGCGCAGCCCGGCTTCGCATGGGGCTGGTCGGCGGCGGCGAGGGGTCTTTCATCGGCCCCGTCCACCGCATGGCCGCCGAACTCGACGGAGGGATCGAACTCGTCTGCGGCGCGTTCTCCGCGGACGCGGCGCGGTCGAAACGCTCGGGCGGCGCGCTCTACGGACTACCCCCCGACCGCTGCTACGCCACCTTCGAGGAGATGTTCCGCACCGAGGCCGAACTCGACGAGAACGAGCGCATGCACTTCGTCACGGTCGCCGTGCCGAACCACCTGCACTACCCGGTCGCAAGAGGCGCCCTCGAAGCCGGATTCCACGTCGTGTCCGACAAGCCGGTGACGTTCGATCTCGACGAGGCCAAAGGGCTTGAGAGGCTCGTCGCGGAGACCGGGCTGCTGTTCGGACTCACCTACAACTACACCGGCTATCCGATGGTGAAGGAGGCGCGCCATCTCGTGCATGCCGGCGCCTTCGGCGAGATCCGGCGGGTGATCGTCGAGTACCTCCAGGGCTGGCTGGCGGAGCCGATGGAACGCGCCGGGAACCGGCAGGCCGAGTGGCGCACGGATCCGGAGCGTTCCGGCGCCGCGGGCTGCATCGGCGACATCGGCACCCACGGGGAGAATCTCGCGGCCTACGTCACGGGGCTCGCCATCACCGAGCTCTGCGCCGACCTCACGGCTTTCGTGCCGGGCCGGCCTCTTGACGACGACGGCAACGTCCTGCTGCGTTTCGACAACGGCGCCCGCGGCGTGCTCTTCGCAAGCCAGGTGGCGGTAGGCGAGGAGAACGGGCTGCGGCTGCGCGTGTACGGCGAACGCGGCGGTCTCGAATGGTCGCAAATGGAACCGAACTCCCTCGTCGTCCGCTGGCCCGACCGCCCCGCCGAACTGCGGCGTACCGGCGCTCCGGGCGTAAGCCCCGCGGCCGAAGCAGCGACCCGGCTCCCGGCGGGCCATCCGGAAGGGTTCCTCGAGGCGTTCGCAGTGATCTATCGCAACTTCGCGGCGGCATTGCGGGCAAGGCTCGACGGCCACGCACCGCCCGCCGACGGTGCGGACTTCCCCACGATCGCGGACGGCGTGCGCGGCATGGCCTTCGTCGAGACCGTGGTCGAGAGCGCCCGGCGCGGCGCATGGGTCCCGTTCCGCGCGCCGCACGGCCCCGCCCCACCATCTTCCTGACGGAGGAAACCGATGAAGACCGTCAAGGGACCCGCCATCTTCCTTGCCCAGTTCATGGCGGACGAAGACCCGTTCGACAACATCGAGTCCATGGCGCGTTGGGCCGCGGACCTCGGTTTCAAGGGCATCCAGGTGCCCATCGGGAACACCCGTTTCATCGACGTGGCACGGGCGGCCGAGAGCACCGACTACTGCGACGAACTGCGGGGGCGGGTCGGAGCCCACGGCATCCAGATCACGGAGCTTTCCACCCACCTCGAGGGTCAGCTCGTCGCGGTACACCCGGCCTACGATGCGCTGTTCGACGGCTTCGCCCCGGAGGCCGTGCGCGGCAACCCCGCCGCCCGCACGGCTTGGGCGACCGAACAGGTGCGGCTCGCGGCGGCGGCGAGCCGGAACCTCGGCCTCGGCGCCCACGCGACCTTCTCCGGGGCACTGCTCTGGCCAATGATGTATCCGTGGCCACAGCGTCCCGCCGGGCTGGTCGAAACCGGGTTCCAGGAGCTCGCGCGCCGCTGGCGCCCGATCCTCGACAGCTTCGAGGAGCACGGCATCGACTGTTGCTTCGAGATCCATCCGGGCGAGGACCTGCACGACGGCGTCACCTTCGAGCGCTTCCTCGCCGAGGTGGACGACCATCCGCGCGCGAACATTCTGTACGACCCGAGTCATTTCGTCCTGCAGCAGCTCGACTACCTGGCGTTCCTGGACATCTACCAGGACCGCATCCGGATGTTCCACGTGAAGGACGCCGAGTACCGCCCCACCGGCCGCAGCGGTGTCTACGGCGGCTACCAGGACTGGATCGACCGGCCCGGCCGCTTCCGTTCGCTCGGCGACGGGACCGTCGACTTCCGCTCCATCTTCTCGAAGCTCGCCGCCGGCGACTTCGACGGCTGGGCCGTGCTCGAGTGGGAGTGCTGCCTGAAGCACCAGGAGGACGGCGCGCGAGAGGGGGCCACTTTCATCCGTGACCACATCATCCGGGTCACGGATCGGGCCTTCGACGACTTCGCGGCCGCGGACACCGACCCCGCCGCGAACCGGAAGGTCCTCGGCCTGTCCTGAGCGGGCCGGCGGGAGGGGCCATACAGTAAACTCGCGGCAAACGGAGGCGACCCATGACCCCAGAGGACATCCTGGCGCGCCCGCCGAAGGCGCTCACCCAGGCGCAGCGCGAACACTACTTCGACAACGGCTACGTCGGCGCCCCGGGCGTGGTCGGCGCTAACTGGCTCGCGCGGCTGAACGAACGCACCGAACACTATGTGGAGGCAAGCCGCCACGCGGACGGCGACAGGCGCTTCGACCTCGAACCCAACCACTGCCCGGAGGCGCCGCGCATCCGGCGCCTCACCTCGCCCGTGGACACGGACGAGGTCTACTGGGAGTTCGCCGCCAGCGGCCCGTTCGTCGATGTCGCCGAGGATCTGCTCGGACCGGACATCAAGTTCCACCACTCGAAACTCAACTTCAAGTGGAGCGGCGGCGGCGAGGAGGTCAAGTGGCACCAGGACATCCAGTTCTGGCCGCACACCAACTACGACGTGCTCACGATCGGCGTGTACCTCGAGGACGTGGACGCGCAGATGGCGCCGATGGGCGTGATCCCGAAGAGCCACCAGGGCCCGCTCTACGACCTCTACGACGGCGAACGCAACTGGACCGGCAACATCCAGGACGGGGACCTGCCCCGCATCGACGCCGCCAGCGCGGGGTACATCCAGGGTCCGGCGGGGACGGTCACGGTGCACAACTGCCGCTCGATCCACGGCTCGCAGCCAAACTGGAGCGAGCGGCCCCGGCCCCTGCTCCTCTGCGCCTACGCCGCCGCGGACGCCATCGCCATCACCAACCTGGTCGCCCGGGCACGCCACGGCAACGAGATGGTGCGCGGGGAGCCGGCGCGCTGGGCGCGCTTCGACCCGCGCCCCTGCCCGATGCCGCCCGATTGGTCGAAGACCGGGCACAAGTCCATCTTCCAGCATCAGCAGCGCGAAGCGGCGCAGTGAAAGAGGCATGGGCCTGATCCACGCCGACATCGAACTCGCCAACCCGCGCGACGCCAGTCTCGCCCCGCTCTCGACGCGCGCGTTGGTGGACACGGGCTCGGTCGCGCTCTGTGTCCCGGAGCACGTCGCGGTGCAACTTCGGCTCGACGAACTGGAAGAACGCGAGGTCACCACGGCAGACGGCAAACACCTTCTGGTCCCGTATGTCGGTCCGGTACGGGTCCGCTTCGCGAACCGCTCTTGCTACACGGGCGCCCTCGTACTCGGCGACGGAGTGCTGCTGGGGTCCATTCCGCTCGAAGACATGGATCTGGTGGTCAATCCACGACTGCGGACGGTCACGGTGAACCCGGAGAGCCCCAACGTCCCTTCCGCCCTGGTGAAACGCAATGCCGACCCTCGAACATGAAGTAGACCTGTACTACACGGAAGCCGGCGACGGCGACGCCATCCTGTTCTGCCACGGCGCCGGCGGCAACGCGGCAAGCTGGTACAACCAGTTCGGGGAGTTCGCGCGCGACTACCGCTGCGTCGCGTATGACTGCCGCGGATTCGGGCGTTCCACCTGCGCGGCGGAAGACTTCGACGGGCGCCGGTTCGGCGCCGACGCCATCGCCCTGCTCGACCATCTCGGGATCGACTCCGCCCACTTCGTATGCCAGTCCATGGGCGGCTGGACCGGCGTGCGCGTCGCCCTGGACCACCCTGAACGGGTGAGGAAGCTCGTCCTGTCGGACACCATCGGCGGCATCGCGCTGCAGTCCGGGATCGACAGCATCCGGACCTTGAGCGAGCGCGTCGCGGACACCCGTCTCTCGAACGCGGCCGTCGCGCCCGGCTTCCACGAGAAGCAACCCGCGCTGGGGTTCCTCTACGCGCAGATCTCCGACTTCAACCGTCTGCCGCAGGAGGCCGTCGGCGGCTCGCTGTTCGACCCGGAGACCATGGTGCCGATGGAGCAGGCCCGGACGCTGTCCCTGCCGATCCTGGTCTTCGCCGGTACCCACGACGTGCTCTGGCCGCCGTACGTGCTGCGGGAACTCGCCGACGCCCTGCCGACGGCGGAGTGCTTCGAGATCGACTCGGGCCACTCGCCCTACTTCGAGAACCCCGAGGTGTTCAACCGGGTGCTGCGGGATTTCCTGGGACGCCCGTAGCGCGCGCTCTCAGCCGTGGTCGGCCGGCACCTGGTCCAGGTAGTACGTGTTGCCGTCCGGATCCGCGAAGATCGCCATGTAGCCGCCCCACGGTTCCCGCGTGGGCGGACGTGTGAACGCGACCCCATTCTCCGCCAG
Organism: Pseudomonadales bacterium; assembly: GCA_965208745.1. Taxonomy (GTDB): domain Bacteria; phylum Pseudomonadota; class Gammaproteobacteria; order Pseudomonadales; family Azotimanducaceae; genus VXNE01. The sequence goes on along the minus strand of CBDBPN010000004.1, from coordinate 4,125,753 downwards.
CTCCGCGTGCGCGGCGTCGAGGTCGTCCACCACGAAGCCGACTCCGGTGTGGCGTCCCACGGCCTCCCCGTCGGGCGCCTGGACGACGGCGAAACTGGCGCCCCGCGTCGCGAACGACGCGTAGCCGAACTGGGCATCGGCGAAGTTGAGGGGCAGGCCCACGGTGTCGCGGAAGAATGCGACGGAGCGGTCGATGTCGGACACGGTGACGTTCACGTAGCCAAGACGCGGTTCGGACATGGCACTCGCTCCCGGGACAAACGCTGCCGAGCCTAATCGACGAGGCCGCTCAGCCCAACCGCACGGCCGTGCCGCTCGCGACCAGGAACACCATGCCCTTGCCGCCGCCGCTGATCTCGCTGTAGTCGAGGTCCACGCCGACCACCGCGTCCGCCCCGAGCGCCGTGGCCTCGTCCGCGAGTTCCATCAGGCAGGACTGCTTCGCCTCCCGGAGCGCCTTCTGATGCGTCCCGCTGCGCCCGCCGACGACGTCCCGAATGCCCCCGAGGAAGTCGCGAAAGACGTTGATGCCGAGTACGCACTCGGCGCTCACGATGCCGAGCGACTCCCGGACGGTCCGGTTCGGCATGCGGTGCGTGGTGGTGAGATCGCTCAGCGTGACGGGCATCTCGGGCTCCTCGGACGGGAAGGGCGCCACTATACGCACAATACGCACAAAAGCCCTTGGCGGGACCGGACGCCGTCCGTACAATGCGCCGCCCTCGCTGGTTCGAGATCACGACCCCCAGCATGTTCGAGCACGCATTGACCGTCTTCACCACCGCCGACGCCCTGCCGTCGACGGCGGTGGCGTGCGTGGCCAACGTCCACGGCCGGATGGGAGGCGCCGACCCGGGGTAAGTTCCGCGAATCCACCCGTTCGCAAGAACCCCGAAGCGCCCCGGGCCTTCGGGGTTTTTTCGTTTCATGGACCAGGCAAGAGAGATGTCACCGCCCACGCCGCGTCAACTGGCACGCAACATACGCAGAACGCTCGCTTTCTCGTTCCTGCAGGTGTTCATGGTGCTGATGCCGGTCATCGTGCTCTTCTTCGAGAGCCGGGGGCTCCGGCTGTCGGAGGTCCTGCTGCTACAGGCGTGGTTCGCCGGCCTGGTCCTGGTGCTCGAGGTGCCCTCGGGCTACCTCGCGGACCTGCTCGGGCGCAAGCGCACGCTGGTCGTCGGCAGCCTGTTCGGTGGCATCGGGCACGTCGTCCTGCTGTTCGCGCACGGCTTCTGGCAGCTCGCGGTCTTCGAGGCGTGCCTGGCCGTCGCGTTCAGCCTGACGTCCGGGGCCAATCTCGCGTTGCTCTACGACACGGAACTCGCCATGCGGGCGGCCCGCGGACGCGCGGGACGGCCACCGAAGGCGGTCGGCCGGCTGTTTTTCGCGGGCAACCTGTCGGGGGCGCTTGCGGCGTTTCTCTGCAGCCTCCTGTTGCTGTGGTCCATGGACTGGGCGATGTACGCGCAGGTCGCGTCCGCGTGGCTCGCGTTCGCGCTGACGTTCGGGCTTGTCGAACCGCCCGGGGAGCGCATGGAGCGCGACAGTCACGCGCGCAACCTCGGGTCCGTGGTCCGGCACCTCGTTGCCGACGACCGGCTCCTGCGCCTGACGTTCCTCGCGCTCTGCGTCTGGCCGCTGACGACGATGTTCGCCGTCTGGTTGCTGCAGAAGCACTGGCAGGCCCAGGGGATCGACGTCGTCTGGTTCGGGTGTCTCTGGGGCACGCTCACCCTCGTCTCCGCGGCCGCCGGGAAGTACGCACTGCAACTCGAGGACCGCCTGGGGGCGACGACGATGCTGCTTGTGGTCGGCCTCGCGCCGGTCGCGGGCTACGTCGGCCTCGGCACGCTCGGGGCCGTCGGCGGTGTACTGGTCAGTGCCGTGTTCTTCGCGTGCCGGGGCTTCGGGACCGTCGTCCTGCGCCAGGCGCTGAACCGGCGCGTACCCAGCACGTTCCGGGCCACGGCCAACTCCTTCGCGAGCCTCGGCTTCCGGGGCGGTTTCGCGCTCACGGCCCCGGTGGTCGGCGTCGCGCTCGACGCGTGGGGCATGGGAACGACGTTCCTGCTACTCGCCGTCGCGAGCCTCTGCATCTGCGCCGCCCTGCTGGTGCCTCTGGTGGTGGCGGTGCGGGGGCTGAGCGGTGCGTCGCGGGCTCAGGAACCGACCCAGTCGAGCCACCAGCCGTGCGGCGAGGCCGTGGCCAGCAGTTCCGTGGGCGCCGCCGAGCCGTCGCGATAGCGGGTGAGCGTGAGTTCCGTGGCGTGCACCCCTTCAAGGGCCACGCGCCAAACCGGACGGCTCCGGCTGGCGTCGATCAGGGTCCTTTCCATGCGCTCGCGTGCGGCACGGGGGAACTGGTAAAGGGCCACCGTCGTGTAGGCGGTCAGGGCTTCGTCCTCGGGCGCCTCATCCAGGAGTTGCGGGAGGGTCTCCACGGCGTCGCCCTCGAGTAGCCGGACGGGGTGCGCGCGAAGCTCTTCGGCCGCGTCCATCAAGCGCTGGTGGCGCTCGAGGTGCTCCGGCCAGATGAGCGCCCGCAGCCACAGCAGGGCTTCGGGGTCGAGCGCGTCGATCGGATCGAGATCCACCCCGACGCGTCCGCCGACCGCGATGTGCCGCTCGAGCGCGGGCAGCCCGTCGCCGCGCAGTTCGGCCTCGAGCTGCACGACCGCACCGGCGTCGCCCCAGCGGAGGACCTCGCGGCCGGCGCGCGTGTAGCGGACTCCGTAACGGTCGAAGTTCAAGTTGAGTCCCGCGCTTGCGCCGAGGTCGATGAGGTGCAGCGGACGCCCCTGCGCCTCCCTCGAGACCACCGAAAACGCCGGGACGAGGCAGGTGCAACGCCGCACGACGTTCGTCTGCGTGCGGCGCGTGCGCACGATTTCGGCAACGTCGTCGGCATGCGCGCGGCAGAAGTCGCGGAAGTCTTCCGCCGCCGGCGCCATGGGCCGGGGCTTGCCGGACACGATCGGGTAGTGTGCGGCGAGCGGATGCTCCGCCCCGCGCAGCAGCAGGTACTGTACGGCTCCGAACAGCATGTTCGGAGGCGGTTGGCGGTTTCGCGTATGCGCCGCGAGCGCCAGCAGCTCGGGGCTCTCCGAAACCGCGTACGACAGTTCCGCGTAGAGCGGCGATGCGAGTTCCATGGCCTCTACGCGCCCGAAGCGATGGAAGAGCGCACGCAGGCGCTCGGGGTTCAGTGTGGTCAGAACAACGCCACCGGATTGACCGGCGACCCCGTTCTCCGCTTCACCCGCAGCGGCGCCAGCGTGAAGAAGAACTCCCACCGGCCGTGTTTCGCGCACGCATCCGCCAACGCGTCGAGGCGCAGGTTGTCGAGCAGGTGCAGGCCGATGGCGACGATGCCGCATTGGTGGATCGGCATCGGCCAGCCCTCGACATCGGCGTTGGGGATGGCGTCCGAGACGCCGTCGGAGCCGAGCACGGCGACCCCGCGCTCGTGCAGCCAGGACACCGCGCGCGCGTCGAGCCCGGCGAGCCCTTCCATCGCGGACCAGGCGCCCATCGCCCGGCGTCGCGAGTCGCGACCGGTGGCGATGAGCAGGATGTCGCCCTCATGCACGCGAACGCCCTGCGACCCCTCGGCGGCCTCCAGGTCTTCCGGGGCGATCCGGGCGCCGATCTCCAGCCAGTCGACGCCTTTCAGGCGGGGGATGTCCAGCAGCACGCCCCGCCCCGAGATTCCGTCCTTCGCGGCCATGATGCTGTTGCGGCGCGCGCCGGTACTCTTCACGTCGGCCGCCGGGAAGCCGTTGTACATCGTCTCCTTCACGAAGACGTGACACAGCGCATCGATGTGGGACACCGCCATGCCGTGGAAGGCGACGCCGATGAAGTCCATCGCGGACTCCATTCCCGGGATGCCGGTCTCGGTGCACGCATCGCCCGCGACCACCATCATGTGCTGCGCCGGACGCGGGTTGTCCGGAGCCGGGCGCGTCGGGAACTCGAGCGCGCAGCTCACCGCGATGCCGGTCTCGACCAGCCGCGCCGCGGACGCCACCTTTTCCGGCGAGATGTAGTTGAGCGCGCCCCGCTCGTCGTCCGCGCCCCACCTGCCCCAGTTCTTCACCGACTCGAACAGCGCTTCCATGTCGGCGGGCGCGGCCGGGGACCAGTCTTTCTCAGCCTGTAGCGCCATGGCGGTTCGCCTCCCTGTTTCCGCGGGATGTTATCCCAGGCCCGCGAGGCCCCGGTTGCGACGCCGTGCCCGAACGGGCATCGTGCGCCGGATGCTTGAGGCCACCACGATCCCCGGCCCCGCCGGCGCGCTGGAGGCCCGCGTCGAGGCGGGCGGCAGCGACCGGTGGGCGATCCTCTGCCATCCGCATCCGCTCTACGGCGGCAGCATGCATGACGCAGTCCTCGACACGGTCGCGACGGTGCTGGCCGAACAGGACGTCGGGCGCGTTCGGTTCAACTTCCGCGGCGTCGGCGCGAGCGGCGGACGCTACGACGAGGGGCGGGGCGAGGCCGACGACCTGGTCGCCGTGCGCGACTGGCTCGCGGCGGAGCACCCGCCGGAAGAACTGTGGCTCGGCGGCTACTCGTTCGGATCGAACGTCGTGTGGCGCGCCCGCGCCCGGATACCCGAGGCACGGCGCATCGTGCTGATCGCGCCGCCGGTCGGCGCGATGGACTTCGCCGCCCCCGACGATGCGCTCGCCGCGCAGGTCACGATCGTGGCCGGCACGGAGGATGCGTTCGTCGACCTCGCCGTCCTCCGGCGGTGGTCGGCCGGACGCTGCGAGATCCGCACTGTCGACGGCGCCGATCATTTCTTCGCCGGACGCTGGGACGCCCTGGCGGAGGTCCTGCGGGCGTAGTCCGTTCGCGCGGTGATAACATCGCGCCCTTTTGCGGGGGAGCCCCATGGAGCATGTCGCCGGCAAGGTCGCCTTCGTCACGGGCGCCGCCAGCGGGATGGGCCTGGCCATGGCGCGGTCCTTTGCGGGGGCCGGCATGAAGGTCGCCCTGGCCGACATCGAGGAGGACACCCTCGAGCAGGCGCACGCATCGTTCGGTCCGGGCAACGCCGATACCATCGCGCTACCCCTGGACGTGACCGACCGCGACGCCATGGCGGAGGCCGCCGACCGCACGGAAGCGGCTTTCGGCAAGGTTCACGTCCTTTGCAACAACGCCGGGGTCGGCATCGCCGCGTCCTTCGCGGATCACGCCTACGAGGACTGGGACTGGGTGCTTGGCGTCAACCTGCAGGGCGTGATCAACGGCGTGACGACGTTCGTCCCGCGCATCGTCGCCCACGGCGAGGGCGGCCACGTCGTCAACACCGCGTCGATGGCGGGGTTGCTGGCGTTCGGACGCGCCGGCGTCTACAACACGACGAAGTTCGCGGTGCTCGGCATGTCCGAGGCGATGCGGGCCGACCTCGCGGACCAGGACATCGGCGTCTCCGTGCTGTGTCCCGGCTTCGTCAACACCAACATCTTCAGTTCCGGCCGCAACCGGCCGGACGCGCTCTCGACGGCGACGGACAACTCGAGCATGGGCCTGGGCGACCCGCAAGACCCGGAACTGGACCCGGAGACCCGCGAAGCGATGCTCTCGGGCATGATCGAGCCGGCCGTCGTCGGCGACATGGTCCTGCACGCGGTGCGCGAGAACGAGGCGTTCATATTCAGCCACCCCGATTTCGAACCGTTCGTCGACATGCGCCACGCCGAGATGGTCGCGTCCTTCGAACGCTGGCAGGCGTATCGCGAGAAACACGGTATCTAACGGATTTTCAGGACGGAACACATGGAAGACGTAGCAGGCAAGGTCGCGTTCGTCACGGGAGCCGCGAGCGGCATGGGACTCGCCATGGCGCGCTCCTTCGCGGCCGCGGGCATGAAGGTCGTCCTCGCGGACGTGGAGGAAGAGGCCCTGGAGCAGGCCCGGGCCTCGTTCGGACCCACCAACGCCGACGTCATCGCGATCCGGGTGGACGTGACGGACCGGGACGCCATGGCCGCCGCCGCGGACCGCACCGAGGAGGCATTCGGCAAGGTCCACGTGCTGGTCAACAACGCCGGCGTGGCCGTCGGCGGCTCCATCGCCGACATGGCCTACACGGACTGGGACTGGGTCGTCGGGGTGAACCTGGACGGCGTCGTGAACGGTGTGCAGGAGTTCCTGCCGCGCATCCTCGCCCACGGCGAGGGCGGCCACATCGTCAACACCGCGTCGCTGGCCGGCCTGCTCCCCTTCGGCGGGCTCGGCGTCTACAACACCACCAAGTTTGCGGTGGTGGGGATGTCGGAAGCCCTGCGCGCGGACCTGGCGGCGCAGGACATCGGCGTGTCCGTCCTGTGTCCCGGGGTGGTCAACACCAACATCTTCGACTCCGGACGCAACCGCCCCGCCGAACTCCAGTCGGAGACCGACACGGCGACGCTCGGGCTCATGGACGACGAGGAGGGCGACGAGGAGAATCAGCTCCGCGTCGCGGCGGCGCGCGCCACCGCCCTGGAGCCCGACGTGGTCGGCGACATGGTCCTGCACGGCATCCAGGAGAACGAGGCGTACATCTTCACGCACCCGGCTTACCTGGCGGACGTGAACGAGCGGCAGGACGAGATCTCGGCCTCCTTCGCGCGCTGGCGGGCGTTCCGCGAGGAACAGGGGATCTGAGGCGGGGTGTGTCGGCATGGAGAACCTGACCGGGAAGGCGGCCGTCGTCACCGGCGGCGCCAGCGGCATCGGCCTGGGCATCGCCCGGGCGCTGGCCGGGGCCGGGATGCGCGTGGCGATCGCCGACGTCGAGGACACAGCCCTCGAGCGGGCCCGCGCGGCGCTCGAGCCGAGCGGCGGCGATGTCCTCGCCGTACGCGTCGACGTGACGGATCGGGCGGCCCTCGTGGCAGCCGCGGACCAGGTCGAGGACGCGTTCGGCAAGGTGCACGTCCTGTGCAACAACGCCGGCGTCCTGGTCGGCGGGTCCATCGACGAGATGGCGTACGCAGACTGGGACTGGGTACTCGGCGTCAACGTCCGCGGCGTCATCAACGGCCTGCAGACCTTCCTGCCGCGCATCGCCGCCCACGGCGAGGGCGGCCATATCGTCAACACGGCTTCCCTGGCGGGGATGAGCACCGCGCGCGGCATGAGCGTTTACACGGCTTCCAAGTTCGCCGTGGTGGGTCTGACCGAGGCCCTGCGCGCGGACCTGGCCGACAGCGGGATCGGCGTGTCGGCGCTGTGCCCGGGCGTGGTCGATACGAACATCTTCGACTCCGGGCGCAACCGCCCCGACGCGATGCGCTCGGAGACGGAAACCGACATCTACCCCTTGGTGCGCCACCTGCCCAAGGAGGACCGCGCGGCGCGCATGGAGCGGGCTCTGGCCAGCGCACTCGATCCCCGGGCGGTCGGAGAGATCGTGCTGCACGGCATCCGGCAGAACGAGGCGTTCATCTTCACGCACCCGAACATCGAGTCCATGGTCGAGTCGCGCCACGCCGCCATCGCGGACTCGTTCGAACGATGGTCCCGCTACCGCGCGGAGCAGGGGATCTGAATCGCGTTTTCCGGCCCGGCGCGTTCGTCGCCGCACCGGACGGGACGGAAGTCGACCCGTTCCTGAATCCCGCCGACGACGCCCGTGCGCGTCCCCCTCCCCCGATCCCGGGGGGCCTCGGCCTGGCCGCCGGACGCATCCGGGCGGGCGTGACGTCCGCCATCCACGCGCACCCGGTCGTGACGCAGGTGACCTACGTCGTCTCCGGGAAGCTGACGGTCCGGATGCGGGGCCCCGACGATGCGGAGCCCAACGAGTTGGTGGCCGAAGCCGGCGCGGCCGTCGTCACGGAGCCGGGTACGCCGGTGCAACTCGCGAACGACACGGACGAGGACATCCATGTACTTTACGTGACGTCCCCGGCCTACTTGAGCGTGCGCAAGGACGGGCGCAAACGCTATGACGACGCCGTCTTGCTCGAAGACTGGTCGACACCACTGTCCGACGAGGTCCGCGAGCGCGCCGAGGCGCGCCGGGCGACGATCCTGCGCGGCGACTGAGCGCCCTCAACAGATCCCGATAAGCGCATCGAGGATTTCGTTCGGCCGCTCGTTCAACATCGCGTGTCCGCAGCCGTCGAGGCGCACCACTCGCGCGTCGGGCAGGGCATTGGCCACGTCGAGGCCCGCGCGCGCCGGCGTCATGCGGTCCGCGTCGCCGGCGATGACCAGGGCAGGCATGTCGACGGTCCGGGTGATCGCGGCCGGGTCGAAGCCGTTGCAGGCCGCCAGGTCCGCATGGAGCACGCCGGGTGCCGAACGCTCGATCAGCCGTTCTCCCGCCGCCATCATCCACACCCCGGGGTTGCGGTTGCCGCCGAGCGTTCCCCGGGGGCTGTGGCTCCAGGCATTGGTCATCTCGATCGCCGCGTGGTGGTCGTCCGCGGCCGCGTCGAGCAGCACGCTCGTAACCGGCATGGGCACCGACGTGCCGAGCAGGGCCAGCGCGCGACAGCGCGCGGGATGGTCGACGGCGAAACGGTACGCCACCAGCGACCCCATGCTGTGCCCCACGATCGCGGCCGACTCGACGTCGAGCACCCCGCACGCCGCGTCCAGCCAGCCGCTCATCGCCTTGATACTCCCTAGCGGCGGCCCCTCGGACCGGCCGTGACCCGGCAGGTCGAACGCCAGCACGCGGTATCCCTGGCGCGCGAAGTACCGGCTCGGCAGCACCCACACGGTGTGGTCCATGCCCGCGCCGTGCACGAACACGACGGTCGGCGCGTCGGCCCCCCCGCGGTCGGTCCCCGTGCCCGCGAACGCCGCCTTGCCGTCGACCGTGAACCTCATCGCTGCGACCTCCGCAGCGCGCGGTCGAGGTCCTCGACCAGGTCCGCCGGGTCCTCGAGTCCCACCGACAGCCTGACCAGGCCCTCCCCGATCCCGGCGGCCGCGAGCGCCGCCGCGTCCATGCGGTGGTGCGTCGTGCTCGCGGGGTGGATCACGAGCGACTTGGCGTCGCCCACGTTCGCGAGATGCGAGAACAGGGAGAGGCCCTCGATGAACTTGCGCCCGGCCGGCCTCCCGCCCTTGATGTCGAAGCCGAACACCGCGCCCGCGCCCCGGGGCAGCAGCTCCCGCGCGAGTTCGTGGTCGGGGTGGCTCGCGAGTTCCGGGTAGCCGACGGACTCGACCGCCGCGTGTCCTGCCAGGAACTCCGCGATGCGCCGGGCGTTGGCGACGTGGCGTTCCATACGGAGGGGCAGCGTCTCCAGCCCCTGCAGGATGTGGAACGCCGTCGTGGGGGCCATGCAGGCGCCGAAGTCCCGGATGCCCTCCTTGCGCGCCCGCGTGATGAACGCCTGCGGCCCGAACTCCTCCGCGAACACGAGGTCGTGGAATCCCGCGTAGGTCTCCGTCAGCGTCGGGTAGCGGTCCGACGCCTCCCAGTCGAACGTGCCGCCGTCCACCACCAGTCCCCCGATCACGATGCCGTGGCCGCTCAGGAACTTCGTCGCCGAGTGGAAGATGATGTCCGCGCCATGGTCGAACGGCCGGCAGAGCCAAGGCGTCGTGAACGTCGAGTCGATCATGAGCGCGATCCCGGCGGCATGGCCGACCTCCGCCACGGCCCGGATGTCGAGCACCTCGAGGCCCGGGTTGCCGAGGGTCTCGCCGAACAGCAGTTTCGTGTTCCCCTGGATCGCGTCGCCAAAGGCCCCGGGCGAGCGCGGGTCGACGAACGTCGTCTCGATGCCGAAGCGCGGCAACGTGTACTCGAGCAGGTTGTGCGAGCCGCCGTAGAGCGACCGGGAGGCGACGATGTGATCGCCGGCGGAGCAGACCGTCGCGATGGCGAGATGCATCGCCGCCTGGCCGCTCGCCGTCGCGATGGCGCCCACGCCCCCTTCGAGGGCGCTGATCCGCTCCTCCAGCACCGCGTTGGTCGGATTCGACAGGCGGGAGTAGACGTGCCCCGCCCGCTCGATGTTGAACAGCCCCACCGCGTGGTCCGTGTCCGGGAACACGAACGACGCGCTCTGGTAGATGGGGGTCGCGCGGGCGCCAGTCTCGGGGTCCGCCACCTGACCCGCGTGCAGGGTCAGGGTGTCGAAACCCGTGCGCCGGGGCGCCTTGTGTGCCTTGTCGCTCATGCGTGGCCCTGTCGGCGTCGTTGCTGCGATGGTACCCGACCCACTCGTACCACCTTCCAGGACGATTCGACTCATCGGCCGCTCCCGCGACGCCAAGGTCCATCCCGCCCGAGTGCGCGTTGACCCAACGGCGAGCACCATCGCGCATAATCGCCACCCATAGAGGCGTGCCGCGCCCGCCGCTCCAACAAACAACACGACGCCATGCCCATCGACACTCCCAGCTTTTGGCAACAGGTCGCTCTCGGGGAAGACTCCGACCTCGAGTTGAAGGAGGTCCGCTTCCGAGGCGACCGCGTGTCGGCGCCGAGGCGCGACGACCTCGCTGACGCGTTCGCGGCGTTCGCCAACGCCCAGGGGGGCAGGCTGGTCCTGGGGATAGACGACGACCGCCAACCCCAGTCGCTCGATGCGTCCCGGCTGGACGCGCTGGCAGACTTCGTGAAGGAGGTCTGCTCGGACAAGGTGGACCCTCCGCTGGACCCCCGTTTCTATCGTGTGCCCGTGCCAGACTCCCCTGCGCGCGGCGTGCTGGTCGTCGAGATCGCTCAGGGAGTCACGGTCCACCGTTCACCGGGCGGCCACTTCCGACGCCGTGGGGACAGCCAGCGACAACTGGGCGCCGACGAGGTACGACGCCTCACCCAGTCGCGTGGTCAATCCGACATCGCTGCCACCGATACGCAGATCGTCCAAAGCACGAGCGTCAACAGCCTGCGAGCGGAACTGTGGCGGAGCTACGCCAGTTCGCGCACTGCCGAACCGACGGAAGTGGTCCTCGGCAAGCTCAAGTTCCTGAAAAGCGATTCGGAGGGAGTGCAACGCGCCACTGTCGGCGGTGTGCTGCTTGGGGCGGACAATCCGACCGAGTGGCTGCCAAACGCCTACATCCAGGCGGTCTGTTACAAGGGCGTGGCCGCGGATGGAGCGAGCCAACTCGACGCGCAAGACCTTGTCGGGCCTCTCGATCAGCAGATACGGGACGCCCTGCGCTTCGTGGTTCGCAACCGGCGCGTCTCGGCCAGCAAACGCCCTGGCCGCATCGACGTTCCCCAGTACAGCGAACGGGCGGTGTTCGAAGCGGTGGTCAACGCAGTCGTCCACCGGGACTATTCGATCCGCGGCTCGCGAATACGCCTGTTCATGTTCGACGACCGCCTGGAACTCTACTCGCCCGGCGGCCTCTGCAATTCGATGACCACCGAGGATCTCAGGACGAGCCAGTTCACCCGCAACGAGCTGATCGCCTCGCGCCTTGGGCAGTGCCCCGTGGGCGACGTTCCCGGGGCCGGCGGACGTCAGTACTTCGTCGAGCGGCGGGGGGAAGGCGTTGCGGTGATCGAGGACGAGACTCTCGCCATCGCGGGGCGACGACCTACCTACGAACTGATCGGCGAGCGCGAACTGCTGCTCGTGCTGCCGGCGGCGAGCCCACCGCCCCCGGACGGCGTGGGTGTACGAATCGCCGTCCGACACCTCTCTACCGGCGAAGCTGTGCGCAACGCACACGTTCTGCTGATCTACCCGAACAAGACATACCGCGAGGAACGCACCGATGCGTTCGGACACGCGGACGTTGAGCTGCATTCAACGCTGCCGATGACCGTGTTTTGCGCGGCTCCCGGATTCCAAAGCCGAGTGGTGCACGATCACGTTCCCGGCGAGCCACTCGAACTCGCGCTCGGGCCCGCCCCGGATGGAGGATCACTGATCATCCCCAACCGGACCGGGCATCTCCCCGGCATCCACGGCCGACTGAACCCGATTCTGGACAACCTCGACCGAACCTATCTCTACGCGGACAACGTGGCGATCGACTGAGGGGGTCCTGGTTCGTTGGACAGTCCGAGGGCGGAGTTAAGGTGTACTCCGAGTGGTCTGATGCCCTCGATGAACGGACCCTGCCGACGCGCGGCGCCGATGTCAACGGCCTCGTCGAGGCGGCGGTGGTGGTGGTGTGGGAAGGCCGGTCGGTGACGACCGGAAGGACCCTTCCGGTCGTCGCCAACCCGTTCGCCGCGGCACTCGCCGCGGCACTCGCCGTGTCACCCGAAGGGCCGCAACGCAGTGGAGGAGCCGCGCAGCGGCTTGACGCGGCGAGGGCCGTGGCGTTCCCGGCTGTCATGGCCCCCGCCCGGCTCACGCGGCGTCCTCCACGATGCCCCGGTAGACCTCGCCGGGCGTGCGGCCGCCCAGCGACGAATGCGGACGCGACTCCCCGTAGAAGCGGAACCAGGAGTCGATGACGCGTTCGGCGTCGCGGCCGTCGGCCAACTCGTGCAGGTACACCGCCTCGTACTTCAGCGAACGCCACAGCCGCTCGATGAAGATGTTGTCGAGATAGCGGCCGCGGCCGTCCATGGAACAGCGCGCGCCGCAGGCGCGCACCTTGTCGGTGAACGCGACGCTGGTGAACTGGGCGCCCTGGTCGGTGTTGAAGATCTCCGGCACGCCGAGGTGCAGCGCCGCCTCGAGCGCCTCGACACAGAAGGCGCTGTCCATGGTGTTCGACAGGCGCCACGACAGGACGTGGCGGCTGGCCCAGTCCATCACGGCCACCAAGTAGAAAAACCCCTGCGAAACAGGGATGTGGGTGATGTCCGCGCACCACACCTGGTCCGGTCGGTCGATCACGAGGTCGCGCAGCAGGTAGGGGTACACGCGATGCTCCGGGTTGGCCGCACTGGTGCGCGGCTTGCGGTACACCGCCTCCATGCCCATCCGCCGCATCAGCCGCCGCACGCGGTGCCGGCCGGCGACCACGCCCTCACGGCGCAGGTGCCGCACCAACTGCCGGCTGCCGTAGAACGGATGTTCCAGATGCAACTCGTCCAAGCGGCGCATCAGCGCCAGGTTCGCCGCGCTCTCCCCCACCGGCTCGTAGTACTGCGACGAGCGGCTCAAGCCGAGCAGAGCACACTGCCGCGACAGCGACAGCCCACAGCCGCGATCCACCAGCGCGGCACGCTCCGAACGGCTCAGCGCGCCAACCCGCGCAGAAAAAAATCCCGTTCCACCGTCAGCTCGCCGATCTTCGCGTGCAGGTCCCGGATCGTCGCCTCGTGCTCCGCACCGCGCTTCGAGCCGGGCTGCGAGAACACCTCGTCCAGACCCTCCACCGCCTGCCGCTTCCACGCGCCCACCTGGTTCGGGTGCACCTCGTGGCGCGCCGCGATCGCCTGCACCGGCTCGCGCTCCCGCAGCGCCTCCAGCGCCACACGCTTCTTGAACTCCGCCGTGAAACGGCGTCTCTTCCTGGCCATCACAGTGTCTCCTCTCGACGCCGGAGTACACCTTAGCCAACTGTCCAAAAAACCGGGACCAGCTCAGACGACGGCAAGCAGCAGCCTGTGCACTTCCGTCTCAACGAACCCGTGCGGTTGACCGACTCGCTGGGCGCCAACGCGACCGTGTGGTTCCGGGAGATGGTGGGCGCGTCCTGTGTCTTCGACTTCCGGTACGAACCCTGACACGCGGCACGGTCCCGCGCCGGGCCTCTGCTATGCTGGCCCGATGTACCAGACTCCCTATCCCGTGCGGGCCGACCTGACGCGCAAGCACCTCGAAGCATGGCGCCTGATCGCCCGGCCTGGCGCGTTCTTCGACGCCGCCGAGCGCGTGCAGATCGTGCACGAAGCCCGCGCCGCGCTCGACTGTGAACTATGCCGGCGGCGCAGGGATGCCCTGTCGCCCAACGCGGTGGACGGCTCCCACGACGCTGCGACCGCTTTGCCCACACCGCTGGTCGACCTGATCCACCGCATCCGGACCGATCCCGCGCGGATGACGCGATCGGTGTTCAACGACGCGCTGGCCGCCGGGATTTCCGCGGAGCGCTACATCGAGGCCGTGTCCGTCGTGTGCACCTCGGTGATCGTGGACACGTTCCACAACGCCCTCGGCCTCCCCGAACCGGACACGCTGCCTCCCGAACCCGGTCCACCGACCGGCCAGGAACCGCCGCCGGTCGTCGACGCGGGCGCGTGGGTGCCGCTGACGGCCGTGGACGAGGCCGACGGGGTGTTCGGCATGCCCAGGGCGCCGAACATCGGCCGGGCCATGGGCCTGGTCCCGAGCGCCGTGACGCTCTTCTTCCTCGCGTTCCGTGCCCACTACGCGCTGCGCGACATTCCGCTTGACATTACCCAGGCGCAGGCCGAGTTCATCGCGTCACGGGTGTCGGCCCTGAACGAGTGTTTCTACTGAACCACCGCGCACACCATGCTGCTCCGGGCGAGCGGCGAGCGAGATGAGACGGCCTACGAGCTGTCCGCAGTCACGAACGGCCACGGAGACTCCGGCGTGCCGCACTCGGACACGATCCGGGCGCTCACGGAAGCGACCGTGGCCAATCGCTGGGACGAACTGGCCGGCTTGCGCGAGTCGGCCGCGGCGGTCCTCGGCGAGCAGGCGATGGTGGACGTCCTCACCGTGGCCGCGGCCTTCAATGGCATCACGCGCGTCGCGGACGCGACGGGGATTCCCCTCGACGACAACGTGGTTCCGGCGACCGAGGAACTGCGGGCCGCGGTGGGCATCGACCGGTTCGACTACCACGAAAAGAGCGCCCGCTACGACATGGAATCGGCCGCCGCGTCCTGACCGACCGTCACTTGAGCGCGTAGGCGAGCGCCTCGCGCAAATCGGGATGCTGGAACTCAAACCCACTCTCGAGGAGCCTGGCCGGCACCACACGCTGTCCCCCGAAGAACAGTTCCCGCGCGAGGTCGCCCAGTAACGCCTCCACCGGTGCGCGCGGTATGCGGAGGAGTGTCGGACGCCCCAACGCCCGACCCAGGGCGCGCACGAAGTCGGCGTTCGTGACGGAGTTCGGGGCCGTCGCGTTTACCGGCCCGCGGACGGAGTCGTCAGCCGCCACGTGCGCGATGAGCCGCAACAGGTCGTCCCGCTCGATCCAGGACATCCAGTGCCGGCCGGCGCCGAAGCGGCCGCCGAGGCCGAGCCGGAACGGCACCAGGAGTTGCGCAAGCAGTCCGCCTTCCCGGGCGAGCACGAGGCCGATGCGCAACTGCACGACCCGTAGTCCGTACGCTTCCGCCGCCGTCGCGGCCGACTCGGCCGCCGCGCACACGCGGTGACTGAAACAGTCCCGCGCCTCCGCCGTCTCGTCCAGCGGCTCGTCTCCCCGCAAGCCATACCAGCCCACGGCCGATGCGTTGATCCAGGCGCGGGGCTTGACCTCGAGACGCTCGACGAGCGCCACAAGCCGTTCCGCCACGCGCGGCCGGGAACGCAGGATCCGCGTGCGCCGCGCCGGCGTCCAGGGCCCCCCGGCAACCGGTTCGCCCGCGAGGTGGACCACCACGTCGAAGCGTTCGTCAGGTGCGATGGCGGCCAGGTCCGAGACGCCGCGGACCGGTCCACCGAATGCCGCGCGGGCCTCGTCGCGCGTCAGCACCGTGACGGAAGCCGCACCCAGGGCGTCGACGAGGCGGCGACCGATAAACCCCGTCCCTCCCGTAACGAGCCAGCGGGCGCCGGCCGGGACGGGAAGCCGCGGGGGCGGTTTCATCCCCGGGCCCCGCCGCTCCCTGGACGCAGCGCGCGGACCACCCGCGAACCCATGCTGATCAGCGCGATCAGGCTCGACTTCGGCATGGTCAGCATCTGCTCGTACCAGCTATTCATGGTTTCGACGAAGGCCATCATGTCAGCCAGTCGCGTCATCGCGGTCCCGTTGACGCTCGGGTCCGCCTCGGCGGCGGCCACGCACTCGCGGAGCGCGCGCTGGGCCGGGTCGATCTCCCGCGCCTTGCGGCCCTCCGCGATGCGCTTGACGATCTCCCAGAGGTCCGTCTCGGCCTCGAAGTGGTCGCGCCGGTCGCCGCGCACCGGCGCGCGCCAGATGAGCTTCCAGCCCACCAGTTCCCGCAGGGAATTGCTGACCCCCGACCGGGCGATCCCGAGGCGCTCGCAGATCTCGTCGGCCGCCAGCGGTCGATCCGAGAGGTAGAGCAGCGCGTAGATCTGCGCGATGGAGCGATTCACGCCCCAGTGGCCGCCCATGTCGCCCCAGTGCAGGATGAACCGCTCCACCGGCTCCGGCAGCGGAGCCAGTTCGTCCGTCGCGTCCGCGATACTCCCCGCCGCCCCAGTTCGATTCGTCTCGGTTTCCACACCAGCTCTCCGATGGTTCCGATATTTCTGTCGTGGCAGAAATATCGGACTATTGGACTGCTGGCGCAAGGGGGGAACCGGAACGCCGCCCCCGCGCGGGTCAACCCAGGCGGGGACGGTCCGTGATCATGAAGCTGCCCGTCGCCTCGGCGACCACGGACCCGTCGTCCTGCCGCAGCACCAGGCCGTCCACGATGGCCAGACGCCCCTTGCGCCTGCGCAGGCGCCCTTCGAGGCGAATGGGCGTGCCGATGGGCAGCGCCTGGCGGTAGCGCACCTCGGCGCGCGCCGTGAAGCACTGCTCGCCCCGCAGGAACACCCAGTTGGCCATGACGTCGTCGAGCAGGCTGAACAGGATCCCGCCGTGCGTGACACCATCGTATCCACCGTGGTTCGGGGCGGGGACGAACTCCGCCCGGCATACGTCGTCCTCCAGGCGAAATCTGACGTGCAGACCGTCCGGATTGCCGGGCCCGCAGACGAAGCACCGGTTGGCGGGGGATTCGAGGGACATGCGCGGGCTATCATAGCCCGGTGTTCCCCATCGCCGACATCCAGGCGCGGCTCTCCGTGCACGAACCCCTGCGGTTCTCCGTCCGGCCGGACACGCGGCAGGCGGCGGTCGCGGTGGTGCTGCGGGAGCACGACGGCGACACGGAAGTGCTCTTCATCCAGCGCGCCGTGAAGGACGGCGACCCATGGTCCGGCGACATGGCCTTTCCCGGCGGGCATCGGGAACCCGCGGACGCGAACCTCGCCGCGGCGGCGATCCGCGAGACCGCCGAGGAGATCGGGCTCGTCATCGAGACCTCGGACATGATCGGGGAACTGTCGCAGCAGCGCCCGGTCCGGGCGGCGGGCAGGATCGACATGCTGGTCGCGCCCTACGTGTTCGCCATCGAGGGGGATCCCGCGTTCGAGATGAGCCACGAAGTGGCCGACGTGGTGTGGACCCGGCTCGCGCCGATGCACGCGGGCGTCAACCGCACGGTCGAGCCGAAGTCCATCGGCGGCCAACCGATTCCCTTTCCCGGTTACCGGCTCGGCGAACGCCACTTCGTGTGGGGCCTGACCTACCGCATGGTGCAGAGCCTGTTCGAGGTGCTGGACCCGGCGTTCGAGCCCAGCGACTGAACGGGCCCTACCCGAAGATGCCGTGGGCGCTGTCCCCGGACAACTCCGGCAGGTCGTAGTAGTCCGCGATGGCGAGCCCGGCGGCGACGCTCGTGAACGGGTCGTGCTCGACGACCCGCCCCGGGAAACGCTCGTCCAGGATCCGCCGCACCGCGGGAATCAGCGAGGATCCCCCCGTGCGTAGCACGACATCGAACCCCCCCGCGCTCATGCCGGCCGTCTCGAGGGTCGTGTCCACCGCACGTTCCACTTCCCGGAGGGGTTCGGCGATCAGGCGTTCGAACTCGGGGCGCGTCATGCGCACCTCGACGTCGATCTCCGGAATGTCGAGCACGGCCTCGGGCGCCACGGACAGCTCGGCCTTGAACGCCTTGATGGCCTGGAACACGAGGTAGCCCAGGTTCTGCTGGATGAGTTCGCGCAGCCGGCGGAACTTGTGCCGCGCCGGTCCCCCCGACTCGATGCAGGACTGGACCGCGGTGGTGTAGCGGTTCTGGTTGAGGAGATAGGTCACCGGCCAGTTGAGGAGGAACTCCTCGTAATCCTCGAACGGGAACCGCGTCTCGATCTCGCGCGCGGCGCCCCGGCGGCGCCACCGTTCGCCCTGGCCCAGCAGCGGAAACAGCAGTTCGCGAAAGATGCACCGGTCGATGTGGTCGCCGCCGAGCGCGACCCCGTGGGTCGACAAGACGCGGAACCCTGTTCCGGCGTCACGCCGGCCGAGTATCGAGAAGTCCAGCGTGCCCCCGCCGAAGTCGACCGTCAGGACGCGGTCGCCCGCGTCCGGCCGTTCGTGCAGAAAGCCGACCGCGGCCGCGATGGGCTCCGGCACCATGCGGCAGCGCCCGATGCCGGCGTAGTGACACGCCTCCCCGAGGCGCGTCAGGGCAAGGGTGTTCCGATGCGCGCCCCGTCCCTCGAAGTTCACCGGGTGGCCCACGCATGCCGCCTTCGCGTCGTCCCCTCCCGCGTCGAACGTGCGCACGATCCGCAGCAGGATCGGGGTGATCAGCGCCACCAGCCGAAACGGGTGATCGAACACCGAGAGCCGGCGGATGTCCGCGTTGCCGAGCAGGCGCTTGGTGCCGTGGAACAGCCGCCCGCGCAGGCCGCTATCGAGGGCCGGCGCGCCGTACACCTTCTGTACGAGCAACTGCGGTGCTGCGCGGCCGCCCGTATCCCCCGTCAGCGCCAGCGCCGCCTCGCCGATCACCTCCGGTACGAGTTCGACCTGGCGCCCCGTGTTGTCCGCGACGTACCGCTCGACGGCTTCAACGCCCGTGCGCGTCTGCAGGTCGCGATCGATGTAAGTCGCGGACGGCATGATCGCCGAGGCGTCCTCGAGATCCACCAGGCGCACGACCGCGCCGTCGAACACCGCCGCGGCGGAGTTCGTCGTTCCGAAGTCGATGCCGATGCCCGTGCGATTCACGAACCGGGGACCGCACCGTCAGCCGCGGCCTCGCGGCAGGCGCCTCCGTAGCCGTGCGCGCCGACCGGGCCGGGCCGGGAGGAGGAAGACGACGTGGCTTTAACCCAAGGTAACCAGAGGTTCGATCTCGCAGCCGACCCCCGTCCCCCCGAGCCCGCAGTACCCGTGGGGCACCTTGGCGAGGTACTGCTGGTGGTAGTGCTCTGCGTAGTAGAACGGCGGTGCGTCCTCGATCTCCGTGGTGATGCGGCCGTAACCCGCCGCGGTCAGCGCCTGCTGGTAGGCGTCCCGCGTATCTTCGGCCGCCCGTCGCTGGGCTGGGTCCATGACGTGGATCGCCGAGCGGTACTGCGTGCCGACGTCGTTCCCCTGGCGCATGCCCTGGGTCGGGTCGTGGCCTTCCCAGAACACCTTGAGGAGTTCGGCATAGGACACGGTCTCGGGGTCGAACACGGCGAGCACCACCTCCGTGTGCCCCGTCAGCCCCGAGCAGACCTCCTCGTACATCGGGTTGGGGGTCACGCCCCCGGCGTAGCCGACCGCCGTGGCGTACACCCCCGGGGTCTGCCAGAACATCCGCTCGGCGCCCCAGAAGCAGCCCATGGCGACGACGAGGCGCTCCATGCCCTCCGGAAACGGCGCCTGCATGCGCTGGCCGTTCACGAAGTGCTCCGGGGGCACCGGCATCTCCATGGCCCGACCGGGCAGGGCCTCCTCCGGGCGGGGCATTCGGGGCTCGAATCTCAGGCGCATGGTGCAACTCCTCTCTCGCCGCCATCTTAGCAGCGAACGGCCCGCGCTGGCGGCGCTCCGGCGCCGCGTACCGCTGACCAACCCCCCACCCGATGCGCTACACTCCGGCGATGCGCGCCCTCTCCGTCGCACTGATTCTGCTCACCTGCGTCGGTTGCGTCACACGTCCGCTCGCCACCTACGAAGAACTCGCCGCCGCCATCGCCGCCGGCGAGACCGTGGACGTCGAGGAGCTGCGTCGCGCGTTCGCCGCGGCGCCGGATTTCGCGGAGCGGATCGACGCGCTCGGGTCCCTGGAACAACAGGCCATGCAGCTCGTCGACGAGGAGCCGCTGCGCCTTGGCCCCCTGGGCGCGGCGATTCTCGACCGCTACCAGGGCAGCGTTGCCGGCCACTACGCCCTCGTCCGGTTCTACGAGTTCGTCGAGCGGGAGGAAGTGGCGCGCGAGCACCGGCAATGGGTGTCCCGGATCGTGGCCGCCATGGACGGGGACGGCACCCGGGAAGAGCCCCACGTGGTGCTGTCCGCCGCCGAGGCCAACGCCTACCTGGTGGCCACCGGCCGCCAGCCGATGGGCTCCATCTACCAGACGTCCGACGAGTTTCCGTTTGTGCTGGCGGTGACGGCCAAGCCCGCGGAAGGGCCCATGCAGAACCTCTTCTTCGACCTCGGCGCGGCCTACGCGTCGGTGCGCGATTCGGTCGCCGGCGAAGCCCCCGGAAGGGAGTTCCGGCCCGGTGCCCTGATCGGCCTGCTCGCGCGGCGCGACGATCCGGCCGCCCAGGTGTACATCGGCGGCTTTCTCTTCTCCGAGGACAGGCTGGACGAGGCGGGGGACTGGCTGTCCGCGGCGAGCCGGCGGGGCAACCTCGTCGCCAACCTCATGCTCGCCCGCGTGCATCTCGCCAAGGCGCAGCGCCTCCCCGAGGGCCCGGACCGCGAGGAGGCCCTCGAGCTGGTCATGCAGAACTACGTCCACGCCGTGGCCTTGGGTTCCGACGAGGCGATGTACCAGCTCGCCGAACTGTACCTGGCGGAGTACTACGGACCCGAAGAGTCCGCCCTCGGCATCCCGTTGCTCGAGCAGGCCGCCGACCTCGACAACATCGACGCCACCCTGCTCCTCGCGCAGATCTACGTCGCCGGACACGGCGTCGAGGCGGACTACGACCTGAGCGAGGCCTTTTTCCTGCGCGCCGCCGGACTCGACAGCGAAACGGCGAAGATCCAGTACGCCCGCTTCCTGATGAGCGAGACGGTCGGGAAGGAGTTCACCAACCAGGCTTTCGACTGGCTCAGGGAACTCGCGGACGACGTCGACCCGTGCCGCGGCGAGACCTCGACGCGGCGCCCGTGTCCGGCGGCCGAGGCGCGGCTCCTGCTCGGGGACATGCACGCCCGGGGCATCCACGTGAAGGCGAGTCACCGGCGCGCGCGCAACTGGTTCAAGTCCGCCGTCAAGGCCTCGCCCGAGAACGCCCGCATCGTCAACGAGGTGGCCTGGTGGCTCACCGTCACCCAGATCGAGCGGCTGCGCGACGCACGCTACGCGCTCGCCATCATGGAACGGATGATGAACCGGGACGACGTCGCCCGGCGGAATCCGGCCTACCTGGACACCTGGGCCGCCGCGTACGCCGCCAACGGCGACTTCGGCCGGGCCGTCGCCCTGCAGGAGGAAGCGCTCAAGGAGGCGAACGACGCCGAGATGACCGAGGTGATCGAGGAACTGGAACGGCACCTGGGGTCGTTTCGTGCCGGGGAAACCATCACGGATCCCAACGTCCCCTGATCCAGCGGGGCCAGACGCTTTGGCCAACCTGACGTCCGAGTACGAGCGCCTCCTGGCGGGTGGCACACCACTGCTGGACGTGCGTTCACCGGGCGAGTTCGCGCGGGGCGCGTTTCCCGAGGCCGTCAACCTGCCGCTGCTCACCGACGACGAGCGGCACCGGGTCGGCATTCGGTACAAGGAGGCAGGGGGCGCAGCGGCGCTCGAACTCGGTCACGACCTCGTGTCGGGAGACACCCGGGAGCGGCGCACCGCGGCGTGGCGCGCCTGGGCGGAGCGGCATTCCGACGGCGCGCTCTACTGCTGGCGGGGAGGGCTGCGGTCGGAGATCGCCCAGGACTGGCTCGGCGCCTCTGGCTGCACCGTGCCCCGGGTCGCCGGCGGCTTCAAGGCGCTCCGGAGCTTTTGCCTCAGGACCCTGGGCCGGGACACACCCTGGATCGTGCTCGCCGGGCGCGCCGGCGCCGACAAGACAGGCACTCTGACCGCGATTCCGCGCCACGTGGATCTCGAAGGGCTGGCCAACCACCGGGGCTCGGCCTTCGGCAAGCGGGACACGCCACAGCCCCCGCCGATCGCTTTCGAGAACGCCCTGGCCGTGCGTATCCTGCGGTTGACGCGCGACGCCGGGACTTCGCCCAACGCCCCGATCGCGATCGAGGACGAGAGCCGCACGATCGGGCGGCTGGCCGTCCCCGGCAGGGTCTTCGAGGGCATGCAGGAAGCGCCCGTCGTAGTGGTCGAGATCGCCCGCGAGGACCGCATCGAGAACATCTACCGCGGCTACGTCGCCGCGGACACCGGTGCCCGGACTCGCCTCGAGCAGGCCCTCGACAACATCCGGCGCCGCCTCGGCGGGGAACGCCACACCGCAGTGAAGGAGGTGATGCAGGAGGCCTTCGAGCGCGGGACACCCGACCGGCACCATGCCTGGATCGCCATGCTCCTGGACTGGTACTACGACCCGATGTACGACTACCAGCTCTCGCGGAAAGAAAACCGCATCGTCCTGCGCGGCGGACGGGACGAGGTGGCGGAATACCTTACGCGCGCGACAGCGTGAAATCGCCTCCGTGCGCGCTGAGGCGCCCGGGAGCCAGTCGGAGCACGACGCGGCCCTCCGCTTCGGTTGTCACCGGCCACGGCGTCGACCCGAGGTACTTGCGGCGAATCCGCGCGCCCCATTCCGCCACGCCGGTCTCCAGGATCTCGAACGTGCCCACGCCCTTCACCTGGCGGTTGGACATCCGTTCCACCGTCAACTCCTGGCGCTCCACGCAGAAGGACCCGCGCGGGTTCGCGCGAATCGAACGCACGTGGAACTTGTCAGCACCGCTAGTCGTGTAGAAGGCGTCCTCCCACCACAGGAACCAGCAGGGCACCAGCCGTGGGTAGCCCTTCCCATCGACGAAGGCGATCACCGCCGACGTCGGCAGGTCGAGCAGCGCCCGCACCTCCGCTTCCGGCAGTTCCGTCAGCGCCGTGCGTACCGCGCGGTCGCCGCGGGCCGGAGCGTTACCCGTCCCTGCGCTTCGCGGCTTCATAGTGTTCCATGGCGCGCTGCACCATGGGCCTGCGGCGTCCCGCCGGCACCTTGAGGGCGTAATCCGGGTCCCGCTCCCCCTGCGCGGAGAGCACGTGCATGGCGTGGGCGCCCGTGATGTGGGCGTGGAAGCCCTGGCCGTCCTGCATCTGGTTTACCGCGAGCTTGATCATCCGGAGCTGGAAGGGATCGTTGCGCGCGACGCGTTCGGCGTACTCCAGGACCTCCGCTTCGAGACGGTCGCGAGGCACCACCCGATTGACGAGCCCGAGCCGGGCCGCCTCCTCCGCGTCGATGAAGCGGGACTCGAACAGGAACTCCTTGGCCTTGCGCGGATGCACGTCCCAGGGCACGGTGAAGAACTGGAAGTTCGAGCCCAGGAACATCGCCGACTCCGCCGCATAGACGATGTCCATGGCCGACGCGACGATCCAGCCGCCGAAGATGCAGTACCCCTGCACGCCGGCGATGGTCGGCTTCGGCACGTTGCGCCAGCGCATCGACTTCTCGACGAACTGCTCGCGGGAGTGATCGAAGACGCCGCGCAGCCCCTCCTGCAGCGGCCGCTCCTCGCGGTCTGCCAGTTCGTCCGGCGTCCCCAGGTCGTGCCCGCCAGAGAAGTGCTCGCCCGCGCCGAAAAGCGCGATGACGTGGACATCGCGGTCCGCCGCGGCGTCCGCGAATGCGGCATCGAGGTCTTCCAGCAGCCGGCGGCTCTGCGCGTTGCGGTAGCGCGGTCGGTTCGCGGTGATGCGCGCCACGTGGTTTGTGACTTCGTAGAGGACGTCGCTCATGTCCGGGAGTTTGTCGGACGGGCGACCCGGGGGGCAAGTGCCGGTGTGTGGCATGGCGGCCGGTGGCTTTCGGCCAGTCACTGAGAGGGTGTTCCCGGTGAGCGGCTACCTGCTTGATGGCATCGCAATCGCCGCGTACATTGCGGGCAGCGAAGGAGGTGCAACAGGTCCATGGCCAGTATCACGATCCGCAATCTGGACGACGAGGTGAAGACCAGGTTGCGCGTGCGGGCCGCCGGTAACGGGCGGTCCATGGAGGAGGAAGCGCGGCTGATTCTGCGCGACGCCGTCGAGCAAAAGCCGCACGCTCGCAATCTGGCCGCTGCCATACGCGCCCGGATCGCGCCGCTTGGCGGCGTGGAGCTTGAGCTGCCGCCACGGGAGCCGGCCCGCGAGCCCCCGTCGTTCGACTGAGCCGACAAGATGGCCGTGCTGTTGGACACCAATGTCGTTTCCGAACTGCTGCGCCCGTCTCCGAATCCCACGGTAGAGCGCTGGGTCGCAGGTCATGAGGCGGCGGATCTGTGTTTCTCGGCAGTTGGCGAGGCGGAGCTGCGCTACGGCGTTGCGCTGCTGCCGGCTGGACGGCGGCGGGACGCGCTGGCCGGCGCGGTGGAGGCGATTCTGCGGGAAGACTTCGAGGACAGGCTGCTGCCGTTCGACAGCCGCGCCGCACGCGAATACGCGAACATCGCCGCCTCCCGCCGTATTGCCGGTCGCCCCGTCGCGCCAGCCAACTGCCAGATCGCCGCGATCGCGCGATCTCGAGGCCTGACGGTCGCAACGCGGAACGTTCGGGACTTCGCGGACATGGAGATCGAACTGGTCGATCCGTGGGCCAAGCCGTGAGCGAAGCGACAGAGGCGTACGCCCGGTTCAAGGGTACTCCCCCTCGCCGGTGATACCGCGCTCGACCAGCGCGTCGTATTCCGGGCGCCGCATGCCCAGGAAGCGCTCGAACACCTCGAAGGAGTGCTCCCCAAGGCACGGCGCGGGACGCGTCACACCGCCCGGGGTCCCGCTCAGGATGGCCGGCAGGCCGCTCTGCCAAAGAGGTCCGGTCTCCGGGTGCGTTACTTGCACCAGGTGGGCGCGCTCGCGGAGCAAGGTATCGCCCACCACTTCGTCCGCACCCCGAACTGCGGCCGCCGGAACCCCCGCATCGCACAGCGCCCGTTCGAGTTCCTCCTTGTCCCAACGCGCCGCGGCCGCTGACACGGCGGCGTCCACCGCCAACTCGTCCGCCTTGCGGTCGGTCTCGTCCGGCCAAGCGTCCGCGGTGATCCCAAGAACGCCGCGGCACGCTCTCCACTGTGCGTCGGTCTCCGCGGAGACCGCGATCCACTGGTCTTCGCCGGCGACGCGATAGACGCCGTGCGGCGCGTGGAGCGGGTGTCGGTTGCCGAGCGGACCGCGCACCGCTCCCGTCACCTCGAACTCGAGCCAGGCGTCGCCCACGAAGGTGAAGTTCGCTTCCTGCATGGACAGGTCGATGTACTGCCCTTCGCCGGTGCGGTCGCGGTGCAGGAGCGCCGTGGAGATAGCGCCGAAGCCATACATGCCCGCCACCGGATCCGGATACATCTGCCCCGAGTTCTGCGGCGCCCCGCCTTCGTAGCCGAGGAGCGACGACATGCCGGACGAGGGCTCGATGGTGCCGCCGATCCCCGGCACGTTCGCCCAGGGCCCCGTCGCGCCGTACGCGGACAGACTCGCCATGACGAGGTCCGGCCGGACGCGGGTCAGGGACTCGTAGTCGATGCCCAGGTTGCCCATGACGCGGGGCGAGAAGTTCTCGGCCACGAAGTCGACGTGGGCGACGAGCCCCTTGAACAGCGCCACACCCTCAGGTTTGGACAGGTCGAGGGTGATGGCCTGCTTGTTGAGGTTGACCGAGTTGTACATCGGGCTGCAGTTCCATGGGCGGCGCGCGGTGGGCACGTCCCGGAGCAGCTTCGGCACGGGATTGCGAAAGCCGCCCCGCCAACTGTCGATGCGCGTGCGCCCCTCGACCTGGATCACTTCCGCGCCGAGGAGCGCCAGGAGTTCCGTGGCGTAGGTCCCGGCCCACGCCTGGGTCAGGACCAGACCCCGGAAACCTCCCAGCGGACCCTGGCCCGACGCGGCGAGGACGCCCTGACCGGCGCGCACCGGGGTCACCGACCCGATGCCCGCGGCCTCGAATGCGGAGCGGTCCGCCCCAACCTCGCCCATCTCCCGCGACAGCGCCCAGCCGCTCCTGCCCATGCGCGCGGGAGGCCCGGGGAAGCGTGCCCCCTCCGGTGACTCGACGAAGAAGCCGCGGCCCTCGAACTGCGGGTTGTCCGCCATCTCGTCCATGCGGAACACGGGACCGGCGACGACCCGTTCGCGGGCCAGGGCGTCGAACAGCGCCTGGCGGTCCCACCCGGCCATCCGTTCCTCGACGCGGTCGACGAACCGGTCCTTGAACTTGTGCCGCAGGCCGGGCTGCTGCAGTTCCTCGTCCCGCGCGAGGTCCGGCAGGCCGAGCACTTCCATCGCGCGGATCCAGAAGTGCGGACGCGAGATCAGCAGGGCGAAGTGTCCGTCGTTGACGGGAACCGGACCCTCGTTCATGTCCACCTGCTCCCGGCGGGACCAGACGAAACCCGCGGTCTGCACGCGCAGCGGCGCGGGCGCGAAGGTCGACACGAGGGTCTCGAACTCGGAGACGTCGATCAGTTGTCCGGGACTTTCGTTGGCGAGCCGCTCGATCAGCGCGCATACGACCGTGCCCCAAGCCACCGTCCCGGCCTGGAGGGACGCCTGGTAGCCGCTGCCCTTGAGCGGCGGCCGGCCCGCGAGGCCGTTGACGGACGCCCATCCCGAACGCGCGGCGGCCGTCAGGTCGTTCCCCGGGAAATCGCAGTAGCGGCCCGTGAGTCCGTGGGGCGTGATCGCGCAGACGATGGCGTCCCGATGTGTGTCCGCAAGTCCCGCGGCGTCGAGGCCGCTCGTCACGATCACGTCCGCCGCGTCCAGCAGCGCCGCTTGGGCCGCCGGGACCGACGCCTTGTTCGCCAGGAAGTACCGGGCCGCGATCGAGCGCCCCGCCGCATCGAACGGGGGATGGCGGCGTAGCGGATGTCCACCCGGGGGCTCCACCGCCAGGACCTCCGCGCCGAAGTCGGCCAGCAGCCGCGAGCACCAGGCCGTGGAAGCGCGCGTGCCGAGGTCGACGACGTGGATTCCGGCAAGGGTGAACATCCGGGCGATGATAGCCTTTGCACCCGGACCGGCCAGGCCCGGCAGGACAAGGACCGGTCTGCGAAGGACCACCGGCGGAACCGATGCGCAAACCCCTGTTGCAGCCACCGCGATGGAGCACGCTCGCGCTGTGCGCACTGCTCGCCGGAGCCCTCGCCCACGCCCGGCCCAACGTGGTCCTGATCCTCGCCGACGACCTCGGCTATGCGGACACCGGCGCGCACGGGTCGGAGATCCACACGCCCCACATCGACAGCCTGGCCACCGGGGGCCTGCGCTTCACCAGCTTCTACAACATGGCCAAGTGCGCGACCACGCGGGCCGCGCTCTACACGGGGCTGGCCGCGGAGAAACGCCACGCCGCGAACGCGCGGACCCTGCCCGAACTTCTCAAGGGCGCCGGGTACCACACGGTCATGGTCGGCAAGAAACACTTCCGGGACTGGGCGGCGGACCTCCTCATCGAGCGCCGCCCGTTCGACGAGGCGCTCACCTTCTACGGCCTCACGCCTTACTTCGAGGCCGCCGACGGCGCCTGGAACGGAGAGTGGCACAGGCCCTTCCTGCTGAACGGGGAGGAACTGGTCCCGTCGCAGATGGAGCTCGAGCGCGAGCCCTTCTACCAGACGGACGCATTCACCGACTACGCGCTCCGCTTCCTCGACCGGGCCCACGATACCGGCAAGCCGTTCTTCCTCTACCTGCCCTACCACGCTCCGCACTACCCGCTGCAGGCGCGCGAGGAGGATATCGCCCGCTACCGGGACACGTACCGGGCCGGCTGGGACGTCATCCGCGCCGAGCGCTTCCGCCGCCAGCGCGAGCTGGGCGCCGTGCCGGCCAACGCGCGCCTGAGTCCCCCGGAGGGGAACATCAACCGCTTTCGCGAGCCCTACCGCGGTGAGATCTACCACTACCGGCCCTGGGCCGGGATCGATGCCGCCGAGCAGGACGCGCTGGCCCTTGAGATGGCCGTGTTCGCGGCGATGGTCGACCGGCTGGACCGGAACGTCGGACGCGTACTCGACAGGCTCCAGGCCCTCGGCGTGGAAGACGCCACGCTCGTTCTCTTCCTGGCCGACAACGGCTCCTGCCCGTACGACAGCAACGAGGACTTCGCGATCCCGCCGGGCGGCCCCCGCTCGTTCCGCACCCTGAGCGCGGCGTGGGCCAACGTCGGCAACACCCCCTACCGTTACTTCAAGCAGTACGGCCACGAGGGCGGGACGCGCACGCCGTTTTTCGCGCGCTGGCCCGCGAGAATCCAGCCCGGCACGACGGACGCGCCCGCACACGTCGCCGACGTGCTCCCGACCGTGCTCGACATCGCCGGGGCCGCCTACCCCGCCACGGCGGACGGCAAGCCGACCCCGGCGCTCGACGGCGCCAGCCTGCTGCCTGTCCTGGACGGCGGTTCGCGACCGCAGCCGGAACCGATGATCTCCGGATTCACCGAGCGGTTCCGCGCGGTGCGGATGGGAGCCTGGAAGATCGTGCGGGTGAACGGCGAGCCCTGGCAGCTCTTTCACCTGCCGAGCGACCCGACGGAACTCGACGACCGTGCAGCCGCGGAGCCCGCGCTGCTCGAACGCCTCGTCGGCCGGTACGAGGCCTGGATCCGCGAGCACGGGGCGCTGATGCCCCTGTACGACGAGGTCGCGGGCAGGTAGAGGCGGGGCTTTTTCCGATCATTTCGAGCGTAAGTAGCTGACGCGCCGCGGAATGCGTCGTGTCCGGGCGTGCCGGGTTCCCACATTCTATGGCGTCACTGGTGCGATATGGCCCGCGGCGGTAGCCGGGCGATCCGGGAAAAGGGGGAGCTCCGGAGGTGCCGGGAACGCCACCGCCGCCACCGTGGTCAAGCCGCTGACGCGGCTCCTGCGCTGCGCTGCGGCCCTGGCGGGTGACACGGTGCCGACGGCGGCGGGAAGGTTGACGACGGCCGGAAGGGTCCTTCGGGCCATCGCTGGCCCGGCAGAGAAGAAGCCCGAGGCGATGTCGCGGACAGCCAAGGCGTTATCGTCGAGTTGGTGCGCCGCGTGGAGGACGCCGCGGCCGAGCATGGCTTGGCGCCTGCGGGCGCGGCTGGCGCGCGCTGGCGGCGCGGAGAGTGGCCTCGTTCGATGCTGGGGCCGTGTTCCCGGAAACGAGGGCAACGTCGTGCGCGTCTCGGGCGTGAATCTTGGCCGCGATCAGGCTCGGAAGCGGCGTTTTCGTGCAGGAGGCGGAGTTGCCGCGGCCGCCGCCAGCGGCCGGACGGTGGCGAAACGGGGCGCCAAAACGCGACGGCAGCCCAGTGGCGGCGAGGCGAGCGGGTGCGGAGCGCATGCATGGCCTGCGCTAAACCCTGAGCTTCCTGCCAATGGTCGCAGATCCCTCGCCTGGTCCCGGTCCGCAGTCGGAGACCGGCTCGTGCGGGCAGTAAACCGCTCGGCAACGCCCCGCCGCCGGATCTACGCCATACTCACGCGCACTCGTGAAGTGTCCGGGTTAGAGCGCCGCTGCCAGCGCCCAACAGCGTCAGCGGCAGCAAGCCGAGGAACGGCAACAGCGGCCCCAGAACCAGCAGCGGCGAGGATCGCCCCCGAGGGACCGTAGCAATGGCAGGAGGGAAGCGCCCCTGCGCCCCCCGGATCAGCCCGTCGGCCATGGAGAGGGGCGCAGAGGGGATCGGGGTTTAGCGCTCGACCTGGTGCGGTTCGTCGGGGCGCAGCGATAGATCGGAAGTCGCCGTAGTCCTTATCATCGCTTCGAACATGATCAACAAACCCTCGTTGACATGTTCGGACTCGTTCAGGGGATGCGGGCTGTGCCGCAGCTTCTCGAGCGCTTCGACCATCGCCGAGACAGATTCATCGCCAGGCTCGGCAAGTTGCCCCATTGTGTCGAGCCAGAACTTCGCTACGTAATCGACCTTTGCATCCCAATGCAAAGTATCGAACGTACCGTCTCGAAGGTCCTGATAGACGCTCGGATGTTGGGTTTCAAGACCCGGCAGCTTGCCGGCCAACTCGAACCCGTTAGGTGCTCCCAATTGGAGCTCAACAGAGCCCGCGAACAACGCGACACTAAGCGCTACGAAACCAGCAATCGTCTTCATCCACACAATCCTCTTTGCTTCATGCTTATGACACAGGTGCCCTGCGATAGCAGACAACTTGCGTTGGCTGTGCCCAACATTGCGTTGGCAGCCGCTAACATCTGATCTCGGGTACCTCTCGCGCGGTTGAGCGCGCTGTTGTAGTTCCTCGTGCACGTGCTCGAGTCGTCTGTGCAATCGTGAAGAGTTCGTCGAGCTGTGGCCGTGGCTCTATCATAGAAGCCCCACGCATTGTCAACTCGATCCTGCCAGTATTCCGCTGCCCGTACAAAACACGGGGCGTTGATCAAAGCGCACCCAGCGACGCACTGAAGCAGCAGGTTAGGTCGGGGACCAGGGCGAGGCCGAGGCGGTGGGTCGCCGTCGGTACTCGCTGCCGCCGGGCTCGCTTCCTCGGCGGGCTCCCCTTCTGTTTCCGCCGCATTGGCGGCGGCGCCCCCCGCGAGTGCTAGCACAAGCGCCGCAACCCAGAACTTTGAAAGCATCCGATTCTCCCCCGTGAATTTCGACTTCCGCAAATCCGCTTTTTCGGAGCCGATCGGGGAGGAGTCGAGAGATGTTTGAGCGACTCCAGCCGCCGGAGATTCGGAATTCCCCGGCGTGCTTGTCCTCTTGCCTTCAGAGGTAATCCGGCGTATCAGGCGGGCTGACGGATTGCCGGGCCGACCGGGCGTTTGTCCCGATTGGCGCGGCAGCTGCGCGGTCGGTGCCTCGTTGGTCTTGGTCGGCGGTCCACTTGGGAGGACCGATTGGGAGCAAATGGGATATGGCGCCAGGGACGCAGGCCGAGTGGGCCGACACCGGCAGGAATGACAGGGACAGATCCGTTGGCAGGCATGGGCCGCGCCTGGCGGAGAAGGCACTGTCGCGGGGGACGCGGAGCGTGTACGGCCGCGCGGTCGCGAGGTTTAACGACTGGCGCGGAGCGCGGCCGGCGACGGACGCCTCGCTGGCGGACTACCTGGGCGTGCTGTTTGACCGGGGGATGGCCCCGGCGACGGCCTCCGTGGTGGTGGCTGCTGTCGTCGAAGCGGCGGGGGACGTATCGCCCCTGCGCGGGGAACTCACGGATCGAGCGCTTGCTGGTTTCCGGCGCGATGGTGCCGGCCGCGGGTTGGGACAGGTCGATGGCCTGTCCTGGGAGCAGGTCGATCGCATGGCCGCCCTGGCAGAACGGGGCGCCAATCGGCCCGCAGGCCTGCGCGACGCATTGCTCCTGCGGGTAGCCTCAGATTGCCTGTTGCGCGTGGCTGAGGCAGCCGCGCTGGATGTCGCCGACATCGCGTTCGAGGAGGACTGGCTGCGAGTCGTCGTCCGTCGGAGCAAGACGGACCAGGAGGGCAAGGGCGCGGTTCTTTACGCTGGTGCCCCAACGGCGCGTCTGGCGCGGATGTGGCTAGCGACGGCGGGTATCGAGGAAGGTCCGCTGTTCCGCGGTGTGAACAAGGCCGGCCGCGTGTCCGCCACGCGCTTGAGCGCGCGCAGCATGCGGGACATTGTCAGGCGACGAGCGATAACGGCGGGGATCGACGGCAGGATTTCCGGGCACTCGCTCCGGGTTGGGGCGGCGCAATCGCTAAGGGACGCCGGGGCGACGATGCCCGAGTTGCTGACGGCGGGGCGTTGGAAGCGAGTTGAGACGATGGCGCAATACACGAGTGCGCAGGAAGCTGCGACGGGTCCTGTTGCGCGGCTCCGCTATGGAGTCGAGCCGCCGGATGGCTGCAAGCCGCGTCGTTCGTGGCGAGCCGGGCTGAGACGCTCGAGCGCGACGTTGCGTCGCTCCCCCGAGGCCAGCGGGGAGTCGAAGCGGATGAGGAGGGCGGCGAGGCGAGCGAGAAAGGCCGCGAAGAGGGTCGAGAAAACGCTTGCGCGGGTCGAAAGGAGCGTGTTAGGTTCCGGAAAAGCGGATTTGCGGAACCAATCGCAACCGTTTGATATAAAAGAAGCTTTCAGTTTCGAAGCGCTCAACTTACGTCTCTGTACCCTCGCACAGAGATTCGGCGCAAGGCAAGCGTTTGTGCGCCCGCTGCCACCTGCTGCACGCCGCGTCTTGGTCGCTGCCGTTGACGTGCGCTAGGGCCCCGCAGGTGACACGCACACGCGGCGGCGGGAAAGGTTGACGATGGCCCGGCAGGGAAGGCCCGAGGCAATGTCGCGGACAGCAAGGGCGTTGTCGTCGAGCTGGTGCGCCGCGTGGAGGCCGTTGCGGCTGACCATGGGCTGAGCCGCGGGCTGCGGCAGGCGCGCGGTGGCGGCGCGGAGAGTGGCCTCGCCTGGGCCCTGTTCCCGGAAATGAGGCCACTGTCGTGCGCGTCTCGGGCGTGGATCTGGCCGTGATCGGGCTCGGAAGCGGCGTTTTCGTGCAGGAGGCGGAGTGAGCGACACCTGCGGTCGAGCGCCCGGACGGGCATGGGACCGACGCGCCGGGTGGCGAAACGGTGCGACCTGCGCCCCGTCACTACGTCCGGCGCCCCGCCAGGGGGCGGCGGACTTCCGGTAGTGACGGGGCGCGAAACGCGGCGGCAGCCCAGTGGCGGCAAGGGCGCTTACCAAAACAGGAATAGTGCCGGACTGGTGACGGGTGTATGGTGCCCCCCGTCTTGTGGTCGCTTCGTGCGACATGGTCGGGGGACACCTCGGAAGTCCGGCGCAAGTCGGGCGCGTCGAAGCAGTTCGGCGTCGCCGCAGCGATGCGGCACCGGCCGGGGAAACCCGGTAGTCCGGGAAGCCGGGCGCGCTGGAGCAATCCAGCGTCTGTCGGGGAAACCCGGCCCGGGCGTGGGAAGACCCGCG
Organism: Pseudomonadales bacterium; assembly: GCA_965208745.1. GTDB lineage: Bacteria > Pseudomonadota > Gammaproteobacteria > Pseudomonadales > Azotimanducaceae > VXNE01. The sequence continues at coordinate 4,092,894 of CBDBPN010000004.1, read as the reverse complement.
TCCCACGTGCCACGCCGCGATCATAACGCGGCGAGCGGGAAGATGCACCGCGCAAGGCACGGTACGCCATGTCGCTGATCGGCAGCGAACAGGGGCGTACCCGAGACGGCAGGCGGTCTCCGCGAAACCTTCGGATACTTCGCGGACGACCTGGCAACAGCCGGGCGTAGAGCCGGACTGTCGTGGCGCGTTGCATCGCGACGGGTTAAGGGCTGGCAGCCCTCTACCATCGCGGAATCGCCGGACCGGAGCAGACAGTCCTGTCGATCCGCGGTTGCGAACACCATCGCACCGAAAGAGGCTCGCGGCCGCTGCCGGAAGGCAAGCCGCAGTCGCCGCACTTGGACGGCAACGGGAAACTTGCATCACGGGGCTTCGCGCAGCAATGCGGACCCGCTTCGTCTTGGTCGATAAGACGGCGGATCGCCCAGCAAAACTAAGCCGTACGCCGGCCCGGGGCCGCTGACGCGGCGCCGGGCGCGGTAGATCCTCCCCTACGCGACTTCCAGCTGGCCTTGCGGGCGGCAGACGTAATCCGCCCATGCCTGCATCACGGCCCGGCGCTTCTCCAGCAGGTCGTCGCGGGCGTAGGCGCGCACCGTCTTGGAGCCCTCGACGTGCGCCAGCGCGCGCATGTGCTTGCGCTCCACCTTGCCGGTGCGCAGCGACCTGACCACCGCCTTCACTAGTGTCTGCGCGATGCGGTCGCCGGTGCGGCTCATCGTGTCCATATGTCCGGCCCCGGCGATCGGCGCCAGCACCCGCTTGACGTGCCGTGCCTCGATGATGTCCACCGGCAGGCTGCCGATCTTCGGCAGCACGTAGTCGCGCATGGTCTGCCGCCACTTCTGCTCCAGCCGTCCGGACTTGGTCCAGCGCGGCAGGTTCTCGGCACAGGTGGCCTGCTGCGCGTCGTCGAAGGACGGCACGCGCATGCGGCGCGGGTCGCCGCCGCTGCGGGCCTCCCGGCGGTTCTCGAGCGCGACCTTGCGCGCCTGCGCGAGGCTGACATACTCGGCGCTGTCGGGATCGGCGCTGCCGAGGCCGATGTCGACGCGTTCGCGGTGGATGGTGAGGCGCTGCACGCAGGAGCGTGCGCCGGAGCGCTTGACGTAGAGCATGAGGCCGTTGCCGTCGACGTAGCGTCCTGGGGTGGCATGACGGACCTGGGGGGCGAAGAGCTGGTTGCGGACGATGCGGGGCATGGTTGTGGCTCGGGCTGAGCGTGCGCGGTAGGCTACTCCATGAGTTGTATGAAACCCAAGGGTTCCCACGAGAAACGTGCGTTTCCCTGCTGTCCGGTGAGGGCTGTTGAGCGGTTGCCTTTGCCCGCCGCTTCTAACGAAATTGCTTTTTTATCAGCGTGTTAGAAGGTCATAGAGCACCCTTGGTCGCGCATGGAACGCCTACGACCTAACGGATGGATGGGAAGGGCTTGTCCCCGCCCCCGGTGGCTTCGTGCACGATCTTGAGTTCGAACGCCAAGGAGGCATCGCCCCCGCGCCCGGTTGCTCCGGAAAGCGTCAGCGCAACGGGCGGCGGGTCTACGTTCCGTCAGGGCGGACAGGTTGGCCGGTCGAGCCTGCGCCCCACCATGTGGGCGATCCGACGCGCGGGACGGATGTGGTGTCGCGGCAGCCGGCGCGGCGAGGCCCTTGGGACGGGCGGCGTCCGCAGACCGCTTGCCCGCGGGCTTGCAAATCCAGCGCCGCTGGGCCACAAGGGACGGATGAGGAGAACGACCACGGCCGGGCGCCCCGCTGCGCCCGGCTCGGACGAAAGCGCACGCCAGATGTCCGTTAGATGAGTCCGACTGCCTACATCGAGACGTCGGTAATCAGCTACCTCACGGCGCGCCCCTCGCGCGATGTCGTAGTGGCCGCGTACCAAAGAGGTCACCCGCGAGTGGTGGCGGGACGCCGCCGCCAGGTTCCATCTTGTGGCATCGGAGCTGGTCCGGGCCGAGTGCGCGGCAGGCGACTCCGCGGCCGCCCGCGCACGCCTGGGTGCCCTCGAAGGCGTCGCGTTGCTCGCCGCCGGCGCCGCGGAGGAACTGACGCGCCGGCTGGTTGATCTCGGGGCCGTTCCGCGCGAAGCTGCGGCGGATGCCGCGCACATCGCCATCGCGGCGGCGAACGGCGTCGACTACTTGGTAACGTGGAACTTCCGGCACATCGCCAACGCCGCGATGCGGGTGCGGATCGAGGGGGCTTGCAGGGAAGCGGGCTACGCGCCGCCCGTGATCTGCACGCCAAACGAACTGATGGAGGCTGGACATGAAAACGACGCAGGGTGACCCGGTGATCGCCGAAGTCCGGGCGGTGCGGGACGCGTTCGCCGCGCAATCCGACTACGACGTGGGCGAGATGTTCCGGCGCATCCGGGAGATGCAGGACGAGTCCGGGCGCGAGTACGTCGAGTACCCCGCGCACCGGATCGTCGAAGGCTCCGACGAGTCGCTGGCCGTCTGAGCGGCGTGGCCCGCCGGTTTCCACGCGTTTCAGTCCCGCGGCGCGATATCGCCGTCCCACTGCTGCGTTGAATTCGCGGCGGCGGTCCAACACGTCGGTGCGCCAATAGGCGGCCTGCACGCGGCGCTGCCAACGTCCGCAAGAGCGAGTTCGCAGACCTCTCGCAGGCTTCCGCGCATTGGACGGCCCAGTCGTGGAAGCTGTCGGGCACCGCCCCGACCTCAGTACCCGAAGCGGCGCCTCCGTCGCGTGGTGCCTCGGGCCTGCGGTGACGGGAAGGACAGCACGATGTCCCGGCGCTGCCACGGGGCCGGCATTCGAGTGACCAACGCCAGGTCCGGGTGTTCCCGCATCCGAAATCAGCGCGCCATGTACCGTGACTTCCGCACCCCGGAGACCGACCTGGTCGAGGCCGGCGTTCGCTCGGGGCCCGGTTGGCAAGGCTAGGCGGCCGAGCCTTCCGCCGTGAGCCGAGCCGCCGCCACCCCCGCGGCGGCATCCGACCAGCACGAACTCTGCGCAAAGACAGCGCAGGAGCGCCGATCGGAGGCCGCGTGTCACAGGAACGCTTCGACCGTCTCCAGGAACTCTTCGAGCTGGTCGTGATGCGTCCAGTGCCCCGCGTCGCCGATTTCGACGAGCCGAACGTCCAGGAAGTGGCGCAAGGTATCGTGCTGGCCGATGCGGTGGCCGTACCCCTCCTTCGAGTTCACGATCAGTACGGGACAGGCGATCCGCTCCCAGAGATGCAGGATGTCCTCGCGGGGCACGTCATAGGGGTACCGGGTGCGCGTGTAGTTGTCGAACTTCCAGGTGAACGTGCCGTCCTCGTTCTGGTCGGCTCCGTGCACCGTCAGGTGGCGCGCCTGCTCCGGGCTCAGGTGGGAATTGGTCTCCTGCATGCGGTGGTCCGCGGCGTCCAGGGAGGCATAGCGGCGCGGCGTGCGTCCGGCGAGCGCGTAGTTGGACGAAATCCAGTCCTTGAGCCGCTCGTGCGGCGCGACCTCGGCGGCCCGGGGGTAGAGCCCGACCCCCTCGACGATGACGAGCTTCGCGACCGCCTCGGGGAATATCCCGGCGAAGAGCGCAGCGATCGTGCCGCCCATGGAGTGGGCGACGAGCGTGACCGGCGCGAGTTCCGCCTGACGCACGAGCTGGGCGATGTCCTGCACGTACTCGAGCCAGGCGTAGCTGCTGCCGCGCGTCCACTGCGAGTCGCCGTGGCCGCGCAGGTCCGGCGCCAGGACATGGAAGCGCCGCCGCAGCCGCCGGGCCACCCAGTCCCAGCTATGGCAATGATCGTGGATGCCGTGCAGCAGCAGCATGTGCGGCGCTCCGGGATTGCCCCAGTCGAGATAGTGCAGCCGCAGACGCTGCGAGAAGTAGCTGTGCGAAGTCGGATTCCCGTAGTGCTCCATGGAGCGGTGCCCCGGCGCCATCGATCGACCGGCGCGGATTATTCCACGCGTCGGCCCCGACCCGTCGGACAGCGACTGTTCAACCCGCGGCGGCCTCCGCCACATCGGTCCGGTCCGCGGCCGCCCCGGAGCAGGCGAAGGCGTCCACCAGCGTCCGGGACATCTCGCGGACCCGCGCCGAACAACGCAGGTCCGGATGCATGAGCAGCCAGATCTCCGGGCCCGGCACGGGCGGCACGGAACCGATGCGCGCGAGCGCCTCGTCCTCGTCGCCCACCGGGCACGGCAGCGGACCGATCCCGACACCCGAGCGCAGCGCCCATGACTGCGAGGCGAGGTCGTGACAGCGGCCGCTTACCGGCGCTCCCGGAAACTCTTGCTGGCGGAGATCGCAGCGCAGCTCGGGCGGGCCCTCCAACTCGATCCAGCGACACTCCTCTCCCGCGGCCCGTCTCCGGGACCACTCAGGGGTGCCGTACGCGCCGAGCATGAGCCGGCCGACCGAGCGCCCCACCAGGTGTCCGGGCGGCCGGTCCGTGATGAACAGGCCGCAGTCCGCCTCCCGGCGTCCCACGTCGGGGCGCGCCCCCAGCGGCGCGAACTCGACTTCCACGTCCGGGAAGCGCTCCCCGAACTGCGCGACCGCCGGCATCGCGATGCTCGCCAGCGCGTCCGGCACCCAGAGCCGCACGCAGCCCGCCATGCGCCGGTCGCTGCCGCTCACGGCGCGCTCGATGTCGGCGATACGCTCGGCCACGCCCTCCACCCTTTCCAGCACATCCCGGCCGGCAGGGGTAATGAGCAGGCCGCGCGGGCCGCGGTTGAAGAGCTTCACCTCGAGCCGCCGCTCGAAGTGTTCCAGTCGCCTCGTTACGGTGGACGCGTGTACCCGCAGCAGTTCCGCAGCCTGCCGGACCGAACCGGCCTTGGCGAGGACCGCGAACATCCGCAGGTCGTCCCAATCCAGGTCACGCATCGGTCGATATCCTCAATGACGCAACGCTACGTTGCGTTGTTACCATATTGCACGCAGCGTTACCACAGGTAACATACACATCAACGCAACGAACCCCTCCCCTAGTAGGCTGCGCAGAACCCGCCCCCCGGGCTCTCCAGCCTACTTTTTTTGCGAGGGGTTCCCCCTCGCGCTCCCCGGCTAAGGGCTTTTCTCTTGCGAGGGGTTCCCCCTCGCGCTCCCCGGCTAAGGGCTTTTTTTGTGCCCGCCATTCGGGAGACGATAAGGCCCTGCCGTCGCGACCGGAAAGGGCATGGCCGAGCACTACGAGAACCTCACCGTCGAACGGGACGGACACGTCGCTGTCGTCACCTTCAACCGGGCGACCAGGGCGAACGCGCTGGACCACGCGCACCTTGTCGACATCGAGGCCGCCGCCCTGTCTTTTCGGGAGGACGCCGAAACCCGCGCGATCGTCTTCACCGGCGCCGGGAAGCACTTCTCGTCCGGGCACGACCTGAGCTCGAGGCCCCCGACGGCGGGCGGCCTGGTCCAGCAGCGCCGCACCGCGCGCATCGGCGAACGCGCCGTGCAGGCGTTGCAGGACATCGACCAGATCACCGTCGCGGCGTGGAACGGCGCCGCCATGGGCGGCGGTGCGTGTCTCGCCACGGCACTCGACCTGCGCATCGGCGCCGACGACTGCTTCATGCAGTACCCCGAGATCGACATCGGCGTGAACCTGATGTGGAAGAGCCTGCCCCTCATCACCCACATCGCCGGGCCGTCCCGCGCCAAGCGCCTGGTCGTCGGGGGCGAGCGCGTCCACGCCGAAACGCTGCTGGCCTGGGGCGTCCTCGACGAACTCGTGCCCCGGTCGCAACTCCTGGACCGGGCGTTGGAGGTTGCCGCGTTCTATGCCGCGAAGCCGCCCATCGCCGCACAAATGATCAAGCGCAGCGTCAACGCGATCGTGTCGTCCCTCGACACCGCGGTCATGCACATGGACGTGGACCAGAACCTGCTGACGGCGATGACGGAGGACCGGCGCGCGGCGATCCAGGCCTATCTCGACAAGACGACCGCAACCTTCACGGGCAACTGAACGAAACACACGGGAGGCTCACCCGCGATGACTGCCATCGATACCGGCACCGAGGAGCTGCTCTGCGACCTCGATGAGGGCGTGGCCACAATCACCCTCAACATGCCGCACAAGCGCAACGCCCTCGGCGACATCCTGACCCCGGCCCTGCGGGCGACCCTGCTCACCGTGGAGGAGGATCCCCGCTGCGGCGCCGTCGTCATCACCGGCGCCGGCACGGCGTTCTGCGCGGGCGGCGACGTGTCGGGGATGGGGGGCCGCTCGAAACCGCCGGCGGACGCGCCGCGGCCTTCCTTCGAAGACGGCGTGCGCAACCTCATCCGCAAGCAGGAGACCCTGACCCTCCGCCTGCACGAACTGGCCAAGCCAACCATCGCCGCCCTGCCCGGCCCCGCAGCCGGGGCCGGCCTATCCATCGCGCTCGCCTGCGACCTCCGGATCATGGCCGACTCGGCGTTCATCACCACGGCGTTCGCGAACATCGGCCTCTCGGGCGACTACGGCGGGAGCTGGCTCCTGACCCAGCTCGTGGGCCCGGCCGTGGCCAAGGACCTGTACCTGACCGCGCGCCGCGTCGGCGCCGAGGAGTGCCTCGCGCTCGGCATCGCCAACCGCGTGGTCCCGTTCGACGACCTGCAGGCGGAGGCGCGCGCCCTCGCCGCCGGGATCGCCAACGGCCCGCGCACGGCACTGCGCTACATGAAGGAGAACCTGAACCGGGCCCTGCACGCCGACTTCCGCACCTGCCTCGCCATGGAGGCCGACCGGATGTCCCGCAGCGCGCAGCACGAGGACCACCGCGAGGCGGTGCGGGCTTTCATGGAGAAGCGGGCGCCGCGGTTCGAGCATCCAACGTGAGTCCCGGTCGCCACGGACGCCGGGCGGAAGACGAAAAGGAGACACCATGGAACAACGGCGCATCGGAAACACCGACCTGGTGACCTCGGTCATCGGCTTCGGCACCTGGGAAATGAGCACGACGATGTACGGTGACATCGACGTGAACGAGGCGAGCCGGGCGGTCAACCTTGCCATCGACCACGGCATCACGCTGTTCGACACGGCCGAGGTCTACGGCCCCTTCCATTCCGAGGAACTGCTCGCGAAGGCGCTGGGCGCCAGGCGCCGGGACATCGTGCTCGCTACCAAGGTCGGCTTCCGCTACGACCCCGAGACGCAGCGCGTGAACGGCCTCGACTCGACCCGCGAGAACGTGATCGCGCGCACTGAGGGTTGCCTGCGACGGCTCGACACCGACGTCATCGACCTCATGATGATCCACTGGCCGGACCACGACACGGCCCTCGAGGAGACGATGGGCGCGCTCGAGCAGCTCAAGGCCGACGGCAAGATCCGCCACTACGGCGTCTCCAACTTCGACGTGGCCATGCTCGAGGAGTGCCAGCGGCACGGCGCGCTGGCGGTCAACCAGGTCGGCTATCACCTGTTCGACCGGCGCATGGAGGCCGAGGTGCTGCCCTGGTGCCAGGCGAACGACGTGGGCTACATGGCGTACGGCTCGCTCGGTTTCGGTCTCCTGACGGGCGCGTTCACACCTGAGACCACGTTCGCCGAGCACGACTGGCGCCGCCGCGGCAACGCGTTCGAGCTCCCGCTCTTCGAGCGGGAACCGTTCCTGGCCGAGATCCGCGTCTGCAACCGCCTGGCCGAACTCGCCGCGGACCACGGACGTTCCGTGGCCCAGCTCGCCCTCGCGTGGGTGGTCGGCCATCCCGCCGTCAGCGTCGCCCTCGTCGGCATGCGCAACGAACACGAACTCAAGGAGAACGTCGCCGCCGCGGACTGGCGGCTCACCGACGCGATCCGCGCCGACATCGATCGGGTGTTCGAGGAGGAAGGCGTGCCGACACACGTCGATACGCCGCAGGCGTCGTTCCCGCCCGGGCTGCGGCGGCGCCTGAGTGGAGCGTGAACATGGATCCGACAGACCTGCAGCAGCACCTCGAAGCGGCGCTCGCGAGGCACAACGGCGTCGGTGCCAGCGCCGCCGTCTATCGAGGCGGCGAGGTCACGGCCGCGGCCGCGGGCCTTGCGAACAATGTCTCCGGCGTGGAGATGACGCCGGAGACGCTGTTGCACATCGGCTCCATCACCAAGATCTTCAACACCACTCTGCTCATGCAGTTGGTGGACGAAGGAGTCGTCGCCCTGGACGATCCGGTCAGCCGGCACCTCCCGGAACTCAAGCTCGGCGACCCGGACGCGCTCGCGGCCATCACGTTGAAGATGCTCGTCAACCACACCAGCGGCATCGACGGCGAGATCGTGCCGGAGCACGGGCACGACCAGGAGACGATCGCCCAGGCCATCCCCCGGTTCGCGGAAATGGGCCAGATCCACCGCCCGGGGGAAGACTGCTCCTACTGCAATACGGCCACGGTCATCGCCGGCTACCTCTGCCAGAAGCTGACCGGGAAGAGCTGGTACGACCTGGTGCGGGAGCGGATCTTCGAGCCGCTCCGCATGGAGCACGCCGCGGCGCTCCCGGAAGAGGCGCTGTTGCACCGGGCGAGCGTGGGGCACTTTCTCGATCCCCGGAGCGGGAAGAACGTCCGCACGACCTTCGCCTTCCTGCCCCTGAGCTTCGCGCCGGCGGGCGCGACCCTGATGATGTCCGCCGCCGATCTCGTGACATTCTGCCGCACCCACATAAACGGGGGTGTCGGCCCCAACGGCGTGCGCATCCTGAGCGAGGCGGGCGCGCGCGCGATGCAGTCCCGCACCACGGGCTACCAGGGGCCGGGGTTCGCCGGCGGCTTCGGGCTCGGCTGGATGCTCGACGACGACGGCGGCATGGGCCATGGCGGCGGCGGTCCGGGCATCCTGTCCTGGCTGTCGGCGCATCCGGACCATGACTTCGCCATCGCCGTCCTGACCAACGTCGCGCACGGCATGGCCATCATCAACGAGGTGGTGGACCCTTACCTCACGGAACTCGGGATACCCGTCCGCGGCAGCGAACTCGAGGACTTCGCCGGGCGCCCGGCGGTCGCGTTGGAGAATCCTTCAACCGTACTCGGCCAGTTCGAGAACTGTGCACAGGTGTTCGAGATCCTGGAGCACGAGGGTGGTTACGGCATGCGCCTGAAGATGAAGTTCGCGTTCTATGACGGGATCACCACGGGCTGGATGCCGGTGCAGCCCATCCGGTTCATCGGTCAGAACGTCTTCCTCCCCCGGGACCAGGTGGGCGAACTGCCGACGGCCTACGCGCTGGTCAATCCGGAGGCGGGGGTGCCCGGGCACCTGGCCGGCATGGGCAGGCTGTACAAGCGGGTGGGCTGACCGCGCGGCCTGGCGCCGTACGCATACCTGTCAAACGGAGGACTTGCCGCGGTCTGCTTTTTCGATGACCCGATCGCCGACATTGCCCGCAAATGCCTGCTCACGCCGTTACAACATACTTGTCATAGAAACTCGCGTAACTCTCAAACAAAAACGTCTGAGCCGCTTGGCTTATGTCGGCCTCGGGGATCATCATTTCAAAGGCATGATAGCAACCATCGTACTCTTCAAAAGCCACATCTATACCAACTTCCCTTAACGCCTTCACATAAGCAACTGTCTCCCAGTAAAACGGTTCCATTGTCCCCACAAAGGTGACCGTTGGCGGAAAACCCCGATAGTCGGAATTGCGCGCTGGCGCCGCGTAGGCAGGAATCTCCGCCCCCTGCCGCTTTAGATCGGCCAGGTAAGCATTCCATCCAATTCGGTTGGCTTCGGTATCCCAACCAAAGGTATCAATAGCCCTGTCGGGGTCCTCCGGCTGCCGGTCATCAATCATCGGATAAATCGGCATCTGGAAGGCAACATTGACGTCACCCGTGTCCCGTGCCTTGAGGGTAACTGCAGCGGTCAAACCTCCACCCGCGCTATGCCCCGCCACCATGATCCGGTCGGGAGCGACGCCCAGTGAGGCAGCATTGTCGTTCAGCCACAGCAGCGTGTCATAGCAGTCATCGAGAGCACCTGGATACGGTTTGGTATAGGCTTTCCGATAATCCGGGGCAACAATCACGCAGGGCCTTTTGTTGATAGTCTCACGATAGAAATCACCTGCAAACTCGGGGTTTCCGAAGAGATAGCCACCACCGTGCAGGTAGAGCATTGCTGGCAGCTCCCCGTCACCAATGGGTGGCCGGTAAACGCGCACGCGAATCGAGTAGGAGCCGTCGCTGCTGGGCACATAGACCTCCTCACACTTGAGGCCTTCCACGTCTTTTCCGATCGAGCGAGAGTTCAGGACGTTGAAAAGTCTCGCAAGCGGCTTGTACCTGAAAACAAACGCAATCATCTTCAAGACAATGAGACGGCGACGCAAACCCTCGTTTAACATCTGTCTGGTAACTTTCATGGTACCTCTTCAGAGCATCGTTAGGCGTTGAGGTTCAGCGACTGCTCCACGACCCGCGTGGCGACCAGTAGGGCGCCGCAGCTGCTCCTGCTCCGAACTCTCCTTGCCGAAACGTCCGCATCACCTTGCGCTCCTCGCGAGCCGGTCGACCTGCGGGAAACGGGCACAGAAAGGGCCAGGCCAGCCCGCGCTTCAGGTAGGCGTCGTACGCGTGGACTTCGTCGAGGCTATTTGCGGGTCCGGAGATTCCTCGTAGGCAATTCGGTGCCACGCTTGCCGTTCCCGCTGTGGCATTTCCGTTACGATTTCGTCGCTCAGGTACACGGTAACCGTACCCTGTTCGTCAATCTCGTGCCGGTCTCCGATGGCCATGATGGATGTGTCCTGCCCCTTGTAGTAGAAGCGATACGTCCACTTGTCCATGCCAGTCCTCTCCTTCGGCCGATTTCTTCGTGTTCCCGCGCGGCGCTGAGTCGCCCGTCTGCGCTCTCGGCTTCGTAGCGCGTGGGCATCCTGCGCCGCGGACGTGTGCTCCACGAGACATACAAGCGTCTCCGTGGCCGCCAGCCACTTCCGCGCCGACCGCCTCGATGCGTGACCTGGCCCAGGAGCTTACGGGCCTTCCGCGAGCGCCTCGAGTTCTTCTGGGGACCGGACGAACGGCTCCGGCACGGCCGGCTTCGTCATGCCAATGAGGCCCGAGTAGCCGTCGTGGTCTTCCTCGATGTGCAGGGTGCGCTCCGGGATCACGAACTTGGCGCCGGGGCCGCACTCGCGGACGGCGCCGGTCGCCGGATCCTGGAAGCGGAAGATGCCTTCGCTGATGTACACATGGACGCCAATTTCGTGCCAGTGGACCGGCGTGCCGGCGCTCGGTTCCTGGGTGATCTCCACCAGGAAGAGCCCGTTCGCTTTGATCTCCCTGCGTACCTCGTCGAGGTCGTTGAAGTAATCGTGTTCAACCGTGATAGCCATGGTTCCTGTCCCCCTTCGGTAGAAACGCCTGTCCCGCTACGCTAGCCCGGCTTTTCCGCGAGCGCCTCGAGTTCTTCCGGCGACCGGATGAACGGCTCCGGTATGGACTCCTTCGTCAGGCCAATGAGGCCCGTATAGCCGTCGTGGTCTTCCTCGATGTGCAGGGTGCGCTCCGGGATCACGAACTTGCTCCCGGGGCCGCACTCGTGGACGGCGCCGGTCGCCGGATCCTGGAAGCGGAATATGCCTTCGCTCACGTACACGTGGACGCCGACATCGTGCCAGTGGACCGGCGTGCCGCCGCTCGGCTCGAGGTTGAACTCCATAAGGAAGAGTCCGTTCGCCTCGATCTCCTTACGCGCCTCGTCGAGGTCGTTGAAGTAGCCGTGTTCAACGGTGATAGCCATGGTTCCTGTCCCCCTTTTCAGTAGAAAACCCCTGTGCTCGTTATCCTAGCCGACGTCACCGTTCGGCTTGGGTGATCGTTCGGAGGATGATCCTGACGCCTTGGCCATGACGTTACTCCATCGTGTAGCGAAGCTGCAGTCCCCACAGGCGGGGCGGGGCCCACGCCGCAATCGTGCCGCCCACGGTCGCCGCCGGGACCAGGTTCTCGAGGACCTCCTCGTCGGTCGCATTCTCGATGAACGCCATCACCTCCCACCGATTGTTCACGTTCGCGATCACCCTCACGTTGTGGAGGGTATGGGAGTCTATCTGGGCGAAGTCGTTGTTGAACACGTCCGTGTAGTAGTCGTCCTTGTAGGATGCCTCGTATCGGAGGGTGATGTCCGCGCCCCCCGCGAACAGGTGCGTGTATTGAATACCGACGTTGTAGGATACATCCGGCGCACGCTGGGTCTGGTTGCCTTCCAGGTCCAGCAGCTCGAACGGAGTCATGGGATCGCTGCTCATGAACTCTTCGAACTCCGATTGCATGAACGACACGCCACCGTCGATCTGCACGGCATCCACGGGAACCCAGACAAACTCCGCCTCGAAACCCGTGCTTTGCACGTCCGTGGCGTTTTCCAACGTGGCGGTGGTCTCGAGAGTAAGTTCCACCTGCAAGTCCTCGTAGTCGTAGCTGAACGCTGCAAGGTTCAGACGCAGGCGGCCGTCGGCGAGCGTCGACTTCAAACCGGCCTCATACGCCACCACGGTCTCGGGATCGAAAGGATTGTTGCAGCTTCCGATGTTGAACCCTCCCGACTTGTATCCCTTGGCGTAGGAGCCGTACACCATCACGGACTCGTTCACGTCGAAGTCGGCGGACAACTTGTAGGTCGTCTCCTGCCAATCGTCCTGGAGCTTGAGGCCAAAGCACTCGTCGAGAGATATGTTGGCGGTGATGGTCTGTACGTTGGTCCTGTCGTCGTCCGTGCGGCGAACGCCCGCGGTAAGGCGCAACCGATCGGATACGTGGTAGGACCCTTGCAGGAAGAAAGCCAGCGACTCCGTGTCCTGTGTGCTGATGAAGTCCAGAAAGGGCATTGCAGCGGGTCCACCCCGGAGGCGCTCCCCGTAGAGGAAGTTCACGTTGGGATCGGCCAGACCGCCTGGCGGAAAGCCGAAGATGGCTTCGAAGAGCGGCTGCAGGGCAGGCAGATCGAACTCGAACATGGCGACCGTTTCCTGGTCGAAATAGTAGGCGCCGACGATCCACTCCAGGTTGTCCCCGAGCGTCCCGAGCAGGTTGAACTCCTGGCTGAACATCTCGCTTTCCTGGTTCTGAGCGTTGTGGATGAAGCTGAGGTCCGTTCCGTCGTTGTCGACGACGCCGTCGTTGACCGTATCACGGGTGGCCGTAATCGACCTGAGCGTCACCTCGCCGATGTCCCAGTTGACGGTAGCGCTGAGGCCGTTCCACTCACGGCTGTATGCCGTCGGGAGATCGTTGCTCGGCCTGTTGGGCGGCCTGCCGGGACTCCCGCCGAAGAACAACGGACTGAGGCCGGAGTCGGGAACGAGTTCCCCGTACTGAATGATGGGGTTGTCGTGATCTTCCTCCGACCAGTCGCCGCGCAGGATCAACTCGAACGTCTCGGAGGGGGTAAACACGACGGTCACCGCGGCAGAGAAGATGTCGCGATCGTCCAGGTCATCGCCGTTGAACGCGTTCTTTCGATAGCCGTCCGCAGTATCCCGCACCAGCGAGACGCGCGCGGCGAGCACGCCATCGATCAGCGATCCTCCGCCGGAGGCGGACGCCTTCACGCGGTCGTAGTCCCCGTAGAGCAGCGAGGCGCGGAACTCGGGCTCCTCACCCGGGAGCCTGGTGATCACGTTGATGTTGCCGCCCATGCTGTTTCGACCGTACAAGGTACCCTGCGGCCCCCTCAGCACCTCGATGCGCTCCACATCCTCGAACGTCGCCGCCTGTTCGCTGGCCGTGCCCATGTAGACGCCATCGACGAACATCGCGACACCGGGCTCGCTGACGATCGTTTGCACGTCGGTGCCCACACCGCGCATGTAGACTTGCGCCTGGCCGTTGGCCATGTTGTACACCATGCTCGGCGCGATGGACGCGATCTTTCGCAGATCGTTGATGTTGCGGTCTTCAACGATGCTGGTGGTCAGCGCGGTGATCGCCACGGGCGTCTCCTGCAGCGTGCCCTCACGTTTCTCGGCGGTGACCAGGATCTCTTCGATGACCTGCTCCTCGGCGGCCACTGCCCCGCTGGTCAGTGCGGAACCGGGCTCGTCCAGGAGGGCGGAGTCGGCAGCCTGTACGCCGGACCCACCGAACAAGCTCAGGACTGCGGCCAGCAGCCCGGCTCCGAATCCTCCGCGATTACTCATGTCTGGCTCCACCTTGGTCGCAACAGGGTCGAGCACGATGTTGAGAACTGGCTGCTGCCTCAGCTTCGGCATCAGACCCGTTCCGGCCAACAGGATGGCGGCGCCTTCCGAAACCGAGTACTGTCCCACCAACTCATTGGCCATCAGTTCCTCCATGCCATCGGAGGGGAACAGCAACGTGATGTTCGCCTGTTCCGCAAACTGAGTCAGCGCCAGGTCCAGGGGCTGTCGAGGGACATTGAATTGGATGAGTTCGCCTGTGGCGACTTCATCCGCGGCTACCGGTGAAGGGAGCACCACTAGCAACAGTACCAACCAGACAGCGGGAATCGACGCCGTTCTCTCGTAGCCACAAGACCCTGCATCGTGCGCGTCCCCAGTAGACGAACGGGCTCCGCGTTTGGGTGACAGCCTGCGACGCAGAAGCCGGCTCCGCCGAGTTCTGCAGGCGCAACACCCGGGCGCGGACCCGGTTGCCCGTTCGAATTCGAGAGTTCGCCGAGGATCCACGCCGGTCTTCTTGCAGTAGCGCCCCGGAACCAACCGGTTACGTGCCGTAGAGCAGAACGCTGTGCTCGCTGACCCGCTGAAACTCAATGTCGAAGTTCTGTTTCAGCGCGGCCAGCAAGCCCTCCACATCCCCCGCCTTGAAGAATCCGGAAACGCGCACACGCTTCAGGTTCTCGTCCATGAAGACAAACTCCACACCGGTGTATCGCTCCACTTCGCGCACAGCTTCTGCGAGCGACTCTCCGCGAAAGATGAGTCTTCCCTCCCGCCAGGCGAGCTTGACCTGGATCTCCGCCTCCGATAGCGGTCTCGCCACCTCGGCTTCAGGGCCCGTCACCAGTTCCTGGCCCGCCATGATGATCGCAGCAGAGCTTGGCAGTACGACCTTCAGACCCTTTCGCAGCGTGTCGGTCGACTCCGGTTGCTCGCCGACGCGCACGGTGCCTTCCGTGACCACCAGCTCGATCTGCCGGTCAGGTCTGATCTCGATGTTGAAAGCGGTACCGACCGCCTGGACGATGTGACCCCCGGCCAGCACGCTCAAGGGCCGCTGTGGCTCCTTGGCGACCTGAACGTGGACTTCACCGGATTCCAGGTGCAGCAGGCGGGCACCACCGGTAAAGCGGACCCCGATCCGGCTACCGGTGTTCAACGTGATTCTCGTGCCGTCTTCGAGTACGTGGACCTGCCGTTCTCCGACCGCCGTCTCATAGAAACTCTCGGCCGGACGCTGAACCGTCTGCGGGGCAATACCGGTGTCGAACGACGCATTCCAGAACACGAGCACCGACAGGACGAGGAAGACGGAAGCAGCGACCGCGAGATAAGCGCTCCGACCGCGGCCGGACCCGGTTGCGGCCGCCGGTTGCGGCTCCAGCACGGAGAGCCGACCGAGGCAGTCCATCTTGTCCCACAGCCGGGCCATGTTCTCCAGCAGTGCCTGGTTGGCGGGGTCTATCGCGGCCCACGCCTGCAGCTCGGCTTCCTCTTCCCGAGTGAGTCCCTCACTCAGGCGCGCGATCCAGAGGCTGGCCTCGTCGTAGCGTTCTTCGTCTGAACCTAACCGGTGCACCTTGCTCATCCCAAGTCATCCTTCGACGCCGGCCTCGAAGACAGGCGGCTCGT
Organism: Pseudomonadales bacterium; assembly: GCA_965208745.1. Taxonomy (GTDB): domain Bacteria; phylum Pseudomonadota; class Gammaproteobacteria; order Pseudomonadales; family Azotimanducaceae; genus VXNE01. Next base: position 4,077,155 of record CBDBPN010000004.1, on the reverse strand, counting down.
CTTCAACTCGACCACTTGATTCACCCTTCCTTCTCTCTCACACCGCTCCATGAACTGCATGCAGGCCTTCATGCCCCGGGCAATCTGGGTCTGAACGGTGTTTTCGCTGACACCCATGTGTACCGCGATCTCACGCCTCGAGTAGCCGTAGACTTTCTTCAGTACAAACGCCCGGCGGCACTGCGCCGGCAACAGGCGGACCGCTTCGCAGAACAGCGAGAACTCCTCGTGGCTGACCGCTTCACGCAGCGGGTCGCCTGCGTAGGCTTGCCGCCCAAGGTGCCCCGCCTCATCCTCGTCAAAACTCTCTGACAGGCGCGTCTCGGCCCGTTTCGCATGATCCAGCGCGAGGTTTCTCGCCGTCCTGAACAGAAACGAGCGAGGAGCGGCTATGGGTGACTCCCGTTCGGCCTGGCAGGCGCGAACGTAGGTCTCCTGGACGATATCCTCGACCTCCCTGGGGGGGACGATACCGGCAACCGCACGCTTCAGACGTCCGACTATGGACAGGTACGTTCGGTCTAATGACTTGTCGCTATCCACCCGGGGTCCATGCAGACGAACGCTTGAACAGTCCAACTCCAGTAGACGAACCGGAATCGCTTTTGGGTGACATCGTCACCAATGCCAACGTCGTCCAATGCAGCGTATTCGTCCACAGGCACCCGGACGGGCGTGTGCGCTCGCGCAGCGACCCGGGAAGCCTGCTCCTCGTCGGCGCTGGCCAGCAATCGTCGGCGGCCCCCGCCAATCAGGCGCCCTGGCGGCTGGCGAATCGCGGCGAGACCCCGAGTCCAGGGCGGGGCTTCTACGTGATCGAGCCGCCGGAGTATCGCGCGCTGGGCTGACGGCCGCCGGACCAGTTCATTCCGGCTCTCATTACGCGTACGGGTCAAAGGGGGGATTTATCGCGACTTGCTGTTGCGAGAGTCCGAGCACGCGCTTGAGTTCCGGATAGCGATCGAGCAGCTCGGGCGATAGCCGTCCCAGATTCGGAATGTAGTGACTCCCCGCGTGCGGCCCATGGATGTAGTGGCGGGTGTAGTTCTCGCTCAGCGAGACGCGCAGCCCGGTCCGGGTGCGCGGCAACGCGGAGTGGAACGTGCCCCCTTGCCACATCGCCACCGAGCCGGCCTTCGCCTCCAGGCGCACGACCGGATAGGGCGTGTCGGTGACGTCGCTGTCGTGCGGCCAGACGCTGTGACCGATGTGGTGGCTGGCGGGGACCAGAAGGGTCGGACCGTCGGCCTCGTCGACCTGGTCCGTGCAGATCCACGTACAGTTCAACCTGTGACAGATCTGCCCGGCCCCCATCGGGATCCCTTCCAACTCGTTGTCGGTGTGCAGCGGCACGTTCTGGTAGAAGTAGTAGTCGTCGGCAGGGGCGTGGTCTGCGGGGCCCTTCAGGATGATCGTGTTGGTCCTGAGTACCGCGCGCTGGCCCAGCATCAGGCGAACCAGCGCCAGCTTCGCCGGGTTGATGGCTGCCTCGATGAACACGTCGTCCTCGTCGTAGAGCAGAGCCGACGAGAGATCCGCGGTGATCGTCGCGGTTCGATAGTCGCCGACCGATACGTTGTTCCCCTTTTCGTAGGCGGCCAGCGCCGCGTCGCGAAAACGCTCTGCCCACGCATCGTCGACACCGAGGGGTCCCGGTGAGACCACGGTAAAGCCGTAGGTCAAGAGCTCCACGGCGTTCTGAGCCAACCCGTAGCGCTCGATGTCGGACATGAGCGAGTCGAGGCTCGGCATGGTCTTCTTCTCGGCGATGTTCATCTTCCGCCCCTCGCTTCGGAGTCAGGAAAGTGAGGCTGCGAAACCGAGGATATCGCGGATCGTCGCACTGTAGATGTCGGGCATGACCCCGGCCATGACTTCCGTGTCGGCACCGTGGACCATGCCGTTGACGGTGCGGCCGATCGTCGGCACACCCGCCGCCATCGGCTTGCGAGCATAGACGAGTCCCTCGTCGCGCAGGGGGTCCAGCTCGTTGACCGAGATGGTGTGCGGCGGCAGGTCCGCCAGATCCGCTGCCGTGGCCCGATAGGGCCAGGCCAGGGGGTTCCGGGCGTGGTCTCCCTCCGGGTCATAGATCTTGCCGAACGCCGCCAGCATGCCCGGAGCCGCCATGTGGGCGTTTTCGCGCAGGGACATCAGCTCGGGCGGTGGGGCATCGTACGCTCCCGGTCCCGCGAGGTAGGGACAGCACGCATAGACCCCCGCGATCTGATCGATCCAGCCTTCCCGCTTCGCCTTGAGCGCGGTGGCGAGGCAGAGGTTGCCTCCACCCGATTCCCCCGACACGACGATGTGAGAGATGCCGAGCGCGTCCTTGTTTGTGGCGGTCCACCGGGTGGCGCTGGCGCAGTCGTTCAGACCCGCCGGGAAGACGTGGTTGCCGAGCTTGCCGGCGGAGTTCCGGAACTCGACCCCGACCACCACCAGGCCCCTTGCCGCCAGTTCGTCCTTCCATCTCCGGTACTGCGGGTCATTCGCGCTGAATGCGCCCATGCCGCCGCCGTGGGTGTGGACGATGCCGGGCAGTGGGCGGTCTCCTTCCGCGCCATGTTGGGCGGGCTCGTGGATGAAGAGGGGAATCTCGTTGCCGTCGGCGCCCTGGATGACATCTGTCCGCCGGGTAACGCCCGGAACCGGCGGCAGGCCGCCAAACACCTTGGCATACATCGGATCCGACATCGCTTCATACGCGGCAAAGTACTCGAGAAGCTCCTCATGGGAAGAACCCGGACCGTCGCCAACCGCCAGCTCGTCCAGCTCGCCGTATCCCCACGTGCTCGTCATGACTTCGACCAATCGCAGATCGATACGCGGGTCGGTTGCCAGGGTCAGGTTCGGGTCGCCCAGGAGCCCCGGTAGTTTGGGGGAATAGCCAGACATCGTGTTCCCAGCGGCTTAACGAGGTATCACGGCTCGATGACTTGAAGGGCGCTGTGCCTTGCAGCCAGTTGGCGGAACTCACCGTCGAATGTGGCCAACGCGTCGGCGCCGGCCTCTACCGCGGTTGCAAGGTGGAGTGCGTCTGCGAAGTCGAATCCCTGCTCATACCAGCGGAGCGCTTGCGTAATCCTGCCCGGTGCTTCCGCGCTGACTGCGGCCAGCCCCAGCAGATTGCGGAACGCAGCGGTCACGATGGACGCGCTCAATCCGTACACGCTACGCAAGACCCATTCGGTCTCCAGAAGCACGGACAGGGGAATGAACGCCGAGCGGTCTTCGAGCAACGCAGCGACCCGGGAAGCCTGCTCCTCGTCATCGTTGGCAAGCAATCGGACGAGGAGATTGGTGTCCAGGGCGATCACGATCCGTCGTCGAGCCCCGGCGGCACTGCGCGCCGCAGGTCTTCGAGCGACCGTCGCGGGCCGGTGTACCCCGTGCAGCCCATCACGTCCTCGATGCTGGTTGCCCGAAAGGTCGAGACGGGCCGCAACAACAGTCCTTCCGGCGTATCCTCAACGTCGAATTGGATGCCGGGTTCCCAACTGTGCGCGACTCGGATGGCGCTCGGGATGACGACTTGTCCCTTGCTGGACATTCTGGTCGATGCCATTGCAGATCCAGTCGTAAGAAACGGGTAAGACGTTAACTGCGCACCCGACACCACGTCAAGTGTCGGATACGGTCGGCGAGATGTGGTCAGCGAACCGACTTCCACCGTAACGTTCACTTCGGCACCCGCGCCCACCCCATCGGCTCCCCCTCCGACTGCGCCGGCGGCTCGACCCCGAGGAGGGCCGCGATCGTCGCCGCAAGGTCGATGTGGCGCATTTCCTCCACGTGCGCGCCAGTGTCCACGCCCCGCCCCATCGCGAAGAACGCCGTCTGCCTGGCGGCTCGACCGGGTGGCCGAGCGTTCCGGCGAGGCGGGCGTAACTTATCGAGCGCTTTCCATAACGATAAACGTTATGCTATGCGCGCAATGTCGGAAATGGCTTCACCCCGGGCGCGCGATTTGGTGGTGGGCTTCGCCGCACGCGGAAAGTACCACTTCACGTCTTCGGAGTTCCGCACGGAACTCGGCGTGTCGGCGGCCGCCGCGAATCAGGCGCTCTGGCGGCTGGCCAACCGCGGCGAGGTCGCGAGCCCGGGGAGGGGTTTCTACGTGATCGTGCCGCCGGAGTATCGCGCGCTGGGCTGCCTCCCGCCGGACCAGTTTATCCCGGCGCTCATGGAGCGTCGCGGAGCGTCCTACTACGTGGGCCTCCTGTCGGCGGCCCAGTACCACGGGGCCGCCCACCACCGTCCACAGGAGTTTCAGGTGATGGTGGAGAAGCGCCGCCGGCCCATTCGTTGCGGCGCGGTGCGGGTGAGCTTCATCGCGCGGGCAGGCTTGGCCGGCGTACCCCTGCGCACGTTCAACACGCCGCGTGGCGCCGTTCTCGCTTCCACTGTCGAGGCCACGGCGATCGACCTCGTCGGCTACATGGCCCGCGGTGGCGGCGTCGACCGTGTGGCGGGCATGCTCATGGAACTGTCCGAGCGGATGGACCCGGCCTTGCTGGCCGAAGCGGCACGGTCGGCCACGGTGCTGTGGGCGCAGCGTCTCGGCTTTCTGCTCGAGTTCGTCGGCGCCGGCGACCGGTGCGGTCCGCTCAAGGACCACGTGCGCCGCAGTGCCCGCAACTACACCAAGCTGGTGCCGTCCGCCCCAGGGGATGGCGCCGTGCGTTCGCCAGACTGGCGTCTGCTGGCGAACACCCGCATTGAGCCGGAAGCGTGATCCCGCGGGACTACGTTACCGCATGGCGCGCCATCGCCCCCTGGGTCGAGGACGCTCAGGTCGAGCAGGACCTGGTTGTCAGCCGTGCGCTGGTGGAGATCTTCTCCCACCCGTTGCTTGCCCGGTCTCTCGCCTTTCGGGGCGGGACGGCCCTGTACAAGCTCTATCTGACGCCTGCGGCCCGCTACTCCGAGGATATCGATCTGGTCCAGGTAGACGCGGGTCCCGCTGGCGCGGTGATGGACGCGACGACGCTCGATCCCTGGCTCGACGAGCCGAGGTGGAAGCAGACGCGTGCCCGGGTCACCTTCCGCTAAGACTTCGAGTCGGGCGGCGCCCCTCCGATCAAGCTGCGGCTGAAGGTCGAGATCAACGCTCGAGCACGTCGCGGTCCTCGGCCATGTGAACCGTTCGTTCAGCGTCCAATCCCCTTGGTTCGCGCGGACCACCAACATCCGGACATTCGAACTCGATGAACTGCTCGCCACCAAGCTGCGCGCGCTCTATCAGCGGAAGAAGGGACGCGACCTGTTTGACCTGGCAGAGGCCCTTCGGGATCGGCGAAGCGATCCCAAGCGCGTCGTGCAGACTTTTCGTGCCTACATGGACGCGGAGCGGCACCCCGTTACGCGGGCGATGTTCGAGCGGAATCTGGACGGCAAGCTCCGTGACCCTTCGTTCGGATCCGACATGAGCGGCCTGCTCGCAGCGGGACGTGAATGGTATGCGCTCGCGGCCGCGCAGTCGGTCACGGACAAGCTGCTCTCGCTGCTGCCCGGCGAGGAGTGGCAGGGCCGAAAGCTCGGGGACCCGGGGAGCTGACCTGACCGGAAACGGGTCTCCGGGGCATCACTCCAGCAGCCGCACCCACCCCATCGGCGCACCCTCCGACTGCGCCGGCGGTTCCACCCGGAGGAGCGCCGCGATCGTGGCCGCAAGGTCGACGTGGCGCACTTCCTCCACGTCCGCACCGGTGTCCACGCCCCGCCCCATCGCGAAGAACGCCGCCTGCATGTCCGGCGTCCGGGGCGGGTAGCCGTGCGTTCCGGCGAGGCGGGCGTAGCGCTCCGTCAGGACGAAGGGCTGCACGGTCGTGACAACAAGGTCGCCGTTGCGCCGCGGCCATGCGAGGCGAAACTCCGCCGGTAACGCCTCGGGGCGATACACGCGGAGGTTGTCCACGCCGGCGAGCGCCGCCTCGGCCTTGTCCAGGTCCGCGCGTTCGTCCAGGTACACCCGGGCCACCGCCCCTCCGATCACGAAGGCCTCCACGCCGGCGGCGTCCAGGATGCCTTCGACGTCGATGAGTTCCTCCACCGCCGCCATGCCGTGGTCGCTGACGAGGATCAGCGTCGTCGCCGGCCACGCGTGCCTTTCGTCGAGCCCCGCGAGCAGGCGCCGCAGTTGCGCATCCTGGCTTGCGAGCTGTCGAACGACCGCCGGATGGTCCGGACCGCGTTCATGGCCGACCGTGTCCGCTCCGGCCCAGTAGCTCATGACGAGTTGGGGTCGTTCGCCCGCTGGCAGGTCGAACCACGTGAGGATCCGGTCCACCTTCACCGCTTCGCGCCGGCGCCCGTCGAACGGCGCGACGCGGTAGCGCGTCCCCTGCCCGCGCCAGTCGCTCTCGGAACCGACCCAGAAGTACGTGGCCACGTCGATGCCTTGGCGCTGGGTCGAGATCCACACCGGCTCGGCCTCGATCCAGTCGGCATCGGCCACGTCGTAGCGCTCGCGGTCGTCGAAGAACATGTTGTCGACGATGCCGTGGGTGTCCGGATACGTGCCCGTGGCCAGGGAGACGTGCGACGGGAAGGTGTTGGAGGGATACACGCCCACGAGGCGTGCGCGGACCCCGTCGCGTTCGAGGCGCGCGAGGCCGGGGAAGTCGCCCCGGTCCGGATAGTCGTGGCGCACGCCGTCCCAGGAGAGGACGATCACCGTGGGCTCGCCGGCCGCGAAGGCGCCAAGCCCCCAGGCGGCTACCAGCCCGGCGATCCAGCGACGCATCCTGGCTCCCGGAGACTCAGGCCTTCTCGATGCCGTACGTGAAGGCCTTGCCGTCGATCTCCGCGGCGAACCCGCCCGCGGCGCCGGGGCCGAACTCCACCGCGAGCACCTCGCCCGCCACGTACTCGCGATGCGCCTCCACCGCTTCGACGAGTTCCGGAGCGCCCCCGTACACCACCCGAATGCGGTCGGAGACGTGCAGTCCCAGCTCCTTGCGGGAGCGTTGGATGCGGTTCACGGCCTCGCGCGCGAAGCCTTCGCGGATCAGCGCCTCGTCCAGGTCGCAGACCAGGTCGATGGAGATCAGCCGGTCGGAGACCGCGTTGGCGCCGTCCTTCGGCTCGCGAAACACCTGGATCTCCTCGGTGCTGAACGTCTCGCCGTCGAGTTCCACCGTCCCGGACTCCTGGAAGTCCGCGATCTGCTCCGGCGTCAGGTCCGCGATGCGGCGCTGGAAGTCCCGCATCCGTTTGCCGAGCCGCTTGCCGAGCACGGGGAAGTTCGGCTTCGCGTACAGATCGATGTAGCGGCTCTCATCCTGCTCGTAGCGTACTTCCTTGACGTTGAGTTCGCCCTTCACGTAGTCGTCGAGATCGCGGATCGCCGCAAGCAGCGCCTCGTCCCGATGGATGATCGTGAGCGACCGCAGCGGCGTGCGCAGGTTGACGCGCGCCTCTTCGCGCTTGCGGCGCCCGAGCAGCACGACCTGCCGCATCCGCGCCACGGCGTCCTCGAGCAGGGGTTGAGCGAGGCCCTCCTCCGGCTCCGGATAGCCGCACAGGTGCACGGAGTGCGGCCGGGGCTCCGCGTCCCCGCCGAGCCGCGCCAGCTCGCGGTAGACGTGTTCGGAGAGGAACGGCGCGAACGGCGCCATCGCCACCGAGAGTTCGTGGACCGCCGTGTACAGGGTGCTGTACGCCGCGATCTTGTCCGCCGTGATGTCCGGGCCCCAGAACCGTGGCCGGTTGAGGCGGATGTACCAGTTGGTGAGGTCCTCGATGAACTCGAAGAGCTTCGGCACGACGTTGTAGAGCCGGTAGCCCGCCATCTCCCGGGCGATCTCGGCCTTCATGGTCTGCAGCTTCGAGAGCACCCAGCGGTCCAGGACGTTCGCGCCCTGGTGGAAGCCCCGGTCGGGCGCCCACCCGTCGATGCTCGCGTAGGTGCGCAGGAACGCGAAGGCGTTGTACCAGGGCAGCAGCGCGCGCCGCACCATGTCGCGCACCCCCCGGTCGGCGAAGCGCTGGTCCTCGCCCCGCACGAGGCCTGAGTTGATCAGGTAGAGCCGCAGCGCGTCGGCGCCGAAGGTCTCCATCAACTCGTCCGGCGGCGTGTAGTTGCGCAGGCTCTTGGACATCTTCTTGCCGTCCTCGGCCATCACCAGGCCGTTGACGATGACGTTGCGGAACGCGGGGCGCCCGTAGAGCGCCGCCGCCAGGACGGTCAGCGTGTAGAACCAGCCCCGCGTCTGGTCGAGCCCTTCCGCGATGAACTCCGCGGGGAAACCCTGTTCGAAGACCTTCCGGTTCTCGAACGGGTAGTGGAGCTGCGCGTAGGGCATCGAGCCCGACTCGAACCAACAGTCGAGCACCTCTTCCACCCGGTGGTACGTCCCCTCCTCGCCCTCGATCTCGAAGGTGAGCGGGTCCACGAACTCGCGATGGAGATCCTCGACGCGGTGACCCGTGTAGCGTTCGAGCTCCTCGATGGAGCCGATGCAGATGCGGTTGCCGGTGACGCCGTTCTCCCAGATCGGCAGCGGCGTGCCCCACACCCGGTTGCGCGAGATGGCCCAGTCCACCGCGCCCTTCAGCCAGTTGCCGAAGCGGCCCTCCTTCATGTGCTCCGGAACCCAGAGGATCTCGCCGTTGGCGGCCACGAGATCTTCGACGAGGTCCGTCACGCGCACGTACCACGAGGGCACCGCCCGGTAGATGAGGGGCGTGTCCGACCGGTAGCAGAAGGGATAGGCGTGCTCCGTGACGTCGCGGTCGTAGAGGGCGCCCGAGTCCTTCAGGTAGCGCATGATGTCGGCGTCGGCGTCCTTGACGAACTCGCCGGCGAAGTCGGTCACCTCGGCGGTAAAGGTCCCGTCCATCCGCACGGGGCACACGAACGCCTCGATGCCGTGTTCGCGCAGGACCCGGTAGTCGTCCTCCCCGAACGCGGGCGCCTGGTGCACCAGACCCGTACCGTCCCCGGTGGTGACGTAGTCGTCCGCCACCACGACGAACGCGCCCTGCTCCGCCGTGTCCTGGAAGTACGGGAACAGGGGTTCGTAGGCGCGTCCGACGAGGTCTGCCCCCCGGACCTCGCCAAGGACCTCGAGGTCATGGCGCTTCGAGTAAGCGGCGACACGCTCGCTGGCCAGGTAGAGCACCTGGTCCGTGTCCCGGTCCCGTACCCGGGCGTAGGCGATGTCCGCGCCCACGCAGACGGCCAGGTTCGACGGGAGCGTCCATGGCGTCGTGGTCCAGGCCGTCAGGTACGCGTCCTCGTCGGCCAGCTTGAACGTCACCGTGATCGCGGGATCCTGCACGTCCCGGTAGTTCATGTTGGCTTCGAAGTTCGACAGGGGCGTCTCGAGCGCCACCGACACCGGCATCACCTTGAAGCCCCGGTAGACGAGCCCCTTGTCCCAGAGCTGTTTCAGGACCCACCAGACGGACTCCATGTACCAGGGATCCATGGTCTTGTAGTCGTCGTCGAAGTCGACCCAGCGGCCGATGCGGCGCACGATCGCGCGCCACTCGTCCACGTAGCGCTCGACGATCTGGCGGCACTCGGCGTTGTAGCCCGCGACCCCCAGCTTCTGCACGGCCTGCTGGGCCGACATGCCGAGCTGCTTGTCGATCTCGTGCTCGATCGGGAGCCCGTGGCAGTCCCAGCCGAAGCGGCGCAGCACGTGGCGGCCGCGCATGGTCCAGTAGCGCGGCACGATGTCCTTGATGATCGACGCGAGGAGGTTGCCGTGATGCGGCAGCCCCGTCGCGAACGGCGGACCGTCGTAGAAGATGTACGGCTGCTTGTCCTTCGTGGCCTCGAGGGACTGCCGGAACACGTCGTGCCGGTCCCAGAACGCGAGGACATCGTGCTCCATCGCCACGAAGGAGAAGGACGGGGCCGTTTCTGCCGGTTCCGCCATGGGTGTCATGGGCCGCTTCCGGGGAGGGCGCGCATTTTAGCGGGGCCATCGGCAGGGGCCAACGGCCGTCGGCGAGACGTTGCGCGAGGGCTTCCCGAGCGGCGCGCAGCCTCAACATTGAGTTCACTCGTACGTTGGGGCGTGCGTCGCCCTCGGAAGGTGGCCCCGCCCGGTCAGCGCGACAAGCACCGGCCACCAGAACATCAGCCGCAAGCACCGTCCCTGCCGGTCTCGGGAAACGGCTTGAGCCGGACGTCAGGGTCCGTCGCTCGCCAGCACTCGCCGCAGCCGTCACACAGCGCCCGTCGGCGGGTCCGCATGGACCTTTTATCGTACACAAGAAAACACGCACGACGCCGCGGGCGGACATGGCCCTGGCGCTGGACAGGAAAAGTCATCCATATGAGCAAGGGCATCACGCCGCTACTCGAGGTCCGCGCTGCCCCATCCCCCACTCCACAGTGCCAACCATGGATCATCGCTCGCCCAGCCGCTCGATCCCCGCCGCCACGCGCTGCGCCTTCGCCTCGTCCCACCACCAGGTGTCGAGGAACGCCTCCCGCTGCAGCGGGCCGCCCTCGGGAATTCCGAACCGGTCCCACCACACCAGCCGGTAACCCGGCTGGGCCGAGCCCGGGACGAAATAGAAGCGCCACAGGAGTACCCGGTCGAACGCGCGGGTCGCCGCGTAGAACTCGCGCGCGTCGCGGGCCGACTGAACCTCCTCGATCAGGACGTCGAGGACCGGGTCGCGGATGTTCGCCCAGTTGCGGCTGTATCCCTGGTCCGCCCCGGCACTGCCGAAGTGCGCCTCCAGTTCGAGGCCCGGCGTGTTGGTCGGCCGGTACATGTACACCCCGCCGTCGAAGTCCCCGCTGCGCATGCGGTACAGCCAGTTCGACACCTCCGGGGCGCGCCCCGCGGTACGGATGCCGATGCCGTTGAGCGCATCCAGGTAGGGAAGCCGCGACCGCAGGGTCATCCCGATGAAGACGAAGTCGATCGTGAAGGGCTCCCCGGTCGCCCGATGACGCATGACGCCGTCCTCGATGATCCAGCCGGCCTCCCGGAACAGGGCGATCGCCCGGCGCACGCTGTCGCGGTTGTGCCCGACCCCGGTCGAAGGCGGCGCGCGGAACGGCTCGGTGAACAGGCGCTCGGGAAGCTGGTCGCGAAACGGTTCGAGCAGCCTGAGTTCATCCTCGGACGGTAGTCCCGACTGTGCCATCCCGGAGTTGTGAAAGAAGCTGTGTCCATGGTCGTAGACGCCGGACAGCAGCACGCGGTTGGCCCACGGAAAGTCGTACATCAGCCACAGCGCCTCGCGCACCCTCGGATCCCGGAAGCGCTTCCGGTCCAGGTTCCAGAACACCGGCCACCGCAGCCCCCACGGCCGCGTGATGTGGACGAGTTCCCGCCGGAAGAGACCGGCCCGCACGGCGGGGAAGTCGTACTGCGTCACCCAGTTCTTCGCGATCGTCTCCTGGCGGACGTCGAGGACATCCCCCTTGTGCGCCTCGAGCATGACGTGCGAGTCGCGGAAGTGGTCGAACTTCACGCGCCGCCAGTTGAAGCGCCCCTTCATGCTCGGGAGGTCGCGCCCCCAGTAGTCGTCGACCCGCTCGTAGACGACAGACCGGCCGAAGTCGACTTCGGCCACCCGGAACGGACCGCTCCCGAGCCCGGGCTCGGCGGTCGTCTTCGAGATGTCCCGTCCCGCCCAGTAGTGCGCCGGCAGGATGCGGAACCCGGCGTAGACAAACGGCAGGAGCGGATTGCGGCGACGGCCGTCGCGCGTCACGAAGCGCACCTCGTGCTCGGAGATCGTCTCCACGCGGTCGAGGTCGCCCAGCGCCGTGCGGAACGCCACCGCGCCCTGCTCCTGGATCGCCTCGAAGGTGAAGGCGACGTCGCGTGCGGTCAGCGGTACGCCATCGTGCCAGCGCGCGTTCGGATCGAGTCGGAACTGCACCCAGCGGTAGTCGGGATCGACCGCCACGGCTGTTGCGAGCCGCGGATACCAGCTCGCCGGCTCGTCCATTGACTGCTCGAGCAGGCGGTCAAACGTGAGCGTGTCCAGGTGCTCGGCGTCGCGGCCCTTCTCGACGATGATGTTGAAGTTGTCGAAGGTGCCGAGGACCGCGAGGCGCAGTGTGCCGCCCTTGGGGGCCTCGGGGTTGACGTAGTCGAAATGCGGAAAGTCGGCCGGATACTTCAGAGGCTCGATGTAGGAGATGCCGTGGCGGTACTCCTGCGCGAGCGTCGCACCGCCCAGGAACGCCGCGAGCGCGGCGGCGGGTCCCGGCATCCTCATGGGCGCTATTCTAGTGTGGCTCGTCCTTGCCTTCCCCGAAACGCCTGGTTGCCATGAAACGCGTGATCGTCGACTTTCACCGGGACGCCGCAGGGGATTGGGTCGCGGATCTCGACTGCGGCCACGGGCAGCACGTCCGCCATAAGCCGCCGTTCATCATGCGTCCGTGGGTGGAGGACGCCGCAGGGCGCGTGGCCCACCTCGGCACGGCGCTCGACTGCGTGCGCTGCGACCGGATGGAGTGGCCGGACGGGCTCGTCCCCTATGCCCGCACCCGGGAGTTCGACCAGGACACCGTGCCGCGCGGGCTCGTCTCCTCCCACGCGACCAAGGCGGGCGTCTGGGCCCGCATCCACGTGCTCGAGGGGACGATGCTGTACCGGGTGGAGGATCCAGTTGACCGTTGCATGCGCCTGGACGCCCCCGCGACGGGCATCGTGGTCCCCGAGGTGCCCCACCACGTGGAGCCGCGGGGACCGGTGCGATTCTTCGTCGAGTTCTTCCGGATCGGGCGGGCTTGATCCACAGCGTCGCTGACATATTGGATCGCGATTTCGCGCGGCAGGGCTTTCGCGTGACCCCGGAACCGTATTGACATGCATGTCTGGAACATGAAAACATCACTTCCGACATGTCCAAGATGATCCAGATTCGCAACGTGCCGGACGAGGTGCACCGGAGGCTGAAATCCCGCGCGGCCCTCGTCGGTCTGTCAATGTCGGACTACGTGCTCCGGGAGATCGAGCAGGTGTTGTCCCGGCCGACGCGCGCCGAGGTCTTCGCGCGGATCGCTGAGCTGCCGCCGATCGAGTTGGACCCACCGACCGCTGAAGTGCTGCGGGAAGAACGGGGACGGCGCTGAGCCAGGCGTGACCGCGACCGTACTGGACGCATCGGTGGTCGTCGAGCTGGCGCTCGGCACGCGGGCCGGGGCAAGGATCCGCGACCGCCTGCTCGATCCGGCCATCTCCCTGCACGTTCCGGAACTTCTCGACCTCGAGGTTCTCAACGTGCTGCGGCGCCACCTGCACGCGGGGACCGTGGCCATCGATCGTGCCGCGGCAGCCGTCCGGAGGCTCGACGAGCTTGATTTCCAGCGTCATCGACACGGGCCGATGCTGCCCCGAATCTGGTCATGGCGTGGCAACCTCACCGCGTACGATGCGGCCTACGTCGCCCTGGCGGAAGTGGTCGGCGGTCCAGTCCTGACCACCGACGTACGCCTGTCGAAGGCGCCGGGGCTCCCCGTTCCGGTCGAGTTGTTCGATCCTCGAACGCTCCATTAGCATGCCTGTTTCCACATCCGGGAGGCCATCCCGCAGGAGCAGTGTGATGAAACTCGGCATCGTCTTCCCGCACGACGAGATCGGCACCGACCCGATCGCCATCCGCGACCACGCCCAGGGCGCCGAAGCGCTCGGCGCCGACCACATGATGGTCTACGACCACGTGCTGGGAGCGGATCCGGACCGGGAGGGCGGATGGAACGGCCCGTACGACAAGGACGTGGCGTTCCACGAACCCTTCACCCTGTTCTCCTACATGGCCGCGGTCACCTCCACGATCGAGTTCGGCACCTGCGTCCTGGTCCTCCCCCAGCGGCAGACGGCCCTCGTGGCGAAACAGGCCGCCCAGCTCGCGATCCTCTCCGGCAACCGTTTCCGCATGGGTATCGGCGTGGGCTGGAATGCCGTGGAGTTCCAGGGGCTCGACACTCCCTTCGCCCGCCGCGGCGCGCGCCAGGCGGAGCAGGTGGAACTGCTGCGGCGACTCTGGACGGAAGACAACGTCGCTTTCGAAGGGCAGTTCCACACCGTCGACCGCGCGAGCATCCTGCCCCGGCCCGCCCGGCCCATCCCCGTCTGGTTCGGCGGCGCCGCCCCGGTGGTGCTGCGCCGGTGCGGCAGGTTGGGGGACGGCTGGGTGCCCGCGGGCGTGCCGAACGAGAAGTCCCGCCAGGCGATCGCGACCATCCGCGCGGCGCGCGAGGAAGCGGGGCTGCCGTGGGAAGGGTTCGGCATCCAGGCCCAGGCGCAGACTCGCGGCGGCAACCCCGAACGGTGGAAGACCCATCACGACAACTGGCGGGACCTGGGCTGCACGCATCTCGCGATCGTGACCCACTACGTGGGGAACGGCACCGACGTGGATGCCCACCTGGCATCGGCGGAGCGGTACTTCGAGGCCGTCCGGGCCTGACCGGCGGCCCCCGGACCCGCTTACCGGTTCGCCGGGACAAATGGCCGCGCCGCCGAAGAAGGACCACGCCAAGCTGGTCATGCTCGGCATGCTCCACATGGCGCAGTACTTTCCGGCCGCGTTCACCGGCGTCGCGCTGCCGTTCCTGTTCCGCAAGGAGGGGCTGCCGATCGAGATGTTCTGGCTCCTCGCGCTGCCGGGGATCCCGCGCTGGCTGAAGTGGCTGATCGCGCTGCTGGTCGACAACTACGGCAGCGCCCGCGTCGGCTATCGCAAGACCTGGATCATCCCGTGTACGGCCATCGGGGCTGCCGCCTATGCCGTGCTCGCCTGGATCCCGCCGAGCGTCACGGCCGCGTACGTCATCGTCGGCATCCTGCTCGTCAAGTCGTTCATCATGGCGGCCCAGGACATCGCCGTGGACGGCTACGCGGCCGAGTCCATGACCGATGCGGAACGGGCCACGGGCACGTCGATCATCGTCTTCCTGGCCATCCTGGCCGGCGTCATGGGCTCGGGCGTCGTGGCGCTCGTGGAGACCTTCGGCTGGCCGCGGACCATGCTCGGGGCCTCGGCCCTGATGCTCGCCGCCGCGGCCCCGGCCATCATCCGCCGGGAACCGCCGCCACCCGAGGCGACGCGCCAACGCCGCGCACGCGGTGAACGCCCCAACCTGTGGAAGGCCCTGCGCCGCCGCGAGTCGCGCTACATCCTGCCGTACCTCTTCGTGTTCGGGTTCGGCGGCACGTTCTTCGGCTCGATGATCGGGCCCTTCTTCGCGGACAAGGGACTGACGCTCACCCAGTTCGGCATCCTCGCACCGGTCGCCGCCATCGCCGGCGGCGGGCTCGGCGCGTTGGCCACGCCCTGGCTCGTCGAACGCATCGGCATGAGCCGGACGGCGATCATCGGCGTCGCGGCACTACCGGTCGAGGGCTTCATCTTCTCCGCGCTCGCGCTGTACCCCGGTCTCCCGGTACTGCCCATGCTGACGCTCATCGTGGCGCTCCTCGGCTTCGTCACCTCGATCTACTCGTTCGTGGTGAACAACTCCCGCTTCCGCTGGGCGTCCAAGGCGCAGGCGGCCACCGACTACAGCATGCAGTCGAGCATCTGGAACTTCGGCGTGTGGGCGGCCGGCTCGGTCGCCGGGTTCGTGGTGGGCGGCGTGGGCTGGGCGGTCTTCTTCCCGATCGCGGGTTGTCTGGCCGCCGCCGGGGGGGTGTTCTACATCGTCATGTTCGACCGCATCGAGGCGATGGTGCGGCGCCGCGAACGCGACGAACTCGACGCCGAGCCGCTTGCGGCATCGTCGTAGTCACGGCGTCAGTCCGTGGTTTCGAAGTACGCCTCGATCTCCTCCATCACCCGGCGCTTGAGTTCGCCGGGGCCGGCCCCCTCCTCCGCATAACGCGCCGCGAGCAGCTCGAGATCGCGCTCGCCGAAGGACAGGCTGATGCGCGGCCGCTGGATCTTCGCGTACGGCAACCCGACGAGCTTGCGGACGTAGTCGGAATAGCTCAGGTTCTCGGCGGCGGCCGCGAGCCGGATCTTGCGCATCAGCGACTGCTGGAACTCGAAGTGGACCTGGATCTTGCGTAGCGCCTGCCGCTCCGCCTGGAAACGCTCGGCGGACGGCGCCTGCCTGGGCCGTCCGGTTTTCTTGCGAGGGGCAAGCCCCTCGCGCTCCCCGGCCGAGGGCTCTTTCTTGCGAGGGGCAAGCCCCTCGCGCTCCCCGGCCGAGGGCTCTTTCTTGCGAGGGGCAAGCCCCTCGCGCTCCCCGGCTGAGGGCTCTCTCATCGACCCGGACTATCTCCCGGCCACATGGACTCGATGACGTCCGGCGGGACGTTCACGTCGAGGGAGACGTCGGTGTCGCCATCCGCCCACACTTCCACCGTCAGGCCAAAGCGGCCGGTCGCGTCCTCGCATTCGTGGGAGCGGAGTTCCTCGGCGTCGTCGTCCCGGTAGCGGGAGAGGTCTTCGCCGCGGCGGTCCCGGTCGTGGTAGTAGCCCTCGGTCCACTTCTTGACCTGGGAGTACCGCGTCGCGAGCCAGCCTTCGTACTCGGGCAGGGCGGACACGACCTCGAGGTCCGCGAAGCCGTCTTCCCACAACCCCGCGAAGGCCGCCTCGTCGAAGAGCTTCAGCACGTCGCCCCGCGGCACGTCCCGGGACAGCGTCAGCTCCGAGACGTCCCGCGCCGCGTAGGCGAGGTAGACGCGGCCTCCCTCCACGCCGTCCAGGGTGAGCTCCGGGTGGAGGCCATCCTCGAACTCGTAGGTCGCGATGGACGACACCTCGAAGGTGTGGCCCTGCACGCTCGGCGGCAGGGCGAGGCGGTGCTTGAACGTCAGCAGGTCGCCGGGGCCCAGGTCCGCCGGGCCCTCGAAGCGGCGCGCTTCGGACTCGGAGCCGCCGCGCCGGAAGAGCTTCCGCAGGACCATCAGCCCGCCTGGCGCGCCTTCAGCCGCGCGAGCACGTCGTTGGCGCCACCGCTGCCCGACGCGCCGATGCCCTTCGCGCGCAGCTTCGCGTCGATGTCGTCCCCGGCCTCCTGGCCTTCGAGCCACTCGCCGGCCTGCATGCGGTCCTGCCAGTTCTCCTGCTTGGCCTTGACCCGCTCGAGCGCCGCCGACACCCGGTGCGAACTGGAGCCGGTCGCCGCGAAGTTGCGGGACACCGACTCCGTCGCCCGCTGCAGTTCCTGCACCGTGCGCACCTTGTCGAGTTCGCGCTTGTTCTTCTGGATGGTGCGCTCGCGGGCCTTGATCATCGCGTGGATCTTGTTGATCTCCGCGTCGAGCGCAGCCTGCTCGGAACCCTTGTCGTTGCGGTCGCTCTCGAGCTCCGCGATGCGTTCCGCCACTTCGGTGGCCAGCGCCTCCTCGCCGGCGTTGAGCGCGGCGACCGCCTTCCGCTCGTAGTCCGCGACATCCGCATCGAGGGTGGCCATCTCCCGCTTCAGCTTGATCTCCGAACTCTTCATCCGCGTCAGGCTCTGCTTCGCGCTCGCGATGGCCGACTCCGCGTCGCGGATCTCCTGTTCGAGGATGCGGATCGCGTTGGCGTCCACGATGGCTTCGCCGACCTCGCTGGCGCCGCCCCGCAGGGCCGTCAGCATGTCTCTCAGTACACCCATGATTACCTCCTTTCGTTCGTTCTTTCCGATGCGGCCCGATGCGCCGCTCAGGCCAGCAGGTGCTCGACCGCTTCGAGCACGTCGATGGTGTTCTCCGCCTGCACCTCGAGTTCGTGCGCGACGACCTCGAAGCGGGTCGACAGCGCCATCGACCCGAACAGGATGTAGGTGTCGCCCTGCAGCCCGATCGAGGACAGCGGCACGGCCGGACTGAGTTGCAGGAAGGTGCGGTTCAGTTCGTCGAGCTTGTCGGGCTGCACCTCGGCCACCGAGAACAGGGGGGTGACCGACAGGAGCTGCGTCTCCGTCGTGGTGAGGTGGATGGGGAACTCGTCGTTGTTGGAGCAGACGACTTCCAGGATGCCGCGCTCGGTCACGAGCGCATCGAACGTCGTGCCTTCCTCCCCCGAGTATTCGTTGAGGCGAAAGGCCAGGTCGTCCAGGATCATTCGGGCACTCCCTATTCGCTAATGGGTTGCTGGTTGGCGGAAACTGTCGTCCGGCACATCACGCGGGGGACGTTATGACATATTATGTCCCGCGTCAACCCCGGGGTCGCGCGCTTGCCGGACATGGCGTTCGCGGTGGACGTGGCCTATGCTGCCCGGACGATGTCGCCCCGGTTCATCCGCGTCTACGGCGGTGATCACTCCCCCTGGGTCCAGGCCGTTCTCCTCGGCCTGCATCTGAAAAGGATCCCCCACGACGTGGTCACGTTTCCGCCGTTGCCGGTTTTCCTGCGCTACGGAGTCCTCATGCCGGTGGTCAGCATCGACGGGGGCCCCTGGCATCACGACTCCACCCGCATTCTCGAAGCGCTCGGCTTCTCGGGCAAAGCGCCGGGGGACGACCGCATGCTCGCGGGCGCGCTGCGCGGCGGGACGAATCGCACCGACAGCGCATGGCGGTTCTGGCGTCGCTGGAGCCTTGTCCGGGAACGGCGGGGGTCCGCGCCGATACGCATGCTGCGAAGCGCGCTGCGCAGCTTCACGGTGCTGTACTTCCACCTCACGCTCGAGTTGGTCGGGCGCAGGTTCGGGCATTCGTCCGAAGACGACATGCGCCGTAGCTGGCAGCGCTGGGAGGCACGTTTCGCGGACAGCGAACACCCGTTTCTGGGGGGCGACGAGCCGAATCTCGTCGACCTGCAGTTGTTCGGAGGCCTGCAGTGCCACTGCAGCATTCCGGTCCCGCCCATTGCCGTGCTGCAGACGGACCCGTCCCTGCCGCGCGTACGCGAGTGGATCGCGTCCATGCAGCGTCTCTTCGAGGACTATCCACATCTGTACTCGGGGGTCGATTTCGAACCACCTGTGCCGCCGCCGGCGCCGGCGCCCCTGCATGAGCAGGTCGGCTTCTGGCTGGGCAGCGTCGCCACGATCCTCGCTTTCCCGGTCACCGTGCCCCTGTGGTACTTCTACATGCGCCACGTTCGCAGCAGCGGAAAGCTCGGGCTGCCGAGCCGGCGGCGGTCCTGAACGCACCCGGCAGGAAGGACCCGTCCATGCCCCAAAACGCGCGCCCAGGTGACCTGCGCGTTGTCGCCCTGTTCGCCCTCTGCACGGGCTGTTCGGACGTTCAGGCGCCCTCCGCACCTGAGGCCGCTGCCTTGAGCGACCCGCCCACCGAGGCGAACCCCGAACGCAACGCCTACTTCGGCGACCTGCACGTGCACACCGCCAACTCCTTCGACGCGTTCGTCCTGGGAACCGCGGCAACACCCGACGATGCCTATCTCTTCGCGAAGGGCGAACCCCTGCGACACCCGGGTGGCTTCGACATGCGGTTGCGGGAACCGCTCGATTTCCTGGCGGTGACGGATCACGCGTACTACTTGGGAATCACCCGCGCGATGGCGAATCCCGAGAGCCCGATGTCCAGGCACCCGGACGCCAAGGCCTTGACCAGCGTGGGCACATCCCTGGTGCGGATGCGCGCACTACGCGTCGGGGCGCAATTCGTACACCCGCAGAGTCCCCGCTTTCGCGAAATCGATGACCCGGCCACCAGCCGTGCCGCCTGGTTGGACAATATCGCCACGGCCAATCGACACAATGACCCCGGCCGCTTTACCGCCTTCATCGGTTATGAGTACACGTCGGGCCCGCGATTTCGGAACCTGCATCGAAACGTCCTCTTCAGGGGAGATGAAGCTCCCGAGATGCCGTTCTCGCAGTTTGACTCCCACAATCCGGAAGACCTCTGGGCATGGATGGACGCACTGCGCGAGCAGGGCATGGAGAGCCTCGCGATACCGCACAATTCAAACCAATCCAACGGCCAGATGTTCGCTCTGGTGGACTATTCGGGCAATCCCCTTGACGCGGACTATGCCTCGGTACGGATCCGCAATGAGCCCCTGGTCGAGATCAGTCAGACAAAGGGCACGTCCGAGACGCACCCGGTACTGTCGCCACGCGATGAGTGGGCCGGCTTCGAGACCCTGTCGTACAGGGTCGGTTCGATAGACCCGTTGCTGCTTCACGGCAGTTATGTCCGCGAAGCCCAGCTCAACGGTCTGGTGTTGGCGGACCAGCAGGGTTTTGACCCGTTCAAGGTCGGCGTGATCGGTTCCAGCGACACCCACAATGGCAGCAGCGGGGGCGAAGAGCGTGACTACTGGGGTCCGGCGGGCATGATGCACGCCGACGCCGTGTCGCGCGGATCGGTGCCGGACGATAGCGGCGTCTACCAGGGCGACCCGGCTTTCGTCACTTTCGGCGCCGCGGGGCTGGCCGGCGTCTGGGCGGAACGGAACACGCGGGCCTCCCTCTACGACGCCATGCGCCGCAAGGAAACCTTCGGCACCAGCGGAACCAGGATCAAGGTGCGTTTCTTCGCGGGTTACGACCTGCCCGCCATCGATAGCGGGAACCTCGTCGGCGAGGCTTACGCGGGTGGTGTACCGATGGGCGGCGACCTCGAGGCCCGGGCCGATCGGACGCCCGCGTTCGTTGCCTGGGCCCTCCGTGATCCGCTGAGTGCACCGTTGCAGCGGTTGCAGATCGTCAAGGGCTGGATCGCGGAAGAAGAGACGCGGGAAGCGGTTTTCGACGTGGCGTGCTCGGATGACGGGGTGGTCGATCCGGCGACCCGCCGTTGCCCCGACAATGGCGCCCGGGTCAACGTGGCCGACTGCAGTGTCATGGGGCGGACCGGCGCCCGGGAGCTCAAGGCCCGTTGGCGCGATCCCGGGTTCGATCCCGATCAGCGGGCGTTCTACTACGTGCGGGTGCTGGAAGACCCGATCTGCCGGTGGTCCACGTGGGACGCGATTCGGGCCGGGGTCGCTCCCAGGGAAGGTGTCCCGACAACCATCCAGGAACGGGCATGGTCTTCGCCGATCTGGTACGCGCCTCCATCATGAAAGTCCTTCGAACACCCGATGCGCGCTTCGAGAATCTCTCCGGATTCCCCTTCGAACCCCACTATCTCAAGATCGACGACGGGGTGGGCGGACGCCTGCGGATGCACTACGTCGACGAAGGCCCGCGCGATGGCCCCCTCGTCCTCTGCCTGCACGGTCAACCGGTCTGGAGCTACTCGTTCCGGAAGATGATCCCGCCGCTCGTGGCGGCCGGGCATCGGGTGATCGCCCCGGATCTCGTCGGCTTCGGACGGTCCGACAAGCCCGCGGAGCGGTCCGACTACACCTACGCCCGACACGTGCACTGGATGCAGGAGTTCATCCTCGGTCTCGACCTCGCCGGGATCACGTTCGTGCTCCATGACTGGGGCGGGTTGATCGGCCTGCGGGTCCTCGTGAAGAACCTCGCGCGCTTCGATCGCGTCGTGGCCTGCAACATGGGGCTGCACGACCTGAGGGACGTTCCCATGGACCAGGGCCCGGCACTGCGCAAGCTCCTCGAGGAGACGCCCGTTCTTCCCCCCGAAGAGATGATCCGCACGGCCGAAGAGACGGCGCGCGGGATGATGGCGAACCGCGACGCCGAAGGGACGACGCCACGGTCCATTCACTTCCGCGTCTTCATGTACTGGGTCCGCCATTGCGGCGCGTTCGCCGGCTACCGTCCGGAAGCCATCCTCCGCTTCTGGCTCAAGCGCCCGACCGACGAGGAGATTCGGGCGTACGCGGCGCCGTTTCCGTCCGAAGAGTACGTCCAGGGCGCGAGACAGTTCCCGAGCCTGGTACCGATCTTCCCCGACGACCCGGCGGTGCACGACAATCGCCGTGCGTGGGAGATCCTTGCGAAGTTCGAGAAGCCGTTTCTCACCGCCTTCAACAACCCGAACTCTGTCGAAGCGCCCCGGTTCCAGGAGGAGATCCCCGGCGCGAGGGGCCAGCATCACGTCGTCTTCGAGAACTCCGGGCACTACCCCCAGGACGATGTCGGGGAGGAGTTCGCGCGCGTCGTCATCGAGTTCGCCAAGAGCGGCCGCTAAGGCGCCGTGCCATCCGCCCGCGGATGCGCCTGTCAGCCGGGCTGCCCCCTCCGCTCGGACATCCTCCGAAAGTGGGCCCTGGCGGTGGGCTCGAGCGCCGCGCCTCTCTCGGTCTGGAGCGCGGGTGCGGGCGGTTCCGACACCGGCACGGTGAGTTCGAAGCGCCGACTCGTCGGGGCGTCGCAGACCTCGTCGTCACAGCACTGCCAGCGAACTTCACCGGAGATCGTGATCTCCGCTGCGTCGCTGCCGGAAAAGCTGTTGACGGCCAACGGCATCCGCAGTTCGAACACGCTGTCGTGCACCCGGAAAGACTCGCCCGTGCCCGCGAGCGTGTGGGGTTCGCTCGCCGGGCGGACGATCGGCCGCCGGACGAGGCGCTCGCTCTCATCGAGCGTCACCGCGACGGCCAGGGACCCCGGCGGCGCGGGTTCCGCGTACACGTGGCGGCCCGCCGGGACGCTGAAGCGCACGACCAGGTCCCGCTGCACGGTAAGGGCGAGGTGCTCGCCGTCGAGCGCGACGCTTACCTCCACCTCCCGCGGCGCCGCCCGATCGACGTCCGGCGGAAGCACGGGTTGGCCCCGGGCCGCCCAGAGCAACCGCTCGGGCCCCGTACGCACGGCCAGGTTGCTGTCGAAGAGCTTGTGGGTGATCGCCCCTTCCGCGCTTACCACGATGGCGCCGGGGTACGGGATCCCGTACCAGGGATGATCGTGCGGGTCGATGAGGGTGTTCAGGACGCCGAAGGACCGGATGACGGCTGAATCGGGATCGGAGAGCAGCGTGTAGGTGATGCCGTGGACATCCCGGAAGTCCCTGAGCGCATCCGGTTCGTCATAGCTCAGGGCGTAGACGCGGATACCCGCCGCATCGAAGGCCTGCATGCCTTTCTGCAGCTCGACGAGCTGCGTGCGGCAGGGAGGTCACCAGACCGCGGAGCGGTAGAAGACGAACACCGCCGGCCTCCCGCCGCGATGCGCGTGCAGGTCGAACGGGGTCGCGTCCGCCGTGACGCAGCGCACGTCGGGCATGGCGTCGCCGACTTGGGGCCCGGTCGGGAAGTCGCCGCGAGGGTCGCTCCTCGGCCCCGTGCCCGGCTGACGCCGGCCTACGAAGCCGTCGTGATCGCGCCAGCCCTTGTCCGTCCGGGTGCCGCGTGTCTCCAGCTCTGGCTGCATGCCGTCCTCTCCAGGTTCACGCTGCCCGCAACGCGGGCAGCACCTCTTTCGCCGCCAACGCGATCGCCTCGAGGCCGGTTTCGTCGCGCAGCGTGAAGTTCGTCGCGAGAAAGAGCTTGTCGAGCCCGAGCCCCGCGAGCGCCCGAAGCTTCTCGACGCAGTGGTCGGGCGGCCCGACCACCGCGAACCGGTCGATGAACTCCGGCGACAGCATCCGGGCCTGACGCGAATCGCCGCGCGTGTGCTTGCGCATGTCGTACACGCCGTGCATCGCCTTGAGCGTACCCTCGGTCTCACCGGACGCCGGCCCCTGGACGTTGCCGTGCATGACCGAGAACCGGGCGAAGGTCGCCAGGCCGCCCCTGACGAGATCCCGGGCGACCTCGACTTCCGGGTGACACACGCAGTTCACGTAAGCTCCGAAAGCGACTCCATCGGGGTCGAGCCCAGCGGCCTCCCGCGCCGACCTGGCGATGCCGATGCCCCAGGCGATGCGTTCCGCGTCGGCGCCGAGGGCGAACATCAGCCGGTCCGCATGGAGGGCGGCCACCCTGAACATCCGGGGTCCGCTCACGGCAACCTCGACCGGGACCTTGCGTGCGCCTGCCAGCCATTGGATCCGGCTCTCCGGCGCCGCGTCCGCCAAGTGCAGCGCGTCGACCGGCCGCGTAGCCGGCACCTCGAGTTCGTCGAAAGGGACGGCTTCGCCACGCAGGTAGGTCTGCAGATGGCGCAGGTACGTCTCGAACCGCTCGACGCGCGCCGGCGCCCGGCCCAGGTCCGCGACCGCCGAGTCGCCCCTGCCAATGCCGAGGACGGCGCGTCCTTCCGCAATGCGGTCGACGCTCGCGATCGCCGCGGCCGTCGTCGCCGCCATGCGCGTGATCGAGTTGGTGACGGCGGTTGCGAGACCGATGCGCTCGGTGACGGTCGCGGCCATGGCCAGCGCCACGTAGGCGTCCCCGGTCCGATTCTGGGAGTCCGGGACCCCCAGGCCGTCCCACCCCTGCGCTTCCGCAAGCCGCGCCTCGGCGGCGATAGCCTGTGGCGCCGGCGCCGCGTGCGTCCAGATTTCAACCATCTCCCGCTCCCGATCAGTCAGGGAGACCCAACACCCGCTTCGCGATCACGTTGCGTTGCACTTCGGATGAGCCTCCCGCGATCAGGAAACCCTTGCTGAGCAACCACTTCCGTGTCGATGCCAACTCCTCGGCATCGAACCCGTCTCCCGACCAACCGAGGCCCTGCGCACCCATCATGGAGACGATGGCCTCGAGCTTGCGGCTCTCGAGTTCGGACGACAGCATCTTGAAGGCGGATGTCACGAAGGTGCCGGTACCGGCCTCTTTTCTCTCCTGAACGGCGCGTCGCCTGGTCAGCGCGAACGCCGCGTGATCCATCTCTACGCGCACGACCGCGTCGCGTGCCGACGGGTCGTCAGGGGCATAGCGTCTCAGCACGTCCGGCAGGGAACCGCCCTTCGGGAGAAACTCACCCTGCGACACCGAGTCCCGCTCGAACTGCAGCAACCGCTTCGCAACGCTCCAGCCGTCGTTCTCCCGACCCACCAGATCGGCCTTCGGCACCATGACGTCGGTGAAGAACACTTCGCAGAACTCCGAGCCGCCGTTGATCATGTCGAAGTTCCTGACCGTCACGCCGGGCGTATCCAGCGCAAAGAGCAGGAAGCTGATGCCGCGTTGTTTCGGCGCGTCCGGGTCGGTTCGCACGAGACAGAAAATCCAGTCCGCCCGATGCGCACCCGACGTCCAGATCTTCGATCCGTTCACGCGGTAACAGTCGCCGTCGTCCGCCGCGCGGGTGCGCAGCGACGCCAGGTCGGACCCGGCGCCGGGCTCGGAGTAGCCCTGGCACCAGGACAATTCGCCGCGCGAGATGGGCGGCAGGTGCCGTGCTTTCTGATCTTCGGTCCCGAGTTCGAGCAGGGTGGAACCCAGCATGGTCGGAGCGGCGCCGGACAAGGGCGGCGGCGCACCCACCTCCCGCATCGCCCTCCGCAATCTCTCGACGTTCGCCCGATCCAGTCCCGCGCCGCCATACTCTCGCGGCCATGACGGCACCGTGAAGCCACGCTCGACGCACGCGTCGAACCAACGCCCGAAGGCATCGCCCGGCATGGCGGCCTTGGTGCCGCCGCCGAAGCTCAGCCCACGTCCGCGTATCTCGTCGGGGCAGGCCTGTTCCACCCACGCGAGGTAGTCTTCGGCCATCGGCAGGTCACGAATCCGTCCGTTGAAGGCACGCATTGTATCTTCGAGGGGCTGGTGGCGAACGGGACTGCGGGGCACCGCGAGTTTACGACTCAAAACGTCTTTTACGTCCGATATGACGCTTTATTCGTCGCATAAAAGCCTTTCGCCAAATGTCAGAGCTTGATGCCATCCTCACCGCCGTCACGGGCTACCCGGGAGGCGTGCCCGTCGGTGTCATCCGCGAGGCATTGCCTTATGCGCTGCCACCCAGGACGTTACAGCGCCGCCTCGCCCTGCTCGTGGAGCGGAAGCGGCTGATCGCCGACGGGAGAGCCAAGGGGCGTCGCTATCGCGCGCCCGTCACCAGAGCCCCCACGGGCAGTTCGGTCACGGGTAGCGCGACCGCCGAGGCGCCTGGTGAAGTCCATGTGCCGCTTTCGCCCGAGGCCGAAGCGGTCAAGCGAGCGACGCGCGCGGCCATCCAGGAACGGCGGCCTGTCGGCTACCAACGCGCTTTCCTCGATGATTGCCGGCCCAACGTCACACACTACTTGCCGGCGGAAACGCGCCAACGCCTGCTCGACCTGGGTCGCCCGCCGGGCGACGAGCGTCCGGCGGGAACCTACGCCCGGACGATCTACAGCCGCCTGTTGATCGATCTGCCCTGGAACTCCAGCCGTCTGGAAGGCAACACCTACTCTCTACTGGAAACCGAGCGGCTGCTGGAACTGGGCGAGGCCGCCGAGGGCAAGGATGCGCTGGAAGCGCAGATGATCCTCGACCATCAGGCAGCTATCGAGTTGCTCGTCGGCCGGGCGGGCGAGATCGGCTTCAACCGCTACACCGTCCTGAATCTGCACGCACTGCTCGCGGACAACCTGCTCGGCGACCCGCAGACCGGCGGCCGCTTGCGGCGCATTCCGGTGGGCATCGACGGCACGGTCTACCATCCGCTGGAAGTGCCGCAACTCATCGAGGAGTGCTTCGACAGCATCCTCGATGCCGCAGCCGCGATCACCGATCCCTTCGAGCAGGCCTTCTTCGCCCTCGTGCACCTCGCCTACCCGCAGGGTTTCGAAGACGTCAACAAGCGGGTCTCCCGCCTTGCCGCGAACATCCCGCTGCTTCGCGGCAATCTCTGCCCGCTGTCCTTGGTGGACGTGCCGGAGCGCGTCTACATCGATGGCGTGTTGGGCATCTACGAACTGAATCGGGTCGAGCTGCTGCGAGACGTGTTCGTCTGGGCCTACGAGCGCTCCAGCGCGAGGTACTCGGCAGTACGCCAGTCCCTGGGGCAGCCGGACCCGTTCCGCGTGCGTTACCGGGAACTGGTCGCCGAGCTGGTCGCCGCCGTGGTGCGCACGAGAATGGACAAGCGGGCTGCGACCGCACTGGCGCGGCGACACGCGGTAGAGCAGGTGTCACCGGCGAACCAGACGCGATTCGTCGAAGTGGTGGAAACCGAACTGATGAGTCTCCACGAAGGCAACATCGCGCGCTACCGCCTGCGACCGGCCGAGTACCAGGCGTGGCGGCAGGGGTGGCGTTGATCCCGAGTCAGGGTTACCTGGGCAGGACCGGCTCCGCAAAGAAGACGCCCTCGAAGGTCCGCCACGCCACCTGGTGGTAGTCGTACACCGCGTGCGTGCCGAGCCGGTTGACGCGGATCGTGTCGAGCCCGTCGAAGAACCTGGACGGGAAGGCGAACGCGGCAGCGATGACGGGTCCGTCCAGCCATCCGTCCGGCGTCGTCTCGACACCCGCCTCCGCGATCCGGACGGACGGCGGCTTCCCGGTCACGGTGCCGATCGTCCAACCCCATTCCCCGAAACTCGGCACGTTGGCGTGGTACTGCTCGGTCTGGAAGCCGGCGGCGGCCACCGTCCTGCCGATGGACAGGAACGCCTCCCGGGCGTGGAACGGGGAGGTGGACTGCGTGACGAAGGCGCCGTCCGCGGAAAGGACCTGCCGCGCGCGTCCGAAGAAGTAGTCGCTGTAGAGCCGGTTGAGGTCCGGGTGGCTCGGGTCCGGCAGGTCGGCGATGACGACGTCGAAGCGCTGGCCCGCCGCCGCGAGCCGTTCCACTTCCACGAAGGCGTCCGCCTCGACCACCGTCACGCGCTCGTCACCGAACGCGTCCTCGTTCAGCTCCGTCAGCGTCCGGCCGAGCCATGCGGGTGCCTCGGCGTCCGCGCCGCGGAACAGGCGCAGCAACCCGGAGTCGATGTCCACGAGGGTCACCGACCGCGGCTCCCAGCGCAGCACGTCGCGCAGCGCCAGTCCGTCGCCGCCGCCGAGGATCAGGACCCGTTCGCGCCGGTAGGCGGCCAGCATGGCCGGGGTCGTCAGGTAGGCGTGGTAAATGCGCTCGTCGTTCGAGGCGAACTGCAGGCGGCCGTTGATGTAGAGGCTCAGGATGTCCGGACGCCCCGCGGTGACGTGCCGCTTCGTGATGACGACATTCTGGTACGGCGTCTGCAGCCGGTGGACGACCCGGTCCTGGAAGAGCGAATCGCCGAGCCGCTCGATCCACAGCGGGCCGAGCACGGCGAGGGCCACGAGCAGCATCGCCAGCGCCCCGTGGCCGATCCAGAGCCAGCGGGCCGGCGCCAGGCTCTTCCGGTAGATCACGAGGAAGCCGAACCCGACCGCCGTGTTGACCGCCGCGGCGCCGACGGCGGCGTACATGACCGGCAGCTTCAGGCACACCAGCACCCAGATCGCCGCGCCGATCCCGGCCCCGATGTAGTCCGCCCCGTACATCGTGCCCAGGTTGTGCTCGAGGTGCTTCGCGTGGACATGCTCCCGGACGCGGGCGATCAGCGGGATCTCCATGCCGATCAGGAAGCCGATGAGCGCGCCCATGGCGAACGGCAGCACGCGCGAGAACGCGATCAGCGAATCCGCCGCCGCGCCGTCCATGGAGACGAACACGTCCACGTTGTAGACGGCGCGCAGCCACTCCGGCAGCGAGTACGCGACCGCGACCGCCGCCGACAGGGCCAGCACGGAAGCGCCCCCGAGAAGGGCAATGCCAAGCTCCAGCCAGGCGAACCCGCGGTAGATGGCGGAGATCCACTTCGCGGCGAAGGCGCCGAGCCCCATCGCCACGATCATGAGACCGATCATCGTGTAGATGGTCGGCTCGACCGTACCCAGGATGCGGCCCGCGTAGTGCGCGAGCAGGTACTCGTAGACGAGGCCGCACGCGGCGACCAGGCCCATCGCGCCGATGAGGGCGGTGTCGTGTGCGCGCAGGCGGGTGGCTTCGGTAGTCACGGCTGCGGCCCGATCCTCACGACGCCGCGTAAGGGAGTCATCGGACGATGACCGCCACAGCCCCCGCCGTCGCGGACTCGCCGGACTCCTTCAGCCGGCGACGGCGCGTATCACCAGGCCCAGCCCCAGGAAGATCGCGGCTTCGATGGCCGCGACACCGACGTTGCGCTGGTTGTCCACCTCCTCGACCACGTCGATGCCGCGCAGCACCGCGCGTTGCGCGAGCATGGAGAGCAGGAGCAACGCCGCCGAGAGGACGATGGCCCACACCAACCAGGAAACGTATCCGACCAGCGCCACGGCGTCCCAGCCGGGCACGAACGACACCATGCCGCCGGCCGACGACGCAGCCAGCGAAGCGCCGACCAGGTGCCCGGCGTAGCGCACGCCGAGGGCCGTGTTGCCGCCCGCGATCGCGTCCTGCCAGCGTTGTCCGTCGTGACGGCGCGCATAGATCGCCGCACGCATCCGCGTGACGGCGAGCACCACGAGTTGGGAGAGCAGGAACACCACCACCACCGCGGCGAGCGCCTGGGCGAGCCCGCCGTCGGCCCAGCCAATGGCGCCGTTGATCAGCACGCCGATGGCGATCAGGTTAGCCGCCTGGGCCGTCCCCGCGGCGGCGTTCTGCGCGCCTATCGCCTCCCGGATCGACAAACGGTGGAAGACGATCCAGTCGTTGATCAGCACCCCGACCTTCAGCAGGATCAGGCCCACCACGGCGTAAGCGACGACCACGCCCAGTTCTTCGCCGAGCGTGATCGCGGGATCGCCGGACGCCGCCGCGGCAAGGATCAGCGCCACGGCCAGCGCCCCGCCGGCGAGGGCCACCCCGAACGCCAGGTTGTCCCGCTCGGCGAGTTCGTCCCGGGAGTCCACGCCGAACAGCACGCCGGAGCCGTAACGCAACGCGCAGATGGCGGCGACGGCGACGGCCAGGTTCAACGCCACGATGCCCCAAATCCAGATGCTCAGCGAATCGACCATGGCTTGCCTCTTCCAATCCCGGGGGCGGCTGGTGGCGCCCGCATCTTCACGTTCGCGTTACTTCCCGCGGCTCGGACCGCGGAAGCCGCCGCCCCCGAACCCGCGCATCGATGCCGTCCCGGTGCGCGCGCCCCCGCTCGACGCGGCGAACTTCTGCCGCGCGACCGCCGTGGACGCCCCGGTGCGCTGCCGCGCGTACGGGCTCCGGAACGTACGTCCCTCGGAGGAGAACTTGCGCCGCGCCGTGGACTCGACGCGCGCCTGCTGCTGACGCATGGACGGCGACGTGTAGTTGCCCCGGCCGTAGTCGTGGTAGTAGCTGTAGTCGCGACGTCCCGCCCAGTCGCCGTAACCGACGCGCGGGCCGCCGAGCAGGTTCTGCATCAGCGCGAACTGTCCGTACCACACCCAGAACGAGTTGCCGCCGCCGTCGCTCCGCCATTGGCCGTAGTGGGGGTTGCCCACGAGCTGGCTCCCGGGGCCGAGGTCCGTCGCCGCGTTTGCCTGCCGGGACGCCGACGCACTGATGGCATCGACGCGCGGCAGCGCGCCGTCCGAGAGATCGGCCAACACGTTCAGGGGATCGCTCAGCGCGCGGCTGAACTCCGCCGGGTCAGCGGCCGCCGCCACACTCTGCAACTCCCGCGCGATGGGGACGTACGCGTCGGCCGCCGCGTCCGGGGGCGGCATCATGCCGCGCGCCTCGTCGAGCCGCGTCACGAGGGCGCGATACATCGTCCCGTCCCGCGTGCCCTCCCGCCGGAGCACTTCGGTGAGTTCGCGCAGGTCGGGGTTCGCCCGCGCGACGCGGGCGGCATACTGCTTGATGAGGGCGGCGTTCTGCACCCGGTCGCCGTCGAGGTCGTCCCCGAGCCGATCGACGGCTGCTGCCACGCGGCCGAGCTCCGTCTCCACCTGCGACCGCAACGCCGCGCCCCCGTCGCATCCGACCAGGATCACGGCGGCGACCAGCAACAGCAGGGCGCCCGGCGCCGCCAGCGCCAACGCGGCGCCCCTGTCGGAACTCACGCCGCGCACCCCCGTGGATCCGGCACCGCCACGGTCGGCGTACGGCGTTCGAGACTGCGAATCTCCACCGTGGCCGCGGCGGCGTCCGCGATCACAGCCGCCGCCGCCACCG
This sequence comes from Pseudomonadales bacterium, assembly GCA_965208745.1. Taxonomy (GTDB): domain Bacteria; phylum Pseudomonadota; class Gammaproteobacteria; order Pseudomonadales; family Azotimanducaceae; genus VXNE01. Next base: position 4,046,402 of record CBDBPN010000004.1, on the reverse strand, counting down.
CGTCACAGCGACCGCACATGAAGACGTCGAACGCCGCGTAGTCGCGTTCGGGCCACGTATGCACGGTGATGTGCGACTCGGCCAGGAGGACAACCCCAGTCACGCCGCCGCCGCTGCCGAAGGCGTGCATGTGCGAGGCCAGCACGTGCGCACCCCCCGCCGCCGCCGCGCGGCGCATCAGAGCCTCGAGCGCGGCCGCATCGAGGTGGGCATGCGGCCCCGAGCACTCGATCAGGAGGTGACGTCCCGGAGCCTGTGGAGCGACTGACATAATATGGCATGGTACGGGCAAGACTCGCGTGCGCGCAAGCGCCAACCGCAGGCCCGCGAGACCCCGACCGCCACCCGTCACCGCGCGAGCCGCGCAATGCGCTCCGGCTTCCGGCTCGTGTGATAGAGCCGCAGACCCACGGCCACGGAAACCGCCGCGAGCCCGAGCGACAGCGCGATCCAGAAACCGTAGACCCCCATCTCGGGAAAGCGCCACCAGCCGAAGCCCAGGGCCGCGCCGAGCGGTAGGGCGAACACCCAGTAGCCCATGATCGAATACACCATCGGCGCCCGGGTGTCCTTGTAGCCCCGCAGTGCCCCCGCGAGCGTGCCCTGGACGTCGTCGAAGACCTGGTAGACCGCGATGATCAGGATCAGCGCAGCAGCGAGTTGCGTCACGGCAACGTCGCCGCTGTAGATGCCGGCGATGCCGTCGCGCAGCAGCACGAGCGAGGCGCTCACCACCAAGGCGTAGCAGAGCGAGATCACGAAGGCCACCCGTCCGACGGCGGCGGCCCCGGCATAGTCCCCCGCTCCGACGCGAAAACCGATGCGGATGCCCGCCGCCGCCCCGAGAGACATCGGCAGCACGAACGTGGCCCAGCTCAGGTGCATCGCGATGCTGTGCGCCGCGAGCGGTACGACGCCGAAGCTGCCGACGAGGAACCCGACGAGGGCGAACAGGCCCATGCCCACGAACGAAGTCAGTCCGATGGGTACGCCGATGCGCAGGATGCGGCCGATCTCGCGGAAGTCGATGCCCGCGAACGTGCGGCCACGCCGGGGTGAACGCCGCCACAGCCCGGTTTCCCGGAAGTAGCGAAACCTCGACAGCACGAGTATCGCCGCGAGTTCGAACCACAGGACCGCGGCCGTCGCCCAGCCGCAGCCTTCTCCACCGAGTTCCGGGGCGCCGAACTTCCCGTAGATCAACGCGTAGTTGAGCACGGCGTTCAGCACCAGCGCGCAACCCGCGATGACCATGGGGCCGACGGTGTGCCCGACCCCTTCGGACGCATACCGCAGGACGACGTAGCAGAGGCCGGCGGGAAAGCCCACCGCCGCGGCGCGCAGGTACCGGTCGCCGATGTCCGCCGCCTCCGGATCGATGCCGAAGAACGCGAAGAGCGGCTGTGCGTTGAGCAGGACGAGCATGCCCAACCCGCTCGCGACCACACCGACGACCAGAGCCTGGTGCACGACCGCGCCGACGCGCCCTACCCGCCCGCCGCCCGCCAGCTGGGCCGCGATGGGCGTGACCGACATCGTGCAGCCGATGAAGAGCATGTACACCGGCCACAACACGTTGCCGCCCACGGCCACCCCGGCGAGGTGCGCCGACGCGTAGTGCCCCGCCATCGCGGTGTCCATGAAGCCCATCGCCATGATGAAGAATTGCGTGGCCGCCATCGGGGCGCCGAGGCGTGCGAGGGCGGCCACTTCTTGCCACGGGCCCGCCGTCTTTCCCGTCCGGGAATCCGCGCGGTCGGTCGAAGCCTCCCTCCCCGGCCCGGCGCGTGCTGTCGCGTCTGCCGTCATGCCGTGCGGCCATGGGGCGCTAAGATGCGGCGGATGTCCGACGTCCCCCCGCGCCGTTCCGCGTTTCCGTGGTACCTGGCCAGTTCGAGCCTGTGGCTCGGCGGCATGAGCCTGCAGGGCATCCTCGTCCCGTGGATGCTGCTCGGCATACTCGAAACGAGCCCGGCGCAGTACAGCCTGAGCCGCGTCCTGATCGAGCTGCCACCCATCGTCGCGCTGTTCGCCGGGGGCGTGCTCGCGGACCGCACCGATGCGCGCCGGCTGCTGATTGCGCTGAGTGTCGTCGCCTGCCTCCCTCCCCTGCTCATGGGCGGCGCGACGCCCGCGTTCTGGCCGGTGGTGTGCTTCGGCATGGCCATGTCGACCCTGCAGTCGCTTTCCGACCCCGCCCGGCAGGCGATGCTGAGCAGGATCAGCCGCATCGACATCCAGCGCACGATCGTCGTGGCGACCGTGGTCACTTCCCTGGTCGGCATCGGCGGCTTCGCCGTCGGCGGCCAGATCCGGACGCTAGGCCTCGAAGGCGTACTCGTGGTCGAGACGGCCCTGTTCGCCGTCGGCATGGCCGCGTTGTCGCGGCTCCCGGCGCAGCCGGCCTCGCTCGCCGGGCCGCCACGGCTCTTCGGCGGCTTCGCGGCCCTGCGACGGCTCCCGCTCGTACGCAACATCATCGGCCTGAACTTCCTCTCCTCGCTCTTCAACGCAGGGGCCTACACGATCGCCATGCCCTTCGTCGTGACGGACGTATACAACGGCGATGCGGCATTCCTGGCGAACATGTTCATCGCCTTCACCATCGGCGGCATCGGATCCAATGTCGTGCTGTTCTTCGCCATGCCGCTGCTGCGCCCGGGCCGCCTGTTCTCGATCCTGCAACTGACTCGCATCGTCATACTTGTCCTGCTGTTCGTGAAGCCTCCGGTCTGGCTGTTCTTCGTGCTCGTGTTCGTCTGGGGGCTCAACATGGGCGGCACGTCGACCCTGGTGAGAACGGCCGTCCAGGAACTCGCCCCGGCGGCGGTCCGCGCGCAGGTGCTCGCGATCCTCCTGTTCAGCTTCATGGTCGGGGCGCCGGTGTCCGCCGCCCTGCTCGGACAGGTCGTCCAGGCGACCGATCCGCTCACCGCGTTGCTCCCGGGAATCCCGGTATCGCTAGCGATCTTCCTGGCGGGCGCTTTCGGCAGCGGGCTATGGTCCTACCGCGCGCCGTCGCATCCGGCCGCCGACGCCGCCTGAATCCGCGTGTCAGCCCTTCCCGCCCTGCAGCGCCCGGTAGCCCAGGAGCAGCAGGATCGATCCGCCGGTCGCGAGGAACAGGCTCTTGACGTCGAATCCGTCCACCCCGCCGAGGCCGAGCTGCGCGCCCACGAAGCCACCGATGACGGCGCCGGCCATGCCGATCACGATCGTCGTGAGACAGCCGCCGGGGTCGTCGCCCGGCACGATGAGTTTCGCCACCGCGCCCACAACCAGCCCCAGCACGATCCAGCTCAGGAGACCCATGGCCGCTCCTCGCCCCCCCCGATTCCCCCTATCTTACGGACTCCGGTGACACGATGGCGGCAGCGACCAGTTGCGGCTGCTGCATCGGGATGAAGTGGGTCAGTTCCGGACGGTAGACGTCACGCCCGCGGGGGAAAGCGTCGGCCAGTCCCTCCCAGGTCGGGGACTGGGAGAAGTCCATCTCTCCCTGGCGGATCTCGCGCCGTTTCGCCCGCACGACCAGCACGGGTTGCGGCAGGGCGCGGATGGTGTCGTGGATGTCCGTGCCGCCGCTGCCCATGTAGACCGACGACTCCACCATCGGCGGGCACGCGAGCGTGTACCCGCCGCCGTTCGGTTGCGCCAGCACGCCGTGACGGCAGTAGTCCCGCAACACGTCCTCCCGCCAGAGACGAAAGGGATGCCGGTCGCGGAACCGCTCGAACATGTCCTCCCAAGAATCGAAGTCCGCGCGGCGCCGCGCCACGGGGTGTTCCTCCGGGGACTGGAACGGCCGGTTCTCGGCCCACCCCTGGTAGGCGCCCGGCTCCATGATGACCGGGTCGACGAGGACCAGGCGCGCCAACCGCCCCGGACGGCGGGCTGCCGCCTGCACCATGGTGTGCCCGCCCATCGAGTGGCCCACACCGACCGCGTCGCGCACATCGAGCTGGTCGAGGAGTTCGACCATGTCCGCGCCGAACTGCCGCCAGTGGAACGGACCCGTCTTGCCGCTGCGTCCGTGTCCGCGCTGGTCCACCGCGATGGCGCGAAAGCCGTCCCCGAGCGCCGCCACCGTCGCGTCCCAACAACGGGCGTGGAATCCCGTCGCGTGGGTGAGCACGACCGTGGCGCCCTCCGGCGGTCCCCACTCGAAGCTCGCGATCTCTATGCCGCGCACCGTGTTGCGACGCTCGCGCGGTGCCTTCGTCATCGTCAAACCTCCTTGTACGTGCGCGTTCCCGGCTCGGGCGGCAAGCCTACCCGCAAACCGGGCGGGCGGGGCACGGCCGGCAGGCTGCTAGTGTGGTGTCCCGCAAGTTCCCGATACTTCAGAGTTCGCCCTGCGCGTCAATGCGAGGCGTGGTCCGAAGGGAATATCGGGCCGCCCGGAGGGCGCATCGGCAAGTACCACAACGCAGTCTGCTTGCGAGGGGCCTGCCCCTCGCATGAAGAGTCCGGCCTGTGGCGGTGTTGCGCCCCTTGGCAATGGGCCCACCATGGCCTGCGGGGAACGCGCCACCGCCACGCTTGCGCGGCGCGGACACCAGACCCCGTGGGACGCGCCGAAGCATTAGGAACTTGCGGGACACCACACTAGAATCGACGCCATGCCCGACGCGCGCACGAAGCACGAGGTCGTCTCCTCCGACGCGGAGCGCCTGATCCGGGTGAACTCCGACGACGAGCCCATCGGTTTTCTGGACAAGAGCGCGTGCCATGACGGCGCGGGCCTCCTGCACCGTGCGTTCTCCCTGTTCGTTCAGAACGGCTCGGGCGAACTGCTGCTCCAGCGCCGGCACGCCTCGAAGCGGCTCTGGCCGGGCTACTGGTCGAATACCTGCTGCTCCCACCCGCGGGCCGGCGAGGACATGGACGAGGCGGTGGCGCGCCGGCTCAGCGAAGAGGTCGGACTGACCGCGGACCTCCGTTTCGCGTTCAAGTTCGAGTACCGCGCCGAGTTCGGGGATGCAGGGGCCGAGCACGAGCTGTGCTGGGTCTATGTCGGGCAGACGACGGATGTCCCCGTGATCAACACGTCGGAGATCGGCGCCTGGCGCTGGATCGCACCCGCCGAACTGGACCGGGAACTGGCGGAAGATCCCGAGCGTTTCACCCCCTGGCTCCGCATCGAGTGGGCGCGGCTACGGGCCGAAGGCACGATCCCGGACTGACCGCCGCCACGCCGGGGATGCCGCGCCTTCAGCGCAGTTCCATGCCCTCCATGTCCCCCTGTTCGCGCCACTTGGCAAGCAACGCGTTGAACGCGTTGATGCCCGGCGCGTAAGCGGAGTTCCGCATGTTGCCCTGCGTGCCCTTGCCTTCGCGGTTGTAGTAGCCGGGCGTGCACTGCTCGAGGAAGGCCGTCGCGCCCATGCCGGCCAGTGAGACGATCTCCGCGACCCAGCGGTCCTCCGCTTCCGCGGTGACCTCCGCCACCTGCTTGCCGCGCCGTTTCACTTCGTCGACGACATAGGCGACGTGCATGGCCTGGTCGTCGAACATCGCGGTCATGTTCGGCGACAGACCGTTCTGGTTGATGCCGATGGTGAACCAGTTCGGGAAGCCGTGGCTGGCCAGGCCATGCAACGTCCGGAATCCGTCCGCCCAGTGTTCGTACAACGACTTCCCGCCGCGCCCGATCGTGTCGAAGTCGACCCTGCGGTGCGCGGACGTGGTGATCTCGAACCCGGTCGCGTAGATGATGCAGTCGACCTCGTACTCGACGCCGTTGGCGACCACGCCGTTCTCGGTGATGCGCTCCACGCCCTTGCTGTCGGAGACGTCGATCAGCTCCACGTTGTCGCGGTTGAAGGTGTCGAGGTACTCGTCGTTGAAGGTCGGCCGCTTGCAGAACTGCCGATACCAGGGCTTCAGCGCCTCGGCCGTCCCGGAGTCGGCGACCGTGTCGTCCACCCGCCCCCGAATCTCGTTCATCTTCTCGAAGTCCGCCATCTCGGCCCGCAGCGCCACCTCCTCCATGTCGAGCGCCTCGTCGGACTTGCGGGTCATCAGGGAGATGCCGATACGCCGGGCGATGTCCGTCCAGCCGTCGGCAACCAGGTCCTCGGTGACGTTCTGGCCGAAGAGCACCGACGCGAAGTTCTCGCGCCGCGCACGCTGCCACCCGGGCTCGAGGTTCTGGTACCACTCCTCGTCCGTCGGCATGTTGCCCCGCAGGTCCACCGAGGACGGCGTGCGCTGGAAGACGTAGAGCTTCTGCGCGTGCTCCCCGAGGAACGGCACGGACTGGATCGCCGTGCAGCCCGTGCCGATCACCGCGACGCGCTTGTCGGCCAGCCGCGTCAGGCCCCCTTCGTGATCGCCGCCCGTGTACTCGTAGTCCCAGCGTGCGGTGTGGAACGTATGACCACGGAAGTCGCTGATGCCCGGGATGCCCGGCAGCTTCGGCCGGTTGGCGGGTCCGGTGGCCTGCACGACGAAACGGGCGCGGATGCGGTCGTTGCGATGCGTGGCGACATGCCAGCGTTTGTCGTCCTCGTGCCACCGCACCTCGGTGACGCGGGTCTGGAAGATCGCCCGGTCGTACAGCCCGAAGTACTCGGCCACGCGCTTGCTGTGATCGAAGATCTCCGGCGCGTAGGAGTACTTCTCCTTCGGCATGAACCCGGTCTCCTCGAGCAGCGGCAGGTAGCAGTACGACTCGATGTCGCACTGCGCGCCCGGGTACCGGTTCCAGTACCACGTGCCGCCGAAATCGCCGCCCGACTCGACGATGCGGAAGTCGGTGATGCCGCGGTCCTTCAGGCGTGCCCCCGCCATCAGGCCGCTGAAGCCGGCGCCGATGACGGCGACGTCGATCTCGAGGTCGAGCGCGTCGCGGTCGAAATCCGGGTCCGCATAGGGATCGTCGTGGGCGTAGTGAGCGAACTCCGAGGCGGCCTCGATGTACTGGTCCTCCCCGTCGTCTCGAATCCGCTTGTCCCGCTCCACGTGGTATTTCTCGCGCAGCGCGCCGGGATCGAAGTCCAGATCGGGGAAGAGGTTGTGCAGTCGTTCTCGTTCGGATGCCATCGTGCGCTCCAGTCGTTACAGGGGAGATCGTAACCCGGGGCCCGGGTCACGGCTCATTGGGCCGGGTCCACCGCCCGCAGGCGCCCGGGGCCCCTGCCGGCGCCGGCCGTCGTCGCGCGGTCGAACCAGGCGTCCGCGTCCGCATCGTTGTACGCGCGCATCGTCGCCTTGATCCGCGCGAGCGCCCCATCCGGGTAGGAAGCCAGTTGCTCCACCAGTCGCTCGGTCTCCGCGATCACGTCGCTATCGGGCACGCAGGAGTAGGCGATGCCAAGTTGCGCGAGTTCCGGACCGAAAAAGCGGCGGCCCGTCAGCGTCAGCCTCGCCGTCAGCGCTTCCCCATACCGCAGCCGGAGCCAGGCCATGTTGTATGGCGCGGCCATCCCCTGCCGGACCTCCCCGACCTGTATGAACGCCCCTTCGCCGGCGATCAGCAGGTCCGCGGCCAGCGCGACCGCCGCGCCCCCGTTGATACCGTAGCGCTCGAAGGCCGCGACGACCGGTTTCGGACACTCGAAGAGCGCCTTGTGGGCGCGCCGCCAGATGGCGCCGAAACGCGGCAGCCACTCGGGTTCCGGGTCCGCATTGAAAGCCTTGAGATCCAGGCCGGAACAGAAGGCGCCGCCGGCGCCGCGCAGCAGGATGCAGCGCACGCCCGCATCGGTCGAGAGATCCGCCAGGCGGTCCGCCAGGGCGACGCCCAGCTCCCCGTCGATGGCGTTGCGGCGCTCCGGCCGGTTCAGGACCAGTTCCGCCCAGCCGTCGCGGCCGACGACTTCCACCACCGCCATGTCGCGCCTCCCCTCTGTTCGGCCGCCCAACCTACCACAGCAACAGCACCAGCCCGAGCACGACCAGCGCGGCGCCGCCGACCTCCGCGGGGCGGACCCGCTCCCGGAACAGCACGAGCCCGGCCACGAAGGCGAATAGCAGTTCGACCTGGCCGAGCGCACGCACATAGGCCGCCGGCATCAGGGTCATGGCGGAAAACCAGCCCGCCGAGGCGAGCATGCCGGCCAGGCCCACCCAGGTCGAGGCCCGCCAGGACCGCGCGACCCGCACGAGGGCGCCCGCGTCGCGCCACGCGAGGTATGCGCCCATCCCGAGCGTCTGGACGGCCGTGGCCCCGAGCAGCGTCACCGCGGCCCGCACGTAGAACTCCCCCTCCGGCAGGGCGAGCGAAGCAGCCCGGTAACACACGGCGGACACGGCGAAGCCGGCTCCCGCCGCGATGCCGAGCCAGGCGCCCCGCCCGAGCCCCGACTCGACCAGCGCGTGGGGTCCCGCAGCGCTCCGCACCGAGAGCGCCAGGACGCCCACGAGGCTGACGACGATGCCGCCGAGGGCCAGCGCCGTCAGCGCATCGCCCAGGACCACGAAACCGAAGGCCGCCGCCTGCACCGTCTCGGTCTTCGAGTACGCCGTGCTGGCGGCGAAGTTCCGGTGGCTGAAGCTGCGGACAAGCGCCACTGTGCCGAGCACCTGGAAGAAGCTGCCGGCCAGCATGTTCCAGAACCAGGACGCGTTCGGGACCGGCACGTCGTGGCCGCCGGGGGAGGCGAGGACGAGCACGAACACCGCCGCGAACGGCAGGGCATAACAGAAGCGCACATAGGCGGCCTCCTCGTGGAAGAGCCGCTCGGTCAGCCGTTTCTGGAGCGCGGAACGGAGGTTCTGGCAGAACGCGGCCGCTACGGTGATCGGAATCCAGACATCCACGCCTTCCGGGCCGACAGTCGCTCAGGGCGTGGCGGCCGACCCGGCGAAATGGCCGTACGCGCCGCGGAAGAACAGCAGCGGGCCACGTTCGCCGTCGAGGACCTCGATATCCAGCACGCGGCCCACGGCGATGGTGTGGTCCCCCGCGTCGTGCTCCGCCTCGAGGGCGCAGTCCACGTAGGCGAGCACGCCGTCGAGGATCGGGGCCCCCGACGCGCCCGGCCGCCACCCCACGTCCGCCACCCGGCCGCTTTGGGCGAACACGTCCGAGACCGCCTGCTGGTCCTCGCCGAGCACGTTGATGCAGAAGCGCCCGGTCTCCCGGATCCTGGGCCAGCTCGTGCTCGTCTTGCCCGGGCAGACGGCGATGAGCGGCGGCTCGAGGGAGAGCGAGACGAAGGATTGCGCGGCGAAGCCGACCATGCCCTCTCCGGAGGCGCCGGTGACGATGACGACGCCCGTGCAGAACTGGCCCATCGTGTCGCGGAACTCGCGGCCGTGGAACTTCGTCATGGCGTCGTCGCGTCCTGGTCGATTCGGGGAACACCGTGTGCACGTTTATGCTAGCAGCCGGTCCCGGTGACGCGTGTACGGGGCCGCGGCTGGTAGAATTCCGCGCCCATGGCCGAGGTCAGCGCGCCCTTCCCCGACGCCTCGAGACAGACCTTCGCGGCACTCGACCTGGGATCCAACAGCTTCCACCTGATCGTCGCCATCGACCAGGGCGAGCGGCTGCGGGTCGTCGACCGGCATCGCGAGATGGTGCGTCTCGCCGAGGGGCTCGTCGACCGCGAGGAACTCTCCCCGGCGACCTCCCGGCGCGCCCTCGCCTGCCTCGAACGTCTCGGCCAGCGCCTGCGCGAACTCCCGGCGCGCAACGTCCGTGTCGTCGGCACGAACGCCCTGCGCAAGGCGCGCAACAGCCGCAGCTTCATCCAGCGCGCCGAGCGGGCCCTCGGCCACCGTATCGAGATCATCAGCGGCCGCGAGGAAGCCCGCCTCATCTACCTCGGCGTGTCCCACTCCCTGGAGGACGACCGCGACTCCCGCCTGGTCGTCGACATCGGCGGCGGCAGTACCGAGATCATCCTCGGACGGCGCTTTCAGCCCAGCCTCATGGAGAGCCTCTTCATCGGCTGCGTCGGACTCTCGGACCGCTTCTTCCCGGACGGCGCCATCACGGCAACGGCGATGGAAGACGCGGAGCGCGCCGCCCGGCAGGAGCTCGAGGCCGTCGAGCAGATCTTCCTCGCCCGCGGGTGGGACACGGCCATCGGCGCCTCGGGCACCGTGCTCGCCGTCTGCGGCGTTGCCGAAAGCGAGACGGGCGCCAAGGAGATCACGGCGGACGGCCTGCGCCGGGTCCGCGAACGCGTACTCGAGACGGGACACGTCGATCGGCTGGACTTCGAGGCCGTCGGGGTCGAGCGCGCACCGGTCTTTCCCGGCGGTGTGGCCATCCTCTCGGCCGTTTTCGAGTCCCTTCGCATCGAGCGGATGTCCGTCTCCGACGGGGCGCTGCGGGAGGGGCTCCTGCACGACCTCCTCGGCCGCGTCCACGACGAGGACATCCGCGACCGGACCGTCCGCGACCTGGCCAAGCGCTACCACATCGACCACGACCACGCGGCCCGCGTCTCGCGTACCGCGGGCAACCTTCTGGAGCAGGTCGGCCCGAGTTGGGGTCTCGCGGACCCGGACCTCGCGGCCATCCTCCGATGGGGCGCCACGCTGCACGAGATCGGCCTCGACATCGCGCACACCCAGTACCACAAGCACGGCGGATACCTCCTCGACAACATGGACCTGCCCGGGTTCTCCCGTCCCGAGCAACACCAGGTGTCCCTGCTGGTGCGCGCCCACCGCCGCAAGTTCCCCATCGAGGACTTCGCCGACGCCGAGGACATCCTGCGCCTGTGCGTCCTGCTCAGGATCGCGGTGGTGCTCCACCGGGGACGGTCCGACGCTCCGCTGCCGTCGTTCGGCATCTCGGCCCGGGGCCGCGCGGTGCGGCTGTGGGTGCCCGGGAAGTGGCTGCAGGCGCACCCGCTGACGCAGCTCGATCTGGAGCAGGAGGCGGAGTACCTGGCCGGCGGCGGGATCCGGCTCAACGTCTCTGCCCGGTAGCGGACCGGACTTCAGTCCGCCGTCTTCACCAACGGTCCAAAGGGATCAGGATGAACTGCAGGCGCAGCATCGCCTGCGTCCGGCAGGAGACCCGGCGAACTCAGTTCCGTAAGCGGTCGCCAGCGAGGAGTCCGACGAGAAACACGTCGGCCTGGACGGTGGTGCGGACGCGCGACCAGTTGTGGAAGGCAAAGGCCGTGTCGAAGGCGATGCTCCGCGCTTCGAAGCGGGAGAAGCTTCTGCCGAGATCGTAAATCGGCGGCGTGACGATGCTCCTGAAGATCGGCGAAGGTGTCGGCGACGGCGGCGAGTTCTCTTGGGATGGGGAGGCCGTTGAGGCCGGGTTCGAGCGCCGGGGAGAGGTTGGAGGAGGCGAACTGACGTGCGGTTCTCTTCATCGTCGTGTGGTTGAAGCCGCGCCGCAGGCAGTCGCGCAAGGACTCGCGGCCAGAGCCCGACACAAAGCGGCGGACGGCGCTGTCGACGAGGAGATGATAGAGCGCGTAGTAGGACGCCGAGACGCTACGGCGCAGGCTTGCCTGCTTCGGGCGCCTGGGCTCCCGTTCGGCAAGGTACACGGCTTGCCGTAGCAGGTCGTCGTGGAGACTCACGCTTCCGGTCGTGGCTCGCCGCGACCGCGAATGAGGACATACGGCCAGAGGTCGGGAGCGACGGCGCGGGAGGTCGCCCGGGCCAGACTCTTGAGTTCGTGGGAGGTGTCCCGGGTCAAGTCGTCTTCATCGATGATGGCCCAGATCCAGACGGCCGGGTCGTCGGTGGCGTCGAGGCCTTCCCGAATCACCCATGCGTGGACGCAAGTGGGGAGGTCGGCGAGTCCCTCAAGGGCCGAGTGGATCGCTGCTACAGCAGGACTGGTGGCCATTCGACGGAGGATATTGCGGAAGGCCGGCGGTTGGAAGTGGACGTACTGTCCAACGCGAAGTGAGGGTGAAGCGAAAGGCCGATTCCAAGGCGAAGTGAGGGTGAAACGGGTGTCCGGGGCATCATCCGGGGATGATCGTGGACATCCAGACGCGGCGGCCACGCACAATGGAGCAGCTTCGGGCCTTCGTCGAAGGCAACGAGGCCGTGGACTTCCAACCCGAGAGCCGTGACGAGGCGTACGGCTTCGTGCGGGACACCCTGGACCGGTTCGGCTACCGGGGTCTCGGCAGGCGCGACAAGGGGGTGGTGCTGCGCTTCCTGGTCACCGCGACGGGCATCTCGCGCCAGCAGATGGAGCGCCTGGTGCGCCAGTGGCGGGAGACCGGGTCGATCCGGGACCGTCGCGGCGGCGGCCGGGGCCGGCCGTTCGCGCGCCGGTACACGGCGGCGGACATCCGGCGGCTGGCGGAGGTCGACGAGGCGTACGACCACATGTCCGGGCTGGCCACGCGCGAGGTGCTGCGGCGCCAGTTCGAGGTGTTCGGGGAGACGGACTACGCGCGCCTGGCGGCGATCTCCAACGGCCACGTCTACAACCTGCGCGGCTCGGCGACCTACCGCGCCGCGCGCACCGCCTGGACGAAGACGAAGGGCACGGCCGTCAACATCGGCCTGCGCCAGGCGCCCGAGCCGGAGGGGATGCCGGGCCACGTCCGGGTCGACACCGTCCACCAGGGCGACCGCGACGGCGTCAAGGGCATCTACCTGATCAACCTGGTCGACGAGGTCACCCAGTTCGAGTTCGTCGGCGCCGTGGTCGGCATCTCGGAGCGCTTCCTGGTGCCGCTGCTCGAGGGGCTGCTGCTGTCCTTCCCGTTCCCGATCCTCGGCTTCCACGCCGACAACGGCAGCGAGTACATAAACCACCGCGTCGCCCGGCTGCTCGAGAAGCTGCGCGTCGAGCGCTTCACCAAGTCCCGCGCCCGCCGCTCCAACGACAACGCGCTGGTCGAGGGCAAGAACGCCAACGTCGTCCGCAAGTGGTTCGGCCACGACCACATCCCGCAGCGCTTCGCGCCCGAGGTCAACCGCTTCGCCCAGGGCACGCTGTCGCCGTTCCTCAACTTCCACCGGCCCTGCCTGTTCGCCACCGAGTACCGCGACGGCAGCGGCCGGATCCGGCGCAAGTACCTCGCGGCCGACGTCATGACCCCCTACGACCGGCTGCGCTCGCTCCCCGGCGCCGCGCCGTTCCTCAGGCCCGGCATCGACTTCGCCCTGCTCGACGCGGTCGCCGCCGCGGAGACCGACCTCGAGGCCGCCCGCCGCGTCCAGGCCGAACGCCGGGCGCTGTTCCGCCGCATCGGCGACGGCATGGCCGCCGTCCGCGCCGCCGGCTGAGCGGAAGACCGCCGCCCGTGCCCGAACCCAACCGGGGGCCAGCCCCCGGACCCCCGCCCTCGCCGGGGGGCAGGGATCGGCGGCCGGAGGCGTTCGCAAGGAATGCGCCACCCCGATACCTCGTCTCCGATCCGACGCCGACGACCGCCGATCCCCGCCCGACAGGGTACTTCGCCAAAGGCGCGTCAAGGGTTCGCTCCGCCGAGCGCGACGCCTCCGGCCCCGTGCCCGCCCCGCCGCCGTCGCCCGCAACCGCCGCCCCAGCGGAACCAGCCGCGTTCAAGCGTCGCCCTCGCCCTTGACCCGCCGCCGAGGCCCGTGGCTTGGCCCCGCCGACGACCCTCCGACCGTCCTCCGCAGCACTTGACCCCATGCCGACCGACATCCGATCATCACCCCCATCGCCAGCAAGGGCATCCTTCATCCGACCGCGCCACGGTCGGTCCATTTCACCCTCACTTTCTCATTGGACAGCGGGGTGGACACCCGGCGGCCTAGACCAGTTCGCGCCGCTGGTGACCAACGTCACCGACCTTCTATCCGACGCACTGATAAAGGGAGTCTAGCTCGTGCCGACGGACTCTCCCCGAGTCCACCGGCGGAGCGCTGCGCCTTCAGGCTCCTCGACCTCCCACGCTACTCCCGCACAGCAGCACAATCCCATACAGAAATGAGTATCCATGTTGTCAAGCGTCGGGTTTTCCGGCATTGGAGCAGGCCCGCGCCGGAGGGGTGTTTGTCGGGCTGTTGTAGGCTTCCCCGGTCTGGCGTGGCCGATCCGCTACCCGTCCCTCAATCCGGCAACGTCTCCAACAGCAACTCCTGCGCCACCACGCGTTTCGCTGTCGCCGCCCCCTGCTCGTAAGTCCCGTCCGGCTTCAGTTCCCACTTCGTGGAATCCGCGAGATACAGCTCGAGGTCGCGGATCACCGCCCGGCGCAGGTCCTCGTCCTCGATCGGGAAGCACGTCTCCACCCGGTCGAAGAAGTTACGTTGCATCCAGTCCGCGCTCGAGAGGTACACGCGGGGGTCGCCGCCGCCATTGGGCGCGTCCTGCGAGGCGTTCTCGAAGTAGAACACCCGCGTGTGCTCCAGGAACCTGCCGATCACCGAGAAGACGCGGATGTTCTCCGAGACGCCCTCGACGCCCGGCCGCAACGCGCACATGCCCCGCACGACGAGGTCCACCGACACCCCCGCCTGGGAAGCGCGGTAGAGCGCCTGGATGACGCCCGGCTCCACCAGGGAGTTCATCTTCGCGATCACCCGGGCCGGGAGGCCTTTCCCGGCGTTCGCGATCTCGGTCTCGATGTGGGAGAGCATCGTGCTGTGCAGGGTGAAGGGCGATTGCAGCATCTTCTTGAGGCGCCCGGCGCGGCCCATGGTGGTCAACTGCTTGAACACCTTCTGCACGTCCTGCCCGAACGCGTCGTCGCACGTGAACAGCCCGTAATCCGTGTACAGGCGGGCCGTGCGCGCGTGGTAGTTGCCCGTGCCGAGGTGCACGTACCGCACGAGCCTGCGTCCCTCGCGGCGGATCACCATGCACATCTTCGCGTGGGTCTTGTAGCCGACCACCCCGTAAACGACCTGCGCCCCCGCCTCCTGCAGGTGCGTGGCGAGTTCGATGTTGGCCGCCTCGTCGAAGCGCGCCCGCAGCTCGATGACGACCAGCACTTCCTTGCCGTTCGAGGCCGCGTCCACGAGCGCCTTGACGACCGCCGAGTCGGCGCCCGTGCGGTACAGCGTCTGCCGGATCGCCAGCACGCTAGGGTCGCTCGCCGCCTGGCGCAGGAAGTCCACCACCGGCGCGAAAGAGTCGAAGGGGTGGTGCAGCAGCACGTCGCCTTCGCGGATCGCGCTGAACACGTCCGTCGCGCGCTGGATGCGCCGGGACACGCGCGGCGTGAACCCCGGGTACTTCAGGTCCGGCCGGTCGACGAGGTCCGGGATCTGCATGAGCCGCATGAGGTTGACCGGTCCGTTGCACGAGTACACGTCCATGTCGTCGAGGTCGAACTGCGCCTGCAGGAACCGCTCGACCGGTTCCGGACACTCCTGCGCGAGCTCCATGCGCACCTCGTCGCCGAACCGGCGTGACGGCAGTTCGCCTTCCATCGCCCGCAGCAGGTCGTCCACCTCTTCCTCGTCGAGCAGCAGGTCGCTGTTGCGGGTGACGCGGAACTGGTAGCACCCCGTGGCCTTCATGCCGGCGAACAGTTCGTCCACGTGGGCGTGGATGATCGACGACAGGAACACGAACTCGTGGGGCGCCTCGGCGTGCGTGTCCGGCAACAGGACCACCCGGGGCAGCGCCCGGGGCGCCTGCACGATGGCCATGCCGCTGCTGCGGCCGAAGGCGTCCTTGCCCTCCAGGGTGACGATGAAGCTCAGGCTCTTGTTGAGCGGGCGCGGGAAAGGGTGCGCCGGGTCCAGCCCGATGGGCGTGAGGATGGGCTCGAGTTCGCGGTTGAAGTACTGCTTGAGCCACTGGCGCTGGCGCTTGTCCCAGGTCGCGCGCCGCCGGAAGCGGATGCCCTCGGCGTCGAGGAGCGGGAACAGCACGTCGTTCATCACCCGGTACTGCTCCGCCACGAGTTCGTGGGTCAGATCGGCGATGCGGCGCAGTTGCTCGGAAGGCGTCTGGTTGTCCGCGCCCCGGTGCGTTCCGCCCAGGGCCTCCTGCTGCTTGAGCCCGGCCACCCGGATCTCGAAGAACTCGTCCAGGTTCGAACTGGTGATGCACAGGAAACGCAGGCGCTCGAGCAGCGGGACCTCGTCCTTCTTCGCCTGCTCGAGGACCCGCCGGTTGAACTCCAGGAACGCGAGTTCGCGGTTAATGTAGAGGTCCGGCGCCGCGAGGTCCGGCGCTGCGAGTTCAACCGTCGCCATCGGGGGTCGTGTCCCGACAGTCGGCCCGGAGGGTCGGGAACGGGATTCTACACCCGCGCCGCCGGCTCACGCCGCCCGGCGTGCCGGGCGGATCTCGCCGAAGCGGCGGAAGTCCTCCCGGATCATCAGGAGCGCCGGCACGAGGAACAGGATGATGAAGCTCGCGAACACGATCCCGGTGGCGAGGCTCACCGCCATCGGGACGAGAAACTGCGCCTGGGTGCTGCGCTCGAAGAGCATCGGGGCGAGACCGAGCCCGGTGGTCGCCGTGGTCAGGAAGATGGCGCGGAAGCGGCGTTGCGACGCCATGACGACCGCGTCCTCGGCAGTCAGGCCGGTGGTACGCCGTTCGTGGTTGTAGCGGTGCACGAGCACCAGGGAGTCGTTGATGACGACGCCGCTCAGCGCGACGACGCCGAAGATCGAGATGAACGACAGGTCGTAGCCGAGCAGGTAATGGCCGATGAACGCACCGGACGCCCCGAACGGGATCGCCGCGAGGACGACGAACGGCTGGGCGTAGCTGCGCAGCACCGAGGCCAGGAGCGCGTAGATCACGAGCAGCGCCACCATGGCCAGGCGACGTAGCGAGGCGATGTCCTGGGCCTGCTCCCGTCCGAGGCCGGCCTGCACGATCTGCAATCCCGGATAGTCCGCGCGGAGCGCCGGCAGCAGTTCCGTCTCGATGCGACCGATGACCTCGTTCGGCGTCGCGATCGCCGTTTCGACGTCGGCCGAGACCGTAACCACCCGGCGGCCGTCCACGCGGTTGATCTCCGAGAAGCTGCGCGACTCCGAGACCCGTGCGACGGTGGACAGCGGCGCCTCGGTGCCGTCCGCCAGACGGATGCGCGTGTTGAAGAAGTCGCGCGTGCTGCTGCGCTGCTCCCGCGGGTAGCGCACCATCACCTTCAGTTCCTCGCGTCCGCGCTGGATGCGATGGACCTCCTCGCCGAAGAAATGCTGCCGGAGCTGGCGGGCGACGCCGGCCGGTGACAGTCCCGCCGCCTCCCCGGCGGGGGTCAGTTCGATGTCGTACTGGCGCTTGCCGAGACTCACCGTGTCCTGGATCTCGGCGCTTCCGGGAATCCCGGCGATACCCTCCTTGAGGCGTTCCACGGACTCGAGGAGGGTGTCGTCGTCCCGGTGCGACAGCTCGTACTCGACGTCGCCTCCCCCGAAGAAATCGGTCGCGAACGAGAGCCGTTCGACGCCCGGGATCGTCCCGACCTCGTCCCGCCACAGCCGACCGAGTTGCCTTGCCGAGAGCGTGCGGGCGGGCTCCCGTTCCAACTGCACCTCGACCGTCGCCATGTGGCTGCCGAACGCGGACACGCCCGGACCCCCGGGCCCGCCTCCGCTGGTGGCGATGCGTCCGCCCACGGTGACGTTGACCGTCCTGATGGACGTTCCGCCGACCTGCTCGTTGACCACGCGGACCGCCGCGGCCATTCCCTCCGCGGCCTCCCGTGTGGTCGCGAACGGCGTCCCCACCGGGAACTCCAGTTCGGCGCTCATCTCCTCCGCCTCGAGGGCCGGGAAGAAGATGAAGCGGACGGCCCCGGTCGCGAGCAGTGCGGACGCCGCGGCGATCAGCGCGAGGCCCCCGAGCAGCGTCAGGTACCGGCGCCGCACGGCCCGCCGCACGCCGGCGGTGACGCGCTCGTCCCGGAACCGCTTGACGGCGGTGCCGATGGCGTCCTGTATCCGGTCGAGGGGCCACCGGCTCCAGCCGCCCGGGTGGGACAGGTGCGCCGGCAGGATCAGGAAGGCCTCCACGAGCGACATGGCGAGCACGGCGATCACCACCACCGGCACCTGGCCCAGGATCTGCCCGAACGTCCCGGTGACCAGCAGGAGGGGCGCGAACGCCGCCATCGTCGTCACCACGCCGATAAACACAGGGGAGAACACGCCTCGCACCCCGGCGATCGAGGCTTCCGGGCCCACATGCAGGCCGGCCTCGCGCTCGGTGATGATGTTCTCGCCCACCACCACCGCGTCGTCCACCACGATCCCGATGACGATGATCAGCGCGAACAGGGACACCATGTTGATATTGACGCCCAGGTACTCGAACACCAGGAAGGCGCCCATGAAGGAGATCGGCACCCCCATGGCCACCCAGAACGCCAGCCGCAGGTCGAGCATCAGCACCAGAAACAGGAACACGAGCGCGAAACCCAGCGTCCCGTTGCGCAGCAGCAGGCTGAGGCGGCTGGCCAGGATCTCCGTCTGGTCCTCCCATACGGCGATGTCCACCCCCTCAGGCGGCTCGAGCGTCGCGAGGTGCGCCTTGATGGCGTCCGCGATCTCGATGACATCCTCCGCCTCCGACTTCTGCACGCGCACGAAGAGGCTGTCGCGCCCTTCGTAGCGGTTGATGAGGTCGACGTCGGCGAAGCCGTCGCGGATCACGGCCACGTCGGCGAGCCGCAGGATGCTGCCGTCCGGAGCGGAGCGCAGGACGATGTTCCCGAACTCCTCCCCACGTTCGCGCTTGGCGTTGGTGCGCAGCAGGAGGTCCCCGGCGCCCGTGCGTATCTCGCCGGAGGACAGGTTGAGGGACGACGCCCGTACGGCGGCCGCCACCTGCGTCATGGACAGTTCGTGACGGCGCAGCGCCTCTTCGCGCACCTCGATCGCGATCTCGTACTCCCTGGCGCCGAGCAGTTCGACCAGCGTCACTTCCGGCAGTGACAGCAACTCCTGTTCCAGCCACTCGGCCGCCTCGCGCAGGGCGCGCTCGCCGCCGTCCGACGCGACCACCAGCGTCACGACGTCGCTGATCCGCTCGGCGACCACGATGTCCGCCTCTTCGGCGTCGAGGGGCGGGAAATCCGCGATCCGGTCGACCGCGGCCTCGATGTCGTTGCGGACCTTGATCTCGTCCACCCGGTCCTTGAGTTCGACCTGTACGATCCCGAGGTTTTCCGATGCCGTGGAGGACACCCGCTCCACGCCGTCGATACCGAGCGTCGCCTCTTCGACGCGGCGCGTAATGCCTTCCTCGACCTCCGATGGGGTCGCGCCCGGGTACGGGACGGTGACGGAGATGATGCCCGGGTCGAGCGTCGGGAAGATCTGCGCGGTCAGGTTGAAGGCCGAGATGAGTCCGCCGATCAGCAGCACCGCCATCACGAGGTTGGCGGCGACCGTATTGTAGGAGAACGCGGCGACGAGACCCCGGCGCTCCGGCTCGGTCGCTCTGCGCAGGGTCGCTTCGTCGCTCATGTCCCGGAACGCGTCCCCGCGCCTCCCGGACTTGCCATTCGGACCGCGAGACCCTCACGGCCGCCAGGCGCCGCACCGATCACGACCCCCTCGCCGGCATCGAACGCGCGTACCACCAGACCCTCCGAGGAGCGCCCGAGCACGCTCAGGTCCTGGCGTTGCAGGCGGCCGTCCACGACGCGCCAGACGTGCCCGCCCGCCTGTTCCGTTGCTTCCGGCAGCACGAACGTGTCCTCGACGAGCGGCCCCTCCACGGTGACGTCGACGAAGGTGCCGGGCGCGATCCCCGCGTCCCGCGGCAACGCAAGATAGAGCTTCGCGAACCGCGTCCGCGCGTCGAGTTCCGCCGAGACCCGCTCGACCGTCGCCTCGAGTGCCACGCCAGGCGCGCGTACGGTGGCGCCGCGTCCGACGACCGGCTCGAGCCGTGCGAGTTCGTCCTGCGCCACCGGGGTCACCGCCTCGAGCCCGTCGAACGCGAACGCCTGCCCGAAGGGCTGGTTGCGCGTCAGCATCTGGCCGACCTCGGCGGTCGTCTCGGTGACCTTGCCGGCGAACGGCAGGGCGAACCGGGTCCGCGTGAAGTCGAGTTCGGCTACGGCCAGGCGCGCCCGGGCACCCTCGAGCCGGGCCCGCGCCTGCGCGATCTGCGGAATGCGGGCGACCAGCGGCGGGACGCGTTGCCCCGGATGCAGGATGGCGTAGTTGGAGCGCGCCGCGTCGCTCTCGGCCAGGCGCAGGTGCAGGTCCGCCTCCGCCGACGCCACTTCGGCCCGCGCCTGCTCCAGGCCCAGTTCGAAGTCGCGCGGATCGATGGTCAGGAGGATCTGGTTCGCGGCGAACTCGCCGCCCGCCCGCAACGAATCCGACACCGAGACGATGCGGCCTCCCACCTGGGGCGTGAGTGCGACGTGGCTGCGCACGTCGATCGTACCGGTCGCTTCCACCTCGACGAGCGTCGCCACGGGCTCCGGCACGACAATGCGCACGAGGGGCGCCAGGCTCACGGGCCCCGCCGCGCCAGGACCGCCAGACGCGCGCGCCGGGGCGCTCGTCGGCGCCCGCGACACCACTAGCGCGACAACAACCAGGGCAAGCACGACGGCGATCTGCAGCGGACCGATCCAGCGTCGCCGGCGCGGCGAGGCGTCGGGACGGACCGTCTCCCCGCCGCCCTCCTCGACCACGGCCGCCTCGCCCGGGAGCGGCTCGACCCGCGGCCCGATTTCCTGCACTTCGGCCTGCGCCACCGCTTCGTCGGACGCGGCCGCCTCTGGCGCGTCGGCACGCGCAAAGGCTCTTCGACTGAACAGGCGAGGCCTCTTGATCACCTTCATGAGGGCCGCGGCTCCATCGACCTGTCCTCGATTCTACGCAAAAGCCGACGGGATTCTCCGCTCGCCCACGATCGCGGGCGGCGAGCGCGGAGTCCTCCCCACGAGGCCGGGGGTTATCATGTCGTCATGTTCCAGCTCGCGAACACCTGGCCCCGCTACCGCGGCAGGACACAGCGCATCCTGGCCGCCTACCGGGTGTTCCTCGAGAACCCCACCGAGGGCCTGCATCCGCAGCAGGTCGCGCGGCGCACGGGCATGTCGATGATGACGGCGGCCGCACTGCTCGAAGGCGTGCCGGACCTGTTCGTGAAGCTGCCCAAGCGCGACGGGCTCACCCGCTACCGCCTGAACAGCAGGACCACGGCAGCGGACCCGGAGGAGATCGAGGCGTTCGTGCTGCGGGCGGCCCGGCGCGAGAGCCGGGTCCTCTACGCCGGACTCGCGATGATCATGCTCGCCGTCCTCATGGTCGTGCTCCTGATGCGGGCCTCGTGACCGGCCTCCGACGTGCCTGAGTCCCTGTCGCCCGAACTCGCGCGGCTCCGGGACGACACCGACGCGCTCGCCCGCGAGGTCCTCGCGCCGCTCGCGGAGGACGTACCCGGCAACCGGGCGCGGATCGTCGCGGCGTCGAAGGAGGCGGGCCTGTTCACGATGACCCAGCCCCGGGCCTTCGGCGGCGCGGAGGCGGCCACCCTGGCCCTGACGGTGGTGCGGGACACGCTCGGCAGCCACAACCTGACGCACCTCCCCGTGTTCGGGCCAGGACCCGGTGTGCTCGCGGGCGCCGGAGAGCCGATCGCGAGCCGTTACGTCGCCCCGCTCATGGCCGGAGAGAAGCGGGGGTCGTTCGGCTTCACGGAGCCGGACGACGCCGAGCGCGCCACGTGGGGCCGGCTCGACGGCGACACGCTCACGGTGACCGGCCAGAAGTCCTACGTAACCGGCGGCGCGGACGCCGACTTCATCAACGCGCTCGTCGAGATCCAGGACGCGGGCCCCGCGATGGTCGTGATCGACACCGACCGCGAGGGGGTGCGGATCCGCGACCGCTTCGGCTCCCTGGACGGCACCCACCACGCGTACTTCGAGTTCCACGACGTGGCGGTGCCCGCCGCCAACATCGTCGGCAAGCCCGGCGATGGCCTGCCCCGGGCGCTACGCCAGATCGGCGACACGCGCGTCGCCTTCGCCGCGGAGTCGGTCGGGCTCATGCGGTGGGTCCTGGACTTCGTGACCGCGCACCTCGAGGCGCCCCACCGCAGCGGCGCGCCGCTCGGCGCGCGCGAAGGCGTACGGCTGCGCTACGCGGACCTGCGTATCCAGGCCTACGCCGCCCGTTCGATGGTCTACCGGACCGCGCGGCTCGCCGACGCCGGCGAGAACATCGTCAACGAAGGCATCGCCTGCAAGGTGTTCGCCACGGAAGCCGTGGGCAACGTGGTCGACACCGCGATACAGCTCGTCGGCGGCAAGGCCCTGACGATCGGCCATCCTCTCGAACGGCTCTACCGCAGGGTGCGCGCGCTCCGGCTCGCCGAGGGTGCGAGCGACATCCTCCGGCTCAATCTGGCGCGGGGTCGGCTGGACCTGGGGAAAGGTCGCATCTGACGCCCGGGACCCGGCAGTCTTTGCGCGTGCGTGCAAATCTAACATGATGTGTTAGATTTGCACGCATGATTGAGCGCGAGATCCAATCCCGTCTGATGCGCCTGGTCGACCGCAACCCCGCTGTCGTCCTCATCGGTCCGCGCCAGGTCGGCAAGACCACGCTTGCGATGACGATTGCGGCGCAACGGCCCGCCGCCTATATCGACCTGGAACTGCCCAGCGATGTCGCCAGGGTCGACGACATCGAACAATATTGCGCCGAACACGCGGAAGAACTCGTGGTCCTCGATGAAGTTCACCGGGTGCCGGGGTTGTTCGCCCCCCTACGCGGCATCGTCGACGAGCGTCGGCGCACGGGGACGGCGGACGGATCCTTCCTGTTCCTCGGCTCGGCTTCGCTCGATCTGCTCCGGCAGTCCAGCGAGACGCTGGCCGGCCGCCTTGCGATCTGCGAACTGCATCCCCTGGCCGCCTCCGAGGTTCCCGCGCAGGACGTCCGGACGCTCTGGTGTCGCGGGGGCTTCCCCCGCAGCTACCTCGGACCGACGGACGCGGACAGCCTGGAATGGCGCCTCGCATTCATCGAGACCTACCTCCAGCGGGACATACCCCAGCTCGGACCACGCATCCCCGCCGAGACCCTGCGCCGCTTCTGGACGATGCTCGCCCACAACCAGGGGCAGACACACAACGCCGCGTCGCTGGCCCGTGGTCTCGACATTACCGGGACCACCGTCGGCCGATATCTCGACCTGATGGCAGACCTGCTGCTCGTACGCCGTCTCCGACCGTGGACGAGCAACCTCGGACGGCGCCTGGTGAAGGCGCCCAAGGTCTACATCCGGGACAGCGGCATCTGCCACGCCCTGCTCGGCATCGAGACCCTGGACGACCTGTTCGGTCACCCCGTCATCGGGGGGAGCTGGGAGGGATTCGTCATAGAGAACATCCTCCGTGCGCTTCCCGCCGGAGCCTCATGGGGTTACTACCGCACGGCGCGAGGCGCCGAAGTGGACCTGGTCGTGGAGTCCCGGGGCGGCCTCTGGGCCATCGAATGCAAGCGCAGTTCCGCGCCAACGGTTTCAAGGGGTTTCCACGCTGCCTGCGAGGACTTGAGGCCCGCAGCCAGGTTCGTCGTCCACGGCGGCAGGGAGAGTTTCCCTCTAACCGGGGGCATACGCGCGGTCAGCCTGTTCGACATGGTGGCCTTGGCGCGTACTGCCCGCCGCATCTGACCCAAACGCTCGACCGCGGACGTAGGCCCGCGCCACTCCGCTTCCAGTGGTGTGCGACAATTCCGAGTCGTTGCGCGACTCCCCACGGGACCCCTCCATGTCATCGACGAGCATCCGGACCAGGGCACCACGTCTTGCGGTTCTCATCGACGCAGACAACACGTCCGCCCAGTGGGCGGAGGCCATCTTCGAGGAAGTGGCAACGATCGGGGAGGCCAGTGTCCGGCGCATTTACGGGGACTTCTCGGGCACGTTGCTCGGGAGCTGGCAGGAGAAGCTGGCGGCTCACGCAGTGGTCCCGTATCAGCAGTTTGCCTACACCAAGGGCAAGAACTCCTCCGACATCGCGCTGGTGATCGACGCGATGGACCTGCTCCACAGTGGGCGTTTCGATGGTTTCGTGCTGGTGTCGTCGGACAGTGACTTCACCCGGCTGGCGAGCCGGGTTCGGGAGCAGGGGCTGGACGTGTTCGGGATCGGCAAGCGGGAAACGCCGGAGTCGTTCCGCAAGGCCTGCAAGCGGTTCATCTTCATCGAGAACCTGCCGGAAGCCGCAGGCTCGGAGGCGGCGGACGGCAGGGGCAGGGAAGCGTCGGTTCGGGAACCAAAGACTGGCGAACTCGCCACTTCCCCCGAAGCGGCGGCCCCGCCGACATCAGCGTCGGCGACAGATGGCTCGCCGGGCGGCGATGGACGGCAGCCGCCATCGAAAGCCGTGCCGATGATCGCCGCCGCGATGCGCAATCATGACGGGGACTGGGTGCCGTTGAGCGTCATTGGCAGCCACCTGCACGCAGCCAACCCCGAGTTCGACCCGCGTACGTACGGCTGCCCCAAGCTGACGGACCTGCTGGAGAAGACGGGGCAGTTCGACGTGAAGCGGGACGCCGTTCCTGCCGTCGCGCGGCCGATGCGGTTACGATAGATCGACCCTTTGGGTCCTGCTTCCCCAGCCGTCACCCCTCGCCCAACGGATCCGATTTCAGCCCGTGGCGTTCCCGGTTCTCCTCGCGGCGCGTCGCGCTCTTGCGCAGCAGCAGGAACACCGCGCCGGTGCCGCCCTGCCGCGGCGGCGCGCTCGAGCACGCGATCACCTCGGGGGCCTGCCGCATCCAGTGGGCGACGTAGCTCTTGATGCGCGCCGGCGTCCGGTTCTCTCTTGCGAGGGGCAAGCCCCTCGCGCTCCCCGGCTGAGGTTCTCTTGCGAGGGGCAAGCCCCTCGCGCTCCCCGGCTGAGGGCTCCTGACCCCCCGGCCGTGCAGGATCGCGACGCAGCGCCAGCCCCGCCCGCGGCACACCGCGAGGAATCGGAACACGTCCTGACGCGCCTCCTCGACCGTGCGCCGGTGCAGGTCGAGGCGGCCCTCCACCGGATAGCCGCCGCTCTTCAGCTTCTGGAACACGGCGGGCTGCACGCCGTCCTTCTTCCATTCGAAGCGCTCGTACGGGTCCATGGCCCGCACTTCGCCAGCGTGAAGGTAGTTCGGGTCGGGTTCGAGCTCGCGCGCAACGGCCGCCTCCCGGCGGCGCCGCTGCCCGGGGGTCGGCGTCCCGGGGGGCGCGTCCGGCTGGCGTTGGGAATCCAGCCGCTCGACGCCCTCCATGGCCTCGCGGAAGGCGTCGTCCGTCATGGCGCGATGGACGGATAGCGCGCCGAGCGCGTGCCCGGGATCGGCCGGTTGTCCGCATCGTGATAGGTGAATACGACCGACAGCTTCACCCGGTCGGTGTCGTTGCGGCCGGCCGCGTGGAACAGTCGGCAGTGGAAGAAGAGCATGTCGCCGGCCTCCAGCTCGAGCGGGACCGCGGCGTCGATCAGGCGAGCGTTCTCCGGGGACTCTGGACGCAGGAAAAGGTCCCGGTCCAGCCGCCCCCGGCCGACACGGAGCCGATGGCTTCCCGGGATCACCCACAGCGCGCCGTTGGCGGCCCGCTCCCGGCCGAGGGCCAGCCATACCGACACCAGGTCCGGCCGCTCGAAGGACCAGTAGCGGATGTCGTGGTGCCAGAGGGTGGCGCTGCCGTATCCCGGGTGCTTGGTCATGACGCAGTTGTGGTGGCACTGGGACAGCAGCAGGTGCCGGCCGCCGGTCAAGCCGGACAGCGTCGCGAGTACGCCGGCGTCCGTCGCCCACCGACGGAACTCCGCGCCACGGGCGTAAGCATTGAGCAGCCGCCTGGGCGTGTCCCCGCCGCGGGCCCCGCGGGCGGCCGGGGCGCCCGGGTAGCCGACGTCTGCCTCGAACTCCGCCGGGCCGACCAGCGGGTCCAGGGCGGCCAGCGCCTGCGCCGCCAGGTCCGCACAGGCGTCGTGCGGCGCCAGCCCGCGCACGACGACGTAGCCGTCGCGGGCAAACGCGCCCGCGGCGGCGTCGGCGGTCGACGAACGCGCGGTCAGGCGGTCGGGCATTGCCGGGGACCATCGGTTAAGATGCGCGCACTGTACGTTACTTTTCGTATCGCTACGAGCGCGCGGAGCGGTACCTGACGATGCACGGTTTCCTCAAGGTCCTCCTCCCGGTCGTCTTCCTGGCGGTCGCCATCGGCGCCTCCTTCATCATGATCCAGTCGCGGCCGGAAGCGATGCAGAAGCCCGCGCCGCCCCCTTCGCTGCTTGTCGCCGTCGACGTCGCCGAGCGCCGGCCCGTCCGCTTCACCGTCACCTCCCGCGGCTCCGTGTCGCCGCGCACGGAGACGACCCTGGTGTCGGAAGTCGCCGGACAGATCGTGGAGGTGTCTCCGGCCTTCGTCAGCGGGGGGTTCTTCAAGCGCGGCGACGTGCTCATCCGCATGGACCCGCGCATCTACGAGGCGAGCGTGAAACGCGCCCGGGCGGAGGTCGCCAAGGCCCAGACCCAGGTCGCGACGGAACACGCCCTCGCCGGCTACGCGCTCGAGGACTGGGAGCGGCTGCAGCGGCTCGACGCGGCCCGGGGGCCGGCCTCGGACCTCACGCTGCGCAAGCCGCAACTGCAGCAGGCGATCGCCGAACTCGAATCGAAGAACGCGGAGTACGACAAGGCGCGGGAGGACCTGCGGCGGACCGTCATCCGCGCGCCCTACGACGGCATGATCCGGGAGAAGATCGCGGACGTGGGCCAGTTCGTGAACGTGGGGGCGCAACTCGCGCGCGCCTTCGCGGTGGACCGCGCCGAGGTGCGCCTGCCGCTGACGCAGCAGGACCTCCGCTACCTGGACCTCGAGCGGCTCGAGGGCGGGGGCACGCTGCCGGTCACGCTGCACGCCGAGTTCGGCGACGAAGCCTTCTCGCGGTCCGCGCAGGTGGTGCGTTCCGAGGGCGTGTTCGACGCGACCAGCCGCGTCCTCTACGTGGTGGCCCAGATCGACGACCCCTATGACCTGGACCGCCCGCCCGAGGAACCGGCCCGGCCGTTGCGCATCGGCACCTTCGTGGCGGCGGAGATCGCCGGCACCGACGGAGGCGACCTGTTCGCCCTGCCCCGGCACGCCCTGGTACGGGGCACCACGGTCTGGGTAGTCGACGAGGCCCTGGCCATTCACCCCCGCGAAGTCGACGTGGTCCGCACCGACGACGAGTTCGCCTACATCGCCGCGGGCCTGGCCGACGGCGACCGCTACGTCACCACGCCCATAGACCAGCCGCTGCCCGGCATGAAGGTGCGGCTGGATGGCTGATAGCCCCGCCGGGTCGTATCCACACGAGCCCGAAAACGGGATGCGCGGCCTGATCGGCTGGTTCGCCACGAACCACGTGGCAGCCAACCTGTTGATGTTCCTGGTCATCGGCGGGGGCATCTGGGGCCTCATCGTCGTCAAGAAGGAGAGCTTCCCGGAGTTCAACTTCGGCCGGCTCACGGTGTCCGTTCCCTACCTCGGCGCGGCGCCCCAGGAAGTCGAGGAGGGCGTCGTCGTCAAGATCGAGGAGGCCATCGAGTCCATCCAGGGCATCCGCCGCGTCGACTCCATCGCCTTCGAGGGCATGGGCCAGGTCATGATCGAGGTCGAGGAGGGCCACGACGTGGCGGAGGTGACCGACGAGGTGAAACTCGCGGTGGACGGCATCTCCACATTCCCCGCGGAGACGGAACGCCCCGTCATCTCCAAGTACACGCACCGGCGCGGCGTACTCAACCTGCAGATCCACGGCGACCTCGACGAGACTTCCCTGAAGCAGCTTACGGAGCGCATCCGCGAGGAAGTCACCGCACTGCCGGAAGTGTCCTACGCGGAGGTCATGGGTTCGCGCCCGTTCGAGATCTCGATCGAGATCTCCGAGCACACGCTGCGCCAGTACGGCCTCACGCTGGACCAGGTCGCCCGCGCCGTCCGCGGCTGGTCGATCGACCTGCCCGGCGGCGCGATCCGTTCGGAGGCCGGCGACATCCGCCTGCGCGCAAAGGGACAGGCCTACACCGGCACCGAGTTCGAGAGGATCGTCCTGCTGACGCGGCCGGACGGGACCCGTGTCACCCTCGGCGACATCGCGACCATCCACGACGGCTTCGCGGAGGTGGAGAGCTTCGCCTTCTTCAACGGCGAACCCAGCTTCGGCATCAACGTCATGTCGACGAAGGAGGAGAACGAGATCGAGATCAGCGAGGCGGTGCGCCGCTTCGTCGGCGAGCGCCAGGCCACCTTGCCGGAGGGCGTAGGTCTCACGGCCTGGGCGGACGGTTCGTTCTACCTCAAGGGCCGCCTCAACATGATGCTCGAGAACATGGCGATGGGCGCCGTGCTGGTGTTCGTCATTCTCGGGCTCTTCCTCCACATGAAGATCGCCGCCTGGGTGATCGTCGGGCTGCCGGTGGCCTTCCTCGGCGCGTTCATGATGCTGCCCGTCCCGTTCGTGGACGTGTCGATCAACATCATGAGCCTGTTCGCGTTCATCCTGGTGCTCGGCATCGTGGTGGACGACGCCATCATCATCGCGGAGAGCGTCTACACGTATACCGAGGAACGGGGCTACACACCGGCCAACATCGTCGCCGGCGCGCGCCGGGTCGCGGTGCCCGCGACCTTCGGCGTGCTGACGACGATCATGGCGTTCCTGCCGATGCTGCTGGTCACGGGGCCGATGTCGACCATCAACGGCGCGATCGGCTGGGTGGTGGTGTTCTGCCTGCTCTTCTCGCTCGTCGAGTCGAAGCTCATCCTCCCGTCCCATCTCGCCGTGATGAAGTCCTCGCACGGGCCGAAGGCCGGGTTCGCCGACCGCGTGGACCGGGGCCTCAAGTGGTTCATCGAGAACGTCTACGCGCCGGTCCTCGAGCGGGCCATCGAGTTCCGCTACGCGACCCTGGCCTTCTTCGTCGGGTTGCTCATCCTGGCCGGCGGGCTCGTCGCCAGCGGCCTGGTGCGATTCGTCTTCTTTCCGGAGATGGACGCGGACTTCGTGGTCGCCCAGGTGGAACTCCAGGAAGGTGCTCCCGAGTCGCTCATCCGCGACATCGTCGAGGAGATGGACGCGGGGTTGCGCGCGGTGAACGAGGAGATCAAGGCCGAACGGAACATCGACGTGGACGTCGCCCAGTCCCTGTTCGCCTACGTGTGGGAGGGCGCCAAGGCGCGCATGCAGGTGGAGCTCGACCGGAGCGACGACCGCCCCGTTAGCCCCAAGGAAGTGGAGCAGCGCTGGCGCGACAAGGTCGGGGAGATCGCCGGGACGAAGGAACTCAAGTTCTACTCCAGCATGCACATGGGCGGAGAAGCGCCCATCCAGATCTCGCTCAAGGGCAACAACCACCGTCTCGTGGAGGAGGCGGCGGAGGAACTCGTCGAGCACCTGCGCACGTACGACGGCCTCTACGAGATCAAGAGCAGCGCCAGCGCCGGTCCCGAAGAACTCAAACTGCGCGTCCGGCCCGAGGCCGAGGCCCTCGGCGTCACCCTGGCCGACCTGGCCCGGCAGGTGCGCGAGGCGTTCTACGGCGCCGAAGCGCAGCGCATCCAGCGCGGCGACGACGAGGTGAAGGTGATGGTCCGCTACCCGCGCGCGGAGCGGAAGTCCATCGGCAACCTCGAGAGCATGTGGATCCGCACGCCCGACGGCCGCGAGGTTCCGTTCGGGGCGGTGGCCGAGTACGAGATCGTCCAGGGCTACAACGTCATCACCCGCACCGGCGGACAGACCGCCGTCACCGTGCGGTCGAACGCGGATCTGGCCGTGGCCGAGCCGATGCGCGTCGTGGCGCAGGTGACCGAAGACTTCATGCCGACGCTCCTGAGCCGTTATCCGGGCGTGACCTACGATCTCACGGGCAGTTCCCGGGAAGAGCGAATGTCCCTGGAGGCGATGGGCTACGCGTACCTCGCCGCCCTCTTCGGCATCTACGCGTTGATGGCGATCCCGCTCAAGTCCTACGTGCAGCCTCTCATCGTGATGACCGCCATCCCGTTCGGCATCATCGGGGCGGTGATCGGGCACCTGCTGCTCGGGATGACGCTCAACGCCGTCTCCCTGATCGGCATCATCGCGCTCTCGGGCGTGGTGGTGAACGACAGTCTCATCATGGTGCACTTCGTGAACCGCGCGATCTCTCTCGGCGCCTCGCCGGCGAACGCCGCGTTCGAGTCCGGCAAGGGCCGCTTCCGCGCGATCCTCCTGACGTCGCTCACGACCTTCTTCGGCCTCGTCCCGATCCTCGCCGCGGGCGGCATGCAGGCCTCGATGGTCATTCCGATGGCCGTCTCCATCGCGTTCGGGATCCTGTTCGCGACCGTCATCACGCTGATCCTGGTGCCGTGCCTCTACAACATCGTGGACGACTTCCGCCGCGCCGTGCGCCTGGCGCCCCGGGCGGCCGCGGCCCAGGGAGGCTGACCGTGCGCGCGGCGCTCATGGAACGCGGGCGCATCTGGGTGGACGAACTGCCCGACCCGACCCCGGCCGAGGGCGAGGTCGTGGTGAAGTCCCTGGCCTGCGGCATCTGTGGCTCCGACCTCCACGCGGCGCGCCACACGGAAGAGTTCGTCGCGACGAGCATCGAGGCGGGCGGCGCTTTCAAGCTCACGACGTTCGACCCCGTCGTGCTCGGCCACGAGTTCTGCGCGGAGGTCATGGAGACGCGTGGGGTCATTCGCGCCGGCGATCTCGTGTGCTCCGTGCCCGCGCTGGCGCGACCCGTCACCGTCGGTGTCGGATACTCCCCCGAAGCGCCCGGCGGATTCGGCGAGTACATGCTGCTCTCCGAGCGCCTGCTGATGCCGGTGCCGGAGGGCACGCCCCAGGAACACGCCGCCCTCACGGAACCCATGGCCGTCGGCTATCACGCGGTCAACATGGCGCGCCTCGAAGGGGACGAGGGGATCGTCGTTATCGGCGCCGGACCTGTCGGGCTGGCCGTCACGGCGAACCTCAAGGCCCGCGGCGCGGGGCCCGTGGCCGTCGCCGAGTTCTCGGTCAGGCGGCGCGAACTGGCCGTCGCCCTGGGCGCGGACATCGTGGTCGATCCGCGCGAGGACAACCCCCATGGGCTGGCGGAGATCACGCGTTGCGACCAGACGGTGATCTTCGAGTGCGTCGGCGTCCCCGGCATGATCGACGACATCTTCCTGAACGCTCCGCACCGGGCGCGCATCGTCATCGTCGGGGTCTGTCTGCAGATGGACCACGCGCGGCCGCTGATCGCCGTCAACAAGGAACTCAACGTCCAGTACGTGCTGGGCTACACCGTGCGGGAGTTCCACGAAACGCTGCACCACATCGCCGACGGGAGGCTCGACGTGGAACCGATCGTCACCCACACGGTCGACCTGGACGGCGTCGCCGGCGCGTTCGACGAGCTCGCGCGGCCCGACGCGCACGGCAAGGTGATCGTGCGGCCCTGGGATTGAGCCTCAAGCCGCCGGCGCCGAGGGAACGACCGGCTCGCCGTTGACAGTGACCTCCAGCCGGTCCTCCTCCTGCCAGTACCGGGCCTCCACGTAGCGGTGCTCCTCCCAGTGCAGCTCCACGTTCGTCCAGACGTACAGGGGCTGACGCGCCGAAGGTTCGCGCCGCTTGCGCAGGCAGCCTTCGAGCCAGAGCTCCACCCCGCCGTCCGCCGTCACCACGACCTGGGCGGACTTGTGTCCAACCGCGACAGCCAGGGTCCTGTCACTGTCCATGAGGATCGGGGAGAATGCTCCGCGCTTTCGGCAGGCGGCGGATTCTGACATTCCTCCGGATCGTTTCAAACGCGTGCTCCGCTCGCGGGAGGTGCTCACGCTCTCCTTCGGCGCGATGATCGGCTGGAGCTGGGTGCTCCTGACCGGGCATTGGGTCGACAACGCCGGCTCCCTCGGAACGCTGATCGCCTTCGCGGCCGGCGGAGTCGCCATCGCCTTCATCGGGCTGACCTACTCGGAGCTGGTCTCCGCCATGCCCCAGGCGGGCGGCGAGCACGTCTACACGCACGTGGCCCTCGGGCCCGGGTGGTCCTTCGTCTGCACCTGGGCGCTCTTGATGGCGTACACAGCGGTGTGCGTGTTCGAGTCCGTCGCGCTGCCAACCGCGGTGGAGTACCTATTCCCGGAGATCCGCATGGGCACGCTCTGGCACGTCGCGGGCGCCCCGGTACACGTCGGCTTCGTGGTCCTGGGCGTTGCGGGTTCCGTCGTCATGACCTGGATCAACGTCATCGGCATCCGCACGGCGGCGTTCGTGCAGAGCGCCATCACCGGGGCGATCCTGCTGGCCGGTCTGCTGCTCCTCGCCGGCGCCGGGGCCAACGGCGCCTGGCAGAATGCCGAGCCGCTCGTCGCGGTTCCCGTGACGGGCGTCCTCACCGTGCTGATCATGGTTCCGGCCCTCATGGTGGGTTTCGACGTCCTCCCGCAGTCCGCGGAGGAGATCGACCTGCCGCCGCACCGGATCGGGTGGCTGCTGATCGGGTCGCTCGTGATGGCCGTGCTCTGGTACGGGGCCATTTCCCTCGGCGTCGCCCTGGCCCTCGATGCCGACGCCCGGAGCGCGTCGTCCGTGGCCACCGCGGACGCCGCCACGGCGCTGTGGGGCGGTCGGTGGGCCGGGGCAGCGCTCATCGCCGGGGGCGTGGGCGGGATCCTCACGAGCTGGAACGCGTTCATCATCTGCGGCAGCCGCCTGATGTTCGCCCTGGCGGAGTCGGGCGTGCTGCCCGCCGCGTTCGCCCGGCTGCACTCGAAGTACCGCACGCCCTGGGTCGGTATCGTGGTGCTCGGCGCGCTGTCGTGCATCTCGCCCCTCTTCGGGCGGTCCATCCTCGTGTGGCTCGTCAACGCGGGCTCGATGGCGGTGGTGGTTGCGTACGTGTTCGTACCCATCGCCTTTCTCGTGCTGCGGCGCACGAATCCCGAAATGCCCCGTCCGTTCCGCGTCCCGTGGCCTCGGACCGTGGGCGTCACCGCCATCGCGCTCGCCCTCGGACTGCTCTCGCTTTACCTGCCGTTCAGCCCGTCGTCGCTGGTGTGGCCGTACGAATGGGCGATGGTGATCGGCTGGGCCGTGATTGGGGTCGGCGTGTGGCTCGTGGCTCCCTCTAGAAGAGCCCCAACTGCTCGGTCCGTGGCCGAAACAGGTCCGTCCTGAGGGTGGGCAGGCCCCGCTCCGTCAGTCCGTACTTCCGCAATGCCACCTGGTGGCGCTTGGCGAGCAACTCCGCGAACGCGCCTTCGCCCCGCATCCGCACGCCCCACTGCGCGTCGTAGTCCTTGCCGCCGCGGCTGTCGCGGACCCGGCTCATGACGTGGTCGGCCTTCAGGGGATAGTGCTCGCGCAGCCACTCCCGGAACAGGTCCTTCACCTCGTAGGGCAGGCGCAGCATCGTGTAGCGGACGGCGCGCGCCCCCGCCTCCGCGGCGGCCTCGACGATGCGCTCGAGCTCCTGGTCGTTGATGTACGGGATCATCGGCGCGGCCATCACGCCGACGGGAATGCCCGCTTCGTGCAGGGTGCGCACGGCCCGCAACCGCGCGCCCGGAGAGGCGGTGCGCGGCTCCAGCTTGTTCTTCAGCGCGTTGTCGAGGGTGGTCACGCTCAGCATCACGACGGCGAGCCCCTGTTCGGCCAGCGGAACCAGCAGGTCCAGGTCCCGCAGCACGGCGGCCCCCTTCGTCACGATGCTGACCGGATGCCGGTACTTGAGCAGCGTCTCGAGGATGCGCCGCGTGATCTCGAAGCGGCGTTCCCCGGGCTGATACGGGTCGGTGTTCGTGCCCATCGCCAGCGTGGAGCACTCGTAGCGCGGGTGGTCGAGCGCTTCCCGCAGCCGCTCGACGACGCCGGTCTTGTAGAAGATGCGGGTCTCGAAATCGAGGCCGGGGGAGAGATCGAAATACGCGTGGGTCGGGCGCGCGTAGCAGTAGATGCATCCGTGCTCGCACCCCTTGTAGGGGTTGATCGACTGGCTGAACGGGATGTCCGGCGAGTCATTGGTGGCGATGAGGTTCTTCGTGCGGTCCGGCAGGAACTGCGTCTCGGGCGAGGACTCCTCGAACTCGCCGAAATCGCCCGTCGCCGGCGCCCAGCCATCGTCCACGGGAGCGCTCTCGTGGTGCTCGAAGCGGCCCGCCGGATTGGACACGGCGCCCCTTCCCTTGTGGACCTCCTTGCGATTCACGTCCGGCTCCGTCGGCTGAACGGACTCACCATTATAGCTGTATACGTATACATGAAAAGGGCCTCGCGCTATCATCCGTCAGCCAAGTTCCGCGCGCCGCGCAGGACAGCCGCAAGGAGGAGCCACGCCATGACCCTGACGCTCTGGGGCGGAGCGACCGGCCGCACGATCCGCCCTCACTGGGCCTTGCACGAACTCGGCGTGAAGTACGAGACCAAGCTCATCGGTCCGCGTACCGGCGCCACCCAGACGGACGAGTTCCGGGCGCTCAGCATCAAGGAGAAGGTGCCCGTCCTGGTGGACGGCGACCTCGTGCTCACCGAAAGCGCGGCGATCGTCACCTACCTCGGCGACAAGTACAGCGGCCTGACGCCCCCGGTCGGCAGCGTCGAGCGCGCGCGTTACGATGAGTGGACCTCCTTCATCCTGATGGAACTCGACGCCCACACGCTCTACGTCATGCGCAAGCACGGGGACCTGGCGGCGCTCTACGGCGAGGCGCCGGCGGCGATGCAGGCGGCCCGCGACGGCTTCAACAAGCAGATCCGCTGGGCGGAGGGCCGGCTGGGCGACGCGCCGTTCGCGGTGGGGGACACCTTTTCCGGTGTGGACATCCTGCTGACGTCCTGCCTCGACTGGGCCGTCGCCTACGGCTTCGACCTGGCGCCGGCCCTCGACGCCTACCGGGCGCGCCACCACGACCGGCCGGCCTACCGGGCCGCGGCGGAACTCAACTACTCGATCAAGCCCGGCGCCTGAGGGTCCGGACCTCCCCTGCGTACCTGCAGGAAGCGGGGGTGGCGGAATGGCTGGCCCGGCGCCAGTCCCTGGATGTCTTCGTAAAACGGCCCGGCCGGACCCGGGCGCGACGCGCTCACCACGTCCTCACCGAAGAAGCGCAGCGTCAGCGTGCGGCGTTCCGGAGTGCTCCGGTCCACGGGTCCTCCGCCATGAAGCATGGACGTATGGAACGCCACCACATCGCCCGGCTCCGTCGCGAACCCGACGATGTCGAACGCACCGCGCCCGGCCTCGATGTCGGGCAGGTTCGGCAGGTCGTCCGAGGGCGTGATCGGCAGCGTGGGATCTTCCGGGTCGAACCGCGACGTGTTGTACAGGACGGCACGGTGGGAGCCGCTCACGAACTCGAGCGCGTTGGCTCGCGGGATCCGCTCGAAGCTGATCCAGAACGCCACCAGGTGCTCCCCGTCCAGAGCGAGATAGGACGTGTCCTGGTGCCAGGGCGTGCGACCGGCCTCGCCGCCGCCCTTGCGAAACACCTGTTCGTACAGGAACCAGACGGATGGGGCGCCCCACAGCGCCGCCGCGTAGTCGGCGAGAGGCGTCTCCCGCACCACGGTCTCGTACGCACCCCGCCACCGGGGATTGCAGAGGTCCTGGAAGGCGCTGTCCGTGTCCTGCAGCAGGCCGCTTGCCAGCGGGCCGGGATGGCTGACGCTCCATTCCCAGGCGGCCCGCGCCGCGCGGAGGTGGTCCGCGCCCAAGGCGCCGCGCAGGCAGACGACACCGTCGTCGTGGAACGCGCGGCGGTGGTTGCTGCCGATCTGCATGGGGCGGTGGTCGGCGGGTCCGATCAGGTGCCCAGCAACCAATCGAGGATGCGCGGATTCTCGTCCCGCGGATAGATGTGGGAGAGATCCTCGATCTCGCGGTACACCACCTCGGCTCCCGCAGCAGTCAGCGCCGCGTTCGCCGTCCGTGCGATCTCCACCGGGAACATCCAGTCGAGGACCCCGTGGATGAGATAGACCTGGAGCCCCTTCAGACGCTCGGCGGAGCTGCCGTCGAGCAGCATCGGGTGGAAACTTGCCGAACTCGGCGCCAGGTGCGTGAACGGCGAGTCGGCACGCAGCCCGCTCACGTACGCGAAGGTCCCGCCGTCGCTCATGCCGGTCAGCAGCAGCCGGTCGCGGTCGACGTTCCAGCGTTGGCAGACCTGTTCGACGATCGTGTCGAGGTTGCCGCTGTCCATGTCCGGCCCCATCAGCGACCAGGTGCGGCCACGCGCGGTCGGGCTGACCAGGATGACCCCGCGGCTGCGCGCTTCCCGCAGCCAGGTCCAGAGGAAGTCCGCGCCGTGACCGCTGCCGCCGTGCAGTGCCA
This sequence comes from Pseudomonadales bacterium, assembly GCA_965208745.1. Classification (GTDB taxonomy): domain Bacteria; phylum Pseudomonadota; class Gammaproteobacteria; order Pseudomonadales; family Azotimanducaceae; genus VXNE01. The sequence continues at coordinate 4,010,231 of CBDBPN010000004.1, read as the reverse complement.
TGACGAGGGGCCATGGCTCCTCGCCGTCGTAGTACTCGGGCACGTACATCGAGAAGCCGCCGCGCTCGCCACGGCCGTTCGAGGCGTGCATGACGCCCACGTTGTCCCGCCGCGCGTCCGCGTTCGCGAGCTTCTCGAGCAGCGCGTGATCGTCCCGCAGGTCCGGCTCCACGAAGAACCGGCTCACCGGAGGCAGGGCGCCCGCGATGACGTACAGCGACTCCGTGGCGCGCGTGGCGCCGCGCATGGCCCGGTACGCGCGCATCGGCCCATCGGGGCTTCGGGCGGCCTCCGCGATGCCTTCGAAGGCGTCGCAGACATGCTCGGCGGTTCTCTCGACCTGCTTGCTGAAGTCCCTGAGGTGCTCCGGCCATTCCGCTTCCCGGAAGGCCGGCAGCGCGTCCCGTATGGGCTGGTCCGTCCCCGCCACCTTGGCCGCGAGCAGCGCCAGGTTCGGCGGGTGCAGGTGCCGGCTGACGTGCGCCAGCGCTTCCATCCCGTTCAGAATCGGTGGCAGCAATGCCGTGATCGCGTCGAGCAGGTGCTCGGTGTCCGCTCCCGGGCCGTCGGTCATGGTGTCCTCCCGCGAGCATTGTACCGACGCGCCAGTCCGCTACATCGATCGCATCGTGCGACCGACGGAACGGCACGATCAGCGGCGCGGCAGCACCCCTGGGGGAAGCATGACCAAAGCCAGCTGAGATAGACGAATCGCCATCGATGGAACCGAAACCTGGAACCGGGCGGCCATCGAGTCGAATCGCGCGCCACCCAAAGACTCGATAGACGCGACCGCGAGTTCATACGGAATGGTGGCGGCGTAGCTCCGGTGATTGCGCTGCATACCTCCCCGGTGCCGGTCCAGGTACCATCGCAGATCATCGGTGAGCCACACGGGGCACTCACCAAACGTCGCTCTCAGCTCTGCCTCGACCAGCCGCCTAGGCATGAGCAGGCATCCCGACCCATAGTTTGCTTCTCTTTCAATCGTCGGAAGCCGATCGACATCGTCCTTAGCTAAACCGGCGACCGGACGGTCGCGATGCATGACTTCGTTGGGATGGAGAATCCAGTGTGTGAACTCATGCCCCAGCGTAAAGCGCCGTTCCTCCAGCGAAAGCGTTTCCAGGACAGAGATGAGCTCCCTTTGGCGGTCCAAGGCACCAGCTACATAGAATCGGCGGCCCCTGTCCCCGAACATCCCGAGGTCGGGCTGATACTCGCAACGGACCCCCAGCACGCCGGCCACGTCGGCCAAGTTCACGGGGACGGTGACCTCGCTGGGCATGAAGTCGAGGACTTCCTCCGCCCTCCGCTCGATGTCCTCAAGAGCGGTGGAGCTACCGTATCTAGGGGTTCTGTTCGTCACGGAACACAAGATATGCCATCGGACGAACTTGATCAAGCCACCCCGCGACGATGGCTGACCGCAGGATCCTCTGTTCCCGAGTGCAGGGACGAGCTCGGAAACGCAGCTATAATCGCCTCACGAGGTTGGGGGGCCCGGGGATGGCTGAAGCAAGACAGTTCGACCGCAACGAAGAGAACATCGGCAACGTGCTCAACATGGAGCACATCAACCTGACCGTGCCGGACCAGCAGGTCGCCGCCCTCTTCTACGTGACGGGGCTCGGCTTCACCCGCGACCCGTACATCGACTTCGGCACCTTCAACATGTGGGTCAACACCGGCGAGCAGCAGTTCCACCTGCCGAAGAGCACGGCCCAGCGCTGGCGGGGGCACATCGGCGTCGTGGTGCCGAGCCTGGACGACCTCAAGCGGCGGCTGCAGTTCGTCGCGAAGCCCCTCGCGGACACCGAGTTCGCGTGGGAGGAGCGCGACGACCACATCGCGGTCACCTGCCCGTGGGGCAACGACATCCGGGTCTACGGACCGGACCGGTTTCCCGGGCGCTTTCTCGGCATTCCGTACGCGGAGACACCGATTCCCGCCGGCACCGCCGCAGGCATTGGCCGCTTTTACGAGCGGGTCCTGGCGGCCCCCGTCACCGTGCTCGACGACAACGCCGGGCGCCGCGCGGAGGTCTCGATGGGCTTCGACCAGCGTCTCGTCTACAAGGAAACCGACGACGAGATTCCGGCCTACGACGGGCACCACATCGCCATCTACGTCGCGGATTTCGGCGCGCCGCACGCGTACCTTGCGGAGCACGAACTCGTGACGGAGGAGTCGGACCAGCACCAGTACCGCTTCCAGGCGGTGGTCGACCCGGACACCGGCGACACGATCACCGAGCTCGAACACGAGGTGCGCAGCCTCTGGCACCCCATGTTCAAGCGCAACCTGGTGAACCGGAACCCGGCCCAGACGTTCTTCAACTACCGGGAGGGACGCGACGCGTTCTATCCCGGGTGAGCGCGCCCTACTACCTGCCGCTCGCGGACGAGATCGCGGTTTTCGAGGCGGCTTGGCACAGCCGCCTTCCCGTCCTGCTGAAAGGCCCGACCGGCTGCGGCAAGACCCGCTTCATCGAGCACATGACCTGGCGGCTGTTCGAGGCGCTCTTTGATGGTGAAAGGGCTCCGCCCCGGGAGGACCGCCCCCATCCCCTGGTCACCGTGTCCTGCCACGAGGACCTCACGGCGACGGACCTCGTGGGCCGCTTCCTGCTGCGCGGCGACGAGACCGTGTGGCAGGACGGTCCCCTGACCCACGCCGTCCGCCAGGGGGCGATCTGCTACCTCGACGAGATCGTCGAGGCGCGCAAGGACACGACGGTGCTGATCCACTCGCTCACGGACCACCGCCGCGTACTTCCCATCGACAAGACCGGGGAGCTGCTCTCGGCCCATCCCGACTTCCTGCTGGTGATCTCCTACAACCCCGGTTACCAGAGCATCCTGAAGGACCTGAAGACGAGCACGCGGCAGCGCTTCGTGAGCCTCGACTTCGACTACCCGACGAGCGACGTGGAGGCGACCATCATCGCCCACGAGTCCGGCGTGGACGACGAAACCGCAGACCGCCTGGCTGCCATCGGCGTCAAGGTGCGCCACCTCCGCGAGCACGGCTTCGAAGAAGGGGTGAGCACCCGCCTGCTCATCTACGCCGGAGAGCTGATGCGGCACGGCATCGACGCGCGCCGCGCCTGCGACATCGCCATCGTGCAGACCGTGTCGGACGACGCGAACGTGCAGAAGGCGGTAGCGGACATCGTCGACGTCATCTGGCCGTAGCCGGGGATTCCGGACACCGGCGCTGGCCTCCGACCAAAACGGAACAAAATATGAAATATTGTTCTGTTTTAGCCGTTCTATAGGAACGAATACTCGTATCCTATTCCGTCAATAGGCCATCCCGATCCCTCCGCAAGGGGAGGACATGACCGACGGCGCACCGCAAGGCATCCCCGGCGACAGCCTCAACTGGCCAATGCCGAAGATCGCCTACCCGACCGATCCGGAGTACATCGCGGCGCTGCTGCCGCCAGGCATCGTGCCGGCCAGCACGGCGGAAGTGCGCCTGACCGTATACCACTTCCCCGTCGGGGCGGAACCGGAGCTCGGCTTCGTGACGAACGTGACGGCCGCACACGACGGCATCGAGGGCGAGTACTCGCTCGCTTACGCGATCGACCAGGAGCAGGCGGTCTTCATCAGCCGCGAGCCCTGGGGGCAAGCTAGCGCTAGACATGCAGGACTTCGCGGAACGCCTGGCCGTCATCACCGGCGGCGCGAGCGGCGTCGGACGTTCCCTGGCCCTCGCGCTCTGCGACGCGGGCGCGCGTGTGCTCATCGCGGACGTGGACGCCCTCGCGCAGACACGGGACGCCCTGTAAGCGCGAGGTGCGCGGGCGGAGGCGCGGGAGTCCGACGTCACCGACCCGGCGAGCCTCGAGGACCCGGCCGCCTTCGCCTTCGACGAACTCGGCGGAGCGCACCTCGTGTTCGCCAATGCGGGAATCGGCGCCGGCGAGGCGGGACCGCTTTGGGGCTATGCGGACAGCGACTGGAAGTGGTGTTTCGAAGTGAACTTCTGGGGCGTGGTGCACACGATCAACGCCTTCATGCCCCGGCTGGTGGACCAGGGCAGCGAGGCGCACTTCGTCGTCACCGGTTCGGCTAACGGCGCCTTCCTGGTCTTTCCCGACCAACCCATCTACTCCGCCACCAAGGCCGCGGTACAGGCGGTTGCCGAGGCGCTGTACCACCAGACCGTGCCCGCGCAGAGCCCGGTGCGCGTGCATGCCCTGTCCCCCGGGCCGCATGTCGTCGAGACCGGCATCTTCAACTCCGGAAGGGTGCGGCCGGATCGGTTCGCCAAGCCCGCGGACGCCCCCGACACCGGAATCCGCTCCTCCGACGACCTGCGCCGGATGCTGGAGGCGTTCGGGATGCAGATCGAGACCACCCACCCGGACGAGGTGGCGCGCGCGGCCCTCGACGGCATCCGCGAGGGACGCTTCTGGATCCTCCCGCTGAACCCGGACGCGGAAGCACAGGTCCGGGCGCATGGACTCCATCCTCGACCGCACCGATCCCCCATCCCTTTCATCGGATAGCACGAGAGCCCGCCATGGAGCGTTTCACCGTCGTCTCTACCGACTGCCACGCGGGACTGCCTCCCGAGCAGTACCGCTCCTACCTCGACCCCGAGTACCGGGAGCCATTCGACCAGGTGCCGCCGATCCAGAAGCGCATGACCGACGAGGCCGAAAAGGTCTTCCTGCCGGCCGACATCAACGCGCAGTGGCGGGCCGGCGTGGAGGAGGCGCTGACCGGCGCATGGGACCACGAGCGCGCGTGGAGGTCCTCGACGCGGACGGCATCGCCGGCGAGATCGTCTTCCCCGACGGCGTGACCGAGCAGAACGCCCCGCCGTTCGGGGCCGGGCTCGCACTGCCGACGCGGAACATCGTGCCCGATCTCCAGTGGGCCGGAGCCCGCGCGCACAACCGCTGGCTGGCCGAGTTCTGCGCCCTGGACCCGGTGCGCCGCTTCGGCGTTGCCGTCTGTCCACTCCTGTGGGACGTCGACCGCGCCGTCGCGGAGGCCCGTTTCGGCGCCGAGCACGGCCTGGGCGGCATGCTGATCCCCGCGATCACCACCGGCTTCGAGGCGTACCACAACCCCTGCTACGACCCGTTCTGGGAAGCCTGCGAGGACCTCGGCGTGGTCGTCTGCTTCCATTCGGGCCCCGGGCCGTTCGAGGACTTCTTCGGCCAGGGCTGGCTCCTGCCGCCGCTGCTGCGCATGCTCGACCATCATTACGAAGACACCCAGTTCAGCGCCAAGCTCGGCGACTTCCGCAGCCACCTGTCAATGTCCCCGGCGGACTACTTCCACCGCAACTGCGCGGTCGGCGCCTTGTGCATGCCCCCCGACGGCGCCGAGATACGCCACCAGATGGGGATGGACCAGATCATGTGGGGCACCGACTACCCCCACCCGAGGGGACCTGGCCGGACACCGGAACCAGGATGCGGGAGACCTTCCGCGAATTGCCCGAGGACGACATCGCGGCCATGCTCGGGGGCAACGCGGTGGACTTCTACGGCCTCGACGGCGCCGCTCTCGACCGGGTTGCCAGCCGCGTGGGACCCCGCAGGGTCGACTTCGCGCCCTGACCCAGCGCGCGGCGCGCCGGAAACTCGACAGCACCGGCGCCGTCCGCGATCATCACCGTCTCGTATCCCCCCGGGCTGGCGGCCCTCTCATGACGCACCTGGTAGACATCGAACGGCCGCTCGCCCTGTTCGCCGAAGGCATCGCCGGGCATTACTGCCACCTGAAGATCGGCGAAGAGGAAGTCGCCGACCGCACGAGCGTCTACCTCCCCGAGTCGATCGAGCTGTTCGAGGACGACGAGGCGAACGCGGCCGTGTTCCGGCTGCGCGTGCTGGTGCAGCTTGGATTCCACGAGTTCGGCACCTTCGAGTTCGACATCGACGAGGCCCGGGAGCGGATCCCCGAGCTCGCCGCGCGCGAACGGCCCGAGTCGCATCGGGAGTCCGACCTGACGGTCTTCTTCAACCATTTCGAGGCGCCGGCGCTCGCCCGCCGGCTGTTCCAAATCCTCGAACTCGCCCGCGTGGAGGCCCGGGCGCTGTCCACTTACCCCGGCGCCCGCAAGTACCACCGCGCACTGGCGCCCCACGTCCCGCCGCCGCCCGACTACCTGGCGCCGGCGCTGGAGGAGGTCCGCACTCCGGACGCCGACGTGTACACCACGACCGAGGCCACCGTCGCCTGCTACGAGGCACTCTCGCCGGAAGCGTCCCCGTATCCCAGCCGGGAGTTCCCGGCCCAGATGGAGTGGCTGCAGCGCGAGGCGCGGCTCAGCGACTGGGAGGAGGAACTCGACCGCGCCGGCGCGCGCATCACAGCCTTTGAGCTCGCGGCCGAGGCCGGCGAGGTGCAGGTGGGAGACGGCCAGGCGGACGGCGAGATCCGCGACATCGGGCGCGACCTGGTGCGCGACCGCGACCAGTTGCAGCGCCGCGTCGACATGGAACGGTCCGCCCTCCGCCATCGTCTCGGCGACGCACACGGCGCGGCGCAGAGTTTTCGCTACGACGAGTGGGACTACCTCGCGCACGGTTACCGGCGCGGTTGGTGCCGCCTCTTCGAGGAGGCGCTGGCGCCGGACGACGATGCCGAGAGCGCGAGGCTCATCGAGGCCGTCCGACCCCACGCCCACGCGGTCCGCCGGCGTTTCGAGCAGATCCGGCCGGCCGGCTACCAGCGCGCCGCGAAGGTCGTGGACGGTGACGAACTCGACCTGAACACCATCGTCGACGTGCGTTCCGACCTGCGCGCCGGCGTGTCCGCCGACGATCGCGTCTACAGCCGCAGGGACCGGCTGCGCCGCGATGTCGGCGCGGCGTTCCTGGTGGATCTCTCCGCCTCGACCGACGACCCCGTCGTGGAGAAGGCGCCCGCGGCGCAGCGTTCATCCGAGTCCGGCGCAACCCCGGCCCAGAACCTCCGCGACCCCTGGTTCGACGACGATGACGATCCCTACGCCGCCCTCGACCACCCGCCGGACGCGCCGGAGCGCCGTCGCATCATCGACATCCAGAAGGAAGCCGTCGCGCTCCTCGCCACCGCCCTCGAGGGCATCGGCGACCGCTACTCGGTGTACGGGTTCTCTGGGTACGGCCGCGACTGCGTCGAGTTCTACGTCGCCAAGGAGTTCGACCAGCCTCTCGACCGCAGGGCCATCGACGCGATCGCCGCCATGAAACCCAAACGCAGCACCCGCATGGGCCCCGCCATCCGCCACGCGACGGCGAAGCTCGAAGCGAGCGGGGCCGCCCTCAAGGTGCTGATGATCGTCTCCGACGGGTTCCCGCAGGACTGCGACTACGGGCCCACGCGGGGCGACCATGAGTACGGTCTGCAGGACACCGCCAAGGCGCTCGAAGAGGCGGAGCGGGCCGGCGTCTACACGTTCTGCATCACGGTGGACCGCTCCGGCCACGACTACCTGCGGCGCATGTGCCCCGATGCGCGCTACATGGTGATCGAGGAGACGGAGGAGCTACCGACGACGCTGCAGAAGGCGTACCGGCGCCTCACCCAGGTGTAGGGCGACCCCCATTGGTGTCGCCTGGGCGGCCACGCTGGCGAACGACATCGCCGGGACCGGCCGACGACGCCGGTGCGCGGCGCCCGTTTTCAAGCGGGCGGGCGGCGCGCGGTCCGCCAACCTCGTTTCGGGCAACGGGATCTTGCGGGAGAAGCGTCGATCCGCCACCTGCGCCAGCCCCGGCAACGGGGGGCAACCTCAGCCCAAACATCGCCCTTGTCATTCGCGAGGCGAGGCTTGGGCGGCGGGCATCCCTCCGCAACGAGCATCGCCCATTTCAGACTCCCCGCGAGGCGTGGACCAGGTCGCGGCCATGTCGTCGATTCTCGCGGCCGGGTCATCACGTTTGGCCTGGCCGGACCGGTATCGTCGAGCACGAGGGCGCGATTGAAATGGGCGATGTTCCGTGTGGAGGGTGCGGACGCCTGCAACCGGGCTCAATCACCCGCTCGGCGGCCATTTACTGTTTACACGTACAGTAATTTGGGCGTAGGCTTTCCCCTGAGCCCAACACCTTCCAGGAAACCCCCTCCTGTGGCATCGACACGCCGTCGGCGACCGCGCCAGGCCAGCATCGAGTTTCGTCCCCGTGGCCGTGGCGGCGTGCGCCCTGGAGCGGGTCGACCACGTAGCCGCCGTTCGCGCGTTCCGCACCGCAGTCGCGGCGGGGTGCCGGGGCATTGCCCGGTGCTGGTTACGCTGCGGGTGCGCGACGACGTGCCCGGGTTGCGCTGCGCGCGGTTCCTGCGCGAGTTCCGCAAGACCCTGCGCAAGGGTGCGCGGCGGTCCGGGTTCCGGGTGGTGCACTACTCCATCCGGAACGACCGCGCGCACTTCCTCTTGGAGGCGCAGGGCAAGGTGTGCCTGGCGAACGGCATGAAGAGCCTGGGGGCACGCTTCGCGCGTTGCGTGAACCGCGTGTTCGAGCGCGCGGGCCGAGTGCTGGCGGACCGCTTCCACCACGTGGTGAAGCGGACGTCGACCGAGGTGCGGCGGGCGCTGGCGTACGTGCTGCTGAATGTGCGCAAGCACTTCTGGCAGCGTCGGCGCCGAGAGCCGCCGGTGGTGCTCGACGGCGCAAGCTCCGGCCTGTGGTTCGACGGCTGGAAGGGCCGTGCGCCGCGCCGGGGCGCTACGCGGAGCCCCGGCGCGCGTGCGAAGTGGACCCGGCGCGGAGTTGACTGTTGTCGAAGGGCTGGCGGCGCGTCGGCCTGATCGATCCGGCGGAGGTGCCCGGCGCGTCGGCGCATCGCCGCCGTCACGCGCCGCGCACTGGCTCACCTGCCGTGGCAGCGTAGGCGCAGCCGTCAGTCGTCGCCGCCCATGATCCCGAACAAGGCCAACAGGTTCATGAACATCACGTAGATGGACACGAACAGGTTGTTGGTGGCGATGATGTAGTTCGTCTCGCCCCCGCGCACGATCTCACTGGTCTGGTAGAGCATCAGCGCCGCCGCGATGAGGACCATGAACGCGGAGATGACCGCCCCGAACGGCGACAGGTCGAAGAAGAACGAGCACGCGATCACGCCAAGTATGACGAAGAAGCCCACCACCAGGAACGAGCGCAGGAAGCTGAAGTCCTGCTTGGTCAGGATGGTGTAGAGGGAAAGGCCGACGAACGAGGCCGCGGTCACGCCGAAGGCCTGCGCCACGATCCCCGGGTTGACGGCCACGAAGTAGCCGATGATCGGCGCCGCGGCCACCCCGATGAAGCCTGTGAAGACGAACGTCCAGAAGAGCCCCCAGCCGCTGTTGGCGGTCTTGTTGACGAGGAAGGACAGCCCGAAAAAGCCGACGAGGTAGACGATGAAGTTGAACGGCGGGAGGTTCATCGCGATCGCCGCGACGCCCGTCACGCAGGCGAAGGCGATCGTCAGTGCGAGCAGCATGTAGGTGTTGCGAAGTACCTGGTTGACTTCGATGGCCGGCCGCGCGGCCGCAACGTGGAATCTTGGCTCTGCCATGGTCACTCCGAGTAGTTCCTGAGGACGTATATAGTGAATCGGCCTGTGCATTTCAAGGCGACGCGGCCCGCGGTCGGGCACGGCGGTTTCGCGCCCACGCAACGCCAACGGGTCGCGAGCGCCGCCTTGCGCCGGAGACGGCACACTCGGACAATACGCCCCACGGCTACGTAGCTCAGCTGGTTAGAGCACGCGATTCATAATCGCGGGGTCGGCGGTTCAAGTCCGCCCGTAGCTACCACCCCCTCCCGCCGGCCCAACGCTGGCGCCGGGTCACTCGGTGAACGCTCCCACCAGCGCTTCCGTTGGGGGCGCATAGAAGAAGCTCCCGGTCACTGGCCGAGACCAGCCGAGCAGGCGGTCACGCAGCCCGTCGCCGGTCCGGCCGAACATCGAGTCGAGCAGCCAGCGGAACCGGGCCACGTCCGCACTGAACGCGAGGAAGTAGAGGCCGGCGTCGCGCACGCCCCCCACGGGGCTGCTGCGCCGGTAGATCTTGACCGGCCGCCCGCCGCGCTGGAGGTCCGTGCGGCTGACGTGGCTGTCCGGGGGCATGGCGTCCCCCGTCAGTTCGACGCTGTCGGGCTTGGTCCTGCCGATCACCCGCTCCTGTTCCGCCACCGCCAGTCCCCCGAAGCCCGCGAGGTCGTGCACCCAGCGCTGCGCCAGGACGAAGCTGCCGCCGACATGCTCGCCCTCGCCGACGAGCGCCGCGGCCATGCGCGCTTCCGCCTTGGGATTGGCGGTGCCGTCGACGAAACCGGTCAGGTCCCGGCTGTCCCGGAAGAGGAACCCATGGTCCTCGTGGGCAACGTCGGCGACCCCGGCGAGCGCGTCCCGCCAGGCGAGGGCGCGCGCGAACAGTTCGTCGCGCCGGTCGCCGTGCAGCCACACGAAGAGGTCGCACTGGGTCGCGGGGGCGTGCATGTCGTCCTTGCCGTCGATGGCATCGAAACCGAAACTGCGGGCGGGGGCGGCGACGGCGTCGAGCGCGTCACAGAGCGCCGGGCCGAAAGCGACGATCTGGTGTCCCGCGTCGATCCCGGAGGTCGCCAGGGCGTTTCCCGGCAGGACCCGCGGAGCGCCCCGTACGGCGAACTCCAGGAACACATGGTGCTTCGTGCCCTCATGGAAGATGCCTGGTTGATGCGTCGTCATGGGGGTGGGTCCGGTGATGCGGGCGATTATACGCAGCGCCCGCCCGCGTCCCGCGCGGCGTTGCGCGACACATTCGGATTATGCTGTCGCCCATGTCGCGAGCCGCGCTACGGACCGTCGCCCTCCTGGTCGCCGCGGCGCCGTGCGTGCACGCCGCCGAGAGCGACGCCTTCTCGCGAGGCGACCGCATCGCCGCGACCTGCGTCACGTGCCACCACCCCGCCAACTCCCACATCCCTCCTCTATCCGGCACGTCGGTCGCCGTGCTCTCCTCGTTGACCGTGGCGGAGAACACCGTCATGCACAGCCTTCTCTCGGGGCTGACGGAGAACGACATCGAGGCCGTCGCCGAGTCTCTGGCGCGGACCGGCGGGAAGGGCCCTTGACCACGCGTCGGCGCCTGCTCGCCGCGGCCGCGGGAGCCGCCGGCGCCGCTGTCGCACCGGCCGTCATCGGGGCTGCGCGGCCCCGCGTGGTCGTGGTGGGCGGCGGTTTTGGCGGCGCCACCTGCGCGCGGTACCTCAACGCGTACGACCCGGACGTGCGCGTCACGCTGATCGACCCCGCGACGCGGTACGTCACGTGTCCCATGAGCAATCGCGTCGTCGCCGGGCAGCTCCCGCCGGAGGACATCACCTTCCCCCTCGACCACGTCGCGAACGCGCACGTTGCCGCGCACGCGTTGGCCGTGGACGCCGAGAGACGACTCGTCGTCACCGGGCAAGGCGTCGTGCCCTACGATCGCGCGGTGCTGGCGCCGGGGATCGAACTCGTCCACGAGGCCATCGACGGAGCGCCGGGCGGCTTCCTGCACGCATGGCGGGGAGACACGCAGGCGGTGGCGTTGCGCGACGCGGTCCGCGGCATGCGCCCCGGCGGGGTCTTCGCGATCACGGCGCCGGACAATCCCTACCGTTGCCCGCCGGGCCCCTACGAACGAGCGTCGCTGGTGGCCGAGCACCTGCGGGAGCACAACCCGCGGGCCAAGATCCTGATCCTCGACGCCAAGGACGCCTTCACCAAGCAGGCGCTCTTCGAGGAGGCCTGGCGCACGCGGTACCCGGGGATGATCGATTGGTTGCCGCGCCGGGAGAGCGGGACGGTCGTTGCGGTGCGGGAGAGGGTGTTCGTTACCGACTTCGACGAGCACGCCGTCGACGTGGGGAACCTCGTGCCGCCCCAGCGCGCGGCAGACATCGCGCGGGACTTCGACGAGGGGCGGGGCTGGTGCAGCGTGGACCCCATGACCTTCGAGTCCAGGGTCGCCCCGGGCGTGCATATCGTCGGGGACGCCATCGAGGCGACGCCCATGCCGAAATCCGCGTTCGCCGCGAACAACCAGGCCAAGGCGTGCGCGGCGGCGGTCGTCGCGCTACTCCGGGACCGACCCCCGCCCGCGCCGTTCATGATGAACACCTGCTACAGCCTGGCCGCGTCCGACTACGGCTTCTCCATTTCCGGGGTCTACGACGTCGAGCGCGGCGCGATCCGCGGCCGCACCGCCGGTCAGAGCCCCGTCGGCGCGCCACCGGACGTGCGCGCACGGGAAGCCCTGTACGCCGCTGACTGGTACCACGCCATCACCCGGGACGCCTTCGGCGTCGGCGATCCGGAACGCGGACGGCAGGTCGTGCTCAAGCGCGATCGGGGCGACTGCGCGATCTGCCACGAATTGCCGGGGCTCGACGAGACCAGCCACGGCAACGTCGGCCCCTCCCTCTCTGATGTCGGCGCGCGCCTCGACGCGAGAACGATCCGCCAGCGGATCGTCGATCCGCGAACGGACAACCCCGAGAGCGTCATGCCGGCGTACGGGCGCAGCACCGGGCTGCACCGGGTCGCACACGGTTTCCGCGGCCGCAGCGTCCTGGAGCGAACGGACATCGACGACGCGACGGCGTACCTCATGGGCCTCAAGGGCAGTGGCTAACCGCCGATCCGTCCTGGCGACCCTGGCGGCCGCCCCCGTCGCCCTGGGAACGCGCGCCAACGTTCGGTCGCCCGTATCGGTCGAACTGCCGCCGATCGCCGAGACGGGCAACTCGGTCCCCATCCGCGTGTCGGTGGACTCTCCCATGACCGCGGACGACCACGTTCGCCGCATCGAGATCCGTGTCCCCGGCAACCCGGAGCCGATCGCCGCCACGTACTTCTTCACCCCGGAAGTGGGTGTCGCGGTGATCCGCACGAACATCCGCCTGGCGCGTACGCAGCGCGTGACTGCCGTCGCCGAGTTCAGCGACGGCCGCCGCGCGACCGGCTTCGCGGACATCGTCGTCACCCTCGGCGCCTGCGTGGAGGAGATCTACCCGTGAGGGCGCGGGTGAACCTGCCGCGGACCGTTCGGGCGGGCGAGGTGGTCACGGTCAAGACGCTGGTGGCGCACCCCATGGAAACCGGCTACAACCGAGACGTCCGCGGCGCTGTGATCCCCCGCCACATCATCACCGACTTCACCTGCACCTACGCGGGGCGCCAGGTGTTCCGCGCCGCTTTCCGCCCGGCCGTCGCGGCAAACCCGTTCCTCGAGTTCCACTTGCGGGCGACGGTGTCCGGGCCCGTCACGTTCCACTGGCGCGCGGACCGCGGCGAGGAGACCACGGTCGAACGCACCATCGAGGTCACGTGACCGCACTCCTGGCGCTCGTCCTCGCGGCGCCCCTCTCCGGGAGCGAGTTCCTGAACCCGGAGACGCGGGCGCTGCAGGACGATCCATTCGAGAACCCGGGGTATCTCTGGGTGGACCGTGGCGCCGCGCTCTGGTCGGATGCCGGCTGCGCCCGCTGTCACGCCCTGTCCGAGGTCGTCGCCTCGAACTTCCCACGCTACGACGAGACGAGCGCCGCCCTGATCGACCTCTCGGGACGCGTCAACCGCTGCCGGTCGCTCGACGGCGCGCCAACGTGGGACCACGACGACGAACCGCTGCTCGCGCTGACCGCCTTCCTGCTCAACCGCGAACGCGGCGCGACCATCGACCCGGTCGCGGACCCGCGCGCGGAGCCGTTCCGCCAGGCCGGGGAAGCGTTCTTCCAGCAGCGCCGAGGACAGCTCGACCTGGCCTGCGCGCACTGCCACGACGCCCTGGCGGGCATGCGCCTGCGGGGCGAACGGATCAGCCAGGGACACACCAACGGCTTTCCCACCTATCGCCTGCTTTGGGGCACGCTGGCGTCGGCCCACCGGATGTTCCGCTGGTGCAACGAGGCGGTCCGGAGCGAACTCTACCCGGTCGGCAGCCCTGAATACGTGAACCTCGAGTACTTCCTGCGCCACCGGGGCCGGGGCTTGCGCATCGAGACGCCGGCCGTGCGGCGGTAGAGGCAACATCCTTCTTTCTTGACGCGCCGAACACCATCGTCGACAACTCCGACTACCCCGTCGCCTTCGAACTGCACAAGATCTACAGGACACTACCCGACGACGACGCGGCGACCTCGGGCGACCTCCGGGTCGTGGACGAAAGCGGCGAGGATTACCTGTTTCCCGCGAGCAGCTTCGTCCCGATCAGCGTTCCCGAGCGGGTCCGTTTGTCGCTGCGCCGGACCGCCTCCTGAGGTGGGAACGGCGCCTGCCCGGCTACGCACGGGCCCGGCCAAGAGCAGAAGCGCCCGACGCAGGGAACCGCGGTAGGCCCGTCCCCGCCCGGCGTCCCTACGTCTTCATCGCCGACTGGACGTAGTTCTGGATGCCGGTCTTCCCGATGAGCTCGAGCTGCGTCTCCAGCCAGTCCACGTGCTCCTCCTCCGACTCGAGGATGTCCTCGAAGATCTCGCGGCTGACGTAGTCGGCCACCGACTCCGAGTACGCGATCGCCTCGCGCAGTACGGGCATGGCGGCCATCTCGAGCGCCAGGTCACATTCGAGGAGTTCCTGCACGTCCTCGCCGATCAGGAGCTTGCCCAGTTCCTGTAGGTTCGGCAGGCCGTCGAGGAAGAGGATGCGCTCGATCAACCGGTCCGCATGGCGCATCTCGTCGAAGGACTCCTTGCGCTCGTGCTCGCCAAGTTCCCCCATGCCCCAGTCGGTGAGCATCTTCGCGTGGAGGAAGTACTGGTTGATCGCCGTCAGTTCGTTCTTGAGGGCGCGGTTCAGGTGTTCGACGATCTGTGGATCCTGCGGCTTCATGCGCCTGTATCCTCCATGACAAGTGACGGCGATTATGAACCTTCAGATTGCGGGCGTCAAAGGCAACCTATTGAAAAATAAATATAAATCATTCTCATAGCGCGCCCCATAGCGGGTCCGCCGCTGCCGTCCCGGGGGACGGACGGGCAGCCAACGGGCAGCCGGCCGGACTTGACGGGAGAATCCGCGAGGCGTATTGAGTCCCGCATGATCGGAAGGCCGTGGATGTCGACCTCGCTGCTGGTGGCCGCCGTCACCTGGGGCGGAGTGGCGTGCGCATGCGGTACGGCGTCGTCCGCCGCCGAGCCGACCTCCGCGCACGCGGCGCATCACGGCGACGGCGAGCCCGGGTACGCCGACTGCGAGCGCATCGACTGCGACGGGGACTGCGCGTCGCAGGGGCTTGTCCCCGAGCGCGCGCCCGTGCCGCTCGACCCGCCGGCCGTGTCCATGGACGACGGCGCCGGGGTTCCCCCCTTTCCGCTGCCGGCGGCGCTCACAGCGCTCGGTCCGCGCAGTCACTCTCCTCCCGTACCGGATCCCTGGCGCGCCGCCGAAACGCCGGTGCGCCGTTTCGACCTCCTGCTGAACTAGCCACTCCGGACCGTCGCGGCTCGCCGCGACGAGTGCTTCGCGCCGCGGATGCGCCGGCCACGACGCCGTGCCGTTCCGCGGGGACGCTTCACGTTTCGGAGGAACGTCATGAACATCACGCCAGCCGCCGCGGCCAGCCTGTCGGCGGCGCTGCTGTGCGCGCACGGGCCCGTCCACGCGGAACCGCTCGGCGGTACGCCGGGCACGGACCCGACGGGCCAGACCTACGCGGACAACGGCGACCCCACCCTTGCCGTGCTGATCGGCGAGGCGCTGGAGCGCAACCCCGGCATCCTCGAGGCCCGTCTCGAAAGCGCCGCGGCGCGGCATCGCATCCCGCAGGCCACCGCGCTCCCGGACCCGACGGTGTCCCTCACCGTGCATGGCCAGCCTCCCGAAACCCGCGTTGGGCCTCAGCGCGGCGGCATCGCCGTACGACAGGCGCTGCCCTGGTTCGGCAAGCGCGGCGACCGGGGCGCGGTGGCCCGCACACGCGCCGACGCCCGCGATGCGCTCGTCGAGGCGCAACGCGCGGCGGTCGTCCGGGACGTCAAGATCGCATACTACGAACTGGCGTACCTGGACCGGGCCATCGCCGTCGCCGACCAGGAAGCGGACCTGCTGCGCCTCTACGAGACGCTGGCCGAGGCGCGGTACTCCCAGGGAACGGGGCTGCAGCAGTCGGTGGTGAAGCTGCAGGCGGAAGTCACCCGAATCCTCTCCCGCCGCGACGCACTGCTGCAGGAGCGGGTCGGCGCCGAGGCGGAGCTGAATGCGCTGCGCGACCGACCCGCCCAGGACCCCCTGCCCTCCGTCCGCCTCCGGACCCGCCCCGAGACCCACATCGACGAAGAGCGCCTGCGGGAGCTGGGCAGGGCGCACCATCCGGAGGTGCGCGTCGCACGGCTGCACCTTCAGACGGAGCGCGGCAACGTCCGGCTGGCACGCCGGGCACCCTGGCCCGACATCGTTCTCGGCGCCGCCTGGAATCCCGTGGGCGACCGCCGCGACCGCGCCGGCCGGCTCGCCCCGCCCGGCGACAACGGTGAGGACCAGTTCAGCTTCAGCATCGGCGTCAGCATCCCGTTGCAGCGCGGCAGGTACGCGGCGGGGGTCCGGGAGGCCGCCGCCCGTCTCGACGCCGCGCGTGCGGCCCTCCATCGTACGGTGAACCACGTCGATGTCGCGGTACGCGACGCCGGCGCCCGCCTGACCAGGATCGCCGCCCGCATCCTGCGGCACGAGCGCGCGCTCGTGCCGCAGGCGGAACAGGCGCTGCGCTCGGCCGAGGCGGCGTACTCCGCGGGCACGGTGGACGTGTTGGACCTGCTCGACAGCGAGGAGATGCTGCTCGACGCGCGCCTCGGTCTGGCGCGCCTGGAGGCTGACTACATGCAGGCGCTCGCAGACATGGAACGGGCGGTCGGGACGGCGTTCCCGGAGGTGGCGTCATGAGGGCGCCCAGCGTTCTCCTGCCACTGCTCGCCGGGACGGTCCTCGGGGCGGCCGCGACCGCGCTCCTGGCGTGGGATCCCTTGGGCTGGGGCCTGTCGGACAACCGCACCTCCGAAGCCACGGCGGTCACGGACGGCAAGACCGGGGAACGCCGCATCCTCTACTGGCGGGCGCCCATGGACCCCTCCTTCCGCTCGGACAAGCCGGGCAAGTCCCCGATGGGCATGGACCTGGTACCCGTCTACGCGGACGAAGACACGCCGGCGGGTACGGTCCGCGTCAGTTCCGGCTTCCTGCAGAACTTCGCCGTGCGCACCGCCGAGGCGCGGCGCGGCGCGATCCCGGTCTCGATCCGCACCGTGGGGGTCCTCGCCCACAATGAGGAGAAGCTGGTCTCCGTCAACACGAAGTTCCGCGGCTGGATCGAACACGCCCGCGTCCACAACGTCGGCGAGCACGTCGAGCGCGGCGACGTCCTGTTCGACATCTACAGTCCCGAACTGGTGACGACGCAGCGCGAGTACCTCGCGGCGATGGAGTACGTCGAGCGCCTGCGGGACGCCGGCGCCCATGCCGAGACCGTGGAGCGGGCGCGCTCGCTGCGGGACGCGGCTCGCGAACGCCTGCGCTACTGGGACATGACGGAGGCGCAGATCTCGCAGCTCGCCGACTCGGGCGCCGCTTCCCGCACCGTGCGGTTCTTCGCCCCCGCCGCCGGCTTCATCGTGGAGAAGATGGGCGACTCCCTGGAAGGCATGGCACTGGCGCCCGGCGTGACCGTGCTCAAGATCGCCGACCACTCGACGCTCTGGGCCCAGGCCGAGTTCTACGAGGAGGACCTCCGCCACGTGCGCGAGGGCAGCCAGGCCTCCATCGAGGTGGACGCCTTCCCGGGCCGCCGGTGGACCGGCACGCTCCTGTTCTTCCGCTCCGCGGTGAACCCGGAGACCCGCGCGCTGACGGCCTTCGTCGAGGTCGCGAACGCGGACCTCGCGCTCCGACCCATGATGTACGTGGACGTCACCGTCCGCACGGAGGCCGACGAGGACGCCGTGCTCGCACCGGCCGAATCCGTCCTGCACACCGGCGAGCGGTCGGTGGTGATCGTGCAGCGGGACGACGGGGGGTTCGAGCCGCGCGAGGTCGAACTCGGACGGACGGCGGACGCGATGCAGGAGATTGCCGCGGGCCTCGCCGCCGGGGAGCGCGTCGTGGTCTCGTCGCAGTTCCTCATCGACTCCGAGAGCAACCTGCGGGCCGCGATCTCTCAGTTGTCCCGGGGGGAGCCGCGCGGCGACGATGCGGCCGCGCCGGACCACCGGCACCACTGAGGAGCGGCCATGCTCGAGCGACTCGTCGGCTGGTCCATCCGCAACCGGATCCTGGTGGTCCTGGCGACGCTGATCGTCGCCGTGGTCGGGGTGCAGGCGCTCTGGCGCGCGCCGCTCGACGCCATTCCCGACCTCTCCGACGTGCAGGTCATCGTCTTCACCGAGTACGCGGGACAGGCGCCGCGCATCGTCGAAGACCAGGTGACCTACCCGCTCGCCACGCAACTGCTGGCCGTCCCGTACGCCCGAACGGTGCGCGGGTACTCCTTCTTCGGGTTCTCCTTCGTCTACGTCATCTTCGAGGACGGCACGGACCTGTACTGGGCGAGGAGCCGGGTCCTGGAGACCCTGAGCAACGTCGCGCGTACGCTGCCGCCCCGCGTGACGCCCGCGCTCGGCCCCGACGCCACCGGCGTTGGCTGGGCATTCATGTACGCCCTCCAGTCGGACCGGCACGACCTCGCCGAACTGCGTTCGATCCAGGACTGGTTCCTGAAGTACGAGCTGGCCAGCGTCCCCGGCGTGGCCGAGGTGGCGAGCATCGGCGGCTTCGTGCGGCAGTACCAGATCACCGTGGACCCCAATCGGCTGCGCGCGTACGGGATGCCGATTTCCAGAATCCGCACCGCCGTGCAGGACAGCAACAGCGACGTGGGCGGGCGGCTCCTGGAGGCCGCCGAGAAGGAGTTCATGATCCGCGGCCGCGGCTACATCGGGTCCGCGGACGACATCCGCAAGATCGCGCTCGGCGTCGACGCCGCCGGCACGCCGATCCTGCTGCGTGACGTCGCGACCGTCAGCGTCGGTCCGGAGATGCGCCGGGGACTCGCCGAGTGGAACGGCGAGGGCGAGACCGTGGGCGGGATCGTGGTGGTGCGGCACGGCGCCGGCACGCTGCAGGTGATCGAGGACGTCAAGGCCCGGCTCGCCGACATCGCGCCGAGCCTGCCCGCGGGCGTCAACGTCGAGGTGGCCTACGACCGCAGCGCTCTCATCCGGCGCACCGTCGACAGCCTCGGCATCAGCCTCTTCCAGCAACTGCTGATCGTCGCCCTCGTCTGCCTCCTGTTCCTGTTCCATGTCCGCAGCGCACTGGTGGCGGTCATCGCGTTGCCGCTGGGCGTCCTCTGCGCATTCATCGTCATGACGGCCCAGGGGCTGAACGTGAACATCATGTCCCTCGGCGGCATCGCCGTGGCCATCGGCACCATGGTGGACGCCGCCATCGTCATGGTGGAGAACGCCCACAAGCACCTCGCCCGCGACCACGGCCGGCGGCCGCACTGGCAGGTCGTCGCGGAAGCCACCCGCGAGGTCGGGCCCACCCTGTTCTTCGCGCTGCTCGTGATCACCGTCTCGTTCCTGCCCATCTTCGCTCTCGAGGCGCAGGAGGGCCGGCTCTTCAAGCCCCTGGCCTTCACCAAGACGTACGCCATGGCCGCGGCGGCGATCCTCGCGGTGACGACGGTCCCCGTGCTCGTCGGCTACTGGGTGCGCGGGAGGCTGCGGCCCCTCGACCGGCACCCGGTAAGCCGCGTGCTCACCTGGCTCTACCGGCCGCTGCTCGATGCCGTTCTACGCCGCCGGGCCTTCGTTCTGGCGGCCGCGGCGCTCGGGCTCGCCGTCACCGCGGTCCCGTTTGCCCGGCTCGGATCCGAGTTCATGCCGAACCTCTGGGAAGGGGATCTCCTGTACATGCCGACCACCCTGCCCGGCATCTCCATCACGAAGGCCGGCGAGATCCTCCAGCAGACCGACCGCATCCTGCGGACCTTCCCGGAAGTCGAGCACGTCTTCGGCAAGATCGGGCGGGCCGACACGGCGACCGATCCTGCGCCGCTGTCGATGATCGAGACGACGATCCAGCTCAAACCCCGGGACGCGTGGCGCCCGGGGATGACCCCTGAACGGCTTACGCAGGAGATGGACGCCGCGATCCGCGTTCCGGGGCTCACCAACGCGTGGACGATGCCCATCAAGACCCGCATCGACATGCTCTCGACCGGCATCCGGACCGACGTGGGCATCAAGATCGCCGGCCCGGACCTCGCGGAACTCGAGCGCCTCGGGCAGGAAGTCGAGGCCGTCGTAAGGGAACTGCCCGGAACGGCGAGCGCCTACGCGGAGCGCGTACTGGGTGGCAACTACCTGGATTTCACGATCGACCGCGACGCCATCGCGCGCTATGGCCTGACCGTCCGCGACGTGCAGGAGGTGATCCAGACGGCCATCGGCGGCACGAACATCACCACGACCGTGGAGGGGCTCGAGCGCTACCCCGTGAACCTCCGCTACAGCCGGGAACTCCGCGACGACCTGCCCGCGCTGCGTGGCGTCCTCGTACCGACTCCCGCCGGCCCGCAGATCCCGCTCGGCCGCCTCGCCCGCATCGACTACGTCGTCGGGCCGCCGAGCATCAAGAGCGAGGGCGCCCGGCCGAACGCCTGGGTCTACATCGACCTCGACGAGACCGACGTCGGGACCTACGTCGACGCGGCGCGCCGCGCCGTCCGTGAGCGCGTCGACCTGCCGCCCGGCTACACCTTCCACTTCAGCGGCCAGTACGAATACCTGCAGAGGGCCGAGCGCCGTCTCGCGCTTGTCATTCCGCTCACGCTGCTGCTCATCGCCGGCATCATCTACGTGAGCCGGAAATCCGTCGCCGAGACGCTCCTCGTCCTGGCCGGGGTCCCCTTCGCCCTCACCGGCTCGGTGTGGCTGCTCTACGTCCTCGACTACAACCTGAGCATCGCCGTGTGGGTGGGCGTCGTGGCCCTTGCGGGCCTCTACGCCGAGACCGCGGTCGTCCTGCTGCTCTACCTCGACGTGTCGGTCCGCGAACACCGCGAGCGCGGTCTCCTCGTCGACCGGGCCGCCCTTGGACGGGCAATCCGCGACGGCACCGTGCAACGCGTCCGGCCGATCCTCATGACCATCGCGACCGACGTCATGGGCCTGCTGCCCATCATGTGGAGCACCGGCGCCGGCGCGGACGTGATGAAACGCATCGCTGCGCCACTGGTCGGCGGCGTGCTGACCTCCGGCCTCGTGGTGCTGGTGCTGTTCCCCGTCGTGTACTACCTATGGAAGGTGCGGGAGCTGTCAGAGCCCTCAGCCGGGGAGCGCGAGGGGGTACCCCTCGCATGACAAGAGCCCTCCGCCGGGGAGCGCGAGCGGCGGCCCGCGCAGGGGCTTGCACGTCGCGAGAGGAAGCCGCCACGAAAGCGGGGCGGCGGGAAGGGGGGGAACACCATAGAGCGCTTAGATCTTTGTCAACGATGAGCCGATCGCGGCAAGGCACGCCAGCACCTCGGCGTCGTCGGGAAGGGAATCTCCGTGCACCATGTCCCTGAACCTACCCCGGAACTCCGGCCGCACCTCTCTCCAGAGGTTCTCCCTATCCGCCGCGATGGTGGCTTCCGCGAGCGGGGCGGACAGCCAGGCGCCGCCGCCGGGCATGGAATCTCGATCAGACTCCCTGACTTCGGCCATCACCTTGACAAACGCGTCGCCAGCCACGAACTCCCGGTAGCGGCTCACGCGCATGATCATCGCAAGATCGTAGAAATGCCGGACGCGACGTCGAAACTCCCGAGCGGGATTCGCTTCGTAACCGGCGCGTACCAGACCCATGATCTTCTCGCACAACGTCCGCTCCACGCCTAGCACACGCACGCTGAAGGGGTCGAGCTCGTGGTGCCGCACGAGGTCTGTCCGACCCACGCCGACCAGGAAGTCGCGAATGAGTGTCGCGATCGGCATTGCCGATGACGGCTCGGGATTCGCGAACGAGTTGATCTCGATCAACAGGGCGTCGGAGATCTGGCCGAGCTCGCTGGCGCCGGTTCGCATCGAGAAACCATACGCGGTCTTTCGGAAACGTCCATGCTTGGACTCCTGCGGATGGCCAGGCCGGTACAGCAGGTCCTGCGTGATTTCGCGCTCTATGGATCTGATCAGCCCCCGACGCTGCGAGTCGCTCCGCCCGTCGTCCGGACTCAAGGCCAGGTCGACATCCTCAGAAAAACGATCGATGAGTCGATGCGCCTTGGAGAGCGATGTCCCGCCCTTGAAGACGACGACCTTGCTGTAGTCCGATTCGTGGAGCCGCTTCAGTACGCGGGTGACCCAGTAGTCCTTCTCGACATGGACGGCCGGAATCCCGAGATGGCCCGCCGTAGCCTGAATGAACTCGAGATAGGTGTCGGGCGCCTCGTGCAACCTCACCGGATGTTCCAGGCTTGAGCTTCCGGCCAGTCGTCGCCATCGACGCCCAGGTCGAACCGCGTGGTGGGATTAAGCGACGTCCCGAGCGCCGGCAACACCTCCACTTCGCAACGCGTCAGCAGCATTCCGAGCAAGGCTCGGGTGCCCGGGTTGTAGTAGTCCAGCGCCAATCGCTGCAACCTGCTCCGCTCCGCCGGCGTGAACTCCATCAAACGCCTCGTCATCGCGAGCAGGACGCGCCCGACGTTCGCGTCCGGTACCTTTCGCGCGTCGCGCAGGACATCCAGGACCTCGAGCAAGGGCACAGTCGCATCCGAGATCGGCGTCCGCCTGGACAGCAACTTCATGCGTATCGTGCCGAAATCCTTGGTCTGGGTGGCGCGGTTCACCGCGACCGCAATGGTCTTGGGTACCTGGGTCGTGAGGCCCAGACGATTGCAGAGCGCGGTCCCGGTGACGTACCCGACCCGCTTCCCGCCGCGATACAAGGCATCGCGCACGCGCTCCCCGTCGCCCACGGGAATATCGCCAAGTGCCCCCGTGCGGGGCTTGCAAAAGCGACCCTTCGCCACGCGCTTCAGTCGGCGGCTTTCGACGCTCCGGTTCACGGCCCGCACGACCGCTCCGGGAGCCTCTCGGTATTGCGGGAAGACCTCGTAGCCGAATATCCGCCCGGCCGGCCTCCGGTCGATGATCCGGTTGACCTCGGCTGCAATGCTCATGACGCCTCCTCCTGTGACCTCACCTGCGTTCTTGTCCTATTTTGTCAGGTTTTCTTATCTATAAACATGACTATCTCGACATGCTTTTGCAACCGGGATGATGGGGTTGTTTTCGTTAATCGTTCTCATTTAGACTTGCGTTCGTCATGTACGTCTGCATGTGCCAGGCCGTCCGGGACTCGGAGATCGAGGCCGCTTTCACGCAGGGGCATCGCAACCTCGATGCGCTCGCGGAGGAACTCGGCGTCGGCACGGGCTGTGGCTGCTGCCGGGAACATGCGCAGACGCTCATCGACAACTACCTCACCTTCGCCAGCGGCGACAACTTCGTCAACGCCGCCTGAGCCGGACCCGGCGGCGCCCGCACTGCGGACGCTCCTCCCCTTTCACCACCTCGAAACGCTGCCGGCGCGCCAAACCATTTCGCGTCCCGCCGCGACATTCCCTGACGAGCGAACCGGGCGGCAGGGATGTTGATACCCGCTTCGGACGAAAAGCTGGTCAAGCGTGCCCTGGCGGGCTCGGACGGCGCATGGACGACATTGGTGAAACGCTACGAGCGGCGCATCTACAACTATGCCCTGCGCATGGTGGGGCACCCGGACGACGCGCTGGACCTGGTGCAGGAGGTCTTTCTGGGCGTCTACCGCAACCTGGGGAGCTACCGCGGCGAAGGGGCCTTCCCGGCCTGGCTGTTCCGCATCGCGGCGTTCCGCTGCACGGACTACCTGCGGCGTCGCCGGAACATCGTCTCCCTCGACGACGACGAACCCGTGGCTGAGCCGTGCACCGGTTCCGATCCCGTGCTCGCGGCGATCGCCACGGACGCCAACCGGCAGGTCGTGCGCGCGCTCGCCATGCTGCCGCCCGCGCAGCGTCACGTGGTGGAGCTGAAGTTCTTCCAGCACTGCACGTTCGACGAGATCGGCGAGCGGCTCGGCATCTCTCCCAATACGGCCAAGACACGTCTCTACAGCGCGCTGCGCAAGCTCAAGGCGTGCAAGGAGCTGAACCATGAACTGTGACGACGCACGTTCGAACCTGTTCGAACTGGTTGAGGACACGGGCGGCCTGCCGTCGGCGGAGCGCGAGGCGTTGCGGGCCCATGTCGCGGGATGTCCCTCCTGCTCGGCGGACGTCGAGGCGATCCGGACCTGGCGCCAGCATGCGCAGGCGTGGCAGGACGAACCGGCGCCGAGATGGAACCGGCCCCGGATCGAACGCCCCGCCCGGCGCGACTGGCGCGGCTGGCTCCCGGTGGCGGCAAGCACCGCCGCGCTTGCCCTGGCGGTGATCGCGGTGGTCGGACCCAGCCCCGCTACGGAGAGCGAGCCGCCGGCGCCCGCCGTGGCCACGTACGACCCCGAGCTGCAGCGTCAACTGGTCGAAGCGGCACTCGCGCAGCTCCGCCAAGAACTGGACAGCCGCCGTGAAACGGACCGCTCGCTCGTGCTCCAGGCGGTCATGGAAGCGGCCCGCGACCAGCGCGAAGAGGAACTCACCGCGCTTGCCACCTTCCTGAAGGCGGAGATGGACCGGCGGTCCCTCGAGACCGACGAGAGCCTGCGCTACCTCATCACCGACCAGGTCCGCGACCGGCGACGGCTCGAGGACTTGTTCCAGCGGGTGAGCACCCGCCGCGACACACCGGAGAACCGAAGATGACCGCATCCCGACACCTTCGCATCGCCGTCGTACCGCCCCTGCTCGTGGCGGTATGCATGATCGTCAGCCCGGCCCACGCCGAACCCCCGCCCCATCTCGACGCCCTGAAACGCGAGATGCGCATCGTCGAAGACGTCTTCGACGCGGCGCTCGGCGACGTGCCCGGCGTGCGGGTCGGGGGTGTAGAGGCCGATTACCTGGCCGGCCAGGGCGTCCTGCTCTCCCTCTCCCTCCGGACGCCCTGGCTCGGTCCTGCCGGACACGGTCCCACGCACGGGAAGCGGGTCGTGAGGATCATCCGGGACCACGACATGGCCGTGCCCGTGCCGGAGATGGTCCACGAGATCCTGGCGGATCTGGAACTGGACCTGGACGTTCCCATGCTCGTGCATCGTTCCTTGGACCTCTCCCCGCTGCACGAGCTTCGGCATGAGCGGCGCGCGCTACGCGGTCAACAGCGCAAGGTGCGCCAACGTATCTGGGGAATGCGGCTGGAGGTGGCCGGGGGTGAGGGCGAAGCGGACGCCGCGGATACGGTCGCGGCGCTCGAGGAGGAACTGCAGCGGCTCGAGGACGAGGACGACGCACTCGGGGCCCGCATCGATGCCGAGTACGAGAAGCTGGCCTCCGGGCGGGACGCCGCGGAGGTCGAGGTGTCCGAAACGGTGGAAGCGACCCCCGCCGCCGACTTCGACACGGCGCTCGCGCAGGCTGTGTGCGACTACGGCGCCACACTCAAGTCGCTGCCGCGCGACCAACATCTGTCAGTGCGCGTGAGGGCGCGCGACGGTGACACCTTCCACGTGTTCGAGTTCGACGACGTGGTCGAGTGTCAGCGGAGCGCGGTGACGCCCGAGGAACTCCTCGGGCGGGGCGTCAGGTACTCCGGTTGACGCCCGGACCGAAGGCTCAGGCCTCGGTCCGGTCGAGCAGTTGGCGGTACTTGCGCAGGTGCCGCAGCGACGAGACCTCGTCGCCGTTCAGTTCGAAGATGCGCGCCAGGTTGTAGTGGGCGTCCGGCACGTCGGGCGCGCGCCGGTAGTGCTCCGAAGCCGTCTCGACCTCGTCGAGTTCGTCGAAGACCGTCCCCATGTTGTAGCTCGCGAGCTGGTGGTCCGGGGCCGCGTCCAGCGCGAGCCGATAGTGCCGCTTCGCGCTCTTCAGGTCGCCCTTCAACTGGCACAGGCGCCCCAGGTTGACATGGGCGTCGGCGTTCTTGGGATCGAGCCCGATGGCTTTCTCGTACGCGTCGGGCGCGCGCTCGGGATCCATCTCCTCGAGGTCCAGCCCGAAGTTGTACCACTCGTCGCTACCGAGGTCCTCGAAGTCCTCGCCCTCGAAGAGGCGGCGCTTCTCCGCGAGGGTCGCCACCTCGCTCGCCACCTCCCCCACGTCGAAGTCGAGGCGGCCCTGGCCCGAGTCGATGTCCCACAGCGCCGACGCTTCGCGCACGACCACGTCGTCACCGTCCACGAAGATGCGCATTGACGCCAGGGTGCCCCCGGCATCGAGCCCGCGCTTGAGCTTGAGCAGGGCCGCGATCGTGCGGCGCATGGACAAGTCGGCGTCGAGCAGCCCCCGCGCCGTGCGCAGCAGAACGACATCCTGGAAGGAGAACCGGTACCGGCCGCCCCCGCCGCGGGCCGAGTCGAGTACGCCCCGCCGGACGTACTGCCGGACCTGGGCTTCAGACAGCCCGCAGAGGCCGGACACTTCGCGCGTGGTGTACCAGCCCGCCTCGTCCGCGCCTGCGCTCGCCAGGGGCTTCACGCCCATTCCTCCTGCGAGGGGTGCCCCCTCGCGCTCCCCGGCTGAGGGCTCCTCAAGCCTTCCGCGCCTTCGATCGCTTCCCGGTCTTCGCGGCGCGTTCCCGCCCGCCCCCATCGCTCTTCGCCGGCGCCCGTTTCGCCGGGCGCGGCGGTGCGTCCTCTTCCTCGGCGCCGTTGTCCGCGCCACCCGCGACGGACGCCTTGAGCGCCTCCATGAGGTCGATGATCTTCGCCTCCGCGCGTTCCTCCGGGGCCACGGATATCTCCTGCCCGTCGACCTTCCGCTGGATGACTTCGAGCATGTGCGCGCGGACCTCGTTGCGGTACTTCTCCGGCTCGAACGCCGTGCTTGCGCGCTGGTCGATGATCTGCACGGCCAGTTCGAGCTCGCCCTCGGCGACTTCGACGGGTTCGAGAGGCACGTCGTCGAACGGGCGCAGCTCTTCGGAGTACTTGAGCTGCTCCATGACGAGACCCTCGCCCATCGGGCGCACGAGCACGAGGTGGCTGCGTCCCCGCGCCGCGTAGTTGGCGAGCGCGGCACGTCCGGTGTGCGCGAGTGCGTCCTTGAGGAGGTGGTAGGAGCGCGCCGCGCCCTTGTCCGGGCCGAGGTAGTACACCCTCTCGATGTAGAGCCGCTCGACCTCGGCCAGCGGGATGAACTCGGCGATGTCGATGGCGTTGGTCGACTCGACGTAGAGGGCCTTGATTTCGTCCGGGGTGAACGTCACGTACTGCCCCTTGGCGAACTCGTAGCCCTGTACGCGTTCCTCCCGCTCGACTATCTGGCCGTCGGACGCCCGGATATACTGCTGCTTCAGCCGGGATCCGTCTTCGCTCAGGTAGTTGAAACGGACGGTGGCGGTACTGTCGACGGTCGAGTAGAGCTTGATGGGGATCGACACCAGTCCGAAGGAGATGGTGCCCGTCCCGATGGCGCGTGCGGGCATGGCTGTCTCCGGCCTTCCTCTGCGTCGCGCGTACCTTTACACCACTTCGTCACGCGCGTCCAGCGCCGCCCCCGGCAGTGAAACGCCGTTTTCCGCCACGCTGGCCGGCAGCCGGAAGGCGCCGCAGACGCCCGCGGCAGGCCTCCCGCGCGGCTGAGCCCGTCTAACCGAACCCATGGCGGCACGGAAACCCGAAGATCTTTCCGTCTACCGCGCAAAGCGCAAGGCGGGCGCCACGCCGGAGCCCTTTTCGCCCACCGACCCTGGCGCGACGGCCACGGGAGGAGGCCCGCGAGCCTTCGTGGTGCAACAGCACCAGGCCAGCCATCTCCACTGGGACGTACGGCTCGAGATCGACGGCGTGCTCCGCTCCTGGGCGGTCCCCAAGGGCCCCTCGCCCGACCCCGCCGACAAGCGCTTCGCGGCGCTCGTCGAGGACCACCCGCTCGACTACGCGGATTTCGAAGGGCGCATTCCCGAAGGGAACTACGGGGCCGGCTACGTCATCGTCTGGGACCGGGGCACGTACGTGGAACTCGAGCCCTTCGATACGGGCTTCGAACGCGGCAAGCTCCTGTTCGAGCTGCGCGGCCACAAGCTGCGCGGGCGGTGGACGCTGGTGCGCATGAAGGGGCCACGCCAGCGCGAAGCCGGGGACGGCAAGGAGTGGCTCCTGATCAAGGAGCGCGACGAGTGGGCGCGCGAGGTCCCGCCGGCGAACGATTCCGTGCTCTCCGGCCTCACCCTTGAGGACATGCCGGATCCGGCGGTGGTCGAGCGCCGGCTGGCCGAGCGGATACGGGCCATCGACCCCGTCCCGCCGGAGACCGGACCCCTCGAGGTCAAGCCGATGCTCGCGCGTTCCGGCGAGGCCTTCGACCGCGACGGCTGGGTTTTCGAGATCAAGTACGACGGCTATCGCCTGATGATCGAGAAGGACGGCGACCGGGTCACGCTGCGGTCACGCAGAGGCCTCGTGCTGACCGCCAACTTCCCGGAGGTCGAGAAGGCCGCGCGCCGGCTTCCGTTCTCGCAGTTCGTCATCGACGGCGAGGCCGTGGTCCACGACGCCAGCGGCATTCCAAGCTTCTCGCTGTTGCAGCAGCGGGCGCGCCTCCGGGGATCCGTGGAGGTGTCCCGCGCCCTGAATGCGCTCCCCGTCACCTACTACGCCTTCGATCTGCCCCAGTCCATCGGCCATGACCTCCGCGGTCTGCCGCTGCTCGCCCGCAAGGAGCTGCTGCGGGCGATGCTGCCGTCCACGGGGCCCGTCCGCTACTCCGAGCACATCGAGGGGTCCGGCATCCGGGTGTTCGAGCACGTGCAGAGCCTCGGGCTCGAGGGCGTGGTGGGGAAGCGCGCCGACAGCCCGTACCGCGCCGGCCGTTCGGACGCCTGGGTGAAGGTCCGTACCGAGCGTACGGGCGACTTCGTCATCGCCGGCTGGGCGCCCAACAAGTCGAACGCCGCCGATATCGGCGCCCTGGCCCTGGCCGAGTACCGGGGCCCGGAGTTGACCTTCTGCGGTCGGGTCGGCGCCGGGCTCAACGTCCAGGCCCGCAACGACATCGCCCAGCGACTCGGGGGCCTGGCGCCCGCGGAAGCCCTCGCCGACGACCGGGAGGTCCGCTGGGTCGCGCCGACGCTGGTGTGCGAGGTCGCGTACAAGGAATACACGCTGGACGGCCGGTTGCGGCAGCCGGCCTTCCGGCGCCTCCGCGACGACAAGCCGCCGACGGACTGCATCGGCCACTTCGAGGACCCGTCCCCCGTGGAGGTCGAGTCCGCGGTCCACCACACCGTGACCGTCACCAACCGCGACAAGGTCTTCTTCCCCGAGAAGGACCTCACCAAGGGCCACCTGGTGGACTACTACGAGCGCATCGCGCCGTGGATGCTCCCCTATCTCCGGGAACGGCCCCTCGTGCTCACCCGCTTCCCGGACGGCATCCACGGCAAGTCCTTCTACCAGCGCGACGCCCCCGACTTCGTGCCCGACTGGGTCAAGCGCACCGCGCTCTGGACGGAAACCGAGGAGCGGGACATCCGCTACTTCATGGTGGAGGACGCGGCGTCGCTCAAGTACCTGGCCAACATGGGCGCCATTCCGATCCACGCGTGGCACAGCCGCATCGACCGGCTGGGGCACCCGGACTGGTGCGTGCTCGACCTCGACCCGAAGGACGCTCCGTTCGCCGACGTGGTCGCCGTCGCGAAGGAGATCCGCGTGCTCCTCGACGAGATCGAGCTGCCGGGGTATCTCAAGACCAGCGGCGCCAGCGGGCTGCACATCCTCGTTCCCCTGGCCCGCCGCCTGACCCACGACCAGTCGCGCACGCTGGGGGAACTGCTCGCGCGCGTGGTCGTGACGCGCCTCCCCGGGATCTGCACGATCGTGCGCGCCGTCCGCAAACGGGAGAGCAAGGTCTACATCGACTACATGCAGAACCGGCACGGGCAACTGATCGTCGCGCCGTTCTCCGCGCGCGCGGAGCCCGCCGCCTCGGTGTCGATGCCGCTGCGATGGTCCGAACTGAACGGCCGCCTGAGCAACGCGAGGCACCACATCGAGAACGCCGTCGCGCGCATGAAGCGCCATGAGGACCCGATGCTCCCGGTGCTCACCGACGAACCCGACCTCGGCGCGGCACTCGCGAGGCTCGCGGAGCTCGTGGTGTCGTAGCGGTCCATTCCGGGAACGGCACGCCACAAACACGACAGCAAGAGCCCGTACGATGCACGGCCTCGCCAACTGACCGTCCGTTGCAGGGCCCTTGACGCGCGCACAACGTTGCTCCTTCGGAATCCCCCTTGCCTGCCTCCTGGCTGCGGCAGCCGTTGCGGACCCGCTCGTCGGCACGGTGTTCGAAGACCTCGACCGCGACGGCGGGCCGACCCTGACGAGCCCGGCGTCGCCGGCGTGCGCATCTCCAACGGCCGCGATGTGACGCTCACCGACGCCAACGGGGCCTACGCACTGGACGTGCAGGGCGACAGCATCGTCTTCATCACCAAGCCCGCCGGCTACATGACGCCCCTGAACGCGTATCGCCTGCCGCGCTTCCACTACCTGCACCGCCCGGACGGGTCGCTCCCGGGCCTGCGCTATCCCGGCGTCGAACCCACCGGCCCCCTGCCCGAGCGCATCGACTTCGCGCTGTATCGACAGGAGGAGCCGGCCAGTTTCGAGGCCATTCTCTTCGCCGATCCGCAGCCACAGACCGAGGAGGAGCTCGACTACATCCGCGACGGCGTGGTGCGCGAACTCATCGGCACGGACGCCGCGTTCGGCATGACCATGGGCGACATCCTCTTCGACGACCTGTCCATGTTCCCGCGCTACAACAGCATCATCGCGATGCTGGGCATCCCCTGGTACAACGTCGCCGGCAACCACGAACTCAACTTCCTGGCCCCTTCGGACGACTATTCGCTCGAGACGTTCTCGAAGTGGTACGGCCCGCCCTACTACGCCTTCGAGTACGCCAACGCCGTGTTCGTCGTGCTCGACGACGTGCGCTACAAGAGTGCGGCGCCCGCGCCCGACAATCCGCGCGGCTTCGGCGGCTACGACGCTGCGCTGGGCGAAGCACAGCTCGCTTGGCTGCGCGCCGAACTCGAACACGTGCCGACGGACCGGCTGCTCGTACTCGCCATGCACATCCCGCTCCTGACACGGGGTTACCCGGGAGCGGTCGAGGACCGCCAGTCGCTCTTCGACCTGCTCACGGACTACCCCAACCTCCATGCGATGGCCGGACATACGCACACGACCCAACACGTCTGGATCGGTGAAGAGGACGGCTACAGGGGCGAGAAGGCGTTTCATCACCACGTGCTCACCACCGTGTCGGGCAGTTGGTGGAGCGGGCCCTCCGATGCGGAGGCGCTACCCGTCTCCATGCAACGCGACGGCACGCCCAGGGGGTGCCACCGGATGCACGTCGACGGTACGGACCTGCGGGTGTCATTCAAGGCCGCCGGGCTACCAGATGCGCATCATGCTCGACGCCGCCCACCATGGGCCGGGAGGCGGCCATCGCGACTTCCGGCCCGGCGAGCTCTACGACGACCGCATCAACGCAGACTAGGAGCTTGCGCCGTAGAAAATTTTGGCATCTTGAAGACCCACCTTGACGAGATTTCGTTCCTGAAAACGGCATCGAATACCCACATTGCGGCGCAAAATCGCCTCCGCTCTGCCTGTCGCTCCCACCAGGTCGGACGAAAAGCGTGCTACGGCGCAAGCTCCTAGGTCGCCGCCGCCTCCGTGTTGGTCAACCTCTTCGACGGCGGGCCCAGATCGACCGTCCGGTTCCAGGTCAACGACGGGGAGTGGGTGGACATGCGCCGGGTACTCAGGATCGACCCAACCTATGTCGAATGGGCGGAACGGCACGCTGACGTCATCAAGCCCTGGGCGGAGCCGGGGCGGTCGACGCACCTGTGGATCGCCGACCTGCCGGACGAACTGGAGCCGGGCACGCACCTGGTGTCCGTCGTCGCGACCGACGAGTTCGGGGCCCACGCACCACGGCCACAAGGTACTCGAGGTCTCTGGATCGAGCGCGGGCCGGTGGAGGTAAACGGTCTAAGCGAACGTGGAGCCGCCCCTTTTTCGCCGGCGTGCCCGCAGACCATTCGCCGGACGGACATGACTCACCCTACGTTAGCTCCGAACACATCGAGAATTTTAGATGGCGAGTTTGCCGCAGTCGGTGCTAAACCGTCGACCGCGCCGAAGATTGCCGCCACCCAATTCGCCACGCCCCATCGCACGTCGGCGGGGATCTGCCCGCAGAGCTTCGTAGGCGTTGCGACCAACCACGAGCTTGCTCGTCGCCGTTCCTCTCCTACATAGAAGACCCCGCCCGTTCTCGTGGCACGCGCGGCGCTCACTCTGCCGGGTCTTCGCTAGGCGCCCAACCACTCCCACTACACACCTCGCCAGGCCGGTGACCCCAATCCTCGGAGGCGTCGCCTCCCATAGATGCTGCGCCAGTCGCTTCGTCCAGGAACTCTCCCGTGCAAATCGTAGCCGCCCACCATCCAGGAAGTAGCAGCTGATTTGACCGCGTTTCCGTGGAACTCCTGAGACTGTAGTCAGGACGCCCCACCAGGTCAACAACACGTCACCTACCGACGTACCCGTCGCCAATGACGCCGGTCTCTCACCACATCCTCAAACGAACAACTCCTTTGACTGAGTCAGGTGTATGATGAGTCGACGGACAAGAAACTAGTAGGCGACTCACTCGACTCCGCCCGACGATCCGCCCTCTCTGAAGGTCCTGACCAAGTCTTGGCCCGCAGGTATGTCGAACAGATGTCTCAGCAACATCTCCACGGCTTCGTCCTTGCGAACCTTGCTGGGAGTTCTGACACGCAGCCGGCTGGCAACGTCCCTGATCTCTTTCACCGTTAGCGGCTCCAACTGCGATCTTGCCGCTTCTTTGTCGCTTGACGCGAGCTTGCGCGCCAGATCGTCCAACTCAGGGGTCGCCACACACGCGTCCACGGCGTTCCTCGCGCGGTCACTCACCCCGGCCGACCTCCCTCGCGCAGGCAAGGACATCTCTGGAAGCTCACGGAGCATCTTTGCCCAAGTCTCCAAGAGCCTTGCCAGATCGTGCGACGTCTCTATCTGATCACGCACTAACAACACCTCCTCAAGCTATTGAACC
Organism: Pseudomonadales bacterium; assembly: GCA_965208745.1. Classification (GTDB taxonomy): domain Bacteria; phylum Pseudomonadota; class Gammaproteobacteria; order Pseudomonadales; family Azotimanducaceae; genus VXNE01. The sequence continues at coordinate 3,977,030 of CBDBPN010000004.1, read as the reverse complement.
ACCTTGTCAAAAAACTCCTGCGCCACCGCCGCCAGCTCTTCCACATACCGATCGTCTGCCTGCCTAGGAGACAAGGTGATCGGACCACTATAGGACGCCTCGGCTATCTTGACTGTCTCCGCCACGAATGCTTCGAACACTATCTCACCGTACCTATCCCGGACGGATTGCATCCAGTTGTCCTGCGCGATAGTCCCTCCCGTTACATACTTGATCTTATTGAAGATGATTCCTCGCAACACAGGCCCAGCTGTCTGAGCAGCCCCAAAGCGGGTCAAATTTCGATTGATTTGCTCAACCATCTTGGTAATTTGGTTTTCGATGATTCCGATGCCGCGAACCGAGAAGTACTCTGGCAGACACACAACGACATACGAGTCGCTGAGCATCAGCGCGTTCTGCGTGACCAAGTTCAGGTTTGGCGGACAGTCAACTATCACGAACTCGTATCCGTTCTCCTCGATAACCGGACTCAGCTGGTCCTTGACTATAACTTTAGCTTCCGTCGATTGCGCACCCCACTTCGCCGCCAGATCGAGATCGACTGGGAGCAGGTCTAAGTGAGAGGGCAGGAGATCAACACCAAATCGATTCGGCATAATCGCTTTAGAGACGTCAAAGTCTGCCTCGGCAATCGCGGCCTCCAGGACGTTTTTCAGCGACCCATTGTCGTTTACCCACGTCTCCCACTCATCCTCGTCGACCAAATAGAACGAGGCGTTAGTTTGTGGATCCAAATCGACCAACAGCACTTTGAAGTCGAACTTCTCCGCCAACGTTACGGCAGTTTCGACTGCAAGTGTCGTCTTGCCGACCCCGCCTTTGTAGTTAATGAAGCTTACGATTCTTGGATCCATTCGTCCTCCTTGTCGTCCAGAAGCTAGCCAGTCCTACAGCTAGCCGCCGTAGCACTATAGCACGCCGCCCCGGCTGGGAGTGTTGAGCGATTCGCCGCTGTGACCAGAGCATTGGAAGCCGAATAGCTGCAAGTCGACTAAGCGTACGCGGAATGGCTCCGCACTTCACACCTACAGCGCCTGCCTCGCCGTCAGCGTCAGTTCGGGGCCACCGATGCCGGGACCGTCCGCGAGGGGCCAGGCGAAGTCCAGGTGCAGCACGCGGCCGCGCTGGGTGCGCGTCGACTCGAACCGCAGTCCGACACCCACGTCGGCGATCACCCCGAACGGCTCGTCGTCGGGACCATCGGGAGACCACGCCCGCCCGACGTCCGCGAACAGCGCCGCGCCCACCCGCAGGATGCGGAACAGGTACAGGTCCGAGAAGTAGCGCTCCTCGAAGGTCACCACGAAGCTGCGGTCGCCGGCCTGGTACCGGTTCGGGAAGCCCCGCAGGCCGCTGTCTCCGCCGAGAAGCAACTGTCGGTCTGCGCGCAGGTCCCTGGCATAGCTCCAGGTGCCGCTCGCGTGGAAGGCGAGCCTCGGCGTCTGCCGGTGTCGGTAGCGCAGCCACACGCTTCCCAGGAAGTCCTCCAGGGCGCCCCCGTCCATTTCGAGGAGTCCTTCGAACTGCGCTCCGAAGAGCGTCAGGTGGCGGCCGTCCGCCGTTCGATGGCCGTCCTGGAACCACCCGTTCAGGACCAGCCGCGAGTCGTCGTCGCCCCCGAACGCCGCGTCCGAATACCCCACCAGTAGCGAGTACCGCCGCCCCAGATAGATGTCCTCCGTGCTCTGCAGGCGGTCGACGTTGCGGGATTTGGCGAAGTCGTCCTCCACCCGCTCGTAGGAGACCCACGGGTAGCCGAGCGTCCGGTCCCGGAAGTCGACCGGCGCCCCCCGCAGTTGCGCCAGCTCGCGGTCCTCGTAGCGGTAGCCGTAGGACCAGCGCGTGGCGAACCCGTCCACGAGACCCTTCGAGAAGCCGCGGGACACCTCGAACGAGCGCGTCTTGGCCTCGAGCACGGCGTACTTGCGGTCGAGCAGGTAGAGGCCCTGCTCGCTCTCGCGCTGGTCCATCCGCACCGCCCACGCGCGCCGCGTGTCGAGCGAAAAGAAGGGCCGGGCGAGTTCGACGGCCCAGCGCCCGCCGTCGTCGTTGTCGAGGACGGCGGCCCCCAGCTGCGTGCGGCTGTGCCCGAGGTTCGGATCGAGGTAGTTGAAGGCGATGCCGCTGCGGTCGAGGTCGTCGAACCAGGAGGCCGAGAGTTCGGAGCCCGTTCCCCCCACGTTGCCGTCCGACAGGCCGAACTCCAGGCGTTCCTCCCCGCCCGTACGGGTGAACCCGACCTGCGGCGCGAGCGTCCACACGTCCCGCGTCACCACCGCGACCACGATGTCGTCGCCGCACACGCGGTTGACCAGCACGCGGGCGTCATACAGGTAGGACTTCGCCCGAAGCGCCCGCTCGCTCTCCTCGAGGACCTGGGCCGTCGCCCGATCGCCGCTCCGGAACAGGATCACGTCCGCGATCACGCCTTCGCGGGTGTCGACGTGGTAGCGGTTGGCGGCGCGGAACAGGCGGTTGCTCTCTTCCTCCCGGTCCGTGGCGAAGATGGGCTGACGGATGATCGCAACTTCCCGGACGCCGTAGTCGCGCTCCCGGTCGATCGCATGTCCGGACAACTGCTCGATGTCGATGTCCCGCAGCGCGGCGAGGTCGTGCCGGAGCGGTCCGCAGGCGTCCCCGGCCCCTGACGCAAAGACCGCCACCAGCGTTGCCGCACAGCCGGCAAGCCGTCCCGAGGGCCGGGTTCGCATCACGGGTGCGGGTCCGCTACCGCGGCCGCCGCAACTCTTCCTTGATGATCGCCACCTGCTCCCGCGTGACCGGCTCGAAGCCCGGGATCATGCAACTCGGTCCCCAGTTCCCCCTGCCGATCCCCATCTCGTAGAAGCCCTGGATGGTGTCCATCGAACAGAGCCGGAACGACCGCGTCTCCAGGCGCATCGTACCGTTGCGCCTGAGGCCCGGACACCGGTGCTGGAACTGGACCAGGTATTTCTCGTCGCCGCGCAGGTGGAACACGACGAAGCGCTCGTTCAGTATCTCGGTGCGGCTGATGCGCGAGCGCGCGATGCAGTTCTCCGTGGTGTCGTATTCCTCGACCGCATCGACATCGAGTATCTCCGCGATGATCGCGTCGAGGTCACGCTCTTGTGACTGTTCCTCTGCCGTGTCCTCGCCGGACTCGGAATCCGCCCGGTCTCCACCGGCGTTCTCGCCGGCCCAGGGCGACAGACAGAGCACGGCCGCCACACACGCCGCGACCACCCTGCTCATTCGCCGTCTCCCTCCGCCGCCGGGCCGCCGCCCCGCCGCGCGGCCTCGCGTTCGGACACGATGGCGCTGCGAAGCCCCTCCACCTGCCCCTCGTCGATCCGCTCGAAGTCGCCGAGGACGCACGTTGGGGTCGGGATGCCGAACCCGCCGCGCTCCGCGCCCCGGAAATGGTCGTGCGTGCACACGCGGCTGCTGCGCTGGCTCACGTAGATGATCATGTCCTGCTCCAGGCCCGCGCACCGGGTACGCAGGCGGTTCAGCCAGGTCTTGCGCCGGCCGACGAACAGGATGTTGAACTCGTCGAGCACCTCGATGCGCCGGTAGTCGCGCGAGGAGATGCAGCGCTCGGCGTCCTGGTATTCGCTGGGGTCGAGGGGGTTGTTCAGGATCGTCTCGACGTCGATCCTGCCTTCGCGGCGGGGGTTGTCGTCGGTTTCAGCCTCGACCGCCGACACCCCGGAGCCGGCGCACACTGTCACAACTGCCAGGACGACTACCAGCACTCCTGTCGGCACTTCTCGCTCCAACTCGCCTCGCCCTAATGAATCTCCCGGGGACGACCTCAACCCGACGCGGCGGAGTTTACACCCGCTCCCGGCCGCGGATCAGCCGATGTACCGCCTGCGCAGGTGGGCCAGGAAGGCCTCGACGCCGAGTTCCGCACCGGTCGCCGCGTGCACGATCTCCAGGGTGCTTCGTGTTCGTCCAACGGAGTGCACGCTCGCCCTCAGCCACGCCCGGAGGCCCTCGAAGTCGCCGCGCGCGATCTCATCGTCGAGGTTCGGGAGGTCCTCCGCCGCGGCCTCGAAGAGTTGCGCCGCCGTGAGCGCCCCGAGCGTATAGGTCGGGAAGTACCCCACGAGGCCAGTGAACCAGTGCACGTCCTGCATGGGACCGTCGCGAAGGTCCCCCGACGTGTCGATCCCCAGGTACGACTGCATGCGCGCGTTCCAGGCGTCGGGAATGTCCACCACCTCCATCTCGCCCGCCACGAGCGCCTGCTCGATCTCGTAACGCAGGGCGATGTGGAGCGGATACGTCACCTCGTCCGCCTCGACGCGGATGCGCCCGGGTCGCACACGCGCTGCCACGCGCGTGAGGTTGTCGGCGGACCAGGCGGGGTCCTTCGGGTCGCCGCCGAACGCGTCGCGCAGGATCGGCGCCGCGAAGCGGAGGAACTCGGCGCCCCGACACACCTGGCGTTCCAGGAACAGCGACTGGCTCTCGTGCAGGGCCATGCCGCCGGACTCGCCGACGGGCTGGCCGCGCCACTCCCGCGGCAGCCCCTGCTCGTACAGCGCGTGACCGGTCTCGTGGAGTACCGCGAAGAGCGACTCGAGCGGGTCCTCGGCGCTGTAGCGCGTGGTGATACGCACGTCGTCCGGCCGTCCGCCGCAGAAGGGATGGTGGCTCGTGTCGAGTCGCCCGCGGTCGAAATCGAAACCCAGGCGGCGCATGAGCGTTTCCGCGAGTTCCTTCTGGCGCCGCTCCTCGAACGGCCCGGGCAGCGGCAACGCATCGCGCTGCGCCGCGAGGGCGGCGTCGACCACGTCCGGCAGGGTCTCCTTGAGGCGCGCGAACACTGGATCGATCACCTCGCGCGACATGCCCGGCTCGTACCCGTCCAACAGCGCGTCGTAGGGCGCCTGCCCCAACGCCGCGCCAAGGCAGGCCGCCCGCTCCCGCGCCAGCGCGAGCCCCTCCTCGAGCGGCGCCGCGATGGCGTCCCAGTCGTTCCTGGGCCGGGCGGTGCGCCACGCCTGCTCGCACAGCGTGTTGGCGCGGCTCGATGCCGCCACCAGGTCCGCGGGCACCGCGCGGGCCCGCAGCCACGCCCGTTCGATCTGGTCGACGTTCGCGCGCTGCCACGGGTCGAGGTCCGCTTCGGCCCGCGCGTCCGCGATCCACTCGCCGACCCGCGTGTCGGACACCCGGTCGTGCGCGACGCGCGCCAGTTCGGCGAGGGACTCCGCCCGGGCCGCTCCGCCGCCCGGCGGCATGTTCACGGCCTCGTCCCAGCTCAGCATCGCCTGGGCATGCCGGACATTTCCTACCCGCTCGAACCATCCATGCAATGCCGCGTAGCTCATGGCGCCTCCGTCTCCCAGGGGAAGCGGGGCAGGATACGCATTCCCTGCGCCACCGTCGCCGACCAGCTCTCCTGCAGGTCGAGCAGCCAGGGCGCGTCAGCCTCGTAACGCTCGTGCCGGGACAGCCGCAACGCGTCCCGCTCGTAGATGGCGAGTTCGATGGGCGGACCCACGGCCAGGTTGCTGCGCATGGTGGAGTCGAGCGACACGAGGGCGCATCGGGCGGCGTCGTCCAGCGGCGTCGACGGCGTCACGATGCGGTCCAGTATCGGCTTGCCGTACTGCGTCTCCCCGATCTGGAGGAACGGCTTCTCGGCCGGCGCGCGGATGCAGTTGCCCTCGGGATAGATGAGACAGATCTCGGGCGGCTGACCCCGGATCTGCCCGCCGATGAGGAAGCTGGCGTCGAAGTTGGCGTCCTCGTTGTGTTTCACGTGGTCGTTGCGGATGTCGCGGCTCATGCGTCCCACGTACTCCGCGGCGTCGAACAGCGTGGCCGCCTGCAGGAGCCCGTGACCGGCGGGCTCCTCGAACTGCCGGTCGATACGGTGCACCACGCTCTGGGTGGTGGAGAGGTTGCCGGCCGAGAGCAGCACGAACACCCGCTCGCCGCTGACCTCGAAGCGGTGCATCTTGCTGTACGCGTTCACCTGGTCCACGCCGCCGTGCGTGCGCGAATCGCTGGCGAGCACCAGGCCCTGGTCCGTCTGGATGGCCAGGCAGTAGCTCACGGCTCCCCCACCCGCCCCGAGGTTCTCCCCATTTCCCGATCTAGTATGCTGCCCGCGCATGCCGATCGACCGGAAAGCATATAACGCGGAAGGCATCTGGGATGAACTCGTGGCCCCGAACGGGCGGGCGCGGGCCGGGGCGGGAGGGCTGTTCCGGGTGCTCGGACGCCTCTCGGGCGAACGGCTCGCGGCGCGACAGGCCGCCGCGGACCTCGCCATCCGCACGATGGGCATCACGTTCTCCGTGTACCATGACCAGACGAAGGGCGCCGTCGACCGGGAGTGGCCGTTCGACATCGTCCCGCGCCTGATCCGCAAGCGGGAGTGGGACGAGGTGTCGCGGGGCCTGGCGCAGCGCGTCCGCGCCCTGAACCTCTTCATCGACGACGTCTACCATCGGCAGCGCGCCCTGGAAGACGGCGTCGTGCCGCGCGACTACATCCTCCAGTCCCGCGAGTTCCGGCCCGAGTGCGTCGGGGTCGACATTCCGCACGGGGTCTGGAGCCACGTCTGCGGATCCGATCTCGTCCGGGACGAGCGTGGAGTCCTCTACGTGCTCGAGGACAACCTCCGGGTGCCCTCCGGCGTCTCCTACATGCTGGAGAACCGGGCCGTGATGAAGCGCGTCTTCCCCGAACTCTTCCGGCACTACGCCATCCATCCCGTGGACGACTATCCCCGCGAACTCCGCAACTGCCTGGCGTCCCTGTCCCCGCGCGATACCGAAAGCCCGAAGATCGTCGTCCTGACGCCGGGCATCTACAACTCGGCGTATTTCGAACACTCCTACCTCGCGCAACTCATGGGCGCCGAACTCGTGGAGGGCTCCGACCTGGTCGTCGATCGGGACAACTGCGTGCACATGCGCACCATCGGTGGGCTCGTGCGCGTGGACGTGATCTACCGCCGCATCGACGACCTGTTCCTCGACCCGGACACGTTCCACCCGGATTCGCTCCTCGGCGCCCCGGGCCTCATGCGCGCCTGGCGCGCCGGCAAGGTGGCCCTCGCGAACGCGCCCGGCTGCGGGGTCGCCGACGACAAGGTGATCTACAGCTACGTCCCCGACCTCATCCGCTACTACCTGGCCGAGGAACCCGTGCTGCCCAACGTGCCCACCTACCGCTGCGCGGAGAAGGCGTCCCGGGACTACGTCCTCGAGCACATCGAGGAGCTCGTGGTGAAGCCGGCCAACGAGTCGGGAGGCTACGGCATGCTGATCGGCCCCCACTCCACGCGGCGCGAGCGGGAGGCGTTCCGGCGGCGTGTCCGGGCGAACCCGCGCAACTACATCGGGCAGCCGTTCCTGACGCTGTCCTCGGCGCCCACCTTCGTGAAGGGCCGCCTCGAGCCGCGCCATCTCGACCTGCGGCCCTTCATCCTGTCCGGCGAGCACACCTACATCACCCTGGGCGGGCTGACCCGGGTGGCGCTGCGCAAGGGCTCCATGGTCGTCAACTCCTCGCAGGGGGGCGGCAGCAAGGACACCTGGGTGGTCGACTGAGTCCATGAAGCTGCAGACGCTCTCCCGGGTCGCCGAGCGCATCTACTGGATGGGCCGCTACATCGAGCGCGCCGAAAGCACGGCGCGGCTGATCGCGGTACACGCGGACCTCCTGATGGACCTGCCCGTGCGGCGCGCCCTCGACTGGCGCGTGCTCATGGACATCACCGGCTCGAGCGCCCTGTTCGCCACCCTCTACGACGACACCACCGAGCGCAACGTGGTCCGCTACCTCGCGAGCGACCCGCGCAATCCGTCCTCCATCCTGAGTTCCCTCGCCGACGCGATGGAGAACATGCGCACCGTGCGGGACACGATGCCGCGCGTCACCTTCGAGTACGTGAACGAACTGTATCTGTTCGCCCGTTCGGGCCTCCGGGGACCGCTCTCGCGCAGCCGCCGGGTCGAGGTCCTCGAAGGCATCGCCCGCCGCGTGCAGCAACTCGAGGGGTTCCTGTCGAGCAACATGACCCACGACGACAAGTGGCAGTTCCTGCGGCTCGGGAACCACATCGAGCGGGCGGACATGACCACGCGCATCATCGACGTGCGCTCGGGCGCCGGCAGCGCCGACGAACCCTTCGAGCCCATCCAGTGGCGTGGCGTGCTGCGCTCCCTCTACGCGCTCCAGAGCTACCAGGCGATCATGCAGGCCCCGGTGGAGGGACCGGCCGTGCTCGAGTTCCTGTTCCAGTACGAGGACCAGCCCCGCTCCTACGCGAGTTGCCTGAACTCGCTCCTGTTCGGGCTGCGCCGGCTGCCGCGGTGCGACGGCCCGCTGCGGGTCTGCCACGGCATGATCCGCCACATCCAGGAAGCGGACGTGCGCGACCTCGAGGGCGCCGGCCTGCACGCGTTCGTCGACGGCTGCCAGGTCCAGCTCGGCAGCCTGCACGACGAGATCGCGAGCACCTACTTCCACTATGTACCCCGCGTCCCCGCACGGGCGCGTCGCAAGGAGGCCAAGGGGCGATGAGGATCGTCCTGGCGGACTCCCGCCGACTCCGCTTCAGCGCTTTCACCGCGTTCTACTTCGCGCAGGGCGTGCCGATCGGGTTGCTGCAGATCGCGCTCCTCGCGTGGCTCGCCAAACAGGGTGCGACGCTCGGAGAGATCGGCCTGTTCACGGGAGTCGTCGCACTCCCCTGGGCGCTGAAGCTCGTCTCCGGGCCATTCATGGACCGGTACGGAATCCCGTCCATGGGCCGGCGCCGGCCCTGGGTCATGGTCACCCAGGGCGGCCTGACGCTGTCCCTCCTCTCCCTTGCTGTCATTCCGGACCCCACGGACGTGGCCGTGCTGACGGCGATCGGATTCGTCGTGATGTCGTTCGCCGCCGTGCAGGACGTGGCCGTGGACGGCATGGCCATCGACCTCCTGCCCGAAGACGAACGCGGACGCGCCAACGCGTTCATGGCCTTCGGCCAGACCGTGGGCTACGCCGTGTTCTCGCCTATCTGCGGCTACCTGCTGGCCGCGTTCGGCCTCCCCGTGGCGGCGCTGGCCTGCGCCGGCACCGTTGCGGCCATCTTCCTGCTGGTCGCAATCTGTCGCGAGCGCGGGGGCGAGCGCGCGCTGCCATGGACGCCGGGACGGCCCGGCGCTCCCCCGATCGCGCCAACGAACTTCTTCGGGATGTTCCCGGAGATCTTCCGCGCGCTGATCCTGCCGATGAGTCTCGTCCTGATCGCCGCGGAGTTCTTCGCCCGCGCCGCGGGCGGCGTGTTCATCACCGCCGCGCCGGTGTTCGCGGTACAGGAACTCGGGTACGCGGACACGGACTACACCACCTGGTACGGGCTGCTGAGCCTGTTTGCCGCTACCGTCGGCATCCTGTTCGGCCCCGCCATCGACCGCTTCGGCGGCAAGCTCCTGCTCGGCATCGGCATCGCCGCCACGGCCATCGTCTCCGTCGTGTTCGCAATGCTCGATGCCCTCTGGCAGGACCACGCCTTCGTCGTCGGCTGCCTCGTCGCCTGGCTGATCGCCTCCCAGATCGTGTTCGTCGCGGTCATCGCACTGTTCATGAACCTCTGCCGGAAGCGCATCGGGGCGACGCAGTTCGCCATCTACATGTCCCTGGCGAACCTGAGCCGGTCGGCCGGGGCGTTCCTCGCGGGCGCGATCTCCGCCGGGCTCACGTGGTCCGAGAACTTCCTGCTGATCGCGGGATTGGCCGCGCTGGCCCTCGCCTGCCTGGCCTTCTTCAGCCCGGCACGGCACGCGCGTCACCTGCAGAGGCTGGAAGAACGGGAAGCGGCTGCCGGGGCGTCCGGCGCCCAGGCCGGCGAACCCGCTTCGTGACGGATCTCGACTTCGTCCGGCGGCGTGCGGCGGACGTATTCGAGGGCGGTACCGTCACCCCCAGCGCCCTCGCGTCGAACATCGCCTTCGGCGCCGCGGTGCTGGGCGCCGGCCACGTGGAACTGACGGACGACGGCGACTGGTGGTTCGTCGCCAGCGAGTTCGACTGGCTGCGGGCGCCCAGCCCGCACTATTCCGAGCGCAGCGAACTCTTCGAACAGATGGTACCGTTCCCCGAACAGGGTCCCGGCAGCCACCGCAGCGAGATCTACGTGAGCGCATTCGCCAGCCGCGCCTACGTCGTGCAGGACGATGCGGTTTGGTGGATCCTGGGCGAGCGGCCGACCTGCCTGTCGGACCTGCCCCATCGGGACGCTGTGCCGCCCTGGTGCGTGAACGTGCTGGCGTTCAGCTTTCGCTGAGCGATGCTCGACTTCTTCACACACGCGGACTGCCTCGCACACGAAACGCCCGCCGGACACCCCGAGCGGCCGGCCCGCCTGAGCACGGTCGTGGACCGCTTCGAAGCCGATGGCCTCCTCCACCAGTTCTCCTGCCATACGCCCGCGCCGGCGGACGATGACACGCTCGCGCGGGTACACGACCGGCGCTACATCGACGCGCTCGTCCGCGCGGCGCCCGCCGACGGGCTGCTGTGGGTGGAGACGGACACGGTCATGAGCCGCGGTTCGCTCCACGCGGCGCGCCTCGCGGCAGGGGCAGTCGTGGAAGCCGTCGAACGCGTCCTCGACGGTGCGTCCCGGCGTGCCTTCTGCGCCGTCCGGCCGCCCGGTCATCACGCCGAGTCCCGTGCGGTGATGGGCTTCTGCCTCTTCAACAGCATCGCCGCCGGCGCCGCGGCGGCGCTCGAGCGGGTCGGCCGCGTGGCGATCCTCGACTTCGACGTGCACCACGGCAACGGCACCGTGGAGATGTTCCAGGAACGGCCGGAAGCGCTCGTGTGCTCGAGCTTCCAGTACCCGTACTATCCCGGCATCCGGCAGGATGTCGCGCGGCCCAACATCGTCAATACGCCGCTCGCCGCCGGGACCGGCAGCCAGGATTTCCGCGCGGCGGTGGAACGCGACTGGCTCCCGGCGCTGGAGTCGCACCGGCCCGAGCTGATCCTGGTTTCGGCAGGTTTCGACGCACACCGCGCGGACCCGCTGGCCGGACTCAACCTCGAGGACGACGACTATCGGTGGGTCACGGAGCTCATCGTCGATGCGGCCGAGCGTTTCGCGGGCGGTCGCGTGGTGTCGACACTCGAAGGCGGCTACGACCTCGACGCCCTCGCGCGTTGCGCGGCGCTCCACGTGGAAGGGCTCCTGTGAACGGGGCGCGCCCATGAACGCACGCCTCGTCGAGATCGTCGAGCGCGACGACACGCGCGCCGGCCGCACGTTCGACCTGGTCGTCCTGGCCCTGATCATCACTTCCCTGGTCGCGCTCTCCGTCGAAACGCTGCCCGGACTGCCGGCGGCGGCCACGGCGGCGCTCCGCCTCCTCGAGGCGGTGATCACCGTGCTCTTCACCCTCGAGTACGGACTGCGCCTGGCGGCGGCAAAGCGGAAGTGGCGCTACGTCTTCAGCTTCTACGGGATCGTCGACCTCGTCGCCATCGTGCCCTTCTACGTTTCCCTCGGCGGCGTCGACCTCCTCGCGGTGCGCGCGGTACGGCTGTTCCGCGTCTTCCACGTCCTCAAGTTCTTCCGCTACAGCAGCGCGCTGCACCGGTACCGGCGGGCGCTCACCCTCGCCCGGGAGGAGATCCTGCTGTTCCTGCTCGCCGCCGGAATCCTGCTCTACCTCTCCGCCGTGGGCATCTACTACTTCGAGCGGGAGGCCCAGCCCGAGCACTTCCAGTCCATCCTCCACAGCCTGTGGTGGGCGGTGGCCACCCTGACGACCGTGGGCTACGGCGACATCTACCCGGTTACCTCCGGCGGGAGGGCGTTCACCTTCGTGGTTTTGGTCTGCGGCCTTGGCATCGTGGCCGCGCCCTCCGGACTCATCGCCGCGGCGCTGTCGCGGGCGCGGGAAGAGGAGAGAGAGGAAAGGGAACGGGAAGCACGAACGGAAGATGAGCAGCGGTAACCCGCATGTTCCCGTTGCGCGACGAAAACCCCACCGCGCGGCGGCCCGTGGCGACGCCGCTCCCGATCGGGGCGAACGCCTTGTGCCGGGTCGTCCCGCAGGGATTCGGGACGGACCCCTGGCTGGCGGAGAGCTTCTGTCGCTACGCGCTGATCCCCGGGGACCTGCTCGGTCACGTCGAGTTCGGCCAGACCGTCAGGGTTTCGGAGACCCGCGCATGCGTCTTCGACGGCAGCGCGGACCCCCACACCCTCATCACCTCGATGTTCATGCACGGGGGCTGGCCGCACCTCCTGGGCAACATGTGGTTCCTCTGGGTGTTCGGCGACAACGTCGAGGACGCCATGGGGCCCTGGCGCTTCCTGGGCTTCTACGTGCTGTGCGGCCTCGCGGCGGCGTTCGCGCAGGTTGCCACGGATCCCGGCAGCCCGGTGCCGATGGTCGGAGCGTCGGGCGCCATCGGGGGCGTCATGGGCGCATACGCGCTTCTCTACCCGCGGGACCCGCGGGCGCGCGTGCACACGTTCATCTTCCTCGGCTTCTACATGACGACCCTCGCCGTTCCGGCCGTGTTCATGCTGGGCTACTGGTTCGTGCTGCAGGTCTTGAGCGGTCTGCCCGCGCTGGGGCAGACCGGGGGCGTGGCGTTCTGGGCGCACGTGGGGGGCTTTCTCGCGGGACTGGCCCTGGTACTGCCGCTACGCCGCGCGGATTACGTGGCCGCCCACCGGGCACAGCAAGCGCGGCGGACCTCGAGGCACCGTTGGCAGGGGTCGCCCGGGTCAGCATCTCACGCGCGAAGGGGAAGTTGTCTCACGAGCATCGTGGCGCGCGGCCGTAGCGCGGCAGCGGCGGCTCACGCGACCCTCCCCGGTGTTCCGCCCAACGTGCGTCGACGCCGACCCAGCCTGCCATGGCCCCGCATCGGTGCGCTCCAAAACCGCCCTGTGTTACGGTCCCCGGACTCCGTCACCGGACGCATACCCGCCGGAGGCCACCCCATGAAACAGACCACAGTCCCCGTCGCCGTCGACTATCCCAGCAGCGACGGCAAGCCCATGGCTGAGAGCCATCGACACGCGATGGCCACCGTCAACGCATGGCAGGGGCTCACCCACTTCTTCTCCAAGCGTTCCGATGTCTATGTCGGCATGGACATGCCGATGTACTTCGTCGAAGGAGACCCCCGGCAATCTGTGGTACCCGATGTCTTCGTCGTCCTTGGCGCACCGAAGTTGCCGCTGCGGGACAACTGGCTGGTCTGGGAGGAAGGCCGCGTGCCGGACTTCGTGCTGGAGATCACTTCGCGCACCACGCGCCGCGAGGACGAGGGACGCAAGCGGCAGCTCTACCAGCGCCTCGGCGTCGCTGAGTATTGGCAGTACGACCCGACCGGCGACTACCTCGACCCGATACTGAAGGGCGCCCACCTCGTCAACGGCTCCTACCGGCCCACCGCGACGACGGCGGGGCCGGTTGGGGCGCCACGCCTGGCGAGCGCCCTGGGCATTGAGCTCCACCTCGTGCGCGATGAACTGCGTCTCTTCGATCCTTCGGGGGGCCGGTATCTGCCGACGTTCGAGGAGGCGACAGTGCGGGCGGATACGGCCGAGCGCGAGTTGAACGCAGCCAGGCGTCGCGTTGCCGAGTTGGAGGCCCAGCTTCGGGCGTCGGGCCGGTGAACGCCTGACCGGGGTCGCAACCTCCCGACAACGGACTCCGTAACCGTCAAGGACCACCCATGCCCATCGAAACCCGTCTCCTCGGCCGTACCGGCGTGCGCGTCAGCAACCTCTGCCTCGGGGCGATGATGTTCGGCTGGCGGACGGAGCCGGCCGAGTCGTACGCGATCGTCGACCGCGCCATCGACGCCGGCGTCAACTTCATCGACACCGCCAACGTATACGCGCGGGGCCGCAGCGAAGAAGTCACCGGCGAGGCCCTGGCCCGCAACGGCAAGCGCAACCGCATCGTGCTTGCCACCAAGTTCTACGGTTCGATGGACGACTCCGACCCCAACGCGCAGGGAGCGAGCCGCCGGCACATCGTCGACGCCTGCGAAGCGAGCCTCCGGCGCCTCGGGACCGACTGGATCGACCTCTACCAGATCCACCGGCCAAGCCCCGACACCGCCGTCGACGAGACCCTGCGCGCCCTCGACGACCTCGTCCGGCAGGGCAAGGTCCGCCACCTCGGCACTTCGACCTTCGCCGCGTGGCAGTTCGTCGAGTCGCTCTGGGCTTCGGAGAAACATGGGCTGAACCGCTTCGTCTGCGAGCAGCAGCCGTACAACCTGCTCGACCGGCGCGTCGAGCGGGAGCTGATGCCCATGGCGCGCACCTACGGCGTCGCGACGATTCCCTGGAGTCCCCTCGGCGGAGGGCTCCTGACCGGGAAGTACCGGCGCGGGGAGGAACCGCCCGCCGGCACAAGATTCGCCAACGCCAACGCGATACAGCGCAGGCGCTACAACGACCGCATTTTCGACGTGATCGAGGGCCTCGAACCGCTCGCCCGGGACCGGGGCGTCACGCTGTCACAATACGCGCTCGCCTGGGTAATGGCGCAGCCCGGCGTGACGAGTCCCATCGTCGGGCCGCGCACGATGGAGCAACTCGAGGACAACCTGCCGGCGGCGGAGGTCGGGATCACCGAGGAGGACGCCCGCGCCATTGACGCCTTGATCCCGCCCGGCCAGATGGTCGCGCCGTTCTACGAGGCGGATTTCGGGCCCCACGGGTTCCGCGTGTAACGTCCCCGCGGAACCGTTAGCAGGGCTTGCCCCCCCGCACCACGATACGGTGCATCACCCGCTCCTCCGAGAAGTCGGCGACGGCGTAGTGCATCACGGAGCGGTTGTCCCACATGACGAGATCGTCCACGTCCCAGCCATGGCGGTAGACGAACTCGGGCCGGCTCGCGTGAGCCAGCAGGCGGAAGAGCAGCCGCTCGCTTTCGTCCTCCGGCAGCCCGACGACGTGGCGCGTAAAGGTGCTGTTGACGTACAGGGCACGGCGTCCGGTCTCTTCATGGGTACGGACGACCGGGTGGATCGAGTCCTCCACGTCAGGCCCGAAAACCTTGCCCGAGTGGAACGCTTCGAGACCCTCGATGCGGTCGCGCAACTCCTCGTCCAGCGTCTCGTAGGCCAGGTGCTGGTTCGAGAACGCCGTATCGCCCCCGGCCTGCGGCAGCACGCGGGCGTGCAGCGCCGTGATGCGCGGCGGCGTGGAATGCCAGGTCATGTCGGAGTGCCAGCCGCTCCCGAACGGGTGTTCGCCCGGGTGGAACCGGTGCTTGCGGCCCGGACGCGCGATCCACTGGACGAACTCGCTGTCCTCGTGTTTGGTCGCGGGGTGCGTGAGCAGGCTGCCCCACCGGCGACCGAAGTCCGCGAGTTCGAGCGCGGACAGCGTCTGCCCCGGCAGCACCAGGAGATGGTGTTCGAGCAGCAGGTCGTGCAGGTCCGAGACGAGTTCCGCGTCGGTGTCGCGCGCCAGATCAATGCCTTCGATGCGCGCGCCCATGGCGACGCTGGCGGGGCTCGTCGAGAAACGCGTGTCGCGGGCGGCTTCCGCCATGAGCTTTCCCTCCTACCGGTCTTCTCGGATCGTCGTGCAATCGCCCCGGCGGGTCAAGCGCCGTACGGGCCGGAGCCGTCGACGTAGAGCCGCTCGCCGGTCACGTAGGAGTTCGCGTCGGAGACGAGAAACCGCACGACGTTCGCGACGTCCTCCGGCTGGCAGACGTGGCCGAACGGACTGTCGGCATCGAGCGTCCTGATGTCCTGCACGCCCGCCGTGGCGCGCACGAGCCGCCGCCCCATCTCCGTCTCCACCAGTCCCGGCGCCACCACGTTGACGCGGATGTCGTGCCGCCTCTCCTCCTTCGAGAGGGTCATCGCCAGGGCCTCCAGCGCGGCCTTGCCCATGTTGTAGGGGGCCCCGTTCGCACCGAACGAACGGGTCGCCGCGCTCGAGATCATCACGATGTCGCCGCGCTTCGCTTCCCGCATCCGGGGCATCACGAGCTTGGACAGGTAGTGCGCGCCGAAGGCGTGGGTCGCGACGACGCGCCGCATCTCGGCGATGTCGGTGTCGGCGACGGATTTGCCGCGGCTCGCGATGCCGGCGTTGTTGACCAGGATGCTGATCGGACCGAGGTCGGCGGTCACGGCCTCCACCATCTCGCGATCCTGCTCGAAGTCGTCGATGGACGCGCAGTACGCGCGCGCCGTGCCGCCGGCGCGTTCCACGAGTTCGACCGCCTCCGCGGCGGCCGCGTCGTCGCGGCGGTAGTTGACGGCGACGTCGGCGCCGTCCTCCGCCAGCGCCACGGCGATCGCCCGGCCGACCCCGCGGCCGCCGCCCGTCACCAGCGCCACGCGTCCCTGTAACGACATGCTCTCCTTCTCTGCTTTTATCTGGATGGTGCGCCGGCGACCCACACGAACGCTACGTCCCGGTGAACTCCGCGTCCCGCTTCTCGAGAAACGCGCGCACCCCTTCCCGCGCATCGGCCGTGGCGTTGGCCTCCGCCTGCAGGCGGGCCTCGAGGTCGAGTTGCTGCTCGTAGGAGTTGTGCCAGGTGGACCAGTAGGCCCTGCGGATGAGGGCGAGCGACCGCGGTCCGTCACCGAGCTTGCGGGCCACCTCCATCGCGCCGTCCATCAGCGCGTCGGCCTCGTCGTAGAGCCGGTTGACGAGGCCCCATTCGAACGCGCGCTCCGCGGGCAGCCGTTCCGCCAGCAGGGACAGCTCCACCGCCCGGCCCCAGCCAACGAGGCGCGGCAGCAGGAACGTGGCGCCACCGTCGGGGACGAGCCCGATGCGCGCGAATGCCTGCAGGAAGTACGCTCCGCGTGACGCGCACACGAGGTCCCCCATCATGGCGAAGCTCATGCCGACCCCCGCCGCCGGTCCGTTCACCGCGGTGACGATCGGCATCTCCAGGTCGCGAAGACCGAGGAGCAACGGGTGATAGTAGTCACGCAGCCCGGTGCCGCCGCGCTCGCTCCGGGCCGCCAGGTTCGCCCCCGAGCAGAAGCCGCGGCCGGCCCCGGTGACGAGCAGGCACCGCACCTCGGCCGGGCGCGTCTCGAGTGCATACAGGGCATCGTTGAGCCCTTCCCGCATGTCCGGCCCGATGGCGTTGAGCACCTCGGGATGGTTCAGCGTGAGGACCGCTACCGAGTCCTCGAACTCGAGTCGGACCTTGTTGAAGTCCATGCAACCGCCCCCTGACCGAAAGCGCGAGACTCTACCACAGGCCCCTGTCCCGACCGCCTTCTGCAATAATCGAGGGATGGAACTCGTTTCCAAGGAGTTCGGACTCGCCAAGCGCGACGAAGCCCCGGTGCTCGCGCGCATGTCCCGGGACTACGTCGAACAGGGACTCAACTGGCGCTGGCGCACGCCGGCCATCCTCAACATGATCCGTGACCCCGAGGCGGTCGTGCTCTGCGCGCGCTGTCAGCGCCCGGGAACGGACGGGCCGGAAGTTGCGCCGCGCCCGGGGCGCCACGGGACCGCGGACGGACGCTGGCGCGGCACGGTGATCGGGGGCTTCGGCATCATGCAGTACGCCATGGAGCGGGCGCACCTCAACCTGCTCGCCGTGCACCCGTCGCTACGGCGGCACGGTCTGGCAAGCGATCTCCTGACATGGCTCGAGAAGACCGCGGTCGTGGCCGGCATCGCCCGGGTCGATCTGGAAGTGCGGGCGCGCAACACCGGCGGGCGCGCCTTCTACCGGGCCCGGGGATACGAGGAGGCGGACTTCGTCCCGCGTTACTACAGCGGCGTGGAGTCCGCCATCCGGATGCACAAGCGCTTGCGCTGACCGGCGTGCGAGACGGCGTCGTGGAGGACCAGGGTCACGGTCGCGGCCGCAACGAGACCCTGCTCCGCTCGGCCTTCTTCCTGATCGCCGGCTTCATGGTCGTCGAGGCGGTCGGCGGCTGGCTCGCCAACTCCCTGACGCTGCTCGCGGACGCGGGGCACATGCTGCTCGACGCGTCGGCACTCGGTCTCTCCTGGCTCGCCATGCGCCTGTCGCGGCGCGAGAGCACGGCGCGCCTGACGTACGGGTACGACCGGTTCCAGGTGCTCGCCGCCTTCATCAACGCGTTGGCGCTTTTCGGTCTGTCCGGAGCGATCGTATACGAGGCGTTCGGGCGACTCGGCGCTCCGGAGCCCATGCTGCCGATCCCCGCGCTCGCCGTCGCCGCGGTCGGGTTCGTCATCAACGTCGTCGTCTACCGCATGCTGCACGGGTCGGACAACCTGAACGTCCGCAGCGCCGCGCTGCACGTGCTGGGCGACCTGCTCGGCTCCGTCGCGGCCATGGCCGCCGCCGGCTGCGTCCTCCTGTTCGGCTGGCTCTACGCGGACCCGATCCTGGCCCTCGTGATCGCCGCGATCCTCATCCGTGGCGCGGGGCGCATCCTGCGGGAGTCGGGCTACATCCTGCTGCAGGGCGTGCCCGCCAACCTGGACCTCGACGAGGTCCGCGCCGCCCTGACCTCGGACGTGGTCGGCGTGGTGGACGTGCACGGCATGCATGCGTGGGCGCTGACCAACGAGAAGGCCCTCGTGACGCTGCATGCCACCATTGATTCCGCGACGGACGGCCAGTCCGCGACGAACGCGATCAAGGACCTCCTTACGGACCGTTTCGGTATCGACCATTCGACGGTGCAGATCGAGCACGGCGGGTGCCCGGATGCGTGAACCGGGGGCCTGCACCGGTTGACACCTGCCGGCGCAGCTTGCAGGCTGCACTTCCGGCTTCCGACCGCGGGGCAACAGGACCCGGCTCCCATGCACAAAGCACTTGCCTACGCCCTGCTCGCCATGGTCCTGGTGTCCCTCGGGGGTTGCGCCAGTTCGGGCGCCAAGCATCGCCCCATCGTCGACGGTCGCCCGTCGGCGAAGTACGAGGCCGACCTGACCAAGTGCCAGGAGCTTGCCCGGCAACACGCGCACGTGGACGGGGACGCGGCGATGGGTACCGCGGCTTCCGCGGCGGTGGGCGGCATTTTGGGCGGCGCGATCGGCGCCGCCGCAAACGCGGTGAACCGCGGCGTGTACAGCGTCCAGGAAGGCGCCAGGGAACGCGCACGCATCGTCTCGCGATGCATGCGGGAGCGCGGGCACAAAGTCGTCAACTGACCGGGGCCGCAACGACCCGAGTGCAGGACGCGCCCGGGGTTCCCTCCTACACCGCCGCAAGCAGCAACTGCCCCACCAGCGCGAGCGCGAACCCGAGCACCGCCCCGAGCGGCGGCGCCCAGTGCCGTTCGAGCCGTGACTGCGGTGCGATGTCCTGGAAGGTGAGATACAGGATGCCGCCCGCCGCGAAGAGCAGGACCGAGCCCAGCACAGCCTCGTGATCGGCCAGCCAGAACCAGCCGATCGCGCCGCACACCGGCCCCAGCAGCGCAAGGACGGTCATGCGG
The DNA here is from genome assembly GCA_965208745.1 of Pseudomonadales bacterium. Lineage (GTDB taxonomy): Bacteria > Pseudomonadota > Gammaproteobacteria > Pseudomonadales > Azotimanducaceae > VXNE01. Next base: position 3,957,608 of record CBDBPN010000004.1, on the reverse strand, counting down.
CCGAGCGCGGTGCGGGACGGCATGCCGGCCGCGGCGAGTTCGCGCCAGGCGTTGAACCCCTCGGGCAGGTTCTGTAGCCCGATCAGGAGGGCAAGCAGGATCGCGCCCTCGCCACCCACGGCGAAGATCCCGCCCACGGCCAGCGACTCGGGCAGGAAGTCCGCGGCCATGGCGCTGAACTGCGGCGCCGGGCGTCCCCTCAGGGCCTGACGCCGGTCCAGGACCATGAACGCTCCGCCGCCCGCCAGGAGCAGCGCCGTAACGGCAAGCGGGTCGGGCACCCACAGCACGCCCTCCGGCACCAGTACGAGCGCGACGGCGCCGACCAGCACGCCGCCACCGAATGCGATGACGAAATGCCGGAACTCCTCCTCCAGCCAGTCCGGTCCGATGCGTTCAATGCGGGCGAGCCCAGCGCCGATGGGGATGCAGGCGCCGGCCAGGGCCGTGAAGAGGAGGAGTTCGAGGAAGCGGTCCAACCCGGCCACGGCGTCGATCCTTGCTCGGAGGCCGCCGTTCAGCGCGCCGGCCAACCCCTCCCGGGATCCGTTACTCGTCTGCCGCCGGACCGCATTCGATCCGGATCTCGGTCGTTCTGCCCTCGTCGTCGACGGTTCGTTCATGCATCGAACGGGCTTCCCCGTCCGCGCACGCTTCGCCCGCCTCCAGCGCCCGGCGCAGGTGGTCCTCCGCGTCCCTCAGCCCGTCCTCCCAATCCGCCGCCGTCGGGGCCTCGGCATCTTCCGACCGCAGCCTCAGGCGCAACGCCCCCACCTCGGCTCCCGCCCCGCACTCGACGACGGTCTGTACCGTGCCGTCGCTCGCCGTGACGACGCCGGCCGACCAGCCCTCCTCGCCACAGGCCCCTTCGCCCAGGTTGCCAAGGTACTGCGCGGCGGCGGTCACGGTTTCCGCCCCGGACGGCTCGGGCGTCTCCGTCGGCGCGTCGACCTCCGCGTAGGTGAACACGCACCCGGGGCACAGCATCGCTGCCGGCAGCAGACCCACCACGAGAAATCCCCGGGCGGTCATCCGAGCAACTCCAGCGCCCGGTCGATCAACGGAGTCTGCGACAGGGCCGTGTGCTCCCAGCTCGGGTCCGGGCGCTTGCCGCGCCGATGCAGTCCCAGGTTGAAGCCGGTGATGATGGCGAACTTGTAGGCCGCGAGCGCTCGGAACCAGCGCAAGTCCGGCAAGGGGTCCCCGTAGGCTTCCGTGTACAGCGACACCAGGGTGTCCGGGTCGAGGAACATCGGGCGGCCCAGGGCCCTTCCGCCGGACCACGCCTTGGGATCGCTGAACGTGCATATCCAGCCGACGTCGTTCAACGTGGCCCCGATACCGGTCAGCTCCCAGTCGATCACCGCGAGCAGGTCCGCGTCGAAGGAATAGAACAGGTTGGAGGTCTGGAAGTCCCCGTGGAAGATGCCCACGGGCGCATCCTGCGGGATCGTGTCGAGCAGGCGCTTGCGGCACTCGGGCGCCCGCGCCAGGGCATCCGGGTCGGCGGCGCGCTCGTAGAAGCGGTCCCAGCGCTCGACATCCTGGGCGAACGGGACCGGCTCGCCGAGGTAGGAGGCCTCCGCCGGATCGACCTTGTGTATGCGCGCGAGGGCGGACATCGCCTGGCGGCCGGCCTGAAGGAGCTCCTCGTCGGAGAGCGCGGCGCCCCACTCGCCCTTGCCGAGGCGCAGCACGTCCCCCTCGAGCCTGGGTACGACGAAGTACGGGCAGCCGAACCAGGTGAGGTCGGAGCCGGACCACCGGACGCCGCAGTGCGGCACGTCAGTGGCGTCGAGCGCGTTCAGCACCGCGACCTGCCGCAACACGTCGGCCGTGCCGCGCCAGTTCACGTTCGGGGGCGGGATCCGGATGAACCAGCCCTCCGTGCGGTTTCCGGCCTCCACGCTGAACCCGTAAGAGAAGCCGGCGTGCCCGGGCATCTTGTGCACGTCGAAGACGCGCACGTTCGCCGTCTCGTACATGGCTTCGCAGAACGGGCCGAGACGCCGTTCGAGTTCCGCAAGTTCCATATGGTCGACTCCCCGCGCTTGCCGTGTCGGCGTGGCGAGACTATACCGGCGCGGGGCCGGGGTACTCCTCGCGCAGGATGCGCTTCAGTATCTTGCCGCTCGGGTTGCGCGGCACCTCGTCCACGAACGCGGCGCCCTTCGGCTGCTTGAAGCGCGCCATGCGGCCGTTGCAGAACTTCAGGACCTCCGCCTCGGTGAGCGACGCGTCGTTGCGCACCACGATGGCGAACGGCGACTCGCCCCAGGTCTCGCTCGGTTGCCCGATGACCGCGGCCTCGGAGATCTGCGGGTGCGTCTGCAGGACCTTCTCGATCTCGGCGGGGTACACGTTCTCGCCCCCGGAGATGATCATGTCCTTGATCCGGTCCTCGATGTAGACGAACCCGTCCTCGTCCATCCGCGCCACGTCGCCCGTGTGCAGCCAGCCGTCCACGATCGTCTCCGCCGTCGCCTCCGGCCGGTTCCAGTACTCGCGCATGACGTGGTCGCCGCGCAGGATGAGTTCCCCGGTCGTGTTGGGCGGACACTCCTCCCCCTGGCCGTCGACGATCTTGACGTCGGTGTGGAAGAACGCCTTCCCCGTCGAGCCGATCTTGACCAGCGCGTTCTCGGCGTCGATCAGGCACGCCGGACCGCAGCTCTCCGTCAGCCCGTAGATCTGGTGGATCTCGAGGCCGAGGTCCGCATAGGCCTCGATGAGCGACTCCGGCACCGGCGCCGCCCCCGACATGCACCAGCGCCACTGCGAGTAGTCGAAGCGATCGAGTTCCGGCACCTGCAGCATGAAGTTCAGCATGGCGGGCACGGCCAGGCCGGTCGTGACCTTCTCGCGGTCCACCAGCTCCCACGCCCGGACGGGGTCGAAGCTCCGCATCACGATCGTCGTGACGCCGCGGTACACGTTCAGCGTGATCGGCGTGAGCGCCCCGACGTGGAACATGGGCAACGGGGACAGGAAGCGGTCCTCCTCCCGGTGGTAGGTCGTTGCCGAGATCGTGACGCACCCCCAGATGGACGTGTCGTGCGTGTGGACAACGCCCTTCGGCAGCCCGGTCGTGCCGGAGGTGTACATGATGTAGAGCATGTCGTCGCCGGTCGCGCCCACCGGCGGCTCCGTATCGTCCGCCGCGTCGCGGAACGCCTGGTAGCTCTCGGCGAAGAACGCGGTCTCCTGCTCGCCTTCCACCTGCAGCCAGTGCTCGATGTCGGTGGCGCCGCCCCGGGCCTGGAGTTCGGTCACGTTGTCCATGAACTCCTCCCCGAAGATCAGCCGTTTCGCGCCCGCGTCCTTCAGGATGAAAGCCAGCTCGTCCGGGACCAGCCGCCAGTTGAGGGGCACGACCACGGCGCCGATCTTGCCGAGGGCGAAGTACGCTTCCGTGAACTCCGCGCCGTTCATGAGGAGCAGCGCCACCCGTTCGCCCTTCTCGATCCCGGCGCCGCGGAACGCGTTCGCGATCCGGTTGCACCGCGCGTTCAGTTCGGCGAACGTCAGGCGCAGGTCGAACTCGTCGACGTACGCTTCCCGCTGCGGGTTCACGAACGCCCGCTTGGTGAGCCACAGGCCGATGTTGCGCTGCATGGGTCTTCCCCCGGCGAGTCGAGCGCGGCATTGTCGCAAAAGCGATGGGCGCCGGCAGCATTCGCCCGCGCCGCAGCCCGAAACGCAGGAAGGAGGCAGCATGACGGACCGACCGCACATCGTGATCTTCAACCCGGACCAGTGGCGCGGGGACACGCTGGGGCACCTCGGACATCCCGCCGTCCGTACTCCGCACCTGGACAGCCTGGTCGCCACCGACGCCGTTTCGCTCCGCCACGCGTTCTCCCAGGCCACCGTCTGCACGCCGAGCCGGTGCTCCTTCATGACCGGGTGGTATCCGCACGTGCGCGGCCACCGGACCATGCACCGCATGCTGAACCCGGACCTCGGCGAGACGAATCTCCTCAAGGTGCTGCGCGAACACGGCTACTTCGTCTGGTGGGGCGGCAAGAACGATCTCGTACCGGGGCAACTCGGCTTCGAAGCGCACTGCGACGTGCACTTCCGGGCCACGGAAGCCGACTACCGGCGCTGGCGGGTGACGCGCGCGGAAAGCAGCCACACCGGCGACCTCGCCTGGCGCGGCGAACCCGGGGGCGACAACTTCTTCAGCTTCTTCAAGGGACGCCTCGAAGCCCCCGGCGGCGGGCGCTGGTTCGACGGCGACTGGGCGATGGTCCAGGGCGCGCTCGACTTCCTGGAACGCTACGACGGCGAACAACCCCTGTGCCTGTACCTGCCGCTGCTCTATCCCCATCCCCCGTACTGCGTCGAGGAGCCGTGGTACTCGCTGACGTCACGGGAAGCCGTTCCGGAGCGGCACCTCTACGGGACCTGGGACGACAAGCCGGGGCTGCTCAAGGGCATCCGCGACGCCCAGGGCCTGACCGGCTGGACCGAGGACCGGTGGCGGGAGCTGCGCGCCACCTACTACGGCATGTGCGCCCGCGTCGACCACCAGTTCGGCCTCGTGATCGAGGCTCTGCGCAACACCGGCCGCTACGACGACACCGCCGTCTTCGTCTTCTCCGACCACGGGGACTTCACGGGCGACTACGGGCTCGTCGAGAAGACCCAGAACACGTTCCAGGACGTGCTGTGCCGCGTGCCGTTCGTCGTCAAGCCGCCCGCCGGGGTTCCGTGCGTCGCCGGCATACGCGACCAACCGGTCGAACTGGTGGACTTCCCGGCTACCGTCTACGACTTCGCCGGAATCGACTGCGGCTATTGGCACTTCGGCCGGAGTCTCGCCACCCTGCTCGGAGACCCGGCCGCCGAACACCGGGATGCCGTGTTCTGCGAAGGAGGCCGCCTGCGGGGCGAAGCGCAGGCGAGCGAGCGGGAGAGCGTCGGCGCCGGTGACGGCCCCGACGCGCCGTCGCGCAAGCGCACGCCGGCCGGCACGCTCTACTCGCCCCGCATCCATCTCCAACTCCAGGAGCGCCCCCGGCTACCGCACACGAAGGCCGCCATGTGCCGCACGCAACGCTTCAAGTACGTGCGGCGCGCCTACGAGACCGACGAGTTGTACGACCTGGCCGCGGACCCGGGCGAGACCAAGAACGTCATCGACGATCCCGCGTACCGCGACGCCGCGCTGGCGCTCAAGGACCGCATGCTCGCCTGGTACATGGAAACCTGCGACATCGTGCCGGGGGAGCCGGACGCGCGCAACTTCGCCGTTTGAGTGGCCAATCGGCATGGGCGGGCGGTTGGACCCATGTCTCGCCTGAAGTAAGATTTCCTTGTTTTCCGTAATCAAGGGACACCGATGCTCGCGAAGCTGACGTCCAAGAACCAGTTGACCCTTCCGAAGGACATCGTGTCCTCGTTTCCCGGCGTCTCCTACTTCGAGGTGTCCGAGCGTTCCGGTCGCATCGTCCTTTCGCCGGTCCGTCTCAACCAGGGGGATGCAGTGCGCCGCAAGCTCCGGGACCTGGGAATCACGGACAAGGACGTTCGGGAAGCGATTCGATGGGCGCGCCGGCACGATTGAGCCCCCAGCCGCGGATCGTCCTCGACACGAACGTACTGATTTCCGCGCTGCTGTTCGATGGAGAAGTGGCTTGGCTCAAGGAGGCGTGGCAGCTTGCCGCGGCAACACCGCTGGCCAGTCGCGCAACCGCGTCCGAGCTCATTCGCGTCCTCGCCTATCCGAAGTTCCACCTGTCGGCAGACGAACGGGAGGCGGTGCTGGCCGAGTACCTCCCGTGGTGCGAGTCCGTGGCGGTCCCGGAATCGACCGTCGTCCCCGCGTGTCGCGACCCGCATGACGCGATCTTCCCGCGGCTGGCCGTGGCGGCGGGTGCGGACGCCCTGTTGACCGGAGACGCCGACGTGCTGGAGCTCGATGGGACCATCCCCGTCCCCATCGCCCGCCCCGCCAGCATGAGGCGGCGCCTGCGTGCGGCCGGCCCACGTCCGTAGCCTAGCTCAAAACCTGTACAAATACCGCCAGACCTGTACAATCCGTTGTCCGGATACGTCCAGGTAAAACATGGACGACCAACTGTACAAGATCGGCACCGTCTCGAAGCTGACGGGCATTTCGGTCGAGCGGCTGCGCGCCTGGGAGCGGCGCTACGGCATGCATCCCACCGAGCGGGCCGGGCGGACGCGCTTCTACGACGGCGAGCAGCTCGACCGGCTGAAGAAGATCAAGGCCCTCCTCGACCGCGGCCAGACCATCGGGCAGCTCGCGCGGCTCGGGCCCGCGGAGATCGACCGGCGCCTCGGCGTCGCTCCGCGGCCCTCGCAATCGGGCCTGCGCGTGGGGCTCGTCGGGGCGGACCTGGTACTCGCCGAGCGCGACGCCGGCGGCGCGCGGCTGGACATTCACGGCCGCTGGGCCAGCCCCGAGTCGTTCGACGCGCACCTGGACATCCTGCCGGAGCTGGATGTCGTCGCGGTGCTGCTTCCCACGCTTGATCCGGAGCGCATCGAGAGATACCTCGATGCCGTACGCGATGCGGCCCTCGTCTTCGCGTACCGATACGCCACCGAGGCGGATCTGCAGACCGCGGCGGCGTTCGGCGTCACCCTGATGCCGTGGCCCGCATCCTGGTCGGCGATCGAAGAGGCATGCCTCGCCCAACCGAGAGCGCCGCTATCCGCCGGCGGGCCGCCCCGCAGATTCACGGACGACGAACTGCTCCACATCGCGATGGCCGCCCCGCGGACCGGCTGCGAGTGCACGCGCGGCATCGTCGATCTCCTCGGCGCGCTCAACGCGTTCACGGCGCACACCGAGCGGTGCGCCGCGGGGAAATCGGAACACCCGCTCACATCGGTCAGCGCGCAGGCCGCCCGGGCCGAGCTGGAAGAAGCCCTGAACGCGTTCGTCGAGCAGCACGCCCTCATCCACACGCACGACTGAAAAAAAGAACAAAAACTGTACAAAAAAGTATTGACAGGACAATCTGTCCTGTACACAATACCGTCATGTTGAGTTTCTGGCGTGTACGACGGCTTCGATCTCTGTCCTCCCTGACGAGTGTCCTTCCCCCAGCGAAGCCGTCTTCAGCCGCTCCACTTCCCTCGGAGCGGCTGACACGCCCCTTTATTCGCCCTGCCGAGCGTTAACGGGCACGACCGGGCAGGATGAGTCCGTCGGGCTCACCCTGCCCGGCCCACCCTCCCCGGAGACGCCCTGCAGAGGAGGCCCGGTCACGTGAGAAACGCGAGGGCCGTGCGGGCCCGGGCCGTGACTCCCTGTTCCTGCTGTTCGAGGTCGACGCCCCGGCTCTCGCCCATCGCGCCGACGAGGTAGCGCTTGTAGACGCCCTGGGCGATGGCGGCCAGCCGCCAGTGGGAAAACGCGCGGTAGTAGTCGATGCGGGACAGGTCGCGCCCCGTGGCTTCTTCGTAGGCCATGCACACCGACTCCCGGGAGCCGAATCCGCCAGCCCCGGTGGCCGCGGCGACCGCGCCGGGCTCTTCCGGCTGCATCCAGTTGTTGAGCAGGTAGCCGAGGTCCGCGAGCGGATCGCCGAGGGTGCAGAGCTCCCAGTCGAGCACGGCCCGGATGCGCCCGTCGCCGACGATCATGTTGCCCAGCCGATAGTCCCCGTGTGCGATCGACGCCCCGACCTGTTCCGGCATGTTCTCGCGCAGGAGACGCTCGCTCTCCTCCATCTCGGGCACCTCGTGGGTCTGGGTGGCCGCCCATTGCTTCGACCAGCGGCGGAGCTGGCGCGCCAGGTAGGCCTCCCTGCGCCCGAGGTCGCCGAGCCCCACCGCGTCGGGATCGATGCCGTGCAGGGCCGCGAGGACCTCGACCACGTGTGCCCCCAATGACCGGCGTTGCGTGTCCGGCATTTCCCCCACGGCCGCGGCGTCATGCGGCACGAGCCCGTCCACGTATCCCATCAGGTAGAACGGCGCGCCGTTGACCTCCACGTCGTCGCAGTGCCCGTGCTCCGGCGGGACGGGCACGTCCGTTCCCTTGAGCGCCGCCACGATGCGGTGTTCCCTGCCCATGTCGTGGGCGCTCTCGAGCACGTGCCCGAGGGGCGGGCGCCGCAGCACGTAGCTCTCCCCGCGTGCGTCGATGAAACGGTAGGTGAGGTTGGAGTGCCCGCCGGCGATCAGCGAGAAGGAGAGCGGCGGCGCCAACTCCGGTATGCGCTCGGATGCCCAGGCGGTCACCCGATCCAGTTCGATCCCCTGCAACGCCCTCGCCTCCCGCGTTTTGTGTTCCGGACCCCGATGGTTTCTCATACCGCTCGCCGTCACGCAACGTCTATCGGTCCCGCCCTTGCGTCCTCGCCGCCCGCACGCCGTCCTCGTCGGAGGCTCCATCGCCGCCCTCGGGGCGACGCTTGCCCTCACGCGGGCGGGGTTCCGCGTCACCTGCGTCGAGCGGGACCGCGCGGCCATGCCGGCGGACCATCTCGCCGCCTGGGACGCGTGGCGGCGAACCGGCGCCGGGCAGACGCGGCACTCGCACGTCCTGCTGGCGCCGCTCAACAACCTGATCAAGGCGCACGCGCCCGAGCTCCACGCGCTGCTGATCGCGAGTGGCGCGGAGGAACTGCGCTTCTCCGACGTGGCGCGCGCGACGTTCGACGCCCCCAAGCTCGTCGCCGAGGATGCGGACATCACCTTCCTCGCCTGTCGGCGCGTCGTGTTCGAGTACGTGCTGCGGCGCTACATGCTGGAGCAGGGAGGCTTCGAGTACCTGCACGGCGCCCGGGTCCGGGGCCTCGCGATGCGCGACGGCCGCGCGGTCGGGGTGACGGTACGCACCGCGGACGCAGAACGAACCCTCGACGCAGATGTGGTGGTCGACGCGAGCGGCGCGCATACGCGCGCCGACGACTGGTTCGAGGAGGCCGGCCTCGCCCCGGTGCACACCGAGCGGCATCCGTGCGGAATCTTCTACACGTCGCGCTTCTACCGCTTGCGGGACGGGGCCGACTACCCGACCCTGGACGGGCGCCAGTCGCTCGCCGGAGGAGTCCAGGGCATCGACCTCGGCTACCTGAAGGCGGGGCTCTTCCGCAGCGACAACCGCACGTTCTCCCTCACCCTGGCCGCGGATCCCGAGGACGCGCCCATGGCCGCCATCGGCCGGGAAGCGGGCTTCGACGCGGCCGCCAACGCCATCTCGGTCTCGGCGGACTGGGTCTCGAGGGCGCGTTCGCAGCCCATCAGCAAGGTGTTCCTCTACGGCAACCTCGCGAACACCCGCCGGCACTACCTGGTCGACGGGCGCCCTGCCCTGCGCAACTTCTTCGCCATCGGCGACGCGCACGTGCATACCAACCCCATCGCCGGACGCGGCTGCGCTCTCGCGTGGGTGTCGGCGTTCGCCCTGGCCGAAGCGCTGGCCGACCACCGCGACTCGGACGACCGGGCGGGCGCGTTCGAGGCGGCGGTCGAGCGCGACGTGGTCCCCTGGTACGAGGTGCAGGTCCAGCAGGACCGCCAGGGTCTGGCGGTCAACAAGGCGCTGCAGCGCGGCGAGGACCCGTTCGACTTCCACAACGCCGACGGCACGGTGGACGAGCGCAAGCGCCGCGGCGTCGCGTTCCGCAAGGGACTCGGCCACGCCGCGCGCTCCGACATCGAAGTCATGCGCGCCCTCTTCCGGCAGGTGAACCTGCTCGACAGCCCGGGCAGCTTCCTCGAACGGTCGGATCTCCTCGGCAAGGTGATCGCCGGATACGAGGCGTCGCGGGACGAGGACCTCAAGCGCCGCCCGTACCGGGACGAGATGCTCGCCCTGTTCGAGGCCGCCGGAGCTTCCGCCTGACGCGTGCCGTGGCCGCGATGCGGGCTAGAATGACCAAGCGGCGTACCGCGGCGCCGTGTTTTCGACAAGGCGTCCCATGAGCAACTACCCCTTCCTCCCCTTCGGCCGTCCCGTGTCCGTGCGGCGCGGCGAGGGTGCGTACCTCGTCATGGACGACGGGCGGCGCATCCTGGATGCCGCGGGAGGCGCCATCGTCACCAACATCGGGCACGGGCGCGGCGAGGTGGGCGAGGCCGTCGCCCGTGCGACCGAGGAAGAGGGCTATGTCGTCCCGCCCTGGCACACGCCGTCCCGGGTGCGCCTCGTCGAGCGCCTCGTGGCGGACTGGCTGCCGCCGCACCTCACCCGGATACACCTCACCTGCGGCGGCTCGGAGGGCGTCGAGTCGGCCATGAAGATCGCCATCCAGCACTTCGCGGCGCTCGGCCGCCCGGAGAAACGCAAGGTCGTCGGGCGTTCGATCTCCTACCACGGCACGACGCTGGCGACGACCGCCGTGGGGGGCCACGCCGCCCGCAAGAAGGGCCTGCTGCAAGCCCTCCAGCACTATCCGTCCACGCCGACACCGTATCCGCTCCGATGTCCCGGGAACGATCCGGTCGGCTACTACCTCGAGGCGTTCGAAGACACCGTCGAAGCCGAGGGTCCGGACACCATCGCGGCCTTCGTCGGCGAACCCATCGTCGGCGCGAGCGGCGGCGCGATCGTTCCCCCGGATGGTTACTGGGAGGGGATCCGCGAGATCTGCGACCGGCACGAGATCCTGCTGATCGCGGACGAGGTGATGACCGGGTTCGGCCGGACCGGTACGACTTTCGGATACCAGCACTGGCCGTTCGCGCCCGACCTCCTGGTCGCCGGCAAGGGTCTCGCCGGCGGCTACGCGCCGCTGACCGGGGTGTTCTCGACGGAGGCCGTCGCCGCGCCGATCGGGGAGTCCGACATCAACGTGATGTTCCACACCTTCGCCGCGCATCCCGCCGCCTGCGCCGCCGCGGACAAGGTCCTCGAGATCATGCGGCGCGAGGGGTTGGTCGAGCGCGCGGCGGCGACCGGCGAGCGGCTCATGACGGCGCTGCGGGACGCCCTGGGCGAGCATCCCAACGTCGCCGAAGTGCGCGGCCGCGGCCTGCTGCAGGGTGTCGAGATCGTCGCGGATCGCGAGACCCTCGAGCAGTTCCCCGCAGAGGCCAACGTGACGTCGCACCTGGTCGGGGCCTGCCTCGAGCGCGGCGTGTTCCTGTACGGCGGCGGGACCGGGGAAGTGCGGGACATCATGGTGGTAGGCCCGCCGTTCATCATCGACGACGAGGACATCGACCGCATCGTTTCCGCGCTCTCCGGAGCCCTCGACGCCGTCCTGTGACCGCGTTCGCGACGCTGATCGGCGCTGCCGAACTGGCGGCACTCGATCCCGGGTCGGTATCCGTCTTCGACTGCCGTTTCGACCTGGGCGATCCGGACGCCGGCGAAGCGCGTTTCGCGAACGCGCACATCCCCGGCGCCGTCCACCTGCACCTCGACCGTGACCTCGCGGGACCCGTGTCCCCGGGACGCACCGGCCGGCATCCCCTGCCGCACCGCGACGCCTTCCGCCAGACGCTGCGCGCGCACGGCGTTGCCGAGGACTCCCAGGTGGTCGCGTACGACGACGCCGGCGGGATGTTCGCGTCCCGGTGCTGGTGGATGGTGCGTTGGGCGGGACACACGCGGGCGGCCGTGCTCGACGGCGGGTACCAGGCATGGCAGGCGATGGCGGCCGGGATCCTTGGCGCTACGCCGGCCTCGCCTCCTCCACCGCCCGAGGCCCGGCCAACGACCGTCACGATGCCCGAACTCCGTCCCCATGCGGCCGGGCGCACCTGGACGCTGCTCGACGCACGCGCTCCCGACCGTTTCGACGGCAGCAACGAAACCATCGATCCGCGGGGCGGCCATATTCCCGGCGCCCTCAACGCCCCCTTCGCGGACAATCTGACCCCCAACGGCCGTTTCGCCGACCGCGCATCGCTGCGGCGCCGCTTCGAGTCGCTCCTCGCCGGCCGCGATACCGAGCGGACCGTGTGCTACTGCGGCTCCGGCGTCACCGCGGCCCACAACATCCTGGCCATGGTCCATGCCGGGCTGCCGGAGCCCGCCCTCTACGCCGGATCGTGGAGCGAGTGGATCACCGACCCGGACAATCCCATCGAGACCTGACGCTAAGGGGCAGGCCCCGGCGAGTCGGCCCACAGCGCCTTCAGCACCCCGATGAGGATCGCGATCAACACCGCGCTCACGGGTAGCGCCGCCGCCACCGAGGCCGCCTGCAGGCCCTGCAGCCCCCCGGCAAGCAGCAGCACCGCCGCGACCGTCCCGATCGCCACGCCCCAGAAGATCCGCAGCCCGCGGGGCGGCTGCGTGTCGCCCATGCTGAGCATCGTCGCGATCACCAGCGTGGCGGAGTCCGACGACGTGATGAACCAGGTGGCGAGCAGGATGGTCGCGAGTGCCGACATGGCCCATCCCAGCCATGCGACATCGCTCAACCGATCGATGGTGCCGAAGAGCGCCGCCTCGAGTTCGCCGACGCGAACGAGCTCGAGGATGCCCGCCGTCCCCACGCCGCTCTCGGCCGACAGCTCCATGTACAGGGCATTGCCGCCGAACAGGCAGATCCACACCATGCCGGCGACCGTCGGCACGAAGAGCGTGCCCATCGTGAACTCGCGGATGGTCCGCCCCCGGGAGATGCGCGCGATGAACAGTCCCACGAAAGGCGCCCAGGCGATCCACCAGCCCCAGTAGAAGATCGTCCAGTCGCTCTGCCACGCCGTCTCGCCCGGCGCGTCCGCAACCCAGAGCCCCATCGGCACGAGGTGCCAGGCGTAGGCCCCGACACTCCGGCCCAGGAGCTCCATCAGCCATGCCGAGGGACCGAGGAACAGGAACAGCGCGAGCAGCACGATGCTGAGGTAGATGTTCCACTCCGAGATCACCCGGATCCCCCGCGCGACGCCCATCACCGCGGAGAGCGTGGCCGCCGCCGAGATCACCGCCACCAGCACGATCTGGGTGACCAACGCCGGCTCCACGCCGAACAGGACGCCGAGTCCCACGGCCATCTGCCGGGCGCCGAGTCCCAGCGACGTGGCCACCCCGAACACCGCCCCGAACACGGCCAGCAGGTCCACACCGTGTCCGATGGGCCCGTGGATCCGCTCCCCGATCAGCGGGTGTAGCGCCGAGCGCAGCGTCAGCGGGAGGTTCTTGCGGAACCCGAAGTAGGCGAGACAGAGACCCGTCACGACATAGAGCGACCAGGCGTGCAGGCCCCAGTGGAAGTACGTGACCCGCAGGGCGTGCACCGCGCGGGACTCGTCCATGGCCAGCGCGCCTACCTGGTCCGCATGGGGGTTCGTGGGGTAGGACTGGGACTCGGCGTAGTCGAAGTACCCCATCGGTTCGGCGATGGAGAAGAACAGGAGGCCGATGCCGAGGCCGGCGGAGAAGAGCATGGCGAGCCAGGAGAACGTCCTGAACTCGGGCCGCGCGTCGTCTGGGCCAAGACGGATCCGACTGTGCCGGCCCACCATCAGGTAGACGCTCGCGACCAGCATGACGCAGAGGACAGCCACGTAGTAACCGCTGAACGTGGCGTCGATCCAGCTCCGGACCCCGGCATAGATCGCGCCCGCGCCCTCGACATCCACCACGGTGAAGCCGACGAACGCCAGCACCAGGGCCATCGACGCCAGCGCCATCCCGCGGTGCATGCGGCCTCCCCCGCGCCTTACGGAGTGTCACAGCATACCGGCGTTCGGCCGGAGCGGTGATAAGGTTGGAGCGCCGCCGTCGCCGGCCCTCCGACACGGACCGGCCACAACCGGTCCCATCTCTTGCAGGAGGATCCCTCGATGCCACAACTGACCCACGAGCAGGCACAGAACGCCGTCGATGCGGCCCTGGCCAAGGCCCGCGAGTTCGAGAAGTTCGTTACCGTGGTCGTGGTCGACCGGGCGGGCGACATCTCGGCCGTGGGCCGCATGGACCGCGCCCCGGGGGGGGGGGGGGGGGGGGGGGGGTGGTTCGATATCGCGTACGGCCTCGCGTACACGTGCACGATCTGGGGCGGCGCCAAGGGCGCGCAGTTGGCGCCCGTGAAGGACGAGAACTGGTTCCGGGCGGCGAGTATCATGCGCGGCGGTCGCATGATGGTGGCCGACGGCTCCCTGCCGCTCGTGCAGGACCGCACGCTGATCGGGGCGATCGGCGTGGCCGGCGCCACGGACGAAGAAGACCTGGCGATCGCCGAAGCCGGCGTCGCCGCGCTCTGAGGGCGGCGACCGACGGCACTACTTGTTGGGGAGAGTTGTTGGGGAGAGGGTGCCCATGGACATCGACGGCGCAGTGCGCTGCATACGGGAAGACGGCTACGCGGTAGTCCCGGACTTTCTCGACCTGGAGACGCTCGACCGCCTGCGCCGCGGCCTCGCACCCGTGTTCGACGACATCGGCAGCCGCATGACGGAGGAGTACGGTCAGCAGACCGTGCACACGCACAACCTGCTGGCCAAGACGCGGGCCGTGGACGAACTCCTCGTCGACGACCGGTTGCTGGCGCTGATAGAGGCGGTTCTGGGCCCCGACTTCCAGATCTCCGGCGTCGCCGCCATGCGGCCCGCGCCCGGCGACCGTCGCCAGCGCATGCACCAGGACGACGGGCACTACCCGATTCCGCGTCCGCACCCGCCCTTCATCGTCAACACCCTGATCGCGCTGGACCCGTTCACGCGCGAGAACGGGGCCACCGAAGTGGTGCCCGGCAGCCACCGTTCCGTGGACCGGGTAGACCAGGATGCGCCGACCGTGAGCGTGGAAATGCCCGCCGGCGCGCTACTTCTCTGGGAAGGCGCGCTATGGCACCGGGGCGGTGGCAACTCGACCGCCAACGAGTACCGGCGCTCGATCAACCTCAACTTCAACCTGGCCTGGCTCAAGCAGCGCGAGAACCAGTTCATCGGCGTGCCGCCGGAGGTCGTCGTCGAGATGCCGGAGAAGCTGCAGGCCCTGATTGGCTACAAGCTGACCAACTTCGGGCTGGGCACGGTGGATTACCGGAACCCGATCGAGACGGTCAAGCGCCGGCTTGCCGAAGTCTCAACGAACCGCCGTCAAGGCTTCCGCGCGGTGTAGGCCCCCCGGCGCTGACCCGGCCGACCTGCCTCCGGCGGGACGGCGGACCGGACCGCTGAGCACCTGGCACCTCGGCCGGATCGATCAGGCCGACGCGTCGCCGGCCCTCTGGTGGCAGCCAAACCTCGGCGGCGGTCCCGCCAGGCCAGCATCGAGTTTCGCCCCCCCCGCGGCCGCGGTGGCGCGCGGCCTGGAGCTGGTCGTCCGCGTACGCGCCGTTCCCGGGTTCCGCACCGCGCTCGCGGCAGGGTGCCGGGGTTCCTGGAGGGTCCTGGCTCAGGGGAAAGCCTGCCCCGGGCGTGCTCGACGCCCGTGCGTTCGTGGGCGACCCGCAGGACCGCGTCGCGCAACCGCTCGACGAACTCGGGCGTGGCGACCCGCTCCGGTGGAATGACCGTGTAACCGTACTGTTCGAGTTCGGCGACGTAGGGCTCAAGCCCAAGCTCCCGGATCGGCGCCAGCATCACGTCGACGGCGTTGGGCACGTCCCTGGACGCGTCCGGGGGCACGGCAGTCGCGGGCTCGGCCATGTCGAATCCTCCTCCGCTTGTCGCTCCCCTTGTAGAGCGTGCCATACATTTTCGATACTACCGGAACCGGAAGGTTCGGGAGGACCGCGTGGCCACGCTGCAATGGCTCGGCACGGCGTCGGACGGCGCACCGAGAGACTTCCGCATCGACCGCGGGCACGCCCGCCCGGTAACCGGCGCGCTCTGGCTGCCGCCCGCCCCGGACGCCGACACACCCCTCCTGCTCTGCGGGCACGGCGCCTCCGGCGACCGCTACCAGGCGCCGATCCCCCACCTCGGCAAGCGCATGACGCGGGAGCAGGACGTCGCGGTGCTTGCGATCGACGGCCCCGTCCACGGCCTGCGCCACGTCCCGCCCGGCGGCCGCGAGGCGCTGCGCGCAGAGATGCAGCGCGAAGGCGCGGTCGAGGACATGGTGCGGGACTGGCACGAGGCGCTCGAGGCGGTGTGCCATGACACCGGGATCGGCGAGGGCCGGATCGCCTACTTCGGCCTGTCGATGGGCTCCATCTTCGGAATCCCGCTCCTGGCCTCCGGAATCGGCGTCCATGCCGCGACCCTGGGGCTCCTCGGGACCCGGGGCCTTGGCCGGGCCTTCGGCGAGCGGCTCGCGCGCGACGCCGCCGCGATCGACATCCCGGTGCTGTTCCTGATGCAGCTCGAGGACGAAATCTTCAACCGCGAGGGCTGCCTCGAACTCTTCGACGCCCTCGCTAGCGCCGACAAGCGTCTGCACGCGAATCCGGGCCTGCACCCGGAGATCCCCGCCGAGGAAATCGACTTCGCGTTCGACTTCCTCGCCCACCGACTGGCCGGCGAAGTCAGACGCGGTATCGTCAAACCCCTGGCAGAGTGACATGGCGAACATCAGCGAACAGATCCGGGACGAGATCGCCCAGTACGGGCTGGAGCCCTACCTCCTCGAACTCGAGTCGAACGGGCTCACGATCGTCCCGCCCGAGGTCACCGGGGTCACCGAGGCGCTGCTCGACCGCTGCACCGAGGTGCTACTCAAGGAGTTCACCCGGATGACCGGCTGCCCCATCAGCCTCGAGAACGGTCCCGAAGGAGAGCTGGGGTGGCCCGCCGGTACGGACCGCATCATGGCGAGCGTGGGCCTGCCGCCCGAGCCAAACCGTCCGTGATGCTGATGCAGCAACTACTTCAGCGAGACCGCTGCTTTCGCGACCTGCTGACGAACCCCCAGGTCGACGCGCTGGTCAGTAGCCTGATCCAGGGCGGCTTCCCCTTCGAGTTCCCCTTCCGCATGCGCCGGCTGGACAACTCGACATCCTACCTGAAGTGGCAGAGCACGCCCCCGGACGAGGGCCAGACCGGGTTTTCGAGACCCGGGTCGATCGCCCTGCACCCCGACCAGCGGGGCTGTCCCATGCCCTGGGGCGGCAACGCCCTGCACGTCAACGCGACGTGGATGCTCACCCCGTACTCGAAGGAGGACGGGTGCCTCGCGTACGTGCCGCGCTCCCACCTCGCCGGCGGGTATCCCGGGCCCGACGCGGACGCGCGCGCCGTTCCAGCCGAAGGCCCGCGCGGGGCGGTGGTCCTCTGGCACGGCGCGACCTGGCACGGCAGCTTTCCGAAGCGGACCCCCGGACTGCGCCTGAACGCGATCGGCTTCTACCGCCACTTCTCGATCAGTCCGCAGGAGAACCTGCAGATGACCATTCCCGACGGGCTTTGGAAGGACTGCGCGGAGCCGGCCCGCCTGCGGGAGATGCTCGGGGTCGGCGACGTGTTCCCGTACCGGGAACAGATGATGCCGGTCCCGAAGCTGGTCGGCGCGTAGGCGCGCAGGGGCCGCGCGGCTAACCGGCCGCGGCGTCCACCTTGACCGGCGGCTGGTTGTCGACGCTGTTCCAGATCGCCTCGTCCGGAACTCCCAGGGCCGCTTGGTAGCGCCCCGGCGGATAGTTGGTCATGTGGGGCCCGGGGCCGTCGAGCGGCGGCTGCGCGACGGCGCCGCCTTCGTCCGCATAGTCGGCGGGTCTCTTGTACCGCGCGAGTTCTTCCGCGGAGATGCCCGCAAGCTCCGTGACCTCCGGATCGATCCACGCCTCCTGGTCGATGGGCTCCTTCGAGTACGAGAGCTCCAGGGCAAGGTTCTCGGGACCCGCGAAGTAGATGGACGCACAGAAGCCGTGGTCCATCGGCCCCATCACCGGCACGCCTTTCGAGCGGAGCCGGTCCCGCATCGCGAGCAGCTCCTCATGGTCCCGAACGCGCAACGCCACGTGTTGCATGGCGCCCTTTGCGCAGTTGGCGCCGGGGTTCCCGGCGTGCGTCTCGCCGAGGCGGACGGGGATACCGTCGATGTCCGGGTTGCAGACGAAGGCAATGGAGCTTTCGTCGTTGAGACGCAGGAAACCGTGCCAGGTGTTCGCCACACCGTGCATCCAGTAGAGCGCGACGAGTTCCATGCCGAGCTTGTCGGTGAAGAACTCGATCTGCGATTTCATGTCTGCCGTGCAGACGGCGAGGTGATGCAGGCCCTGGACCTTGTTCATGCCGGTCTCCCGTACGATGGCGGCAGGGCGAACCTTGGCCCAAAATGTCGGGCTTGGGAAGGGCGGACATGGAGATGACCGTCAGGATCGAGAAAGGAATTCACCACCTCTACGACGCGGGCCCCCTCGAAGCGGATCGCGTCATGTGGGGTCGCGAAACCGGTCTCACCCGGCGCGGCTTCCTGCGGGGCTCCGGGCTGGCCGCGATGTCCGCGTCGCTAGGTGGGGCGATCCCGTTCGCCGAACGGATGCCGGCGGGCCTGATCCCGGCGGCGTTCGCACAGACGGCGGAGCCCTTCGCGATCCCCGGCAAAGACGGCCTGCGGGTGCTGAACGACCGTCCCCTCAATGCCGAGACCCCGGCCCACCTGCTCGACGACGCCGTCACGCCGGCGAAACGTCTGTTCGTCCGCAACAACGGCAATCCCCCCGACACGGCGGACATCGATCCGGCGGAATGGACAGTCGAGGTCACCGGTGAGGCTTGCCTGCGTCCGGTGCGCATGACCCTGGGCGAGATCCAGCAACGCTTCGAACACCGCACCCTGCAACTCCAGATGGAGTGCGGCGGCAACGGCCGGTCCGAGTTCCACCCGCCGGCGCCGGGCAACCAGTGGACCACCGGCGCCGTCGGATGTCCGAACTGGACCGGCGTGCGCCTCCGGGACCTCCTGCGCTCCTGCGGGATCGCCGACAACGCCGTCTACGTCGCCTGGGAAGCCGCGGACACCCACATCTCGGGCGATCCGGCGAAGCTGCCGATATCCCGAGGGGTCCCCGTCCACAAGGCGCTGGAGGACGAGACGCTGCTCGCGTGGGGCATGAACGGCGCCCCGCTGCCGCCGCTCCACGGGTATCCCCTGCGCATGGTCGCCGCCGGCTGGCCCGGCTCCGTGGGCGGCAAGTGGCTGACGCGCATCCTCGTCCGCGACCGCGTGCACGACGGCGAGAAGATGGGTGGCCGGTCGTACCGCGTACCCTGCAATCCGGTCGCGCCCGGCACGCGGGTCGACGACGGCGACATGTGCATCATCGAGTCGATGCCGGTGAAGTCGCTCATCACCTTTCCGGAATCCGGTGTGCACACTCCTTTCGGCACGCCTGCGAGCGCGCGCGGCCACGCGTGGGCGGGCGACTTGCGCGTGGCGGCGGTGTACACGTCGATCGACTTCGGGACGACGTGGCAGCCCGCCGCGCTCACCGAACCGGTCAACCGGCTCGCCTGGCAGCACTGGTCCGCCTCGGTCAGTGTCCCGCGGCGGGGGTACTACGAAGTCTGGGCGCGGGCCGTGGACGAAAGGGGGCGGTCGCAGCCGGTCCTGCTGCCGGCGTGGAACCCGCGGGGATACCTGAACAACGCCTGCCACCGGATCGCGGTCATGGTGACATGAGCCGCGAACGCCGCTCGATCCTGACCGCTTTCCTGATCGCGTGCGTCGCTCCCGGCGTCCTCGCCACCGGCATCGACCCGGACACGGGGCTCGTTACGGAACCAGGCTGGGAAGACGTTCGGGCGCACTGTGGGAGCTGCCACTCGTTCGGCCTCGTGACGCGGCAGCGCGCCGACCGCGGAACGTGGCTCGCGATGATCCGATGGATGCAGGACACGCAGAACCTCTGGGCGCTGCCGGCGGACGTGGAGGGCCGGATCCTGGACTACCTGGGGGACCACTATCCTCCCGGGACCGGCCACCGCCGGCCGCCCATCGCCCCGAGACTGATGCCCTGACGCGATCAGGAGTGCGCCGCGGCGCCCGCGCCCGCCGTGGAAGCCGCCGCCGCGCGGCGGGCGCTCAGGATGGCCTGGATGGAATGCAGCGCGGCCAGGTCTCCGGCGGCGCGGTCGGCCGCTCCCCGCTCATCGCCCGCAAAGGCGAGCCCGACGGCAACGGTGAACGCCGGGTCGCGCCCGGGACGCGGCTTGGCGGCGCGCAGCCGGTCCCGGTACTCCAAGGCGCGGTCCACGACCGCCGCCACGTCCCCGTGGACCAGCGCGAGGATCGCGGCCTCGTCGTAGCGTCCGGGACGGACGCGGACCCGTGACCGCCGCAGCCGCTCGGCCACGCGCCGGAACCGTTCAACGCCCGTGTCCACGCCCCGCGGGTCGACCGCCAGCACCTGCGAGGCCCACTGCAGCCCGTTGCCGCGGCGGAAGCCGGCTTCCCTGAGCCGCGCATACGCCCGCTCGATGTCCGCGACGAGCATCTCCACCTCCCGCTCGCCGCAGGCATGCAGCGCCGCCGCCGGGAGATCGTCCGCGCCGGTCAGCCAGAAGTGCTCCGAACGCCAGCCGCGCCAGATCGTCTCCAGTCGCTCCAGTTGGCGTTCCGGCACGGGCCCACCTCCCAACCGCAACACCAGCACGAGCGCGGCGAAAGTCGTCCCCGCCTGACTCCGCGGGAGGCGATGCGACCGCAGTGCCGCACGGGTCTCCAAAACCTGATCGTGGACGCCGTCCGGATCGAGTCCCTCGCGCACCAGCATGGCCGCGACGACGTGCCGGACTTCCGACCGCAGGGGACTGGTCCAGCCGGCCCGTGCGCGCAACGTCGCCGCGGCTTCCTCGAGCCGGTCGATGTCAGCTTCGGTGCGCCCCGCGCCCAGCGCCAACGCGGCGAAGCGCACCGTCGCCATGTCCGTCGACCACCGCTTGCGCGCCCGCAGTCGTTCGAGCGTGGCGAGATACTCCGCAACCGGGTCGGATGCCTGGCGCATGCCGGACAGTATAGGCAAGCCCGCGCTGCCCGGCCGTGTACGACATGCGTCGCCGGAACGCTTTCCTGCGCAGTGCGTGCCGGTCCTGGGTTGCACTATGATCCGGTCACGAACTCGCGGAGACGCCCCATGGGATTCTGGACTTTCGTCGCCATCGCCGTGGTGTGCGGCTGCCTGCTCGAAGGCTATCGGGTCTACGCCAAGTCGAAGACCGCGTCCGGCAACGGCCGGCTCGACGATCTGGAAGCCCGCCTTGCCGCGGTTGAGGGCGGTGGCGGCCTGGAGGACCGGGTCCGCGCGCTGGAGGCCATCGTCACGGACCCAAAGGCCCAGCTCGGACGCGAGATCGACGGCCTGCAGGACTGAGCGTGGGCCGCAACGGCTCCACGTCCTCGCCGCGCCCGCGCCGGTGAACGCCGACCTCTGCTTCGTCCCCGCCACCGAACTCGCGCAGCGCGTACGGACACGGGACATCTCGCCCGTCGAGCTGACGCGCGCCGTGCTCGAGAAGATCGAGCGCCACGACGGACGCGTCAATGCCTTCGCACACCTGACGGCGGAGTTGGCGCTCGACATGGCGCAGGCGGCGGAAGACGCCGTGAGTCGCGGCGACGACCTCGGGCCGCTCCATGGGGTACCGGTCACCATCAAGGATCTGCACCAGCTCGCGGGTCATCCGCTGGCGCTGGGCTCGCTCACGCAGGCCGACCAGATCGCCGACTTCGACGCCCCCGTGACCGCGCGCCTCAAGGCCGCCGGCACCGTGATCCTCGGCAAGACCACGACGCCGGAGTTCGGCTGGACCGGGATCGGCCGCAGCCCGCTGACCGGCATCACGCACAACCCCTGGAAGCACGGCCTGAACGCCGGCGGCTCTTCCACCGGGGCAGCGGCCGCGGCGGCCGCCGGATTCGGACCGCTGCACCAGGGCTCCGACGGGGCCGGCTCGATCCGCATGCCGTCGCACTTCTGCGGCGTATTCGGGCTGAAACCCACGTGGGGCGTGATCCCACACGTGCCCGTTCGCAACAACGACAACGTCTCGCACATCGGTCCTATCGCCCGCACCGTGGCCGACGCGGCGCTGTTCCTGAACGCCACCGCCGGGGCGCATCCGTTCGATCACACGAGCCTCACTGGCCCGCCGACCGACTACCTGGCCGGGCTCGACACGGATGTCCATGGCCTCCGCATCGCCTTCAGCCCGGACCTGGGCCACGCACGCGTCGACCCGGAAGTCGCCGGGCCCGTGCACGCGGCCGCGTCCGCGTTCGAGTCGTTCGGGTGCCAGGTCGAGGAAGTGATTCCAGGGTGGGGACCGGAGGGTCCCGAGATCGGCAGGTTCTTCTGGGCGGTCCACGAGGCGCCGCTCGCGCCCCTGCTCCCAGAGTGGGAGGACCGCATGGACGCCGGTCTCGTCGCCTGCATCCGCGCCGGGATGGGACACTCCGCCGACGACTACATCGCCATGCGCGCGCGCAAGCTCGCCTACGTGGAGCGGATGCACCGCTTCATGGCCGAATGGGACCTGCTCCTGACTCCCGCGGTTTCCGTGGCCGCCTTCCCGCCCGACCGCATCGAGCCCGCCCACTGGCCCGAACACCCCTGGGACTGGCTCCGCTGGGCCGAGTTCTCCTACCCATTCAACATGAGCGGCCTGCCCGCGGCCAGCGTACCCTGCGGGTTCACGCCCGACGGGCTCCCGGTCGGGCTGCAGATCGTCGGCCGCCGGGGCGCGGACGCGGACGTCCTGCGCGCGGCCGCCACCTTCGAGCGGGCGCGTCCCTGGGCGCACCGTTGGCCGCCCCTCTGATCACCGGTTTCGACGCTTCGAGGCAATCGTGAAGGAGACCACGACATGATGAACGAAGGCGCTCTCTATCCCGTCGCCCTCTGGGCGGCGCTCAACCTCGGCCTGATGCTGCTGCTGGGGCTGAACGTGTCCCGCTTGCGCGTCAAGGCCGGAGTCGGGGTGGGCACCGGCGACGATCCGAAGCTCGAGCGGGCCATCCGCGCGCACGGCAACAACACCGAGTACGTGCCCGGGCTGCTGATCGGGCTGGGCCTGCTTGCCCTGCTCCAGTTCCCGGCCTGGTTCCTGCACACCGTCGGCGGCGGCCTCTTCGTCGCCCGCATCCTGCAGGCCCACGGCATCCAGCAGATCATCACCGAGGGCGTGCCCGTGACGCGGGCGGCAGGCAATCTGTTGACGTGGTTGCTGTACCTCGTGACGCTCGTCGCGCTGCTGTACGGCATCTGGTTCTGACCGGGGGCCGGGCGGCCGCCGGCCGTCGGCTCGCGGGCGTACGTCCACATCCGTCCACATCCCTCCACGCCAGAGGGCCGCTATCATTGCGCGCCCCGTGCGGCAGGCCAATGTCCGATGCCTCCAGACTACGTCACCCGGATCCTGAAGGCGCGCGTCTACGACGTCGCGCGCGAGACGCCGCTGGAACACGCGCCGAAGCTCTCCGCCCGGCTGGGCAACGAGGTGTGGCTCAAGCGCGAGGACCTGCAGCCGATCTTCACGTTCAAGCTGCGCGGGGCCTACAACAAGCTGGCCTCGCTCGATAACGAGAGCCGGCAGCGGGGCGTCGTCGCGGCGTCGGCGGGCAATCACGCACAGGGCGTCGCGCTCGCCGCCCGGGAACTCGGGATACGCGCCCTCATCGTGATGCCGGAGACGGCGCCGCGCATCAAGGTCGACGCCGTCGAACGCCTGGGGGCCGACGTCACCCTCGCCGGCGACTCCTATGACGGCGCACGCGAACTTGCCGAGGCGCTGGCAGCCGAACGCGGCATGACGCTGGTGCCGCCCTTCGACGACCCCGACGTCATCGCGGGCCAAGGCACCGTTGCGATGGAAATCGTCCGGCAACACGGGGAGCCCCTGGACGCCGTATTCGTCGAGGTCGGCGGCGGCGGGCTGATCGCGGGCATCGCCGCGTACATCAAGGCGCTCTGGCCCGACACCCGCATCGTCGGCGTGGAACCCGAAGGGGCTCCCACCCTGCACGCCGCCCTCGCGGCCGGCGAGCGGATCGTCCTCGATCATGTCGGGACGTTCGCCGACGGCGCGGCGGTCCGCCAGGTCGGGGCCGAACCGTTCCGCGTCGCGCGCGAGTGCGTCGACGAGGTCGTGCTGGTCACCGACGACGAGATCTGCGCGGCGATCAAGGACATCTTCGAGGACACGCGGTCGATCGCGGAGCCGGCGGGGGCCCTCGCCGTGGCCGGCCTCAAGCGCTACGTCGCGCGCGAACGGAGCGCCGGACACGCGTTCGCCACCATCGTTAGCGGCGCCAACGTGAACTTCGACCGCCTGCGCCATATCGCTGAACGCGCCGAACTCGGCGAACAGCGCGAGCGGCTGCTGGCCGTCACGATCCCCGAGCGGCCTGGCAGCCTGTTGCGCTTCTGCGGGATCCTCGGGCGCCGGGCGATCACGGAGTTCAACTACCGCTACGCGGACGACGACGATGCGCACATCTTCGTCGGTGTCGAGGTCGAGGACGCGCAACACGGCAATCCGGAACTGCTCGAGACGCTCGAGCGATCCGGCTATCCCGTCCTCGACCTGTCGGACAACGAGATGGCGAAACAGCACGTGCGCTACATGGTGGGTGGCCGCGCGCCCCGGGCGACAGACGAGGTCCTGTACCGTTTCGACTTCCCCGAGCGCCCTGGCGCGCTGACGCACTTCCTCGAGCACATGGGGCGCCGGCCCTGGAACATCAGCATGTTCCACTATCGCAACCACGGCTCCTCGTACGGCCGCGTGCTCATGGGATTGCAGGTCCCGCCCACGGAGCGCGCAGGGTTCCTCAAGTTCCTCGAGGAGGTGGGGTACGGCTACCGGGAAGAGACCGACAACCCTGCCTACCGGATGTTCCTCCAGTAACCGCCTCCCCCCGGGACCACCGTTAACATGCGCCCGGGACGGGAGGGGTAGCGTGCCCAGCGAAGAACGATCCACCGCCGACCACGCAGGACGACCGGCTACCGGGCGACGGCAGTTGGGGCGGTCGCTGTCGGCCGCCGAGATCCTCGCCAACGCCAGCACCCTGGCGGACCGGATCCGCGGGCGGGACCTCGCCGCCCGGTACGACGGGCTGCGCAACCTGCCGCCCGACATCGTGGACGAGATCCGGGATGCCGGGATCATGCGGATGAACATGCCGAGAATCTGGGGCGGCCCCGAGATGACGGCCATCGAGCAGGTCGAGGTGATCGAGACGCTCTCCCGGGCGGATGCCTCGGTCGGTTGGTGCGCCTTCATCTGGGCGGACTCCGGCATCTATTCCGGCTATCTCGACGACGCCGTCGCCCGGGAGATGTACCCGCGCCTCGACATGGCGACCTCCGGCTGGGTCCATCCCGCCGGCACGGCGCGGCGCGTCGACGGTGGCTACCGGATGAGCGGGCGATGGATGTTCGGCAGCGGGTGCGGGCACTGCGACTGGCTGGTGGCGGGTTGCACCGTGCTCGACGAGGACGGCACGGTGGCGCGCGACGCGAGTGGCCGCGCGCCATGGCGAATCCTCTACGCGCGGCCCGACGAGTACGAGATCCTCGACACTTGGTACACCACCGGCCTGCGCGGCACGGGCAGCAACGACTATCGCTGCGAGGATGTCTTCGTGCCGGAAGAGCGCTCCTTCAGCCTGCTCGACCCACCCCGCCGCGAGGGCCCCATCTGGGCGCGTCCGGACCACTTCCTGCGCAAGACCGTGGGCGTGCCCCTCGGCATCGCGCGGGAAACCATCGACGCCTGTCGCCGGATGTTCTCCGACGGGCAAGAACGGAGCAGCGGCCGCGCCTTGCGCGACGTCCCGCGCATCCGGGCCGCGGTCGCGGAAGCGCACCTGTCGCTCGGCGCCGCCCGCAGCTACGTCTTCGACTCCCTCGCGCGCCTCTGGGACCGGCTCGAGCGCGGTGAGACGCCGACCGACGAGGAACGCGCCGACGCCTGGCTGTCCCGCACGAACGCCTTCCAGACCAGCAGGCGCGTGGTGGCGCTGCTCTACGACACGGTGGGCGGCAACGCCGTCTACACGCGCAGAAGTCCCCTCGACCGCAATCTGCGCGACATTCAGACCGCCTGCCAGCACATCCTCGGGCAGACGAAGATGCTCGAGGAGGCCGGCGGGCTCCTGCTCGGAGACGGCGGCGAACACCCGCTGATGTAGACCGGCTGTCAGCGCATCTGCCAGTCGGGCGTGCGCCGCTCCGCGAACGCCCGCGCGCCCTCCACCGCGTCTTCGGAAGACCACACCGACTCGATCAGCATCGCGCCCATGCGCCGCGCATAATCGCGCGGCATCTCGATGCCGAGGTGCGCGAGCTTGCGCGTGGCGCGTACCGCGAGCGGCGCGTTCGCGACGATCGTCTCGCCCATCGCGACCGCCGTGTCCAGCAGTTCCGGGTACGGGACGACCCGCGTCACGAGGCCCATACGGAGCGCCTCTTCGGCATCGACGGGTTCTCCCGAGAGGAGCAGCCACATCGAGTTCGACAGCCCCACGAGCCGCGGCAGGTTGAACGACCCGCCCGGAGGGCAGAGCCCCACCTTGACCTCCGCGAGCGCCATGCGGGTGTTGTCGGAACAGATGCGGATGTCGCAGGTGAGCGCCATCTCGAGGCCGCCGCCGTAGGCCGCGCCGTTGATCGCGGCGATCGTCGGCTTGCCGTGATCCGGCGCGATGCGCTCGAACCGCGAGATCGGGCTGCTCCCGGAGGTCCCGCCGGCGACGCCGTCGCTGCCTCGCTCCGCCGCCTCCTTGAGATCCAGACCCGCGCAGAACGCCCGGTCCCCGGCGCCGGTGTATATCCCCAGCCAGACATCGTCGTCACGCGCGAACTCGGCTTCGGCCTCCCGCAGCTCGGCGGACAGTTCCCGACCGAGCGCGTTCATCCGCTCCGGGCGATTGAGCGTCATGATGGCGACGTGGCCGCGTTTCTCGTAGGTGACGTAGGGCATGCGACGGTTCCTCGGGGGTGCGAAAAGGACAGTCTTGCACGGAACGGACGGCGACGGGAGCGGGGTGCCAAAAGCCTCCCCCCGTTCGCCCGGCGCCCGGGTCCGTGCCTAGGCGACGTTTTCTCGGTCAGGTCTGGTTCCTGTTACCTGCCAGCACTCCCGCAAGGGCTCCGACGGCCGCGGAACCTAGCGCAAGGACGGTGTCGGGCACATCCTTGCCCATACCGGCCAACACCATCCCTCCCGCAAGGGCGCCGACAGCCACGATGGCCAGTGCCCACACCACGACGCGGTAGAACAACCGGTCCCCGTGATACGCCGGAGGTGCAAGCAGAAAAGCATTCTTGACCTCGGTTTCCCCTTCCGAAGGGGCATCTTCCCAGTCGTCATCGTTTGGCAGAGGCTGGTCCGTAATCGGTCGACTCTCGTCCCCACCGGTGCCGGTGCTCGATTCCGACATTGGTCAGTGCCTACATGCCCGTGATCATGACCTTCTCCAAGGTCCCGTCTTTCTTTCTCAGCATCAAGTCGTCACCTTGTTCGATCCTGCGCGTGAGACCCTCCGTGATGGCCAATGCACTGCTGACCGCAGTGGCCTTGTTCCGCGAGTGGAGTCTCTGAACCAACTTCTCGGTGTTCTCCACGTCCCACTCAGAGAGCGACATCGTCACCTTCCTTAGTGCCATAAGACCTCCGGGAGTACTACGAAATAGACTAAGAATGGCTGCCATACGCCATCCAACGTATGGCGAAACTCTCCCATTCTGGAAAGAAAGTCAATACCAAGGTTCTTTCGGGCCACTTTCGAACCCGCAGATGTCCCCTAGGAACCCGCAGACGTCCCCTAGGAGTTTTCGCAGCCAGTTCGCTGCGCTGACGCGCAGGGAACTGGTGACTTGCCGGCGCCGTGGGTGTTCGGGGTAAGGTCTGCGACGAGCCTCGAAGCGGCCTTTTCGGCAATCAACGTGCGATCCGACTCCGGCGGCCTGGCAGACATTGCTGCCCCGCGCGGCGCTCCCCGGCGTTACCTCTCCCGCTCCTCGAGCTCCCGGATCCGGGCCTCCAGGCGCGCCTGCTCACGCTCGTGCGCCGCCCGCTCACGCTCCTGGGCCACGCGCTCCCGCTCGCGGGCCGCCCGCTCCCGCCGGTAGGCGTCGCGATGCTCCGACCAGGTGCGCATGACCTCCCCGCTGCCGACGTCGCGGAAGCGGACCAGGCTTTCCTCCGCCCACAGGTCCATGCCGAGGACCGTGCTGCGCAAAGTCCACCGGCCGGCCTCGACCCGCGCACCGAGCGGACGGTACGCGCCGTCCTCGAGCGTCAGACCCTGGAGCGGGGGATTCCAGTACTCGCCCTTCGGGTCGAACAGCCAGTACTCCCGGATGCCGAGTGCCGCGTACGTCGCGCGTTTCGGACCCACATCCTCCTTCCAGGTGTTCTTCGACGCCACCTCCAGCACGAAGTCCGGCGCCTTCGGCTCGTCCCAGAGCTTGTAGATCATGCGCTTGTGCTTGTCCGCGCCGAGGACGACGAACACGTCCGGGGCGACCGCCTTTCGGGGGTTGCCTTCCTCGTAGTAGATGAGGAGGTCTCCGGACACGTAGACGTCCGGGCGGTCCTCGAAGTGCCCCCGCAGGATGTCCAGGGCCGAGAGGATGGCCTCGAGCTGCCAGTCGTTCTCAGCCAACGGCTTGCCGTCGGAGCTGGGATACATCGGGTCCTCGGAAGGCAGGGGCCGGGGTTTCATCGGAACGTTCCGACCACTCGGGTAGGCGCGCCCCTTGACGCGTTGCGGGAAACCGTACCATCGGTTCGACACTGGCGCATCCAAAGCGGCCAGTCTGAGTGCGCCCCGAGGAAA
This sequence comes from Pseudomonadales bacterium, assembly GCA_965208745.1. GTDB lineage: Bacteria > Pseudomonadota > Gammaproteobacteria > Pseudomonadales > Azotimanducaceae > VXNE01. The sequence goes on along the minus strand of CBDBPN010000004.1, from coordinate 3,928,990 downwards.
CCCGAAGCGGCGTTTTCCGCAATCAACGTGCGAACTGACCCCTGCGGACTGGCAGCCATTTCCGCACGGCCGGCCCCGATACGGTGACCTCGACCAGGGCTTACGCCTCTTCGGTGAGCGCCTCGAGTTCTTCCGGCGGCCGGATGAACGGCTCCGGGAAGACCTCCTTCGTCAGGCCCACGACGCCCTTGTAGCCGTCGTGGTCCTCCTCGATGTGCAGCGTCCGTTCCGGGATCACGAACTTGCTCCCGGGGCCGCACTCGTGGATGGCGCCGGTCGCCGGGTCCTGGAAGCGGAAGACGCCCTCGCCGACGTAGAAGTGGATGCCGATGTCGTGCCAGTGGATCGGCGTGCCGCCGCTCGGCTGTGCGTCGACTTCCTGCAGGAAGTGGCCCTCCGCCTCGATCTCCCGCCGCGCCTCGTCGAGGTCCGCGAAGTAACCGTGCTCGACCGTGATACCCATGTATTCCTACCCCCTCGGTGGAATGCTGCCCGGTAATCGTAGCGGAATCGCGGCCGGGCTACCGCATCAGCCGGAAGCACCGGCGCATCTCTTCGACGAAGAGTTCCGGCTGCTCGAACGCCGCGAAGTGACCGCCGCGGTCGAGTTCGTTCCAGTAGACGATGTTGCCGTAGCGCTGCTCCGCCCAGCTCCGGGGCGTGGGCACGATCTCCTTCGGGAAGATGCTGCACGCGGTCGGCACCTCGACCTTGGGCTGGTCGCCGCCGAACGCCCGGTTGAAGCTCTCCCAGTAGAGCCGCCCGGAGGAAGCCCCGTTGCCGTTCAGCCAGTAGAACATCACGTTGTCGATCAGTTCCTCGCGGGTCAGCGTGTTCTCGGGATGGTCCCCGCAGTCCATCCACTCCCAGAACTTCTCGATGACCCAGGTCGCCTGGGCCATGGGGGAGTCGACGAGGCCGTAGCCCAGCGTCTGCGGGCGGGTGCTCTGCTGCTTCGAGTAGCCGGCGCCCCAGTCGTTGTAGTAGCGACCGCCGTTGAACGCCCGCTTGTCGCGCTCGGTGGGGTTCTCGCGGGCTTCCTTCGTGGGCCCCGACGTCGGCATGTTGACGTGGATGCCGGCGCAGCGGCCCTTGTCCTGGATGCCGATCTGCGTCGTGACGGCGGCGCCCCAGTCGCCGCCCTGGGCGAAGTAACGCTCGCAGCCGAGCCGTCCCATGAGCACGTCCCAGGCCTCCGCGATCGTGCCGACGCCCCAGCCCGTCGCCGCGGGCTTGGCCGAGAAGCCGTAACCGGGCAGGGACGGACAGACGACGTGGAACGCGTCCGCCGCTTCGCCGCCATGCGCGGCGGGATCCGTCAACGGCTCGATGATCTTGTGGAACTCGACCACGGAGCCGGGCCAGCCGTGGGTGATGAGCAACGGCACCGCATCGGGGCTCGCGCTCTTGACGTGGATGAAATGGATGTCGAGCCCGTCGATCTCGGTGACCCCCTGCGGGAAGCGGTTGAAGTACGCCTGCCGCGCGGCCCAGTCGTACTCCTCGAGCCAGTAGTCGCGCAGTTCCTTCGCGTACTCGAGCGGCAAGCCCTGTGCCCAGGCCCCGCTCTGCGCGTCCCGCACGGCGGTCGGCTGCGCGGCGGCCGCATCGGGCATCTCCGCCTCGGGCCAGCGCGTGCGGCGCAGCCGGTCCTTCAAGTCCTCGAGCGCCTCCTCGGCGACGTCGATCCGAAACTCGCGTATCTCGCTCACACTTCCTCCCTTCCGGTCAGTCCAGCACGCTCCCCGCTCCGGGGCGCAGCACGAAATCCTTGTCACGACCCGCCACGAAGTTGATCGTTCCGCTCATGCGGTAGCCAAGTAACTGCTGCGCACGCGCCGGGAGCGTTCCCGCGATCTCCGGCGGCACGGAGAGGAACTGGTTCTCCTCCTGGGCGAGATGGTCGAGCGCAAACGAGTAGATGAAACCCGTGCGCGGCGTATCCGTCCGGTTGATGCCGAGGCCGTGGAACACGCTTCCCAACCAAAAGACGATCGACCCCTTCGGCATCACCGCCTGCACGACCTCGTGCTCCTGTGGCCCGCGCCCGGCCGGCCAGCGGTTGCTGCCGGGTACATACCGCGTGGCACCGTTCTCTTCGGTGAAATCGGTGCCCGCCACCATGACCGCGAGCGAGAGTTCCGGTCCCTCCGGGTCGCGGTGCACGTATGGCTTGTAGCGCCACTCGTCACGGTGCAGGGTCTGGTTCCCGCCGCCTTGGCACACCTGCATGGCGACGGTGGCGTTGATCCGGTAGTGATGGCAGTTGGGCCCGACGAGCGGATCGGTCGAGTCGTGGAAGTCCGCGGGGAGCCCGTCCGGGCCGAGCGGCACCTCCCGCTTCGGCCGGCGCGGCGTCGACGCCGCCATGGGTCGCTCCGGCAGCAGGATCAGGTCCATCACCTCCAGCACCCGTTCGTTGAGCAACAGGTGCTCGGCGAAATCCGGTCCGCGCGCGAACAGCGCGCCCACCGACCGCCGCCGATGGCCGAAGAACTCTCCCCCGCCCGGCTCCTGCTCTTCGAGCGCCGGCGTGACCCGGGCCACCAGCACGTCCATGGCTTCCGGTTCCAGCAGACTCTCGACCATGGCAAGGCCGTTCTCCCGGATCTCCGCAGCAATGGACGCCGGTGGATCGGCTGGCCGGAAACGTCTGATCGATGGCGCCATGTCCGTGTATGAGTGCGTTGCGCGCAAGGGGACCGACGCTATCAACAAGCCCAGGGGACGGCAAGCGCAGTGGCCTACTCCACCAGGACTTTCCCACGCTGAAGCAAGTTGCTCGGGGAGTTGGGGAGTTGCCCCGGGCGGGGTGCGTGGACGGTGGGTCGTTGGGAGCTGAGGCGGGAAGGCGGGTCGAAGCGCGGGGCGGAGGCGTCTGCCGAGGCCTGCGGGAAGCTGTTTCGGATTGGGGCGGGGACTGGCCGTTCGGGGAGAGGCGCGAAGGGCGGGGATCAGTCGGTTGGCGGCGGGCGGTGCGGGTCGCGGAGCGCCCGGATGGCGTCGGCGGTGTCGAGTTGGAACCTGCGGAAGGCGGCGGCGATGCGTTCGCCGTCGCGGCGGTTGGCGAACACCACGGCGAGCGCGATGTTGTTGAGGCTGGCGCGGTTGACGGGGCCGTTGCCGGTGCGCGCCGGGCAGGCGTCCTCGCCGAGGGTGGTGTCGCGCACCCGGTGGTTGGCGTTCTCGACGGCCCAGTGGCCGCGGTTGAGGGTGAGCAGTTCGGCCGGGGAGGCGCGTTCGGCGGGGAGCGAGGTGATGAGGAAGACCTCCTCGACGCTGGATGTCCCGTCCGCCGCCGGGCCGAGCCGCTCCCGGTGCCTGACGACGCGCGCGATCTGCCGCACCGCCGGGTAGTTGAGCATGCGCGGCAGCGGCGTCACGACGTCGATCTCCCGGTGTTCGAGCCGCCCGTGCGCCTTCGCCGGGGCCTCGGCGTGCCGCCCGTGCCGGTGGCGCTCCCAGTCGATCCCGGACAGCGCGGCGAAGGTCTCCGGGGCGTTCCCCTCGACGGTCATCAGGTAGTCGGCGCCGTGCCGCGCCGTGATCAGCCGGGCGGTGTCGCGCACGGTGTGCGGCGCGTCGAGGGTGAGCGTGCGGCCGCGGATGTCGGTGCGCTCCAGCAGGTCGCGCAGGGCCGCCCGCCCGCCGCCCTCGTCGCCGAAGCCGAGCGAGGCGACGGGCGCCCCGGTGGCGTGGTCGACCAGCGCCACGGTCTCGTGGCGCCCGGCGCCGTTGCGGTTGGCGCCGCGGATGCGCTTGCCGTCCGCCGCCAGCGCCCGGGCGAGCGGCAGCCTGGGCGCGGCGAAGCGGTTCAGCACCGCCTCGAGGGCGTCCGGGTCGACGGACTGCACGACCCGGTGGATGGTGGACTTGGCGACCGGCTCGCGCATTCCGCTGCCGGGGTTGCGCCACGCGCCGATGGCCGCGAGTTGCTCCTGCGACAGCGCGCGCGCGAACTGCTCGGCGGCCAGGCAGCCCCGCATGTTGGCCATCGTGGCGAGGAGGTGCACCGACAGCACGCACGCCACCGTGTGCTTGCGCCCCTGCGCCCGGCGGTGGTCCGGCAGCGCCGCCAGCTCGTCGTACAACGACCGCATGGCCGCCGGGTCGCGCTCCGCCAGCTCGGGGCCGGACGGCGGCGCCACCGCCGCCGGCAGCGGCGCCTCCCGCGACAGCAGGCGCCTCGCGTCGCGCCGAAGCGGCCGCACCAGCATCACCTTCGGCTTCCCGTGCGGCTCCGTGTAGCGGCCGTTCGAGCGCGCGTACCCGCGCGTGCCGCCGAGCGCCAGCCACCCCGCCGCCCGGTACGCGCCGCCGTCGAACCGCCGCGGGTCGCAGAAGGCCTCCGCCAGCACCACGCCGCGCCCGTGCGCCGCCAGCCAGTCCGCGCACAGCCGCCGCGTCATCGCCGCCAGGAAGAACGACGCCAGGTTCGGCAGCGCCCCCGGCGCCGCCATCACCAGGAACCGCGTGTTGTTCGCGACCAGCCCCAGCCGCTCGAACTGCCGCTCAAGGCCCCAGCCCACCCAGCGGTCGCGCGGACGGCACTTGTACGCCCCGCCCTGCCAGCCGGCCAGCGCCAGCCACCGGCCGCGCCACTCCGCCACGTGGCGCAGCCCGGCGTGCGCCGCGAACCGCCGGAACCCAAGGTAGTGGCGCTCGTCCATCAGCGCGTCCCAAAGGGGCCGCTCCTCCCGGGTCGCCAGCCGAACCCCAACCTCCGACAGGCTGAACCCCTCCGGCCTCTCCGCCACAACCGGGTGGGCCGCCATGCGCGCCTTAACGTCCATCGCCCCCTTGTCGCACATCCAGCGCGGGAAAGCCAGTGCCCGGCGACATATGCGCCGCACACCACGAATCGTGCTCAACCCAGCGTGGGAAAGCCCTGCCTACTCCACCCTACTCCACGCCGCTGCCGTCCACCGCTCCCAGGTGCCGCCACAGGAACCCGTACGCCAGCGCCCACATGAAGGCGCTCTGCGCGTTGTCCGCCGCGCCGGCGTGTCCACCTTCCACGTTTTCGTAGTAGTCCACTTCGTGCCCCATCGCCGCGAGCTTCGCCACCATCTTCCGCGCGTGACCCGGATGGACGCGGTCGTCGCGGGTGGAGGTCGTGACGAGGACTGGCGGGTAGTCCGCCTCCGCGTCGACGTTGTGGTACGGCGAGAAGCCGCGGATGAACGCCCACTCCTCGGCGATGTCCGGGTCGCCGTACTCGGCCATCCAGCTCGCCCCGGCCAGCAGCTCGTGGTAGCGGCGCATGTCGAACAGCGGCACCTGGGCGACGACGGCGCCGAAGAGCTCCGGGCGCCACGTGAGCATGTTGCCCATCAGGAGGCCGCCGTTGCTGCCGCCCATGATGCCGAGCTGGCGCGGTGTAGTGACCTCCCGCCGGACCAGATCCTCGGCGACCGCGGCGAAGTCCTGGTACGCGAGCGGACGGTTCGCCTTCAGGGCCGCGCGATGCCAGGACGGCCCGAACTCGCCGCCGCCACGGCTGTTGGCGACGACATACGTTCCGCCGGCTTCGAGCCAGCCCGCCCCGGTGAGCGCCTGGTAGCCGGGCGTCATCGAGATCTCGAAGCCGCCGTAGCCGTACAGCAACGTCGGGCCCGGCCCGTCGGCACCGGTGGGGCGCACCTGGAAGTAGGGTACGCGCGTCCCGTCCGCCGAGTCGGTGAAGTGCTGCGTCACGTCGAGACCCGAAGCGTCGAACAACGCCGGCGTGGTCTTCAACACTTCCGCCCGGTCCGCTCCGCCACCCGCCGGCCCGAGTTCCCCGTATGCCAGCGTCGGTGGGGTCAGGTAACCGTTGATGTGCAGGAAGTACGCGTCGCTGGTTTCGCGGTCCACCGCCTCCGCATACGCCGAGTCGTAGCCGTCCCCCGCGGGCATCGCGGTGCGCCGCCAGCCCTCCGGCCCCGGCGTGAGCACGACGAGCCGGTACACGACGTTGTCGAGCAGGGTCAGGATCACGTGATTGCGCGTCAGCGAGACGCTCGTGAGGGACACCGTCAGGCTCGGGGCGAACAGGGTCTCCAGCGTGCGGTTCCCCGCGAGGAACTCCTCGAGGTCCGCCGCCAGGAAGCTCCCCGCCACATGCACCTCCCCGCCAACGGTCCAGTCCTGCGTCAGCCGGATGAACAGCCGCTCGCGGAACACCGAGACGTTGGCGCTCGTCGGCGCGTCGATGCGCACCGTCTCCCCGTCCCGGTGCAGGTAGGTCTCCCTGTTCCAGAAGTCGATCGCGCGGCCCACGAACTCGCGCGGGAACTCGCCCAGGTCCGCCCAGGCGCTGACGCTGACGTCCTCCGTTGCGCCCTCGAACACGATCGGGGCTTCCTCGAGCGGCGTGCCGCGGTCCCAGGCCTTCGCGATACGCGGATAGCCGGACTCCGTCATGGAGCCCGGACCGAAGTCCGTGCCGACGAACAGCCTGTCGGGACCGGCCCAGCCCACGCTGCTCTTGGCCTCCGGGAGGAAGAAGCCGTCCTCGACGAAGGTCTTCTCCAACAGGTCGAACTCGCGCACGACCACCGCGTCCGCCCCGCCCCGCGACAGCATGACCAGGCAGCGCCGAAAGTCGGGACGGCGGTACTCCGCGCCCTTGAACACCCAGTTCTCCCCCTCCGCTTCCGCCAGCGCGTCGACATCCAGGACGACCTCCCACGCCGGGGAGTCCTTGCGGTACTCCGCGAGGGTGGTGCGCCTCCAGATGCCCCTGGGGTTCCGTTCGTCGCGCCAGAAGTTGTACCAGGCGTCTCCATGCTTCGAGACGTAAGGGATGCGGTCGTCCGAATCGAGGATCGCCTTGAAGCGATCGCGTGACGCAGCGAACGCCGCGCCCTGCGCGTAGCCCTCCACCGTCAGCGCGTTGCGTTCCCCGACCCAGGCCAGGGGCGCCTCCCCGCTCACGTCCTCGAGCCAGAGCCACGGGTCCTCCCCCGCCGCACCGGCCGCCAGCACGGCCGGCAATACGGTGGAGGCGATCTTCGACTTCGCCACGCAAACCTCCTGATCTGTCGCGTCCGGGGGGACGCGGGAACGTCGGCGCAGAATGTTACGATTCGGTTTCGAACGAGTCCCGAGTTTCGGGCCGTTCCGCCCCGCAAGACCGTGCCCACCGATGCGCAACGCAGCCCACGGTTTTGACAAGGTTTTGGTACTTTATCGGAAATCTATAAAGTACCAAAGAAGCGTATAATCCCGATGTGGATCCCATACGTTACGGCAAGCCCTACTGGCGCTGTCGGGGAACGACAGGGCCCGCGCGCCGGCCCGGCGGGCCCTGCGGGGACTCTCGGGGTTCGTAGGCGCGCTGAAGGTCAAGTACGCCGACATCGAAGTTGGTCTCGACCTTCCCCCCGAACCGGGACTCGCGGACAACGGCGATCTGGAACAGGACCTGACCTCGCTGTTCGAAGCGATCGGTGCAGCGGCCAGGGAAGCCCACTCGACCGTCGCAATGTTCGTCGATGAGCTGCAATACGTACGCGAACCGGAACTTGCGGCCCTGATCACCGCATTGCACCGCGCGTCCCAACTGCAGCTTCCTCTCGTACTGGTCGGCGCCGGCCTGCCGCAGTTACGGGGCCACGCCGGCAAGGCGAAGTCATACGCAGAGAGGCTGTTCGACTACCCGGAGGTCGGCCCGCTCGACGCCATCGACGCCCGGCGGGCCATCGAACTGCCGGCCCTGGCGGAGGACATCCTGATCGAGGAGCCGGCCCTGGACCGCATCGTGCGGGAGACCCACGGCTACCCGTACTTCCTGCAGGAATGGGGGAAGCACGCCTGGGAAGCGACCGACAGCTCGCCGATCGGCGTCGACGACGTCGAAACGCGGGTCCGTACTGGCGCTCGCCGCGCTTGACGAAGGCTTCTTCCGCGTCCGTTTCGATCGGCTGACCCCGGCCGAGAAGCGATATCTGCGCGCGATGGCCGAACTCAGTGCGGGGCCGCACCGGTCGGGCGACATCGCGGCCGTCCTGCGCAAGCAGTCGCCTTCCCTCGGACCGACGCGCAGCAACCTGATCTCGAAAGGCATGGTGTGGAGTCCGAACCACGGCGACACCGCGTTCACGGTTCCGCTGTTCGACCGGTTCCTGGTGCGAGCCCTGCCGGACGGCGACTGGCGCAACACCTGAGATTCCGCTTTCATACGCGCCGCGATGCAACTGACCCCTGACCAGCTCCGGCAATACGGCGAGCAAGGCTTCCTGCTCCTGCCCGGGCTCGTCCCGGAGGACCGCCTGCGCGCCTACGAAGAGCGCTTCCTGGACTTCGCGAGGGGGGCCGTACCGCCCACGCCGGGCATGCGGATCATGCGCGACATCATGGTCATCGACGGGACCGTGGAACCCGAAAGCCCCGTGCACGCGGTGAACAAGCTCCTGCAGTTCGAGGAGGACGCCACCCTCTACGGCTACGCCACCGAACCCGCGCTGCTGACCGCGGTACGGAGCCTCATCGGGGACGACATCTACACCGTCGTCACCAACATCTTCAACAAGCCCCCTGGCGTCGACGGTCGACACCCGCTGCACCAGGACCTGCATTACTTCCCCATGCGCCCGCCGGAGAAGATCGTCGGCACCTGGACAGCGTTTACGGCGACGCACCCGGACAACGGCTGCCTTGCCGTCGTGCCCGGCAGCCACCGGGGCCCTCTCCTCGAACACCGGTATCCGGACTGGGAACACCTGAACGCCGGCTTCTACGGCGTGGGCGAGAGCGTCGTGGGAGAACATGTCCATGTCGAGATGGACGCGGGCGACACGCTGCTCTTCCACCCGATGCTGATTCACGGTTCCGGGCACAACCGGACGGACGCCTTTCGCCGCGCGATCTCGACGCACTACGCGTCCGACGATTGCGAAACCCCGGACGGCGACTGGCGCCTGGCCCTGCGGGCGCGGCACATACCTGCGTGACCTACCCCGTCACGAAACGCCGGTACGCCCCGTCCGGCAACGCCATCAGGGCATCGTGCGATCCCTGCTCGACGATGCGGCCCTCCTCCATGAAGAGGATATGGTCCGCCCCGGCGATCGTCGACAGGCGGTGCGCGATGACGAACACGATCCGATCCCGCTTGATCTCGTTCAGCGCGGCGACGAGGGCGCGTTCCGTCTCCGGGTCGAGCGCCGCGGTCGGCTCGTCGAGGATCAGGATCGGCGCATCGCGCACCAGGCCGCGGGCGATGGAGAGTCGCTGCTTCTGACCCACGGACAGGGTCCCGCCGCCCCTGCCGAGCACCGTGCCGTAGCCGTCGGGCAGTGCAGCCGCAAAGGCGTGTGCGCCGCTGATGCGGGCCGCCCGCTCCACCTCGCCGTCGGTGGCTCCGGGCCGCCCGAGCCGCAGGTTCTCGGCGACCGTCCGCGAGAACAGCAGGTGTTCCTGGAAGACGTAGGCCACCTGCGCGCGCACCGCGTCCACGTCCAGCTCGCGCAGGTCGACACCGTCGAACAGCACCCGTCCCGCGGTGGGCCCGAGGAACCCCGGAATCATGTACGCGAGGCTGGTCTTGCCGGCCCCGGTGGGCCCGACGATCGCGACGGTCTGGCCCACCCGCCCCTCGAACGAGACGTTCCGCAGCGCCTCGCGGCCATCGGGGTAGACCAGCCCAACCCCGTCGAAGACGACGCCCCGTGACACGGAGACCGAGGCGCGCCCAGGCGCGGCGTCGTCCCCCGGCAGGTCGATGAAGAAGAACACGCGGCGCACGCCGGCCGCGTTCTTCTGGAGGTCGACCCAGAGCCGCCCCAGGGTGACGGATGCCGCCGCCACCCCGCCGAACAGCCCCAGCACCACGAGCAGGTCGCCGGGCAGCAGTTCGCCGAGCACGATCTGGTCCGTGACGACGACGAACGCGCGCAGGCCCAACACCAGCAAAGCGAGCCCCGAACAGAGGTTGATGCCGATATCGACCGCCACGACGTGGCGGTGGCGCCGGAAGGACTCCCTGCTCGCGTCGGCGAAGTCCGCACGCTCCCGCGCCTGCGCGCCGTGGCTCTGCACCGCCCCAACGTGCGCCGCGCCTTCCTCGATGCGATTCGTGGTCGCACTACCCGAGCCGCGGCTGGCCTGGCTCGTGCGGCGCGCGACGCCCGCCAGCGGCGCCGTCAGCAACAGCGCGAGCGGCATGGTGGCCACCGCGAGCCAGATCAACTCCGGCACGATGTGTCCGAAGCTGTACTCCATCACGTACACGGACACGACCGCCAGCAGCACCGAGACCACCGGCGTCAGCGTGATGTCGAAACAGATCCCCTGGACCGCCGGCGCGTCGTACATCGTGCGGTAGATGCCGTCGCCGATCCTCTGGTCGTCGATGACCGTCATCGGCAGGCGCAGCAGACGCCGAAACAGGTGCGTGCGAAAGCTGTCGGTCACACGCTGCACGAGCCGGATGTTGCAGAGCAGGTCCGCGAGGCCCCAAAGGCCGCCCGCCAGCGACCAGCCGGCGCTGATCATGTTCTCGCTCTGCGTGGCCGTGTCCTCGCCCTGCGCGAGGAACGCCGTGTTGTCGCGCGTCTCGGCAACCCCCGCTCCGAACAGCACCACCAGCACGAGCGCCAGGGCGAGCGTCGCCAGCAGCAGCCCCGCCGGATCCATCCCTTCGACCGCCTCGATGAAGGGCATGAAGAACGGTGGGAAGCGGACGGCGGAATCGGCCAGCGGGTGTTCCAGCACGACATGGTCCACCAGGACCTTGGCCGGCCACGGGGCCACGAGGAGCGGCACGAACGTGCCGAGCATCAGGGCGAACTTGAGCAGGAACAGGCGCCAGTGCGGGCGGATGTATGCCATGCACCGTGCCACGACCCGACACACGTCCCGCGCCGTCATCGCCGTGTCGACGTCGATGTGGTCGTCGAAGCGGGGGGCCCGACGCGTGTCGCCGCCGCCAGCTTCAGGAGGCATGCGCCGCGTCCCCGTACTCGGTCGTGACGAAGGCGCGGTAGCGTCCGGCGGGCCGCGCCATCAGGGACGCGTGGTCGCCCTCCTCCACCAGGACGCCGTCCTCCAGGAACAGGATCCGGTCCGCGCGCCGTATCGTCCCGATGCGGTGCGTCACCAGGAAGATCACCTTGTCGCGGCCCCACTCGGCCAGCCGGGCGAGGACCTGCCGTTCGGTGGCGATGTCGAGCGATGCCGTCGGCTCGTCGAGGAGCAGGATCGGCGCGTTCTTGACCACCGCGCGGGCGATCGAGATGCGCTGGCGCTGGCCGGTCGACAGCTTCGCCCCGCGTTCGCCGAGTTCGGTGGCGTAGCCTTCGGGCAGGTCCCGGACGAATTCGTCCGCGCACGCGGTTTTCGCGGCGGCTTCGACGGCGTCGTCATCCGCGGACGGTGCGGCGAACCGGACGTTGTCCGCGACCGTCGTCGGGAACAGCGCGTTCTCCTGCAGCACGATGCCGATGCCGTCGCGCAGGGACTGCACACGGATGTCCCGGATGTCGACGCCGTCGATCTCGATCGCCCCCGCGTCCACCTCGTAGAGGCGCACCAGCAGCCGCATCAGGGTGGACTTGCCGGCGCCGGAGACCCCGACGACCGCCGTCACCGTCCCGGGCCGCGCCTCGAAGTCGACGCCGCGGAGCACGGGCACGCCGGGCCGGTAGGCGAAGTCGACATCGCGGAAATGCACGCCCCGCTCGACAGACGGCATGGCCACGGCGCCCGGCCGGTCGCGCACCTCCGGCTCTTGGTCGAGCAGGAAGAACGCACGGCCGAGCCCCACGCCCATGTCCTGCAGAAGACTCCAGAGATTGGCGAGCGTGACGCTCCCGGCGGACAGCGTGGCGTTGCGGTCCTGGGCCGCCTGGAAGGCACCGAGGTTCCAGACGGCGAAGCCGACGAACGCGGCTATACCATGGCCAGAGCCGTACCCGAAGGTTGGCTCCTCCGCCCACACCCACTGCGCCATCAGGTAGTCCGCCCCGACGACCGCCACGGCGGTCAGCACGAACACGGCAAGGTTGAGCAGCGCCACGCTGCGCCGCAGCTCGTACGCGCGGTCGAGCGCCCGGAACGACCGCTGCCGGAACGCCTCGAAGGCCGTGCCCTCGGCCTGGTGCGCCTTCAGCACCCGCGCCCCGTGCACGCTCTCCTGGATGTGCGAGGTCAGCGCGCTGTTCGCCGCCCGCGCCCGGGCGCTGCCGCGGCGCAGGAGGGGCATGAAAGCGCGCGCCACGAACACGGACGGCACGACGGCGACCAGGAGCAGGACACCGAGCCAGGGCGCAAAGAGGGATACGGTGACGAGGGCGACGAGCAGACTGACGAGCGCGGTCACCGGCGCGATGAGGCCGTTCTGCACCACGTTGGTGACCATCGCGCTGTCCTGGTAGACGCGGTAGATGCCGTCACCGACGGGGGCGTCGTCGTGATAGCGAAGCGAGAGGTGCACGGCGGCGTCCGTCATCGCGAGCCGGAGGTCCTGGTTCACGCGCTGCAGGATCCACGTGAGGTAGTACGCGAGCCCGGTCCCGAGCGCGAAGCCGAGCGAGATCAGCGCGCCGGCCACGACCAGGAACACCGTGCGGAGCGTGAAGCGCGCCTCGGCGTCGAGGGTCTCCACGGCCACGAAGCGGTCGGGGTCGAACCCGAAGAGACCGGCCTGGAACTCCGTCAGGGGCTGGCCCTGGAGCACCTTGTTGGTCAGCAGATCGTAGATGACCAGCACCGCCCCGATCTCGAGCAGCATGGTGAAGCCGGTGAGCACGCCGTACAGGACGAAGTGCCGGAGCTGCGGCAGGAGGTAGCCGCGCGTACGCCACAGGGCGCTGCCCAGCGCGATATCCGCGTCGGGATCCAGTGGGATTCCGGCTCCGTCCCGCGTCAAGCGACCGCCCCGGCGCTACTCCAGCGTGCACCGGACGGAGCCGAAGCGGTCCGTCGTTACGGTAACCTCGCGTGCCTCGGGCGCCGGCAGGAGCGGGGCCACGGTCCCGCACAGGACGGTGTCACCGCCCCGCAGGCGCTCACCGCGGGACGGCAGTTCGCGGGCGAGCCACGCGAGCGACGCCGCGACCGCGCGCGTCAGCTCCGGTCCCGACACCGCCGCCGCTTCCTGCCCGTCTATCTCGATGGCGAGGCTCGCCGGATCGCCATCCAGGGTTCCGGCGCTGTCCGCGACGACGAAGCCGGCATGCACACCGTTGCTCGCGATGAGTTCCGCGGCCGTTGGTCCCCGCTCCCGGTAAGGGAAGTGATGCAGTTCAAGGACCGCGAACACGCGCTCGACCGATGCCAGGACGGTCTCCCCGTCCGCCTCCCCCGGCAGGTCCGCGCCGAGGCGCACCGCCAGCTCGCCCTCGAACGCCAGCGGGAGGAATCGCTCCCGCAGCAGCGCGACGCCCGAGGACCACCGTTCTCCTTCGTACAGCCGTCCGAAGATGGGACTCTCGATCCCCATTTGCCGTTGCGTGGCGGGCGACGTGCATCCGACCTTGTAGCCGATGACGGTCTCCCCCCGCTGCTGCCGCAAGCGCGCGACCTCCGCCTGGATCGCGTAGCCCTGCTCCGGGTCCGACACCACGGCAGCCGGGTCCGGCTCGCGCCGGTCGAAGTGTGCGAGGCGCCGCACCGCCGCGCGCGCGATGTCCATCAGGCTGTCACGATGCCGCGGGACGACCACCGCGCCGGTGGCCGGAGTGGCCGGCCAGCCGAATGTGGTTCGGGTCCCAGCGACGCGGCTGGAGGTGCCGCACCGCCGCCCTCAAGGCTCGCGGCGTACCTAGCCGTTCCAGTCCCTGGCAGGCCACGGCCTGCGTGTAGCCGGTCTCGTCCGCGAGGCCCGCGAGGAAAGCCTCCTCCAGGCCTTCCGGCCGGTCCGCCCCCGTGAGGCGGGCCAGCAGGGCCAGGGTCACCACGTAGCGGATGTGGTTCTGCTTGGTCCAGCGCCCGCCGAGACTCGGCTCGCCCATCGCCGGCTCCTCGCCGTTGGCGATGTCCTCGGCGAGCAGCCGATGGATCCGCGCGACCGTCGCGGCGCCGAAGCACGGCAGCGCGCACAGCGCGTCGGCCGCCGCCCGGACCACCACCGTCACCGGATCCTCGAGCAGCGCGCCCACCCGGTCCGCATGACCGCCCGCGGCGACCGGTCCCGCCTCTCCCAGCGCGTAGGCGGCGTTGATCCGTATCCACGGGTCCTCATGGTCGAGCAGGACCGCCAGCGGCGCCACGGCCGGCGCGCCGATGGCGCCGAGGGCCACCGCCGCGTCCTCCGGCACGAACTGCCGCGGCGAGTAGCAGCGGTCCAGGTGGTCTTCCGACTTGCTGTAGTAGCGGAGATCGTCCTTCGGCGGCGCCACGTGGCGGTCGCGCCCGGCCGTCGCGAGCAACGCGTCCGTCAGCGGCGCCACGGCGGGCGCTCCCATCGCCGCCAGGTCATAGAGCGCCGCGAGCCGCGAGCCCTGGTCGCGGGCCGTTAGTGCATCGAGCAGGCGCGGCAGCTCCGCCGGCGCCGGCGCCTCGATGCCGGCGTCCCGGGGCGCCGCGCGCAGCCAGTTCCACAGCGACGTCCACGTCCGTGGGAGGTCGTGCGGCGTATGCAGCCCTTCCGGCGTGCGCCAGTCCGGGTCCCGGTGGTCCCAGGTCGCGCGCCCGGGCGTCTGCATGCGCAGCACCACGAACTTCAGCATGTAGCGGCTGGTGTCGGTGCGGTTGGGCGTCCCGGCATGGCCCATGTCGAAGTCCGCGAGAATCGCGGTGCCGGCCGGAATGTCCCGCAGGACCACCTGCTCCGGGACGACGTCGTGGATGTTGGCGTAGAGGTGCGAACCGGCCAGCAATCGCGTCGGGCCCATGGCCAGCGGGGTGTCCTGCGGGAAGTAGAACAGGTTGGCGGCGCGGAACGTGTGCCAGCGGCTGCGTCCGGCCTTCGAGTGCCCGTCCTGGTGCCAGCCCGACCCCGAGATCGAGCCCTCGCCCATGACCGCGCCGTTCTGGAACGGGTCGAAGGCAAGTTGCCGGTCCGCCTCCTTGAGCGGTTCGCTGTTGTGCGGAAAGCGGTGCGGCGCCCAGACGAAGTCCTCTCCGAGCAGGCTCGTGACGGCGCCGGCCACCCGGGCCGACCGCAGCATGTCGCCCAGCATCGGGATACGGGGCAGCAGGTTGTCGCCGAGCATCGGCGAGTCGTGCTTCATGCTGACCCGCAGCTCGTCGGTCACGTCCGCGTGGAAGTCCGCCGGCAACCCGGTGTCGAAAGTGACGAACCCGTCGGCGACGTAGCGCCGCACCTGCTCGTCGTCGAGCAGGATCCGTTCCTGGCCGGTCATTCCGCCTTTCCCGTACCCCCGATGGAGCCGTCGCCGGTCAACTGTCCCAACGCACCGTCAATCCCCAGAACCGCGGATCGGTGAGCGTCGCGTCCTGGTAGTAGCCATCGCTCCAGCCGTTCGACTCAAGTTCCATGATGCCGATCTCGTCCTGGATATTCTCCACGAAGAGTGTCACGGCGCGCTTGCCCGAAGCCGACTCCCACGACAGCTTGGCGTCCCACCGGTTGAAGCTGTCGAGCACGTCGTAGGGAATGTTGTGGATGCGGTTGAAGCGCTCGTCCGTGAACGAGAAGCTGGTGCTCGCGAACAGCCGTCCGCGGCTGCCCATCTCGTGCACGTAGTCCGCCGTGATCGACCACTTGTGGTTCGGCATGTTGGGCAGCTCGTTGTCCTCGAGGTCCACCTCGCGCTCGAGATAGGCGACCGTCTCCATGCCGGTGGCAGGGCTTGTGTAGGTCACCGCGTCGAACTGCTGGTTCGGGTCGAGCCGGTCCGGGATCATCACGGGGCCGAGTTCCGAGGTCTGGTAGGCGTAGAACCCGCTGAGGCGGAAACGCTCCGTCACGTTGACCGTGGCCTCGACCTCGATGCCCATCATCGTGGTGTCCGGCAGGTTGTCGATCACCGTGAAGTTGCGCGGGACGGGATCCAGTTCGCGCAGCCGGATGATCTGCTGGTACTGGCCGAAGTCATAGATGAAACCCGCCACCAGGAGGCGCACCCGGTCCTCGAACAGGTCGCCCTTGTAGCCCACCTCGTAGGAGATGAGTTCCTCGTCGTCGTAGCGGTCGAAGGGCGGTGGACGGTCGATGACCGGACCGCCCGAACGATACCCGGTCGCGACACGGCCGTAGATCAACTGGTCGTCGGCCGTGGTGTACTCGAGCGAGACGTTGCCCGTGACCTTCGAGAAGTCCTGCACGAGGCGCGGCGTGATGCGGTTGTAGACCGCCGGCGCCACCCGCGTCGGGTCGCTGCCGTCGCCGAGCAGCACGCCGATCGGGTCGAAGTCAATGACGACGTGATCCTCGTCCTGGAGGAACTTCTTCTCGTCCTCGGTGTAGCGGATCCCGGCCGTGATGCGCCAGCGCTCGTTGAAGCTATAGGTCGCCTGGCCGAACACCGCCTGCGACCGGGTCGTCCTGAGCGTCGGCGCGTAGTACCAGCGGCTCGACCCATCGGGGACGTGCGGCGAGATCCACGCCGTCTGGTCCGGCCGGATGTAGAGGCGATCGCCGCCGAAGATGTCCTCGAACCGGACCCCCAGCGTGGCGAGCCAGACGTCGTTGGTCGCCGTGTGCACGGTGCGGTTGGCGACGTCGAAGATGTTGATGTCGCTCTCGTACTCCTCGTCCAGGTGGTACACGCCCACCAGCCCGCTCCAGCGATCCGTGTCGAAGGCCACCTGCAGTTCCTGGGTCGTGAGAAACACGTCGTAGACGAAGTCGATGCGGATGTCCTGGAACGGCACCCCGGCGTTGGACGACAGGAAGGGGTCGGCCGCGCTGCCGGTCAGGCTCGTCTGGTCGAAGTCCTGCTGCAGGAGCCCGAGCGTCAGCTCCGAGTCGCCGTAGATGTACTTGACGCGCAGGTTGTCGGAGATCTCGTAGTCGACGTGCAGCGTGACGGCGTCGCGCGAGACCTCCGTGCTGCCGGCCTCGTTCAGGTCCACGCGGTTCCTGAGGTCGCCGCCCGAGGTGGATGGCGGCTGCTGGCGCGGGTACTTGTAGTAGAGGTTCCGCTCGCCGCTCGGCGCCCCGTCGATGGGGTTGGGGTGGAATTCGACGTCCGTGCGGGGGTAGCGCACGGGCACGCGCACCTCGCTGCGCGCGTCCTGCTCGAACGTGCTGTAGCGCACGTTGACGTCCCAGCGGTCGTTGCGGAAGGCGAGCTGCGGGGCGATGTTGTAGTCGCCCTTCGCGCCGAGGTCGGGCCCCGAGATGTTCTCCTGCTGGCCGTCGGTCTCCTGCCACTCCCCGGTCAGGCGGAAGGCGAACCGGTCGTTGATCGGGCCGGTGACGAAGCCGTTCACGCGCCGTCCGTTGTAGCTCGCGACTTCCGCCAGCGCGCCCGCCCCGAACTCCCACTCGGGGCGCTTGTTGACGTAGTTGATGGCCCCGCCGATGGAGTTGCGTCCGTACAGGGTGCCCTGCGGTCCGCGCAGCACCTCGACCCGCTCGAGGTCGTACATGGAGCTGAGCACGCCCTGGGCCGCCGCCGGGGCGGTGCCGAGGCACAGGACCGCCGCGAGGAATGCCACCAGCGGCCTCGCAAGGCCCGCCACTGAGTCAGTTTCCGGCTTGGACACGGTGCTCCCCCCACTCGTTCCGCTCACCTCCAGACGACTGTACGCAGCCGCCGCCGTAAAGCAAGTGCTTTAGTTAGCTGCCCCCGGCCCTTGCCGCGGGCTCCCTGGTCCGACACACTCCCCATCCGCGACGCATCAGGCCTGGCCAGGAGCCGAGTTCTGTCCGACAAGGCAACGACATCCACGAGCCGGCGCCCGACCGGCAACACCCGCGACCGGATCATCAAGACCGCCCTGCGCCTCTTCGCCACCGAGGGCATCGACACGGTCACGCTGCGCCGCATCAGCGCGGAATCGGGCTCCGCGAACACCGCGGCGGTGCACTACCACTTCCGGAACAAGGCGGGGCTGATCGACGCCATCCTCGAGTTCCTGGACGATCGCGTGTGGCGGCCAGGCCGCGAGCGGCTGGCCGAAGCCATCGAGCGAGACGCGCCGCTGCGGGAGCTGCTCGTCGTCGGCCTCTGGCCCTTCAAGATGACCGTGTTCGACTTCCCGTGGGGCGCCCGGGCGCAGGGCTTCTCGTTCCAGCTCGCCACCAGCAACGACGAGCATCTCCGCGCGTCCCTGGCGGTCATCAAGGACCCGCACCTCGACCTGCTCAAGGACGCCGTACGGCGGAAGCTCCCCGAGTTGCCGGATGAGGTCTTCGAGCAGCGGTGGCTGTTCTTCCGAACCGAGGCATTCGCCGGGCAGTGGGTGCGTTCCAAGGTGTTCCGCATCACCCAGCAGGGTGACTGGCAGTGGTCCCCGCAGACGGAGCGTCAGTACCTGATCCGCTACCTCGACTACGTCATCGGCGGGCTGACCGCTCCCGTCGGCGAAGACATTCCCGCCCAGTTGCGCGCGCTCGGCGCGTCCGACAACGGGGCGCCGGCCGGAGAGGACCAGGGCGCCGCGCACTGAAGGAGAACGCCGGTCAGCCCTCCGTGCCCAACGCGTTCCGCGGCAGTCGCCCGTAGGTAAGCGCCCGCCACAGCCACTCCATCGGCCCGAAGCGATAGCGGTCCATCCACCATCGGCTCACCGCCACCTGGAACGCCCACACGGCGGCGACCACGAAGTAGAGCTCGTAGCGCTCGAGTTCGTTCCACCACCCAAGCCCGATCTCGTGGAACACGAACAGGCAGATGAGACTCTGCATGAGGTAGTTCGTCAGCGCCATGCGGCCAACGGCGGACAGTGCCCGTCGGACCGCCACCCATAGCGCGCGCTGGCAGACGAGCATCACGAGCCCCAGGTACCCGAGTCCCATCGCGATGCGTCCCACGTCGTAGAGCGGCGACGAGAAGCTCGGCAGCCACTGCGTGTCAAAGCCCGTGCCCGCCCGCAGGCCGACCTCCGCCACGTTGACGGCAAGACCGACGGCGAGGCCCGCCGCCGCCAGGACGGCGTAGAAACGTGGCGACCGCCTCGCCTGCAGGACGCCGCCCTTGAACAGCGCCATCCCGAGCAGCATTCCGGCCAGCGCATCCCAGAACACGACCAGCGGCAGGTTCGTCGGATAGGTCGAACCGAGCAGCCCGGCGGCATTGGCGGCGAAGGACTCCGCGTACGTCCCCCGCCACGACGCGATTTCGCGCGCGAGTTCCTGCGGCGGCGGATGGACGGTGAACGACATTTCGGCGTACTGGGCGAGCAGCCCCCGCTCCGCCGCCGTCACGGCCTCGCCCACCGCGACCCGCGCCTGGATCTCGCCGACCTGTTCGGCCAGCACGCCCAGCGACACCAGGATGAGGGCGTAAAGCAGCGCCAGGTACGTGAAGACCACGCCCGACGCGATGTAGAGCGTGCGCGGGCGCCGGTTGCGGGCAAAGTACAGAACGAGTCCGGCAAGGGCGTACGGCACCAGGATGTCGCCGATCCAGAGCAGCACGAACGCGTCGAACAGCCCGAAGAGCAGCAGCAGAAGCTGACGCCGGTAGTACGGTCCCGCGCCCCGGCCCTCGGCGAACAGGCACACCCCGGCGCCGAACAGCATCGAGAAGAGCGCCCGCAGCGCCCCTTCGAAAAAGACGTCCACGGTGACGTACACCCCGAAGTTCACGCCCTCCGTTGCGCCGTCGGCGGCCGGGTTCAGGTAGGAAACGAACGGCAGCCCGAACCCGATGATGTTGAGCAGCAGGACGCCGAGCAGCGCGAAGCCGCGCAGGACATCGAGGGCCTCGATGCGTTCGCCCGGGGCAACCGGTCCAGGACGCGGGCCGGCGGTCACGCGGGCTTCCCCAGGACGTACAGGATGAAGTTCGGCGCGCGGTACTCGTCGTCGAAGGTCGGGTGCGCCGCGAGCTGGTCGGCCGAGGGCGTCGGTTCGCGCAGGCCCTCGAGCGTGAAACCGCTCGCGAGGAAGGCGGTCACGTAGACCGAGAGCGGGCGATGCACGTTGATGAACGGACGGTCCCACCACGACCACTCCCGCGGGCCCTCGCGCATGTACTCGTCTACAGGGTAGAACAGCTTGTCCTTGCCGCGCCTGATCCAGGCGTCCGGCAACGACGAGCGCAGCGGATGGATGTTGCGGACCACGAAGCGGCCACCGGGTCGGAGGACGCGGAACGCCGCGTCTGTCGAGGCGGCGAAGTCGAGCAGGTCGACGAGCGCGATGTACGAGACCGCGAGGTCGAACGCCGCGTCCGGGACCCGGGCGAGCGTCTCGGCGTCGTCCACCAGGCAGGTCTCCCCACCGACGGCAAGGGCCCGTGCGCGGTCGATGAAGGCAGCCGTGAGGTCGACCCCGGTGACCGACGCGCCCCTGCCCGCCAGCGCGCGGGGGAACCGTCCTTCGCCGCAGCCGATGTCGATGACGGCCTTGCCGTTCACGTCCCCAAGCGAATCGAGAAGCACGGCGTCCATGTGGAACAGGATGTCCGCGCTCGCCTCGGTGAGCAGCAGGTCCGTGAGCGGTGCGCGGCGGTCGCCCTCGATCGCCAACTCCGCCTCCGAGTAGACGAAGCCGACCCGCGGGCCGGGCAGGCCGATCTTGGAACCCGTGAACAGGTGCACCGTCCGTTCGGGGTCCAGCGAGACGAACGGCCGCGGCCGGTCCTCCGGCCGTGCGTAGCCGATGTAGACGTACGGAGCGTCCTCGACGATGAGGATGCCCTCGTCCCGGGCGATCTCCATGATCGCGTCCCGGCGGCGGGCGCTGAACGAGAAGCCGGCCGGATTGTGGCCGTCGGGGACCGTGTAGTAGAACGGCACGAAGTACCCCCCGGCCCGGGCCTCCGCAATCGCCGCCCCGAAACGCTCCGGGTCCGGCCCCTCCGCGTCCATGTCCACGCTCATGATGCGAGCGTGCCGGCAGAGCGTCGCCCGCGCCAGGAACCCCGCGTACGTGGGCGCGTCCGTGACGTACGCGACCGGCCGGCCAGGCCGCTCGAACAGGGAGCACATGAGACTGATGGCGCCGGTCGCCCCGACCGTGGGAATCAGCCGTGCCGGATCGATCTCGACGTCCCGGTCCGCGCCGTAGACCCGCGCGAAGGACTCCCGCGGTCCGACCGGCCCCAGCGTGTCCGTGTACGCATAGGACTCCCGCAGGAACTCGGGGAGCGCGTCCGGATCGTTGATGCCCTCCCGCGCGCGCAGGTGCTCGCAGAAAGCGGCCTCATCGGCCAGGAATCCGCGGGGGTCCGTGACTTCGGGGTTCGGATAGCCGGCGCCGAGGTGGTGGATGGCGAGCCCGCTCGCCTCCGCCGCGCGACGCAGTTCCGGCAAGGCCGCCGCCATCTTGCGCGTCACCGAGACAGGTTGCGTCCCGAGGTCCGGGGCGTCCAGGGTGGCGCGCTGGCCCGTGTCCATGTGGCTCTCCAGCCAGCGGCCTGGGGCGCCGCGAAGGACGGGCATCTTACCCTTCCCCCACCCTGGTGTCGGCCTATCGCGAAGGGACGGTCGACGACTCAGCCCGAGACGCTGTCCTGAATCCGGTGTCGTAATCGGTCGAGTTCAGGGCAGTAGGCAAAGAGCCTGGATCTCCGGCGAATAGACTCGCGGGTCATCTCGCGCCTTCCCCCTCCCGGACGGTTCGGATGACCATGCCTCTCCAGCAACGGCCCGAACACTTGTTCCTTGAAACGCGGGTGCTCACGCATGGCCTTACATCCACCCTTCTTGCCCGCGTATGCCACGCACGCGTATACCTCCAGTTCGGGTTCCGCTGGAGAGCAAAGGAGCTTGACTCCAGCTTCGTCCAGGCGACGCTCCAGGTCGCGCATCGCGGCCGGGGTTGCCCGGTCGGCATCCGGGAAGAACAGCCAGAGATCCATGAACCCGTACCGAGATGCGAGGTCGTGACGGATGGCGTGGCACGCCTCGTCGAATCCACCCAACCTCGGATTCTCGAGAATCTCGACGGTCGCGGTGGGCTTCCCGGCCGCGGACAGCAGCATCTCGACCAGCGGCTTGAGGATGTATCCGTTGTGCGTCGGGTCCTCGGGAATCACCAGCACGCGCAAGCTCACGACGCGCTTTCCAACCACCCCTCGACCAGCAGGTCTGCTATGGAGTGCGTGCCGACGACATCCAGGAAGTTGGGGATGTCCGCCAGAGGCGTCACGCGGGTCTCGCCGTTCGACTCGTCGCGGCGGCAGAGGTAGGTTGTCCCGTACTCTGACTCCTTCACCCACGACAGGACCGCCGGCGAGTGCGTCGTCGCCATGACCTGTGTCCTTCCCGCCTCCGTGTTCCTTCGCAGCAACTCCACCACCAAACGCGACCGGCTCGCGTGGAGGCTCTTCTCGATTTCCTCGAGGATCATCACGTCAGGCATGTCGGGCTGGAAAAACGCCGCCACGATGGCGGCAAATCGGAGTGTCCCGTCGCTGAGGACCGGAGCGGGGACGCGCATTCCTCCTTCGCAAAGCACGAACATCAGGTCGTTGGCCGCACCGGCTTGCGCCTCGACGTTCTCGACCTCCTCGGGACGAAGTTCTCGCAACCAGCCGAGGTAGTCGTCCTTCGATGCCCCCAGGCACGCGTGTTGGACCAACGCCGCGAAGTCTTCACCATGCTCCCCCATCCGCAGGACGGGGCGCGCGCTCGAGTACCGTCGCAGCACCTGTGGCTCCGGGTCCAGTCGCTGGATGTCTCGAAGCTGCCTCGCGATGGGCCAGCAGTAGCGGCACTGCGTGTCCCGGGTTCCCAGCTGGCCCAGCAGAGGGGTCGCCGGGTCCAGATCCTCGAGCGCACGCCGGTCATACACGGGCTCCGCTTCTCCGGGGCCGGCTCGGACTTGCCAGCGGGCATGACCCCCAGTCGGCGCCGACGCGGCCCGAAACACCGGGACCTTGCTCTCGTGCGCCACCAGGGACTCATCCAAAACGAGTCGCCGGCTCGGCGAAATCACTATCGAGTATCGCCAAGGGAGCGGTTCCGAGCCGGGCGAGAAACTCCCCTCCACCTCAATGCCGAACGCGTCGGCGCGTTCCGCTCCGTGGAACCCCGCCATGGCGCTACCGCCACGGATCCCCTCCCACGCGGCGTCAGTTCCACCCGCGGGCTTCCCGTCCAGGATTTCGCCGACCGCCAGGCCACCGCCGATTCCCTGGAGGACCCTAAGCGCATCAAAGAAGTTCGACTTGCCGCTTGCGTTGGCACCGACGAACAGGTTCATCGGTCCCAAGTCCAGCTTCACATCACGGAGGCTCTTGAAGGCTCGTATCGCGATTCGCGTAATCATGAGTACTCGAGACTTGCCGCGCTAGAACGTCGCGGGTTCTACACAACCCGTCCCCGACCGCCGTGGCCGAAAGCCGACGTGCGAAAAGCAGTATCGCATACCGCGACCATGGAGCGACTCCGCGGGGTCACCCAAAGCCCCGCGACGGCTCGAACAGGGCGCTGCGTTCCTCAAGCATCGCCGCCGCCACGAGAGGAGTCTCGTCTTCAAGGTACGGACCGATGACCCGAACCGGGCGCGCGCCTCGTCGAGCGCTTCACATATCCCTCCGACCACCGCTGCGAACGGGACGCCCCGCGCCGTGTGCGTCTGCGGATCGAAGACGATCTCGGCGTGGCGGACGTTCTCGGCGTGCGCACGCTCAAGGTAGGCCCAGGTCAGGTCGCGGAAGTCGCGGCGCTCGACGAGCACGCTCGACGTGGCGTAGTAGACGTCCAAGAAGTCCTGGAGGTTCGAGAAACGATAGGCGGCACGCAGTTCGTCCACCGATTCGTACGGGAGCCGTATGGCGTTGCGTTCGGCGAGCGCGAAGGCCAACTCCGGCTCGAGGGTGCCCTCGATGTGGAGGTGCAGTTCCGCCTTGGGGAGCGCGGCGACGAAGGACTCAAGGTCGGTCACTGTCGCGTTTGCACATCCTTTTCGCTTGGCGCGAAGTAGATTGCGCTACGTCGCCTACCCGCCCTGAGAGACCCCTCGCGCAACCTCACCGAATCGCGCGGATCGCCGTCCATGCGATATGCCTTGAACACATGCTCCCGGCCGGCGTTTGGGTTCGCAACAAGCGAAGTGTCGAGCTGATTGGTCCTCAAGTCGAAGGTGTACGCAACGGTGATCCGATCCGCCTCGCGCCGCCTCAGGGTCGATATCTCGACAAGGTCGCCGTCTACTTCCGTGCCAGCCGGCAGAATCAGGGTGCGCTGGTGCGCGGTCCCCTCCGCCAAGGCGAACGGCGTAGGCGCCACATACATCTTGCGGTCGCGAACCAATATGTCGCCGTAGCTTCCGAAGCTGCGGAAGCTCTTGTTCTCGTGCACGTAGCCGTTGTCCGCGTTGAGAAAACTGCCGTGGCAGATCACCAAGTCCAGCACCGGGTAGCGGTTCCCGTCAGGGCGCGCCGGATAGCGTCCAAACACATAGAAGACCCGCCTGCCGTTGTGCTCCCCGCGCGGTACCTGACTGTTGCAGTCGTAGTCCGCCTCCCGCCCCGGGTAGGCCAGTCCTTTGAGTTCGTAACCCTCTGCGTGCCGGACCAGCCGGAAGTCCGGGTACGTATTGCGGCCCGGCTCGTCGTAGTGCTCGCCGACGCTCTCCAGACGAGCCTTGAACCAGTTCTGAAAATGGAACTCCTTGTCCCGTCGACTGTCTCGTTCGATGAGAACGCTGCGCCGGATGGCAGCCACACACTCCCTGAATACCGCACAGACCATAGTCACGCGTCGACCTCTGAGCCCTGGCGACCGGCTTCACCGTGAAGAACGCCGATCAGCCGCTCGACCTCTGGATCGCTCAAGTCCAAGAGCGCAACGGACTCGGGCAGACTCGGGAGACGGGAGAGATCGGCGATGAGCTGGGACATGACGATGATCCGCACGTCGTTGCGACTGAGGTTCCTACCGCTGCCACGGAGCCGACGCGCCTGTGCCGCCGCCCTGGAGCGGACATCCTCCCAACCTACTCCGGTCCGGTTCTCAAGCATCATGCGGGCACGCTTGCGGCACACAACAACGATGTCGAGATCGATAGGCTCTCTCGCCTGCCGTTTCGGCATCGCCACGGACATTTCCGCCTTGATTGGAAACACCGAGGTGATCCCGAACCCCGCCACCATGAGAGAGTACAGGGCGGACCGCCATCCTTCGGGGCGCGAATGGTGGTAGGTAAAGACCAGGACGCCATCGTCCGAGAGAACGCGGTGGGCTTCCGCCCAGACGCCGGCGAGCCGCTCGGCGAAGGTGTCGACATCAGAGTGCTGCACCTCCGCATCGCTCCGCGTCGTTCGAGCATCCTCGCACCCTTGTGCGCCAAGAATGTGGCGCTGCCACACGTGAAAGAAGTCGGCGAGCTGCGAGTAGTGCACGTTGTCGAAGAACGGTGGGTCTGTCACCACAGCGTCGACCGATCCCGAGGGAAGACCGGTACGGCTGGAGTCGCCGCACGAGAGGTAGACCTGGCGGCCCATTTGAAAGGTATCCAGATCAGACGCGATGTCGAAAGCGAGGGGTCCGGACAGACCGTACACTTTCTCCGTCCGCCGCTGGACTCCCTCTCGGCGGACCCGGAGTTCGAAGGGGTTTCCGGCATACTCGAGAGCGCGGCGAATCCGTCCCTCGAACATGGTCAGGAAGGAACCGGAGCTCTTCGGCGTTCCCCATACGTTCGCCTCGAGCGGCACGCGTTCCGGTTTCAGGATGTGGTGAGCAAACATGTGCCGCACCGCACCGGTACCCTCCCCCTTGTACGATGCGAACATGTTGTTGAATTCGAGCGCCCCGGAGAAAAGGCAGGTAAACAGTTCCCTGAGGACCGAATCCGGGATCTGACGAATCCGCTCCGCCAAAATCGACAGGCACAATAGCTGCCTCTCATTGAACATCTCGTGCCAATGTCGGTAGTTGTAGCCGAGCGCCTGGTTGGTGTTGTAGCCGGGCTCGATGCGGACTCTCGGAAACGGATGTCTTCGCTCGGACAACGCCCCCCGCGCTCTCTCATAGAGGTGTTGGTCTTCTTCAGTTGCGGTCGCGTACACCTTCCCCCCGTCCGGGGCCAGAACGAGTTTGGCGTATAGCCTATGGGCCGGCGGTCTGCCTCCTTCCCGAATCGTCTTGGCGATGACGAATTCGTGCGAGCAACCGGGACACGTCGCTTTCTTTCCGCACGCCGGACCCGTCCGCGGGTCGAATGGCTCCGAACAACGCTCGCAGGTCACCTCAATCGCGTCGTACCGGCACGCGTTCACCTCGCCGCAGGCCGGGCAGACACACTGGGCGCCCGGATGCCGTTTCGGATACGCGTGGCGGGCGAACACCCTGGACGAGAAGAGGTCCACAGCCGTCCCGCACTCCGGACAATCCACCTGCTTGACCCAGAAGTAGTAGAGGACATCCGCCGGAACACCCCCTTCCAGCTCCGTCTTGTAGAACGCCTTGATCTCCTCGGCCACGTCGCGCTCGATCTCCCGGAAAGTCTCCATGACCGCGCCGCGATCATGCCTGGCCAAGGCGTTCCGCACGAGGAAGTGCGCGACAGGATTGATGTCGCGGCCGATCACCCGGACACCCAGCTTGAGGGCTTCGCCTACGGTCGTGCCGCTGCCCATGAACGGATCGAAAACGACCATGTCCGTCAGCCGCACCGGGCGGTAGAAGGCCCCCATGACATCCGTGCCGGAAGGAGAAAGCGCGCCCAGCAGGATGGCGCGAAACGCGGTCCCAAGCCGCTGCGCCCACCACTTATGGACGTGGTAGGTCGGGCGATTGATCTCCTTCCGCCAGCTCTCGGCTTCCGCCACGTCGCTGATCGCTTCGAACGGAAAGGCATCGTCCTCCAGGGCGCATGGGCCCTCGGGGGCAGGAAGGAACTCCTCGGTGCCTCCGCCAAGCCGCAGATCGAACTCTCCTTGTACGGAGCCAGATCCCTTTCCGCTCCGTTCGATCAAGCCCACTCTGCCGCGTTTCCTCCGCCGTCCATTGAAGCGATCGACCCCGAATCATCGGCGTGCCGGTGTCGCGACCACGGCAGATCCACGCACCGCACGTCGTCCCTCTCGGACGCCAGGGCCCCCGCCTCCGCACCCCCCTTGCTCTGCCACCGTGCCTCCCGCGAAACACAAAGTCAACGCGTGCGCTACCGGTCAGGCTGTTCGAAAACGAACTCCGGCACCACCACCTCCCATCGCTCGCACCGGAGACTGCCGCGGTACCGTGGCTCGCTGTCCTGCCTCCCCCAGGTCACGATCGCGTGGACCCTGGCTGAGTGCGGGGCGCCCGCCGGCCGGTAGTCCTCCGCCAGACGGCCCACGGTCCTGCCCCCGACCGTCGCCAGCTCCCAGGGCGCCCGGTCCGTCCGCACGACGAGCGGGTCGCCCGCGGCGAGTTGCCCGATGTCGGCGTGGATCGGGTTGGCGGGCGGTTTCCTGCCCGCGAAGCCCAGGTCGACGTCCGCGAGCGAGAGCGTCTCGAAGCGGCGCCGGGCCTCCGCCGGGACGCGCGCCGGTGCACTGGGTACGCGCGCAAGCACCGCGCCGTTGTCCCGCCACTCGGGAAGCGTCCACGCCGCATCGGCATCGCGCAGTTCCAGCGGGCCTCCCTTGGACAAACCGGTGCCTGTGGCGAAGCGGGTCAGCGCGAGGGTCTTTCTGGCCCGCGTCATGGCCACGTACGGGAGCCGCCGCCACGCGTCCGCGTCCTCGCGGGGACCTGCCTCCCGCCAGTCGCCGTCCAGCACGATCACGTGATCGAACTCGAGGCCCTTGGCACGGTGCGCGGTCAGGAGCAGCAGTCCCGTCTGGCGTCGCCGCAGTTCACGGCCCCACTCCGCGAGCCAGTCGAGGAAGCCTTCCGCCGGCATCTCGGCCGCTCCCCACTCCAGCCGGAAGTCCGCGATCGCTTCGCTTAAGGTCCGCATCCACTCGCCGTCCGGCGCGTCCGCCCGCCACGACTCGAGCGCTCCTTCGAGCGCAGCCGCGTCCACCAGGCGCCGGGGCCGCTCGTCCACCCAGTCCCGCAGGCGGCGCGTCTCCCGCAGCCGCCAGAAATAGCCGACGTCCGCCTTCGCCACCTGCACGGGGATGCCGTGCAGCGCACAGAGGCTCCGTACCGGGTCGAGCGTCTCCCAGCGCCGGGCGATGACCCCGCACCGGCGCCAGTCCCACTCGCCGGACGCGAGCGCTTCCAGGCGCCGCAACTCGGCCACGGCGGCAACCGCCTGCGTCGCCGCGTCCGTACCCGCCGGCAGCACCTGCACGCGCCCCTCCCCGACCGGATCGAGGCCGGCCCAGGCGCCACCCGCGGACTCTTTCCCGCGTCCGCGATCCACCACCAGCGGACGGTCCCGCTTCATGCGTTGCCGCGCGCGGGCGATGAAGGCGTTCGACGCCGCCACGATGTGCGCCGTCGAACGGTAGTTCTCCGTAAGCCACGCGCGCTCGGCTCCGTATTCCTCCTCGAAGCGCCGGATATACTCGACGGATGCCCCGGCGAAGCCATAGATGTTCTGGTCGTCGTCGCCGACGACGAACAGGCTCGGCTTCCTGTTGGGGTCCTCGAGTGTGCGCCCAGCGACGGCCGCGATGAGTTCGTACTGGTCCCGGTCCATGTCCTGGTACTCGTCCACCAGGATCCACCGGAACCCCGCGAGCACGCGGTCGCGCTGCTCGTCCGCCTCCTCCGGAGCCAACCCGTCGCCACGCAGCAGCGCCGCGGCTTCGCGCAGCACCGCGGCGAAGGCGTGTTCCCGGCGGTCCGTTTCCGGCCGCGTGGCCATGCCCGCGAAGCTTGCCCCCACCATGCGCATCGCGAGCGCATGGCAGGTCATCACGGTCACGCGCCGCGCATCGTCGCCGACCAGGTCCGCGAGGCGGCGGCGAATCTCCACGGCCGCGTGGCGGTTGTAGGCGAGCGCGAGAATCCCGCGCGGGTGCTCCCGGCGCACCCGCACGAGCCAGGCGATCCGGTGCACCAGCACGCGCGTCTTGCCGGAACCGGGCCCGGCCAGCACCAGCACGTTGGCCGCGTCGCGCTCGTCCGCGACGACGCGCCGCTGCTCCGGGCTCAGGTCCTCCACGATGGCGCGCCACGCCTCCGGCGTCGTCTGCAGCGTCGTGTCGGCCTCGGGCAGCCAGCGTGCGACGAACGCGTCCCGCTCCAGGGCGAAGTAGTCCATGGCGAGCCGCACCGCGTCCGCCATGGCGGACAGTCCCCGCGCGGCGTACTCGGCCATGACGTGAATCTGCAGTCCCTGTTCCCGATAGTGCAGCGCCAGGGGTTCGAAATCCGTGCCTGCGAAGCCTCGCCGGCGGCCTGAACCCGGGCCTCCGGCAAGACGCACGGTCATCGCGGGACGAAACACCGCGAGCCCCTTGTTCAGCCGGATCACCTCCTGCTCGTGCAGCCAGATCAGCGCGCGGTCGCACAGCTTGACGAGGTCGCGATTCTCCGCCCGCAGGGCCAGGTCCTCGCCCAGGGCCGCGCGCAACCTGCCGAACGTCGTCTCCGCCAGCAGGTCCGTGCCCTGCTTGCCCGCCGGCAAGCGTCCGAGGAGGTGTTCGAGCAGGACGCCCGCCGCGCCGCGCCGCAGTTCGGCCGTCTCCTGCAGGGCCGGCCACCGGCGCCGCAACGTGATCCGGACGGTCTCGCCATCGGTGTTCCGGAGGTCGATGCTGCCTCCGGAACCACCCTCGGCGCGCTCGTCGCCGCGGCCATCCCGGGAGATGCTCCGAAGGACACGGAGCACCTGTTCGGGCAGCGCATGGGCGATCCCGGCATCCTTGAGGGTCTGGGTAGCGACGCGCCGGTGCAGGAAGGACGACTCGCCCCGCTCGAGGTCCGGCGCCGCTTCGCGCATGTACCCGATCAGGGCGACTTCGAGGTCGCGCGCTTCCTGCAGGCGCACCCGCGAAGACCGGGCCACACCCTCGTGCACGAACGCCGTCAGCGCGGTGTCGTCGGTCGCGATCCCGAGTTGCTCGAGATCGTGCAGCGCGGCGCGCACCCCCTCCGGGGTGAGACCCGTGACCCCCATCAGGTGGTCCGTGGAGACGCCGTCGTCCGGGTCCGCCGCCATCAGGGCCGCCACGATGTCGAGGAGCGTCTTGCGCCGCCCTTCCGCCAGGCCGCTCCGGGCCTCGAGCCGACGGCGGGCTTCGTCCACCGACGCCACGCGCAGGGACGACGGGAACACCTGGACGTAGTTCTCCTCCCGGGTCAGCAACGCGGCGTCCTCGAGCCACGCGACCGCGGTCTTCACGCGCGTGTCGTCCGTCATGCTGTCGCGTTCGAAGGCGTGCTCGTCGTCCTCGAGCAGGATTTCTCCCGGAGTGGCGACCACCTCTCCGCCGAGGCGGCCCTTGCGGTCGAGGTTGCGCAGCGCCCGCAGGATGCCGTGGATTTCGCGGCGGCTGAGCCGGGAGCGCGCGGACATGCCGAACTGCCGCTCCACGTCCTCCGGCGTGTAGAGCAGCACGCAGCGCGCCGCCTCCCGATCGCGGCCGGCGCGGCCCGCCTCCTGCAGGTAGTTCTCGAGGGAGCCCGGGATATCGGCGTGAATGACGAGACGTACGTCCGGCTTGTCGATGCCCATGCCGAACGCGTTAGTCGCGGCGATCACCCGCAACGATCCCTCGATGAAGCGCCGCTGGGTGTCCTTCTTCGTCTCCGGCGGCAGGCCGGCGTGGAAGTGCGCGGCATCGATTTCCTTGCGCGTGAGGTACTCGGCCACCTCTTCGCAGCGGCGGCGGGTGGCGCAGTACACGATGGCGCCGCCCGGCGCGCCCGGCGGCAGCTCCGCCACGAGGAACTCGTGGATGTCGTCGTACTTGTGCGCCGGCTCCGTGGCGGCGACCAGGAACTCGAGGTTTTCGCGCCGGGCGCCGCCGTCGAACACGTCGAACTCGATGTCGAGGCGGTCCCGGAAGTAGTCGCGGATGTCGCGGATCACGTCCGGCTTGGCCGTCGCCGTCAGGCACATGACCGGCGGCGCCGGGCCGTCACCCGCGCGCTCCCGGATGAAGCGGCCGACGTAGCGATAGTCCGGCCGGAAGTCGTGGCCCCAGCGCGACAGGCAGTGCGCCTCGTCCAGCACCCAGGCGCCGATCTCGCGCTGGGCGAGCGCGGTGCGCAGCGACCGGTTGCGCAACTGTTCCGGCGAAATGAGCACGATCGCCGCGTCCCCGAGCCGCACGCGGTCCAGCGCCTCGGTCCGTTCCGGCATGGACAGCATGCCGTTGACCGTGACGCAGGAGCCGATCCCGCGCGCTTCGAGGCCGGCGACCTGGTCGGCCATCAGCGCGACCAGCGGGGAGATCACCACCGTCAGCGCGCCGGTCTTGTCGTACCGGGACAGCGCGGGGACCTGGTAGCAGAGCGACTTCCCCGCGCCCGTGGGGAGGATGCCGAGCACCGGCCGACCCGCCAGCGCCAGCTCGACGATCGCCCGCTGCATGGGTTTGCCATCCGCCGTGACCGGCTCCGGACGGAAACTGTCGTACCCGAACCAGCGCGTGAGTTCCCGGGACGGATCGTGGCGCTCACGGCACCATCCGCAGCCGGGCGCGGTACAGGGCTCGTCCCGCAACCGGCGTACCAGCGCGCCCGCCTCCGGGAACTGGTGGCGGACCCAGGGCGGCATGACGGAGTTGCCGCCGGCGACGGAGAGCCAGGCCATCGCATAGGCGAGCGGCCAGCCTCCGCCGGTGGCCGCGATGCCCTCGGCCACCGCCTCGGCGCGCCGGGTCTCGCACGCCTTGCCCTCGAGCCATCGCCCGATCACCGTCCTTGCCTCATCGTCCGCCGGACGGGAAGCTCCCCGGATTTCGGCAAACAGGCGGTCGTAGCCTCCGCTGTCGGCCCCGATCGTCGCGAGCCAATGCCAGGCAAGGACGAGGTCGCGGTCCGCCTCGACGAACGCGCTTCGCTCGTCCGCCAGCAATTCGAGCGTCGCGTCGGCATCCAGCCGCGGATCGTTCCTCTGCCCGCGCACGATCGCCCCGTCCTGGTAGTGTTTCACCAGGCGGTGATACGGGTTCGCCGCGAACGCCAGGGGGCTCAGGCGCAGGGTGTCGAGGACCGGCAGGCGCAGGAACTCGAGGTCCGGCGCGACCGCCCGCAGGTGGGGAATGTCGAAGTCCGTGAGGTTGTGCCCGACGAGGCACCGGGCGTCCCGGGCGAATCCGTCGAGTTCGGCGAGCGCCTCCGGGAGTTCGCGGGCCTTGATCCGGCTACGGGTCAGCGCCTCGCCGTCCTCGTACACCGCCGCGAGGGCGTGGATGCGGCCGCTGCGCTTCCCGACCTCGAGGTCAAGGGACAGCACTCGCATGGGATTGCCCGTCTCACTCGCTGACGGGCGATTCGAGGACGGGACGGGTCGAGCCCGCCCCCTACCCGGCCGGTGTCACCCTGAGGTTCCTGAAATGCGCCGCGGTCCCGGGCCCGACCCACAGCCCCACCGCCCCCGACGTCTCGGGCAGCTTGAGGTCGTTGACGATCAGCGTCGGCTGCTCGTTGCCATGGACATACAGGCGCGCCTGGTCGCCGTCCACCGTGATGCGCACGCTCGTCCACTCTTCGGGGACGAGGTCCACGTACGCCTCGTAGCGGCTCGGCGTCTCCTCGCGCAGCTTGTGCCACGGATGGTCCGGAAAGGAGATGTACTGGCTCGAGTGGTTGCGCCGTTCCTGGTCCTCGGCGCGGCCGTTCGTCGGGCGCAGGTAGAACGCCTCGAACTTCTCGGCACCCTCCTGGACGTGGAACGCGACCCCCACGAAGCCCCGCGCCGCGGCCATCGCGCCCTGCTGCACGCCACCGGCCAACTCGACTTCGATCATGCCGTCGGCAAGCTCGGCGGCGACGATCACGAGCTTGTCCTCGGCGCGCGTCATCGGCCCGAGGACCTGCAGAGCCGGATGGCCCTTGAAGGTGGTCACGCCGCCTTCGGTGTTGTGGAACACGTGCGCGTCGACGTCATCGAGCGGGATCTCGGCGGCGCCGGCCGATGCCGCGAGGGACAACGCGGTAAACGAAACGAGGAAGCGGTGCATGCCACGGCTCCGACTGGGACAGGCGACGGAGCATAGCGCCGCGCCGGGCGGCGGCCAACCCGACCAGACACCGGACAAGGGGCTCCGTGAGGGGACTCGCCAAGGCAGACCGAGGGAGTCAGCCCCCGTCAGCGTATTGGAGCCTAACGCCGTCGTGTACTTGATGCGTTCCATGGCGAAGCTGGTACTGACATCGGTGAGATCCACGGACCGGATCAGTCGCTTGTAGAAGCCGTCGAACGCGGGGATGTCCGGCACGACCACGTGGATCAGGTAGTCCACCTCGCCGCTCATGCGGTACAGATCGATCACCTCCGGAAAGGCCACGACCGCGGCGGCGAACGCCTCGAACCAGCGCTCGTTGTTTGGCGGGGTTGCCTGCCTCGTTCACGCCTTCCTCCCGTTCCTGTTCACCCGCTCGGCCAGCGACCGCGTCCGCCGTCTCCACCAGGCGATGCTCGGCAAAGCACACGACCCTGCGCGGCGTAGCGCGCCGGGCGGCGGCCCACCCGACTGACGCCGGACAAGGGAGCCGTCAGGGCAGCTGCGCGAACGGGTCCACCGCCACAACCCCGAGCGGTTCGAAATGCCGCAGGTTGCGCGTGAGGACAGTGAGTCCGCGGCTGCTGGCCGTGGCCGCGATGGCGATGTCCGCGAACCCCGGTGCGGCGCCCGATGCCTGCGCGCGGTCATCCAGTTGTCCGGCCACTCGCGCAGCGGCAACGTCGAATGGCAGCACTTGGCCATCGTAGAGGTGCAACAGGAGTTCGAGCCAGTCGTGCAACCGCGCCGCCCGCGCATGGGACCCTGCCCGCCGTTGCTTGGCAATGCCACGGGCCATCTCCGTCACGCTGACCACGGAGAGGAACAGCGACTCGGCGTGCCGGTCCATCCAGCTCACGAGCGCCGGCGACCGATGCGCACGACCCGGCGCTCCCGCAGACACCACGTTCGTGTCGACCAGGTACATCGCGGTCTCCGTTGGCGAGTTCACGCGTCAGTGCGGCAGGTCCAGCGACCGTGTGCCATCGGAGATTGGCCAACCGGGCGTGCGGCGTTCTCTCAAACTGGCGTGCGAGAACGCCGTCGCCGTCGAGTCAACTGCTACGGGTTGTGGGCCGTTACAGGTCGACTTCCCGGAGCGGCCTACGATCACGCTCCGGCAGGTCTTCCTCGCCGAGCGGCGCGGAGACCAGCAGGCGCCCGAAAGACGGCACGTTCCGCAGCCGATGCCACTCGTCGACCCCCACCAGTACGGCGCGCGGGCGTCCATGACGGGTGATGACCGCGGCCTCTCCCTTGGCGGCACTGTCCACGAGCGCGGACAGCCTCGCCTTGGCTTCGCGGAGTTGCACCTGTCGCACGTCAGCCTCGAGAAGAACTACTGTGGTCACAATACGCCGGTCGTGCCCGAGATGCGACGGATGCCGTCGCCCCCGTCCGACGTCAGAACCGGTCCAACTCGTTGGCGTGCCGTTCCACGTAGCGGACCACGCGCTTGAGCCCCTCCTCGAGTCGCTCGTGCGACTGCGCGAAGCAGAGTCGGAAGTGCGCTTCGTTGTCCGGTCCGAAGGCATATCCCGGCGCCAGCCCCACGTCCTCCTCGGCCAGGACGCCCTCGACGAAAGCGAGGCTGTCCGACAGACCGGGGACCTTCGGGAAGGCGTAGAACGCGCCCTCCGGCATCCGCAGATCGATCAGCGGATGCCGCGAGAGGTACCGATCCACGATCGCCCGTCCCCCGCGATATTGCTCGCGTAGCGCCGCAACGATCTCCTCGCCGCCCTCGAGCGCGGCGATGCCGCCGTACTGCGCGAACGCCGTGGCGCCGGTGTTGAAGCACTCGGACAGGGCGGTCCACGCCGTGCGCAGGCGCGGCGGCGCGACCACCCAGCCGACGCGCCATCCCGTCATCGCCCATGCCTTGGAGAACCCGTTCACGACTATCAGGGGGTCGTCGTCGCGCGCCACCTGGAGGAAGGACGGCGCGTGTTCCCCATCGAAACACGTTCGGTGATAGACCTCGTCCGCGATGAGGAGGATGTCGCGTTCCCGGCAGTAGGCCAGGAGTTCCTCCTGGGCGTCGCGTCGCATTACCCACCCGGTCGGGTTGCACGGGCTGTTGAGGAAGATCGAGCCGGTACCCGGGCGTACCGCGTCGACGATCTCCGAGACCGTCAGCTCCCAGCCGGAAGCGGTATCGCGCTGCCGCACGATGTCCACCTCGGCGCCGGTCACGCGATAGGTGATCTCGATGTTCGGCCAGTGCGGGCTGACGATCAGCGCGCGGTCACCGCTGGTCACCGCCATCTGCGCCGCGATCGTCACGCCCATCATGGCGGGTCCCGGCACGCTGATGCCGTCCGGGTCGACGTCGAGCCCGCAGAGTTGGAAACTCCACTTCCGCATAGAGGCCCGCCTCGTAATACGGGTCGTCGCGCAGCAACCGCTCGGCAGCCACGCGGTCGTCGGTGTGGTAAACGAAACAACTGCCCGACAGATCGCCGCCCATGGCCGACAACAGCGGACCGGCGACGGCGACCCGATCCATCACCGACTCGACGTAGGCGAGGTGTCGCGCGAGATGCTGCCGGCGCAGGTCGCCGGAATCGGCGACGTCACGGCAAACGACCAGCCACGCCACGGCGGAAATCAGCCGGACGGGGGGTCCGGGTCGAAGGAGCCGGGTGACCCGCTTCCAAGCAACGTGCGCGGTTTCATGCGCCCGATTCTCGTATCCTCGGACGCCGCTTGTCGAGCGCGCCCGTCGGGTGATCGGGTGGCCGGGTGGGGACACCACGACCGTGGAAGCGAGAGCGTCGCATGGTCGTCGGTGCCGCCCGCGTCGGCGGCCGGCCGACGACGGGGGGCGCTGAGCGTCGTCCCGATTTCTGCGGAGGAGAGGATCATGCGGAGAACCACCGGATTACTCGCACTCTGGCTGCTGTGCGGATGGCCGGGCAGCGCGGCCGAGCGTCCGGATACGGGCATCAGCGGCGTCTACGAGGTCATGGTGGGCGTGCCGGATGCGGCCCCGGCGCTCGAGTACTTCGCGCAGTTCGGCTTCGCCGAGGTGACCTCGAAGGAGGTCACGGCCGAACGGGCCCTCGCGCTCTACGGTGTCGACTCGGCCCTGCGGAGCTTCCGGCTGCAGAACGGCGAGGTCGATGCGCATGGCCTGCTGCGGGTGCTCGAATGGGCGGAGCCCGCCGGGCCCGGGGTGGGACTCGCTCCTCCCGAAACCGTGGGTATCCGTATGGCCGTCATGCGCACCCGGGACATCGTCCGCCTCGCCGATGTCTTCGCCGACCTCCGCGACGGGGCGGGGGAAGCCTGGTTGCTCGCGGGCCCCGTCTACGACGACCTCTACAACGCCACCGAAGGCACCCCGAGCATCGTCAATCGTCGCGTCGGGGTCCGCGAAATGGCCGTCTATGGCACCTGGTTCAACCACGTCTTCTTCCAGCGTTACGGTTACACCATCCCCGGCTACGGCCTGATCGGCGACCACGCTCCACTTGGCACCAGCGAGTTCACGCACCACGACTTCGTCGTGGCGGGGGATCTGGGCGAAGTGACCGGCTACTACGAAACCGTGTTCGGGTTCGTTCCCGAGAACGAACCGGTCATCGACGGCGCCTGGCAGGCGGGCCCCCGGACGATATTCCTGATGGAGCCGGGGCGCTCCCACTGGTATCGGGGTTTCGTTTCGCCGAACGACGTGAGCGGCAAGCTCAAGTTCTTTTCGCTGGAAGGCCTGCACAAGGCCGACGACAGGTCCGCCAGGCAGCGGCCGGGCGAACTGGGCATCACGCTGCACTCGCTGTGGACCCCGCGCCTGGAACAGGTGCGCCGGCTGGCCGCCGCGGCCGGGTTGCGGCCGGGCGCCGTCCAGCGCAACGAGTTCGAGGAACGCGCCTTTCTGCTGCGCGGGCCTGACGGCGCAAGCTGGCAGGTCATTGAGCGCGAGCAGTCGGCCTGGAAGCCGGTGACGGAGTTCCAGTTGCTGGAAGCGAACAACTGAGGGGGGATGCGCCGCCGGCGGGAGCCCCGGATCACCGCCGATTTCCCGAGTCAGGCGGTTCGCGCCTCCTTGATGCAAGTGCGGCGAACCAGTTCGTCGTCGACGAACCAGTGCCACGTGCGGGCGCGGCGGTCGTTGCTCTCGTTGATCTGGATCATCTCGTACAGGTAGCTGCCCGGCAGGTCCTTGCGGGACCAGTTCAGCATGATGGTGCGCTCGTCCACCTCCCAGGCCGAGCCGACGATACGCTCGTTGTCCCACCAGATGCGGCCTTCGCGATAGGTCGCCGGGAACAGGATCTCCTCCCGCTTCCCGTCCGTCCAGGTGTACGTGTTGGTCTGGTGGTAGTCGAACGGTCCCGAATCCGGAAACGCGCACACCAGGCGCGACGCGTGCCGGTCCAGAACCGCCCCGTCCGGATCGACGTGTACGTACTCGCCCCGCCACTCTCCCTCGTGCCGGATCAGCACCGGCATGCCCGAACGGATGTCGTCGCTCACGGCTTCGTCCTCCCGAACGCGGCGCCTCCTGAACGCGGTGCTTGAGGTGCTTGCGTTTCGTATCAATGACGTATCAATATAGCTACGGGAGCGCGCTGCTGCCACCGGAGATGTTGGCACCTGTTGGCACTGGAGGGACCGAAGGTCCGAAGGTAGCCACCCCTCCGACCGCATATTCCCGGCGCGGGCCGCCCACAGACCGGCCAAACGAGGCCGCAAAGGCGCAAAGGAGTCCAGCCATGAAGCCCGCCGTGCCGAAGATTCCACCCTACGTCCCGCTCGCGGTCGCGTTGGCCTTGTCGGTCCCGTACACGGCGTACGCGCAGGCCCCGTCCGACGCCGACGCTCCGCCCGACGTCGCGGAGACCTTCATGGGCGAGGTGATCGTCATCACCTCGCGCAAGCGGCCCGAGATCCTCGTTGAAGCGCCCGTGGCGGTCACCGCCTACACCGCCGACCAGATCGCCGAACTCGGCGTGCAGAACCTTGCCGACATCGCGAAGATGACCGCCGGGTTGGTGTTCGACTCGGAGTTCATCCGCGGCAGCGACCGCCCCGTGGTCCGCGGTCAGGCGAACATCCTCGGCGCATCGGGCGTGTCCAACTTCATTGACGGCGTGTATGTATCGGGATCGATAGACGACTACGACCTCGACGACGTGGAGCGCATCGAGATCGTCAAGGGACCGCAGAGCGCGCTGTACGGACGCAACACCTACTCGGGCGCCATCAACATCGTGACCCGCTCGCCGGGGGAGGAGTTCCGCGCCAGCGTGAAGGGCGAAGCGGCCGGAGACGACCAGTTCGTCGCCCGGGCGTCCGTTTCCGGCCCCATCGGGGAGACCCTGGCCGGCGGCCTGACGCTGCGCCACTACGAGATGGGCGGCCATGTCAGCAACCGCTACGACGGCGAGGACATCGGAGAACAGGAGTCGCGCTCGGCATCCGGGGTACTGGTGTTCACCCCGAACGAACGCCTGTCGATGCGGGCGCGGGCGTACTGGTCGGCCCGCGACGACGGCCAGCCGGCGGTCTTCGCGTCGCGCTATTTCGACAACAACTGCTATCCGGACGACGGGGCGCTCTACGGCGGCGCGGGGCGCTACTTCTGCGGCACGGTCAAGCCGGGGCCCATCGACACGGACTGGCCGGTCCAGGTGCCGGAAGCGGGCATCGAGGACGACCTCGTGCAGATGAGCCTCAGGGTGGACTACCAGTTCGACGACACATGGGAGCTGACCTACATCGCCGGCTACGTGGAACGGGACCTTGACCAGGTGTTCGACGGCGACTACCTGCCGACCTCGTTCCAGGTCAGCAACTTCACGCCGAACGGTTTCCCGTTCGGCGGCTTCGCGGACGGCCCTCCGTTCCTGTACGCGTACGTGGGCGGCATGACGGACTTCACTTTCGCAAGCAACGTGCAGACCGACGACTTGTCCCACGAACTGCAACTCGCTTTCGATACCGGTCGCATGCGCGGCCTGATCGGCGCCTATCGTTTCGACCAGGAGAACACGACCCGCGACATCCGCGAGGTGTCCGCCGCGCAGCAGGGCATCGCCGGGGCCAACTGGTTCGCCGAGTTCCGGCGCATGCAAGGCGTGTGCGCGGCGAACTTCCTCTGCGAATCCATGGCGCCTTTCTTCGGCTCGACGATCGTGGTTCCCCGCGACGTCGACGACCTCGAGATCGAGAACACGGCGGTGTTCGGCATGCTGTCCTTCGACATCGCCGACAATGTCCGCGTGACGCTCGAGGGACGCTACCAGGACGAGAAGATCGACCGGCGCGCCGTGGTGCGGGATCTGGACGCGCCCGCGGGGACGCCCGTCGTCGCCTCCGCCAGCTTCGACGGGTTCCTGCCGCGCCTGACGCTCGACTGGCGGCCCACCGACAACCACCTGTTGTACGTGGCTTACGCGGAAGGGACCAAGCCGGGTGGCTTCAACAGCACCGTGGCGATCGAGGCGGGCCTGCCGACCTATGAGGAGGAGGACGCCAGCAGTTTCGAGGCCGGCGTCAAGAGCATCCTGGCGGACGGCCGCCTGCGCGCCAACGTCGCGATCTTCATGAACGAACTGACGGGCTACCAACTCACCCAGAACGCCCGCTCCGGCCAGAACACCACTTCGGCCACCGTCAATGCCGGCGACGCGGACATCAACGGGCTCGAAGCGGAACTGGCCTTCGCGCCCGCCGGAATCGAAGGGGCCACTCTGCGGCTCAACTACGCGTATACGGATGCCGAGTACACGGAGGGGTTCGACCAGAACCATGGCCTGCTCCTCGACGTGCTCGACGACCGGATGGTCAACTGCTCGAGGGGGCGGCAGTTCCCCCAGGTCGAAAGCTGCACCGGCAATTCCGCGTACGGGTCGATCTCCGGCCAGCAGATTCCACGCACCGCCGAGCACCAGGTGTTCGCCGACATCGAAGTGCGGCGACCGCTGACCCGCGGCTGGGAGTGGTACGGCGGCGTGAGCTACATCTTCGAATCGAGCAAGTTCGCCCAGGTTCACAACGAGGCCGAAACCGGCGACACGTCACTGGTCCATGCCCGCTTCGGGTTCGTCAGTGATCGTTACTCGATCCGCTTCTGGGGCCGCAACCTCACCGGCGAGGACAGCGCCTACGGCGTGATCCGCTATGCCGAACCCGAGGCGTTCCGGCGCAACTTCACCGTCGCCCCGCGGCGCGACACCCACGTCGGCGTCACGCTGGCGGTGCATTGGTAGGACGCGCTACCGTCCCGTCCGGTGAGGGCCTTCCCTCGTGGCCGGCCCGCAGCCGGTTCCGGGATGGGCCGGCGCCGCGTACTCCGGGCGCTCGGCCTCTCCGCGCTCGCGCTGACCGGGGTCTTGCGGGCTCCGGCGCGGGCCTCGCCCACGGCGGATGTCCTGGTCCTCGGGGCGGGCCTCGCCGGGCTCGCCGCGGCCGGCCGCCTGTCGGCATCGGGCATGCATACCGTGGTGCTCGAGGCACGGGACCGTCCCGGAGGGCGGGCGTACACCCGCTTCGACCTGCCCGACCGCGCAGAGTTCGGCGCCGTCGAGGTGGGCGATTCCTACACCCGGGCGCACGCGCTCGCGCGCGCGTGCGGTCTGCGCATCCTGCCCTCCCCGCCGCCCGGGGCGACCGGACTCACGCTGCACGTCAACGGCCGAACGTTCGACGCCCGAGACTGGGGAGACGCGCCCGCGAATCCGTTGACCGGCGCCGAACGCGCCATACCGCCCTACCTCCTAGAGACCCACTATCTCGCCCGCGCGGTCCCGTTCGCGCGGGCCGCCGACTGGGACGCGCCATTGGCCGCCGCCCATGATCGCTCCATCACGGCGGTGCTCGAGGAACGGGGCATATCGGAAGCCGGACTGCGGCTTGTCAACGTGTCCGGCAACCACCACCACAGTGACGACGTGAGCGTGCTCGGCTGGTGGCGCGGGGCGCTCGCGCGGCGCGAGGACACCGGCGCCGGGCAGTTCGAGGCGGGGGCCGGCGCACTGGCCGCCTGCCTCGCCGCGAATCTCGGCGACCGGGTTCGCTACCGCAGCGTCGTGACCGAGATCGCCGGGACGGACGCGACGGTCCGGGTACGCCTCGCCGACGGCGGCGAGTATCGGGCGCGGCACTGCATCTGTACGCTGCCCCTGCCGGCGCTGGCCAGGGTCAACCTGCGTCTGCCCCTTGCGCCCGCCATGCGCCGGGCCATCGACCAGACCGCCTACACGCGCGTCACCGTGGCCCTGTTCGACGCGGAACCCTTCTGGGAACGGGACGGGCTGCCGCCGACCATGTGGACGGACACGCCACTCGAGCGCCTCTTTCGGCGGCTGGACCGGAAGACGGGGGAGTGCATCGGCCTGAAGGCATTCGTCAACGGGGCCGGCACCTTGGCTCTCGACCGCCTCGGCGAAGCCGCGTTCGAGGAGTTCGCGCTGGCCACCCTCACGCGCATCCGTCCGGGCGCGGCCGGCCGGGTGCGTTACCTGGCGCGGCACGCCTGGGGGTCGGACCCCTTCGCCGGCGGCGCGTACGCGGCCTGGCCACCGGGCCTCGTCGCCGAGCGCCGTGTCGCTCTGTCGCGGCCCATCGGCCGGGTGCGCCTCGCCGGCGAGCATGTCGCCGACGCGCCCGGCGTCGAAGGCGCGATCCGCTCCGGCGAGCGAGCCGCATCGGCCATACTCGAAGCTTCATCGTGATGGCCGACGCCGTCACCGCAGGCAAGGAAACACCACAATGAAAAAGCCCTTTGTCCGGTTCCCCCTCGCACTGCTCGCGCTCGCGCTGCTGTACCCGGCGACCGCGCGCGAACTGGACCCGAACGACCCCGCCGACGCCCTCACGGTGTCGCGGAAGATAATGTGCTCCACGGTCGACGGCGAAGCCACGACGTTCTGGTGGGAAGGACGGGCGTTTTCCCGCCGCCAGGGCGAGCGTGACCGCCACCTGTTCGACGTGGAGGGCATGAACGTGCGCGCCTGCGTGGCGGACACGCACCCCGAACGCGGCAGCGGGTTCCGCATGGTCTCCAGGGAACTCCTCATCTACCGGGATCCGGCGACCGGTCGGGCGCTCGCCACCTGGGACAACCCCTGGACCGGCGAGACCGTCGAGGTGCTGCACGTCGCCAACGACCCGGTGAACTTCGCCATGTACGAGACGGGACCCCGCGGCGCGCCCATGCGCTGGAGCGGGCACGTAGAAGGCGGCCTGTGGCGGCAGACCACCACCGTTCCGCTCTTCTATCCGAATCCCCTCGGCGGAGGGTTCCAGCCCGAAGTGGGCGGCACCTACCATGCGACCGAGATGTTCAACTTCTTCGGCGATGCGGCGGAACTGCTCGATGCGGAACTGCCTCGGGCGCCGAGCCATGTCGGCTGGGCGCGCATGTCCGACTGGCTGCCCTGGATGAAGATGGCCGGTCGCGAGGGCGCCATCTACATGCACACCTCCGGGCTCCGGCTGTCCTCCCGGGACGCGCTCCCGGACAGGATGAAGGACGAGATCGCCACCCACTATCCGGACTACACAGAGCCGCCGGCCCTCGACGACACCC
This sequence comes from Pseudomonadales bacterium, assembly GCA_965208745.1. GTDB lineage: Bacteria > Pseudomonadota > Gammaproteobacteria > Pseudomonadales > Azotimanducaceae > VXNE01. The sequence goes on along the minus strand of CBDBPN010000004.1, from coordinate 3,886,378 downwards.
GGCCGAACGTCACGAGCTGGATCTACTATCGTCGAGTGCGCGAGGGTGTCGAGCAGGCGCCCGAGCGCCAGAGTCCGTGAGATTCCCGGAGGTCCGGGCGGTCAGTGTGCGCCCACCCGGGCATCCCCCTCCCGCTCCCGGGTCAGCCCGGCCTGGATCCAGCGCAGGTTGACACCGATGCGGTCCGCGCCCGGCTCCGCCCAGGCGTAAGCCAGGGTTTCCCCCGTCGCCGTGTCCACCACGCCGAGCTTGAGCACGGCCGTGCGCGTGTTCTGGTAGGTGAGCCGGGCGAGTTCGATCGCGTAGCCCGTCGGCCGCTCCCCGTCGAGGACCGGGAGCACGAAACCCTCGTCGTGCCAGCGCGCCTCCCGTACGAACACGTACTCGTCCGCGGCGGCCGAAGGATCGAGTCGGCTGCGTCGCAGGGCCACCCAGCCCGTGTAGTGCCGCACGCGACGTGCCCGCTCGACCCGCTCTCCCGACGAGGTCCGCCACGTGGCCGTCAGTCCCTCACCATCCACGCCGAGACCCGCGGGCAACCCCTGGCACTCGCCGTGCGCAACGCGCCCTTCGTAGCCCCCGTCCCGCTCCCGCCACCGGTAGCGGCAGACCCCAGCGCCCGAGAACTCGGTGACGACGCCATCCGCGTCTTCGGAGACAGCAAGCGTCCAGCCGGGCGCATCGGGCGTTGCCTGACCGAGACCGACCGCCAGATCGAGGGCGTTCCGCGCTCGGCGCCGGAAACGCCAATGGCGCCGCGGATCCGGCACATCACCGTCGAGATCCTGCTGCCAGACCTGCTCGTGGTTGTCGTACTCGCCAGCGAGGAGCTCTGCCAGCTCCTGGGGACCGGCCACGCAGAACATGGAGCCGAGGACGAGCGTCAGGGCTCCCACGGACACCCGGACCGCGTCAGTCCTGCTGGTCACGCCAGGCGGCGACGATTTCAGAGGCCGGCGCGGACCAGATGCCAGACTTCCCGGCCAGGTGCTCGAGCACGGACTCGAACGCGCCGATGCGGTGCGGCTGCCCGAGCAGCCACGGGTGGACGGACACCGCCAGCAGCCGCCCCTGGCCGGTCGCGGCGGCCTCCTCCACGAGGAAGTCGCAGGCGTCCTTCACCTGCGTCGCGTACTCCCACTCGGAGTGCAGGCTGGTGCCAATGAGAAACTGGTCGTCGAGCTCGAGGGACATGGGCAGCGCCACGATCTCGCCGGCGTCGGTGCGGAACGCGTACGGCAGTTCGTCGTTGATCCAGTCGCCCATGTAGCGGACGCCGTGCTCCACCAGGATGTCCGGCGTGCGGCGGCTCTGCGAACCGGCCGGGCTCACCCACCCCTCCACGGGCTGCCCGGTGCGCTCGCGCAGCGTCGTCAGCGTGCGCTCGACGAGCTCGCGTTCTTCGGCGGCATCCATGTCGCCGTGGTGCAGCGTGTCCATGTGCCAGGAACTCCCGAGGATCTCGTCGCCGCGCGCAGCGAGCCGCTCGACAAGGGCCGGACAGCGCGCCGCAACGGCACCGTTGACGGCGAACGTCGGGCGGATGCCGAAGGCGTCGAGCGCCTGCATGCAGCGCACGATGCCGACGCGGTTGCCGTAGTCCCGCAGCGTGAAGTGCCGCAGGTCGGGATAGGGCGTGCTCATGCCGCCGGGCGGCGGGAATGGCCTGCCGGTCTGGTCCAGGGGGAAGAACTGCACCGCCACGTTCACCCACAGTGCGATGTGGACGCCTTCCGGCCAAACGACCGCGGGCCGCGCGGCGAGCATCGACCAGTCGTAACGGTCGTGGTCCATGCCGTGGCGGCGGTTCGGATACCGGAGGTGGTCCGCGTCCAGCGTCACCGTGCAGCCCCCACCCCGGCCCCCTCCCCGGTGTCTCCATCGCCGCTCTTCGCCGCGCGCGCCGTGTCGAGGCCATGGTAGTGCGCAATGTAGTGCTCGGCGATCTCCCGACCCGTGGCGAGCCACACGCCGTCGTGACCGACCACGTAGGCCAGGGCCTCCTCGAACGCCCGGATCCGGTGCGGGTGGGCGACCTGGTATGCGTGCAGCGGCACGCACATCACCGTCCCGCCATGCCCGCCCTCGCGATACAGCCGGTCGAACGCCTGCCTGATCATCTCGCCGTAGCGACGGGGTTCGATCCGGTTGACCACGTAGGCGATCGTGTCGTTGAGTTCCAGGGAGTACGGGACGGACACGAACGGCTTGCCGGAGCGCACGCGCACCGGCGTTGGCTGGTCGTCGTGGAACAGGTCGCAGGTGTAGATGCCGCCGGCCTCCGCGAACAGATCGAGCGTCCGTTCCGTGTGCGTGAGCGCGGGTGCGAGATACCCGGCGCAGCGCTGTCCCGTGTGGCGCGCGATCGCCGCCACGGAGTCCTCGATCATCGCGCGTTCCTGCTCCTCGTCCATGCCGTAGGCGTAGCGCGTGTTGTAGATGCCGTGGCTGAAGAACTCCCAGCCGCGTTCGGCGCAGAGCTCGATGATCCCGGGATGGTGGTCGCACACCGCCGCCGACAGGCTGACCGACCCGCGCACGCCGTAGCGGTCGAGCAGTTCCATCATGCGCATGTGGCCCACCCGGTTCCCGTAGTCGCGTGTGGCATAGCCCTGCACGTCCGGCACGGGTCGGGGCCAAGCCCGGCGAGACGGGTTTGCCGGGGGCTCGAGTTCGTAGAACTCGATGTTGGGCGCGACCCAGAACGCGAGCCGCGCTCCACCCGGCCAGCGGATCGGCAGCCGCTCGTCCCAGGCCCGGTAGCCGTAGAGGTCGAGATCCGCGCGCATCGCCGGCGCGCTCAGAACGGCACGCCGCGCGCCGCGCGGATGGGCGGGCAGCCCGGATGGTCGGCGAGCCACGCCTCGACCGCCGCGAACGGCTCCACGTCCCCGTACTTCAGCATGATGTCGCAGAGGTTCGCGAAGTGCGGTATCTCGTGCTTGTCGGCCACGCACTCCTCGGGAACGATGGTGCGGTAACCGTGCGAGAGCGCGCCCACCGCCGACGCCCGCACGCACCCCGAGGTGCTGCCGCCCGTGAGGATTACCGTGTCCACCTTGTGCCAGACGAGCAGCGAGGGAATCGGGCTGTCGTGGAACACGCTCGCCATGCGCTTGTTGACGACGGCGTCGCGGTCGCGATCCACGTCGAGGCGCAGGTCAAGTTCGGCGCGTTCGCTGTGTTCCGCGATGTTCTGCAACGAGTCCTCCGTGTTCGTACGGGTCCCCCACACTCCCGCGTCGTCCGCGTTGTCCATGTAGGCCACGTAGGTCCAGATCACCGGCATGTTCGCGAGCCGCGCGAGTTGCGCGAGGCGGTTAATGTACGCGATCTGGTTCGGGTCGGTACGATAGGCGGTCGCGAAGTGGTCAACGTCCGTGTACGCCCTCTGCAGATCGATGTTGACGAGCGCCGCCTTCTCTCCGAAACCGAACCGGGCGCGGCGGGGATTGGACTTGACTTCCGCCCAGTACTGCCGGGGGGTCAGGTCCGAGGTCTGCATGTCCGGCATGCGGAACACCCTGGTCGCGACATGAAAACACCTATTGTCATATCATTGGGGCTCATTCGAGTCAACGCCGTACGTACCGGGTGTACCGGGTCGCCGGACTGAGTGTGACCGGCAGCGCCGAGGAGGGCTTGCGATGGCCGACCCCCAACCCGTCTCCGAAAGCGCGCTTGCGTCGCTGGCCGAACGCCTCGGCTCCGGACGCGTGCTGCTCGACGAGGCGTCGCGCGCATTGTACGGCCAGGACGTCTCTGGAGATGCGCATGTCGTGACCGCGGTGGTGCGTCCGACGGGGACCGCGGATCTGGTCGAGACGGTACGGTTCGCCCGCGAGCACGACTTCGTCCTGGTGCCGCGCGGCGGCGGAATGTCCTACAGCGGCGGCTACGTCTGCCACCGGGAGCGCACCCTGTGCCTCGACATGGCGGCCATGGGCGAAGTAGTCGAGATCAACACCGAGGACATGTACGTCACCGCGCAGGCCGGCTGCACCTGGAAGGCGCTGCACGAGGCGCTCGAGCCCCACGGCGTCCGCACGCCGTTCTGGGGCACCCTTTCCGGCCTCCACGCGACGGTGGGCGGGTCCCTGTCGCAGAACGCACTCTTCTGGGGCAGCGGCCGCCACGGCTGCGCCGCCGACTCCGTCGTCGGGTTCGAGATCGTGCTCGCGGACGGCCGCGTGCTGCGGACCGGCGCCGCCGCGCGCACGGGGGCAACGCCGTTCTTCCGCCACTACGGGCCGGACCTGACGGGACTGTTCACCTGCGACGCCGGCGCGCTCGGCATCAAGGCGACGGCGACGCTCAAGCTCGCGCCGGCGCTCGAGGCGCGCGCCGGGGTGAGCATGACCTTCGCCGACCACGGCGCGCTGTTCCGCGCGATGTCCGAGGTGTCACGGCAAGGTCTCGCGGAGGCCTGCTTCGGATTCGACCCCACCCTGCAGGCCCAGCGCATGAAGCGCGAGTCGCTGGCGCGGGACGTCGAGACCCTGGGCCGGGCGGTCGCCGCGCAAGACGGCGTCCTCGGCAAGCTGAGGACCGGCGCCCGCGTCGCCGCCGCCGGCCGGCGGTTCCTGCCCGAGGAGAGCTACTCTGCCCACTTCATGATCGAGGAGCGCACCCGCGCCGCCGCCGCCGACGCCGCCGAGCGCATCGGCCGCATCGGGCGCGACGCCGGCGGCGAGGAGGCGGAAAACACCATCCCCACGGTCACCCGGGCCCATCCTTTCGGCCCGCTCAACTCCATGATCGGTCCCTCCGGCGAGCGCTGGCTGCCCGTACACGGGCTCGTGCCGCACTCCACGGCCGGTGCCGCCTACGAGGCCGTCCTCGACCTGTTCGAGCGCAACCGTACGGCGTGCGCGGAGCACCGCATCGTGCACGGGGCGCTCTTCACCTACGCGGACACGGACTGCTTCGTGATAGAACCGGTCTTTTATTGGCCGGACGGGCTGAACGCGCTGCACCGGCGCACCGTCGAGGAGCAGGTCCTGCGCCGGACCAACCACTTTGCCGACAACCCGGCGGCGCGGGCGGAGGTCATGCGCCTGCGCGGTGAAGTCATCGAGACGCTGCATGCGTTCGGGGCCGTGCACCTGCAGATCGGCCGCCTGTACCCCTTCGCCCGGGACCTCGCGGAGCCACCGCGCGACGTGTTGCAGGCGCTGAAGCGCGAACTCGACCCCGAAGACCGGGTGAACCCGGGCGCGCTCGGACTGTGACCGCCGCGTCCTCCGGAGCCCCGCCGGCCGTGACGATCCGGCGGGCGACCGCGCGCATGCGTGTGGACGGCGCGGAACTGGACCTGCACTACCGCGTGGCCGGGAACGGCCCGCCGCTGTTCACCCTGCACCCCTCACCGCTCGATTCCGGCTTCCTCGCACCCCTCATGACCCGACTCGCGGATCGTGCGACGGTCATCGCGCCCGACACACCCGGATTCGGCGATTCGGACCCCCTGCCCGGACCCGTGAACGACCTTGCCCCCTGCGTGCGGGCGATGTCGGCCTTGCGCGAAGCCCTCGGTCTCGATCATGTGGCGGTGTACGGTTCCGCGACCGGCGCACAGATCGCCGTCGAGTGGGCGAAGGCGGAACCGGACGCGCTCGACGGCGTGATGCTCGACAACGCCGCGGCCTTTGACGACGCCGAGCGGGAACGCATCACGGCCGGTTACCTGCCGGACGTGACGCCTAGCGCCGACGGCGGCCACCTGGCCCGCGCCTGGCACGCCGCCCACGACGCCACGCTGTTCTTCCCGTGGCAGCACCCCGAAGCGGAAAACCGCATCTCCCCCGCGCTCGGCGCCCCCGAGGCGATGCACGTCACGGCATGCGGCTACCTGCGGGCCGGACCGCGCTACGAAGCGGTCTACCGCGCCGCCTTCCGCAACGAACGGGTCGAGAACCTGAGGCCCATCGCGATACCGCTCGTGATACTGCGCTGGCAGGGAAGCATCCTCACCCGCTGGACGGGGCGGCTCGACACCGGCGACTGGGGGCCCAACGTGACGATGGCGCACTGCGGACCGTCCTCGAGGAACGCTGGGCGTGTCTCGAGGCACACCTCGGCCACATCCTGCCGGAGGCCTCCGTGGCCGCCGCAGATCTCTGCCTGGACACGGGCCGGATGCGCCACGTGGATGCGAGTTTCGGCCAGATCCGCTACCGACCGGGCCGGAACGCCCCCACGACCCGCCTCCTGATACCGTCGCCGGGGGCCTGCACCGCAGCCGTCGAGGCTGTCCTGGACAGCGGCGACGCGATCCTCGACCTGCCGGGCCACGGCGGCTCGGCGCTTCCGGAAGCGCTCGGCCTGCCGCACTGCGTCGAGGCCGTGCAGCGCGTGACCGACGCCCTGGGCGCGCGACGCCTCGAGGTCGCCGGCGTCGGCGTTTCCGATGGCATCGCCCGGGCGGTCGCGACCGCCGATCCGAGACTCGTCCGCGTGGCCCTCGACCTGCCCGGTTACGCCGACCCGCCCCCGGACCTCGCCCCGGAAACCTCGGGCGCGCACCTGTTCCGCGGCTGGCAGTGGCTTCGCGAGCAGTTCCTGGCGCGCGATCGGGCGCCTCCGGAATCCGCAGGCCTGACCCGCATGCTTCTCGACCTCATCGACGCCCGGGAGGCGCATACCGTCCTCGAGGGCGCGCTCAGGGCCGATGCCGGCCCCGTGTTTCGGTCATAATCGAGCGCACGACGATTGCGGAGCGCGCTCTACGGAGGGCAGCCGTGGACGAATTGCAGCGTCTGTTCACCCCCGTGGAACTGGACTCGCTGCGCGCGGACAGTCCTGTTCCCCTGTACCACCAGCTCTACCAGCTCCTGAAGCAGCGCATCCTCGGGGGGGAGCCGGGCTTCGGCGCCAAACTCCCGACCGAGGCGCAGCTCGCGGAGGGCTTCGGCGTCTCGCGCGTGACCGCCAAGCGCGCGATGGACCTGCTGGTCGCCAACGAACTCATCCAGCGCAAGCGCGGCCGGGGCAGTCACGTCGTGTTTCAGGCGCCCGCGTCGGATGTCGAGGCGCCCCTGGTGGGGATGCTCGAGAAGCTCGCGCAGATGTCACGCAGCACGCTGGTGCGCGTACTGCACATCGACCGCCGTCCGCCCCCCGCGAACCTGATCGAGGAACTCGGGATTCCCGCGGACGAACCCGTCCACTACGTGGTCCGGGTCCGCTACCGCGAAGACCATATGCCATTCGCCTACTACGAGAGCTGGACACGCGGGATCGACCACGGTTTCGACGCCGACGCCATCGAGCGCCGGCTGCGGTTCGACATCATGGCGGAGAACGGCCACCGGATCGCCCGCATCGAACAGCACCTGAGCGCGGCGGCCGCGGCCGCGCCGGCCGCCGAGCAGCTCAGGCTCGTACCAGGCGATCCTGTGCTGACGCTCGTGCGGTACTCCTTCGATACCGAAGGAGACCTCGTCGACCTGCTGCACTGCCAATACCACACTGGCCACTTCCACTACCGCATGAACCTCAGCATGGAGGACTACGCGGGGTAGGAGGGTGTCGGGTTGGCCATCATCGCGCGCCTCTACGACAGGATGCCGCGCTCCAGGAGTGCGGCGATCGTCTCGCGCTGTGTCGAGCGGAAGTGGTCCGGGGCGGGCGGCATGACGCCGCCCGCGTCGTCGAGCAGGCCGTTGGGAGGCCAGATCTCGGTATCGACGTAGACATGGTCGAACAGCGCAAGGCGCTGGCGAGAGAACACGTTGAACATGCCCGGCCTGCGCCGGTATCCGCGCAGGGCGTCCACGTCGAGGTCGGTGTGGGCCGCCATCGACTCTCCGCCCGCAGCCTCCACGAGCACGCGCCCTTCGTAGTCGACGATCTGCGAGCCGCCGTCCACCGACGCGTTGGGCAGGTCGATGCCGCCGACGCCCGCGGTGTTCGAGGAGACAACGTAGACATGGTTCTCGTAGGCCCGCGCCCGCTTCGCGACGTTCTTTGGCGTGAGCGCGCGACTCGCGACCTCCGAGGACGAGTGACAGAGCACCTCCGCCCCGCGTAGCGCCAGCGCCCGGGCGATCTCCGGGAAGACAATCTCCTCGGACGCGACGGCGCCCAGCCGTCCGAGATCCGTGTCCACCACCGGGAACAGACTGTCGGCGCCATAGAGGTCGAGGTAGCGGTCCAGCACATCGTAGGGCGTCGGCCCGAACTGCGAGATGAGGCGTCGATACCGGAGCACGATGTCGCCGCTGTCGTTCGCGATGAAGCTGGTCTGGAAGTAGAGGTCCGGGAAGTGCGCGTCCGTCTCGTACAGGTTCCCGGACAGGAACACCCCGTTCGACGCGGCGATCCTCCCCAGGGCGTCATACTCCCGCCCGCCGGGCTCCACACACCCGCGCGCCCGCCACGATTCGGCCGACTCGCGCAGCGGATAGCCGGTGAGAAAGTACTCGGGCAACACGACGAGGGCCGCGTGGGGACCGATGAAGGCCTTGCTCGCCGCCACCTGCGCCGCCACCCGTTCGAGGGAGCGGACGATGCTCTCCCGGCACGACGCCGCATCCGGAAGACCGGACACCGCTTCCACCCGCGTCTGCAGGGCGAGGGCCGTGTAGCTTCCCATCGCCGCCTCCTGCTCCCGCATTCGATGAATGCCGCAGTCTAGTCCACCGTCGCTGCGGCGTACTCGAACCCCCTGGGCAGGCCCGCGTCCGCGACGAACCCGTACAGCGTCTCGTCCGGCAGCGCCGCCCGCACGCCGTCGCGCACGGCGAGCAGCCGCTCGATGTCTATGCCCGTACGCAACCCCATCGACTCCAGCAGGAACACCAGATCCTCGGTGACGATGTTGCCGCTCGCGCCGGGCGCGAAAGGGCAACCGCCGAGGCCCCCCAACGAGCTGTCGATGGTGCTAAGGCCCTCGTCGAGGGCCGCCAAGACGTTGGCGAGACCCTGGCCGCGGGTGTTGTGCAGGTGGATTCCCGTCATCCGTCGGGTGCCGACGGCCGCGTGGATGCGCCGCGTCAGGCGCCGGACCTGCGCCGGATTGCCGTAGCCCGTCGTATCCGACAGTCCCACCTCGTCCGCGCCGAGCTCGATCGCCCGCTCCGCCATGGCCACGACGCGATCCTCCGGAACCGTTCCTTCCAAGGTGCAGCCAAACGCAGTCGACAGGGAGACTTCCAGCGCCGGCCGTCCGTCCAGAGGACGCTCCGCAATTGCCGCCACCATCGCCGCGATCTCCTCGAACATCCGCTCATGAGTCTTCTTCACGTTCGCGAGGCTGTGCGTCTCGCTGACCGACAGCGGCACCGAGATCCGGTGGGCGCCGCTTTCGAGCGCCGCACGCACGCCGTGCAGGTTCGGCGCGAGCACAGCGACACTGAGACCGGGCAACGTCCGTGCGAACGCCACGAGGTCCGCCGTGTCCGCGAGTTGCGGCAGGATGCGCGCAGGGACGAACGAGCCCACCTCGATCTCCGGCACCCCGGCGGCAGCCTCGGCGGCGATCCAGGCTTTCTTCGCGTCCGTGGGCATGATCGTGTCGACGTTCTGCAGGCCGTCCCGGGTTCCCACCTCGCTCACGTACACGTCGATCGTCGCACGCGCCCTGGCCATCCGAGCGTCTCGCTGCCAAAAGCCCTAATGATATATCATAGAGACATTCTCCCGGCAGACGAGGCCGGCCATGGCCCGCGACGGTCCCCGCATCCCGGTCGGAGAGACGGCCGGTGCCCCGCCCGGTCCGGACGAAGGGCAAGGGCGGGACAAGCTGCCGCTCGAGGGCTTGCGGGTCGTCGAGTTCTCGCACATGGTGATGGGCCCGGCGACGGGGGTGATCCTCGCGGACCTGGGTGCCGACGTACTGAAGGTCGAGCCGCCCGGCGGCGACAACACGCGACACTTGACGGGGTCCGGCGGCGGCTACTTCGCCATGTACAACCGCAACAAGCGGAGCCTCTGTGCGGACCTCAAGGACCCGCGGGGGCGTGAACTGGTCCATGGCATCCTCGACACCACCGACGTCGTGCTGGAGAACTTCCGGCCCGGCGCAATGGAACGTCTGGGATTCGGCTATGCGGAACTTTCAATGCGCAATCCGCGGCTCGTCTACTGCAGCCTGAAGGGATTCCTCGACGGCCCCTACGCCGAGCGCGTGGCCCTCGACGAGGTCACCCAGATGATGGGCGGCCTCGCCTACATGACGGGGCTGCCGGGGCGGCCGATGCGCGCGGGATCGTCGATCGTCGACATCGCGGGGGGCATGTTCGGCGCCATCGCGATCCTCGCCGCACTGGCTGAACGCAACACCACCGGGCGGGGGCAGCAGGTCACGAGCGCGCTGTTCGAGACCACGGCATTCCTCGTCGGCCAGCACATGGCCCAGCAGGCGGTGCTCGGCGAGGAGCCCGCCCCCATGTCGGTACGACGCGCGGCCTGGGGCGTCTACGACCTCTTCGACTGCGCCGACGGCCAGCTCTTCGTCGCCGTCGTCAGCGACACGCAGTGGCGCCGTTTCTGCGCGGACTTCGGCCTCGACGCGCTGGCTGCGGATCCGCTGCTCGCGGAGAACGCCGGCAGGGTCGCGCACCGGGACCGCTTCATGCCCGCGCTGCGGGAACTCTTCCGGGCACTGAGCCGGGCCGAGGCCGGCACTCGGCTCGCCGGCGCCGGCATGCCGTTCGCCGAGATCAACAGGCCCTCCGACCTGTTCGAGGATTCCCACCTGGCGCACGCCGGCCTCGCGGAGGTGCGCCTCGCCGACGGCGCACACGCCGGAGACACGGCGAGGCTCCCCAAGCTGCCTCTCGAGATGGCCGGGCGCCGGTTCGAAGTGCGCCGCCACCTGCCCCGCGTCGGCGAGCACTCCCGCCACGCGGCGCGGAGCGCCGGCCGCGGCGCCGACGAGATCGATGCCCTGATCGCGGACGGCATCATCCTGGAAACCTGAGCGAAGCGCGCCCGGAACGGGGTTCACGCATGGCCGCATACCTCATCGTGACGGCCCAGCTCCACGACCGGGAGCGGTTCCTGGCCGGTTACGCCCCGGCGGCGGCCGCGTTGACGGAACGCTTCGGCGGTGAGTACGTGCTGCGCGCACCGGGCGCCGAGGTGCTCGAGGGCGAGCTTCCGGGCGGGTCCGTCGTGGTGTCGCGCTGGCCCGACCGGGCCGCCGCCCTCGCCTTCTGGAACTCGCCCGAGTACGCCCGTGCGCGGGCGCTCCGGGAGGGCGTCGCCGACTGCCAGGTGCTGATCGTGGAGGACCCCCCCGCATGACCGACGCATTCCCCAACACGGTCAAGCGCACGACCCTGCTCGTGCGCGACATGGCGGTGAGCAGACGCTGGTACGAGCATGTGCTCGGCATGCGGGTGTGGATGGACACCGAGTTCGTGCTGAGCGGGGCCGGGCTCGCGGCGGGGAGCGCCGGGGACCGAACCCACCTGGTCATCATGCGCGGCGAGCACGAACGGCTCGGCATGATCGGCCTGCTGCAGTGGCTCGAGCCGCCGCGGCCGGCGCCTCCGCCACCGACCGAGGTCGGCTACGGCATGCCGGTGTTCGTCGTGGAGAGCGACGACGCCGCCCGGGTGGCCCGGCGCGCGGAAGAACTCGGCACCCGTGTGCACTGCGCGCCGCGCGTCTGGTCGACCCGCGGCGCCCGGGGGGAGCTGCGTCACTTCATCGGCGTGTCGGTGTTCGACCCCGACGGCCACTTCTTCGAGTGCAACCAGGTGACCGCCATCGACGAACCGGAGGATTCCCCATGACCCCGCGTTTCCAGCGCGCCAACTTCGTCGTCAGCAGCATCGAAGACGCCCTGCCCTTCTATCGGGACGTGCTCGGGTTCAGCGTGGCCTTCACGAAGGAGCCCCGGCAGGCGAGCTACTCCCATCGCGTGTTCGGCCTCGACACGAGCCGCTCCGTGGGATTCGCGACCCTGAGCACGCCGGGACAGGAGCGGGTGATGGCGCTCACCGAGGTCGCCGGGCTCGCCGCGCAGGCGGCGCCGCGGCGCGGCGCGATCGTCATCGAGGTCGAGGACGTCGACGGCGTCGTGGACCGGGCCGGCGCGCTCGGCTTCGAAGTGTTCCCCGAGGAGCGCCTGGTGACCCACGACGGCAGGATAGGCCGCGAGGTAGGCCTCCTGGACGGGGACGGCAACCTCACCGTGATCTACCAGATCGACCGGCAGGCCCCACGATGAGCGAAGCCACGCAGGCCGGGGGCGCCGCCCTCGAAGGGCACGAGTCAGGCCCCGCGGCCTACCCCGACGCCGGCCGCGCCTGGTACATGGTTTCGCTGCTGACGGTCGCGTACGTCGTGTCCTTCGTGGACCGCAGCATCCTCGGCCTCCTGATCGACCCGATCAAGGCCGATCTCGACCTGTCCGACTTCCAGATCGGACTGCTGCTCGGGCCTGCGTTCGCGATCTTCTACGCCACCATGGGCCTGCCCCTCGGCTACCTCGCGGACCGCGGCCGGCGCACCTGGATCGTCGCCGCGGGCATCACGCTCTGGTCCGCCGCCACGGCGCTGTCCGGGCTGGCCCGCAACTTCGGACAGCTCTTCGTCGCCCGGATGTCCGTCGGCGTCGGCGAGGCGACGCTGAGTCCCTGCGCGATGTCCCTGATCTCGGACTCGTATCCGGAAGAGCGCCGCGGCAAGCCGATCGCCTTCTACTCGAGCGCGATCTCGCTCGGCAGCGGGCTGGCGGCGCTGCTCGGCGCGGCCGTGCTCGCCTGGGTCGGCAGCGGCAACACGACGGACTGGCCCCTGCTCGGCCCGCTCGCCGGCTGGCAGACGGCGTTCCTGATCGTGGGGCTTCCGGGCGTCGTCCTCGGTGCGCTGTTCCTGTTCGTTCGGGAGCCGCAGCGCATCGTCGCCACGGCCGGGGGGCACCTCGGACACATGTTCGCCCACGTCGGCCGGCACGCCGCCGTCTTCGCGACGTTCCTCTCGGTGTTCTGCGTCATGACCATCATCGCCTACAGCCATGGCTGGCTGGCGGTGACGTTCGCCCGCACCTACGGCTGGCCCGTCGAGGACTACGCCTTCGCCAACGGCGTCGCACTGATCATCGTCGGGCCCCTGTCGGTGAATCTGGCGGGAGTTCTGTCGGACCGCTACACCTCGCGCGGCTACCGTGACGCCCCCATGCGGATCGCCCTGTTCGGACTGGCGCTCGCCGTACCCCCGTGCGTCATCGGCCCGCTCCTCGACAACGCCTGGGCGGCGTTCGGTCTGCTCACCCTCGGCAACGTCGGCCTCGCCTTCGTCACCGCCACGTCCGTGACCGCGCTTCTGCCCATCGCGCCACCGCGCATCCGGGCGCAGGTCGTCGCGCTCTACTACATGGCGATCAGCCTCGCCGGACTCATGCTCGGACCCACCCTGGTGGGCGCCCTGAACGACATGGTGTTCGGCGTGGAAGGCGTTCGCTACAGCGTCGCGCTCCTGCCGCTCCTGTTCGGGGGACCCGTGCTCGCGCTCGCTCCGGTGACACTGCGCCTCTATCGCCGGGCGCTCGATGAGGACATAGGCGAAACGCACAGTGCGAGTTCGTAGGTCCCGCCTTTGCCTGCGTGGCGGCGGCGCCGACGCTTCCAGGCGCTTGGGATTCTCGCGCCTAATGCCCGGAAAGGTATGTGTTTCAGGGTGTTAGAGAGAACTTGTCGCGACAGCTTCGCCGCGACTTTTGTAGTCTGCCCATTTCCGGTCAAGGGGTTTCCGAGCGCAAGCCGACACCCCTGCAACCTGCGGCAGGGCGTCAGCATACCGATTGAGTGCAGATCCCCATCCTCGACGAGCCGCACATCACCACACGGTGTGCCGACCCCTACGGCTCACCCCTATCCGGCAGGCAAACCCACGGATGCGCCGCGAAACGGTCGCGCTCGAAGGCCTCGATGACCGCGGCCCGCGTATCGGTCAGCGCGATGTCGTCCAGACCCCGCAGCAACCGGACCCGGTCGCCGCCGGAAACATCGAAGGCGACCGGCGCACCACCCCCCGTGATCCGGGCGGTACGCAGATCCACCTCCAGCCGGTTGCCCTGCGGATCCCGATCGGTCCATGCGGCCAGTTCGCGGATGGTCGGGAACGGCAGGCGCGCCGGCAGCAGGCCGTTCACGACGCAGTTCTTGTGGAATATGGGGCTGAAATCGGGCGCGACAATCACGCGGATGCCGAACTCGTCGAGCGCCCACACGGCATACTCCCGCGACGAGCCACAGCCGAAATTCGGACCGCCGAGCAGGATGCTCGCACCGGCCCGCTCCGGGTGGTTCAGGACGAAGTCCGGGTTCGGGCGGCGCAGTTCCGGATCCAGGTAGCGCCAGTTGGCGAACAGGCCGCCGCCCAGCCCCCGCCTCGAGACGCGGCGCATCTCGCGCGACGGGATGATGGCGTCCGTATCGACGTTGGCGCGGAGCAACGGAGCTGCGATACCCGTGTGGACGGTCAGGGGTTCCACGTGCGCTACAGGGCATCGGGCGCCGCGATGTGACCGCACACCGCGGACGCCGCGACCACCGCCGGACTCGCCAGATGGGAACGCACCCCGGGGCCCTGCCGCTCCTCGAAGTTGCGGTTGGTCGTCGAGATGACGCGCTTGCCGGCACCGAAGGTCTCGCCGCCGGCGTAGAAGCACATCGAGCAGCCCGGTTCCCGCCACTCGAACCCCGCCTCCACGAACACGCGGTCCAGGCCCTCCGCTTCCGCCGCGCGCTTCACGCGCCGCGAGCCCGGCACGCAGACGGCGGCCACGCCCGGTGCCACGCGGCGTCCCTCGAGTATGCGTGCCGCGGCCCGCAGGTCGCCGATCCTGGCATTGGTGCAGGACCCGACAAACGCGGCGTCGATCGGCACGGAGTCCAACGGCGTCCCTGGCTCAAGTCCCATGTATGCGAGGGACCGTCGCGCCGCCGCCGTGGTGGCGGCGGGCACCCGCGCCCGCACCGGTGCGCACTGTTCCGGCGACGTCCCCCAGGTGACCCGCGGTCCGATGGCGGCGGCGTCCAGGACCAGATCGCGGTCGAAACGCGCTCCGCGGTCCGACCGGAGGGCGCTCCAGTCGCCGACGCGCGCCGGCGCCAGCGGCGTCGCCAGGACTCTCTCGAACACCGCCTCGTCCGGGGCGATCACCGCCGTGGCGGCACCGAACTCCGCAGCCATGTTGCAGAGGGTCATACGCTCCCCGGTGTCCATGTGTCCGACCGCCTCCCCGGCGAACTCGACCGCCGCGCCGCCGGCGCCGCCGGCGCCGTGCTCGCCGATGAGGCAGAGTGCGAGGTCCTTGGCCGTAGCGTGCCCACCGAGCCGGCCATCGACGACCACCCGCATCGTCCCGGGCTTCGCCATGCGCAGGGTCGAGGTCGCGAGCACATGTTCGAGCTCGCTGGTACCGACGCCGAACGCGAGCGTCCCCAGTGCGCCGAGCGTGCAGGTGTGCGAGTCCGGACAGACGATGCTGAGTCCGGGCAACGCGATGCCCTGTTCGGCGCTCACCAGGTGCGTGATGCCCTGGTCCTCGTCGTCGACATCGAACATCCGCAGCCCGAACGCGGCGGCGCCCTGGCGGAGGGCCGCGATGAAGTCCCCGCCCCCCGGCGCCCGCGTCCGGTCACCGCGTCCGGGCTGCGTATCCACCACGTGGTCCACGACGCAGAAGACGTGTTCGGGGCGCCGCACGGAGCGTCCCCGGCGCAACAGCGTGTCGAGGGCAACGCTGCCCGTGCGCTCGTGCATGACAGCCCGGTCCACGTACAGCAGGCTCACCCCGTCCTCGTCGGTTTCGACGCAATGGCTGTCCCACAGCTTGTCGAACAGGGTCGCGGGCACGGCAATCTCATTAGATATAATGATCTGTCATTATGTCTAATTTTCTGCTTGCCGCGAACCCCCGGGGCGGCGAGGGGTTTCGCTTCCGCGCCGCCAGACCGGAGGAAGTCGCCGCCGCGGCGGGGCGCCTCCGGGGAGAGCAGACGGATTGGGCGGCGCTTCCCGCGGGCGAACGCGCGGCCGTGCTCGAGCGATGGTGCGCCGTTTTGCGCGACCGCCGTGCGGAAATCGTCGCGGCCCTGGGCAACGACACCGGCCGTCGGCTCCTGTCGGAAGCGGAGATCGACGGCGCCTTGCGCCGCATCGACCATTGGCGGAGGAAGGCCCCGGCGCTCCTTGCGGAGCGCTCGGCGGGCGTGTCCGAATCCGTGCCGAGCGTGCGCTTCGAGCACCGCGCCGTTCCGCTCGGGCTCGTTGGCGTGATCTCCCCCTGGAACTTCCCGCTGCTGCTGATGCTGATCGACGCGGTGCCCGCGCTGGCCGCGGGTTGCACGGTGCTCTGCAAGCCCAGCGAGCACACGCCCCGATTCGTCGAGCCCCTCATGGACACGGTGCGGAGGGTGCCCGAACTCGCGGCCGTGTTCGACTGCGTGCGCGGCGGTCCGGATGTCGGCAGCGCCGTGGTGGACGCGGCGGACGCCGTCTGCTTCACCGGAAGCGTCGCCACGGGGCGTCTTGTCGGCGTCCGAGCCGCGGAGCGGTTGGTGCCGGCGTTTCTCGAGCTCGGCGGCAAGGACCCGCTCGTGGTGCTGGCGGACGCCGACATCGGAACCGCTGTCGCGACGGCCCTGCGCGGGTCGGTCGTTGCCACCGGGCAGGCCTGCCAGTCGATCGAGCGCGTCTACGTGCACGAGGCCATCCACGAGACGTTCGTCGAGCGGCTCGTCGCGGCGGCATCGACCGTCACCCTCAACACGGAGCGGATCGACCAGGGACATCTCGGGCCTTTCATCGATCCGGGTCAGGCCGACCGCGTGGAGGCACAGCTCGCCGACGCGGTCGCCAGGGGCGCCACGCTACACTGCGGCGGGCTACGGCGGCGCAACGGCGGCGTCTGGTGCGCTCCGGTCGTACTCACCGACGTGCACCACGGGATGCTCCTCTATCGCGAGGAGACGTTCGGTCCCATCGTCCCCGTCATCCCCTTCGCCAACGACGATGGGGCGGTACGCCTCGCCAACGACTCGGATTTCGGGCTTTCCGCCGCGGTGCTCGGCAACGAGGAACACGCCGTGCGCGTCGCGGGCCGCCTGCGGGCCGGCGCCGTCAGCGTCAACGACGCTGGGCTCACGGCACAGGTCGGCGACGTGGAGAAGGACTCGTTCGGGGTCTCGGGCGTGGGACGTTCGCGCATGGGAGCGAGCGGGTTGCTGCGCTTCCTGCGCCGCCAGGCGCTGCTGATCCAGACGGCGCCGGCCCCCCCGCTGGACGCGTTCCGGGAGGTGACGCGGTCCGAGATCTAGATGCGCACCACCGTCTTGCCGAAGGTCTGTCCGGTCATCAGCAGGCAAAACGCGGTGGGCGCCTGTTCGAGTCCCTCGAAGACTTGTTCGCGGAACGCCAGCGCGCTTTGCCGCACCCGGGTTCCGAGATCGTCCTCCATGGCCGGCCGCAGGTCCTCATGGTCGTACACCACGAGCCCCCGTACGGTCGCACGGGCCCGGATGATCAGGCCGGGATTGGGGCCGGGCGGCGCGGCCTCCTGGTTGTACTGGTCCATGAGCCCGCACAGCGCGACCCGGGCGTTCACTGCGAGCCGCTCCATCACCGCCCGCAGGATCGCTCCGCCGACGTTGTCGAAGTACATGTCGACGCCGTCCGGACAGAGCGCGTCCAGTCCGTCGCGAAAGGATCCGCGGCGGTCGATGCAGGCGTCGAAACCCGCCTCGTCGACCAGCCACGCGCGCTTCTCCGCGCTGCCGGCGATGCCGATCACCCGGGCGCCGGCGGCCTTGCACAACTGTCCCACCGTGGCCCCAACGGGACCCGCGGCCGCGGACACCACGGCGGTCTCCCCCGGTGCCGGTTGCAGGATGCGTTGGACGCCCGCATAGGCCGTGAGACCCGGCATGCCGACCACGCCGAGCGCCAGCGACGGCGGATCGAGGTCGGCTGCAACCGGCACCAGGGCAGCCTCCGGCAGATGCACCCGCTCCTGCCAGGGACCGAACGCCCGCGCGAGGCTACCCGCGGGACCCGCCGCCGAGTCCTGCGTGGTTCGCACGACCAACTCACTGTCCATAGGGTCGCCCGGTGCGATCGGGCCTGTGACATGCCGTCCGCTCAGCCGGCCCCGCAGGTACGGATCGACGGACACGTACAGCACGTCCGCCGGCACCCCGGGACCCGGGGGCGGCGCCGGGCGCAGTTCGAAGTCGTCCACGGTGGGCTCGCCCCTGGGCCGCCGCGCGACGACCACACACCTGTTGCCACCAGAATCCTTCACGCTTCCTCCACGAGTTCGAACAGGGTTCCGTCCGGCCCGGCCAGGGTGACGCTCCTGCGGCCCCCGTAGACCGCTCCGTCATGGACCGTCGGGGGTCTGGCGCAACCGCGTGCCGCCGTGTCGAGATCGGCGACCGACAGGGTCGTCATGGCGATCCCGGGGGGCAGCATGTCCCGGTGCGCCGAGCGTTGCCGCGCCTCCGGGGGCATCTGGTCCACCTGCAGGAAGACCTCGCTGCCCCGGACCACGGTCGAGATGGTGAAATGCGTGTCCAGGGGCGCGCCGAACGCCCGTGCGAGCAGGGTGTAGACCATCTCCATCCGCTCCACCCCGACCGCGCAGCCGAGATGGCGCACGATCCACCGCTGCGTCGCCGCCAGGTCGCTGGCGCCGAGCACGTGCATGAACAGGCGATCGACGAAACAGCGCGCCCGCGGCAGCGAGAACCCCGGCGGGTCGTCGTCTATCTGCGTGAAGTAGAGGATCTCGCCGTCGGCACCCCGCGCCTGCATCGCGCAGAGCGAGTTCATGCCGTCCAGCCGGCGGGGAGCGCCGACGATCTCGAACGGCGAGCCGGCGAGCCGCCTGGCGACGGCTGCGACGTCCCGTACGCAGAACTCGAGCGCCGTCCATCCGTGGCTCACGACGGGCTCGAACCCCTCGACCGGAGGGCTCTCGACCAGACGCAGCCAAGTCTCGGCGCCGGACGGCGGCCGCAGCAGGCCGTACGCCGCGCCGGCGGTCGCGGGCGCCCCCCAGGACTCGGCCTGCGCTCCCGAGACCGTTCCGGTCTCCACCGTGCGGTACTCGATGGCGCACTCGTATGCCTCTCGGCTGCACGCCAGATCGCCGACGCAGACCGTGCCGGCGCGCAGCGGCGTCGCGTCGCTCATTCCCGGTCCAGCCGCGCGCCCGCCTCTTCCGAGGTGGGTTCGTCACCGAGGTCCTGCGCCTCGGACTCCTGCTGGACGATGCGCAGGATCCGCGCCAGGTATTCCTGGTACCACCGCCCACGCCGCTCCGCATGCGCCGGATCCGGCTCGAACGTCTCGATATCCGCCCGCGTCACCGCGCCCTGCGTCTCCAGCAACTCCTCGATGGTGTCGAGCCGCTGGCGCAGGACGGCGAGTTCGCCGGCTACCGCCATGGTGATGGAAAGGACCCGCTCCACGTCCGGGTCGTCGAAGAAGTAAGGCCGTTTGCCGCGCGCCTTGGTGCCGGCAAGTCGCAGGACATCGAGGGACTCCCCTGCCTCGGGCGGTCGGTCCCCGCTCATCCGCGCAGCTCCCAGCCGTCAGCCCGGCACCTGCGCACCGGTGATGCGCCAGGCCGGCTTGCGTCCGTAGTCTTCGACATCCTGACTCTCCGCGTCGGGAAAGCCGCCGGTGTCCGCGATCGCGTGGACGCCGTCATGGATGAGCCACTCCCGGTCGAACCCGGCGGCGACGAGCAATCCGTCGAGGTCTATCTCGTGCAGCTTCGTCCAGAACGGTTCGTTGTTGTACAGGGCATCCCAGTCGCGCATCGCCTGTTCGAAGAGGGGCATCGCCGCGTCGTAGCGCGGTTGCTCGACGTGGGTGACGAGCCCCCCCGGAGCGACCAGGCGACGGCTCTCCGCCATGATGCGATTCAAGGCCGCGCGCGATGTCTCGTGCAGGAACATGATGCTCTGCACCCAGTCGAAGCCGCCGTCCTCGAACTGCGCGAGGTCCGTCGCGTCGGCCTGGACGAACTCCACGTTGCCGACGCCCAGGCTCGCCGCCCGCGCGGCCCCGTAACGCAGCATGGGCGCGGCCACGTCCACCGCCGTCACGCGCGCGTCCGGGAAGGCGGCGGCGACCGGGAGGACGTTGTGTCCCAGCCCGCAGCCGAGGTCGAGAATGCGGCGCGGGGCGAACCCGGGACGGAGCTTCCGGACGAAGGCCACCATGCCGTGGCCGCCGCCGTCCGCGAACCGGCCGAGCAGGCCTCCCGTGGTCACGAACAACCCGGAATCGTAGTTCGCCGCGCCGGATACGTCCCGCGTCACCCGTTCGGCGTGATAGCTGCCGGGCATGCAGTGGTGATCGACCGCAGTGAGATAGCGCGGCGTCCGCACCGCTTCGTTCAGCCGCAGCGTTCCGGCGGGGACCGCGCCTTCCGCCCGTTCGACCAGCGCGGGCAACTGCGGCAACACCACCGAGAGTCCTGCCTGCTGGCGCATTTCCATCGTGTTGCGCCGTAGCGCGCTCCACGTCCGGTACAGCGGATGACCCTCGAGGGCGCGCCGCGCCTCGTGGCGGTCGGCGGGCTCCCGTCCGCATCGCGCCCGGAATCGCGGAGCGACCTCGTTGCGGTAGGCCCGCTCGATGCCCGGCAGCACGCGTGCCGCAAGATACCGGTTCAGGTGGGCGAGGAAGTTGTAGCGCTCCGCCTGATCGTGCGTCGTCTCGGGAAGCATCGCGTGCCGGCCCACCGACCTGTAGTCAGGCGGACCGTCGTACGCTGCCTGCGTCGCTGCTTCCACTTTCCTGGGTCCGATCTTTCGATCCGGTCTTTCGGTCCCTCTCCGCCCGCGGCGACATCGAAGCATGACCCTGGTACGGAGCGTACCATCCGTGTTGCCGGACGTTGCCTGAGCCCCGAAAAGACGTATTATCATATCAATATGTCTAATGGCGCTCCACCCGATTTCACGTGGCCCAACGGTGCGCGCCTCGCCCTGTCGATCGTGGTGAACGTCGAGGAAGGCGCCGAAATGAACGTACTGGACGGGGACCCGCGCCCCGAGCCGGTGGATGAACTCGGCGCCGTCCCGCGACGGAAAGTGCGCGTGCACGGCAACGAATCGAACTACCGCTACGGCATCGGGGCCGGCGCGCACCGGGTCTTCCGGCTGCTTGAGGAGCACGGTCTCCCGGTGACGGCGACAGCCGCGGCGCTGGCGCTCGAACGTGCCCCCGAGGTCGCTGCGCGGCTCGTCGCCGGAGGGCACGAAACCGCCGCCCACGGCTACCGGTGGGTGTACCAGTACCGGATGGAAGAGGCGGAGGAGCGCAACTTCATCCGCCTCGCGCGCGACAGCATAGAGGCGAGCGTCGGCGTCGCCCCCAGCGGCTGGCTCTCGCGGCTGCTGCACACGGACAGCACGAGGCGGCTGCTGGCCGAAGAGGGCTTCACCTACCACATGGACGACTACTCCGGCGACCTGCCCTTCTGGGAGCGCGTCGGCTGCGCCGACGGAGAGAGCCGTCCGATGCTCGTCATGCCGTACGCGCTCGACTCCAACGACATGAAAATGTGGACCGCGCCGTCCCTCGCGCCGGCCGACTGGGCGCGTTACGCGATCGACACCTTTGACTGGCTCCTTGAAGAGGCCGCCGTCGAAGGCGCCCGCATGATGTCCCTGGGGCTGCACCTGCGCATCGTGGGACGTCCCGGACGCGCCGGCGCGTTGCGCCGCGTACTCGACCACGTGAGCGGACGCGACGACGTCTGGGTGGCAACCCGTCGCGATATCGCGTCCGCCTGGGCCGCGGCCGTACAGCCGCCGGGGGCCTGGCCGCCCGACCGCACCCGCGCGAGACGAGGACAGCCCCGATGACACGGCACTTCAAGCGGGTCGAAACCCAGCGCTACCGGGAGTCCTTCGGCAAGCCCATCGCCGGGCATCAGGCCATCCAACTCGAGCTGGGCGAGATGGCCGCCCGCACGCGCGCCGCCCAACTCCTGACCGAGGGCGCCGCGCGGGCCTACGACGCCGGTGAGCGCTGCGACATGGAGGCGATGCGCATCCACGGCGGTTACGGCCACTCGCGGGAGTACCCGGTGGAACGCCTGTACCCTGGAGCGCCCCTGATGTGCATCGGCGAGGGCCCCCAACGAAACGCAGCGCATCGTGATCGCGCGCCAGCTCATCGAACGTAACCCGGTCTGATGGAGCCGCTCCATGGCGTTCGGATCCTCGCCGTCGAGCACTACGGCGCCGGACCCTACGGTACACAGTTGCTGGCGGATCTCGGCGCGGACGTGATCAAGGTCGAGAACCCGGCCGGCGGGGGCGACATTTCCCGTTCGGTCGGCCCCTACCACCTCGGCGACGGCGACAGCCTCTTCCACCAGACCTTCAACCGCGGCAAGCGCAGCATCCTGCTCGACCTCAACGACCCGGACGGTCGCGCGCGCTTCGAGCGGCTCCTCGGTGACGCCGACGCGGTGGCGAACAATCTGCGCGGGGACCAGCCGCGGAAGCTCCGCATCCGCTACGCGGATCTGGCCGAAGTGAAGCCCGCCATCGTCTGTGCGCACCTGTCCGCCTACGGACGCGGCAATTCCCGAGAGGGCTGGCCCGGTTACGACTACCTGATGCAGGCGGAGTGCGGCTTCCTCGACCTCACCGGGGAACCGAACGCGCCGCCGGCGCGCTTCGGGCTTTCGATGGTGGACTACATGACGGGCGCGCTCTTGGCCTGCGGCCTGCTGGCGGCGGTGCTGCGGGCCCGGGAAACCGGCGAGGGGTGCGACGTCGACACGGCACTCTACGACACGGCGCTGCATCAGCTTTCGTATCCGGCGGTCTGGTACCTGAACGGAGGCCACGAAACGCGGCGACTGCCGCGCTCGTCCCACCCGAGCATCGTGCCGAGCCAGCTCTTCCGGACCTCCGACGGCTGGCTGTTCCTCATGTGCCAGACGCCGCGATTCTGGGAAGCCTTCTGCGCGACCGTCGGGCGGGAGGACCTGCTCCATGACACCCGCTTCCTGGACGCCGCCGGGCGGCTCGCGCACCGCGGCGCCCTGCAGGACGAGATCGACGCGACACTCCGCACGGAGACCACGGCGCATTGGCTGGCCGTGCTGGCGGGCTCCGTGCCCGCCGCACCGGTGCACGGTGTCGCCGGCGCGCTCTCCAACCCGTTCGCGCGAGAGGTGGGGATGCTGAACGAGGTCGAGCATCCCGCGGCCGACGACGGCCTGACGATGCTGTCGAGCCCCATCCGGGTGAACGGCCGCAGGGGGCCGAACCGGCGCGCGCCCCTGCTCGGAGAGCACGATGAAGAGCTTCCCTGACGCCTTCCCTGTGGCAAAGGCCCCGACCGGGCCGCGCAGGCCGCCGACATGAAGCTGGAAGGGGTACGCGTCCTGGATCTGTCGGCGTTCCTGCCGGGGCCGCACCTGACGATGACCCTTGCCGACCATGGCGCCGACGTCGTCATGGTCGAACCGGCCAACGGGGTCGGCGAGCCCACCCGCGCGGTCGGCTACCGTGACTCGGACGACGTCTCTGTCTGGTTCCGCAACATCGCGCGCGGCAAGCGGAGTCTCAGAATCGACCTCAAGGATCCCGATGGGCGGCGGTTGTTCCACCACCTGGCCGAGGGCACCGACGTCGTCGTCGAGTCCTTCCGGCCCGGCGTTGCCGCGCGGCTCGGTGTCGACTACGCGACACTCGCCGCCGCGAACCCGCGTCTCGTGTACTGCTCGATCTCGGCGTTCGGCCAGGACGGGCCGCTGCGCGACAAGCCCGCCCACGACCTGACCGTGCAGGCCCTCGCCGGCGTCGCAGCCCTCAACCGGGGCCTCGAGGACGGCAAGCCCGCGGCGCCGAACATGCCGGCCGCCGACGCGATCGCCTCGCTCACGAGCCTGTCCGCGATCCTCATGGCACTGTTTCGCCGGGCGCGCACGGGGCGGGGCGAGTACATCGACATCGCCATGTACGACGCCCTGCTCGCCTGGACGCCGAACGTCACGGGCCCCGTGTTTGCGCACGACGCGCACCCGGAACCGGCCAGGATGCGGTCTTTCGGAGGTTCCGCGATGTACCGCATCTACGAGACTTCCGACGGGGAGTTCCTCGTACTCGGCGGTTCCGAGGTGAAGTTTGCACGCAACCTTCTCGCCGCATTCGACCGCCTCGACCTGGTGCCGTTCGCAGAGAAGGAGCCCGGACCCGACCAGGAGCCGCTGCGTGCGTTCTTCCGCGAGCGCTTCCGGGCCCGGCCCCGCGCCCACTGGGAACGCTTCCTCGAGCCCGTGGACTGCTGCTGGGCGTTCGTTCGGTCGCTGAAGGACGCCTTCGACGATCCGCACACCCTGCGGCGGGAGATGCTGCTGCGCGACGCCGGGGGGCACCGGCACATCGGCGTCCCGATCAAGTTCGCGGAAGAACCGGCCCGGCCGTGCCTCGACGTCCCGGACTACGGCGAACACTCCGTGGAGATCGGCGAGTCCGTCGGCTTCGATCCGGCCGACCTCGCCACCCTGCGCGCTCGGGGCGCCATCCGATGCGGGTCCGAAGGGGGCTGGCGTGCAGACGCTCGCATGACGGGTGACCTCCTCGACCGCCTCGCGGCGCTCGCTTCCGCGACGACCTTCGAGGAGTTGCCGGCGCCGGCCGTGCTGGCTACGCAGACCTTCCTGCTGGACACGCTCGCCGTCGGTGTCGCCGGGCGTACCGGCCCGTGGCGCGACGAGACCCTGCGCACGGCGCTCTCCTGGGGCGCCGGCGGGGCCTGCCGCATTCTCGGCGACGGACTCGCCGCGCCGCCGGCGACGGCCGCCTTCCTCAACGCGTACCAGATGCACTGTCTCGAGTTCGACTGCGTCCACGAAGGCGCCGTGGCCCACGTGATGACCGCCGTGGCAGCCGCCGCCGTCGCCGAGTCCGAGCGCGCGCCCGGTGAACGGGACCCCGTCGACGGGCGGCGCCTGGTGCTGGCGCTCGCGGTCGGGGTCGAGGTCGCGACCGCCCTCGGCGTCGCCGCAAACGCCCCGCTCCGCTTCTTCCGTCCCGCGACCGTCGGCGTCTTCGGCGCCGCCGTCGCGGTCGGCGTCCTCAGGGGTTTCGGCGGCACCGCCATCCGCCGCTGCTTCGGCCACGCGCTCGGGCAGGTCGCCGGCACCATGCAGGCCCACGAAGAGGGCAAGCCCACCCTGCCGCTGCAGCTCGGCGCCGCCGCGCGTGCCGGCATCGTCGCCGCGGATCTTGCCGGAGCCGGTGTGCCTGCGCCGGACCACGCCCTCGAAGGACGCCTCGGCTACTTCGCGCTGTTCGAGTCCCGGTTCGACACCACCGGCATCGCCCGAACCGTCGGCCGTGCCTGGCGCGTAACAGAACTCAGCCACAAGCCTTATCCCAGCGGCCGGGCAACCCACGGCGGGATCGACGGCGTGCTGCAGCTGCGCCGCCACGGCGTCCACCCCGACAATCTGGTCGAAATGACGCTGGCCGCGCCGCCCCTCATCCACCAGCTCGTTATCCGTCCGCCACGGATGGGGATGGACGCGAACTACGCCCGGCTGTGTTTCGCCTACACGGGCGCAGTGGCCCTGCAGTGCGGCCGGGTCGGTATCGAGCACTTCACCGAAGCGGAGTTGCGGGGGCCGCAGAGGCTGGCGCTGGCGGAGCGCTTCGCCGCCACGGTCAACGAATCGGCGAATCCCGCGGCCTTCGTCCCACAGACCCTCACCGCGCGGATGCGAGACGGCACAAGTCGGTCCGTGCGCATCGACGAACTTCCCGGGGCTCCCGGCCGACCGCTGTCCCGGGAAGAACGCGAAGCCAAGGTGCGCTCCTGCGTGGCCGCGGTGTACGGCGACGACGGGCGTGCCCGCCGCCTCATCGAAACCGTACGGGCGCTGCTCGAACTCCCAGACGCGCGCGTTCTGCTGGACCCGGTCACGGATCCCGCCGAGGCCACGCCGTGAGCGGGTTCCATCCGTACCACCGCGCTGCGAACCTGGAGGGCCTCCTCGCGGATCATCCCATCGGCGATGCCTTCGATGCCTTCGCCCGGCAGATCGGACGCGACGAGCTGTTCGCCCGGCAGGACCGCCTGTTCCGGCGCTGCGTCGCGCGCGCCTGGGAGACGGGCTTCTACCGTCGACTGTGGAGCGCGGCCGGCATCGAGCCGGGCGACATCCGGGGGCTCGAGGACCTGCCGCGGCTGCCCGTCTTCGACAAGTCGCACCTCATGCGGAGCATCGAGGCATACCCGCCGTTCGGTGACTTCGGCGGCTTCGAACCCGACGATCCCACGCGACCGCCCATCGTCTTTCACACCACGAGCGGGACGACCGGACGGCCGCAGACCCTGCTCTTCGGGCCGAAGTCCCGGGAGGCCCAGAGTCTCCTGCTCGCGCGCGTCTATCGCTGGCAGGGCATGCGCGCGGGCGATGTAGTGCACTCGTGCTACGGACACGGAACGGTCAATGGGGGCCACTACGTACGCGAGGCCGTGTTGCACTGGACCAACGCCGTTTTCGTGTCCGCCGGGACGG
This sequence comes from Pseudomonadales bacterium, assembly GCA_965208745.1. Classification (GTDB taxonomy): domain Bacteria; phylum Pseudomonadota; class Gammaproteobacteria; order Pseudomonadales; family Azotimanducaceae; genus VXNE01. Next base: position 3,859,854 of record CBDBPN010000004.1, on the reverse strand, counting down.
GCCTGGAGACCCCCTCGGTCCGCCAGGTCGGGCTCATGCGCGACTTCGGAGCCACGGTCCTCGTCGGCTTCGCCGACTACCTGAAACGGCTCGCCGAGGTGGCGGCCGAAGAACGGCTCACCATCGGCGAGGACATCCGCATTCGCATGATCAGCGGGCACATGGGCGCCGAGGACAAGGCCGCCCTCGCACGCCTCTGGGGCGCGCCCGCCTGCTACGACTGGTACGGCGTGGGCGACACCGGCATCGTCGCCGCCGAGGGTCCCGACCGGGACGGTCTGTACGTCATGGAAGACGCCCACGTCCTCGAGCTCCTCGACGTCGACAGCGGCGCGCCCGTCCAACCCGGCGAGGCCGGCGACATGGTCTGTACGTGTCTCTTCAAGGACGACATCTACCCGATCCTGCGGTTCAATACGCACGACGTGAGCCGCGAGCGTACCGACGCATCGGGCGCCGGGTACGATCTTCGCCGCATCGAGGGGTTCCTCGGGCGCAGCGACAACATGGTCAAGATCAAGGGCATCAACGTGTTCCCGCACGCGATCGGCCCCCTCCTCTCCGAGGTGCCCGAGTTTCTGGGCGAGTTCCTCTGTCGGGTGACGCGAGACGGCGCCATGACCGTCATCGCCGAAGCACGGACTGGCGACAGCGACCTCCCGAAACGCATGCGGGACCTGCTCAGGGTGGCGCTCGGCATCGAGGTGCGCATGGAACTCGTCGCGGCCGGCGCCACGGCGGACATGACCCAGGTCGACCGCCGGCAGAAGCCGATCCGCCTCATCGACGAACGCGCGCCAGTCCCGGCGTCCTGAGCGTGGCGACGGATTCGGGCATCGCCGAGTACGGGGACGCCACCGAACTGGCGGCCGGGTTCGCCTCGGGGAGCAAGGATCCCCGTACCGTCATGGAGGCCGTCCTCGCGCGGATCGAGCGGCTCGACCCGGTGGTCGGCGCCTGCAACGATCTCGTCGCACCGGCGTCGCTCCTGGCCGCCGCAGAAGCTGCAGCGGAACGCTGGCGCGTCGGCGCACCGCGATCGCCGTTGGACGGGGTCCCGTTCGGCGTCAAGGCGAACATCGCCGTGGCGGGCTTGCCATGGCACGCCGGAATCGCCGCCTTCCGCGATCGGCGCGCGCGCAGAGACGCCAGGTGCATCGCGCGGCTGCGCGCCGCCGGGCTCATCCCGACGACTACCCTCAACATGCACGAGGCGGCTCTCGGAGTAACCTCCGACAATCCGGCGTTCCGCACCACCAGGAACCCCTGGGCGCCAGAGCGGATACCGGGAGGATCGTCCGGCGGCTCGGCGGCCGCGGTCGCGAGCGGCCTGGTGCCCCTCGCCCTGGGGACCGACAGTCTCGGCTCCGTCCGGCTGCCGTCCGCGCTCTGTGGCGTCGTCGGGTTCAAGCCGGCGCACGGGGAGATTCCGACAGACGGCGTAGTCCCCCTGTCCCCGTCGTTCGACCACGTCGGCATACACGCGCGCAGCGTCCGCGACATCCGCACCGTCCTGCCTATCCTGCGCGGACATCCCGACGAAGCGAGGCCTTCCGGTTGCCAACCGCCGGTCGCCCGTTGGCAGCTGGGTACGCCGCAAGCAGCAGACAGCCCGGTGGCTGACGCCCTACTCGACGCGATGCCCACGGAAGGCCGGGGGGCGGATCCGGTCGACTGGTCCGATATCGACCTCGGCGGGTTGCGGCGGGCCGGGCTCCTGTTCTGCGAGCGTGACGCGGGGCGCCACTTCGCAGCCGCGCTGCGTGAGCGACCGGGGGGATTCAGCGCCGAGTTCCGCGAGTTGGTGCGTTGGGGCGCCGCCCAGACTCCCGCAAGGATACGCACCGCCGGAGCCCGACTGGACAAGGCCCGGCGTGCGTTGCACGAGGAGTTGCGTGAGCGGCTCCTTCTCTGCCCGACCACCGCGCACCCGGCGCCGCGGCGCGACGCTCCGATTCCGACGTCGCTCGCGGACTTCACCGTACCGGCGGCCATCGCCGGGGTCCCCGCGATCTCCTTTCCCGCGCAGCGGGAAGACCACGATCTGCCGATCGGCCTGCAACTGACCGGGGCGTTTTCCGGCCAAGTCCTCGCGGCGGCCACCGGTCTCTGTCCCACAATCGCGCCTGTCGCGGAGCCGTCCGCCGGCAGCGCGTCGCCCAGCCAACCCTCCGACGCCAGGGGAACCCCATGAACATACAGGACCTGCCCCGCATTCCGTCCCGCGAGTTCATGGGCGGCGCCGTGCTGGCCGTGGAGGACGACGGCTCCCGGGCAACCGTTCGCTTCCAGCCGCCCGACGGCATGACGAACCCGCACGGGACCGTGCAGGGCGGATTCGTCGCGGCGATGATAGACGACGCGGTGAGCATGGCGACGTGGTTCGCCGGCGGCGAGCGCACGTTCGTTACCGGGAGCCTGAACTGCTACTACCTGCGTCCCGTCCCCGCCGGCGTGTCCCTGCTCGTCACGTGCGAACTCGTGCGCGTCGGCCGGCGCCAGGCCGTCTTCGAGGCGGTGGTGTGCACGGAGGGGAACGACACGGCGCTGGTCAAGGCGATCCAGGTGCAGCAGTTCGTGTAGCGACTTGCTCCGACCGGGGACGGCCGACCAGAGTGGCGTCGCGCCGGGCGACGGCCAACCCGACGACGGCAACCTCACGGCAGCTTCAGGAAGTGGCCCACGGCCGCCACCCCGAGGGGTTCGAAATGCCGCGGGGTGCGCGTGAGTGCGGTCAGTCCGAACGTCCGAACCGGTCCAGCGCGTTGGCGTGGCGTTCCACGTAGCGGACCACGCGCCGCAGGCCCTCCTCCAAGCGCTCGTGCGACTGCGCGAAACAGAGGCGGAAGTGCGCCTCGTTGTCGGGTCCGAAGGCGTATCCCGGCGCCAGCCCCACGTCCTCCTCGGCCAGGACGCCCTCGACGAAAGCCAGGCTGTCGGACAGCCCGGGCACCTTCGGGAACGCGTAGAAGGCGCCCTCCGGCATCCGCAGGTCGATCAGCGGATGCCCCGACAGGTATCGATCCACGATCGCGCGACCCCCGCGATACTGCTCGCGCAGCGCGGCAACCGTCTCCTCGCCGCCCTCGAGCGCGGCGATGCCGCCGTACTGCGCGAACACCGTGGCGCCGGTGTTGAAGCACTCGGACAGGGCGGTCCACGCCGTGCGCAGGCGCGGCGGCGCGACCACCCAGCCGACGCGCCATCCCGTCATCGCCCATGCCTTGGAGAACCCGTTCACGACTATCAGGGGGTCGTCGTCGCGCGCCACCTGGAGGAAGGACGGCGCGTGTTCCCCATCGAAACACGTTCGGTGATAGACCTCGTCCGCGATGAGGAGGATGTCGCGGTCGCGGCAGAAGGCCAGGAGTTCCTCCTGGGCGTCGCGCCGCATCACCCACCCGGTCGGGTTGCACGGACTATTGACGAAAATCGAGCGCGTGTCCGGTCGCACGGCATCGACGATCTCCGAGACCGTCAGTTCCCAGCCGGACTCGGTATCGCGCTGGCGCACGATGTCCACTTCCGCCCCCGTGACGCGGTACGTGATCTCGATGTTCGGCCAGTGGGGACTGACGATCAGCCCCCGGTCTCCCCGGTTCACGGCCGTCTGCGCCGCGATCGTCACGCCCATCATGGCGGATCCCGGCACGCTGATCCGGTCGGGGTCGATATCGAGCCCGTAGAGCGCGTCGAGATAGCGCCTGATGGCGTCGCGCAGTGCCGGGATGCCGCGGGTGTGGGTGTAGAACGTCTGCCCTTCGTCGAGGGCGCGCTTCGCCGCCTCCCGGATGAAGGCCGGCGTGACGACGTCCCCCTCGCCGAACCAGAGCGGGATGACGGCCGGGTCGTCCAGGCGCTGGAACGCCACCTTCGTGATGCCGTTCTGCTCCAGGGTTTCGATGACGGGCCTCACCATGGCCCGCCCCGGTTCAAAAGCCTCACGCGAGTGTTTCCCGCACCCGCGCCAGTCGCTCGATGGTCGCCAGGGCCTGGGTCTGGTCCGCCGTGATGTTGCGGACGAGGATGTCGGTGAAGCCGAGTTCGGCGTACACCGCAAGCTGGTCCGCCACCGCGGTGGCATCCCCGATCACCAGCGCTTCCGGGTCGAAACCCCGGTACCTGCCTTCGACATACGGACGCATCGTGCTCCGCGCTTCCGAGGCGCTCTCGCCGACGTACAGGTCGCGCCGCAGGGCGACCCGCTCCGGCGTGCGGCCGTGCGTGGCGCATGCCTCGCGATACCAGTCGAGTTGCCGGCGCGTCTGGAGGAGGGTCGTGCCGGGGCTGCCGAGCCACGCATCCCCCAGCCGCGCGGCCCGGTCGATGGCGGGCTGTGCCGACGCGCCGATCCAGACCTCGATCGGTTCCGGCGGCAGCGGCGCGATCCGCGCTCCGGCGACGGGCCAATGCCCCTCCAGCCCATCGAAGGTCTCGCCCCGCCATAGGGCTCGGATGATCGACAGCGCCTCCTCGAACTTGGCCGGCTTGCCGCCGTAGCCGACACCCATCGATGCGAACTGGGAGCGTCCTCCACCGATGGCGCACTGCAGGACGAACGGACCCTGCGCAATGCTCGCGAGGGTCGCCGTCTGCTCCGCCACCAACACGGGATTCCAGAGCGGCAGCAGATAGAGCGCCCCGGCCTCCCGCTCGCCCCACTCCGCCAGCATGCGACCAAGAATCGGAGAGTTCTGGTAGTAGGGCGCCGGCGTGGCGTGATGGTCCCCGACGAACAGCGAGTCCAGGCCCGCCGCGTGTGCGGCGCGGGCCCGTTCCACCATGTGGCGGGCGCCGGTGCGGACATCGTCCACGCCATAGGCACTCGCCATGGAGATCCCGATCCTCATGCCGCGATGTCCTCCCCCGTCACGTCGAACTCCGCATGAAAGCGCGCCAGGCCGCCGGCGCCGACGGGCGACACGCAACTCGACACGAGCCGGTCGGCCTCGAAGACGAAGTCGCCGCGTACGGGTCCGTCGTCCCGGACCGCGGGGACCCAGTAGCGGTCCGCCTCCCACATCTCGTCGTAGGGGACCGCGTCCCATGGGCACCAGAAAGGAGCGGCTTCCGGCGTATCCACGGCCGGCCCCCGACACGCCGATGCGCGAAAGACGAAGCCGCGCACATCGTAACCGCCCGTCCGGTCATGGAAGCGCAGGTGGGCGACGGGACGCAACGCACCGCAGCGCAGTCCCACCTCCTCCCCAAGTTCACGCCGTGCGCACTGTTCCGGCGTCTCCACCCCCTCGAGACGCCCGCCCGGCGCGTTCACCTTGCCCGCCCCATGGCCGCGTTTCTTCCGGATGAGGAGCACGTCCCCGCCCCGTTCGACGAACACGAGCGTCGCGGCCACCGGCCGCCAGTCAGGGGGGATGAGCGTCATGGCGCGGCAGGATAGCACCGGGCGCGGCGTCCCCGCGGCGCTCCGAAACCGCGCCAAACCCCGTGGCGGGCCCGCGTCCGAGCCCCGCCGTCCGTCGATAATGTCGTTGACGAGGTAGTGGGGCTCGCAGCGGAGGTGACAACTACGGTGGCGACGTTCGAGGTCGTTCGGGGCGACATCACGGCGGAACGTGTCGAGGCGATCGTCAACGCCGCCAACAACTCCCTGCTCGGCGGCGGTGGGGTCGACGGGGCGATTCACCGCGCCGCCGGTCCGGGGCTCCTGGCGGAGTGCCGCACGCTCGGGGGATGCGAAACCGGCGACGCGAAGATCACCGGTGGATACGCACTCCCGGCACGGCACGTGATCCACACCGTCGGGCCCGTGTGGCAGGGGGGCAGCCGGGGCGAACCCGAGCTGTTGGCCTCCTGCTACCGCCGCAGCCTCGAAGTGGCGGAAGCAAACGGCGTGCGTTCACTCGCCTTTCCGGCGATCAGCACCGGGGTCTATGGATACCCGTTGGACCTGGCCGCCGCCGTTGCGGTCGCCACGGTCAGCGCGTGCTGTGTCGGCTCCGACCTCGCGCTCGTACGCTTCGTCTGTTTCGACGCGGCGACCGAGAGGGTCTACGTGGCAGCGTTGGAGCGTTTGGACGACGAGCGGAGCTGACTCCTTGTCGGCTTACCAGGATTTCAGTTCCGGCAGCACCCGCTCCGCGAACAGGCGCATGCTCGCGAGCGCCTCGTCCTGGGGCATGCCGCCGTAGCGGAAGCACGCGGCCTCCTCGAACGGGCCGATGACCTCGTAGCGCGCCCGGTAGGTCTCGATCATCTGCTCGGGCGTACCGAAGGAGTTCGAGGCCATGAAGCCCCGCAGGTACCGGTCGAACCCGATCTCGCGGAGTTTCGCGGCCTGCTTGCCGTACCCGGTGTAACCCTTCATTCGTCGAACCCCAGTTCCTCCGCCAGCTCCGCCATCGCGAGTTCCTGCGCGTACACCGTGGCGTCGCTGACATCCTCCCAGCCGTACGAGGAGAAGATGAGCTGCAGCCCTACTTCCATGCTGTTCTCCCAAGTTGCCAATCCGGAACCCGGCAGAGTGGTAGCCAACCACCGGCCGAACGGGCATGGTACGCCTTTGGAAAGCGGCCGGAGTCGCCGCCAGGCAGGAGGAAGCCATGGCCGAAGTGGAACGCCCCGACTGGAACGCCCGCGCGTCGACGCACCGGAACGCGGTGCGCGCGCAATACATGGACGGCGAACTGCGTGATCGGGAGGCCCGCGCGCAGACCCTCGCGGAGCTTCGTGAACTCGGGCTCATGAAGCACGTCGCGGAGCTCGACGCCGTCGGGTACACCACGATCCGCGGCGCCCTCGACGCCGATCAGGTGGCCCGCGCCAAGGTTGCCATCGCCGGCGTGATGGAACGCAGATCCGGCCTGGCGGTCGACCTCGAGGAAGAGACGGCCGATGCCTGGAGCGGCGTCAACCTCGCGCACTACCTGCTGTTCGAGGACGAGGTGTTCGAGTCGATCCTGCTGACGGCGAAACCGCTGGCGCTGGTCACCTACCTGCTCGGCCGCAGTTGCGTCCTGTCGAGCATGACGTGTCACTTCAAGGGGCCCGGCGGCGAACCCGGCCGGCTGCACTCGGACAACGGCGGCATCCCGGCGCCGTTCTCGATGGTGTCCCAGGTCGCCAACGTGAACTATGCGCTGACGCCGTACAGCCGGGAAGCCGGCGCGCTCGCAGTGGTGCCCGGCAGCCACCGGCTTTGCCGCCAGCCGAGCGCTTCCGAGTCGCACCTGGCCGGCGAGCGGACGCATCCCGACGCCGTCGCAATGGACCTCGCGCCCGGCGACTGCGTCGTCTGGCACGGCAACACGTGGCACGGCTCCTTCCGACGGGAGGTCCCCGGGATCCGCATGAACCTCGCGACCTATTTCGCGCGACAGTTCGTCGTGACCCAGGAGGAGTTCGGCCGCGCCGTGCCGCAGGACATGCTCGACCGCCACGCGAACGAGCCGCGCTTCGCGCGCCTGCTCGGCCAGTCGCAGCCCTACAACTACCACGCCGAAGGACCGGACTGGGAGAAGTTCGCCGTGCGGCCGCGGGGACAGTTCGACTGACCACGTTCCCGGCGCCCCGTGTAGTCCACTTGCATTACACTTGCGGCACTTGTCCGCGTCACCCGCCGGGCAGCGCCCGGGTTTCCAAAGAGGAGGAACACCATGGCCGAAGCGCAGACGACCGACTGGAACGAGCTGAAAGCCGCCAGGGCCGAGCGTAACCGCAGGTTGATGTCGAACGCGAACCCCGACCAGGAGGCCCGTGACAGGACGCTCGCCGAGATCCGCGAACTCGGCCTCGAGACCAACGTCGCCGAACTCGACGCCATCGGTTACACGACCGTCAAGGGCGCCATCGACGCCGACCAGGTCGCCGGCGCCAAGGCCGCCATCGTGCGCGTCATGGAACGCAAGTCCGGGATGCCCGTCGACATCGAGAGCGAGACCGCCGAGGCGTGGAACGGGGTCTCCCTGGCCCACTACCTGCTCTACGAGGACGAGGTCTTCGAGTCGATCATGGCGGCGTCGAAGCCATTGGCGCTCATCACCTACCTGCTCGGCCGCAGTTGCGTCCTGTCGAGCATGACCTGCCATTTCAAGGGCAGGGGCAGCGATCCACTGATGCTCCATTCGGACAACGGCAACGGCATCACGCCGCCGTTCTCCATGGTCTCCCAGGTCGCCAACGTCAACTACGCGCTGACGCCCTACAGCAAGGAGGCCGGGGCGCTCGCGATGGTCCCGGGCAGCCACCGGCTGTGCCGGCATCCACGGCCCGACGAGAGCCAGCTCGCCGGGGACGCCTGCAACCCTGACGCGGTCTCCATGCCCCTCGAGCCGGGCGACTGCGTGGTCTGGCACGGCAACACCTGGCACGGTTCGTTCCGACGCGAGATTCCGGGTATCCGGATGAACCTGGCGACCTACTTCGCCCGCCAGTACATCGTGACCCAGGAAGAGTTCGGCCGCACGGTGCCGCAGGAGATGCTCGACCGGCACGCGAACGACCAGCGCTTCCTGCGCTTGGTCGGCCAGCGCCAGCCGTACAACTACCACGCCGACGGCCCGGACTGGAGCAAGTTCGCCGACGTGCCGCGCGGGCAGTGGGACTAGGGACACGCATCGAGACCCCAAAGGAGGAGAGTCATGGCTGAACCCAAGGTCGCGGACGCCGACCTGTCCGACGAAGAGCGCATGCAGCAGATGCTGAAGGTGTACGCGGTCGACGATCCCGACAAGGCCGCCCGCGAACAGACCCTCGCAGAGATTCGCGAACTGGGGCTTGAGCGGCACCTGGGCGAACTCGACGCCCATGGCTACACCATCGTCCGCGGCGCGATCGAACCGGAGCAGGCCGTCCGCGCGCGAGATGCCATCGTCCGGGTCATGGAGCGCAAGCAGGGACGCCCGGTGGACATCGAGAACGAGACCGACGAGGCCTGGGCCGGCATCAACCTGGCGACCTACCTGCTTTTCGAGGACGAGGTCTTCGAGTCCATCCTCATGGCCCCCAGACCCCTGGCGCTCATCAACTATCTCCTCGGACGCAGTTGCGTGCTGTCGAGCATGACCTCCCACTTCAAGGGCCCCGGGGCCTTCCCGCTCATGCTGCACTCGGACAACGGCAACGGGATCACGGCCCCGTTTCCGGCGATCGCGCAGGTCGCCAACGTGAACTACGCGCTGACCCCCTACAGCGAGGAGGCCGGCGCGCTTGCGATGGTCCCGGGCAGCAATCGCCTGGCGCGCAACCCGAGACCGGACGAGATCATGCTCGGCGGCGAGAGCGGCAACCCGAACGCCGTCCCGATCGACCTGCAGCCCGGGGACTGCGCCGTCTGGCACGGCAGCACGTGGCACGGCTCCTTCATCCGGCAGACTCCCGGCATCCGCATCAACCTGGCCACCTACTTCTGCCGGCAGTACATCGTGACGCAGGAACGATATGCCGAGCACGTTCCGCAGGAAGTGCTGGACCGGCACTCCAACGACCCGCGCTTCCTGACCCTGCTCGGTCAGCGCCAAGCCTACGGCTGGGGCGCGGAAGGGCCGGACACCGACAAGTTCGTCCACATGCCGCGGGGGCAGTTCGACTGAGTCCGGGCGGCCAGGGAACCCGAAGATGAGACGCCTGACGCCGGCGTTGGCGCTGGTCGCGGCGATGGCCAGTGCCGACGACGACCAGGCCCTGCGGAGCCTCCTCGACCGCCAGCAGATCACGGAAGTGCTCCACCGCTACGGCCAGACGTTCGACGCGAAGGATGCCGACGGGTTCGCGTCGCTCTTCACCGAAGACGCGCACTGGAAGATCCACCGGCGCGGCACCGAGCGCCCGCAGTTCGAGAACGCGAGCCGCGCCGAGCTACGGGACTTCGTCGCGGACCGCTTCTCGACCGTCCTGGCCGGCCGGCACACGCACCACTACGTCACCGGCACGGTCTTCCTGGAACTGACGGAGGACTTCGCCCGCACGCGGTCCACCGTGCTCGTCGTGCATCGCATCCTGGAAACGGCCGCGCTCGTGCCCGTGAACGCGCCCGTCTACATGGACGAGTTCGTCAAGACAGAAGCCGGCTGGAAGATCAGCAGGCACACGGCCAATTGACCGACTGCATTACTCCACCGCCGCCCCTGCGTCGGGCGCCGCGAAGAACCGGTCCATCACGTCGAGCTTCTCCTTGCGCAGACCGGTGATGACCGTGGGCGCCGCGGAGATGTCCAGCACTTCCTCCGTCTCCGTCCCGTACGCCGGCCACTCCGGCAGACCCTCCCCGTTCGGGTCGCCGGACTTCGCGAAGTTCGTCCAGTAACCGCTCATCAGGCGGGCGACCTCGACGTCCTCGAGACGCGGCTCGATCGACTCTGTCTCGTGGAACCCGAGGTGCGGATTGCCGAACGCGTAGGCGATCTCCGCAGCGTGGAACGCACCCCTGGAGGTGCCGTACTCCCCGCCGACGTCCGGCGCGTGGGTAAAGAAGTAGAGCCAGGCCGGGTCCCCGTGCGCCACCTGGGCGCGCCCCCAGGCGCGCATCTGGCGGGCGAAGAAGCGGTCCGAGAGGATCTCCCCCGCGGCGTGCGCCGGGCCGACCGCCGCGTCTTCGGCGTAGGCGGCCAGGATATCCGGTGCGAGGTCACCCCAGGTCGCCTCCTGTGCCGCGCGGTAGGTCGCTTCGTCCGGTTCCGCCTGGCCGAGGGCCATCGTCGTCCACTCGTCGGCGTTGGAGCCGAGCATCACCGGCACGCGGTTGTGCTCGCCGCGCGCCACCAGGTCCGCCATGGTCGCCGCGAACAGGTGACCGTCGACATACACGCCCGGAGAGCCCGTCGGCGGCTGTTCGGCCAGCTTCTCGTAGAGCGTCTCGGCCGGCATCGCGCGCAGCGCTGCGAGGTCTTCGGCGCCCGCGAACTCCGCCATGCCGAGACCCACGTAGTGGCCGGACCGGCCCGCCGCCGAGTCCTCGGCGAGCAGGGCGTGCGGCTCGAAACAACCGCCGGACTGTCCGATGGCGCGATGGAACAGCCCCTTCGCCAGCGGCGACGCGTACAGGTAGCAGACGCTCCAGGAACCCGCGGACTCGCCGAAGATGGTGACGCTGCCTGGATTGCCACCGAACGCGGTGATGTTGTCCCGTACCCAGACCAGCGCCGCGACCTGGTCCAGGATCCCGTAGTTGCCGGAGACGCCGTGCGGCGACTCGGCGGACAGCTCGGGATGCGCGAGGAAGCCCAGCGGACCGAGCCGATAGTTGATGCTGACGAGCACCACGCCCTGGTCCGTCAACGCGGCCCCGTCGTACATCGGCAGGTGGCCGTGGCCGATTCGCAGACCGCCGCCGTGGATCCAGACCATGACCGGGGCATCGTCGCCCGCGACGGAGCGCGTCCAGACATTGAGATAGAGACAGTCCTCGTCCCGCTCGATGGGACCACGGCTGTAGAAGCCCTCCACGATCGGCTGCCAACAAGGCGTGCCGAAGCTCAGGGCGTCCCGCGTCTCCTCCCACTCCAGGGGCGGCGCGGGCGCCCGCCAGCGCAGGTCGCCCACCGGCGCCGCCGCGTAGGGGACGCCGCGGAAGACTCGCACGCGTTCCACCGTCTCGCCGCGTATCGGTCCCGCCGTCGTCAGCACCACCTCGGGGTCGGGTGCGGGTTGGGCGGCCTCGCTCTCACGCGGCGCTTCGCCCGGTACGCAGCCGCCGAGCATCGCCACCAGTGCACTCGTCGCCAGGAGCTTCTTCATCGTGGTTTTCCCCGTCATCCGCGACTGCGGATCATACGCCCGGTCCGCGACCGGTCGGAGCGGCTCCGCTCTCAGCGCGGCGCCCAAGGGTCAACGAGCGGCACCGACATTCCCGCGAAGTCGCCGATGTTGCGCGTCGCGAGCGTCAGCCCGTACCGCCGCGCGATGGCCGCAATCCGGGCATCCGCCATGGGTTTTCGGCGTCCCCTACGGTCTCCGTCCCCCATGATCTCGCCCCAGATGATCGCCGCCCCGGCGTCGAACGGCAGCACACGCCCCTCGAACTGCGCGGCGAGATCCTGACGGACCCAGCGTTCGATGCGTGTTCTGCGCAACTCGTCGGCCAGGCGGCGCCCACCCCGCAGGAGTTCGCCGAGGCTGATCGACGAGAGGAAGAGATCGGCAACCGACTGGTCGCCCATCCAGCCGACGACCGCCGCGGCGGGACGCGGTTTGAAGGTCTCGCTCACGACGTTGGTGTCAACGAGGAACGCCATTACTCAGGGATCTCCAGGCCCTCGAGGTCCGCCTCGCGGCCAACGGAACGATCCCGGTCGAAAACCAGGTCCTCCCCGACCAGCGGGGACGCGCGCAGGAAGGCAACCAGTTCCTGCCCGGTACGCGCGCTCGCCGCTACCGGCGCGAGTGCGTCCCGGAGCTCCCGCGCTTCGTCGCCACCGCGCCGGAGCGTCGCGGCCACCGTCCGGACCAGCGCCGCATCCGCGGCCGGCACCGTGACCTCCACCCGTCGGAGCCCGCTCGCGGACCGTCTGATTCGATGCCGGGCGACGCGCGGGCCCGATCCACCTCGCGGCAAGTCCTCCGCCATGGCCAACCCGTTTCCGGCTACGTTACCGGAAACTACGCGCTTCGCGAATCGCCGTCAAGCCACGTCCCAAGCCGGGCCGGCCGGTCACACGAAGTGCAACCAGTGCTCGAACGCCGCGTCCTCCCCGCGCCGGATGCGCGCGAACGCCGCCCGCAGCCGCTCGGTGACGGCGCCGGGCACGCCCTCGCCCACCGCCCGTCCGTCGATGCGCACCACCGGCCAGACCCCAACGGAGGTCGCGGTCAGGAAGACCTCCGCCGCCGCGTGCAGGTCGTCCACGGTCAGGTCACGGACGATGCTCCCGACGCCGAGCGCCCCGGCCAACTCAAGCATCGACGCCCGGGTGATGCCGTGCAGCACCTTCTGCTCGGGCGGCGTCACCAGCCCCTCCGGCCCCGCCGTGAAAATGTTGGAGGTCGGCGCCTCCGCGACGTAGCCGTCCGTGTCGAGCAGGACGATCTCGTCGTAGCCTTCCTGCCGGGCGCGCCACTTCGCGAACATCGCCGAAGTGTAGTTCGCCGCCATCTTGACCTGGGGCGGGATGATGTCCGGGCGGCGGTTGGTGATGTCGCGCTCGACCTTGAGCGACAGCGCGTTCCCCCACCGCGGCGTTCCCCCATGCTGATCGATCACGTCCGCGACGACGTCGTAGGCGCAGATGAAGACGCCCACGCGGGGGTCCTGCGGGACGAGTTCCGCCTCGATGGAGGGGATGAGCGCGCTGATCTTGAGCGACTTCGAGCCCGGGTTGCGGCGCACTGTCGACGCGCAGCCTTCGATGAGTTCCTCGCGCGTGTAGGCGATCGGCAGGCCCATCAGGCCGCACGTCCGGAACAGGCGATCGACGTGGTCCGCCAGGCGAAACACCGCGACGCCGCGGCGCGCCTCGTGCACGCTCATATAGTCGAAGGCGAGCGACCCGCGCTGCAGGCTCTGCGCGAGGATGTGCACGGTGGCGTCCTCCCAGCGCACGAACTCGCCGTCGCGCCAGACCCACCGCTCTACGCCGCTCACGGCCGCCCCCAGCCGCCGCGCGGCGGAAACGCGACCCGGTCGTCCTCGTAGCGCAGTCCGTCGGGCCGGTCCGCCCCCAGCAGGAGCGGGCCGTCGAGATCGACGAACGCCGCATCCCGCGCGAGCAGGAGCGCCGGGGCCATGCTCAAGGAGGTCGCCACCATGCAGCCGATCATGACATCGAAGCCCATCCCGCGCGCGTCCCGCACGAGGTCGAGGGCCGACGTGAGTCCCCCGGTCTTGTCGAGCTTGACGTTGAGTACCTGGTATCTCGCGGCGAGTTCGGTGAGATCGACCTGCCCGTGCACGCTCTCGTCCGCGCCGAGCGGCACCGGCGACGGGAATCCGGCCAGGGCGTCATCTCCGTCCGCGGGCAGCGGCTGCTCGATGAGTTCCACGCCCACCTCCGCCGCGACCGGGACCACCCGTTCGAGCCCGGCCATGCTCCAGCCCTCGTTCGCGTCGACGATCAGGCGGGCGCCGGGCGCCGCCTCGCGCACGGCGCGCAGGCGCTCGACATCCTCCGCCGGCACGCCGCCCAGCTTCAGCTTGAGGAGCGGTCGGGACGCGTTGCGACGGGCCGCCGCGGCCATGGCGGCGATGTCGTCCAGCACGATCGTGTAGGCGGTCTCCACGGGGGCCGGCGCAGGGAGGCCCGCCAGTTCCCACACCGGCACGCCACTCCGCCGGGCCTCAAGATCCCACAAGGCGCAGTCGACGGCGTTGCGGGCCGCGCCCGGAGGCATGGCGCGCAGCACCGGGTCACGCGAGCAGTCGCGACAGTTCGCGCGGAAGGCTGTGATCGCCTGCAAGGCGCCCGTCATGGACTCTCCGTACCGGGCATACGGCACGCCTTCGCCCCGGCCTTCGAACTCGTCGTCCCGCGCCGTCACCACCACCACGTCCGCCCGCGATTTCGTTCCCCGCGAGATGGAGAAGGGAGCGGCCAGCTCCCAGGACTCCGCATGGGCCTCGAGCACGACACTCATGAGCGCGCTTCTCCTGCGTCATCGAGCAGCCGTTCGACGATCGTGTCGACACGGAAACGCACGGGGTCCGTCACCGGCAGGTCCAACTCCGCCGCACAGCCCTCCACCATCCGACGCGCCTCCGGCTCCGCAAGTGCGGCGGTGTTCACGGCGACGCCCGCACAGCGGATGTCCGGATTCGTCAGGCGGCCCAGTGCGATGGTCGCGTCGATCACCGCCGTCACGGACGGCATGGGCGCCGGCACGTTTCGCATGGTCCGCCGCGTCGGTTCGTGACAGACGACGAAGACGTCCGGCTGAGCGCCGTGCAGCAGGCCGAGGGACACGCCGGCGAACGAGGGATGGAACAGCGACCCCTGCCCTTCCACGACGTCCCAGTGGTCGTCCGCGGCGGCCGGTGTCAGCACTTCCACCGCGCCGGACACGAAATCCGCGGGGACGGCGTCGACCGCCACGCCCTCTCCCGCGATCAGGATCCCGGTCTGGCCCGTCGCGCGG
The DNA here is from genome assembly GCA_965208745.1 of Pseudomonadales bacterium. Taxonomy (GTDB): domain Bacteria; phylum Pseudomonadota; class Gammaproteobacteria; order Pseudomonadales; family Azotimanducaceae; genus VXNE01. The sequence goes on along the minus strand of CBDBPN010000004.1, from coordinate 3,844,830 downwards.
AAGTCCGCGTCGACGCCGCGCGCACGGAGCGCGCGCTCGAGGGCCAGCGCCGTGTACTTCTTGCCTACCGCGCAATCCGTCCCCACGGTCAGCAGGCGCTTGCCGGAGCGCGGACTTCCGGAACCGGTCGGGAAGTCGCGCCGCGGCACGCGCACGTCGATGAGGCGCCGCCCGTGCCGCCGGGCGGCATCCGCCAGGACGTCGAAGCTCCCGAGCCGCGTGTGCAGGCCGCTCGCGACATCCATCCCGGCCTCGACCGCCTCGACCAGGGTCGGCACCCAGGCCTCGGGCAGGATCCCGCCCGGCCCCACCGTGCCGATGACGAACGTCCGCGCGCCGCGCTCGGCGGCTTCCGGGACCATCATGTCCGGCAGGCCGTGATCCGCGCGGCAGCCGGGCAGCCGGAGTTGTCCCAGGCAGCGTTCCGGCCGCCAGTCGACGATGCCCTGCCCCGTCTTGGCGGCCAGCGCGTCCCGGGCGCCCCCCGCGAAGAGCAGGTACGGCGCCTCGATGCGCAACACGTCCCGCATGGGCCCGCCGTCGTCAGGTCAGGGCGGCGTAGCGCGCCTCGAGCGCCGCCTTCAGGTCTTCGGCGTAGGAAGGCCGGCCCGCGTCGAGTTGCGCCGCGATCTCGGAGAGGTGCTCGTTGTCCTCGCGCCCGCCCCAGGTCTTCACGTAGCTGCCGTCCCGGTAGCCATGCGCCTGGCGGAACGAGTTGAGCACGTTCTTGCCGATGTAGGCGTCGTGCAGTTCGTCGAGGGACATCGGCACGGCGTTCATGAGGTCGACGAAGGCGTCCACGTCGAACGCCCGGCGCCCGAGGGTCGAGAGCGCCAGCGCTTCCACGGCGGCGCGCAGGTCGTCCCCGCCGTTTCCTTCCCCGGAGGGCGCGGTGCGGAGCCGCATGCGGTCGGCGAGCGCCCCGTCCACCGCCTCGGCCCGCAGCAGGTCCGACAGACCGAAGTGCCAGATGTCGACCACTTCGAGGCGCACCTGCTCGAGGTTGGCGTCCTGCCGCTTCCACCACTTCCAGCCGAAGTGGTCGAGCAGTTCCGCGCACTCGATCCACACGGCCCGGTAGTACGCATAGCCCTGGGCGCGCCACTCTGGATGGACCTCGCGGTTATGGCGGTCCTGCAGGACCGCCATATTCTGGAGCTTCGCGGCGTAGTTGTTCATGCGGACTGGTAGACTCTCACGCCTTTCAACCCGAGGGAAGGCACGCCATGGACCTGTCCTATGGCCCGCAGTACGACGCGTTTCGCGAGGAAGTCCGCGACTTCATCGGGAAGCACCGCGACCAGGCGCCGAAGGGCCAGGGAATCCGTTCCGAGGCCGTCAGGAACTGGCAGAAACTGCTCATCCAGCATGGCTACGCGGCGCGCACCATCCCCGCGGAGTACGGCGGCCACGGCGGCGAGCCGGACATCCTGAAGGCGCGCATCATCGGGGAGGAGTTCGCGGTCGCCCAGGTGCCGGGCGGCCTCGGCAGCCAGGGCATCTCGATGCTGGTCCCGACCCTGCTCGAACTCGGCACCGAAGAGCAGAAACGCCAGTTCATTCCGCCCACGCTCGCGGGCGAGATGGTCTGGTGCCAGGGCTACTCGGAACCGAACGCCGGTTCGGACCTCGCGAGCCTGCGCACCTCCGCGGTGCTCGACGGGGACGAGTGGGTCGTCAACGGCTCGAAGATCTGGACCTCGACCGCGCACCTCGCCGACTGGATCTTCTGCCTCGTCCGTACCGAGCCGGACGCCCCCAAGCACCAGGGCATCAGCTTCCTCCTGTTCCGCATGGACACCCCGGGCATCGAGATCCGGCCCCTGGTCGACATGACCATGGCCGGCAACTTCAACGAGGTGTTCTTCACCGACGTGCGGGTCCCGAAAGAGCAGATCGTCGGCAGCCGCGGAGAAGGCTGGTACGTCGCCAACGCCATCCTCGGGCATGAACGGGACACGCTGGGCGACCCCAACGCCGCCCTGACGCGGCTCAACCGCCTGGTCGAACTGATGAAGACCGAGACCGTGGACGGCCAGCGCGCGATCGACAACCCCGCCTTCCGGGACCGGCTGATGAAGATCCAGGCGCGGGTGACCGCCATGCGGTTCAACGACCTCCGCGTGCTGAGCTCGCGCCTAAACGACGGCAGCACGGATACCGGGCTCGCCAGGATGATCACCAAGCTGCAGGCGACGGAGCTGCGGCACGACCTCGAGGGCCTCGGCATCGACGTCATGGGCGAGTTCGGGCTGATGTACGGCAAGGGCCCGCACCTGCGCGACCAGGGCAGCTGGCAGAACCACTACATGTACTTCCTCGGCCTCATCATCGGCGGCGGCACGTCGCAGATCCAGAAGAACATCATCAGCGAGCGCGGCCTCGGCATGCCGAGGGAGCCGAAGGCCGTCATCCCGGCGGAGCACTGAGCGATGGAATTCGGACTGTCGGAAGAACAGGGCCTCCTGCGCGAGAGCGTCGACCGCTTCCTCACCGACAACGCGGACCTAGACCGGGTGCGCAAGTTCGCCGACGACCCGGACGACCGCGGCGACGACATCTGGGCCGGCCTGACCGCACTCGGCGTGCCGGCGGTACTCGTGCCGGAGGCACACGGCGGCATCGGGCTCTCGGCCCTCGACGCCGCGGTGGTCGCGGAGTCCCTCGGCGCCCACGCGACGCCGGCGCCCTTTCTCTCGACGGCGGTGCTTGCCGTCGCCGCGTTGCGCCTGGCCGGCGACGAGGCGCAGCAGGGCGAGTACCTGCCCCGCATCGCCGACGGCAGCCTGCGCATCGGCGCCGCGATGTCCGAGTTGTCCGGGGCCCGCCAGGACGCCGGGGTGGAGGCCCGCGCGGACGGCACGCTCCACGGCACGGCGCTTTTCGTCCTCGACCCGGATGCCGACATCTTCCTGGTGGCGGACCGTACGCGCCGGTTCCACCTGGTGCGCGCGGACGCCGACGGCGTGGAAGGCACCCTGCTCCCCCAGGTCGACCGCACCCGGCGGATCGCCGAAGTCGCCTTCACCGGCGCGCCGGCGGAGGCGCTGCACTCAAGCGACCCCGAGCTGGCCCTGCAGGTCATCGACCTCGGGCGCGTCATCGTGGCGGCCGACACCCTCGGCGCCGGGCAGGAGATGCTCGACCAGGCGGTGGCGTACGCCAAGCAGCGCGAGCAGTTCAACCGCGTGATCGCCTCGTTCCAAGCCGTGAAGCACCTGTGCGCCGAGATGGCCGCGGAGATCGAGCCGAGCCGCGCGCTGGTCTGGTATGCCGCGCACGCCCTGGACGAAGTACCCGACGAGGCGCGGCTCATGGCCTGCCACGCCAAGGCGCACCTGGCGGAGGTCGGCCAGTTCGTGGGCAAGACCGCGACGATCGTGCACGGCGGGATGGGTTTCACCGACCTGCTCGGCCTGCACTACTGGTTCAAGCGGATGGGCTTCAACCGGCAGATCCTGGGGGGGCCGGAACGCGTGCGGCAGGAAGCGGCGCGCGTGCAGGGACTGGCGTAAGACCCTCCCGGCGGTGCGAAAGCCGTTGAAATCCGGGGGATCAGCACCCAAATTACCCTGACCTGACTTTTCGGTGACGACGTTGAAAGAGTTGCCCGTCCTTCCGCTGCGCGACACGCTGGTCTTTCCGGAACTGTTCGTTTCCATCAAGGTCGGCCGGCACGCGTCGCTCGCGGCCCTGAAAACCGCCGTCGAGTCGGACCGCCGCCTGATCACCGTGCTGCAACGGCAGCCCGAGACGGACGAACCGGATGTCGATGACCTCCACGACGTCGGGACGATCTGCCGGGTGACCCGCGTCGAGCAGGGCGACGCCGGCGCGGTCGTGGTCGTCCAGGGCGTCACACGGGTGCGGCTCGGGCGGGTCGTGTCGAACGACGAGTACCTGGCCGTCGACTACGAGGAACTGCCCGCGCTGTCGATGGAGGTCGGCGAAGACGAACAGGCCCAGGTCGACGCCCTCCTCTCGGAAACCCTGGAGGTCGCGCGCCGCATTGCGAACCTGATCGACAGCGACAACGGCGACCAGCTCTTCGCCCAGTTCATGGGCTCGAACGACAACGCCGTCACCCAGATGTACCGGATCGCGAGCTTCGCCCAGCAGAGCATCGAACTCGAGGCGCAGCAGGAGATCCTGACGATCGAATCCACCCGCGAACTCCTCGAGACGATGTTCGCCAAGCTGTCGCACCAGGCGTCGGTCATGCAGTTGCGCCAGGAGATCGCCTCCCAGACCCGCGAGGACATCGACAAGCAGCAGCGCGAGCAGTTGCTGCGGCAGCAGAAGCGGGCCATCGAACAGGCGCTCGGCGAGGAGGACGGGGACGAGGAACTCTCGGAGATCAAGGAGAACCTGCGCCAGGCCAACCTCCCCGAAGCCGCCCAGAAGGAAGTCGAGCGCGAACTCAAGCGCCTCGGCCGCATGTCGCCGAACGCCGCCGACTACCAGGTGGCCCGCAGCTACCTGGAACTCGTCGCCGAGCTGCCCTGGAACGTGGTCACCGAGGACACCCTGGATCTCGCGCACGCGCAGAAGGTGCTCGACGAGGACCACTACGGCCTCGACGACGTCAAGGAACGGATCCTCGAGTCCCTCGCCGTACTGCAGCTCAACCCGGAAGCGAAGGCGTCGATCCTCTGCTTCGTCGGCCCGCCGGGCGTCGGCAAGACCTCCCTCGGGCAGTCCATCGCCCGCGCCATGAGCCGCAAGTTCGAGCGCATGAGCCTCGGCGGCCTGCACGACGAAGCGGAACTGCGCGGCCACCGCCGCACCTACATCGGCGCCATGCCGGGACGCATCCTGCAGGCCGTGCGCCGCGCCGGCGTGCGCAACCCGGTCCTCATGCTGGACGAAATCGACAAGCTCGGCCGTGATTTCCGAGGCGACCCCGCGGCGGCGCTGATGGAGATCCTCGATCCCGCGCAGAACAAGGAGTTCCGCGACAACTACCTGAACCTGGCCTTCGACCTGTCGAAGGTCCTGTTCATCACGACCGCCAACACCCTCGAGGGCATTCCGCGCCCGCTGCTGGACCGCATGGAGGTCCTCGAGCTGACCGGCTACAGCGAACTCGAGAAGACCGAGATCGCGCGGCGCTACCTCATCCCGCGGCAACAGGAGAACGCCGGGCTCGCGGAAGAGAAATTCCACTTCGACGACGAGGCACTGCGCAAGATCATCCGCCGGTACACCCGCGAGGCCGGTGTACGCGAACTCGAGCGCAGCCTGTCGCGCGTCGCGCGCAAGCGCGCGCGCCAACTGCTGCAGGAGGAAGCCCTCGGCGCGAGCATCGTGTCCGACGAACTGCGCGAACTGCTCGGGCCCGAGAAGTTCAAGTCGGACAAGGGTCGGGAAAACCTGAGCGCCGGCGTCGCGCCGGGGCTCGCGTGGACCGAGGCCGGCGGCGACGTCCTGTACGTCGAGGCGACACTCACCCACAAGGACGAAAAGGTGACCATCACCGGGCACTTGGGCCAGGTCATGCAGGAGTCCGTCAAGGCGGCGCGTTCCTACATCTGGTCCGCCGCGGACAACCTGCGCATCGACCGCAAGTCGATCGAGGAGTGCGGCGTGCATGTGCATGTGCCGGCCGGGGCGGTCCCGAAGGACGGGCCCTCCGCCGGCATCACGATGGCGACCGCACTCGCCTCCGCGTACAGCAAGAAGCACGTCCGCGACGACATCGCGATGACCGGGGAACTGACCCTGACGGGGCTGGTCCTGCCGGTGGGCGGCGTGCGGGAGAAGATCCTGGCCGCCCATCGCACCGGCTTCCGGCACGTCATCCTGCCACGCGAGAACGAGCCCGAGCTCGACAAGCTGCCGGAGCCGGTGCGCGACGAGATGGAAATCACCCTCGTCGACCGGCTCGAGGACGTCGTGCGGGTGGCGATCCCGGACCTGTAACCGCGCCGCCGTCCCGACCTTCCGTCGCACGCCGGCCAGCCACGCACCCGCACGGGAGTCGACTACGACCACGAGACGACCCCGCGGCACACGCTCCAGGTCACCGCATCCGACGCGTCGGGTGGCATGGGCAGCATCGACGTGACGGTCACGGTTACGGACGTCGACGAGCCGCCCGGAGTGCCGGACGCCCGCGGACCGAAGTCGCGAGCCCCACCCGAATGACGCTGCACTGGGACGCGCCCGGGAACACCGGGCCGCCGATCGAGGACTACGACGACGAGTACCGGGGCGCAGGAGAGGCTTTCGTGGATGCCGGCCACCGGGGACCCGGGACGACAGCCGAAATCAGGCAGCTCGACCGCGACACGCGTTACACGTTCCGCGTGCGCGCCACGAACGCCGAAGGGATCGGTCCCTGGTCGCCGCATGGCACCGGGCGCACCACCCGCCGCGGCACCGAAGGCGGCACCACGACGGCACTCGACGAGTTGCCCGCAGTATGGCCGGCGTTTCTCCCCGACGGCGCCGCGGCCACCGCCGGCGGGCGCGTGGAGACGTTCCGTGTGCAGGGGGCGTTCCGGGACCCACAGGAGGACATCCTGTACTTCGAAGCCTCCTCCGCGAACCCGTCCATCGCCCGGGCCTCGTTCGACGGGGCGGCCGTGGCCGTGCGTCCCAGCAGGGTCGGCCGCGCCACCATAGCCGTGATCGCCTCGGACCCCCGGGACGACGCCGTCGTAGGCACGTTCGACATCGATGTGCGCGCACCCGACGTCCCCGACCCGACGGCAAGCGTCGACGCGGCCGGCGACACGCTGACCCTGGGCTTCAACGACGCGTTCGAGCCGGACGAACGGCGCGCGTACGAGGTGGCGCCGCGACAGAAGGCGCCAAGGGGCCGGTGGGGCACGGTGTGTATCGACACCCATAACCCCAACGAGACCGGCGGCAGCTTCCGCGTGTCGCCCGAAATCGGCGTGGCCGGCTTCCTTGGAGCCCGGGACCGATAACGAGGTCGTGTACCGCCGTGCCGGCTGTCTCTGCGCCGCCGCCGGGCCGACCGGCGCCTGGTCGCGGGTGGCCGAGGTCACGGCTCCGGGACGGGTCGCGTTCGACCTCGATCCCGTGTTCGTCGATTCGGCCCCGTCCACGCACCGCGAAGCGATTCGCGCCGCGGCGGACGAATGGCGGCAGATCCTGCGCACTAGCCTAGCCTCCCGGACGTCGACTTCTCCACGCAGCCCGTCGCGGCCGACGCCTGCATAGAAGGCCACGAGCGGGTCACGGACACCATCGACGACCTGCGCGTCTTCCTGCGCCTCGCGTCCATCGACGGCGCCGGCGGCAAGCTCGCCAACGCCCGGACCTGCTTCTTCCGACGTGCCTCCGGGCTACCCGTCCTGTCGTCGATCACGTTCGACACCGACGACCTGGACGCGCTGTCGGCCGCGCAGAACGAGCGCGTCGCCATGCACGAACTGGCACATACCCTTGGCTTCGGCACGCTTACCGAAACATGCCTACTGTCACGGCATGACCCGCCGTTACGTCGCAGCCGTTCTCGCAGGAGCCGGAGGCCTGGCCCTTTCCGCGACCATTTTCGTCACGGCTCCGGAACTCGAGGTCCAGCCTCCAGCTCCCGACACTCCCGCCGTTCGCACGCTGGAGGCGAACCCGCGGCCCGTACGAATGACCGTGGCGGCGCACGGCGCCGTGCTCCCGAAGACCGGGAGCAACCTCGTCTCGGAGGTCGCCGGCCGCGTCGTATCGGTCGCCGACCCGATGGTTTCCGGCGGTTTCTTCGAGAAGGGCCGCCTACGTGGAGCAGCGGCGCGGCGCGCGCCAGCTCGCCGGGGCCATCGCCGGCGCCCGGCAGGTGCTCGTGCCGGCGACCTTCGGCGTCATCACGACCGCGGTCGCGTTCCTGCCCCTGCTGTTCGGCACTGACACCCTCGGACAGGCATACGGTGTCATGGCGGCTACCGTCATCTGTTGTCTGGCCTTCTCGCTCATCGAGTGCCAGACGGTGCTGCCAGCCACCTCGGCCATGGCAGCGGCCGTCTACCCCCCCTCGGCGACTTCGGGCTGACCTTCCTCGCCGTGGTCGCGGTCGCGGCCCTCGCCGCCGCCCGAGGGTCATCGAGCACCCGTTCCGCCGGCTCGCAAACCTCGCCTTCCGCGGACGCGCCGTGACGGTGCTCATCCCGGCCGGCGCGATCGCATCCGCCGTGAGCCTGATGATGACAGGCCACCCGCCGTTCTCGTTGCGCACGCCCAGCACAGGGGACAGCGTCACGGCACGGCTGACGATGCCCATGGGCACCAGCGCGGAGGCGATGGAAGGGGCGGTGGGCAGGCTGGCGGGCTCCGCGCGCGCTCCAGCGCGAACTCGCGGAGGAGCACGGCGAGCCGGTGGTGCTCCACATCCTCGAAGGCATCGGCGGTCACTTTGGAACGCCGCTCGCTGGAGTCCCTGTACGCGTTGCGCGTACGCACGCCGGCCGGCGGCGAGGTTCCGTTCGCGACGGTGGCCGAGGTCGAGACCGGGCGAGGCATCTCCGCCATCGAACGCACCAACGGCGCCCGCTTCGCGTGGGTGACGGATCTCGTCGGAGACATGCTCGGAGGGGCCGCGCGCCTCTCGACGTGGATGACGGGCTATCCCTGCGTGCAGGAGAGCCTGCGCGCACAGGACCGACCTGCAACTGCCCGCGGACCTCGGCCTCGACCCGGAGGAGGAGCGTGTCGCCCGGCGCGGCCTCGTTCGCGTCTACTACCAGCGGGAGTTCGACGCCGCCGAAACGCGCGCCATGTGGGCGCCGTGGCCGCCCGCGCTCCCACGAGCGGCGACCTCGTGGGCGAGGCCAGGACCTGGGCGGAACAACGCGCGTTCCAGCTCGGCGCCCACATGGCGCGGCGCGATGCCGGCGGCCGACGCCTCGCGTCCGCTGACCGACATCGTCTTCACGTGCATCGACGCCCTGGTGCATACCGCGAGGCTGGAGTGCGCGGCCGAACATGGAGAAACGCCGAACGGGCGCGTGGCGCTCGCCGCGCTGGGGGCCGCGGGCCGGCGCGAACTCGCCGCCAGCGCGGCCACCGCTGTTCGTGTACGACCGCGACCCCGTCGCGCCCGGCGCGACCGGCCTGCCCCCCGAGGACTGGCACGAGCAGTTGGTGCGGCGGCTCATGCTGCTCGTCCACAACCTGTCCCCGGAGGAACTCCTGTACGAAGCCGCTCCGGCATACGCGCTTGGCGACGGGCAGGGCCGGAGCGCATGCTCCCTTGCGGGACTCACGCGGCACTTCGCCCACGGGGTCCGGCGGACCTCAGGATGCTGACCCACGCCCGCGCAGTCGCCGCGGACGGCGGACTCGAACCCGACTTCGAAGCCCTCAGGCAGTCCGTCCTCGCGCCGGCCCATGACCTCGGCTCCGTCGTCGCCGACATCGCGGAGATTCGGCGCCAGAGGCGGGGACGCGACGACCCCTGGCACGTCACCGACCTCCCGGGCGGAATCCTTGAAATCGAGCTCGCCGCGAACTTCCTGCAGCTCGCCGGGGCGGCTCCGGAGGCGGGGGGTCGCCGCGCTCGCCGAAACCCTCAGGACCGCCCGCGAACGCGACGTGATCGACACGGACGCCGCTCGGGAGCTCGCCGACGCCGCCTTGCTCTGGCAGAACCTCGACGGCTTCTTCCGGATGACCTGTGCCGGCGCCTTCGATCCCGAGTCGGCGACCGCGGAGCAGCAGGCCATCATCGCCGAGACGGCGTGGAGCGCTTCGAGGGGGTACCCGGCAGGATCCTCGGGACCGCCCGGCGGAGCGCGAAGCACGTGGAAGCGCTCCGGTCGGGTTGACCCCGGCGGTCGAGTCCGGGACATCGCGCATGCAACGGGAAGCAGCACAGTTTCGGGTGGCGCTTGCGGCCCGTTCGTCCTATCGTTCGCTTGTTGAACCTGAGGTGACGCCGCGACGGCGGCCCCACCCCGTATTGCCAATGGAGAGCAACACATGAAGTACCTGAAAGCAGGGCTCGCCGGACTGTTCGTCTGCGCGCTGCCCCAGGCGGCGCTCGGCGAGGACGACGGCGCCAACGTGGTCGAAGAAGTGATCGTCACCGCGACCAAGCGTGAAGAGTCCATCCAGGACGTGCCCGTCGCCGTCTCCGCGTTCACCGGGGAGGACCTTACGGCGCGCGGCGTGGAGGACCTCTACGGACTCGCCGAGGTGGCCCCTTCCATCGCCGTCTACGGCTCGAACAGCACGTCGAACGGCGGCACGCTCAGGATTCGCGGCGTCGGCACGACCGGCAACAACCCCGGCCTCGAGGCCGCCGTCGGGACGTTCATCGACGGCATCTACCGGTCGCGGGCGGGCCTCGCCTTCAACGACCTGATGGACATCGACCGGGTCGAGATCCTGCGCGGTCCCCAGGGCACGCTGTTCGGCAAGAACACCGTCGCCGGGGCGGTGAACATCATCACGCGCAAGCCGGCCTTCGAGAACACGCTCGACCTGACGCTGGGGGCCGGCGACCTCGACTCCGGAGAGATCGGCGTTGTCGGCAACGGCGTGCTCGTGGAGGACGTACTCGCCGCCCGGGTCAGCTACGGCTACCGCAAGCGCGACGGCTTCTACGAGAACATCGACACCCGCGAGGCCTACGACAACCGCAACCGGCACAACGTCCGCCTGCAGCTCCTGTGGACGCCGAGCGACCAGGTCGAGGTGCGCATCATCGGCGACCGCACGGAACGGGACGAAACGTGCTGTCCCGCGGCGTTCTGGATTCCCGGACCCACCAGCCCCGTGGTCGCGGCCCTCGGCGGCAACATCGACCCCTTCGAGGTCGACCAGAGCGTCCAGGTGGGCGTGAACTACGAGCCCTACGAAGAGGTTCGCGACCAGGGTCTCTCCGTGGACGTGCTGTGGGAGGCGGACAACGGCATGTCGTTCCGTTCCATCACCGCGCGGCGCGACTACGAGGTCGCCCGCGGCCAGGACATCGACTTCACGAGCGCCGACATCCTCCACCCCCAGGACACCGACGAGTCCTTCGAGAACATCTCCCAGGAGTTCCAGCTCTACGGCGAGACGGACGATGTCTCCTGGCTGGTGGGCGCGTACATGTACACGGAGGACCTCGAGTCCGACGAGTACATCGTCTTCTCGCACGACGGCGGCAACTATCTCGGCGCGCTGTTCGGGGCCCCCGCCCTCGCCGCGGTCGTCATGGGCGACCCCGCCGGGCGCGGCGTGCCGGGCCAGGGCTACGACGCCGTCTTCTTCTCCGAGACGGAGGGGTGGTCCGCCTTCACGCACAACACGTGGCACGCCACCGAGCGCTTCGACGTGACCCTGGGCCTGCGCTACTCCTCGGAGGAGAAGGACGCGGGCGCCATCATCAACGGCGCGCCATTCGGGGAATCCGTCGACGACCCGTTCTGCGGGATCGTCCCCATCGCCTCGCTCTGCGACAACCTGAGCTACAACAACAAGGAGGAAGAGAGCGAGGTCACCGGCACGCTGAAGGCCGCCCTGGCAGTCACCGACGACATCAACGTGTACGCGAGCTACGGTCGCGGCTACAAGGCCGGCGGCTACAACCTCGACCAGGAGGCGGTCGGCTTCCGGGACGACAACGGGAACCCGGTCGACCAGAGCCGTTTCGATCCGGAGACGTCGGACTCTTTCGAACTGGGCGTGAAGGCACGGGGCCTGGACGGCCGACTGACGGTCAACAGCGCCCTCTTCCACACCAAGTTCGACCAGTTCCAGCTCAACACCTTCACCGGTCTCGGCTTCACGGTCGGCAACGTGAAGGAAGTCACCTCCCAGGGCGTCGAAGTGGAATCCACGCTGGCGCTCGGGGGCGGCGTGTTCCTGACCGGCGGCTTCACTTACGCCGACGCGCGTTACGGCGACAACCTGATCGAGGCCAACGCCCACCTCGAGGGCAACCGGGTGACGCAGTCGCCGCTCTGGCAGAGCACGGCGTCGGTCTTCGTCGACCGCGAGATTCCGAACACCGACTGGCGCTTCGTGATGAACGCGAACTGGTCGCACATCGGCGAGGCCAACACCGGCTCCGACCTGGACGCCGAGAAGGTCCGCGCGGCGTTCAACCTGATCAACGCGCAGTTCGGCGTCCGGAGCGAGGACGGACGCTACGAAGCGGTGATCTGGGGGCGCAACCTCACCAACAAGCAGACCAACTTCCTGGTCTTCGACTCGGTGTTCCAGGGCGGCAGCTGGCACACGTTCGTGAACCCGCCGCGCACCGCCGGAGTGACGCTCAGGATCAGCCTGCTCTAGAGCCCTCGGCCGGGGTGCGCGAGGGCGGCCCGCGTAGGGGGCACGCCTCGCAAGAAGAGCCCTCAGCCGGGGTGCGCCAGGGCGGCCCGCGCAGGGGCTTGCCCCTCGCAAGAGAACAGTCCGCCACGAGGGCCCGCAGGTTGCCGTACAACCTGCGGGCATCCTCGCGGAACGTCTCCACCCGCTCGGCGGCCTCGCGCCGCAGCCGGGCCGGCCCGTCCTCTCCCAGCACGCCTCGCAGCGACTCGGCGTAGGCCGGAATCGCGCCCCACTCGTCCACGGTCGCCGCCCCGATCTCGACGTGATACTGCAACCCGTACGCCCGCGGCCCGGCCCGGAACGCCTGCACGCGGCAGTCGGCGGAGTTCGCCAGGAGCGTCGCACCGTCCGGTAGCTCCGTCACTTCGGCCCCGTGCCACTGCAGTACGGTCGTCGGGTCCGGCTGGCCCCGAAGCAGCGCGTCCGACCCGCCCGCCGGCGTCCGCTCGACGGTCATCACGCCTACCTCGGAAACGCCCGGCGCCACGGTTCCGCCGAGCGCGTCCGCCAGAAGCTGGTGGCCGAGGCAGACGCCCAGGAAGGGCCGCTCGAGTTCCACGACGAACTCCCGGATGGCCGCCTTCTCCGGCGCGAGCCATCGGTAGAGGTCCTCCTCCCACACGTCCTGGGGGCCGCCCATGACGAGCATGCAGTCGTAGGCGGCGAGGTCCGGAATCGGATCGCCCCGGTCGAGATGCACCACGTCCCAACGCACGCCATCCTCGCGGAAGAACTCGCGGAACGTGCCGGGATGTTCGACATCGACATGCTGCAGGACCAGGAATCTCATAAGGCGCATTGCGCGACGAGCGCCTCGAAGCGGTCGATGCGCCCTTCGAGCATGCGCACGGTGTCGCGCCAGAAGTCCGGGCGGGTCAGGTCCGCATCGAGGTGCTTCGCGGCCAGATCCTCCGCGGTCATGCGCCCCGTGTCCCGCAGCAGCGCTTCGTAGCGCGGGAAGAAGTCGTCCCCGAGCGCCTCCCGGCGGGCATAGACGCCGAGGCTGAAGAGATACCCGAACAGGTACGGGAAGTTGTAGAAGCTGAGTCCCGAGATGTAGAAGTGGAGCTTGTTGGCCCAGAAGAGCGGATCCGGCTCCGACAGGCTGTCGCCGTACCAAGCGGTCCAGGCGGCGCCCATCGTCTCGTTGAGCTCGTCCGGCGTCTGCGGCCGCTCCGCGCGGGCCTGGTAGAAGTTGCGCTCGAACTCGAAACGCGCGGGGATGTTCAGCAGGAAGCCCACCGCGGCGCCCGCTTCCTCCCAGACGATGTCGAACTCGGCTTCGGGCGTCTCCGCGCGGGCGAGCAGTGCGTCGCGGACGATGGTCTCCCCGAACGTGCTTGCCGTCTCCGCGATCGACATGCCGTAGCGCCGCTGGCTGTCCGGCAGGTCGCGCATGACCCAGGCGTGGTACGCGTGGCCGAGTTCGTGGGCGAGCGTGACGACGTCGCTCGCCCCGCCCGTGTAGGTCATGTAGACCCGCGGGTTGCGCGATCTCGAGAAGCCCGTGCAGTAGGCGCCGGGCTGCTTGCGGGCGCCGACCGTGCCCTCGATCCAGCGTTTCTCCGCCATCATGCGCACGAACTCGCCCATGCCCGGGTCCACGCTGCCGTACGAGTTCGCGACGAGGTCGAGGGCTTCGGGATACGCGATCGGCGCACCGCCGCCCTCCGACACCACCGGCGCCGGCGCCCGCTGGTCCCAGGGTCCGTAGCGCGCCTTGCGGTACGCCTTGGCCTGCAGCAGCGCCGCGCGGCGGGCCAGGGGCCGTGCCTCCTCGGCCACGGAGAGGAGCGTGTCGAGCGTCTCGCGGACGATGCGATTCATGTGCAGCGGCGCGTCCAGGAAGTGCACCGCGCGGCCGTTCGACCGCTTGCGGCACATCTCGAGGCGCCAGCCGGCGATGGCGTTGATCGCCGCCGCGCACGACTCGCCATGCGCGTCCCAGGCCATGTTGATCGCGCGCCACGCCCGCTCCCGAAGCCCGTCGTCCGGTTTCTGCATCAGGCCCGCCGCCTGCGCCACGCCCATGGTCCGGAGTTCCCCGTCCACCTCCACGTCGCACGCGATCGTGCCGGCGAGGCGGTCGTAGAGCCGGCCCCACGCATGGATACCGTCCTGCCCGAGGGCGCTGACCAGGTTCTCCTCCGACAGGTCCAGCAGTTCGTGCCGCCGCTTGCGGGAGTGCTCCACCGCGAACCGGGCATGTCCCGTGCCCGCGTCGTCCAGGAAGGCTTCGACGACCCCGTCCGGCACCCGGTCCAGTAACTGCGACAGCGGCTCCGCCAACTCCGCGAACCGTTTCTCGAGCGCCTGCAGGCGACCGACCAGGGCCAGCGCCGCCGCATCGCCGCTGTCCACGCTCAGGCAGCAACTCGCGTACACCCCGGGATCTGCCAGCAGCCGCCTGCCTTCCTCCACCAGCCCGAAGGCGCGCCGCGCCGCGGCGATGCCGTCGGCCGCCTCCGGAAGGCCCAGCGTCTCCGCCGCGTCGAGCAGCGGCACCAGGACCGCGTTCACTTCCTCGAGTTCGTCCTGCAGCGCGTCCAGACGCTCGAGGTCCCGCTCGACCTCGGGCGCGTCCGCGGCGGGATACTCGTCCGAGAGGTCCCAAGGGAGTCCCTCCGTCCCCGAATCCGGCAATGGAACGATCATTTGGCTACGCTAACCCCCGCTCGACCGCGCGGGAGCTTACGCGACCTGGCGGGTGGCAACAAAGACCAGTGCAAAGCGAAGCTTGGCCGGGCCTCTGGGCAAGGGGCGTCCAAGGACTCGGCGCGGGATTCCGACCTTGCGGTTTAGGCGGCACTTCCGACAGACTCACCGCGATGCAGGAAGGACTCCACAGTAGCGAGCCCCGACGCGCGTCGACAGACGCGTGCACCCGGCAACGCCGAAGGAGACCGCCCGGAGCACCGCGCGCCGAGCGGCCCGCCACCGCCGAGGATCGAGGAGGCGTCTGGGGGCAGCCATGCTGAAGAGTCTCAGACTGAGCAACGTCGGCCCCGCCTCCAAGCTGGCCGTCGACTTCGGCGAGCGCCTGAACCTCCTCACCGGCGACAACGGGCTCGGCAAGAGTTTCTTGTTGGACGTGGGATGGTGGGCAATGACTCGCACGTGGCCCGCCGAGGTCAATCCCGGCATCACCGTCGGCATGCCGATGCTGCCAGCCGGCCCGGGCGACGCATCAATCGAGTTCGCCTTCACCTCGGTCAGCACCGTAAAACGCTATACCAGCAAGTTTTCACGCGCGGACCAGTCGTGGATCGGCTCCCGGGGACATCCGGGGAATCCGGGGCTGGTGCTCTACGCCATGTCGGACGGCAGCTTCGCGCTGTGGGATCCGGCACGCAACTACTGGCGCAAGCCCAGGGGCCTGCAGGTCTTCGCGAGGGAGGAGGTCGCAGGAGAACGCCCCCCGGCTTTCGTGTTCAGCCCCACGGAGGTATGGAACGGGCGGGAGCAGGACGGTACGTGGCTCTGCAACGGCCTGGTCCGGGACTGGGCCGGATGGCAGAAAGAGAACGGAGCAGCCTATCGGCGTCTCGTCGCACTGCTCGCCGCCCTCACTCCGCCGGCCAGCGGTCCATTGGAGCCCGGGGAGTTGACGCGCATCAGCATCGACGATCAGCGCGACATGCCAACCATCCGCATGCCTTATCTCCAGGACGTACCGGTCGTGCACGCGTCCTCCGCAGTGCGGCGCATCATCGCCCTCTCGTACTTCCTGATTTGGGCATGGGAGGAGCACAAGCGAGCGGCCCGCCTGCTACAGGTAGCCGAGGCGAGCCAGATCGTGCTGTTCGTCGACGAGATCGAAGCCCATCTGCACCCTTCGTGGCAACGCATCATCATCCGGACGCTGATGTCGGCGGTGACAACGCTTTCGGAACAAGCCGACCTACAAGTCGTCGTCACCACGCACTCCCCCCTGATCATGGCCTCCGTCGAACCGATCTTCGACCCGTCCACCGACGCCTGGTTCGATCTCGATCTCGAAGATGCCTCCGTTCAACTGTCTCGGCGGCCCTTCGAGCGGCATGGCAATGCCGACGCCTGGCTTACGAGTGAGGCTTTCGATCTACGCAGCAGCAGAGCTCCGGACTACGAGCAACTCGTCGAGGAGGCTGCGCGTCTCCTGGAGGAGGAACAGCCTCGCCGAGAGACAGTGCAGGAGATGAACCGCAAACTGCTGCTCTGCCTTGACCCGCTGGCAGACGAGTTCCTGATTCGCTGGCAGCACATCTGCCGACGCAAGGGCTGGATCGAGTGATTCCGGTCGATCCGCAGCCCGAACCGCGAGACTTCGACGACAGCGTTCGCCGACCCGGCCTGGAGTGGCTAGCTGAGAAGCAAATCTCCATCTCTGCCCCGCTACCGGCAGGGGTGACGCTTCCGACCTACTGGACGCGGGCGCTTGGACAGCTTGGGACTGCCTATCGCAGATCTGCTCGTACTTCGCGGTTCGCATTGACATCGTGACGGGCGACCTGACGACGGATCACTTCGTTCCCAAATCCAAGGCGCCGGGCGGCGCATACGAGTGGACCAACTTCCGTCTCGCCTGTTGGCCGGCGAACCGAAGAAAGCGCGAGCATGACGACGTTCTGGATCCGATCGGCCTCCCACCCGAGACGTTCCACCTCAACCTCGCAGACGGCTCGATACGGCCGAACCCGGAACTCAACCGGATCCTGACCGAAGGTGCCCGAAAGACAATCACCCGGCTGAGACTGGACGATGCGGAGCTTCGTCGACGGCGCGCTATGGACTACAGCGGATATCTTCACAATGGAGGAGACCACCTCGCCCGGACTGTCCTGAGGCGAGTGTCTCCATTCGTCTGGTACGAGGCGTCCCGCCAAGGTCTGCTCTGACCGGTACTCCCCGACCCGTCAGAGTTCCCGCACCACCCGGAACCCGCGTGAGTCCGTGGGCGAACTGCCCATGTTGCGCGCGCTCACCCGCAGGTCGCCCGGCGGCGAGTCGAACGCGCCGCCGCGCACCACGCGCGACGAGTAGCAGCCTTGCGTCCATTGGCGGGCGTCGCCCGGCGCGCCCGCGTAGGACGGGTGCCAGCAGTCCGCGACCCACTCCTCGACGTTGCCGAACATGTCGTGCAGCCCGAAGGCGTTCGGCGCGAAGCGACCGACGGGCGCCACGCGGACGAAGCCGTCGTTGCAGGCCACCGAGTCGTACTGCCGGAAGCGCTCCCGCATCGCCAGGTCGCCGACGTTTCCGTGCGCGCAGATGGCGGCGATGTCGTCGCCGAAGTAGAAATCCCCCGCCCCACCCGCCCGCGCGGCGTACTCCCACTCCGCCTCCGTCGGCAGGCGATAGCGGTAGCCGGTCTCGCTGGAGAGGAACGCCAGGTATGCCCCCACGTCCCGCAGGGTGACGTTCCGCACCGGCATCTCCGGTTCGCCGGGCCACGCGTCATGGCGCCGGAAGTCCCCCACGGTCGTCTCGGTCACGCCGATCGCGAACGGCTGCGTCACGCGCACCTCCCGGGCAGGCCGCTCGTTGGGCGCGCCGTTCTCCGCGCCCATGCGGAACGCGCCCACCGCGACCACCACGAGTTCCGGGCCCTCCCCGCCGGACCGGAGCCGGTCCCGGAAACGCTGCCCCGGCGTCACCTCGAATCGCCGCATCACGAGGTTCAGCGTGACGCCATCGCCGTCCATGGCCAGATTGCGCACGAGATTGCGGTAGCCCATCGCCGTCGCCCGCACCGCGAACGGTCCCGCCGGGATTTCCATGCCGTTCTGGAAGGCGATGTCGCGAGACCCGTCCACATCCGGATACGTCACGCGGATGCGTGCGCTCGCCGGGCGCATCGAGATGCGCAGCGCGCCGAACACGCGCGCCAGCGTGATGTCCGCGACGTTCCGTCCCTGCCGCACACCGATCGTCCTCTCCGCCGGTCCGTAACCTGGCGCCGCGACACGAATGCGGTAGTCGCCCACCGGCAGTTCCACGCCCGGACGATAGTCGGCTTCCGCGTCGACCAAGGTGACCGTGGCGTTCCCCGGAACGGTCTGCACGGAGAGCGTGCCCATCGCCACCCGCTCGAGCTCGAAGGTCCTTTCCGTCTCCGCGTCCGGGAACACTTCGACGGTGGCGGACTTGCTCTGTCGTCCATGGAGGGAGACCGCGACTTCGTACGCGCCCGTGGCGATCCCGTCGATGCGCACCGGGGTGACGTCGGCCAGGCGTTCCCCGTTGACCGACACGGCGGCGCCCCGCGGATTGGTGACGATCGCGAGGCTGCCGCTGGCGGGCGCGAAGATCACCTCCACGTCCCGGCGTTCCCCGCGTTCGAGCGTGAGCCGACGCAGCTCCGGGGGGTGATACGGATGTTCCAGACGCAGCACGACCGCCCCTGGCCGGACGTCGGAGACGATGATCGGTGTCGTGCCGGCGGGCTCGCCGTTCACCAGCACCGCGGCGCCTTCGGGAACGGTCCGGACGTCCACGGATGCCGTACCGAACACCAGCCGGGGACCGACTCCGTCCGAGAGCCAGTCCACTACGGCGAGCACGACGAGGACGGCGACGACCAACAGCCGCCGGTTCACGCGCCCCGTACCCTCCCGCACATCACCGGATGCGCCGCGGAGCGATCGGTGGCGAGCCCGGCCATCGCCCCCGCGCGTTCTTCACGGAGCGGCCGCGGCGACGGGCTGCCCGGCCCGCCCCGGCAACAGCGCTCGCACCCTCTCGACCAGCACCATCAGGGCGGGGAGCACGAACAGGATGCCGAAACTCGCGAAGATCAGCCCGCCGGCCAGGCTGACGACCAGCGGGATCAGAAACCTCAGGATTTCCGACTTGTCGTAGAGGAGCGGCATCAGGCCGACGACGGTCGTCAGCACGATCGGTCGGGCGCGCAACCGCGTCGCCGCGATGACGGCGTCGTTCACGGAAAGGCGTGGATCGTCGCGGCGGAAGCGGCTGTGGCGGTCGAGCAGTACCAGCCAGTCGTTGCTGACCACGCCCGTGAGCGGCGATCGGCCCGAACACCGAAGACAGCGTCAGGTCGTAGCCGGGCATCCAATGGAGGTACACGGTGCCGGCGAACGCGAGGGGGATCATGGCGGAAGTGGAGGGGTTCCTGCCCGGCCTCGCGATGACCCCGGTGCTGCGCAGGCCGACCCGGAACATCAGGCTGCGCAACGACGTGGGGACCACCGGGCAGCTCGGCGGTCCGCCGCCGAAACCCGCCAGGGCGCCCGCGAGCCCCATGGCGCGGAACTCCCGGTTCCAGTCCAGGTTCCCGGTGGGACGCCACTTCCAGGCCACCGGTGTGGATCACCACGCAGAGCAGGGTCGCCAGCGCCAGCGTGAGGGTGTTGGGGACCTGTGCGGCGACGGCGGCCCAGTCCACCCGGGCCGCATCCTCGAGGGTGACCGGGGGCCAGAGCTGCGCGTCCGATCACGACCGTGACCGCCTTCCTGGCCCCGGCCGCCGAGAGCACGCCGCCGGCAGCCCCGCTCTGAGCCGAGGATTCCGTCCCCGCCATCGCCTCAGACCACGATCGCGTGGCTGATGCCCGCCAGCACGCCGAGCAAGCCCAGCAGACTCGTCACCCGGGCGAACCACCAGTACGCCGTCGGGCCCGTGTGGGTCCGGGCCGCGCTCCAGATCCCCGCGCATGCCGCGAGGGCGTAGCCGAAAACGACCACGCACAGCACCGCCACGACCACGCCGATCCAGAAACGCGGATTCATCCGCAGCACGGCGCCAAGCGCCTCCGTGCAGGCCCAGGCCAGGAGGTATCCCACCAGGCCGAACAACCAATAGGTGCGCGCGAGGCCGTACTCGCCAGACATCAACTTGGTCAAGAACGCCACGGACGCTCCCCTCGGCACGAAACCCGTCCCCGCCGCACTCTATCAGGGTGTCGGAGTTCGCGCGATGCGCGAAGTACGACAGCAGCAGTTCTCATTTTGAGTATTGAGTCATTGGGTATCGGAGTTCTCCAGGGTTGGTGGATTGTTGGCCGGCGGAGTGGTGTTGGGGTCAGGGCGGCTGTGCGGCGGGTCCGCCGGTGGCGAGCAGGCCGATCAAGGCGTTCCAGTCGGGGAACACCTGGTACTCGGTGAGGGTGCGCAGGTGCTCGAACAGGCGTGCGCGGGTGCCGAGGCGCGCGCGGGCGCGTCGCCAGAGGGACTCGGCGAGTTCGCACGCGGTGTGCAGCGCGAAGGCGAGCAGGTTGAGGACGACGAGCACGGCGGCGAGGGTGTCCTTGCCGTGGCCGAAGTTGTGTTCGAGGTGGTAGCCGTGCTGCTTGAGGACGTTGAAGGTCTCGTTCTCGATCTTCCAGCGGGCGCGGGCGCAGTCGGCGAGTTCGGCGATGTTGTCGCGGGTTACGGGCAGGCTGGTGACGAAGGTTCCGCGGTAGGTGACCTTGCCGTTCGGCCGCGCGCTGGTGATCTCCAGCCAGTTGACGCGCAGGGCGTCGTCGCCGTCGCGGATGGGCAGGTCGGTCATCCAGCGGTAGCGATGCACGCGGCGGCGGGAGCCGGCGCCGGCGGTGACGCGGCGCGACGGCAGCCGGATGCCGTCGAGGTACTCGTACAGGGTCTGGTGGCTGGCCGGCTTGGCGGTGAGCAGGAAGTCGCCGCCGGCGTCGAGCATGGCCCGGCAGACGGGCTGGCAGGCGTACAGGTCGTCGCCGAGATAGACCGGGCGCAGTGCGGCGCAGCGGTCGCCGTGGGACCGCAGCCAGCGCTTGACCGCCTGGCGTTCGCAGTCCTGCTTGGCGGCGCCGTCCCGCGGCGCGACGAACTCGGGGGGCAGCGGCAGCGCGCGCGACTGGCCCGGCGCCACAACGGTGGCGGCGACCATCTGGTGGAAGTGCTCGGTGCCGCCGTCGTTGCGCTTGCGGGTCGAGCAGTTGTCGCAGTGGATGTTGCGCGAGCGGAAGAACTCCGTGCCGTCCAGGGCGACGAGCACGCGCTCGTCCAGGCAGCGCATGGGGGCCAGCGCGTCGTGCGCGTCGAGGTCCTCGACGAGGGCGTGGAACTCGTCGTCGAAGTGTTCCGTCGGCACGCCGTCGAGCAGTTGCCGGACGTGGTTGTCGCAGGGGATGCGGGACAGGCCGAACAGGGTGTGGGCGTTGGAGCGCCGGCCCGCGTCGGCCAGCGCGCGCTGGTGCGCCGGGAACGACGGCGACCGCATGAAGAACACCGACAGCGCCGCCATGCCGATGTCCGCCATGGCGTGGCGGCGGTTGCGCCCGCGGCGCGGGTCCGGCATCTGCGCGAAGCACTCCCGCAGCCGGTCGAGATGGCGCGCGAGGAACTTCACGGCGGCGCGCCGGCCTCCACCGCCATGATCGCCGCCAGCACCGCCAGGCGCTCCGCCGGCGGCATCGCCCGGTAGCGCCGGCCCCAGCCATGCGCCTTGCGCTTGACCATCTGCCGGTGCGTGAAGTTCCGTCCCGCGCGCGACGCCCAGTGCACGCGATCCGGTTCGAAGTTGAACCACACCTTCTCGGTGACCACCCCCGCGTGGTTCATCACCTGCAGCGACACGCTGCGCCAGCCGCCCAGCAACTCGTCGTACAGCGCCGACGGGTATCCCGACACCATCGCCGCGCACGGCAGGCCCGTCAGCAGTTCCAGCAGCGCCACGTGGTCCGCGTCCTCGTAGTCGTGCCGGTGGCGGCGCTCCGACTTGCGCGCGCCGCGCAGGTACGGCGGGTCGCTGTACACCAGCTCCGAACCGTCGAACGCGAACCCGGCCAGCCAGGCGTGGCAGTCCGCTTGCACCAGTTCCACGGCATGGCCGCACTCGAACGACGCCAGCGCCCGCCGGTCCAGGTCGATGCCGATGTTGCGCAGCGCCCCCGGCTTGCGCCGCATCACCGCGCCGCCGCCCAGGTGCGTCTCGATGTACACCGCGTGCGGCGGCATCAGCGCCACCAGCGCCTGCCACAGCCCCGACGTCGCCTTCGATCCGAACCACGGGTTGCCCATGGCCCGCACCATAGGGCCGCCGCCCTATGGTGTCAACCCGTTCGCCGACGGAATCTCCGACTCCGTTGCCCCGTCAGGTCAAAATGAGAACTGCTGGTACGACAGCCCGCCAGCGCCGCCGAAGTCGTCGCCGAAACGGGGGCTGAGTCTTCCCGCGAGGGGCAAGCCACCCTTGCGCCGGCCACCCTGGCGCGCCGCTGGCGCCGAGTTTTTCGCGAAGCGCAAACTCCAACGCGACCCTCGGTCGCGCGCGCTACCCGGCTGAAGGTTGTTTTCCCGCAAGGGGTCCCCCTGCGCAGGCGCCCTGTCGCTCCCCGGCTGAAGGCTCCTGGCCCCAGCCCAAGCCATTCCGGCACGGCGTGGGGCATCCCGCGTCGGGCATCGCGCGGTCGGGCGAAGCGTGGCTGTTCGGCACGGCGGGACGAGCGCGCCGGACACCTTGGCTGGCGTGTGCCGCTCCCGTCGTGGAGGACAGGCCTGCACTCCGCGAAGACCGGCCGGCACGGAGACGACATCTGTTGTGTTCCCCGCGCAAAGCGAGACGGCGCGGGAAGCTGGTCCCACGAACCGCGTAGTGCGGCGGCCCACCCCGGCGTGAGCGTTCGCCCACGGGAATGCAGGACGAAGTCCGCGTGTACCCAGTGTCTCCGGCTTACAGACATGGGCTTGCCGGCGCTTTTGGATGGGCCCGGTCGTGGCGGGCTCAGTCCGACGGGCAACGAGCCTCATGCGGCCACCGAGCACATTCGATATTCTTCAAGGAGGAAACCCCACATGAGCCAACCCGTGGTCGACACGCTGCAACTCAGCGACGCGTTGCGCAAGACCGGCATGGAGCGCGAACAGGCCGAGGGCCTCGCGCGCACCCTGGGCGACCAACTTGGCACCCACGTCGTCGCGCAGGGCGATCTGCGGACCGGATTCCTGGAAGTGCGTGGCGAGATCCAATCGGTGGACCACCGAGTGGACCTCGCCCGGACCGAACTCGGCGGCCAGATCCGGATCCTGGACGGGAAGATCGACAGTGTCAGGACCGAACTCGGCGGCCAGATCCAGGTCCTGGACGGGAAGATCGACGGCGTCAGGACCGAACTCGGCGGCCAGATCCAGGTCCTGGACGGGAAGATCGACGGCGTCAGGACCGAACTCGGCGGCCAGATCGCCGCGCTGGACTCGAAACTGACCTTCATGATCGCCGGGATAGGTCTCTTGGTCGCCGCCGTGACGCTGGCCGGAAGAATGGGCGTTTTCTAGCGTCACCAGCCGTCGCCCAGTCGGGCGCTGAGTCTCCCTCGATGGCAGCCCCCCGCACGGGCCGCCCTCGCGCTCCCCCGCCGAACGCTCCCGGCGCCAGGACGCCGTGCCGGCGGAGCGGACCTCGCGGTGTTCCGCTCAGAAGCTGTAGACGAGATCCAGTCCGACGAAGCTGTCGCGCCGCATCGCGTAAAGGAGGTCCGCCTCCCCCACATTCAGCAGCACCACCGTTTCGAACTCCAGGGACCAGTTGTCGCGCAGCCGCCGACTCAGTTCGAGGGACACGAAATGGGAATCGTGGTCGAGGTCGCTGAGCACGCCGCCGATGAACTCGGTGCCCTGCTCGTCGTTGAGCGCGAGGCGCGTGCCGAAGAACAGGTCGTTCTGGAACCGGCTGGTCGCCCACTCGCGGCGCGCGTCGTAGTTCCATTCGGCCAGCAGTCCGAGGTCCGCGCCCGAGCCGAACAGCCCGTAGAGCGTGTACTCGCCGCCTGCGACGAACGCCCCGTAGTCCTCCTGCCGGCCGAGCAGGTTCCAGGCGCCGGCCCGGTGGATCGCCTCCAGCTTGTACAGCCAGGAGCCGGTCGTCCACTGCGCGTCGAAACCGAACTGCCGGATACTGCGGTAGTGCGGTGCGAGGATCCGCGTGCCGGCCCCGTTGAACGCCGGCAGCAGGAACGGCTCGCGGCTCGTGCCGTCGAACACGCTGAGGCCGATGTCGAACGCACCGATCGTGCCGCTGTAGCGGGCGGCGACGTCGAGCCCCCACTCCTCCGCGCCGCTCTCGTAGGTGGTGGCGCCCCGGTCGATGAGCAGCGGCAGGCGCAGGCGTCCGGAGCGCCCGGAGAAGGTGCGGTCGCGGTGCCCGGTGACGCCGAACAGTTCGAACGCGCCCCAGTCGCCGGCCAGGGTCACGTGGGCCATGAGCTGCCCAAGCCGCGCCTTCTCGTTCGGGTGCTCGACCAGGTCGACCTGGTTGACGATGTCGACGAGGTGCTGCGACTCGGTGACGCCCCAGAACACGCGGTCGACGCCGAGCCTGAGTTCCCACTCGCTGGCGCCCCACTGCCCGAGGACCATCCCGTACGCCTCGTGCAGGTCCGCATGCGTCCGCCTCGGGTCTCCGGCGTCGTGGCGGAAGAACGGGCGCACGGTCAGGCTCCGGCCGGCCCGGTCCTCCAGGTAGAGCTCCGGCCGCACCACGAACCCGCTCGCATGGGAGCGCTGGCCGGGATGCACGGCGGGGTCGGGATACCAGCGGCCCTCCAGGCTGATGTCGCCCGAGAAGGAGTGGTACGCGAGCCAGGGCTGGTCGGGCGGTTCCGCGGGCTCGGGCCACGCCGCCACGGCCTCTTCCCGGGTGTCGGGAGCGGCGTCAGGGACTCGAACGTCCGGTGCTTCCTCGGCAGCCTCCAGCTCCGCGGGTCCCGTCGCGGCGTCGACGGGGGCGGTCGCGACCTCCTCCTCCGGCTCCGGCAACGGAGCGTCGGCCCAGTACCAGGCGCCCGGCACGCCCGCCTCCCGCGCCCGCGCCACGAGCGCGCGCGCCGCCGCTTCGTCGGGCGCATCCGTCGAGACGATCCGGTAGAGCGGCCCGACGCCGGTGCGCACGACCACCACCGCGAGCGGCACGCCGAGCCGCATGGAGATGCGGTGATGCTCGCGCGTGGCGTTGTCGAGGTCGCGGAAGCTGCCCAGGACCGCCGCCGCGCCCGCCGCCGGAATCGCGGCGGCGAGCACGACCGCCGCGACCGCGATCGCGAGGATGCGCGGCCGGGCGCTCAGCGCGCGCGTCTCAGGCCGGTCGGCAGGAATTCGCCGGGCGTCACCGCGGCGCCGAAGTCGTAGTCGCTCCAGGTGAGCACGGTGCTCTTGCCCGTCAGGTGGTTGACCATGGACATCTCCGCCGCGTGCCAGTAACGGTCGACGTATTTCGCGTAGCCGCTCACGTCGAGCGTCTTCAGGAGCGCGTCGCGCCGGTCGTAGTACTCGACCTTCCACAGCCGGAGCTCGTCGGTGTCCTGCCAGACGATCTGGCGCCGGTATCCGGAGCGCTCGTCCCGCGGGATGCGCTCCACGACCGTGCAGGTCAGCTCACCGCATGCCTCGTCGCGCAGGTACCGGTAGTCGAACTGCTCGACCTCCGGAGGGGTCATGTCCTCGTAGGCGAACTCGCTGCCCATGAACGAGCCGGAGCGGTTCGCGGAGTTGATGCGCTTGACGCGCTTCAGGGCCGGCAGGTACAGCCACTGGTCGTCCGGCCCCGCTTTGTTGGCGTGCACCAGGAACGCCGTGCCGCGCACGTCGCGCGGTTCGTCGAACACGAACAGGCTGCGGTCGCCGGCGCCCTCGGCCTCCGGCGGGGCTTCGAGGACCTTGACGCGCAGGTGGCGCCGGCTCTCCCGGCCCTGGCGGTTGCGGAGCACCATGGTCTGGCTCGCCGTGAAGCTCTCGAACCCCTGCTTGCGCGCCCGCGCGTCACGCGCGATGGCGAGCCCGCGGTCTTCCGCCGCGACGGCGTCCTGCGCCGCGGCGGCTTCCGCGGCGAATACAGCCGAGACCGCGCCGAACAGCGCGACGATCGCCGCGTTTCGTACGCGTTCCATCATGTCTTTCTCCTGTCGAGGACCATGAGCAGGGGCGGCAGCAGCAGGAAGTCGGCCAGCAGCGCGAACACCACCGTGATCGCCACCATGGTGCCGAGGGCGAAGCTCACCTCGAAGCCGGACGAGGCGAACACCAGGAAGCCGGCGGCGAGGACCGCGGTCGTGGTCCACAGCGCGCGCCCCGTCGCATGGAACGCCGAGCGCACCGCCTCCGCCGCGTCCGCGCCGGTGCGGCGGGCGCGCTGGTACTTGGTCAGGAAGTGCGTCGTATCGTCGACGATGATGCCGAAGGCGACCGCCGTCATCACGGAACCCGCCAGGCCGACCTGGCCCACGACGTAACCCCACAGCCCGAACGTCATGGCCGCCGGCAGGTAGTTCGGCACGAGGCTCAGCACGCCCACGCGCAAGCTCCGCAGCACGAAGATCAGCACGAGCGAGATCCCGCCCATCGCGATGATCGTCGCGCGCAGCATGCTTTCCAGATTGCGCTCGGACAGGTGCGCGAACGTCATCGTGAAGCCGGTCGCCGCGGTCGCAAGCTCGGGCGCATTCTCCCGCAGCCAGGCTTGTGCGCGTTCGTCGAACTCCCGCTGCTGCGCGGAGGTGAGGCCGCCGCCCGCGGCCGCCGTCACGCGGGTCGCCGACTTGGCGACATCGATCCGGTCGTTCAGGTCCCGGCCGAACGGCAAGGACAGCTCGTACAGCAGCAGGTACTGGCTCGCCAGTTCCGCGTCGTCGGGCAGGCGGTCGTAGGCCGGGTCGTCCCCGTGCATGTTGCGGTTCAGCCGGCGCATGACGTCCGGGAACGCCTGCACGTACGCCACCTCCGGCTGTTGCCGCAGCCACTCGGCGAACGCGTCGACCTGCCGCAGGTACTTGGGATCCGTGATGCCGTGCTCCTGCCCGGAGTCCATGGAGTACTCCCACGACTCGAGCCCGGTGAGGTGATCGATCACGAAATCCGTGTCGCGCCGGAACTCGTAACGGTCGTCGAAGTACCGCGTCCAGTTGTCCGTGAACTCGATGCGCCATGTCCCGGTAGCGAGCACGGCCACCCCGAGGCCGACCGCCCACAGCAGCACGTACCGCCGCCGGGTGACGAAGTCGGCGAGGTTGTCGAAGAAAGCCCCGCCGCGCGGGGTCTTCGGTGCGCGCAGCGGCAGCAGCGACAGCACCGCCGGCAGCACCGTCATGGAGTACGCGAACGCGGCCATGACGCCGAACGCCACGAGGTTGCCGAGCACGTGGAATGGCGGCGACTCCGAAGCGTTCAGCGTGAGGAACGCGATGGCGGTGGTCACCGAGGTGAGGAACACCGGATGTGCGTTCACCCGGAGCGACTCGACGATGGCCTCGTTCCGTGCCAGTCCCTGGCGCAATCCCGCCAGGGTGGTCGTCACGATGTGTATGGAGTCGGCGACGGCGATCGTGAGGACGATGATCGGCACCCCGGCGTTGACCGGGTTGAACACCGCGCCCGCCCAGCCGGCCAGCCCCATGGTCGTGTTGATCGAGAACATGAGTAGCACGACCACGGCCACCGCGGCGATCAGCGAGCGCAGGAGCAGGACGGTCACCACGACGATGACCAGGAACACGACCGGCGTGAGCTGTTCGAGGTCGTCCCGCGTGGCGTCCGCGAAGGCGCGGTTCATGAGTACTTCGCCGGTCAGGTAGAACTCCGCGTCCACGCCCTCCCGCTCCGCCAGGTCGGCGCGCCGCTCGTCCAGCAGCGCCCGCAGGTGGTCCGTGATTTCCAGCACGGCCGCATCGGTCTCTTCCGGGAGGGCGAAGTTGACGTTCACCGCCGCCACCCGGCCATCCCTCGAAACCAGCCGGCCGGCGATTTCCACCGAGTCCGTGGCGATGTCCTCGATGCGGCGCAGGCCCGCCTCGTCGAGCAGGTCCGCGCCCTGCACGAGCGGCGCCACGATCAGGTCGTCGCCATCGGCCTCGCTGTGGCTGTAGTTGGTCAGCGAGTCGACGCGCGTCGCATAGGGCACCTGCCACGCCGCCTCCGTGAGCTCTTCGACGAGACCGAGCATTTCCGGTGTGAACACCGTCCCCGACGCGGGGGCGATCGCGATCAGGGCGTTGTTCGATTCCGTGTACGTCGCGTCGAGCGCTTCCAGCGTGAGGAGCTCGGGATCGTGCTCGTCGAACAGCACGCGGTGATCGTTGGTCACGCCGATGCCGGGAACGCCCCCCGAGGCGCCCAGCATCACCACCGTCGCAAGGATCAGCACCAGCCAGCGGCGTTCCACCACGCTGGCGGCGTAGCTATCGAGCATGCTCGCGGTCATGACGCCCTCCCCTTCCGTGCCACGCACGCGTCCACGATCGCGCGCCCGGAGGCCGGCGACGCTACCATGGACTCGACTTCCTCGAGTTCCAGTGGTCCGGCATCCGGTACGTCACGTTCGGGTCGTCGTAGACGGAAATGTCGAGCATCTGCGTGAAGTTCCGCGAACGCACGCCCTCCCCCGCCCGGGACTTCTCCCAGCGCTGCTTGAGCCGGAAACCCAGCAACGCCCCGAGGGTCGACATCTTCGGAAACTGCAGCTGGTTGGCGAGGTCGTGGCCGATGAGCGCCCGCGACAGCCGGTAGGCGAGCCGCCGCACGTGCTCCTGTTCCGCCTCGTCCTCGATGCCGGCGACCAGCGGAATGGCGCCGATCAGGGCATTGGCCATGACCGCCGAGTCCTCGTCCGGGGTCGGCTCGCACAGGCGCGCGATCTCGATCATGTCCTCCGCGTGCTTCCGGTCCGTGAACAGCATCTCCTCCGGGACGCCCATCACGTACCCGGCGTAGCGCCACACCTGCATCACGCTCTCCTGCTCCTCGGTGTCGAAGACCGCGCCGACCTTCGCCCCATGGCGCAGCAGGCGCGCGGAGAAGACGCTGGTCGCGAATCCCATGTGCGCCGCGCTGATCGGCGTGCCGAGCACGGCCATGTCCCAGCTCTCCGCGTTGGCCAGCAGGTCGCGCACCCGGGCGTGGACGAACCGCAACCGCATCGACAGCTTCCAGCCGTCGCCGCTGCGGCCCAGCCCGCCAGGGAAGAACACCTCGAGCAGGTGGCGGTTGTTCTGCATGAGGCGCCGCCGCGCCGAAGCGGCCGTCAGCACCCGGCCCGTGGTCGCGAACGACTTGGCGATCAGCGTCGAGAAGCCCTCGATCAGGACGCCGGCGACGAACGCGATCAGGACGTTGGTACTGTTGGCGTGAAACGCCCGCAGCGCCGGCCGGTGCAGCTCGTAGTCGAGCCACGCCGGGGGCTCCTCCACCTCGCGGAAGAAGTCCTTGAGCGCCGCCGGCGCGTCCGAGAACTCCGGCAGCTGGTCGATTCCGGCGCCGATGAACCGGTGCAGGCGGTCGGGTTGCAGGTCGCGCAGTTCCTGCATGACAGGATCGAGCAACGCATCACCGATGCCCGTGTGCTCGAGGTAGGTGGCCGCCAGGTCGGGGTCGGTCGCGGTGGCGCGCGCGTATCCCTCGCCGTAGGCCGTGGGGACGCTCAGCCCCGACATGCCCGCGCCAACCCCGTCACGACACCTCCCGCCATGGTCCTACTGCCGGCCCCGCAATTCCGCGAGCCGCGCGGCCGACTCGCCGTGCAGGATCCGCTCGAAGGCGTCGCGCGGCTCGAGCGCCACCGCGCGGCCGAGCAGTTCCTCGGCCCGGGCGCCGTGCTTGCGACGGTTGAGGCGCAGCAGTCCCCGGCTGACTTCCGCATACACCACGAGGTCGTCCCCCGCCAGTTCGAGCGCGCGGTCGTAGTTTTCGAGCGCCCGGTTCGCCCTGGCGCCGTGGGTGAGGCGTGCGAGAAACCCGCCCGCCTGCGCCACGACGTCCGCGTGCCAGGAACCGAGCTGCAGCCGGGCGAACACCATGTCCGGATCCAGGGCAAGCACGTCCTCGAGGAGTTCGCGCGACCCGCCAACGTAGCCCTCGCGCTGGGCCTTGATCGGCCGCAGGCTCTGCGCATAACGCCCCACGGCATGCGCCAACTGGAAGCGTACCCACGGGTCCCTTGGCCGTAGCGCCACCGCCTCCTCGGCCAGCCGCATCGCGCGCAGCAGCAGATCCTGCCGCTCTTCCTCCGGCGCCAGGTAGTGGGCGTAGATGGCGAGGGCTTCCGCGGCCACCGCGAAACCGCCCGCCGTGCCCGCCGTCTCCCCGAGATCCGCGGCCGCAAGCCACCGGCCCTCCACCAGCGCCCCGCGGGCTTCGGCGGGTTCGTCCGTACCGTGATGCGCCTGCGTGCCGGCATCGGCAGCCAGCGCCAGCGGCATGCATGCGAGCGCCGCGAACGGGACGAAGGGCCACGGGCGCCGCGCGGCCACTAGCCCCCGCCTTGCACGGCGCCGGCCGCGCCCGCCGGCCGCGAGGCGTACAACGGCTTCATCCAGAGCCGGAACAGCCAGCGCACCGCACGGTTCCAGCCCACCAGGACAGTCATCGCAATCACCACGAAGCGCACCTGGCGGCGGGAGATTTTCACGATCTCCCCGGTCCGGAAGTCGGGCGCGGCGTGAATCCGACGCAGCGTCAGAACCGCAAGGCCCAGCGTCCACAGGAGAAACCGCCGCACCCCCGTTTCCCGGCGCGGTATCAGCACCGTGTACTCGAGCGCGCGTTCGAGGTGACCCCGCGCCCGGTCCACGAGCCTGAGCACGCCGCGCTCGAAATCGCGCCCGGTCCAGTCCCCGTCCGTCGACAGGTCCACGCCGGGAAACGCGTCTCGAGGCAGCCAGCACACGCCCTGGGCGCGGTCCTCCCAAAGGTCCTTGATGACGTTGACGAGTTGCAGGCCGCGGCCGAAGTCCGCCGCCCGCTCGCGCAGGTGACGCCCGCGCCAGGCGATCTCGTCCGAATACTCGCACAGCAGTTCCGTGATGGTCTCGCCCACCACGCCCGCCACGTGATAGCAGTAGCGATCAAGGGCCTGCATGGTGCTCAGGCCGCGCGCCGACAGGGTGCTGAACTCGGCCATGCCCGTCGCCATGATCCGCACGCAGCGCAGCAGCGCGCCGCGTTGCCGGCGGCGCAGCCCCTGCGTCAGCGTCACGACGGTCTCCGTGTGCGCCACCAGGTCGCGTTCCGCCTCGCTGGTCGCGTCGGACAGCAGCGGATGCAGCTCCGTGGCGAAGTCCCCCGCCGCCGTACGCCCCGCCACCACGTCCACGAAAGACGCGAGGAAGCGCTCCTTCTGCACGGCGGTGAGACGGGGTTCGTCCTCCACCGTGTCCGCGATGCGGCACAGCAGGTAGGCGTTGCCGATCACCGTGTGCAACGGTTCCGGCAACTGGGGGATGGTGAGTGCGAACGTACGCGAGACGCCGAGGAGCGCCTGCTGCTGGTACGTCAGTGGATTGTGCGCTGCGGGTTCACGCCCCGCAGAACCCCCGGCCGGGGCTGTTGCTTCGGTCGCGGCGGACATTGGGCTTTGCGAAAGCGCCGCGCAGCGAAGTCGTCTCCCGGCCGTGGCGGCTGCCCGGGGCAGTACCGAACCGGAAGGTGCGCCGTCGCGCGGCGGGCAGTCCCCTTCGGACGACTCTGCGCATGACAACGACCGAACCGAAATCGAGCCCGTGGATTGGCCGTCCTTGCGCAGTTCCGGTCAACTCTTGCGCGTCCCCGAACCCCGGCGAGCCGTCCATCTCTCCGGGGTCCAGTCTGTCTGCGGGCCGTACTATGTCGCGCAGTCCCGGGGTAGTCAAGCCACCGTTCCTGCTGTTTCTCTCCGAGCCAAGCGCGCCGGGCACTGGCGGAAGTGCGGCCCGGAATGGGGAAAGTGGACCGGCACCGGGGAAGGGTGCTACCGTGCGCCCCGGCTCCAGCAAGGGGCCTGGTCAGAGCAGACCCCAAACACCCACATTCGCGGGCAACCTCAACACTTATCCGGAGAGACGACATGAGCAGCGCGGACGGCGTCTGGAACACCACGATGAACACCCCGATGGGCGCGCAGAAGGCCACCCTGACCCTGGCGACGGACGGCGGCTCGCTGACGGGTTCGATGTCGGGACCGCAGGGCTCGATCGACCTCAAGGACGGCGCCGTGGACGGCGACTCCCTCTCCTGGAAGGCCGACATCACGCAGCCCATGGCCATGACCCTCGAGTTCTCCGCCACGGTCAGCGGCGACGAGATATCCGGCAACGTGCAGCTCGGCGCGTTCGGCACGGCGTCCTTCTCCGGGACCCGCGCCTGACGGGGCACGCGTCCCCGCTCACATGGGCTGGGAGGAGGAAATAGCGGAACTCCGCCGCCGCGAGGCGCTGGCGGAGGAGATGGGCGGCCCGGACAAGGTCGCCCGCCAGCACGAGTTCGGCAAGCTCACGATTCGTGAACGGATCACGGCGATGGCCGACGCCGGCTCGTTCCACGAGATCGGCGCCCTGGCCGGCGCCGGCTCGTACGGCGACGACGGCGAACTCCCCGCCTTCACGCCTTCCAACCCGTTGCTCGGCACCGCGGAGATCGACGGTCGCCCGGTGGTCCTGTCCGGCGACAACTTCCCCGTACGCGGCGGGTCGACCGAGTTGTCCATCGCGGCGAAGCGCACCCGCTCCGAGGGGCTGGCCCTCGACCTGCGCCTGCCGCACGTGCGACTCGTGGACGGCATGGGCGGCGCCGGGTCGGTCAAGACCATCGAGAAGGCGGGGCGCACCCATATTCCCGTATTCCCGAGTCGCGGAGCTGGGAACCGGTCGTTGCCCAGCTGGCGACGGCCCCGTCCGTGTCCCTCGCACTCGGCTCGGTTGCGGGGATCGGCGCGGCGCGCGTAGCCACCTCGCACTACTCTCGGTGATCGTCCCCGACACGGCGCAGATGATGATCGCAGGGCCCGCCCTGGTCGACTGGGCCAACCTCGGCGACGTCTCCAAGGAGGAACTGGGTTCCTCGAAGATACACACGCGCAACGGCGCCATCGACGACGAGGCAGAGTCCGAGGCCGAGGCCTTCGCCCTGGCGAAACGGTTCCTGTCCTACCTGCCTTCGAGCGTGGATGAACTCCCCCCGGTCGCGGAGTCCAACGACGACCCCAACCGCCGCGAGGCGGACCTCATCGACATCGTGCCGAAGGATCCCCGCAAGGTGTACAAGATGCACCGCGTGAAAGAGGCTGCGGTCGATCTGGGTTCCTTCTTCGAGATCGGCCGCAAGTGGGGACGCTCCATCAGCTGCGGTCTCGCGCGCCTCGACGGGATACCGATCGCGCTGTTTGCGGAGAATCCGGCGGTGTACGGCGGCGCCTGGACCGCGGACTCCTGCCGCAAGGTGACGCGGCTCATCGACCTCGCGGCCCTCTTCCACCTGCCGATCGTCCACCTGGTGGACTGCCCCGGCTTCCTGATCGGCAAGAAGAGCGAGCACGACGCCACGATCCGGTTTGGCTCCCAGGCCCTCGCGGCGCTCGGCCAGGCCAACGTGCCGTTCATGAGCGTCGTGGTGCGCAAGGCCTTCGGCGTCGCGGGCGGCGCCAACCACCTATATGGTCCGCCCCGCGTTTGCAACGATGCGTGCTGTGACCGGCGACCGCCAGTCGACCCGGGCAGGGAGCGTTTTCTACCGGCCTTCCAAGGGCGCGATCTCCTCGAGTGACAAAGCGCCGGTGGGCGGGCGGTGGAAGACGCGGCTCCGAACGAAGGAGGGCGATACTCTGCTTGGAGAGGCGGCGACTTGCGAGGCCTGGCTTCCCGAACGATCGGGACGCAAGCCGGGGTGGGGACGCCGCGAAGGCGTCCCCACCGGTCGCGTGCCTTCGCGCGTTACCCGGCCGCGTTGTATCCCATGATGGCCTTCACCTCGAGGAACTCGTCGAGGCCGTGCTCGCCCCACTCGCGGCCGTTGCCGGACTGCTTGTAGCCGCCGAAGGGCGCCTGCTGGTCCACCGGGGCGCCGTTCAGGTGCACGTTGCCGGTGCGGATGCGCCGCGCGATGGCCCTGGCGCGCTCCGGGTCACCGGAGGAGATGTAGCCCGACAGCCCGTACACCGTGTCGTTGGCGATCCGGACCGCGTCCTCGTCGTCCTCGTAGCCGATCAGCGACAGTACCGGGCCGAAGATCTCCTCCTGGGCGATCGTCATGTCGTTGGTGACGTGGGAGAACACCGTCGGCTTGATGTAGTAGCCGCGGTTGAGCCCGTCCGGGCGTCCGGTGCCACCGGTCTCGAGCTTCGCGCCTTCCTCGATGCCCTTCTCGATGAGGCCCTGGATCTTGTCGAACTGCCGCCCGGAAACCACGGGTCCGATCGTCGTGCCTTCCGCGCCCGGATCGCCGACCTTCACCTGCTCGGCCGCGGCCTTCGCGATCGCCGCCGCCTCGTCCATGCGCGACCGGGGCACCAGCATGCGCGTGGGCGCGTTGCAGGACTGCCCGGAGTTCATGCACATGCCGAACACGTCGCGGGAGATCGAGGCGCCGAAGTCGGCGTCGTCGAGGATGATGTTCGCGGACTTGCCGCCGAGCTCCTGGGCGACGCGCTTGACCGTGGCGGCGGCGTTGCGCGCCACGTCGATGCCGGCCCGGGTGGAGCCCGTGAAGGACATCATGTCGATGTCGGGATGCGACGCCAGCGCCGCGCCGACCGTCGGGCCGTCGCCGTTGACGAGGTTGAAGACGCCCGCCGGCACGCCGGCCTCGTCGAGGATCTCGGCGAAGATGACGGCGTTGAACGGAGCGACCTCGGAGGGCTTCAGCACCATCGTGCAGCCCGCGGCGAGCGCGGGGGCCACCTTGCACGCGATCTGGTTGATCGGCCAGTTCCACGGCGTAATGAACCCGCACACCCCCGCGGGTTCCTTGACGATGTGCGACGTGCCGAGGTCCTGTTCGAACTCGTAGGTCCGCAGGATGTTGAGCGTGGTCATGAAGTGCCCGAGACCCGCCGGGGCCTGCGCCGCGTTGGCGAGCGGCATCGGCGCGCCCATCTCGGAGCTGATGGTCGCCGCGAGTTCGCCCATGCGGCCCTGGAACACCCCGATGATGCGCTCCATGAGCGCCACGCGCTCCTCGCGCGTCGTCTGCGACCAGGTCTCGAAAGCGGCCTTGGCGGCCGCCACGGCGGCGTCCACGTCGGCCTGCCCGCCGAGGGCGATGGTGTCGATGGCTTCCTCCGTGGCCGGGTTGATGACCTCGAGGCGGTCGTCGGTGGAGGGCTCGACCCACTCCCCGTTGACGTAGAACTTCTGTCGATTGCTCACGATTCGAATCCCCTGTGCAAAGTGTCGGTGAGGCGTTGTCCCGGCCTTGACGGCGCCCGCTGTCGCGGCGCGGCCGGGCGGCTATTGTCCATGCAACGCCGGACCACTTCCACCGCGGCCGGCGGCGCGACCCCGGCGCGGTCACGCGGCGAGTACGTTACGGTCCTGCAGGTCCTCCCGCGTCAGGCCCTCGCGGTAGCGGGCGAGCAGCACGTCCGCGTCGAACTCGACACCGATCGGGTTCTCGGCGAACGCGGGCGTCCGGAACCACTCGTGCAGGTCCTCGATGGTCTCGAAGTTGTCGATCTGCAGTTCCACGCGGAGGCCGTTCGGGTCGCTGTAGTAGAGCGATGTCGTCGGCCCGTGGTTGATCGTCCACACGGGCGTGATCCCCTCGCCCTTCAGCCGCTCGTACGTGTGCATCAGGTCGTCCAGGGTCGCGTAGGTGTACGCGAAGTGATCGACACCCGCCGACTCGGGCCCGGGGTCCGGCGCATCCGGCGTGTTCACGAACGCGAGGCGATGGTGTTCGTCGTCGTAGGTGATGAACGCCACGAATTCGTTCTCGAACGCCGGCCACGCGTGCAGCACGGTGCGGTACCACTCGACGGTCTCCCGGAACCGGTTGGTCCGGATGACGATGTGGGCGAATCTCTCGGGACGTATCCGGGTCATGGCCGTACCCTCATGCAAGCGACTCGAAGGCCGCGCTCCAAAGGCGGAAGCCGCGTTCGTCGCCGACGATGCCCGCCTCCATCCGATTCATTACATACGAGAAGGCGGCGCGGTTCTCGAGGTCGCAGACGACGAGGGACCCGCCGTAGCCTCCCCAGTAGCAGACCTTGTCGTTCGGCGTGGCGGGCATGATCTCTCCGGGCAGGCCGTAGCCAAGCCCGAACCGGATCGGCAGGCCGAGCACGTGGTCAACCCCGTTCGTCTGTTCCTCGAGGACCGCGAGACAGCCCTCCGGTGACATCAGCGTCCTGCCCCATGCCGTGCCGTGGTTCGCGAGCAGCGTCTGGATGCGCACGATACCGCGCGCATTGCCGTGCCCGTTCGCCGCCGGCATCTCCGCCTGGCGCCACGCCGCGGTCTTCGTGTCGGCGGGGTCGACGACCTTGCCGCCGATCGTGCGCTCCGCGATCGACCCGGGCTCCATCTCGACCATCTCCTCCGGCGTGACCGGCGGCGGGATGAGTTCGCCGATGCGGGGGAAGTGCTTCGGATCGACCCCGAGGTGAAAGTCCGCACCGAGCGGCTCCGCCAGTTCCTCGCCCAGGAACGTGCCGGGCGACCTGCCCGAGATGCGCCGTATCACCTCGCCGACCAGGTTCCCCTGGGTGATGGCGTGGTAACCGCTCGCCGTCCCGGGCTCCCACCAGGGCGCCTGCGCCGCGAGACGCTCCGCCACGTCGTCCCAGTCGTACCAGACGTGTTCCGGGTACGGCTGGTCCAGCCCCGCGAGCCCGGCGCTGTGGCTGAGGAGATGCCGTACCTCGACCCCTTCCTTGCCGTTCTGCGCGAACTCGGGCCAGTACTTCGCCACCGGCGCGTGCAGGTCGAGTTCGCCGCGGTCCGCGAGCAGAAGCGCGCAGAGCGCCGTCATGGTCTTGGTGCTCGAGTAGACGTTGACGATCGTGTCCTCGACCCAGGGCTCCGTCCCCGCTGCGTCCCGGTGCCCGCCCCAGATATCGACGACAAACTCGCCCTCGACGGTCATGGCGAAGGACGCGCCGACGTCCCCGAGTTCGGTGAAGTTGCGCTCGAACGCGTCGCGCACGGGGGCGAAGCGGGCGTCGCACGTGCCGTGAATGTCCATTAAGGACCGCCTCCCGATGCCTGAAGGGGGCCAACGTACCACACCGCCCCGCGCAAAGGCGGTGGCAGCGGGCGGGGGCAAGGCCGATGACCTACGCCGATTGCAGACATCTCGGCACGGCGTGCCGGCGAAGTCTCCTTCCTGCACCCGGAGCGTGCCCCCACGATGGTCGCGAGCCTGCCGTGGACCTGAAACTCCACTGTGCTACCGTCACGTCAACCGCGTCCGCAGACGCCTCCCGTCGCAGGAGAGCCCACCGATGGCCGAGCCCCTGCCGTCCCATCCCGTCCTGTACCCCGAGACCGACGGGCTGCCCATGCCCGACGCTGACTACCAGGGCGATGCGTGCTACTACGTCGTCCCGGCGCTGAAGGCCTGGTTCCGTACGCACCCGGACGTGTACGCAAGCGGCGACCTGTTCATCTATCTGGAGGAAGGCAACCCGCGCAACTGCATCGCGCCCGACGCGTTCGTCGTCCTGGGCGCCCGCAATCATCGACGCGAGACCTATCGGCTCTGGGAGGAACCGGCAGGGGCGCCCGACTTCGTCCTCGAGGTCGTCTCGCCGAGCACGTGGCGTAAGGACCTCGGGACCAAGCGCGAGAAGTACGCCTCACTCGGTGTCCGCGAGTATTGGCTGCACGATCCGCACGGTCGACACCTGCAGCCGGCGCTTGCGGGGTATCGCCTTGACGGCAGTGCCTACGTACCGCTGCCCGCCACCGAGATGCCGGGAGGCATCGCGATGCGCAGCGACGTGCTCGGACTGGAGCTGCACCTGCGCGGCGACGATCTGCGGCTGTTCGATCCGGTGTGCGGGGAACACCTTCCCAACCTCGCGGAGTCGGAAGCCGGGAGGCGCGCCGCCGAAGCCAACCTGCGCGCTGCCAAGGCCCGCGTCGCGGAGTTGGAGCGCGCCCTGCGGCAACACGGGGGCGAGTGAGCACGGCCAGCGGAGTCGCAACCGAGGGCCGAAACCGAATCATCCGTCAGTATCCGGGGACGGATGGAGAGCCGACGCCAAACATCCGAGCGACTCGTAGACCGCTCTCCAAAGGCGGAATCGCCGCTCGTCGCCGACGATAGGGAGGCGGCGACGCGGTTCTCCCACGCGACGACGGAGATGCCGCGCGTATTGCTGTGCTCGTTGGCCGCGGCATCTCCCCTGGAGCCGATGGCCTACACCGATTGCAGACATCTCGGCACGGCGTGCCGGCGAAGTCTCCTTCCTGCACCCGGAGCGCGCCCCCACGATGGTCGCGAGCCTGCCGTGGACCTGAAACTCCACTGTGCTACCGTCACGTCAACCGCGTCCGCAGACGCCTCCCGTCGCAGGAGAGCCCACCGATGGCCGAACCCCTGCCGTCCCGCCCCGTCCTGTACCCCGAGACCGACGGGCAGCCGATGCCCGACGGTGACTACCAGGGCGACACGTACTGCTACGTTGTCCCGGCGCTGAAGGCCTGGTTCCGCTCGCGCCCGGACGTGTACGCCAGCGGCGACCTGTTCATCTACCTGGAGGAAAACGACCCGGGCAACTGCATCGCGCCCGACGCGTTCGTCGTGTTGGGCGCCGCCAATCATCCGCGCGAAACCTACCGGCTCTGGGAAGAGCCGGCGGGGGTCCCGGATTTCGTCCTCGAGATCGTCTCGCCGAGCACGTGGCGCACGGACCTCGGGGCCAAGCGGGAGAAGTACGCCGCTCTCGGCGTCCGCGAGTATTGGCTGCACGATCCGCACGGACGACACCTGCAGCCGGCGCTTGCGGGGTATCGCCTTGACGGCAGTGCCTACGTACCGCTGCCCGCCACCGAGATGCCGGGAGGCATCGCGATGCGCAGCGATGTGCTCGGACTGGAGCTGCATCTCGACGGCGACGATCTACGCCTCTTCGATCCGGCGTCCGGGGAGCGCCTGCGCAGCCTCGCGGAATCCGAAGCCGACCTGCGCACTGCCAAGGCCCGGATCGCGGAGTTGGAGCGCCGGTCGCGACGAATGTAGGGCGCGGCTTGTCCTCGCCCGTGGCGGTTTTCGTGCGTGATTCCCGGCGGGACGCCACCGGGGCGTGCCGTCCGATCAACCTCCGGCGTCCACGCTCGCGACGACCAGCGGAATCCGGTCGTTGCCGAAGTAGATGTCGTCGCCGTCGAGGAACATGGTGGGAGACCCGAAGCCGCCGCGTTCGACCAGTTCGTCGGTGTTCGCGCGGAGGCGCTCCTTGTACTCCTGCGAGCCGATCCTGTCGAAGAACGACGCAACGTCCAACCCGCTCTCCTCGACGATCGGCCGCAGCACGTCGTCCTGCGAGATGTCCTCGAGATCGCCCCAGTAGCGCTGGAAGACCCGCCGGGCATAGGGCACCAGGCAGTCCTCCTCGATCGCGACGAACGCCCCCCGCATGGCCTTGACGCTGTTCACGGGGAACACCGGCGGCTGGCCGATTTCGATGCCGACGTAGAGCGCCCAGTCGGCGAGGTCCTTGCGGTAGTACTTCGCTTTCAGCGGGACCGGCCTGGCACGACCCTCGTAGACGCTCGGGTTCACCGTGTTGAAGACGCCCCCGACCAGGAAGGGACGCCACTCGATCGACACCGGACGCGGCGCCATGGAACGTTGGATCTGCTCGAACGCGAGATAGGTCCAGGGACTCGAGCAGTCGAAGAAGAATTCCAGTGTGTGCATGCGTCCGGCAGCTTATCATGCGGTCTTTCCCCCACAGCCCGGCCGCCATGGACGACACCGCCCTGCTCGACGAGATGCGCGCCCTGCTCGACGAGGCGGAGCGCGTCGTGGTTTTCACCGGGGCCGGGATCAGCACGGAGTCCGGCATCCCCGATTTCCGCAGCCCCGGCACGGGTCTCTGGAACAAGGTGAAGCCGATCGAGTTCCAGGACTTCATGGCGTCCGAAGAGGTCCGCCAGGAGTCCTGGCGCCGCCGCTTCACGGGCGACCGCAGCATGGAGGGCGCGGAACCCAACAACGGCCACAAGGCCGTCGCGAAGCTCGTCGCCGAGGGCAAGGTGACGGCCGTCATCACCCAGAACGTGGACAACCTGTTCCAGGACGCCGGCATCCCGGACGAGCAGGTCGTCGAGCTGCACGGCAACGCGAGCTACGCGAAGTGCCTGTCCTGCGGGGCCCGCTACGAGATGGCCGAGCTCGAGGCGCAGTTCAACGGCCTCGGCCACGTCGCGCCCTGCAGCCGCTGCGGCGGCATCGTCAAGAGCGCGACCATCTCCTTCGGCCAGGCCATGCCCGAGGACGCCATGCTGCGCGCGCAGCAGTTCACCGAGGGCTGCGACCTGATGCTGACGACCGGCTCGACGCTCATCGTCCACCCGGCGGCGGGCTTCCCGGAGTACGCCAAGCGCCTCGGGGCGAAGCTCGTCATCCTGAACCGGGAGGCCACCCCCCTCGACGGCATCGCCGATCTGGTCGTGCACGGGGAGATCGGACCGGCGCTGTCGTACGTCGTCGGAATCAACTGACCGAGGGCCGCCCCCTGCCGCCGCGGACCGGCGGTGTCCGACCGGCTTCCGGCACGCGGCCAGGACGCGCGACGCGCGCGCCCAGGCTCTTCCTCTTGCGAGGGGCACGCCCCTGCGCGGGCCGCTCTCGCGCTCCCCGGCTGAAGGCTCCACGCCCCTCGCCAAACAGGCTTGCCCGCGCCTCCACGAGAAAGCGGCGTGGTGGTCCTGGATAGAGTAGTGCGCCATCCGGGCCCCGGCCGCCGCGCGCCCTTGCGCAGCGTCTTGCGGAAGTCGCGCATGAACCGCGCGCAACGCGACCGCGGCACGTCGTCGAGGACGCGCAGCGTCACCAGCACCGGGCAATGCCCCGGCACACCGCCGCGGCTGCGGTGCGGAACCCCAATCCGCCCGCCCCTCCCGCAACGCAACATCGCCCCTTTCAATCTCCCGGACGGGACGTGCGAGGCCGCCCGTCTTCTCCGGCCCTCGCCGAAGACCCGATCACGAGAACGACGTGGAGCGCAGCAGCATCCATGCCCGGCCGGCTTCGAAAAGGGCGATGTTCCATCGGTGGAGGAGGTCGTCCGCAAGGCCTGGCGCGCCTGACCAGGCAGCGCCAGAGCAAGGAGCGTTTTGCACGGGCCGTCCGCAGGCGCAATCCCCCCAGGTTCACGGAGCGCCGATGGGCGGGCGGTGGGAAACGCGGGACGCGAGTCGCCGCGCGCCCTGCTCTACGCTATGTTCGGTCTGGCGCCCGGATCACGACTGGGCGTCCGTGTCGGAGTTTTGTACTGGTACGAGACATGGCACAAGGCCCGTGTGCCACGACACCCACGGCCGGAACCCCGATCCATCCGCCCCTCCCCCAACGCACCATCGCCCATTTCAATCTCTGGGGCGGGACGCGCGGGCCGCCAGTCCTGGCCGGCCCTCACCGAATGAAATGGGCGATGTTCTGTCGATGGAGGAGGTCGTCCGCGAGGTCCTGGCGCGCCTGACCGGCGCAGCGCCAGTGCGGGGAGCCTTTGGCACGGGCCGTCCACCGGTGCGGTCCCTCCCAAGGTCACGGAGCGCGGGCGGACGGGCGGTGCGAAACGCGGGGCCGGGCCCGCCCCGCCCCGAAACCCGGCCTCCGAGATGATTGGGACGATGTTCCGTTCGCGGAGGACGTACCTCGAAAAGCCTGGCGCTCGCAACCCACGCACCGCGCTCGTCAGGGCGGGTCTCCGAGGCGGGGGCCCTAGCGGGCCGCGGTCAGCAACCGGTCGGCGAACGCCTCGATGTGCTCGACCCGGTTGCAAATCCTGACATCCAGGCAGTACGGGGCGTAGCGGCGCATCTCCGAGTCGCCGTCGGACCAGCGGTCGCGCGTCTCGGGGTTGAGCCAGAAGACCTGCTTGACGCGCAGCGAGATCTCCTTCAGCAGGTGTGCCTGCGGGTCGAAGTAGTTGTTGCGGCCATCGCCGAGCACCACGACGGTCGAGCGGCTGTCGAGGTCCTTGCCGCAGAGTTCCCGGAAGTCCCGGAAGGCCCGGGCGTAGTCCGTCGTGCCCTTGCCCCAGTCGAACAGCGCCTGTTCCACCGCCTCCTCCGGCGCCTTGCGCGAGAACGTGTCCGTGACCTCGCCGAGGGCGCTCGAGAATGCGAACGCCCGCACGTTCGGCAGCACGTCGGTCAGTTCGTACAGGAACAGCAGCAGGAACCGTGAGACCTGCGCCACGGAACCGCTGACGTCGCACAGCACGTACACCGTCGCCTTCTCGCGCTTCACGCGACGCCAGTGCGGCTCGAAGATGGCGCCGTCGTAGGAGAGGTTGCGGCGCAGCGTCTTCTTCAGGTCCAGCACGCCGCGGGCCGAGCGGCGCTGCCGGCGGCGGTGTTCCCGGGCGAGCTTGCGCGCGAGCTTCTCCACGACGCGCCGGACTTCCACCTGGTACTCGCGGGGGATGCGGTCGAGCTGGGACTTGAGTGCCGCCTCCAGTAGGGCGCGCCGCCCCGTGGCGTCGACGTGCAGCTTGTACTGCGTGTCGACGTACTCGCGGATCTCCCCGTGAAAGTACTGGCGCAGGTAGCGCAGGAGCGGGTCGGCGCCGTTGCCCGTCCCCCCGCTTGCGAGGTACGCCTCGAGTTCGTCGAGCGAGAGGGCCCGCGCGATCTTGCCCGCGTACAGCCGCTTCTCCCGCAGGGTGCGCATCGCGCTGATACCGGCGTCTTCGGCGGCCTGCTGCACGACAAAGGCGAGGTAGTCGCGCTCGTCGGCGAGGACGCTGTCGATGGTCCGGACGAGGCCGCCCGACAGGTGCCGGCCCAGTTCCTCGACCAACGCCTCGCGGTCGACGCCCCGCACGAATGTCGGCTTCGCCGGCTCCCGGAACGCTAACTGCAGGAAGAAGCGGTCGAAAGCGTCCTCGAACCGCTCCTTCTCTTCCCGGGTCTTGGCGAGCGCGAGGCCCAGCGCGTCCCGCAGCAGGCGCTTGTTCTCGATCCCGACCTGCGAAACCACGTCGAAGGCGTCGAGGGTCTCCGCCGGCGACACGCGCACGTCCGCGTTCCTGAGCGCCTGGACGAACCGGGAGAAGGTGACCTCCATGAGGCGGCTTAGTATAGGACCGATGCCCACCTCCCACCGACAGGCCGTTCGCGTCGCGTTGCGAGGCCTGATGCCGGAGTGGCGGGTGCAGACCGTCGACCACGTCTCCTACCTGCCTGGCGGCTACGCGAACGACAACTACCGGTTCGAGTACGAAGGCGGCGCATACGCGCTGCGCATCGCACGGCATCCCGGGGCGGACCGGCGCGCCGAGGCCCGTTTTCTACAGCTCGCCTCGGCACCGGAGGTAGTCGCATTCGACCTGCCGACCGGACACCTGCTCACCCGCTGGATCGACGGGACGCTGCTCGCCGACTCCCCCGTTCCGCCGGAGACGGCGGCCGCGTACGTCCAGGCCCTCCACGCGGAGATACCGAGCGGCGTACGCAGCTACGATCCCCGCGAGGCCATCCACCGCGACCTCGCCGGCGCAGGGAAGCTCGCCCGCAACGCCGTCCTCGCCCTGGAGCGGCTCGACTGGACGCCGGCGGGCCTGGGCGGTTGCCACAACGACCTGAATCCCTGGAACGTCCTGTGCACGGAGCGCGGCTGGCGCACCCTCGACTGGGAGTTCGCCGGCGACAACGACCCGCTGTTCGACGTGGTCTGCCTCGGGCGCGGACTCGGCTACGACGACGCGAGCATGGCACGCCTCACGGCGGCCTGCTACGACACGGCCGCCCCCTCCCTCCTCCGCGTCCTCAACACGCGCATCCTGTTCGAACTGCGCGAGTACGCCTGGGCCGTCCGCCAGATCGCCCTCGGCAA
Source organism: Pseudomonadales bacterium (assembly GCA_965208745.1). Taxonomy (GTDB): domain Bacteria; phylum Pseudomonadota; class Gammaproteobacteria; order Pseudomonadales; family Azotimanducaceae; genus VXNE01. Next base: position 3,800,841 of record CBDBPN010000004.1, on the reverse strand, counting down.
CGACCGCGCGGAGATACGTGCCCAGGCGGACACGGCGGAGCGGGTGCTAGGGACCCTGCTCGAGCGCCGCGAGGGCGCATCGTAGGCGCGCGGTGCCCGTACCGCGCACCACGTCGAAGCGCAGGTTCTCCGCCACGAGCGTCGCGCGATACACCTCGAACAACCGGTCCCGGTCGAACGGCGACTCGCGCAGGGGATCGGGTTCCCACGGCAGGTCGGGCGCGGTGAGCAGGTAACGGCGCGGCGCCTGCGCGGCGAGGGCCTGTCGCAACCAGTCCGGCAGCGCGCCGTACTTCTCCTCCCACCAGACGCGGATGACCAGCAGGTCGGTGTCCAGGATCACAGGGGACTCCTCCACCGCGAGGCCGCGTGCCTCGAGGGCCATCTGTCCGCGGGCGATGGCCTCGACGTCCGCGGACTCGTAGTCCGTCCGCCCGGCCAGGAACTCCCGGGCGTACTCCGTGACATGTGCCACGCCAAAACGATCGGCCAGGGCCCGCGCGAGGGCGGTCTTGCCCGTGCTCTCGGGGCCCACGATGGAAATGATGCGCGTCACCGCGTCGCGCCGTCGCTCGAACCGAGGTGGAGCCTACTACGCTCGAACCGCAAGCGGGCGCGGTGACCCTCCTCGCCGTCAGTCCCCGTCGTCGAAGACCCCCGGCGTATACAGTACGACCCCGACCAGATCCGCTTGCCGCGAAAGCCCGAGCCGACCGAGCGCCTCGCGGATGTGCCAGCGCACCGCGGCCTCCGCGCGTGCGTCGCCGTGGCGATCGAAGCCACCGTGCCTCCCGAGGCAAGCGCCGCCACGACCCGGCCCTGCGCCGGGGTGAGCCCCAGCGCCGCAGACACGCTTCGCGCATCGACCGCAGGCGGGGAGAACGGTTCCGCGAGCAGGACCCGGGCGGCCAGGCGTTCCCCCCGGGGGAGTTCCGCGGTCGTCCCCACGGGCGTGGCGTACACCACGAGCGGTGGCTGCGCCGGCCGACTGATTCAAGCAGTCGCCTGCGCCTGGTCGCTGGTCCAATCGCCCGGATCGCCGCCCCCGGGCCGACGAGGGGCCAGGCCACATGCACGTCAAGCAGTTCTCGCCAGCGTTGGGGACGAGGTATTCGTTGTAGGTCGCGGACGTCCGGCGCACGCCTTCGGGAAGCAGGGCGGTGGTGTGCGCCAGCGCGCCGGGCGCCTGCCGGATGCCGGCCCGCCCGCGTTCGTCGATCGCCGCGTAGTTGTCCGCGTAGTCGCGCGCCAGCTCCGGGGCCGGTTCGCCACGCAGCCGGAGCCAACGGAGCACCACTTCGATGCCGCCCTGGGGGTTGAGCCGGCCGAGCAGGAGGTCGTTTCCCCGCAGCTCGCAGACTTCGTCGATCAACGCCGACGCGGCGGACCAGACGCCCTCGTCGAGTTCCGCCTCGCGCAGCAACCCGATGATGTCGTCAATGCGGTCCTGATTGGACAACGGCGGCCATCCTCAACCCACCGTCTCGGTCCAGCGTCGCGGTACCACTGACAACTCCTTGAGCCCAAGCCTGGACGAACTCTCCGCGACCGGCGTTCGGCCTCGCCCCCGCATGGACTCCGCCAACCCACGTCCGAGATCGACGTGCGCTAAAAGGTGGCGCCAGACTACCGGAGCGCGGAGCGCGGCACCGCCCGGAAACCGGTAAAATCGCCGATCCCTGCCGCGAGCCCGCCCGGGCACACCTCGAATGGCCAAGACCATCGCGATCGTCGAGGACGACGCCGACCAGCGCGCCAACTACGCGGACGCCATCACGAAGAAGGGCTACGAAGTGGCGGAGTACGCGAGCCGCGGCAGCGCGCTGGAGGGGTTCGAGCGCAGCCTCCCGGACCTCGCCATCCTCGATATCGTGCTCGGCGAGGAGTTCGACGCCGGCTTCCAGCTCTGCCGGGACCTGCTCGCGCGCGCGCCCACCCTGCCGGTGATCTTCCTGACCGAACGCATCGACGAGATCGACAAGATCTCCGGGCTGCGCCTCGGCGCCTGGGACTACCTGCCGAAGCCCATCTCGCTGGAGTACCTGGTCGAGCGCATCTCCTCGCTGCTGCGCATCGACGAGGTCCGTTCGAGCGGTTCCGACGACGCCGGGCCGAGCGCGCGGCGACTGGGCGACCTGATGATCGAGGAGAGCGCCCTCCTGGTCTCGTGGCAGGGCACGCGCATCGACCTCTCGGGGACCGAGTTCCGCATGCTCGCGAAGCTGGTGCGGCAACCCGGCCACGCGGTCAGCTACGACACGCTCATGAACGCCACCATGCAGAGCCTGGTGACGAACAACACCATCAACACGCACATGCGCAACATCCGCAAGAAGTTCGAGAAGGTCGATCCCGACTTCGCCTGCATCCGCAGCGAGTACGGTTTCGGCTATCGCTGGGCCGCGCGGTGAGGATCGGCTCGAAAATCCGCGGCCCGCGGCTCGGCACCAAGCTGACGCTGCTGGGGGTGGCCCTGCTCGTCCTGCCGTACTTCTCCTACCTGCAGCTCGCGGAGATGGAGCGGCTGCTGGTCCAGGGCCAGTCCCACGCGCAGCTCCTGACCGCCGAGGGCATCTCCACCCTGTTCAACGGCCGCGAGGACCTGTTCCGCGACCTGCCCGTCAATCCGAAAGACTACGAGTCGCTGCGCGCACACCCGATCGAGAGCCCGGTGCGGCTCGACGGCACGCTCGCCGAATGGGGCGAGGTGGAGACGCGCGTGCAGCGCTTCGGGGGCGACGAAGGCGCCCTGGTCGACGGCGGCTTCGACCTCGTCCTCGGCGAGCGGGCCGGCGACCTCTACGTGCACATGCGCATCCGGGACGACCGCGCCGTGTTTCGCGATCCGCGGTACCTCAGCCTCGACAACGCCGACCACGTACGCCTGAGCTTCATCCGGCCGAACGGCGAGGAAGGCCGCGCGGCCATCACGCTGCAGGAACCCGGCGTCACCACCACCTACTGGATGCAGCCCGACTGGCGTTTCGCCGAGACCGGCGCCCCGGAGACACAGATCAAGGGCTACGTCACGGCGTCCGAGGGTACGGCGGAAGGCGGCTACCAGCTCGAGTTCCGCATGCCGCTCGCCCTGCTCGGATCGCGGCGCTATCTCGGCCTCTCCTTCGTCGACGTCGATAATCCGGAGAGCCGGGAGATCCGCGCCATCACGCAGACGCTGCCGACCGCGGGCAAGGAGGGTTTCAACCTCGTCGTCTACCGCTCGCCCGAGGTACTGCAACTCATCGAGGGGCTCGGCTACTCGGGCGCGCGCATCCGGGTCATCGACGCGCAGCACCGCGTGCGGGCCGATACCGGCAGCTACCGGGCGGAGGCCGCACCGGACACGCAGGTCGACTGGACGCTCCGCGTACGCGAGTGGTTCCAGGACATCCGTCTCTGGGTCGAGGGCATCGCGGGGACGTCGGAGGACCCGTCCGCGGACCCGGCCCGGTCCGAGGCGCTCGCCGAAGAGGCCATCGCCGCCGCGCTCGCCGGCGAGCCGATCACCGGTCGCCGGCTGGTGGGGGACGACGTGGAGATCATCGTGGCGGCGCATCCCATCGTCTCGAAGGACACCACCGTGCTCGGCGCGGTCGTCGTCGAGCAGGACATCGACCACATCCTCACCTTCCAGCGGGAGGCCCTGGAGGAAGTGATGGTGGTCGCCGTGTCGTGTCTGCTCGCCGTGTTCCTGGCGATGGCCGCGTTCTCGGGGAGGCTCGCGTGGCGCATCCGCACCCTGCGCCGCGAGGCGGCCCGGGCGATCGACCGCTACGGACGCCTGCGCAAGCAGTCGCTCGAGTCCGAGCGCAGCGCCGGCGACGAGATCGGCGACCTGTCGCGCAGTATCTCGACCATGCTGACGCGGCTGCACCAGCACAACACGTTCCTGGAGAAGATGCCGCGCACCCTCCGGCACGAGATCAACAACCCCCTCAACGTGCTCAGCACGTCCCTCGAGAGCCTCGCCGACCGCGTCGCGGAGGGCGACGAGAAGTACCTCAAGAGCGCGCGACGCGGCGTCCTGCGCATCGGCTCGATCGTGCAGAACCTGGCCGACGCGGCGAACCTCGAGGAATCGCTCGTCGCGGACGATTTCGAGGTCGTCGACATCGGCCGGCTCCTAGGCGACTACGTGGCCAACCTCAGGCTGTCACAGCAGGGGCACCCCATCCTCTTCCGCGGCGTCGCGCACCCGGTGTACGCCCGCGTCGCCGACTACCGGATCGAGCAGATGCTGGACAAGATCGTGGACAACGCGATCGACTTCCACCACGCGAACAGCCCCATCAAGGTGCAACTCGACACGGAACGGGACTTCCTGCGCATCACCGTCGCCAACCGGGGGCCGACCCTGCCGGACACGGGCGAGGCTTCGCTGTTCGAGTCCATGGTCAGCCACCGCGGGCCGCACAGCCGCATGCACTTCGGGCTTGGGCTCTACGTGGTGCGCGCGATCGCCGAATACCATGGCGGCACGGTGCGGGCGCTCAACCTGGTCGACGGGACCGGGGTGGCCATCATGGTGGAACTGCCACTCGCAACGGAGACCCCCGCGCCCATCCGCGCCGACGAACGGCACCGGCTGGCGCCACCGGCGTAGCGTCATCGCTGCCTGCCCGGCGGGACAATGTCCTGCGCCGCAGGGGGAGATCGGGTAAGTGACGAGGAGACATGATCGTGCTGACGGGTGATCAATACCGACAATCTCTCGCCGACGGGCGCCGCGTGTTCTTTCAAGGCAAGGAGGTCGATGTTCTCGAGCATGAGATCTTTCAACGCTCCATCCGCAATGTGGCGCGCACCTACGACAAGTACTTCAACTCCGAAGAAGGGGCGATCAGCGAGTACTTCAGGGCCCCGCGAAGCGTTGAAGAGATGACAGCGCACGCCGAACACAAGGTAGATGTCCTGACCAGCAATACGTACGGGTCGCTCATGACGTTACTCACGTCAGCAGACCGAATTGAAGCGATTCGACCGGAAGCAAGCGCGGCGATGCGCGAATATGTCGCCTATGTTCAGCGTGAGGATTTGCGGATAGCGGAGTGCATCACCGACGCCAAGGGCGATCGTTCGAAGTCGGCTTCCGCCCAGGAAGACCCCGATGCCTACCTTCGCGTTGTTGAACAGAGACCCGACGGAGTGGTCATTCGCGGCGCCAAGCTCCATATCTCCGGGGCGGCGCTTTCGCATGAACTGCTCGTCATTCCAACGAAGAGAATGAAAGAGGGCGAGGAAGCCTACTCGATCGCCTGTACGGTTCCGGTCGATGCAGAAGGCGTCAAGATCGTCAACGTGACCTCCGAACCACAGGGTGACGCGAACTTCCTCGATGCTCCCATATCGGCCAACGCCCATACCGCGATGGGGTTTGTCATTTTCGATAACGTGTTTGTGCCTGGTGACCGCGTCTTCTTGAACGGCGAGTATCAGGCGGCGGCGACTTTCGCGCACGCGCTGGGTTTGTGGGTCCGGATGAACGGACTCAAGAACATGGCGGATGAAGCCGACGCGCTGGTCGGCTTCGCGCAGTTGATTGCCGAAGCCAATGGCCTGCAGAGAGCGCCAAACATCCGCGATCGAATCACCGAGATGATCATGCATGCGACGATTGTTCGAGCATGTCTTGACGCCGCGCTTGCCAAGAGCACAGTGTCTGCCGAGGGGGTCGTCGTCCCTGACGAGCTCTATGCCAACGCGGGCAAGTACCAGGGAGCCGCATTCCGCGCTCTGATGGTCTCTTATATCCAGGACATCGCCGGAGGCTCGCTCGTGACCGTGCCGTCCAGCCTGGACCTGGAGAACCCCGAGGTCGGTCACGAGATCCGGAAGTACATGTCCACCATGCAGTCCGTCGACGGCAAATATCGCACCAGCCTCTTTCACGCCTTGCGGGATGTGGTCGCAAGTGGGCACGCCGGCCAGAAGCAGGTGGCCACTTTGCAGGGCGGCGGTGGCTTGACCGCACAGCGGATCGTGACTCGAGGTCGTTATGACCTCGAAAAGGCAAAGCGGCAGGCTTTGGAGCTGGCAGGGCTGGACGCACCCACCTGACCGCCCCACGCGTGGGCCCGCGCCCTCTCAGGCCGGGAGCGCTCGATCACCTGTCCTTGCCACACGCAGACGTCCGGCCGACGGTCAGGGCAAGGTCCAGGTAGTACCGCGCGTCGGGAGCGACGTCGACACCAAAGGCTCCCCTGCCACCGCCGCCAGCCGCTGCTCCTCCGAATCGAGGCGGCGGATTTCCCGTAGACGAGGCCAAGAGGCCCAACCGGCGTGTGGCATACTCGGAAGATGGAGTACCGCAGCAATCCCAAGCATTCCGAGCCTTGGCAAAGGGGCGCCAGAGGATCGTTGTGCCCGAAGGAAGTTCGGCCCCTGGCAGCTCAGCTCTTGACCGACAGCAGCTTGGTTGGCGGCAAGCGCTTCGCGACGCACGAGGGCAAGGCCTATTGTGCGCAGGGGACGCCAGACGACGTGTGGCACGGCTATCCAGTCGGTTGGAAGGAGGTACCCCACTCGCTTCGATTGGCGTGGTGCCGGGGCGGGCTCGTCAGACGACGCGACATTCGGCGGAACCGGGATTGAGGCACCAATGAGCCGTTGGGAGCGACTGGCTGGCGACACAGCTGTCTTCGCGGCGAAGATCAGCTTCTCCGACGATCCACATGAGGGCGAGGGAGCACCCGAGGATGTCGCGAGTTCCTGGGGCTCGTTTCAGCTCTGGGCGGGTGGCTTGAACCTCTCCGCCCATCAAGAACAGGGCGAGCGCATCGAGTCGGTGCATTGGTATCTGCTACCCATGCTGGAGTGGTTCGCGCGCTGTTGGGACCCGATCTTCCACGAGGAGCGTCTGCCTTGCCGCAACAACGCCGGGGAAGCTTGGGCCGCACTGAGAGACAGTCGTTTCGCTCCGCCTTCGGTCGACGAGGAAACGGAGTCGGCATGGGAGGCCCATTGGCAAGGCTGGTGGTCGCGTCACGCGATCGTGTCCACACGTGAGGGCGGGATCTTTCCGGACATCGTGTTTCGCCGTCTGCGCGACTCTGTCGAAATCTCGTGGGGTAGGACTGCTCTTCAAGGGACGCCCGATCATGTGGCCTTCGAGGCAGGTTCGCCAGCCGCCGTGACCCTGCCTCCGAACAGGGTGGCCGAACCCCTCTACGCTGTGCTCACGAGCGCAGCAGGCTATCTGAAGAGCAGGTCGCCCCTGTCGTCAAGAGTGAGGCAGGTCGAACGTGACTTGCGGAGGCTATCGAACTCGCGGACCGAGAACCGAATGATGTGGCTTGCGGGACTAGGCGTCGATCACGCCTCGGTACGCCGTGGGTGGCGACGGCTGAAGAGCCAGCTCGCAGACCTTCCCAAACCCCAACAGAGTGCCTTGCTCGCATCACATGGAAGCTCTCGGCTTGTTGTCGAGGGCTCCTGCCACGCAGCGCTGATGTTCGGTTCAACGGCCCCCAACATCGCCAAACCCGATGTACTGGCGCTCGCAGACATCATGGTGCGTCTATCCAAACCCGAGGCAAGACCGGATCCATTGGCAGATCTGTGTCAAGAGGTGACGGTGAGCCCAGACACGAAGCCGTGGATGCAAGGCTATGACCTAGCCGAAGAGTTCCACGATGAAATCCGCTCATCCAACGGGCACACCGACTCGGTAGAGGTTGACGAGATACTGACAGAGTTAGGCGTGCAGGTGCTGGAAGCCAGCTTCCGGGACGATTCCGTACGGGGAGTCGCTGTCGCAGGTCCCCGCCATTGGCCGGGAATGGCATGGAACGCAAACTGCCTGTTTAATCAAAGCCCGCAAGGGCGTCGCTTCACCTTGGCCCACGAACTCTGCCACCTACTCTTCGACCGAAACGCAGGTCGGCGGCTGGCCATCGCCAGCGGGCCTTGGGCGCCTCTTGCGGTAGAACAGCGAGCCAACGCATTCGCTGCAATGTTCCTCATGCCAACATCGCTGGTGAAACGTGCCGTTTCTGAAATGGGGACGCCTGTGACCACGGCTGCCGCGGTCGCAGCTCTGGCGAGCACGTTACGCACCGGCTTCGAGGCGACGCTCTGGCACCTCCAGAACTTGGCATTCGTTGACGACTTTCAGGCCGCGCGGATAAGGATCGAGAGAGAAACCGCGCACTAGCCTGGCGCGTACTCCGCGTCCACGGCGATCTCCCCGCGGCAAATCACCTCGCCGCGCTCGACGAGGTAGACCATCGCCGCGAACACGCTGCGGGCCGCGGCCGGGTACATGAACTCGGGCAGCTCCGCGTACATCGTCGGCACCATCTCGCGGATGCGCGGCACGCCGTCGGCAAGGCACGCCTTGATCTGCTCCTCCCGCTCGACGCGGTGTGCGACGAACGCCTCGACGTGCGGTTTCGGGGCCGTGATGGCGGGACCGTGGGTCGGCCAGTAGAGCGCGTCGTCGCGCTCGAGGAGCAGTTCCAGGCTCGCCATGTAGTTCTGCATGTCCCCGTCGGGCGGCGAGACGATGCTGGTCGACCAGCCCATCACGTGGTCGCCGGAGAAGAGCGCCCGCTCTTCGCGCAACTGGTAGCAGATGTGGTTCGAGGTGTGTCCTGGCGTATACACGCACTCGACCGACCAGCCGTCCCCCTCGATCACCTGTCCGTCCCGCACCTTCACGTCGGGATCGAAGTCCATGTCCCCGCCTTCCTCCACGACGACGCCCTCCTCCAGCTTGCCGGCGCCGTGGGGCCCGTAGCCGTAGGTGGGGGCGTCACAGGATTCGCGCAGCAGCGCGCAGCCCGGCGAATGGTCCGCGTGCGTGTGCGTGACCAGGAGATGCGTGATCGTCTCGCCACGCGTGGCGGCGAGCAGCGCCTCGATGTGCGCCGGGTCGGCCGGGCCGGGGTCGATCACGGCCACGTTGCCGTGGCCGAGGATGTAGGTGCCCGTGCCGTAGAGCGTGAAGGGACTGGGGTTGTTGGCGACGACCCGGCGGATGTTCGGCGACACCGCGGCGGACACGCCGTACTCGAAATCCAGCTCCCGCCTGAAAGGAATCGTTACGCCCATCTCTGCCGCCGCGCCTCCGCCGGAGCGCGAAGCCTATCAGAGTTGTCCCGCCGGGCCGCTACTCGCCGCCGACCTGCTCCGGGTCCGCGCTCCACGCGTCCCGCAGGTCGCGCCACGCGTCCACGTCGGGCGTGACGGTCAGGGCGAGGTCCAGGTAGTAGCGCGCATCGGGTGCCAGGCCGACGTCGAAGGCTTCCTGCGCCACCGTCGCCAGGCGCTCCGCGGTCCGGGCCAGCAACGTCGACGCCCGGGCATTGCCGGGGTCCAGCCGGATCACCTCGCGCAGCTTCGCGACCACGTTGGCGTCCGCGGGTTCGGTGAAGTAGCCGTCCCGGAAGAGCGCCTCCGCCTCGGCGAGCAGGCTCGCCACCGTCGTCAGCCGCTGCTCCTCCGCATCGAGACGCAGGTGCATCTCGTTGACCGTGCTCTCGCCGAGCCCCACGGCGACGGCACGGTCGAGGAGATGCTGGGCCCGCGCTAGATCCCGCTCGCCCAGCAGTCCGCTGAATTGCGTCAGCACCTGCGCCGCCACCTCGGCGAGCCCCTGCTGGGCGATGGCGTTGTCCGGGTCCGTGGCGAGCACGCCGAAGTAGATCTCCGCGGCGTTCGCGCCGGCGGGGTCGACCAGCGCCGCCGCGGCGCGGAGATCGCCGGCCCGCTGCAACATCTCCCCGATCTCCTGTGCGAGCGTCTCCGCCTGCCGGATGAGTTCCCGCACCCGGGCGAGTTCCGGATAGTCGGGGTTCGCGCTCGAGGCGCGGCCCAGCTTGTTGATCGCGTCGGTGACATCGCCCTGCGTCACCGCGCCCTCCGCCAGGGCCGTGTAATGCCCCGCCAGTTCGTCCAGCCGGTCGCGCGCCTCCTCGTTGCCCGGATAGCGGCGCAGCACTTCCTGCAGGGCCTGTATGGCGGCGGCCGCCGAGGGCTCGTGGGACATGCTCTGCGTCGCGAGGAGCACGCGCGCGCCCCGCAGGATCGACTCGGCGCGGCGCCGGTCGGACACGCGCTCGAACAGCACCGTGAGCTCGGAGTCCTCCGGGAAGATGCTGAGCGACTCGGAGAGTTTCGCCTCGGCGATGGCGAAGTCCTCCGACTCGATCGCCTGCGCGATGTCGCTCTTCCAGGTGGCCGCCACCGTCGACAGCGCGAGCCCGGCCCCCTCGTGTCCCGGCGCCCGGTCGAGGACCCGCCGGTACGCGGCGACGATGGCCGCCAGGCTCTGGTTCGGGTCGCGGCGCAGGGCCTCGGCCGCGCTCCAGGCCTGTTCCACCTCCGGGTGCTCCGCGAGGCCCGTCCGGGCAAGCAGCGCCGTCGCGGCGTCCGGCTGCGTCATCCCGAAGTAGCCGCCGGTGAGCACGGCAAGGACCAACGCCGCCCCGACCGCGACCGGCGCCACCCGGACGCGCGCCCGCGCGCCCTCTTCGAGCCGCGTCCGCCCGCTGTCGCGCCGGGGCTGCACCGACGCGGCCAGCACTTCGATCTCCGACGTGGACACCAGTTCGCGGACCAGGGCAGGCCCTGGAGTCACGTCCTCGAACCGCACGGCGTCGAGAGCCCGCACGATCTCCGCGCCGCTCTGGAAGCGGCGCTCCGTCAGCGGCGCGAGCAGACCGTCCACAAGTTCCTGGAGCGCCGCGAAGCGCTCCGGCAGCCGGGGCGCCGCGGCCGCGGGATGGCGGACCACCACGGCGCCCTCGCGATCGGGCGGATACGGCGTGTCGCCGGTCAGCATCTGGAAGAAGACGACGCCGAGGCCGTACAGGTCCGAGCGGGCATCGAGGCCGCGGCCCGCCGCCTGTTCGGGGCTCATGTAGCCGGGCGTCCCCACCACGCGCACCCGGCCCGGCGTGCTTCCAGGGTCGAGGTCGGCCGGCGCACAACCGACGAAGTCGACGAGAACCGCCGTTCCGGAGTCCCGGAACAGGACGTTCGACGGCGTCACGTCACCGTGCAGGCACCCTTTGACGTGCGCGTGGTCGAGCGCGTTCGCAAGCTGCTCGGTGAAGCGCAGGATGTCCGCGAAGGACACGCCGCCGCGCAGCCGCGCGGACAGGTCTCCGCCCCGCAGGTGTTCCATCGCCACGTAGAGCGCGGACCCCTCGAGGCCCACGTCATACACCTTGACGGCGTTGGGGTGGTCCAGCCGCGCGGCGCGGCGCGCGCGGCGCCACGCGCGGTCGCGGGCGAGCAGATCCGCCTGCTCGCCGAGCTCCATCACCTTGAGCGCCACCAGCCGGTTCGACTGCCGCTCGGTCGCGAGGTAGACTCGCGCCTTGTCCGGCGCGCCAGGCGTTCGCGGCGCCGGGCCCGCCTGGTCGCCGGGCCGCCCGAGTTCCCGGTGAATCCGGTAGCCGGAAATCTCCATCACGGGAGGTCAGCCACGTTCAGCCAGCCGATCTCGCCCTGCACCATGTGGCCGAGCACGAACCGCCCGCCCACCACGTACGCCTCGCCGTCGAGCCGAACGGCGGTCCCCCAGCCGTGCGCCCGGCCGTTCACGCACTCGTCGCTGGTGAACATCCACGGCTCGCCATCCAGCGTCACGCGGCACCGGGCGTCCTCCGCGATCACCGTCTCCCGCACGAGCTGGCCGTCCGCCCATTGCTGGAAGTACGGGTCGCCGTCCGGGACGCGCTTCACGCCGTAGCCGTGCATCTTGTTGGCCATGAACTCGCCGCGGTACACCGTGCCGTCCCTCCAGTGGTACGCGCCGACGCCCTCCCGCCCGTTCGCCCGCCACTCGCCGACGTAGCGGTTGCCGTTCTGCCAGGTCTGCGTGCCCCAGCCGGAGCGCTCGCCCTCGAGGAACTCGCCCTCGTAGACGTCCTCGTTGGCCGACGCGAGGCGGCCGTTGCCGGTGATCTGGTTGGCGCGGAAGTCCCCCGAGTAAACGTCGCCGTTGCTCCAGGCGAGCTGCCCGGTCCCCTCGCGCCGGTCGTTGACGAAGTCGCCCTCGAACACCCGGCCGTCCGGCCATTCCAGGCGACCCCGCCCCTGCCGGCGGTCGTTCACGAATCGGCCCGCGAACACCCGGCCGTCGGGCCAGTAGATCGTCCCCTCGCCGTGCATCTTGCCGTTCAGGAACGCGCCGACATAGCGGTGCCGGCTGCTGACGTACGTGCCCTGCCCGGTCAGGACGCCGTCCACCACCTCACCTTCGTAGACGTCGCCGTTGGGCAGTTCGATGCGGCGCGTGGCCGCGTCCGCGGTGACGATCGCGAGCACCGCGACCAGCGCCGCGAACCGTGCCAACCCCGGTTGAGGAGCCTTCGTGCGGTGCATGTGTGCGTCTCGAAAACCGTTCAGGGATTCTAACAACCCACCGGAATGCGGCAGCCGTGGCAGGGGCGAGCTCAGGCTCTCCGTTACCTCGCGCCCACCAACCGAAACGGCATCCCATCTGCGCGCCCACCAACGATGGCCTCAACCTTCGGATTCGTTGTTCTGTGCCGAGCCATCGGCGACCTGGGCGGCCCGTTGCATGATGGCCTTGTCCACTAGACCCCGGACCATGGCTTCCATGCCCACGTTCCGGACGCGCGCAGAGAACGAGAGCGGCCCAAGGGACGCAAACAGCTTGCCAACCAACTCATCGGCGAAGCTGCTGGACACTAACGGAACGGCGGTCCAGTCCAGAAGCAGGGGCTTTGTCGGCTCAGCTTCCAGCAGATTCATGCACTTGGTGCGAAGCTGACGACCGGCAGGTCTGGATCCAAACCCCGTCGATTCCTCGCTGAGCTTAAGCACGACTGCGTCTCCGCTTTCCGACTGGTATTGGAGTTCGATGATGTCCGGGGGTTGATGAGGTTCGCCATAGAAGCCCAGAGCCTCCGACAAGTGGAGTCGTGAGCCCACACCGACCTCGGCGTAGACCACCGTTCCGCGAAAACGCTGCGCCTCCCTCCTCTTGTAAACGTTGACATCCGAGCCAAAGTCCTGGTCGTCTGGCTGCCGGTCCGTACGGGCCACGACCTGAGCCAATCCGGACGTAATCTGGAAGGAACCCTTTGACATCGTGGCAATTCTCAGCGCCCCGGCGATTCCATTGCCCTGTCCGGCGTCGGGGCTTCGCGTAACGCCCGCCTTCATCGCCTCTCCAATCGCCTGTGCATCGGTGCGCAGACTCGGATGCCCCTCCCGCAACGACTCCAGTATTCCCCTTCCCGAGTCCGCGACCCCGAAAGCAACCTTGCCGGCGTCCTTGAACGTGCTGACCTGCACGAAGCCACCGTCCGCACACTCCGCGTGATTGAGCACGTTATCCGTGATTTCGTTGACTTACCACTCCAGACCGGCGATCACGTCGCGCTCCAAGGTCATGCTACGCATCACGACATCCATGAAGTCGTTGACGAGTTGCTGTTGTTCGACCCAGTTGGTGAAGCGCTGCGCCGCCAAGTGGCGGTCGTGGACCGTATCGCTCTTCTCGTGGGCCGCGGGGTCCAGGAAGTGGGCCCAATTGGCGTTCCTGAACAGCCTCGCGAGTTCGCTCGCCTCGGGAAGCTTGACCGAGACATCAATCGCCTCTCGGCGAAGTGCGTCCACGCTCGGAAGCAGAGGGATCATTCCGTTGGGAAACGCCGCTTCGCACTGAGAGAAGTCAAGAATGACGTCCTGGTAGCCGCGACGGAGGCAATCGTGCAGGCACAGCATGAACTGCCGGTGGGCAAAAGGATTCACGCGTCCGGTGAAACGGATTCGATTGCCTTCACGCACGACCACCCGCGGCCCTTTCCACGCGCCATTCCTCACGGTTACGGCCTCTTCGAACTTGGTGTCGTGTCAGCGGACGCGAAGTATGAGCTTCGGCCTTCCTGCACCGCAACAACAGCAGGACCAGCCTGTTTAGCCCCCGCCGACCGACCGGATCTGGATGGCGTCGACGCGCGCTTCCGCGAGCACGTCCGACAGGACGACGACGCGCGCGTCCGGGGCGATGCCTTCCCGGTCGCGCAGTGCGCCGAGGGCGGTCTGGATGGTCTTCTCCGGCTGGATGGAGAACGGGGTCCGGTAGGCGTAGACGCCGCGGTTCAGCATGAGCCGGCGGCGGGCCTGGCTGTTGTTGGTGAAGACGTAGATCGGCACGTGGGGGGGCTGACAGCTCGTGACGAGGTCCGCCATCAGGCCGCGCCGCGTGATGACGACGATCCCCGCGGCGGCGATCGACTCCGCGAGACCCGCGGCGGCCACGGCGAGGTGGTGCTTGTCGGTGTCGGTCTCGAGGTCTCGGGCGAAGCCGAGCCCCGGGAAGCGCTCGCTCGCCGCGGCGATCTTCGAGAGCTGTTCCACCGAGCGCACCGGGTAGCGGCCCACGCTCGTCTCCCCCGAGAGCATGACCGCATCCACTCCCTCGTAGACGGCGTTTGCGACATCGGTCACCTCCGCGCGGGTCGGGATCGGGTTCTCGATCATCGACTCGAGGAGGTGCGTGGCCACGATGCAGCGCTTGCCGAGACGGGCGCAGGTGCGCACGAGTTCGCGCTGCACGTTGGGCATGGCGGCGATGTCGATCTCGATGCCGAGGTCGCCGCGCGCCACCATGATGCCGTCCGCCGCCCGGGCGATCTCCTCCGCGTTCTCGAGGCCCTCCCGATTCTCGATCTTGGCGATCGCCTTGAGCGACGCGTTCTTGCGCCCGAGCAGGTGGCGCAGCTCCATCACGTCGCCCGCGCCGCGCACGAACGACAGCGCGACGTAGTCGACGTCGTGCTCCATGCCGAACAGGATGTCGTCCCGGTCCTTGGCGGTGATCGACGGCAGGTTGATGTGCACGCCCGGGAGGTTGACGTGCTTGCGGCTGCCGAGCAGCCCGCCGTCCACGACACGGCAGCGCACGCGCGCGGCGCTCTTCTCGATGACCTCGAGGTTGATGAGCCCGTTGTCCAGCGTCAGGGCGCTGCCGGCCTCCACGGCCGCCGGCAGGTCGGGGTAGTTGACGTGGATCTCGCCGTCCACCACCGGGCCCGCGACCCGCAGCGAGATCTCCTCCCCTTGCTCCAGCGGGACGGCGGTGTCCGTGTCGCCCGTGCGGATTTCCGGGCCCTGGGTGTCGAGCAGCACGGGCACCGGGAACTTGACCTTGCGGTTCAGCGTCTTGATCCAGTTGATCGTGCGCAACGCCGTCTCGTGGTCCGAGTGCGACATGTTGACCCGCACCACGTCCATGCCCGCCTCGTAGAGGCGCGACAGGGTCTCGAAGTCCGCCGTGGCGGGCCCGACCGTGCAGACGATCTTGGTGCGGCGGTCCATCCGGTCAGGGTACCACCACGCCATCTGCACTCGATGACGCTCCGCCTGATGCGGCATCCTCCCGGTCGCGCCAGAACGCGGCCACCGCATCCCCCAACGCGCCGCCACGCACGCGCTCGGGTCGCCAGTGCCCGGGGAAGAACGCCTGGCAGCGCGCCTCGGTGAAGCGCGGGTCGACGAGCACGACGACGCCCCGGTCCTCCGGTCCGCGCACGGCGCGTCCGGCGGCCTGTACGACCTTGGCCATGGCCGGCTGCAGATAGGCCACGGTGAAGCCGTCGTCGCCGAACCGTTCCGCCACGAGGTCGCGCTGCGTGGACGGCGGCGGCAAGCCGGGGCCCACCACGATGACGCCGCGCAAGGCGCCCCCGTCAAAGTCCACGGACTCGGCGAACACGCCACCCATGACGACGGCCCCGATACAGGGCGAATCCCGCCCCGACAGCTCCGCCAGGAAGCGCGCGCGCTCCGGATCCCCCATGCCGGGCCGCTGGCACGCGACGCGGAACGGCGACACCGCAGCGAGGGCCGGTGCGAGCAGGTCCAGGTAGGCGAACGACGGCAGTGCGACGAGGTAGTTGCCCGGCGCCGCCTCGGTCACGGCGCGCACCACACCGACCAGCGCGTCCAGCGTACGCGCACGGTCGCGGTAGTAGGTGAAGACGTCCGGCACGACGAAGACCCCGAGCGCGTCCTCGGGGAACCCGGCGTCGACGCGGCCGCTCCGCGCGTCCGGCTGGCCGTGCAGGGCCTGGAAGAGCGCCGGCGGCGACAGCGTCCCGGAGAACCGCACGGCCCCGTGGAACCCGTCGAGAACGTCGGCGATATGGGCCGCTGGCGATAGGCACGTCATGCGAACCGCGATTTCGCGCCCCTCCGCCGCGAGGAGATACCGGTAGTCCGTCTCGTCGAACCAGCCGGCGCCCGCGGCGAACCGATAGCAGTCGCCGAGGAACGTCCGGGCGGCCGGCGAAGCTGCCAAGTCGACCTCGGCGGCCGTCACGAGCAGCCGTTCGAGCGCGCGCAGCAGCGCGGCGGGTTGAGCGATGGGTCCGTCCTCCTCTTCACGCCGTAGCTTCAGCAGGGCCCGGTCGACGGAACGGATGCGCTTCGTGAGGCCGGCGGGCGCGTCCTCGAGCGCGCTCCGGCACGCACGGCGCTCCATCGCGACGCTCAGCATGTCGCTCGTCCGGGCAGCAAGCTGGTGCGCCTCGTCCACGAGCAGGCAGGCGCTCCCCGACGCGTGCGTGACCAGCCGCCGCAGCCGCACGACCGGGTCGAACACGTAGTTGTAGTCGCAGACCACCACGTCGGTCCACGCGGCCGTGTCGAGGGACAACTCGAACGGACACACGGCGTGTTCGCGCGCCACGGCCTCCACGCGCTCGCGCGCCACGAGCCCGTGCGCGAGCAACGCTGCACGGGCCGCCGGCATGCGGTCGTAGTACCCACGGGCGTATCCGCAGTGCGCCGGATCGCACGGCGTGCCGGGCTCGAAGCAGATGCGGTCCTTCGCGGTCACCGTCACAGCGGATAGGCGGTTCTCTTGCGAGGGGTCCCCCCTCGCGCTCCCCGGCTGAGGGCTCTCTTGCGAGGGGTGCCCCCTCGCGCTCCCCGGCTGAGGGCTCTCGCCTGCTCCGCACCTCCTGAGCGCGTCCTCCGCCGCGCGCTGGCCTGTGCCGCGGGCGGTCAGGAAGACCGTGCGGCCGACCCGCCCCGCCCCCATCGCCCGGAGGGCGGAGTACAGCATCGAGACCGTCTTGCCGCTCCCGGTCGGCGCCTCGACGAGCAGTTGCCCGGCGTCGCGAAACGCCCGGAACGCGCCGCGCGCCATGCGGCGCTGGTGGTCGCGGAAGTCGTCGAAGGGGAATGCCAGGTCTTCCAGCACGGCGTCACGGCGGGCCGTGTGCGCGAGTCTCCCCGCGAGCCAGGCCGCGTAGGCCTCCACGGTCCGGGCCAGGTAGTCCGCGGCGTCGTCGCGGGTCACCGCTTCCTCCACCTGCCGGGTCGATTCGCCGTCCGGCCGCAGGTACGTGAGCCTGAGCCGCCAGGAAGGGCGCTGCTCCTCGACGAGCCCGGCATAGAGGCGGAGTTGCGCGAGGTGCAGGTGCCCGAGGTGCGCGTGCAGGCGTTCGACGTCCGAGCGCGTCGTCTTGAACTCCTCGATGAGTCCGGCCTCCGGATCGAAGCCGTCGATGCGGCCGCGCACGGTTAGCGCGACGCCGTGCCGCTCGAGCGTGGTCTCCACCGCGACCTCGCGGCGATAGCTGTCGGGCCGCCCGCGTTGCGCGCGGCGCTGCGCACTAATGCCCTCGACGGCCGTGGTGGCCCGGTCGTAGCGGTAGTGGAGGTCGCCGCGGCGGTGGACGAAGGCGGCGAGTTCCCGCACGGCGACGGTGGCCGCGACGGGCTCCCGAGCATGCGCCGGAACTGCCGCGTTCACCGGAAACGGAGCACGCGCACCGGCAGGTCGGCGGCGCGCAGCCGGTCGATCCACAGCCGCTGGTGGCGCCGCAACCGGTCGGTGGGACCCTTCACCTCCGCGAACTCGTAAGAGCCGTCCTCGTACACCGCGGTCAGGTCCGGGAAGCCCGTCCGGGCGCGGTCGAGGTCTTCCGCGACGATCGCGAGGAGCCGGCGCACGTCGGCCATGGGGATGCCCGCGAGCACGCGGTGGAGCGTCCCGGCGTCCAGCGCGCGCCAGTCGACCAGGCGGTTGGCGATGCCGCGCCGCGACTCGGCCGTGGCGAGCATCGCGGCACGCAGCGACGCGTCGTCCAGGCCCAGCGGGTCATCGCAGAGTCCGCGGCGCGTGGCGAAGAAGTCCGGCCAGAACAGGTCGATCGGGGCGTTCTGGAAGGCGTTGACGAACACCCCGTCCACGGGAGCGAACACCCACTCCCAGTAGGCGAGGCCGAAGAGCCCGAGCGGCAGCGCGTTCTCCAGGTGCCAGACGTCACCGCCGCGGGCCGCCAGCGTTTCCGCCGCGGCCGCCTCGACGCGGGTGGCGTAGGACGGGTCCCAGGCGAAATCGTCGATCGCGTATTGCGGCGCGGAGCGCGGGGCTCCGAAACGCTCGCCGAAGTCGCGCTCGAGGGCCGACCGCGGTCGCTCGCGCATGGTCGCGCGCAGCCCCTCCAGACCGACGTCGTCCCCCAGGCGCTTCAGGATCCGGGCGGTCCGTTCCCGCGCCGGCGACGCCGTGGAACGCGCGTAGCACGAGAGCGCCTCGTCGAGGGCGCCGCCACGCTCGAGGCGGCGCGCGAGGCGGTTGAGGATGCGGCTGCGCCGGTGCTCCAGCAGCCGTGTCCGCGCCGGGTGCCAGAGGGCCTCCACCACCAGCGCCGCGAACTCGGGCTGTGGGACGGCGCCCAGCTCCTCGACGTAGTCGCCGATCCCCGCCAGCGCGAGCCAGGCGTCGAGGGCTGGACGGTCGGGAAAGAGGCGCCGCTCCCGGCACAGTACATAGTTCTCGTACCGCACTATGCCGAGATCGCGCACGACGAAAGCCGCGAGGTCGGATCGGCGGTCGCCGAAGAAGAGTAGCCGGTACAGTTCGAGGCGTTCCGGCGCGGCCAGCGCCACCCAGGGGCAGTGCCACGCGAACCGCGACCGCACGACCGCCTCTGGATACTGCGCCAGGATCGCCTCCACGAGGGCGTCCTTGCGGCCCGCGGGAGCCTCGAGCGGATACCAGCGCTCGAGTTCCGCGCGCCGGCCGCGCCCGAGGAGCATCTCGACGGGCATGTCCGGGCACGCGAGCACCAAACCCGCCTCGACCAGTTCGGCGAGCGCCTCGTGGCACTGCGCGACTTCGCGGTACGCCAGGGTGTCCACGCGCACGACCGGCCCCTTGCGCCCGCTGAGCCGGGCGAAGAGCCGCTGCGCCCCTTCGGACAGGCCTGCGACCGCGCCTCCGAACGCCCGCTCCTCGCGTGTGAGCAGGTCGTCGTACTGGCGGTGCACGCTCTCGATGAGCAGGAGCAGGTTGTCCGCGTAGTAGTGGTCGGGCGGCGGTTCCGTGGCGACGAGGCGGGGCGCTGCGGTCCCCGCACTACCCCCCATCGAAGGACTTGCCACGGCGCGCTTCACACACGGCTGCACGACATGGCTCCGCATTATAGCGGTTGTCTGTACATGCATACAGCGGAGAAGCACACCCTCCGGGCCGGCGCTGGCGCGAGCGTGCGCTATGGAGTATCTATGGCGACATGCGGCCCGCCCCCTACTGCCTCTGCGCCCCGGTCGCGGAAAAGGCCATCGAGAACGTCCGCGCCAACGGCGGCGCGGGCGCGTACAAGGACACCCACCCGTGGTACCTCGCACAGGAGATGCTCGCGCAGGCGCGGTCGCGCGACGAGACCCTGGTCGTCCTGTTCGCGTCCGGCGAGCCGGAGGAGTTCGGCTGGTGGGCCGAGATCGAGGACATCGACGTCGAGGCCTTCCATCGCGGCACCTGGGAGACGCGCTGCGCGTTCAGCGGCCTCCGCCCTGTGGCGCAGATCTTCCGGCCCCTCGACAGCGTCGCCCTCTACCCGGGCGTGGAGCAGTTGCGGCGCGAGGCGATCGAGCCCGTCACGCGGCACCGGCAATACCTGAACCGCACGCTGCTGCGCCCCTACGCGATCGCGGAGACCCCGCCGTACGTGGGGCGCGAGGAAGCGGCGCCGGAGGGCGGGCCCGAGGACGCGCCCCGGGGCGCGCCCGATTCCGGGATCAACTGAGTTTCGGCGCCCGCTTCTCGAGGAAAGCGCTCACGGCCTCCTTGTGCTCGGGGCTCGCGTAGGCGCGTTGCAGGGCCTCGATCTCCCGCCGCTGCACGGCCGCAAGATCGGTCTCGGCGCCGTTCTCGCTCAGGAGCTGCTTGATCCAGCGAAGCTGCGGCCCGGGGTTGGCCGCCATCGCGCCCGCGACTTCGAGCGCCGTCTCCAGCAGCGCGTCCGGCGTCGTCAACCGGTCCGCCAGGCCCATCTCGAAGGCTTCGCGCCCGGAGTAGAGCCGTCCCGAGAGGCACATCTCGCTGGCGCGCCCGAAGCCCATGCGCTGGACGAGAAAGTGGGAACTGGCGAGTTCCGGCGTCAGTCCCATCTTCACGAAGGCCATCGCGAACTTCGCGTCCTCCGACGCCACGATGACGTCCATCGGCAGGATCATGGTCGCCCCGACGCCCACGCTCGGCCCGTTCACCGCCGCCACGATCGGCTTCGAGCTCCGGATCAGCGCGATCCAATCGGGGATCGGGTCTTCCTCGACCCCGTCCAGCCGGGCCTGGAAGTTGTCGCGGATGTCCGCCCCGGCGCAGAAGCCGCGTCCCCCTCCGGTGACGACGATCGCGCCGATGGCCGCGTCGCCGTTGCAGCGCTCGATGGCGTCCACGAGTTCCCGGTTCATCGCGTATGTCCATGCGTTCAGGCGTTCCGGCCGGTAGAGCGTCAGAACGGCGACGTTGCCCTCCGTGCGAAACCGGATCTGCTCGTAGTTGCTGTCCGCCATGTGCACCCGTCCGTCGCTGGAAAACGCCCAAGTATCGGCAATGTCGCACACGAATCACAATCGATGGCGGACACGAGACCGGGGCAATCCGCCCTTCCGCGGTCGCCGACAGCCGCTAAAATCACCTTCGAATCCGACGCGGAGATGTCCGCCGACCGCGCAACCGATGGAACCCCTTCTCCAACTCGTTACCGCAGTGGTCGCCAGCACCACCAGCCTGGCGCTCGTGTTCGGCGGGCTCGCCGGCTGGTTCGTGCGGCGGCTGGATCGGCGGTTCGACGAACAGAAAGCCGACACGCATCGGCAGCTCGACGACCTGAAGGCCGACATGCAACGCCAGTTCGACACGGCCCGGGACGAACGCGCCAGGCTCGCGACGCGGCTCGACGGCTTCGGCGAACGCCAGGATGCGCTCGCCGACCAGATCTCCGACGCGCGTCACTCCCTCGGCCGGCTCGAGGGCATCATGCTACGCACCCTCGAACCCGAGGCGCTCTCGGCGCCGCGGCGGACCTGAGTTCGGGCCACGGGATCGGGCACTTCGACATGGACCCCACAATCCAGTTGTTCGCCGCCGCGGCAGGCATGACAGTCAGCCTCGTCGCCGCCTTCGGCGGGCTCGCCGCGTGGTTCGTGCGGCGGCTGGATCGGCGGTTCGACGCCATCGATCGGCGGTTCGATGCCATCGACCAACGATTCGATGCCATCGACAAGAGGTTCGAGGCCGGCGACAGGAGGTTCGAGGCCGTCGACAGGAGATTTGGGTCGGTCGACAGCCGGTTCGAGACCGTCGACAGGAGGTTCGACGCGATTGACCGGCGGTTCGACGCCGTGGACGCCCGTTTCGATGCCCTCCATGAAGACATCAGGGAGCAGATGGCCGTGGCGCGCGAAGAGCGCGCGCGGCTCTCCAACCGGCTGGACGCGCTCGGGCAGCGCGTCGACGGCCTCGCCAACCAGCTCTCCGACGTGCGTCACTCCCTCGGACGGCTTGAAGGCGTGATGCTCCGCGCCTTCGAGCCCGAAACACTCGCAGCGCCGCAGCAACGCTGACCCGTCAACCGGCGCTGATACCCCCTGCTGTTGCCCGCTAAACCACAAGCAAGAAGGACGCCAGATGCGCATCACGCTAAGCGAGTTTTTCTACTTCGTCCGGATGATGGGGAAGGACGACGACGGCCTGTCCTCGCTCACGTGCAAGTACCGCGTCATCCGCGGCCGGCGCGACGGGGTCGCCGACATCAAGGCCGCCGTGGACGGTTTCGTGAAGCGCCACGAAGCCGTGCTGGACCCCCTGTTCGAAGCCCTGTTCGAGGGGGAGAAGACACCGACCCTGCGCGACTCTCCGGACCGCACCCGTGTCGGCTACCGGTACGTCGGCCACCTCACCGAGGACGGCATGCGGGTACGTCCGGAACGTCTCGAGCGGCTGTTCGGCGTCACCGACCCGCAATCGGTGTACTCGAAGTACCGGCAGCAGCAGGTCGACATCCAGTGCGACGTTCCCACCACCGATGCCGGGCTCGACAACGTGATCGTGGAAGTCAGCTACGAACTCGACCACGGCCTGAACGTCTGCGCGTTCCGCTTCCTGCAGGGGCTCGACGACATCGAACCCGCGCGGCCGGCGCGCGACGCGATCGCCAAGCTCGACGCCACCCTGGGCGAAACCGCCGCCCCGGGGCGCGACCACTACCGCTCCCTGATCGGACAGGACGCCTGACGGACGACGCTCCCGACTTGCCGTCGGGCGTCGTTCAGTACCCCGTGCTCTCCCGCTCCTCCGCCGCGGTTTCCTTGGCCTGCGCGAGTTGCTCCCGCGCGGCGGCGCCCATGAAGCCGCTGTCGGAGCCGAGCGTCACGAGATTGAACCCCTGCTGTAGCCAGCGTTGCGCGAACGGCAGGCTGCCGCCGTGGATGCCGGCGGCGATGCCGTGGGCCCGGCAGGCATCCTGGATTCGCTGCACGGTCTCCTCGTGCTTCGGATCCGTGAATGCGGCGGGCCCGAGACCGAGCGCGTAACCCAGGTCCGAAGGCCCGATATAGATCGCATCGAGCCCCGGAGTGCTCGCGATCTCGTCGAGCTTCTCGATGCCCTCGGCGGTCTCCACCATGGCGATGCAGGCGATCTGGTCATTGGCCTCGCGGGCATAGCCGCGTCCGCCGTACATGGCCGCGCGGATGGGACCGAAGGAGCGGTTGCCATCCGGGGGATAGCGGCAGGCGGCCACCGCGGTCGCCGCTTCCTCCCGATTGTTGACCATCGGCACGATCACGCCGTACGCGCCCGCATCGAGCGCCTTCATGATCTCGTAGGGCTCGTTCCAGGGCACGCGCACGAACGGGATCGTGTCGCAGGTCGAGATGGCCGGCAGCATGTAGGTGAGGTCGTCGTAGCTCAGCATGCCGTGCTGCAGGTCGACGCACAGCCAGTCGAAACCGACGTTCGACATCACCTCGGCGGTGTAGGCGTTGCCCACGGACAGCCAGCCTCCCACCGTCTGACCGCCCTCGCGCCAGGTCTTCAGGGGCGTGTTCTCTCGCATGGATTCCCTCCTTGTCCGGAGCACAGTCTCTTCGCCGGCGGGCGATCAAGTCAATTCGTCGAGCACGCGGACCCGGTAGACGATCCAGCCCGCCGAGCCCATCACGAGCGCCATGAAGCCCACCAGCACGGAATCCAGCACGAGCAGGCTCCCGGCGACGACGGGGGCCGCGCCGACGGTCACCAGGTTCAGCGCGGCGTGCGGGATCATCACCACCAACGGACTACCCAGCATCAGGAACGCCGCCCAGAACCAGCGCCCCCGCATCGCGCGAAGGGACCTGCGGAACGTCATGGCATGGTCTCCCGCGATCAGCCCGACGCCCCAGGGCAGGATGGCCATCAGCGGCACCGTCAACGCCAGCCCCCCAGTTGCGCCCAAAGCCCTGCCGTCAGGATCCCGCCTGGACCGGACGCCAGGACCAGCGGGACGATCGGCAATGCGCTGACGCCGGCCATCACCGCAACCCCCTTGACGAGTGTCCTGTCGGGACGCAGGACGCGCCGCCAGTCCCGCTCTTGGTAGAGGTACCGTGGAACGAGCCAACTGCAGAGGGTGACCGCGGCCACCTTGGCCCAGCCCGCGGCATGGTAGGTGTCCGACTCCAAGGCCGCTTCGATGCTCGCGTCGGCGGCGAACAGGCCAAGCTCCCACTCCACGGCGTGCTGCGCCAGTTCCACCGCCGCCGCCCCGATCCACAACCCCACCGCCGTGCCGAACAGTACGAAGCTCGTGCGGTAGGTGTTACGAAACGCCGTCCCCAGCCCACGGAACAAGACCACCTCCCGACCGTCCCCTGCGCCCGCAGCATAGCGGAGTGACCTCGGAGTGACCCCAGCAGTTCTCATTTTGACCTGACGGGGCAACGGAGTCGGAGATTCCGTCGGCGAACGGGTTGACACCATAGGGCGGCGGCCCTATGGTGCGGGCCATGGGCAACCCGTGGTTCGGATCGAAGGCGACATCGGGGCTGTGGCAGGCGCTGGTGGCGCTGATGCCGCCGCACGCGGTGTACATCGAGACGCACCTGGGCGGCGGCGCGGTGATGCGGCGCAAGCCGGCGGCGCTGCGCAACATCGGCATCGACCTGGACCGGCGGGCGCTGGCGTCGTTCGAGTGCGGCCATCCGGTGGAGCTGGTGCATGGCGACTGCCACGCGTGGCTGGCCGGGTTCCCGTTCGACGGTTCGGAGCTGGTGTACAGCGACCCGCCGTACCTGCGCGGCGCGCGCAAGTCGGAGCGCCGCTACCGGCACGACTACGCGGACGCGGACCACGTGGCGCTGCTGGAACTGCTGACGGGCCTGCCGTGCGCGGCGATGGTGTCGGGATACCCGTCGGCGCTGTACGACGAGTTGCTGGGCGGCTGGCGCAGCGTGTCGCTGCAGGTGATGAACCACGCGGGGGTGGTCACCGAGAAGGTGTGGTTCAACTTCGAACCGGATCGCGTGCACTGGGCCGCGCGCGCGGGACGGAACTTCACGCACCGGCAGATGGTCAAGCGCAAGGCGCATGGCTGGGGCCGGCGCTACGCGGCGATGCCGCCGGCGGAGCGCCTGGCGGTGCTGGCGGCGCTCATGGCGGTGGAGGCCGGCGCGCCGCCGTGAGGTTCCTCGCACGCCAACTCGACCGGCTGCGGGCGTGTTTCGCGCAGCTGCCGGACCGGCGCCGCGGGCGCAACCGCCGCCACGCCATGGCGGACATCGGCATGGCGGCGCTGTCGGTGTTCTTCATGCGGTCGCCGTCGTTCCTGGCGCACCAGCGCGCGCTCGCCGAAGGCGGTCGCCGCTGCAACGCGCACACCCTGTTCGGCCTCGACCGCATCCCCTGCGACAACCACATCCGGCAACTGCTCGACGGCGTGCCGACGGAACACTTCGACGACGAGTTCCACGCCCTCGTCGAGGACCTCGGCGCGCACGGCGCGCTGGCCTCCATGCGCTGCCTGGACGACCGCGTGCTCGTCGCCATCGACGGCACGGAGTACTTCCGCTCCCGCAACATCCACTGCGACAACTGTTCGACCCGCAAGCGCAACGACGGCGGCACGGAGCACTTCCACCAGATGCTCGCCGCCACCGTCGTGGCGCCGGGCCGGTCGCGCGCGCTGCCGCTGCCCCCCGAGTTCGTCGCGCCGCAAGACGGCGCCGCCAAGCAGGACTGCGAACGCCAGGCCGTCAAACGCTGGAGTGACCCACCTCGGCTGCCAACCGCAACGGTTCCATGCGAAAATGCGCGGCTCGCCTGCACGGGCCCGTTCACGCCGTGCCCCAGCCCGGAGAGCCCGCCACCCACCATGGACAAGGCCACCATCGAGGCGGTGATCGACGCCGTGACGGCCCCTGGAGAGCCGTACGAGACGACCGTCCGGCGCGTCAACGGGGTCGAGTTCCCGGTCTTCGTCAACGCCCCGGACAACCTGCGCGAACTCTACCGCCAGGGCCTCGAACACGGCGACGCCGACTTCTACATCTACGCTGACGAACGTTTCACCTTCCGCGACGCATGGGAGCGGGCCGCGGCGTGCGCCAACGCCCTGCGCGCCCGCGGCGTCCGGCCCGGGGACCGCGTCGGCATCGCCCTGCGCAACTATCCCGAGTGGGTGTTCGCGTTCATGGGCATCACGTCGATCGGCGCGGTGGCGGTCGCCCTCAATGCCTGGTGGTCCGCCGAGGAGATGGTCTACGGCGTCGAGGACAGCGGCCTCCAACTCCTGTTCGTCGACCGGGAGCGACTGGAACGCATCGCCCCCCACGCCGAGCGGCTGCACGTCGAACTCGTGACGGTCCGCTGCGAACACCCTGGCTCGCCTGCTTGGGCCGACTTCGTCGCGGGCGCCTCCACCGAAATGCCGGAGCTACCCCTGGACGGCGCGGACGACGCCACGATCCTCTACACGTCCGGCTCGACGGCGCATCCGAAAGGCGTGCTGTCGATCCACACCTCCGTGGTACAGGCCCTGCTCGGCTGGGAGTCCGGCATGGCCCTCGCCGTGCACATCACCCCCGAACTCGCAGACCAGCCGGCCCCCTTTCCGCCTGCCGTCATCCTGAGCGTCCCGCTGTTCCACGTCACCGGGCTCACCGTGCAGCTCCTCTCTTCTTTCCGTTCCGGCCGCAAGATCGTCGCCATGTACCGCTGGGATCCGGAGGAGGCGCTCCGGATCATCGAGGCGGAACGCATCACGTCCTTCAACGGCGTACCGACCATGGCGTGGGAACTCGTGCAGTCCCCCAACTACCACAAGTACGACCTGTCCAGCCTCGCAAGCGCGGGCGGAGGCGGCGCGCCGATGGCGCCCGAGCAGGCCCGCCGCATCGACGAGCAGATCGGCGAGGGCGCCGCCGGCACCGGCTGGGGCATGACCGAAACCCAGGGCCTCGCCACCATGATCGGCGGCCTGGCCTACGTCGAGCGTCCGAAGAGTTGCGGGCGGCCGATCGCCCCGCTGGTCCGCGTGAAGGTCGTCGACGACGCCGGCCACGAGTTGCCGCGCGGCGCGACCGGCGAACTGTGGATCCGGGGCGTCATGAACTTCAAGGCCTACTGGAACCGGCCCGACGCCACGGCCGAAGCGCTGACGGACGGCTGGGTGCACACCGGCGATGTCGGCCACATGGACGAGGACGACTACGTCCACATCACCGACCGTGCCAAGGACATGATCCTCCGGGGCGGCGAGAACATCGGCTGCCAGGAGGTCGAGGCGGTGCTCTACCGCCACCCCGGCGTGGCGGAGTGCGCCGTGTTCGGCGTACCGGACGCGCGTCTCGGCGAGACCGTGGCCGCCGTGGTGTCCGTCCGGCCGGACGCGCCGCCGACCGTCGAGGACCTCCAGGCCCACACGGCCGAACACCTCGCGCGGTTCAAGGTGCCGGAGTACGTGTGGCTGCGCACCGAACGCCTGCCGCGCATCGCCTCCGAGAAGATCTTCAAGCGCCAGTTGCGCGACGAGGCCGTCGCCCTGCTCGCTGCGGACGGACACGCCACCCCCGAAGGACAACCCCCGGAGCAAACGGAATGACCCGCAAGACAGTCGCCATGCAGCTTCCGCGCATCGCGGACGTGGCCTCGCTGGAGGAGCGCTACGCCCTGGAACTCGAGGCCCTCGCCCCCATCGCGGACATCGTGGAGGTCGAGAGCCCGACCGCGGAAGCGTTCGCGAAGGGCGCCGCCACCGCCGACGCGGTGATCACCTCCTGGGGCATCCGCTTCGACGAGGCGGTCATCTCGAAGCTCGAGCAGTGTGTCGTGATCGGCCTCGGCAGCGTCGGCGTCGACATGGTGGACGTGGACGCGGCCACGCGCGCCGGCATCGTCGTGACCAACTGCCCCGACGTCTTCATCGAGGAAGTGGCGGACCACGCCATGATGCTGATCCTGGCCACGGCGCGCCGCGCCAAGCAGATGGACGTGTTCGCGACGAGTGGCGAGTGGCGCAAGGGCCGCCCCCTCCTCAACCACGTCCCG
Source organism: Pseudomonadales bacterium (assembly GCA_965208745.1). GTDB lineage: Bacteria > Pseudomonadota > Gammaproteobacteria > Pseudomonadales > Azotimanducaceae > VXNE01. The sequence continues at coordinate 3,773,033 of CBDBPN010000004.1, read as the reverse complement.
CGGCTCATGGGACAGACCCTCGGCCTGGTCTCGTTCGGCAACGTCGCGCGCTGCACGGCGCGGCGCGCCAAGGCCTTCGGCATGCACGTCATCGCCTACGACCCCTACGTCTCCGAAATCACGATCGGCGAGCATGGCGTCGAACCCGTGTCCTTCGGCGAGTTGCTCGAACGATCCGACTACATCTCCGTGCACTCGCCGCACAACGCGGAGACCGAGCACCTCTTGAACGCCGCCGCGTTCGACCGCATGAAGGACGGCGTCGCCGTCATCAACACCGCCCGCGGCCCCATCATCGACGAACCGGACCTGATCGCCGCCCTCGAGAGCGGCAAGGTGGGCGCCGCCGGCCTTGACGTGTTCGAGCAAGAACCTCCGGAACCCGACAACCCGCTCCTCTCCATGGACAACGTCATCGTCACGCCGCACGTCGCCTCCGCCACCACCCGCATGCGCCCGACGGCGCGGCGGCGCGTCGGCCAGGAAGTGGCCCTGGTGCTGCGCGGGAAGTGGCCGATGAGCTGCGTCAACCCGACCGTGCTGCCGAAGACGCCGCTGGAGCGCTGGCAGCCGGTGCCGATGACGCGGGGGCCGAACCGGTAGGCCGCCCCGGGCGTTCGCGGGCGGCCACGGCCGGCGAGGCCCGGGACGGGCGTCCGGCAGACCCTCGTCCTGTCACACCCATCGTTTGACTCGTGCGAGCGGGCCAAGCATCTTCCTGTCGTTCTTTCGAATAGTACTACTCCTACAATGAGAATCACGACCAAGGGACAGGTGACGATTCCGCAAGCCATGCGCGTCAAGTTCGGCCTGCTGCCCCATACGGTTGCCGAGTTCGAGGAAGCCCGCGGTGGCGTGATCATCCGGCCGGCCAAGCCCAAGCGCGACCTCATCGAGGAGCGTCTGCGCAACGCGCGCGGGATCGCCGACACGACGCTGACAACTGACGAGATCATGGGACTGACGCGTGGCGAAGCCGATGGTGCTGGTTGATACGAACGTCCTCCTCGATCTCTTCACCGACGACCGGACATGGCGGGGCTGGTCTGAAGAGGCGATGCGCGATGCCCTGGTCAACGACACCGCCGCCATCAACCCCATCATCTACGCGGAGGCGTCCATCGGATTCCCGGAGTCGCGGGTGCTTGACCGGCACCTCGACGACTTGACGCTCCAGCGCCTGCCGCTGCCTTACGAAGCCGCCTTCCCTGCCGGACGAGCGTTCCTGCGTTACGGGCGGGCGGGCGGCCAGCGGTCGGCGCCGCTGCCGGACTTCTACATCGGCGCCCATGCCCAGGCACAGGGCCTGACGCTCCTGACCCGAGACCCGGACCGGTACCGGACCTACTTCCCGAGTGTCCGACTGATTGCGCCGACCGGAGGCTGACTCGCTCGCGGGCTCACAACATCCCAAGAAGGACGGCGTTGATGCTCTGGCAAGCCTAGGGAAGGTCTGAATAAGTCGAAGGTTATGGGATAATTGTATCTGGTCTTGGGTGTTGGAAGGCGGGCATGCGGCAAGCGAGTTTTGCGGAGCGGGAACACGACGTGAAGAAGCGCAAGACGCGTCGGGAGAAGTTCCTGTCGAAGATGGACGGGTTGCTGCCGTGGGAGCGGTTGGAGGCGCGGATCGAGCCGTTCTATCCGAAGGCGGGCCGGGGGCGGCGGCCGTATCCGCTGGGCACGATGCTGCGGGTTCACTGCGTGCAGTTGTTCTACAACCTGAGCGATCCCGCGATGGAGGACTTGCTGTACGAGTCGGAGTCGGTGCGGCGCTTCGCGGGGCTGCGGCTGCTGGGGGCGTTGCCGGACGAGACGACGATCCTGAACTTCCGCCACCTGCTTGAGAGGCACCGTCTGGGCGCGGGCTTGTTCGAGGAGATCAACGCGCACCTGGCGGCGCGGGGTCATCGGCTGAGCCGGGGGACGATCGTGGACGCGAGCATCGTCGACGCGCCGAGTTCGACGAAGAACCGGGACGGCGAGCGCGACGGGGAGATGCACCAGACGAAGAAGGGCAACCAGTGGTACTTCGGCATGAAGGCGCACATCGGCGTGGACGCCGAGTCGGGGCTGGCGCACAGTCTGGCGACGACGCCCGCGAACGGCTCGGACGTGACGAACGCGCATCGGGTGCTGCACGGCGACGAGACGACGGTGCACGGCGACTCCGGCTACCAGGGCGTCGGCAAGCGGCCGGAGAACGAGGGCCGGGAGGTGGACTGGGAGACGGCGATGAAGCCCGGCAAGCGCCGGCTGTTGGACAAGTCGGGGCCGGCGGAGGCGGCGGAGAAGCGCAAGGCGTCGGTGCGGGCGAAGGTGGAGCATCCGTTCCTGTACGTGAAGCGTCACTTCGGGTACGGCAAGGTCCGCTACCGGGGTCTGGCGAAGAACACGCAACGGATCGCCTTGCTGCTGGGCTTCACGAATTTGTTGATCGCCGGCAGGTACGCGACCGCCTGACGCGGCGCCACTGTGCCCGTCGCGCGTGCGGCGGGACCCGACAAGCATGTTTCCCGACCCTTTCATCCCTTCGGGTTGTTATATGCCTCCAACTTATGCGAATGAGCAATAACCGGCACGGCCTGTCGCTACTTCGAGCCTCGAATCGGGCTAGTTCAGACCTTCCCTAGTCCATGGTCTGCTTCGCCATCCCTCGGCAACGGCTGTCCACCCGACCGGCGGGGTGCGCCATGGCGGTCGTGGCGGCCGCCGCGCTGTCGCCACTGACCTCCGCCGCGACGTCGCAGGAGGTCGCGTTCTTTCCGTCGGCATGGGACGTGTTCGGCCGCCAGGGGATCGTGCGCGTGACCAACCGTTCGGACGAGGCGGGCGAGGTCTCGATCGCCGCCTTCGACGACGACGGGGACGCCTACGGGCTCGTGCGGCTCGCGCTCCGCTCGAACCAGGCGGCCCACTTCAACTCGCGCGACCTCGAGTACGGCAACCGCGGCAAGGGGCTGTCCGGCGCCACGGGCTCCGGGCGCGGCGACTGGCGTCTCGAACTGACAAGCGACCTCGATTTCGAGGTCCTTGCCTACCTCCGCACTCGCGACGGCTTCCTCACCGCGATGCACGACACCGCGCGCTGGTCCGACGGCGTGCTCTTCGTCCCCGTGTTCGGCCCCGGGAGCAGCCGCAACCGTGAGAGTCTCCTGCGCCTGGTGAACATCGGCGACGAGGCCGCCGCCGTCACCATCGCGGGCACGGACGATGCCGGAAACCCCGGGGGCAGGTCCGGTGTCCCTCCGGATTCCGGCGGGAGCGGCCAGGACCTACTCGGCCACCGAGTTGGAGACCGGCAGCGCGCCGGAACTCGGGGGCGCGCTCGGCGATGGCGCCGGGCGGTGGCGCCTCACGGTCCGCTCGGAGCAGCCCCTCGTCGCCGTGAGCCTGCTGGCGAGTCGCTCCGGCCACCTGACGAACCTGTCGGGCGATGGCACGGACCGCTCGACAAGCGCGTTCGACTTCCGGCGCGGCCCGCTGGGGCTCGTGGCGGATTTCGCGGATCCGCCGGCCCACGAGGAAATCTACCGGCTGGACGCCGGCCACAGGCCGCTGCCGGAACCGCTGAAACCGGAGTCGGCCCTGCTCATTGGCGGCGACAACCGCAGCGACGACCTCTTCATGTTCTACCGGGCGGAGGTCGGGGGCCTGCCGCCCGGCGCGCGCTACTTCGTCGCCTTCGAGGCGGAGATCGCCACCGACGTGCCCACCGGTTGCTTCGGCATCGGCGGCTCGCCGGGCGAGAGCGTCTGGGTGAAGGCCGGCGCGGCCGGGGGACGCGACGACGGGCGCATTGAGCGATCGCACCGGGAAAGATTTCAGCTCCCACCTGGGCGGCTTCGAGCCGGTCCCCATCGGCCGGCAGTCGAACGAGGGCGAGAACGCCGTCGTGCCCGGCACGGTCGGCGGCCGCATCTGGCTCCTGTTCGGCGTCGACTCCGGGTTCGAGGGACGCACGGAGATCTACTTCACGCGGCCCGGGTCACGTTCATGCCGGCCCCCGCGCCGGACTCGGGCGACAGTAGCCGCTTCCCGACGGTCGTCATGCGCGGTCAGCGCAGCTTCAGGTCGCGGTGCCCGCCGCGCGCGGATCTCGAACACGACCATCCAGTGCGCGCGGTACAGCGCCCAGTAGCCGTAGCCCGCGGCGATGGGCTCCGACGACGGGCGGTGCCCGAGGCAGCGCGCGCGAAACACGCCGACTTCCTCGTCCACGTCGATCTCCACGTCCTGGAACCCCAGGAACTCGCGCACCATCGGGTTGACGGACTTGTAGACGGCCTCTTTCGCGGCAAAGATCATCGTGCGCCACTCCGGCGCCGGGAGCCACGCGTGCTCCGCCTCGGTCAGCAGCCGGTCCGCGGTGCTCCCCGAGACAGCGTTCTCCGTCTCGATGTCGATGCCCAGGCCATCGAACGCATCGGCGGGTCCGACGATGGCCGCGGCGAGTCCGCGCGAGTGGCCGATGCTTCCGACCACGCCTTCCGGCCACACGGGCCGGCGGTCCTCGGACGGGATCTCGCAGGGGTCGACGCCAATGCGTTCGAGTCCCTCGCGCGCCATGCGGCGGCCGGTGGAGAACTCGCGACCCCGCTTGTCCGCGACAGTGGCAGCGTAAGTCGCCTCGCCCGGAAACAGCTCGCCGCGGTGGTCGCGGACCGCAGACAGGGTCAGCACCGCGTTGCGAATTCGGCCGATGCGGGCGAATGCCAGGACCTCTCGGCCCCGGTCGAGATCGAAGACGGTCATGGAAGGGGAGCCTACAGCGTCCCCGAGCGTGCTGACAACGGTCCGGGCGTTCGATCGTAAGCGACGCACAGGTGGGCCGTAGTCCGAACACCCCCGGCGGTACCGCCGAGGCGCACACGACATCGCTCGATCGGCTGACACCGATTGCGGAACAGGCCCGCAGAGGACGGACAGGTCAAGTTCGGCTTCGGCCTGCTGGCGGCCATGCTCGCGGTGGTCATCGGGATGATCGGCGTGCTGCACGCCTGAGGCGCCGGCACGCTTCGAGCTAAGGCATCGACAGCACGAACAGCCCGCCCTGGATGTCGCTGACGAGGATCGTTCCCGACGGCAGGTAGGGATACACGCTCCAGGCCCCCTCGAACCCGGGGCCATCGCCTTCCGGATAGGTGTCGAAGAACGCCATCTCGCGGATCTCCCGCGCCGTCAGGTCCCCGAATTCGAGGACCCGCAGTCCGGATCGGTAGTTCGCCTCGAACACGCGGTTGCCGAGTACGTAGAGGTTATGATCGGTCGCGTCCGTCGGAAGCTCGTGCGCATACAGGTGCGTGGGCGCGTCGAGGTCCGCCATGTCGAACACGTGCGTGCGCGTCGGCACCGCGTAGTTCCGCTCGTCCATCTCGTCGCCGAGCAGGAAGAACCGGTGGTCTTCGGTCAGCCAGCCCTGATGTACGTAGGCAAGCTGCGGATAGGTTGCCGACGCGAGCGGAAGAGGCGCCGACTTGTCGGTCACGTCGACCACCTCGACGTGATCTTCGTTGCTGCTGAAGCAGATCTCCCGTTCGCGATGCTCCGCATCGGGCCCGTGGTAAAGGACGCACTGCGTGTCATGGGTGCGGGCCGTATCGTGGCACCCGGCGAACAAGGGGTTGCCGGGTGTGCTTAGGTCGATCATGTGCAGGCCTTGCCCGCAGGTATCGGTGGATACCGCATAGGCGAATCCCGTCTGTTCGTTGATGGCCAGGTTGTGCGCGTGGGTGAAGTCGCCGTAGACAACGTCGGCCTCCCAGGCCTGCGCCGCGGAGACTCCGCGGAGGCGCGTCAGGTCGAACACCTGCATGCCGTGTGCGCCCGCGCTGTCCGCCACGATATAGGCGTGGTCCAAGTGGACCTTGATGTCGCGCCACAGGGACGCGTGGGTGTGCGTCGGTAGCCGGCCGAGGAACACCGGACTGTCCGGCGCCGACACGTCGACGAAGGCAGTCCCGTCCGTCATGCCCATGAGTGCGTACTCCCGGCCCGTGTCCGCGTCGGCCCAGCCCCAGAGGTCGTTGCCGTCGCCGCCGCCCATGTCTTCGGGCGGCACGCGGCTCCGCAGGGAGATGCCCGAGCAGCGGAAGTCACTGGCGAGGCCGTTCTCGCAGGACTGGGGGCCCGTGTTCGACGCCGGCGGTGGTGGCGGCGGGTCCGCCGTGGCGGCGGGTGGCGCCGATGGACGGCTACTGCTACCGCCGCCTCCCCCGCAGGCGCAGAGGAGTACGGCCGCGAGGACCGTCACGGCGGCCGTGCGCGTTGGTCGGGCGGCTGTCACGAAGCCCGGCTGGGCCGAGGGATTTCCGGTCATCGAGGCGCGGTCATGCCCGGCACGCCGTCCCAGCCGCCCTGCGCGTCGAGCAACGCGACCAGGTTCTTCGGCCGATACCCGCTGTCCATTTCGAACCGTTGACGAACGCTGGGATGCACCGTCGTCTCGATGCCGGGGACATCCAGAACCCGGTCCCGAGCCGGCCGCAATCGAAACACCTTCACGCGTGACCGGTGGATGCGGGCGTGCGTCCCGTCCGTCAGCCCGGTGCGGAGATGCTCCTCGACGGCCAGTCCCGCCCGATCCGCTTCCCGCAGCATCCAACCGAGCGCCACGTCCCCGATGCGCGCGCCATCGGCGTCCGGCGGGTACCCGCCGCCGACGTCCGCGTGACACCCCGCAAACCAGACCTGCCGCAGGTCGACGCCGTCCCTCGGCTGCCACAACGTCGGGGCGAAGTCCTCCCGGCGCTCGTCGATCGCAAGCGCATGGCGCGCCGTGCGGAGGTTGCCGCCCATGCGGTCATCGTAGAACTCGTCGTTTCCGTCGAACAGGCCCATCAGGCTGAACGGAATGCCGAGCGCCCCGACCGTGTCCCAGACCCCGACGAAGTGGATGTCGCGCGACGGATGGCTGTGCGCCTCCCGAAACCCTCTCGCGGCGTCGCCGCCGGGACGATTCGCGCGCGCCGGGCTCTTGTACATCCGCCACGCCCGCGCGATGAGCCGCGCGTCGGCGCGGCGCACGATGCCGCAGTTGTGGATCAGTCCGCAGAGCGCACGCACCGTGTAGGCCCCGCGGCTGAAGCCGAACAGGAAGATCCCGTCGCCCGGCGCGTAGTTGTGCACGATGTAGCGGTAGCCGTCGACGATGTTCTTGTGGATGCCGCGTCCGGTCACCCCCGCGACGGCGCCGTCGTGGTAGCTGCCGAGCCCCCAGTCGTAGAACACGTGCTGGCGCGCGCCCCGGGCCTCCGGGGATACGGCCCGCGCGAGCCTGAGTACGTTGGTCGGACAATCCTTCGCGAGATCCTCTTCCGGCCGGTTCCAGGTGCCGTCGGCACACACGACGATGTTCGCCAAGTTCATTCTCTCCGGGGCCGACACGCGCGGCAACCGTACACGTTGCAGGCGTCGATGTCGCACGCGTTTCATCCGCGATTCCCCATAGACCGGGCGGCACGCGATACGGAGAGTCACCTTCACCAGCAAGCAGAGCGCGCGCGAAGAAACCCGCCCACTACCCGGCATGGACAGAACGGTTACCCGACAGGAGGGAGCAGCTTCGCCGATGCGCGCCGGACCGTCACGGAACGACGTCTCCGGGCTCGAGAACGACGTGTAGGCGACGGACCGGCACCGACGGCGCTGCCCCGCTCGAGACGCTTGGCGCCACCGTCGTCATCTCGGACCGTCCGCCCGTCACCCGCGCCCAGTACTCGACGACCTTGTCCCGATACGCCCGGTGCAGTGCCAGCAGCTCCTTATCGGCGGTCTTGCCCGGCTCCACCAGGTAGACGAGCCCGGCGTTGAACACGGTCTGCGCGTTGCCGGCCGCGGGCACGCGCAGGCCTTCGGCGGCGATGATCCGGTCGATGGTCACGATCTCCTTGTCCGCCGTGTACGGCCCAGTTGCGCCGGCACCGCGGACCGGCCGCAGGTTACGCAGGAGGAACATGTCCGGCACCTCGCTCGCGTCCGCGAGCCCCATGGCGTAGAGATCGAGCCAGGAGTGGCCGCCACCCGGCAAGATGCCCACGTCCTCGATGAGCGTAGATCCCAGATGCTGAGGATGCGGCGATAACGGAACACTTTCGCTCTGTCCCGAGGCAGCGGCGGTCCCGGGCGTCGAGAGGTCAGGTAGGGACGCGGGGACGGGCGGTCTCGCTTGCGTCGGCATGCCCGTTTCGCTCTCGACAACCCCTCCGGTGACATGGAACTGGACCGCGGCCGCAATCACGCTCACGGACAAGCCTGCCAACTCCTGTGTGTCCGCCAGGAGAGCGACGCTTCTGGCCTCCTGCCGCGGCAGTAGCGTGCCGCCATTCGCCCAGGACCGACCCGCACGGAGTTCCACGCTCCAGAACAGGTCCAGGTCCTCGGTGTCGAACCGCACCCAGTGCGGTTCCTCGACGTCCACGTAGACCCGGTAGGAGTAGTGCTCGCCTTCGCCGGGTTCCGGAATCGGCTCCCGGAGCGTGAACTCCACGATGACGTTGCGGCCCCCGTTCGTCTCGTGGATCGTCACTTCCGTCAGATCGAGATGGCCGCCAACGGTATCGCTGGTTGGGTCCGCAATGCCGACGACAAGATCGCCCTTGCCGTTGCCCTCCCCCGAAAACAGGCCGACCACACCATCGCCCAGGTCGACATCGCGGGAGTGGAACGCGATGCGGCCGTCCGAGTACAGCGTCGCCTGGACGCCGCCGGAGGTCTCCGGCGCTACTCCGCGTACATGGAACAGGGGTTCGGTCGCGGACCGGGTGACGACGATGCGGTCCGTAGCCGTCGCGACGTTGAGCGCGTACGTGCTCGACAGGCCACCCAGGATCGGCTCGTACAGGGGCGCGATGACCCGGCTGGTGGTCAGCTCCGCAGCATACTCGCGCATGGTGTCGAACCGGCGCCCAGGGTCCGCATACGGGTCTCGGAAGGTGTCACCAAAGGTCAGCACGCCCCGCCGGCGCACGCCGACGGCGTCCCAACGCTCCCCGCCGAACTCGAAGCTGAAGGGAAGCGAGATCTCCGCGCCGTCGGTGACCGCTTCGCCCAGGTCTTCCTCCCAGGCCAACGCCCGCACTTCCCTCGCGTAACCGCCCTTCCCGTCCGGCGCGAAGAGCAGCGTGCGGTCGTTCAGGTCGAACAGGTTCTCCGGCGTGGTGTCGTCCGGTCCGAGCTCGAGGACGATCCGCCCGTCCTCAGTGGTCCACGCACCGTCGGCCGAGTTAGGCGGCTCCGGGTCCACGCCGCGCCACGCAAGGTCCTCCACCAAGCCCGCGTACTGCCCTGTCAGCGCTGTCGAACCGGATATGCGGTACTCCACCCAATCACCGTTGCCCGAATGACGCAACAGGAGGGAGCTTTCCCCGTCACCGTCGAAATCGCCGACCGCCAGAAAGCGATAGACATCGTCGGCGGGCAGCGGGAGCGCGTGTTCCTCGGGGCCTGTATCGGCCAGCGCGTAGTACCCCATGCGCCGCTCTCGGCGTGGCGGAGGAGGAGTTCGTCGCGCCCATCGCCGTCGAAGTCGCCGGTGCGCGTATCGGCGGAGCCGTGTTGGCCAGCCAGGGCCAAGGCCACGGCCGCAATCGTGGCACGGCCGAAAGGCATCTGACAGGGAGCCCTTACTGTCCGCAATGACACCTCGCGCCATCCGGACATCGTTGCGGCGCTCCTATGCCGACAGCCCGCGTAGTCGAACGGACTCCGCGAGATAGGACGGCCGCAGGAGCCAGGACACCAGCCTGTGCCTCCGGCGGCCCGGTTCACCCTCGAACACTACCGCCGGTGGGACACGCACTTCCGTCGAGACGCGAAGGAACGCGAAGACCTGGCGCAGCACCGCGTCGTGGTCGCGCAAAAGGTCCTCGGCGCGCACCACCAGCACCCGTTCGCGAGGGAACACGCGGTAAAGGTTGCGCAACTGGCGGCTGTAGAGCCCGCGGGCGCGGTAGCTGTGCACGCGTTGCGCGGACTCCGGGTGCCGGGGATCGCGGCTGCGTCGCAGGCGGAAGGGTTCCAGCAAGAGCGCCTGCCACAGCGACCGCCGCTCGCCACCACGCCCTTTCTCCATGTAGTAGTGAGAGATTGCGCGTTCCACCGGGTCCCGCAGCAGCACGATGACCCTGAGGTCCGGGTTGTAGCGCCGCAGTTCGGCGGGGACGTCAGACATGAACAGGTAGATGGGCGTGGCCTCTCCCAGGACCGTGTCGCCCGGCAACCCCGTGAACCGGCTTTGCGCGAAGTGTGGGCGGTAGCGTTCGTCGATGTCCGCCGGGGCCCACTCGCCGGAGTACTCCGGCGCGTCGAACAGGTGCACCTCTTTCAGCGACGACATGCCGATCTGCGGGTGCGCGTCCAGGAACTGCGCGAGCGCGGAGGTCCCGGCCTTCTGGGCCCCGACGATCATGAACGACAGGCGCGGACGGTGAGGCGTCTGGCGGGCCGGGCTCGCGCTGACCGCCTCGGCCCAGAGCTCGTCCACATCGCGGAGGACCGCGTGGAACCGGGAGCGCTCCACGTGCAGTGCATGAGCGGCGACGGTTTCGGTTCCACCGGCCAGCAGCCCGGCGCGGGCGTCTTCCGGGCGCCAGAAGGCGTGCCCGACGGCGCGGGCCAGGCTGTCGGGGTCCTGCTCCGCCACGACGCAGTTCTCGCCGTCGCGGCAGAAGCCGCGGTTACCGACCGCGTCCAGCGTGACGACGACACAGCCGCACGCCATCGCCTCGAGCGCCGGCAGGTAGAAACCCTCGGTCGGGTCGGGCAGGCAGACGGCCACCCGCGTTTCGGCGAGGTAGGCGAGAAAACTGCCGCGCTCCCGCACCCCAGTGAGGATCTCGTGCTCCACGCCGTCCCGCCGCAGGCGTTCCGACAGCGATGCCGCAAGTTCCGGGCGTTTGTAGCCGACGATGGCGACGGGCCGCCGCCGGCCTTCCCAGGCGCCACCGCCACCCGCTTGGTCCCAGTCCCACGGCGGCAGTTCCGTCGCATTCGGAATAGCGATGACCGGCCCCCGCGGACGCCCCGTCCGCGCCACCGCGTCCGCGACCTCCGCGCTCACGCAGATGCGAATTGCCCGACGCGGCAGATAACTCCAGAGTTCGGTGTCCGGGTCCGCGTGACGCACGTGCTGCACCAGGTTGATGCGCGGACGGTCCGTCCCGTCGAGGGCCATGGCGTCCAGGTAGCGCCAGTCCGTCCCGGCAAGGAACAGCACGTCGTCCGACGCCGGCGTCCAGGCCGCCGCGCCGTCGATACGACCGACCGGCCAAAGGCGGCGCCGCTCCGCCGCTAGAGCCTCGTTCAGCGGTCCGCCCGTAAACGCGATGCGGGTCTCGAAACCCGGCATCCGGCGCGCATGTCCGAAGTAGTGCGAGTGCTTGATCTCGCCACCGGTCACCGCCTTGAAGGCGCGGTGAAACCAGATCGTGCGCCGGGGTTCCCGGTCGGTCATCGGCCGGCCCGGATGTCCGCGGCCACCCGCTCGCACTCGTGCGGGCCGTACCAGCCGGTCCAGGCGCCATCCAGGGACTGCAACGCCTCGAGCACCGCGTCCACGGTCGCCGAGGCGTAGACCACATTGGCGTTGCGGCTTTCGAGGGACTCCGGCCGCGCGGTAGCGCCGAGCCGCTTGAACAGCGAGAGGCCCCCGCTCGCGACCACGTCTTCGTAGCGGAGGAACCCGATCCGGCGGCAGGCAGTCGCGGAAGCGCGCGAAAGAACCAATCGAGGACGCGCACTTGGCGCCGCAAGGTGTCGGTGTCCGCGTCGAGGGCGCTAGCAAGCTCCGGGTCGAAGCGCTCTCCCATGGGGACACGGCCCTGCCGCACGGGCAGGTCGACAGTCTGCCACGAAGCGAGGACCGCGACCGGGTTACGGACAAGGCCCAGAGTCGGGAAGCTGTCGGCCAGCCCGTCGAGTAGTGCCGCAAACAGCGCGTTGTGCTTGATGAGCAGGAGGAAGTCGACCGACAGGCGCTTGTCGACCCGAATTTCCCCGGGTCCTCCTCGGGGCGGGCGCAGCCCCTGCGCAGAGGGGCTCTCCGACACGCGGTCATCGTCCAGGCGGCCGTTTACGTGTATCGACGCTGCTCGACCCGTGGTGAGCAGCCGGTCGCGAGCGGTGGCGGCGAACTCCCGGATGCGGGCGCATGCGTCTGCCGGCCCCTTGACCGAAGCGAAGGTCGCGGGCGCGATCGGTTCCGACAGCGCGACCGTGTCCCGCGCCCCTCCAGCCAGGCGACAGCACAGCGAACTCCCGGATCGAGGAACGCCACAGAGCAGCCAGGTGCGCGGAGCCATCGATCCGGCATCGTACCCCGTTCGTTGCGGTGGCGACACCGCGGCCCGGACTGCGTCGGCGCGGCAGTGGGGTCGCTCGGTCACCGCTAATCCGGCGGCGCCGGATCGACGTGCTCGATCTCCCGGCTGTTGTCTTCACGCCGCGCCGCGACAAACGTCAACGAACCGAACTCCAAGCCAAGGCTTCGGCCGGAACAGCCCGTGAACGACGCCTGAGGCAACCTCCGCCGTTCGAGTCGACATCGAAGGTGTACCCCAGCCGGTAGACCGTGCACGCGCCGCCCGGCTCCACGATGGTTCCCGGGCGGCAATAGCCGTCTCCCCCGTCCTCGTCCGCTTCGTCCTCCCGGACCGTGACCGCGACGCCGGCCGAGCAGTTGTTGTCCGGGTCGGACTCCCCGGCCACCGCGTCGACGCACGCCCCGTAGTAGACCGTGCCCGCGTCGGCCGGCGCCTCGAGGGCAAGCGAGTGCTCGCTCTCGCCGCCGGGGGCAATGGCCCCGACCGTGCCCGTACCGACCTCCGCGTCCTCGACGGAGACGGTCTCGTCGTCGGAGCCCGCCCCCAAACATCCGCGTGACACCCCGCGAACCAGACCTGCCGCAGGTCGACGCCGGCCCTGGGCTGCCAAAGCGTGGGCTCGAAGTCCTCCCGGCGTTCGTCGATCGCCAGCGCATGGCGCGCCGTGCGGACGTTGGCGCCCATGCGGCTGTCGTAGAACTCGTCGTTTCCGTCGAACAGGCCCATCAGGCTGAACGGAATGCCGAGCGCCCCGACCGTGTCCCAGACCCCGACGAAGTGGATGTCGCGCGACGGATGGCTGTGCGCCTCCCGAAACCCTCTCGCGGCGTCGCCGCCGGGACGATTCGCGCGCGCCGGGCTCTTGTACATCCGCCACGCCCGCGCGATGAGCCGCGCGTCGGCGCGGCGCACGATGCCGCAGTTGTGGATCAGTCCGCAGAGCGCACGCACCGTGTAGGCCCCGCGGCTGAAGCCGAACAGGAAGATCCCGTCGCCCGGCGCGTAGTTGTGCACGATGTAGCGGTAGCCGTCGACGATGTTCTTGTGGATGCCGCGTCCGGTCACCCCCGCGACGGCGCCGTCGTGATGGCTACCGAGCCCCCAGTCGTAGAACACGTGCTGGCGCGCGCCATCGGCCTCCGGCGAGACCCCCGCCCCAGTCTGAGCACGTTCGTCGGATGGTCCTTCGCGAGGTCCTCTTCCGGCCGGTTCCAGGTGCCGTCGGCACACACGACGATGTTCGCCACGTTCCGGCTCCTCAAGGATCGACAAGCGCGGCAACCGTACACGTCGCGCGGGATTCCTGCAGGAGTTCCTTGCCCTGACGGACCCGTTTCGGGCTGACTCCGACGAAGACGGCGTCAGCGATGGCGAGGAACTCGCGGACGGCTTCGATCCGGCAGACTCCGGGAGCTGCCCACCGTGGATCTGCGGACGGTCGCGGGTGTGCCGAGATTCTGACGAGCGGGGTTTTCGGGGCCTGACGATGAGACGGGCAGGACGGGCAGTAGGACTCGAAGGGCGGCGACTCCCGTAGGCGCACCTGATCGCGCCCAACGGACTCCCGTGTCAGGAGCGAGGGCATGGCCCGCAAGAACGATCCCGGTCCCGGCCGCGCGAAGGACCTCCGGATCCCGACGACGCCGGACCGGCTGGCGAAGGCGTCGTCAGAACGTGCCTCTGGCCGCTTGACCTTTCAGCACGGTGCCAGCATCAGCGGAGTCCGGGACTGTCTTCGCCATCGAACTACGGGACGTCCCGCTCGACGCCCAGGATCCGCCCGAAAGGGGTTCCCGGCGCGACTGAGAGGGACGGCGGCTTTAGCTGCTCGTCGCGCCCCGACGAGACGTTGCGCCGAACCATGAGAATGGGTACGTTCCGTGCCGTGAACGAAGATTCTTGGATCGGCGAGGTGCCATGGGCGCACGCGAGGCCACCGGCAAACGCGTAGCGTCGGCTCCTGCCCGGCCAGAGGCCCACGGATCGTGAGGCGAAGGCTACTTGACCTTCCCGCGTGGGTCCTCGCGGCGTCGGTCATGGTCAATCCGCCGGACAGGGCGGTTGCCGAGACCTTGACCTTCGCAACCGTTGCGCCGAGCCGGTCCGCGTGGGTCGACATCCTCGGGGAGGTCGCGGGCGACATCGATGCGGCCTCCGAGGGTCGCGTATCCCTCAAGCTCTACACCGCCGGCGTGATGGGCGACGATCGGGCGATGTTCAGGAAGATCCGCCGGGGCGAACTCGATGGCGCCGTGCTCGCCACCGCAGCGTTCGAGCGCGTGTTTGCAGACATGCATCTTTACAACCTGCCGATGGTGTTCCGCGACATCGAGGAGGTGGACAAGGCTCGCGCTCAGTTCGATCCCGTCCTGAAACAGGGCGTGGCACGACACGGTCTCCTCTGCCTCGGCTTCGTAGAAGTCGGCATGGCGTATGCCATGAGCACGCGCCGAATACGTGCCGTCGCGCAAGTACCGGGCCTACGGATTTGGGTGCCTGCGGGCGATGCCGCTGTCGAGACGATCACCCAGGGCTTCGGCGCCACTCCGGACCGCTTGCAATCAGCGATGTCATGCAGGGGCTTCAGGCAGGCGTGATAGACACCCTGGCCGCACCCCTCAACAGTGTTATCGTCCTCCAATGGCACACCCGGCTGCGCTACGTGCTGGACCTGCCGATGATGTACGTCTACAGCGTTGCCGTGCTGTCGCAATCGGCGTGGGAAAGACTGCCGCCGGAAGACGCCGAAACCGTCACCGCCACGCTGGCGGCGGCCGTCGTCAAGGCCGACGCGGCCAGCCGGGCCGACCGGGATGTCCTCCGCGAGGTGCTGCGGGAACAGGGACTGACGTTCCTGCGTCCGACGCGGCGCGAAACGCGGGATTGGCGCGCGAGGGCGACCGTGACCGCAGGCCGATGGGTGGAGACGGGCATCGTGAGCGCGGACTTGCGCGACCGGCTTGTCGCCTATCTCGAGGACCAACGGACGATCCGGACGCAACCCCGCCAGGGTAACGAAGGATGAGCGCACCGCGGGTGGCGACGACGGCCCCGCCGAACGGCACGACATGGTCCGGCGCCGTGTTTCTCGTGGCCGTTGCGTTCGCCGTGGTCTTCACGGGCGTCGGTCTGTTCCTGGCCGCGAGCCCATACGTCTTTCAGAACAGCGGCAACAGCACGTTCGTCGGCCTCTTCATCGTCGGCCTCGGAGTCTCGTTTCTGCTGACCGCCGTTTTCGGCGAGCGCTACAACGTCCGGATCGCCGGCGTGACCGGTGCCGGCAGTCTGGCCGCACTGGCACTGTTCATGTGGCTCGCGAACCGTTACATCCCCCAACACCCGCCAGACATCCGCGTGTTCAAGCTCTCGGTCGAGTGTTCCTCCGTGACGCCCTTGGACATCTTTGCCGTGATCGAGGGTTATGACGGCTCCAACGAAGATCTGATCGACATCTTCCGCGCCAGCTTTCCGAAACGCCATGAAGAGATGTTGTTGACACCGCCACACAACTATCCGCCACTTTCGGACTTCGTGATCGTCAAGAGAAATCGCGGGCACATCCTCATTCCCGAGCTGAGCAAGGGGCACAAGATCTCCGTGTTCGCGAATCCCGCCGGTCAGGGCCGATCCGCCAGCATCGGGGGTCAGCAGGTCGATCCCTGGAAGGTCTTCTCGTTCGAACTGGAGCACGACGGCTCCAAGTCCGGTGGGTCGATGGACGTGGAGGCCCATGTCGACTTGGACAGGATTCAGGTCAACTGTGCGAACGGCGCCGGCCGGATGAGAGGATGACGCCATGCAGCCGCGACGCGCGATGGGTTGGATGCTGGCATGGCTTGTCAGTTGGCCGGGGATGGTGGGGGCGGACGACGAACTGGCCGAGCGCATCTCGGCCTATCGCCAGATGCGGGGCGAACCGTGTGCGCCTTCAAGAACGGCCGAACTGCTGTCCGGGATGCTTGACCAACTGGACGGCGGCTCGACCGACATGCGGCTCGCGGCGGAGTTGTTGACGTTGCTGTCGATTTCGCCGCACTGGCGCGGAGCGAACGGACGGGCGGACGTCGACCGCGTTTGGGAACTCGGTTGGCGTACCGGCCTGGGGGAAGCCCAGTTGGTCGATGTCGTCAAACAAGCCGATGGGCAACTCCTGCACGTTCTGAACACGGTGAAAGACCCGGCGCACAGGGCGGCCGAACTCGAGGCATTGCATGCGGCCGAGGCCGGAAGAAGTCGGCTATACGCGATCTACCTCAGGTCGAATCTGGCCGAGCAACATGAACAGCTCGGTTTCGGAGCGCTACCGGCGTCGGGAGACATCACGATCGCCGACCTGCAAGGCGGTTCGGATTGGGCGCTCCCGAGGGCGCATCTGCGTAAGGCCCTGCAGACAAAGCGCGACGCCCTCGTCGACGTCCGTACGGCCATGGACGTGGCGGCCAACCTCGAGGCGGACTTCCTGTTTCAGATCGCCAAACTACAAGTGCTACTCGGCGACCCGGAGTGGCGGGCCACGGTCGCCGATATCGGCGCGGAGTTCGCGGATTGGCGCGAGTACTACCACACCGCACCATTGGACCATGTCTACGTGGAACGGTTCCTGGCGCTACCCGCGGCGACGGCCGAGACGCCGTTGGCCGGCGGGGACTCCCGAACGGCCGGCGCGGCGCGGGTTGCCGAGCAAGCGCTGTCCACCCTGATCGCGAAGCCTCTATCCGTAGTCGCGGACTCGGTAAGGCGCGCGGGAACAGCGATTCTGCGGGAAACCCCGGAGGCGGCGGACGCAACGTGCGTCGAGGCGCCGGCGCCTAGCGAGCCAGCGCCGAACGCCGTACGCGCGTCCTTGAATCCCATCCAGTTGGCCCGGCACCTTTGCGCGGTCGCAACCCAGGGGGAACGGCACGGGTGGGAGTTCGCCCCGTCGGCCTTCGACGGCGCCATGCGGGAGTTCCAGAATCGCGACTATCGCGTCGCCTTGCTGCACCGGGAGGACGCGGAAGACGCGTCCGAGGACGCGCTGCGGCAGGCCCTCGGGAAAATGTTGGAGGGATCGGCAGTCCTGCCTGCACGCGATGCCACCGGGGAACCCTATTGCGCGGTCGACGCGCTCAGCGATCGTGTGGACGCCGACGCCCAATCCGTTCGCGTCGAGGTGGACGAGGCCGGTGGGTATCTTTACGTCGGAGGCGACCTGACCTACCTGGAGGCCACACGGTTGACGGGCGTGCTGCGAGACGTGGAGACGCTGGAAGTCGACGGCGAGGACATCGAACTGGATCCGTACGCACTACGACCACGCTTGGACGGCTGACGGCCGGCGCACGCCGCGAACCTGGCGCTGATGCACCGCCTGGACGAGTTGCATCTCGAGCATCCGTTCCACGGCAGCCGGCAGTTGGTGCGGCACCTGCGTCGCGACGGCGTGGTCGCCGGGCGGCACCGGGTCCGGCGGCTGATGCGACGCATGGGCATGGAGGCGGTGTACCGCAAGCCGCGCACCAGTGCGGCCAACCCGGAGCACCGCGTGTATCCCTACCTGCTGCGCGACCTGCTGATCGACCGACCGGACCAGGTGTGGTGCGCGGACATCACCCACATCCCTGATGCGAAGGGCTTTTTCCACCTGGTGGCCGTGATGGACTGGGCCAGCCGCCACGTCCTGTCGTGGCGCCTGTCGAACACCATGGACAGCGCCTTCTGCGTCGAGGCATGAGGAACTGCCCGTCACTTCGTAAACGGGCAGCGCAGGTTCTATGTCGCGAACAATCGGTATCAGTCTCCCAGAGGATTCGGACGATCACGGCCCAAACGGTTGTCTTCATCAATCAGGACAACACGACTTGGCAACTCTCTGCCCCAGCGCCAAAGAACCAGATTGAGGTCCTGTTCGCCCGCACCCAGTGCATAACTCCTGAAACGCATTCCGGCGAACCCCGCATCGATCAAGCGGTCAGCGAGAGCTTGCGATGCGGCCACTCTTCCCGAGAACATGTCATTGCGCCAAGCGGGGCAATCGAGTTCCTCTTGCCCGACCGACTGCTCGGCCCTTTCGACCGGATCAAGCGCGTCGAAAACCGGATCGGCATCCACCTCGTACGCACAAAGAACCAGCGGTTGCATCCGCCGCCCGATAGGGCTGACTTCCCGCACCGCCGTCGCCAAGGAAAAGGACATGTAGATGGCAGACAGGCCCACGCGGTTGAATCTTCCTCCCCGGCGACGTGCGCCCTGGCCGGACAACGGGGTCCACGCCCAGCGAGGATCGTGGGCCCGGTAAACAACCGCTTGAAGACGCACTTGTCGCGAGAAGGGTCAAGCGTAGCCGCCATCCAGAACCTGATCCAGATAGGCGTGCACCATTTCGGCCTTCCCGTCTCGCAGGAGTTGGCATGGAGTCATGCCGGCAAAGCCGGGCAACGGCTCGGATCGGAACCAGGCATAAGCCACCAGTTCCGATCCCAGCTCCACATCCACACGATTGAGAATCTCGAGCATTTGTCGCAGGCGCATCTGCGTCTTTGGCGCACCGACGCGCGAAGCACGCGAGAGGGCGTCCCGGCCTAGCCCCAATGTGTCGGCAATTTCGGTCTTGGTCGTCTTTAGCCTCGAGGAAACCAAATCGGGCGAGAAGCCAATATCTGTGGCAAAACTCTCGATTTGCATGTGAATTCACGCTGTTTCACTTCAATGCCGTTATCTTAAGCGTCATCTTCCTGTTGTCAACGACTTCGCTCTCACCGTGCAGGGCGATTCCAAAGTCCGCAAGACAGTGCTGGCAAGAGAGGAATCCACCCGACTCGGCCTTGGATTACGCGGGGGCCAAGAACTCGCTCGCCGTCGGCGCCGTGCACGACACGGGTGGCCACGCCACGTTCACCAGCGTCGGGCCGACCGGCGACGGTCGGCCGGCGCCGCAGGCCGTGGGGACGGGCATGGACATCCGCTCCGCCCGCGGGCAGGGGAGCCCGGGCGGCTACGACCGCCTGAGCGGCACATCGATGGCGTCGCCGTCGGTGGCCGGGGTGGCGGCGCTGCTGATGGATGCGCTGCCGTCCCACAGGGACAACCCGGCGCTGGCGCGCGCCCGCCTGATGGCGAGCGCGATCCGGCCGGACGCGCGGTTGGACGACCCCGCGGCCTTCCGGCTGGACAACACCGCTGGCCCGGGAACCATCCAGAACGTGTACGGCATGGGCAAGGTGTCGGCGCACACGGCGGTGCTCGACGGCGCAGCGCAGGGCGATGATGGCGTTGGCGCCGGCGACGGTCCAGTGCATGCCGCCGCGCTTGAGGCGGTTGCCGACGACGGACTTGCAGCCGCCCTCGAGGACGCCGGTGGTGACGCACAGTCCGCGGGCGCGGAACGCGGGGTAGTCCATGCGTTCGCGATTGACGGTGAAGTACTCGAGTTCCCGGCGCACGTCGTCGTTGCCATGGACATGCCGGCGCAGCGCCGCGATGACCGGCCCGGCGCCGAACCGGTCGAGTTCGTCGCGGCGCGCCTTGCCCCATTGCGCCGCCAGGTCGCTGTCGCCGTGGATGGCCCTGGCGGCTTCGAAGACATGCTCCTTGGCATGGAACAAACCACCGGCGCGGAACGTACCGTGGCACAATCACTAGCCCACACGCTACAGGGACGGCACGCTCCGGGATGTGGCCCATGAACCGCACCAATCCAGCCGCGCTCCTCGCGTTGGCCGTCGCCATGGTCGGGGCGCTCTCCGCGCTCGGCGGCGACCAACGCGATGTCGTGTTCGAGTGCCCGTGCTCCGCCGAGTGGGTGGCGACCGGTTCCGGTAGCGCCGGAGAACTGACGCTCCGCTTCGGCGTCCGGAACTTCCGCGGATCGGCGAGCGGCGAGATGCGCCTGTCGCTTGCGGCAGGGCTCCGGGTCCCCCGGAGCGTCACGGGGCATGTCTCGTGGCAGGAACTCTCTCCCGCATCATGGCTCCCCGTCGACGCTATCGGACCCGAAGCCACACTCGCAGGCCAGAGCCGCACCTTCACGATGGTACGACCCGACGCCGACGACCCGATTCTGATCCTCCTCTACGAGCAGGCCGCCGACGTTCCTCCGGGAACGAGCCGGCGGGAGGTCGAGCGTGCGTGGCACCAACAGGAAGGACTCACGCTGTGGCCCGTCCCCGCGGACGCATCCTCCGACCGGCTGCAGTTCCTCGATCTCCTTACGGATACCGACGGCGACGGCGTGGGCGACGTCAACGAGCGCATCGCCGGCACGTCCCCGGAAAGCCCGGCGGACACGCCCGGCCTCTCGAGCATCGACGTGCTGGCGCTCTTCGACGACCAGGTCTACGCGGCTTACGGCAGCGATCCTTATGCGCGCATTCACCACCTGATGACCCTGACCCGCGCGCGATTCGCCGACAGCGGCACGAATATCCGGTTGCGGACCGTAGGGATAAGCCACACGGAGTGGAACGCGCGGGGGCTGTCTGGAGAAATCGACAGGCTGATGGCGTCGCACGGCGCCGACATGGTGGTCCAATTCCACGCGAGGCCCGGACGGCCTTGCCGTTCCGAGACAGGAGGCTGTGCGGCCATAGGGAGTATGGCCAATCGCGGCCTGTGGACGCCGGTCTGGGCAGCGGTCGCGGCCTCGACCGGTGCGGACACCGTCGCCCACCAACTGGGCCATGCGCTCGGACTCGCGCACTCCGCCCGCCAGGGTGAAGCCGATGGCGCCTTCCGCTGGTCCCGCGGGTACTACCTCCGCGGGAGCCACGGCCGCATCCGCCCCCAGGGCACCATCATGACCCATGGACACCCCAGCGAGTTCGGCGACCGCTTCTCCAGTACGCGGACGTCTTGTCACGGCAAACCCTGCGGAGTGCGCGTTGACGCACGCGACGGCGCCGATGCCGTGGCCAGCCTGGACCTCCTCCGCTTTCAGGCCGCTGCGCTCCGGGAGGCCATGCCCGACGCCGACGACGACGGATTCGTCGACGCGGTGGACGCGTTCCCCAACGATCCCCGGGCCTGGTCAGACCTCGACGGCGACGGCGTCGCGGAAGCGGTCGATGAAGACGACGACGGCGACGGCGTGGCGGATCGCGAAGACGCGTTCCCCTTCGACCCCGCGGAGTGGGCGGACGTGGACGGCGACGGGATCGGCGACAACGCGGACCACGTCGTCACCGACGTGGGCCCTCTGCGGGATCGGGCCCTCCGCGCCGCTGTCGCGGCGGCACTGGGCAAGGAGCCCGACGCAAGCATCACCGAATCGGAGGTCGCAACCCTCGAGAGCCTGAGAGGCCGGAACTGGGGCATCCGGAACCTGGCGGGACTTGAACTCGCGACCGGGCTGACTTCCCTCGACCTCGGCAACAACGCCATCTCCGACCTGTCGCGCCTTTCTGCTCTGACCGCGCTTCGGACCCTGCGTCTCGATGGCAATGACATCCACGACGTGTCACCGCTCGCGGGCCTTGCGGACCTCGAAGCACTGGAGCTCCGGCACAACACCGTGTCCGACATCAGCCCCCTCGCCCGATTGACAAACCTCACCTCGCTGAAGCTCGACAACAACCGGATCCGTGATCTCTCGCCCGTCGAGAACCTGAGCGAACTCACGACGGTCACAGTGAGCGCAAACGCCGTGAGGAACCTGTCGCCCTTGGCGAGTCTGACGCGGTTGGTGCACCTCGAGGCCAGTGAGAATGCGATCACGGATGCGTCGCCCCTTTCCGGGCTACAGCTCAAGGTACTGCGCATGGGCTACAACAGCTTCGCATCGGGAGGTCTTCGCAGCCTGCAGTTCGGCGAGAGAGCGATCCTGGATCTGACCGGAGTGCGCCTCGCCAACGTGTTCGGACTGCCCAACCTGGCGAACATCCGCCAACTGATCCTGCGCGATAACTTCATCTCCGACGTCTCGCGCCTGGCAGAGTTGACGGGGGTCGAGGTGCTCGACCTGTCCGCCAACGACGTAACCGACATCGGCGCGCTACTGGATCGCGACATCTGGCGGGGCCCGCATCCGACCAGCGACGCACGGCTGCGGCTGGACGGAAACCCCCTCGGCCGCGACGCGCTCGACCATCACATCCCGACGCTCCGTTCCTGGGGCGTGAGGGTCCAAATCGACCACCTTCCGGACAGGAGACGCACTGTCGACATCGCCGACCCGGTGCTCCAAACGTTGATCGCGGAGATGCTGGCCGAGGACTTTCGTCTCGTGGACCAGATCGTCACCGAGGGGACGATCTCCCGGCTCAAGACCTTACGTGCAACGGGAGCCGGCCTGTCGGACCTCACGGGCTTAGAAACGGCGCGCAACCTGGAATACCTGTTCGCCGCATCCAACGGACTCACAGACCTCACGCCCCTTGCCGAGCTGCCAGATCTCAGGGGTCTGGACCTCAGCGGCAACGATATCGTCGACATCGGGCCCCTGGTCGAGAACCTCGAGCTGCGTCGGGGCGACTGGATAGTGCTCGACAACAACCCGCTGAGCGAGGAGTCCGTCAACGTCCATATCCCGGCCCTGCTCGAACGACGGGTCGCGGTGAGCTTCGAAGGCGTGAGGCTGGGAACGTCCCCGAGCCGAAACCCTGTGGTGTTCGAGGTAGGCGGCCACTTCGCCACAGTCCTGGGCGACGGCCTGCGCGTCGAAGCGAAGGTGCGCGACCCGGCCCTGGCCCATGCGGAGGTCGCCGATGGCCGGCTGGTCGTCCGGCTGGGCGCGTCCGGCGGGCGGGCCGCCGTGACAGTGACCGGAACGGACGCGGACGCGCGGAGCGCGACGATGACGTTCTCCCTGAACCTGCCGGGTGCCGTGTTCGCCTCGACCTTCCCCGCCGCGGCGGATCCGGTCCGGCAGGGCTTCCTGCGCGCCATCAACCGCACCCTGGCCGGACAGACCCTGCGCATCAACGGCTACGACACGGCCGGAACGGCCAGGGGGCCCGCCTCGCTTTCGATCGACCCTGGCAAAGCCGTGCAGCTCAACTCCGGGGATCTCGAGGCGGGCAACCCGGACAAGGGCCTTTCCGACAGGGTCGGGGCGGGGGACGGGGACTGGCGGCTCGCGTTCCACGGCGAGCACGATGCGCAGGTGCTTGCCTACATCCGCACGAGGGACGGTTTCGTGACGTCCATGCACGACCTCGCACCGATGACGGACACCGGGTATCGCGTGGTGTTCTTCAACCCGGCCTCGAACCTCAACCAGATCAGCCTCCTGCGGCTGGTCAATCCCGGATCCGCACGTGCTCAGGTGACCATCACCGGCGTCGACGACACGGGCGCCTCCCCAGGCAAGCCGGTGACCGTGACGCTCGGCTCTCACGCTTCTCGGACCCTCTCGGCCCACGAACTCGAGACTGGTGAGGGCGTCACCCGCGCGCTGGGAGACGGTGCCGGCAAGTGGCGGCTGCACGTCGCGGCCGACAACCCAATCCTGGTAGCGAGCCTGTTGCGCGGCCCAACCGGACACTTGGCGAACCTGTCGACCATACCGGACAACAAGATGTCGCGCGGTGGCCAGACGGTGCACGACATACCGCTCTTCCTCTCCGGGGCCGACGCAGCGACCCGCCAAGGGTTCGCACGCGTGATCAACCTTGGCTCCGAAGAGACGACCGTACGCATCCTTGCCCGAGACGACAGCGGCGCCGAGCGAGGCCCCGTCACGCTCACCGTGGCCGGGGGTTCGGTGGCCCACTTCAACTCCACCGACCTTGAGACCGGCAACCTCGCGAAGGGACTGTCCGGTGGCGTGGGCGCCGGACGGGGACACTGGCGGCTAGAGCTCTCGAGCGACGCGGACCTTGACGTGCTCGCCTACGTCCGCACCGCGGATGGGTTCGTGACCAGCATGCACGACACGGTGCCGCAGACCTCGGAGACCCACCTGGTGCCTTTCTTCAATCCCGGCTCCAATCGCGCCCAGGTCAGCCTGCTGCGCCTCGTCAATCCGGGCACCGACGATGTCCCGGTCGCGATCACGGGCGTCGACGACGAGGGCAGGCGCAGCGGCAACGTCAGCACAACGGTTCCCGCGGGACGCGCTCTGACCTTCTCCGCACAGGCGCTCGAAAGCGGCGACGATGTCGAAGGAAGACTCGGCGACGGTGACGGCAAGTGGCGTCTTGTGGTGACTCCTCAGGGGCGGGAAGAACGGATGCGGGTAATGAGCCTCCTCGAGAGTCCGGCCGGACACCTCACGAACCTGTCCTCAGGGCCGGCGCCTGGCCCGTAGCGAACGGGGGGGCAACGAAACCGCGGAATCCGAACCGACTGCTTTGCCGTGAAATTCCTGGTGCCACCAGCCGCGCCGGCGCAGGGGCGCGCCCGTCGCGCGGTGGCGTCGTTGGAACACGGCATGCGAACCGCGCCGTGTGCGGCGATGGCGAACCGGCCGCGGGCAGCCCCGGGTTATGGCCTCGCGGTGGCGGACGCCGTCGTGGGTGGCGCCACGCGTTGTTCCAGTTGACGGCGAGGCTGCCGTCGTCGCGGGGTTCGAGGATGCCGAACGCGCCGAGCTTGGCGAGCCATCGGGCCGCGTTGCGTTGCACCACGAGCGCCTCGTGGTCGGCGTCGGGGTCGCGGTACGGCTGGCCGTTGCGCAGCACGGCGAAGACGGTGCGCGCCAGCTTGTGGGCGGTGGCGACGATGGCGCGCTTGTGGCCGCGCCGCACGGTGAGCGCCCGGTGGTGGGCGTGGAACTGGCAGCCCTTGGTTCGCGCGGTGCCGTGGGCGCAGCCGACGAGCACGCCGCGCAGATGCTTGGCGCCGAGCTTGGCGCGCGCGTTGCGGCGCTTGCCGGCCCTCTCGTTGTTGCCGGGGCAGACGCCGCTCCCGGCGGCGAAGCGGGCGGCGGCGCCGAAGGTGGCGGCGGGGTCGGGGCCGGCCTCGACCAGGATGGCGGTCGCCGCGGCATGGTCGATGCCGGGGATGGTCTGCGGCAGTCGGCGCTGCGCCTCGTGCTCGGCGAGACCGGCGTCGAACTGCCGGTCGAGGTCGGCCAGGCGGCGGTCGAGCGCGTCGTGCTCGGCGAGCAGGTCGGCCAGGATGATGCGGTCGGTGTCGCGCAAGGTCGCCCGACAGCGCGTCGCCAAGCCGCTTGACCTGTTGCGCGTGCGGCAACTGCACCTCGATGCCGGGTGGTTCGGACAGCGCGCCAGGGTTGCATCACGCCAGCCTTGCGCCGAAACGTACTGCGCGCCGGAGAGCCCCGTCCTGAAACGAAGCCGCATCCGGCCGCGGCCCGGCGGGGAGGCCCCGAGTCGCGAGGGCGTCGCCCTCGCCGACCGCTTCGTGTTCAGGACCTTCTCCCACCAGCGCATCGTCGTGGTCGACCCTGACGGGAATACGTACACGTACGTCAAACAGGCGGCTGGCGCCCCGCGCTACCGTTGAAGCGGTTTCGGTTTGGCGCGTGACGCTCTCCCTCAAGCTCCCCTTTGCCCGAATCGAGGGCCGTACTCGGCGCGCACCAGACGTCGTCGCCCAGTTCATGGGAACCCACTCTCCAACGTGCCCATGCGCCGGACCCGGGCATTGCCGCATGCCCTGTGCGCCGCCCGAGATGCCAACACACTCGTACGTCCGAACCGGCAGTCCGCGCTTCCCTGCGCCGGCGCCACGTTCAGGCTCATAATCTCCTTGGACAACGCTGCCGGGCGGAAGAGACCGGCGGCGCGAGGTTGCCGGAAAGCGCGACCGGCGGTTCGACGAGTGGTGAGAGAATACACTTCAAGTATTCAAATCTTCGCTGTTTCAAACTTGATAGACGGTTTGACCATCCTCCATATTCGTCAACGTGGGTTATCAAAAAAGAGAAAAGATAAACCAGCTGCAGCGGCTTCTGCCCGAGGGGCTGGTGGCGGACGCGGCGTGGTTCACGCGCATGGGCTACCCCGAGCCCGCTGCGCAGCCGGTACGTGGCGAGCGGCTGGCTGGAGCTGGTGGCCCGCGGCGTATTCCGGCGACCGCTGCACGTTCCCGGGGGGGGGGCTGCGGAGCCGGCGCCGCTGCATTGGCAACACGTGGTGGTCTCGCTGCAGCTCGTGCTGGAGCGGGCGGTGGTTGTCGGTGGACGCACGGCGCTCGAACTGCAGGGCTACGGGCACTACGCGTCGGGCCGACCGCCGGTCGAGGTGCATCTCTACGGGGACGACGGGGCGCCCGGCTGGTTGCGCAAGCTGCCGCTGGATACCGCGTTCGTCTTCCACAATGCGCGCCGGCTCTTTCGCGACGAGCCGGTCGCGGGCGCGCTGGAACGGCTGAAGGCGGTGATGGCGGACGAGGGCGACGACGTCATGCACGACAGCCTGACGTGGCAGCGGTTCGGGGAAGGGCAATGGCCCATCGTGCTCTCGACCCCCGAGCGCGCCGTGCTGGAACTGCTGGACGAGGTGCCGAACCGGGAGACGTTCCACCAGGCGGACGCGCTGATGGACGGCCTGGCGAACCTGAGGCCGCAGCGCATCGAACGACTGCTGGGGGCGTGCCGGAGCGTGAAGGTCCGGCGCCTCTTCCTCTGGCTTGCCGACCGCGCCGGACACGCGTGGCTGGAGCGGATCGACCGGGACGGCGTGGATCTGGGCCGCGGCAAGCGGATGCTGGTACGGGGCGGCAGACTCGACGCCAGGTACGGGATCACCGTGCCGGAGGACCTGCATGGCGGTGGATGAGCGGTACGTGCGCCAGGTCCGGCTGCTGGTGCGGGCGCTGCCGTTGGTGGCCGAGGAGACGTGCTTCGCGCTGAAGGGCGGCACCGCGATCAATCTATTCATCCGGGAGCTGCCGCGCCTCTCGGTCGACATCGATCTGGCGTACCTACCGATCGACGATCGGGGCGCGTCGCTGCGGGGCATCGAGGGGGCGCTGCGACGGATCGGCGGACGCATCGAGCGGGCCGTGCCCTCGGGTCGGGTGGATGCGGTTGCGCTGCGAGGCGAAGCCACGGTCAACCGGCTTTTCGTGCGCGAGGGCGGCGTGCGGGTGAAGATCGAGGTGACACCCGTGCTGCGCGGTTGCGTCTACGAGCCGGAGCGGCGCGCCGTGACGAACCGGGTGGAGGCACGGTTCGGCTTCGCCGCGATGCAGGTGGTGTCGTTCGCGGACCTCCATGCCGGCAAGCTGGTGGCCGCCCTCGACCGCCAGTACCCGCGGGATCTCTACGACGTGGGCGGGCTGCTGGCGAACGAGGGGATCGACCCGCGCTTGCGGACGGCGTTCGTCGTCTACCTGATCAGCCACGGACGCCCGATTGCGGAGTTGCCGGCGCCGGCGCGCCGGGAGCTCGCGGAGGAGTTCGCGCGCGGGCTCGCGGGAATGGTGGATACACCGGTGTCCGTCAGCCACCTCGAGCGGACGCGCGAGGAGATGATCGCCGAGGCCGTGGGCGGGATGCCCGAGGAACATCGGAGGTTCCTGGTCTCGTTCGAGACCGGGGCGCCGAACCGGTCGCTGCTTGCGGTTGCGGGGGCGCGGCGGCTGCCGGCCGTGCGCTGGCGAATGATGAACGTGGCGCGCCTCGATGCCGCCCGCCGGGCGGCGCACGCGGCGCGGCTGGAGCGGACGTAGACCGATCCGCGCACCCCGGTCACGCCTAATCCGGCGGCGCCGGATCGACGTTCTCGATCTCCCAGCTGTTGTCTTCACGCCGCGCCGCGACAAACGTCAACGAACCGAACCCGAAGCCAAGGCTTTGGCCGGAACAGCCCGTGAACGACGCCCTGAGGCAACCCCTGCCGTTCGAGTCGACATCGAAGGTGTTGTACCCCAGCCTGTAGACGGTGCATGCGCCGCCCGGCTCCACAATGGTCCCCGGGCGGCAGTAGCCGTCTCCCTCGTCCTCATCCTCCTCGTCCTCCCGGACCGTGACCGCGACGCCGGCCGAGCAGTTGTTCGCCACGTCGGCCTCGCCGGCGACGGTGTCCGCACAAGCTCCGTAGTGGCACGTGCCGGCCGTGGACGGCGCAACCACCTGCACCGACCGGCCACGGGTGTTGGCCCCGGCGAGTCGCCCCAACGACACCGACGCCACCTCCGTATCCGCGGTCGTGACCGTCGTGTCGGTCGATTGGTAGAAGCGCAGCGTCACATCGGCCCTGCCGCCCCCGCGGTTCCGGACCACGGCGCCGAGCCTGAAGACCCCGCCGGTGAAGGCAGCCTCGGTACTCGCCCACACGTCGTGAACCGCCAGGTCGGGCGATCCCGCGACATCCTCCTCGACGACCGCGCCGTCCCTCGCGAAGATCAGGATCCCGTGACCGGGGGGTGGCGACGTACAGATGGCCGTCGTCGGGGCTCGCGGCCAGGAACCGCAGCCCGCCACCGTCATCGACCGCAAAGTGCTCCAGATAGTGTGCGCTGACACGATAGAGGCTCGAGCCCATGGCGTCGGTGAGGAGGGCGTCTCCGCAAGTGCCCGGATCACTCTCCACTGCGACGGCGCCGGGATCCCCGAGTTCCGGACCGTCGCCCTCGGGTTCGAACGCGTGCCAGCTACCGCAGTCGTCCACCAGCAGCCGGTCGCGCACTGCGTCCCGGAAGAGCGCGCCGCGCTGGACATCGAAATCGGTTTCGAGCAGCTGCACGTGATCGAGTCCACCGGTCACCGCGTCCCTTCGAACACCTGCAGGCCCAGGTCGGAAGCCAGGTAGAGCACGCTCCGATCCGCATGCATCGCGACGTCCCGGGGACCCCGGATCTCGACCGGGTCGCCGGCCGCGTCGCGGTCGCCGTCCGCCAGCCGCCCGGCATAGCGCAACCACGCCGGCGCCTCGGCCTCCTCCCAACGCAGCGTGAACTCGCCGCCCCGACCGCCGGCGCCGACACCGAGCGCGATCGTGTAACGCGTACCCTCCTCCGCCTCGAACAGCACCTCGACGCTGTCGTCCCCGCTCCGCTGCCACACGCTGGACGCCAGCACGTCGAGGCCGCCGAAGCCATCCCCGCCGCCTCCCGATGCACCGTCACCGCCCACGGCCCCGCGCCGTCCACCGCGAAGCGCATCCATCCGGACGTCTCGGCTGCATAGGTCCACCACAGGGTCGAACGGCCGAGTACCGTGCTTCGCTCACCCCTCGCGCCGGTCGCGAACGCGGCCGAGCCGGAGACAGACCCGGACACGCCCGTCAGCGCCACGGCGTCCTCCACCGCGTCGTTGTCCGGCGTCGCCCCCAGGTCTGTCCACTCCTCGGGGTAGCGGAACACCCGGTCCTCGCGTTCGTCCACGACCAGGATCTCGCCGTTCGCGTACGTAATCCCCACCGGGCGCCCGTTCTCGACGAGCAGTTGAATGTCCCACGAGGGATCGCGCGTTCCGGAGGTCCCGTATGCGTAAACCCGATCGTCCGAACCATCCGCCACGTAGAGCCAGCCACTCCCGTGTGCGATCCGTTGCGGGTTGCCGTTTCGGCGTCGAGGTCGAAGTCCGCGTCGGCGATGCGCTCCCCGGACGTGTTGTATACGAACACCTTCTCGTCAATGAGGGAGTGCACGACATGCAGGCGCGCCGTTCGCGTAGGCGATGCCCCCCGGCCAGTGGTTGGTCGCGTCCAGGTCGAAGTCCGCATCGGGCTCCCGCTCCCCGTTCGCGCGGTGTACACGGCGACGGGCGGAAGGGGCACGGTCGACATGGGCGGGTTTGTCGGACCTCCGCCTCGAGGCGCCGCGGGAGTACGGGCCGGACCTGCTCCTGCGTGACGCGATCCACTGCAGGCCGGGTTCGCGTCGCTGACCCGCCGAGATCCGATGTCCGCCGGCCGTGTTGCCGCCGCCGGCACCTCTCGTCGTTGGCCGGGCCCGCCCAGGACCTCACTCCCTCGAGCGAATGTCCCACGACAATTCATCGAAGCGGCCTACAGATTCCGCGGCCCCTGATCAGGATAATCGGCCATTGTGGCCCGCACGAGCACGCCGGTGCGCGGATGCTTCGGGGCACGGAAACGGCTATTCTGACGAAAGGACACGGAACCCCATGGCACAGCCGGTGATGGACACGCTGCAGGTGGCGGATGCGCTACAGCGCTCAGGGATCGAGCGCGAACAGGCAGAGGGCTTCGCCCACACGCTTGGCACACAACTTGGTGACCATATCGCGGTGCGCAAGGACCTGGATCTGGGTTTCGAGCGCATTCTTGCCCGCGTCGACGAGCGGTTCGCCCGAGTCGACAAGCAGTTCGCCCAGGTCGACAAGCAGTTCGCGCAGGTCGACAGGCAGTTCGCCGAGTTCAGGGGCGAGATCAAGTCGCTGCACACCAAGTTCAACGTATTCGGCGTCGGTGCGGCGTTGGTGCTCGCCTTTCTCGGCGTGGTCGCGGGTTTCCTGGCGGTCGTCGCAGGCCTGGACCGGCTGGCGTAGGGGTTCTGGCTCCGCGCGTTCTGCGGAGCCACGACCATGATCGCGCAGATCCGACCTGCCGGAGGCAGACGGGTTGGGACTTTCGGCGAAAGAAACGGCTGACGCCTACCACCCGCCAGCCGCGACAAGTCGGACGCGGTGATCGTTGCTGGCGCAACGGCCCGGGAACCCCACCGTGGGACGGCTAACGGCTGACGGCTGCGATCAGTGCGTCGCCGGACTCGCAGTCGATGATCGCGTCACCGATCGACTCGAGGCGTTCCGGCTCCGAGACGTCGGCGAGCAGCCGGGACAGGTCCGCAGCGGTGTCGGACCCGAATCTGCGCTCCGCCTGGCGGCACAGCATGGCGCGTTGACGAGCGATGCCTTCCGCGCGGCCCTCCGCATGGCCCTCCGCACGGCCCTCCGCACGGCCCTCCGCATGGCCGCCGGCGACTGCCTCACGCCGCCATTCCTCGATCGTTTCGTCCAGCCTGGACGTCAGTACGGTTACGTCCTGCATCGCCATCAGCTCCTCCATCCCTGGCAGGTCCAAATTGTAGCGTTCGTTCAGTCGCCTGAGCCATCGGGCCACCGTATCGCCCAGATCGTCGTCGCCAAGGTTGCGCGCCGTTTCCCATAGCGGAGCAACGAGGTCGGATCGCTCGCGCGCGAACTCGATCCCGATGATCATCGACATCACGTTACCCGGGACGTGTGGTCGGTCGGCGTGCGCGGGGAAGTCGAGCGGCCAGTAGCCCCACGGCCAGAACGCCGCGAGGTCCGCAGGAACGGCCGGTGGCGCGCCGAACGCGGATGGCATGTTGACCAGCGCTGCCGCCGCGGTGGGCGCAGTCCACGGGGAGCGCCCGTTGTGCAGCACGACGCTCAACACCGGGCACGGCTCCGTCTCGCGGATCGCCTCTTGCGCGCGGAGTTCCCGCACCAGTTCACCGCCCTGCTCCAGAAAGCGCAGCGCCATAAGGCCGTCACGGCGAGACTGGAACTCCAGGTTCACGAGCAGGAAGGCCGGATACCCTCGCGAGCGTCCAGCGTCCGTGAAGGCGACCTGCCAGACCTGGTCCCCCCGGCGCAGGCGGAAGTCGCGCGTCACCCACTCCATGGACACCTTGCGCAGCGTGTCGAGATCCAGGGCGGCGATGAGCTCGCGCCGCAAGGGACCGTGCGGCTCGACCAGGTAGCCGTGCAACATGTCACGGAGCGTGCGCCGATGGCAGCACAGCGCCTTGTAGACCGGGTCGAACGGGAACCGCGGCGTGGCGGATTCGGGTCCGACGGTGTCGTCTTCCATGACGCCAAAGTACGTGAGCCGGACAGTCCCGTCTTCGGCCGATCTCTCGCCGGCGCGTAGGACATTCGCCCCGCGGCCCGTACTCGATGTCGTCGGCCCTGGCGAACCCGCCGAGATGTTCGACAGATTCCACGCGCGCCTCGCTGAGAATCCACCGCCGTGGCCCACACGAGCATGCCGGTGCGTGGATGCCGCGGGTCACGCGAACGGTTGTCGTGACGACAGGACACCGAACCCGATGGCACAGCCGGTGATCGACACGCTGCGGGTAGCGGATGCGCTACAGGGGGCAGGGATGAGGCGCGAACAAGCCGAAGGCGGCGCGAGCACACTCGGAACGCGACTCGGCCAGCACGTTGCGGTGCGGAGGGATCTGGATCTTGGATTCGAACGGATTCTTGCCCATGTCGACGAGCGGTTCGCGCAGGTCGACAAGCAGCTCGCCGAGTTCAGGGGCGAGATCAAGTCGCTGCACACCAAGTGCAACGTCCTGGGCGTCGCGGTGGCGTTGGCCCTCGCCTTCCTCGGCGTGATCGCGAGCTTTCTGGCGGTCATCGCAGGCCCTGGACCGGTTCGTGTAAGGCGCCTGCGGACGCTCGACGAGCGAGGCTGTTCACGGCTATCGCTGGAAGGCCCCCGGGACGCACCACGTCCCAGCGCCGATTGCCGTCGAGGTCGAGCGCCTCCAAGCCGCGGGGGGCTGACGCAGGTCGCTACCGCCCCGCCTCTCCCGGCATCGCCTCGGAGGGTCGCCTCGACCGTGCTCGCCAGCGGCGGGATCGTGACCTCGACCGCAGGCGAACTCCACCCGCTGTCGTCCACGCCTCGGACCGACACGCTCGTCGGATCCCCAAGGGGATTGACGAGTCGCAGGCGACTCACTTGGGCTTGGTTGCTTCCCGGATTCAGGAAGGGAACCCGATAGACGCCACCGTAGCCGGCGACCAGGTCGTGCGCGCTGGTCAGGAAGCCATCGGAATGGCGGATGTAGCCCAGCGTCTAGATGTCGAGACCGCTGCGGAGCTCGAGTCGCCACATACCGACCCCGGCACCCACTCCCGAAGAGAGCCATTTCTCCGGGTTGCCCCGTTCGAGATCGTCGGAGTTGAAGTGCACGGTCTCCCGCGCACCGATGTTCAGCGTCACCGGTCCGTACCGCGTGCCCTCGTCATCGACCGCCTCGACCTCCACCAGACCACCCCGGCGACTGTGATTGATCACCCGCACGAATCCCCGCTGAGTCTGGTGCCTGGCTGGCGGGAAGGCGCTGACGAACTGTCCTGTCCCCCGATTCCAGGCGTCCGCGGAGAGGTTCGTCAAGTGACCGGTGGGACTCTCCATGAGGTTCATCACACGAATGTACCGGCTCGAGGTCACGTGCAGTTGCCACTTGCCGCTCCCGTCCCCGAGCGCACCCTCCACGCCCACACCCTTTTTCGGATCGCTCGCCGATAGGGTGCGTGCGGTCCGCGCAGGGATCGTGACTTCCACCGGAGTGGACCTCCACCCCGAGTCGTCCACGCCCACGATCGCAACCGATGCGGCGCCATCGCCCGGATTGACGAGGCGCAACAGGCTTGCGCCGGGTTGAAGAACGGGACGCGATACACGCCGGCGCGATCGATCACGAGGTCGTGCATGTTGGTCACGAAGCCGTCCACCGTGCGGATGTAACTGAGCACTTCGACGTCCAGGCCGGAGCGGAGTTCCAGCCGCCAGGTCCCGACGCCGGCGCCCACTCCACCCGACAGGCCCTTGTCCGCATTGCCCCGCTCGAGATCGTCGGAGTTGAAGTGGACGGTCTGCCCCGCCCCGATCGCCAGCGTGACGGGTCCGTACATGGCACCCTCGTCATCGGCTGCCTCGATCTCGATTTCGCCATCCCGGTCGCCGTGGTTGATCACCCGCACGAAACCCTGCTGCGTGGCGTGTGACGCGGCCGGGAAGGTGGACACGAAGTGCGTGACGGGGCGCAACTCCACCTGGTGACCCGACGTTGTCACGCTCACGTGCACGGCCTGCCCGTCGAGTTGGATCGTGTCCCCCGTTCGGAACAGCTCGCTCGTGTCGCCGTGGCGGCACCCCAACCGCCGGTCCCGATCGGTGTCGACACACACGTAGTCCTCCGGCCCATCGAACAGCCCGTGCGTCGAGGTCCTTGACCACCAAGGACGTTCGGGACACGGGTTCGAGCGTGTTGCCCCGGTCCACGCTGCGCCAGAAGCTCGCCGGGTGCCTCCGACTCAGTTGCCTCGCCACCCACAGCGTGCCGTCGCTGTTCACCGTGACGGCCACGATCCCGTCCATCAGGGCCACCCGCTCAAAGCGTGCTTCCTCGGGTTCCTCGGGCAGGCCCGTGCCATGCACCAGCCACTCGATCACGGCCTCGTTCGAAACGTCCCCCGGCCAACAGTGCCCGCCCGTCCTTTCGAAGCCCGCGGAGCCAGTGGGGCCGGTCGACCAACAGTGCCGGGACTAGCTAGCCAGGTGCCGACGTGCTCAGTGGTGCACGACCACTCCACGTTCGCGCATAGCGGGAATGTGGGTGTACAAGGCAGTGTCGTCGAGCGGATTAGCGTAGAGGCTCACCCACACCAGCCGTCCCAGGGTAACCACGGACCCGATGTCAGAGACCGCGTTACCTGTCAGGTGCAGCCAACGGGGTCGAGACAGGGGTCGGAGCGCAGTGACGTCCGAGAGGCTGTTGCCGCTCAGCCCCAACCCCGTCAAAACGTGTCAGCCCGTCAAGGGAGAGACGTCCGAGACGGAGTTGCCACCGCTGAGCGACATATAGGTCAGTTCGGTCAGCCCCGAGAGTGAGGAGATGTCGGAAACCTCGTTGCGCCTGAGCAGAACGTCGGCGACATCGCCCACGACCCCACGCCGGAGGTGCCAGACGACAGTCGGCAGCCCGAGGAGGCGCTTCCCGCGGCACCCTGATCCACGGGAGCGCGCCAGGGCGGTCACGGCCACGCTGACGTGCGCGTTATCGACGCGGGCCGACCTTGAGTTCATGCTCGGCGCCGCGTTCCAGCATCCGGACGACGTTGCGAGGCGACTCGTCGATCCGGGCATGGCGTCATCCGTCCTGTGGGTTCAGCCTGTTCAGCCGACGGAGTTCCCGCGCGACAAATGGGGCATGGCGGGTGAGGTAGCCGAAAGAGACTTCTCCGCTCCAGTACTCCTCGGCGTGTTCGGCCCTTGCGTCCCGACACGTCTGGTCGTTGAGTCGAAGCAGGTCGATGGTCTGGTGAACGGCATCGGTGACCGGGTCGGGGAGCCCCGACGCCGCGAACACCTGGAATCCCACCGCCTCGAGCACGAACCATCCGTCCTCGACATCGAACGGATCCAGTACCGATGCCGACACGCCCTTGCGCGAGTTCATGAGAGCACAGGCCAATCTGTAGTTGCTCCACTCGTACACGTGTTGCCACGCGGTGGACTTCGGCACCATGTGATCGGTGCTTGGCGCCCCGGTCCCTCGCGGAATGCGGAGGCACAGGTACGCGCAGACTCGCTCATAGCCTTCCAGCAGATCGGGCAGCGCGTGGCGCCAGTAAGTCGGCATCTCTCGCGGCGGAACGGCATCCATCAATCCCCCTTGGTCTTCCGCCAGGCGCTCCAGCGCCCGGAGTCCCGGTTGACGGACCCGACGATCGAACGACTCGGGCTCTGGCGCTGGGCTGACCCGAATCACGGCTCCCCGCCCCGCTCCTCCACAAAGGCGTTCCACCGCACCCAGAACCGGTCGACATCAGGGAAGGTCGCGACGAGTTGCTGATGCACGCGCATTACGTCCCTGAGGGCCGGGGCTTCCTGCTTCAGGAGGTCCATCGCAGCCAGATAGGCACGCTCCGCCTCGATGCTCCGATCGGTCTGCAGATCGAAGGCCTCGCTGGTCAGCCAGCCCCCGGTCGTGCCCCGCGCGGTGAAGATCCGCCGCCGGAGCACCGGTTCGGGAGGCTCCCCCTCCAGGTCGAGATCGAACCAGGCATCACATTCGGGATCGAACCACGGCTCGGCGGAGGCGAGTACCAGCGGGGAGTGCGTCGAAACCACCAACTGACACTGTGCGCTGCGCAGAAGCGACGATCCGAGATCCCGCAGAGCCCGAAGCATCGATCGCTGCCATCGCGGGTGGAGGTGGCTCTCCAGCCCATCAACCAGCATCACGATCTGGTCGGTGGTTGCGTCCCTACGCAGCCTGGCCGCAATCCGATGCTCGCTCCAGGCCCACGTCAACATGTACGCCAACGCCACTGCGCGTCGCACTCCGGAGGAGGCATGCAGGATGGGGACTTGCCCCGCGTACTCCGTCTCGATGCAGGGAATGTCCCGAGCGTCGTCGACCGACAGTCGAGCGGGTTGGCCGGGCCTGATCACCTGCCCCAGACCCTCGGCTGGAGACAGGGCCGTCAATGCGGTTTCCATGTGCGCGGCGTTGTCGTCGTTCGCACGGATCCATGCCGACCAGTCGGAGAGCAACCCGTTGCACAACGGGATCACGCGCCCGTTCACGGTGTGCGTGAGACCGTCCCATACCTGAGCTTCCGTGAGGACGTAGGCAGGCAGGCGCTCCAACTCGTCCCAGTAGTTTCGTGCCGGGTCCCAGACCGAGAACGAGCCGTCAGCATGGGCGTAGATCACCAGCCCCGGCATCGGCGGCCGACCCTTGCCAAACGACCACGCCTGATTCGAACTGGAATACTCGGCCTCGTGGTCACCCGGGCCGGTTTTCCCACGCAAGCCAACCTCGATCCTGGCCGCTCTGTCGGAATCGCGCGGCCGGGCCGGGTAGCCGGACGTCATCTGCTGATTCACGTCCCTTGGCCACCGCCGCGTCAGCGCCCACCATGCGAGATCCAGCAGGAAGCTCTTCCCGAGTCCATTGTCCCCGGTGATCAGGTTCACACGAGGCGCGAACTCAAGCTGCATCTCGCGTGCCGGCCCGACGTTATCGAGCGCCAGACGCTCAAGCATCGTTAGCCCCAGAAGAGCGTTTCATCGGTGCATTGTCGCACCGTTCGGGTCGCCAGCAACCTCGCATTCGCGATGACGCGTTCGGGTGGCTGTATGAGCAATGGAGGCCGTGCCGCCGAAGGGTCGCAAAGCCGCCAACGAAGCCGCTCGGCGAAACCTGCGCGGAGGTGCGGCGCCACGGCATCGCCCCGGTGTCGTGCGGCTATCCCGCGCACGGGTACGTGCGCGATGGGGACCGCGACTGAGTCATCTGTCCTTAGGGGCGACGCCCGCGCTCCCCGCCAGGCCGGACGCGCTTGGCCGGCCCCTTGGGGCCCTACGCCCGCGGCGGCAACTGCATCACCAGCCGGACGAGGTCCGCCTG
The DNA here is from genome assembly GCA_965208745.1 of Pseudomonadales bacterium. Lineage (GTDB taxonomy): Bacteria > Pseudomonadota > Gammaproteobacteria > Pseudomonadales > Azotimanducaceae > VXNE01. The sequence continues at coordinate 3,735,735 of CBDBPN010000004.1, read as the reverse complement.
ACGTGCCGAGTCGGTCTTGGCGAACGCCTTCTTCAGCGTCCAGCGTATCGTGTTCTCCGTGCGGTCGGTTTCGCGGGCGATCTCGCGAGCTGCGTCCTGCAGTTGACCCGCTTTGTGGACGCCCTGAGACCGTGGTCAGGAGGTGTCCAGATGACGACGAGGCGATACGCACCGGAGTACCGGCGGCAGATCGTGGAGTTGGCACGCACGGGTCGCAGGCGGAGGAGCTGTCGCGGGAGAGTTCGAGTGCTCGGCGCAGGCGATCCGCAACTGGGTGCGGCAGGCGAACCTTGACGAGGGGCGCCGCTCGGACGGCCTGACGGCGGTGGAGCGCGACGAGCTGCGGCACCTGCGGCGGGAGAACCCGCGGTTGCGCGAGGAGCGCGAGATTCCAGAAAAGGCCGCGGTCTGGTTCGCCCGGGAGACCGACACGGTGCCGGCGAGATCTTCGCGCTCGTGAAGGCGAACCAGACCGACCACCGGGTGGCGACGATGTGCCGGGTGCTGGGGGTCTGGAGCAGCGGTTACTACGCGTGGCTGCGGCGCGGCACCTATGGGCGGAACGGACTCTCGTAGCGTCGTGCGGGGTGGACGCTCGGATCCGTACTTCTCCGACATGCGGTCGGCCTTATACGTCGATTCCCAGCGTGGAAGCAAGCTCATGCAGCGGACGCGAGCGGACGCTCGTCCTCAGGAGGAGTGTCAGAAATTCCGTGTCAGGGCCGTTTCGTGCCGGACCCGATTGGTCCGACTCTCTCCCGACGCTCTGACCCATTTTACCATTCGGGCCGGCCTTGCTCGATCCGGGTCCCCGAGCGCCGGTTGAGTTCGGACGCCGAACCGGGGCACGGAGCGATTTCCACGGGCTGTCCACGGGCGCGGTCCCCCGAAACAGTAGAGCGCCGGTGGACAGGCGGTGGGAATCGCGGGGCCCGATCACGAGGCATCCACCACGAAGCGCTCGCCGAAGCGGATCGCGAACTCGGGACGCACTTGGTGCCAGTACTGCGGCGGCGCCCGCCAACCGTGCTTCAGGCGCCGCGGCGCCAGGTGGATCAGCTTGGTCGCCGCGCGGTCGTTCGGGAAGTGCCCGCGCGTGCGCACCGCCCGACGCACCGTGCTGTTCAGGCTCTCGATCGCGTTGGTCGTGTGGATCGCCCGCCGGATCGGCTGCGAGAACGCCAGGAACGGCACCACATGCTCCCAGGCGCTGCGCCAGCTCTTCACGATGGCCGGGTACTTCTCGCCCCACGGACCGGCCTCGAAGGCATCCAGGGCCTGCGCCGCGGCCGTCTCCGTCGGCGCCCGATAGACGGTCTTGAGCGCCGCCGCCAGCGGTCGCCGCTCCTGGTACGACGCGTAGGCCAGCGAGCGCCGGATCAGATGCACGATGCAGGTCTGAACCGTGGCCTGCGGAAACACCGCCTCGATGGCGTCCGGAAAGCCCTTCAGACCGTCCACCACCGCGATCAGGACGTCCGCCACGCCGCGCGCCCTGAACTCGTTCATCACGGACAGCCAGAACTTCGCCCCCTCGGTCTGCTCGATCCACAGACCCAGCACCTCCTTGCGGCCGGCGAAGGTCACGCCGATCGCCAGGCACACCGCCTTGTTGCGCACCAGCCCCTCGTCACGGATCTTCACCCGCACCGCGTCGAAGTAGACGATCGCGTAGACCTCCTCCAGCGGCCGCGACTGCCACTCGGCAACCTCGTCCAGCACCGCGTCGGTGACCTTCGAGATCAGCTCCGCCGACACCGTCACGCCGTACAACTCCGCGACGTGACCGCGGATCTCGCGCGTCGTCATGCCGCGCGCGCACATCGAGATCACCTTGTCGTCGAAGCCCGGCAACCGCCGTGCGCACTTCTCCACCAGCTGCGGCTCGAAGCGCCCCGCCCGGTCGCGCGGCACCTCCGGATCGAGCGCGCCGTCGTCCGTCAGGACGCGCTTGCGGTTGTGCCCGTTGCGGCGGTTGTCCGCTGCCTGCTCGGCCTCCAGATGCGCATCCATCTCCGCATCCAGCGCCCGTTCCGCAACCGCCTTCTTCAGATCGTCGATCAGACTGCCGTCGCGGAACACCTCGGCCGCGTCCTGGCCCGCCAACAGCTCATCCAGCAACGCCTCGCTGATCCTTCCACCCTCTCGTGTCTCTCTCGCCATGCTCGGTCCTCCTTCCCGGACTCATGCTATGGCCCGTGACACGGAAAATCTGACAGCCTCATCCTGCCGTGTGTCCGACTACCCCATTCGAACGCTCGACTACCGAGGTCGTCTTACACGACCCCCCGTGCGCACAGCCACCCGCTAACCCTGACACATCACGTCGTCGCTCACATCCGTCACCCCTCTCCCGTGGTCTGCACCAAGGGATGTCCGTCCCTACCGCGACTCTCGCTCTGTGTCCCGAAACGCGCGGACAACGCGCGGACGGCTCCCCGCTCTTGACGCTACAGGGCCTGCCTGGTCACACTCCGGCACCCAAAGATACCCCCTCTCCTGTCGCCAATAATAGAGCGTCCAACGTTCACACCGGAGCACGCATGGCCTACCTCTTTCGCACCGCCCTCGCAGTCGCAAGCACCAGCGTCGGGTCGGCGTTCGCCGCCGAGCCACAAGATGGCAACGTGATGCCGGAAGCCATGGTAGACGCAGTCCTCCAGATCGGGGAGCAGGGAGACGCCCGCGCACAGTTGCTCCTGGGCAGTTTGTACGATACGGGCCAGGGCGTGCCGGAGGATGACGCAGAGGCCGTCCGGTGGTATCGCCTGGCGGCCGAGCAGGGACATCCCAAGGCACAACTCAACGTGGCTCTACAGCACATCCTGGGGGAGGGAGTGCCGGTCGACCATGTGCGGGCGTACGCCTGGCTCGAACTTGGCGCTGCGGGTGGCGACCCCGACGCCGGGAACGTTCGAGACAATCTGGCCGTAGCTATGAGTCCTGAGCAGATCTCCCAAGCGCAGACCCTGGCCCAGGAGCTGGCCGACCGTATCCCGCAACGCTAACCCGGCTCGGCTTCCGGTGGAGCCCGAACCGCGACGCCCCCGGCGGGGAACCCACCCAGTTCGGCTACGCCCACGCTACCGGCTTGGGACCACGGCACGCCGGCAGCCCTCACGCCGATGTCGACTCTCGCCAAGAGGAGCGTCAGGGCAAAGACGGACGAAATCCGGTTGCCTGTCTCTAACCCCCTGCAGTTTCGCCAGCGCGAGCCGCCTGTAGCCGAGAGCGCCGGCCCCGACCCCCCAAGGCACTCCGTGGGGGGCCTTCGAACGGTCCGGCGCACACCTTGACGACTGCCGTGCCGGGGATGGATTTCCTGGGCCATCTCGCAGCTCACCCCTTTCTTTCGGGACTTCGCAACGTCTTGGAGTCAGGACACAGTGCCAAAGCCTGGCTGGCTTTTGCGCCTTGCAGCCTGCCTCCGGGCCCCGCCTCCTGAGTCTCTCGGGCGCCCATTTCACGCAGGCAAAAAAAGGGGAACTATATCGAATAGTGCCGAAGCGTCACGAGGCCGGGTGCCCGTTCGTCAAGATTTTGGCGAGGACATCCACGGAGCCTTCTAGTCGCGCCATGCGCTCGCGAAGATCGGACATGTCCCGATGGAGGTTCCAGAGGAAGCCGAGGATCGCGACGCCCACCGCGATGATTGCGATGAACTCGCCCGACCAGTCCATGTGACGCTATCCAGCCCGCCGAGCCTTGTGCTCGGGGATGCTCTGGCGTTGGACTTCGACCGGCTGGAGCACAGCTTTCGCCAGCCTGTCGGGTGTGGTGTCGAGGCTGATGTCCTCCTCCATCTCGGCCTTCGTCGGCTGGTAGTGGTCGGGCATCAGGTCGATGCGGCGGGGCTTCGGCTTGGCCATGTCGGTTCCCCCTCTGGCGTTATCAATATCCTACCAAAAGGCCGTGCGCTTTGTCGTGTCGTAGAGTTGTCCAACGCTATGTGAGCCTGACGGGGCTCCGGTTTTCCAACGCTAGGTGAGCCTGAGGCGTTCGGTTCGGACGATCATTCGGAGGATGATCGTGACGCTTCGGACCGAACGGCTCCACTCGCTGGAGCAGATCAGGGACTTTCTCGACGGCAATGGGGCAGTGGACTTCAGGCCGCTGGACCGGGCGGAGGCGTACGGGTTCGTGCGCCGCACGCTGGTGCGTCTGGATTACGATGCGCTGGGCCGTGGCGGCAAGGGCACGGTGCGCGAGTTCCTCGGCAAGGCGACGGGGCTGTCGCGCGCCCAGGTGACGCGTCTGATCGGCCAGTACCGGGCGACGGGGCGGGTCGAGGACCGTCGCGGGGCGAACAGCGGGCGGCCGTTCGCGCGGGTGTACACGGCGGCGGACATCCGCCTGCTGGCCGAGGCCGACGAGATCGGCGGCCAGCTCTGCGGTCCCGCAACGTGCGCGGTGCTGCGCCGGGAGTACGAGGTGTTCGGCGATGCGCGCTTCGAGCGCCTGTCGCGACTGTCCCCGTCACACCTGTACAACCTGCGGCGGTCGCAGACCCACCGCACGCGGCGCACGACCTTCCAGCACACGCGGCCGACGACGGTGCGGATCGGCGAACGGCGACGACCGGAGCCCGACGGCAAGCCCGGCCACATGCGCGTGGACACCGTGCACCAGGGTGACCGCGACCGCGTCAAGGGCGTCTACCACATCAACCTGATCGATGAGGTCACCCAGTTCGAGCACCTCGGCGCCGTGGCCGCGATCTCCGAGGCGTTCCTGGTTCCGGTGCTGGAGGAGATGCTGATCACGTTGCCGTTCGTGGTGGTCGGCTTCCACGCCGACAACGGTTCCGAGTACGTCAACCACACCGTTGCCGCCCTGCTCAACAAGCTGCACGTGCCGAACTTCACGAAGTCGCGCGCGCGGCACTCCAACGACAACGCCCTGGTCGAGGGCAAGAATGCCAGCGTGGTGCGCAAGTGGTTCGGCCACGACCATATCCCGCAGCGCTTCGCGCCTCAGGTCAACACCTTCGCCAGGGACGTGCTGACGCCGTACCTGAACTATCACCACCCATGCCTGTTCGCCACCGAGGTCCGCGACGGCAAGGGCAAGGTGCGCCGACGCTACCGCCGCCAGGATGTCGCGACGCCCTACGAGAAGCTCAAGTCGCTGCTGGACGCCGAGCGCTTCCTCAAGCCCGGTGTGACCTTCGCCGAACTCGACAGCGTCGCCCTCGCGATGTCCGACCTCGAGGCGAACCGCCAGGCGAACCGCGCCCGCGACAACCTGCTCCACACTGTCGCCCAAGCCAACGTCTCGGCGGCGTGACGCTCTCCCTCAAGCTCCCCGTTGCCCGAATCGAGGATCGGTGCTCGGCGCGCCGCCCGCCCGCCACAAAAGCGGGCGGCGCGCATCAGGCGTCGTCGCCCGTTCCTGGGAACCCACTCACCAACGTGCCCGCAAGCGCCAAACCCGGGCGTTGCCGCATGCCCCGTGCGCCGCCTAAGATGCCAACACACTCGCACGTCCGAACCGGCAGTCCGCGCTCCCCCGCGTCCGTGCCACCTTCAGGCTCATAATCTCATTGGAAAACGCTGTCGTGCGCTACATTCGTCCCCGCAACTAACCCTCGGATGCCCGACCTCTGCCGGGCTACCCGATGAATAGCCGCCTCCCAAGGTCGGGGAGTAGCTACCCGGACCGGCGGGGAATAGTCGGGACGTCTCTCGTTCGAGGGTAGTTGCATGGCCCGGCGCCACCGGGCCGGCATGAACAGGAGACATGAACCAGAGACATGAGGCCCGCCAATGGTCAGCGAGGAGAAGCAGGAGCACCGGATAGAACGCAACAAGGGCACCTGGAGACGGTACGGACGCCGTGCCAAGTGGCCCAACCGCCTTGCGATGATCGTCGGCTACGCCGTGGTGTTCATCGCCATCATGGAGGCCGTCCAGCCCGACGACCCGCCCGCAGTTCCCCCTGCCTCCGCCAGCGTCCCATCCGTGGCCGCTGCCGTTACCCCGACCCGGCCGAGGGTCGAACCGCTCGGCGTCCTGGAGCGGCCGGCCCGAGCCGCGCCGGAACCCGAGCTCCGCTACACGATCGGCAAGCAGATGGCCTGCGCCAACAAGGAGGTCGCCCAGGAAGTTCGCCAGCTTGAGCGCCCCGGCATGGACCGGGAGACGTTCCACGTTCGCGCCATGCAGGTCGTCAGGGACGACGGGTTCAAGTGCATCATGATCGCCCCGCGAACTGCGGTCCACATCGTCCAGAGCGATGTGATCGAGGCGATGGAGCAGATACGCCTGGACGGCGACATCTTCGAGGACAAGTGGTGGGTTCCGTTCGGGACGGCAGGACGCTAGGTCGATGAGCGCACAAGATCAGGCGATCAGCATCGAACGACTAGCTGGTGGACTCTTGGCGTTGCGTGCTGTCGTGGGCGTGCTGCTGCACGCGGTTGACACCTCTCCCGGAACCGCCACGCACGAGAGACTCGTATCGCTCCGGTATGACGCCCTCGACGAAGAACTGACGGAACTCGATACGGGATTCAACTATGCGCTGCGCGAACTGCTTGCCGAGATCGGACACTGACTCGCCCTGCTTAGTCTGCTGTGGGGCGGGCTCCTGACGGGAGGGCGCTTGGCGCGATGAGGTCGCTGTAGCGCAGCCGCCGACGAGACGACGGTGTATCCCAAGAGATTCACGGCACAGGGCCAGAAACGCCTGGCCGAGGAACTGCACCGCATGTGTTACGAGAGCCAACGGCTCCGCGGGTCCCCGCCGCCGTCCCTGTTGGAGTCGTGCGAGCAGCGCACGAAGTTGCCTGGCGCCCATCGCTGACCCGGACAAAGCGGTGGCGCCTGCCGCGATTACCGCGAGCGCTCGCAGCCAAGGACGCGGCAACTGCATCACGAGCCGAACCAAATCCGCCTGACGCGCGGAGTCTGTCTTCGCAAGCGCCTTCTTCAGCGTCCACCGTATCGTGTTCTCGGTGCGCCCCGTTTCCCGGGCAATCTCGCGAACGCTTCGCCCCATCGCCAGCAGCACGGCCACACGGCTCTCCGCGGGTGTCAGGCCGAGCACTTCGCCCACGAGGCGGGTGTCGACGCGATGAGCGTCGGGGTCGCGGATCATGACCAGCACGGCCAGCCGTTCGGCTCCGAAGTCCATCCGCCGCACGTGGACGGATGAACATGCACCACCAACGGCAGTCCCGCCGGGCGCCGAATCGACAGGGCCGCGCCGACGGGAGCGCCGACCAGGCCCGGCAACGCGGCTGCGACCGACCTGCGCAACCGGGCGTCTTCGCGCGGGAGGCCCGCACGCAGCTCGCCGCGCCACTCGTGGAGTCCCCCACCGTCGCGCAGCATCCCCTGCGCCGGAGCATTGACGGCCGCGACCCTACCCCGGCGATTCGAGGAGCACGACGCCGAGGGCCGCGTTTTCCGGCAGGGCGGTGACGTCGGCATAGGCATTCGCCTCGACCGCCACGAGTTCCTGGCGGACGCGGACCGCCTGGCGGATGTGGGGGAGCAGCGCGCGGATACGCGGGAGCTTGTCCCCGCCCCAGTCGCGCGTGGCGTTCGCCATGGTCCACATGAGGTAGTCGTTCTTGAGCGTGATGTCGGCCTGGCACGCCGTGTCGCTCGTGGCGTCCGGCTGCCGCTTGCGGTACGACTTGTCCCGCATCGCGCGCTCGATGTCGGCGCGGGTGTACTTCGGGCACCGGCAAATGTCGGTCCGCCCCAAGGGTCGCTCTGCTCCCACGTCAGCGTGTGGTCGAAGAAGACGTCCAGGCCGTACTCCTGTCCCGGCTGGATGCGATGGTCCGCTCGCGCGCCCCGCTTGCTCACGTTGACCCGCGTGCTTGCCCGCAGACCCTCCACCCAATCCACCACCGAATCCGCGTGCTCCACCACCCCGTACGCCGAGTACGCCTTGGCAAGCGCCACGAGCCAGGACTGCCCGGACAGGTGCGCCAGTGCGCCGCCGGCCAGCTCCAGCGCGAGCCAGCGGTAGAACTCCTTCCGCGCCGCTCGCCCGTCGAAACCGCTGTAGGCGTCGCGATGGGCCTTCGTTGAAGAACTGCAGCACCAGGAGGTCGTCGTTCGACAGCACCCGGGCGGGCACGCGCTCATCGCCGACAAGACGGACGCCTTAGTCTTAGTCCTGCAGCCCCGCTGCGACGACTTCGAAATCCCACTCCACGATCGGATCGTCGCGCACGATCGCCAGTTCCTCGACGCCGGGCCGGCTGCCGTCCACGTCGAACAGGAGCGTGCCCCCGGAGACGGCCCGGGCGAGCCCCTTGTCGATGTCGATCGTGAGCCCGGTGTCGTCGGTGCCGGGCGACAGCTCGATGAAAAGCGTTGCGCATCCGCTCCAGGCTGCTCCTGCTGTATTCCACGCCCTCAAGGACGCTCGTCGTGCCGGAGAGGCCGACGCTCCGGCTCCCGGCGTAGCTGACGTCCAGCCGCAGAGCGCTGTCGCGTTCGTTCACGCGCGAGATGCGCGTGTCGACCAGGGCCCCGGTCTCGTCGATGAAGGTCCTGCCGCATCTGCGCCAGCCCACACGATCCCCCGGCGAACGCCCCCCGGTCGTCGACGCCCTCGATCGTGACCTGTGCCGTGGCCATGCCCGGGTTGACCAGTCGCAGGATGCTGCGCTGGCTCCGGTTGCTGCCCGGATTGAAGATCGCCACACGATGGCGCCGGTCGATGCCGGGCGCCACATCCTGCATCGCCGTGAGGAACCCGTCCGGCGTGCGCAGGTACGACAGCACCTCGATGTTCGGCGCGCTCGAGAGCTCGAGCCGCCAGGCTTCCGCCCCGGAGCCGGCGGAACCTCTCAGGCCCTTGTCCCTGTTGCCACGCTCGAGATCGTGGGAGTTGAAGTGCTTCGTTTCGTTGGCGCCCAGTGCGAGCGTGAGCGGGCCGAACGCTTCGCCGGTCTCGTCGAACACGTCCACGCGTACTTCCCCCGCCTCTGCGGAGTGGTTGATCACACGGACGAATCCCTGGGGCCCAGTGTCCGATGCGGCCGGAAACATGGGCACGACGCCGGGCCCCGGGTGCGGTAACGTGCGGGCCACGCGGAAGCCGAGCCAATCCTCCCGGACCTAGGCTGCGTTCGCGCCCCGCTTGGCCGCGCGGAGACTCGCCGCCGGACTCCTCCACGATCCCCCGCGCTGCCGGCGCAGATCGCAGCCGCTCTCCTCCCACGGGCTGCCATCCATGGGGCCACCCCGATAGCTGGAACCGTTCCTACAATCCTGCAGCCACTCCCAGACATTGCCGTGCATGTCGTAGAGGCCCCAGGCATTGGCCGGGAACCGCCCGACCGGAGCGGTGTTCGCGTGCCCGTCCTCGCAGTCGTCCTGATTGCAGTTGGCCCGGCCCGGCCTGACCCTATTGCCCCACGAAAACGCCGTCGTGGTCCCCGCCCGCGCCGCGTACTCCCACTCGGCCTCGCTCGGCAGCCGGTAGGTAGCTCCAGTGCTACGCGAAAGCCAAGAGACGTACCGCTGGGCGTCATTCCAGCTCACGCGGATCACCGGGCGGGTGCCACGGCCCCACCCCTCGTCCTCCGGGCGGTAACGGTTGCAGCCGCCGTCCTGCACGCAGGCTTCCCAGTCGGCAAACGTGATTTCGTGGGCCGAGAGGGCGAAAGGCTGCTCTATCGTCACGTCTCGCGCCGGCAACTCGTCCGAGGCGCACTCGTACACGGGTGCGTCCTCCGGATCTGTCTCCGCGAATGGGTCTTGCTCGTCCGCAAGGCAACCCATGCGGAACTGTCCCGCTGGGACGACGACCATCGGTGGACCCTCGCCGACCCCCGTCAGCGCGTCCCGAAACCCGCTCTCGAAACTCGCGATCGTCGCCCCGCGGTGAGGCGCCGCCGACAGGTTGGTGAGGTGCCCGGTCGGGCTCGTGAGCAGGCTCATCACCAGGATCGGCTGATCGGCCTCGACGGTGAGTCGCCACTTGCCGGCGCCGTCGCCCAGGCTGCCTGCGAGGCCCGCCCCACCCGCTTCCAGTGCTTCCGACACAATCATGCGGGCCGAGCGGGGTGGCATCGACACCCGCACCGGTCCCCCCGGCGACGCCCCCGCATCGTCGACGCCCTCGATCACGACCTTCGCCGTGACTCCGCCCGGGTTCAAGAACCGCAGAACGCTGCGCTGGCTGAGATTGCTGCCAGGGTTGAAGATGGGAACGCGATGGCGCCCGTCGGCGCTCGGGGCGACGCCGTTCATCGCTGTCAGGAAGCCGTCGGGGGTCCGGACGTACGAGAGCACCTCGACGTCCAACCGGCTCGACAGTATCAGCCGCCAGTTGCCGTCTCCCGATCCAACGCGGCCAAGCAGTCCCTTGGAGGCGTTCCCCCGCTCAAGGTCATGCGAGTTGAAGTGCGTCGTCCCGCCGGCTCGAACGGACAGGACGAGGGGACCGTACCACCGGCCGGTCTCGTCGAAGGCATCGATGGTCACCTCTCCGGGGACGTCGGAGTGGTTGACGACGCGCACGAAACCTTGCGGCCCGGTGGCCGACACCGCGGGCAGCAGAGGCACCGGGTGCTCCGCCCCGGTCGCCGCGGAAACGGCGACGCCAGTCAGGATGCACGCCAGGGAAAGCCGGGGCCAGGACCGAGTACTTCTCACGTACGTGAATTTCGCGTGCCGTTCTGGACTCGCCGCCCGGCACGTTGCCCAACTCTTGGTCCGCGCCGCACCGTAGCACGCTAGACTCGTTGGCCACATCCATGTGTGCGGGTTCAGGAGATTTGGGACAGGGAGGGGCATTCCCTGGATGCTTGAAGGTACTCGATTGGTGTTTGCCAGTCGAGGGTCTGGTGCGGCCTGACGTGGTTGTGGAAATGCTGGTATTCGGCGAGGGCGCGGTTGGCCTCGGCGACGGTGAAGTCGCCGTCGTAGAGGTTCCAGAACTCGATGCGGGTGGTGTCGTTGGCGCGCTCGACGCAGCCGTTGAACTGGGGACGCCGGGGCGGCAGGACGTGGAGCGGGATGTCGAGCGTTGCGCAGGCTTGCTCGAACTCGGCCATGAACTCGCTGCCGCCATCGACCTGCACGGAGAGCAGTTCGTGGGGCATCTCGGCGCGCACGGCGTCGAGGAAGCGTTCGGCGTTGTGGGCGGTGGCGCGGGAGTAGGCGCGCGCCACCAGGTGCTTGCCGACCGGCGAGACGGCCTTGAACTCCTTCAGCTGCCGGCCGTCGCGGGACAGGGACATGTGGTCGATCCGCACCAGTTCGCCGGGGCGTTCGGCGCGCTGACCGTAGCGCCAGCGCCGCGCGTGGCCGTTGAAGTCGCGGCGCCGCTTGGGCCGCACGCGACCGCGGCAGAACGCACACGGCTCGATGCGCCCCAGGCGAACGCCCTTGGCGAGGATGCGCCCGATGGTGGACGCGCCCGGGTCCAGTCCCTCGCGCGCGAGCATCACGCGCAGGCTACTCTTGCCCATGAACGGATGGCGGCGCCGCATGGCCCAGACACGCCGCTCGGCGTCACGCGTCCAGCGCGGCCGTCGTGCCCGCCGCGGCCGGCGGCTGCGCGGCGCCAGCGCGCGCACGCCGCCATCGCGCAGGGCCGCACGCCAGCGGTAGTAGGTGCTGCGCGTCACCTCCGCCACGTCCAGCGCCACCGCCAGCGGCGTGCCGGCGGCGCGCAACACCTCGATCTTGTCGAGCAGCGCCAGGCGGCGCAGCGCCTCGGGATCCGTGGTCTCGTCGATGCGCGGCCTGCGGTAGCATGCCGCCGGTGCGGATTTGATCTGCATGGGTCGGGCCTCCTTGTTGGTCGTCAACCCCAAGGCTACCCGACTCGCCGCACCCACCCTCGGTGGGTGCGGCCACCCCGAAGACGCGCCGTTCGATCGCCGGTCGCCGGGCCGCGCAGCCCGGCTACTGGGTTGCCTACGGCCGTAAGCACAGCTTCCGGCCTCCGCCGCAACCGGCGATCAGAACTCTCCGCGTCCCCGCCCCCTCGTCCCATATGTCTCTGAACCCGGACACATGCACCACCTCAGGGTAGGCGCCGGCCAGTCTGCCCAGTTCAACTCCAACTACCTCGAGGCCGGCAACACGGACAAGGGCCTCGACGACCGCGTCGGTCCCGGGGACGGCGACTGGCGACTCGCGTTCTCGGGCGACCTCGATGTCCAGGTCCTGTCCTACGTCCGCACGACGGACGGTTTCGTGACGACGATGCACGAACTCGCGCCCCTGACCGACTCCGGCCACCGGGTGGTGTTCTTCAACCCGGGCTCCAACCTGAGCCAGGTAAGCCTGCTGCGCCTCGGGAACCCCTATTACGAACCGACCGAGGTGACCATCACCGGTCTCGACGACACCGGGGCGTCGCCGCGCGGTGCAGTGACCGTCTCGCTCGGCCCGCAGGTCGACGCACCCTTTCGGCCCAAGAACTGGAGAGCGGCGAGGGCGTAAGCGGCGCCCTCGGGGACGGCGCCGGGAAGTGGCGGCTCAACGTGACGGCGAAACGCCCGATCCTGGTGGCGAGCCTGCTGCGCAGCCCGACCGGGCACCTGACGAACCTGTCGTCGGTGCCCGACAACAAGACGCGAAGAGGCAGGGAAATCGTGCACGAGGTACCGCTGTTCCTCTCCGCCTCCGAGGCAGGCAGGCGGCAGGGGTTCGCGCGTATCGTGAACCGCGGTTCCGGTGAAGCCAAGGTACGCATCGTCGCGCGGGACGATCAGGGGTGGCAGCCAGATCCCATCACCCTCACCCTTGCCGGCAACTCGGTTGCGCACTTCAACTCCACGGACCTCGAGAACGGCAACCTGGGGAAGGGGCTTTCCGGCGGCATCGGATCGGGACATGGCCACTGGCGGCTGGAACTCACGAGCGAGGCCGACCTCGACGTGCTCGCCTACGTCCGCACCCGCGACGGGTTCGTAACCAGCATGCACGATACGGTGGCGCCCGCCTTTTCGGGAAGCCACCAAGTCCCCATCTTCAACCCGGGCGCAACCGCTCTCAGGTGAGCCATCTGCGCCTGGTCAATCCGGGCACCGACTGGGCCTGGGTGTCCATCGCGGGCATGGACGACGCGGGCAACCACAGCGGCAACGTCACCACCGCAGTTGCCCCGGGTCGTGTCGCCACGCTTTCCGCCCAGGCACTCGAGAGCGGCAATGGCGTCGACGGAGGCCTGGGCGACGGCGTGGGCAAGTGGCGCCTTACGATCACGCCCATGAGCACCCGGTGGGGGTGATGAGCCTGCTCGAGAGCCCTACCGGGCACCTAACGAACCTGTCGTCGGGGCCGGGTACGTGACCACGGCTCCGTAGACTGACCGGCGCTAGGCGGGCAACTACGACCACTGATCTTGACCCAAGCCTCGTCTCGTGTCCCTGCCACCGAGGCCAAAGCAGTGGACCCGTGGCACAATCACCGACCCACTCGTTGGAGGGAGGCACGCTCAGGATGTCGCCTCTGAACCGCACCCACGCCGCCGCATTCCTTGCCCTCGCCGTCACCCTTATCGGGGCCCCTCTCGCCCTTGGCGGCGACCAACGCGACATCGTGTTCGAATGTCCCTGCTCTGCCGAGTGGGTGGCCACCGGCTCGGGCTCCGCCGGAGAGTTGACGCTCCATTTCGGCGTGCGGAACTTCCGGCCGTCCGCGAGCGGTGAGACGCGACTGTCGCTTGCCAGGGGCCTCCAGGTCCCTCGGAGCGTCACGGGGGACGTCTCGTGGCAGGAACTCTCCACCGCCTCATGGCTCCCCGTCGGCGCCATCGGACCCGAAGCCACCGTCGCAGGGCAGAGCCGCACCTTCACGATAGTACGGCCCCACGCCGACGACCCGATCCTGATCCTCCTTTACGAGCAGGTCGCCGACGTTCCTCCGGGAACGAGCCGAAGGGAGTCGCAGCGGGCGTGGCACCGACACGAAGGACTGGCGTTGTGGCCCGTCCCCGCGGACGCGTCCTCCGATCGGTTGCTTTTCGTCGACCTCCTCACCGACACCGACGGAGACGGCGTGGCGGACGTCAACGAGCGCATCGCCGACACGTCCCCCGACAGCCCCGCCGACACGCCCGGCCTCTCGACCATCGACGTGCTCGCGCTCTTCGACGACCAGGTCTACGCGGCTTACGGCAGCGATCCCTACACCCGCATTCACCACCTGATGACCCTGACCCGCTCACGATTCGCCGACAGCGGCACGAACATTCAGTTGCGGACTGTCGGGATCCGCCACACGGAGTGGAACAGGCGGGGACTGTCCAGCGAAGCCGACACCCTGATGGCAGCGCACGGCGCCGACATGGTAGTCCAGTTCCACGCGAGGCCCGGGTGGCCTTGCCGTTCCGAGACGGGAGGCTGCGCCGCCATCGGCAGCGCAGCAAACCGTGGCCTTTGGACGCCGGTCTGGGCGGCGGTCGCCGCCTCGACCGGCGCGGACACCGTCGCCCATCAACTGGGGCATGCGCTCGGACTCGCGCACTCCGCCCGACAGGGTGAAGCCGACGGCGCCTTCCGCTGGTCCCGCGGGTACTATCTGCGCGGGAGCCAGGGTCGCATCCGCCCCCAGGGCACCATCATGACCCACGGGCACCCCAGCGAATTCGGCGACCGCTTCTCCAGTACGCGGACGTTGTGCCACCGAAAACGCTGCGGAGTGCCCGGTGACGCACCCGACGGCGCTGACGCGGTCGGAAGCCTGGATCTCCTGCGCTTTCAGGCCGCGGCGCTTCGGGAAGCCATGCCCGACACCGATGGCGATGGCTTCGTCGACGCGGTGGACGCGTTCCCGGACGATCGCCGGGCTTGGTCAGACCTCGACGGCGACGGCTTGGCGGAAGCCGTCGATGACGACGACGACGGCGATGGCGTGGCGGATCGCGAAGACGCGTTCCCCTTCGACCCCGCGGAGTGGGCGGACGTGGACGGCGACGGGATCGGCGACAACGTGGATGCGGATGTCGAGGACCTAAGGCCGTTCCGGGATTACGCCCTCCGCGCCGCGGTCGCCGCCGCACTGGGCAAAACGCCCGACGCGAGCATCACCGACGCGGAGATCGCAACCCTTGAGGCGCTGAGCGCCCGAAACCGGGGCATCCGGGACCTGACCGGACTCCAACTCGCGACGGGACTGACTTTCCTCGACCTCACCAGGAACGCCGTTTCCGACCTGTCACGCCTGTCCGTGTTGACCGCGCTTCGGACCCTGCGCCTCGATGTCAACGACATCCACGACGTATCGCCCCTCACGGGCCTAGCGGACCTCGAAACACTGGAGCTCGCGCACAACACCCTGTCGGGGATCGGCCCCTTGGCCAGTTTGACGAGCCTCACCTCGCTGGCGCTCGACAACAACCAGATCCGCGATCTCTCACCGGTGGAGAGCCTCGGCGAACTCGCAACACTTACCGTGAACGCGAATGCCGTGACGAGTCTGGCGCCGCTGGCGAACCTGACGCAGCTCGCGCACCTCGAGGCCAGTGACAACTCGATCACGGACGCGTCGCCTGTTGCCGGGCTGCAGCTCGAGGTACTGCGCATCGCTTACAACAACCTAGCGCCGGGAACGCTGGAAAGCCTGCAGTTCAGCGAGGGCGCGATCCTGGATCTGACCGGTTTGCGTCTCGACCACCTGTACGGACTGCCCAGCCTGACAAACGTCAGCGAACTGATCCTGCGCGACAACTTCATCTCCGACCTTTCGCGTCTGGCGGACCTGAGGGGGATCAAGAGGCTCGACCTCTCCGCAAACGACGTGACCGACATCGGCCCGCTGCTGGATCGCAGTATCTGGAGAGGCCCGCATCCGGTCAGCGACGCGCGGCTGAGGCTGGACGGCAACCCCCTCGGCCGCAGCGCGCTCGACCATCACGTCCCAACGCTCCGTTCCTGGGGCATGAGGGTCCAGGTCGACGAGCTGCCAGACAGGAGACGCCCAGTCGCCATCACGGACCCGACGCTCCACACGTTGATCGCGCAGACGGTGGCGGGGGACGTTCGCCTCGTCGACCAGACGATCACCGAAGGGACGATGTCGCGCCTCAGGACGTTACGCGCAACGGGAGCCGGTCTGTCGGACCTCACGGGCCTCGAAGCCGCGCGAAACCTCGAGTACTTGTCCGCCGCGTCCAACGGCCTCACGGACCTCACGCCACTCGCCGAGTTGCCAGACCTCAGGGGACTCGACCTCAGCGGCAACGACATCGACGACATCGGGCCTCTGGTCAAGAACGTCGACCTGCACAGCGGCGCCTGGATAGTGCTCGACGACAATCCCCTGAGCGAGGAGTCTGTCAACGTCCACATCCCGACCCTGATCAAGCGGCGGGTCGCCGTGAGCTTCGATGGAGTGAGGCTGCACATCACCCCCGGCGGCAGTCCCGAAGAGTTCGAAGTAGGCGGCCACTTCGCCGCAGTCCTGGGCGACGACGTGCGCATCGGGACCAAGGTACGAGACCCGGCAATGGCCTACGCGGAGGTCGCCGACGGCCGGCTGACCGTGCGGCCGGGCGCGTCCGGCGGCCGCGCCACCGCGACGGTGACCGGGACGGACGCAGACGGTCAGAGCGCGGTAGTGACGTTCTCGCTGATCCTGCGGGGCCCGGTCTTCGCATCAACGTTCCCGGCGGCGGCAGATCCGGTTCGGGAGGGCTTCATGCGGGTCATCAACCACGCTTTCGACACGCAGACCTTCACCATCGATGCCTTCGACGAGGCGGGAACGCGAAGGGGACCGGCCATGCTCGAAGTGGGTGCCGGCGAGGCAGCCCAGTTCAACTCCGGCGACCTTGAGGCGGGCAACCCGGAAAAGGGCCTCTCCGACGGCGTCGGGCCCGGGAACCGCGACTGGCGGCTGGCGTTTGGGCGCAGCAGCGACGCACAGTTTCTCTCCTACATCCGCACGAGGGACGGTTTCCTGACGTCCATGCGCGAGCTCGCGCCGTTGACGGACGCGGGGCACCGGGTCGTGTTCTTCAACCCCGCCTCCAACCTGAGCCAGGTGAGCCTGCTGCGCCTGGTCAATCGCACATCCGAAGTTGCCCCGGTGACCATCACCGCTGTCGACGACACGGGCGCCTTCCCGGGACGCGCGGTGACCGTGTCGCTGGGGCCGTATGCGTCGCGCACGCTCTCTGCTCAAGAACTCGAAACCGGCGACGGTCTCGACGGTGCGTTGGGAGACGGCACCGGGAAGTGGCAGCTGCAGGTCGCGGCCGAACATCCGATCCTGGTGGCAAGCCTGTTGCAGAGCCCTAGCGGGCACCTAGCGAACCTGTCATCGGTGCCGGACAACCAGGTCCGACGCGGCACAGAGACCGTGCATCGCATCCCGCTTTTCCTGTCCGCTGCCGAGACCGGGCAACGTGAGGGGTTCGCACGAATCATCAATCGCGGCTCCGAAGAGGCGACTGTTCGCATCCTGGCGTGGGATGATGCCGGGACGCGGGGCAACACCGCGTCGCTCACCGTGCGTGCTGGGTCCGTCGCTCACTTCAACTCTACGGACCTCGAGTTCGGCAACGCCGCCAAGGGTCTTTCGGGCGGCGTAGGGCGCGGCAACGGCCACTGGCGTTTGGAGCTTGCGAGCGAGGCGGACCTCGACGTCCTGGCCTACGTCCGCACCGCGGACGGATTCGTCACTACCATGCACGACACCGTGCCACTGACCTCCGGCGGCTACGAGGCGCCCATCTTTAACCCCGGCTCCAATCGCGCGCAGGTGAGCGTGCTGCGCATCGTCAATCCCGACACGGACGAAGCTTGGGCTTCGATCACCGGTATCGACGACGCCGGCAACCCCAGCGGCAACGTCGCCGTAGCGGTGCCCCCGGGCCAGTCCCTCACGTTCTCGGCCCAAGCGCTCGAAGACGGCGAGGGCGTGGCGGGACGCCTGGGCGACGGCACGGGCAAGTGGCGCCTCACCGTCACGCCGCGCACACCCGATCAGCCCATCCAGGTGATGAGCCTGCTGGAGAGCCCGACCGGGCACCTCACGAACCTATCGACCGGACTGTAGGGGACGGGCTTGTCTTGTCCCGTCCCGTCTCGAACTCATGCACGACAAGGCACGGGCTTGCGGACCTCAGAAAGCGGCCCGTGTCACAATTCGCGATCAACCCCCGCAAGTAAGGCACGCTCCAGGACTCGGCCCATGAACCCCACCCACCCAGCCGCGCTCCTTGCCTTGGCCGTCTCCATCATCGGGACGCCGTCCGCGCTCGCCGGCGACCAACGCGACGTCGTGTTCGAATGCCCCTGCTCTGCCGAGTGGGTCGGGACCGGCTCGCGCGACGCCGGAGAGCTGACGCTGCATTTCGGGGTGCGCAGCTTCCGGGCGTCCGCTAGCAGCGAGATGCGACTGTCGTTCGCGGCGGGGCTCCGGGTTTCCCGGAGCGTCACGGAGGAAGTCTCATGGCAGGAACTCTCGCCCGCCTCGTGGCTTCCCGTCGGCGCCATCGGAGCGGAGGCCGTGCTCGCAGACCAGCGCCGCACCTTCACGGTGCCACGGCCCGGACCCCACGATCCGATCCTGATCCTCCTTTACGAGCAGGCGACCGGAATTCCCCCCGGGACGAGCCGGAGGGACGCGCAGCACGCGTGGCACCGACAAGAAGGTGTGGCACTGTGGCCCGTCCCTGCGGACCCCTCCTCCGACCGGCTGCAGTTCGTTGACCTTCTGACCGACACGGACGGGGACGGCGTGGGCGACGTCAACGAGCGCATCGCCGGCACGTCCCACGAGAACGCCGCGGACACGCCCGGCGACTCGAGCATCGACGTGCTCGCGCTTTTCGACGACCGGCTGTACGCCGCTTACGACCGCGACCCCTACACGCGCATTCACCACTTGATGACCCTGACAGGCGCGAGGTTCCGCGACAGCGGTACGAACATCCGCCTGCGAACCGTCGGCATCCGCCACACGGAGTGGAACCGCCGGGGGCTGTCCAACGAGGCCGACACCCTGATGGCAGCGCACGGCGCCGACATGGTCGTCCAGTTCCACGCGGCGGTAGGGTCCGGATCGCCGTGCCCTTCCACCACCGGCGGCTGCGCGCCGATCGGCAGCGCGGCGAACCGCGGCCTTTGGACGCCTGTCTGGGCCGCCGTCGCGGCCTCGACCGGCGCGGACACCGTGGCCCACGAACTAGGCCACGCGCTCGGACTCGCACACTCCGCCCGGCAGGGCGAAGCCTCCGGCGCCTTCCGGTGGTCCCGGGGTTACTACGTGCGCGGAGCCGAGGGTCGCAACCGTCCTCAGGGCACCATCATGACCCACGGGCACCGGAAGGAGTTCGGCGACCGCTTCTCCAGTACGCGGGCGTTCTGCCACGGCGAACGCTGCGGAGTGCACGTTGACGCACCCGACGGCGCTGATGCCGTGACGAGCCTGGACCTCACGCGCTTTCAGGTCGCCGCGCTCCGGGAAGCCATGCCCGACACCGATGACGACGGCTTCGTCGACGCGGCGGACGCGTTCCCCAACGATTCCAGTGCTTGGTCAGACCTGGACGGCGACGGCTTCGCGGAAGCCGTCGATGACGACGACGACGGCGATGGCGTGGCGGATCGCGAAGACGCGTTCCCCTTCGATCCGACAGAGTGGGCCGACGTGGACGGCGACCGAATCGGCGACAACGCGGATCGGGATGTCGAGAATCTGGGGCCGTTCCGGGATCCCTTCCTGCGCGCCGCGGTGGAGGTCGCGCTTGGCCAGCCACCGGGCGCTCCGATTGACACCACGGACCTTGCTCTTCTGGAGACGCTCGTGGCGCAGAACAGCGGCATTCGGAACCTCGCCGGACTGGAACTCGCGACCGGCCTACATACGCTGCACCTCCAGCGCAACGCCATCTCCGACTTGACGCCCCTGTCCGGCTTGACCGCGCTTCGCACGCTGCAACTCCATGCCAACGACATCCACGACCTGTCGCCGCTCGCGGGGCTCTCGGACATCGAAACCCTGAGGCTGGATTCCAACACCCTGTCCGACATCGCACCCCTGGCCGGATTGCGGGGGCTCCGCTCCCTGAACCTCGACAACAACCTGATTCCCGATCTCTCGCCCCTCGCGAACCTAATCGAACTCAAGATGCTGACCCTCAACGGAAACGCCCTGACGGATCTGTCGCCGCTCGCCGGGCTGACCAAGGTTGTACACCTCGAGGCCAGCAACAACGCGATCACGGACCTTTCGCCGCTATCCGGATTGCGGTTCGAGGTACTAAGGGTCGGTTACAACGACGTCCCCCCGGATGGGCTGCACGGCCCGAGTTTCGCACCGAACGCGACTCTGGACCTGACTGGCCTGCGCCTCGACGACCTGTATGGACTGCCCGACCTGACCAACGTCCAGGAGCTGATCCTGCGCGACAACCTCATTTCCAGCGTCTCGCGCCTGGCGGACTTGAGGGGCCTCACCTTGCTCGACCTGTCCGCCAACGACGTGATGAGCATCGGCCCGCTGCTGGAACGCAACATCTGGAGGTTCCCGCATCCGATCAGCGACGCGCTGTTGCGGCTGCACGGCAACCCCCTCGACCGCGACGCGGTCAACCGGCAGGTCCCCACGCTCCGTTCCTGGGGGCTGAGAGTCAAGATCGACGACTTCCCCGACCGGAGGCCGGCGGTCGCCATTGCGGATCCCGCGCTCCGCGGCCTGATCGCGGAAACGCTGGCCGGGGACTTCCTCCTCGCGGATCAGGTGGTCACAACCGGGACGATCTCGCGCCTCA
Organism: Pseudomonadales bacterium; assembly: GCA_965208745.1. Taxonomy (GTDB): domain Bacteria; phylum Pseudomonadota; class Gammaproteobacteria; order Pseudomonadales; family Azotimanducaceae; genus VXNE01. The sequence continues at coordinate 3,715,029 of CBDBPN010000004.1, read as the reverse complement.
GGACGCTTCGCGCCACCGGCGCCGGTTTGTCAGACCTCACGGGCATCGAGCAGGCGCGAAACCTGGAGTACCTGTTCGCTGCGTCCAACGCCCTCGGCGACCTCACGCCGCTGGCCGAGCTGCCCGACCTCCGCGGCCTGGACCTTAGCGGCAACGACATCTCGGACATCGGGCCGCTGTTGGACAACCCCAACCTCCAACGCGGCGACTGGATCGTGCTCGACGGCAACCCGCTCAGCGAGGAGTCCGTCAACGCCCACATTCCGGCCCTGCTCGAGCGGGGGGTCACGGTACGGTTCGAAGGGGTCCGGCTCGATGCATCAGCTGCCGGCGATCCCGTGGATTTCGAAGTGGGTGGCCACTTCGCCGCGGTCCTCGGCGAAGGGCTCCGGGTCACGACAAAGGTAAGGGACCCCGCACTGGCCCACGCGGAGGTCGCCGATGGCCAGTTGACGGTCCGCCCCGGGGCATCCGGCGGCCGGGCCACAGTGACAGTCAGGGGGGCGGACGAGAACGAACGGAGCGCGACCGTGACGTTCTCCCTGACCCTGCGGGCCCGCCCAGTCTTCGCGTCGACGTTCCCCGCCTCGGCTGACCCTGTCCGGCAAGGGTTCATGCGCGTGATCAACCCTACCTTCGCGGACGAGAGTCTCCGCATTGACGCCTTCGACGAGGCGGGGACACGGAGGGGGCCGGCAACGCTCGAGATCGGTGCCAGCGCGGCCGCGCAGTTCAACTCCGACGACCTCGAGGCCGGAAACCCCGACAAGGGCCTGAGCGACCGTGTCGGGCCGGGTGACGGCGACTGGCGGCTCGCGTTCATGGGCGACCTCGATGTCCAGGTGCTCTCGTACATACGCACGACCGACGGCTTCGTGACGACCATGCACGAGCTGGCGCCCCTGACCGAAACCGGCCACCGTGTCGTGTTCTTCAACCCGGGCTCCAACCTAAGCCAGGTGAGCCTGCTGCGCCTGGGGAACCCCTATTTCGATCCAGTCGAAGTGACCATCACCGGCATCGACGACGCCGGTGCCTCGCCCGGTGACCCCGTAACCGTGTCTCTCGGCGCGCAGGTGGCACGCACGCTCTCCGCCCAGCAGCTCGAAACCGGCGACGGCCTGACCGGCGCGCTGGGCGACGGCGCGGGGAAGTGGCGCTTGAACGTAGCTGCCGACCGACCGATCCTCGTGGCGAGCCTGCTGCGCAGCCCTGCCGGGCACCTGACCAACCTGTCGTCGGTACCGGACAACAAGTTGTCGCGCGGTGGCGAGACCACCCACGAGGTACCGCTCTTCCTTTCCGCATCGGAGGCCGCAACCCGCCAGGGATTCGCCCGTGTGATCAACCGGGGGTCCGAGGAGGCGACCGTGCACATCCGCGCGTGGGATGACAGCGGTGCGCGGCGGGGTCCCACTACCCTCACCGTTGCCGAAGGCTCCGTCGCCCACTTCAACTCGGCGGACCTCGAGAGCGGCAACTTGTCGAAGGGACTGTCCAGCGGCGTCGGCGGCGGCAAGGGCCACTGGAGGTTGGAACTGATGAGCGAGGCCGACCTCGACGTACTGGCTTACGTCCGCACAAGCGATGGGTTCGTGACCAGCATGCACGACACAGTGCCGCTGACGTCGCCAAGCCACCGGGTCCCCATCTTCAACCCGGGCTCCAATCGCGCCCAGGAGAGCTTGCTGCGCCTCGTCAATCCGGGCACGGAAGGCACCCGGGTCTCGATCACGGGCGTAGACGACGAGGGCAACCGCAGCGGAAACGTCACAGCAACGGTCCCCGCAGGACGCGCCTTCAACCTCTCAGCAGAGCACCTCGAGAGCGGCGAAGGCGTGGACGGAAGACTGGGCGACGGCGCTGGCAAGTGGCGACTCACGGTCACCCCGGAGGGACCGGTTAGGGTAATGAGCCTGCTGGAGAGCCCGACCGGACACCTGACGAACCTCTCGACGGGACCGGCGCCGCGCAGCTAGGAGCTTGCGCCGTAGCACGCTTTTCGTCCGACCTGGTGGGAGCGACAGGCAGAGCGGAGGCGATTTTGCGCCGCAATGTGGGTATTCGATGCCGTTTTCAGGGACGAAATCTCGTCAAGGTGGGTTTTCAAGATGCCAAAATTTTCTACGGCGCAAGCTCCTAGCGGACGGTTATCGTCCCCGTCCCGAAACGGGGGGCTCAACGAAATCTCGGAATCCGGGCCGCCTGTTTGGTATAGGTGTAGTTGGACAGAACGCCTCCCACGGTCTCTTCCACGACCACTTCTTCGTCCGAGAAGGTCTTGAACACGAACGTGTCACAGCCCTCGCGGTCGAACCCGAGGTGTTCTCCGCAGTGGAACATCCGCAGGAAGTCGTCCGCCCCATAGTCCGACGGCACCGGGTATCCTCGGAGGTCCAGGGTGGTGGTGGCCGACATCTGGCTGCAAGCGACGGTGCCGTCCGCGTCTGCTTGCACGTCGACCCCGCTGCCAGTCGTGTGGACCGTGTAGACCCCGGCCTGATATGCGACCTCTATGAGACGATCTCCCCTCAAGTTGCAGCCTTCATGGGTGGACCCGTACCACCAGTCACCGACGATCCACCCTTCCGCCGATGGCGGACCCACTTCCTCGAGGACCGTGACCGTGAAACGCTCGACGTCCGTGTCGCCGTCCCGGTCCATGACGGAATAGCGCAGCGGGTACGTGCCTGCCCGTGTCGTGGTCCCACTCAGCCGTCGGATGCCAAGATCGAACCGGAGGCCGGGCGGCAGGGTTCCCTGGAGGTCGTAGCTTTTCGGATCGTCCCCCGCCGACGCGGCCGGCAACGTCCAGTAGACCCGCTCGCCCATCCGGAAACTCCGGTTCTCGATCTCTGGCAGGCGGGGTTCACTGTTCGGGTCGTCTCTGGCCAGCACGCGAATCCCGAACCGGAGTTCGGCCGCGTCCCCATCCTCGTCCTCGGCCCGATAGCGGATCTCCCAGTCGCCGGCCCGGCTCGGGGTCCCGGCGACTTGCCGACTCCCCGCCGAGTAGCGAAGTCCCGGCGGCAACTCGCTAGTAATCGAATGGGTCAACTCCCCGTCACCGCCACTGGCTGCCGGCAACCTTACCGGGCGCATCGTAGTCCCTACCCGGAGCGTCAGGTCGCCGACCCCGGATCGAAACGCCGGCCGCAAATCGACGCCAGCGGCCTGGTCAGCCGCCTGGCGCACGCGATCGAAGATGCTTCGGTTCCAGGCGTCGCCGTCGACCGACACCAGCCGCGTTGTCGTCGCACCCCGTCCCTGCGCCATCATCTCCAATCGGATCCAGATCTCGGTCCGTTCCCCGTCCAAGCCAAGATCCGACAGCGCCACCACGTGGACGGGCTTCGACACGCTGGCTTGCCACCGAACCTGCTCCCTGAGCAGAGGCAACGCGCGGGTACCTGTCGTGACCGTCTGACCAGACGACTCCATGACGACGTGCGACCACGTGTAGTCGACGTAGTCCCGCGTCACCGGAGTTCCGACCACACTTGCCCGAGCGTCGAGGACGAGGGACGTGCCGTCAGACAGCACATCGAAAGCGGGATGCAAGTCTGTCTCCCCGAGGTCGATCTCGTAGCGCGACGCACGCGGGTGCAGCCCCTGATCGTCAGCGAGTTTCAGGCCCATCGCCGCGCCCGCGACCATTTCCCCCGACCGGACCAGGCTGGGTCGCGGCTCAAAGACGACCGACTGGCGCGCGACGACCCAGTAGAAGCCGTACTCGAGGTCCGCAACGGTGCCGAGGGACCTGCTTGAGCGCTCCACGTCACGCCTGTGGCAGTAGTATTTGCCGGCCTGCCGGTCGAGCCCTTGGCTGTAGCTGTGGTAGCCCGCTTCCTCGCACATCGCCAGGAGCGAGGAAGGCGAATCGTCCTGCGTGTACGGCACGTCGATCCGGTACTCGAGTGCATCGTCTTGATCGATCTTCAGCCTGATTCCCGTGTCGCCCTGCTCCCCGGTCTCCATGTGATCGAAGACGAACTCCAGTCCGTACTCCCGCCCAGGCACGATGCCACTACCAGCCTGCGGGCTCCTGCGGCTGACGTGCACGCGCGAACCTGCCCTGAGCGCCTCGAGGGGGTCTAGGGCCGAGCGTACGGGTGGCGCGCGGCCATGGATCGAGTATGCCCCGGCGAGCGCCCGGACCCAGGGCCGACCGGCCAGGTATGCGAATCGCCCAGCGCCGATCTCCTCCGTGAGCCAGAGATAAAGCGCTCTCCTCGCGGACGTCCCATCCACGCCGTCGAAGCGATCCCTGTCCGCTTTCCGAGAGAACCGCATCACCAGGAGATCGCGATTCGACAGCAGGCGTACCCGCACGCCGATGGGGGTGCGGTGGACTCCGTCGTCGTCGAGCATCGACGCGCCCGTCGCCATGAAGTCCCACTCCACGACCGGGTCGTCCCGTATGATCGCCAATGCATCCGATCGCGGGGCGCTCCCATCGATCTGGAACAGGAGCTGGCCGTCGGAAATCGCCGTCGCGACATCCTTGTCTATGTCTAGCGACAGCTCATCACCGGTGCTGCCCGGGGTGACGGCGACCACCTTTTCCGCGAGCGCCTCCAGCCAGGACGCGTTGTGCCGCACGTCCTTGAGGCCCTCACTCCGGCCGGAAAGGGATATCGCCCGGCCGCCGGCATGGTTGACGTCCACGCGAACCGCGCTGTCTGTTTCGTTCAGCCGGGAGAAACGCGTTCCGACCAAGGCTCCTTGGGCGGTCACATACGTTTGCCGCACTTCCGGCAAATCGTTCGCGTCCTCCCGGGAGAACACGGAAAGGACACGCGTTCCGTCCACCGTGGCCACACGACGCAGCTCCGAACCCGCCTCGACGATACCGTCCTCCCGATCCCGGATGCGGAACATCTCGACGCGTTTCGCGATCTCGTTCGGCCCCGCCCCGGAAAGAATGGCGGAGACGATGCCCCTTTCCAGGGCCTCGAGCGTATCGGCCGTGACGGAGGACACCCCGTCGACCACCAGGGAGTCGTATCGGCCGCCGTCCGGGAACGTCGCAGCAATACCATCCAGGATCTCGGCCGCGTCCCGGACGTTCGGCAGTCCCCGTTGTAGCGGATGGCGCAGGAGTACCTCCTGGAAGGCGATCTCCGTCCACGGGCTCACCCGGAGCCTGCCCATGTCCAGGTGACGCTTGCCGACGTATGCGCGGAAACTGCCATGGTTGGCGACTTCCAGTACGTCCTGGCCGTCGTCGCTGACCTGGTCGACGGCGCCGAGCGAGGCCCGGACCAGGAACCAGTCCGGGAGCAACGCCTCACTCAGCGTGATCGAAAACGACCCATCCCTGGCCGTGCGCGTTGAGGCGATGGGCGATCCATTGACCGCCGTAATGTCGATCCGGCCGCCTTGGAGGGGCGCGCCCAGACTGGCCTCGCCCGCGATCTCCACGGGGTCCGGACCGCGCGGAGGATTCCGGCCCGCCAGCAGGAACTCCCCGTTGTCGCCCCGTCCGTTGCCATTGGTGTCCGCCCACTCGGAGGCATTGCCCGGGAAGGCATCACGAGTGTCCGCCACGCCGTCGTTGTCGTCGTCGCGATCGTCCGGGTTGGCCATCCCGTCGCCGTCGTAGTCGACGGCGTTCTCCCCGATCCGACGGCCAAGTAAAGACTCCTCGCCGAGCAGCTCAAGGAACCACTGGAGGTCGGCGTAATCGCGCGAGGCTTCGCGCAACTGCAGGCCGCCGTCATGGTCCACTCCCCGGACCTTCCGCAATAACACGCCCACACCATCGACCACTTCGGCCAGAAAGGCGCGGAAGGCCCGTCGGTTGAGAGCGCGACGGTTCGACACGGCGGAGGGCTGGAAGACGAGTCGCGTGTCGCCCGCCTCCCCTCCAACGACGTGGCAGCCCAGGCACTTCCCGTCCACGATGTCGCCGGAGATCCGCTCGTCGAACACCTCCGGGGACAGTCCGCGCCGCGGAGCGCCCGACAGGTTCGTGAGGTGGCGGGTCGGGCTCTCGAGCACGCTCACGGCGAGGATTGGTCGGTCAGACTCGATGGACAGCCGCCACTTGCCGGCGCCGTCGCCAAGGGCGCCCCGCAACCCTGAACCACCCTCCTCCAGCTCCCAGGCTGCGAGGTTCCGGGCCGCTCCCGCCGGGAGGGACACGCGTACCGGTTCGCCGGGCGACCGTCCAGAGTCATCCACGCCCTCGATCACGACCCGAGCGGTGTCCGTGCCCGGATTGATCAGCCTGAGGACGCTCCGTTGCGACCGGTTGCTGCCCGGGTTGAAGATGGCTATCCGGTGCCGGTCGTCAAGGGCGGGCGCCACGTCCTGCATGGCGGTCAGGAAGCCGTCGGGCGTTCTAAGGTACGACAGCGCCTCAAAGTCCAGGGAACTCGAGAGTTCCAGCCGCCACTGGCTTGTACCCAGCCCCACGCCGCCCGAGAGGCCCTTGTCCGGGTTACCGGCCTCGAGGTCTTCAGAGTTGAAATACGCGGTTGCCCCGGGCTCGAGGGACAGTGTCAGGGGGCCGAATGCTCGACCCGCGTCGTCGTATACATCGATACGAATGTCACCCGCCCGGGCGGAATAGTTGATGACGCGGACGAAACCCTGCGGGCCGCGGTCCGAAGCCAGGGGAAACAACGGGACCACGGCCGGGCGCCCGGCCCTCAGGGACCGCGCCACACGAAAGCCGAGGCCATTGCTCCGCACTTCAACGGCATCACGCCCCCGACTCGCCGCGCGCAGGTACGGAGGGCTGCTCTCCCAGGAACCTCCTCGGTGCATGCGGCGGCCGCAGTCGTCGAACTCCCATGCGCTGCCGTCTGTCGGAGCACGTTCGTAGGAAGCAAAGTTATCGTAGCAATCCTGGACCCACTCCTGCACGTTGCCGTGCATGTCATGGAGGCCCCAGCGGTTGGCCGGGAAACTGCCCACCGGGGCCGTGTTCGGGAATCCGTCCCGGCAATGCTCCTCGGCGCAGTTCGCGCGACCCTGGCCGACTTCCTCTCCCCAGGAGTAGGGCGTCCCCGTTCCCGCCCGTGCGGCGTACTCCCACTCCGCCTCGTTCGGCAGCCGGTATTCGGCGCCCGTGCTGCGGGACAGCCAGGACGCGTAGGCCTCCGCGTCTTCCCAGCTCACGTTGATGACGGGTCGCCGGCCCCGACCCCACCCCTCGTCGTCCGGCACATAGCCATTGCAGCCTCCCCCGGCGACACACGCCTCCCAATCCGCGAACGTGATTTCGTGGCGGGAGATCGCGAAGCCCTGGGCAAGGGTCACCCTTTGCACCGGTGACTCGTCACTGCGACAGTCCGTACCCGTCAGGCAGCCCCTGCGAAAGCTCCCATCCCGGATGCGGACCATCTCCGGTCCCTCGCCCTCTTCCGCCAGCGCGTCCCGGAATGCTGCAGCCGAAACCAGCGCGTTCCCGCGATGAGGCGCCCCCGACAGGTTGGTGATGTGCCCGGTGGGGCTCGCGAGCAGGCCCATGACGAAGATCGGTCCGTCGGCCCCGATGGTCAGTCGCCATTTGCCGACGCCATCGCCAAGGGCGCCATCCAGGCTCGAGACTCCCGTCTCCAGTTCGTCCGCCCAGACCGTCCGGGATGCTCCGGCCGCCACCGAGAGTCGCACAGGACCACCCGGTGACGCGTCCGCGTCGTCCACGCCCTCGATAGCGACCCCAACCGGCGTCCGTCCCGGATTGACCAAGCGCAGCCTGCTCCGCTGCGCGACATTGCTCCCGGGGTTGAAGACAGGCACGCGATGGAGGTTCCCCCGGCTTGGAACCACGTCGTTCATCGCGGTGAGGAACCCGTCGGGCGCACGGACGTAGACGAGTGCCTCGACGTCCAGCGCGCTCGACATCACGAGCCGCCAGTCGCCGGCCCCCGATCCCGTTCGGCCCGTCAGCCCTTTCGCCGCGTTCCCGCGCTCAAGGTCATCGGCGTTGAAGTGGACGGCCCCTGCGGCCGGCACCGAGAGGAGCACGGGACCGAACCAACGGCCCGCGTCGTCGAAGGCGTCGATGGCGACCTCGCCAGGGATCTCCGAATGGTTGATGACGCGGACGAAACCTTGGAACCCCGTGGCCGAGGCGGCGGGCAGCAGCGGTACGTGGATTTCCGCCGGCGTGGCACTGAAAGTCGTTGCGCCCGCGAAGATGCACGCCACCACAGCCGAAACACGGCCCCGCGTACTGCTCACAACACTCGGATCTCGTGTGCGCATAGCTACCCGGGGACGATGAAATCATACGACCGAGTTCCCGCTCAAAACGAACGCCCGGGCTCCAAGGGAAACTTCGCGCCCGGGCACGGAAACAGACTACCTGGCGTTTGTCCCCTCCATTTGGATCCTTCTTCTCTGTAGGCATACGCCTACGCCCATGTAGGACGCGTGGCATGTGTGTCCCGCGCTTCACGCAGGCAAAAAAAAGGAGGGCTCACGCCCTCCTTCCGAACCTTGGCGCCTGCAGACGCCTGGGTTCTAGCTGCTCGCCTAGTCGAGAACCACCGTGTCGGTCGACTGGTCCATCTTGTTGACCATCGTCGTCGCTACGTCGATGGTGGCGGATTTCGCCGCCACGGTAAGGGTCGCCGAGGCCCGGGTCGGGCTGCTCAACGTCACCAAGTCGGCGACCTTGAGGACCGTGGCCTGACCAGCCATCAGCATCCCTTCGTGCGGGTTCGAGCCGTCGATCATCCCGTCACCCTCGGCGCGGAACTCCAGTGCGTAGCTCACGTCCACCTTGTTGCGGTTGACGATCACGATACGCTGGGTATAGCCGTCGTACGAGGTGACGAACGGAATCTGCACCGTAGTACCGTCATGTCCGATGACCGCGATGGTGAGGCCGGCCTTGCTGTTCGGCGGGAAGTCCTGCACGGCGGCCTGGGCGGTCGTCAGCGACAGATTCACGTCCAGATTGTAGACACCCTCAGGAATGGTCTCCTCGTTCTCGTTGCTGATCGTGACGCAGAGTACCCAGGGATCTTCCTTGATGCCGCCCATCACGTCGTCCGTCGGGTCTTCTTCGCTCAGCGGGCTGGACATGATCCCGGCGCCATCGCCGTCCTGCGGTCCCGGGTCGCTGCCGTCCGGCCCAGAGCCGGCGCAGGAGGCGACCGTGCCCCCGGTGGGGGTTCCGGCCAACCGGAAGCCAGAGGCGAATGCCCATCCGCCGTCACCGTAGAAGCGCGTGCCCCCGTTGACGCCCGTCTGCGCCCACGGCGTAGACGTGGCGGTCGCCTCAGCGACCTCCGCTATCGTCTGGCCATTGGGAGTGCGGTGCGAGTCCGTCACCTGGATGTCGAAGCCGCCGAAGTTGACTTCGTAGGGGCTCGTCCGCGTCGTGAAGCCATCGAGCTTCGTGAACCGCGAGGTCGCCGTGGCGGTGTGTAGCTCAGGCGAAGCACTTGCAGTCTTCACCACGACGCTGTGCCTCACCGAAAGCAGTTCCTTACTGGCGGAAGAGTCGGTCGCGCCTTCCCCAAAGTTGGCGTCCTCCGCACCTCTGTAGACGGACACCATCACGCCACCGTTACCGGGCCCGCTCACGGCCGCGTCGTCATCGCCGCTCGTGGCACCGATCTCCACCCTGACGTCAAACGGGTTGGTCTGCGCCGCAGCCACCGTGTAGATGTAGGCACCCATGCCGTCCGCGGACGGAGCAGAAGTGCCGAGAGCAGTGTTGGTGGTGTAGTCGGTCGTGGTCGTGCCAGGAGCCCGGTGTCCAATAACCACCACTGGCGCACGTTCAAACCTCAAAACACCAGTCGCAGCCACGCGGATGAACACCTGGTCCTCACCGGCCCCAGCGTTAACGAGGCGATACCTGGCCCGCGGGGCGAGCGCGACCACCGCCCTCATCGGGTCGACATCCGTGGTGGGGGAGTTGTTGATGCCGTACTTCGGCCGCGCGGCCGTTCCGGTATTCCTGAGCGTCTCCGCCGAGTACATCGGCAGCGTGCTCACAGCTTGGGCCATGGCCGAATTGGCGCCCAGAAGGGGCACCATCCATAGCGCGGTTGCCAAGGCAACCTTCAAAGTCTTTTTGAAGAGCATTCGTTTCTCCAAGTAGTCCCAACTAACGCTGATTCAGCCATCTGGCCGGGGAACCCCCCCAACGCCACGCAGCTTGGTCGCCATTATCCATAGCGTTTGGGGAATGGCAACCCCTTTTTCGGAAAATCGCCAAGGGCCGGTGCCGGGTTTTCTGCATCCGCGCTCGGCACCGCAAACCGTTGATCCGGTTCCAAAAGTTCTCCGTGACTCCGCATCGGCGAGGCCGCTCCATGAGGATCATCGCAGAAACTGGCGATGGAGGTCCAGCCCGGCCTTGATGCGCTCCGTCAGTTCCCGGCCCTCAGCGTGATCGGCCACGACGTAGGGGATGACGAGGATCGCGAGTTCGGTCCGGTCCTCCCGGAACGTGTCCTTGCGGAACAACCGCCCGAGCAGCGGGACCTTGGACACGCCCGGGACGCCTCCCTGGCCCTCGCTCTGGCTGTTGGACACCAAGCCGCCCATCAGCAGCGAGCCGCCATCGCGCAGGGTGAGGCTCGTGTTGATACGGCGAGTCAGGATCGTGGGCGTGCCGTCGAGGCTGGTCGCGGCCGTGGGCTGGGCCTCGCTCAGTTCCTGGGAGATGGTGAGGTCCACCAGTCCGCTGGCCTGGACGACCGGCTCGATCTCGAGCACGACTCCGGTCTTGCGGTAGCTCACCTGTTGCAGCACATTGGTCGAGCCAGCCGCCTGGGTACCAGCGTCCGAGAGTTGCGTTATGGTCGGGATCTCGTTGCCCGCATCGAACGTGGCGGACTCGCCGCTCTTCACCATCAGGCGGGCGCTCGACCGGATCGCGACGCGGCTGTCCTCGTAGAACGTGTTGAGGACCGCCCGGGTCGTCCCCGCGCTGTCCAGCGTGAGCGACAACGCCTTCGCCTTCACGCCGAGGGCGTCCAGGGTGCGGGTGGTGATGCTGCGGTCGCTGCCGATGCCGTTCCGAAACAGGAACTCGATACCGGACTCCTGCTCGTCGCCCAGGGTGATCTCGGCGATCAGCACCTCGATGAGCACCGAGGGAACGGGCTTGTCAAGCTGATCGATCACCGCACGCAGCTCCGCCCACTCCCTGCCGGAGCCACGGAAGAGCAGCATGTTGCGGTTCTCGTCGACCACTATTCGGCCCGAGCCGCGGGAGTCCTCCTCGCCGAGCGCACCCGACAGCCCCGTTTGCTCTTGGGGACCGCCGGTCCCATCGGTGAGGATTCTGTCCAACGTGTCGCTCAGGCTTTCCGCCTGCGTGTTCTGCACCTCGTAGGTGAAGACGGCGTTCTCGATCGTCGCCTCCCGCTCCGCGTCGAGGGTGCGCGCCCACTGCCTCACGTGGTCGAGGGTCGCCTGGTCCTGCGCGAACACGACCAGCTTGTTCACCGAGTCCAGTGGGAGCAAGACGATGCTCCCGCCGAAGCCGTCGCCCACCAGTGTGTTGTAACCCTCCGCCTTGAGCACGGCGGCGAGATCGTTCGCCATGTCCTGGGCAAGCAGGAAGCCGGGTTCGATGATCATGCCGAAGCGGCCGCGCAAGAGCGGCTGGTCGAGCACCTCGATCAGCTCCGCCGCGCGCGTCACCATCTCAACGCTTCCGCGCAGCAGCAGCGCGCTGCGCAGGGCCTCATTCGAGATCTCCAGGTCTTGCCCGGCCATGGCCTCGCTCAGCAGGCCGATCACCATTCGCGGCTGGACCACGTGCAAAGGCACGAGCTGAAAGACGACGCGGTGCGTAGGTGGCACGGCCGGCAGAGTACGGCCGCTTATCAGGAGCGGGATATCTCCGGACGTGATCTCCTGGTCGGCGGCGAAGCTGAGCACGCCGTCGATCTCGCGGAGATCCACGCCATAGTCCTGGAGCACGCGCCGCGCCGTGGAGAAAAGCTGGCTGGGGGAGACGGGTTCCGTCAGGCGCAGCGTGACCAAGTCCTGTTTGTCCGAAAGGCCGGCGCCCAGGGTGAAGGACATGCCCAGGCGTTCGGCAAAGACCTCGTTAATGAAGGTCACAATAGGCACGTCGTAGAAACTGACCGTGATCGGCGGTCCCGTGAGGTTCTCGCCGAGGCGGTCCGCGATGCCTTCGGCGACAGTGCGCTGGATGACCACGCCGGGGGTCGAGGTGATGGTCGTGCCCTCCTCCGCCTCCTCGGGGGCTTCGTCAGAGGGGGCCTCCGGAAGTGGTTTCGGTTCGCGCAAGGGCTCCGGGAGCGGCGCGACCCTGAGGCTGGCGCAGCCGGTCAGCATCAGCGCCAGAGCCAAACCGACGCCGCGCGCCGACAGCCGGCGGGGAACCGATGCACGTTTTCTGTGTTCATCCATGAAGATCAACATGACAACTCCGTTTCAGCGCGGCGCATCCAGGCCGCGCCATGTTGCATTGTGACATCCACCGGGCCCGGGCCGGTGCGCAGCGGCGCATCGCTCATGAGTCGGGTGCGGGTTCGACCGGGTTCTCGTCCGACGCGGGCGGGCGGGGGAACAACTCCAGTTCCTCGTCGCCGGTGCCCGCGTCCGAGAGGGTGGCGGTGGTATCGGTGACGTCGGAGACCGTGCGGCCGTCCGGGAGTGTGCCTCCGGCGGGAACGCGGCGGACCTCGCCTCCGGGGAGGGTGAGGAGGACGACGCGGTCGTCGGGGGTGGCGGACGTGCCGACGAAGCCCATGCGGTCGCGGCGGGCGGCATCGGCGTTCGCGTTGGCCTCGGCGGCGCGCCGAAGGGCGTCGAGTTCCGCGAAGGTGTCTCCCCCCCAGCGGCGGCTCGCGGCGAACGTGGCGAGGTCTTCGGCGGGGGCGAGAGTCGTGGGTTGGCCCGCGAGGCTGCCGCGGGTGTTCGGGTCGCCGGCGTCGGGCAGGCCGACCGGGATGGCGAGGGCGGCCGCAAGGACTGCGGCGCAGACCCCGAGGGCGCCGGTGAGTGGCCTGCGGTTGCGGCGCAATGCGTCCGCGACGGGAGCGGTCATGCCACTACTTACGGGTGTCGGCTCCGACATCGTCAGCTCTCCGTCGGCTCCGCGTCCCCAATCCCGGTGAACCAGGCGGAGACGAGGAGCGTCATGCGGCGGTCGCGGCGGCGCAGGTCGAGGCGGTCGACAACGATCTTCCTCGGGTGGGTGGCGAGGGCGTGTAGCGCCAGAAGTTCCGAGCCGGGTTCGTAGATGCCGCTGAACTGCGCCTGCACCCGCCACAGGCCGGGGGCGTAGTCCACCGGGAGGATCGCGCCGGACTGGAGCCGGGGGTTCCGGAACTTGAGATCGGCGGTGATCTCGCTGACGGCCGCCTGCAGTCGGGCCTGGGCGAGGCCCTGGGTTTCGGCGTGCCAGAAACGTTCGGTGAGGGTCGCGTCGCGTGCGCGTTCGGCTTCGAGGAGGGCCGGCAGGTCTTCGCGGGTGAGGAGATCCTGGGCGCGGGCCAGGCGGTCGGCGTCTCCCATATAAGTAGTGTAAGCCGCCTCGACGCGGTCCGACTGCACGAGGAGGCCGTACCCGGCCAGGATGGCCGCGACGGTCCAGGCGCCGGCGCGCAGGCGGGTGTTCGCCGCAAGTTCGGCGCGCAGGCGGGCGAAGGCTTCGGCGAAGGCGTTCACGGGCGGACTCGCAAGGCAATCTCGACGCTGTCCGGGCGGGTGGCGCGGCCAACGCGCACGGCCTCGAAACGGGGTACCGCCTCGAGGGCGCGGACGTAGGCGACGGGGTCGAGTGCCTCGTCGTCGGTGACCAGGACCTGGAGTTCGCCTTGCTGGTAGCTCCACTCGGCGAAGCGCGCCGACTCGCCGGGGATGGCCTGGTCCACCAGGCCCATGAGGTGTGCCTGGGAGGGCGTGTTGAGGACGGTGGTCAGGGCCTCGTTGCGGCGGCGCAAGGCGACGATCTCGTCGCGGGTGGCCAGCACGGGGGCGAGGGCCTCCTGCTGCGTGTCGAACTCGGCTTCGGCGACGGCGGCGAGGCCGTCTATCTTCCAGTAGCGGGCTTCCTGCCAGACGGCGACGACGGCGACGAGGAGGACCGCCGCGGCGGCGAGGGCACGTTCGTTTGCCTGCAGCCAATCCGTGAGGCCGACCGGGCTTGCCCATGGGTCGGGGGCGTGTTCCGCGCGGGGGGACTCGGCGGCGCCGTTCTGGGCTGCCCGCGCGGCGGCGTCTGGCACGCCCTGGCGGGCGAGGAAGCTGTCTAGCTGGTCGCCGTCCGGGCGTTCGGGGTACCAGAAAGCGTCTTCCAGGACGCCGTCGCGCCAGTGCTGCAGCTCGAATCCGGCGCGGCAGGGCTGCATGCGAACGCCGTCTTCCTGGCGCGGCAGGAAGACGGTTTCGGGGAGGACGTGGAGGTCTTCCGCCGGCGGGGCTTCGCGGCCCGCGGGGGTGGTGCGGAACGCCTGTTGCGCCTCGGCGACGGCGTCTTCGTCCCAGAACCAGACCATGGCTTCGGAGCCTTGCCAGACGGTGTGGTGGCCGGTGTTGCGGAACGGGCTCCAGACCGGGAGCTGGAGGTCGACGGCGGCGCGGCGGCGGTTCTTCGGGACGTTCGCGAAGTCGTGGCGGCGGTACATGCAGAGGCCGCGGCCGACGATCCAGTGGGCATGCGTGGAGCGCACGGCGAGCCGCGCCACGCCGTTCCGGGTCTGGACGAAGTTCGGCCGGTTGGAGAAGCGCCGTCGCAGGGCGGCGAGGCGCCTCGGCCACGTCAGCGACAGGTTGCGGATGTCCTTGCTCCTTCCGGACGGTGTTCCGGCTCTGGTGCCGGATGGACGCGAAGCCGGAGGTCGGGGGAGGCGTGGCGGGGGCGCGGCCGCGCGCTAGGCGGGCCGGGCGCGCGCCGGCTTCCGCGCGTGCCGTCGGGACGGCGCGTGCGGTGCGGCCTGCGCGGCAACGTTGTCTGGCGGTGGCCGGTCAGCCGGTCACGTATGCCTGTTTCCACCCCCGGCAATGCGGTCGGCGCCTCCGGATGCATGGCGGTGGCGATTATACCTCCGGGGGTGGCGGGGGGATGGGGCTACCGAGGCCGGTTCCCGCGCTGCGCGTTCGGACCAGTCGGAGACGGCGCACCAACCCATGCCGCCGAAGACGGCCGGGACGACGCCGACCAGGCTGACGCTCGTGATCACGCGGCTCATCTTGCGGCCGAAGCGGTCGATCCCGGCGGAGAGGACGTCGATCCCGGTCGAGAGGACCTGGCGCATCGCGCGTAGATCGTTACGAAGGCGCTGGATGTCTGCGGTGCGATCCTCGCAGGCGTGCCGGCGGACGGACAGCGCGCCGGCGTGGGGTCGAAGAAAGCCATGCGGCCGGCCACCGGAGGATGCCCAGGAGGAGGTCCAAACCGGCGGCTACGAACGTTCGCCGTCGTTCGGGCCCTTCCTTCTCGGCGGAGAGCCTGGCGGAGAGGACTGCCACGCTGGTGTCGACGGCCTGGATTCTCACGCCCGGAGCGCGGCCCCGACGCGTCCGGGCGGGGCGCGTACTCGGCGCGGAGACGCCTTCCGGCGACGTCCGGCCGCGGTCGGTCACAGTCGGTCGCGCGCCTGCTTCCACCCCCGGCAACGCGGTTCGCGCCGGCGGATGCATGGTGTCGCGATCATGCCTCGACCCGGGGCGCCGTTCGGCCGCACGCGTTCCGGCGGCTCCCGGTAGGCGTGCCACGCCAGCGACAGCCCTGTAGCGGCGGCGACAGGCACTGCGCGCGGAAGTCGTACAGGAACTGTTCCCCAACCCCCAGGCGGCGCAGCGCCGGCCCTTCTCGACCGTGTCCTCGCCGCGCGTGCCGTTCGACGTGATCTCCGGGATCGGCGCCGGCGGACGCTCCTCCCAAAGCCTGATACGTCCCGACGGTGGGTCGGCGCCCCGAACGCGACGAAGACATCCGGCGCACGGCGACTCCTGGTGTTGGGCGACACGTTCCGGACCAGCATGTCGACGCCGACATGGACGTCCTCGCGCCCGGCGTAACGCAGTGGTGACGCCGTCGCCACGTCCCGCGGCCGATCCGCCTCCAGGCGGACCTACAATCTCCTGAAAACGGAGGAACCCAATCATGAACATGGACGAGCGCGTCATGCTCGAAACGTTGCTGCGCGAGACGCCTGGCTCAAGCGCGGCGGTCCTCAGGAAGGGGCTGCTTGAGGAAGATGTCGACGTGTCGCTGCACGCCAGGGTCGGGGCGGCGATCGAAGACACTGTTCTCGGCGAAACCGTCATCGCCGCGGCCGTCTTGCCGATCGTGTACCCCAAAGTCGTGCGAACCCTTCGCACTCGGCGAAGCGGGGGCAGCCCTGCAGGCCGCCGTTGGCGACCACAAGCCGCGGAAGATCGTCGGCAAGATGTGTCTGGGCGACGGCGGGGGCGACCTGCTCGCAGTCAGTTGCATCTAGGCGAAGGAAGTGTGCCAGGAGTAGGCGCCGGCGGCGCGTGTCCTGACGCACAAGGCGATCTTCGCGTGCGTCTGCGAGGGCGGTGTCGCATCGTCTCTATGCATGGCGGAGAGGGGCATGGCGGAGAGGGCATGGCCGGAGGTCTTCCCGCGGGGTCGAGGCGCTCGACGACGATCGTCCGGGGGTGCGTGGCGCGGGCGTGTGGTGCCGGGAGTTCCGCGCCGCGTTCGCAACGGCGGCTCCTCGGGCGCGTCGGCTACCGTTGCGCCCGCAGCAGCGCCTCGAGCTCCTCGACGCGCGCCTCGGCACGGGCGCGGGCCTGAGCCTCGCGGTCGGCGCGGTCGGCTTGCTCAGCCGGGGTCAGCAGATCCTCCCCGGTCGCCGGGTCGGTCAGCCGCAGTTCCCCGTCCCGCAGCCACAGGTGCAGCCCGAGGGCCTCGCCGCGGTAACCCCGGGCGCCGTTCGGCAGGACGCGCTCCTGCAGCTCCCGGTAGGCGTCCCCCGACAGCGACAGTCCCTGTAGCGGCGGCGACAGGTACTCCGGGCGGGGGTCGTACAGGAAGTACTCCTCAACGCCCCACGCGGCGTAGCGCCGGCGCTTCTTGTGCGTGTCCTCGCGGCGCGTGCCCTTCGACGTGATCTCCGGCACGAACGCCGGCGGACGCTCTTCCCACAGCTTGAACACGTCCCGACGGTCGTTCGGCACCCCGAACGCGACGAACACGTCCGGCGCCAGGCGGCTACGGATGTTGCCCGGCACGTCGTAGACCAGCGGGTTGGCCCCTACGTAGACATCGTCGCCAGGCGCGTAGCGTTGCTTCAGCATCGCGGCCACATCCGCCAGCCGATCGTAGTGCAGGTCGGTCTCCGCCACCGGCTTGCCGTCCGACGACGGATACTCAACGGGCCGCGGGACGATCCGCGGCATGGTGGATGCGACGTCGCTCATGGCTCCTTCCTCCGGTGCGGCGCGGCGTTCCCGGCGGCGCCGGTTACCGTTGCGCCCGCAGCAGGGCCTCGAGTTCCCGGATGCGCGCCTCGTCACGGGCGCGGGCCTGAGCCTCGCTGGCGGCGCGGGCGGCCTCGCTGTCGGCGCGGGCGGCCTCGGTGTCGGCGCGGGCGGCCTCGCTGTCGGCGCGGGCGGCTTGCTCCGCCGGGGTCAAGAGGTCCGCCCCGGTCGCCGGGTCGTACAGCCGCAGTTCGCCATCCCGCAGCCACAGATCCACCCCGAGGGCCTCGCTGCGGTAGCCCCGGACGCCGTTCGGCAGGACGCGCTCCGGCATCTCCCGGTACTCGTGGCCAACGAGCGACAGCCCCTGCAGCGGGGGCGACAGGTACTCCGCGCGGGGGTCGTACAGGAAGTACTCCTCAACGCCCCACGCGGCGTAGCGCCGACGCTTGTCGACCGTGTCCCTTTTGCGCGTGCCCTTCGACGTGATCTCGAGCACGAACGCCGGCGGACGCTCCTCCCACAGCTTGAACACGTCCCGACGGTGGTTCGGCACCCCGAACGCGACGAACACGTCCGGCGCCAGGCGGTTCTTCTTCTTCGTCTTGTTCGGCACGTCATAGACCAGCATGTTGACACCGACATAGACGTCCTCGCGAGACGCGTAGCGTTGCTTCAGCATCGCGGCCACGTCCGCCAGCCGATCGTAGTGCAGGTCGGTCTCCGCCACGGGCTGGCCGTCCGACGACGGATACTCAACGGGCCGCGGGACGATCCGCGGAATGGTGGATGCCGCGTCGCTCATGGCTCCCTCCTCCGGTGCGGCATGGCGTTCCCGGCGCCGCCCCAGCCGGCTGCGCCGGACCATAGCACGCTCGCCGGCGGGCCCTCAACGCGCCCGCGGCAGCCGTGCCGGAGGTGCCAGCCCAACCACCAGAACGCCGCGTTTCGCCGACCTGCATGGCGGCCATCGTCGAACACGGCGGCGAGCCGTTGAAGGGGCCATCTCTGCGGGACGCGTGGGAGATCCGCCCGCATCGCTGACAGACGCGGAGCACACGAAGCGTCGCGGGGCGGGGCGCGCCCATGCGGAAACGCCTGGCGGCCTTCCGCGCGCTTGCCGCCGGGGGGGGGCCTCGCCACCTTGTCTCCGGGCAACGCGAGGCGTGCGATCCGGCCGCCGGGGAAGCCGGTGGCGCCGACGAACCCGATGCGATCACGGTCGGCGGCGGCGCCGGTGCAGGGCGGTCGTCAGCTATCCGGCGAGGGCTTGGGTCGCTTCGGCCATGGCTCAGCCCTCCGTCGGCTCCGCGTCCTCGATGCCGGCGCACCAGGCGGAGACGAGGACCGTCATGCGCCGGTCGCGGCGGCGCAGGTCGAGACGGTCGACGACGGTCTTTCGCGGGTGGGTGGCAGGGCTTCAGGACCATAGTTCCGAGCCGGGTTCATGGACTCCGCTGATCTGTGCATGCACGCGCCACAGGGCACGGGGCGTAGTTGGCCGAGAGGCTCGCGCCGGACTGGATGCGCGGTTGCGGAACTCGAGGTCGGCGGTGATGTCGGCGACGGCCGCCTGCAGTCGGGCCTGGGCCCGGCCCTGGGTTTCGGGGTGCCGGAAACGGTCGGCGAGGGTCGCGTCGCCTTCGCGCGCGGCTTCGAGGAGGGCCGGCAGGCCCTCGCGGGCGAGGAGATCCTGGGCGCGGGCGAGGCGGTCCGTGTCTCCCAGATCAACAGTGCAGGCGGCCTCCACGCGGTCCTACTGCACCAGCAGGCCGCAGGCCGCAGGCGGCGAGGAACGCGGCCACGGCCAGACGGCCGCGCGCAGAAGCGCGTTACGGCGAGTTCGCCGCGCAGGCGGCCAAGGCTTCGGCGAGGGCGTTCATCGGCGGACCCGGAGGGGACCCCTTGTTCATGAGGTCCGTCGGGTGGGCGTGGGAGGGGGGTGTCGAGTACGGTCGCGGAACGCACGCCGCGCCTCGGCGACCGTGCCGCCGCCCCAGAACCAGACGATGGCTTCGGAGCTTTGCCAGACGGTGTGGTGGCCAGTGCGGATTTCGTGGATGTCCGCGCTCGGAGCTTCGCTGGCTTGCGGGAAGACGGCCTGCGCCTCTCTCTGCACGGGGACGGGTGCGGCGGGTTCCTTGCCGCGGGCGGAGGCGGCGCCTTGGGGCTGTTCGCGTCCCGTGGGCTAGGAGTTCT
This sequence comes from Pseudomonadales bacterium, assembly GCA_965208745.1. Classification (GTDB taxonomy): domain Bacteria; phylum Pseudomonadota; class Gammaproteobacteria; order Pseudomonadales; family Azotimanducaceae; genus VXNE01. The sequence continues at coordinate 3,695,478 of CBDBPN010000004.1, read as the reverse complement.
CGCAGCCAGTTCGCTGCGCTGACGCGCAGGGAACTGGTGACTTGCCATTTGCGAGGGTGTTCGAGGTAGGGTCGTTGGCGCTGGGCGCGAGGCCTTGCAGGCACTGGTGCATTGCTGCCCGTCTAGGAGTTTGGCCCGGGCCGTGATCGGCGTTTTGACGCTGGTGGCGCGACCCTGCGGTCGCGACCCCGTATGCAAGAGTGAACGTTCCGCCACGGTCTCGCCCGGCGCGACCGGTTGACGATGGTGGAGGATTTGCGGATGGCTGGCAAGGCGGCGGCGTTGGAGGTGGTGCATCCGGATTGCGCGGGGATCGACGTGGGCAAGCGCAAGCATTACGTGGCGGTGGACGGGTCGCGCTTCGAGCGACCGGTGCGGCACTTCGGGACGTTCACCGAGGATTTGGAGGCGATCGCGCGGTGGCTGTCCGAGTGCGGCGTGCGCCAGGTGGCGATGGAGTCCACGGGGGTGTACTGGATTCCGCTGTTCGAGGTGCTGGACCGCGCCGGCTTCGAGGTGCACCTGGTGAACCCGCGCGCGACCAAGCAGGTGAGCGGGCGCAAGAGCGATGTGCTGGACTGCCAGTGGATCCGGCAACTGATGAGTTACGGCCTGCTGCGCGGCGCCTTCCGCGCGGCCGACGCGGTCTGTCCGATGCGCGCGTATGCCCGCCTGCGGGAGCAACTCGTCCGCGACCGCAGCCGCGCCGTGCAGCACATGCAGAAGGCGCTGACGCAGATGAACGTGCAGCTCGACAACGTGCTCAGCGACATCATGGGCAAGACCGGGCAGTTGATCGTGCGCGCCATCGTCGCCGGCGAACGCGACGGCGCCGCCCTGGCCCGCTTCCGCGACCGGCGCTGCAAGGCCGACGAGGCCACCATCGCGGCGAGCCTGCGCGGCAACTGGCGCGCGGAGCATCTGTTCGCGCTGACGCAGGCGCTGGCGCGGCACGACATGCTGCAGGCACAGATCGAGGCGTGCGCGGCGCGCATCGACGCGGAGTTGGAGCGGCACGCGGCGGACGCGGCGGCGCCGGCGTCCCGATCCCGGGAAGGTGCGCTGCGAGCGACTCTCGATCACGGCTTCGGACGGCGCCGGCGTGCGGTCGAAGAAACCCATGCCACTGGCCACGGTGAGGATGCCCAGGATCAGGCCGAAACCTGCGAACATGAAGGTCATCTGCCGGTGGAGGCCTTCCATATTCGCCGAGAGGATTTCGACCTTGGTGTCGACGGCCTGAAGCTCGGTACGGACTTGCTGGACGTCCGCGCCGAGGTCGTTTCGGACTTGCTGGATGTCCTTGCTGAGATCGTTGCGGACTCGCTGGATGTCCGCGCTGAGGTTTCTACGGACTTGCTGGATCTCCGCGCCGAGGTCGCTGCGGACCTTGTGGATGTCCCACCCGAGGTCGCTACGGACTTGCCGGAAGCCGGACTGCACATCGTCCTGTACGGCCACGTGTGCCCCGAGTTCCTTGCCAAGCGCGCGGGCGATGCCTTCGGCCTGTTCGCGTTCCATGCCGGTCTTGCGCAACGCGTCGCAGAGTTGCAGCGTGTCGACCACGGGTTGGCTCATGTGGGGTCCCTTCTTCAAGAATAGCGAATGCGTCTGATCGCCGCATGGGCGGCGCGTCCCGTGTCCGGGTTGGGCGCCGCCTGCGACCAGACGTATTTCAGAGGGCGTGGTCGGCGGTGTCTGTAGGAAATGCCGGCAATTCGTGGCCGCTTTCTGCCCGCGCGTTCGTAAGAAGTAGTACATCTGCGCCCACGAGCGCACGGGGCCAACGGCGTGCGATGGCCGCACCGGCTTCGGAAACGGGCTCGGGCTCCGCTACGCGGAGGGCCGCCTCCCGCCAGGCCACAGCGACTCCGGCCGGAACCACCGCCAGCCGCCGGTACGATCCTCTGGCGTCCGCAGGCCAGGAGGGCTGGGCAGACGGTTGCCGTCCGTGGCCGCAAGCGTGGTCGCTAGTAGTACCACGCCCGCCGGACGAGCAGCACCGACGCGTAGATGACAACAGACAACGTGGCGAACAGCATGGGCGCGGTGGCGGGCATGTTCTCCCAGTAAATCGCGAAGAGAGGCAAACGGCATGTGCCTGAACCACGAGCGAACGGAGGCATACGGCGGCTCTAGCCCGACTTCCGCAACTCGCCCGGGGTTTCGTGTGATTTCGAGGGTTTTTCGGCCGAGTCGACCGCGTAAGCGGCTGTTTTCATTGAGGGTGGCGACCGGGAAGCGGCTGTGGTGCCGACCTTGCCCCTTGATTTGGCGCGGGATGGGGCAGGCTGTGGCGCCATGTTCGTGCGGTCCGGGAGACGCTTCAAGGACGGCAAGGAGCACGTCTACTGGAGCGTGGTGGAGAACTGCCGCAACCGGGACGGCCGGGCGGTGCGGCGGCAGGTGCCGCACCTCGGCGAGATCAACGACAGCCAGCGTGCGGCGTGGTGCCGGTCGATCGAGGTGCCGGGCGACGAGGCGGGACCGGCGTCGATGGCGCTGTTCGCGGCGGACCGGGAGGCGCCGGAACTGGACTGCGAGGTGGTGCGGGTCAGGGTGAGGGACCCGAGCCTGCACCGGCCGCGGCAATGGGGGGCGTGCTGGCTGGCGCCGACGCTGTGGGAGCGTCTGGAGCTGGACCGGTTCCGGGGACCGCGGTTGCCGCCGAGCCGGCAGGGCACGCGCTGGCTGGACGTGCTGAAGACGCTGGTGTGCCACCGGTTGATCGATCCGGGCAGCGAGTGGCGGCCGCACCGGCACTGGTACCAGCACAGCGCCATGGCGGACTTGCTGGGCAGCCCGGTGGCGGTGGTCGGCGACGACACGCTGTACCGCTGCCTGGACAAGCTGGCCGCGCGCCAGCGGGCGTTCTTCGCGTTTCTGCGGGAACGCTGGGAGACGCTGTTCGACGCCCGCTTCGACGTCCTGCTCCACGATCTGACCTCGACCTACTTCGAGAGCGATCCGCCGTTCGACGACAAGCGCCGGTTCGGCCACAGCCGCGACCAGCGGCCGGACTGCGTGCGGGTGGTGATCGCGCTGGTGGTGACCCCGCGGGGCTTTCCGCTGGCGTACGAGGTGATGCCGGGCAACACCGGCGACAAGACCACGCTGGCGGACTTCCTGGCGAAGATCGAGGCGCAGTACGGCCGTTCGGACCGGGTGTGGATCATGGACCGGGGCATTCCCACCGAGGAGACGTTGGCGGCGATGCGCGACGCCGACGCGGCGGTGCACTACCTGGTCGGCACCCCCAAGGGCCGTTTGACGAAGCTGGAGAAGGCGTTCCCGGGACAGCCCTGGCAGACGGTGCGGGAGTCGGTCGAGGTGAAGCTGCTGACGGAGGACGGCGAACTCTACATCTTGGCGCAGAGCCGCGCGCGGATCCTCAAGGAGCGCGGCATGCGGCAGCGGCGGCTGAAGCGGCCCTGGCGCCGGCTGCACGAACTGCGCGGCCAGTCGCTCGAGCGCGACGAACTGCTGCTCAAGCTCGGCGCCGCGAAGAAGGACGCGGGGCGCGCCTGGCATCTGGTCGAGCTCCACGCGCCCGCGGCCGACGAGGACGTGACCCCGGACACCTTCACGTTCGCGCTGCGCCGCGACCGGCTGCGTCGTGCCCGGCGCCGCGAGGGCCGCCACCTGCCGCGCTCCAACCTGACCGCGGAAGACCCCGCGACCTTGTGGCGCTACCACATGCAACTCTCGGAGATCGAGCAGGCCTTCAAGGAACTCAAGCACGATCTCGCCATCCGTCCGGTGTTCCACCAACGGGAGCGACGCATCGAGGCGCACATCTTCGTCGCCTTCGTCGCCCACTGCCTGCACGTCACCTTGAAGAATCTGGCGAGGCCGTGCGCGCCGGGGCTGACGCCGCGCGCCATCCTGGAGAAGTTCTCCACCCCGCGGATGGTGGACATCCATCTGCCGACCGCGGACGGGCGACACCTGACGCTGCCGCGCCATACGCAGCCGACGCGCGACCACCAACTGCTTCTCGATCAACTCAAGCTGCGACTGCCGGAACAGCCGGCAGCCTCGAATCCCAGCCTAGAGCGCCCGCCGGGACTCCTCCCGAACGGCACCTTGTAGTGCCGACCTTTTGCCTTCGTCAACCAAAAATCAATCAGTTGCGAGCGTTTTGACGCTGAGTTGCGGAAGTCGGGCTAGCTCCGAGCCGGGTTTGACTCGGTGGACCTTGCGCGTGCCGCCGGTGCGGTCGCCCGCGCAAGGGTAAGCACCGGCCGTTGCGACGTGCCGGGCCAGTTCCGGCGCCAGCGCGGCTGCCTGGTCCGGCTCTATGCCGGTCTTCTCGAGGGCGGCGCGGAGTTGGTTGGTGTCGACCATGGACAGGCGGATCCTGAGGTTCCTTCGGCGAGGATGGCGATAGTACCGGGCCCCTCCGCAAGTCGCGGACCCGGATGGCGCGGGGTTCATGCGCGGCCTCGGGACGGCGCCCTCCGGGAGACGCGACAGCGGGCTTCGGCAGCCGTGCCGTAACCCGCGCCGCGGGCCAGGATCCGGCTACGGCATCCGAATGCGGGCTGCGTCTCCTGCCGCGGGTGCAGGAACGGCTTCCGGGGGCGGGGCGTACCAGGGAGCCGGCGCCGGCGTGCCAAGGACCGCGTTTGCAGCAACGAACGCGACAACGGCGAGCAATAGACCGACGCCCCCTCCCACGATCCTCAACGTGGTTTGGAGGGATCTGAACTCGCCGGCCAGTTCCGTCCTGACGCTGTCGACCTTCTGGTCCAGCGCGTCGATCCGGCCGCCCAGTTCCGTCCTGACGCCGTCGACCTGTTGGTCCAGCGCGTCGATGCGGCCGCCCAGCTCCGTCCTGACGCCGTCGACCTTCTGGTCCAGCGCGTCGATGCGGCCGCCCAGCTCCGTCCTGACGCCGTCGATCTTCCCGTCCAGGACCCGGATCTGGCCGACGAGTTCGGTCCGGGCGAGGTCCACGCGGTGGTCCACCGACTGGATCTCGCCACGCACCTCCAGGAAGCCGGTCTGCAGATCGCCCTGCGCGACGACGTGGGCACCCAGTTCGTCGCCCAGGACGCGCGCGAAACCCTCGGCCTGCTCGCGTTCCATGCCGGTCTTGCGCAACGCGTCGCTGATTTGCAGCGTGTCGACCACGGGTTGGCTCATGTGGGAGGGACTTGCGCTGTTCTGAGAGCCACGGATGGTAGGGGATGGGGGGGTTCGGTTTTTTTCTTTACCCCGAGAATGCGGCGTTTTGAGTGGTTTCGTGGCGGCGCGGGTGGGCTGCGGGGGATTTTCACCCCACGCGGGGGCGGGGCGCCGGGGTGCGTGGCGGCGCGCGTCCGGCGGCGGGTTGCGTAGACCTGGGAAAAGGGGTCGCCATGGGGCAGGATGGCTGCGCCAAACAAGACCACCGCCGCTCCCCGGAGGGAGAACGACCATGGCGACGCAACAGAGTGTGCTGTTTTCCTGGGACGATGTCGAACGGTTGCCGGAGTTGCGGCGGCTGGAGTTCGTGCTGGAGCAGCTGCCGGACGCGGATCTGGTGGCGGCGCTGGAGTCGCGCCGCGGTCGCGGCCGGGGCGAGTACCCGGTGCGGGCGATGTGGCGCGCGCTGGTGGCGGGGGTGGTGTTCGGCCACGCGTCGTCGGCGTCGCTGTTGCGCGAGTTGGGTCGCAACCCGGCGTTGCTGTCGGTGTGCGGCCTTGACGCGCTGGGCCGGCAGTCGGCGCCGCGGCGGACGCTGGCGCGGGGTGCGGACGGCACGACGACGGTGGTGGAGGAGGCGCGGTCGCGGCGGGACGGTGTGCCGACGGCGTGGGCGTTCTCGCGGTTCCTGGCGAACGTGGTCGGGCTGGAGGAGGAGAGCGGCGCGGTGTCGGGGATGGTGGACGCGCTGCGCGGGCGGCTGCTGGCGGAGTTGCCGGGCTACGGGACGCACCTGGGCTACGACGGCAAGGCGGTGCCGAGCCACTCGACCGGCCGGCGCGACGCGACGACCGGCGCGACGACGGACACGGACGCGGACTGGGGCAGCCACGAGACGCGCGGGACGGACCGCAACGGCAAGGCGTGGCGGAAGGTGAAGACGTGGTTCGGCTACGGCCTGCACCTGATCGCGGACACCGAGCACGAACTGCCGGTGTGGTTCGAGGTGACGCGGGCGTCGCGTTCGGAGGTGAAGGTGCTGGACGCGGGGATCGACGAACTGTTCGGGGCGGCGCCGGAACTGGCGGCGCGCTGCGCGGACTTCTGCGCGGACCGGGGCCTGGACGCGGGACCGCTGAAGCGGAAGTTGTGGGACGCGCACGGGGTGCGCCCGCTGATCGACGTGCGGGAGCTGTGGCGGGAGGAGAAGGCGATGCCGGACCACGATCCGTCGCAGCCGATCCTGCGTTCGCTGTCGGCGGACGGCGGCGGCAACGTGCTGCACGGCGGGAAGGGCGAGGTGTTGTGCCGCTGTCCGGCGACGGGCGCGGTGCGGCCACTGGCGTTCCAGGGCTTCGAGGCGGACCGCGGCACGCTGAAGTACCGCTGCCCGGCGGCGGCGTACGGGCTCGACTGCGCCGGTCGGGAGCGGTGCCTGCGCGACGCCGGGTCGACGGCCGGGGACTATGGGCGGGTGGTGCGCATCGACCTGGCGTCCGCCGACCGGCGCACGTTCACGCCGACGCCGTGGGGCAGCCCGTCGTGGCGGCGCGGCCACCACCGCCGCGGCGCGCTGGAGCGGATCAACGCGCGGCTCGACAACAGCTTCGGGTTCGAGCGCCACTTCGTGCGCGGGCGGGCGAAGATGCGGGCGCGGCTGGGACTGGCGCTGGCGGTGATGATGGCGCTGGCGCTCGGCTCGGTGGCGGCGGGCCGGCCCGAGCGCATGCGCTCGCTGGTGGATCCCGGACTGCCGCTGGCGGCGTAGCGCCGCCGACACGCCGTTCGCGACCGCATCGGCGCCGGCCGGGGATCGCCCGCCCGCCCGCGGCGCCCAAATGCGAACCGTTCTCACTTGCGCGCCCCCGAACCGACTCTCGACGGCGCCTCCCGGAACCGCCGCACCCGTTCCGCCACCGCCGTCGCCGGTTCCAGTCGCGGGCAAGGATCACGCGCCCGAGAAAAAACGCCACAGCGCAACTCCCTCGACAAGGCTAGGTGTTGAATCCACCCCCGCCCGACCTTAGAATCCGCGCCTTCCCGCGTCCCCTTCGTCTAGAGGCCTAGGACACTGGGTTTTCATCCCAGTAACAGGGGTTCGACTCCCCTAGGGGACGCCAGGTCTTCGCGTTTGACGGGCGGAAGAGTACGTGTCAGTGTCGCCCCAGCCCCAGCCCCAGCCCCAGCCCCAGCCCCAGTCGCCGTCGTCCGTCATGCACACCCAAGTCTCCGAATCGGCTTCCCGGCCGATGCGTGCGTTTCTCAGTTTCGCCACGGAGGACAAGCCGCTGGTCGAAGCGTTCCGGAGACGCCTTGGACACCAGCAACCGGAGATCGAGTTTCTCGACCACGCCGTCAGCGATCACTACGACGAGGACTGGAAGCGCGAGTGCGCAAGGAAGATCGATCGGTCGGAGTTGCTGATCTGCCTCGTCGGGGCGACAACGCACCGAAGTCAGGCAGTCGCGTGGGAGATTCACCGCGGCCTGTCGCGCGGAAAGCGCATCGTGGCGGTCAAACTGACCACCGGCGGCGTCCGCGTTCCCGAAGTGTTGGCGCGCAACGCCATCGAACCACAGCAGAGCATCGCGGGCATCGCCCTGTCGTCGGAAACCGCCCCAGTTTTCGAACGGGAGGCGAATGGCCCCTCCGAGTGACAGCGACCTCGATGAGATCGTCTTCGCTGGCCGGTGGTCTGACGATCCGCCCAACGTCGAGATCCTCATGGAGCAATACAAGCTCCTTGTCGAGACCTCGGAGCGTCTCGTCGCGAGACGCCAGGTCGTCAACACGTTCTTTCTCTCCGCGAACGCACTGGCGTTGTCCGCGTTAGGGTTGATCGCGAAGGAAGCCTCGCGAAGTCCACTAGCCGCAGTCGGGATCGTGACGATAGCCGGGGCGGCTCTCCTGCTATGCGTTGCCTGGAAGAGTTTGGTGCGCTCATACGCCCAGCTCAATGGAGGCAAGTTCGCCGTGATAGATCGCCTTGAGCAGAAGCTGCCCGCGGCGCTCTTCCGGGCGGAGTGGGCGGCATTGAGCGAAGGCCAGGACCCGAAGGTCTACAAGCCCTTCACGGCCACCGAACAAGGAGTCTCCAAGATCTTCATCGCGGTTTACGCGTTGACAGCCACAGGAGCCGTGGTGTGGCTGATCGCACGATACCTGTAGGGCCGCTCCTCCGTCCGGGCAAGGAATCATCCCGTGCCGGCATCGAAAACCTACGACCTGTTGCTCAGCCACGTGTGGCGAAGCGCTCACAACAGCGAGTACTACCGCTTGGTCAGGCTGCTACAAGGAGCTCGCAACTTCAAGTGGCGCGACTACTCAGTTCCGGAACATGATCCGCTCGGGACACGAACCGACGCGCAACTCCGCCGTGGCCTGGACCGCCAGATCGCGCCCGTAAACTGCTTCCTCGTCGTCGCTGGGATGTACGTCAACCACCGAAAGTGGATCCAACAGGAACTCGACATCGCCGCTCGGTACCGAAAGCCGGTCGTGGCGATCAGCCCCCTTGGGCAACAGCGAATTCCCGTGGCCGTCCAAGTCGCCGCGAGCGCCGTGGTCGGATGGCGAACGGAGAGCATTGTCGCCGCCGTCCGCCGACTATCTCTGTAGCGTCGCCGACGCGGTACGCGCGGGTCCACGCCCTGCCGGCGGCCAGCTCTGTTCCGTCGGCTTGACCTAGGCGGACCGCCTGCAGCGGGTCGGGTTTACGCGTCCCTATGCCGTGCCTCTGGTGGTGGCTGTTCCCGCTACGATAGACCGTGGAGGGGTTTCGTAGCGGCGCTTTCTTGCTTTGGTAGTCTTCCGCGTAATTACAACAACGTGTTTTGACAGCCGAAAGCACTTCGGATACCGTTGCCCCGAGAGCGTCTCGGGGAACGATCATGCCGAGGAAGAGTCCCTTCGCGATCACGCTCACCGACGAGGAAGCGCGAGTGCTGAAGCGGCGGGCACAAAAATACACGTTGCCGTATTTCCAGGTTCAGCGCGCCCGGATGATCCTCCTGGCCGCGCAGGGACTGCGCAACGACGAGATCGCCGCGCGGCTCAACACGCGGCGCGAGGTCGTCAGCCAGTGGCGGCAACGGTTCTTCCACGAACGCCTGCCAGGACTCGACGAGCGCCCCCGGCCCGGACGCCCCCGGGCTTTCCCCCCCGGAGGCGGTCGTTCAGGTCAAGGCGCTGGCCTGTGAGTTGCCGGCCAATCTGGGACTGCCGTTGTCGCGCATGAGCGTCGCCGACGTGGCGCGCGAGGTGCGCCGCGCCGGCATCGTCGCCAGCATCAGCGACAAGACCGTGTGGCGCTGGCTGCACGAGGACGCCATCCGTCCGTGGCAGCATCGCGGTTGGATCTTCCCGCGCGACCCGGACTTCAGGGCCAAGGCCGGGCGCATCCTGGACCTCTACGAGGGCCACTGGAACGGAGTCCCCCCGCGCGACGACGAGTTCGTCATCTCAACGGACGAGAAAACCAGCATCCAGGCCCGCCAGCGTACCCACGGGTCGCTGCCGACCGCGCCCCGCCAAGCCATGCGCGTCGAACACGAGTACGCGCCCACGGGGCATGGGCCTACCTGGCCGCTTGGGATGTGCATCGGGCCAAGATCCATGGGCTGTGCGAACGCAAGACCGGCATCGCGCCATTCGGCCGCCTCCTGCGGCACGTGATGACCCAGGAACCCTATCGCTCCGCCCGGCGCGTGTTCTGGACCATGGACAACGGCTCCTCCCACCGCGGCCAGGCCTGCGTCGAGCGCATCCGGGAGGAATGGCCGACCATCGTTCCGGTCCACACGCCCGTACATGCCAGTTGGCTGAATCAGGTGGAGATCTATTTCTCCATCCTGCAGCGCAAGGCCTTGACGCCCAATGACTTCCCCTCCCTCGAAGCCCTCGAGGAGCGCTTGCACGCCTTCGCCCGCCACTACGAAACCATTGCCCGGCCCTTCGAGTGGAAGTTCACCCGCAAAGACCTCGACGATCTGCTGTCGCGCATCGATCGCGCCCATGCCCGCCAACAGCCCCTCCTCGCCGCCGCGTAGAATACGTGTCCGAACTTATGACCCACAGGCACTTAGGTCCGCGCAGCAGGGGAAACCGCGGCTGCCCGGAGCGATCCACGCTGCACAGGTCGGCGAGCACTGAATCGGCCTCGCCGCTGCCGTGTTCGACAAGCCGGCACACGGAGCCCGCTCCCGTCGTCAGACTTCGACTGATCGTCTGCCATGCTCGCGAGTCCGGCCCATGCCGCTGGCTTACGCCGCTTCCGGCTAGCAGGGCCGAGAGCTTTTTGATCGACATCGCCGCGACTGCGGACGGATCGAATGCTCCCGGGTGCGCGGCGAGCAACTCGTAACCCGCGCGCCAAAGCCGGCCGGCGTCCCGCGCCCGGTCCATCGCGGCCACGAGCGTCAACAGCCGGCGCACGGTCGTCTCTTCGACTCCATCGCGACGGCGCTCGGTTGCGAGCAGGCAACCTCCGGCATGTCCGCCCACCCCGGCGCCGAGCGTACGCCTCGCGTCGACAGGTCCAATCTGCCGCCGTAGAAGTCCCCCGCGATCTGCTCGGCGATCCGCGCCGCGTCCGTCGGCATCTCAATCTCCGATGGCCTCGACGGGGTCTAACGCGATCCGCACAAGGTAGGCCGCGAACGCTTCCGGCGTTACTGCGTGATCCAGCGCGCGACCAGCGGCGGCGGCGGTTCCCGCCAGCGCGGCGAGAGTTCGCGCCCGCGCCACCTCGAGCCTCTTTGCGTCCCGGCGGTCCAGCGTGATCGTGAACTCCGCGACCGCATTCTCGTCCTCGGCGGGGGGTTTCGCTTTGTCGGTCGGGTCGACTCCACGTTCTCCGTCGAGTCGTGCTCCCTCCGTGGCGGCGCCGTCTTCTTCGCGCGCTCCTCTGACAGCCTCGACGCGTAGCGGGACACCGTCGCTGCTCGTCCAGTCCTCCGGCAGTGAGCCGCCATCGGCGATCTTGGCAAGGGCCTCGCCGATCACCCGCGGCACCTTGACCTGCGCACCCCCGCCGTCCAGCTCGGGGGAGACCGGCCAAACGTCCTCCACGGTCGGCGGCCATCGCACTTCCCGGAACACCTTCGCGTAGGCGGTCGTCCCGGCCAACAGGCCGACCACGGTCGTCGCCTTGATCGACTCCGCGTACGCGCCCAGGCAGCGCGTCACCAGCCCTCCCGGCCACATCCGCTCTGCGAACGGCTGCGCGTACCGGCCGATGGGCTCGCCGCCCCGCACGACGCCGTATCCGCCCGACACGACCGCCACCTCCGCCCCTGCCTCCTGGATGCGTTCCAGCGCGCCTGTCGCGGCCTCGTAGAGCGTTCCCGCGTAGCGTTCGACCGCCGGCATGGTGCGCGACTCGTCCAACTGGCTCGTCGGCGCGTTGCGCCGCCTCGCTTCCAACAGTTCCTCCCCCAGTCTCTCGGCAGCCAGTCGACAACGGAGGCCTCTTCCGCTGGACAACCTCGTACTTGTACATCGCTCCTCGCTTCCTGGTTGGTGTTTCAGCGCCAGACGTCGAAACTGGCTGGCCCGATACGGCCGAACAGGTGGTGCAGGATCCGCCAGAAGCGACATCGACCCGTTTCCTGCCTCGGAGGCCAGGGGCGCAGGATGTCGGCGACACGGTCGGTGCCGAGGTGAGCACGATCCTCATGGTCGCGTGGTGTCGGTCACCCCGTCGCCCAGGGATCGATGACCTCGACGCCTGTGCCCTTGAAGTGCCGGGTGTTTCGCGTAACGAGGTTGGCGCCGCGTGAGAGTGCGATGGCGGCGATCTGGCAATCGGCTTCGCCAATCGGGCGTCCGGCTTGACGGCGGTTCGCGGCGACCTCCGCGTAGGTCCTGGGCCGCGGTGCTGTCGAACGGCAGAACCCTGTCTGAGAAGCCGTGCTGCAACCAACGGCCCATGGCGGCACCAAGGGCGTTGCGTCGTCTGCCCGCAGGCAGGATCGCCACGCCGAAGCGCAACTCCGCTTCACTTGTCGCAGTCAGGAACATCGTCGCGGCGTCGCGCTCGGCAATCCACGCGGCGACGCTGGGGGTTGGCGTGGGACGCATGAGATCGGACGCCACATTGGTGTCTATGACGAGCATGTCGTCGTTCAGGAGAAGTCCGGGGGCTCCCGCATCGGACCGCGGCGCGCGGGAAGTTCGAGTTCCACGCCGCCAAGCGGCGCGAAGCACTCGCGGGTGAAGGCCGCCAGGTTCCGAGGACGACTGAGGTCACCGTTCACCGCGTCGCGCAGGATGATGCGCACTTCCTCCTCCATCGAACGGTGATGCTCCGCGGCGCGCACGCGCAGGCGGGTCTTCACGTCGTCGTCGAGATTGCGGATCGTGATGCTCGCCATCGACCGTGCCTCGTTGTCGCATCGCCCCCTCAAACCTCCAGCATGCTTGCAATGCAAGCAAACACGGACTCGGGCGGGGCCTGGCCCTGGGCCTGGCCCCTCGCGCTCCCCGGATGGTCGCCGACGACGGCAGCGGCGCATGACCGACCCCTTGCGCCGGATCGACCAAGCTCGACCCATTGCGGCGGTTCTGCTACAAGGCCCTGCGGAAGCCGTCGTCGAGCTTCAAGCCCGAACATCGAGGAGAACATCATGCGATCGAGACAACACCGGCGCCTGCGTGCGTTGCGGCGCTCGCTCATCGTCGGCACCCTGGCCGGCATGGCTCAGGTTGCGCTGGCCGAATCGGAATACGCCGCTGCCTGGGGACCCGCTGTCGGCTCCATGGCACCGCTGTTGGCCACCACTGACCAGCACGGTATGCAGCAAACCCTGGACACGCTGAAGGGGTCGAGCGGTCTGCTGTTCGTCTTCAATCGATCGGTCGACTGGTGACCATTCTGCATTCGTCAGTTCGTGAAACTGAATGACATCAGGGACCAGTTCGAAGCAATCGGCGTGGGTGTCGTTGGCATGACCTACGACAAGCCGGAGATCATCCAGCAGTTCGTCGAGAAATGGGAGATAGAGTTCCCGCTGTTGCGCGATGTGGACCGTCAGCACGTCGAAGCCTGGGGAGTCCGCAACGAGGCGTACGGCGACGGCACCTTCGCCTTCGGCATCCCGCATCCCGGTGTGGTGCTGCTCTCGCCTGAAGGAGAGATCCTCGCGAAGTGGGCGGAGGCGGGCTACCGGTCGCGTGCGGACTGGTCCGAAATCCTGGATGGAGTGCGCGCCGTGGTGGGCGGCGAATAGCCGCCCGTCCTTCAGGGTCGACGCATGAGCAAGCTCCGAAACGGCTTGGGCTGGGCAGGCATCGTGGTCGTGGGTCTCGTCAACGGCGTGCTGGAGGACATCCTGTTCCTCAACGTACTCGTGCCTTACATGCCGCCGAGCTGGGACCTGACCGGCAATCTCTTCTTTACCTTCACCGTTCCGCTGGCCCAACTGATGGCGCTCTGCATCACGGGTACGCTTGCGTGGTTTCTGCTCGGCCTGCGGGAGACTCCGCGCCTCCTCACCTTCTGGGCTTGCTGGAGCGTGGCGCGCGCGACCTTCCTGACGCGGATCAACAATCCCGTTGAAGACGTGTCGATCTACCTGTTGTGGATTGCGTTGTGGTGTGGACTGCTGTGGCTGCTGTCCCGCTTCCTGCGTGGTCGCGAGCCGGCGCCTGCCGGATAGCATGGCGGGTCTTCTCTGCACAGGAAAAGAACGATGAGCGAGCTGCTGCCGGTCCGGGGTTCACCCGGATCTCCGTACACCCGCAAGATGCTGGCGCTGCTGCGCTTTCGCCGGATCCCCTACCGTTTCCTGCAGGGTGGGCGGGACGCCGAAGGCATGCCCCAGCCGAAGGTGAGCCTGATCCCGATCTTCTACTTCCAGGACGCGCGCGGCGAACTCACGGCAGAGGTGGACAGCACGCCGATCATCCGCCGCCTGGAGGATGAGTACTCGGGTCGCTCCGTGATCCCCGCCGATCCGGCCACCGCGTTCCTGAACTACCTCCTGGAAGACTACGGAGACGAGTGGCTGACCAAGGCCATGTTCCACTATCGCTGGTACTACGAGCCCGACATCGAGATGGCCGGCTCGATCCTTCCCCACTACGCGGACGTTGTCGCAGCCGGACGAGCGGATGGCCCTGGCGAAGCAGGCGTTCTCCGAGCGGCTGATCGGGAGGCTCTACGTCGTCGGCTCCAACGACGTGACCGCGCCAGTGATCGAGGCCAGCTACCGTCGCTTTCTCGCCTGCCTCAACGATCACCTGAAAGCCCATCCCTTCACCATGGGTCTTCGTCCCGGCTCGGCCGATTTCGCCTCCTTCGGCCAGTTGACCCAACTCGTGCAGTTCGATCCGACGCCATCCGCCCTGGCGGCCAGGGACTTCCCGCGCGTACACGCGTGGGTGAGCAAGATGGAGTATCTGTGCGGCCTGGAGGTGAGCGCGGACGGCTTCGTCGACGTGGGAGGAGCTACCCGGGACCCTCAGCGCCTTGCTCGCCGAAGTGGGAGTTACCTACGTGCCGGTGATGCTGGCCAATGGCCGGGCCCTGGACCAGGGCGAGGACCGCGTGGAAACCGTGGTGGAAGGCAAGCCCTGAGTCCAGGAGCCGTTTCCGTACCAGGGCAAGTGTCTCCAGTGGTTGCGGGTCGAGTACGCGCGCCTCGGCGAGGCGGACCGGGAACGGGTCGACGGCGTGTTGGCGGGCACCGGCTGCGAGGCGTTGGTGGCGCGACCCGGCGAGTAGCCACTAGCCGGAACTTCCAGAGTCGATGTGCTCTAACTTGCTGATGCGTATGGATATTGGCGAGGATCGGCGGTTTGTTACTGGGAACGCTACTGTAGCCGGAGGCCGAGCAAGCGGAACGCCTCGCGCTGCAGTTCGGTGGGTCGGGCGAGGAGTTCGAACGGTTCGGCGCCGGGCAGGCGCGGCGTGACGGTGTTTTTCGTGACGGTGGCGAGGTCGCCGAGCAGCGAGCGGAAGCTCTGCACGGGCCGCCCGTCGTCGGCGCGCTTGCGACGGGCCTTGCGCCGGGCGGACTCGGAGACCCGGGCGGGGGCGACCACGGAGGCGCGGTCGGCCGCGGCGCCGGCCGGGTCCTCGTCGTCGAACAGCAGCGGCGCCAGCCGCTCGCGCATGTGCCACTCCACGTAGTAGGCGAGCATGCACAGCAGCACGTGGGCGCGCACCCGGTCGGCCGTGCGGTGGAACACCGGGCGCACCTTCAGATCGACGGTCTTGAGACTGCGGAAGGCGCGCTCCACGGTGCTCAGGCGCTTGTAGGCGCGCACGGCGCCCGCGGCGTCGAGGCGTTCCTCCGGCAGGCTGGTGCGGATGACGTACAGCCCGTCCAGGGCCGCCTCGGCGGCGATGGAGGCGGCGTTTCTGCGGTGGCCGAAGCAGCCGTCGTCGTCGATGTCCCAGTCGAAGTGCTTGGCCATCCTGTACTTGCCGATGACCTTGCCGACCCGCGCGCCGATCCGCTCCGCGCCCGTCAGGCGCTTGCGCTTCCGCCGCGTCGCCGCCGCGATGGGTTCGAGCAGCTTCTCGGTGGCCGCGAGCAGTTCCCCGCGCTTGCGCGCGCGCTCCGCGGCGAGCAGCGGATTGCGGCACACCACGAGGCGCTCGCCGGGATGCGCGTCGGCGCGGATCTCGATCAGGTCCCGCTCGTCGAACAGCGACGGCTGGATCGCGCCGGCCTCGACCAGCTTGCGGATCGCCGGCCCCCGCAGGGCGCTGATCCAGTCCAGCCCCGCCGGCTTGACGTCCTCCCGGATGCGCGCCTCGGTGAGCATGCCGCGGTCGCCCACCAGCACCACCCTGGACAGCCCGAAGCGTTCGCGCAGCTTGTCGATCCGCGCGCCCACGGTGGCCGGGTCGGCGGTGTTGCCGGGGAACACCTCCACCGCCACCGGCCGGCCGTCGGCGTCGCACAGCAGCCCGAACTCGATCTGCAGCTTGCCCTTCTTGCCGTCGCGCGAGTGGCCGCGCTTCGCCAGCGGGCACTGGCGCCCCTCCAGGTACACCGAGGTCAGGTCGTACAGCACCAGCGCGCCGTCCGCGAGATGGCGCCTGGCCAGGGTCCGCTCGATGCGGTCCTGGCGCGCGAGCAGCCAGTCCATGGCCGCGTACAGGTCGTCCTCGGTGAGCGCGCCCAGTCCCAGCGTGTCGGCCAGGGTGTGGCGCGCGGTGGCCGCGGCGAGGCCGGCGGCGGTGGCCAGCTTCGACCCCGGCTCCAGCACGCGGGCGACGACCATGGCCACCACGCGGTCGCGCTCGGGCGAGCGTTGCGCGGCCACGACCCGGTCCAGGCGCAGTTGCCGGAGCGTGCCGAGCACGGCGGCGACGTGGCCGTGCGGCAGCGCGCGGACGATGTCGAAGGCGTCGTCGCGGCCGACGAGGGGTTCGTCCTTGAGCAGTCGGCGCAGGGTTTCGATCTTGGCGCGGGGCCACCTGGAGAGGTTGGCGATGGTGCGCTTCCTGACCTTGCCGTCCTCGCGCCAGCCCTCGCGCAGGAGGATGGCGGGGGGCGAGTTGCGGTTCGGGACGGTTTCGATGTACATGGGAACGATGATAATCGTCCCGCCACGCCATTGCAACCCATAACCCACACTTTACATGGGAACGTTGCATCGCCCCGAAAACCCAACTGAGCTGGTCCCGGTTTTTTGGACAGTTGGCTAAGGTGTACTCCGGCGTCGAGAGGAGACACTGTGATGGCCAGGAAGAGACGCCGTTTCACGGCGGAGTTCAAGAAGCGTGTGGCGCTGGAGGCGCTGCGGGAGCGGGAGCCGGTGCAGGCGATCGCGGCGCGCCACGAGGTGCACCCGAACCAGGTGGGCGCGTGGAAGCGGCAGGCGGTGGAGGGTCTGGACGAGGTGTTCTCGCAGCCCGGCTCGAAGCGCGGTGCGGAGCACGAGGCGACGATCCGGGACCTGCACGCGAAGATCGGCGAGCTGACGGTGGAACGGGATTTTTTTCTGCGCGGGTTGGCGCGCTGAGCCGTTCGGAGCGTGCCGCGCTGGTGGATCGCGGCTGTGGGCTGTCGCTGTCGCGGCAGTGTGCTCTGCTCGGCTTGAGCCGCTCGTCGCAGTACTACGAGCCGGTGGGGGAGAGCGCGGCGAACCTGGCGCTGATGCGCCGCTTGGACGAGTTGCATCTGGAACATCCGTTCTACGGCAGCCGGCAGTTGGTGCGGCACCTGCGCCGTGAGGGCGTGGTCGCCGGCCGGCACCGCGTGCGGCGGCTGATGCGGCGGATGGGCATGGAGGCGGTGTACCGCAAGCCGCGCACCAGTGCGGCCAACCCGGAGCATCGCGTGTACCCCTACCTGCTGCGCGACCTCGTGATCGACCGACCGGACCAGGTGTGGTGCGCGGACATCACCCACATCCCTGTTTCGCAGGGGTTTTTCCACTTGGTGGCCGTGATGGACTGGGCCAGCCGCCACGTCCTGTCGTGGCGCCTGTCGAACACCATGGACAGCGCCTTCTGTGTCGAGGCGCTCGAGGCGGCGCTGCACCTCGGCGTGCCGGAGATCTTCAACACCGACCAGGGCGCCCAGTTCACCAGCGTCGCGTTCACCGACAAGGTGCGCGCCTGCGGCGCGCGCTGTTCCATGGACGGCCGCGGCCGCTATCTCGACAACATCTTCATCGAGCGGCTGTGGCGTTCGCTGAAGTACGAGGCGGTGTACCTGCACGAGTTGGCCGACGGCCGCGACGCCGAACGCGTCATCGACTCCTGGTTCCGCTTCTACGGGGAGTCGCGTCCGCATTCGTCGCTGGGCGGCCGCACGCCCGGCGAGGTCTACCGGGGCATCGTGGAGGACGCCGCGTGAGCCGGGCGGGGGCCATGACAGCCGGGAACGCCACGGCCCTCGCCGCGTCAAGCCGCTGCGCGGCTCCTCCACTGCGTTGCGGCCCTTCGGGTGACACGGCGAGTGCCGCGGCGAACGGGTTGGCGACGACCGGAAGGGTCCTTCCGGTCGTCACCGACCGGCCTTCCCACACCACCACCACCGCCGCCTCGACGAGGCCGTTGACATCGGCGCCGCGCGTCGGCAGGGTCCGTTCATCGAGGGCATCAGACCACTCGGAGTACACCTTAACTCCGCCCTCGGACTGTCCAACGAACCAGGACCCCCTCAAACGATCCCTGTCGAATCAATCCCTTGACCCGATTCTCAGCGGGAAATCAGGGGGAACTTCCGACTAGCGCCGAGAGCGGCGACGCTGTCCGTCCGACAGGCTGCTCAGCTCGATGCCTCCTGCCTGAGCTCCGGGATCACTTCATTGCCGAGACGTTCCATACTCGCCGTAATGTGCGCGGGATCAGCGTCGCGCGAGCCTGTCAGAAGCACGAGTCGATCCAGACCCTGATCGATCAGTTCCCTCAGGCGTTCCACGCAGTACGCCGCTGGGCCGACCACCGCGAAACGCGCGACAAAGTCGTCGGACACCGCCTGCATGTGCGCCGCCTTGCCGCTCGCGTGATTGGCCATGTCGTAGTTCTCGCCGATGTGCTGGAACACGGCGGCGTCCTGCAGGCCGTCACTGGCGGCCCTGGACATGCCGCTGAAGTGCGCGAAGGTGCCGGCGCTGCCACGCACGATGTCGATGCCGCGCTGCAGGTCGTCGTCGCAGGCCACGTTGACGTACGCGCCAAAGCTGAGCTCCGCGGGGTCGCGGCAGGCCTCCCGAGCGGCCTGTCGCGCGGCCGTGATGCCCCCCGCGATACGCTTCGGATCCGCCCCCATCGCAAAGGTGATCCGATCGGCAAGACGCCCGGCCATTGCGATCACCCGCGGGCCGGTGCTGGCGACGTCGACCGGCACCTTCGGTTGTCCGCTCGCGGCAATCCAGGCGATGCGGCTGGCATAGCCATCGAGGTCAACCGACTCCCCGCGCAGATACGTCTGCAACTGCTGGAGGTAAGCTTCGAGACGTTTCGCCCCCGCCGGCCTCTGCCCAAGGTAGCCGAGTGAAGAGTCCCCACGACCGATGCCCAGGACGGCACGCCCGTCTGACTCCACCTGCACGGTTGCGATGGCAGACGCGGTTACCGCGGGGAGGCGGGTCACCGGGTTGGTGACCGCGGTGCCCACCTTGAGTCGCGAGGTCGCCTTCGCCGCGAGACACATCGCCGAGTAGATGTCGCCCGAAAGGCACTGTGTGTCCGCGAAGTACAGACCGTCCCAGCCATGGTCTTCCCCGGCGCGAGCCGCGCGCTCGCTGTTGCCGGGCATCGGAAAAGTGATCTGCCAGAACTCGGTCATCTATTGTCCCCCGGTATGGTCGTCGCATGGAACCCCGAGAGAATATACCGGTAGCAAGTTCGGAGACCTGGTTCCCACAAGACTCCTCGACGCTGGCGTGAAGCGGGGGACTGCGTTGAGCCCGCCCGGAGTCTGTGCAAGGATGCGGCGCCGCCGATGCGCTCCCGCCGGGCGCGCGGAGCACGGCATGGACACACACTGACCCACCAGGGAGAAGCCTCTTGTCCACCACCCTCGCCGACATCGCACCCCCGTTCGTGGCCATGGCGCACCGCATCGTCTGGTGCACGGCCGCGACGGTCGACGCTCGAGGCCGTCCGCGCTCGCGTGTCCTGCACCCCATCTGGGAATGGGACGACGGGGCGCTCACGGGCTGGATTGCGACCGCACCCACCGCGACGAAGCGCGCGCACCTGGAGGCCAGCCCCCACGTCTCCTGCAACTACTGGGCGGAGAACCAGGACACCTGCGTCGCGGAGTGCCACGCGGAGTGGGGGTTCGACCTGGCCACCCGCGAGGCGTTGTGGGAGCGGTTCAAGTCGGCGCCGGCGCCGGTCGGCTACGACCCGGCGATCATTGCCATGTGGGAGGGACCCGAGAGTCCGGCGTTCGCCGCCCTGAAACTGACGCCCTGGCGCCTGCGCGTGATGCCCGGAGCGGTCATGATGACGGGTGAGGGGGAGGTAATGACCTGGCAAGCGTGACGGTCGGTCGTCCCCCGCCGACGCCGATCAGAACCGGACGCCGAGCCCCACCGCGTAGGTGACGTCCGACGCCGGGTTGTCTTCCGGCGGCTCGGTTTCGTGGCGCACGTCGACCCGCGCGTTGGCGTTCCACCTGGCGCCGAGGTGATAGCGGACGCCCGTCGACGCCTCGATGCTCATGCCCCGGTCCGACTCGGCGCGGACCAGGACGCCGTGGTTGTGGAAGAGCTCCAGCCGGTTGCCCCACAGGAACCGTCCGTAGTCGAGGCCCCAGCGCGCGGCCGGACCGGTGGAGTCGTCGCCGCCGCGTTCCTCCAGCACCTGGCTGACGCCGAGCTCCACGGACCAGCGCTCGAAGGACGTGTCGCGTAGCCGGCGGCCCACGCTGGCGCCGAGCGCGACGCGCTCGCCGATGCCCTTGAGGCGGTCCTGGTAGTACTGCGCATTGCCGGCCACGTACCAGGCGGGGCCGAACGACACCTTCAGGCCGTAGTCGATGTCCAGGAGGTCCCCGGTCCGCTCGCCGTCGACCTCCTCCCCGAGCACGTCCGCGCGCACCTGGTGCTCCATCCTGCCCCGGCGCAGCGTGCTCTCCGCCAGCACGCGGAAGTCCTCCTCGTCCCGGCTGCCGCTCGCTGCGGAGGCCGACACGTCGACGTGGGTCTGCCAGCTATCCGCCAGGGAGAGCCCCCGCAGGCGGTTGCGCCGGATCACCGCGACCGGGGCGAGCGGTTCGTCTTCGGTCAGCACGGCCATCCGGCGGGCGCCGTCCCGCTCCACCAGCTCGAACGCGTCGTCGGTCTCGACGTGGGCGACCGCTTCGCGGTCCACGACCAGGCTCCCGGCATACTCCGTGTCGAACATGACCCGGTCGCCGGCCATGCCCACCAGGTCGCCGGTCAGGCGGTCGCCGTTCTGCATGACCAGCACATCGGCCCCGGCACACGCCGCCATGGCCGCGACGACCGTCGCCGCGAAACGCGTCACGCCGTCTCCGCCCGTTCGAGCAGCGCTCTCCCCACCCAGTGCCGTGCGAAGTACTGCGCGGTGCGGCCGCTGCGCACGCCGCGCGCCAGCGCCCACTGCAGGGCCGCCTTGCGGACGTCCTCGGTCCACGGGCAGGGCGCCCCGTGGCGTTCGGCAAGGCGCCCCAGCCAGTGCCGGACCACCTCGAGGTACTCGTCCTGCCGGAACGGGTAGAAGGACAGCCACAGGCCGAAGCGGTCCGACAGCGAGGTCTTCTCCTCGACCGCCTCCCCTTCGTGAATCTCGCCGCCGCGGTGCCCGGTCTCGAGGTTGTCGGACATGTATTCCGGAATCAGGTGGCGGCGGTTCGACGTCGCGTAGATCACGACGTTCTCGCTGCGCGCGAACACGGAACCCTCGAGGGCGCTCTTCAGCTCCTTGAACGAGGGGTCGTCCGCCTCGAAGGACAGGTCGTCGCAGACGATCACGAAGCGGAACGGCTCCTCGCGCAGGGACGCCGCGATGTCGGAGATCCCCGCGAGGGCCCGCTTGTCCACCTCGACGAGACGCATCCCGCTGCCGGCGTAACGGTTCAGCAGCGCATGGATCAGCGAGGACTTGCCCGTCCCACGCGCGCCCCACAGCAGCGCGTTGTTGGCCGGATGCCCCGCCACGAACTGCGCCGTGTTGGTCTCGAGCTGTTCCTTCTGGCGGTCGATGCTGAGGAGATCCTCGAGTTCGATGTCGTCCACGTGGGTGAGCGGCACGAAACGGCCGCCGAATTCGCGCCGCCACGCCGCCGCACGTGTTTGCGACCAGTCGACGCGCCCGGCGGGGGGCAGCAGGTCCGACACCCGGCGCACCAGCGCGAGGCCGCTCGCGACCAGTTCCTGCAGTCCGTCCTTCACGTCTACCGCGCGGCTTCGGGGGTAGCTGAAAAGTGCGGCATTGTAACCGCGCCTCCCGGCCCGGGGTCGCTATACACTGCGCGCGGAGCCGCCGGACCGGGAGACATGGATGGCGCCTCCCACCGCCGCCGCATTCATCGCCTACTTCGTCGTGATCGCCGGCATCGGCTACGCGTCTCTCAGGCGCACCCACGGACTCGACGACTACGCCGTCGGGGGACGGTCGCTGAAGGCGCCCGTCGCCGCGTTGTCCGCCGGCGCGTCCGACATGAGCGGCTGGCTGCTGCTCGGCCTGCCCGGGGCCGTGTACGCACTTGGCCTCTCCCAGTCCTGGATCGTGATCGGCCTGGTGGCCGGGGCCTGGTGCAACTGGAAGTGGGTCGCGCCCCGGCTCCGTCACGCCAGCGCGGCCCTCGACGGAGCGCGCTCCCTCCCTCAGCTTTTCACCCGCCGCATGGGAGGCGACCGGCGGGCCGTGACCGTGGTCGCCACCCTCGTCGTGCTGGGTTCTCCACGCTCTACACGGCTGCGGGCTTCGTGGCTGGAGCCAAGCTCTTCTCCACCACGCTCGGTCTCGACTACGCGACGGCCCTTTGGCTCGGCGTCGCGGCCATCATGCTGTACACGGCGGTGGGCGGCTTTCTCGCTGTGTCCTGGACCGACTTCTTCCAGGCGCTCCTGATGATGGGCGCGCTCACCGTCCTCGCGTTCGCCGAGCTGCCCGCCGAATCGCCATCGGCTCGATGGCGCCGCTCGGGGCGGTGTCGCTGGCCGCGTGGGGTCTCGGCTACTTCGGCCAGCCGCACGTGCTGGCCCGGTTCATGGCCATCGAGTCCGTCGCCGCGGTACCACGGGCCCGGCGCATCTGCATGAGCTGGATGGTCGTCTCGAGCGCCGGGGCGCTCGCGGTAGGCGCCCTCGGCGCGCCGTGGTTCGCCGCGTCCGGCGCGGGCCTCGCCGATCCGGAGACCGTGTGACGGCGACCGCGCTGGTCGACGACCTCCCGCGGATCTGGAAGAGGGTGCCGTCCGAACGGCAAATCCTGCTCGCGAGCCGGCTCGCGGTCGCCGCGGGGGCCGGCGCCGTTGCCATGGATCCGGACAGCCAGGTCCTGGGCCTGGTGGCCTACGCGTGGGCCGGACTCGGGGCGAGTTTCGGACCCGCGCCCCGGTTCACGCTGTTCTGGCGGCGCACGACCGCGAACGGGCTGATCGCGGGGATGATGGTCGGCGCGGCCACGGTCGTGGGTTGGCGGGGGCTCGAAGGGGGCGTCTTCGACCTGTACGAACCGCTGCCCGCCTTCCTGGCGGCGTGCCTCGCGATCTGGGTGGTGAGCCGGGTCGAATCCGCCGACCCCGCTTCCGAGCGCGCCCGGCCCCCGGTGACGGCGCGCGCCGTCAGGAGCGCCGGTGGATGGGGACGACGTTGTCCCCGCGTCGCACGTAGACCTGCCGCTCCCGACCCGGCCCGTGGACGCCGATCGAGCCAGGCCCGAAGACGCGAAGCTCGTACTCGACCGGCTCGCCGCCTTCCTCGCGGGCCATGACAAGGCCGCGGCCCGCGATCCGCCACTCCCCTTCCTCCACGTCGGAGCCGGCGCGCACGACGTAGTGACCCTGCTCGTTCCCGCCGGAGAACTCGAGCACCACCGGCGGCGTGGCGTCCTCCAGGTCCCAGATGCCGGGCAGGTGGAGTTCTGCGAGCCACTGGCGCCGGCTCGTGCGCGCACGCATGAGCCAGATGGCGAGCACGGCCAGCGCCGCGACGCCGGCGACCAGGAAGATCACGACAGCACCTCCCGGTCGACCCCGACGACGATGGCGTCGAGCCGCTCGTCCACCCACCGCTCGACGTCGCCGAGCATGCGTTCGACCACCGTCGCGCTGGAGGCCACGGCCACGACGGACCAGCGCGCGCGCTGATGCACGTCCTGGTGCCCGCTCTCGCAGATCGCGAGGTTCGGGATCCGCCCGAACTTGTCGCGCAGGCGCTGGAGCCGCCGGCGTTTCTCCTTCAGGGAGGCGCAGCCGGGAAGGTGGAAGTCCAGACCGAGAATACCGACGTGCATGGTTACCGCTCCGCGAATTCGTCCGCCGTGATCGCGTAGAAGACCGTGTCGAGGCCCCGCCACACCCGGCGCTCCTCGAATGACATGCCGAGCCGCTGCAGCACCCGCACCGCGCGCTGGTTCGGCGTGTCCGTCGAGGCGATCACGCGCCGCATCCCGCACCCGTCGAAACCATGGCGCAGCACGGCGAGCGCGGCCTCCGTGACGAACCCCTCGCCCCAGTAGTCCGGCAGGATGCCATAGAGCAGCTCGATGTCCTCGCCGTCCTCCTCCCCGCGCTGAAAGTGCCGGAAACCGCAGAAGCCGACGATCACGGGCTCGGTCGCCTTGAGGTCCAGGGAGAAGAACCCCCAGCCGTGCTCCGCGAAGTCGCGCACGCTCTGCTCGATGATCGCCCGGACGGTGTCCAGCGGGAGGACGCGGTCGTCCCACAGGTAGCGCCGCACTTCGGGGTTCGCCCAGAACGCGTGGAGCACTTCCGCGTCCTCCATCGCGAAGGGGCGAATGTGCAGCCGGTCCGTCGCGAGCGTCGTCATGGCAATGAGGCCTGGTCGGGCAGGCGGCGTACCGCCGCGCGATTGAGATCAACCGAAGCCGGTCCTGGCCACGTCTCCCGGAATGAGGGGATAGCTGATGCCGGCCCACTTCTGCACCACCCGGATCACCTGGCAGGCGTACCCGAACTCGTTGTCGTACCACACGTAGAGGACCGCCCGGTTCTTGTCGACGATGGTCGCACCGCCGTC
Source organism: Pseudomonadales bacterium (assembly GCA_965208745.1). Taxonomy (GTDB): domain Bacteria; phylum Pseudomonadota; class Gammaproteobacteria; order Pseudomonadales; family Azotimanducaceae; genus VXNE01. Next base: position 3,670,701 of record CBDBPN010000004.1, on the reverse strand, counting down.
AATGGTGCAGGCATAGCGTTTCCCCACGAAATCGGACGAAACGACTTCGGTGGAGTCGGTGTACTCGATCTGCCGTTGCAGCGAGGAGTGGAGCGCCGTGTCGCGCAGGTACTCGTTGACCTCGGTCAGCGAGGTCTCGCGCTCGAGCGCCAGATTCAGGATGGCGAGCGACACGTTGGGGGTCGGCACCCGGATCGCGTTGCCGGTGAGCTTGCCCTCGAGTTCCGGCAGCAGCTTGACGACGGCGGACGACGCACCGGTCTCGGTGATGACCATGTTGAGGGGAGCGCCCCGTCCGCGGCGGTTCTTCTTGTGGAAGTTGTCCGTCAGGTTCTGGTCGTTGGTGTAGGCGTGCACGGTTTCCATGTGCCCGTGCTCGATGCCGAACCCGTCGTTCATCGCCTTCATCGCCGGCACGATCGCGTTCGTCGTGCAGGACGCCGCGGCCAGCAGCCGGTCGTTCTGGTTGATGAGGTGCGAGTTCACGCCCGAGACGATGTCCTTGATGGCGCCCTTGCCCGGGGCCGTGAGGATCACGCGCGCGACGCCCTTCGCCCGCAGGTGCTGGCCGAGGCCCTGCTCGTCCCGCCAGACGCCGGTGTTGTCGATGACGATGGCGTTCGAGATGCCGAAACGTTCGTAGTCGACGGTCGCCGGGTCGTTCGCGTAGATCACCCGGACGACGTTGCCGTTCGCGATGATGCAGCTATTCCGGTGGTCGACGCGGATCGTGCCCTGGAAGCCGCCGTGCACGGAATCCCGGCGCAGCAGGCTCGCCCGCTTGTCGAGGTCGTTGTCCGCCCCTTTGCGCACGACGATGGCGCGCAGGCGCAACTGGTCGCCGCCGCCGGTCTTCTCGATGAGGAGCCGCGCCAGCAGGCGGCCGACCCGGCCGAACCCGTAGAGCACGATGTCCTGCGGCTGCTCGAGGGGTGGGACGTGCCGGCCGATGATCTCGGCGCACTCCCGTTCGACGAACGCGTGCGGCGTGATGCCCCCGTTCGTCTCCGCCTCCTCCATGAAGCGCACTGTCAGCTTGCCGAGGTCGATGTGCGACGGCCCGAGGTCGAGCCCGGACAGCGCCTCGAGAATCGGGTAGCTCTCGAACTCCGACAGCTCGTTGTGCGCCACCTGCCGCACGTAGCGGTGCGCTTTCATGAGCTGCGTAACGCTCTGATTGTTCAGCGCTTTCCCGTAACAATAGGTCACCACGTTGTTGCGGTACAGCCGGCCGATGAGGGGGATCATCGCCTCCGCGAGGGCTTCGCGTTCCTTCCAGTCGGGAAAATAGTCGTCGAGACTTGGTAGTGCCACGTCAGTCGGTTCGTCGCAAGGAAACTGAGGAAGGCGCGTATTATCGGAGACTGGCGTTGTGGCCGGCAAGCAGCGGCGCGACCTCCGGTCGCGTTCGAGTTTCGCTGTCGCGAAACTCGTGGGCTTATCGATGGACCTGTCACGAACGGCGACTCGCCCTCTATCCAGCCGGCGCGAAACCGGCGGCATCGTAAGCCCTGAGCGTCAGCAGCGCGTCGATCGTGACGCGGCCGCGCCATTCGAGTTCCACGCCGGGGCTGATGGCCTGCCACTTGATGGGCCACCCGCCGTCCTCGCCCTGGGCCGACCGCAGGGCGGCGAGACCGGCCGACAGTTCCTCGCGCTCGAACAGGCCGTACCCAAAACCGTTCGGGACCGGCGCCCAGTCGAGCGGCGGGTGGACGTAGCCGGGGGCGTCGAGGTCGCGTTCGATCTCCGCGGACGACAGGAGGTGGCTGCGCACCTTCGCGAGCCACGACGCGGCCCGCGCACCGTCCTCCGCCTGTTCCAGGAACGCGATGGCGCACCGCAGGTCGTCGAACCCGGTGGGCTGCTCCTCTTCCAGCCGGCTCCAGCAGAATGCGGCGCCCCGCCGCACCCACGGGTGGTCGACCCCCCACTTCGTCAGGATCGCCACGATCGCGGCGGTCGGGTTGATCCAGGGTGGCGGGTCGGGGTCCGTACGCCACCACGGCGCGTGCGGATACGCGTTCACGCTCGGGAACGCGAACGGGAGCCCGCCCGCCGCGTCCGCGTTCCGGTCCAGCCAGTCGCACAGGTCGTGGACCATCGGATCGTCCGCGCCATCGACCAGGTCGAGAATCTCCAGCGCGACCTCGGCGTCCACCGGCTGGCTCTCGGGACAGCGCTTGTCGGGCTCGAGGGCGTTGCCGAAACCGCCGTCCGGATTCCGGTAGGCGCGCAAGGCATCGAGCACGGCTTCCCGCGGGCCGTCCTCGAACAGGTAGGCGAAGAGCCGCCGGTCGAGGAGGCGCGCGTTGCGCAGGACGAAGTCGCGGGCTCGGGCGAAGCCTGGGTGTTCCGGTCCCGGGTCGGCGTGTCCGGCGCTCACGGTCGAGATGCCTGCATCGTCAGGGTGCAGGCACGCAGGCATTCAAGCGTCGGGGCGTTCATCGCCAGGCTGCGGGGGCGCAGCCGGCGCGCGCTCGAGATGACGCTTCAGACCTTGCGAGGGACATCTGCCGGAGGGAGCATTCGCGACCGCAGGCGGCTGTTCCGCGCAAGGACGGCGGGGCTGGGCCGGAGGCGAGCCGGTCCCGAGCGAATGCGAGGTACCGGGGCGGCTCTGGGGCGCATTGGGCGTGGACCTCGCGCCACGGCGCTCGAAGAAGTCTGCCGCTGTCTCCACGGCCCCTATCTTTTGGGCCACCGCCGTGGCAATCCACTGGTTGAGCGAGACACCATCCTCTTTCGCCAGACGCGCGGCTGTCTCCTTCAAGGATGCCGGCAGCTTTAGCGGGTACTTGTAACGGGTGGTTTCGCTCACGTTCGTAGCCTCCTCAAGACCTCCCTCGGCGTCGAAACCGCTATACCAAGGTCGATGGCAGCCGCAAAGTCCTTCAGGTTGTGGGTGATGACTTGGCTTAGCGCATGGCCGGACCCGGGCAGGGCCGAGGCCGCCTCCTACCGGAAACTCGCGTTGATCCGCTCAAGCGCGTCGGACCCGGGGCAGAGTTCTTCTTCTCCGAGCGCGTTCAGCGGCGTCTCCACGGTGTCGAGGATCTCGTGGCAGTCGCTGGCGTCCGGGTCGACGTAGAGGAGCCCGGTCACCACTTCGCCTTCCTGCTGCGCCCCGAGCACATGCTCGAGGGCGTGCGCGCGATTGTGGGGATCGTAGCTGGTGTCGAGCTTGCGCAGGCGCAACTGCGAGCCGTCGGGCATGCGCACGGTCTCCACCTCGCCCGGGGCGTAGTCGGCGGTGATCTCCTCGCCGGCGGCGACGAAGTCCGCGGTGACGACGCTCGCGCCACGCGTGCGGAGGTAGTCGTAGCTCTTGGTGGAGCCGTTGTGGTTGTTGAACGCAACGCACGGCGAGATGACGTCGATGAAGGCGAAGCCGCGGTGGAGGAGCCCCGCCTTGATGAGCGGGACGAGTTGCGCCTTGTCGCCGGAGAAGCTGCGGGCCACGAAGCTCGCGCCGATCTGCAGCGCCATCGATACGAGGTCAATGGGTTCGTACAGGTTGGGCACGCCCTTCTTGCTGGTCGAGCCCTTGTCGTTGGTCGCGGAGAACTGGCCCTTCGTGAGGCCGTAGGTGCCGTTGTTGTCCACGATGTAGAGCATGTTGATGCGGCGCCGCACGATATGCGCGAACTGGCCGATGCCGATGGACGCCGAATCGCCGTCGCCGGACACGCCGATGCAGTACAGCTCGCGGTTGGCCAGGTTGGCGCCGGTCGCGACGGAGGGCATGCGGCCGTGCACGGAGTTGAAGCCGTGGGAGTTGCCGAGGAAGTAGCTCGGCGTCTTGGAGGAGCAGCCGATCCCCGAGACCTTGGCGAACTGGTGCGGCGGGATGGCCAGCTCCGCGCACGCCTGCACGATCGCGGCGCTGACGGAGTCGTGCCCGCAACCCGCGCACAGCGTCGAGACGAGGCCCTCGTAGTCCCGGCGGGTAAGGCCGATCTCGTTGGTCGGCAACAGCGGGTGATGGACCCGGGGCTTGGCAACGAACGTCATGGACTTGTCCCCTCGATCAGGCGCGCTGCCTTACCGGCAATCATGACGGGTGATCATGCGACCGAGTCTTCGCCGGGGGTGCCCCGGCCGATCGCCGTCTGCATGGCCGGAGTGCCCCCGCGCGTCCCGCGGCCGACCGCCCAGAGCCTCGGCAGCCGCATCTTCTCGTAGTGGTCGAGCACGCTCTCCTGGATGATGTCCGCCGAGATGGACATGCCGCCGTAGTACAGCACCGGCACGATCTTCGCCGCGTCGACGCCGGTCTCGTTCACCAGCAGGGTCTTCATCTGCGCGTCGCGGTTCTGTTCCACGAGGAAGACGAACTCGTGCCGGTACAGGAACTCCGTGACTTCCTGGCTGAAAGGGAAGCCGCGGATGCGCATCGCGTCGAGCTGCACGCCATCGTCGGCCAGCCGCTCCAGGGCCTCGCCCATGGGCATGGCCGTGCTGCCGTAGAAGACGATGCCGGCGCGATGGCCGTGGCCCGAGATCTCGGGGGCCGGCACGAGGGACGCGGCCGTGCGCCATTTCACGAGCAGCCGGTCCATGTTCTCGGTGTAGGCCTCGGGCGCCTCGGTGTAGCGCGCGTACGCGTCGCGTGACGTGCCGCGGGTGAAGAACGCGCCCTTCGTCGGGTGCGCACCGGGCAGCGTGCGGTAGCCGATGCCGTCCCCGTCCACGTCGACGTAGCGGCCGAACTCCTCGATGGCGTCGAGATCCTCCCGGGAAAGCACCTTGCCGCGATCGTACCGGCGGTCGTCGTCCCACGTCAGCGGCTCGGACAGGTTGTCGTTCATGCCGATTTCGAGGTCGGAGAGGACGATGACCGGCGTCTGCAGCCGGTCCGCGAGGTCCAGCGCGTCCGCCGCGAACTCGAAACACTCTTTCGGCGTGGACGGGAACATCAGCGGATGCTTCGTGTCGCCGTGGGAGGCGTACGCGGCGAGCAGCACGTCGCCCTGCTGGGTACGGGTCGGCATGCCGGTGGACGGCCCCGCGCGCTGGATGTCGAACAGCACCGCCGGGATCTCCGCGAAATAGGCGAGCCCCAGGAACTCCGACATCAGGGACAGGCCCGGCCCACTCGTCGCCGTGAACGCCCGCGCCCCGTTCCAGCCCGCGCCGATGACGATGCCGATGGCGGACAGCTCGTCCTCCGCCTGCAGCACCGCGAACTTGCGTTGGCCCGTTCCGGTCTCCGTGCGCAACTGGCCGGCGTGCTTCTCGAACGCCTCCGCCATCGAGGTGGACGGCGTGATCGGGTACCAGGCGCAGATCGTCGCGCCACCGTAGATGGCCCCGAGGGCCGCGGCGGCGTTGCCGTCGATCATGATCTCGTCGCCGAGCCCGGCCGTGCGCCGCACCTGGATCGGCAGCGGGCAGTCGAGGTACTCGCGGGCGTAGCCGCGACCGATCTCGAGCGCATGGATATTCGGCGCGATGAGTTCGTCCTTGCCCCGGTACTGCGTCGAAACCATTCCCGTGATGACTTCGAAGTCGATGTTGATCAGCGCGGACAGGGCGCCCAGGTAGACGATGTTCTTGAAGAGCTTGCGCTGTTTCGGATCGGGGAACTCGGGCAGGATGAGCTTCGCGATGGGGATGCCGATCTCGGTGATGTCGCCGCGGAACAGCCGCCGGTCGAGGCCCTTCGAGTTGTCGTACAGCAGGTAACCGCCGGGGACCACCGAAGCGACGTCTTCCGGGTACGTCTCGGCGTTCATCGCCACCATGAGGTCCACGCCCTCGCGGCGGCCGTGGTGGCGGTCCTCCGACACCCGCACCTCGAACCAGGTCGGCAGCCCCTCGATGTTCGACGGGAAGATGTTGCGCGTCGCGATGGGGACGCCCATGCGGAAGAGCGCCTTGGCGAACATGCCGTTCGCGCTCGCCGAGCCCGAACCGTTCACGTTCGCGAAACGGATGACAAAATCGTTGTAGGTCGTCATCCGGCGGTCATCCGGAGTGAGTCCCGAGCTGCGGGATATGCACCACCGACTTCTGCATGTCCCAGGCCGCGGTCGGACAGCGCTCCGCGCAGAGCCCGCAGTGCAGGCAGACGTCCTCGTCCTTCACCATCACGCGTCCCGTCGGCAGCGCCTCGGAGACGTACAGGTCCTGCTCGGCGTTCGCGGCCGGCGCCGTGAGGCGTTCGCGCAGGTCGGGTTCCTCGCCGTTCGACGTGAAGGTGATGCAGTCCATCGGGCAGATGTCCACGCACGCGTCGCACTCAATGCACAGGGCTTCCGTGAACACGGTCTGCACGTCGCAGTTCAGGCAGCGCTGGGCCTCCTTCAGGCCGAGCGCGCGGTCGAAACCGAGTTCGACCTCCACCTTGATGTTGCCGAGGGCGCGCCGTTTCTCCGCGTGCGGCACGATGAAGCGCTTCGCGGGATCGTGTTCGGCGTCGTAGCTCCACTCGTGCATGCCCATCTTCTGGCTGATGAGGTTCACGCCCTCCGGGGGACGGTCCGCCTTCAGGTCCTTGCCCTGGCACAGGAGGTGGATGGAGATGGCCGCCTGGTGGGCATGGGCGGACGCCCAGATGATGTTCTCCGGGCCGAACGCCGAGTCGCCGCCGAAGAACACCTTCGGGTGCGTCGACTGCATCGTCACCTCGTCGAGCACGGGGCAGTCCCACTTGTCGAACTCGAGGCCGATGTCCCGCTCGATCCAGGGGCAGTGGTTCTCCTGGCCGATCGCCATCAGGATGTGGTCGCACTCCATGTAGACGTCCGGCTCGCCCGTCGGCACGTAGCGGAGGCGACCGCTCGACTCGTCGCGAACCGGCGTGACGCACTCGAAGACGACGCCCTTGAGCTTGCCGTTCTCGTGCACGAACTCCTTGGGCGGGCGGTTGTTGACGATGGGGATGTTCTCGTCCATCGCCTCTTCCTTCTCCCACTCCGAGGCCTTCATGACCTCGAAGGCGGAGCGGACGACGACGGTGACGGACTCGGCCCCGAGCCGCTTGGACGTGCGGCAGCAGTCCATGGCCGTGTTGCCCCCGCCCATCACGATCACCTTGCCGGAGATGGACGTGGTGTGCCCGAAGGCGACGCTCGACAGCCAGTCGATGCCGATCGAGATGTGGGCATCCACCTCCTGGCGGCCCGGCAGGTCGAGGTCGCGCCCACGCGGCGCCCCGGTGCCGACGAAGTAGGCGTCGTAGTCCATGTCGAGCATGTCCTTCATGCTCGTGATCTCGTAGCCGAAGCGCGCGTTCACGCCCATGTCGAGGATGAGGTCGACCTCTTCCTCGAGGACGTCCGCCGGAAGTCGGAACGCGGGGATCTGGCTGCGCATCATGCCGCCGCCCGCAGGGTCGCGATCGAACATGTCGATCTCGTAGCCGAACGGCAGCAGGTCGCGCGCGACCGCCAGCGACGCCGGTCCGGCGCCGAGCATGGCGATGCGCTTGCCGTTCTTGCGCTTCGGGACGGTCGGCATGTAGGGGCCGATGTCGCCCTTGTGGTCCGCCGCCACCCGCTTCAGCCGGCAGATGGCGACCGGCTTTTCCTCCGTCCGGACGCGCCGGCAGGCCGGCTCGCACGGACGGTCGCAGGTGCGCCCGAGGATGCCCGGGAACACGTTGGACTCCCAGTTGATCATGAACGCCTCGGTGTAGCGCTCCTCGGCGATCAGCCGGATGTACTCGGGCACCGGCGTGTGGGCGGGACACGCCCACTGGCAATCCACGACCTTGTGGAAATAGGACGGGTCCCGGATGTCGGTGGCTTTCATGGCGAGCGCGGGCCGGCGCGAAGCCAACCCGTTGAGGTCGGCGGACTTTTCACGGAGGCGCAACTTTACCCGTTTACGGTTCCCGCATCCACCGGAATCGCCCGTTTCCCGGCCCTCGGGAGGGCGCCTTCCGGGCAGGCGAACGGTCGCTAACCGCCCGCCCGCCGCGGCCTCGGAGGCTCCGTGGTTCCCTTGCCCACCAATACGTCGCGGAGGGCGTCGCGGAGGCCCTCGAGGAGTCCTTCGACGTAGGCCACCCGCTCGCGCACCTCCGCCACACCGACTTCCACGCGGCCGAGACGTTCGCCGAGTTCCTTCGCCTGCCGGTCCAGCCGGTCTTCCAGGCGGTCGAGACGCGCGTGCAGCCGACGTTGACCGTTCAGCGTCAGCGTCGCCAGCGCGACGCCGACAGCGATGATGGCCCAGAACTCCGGAGTCATGTGCACAGTTTACGCCGGTCCTGGCCGCGCGGAATGGCCGATCTCTCCGAAGCCGCGTGCGAGAACGCCGCCGCGCACCGTCAGCCGCAGCGCACACCCCGCGGCGGCCCCACCCCCAACCCGATGAGATAGAATGCGCGGCCCTTTCCCGCCCCCGCAGACCGCCCGCAGATGAGACCGTCCGAGGCGCCGATCCAGTTGCCGGCCCGCCACCTCGTGCACAACTGGCAGGCGCTCTTCGGCAGCGGCGCCAGCTTCGGGGCCGCAGCCCTGGCCGCGCAACCCGGCAACCTGCTCCTGTACGCCGCCCGCGACACCGAGGGCGCCGAGCGCATCCGCAACGAGATCGACTTCTACGCATCGGGCAAGGTGCCCGTCCACGCGTTCCCCGACTGGGAGACCCTGCCCTACGACAGCTTCTCGCCGCACCAGGACATCGTCTCGGACCGGCTGACCACCCTGCACGACCTCGGGGGCATCGCCCGGGGCGTGCTCGTCGCGCCCGTGCGCACGCTCATGCAGCGGCTCGCCCCCGCCTCGTTCGTCGACGCGCACACGCTCACGCTGCGCACCGGCCAGCGTTTCGAGATCGACCCGGAGCGCGCGCGCCTCGAGCGGGCCGGCTACCGCCACGCCCGCACGGTGGCGGAACGGGGCGAGTACGCCGTGCGGGGATCGCTGGTGGACATCTTCCCCATGGGCGCCGGGGCGCCGCTGCGCATCGACCTGTTCGACGACCGCATCGAGACGCTGCGGACGTTCGACCCGGACACCCAGCGCACCGCCGAGAGAGTCGAGTCGGTACGCATGCTGCCGGCGCGGGAGGTGCCCCTGGATCCAGACGGCATCGCGCGCTTCCGCGACCGCTGGCACCGGACGTTCGACGTCGACGTGCGGCGCTGCCCGGTCTACCAGGACGTCAGCCGCGGCATTCCGCATGCGGGCGTCGAGTACTACCTGCCGTTCTTCTTCGAGGAGACCGCCACGCTGTTCGACTACGTGCCTGCCTCGACGGTCGTCGTCCTCGATCCGGAGGCCATGTCCGAGGCCGCGCGCTTCGAAGACGAACTCGAGGCCCGGTACGAGTCCCTGCGTCACGACGTCGAGCGCCCGATCCTCGCGCCGCGCGCCCTGTACCTGTCCCGACAGGATCTCCGCGACGTCCTCAAACCCTACGGACGGATACAGGTCGACCCCGACGGCACGCGGCACCGCCACCGCGTGAGCTTCCGCGGCCGTCCCCTGCCGGACGTCACCGCCAGCCACCGGGGGCGGGACGAAGCGGGCCTCCTGCGCGGCTTCCTTGCGGCGTGCGAGCAGCCGGTGCTCCTGACGGCACAGACCGCGGGGCGCGCCCAGCACCTCGAGGAGTTCCTGGCCCGCGCCGGCCTGCATCCCCCCGCCGTAGCGACTCTCGAGGACTTCCTCGACCGCGGCACTCCCCTCGCGACCGCGGTCGCCGACATCGAGCGCGGCGCCTGGCTGGCCGACTTCGCCGTCGTCACGGAGTCCGAACTGTTCGGCCGCCGCAACGACGATGCCGCGGAACGTACGACCGCCCGCCGGATCGACCCCGACCTGGTGATCCGCAACCTGACGGAACTGTCCATCGGCGCACCGGTGGTGCACATCGACCACGGCATCGGGCGCTACCTGGGGCTCGAGACGCTCGAGATCGACGGGCACACCCAGGAGTTCCTCGCCCTGGAGTATGCCGAGGAGGCCAGGCTCTACGTCCCGGTCACGTCGCTCCACCTCATCTCCCGCTACGCCGGCGCGGACGCCGAGCACGCCCCCCTGCACCGGCTGGGATCGGACCAGTGGGAGAAGGCCAAGCGACGCGCCGCCCGCAAGGCCTACGACGTCGCCGCGGAACTGCTCGACATCCACGGGCGGCGCGCCGCGCGTCCGGGCACGGTGTTCGACCGCCCGGAGGACGACTACGCCCGCTTCTGCGACCGGTTTCCCTTCGAGACCACGGCCGACCAGCAGGCCGCCATCGACGCGGTCATCGAGGACCTCTGCTCGGACCGCGCCACCGACCGGCTGATCTGCGGGGACGTCGGCTTCGGCAAGACCGAGGTCGCCATGCGGGCCGCGTTCGTCGCCGTGGCGTCCGGCCGGCAGGTCGCCGTCCTGACCCCCACGACGCTCCTGACGCAGCAGCACCACGAGACGTTCCGGGACCGCTTCGCGGACTGGCCCGTGCACATCGAGGCGGTCTCGCGCCTGCGCACGGAGGGCGAGGTCACGGCCATCGCCAGGCGCCTCGCGGCCGGCAAGGTCGACATCGTCATCGGCACCCACCGGCTGCTCGGCGCGGGCATCGCGTTCGACGACCTCGGCCTCGTCATCATCGACGAGGAACATCGCTTCGGCGTGCGGCAGAAGGAGCGGCTGCGGGCGCTGCGCGCCGAGGTGGACGTGCTCGCGCTCACGGCCACGCCCATTCCGCGCACCCTGAACCTCGCGCTCGGGGGCCTGCGCGACCTTTCGATCATCGCAACCCCGCCGGCCAAGCGTCTCTCGATCAAGACCTTCGTGGTGCCGAAGCGCAACCAGTTGATCCGGGAGGCCGTCACACGGGAACTCGCCCGGGGCGGACAGGTCTTCTACGTCCACAACGAGGTTGCCAGCATCGACCGGGCCGCCGACGAACTGCGCGCCCTGGTCCCCGAAGCGCGCATCGGCGTCGGCCACGGACAGATGCACAAGCGGGCGCTCGAACGGACGATGGCGGACTTCTACCATCGCCGCAGCAACCTCCTGGTCTGCTCGACGATCATCGAGAACGGCATCGACATCCCGAACGCCAACACCATCCTCATCCAGCGCGCCGACAAGTTCGGCCTGGCGCAACTCCACCAATTGCGCGGCCGTGTCGGACGGTCGCACCACCAGGCCTACGCGTACCTGATGACACCCGACCGGCGCGCGCTGACCAGCGACGCGCGCAAGCGCCTCGACGCGATCGAAGCGGCCGGCGAGCTCGGCATCGGCTTCACGCTCGCCACCCACGACCTGGAGATCCGCGGGGCCGGGGAACTGCTCGGCGAGGACCAGTCGGGGCAGATCGAGACGATCGGCTTCTCGCTCTACATGGAGATGCTCGAGCGCGCCGTCGACGCCATACGCTCGGGACGCGTCCCCGACATGGACGAGCCGCTGCCGACGCTGCGCGGCAGTCCCGAGGTGAACCTCCACGTGCAGGCGCTGATCCCCGACGACTACCTGCCGGACATCCACATGCGGCTGATCCTCTACAAGCGCGTCGCCAACGCGGACACCTTCGACGCGCTCGACGACCTCAAGGCCGAGGTGATCGACCGGTTCGGCGCGCTACCGGAGGCGGCGCGGTCCCTGTTCCGCACCACGGAGATCCGGCTCGCGAGCGAAGCACTCGGTATCGCGCGCATCGACGTCGGACCCGGTTCCGGCCGGCTCGATTTCGATGCGGGCACGCCGGTTCATCCCCTGACGGTGGTGGGGCTCGTGCAGGGGGAACCCGACGTCTACCGCCTGCAGGACGCCGCCACGCTGCGTTTCTCCTCCACGACGCTCGCCGAGCCGGACGCGCGCTTCGAGTTCGTGGAGGACCTGCTCGAACGGCTGGCGCCCGCGGTCCGTGCCGGCGTCGCCGCCACGGCCTGACCCCGACGGGGATGCGGCGCGGTCCCGCCAGGTACGCAGCCGCCGCGTTGTGCGCAGCCGGCCTCGCCGCCCCCCTCGGCGCCGCCGAAGGCGAGTTCGGCGACTGGCTCGCGTACGACTGGCACGTGATCGAGGCCGTGGTCTTCCTGCACCGCGCGCCGCAGACGCGGGAGGAGGTCACCACGTTCGAACCGCGGCGCTATCCCCTCCCGATGACCGCGTTCGATCCACCCCCGTCCGCCTGGCGTTTCCCGGTCCCGGAGGATGTCCCCGTCGCGGAGGAAGGTCCGTTCCCGCCGGCCTGGCTGTGGATGGACGACCCCGCCGGGATTTCGCTGCCGGATACCGTTGACGGACCGCGCATCGAGGACGCGCTCCCGGACACCCCCGCGCCGTCCCCGGTGGACGCCCCGTTGCCGGTCCCGCTGTCGCCCGACACCATCGCCCGCGACGCGTTCGCCGCCTACGAGCAGGCGCTCGTCCGCGCGAGCATGCAATGGCGCGACGACGGACTTGCCCTCGTACCCTACGTACGACGCATGCGGCGCTCCGACGATTACGAAGTGCTGCATCACGGACGGTGGTTCCAGGCGGCGCGCGCGCCGGGGCATGCAGTCGCCGTACTCCTGCAACTCGGCCCCGCCGGGCGCAACGGCGTGGCCCGGATCGAGGGAACGCTGCGGGTGTCCCGCGAGCTGTACGTCGAGGTCGAGGCCGAGCTGTGGCTGCACGAAGACCCGCCCGGCGCCGCGGCTGACGCCGCCCGCGACGGGCAAGGCTACATCGTGCTCTCCGAAACGCGGCGGATGCGCACCGGGGACGTGCACTACCTCGACCATCCGCGGATGGGTCTGGTCCTGCGCGCCGACCGGCTCGACGTGCCCGACGCGCTAGCCGCCCTCGTCGATCGTGTCGAGGAAGGTCTCGAGTAGCAGCGAGAGGTCCGCCGCGCCCCGGTCCACGGCCGCCTGTATGCCGGCGCTCGTGATCGGGCCGTCGCCCCGGCCGGCGGCGGGATTGACGACCAGGCAGACACCGGCGTACGGAAGTCCGAGTTCCCGCGCCAGCACCGCCTCGGGCATGGCCGTCATGCCGACCACGGTGCAGCCGTCCCGCTCGAGGCGGTCGACCTCGGCGGCGGTCTCGAGGCGGGGCCCCTGCGCGCAACCGTAGACGCCGCCGGCGTGGAGCCGGCCGCGCAACGCGCAGCGCTCCCCCGCCGCAACGAGGCCGGACCGGAGCGTCGCGTCGAAGGGCTCGGTGAAGTCCACGTGCCGGATCTCGTCGACCGCCGCGAACGTGTCGGCGCGTCCGTGCGTGTAGTCGATCAACTGGTGCGGCAGGACGAGGTCGGCGTCGCGGTATTCCGGCGCGAGTCCTCCCACCGTGAAGGCCGCGATCACCGCGTCAACGCCGAGCGAGTGCAGCAGCCAGAGGTTCGCACGATAGTTGACCCGGTGCGGGAGAATGCTCCGAGGTCGCCCGTGCCGCTGCAGGAAGACGACCTCGACGCCGCCCCGGCTACCGGGCTCCGGGACGGCGGAGGGTGCGCCGTAGGGCGTTTCGAGCGGCGCGGTCAGGGCGGCTCCCGCCTCCACGCCGCCGAGTGCGGCGAGACCCGTGCCGCCGACGATGCCGATCCGCTTCACGCCGGGTCGTCCAGTGCGTAGATGGCCTGCAGGTTCCGGTACCAGCCGTTGTAGTCCATCCCCCACCCGACCAGGTACCGGTCCGGACCGGCCAGGGCCGCATAATCCGCGGCGAACGTACGGCCGGCGACGGCCTTGTCGACCAGGACGGCGGTGCGTACCGAGGACGCGCCACGCTCCTCCACGACCGCCTGCAACGCTTCCAGGGTCGCACCTTCGTCGAGCACGTCGTCGACGAGCAGCACGTTCCGGCCCGCGAGGCCATGCGCGGGCGCGACGCGGATGCAGAGGTCGGCCCCGCTCGGCAGCTCGCCGGGCGCCGCCTCGCGGTAGCGTTTCGCGTGTACGTAGTCGACTTCGAGCGGAAACGCGAACCGCGCGAGGAGCGCCGCCGTGAAAGGCAGGCCGCCGTTCATGATGCAGACGACCACGGGACGGGCATCCGCGAGATCGAGCGCGATGCGCACGGCGACGCGGTCGATCGCGAAACGCACCGCTTCGGCGTCGTACAGGCACTCCCCCCAGGCATCGATGTCAGGCGGAACAGGCGTCACGCTTCCCGCCCACCGGCCCCCGGGAGGGCGGGTTCCAGTTCCGGTTCCGGCGGACTGTCGACATGCAGCGTCTGCGTCGGGAACGCGATCTCCGCGCCGTGTCCGGCGATGATCTCCGCGATGCGGAAGAGGATCTCCTCCTTGATCTCGTGGAACTCGGTCCACACGGTGGTCCTGGTGAACGTGTAGACGAAGAAGTCCAGCGACGAGGGACCGAAACTCACGAAGTTGACCATCAGCGTCCGGGACGTGTCGATCGCCGGGTGGGTGCGCAGCATTTCCCGCACGTCGTCGATCACCGTCTTCAGCACTTCGATGTCGTCGTAGCGCACCCCGATGGTCTCGTAGATGCGCCGGTTCTTCATCCGCTGCGGGTTCTCGACCGACAGGGTCGCGAAGACGCTGTTCGGCACGTAGAGCGGGCGCTGGTCGAACGTGCGGATGCGCGTCAGGCGCCAGCCGATCTCCTCGACCGTCCCCTCGATCTCGCGGTCCGGGGAGCGGACCCAGTCCCCCACGGAGAACGGCCGGTCGAGGTAGATCATGAGCGCGCCGAAGAAGTTCGCGAGCAGGTCGCGGGCGGCGAAACCGATGGCGATGCCGCCGATGCCGCCGAACGCAAGCACCCCCGTGACGCTGAAGCCAAGGCTCTGCAGGACGATGAGCACGGCGGTGATCACGACCGAGGCGCGCAGCAGCTTGCCGAGCGCCATCGCCGTGGTCTGGTCCACCCGGGTCGGTCCGTACGTCCGGTCGCCGAGGTGCTCCTCGAGGAACGAGATGAAGCGCACGGCGAACCACGCGAGCAGCAGGATCACCCCCACCTCGCGCAGCGGGGCGACGTACTCGAAGAGCTCCTGGCGCGACTGCTCGCCCGCGATGTCCGCGGCCCACGCGAAGCCGAACAGGTAGACGGCCCAGCCGATAGGCTTGCGGCCCGCGTGCAGGACCGCGTCGTCGTACATGTTGTGCGTCTTCTCCGCCTGGTGCGCCAGGCGGTCGAAGCCGCGCTTGACCACGTACCGCGCCACCAGCGTGGCCAAGACCACGGCGAACATGGAGGCCGTCCAGGTGTGCGCCAGGAACCAGTCGAGGATGCTGTCCATCCTTTCCCCTTACCTCAGGGCGTGAACACGTTGCGCATCTTGCGTGTGGGGGCGACGGTTGGGGTCGCCCCGGGGTGGGATTATGCAGGCACCGGGGACCGGAGGGGACAAGCCCCTTCCCAAGAGCGAAATCCTGTATATAATTCCAGCTTCACTGTACATTCTGACAGACCCCCAATGCAGAAACTCACCCAGAGGCAGACGGTCGTCCTGGATTTCGTCCGGTCGCACATCGCCGAGCACGGCTACCCGCCGACCCGCGCGGACATCGCGCGCGAACTCGGTTTCCGGTCCCCCAACGCGGCGGAAGAGCACCTGCGCGCCCTGGCCCGCAAGGGCGCCATCGAGATGACGCCCGGGCGCTCGCGCGGCATCCGGCTGCCCGCGCCCCCCGGACTGCCCATCGTCGGGCGGGTCGCGGCCGGCCACCCCATCCTGGCCGTGGAGCACATCGATGACACCTGCCAGCTCCCCGCGGACCTGTTCCGGCCTTCGGCGGACTTCCTCCTGCGGGTCCGCGGCGACAGCATGACCGGGGCCGGCATCCTCGACGGCGACCTGTTGGCGGTACACGGGACGCCGGAGGCGCGCAACGGGCAGATTGTCGTGGCGCGCGTCGACGACGAGGTCACCGTGAAGCGGTTCCAGCGCACGTCCGACCGGGCCCGGGTGCTGCTCCTGCCCGAGAACGAGGACTACGACCCCATCGAGGTGGACCTTCGGGAACGCGAGTTCGCCATCGAGGGGCTGAGCGTCGGCGTCCTGCGACGCAACTGACGTTCAGCGGTTCCGCCGGCGGGCGCCACTCTTCGAGGCCGCCCGCCGCCCTCCCTTGCGCACGCGGGTCGAACCGGTCTGCTCCTGCCAGCGCCCGTCGCGATAGTGTGCGCGCCACGCCGTGGGCTTGCCGTCCCGGTCGGATGCGACGAACTGCTCGCGGGTCTTGCGGGACCACTTGAGCGTTGCGGGATTGCCGTCCGGGTCCGCATCGGGCGCATCGAGCAGGTAGGCGAAACGCGGATCCAGTTCGTTGGCGTGCGCCTTCAATTCGCGCACGAGGGGCGCCCGCGTCTCGCGGTTGCGCGGGAACTGGCTCGCCGCGAGGAACAACCCCGCGGCGCCGTCGCGCAGCACGAAGTGGTCGTCCACGCGCTCGCAGGCGAGTTCCGGCATGGGCACGGGGTCCGCCCGCGGCGGCGCCGGGCGACCGTCGCGCAGGATCTTGCGCGTGTTCCCGCAGTCGTCGTTCGTGCAGCCGAAGTACTTCCCGAAGCGTCCGGACTTGAGCCGCATCTCCGCGCCGCACCGTTCGCAGGTGAGCGTGGGACCGTCGTAGCCCTTGATGCGGAACTCGCCTTCCTCCACCTCGAAGCCCGCGCAGTCCGGATTGTTGCCGCACACGTGCAGCTTGCGCCGGGCATCGACCAGGTAGGAGTCCATCGGTGTCCCGCACTTCGGGCAGCGGCGTTTCGAGCGCAGCACCGCCAGGTCGTCGAGTTCCCGTTCGCCACCTTCGTCGACGTCCTCGGCCTCGTCCCCCGGCGTGAGGTTCAGCGTGTTCGTGCAGCGCTCCTTCGGTGGCAGCCGGTAGCCGGAGCAGCCGAGGAAGACGCCCGTGCTGGCCGTACGCACCTGCATCGGGCGGCCGCAACGGGCGCATGGCACGTCGGTGTCGGTCGGCTCGTTGGCCCGCATCCCGCCGCCGGCCGCGCCCGCCTTCGCGAGCCGGTCGCTGAACCCCCCGTAGAAGCCGTCCAGCACGGACCGCCAGCCGCGCTCGCCGCCGGCGATGCGGTCAAGTTCGCCCTCGAGTTCGGCGGTGAACGAATAGTCCATCAGGTCGGCGAAGTTCTCGACGAGGCGGTCGGTCACCAGTTCTCCGATCCGTTCGGCCCGGAAACGGCGCTTCTCGAGGGAGACGTAGCCGCGTTCCTGGATCGTCGAGATGATCGCGGCGTAGGTGGAGGGGCGCCCGATGCCGAGCTTTTCGAGTTCCCGCACGAGACTGGCCTCGCCGTACCGCGGCGGCGGCTTGGTGAAATGCTGGTCCACCCCCGAGTCCACGAGACGCAGTCGCTCGCCCTCGGCGAACGCCGGTATCGGCCGGTCCTCGTCCCGCCCCGCCGCAGGGGCAAGCACGCGGGTGTAACCGTCGAACTGGAGGATCCGCCCCCGCGCCCGGAGTTCGAAGCCGTTCCCCTCCGCGACCACCGCGGTCGAAAGATAGCGGGCCCGCGCCATCTGGCACGCGACGAACTGACGCCAGATCAGGCCGTACAGGCGTCGCTCGTCCGCCCCCAACTTCGTCAGGCCGTCGGGCAACGCGCGGACGTTCGTCGGGCGGATCGCCTCGTGCGCCTCCTGCGCGGCCGCCTTGCTGGCGTAGACCGCCGGGCGCGGCGACAGGTACTCCTTGCCGTGGGCCTCCTCGATGTACTCCCGCACCGCCGCGACCGCCGGGCGCGACAGGTTGGTCGAGTCCGTGCGCATGTACGTGATGTGTCCGGCCTCGTACAGCCGCTGCGCGAGACTCATGGTCTTGCGCACGGCGAAGCCCAGCCGCGTGGAGGCCGCCTGCTGCAGAGTCGAAGTGATGAAAGGAGCCCCGGGGGCGGTCGTGGTCGGCCGGTCCTCACGCCGCGCCACCACGAATTCCGCCGCCCGCAACCGGGCGAGGGCC
This sequence comes from Pseudomonadales bacterium, assembly GCA_965208745.1. Taxonomy (GTDB): domain Bacteria; phylum Pseudomonadota; class Gammaproteobacteria; order Pseudomonadales; family Azotimanducaceae; genus VXNE01. The sequence goes on along the minus strand of CBDBPN010000004.1, from coordinate 3,652,863 downwards.
GCCTCCGCCGCCTCCGCGTTGCCCGGACGGAACACGGCTCCGCCGTCCCGCGCGACCGCGAACCGGTGCGTCTCGTCCTTCTCCGCGGCTCCGGCGGTTCCGGCGCGCGCGAGGTCCGCGAACCCCTCCCAATACTCCTCCGGAACGAACGCGCGGATCTCCCGCTCGCGCTCGACGATGAGCCGTACGGCCACGGACTGGACGCGGCCGGCGGAGAGGCCGCGGGCGATCTTGGCCCACAGCAACGGAGAGAGTTCGAAGCCGACCACACGGTCGAGGAAGCGCCGCGCCTGCTGCGCGTTGACGCGGTTCTCGTCGATCCTCCCCGGGTCCTCGAAGGCCGCTTCGATCGCGGGCTTCGTGATCTCGTTGAAGACGACCCGGCGAAAACGCTCCGGATCGCCCCCGATCAACTCCTTCAGGTGCCAGGCGATCGCTTCGCCCTCGCGGTCGAGGTCCGTGGCCAGGTACACGTGCTCCGACCGGTCGGCCAGGCGCTTGAGTTCCGAGACCACCTTGTCCTTGCCCGGCAGGACTTCGTATTCCGCCTCCCAGCCGTTGTCCGGGTCCACGCCCATGCGGCGCACGAGTTGCGCCCGGGCCCGACGGCGCTTGTGCTCCGCCTTCTTCGCCGGCGACAGCTTGCGCGTCCGCGCGGCTTCCCGCGCGCGCTCCCGGCTGTCCGTCTGCTTGCCGCCCACCGGCAGGTCGCGCACATGACCGACGCTGGATTTGACGACGTAGTCCTTGCCCAGATAGCGGTTGATCGTCCTCGCCTTCGCCGGCGACTCCACGATGACCAGAGATCTCGCCATGAGCCTCCCGAGCACGTTCCTTCGCTGCCCCGCGCCCGGGGACCGGGCACGCCAAGGGCGCGGTTTATACAATACGGCCCCGAACCGGGGGAAGCATCCATCTTCTCTCGGGCACGTCCGTCTCGGCTGGTGGCAACGCGGACTTCCGGACTCGGCTCACGGTTCGCACGCCGTCTCCCGTTGCAGCGCGGCAAGCGCCTGGAGGCATTGCGCGATTTCCGCGACGATTTCGGCCGGAGCCCGCTGTCCCGCATTCTCCAGCCAGTACCAGGTCACCGCGGCGGGCGAGCACTCGAGCGCCACGCACCGTTCCGCGAGCGCCGCAACCGCCCGCCCCACACGGGTCCAGTAGGGGCCAGCGTCGGCCGGCAACCCGCGCGGACGCCGCTCGGGATGACCTGCCCAGCCCGGCAGCGGATCCACGGATGCGGCGTCGCGGAGCAGGAACCAATCCGGCCCGGCGTCGTCCACGCCATGGACCGGCAGCCGGTAGGCGGTACAGGCGCGTTGTGCGTCCCTTGCCACTCCGCCCGCACTGACCCGCTCCTCGGGTGTCGCGTCGAGGACGGGGACGCGGACGAGTTCCACCACCAGGCCTGCGCGCCGTGCCGCCTCCCGGAGCTTCGCGAGTTGCCGGTCGCGCCTCGACGGCATGAGCCACACGATCGGGCCGAACGCCACCAGGAGCCCCAACGCGACGATCAGCCAAACCACACGACGCCTCTCGACCGGGTGCTTCGCCACGACCCGCACCGCGTATTGAGCGCACCGAACATTGTGTGTATGGTCGCCGCAAAGCGAGCCCGGGAGCAATCCGTCACCGCGTTTCTCCGTGAAGGGATGCCATGGCTGCGTACAAACGTATTCTGCTCGCGGTCGACCTGACCGAGGAATCGAAGCCGGTAGCGGACCGCGCCGTCGCCCTCGCGAGGTTCTTCGAGGCGGAGTTGCACGTCATCCACGTGATCGAGCCCCTGAGCCTGGCCTACGGCGGCGACATCCCCATGGACCTCTCCTCCGTGCAGGACCAGATCCAGGAGCAGGCGCGCTCGCACCTCGCGGAGTTCTGCGCCAGCGTGTCGGTACCCGGGCATCGCCAGTACCTCATCTTCGGAAGGCCCGAAACCGAAATCCATCGCATCGCCGAAGAGGCCAATGTCGACGTCGTCGTGGTCGGCAGCCACGGGCGGCATGGGCTGGCCCTGCTGCTCGGCTCCACCGCCAACGGCGTCCTCCACGGGGCATGCTGCGACGTCCTCGCGGTCCGCGTCGGGCCGGGCGCGCACCAGATCGAGGACTGACCCGCACTGAGCCGTTCAGCCACGACTCGAAGGCGCGGAGCCTTATGCCTGGTGGCGGGACTGCTCGCCGCCGGCGGCGCCGCGGACGACCTCTACCAGCTCCGCACGCAGTACAAGGACGCGGTGCACGCCCTGCAGGCGGGGCGGATCACGGAGTTCCGCCGGGCATTGCGGGACCTCGGGGGCTATGCGCTGCATCCCTACCTTGTCTACTACGACCTGGAATCGCGACTCCGGCACCTCTCGCCCACCGACGCCGTCGAGGCCAGGACGACCCTGGCCGACATGCCCCTGGGCGAGCGGCTGTACGGCCGCTGGCTCGTCTACCAGGCGCGGCGTGGGCGCTGGCAGGTCTACCGCGACCACTACGTGCCCCAGCAGCGCGCCGACGCGCGGTGCTATCACGCCCGCGCCCTCTACCGCACCGGCGACCGCGAGGCGGCCCTCGCGCTCGTGCCGGACCTGTGGGTGGCCGGAGAGTCCCGGCCCAAGGCATGCGACCCGCTGTTCGAGGTCTGGATGGCCGCCGGGCTGCGCACGGAGGAGATGGCCTGGCGACGGCTCGGTCTCGCCATCGATGCCAACGAACGCACGCTCGCCCGCTACCTGCTTCGGTTCTTCAGCGGCTCGCGCGCCCGCGCCGCGCAGGCGTACTACGACGGTCACGTACGGCCGGAGGTGGCGCGCCAGCGGAGCCGCTTCCCCGACACGGAGTACGGCCACCAGGCGCTCGCCCACGCCCTGACGCGGTACGCGGCGCGCAATCCCCGGGCGGCGGCCGACGCCTGGCGGGGCCATCGTGCGCGCCTGTCGCTCTCCGACGGCACGCGCACGTACATCGACGAGCGCATCGCCCTGGGCCTCGCCACCCTCGGCGAGTTCCCGCCCGACGTGGACCCGGCCGCCGACTCGCACTCTCCCGACTACCGCACGGGAATGGCGACCGCGAGCATCGCGCATCGGCGCTGGGGCGCGGCCACCGGGTGGATCGACGCCCTGGACGCGGCGAGCCGGGATACGCTGCAGTGGCGGTACTGGCTCGGGCGCGCGCTGGTGGCCTCCGGCGACGACGCCGCCCGCGGCGAGGACGTGCTCCGCGAGCTGGCCGGACATCGCAACTACTACGGCTTCCTCGCGGCCGACCGACTCGGCGTCGAGCCGTCCCTCAACGAGCGGGGCGTGCTGGTGAGCGCCTCGGTCCAGCAGGGCCTGCGCCGCAATCCGGCCGTCGAGCGTCTCACGGAGCTGTTCGCGGTGGGCGACCTCGTGAACGCCCGGCGCGAGTGGTACGCGATCTACGACGACCTGTCCCTCGAGGATCGCCGCGGCCTGGTGGAACTCGCATCGGACATCGGCTGGATCGAACAGGCGATCATCGGCGCGAGCCGGGCGGAGCTGACGGATCACCTGGCGCTGCGCTTCCCGACGCCGTTCCTCGACATCTACCAGCGCCACGCGTTCGCCACGAACCTGCCCGTGTGGTTCCTGTTCGCCATCTCGCGGCAGGAGAGCGCGTTCAATCCCCGCGCACGCTCCCCCGCCGGCGCCCGCGGCCTGATGCAGCTCATGGGGGCGACGGCGCGCGCCACCGCCGCGAGCGTGCGCCTCTCCCGGCCGAGCGCCTCGGACCTGTTCGACCCGAACACCAACGTCACGCTCGGGGCACACCACCTGGCGGAACTGATGGCGCGTTACGACAGTCACCGCGTGCTGGTGGCCGCCGCCTACAACGCGGGCGCCGGACGGGTGAACCGCTGGCTCCGGGAACGCCCGGACATGCCGACCGACGTGTGGATCGAGACGATCCCGTTCGCGGAGACCCGCGGCTACGTCAAGAGCGTGCTCGCCTTCAGCTACGTCTACGCCAGCCGGTTCGGCCGGCAGGTGCCTGTGCTCGACGCGCACGAGCGGCGCGTGCCGTGATCGACATCGGCGCGAACCTGACGGCTCCCGCTTTCGACGCGGATCGCACGGAGGTGATTGCGCGGGCCCGGGACGCCGGCGTGCAGGGCATCGTAGTGACCGGAACGGACCTTGCCTCGGCGACCGCCGCCGCGGACCTCGCGGCGGGACAGCAAGGACTGTGGAGTACCGCCGGAGTGCACCCCCACGACGCGAAGTCCGTCGCCGGCGACTGGCTCACGGCGATCGAGGCACTCACCACAAGCGACGCCGTGGTCGCCATCGGCGAAACGGGTCTCGACTTCCACCGCAACTACTCCCCGCCGGACGTGCAGCGCGAGGTCTTCGCCGCGCAGATCCGTCTCGCCGTCCGACTCGACATGCCGCTCTTCGTGCACGACCGCGATTCCGAGGGCGAAACGGCGCGCCTCCTCGCCGTCCACGGCGCCATTCCCGAGCGGGTGGTCATCCACTGCTTCACGGGCTCGCGCGCCGATCTCGACGCCTGGCTCGACGCCGGGTACCACGTCGGCATCACGGGCTGGGTCTGCGACGAGCGGCGGGGCGGCGAACTGCGGGGCCTCGTCCCGTCGATCCCCGACGAACGGCTGCTGATCGAGACGGACGCGCCCTACCTGCTGCCCCGGACCATGCCCGGGCGAGGCCCCGGAGCTCCAGCGCGGGCGAGGCGCAACGAGCCGGGCTTCCTGCCCTGGGTCGCGCGGGAGGTGGCCCGCTGCCGGAACACGACGCCGGAGGAGGTCGGCGCCCTGACCGCCCGCAACGCGCGACGCCTGTTCGGTCTCCCCGCCCCGCCGGACTCCGGTTCAGGCACCGTGGAGTAGACGGCGCATGTCGCACTCCCCAAACGGCCAGTCGAGTTCCGTGCCGCGGTACGACAGTACGGGAACCCGCGTGGCGTATCGTTCGAAGAGGCGTTCGTCGTCGGCGACGTCGCGCGTCGCCAGCGTGCGCACGCCCGGGTCGCCGAGGGCCAGGATGCGTTCGAGCGCCTCTTCGCACGCCGAGCAGGCCGAAGTGGTGTAGAGGATCAGGTGGGCCACGGCGAAGAGGTTATCCACCGCGCCGGCTTCGCGCCAGCGGGACGCCGCTGGCGCTACCCGTTGCCGCTGCCCGGCACGCTGGACTGGCGGCGCGCGGAGGACGCCTTCGTCGCCGACGTCCCGCTCCCTTCGCTCCCGCCGGGACACCTGGTCGTTCCAAGCCTGGCCGCGCTCGGCAGCCTGGACCATCACACCGTACTCATCGACGGCGAAGCCCGGACAGTGACCGCCGGCAGCGGCCGGCCGCCGGAGCAGCATCCGCACCTTCCGGGGGGCAGCGTTCGGGTACATGTGGACTACTTCGAGACGACCGCGGTCCTTGCCGACGCACGGGTACGGTTCCGCGTCAACGCCGCCAGCGCGCCGGCCGACTACCTCGCCGTCGTCTGCGTCCGGCCGCGGGAGGCGAACGTCCAGCCGCCGGACCACATCGAGACGTCTGTCCTCGAAGTGCCTCCCCGAACCCAGATGACCGCGGCGGAGCCGCTGCGGTCGCGGATCTGTTCGCCGACCTGCGTGTCCATGGCGCTTGAACACCTGGGCGTGGCGCATGATTTCGGCGAACTGCTCGCGGCGGCGCACCACCGGCCCACGGACCTGTACGGCGTCTGGCCGCAGAACGTGTGGGCCGCGAGCCGCTGGGGCGTGCTCGGCGCCACGGAGGCGGCCACGGACTGGGGCACGGCGCGCGGCATGCTCGACGCCGGTCATCCCTTCGTCGCGAGCATCGCCTTCGACGAGGGCGCCCTCTCCGGCGCGCCGCTGCGCTCGTCGCGCGGACATCTGGTCATCGTCCGCGGCATCCAGAATAATCGTGTGCTGGTCAACGATCCCGCCGCCCCTACGGTGACCGACGTACCCCGCCGCTACGACCTCGAAGAGTTCCAGAACGCCTGGCTGGGCGGGCGCGGTGTCTTCTACGCGTTCGCGGCGCCGCCATGAGATACGCATCGCGGCTGGCGCTGCTCGCCCTGGGCGTGTGCATCGCGACGCTGGGGCTCCTCTACTGGCAGCATCGCGGCTTCGACTTCGAGGGGATCTGGTTCCACGACGGCAACGGTTTCCACCTGCATCCCCTCCATCTGATCGCCCTCGGCCTCGCCATCGTGCCGCCGACCATCTGGGAGATCTTCCTGCTCGAACTGGCGCACCGCATTCGCCGCACCTCCGACGCCGCGCCCGCGGAGCCGGGACGGGCGGCCCCGGACCCGCGGCCCGGCGGCGGTCAGCCGTGACCGCGCCGCGCGTGTGCCTGCGCAAGGTGCGCGGCTCGGACCGGGCGGAGATCATCGATCTGGCCCGCGCGGGCCGCGCCCTGCACGACCCCTGGATCTCGCCGCCGCGCACGCCGCACGCCTTCCGGCTGTACCTCAAGCGCACGCAGCGCGACGACCACGAGGGGCTGCTGGTGTGCCTGCGGGAAACCCACGAGATCGCCGGCGTCATCAACCTGAACAACATCGTGCGGGGATCCTTCCTCAGCGCGTCCCTGGGGTATTACGCCGCCGCGCGGCTCGCGGGGCAGGGTTACATGGCGGAGGGACTGAACCTGGTCAAGGACTACGCTTTCGGGGAACTCGGGCTGCACCGCATCGAGGCGAACATCCAGCCCGACAACAGCCGTTCGATCAACCTCGTGCGGCGCTGTGGCTTCGAGCGGGAGGGCGCGTCCCGCGCGTTCCTGTTCATCGACGGGGCCTGGCGCGACCACGAGCGCTGGGCTTTCGTGGACCATCGCAGCACCCTCACGAACGCAACGGTCAGCCGGCGCGTGGGGCGGCCGTGACGGAGGTCAAGCCCTACGGCGCGTGGCCCTCGCCAATCACCGCGGACGTCATGCTGTCCGCCTTCGTGTCGTTCTCGGAGCTCGCCTGGCGTGGCGGCGCGTTCTACTGGCTCGAGGGACGACCCACGGAGGCCGGCAGGTCCGCACTGGTCCGGTACGCGGACGGGGCGAAGCAGGACCTCACTCCCGAGCCGTTCAACGCCCGCAACCGCGTGCACGAGTACGGCGGCGGGGCGTTCGCCGTGTCCGACGACACCGCCTGGTTCGTCAACTTCGAGGATCAGAACGTCTATGCCGTGGACCTTCCGGGATCGCTGCCGGTGCGCGTGACCTCGGGCGACGCGGCCGAGCGTTTCGGGGGGCTGGTCTGGGACGACGCGGGCGGACGGCTGTTCGCGGTGCGCGAGCGGCACGGCGTCGCGGACGAACCCGTCAACGACCTCGTGTGGATCGACCCCGGCACCGGCGCCGTGGAGGTGTTGCACGAGGGCCACGACTTCTACGCCGCCCACCAGCTCTCGCCGGACGGCAGCCGGATCGCCTTTCTCGTCTGGGACCATCCCAACATGCCCTGGGACGGCACCCAGCTCGTGGTCGCGCGGCTCGGTCCGGACGGCCTGGCCGACGAGACCGTCGTGGCCGGCGGCATCGACGAGTCGGTCTTCCAGCCGCGGTGGATCGGCGACGACCGCCTCGTCTACGTCTCCGACGGGAGCGGTTTCTGGAATCTCCACAGCTACGACGCGTCGGGCCTCTACCGCGCGGTGCCCGACGAGGCGGAGTACGGCCTGCCGCTGTGGCAGCTCGACACCCGGGCCTACGTCGTCGCGGGAGCACGGCACGTGGTCGCCCAGCGGATCGAGGACGGCGCCGCCGAACTCGTCGTCGGCGACCTGGACCAGGGCATGACGTCGCCGCTGCCGGTCGACTACACGAGCTACCGGTCGCTCACGCGCACGGACTCCGGCGTCGCCTTCATCGGCGGCCGGCGCGACGACGTCGCCGCGGTGGTCGAACTCGAACTCCCGACCGGCCGATCGAACGTCCTCGCCAGCCAGGGCGCCGTGGACTTCCCCGCCGGCACCTTCGCGGAAGCGGAGACGATCCGCTTTCCGAGTGGCGACGCCGCCGCCTACGCCAACTTCTACCCACCCTGCAATCCGGCCTGTGGCGCCCCGCCGGGCGAACTTCCGCCCCTGCTCGTCACCACCCACGGCGGACCGACCGGCGCCGCGGCCCGCGACCTCGGGTTCGGCATCCAGTACTACACGTCCCGCGGCTGGGCGGTCCTCGACGTGAACTACGGCGGCAGCACGGGATTCGGGCGCGCCTACCGCGAGCGCCTGAACGGGCGCTGGGGCATCGTCGACGTGGAGGACTGCGTCGCCGGGGTACGCCACCTGACGTTCGAAGGACGCATCGATCCCGAGCGCGTCGCGATACGCGGCGGCAGTGCCGGCGGTTACACGACCCTGGCCGCCCTCGCCTTTTCCCGGACCTTCCGTGCCGGGGCCGTGCACTACGGCATCGGCGACCTGGCCGCCCTCGCCCGCGACACGCACAAGTTCGAGTCCCGCTACATCCATCGGCTGGTCGACGAGGCCGACTTCGCCGAGCGTTCGCCCCTCGCCCACGTCGACGAACTGAACTGTCCGACGATCTTCTTCCAGGGGTCCGACGACCGGATCGTGCCGCCGAACCAGGCCGAGACGATGTTCGGCGCGCTGCGCGCGAAGGGCATCCCCGTGGCGTACCTGCTCTTCGAAGGCGAGGGGCACGGCTTCCGCAAGGTCGAGAACGCCCGGCGCGCGATCGAGGCCGAGTACTTCTTTTTCGGCAAGGTGTTCGGCTTCGAGCCCGACGACGACCTGCCGGAGGTCAACGTGAAGAACGCGACGTGGCCCTGAAGGAGGACAAGGTCGCGGTACTCGCGGGCGGCGACTCGCCGGAAGCCGAGGTGTCCCGTTCGTCCGCCGGGCAGGTGGCCGACGCCTTGCGCGCGCGCTACCGGCACGTCGAACTGATCGAACTCGACGACGGACTCACCGACGCGCTCGTCGATTCCGGGCCAGACGTCGTCTTTCCCGTCCTGCACGGTCCGCCCGGCGAGGACGGAACCGTCCAGGGGTATCTCGAGATGCTGGGCCTCCCGTACGTGGGCAGCGGCGTTCGCGGGAGCGCCCTCGGCATGGACAAGCACGTCGCGAAGGTCCTGTTCCGCCAGGCGGGGCTGCCCGTACTCGACGATGTCGTCCTGCCTCCCGAGATGGCCGTCGTCGACGCGGTCGGGCTCGTCGAACGATGGGTCGGTTCCCGGGTGGTGGTGAAGCCCACGCGCCAGGGGTCGGCCCTCGGCGTCACGCCGCTGCCCAACGGCGGCGACCTGCGGGGCCCGATCCTGGCCGCCCGCCGGTTCGGCGACCCGGTCCTCGTCGAACCCTTCGTGCTCGGCCGCGAGATCACGGTCGGGGTCCTCGACCTCGAGGGCGCCGCACCGATCCCCTGGCCGGTCATCGAGATCGTCACCGCGTCCGACGAGTGGTACGACTTCCGGAACAAGTACACACCGGGCAGGAGCGAGCACGTCGTCCCCGCGCCGCTCAGTGCGGACGCCACCCAGGAGCTCCAGCGCATCGCCGTGGAGAGCCACCGCGCCCTTGACCTTCGCGACCTCTCCCGGGCGGACTTCCTCGTCACCGACCGCGAGGAGATCCACCTCCTCGAAGTCAACACGATGCCGGGCATGACCCCGACCAGCCTCTACCCCGACGGCGCCCGGGCGGCGGGGTACGACTTCGAGAGCCTGGTCGATGCACTGGTGGGGAGCGCGTTGCGGCGGGGGGCGAGAGGCGGACGCGGACTACATAGGAAAAACGCCATGGCAGAAGGCAAGACGGCTCCGATCGGACGCTTCGATCACATCGGCATCGCGGTCCACAGCATCGAGCGGGCGCGCGCGTTCTTCGAAGGCGCGCTCGGCGCGACGCATCGCAAGACCGCGCTGCATGCCTCCGGAGACTTCCGCCTGGGGCTGTTCGACCTGCACGACTTCTGCATCGAACTCCTGGAACCGGTCAATCCGGAGGGCTTTCTCGCCGCGTTCCTGGAGCGTCGCGGCGAGGGTTTCCATCACCTGACGCTGCAGACTCCGGACCTCGAAACGAAGACGCTGCTGCTCGAGGAGCAGGGGGTCAGGGTCGTCGACAAGAGCTTCGACAACCCCGATTCCATCGACGCATTCATCTCTCCGAAGAGCGCCCACGGCCTGCTGATACAACTCGGCCAGACGCTCGGGCCGCTCAACAACCCGCCCTACTGGGAAGCCGACGACGCGTAAAGCGTTACAGGTCGTAGCCCCGCTCGTTGTGCATCACGAGGTCGAGGCCCTCCGTCTCCTGCTCCTCCGTGACGCGGTTGCCGGTAACGACATCGACGATCTTCAGGATGACGAAGGTCGCGATCGCCGTGTACGCCACCGTGGCGAAGACGCCCACGGCCTGGATGCCGACCTGCGTGCCGATGGCGATGTCCTGCTGGCCGCTGAAAATGCCGAGGGCGTTGCTCGCGAACACGCCCGTCAGGATCGTGCCGAGGGCGCCGCCGACGCCGTGGACCGGAAACACGTCGAGGGAGTCGTCGATCTTGAGCGTGCGCTTCATGAAGTTCGTCGCCGCGAAGCACACGAAACCGGCCGCGATGCCGATCACGAGCGCGCCCGCCGGTCCCACGAAGCCGGACGCCGGCGTGATCGTGCCGAGTCCCGCCACCATGCCGGTCACCGCGCCGAGGGCGCTCGGCTTGCCGTAGCGGATCCACTCGGCGACCATCCAGGTGAAGGCCCCCGCGGCGGCCGAGATGTGGGTGACGGTGATCGCCATCGCGGCGTCCCCGTTGGACGCCAGCGCGCTGCCGCCGTTGAACCCGAACCAGCCGACCCAGAGCATGCCCGCGCCGGCGACCGTCAGCGTCATGTTGTGCGGCACCATGATCTGGTCCGGGAACCCGCGCCGCGACCCGACGACGATCGCGGCGACCACCGCCGCCGTGCCCGCCGTGATGTGCACGACCGTGCCGCCCGCGAAGTCGAGGAGACCCATTTCTCCCAGCCAGCCGCCGCCCCACACCCAGTGGCAGATCGGCGCGTAGACCAGCAGCAGCCACAGCGTGGAGAAGATCAGCACCGAGGAGAAGCGCATGCGCTCGGCGAAGCCGCCGACGATGAGCGCCACCGTGATGATGGCGAAGGTGAGCTGGAAGGTCGCGAACGCCGACTCGGGGATCGTGCCGCTCATCGCGTCCTCCCCGACCCCGGCGAACATCGCCTTGGAAAGCCCGCCCACGATCGGCAGGCCGTCGTCGAACGCGAGGCTGTACCCGACGATGAGCCAGAGGATCGTCACGACGCAGACGATCGTGAAGCACTGCATCAGGACGCTGAGCACGTTGCGCACCCGCACGAGGCCGGCATAGAACAGCGACAGGCCCGGGACGGTCATGAAGAGGACCAGCGCCGTCGCCGTCAATACCCAGGCGGTGTCCCCACCGTCCAGCGTGTCGGCGGCGCCGGACACGCTCGCGATCACCGCCGCCGCGCCCGCCGCCACGGGCAGACCGCGCCCGCTCGAATGCCATTTCATCCTCTGTCTCCCCAACCGGATTCGCAGGGGTACGAAACTACCCTGTCCCGGGGCGATGATCCAGCGTCACCGTCCCCGCGCGCTCCCGCGCGGCCCGCCACGGGCCAGTTCCCCGACCAGCCCGGGCCCCTCGAAGACGAGCCCGGTGTAGACCTGCAGCAGGTCCGCGCCCGCCTCGAACATTTGGCGCGCCGTCGCCACGTCGTGGATGCCGCCCACCCCGACCAGCGTCATCTCTGGCCCGAGCGCTTCCCGGAGGGCCGCCACGACCTCGACGGCACGGGGGTTGAGCGGGGCGCCGCTCAACCCGCCCGCCTGACGCGCGAAGTCCGGCGCCAGCCCGGGCGGGCGCGTCAGCGTCGTGTTGGTCGCGATCACCGCCTCCAGCCCGGCGTCCCGCACGACGGCCGCAAACTCCCGCAGGCCCGCCGCATCGAGGTCCGGCGCGACCTTGACGGCCAGCGGCAGCCGGCGGCCCGAGGAGGCTTCGACCGCATCGCGCTCGCGAACCAGCGCGGCGAGCAGCGCCGCTGCCGCCGGCGCGTCCTGGAGGCCGCGCAATCCCGGCGTGTTCGGCGACGAGACGTTCACGACCACGTAGTCCGCAAGCGCATGCACGGCACGCAGGCAGAGCACGTAGTCGTCCACCGCCCGCGACAGCGGCGTGTCGCGGTTCTTGCCGATGTTCACGCCGACCGGCACGCCGAGGCCGCGCCGGCGTAGCCGCCCGAGCCGGCCGGCTACGGCCGCGCTCCCGGCGCTGTTGAACCCCATGCGGTTGATGAGGGCGTCGTCCACCGCGGACCGAAAGAGCCGCGGCCGCGGATTGCCCGGCTGCGGGCGCGGCGTCACGGTGCCCACCTCCACGAACCCGAAACCGAGCCGCGCGAACCCCCGCACCGCGATCGCGTCCTTGTCCAGTCCCGCCGCGAGGCCGATTCGGTTGGCGAGGGAGAGCCCCATGGCGCGTACCGGTGTATCGGGCGCGGCGCCTCCCGGGAGGGCGCCCCACGCCCGCAGCGTCCGCAGGGCGAGCCCGTGGGCGAGTTCGGGCGGAAGGGCGAAGAGCAGGCGACGCAGGATGCGATACACGCAACGAGTGTATCCCGTTCGCCGCGACCGCTCGCGCGCGACCGCCGGCGCACCGCAACGGCTACAATCCGCGACACCGTCGCCGGGCCGCTGTCCCAAGCACATGGAAGCCGTTCACGACCTCCCGCACGACCGCGTGCATGCAGCCATCGCGTGGCTCGAGTCCCGCATCGTCGGCCAGCAGACCCTGATCCGGCGCCTGGTGATGGCGTTGCTGTGCGACGGGCACCTCCTCGTCGAGGGCGCTCCGGGGCTTGCCAAGACGCGCGCCATCCGGGAACTCGCGCGCACGGTCGAGGGCAGTTTCCACCGCATCCAGTTCACGCCCGACCTGCTGCCGAGCGACGTCACCGGTACCGAGGTGATCAACGCCGACGACGGCACGTTCACCTTCCGCCAGGGTCCCGTGTTCCACAACCTGCTCCTCGCCGACGAGGTCAACCGCGCCCCCGCCAAGGTCCAGGCGGCGCTCCTCGAGGCGATGGCCGAACGCCAGGTCAGCTACGGACGCGAGACGTTCGCGCTGCCCGACCTGTTCCTCGTCATGGCGACCCAGAACCCCATTGAGCAGGAAGGGACGTATCCGCTCCCGGAAGCCCAGCTCGACCGCTTCCTGCTGCACGTGACCGTGGGATACCCGGACGCGGCTTCGGAGCGCGAGATCCTGCACCTCGCGCGGAGCGAGCAACTCCAGCCGGAACCCCCGCCACCGCCCACGCCGCTCTCCCAGCAAGACGTCGCGGCCGCCCGCCGGGCGATCGCGGACGTCTTCGTCGCCCCGGCCGTCGAGGGCTACATCGTCGCGCTCGTTGAGGCCACGCGGGCCGATCCCCTGCTGGAGTACGGCGCCAGCCCCCGCGGGACCATCGCCCTCGATCGCTGCGCCCGCGCGGTCGCCTGGCTCGACGGCCGCGACTTCGCCACCCCGGGCGACGTGGCGGCGGTCGCTCCCGACGTGCTGCGCCACCGCCTGATCGCCACTTTCGACGCCCAGGCGCGCGGCATCGACGCGGACGCGGTGCTGGCGGGCGCCCTCGAGACCGTGCCGGCCCCCTGACCGTGCCGCGGAGCGGAGCGACGGTACACGTGCCGATTCCCGGGCGAGTCGACGCGCCGGAGTCTTGGGTCCTGGCGGGCGCTTACGTGTCGCTGGACGACCTGGCCCGGCTGCGCATCCCCACCGCGCGCGGTCCGTCCGCCACCGCCGCCGCGCCCTGGCACGGCGAACGCGCCGCCCCGGTCCGGGGCCGGGGGATGGACTTCGACGAGGTACGTCCCTACCAGCCGGGCGACGACCTCCGGTCCATCGACTGGCGTGTGACGGCGCGCAAGGGCAAACCGCACACCAAGGTCTTTCGGGAGGAGCGCGAACGGCCCACCCTGATCGTGGTGGACCAGACGCGGTCGATGTTCTTCGGCAGCCAGGGCCGCCTGAAGTCGGTACTCGCGGCGGAGATCGCGGCCACGACGGCGTGGCGGGCCCTCGCGGCCCAGGACCGGGTCGGCGGACTGGTGCTCGACCAGAGCGGCGTACGGGTCTTCAAGCCGCTGCGTCGCGAGGCCGCGGTGCTGCGCGTGCTCGCCGCCCTGGTCGAGGCGAACCGTGCCCTCGGCGCCGAGCCCGAGCCCGGCGCAGGCGCCAGCGACGCCACGACCGAAGGAGGCGACGCCTGGTGGCGGCTCGTCGCGCCCCTGCTGCGCATCGCCGGCGTCAACCACCGCATCGTCGTCGTCAGCGACTTCCTCGGCGCGTCGGCGACGCTGCCCGACCCGCATGGGGCCGCCCTGGACGCACTCGCCGGCATCGCGCGGCACAACGAGGTGGAACTCCACTTCGTGCACGACCCGCTCGAACGCGAACTGCCGCCGGCCGGGCGCTATCACGTGACCGACGGCGAGCGGCGCGAGTCGTTCCACAGCGGTGACGGGCACCTGCGCTCCGCGTATCGCGCCCGATTCGACGGACACCTGCGCACTCTCGAGCAGACCGCTTCCCGCTCCGGAATGCGCCTGACACAAGCATCGACGGCGTGAACGGACTCCGGGACATCCACGAGCCCCTGCCGCCCGGCTGGTGGCCCCCGGCGCCCGGCTGGTGGCTGGTGACGCTCGTCGTGGTCGTCGTCCTCGCCTGGGCCGTGCGCCGCGTCTGGCAGCACCGCGGCCGCACGGCCCCTTACCGCAGGGCGCGCGCCCGATTCGCCGTCCTGGAGGGACGCCGCGCGGCCGGGGAGATCGGGCCGCGCGCATTCGCGGACGCCGCGAACGCGTTGCTCAAGGACCTCCTGGTGGACGCGGAGCAGCGCGCGGACGCGGTCCGGGCAAGCGGCGACGCGTGGCTGGCGCTGCTGCGGGAGCGCTGCCGGGACGCCGCGTTCACGGGTGCGCCGGGACGGCTGCTGGGCGACCAGCGGTTCCGCCGCACGCTCCGCGACGACCCGGCCGAGCTGGCCGAACTGGTGCGCAGGACCCTCGCCCGACTCGCCCCTCCGAAACCGGAGCGGCCGGCACGATGATCGAGTTTGCCTGGCCGTGGGCCGCGCTTCTCTGGCCGTTGCCGTTCCTGGCACGCCGACTGCGTCCCGTCCGACTCCTGGCTCCGGCGGCGCTCGCGGTCCCGACCGTCGAACCGTTCGAGACCGACGCACCGCACGGGCGCAAGGCGTATCTGCCGCTCTTGCTTCTCTGGGCGGCCTGGTCCCTCGCGATCGCGGCCGCCGCGCGCCCGCAGTGGACCGGCGACGCCGTCGACCTGCCGGCGACCGGCCGGGACCTGCTCCTGGCCGTCGACATCTCCGGGAGCATGTCGATGGAGGACGTCACCCTCGACGGCGTGCCCGCCGACCGCCTGGCGGCCGTGAAGGCGGTGATCGACGAGTTCATCGAGCGACGCGACGGCGACCGCGTCGGCCTCATCCTGTTCGGGACGCACGCCTACCTGCAGGCGCCCCTCACCTTCGACCTCGCCACCGTACGCCGCTTTCTCCTGGAAGCCCCGGTCGGGATCGCCGGCGGCAGGACCGCCATCGGGGACGCCGTCGCCCTCGCGGTGAAACGCCTGCACGAGCGGCCTTCCGACAGCCGCGTGCTCGTCCTCCTGAGCGATGGCTCGAACAACGCGGGGAACATCGACCCCCGTGAGGCGGCCGCGATGGCGGCCCTCGAGGGGGTGCGCATACACACCGTGGGATTCGGCAGCGAGGCGATGGAGATCTCCGGTGCGCTCGGCGTCCGCGTCGTGAACCCCTCGCTCGGCCTCGACGAGCCGACCCTGGCGGAGATCGCCCGCGTCACGGGCGGCCAGTACTTCCGTGCCCGCGACACCGCGGGGCTGGCGCGGATCTACGACGTCATCGACGCGCTCGAACCCGCGCAACAGGACCCCGAGCGCCTGCGTCCGATACGCGCTCTCTACCACTGGCCGCTGTCCCTCGCCTGCGCGCTGCTGCTGGGTCTGTGCGTCGCGTACGGGCCCGGCACCGCGCCACGCTCGGCGACGGTGTCCGCATGACGGCCGCGGTCATGGAACTGCTCTCGGATTTCCACTTCCTGCGACCGTGGTGGTTCGCCGCGCTGCCGCTCGCGTGCCTGCCGCTGCTGGCCCGCCGCACCGCTCGGGGCGCGGGCGGCTGGCACCGCGTCGTCGCGCCCGAACTGCTCACGGTGCTGCTCCACGGGGGCGACGCGGGGAGCCGGCGCGCGCGGGCCACCTTCCACGTCCTGGCGTTCAGCGCGTTCGGCGCCGCCGTCTGCGCCCTCGCGGGGCCGACTCTCGAACGGCTGCCGCAACCGGTCGCGACGCATCGCGACGCCACCGTCATCGTGCTGGACCTGTCGCTGTCGATGTATGCCCGCGACACGCCACCGTCACGCATCGCGCGGGCGCACGCGGCCATCTCGCGGATGCTGGAGGACCGGCAGGAGGGGCTCACGGGACTCGTGGTGTACGCGGGAGACGCGCACGTGGTCACGCCCCTGACGGACGACGCGGGCAACATCGAGAATCTCCTGCCGGCGCTGGTCCCCGAGATCATGCCCGTCGCCGGCAGCCGACCCGATCCGGCCCTCGCCGCGGCGAGGGGGCTGTTTCCGAACGTGGGGGTCACACGGGGGCAGATCGTGCTCGTGACCGACGGCGTGGACGAACCCGACGAGGTCCTGCGGCATCGCGATCCCGCGTTCCCCATCTCCATCGTGGGGGTCGGGACCCCCGCAGGCGGGGCGATTCCCCTGGACTTCCGGGGCGTCCCCGGGCGCTTTCTCACCGACGAGACCGGAGCCCGGGTGCACACGCGGCTGGACGCCCGGCTCGCGGACCTCGCGCGCGGGACGTACGGCGAGTATCGGACGCTGGATTCCGGCACAGCGCCGTGGACATGGCGGGATACCGCGCGCGCGGAGCCGGCGGCGCAGTCCGACCGCACGTTCGACACCTGGCACGACGTGGGGTTCTGGCTCGTGCTGCCCGTGCTCGCCGTGGTGTGCCTGGGGTTCCGCCGCGGCGTGCTGACGGGGCTCGCCTGCCTGCTGATCGCGCCGGTTGGCCTTGCCGAAGCCCCGCGGACGCCGGCGATCGACACGGCCATCGGCGCCGCCGGCAACCTGTGGCAGCGCCCGGACCAGCGGGCCTACGAGATGCTGCGGGGAGGACGCGCCGAAGCGGCCGCCCGGCGCTTCGAGGATCCGCGGTGGGCCGCGGTCGCGCAGTACCGGGCCGGGGACATCGAGGGTGCGGCGAACCGGTTCCGTACCGACGATACCCCCACGGGGTACTACAA
Source organism: Pseudomonadales bacterium (assembly GCA_965208745.1). Taxonomy (GTDB): domain Bacteria; phylum Pseudomonadota; class Gammaproteobacteria; order Pseudomonadales; family Azotimanducaceae; genus VXNE01. Next base: position 3,635,488 of record CBDBPN010000004.1, on the reverse strand, counting down.
CCTCGGCACCGCCCTGGCGCACCTGGGGGCGCTGGAGGCCGCGGTCGCCGCCTACGAGCGCGTCCTGGCCATGGCGCCCGGCCATGCCGACGCCCGGCACAACCGCGACCTCGTCGCGGGGCTCCTCGCCCAGGGTGCGCGCGAAGACGGCGCGGACGGCGGGCGCGCCGGGGCTCCGGAAGGCCTCGGCGCCGCGCCCGAGGAGAGCCCCGCGGCGCGGGCGGACCCGGACGCCGGCATGCGCGATGCCGATATGGGAGCCGCGCCTCCGACGGACGCGGCGCCGGGCCCGCCTTCCGCCGACGCCCGCATCCGCTGGCTCGACTCCGTGCCGGACGACCCGGGTGGGCTCCTGCGGCGCAAGTTCCGCCACGAAACCAACCAGCGGCTGCGGCAGGGGGACTACGGCAGCCGCGAGCGGGGACCTGCCTGGTAGCGGGACGCGGCGCTACGCCCCGCGTTGCCCGGCGCGAGCCAGGCTCTTCGACACCACCTCCGCGAGGTCCTTCGACATCTCGCCCGCCGACAGGCGCCGGAGCGCCGCACACATGCGCCGCTGCCGCCCCGCGTCGAACCGCTCCCAGCGCGTCAGCGGGGTCGCGAGACGTGCCGCCATCCTGGCATTGATCTCGTCGAGGCGGGCGATCCGGTCCGCCAGATACCCGTAACCCTCGCCGTCGGACGCATGGAAGCTGCGCGTGTTGGCCGCGAACGCGGCGAACAGGGCGCGCACCTTGTTGGGGTTCGTCATGTCGAAGGCGGAGTGCCCTTCCAGGGACCGCACGCGCTTAAGTGCTCCCGGGCGGTCGCAGCCGGCCTGCACACGCAACCACACGTCGACGAGGAGCGCTTCGTGCCGCCATCTCTCGTAGAAGGCGTCGCACGCGGCCTGCTTGCGCGCGTCGTCGATCCGCGCCGACTCGAGCATGATCGAGAGCGCCGCCTCGCGGTCCGTCAGGTTGTCGGCCTGCTCGAACTGATCCGAGAGGAGTGTCTCGGCGTCCTCCCCCGTGCGGGCGTACAGCGCCAATGCCCGGTTCTTCAGGCCGCGGCGGGCGACACCGGGACCGTCCGGAACGTACGCGCCATGCGTCGCGTTGCCGCCGTAGAGTTGGAGCCATCGATCCCGGAAACGCTCCGACACGCGGTCGAGGAGATCGTCCCGGGCGTCGCACCAGTGGAGGATGTCGGACTCCGGCCGGAGGTCGAGCAGGTACTGCGCCCGCGGCGGGTCCATCATGGCGGCGAGCAGCGCCTTCGCCTCGCCGTCGTCCGGCGCCGATGCGGCCGCCTGCGTGAGTCGATCGAAGAGTTCGAGCACGTTGGCATCGAGGCCGGCATCGGACTCGATCATGGCCCGCGCAAGGAGTGTCTGCGCCGCGTCCCAACGCGCGAACCCGTCGGTGTCGTGGGCGGCCAGGAACAGCAGTTCCCCGCCGGACCGCTCGTAACGCACCTTGACGGGGGCGGAGAAGCCGCGCAGGAAGCTGACCACCGCGCCCTGCGGCGCGTCCTCGAAGCGCAACGTCGTCTCGCGGTCGACCAGGTGCGCGACGAGGGTGCCGTCCGCGTCCGGGTTCTCCACGAAGGCTTCGGACAGCACCCGCATGGCGCCGTCACCCGCCGCGCCGAGCAGGTCGGCGCCTTCCTCGTCGAGGAGACCGATCGCGAGGGGCAGGTGGAAAGGCCGTTTCTCCTCCTGCCGCGGCGTCGGCGGGCAGTCCTGCACGACGGTCAGCGTGAGGGCCTCGTCGTCGCGCGCCTCCGAGACCGTGAGGACGGGCGTGCCGGCCTGGTCGTACCAGCGCCGGAACTGCGTCAGGTCCATCCCCGAGACCTCGGCCATCGCGTCCACGAAGTCCTCGGTGGTGACGGCGCCGCCGTCGTGCCGCGCGAAATAGAGGTCCGACCCGGCACGGAAGCGGGACGCCCCGAGGAGGGTCCGGAGCATGCCGACGACCTCGGCGCCCTTCTCGTACACCGTGGTCGTATAGAAGTTCGATATCTCCCGGTACGAGTCCGGACGCACCGGGTGCGCCAGCGGACCGGCGTCCTCGGGGAACTGGGCGTTGCGCAGGAACTCGACGTCCTCGACACGTTTCATCGTGGGCGAGTTCATGTCCGCGCTGAAGAGGGAGTCGCGAAAGACCGTGAAGCCTTCCTTGAGGCTGAGCTGGAACCAGTCGCGGCAGGTGACGCGGTTCCCGCTCCAGTTGTGGAAGTACTCGTGTCCGATCACCGCTTCCACGCGCAGGTGCGCCGCGTCCGTCGCGGTGTCGGGGGAGGCCAGCAGCAGGCTCGTGTTGAAGATGTTCAAGCCCTTGTTCTCCATGGCGCCGGCGTTGAAATCCTCCACCGCGACGATCATGAAGATGTCCAGGTCGTATTCCCGTCCGAAGCGTTCCTCGTCCCAGCGCATGGCCCGTTTCACGGCGGACATGGCGTAGGCGCACTGCCCGATGTTGTGCGGCTCCGAGTAGATCTTGAGGGTCACGCGGCGGCCCGACATCGTCTCGAAGGTGTCCTCGACGACGTCGAGGTTGCCCGCCACGAGGGCGAACAGGTAGCCCGGTTTCGGGAAGGGGTCCCGCCAGGTGACCGTGCGGCGGCCCTCTCGCACTTCCTCCGCGACCAGGTTGCCATTGGACAGCAGCACCGGACAGGTCGCCGCGTCAGCGGTGACGGTGGTGGTGAAGCGGGACAGCACGTCGGGGCGGTCGGGGTAGTAGACCATCCGGCGGAACCCCTCGGCCTCGCACTGCGTGCAGTACATCGCCCCGGACTTGTAGAGGCCCTCGAGGATCGTGTTCTTCTCCGGCTCGATCCGCGTGCGCACGGTGACGGTGCAGCGGGCCGGCGCGTCGAACAGGGTCAACGACTCCTCGTCCAGGCGGTACTCGTTGCCGGACAGTTCGCGGCCGTCCACGGCGACTCCGAGCAGCGTCAGTTCCTGGCCATCGAGACGCAGGTCGCCTCCCGCGCCGTCCCCGTCGAAACGCAGGTCCGCCCGGACCTCGGTGTGTCCCTCGCGTATGTCGAACTCGAGGTGCGTCTCTTCGAGGCGGAAAGGAAAGGGGCGGTAGTCCGCCAGGTAGGTCGTGCCATCCGTCATCAATTTGCTCCTTTTTCCGTGCCGCGCGGGCTCCCTTTCTCGCGAGGGGCAAGCCCCTGCGCGGGCCGCCCTCGCGCTCCCCGGCTGAGGGCTCCTCTTCTTGCGAGGGGCAAGCCCCTGCGCGGGCCGCCCTCGCGCTCCCCGGCTGAGGGCTCCTCAGAACAGTTCCAACTGACGCTCGACGACCTCCTCGCCGAGCCGCTCCACCCGTACCGCGCAGCCGGTGTGCGCGGCCACATGGAAGGCGCCGTGATCGAACAGCAGGTACTGGCCGATCACGCCCCGCAGGCGCCCTTCCACCACGCGATCGCCGTCCTCGGCGAGCGTGAGGCGCGCCGGGCGCCGGCTGTAGCGCATGATCGGATACTCGAGGTCCGCCGTCTCGCGCTCCTCGAGCCATTCCACGCCCGACAGCCGCGCGGCCCGCTCCCGGGTCCGCTCGGGCACGCCCCCGGCGATCGCCGCGAGATCCAGCGGTTTCGCCCGGCCGGTCACGAGCGCACGCCAGTCCGTCTTGTCGGGCATGCGCTCGGCCAGCAGCGCCTCGAGTTCTCCGGCGGCGCGCCGCGTTGCGGCTCGCGCGATGGAGAGCCCCTGGGTCGCCCCCTGCTCGATCCAACGGGGTACGGCCGTGCTACCCCTTGTCAGGCCCACCTTCACGCCCGACGAGTTCGCCAGATACACCGTGTGCGGGACCATGCAGTGTGCCTCGCCCCACTCGGGCTCCCGGCACGTGCCGAGGCGGTAGTGGCAGCGGGTCGGGCTGACGACGCAGAGGTCGCAGCGCGCCAGGGTCTTGAAGCAGCGGTAGCAGTAGCCGCCTCCGTACCGCTTCGGCGTACGCGTTCCGCAGTGTTCGCAGCGCGTCTCGCCAAGCCAGGTGATGCGCAGTCCCTCCCCGAGACACGGATTGAGCGGCAGGCTGCCGCCGGCGTGCAGGACGTAGCGGATCGGCCTGTCGGCGGTGAAGGACAGCTTGCGCAGCGAGCCTTCGAGCATGGGTGCATTCTACGTCCGGGATGCGTGGGATCGGGTCGGTCGTTCCCCCGGCGAGCCACGTCTGCGCTAAACTCCGGACCATGCAGGCCGTCGATCAACAGGTTCTCGACCAGGTCCATGCGTGGCTCGAAGGGGGCGAAGCCTGCTGGCTCGCCACCGTCGTGCAGACGTGGGGATCGTCACCGCGCCCGGTCGGGTCCCTGCTGACCTGCAACCGCGAGGGGCGCGCCGTCGGCTCGCTGTCCGGCGGCTGCGTGGAAGACGACCTGCTCGAGAAGCTCATGGCGGGGGAACTCGCGGGCGAGCGGGCGCAGTTCTTCCAGTACGGCATCACGCCGGAAGAGACCGAACGCCTCGGCCTGCCGTGCGGCGGGCACCTCGACATCGTGGTGGAACCCCTCGAGCCCACCGCACGGTACCGCGAGCACTTCGCGCACGTGAGCCGGCGCGTCGGGGCGCGGCGCTGCGCGGAGCGCACCGTGCACCTCGGGCGGCGCTCGTTCTCCGCCGTCGACGTGGACGCCCATCGGCCCCTCGCGTACGACCACGACGCCGGCACCCTCGTGCACACGTACGGCCCCCGCTTCCAGCTCTTCATCATCGGTTCCGGCATGGTCTCGTCCTACCTCGCGGAAATGGCGCTGGCCCTCGACTACCAGGTGACCGTCTGCGACCCGCGCGAACACCTGCTCGACGACTTCGCCGTGGCGGGCGTGACGAAGATCCGGGACATGCCGGACGACGCGGTGCGTGAGCACGCCAACGACCCGCTGTCGGCCATCGTCGCGCTCACGCACGATCCCCGGATCGACGACATGGGCATGATGGAAGCGTTGAAGACCGAAGCGTTCTACGTCGGGGCGATGGGGTCTTCGCGCACCTCGGCCAGCCGGCGCGAGCGCCTGCGGTCCCTGGACGTGTCGGAGGACGAACTCGCCCGTCTGCATGCGCCGATCGGGCTGCCCATCGGCAGCAAGACGCCCCCCGAGATCGCCATCGCCATCCTCGCCGAGATCACCGCGGTCCGACAGGGCGTCGGCGCCGCCGCGCGCGCCCGGCTCGAGACCGTTGCCGCCGTCGCGGCAGGAGCCTGAGGGTCACAGCAAACCCGGACCCCGCCGCGATCCTGCTCGCCGCCGGCGTGTCGCGCCGCTTCGGCGGCGACAAGCGCTTCCACCCCATCGACGGGACCCCCATGCTCGCACGCACCGCCGGGCGCTACGCCGAGGTCTTCGCGGACGTGCTGGTCGTCGTCGCGCCCGGCGATGACGATGCTGCCGCACTGGTGCGAGCGCTCGGATGCGCGGTCGTCGTGGCGGGAGACGCCCGCGAAGGCATGGGCCGGAGCCTCGCCGCCGGGGCCGCGGCCGCACGCGGGCACGCCCACGTGTTCGTCGGCCTCGCCGACATGCCGTTCGTCGAGGCGGTCACGCTCCGCCGCCTCCGCTCCCTCGCCGGCCCGGGACGCATCGTCCGCCCGATGTGCCGCGGTCGCCCCGGACATCCCGTCGGGTTCGCGGAGGACCACTTCGAGGCCCTCTCGCGACTGCGCGGGGACGAGGGCGCGCGCGAGGTCGTCGTCGCCAATCCCCGGGCGCTCGTCACCCTCTGGACCGACGACGCTGGCGTCACCCGCGACATCGACGAGCCACCGGACGCCGCCTCCGAAGCGCACAATACGCTGGCGACATGATGGGTGGGGGTGATCCCAAACCAGGCGCTACCCGACAGAGCGCCTCGGGCGGGACGGCCGGCCGGACTCCCTGCGCGGCCACCGCCGCCGATCCGCTGTGCCGCCCGTGACCGCGGCCATTCCGCGAGGCGCCCGGCACCTCGGCGGGATCGATCAGGCCGATCCGTCGCCAACCCCTGGACAACAGCCAAGTTCCTCGCCGGCGCCACTTCGCACTGGCGACCGGGGTCCGCGTACCGCCCCGCTGGTGGCGGCGCACGGCCTTCCAGCCGTCGAACCACAGGCCGGAACTCGCGCCGTCCAGCACACGCAGCGTAACCAGCACCGGGCAATGGCCGGGCACGCCGCCACGAGGGCGGTGCGGCACCCGCGACCGGCGGACACGCGGCCGCCCGGCGCCGGGCCGCGCGCCGCCACGGCCCCGGGGACGAAACTCGATGCTGGCCCGGCGCGGTCGCCGGCGACGTTTGGCTGCCACCAGAGGGGTTCCTTGGGGGGTCTTGGGATCAGGGGAAAGGCCACCCCCAGAATGCTGTACAGGCAAACAGGAAAGGGGGCGGGCGATGTTCTCCTCGCGGGCTGGAGCCGCCGTCGATGGCTACCCGCCCGGAAGAAAAAGGGCGATGTTCCGTTGCGGGGGACGCAACTCGCGGCGTATGGCGGCTCCCGGCCCGGCTGTTGGGCCGGGGACCGACGATCGGCCCGGCCAGGGAGCGTTTTTCCGCCGGCCGTCCGCGGGCGCGATCTCCTCGAATGACAAAGCGCCGGTGGGCGGGCGGTGGGAAACGCGGGGCGGCTCCCCGTCGCCCCGAGCACTCGGTCCCGGCGGGGCCCCCGCGGCCGCCCGGACGCCCTCAGCCGCCCAGCCGGCTCGCCCAGTCGAGCTTGCTGCGGCAGGACTCGAAGAACCCGTGGTCCATCGGGTAGGCGAGGTGGAGCGTGTGGGGGTACTTGGCGATGTGGAGGGCGTCTCCCGGCAGGATGGTGTAGTCCACCTGCGAGTCGCAGCTCACCCGGGGACCCGCGGCGAGCCCCCCCGCCACGATGCGTATCTCCGCGGTCCCGCGCACGACCAGCGGCCGGGACGTGAGCGTGTGGGGAAACATCGGAACGATGACGATCGCGTCCAGGCCCGGATGCATGATCGGTCCGCCGGCGGACAGTGCGTATGCGGTGGAGCCGGTGGGGGTGGAGACGATCACGCCGTCGGAGCGCTGCTCGTAGACGAACTCACCATCGACGTACAGCGCGAAGTCCATCATCCGGGACGCCGGGGCGGCGTGCACCACCACGTCGTTGAGGGCGGCGGACCGCTCGAGGGTGTCGCCGCCGCGCTCGATGCGCGCCTCGAGCAGGAAGCGTTCGTCCACGGTGTACTCGCCGGCGAGCACCGCGCCGATCTTGTGCTCGATCTGTTCCGGAGAAACGTCCGCGAGAAAGCCGAGGCCGCCGCGGTTGACGCCCAGCACCAGTACGCCGCTGTGGGCCAGATCGCGCGCCACCCCGAGAATGCTGCCGTCGCCGCCGACGACGACGATGAGGTCGCACTGGCTGCCCAGGTCGGCCCGCGGCGCCGTGGCGTGCCGCCGCCCCGGAAGCATGCGCGCCGTGTCCGCCTCCAGGACCACCTCCACGCCGGCCCGCACGAGGACGTCCTCCACCGCCACGACCGAGTCGACGACATGGGGACCGCCCGTCCTGCCCACGAGGCCCACGGTTGCGAATCGCTGTTCGTTCGAGTCCGGCATCCAGCTTGCGCCATCGCACCTCAAGTGGCGAATATAGGCCCAGTCGGGTGTCCATCCCAACCCTGGATGCGAAAGCTCGAGGGGACGGACCATCCGCTCGTTATCCGCTCGTTATCCGCTCGTGGCGCCCGCTTGAAATCTCCCGGCGCTGCGTTCAGGCTACGCGCCGGTTCGCACGAGGGGCACTCCATGGCGAGCGCAACGCAGAGGCAGCCCGCGGACATCGTCGCCGCGCACCGCGGGCTCCAGTCCGCGCGTCGCGAGGACGTCTGGGAACTGCTGCGCGTCGAAGCGGAGCAGAAGGCGCGCGAAGAGCCGATCCTCGGCAGCTACTTCCACGCGACCATCCTGAACCACGGTTCCTTCGGGGCCGCGCTCAGCTTCCGCCTGGCCAGCAAGCTCGACAACCCGATGTTGCCGACCATGCTGATCCGCGACGTCATCGCCGAAGCGATCTCGGACGATCCCGCGATCCTCGGCGCGGCGGAGACGGACATCCTCGCCAACTACGCGCGCGACCCGGCCTGCGACGACCTCTCGAGCCCGTTCCTCTACTACAAGGGCTTCCACGCGTTGCAGGCCCATCGCATCGCGCACTGGCTGTGGCGGCACGACCGCCGCACGCTCGCGAGGTTCTTCCAGAGCCAGATCAGCGTCGGGCTCGGCGTGGACATCCACCCGGCGGCCCGCATCGGCCGCGGGATCATGCTCGACCACGCGACGGGCGTCGTGGTCGGCGAGACGGCCGTCATCGACGACGACGTCTCGATCCTGCACTCGGTGACCCTGGGCGGCACCGGCAAGGAGGTCGGCGACCGGCATCCGAAGATCCGCCGCGGGGTCCTGCTCGCCGCGGGCTGCAAGATCATCGGCAACATCGAAGTGGGGGAAGGCGCGAAGGTCGGTGCCGGCAGCGTCGTGCTCCACGACGTCCCGCCCCACGTCACCGTCGCCGGAGTACCCGCCGTGATCGTCGGCCGGCCGAGCGAGGAGTCCCCCGCGCTCGGCATGGATCAGCGCATCGAGTAGCGAGCACGGGCCGGCATGCAAACCCTCGGGAACCGGTTCGAGGACCGGACGGTAGTGGTCACGGGCGCAGCGTCAGGATTCGGCGAGGCCATGGCGAAGCGCTTCGCCGCGGAAGGCGCGACCGTGCTGGCCGCCGACGTGAACGCGGAGGCCCTCGACCGGGTGGCGGCCGAGATCGGCGACGCCGGGGGCCGAGCCGTCCCCAGGCGCGTGGACGTGTCCCTGCCCGAAGCCGTTGAGGCGATGGTCGCCGACGCGCTGGGACTCGCGGGACGGTTGGACGTCCTCGTCAACAACGCCGGCTTCTCGCACCTCTCCGGGCCGGTCTGGGACCTTGAGGAGGCCGAGTTCGACCGCGTCTTCGCCACGAACGTCAAGGGGGTATGGCTCGGCGTCAAGTACGCCGTACCCCACATGATCGAGCGGGGCGGCGGCGTGATCGTCAACACCGCGTCCATCGGCGCCGTCGCCCCGCGTCCCGGCGTCACCGTCTACAACTCCACCAAGGGCGCCGTGATGACGATGACGCGCGGCCTCGCGGTGGAGCTCGCGCGGTATCGTATCCGCGTCAACGCGCTGAACCCGGTGGCCGCCGACACGGGGTTCATGCGCGGGGCCCTCGGTGTCGACACCCTGCCCGAGGAGAACCGGGCCGCGCTCATCCGGGGCATACCCCTGCGCCGCCTTGCCGAACCAGCCGATGTCGCTGCCGCCGCCGCGTTCCTGGCCTCCGACGAGGCGGAGTTCCTGACCGGCGTGTGCCTGCCGGTCGACGGGGGACGGAGCATCTCCTGACCCGGCCGGACGGCGGGGTCAGATCCCGAAACAGTTCCCGTCCCGATAGATCAGCAGGCACTCCGTCTCCGGCAGGTGGTCGGGCTTCGGACCGGCCAGTCTCAGCGTCCGGAAGCCGGCGTCCCGGCAGCCCTGCACCGCCGAGCGGTAGGCCTCGCGGTGCGCATCGTCGAGCAGGACGACCCCCGCGGCGGAAAGCGCCCCGACAGCACTCGTCAGGCAACGCGCCCGTTCCATGCCGTCGACCACGATCAGGTCGTAGGACCCCTCCGTCTCGACGGCCGCGTTCCAGTAGCCCGGCCCCGTCGCCCGATAGAGCAGCGTGACGTGCTCAGGAGCCATGCGCCGGACCTCCTCGTACCACGCGCGGTCATGCTCGACCGCGGTCACGGCGCCGCACCGGGCGGCGAAAAAGAGCGTGGAGTGACCCGCGCCGTACTCGAACACCGCATGCTCCGGCCGCAACCGCTCGTCGAGCAGGTGGATGGCGGGATAGTTGATCCAGGGCAGGGGCTCCCCGGCCGCATCGACGGGTTTGCGTTCGCGGAAAGACCGCAGCAACCCGGTCGTGCGGACGAAGGACCTGCGGTAGTGCAGCAGGCGCAGCGCCCGGAAGAAGACGCCGACACGGGAGCGCCGTCCTCGAATCACGGCCTGGCCCCGGAAAGCACGACCCGTGAACGTTATTCAGTTCCGCCCACCACCGCAAGCGACTGTACCGGCTTTAGGACATTCGGGCGTTCCGCAACCCCGCGCCCGGCGCGGCTGCCGAGAGTTGTCGAAGAACTCGTGCCGCGCGGAGCCGTTGGCGCGCCCGACGCAGCCGTTCCACAGGGCCCGGGGGCGGCGGCCGGACCCGGAGCGGGATCCGCGAGCTGCCGGCAGGCGCGTTCGAAGTCGCCGTGATTGCCGGTGGCAGAATCGTGGCATTATTCCAATCAACCCTGCGGAAGCCCGAAAGATGACAAGAATCTTCCTTGCGATACTGACGAATCTCCTCGTTGGCGGCCTCGCTTGGGTCTCATTCGACACAGACGCATCAGAGCTGAATTTGCATGTTGCACCGGCCGAACGTTTGATGACCGAACCAGCCCACGTCGCAGTCGCCGGAGCGCCCCCCGGCTCCGAAGTGTGGATTGAAGGCACCTTCACTGACAACGGAGGGCAAGTGTGGTCTTCTCGTGGCATTTACTTCGCCAACCACATCGGTTTCGTTGACACATCATCATCAGCCTCACTCGCAGGCACTTACCAGGGCGTAGACGCCGAGGCGCTCTTCTGGTCCATGTTGCCCGTGCCCCTCGATGAACTGGACGGCGCCAGCGTCGTCAATCGCCATGAGGACTGGCCCTCGTTTCCCGACTTCGACTCATGGAACGCGACCTACGAACTCCGCAGGGATCCCGTGGTCGTCAACTTCCGCGCCGAACTACGGGGTGCACTGGCAGGCACGGCCCCCGCTGCCACGGCCTCGCAAAGCGTGTCCTTCATCGCCGATGGGGTCAAACGCATACCCGTATCTGAAGGCGATATTCGCGGGGTGCTATACGAAGCGCCCGACGGCGGCCCGAACCCGGTGGCCATGATCGTGACCGGGTCTGGCGGTGGAGTTTACGAAGGTAAAGCCGCGTTACTGGCATCCCATGGCATCACCGCACTTGCTCTGGCTCATTTCAACTACCCGGGTCGGCCCAGGATGCTGCTCAGTATCCCGCTGGAGTATTTCAGCGAATCGATGAAGTGGCTTGCGGATCGCTATGGACGGGATCGCGTCGTCATCCTCGGCGCCTCCCGGGGCGGCGAAGGGGTGCTCCTGATCGCTTCGGCCTTTCCTGACCAGGTGTCCGCTGTTATTGCAGAAGTGCCCGCCAACATGGTCTTCGCGGGTTGCTGTACCGAGGATCTTGGGTCAGGGCCAGGCTGGACGCTGAACGGGAAACCCCTGCCTTACGTGGATTGGCAGTACTCAGGCCTGACCAAAAGCGGGATCTGGGCTCCGTCGCACCAGTCCCGCGAGGTCTTCCGCAAGGGCATCACCGACCATGACTACGACGATCCTCGCTGGATTCCCGTTGAGCGCATACAGTCGCCCATCCTGATGATCACCGGCGACGCGGATGGTCTGTGGGCCGCCGACATCGCTTCGCAGAGAATTCTCGAACGGCTCAAGGCCAAGAACTTTGCATACCCGGCCGAGCACATCAACTATGCGGGCGCGAGCCATGTAGTATCCATGCCAATGCTGGTCAAATCCCTTGCGGATCGCATGCGCAGTCAGAGCTACGGTTTCCTGAGCATGGGGGGACATCCAAGAGCCAACGCACATGCGCAAACGGCTGCTTTCCGAAAGACGATCATGTATATCAAACGTCACGGTTCCTCCGGCTAGCCCCACATTGGTATTCTGGCAGACAGCGATGATCCGCGTTGGATCCAGGTGGAGAACATCAAGTCGCCCATCCTGCTGAGTTCGGGCGACGCCGATGCGGTCTGGCCGTCCGACATCGCTTCCGAACGAGTCGTGGCGCGACTGCAGGCAAAGGGCTTCGAGTACCCGGTCCAACGCTTGGAGTACAGAGGCGCCGGACACTTGGTGATCGTGCCGGCGTTGGTCAAATCCAGAGGCGAGTTTGCAGAAGTGGTGGTGCCTGGTGTGCCGGGATTGACGATTGGCGGCGCCCCCGCACGGAACGCCGATGCGCAGACCGACGCGTTTCGCAAGACGGTGGACTTCATCAAACACCACGAGTCTGCCGAGGACTAGACGGCGGCGCGCAAGGTCCGTGCGTCGTATAGTCGCCCGACACGATCGCTTAACGACGGTGCGCGGTGCGCTCACCCGAACCAGGAAGTCCGGAAATCACCCGTGGGCAGCCTCGCCCGCGCCGCGTCGTGGTCTGGCGCTTCACGGACGGCAAGCCGGGGCACGAGAAGCAATCCCTCGGCCTGCTGCAGGCCCTCGCCGAACGGGTCGCGCTCGAGATCCACCGGTTCGACATCCGCTTCACCCACCTGCTCTGGCGTCAGCTCCGGGGCCATGCCCTGCATGGGGACATCGAGATTCCCGTTCCCGACCTGATCGTCGGCGTCGGCCACCGCACGCACCTGTACATGCTCCTGACGCGCTTCGTCTGCGGTGGCCGGGTGGTCGCCCTGATGAAACCCAGCCTCCCGCACCGGTGGTTCGACCTCATCTTCGTGCCGCGGCACGACCGCTACCTGCGCAAGGGCAACCTCGTCGAGACCCGGGGCGTCGTCTGCCCCGCCACCCGCGGCGACAAGCGCGCCGGGCAGGGGCTCATCCTGGTCGGCGGCAGGAACCGTCACTTCGAGTGGGACCCCGGCGAGATCGCCACGCAGGTGACCGAGATCGCCCGGTCCTCTCCGGAAACCCACTGGTCGGTGTGCGACTCCCCCCGCACGCCCGCCGCGTTCCGCGCAGCCCTTCCCGAAGCGCCGAACTTCACCTTCCGGCACTGGCGCACCACCGCCTCGGACTTCCTTGAGGACGCCCTCGCGGAGGCGGCCTACGTCTGGGTGACCGCAGACAGCGTCTCGATGCTCTACGAGGCCCTGTCCGCGCAGGCGACGGTCGGCGTCATCGCCCTCAGGAAACGCCGCCCACACCGGGGCAACAAGCTCTCGCGCGGCATCGCGTTGCTGCGCACGCAGGGACACGTCTACCTGTCGAGCGACGGCTACCGCCTGCGGGACGCGCTCCCCCCGCCCCACTTCTTCAGCGAGAGCCGCCGTTGCGCGGACATCGTGGTCCGACGGATGCTCAGCCCGTCGCCAGCAGTTCCGCATACACCCTGAGCGTCTCGTCCTGCATCCGCGACAGCTCGAACGGACAGGGGCGCACTTCCGGCATGACGCCGTCCAGGAGCGCCGCCACGCGCTCCACCAGCGATTCGAAGTCCCCATCGGGGACGAGGCCCTCGGGGAAACAGGCGCCAACCGTCTCGGCCGGGCCTCCGCTGTCGAACGCCACTACCGGCGCGCCCAGGCTCAACGCCTCGATCACCGTGCGCCCGAACGGCTCCGGGTGAGTCGACAGGTTGAAGCACAGCTCGGCGGACGCAAGCCACTCCCTCAGGTCCGACCGATGGCCGGCGAAGGTGACGCGCCCCCCGAGCCCCAGCCGTCCGCACTCCCGCGCGAGGTCCGCCGGGAACGCGTTGCGCGGCCGGTCCGGGCCTCCCACGAGGACTCCGTGGACGGCTTCCCGCGGCGGCGCAACTTCCGCCAGGAGCCGCAGGAAGGTCATCCCGCCCTTCCAGCGCACCAATCGCCCCGGCAGCACGAGGAGCCGTTTGTCGGCAAGCTCGGGAAACTCCGCAAGCACCGCCGCCCGCCAGGCGGCCGTGGGCACGTGGCCCCGGGGGAAGTCCGTGGCGTCCACCCCCCGGTGGATCAACCGCACGATCTCCGGGTCGCAACGCGGATAGTTGGCCAGGACGTAGTCGCGGACCGACGCGGAGGTCGCGATGACGCGCTCCCCCCGCGCCATGATCCCGCTATAGCCGTTCACCGTGTACAGGCCGTGCACGGTCGTGACGAAGCGGGGCCGACAGTCGACCGCGAGCCGGCGGATGGCCCACCATGCCAGCCAGGCCGGCAGCCGCGAGCGCGCGTGCACGATGTCGGCGCCCAGCCCCGAGAACACGTTGCGCAGCTTCCCCACCTGCGACAGGCTCGCGAGCCGTTTCGCGTGCACCGGCATCCGGATGTGCTCCGACCCGCCGGCGACCAGTTCCGGAACGAGTCGGCCCCCGGACGAGATCACCGTCGATCGATGACCCGCCCGCACCAGCGCCGCGCCGATCTCCAGCGTTCCCCGCTCCACGCCGCCCGCGTCGAGCGCCGGCAGGATCTGAACCACGTGCATGTACGGACCACCGTGATTGGGAGCAATGCCCGTCAGCTTCGACCGGGCATGGATAAGCCGCCAGCGGTCGCTACACTTTCGCTGGCTGTACCTCCATACAAGGCGCATCGGATGACTGTCAAGGTAGGCCAGATACTCGCCGGGCGCGCGCACGGTGGCGCCGAACTCTTCTACGACCGCCTGGTCCCCGCCCTCCACCCGCGCGTTCCCCAGGTCGCCATCGTGCGGCCCGAGGGCGAGCGGGCCGAGTCCCTCGCCGCGGCGGGCGTGCCGACGTATCCCTTTCGGTTCGGCTCGCGCCACCTGGACTGGCCAACACGGCTCGGGATCGCACGCACATTGCGCCGCGAGGGCGCGGACCTCGCAATCACCTGGATGAGCCGGGCGAGCCAACTGACCCGACCCGGCATCTGTCCGATCGCCGCGCGGCTCGGCGGTTTCTATTCGATGCGCAACTTCCGCCACTGCCGGCGTTTCATTCCCATCACCGAGGGACTGGCGCGTCATGTCGCCGCCGCGGGCGTACCGCAAGACCGCATCCACGTGATCGGCAACTTCGTCGACGAGACGGACGCCGAGCCCCTTGACCGTGCCGCATTCGACACGCCGCCGGACGCACCCCTCCTCTTCACCTGCGGTCGCCTGCACGCCAACAAGGGCTTCGACGTCCTCCTGCACGCGATGACGCGCGTTCCCGGCGCATACGCCTGGATCGCCGGCGACGGTCCCCTCGAGGCCTCCCTTCGTGCCCTGTGCGCGCGCCTCGGCCTCGACGGGCGCGTGCGTTTCCTGGGCTGGCGTTCCCCGGTGAACGCCTTCCTCCGCACGGCCGACGCGTTTGTCTGTCCGTCGCGTCACGAGCCCCACGGCAACATCGTCCTGGAGGCGTGGGCCCACGGCTGCCCGATCGTGGCGACGGACACCCACGGCCCCGCCGAACTCATCGAGCACGGCAGGACGGGGTGGCTCTGCGCCAACGAGGATGCGGACGAGATGGCGAGCGGGATTCGCCAGGTGCTGGGTGACCGGGCGCTGGCGGGCGACCTTGCGGAAGCCGCGGGAGCGCGTTACCAGGAGCGCTTCTCGTCGGTCCACATTCTCGATCGCTACGAGGAGTTCATCGACATCGCGGTTCGCAATCCGTAGCTGCGCCGTGGACTTCTCATGGCCGACGACCAGCCGCAGATCCATCACCGTCGCCCGCCCTGTTCGCTCGCCCCCGAACAGGGCCCACGCCCGGCTCGGAGGCGGAAGGCGTGATCGGCAGGTGACAATCGGTTTACTTTGCCGCCGTTAGCCGAGACCACAAGGCCACCGCTTGACCGGTTGCCTCGACTTCAATCAGCCTGTTGTAGACGTGCCCGACAGCGTGGCGTGCCGCCTCGGGTGTCGGCTCGTCGGCCCAGAACATGGTCTGCTCTACGATCTCCGCCCACCCAATGAAGACGGTGACTCCGATCCCGAGTTCGACCGACCACTCGGCTAGCCGCCGGCGGTCGATTGCAGATTGGCCGGCCGCGACTGCGACGACCGCGGCCTCGCGGACGCCCGCAGCGATACACTTGTTGGCGAAAAGCTGAATGTCGGACAGTGCGACGGGCTTGTCCCGGACCTCAAGGGCTCTCTCCCATAAGGCTTCCGGCCCGTCGGCGCGGACGCACACGTCCCCAGGGTGCCGCCGGCTCGGGTCGTTGATTCGACCGGTGACCACGCGGTCTGGACCGGCGAAAGCGTCCATCAAGCCGGCGACGACCGCCTGTGCCCGGCGTCCGCCCTCAGAGGCAGCGTCCACGAAGGCACGGACAGCATTGAGGAACTGTTCGAGAGAAACCGGCGTGGCGGCATCCGGATCGTCGTAACGCACGCGATGCAGCCTCCGTTCCGCGACGAACGCGGCAAGCGCCTCGCTAGCCTCTTCCTTGGAGCACCCGCCCAGGTCGTCGAGTAGCTCGAGAAGGTAGTCGAAAGCCGGACGGGCGTTGTTCCGGACCGGCGTGCCATCCCCTACCCGGATGATCCGAAAGTAAGGCTGGTTGTTGAGCGGTTCGCGCCCGGTGACGCCAAGGCTGAAACCGAGATCGACCGCCATTGGCACGAGCACGGCGTGGCAGAGGTTTCGCGCAGAGTACGCGCGCGGATTCCCCGGCGCGCCGCTAGGCTTGATGGCGTGCAGGTCGACGTCGGTGCGCAGAGCCTTGGCGAGGATGGCGGTTCCGAGGTAGGCGAGATGTGTTTTGGAGGCGTGCTCACAGAGCCGAGAGAGCCGAGCGACCCTATCGAACCAGGACTTGCTGTACCTTTCGGCATCGGCTCCCGCAGCGGCGCGACGCAGCGTATCGGCAGCGACGGCCCTATCGAAAGAGATGCTCATCCCGCGCTGTCGGAGTCGTCGAGGACGAGAAGCTCGCCGGGCTCGCAGCGCAAGGCGTGGCAGAGCCTTGCGACGGTGTCGAGGGTCGTGTTGTAGCCGGGTCGCGAAGCCAGGGACTCAAGCGTACGGGCCGACAGGCCGGTAGCCCGGGCGAGGCTTTCATAGGTCATACGCTCACCAGTGCGAAGGCGATGCTGCGCCATGGCCTCCCGCAGCTTCACCTGGATGTTCGAGCCGGCCTTTTTTTGTATTGACAATACAAGGTCCGTGCAGTATGGTCGCGCAGCCGACATACTATTGACTTCACGGAGTCTTGTCAGGGACGGTGCATGTCGAGGCGTGATCTGAGCGCCATCAGCCTCTACACGGGGGCCGGTGGCCTCGACTTCGGATTCGAAGCGGCGGGGTTCCGCACGACCGTCGCTTTGGAGCTGGATCCGGCGGCGTGCCGCACTATTCGCCTCAATCGACCGGACTGGAACGTAATCGAGCGGGACATCCACGCCGTCTCCTCTGAGGAGATCCTGGACGCTGCAGGACTCGCAGTCGGGGAGGCTGATGTCCTCATCGGTGGGCCGCCCTGCCAACCGTTCTCCAAGTCGTCGTACTGGGTCAATGGGGACGCGCAGCGGCTCGACGATCCCAGGGCCGACACTTTGACCGCTTTTCTCCGGGTTTTGCACGACACGAAGCCGAAGACCTTCCTGCTGGAGAACGTGTACGGACTGGCCTACAAGCGGAAGGATGAGGGGCTACGTTACCTGCTCGAAGGCGTCGACTGGATCAACGGCAACGCCGGTACGGACTACCGCGTCGACTGGCACATGCTGAACGCCGCTCACTATGGTGTGCCCCAACTTCGAGAGCGCGTATTCTTGGTCGGCAGTCGCGACGGGACCCGGTTCGAGTTCCCTTTGCCGACGCACTGTGCGTCCGACAAAGTCGGGTTGTTGGGCGACCAAGAGCCCTACCGGACAGCGTGGGATGCCATCGGGGACCTGCCGGCCATGCCGAACGAGCCGTCCCTTCAGGTGGGTGGCAAGTGGGGCGCCTTGCTGCCGTCAATACCCGAAGGGAAAAACTACCTTTGGCATACGAACCGTGGTGGGGGGATGCGTCTTTTTGGATGGCGCACGCGTTACTGGAGCTTCCTTCTGAAGCTTGCCAAGGACCAGCCATCGTGGACGATCCAGGCTCAACCCGGCTCTGCAGTCGGACCGTTTCATTGGCAGAGTCGGAAGCTGACTACCGAGGAGATGTGTCGTCTGCAGACCTTCCCCGACTGCTTGGATTTCGACTGCGGGCGTACGGACGTGCAGAGGATGTTAGGAAACGCAGTTCCGTCACTCATGGCCGAAGTTCTGGCGCGGGCCATACGCAAGCAGTTGCTCGGGTCCCCCAGCGAGGCCGGGCCGCCGAGACTCTTACCGACCGTACGACGCCCGACCCCTCGCGCAGAACCGGTCGTCCCTGTAGCCGAGCGCTATCGGGAGCTGGAGGGGGAACATCCCGACCACCCGGGCAGCCGCCGTGTAGCAGTAGAGGTGTGATCGTTGAGGGAAAGGGACGAGAAGTGGGTCCCCCGGGGGGGGGGGGGGGGGGGGAAGTACCCGAGTAAGGGAGCGGGAAATCATCGGCCCGGGCTTCCAAAAGCCAGTCGCACAGTTCAAGGGGGAGCGGTGGCCAGTTCCGACTCGGCGATGAATGAGGCTCAGGTCGCGTGGCGCGCCAAGTATGTCGCGACGAGCGAGGCGGGCAGCCAGAACGGGAAGGAGCGGCAGTGGATCCTGCCCCGCAGGCGTTGGCAGGAGGGACTATGGCACGGTATCCGGAGCGGCGCGCCAAACGACCTTGAAACCTACCTCCGGCGCCAGAAGATCCAGCGGCACACGGGTGTGCACAATCTCAAGAGTTCTTGGGTGCTGGGGGCTAACCTCTATGTCGCGCATCGGCCGAATCTAGCGCTGCTCGCCGGCTTCCTGGCGGCCAGGGTGGAGTCGAGGATCACGACCGTAGAGAAACTCGAACTCGAATGGGCCGCAGACGTCCCATTGGATCCGCGAAGCCTGCTCGGGGAACCCGGCGGTCGCCGCGGCGCTGGCCAGACATCCCCGGACGTGGCATTCACTGTACGTCTCGAGGACGGGGTTGTGGCCTAGTCCTGACAGAGGTGAAGTTCACCGAGCATTCGTTCTACCCGTGCTCGGGAAGGAAGAAGAAGTACGGCAACCCGGATCGGAATCGCTGCTTCGATGCGAGCGCGGTGTTCGACGATCCCGGCACCAACTGTCACCTGACAGCGTGGGCCGACGGGGCGCGCGAAAACAGACGATATTGGGGCCACATACAGGTCAGCGAAATCGGACGACGCAAACTCCGCCGGTGTCCCGCGTCAACGGCAGGGTATCAGCTGTTCCGTCAGCAGGCGTTGGCGGAGGCCCTGGCAACGCAAGGAGCATACGACCTACTAGTGGTGTCGTGCGTGGCGTACGACGAACGCAACGCCGTGCTATGCGGTGGGTTCGAGAAAAGGACACAGAGCATCGTTGGCGTGCCTGGTCGACATGGGTCGACGACCGGTATGGGTTCGCCAACGGCCCACCGCAGCCCTAGCCTAGCCAAAGCACCGCCGGGGCGATGCTCGCCATCGCCCGGAGTCTCGCAAATGCGTCGCCCCCAAATCAGAACCGATACCGCGCCAACGCGATGTGGCGGCCGCGGCTGTCCGGCAGGTCCAGGGCGAACCCGGCATCGAAGAGCCGCTCGAGGAGCCGGTTCGTCCGTTCGTAACCCACGACCTGTTCGTGGACGCTGAGCAGGAGGATGCGTACGTCGGCGAAATCGTCGATCGCCGTCAACAGGTCCCGCTCGCTGCCCTCCATGGAGACGTTCAGGACGGAAATCCCACGCCCCCGCAACAGCGGCGCAATGTCGGCGGTCGGGACTGACACGGTCTCGACATCGCCCGCCTTTGGGGTGAGCGACGAGCGCCCGAGTTCCTGGTTCAGGTGGAAGTCCACCTCTCCGGGATCGCCTCCGGGCACGGCTGCCGCCCGCAGCAGTTCGATGTCCTGGCCGTTGGCCGCGAAGTTCGCCTCCGCCAGCGCGGCGGCTCGCGGATCCGCCTCCACGCAGAGGACGTTCTCGGCCCCCACCATGGAGGCCGCATACAGTGCCGTCAGACCGATACCGGCGCCGACATCGAGCACGACGTCGTTCGGCTCGACCCGGTTGCGGAGCTGTCGGACCTTGTGTCGCTCATACCGCCCGCGCAGCAACGCGCGGCGGATGGCCGGACCCATGTGGGGCGACGCGACCCGCACGCGCTGTCCGTGCAGCACGATGCGCGACGGCCGTGTCGCCTTGCGCCACCACTTCCTGGCCGAACGGGAGATCGGCATCGTCGGTCAATCGGGGAGCGCACCCCCGTCGAGCCACGGCATGGCCGCCGCCTCGTGGGGCCAGAGGAACTCGAACCCGGCCCGCTCGGCGGGGCGCTTGTCCAGGTCCTCCCGGTCGCCGATGTGATAGTAGACGTCGGCGTCGAAACGCGCCTTGACATCGGGCAGCATGTGCTTCGATACCGTGAAGTCGACGGCGATGTCGTGCGCTTCCCAGATCGCGCGCTGCGCGCTGATGGGTCGGTCCGAGCAACTTCCCACCAGGCACCCCTGCGCCTTGACGGCACGCACGAGGTCCATCGGGAGCACGCCCGGCGGGTCGCCCACGACCAGCGTGCCGTCTATGTCGAAGCTGATGAGGACATCCGCGTCCGCCAACCCTGCCCGCTC
This sequence comes from Pseudomonadales bacterium, assembly GCA_965208745.1. Classification (GTDB taxonomy): domain Bacteria; phylum Pseudomonadota; class Gammaproteobacteria; order Pseudomonadales; family Azotimanducaceae; genus VXNE01. The sequence goes on along the minus strand of CBDBPN010000004.1, from coordinate 3,615,062 downwards.
CTTCCGCCGAGGCACGGCGCAGTTTCGCATATAGTGCGCACGTTGACGCTGCGGAAGATCAGCCGGCCGGCCCGACGACCGGACCGCGGCGACCGGGGAAGGACCATGACGCTCGAGGAAGAGGCGCTCTTCGCCAACGACACGTTCTATCTCGCCTTCACGCACAAGGACTTCGCCGCCATGGAGCGCCTGTGGGCGGCGGACCATCCGACGCTGTGCATCCACCCGGGTTGGCGCGCCCTGGTCGAGCGGGACGAGATCGTCGAGAGCTGGCGACAGATCCTCGGCAACCCGCAGCAGTCGGGCATCGACTTCTACAACGCCTCGGCCAAGGCGTTCGAGTCGGTCGTCATGGTGACGTGTTACGAGGAACTCCCCGGCTCCGTCTGCGTCGCCACCAACGGCTTCGTCAAGGAAGGCGGCGACATGCGCATGTTCCACCACCACTCCGGCCCCTGCGCCGATCCGCCGGCGCCGACCGGGCCGGGCGACCGGCGCCGGCACTGAGCAGCCACTCCACCGCACTGGCGTGGGGGACGCCGGTTTGAATTCGCGAATCCACGGTCCGGAAAACCGACTGCTACCGGCCTGGGCGAGCCCATGATGAGAGCCAGGAACGTCGACGTGTTGGCGAAGAGCAGGCGGGCGCGGAGCTATCCGAGAACCTGCGAGTCGAGTCGAGCGCGTAGACCCTCGCTACCACTTCTGCTATGTTCCACGGCATGAGGGCGGGAGTGACCCGTCCCGCAGGGCTAAAGGCGGCCCGACGGACGTTCCGCTCGCCCACTGAGCTGGGCTAGTCAAAGTCCTCAGTGCCGCCTTCCTACATCTTGGGGCCGCCTTCTGGGCGGCCCCAAGTATTTCCGGGTTCCCTTCACGAATCTCAGGTACACCCGAAAGACTCGACGTTCCAGTTCGTTCCAAGACTTGTAGGACAGCTTCTGGGGATAGGAGCGCCGGTCCCTCGACACCTCGTGCTCGGGATCCAAGGTGTCGATCATGGCATGGACGACGATCCCGTAGCGCAGCAACCGTTGCCGGTCCGCCGTGTGCCCCATTCTGCCGAGCGCGCGCTCCACTGGAGCCAGCCACCGTCGCGCCTCGGCATCCTCTTCGAATCGCCGCACGAAATCCACAAACCGAATCACCTCCACGCGCCCATCACCCGAGACCAAGGCGAGCTCCGCCACCGCCCGCTGTAACGATCGTCGGACAATTCGGACGCGACGCGACTCAAGGCAGTCCGCGAACGCGGCCAACCGCTTACCCCGCGTGTCCCTCACGACCGAGACCGTCTGGCCGCCGCCGCGGAATAGTTCAAGGGTCGCCCAAAGTCTGGCCACCAGATATAGGACATCGACCAAATCGTGGTTCCGCTCGTGAGAGCCGTGGCGGGCGCGCAATGTCTTGAAGTCCGCCATCGCGAGCGAGCGCAGCTTCCCCACCAGTTCGTCCGCCGCCTTCAGCACAGGGTCCAGATGCTCGTCGACAAACCGCCGGGCAGTTCGACGCCGTTCCGATCCGCGGCGCACCTCCTGGTATCCGATCTCCAGCACCTTCACCAGCAAGGCACCGAGCAACCCAGCCCCGAGCAGCCGCAAGAGACCGACCTGATCCGCAAGCGTCGGCGAAGGCGCTTCCGCTGCGTGAGCGGTTGCCATCGCAGCCAGAACGGCCATTGGGGCACACCACGCGACCCGTGCGCCGCCGCTGCGCGCAACGCCATTCTTGGCGTCCCCCGTCAAAGGACACGTTGATTGCGTTTCGGTGGGGCACTGCCCTCGGCCCCCCGTCGACGCCGTTCGACGGCATGGTCCCTTTCCAACGTCCGCGGCCTCAGCAGCCAACGCGGTGGCCCTCGAGCAGCGGGCCGGTGCCATTGCCACTCCGATCACTCCGCGAACTCCGGGTCCGGAAAGCGATAGTTTGGATCCGGACCGCGCACAGCGCGTGCCATGGTGACGTAACGGCGGGGATAGCGCCTGTCAAGCAGCGTCCGAGCCGCAGCCTTCCCGGCCCGGACAAATGGGCTCGAGTCTGCCGGCATGTTCGGGACCTGCTCCTCGACGCGGAAGAACGAGCACTCCATCATCTCCCGCAGGCACTTACGCGACGGCACCCACCAGTTCGAAGGGTCGCCGACATGCCATCGACCGTAGTAGAAAGAGGCGTAGCTACGCGTCAGGCTACGGAAGGCCGGCCCTTCGACCACCAGGAGCGCGTTCTCACGGCAGACCCGACGCAACCTGGAGAAGGCCAGCGGTGGATGCTTCAGGTGGTAGTAGACGCCAAGGAACAGGACGATATCCGCGTCAGGCAGTCCGCTCTGGTCGATGTCATAGACCGACACGTCAGGCCGATAGACCACTTGGGAACCAAGCAGTTCCCGCGCCACAGTGAATCCACGTGAGTCCAAGTGATCCCGCTGGGTCACGTCGTCAATCGCATGCACTGCACTCGCGCCGCGGCGTTCCGCCTCGAACGCCCACAACCCGTCCCAACAGCCTACGTCCAAGACCGTTCGTCCCTGGAAGCCGATCGCGTCGAAGGCCCGCAAGATCGCTTCGCTTGGGCCGATCCGGCCGGGAGTGATTAGGCCTCCCGGCAACTCGATGCGGTGGTACCAAGCCGTCGTATCGACCTGATCGCGGACCTCCTTACTGACTGGTGTACTGACTGGTGTCATCGCCCGATCCTTCCAGGCGCACTGCGCGGCGTCACCCTCAACCGACCACGTCCCCGACACCCGCTGCTTCCGATTTGCTACGCCAGCGCCGGCGGCGGCACGAAGCCCCCGATCTCCTCCGAGATCCGGCGGGCGCACTCGATGGTCGTGTGATCCCGGTAAGGTGCGCCGACGATCTGCACGCCGATCGGCAGACCCTCGCTCGACGGCCCCGTGGGCAGGCAGGTGCTCGGCAGGTACGAGGCGATCACGACCCCCGACCAGAACGAGGACTCCATGTACGGCCGCGCCTCGCCGTCGACCAGCGTGGAGCGCTCGGCGAACGGCCGATGGTCGTGCGGGATCGCGGGCACGGCGAACTGCGGACAGACGAGCACGTCCCACTCGCGGAAGAAGGCGTCCCAGGCGCGGCGCAGGCGCTCGCGGCGGAAATCGTGCCGGATCCAGTCGCGGTGGCTCATGACCGACGCCCGGGCCACGATCGCGTCGGCGGACATGTCCTCGGGGTCCAGGGTCGCGACCCGCTCGCGGATCTTCTCGATCCGGCTCGCGGGCTGGCCACTCGACATCACGGCGGTCACGAGGTTCTGGAACACGACGTGCGCCTTGCGCACGTCGAAGTCGGGACGGGCCGTCTCGGACACCGCGGCGCCGAGCTTCGCGAACGCCTCGGCGACCCGCTGGACGCGTTCGGCGGTCTCGGCGCTGACCGGCGCGATGTCCTCGTTCGACCACACCGCGACACGGAGATCGGCGATGTTGTCGAAACCCGGGCCCGGCAAATCGAGCCGCCAGCCGGTCGCTTCGCGCTCCGTGGGGCCCGCCATGACGTCGAGCGCGACGGCGAGATCTCCGGCATCCCGCGCCAGCGGCCCGCACACGCTGAGATCCGGGTCCGGCACGCCGGGCACGATCTCGTGGCCGGACATGGGCACGATCCCCCAGGTCGGCTTGTGGCCGAAGACGCCGCAGAAGTGGGCCGGCGTGCGGATGGAACCGCCGATGTCCGATCCCGCCTCCACGGTGGTGAAGCCCGCCGCCACCGAGGCCGCGCTGCCGCCCGACGAACCGCCGGGGGTCCGCTCGAGGTTCCAGGGGTTGTTGCTCGTCCCGTAGATCGCGTTGTAGCTCTGCACGTCCGCCAGGTCGACGGGCACGTTGGTCTTGCCGAGGAAGTGCGCCCCGGCCGACCGGAACCGGCTGACGACCACGCCGTCCGCGTCCGCGACGTTGTCCCGCTGCGCCTCGATCCCCCACGTCGCCGGCGTGCCTTCCATGACGTAGGACTCCTTGATCGTGAGCGGCAGCCCGTGGAGGGGTCCCGTCGCGTCGCCCCGCGCCAGCGCCGCGTCGGCGGCCGCGGCGTCCCGCAGCGCGCGTTCGAACGTGCGCACGACGACGGCGTTGATGTCGCCGTCGAGACGTTCGATCCGCTCGATGAAGTGCCGGGTCAGCTCGACGGAACCGATCTCGCCGCTGCGGACGAGTTCGGCGAGGTCCGTCGCCGAACGGAACGCAAGGTCCTGGGTCATCGCGAAGCTCCTTTGCATCGATGCGGGACGCGCGCAAGCCTACCGCATTGACGGCGTTCGTCGAGGCTCCCGCAACCCCGGACAAACACTGGCAATTCCCGCGCAATCGCTCTATAAAGGCCGGGCAACGTCAAGCCCTCACCTCCACGCGGGGCGAGGGTCCACGAGGGACCGGCACATGAAGACAGTCACGACGATCCTGGCCGCCGCGGTGTTCGCCGCCGGCAGCGCCCACGCGACGGACACGCCCATCGAGGTCGCCTCGCTGCAGGTCAAGGAACGCCTCGCGGCCATCGAGCAGATCAACGTCACCGCGAACAAGGAGATCGACGCCACGGCCGAGGCCGCGGATGCCGACGTGGCGGCCATCCTCGAACTGGCCGAGGCCGTCGAAGAGGAGTAGTCCTCCGCGGGGGCACTAGCGCGGACGGCGGTCGTTCGGGCGCACTCCCGACGCGTCGGGTTTCACGGCGGCCCGGTCGGCGAGCCCTCATCCGACGCCATCGGCACGCATTTTCCGTACTCGACGAACAGCGACGCCCCCTCCTGCTCCTCGCGTGCCCCATAGAAGGTCCATCCCCCGGCCGCGGCGCGCGTGAAACGTCCCCGTACGGGGTTGACGAGGAGCATCTCGGACGGCGGGTTGTTGACGCAACTGAACCCCTCGCTGCCGCCACCGCCGCGCACGGGGCGGCACTCGAACTCGGTCTCTCCACCGTCTTCGACCGACAGGGTGACGTAGAGGGCGACCGGCGCCGCGTCCTGGCCGAGCAGGTGCTCCATGAAGAGCAGGTTCTCGCGGAGTTCGAACGCGCCCTCGAAGAAGACCGACGCGTGGTACCGCTCCTCGGCCCCCGGGTAGTCGTGCATGCCCACCGTCTGCACGGCCTTGCAGGAAGCCGGCAGCCAGTGGACCGGCTCGGCGCTCCACGCCGGCCACGCGGCCATCACGGCGAGCACGCACCGGGCCAGGCGAGCCCGCCGCGCTTGAAGGCGCCCCCCAATGCGTCCCGCCATGACCAGGGCCGTTCGTCGCAACGCGGGCATTATCCGGCGAACGCGCACGGCGCCGGAAGGCCCTTCGGCCACCGCGGCGTCCGCGGACTCGCGGGCCGTGCCGCCTTGCTGCTCGTGTCCGCCCTGGCCTCGGCACCCCTGCAGGCGGACGACGCCGAACGGACCTGGTGCCAGGTCCGCACGGACCGGTTCGAGCTGCTCAGCGACCTCCCGCTCGAGCGGACCCGGACCCTGGCGGCGTCCCTCGTGCGTTTCCGGGATGCGGCCCTGGCCTTCGTGCCGCGCCGCCAGTCTCCCGCACCGCCGCCGCTCAAGATCGTCGCGTTCCGCCGCGCCCGCGACTTCCAGCGCATCTTCGAAGTGCGCCAGATCGCCGGGTTCATGCAGTCCGGCCTGGAGCGGCACACCCTCGTGTTCGGTCCCGACGCCCGCGGTTCGGTCGCGAACCAGACCGCCTTCCACGAGTACACCCACTACCTGCTCCGAAGCCGCCAGGGCATCAACTTCCCCGTCTGGTACGAGGAGGGCTTTGCGAGTCTTCTCTCGACCATGCGCATCACCGACGACTCCGTCACCGTGGGATACGTGCCCCAACGCGTGCTCGAGGAGGTGCGGCTGCCGCGCATGAGCGTGCGCGACCTGCTCGACGAGCGCTACGAACTCGACTGGGCGCGCCACGACCTGACGCGCCTCTATGCCAGGGCATGGCTGTTCGCACACATGCTCCACTTCGGACACCTGGCCGGCCTGCCGCCCTACCACGAGGGCATCCCGGCCTTGCTGGACCACATCGACTCGGGCATGTCGGCCACCCGGGCCATGGAGGAGGCGTTGGGCGCGGGGCCCGAGACGCTGCAGCGGCAGGTGCGGCAGTACGCCCGGAGGCGCGCCCCGCCCACGCAACGGCTGCCCGTCCCGGCCGATGAACCGGCAGTCAGCGAAGACGGCTGCCTTGCCGAGACCGATGTCCGGCAGGAACTCGCCATGGCCGCGGTCTCCCGGAACCCGGAGTACGCCCGCGACCTGTTCGCGCGCATCCTGGAGTCGGCCCCGGAACACGTCGACGCCCTCGTCGGCCTCTCCCTGACGGAGGACGATCCCCGCGGGGCGCGGGACAGCGTCGAGCGCGCGCTCGCGATCGAGCCCCGGCATTCCGCCGCCAACGTGCGGATGGGCGAAATCAAGGTGGCGGAGTGCCGCGGCAGTACGGCGGCCGCGTGTCTCGGCGCCTGGGACGAAGGCGCCCGCCACTACCGGCTCGCCCTGCGCTCCGAACCCGACAGCGTCGGCGCCGCCTACGGACTCGGGGTGGTGTATCTCCACACCGGGCAGGCGGGGGACGCCGTGAACTACCTGCGCGTCGCCTATCGGCGGGCCCCGTGGGCGCCCCGCATCAACTTCTACCTCGGCGAGGCGTATCGGTTGACCGGCGATCGGGCCCGCGCCCGGACGCACCTCACCAAAGCGATGCACTGGGACGCCGACGAACGCCGGCGCGAACGGGCGTCGATGGCCCTGGCGCTGCTGGGGCCCTGACACGATGAGCACCTCTTTCGGAGGCGCGTACGGTGACTACCAGTGGGAGATCACCGGCCGCACGCTCCGCGTGATCGCGCGGGGTTGCGGCGTCCTCAAGGAATTCGGGCCCGTGTTCGTCACGACGGACGAGCAGGCGCAGTACGCCGCGCAGGGCCGCATCGACCTCGACCGCGAAGAACTCGAGGCGCTCCGACGCGACCGCTTGTCCGCGCCCGGCGACTCCTGACGCTCAGGCCGCGTCCCGCTCCCGCTTCCCGCGCCGTTCCAGGAAGCGTTTCTTCATCTGCGGGCTGCCGTACTTCATGAGGCGCGAGTAGTCGGGTCCGCGCTCGTCCCAGCCCATCTGGTCGTCGGCGCCCACCAGGCGCGCAAACTCCGGCGGGTTCCGGTCGAGCATCTCCTGCGTCACGCGCCACTGGTACGCCTCCTGGGTCTTCAGGCGCCGGTGGCAGTGGTAGCTCGTCACGTTCAGCCGCAGCCCGTCGGTCTTCTTCTCGAAGGCGCCGTGCCAGGTGTTGCCGTGCCATAGGATGAGCGAGCCCGCCTCGGCCTCCACGGGCACCGCGGCCTCCTCCCCCTCCCCCGGCATCGGCTGGCGACAGTACGTGTGGCTGCCCGGCACCATGGCGATGGCCCCGTTCTCCAGGGTGTAGTCGGTGAGGCAGTAGGCCGCGTTGGCCACGTCCGAGCACGCCGGCAACCGCCCGTCGCGGTCGGGTGGCGAGTCGCTGTGCAGGCCCATCGACTCCCGGGTCCCCTTCCACTTCACGAACGAGGTCAGGCTGGAGAGTTGATGCTGTCCGCGCATGAGGTAGTCGATCAAGGTGTAGAGCGTCGGATTGACGATCCACTCCTCGAAGACGCGGTCCGCCATGAGCAGGTAGTACAGCAGGAACTGGCCGTCCCGCTGGGGCTGCACTTCGTAGTGGCCCGCGGCGCCGTTCCGGTCGAGGGCGAAGTCCACGCCGGTGCGCTCCCTGCAGAGGCGCAGCACGGTCCCCCGGATGCGCTCGAGAAAGGCGCGCTCCGCGACCTTGTCGGGCGGCACTACGGTGAAGCCATAGGTGTCGAGCTCGAAAATGTTCTGCTCGAGTCCCAGCTCCCGTATCCGGCGGAAGGTCGGGTTGATCGTCTCTGTATTCTTGAACTCACCGAATCGCATTGTCCCCTCCCCGGGCCCGTCAGGCCGCCTCGGCCGCCTGTGTCTTCTTCATGTCCGCAAGCCGCGCGAACCGTTCCTTTACCTCCGGGCTCGCATACTTCATCGGCCGGGAGTAGTCGGGTCCCCGCTCGTCCCAGCCCATCTCGTCGTCGGCGCCCACCAGACGCGCGAACTCCGGCGGGTTGCGGTCGAGCATCTCCTGGGTGACCCGCCACTGGTAGGCCTCCTGGGTCTTGAGCCGCCGGTTGCAGTGGTAGCTCGTGACGTTCAGACGCAGGCCATCCGTCCGCTTCTCGAACGCGCCGTGCCACATGTTGCCGTGCCAGAGGATGAGCGAACCCGCCTCGCCTTCCACCGGGACGGCCCGGTCCTCGCCCTCGCCGGGATTCGGCTGGCGGCAGTACGTGTGGCTGCCGGGCACCATCGCGATGGCGCCGTTCTCCAGGGTGTAGTCGGTCAGGCAGTACGCCGCGTTCGCCACGTCCGAACAGGCCGGGAGCCGCCCGTCCCGGTCCGGCGGGGCGTCGCTGTGCAGCCCGAGGGTCCCGCGCTCTCCCTTCCACTTGACGAACGACGTCAGGCTCGAGAGCTGTTGCTGTCCGCGCATGAGGTAGTCGATCAGCGTGTAGAGCGTCGGGTTCATGACCCACTCCTCGAAGACCCGGTCCGCCATCAGCAGGTAGAAGAGCAGGAACTGGTCGGGGATCTGCGGCTGCGCCTCGTAGTGCCCGACCGAGCCGTTCTTCTCGAGGTCGAAGTCGACGCCGGTGCGTTCCCCGCAGAGGCGCAGCACGGTCCCACGGATACGCTCGAAGAACGCCCGGTCCGCGACCCTTTCCGGCGGCACCACGGTGAACCCGTAGGTGTCGAGTTCGACGACGTGCTGCTCCAGTCCCAGTTCCCGGATGCGTCGAAAGGTGGCGTTGAGCGCTTTCGTGTTCTCGAAATCACCGAATTGCATGGCTCCTCTCCCCCGGAGTCTCCTTGCCCGGAGATGGTAGCACCCCGCGGGCCTCCGACCCGCTGCTAGTATCGATGCGGGCCAACGGAGTACACCATGCCCCCGACCCTGAAGCTGGCTTTCCTCGGTTGCGGCGGGATCGCCCGCTTTCACCTGCGCGGCATCCACGCGGACGCGCCGCGGATCGCGGTCACCGCCGCCATCGACGTCGATCCCGCCAAGGCGGGCGCTTTCGCCGAAGAGACCGGGGCCGAGCCTTTCTCCTCCCTGGAGGATGCACTCGCCCGCGGCGACTTCGACGCGGTGGACATCATGCTGCCCCACGACCTGCACGAGGAGGCCGCCGTACGCTGCTTCGAGGCGGGCCGGCACGTGCTGCTCGAGAAGCCCATGGCGCCCACGCTCGATGCCTGCGAGCGCATCCTGGCCGCCGCCCGGGAGGCGGGCACGGTGTTCATGGTCGCCGAGAACGCCCAGTACTGGCCGGAGGTCGTCCGCGCCCGGGAGGCGATCCAGGCTGGAGCCATCGGCGAGCCGATCGCCGCGCGCGCCAGGTTCGCGAACAACCCGCGCCGGGACTTCTTCCTGGATCCCGAGGAAGCCCGCCCGTGGCGTTTCAACGCCGGGCGCACCGGCGGCGGCATCGTCATCGACGGCGGCTCGCACTGGATCCGGCCGCTGCGCATGTGGCTCGGCGAAGTCGACGCGGTGGTCGCGACGCTCGGCAGGCCGCTGCACCAGATGCAGGGCGAGTCCCTGGCGCACGCGCTCCTCAAGTTCCGCTCCGGGGTGACCGCGACCTTCGAGGCCTTCTACGGCGAGGGCATCTTCGGGCCCAGCGAGCTATGGCGCATCACGGGTCACGAAGGAGAGATCGCCGTCGGTGGCTCGAGCGGTGCGGTGCTGTACAACGACACCCACCGGGACGGGGATCGGTTGATGGAGCCGGCCGGGTACGCCGCCTCCTTCGGACCGGAACTGGCCGATTTCGCCCACGCCGCCCTCGATGGCGCGCCCCTGCGGGCCGGACCGGAGGAGTCTCTGGGTGAACTGCGGACGGCCCTCGCGATCTACCGCTCGGCGGCGAGCGGCGGTTGGGAAGAGGTCTGGTAGGACGCGGCGACGCCGCGGGCGGTCAGAACGTCCGTCCGAGTTCGAACGAGAACCGCTCCTCCTCGTCCCACGGCGCGGAGTTGAACGGGATCGCCAGGGCGAAGGTCATCGGCCCCATGCCCGTCAGCCAGGTGACCGAGAGTCCGGCGCTGTAGCGAAGTTCGCCGGCGTCCATCTCGGGACACCGGAGCAGGATTTCCTCCACCGGCACGCCGCTGGCCGCCGACAGGCGCTCCGCCGTCGGACAGTCGCTGTTGAACACGTTGCCGATGTCGAGGAACAGCACCGGGCGGAACTGGCGGTTGTTCTCCACGAGGGGCAGCGGGAAGATCAGCTCCGCGCCGGCCACGACCAGCAGGTTCCCGCCGATGGGGGAACCGTCGCGGTCGTAGACGATCGTGTTCGGGCCCTCGGTGGCGCGCGGACCGAGCGTGCTGTTCTCGAAGCCCCGCACGGACCCGAAACCGCCGGCGAAGAAGTTCTCGTAAAACGGGAAGGTCTCGGTATCTCCGAAGACGCCGCCGTACCCGAGCTCCGTGCGCAGCCGCACCGACCAGTTCCGGCCGAACGGGAAGTACATCTCGCCGTCGTAACGCAGCTTGTAGAACGACAGGTCGCTGCCGGGCACCGCCACTTCGAGCGCCACGGTCTGGGACGTGCCCGCGGTCGGGAAGAGGCCGCGGTTCAGGGTCGAGCGCCGCCACAGCGCCTCGCCCTTGAAGTTCAGGAAGTCCTCGCCCTCACGGTCGATGAAATCCGCGATCTCGAGGGCCGCGAAGAGTCCCTCCGTGATCTTCGTCTGCTCCACGGTGAGCCCGAACTGCAGCCGCTGCGTCTCGCCGACCGGGATGCCGAAGTTGATCCCGCCTCCGACCGCGTCCGTGGAGAACCGCGCGAGGTTCCGCTCGTGGAAGTCCGAGCGGCGGAAGAAGAGGTTGTAGCCCCGGCTCACCCCGTCCGCCGTGAAGTAGGGATCGAAGTAGTTGAAGTGGACCGCCTTCATGAAGTCGCTCCAGCTCAGGTTGAGCCCGAGGCTGTTGCCCGTGCCGGCGACGTTCTGCTGCTGGTAGCCGGCGGAGAGGATCAGGCCCCACCCCTCGCTGTAGCCGACGGTCCCGGTGATGCTCCCCGTCGGCTGCTCCTTGACGGTGAACTCCACGTCGATCTGGTCGTCCGTGCCCGGCGCCTCCGGGGTCTCGACGTTGACTTCCTCGAAGTAGCCGAGCCGCTCGAGGCGCACCTTCGACAGGTCGATGAGCGCGGCGGAGGCCCAGCCGCCCTCCATCTGCCGCATCTCGCGGCGCAGCACCTCGTCGTGGGTGAGGGTGTTGCCGGCAAAGGACAGGCGGCGCACGTAGGCCCGGTTGCCGGCGTCGATGTAGAACATCACGTCGACGGTGCCGTCGTCGTGGATCTCGGGGATGCCGGATGCCGAGGCGAAGGTGTAGCCGGAGTTGCCGAGCACCGACGTGATCCGCTCCTCGGTGGCCGTCACCAGCGCGCGCGAGAACGTCTGTCCGGGCGCGACCAGGAACAGCGCGCGCACGGCGTCGGGCTCGACGTCGTTGAGTTCGCCGATGAGGTCCACCTCTCCGACCGTGTACTTCCCGCCCTCGTCCACGTTCACGGTGACGTACACGCGCTGCTTGTCCGGCGTGATGCTGACCTGCGTGGACGTGATGGACATCTCGACGTGGCCCCGGTCCTGGTAGTAGGACTCGAGCTTCTCGAGGTCGCCCTGCAGCTTCTCCCGCGAGTACTTGTCCCCGCCCCGGAAGAACGAGAAGAGGCTCGGATGCTTGAGGTCGAGTTCGTCGAGCAGCTCCCCCTGCGGGAAGATCGTGTTGCCGACCACGTTGATGTGCTGGATGCCCGAGTTCTTGCCTTCCTCGATGTCGATCTCGATGGCGACGCGGTTGCGCGGCAGCTCCTCCGCCTTGGTCTCGATGTTCGCCGCGTAGCGGCCCTGGGCGACGTACTGCCGTTCGAGTTCGAGACCGACCCGCTCGAGGGTCGCCTGCTTGAATATCTCGCCTTCCCGGAGCCCCTGGTTGCCGAGTCCCTCGAGGAGGGACTCGTCCTTGATGGCCTTGTTGCCCTCGATCTCGATCGACTCGATGGCCGGTCGCTCGTCCACGGCGACGATGAGGACGTTGCCGTCGCGCAGGGCCTGCACGTCGTCGAAGTAGCCGGACGCGAACAGCGACCGGATCAGCTCCCGCACCGCGACCGCATCCACGGGATCGCCGACCTCGACCGGCAGCAGGTTGAAGACAGTCCCCGCCGACACGCGCTGCAGCCCCTGCAGGCGGATGTCCGCCACCCGAAACGTGTCCCAGGCCGCCGCCTGCGCCGCGAGGACGACCGCGAGCGCCCCCGCGGCGAGAGCACGCATGCGGGCACGGGCAGGGCGCCTCCGGGTCACGCGGTGCATGGGTTCGACCTCACGGGGAGCCATGGCGGGAGAGAGCATAACGGCCCGGGGCCCTCGTTCCAACGCGGGCGACCACGAGCTACAGGAACCGCGTCACGTCGTTGTAGATGGCCAGCAGCATCATGCACGACACGACGAACAGGCCCATGCGGACACCGATCGCCTGCACGCGTTCCGACACGGGTCGCCGGGCGACGATCTCGGCGGTCGCGAACAGGATGTGGCCCCCGTCCAGGATGGGGATCGGCAACAGGTTGATCACGCCGAGGCTGATCGACAGCAGCGCGAGAATGGCGAGGAAGCTCCGCCAGCCCGATTCCGCCGAGTCCTTCGCCACCTTGGCGATCATGAACGGTCCGGAGAGGTTCTTGGGCGAGACGAGACCCGCGACCATCTTCTTCAGCAGGCCGAGGGTCAGCAGGGTGTTGCGGGCCGTCTCCCGCGCTCCGACGACGACCCCCCCGAGGACGGACGACCGGATGGTCCGCGTCGGCGCGCGCATCCCGGCGAACCCGATCATGCTGCCGTCGACCGCCTCCACAGCGTCGGGCACCAGCGTGAGGTCCACCTCGCCGCCACCCCGCGCGACCACGACGGAAAGCGGGCGCTCCGGCGATCCGCTCACGGCGCGCACCCAGTCGGACCAACCGGCGACTGGCGCGCCACCGGCGGACACCACCCGGTCCCACGCCTCGAAGCCGGCGCGCTCGGCCGCGCTGTCCGGGATCACCTCGGCCACGAGCGCCGGGAGCATCGGCGAGATGCCGAGGGAGCCGAGGAGGTCCGGCTCCTCCTCGAGCCGGTGCCAGTCGTCGATGGCGATGACATGGCGGCGGGATGTCGGCGAGTCAGGCCAACGCGCCTCGACCTCGATCTCTCCCGAATCCCCGAGCCGGCTCGCGAGCCCGAGGCCGACGTCCGTCCACGTGCGCGTCTCGCGTCCGTCCACGCCGACGACTTCCTGGCCGCCACGCAGGCCCGCCGAATCCGCCGCGGAGCCCGGTTCGACGGCGCCCACGAGGGGCGGAAACACGGTGACGCCCGTGATGGCGATAAACCAATAGACGAGGAAGGCCAGCACGAAGTTCGCCGCCGGACCGGCGACGGCGATGGCGATTCGCCACCACGGCGACAGGCGGTCGAAGGCCTTCTCGCCCGCACCGTCGGGCGCATCCGTCGCCGCGTTCCCGGACTCGTACATGCGCAGGTAGCCCCCGAGGGGGATCGCCGCGATGACGAACTCCGTGCCACGGCTGTCCTTCCACAGGTAGAGCGGCCGTCCCATGCCCACCGAGAACCGCAGGATCCGCACGCCCGAGGCGCGCGCGACGACGTAGTGTCCGAACTCGTGGACCGTGACGAGGACGCCCAGCGTGATCAGCAGGTAGAAGACGTACCAGAGTGCATCCATGCCTGACGGGACCTCTCGGGGAGCGACCGCGCCCGATCGCAACGTGCGTCGTTGGACGGCAGTCCGATCATAACAGCAGGGGCAGGGAGACGGCGAAGACGGGCGCCGCGGCGACGGTCGAGTCGATTCGGTCGAGCACGCCGCCGTGCCCCGGGAGCAGTCCTCCCGAGTCCTTCACGTCCCGCGCGCGCTTGACGGCGCTTTCGAACAGGTCGCCGACGATCGCCACCACCGCCAGGGCGACGGCCAGGACGACCCAGCCGGACAATGGCCGCCATCCCAGGCCCCACGCCATGGCGCCCGCGGCGACGACCGCGAGCGCCGTCCCGCCGAAGGCCCCCTCCCAGGTCTTGCCCGGACTCACGCGGGGCGCCAGGCGCCGGCGGCCGAAGGCGCGGCCGGCGAAGTAAGCGCCGCTGTCCGCAGCCCAGACGAGCACGAACATCCAGAGGATGAACCAGTGGCCAAGCTCGTGCTGCTTGAGCGCCACCAGGCCGAGCCAGGCCCCGGCGAAGACCGGCGCCCCGGCCACCGCCAGCCAGGCACGGCCGGCCGCGATCGAGCGGCCGGCGGGAAAGCTGACCACGAAGGCCGCAGCGAGGACCCAGAAGAGCGCGGCCACCGCGAGGACGATCGGCCAGGCGGCCGGTGCGGCCCACACGAGGGCCAGGAGACCCGCGCCGCCCAGGCTGTACGCGACCTTCGAAACCACGCTCCGGAAACCCGACAGCGTCGCCCACTCGTAGAGACCCGGGACCGCCAGCACGAGCACGAAGAGCGCGAACGCGCCCACCGGCAGGAACACGACGCCTCCGACGACGACCGCGGCCAGGACCACGGCCGTGACGATGCGCTGTCCGAGCAAGGGCGCTCCGCTTATCGCGTCGGGGTCAGCCGTCCCGGCCGAAGCGCCGCGGGCGCGCTCCGAAATCGTCGAACGCCAGTCCGAGTTCACGCACGCCGAAGTCGGGCCAGTAGTCCGACGCGAAGTAGAGTTCCGTGTAGGCGATGTCCCACAGCAGGAAGTTGCTGATGCGCAGGTCGCCCCCGGTGCGGATGCACAGGTCCGGCGCCGGCAGCCCCGCTCCCGCGAGATTGAGATACGAGGCGAACACGTCATCGTCCACGCGTTCCGGGAGGAGCCGCCCCGCGCGCGCGTCCTCCGCCATCCGCCGGGCCGCCTGGGCGATGTCCCACCGCCCCCCGTACCCCGCCGCGATGTTGAGGGTCAGGCCTCCGTTCCCCCGCGTCAGGCGCTCGGCACGATCCATAAGGCTGCCGAGGTCCGGGGCGAAACGCGACCGGTCGCCGATGATGCGCAGCCGCACGCCCCGCTCGCGGAGCTCCTCGACGTCATGCGTGAGGAACTCGCGCATGAGCTTCATGAGCGGCCGGATCTCGCGCCTCGGACGTTGCCAGTTCTCCGTGCTGAAGGCGAACAGCGTCAGGAACTCGACCCCCGCCTCCGCGCACGCGTCCGCGACGGGGCGGACGTTCTTCGCCCCCGCGCGATGCCCCGCCGCGACCGGCAGCCGGCGCCGTTCCGCCCACCGGCGGTTGCCGTCCATGATGATCGCCACGTGACGCGGCACGCACGCGGGCCAGGCGGCGCCCGAGACAGTTGCCTCCTCGAGGCGGGCTTCGGACATGCGGCACTCCTTTCGATCAGGCTGGCGGTCGGCTGGCGACGGCGATCACGACGGACGTTCGGCGTCGCGAACGGCTCGGATTCTAGTCCGCCACCACGTCGCCAAACGTGCAAATCGCCCTCAAATTTCCAGCAGGTCCGCTTCCTTGCGCTGGAGCGCCTCGTCGACTTCCTGGATGTGGCCGTCGGTGATCTTCTGGATCTCGCCTTCCGCCTTGAAGGCGTCGTCCTCCGTGATCTCCTTCTCCTTGAGGAACTCGCGCACGTCGTGGATGGCGTCGCGGCGCACGTTGCGCATCGCCACCCGCGTGTGCTCCGCCTCGTGGCGGGCCTGGCGCGTGAGGTCTCGGCGGTTCTCCTCGCTCAGGGGCGGCAGCGGCAGCCGGACGACGTCGGCCGAGGCGGCCGGCGTCAGGCCCAGGTCGCTGCGCAGGATGGCCTTCTCGATCTCGGGGAGCATCTTCTTCTCCCACGGCGAGATGACCAGCGTGCGGCCCTCCTCCACGGTGATGGTCGCGACCTGCTGGATCGGGGTGTCGGCGCCGTAGTACGGGACCCGGACCGAGTTCAGCAGGGACGGGTGCGCCCGGCCGGTGCGGATCCGCGCGAACGCGTCGTGCAGCGCCTCCAGGGACTTGCCCATGCGGACGTCCGCGTCGTCCTTGATTTCGTCGATGAGTTCCATGGCGGCACCTCCAGGCACCCGCACCATGTCACCGACCGGGGATTTCGTCAAACGCGAGACTTGTCCCATGTGAAGCCTGAAGCGGGTTGCGGGATCATCGGAGGATGATCTTGAGACTCGATGCCGAACGATTGCGGCCGCTCGACGACATGCGGGCTTTTCTGGCGGGGAGCGATCCGGTGGGCTTTGGCCCGGTGGATCGGCGCGAGACCCACGCGTTCGTGCGACGCGTGCTGGTGCGGTTCCGCCATGCGGAGTTGCCCAGGGCCGGGAAGGGCCTGGTGAGGGAGTTCCCGGGGAAGGTGACGGCCTGTCGCGGGCGCAGTTGACACGGCTGATCGGCCAGCACGCGCGCACGGGCAGGATCGAGGATCGCCGCCGCGGTCCGGCGCGGCCGTTCGAGCGGCGCCACACGGCGGCCGACATTCGCTTGCCGGCGGAGGTGGACAAGACCCTCGGCGAGCGGTCCGGTCCGGCCACGCGACGCACCATGCGGCGCGAGTTCGAGAAGTACGGGCGGGCGGCGTTCGAGCGCCTGGCGGGGCTGTCGAACAGCCACCTGTATCGGCTGCGCGGGAGCAGGACGTACCGCAGCCGCCGCACGCGGATCGAGGGCACGCGCGCGACGCGGGTCGCCATCGGCGAGCGGCGCAAGCCGCGCCCCGGGGGCCGGCCCGGCTTCCCGCGCGTGGACACGGTGCACGCGTGGGCTACGCCCACGTTGGCGACCGCGACGGCGACAAGGGCCCGTACCTGATCAACGCCGTCGACGAGGTCACGCAGTTCGAGTTCGTCGGCGCCGTCGAGTACATCTCGGAGGCCTTCCCGATCCCGGTCCTGACCGCGCTGCTCAAGAACTTTCCGTTCGTGATCAACGGCTTCCACGCGGACAACGGCTCCGAGTACGTCAACCGCCAAGTGGCGGAGCTGCTGCACAAGCTGCACGTCGGGGAGTTCACCAAGTCGCGTCCGCGGCGCTCCAACGACAACGCCCTCGTCGAGGGCAAGAACGGCTCCGTGGTGCGCCGCCACCTCGGCCACGGCCACATCCCGCGGCGCTTCGCCGGCGCCGTCAACGCCTTCACCCGGAACGTGCTGTCGCCGTTCCTCAACTACCACCGACCCTGCCA
Organism: Pseudomonadales bacterium; assembly: GCA_965208745.1. Classification (GTDB taxonomy): domain Bacteria; phylum Pseudomonadota; class Gammaproteobacteria; order Pseudomonadales; family Azotimanducaceae; genus VXNE01. The sequence continues at coordinate 3,597,744 of CBDBPN010000004.1, read as the reverse complement.
CTTCCCGGTCGCGACGGTCGGCGACGACGGGCGCGTGACCAAGCGCCACCCGTACGAGAACGTCACCACCCCCTTCGAGAAGTTCAAGTCCCTCGACAACGCCGCCCGGTTCCTCCGCCCCGGCGTCACCCTCGGGCAACTCGACGCCTTCGCCAACGCCACCTCCGACCTGGATGCCGCGCGCGCCCTCAACGCCGCGCGCGACGAACTGTTCCGCGCCATCGCGACCGAGGCCGCGGCATGACGCTCTCCCTCAAGCTCAAGAGTCCGGTGCCCGAGTCGAGGGCGGTGCCCGGCGCGCCGCCCGCCCGCTTCAAAAGCGGGCGGCGCGCACCAGGCGTCGTCGGCCACTCCCGAAACGGCCGAACTCGCTCCCGTTCACCGCGCCGGCACCCCGCGGGGTCGGTCCACGGCGGCATCGGGCAGACCGCCGCCGGTCAGCTTACGCCCGACAACCCATCAAACACAGCTTGGGCCACATCCCCAACCCAAACGGTCACACGCCTCAGATCGCGCCTCCGTTCAGGCTTGTCTGTTAGAAAGACGTCTCAGTGGACCTTTGGAACGGTCCACCCCTGCGCCGGTTGCGACCGGCGCAGGGGGGCGGCGGCGGACCGTTTCAGGCTCGGCCCCCGGGGCCGCAAGTGAGTTTGGTCGCCGCCGTCCTTCCGCACGTCCTGGATGGATACATGGGCACCGGGCCCGCATGACAAGCACAGGAGCACGGAAGGCATGAACGATCATACCGCCGACACGGTCGGCGTGGACATTTCGAAGGCGCATCTCGACGCCCACCGGCACTCGACCGGGGAGTCGGCGCGGTTTGCGAACGCGGCGGCCGGGTTCGACGAGCTGGCGGCGTGGGTCGGCGATTCCGCGACGCTGGTGGTGTACGAGTCCACCGGGCCGTGGCACCGGGCGCTCGAGGAGCGTCTGGCCAGCCGGCTGTCGCTGGCGCGTGTCAACGCGTTGCGCGCGCGACGCTTCGCGCAGGCGATGGGGGTGGGGGCGAAGACGGACGCGGCGGACGCGCGCACGCTCGCCGCGATGGGCGCCGCGGTCGCGGTGCGGCGCGTGGAGCCACGCTCGCCGGCGCAACGCGATCTCGACGAACTGGTCACGGCGCGCGACGCGCTGGTCAAGGACCGCACGGCGGCGCTGAACCGGCAGAAGCACGTGCGGCACCGGCTGCTCAGGCGGCGGTTGAAGAACCGGCTGGCGCAGATCAACAGGCAGATCAAGGCGTTGGACGACGAGGTCGCCGCGGTCGCCGGCGCCGACGCGGAGCTGTCGCGCCGCATCGGGGTGCTGACGTCGATCCCCGGTGTCGGCCCGGTGGTCGCGGCCGGTCTGGTCGCCGACATGCCGGAACTCGGGCAGGTGGACGCCAAGGCGGTCGCGAGCCTGGTCGGGGTCGCGCCCTGGACACGCGAGTCCGGCCAGTGGCAGGGACGCAGCTTTATCCGTGGCGGTCGCGCCAGACCGCGGCGTCTCCTCTACATGGCGGCCGTCGCCGCGTTGCGCCGCAACCCGGACATGGCCCACAAGTACGCCGAACTGCGCGCCCGCGGCAAGCCGGCGAAGGTCGCCCTGACAGCGATCATGCGCAAGATGGTGGTGCTGGCCAACGCGCTGCTGAGGCAGGATCGACCGTGGACGCCCCATGCCGAGCCGGACCTCGGGTGAGGGCGGTGGCGGATCCCGCGGGAACGGTCGCCTTCGGCCTCGGCGGAGGGAGCGTCAAGCGACCGCGGCCGAGGCCGAAGGCAGACCGCCGCCGCGGTTCCGCCATCGCCCGAAGCCGACCCCTGGGTCGGATCGGCCACGCCAGACCGGGGAAGCCCACAACAGCCCGACAAACACCCCTCCGGCGAGGGCCGGCTCCAATGCCGGAAACCCGACGCTTGACAACATGGATACTCATTTCTGTATGGGATTATGCTACGCGGGCGCGGGCGGCAACGTGAGAGTCGTTACAGTTTCTTGGCCACTACTGGCCCGGAATCGCTTCGCCGACCGTCAGCCCCAATTTGCCTGCCGCCACAGTTCACGCCGCCCCGATTGAGAAAGGCTGCCAGCCTCCGCGGTAGCCCACGACCGCGAGTCATCAGGCAGAGATTCAGCACACAACCGCCGGCTTGGAGATCCGCGACGAACGGCCGCTGATGGCTCGCTACAGCTCGATGAGGATGTCGTCGGTAGTGAACCGGAAGTTCTCGACCCCGATGGGATTTCCGGCATCATCGGCGCGCACACGCATCGCAACATCCACGCCGAAGACGACTCTGGATGTTCCCGAAACGTCTCGGAACGGTAGCAGCACCTTGTCTTCCGAGTCCCACATCGCCGTCTCCCAATCGGGGTGCGTGTATCGCACCTCCGCGTCGACGTCCAATCGGGCGGACACGGACCACCCGAGAGACCCAGGCACTTCGAAGCACCTCAATTCGGTCAACTCATAGCTCCGTACAGTCGTCTCCTCGATCTCGGCGTCCTCTACGTCCCCCATAAGCCAGCGATCATCTGCCTCCCGCTGCACTTCTTCCATGATCACGTCTTGCGTCTCGTTGCTCGTAAAGAACGCGTCGATTACGACGCTGGTTTTGATCGGCCTACCGACCTGACCGTAAAGCGCTTCGATCGAGTTGACCGACCGCATGGACGGCTCTCGTCCGACGGGCTCGACAAAGTCCTTGTCCTGCGTCCAGAGGACAATCGGATCGCCGCCCTCAGCCGCCATTCGAAGCCGCTCGAAGACAAAGGCATCTGCGAACTGCCTACGCTTCACTGTGCTTTCAAAGAAGCCCGTACCTTTCGCGTATGCGGAAAAGACCTGGGATGGCTTGATGTCGTCCACGTGTAGCTCAGCAGCCTTCAGCTCGCGAAGCTCTGACTTGACCTCGAACTGCCGTCGCTTCAGAAGTTCCTCCTGCATTGCGCGGATTGTGCGACGATCAAACTCCGGCAGTCGCAGCTGCAGCTCTTGAGCCAGCCGCCGAACGGGTTCTCGGCCAAGTTGCGCGAGGAGTTTGACGTGCTCGTAGTCTTGGCTGGCTCGCCGCTTCGCTATCTCGTCCACGGTCAGGTCGGTCGTCAGCACCTGGATCAGTTCTGCGTCGGCCAGTTCCTTCAGGGGGCCGAACGGCTCGGACCTGCGGCCCCAGCCGATGACCACGTTCGCATCCACGAACACTCGTTTCGTATGGGTCATGGGCAACTCGCAAATGGGTTCACGATTGCCGCCGCGCGGGGCCGGTCAGTGTGGGTTCTACCTCACCTACGTCCAGAGACGACGACGGGGCGGCGCCTCCCGCCACCGACCAGATGGATGGAGCGCCGGCCGGAGCGGCGGTGTGGATCGTCTTCACTCGATCCCGACTCCCACATTAAGTGCTATCCGAAGCACAGTCCGCCATCCAACAGCGCCCATCATCATCGAGTTAGCCGTCACGAGCTATAGGTCAGCACCCGCAGGTTCCTCTGTCGGTTCTCCTCACTGCCCCAAGATCGATGTTCCGTTTCGCTAGCTCCGACCCGCGGCGGCTACCGCACTAGCCCCGGCGCAAGCCTTGCTTCATTCCCTCAGACGCAGTTCGCCGTGAACCCCTTCCAGAATCTCGTTGAGCGTCTGGAGAGACTCCGGAGCCACCTGGTCGCCGTCCCCGAGCGTTATCCGCAAGTGAAACCGCAGCGACGCGCCTGCCGACGCCTTCATCACCTCGGGAAGCACATCCACCAGATCCTGCAACTCGTTGGGTTCGAGATCTGCGGCACCCCCGTACGTACCCGGCCCGGTCTCGGAAAAGCCCGGACCCTCCTTGGCCACCAGTGGTCGCTCGGGCAATGTTAGCGTCACGCCAGCCGCTCCAGCGGGTTCGCACGGCCACGGTTCGCTCCCGGGAGCAAGCTCGAGCCACCGCGCGGTGAGCGCGTCGTCGATCCCCCGACGGAGGACGGACCATGGGAGCGGGGCACCCTCCTGCACGGCAAGCGCGGTCGACAAGGCAAGGACACTCGTCTGTCCTTCGCGCCATGCGTCCGCCACCGCCTCATCGGTCAGGCGGTTCACCGACAGTACCTGCATAGGCGCACGCAACTCGGCCGTTTCCGTGAACACGCCCGGCGCCACGGGTTCGCCCTGGAAGCTGGCGGGACCATTGACCAACCACAGAATGCCCTGACGCACTGCCTCGACGGCGGCCTCCTCTACGGCCACGCGCGGGCATGTCGGTATCGGAATCGGTTCCTCGTAGCCTTCGCGTTCCACGCTCACCGTACGGCCGTCCGCGAAGTAGGCGATGGCGTCGCCGACCTTGATCGTCTCGCTACGCCACAACTCCGGGAGCACGTCAGGTGCGAGCACGCTTGGGTCGAGTTCCGACAGCGCCGCCCGCTCGGCCAGAAACAGTTCCAGGGCCGGTTCCGAGCGACTCGATTCGTCAAGCGAGGCCCGCCACCACGTCCTGACGGACCGGTCGGGTCTGGCGAGCGATGCAACAAACACGCCGTCGCGGACACCCTGATCGATGGTGTCCAAGATCTCTTTCCGGCGGAGCATTTTCGGTAGCTTCGGGTTCTCCGCGAACGCGCCCGCCAGGTCTTTCACGCGGCGCGAAGACTCGTCAGCGCGCCAGAGATCGTAGGGGCCGCCGGGCAGCATCGCTTCAGCGCTGACCGCGGTCTCCTGAATCCGGGCCCGCCGGTCCGCCTTGACCGTCGCGAACAGCGGTTCGCTGCCCACGGTTGCCTTGAATGCGTGGATGTCGTTGCGCTCGTTCACCGAGATGACGATCGACCACGCCTGCCGTATGGCGTCCGGGATTCGTCTGCGCGCCTGCTCCAGGGCCGCGGAAAGCATGCCCTCGCGTACCGCGTCCTGGGTCTGGTCTTGTAGCTGACTGCGCACCTCCTCCCACCCGAGGTACTCGCGCACCCTGGCGCCGGCGGCGGCCAAGCCGTCGCGCGAGGGCGCTACGAGCACGACGGCGTTGCGGCGGATGCGCGGACGATCCGACCCGGTGGTTTCGTCAATACACCGCCGAGCCATCGCGCTCGGCTTGCCCGACTCGGAAACGGCCACGGGCCCGAGGATGCCGAAGTGGAACTCGCCGTCGTCCTCGACGTCGCGCGGCCGTTCCGGCAGCATGTGGACACGAGCGCCCGCTGCGGCGGCGCCCTGAGTAAGGCTCTTCGTCCGGCGCACCTCTGCCAGCAACGCCTGCTCAACAAGTTCGGCTGAGACCCTGTTCGCGCACGCGTCGTGGTGCATCTGCTTGAGATTCGGCCGGTTGCCGAGCCGCCATGCCTTGGGTAACTCCGTCGGCCCGCCGCCATCCGCCGACACACCGGCGAACTCTGCCTCGTCGAGGAACCACGAGACTTCGGTCCAACGCCGCAGGCCCTTCCCGAGTTCGATGCGGTCGGGCCCTGTCGAACCAACCAGCGCCATCAGATCCGGCGTATGCGCCTTCTGTCCGATGGGTTGCGAACTCAGGAAGGTTGCACAGACGGCCTGTTCTAGTTCGCGGTGTCTCAGGGCGGATTGCTCCTCCTGCAGGGACCGCGCCTTCGCGAGTTCACCCTCAAGCACGGCATGCCACTCGTTGCCGCCGCCCTCGGTCACTTCTCGGGTGGCCGTACCGGTGAGTTCGCGCGCGGCCTCCGCGAGAGTGGTCTCTCCCGGTGCGGGCAGAAACACACCTGGACCCACCAGCGCCGCCGTGTCCCACCGTTCCGCGTCACGCAGTGCGATGGCGAAGGTCCGCAGGATCCCGCGGGTGCGTTGGAAACCGTCCAGTTGCGTCCACTTCGTGTAGAAGATGTCCGTCAAGTCGGGATGGAACGGGTAGCCTTCGAGGAAGCGTTGCTCCGCCTTCGTGCGATCCTTGCGCACGCCCTCCTCGAGGGCGGCGATGTTGGCCACCGCGGCGGTGACGTGCGCCCGGAAGGCGTCGGGGTCGGAGATCGATCCGGTCTCGAAAAAGCGCCGTCGGAGCACCTCGGCCACATCCTGCTTCTGGACGGGCTGGATCCCCTCTTCCCGCTGCCGATTGAAGATGTCAAAGATCTGTTGCGTCAGATTCTTGCCGAGGTCATCACTCTTCGCCGGGTCGGAGGCCAGCAACGAAGCAACCAATGCGCAACGGTCCACGCGGGCGGTCGCTTGACATAAGTACTGGAAGAAGTCGAGCAGTCGCGTGCGCCAACTTGCGTCCATAGCCGCCTTCTCGCGGGCGTACATCAACACTTCGTCGATCAGCACGAGGGTGGCCAACCCCTCCGTCTGAGGCCGGGCGAGCAGGTCCGCCAGCAACGGCTCCGCCGGCGGCGTCTCTCGTTCCGAGTTGGCGCCATCGGAATGCAGTGCGCGCAAGCCTGCCTCGCCCGCGATCTGGAATGCCAGGACGCTCCACGGATGCTGGAGCCAGCGCAGTTCGCCCGCTGGGCCGCGAACCTCCATGCCCTTCTCCACATCCAGCTTGTCGAAGCAGAGGGCCACGACGCGCGCGGCGGGCAGCGACGCCTGAACGTGGGCGCGGAACTGCTGGACGGCCGGTAGTGGCGGCAGCGACTCCGGGTCGCAGGCGAGGTGGTGGAGCGTCACCAGCGTATGGGTTTTGCCTCCACCGTACGTGAGCTCGAGCTGGCGGATGGCCTTGGTGTTCTTTCCGGCGAGGCGTAGCGCCACGTCGCGGACGAGATCCCGTAGCGGCAAGGTTGGATAGGTCAGGGCGAAAAAACGGGCCGGATCCTCGTAGACCGGACGCGTGCCCTTCTGCATGGCCACGTCGTGAAGGTCCGCCGCGAAGTCGGCCAGCGAGAGTTCGCCCGTCCGCACGTCTTCGCGGAGTTGCACGACCTTGTGCCAAGGGGTCCAGGGAAAGTCTCGCGCCATGTCAGTCTCGCTTGACGGGTTTCAGGGGAGGGCCTCGATCCGCCCCGCCAGGGCGTCGAAGTCCTCGGGGCACTTGCGGCGGATGGCGGTGACGTTGCGGGCGGCTTCCTCGCCAAGCGCTTTGCGTCCGCCTCCGGCGCCGTCGGCGACCCCACGCTCAACGGCCAGCTTGTCGAAGTAACGCTCCTTGACGTGCACTTCCTCCCGCACGTCCTGCCAACGCCACTCCTTCGGCAGGGTCAGCCCGGCGAGTACCCAAGTCTCGATCTCCTCCCATGCATCGGCCGCGAGGAAGGTGCGGCCGTTGCCGAACTCAGCTTCCAACTGGTCGAGCCTCTGTCTGCGGCCCACATCGCCGTCCCGGTCCACGCAGAGGATGAAGATGTCCGTCATTCCATCGTGCTGCTCGACCACTTCCCGGATGCGTTCTGACTTGAGGGCCTCGCCCACGCCTCCGAGCAGCGGCCCCGGGCAAACGTCCACCTTGGCGCGAGACCTCGTCGCTCTGAAGAGCCGCTTGATCAGAGGCTTCAGGATGTACTGATCCCTGCGGAAGTCTTCGGGAATCACGAGCACGTTCATCCCCGATAGTCCCCTCCGGTACCTGCCGTGAACTCAAGAGCGCGTTCCACCCACCCTTCGGCTAGAAGCCTGCCCAGCCCCTGGGAACGCCTCAGCTTCTTCACGTTGGGCAGGTCGGCGACGCGGCGGATGATCGCGTCATTCGTGTCCTCCAATCGGCAGGTGATGGCGACGTTTTCGAAGGTCTCGTCGCTGACCATCGAGAGCAGTTCGGGCGAATGTGTGGTGGCGACCACCTGCGCGCGGCCCTTGGCGGCCTGCCGCTCGATCAACTCCAACAGCAGATGCAATCGCGAGGGATGCAGACCGTTCTCTATTTCCTCGAAGAAGTAGAGCCCCCCCGCCTCCTCAGAGAGCAATGCAGCCAGCATAGCCAGAAAGCGCAAGGTTCCTTCCGATGCGCTCTCTGCGGATACCTCCCTGCGCTTGCCCTCGCAGATGAACAAGTGGGTCTTACCCGACAAGTCAGGGCGGAGAGCGATGTCGCTTACGTCCATGGGCGTGAGCTCGCGGACCCAGTCGATCAGCAGCGCTTTGCGGCGCGAGTCTTCGCAGATCTTCTGCAGGACCGTTGGGAGGTTCTCGCCCGAGTCCCCCAACGCCGTCTGTCCTGGCAGACCAGCCGCCCGCAGCTGCTCCGGCAGGAAGTCGAAAAAACGCGTGCGATAGAACTGCTCCGTCACGGTTCTGGTCTTCGCGAACGTCGGGAAGTCGAACTGCCAGTGCAGCAGTTGTTGTAACGCCGGTTGACTGCGATCAAGCTGCTTTTCGGCGTCCTCGAAAACACTCTCCGAGTAAATCTCCTCGGAGTCGATCCACAGGCTCTCCGCCATCACGGACAGTTTGCCGCCGCCCAAAACCTCGGGACGTGCCTCGATCCGGTACGTCGCGGGCCGTAAAGGCGGGTCGTGGGCGAACTCCAGATCCAGGCGCATGTCAACTTCAATGGTGAACGACGCCAGATCCTCCCACGGTTTGGCGGCGCCCATGCGTGCGATCCCGCCCGCCGTTCCACGGATGGGCTTCCAGTCCGTTCCGTATTTTCCTCCAACGATCTCCGCGAGCGTGTAGCCGCGGCCGATGCCATGCAGGAAGCGGAAGGCATCTCGGAGGTTGCTCTTGCCGCTGGCGTTGGCGCCGACGATGAGTGTGAAGGGGCCCAGGTGCAACGTTTCGTCGACGAAACTCTTGAAGTCGACAAGCCGGAGCGACGTAATCATGGCGGCGTCTCCAGCCCCAAGGCACGTTGGGGCGGCCGTCCCAGGCCAGCGCGGGCGGCGATGTGGTTGGACAGGGACTCGAGGATCGCACGTTCGTCGGATCCTGCGGCCGACAGTTCGATCAGGGCTTGCAGCACGCGGGCGAAGAGCGCGTGGCGCCCAAGGCCATGGTCGTCTAGGTAGCCGTTTACCTTGGCTTCATCGCCTGCCCGCCACAGGTGCATGAGCCGGTGCGCCCGGTCGATGAGCGGGACTGGGTGCCCGCCGGAACCCTCGTATCCGAGCCACTTGGCCTTGCGCCGGTTCCACGGCAGCAGCTTGACCTTGCCACCTCCCCCGCTCGCACCCGCTTCGGCGTCTTCGTCGCCTGCGGTTTCCTCCCCGTCCAGATCATCGAACAGCGTGCGGTTGGGACGCGAGAGGATTTCGAAACGGTCCGAGAGCGCGCGGTCCGAGAGATTGCAGGACAGTGCGTAGAGGATGCAGGCACCTGCAGGCGCCTCGCCCAAGCCGAAGTCGCCGCGGTGCAGCAGGTAGTACGTCGTCACGTCGTCCAACCCGTTCGTCGCCTCCGCGTCACCCTCTACGGTCAGAACACGGCCAACGACGAAGTCAACGACCATCCTGCGGACTTCGCGCAGAAAGTCGGAGACTGTCATCACCGCCCCCGGTTCGTCGGCTTTCTTCACGGAGGGATGGCGGGAGAACGCCTCAAGGGCCGGTCCGGTCGCTGACCACACGAAGTCCGGGCCCCGAATGCCTGCGTCCCAGAAGTCGCGGAGCCGGCGGGTGATGTTCTCGCGCATGTCGGCGAGTACTGCCGACTCCCAACCCGGACGACCCGGCGGACGCTTGCGGCAAACCAGCCAAACGGAGGATGCGAGCCTTGCCCCACCCGCGAGCTTGTTTACCCTCTCGGTCTGGATCGGCCACGAGCCACCAACGACAAAACCAGCCCGGATCAAGGCTCCGGCGAGGGTTTCCCAAGCATCGGGGGACTTGTTGGCGAACACCACTACCAGCCGACCGTCCTCGTTCAGCGCGTTATGGCATGCCCGAAAGGCGCGCGCCATACCATCTTCGTAGCTTTGTTTCGATGCGGCCTTGTCGCCCGCGAAGCGATTTGGCTGATCGACTAGTTCCCCATGATTCGCGTGGCGATCCCACTTTGGCCCGAGCGGATTAACGAAGACTGAATCCGCGTCTCCCACCACATTCCGCAATGTGCGGCGTAGCCAGACGTGGAAGAAATCCATCAGATCCGAATACGGGATAGCGTCGTAGTAGGGAGGATCGGTGCAGATTAGGTCGAAGCCGTCGGCGACAGGATCCGTTGCGGACTGCTGGAGAGTCGCTGCCGGAGGCGACCGCATCACAGCTTCCCCCAGATGCTCGACAACTCGGGCGATCCACTCGACTGCCTGAACAAACCCGCTGGTCGTATCGACCAACGGACAAGACTCGGAGAAGTCCCAAGCGATAGGAAGGGCGAAACGGGCAAACGTACCGCGGATTTGCTCCGGGTCATTGGTCCATGTCGCAAGTGCGCTACCACGATCTGCCAAGCGACTGATCGTGAGCGCCAAACATGCAACGATTGCGTCGCGCCAGTCGTCAGGAAAGGCAACCATCCGTTCGGGGAGCCCGCGCATCTGGCGAATGAAGGTGCCCAAGGCCAGAAGCTGCCGATCCGCAAACGTCTCCTTCCAGCTAAGGATGCCGTACCGTGGGAGACCAGATGCTCCCCGCGAGTTAGGCGAGGGTCGTTCAGCACAGATCGCCTCGTTGGGCATGCCGAACGGAATCCCGCTGTACAGCGCATCCAGGTCCTCTTCCGAAACGCAAGCGGCGACGAGTTCCTCGGCTTGTGCCGGGCGGTACTCTTTCCCACGCAGCCCGTTCACTACCACCACAATCATGGTGGCGTCCATCCGCCCGGCCCGGCCTTCGACCTGTATGTCCTCTAGGCCCATAATCGTCGGACAGCAGGGGCAGCGCGCTCCACTGCGGCTCATGGTCCCGACGCCCAGCCGTTTGTCGTGCTCGCGCCGCTGCGCTGCGTTGCCACCGGCACCTGGGACGTCGACCTCAATGCCGAAGTCAACGCCCGTCCCGTCCTCCTTCGGCGTCAGGGTGAGCAGCACACGCTTGCGGTTCGTCTTCGCCAGCCAGCGCGTCTTGAGCAGCGGCAACGTCGCGCGGCAACCTTTGCAGCGGACCGTGCGCGCCCAGAGATAGGCTACCGTGGGCTTGGTCACCCAGCGTGGGTTGCGGGGGTCCCTCAGGTACTCCGCACTGAACCGGGCGTTGAGCGGCCCCACATCCGTCTCACCCGCGTCGTCTGGGGTCAGCAGTGCGAGCGGTTTTCGCTCGAACGCCGCACTGTCGGTCGCGAGCGGTTGAAACTCCGCATACGTGGGATAGCGGCTCGCCAGGGCGGCGCGTACGCGCGCCAGCACTGAACGGCCCCAGGCCCGCAACTGCCAGGCGAGGTTTGCGCGAAGAAGGTCATTGTCGTGCAAACCACTGTCGAGAAGCTCAGGCTCCGCATGCTCGTCGTCCAACCCGAGGGCCGCCAGTTGGCTTCTGAGCGTCTTCCCCTTTAAGCCCTTGGCCTTGAGGAAAGGCTCCATGAACTCGCGATCGGCGAGAGCGAAGTCCGGCAGACGTACGGTCTTTCCCGCCAGGCGGTGCGGATAGTCGAGCGTGCACTTCAGGATGAACCACGCCACGGGATTGATGTCCACTGCGGTTGCCTCGCAGCCCAACCGCATCGCCTCAAGCGGGATGGCGCCCCCACCGGCGAAGGGATCCAGCACTCTCGGTGCGCGGCCTCCATACGCCTCGCCAATCTTCTCGCGGAACCACTCGAGGTCCCCTCCGCTCTCCCGCCCCCAATGGAGGATCCCGCCCCGCGTCTCGCGCCTTCGTTTCTCGACCGTTCGCCCGTCACGCCGCTCTGTCTTGACCGTCTCTACCACCTCGCCGGCGAGGCGGTGCCAGACTTCCCGGCGCTCGGCCGCGTTGCCGGGATCGGGCAACAGCGTAGCGATCAGCGCCGCACGGCAAGCTGCAAGTGGCCTCCGCGCTGGCCAGATGTGTAGTGTCGATATGTGGCCATGCCGGACGTTCTTCTCGTGCACGGAGTCCAGTGACACACGCTCGAGCGGAAAGTCGACCTCGATGAGGCGGGTGTCGTCGGGTGTCATGGTCGATCGTCCCCCGAGCTTCGGTCGTCGGGCTGAATAGGCGCAAAGTCCCGCCCGTGTCTCACACGACCGCCGGGCAGTTCCTTGATGATTGGAGCGGCAGCCAGCTCGCAACCCTTGCTCTGAAGGAAACGCGAGAACGATCTGAGGTAGTCCGCTTGCGATGTACACTCGGCGACCCGTTGGAGTTCCCTGCCTGCCGAGGTAATGGGGTACGCCGGAACACTGACCTCGGTCGTTTGGGCTGTCGTGGAAACCCTCAGAATCCAGTTTTGGTAGGGGAGATAAACAGGCGTTGGGCTACACTCTAGCTTCCTTACGAGAGTCGTGTCCGCCTTGATGAGGCCGGCGTCCTCAAGTAGCAGCAAGCGATCGAATGATATTGCGGCATGGCTCGTCGGGCCTTCCCCCGGCCTGAAGACGAAGTCCCTAATGAAGTAGCTGCACACCTCCTGGAAGACCGCCGCATCTTGAGCGGTCATGTTCCTCAGAACCTCCAACGTGCGCAGAGACGTGGCACCTGGCCTTTGCACTTCACCCGAGAGCGCCTTCGCCCAGAGCTTGCGCATGTCCTCTGACGACACGTCCTGCACGCCATCGAAAAAACGTGCTGTCCAGTCTGGGTCCGGCTCGTGGTCAAACACTTCCTTGTCACCGAGTTCCGCAGCTGCCTCCAAGACAGTAGCCTCGATGTTCGCCTGCCGCTTCTTCTCCTGGAACTCGATCCGTTGCGTGATGCCGCCCGCCTCGAGTTCCATACCTCCCGAGACTGCATTCTCGGGTTCGACCAGCAGTCGCCGCGCCTCTGCCTGTGCTTCGGCAACGAGCTTTAGGCTGTCGGCTTCCGCCTTGGCTTCAATCAGCCTGGCCTTTGTTTCCCGCCGCGCCTTCCACGGGGCCAGCATGGGCCCGGCGACCGCGCCGATGCCGCTGCCCGCGTATTCGACCAGTTTGTCGAGCGCCGGCACTTTCAGGTTGACGTCCACGTTCGTCATTTCGCCCCCGAATCCGTCAAAGGCCGCCGAATCAGTGCAAGCGACGCCGGCGCTCCTGCGTTAGCCACGTTCGAGTTCTCCCTCCTCGTTCACGTTCACCCAAACAACCTTGCCCTCCTCCTAAATCGCGATGGGAGTGCCGTTGGCGGCGGCTCGAAGCCGCGCCCGCTTGGCCGCCCTCAGGATCGCTACCTCGGCACCAATCATGTCGGGATCCCGCGTGTGTCGCGGGGTCTTCGGGTCGTCCGGTGCATTCGGGCTCATTGTTTCAGTCCCTTCGCGAGCGGAGTCGCGTGGCTGCAGAACCATCGTAGATGGCCCACTCGTCCACGAGCTCACGATACACGCCCCTTCATACGCCCGCCTCACGCGTGCCTGCTGCCTGGATCTCCGACGCAGAGATGACGACGCTGCCCTTGGCTTTTGCCAGCAAACGGCCGAACGGGTCGCGAACCTTCACCAGGCGGGGGCGGGGTGTCGCGCAATCGAAGACCGTATACAGCCAGTAGCGCTCCCGCAGGTTGCACGCCGCCGCCCACTCGTTCGCGCTCACCTCGACAGCGCCCGTACCCGCGCGACCCTTGACCTCGATCGCGCGATCCTCCGCCGGGCCGAGATCGCCGGCGGGACGCACCGAGCGGAGGTCGAAGCCCGGCCAGTCGCCGAGACCTTCCCGGCGTGAGAGGTCGGGACGCGACACATCGTCGACCTTGGCTCCGGCGGCTTCTTCATGCACGCGAGCGAAGGCCATCGCGATCGCCTCCACCTCCGCGTCATGCCGTTGACGCTCCTCCCGGTCTTCCGTCGGGACGACCAGGGCATGGGCAATCATCGTGGCTTCGCCCGGCTCGATTAGCGAACTCTCGTCTTCGAGCAGGCTCAGGGCACGCTGCCTTTCGGCCGCAAGCCGACCCTGCTGTTCCTTCACCATGTCGAATTCAGTCAGACGGCGCGGATCGCCTCCGCGTGCTTCCGCACTCGCGCGGCGCCGCGCCTGCATGAGATCGGCCGTCCGATGGTGATAGCCAGCCGTCACCCAGCGGCGTCGCTCGGGCAGCGTATCCTGAATGCGCGCTCGGTGCTCGGCGACCATGCCGAGGACGGTGTGCCGCAACCACTGCTCCGCGCCATCCTTGAGCCCAAGCGCGGCGTGCGCCAGCGGGACACTGCCGGGCGCAACGCGCTCGGCGCCGCGCAGCAGCAGAATGTGCTCGAGAGCGCATGCCGAGATGGCGCCGTCGCCGCTCTGGCGTAGCCCGATCAGTCGGGTCTCGACGGTTCGCGACCTGTTCCCGTCCCGCCGGCGCACGGACGCGCGGGCCAGATGAAACAGATAAGGCACCTCGGCGTGGGGATCGACGAAGATTGCGCCCCGCCGCGCCTCTGCCCGATGACGCGCCAGCAAGTTGCCGCGGAAACGTTCGAATACGGCTTCGCCCGGGTGCATCCAGATGGCGTCTTCGCCGCCCTTCGGGCGATGGACCGTTAGACGGCCCCACATTTCCTCCGGATACATGTCCATGGCCTCCCGGAGTTCGTCGGCGGCACGTCGACGTTGCGGCACGAGTTCGAACACCCCGCCCGCGTCGCCCTCCACGCGCAGGTCGAGCAGGGGCGCGCCGGTCTCCACGAAACGCCGCACGTAGCCAGGCAGCATGCGCCGAAAGCGCTCGCGCTCCATCGCGGCGTTGATCTCCGGCAGGCGGTCCCGCACTTCGCTGACACCGTACAGGTCGCGTTCTCGCTCCGCGATGGCCGCAGTCCGCTCGGGGGTCATCCTGCGGTCCAGCGCCTCGATGGCTTCGCGTGCGCCATCCTCCGTGGCGGCCTGCTCGAAGTAGTCCTTGAGCGGCATGTTCTCGAACAGGCGGCCAACGACATCGAAGACCTTGTCGGAACTGAGTTGCTTGCGTATGGCCTCAAGCTTCTCCAGCAGTGCGGTCAGTACCCGTCCCTCGCGGGTCTCTCCCGCCACCAGGTTAACGATCACGACCGGATCGCGCTTCTGGCCGTACCGATGGATACGACCCATCCGCTGCTCCAGCCGTGCCGGATTCCAGGGCACATCGTAGTTGACCATCAGCCAGCAGAACTGAAGATTGATGCCCTCGCCGGCGGCGTCGGTGGCCACGAGACAGTTCGCGCCGCCATGATCGGCCGGACGGCGAAACAACTCGACCTGCGCCTCGCGCTCACGGTAGCCAAGACCACCATGGATCAGCGCTACCCTGCCGGTGAGGCCAAACCCTTCCAAGCGGCGGACGACGAACTCGACCGTGTCCCGGTGCTCGCTGAACACGATGAGCTTCTCGCCGCCGAACGCGGGATTTGCCATAACGTCGCGCAGCTTCTCGAGTTTGGAGTCCTCCCCGCTTTCGGCGAGTTCGCGTGCCCTTGCGAGCAGGGCCTCGACTTCCGCACGCTCTTCCCGCAGATCCGTGAGCGCGACGGCGGCGAGACCGCCGAGCGCTGCCTCCTCGAAGGCTTCGTGGGCCTCTTGCTCGCCGTCGTGGCCAGTCTCTTCGTCGGCGGTCCGGGACTCGAAAACGTCGACGGTCTCGCCAATGTGCACCTGCCGTCGCTCCAGCTCGTCGGACCGACCCTCCTGAACGAGGGCGATGGCCTCGTCCATTCGAGCGAGGCGACGCTCGAACGAGCGCATCAGCGCATGGGACGAACTGGCGAGGCGTCGCTGGAAGACGCTCATCGCGAGGCGGGCCGCTGATCGATTCAGCACCCGCGCCTTGCTGTAGGTCTCCGCGATGTAGCGCGTGGTTGCGTCGTAGAGCGCCTGCTCGGCCGGGCTGAGCGAGTGACTCAAGGTGTCGCAGTGCCGTTGCGGATACAAGGGACGGCCGTCGATGCCGACCATCTCTTCCTTGGTCCGCCGGATGAAGTGACGGCGGCGCTGTTCGTCCGGGAAGTCCTCGAACGCCTCGAAGGTCGCCAGCGCGTCCGGGGCGAGCAAGCGCCACAAACAGTAGTAGGGGAAGTCCTTGCCCATGTGGGGCGTCGCAGTCAGCAACAGGACGTTGAGCGCCGACCAGCCAAGCGTCCAGCGTTCGTCCCGAACGGGCAGGCCCGCCAAGGCCTCGGCCAAGCGGTACCGTTCGGTCTTGTGTACGCGGGAGTCGTGTCCCCGGTGGGCGGCAAGCTTGTGGGCCTCGTCAAACACCACGAGTTCGTATGGGCGCGCTCCGGCAGCCACCGCTTCGCGTAACCGCCGGAACATCCGCGTGCCGGCAAGGGTATCGACGCTGACGATCAGGCGGTCGCTGTCCGGCCCGCTGAACGGGTTCGCCGTCCGCGCTTCCGCGCCGCGGACGACGCGGAAGGGAAGGCGGAATAGCGTGCGCATTTCGCGCTCCCAGTTACCGACCAAGCCGGCCGGCGGAACGATCAGGACGCGCGAGACGAGCTGACGCGCCATCACTTCCCGGAGATAAAGGCCCGTCATGATCGTCTTGCCCGCGCCGGCGTCGTCGGCGAGCAAGAAACGCAGCGGCGACTGCTGGAGCATGTGCTCGTACACGGCGATGCGCTGGTGCGGCAGCGGATCGATCGACGAGATCTCCGCCGCGAACGTCGGATTGAACAGGTGACCGTATGCGAGGCGGGTGCCCTCCGCGACCGCAGCAACCACCTCCGACCTCGCGGCGAAGTCCAAGCTCGCACTCGTCTGCACGGGTGGCTCCGGGCTACGGATCGCCGCGCGGGCTGCCGCGTCCAGATCGACGAGGCGTTGCCATGCCAAAGCCGCGGGTCTGGACTTGCCGTTCTCCCAGCGGTTCACGGTAGCGAACGCTACGCCGATGCGGGCGGCCATTTCGACTTGGGTCAACCCGAGCCGTTCCCGGAGGTCCTTGACCCGTAGCGGGTAGTCGGTGGGGATGTTGCCTGGTGACTGCATGGGCCGTCCGCCGAGGACTGCGCTAGAATTCTGCGCCAATTGCCACCTATTATAGCAAGCGCTATATGACGTATGCTATATCAACCAACGTCCTCTCACCGTGAGGAAACGGTGGCGGCTGCTCGGACTCGGTTGCCAGGGAACGCGCTCCGCGGCTAGACGCTGCCGCCGCTTTGCGGCCCCGCCCCAGACTGAGATGGTGCAATTGAGCAGACAAACACAGGGAGGTCCAGAACATGGCAGCGACGCTCTGGCAGCGCGACGCGCAGACCGAGGGCAAACATCTGGTCTTGCGCAACTATCTGGATGGCTGGTTTCCGATTCTCAGCCGCTGGAACGGGCGATTGCTGTTCGTCGACGGGTTTGCCGGTCCCGGCGAGTACCTCCACGGCGAGCGGGGTTCACCCTTGGTCGCACTCGACTGTGTCAGGCGTCACAGGAGAGAGGGCCGGCTTCAGGGCGTCGAGGTGGTCTGCCTGTTCATCGAGTCCGATCATACGCGCGCTCGGCATCTGCGCGGGTTGCTGGAGCGGGAGCCCGCTATTCCGAACACTGAAGCCCGGGTGCTGCAGGGCAACTTCGACGAGTCGATGACCGAGATTCTGGACCACATCGACGATCAGAACGCAGCATTGGCGCCGGCTTTCGTGATGATCGACCCATTCGGGCCGAAGGGTAGCCCCATGAATCTGATCGGTCGCGTCCTGGAAAACAACAAGAGCGAGTGCCTGATTTCCTTCATGTACGAGCCGATCCGTCGGTTCCATCGCCAGCCTGAGTACGGCCCCGCTCTTGACGCTCTGTTCGGCACAGCCGACTGGCGCCAATCCTGGACCATCGATCAGGAAACCGAGCGCAAGCCGTTCCTGCACGACCTTTTCGCGACGCAACTCAAGCGGCACGGAGCACGTTACGTCATTCCTCTGGAACTGTGGAAGGGCAATCGACACGTCTACACGCTGTACTTCGCGACGGGTAGCCCGAAAGGTTGCGACCTCATGAAGAAGTCGATCTGGAAGGTCGATCCCTCAGGCGGGCTTTCGTTTCGCGGCTATGCACTCGGTCAGACCACCCTGTTCGGGACCGACACCGAGCCTCTCGCAGAACAATTGAAGGAGCGCTTCGGTAACGCGTGGGTGCCGATAGAGAAGATCGATGACTTCGTCACGAGCGACGAAACCCCGTACCACTTGGGTTTGCTGCGAAAGAACACGCTGCAGCGGCTGGCACGGGAGGGTCGGCTAGATGTACGACGCCCCGGTGGCGGCAGGGGCTTTACGGCGAACCGGGGAGTGCGGGTGAGGTTCAAATGAACTGCCGGCGCGGATGCCCATGCTCCCCGCCAAGAGGGCGGCAAGGGCTCGACCACAGCAAATCAGCTAGCCAATCCTGGCACCGGCGCCCGCCCAGCGGGAATGCCGTTCCAAACCCTCCCCGCCAGGTTGCGACCGCTTGCCTTCTTGCCGAAACGACCGAGTGGTGCTGAAAACTCTTCTCCCTCCAAAACCGACCGTGGCAACCCGTCGACGCCTTCGAGTGGAGCCCACTCGCCCCACTGCTTGAAGTGGAAAGGCACATCGTGGCAACGACACTGCCTGAGGAGATCGAGGAACCACATCGGGTCGCTAGGCCGAGCCTGTGGGCCGCTTTCGCCGCCCGCAATGACCCAATGAACGTCTCCATGCGCAAGCCAAGGCTCCAGCTCGACCGGTCCGAGCAGTGGTTCGCATGAGAGGAACCGTATCGTCGCGGGGATCCGAGACAGTTTCGGCAGCCGCTTGTCTGCCCAACGCTGATCCTCAACCGTCGTGCCTACCCAGACGTTGTCGGGCCAAGTGTCGCCCCACGGGGCGAGCCTGGCCGCAAGGTGGGGGCGTTTCGTGAGAAGCAGCCAATCCAAGTTCGGCGTCTCGGCGATGAGTCGCCAGAGACGCTGGCGCCAAGGCTGCAGGCCACGCTGCCACTCGAAGACATCGGCCATGGATGCGCAGAAGACCCTGGCCCTGCGACCGTTCCTCGCGGCATTCTCGTTCCACCGGCGAGGTTGCTGCCAGTACGTGTCGCTGAGAAAGCGCCGTGGCTTGCCGCGCGTCCAGATGTCGAAGCCCATTCGCCGGGCCCACGTCTCGGCGTAGCAGTGGTCGCAGGCTGGCGAGACTTTGGTGCACCCCCACCAAGGGTTGAACGTGTGGTCGGTCCACTCGATGTTGGAAAACTGTGCCATGAACCCTCCGAGGCGGACCCATACTGGTCAAGTATACAGCAACTTTGCATTGCCCCGACCCGGATGGGCTAGGAAACTCTCAAGGCGCCATTTTCGGGAGCGCCCCGCTCGACGGTCGTCAATTGAAACACGTGACGGCCCAAGCGCCGTGGCGTGGCGCGAAGACCGTCAGGGGCATGCAACAGGGAGACTTCGCCGAACACCGGATGGCGCGACACCGCGTTTCGAGCGTAGGTGGGCGCGATCGGTTCGACGATCACGGCCCACCCGGGCACAGTACGCTCAGGAAGTCCCCGCCTGCGCCGCGACCTCCGCGGCGAAGTCGTCCGCCTTCTTCGCGATCCCCTCGCCCACCTCGTAGCGGGCAAAACGGGTGCAGGTCGCCCCGGCGCCGGACAGGAGTTTCCCCACGCGGGTCTTCGGCTCTTTCACGAAGGGCTGCTCGACCAGGCTGAGTTCGCCCATCGTCTTGCGCAGGCGGCCCTCGACCATCTTCTTCGCGATCTCGGGCGGCTTGCCGCTGTCGATGGCCTGGGCTTCCAGGATCTCGCGCTCCTTGGCCAGGAAGGCCGCGTCGAGGTCGTCCGGGTGGACGACTTCGGGCGCCGCCGCGGTCACGTGCATGGCGAGGTCCCGACCCAACTCGGCCAGGTCGCCGCCGCCCTCGAGTTCCACCAGCGCACCCTTGCGGCGGTCGGTGTGCAGGTAGCTCGCGACGTGTCCGCCCGGGTTTTCGAGCGTCACCACCCGGCGCACCGTCACGTTCTCGCCGATCTCCTGCACGAGCGCCTCGCGCTGGGCCTCCAAGGCGGCGGTCATCAGAGCATCGACATCGTTCGCGCCGGCCGCGAAGGCCGCCTCGGCAACGGTGTCGAGGAATGCCGAGAACTTCTCGTGCCGCGCGGCGAAGTCGGTCTCGATGTTGACCTCGACCAGGGTCGCCTTGCGGCGGTCGTCCGCGACCCGAAGCGCCAGCAGGCCCTCCGCGGCCGTGCGGCTGGCCTTCGCCGCGGCCTTCAGCGCGCTCTTGCGGCGCAGGTCGTCGATGGCGCGGTCGAGGTCTCCGTCCGCCGCGGTCAGCGCCCGCTTGCAGTCCATCATGCCGAGCCCGGTGCGGTCCCGAAGCTCCTTGACCATCGCTGCTGTTATCGTGGCCACGATCCGTTCTCCTCTTGCGTACTGGCGGAGTCGCCCGCAGGGGAGCGACGCCGCTCCTACTCCTGCTTTGTCCCTGTCGCCGCGTCTCTCGATTCGTCTTCGTCGGACTGCACTGGCTCCTCCACCGGCTCGGTGGCGGCCGCCTCGGACTCTGGCGCCGTCTCCGGAAGCGCTTCGGCCTCCGGAGCGGGCGCCGGCACCGTCTCTGGCTGCGGGGCGGGTTCGGACGCCGCGGCGGCGACGGCAGCGGGCTCCGCCTCGACCTCCACGAACTCGTCCTCCGAGAACGTCCCGGGTTCCACGTCGCCGGCGGCGCGGCCCTGTCCCTCGTAAATCGCATCCGCCACCGCGGTGACGTAGAGCCGGATGGCGCGGATCGCGTCGTCGTTGCCCGGAATGATGTGGTCGATGCCCTCGGGGTCGCTGTTGGTGTCGACCACCGCGATCACGGGGATGCCGAGCTTGTTCGCCTCGGTGACGGCGATGCGCTCGTGCTGCACGTCGATCACGAACAACGCGTCGGGCAGGCCTCCCATCTCCTTGATGCCGCCGAGGCTGCGGTCGAGCTTCTCCATCGTCCGCCGCTTGCGCAGGGCCTCCTTCTTCGTGAGCATCTCGAAGGTGCCGTCCTCGGCCTGCGTCTCCAGGTCCTGAAGACGGCGAATCGACTGGCGGATCGTCTTGTAGTTGGTGAGCATGCCGCCGAGCCAGCGTTGGTCGACGTAGGGCATGCCGACCCGCGTCGCCTGCTCGCGGATGACCTTGGCGGCGGCCCGCTTGGTGCCGACGAACAGGATCTTGTTGCGCCGGCCCGCCAGGGCCTTGATGTGCCCCAGCGCCTCGTTGAGCGCCGGTAGCGTGCGCTCGAGATCGATGATGTGGATCTTGTTGCGCGCGCCATAGATGTACGGCGCCATCCTGGGGTTCCAGAAGCGCGTCTGATGACCGAAGTGCGCGCCCGCCGCGAGCAGGTCGCGCATGCCGATGGAAGCCATGCGTTGTCTCCGGGTTGTCGCGACCGCGCGGCTGGCTGCCGGATCCGACGCGCGACTCGCGTCGCCCGCCCACCCGCGGCAGCACGTTCCATGTCGCCTCTTGGCGCTGTGTCGCCTACTGGCGACGCTGTCGCCGCGCGGAAGTTCGGCGGGGAACTCCCCACCTGGCCGTTATCGTGTCGCGAAGCGGGCGCAGTACCGCCCGTCCGCGCCCCGCGGAAGCCGTTGGCCGACGCCAGCGTTGTTCCATGCGAGGCGCGCGCTTTATACCATAGCGGTTTCCTGCCCAACAGCGCCCGCCGTCTGCCATGCCCGTCAAGCCCAAGAAACCCGAAGAGATCGAGCGCATGCGCATCGCCGGCCGGCTGGCGGCGAGCGTGCTGGAGATGATCGGCGGCCACGTGGCGCCCGGCGTCAGCACGGGCGACCTCGACCGTCGCTGCCACGAGTTCATCGTCGACGACCTCGCGAGTCGTCCCGCGCCCCTCAACTACAGCAATGCCCCGGGACAGCCGCCGTTCCCGAAGTCGATCTGCACCTCCGTGAACCACGTCGTCTGCCACGGCATCCCGAACGACCGCAAGGTCCTGCGCAACGGCGACGTGCTGAACATCGACATCACCGTGATCAAGGACGGCTGGCACGGCGACACGAGCAAGATGTTCTTCGTCGGCGAGCCGAGCGTGCTGGCGCGGCGGCTCGTGCGCGTGACGCAGGAGTGCCTCTACAAGGGGATCGAGCAGGTGCGTCCCGGCGCCTTCCTCGGCGACATCGGCGCGGCCATCCAGCGCCACGCGGAGATGCACCGGTTCTCCGTCGTCCGCGAGTTCGGGGGCCACGGCATCGGCCGGATATTCCACGACGAACCGCTGGTGCTCCATTACGGGCAGCGCGGCACGGGCGTACGTCTCGAGCCCGGGATGACCTTCACGATCGAGCCCATGATCAACGCGGGCAAGCGCAACGTGAAGCTGTTGCCGGACCGGTGGACGGTCGTGACGAAGGACCACCGGCTGTCGGCGCAGTGGGAGCACACCGTGCTCGTGACGGACGGCGGGGCCGAGGTCCTCACGCGCCGAGACGAAGAGACGGCGTTGACACCCGCGGCGGCATGAGCGCGGCGCAGCTCCTCGACACGGCCGCACTCCGGCGCCGCATCGATCTCGCCGACCGCCGGCTCGTCGACCGCTTCTGGAACGGCGAGGACGCCGAACTCCTGGTCGCGGAGCGCGCGCGTTTCTTCGACGCGTTCCTGGTCGAGATCTGGCAACACGCCTTCCAGTACCGCGACGACCTGGCCCTTCTCGCCGTCGGCGGCTACGGGCGCGGCGAGCTTCATCCGCGTTCCGACATCGACCTCTTGATCCTGGTCCGGAACTCGCGGCGCGGCGCGGAGGACATCGCCGCCTTCGTCCGCCTGCTGTGGGACCTCAAGCTCGACATCGGTCACAGCGTGCGCACCGTGCGGGAGTGCCGCCGCGAGGCGGCGGGCGACATCACCGTCGCCACGGCACTGATCGAGCGGCGGCGTCTGTCCGGCTCCGACGTCCTCTGCGCCAGGCTCGACCGGGCCCTCGACGGCGCGCGCCCCTGGTGGAGCGCCGGGTCGAACGCCAGATGGCGCGGCGTCTGGCCGAGCCGCAGGTTCTTCGAGGCCAAGCGCGCCGAGCAGGCCGACCGTCACGCCCAGTTCGACGACGTCGAGTACGACCTGGAACCGAACATCAAGGGATCGCCCGGGGGTCTGCGGGACATCCAGACCGTCGGCTGGATCACCCGCCGGCATCTCGGCACGTCCGACCTGTCCGAACTCACCCGCCAGGGCTATCTCACCCCCCAGGAGCGGGGGTGGCTCTCGGACGGGCGCAAGTTCCTGTGCCGCGTGCGTTTCGGGCTGCACCTGATCGCGACGCGCAGGGAGGACCGGCTCCTGTTCGACCACCAGCGCACCCTCGCCGAGCGCTTCGGCTACCGCGATTCGGACGCGCAGCTCGCGGTCGAACAGTTCATGCACGACTACTACCGCCACGTCCTCGAGCTACGGGAGGTGAACGACATCCTGTTGCAGCATTTCGACGAGGCCAT
Source organism: Pseudomonadales bacterium (assembly GCA_965208745.1). Lineage (GTDB taxonomy): Bacteria > Pseudomonadota > Gammaproteobacteria > Pseudomonadales > Azotimanducaceae > VXNE01. Next base: position 3,574,471 of record CBDBPN010000004.1, on the reverse strand, counting down.
CCTGCGCGGCCGTCGCGCGCCCCGCATCGAGCCCGTCAACGCGCGCTTCCAGGTGAACAACCGGTACATGGAGACGACCTCGCCGGCCGTGTTCCGCAACCACCCGGCCGCGCTGCTCGAGCTGTTCGTCATCATGGCGAACCGACGCGACATCGTCGGCGTGCGCGCCGCCACGATCCGTCTCATCCGGGACCACCTCCTGCTGATCGACGACGACTTCCGGAGCGACCCCGAGGTGACCCGGTACTTCATGGATCTGCTGCGGGCGCCCTACACCGTGGTGAGCCAGCTCACGCGCATGCGGCGCTACGGCATCCTCGGCAGGTACATCCCCGAGTTCGGGCGCATCGTGGGACAGATGCAGCACGACCTGTTCCACATCTACACGGTCGATGCGCACACCATGATGGTCATCCGCAACATGCGCCGGTTCCGCTATCCGTCGAGCGCCGAGACCTTCCCCCTCGCCATGCGCTGCGTCAGGAGCATCGCGAAGATCGAGCTGCTCTACATCGCCGGGCTGTTCCACGACATCGGCAAGGGACGCGGCGGCAACCACTCGGAACTCGGCGCCGGGGACGCCGTCGTCTTCTGCCGGCGCCACGGCCTCTCGGACGAGGAGACGGAACTGGTCGAGTGGCTCGTGCGCTCGCACCTGGTGATGTCCACCACCGCGCAGCACAAGGACATCCACGATCCCGCGATCGTCCACGAGTTCGCCGGCGAGGTGCGCACGACGACCCGCCTCGACTACCTATACGCGCTCACCGTCGCCGACATCACCGCCACCAACCCGACGTTGTGGAACGGCTGGCGCGCGACGCTGATGCACCAGCTCTACATGGAGACCCACGACGCCCTGACCCGGGGCCTCGAGGGCGGGCCCGAGCGGGCGAAACGCATCGCCTCCTGCCGCGAAGCCGCGCTTCGGGAACTCGCGGACAAGGGCATCGCACGGGAGCGCGGCCTTGCCCTCTGGGACAACGCCGGCGACGACCTGTTCCTGCGCCACACCCCGACGCAGCTCGCGGCCATCACGGCGGCGATGCACGAACACGACCTCGACCGGGGACCCCTCGTCTACCTGCAGGACGTCGCCAGCGAAGTGGGCGGCGAGGGCGCGACGGAGATCTTCCTCTACACCGGAGACCGCCCGAACCTGTTCGCCGCCAGCGTCATCGCCCTCGACGAACTGCACCTGCGGGTGCACGACGCGCGCATCGTCACCACCGGGAGCGGGCTCTGCCTGAACTCCTACATCGTGCTCGACGGGCGCAACCGGCCCATTCCCGACGAGGGCGACCGGCGGCGGCGTGTCCGTACGACCCTCGCGCGCAGGCTGTCCGCGCAGGATCTCACGCATTCCGTGCGGCGGCGGGTGGACCGGCGGCTGAAGGAGTTCGTGATTCCCACGGAAACGGACCTGACACTCGAGCCGAACGGTCGCCACAGCCGACTGCGCGTGGTGTGTTCCGACCGGCCCGGACTGCTTGCGCTGCTCGGCATGCTCTTCGTCGAGATCGGCATCGGCGTGCGGCGGGCGCGTATCACGACCCTGGGAGAGCGGGTGGAGGACGTCTTCGTGATCGATCCGATTCGCGACCCGGTCGAGGTCGAGCGTATCGAGAACGCCATCCGGACCCGCCTGGACGAGGAGGTCGCGCAGAGCGCGGCCGGCGCCGGCCGGGCCGCATGAATCCCTGGCTGGAGGCGCTGCTGCCCTACCCCTTCGAGCGTCTCGACGCGCTGAAGCGCGGGGTCGCGCCGGCCACGCCGGCGCCCCACCTGGCGCTCCAGATCGGGGAACCGAAACACGCCCCGCCCGCGTTCGTGCTACGGGCCCTGGAAGACCCGGACACACTGCGCGCCGGGCTCGGCGCCTATCCGCCGACGCGCGGCGGCACCCCGTTGCGGGAGGCGGCCGCGGATTGGCTCCGCCGCCGCTTCGGCGCGCAGGTCGATCCGGAGACGCAGGTACTGCCGGTGAACGGCACGCGCGAAGCCCTGTTCTCGTTCGGGCAGGCGCTCCTGTCCGGGGCGACCTCCTCCCTGGTCCTGCTCCCCAACCCCTGCTACCAGACGTACGAGGGCGCCGCGCTGCTGCGCGGTGCGACGCCGTGGCACGTCCCCTGCCGGGGCGCCGCACAGCTTCCCGACCTGGACGCGGTCGAGGACGCGGTGTGGCGCGCGGCGGAACTGGTGTACATCTGCTCGCCGGGAAACCCGACGGGCGCCGTCCTGCCGGAGGACGCGCTCCGCCGACTGATCGAGCGCGCGCACCGGTTCGACTTCGTCATCGCGGCCGACGAGTGCTACTCGGAGATCTACGCCGACGAGGACGCTCCTCCGCCCGGGTTGTTGCAGGCGGCCGCGGCGATGGGCCACACCGGCTTCACCCGCTGCGTGGTGTTCCACAGCCTCTCCAAACGTTCGAATCTCCCGGGCCTGCGCTCCGGTTTCGTGGCGGGCGACGCCGCGGTCCTCGAGCGCTACCACCTCTACCGGACGTACCACGGTTGCGCGATGCCGGCGCACGTGCAGGCGGCCAGCGTCCTCGCCTGGGGGGACGAGACACATGTGCGGGCCAACCGCGCCGCATACCGCGAGAAGTTCGACGCGACGCTGCCGATTCTCGCGGACGTTCTGCCCGTCGTCAGGCCCGAGGCCTCCTTCTACGTCTGGCCGGAAGTGCCCGGGGGCGACGAGCGCTTCGCCCGTGCGCTGTTCGCAGAGCAGAACGTCACCGTCATGCCGGGTACGTACCTCGGGCGCGGCGACGGAAACGAGAACCCGGGCGCCGGGCGGGTGCGCATGGCCCTCGTCGGCGAGACGGCCGATTGCGTGGACGCCGCGGAGCGTATCCGGGAGTTCGTGGAGGGCCTCTGACCTTCCGGAGCCGGCGCCCCTGCGCGCCGATTTCGCGGCCGCCAGGGCGCGCCGAGGCCGCGTGCCGCAGGTGATCGCCGGCGAGGACACGCCGCAGTACGAGGCGGCGGAGACGCTCTACTCGCTGATCGGCGGCGCGAACCGCGCGCGGTCGCACGCGCCTCAGGCGCGTGCCGCGGGTGGACGCGGCGAACAAGCCGAAGTTGTCCGCCAGGGCCGCGAAAGGCAGCCCCAGGCGCTCGGCCTCCCGGCGCGGGAACGCGATCTCCCGGGCGGCCGCCTCGCTCGACCCGACCGCCGCGCGCAGCCGCGACTCCCATCCCTCAAGACGCAATCCCGACTCGACGAGGCGGCGCGTCACCGCCTGCAAGGCGCCCGCCAATGGGCCGCCGCCGACCAGCGCCCCGGCGTAGCGGAGGACGCGCCCGTGCGCCGTGTTGAGGTTCCGCAGCCCGCCCCGCAGCCCGCCCGACGCGCGCCGCCGCGCGCGGTCCATGGTGTCGGCCGCCTTCGCAGCCGCTCGACCGCCCCCCCGAAGCGCCGCACCACCCGGTCGCCCCGGCGCACCTCCGCGACGAGTTCGCCGCCGTCCGCCCGCATCCGCAGCCGCAGTTCGAGGTCGCCGCCTACCGGCACGTGCTATGCTCCCCGGCCATGGCCCTCGGCGTGTTCCTGCTGCTGTCGTTCGTCGCGTGCTGCGGCGCCATGGCGTATTTCGCGCTGAAGCTCCTCGCGGAACTCTTCCCGCTCCATCAGCCGGACGATTGAGCCTGCGCGTCGAGCGCCGCGCGCTCCATGCGCGCGACCCCGGCGAATACCTCGCCGCCAGTCGAGCCCGAGACCCGCCGCCGCCGCCCGCGCGCCCGCGTACTCGAGTCCCGCCGGCTGGCCGTCCATGGCCCGCCGCCACTGCGTGCCGGCTGCGCAGAACGCCCTCACGGCAGGCCAGTTCGCGGGCGTCACCAGCATCGTCACCCCCCGCGGACGTAGACCTTGCCCAACACCTCGCAGGTGAGGCCGAGGGTCTGCTCCTCGGTGCGCGACTTCAGCGGCCGGTCGCCGTTCGGCCGGATGGTCGCCTTGCCGATGTAGACGTCGCGTCCGGCGCCCTCGCGCGGGTCGAACTCGACGTAGCGCACCGCGGCATCGACCGGGCTCGACGCGGACTCGACGTAGTCGAACGCGGCGGCCACCGGGTCGTAGGACAGACGGAAACCGGCGCTCTGATCGAGCAGCGCGCGCACCCGGCCGGTGTCCGGAAACACCACCGCCTTGGGCGCGGTGGGGCCCGTGCTGCCGTCGTCGGTGTCCCCGGACTTCCCCGCGCCGGTTTTCGTCTCGGTCCATGGCCGGCCGCCCACCCGTTGAACAAGCCGACCGCGGCCGCTACGCTCCCCCACGTTCGTTCCTTGCCCGGAGGACTCCATGGCCAGCCTGTTCGCGTTCGGCATCGGCGTCGCCAGCCACAACGCGGCCGGCGATGTGCTGGACACCTGGTTCCCGGTGCCGTTGCACGGCGCGACCGGCGCGACGGCGGCTGCCGCGCGGGAGGTGGGCAGCGATGCGGCGGCGACGCCGGAAGCCGCGGGGCGTGTCGCGAAGGCGCTGGCCGAGGACGGCCGGACCGCCGCTGCCGACGGTTGCCGGCTGCTGGCCGGGCTCGGGAAGCCGCTGATGGCAGTCGCGCTCGAAACGGACGGACCGATCGCCTCGACCGCCGAGGCCTACCTGAAGCTCCACCTGCTGTCCCATCGGCTCGCGCTGCCGAACACCCTCAACCTCGACGGCATCTTCGAGCACCTGCCGACGGTCGCCTGGACCAGTGCCGGGCCGGTGGATCCTGCGGACCTCCCGGCACGGGTTGCGGCGGCGCGCAGCCGCGGCGAGACGCTGACCGTGCATGCCGTCGACAAGTTCCCCCGCATGACCGACTACGTCGCGCCGTCCGGCGTGCGCATCGCCGACGCGAGCCGCGTCCGGCTCGGCGCCTATCTCGGCGAGGGGACGACGGTCATGCACGAGGGTTTCCTCAACTTCAACACCGCCGCCGTCGGCCCCAACATGGTGGAGGGGCGCGTGTCGCAGGGGGTCACCCTCGGCGCCCACACCGACCTCGGCGGCAGCGCGAGCACGATGGGCACGCTGTCCGGAGGCGGACAGATCGTGATCACGATCGGCGAGCACTGCCTCATCGGCGCCAACGCCGGCTGCGGCATCCCCCTCGGCGACCGGTGCACCATCGAGGCGGGGCTCTACATCACCGCCGGGACCATAGTGGACGTCCTCGACGAGTCCGGGACGGTCGTGCGCACGGTCAAGGCGCGCGAACTCGCCGGGCAGAACGACATGCTGTTCATCCGCCACAGCCAGACCGGCGCCGTCCAGTGCCGCACCAACCGCGCGGCCATCCAGTTGAACGCCAGGCTGCATGCGCACAACTGACGCGCGAGCGGTGCGTCGGGCCGTCGGCAGGCGTTCCGGCGCCGCCAGGTCCGCCTGAGTGCCTTCCGGCGCGACGCGCGAGGGAGCTGCTCCCGACGCCCTCGCCCTGACGCGGGAACTCATCCGGCGCGCCTCGGTGACGCCGGACGACGGCGGCTGCCAGGAGTTGATGATCGAGCACCTGGCGCCCCTCGGCTTCCGGGTGGAGCGGCTGCCGTTCGGCGACGTGACGAACTTCTGGGCACGCCGGGGCACGGAGGGTCCGCTCCTCGCCTTCGCCGGGCACACGGACGTCGTGCCGCCGGGTCCGCTCGAGGCGTGGACCTCGCCGCCGTTCGAGCCTCGCCTCGGGAACGGCCTCCTGTACGGGCGCGGCGCCGCCGACATGAAGTCGAGCCTCGCGGCGATGCTGGTGGCGACGCGCCGGTTCCTGTCCGCCCACCCCGACCACGCGGGCTCGATCGCGTTCCTGGTGACCAGCGACGAAGAGGCGGACGCGGTGAACGGCACGGTGAGGGTCGTCGAGCACCTGCGGGCCCGGGGCACGGCCATCGACTGGTGCGTCGTCGGCGAGCCCTCCTCCCGTGCGCGCATCGGCGACGTCATACGCGTCGGCCGCCGCGGGTCCCTCAACGGACGCCTCACGGTCCACGGTGTGCAGGGCCACGTCGCGTATCCCGACGCCGCCTCCAACGCCATCCATTCCGCGCTCGGAGCGCTCGACGCCCTGGCGCGCCGCACCTGGGACGCCGGCAACGCCGCCTTCCCGCCCACCGGCTTCCAGATCTCGAACGTCGCCGCGGGCACCGGGGCGCCGAACGTCATTCCCGGCAGCCTGACGGCCCTGTTCAACTTCCGCTTCAACACCGAGCAGACGGCGGACGCCCTGCGCGTGGAGGTCGAGCGGACGCTCCGCGAGGCCGGCGTCCGGTTCGAGGTCGCCTGGCACCTCTCGGGGGCGCCCTTCCTCACCGATCCAGGGCCCCTCACCCGGGCCGTGCGCGACGCGGTCCGGGACGTGGCCGGACACGACCCCGAGCACTCGACCGGCGGCGGCACCTCCGACGGACGCTTCATCGCGCCCACGGGGGCCGAGGTGGTGGAACTCGGCCCGGTCAACGCGTCGATCCACAAGGTCGACGAGCATGTCGCCGCGGCCGACATCGACCTCCTCGCCGACATGTACCAGGGCGTGCTGCAGAACCTCCTCCTCCAGGCCTGAGGGCCGTGCGGGTTGCGCACGTCATCGCCATCGGCGGCGCGGCGTTCCTGGCCGGCGCGGTCTACCTGGCGCCGGCCGGGCTCGTGGGCGCCGCCGTCGGCGACGCGGGCCCGGCGCGCCTGTCGGGCATCGAGGGCCGGCTCTGGGACGGTCGGGCGAGCCTGTGGTTCGACGGTTGGCCGGCCGGCCGGGTGCGCTGGTCCTTCGACCCGGCCGGCCTGCTCGATGGGCGGCTCCGCTTCGACTGGCGCATCGAGGATCCCGCCTACGACCTCGACGGCCGGGGCGATGTCGGCTTCGGCGGCATCGCCTTCGACGCGAAGGGCCGCGTAGGCCCGATTCTGATCGAACGCACACTGGCTCCCTACGACATCGCCGCGGGCGGCGCGCTCGAGATCTCCCGACTCGTCGTCCGGGCTTCCCACGACCTGGTTCCCAGGACGGCCGAAGGCAACCTTCACTGGACGGGCGGGCCCGTGGGATACCGGCTCGCCGGCCGGGACTTCCGGGCGGACCTGCCGGCCCTCGACGGGCGGATCGACACCGTCGCGGGCGAACCGGTCCTCACCGTCCGCGCCGCCGGCGATGACATCACCCTCGTCCGCGTCCGGCTCGACCACGAGGGTTGGGCGCACATCGGAATCACGCAGCGCTTTACCGAACTCGTCGGCATGCCCTGGCCGGGCGGCGGACCGGCGGACGCGGTGGTCCTCGAGGTGGGCGAGAAGGTCCTGTAGCGGCCCACCGCCTCGGCCACGGATGGAGTCTCCGTCGGGGCTTTGCCGGCACAAGGGATCCCGCGTCGCTCGCGCGATCCGCGCCGTGTCGCGGTGATGGCGAGCCCGCCGCGGACAGCCCCGGTTTACGGCCTCACGTTGGCGGTTTCACGGACGGGCGGCGCTACGTGTTCGGCCCGGTTGACCGCTAGTCGTCGTCGACGATGGTCATGGTTCCCACGGCGTCCGGCTCCCGGAAGTTGCCGGGCAGGAACGCCTCCACCGCGAAGTACTCGTCGGGCTCCTCCGCGTCGTCCTGCTCCAGCCACACCTCGCCGGTCAGCTCGGTCACGCCCGGCGCGAACGCCAGCTCCCCCTCCGCGGCCGTGTAGTCGGACCTGTGCGCCCGGTTGTCCAGCACATGCCACGCGGGCGCGGTGTACCAGCTCACCCTGACCTCCGCGGTGGACGCCCCGGACAGCCGCACCCGGAACTCCAGCACGTCGCCCTCGACCGCCGACGCGTCGTCCACGGCGACGGTCACCTCCACCTCCGGCGCGGGCTCGTCGTCGTCCGACACGGCCACCGTGGCCGCGCCCCGGGTCGCGGACACCGTGTAGCCGCCGCCCGCGTCCACCGTCGCCGTCACCGAACCGTCCGGTTCGTCGGCCGAGTCGTCCGCGGTGCCCACCGTCAGCGTGGCGCTGCCCGCGGTCGGCACGGTCACCGTGCGCGTGCCCGTCGCCGCGCCGTAGTCGCCGCTGGCGGACACCGTCACGCTCACCGACAGGTCGGCCGCCGGCGCCGGGCTCGCCGTCACCGTGAAGGTGGCGTCGCCGCCCTCGGTCACACCGGCGCCGGCCGTGACGCTCACCTCCGGAACCGGGGCGTCGTCGTCGTCGGCCACGGCCACCGTGGCCGCGCCCCGGGTCGCGGACACCGTGTAGCCGCCGCCCGCGTTCACCGTCGCCGTCACCGAACCGCCCGGTTCGTCGGCCGAGTCGTCGGCCGTGCCCACCGTCAGCGTGACGCTGCCCGTGGTGGGAACGGCCACCGTGCGCCGGCCCGTCGCCGCGCCGTAGTCGCCGCTGGCCGACACCGTCACGCTCACCGCCAGACTCGACGCCGGCGCCGGGCTCGCCGTCACCGTGAAGGTCGCGTCGCCGCCCTCGGTCACGCCGGCGCCGGCCGTGACGCTCACCTCCGGCACCGGGGCGTCGTCGTCGTCGGCCACGCCGACCGTCGCCGCGCCCCGGGTCGCGGACACCGTGTAGCCGCCGCCCGCGTTCACCGTCGCCGTCACCGAACCGTCCGGTTCGTCGGCCGAGTCGTCCGCGGTGCCCACCGTCAGCGTGGCGCTGCCGGTCGTCGGCACGGTCACCGTGCGCGCGCCCGTCGCCGCGCCGTAGTCGCCGCTGGCCGTCACCGTCACGCCCACCGACAGGTCGGCGGCCGGGGCCGGGCTCGCCGTCACCGTGAAGGTGGCGTCGCCGCCCTCGGTCACCCCGGCGCCGGCCGTGACGCTCACCTCCGGCGTGGGCGGCGGCGTCTGCGCCGACGCCGCCTCCAGCGCCGTCAGCTCCGCCACCACCTCGTCCCAGACGGGACTGCTGTGCCGGTCCGCCATCTCCCGCGCCTCGGCCGCCGTCATCGGGCCGCCCGTGACGCCCGTGCCGTCGTGCTCGCCGAACGCGACCAGCACCCGGTTCCAGCGGTTCACGTGCGCCGTCCCGTGCTGCGTCTGCGACGCCAGCTCCCGCACCTTCGCGATCACCTCCGGGTCCACGGTGTGGCCCGTCTGCTCCTCGTCCGCTTCGTCGTCGTCGGTGACGCCCACCGTCTCCGACGACCGCGCGCCCACCGTGTAGCCGCTGCCCGCGTTCAACGTCAGCGTCACCGACCCGTCGGCCTCGTCCTCATCGTCGTCCGTGGTGGCGACGGTCACCGTCGCGCTGCCGCTCGCCGGGATCGTCACGCTGCCGAACAGCGGGCCGTACCCGAAGTCCCCGGACGTGGCGACCGTCACGCCCACCGCCAGGTCCGCGGCCGGCGCGGGGTTCGCCGTCACCGTGAAGGTGACCGGCTCGCCCTCGGTTCCGCCGGCGGCGCCGGCGATGTTGACCTCCGGCGCGGGCGGCGTCTGCGCCGCCGCCTCCAGCGCCGTCAGCTCGGCCACCACCTCGTCCCAGACGGGACTGCTGTGCCGGTCCGCCATCTCCTGGGCCTCGGCCGCCGTCATCGGGCCGCCCGTCACCCCCGTGCCGTCGTGCTCGCCGAACGCGACCAGCACCCGGTTCCAGCGGTTCACGTGCGCCGTCCCGTGGCGCCACTGCGACGCCTGCTCCCGCACCATCGCGACCACGTCCGGGTCCACGGTGTAACTCGTGCCGTCGTCGTCCGACACGGCCACCGTGGCCGCGCCCTGGGACGGCGACGGCCAGTAGCCGTCGCCGGCGTCCACCGTCGCCGTCACCGAGCCGTCCTCCTCGTCCACGTCGTCGTCCGTCGTGCCCACCGTCAGGGTCGCGTGCCCCGCAATCGGAACGGTCACCGTCCGCGGACCCGTGGCCGCGCCGTGGTCGCCGCTCGCGGACACCGTGACGCCCACGGCCAGGTCCGCCGCCGGCGCCGGGCTGGCGCTGACGGTGAAGCCGGCGTCCCCGCCCTCGGTCACGGCGCCGGAGTCGGCGGTGACGCTGACCACCGGCCGGGACGTGTTGGGCGCGGGCGTGTCGAAGTCCACCGCGAAGGTCTCCGCCGGCGCGCCCGCGGCGAGGGTCCTCACCGTGAGTTGGCCCAGGTTGTTGCTCCCGACCCGCACGAAGACCGTGTAGTGCGTGTCGGGGTCGAGGCCGGTGATCCGGTGCTCGGTGTCCGTGGTCGTGATCTCCTCCACGACCGGGATGCCCGAGAAGGACCTGTGCCAGCCGACCAGGTACGTCCGGCCGTCCCCCTGCGGCCTCCAGGCGACGGTCGCCGTGGTGTCGGAGACGCCCTTGAGCTGGAACGCGGGCGGCGGCGGCAGGTCGTTGTTGTCGATGTACACGCTGGCGTGGCCGTGGAACTTGCTCCGCCGGTAGCCCTCGCCGAAGTCCACGGTCGCGCCGAGCGTCCCGTTGGAGTCCCAGTGCGCGTCGTCCACCGTGGGGACGGTGAACGTGGCGCCGCCGCCGGTGGGCACGCTGACCGTGCGCGCGCCCAGGTCCGCCTGGTACACGACGTTGCCGGCGGACGGGCCGGCCACGTGCACGGTGACGTCCAGCGGCGCGTCGGGCGCCGGCTCCGCGGAGACCGTGAACACCGCGTCCCCGCCCTCGGTGATCGTCCCGCTGGCCGCGGCGATCGACACCTCCGGCACGCGCTCCACGATGACCGACGTGGGCTCCGCCTCCACCGGAGCGCCCGCCGACAGCGTGGTGAAGCGCAGCACGGGGCTGGCGGTCGACAACTGCGTCGCGCCGTGGTCCTGGTAGTACACCACCGCCCGGTACTCGGTGTCCGGCTCCAGGTGCCGGATGTTCCAGGCCGGGTCGGAGGGCTCGGCGCCGGTGTAGGCGTCCTCGGGCCGGTGCGGGGGCACGTTCGGATCGTCGGCGAACGGCGAGGTCGTCGACCACCAGCGCACGTCGTAGCCCTCGGCGCCGACCACCCGCGGCCAGCTCAGGTCGATGCCCGTGTCCGACAGGTTGGCGTAGGTCAGGTCGCCCACGCGCTCCACCACCGGGTCCGGCAGGTCGCCCGGCAGCCGCTGGCAGCCCACGCAGGCCCCCATCGTGCGGTGGAAGGTGAAGCTCTTGGTGCGCACCACCGCCGGCGGCGTCGCCGTCGAGATCTGGTTGTCGTTGCGCTCGTACAGCTTGTAGCCCTCGACCTCGAAGCGCACGGTGCCGACGACGTTGGCGCCGACGTTGATCTCGACCTGGACCGGCGTGCGGCTCACGGTGACCGAGCCGCTGGAACTGGCGAACTCGCCGTCGCCGAAGCTGTGGAGATGTCCGGCGGCGGGGCTGGTGAACCAGACCCGGTGGGAGCGGAAGTACTCCGGCGTGCCGGTGTCAAGCAGCGGCTCGGGGAAGCTGGCGATGACGGAGAAGCGCTTGGTCTGACTCGCCCCGCCGCCCAGCGTCGACGGATCGTTCTTCAGCCGCACCCAGAAGTAGTGCGCCTTGGTCCCCGTGTTCAGCGACTGCGGGAACGCCAGCGCCAGGCCGCCGTCCTCGATCGACGTCCAGAAGGCGCCGTCGTCGATCGAGAACTCCAGGTCCTGCTCCCACTCGTCGTCGTCCCTGATGATCAGCGGCACGTGCGCCGCCGGGAACTTGATGGACCCGTTGTCCGGCCCCGTGTCGGCGCCGTGGTCCACCTGGTCGGGCGTGTGGATCAGGTACGTGAGGTGGTCGAAGGCGTCGCTGTCCTGGCCGGCGGCGACGCCCACCGGACGCCACTTGTTGGCGTCGTGCTCGTAGATGGACTGGGTCTCGAACGGGCAGCCGTCGTGGCGGTCGAGCCCCACGCCGGCGGTGCTGCCGTAACCGGGAGCTGACCCGTCGCCCTTATTCGCTTCCGTGATCGGATCGCCGATGGAGAAGCCATTCGCCGTCCGGATCCCGGTGTGGCACATCAGCCGGTCCCGGTCCGGGCCGCCCGGCCCCATGTAGCCGCCGACGAAGGTGCTGCGCGGCTCCGCCACCTGGTCGCTGACGTAGAAGTGGTCCCGGTTCTCGGGGTCCACCGCCCGCCACTGGTAGGTCACCGTCGCGCCGCCCTCCGTCAGCGTGATCGTGTGCGGCGGGTCGTCCCCGGTGTAGTTGGCGATCACCCAGTCCGTGGAGCAGGTGTTGTCCGTGACCGTGCCCGCGCAGGTGCGGAACTGCACGAAGGGGTCGGCGGCGCCCAGGTTGAGGCCGATCTTGAGGGCCTCGGAGTTGGTGCTCCAGCTGTTGCCCGTCAAGAGCCAGTAACGGCTGTCGTCGCCGATGCTCCAGCCCTCGGGCGGGCGCAGGCCCTGCCGGCGTTCGGCGTTCGAGGCGGTGGCGCGAATGGCGTTCGTGCCCTGGAGAATGAAGTACCGGTCCCTCACCACCACCCAGTAGGTTGTGTTCGACGCCAGCCGCAGGCCCGAGCCGTCGTCCCCCGAGTACGTGAAGGCGTACGTCCGGTCCGTGCTTCCCGTCTGGAAGGCGGGGGGGTTCTCTAGCCTGGTGAGCGTCGAGTTCCAGTCCGGCCCTCCACTGGAGTCGGCGAGGACCTCGACGACCACTTTGGAACCAATTCCGGAATCGCTGACCTGGGCGAACTCGATGTCGACGCTGTTCAGGCGGTAGAGGGCTCCGTTGTTGCCGGTCGTGAACGACACGGCGCGGTCACGGGTCAGATCGAGCGTTGCGCCGTCCGCCTCGCCGAGGTTGCTGAGGACCGGCTGCTCCGCCGCCTCCGCACCAACCGTGGACGCCACCCGGAACAGGGGCGAGATGCCGTAGAGCGCGTGGAGCTCGGTGTTCACGGCGCTGTCGTGGTCAATGGGCCCCGTGTCCCCGCTCGCGGTCCAGAAACGTCCGCGCCTGACGCTGCTGGCGCCCAGAGGGTTCGCGTGCTTCGTCCCGTCGGTGCTGGTGCCGGTCCACGGCCAATCGTTCTCGTCACTTGGCAAGCCGCTCTCGAACCGGCGGTCCGTCATCGCCCAGTTCTCCCAGGTGTCGGACCAGAAGCCCGCATTGTTCGGCGCGACGCGCTGGCCGTTCAGCCAGTGGATGGGCGCGTCCGTGTGCCCGTCGTTGCCGGGATCGGTGTGGGTGTGGTCGCGGGCGTCCACCGCGGCGGTGGAGCCGACCACCTGGAACCCGTCGGCGTAGGGCCGGATGGCGGGGTGTCCGCTCCTGGCGGCGTTCTGCACGTGGGTGTCGTAGTCGCCGATGTCGGTGGACGTGGCATCGCGCCAGTCATCGGTGATGAACAGCAGCCGGAACACCTGGCCCCCTCCCCGCTGACGGCTCGTCCTGGCGAGGCCGCCCAGTCCGGGGGGCTTCAGCGCCCAGTCAAAGGGAACGGTGTAGGAACCGTCCGCGTTGCGCGTCGGCGTCTGCTGCGCGTCGGCCCGCTGCGCGGGCAGCGCCGCCAGCGCCGCCAGCAGCATGAGGACGGGGAGCGCCGCCCGGGGGCGACTCATGGGCCGATCCAAAGTCCCGGGGGGGGGGGGCAGTCGCGTTGTTTCATGTCGACCCGAGTAAGACCTCGCCGCCGCCGGACAGACTTCCCATATACCACGGAAACACCTGCATTGTCATGCCCGATTTCGGTCGTGTCCGATTTCGGTTGGATGGTTCGGATGGGTGCGCGTCAGAGTCGTGGTGACCGAGGCGCGCGTTGTGCGAACGGCCTCTGGCGGACGTCCTCGACGAGTCCGGGACGGTCGTGCGCACGGTCAAGGCGCGCGAACTCGCCGGGCAGAACGACATGCTGTTCATCCGCCACAGCCAGACCGGCGCCGTCCAGTGCCGCACCAACCGCGCGGCCATCCAGTTGAACGCCAGGCTGCATGCGCACAACTGACGCGCGAGCGGTGCGTCGGGCCGTCGGCAGGCGTTCCGGCGCCGCCAGGTCCGCCTGAGTGCCTTCCGGCGCGACGCGCGAGGGAGCTGCTCCCGACGCCCTCGCCCTGACGCGGGAACTCATCCGGCGCGCCTCGGTGACGCCGGACGACGGCGGCTGCCAGGAGTTGATGATCGAGCACCTGGCGCCCCTCGGCCTCCGGGTGGATCCGCCTCATGGAGGCGTTGCGGGCCGCGCCGCCCGGCTACGGAGGTGCCATGGCCAACGGCGACGGCCGTATCGGGCGCGGACGCTGTAGCCCTATCAAGGTGAGTCCGGAGCCGACGAGCGCGAAGGTGGAGACACCGATCTCGTTCGCGACGGTGGTGTTGGCCCGTTGGCGACGCACCGCACCGCCGCCCGTTCGAAGGCGGGCGCGTACGTGCCGCAATCGTGCGCGTCCATGCCCAGAGACATGCACAACGGGCGCCACCGCGCCGTGATCGTCGTCGCCATCCGCCGCGCGTCATTCCACGCGTCGTCCGTTCCCACATCGAACAGCGGGGCCGCCTCTATCGCCGCTTCGACGGACGCCTCGTACCCGCTCAGCTCGCTGATCCCGGTCTGGAGATGCGCGCTCCCATCGACGCTCGGGTTGATGTCGAAGGCGGGAGAGAGCTTCCATGCGCCGCCGCCGACGTACAGAAAGCCGTGGTTCTTCAGGTGATCGTCATCGTTCGAAACGAGAATCGAGAACAGTATCCGGCGGTGCAACTCGCGTAGCTCTGCGGGGAGTTCTTCGCTCCCGCCGCAGGTTGACCGCATCGTATCGGCCAGATCCGAGTAGTACCCATGCTCGCTGCCGTGCTTGCCGAGGAACGTGCGGGCGGACGCGTAGTGCAGTCGTCTCTCCCCACGCCGGTCAAAACGCCGTATGAGCGCGACCGGATAGGGGGATGTCGGCATCGCGAGGTCCGCAGATGCGACCCGCAGCCCCACTTCGCCGGCGAGGCGCAGGGCTGCGACCTCCATGCGTTCCACGGGCAGGACATCATGGATCGAGGTGAACTTGGCCAGATAAAGCACGCCATTGCCGTCCTCGAAGTCGCACTTCGGTCGTGCACCGCCAAGTGAACTGCCGGCGCCCCGCAGTTCATGGGCGACGCGCTTGATGTCGGCGGCCTTGCCCGTCTCGAAGGTGCGCGCCAGGCGCCGGAAGTCCGCCAGATTGGCCATCCGCGGGACCGGGGGAGTGTCCGCCGCCGGCGCCACGCCACCATCGTCGAGAAACCGCAACGCGCCCTGCCGGGTGCGGTCGTTCGCTGCGAGCAAGTAGTCGAGTTCCGTCGGGCGCCCACCTGCGTCGCGGTCCACGAGCCGGCGCCCCCAACTGTCCGGCGCACAGTCGGAAAACACCCCGGGCAAGGCGTCCCGCGAGTCGGATGTGGGTGCGGAGGCGAAGGACGGCTGTGAGCCCAGCGGGAGCGTCGGCGCTATCGCGAACGCGTGGGCGGACTCCAGCCACGACTCCGAATAGCGGAACGTCGACATCTGCTTGTCGTGGAGAGCTTCGAAATACAGCGTCCCGACGGGCAGGAGCGCCTCGCCCAGCGCCACACGAACCCTGCTGAGTGTCAAAACACCGCCCCGTCGACCGTGCCCGAGTCCGCTGGCCGCCCGGGCTCGGCTGGCCGCGACCGGCGCCCGTTCCGCACCCTGCGCGGCAGGTTCTGCCGATCCACCATCTGGCCAATGTCGTCTTGACTTTCGGGGAGTACGGTGAGCAGCCTGCTTAGTTGGCCGAATGCGAGCAGCGCCATGGCGAGCGAACCGATCGCGACGCCGGGATCCCCCGCCTCGAGGCGCCGCACCGTCCCGATGGAGACTCCCATTCTCGTTGCGAGATCCGCTTGCGTGAGTCGTCGTCGTCGTCGCCCGACGGAGAGTTCCTCGCCCAGTGCCCGCAGCACTCGAAGCGTACTTGGAGACATGCGTTTGTTCATGTTCTTAGACGTTATTTGATGTCTTAACACGCCATTGCGAAGCATATTGATTGTCTTACGGCGACGTCAACGGTCGATCGACCCCCTCGGCTGGAGCGTCCCGACTCGAGGTTCACGACGGGGTGGTCATCGTCAGTCCGGCGCGTGCCGTAGTCGCTGCCTCCATCATCGTGTCAACCCGGACCATCGGCTCGGCGGCCGGAGGGGTCTTGGCCCGTCAGGCGCCGGTGGACGGGGCGGCGCGGCTGGAGCCGCGGTATCGGGCGACTTCGGGGGATGGCGTCAGACGCACTCGCGGGGATGGACCGCCGGCGCCTCGAAGGCGGCACAAGCCGCCGACGCGCCCCAGCCCTCGTCGCGGCCCGCCGGAGGTCCTGTCACGATGCGGCCCTCGGCAGGACACAGGCATCGGGTACCGACACGGCTCATTGTCCGTCAGCCCCGCGTACCAAGGCCAGGCAGGCCAGGGGCGCCGGCGTCACTCAGCGCGCTGACCGGAACACGTCGTCGAGGGTCTCGGCGTCCAGCACGTTGTCGGCCCAGGTCCGAAGCTCCGGCTCGGGCGCCCGCCGCAGCCGCTCGGCCGCCTCGGGCGGCAACCCGCCGAAGCGCCGCCGGAGCAGCCGCGCGAGCACCGCCCGCTCACCCTCGGCCCGGCCCCGCTCGATGCCTTGTTCAAGGCCCCGCTCGATGCCCCGCTCGATGCCCTGTTCAAGGCCCCGCTCGATGCCCTCCGCCCTGCCTTCGTCGCGAGCGCGTTGAAAGAACCCTGTCACGATGTTGCCCTCCTCGGGATGCCGGCGCCGGTACCGGCGCAGTTCATTGTCGGTCAGCCCGGCGTAGATGTCGATGAACTGTGCGGGTTCAGGAGATTTGGGACAGGGAGGGGCATTCCCTGGATGCTTGAAGGTACTCGATTGGTGTTTGCCAGTCGAGGGTCTGGTGCGGCCTGACGTGGTTGTGGAAGTGCTGGTATTCGGCGAGGGCGCGGTTGGCGTCGGCGACGGTGAGGTCGCCGTCGTAGAGGTTCCAGAACTCGACGCGGGTGGTGTCGTTGGCGCGCTCGACGCAGCCGTTGAACTGGGGGCGCCGGGGCGGCAGGACGTAGAGGGGGATGTCGAGCGTGGCGCAGGCCTGTTCGAACTCGGCCATGAACTCGCTGCCGCCATCGACCTGCACGGAGAGCAGTTCGTGGGGCATCTCGGCGCGCACGGCGTCGAGGAAGCGCTCGGCGTTGTGGGCGGTGGCGCGGGAGTAGGCGCGCGCCACCAGGTGCTTGCCGACCGGCGAGACGGCCTTGAACTCCTTCAGCTGCCGGCCGTCGCGGGACAGGGACATGTGGTCGATCTGCACCAGTTCGCCGGGGCGTTCGGCGCGCTGACCGTAGCGCCAGCGCCGCGCGTGGCCGTTGAAGTCGCGGCGCCGCTTGGGCCGCACGCGACCGCGGCAGAACGCACACGGCTCGATGCGCCCCAGGCGCACGCCCTTGGCGAGGATGCGCCCGATGGTGGACGCGCTCAGGTCCAGTCCCTCGCGCGCGAGCATCACGCGCAGGCGATTCTTGCCCATGAACGGATGGCGGCGCCGCATGGCCCACACGCGAATCTCCTCCGCGCGCGTGCGGCGCGCGCCCCGCAGCCGGCGCGGGCGCCGGCTGCGGGGGGCCAGTGCACGCACGCCACCATCGCGCAGGGCCGCACGCCAGCGGTAGTAGGTGCTGCGCGTCACCTCCGCCACGCCCAGCGCCACCGCCAGCGGCGTGCCGGCGGCGCGCAACACCTCGATCTTGTCGAGCAGCGCCAGGCGGCGCAGTGCTTCGGGATCCCCGGTCTCGTCAATGTGCAGCTTGCGATAGCATGCCGCCGGTGCAGCCTTGATCTGCATGGGTCGAGTCTCCTTGTCGGTTGTCAAACCCAAGGCTACCCGACTCGCCGCACCCACCCCCGGTGGGTGCGGCCACCCCGAAGACGCGCCGTTCGATCGCCGATCGCCGGGCCGCGCAGCCCGTCAAGCCGCTACGCGGCTCCTCCGCTACGCTCCGGCCGTCCCGGTGACGGGCCGCGCGGCCCGGCTACTGGGTTGCCTACGGCCGTAAGCACAGCTTCCGGCCTCCGCCGCAACCGGCGATCAGAACTCTCCGCGTCCCCGCCCCTCGTCCCATATGTCTCTGAACCCGGACATGAACTCCAGGTACTTCGCCCGCCTGGCGCCGTCCGCCTCCCGCTCGAGCAGGCCGCCCACCGCGCGGGCGTAGACCTCGACCGGGTCGTGCCCCGCGCGGCGCATGTTCGGCAGGTTGACGCGCGCCACCACGTTGTCGCTGTCGAGCCAGCGCTCGGCGGGCGTCTCGGCCAACCTGCACGCGAGGTACTCGAACTGGAGGTAGGCGCGTCGCTCCGTGCCGAGGACCAGGGACGCGGGCGCGCGCTCGGCGGTGCGCAGGAAGATCGTCACCGGCACCACGCGGTCCGTGTCGCACAGGTCCGCCAGGTCCAGGCAGTAGCGCGCCAGCCGCCGCGGCGAGAAGCGCCGCGCGTCCGACTCCTCCTCCAGCGCGAACGCGACCGCCTCGCGGCGGCCGTCGGCCCACTTGACGAGCAGCGGCGTGTCGAGCACCCGGTAGCGGTCGCCGAGGCGTTCCTTGCCCTGCTCCTGGCGCAGCGGCAGGATGCGCACGTCGTCTTCCGGCGCCGGCGCCTCCTCGGGGGCGAAGAAGGCCAGCGCGTCGCGCGGGTAGTCGACGATGAGGTTCTTGAAGTTCTGGTCGTGGCTGACGGTGTCGGCCATGCGTTGCGTCCCGGCTACGTTCCCGGTGCAGGATCGGCTGTCCGCGCCGGAAGCGGAAGGCGCGATGGCTGAGAAACCTGTGGGACATCCGCCCGCGGAAACCGCCTCCATGGAGGCGTTGCGGGCCGCACCGCCCGGCTTGCAGGGCAACGTGGCGCGCCGCATGTTCGCAGACGTCATCCGACGTCCGACTCGAGCCGAACCGGCCCTCCAGCCCGTGCTGCGGAACCTCCTCCTCCGAACCCGGGGGCCATGCGGGTTACGCACGTCATCGCCATCGGCGGCGCCGCGTTCCTGGCCGGCGCGGTCTACCTGGCGCGGGCGGGGCTCGTGGGCGCCGCCGGCGACGAGGGCCTGGCCGGCCTGCTCGACGAACGGCTCCGCTTCGACTGGCGCATCCGGGACCCGGCTACGACCTCGGCGGCCAGGGCGATGTCGGGTTCGGCGGCACGGCCTTCGACGCAACGGGGCAAGCGGGCCCGGCCGGAGTCCCCGTCGGCTACAATGGAACCCCAAGCGATACGGGGTTGGCATTGTTCGACCAGGCCGCAAAGCTCGTCGAGCCCGCGCGCGTGCTGGCGATCGTGGGGATCGTCATCGGGATCGCCGTCACGCTCGCCCAGAGCGTGTGGTTCTTCGCCGTGAGCCCGGACGCCGAAGCGGTTTCCTCCTTGCCGAGCGCCGCGCGGGAGGCGGCGCCCGGCGTCGGCGTCGAGCGCATCGCCGCAATGCACCTGTTTGGCCGACCCGGGGCCCGGACCGCGGCCGCCGCCGCCCTGGACCGGACTCCGGACACGAAGCTCAATCTCGTGCTCGCGGCCGTGTTCGAGGCGAGCGATCCGGCGGCGTCCGTGGCGGTTATCGGCACGGCGGGCCGCGACGCGGAGGTCTATCGCGTGGGCGACGCGATTCCGGGCGGCGCGCGGCTGGCCGAGGTGCACTCGGACCTCGTCTTGATCAGCCGCGGCGGCGTGCGCGAAGCGCTCCGGTTCAACGACCTGCCACTGACGTCCGCCGCGGGGGACACCCGGCGGGGACGGGCTTTCGCACGCCCGGCGCCCGAGCGGTCGCGCGAGGACGCGGCGCCCCGCGGCGCCCCGCGTTATCGCGGCCAGCCCGGCAACGTGCGCGCCGTGGTGGACGCGTACCGGACGCGGCTCCAGGACAACCCCGAGCAGGCGCTCAGCGACATCGGCCTGCAAGCCGTGTCCCCGGCCGAGACGCGCGGCTACCGCGTCGGGTCCCTCGCCCACGCGCCGCGACTCGCCCAGACCGGCCTCCAGGCGGGTGACGTGATCGTCTCGGTGAACGGGCGACCGGTGGGCGACGTGCGCAGGGACCGCATGGAGATCGGCAACGTGCTCGCCGCCGGGGTCGCCCGGCTCGAGGTCCGGCGCGGCGACCGCCGCTTCTTCGTGCAAGCGTCCCTGCGGTAGGACGCGATGCGATTCCTCCGGGCAGCGTCGATGGCCTGCGCCCTCGCCGGTTGGTGGCTGGCGACACCCCCTGCCGACGCCCAGGAGGCCCAGTCCACGCCGGCCGAACCGACGTGGCAGGTCAACGCCCGCGACCAGGACATCCGGCAGTTCATAACCCAGGTGTCCCAGATCGTCGGCCGCCCCTTCGTCATCGACCCGCGCATCAAGGGCACGGTGACGGTCGTGTCCAACACCGAACTCGACCGCGCCGCGGTGTACGAGCTGCTGCTGTCGGTGCTGCGGGTGCACGGCTTCGGCGCGTACGCGGTGGACGAGGTCGTGCACGTGGTCCAGAACCCCACCCTGGTCAAGCAGACCGGCGGCGGCGACGACGGCCTCTCCGGCGCCCGGCAGGCCATGGTGACCCAGGTCGTCGCGGCACAGAACGTGGACGCGACCGAACTCGTGAAGATCCTGCGGCCCATCATCCCGCAGTACGGGCACATCGCGGCCGTCGCCAACCCCAACGTGGTGATCCTCTCGGACCACGCGGACAACATCGAGCGCCTCATGCGGATCGTGGCGGAGATCGACGTCGCCAACGAGGATGATTTCGTGGTACGGCCGCTGACGTACGCGTGGGTGGCCTCCGTCGTCGCGATCCTGGGGAGGGTCGCGCCCGACCAGCTCCGGGAGGGCGGGACGGGACCGCAGGTCGTGCAGGTCATCGCGAACGAGCGGAACAACAGTCTCATCCTGAGAGGCAAGCCGCGCCCCCTGGCCGTGATCATGGATCTGGTCGACAAGCTCGATGTCCCGGCCACCTCGGCGGACGCGGCCCAGGTGATCCGGTTGGCCCACGCCCAGGCGGAGAACGTGGTGGGCATCCTGAACGGCCTGTTCACCGAGGCCGGTCCCGAGGAAGGCCAGCACATCAGCATCCAGTCCGACGAGTCGCTGAACGCCATCGTCGCCCGGGCCGACCCGGGCACGATGGCCGACATCCTGGACCTCGTCGGCATGCTCGACGTGCGCCGCACGCAGGTGCTGATCGAGGCCGCCATCGCGGAGATCGCGGTCGACGACCTGTTCACCCTCGGGGTCGAGGTGGCCGGCGCGGACCAGCGCGGCCAGTCGGTACCCGCCTTCAACACCACCCTCAACGGCATCGTCAACGCGCTGCTGGCGGACTCCGTGCCGGACGGGGCGACCGCCGTGGACGGCGTCGGACTGGCCACCGGCACGACGACGCCCGGGATCGCGGTGGCCAAGGTCGACCCCGACGGCATCTCCTTCGGGGCCGTGCTGAACGCCCTGGCCACCAACGCGGCCGCCGACCTGCTGTCCGCACCGAGCGTGCTGACCCTCGACAACGAGGAGGCCAAGAATCTGGTGGGCCAGAACGTCCCGTTTCGGTCCGGGTCGTTCACGACCACGGCAGACGGCATCAGCAACCCGTTCAGCACCGTGCAACGGCAGGACATCGGCATCACGCTGACGGTGACCCCGCACATCCACAACGGCTCCTCCGTGCGGCTCGAGGTCCTGCTGTCCGTCGAGAACCTGGTCGAGTCCGGGTTGGCCGGTGGCGGGGGCCTCGAGGCCGCGGACCTGATCACGCAGAAGCGCGAGATCGACACGACCGTGCTCGCGGACGACGGTCAGACGATCGTCCTCGGGGGGCTCATCCAGGACGACATCCGCGAGTCGCTCCGCAAGGTGCCGCTGCTCGGCGACGTCCCGGCCGTCGGGCGTCTGTTCCGCAGCAACCGCGAAACGCGCGCGAAGCGCAACCTGCTCGTGTTCCTGCGGCCTACCGTCCTCCGCAGCGAGGGCGACGTGCGCGTGACGACGGACCGCCTGTACGACCGTATTCGCGAGTTCCAACTGGAGGCCCGCCCCGAAGGCGGCACAAGTTCGCCGGACGACCTCTACGAGGGGCGCGGTAGCGGCTAGTGTGGTGTCCCGTAAGTTCCCAATGCTTCAGCGCGTCCCACGGGGTCTGTGGCAAGGCGCGTTCCCCGCAGGGAATGGTGGGCCCATTGCCAAGGGGCGCAACACCGCCACAGGCCCCGTGGGGCGCGCCCTTCGGGACACCACACCAGCCATGTCGCAACACTCCCGGGCCAGCTGCTCCGACGGGATCGGGCGGACGCCATGAAGACCCTCCCACGCCTTGTGTTCCGCGTCTCCCGCGCCGTCGTGCGCCGGCTGACGCGGCCCGAAGCGTTCGGCATGGACGCGCTCGGGGATGCGCCCGTCTACGTCCTCGACCACCGGTCCCTGACGGATCTCCTGATCCTCGACATCCTGACGGAGCGCGCCGGCCTGCCCCGCCCCACCGACCCGTTCGTCGCCCCCGGGGTCGAGGAGGCGCGCCGCTTCTTCTTCCTGCACCGGGGCGCCGGTATCGGCCGCCGACACACGATGCTGAGCTACTCCGAGCGCATGCTGCGCTTCGAGCGCTGGCTGCTCGCCGAGTCCGACGCGCGGGCGACTCTCGTGCCCGTATCGGTGTTCTGGGGCCGCGCGGCGAACAAGGAACGCTCCCTCGTGCGCTCGCTGTTCTCGGACGACTGGTCGATTTCGTCCCGGTTCCGGCGTTTCGTCAGCCTGTTCTTCAACCGTACCGACATCGTCGCGCGGTTCGGCGCCCCCCTGCCGTGGCACGAGATCGTCGACGC
Source organism: Pseudomonadales bacterium (assembly GCA_965208745.1). Classification (GTDB taxonomy): domain Bacteria; phylum Pseudomonadota; class Gammaproteobacteria; order Pseudomonadales; family Azotimanducaceae; genus VXNE01. The sequence goes on along the minus strand of CBDBPN010000004.1, from coordinate 3,551,785 downwards.
CGGTCTCGAGGCGAACCGCATGACGCGGCGCACGGCGCGCCTCCTGCGGGTGAAGTTCCGGAACCAGAGGACCGCCACCCTGGGACCCGACCTCTCCCACCGCCGCACGCTGGTTGACGTGGTGCTCCGGAGCCGCGCCGTGCGCTCGATCATCGAGGAGGAGGCGGAAGCGGAGCAGGCGGATCTCCGCCGCCTGGGGCGGCGCTACGCCAGCTCGATCGCCTCCGACATGTCCTACCCGGCGATCCGTTTCCTGAACCGCGTGCTGACCTGGTTCTGGAACCGCATCTACGCCGGCATCGACGTGCGCGGCATCGAAGGGCTTGCCGCGGTGGCCGAGACCCACACGGTGGTGTACGCGCCGAGCCACCGGTCCCACGTCGATTACCTGCTGCTGTCCTACGTGCTGTTCCACCGCGGGTTCATGATTCCGCACATCGCGGCCGGCGAGAACATGAACATCCCCCTCGCCGGGGCGATCCTCCGCCGCGGCGGTGCGTTCTTCATGCGCCGGGCGTTCTTCGACGACAGGCTGTACACGGCGATCTTCAGCGAGTACGTCTACCAGGTGCTGCGTCGCGGGCACTCGGTGGAGTACTTCGTCGAGGGCGGACGCTCGCGGACGGGGCGCCTCCTTCGACCCCGGACGGGGCTCCTGCGCATGACGCTCGAGAGCGCCCGCCGCGGCGTGCCGCGCCCCATCGCCATCGTGCCCGTGTACATCGGCTACGAGAAAGTCGTCGAAGGCGGCAGCTACCTCAGCGAATTGCGCGGGGGCGCCAAGCGCCGCGAGTCCATGCGGGGCGTCCTCAGGACCCTCCGCCTCACGCGCCAGTCCTTCGGCCGCGTCGCGCTCGACTTCGGAGAGCCGATCCGGCTCGACGCCCACGGGGAGGCATCCGAAGACCGGAGCGCCGAACTCGGCCGCGAGACGCTGGTCCGGGTGAACGCGGCCACGTCGGTGAACCGGGTCAACCTGGTGGCCCTGGCCACGCTGTCCATGCCGAGGCAGGCCATGGACGAGCGGCTGCTGACCGAACAGATCGACTGTCTGCGCACCCTGCTCGCGCATGACCCGGACCGTTGCCCACACCACGTGACCGACCTGCCCGCCGCCGAGATCGTCGCCGCCGTCGAGGCCCTGGGATTCCTGCAGCGGGACCGGCGGTCCTTCGGCGATATCCTCGGCCACGACCGCGCCACGGCCGTACAGATGACCTGGTATCGGAACAACGTGCTGCACGTGCTGGCCGCCCCTTCCCTGCTGGCGTGCCTCCTCGTCAACCGTCGCCGCAGCGCCCGCGCGGCGGACCTCGCGCGCTACTTCGAGACGGTCTTCCCATTCGTACGCCGGGAACTCTTCCTGCCGGAGCCACCCCCGGACACCGTGCGGTGGTGGCTCGACCGCCTGGTGTCCACCGGCCTCGTCGTCGAGCGCGACGGCGGCCTCTACGCGGCGCCTCCGCCCGAGGCGCCAGAGCGGTTCCGGCTGAAGCTGCTCGCCAACATCCTCCGCGAGACCATCGAGCGGTACTACATCGTCGGCGTCGTGCTCACCGCGGCCGGCCCCGTGGCGCGGACGGGACTCGAGACGCGGTGCGGTGTCCTGGCCGCACGCATGTCGAAGCTGCACGGCATCGACTCGCCCGATTTCTCCGACCAGCGGCTATTGCGTCAGTTCATCGAGGCGCTCGTCGCGCAAGGCGCCGTCGCGAGCGAGCAAGGGCGCCTGCGGCCCGAGCCGGTGGTTTCCGCCGTCGTCCGGGCGGCGCGCCAGGTGATCGACGACGAGTTCCGCCAGGCGGTGGCGCTGTTCGCCGCCGAGGCCAGGGGGAACGCGACGGCCTGAGGCGGACCGCCCGTCCGCTCAGGTCAGTGGGCGGTAGACGTCGAAGCGCACCGTGCGTCCGGGAATGCGCCAGCCCGGTGCGCCCAGCGGAGGGGCGTGCGCGTGCCGCTTCATCACCACGCGTTCCCGCGCATGGCGGCGCGCGAGAGCGAGCGTGTCCGCCAGGTCGGGGGCGTCCCGGCCGACGATGTCGCGCAGCACCTGCATGGGCTTCCCCGGCAGCGCGGTCTTGCGGCGCGGTTCGAACATGGGATCGAGGTACACGACATCGAATCCCGCCGGGATGCGTCGGCGCGCGTCCTCGAGTTCCACCCGGACGTCCGATGCACAACGTTCGATCAGGTCCACCAGCATGGCGAAGACCGTCGGGTGGGACTCGGTCATGGTCACCGTGCATCCCGCCCCCGCCAGTGCCAGCCCGTCGGCGCCCCAACCGGCCATGGCATCGAGCACGGTGAGGCCCGGCCGCGCCCCGCAGGCGCGGGCGATGGCCATGGGACCCCGGCCCCTCGCCGCCGGCGGGACATCGGGTCGGAAGCGGGCCGCCCCCTCCCGGTTGCGCAACACGAGACCGTCCGGGTCCAGGCCGAGGTGCCACCCGGACGACGGCGGCGGCGCGGCGGTCGTCGCGAACCCCGCCGACCGGAGGCGTTCCGGGAGGACCTGGCCCGGCTCAGCGAAGACCCGCTTGCCCAGCGGCGCCGAGCCAGCGGGCGTCGTCAGGACATCTTCTTCCACGGCGAGTCGCCCGGGACGTAGAAGGGTATCGCCTCCGCGGCATCCAGCCTGGGCATGGGCCCGGCGAGCTCCGCCAGGACGGCGGCGCGCAGTGGCTCATCGCGCTCCGCCACGAGCCAGCCCCGGGGTTCCTGATCCTCATGCGAGGGGGCAAGCCCCCTCGCGCTCCCCCGGGGGACCGCGTCGCTCGGCACCAGCGCGTCGAACGCCTCGCAGGCCACGACACCGCCCTCGAAGGCGTATCGGGCCGCGTACACCCATCCCGCCCGGGACGGCCGTACCGTGGTCACGCCCGGCGCGTCGCACCGCCGGCGAACCTGCTCCGCCATGACTTCCGAGGTCGGGACCCGGACCACCGCAACGCCCGCCCCGAAGGCGATGCCCTGGGCGACGGCGGCCCCGATGCGCACGCCGGTGAAGGATCCGGGACCGGCGGAGAACGCGACCGCTTCGAGCTCGCGAGGGCGCACGCCGGCGGACGCTAGCAGCGTGTCGATCATCTCGAGCACGAGGGCGTTGTGTCGCCGGGGCGCGATGCGCGTGTCCTCGCGCACGCGCGCTCCGTCCGCGAACGCGACCGAACACGCGGCGCCGGTGGTCTCGATGGCTAGAATGGGCATGTGCTGAACCCCGAAGAAGCTTATCGGAAACTGATCGCGTCGATCGAACCGCTCGGCGGCAGCGAGACGGTGGAGACGCGGCATGCCCTGGGGCGGTTCGCGGCAGAGGATGTGCTCGCTCCGGTCGACCTGCCGCCCTTCGACGCATCGGCCATGGACGGCTACGCCGTGGCGGCGCACGACCTCGATGCCGCGGCCCCCTTCGAGATGCGCATCGTCGGGGCAAGCGTGGCCGGGGGCCCGTCGGACGTACGCGTCGGGGGCCGCGACGCGATACGCATCCTTACCGGCGCCGTGCTGCCCGAGGGGGCCGACGCCATCGTCCTGCAGGAAGACACCGAACGGCGGGGCGACACGATCGTCGTCACCGAGCGCCCGCGTCCAGGACAACACGTGCGCACCCGGGGACACGACATCGCCCGCGGCGACCGGGTGGTTGCGGCCGGCACGCGGCTCGACGCCTACCGGCTGAGCTGGCTGACGGCGTGCGGCATCGGACGCGTGGCGGTCAGGCCCCGCGTGCGCGTCGCGGTCTTCGCGACCGGCGACGAACTCGTCGAGGTCGGCGAGACGCTCGGGCCCGGCCAGATCTACGAGTCCAACCGGTTCGCGCTGACGCACCTGATGTCCGACCTGCCCGTCGAGGTCACAGACCTCGGACGGCTGCCGGACGACCCCGAAACGACGCGCGCCGCCCTCGCCCGCGCCGCAGCGGACGCGGATGTCGTCGTCACGAGCGGCGGCGTGTCCGTGGGGGACGCGGACTACGTGCGGGACGCCGTGCTCGAGGTCGGGCGCCTGGACTTCTGGAAGATCGCGCTGAAACCCGGCAAGCCCCTTGCGGTCGGCAGGATCGGTCGCGCGGACTTCTTCGGCCTTCCGGGCAACCCCGTTTCGACCATCGTGACGTTCCTGCTGTTCGTCGTGCCCGCCATCGTCCGGCGCGGCGGCGGCGTGCCCGAGCCGCCGATGCGCCTCCCCGCGCGGCTCGCCCACGATGTGCGCCACACGCTCGGGCGGCGGGAATACCAGCGCGGCATCGTCACCGAGCGCCAGGGAGAACTCGTCGTCGCCGCAACCGGCGATCAAAGCTCGAACCGCCTTGCAACCTTCGATGGCGCCAACTGCCTGATCGAGGTGCCCGGCGAGCGGAGCAACCTGGCGACGGATGAGATCGTGTCGATCGTGCTGCTCGAACGGGGGACCGGGCGCCTGTTCTGACCCTGTCAGCCTTGCAGCGCGGCCAGGATGGCGTCGCGAATCCGGTCGACCTCGCCCATGCCGTCCACGGTTCGATACTCGAGCGGCGAAGACCCGGCGAGGTCCCGGTAGAAATCGACCAGCGGCGCGGTCTGGCGCCGGTAAACCGCCAGCCGCTCCCGCACGGTTTCCTCCCGGTCGTCGTCCCGCTGGACCAGCGCTTCACCGGTCTCGTCGTCCGTGCCGTCCACCTTCGGCGGATTGAAGTCGACGTGGTAGACGCGTCCGCTCGACTCGTGGATGCGACGCCCGGCGATGCGCCGGACGACCTCCTCGTCCGCGAGCGTGATCTCCACGACGTACTCGATAGCGATGCCGGCATCCACCACGGCCCGTGCCTGGGGGATCGTGCGCGGGAAGCCGTCGAAGAGAAAGCCGTCCTCGCAGTCCTGGGCCGCGATGCGCTCCTGGACGAGCCCCACCACGATGTCGTCCGAGACCAGTTCCCCGGCGTCCATTACGGCCTTGGCCTGGCGGCCCAGCGGAGAGTCGGCCGCGATGGCTGCGCGCAGCATGTCGCCCGTCGAGATCTGCGGAATCCCGAACGCCTCGCACACGAACTGCGCCTGGGTGCCCTTGCCCGCTCCCGGCGGACCCAACAGGATGACCTTCACGAACGCTCCTCACCGCGGCCAAGCGCGCAGTGTGTCGGACGCGTGGCCTGGGTCGCAAGTAGTCGTACTGTCCAACGCGAAGTGAGGGTGAAGCGAAAGGCCGATTCCAAGGCGAAGTGAGGGTGAAACGGGTGTCCGGGGCATCATCCGGGGATGATCGTGGACATCCAGACGCGGCGGCCACGCACAATGGAGCAGCTTCGGGCCTTCGTCGAAGGCAACGAGGCCGTGGACTTCCAACCCGAGAGCCGTGACGAGGCGTACGGCTTCGTGCGGGACACCCTGGACCGGTTCGGCTACCGGGGTCTCGGCAGGCGCGACAAGGGGGTGGTGCTGCGCTTCCTGGTCACCGCGACGGGCATCTCGCGCCAGCAGATGGAGCGCCTGGTGCGCCAGTGGCGGGAGACCGGGTCGATCCGGGACCGTCGCGGCGGCGGCCGGGGCCGGCCGTTCGCGCGCCGGTACACGGCGGCGGACATCCGGCGGCTGGCGGAGGTCGACGAGGCGTACGACCACATGTCCGGGCTGGCCACGCGCGAGGTGCTGCGGCGCCAGTTCGAGGTGTTCGGGGAGACGGACTACGCGCGCCTGGCGGCGATCTCCAACGGCCACGTCTACAACCTGCGCGGCTCGGCGACCTACCGCGCCGCGCGCACCGCCTGGACGAAGACGAAGGGCACGGCCGTCAACATCGGCCTGCGCCAGGCGCCCGAGCCGGAGGGGATGCCGGGCCACGTCCGGGTCGACACCGTCCACCAGGGCGACCGCGACGGCGTCAAGGGCATCTACCTGATCAACCTGGTCGACGAGGTCACCCAGTTCGAGTTCGTCGGCGCCGTGGTCGGCATCTCGGAGCGCTTCCTGGTGCCGCTGCTCGAGGGGCTGCTGCTGTCCTTCCCGTTCCCGATCCTCGGCTTCCACGCCGACAACGGCAGCGAGTACATAAACCACCGCGTCGCCCGGCTGCTCGAGAAGCTGCGCGTCGAGCGCTTCACCAAGTCCCGCGCCCGCCGCTCCAACGACAACGCGCTGGTCGAGGGCAAGAACGCCAACGTCGTCCGCAAGTGGTTCGGCCACGACCACATCCCGCAGCGCTTCGCGCCCGAGGTCAACCGCTTCGCCCAGGGCACGCTGTCGCCGTTCCTCAACTTCCACCGGCCCTGCCTGTTCGCCACCGAGTACCGCGACGGCAGCGGCCGGATCCGGCGCAAGTACCTCGCGGCCGACGTCATGACCCCCTACGACCGGCTGCGCTCGCTCCCCGGCGCCGCGCGGTTCCTCAGGCCCGGCATCGACTTCGCCCTGCTCGACGCGGTCGCCGCCGCGGAGACCGACCTCGAGGCCGCCCGCCGCGTCCAGGCCGAACGCCGGGCGCTGTTCCGCCGCATCGGCGACGGCATGGCCGCCGTCCGCGCCGCCGGCTGAGCGGAAGACCGCCGCCCGTGCCCGAACCCAACCGGGGGCCAGCCCCCGGACCCCCGCCCTCGCCGGGGGGCGGGGATCGGCGGCCGGAGGCGTTCGCAAGGAATGCGCCACCCCGATACCTCGTCTCCGATCCGACGCCGACGACCGCCGATCCCCGCCCGACAGGGTACTTCGCCAAAGGCGCGTCAAGGGTTCGCTCCGCCGAGCGCGACGCCTCCGGCCCCGTGCCCGCCCCGCCGCCGTCGCCCGCAACCGCCGCCCCAGCGGAACCAGCCGCGTTCAAGCGTCGCCCTCGCCCTTGACCCGCCGCCGAGGCCCGTGGCTTGGCCCCGCCGACGACCCTCCGGCCGTCCTCCGCAGCACTTGACCCCATGCCGACCGACATCCGATCATCACCCCCATCGCCAGCAAGGGCATCCTTCATCCGACCGCGCCACGGTCGGTCCATTTCACCCTCACTTTCTCATTGGACAGCGGGGTAGTAGGCGACTCTGGCCCCAGCCCAAGCCGTTCCACACCGGCTCCACAGCGCGATGTCCGCGCGTCAGGTCCAACTCAGCGCTTCAGGCACGTCGCGAAACAACTGGTCGAGAGCCGTGATCCACGGGTGCTGGCGCTGCATTTCCCTCCAGACCGTGGGGTGCGGACAGCTCACCAACGCCTTGACGTGTAGACCCAGTTCCGACTCAGAGGCCCCACCGTCTCGGAGGGCTCGGTACTCGTTCAGTCGCAGTCGGTGGTTGTCGTAGGCGACAGAACGAGCGGTTGTAAGCAACGCCCGATTCAAGTCCAGCAGTTCGATGGTGTAGTCCGCGCGTTGCGTCTGCGAGGGGAGCATTCCGAAACGCGGCTGGAATCGGAACGTCCCCCCGAAGATGTCCAACTCAACGAATTCGATCGGGTCTTCGGTTCGCGGGTCGATGAGGGCGGCCGGTCCTCCTGGAGGACGGACCACGGGGTGGTTCGCCCCGCGTGTGATGTCAACCGTGTCCCCCCCAATCATGAGAGCGAACCGATCACCCTTGGTCTTGTTGCAGGTGCCGCACGCCCTCAGGAAATTGGCCCATTCAAAGACCTCCTCCGGGTAGAGCGCCTTGGGTTTGATGTGATCGATCTCGCGAGCCTCGGAGTCCTCACACCAGCCGCACCGACCCGGGCTCGTACACATGCGCTCCAACTGCGTCCGAACGATCTTGAATGTCGGGTTCGACGCCCGGTTTCTTCTCCTGAACTCCTCCCGGGCGGCCTCTACCTGTGCTGCGTACCCTCCTGCCGCCGTTACGGTTGCCTGGTAGCCCGCGAGGGTAGCCGAGGTGTCCTGATCGATACCCGGGTCGGTCAAACGCAGCACCGAGGATCAGCCGAGCGCACCATTGGGTGTCGTCGGGAAGGTCGCCCTCAACGACTGCAACTCCGCTTCTTCGGTCTCGCTGAGGATCGCGTGAAGCTGCTTTTGACCAAGCTGAGCGAGTCTCGCCATCTTTGCCTGCGACCGTTTCGATTGGATCACATCTTCGCCGAAGAGGTCGGTGGACATCGCTTCGAGGATGTTGCCGTCGACCAGACGGTCCAACTCCTTTCCGGTGACCCGGCGTGGAGACTCCGATGAACCTGGCTTCGGCAGCATCCAGACGCTTCCGTGGGCAGCGGCTCTACAGATGATGGGGCTGTGCGTGGTCACAATGAACTGCGTCTCGGGGAAGCGTTCGACGAACCACTCTCCGATGCGTTTCTGCCATTGAGGATGAAGGTGGGCGTCGACTTCGTCGATGGCCACGACGCCGGGGAGGCGAACCTTGCCTTCAGCGATGGCACGCAAGCCGGCGTCGACACCGAGGGTGTCGAACATCAGGCGCAGAAGCTCGAGCGTCATGCTGAGGATTGAGCGATAGCCATCGCTCATCTCCTCCATCGCGACTTCGGCGCCATCGCCATCCGTCATGGTGACCCGCTCTGAACTGACCTCCGAGATACGGGCGGCGTGCGGAAACAGTTCGGCTCCATTGAGGAAGTCCACGACGGCGTCCCTGATCCGTCGCGCGTGCAGGTCTCGCTCCAGTGCCCGTGTCTGGAGTTCCTTTAGCCATCGCAGCGACTCCCCAAGGGCCACATGCTCCCCCAATGCCGTGAGATGGGCCGCGAGACGCGGATGGGAGAAGTAAAGGGAGATGACGTCAGGATCCCCACCCGTGAAACGCCGGAACGGCCCGAATGACGCGGAGAACCACCCTACGCCTCTGCCCCACAACGTCCGCAAGGCATAGCCGTGCCGCGGAAAGCCGATGCTGACGGGTGCCGGTCGAGCAGATCCGGCATTGTCCTGCTCTCTCGAGAACGTGACGCTGGCGCGGATCAGTGCTTTGGCCGCGGTGTTTCCTTGGCCGGCCCACCTGTCCAGGCGTGGATGCTGCTCTAGCAGTATCTCGATGCTCCCTTCGTCTTCGTGCTCCCGCAACCATGTGGACCAGTTCTGCCGGGATGCATGGGCGTTGACAGCCCCCATCAGGGCCGTGGCAAGTGCGCGCACGACCGTTGACTTACCCGCGCCGTTGTCGCCCAGAAGAACGTGCCAGCCGGCGCAGTTGCCCTTTCCGAACCGCAGCTCGAGGTCCTTGATGGCGCGAAGGTTCTTGATGCCTAGCTGTCTGATGTGCATCGGCATGCGAATGTGGCTCGGGTGGCCTTGAACTTTCGCCTTTCCCGCGGCACTGTGCAAGGGTTGCGGGGTTGTCCGGTCCGGAAGGGAGTTCGCGTCAAGCGCGGCTTGCGGGAACAGTCCAGCCGGACGCAACCGGCATGAGCGCGACGACCGGCTCACGGGGACGGTCCCGCCCCTACCTTCGCCGTACCTCGCGAATGCTCGGTACCCGCCGCAGCCGATCGAGGGCGCGCGCGAACTGGAGCACGTTGTCCACCTGCACCTCGAGCAGGATCATCGCGGTCTCTCCCGCGCTCTGCGCCCGCGCCCGGGTGCTCACGACGTCGATGTCGAGGGCGGCGAGCACCGCCGTCACGTCGCGCAGCAGTCCCTGGCGATCGTCGCCGACGATGCGGATGCCCTGGACGGCCGGGCCGGGCGGCGTGCCGGGCGGCGGCGCGACGGGGACGCGCTCCGCCTCCCGGCGCCGCTGGCCGATGAGGCGCACCAGGTCGATCACTTGGCACTCGCCGACGCCGACCGCGGCCAGCAGGTCGTTCTCGGTGTCGTAGCCCGTCTCCGCGGCGAGTTGCGGAAGGTCCACGGTCAACCCGAGCCGCTCGAGCGTCTCGAACAGCAGCGCGCGCCCCGCGGCAATGTTGGACTCGGCGAGCTGCTCGCGGAACCAGGACTGGATCTTGGCGCGGGCGCGTCCCGTCTTCACGAACCCGAGCGCGGGGTTCAGCCACTCCCGGTGCGGCGATTCCTCCGCCGCCGTGACGATCTCCACGCGCTGGCCCGTGAAGAGGCGCGTGTTGAGCGGTACGTCCACGCCGTCCACGCGGGCGCCGACGCAGCGATGACCGATCTCGGTGTGCACGCGGTAGGCGAAGTCCACGGGGGTCGATCCGTGCGACAGGTCGAGCACGTCGCCGTCGGGCGTCGCGACGTAGACCCGCGCGTCCGTCTCCGCCTCGGAGTCCGGCTCCGAAAGCTGTCCGTCCGGGCCGTAGACATCGATGTCGTCGTGCCACTGCAGCACCTGGCGCAGCCACTGGATCTTCCGCGACCGCAGCGCCTCGCCTTCCTCGCCCTTGTACGACCAGTGCGCGCACATGCCGAGTTCCGACTCCTCGTGCATCTGCGCGGTCCGGATCTGCACCTCGAGGACCGCGCCCCCCGGTAGCTCGACGGCCGTGTGGATTGAGCGGTAGCCGTTGTCCTTCGGGTTCGCGATGTAGTCGTCGAACTCGCTGGGAATGTGCCGCCACGCCGTGTGCACGACACCGAGGACGGCGTAGCACTGGGGAATGCGCTCGACCACGACACGGACCGCCTGCACGTCGTAGACCTGGGCGAAGTCGATGCTCTTGCGCCCCATCTTGCGCCAGATGCTGTAGATGTGCTTCGCGCGGCCGACCACGTCGGCTTCGATCCCCGCCCGGGCGAGCCGGACCTCGAGGTCCGCGACCACGGCCTCGACGCCCTTCTCGCGCTCCTCGCGCCGGCCGTCGAGGGCGGTCGCGATCTCCTTGTACTCGGCGGGATTCAGGTACCGGAACGCCAGGTCCTCGAGGGCCCACTTCAGTTCCCAGATGCCGAGGCGGCCGGCCAGCGGCGCGAAGATGCGCTGCGCCTCGTTGGCGACGCGGCGTTGCACGTCGGGGGCGGCAAGCTTCGCCATCCGCAGTGCGACGACCCGTTCCGCCAGCTTCACGACGGCCACGCGCGGGTCGTCGATCAGCGCGACGAGCAGGTGCCGGATGTTGTCGACCTGGTCCTCCGCCTGGCTCCGCACCATCGGCGAGCTGGACAGCTTGTAGACGTGGGTGGAACTCACGCGGAGCAACGCCTCGAGCTGTTCCGCGATCCCGGGGCCGACACGGTCGGCGACGATCGCGGAATCGAGCAGCCCGGAACCCGCGACTTCGCCCAGGAGGCCCGCGACAACGGAGTCCGTGTCCAGCCCCAACTGGATGAGGAGCTGCGCCACCTCGAGGCCGTACTCGAGGCAGCGGTCGTCGTGGATCAGGCCTACCGCCGTACCGACGACCTCGCCTCCGGACCCGTCCGCGACGCTCGACAACCAGGCATCGGTGTCCGGCAGCCCATCGGCACGCCTCGGCAGGTCATGCCTGATCTTGACCATCTGGCCGTACGCGCTCCGACGCCGGTGGGAGGGCGAACATAGCAGAAAACCGGCGGTGCCTGCCGGGTTCGCGGGCCCCGCGGGGGCAGAGCTCAGCCCGGTCGAAAGAGCTCCCGCGACGCGAGGGGACGGTCGCCCAGGTGAGGCTTGAGCGCACGCCGGAGTATCGCCTTCGCGGCGCGCCGGACCCCCGGCGCGTCATATCGGTCGTCCGCGATTCCCTTCAGGACCGCGCCACGCCAGGCGCCCGGCGTGCCTGCCGCCACCGCGTGGAAGCCCTCGCCGTCCACGAACTCGTACACCTGGTCTTCGCGCAGGGCGCCGCCGTCGGTGGCATCGATATCGAACGTCAGGCCGTAGCCGATCTCCCGCAGCAGGCACTTCTCGAACACCCGCAGGGTCGGCTCGAGGTCTTCGCCCGCCTCGAGCGCCGCCAACGCCGCCTCGTAGACGCGAAAAAGATCGGCGACCTCCTCCTCCGGAGGCAACGCACGCATCATCAGTTCGTTGAGGTACATGCCCGCGAACAGCCGCCGACCATCAAGGCGCCAGCGGTGCACCGTCTCGCACGCCGTCACCGTCACCATCCGGCCCTTGCCGCGCCAGCCGACTTCGAGGCGCGTGAACGGCTCGACGGGACGCGCCCGGCCGCCCCGCGTACCCCTCGCGACCCCGGCCACGCGCCCGTGCTCCATGCTAAGGAAGTCGACTATGGAACTGGTCTCGCGGTAGGCGCGGCGGTGCAGGACGTACGCGGGCTGTCGCTCGGCCGGCGCGGTCATCGGTATCCCAGGGTCCGCAGCACCGCCTCGTCGTTCGTCCAGCCGGCCTTCACCTTGACCCACAGGCGCACCATGGCCCGGCGTCCGAGGAGCCGCTCGATGTCGCGCCGCGCGTCCTGGCCGATGGACTTGAGGCGCGCGCCGCCCTTGCCGATCACGATGCCCTTCTGCGTGCCGCGCTCCACGTAGATGACGGCGTCGACCTCCGCCAGTTCCGGTGGGCCGGCGAACCGTTCGATGCCCACGGCGACCCGGTGCGGCACCTCGTCGCCGAGGCGGCGCATGATCTTCTCCCGGATGATCTCCGCCAGGAAGAACTCCGTCGGACGGTCCGTCACGTCGTCCGACCCGAACAGGTGCGGTCCCTCGGGCAGCCGGGCCGCCACTTCGTCCGCGAGCGCGTCGAGGGCTTCGCCGCGCAGCGCCGAGATCGGGACGATGGCCTCGAAGCCGTGGCGCCGGCGCACGTCGTCGATGATGGGCAGCAACGCGCGCCGGTCGCGCAGCCGGTCCACCTTGTTGATCGCGCAGACACAGGGCGTGCGCGCGCGAGCCACCTGTTCGAGCGCCTCTCCGTCGGCATCCGTCCACGGCCTGGCCTCCACCAGGAGCACCACCACGTCCGCATCGAACACGGCGCGTACGGCCTGGCCGACCATGTAGCGGTTGATCGCACGGCCGGCGCGCGGCCGCGTCTCGCGCTTCCTTTGGCGAGGGGCAAGCCCCTCGCGCTCCCCGGCTGAGGCTTTCCTGCGAGGGGCAGGCCCCTCGCGCTCCCCGGCTGAGGGCTCTCCCCCCGGCCGATGCATGCCGGGCGTGTCCAGGTACACGAACTGGGTGTCGCCGCGGGTGTCGATACCGAGCAGGTTGTGCCGCGTGGTCTGCGGCTTGCGCGACGTGATGGAGAGCTTGCGCCCGAGCAGGTGGTTCATGAGCGTGGACTTGCCGACGTTTGGGCGCCCCGCCAGGGCCACGAAGCCGCAGCGCGTGCCGCTCACGCCAGACGCTCCAGGACGCGGCGCGCGGCCGCCTGCTCCGCCTCCCGGCGGGAGGACGCCGCCCCGGTCGCCTCCGCGTCGAGTTCCCGCACGCGGCAGCGAACGACGAACCGCCGCTCGTGCGCCTGGCCTTCGTCGCTCTCCACGGTGTACTCGGGCAGGGTCAGGCCGCGCGCCTGCAGAACCTCCTGCAACCGCGTCTTCGCGTCCTTCTGCGGCGCGCCGTCGAATGCCGCGATGCGGGCGCCAAAAAGTGCGTTCACCACCGCCGTGCCGGCTTCGGCGCCGCCATCGAGCGCCGCCGCGCCGACCACCGCTTCCAGGGCATCCGCGAGCACCGATGTGCGGTCACGCACGCCACTGCGACGCTCGCCCGACCCGAGCCGGAGGTGCTCGCCGAGCGCGATCTCACGCGCCACCGCGGCGAGCGCGTTCTTGCGCACGAGGTCCGCGCGCATGAGCGTGAGCTCCTCCTCCCGGGCGTCCGGGAAGGTCTCGAACAACCGCCGGGCCACCAGGTAGCCCAGCGCCGCGTCTCCGAGGAACTCGAGGCGTTCGTTGTGGCAGGCGCCGGCGCTGCGGTGCGTCAAGGCCCGCTCCAGCAGGGCGCGGTCGCGGAACGCGTAGCCGAGGGTGCTCTCCAGGGCCGAGAGCTCCATCAGTGCTCGACCTTCAGGACGGCGAAGAACGCGTCCTGCGGAATCTCCACCCTGCCGAGCTGCTTCATGCGTTTCTTGCCGGCCTTCTGCTTCTCCAGGAGTTTCTTCTTCCGCGTCACGTCGCCGCCGTAGCACTTCGACGTGACGTTCTTGCGCAGGGCCTTCACGTTGACGCGACCGATGATGCGCCCGCCGATCGCCGCCTGGACGGCCACGTCGAACATCTGCCGCGGAATGAGTTCCTTCATCTTGCGGATGAGTTCGCGGCCCCGCGCCTCGGCCCGGTCCCGGTGGAGGATGGTGGCCAGCGCGTCCACCTTCTCCCCGTTGATGAGCACGTCCACCTTCACCAGCGGCGCCGGGGCGAAGCGCCGGAAACTGTAGTCGAGCGAGGCGTAGCCCCGGCTCACGGACTTGAGCCGGTCGAAGAAGTCGACCACCACCTCGGACAGCGGCAGCTCGTAGCTCAGGGCGACCTGGCCGCCGGAGAACTGCATGTCCTTCTGCACGCCCCGGCGCTCGACGCAGAGGTTGATGACCGCGCCGAGGTGATCCCGCGGCACCAGGATCTGCACGTCGGCGAGCGGCTCGCGGAACTCGGCGATCTGGGCGGGATCCGGCAGGCTCGACGGGTTGTCCACCTCGTGCACGGCCCCGTCGCGGGTCGCCACCTCGTAGACCACGGTCGGCGCGGACGTGATGAGGTCCAGGTCGTACTCCCGCTCGAGGCGTTCCTGGATGACCTCGAGGTGCAGCAGGCCCAGGAAGCCGCAGCGGAAACCGAATCCCAGCGCGTCGGAGGTCTCCGGCTCGTGGAACAGGGCCGCATCGTTCAGGGCCAGCTTCGCGAGGGCCTCGCGCAGGCTCTCGAAGTCGTCCGAGTTGACCGGGAACATGCCCGCGTAGACCTGCGGTTTCACCCGGGCGAAACCCGGTAGCGCCTCGACGTCCCCGCCCCCGGCGTGCACGAGCGTGTCGCCGACCGGAGCGCCCCGGATCACCTTGATACCGGCCACGACGTAGCCGACCTCGCCCGCCGAGAGCGCTGGGCGCGACTCCCGTTTCGGCGTGAAGTGTCCGACCTCGTCGACGACATGGGCCTGGCCGACGGAGTGGGCAACGATCCTGTCGCCCTTCTTCACGCGGCCCTCCACCACGCGCACCAGCGACACGACGCCCAGGTAGTTGTCGAACCAGGAGTCGACGATCAGCGCCCGCAGGGGGCCGTCGGGGTCGCCGGTCGGCGGCGGGATCTCGGCGACGAGCTTCTCGAGCAACCCGTCCACGCCGGCGCCCGTCTTCGCGGAGACGAGCGTGGCGTCGTCCGCATCGATGCCGATGATGGTCTCGATCTCGTCACGGACCCGGTCCGGGTCGGCCTGCGGCAGGTCGATCTTGTTGAGCACCGGCAGCACTTCGAGTCCCTGGTCGACCGCGGTGATGCAGTTCGCGACCGACTGCGCTTCGACGCCCTGCGCCGCGTCGACGACGAGCAGCGCGCCCTCGCAGGCGGCCAGCGAGCGCGACACCTCGTAGCTGAAGTCCACGTGGCCGGGGGTGTCGATGAAGTTGAGCTGGCAGTCGTGGCCGGCGGGGCTCGTGTAGCGCAGGGTGACGCACTGCGCCTTGATGGTGATGCCCCGCTCCCGCTCCAGGTCCATCGAGTCGAGGACCTGTGCCTCCATCTCCCGCTCCGCCAGGCCGCCGCAGCGTTCGATCAGCCGATCCGAGAGGGTCGACTTGCCGTGGTCGATGTGGGCGATGATGGAGAAGTTGCGGATGTGGTCGATGACCGGCAAGGAACGCGTTACCGCCGTCAATCCAGGCGCGGGGATTCTATGGACTTGCGCCGCAGAACGGAACGTTAGTGACATCTACGGCGCAAGTCCATGGGGCGGTGGGGGCTGGGGCCAGGCACCGAGCGCCAGCGAGGAGGCTGGCGGCGTTACAGCACGCGGCCCCGCGACCCCGGCGGGGCTATACTCGCGGGCGCCATGACACGGCAACACACCGCCGACGTGCTGATCGTGGGGGCCGGGGCGGCCGGCCTCGCGGCGGCGCTGCGCATCGCCGACCGGGCGCGGGTCCTGGTGCTCTCCAAGGACGGCATCGAGGGCGGGTCGACGAACCGCGCGCAGGGCGGCATCGCGGCCGTCATGCATCCACGGGACTCGGTTGCGCGGCACGTCCGCGACACGATCCAGGCGGGCGCCGGCCTCTGCGACCCCGAGATCGTCCAGTTCGTCGTCGAACGCGGTCCAGGCGCCATCCGCCGGCTGCTGGACTACGGCCTCACGCTCGACCGGGAGGGCCCGGACTTCCACCTGACGCGTGAAGGCGGGCACACCGAGCGTCGCGTCCTGCACGTCGCCGACCGGACGGGGCAGGCGATCGAGACCACGCTCGTCGAACGAGCGCTGACGCATCCGAACATCGAACTCCTGACCGACCGCCTCGCGATCGACGTGATCACCGCCGAGAAGTTCGGGCTCGTGCCCAACCGGGTCCTGGGCGCCTACGTGTACAACCGCTCGACCGAGGCCGTCGAACTCGTGCGCGCGCCCCACGTGGTGCTTGCCACCGGCGGCGCCAGCAAGGTCTACCTCTACACCAGCAACCCCGACGGGGCCACCGGCGACGGGATCGCCATGGCGTGGCGGGCCGGCTGCCGCGTCGGCAACATGGAGTTCAACCAGTTCCACCCGACGTGCCTCTATCACCCGGACGCGCGCTCCTTCCTCATCTCCGAGGCGGTGCGCGGCGAGGGCGGACGCCTGCTGCTCCCGAACGGCGAGCCGTTCATGGGCCGTTTCGATCCGCGCGGCGAACTCGCTTCCCGCGACATCGTGGCCCGCGCGATCGACCACGAGATCAAGCGGCTCGGCGTCGACTGCGTCTACCTCGACATCAGCCATCGCCCGGTCGACTTCATCGAGTCGCATTTCCCGACGATCCGCGCCCGCTTGCTGTCCGTGGGGATCGACATGACACGGGAGCCCATCCCCGTCGTACCGGCGGCCCACTACACCTGCGGGGGCGTGGTGGTGGACCGGTTCGGCGCCACCGACGTCGAGGGGCTCTACGCCATCGGCGAGACGGCGTGCACGGGGCTCCACGGCGCGAACCGCCTGGCGAGCAACTCCCTGCTCGAGTGCATGGTCCTGGCCGAGTCCGCCGCGGAACGCATCGTCGAGTCGATCGCCGGCGAGCCGCCGAGCGCTCCCGACCTGCCCGCCTGGGACGAGAGCCGCGTGACCGACTCCGACGAGGACGTGGTGCTCGCGCACAACTGGCTGGAACTGCGGCGGTTCATGTGGGACTACGTGGGCATCGTGCGCACCGACAAGCGGCTCGAGCGCGCCTGGCGCCGCATCGAACTGCTCAAGCAGGAGGTGCACGACTACTACGCGAACCACCGCGTGTCGCCCGACCTCATCGAGTTGCGCAACCTCATCCACGTCGCCGAGCTGATGGTGCGCTGCGCGCGCTCGCGGCGCGAGAGCCGGGGCCTGCACTACACGCTGGACTACCCGGCCACCGCCGCCCGCGCCGTGCCGAGCGTGCTCTATCCGACCGTCGATCCCCTCGACGTCCTTCAGCCCCCGGCCAGGGCCGCGCGCCGGAGACGGGCGAAGTCCTGAGCCGGGAGCCGTCCGCGCCGCACCGGCAGCACGCGCCGGGAGGTCGGGATCACAAGCCAGCCCTCCGTCAGCCAGCACCGGCCTGTCCGCGTGAGGACCGACTCGCTCCGCCGCACTTCCAGGGCATCCTCGAAGGCGAGGAGGAGGTAGCGTTCGCCCGGGCGGGCGCGTAGCCACTTCCAGAGGAGACTGCCCGCGGCTACCGCCGCCCACCAGGGCGACCAGAACAAGGCGAGCAGGCCGCCCACGAGGAGGTGCAGGACGCCGACCGCCACGAACCAGTCGGGGCCGAGCGTCCAGGGGATCTCGTGGCGCGGGTGCTCCGCGACGTACGCGCCTTCCGTTTCCGGGCCCGGGTTCAAGTGCGCGCCGCTTCCGGCCCGCCACCCGCCGCCCGGACGCGGGCCACGACTCCCTCGAGGCGCGGCGGCGGAGCGGACCGGTCGTGCAGCCAGTCGAGGATCTCCCAGTCGTGGCATTCGAGGAGTTCCCGATACGCGCGCCGCTCCCCTTCCGGGAGGTCCGCATAGACGCGCTCCGCGAAGGGCACGAGGTAAAGGTCCAGTTCCAGCATGCCCCGCCGGCTGCGCCAGTACACCCTGCCCCGGTCCTCCCGCCCCGCCATGAGCCGTCGTCGACCTCCGACAGCGTTAAACTCCAAGGATGATCGCACGGACAGGCACAGGCGCAGCCATGGCCGACCTCCCCCTCGCCGAACTGACGCTGGCCGGACCAGACGCCGCGAAGTTCCTGCAGGGCTACCTCACCTGCGACATGGACGCGCTCGAGGAAAGCGCCGCGTTGCCGATGGCGTACTGCAACATCCAGGGCCGCGTGCTCGCCAACGGGTGGGCAAGCGGCCGGCCGGACCGGGTCAGCCTGATCGTACACGCCAGCCTCGCGGAAGCCCTGTCCGCGCACCTGTCGAAGTACCTCCTGTTTTCGCGGTCGAAGCTCGAGCGGGCGCCGAACCGCGCGTTGCTCGGCGCGTCGAGAGGCGGCGGCGTCGAGCTGCCGCCCCTGGGTCGGGTGCTCGCTCCGACGGCCGACGACCGTCCGTTCGCCGACGTGGACCGACTCTGCATCGACGCGGGATTCGCCGTCGTGAGCGCACCGGTGTCGGAACGGTTCCTGCCGCAGATGCTCGGCCTTACGGACATCGGCGCCGTGAACTTCGACAAGGGCTGCTACCTCGGCCAGGAAGTGGTCGCCCGCGCGCAGTATCGCGGAGAAGTGAAGCGGCGCATCCGGCGCTACCGGTACCGGGGGGGACATCCCGCCATTGGCGCGCCTACATCGCCCTCTGGAGTGGTGGTGCACGCCACCGCCGACGATGGGGCTAGTGGTCTGGCGCTGGTGGTGACCGGGTCGAGCGCGTCTGAACTCTCCGGCCCGGATTGCACCCTCGAAACGATCTGAGCCCGATCATTCTCTTCCACGACCGCACGCGTTACTACTAACGCAGGGGCGATTAGTAGATAATCTGTATTTCCGACCATCGCCCGTAACGGGACTCACCCGACCATGCGCATGCCCGCGACGCCGCCGTCGATGTCCGAACTCATGGGCAAGACCGGTATGCGGCTTGATCGCGTCTGGCGCAGCGACGCCGGCAGGCTGCCGCCGGACAGCTACCTGCCTTGGTCGAAGCTCCGCTTTCGCACGCCTCCGGACGGGCTCTCCCACGAGGAGTGGTGGCTCGCCACCAAACTCGCGAGAGCTTCCGCGCGCCATGAACTGCCTCTCGTCGACAAGCTCGGGGCGTCCTTCGCGTTCAGCGACTCCGCGTACCTCTATCGCATGCTCCACCAGGTGGACCGGGACGCCGGACGGCGGATCGAGATGCCGCCGGACCTCGTCGGCCCCGACTCCCGCGACCGCTACCTGGTGAGTTCCCTGATCGAGGAGGCCATCACCTCCAGTCAGTTGGAGGGGGCGGCGACCAGCCGAGGGGTGGCCGCCGAAATGCTGCGCTCCGGCCGGCGGCCCCGCGACCGGAGCGAGGAGATGATCCGCAACAACTACGCCGGGATGGAGTTCCTGCGCGAGAACCGGGACGAGGACCTTTCCCCGCCGCTGCTGCTGGAGCTGCACCGAACGCTCACCGCGGGGACGCTCGATGACGCGGATGCCGTGGGGCGCCTGCGACTGCCGACGGAGCAGGTCGCCGTGGTCGACCAGCGCGACGGCGTGGTCCTGCACGAGCCGCCGGACGCAACGGCACTCGAGGAGAGGCTGGGACGACTCTTCGCGTTTGCCAACGCCCGTGACCCGGGACCGCGAGCGGTGCAGCCCTCCCAAGCGGACCAGACGTTCCTCCACCCCGTGGTCCGGGCAATGCTGATCCACTTCATGATCGGCTACGAACACCCGTTCGTGGACGGCAACGGCCGGACGGCGCGAGCGCTTTTCTATTGGTCCATGGCGAGATCGGGATACTGGATGACCGAGTTCCTTTCGATCTCGACGATCATCCGCAAGGCGCCCGCACAGTACATGCGCGCGTACCTGTTGTCCGAGACCGACGACAACGACGTCACGTACTTCCTCGACTACCACCTGCGCGTGATCCTGCGCTCCGTGCGCGAACTTCACGGGTACGTCGCCCGGAAGGCCCGCCAGATGCACGAAGCCGAACGGCTGCTCGGTGGACGGGAGGCGGGCGCGTTGCTGAACTACCGACAACGTGCATTGCTCGCGCACATGCACCGCCATCCCGACACCGCGTACACGATCGCGGGCCACAGGCGCTCGCACAACGTGACCTACGAGACTGCCCGCACCGATCTCCTGAAGCTCGCCGATCTGGGGCTGCTCGACCAGGCCAGGCAAGGCCGGACCTTCGTCTTCCATCGACCGGCGGACTTCGACGGACGGCTGGGCGACTTGGTGGGGGCGGCGCCAGGCACCGACTGACCGTCGGTGTGGCTCACCCGTGCCAGCGGGCGCGTCGAGGACCGGATTGCGGTCGCTAACGCTAACGCGCGATCCGCCGCAGCCGGGGGGTAGTCATCGCGCCACCGGCGCCCGCAACGCCGGTGTGACGTCGGTTCGACCGAAGTCCAGCCCGACGTAAAGCAGGGGACAGTCGTTGGTGGTCGCCAGATCGTAGGCAAAGCAGTCGCCGAAATTCAAGGCGGCCGGGTGCGCGCCCTTGCCCCATCGGGCATAGGTGTCTGCCACGCGGCGGGCGGCTGCCGCGGACACGTCAACGATCTCGACGCCCAGGCCGTCGATCAAGCTCGTCATCTCGGTGCGCAACCCGCGCCGCTCGGCCACGACCAACGCTTCCGCCACCGTGGTCGCGGAGATCATCGCTCGCTGAGACGCCAGAATCTCCGCGCAGTCGGACGCGGTTGGTTCGCCAAGGAGCACGGCCATCAGGGCGGAAGTGTCGACCACGATCATTCCGGCAAACCGGTGTCGCCGTAGAGGAAGTCCTGACTCCGGGCCGCGTTCACGCCGGGCACGACCTTCTTGGCTGCAGCTCCACGGACGGCAGCAATCAGGGCCCGCCGCGCATCGGCACTCGGCCGTGGCTGCACGGGCACGAGCGTGACCGTCGCCTGGCCATGCCTGGTGAGCACGACCTCGTCGCCCTCTTCGGCGCGGCGGACAAGCTCCGTCAGCTTGCCCTTGGCTTCAGACACGGAGATCCTCATGGTGGGCTCGGAAGGTGACGTGTTCCGGACAATATGGACCATTGAGTGGTCCGTTTCAACGGGTTCGCTCTCTGTTCGTGGCACGTGGCTGTTCCGGCCCTGCCCCGGCCCGCGGAGTCAACGCGAGCCGTGTCGTGTCCTTCCCGTTTCGCTCAACGCAACGATCCCCGCAACACGACGGCGCCCGTGCCGTCCACCAACTCCACCGTGTGCAGATTGGCCCGGGCGAGCGTAGCCATCGCATAGGGGGTGGTCATCGCCTGAGTGAGCAAGGCACCGGCCGGCGGGGATTGCTCCACCACCGGCACGCGAGCCACGCCGCCCTCGACAGCCAAGATCCCGAACCCGGTGCGGTGGCCGCCTGTGGACCGGGCGCCCAGGAAGGCCAACAGCACAACATGGGCCTCGAAGTCGACGTCCGGCGGTCGAGGCGACGGCATGCGATGTGCGTGGACGGACGCGTACAACGTACGGAAGGTGCGCACGTCCCCAACTACGAGGAACGAGCGGGCCGCAACGCCGGATTGGCTGCCGCTTTCCAGAGGCACGAGCGTCCGCGCTGTGGGGAGCGTCCCCGCCGCGCAAGCGAAGAGGCCGGCACCACAAGCGATACCGCCCGCGACCCCGACCAGCCAACGCCTCACCGGAGTCCGGCCCGCAGGCGCTCCGCCGCCTCCTCGACCGGCCCTCGCGATGCGGAAGGGATTGCGAACCCCTGCGCCGGTATCCTGCCGGCGTCCACGGCCTTCACGCTTTGCGACGAGACCCGCGCGAACAGATTGATCGACACACCGAAATCCATGGCGGTCTCGTCGCCTTCGACCTCGAGCACGACGGGGTCGTCGACCCTCGGCCAAATGCCACAGGCCTCGCCTTCGTCGCAGATGAAGCCATCGCCGTCCCGGTCGGTACCCGCAGCCACGATGTACTCGCCGAACGGCACGGACGGCATCTCGAAGGTGTAGCCGAGCCGCTCGTTGGTGACCGCTCCGGCCTCGGTTTCCAGCGTGCCCGGGGAGAGGGCGAGCACGTGCACTGTGCCGATATCCGCCGTCGCGCCGCGCCAGACCTGCATGGAAACCGGGACTGTGAGATCGCCGCCATCGGAGGCGATCGCGATCCGGCCCACGTATGTGTCCTCCGCCAAGCCCTCGCGATCCACCTCGACGACGAGCGTCGGCCACTCGTCGAAGGAGACATCCATCCACGCCGCGTCCGGCGCGACGGAACTCACCCGCACCGGAGCGCTGCCGAGGTTCCTGAGTTGTACGCGCAGCACGTCCGCAGCGGCCCCGAAATGCAGGCGCGTCGGCGACACGGCCAGAACGCCGCGATCCGGTGGCCCGTCACCGCCGCCCGCCACGGCCCGCGCAACCGCAACCGCGCGGTACGCGTCGATGAGCCCGTGTCCGAAGACGTCATCGCGACCGGGCTCGCCCCAATCGTGCGTGATGCGTTCGGCGGCGGGGTCGGCGTGGGTTCCTGCAATCAGTCGATTAACTTCGCCAAGTCCCCGTTACCCTTTTCGCGCCCGGCGAGTGACGCCGGGTCGTTGAGGAACACGCGCAGAACGGCGTGAGTCCTGCCTATTCGCCGAGGCCGCGCGCCATCCGCCGGCGTCGCATCGCCCCGCAGTCGAACGGCCCGGTCAGGCCCGCTCCACATGCACCGCCACCAGGTTGCGCTCCCGGCGTCCGAACACGGCAGCCAGGAGGTGCACCGGCTCCCCGCGACCGAGGTACTTCCCGGCTTACCCACGTTCGCGCATCTGCCCCGTCGCCCGGTCCAGCGCCGCCAAAGCGTCCTCACCGTCGTCGGCCATCTTGAACTCCATGACGAACACCTGGCCGCCTTCCAGGAGCACCATGTCCGCCCGGCCGCGGCTGGTCGACTCCTCCACCCGCACCTCCGCGCCAATGCTCTGGAACACCGCGTACAGCATGCCCACGTACCAAGCCTCGTAGCGGGCCAGTCCGGCGCTGTCGTGCCATTGGTACGGCACGCCCGCGAACAGCGCACCCAGGCCGTCGGCGAAGCCGTCGAAGTCGTTGTCGGCAAGCAGCCGGCACAGGTCCTCGCCCGTTGCCGGCGAACAGTTCCCGCAGCGTGTCCAGCAGCAGACTCTTGCCGAACCGGCGCGGGCGGGACAGGAAGTAGTGCCGGCCGGCGTCGACGAGCTCGCCGATCAACGGGGTCTTGTCGACGTGGTAGCAGTCGCTCTCCCGGATCGTCCGAAAGGACTGGATGCCGATGGGAAGCCGGCGGCGGTTCATTGGCTGTGGACGGTCCCGGTCATGCGCGGGCGGCGTTCCGCGATAGTAGCCCACCCGTGCCGGCGCCGCGCGGCTGACCGGGCACGCGGCCCCGCCGGGTTCCGCCCGCCGGGAAACGCTCAGGCCCGCTCCGCCCGCGCAGCCACGAGGTTGCGCTCCCGGCGTCCGAACACGGCGGACACCAGATGCACCGGCTCGCCGCGGCCCAGGTACTTCCCGGCGTAGCCGCGCGCGCGCAGCCGCGCCGCGGCCCGGTCCAGGGCCGCCTCCGCAGCCTCGCCGCCGTCGGCCATCTTGAACTCGAACACGAACACCTGCCCGCCGTGCAGCAGCGCCATGTCGGAACGGCCCCGGCTGGTGGACTCCTCCACCCGCACCTCCGCGCCGATGCTCTGGAACACCGCGTACAGCATGCCCGCGTACCACGCCTCGTAGCGCGCCAGGCCGGCGCCGTCGTGCCACTGGTAGGGGATGCCGGCGAACAACGCGCGCAGGCCGTCCGCGAAGCCGTCGAAGTCGTTCGCCGCCAATAGCCGGCACAGATCCTCGCCGCGTTCCGCCGCCTCCAGCCCGCGCCCGTCGCTGCAGGCGTGGCGCAGCAGACCCCGGTTCAGGCTCAACCGCACCTCCCGGTTCGGGTAATCCAGCCGGAACAGGGCTCCCCCCTCCCGTTCATCTTCCCCCGCGATCGTCAAGTACCCCGTCTGGAACAGCAGTGCGTCGACGGCGATGTCCCCCACGTCGAAGGTGGACAGCAGGTCTTCCTCCGTGACCCGGTTCTCCAGGTCGAGCGCGCTCATTCCCCGCTCCATCATCTGGCGGTACAGGAACGTCGGCGAGCCCGTCCGGAACCAGTGGGGGTGGAATCTCCGGCTGTCGAACAGCAGCAGGACGTCGAACGGGTTGTACACCTTCTCCGCCCCGCGCCAGTGGTAGCCGTTGTACCAACGCCGGATTAGATCCCGGTCCAGGCCGGGCAGCTCTGGGGCGAACACCCGATCCAGGTCGCCGTCGGTATACCCGCACACGGTCGCGAAGCGCGGGTCCAGGCTGATGTCCCGCAGGTTGTTCAGCCCCGAAAGGAGACTCACCTTCGAGAACATCGTGATGCCCGTGACGAACACGAAGCGGACATGCTCGGCGCTGCCCTTGACGACGCCGTAGAAACCCCGCAGGTAGTCACGGTTCGCACGCGCCAGTTCCGGGTCTTCCAGCGCGTCCAGGATCGGCTTGTCGTACTCGTCCACCAGCACCACCGCCTCCCTGCCGGTCTTGCGGTGGAGTTTCGCCAGCAGCCGGCGCAAGCGGTCCGGACCGTCCAGTCCGTCGGACGCCCGATCCACGCCGGCGCCCTCCTCGACGAGCTCCAGCTGGGCCAGGACGCTGCCCCTGAGATCCCCCGGTTCGTTGTACTTCCCGTCGAAGCTCAGCCGCACCACCGGATGCGGCGTCGACCAGTCCCACCCGCCGTGTATGTCCAGCCCCCGGAACAGCGGCTCGTCGCACTCGAACAGGCGCCGCAGCGTGTCGAGCAGCAGACTCTTGCCGAACCGCCTCGGACGTGACAGGAAGTAGTGCCGGCCGGCGTCGACGAGCTCCCCGATCAGCGGGGTCTTGTCGACGTAGTAGCAGTCGCTCTCCCGTACCGTGCGGAAGTCCTGGATGCCGATGGGAAGCTGGCGGCGGTGCATTGGCCGTGTACGGTTCCGGTTGTGCTCGGACTACGACTGTTCCGATGGTAGCCGACTCGTACCCGCCCCGCCCGCCACCGCGGCCCGGCGGCGACGCGAGCGTCGCCGCCGACGCGATTCACCCCATCCGGGCGTCGGGTTCCACCAGCAACTGGATGCTCGAGAAGTCGAGGCCGCCGGCGTCGTTCACGCGGCGGTGCAGGCGGTAGAGATTGCGCGCGAGCGACCCCATCGCCACCGGCGTGCCGGACTCGCTGGCGGCGTCGAGCGCGAGCTCGAGGTCCTTGATCATGAGATCCACGAGGAAGCCGCCCTCGTACCCGCGCGACGCCGGCACGCCCTCCATGACGCCCGGCCAGGGGTTGTAGACGTTGAGCGGCCAGTTGCCCCCCGACGAGCGCTGCATGATGGCGGACAGCGTCGCCGGGTCCAGTCCTTCGGCGACGCCGAGCGCGAGCGCCTCCGCGGTGGCCGTCATCTGCGCGGCCAGCAGCATGTTGTTGCACACCTTGGCCGTCTGCCCCGCCCCCGGCCCGCCGGCGTGGAAGACGTTCGCCCCCATCTGTTCGAGCAGTGGCCGGACCCTGTCGAGGACGTCGCCGTCCCCGCCCACCATGAAGGTCAGGGTGCCATTCTCCGCGCCGGCCGTGCCGCCCGACACCGGGGCGTCCAGCATGTCGATGCCGCGCTCCGCGGCCCGTGCCGCGACGGCCCTGGCCGTGGCGGGCGCGATGGTCGAGCAGTCGACGACGGTGGCGGACGGATCGATGACGTCCAGCAGGCCGTCCTCGACGTAGAGTCCCTGCACGTGTCGGCTCGCCGGCAGCATGCTGACGACGACCTCCGTGTCGGCCGCCGCCGCGCGGGCCGAACCCGCCGCGGCGGCGCCGGCGGCGACGCATGCCGAGACCAGGTCCGCCACCAGGCCGTGCACGGCCACTTCGTGGCCCGCGGCGACGAGGTTCCTGGCCATCGGACCGCCCATGTTGCCGATCCCGATGAATCCGACTCTCATGTTCCGGTCCTCCCGAGATCGAACAGGGGATTGATCTCCCAGGGTGGCTCGAAGTGGGCGAGCACGTGCTCCCGCGCCCCGTCGTTTCGCCAGCGCGGCGCACCGTCCTTGTCCACGATCAGCGCGCGCACCCCTTCCGCGAAGTCCTCGAACCGCGCGCAGCGGCTCGCGATCGTCATCTCCATCCGGAAGCAGTCCGCGAGGTCGAGGGCCGGCGCCCGGCGCAGTTGTTCGCAGACGATCCCGACGGTGGTCGGGCAGCCTCCGCGCATCGTCGCGAGCCCACGCGCGAACCAATCGCCCCCGACCGACAGCGTGTCAAGCGCGGCCCGCGCACCGGCGGCGTCCGCCGGAACCTCCGGAAGCGCCTCCGCGATGACGGGTTCGACCGCTTCCAGGCTACCGGCCTCGAGCGCCGGATCGGTATCGAAGGCGCGCTCCGGGTCGCCGCCCGCCGCGACCAGCGCGGCCACGGGGTCGCAGTCGGCGGCGGCGAAGTGCGTGCCGAGGCCCGCAAGGAGCGAACGGAACGAGTCGTGGCTGGCGTACTCGCGACCGAAGCCCAAGACTGCGGTTCGAGCGTGCCCGGTTACGGCTCCGCGCCGCGACGGTTCCACGCCATCGACTGCCCCACCAGCGCCCGATCCGACCCGGTCGAGTCACTCGTACGCGAGAGAACCATCCGAGGCGAACGGGGGCATCGTCGCGCCGTCCCGGTCGAACATCGCCGCCATGGCCGCCGATAGCGTGTTCTCTCCCGAGCTTGATGCTTCGGCGGCCATCTCGCGTTGCAGCGCCGCCGCATCGGACCCCGCCTCGCCCAGCGGCCACAGCGCGGACGACGCAAGGCGGCGCTTGCGGTTCATCAGGTTGTGCAACAGGCAATCGAACGACCGTTCCCGATACTCTGGATGGACCGCCATGGGGACATGCACCGTCACCGGACGCCCTTGACCGATACGATGCACCCGATCGTTGCACTGCTCCTCGACCGCGGGATTCCACCATCTCGAGGCATGCACAACGTGGGTCGCCGCCGTGAGGGTAAGCCCGGTACCCGCCGCACGCGGCCCCAGCACGAGGAGGTCGAAGCCGCCGTCCACGTCCAGATGCCGCTGGAACCGGTCGACGATCGCCTTCCGCCGGGCCACGGGCGTGTCGCCGTTGACGATGTCGATGCTCGGTAAACCGAACTCCCTCTTGGCCACCTCCACGAACCGGTATTGCACGGGCCGATGGTCGATGAAGATCAGCGCCCGCTCGCCGCGGGCGCGCACCTCTCGGAGCACGTCGAACACGGCGCCGAGCCGCGCCGAGTCCAGAACGAAGTCCCCGCCGGCCTCCCCGACGAGTTCCGGATGCGCCGACACCAGGCGGACATGCTGAAGCGCCTGCAGCGGCCCGCCCCCCCGCGAGCTTGCCACGCACCCCGTCGTAGGCCGCGGCCTGGGCGCGCGGCATCAGGCGTGGATGCAGGCGTCGGGCCTTCACCGGGAGATCGCGGGCGACCTGGTCCTTGGTCCGCCGCAGGCCGACGCTCGGCATGCTCCGGGACGCTTGGAAGACACGATCATGCAGCTCGCGCATGTTGGACTCGTCAGGCGTGCCGTAGCGTCGATGGAACTCGGCCAGGGATCCGAGCAGCCCCGGAGCGAGCTGGTCCAGCACCGCCCACAAGTCAGCGGTACGATTCTCGATGGGCGTCCCCGTCAAGCCGACCCGGAAGTCGGCCTGTATCGCACGGGCGGCGTAGGAGCGCAGCGACCCCGGGTTCTTGAGCGCCTGAATCTCGTCGAAGACCACGACCGAGAACGGCACGCGCGCCAGCGAGTGCTGATAGTTCGCAAGGGTGGTATAGGTGGTAAGCAACCAGTAGCTGTGCCCCTTTCCCTCCGCAACCGCGTGCGCAAGGAAGCCCAGATCGAGCTTGGCTTCGCCGCCTTGCGTGTCGAACCCGCTGGCATCCGGCGCCTTGTAGCCGCCGAGTGCCGCGCCATACAACCGGATCGCCTGCCCAAGGCCCCGGCCATCGGTGTGACGTTGCACTTCCGCTTCCCATGTGGGCAGGAGCGTCGTGGGCGCGACGACGAGGAAGGGGCCGCGTCTGGCCGGCTCGGCACTTCCCATGACCTCCTGCAGCCAGCGCAGGAACGCGATGGTCTGGAGCGTCTTGCCGAGACCCTGTTCGTCGGCGTTGAGGATCCCCGCGAGCCCTGCGGACCAGCATTCCTGCTGCCACGCCAAACCGGTGCGCTGATGGTCCCTGAGCGCCGTAACGATTCCGACCGGCGCGACGCTGTCCGAGACGCCCGGGCGCCGCTCCACCCTGGGCGACCAACCCAAGTCGTCGAAGTTCTGATGCGTGTCGAGGATCACCGGCCCATCGGGCGTCGGCGACCCGTCGGTCTCGGCCGAGCCATCTGGTTCGACGGGAGGTTCCTCTTCGTCGCCCATCCCCGGGAACCACTCCAGACCGCTCGGGTCCCTCGAGTCCACGCCCGGGTCGACATAAACAGTCAGGCCGGTCACCCTGGCCGAGTACTCCCGCGTCTCGACGAACAAGGGTTCGGCAGCCCGCTCGATCGCTTCCTCCTCGCCGGAGGAAGAAAGACCATCGAGATCACCGCCGTCGCGAAGCCGGTTCGCAACCGCCGCGCTGATCGCGGCGCCCGGATTACGCACGAAGGCATCCCGTTCGACAGCCGAGGCGCGCTGCCTCCCCGCCATCACGTCCAGAACGACCTGAGCCCGGCGGTCGATCACCAGATAGCTGCCGTCGCCGACGCGATACGCGGGTAGGGAACCCCTCGTTCGGAACCGCTCCTGGAAACTCAACAAGCCGTCTCCGGTCAGTTCACTGTGGGCTTGCTCGAGTTCCTCCTCGGCGACGGCAGCGAGGTTCGACCGGCTGAACGGGACTGGGTCGAAGTCGAGGAGGTGGTCGTCCCCCGCCCACGCCTTGGGCGCGATGCCGAAACTGTCCGCCAGACGCACTTCCAGACCCCGCAGGAAGTCCGTCATCGACACGCGGGCGGCCACCGTCGCGCCGGCGATCTCGACGCCCGGATCCAAGGCGCGCCGGAACCGGGCCAACACCTCCCAATGGGTCGCGAGATCCGTTCCCCCGGTAAATCCTTCCGCCAGCTCCACGGCTTCGAGCAACCAGAGCGGCAGACGGCGGTCGCCGTCCTCCGTCCGCAGGATCGCGCCGACCCGTTTGGGATTCTGCTTCCGCCCGAACCTGGACCACTCGTGGTGCAAGCGGAAAGACTCAGTCCCGAGAGCGCCCTTCACGTCGGTGCGGAACGTCAGGTCCACCAGCGGCGGCAATCCGAGCGCGTGCGCCGCGTCTCCGTCCAGGCAGGCCGCGACACGGTGCCGCAGATACAGACGGTCCTCTTCGACGCGGACATCGTCGGATCGCCGGTCCGCGAGCATTCGCACTTCGGCGAGCGCGAACGTGAGCGCCGGATCGTCGTCGGCAACGCGGTCGATCAAGGGTCCCCCAGGCGCCGGGACACCGTCTCGAGCGCCCCGACGAAAGCGCCGCAGGGTGTTCGCGAAGCCATGCGACCGTTCCGCTCGCACCACGATCCAGTCGTCGTCGTAGACCGTCGTCAGCTTTGCCGCCATCGCCATCGTCCCCGCCGAACCCGGCGATCCGGCGTTCGTCCCGCCGCGGGGCGTCGCTCGCCACGACCTCCCTCGATCAGCCGCTCCACCTTGTCCTGCCAGCCGTGGTGATGCGCCTGCTGATCGTGACCAGGCGCCAGCCGGATGCGCTCGCAGTCGTAACGCTCCTCAAAGAGCCGTGGGGCGTCGCGGTCGCCCCTCCGGAAGACCTGGACCTTGTAACTGTGCGAGCCCTCGATGACGACGCTGTCACCGATCTTCATGATGAGGAGCGAGGTGCGGGATCTCCCACCGCCCGCGGTCTGCCTTCCGTACCTGAGCGTGGAGGGGCCGCCCTCCCCGTCGAGCAGCCTTTCGGCCAAGGCGGCAGCCTCCGGGCAAAAGGCGACCCAGGCCGCGGCGATCCGCCCCCGCCGATACAGACCCGACCAGAACTCGCGCCGGGGGTGCCACATATGGCTCTCTTCCGCCTGCGACACCACGTCGAGGAAGAACTCGATGTCCGCCCCCGTCAACCACCGATGCATCACGCCCTTGCTGTCCGGATGCATCCCGTCCCATGGGTCGCCGACGCGCACTCGGGGATCCCCATAGGCTGATACCAATCTCTCGAGCAACAGCTTGCGGAGCTTCTCTGGAGGCTCCTTCGACTGCCACGGTGCAAGCAGCGCGTCGAGCGCCTCGGCCACCCCTTCGATGCGCGCCTTCCGTCCCTTCGGCTGCAGCCATCCAAGCACCCGCTCGGCCTCCGCCGGCTGGTGGAGCAGTGGCTTCATTCCGGACACGAACGCCAAGTGTGCGTGCAGTAGCAGTCCGGACCCATGGGGATCCCGAATACCCTGCGCAATGAGGTCCCCCCATGGATCCCTCGCGGCCCGCATACGGCGGGCCAGGCGTTGCGCGGCATCGCCGTCGAGCAAGTACGGCAGCCGCCGCAGCAGTGCGCTCCACCTCTGCGGCAGCCGAAATCGCGAGCGCCCCAGCGCCGCTGCCAGATTGCGCGTCGCCGCGTTGTCCGGCTGCCAGGTCGCGAGGTAGATCGAGAACATCGCTCCCACGAACGAACGTTGGGAGGACGTCTGTACCTCGCTACAGAAGAACCGTCGCAGCTCCTCGAGGTCTGCGCGGCTCCGAAGCTCCGGATCGAATGCCAAACGCCCGGCCCTTACCACGCCGGCCACGGTGGCGCCCTCCCAGCGCCGGTCACGAACGCGGCCCAGCATCTCGCGGATGATGGCCTCCCGGTCCCTGTCCGGCGCCGGCATCACATCCGGCCAACGCCTGTGCACGCGAAGGCTGGCGGAGGTCAGTCGATCCAGCGAAGGAGGCGCCGAGATGCGCAGCCCGGGCGAATCGCGCCGCCCAAGTATCTCCGAGAGGCTCACGTCCGCGTGACCTTGCGCAGTTTGTCCATGACGCGCTCCACGTCCTGCCGTCCGGCGGGCGTGTACATGATGATCCGGAGATCGATCCGCCGGTTGCGGCTGCGACCCGCGACGGTGTCGTTGGGCGCCACGGGCCGCATCCAACCGTAGCCGGCCACGGATAGCACCGGGAACCCGCCCACGTTGCGATGCTCCGTGAGCATTCGGCGGTGGTCGATCATCGCGTTGAAGGTGACGTTGGCGCGTGCGGTGGACAGCATCAGGTTGTGCATCTCCTGGCCCTGAGTATCCGTGTGGCCTTCGATCTGCACGGCGTCGATCACAGCGAAGTGCGCGTTGCAGTCCTGGTTCCAGTCCTGGTGCGGGCCGGTCGTGTAGCAGGGCAGGACCCCGTTGAGCGTTGCCGCGATGGTCTGCACGATGCGCCGGGGACGGTCGCCAAGGTGGTGGTCGTTCGTCTGGAACAGACCCTCCCCCTGGAACTGCAGCGCGTCCCCCTGCGAACTGATCTGCACGATCAGGTTCGGAAACTCCGCCTTGATGCCCCGCCGCAAGGCATCGAGCACCTCGAGCCGGGCGGCTGCCGCCCGTTGCAGGTACTCCTCGAGCGGATCCGGCGTCTCGTCGGCATAGCGCGCCGCGAAAAAGGCCATCAGCAGCATAACGATGAACAGGAAACTGACCGTGAGGTCGGTCATCGAGACGAACGACGACTCCTGCTCCTCATCGTCCCCCCGGCGACGCGCGACCGCACGCATCAGGAGCGTCCCGACTGCGGCACGAATGCCTCGGCCTGCTCGACGATCTCCCGCATCTTGTCGAGCGCCGGCGTGAGATCTCCCTGGATGTCAGCCACGTGTTGGCGCAGGGCGACCTGCGCGTTCCGAACCTGATCCCGGTACTCCTCGAACGCCTTCCCGAGCTTCTGGTCGATGGCGTCCAGACGATCGCCCTGTCCTTGCATGCGCTCGAGATTCTGTCCGAGCAACGTGAGCGTTGCCTCGATCGCCCGGCGATGGCCGCCGAGCGCCTCGCGCGCGGTATCGAGCACCTGAGCGGCGCTATCGGTGTTGTTGCGGGTACCGAGCGCCACATCGTGCGTACTCCGAGCCAGATCCCGTGCCGCGGTTTCGAGCCGCACCACCGCCGGCGCGACCTCCCCGCTCGCAGCAACCAGCGCGTCGGCGGACGCCCTGAATGTCCCCGCCGCTCGCGACGAAGCGTCCGCGCCAGCCTGCACGCCGTCGGACGCGCGAACCATCTGCACCGCCCCACTCTCCAACGCGTCGACCATGGCCTTGAGCTGCTCGGCGACATCGTTGATGGGCGCGAGCAAATCCTCGCCCGTTCGAGCGCTTACCTCGGCGGCGATCTTCGCCAGGTCGCGACCGGTTTCTTCAATGACCCCGCGCACCTCTCGCCCAGCTTGATGCATCCGGCCTCTCGCGGCGACCGCACCCTCTTCGGCCGCCTCGCGGATTTCCCGCCGCCAACCCTCCGCCGCGACACGCATTTCCCCCGCAGCCTTCGACATGGCCGAGGCGCCCTCGGCGGTGTTCGCGCGGATCCCTTCCAACGTGACGCGCATCGCGCCGAGAATCGCCTCGACGCCCTCGCTCAACGCCCCGGTGGCGTCCGTGGCCCCTGCGGTCAACGTCTCTCGAAGCTGCCCGACCGCCTCGCCAAGGCGTTCGGACGCTCCTTCGAACTCCGATCCCATCCGGCCCGAACTGGCGTCCATCCGCGTGACGAGTTCCCCGATACGATCGCCCGCCGTCGCCAATCGCTCGCTTGCCTGGCCGAGGGCTCCTTCCACATCCGCCGAGATCCTGCCGGACAGATCCCTGACCATGTCGCCCACGCTCGAAGTGCCCAACTCGCCGACCTGCCGGATCAAGGGTGACACGGCATTGCCAATGGACTCGGAAATGGTCTGTGGCAGGTCTTCCCGCAGCGGCCGGCCGAGTTCCTCCACCATTTCCATGCCGATGCGCCGGAAGTGCTCGCGCTGTTCCCGGGTCGCATCGAGTTGCTCGACCGCCAGACTCTCGAGGCTGAGGAAGCTGAGCCGGTCCTCGATGAGCCGGTTCAACTCGCCTATCCCATGTTCGACCCTGCCCATGCCCAAGCGCAGCACCGCGGTGAAGACGATCGAACAAAGCAACCCCGTGAGCGACATGATGAACTTCGCGGATGCCACCCCGAGGAGGTTGGTCATCGCCTCTTCCGAGGCCGCGCCCTCGTCCTGCATCGCACCGAGGGCGGAGATCAGCCCGAGGAAGGTCAGGAACAGCCCAACCGTGACGAAGAGCCCGGGCATTACCCGCCAGAAGCCCGGCCCGAAGTGCAAGTCATCCAGATTGAAGAAGAGCGACGGCCGCACGGAGTTGCGCAGGACTGTCCCGTGTTCTTCCGGGTGCTCCACAAAGGTCTCGCTGTACTCCCTCCATGCCAGCGAAACGGACGATTTCGGTCCGCGTCGCTCCGCGTCCGCCTCCATCTCGCGGGTGACCTCGGCCCGGCCCGCGTAGAACTCCGCCGGATTGCGGGCATGCTGGCGCACCACGCCGCGGAACTTGCGGAGCGCCGCGCAACGCCGCCACGTCTGCCGGCCGAACAGGGAGCACGCCAAGAGCAAAAGGAGTACCAGACCGAGCGACACGACTCCGGGCGAGTAGCGTTCGCGCAGCAACTCGGAAACGGCCAGGACCAATCGAACGGTATCCTCGCCCCACGCCACGAAGTCCATTACGGATGTCCTGCTTCACCGACCGAGGAGCGGAGCCGGCCACGGACTGGCCAGGCCACGAGGCCCGCCTGCGAAGTGTCCGCCTCCCATCCGCGTCGAACAATTCGGGGCAGAGGCCGCGAACCGCCTTCCTCGGTCTCGTGCCGATGCAGAGACGCGGCCCAGCCTTGGCCCGACGGGGCGCGCGGTCGCCGATAGTCGTCTGCGCGCACCACACTGGAACGGCACCGGGCAACACCTAATCCCAATCCTGAGATCACCATCATTGTCCCTATCGCCCTCGGGTCGACTCCCCGGCAAATGTTATGCGAAGCGCCGTGGCGCGACACCGAGCGACGGCGCGACGAGGCGCACCGGCAAGCGAGACACGTCGCAAATCCGAAGCGTGGCGTCTCGGGCGGGTTGCACGCAGCCGGGCGGGTCCGCCGGACAGGCGCCACGGGCGCGATTGCCGGGCCCGGTGGCGACCTCGGCGCCGTCAGGGCGATGACCGACCTCGAATTCCACAGCCGGCGTGATAGCGCCCCGCCCCACCGCCCGGCTGGGCCAACCATCGGTCACTCTCTCGGGGTGAGAACCCTCGTTGTCGTCAGGGGCGAACACCGACGACCCAGATCCGCCGAGGAGCCGTTGACGCCGGACCCGGGCGGTCGCCCAGCCCTCAGGCCGGTTCGGCGCGCACCGCCAAGAGGTTCCGCTCCCGCCGCCCGAACACCACCCCGAGCAGGTGGACAGGCGCGCCGCGATTCAGGTGCTTCTCCCCGTAGCCGCGTTCGCGCATCTGAACCATGGCCCGGTCCATGGCTGCCTCCGCGGCCTCGCTCTCCCGAGCAATCTTGAACTCCATGACGAACACCTGCCCGTCGTGCCGCAGCACCAAGTCCGCACGCCCGTGACTCGATGCCTCCTCCGCGCGCGCGTCCACGCCGATGCTCTGGAACACCGCGTACAGCATGCCCGCGTACCACGCCTCGTAGCGGCCAAGTCGACCGCTGTCGTGCCACTGGTACGGCACGCCCGCGAACAACGCCCGCAGGCCGTCCGCGAAACCGTCGAAGTCGTTGTCCGCGAGCAGTCGGCACAGGTCCTCGCCCAGGTCCGCCGCCTCCAGCCCGCGCCGGTCCGTGGAGGCGTGGCGCAGCAGGCCCTGGTTCAGGCTCAGGCGCACCTCCATGTTCGGGTAATCCAGCCGGTAGTGTGTGCGGCCGCGGAGCCGCTCCTCTCCCGCGAGCGTCAGGTAACCGGTCTGGAACAGCAAGGCGTCGATGCCGATGTCGCCCACGTCGAAGGTCGAGAGCAGGTCCACGTCACTGATCCGCTTCTCCAGGTCCAGCGGGCTCACGCCCTTCTCCATCATCTGGCGGTACAGGAACGTCGGCGAGCCGGTCTGGAACCAGTGCGACCTGAACTCCCTGGTTCCGAAGAGCAGCAGCGCGTCGAAAGGGTTGTAGACCCTCTCCCCGCCGCGCCAGTGGTAGCCGTTGTACCAACGCCGGATTTCGTCCCGGTCCAGATCCGGCAACTCGGGAGCGAACACCCCGTCCAAATCGTCGTCCGTGTAGCCGCAGATCGTCGCGTAGTTCGGGTCCAGGCTCATGTCCCAAAGGTTGTTCAGGCCGGAGAACAGGCTGACCTTCGAGAACATGGTGATGCCGGTGACGAACACGAAGCGGACATGCTCCGCGCTGCCCTTGACGACACCGTAGAAACCGCGCAGGTAGTCGCGGTTCGCCCGCGCCAGCTTCGGGGCGTCGAGCGCGTCCAGGATCGGCTTGTCGTACTCGTCCACCAGCACCACGACCTGTCGACCGGTCTTGCGGTGCAGCCGAACCAGGAGGCGCCGCAGACGATCCGGCCCGTCCATTTCGCCCGGCACGGGATCCAGGCCGGCGTCTTCCTCGATGATCGCCAATTGGGCAACAATGCTGGCCCGCAGGTCCCCCGGCTCGTTGTACTTCCCGTCGAAGCTCAGACGCACCACCGGGTGGGTGACCGACCAGTCCCAGCTCCCGTAGATGTCGAGCCCCCGGAACAGCGGTTCGTTGCCGGCGAACAGTTCCCGCAGGGTGTCGAGCAGCAGGCTCTTGCCGAAACGCCGGGGACGGGACAGGAAGTAGTGCCGGCCGCCGTCCACCATCCGGCGGATCAGCGGCGTCTTGTCGACGTAATAGCACCCGCTCTCCCGGATGGTCCGGAAGTCCTGGATGCCAATGGGAAGCTGGCGGCGGTTCATTGGCCGTCCACGGTCCCGGTTACGTGCGGGCGATGTCCCGCGGATGGTAGCCGACCCGTTCCGGCGCCGCCCGCGGACCGGGCGTCCGGGCCCCACGGGCCGACGAGCCCGGTCATCCTTTTCCGGCTCCCGGCTCCACGAGCAGCTGGATGCTCGAGAAGTCGAGGCCCCCGGCGTCGTTCACCCGGCGGTGCAGCCGGTAGAGGTTGCGCGCGAGCGACCCCATCGCCACCGGCGTGCCGGACTCGCTGGCGGCGTCGAGCGCGAGATCGAGGTCCTTGATCATGAGATCCACGAGGAAGCCGCCCTCGTACCCGCGCGACGCCGGCACGCCTTCCATGACGCCCGGCCACGGGTTGTAGACGTTGAGCGGCCAGTTGCCCCCCGACGAGCGCCGCATGATGGCGGACAGCGTCGCCGGGTCCAGTCCTTCGGCGACGCCGAGCGCGAGCGCCTCCGCGGTGGCCGTCATCTGCGCGGCCAGCAGCATGTTGTTGCACACCTTGGCCGTCTGCCCCGCCCCCGGCCCGCCCGCGTGGAAGACGTTCGCCCCCATCTGTTCGAGCAGTGGCCGGACCCTGTCGAGGACGTCGCCGTCTCCGCCCACCATGAACGTCAGCGTGCCATTCTCCGCGCCGGCCGTGCCGCCCGACACCGGGGCATCCAGCAGGTCGATGCCGCGCTCCGCGGCCCGTGCCGCGACGGCCCTGGCCGTGGCGGGCGCGATGGTCGAGCAGTCGACGACGGTGGCGGACGGATCGATGACGTCCAGCAGGCCGTCCTCGACGTAGAGTCCCTGCACGTGTCGGCTCGCCGGCAGCATGCTGACGACGACCTCCGCATCGGCCGCCGCCGCCCGCGCCGAACCCGCCGCCGCCGCGCCGGCGGCGACGCATGCCGCGACCAGGTCCGCCACCAGGTCGTGCACGGCCACCTCGTGGCCCGCGGCGACGAGGTTCCTGGCCATCGGGCCGCCCATGTTGCCGACGCCGATGAATCCGACTCTCATGTTCCGGTCCTCCCGAGATCGAACAGGGGATTGATCTCCCAGGGCGGTTCGAAGTGCGCCAGCACGTGGGCTTGCGCGCCGTCGTTCCGCCACTGCGGGGCGCCGTCCTTGTCCACGATCAGCGCGCGCACCCCTTCCGCGAAATCGTCGAACCGCGCGCAGCGGCTCGCGATCGTCATCTCCATCCGGAAGCAGTCCGCGAGGTCGAGGGCCGGCGCCCGGCGCAGTTGTTCGCAGACGATCCCGACGGTGGTCGGGCAGCCTCCGCGCATCGTCGCGAGCCCCCGCGCGAACCAATCGCCCCCGACCGACAACGTGTCAAGCGCGGCCCGCGCACCAGCGGCGTCCGCCGGAACCTCCGGAAGCGCCTCCGCGATGACGGGTTCGGCCGCTTCCAGGCTACCGGCCTCGAGCGCCGGATCGGTATCGAAGGCGCGCTCCGGGTCGCCGCCCGCCGCGACCAGCGCGGCCACGGGGTCGCAGTCGGCGGCGGCGAAGTGCGTGCCGAGGCCTGCGTAGAGGGCATCGGCGGCGTCCATCCGGGTTCCGGTGGCGCCCAGGAACAACGCCACGTGCGGCGGCAGCCCGCGGAGGATCCACGTGGCGCCCGCGTCCGGGAACAGGCCGATCGTCACTTCCGGCATCGCGATACGCGTCGTGGGCGTGACGACACGGACGGCGGACGCGGAGTACAGGCCCAGCCCTCCGCCCATGACGAAGCCCCGGCCGAAGGCCACGACGGTCTTGGGAAAAGTGTGGATGCGATAGTCGAGCCGGTACTCCGCCTCGAAGAAACGGTCCGGCGTGTCGTCGACGGTCGCCCCCGCCGCATGGTTCCTCACCATCGCCCGGTACAGGTCCTGGATGTCCCCGCCGGCCGAGAACGCGCGCTCCCCCGCGCCCTGGAGGAGCACACAGGCCATGTCCTCGCGGTCCGCCCACCGCACGAGTTGCGCATCCAGGGCGTGCGCCATGGGCAGCGAGAGCGCGTTGAGCGTCTCCTCGGAATCGAGCGTCGCGACGCCCAGGCATCGGCCGCCCGCGAGCGTTACCTCCTCGAACCGGATCCGGGCCGGGTCCGCCATCAGCCGTTTACCCAGCGCGGGGGCCGCTTCTCGAGGAAGGCGTTGACGCCCTCCTTCTGGTCCGCGGTGTCGAAGAGATCGACGAACGCGTCGCGTTCGGGCCGATACGACGCCGCGATGGAAGACGAGCGGCCAAGCTGGATCAAGCGTTTGCAGGACGCGACCGCCGGGGGGCTCTGGCCGGACACGCGCTCGGCAAGGGCGAGGGCAGCCTCGAGGGCGCCGCCCGTGTCGACCACCTCTTCCACCAGGCCGATACGGGCCGCCGTGTCGGCGTCGACGCGCTCCCCGCACAGGATCATGCGTTTCGCCCACCCTTCCCCGACCAGCCAGGCGAGGTTCTGCGTGCCGCCGCCGCATGGCAGGAGGCCCACGGACGCCTCCGGCAGCGCCATGGACGCCTGGCGCTCCGCGATGCGGATGTCGCAGGCCATGGCGCATTCCAGGCCCCCGCCCATGGCGTAGCCGTTGATCGCGGCGATGGTCACTCCGCGGAAGGCGGCCAGACGTTCGAACGCGCGGCCGAACGCCGCGGCCATCTCGCCGGCGACGGCCTTGTCGCCGGGCGCGAACACCTTGAGGTCCGCGCCGGCCGAGAAGAACCGCTCGCCGCCCCCGGTGACGACGATCGCGTAGACCTCCCGGTCGGCCTCGCAGTCGTCCACCAGGTCGCCGAGGGCAGCCAGATTCTCCTGGTCCCAGGTGTTGGCCGGCGGGTTGTCGATGGTCAGGAGCACGGTACGCCCGCGCACCTCGGCCCGCAGCTTGG
Organism: Pseudomonadales bacterium; assembly: GCA_965208745.1. GTDB lineage: Bacteria > Pseudomonadota > Gammaproteobacteria > Pseudomonadales > Azotimanducaceae > VXNE01. The sequence goes on along the minus strand of CBDBPN010000004.1, from coordinate 3,512,908 downwards.
CGGATTTCGATTCGATGGTCATGGCGGGACTCCTTGTCTGCGCCTCGTGTTGTGTCTTGCGCGCCGTCGGCCCGCGTGCGCCGCGATCAGACCAGTTCGACGGCCTGTTCCATCAGCAGCCGACGGGAAATGATGACGCGCATCACCTCGTTGGTGCCCTCGAGTATCTGGTGCACCCGCGTGTCGCGCACGTGGCGTTCGAGGGGGAACTCCTTGAGGTATCCGTAGCCTCCGTGGAGCTGCAGCGCCTCGTTGCAGATGTCGAACCCGGCGTCGGTGGCGAAGCGCTTGGCCATCGCGCAGTACATCGTCGCCTCCGGATCGCCGTGGTCGAGCTTCCACGCGGCCATGCGCACCATGTTGCGCGCGGCCACGAGGTCCGTCGCCATGTCCGCGAGCCGGAACCGCAGCCCCTGGAAGCTCGCGAGCGCCTGGCCGAACTGGCGGCGTTCCCGCAGATACGACGACGCCGCGTCGAACGCCGCCTGGGCGGTGCCCACCGAGCAGGTCGCGATGTTGATGCGGCCACCGTCGAGGCCCCGCATGGCGATCTTGAACCCTTCCCCCTCGGCGCCCAGCCGGTACGCGGAAGGCACCTCCACGTCGTCGAAGACGATCTGCCGCGTCGGCTGGCTGTTCCATCCCATCTTGGCCTCCTTGCGCCCGAAGGACACGCCGGGGCTGTCCGCGGGCACGGCGAAGCTGCAGATGCCTCCCGCGCCTTCGTGCACGCCCGAGCGGTCTGACAGCCGCGCCATGACGACGAGCACGTCCGTGTCCCCGCCGCCCGAGATGAACGCCTTCGTCCCGGTCATCCGGTAGCAGTCGCCGTCCTTGCGGGCAACCGTCCGAAGCGAGGCCGCGTCCGACCCGGCGTTCGGCTCGGTGAGGCAGTAGGACGCCAGCCGCTCACCCGCCACGAGCCCCGGTCCGAACGTCGTCTTCGCGTCCTCCGATCCGAACTCGGCGATCATCCAGAGCGCCATGTTGTGGATCGTGATGTACGCGGTGGTGGACGTGCAGCCGCGGGCGAGTTCCTCGAGGACGATGCTCGAGTCCAGCCGCGGCAGGCCCATGCCGCCGATGGCTGCCGGCGCATACAGCGCACAGAACCCGAGCGCGCCGGCCCGCTCGATGGCGTCCCTCGGAAACACCTGTTCGGCGTCCCAGCGCGCTGCGTGCGGCGCGAACTCCCGGTCGCTGAACTCCCGTGCCGTGTCCCGGAAGGCGCGCTGCTCCGCCGTGAGGCCGAAGTCCATCAGCGCAGCCGGATCGTCATCTCGGGACCCTGCGAGGGGGCGTCCTGGAACCAGCGGGCGGTGACCGTCTTGGTCTCCGTGTAGAACTTCACCGCCTGCTTGCCGTAGGCGTGCTGGTCCCCGAAGAAGGACTGCTTCCAGCCGGTGAACGAGAAGAACGGCAGCGGCACGGGGATGGGGACGTTGATGCCGACCTGGCCCACGTCGATCTCGTGCTGGAAGCGGCGCGCGGCGGCCCCGCTCGCCGTGAAGATGGACGTGCCGTTCCCGTAAGGGTTGGCGTTGACGAAGCGGATCGCCTCGTCGAGCGTATCGACGGCGGACGTCACCAGCACGGGGCCGAAGATCTCGTCGCGGTAGATGGACATGTCCGGGGTGACGTCGGCGAACAGCGTCGGACCCACCCAGTTGCCGTCCGGGTACCCCTCCACCGTGCAGTCGGAGCCGTCGAGCAGCAGCGCGGCGCCCTCGTCCCGGCCCCGGCCGATGTAGTCGAGGATGCGTGTCCTGGCCTGCGCCGTGATCTGCGGACCGTACCCGGCGCCGTCGTCGTCCCACGCGCCCGGCCGGACCGCCGCCATCGCGTCGCGCAGTTCCGGCAGCCATTCCGCGCTCTTCCCGACGAACACCGCCGCGCTGATGGCCATGCAGCGCTGTCCCGCCGCCCCGCAGGAGGCGCCGACCAGGTTGGAGATCACCTGCTCGCGGTCCGCGTCCGGCATGACGACCATGTGGTTCTTGGCGCCGGCCATGGCCTGTACGCGCTTCAGGTTCTGCGTGCCCGTGCGGTAGACGTACTGCGCCACGGGCACGGAACCGACGAACGACACGGCCCGCACGTCCGGATGGGCAAGCAGGGCGTCGACCTGCTCCTTGCCGCCGTGCACGAGCTGCACGACCCCGGGCGGCGCGCCGGCCTCGACGAAGAGTTCGATGAGCCGATTCGGCGTCATCGGGTCCTGTTCCGAGGGCTTCAGCACGAACGTGTTCCCGCAGGCGATGGCCAGGGGGAACATCCACAGCGGGATCATCGCGGGGAAGTTGAAAGGCGTGATGCCCGCACACACGCCGAGCGGCTGGACGATGCTGTACGTGTCGATGTTGCGGGCGACGTTCTCCACGGTCTCGCCCATCATCAGGCTCGACACGTTGCAGGCGTATTCGACCACCTCGATGCCGCGCCAGACGTCGCCCTTCGCATCCGCGAAGGTCTTGCCCGTCTCGGCGGACACGATCTTCGCGATGTCGTCCTGGTAACGCTTCAGGAGCGCCTGGTAGTTCATCATCAGCCGGGCCCGTTCCGGCGTCGGCGTCTCGCGCCAGGTCCCGAACGCCTCGAGGGCGCTCGCCACCGCGCGGTCGATCTCGTCCGGGGTCGCGAACGGTACTTCCGTGAGTACGTTCTGGGTGGCGGGGTCGGTCACCGCGAGCAGTTCGCCCACGCTGTCCACGAACTCGCCGTCGATGAATAGCGGTAGTCCCACGATCGTCCTCCTCTGGTCCCCGGTGCGCGTTACTCCACGTCGAACCAGTCGATGGGCGCGTGGCCCCGCCGCACCAGGTACCGGTTCGCGCTGGAGAAATGCCGGCAGCCGAAGAAACCCCGGTTCGCCGACAGCGGCGACGGGTGGGGGGCCCGCAGCACCAGGTGACGGCGGGCGTCCACCATGGCGCCCTTGCGTTGAGCATAGCTCCCCCAGAGCATGAATACGACGCCCTCCCGCTCCCGGTCGATCACCTCCACGATCCGGTCCGTGAAGGTCTCCCAGCCCCGGCCCTGGTGCGAGTTGGCCCGGCCGCGCACCACGGTGAGGACGGCGTTCAGCAGCAGCACGCCCTGGCGCGCCCAGGACGCGAGACAGGCCTTCCCCTCGGGCACGCGGCCGCCGGCACGGCCTCCGGGTACGCCGTCGTCCGACATGTCGTCGTCGATCTCCCGGAAGATGTTCACGAGCGACGGAGGGCGCTCCACCCCCGGCGGCACCGAGAAGCAGAGCCCGTGGGCCTGGCCGGGACCGTGATACGGGTCCTGGCCGATGATCACGACGCGCACGCGTTCCACCGGCGTCAGGTCGAGGGCCGCGAACATCTCGCTGCCCCGCGGGTACACCACCTTGCGGGCCTGTCGCTCGGCGAGCAGGAACTCCCGCAGCTTCTGCATGTACGGCTTGTCGAACTCGGCCAGCAGCGCGGCCTTCCACGACGCATCGAGCACGACGCGGTCGGCGGCCGCGCTCACGGCCGGACCCGGTCCTGATGCGGCCCCATCGTCGCCGTCACCCGCGCGTCAGATTCCCAACGCCGTACGGGCGACGGGTTCGCCCCGAGCGTCGAAACAGGTGCGCGGCGTACCTGGAAACGCGTCGATCAGCCGGAGCTTCACGGGCGGATGCCCTGCAAATACGGTCAGCCAAACGGACGGGAAACCATAGCCACGCGCGGCATCGAGAACCAGGCCAAGGGCAGTCTCGGTCCGGCCCAAGCTCTCGTACCGATCACGGCAGCTTTCCGCCGTGCTCCAGATCTGCTCGCGCTGACGCCACCGGTCGTCCCGACCAGTAGGTGACGGGAAACCGGCAGCCTCGTGTCGATCCAGTCCGACAAGTTGGACCAGCGCCTTCGCCCTCCGGCGCAAGTGTCCGTGAAGCGATCCAGCCACCTCAACAAGGCCACCCTTGGCGTACGAAACCGCGAGCAGCGTGTTGTGGCTGTCGGGCCAGAGCGTGTCCTGATCCGACAAGTCCTTCTTTCCCTTCACGGAGTTGCAGGTCGGGCAACTCAACAGAAAGTTGTCCCAGTCCAACTCGCGATCGCAATGGATGCCCTTCGGGGCCTTGTGTTCCACGGCCAAGCCGCTAGGCAATCGCCGTTCGCAGTAGCTGCAGTAAGTTCCGAGTCTCGCTTCCAGATCGCCGATCGCGTCACGATAGTCCTCGTACTCCCTCGGTGCCGCCCCCTTCTCAATCGGCCTCACTGCCACCCGCCCTTTCCATCGCCTCCAATCGCAAAACCGCATCCAGACCGGGATTCTGCGAGTAGCGTTCGGCAGCTTGTCGATACTCCGCCTCGGCTTCGTGCAACTCGTCGGTGGTCTGTCCGCCCGCCGCGCGAAGCAGTGAGAAGTAACGCGCGGTTGCGGTGGACAGTGCCTCCGCTCTGGCGCCCCGCTGCGGGAAGGAAACGCCTTGCACGTCTTCGGCGATGTCCTCTATCGGCCTGTTCGCATACTCGATTTCCCCTTCCCACGGGCCAAGCCGGCGCAACTCGCCTCCCGCCAGGGACTGGATGACGAACGGCGAATGGGATGTGCACACGAACTGCATGCTGGGGAACGTGTCCCTCAGATCACCGACCACACGGCGTTGCCACTGAGGATGGAGATGCACGTCGAGCTCATCGACGAGGATCAGGCCCGGCGTCTCCCGCAGGACGGGGGGCGCACCCATCAACTCACCCGGGTCTTCGACGAAATGGGCGTTGTGAGTCACGGCCTTGATGGCGATATCGGCCACCATCGAGACCATCATTTGCTGACCGGCGCTCAAGTTGGAGAAGGGTTGGCCATCCCCATCGATCGAAACGACGATTTCGTTGCGGTCGGCGTCGAACCACAGGTCGTCCGCACCGACAAGACACCGCAGAACGGCCCACTTCACGGCATCGTAGCCTGGTCGCCAACGACCGCCTCGGCTCGCGAAAGCCACCGCCTCACGCTGAAACCAAGACTGCAGGTCGGGGATGCGGATTCTCTCTTCGAGGCAATCGTAAAACGCTTCCCAACGACGGGCCGGCGCCCTGGACCTGCTCCGTCGGGAACTCCGCTCACGAGCCGTCAGCCAGCCCCGCCCCGCGCCATAGTAGGCCACCACTGGAGTGATGACGCGTTCGCCGTTCGCCGCGCGGGCGTAGTGTTGCCGAACGATGGCGACGGCTTCACGGGCATCAGCGTTGGTCGTCCGGGAACCGCCGCGGCGAATCTGCCGTCTCCAACTGACCGGTTGTCCGCACAACTCGCCAGCCGCGTCGATGGATACCGGACGACACTCGAAGAATTGCAGCCGGTCGCCCTCTCCGGTGGACGCGAGGCGAATCTCCTTGCGCAGGATGGGACGCCGGCTGTTGAGCAGCGTGCTGTCCGGCAACTCGACCAGCCACACGCCTGCGGCCACGGCCAAAGCGTCCAGAACGGTGGACTTGCCAGACCCGTTGTCTCCCACGATCAGGGTGAACTCTGGGTGTAGATCCAACGCCTCATCCTCGAAACATTTGAAGTTGCGGATGCGGAGGTGGTGGATCTTCATCGCTGGTCAGCGGTCTTCAGAGCCCGATCAACAGTGTAGTCCAACCCGATTCGCAGGGCGCAACGCCCCCCCCCGGGAGATCGACGCCAAGGGACTGGATTGGCCGCATCCGACAGCCGACGCGCCATACCGTGCGCGGGTCACCTCACCTATCGCGCCGGTCCTCAATCGGTATCGCCCGCGGGCCGCAGGTGGGGAAAGAGCAGCACGTCGCGGATGGAAGGGGCGTCCGTCAGCAGCATGACCAGCCGGTCGATACCCAAGCCCTCTCCGGCGGTCGGCGGCATGCCGTACTCGAGCGCCTCGACGTAGTCCGCGTCGTAGGGCATCGCCTCGAGATCGCCGCGCGCGGCCCGCTCCGCCTGGGCTCGGAACCGGTCCGCCTGGTCGTCGGGATCGTTGATCTCGGAGAAGGCGTTCGCGAACTCGCGGCCGGCCACGAAATACTCGAACCGGTCCGTGACGTCGGGGTCGTCTTCGCGCCGGCGCGCGAGGGGCGAGACCTCGGTCGGGTACCCCGTGACGAACGTCGGCTGGACCAGCCGGGGCTCCACCCGCGCCTCGAAGATCTCCGTCAGCAGTCTGCCCCGTCCCCAGTCGGGCTCCGGGGACAGGTTCATTTCGCGCATGGCCGCCGACAGGCGGGACGCGTCGGCCAGGTCGGCCGCCGTCAGGTCCGTGTGCGCGATCACGGCGTCCGCCATCTCTGAGCGCGCCGCGGGTCGGGCGAAGTCGATGTCCGTCCCCTGGTAACGCACGCTCTGCCCGCCGGTCACGGCCGTGACCACGGTCCGCATGAGGTCGTCGGTCAGGTCCATCAGGTCCTCGAAGGTGCTGTAGGCCTGGTAGAACTCCAGCATCGTGAACTCGGGACTGTGGCGCGTGGAGAGCCCCTCGTTGCGGAAGCTGCGGTTGATCTCGTAGACGCGCTCGAAACCCCCGACCACGAGGCGCTTGAGGTAGAGCTCCGGGGCGATGCGCAGGTAGAGGTCCGTGCCCAGGGCGTTGTGGTGGGTGACGAACGGCCTGGCGGTGGCGCCGCCCGGGACCGGGTGCATCATCGGCGTCTCCACCTCGAGGAAATCGCGTTCGTCCAGGAAACGGCGGATCTCCCGGACGATCGCGGTGCGCGTGCGGAACCGGCGTCGCGCGTCCTCGCTCATGATGAGGTCCACGTGACGCCGCCGGTACTGCGCCTCCCGGTCGACGAGCCCGTGGTACTTCTCCGGCAGCGGCCGGAGCGACTTGGTCAGCAGGCGGACATCGTCCGCATGGACCGTCAACTCGCCCCGGTTCGTGCGCATGAGCGTGCCGCCGACGCCCACGATGTCCCCGATGTCCCAGAGCCGGCGCGCGTCCTCGTAGGCCGCGCCGCCCAGGTCGTCCTGGCGCAGGTAGCACTGGATGGCGCCGCTCACGTCGGCCAGCGTGACGAAAGTGGCCTTGCCCATGACCCGGCGCAGCATGATGCGGCCCGCCACCACGACCCGGGTCGGTTCCGCCTCCAGCGCCTGCTTGTCGCGGTCTTCATGGCGTGCGTGCAGTTCCGCCGCCAGGGCCGTCCGCTCGAAGCCGTTCGGGAACGCCTCTCCCCGACCGCGGAGTTCGTCGAGCTTCGCGCGCCGGTGGGCGAGGATGTCGTGGCCGTCGGTCATCGCGCACTCAACGCGACAGGCCCGCCTTCAGGCTGGCCTCGATGAACTCGTCCAGGTCGCCGTCGAGCACGTTGTTCGGGTCGCTCCGCTCCACCAGCGTGCGCAGGTCCTTGACCCGGGACTGGTCGAGCACGTACGAGCGGATCTGGTGGCCCCAGCCGATGTCGACCTTGCTGTCCTCCACGGCCTGGCGCTCCTCCTGGCGCTTGCGCTGCTCCAGTTCGAAGAGCTTCGCGCGCAACTGCTTGTACGCCTGGTCCCGGTTCTGGTGCTGCGACCGTTCGCTCTGGCACTGCACGACCACGCCGGTCGGCAGGTGCGTCAGCCGCACGGCGGAGTCGGTCCGGTTGACATGCTGTCCGCCGGCGCCGCTCGCCCGGTACGTATCCACCCGGACATCCGAGCGCTCGATCTCGATCTCGATGTCGTCGTCCACCTCCGGGGAAACGAACACCGAGGCGAAGGACGTGTGGCGGCGGTTGCCCGCATCGAACGGCGACTTCCGTACCAGCCGGTGGATGCCGGTCTCCGTCCGCAGCCGTCCATAGGCATAGTCGCCCGAGACGAGCACCGTGGCGCCCTTGATGCCGGCCACGTCTCCCGCGGAGACGTCGACGACCTCGGTGCCGAACCCCCGCTTCTCGCCCCAGCGCAGGTACATCCTGAGCAGCATCTCCGCCCAGTCCTGCGCCTCCGTGCCCCCGGAGCCGGCCTGGATCTCGAGGTACGCGTTCGACGGGTCCACGTCGTCGTCGAACATGCGTCGGAACTCGAGGTCCGCGAGGTCGCGCTCGACGGCCCGCAAGTCGCCGTCGATGTCGTCGAGAGCTTCCCCGTCGCCGTCCGCGGCCGCCATCTCCGCCAATTCGGTGGCGTCCGTCAACGCAACCGCCAGCCCTTCGAGGACGGTCACGGACTTCTCGAGGGCGGCCCGCTCCCGGGCAAGGCTCTCCGCGGCGTCCCGGTCGTTCCAGGCGTCCGGATCGGACAGCGTGAGATCGAGCTCCTCCAGGCGCTCCTTGCGGCCGGCGTAGTCAAAGATACCCCCGAAGTGCTTCGCTGCGTCCGCCGAGCGCCTTGATGCGCTCCCGTATCGAGGTGATTTCGGCCACGAGGGTATGCCCGGAAAAGGCAGGTATTGTAGCCCCGCGAACCCGGGACCGCCGTTCTCTTACTCCGTGCTCACGGTCGGTACCGGCTCGATGTCGGCAACGCGCAGTTGCAAGGTTTCCATGTCGCGGTAGTCGTTGATTCCGAGCTGGTACAGGGCACGCACGCGCCTCGCCCCCAGCGGCTCCTGGTCGAAGGCGATGGCGTCGGCGACCCGCTCGCCGCGCTTCAGGACCAGCTTGAGATGACGCTCGCCGACCACGCGCTCGTGCACGACGTCGAACTCGCCGTGGAACGTGGGTTCCTCGAAACCCGCGCCCCACGGTCCATGGTCCGCGACCAGCAGCGCGTTCTCGAGCGTGAGCTCCGTGCCCGGCAGGTCGCCGTCCGTCACGCGCACATCGCGCAGGTCGCGCGCCGAGACGCGCGCATCGACCGCCTCGCGAAACGCCTTCGAGAAGCGCGCCAACTGGACCCGCTTGATGGTCAGGCCGGCCGCCATCGCGTGCCCGCCGAAGCGCACCACCAGCCCCGGAAAGCGCGCCGCCACGTCCGCGATCGCGTCGCGGACGTGCAGGTTCGGAATGGACCGTGCCGAGCCGCGCAGTTCGTCCGGCGCCGTCTCGCCGGCGTCCGCGAACGCGATGGTCGGGCGGTGCAGCCGCTCCCGCACGCGGCCGGCCACGATCCCGACGACCCCCTGGTGCCATCCGGTTTCGTAGACGCAGACCGCCGACTCCCCGTCCGCCCCCGCTTCGTCGATCAGCACCGTCGCCTCCGCGGTCATCGCCTGTTCGATGTCCCGGCGTTCCAGGTTGAGCGCGTCGAGGCGGGCCGCCAGGGGACGCGCGGTCGGCAGGTCATCCGCCAGCAGGCACTCGATGCCGGCGCTCATGTCGTCCAGGCGTCCCGCCGCGTTGAGCCGCGGACCGATGGCGAAGCCCAGGTCGGTGGCCCGCAGGCGCCGGGTAGACCGCCGCGCCGCCTCCGCAAGCGCCACGATCCCGGGACGCGCGCGACCGGCCCGGATGCGGCGCAGTCCCTGGTGCACCAGGATCCGGTTGTTGCGGTCCAGGGGCACGACGTCCGCGACGGTCCCGAGTGCGACCAGGTCGAGCCAGGGGGCCAGGTTCGGTCGCGGCCGTGCCGCCGCCTCGAAGTAGCCCGCGGCCGCCAGATGCGCGCGGACCTGGCTCAGCACGTAGTACACGACGCCGACCCCGGCAAGCGCCTTGCTCGGAAACCGGCAGCCGAGCGCGTTGGGATTCACGATGGCGCAAGCGGGGGGCAGTTCCGCCCCCGGCAGGTGATGGTCCGTGACGACGACATCGACGCCCGCGGCCTGCAGCAAGCGGACTCCTTCGACGCTCGCGATGCCGTTGTCCACGGTCATCACGACGGCCGGTTCCCGCGCGAGCGCGACGCGCGCCAGTTCGGGCGAGAGTCCGTATCCGAAGTCGAATCGGTTCGGGACGAGGAAATCGACCCGTTGGGCGCCGAAAGCCCCGAGCACGGAGACCGCCAACGCCGTCCCGGTCGCTCCGTCGGCGTCGAAGTCGCCCACCACGAGGATGGGTTCGGCCCCGGTCACGGCCCGCCCGAGGCGTTCCGCGGCCACGTCGATGCCGCGCAACGAACGGGGGCTCAAGAGCCCGGACAGCGAGAGGTCCAGCGTGTCGGCGGAGTCGATGCCGCGCGCCGCGAGGGCCTCCGCAAAGAAACGGGGGTAGCGGGCCGCCAGTTCGGAGGCGACCTCGCCCACGGATCTCCGTTCGACTTCGATCAGGCAGCCCCGCCGAAATCGGCAACGCGGATGCGCCGGATGGCCCCGCTCACCCCGTCGAGCGCCTCGATGGCTTCCGTCGCGCGCCGTACGTCCGCCTCGGCCACGACATTCGTCAGGATGACGATGGGCACCCACTGGGCCCCCTCGCCCGAGCGGATCGCCCGCGCGCACTGTATCGCGCCCTCGATCGAGATCCCTTCCCGGCTCAACGCCTCGGCCACGTGCGCGAACACGCCCGGCTCGTCGACCGCGGGGATCTTGAGGTAGTGGGCCGAGCGTAGCGCGCCCATCGGGGCTCCGCCGCTCCGTACGGCGCGAAGTTGCCGCCGGCCCGGCCGCTCCCGGCGGGCGATGTCGACGAGGTCGGCGACGATCGCCGAGGCGGTGGGCGCTCCCCCGGCGCCCGGGCCGAGGTAGAGCGTGGACCCCACGGCGTGCCCGCTCACCTGCACGGCGTTCATGACGCCGTCCACCTTCGCGATCAGCGCGTCCTCCGGCACGAGGCACGGGTGCACCCGCGCCCGGACGCCGGCTTCGGAACAACTGGCGATGCCGAGGTGCTTGATGCGGTAGCCCAGCTCGCGGGCGTACTCGATGTCTTCGACGTCCACCCCGGAGATGCCCTCGGTGTGGACGGACTCGAAGTCGAACGGCACGTCGAACGCGAGGCCCGCCAGGATCGCGAGCTTGTACGCCGCGTCGATGCCCTCGATGTCGAAGGACGGATCGGCTTCCGCGTAGCCGAGCCGCTGCGCATCGGCCAGTGCCGTGTCGAAGTCGCCCTGCCGCCCGGTCATGGCCGTGAGGATGTGGTTGGACGTGCCGTTGACGATGCCGGCGAGCCACTCGATGCGGTTCGCGGCCAGCCCGTGGGTCAGCGCGTTCAGGATCGGGATGCCCCCGGCAACCGATGCCTCGAAACCGACGCGCACGCCGGCCTCTTCCGCCGCGGGCAGCAGCGTGTTGCCGTGCAGCGCGATCAGGGCCTTGTTCGCCGTGACGACGTGCCTGCCCGCCGCGATCGCGGCCTCGAAGAGGCCCCTGGCGGCGGCCAGCGCGCGTTCCGCGTCCTCGCCGGCGATGGCCTCGACGATGATGTCGACCGGGTCCCCGGCCGTCAGCGTACCGAGGTCCGTGTCGAACGGGGCGCCGCCGAGATCGACCTCGGGGCGATGGGTGCGGCTGACCACGCGCGTGAGCTCGAGGCGCCTGCCCGCTCGTGCCGCGAGTGCGTCGGCGTTGTCGAGCAACTCGTGCACGACGGCCCGTCCGACCGTTCCGAGGCCGGCCAGTCCCACGCGAAGCGGCGCCGTCATGACGCTACAGGACGCCGAGCCGCTTCGCGAGGTCCGCCGCCGGCATGTAACCGGGGATGAGTTCCCCGGTCGGGGTGACCAGCGTCGGCGTGCCCGTCACGCCCACCAGGGCGCCGAGCCTGTACTGCTCCGCAACGGGGTTCTCGCAGGCCTTGGGCAGCACGCTCTCGCCCTGCTTGAGCCGCGTGATGGCCCGCTGACGGTCGCTGGCGCACCATGCCGAAACCATGTTCTCGTACGTCTTCGATTCCGGCCCCGCCCGCGGATAGGCCAGGTAACGCACCTCGATGCCGTAGTCCGCGAGTTCGTCCCGCTCCTGGTGGAGCTTGCGGCAGTAGCCGCAGTCAACGTCCGTGAAGACGCTCACCACCGCCTTCGTCTCCTTCGGCGCGAAGACGATCATGTCCGACAGGTCGACGGCCGCCAGCAGCTCCTGGCGACGTTGCTGGCGCCGGACCTCCGCGAGGTTCACCGGACCCGCTTCCGTCAGCGCGTACATGTCGCCGGCGATCACGTGGGAGACCCCGGCGTCCGCGTACAGGACGGAGCCGTCCTCCATTTCCACGCTGTAGAGCCCCGGCAGCGGTGACGGGCGGACCGCGGAGACGGGCATGCCCGGCAGCGCCTCGACGAGACGCGCGCGCACGGCTTCCTCTTCCGCCGGGAGTTCCGCCCCAGGTTCCCCCCGGGGGTCCGCCCAGACGCCCCGCCCGCAGACGACCGCAAGGGAGAGCGCGGCGAGCACCGCTGCCTGTCGGGTCAGATCCATGAATCGTCTCCTGCGCGCCGTCCGTTCCCGAGGACGCGCTCCGGGTCGGTCACCCCCGCGGGTGATGCGTCGAGTGTAACCGCTTCAATCTGTCCCGCGCGACGTGGGTGTAGATCTGCGTGGTGGAAAGGTCCGCGTGCCCGAGCATCGTCTGCACGGCGCGCAGGTCCGCCCCGTGGTTGACGAGATGCGTGGCGAACGCGTGGCGGAGCGTGTGCGGCGAGATGTCGCGTTCGATGCCGGCCCGCGTCGCATACCTCTTGATGGCGTGCCAGAAGGTCTGCCGCGTCATCGGCGTGCCCCGGTTGCTGGGGAACAGCGCGTCGCTCGGCCGACCCTTGAGCAGCGCCGGGCGGGCCGTGAGCACGTAGCGGTCCAGCCACTCCAGGGCGACCTCGCCGACCGGCACCAGGCGTTCCCTCCCGCCCTTCCCGGTTACGCGGACCACTCCCTGCCGCAAGTTGAGCGCCGACACGGCAAGGCCGACCAGTTCGGAGACTCTCAGGCCCGTCGCGTACAGGAGTTCCAGCATCGCGCGGTCGCGGTACTCACCGGGCCTCCCGCTCGGGTCCTCCACGTGCGGCGCCGCCAGCAGCGCTTCGACCTCGTTCTCGGCCAGGGACTTCGGTAGCGGCCGGCCGAGCAGGGGTTGCGCCAGGTCCGCCGTCGGGTCGCGCTCGAGCCGCCCCGTGTCCACCGCCGCGCGGTAGTACCCGCGCAGGCACGACAGGAGCCGCGCCGTGGAACGTGCGGACGCGCCCCCCGTGTGGCGCTCCGCAAGGTAGTCCCGGATGTCGCAGGTTCGCGCGGAGTCGAGCGGGCGCGCGAGCCACGTCAGGAAGGCGGTGAGGTCCCGCCGGTAGGCCGCGAGCGTGTTGGGTGCGAGGCCCTTCTGCAACCAGAGCCCGTCCAGGTAGCGGTCGATTGCGGAGGGGCCGCGGGCGCTTTCCGAGGGGCCGCGGGCGCTTTCCGAGGGGCCGCGGGCGCTTTCCGAGGGGCCTCCCTCGCTCGAGCCGCCGTCGCCGGAACGCGGCGCCCGGCCGTCGCCGGCCGTCAGACCTTCTCCTTGATGCGGGCGGAGCGGCCGGACCGCTCCCGCAGGTAGTAGAGCTTGGCCTGGCGCACGTCGCCGCGCCGCTTCACGGTGATGTCCGCGATCAGCGGGCTGTGGGTCTGGAACGACCGCTCGACGCCCACGCCGTGCGAGATCTTGCGCACGGTGAACGACGAGTTCAGGCCGCGGTTGCGCTTGCCGATGACCACGCCCTCGAACGCCTGCAGGCGTTCCCGCGAACCCTCGCGCACGCGGACGCGCACCGACACCGTGTCTCCGGGGCCGAAGTCCGGCACGTCGGTGCGGAGCTGCGCGTTTTCGAGTTCCTCGATGATCTTGTTGCGACGCATGGGTCTACTCCATATTGTCTGCAATGGTGGCGCCGACGGGCGTGTCGACCGGCGCGTCGAAAGAAGCGTCGGCGATGAACTCACGGAGCAGGCGCCGGTCGGTCGCGTCGAGCGGACGGGCCGCCAGCAGGTCGGGCCGCTTCTGCCAGGTGCGCCCGAGCGCTTCCCTCCGGCGCCATCGGGCCACGGCCCCGTGATCGCCGCCGAGCAGCACGTCCGGCACCGCCTCGCCGCCGTAGCTGGCCGGGCGCGTGAAGTGCGGATGGTCGAGCAGTCCGTCGGCGTGGGACTCCGCACCGGCGGACTCGGCGTTGCCCAGGGTACCGGGGAGGAGCCTGGCGACGGCGTCAAGCACGACCATGACGGCGAGTTCGCCGCCGCTCAGCACGAAATCCCCGAGCGACAGCTCGAGGTCCACCTCGCGGCGGACGAAACGCTCGTCCACGCCTTCGTAGCGGCCGGCCACGAAGACGAGGCGATCCATCCCCGCCAGTTCCAGCGCGACGCGATGGTCGAACCTCCTGCCCTGCGGGGAGACAAACACCGTCGTCACCGGCCCCGGGGCCATCGCGCGCGCCTCGTCCAGGGCCCGGGTCAGCGGCTCCGCCTTCATCACCATCCCCGGCCCCCCGCCGTAGGGGCGGTCGTCCACTGTGGCATGGCGGTCGTCCGCGTGGTCCCGCGGATCGATGACGCGGAAGGACAGGAGATCGCGGGCGATGGCCCGTCCCACCACGCCGTCGCCGCCGGTCAACGCGTCGAACATGCGCGGGAAGATGCTGATGGCCGCGGTCCACATGACTAGAACTCGGGGTCCCAGTCGACCAGGATCACGCCCCGGTCCAGGTCGACCTCGCGGGCTACCGGCGCGATGAATGGAATGAGCCTTTCCCGCTCCCGGTCGCGGACCACGAGCGCGTCGTTGGCCCCGGTGGCGATGAGGGTTTCGACCCGGCCCAGATTCGTCCCGGCCACCGTCGAAACCGCGAGCCCGATGAGGTGGCGCCAATAGTACTCGTCGTCTTCCGTTGCCGGCAAAACGCTCTCGGTCACCGCCACCAGCGCTCCGCGCCATCCGGTGGCCGCATCGCGGTCGGAAACGCCCTCGATGCTGCACCGGAATCCCTCGCCGTGGGGACGGACGTGCTCCACGCAGACCTCTCGCCAGCTCCCATCGCCGGTACGGTCCAGGTGCCACGGGCGGTAGTCCGTGAGGTTCTCGGGCGGGTCGGTGTAGGACCGCACGCGCAACCAGCCGCGCACCCCATAGGGCCCTTCGATACGGCCCACCACGACCATTGCGTCGCGCTCGGACGGGCACGGTGCGGGTTCGTCTGGGAGGGCGGCCATCTGCATCGCTCCGCTCGCCGCGCAGCGAGGGCGTGGTCAGGCAGACTGGGCCGCCGCGGCCCGTCTGGCACTGTCGATGAGTTGCCTGGCCCTGTCGGTGGGCCGGGCGCCCACCGACAGCCAGTGGTCCACGCGCTCGAGGTCGATCCGCATGCGCTCGTCCTGTCCACGCGCGACCGGGTTGTAGAACCCGACGCGTTCGATGAACCGCCCGTCCCGCTTCGCCACCCTGTCGGCGACGGTCACGTGAAAGAACGGGTTCTTCTTGGCGCCATGTCTCGCGAGGCGAATCGTGACCATGGGCTCTCTTCCCGAAAAGGTGCGGCATTCTACAGGAGGGGATGGACGGTGGGAACGTCGCGCCGCCGCCGCTCCCGACCGTTCCGTCATGTCTCGCCCATGCGGCGCGGCCCGACATCGGGGTCCGTGAAGAGCGGGTCGAACGACAGGAGCAATCGCTCATCCGTCCCATGCGGAGACCGATGCACCACGCCGCCGAAACCGTGGTCCCAGGCCCCGCCCTTGAGCAGCGACCAGCTCCGCGTGGGCAGGCGCCTGATGTCTCCGCCGGGGCGGACGGGCGGCGCGTCCGTGTCGCGAGCGGCAAGCAGCGCTCGGTCAACGTCACCGTTCGCAATCCACTCGGTGCCCGGCCCCCGGATCGTGACGAGCATGCGGCACGGTACGTGGTCCACGTGGAACCGGGGGCACATCGGGCGACGCAGGGTGGTGACCCGGATTCCGACCCGCTCGCAGCCCACCAGCTCGCCGAGCATCTCGCCGGCGAGCGCGATCTCGTTGCCCAGCGCGCCAAGCCAATCCGCGTCGGTCCCCATGGAGAGGGCGGCCAATGGCGCGTCGGGATCGCCTGCAGCCTGCTCCCATTGTGTCTGCACGGTCCGACGCGATGCGAAAAGGTGTTCGGCGAGGGTGTCGAGGGAGCTCGAAGGAGGACGCGCAACGCTGACGAGCTCGACGTCTTCGTCGTGGATGGCGGCGAAGTCGTCGGTCCGATCGGTCAACAGGCAATGCATGGTGCGGGCGCCCCCCTGGTTTGACGAATCCCCCGGCGAGGAGGGACTACTGTTGCATTTGGTGTTGCATTTGGCGGCATCCGTCAGCGGCGGCGCCGTCCGCGTCCCGCCGACCGCTGCGCCTGCCCCTGCGCGTTCAGTGCGCGCATCATCTTCTGCATGCCGCCCTTCCGGGTCACCTTCTTCATGGTGCGCTGCATCTGCCGGTGCTCCTTCAGCAGCCGGTTCACCTCCTGAATCCGGGTGCCGCTGCCGACCGAGATGCGCCGCTTGCGCGAACCGTTGATGATCTCGGGGTAGCGGCGCTCCCGGGGGGTCATGGAGTCGATGATGGCCTCCATGCGGCGCATCCGTCCCGGGTCCATGCCGGCCTGGGCGGACGGCGGCAACCGGTTCATGCCCGGGAGCTTCTCCAGCATGCTCTCCATGCCACCGAGGTTCGCCATCTGGCGCAACTGTTCGCGCAGGTCCTCAAGGTCGAACTTCTGGCCGCGCCCCATCTTGCGCACCAGGCGCCGGGCCTGGGTCTTGTCCACCTTGCGCTCGGCTTCCTCGATGAGCGTCAGGACGTCGCCCATGCCCAGGATGCGCGAGGCGACGCGGTCCGGATGGAAGGGTTCGAGCCCGTCGGTCTTCTCGCCCGTGCCGAGGAACTTGATGGGTTTCCCCGTCAGCGCGCGGACCGACAGCGCCGCGCCGCCCCGGGCGTCCCCGTCCGCCTTGGCGAGCACGACGCCGGTGAGGGGCAGCGCCCGGTCGAACGCCTTGGCGGTGACCGCCGCGTCCTGACCCGTCATCGCGTCGACGACGAAGAGGGTCTCGACCGGCGCGAGCGCGGCGTGCAGCGCCGCGATCTCCGCCATCATCTCCTCGTCCACGGCGAGGCGGCCGGCCGTATCCACGATGAGGACATCGTCGAGGCGAGTCCGCGCGTCGCTCAAGGCCCGTTCGGCGATCATCAGGGGCGTCTCGTCCGCCGCGCTCGCGATGAAGCGCGCCCCGACCTCTTCGGCGAGGGTGTGCAACTGGTCGATCGCGGCCGGGCGGTAGACATCGGCGCTGACCACCGCCACCTTCTTCTTCTCGCGTTCCCGGAGCAACCGCGCCAGCTTCGCGACGGTCGTCGTCTTGCCCGAACCCTGCAGCCCGGCCATGAGCACCACCGCCGGCGGCGCGGCGGACAGGTCGAGGGCGTCGTTCGCCTCGCCCATCAGCGCGGTGAGTTCGTCGCGCACGATCCCGACGAACGCCTCCCCCGGATTGACCGCCGACGTCACCGTCCGCCCGACGGCCTTGCGCTGCACCTCGCCGGTGAAGGAGCGCACCACCTCCAGTGCGACATCCGCCTCGAGCAGCGCCATGCGCACCTCGCGCACGGACGCACCGACGTTTTCTTCGGTCAGGTAGGACTTGCCCGCGAGTCCCCGGAAGGTCTGCGCGAGGCGGTCACTCAGGCTGTCGAACATGGAGCGGCTTCCGTCAGGTCAACGGCGTCCGCGGCGCCAGGAAGGCGCACGCTGACCCTGGCGCGGCAGTATAGCGAAGGCCCGGCCGCCGGCGGCCGCCAGGGCGAACGCTGGCGCCAACGTCTGCTACGCTCCCCCCCGTGATCATCGAACGCGACGAATTCGGCTTCGACGCCCCCGCGCCCCTCGGCCACCCCGGCCGGCTCGGGCTGCCGGACGGCCATGCCACGGGTCCCGAGATCGGCGACACGTTGCCGGACTTCGCCCTCCCGGACGCGGCAGGCAGCCTCGTCCGTCTCCACGAGGACCGCGCCGGCGCCCGGGCCGTGGTCGTGTTCTTCCGCTCCGCGGTCTGGTGACCCCCGTGCTGGACGCAGCTCGGCGAGTTGCGCGACGCGTACGGCAAGTTCGTGGCCGCCGGGGTCAAGCTCTATGCCATCTCCTATGACGACGGCGAGGCGCTGGCCGAATTCCGCGAGAAGCAGGGCATCCCGTACGCGCTCCTCTCCGATGTCGACTCGGCGACCATCCGGCGCTACGGCATCCTGAACCACCGCATCCGTCCCGGCGACGCCCTCCTCCACGGCATCCCCTACCCCGGGGTGTTCGTCTGCGACGAGGACGGGGTGGTGATCTCCAAGTTCTTCCACGACACGTACAAGAAGCGGGACAGCCCGGAGCGCCTTCTCGACGCCGCCCTCGGCCGCGTGGTCCTGGACGGCAGCGGCCCGCGTGCCGAGGGCGGCGGCGATGGGGTTCGGGTCACCGCGGCCGTCCGGGGCGGGACGGGCAGCATTCGCCAGGGCATCATCCGCGAGCTTGTCGTCCGCTTCGAACTCGCGGCGGGGCTGCACGTCTACGGCGAGCCCGTCCCGGAAGGCATGGTCCCCGTCCAGGTGGACGTGCGGGGGCCGCCTGGGCTCGTGGTGCAGGCGCCCGTACTACCGCCGACGACTGCTCACCACCTGCCGGAGATGAATCTCACGCTACCGGTCTGGAGCGGGACGGTGGACGTGCGCGTGCCGTTCTACCCGGTAGGCGAACTCGCGAGCGAAACGCGCCCCCTCGACCGCGAGTCGGCGACCCTCTCGGTCACGGTGCGCTACCAGGCCTGCGACGACCGCACCTGCCTGCTGCCGCGGACCGAGGAGTTCACGCTCGAACTGCCCCTCGACGTGGTCGACGTCCCGCGGCTCTCGATACACATGGGGCACGGACAGCGGGAAGGGCAGTACGATGCCTTCCCGCATGCCCGGCGTCTCCTGCGCCGCAAGAGACGGCAGGCGCCCCTGGGCTTCCTGCGCTTCCTCGTGAAGCAGGTCCGGCTCACGCGCGCGGCCCGCAAGCGTGGCCGGATCGCCCCTACCGGTGGGTCTTCCAGCGCCGGTTGACCGCGGAGACGATCGCCGACAGCGAGGCCGTGATGGTGTTCCGGCTCATGCCGATGCCGTGGCAGCGCGCGTCGCCGTCGTCGATCGTCAGCAAGCAGATCGCAGTGGCGTCCTTGCCCGTGGCCAGCGAATGCTCGTGGTAGTCGATGATGTTGAGCGGCTCGTTGAGGGTCTCCACCATGCCGTTTACGAAGGCCTCGATCGGACCGCTGCCCTCCCCCGCGATGTCGACCCGCTGCTCGGACACCTCGAGGTGGGCGGCGCAGCGCTGCCGGTCACCCTCCCCGTGGGAGAGATCGTAGTCGAGCAGCCGGTAGGGGCCGTCCTCCACCACGTACTCGTCGATCAGCGCCTGGTAGATCTCTTCGGGCCGCACCTCGCGGTCGAGCCGTTCCGTCAACTGCTGCACGACGGCGGAGAACTCGACCAGCATCTCCCGCGGCAGCGATACGCCGTAGCGCTCCTCGAGGATGAAGCCGACCCCGCCCTTGCCCGACTGGCTGTTGACGCGCACGGTCTCCTTGTAGGAAGAGCCCACGTCCGCCGGGTCGATGGGCAGGTAGGGAACTTCCCACGACGTGTCGGCCACATGCGCCATCCCCTTGCGGATAGCGTCCTGGTGCGACCCGGAGAACGCCGTGAACACCAGGTCGCCCGCGTACGGGTGGCGCTCGTGGACGGGCAGCTTGTTGATCTCCTCCACGGTCGAGCGGATACGGGGCATGTCCCGGAAGTCGAGCTCCGGGTCCACCCCCTGTGAGAACAGGTTCATCGCCACCGTCACGATGTCGCAGTTGCCGGTCCGTTCCCCGTTGCCGAACAGCGTCCCCTCCACGCGTTCGGCGCCGGCCATCAGCGCGAGTTCCGTCGCGGCGACCCCGGTGCCTCGGTCGTTGTGGGTGTGCAGGCTCACCACCACGCTGTCGCGCGCCGGGAAGTGGCGGCAGAACCACTCGATCTGGTCCGCATAGACGTTGGGCGTCGCCATCTCCACCGTGGACGGCAGGTTGACGATGATCTTCTCTTCCGGCGTCGCGCCCCACTCCTCGGCCACCGCCGCGCAGATGTCCACCGCGAAGTCGAGTTCGGTGCCGGTGAAGCTCTCCGGCGAGTACTCGAACACGATGTTCGTGCCCGACAGCGCGGACAGGCCGTCGCGCACGACCCGCGTGCCCTCCACGGCCAAGTCGACGATGCCCTGGCGGTCCATCTCGAAGACGACCCGGCGCTGCAGGGTCGAGGTCGAGTTGTAGAGATGGAAGATGACGTTCGGAGCCCCCTCCAGGGCATCGACCGTCCGCCGGATCAACTCCTCGCGAGCCTGGCAGAGCACCTGGATGGTGACGTGCGGCGGAATCCGGCCCTCGTCCACGATGCGGCGAATGAAGTCGAAGTCCGGCTGCGACGCCGACGGGAAGCCCACCTCGATCTCTTTCAGGCCGATGTCGAGCAGGAGATCCCACATGCGGAGCTTCTCCGCGACGTTCATCGGGTCGATGAGCGCCTGGTTGCCGTCCCGCAGGTCGACGCTGCACCAGCGGGGCGGCGCTTCGAGGACCGCGCTGGGCCAGGTCCGGTCCGGCAGGTCGATGGGCTGGAACGGCTGGTATTTGCCATGCGGCATGGCGCCGGCGCGCGCACCCGCGGTCCCGACGGCGAATGCGGGGTCCGGTGCGGATTCCATTGGTTGCGAAGTCATGACGAACCTCTCGACACACTAGTGGCGGTGGTCTTGGAGTCTGGTCGAGTGGGCGGAAGCGCCCTTGTAGGTGAGGTATATGCCGGCTACGCCGGCAGGATCAGGCGCAGGATGCGAAGCGAGATCGTGGAGGGGAGTCCGGTCATGTCGGCGGCCACTATACTCGCGTCGCCGCGTTTGTCCAGCGGCGTTTCCCAGCCTGGTTCGCCCGCCCGCCGGCCCGGCGTCTCCGGCCCGCGCCACCGGTGCGTCATTGCCTGTACGGCAGTCCGACCAGATTGGCCGGCGCGACGCCATAGCGGATCGCATTGCCCTCGTGCAACCCGTTGAATTCGCGCTCCGCGTACGCCACAAGGGCGTCGCGCTCATCCATCGGGATGCCGGCGCGGGCTGCCATCGCGAGCACGTCTTCGCGTCGGAACGTCTTCCAGTCGACGCATCGGCGAACGACCTCGCCCACGAAGTCGCGATGGGCGAGTGCAGCTTTGTGCGGGGCATCCATCTGTGCTCGGAGCGCCGTGTACTGCCGAGCGGAGGCGAAGTAGCTGTCCAGGAACACCTTCCTGAGCAACGCAACATCGTTCAATTCGTACACGCCCAGAAGTCCATCGACGTACTCTCGGTCGTCGGTGGCGACAAAAGACAACGGCGACACGCCCGCCTTCAGCAGCGGGATGTTGGCGGCGATCCGCGACGTGCGCTTGTTGACGTCGGCGAAGGGCTGCAGGTACGGGAGGTGCACCAGGACGAAGAAGGACTGCTCAAACGGATCGGCAATGGCCGCAGCCTTGGCGAGGAACGTCTCGAACTCCGCGGCGACATCGAATTCGTCCTCCAGCGGCAGGTATGCGGAACGGCCGATGCTCACAGGCAGACGACGCAGCCGGCCACCGAGCGCCGGGTCGTACAGCAGTCCGTTCGCAAGGAGCGCATGTACGTCGAAGAGCGTGCGCCGATCGATCGCGGCCTCCGCGAGATTGCTTACCGCGTACTGGATCGCGTCCTTGTGATTCAGGATCATCAGGGCCTCGGCTCGATCCTTGCCGTCGGCCTGCTCGCCTACCTCGATCAATCGCTCCGTCTGCAGGATCTCGTAGGTGTTGCCTTCCATGCGCGATGAAGCCCACGCAAGGTCCACCAGCAGCCGCGTGAGAATGCGCTTGGCATAGGTCCCGGCCGGGAGCTTCTCCCGTGGAGATCCCTCGGTCGCGAGCCGCGCCCGCTCGGCGACGGTGAGATACCAGGATCTGCCCGGAATGTAGCCGTCGAGAAACTCGCGGCGATGGCCGACGGGAGCACGCCGGTGCCACGGCGTCTCCAGGTAGGCGCGGATCCGCATGGCGTCGGCCAGCCGGTATCGCGTGGCCGGCCCTCGACCGACGACGGACAATGATCCCCTTTCGACCAGCGTCTTCAGCGCGCGCCAGACCGTCGCCTCGCTTCTGTCCGGAGCAACGCCGGCACGTATCTGGCTCCTGCTCGCGTCCGGATGTCTACGGAGGAACTCGAGAAAGGCCTGCTCGGAGAGCGCCATGAAACGTTCTTTTAAACGATCAACTCACTGAAGTACAGCGGGATTCCCCGTTCTCGGGATGTATCGTTGCATAGCGAATGCAACGATCAGGGACTGCGACGGGCGCTCTACCCGGTACCCACCTGCACCGCACCCGCGGCCGCCTGCGCCTTCTCGCGCGCTTCTTCGACCGAGTCGGCCAGCGCGAGCGCCACGCCCATGCGCCGCTCGCCCCGCACCTCCGGCTTGCCGAAGAGCCGCAACTGCGTGTCCGGCGCGGCGAGCGCTCCCTCGAGGTCGGAGAACGTGACGCGATCCGAGTCGCCGTGGGCCAGGATGACGGCCGACGCGGCCGGACCGTACTGGCGGATCACCGGAATGGGGAGACCCAGGATCGCGCGGGCGTGCAGCGCGAACTCCGAGAGGTCCTGGCCGATCAGGGTCACCATGCCCGTGTCGTGCGGCCGGGGGCTGACCTCGGAGAACCAGACGACGTCGTCCTTGATGAAGAACTCCACGCCGAAGAGGCCGCGACCGCCCAAGGCGCCCGTGACGGCCGCCGCGACCCGCTCGCATTCGCCGCGCGCCGCCGCGCTCATCGGCTGCGGTTGCCAGGACTCCTGGTAGTCGCCGCCCTCCTGTCGGTGCCCCACCGGCTCGCAGAAGCTCACTTCGCCCTCGCCGTGGCGCACGGTCAGCAACGTGATCTCGTAGTCGAAGTGGACGAAGCCCTCGACGATGACCTGGTCCGCCGCGCCCCGGGCGCCCTCGCGGGCGTACTGCCACGAGCGCCGGGCGTCCGCGGGCGTGCGCACCGTGGACTGGCCCTTGCCGGAGGAACTCATGACGGGCTTGACGACGCAGGGCGTACCGATCTCGTCGATGGCGGCGTCGTACTCCGCCTCCGTCGACGCAAACCGGTACGGCGACGTGCGGATGCCGAGCTCCTCCGCCGCCAGCCGGCGGATGCCCTCGCGGTTCATCGTCAGTCGCGCGGCCCGGGCCGTGGGAATGACATGGACCCCCTCCGCTTCGAGTTCCACCAGCGTCGGCGTCGCGATCGCCTCGATCTCCGGGACCACGAGGTCCGGGCGCTCCGTCTCGATCAGCTTCCGCAAGGCGTCGCCGTCCAGCATGTCGACGGCGTGGCTGCGATGGGCGACCTGCATGGCCGGGGCGTTCGCGTAGCGGTCGACGGCGATGACCTCGACGCCCAGCCGCTGCAACTCGATCGCCACCTCCTTGCCGAGCTCCCCCGACCCGAGCAGCATCACCCGGGTCGCCGCCGCCGACAGCGGCGTGCCGATCGTCGTCATGGCCGGTCCGCCTCCCGCTGTTCCGCCAGTTCCTTCTGCATCCGCTTGAAGTTGTTCACGTAGAGGTCCGAGAAGCCCTTGATCTGGTCGATCTCCTCGTCCGTCACCTCGCGCACGATCCGGCCGGGAGAGCCGAGCACCAGGCTGCGGTCCGGGATCTCCTTGCCCTCGGCGACGAGGGCGTTGGAGCCGATGAGGCAGTTGTCGCCGATACGCACGCCGTTCAGCACCACCGAGTTGATGCCGATCAGGCTGTTGTTGCCGATGGTGCAGCCGTGCAGGGTCGCCTGGTGCCCTACCGTGACGTCGTCCCCCACGGTGACCGGGAAGCCGTCGTCCATGTGGACGATCGCGCAGTCCTGGATGTTCGAGTTCCGGCCGATGACGATGGCGTCGTAGTCACCGCGCACCACCGCTCCGTACCAGACGCTCGCGTTGTTCCGGAGCGTGACCGAGCCGATGACGGCGGCGGTGGCCGCGACGAAGTAGTCGCCCTCCGCAACCACGCGCTGCGCGCCCAGGCTGTAGATCATCCCTTCCCGCCCCGCCATGCTCCCCGAGCCATTGTGCCAATGTTCGGGACCAATTCCATAGCGGGGAGCCCCGCCGGAGCGGGCCAGGGGATTGCCGACGCTATAATCGCCCGGTGAACTACTGCAGCCGTTGCGGCCAGGCGGTCGAGCGGAAGATCCCCCCCGGCGACAACCGCGAACGCTTCGTCTGCGGTCACTGCGGCGCCATCCACTACCAGAACCCGCGGATCGTCACCGGGTGCCTGCCCCTCTGGGGCGACCAGGTGCTGCTGTGCCGGCGGGCCATCGAACCGCGCAGGGGTCTGTGGACGCTCCCGGCCGGCTTCCTCGAGACCGGCGAGACCGTCCACGCGGGGGCGCTGCGCGAGACCTGGGAAGAAGCCCGCGCGCGGGTGGATATCCTGGGCCTCTACACGGTGTTCAGCGTGCCGCACATCTCGCAGGTGCACATGTTCTTCCGGGCCGGTCTCGTGGATGGAACCTATGCCGTCGGCGACGAGAGCCTGGACGTGCGCCTGTTCGACGAAGAGTCCGTGCCGTGGGACGCGCTGGCGTTCCCGGTGGTGGGCAAGACGCTCAAGCACTACTTCGCCGACCGCGCCGATACCGGGCGCTTTCCGGTCCACACCGAGGACCTCGTCGTCGAGCGGCGGTGAGGCCGCGGCGCCCACGCCGGACCGTCAGTCCTCCCGCGAGGGCAACGCCACGACCGCCGTGCCGAACGCCGTCGCCAGCCCCGACTGGTTGACGTTCTGCATGCGCACGTCCACGAGGTGCTCCCCGTCCACCACGCGCTTGCCGGTGACCTCGCCGTGCACCGTGTTCGTGTCCCCCACGATGTTGGGATGGCGGATCGACGCCGTGAGTCGCTTCAGCGCGCCGTCGTCGCCCATCCAGTCCGTGACGATCTGCGCGAGCCAGCACACCCGTTGCGGGCCGTAGTCGAACTGGCCCGGCATGTTGCGGCGGTCCTTGGCGTGCCCGGCGTCGAAACGGCCGCCGCCCCCGAGTTCGACGGACCCCGAAGCCTCGAGCGCCGCGCGCGTGCTGCGGTAGGTGCCCAGCACGCCATGGGTGAACAGGAAGAGTTCGTTGACCGAGTACGTGCCCTTGGGGAGGGCGGGCAGGCTGTCCCCTTCCGCAACGTCCTCCCAGAGACGCGTTTGCGCACCGCGCCGCGTCCGCTCCCAGACCAGCGGGTCCGGCGGCTCCGGACGGAACTCGCCTTCCCTGGGCGCGCGCTCGTAGTCGAGCGACCCGCCCGTGTTCTGGAAGCGCGCCATGGTGGTCCGCACGTCGGCAACGACCTCCTGGCGCTGGTTGCTGTAGGTGACGAGGCCGGTGTTGAGGTTGATCGCCCCGATGCGCCCGCTCTGCTTGCGCACGGTCTCCCCGACCCGCTCGGTGCAGGTGATCCAGTCGTCCACCCAGACGGGCCGCAGGAAGTCGATCTCCACGCCGGCATAGTTCACCGGCAGGTACTGGGTCGAGACCCGCCTTCGGTCTATGTTGCCCGTCTCCCCCGCGACGACGCCGAGCGAGACGCCATAGAGGAACGTCGGCGGCGCCGTGATCATGCCGAAGCGGCTCGCCGCCGCGTGGGCCTCGTCCCGCCACAGCGGGTTGTAGTCCCCGACGCCGTCCCCGAAGCGGCGGATGTTGTCGAGGCTGGCCTGCCGCGTCGGCCGTTGCGCGAGCGTCTGGCCGATGGTCTTGCGGTACTCGGCCTCGAACTCGTCGATAGTGTTGATCAGCCCGCCTTCCGCCATGATTGCCTCCGCCCGCCAGGGCGGCAGTCTATCAACTTGCCGAGGCCGGGCCCGGCCTGCGCCTTGTCCCCGTCGGCCCGCGTCGGTTAGGGTGCGGCCCCGGAAACGAGAGAACGGCGGCACTCCAATGAAATACCTGCACACCATGGTCCGGGTGTCGGACCTCGACGCTTCGATCGGCTTCTACGAGGCCCTCGGCCTGAAGGAAATCCGGCGCATCGAGAACGAACCGGCCCGGTTCACCCTCGTGTTCATGGCGGCGCCGGGCGACGAGGAAGCCCAGGTCGAACTGACGCACAACTGGGATCCGGAGGAACTGTCCGGCGGACGCAACTTCGGCCATCTCGCCTACGAAGTGGACGACATCTACGGCCTCTGCCAGAGCCTCATGGATTCCGGCGTGACCATCAACCGTCCGCCGCGCGACGGTTTCATGGCGTTCGTGCGATCGCCGGACGGCGTCTCCGTGGAACTGCTGCAGACCGGTGGAGCCCGCGAACCGGCCGAGCCGTGGAAGAGCATGGAGAACACGGGGGAGTGGTAGACGGCGGCCGCGCCGCGACAGCGCCCTTCGGGCGCCCCGGCCGGCGGTGGCCGCGGCGGGCGGTGCGTGTTACATTTGGTAACGACCCTCCAGTTCCCGGGAGCGGCCCCAACGCCACCCGTTGCTGACCCTCAGAGCGCCTGATGCGCAAGACATACATCACCGCCTTCGTCATCGCGGTCGCCACGATCGCCTGGCTGGCATCCGGACAGTTCGGCGCGGGCCCCGACGAGGCCAAGCGGCTCAGCATCACCGAGCGGAACGACCGCGCGGACGCCGCGGTGGAGGACCGCGCGCCTTCGCGCGTGCGCGCCCGCATCAGCACGGCGGTCGAGCAGACGGCCTTCGCCCGGGTCCGCGGGCGTACCGAGAACAAGCGGACCGTCGACGTGCGGGCGGAAACCGTCGGGCGCGTCGTCGCCCGCCCGGCGGAACTCGGCGACCGCGTGGCGACCGGCGACGCCCTGTGCCGCCTGTCGATGGACGACCGCGCCGCGCGCCTCGTCGAAGCGCAGGCCGCGGTACGGCAGGCCCATATCGAGTATCGCGGCACACTCCGTCTCAAGTCCCAGGGCCTGCAGTCCGAGACGGCCATCGCGGCGGCGGCTGCCCGCCTCGCCGCGACGCGCGCCGGCCTCGAGTCGATCGAACTCGACGTGGCGCGGACGCGCGTTCGCGCACCCTTCGACGGCATGGTCGAGGTCACGCACGTCGAGGTGGGCGACTACGTGCAGCCAGGCGCCGTTTGCGTCACCCTGGTGGACCTCGACCCCATGCTGCTGGTCGGACAGATCACCGAGCGTGACGTGGCGCGGGTACGGGTCGGCGAGCGGGCGTTCGGCGAACTGGCTACCGGCGAGCGCCTCTCCGGTTCGATCGGCTTCATCGGCCAGCAGGCCGATCCGACGACCCGCACCTACCGCGTCGAGATCGAGGTGCCGAACGCCGACTACACCCTGCGCAGCGGCATCACCGCCGACATCCTCATCGCCGCGGAGACCTCGCCGGCGCACCACGTGAGCCCGGCGCTTTTCGCCCTCGACGACGAAGGGGCGGTCGGGATACGCATCGTCGACGCCGACGACCGCGTCGCGTTCCGGCGGGTCGAGATCCTGCGCGACGAGGCGGAGGGCGTCTGGGTCACCGGGCTACCGGAGGTCGCGACCATCATCACGGTGGGCCACGAGTTCGTGGTCCCGGGCGAGGCGCTGGATGTCGACTTCGAACCCACCGCGGACGCCGTCGTCGCCGAGCGCAACGCCGGTGATTCCCCCATGTTCCCGGTCGACGCCGAGGTGCCCGACGTCCGGTCGACAGAGGCGCGGGGCGCCTTCGAACCGACCGGGGACGCTCCCGCGATCGTTCCCAAGCCCACGCCGGGCTTGAGCGGGGACGGCGGCGGCACCGACCCGCAGCCGGTGCACGCGTCGTGAACAACGTCCTGGTCGACGCGGCCGTCAGCCGCACCCGGACGACCTTCCTGGCGCTGTTCGCCGTCATATTGGCCGGTTCGGTCGCGCGCTGCGCGATACCGATCGAGGCGGAGCCGCGGGTCGAAGTCCCGTTCTTCACCATCACGGTGATCCACGAGGGGATCTCGCCCGAGGACAGCGCCCGCCTGCTGGTCAAGCCCCTCGAGATCGAACTGCGCACGGTGGAAGGCGTAGAGGAGGTCACCGCGTTCGCCTCGGAAGGCGCGGCCACGGTGATGGTCGAGTTCGACGCCGACTACGACCTCGACGTCGCGCTCTCGGATGTCCGCGAGGCCGTGGACCGCGCGAGGCCAGAACTGCCGACGACCGCCGAAGAGCCCATCATCTCGGAGCAGAACACCGACAGCTTCCCCATCATCCAGATCAACCTCGTCGGCGACGACGTGCCGGAACGCATGCTCTTCGACCACGCGAAGGCCATCCAGGACGCGGTCGAGACGGTTCCGGACATCTTGGAGGCGCGCCTGCAGGGGGAGCGGGAAGAAGTCCTCGAGATCGTGGTGCGCCCGGCGCAGCTCGAAGCGTACGGGATGACCAACGAACAACTCATCAACACGGTCGTCCGCAACAACCGCCTCATTCCCGCGGGCAGCCTCGACACCGGACAGGGCCGCATGTCCGTGAAGATCCCGAGCGTCATCGAGGAGGCGGACGACCTGCGCGACCTGCCGGTGCTCGCGAACGGCGACTCGGTGGTGACCCTCTCCGACGTGGCCGAGGTGCGGCGCACGTTCAAGGACCGCATCAGCCACGCCCGCGTGAACGGCCAGCGCACCATCTCGATGAACATCATCAAGCGCTCCAACTCGAACGTCATCGACACCATCGACCGGGTGAAGGCCGAGGTCGCGAGATACGAGCCCAACCTGCCGAACCGGGTCAGCCTGTTCTACACCCAGGACGCCTCGCCCCGGGCCCTCCAGCAGGTCACGGAACTCGAGGGCAACATCGTCACGGCGCTCGCGCTCGTCATGACCATCGTCGTGGCCGCCATGGGACTGCGCAGCGGCCTGATCGTGGGCGTCGGCATCCCTATCTCGTTCCTGTTCGCGCTGATCTTCATCTACCTCTTCGACTACACGTTCAACTTCATGGTCATGTTCGGCATGCTGCTCGGGCTCGGCATGCTGATCGACGGGGCGATCGTCGTCACCGAGTACGCGGACCGCAAGATGGTCGAGGGATTCGACAACCGGGCGGCCTTCACGCTCGCCGCCAAGCGGATGTTCTGGCCCGTCGCCGCATCCGTCGCCACGACGCTCGCAGCCTTCCTCCCGCTCATGTTCTGGCCGGGGGTGTCGGGCAAGTTCATGCGTTACCTCCCGGTGACGGTGTTCACCGTACTGTCCGGTTCGCTGCTCTATGCGCTCGTGTTCTGCCCCACCATCGGATCGCGTTTCGGCCGGCCGAGCGCACGGGATTCCAGGCGGCGGAACACCCTGATGCAGCTCGAGAGCGGCGATCCGACGACGCTCGGCGGCATCACGGGGTGGTACTCGCGCCTGGTCATGTTCGCGAGCCACCACTCGGCCGTCACCCTGGGTCTTGTGGCCGCCGTACTCGCGACGACGTTCTGGGCGTACGGCCAGTTCGGCAGCGGGATGACCTTCTTCACCGGTGTCGATCCGATCCAGGGCCGGGTCAGCATCCGCGCACGGGGCAACCTGTCCACCGACGAGGTCGACGGGCTGGTGCGGGAAGTCGAGCACCGCATCCTCGCGATCCCGGGCATCAAGGACGCGAACACGTACACGAGCCTGCCCGGCGGCACCGGCGAGATGTTCATGGGCGGGTCGTCGGCGAAGGACATCGTCGGCACCGTGATGATCGAGCTGCACGACCAGATGGACCGGTCGCTGACCGGTGTGGAGATCCTCGAACTGGTACGGCAGCGCACAGCCGACCTGGCGGGCATCCGTATCGAGGTGCAGAAGGAGGAGATGGGGCCGCCGGTCGGCAAGTCCGTGCAGATCCAGTTCTCGGCGACGTACAAGGAAGAGATCCAGCCCGTGCTCGCGCGCGTCCGCGACCACATCGACACGCAGGTGACCGGCCTCCGCGACATCGAGGACACGCGCTCCCTGCCCGGGGTGGAGTGGAATCTCAGCGTCGACCGGGCGCAGGCCGCGCTATACGGGGCCGACGTCTCGCTGGTGGGCCTCGCCGTGCAGTTGGTGACCTCCGGCGTCAAGGTCGCCGAGTACCGGCCCGACAACGCGGACGAACCGCTGGACATCCGCTTCCGGTACCCGACGGAGGCGCGCGGCGTGGCGGCCCTCGACGAACTGAAGATCGCAACGGCGCGCGGCCAGGTGCCCATCTCCAACTTCGTGCAGCGCACCCCGCTGCCGAACGTGGACACCATCCAGCGCATCGACGGCGATGTCGTCGAGTTCATCCGCGCCGAAGTGGCGCCGGGCGTGCTGGCGGACGACAAGGTGCGCGAGATCGGCGCCTGGATCGCGCGTCAGGACTTCGACCCCAGGGTCGGCATCGAGTTCCGCGGCGCCAACGAGGAACAGGAGCGATCCATGGCCTTCGTCAGCGTGGCTTTCGTGCTTTCGCTGATCCTGATGTTCATGCTGCTGGTCACCCAGTTCAACAGCTTCTACCAGAGCACGCTGATCCTGGTGGCGGTGGTGATGTCGACGGCCGGCGTCCTGCTCGGGCTCCTCGTCACGCAGATGCCGTTCAGCGCCATCATGACGGGGATCGGCGTCGTCGCGCTCGCCGGCATCGTCGTGAACAACAACATCGTGCTCATCGACACCTACAACCACCTGCGGCGCGAGCACCCGGACATCCACTACCTGGAACTGATCGCCCGCACGGGGGCGCAGCGCCTGAGGCCCGTGCTGCTGACCACGGTGACCACGGTGTTCGGACTCCTGCCGCTCGCCACGAACTTCTCGATCGACTTCATCAACCGCGAGATCGTCTACGGCAGCCAGGTGTCGGGATTCTGGATCCAGACCTCCCAGGCGATCGTCTCGGGCCTGACCTTCGCGACCCTGCTGACCCTGTTCGCGACGCCGGCGATGCTGGCGGTTCCGGAGCAGTTGAAGAGCGGGGTCCGGCAAGTGCGGGAGCGGTTCGCGCGGTCGGAACCCGCGGCGGCCGGCTGACACGGGCGCTTGCCCGAGGCCGTCAGGACGGTCCTTCGGGCCGCTCGCCACCACTGGCGGCATCGAACGCCGCAGATGCAGGTGCTCTGCACGTTGGCCCAGTCCTGCCAGTGCGGCGCCAGGTTCCGGTACTCCGACAGGTCGGAACCGCCTCAGTGGGCGGCGGCATAGTGCCACCAGAACCGGTGGCGCTGGCGATGCGGGTCGGCGCCACCAGCGCGGCAAACGCGGCGGATGCGCTCCATCACCACCGCATCGTCGAGGGCTGGGGCACGCAGGGCGCACCAGTCTTCCCAGCGTCCTCGCGAGACGATGTCGTCGATGGCGGCCGCCGTGAACCGCTGATGGTTGAGGTGCCGGTGGTGCATGCCGCGTGGCCCGCTTTCAGTCCGCCGACGATTATAGTCAAGTCAGCGATACAGGCGTTCCCGCCGCCGCACCGGATCGAGCAGCGACCAATCGCCCTGCTCCACCTCGAACCCGTCCGGGTACGGGGGTCGCGGCTCCATCCCGAGGGAGGCCATCACGCGCTCGTCACGGTAGTAGCACTGGGCGACCAGCGCGACGAGCGGAGCGGCGAGCTCGCGGTGGGCGCTGCGGAAGGTCTCCGCCACGGCGAGTCGTCCGGCGGGGTCGAGCGCCACGAACCCCGCGCCCCGACCGTCCTTCGACAGCGCATCGAGGGCCGCGAGGCTTGCGGCGACCTCCGCCGCACTGCCCGCTGCGCCTTCCACGATGTCCGCCGCGATCGCCTCGTCGTCCGCCCCCGGGACAGCGTATTCCGTGCTCGCGGGAATCACCGCACCCGCAAACGACCGCAGGAGTTCGCGCTCCGCCCCCGCGAGTCCGCGGTCGCTGGAAATGACGTCGTCGCCCATCGGGTCGCTCAGTCGAACAGGTTCGCGAGGCGCCGCTTCATGGAGTCGGCGACGTACAGCGCGAGAGCCTGGATCGTGCGCGTCGGGTTCACGCCGGCGCAGGTAACGAACAGGCTGCCATCCACGATGAACAGGTTCCTGACGTCGTGCGAGCGTCCCCATTCGTTGACGACCGACGTCTCCGGATCGGTGCCCATGCGCGCCGTGCCCATCAGGTGCCAGCCGCCCTGCGGGATCGGCGCCGTGTCGACGATGTCGACGGCGCCGGCGGCGCGGAGCACCTCGGTGCCGCGGGCGACGGCGTGGTCGAGCATGCGGCGGCTGTTCTCCGACAGCCGGTAGGTGACCTTCGGCGCCGGGATGCCGTCGGAGTCCGTGAACTCCGGGTCGAGGGTCACCGTGTTGTGTTCCTCCGGCAGGTCCTCGCAGATGCCCACCATTCCGGCCATCCGGTTGAACATTGCCCGATAGCCCCGATGGTGGTCGGGCCCGAGGGGAATCCGGCCCGACATCGTCCCGGTGATTGCGGTCGCGACGGGACTGCGACCGCGGCCGCACTCGAAGGTATAGCCGCGGACGAAGTCCCGGTCCGGGTCGGTCTCGTAGAACTCCTGGCTCCAGATGCAGAGCCCCGGGCCGCGGTAGCCGTCCATCGGCTCCTCGAACACGCCGTAGACGGCCGCGTAGGGGTGGAACATGAGGTTCTTGCCCACCAGGCCACTGCGGTTCGCCAGCCCATCGGGGAACCGGCCGGAAGCGGAATTGAGCAGCAGACGCGGCGTCCCGACCCCGTTGCAGGCAATGACCACCACGTGCGCGCGCTGTTCGCGCACCACGCCGTCCGCGTCGCGGTAGACGACGCCCGTGGCCATGTCGCGGTCGTCCACCGTGATCTCGCGCACGCGGCAGCGGGTGCGCACCTCGACGCCCGCGCGCATCGCATGCGGCCAGTAGGTGACGTCGGTACTGCCTTTCGCGCCCTGGGCGCAGCCCGTCGAGCACGCCCCGAGGTTCACGCACCGGTCGCGCCCGTCGTACGGCTCCGTCGCGATGGCCGTATCGGACGGCCACCAGTGCCACCCGAGGCTGTTGAATCCCTTCGCCAACGCCTGGCCCGATTTTCCGAGGGGCAGCGGCGGCATGGGCGGATCGTGCGGCGGATTGGCCGGATCGCCGGCCAGCCCGGAGACGCCCATCATGCGGTCGTTCTCGGCGTAGTACGGGGCCAGCGTGTCGAAATCGATCGGCCAGTCGTCGGCCACGCCGTCCAGCGTGCGGACACGGAAGTCCGAGGGATGGAAGCGCGGGAAGTGCCCGGCATAGAGGATCGTGCTGCCGCCGACGGCGTTGAAGTTCGCCACCGAGATCGGCGAGTCGTCGTCGTTGACGGGATAGTCCGTCACCCGCCCGCGGCGGTTCGGGCTGATGCTGAAGTCGCCATGCGCGCGCGCCTCCCAGTCGCGTCCCGAACTCGGGTACTCCGCCGGGTTCATCCAGCCGCCCTGCTCGAGACAGACGATCCGCATGCGCGTCTCGGCGAGGCTCCAGGCGACCGCGGCACCGGACGCGCCGGCGCCCACGATCAGCACGTCGACAGGTTCTGCGGCCATGCTCTCCCCCGGCATCCCGAGCGCAGTATGCCCCGAAACGTGCCAGGTGGGTGCCCGTTGGCTCCGGCTCCGGGGCGCTGCTATGCTCCCCGCCCGTTTCCTCGAGACCCACGATGGCGGAGTTTCTCTACCGGCTCCGGCTCGCGCGGCCGAGCATGCTCGAAGACGCCGGCTCGCCCGACGAGCAGGCCGCGGTAGCCGACCATTTCGCGTACCTCCAGAAGCTGCACGGCGAGGGCGTCGTGCGCTTCGCCGGCCGCACCACGACCGACGATGAGCGCACGTTCGGCATCGTCGTGCTCGATGCCGATGGGGACGCGGCCGCCCAACGGGTCATGAACGAGGATCCCGCCGTGGCACGCGGCCTCATGCGCGCCACGCTGTACCCATTCAGAATCGCCCTCTCCTAAGGAGTGTCCATGCCCATCTCGCTCGGCGTCCACGTCGGCCAACAGAACATGCCCATGTCCGAGATGCGCGCCCTGTGGCGCAAGCTCGATGCCGCCGGCGTCGACTGGATCTCGGCCTGGGACCACTTCTACGAGGCGCCGCCGCGGGGCGGCACGCAGCCCCACTTCGAGGCCCTCGCCACCCTGGGCGCACTCGCCGCCGAAACCGAACGCGCCCGCATCGGCTGCCTCGTGTTCTACGTCGGTTATCGTAACCCCGCCCTGCTCGCAAAGGCGGCGACCACGCTCGACCACATCTCCGGCGGCCGTTTCGAACTCGGCATCGGCGCCGGCTGGCACATCTGGGAGGCGTCCGCCTACGGGTACGCGTTCCCGGACATCGGTACGCGCCTGGACATGCTCGACGAGGCGGCCGAAGTGATCCGGCGGCTGCTCACCGAGGAACGGACGACGTACTCGGGCCGGCACTTCCAGGTGGATGACGCTTCCTGCCTGCCGCGACCCGTGCAGGAGCGCCTGCCCATCTGGATCGGCGGACTGGGCGAGCGCCGCACGCTGGAGATCGCCGCGCGACGGGCGGACGGATGGAACGCGGCCTACATCTCCGCGGACGAGTGGCGCCGCCTGAACGGCGTACTGGACCACTGGTGCGAGGAGGACGACCGCGATCCCGCCGAGATCCGCCGCGGGGCCAACCTGGCGTTCGGCATGGCGATGGACGACGCCGCGGTCCGCACGGAACGCGTCCGCATGGAAGCGGAGTGGGGCGCGACCGCCGAGCGCATCCTGGGGGGCACGCTGCTGTGCACGCCGGGGGAGGCCGTGGACGGGGTGATGCGCTACGTCGAGGCCGGGGCGCAGGAGGTCAACGTCGCCCTGCGCGCGCCGTGGGACCCGGACGCGCTCGACGTCTATCTCGAGGAGGTCATGCCGGCGGTCCGGCGCGAGGCGGGTTAGGGCAACGGCGTCACTCCCGCGCCGCGAGGGCGGCGGCAAACGCGAGCGTGCGCTCCGCCTCGGCGACGTGCATGTGCTCGACGAGCCGCCCGTCGACTTCGGCCACGCCCTTGCCGGCCGCGCGCGCCGCCTGCCACGCCGCACGGGCGCGGCGCGCGAAGTCGACCTCGTCCGCCGAGGGACCGAACACGGCGTTGGCCACCGCCACCTGGGTCGGGTGGATGAGCGTCTTGCCGTCGAACCCGAGATCGCGTCCCTGCTCGCAGGCCGCCCGGAAGCTCTCGGCGTCGCGGAAATCCAGGTGCACACCGTCCAGGATCTCCTTGCCCGCGACGCGCGCAGCGATCACGCAGCGCTGCAACGCGTAGGTCACGCCGGCCCTGTCCGCCCGGTGGCGGCCCCGCAGCTCATGGACCAGGTCGCTGGTGCCCATCGCCAGCACGTTCACGCGGTCGCTCGCCGCCGCCAGCGCCTCCACGTTCTGCACGCCCCGGGGCGTCTCGATCATGATCCAGGCCGCGAGTTCCGCCCCGCCCGCCGCATCGAGGCGCGCCACGATCTCGGCGACCTGCGCCGCCGTCTCGACCTTGGGGAACAGCATCGCCGCGATGGGCAGCGCCGCCATCCGCGCGATGTCCTCCGCGCCCCAGGGCGTATCGAGCCCGTTCGCGCGGACCACGAGTTCGCGGTGTCCGTAACCCCCGGCCAGGATCGCCGCGGTTATCCGCTCCCGGGCGCGGGGTTTCACCTCCGGCGCGACCGCGTCCTCGAGGTCGAAGATCACCCCGTCGCAGTCGATGCCGCGCGCCTTCTCCATCGCCCGTTCGTTCGCACCGGGCATGTACAGGACGGAACGGCGAGGCGTCATGCGGATATGGTCGCCGCGCCCTGGCGGCTACGCAACGTCAGGCGGTGGGTTTGCGGATCTGGTCGGGAGAGCGGTCGGAGAGAGGGCGGGAGAGCAGGCGGCGGAAGGAGAACTGGGGTCGCGATTCCCGGCGCGCGCGGGAGGCCCGGGATTCCTGGCAGACCTTCATGCGCCGGCTGTACTCCGACAGTACCGGGATCATGCAGAAGGCCGCGATCAGGAGATTCGAACTGGCATGGCCCTGCATGATCCAGTCGCCCCGCAGATGCGGCGCGATCTGGAAGAAGAGGGAGAAGTACCCGAACATCATGCCGGCTGCGGCGATCGCGCAGGCCCAGACCAGCCAGTCGGGCATTTGCGCTTTCAGGGAAGAGAGCGCGATTACGGCGCCGGCGCCGTAGATGGGAAGCCAGATGATCCAGTCCGTCTTGCCGACGTGACTGCCAGCGACGAATAGCAACGCCACTCCGATCAACCCGTTGATGTAGCGCATCCGACGTTCGTTTCCCCCTGACGCGACGCCCCTGCTGCCTGGGCCGGAGCCCCCTACCAACCGGACTGTTATTCAACCCGTTTGTTACGTTCGGTGACAAGTAGGTGGACCGCCCCCTTATGTAACAAATCGCAATTAAACCCGCAGCCTTTCGTACCTGATCGTCTATAGGAGCCCCCAGCGCTCCGTCGGGCGCGACTCGCCGTGCGGTCAGTCGTCGAACCCGGGCACGCCCTCGTCCCGCTGCACGCCCAACGAGTTGAGCCCCATGGCGAGCATGTTGTACTGCCCCACGGTGAATACGATGTCCATCATCTGCCGCGTGTCGTAGAAACGCGACAGCCCCTCCCAGGTTGCGTCCGACACGAACGTGTCGTCGAGCAGTTCGTCGGCCGCCGCGAGGAGCAGACGGTCCCGTTCGTCGAGACCCGGCGCGTCGGGGCCGTTGCGGGCCATCGCGATCTCCTCCTCGCTCATCCCGGCGTCCCGCGCGATGAGGACGTGCTGGCCCCACTCGTACTCGGAACGGACCATCCAGGCGGTACGCAGGATCAGCACCTCGCGGTCCCGTACGGAGATCGTCGACTTGCCGAGGATGTGGTTGGCGAAGGGCAGCCAGCGCCGGAACAGGGCCGGATGATGGAGCATCGTCGCGAAGACGTTGGCCACCGTCCCGTCGCCGAACCGGGCCGCGACTTCGGCCTGATCGGCGTCCCACCCGGCGCGTTGCGTCGGCGCCACGCGCGGCTTGGACAATCTCATCGCCTACGTCCTCCAAGGGTGCCAAACCCCGTACTATAAGCCGTCTCTTCCGCAGTTCGGACCCATCCATGAGCGTCAGGCAGGAGAAGCACGGCGACCTCGTCATCATCACCATCGACCGCCCCGACGTGCGCAACGCCGTGGACCACCCCACGGCGGCGGCCCTGTTGGAGGCGTTTCGGGCCTTCGATGCCAACAAGCAGCAGAGGGTCGCCGTCCTGACCGGCGCCGACGGGCATTTCTGCGCGGGCGCCGACCTCAAGGCGGTCGCCGAAGGCCGCGGCAACCGCGTGACCCTCGACGGCGACGGACCCCTCGGGCCGACGCGCATGCTCTTGAACAAACCCGTCATCGCGGCGGTCGAGGGTTTTGCCGTGGCCGGCGGGCTGGAACTTGCGCTCTGGTGCGACCTCCGGGTCGCCGCGCGGGACGCGGTGTTCGGCGTGTACTGCCGGCGCTGGGGCGTGCCGCTCGTGGACGGCGGCACGGTGCGCCTGCCGCGGCTCATCGGGCAGAGCCACGCACTCGACATGATCCTCACCGGGCGCGGCGTCTCCGGCGAGGAGGCGCGCATGATGGGCCTCGCCAACCGGCTGACGGACCCCGGCGAGGCGCTCCACGGCGCCGTGGAACTCGCCGAGCAACTCACACGGTTCCCGCAGCGGTGCATGTTGAGCGACCGGCGCTCCGCCATCACGCAATGGAGCCGCGGCATGGACGAGGCGCTCTCGCAGGAAGCGCTGCTCGGGCGGGAAGTGATCAAGTCCGGGGAAACCGTGGCGGGGGCGGCGCGATTCAACAGCGGCGCCGGGAGGCACGGGGACTTCTCCGACATCTGAACGGCCCGCGCGGCCGGTTACGGGCCGATCGCCTGCTCCAGCAAGTCCCGGCTCGAGCGGTCCATGGGCAGTTCCAGGGCGCGGCGCCGTCCCGGCTCGGACATCTTCCGCCACGTCCGCCGCAGGATCTCGACGACCCGCTCCGGTTCGCGCCCGGCCGCAAAGCGCGCCAGTTCGGACTCCAGGAACACCAGGCAGGCGCAGTCCTCCAGGGTCTGCGCTTCCGGTTCGCGCAGGCGGTTGCGCTTCATCATGAGCGCCCGCACGCGCTCCGTCGTGGCGCCGTCGACGTCGCGGGACGCAAGGAGCCTTCCGACGGCCTCCGCCTGGCGCCGGGCCGCCTCCGCGCGCCATCGCAGGTAGCC
Source organism: Pseudomonadales bacterium (assembly GCA_965208745.1). Classification (GTDB taxonomy): domain Bacteria; phylum Pseudomonadota; class Gammaproteobacteria; order Pseudomonadales; family Azotimanducaceae; genus VXNE01. Next base: position 3,474,893 of record CBDBPN010000004.1, on the reverse strand, counting down.
CTCGCGGCCGGGCGGAAAGTCGCCGCGCGGGTACAGCCAGCGTTCGAAGTGCTGTGCGCGCACCGCGATCCGGAGCGCGTCCGAGGGTGCCTTCGCCAGGGCTTCGAGATGGCACGACATCGCCCGCGCATAAGCGGCTTCCCTCCCCGCGGGGTCTTCCGCGTGACGCCGGTCGACCGCCTCGACGATCCGCTCCAAGAGCAACTGGTCCACGATCGTCAGAGCGTCAGCGGCGGTTCGTCCAGCGCCGCCAACTGCTCCTTCAGCGTCAGGATGTGTTCGCTCCAGTAGCGCGTCCCGCCGAAATCCGGAAACGCAACGGGAAACGCGGGGTCCTGCCAGCGCCGGCCGATCCATGCCGCGTGATGGATCATGCGCAGCGCCCGCAACGGCTCGATCAGCCGGGTTTCCTGCGGGTCGAAGACGTGGAAGACCTCGTACGCCTCGACCAGGTCCGCGAACTGCCGGCTGCGGTCGTCCCGGTCCCCCGACAGCAGCATCCACAGATCCTGCACGGGCGGCCCCGTCATGGTGTCGTCGAAGTCCACGAAATTCGGGGCGTCGTAGCGCCACAGCAGGTTGCCGAGATGACAGTCGCCGTGGATGCGGATATGGGTCCGCGCGGTCTCGAGCACCGGGGCGACCCGCTCGATCAACTGCGACGTCACCGCCCGATAGGCCCCGGTGAGCTCCGGTTCGATGAGGCCGCTGCCAAGCAGAAAATCCGCCGGGTCCGTCGCGAACTCGCCGACGGTCAGCCGCCGGCGATGCACGAAGGGCATGGTCGCGCCAACGGCGTGCATGCGGCCGAGGGCGTGACCCAGGACCCGCAGCACCTCGCGGTCCTCCACGTTGGGCGGACGGCCCGCCTGCCGCGGGAAGACCGCGTAGCGGAAACCCGCGTACTCGAACAGCGAGACGCCGTCCCGGCGGACGGGCGCCACGCACGGCAGGCCCGCTTCGCACAGCTCCCCGATGAAGGCGTGTTCCTCCAGGATCGCGGCATCCGTCCAGCGGTCGGGACGGTAGAACTTGGCGACGACCGGCGCGCCGTCCTCGATGCCGGCCTCGTAGACGCGGTTCTCGTAGCTGTTGAGCGGCATCAGCCGCCCGTCCGTTCGAAAGCCGGCGCTGTCGAGGGCGTCGAGCATGGTCTCGGGCGAGAGACCCTGGTACGGCGTGTCGGACATCGTCCGCGGCGGCGTCCCCGCTACCAGGACCGGCTGGCCGAGACGCCCAGCCGCATCGGTTCGCCAAGCTGGGTGAAGCCGCGGTCCGTGTACCCGTCGCGCGGATCGTTGCCGAACCGGAACCCGCGCACGAAGTAGTCCTCGTCCGTGAGATTGCGCGCCCAGGCCGTGACGGACCAGTCGCGGCCCCGGTAGCCGGCGCTCGCGTTCAGCAGTTCGTAGGCCTCCGAGCGCTCGTTGTGGCTGTCGGAGAAGTAGAACTCGTCGCGGCCCGTGATTTCCAGCCGCAGGAAGTAGCCGTCGGCGAACTCGAAGCTGCCCCCGAGGCTGAACTGGTACCGCGGAGCATGCGCCTGCGTGCGGCCGTCGAGGTCCATCCCTTCGCCGTTGATGTAGTCCTCGTACTCGGATCGCAACAGCCCGGCCCGGGCGAAGAGGAGGACGCCGTCCGTCGGCGCGTACTCGATGTCGAGTTCGACTCCGCTGTTGGTGCCCTCCGCCGCGTTGCCGACGAAGTCGATGAACTCCGTGCTGCCGTCCTCGTGGAACTCGACGATGGAGCTGTCGATCTGCACATCGTCGCGCCGCATGTGGAAGACGGCGCCCCGCACGCGCAGGCGTCCGTCGAGCGCGCCGGACTTCAGTCCCGCCTCGTAGTTCCAGAGGATCTCGGGATCGTAGGAGCGCAGGTGCGGGGGCAGGCTCCCGTCGATGTTGAAGCCCCCCGCCTTGTAGCCACGCGAGACGGAACCGTAGGCGACCACGCCGGCGCCGAGGGTGCGGTCGAGGGCCACGCGGCCGCCGACCAGGCTGTCGTCGGGCCCGGCGCGCACCCCCGCGCTGTCGTCGTAGGACGCGGAGTGCCGCTCAAGGCGCAGTCCAAACGTCAGCGTGGACCGGGCGCCGAGGGCGGTTTCCGTCTGTCCGAACAGCGCCTCGCGGTCGATCCCGTAGTCGCTCTCGAAGTCGGCGTCGATGAAGGTCGAGCGCCGCGTCAACTCCACGTCCTGGCGCATCGCGTACGCCCCGGCGGTCCATTCCGTCGAGCCGCCGAACAGCCGGCCGGCCTCCGACGACGTCAGGCGAACCTCCGCCGTCACCGTGCTCCGGTCGCGCAGGTACTCGTCGGTGCCCGAGTAGCCCCAGGGGTGGAAGCCCACGAACACCCAGTCCGCATCGTAGCCGTACGCGATGTCCGACTCCGCCATCCCGAGGTGGGCATGCACCGTGAACGCCGGGTTGCCCGACCACGTCACCGCACCCGACCCGTAGACCGTCCGCTGGCGGTCGTGGCCGGGCTCGTCCGCCAGGGTGGTCCGGACGTTGTCCAGGGAGAAGGCGTCGTAGCCGTTGTCGGCGTCGATGTACCCGGCGGACACGTCGATCACCGTCGATGCGTCCGCGTCCCAGGACAGCCTGCCGCGCACGGTGGTCTCGTCGATGTTGTCGGTGTCGTCGGCGTTCAGGTAGTCGTTCTCGATGAAGCCGTCCGCGCGATCGGCCCGCGCCGCCAGTCGGCCGCGCACGCCCTCCCCCAACGGCCCGGACACCACGGCGCCGGCGCCGAGCGCTCCGTAGTTGCCACCGGACAGTTCCACCCGGCCTTCGAAGGTGTCGGTCGGCTGCCGCGTCACGACGTTGACCAGCCCCGCCAGCGCGTTCGCGCCGTAGCGCGTCCCCTGCGGCCCGCGCAGCACTTCCACCTGCTCGACGTCGAACAGCGTCGCCACGGTACCGATGCCGGACAGGTCGACGCCGTCGACCACGAGTCCAACGGACGAGTTCAGTGGCTCGCTGAACTGCCCGCGTTCGCCGATACCGCGGATCTGCAGGAACCGGGCCCGGGACGCGCCCTTCGCGTAGTTGACGTTGGGCATCATGTCGAGGATCTCCTCCAGATGCGTCGCGCCGCGCCGCGCGATCGCCTCCGCCGGGACGACGGCGACGCTGGAGGGCACCCGGGACAGATCGTCGCCGCGGAAGGTGGCGCGCACCACGATTTCCTCGAGGACGGGCGTGTCTTCGTCAGGCGGTGCGCCGTCCGCGGCGAGCGCGGGCGAACCGGCCGCGGTCGCGGCGGCCAGGATGAGCATGGCGGGTCTCTGCATCTCGTCCTCCTACATGCCAGAGGTACATGCCGGAGCTACATGACGGAGCCCACGTGACGGAGGGGGATGCGTCGATGGCCCTATCCCTCCGCCGGCATTATCCGGATCAGGTTCAAAGGGTCCGCGGACCGCGTCCGCGTCTCAGGCACTCACGCCACCCCTTGGGTTCACCGCGTACTCTAACAGGCATCCGTCCGTAGGTGCGAGTGACCGGGCGTGCTCCGCGTGCTCCGCTCCACCGGCGCGCGTGCGGGTGCTATGGTCCGTCGCTTCCGGAACCAGCACGCCATGCAGGTGAGCCCAAGACACCTCCTCATCGTCTACCACACGCAGTCCGGCAACACGGGGCGCATGGCCGAAGCCGCGCGGCTCGGGGCGACCGACGACGAGGTCACGGGGGTCGAGGTGCGCGTGCGGAAGGCCGCCGAGGCCGGCCCGGAAGACCTGCTGTGGGCGGATGCGCTCCTGCTCGGCACGCCGGAGAACTTCGGCTACATGTCGGGCGGGATGAAGGACTTCCTGGACCGGACGTTCTACCCCGTGGAGGGGAAGATCCAGGCGCTGCCCTACGCCATCTTCATCAGCGCCGGCAACGACGGAACGGGGGCCGTGCGGGCCATCCACCGCATCGCCAACGGCTATCCGTTCAACGAGGTGCAGGAGCCGATCATCGCGAAGGGTCCGCCGACGGAGGAACGCCTGGCCCGGTGCCGGGAGCTTGGCATGGCGCTGGCGATCGGGCTCGAGGCGGGGATTTTCTGACGCGGGCTGCCCCCGCCCGGCTCGCCCGTGCTCCTGCCGACCGATCCTTGCATGGAACAAACGACGACGGGAGCGAAGCGACCGGCGGCGATTGGTCCATGGAAGGTCGGTGTGGCTGGGCCGGAGGCGGAGCCGGTGCCGAGCGGCAGCGAGGCACGGGGCCGGCTATGGGGCGCTCGCATGGAACAAACGCTGACGGGAGCGCAGCGACCGGCGGCGATTGTTGCGTACGGGGTCGGTGTGGCTGGGCCGCAGGCGGAGGCGGAGCCGAGCGGTAGCGAGGGACCGGACCGGCTATGGGGCGCTTACAACTGGTAGCCGATTTCCAGCCCGACCTGCCGCGGGTCGTGCCAGAAGTAGTTCGATCCCTCGATGTTCGAGATGATCGCCTCGTTGGTGATGTTCGTGCCGTACAGGGCGAACCGCCATTTCTGGTCGGGACTGCGCACGGTGACCCGGGCCCCGGCCTTGTAGTACCCCGGAACCGCGACGGTGTTGCCCGCGTCGAGCCACTGGTCGTCCACCTTCGCGTAGTCCGCATGGAGGGCCACCAGCCAACCGTTGTCGAACCGCATCACGTAGTCCAGCATGACCGTCGTGCTCCACGACGGCGCATAGCTCATCTCGTTGCTGTCCTGACTGTATAGGGTACCGCCCGAGGCGGGAACGACGCCAGACTGCGTGACCTCCGTATCGTTGTAGTCGCCGGCCACCCGAAAACTCAGGCGCTCGGTCAGGAACGCGGTGAAGTCGAACTCGATGCCCTGGATTTCCGCCCCGCCGCTGTTGTGGCTGTAGTAGCCGAGCGGATTGGTGATCAACACGTCGCGATGGACCACGATCATGTCCTTCCAGTCGATGTAGTAGAGCGCCGCCGCGAGCTGCGCGCGACCGTCGAACAGCGCCGTCTTGACGCCGATCTCATAGCTCGACACCTCGTCACCGTCGTAGAAGTACCGTGACGTCGCCTGGTCCCGCTCGAACACGAGCTGATCCGTGGGGTTGCCGATGGCGGCGGCGGCGGCGATCAGATTCTCGTACTGGGTCGCCACGAACTTCATGTGACCGTTGATGTTGCCGGGCCGAAAGCCGATGGCGTAGTTGAAGTAGGCGAGCAGATCGTCGTTCGGCCGCCAGGACAGGACGAACTTGGGCGCGATCGGATTGTCGGAAGTGTTCGACTGGGTATTGCGGAAGAACTGCTCGAGGTCGGAGTAGCGCAGTCCGACGGTCGCTTCCCACCGATCGGTGAGGTCGTAGGAGACCTCCCCGAAGACCGCGTACTCCTCCAACTCGTCGATGTGGGTGTTCGCGGGGACGGTCAGCAACGGGTCAAAGAACCGGGCAAAGCCCTCCCGGCCCGGAAAGTACACGGCTTGCTGCGTGTTGCCGCTCTTGTCCTCGCTGTCCTTCCAGAACAGCCCCGCCGTCCAGCGCAGCCGCTTGTCGCCCGGCGACACGAGCCGGAACTCCTGCACCTTGCGCTTGGTGTAGGAGTCGATGAAGCCGTCGAACCCCTGCAGGTTCATCCCGTCCGGGATGCTCGAGGTGGGATCGCCCAGGTTGAAGAACCCCGGCCATCCGCCGGGGCCGAAGATCCCGCCGGGGCAATACGGGTGGGGGGTGGCCGACGTGCAGGCCGGATGGTTGCCGGCCCCGGAGGAGCCGCCGTAGTAGAAGTCCAGGCCCAGGGTACCGGAGAGGCTGGCCTCGACGATGGCGGTGGTCTCGCGATCCACGTACGACGTCATGGACTGGAAGTTCGCCCACTCGAAGTCGACCTCGACGACAAAGCTGTAGATCGCCGTCTCGTCCTTGGTGAACGGGTACAGCCCGGGCAACCGGTTGGAAAGCGCCATGAAGCTGTCCGGCCCGATCGTGGCGGAGTTGCCCCGGGTCTCCTGATCCTGAAGGTAGTAGCTGCCAGTGACGGAGAACCGGTCTCCCTCGTACTTCAGGAGCGCACGGCCCCCGGTCGTCTCGCCCGTGTTGAAGTCCGGCTCGCTCGGGGTGGTGTTGTCGACGAAACCCGCCCGTTCGGAGGTCCAGCCCGCCAACCGGACCGCCCAGCCCTCGCCGAACGGCACGTTGACCATGGCGTCGACGGTGTGGGAGTTGTCGTCGGATTCCCCCATGGTGGAGTAGTTCGCCCTCACCGCCGCGTCGAGCGCGGTGGTGTCGGGCTGCTTGTAGAGAAAGCGGATCGTGCCGCCCTGGGAGCCTTCGCCGAACAGCGTGCCCTGGGGACCCTTGAGCACCTCCACGCGATCGATGTCGAACGTATTGCCGGAAAGCTGGTTGTCGGGCCCGATGGACGAGGTCACCGGCGTACCGTCGAGGTACACGCCGATCGTCGCGCCGGTGACGAAATAGCCAACGTGACCGGTCTGCGACGTGACGCCCCGGACCGCGTAGCGGTTCTCGCCCTCGGCGTCGCTCGCCATGTTGAGCCCGGGCACCGAGTTGAAGATGTCGGCGATGCTCTGCGCGCCGAGGTTCTCGACGACCTCGTCCGTGACCGCACTGATGGACTGCGGTGTGTCCATCAGGTTCGTCTCGCGATGCGTCGCGGTCACGACGACTTCCTCGATGAGTCTGGATTCGGACTCTTGGGCCAGGGCCGGGCCCACCGTCGTTATCGCCGTGACGCAGGCAAGCGCCAAGCTGAAGGACACCCTCATTGGATTCTCCCGGATCATGGTTGCAGAAGCCTTCTCTTCAGGTGCGACGCGCCGCGCCACGGTGTCTAGGCCGACGCCTCTCCGTCGCTCGGCTGCCACTCTCCAATAGCCGGCTAGCCTCTGTATTCGCGCCGGAGTTGTCAAGGTCGCGACGCTACCCGGTAGTGGGAAGGCGGCGGCTGACGGAGCACGCCGCCGCAAGGCGGTAACCGGTCCAGAGCCGGCCCGAAAAAGAAGAAACCCGCGACGGAGGCGCTCCGCCACGGGTTCCAGCCGATCCCGGCGAACGCCGGCCGCGGCCTTATCTCATGCTGTAGCCGACTTCCAGCCCGATCTGGCGCGGTGGGTGCCAGTACATGTTGTCGACCGCCAACAGGTTGCGCAAGATCTGCTCATTCGTGATGTTGGTCCCGAACAGCGCGACGCGCCACTTCCCGTCGTCGCTGCGTGCGGTGGCGCTGGCGTTGGCCCGCGTCCAATTGGGAACCGCCCGGTTGGCCGTGTTGCCGGCGTCCGAGAAATGCCCGTCGATCCAGGAGTGGTCCGCGTGCAGCGTCAGGCTCCAGTTGGCCATGACCGGAAACGTGTAATCCACCGCCAGCGACGCGCTGTATCCCGGCGCGTGAGCGAGTTCATTGCCCTCGCCCGAAACCAGGCCCGCGGCACTGCTCGCGAACAGCGGCCCGGTCTGCACTTCCGTCTCGTTGATGTCGCCGGCGAAGCGCACGCTGAGACGGTCCGTGAGGAACGCCGCCACCTCCAGCTCGAAACCGGAGATCTCCGCGCCCCCGCTGTTGGTGTTGTAGGCGCTCAGGGCATTGCCCGTCGCCCCGATATCCGGGTCGTCCTCGACGAGGATCATGTCTTCCCAGTCAAGATAGTACGCGGCCGACATGATCCGCACGCGGCCGTCCCACAGCGTCGTCTTGAGGCCAATCTCGTAGTTCGCCACGTGGTCGCCGTCGAAGAAGAGACGCGCGTACGAGAGGTCCCGCGCCTGGATCAGCGGGGCGACGTCGCACGCGGGGTTGGCTTCGCAACGCGGGATCAGGAGATCGGTGTACTGGTCCACGTTGAACTGCATATGGCTGTTGACGTTGCCCGGGCGGAATCCCGTGGCGTAGTTGAAATACAAGAGCCACTCTTCGCCCGGCCGCCAGGACAGGTTGAACTTCGGCGATATCGGCGTGTCGTCCGTGGTTCCCCCGGTGTACTTGAAGTACTGCTCGAGTTCGGAGACGCGCACCCCGACCGTCACCTCGAGCGTCGAGGTCAGGTCATACGTCACCTCGCCGAACACCGCGTACTCCTCCAGGAGATCCGTGTGGGTGTTGGCGGGGACCATCAGCAGGTCGTCCATCAGCGGACCGAAACAGGTTGGCATGAACGTCGTCGTCGCCTTGCACAGGTCCAGCGGAGAACCGAACCGCCCGGGAAAGTACTCCGCGTCCTGCTGCCCCTGGGTGTGGTCCTCGCTGTCCTTCCAGAACGCCCCCGCCGTCCAGCGCAGCCGGCGGTCCCCCGGCGACAGGAGCCGGAACTCCTGTACCCATCGCTCGCTGTACGAGTCGGTGAACTGGTCCATGGCGATCAGGTTCAACCCGTCCGTGTGCGTAATCCCCCCGGCGAGATTGAACTGCCCCGGGTATCCCGGTCCCGGGCCCGGTATGCCGATGAGGCGGAAGTCGAAGAAGCACAGGAACTGCCGGCCACAGGCGGGATGGCCCTGCGCGTCGTACGTACCTCCGTAGTAGAAGTCGAGGACATCCCTGGTGCTGTACGGGAACTCGACGATGGAGTGGATCTTGCGGTCCGTGAACGAGGTCAGCGACTCGAAGCTCGCCCATTCGAAATCGTACTCCACGGTGAAGCTGTAGATGTCGATCTCGTCGTTGCTCTCCGGGAACAGTCCCTCGATACGGGGGCTGTACGCCTCGTATGCCTCGACCGTCGCGCCACCTCCGGTCGTCCCCTGGTGGTTGCTGTAGATGCTCCCGGTCACCGCAAAGCGGTCACCCTCGTAGCGGACCACGGCCCGCCCGCCCCTGGTATCGCCTTCGTTGTAGTCGGGCTCGGAGGGTTCGCGATTGTCGATGAAACCCGCGCGCTCGGATTTCCAGCCCACCAGGCGCAGCGCCCACCCGTCGCCGAACGGCACGTTGACCATGGCGTCGAGCCGGTACGACGTGTCGTCCGAGTCTTCCATGTTGGAGTAGCTCGCGTTCACCGCGCTGTCGAACGCGGTGGGGTCCGGCTGCTTGTAGAGAAAGCGTATCGTGCCGCCCTGGGAACCTTCCCCGAACAACGTGCCCTGCGGACCCTTCAGCACCTCCACGCGCTCGATGTCGAAGAGGTTGCCGCTCACCTGGGCGTCCGGACCCAGGGCGGCCGTCACGGGCGTGCCGTCGAGGTAGACGCCCACGGTCGCGCCGACGATGTAGTACTGGGTGTCGCCGGTCTGCGAACTCAGGCCACGAATCGAGTACCGGTTCTCGCCGTCCATGCCGCCGGCCATGGCGAGCCCCGGCACCAGCGTGAAGATGTCCTCCATGCTCTGGGCGCTGATGGCTTCCACCAGGTCATCGGTGACGGCGTTGATGGACTGCGCGGTGTCCATCAGGTTCGTCTCCCGGTACGTGGCGGTGACGATGATCTCCTCGGTGACCGCCGAGCCGCGTTGCTGCTCGTCCTCGGCAAGCGCGGGCGCCGCCCAGCCCATCAGAAACGCCGCCACGGCGGCCAATCGGAAAGTCCTCACAGATGTCTCCTCCTCGCTTTGGGCACACAAGGCGACCACCGGCGGACTCCTGCCCGTCGCCACCACCCCCGGGGCCTCTCCAATAGTCAGCTAGCCTGTTGATTCGCCCGCCCTTTGTCAAGGGCGCGCCAACGGCGGATCGTCGATCACGGGCAGTCGCTAACGCGGAAATCCGCGTGCCGGCGCTGGGGACTCCGTTTCGCCTGGCGGGTGGAGTGGGCGCAGCCCCCCTTGGGCTACGCGTTCGGGTCGAAGACGTCGTCCACGGTTCGGGCGTCGAGCACGTTCTCCGCCCAGGCATCCAGATCGGCCGCGGGCGCGTTGTGCAGCCTGTCCGTGACCGCCGGAGACAGCGGGCCGAAGCGCCGCTGCATCTGCCGCTCCAGGAGCGTGCGCTCCCCCTCGACACGGCCCTCGGCGATACCCTCGCGCATGCCCTCGTCGTGCCCGCGGCGCATGCCCTCGTCGTGCGCTCGCTGGATCATTCCCGCCATGGTCTTGCTCTCCTCCGGATACCGCCGTCGGTAGCTCTGCCGCTCATTCTCCGGGAGCGTATCCGACTCCATAAATCATTTATAAATCAGACTACTTACGACTGTTCTCGACCTTGCCCGGCCAACAAACCGGCACCGTCCGAGTCCGCGCAGCAGTGCCGCCTCTTGCGACGCTCTGACTCTGACGCGCTGGTCACGATCCCGCGCCGACCCTTCCGGATTCCCGTAATCGACCGCTGACCATCACCGTCCGCCGGCTTCGGGTCAAGGGTCGCCAAGGCGTCCATCCACGCCGGACGCGCATCTTGACGCGACGGAGGCGGTCCAACGCCGAGCCCCTGGAGCGGGCGGCCAGTACCCAACCCCGCATTGCGCCAACCGTGGCGCGCCATGCTCGCATCACGCCCCGCGCCGCCCGCTCTCTGACCGGGCGGCGAGCGTCGCTCCTGGCGCATCCTCCGCCGGCATAGCCGCCGATCGGCTCTGGCTCCGGGTTGGTCTCCGGGTTGGTGCCAAGGTTGTGGTACAGCGGCTCCAGCGGCGTCTGCGGGCTATTGTGGGCGATGCCGCCTGACGGCGGCCCGGGCTCTATCGCCTTCGGCGACCAAGCCCCCTGCGTGGTCTTGGCCCTGGAGGGTGACGATCCCTATCGCTTCCGCCCTCCGGGCGGTGACGTCGCGCCGACCGCCCCAGAAGTCATCCGACCCCCAGACCGCTCGGCCGCGCTGTACGACAACGCGGCGGACCGCAGCCGACCGACCGCAGGTGACGCATCGGTCGCCGCCCGCACGTTGCCCGAACCGCCTGCCCCCGCTCAGCGCCGCCGCATCGATCCGCACCGGCGATGTCAACGACCGCAATGTCGTCCGTCGTTTGCCCGCCAGCGTCGCACGCGTGCTCGGCCGGTCAACCCCGGAGGGGTTCTCCGCGCTGCTGCGACCTCGCTCGCGCGAGGTGACCGGCCTGCGCGCGCGTGCCGCCTGCCAGGCACCGACGCACTCCCGCGTCGCGAGTCTGAACAGGAGATCACCATGGACCTCGAAACCACCATCGCCCACTGGAGCGGAACCGTTCCGCCGGGCGTCGTCCTGGACGCCGGGAACCGACAGGACCTCGGGCGCTGCCAGCAACCCCGATGCAACGGTACGGTCTGTCTCAAGCGCGACGGTACCCCGGCGAAGAGCTGCCGCCGGTGCCTGACCCGCAGGGCCGCCAGTTGCCGACGGCGCCGAAGAGCCCTGACGGCCGAGGGTGGCTGCCGGCGCTGCGCCTACCGCAAGCGTCTCGAAGGCGATTTCCTCTGCCAGCGGTGCCGCGACGACCGCGACATCGAGCGCGCGCAGAAGCGCCAGGACGCCATCGACGCCGCGGCCATCGACGCGTTCGCCGCACAGCCCGAGCGCGTCCACCGCGCCAGCGATCTCGACTGCGGCGTTAGGCAATTAATGCCGAGAGGTTGGTAATGCCGAGTTGAACGCGAGAGGCTTCGGAACGAGGGCCTCTGCGGCACTTTCACTCGGCATTACACCGGGAGTCACTTGCCGCCGAGCAGCGCCATCAGACTGTCCCTGACGCCGCGGAACGACCCGGGTCTGATGGACGGCGGCGTGTTGGTTGCCAGGATCCCCAGCTTTTCGGCCGGGCTCGCGCGGACGTACATTTCGGTGGTCCTGACGTCCGCGTGGCCGAGCCACAGGGACACCTTCCGGATGTCGCCCGTGGCATGCAGGATCGCCATCGCCGCGGAGTGGCGAAGCACATGCGGCGTTACCCGCTTGGCGTCGATGGACGCAACCGTCCTGGCCGCGGTGGCGACATGCTTGGCGAGCAGGTACGCGAAGCCGTCCGTGCCCATGGCTCGTCCGCGCGCATTGAGGAAGAGGTACTCGTTCGAGGTCGATGGCCTCGCGTCGAGCCACCTCTGAAGCACCGTCCTCGTTTCCTTCCACAGCGGGAGCTCGCGTTCGCGGCGTCCCTTGCCGAGGATGCGGATCGTTTCGAGCCGCGGGCCGGACAGGCTGTCCATCGTGAGTGCCGTCAGCTCGGACACGCGCAAGCCGCCGGCATAGCAGAGATGCAGCATTGCCCGGTCCCGCAGACCGGCAACCGTCGCGGGGTCCGGCGCGTCCAGGATCGCCTGCATTTCAGTCCGATCGAGCCAGTCGATCAGCGGCTTGTCGACCAGCTTCTGCGGCAGGGCACGCACCTGCAACGCGAGATCCAGACAGCTCGGCACGCGATGTTCCAGATAGCGGAAGAACGACTTGATCGTGGCCAGCCGGACATTGCGCGTGCTCACGCTGTTGTTCCGATCCTTCTCCAGGGACTCGAGGAAGGCCAGCAGCAGTGACCCGGTGAAGTGCTCGATCTTCAGTTCGCAGGGTCGGACCCCGACCTTCTCGGCCGCATAGGGCACGAGGAGCCGGAAGCACTCGGTGTAGCTTTGCAGGGTGTGGCGGCTGCACCGCCTGACCTTGGGCAGGTACTCCCGCAGGAAGGCGGACAGATGGGGGGCGAGGTCAGTCATGGGATGCTCCGGTCGCGTGAGCGTGCTCCGCGGCCTCGGCGATGCCGCGCAGCAGAACCGGGGTGGCCTCCAGGTACCAGTAGGAACTGGTGACATCGACGTGTCCGAGATGGGTCGCCAGAGCAAGCATGTGCCGGTCCGGCTTGGCGCCGGGTGCCAGCTCCTCCAGCGACCGCACGGCGAACGAGTGTCGCAGCGAGCGCGCGGTGGGCCGCCGGGCCGCGCCGGGGCTGCGCAGGCCCGCCCTTTCGGCGAGCGTGCGGAACACGCGGTTCACATGATCCAGGCTGGGCGTCCGCCCCGTTGCGATCACGAACACGTGCCGGTCCCGGGTCGTCTCCCCGAGCCGGGCCTCGAGGTAGACGTTCAACGCATCCAGGCTCGTCGGGTGCAGCGCGACGAGCCTGGTCTTGCCGAACTTCGCCTCGCGGATGACGAGGCCGTCGGGCGTGACGTCGTCCAGCGTCAGGGCGAGGGCTTCCCCCGTGCGCAGACCGGTCGCGGCAATAAGGCCGAACAGGTAGTGCCAGGTCAGCGGGGCGATGGTTCCGGGGGGCCCCATCGACCAGGCCGCCGTCAGCAGTTTCCGGATGTCCGCAACCGACATCAGGTGCGGCTGCGGCCGCCGCCGGTTCAGCGGCCCCAGCGCATCGCGGGGCGGGATCTCGTGTCGATCGTCCTCGGCGTGCAGCCATACGGCGAAGTCGTGGAGCACACGGAGTTTGGCGACCTGGTACGTCGACGACGAAGCTGTTCCCGATGCGGATGCCCACTCGAGAGCGGTCTCGGAGCGAACGTGGGTCTCGTTGCGGGCCTCCGCGAACCGCGCGAAGCGCCGCAGCAGCTCTTCGTGCTGCTCGAACCGGTAGCCGAGCGATCGGTTGATCTCGAGGTGGCGCGCGATGTGGTGGCGGATCGTCGTGGTCATCGTTCGATCCCCCCGATCCAGGGCTGGGCGATCTCGCGCAGCATGACGGCATCGGTCTTGGCGTAGATCGCCGTCGTGTTCGGCGACCGGTGGCGAAGGAGCGACTGGATGACGTCCAGGGTCGCTCCCGATCTGAGCAGCGCGGTCGCCTGGCTGTGGCGGAACACATGCGCGCCCCGGCCCGCGAAGGTCTTGATCCCCGCGCGGTCGAGCGCGCGTCTCGCGACGGAACCGACGGCGGTCGAGGAGCTGAACCCCCGCCACGGCGCATTGGTGGAGAGGAACACCTTGTCCACATCCGCCTTGGGTCGCCCGTTGGCGATGTAGGCGTGCAGCGCGTCGCCGGCGTCCTGCGGCAGGGGCAGGACGGCCTCTCGGCGCGACTTGCCGGAGACGCGGATTCGGGCTCCGTCCCAGTCGACGTCCGCGAGGCGCAGGTCGACGATGTCCCCTGCCCGTAGCGCCAGCCGCGCCAGCAGCAGCAGGATCGCGCGGTCGCGCAAGCCGGTCGCGCCGTCGCCGCATGTGGCGATGGCGCGTTCGACATCGTCGCCCGCGATGTAGCGCGGCAAGCTCGCCAACTGCGGTTGAGGCACCGACGGGACGGCCGCCACAAGCCCGGGCCGGATGCGCGCTTCGGATGCGAGGAACCGAAGATACATGCGCATCGTCGTTGGAAGGACCGGGGCGTAGCCCCGCGACCGCCGCTGGATGTTCCTGTGCAGCACGTCCCGGATCAGGGCGGTGTCGTACGCGCGCGGATCGTCGCCGAGCTCGGGCATCATCTCGGCGACCAGCCGCACATGCCTTCTTGTCGTCCTCGGCCCGATGCCGCGATGGTTCTCGAGCCACGCGGCGAACCTGTCCAGGAGAACGGGCCGTGTCGGTTCGACGGGGGCCGGCTCAACGGCCTCGACCCGCCCGGTCGCGGCGAGGTGTCCCAGGAAGCCGCGCAGTTCGGTTGCGTACGTGTGGGGGAGCCACGCCTGCCGGCCACGGAACACCCCCGGGATCCAGGGGGCGAACCGCCGTTTCCCGAAGCGCGCAACGACATCCGGCGTGAGGTCGCCAAGGCGGATGCGCGACAGGTGCAGCCAGACGATCAGAGCGGTGCATGCGTACCGGTACGCGTTGATCGTCCCTGCCGCGTAGCCGCCGTCGCGCAACCCGACGAGGAAGGCGTCCAGCAGCCGCAGATTGTCCTCCAGCTCGCCGGGGGTCTCGACATGCCCCGACCGCTCGAGGAATCGCACGAACCTCATGAGTTCGGCGGATCTGCGGCGCTTGCGCCAGCGCTGGATGCGGACCGGCGCGCAGGACGCGCCGCAACGGCAATCGTGTCGCAGAAAGCGGTGGACGATGGTGGCGTCCACCTTCTTCAGTTCGACGCCGGCGATGTCGATCCAGATCAGGAAGTGGCGGGCGATGCGCCGGTTGCGGCCGAAGAAATACTCGCTGAAGTCCGGTGTTCGACGACGGAGATCGTCGACGAAGGCTGCGACCAAAACGTCTTCCAAGGGCCGGTGCTTCGATGTTGCGGGCATGAATGTCCTCCTCTTTTTCCATGGGGAGGACGAAGATGCCCAACGTCACCGTCCGTTGTAATGCCGAGTCGGACTGCCGGCAACTCCGCTGTCCTTGCGCTCTTGCGAAACGCACTCGGCATTACCAACCTCTCGGCATTATGCTGATAATGCCAAGCTCGGCATTAGGCAATGGAACGCGCGGCAGAAACCGGAGGCCTCGGCCGCCTACTGGTCGCCGCTGCCCGATCCCGAACCGCTCGAGGAACAGGACTGGCGCTGGTCGCCCATGAACGGCGGGCTGCACCACCGGTACTGACCCCATCTCCCCTCGCCACGGGCGCGGCGGCTCCGGTCGCCGCGTCCTGCCGCCTCGTCCACTGGCTGAGCAGCCGAGTTGTCTACCAGTCCGAAAGTCCACTACCCCACTGGCAGACAGGCCCGCTTGTCCACTTGGCCGAAAGCTGGCTTGACCACTTGCCGGAGAGCCGGCTGAGCCCTCATGCTCCGCCAGGTCGTTGCGCACCACACGCTCACGCGCTCCTCTACGCGCCACAGTAGGTTCCACAATGGCGATCCTAGAGTGGCCCATCTCCCGCGAGATCGTCGCCCGCGCCCCCCGGTCGATCCGCTTCCGCGCCCCCTTCAGGCTGCGCATCGGCGGCCCGCCCGCGGCCGGCGGCTTCCAGCCCGTGATCGCCTCGTAGCGCCGCTGCGCATAGCCGTGCCGCTTATTCCGA
Source organism: Pseudomonadales bacterium (assembly GCA_965208745.1). GTDB lineage: Bacteria > Pseudomonadota > Gammaproteobacteria > Pseudomonadales > Azotimanducaceae > VXNE01. The sequence continues at coordinate 3,459,182 of CBDBPN010000004.1, read as the reverse complement.
ATTCGGAATAAGCGGCACGGATACGCCCAGGCGAGGATGCGGGAACTGATGCACCACGCCGAGCACCGGCTGGCGCTCGCCATCGTCTCCGAAGAACTCGGCCACTTGAGAGCCTCGATCACGACTCGCTACCTGATATGAGCCGGGACGCTGCGGGGACCGTCGCCACCGGGCCCCGTCGGCCGCGCGACGCGCCTCTCAGTCGCCGTTCGCCCCCGGCCGCGGCAGCACGTACTTGATCGCCACCGACGCGCCCTGGCCGCTCGGCGGGGCCGACAGAACCTCGTCCACGCCCACGACCATCTCCGCGTGCATCACGTTGCAGCACAGCGGCATCCGGTGGTCGTCGCCGGGATAGCCGCCCACGCCCCGGTGCAGGTCGTCCGCCCGAACCACGATCGCGCCGCGCCCCGCGTCGGCCGCCGCCTCGAACATGGCCACCCGTTCGTGCCTGAAGTCGTCGGCCGTCATTCCCCCTCCGTGCGCCCGCGCGCGCCTGTCAGGCCGCCTGCCGCCGCCGCTCCTGCGCCAGCTCGTAGGCGGCCTGCAACCGCATCCAGTAGGCCGCGTTGCTCCACCCGATGCGCTCCAGCGCCAGCGCCATCGCCGGCGAGATCCCGGCCTTGCCGTTCAGCAGCCGCGACAGCGCCTGCCGCGTGCAGCCCAGCCGCCGCGCGGCCTCCGTCACCGACCACTCCGCCGCCTCCAGATTGTCGCGCAGTATCTCTCCAGGGTGGCAGGGGTTCAGCATCGCCATCGCATGTCTCCTCGTCTCAGTGGTAGTCCACCAGGTCCACGTCCACCGCCTCGCGGTCCTTGAACCCGAACACCACCCGCCAGTTGCCCGACACGCGGATGCTCCACAGCCCGGCCATGTCGCCCTTCAGCGGATGCAGCCGGTAGCCCGGCTGTTCCGCAAGATCGCCGGGATGCCGCGCCTCCTCAAGCAGGGTCAGGACCCGCCTCAGCTTCGGCACCAGTTCCTGTGGCAACTGCCTCGTCCGGTTCTGTTCCGCCAGGGCACGCAGCCCCCGGTGCCTGAACCGCATGGCCTATCGTCCCCCGCAACGTGCCGCGTTGCAACCCGCCGCGGCGCCGGTCACCCGTCCGATCCCGCCGCGATGTAGTCGCTCCACGCCTGCATCACGGGTCGCCGCTTCTCGAGGAGATCGTCGCGCGCGTAGGCGGCCACGGTCTTCGAGCCCTCGACGTGCGCCAGCGCGACCTCCGAGAGAATCTCTTCCACGCCTTCATGGCGCGCCCAGTCCTTGAAACTCGAACGGAATCCGTGACCGGTCGCGTTGACCTCCGCCTTCCGCAGCGCGTCCGCGACCGCCGTCCGGCTCAGCTTGCCGCCCCGCGCGCCGGGGAAGGCGGTCTCGCCGTCCCCGTGCAACCCGCGCAGCTCGTCGAGCACGGCCAGCGCCCCCGTCGAGAGCGGCACCCGGTGCGGCCGGTAGCGCTTCATGTGCGCCGCCGGCACCGTCCACACCGCCGCCTCGACGTCGAACTCGTCCCAGGTCGCCCGTCTGACTTCCGCCTGCCGGGCCGCCGTCAGCACCCCGAAGCGGATGGCGAGCTGCACCGTGCGCCCGATGCGCGGGTCCGCGTCCACCCTGGCGAGCGCCGCCGCCACGTCGGAGAAGTGCAGCGCCCGGTGGTGGCGCACCGCCGCGGCCTTCGGCAGCGAGCGCAGCACCGTCTCCATGATCGCCCGGCCGCTGCCGGCGGGCTCGCGCAGGTTCTCCACCTCCGCCCACTCCAGCACCGCGACGATGCGGCCCGCCACCACGCGCGCGGTGACGTGCTTGCCCGCCAGCGCCAGGGGACGCAGCACCCGCTTGACGTCGCTGGTGGCCACCGCCCCGACATGCATCTTCCCCAGTTGCGGCAGCACGTAGGCGTCCATGGTCGAGCGCCAGTCGCGCAGCGACTTCGACGCCGCGCCGCCGCGCAAGGTCTCCGCCTTCTCCGCCATGGCCCGCGGCTCGGCCTCCGCGAACGAGATCGTCCTCGCCTTGCGGGGATCGCCCCCGGTGCGGGCCACGGCGCGGTTGTCGGCCGCGACGCGCCGCGCGTCGGCGACGCTCACCAGCTCCGCGTTGCCGAGCCCGATGTCGACGCGGCGGCCATGCACCATGATGCGCTGGACCCACGAGCGCGAGCCGGAATCGCGGACGCGGAGCATCAGGCCGTTGCCGTCCACGTAGCTGCCGGGGCCGGCGTGGCGGACCATCCGGGCGGAGAGGGCGTTGCGGTTGAGTTTCGGCATGGGAACGACGGACTCGATTTCGGAAGCGGGAACGGAGTCTGCCGACTTCGGAGTAGGCTTACAATGCGTCCCACAAAATAGGGCGTCATTCCTTGGCGTCCCATGGCACCGGATGGCACATCGTTGCACATGACGGAACGAACTTATCTATTTGATAATAATGATAAATTACAAAAGGCTACCGACGCAGACCGTTGCAGAAGAGCGCAGATCATCCTACTTCAAATGCTCAGTCTCCGTGAGCGCGGCATGGATGTCGATGAACTGGACGTACTTCGCAAGCCTGGCGCCGTCCGGCTCCAGGGCCTGCAGCCCGCGCATCGCTTGCGCGAACACGTCGACCCGGTCCAGGTCCGGCGGTCGGCGCATGTTCGGTAGGTTCGCCAAGGCCACCGGGTTGTCGCTATGCCGCCACTCTTCGGCATCCATCGACGCGAGCCGACACGACAGGTGGTCGAACGTCAGGTAATGGCCCCGCTCGGTTCCGAGCGCCAGCGTTTCCGGCGCAGGGCTGGCGCGCAGGAAGATCGACACCGGCACTACGCGGTTCGTGTCGAACAGCTCCGCGACGTCGAGGCAATACCGTGCCAACCGGTGGGGTGAGAAGCGCCCGCCGTCGGTCTCTTCTTCGAGCGCGAACACCACCGCCTTGCGGCGGCCATCCGCCCAATCGACGCGCAGCGGCGTGTCGAGCTCGTGATAGCGCTGGCCGAGCCGTTCCTGCAGTTGCTCCTGCCGCAACGGCAGGATGCGCACGTCGTCGTCCGGCCCAGGCGCTTCCTCCGGAGCGAAGAACTCAAGGGCCTGACGCGGATAGTCCAGGATCAAGTTCTTGAAATTCTGGTCGTGGCTGATCGTCCTCGCCATGCCGCCGGGTCGGGTGGTGGGTTCGGGCGTAGTTTCGGGACCTTCCGGCGAGTACGGAATCGGTCAAGGCTGACATCCCGGTGCGAGATTCGCCCAGGAGACGTGCAGCGATGACGCACTCACGGGCGATCCGCAGCCCGGGACTCCGCGAGCCGCCGCATCGTCCGGATGACCGCTTCCGTCTCGTCGTCCCGTATGCGATTCGCCCGCCGAAAGCCGCAGCGCCCGCATTCATGCACGAGCTTCCAGCGGCCGCCGCTCCGCAACACGTCCACCGGGCGCATCAGCCCGCCGCACGCCGCCGCCCGGTCCCCCGGATGCACGTCCACGTGCTTGCTGTAGAGGCACTTGTGGCAGTGGTTCGTGTAGCCGTCGCCCGTGTTCGCCGCACCGCAGCGTTCGCAGACGAAGTCCTCGACGGTGCGCTGGAAGCGCGGCGCACGGGGTCCGCTCATGGCAGGTCCGCCGGCTTCCAGTCCGGCGGGGCGACGAACCCCTCGCGACCGGCGTTGTATGGCGGCACCGCGTCCGGCGGCTGCATGGCGCGGAAGGCGACGGCCTTCTCAAGCATGCGGGAAACGACTTCCGGGTGTGCCCCGCTCACGTCGTCCACTTCGTGCGGGTCGGACGCGATTGCGTAGAGCATCGTCCGGGACCGGTCCGCCGCTCCCGGCTCGGTCAGCTCCGGACCGACGACGACGAGCTTCCACTCGGGCTCGATGACGGCCACCTGCTCCACCGCGCCGCTCCCCACCGCGACGTACGAGTACAGGTCGCGTGGCGCGTCTTCCTCGGTACCGGTGAGCACACCGAGCACATCCCGGCCATCGAGGTTCCGCTCGGTAGGCGCTTCCAGGCCCACGATGCCGAGGAGCGTCGGCAGCACGTCGATGTAGGCGACCGGCGCCGAAACCTCCCTTCCTCCGGAAATCCCGCCCGCCGGCCAGCGCGCCGCGGCGGCGACCCGGATGCCACCCTCGTAGACCGTGGCCTTCGCGCCCCGGAAGGGCGTGTTGTCGCTGACGCCAACCACGCCGCCGTTGTCGCTGAAGAAGACGAGGAACGTGTTGTCCGCGATGCCGTGCGCGTCCAGCGCATCGAGGATGCGGCCGACGCCTGTGTCCAGGGACTCTCGGCCGCGGTGATGCGGCGTTTCTCGCGCCGCCCGTCCGCGTCGCCCACGTACGCGACGATGTCCTCGTTCGCCTCCTCGTGACCCGGCGGCAGGTCGACTCCCGGCAAGTCCGCGTACCGCGGCAGGATGTCCTCGCGCGCCTGCCAGGGACTGTGCACGGCGTTGTACGGCACGTAGAGCAGAAACGGCGCGTCCTGCCCGGCGTGCCGCGCGATGAAGTCCACGGCGCGGTCCGTGAGCAGGTCCGTGCTGTAGCCGTGCTCTTCGACGGACGTGTAGCCGTGCTGCCAGTCGCGCTCGCCCTCCCGTTCGTGCACGAAGTAGTCGATGCCGCCGTTGTAGTGGCCGACGAACTCCGTGAAGCCGCGCTTGAGCGGATGGAAGCGGACCGACGTGTGGCCGAGGTGCCACTTGCCGAAGACGCCGCGCGCGGCGTAACCCGCCTCCGCCAGCAACTCCGGCAACAGCACCTCGTCGGTGTCCAGCCCGTAATCGCGCCACGGCGGGATCACCGACCGCATCAGTCCGTAGCGGATCGGGTAGCGCCCGGTCAGGAGTCCCGCGCGGGTCGGGCTGCACACCGGGGCCGAGTAGAAGCGCTCGAGGGCGACGCCTTCCCGCGCAATGCGGTCGATGTTGGGGGTGGGGAGTTCGCCGCCGTGGAAGCTCACGTCGCGTCGCCCGAGGTCGTCGGCCACGACGATGACGATGTTGGGCAGGCCGTCTTCGGCATCACCGGGGCTGCAGGCCGCAACCCCCAGGGCCAGGGTCAGTCCGGTCCCGATCGCCCGTATCGGAGCTTGCACCGCCGCTCCCCTCAGAAGTAGAGCTGGATGGTCTGGCCGTCCACCGCGTCGAGGGTGGACCGGGTGCTCGGCCACATGGGTTCCACGAGACCGGCCGACCAGGTCGCCAACTCCGCCTCCATGCGCTCGACGACCTCCGGATTGTCCTCGGCCAGGTTCTCGCGTTCACCGATGTCCGTGGCGAGGTCGTACAACAACGTGGTCTGCCCGGATTCCGAAGTCGCCGGGTAGTTCACGATCGGCAGCAGGCGGCCGCCGGCGCTCATCGCCTCGTCGAGATCCCGCTCGGAACGGTCGACGCGCCAGAGCTTCCAGTCTCCCCAACGGACCGCGACGTTCGGCGCCGACCGCCAGAACAGGAACTCGTGCGGCGGCGTGGCCGCTTCGCCCCTGAGATGCGGCAGCAGGTCGACGCCGTCCACCGCGGGCGGCTGGAGTCCGGCGGCGGCGGTCGCGGTCGCGAAGATGTCGAGCGAGATGACCGGCTCGTCGTAGACGCGGCCGGCCGGCAGCCCGTCGGGCCAAGTGGCGATGAACGGCACGCGGATCCCGCCCTCGAGCTGGTAACGCTTGGCGCCGGAGAGCGGACCGTTCGTGCAGATCACGTCGGGCATGTAGTTGATGCAGCCGTTGTCCGAGATGAAGAAGATGAGCGTGTTGCCGTCGAGACCGTGCGCCCTCAGCGCGCCGACCACGTCCCCGACGGTGTCGTCGACCGACGAGACCATCGCCGCGTAGATGCGCGCGCCGTCCGCCTCGATGTGCAGGTTGCGCTCCACGTACTCGTCCGTGGCCTGGATCGGCGTGTGCGGCGCGGTGAGGGAGAGCATCAGGAAGAACGGCGCACCGGCGTGCCGGTCGATGAAGTCCACGGCCTTCGCCGCGAACACGTCCGTGAGGTACTCGGGCACGTCCACGGGTTCGCGCCCGTCGATGATTGAGCGCGCGATATGGGGGTCCCGTTCGGTCGGCGCGTCCTCGGCCGGCCACGAGTGCGTGCCGGGCAGGCGCGAGTCGATGTAGCTCGTACCGCCGCCGAAGACCCCGTAGAACTCGTCGAAGCCGCGGTTCAGCGGGTGGTACCGGTCGTGGATCCCGAGGTGCCACTTGCCGACGAGCCCCGTCGCGTAGCCCGCTCCCCGCAGCGCGTCGGCGAGCGTCGTCTCGGTCACGGGCAGGCCGAGCCCCGCCTCGGGGCCACTCTCGAAGTTGAAGCTCGGGTTGTACTCGTAGCCGAACCGGCTCTGGTAACGGCCGGTCATCAGGCCCGCCCGGCTCGGACTGCAGACCGCCGCGGACACGTGCCCGTCGGTGAGGCGCACGCCCGCGCCGGCGAGGGCGTCGAGGTGGGGCGTGGCGATGGTCTCGCCGCCGTAGGCGCCAACGTCGCCGTAGCCGAGGTCGTCGGCCACGATCAGGACGACGTTGGGCCGCTCCGCCGACGGGGCCGTTTCCGGCGTCGCCTCGGGACCTGCCTCGCCTTCGCCGCCGGGACTGCAAGCCCCGAGGAACACCCCCGCGGTCAACGCCGACAGCCGCGCGGTCCGTTTCCTGTTCATCCAGTCCCTCCTGGTCAGACGCCGCGTGCAGCCGCGAACGTCGTTCCTGATGCCATGTCGCTCAAGTCCCTGTCAACTCGCAGCCGCCTTGCCACCCGGCCAGATTCGTTCAGGGAAAAGGCCCCCGCCGGCCCTGTCGACCAGCGCGAACACGTCCGGATTCGAGAGCGCCTGCCACTGGTCATAGCCAAAGTCGGAGTCGAGTGAGTTCAGAATCACGCTGAGGAACTTCCCGTGCGTGACGGCGACCGGAAGCCGGTGGCCGCCCTTGAGCAGTTCCTCCAGGGCCGGCCAGCCGCGGTTCAGTACGTCGCGCCCGGACTCGCCGCCCGGCAACCGGAAATCCGGATCGGCGAACGACGTGCGCACCGCGTCGCGCCAGTGCTCCACCGGGCCCGCCGCCAGCCGCTGCTCCGCCAGCCGGTCGTCCGCATGCACGGGCAACCCCGCCGCCGCGGCAAACGGCGCAATGGTCTGCCGTGCGCGCTCGTAGGGGCTGGTGGCGATCCGGTCGACGGGGTAACGGGCCAGGAACCCCGCGAGCGTCTCCGCCGCGCGCATCCCGGCTTCGGTCAACGCGGCCTCGGGTTGCTGCCCGACGCTCTCGCAATGTCTGATCAGGAGCACGCGATACACGGCTTCGCCAACCCCCGTGGGCGTGGCCTATCCCTCGGACATCTCGCCGGGCACGTCCTCCTCGACGGGCGCCGCGGCGGCCGCCTCCGTCGGGAGCTCGACGATCATCTCGGTGAAGCTGCCCTGTTCGGACTCGACACGGATCGAGCCGCCGTGCTCGCGGACCACGTCGTTCGAGAGCGACAGGCCCAGTCCCGTGCCCTGGTCCGTGGGCTTGGTCGTGAAGAAGGGGTTGAAGATCTTGTCCGCGACCCCCTTGGGCATACCCGTGCCGTTGTCGCGTACGCGGATTTCCGCCCGGTCTTCGAGCCGTCGGCTGACGATGTGGAGCGTCGGCTCGAAGGAGCGTCCTTCGGCCTCCTCGGCGAGGCGCCGCTCGTGGGTGGCGTAGCAGGCGTTGCCGACCAGGTTGAGGATGACGCGGCCGAGGTCCTGGGATGCCACGTCGAGCGTGCCCATCCCGGGATCGAAATCCTGCCGGATGTCCAGCCGGAAGTCCGAGTCGTTGGCGCGCGCGCTGTGGAAAGCCAGCCGCACGTGGTCGTCGATGAGCTCGTTGATGTCCGTGGGCTGGCGGTGGGTGTCCGTCCGCTGCATGCGCAGCATGTCCCGCACGATCCGGTCCGCGCGGTCCCCGTGTCCCCGGATGAGCTTGAGGTTCTCCGTCAGGTCCTCGCCGAGTTCGGCGACCAGTTCGCGCTGGTCTTCGGTCAGCGCGTCCCCCGCCTCCTCGAGCGTCTCGATGAGTTCCTCGAGGAGTTCCTCGGACGCCTCCGAGAAGTTCTTCACGAAGTTCAGCGGGTTCTTGATCTCGTGCGCCACCCCCGCGGTCAGCTCGCCGAGCGCCGCGAGCTTCTCGCGCATGACGATCTGGTCCTGGGCGCGGCTCAGTTCCTCCAGCGTCTGCTCCAGCGTGTCGTTCTTCTCGCGCAGTTCCTCGGCGAGCCGCTCGACCAGGTTGAGCCGCTGCACTTCGAGCGCGTGGCGGCGGAACACCTCGAGCGCCGCCGCCATGTCCGCCACCTCGTCGCGTCCAACGATGTCGACCGTGGCCTCGAGGTCCCCACCCGCCATCGCGCGCATGCGCGCGGACAGACGGTCCAGGCGGCGCAGCAGCACGCGCCCGACGAACAGCCACGCGATCAGGATCGCGCCCACGATGCTGATCCCGTTGAGCGCGAGCAGCAGGTTCTGGCCGGTGAGGATGGCGTCCGCCGAGGCCTGGGTGGCGGCGCCCGCACTCTCGCGCGCCTCGCTCACGAGACCCTCCACCTCGAGCGCCAGGTCGTTGGCGAGCGCCCGGTTCTCCGCCAGCAGACGTTCCTGCCGCTCCAACCCCTCCAGTTCCGCAGTGCGCAGTTCGAACCCTCCGCCACCGCCGATCCCGAGCTCCGTCAGGCGCGCGACCATCGGCGCGAGTCGTTCCCGGGCGTCGAGGTTCCCGAGCGCGGACAGATGGCGCTCCATGCTCCCGGCGCTCGCCTGGAACCGGTCCCGCATGGCCTCCAGCAGCGCCCGGTCCGGCAGGTTGAAGATGTTCGTGAGGAGCTGCGCGGCCACGTTGGATTCCGTGTGGAGCCCCGCCAGGCGCCGGTACAGGCCGAACTCATCCTCGACGAACCGCGCCTCCCGCGGCCGCGCCGGCGCTCCCAGCGTCCGGTATCCGGTCACCGCGTAGAACAGTTGATCGTCGATGATGGGAACCAGGACGTCCGTCAGCCGCGCCTGCAGGTCGTTGAGTTCCGCGCGCACCTCCGCCCCGCGGTCGGCCAGGTCGAAACCTTGGGAAACCGCGCCCTCGAGCGCCTCGACGTTGGCGATCAGCGCGTCGGCGCGCGCGCGCACTCCGACATGCTGCTCCCCCTGGCGCATCAACTCGGACAGCCGCTCCTGGAACACGGCCTCTTCCCGGTCGAGTTCGCCCGCGACGCCCCCGAACTCCGCGCGACTCGCCGCCGTCAGCCTCGGCGCCGCCGCCACGAGCGCCGCGCCCTGCCGGGCCACGCCGAACGCCGCCGCCATCCCCGGAACGCTGCGCCGGTTCACGCGGTCCTGGGCGTCGCTCAGGCGGTTGAACGACCACAGGGCCACCAGGCTCGCGATCAACGTGAACGACACGGCGACGCCGATGCCGGCGTAGAGCTGTACCGAGATGCGGTGCCGGCTCGCCGCGAGGCGTTGCAGGCGTGCCCGCAGCCCCCGCGCGGCCTCCGGCTCCGGCGCCGACGCATCTGCGGACGCGGGCAGGTCGGACATCGCCGAGGACTCCGTGGAAACCCCCGATGCCGACGGTCGTTCGCCCGTGTCCGTCACCGCCCGACGCCGGTGCGGACGGCTCGGCCCGCGGGCCGCCGCCAGCCGATGCGTTCCGCCAGACTCTCCACGGCGCGGTACCGCCCGTCGGACCCGATCATGGTGAGGTACACGGCGCTGGAACCCCCGTTGTCCGTGTCGCTGTAGCGCAGCTCGAAGCCGTCGAGATCGACCCGGGACGCCTCGCGCAGGACCCGCAGGAAGCACGCCCGGTCGACCTCGCGTCCGCAGCGCTCGAGCGCGACCAGGGCGAGGCGGCCTGCCAGATAGCCTTCCAGCGACACGAAGCCGGGCGCCGCGTCAGGGGCCCCGGTCGCCAGCGCGCGGGCGTAGGACCGAACAACGGGCGGGTTTGCGCCGCTGGGGAACGGGACCACCTGCGTGACGTACACGCCGTGGCCGTATTCGCCGAGTTCCCGGGCCAGCGCGTTGCTACCCACGAACGAGATCGTGACGAACACCGGGTCGAAACCCGTGTGCCTGGCCCACGCGATGAGCGCCGCGACGGGTTCGTAGGCGCCCACCACGATGACGGCCTCCGGGTCGCCCGCGCGCAGGTCCAGCAGTCCGGTCTTCACCGCGGTGGTGTTGCGCGGATAGACGCCTGTGGCGACCGGCGCCATGTCCCGTGTCTCGAGCGCCCTCACGACGCCCGTGTAGCCTGCCCGGCCAAACGAATCGTCCTGGTACATGACGGCGATCCGCTCGATGCCTCGGTCCGCGATCAGGCGGGCCACCATGGCCTCCGTCTCCTGGCCGTAGGACGCCCGCAGGTTGATCACGTTGCCCCAGCGCGGATCGCGCAGGAACGCCGCGCCGGTGAAGGGTGCGACGTAGGGCACGCCCGCTTCGGCGGCGATCGGCACCGCGACCAACGAGGTCGGCGTGCCCACCGCCCCGATCAGCGCGAACACCCCCTCTTCGATGAGCCGCCGGGTGTTGGCGATGGCCCCTTCCGGCTCGTACGCGTCGTCGAGGGCGGACAGCGTGAGGCGCCGTCCGTGCACGCCGCCCCGCGCGTTGGCCTCGGCGAACGCCGCGTCGATGCCGAGCCGCATGTTGGTGCCGAGTTCCTGCGCGGGCCCGCTGAACGCCGCGGACTGGCCGAACAGGATGCGGTCGTCGGTGACTCCCGACTCCGCCAGCGCTCCTCCCCAGACGACGACGGACAGACCCAGCGCGCAGAGCCGCCGGACCCCGGCGATCACTCCGGTCTCCGCTTGATCGCGGTCAGCCGGTTGCGGCCGTCCTCCCGCCGGTAGCTCAACTCGTCCATGATCGTGCGCACGAGATAGACCCCGAGCCCGCCGATGGGCCGGTCCTCCAGCGACGCGTCGAGATCCGGTTCCGGCGCGTCCTCGAGCGGATCGAATGCCTGGCCGCCGTCCACGATCTCGAGGGTGAGCGACCCGTCGTCCGACGTGACCGAGATCGAGAACTCGTGCTCGGCGCCGTCCTCGTAGGCGTAATTGACGACGTTGATCCCGAGTTCCTCGACGACCAGGCCGATCTGGAACACGACATCCGCCGGCCACGCCTGCGCGTTGCAGAACGCTTCGATCTCGTCCTGCGCCCGCCGCAGGTCTTCGACGTTCGTGGCGACCTTCAGCGAGAGATTCGCGCTCACGTCAGGCCTCCCGCATCACGATCAGGCACGTGATGTCGTCCGACTGCGGGGTGCTGCCGGCGAACTCGTGCACGGCGTCGAAGATCGCCTCGCTGACCGCGCGCGCGCTCTCCGGCTGTCGCTCCTCGAACACGGCCTGCAGCCGCTCGACGCCGAACTCCTCGTCCTTCGCGTTCATGGCTTCCGTGACGCCATCGGTGTAGAGGACGGCGATGTCCCCAGGCGCGAGCGTTGTCTCGCTCTGGCGGTAGGAGAACCCCGGCATCACCCCGAGCGCCACGCCGCCGGTGGTCGGCAGCAGGGCCGAAGACCCGCCCGGGTGCACGATCAGCGGCGGGTTGTGACCGCCGTTGGCGTACTGCAGGGTGCCGCTCTCGGGATCGAGTACCGCGTAGAACAGCGTGACGAACATGGCCGCCTCATTGTCCGCTTCGAGCAGTCCGTTGACCTCCTCGACGACGTCCGCCGGATCGGGCAACCCGATCGCCGAGCCCTTCATCAGCGTACGGCTCGACATCATGAAGAGCGCCGCCGGCACGCCCTTGCCGGAGACGTCGGCGATCGTCAGGCCGATCCTTCCGCCCTCGAGGTTGATGACGTCGAAGAAGTCTCCCCCGACCTCGCGGGCCGCCTCCATCTGGCCGAACACCTGGTAGCCCGGCATCTTCGGAAAGACCGTGGGCAGGATCGACTGCTGCATGCGGCTCGCGACGTCGAGTTCGTTCTGGAGCGCCACGAGCCGATCCCGCGTCTCGAGCGCTTCGCGCAGCAACTGCAGGTGGCTCAGCGTCTTGTCGATGGTGACCTTGAGGTCGTTGAAGTCGATGGGCTTGGTGACGAAGTCGAACGCGCCCCGGTTCATGGCCGTGCGGATGTTCTGCATGTCGCCGTAGGCCGAGACGATGACGGCGCGGATGTTCGGGTCGACCTTCGGGATCTGGTCGAGCAGCGTCAGCCCGTCCATGCCCGGCATGTTGATGTCGGACAGGACCATCTCGATCTCGCGGTCTTCATGGAGCCGCTCGAGGGCCTCGAAGCCGTCGTGGGCAAAGGAGAATTCGTAGCGCCCATCACGCACCTCCCGGCGCATGCGTTGCCGCATCAGCCGTTCGAGGTCCGGTTCGTCGTCGACGACCAGTATCTTGCGCGTCCTGTCGCCCATCGCCCGCTCCACCGTGGGGGCCGGCCCCCGGCATCGGTTCTCCGCACTCCGCGCCGCGCGGGACGCCGGCCGGTCGCCCGGCAGCATGGCCGGGACACAAGGGGGGTGTCAAGCAGGGGCAGGCGCACCTCTGCCGCCTCTGCCGGGAAGCAGCCGCAGGTGCGCGACGGGATGTCGGGGCGGCGCGCCTCCCTATAATCCGCTCCGCAGCAGCGCCGTTGCGGATCTGCGGTTTGGATCTTCACGCATACGACTTCGACCCCGCGATCCCGGACGAGGCATTCACCCCGGCCGGCGAACTTCGCACGCATTGGCGGCCCCTCGCTCGAGCGTTGCGCCAGTGGGACGCCGTCCCCATCACGCCCGCCCCCGCGGCCGGCGAGCGGGGCGAGCCGGCCCCGGACGGCGTCCCGCTGCTCCTGCCGGAGTCCGAGTGGCGCGTTCTGGAAGCGGGGCTCCGGCAACGCGTCAAGGCGCTGAACCTCCTGCTCGCCGACCTCTACGGCGACGCGGCGATCGTGCGGGACGGCGTCGTTCCGGCCGCTGTGGTGCGCGGGAGTCCCCAGTTCCGCGTGGAGATGCGCGGCGCCGTCCGGCCGCAGGACGTACCCGCGGCGGTATGCCGCATCGACCTCGCGCGTACGCCCGGGGGCTTTCGCGTCCTGCGCGACAACGTGCGCTGCCCCGCCGGCGGCGCCCTTTTGGTCACCATCGGCCGCGTCGTCGAGGAGCGGCTCCGTCGGGTCCGGGGCGCCTGCGCGGCGCGGGACACGCCGCCCTACGCGTCGGCGCTGTTCGAGACCCTGCGCGAAATCGCCCCCCGGGACGCCGACCCCCGCGTCGCCTTGCTGACGCCGGGGCATTACAACGCGGCCTTCGCGGAACACGCCCTCCTGGCCGAGGCAGCCGGGATGGAACTCGTCGCGGGACCGGACCTGTTCGTCGAAGACGGCCAGGTGCACCTGCGCGGCGCACGCGGGTCGCGGCGCGTCCATGTCCTGTACCGCCAGGTGGACGACGACTTCCTCGACCCGCTCGCGTTTCGTCCCGACTCGGTCCTGGGCGTGCCGGGCCTGTTGCATGCCTGCCGGCTCGGGAGCGTCGCGGTCCTGAACGCGCCCGGGTCGGGCGTGGCCGACGACCCGGCCGTATTCCCTTTCGTCGCGGACGCGATCCGCTACTACCTCGCGGAGGAGCCGCTGCTTCCCGGCGTCGAGACCTGGGCATGCGTGCGCCCGGACGAGCTGGAGTACGCGCTCGACCACCTCGGGGAGTTGACCATCGAACAGCGGGGCAGCCACGACGTGCTGGTCGGTCCCGGGCTCTCCGCGGCCGAACGCGCCGCCTGCGCCGCACGCCTGCGCGCCGCCCCGGACGGATTCGTCGCCCGGCGCGCGCCGCCGGTCACGAGCGCGCCCTGCCTCGTGGACGGCCGGCTGCGCCAGCGCGCTGTCGCCCTGCGCTGTTTCGTCCTGCAGGGGCGCAGCACCCGGGTCGTCCCGGGTGCGCTGTGCCGCGACGTGCCCGCGAGCACGGGCGGTCCCGGCGAACGCCGCGGCAAGGACGTCTGGATCGTCCCGGAGTAGGTCGGCCGCGGGCCGCGCATGCAACCGCCGCCACCGGTCGCTATGCTCGACGCCAGATTCGGGTCTCCCGAGGCGACGCCGGTGAGTCTCCGCTACCAGATCGAGCACGTGTCCCGTTACCGGTACGGCTCGCGGGCGAACGCGTGCGTGATGTCGCTGCGGCTGCGTCCGCTGGAGGACCGCCGCCAGCGACTGCTTGCCTTCGCCATCGAGACCGACCCGCCCACCGACCTCGGGTGCACGAGGGACGGTTTCGGCAATGCGCACCACCTGCTCGCGCTGCCCCGTGAACACGATGCGTTGACGATCACGGCGCGGGCCGCCGTCGAGGTGCACCCCGCGGACCCCCCCGCGGCGCGGCTCACCCCGGACGACTGGACCGAGGCGCGTAGCTGGACGGATCGTTTCGAACACTGGGAGTTCACGCACGCCAGCGCCCTCGCCCGGCGCACGCCGGCGCTCAACGCCTTTGTCGGGGAACTGGGGCTCGCGCCCCGGGAGGACCCGCTCAGCTCCGTCACGGCGCTGTCGGACGCGCTGCACGCCGCGTTCACCTACGCGCCGGGCGAGACGACCGCGGAGTCGCCGATCGACCACATCCTGGCCTCGCGCCGCGGGGTCTGCCAGGACTATGCCCACGTCATGATCGCCATCGCCCGCTCCTGGGCCATCCCCGCGCGTTACGTCTCCGGGTATCTGCACGTCACCGGCGACGATCGCGCACCGGTGCCCGGCAACGCCATGCACGCGTGGGTGGAGTGTCTCCTCCCCCGGCTCGGCTGGATCGGGTTCGACCCCACCAACCGCATTCCGACCGACCGGCATATCCGGGTCGCGGTCGGACGCGACTACCGGGACGTCTCGCCGACCCGCGGGGTACGGCGGGGCGGCGACGCGGAGGAACTCGCCGTGGACGTCAGCGTCCGGGCGGACGCCTCCCCCGCGGGATAGCGGACCATGCGCGCCGACACCGCAGGCGCACCCAAGAGCTTCCCGCCGGCGCGGACCGGCGTCGCCTGGGCCCTCTACGACTGGGCGAACTCGGCGTTCACGACGCTGGTCGTGACGTTCGTGTACGCGGCGTACTTCACCGCGGCGATCGCCCCGGACGAAGTGACGGGGACGGGGCAGTGGTCCCGGGCCGTCGCGGTCTCGGGGATCACGATCGCGCTCCTGTCGCCCCTGCTCGGCGCGATGGCCGACCGCAGCGGTCACCGGCGACGCTACCTGGCCGCCGCCACCTGGGTCTGCTGCGCGGCCACCGCGGCGCTGACCTTCGCAAGTCCCGGCATGGAACATGCGGTCCTCCTGGCCCTGGCGCTCTTCACCGTCGCGAACGTCGCCTTCGAACTCGGCGGGGTGTTCTACAACGCGTTCCTGCCGGAGATCGCACCGAAGGAGCGGATGGGCCGCATGTCCGGGTGGGCGTGGGGCCTTGGCTACGCCGGGGGCCTCGCCTGCCTGGCGCTCGCCCTGCTGGTACTCGTTCGGGACGACCCGCTGTTCGGCGTCTCCACGGAAGCGGGCTTCAACTATCGGGCCACCAACCTGCTCGTCGCGGCCTCTGGTTCCTGGTGTTCAGCCTGCCATTGCTGGCGATGGCGCCCCGGCAGCGTCGCGGCGCGACGACCGGCGAGGGACCCTCCGGGGCTTACCGCGCCCTCCTGCACACGCTGCGCAAGCTTCGCGGCTACCGGGAGATCGTCCGGCTGCTGGTCGCGCGTCTCGTCTACAACGACGGCCTGGTGACGGTGTTCTCGTTCGGCGGCATCTACGCCGCCGGCACCTTCGGGCTCAGCCTGTCGGAGGTGATCGTCTTCGGCATCGCCATCAACGTCGCGGCCGGTCTCGGCGCCGCGCTCTTCGGTTTCGTGGACGACCGCATCGGCGCACGCACGACGATCCTCGTGAGCCTCGTGGCGCTGACGGGGGCCACGCTGCTCGCCACCTTCGCGCCCAGCGTCACCTGGCTCTGGGTCTCCGCCATCGCCCTCGGCATCTTCGTCGGCCCGAACCAGGCCGCCAGCCGGAGCCTGCTCGCCCGATTCGTCCCCGAACGGCAGAGCACCGAGTTCTTCGGCTTCTTCGCCTTCTCCGGCAAGATCACGGCATTCCTCGGACCGCTGCTGTTCGGCCTCGCAACCGAGGCGTTCGACAGTCAGCGGGCCGGCGTGGCGACGGTGGCGCCGTTCTTCGTCATCGGCGGGTTGCTGCTCCTCACGGTGAACGAGGAGCGGGGCATCGCGGCGTCTCGGGACGCGGCGGAGCAGTCTGGCTGAACGCCGGTCACCCGTCGCGCGCGACCGCGGGCACGACCATGAAGCCGACGCCGCTGGCGACCGCCGCCTGCCGACGGTCCAGGGTCACGAACTCAAGGTCTTCCGGACGCGGCGAAGCGTACAGCGCTGTCGCGACATGCCAGAGGTCCGCCCCCCGCAGGTAGCCACTGGCCAGCACTACGGACATTTCCGGCGTCAGGGGCCGTTCCGGGAGGATCCATTGCACGTCCGCGAACACGCTGCGCTCGAACGGCACCCCCTCCCGCGCAAACACGGAACGCAACTCCGCCTCCAACAGGTTCGAGGAGAACAGACCGTCGTATTCGCCAAGGTCGCCGAGGCTGCCCGTCCCCGCCTCACCGAGGGCAAGGGCGGTCAACGCCGAGGTGTCGACGTAGGCAAACTTCACTGCTTACTCGCCCCGGTCCGCCAGAAAGCGCGCCAGCGCTCCGGGACGGTGGGCAACGGGCTCGAAGCGCCGTTCTGCGCCTTCGTTGGCCGGGACGATGATCCCCTTGCGTCTGAGTTCCTCGTACCGCTCCTCGAGGGTTTCTCGCCCTCCGGCCAACGGCCGGATCTCCGCCACCGGTTCGCCACGATAGGAGACGGTCACGGTGGTGCCCTCCCGTACCTGTCGAATCACTTCCGAAAAGCGCGCCTTGGCTTCGTATACCGAGTACGTCACGCCCACGCGGGCGATCCTAACCAGTCAGACAGGTCATTTCAAGGAGCGCCAGCGCCGTCACCCGATGGCCTCGACCGCGACGAGTCCGTCGATCTCCTCCGCCGCGAAGCCGAAATCGGCGAGCACTTCCCGGGTGTGCTGACCCACGTCCGGGGCGGCGCGCTCGAAGCGTTCCGCGTGCGGGAACCGGGACAGGTTGATGGGCGAGCGAATGAGATCGACGTCGCCGAGTTCGTGGTGCGGCGCCGGCTTCTTCATCTTCAGGAACTCGGCCTGCGCGTTGTCGAACCCCTGGGCGATGCTGTTGACGGGTCCGCACGGCACGCCCGCGGCGTTCAGCGCCTCCACGAGTTCCTCCACCGTCAGGTGGGCGATGGCCGCCTCGATGTCCCGGTTGAGCGCCTCCTTGTGTTCGCGCCGGCCGCGGAACGACCGGTATCGCGCCGCTTCAAGGAGCGCGTCGGCCCCCACGGCCCCGCAGAAGCTCTCCCACATGCGGTTCGACGCGGCGGCGATGTTGACCAGGCCGTCCGCGCAGGCGAACGTGCCCATCGGCGTTGCCGTCGGGTGGTCGTTGCCCTGGGGGCCGGGCACGTCGCCGAGCATCGTGTAGCGGGCGCCCTGGAAGTCGAGCTTGTTGAGCATCGCCTCGAGCAGGGACGTGTGCACCCACTGGCCCTCCCCGGTGCGCTCGCGATGCAGCAGCGCGAGCAGGATGCCCTGCCCCAGGAACATGCCGGCGGCCGTGTCGCTGATGGCGATGCCCACCCGCAGGGGCCCGCTCTCGGGCGTGCCGGTCACCGACATCAGGCCGCACATGCCCTGCACGATCTGGTCGACGCCGGGACGCGCGCTGTAGGGGCCCTCCTGCCCGAACCCCGAGATGCTCGCGTAGACGATGGACGGGTTCACCGCCCGCAACGACTCGTAGTCGACTTTCAGCCGGCGCTTCACGTCGGCGCGGAAGTTCTCGACGACCACGTCCGCGCGCTCCGCGAGCCGCAGGAAGGCCGCATGCCCTTCCGGGCGCTTCAGGTCGATGGCGATCCCGCGCTTGTTGCGGTGCAGGTTCTGCTCGTCCGGACCGCGCCGGACCCCGGTCAGGCCGCCGTTCGTCGCGGGCGGCTCCACGCGGATGACGTCGGCGCCCCAGT
The DNA here is from genome assembly GCA_965208745.1 of Pseudomonadales bacterium. Lineage (GTDB taxonomy): Bacteria > Pseudomonadota > Gammaproteobacteria > Pseudomonadales > Azotimanducaceae > VXNE01. Next base: position 3,441,101 of record CBDBPN010000004.1, on the reverse strand, counting down.
CCGCGAGGAGGCGCACGGCGCTCGGGCCGGCCCGCGCGTGGGTGAGGTCGAGGACGGTATAGCCTTCGAGCGGCTGTGCGGGCATGGGGGCTGCTCCGTGACGCGGAAACCGCCCCGGATCATACCCGCCCGAACACCACTTCGTTACCCTCGCGCGGACGCGCGGGGATGTTCTGCGACAGCACCAGCGAACCCACGGCGAACGCCGCGCCGACGAGGAACACCGCGCTGTGCGAGACGATCCAGACGAGGCCCAGCGCCGCCGGGATGGCCACCGCGGCGATGTGGTTGATGGTGAAGGAGACCCCGGCCGTGGACGCGATGTCCGCGGGGTCCGCGATCTTCTGGAAGTAGGTCTTGATGGCGATCGCCAGCGCGAAGAAGAGATGGTCCGCCACGTACAGCCCCGCCGCCAGGTACGCGTTGTCCACGAACGCGTAGGCCACGAAGATGGCCGTCAGGCCGACGTATTCGAAGGTCAGGGCCGCCCGCTCGCCGATGCGGCCGATGAGCGCGCCGATGCGCTCCGCGAACAGCCAGTTGAAGGCGTGGTTCACGAGGAACAGCGCCGCGATGTTGGCCGCGCTGTAGCCGAACTTCTCCACCATCAGGAAGCCGGCGAAGACGATGAAGATCTGCCTTCGCGCGCCCGCCATGAACGTCAGCCCGTAGTACAGCCAGTAACGCCGACGCAGCACGAGGGACTTGCGCTGCGGCGTCTTCGACTCGAACCGCGGGAAGGAGGACAGCGACAGGGCCAGGGCCACCGCCCCACCCCCCGCGGCGAGGTAGATCCACACGTAGTCGATCGCGAAGACCTCGAGGACCACCCAGAGCACGCCGAAGCAGATGAGCGACGTCATCGAGCCCACCGCGATCAGCCGGCCCAGGATCCGCGGCGCCTCCTGCAGGGACAGCCACTGCAGGGACAGGGACTGCTTGACGGTCTCGAAGTAGTGGAAGCCGACGGACATCACCACCGCGGTGCAGTAAAGCCCGTACTCGAACGGAAAGAACCCGGTCAGCGCGGTGCCGATCCCGAACAGCGCGAGGGAGACGATGGCAAAGGTCTGCTCACGCAGGGCCAGCAGGACGAAGACCGCGGTGAACGCGAGGAACCCGGGCACCTCCCGCAGGCTCTGCAGGATGCCGATCTCGACGCCCGTGAACGCGGCGCGCTCCACCGCGAAGTTGTTGAGCAGCGCCTGCCATGCGGCGAAGCCGAGCGGCACCGCCACGTTCGCGACGACCAGGAAGCCGGTCGGGGTCCGGTGCCGCCTCGGGATCACGAACGCAGTCGGGTGTGGGCCGTCACGTCACCGTGAACGTGACTTGCCCGAGGACGCCGTAGTCGGCCACATAGGCGCCGGACCGTGCGGGGTGAATGCCGCCGAGCGCCCCGGTGATCAGGAGCATGCCGTCGGCGAGCGGGCGTCCGAGGTCGCGCAGCGTCTCCACCATCCACGCGACCGCCGGCACGGGACCGCCCAGGGCCTCGTCGAGACCCGCCCGCAGCACGGTATCCCCGTCGCGCGTCAGCGTGACCGACAGCTCCGCGTAGTCGTCGCGGAGCGCCGACTGCGTCCCGGCCACGATCCGGTCGGCGGCGATGTTGCAGGCGCACAGGTTGACGCCGGTGGCGTCCTCGCGGCGCGAGAAGCCGATGCGCGGCACCTCGACAACCGGTCCGGCCGACCGCGGCGTGCCGTCGGCATCGATCACGACGCCGATCTCGCACTCGAGGCTCGCGCCGCCGCCGGCGAACACCGCGCCGGATTCCAGGCGTCCCACCTCGTAGAGCGCCCCGACCAGCGGATGGTCGATGCCGAACTGGGCCTGGCCCGCCGGCGCGGTCAGACCGGCCTTGTAGCCGGCGAGCGCATCGCCGGCCACGGCACGCACGAGCGCTTCCTGCACCTCGTAAGCCGCCTCGAGGGTCAGGCCCTCCGGCATCGGCGGCAGTACGTCGCCGGCCTTGACGGCCGCCGCCATCGACTCGATCAGATCGTTCATGTGGCTCCCGCCGGCGCGGCGGACACCGCGCCGGTTAGACGTTCGCGCGGCCCGTTCAGTTCCCGAAATCCCAGGTCTCGCCGGCGTGGTAGCGGCGCAGGACGTTCTTCGCGATGAGGATCTTGTGCACCTCGTCGGGCCCGTCCGCGATCCGCAGCGTGCGCGCGCCCTGGTAGAAGCCGGCGAGCGGCAGGTCGCCGGAGACGCCCTTGGCGCCGAACACCTGGATGGCCCGGTCCACGACCCGGTGGAACGCCGCGGGGACGAAGACCTTGATCGAGGAGATGTCCGTGCGCGAGTCGGCGCCGATCTCCATCTTGTTGGCGCAGTCGACCACCATCAGCCGCGCCGCTTGGATGTCCATGTAGGAGTCGGCGATAAAGCCCTGCATGAACTGCTTCTCCTCGAGCTTCTCGCCGCCGTGTACCTCGCGGGTCATGATCCGCTCGATCATCAGGTCGAAGGTGCGCCACATCGAGCCCACCGAGTTCATGCAGTGGTAGATGCGGCCGGCGCCCAGGCGGTCCTGGGCGGCCTGGTGGCCGGTCCCGGTACGCCCGAGCTGGTTCTCCTTCGGCACGCGCACGTTGTCGTAGACGATCTCGCAGTGGCTCGACGCCCGGCCCCAGACCGGCACCCCGCGGATGATGTTCACACCCGGGGTGTCCTTCGGCACGATGATCTGCGTCATCTTCTCGTTGACGCCGCCCGGGTCGTCCGGATCCGCGGTGCGGCACATCACGATGTAGAAGTCGGCCGCGTGGCCGTTGGAAGTGAACCACTTGTGCCCGTTGATGACCCACTCGTCTCCGTCGAGCACGGCGCGCGTCTGGATCGAGCGCGGGTCGGAACCGGCGTTGTGCGGCTCCGTCATGGAGAACCCGGACTGCATGCGCCCCTCGGTCAGCGGGACCAGCCACTTCTGGTGCTGCTCCGGGGTGCCGTACTTGACCAGGATCTTCTGGTTGCCGGAATTGGGCGCGACGACCCCGAACAGCGACGCCGCGCCCGGGCTGTAGGCCAGCACCTCGTTCATGTAGGCGTGCTGCAGGAAGGAGAGGTCCATGCCGCCGAATTCCTCCGGCAGGTGGGGCGCCCACAGCTTGCGCTGCTTGACCGTGTTCTGGATCTGGTGGCGCAGCTCACGGGCCTCGGCGATGGCGTCCTTCGAAGCCCTCGCGCCGTCGTGCGTCCACCCGTAGAGCTTGTCCTCGACGGGCAGGATGTCCTCGTTGACGATCTCCGCCGTGGCGAGCCGGATCTCGTTCACCTCGTCGTCGAGATGCGGTACGGGCTTGACGTTCATGGTCATCGTTCGGTTCTCCCCTTGCAGTTTCCTGGCGCCGCGTTCCGGCCCCGCGCGGCGCAAACGGCTAATGTACCAGCTTTGCCGGAGCGGCTGGGATCGCCATGCGGCATGCAACAAGAGGGTCAGTTCCGGGGACGTTCCCGAAGCGCCTCCTCCAGTTCCGCGATGCGGGCGCGGGCGTTCTCCATGGCCCCGGCAAGCTCCCGGTGCGTGGGCACGTACTCGCCGGTCGCAGGATCGACGACGCGCAAGTCGAAGTCCGCGATACAGAACTCCAGGCCAAGCACGGGGCTGCGAACCGACAACCCGCGCGACGACTCGACGGACGGCAGCGGTCGGTAGGCGCCGTCCACCAGCCGGTGCCCGGCCAGCCCGGACGGCAGGAACCGCCCGCGCGGATCGTGCAGCCAGTACTCGCCGACGCCGAGGGCGGCGTAGCGCTCGCGCTTGTCGCCGACGTCCGCGCGCCAGGTGCTCGGCGAGAGCACCTCCAGCACGAAGTCCGGCATGCCGCCCGGCTCCTCCCACACCCGGTAGCTGCCGCGGTGGCGGAAGCCGGAACGGAGCGCGACGAACAGGTCCGGCGCGACGCGGTTGTCCGGGTTGCCCTCCTCCACGTAGACGAACAGGTCGCCGTGCACGCACACCTCCGGGCGGTCCCGAAAACACCACCGCACCGCTTCGACGGCGTAGGTGCAGGCGTCCCACTGGTAGCTGTTGTCAGGCAACGGCTGGCCGTCCGTCTCGGGGTAGACGATGCGGGTCCGGGCGGCGGTTTCGGCCATCTGCGGCGCCTGTGCGGTGGGGCGACTTGCCGCGTCGCGGTCGGCGGGACGGTAACACGGCGCGGCGGTGCTCCCAACTGGTTGGGAACGTCGATCATGCGGATGGGTCAACGAGATCCGAAGGGGCGATGCGCCCCGCAACGTGTGGGATATCAACGCCGCAGAGCGTGGGAAACCGACTCTTCTTCCTCAACGTCAAACGCGTTTCCCCCCGGAATCTCCCCCTTCGCTACCACGCGAAAGTCGCCCACAGGCTCCGACTGAGGGAGCGTCGCAGACGATCGGCTTCCGGCTCGTCTTCGCCGAGGCGCTTCGCCAGTGCACGGATCAGGGGACGATCGGCCGGACGCCCCAGGACCTCGAAGCGCATCAGACCTCGCTCCGCCAGGCGACTGCGGTAGTTTCGAACGGCACGTCTCCGAGATCCCTCGCTCATGGTCCGTATCGACCCGATCCCGTCTGCAGGCGACTCAATCCAGCGTCCGCACCGGCGCAAGCGGCAACCCGCCCTGTTCGAACAGCCAACGCATGCCCCGCGACAACGCGAACGGGATGACGGAGGCGTGGGTCTCGCCGGGGATGATCTCGGCCGTCCAGGCGAGGTCCGGGTACGCCCGTTCCCGAAGCAGGGCCGCGAGGCGCAGGTAGTTCTTGCCGAGCGTCTCGTAGGCCGTCCCCGAATCCGCCTGTTCGTGCTCGCCGATGGAGAAGTACGCCCGACCCTTGAGCGCGGCGCCCGCCTCGAACCGCGCGGCTTCCACGGCGAACACCGGGTCGTCGTCCAGCACGGCCCCGGGGCTGCCGATCAGGTAGTGGGTGAAGAGAGGACTCTGCCGGAAGAGGGTGTACAGGCCGAACAGACCGCCGTAGGAATCCCCGCAGAATCCGGTGGCGCCCGCATCGTGCTCGTATCGCTCCCGGATCACCGGGTCCAGCTCCTCCTCGATGAACGCGAGGAAGCGGTCCGACGCGGGCTCCGGGCCGGCGCCGCCCAGGGCTTCGACGACCCAGTCCGGGATCGGCGTCCCCGGGGTCACGAGGTCCCGGTTGCGCAACCGCATGGGCGGAGTTCGCTCCCGAACGTCGTCGGGGTAACCGATCCCGACCACCAGGAACGGCTCGATGCTCCGGCTCGGGTCCACCGTCAGGTAACGCGCGATCTCGACGAGCTGGACTCCGTACACTTCCGCATCCACGCAGTAGACGATGCGCGGCGGCCCCGACAACGGCATCCCCGGCAGATCCACCGGATGCGCCACGAAGACCTCGAACCGGTCTCCCACGTGATCGGACCCCAACTCGAAACAGTCGGTGCCGTGCAGCCCGTATGCCCTGCTCATCGTTGCCTCTCCTTTCCTCTGCCCGCATACGCGCCGCGGCGCGGCGACGTGCCGGCGCACCGCCTATAATGCCTCGTTTCCATCCCTGGGCACTTCCGATTCGTTTCCTCGTACTCCTCGTCGTCCTCGTCGTCCTCGGCGGCCTCGGCGCCCAGGGAGCGCCGACCGGCCGCGCCCATCCGCTCGAGCAGGCCCCCGTCCTCGACGGGGTCGTGCTCGCCGACGACGCGTGGCGCACCGTCGAGCCGCTCACGGGCTTCGTGCAGATCCAGCCCCGGGCCGGCGCGCCGGCCTCGGAGCGGACGGAGGTGTTCCTCGGCTTCACGGACGACGTGCTGTACGTCGGAGTCGTGTGCCACGACCGCAGCCCGGAAGCCATCGTGGTGTCGGACACCCGGCGCGACTCGGGGCTCGACGACGCCGACAGCTTCCGCCTGGTGTTCGACACGTTCCTCGACCGCCAGACCGGCTTCGTGTTCGGCACCAATCCCGCCGGCGTCCAGTACGACGCGCAGATCGACTTCGAGGGCACGCGCACCTTCCGCTCCATGCCCGGCTTCAACCAGGACTGGGACGCCGTCTGGGACGTGCGCGCCCGCGTGTCCGAGACCGGCTGGAGCGCCGAGATGGCCATCCCCTTCTCGTCGCTGCGGTACGGCGACGGCGACGTGCAGAGCTGGGGCGTCAACTTCGAGCGCGTGATCCGCAGGCACAACGAGATCGCCTTCTGGGCGCCCCTGCCCCACCAGTTCGGGCTGGAGCGGATCGCACTGGCGGGGACCGTCGAAGGCATCGCCGTGCCCGCGCACCGGAGCCTTGCCGTCACGCCCTACGCCCTGGGCAGGAGGATCGATCATGGCGACGCGCACGGCGACGAGCAGGAGCTCGGCGTCGACCTGAAGTACTCGATCACCCCGAGCCTGACCCTCGACCTGACCTACAACACCGACTTCGCGCAGGTGGAGGCGGACGAACAGCAGGTCAACCTGGACCGGTTCAGCCTCTTCTTCCCCGAGAAGCGCCCGTTCTTCCTAGAGAACGCCGGGCTGTTCACCGTGGGCGAGCCTTCCGAGGTGGAGCTCTTCTTCAGCCGGCGCATCGGCATCGGCCGCAACGGACAGCGGCTGCCCGTCGACGCGGGCGCGCGGCTCTCCGGCAAGGTGGGTTCGACCAACATCGGGGTACTCCGCATGCGCGCCGGCGAACTCGGCGGGATGCCCGCGGACGATTTCTCGGTGGTGCGCATGCGGCAGAGCCTGGGCGAGCGCTCCGCCGCCGGGCTGCTCGTGGTGGGCCGGGACAATCCGGACCACGACCACCGGACCTACGCGGTCGACGGCCGCTGGGGCATCGGCGCGGTCGGCCGGATCGAGGCGTTCGTCGCGCAGACCGACACGCCCGGGATCGACGACGAAGACCGGGCGTTTCGGTTCGCCGGCAACTACGAATCCGTGACGTGGACGGCTCGGGGCAGCGTGACCGAGGTCGGCCGGGGCTTCAACCCGGAAGTGGGGTTCCTGGCGCGCCGCGACTACCGGAAGGTCGAAGGCTACCTCGGCCGCCGAGTCCGGCCTCGCTCCTTGTGGGGGTTGCTCCAGATGGTTCCGCACGTGACCTACCGGCGCTTCACCAAGTCCGACGGGTACCTGGAGACCGGCTACCTGCACCTCGACAACCTCTGGCAATGGAAAAACGGCATCTTTGCGTTCACCGCGGTGAACTGGACGGAGGAAGGGGTCCGCGAGCCCTTCGAGATCGCGCGTGGGGTCACCGTGCCGGTCGGGCGCTACAAGCACAAGGAGTTGATGACCGGCGTCAACACGAACCCCGGCAGGCGCTTCTACAGCAACACCTTCATCCGCGCCGGGGGGGCCTTCGGCGGGGAGCAGGTCACCGTCAGCAGTTCGCTGAACTACCGGGGCGGCGACGCGCTCGGCGCAGCGCTGTCGGTGCAGCACTCCGACTACCGGCTCCCCGGAGGCGACTTCGACGTCACGCTCTCGCAGCTCCGCGTCAGCTATTCGTTCACGCCGAAGATCTCCCTGCAGGCCCTCGTGCAGCACAACGCCCAGGACGACGTGCTCGCCACGAACGTCCGGTTCGCGTGGCTCCAGTCCGCCAGCGCCGGCCTCTACCTCGTGTACAACGAGACGGAAACCGAGCGCGTCTTCGGGCGCAGCGGGTTCGCCGGGAGTCAACGGCAGCGCGAGGTCATCCTGAAGTACAGCTACATATTCGACGTGTTCTGACCACCATCGGCCCGTGGCTATAATCGAAGCGATGCAACGCGAACTGATCTACCCGTACGACACGCACCCCGCCCCGGGGACGACCGTGGCAGTCGCCGACGGCGTCCGCTGGCTGACCATGCCGATGGGCGGCTCCCTGAACCACATCAACCTCTACCTGCTCGAGGACGAGGGCGGGTGGTACGTCGTGGACACGGGGCTCGGCACGGCACGGACCGCCGAACTGTGGGACGATATCTTCACCGAGGAACTCGGCGGACGCCCCGTCCTGGGCGTCATCTGCACGCACATGCACCCGGACCACATCGGGCAGGCGGGCAACATCACCGAACGCTTCCGCTGTCCGCTCTACATGACCCGCACCGAGTACTACCAGGCGCGCGCCTACTCGTCCGGCGGGAGTTTCGGCGGCGGTTCCCACTCGAGCTGGCAGGGCGCGGTGTTCTACGAACGCTACGGCATGCCGCGCGACTACCTCGAGCAGCTCGCGGTCATGTGGTCCCGGCGCTCGAGCGAGGGCATGTCGATGCCGGAGATGCCCATGGGCTACCACCGGCTGCAGGACGGCGACGTGCTCTCCATCGGCCACCATGACTGGCAGGTCGTCGTGGGGTCCGGGCACTCGCCGGAGCACGCGTGCCTGCACTGCAAGGCCCTCGGCATCATGATCTCGGGGGACCAGATCCTGCCGATCATCACCTCCAACGTGAGCGTGCACCCGACCGAACCCGAGGCGAACCCGCTGCAGTTCTGGATGGAGTCGCACGACAAGTTCCTGGACACGCCCCCGGACACGCTGGTGCTGCCGGCCCACAACCTGCCTTTCCGGGGCGTGCGGGAACGCCTCCGGCAACTCATCAGCCACCACGAGGACCGGCTGCTGGCCATCGAGGAGAGCTGTGTCGAGCCGCAGGTGGCCAAGGACCTCCTCCCCGTGCTCTTCGCCCGCGAACTCGACGCGCGCCAGACGATGATGGCCCTCGGCGAGGCCATCGCGCACTGCCACCTCCTGATGCACCGCAACCGCCTCGAGCGCACGCTGCACGAGGACGGGCGCTATCGCTTCCTCTCGATCGACCCGGACCTCGCCCGGCGCGCGCACCCCGACCAGCACGACGCGCCCGACGACCGGCCGATGATGGTCTGACAGGACCCTCCGGTGGCACGACGGCCCGACGGGTCGGCCCCGATCGACGGCGCGCCGCACGACGGCGCCGCGGAGCCGGCCACGCTTCCACGGGGTTCCCTTCGGCGCCGCATCGCGAAGACGACCCTGCGCACGCTCCAGTGGGGGGAACGCCACGTTCCGGTCGGCATCCGCAGCCTCGTCGGAGTACTCCTGATGGTCGGCGGCGTGTTCGGGTTTCTCCCCGTCGTCGGCTTCTGGATGCTGCCCCTGGGGGTTGCCTTCATCGCGCTCGACATCCCGTGGACCCGACATCACATCCATGCCTGGATGACGCGGCTGGAAGCGCGCCTCGGCAAACGCCCGAGGTAACCGCGGCGGGCTATATGCTTCTGCCGAATCGGTCGCTCCCCGGCTTGGAGACTTCCCTTCAATTCTGCTAGGTTACGCGCCCCGCACGCGGCGCCGCCCAACGCGCCCTCGAGACCCCCCGACGCGCAATGAACCCCGAGCACCGCCTGCGTTCGATGACCGGCAAGGCCGAGCCCGGGCCGCGCACGGTCGTGCGCTTCGCCGGGGACTCGGGCGACGGCATCCAGCTGCTCGGCGGCGAGTTCTCGAAGGCCGTGGCGCTCGAACACCACGACCTCCTGACCCTGCCGGACTTCCCGGCCGAGATCCGGGCGCCGGCCGGCTCGACCTTCGGCGTCTCCGCGTTCCAGATCCAGTTCGGCGGGGACGGGGTCCTGACGCCGGGAGACGAGGCCGACGTGCTGTTCGCTTTCAATCCCGCCGCGCTCAAGACCAACCTGCACACGCTCAAGCCCGGCGGCCTGATCGTGGCAGGCGAGGGCGCCTTCACGGACCGGAACCTGAAGCGCGCAGGCTATGCGGAGAACCCGCTCGAAGACGGGTCGTTGACCGGTTACCGGCTGATCCGCATCAACATGACCCGCCTCTCCGCGGAGGCGGTGGCGTCCACCGGAGTCGGCGCGAAACAGGCGGGACGCGCCAAGAATTTCTGGGCCCTGGGGCTCTGCTTCTGGCTGTTCGGCGGTCGCCGGGAGCCGGCGATCGACTGGATCACGCAGAAGTTCGCCGCGGCGCCCGACGTGGTGGCCTCCAACGTCGCCGCCCTGAACGCCGGACACGCGTACGGCGAGACCATGGAACTCGACGCCGGCGATGCGGCGCTCGGCGCCCGCGGCGAACTCCATCACGGGCTCTTCCGCACGATCACGGGCACCGACGCGATGGGCCTCGGCCTCGCCGCGGTGGCGGCGCTTTCGGGTCTCAAGATCACGTACTGTTCCTACCCGATCACGCCGGCCTCCGCGCTGCTCCACTTCCTCGCCTCCCTCAAGGGTCAGGGCATCGTGACCTTCCAGGCCGAGGACGAGATCGCGGCGGCCACCGCGGCGCTCGGCGCCTCCTACGCAGGCGGGCTCGGCGTCAGCACCAGTTCCGGTCCGGGCATCGCGCTCAAGTCGGAGACACTCGGCCTGGCCGTGGCGGCCGAACTGCCGCTGTTGGCGATCGACGTGCAGCGCGCCGGCCCATCGACGGGGATGCCCACCAAGCCCGAGCAGGCGGACCTCAATCTCGCCCTGTACGGGCGTCACGGAGAGGCGCCCCTCCCCGTGCTCGCGCCTGCCACGCCTTCGGAGTGTTTCGACATCGTCATCGAGGCGGCCCGTATCGCGACCGATCACATGACCCCGGTGATGATCCTGTCCGACGCGTACATCGCCAACGCGGCGCAGCCCTGGGAGCTGCCCGATGTGGACACGCTGCCGTCCATCGCCCCGACCTTCCGCACGGACCCCGAGGGATTCGAGCCCTTCTCCCGGGACCCGGAAACGCTTGCCCGACCGTGGGCGACACCCGGCACGCCCGGACTCGCCCACCGGGTGGGCGGAATCGAGCGGGCGAGCGGTACCGGGGAAATCTCCTACGACCCCGAGAATCACCAGCGCATGACCGACCTGCGCGCCGAGAAGGTCGCCCGCGTCGCCCTGGACGGGCTCCAGCACGACATCGACAGCGGCGCCGCCCGGGGCGACCTGGTGGTCCTGGGCTGGGGCAGCACCTACGGCGCCATCGAGGAGGCGGTAGCGCGGTTGAACCGCGCCGGGCTCGCCGTGGGTCATCTGCACCTGCGTCAACTGTGCCCCCTGCCGCCCAACCTGGGCGCCATCCTGGCGCGCTTCTCCCATGTCGCCGTCGCGGAACTGAACAAGGGCCAACTCGTGCGGCTGATCCGCAGCGAGTTCCTCGTCGACGCCCAGAGCATCACGCAGGTCAACGGACTGCCCTTCCGGGTCTCCGACCTGGAAGCGGCGTTGCGGGGCTGCCTGGAGAGCAACCAGGACCGGCCCGGCCACGGCCTGCGGACGGTCACCGGTTCCGCAGGAAAGACCGCCTGAGGATCCCGACTTGGCCGAACGACTGATCGAACTCACCGCACGCGACTTCGAGACCGACCAGGAGGTCCGCTGGTGTCCGGGCTGCGGCGACTACGCGATCCTGAAGTCGGTGCGCAAGGTGCTCGCCGAGGTGGGTACAGACCCCGACTCCGTCGTCTTCGTCTCCGGCATCGGCTGCGCCGCGCGGTTCCCGTACTACGTCGAGACCTACGGCATCCACTCCATACACGGCCGCGCCCCGTCGCTGGCGACCGGCATCAAGCTCGCGAACCCGGACCTCGACGTCTGGGTGGTGGGCGGCGACGGCGACTTCCTGGCCATCGGCGGCAACCACGTGCTCCACGCCCTGCGGCGCAACGTCGACATCAACCTGCTGCTGTTCAACAACGCGATCTACGGCCTGACGAAGGGTCAGTTCTCACCGGCGTCACTGCCCGGCACGCGTTCGCCCTCCACGCCTGGCGGCACGTTCGACATGCCGGTCAACGCGACCGCGCTCGCCCTCGCCGCCGGCGGAGGGTTCGTCGCACGGACCGCCGACATGCTGCAGGACCACCTCCCCGACGTGCTGCTGCGCGCCCACGCGCACCCGGGCGCCACGCTGGTGGAAATCCTCCAGAACTGCATCGTCTACAACGACAACGCGTTCGGCGACCTCGCCCGCAAGAAGAACCGCGCCGAAGCCACCGTCATCGTGCGACACGGCGAACCCATGGTGTTCGGCGCGGCGGCGGACAAGGGCCTGATGTACGAGGCCGAGCGGGGCACGTTCCGCGTCACGTCGGAGCCGTCGGAGGCGAGCCTGCACGACGAGACCAATCCGGCGCTGGCCGCCGCGCTCGCGAGAGTCGACGACCCGGCTCTGCCGAAACCGCTCGGCATCTTCTACTGCGCCGAGCGCACCGACTACACGACGGCGCTCGAGCAGCACGTGCCTTACCGCCCGCTGACGCGGGAAGCCTTCGGGAAGGTGCTTTACGAGGGAAGCTGGCGCGTCACGTCATCGACCTGCACACCGCGTCCGTGAACCGGGACAACCTGCCCCAGGTCCGGGCCGCCCTCGACCAGCCCGGGGTCGAGGAGATGGCGCGGGGGTTCGGCATCCCGGTCATCGTCAACTCCGGCCTGATCGACCGCAGCCTGCGCGCGGAAGCCGGCAGGATCGGCATCCCGGTGATCACCTACGAGCACGGCGAAGCGCTCCGGCTGGACGAGAAGGCGATTGTCGCCGGCGTACGGGGCGTAGTGAACGTCATGCGCACACTCGAGACGCTGCCGAAACGCCGCACCCGCACGGTACGCGCGGAGCCCTACGTGGCGAACGCCACGAGCTGGTTCCGGTCGTCGGCGGACGGCATGTTCCGGCCGCTGGCCCGGCTCGGAGCGCACGTGCAGGAAGGAGACACGCTCGGCGTCGTGTCCGCGCCCTTCTCGTCCGACGACACGGTGCTCCCCGCGCCGTTCGAGAGCATCGTCATCTGCGTGAACCAGTACCTACCCGCGCGTGCTCGGCGCCGTGTTCATCCTCGCGGTCGGACTGTTCGCGGCAACGTTTGCCCGCGATGCGGTTCGTCTCGGTGCGGAGTCGTTGGACTCGCGCTACGCAGGGCTGCTCGGCCGGGCAACCTACGTGCTGCTCGCGGTGATCGCCGGCGCACTCGCCATCGGGCAACTGGAAGTCGAGACGCAGCTCCTCAACCATCGTCATCGGCGTCCTCGTCATCGGCGTCCTCGTCACGGCGGCGGGCGTTGGCGCAGCCCCGGCATTTGGCCTTGGCGCCCGGGAAGTCGCCGGCAACCTGCTGGCGGGAGCGTACCTGCGGGACACCCACCCCGTGGGAACGCACATCGCCGCCGGGGAGTTCGAGGGCACGGTGAAGAGCGTGGACGCCCTCGGCACCGTTCTCGCCGTCGGCGACGACGCCGAGGCCGTCGTGCCGAACGTGACCCACGTCCGCTCGGCCGTCCGGGTTACGCTACCGGCACCGGAAGCCGACCAGGACGAGCTGGGCGAGATTTGACACTGCGCGCGGAACCACCATTGTGCGCCGCCGCGCCGCGCGGGGAACATGCCCGTGCCTGAAACGGGCGAATACACCGAACTGGTCGGGCTGGGCACCCTGATCCTGGGCGTGGGTCTCGCCTTCGGCGCCAGGTTCGCCGTCTTCCGGCTCCTCGGGGGCGATGGAGACGTCACCGGATCCCGGAGCCAAGCGGCGCGCGTGCTGGCGCCGTTGGCCTTCTGGACGACGGTCGTGGCCGCAGTGGGGCTGTCGCTCACCGTCCTCGGCACCGGGCAGGCGACACGTTTCCTGGACGCCGCGCTGGTCCTGCTGCCACGACTCTTCGCGGCGGTCTTCATCCTCATCGGCGGTCACCTGGTCGGCATCGCCTTGCGCGGGATCGTCCGAAGGCGCCTGCGCTCCATCCCCTTCCCTCCGCGGGCGGCGTACTGGCTGGCGGCCGCCCCGGCCGTGATCGCCGCGGCCCAACAGTTGGGCATAGAGGTTTCGTTCATCGCCAATCTGGCGCTCGTCGCGTTCACCATCGGACTCGGCGCACTCGGGCTGGCGTTCGCCCTGGGCGCGCGCGCCTACGTCGCCAACCTGATCGCCCGGCGCGACCTCGAGCAGTACCGCGAAGGCGACCGGCTCCGCATCGACGAGACGGAGGGAACGGTGGTCGAGGCACGCCGCACCGGGCTCGTCCTGGCGACGCCGGAGGGCCTTGTCACGATTCCCGCGGCCCGGTTCACCAACGCCCTGGTGACACGGCTCACCGACGCCCAGCGGTGAGCGGTTCGCGCGTTCCTCCGGGAGGCCTGCTGGATGCCTACGCGGCTATGCATCCGCAACGTTTCGCGGACGCCCTGGCGTCGGCTGGGGCCGACGCGCAAGAACTGCTCTCCGGTCTCCCCGACCAGTCCTTGCGCCGCGTTGTCGCCTTCCTGCCGCGGTCGATGGCCGCGGCACTGCTGGAGGGATCGGCGGACGACACGATCCTCCGGTGGCTGTCGGACGTTCCGTTGCACGACGCCGTGCGGATCTTCCGGCGCGTCGAGGAGGAACGGCGCTCGCGGCTCCACGCCCGGCTGCCGCGACGCCGCAGGAACGAAATCGACAGAACGGCCTTCTTCCGGCCGGGTACGGTCGGGGCGGTAGCGACGCTCGACTTCGTATCCGTGCCGCGCGATGCGGCCATGCCCGCGGCCGTCGATGCATTGCGCGCCCGAGCGAGCCACTCCGCACCGGTCCTCGTGGTCGACGACGAGGAGCGCCTCGTCGGGACACTGGACCTGGCGCTCGCCTTGACGCAGGGACCGCGGGCAAGCGTGGGCGACTGTCTCTCGCCCGTACGGCCCTTGCTCGCGTCCGCCAGCGTGCGCGTGGCCGTGGACGCCTTCGCCAACCAGCCCGAAGCGTGGCTGCCGGTGGTCGACGACGCGCGCCGCCTTGTCGGCCTGCTCTCGGCGTCGCAACTCAGACGGGACCGCGCCGAGCCGTCCGCAAGTGCCAGAGAACCGCTCGCAGAGATCGCCGTGGCGATGTTCGAGCTGCTGGCCGACTTGCCCGCGTTGCTGTTCGAGGGACGGCGGGACCGATGAGCGCCGCATCCGGCGTAGCGGCCCTGACCGGGTTGGTGCGGAACGACTTCGCCATGCGCTTCCCCGCCGATGCGGCCCGTGTGCTCGAGGACGCGGACGACGAACTGCTCGTCGACGAGTTCGGCGGTCTCGACCTCGACGCGCGGCTGGCGGTGCTGGCCCGCCTCTCGCCCGTGCGCGCGGATGTCCTGTTCACGCGGCTGGCGGTCACGGACCAGGTCTCCCTGATCGAGGCTGCCCCGACGCACCTTTCACTGTCCCTGGTGCCGGGCCTGTCCGAAGCGCAGCGCACAGCGTTGTTCGAAGCCTTGCCGGCGGACGCGCGCAGGGAACTGGAACGCCTCCTCGCCCTGCCGGCGCGGGCGGCAGGCCGCTCGATGGACCGGGCGGTCGTCACGCTGCGGCGCGAGCAGACCGCGGCGGATGCCCTCGAGCGCATTCGCGGTTCCTCCATGCGAGCAGGCAGGACCCTGTACCTGATCGACTCCGAACGACGCCTCGACGGTTGCGTAAGCCTTCAGGCACTCGCGCTTGCGCAAGGCAGCGACTCCGTCGGCACCCACGCGCGTCCGGCCCTGTCGATCGACATCGTGGCCCCGAGAGACGAGGTGGTGGGGCTCCTGGACCAACACCGGGTCGACTCGCTGCCGGTCGTCGACAGTGGCCAACGCCTGCTCGGTGTGGTGCGCCACGAGCAGCTCCTCGAGGCCGTCGGCGAGGCCGCAAGCGCGGACATGCAGAAGATGGTGGGCGCGAGCGCCGACGAGCAGGCCCTGTCCACACCCGGCTTCGCCGTACGACGGCGCCTTCCCTGGCTGCAGATCAACCTGCTGACCGCGTTCCTGGCCTCGGCGGTCGTGGCCCTCTTCGAAGGGCTGATCGCACAGTTCACCGCATTGGCGGTCCTGTTGCCCGTCGTGGCCGGCCAGGGAGGCAACGCCGGCGCTCAAGCGCTCGCCGTCACTGTCCGCGGGCTGGCGCTACGCGAGGTCGGCACGCGCGAACTGCCGAAGCTCTTGACCAAGGAACTGATCACCGGAGTCGCCAACGGCTTGGCGCTCGCGGTGGTCTGCGGCGCCGGAGTCTATCTCTGGAGCGGGTCGCCGGGGCTCGCACTCGTGATCTCCTGCGCCATGGCGCTGTCCATGCCCGCAGCAGGGCTCGCCGGGGCGCTCGTGCCGATGGTGCTCACCCGGCTCGGTCAGGACCCGGCGACGGCTTCGTCCATCATCCTGACCACGGTGACCGACGTGGTGGGGTTCTTCTCGTTCCTGGGCATCGCGACGGCGCTGGCGTTCATGCTCTGACGCTGAGCGCGCAGCCCGTAGCTTGCTACAATCGTTCGCATGGCCCCTAGTGACCAGACGGGCGCAAACTCGATCTGTCGGTGCCCCGGCTGCACGTTCCGTTGATGTACAGCCTCCTCCTTTCCTTCTTTTTCCTCGCGCTGGTCTTCTCTTTCTTCTGCTCGTTGTGGGAGGCCGTGCTGCTCAGCATCACGCCGAGTCATGCGCGCCTTAAGTTCCAGCAGGGCACCCGCGTCGGCCGCTATCTCGAGGACTTCAAGGCCAACATCGACCGTCCGCTGGCCGCGATCCTGACGCTCAACACCATCGCGCACACCGTCGGGGCGATCGGCGTGGGGGAACAGGCCGCGGTGATCTGGGCACAGGCGAACCCCTGGATCACCAGGGTCGCCGTTCCGGCCACGATGACGATCGCGATACTGGTCTTTTCGGAGATCGTGCCAAAGACCATCGGCGCGTTGTACTGGCAGTACTTCGTCACGTTTACGGCGCACTCGCTGCGGCTCCTGGTCATCGCGCTGGCGCCCTTTGTCTGGTTGAGCCAGTACATCACCCGCCGGCTGAAACGCGGCGCGACCCAGCCCATCCTGACGCGCACGGATTTCCTGGCGATGGCGGAGCTCGGCGCCCAGGAGGGCGTCTTCGAGGCGGAGGAGAGCGAGATGATCGGTCACCTGATCCGCTTCCAGAGCATTCAGGTGGGGGACGTGATGACTCCCCGCACGGTCGTCGCGGTGGCAGCGCAAGACGAGAGCATCGCCGAGTACTACAAGGTGGTGAAAAGCCTGCCGTTCTCCCGGATACCCGTGCACGACGAGTCCAAGGACCACATCACGGGCTACGTATTGCGGGCGGACCTGCTCATCGCGCTGGCAGAGGGCCGCGGCGACCAGCGGATTGCGTCACTGCGCCGCGACATCGTGGCCGTGGGTGAGACACACGCCATCACCGACCTGTTCAATGTCCTGCGCGCGCGCCAGGAGCACCTGGCGGTGGTGCTGGACGAGTTCGGCGGCATGGCGGGCATCGTCTCCATGGAGGACGTCATCGAGACGCTGCTCGGCCTGGAAATCGTCGACGAGACAGACGCCACGACGGACATGCGCGAGTTGGCGCGGCGCCATCGGGTGCAGCGCGCGAAGGCGCTGGACGCTCTGGAAGGACCGTCTGATCCGGGCGGAGACGACCTGGCCGTACCCGGCCAGTAGCCGGCTACGGCCAATCCGCAAAGGTCGGCAACGGTCGATCCGGGTCAGCCAGGCATCCGGACCGCGAGGATGTCGGACTTCGCTCCGTGCAGCACGGCGTTGGCAGTGGAGCCGAGCAGGACCCCGAGTCCGTGTCTCCCGTGCGTCCCGACGACAACCAGATCCACACCCAACTCCTCGGTGAGGGCGTGGGATTTCCGGCCCTCGCGGGTGGTCCCTCCCAGCTTGAGTCGCCGTGACATCCTCGACCGAAACGAACTTCCTCGGCAGCGTGCGCGGCATGTTCGACCGCGCGGCCCGCGCCCTTGCCGTGCCACCGGACCTCGTGGAGGCGATCCGCGAGTGCAACTCGGTCATCCAGCTGCGCTTTCCGGTGCGCCTGCGGGGCGGCTACCGGACGTTCTGCGGCTGGCGCGCCGTGCACAGCGAGCACCGCCTGCCCGTCAAGGGCGGCATCCGTTTCGCGCCCATCGTCGACCAGCAGGAAGTCGAGGCGCTCGCGTCGCTCATGACGTTCAAGTGCGCGCTGGTGGACGTGCCGTTCGGCGGCGCCAAGGGTGGGCTCGCCATCCGGCCCAGGGACTACACCGAGGACGAACTGGAACTCATCACCCGCCGCTTCACCCAGGAACTCGCGGACCACGGCTACATCGGCCCGAGCCGCGACGTGCCGGCGCCCGACATGGGCACCGGCGAACGGGAGATGGCATGGATGGCGGACGAGTATCGCGCGCTGTACCCGTCCGACATCGACGCCCTCGCCTGCGTCACCGGCAAGCCGGTCACCCAGGGCGGGATCCCCTACCGCCGAGAGGCCACGGGACGCGGCGTGCACTGCGTGGTCCGCGAGTTCTTCGCCCATCCCGGGGACGTCGCGCGCTCCGGCCTCGACGGTGGCCTCGAAGGCAAGGCCGTCATCGTCCAGGGCTTCGGGAACGTCGGCTTCCACGCGGCCCGCTATCTTGTCGAGCAAGAGGGTGTCCGCCTGGTCGGCGTCATCGAACGCGATGGCGCGATCCCGTCGGACGCCGGTCTCGCGCCTGACGACGTCGCGGAGCACCGTCGGGAAATACGTGGCGTGAAGGGCTTTGCCGGCGCCCGTTTCGTCGCCGACGGCGCCTCCGTGCTGACGGCGGATTGCGACATCCTCGTGCCGGCGGCCGCGGAGAACCAGGTCACGGCCGGTAACGCAGCACGGATTTCCGCGCCGCTCATCGTGGAAGCCGCAAACGGGCCCGTGAGTTTCGCCGCGGAGCAGACGCTCCTCGCGCGGGGCAAGGTCATCCTTCCCGACATGCTGGTCAACGCCGGCGGCGTCACCGTCAGCTACTTCGAGTGGGTCTCCAATGTCTCGCACATGCGCTTCGGGCGGCTCTCGCGCCGCCTCGACGTCCAACGGAACCGCCACATCGTCGAGATGATCGAGGCCGCCACCGGCAAGCCCGTGCCGAACGCCCTGAAGGCGCCCCTGCTCCGCGGCAACGAGGAAATCGACCTCATCCGCGCCGGCCTCGAAGACACGATGCGCGACGCGTATCGCGCCACGCGCGAGACCATGCTCGCGTCTCCCGCCATCGACGACCTGCGCACCGCGGCATTTGCGGCGGCGCTCGAGAAGGTCGTGCGCTCCTACCGGGAAATGGGGCTCGCCTGACGCCGAGCGCCTTCCTGGCTATCAGCCCTTGATCGACTCGTGCGCCGCCGCGATCAGGCCGAGCGTACGGGGGTCGTCGCTCGCCACGAGCTGCATCTTGTTCATCACGTAGCCGAAGGCGATCTCGGCCTTCGGGTCCGCGAAACCCAGCGAGCCGCCGGCGCCGCCGTGCCCGAACGCGCCTTCCTGGCCGAGACTGCCGTTCCGGTTGAGCGAGAAGCCCAGCCCGAAGCGCGTCCGGATGCGCATCACCTCGTCACGGCCGTCGGTCGCTTCGGCGGACGCCCGCGCCACGGTCTCGTCGTTGAGCAGGCGGAGGCCGTCGACGCCGTCGCCGATGAGGGACGCGTACATGCGCGCCAGCGAGCGCGCGTCGGTAACGCCATTCCCCGCGGGGATCTCGGCGGCGCGGAACGCCCGGGTGTTCATGTCCACCGGTTCCGTCGTCGATGGCCGGTTGAGAAAGGAATCCGGGTCCCTGGCGGTTTCGAGGAGCACGCGCCTGTCCTCCGTCTGCGCCTGGTCGTCGATCGCGGTGTCCTGCAGCTCGATCCCGATCATCGTGGCCACCCGGTTCTCCTCGCTTTCGGGAAGGCCGATCCAGAAGTCGAGACCGAGCGGGCCGGCGACCTCGTCGGCGAAGAACGTCCCCACGCTCTTGCCACTGATCCTCCGGACCACCTCGCCCACCAGCCAGCCGTAGGTCCCGGCGTGGTAGCCGTGCGTGGTCCCCGGCTCCCAGACCGGGCTCTGCGCCGCGAGCGCCTTCACGGGCGGGTCCCACGCCAGCCATTCGTCCGCCGTCAGGGGGTTGTCGAAGACCGGAAGCCCGACCTCGTGGGACAGCAGCCAGCGCACCGGGATGTCCTGCTTTCCGGCGGCGGCGAACTCGGGCCAGTACTCGGCCACCGGGGCGTCGAGATCGAGTTCGCCCCGCTGGGCAAGCAGGTGCGCGCAGACCGCGGTCGCCCCCTTCGTGCTCGAGAACACCAGGACGATGCTGTCCTCCGCCCACGGCCGACCGGTCTCCTGGTCGGCCACGCCGCCCCAGAGGTCGACCACCTTCACACCGCGGTGGTACAGGCTGAACGCCGCGCCGACATCGCCATGCTGCTCGAAGTTGGCGGCAAAGGCGTCCCTCACCCGCTCGAAGCCAGGCGCCACCGTCCCGTGAATCTGCGCCACCTGCGACCCGTCATCGGGGTTGGCCCGCGATGTGCCGGCAAGCGCGCCACCGAGGGCCACCATCGACAGCCGGCCGAAGTCGCGGCGCGTGAGTTTCTGTAGACGTGTTCGAGTCATGGAAGTCGCCCCCTTTCAACGTGAGTGCAGCAGCAAGACGGAGTCCACTATCGTAAGGGAGGGAGGGCCGATAGTGGAGGCGGGTAACGAACCCTTCAGGCGGGCGACGGTCGAGGCGATGCGGAGCCGCTTCGCGACGACAGGAATCGCGGGGCGTCCCTCCAGAACTTGGACACCAACCGGTGTCCGGCGATGCCTTCCTCCTCCACGAACGCACGCAGGGCGTCCCAGCCGATCTCGTCCACGCGCGCGCGGGCCACGCTCAGCGCCTGCGTCAGGGACGCCGTGTCGTCCCAGTGGCCGCAGGCAGCCAGGCGGTCCATCAGGCAGTGCGTCGGGGTGATGATGCGGAGGGGGCCTTCGCTGGTGCCGATCTCCCAACACTCCGACACTGGCACCGTCCGGTTGCCAAAGGCGAGCGGGGCCGCGGGAAACTCCAAGTACCACTGCGCGCTCGGGTGCGTGAACACGCTCTGCCGAGGATCGCGCGCACGAACGAACCCCAGCCGCGCAAGGACCGGCTCGATCTCCGCAAGTAGGTGTCCAGTCACGAAATCGAGATCGTCCGACGGTTGCCCGCCGCCCGAGTGGATGTCGACGGCTGCGCCGCCGCTGAGCACGGTCGTGACCCCGGCGTCATCGAGTTCCGCATGCACAAGCGCCGCAAACTCGATGAGCGGCATGCCGCTGCGCACCCCGCGCATGCCTCAGGCCTTGCCCTGCCGCCGGGGCCGGCGCCGTGTCACGTATCGCCGCGCGTACGTCGCCTCGGGCAGCAGGTCGACCATCTCGAGCAGGAACTTCTCAAGTGCCGAGGCGATGGGTCCGCGGCCCCAGTAGTAGAACCGCGTGTTGCCCTCCATTCGGCTGACGATCAGGCCGACGCCCTCGAACTTGCGCAACTGGCGCTGCACCGGCGCCAGCGCCTGCTCGTGGACGCGCGCGATCTCGGCGGCGTACCCGCGCCCGCACGCCGCCAGGTACATGAGCGTGTGGTAGGCCGTGACGCTCCCGAAGAGCTGGCGTAACGGTTCCTCCGATATCTCGATACGGGTCATCTGACCACCTAAGATAGAGGTGTTACTACCTCATTTTAGCGTAGCTACACGCAGGTCAATCAAGAGCGCACGAGAGGATCAGGATGCGTGTTGGTGGTGGTGGTCGGGGCGGCCGGATTTGAACCGGCGACCACCACACCCCCAGTGTGGTGCGCTACCAGGCTGCGCTACGCCCCGTGGGGCGGGGATTTTACGCGGGCGGCGGCGAGCATGCGACCGCGGCGGCGGCACTGGAGCCCCTGCGGCGATGCGTTCCGGGGCCGCTGCCGCGAGAGCCTCTCAGTACGCCTGCGCCGGCAGCCACGTCACCAGCGCTTCCCAGTTGAAGATCACCGCGAGCCCCAGGAGCTGCAGCAGGATGAACGGCACGACGCCGCGGTAGATGGTCGGTGCGTCCACGCCCGGCGGGGCGACGCCCTTCAGGTAGAAGATCGCGAAGCCGACCGGGGGCGTCAGGAAGCTGGTCTGCAGGCAGACGGCGAACAGCACCGTGAACCAGACCGGATCGAAGCCGAGCAGCACCACGACCGGCGACACCAGCGGCAGGATGATGAGGGTCAGCTCGATCCAGTCGAGGAAGAAGCCGAGCAGGAACGTCACGAACAGGATCGTGATGACGATGCCCGTCGGCCCGAAGGGCAGGTCGAGCAGCGTGCGTTCGATGAGTTCGTCGCCGCCGAGGCCGCGTAGCACCAGCGAGTACATCGTCGCGCCGATCAGGATGCCGAAGATGAAGGCCGTGGTGCGGGTGGTCTCCCGGACCACTTCGGTCAGCACGCGGCGGTCGAGCGCCCGGTTGGCCAGGGCGAGGAGCAAGGCACCGGCCGCGCCGACGCCGGCGGCTTCCGTTGGGGTCGCCAGACCGAAGAAGATGCTGCCGAGCACCATCAGGATGAGGCCGGCGGGCGGCAGGATGGCGAGCGCGAGGTCCCCCAGCGCGGCGAGGTTCAGCGGTTCCTCCGCCGCGGCCCTGGGCGCGCCCTCCGGGCGCACCACGCCGTAACCGAACAGGTAGAGCACGTAGAGGCCGGAGAGCAGCAGGCCCGGAAAGAGCGCGCCCAGGAAGAGGTCGCCGACCGGCATGGCCATGCGGTCCGCCATCAGCACCAGCATGATGCTCGGCGGAATGAGGATGCCGAGCGTGCCGACCGCGCACACCGTCCCCGCCGCGAGCGAGCGGTCGTACCCCTCCCGCAGCATGATCGGCAATCCCAGCAGCGCGAGCAGCACCACCGAGGCGCCGATGATGCCCGTGGTCGCGGCCAGCAGGACGCCGATCAGCGTGATCGTCACCGCCAGCCCGCCCCCGGCGCGCCCGAACAGCCGCGCAAAGCTCTTCATCAGCCGGTTGGCGATCCCGGACCGGTCGAGCATGAGGCCCATGAAGACGAACATGGGCAACGCGACCATCACCCAGTTCTCCATGACGTTCCAGATGCGCTCGACGCCGATCGACGCGTACGCCCAGTCCACGCCGATGGCGATGCCGAAATCGACCTCGAACACGATGGCGAGGGCCGTGAAGAGGATGGCGAGCCCAGCCAGGATCCAGGCGATCGGGAAGCCCGTGAAGACGAGGCCGATGAAGGCCACGAACATGACGAGGGCGAGGATTTCGTTGGCCGGCATGGGGATCCCGTTCGAGGCGGCGCGGAGCGCCTAGCGGCCGCCGCCGAGGAAGAGGAACTTCCAGAGCCGCGTCAGCCGCGAGACCGCGGCGAGACCCAGCAGCCCGAACCCGGCCACGAGGACCGCCTTGATCGCCCACCGGTAGGGCAGCCCTCCGGGCGAACTCGAGATCTCCCCGGTCGCGAAACTGTCCGCGACGAACCGCACGCCGTAGATCAGCATCAGCGCGACGAAGGGCAGCACGAAGAGCACCAGCCCATAGAGGTCGATCCAGGCCCGCGTCACCGGGGCGAAGCGCTCGTGCAGGACATCGACGCGCACGTGGGCGTCCGACTGCAGCGCGTAGCCAAGCCCCAGCATGAAGCCGACCGAGTAGAGGTGCCACTGGATCTCCTCGAACTCGATCCGGCCCTGGGCGAGGGCATAGCGCAGGACGACGTTGACGACGATGACCGCCAGCAGCACGACCCACAGCCACGATACGGCGTTCCCGATCGCGATCAGGATCGGGTCGACGACGCGCGAGAACGGCGTCTCGGGCAGGTCGATGGTGGCCAATCAGAAGTCCCTGGGCAGGTAGGCGAAGCGCTTCCACAACGCGTACTCGTCGCGGAACGCCCGCTGCGAGGCGTGGATGGCGCGGAAGTCCTCGTCCCGCTCGGCCTCCTCCGCCATCACCCGGGCCGTCACCCGCTCGAGTTCGCGCAGGATCGGCAAGGGCAGCCGCACCGCGGTCACGCCCTTGTCCGGGAAACCGGCGAGCACCGCGCCCTGCACGGCTTCGGCCTTGGCGAGGTTGCGGGTGACGCCGGCCGTGCACGCCGTCTCGATGACGCCGCGTTCCGAGTCGGTGAGGCCGGCCCACACGTCGGCGTTCACGACGAGGTGGGTCGAGGTGGCCGGCTGGTGCCAGCCCGGGTAGTAGTTCAGCTTGGCGACGCGGTCGAAACCCAGGTCCTGGTCGACGTTCGGCAGCGCGAATTCCGTGGCGTCGATGGCGCCCTTCTCCAGCGCCTGGAAGATCTCGCCGCCCGGCAGCATCGTGACGGACGCGCCCAAGCGCTCGATCACCCTGCCGCCCAGTCCCGCGAAGCGGATCTTGAGCCCCTCGAGGTCGGTCAGCGCCTCGATGGGCTTGCGGAACCACCCGGCCGTCTCGGGACTGATGAGCCCGCAGAGCACGGGGTGCACGCCGTACTTGCCGTAGAGCGCCTCGCCGTGCTCGCGCCCGCCGCCCTCGAACCACCACGCCATGAACTCCCACGGCTCCATGCCGAAGGGGACGGCGCCGAGCAGCGGGGCCGCCGGAATCTTGCCCTGGTCGTAGCCCAGCCAGGTATAGCCGGCCGGAACCTTGCCCTCGCGCACCGCATCGACGATGTTGAAGGCCGGCACGATCTCCCCGGGTTCGTAGGGGGTGAGCAGTACCGCGCCGCCGGATGCGCGCCGCATGGCGTCCGTTACCCAGAGCACGTTGTCGCCCAGCACCTCCAGGGCGGTCGAGAAGGCGACCGGCACGCGCCAGCGCACCGTGGCCGCCGTAGTCGAAGCCGAGGCCACCGCCGGGCCGCCCTCCCCCGGCGGCCGGACGGCCAGCGTCGCGAGCATGCCGGTCAGAAACGCGACGACGACCGCGATCAGCGCCGTCCTGTTGGTGATGCCCATCTGGCTATCCTGGAGCCGCGGAAGCCTCCTATTATGCCGCGCCCACCGCGGGCACTGGGCTGAAAGCACCGGCCGCTCTGGTACGATTTCCATGCCCGTCGCGAAGAGGCACGTCGTCCCCCATGACCGCAGCAAACTACGAAGAGTGGCGCGCCGAGGCGCAGGCCAGGGACGAGCAGACCGGCGCGGCGCGTTGGAAGGCCGACGACCGGACCGACCTGTTCGACTACCGGGTGATCCGCCGCCGCCTGGACGAACTGGTCGACGTGCGGGCGGAAGGCGACCCCCGGCGGGTCCTGTACTACCTGAACGAGGGGCTGCACGGGAACATGGGCGGCATGGGCTCGTCGCGCCTCTACGGCCGCGCCGCGCTCGGCACGAAGGACCTGATTTCGGACTACGTCAGGGAACTGGCGGGGGCGCTCGAACAGCTGGCCGACGCGGACGAGGAGATCCTGTCGTTCGACCGCAAGCTCGCGTTCTTCCGGGGCGCCCGTCAGGCCTTCGGCAACTGTGCGCTGATGCTCTCCGGGGCCGGGTCGCTCGGTCCGTTCCACCTCGGCGTCGCCAAGGCGCTCCTCGAACAGAGGCTCCTACCGGCGGTCATCTCGGGCGCGAGCGCCGGGGGGCTCGTCGCGGCGACCGTCTGCACGCGCAGCGACGAGGCACTGCAGGAGATGTTCGACCGGGACGCGTTCGGGCAGGCATTCCAGGACGCGCCGGGCGAACAGCCGTTCCGCCGCAAGCGCGTGACCCGCGACGACCTGCACGGGGCCGTCGAGGCGCTCGTGCCCGACCTGACGTTCGGCGAGGCCCTCGAAGAGTCCGGCCGCGATCTCAGCATTTCCGTTGCGCCCGCCGAGGTGCAGCAGCAGTCGCGGACCCTCAACGCCGTCACGTCGCCCAACGCCCTGATACGCGAAGCGGTCATGGCGACGTGCGCGATTCCCGGCGTCTTTCCCCCGGTGACCCTCGCGGCCCGAGGGGTGGACGGGAAGCGGCTGCCGTTCGTACGGTCGAGAAAGTGGGTCGACGGTTCCGTCACCGACGACATGCCCACCGGTCGCCTGGCCCGCGTCTACGGCTGCAACTTCTTCATCGCGAGCCAGGCGAACCCGGTGGCGATGTGGTCGCCGCAGGTGCCCCGGGGCCCCGACCCGTTCTCCCAGCTCGCGTCCATCTACCTGTCGTCCTGGCAGCAGTGGTTCCGCGTCGCGTATCCGTTCGCGATGCGCCTCGTGCAGGATGTCTACCCGCTCAACGTGATGACGCGCATGGGGTTCAGCGTGCTCACCCAGGAATACACCGCCGACGTCAACATCATGCCGAAGCGCCGCTTCCTCGATCCCGCCGCGCTCATCTCGACGCTCAGTCCCGAAGAGACCGGCAAGCTCGTGCGCGAGGGCGAGGCGGCGACGTGGCCCCACGTCGAACGCATCCGCAACTCGACCCTGATCGGACGCACGATCGCCGGCGTCCTGGACCGGCTCGCAAGCCCGGTCCGGTTGCAGGCCCTCCGCGCGGCCGACGGCTGACCACGCGCGAGGTCGCCTTCCACGGCCACCCCCGCACCTGGCCTCCGTGGTACCTTCCAAGGTTTCGAACCGGGAGGAGGTCACGATGCACTCGCAGGAGATTCACGCAAGGCTCACGCACCCCGTCATCGATTCCGACGCGCACTGGCTCGAGTTCGGACCCATGATGAAGGAGCGCATCGCGAAGATCGCCGGGCGCAAGGTGGCCGAGTGCTTCGACGGACTCGACTCGCTCATCGGCAAGGCGCAGCGCATGGGGCCCGAGGGTCGCCGCCACCACCGCGCCGCGCACCCGGGATTCTGGCAGGTGCCGATGGCCAACACGCGCGACCGCGCGACGGCCATGATGCCGCGGCTCCTCTACGAGCGCCTCGACGAACTCGGCCTCGACTTCTGCGTCATGTACCCGACCGGCGCCGCGGCCGTCACGGAGGACAAGGACCTCCAGCGCCAGGCCCTGCGGGCGTTCAACACCTTCGCGGCCGAGTACTTCGCCGACTACTCGGACCGGCTCACCCCGGTCGCCGTCATCCCGACCGCCACCCCCGACGTAGCGATCGAGGAACTCGAGTACGCGACCGGGACGCTCGGCATGAAGGCGGCCCTGTTCGCCGGCATGGTGCCGCGGCCGGCGCCCGCGGCGGCGGACGGCGACGAGGGCGCCGCGCGGCTCGGCTACTGGTACGACGTGCTCGGGCTCGACAGCATCCACGACTACGACCCGCTCTGGCGGAAGTGCGTGGAACTCGGCATCTCCCCGACCTTCCATGCCTCCGGCCGCGGCTACGCGCTCAGGCGGTCCCCGTCGAACTTCACCTACAACCACATCGGCCACTTCGCCTCCACCGCGGAGGCCATCTGCAAGGCGATGTTCCTCGGGGGCGTGTCGCGCCGCTTCCCCACGCTGACGATGGCCTTCCTCGAGGGCGGGGTCAGCTACGCCTGCCAGCTCTACGCGGACCTCATCGGACACTGGAGCATCCGCAATCCCGAGGCGCTCGAGGTGGTCGATCCCGCGAACCTGGACCATGAAGGCCTGATGGAACTCGCCCGGCAATACGGTCCGGAGGACATGGCCCGGCTCATGGTAAGCCGCGACGCCGCGCTGTACGCCGCCATCAACACGCAGGCGTCCGTGGACACCGGAGGCGAGGCGACCCTGGACGACTTCGCCGCCTGCGGGATCGAGCGCGTGGAGGACTTCCGGGACCTGTTCGGCAACTTCTACTTCGGCTGCGAAGCGGACGACCGGATGAACGTCTGGGCGTTCAACGACCGGGTGAACCCGCTGGGGACCCGCATCAACGCCCTGTTCAGCTCGGACATCGGGCATTTCGACGTGCCCGAGATGTCGGAGGTGCTCGAGGAAGCCTACGAACTGGTGGACGACGGTCTGATGACGCCCGAGGACTTCAAGGCGTTCACGTTCGACAACCCCGTCCACTTCTGGACGAGCGGCAACCGGGACTTCTTCAAGGGGACGGCGGTCGAAGCCGACGTGGAGGCGTTCCTCGGAGAGGCGGAACTGGCGGCGGGCGGCTGAGATGAGGTCCGAGCTTGGCAGTCCGATACCCACACATTGGGTCGGCATGCCAACTCCGTGTGTTCCCAACCGGGTTTTGTGCCCTCTCGGGAATCACGCTCTCGGCGGCCGACAGAGGCTACGGTCAGCGGGCGTGGATCGATCCTCGCCTCCATGCTCTACGCGCTGCACAGGTACTTCAGCGGCAGCGCATCAAGCGGCTACCGCTTCAGACGCCCTCTTGGAACGCGTCCGTCCAGAGCCATTCTCAATGCGATCGGCAAGTGGGGGGAAGCCACGTTCGAGGATCATCGGACGCAAGCGTCGTCATTGGGCAATTTCCGAACCCGTGCGCATGGTTCGGTGCGGGGCGCCGCTCATCGACGGCTTCCAGAACTGACAAAGCGACGGCTACCAAGCCATCTGATCAGCCTCCGCTTCAGCCGCGCAGGACCTGCAGGACTTCCTCGAGCTCCGAGATCGTCTGCCGGATCAGGAGCCGCGAGCGAATCTGGTCCTGCTTCGCCTCCCCGCCGGACAGTTGCTGGCGGGCCCCGCCGATGGTGAACCCCTGCTCGTACAGCAGGGCGCGTATCTGGCGCACGACCATGACGTCCTGGCGCTGGTAGTAGCGCCGGTTGCCGCGCCGCTTGTCCGGTCGGAGCTGCTCGAATTCGCCCTCCCAGTACCGCAGTACGTGGGGCTTGACGTCGCAGAGTTCCGCGACCTCGCCGATGGTGAAGTAGCGCTTGCCCGGGATCGCGGGCAGTTCCTTACTCGGAGGCTCCAGCATGCGCCTCCACCCGCGCCTTCAGCTTCTGCCCCGGCCGGAAGGTCACCACGCGGCGGGCGGTGATGGGGATGTCCTCGCCGGTCTTCGGGTTGCGGCCCGGCCGTTCCCGCTTGTCCCGCAGGTCGAAGTTGCCGAACCCCGACAGCTTGACAGGCTCGTTGCGCGCGAGGGCGACCCGGACCTCCTCGAAGAACAGCTCGACGATCTCCTTGGCCTCGCGCTTGTTGAGCCCGAGTTCCTCGAACAGGCCGTCGGCCATGCGGGCCTTCGTCAGCGTATCCGACCTCGTCGGCCGGTCGGGAAGTCCGCTGTCGTCGTGTTCGCTCACGGGGGCTACTCAGCGCGGATCAACGCAGTCGAGCGCCGAAATCGGTCTTCAGGCGTCGCAGCGTCATATCCACGTAGCGAGTGATATCGTCGTCGGCAAGCGTGCGCGAAGGATGCTGCAACGTCAACCCCAGGCCGAGACTTTTTTCATTGGAATCAATGCTTTTTCCCCGATAGACATCGAAGAGCGTGAAGGTGCTCAGCGCGTCGCCCAGGACGCTTCGGACCGCGGCCTCGACTTCCGCGGCCGAGACGGCGCGATCGACGACGATGGCGAGGTCCCGCCGAACCCGCGGGAACTTCGGCACGGGACGGTGCTCGCGAGCGCGGCGGGCCACCAGCGCGTCGGCATCGAACTCGAAGGCGAACACGGGCAGTCCGAGATCCAGGACGCTTTCCACCTCCGGGTGCAGGCGGCCGAAACGCCCGGCTTCCAGGTCTGGCCCGGCCAGGAACACCGCCGCCGACTGCCCCGGGTGCAGCGCGCGATCGCGGGCAGGCGCGATCCGGTACGGGAGGCCACCGACATCGAGCAGCCGCTCGACATCGCCCTTCACGTCGTGGAAGTCGATCCCGTCCGAAGCCGCCGCCCAGGACTCCGGGAAACGGGGACCGCAGGCGATGCCTCCCACGCGAAGCACCATCGACGCCTCCGGCGCGGCGCCAGATGCCTCCGGGAAGCACTGCCCGAGTTCGAACAGCCGTACGCGGTTCTGTTGCCGAGCGAGGTTCGTGCGGAGCGCGCCCAGTAGGCCGGGCATCAGGCTGGTGCGCATCACGGACTGCTCGACCGACATCGGGTTCGCGATGCGCACCGGTGCGGCGTCCGGCGCCAGCAGCTCGACGAGAGCCGGTTCGACGAAGCTGTAGGTGATGGCCTCCCGGTAGCCCGCGGCGACGAGCGCGTCCGCAAGCCGGCTCGGGGGGACGACGTCCCGGGGGACCCTTCGCAGCGGTAACGCCGCCGTCGGGTCGTCTTGCCCGATCCGGTTGTACCCGTAGATGCGGCAGACCTCTTCGACCAGGTCCTCCTCGATGGCGATGTCGAACCGGTGGGCCGGCGCGGCGATGCGCCACTCGGGCCCGTCCTCCCCGTCCTCCCGCCGTGGTGCAAACTCCAAGCGCTCGAAGATACGGTCCACCTCCCGGTCGGGGACGACCTCGCCGACGAGCAGGTCGAGCCGACGGCGGCGCAGACGCACGGTACGCCCCTCGGGCAGGTGAGCGCGGCTCTCGGTCACCACGACGGGCCCCGCCTCGCCGCCCGCCACTTCGATCAGGAGCGCGATGGCGCGCTCCATGGCCGGTTCCTGGAGAGTCGGGTCGACGCCGCGCTCGTAACGCTGCGAGGCATCCGTCTGCAGGCCGTAGCGGCGTGCCGTACCGTGAATCGCGTCGGGAGCGAAATACGCGCACTCCATGAAGACGTTGCGGGTCCCCGGACCGACCGCGGAGTTCGCGCCGCCCATCACCCCCGCCATGCCGACCGGCCCCCGGTCGTCGGTGATGAGGAGCGTGTCCGGCTCGAGGGCGACCTCGCGGCCGTCGAGCATCTCGAGCGACTCGCCCGGACGCGCCCAGCGGACCACGACGCGCTTCTGCAGGCTGTCCAGGTCGAACGCGTGCATCGGCTGACCGAGTTCCAGCAGCACGTAGTTCGTGACGTCGACGACCGGATCGATGGAGCGCAGGCCCGACCGCCGCAGGCGTTCCCGCAGCCACACCGGTGTCGGGCGACGGACGTCCACGCCCCGGATCACGCGGCTGAGGTAGCGCGGGCAGCCTTCTCCGGCGTCGATCTCGACCGGGAACACGTCGTCGAGGGCGGGGGCGACGGCGGGGCATTCCGGCGCGCGGACCGCCGTGTCGTTCAGAACCCCCACTTCCCGCGCGATACCGCGCAGCGAAAGGCAGTCTCCGCGGTTGGGGGTGAGGTCGAGCTCGATGCACCGGTCGGCCAGACCGAGCGCGCTGCCGAGTTCCTCACCCGGTGCATACGCGTCGGGCAACTCCAGGATGCCGTCCCCGTCGTCGCCGAGATCCAGTTCCGCCGCGGAGCAGAGCATTCCGTCGGAGACGACGCCCTGGATCTCCCGCCTGGCCACCGCCGTACCCGGCAACCGCGCCCCGGTCCGCGCGAGGGGCGCCTTGACGCCCGTGCGCACGTTGGGCGCGCCGCACACCACCGCGACGGCCCCCGCGCCGTGGTCCACCGTGCAAACCCGAAGATGCTCGGCCGCGGGATGGGGCTCGGACTGCAACACCTGCCCCACGACCACGCCCTCGAACCCGGGATGGGCCGGGGAGACGCCGTCGACCTCGAGGCCCGCGCCGGTCAGCTGGTCGCACAGACCGTCCGTGTCCACGGCCGGATCGACCCACTCGCGCAGCCAGCGTTCGCTGAACTTCACGACGCCGGTCTCAGGCGAACTGCCGCAGGAAACGCTGGTCGTTCTCGAACAGCAGGCGAAGATCGTCGACCCCGTAGTAGAGCATGGCGAGCCGGTCCGCGCCGAAGCCGAACGCGAAGCCCGTGTAGCGCTCCGGGTCGATGCCCGACATCGAGAGCACGTTGGGGTGCACCATCCCGCAGCCCATCACCTCCAGCCAGCCCGAGTAGCCGCACACCCGGCACCCCGCGCCCCCGCAGTGCACGCACTGCGCGTCCACTTCCGCCGACGGTTCGGTAAAGGGAAAGTAGGAGGGACGGAAGCGCACTGGCGTCTCGCGGTCGTAGAAGCGCTGCACGAAACCCACGACGGCGCCCTTCAGGTCCGTGAAACCGATCCCCTCGTCGACGACCAGGCCTTCGACCTGGTGGAACATCGGGGTGTGCGTCAGATCCGAGTCCCGCCGGTAGACCCGGCCCGGGCAGATGATGCGGATGGGGGGCGCCATCCGCTCCATGACCCGCACCTGCACCGGGGACGTGTGGGTGCGGAGGACGTGACCGTCCTCGAGGTAGAAGGTGTCCCACATCGCTCGCGCCGGGTGGTTGGCCGGCAGGTTGAGCGCCTCGAAGTTGTGGTAGTCGTCCTCGATCTCCGGCCCGGTGACCACGTCGTAACCGGCGCCGACGAAGATCTCCTCGATGCGCCGCAGGGTCTGCGTCACCGGATGCAGACTGCCCGCGTCCTGCCGGCGGCCGGGCAGGGTCACGTCGAGGGCTTCCTCCTCGAGCGCCCGGGCGAGCTGCTCCTGGGATAGTGCGGCGCGGCGGGTGTCGATGGCGACCTCGACCGCGCGTTTCGCCGCGTTGATGTCCGCCCCCGCCGCCGGACGTTCGGCCGGCGGGAGCTTCCCCAGCGACTTCAGCAACCCGGTCAGCGTGCCCCGGCGCCCAAGGACATGTACGCGGATCTCGTCGAGGGCCTGCGCATCGCCCGCGGCAGCCACTTCCGCCAGGGCGCGTTCCCTGACCTCGTCTACTTCCGGGGCGTGCCGCCCCGGGCCCCCGCCTTGCGGGGCGTGCCGCCCCGGTCCGTTGCGATCCATCGTCGTACCCGCCGAAGGCGCGACCGTCGGGTCGCGGCTAGTGTCGTGTCACGTGAGTTCTGACGTTTCAGCGCGTCCCACGGGGTCTCGTGGCCGCGCCACGCAAGCGTGGCGGTGGCGCGTTCCCCGCAGGGAATGGTGGGCCCATTGCCAAGGGGCGCAACACCGCCACAGGCCCCGTGGGACGCGCCCTTCGGGAGTCCGCCCTGCACGCCACTGCCGCGTTGTGGCCCTTGCCAATGCGCCCTTCGGGCGGCCCGATATTCCCTGCGGACCACGCCTTGCATTGACGCGCAGGGCGAACTCTGAAGCGCCAGAACTCACGTGACACGACACTAGGTCGCCAGCGCTTCCCTGGCCTTGCTCGCCAGCGCGCCGAACGCGTCCTTCTCGTGCAGGGCGAGGTCCGCCAGCACCTTGCGGTCCATCTGGATGTCGGCCTTCTTCAGCCCGGCGATCAGCCGGCTGTACGACAGGCCATGCTCACGGGCCTCCGCGTTGATGCGGACGATCCACAGCGCCCGGAACTGGCGCTTCCGCTGCCGCCGGTCACGGTACGC
Organism: Pseudomonadales bacterium; assembly: GCA_965208745.1. GTDB lineage: Bacteria > Pseudomonadota > Gammaproteobacteria > Pseudomonadales > Azotimanducaceae > VXNE01. The sequence continues at coordinate 3,408,194 of CBDBPN010000004.1, read as the reverse complement.
ATACTGGCCGGCCTTGATGACGGCCTGCTTCGCGACCCGGAAGCTCCGGCTGCGCTGCCCCTGGTAGCCCTTGGCGGCCTTGAGCACCTTCTTCCGGCGCGTGCGGGCGACCGTACCCCGCTTGACTCTCGTCACGGCTGCTGCTCCCGGTCCCTAGCGCGCCTTGCCGGGCAACATGCGCCTGACGCCCGACTTGTCTCCGTCGGAAACCGGCGCGAGCCCGCGCAACTGGCGCTTCCGCTTCGGGGACTTCTTGGTGAGGATGTGGTTCTTGAAGGCCTTCTTGTGCTTGAAGCCCTGGGCCGTGCGGCGGAACCGTTTCGCCGCCCCTCGATGTGTCTTGAGCTTGGGCATTACCAAATGCTCCCGTCTGTTCGTGCCGGCTCGCTCGGCCTCCCGGCAACGTCATGCCACGGGCCGCGCTGGCGGGAACCGTACCGACGTACCCGTCGTCTCCGCCGGCGCGCCATCGCCGGCGGCGTGCCTGTCAGTTCTTTCGGCGGTTGCGCGGCGAGAGAACCATCGTCATCTGGCGCCCCTCGAACCTGGGGGCGGCTTCCACCGAGGCGTAGGGCTCGAGGTCGTTCTCTATCCGCTGCAGCACCTTCGTGCCCAGTTCGGGGTGGACCATCTCCCGGCCGCGGAACCGGAGAATCACCTTGGCCTTGTCGCCGTCCTCCAGGAACCGGACCAGATTGCGCAGCTTGACCTGGTAGTCGCCCTCTTCCGTCCCCGGGCGGAACTTCATCTCCTTGACCTGGGTCTGCTTCTGCTTCTTCCTCTGCGCCGTTTTCGCCTTCTTCAAGTCGAACAGGTGCTTGCCGTAGTCCATCACCTTGACGACCGGCGGATCGGCATCCGGGGCGACGAGCACCAGATCCAGTCCTTCCCGCCGCGCCTCGCCCAGGGCGTCCTCCCTGGGGACGATGCCAACCTGCCCACCGTCCGCGCCGACGAGCCGCACCTCGCGGGCGCGGATGTCCTCGTTCAGCACGGCCCGGGGCGGCTGTGCTTTCCCTGCTGATCTCTTGATAGGCATCACTCCATGCAAGGCCCGGCCCGGGCGGTGCCGGGGACGGGACCGTCGGGGCGGCGATTCTACTGCCGGAGCGCGTCGGAGAACAACCGTACCGTTCGGGAAGCGCTGGAGGCGCTGCGCTGATGATCGATCGGCGCGATCGGCCTGCGCGCCCCCGACGAGGAGGTCGCCGTCAAGCGACCGAAACTCCCCTCTTCAGAGGCGTCCAGCGTCAGGGCCAGAGGTCTGCCAGGCTGAAGGTGATCGCGTCGAACGGAGGGATGCACACCGGATCGTCGTCCTTGGCGCTCCCAATCAACACCCACTGTCCTTCGCGCAACTCGAACGCCTCCATGGTGCGGTCCGCCGGGTCCACAAGCCAAAGGTGGCCGACACTTTCGCGGGCATAGATCGGGCGTTTCCCATGCAAGTCAATGCGGCGCGTCGATGGCGAGAGCACCTCGCACGCCCAATCCGGCGCCAATGTGAAGAATGCCGCGTCGGGGTACTCGGGCATCCGCGCTCGGCGCCAGCCGGCAAGGTCCGGCACGATGATGTCATCACCGAAATGCAGCTCCGGCTCGTCGATGATCCACCACCCCCCAGGCCCGCCGCGACCGAACTGAAACGGCTGCGCAAGATCTGTCCCCAGCGATGAGCTTGCCAACGCATGAGGTGAGGCCGGCCTTGGGTGGGTGTGCAGCTCACCATCGACGACCTCGACCACCAGATGCGGCGGCGCATCCAGTACGTCCTGATAGGTGGCCCTCCGGACCAACCCCGACCGGCCGCGCCTCGCCTGCATTCCTCGTCGGCCCTCGTGCTTCGCAGCAACGGAACCTTACCCATGCGCCACGGCTTTTGCACGGACAGAAGACGATCCGCCGCCGTCGAGGCGGCCTCCGGCCCACCCGCCGAACGCTGCTTCCCTTGCAGTGGGGGACTTGTCGTATGACCCTTCCGTTCCGGGAGGACTCGGCCATGGCACACATGCGAACAACGCCTCGGCGCACACGACCGATGAGACCAGGAACCCAAAGCGCCGGGCGCGGCGAGCGCCGGGCGTGGCGAGGCATCGAGATGCGCACCAGCCGCATCGCCCATCGGCTCCTGCGGGAACGTAGCGCCTCGGCACAGGGCCCGCGCCGACCATGACCCCCCGGGAGTTCATCGCCAAGTGGCGCGCCTCCGAGCTCAAGGAGCGCTCCGCCGCCCAGGAACACTTCATCGACCTCTGCCGCCTGCTCGGCGAACCCACGCCGGCGGAGGCCGATCCCGCGGGCGAGCGCTACTGCTTCGAGCGCGGCGCCCGCAAGGACACCGGCGGCGACGGCTGGGCGGACGTGTGGAAGCGGCACTGCTTCGCATGGGAGTACAAGGGCAAGCACGCGGACCTCGACGCCGCCTTCAGCCAACTGCGCCAGTACGCCCTCGCGCTGGAGAACCCGCCGCTCCTGATCGTCTCCGACATGGCGAGGTTCCGCATCCGCACGAATTGGACGAACAGCGTCAGCGAGACCCGCGAGTTCTCGCTCGAAGACCTGGCCGACGCGGACGTGCGGGACCGGCTCCGGTGGGCGATGTCCGACCCGGAGCGGCTGCGCCCCGGCGAGAGCCGGCAGGCGCTGACGGAGCGGGCCGCCGCGACCTTCGCAGAGCTTGCCCAGTCGCTGCGGGACCGGGGCCACGATCCCCGGAGCGTCGCGCACTTCGTCAACCGCCTCGTGTTCTGCATGTTCGCGGAGGATGTCGGCCTGCTGCCCGACGACATGTTCACGCGCATGCTCGAACACTCCCGGCGGCGGCCGGACGAGTTCGCGGTACTGGCCCGCGAACTGTTCGGCGCGATGCGTTCGGGCGGCCGGGTCGGTTTCGAGACGGTGGTCTGGTTCAACGGCGGCCTCTTCGACGACGACCGTGCTTTACCCCTCGAACGCACCGAGGTCGCGACCACGTTGAAGGCCGCGGCCCTCGACTGGTCGCAGATCGACCCGTCCATCCTCGGCACGTTGTTCGAGCGGGGGCTCGACCCGGACAAGCGCGCGCAACTCGGCGCGCACTACACGGACCGGGACAAGATCATGCGCATCGTCGAGCCGACGGTGGTGCGGCCCTTGCTCGCGGAGTGGGAGACCGCCAAGGCCGACATCGCCGCAACCGTCGAGCGCGCCGACGCCGCCGGGAACCGCGCGACCCGGACGCGGTTGCGGCGCGACGCCGGGCGGCGGTTGCGCGCCTTCCTCGAACGGCTGCGGCAGTTCACCGTGCTCGACCCCGCATGCGGTTCCGGCAACTTCCTCTATCTGGCGCTGCAGGCGCTCAAGGACCTGGAGCACCGCGTGCAACTGGAGGCGGAGGCGCCCGGACTGCAACGGTCGTTTCCGGCGGTCGGACCCGCGAACGTGCGCGGCATCGAGGTGAACGCCTACGCCGCCGAGCTGGCGCGGGTGTCCGTCTGGATCGGCGAGATCCAGTGGATGCGCCGGAACGGGTTCACGGAATCCCGCGATCCGGTCCTGAAACCCCTCGACACCATTGAGTGTCGCGATGCGATCTTCTCGCACGACGCCGGCGAACCCGACTGGCCGGACGTCGACGCCGTGATCGGCAACCCGCCGTTCCTGGGCGGGAAGCTGCTGAACGCCGGGCTGGGGGAGGAGTACGTCTCGAGGGTCTTCGCGGTCTATGCCGGACGGGTCCCGGCGGAGGCCGACCTCGTCTGCTACTGGTTCGTCAAGGCCGGGGAGCACGTGGCGCGCGGCGGGGCCCGGCGCGTGGGTCTGGTCGCCACCAACTCGATCCGGGGCGGGGCGAACCGGCGCGCCTTGCGGGCGGCGACCCGGGACCGGCCGATCTTCGATGCCTGGAGCGACGAGCCGTGGGTGATCGACGGCGCGGCCGTGCGCGTATCGCTGGTGTGCTTTGCGCACGCGGACGACGACGCCGTCGTCGAACGGCGCCTGGACGGACAACCCGTCGAGGCGATACACGCCGACCTGACGGCGCAACGCGGGCGTTCCGGGCTCGATCTCACCCGGGCGCAGAGGCTCTATGCCAACGCCGGGGTCGCCTTCATGGGGGACACCAAGGGTGGACCCTTCGACGTGCCCGGCAGGCGCGCCCGCGAATGGCTGGGCGAACCCGCGAATCCGAACGGCCGGCCGAACTCGGATGTGCTCACGCCGTGGCGCAACGGGATGGACGTGACCCGGCGCCCGGCGGACAAGTGGATCGTCGACTTCGGCTGGAACATGGCGCGGGAGGAGGCGGCCCTGTACGAGGCGCCGTTCCGGCACGCGCAGGACCACGTCTACCCGATGCGGCAACGGAACCGGCGCGCGTCCTACCGCACCCATTGGTGGCGTCATGTGGAGCCGAGGCAGGGGATGTGGCGTGCGCTGGAAGGCCTGTCCCGCTACATCGCGACGCCGCGCCTCGCCAAACATCGGCTCTTCGTCTGGTTGGATGCACGAATCTGCCCGGACAGCCAGCTGATCGTCATCGCGCGCGACGACGACACGACCTTCGGCATCCTGCACAGCCGCTTTCACCAGGCGTGGTCGCTCCGGCTCGGCACCAGCTTGGAGGATCGTCCTCGCTACACGCCCTCGAGCACGTTCGAGACCTTCCCCTTCCCGGAGGGCCTGTCCCCGGATCTCCCGGCGACCGCCCATGCGAGGGACCCGCGCGCCGCGGCCATCGCGGACGCCGCGCACTGAACCCGCCCGAGTGGGTGGAGTGGGTCGAGGAACCCGCTCCGGGCTACCCGCCGCGCCCGGTCCCGCGCGGCGACGACGCGGCCGAGGCCCTCAGTGCCCGCACCCTCACGAGGCTCTACAACGACCGGCCGCAATGGCTCGCGGACGCGCACGACGCCCTCGATGCCGCCGCGGCGGCGGCCTATGGATGGCCGGCCGACATCGGGGAGGAAGACGCGCTCGATGCGTTGCTGACGTCGAATCTCCGGGCGTAGCGGCCCGCCGCGCGACAGCGTCCTCAGCGCGCGGAGGTACGCGAGTTGGCCCAGGCCACCATGCTCGGCACGGCAACCTGCCACCGGTCGAGGGCGATGTCCCCGGGTGACTCGCGACGCGTCAGCAGCCCATGACCGACCATGTCCTGGAGGTACGCCTCCGCGGCCTTTCTCGAACGGCGGGCGCCGGCACGGTGCGCTTCTTCGCGCACGATTCCAACCATGTCGCGCACGTGGCAGTCGACACTGACGTCGCCGATGCGAGAAACGACCCGAATCGCCAGACCGCGATCTTCCGCGAGGAGCCCGCTGTCGAGGCGCTGCGTGTAGTAGGCGGCCTTGCGCGCGTCCGACTTGCGCTCGACCGCATCGAGGTCAATCCGGGAGAGGTCGCCGTCCACGGCTGCGAGTTGCTCCGCAAGCGCCGTCTGGGCTCCCTTGAGGTGCTGTGGCCATCCCACGGACATTTCCTCGACCCGGCTTCCAACCGCCCCGACCAGGGGGTCACCCACCTCGATCCCGAAAGCGGCCACCATCTGCCGCGTTGAGTCCGCGCACTCTCCGGGCCGGAGGCCGCCCATGTGCACGACCGCATCGCTCGACAGGCGCGAGAGGCCGGGAATGGCGCGGACAAGCCGGTCGGTGTGCTGCAGGCCGGAAAGGACCACGAGCGCCGGAACGCCCAACATGCCCTGGTGCGACTCCACGAGCGCATCGCAAGGCGCTTCGAGCACCTGCGCTTCGTCCTTCCAGACGACGAGGCGGGTGTTCTCCGCCGCGGACTCGGCGGCGAAGGAGGTTGCCTTCCTCCCGGCATCCCTGAGGCGAAGCAGCTCCATGCCCGCGGATGCCAGCGAGGCCACGATGTTGCGCCCCTTGTCGGCATTGAGGGCCGCATCGCAAATCCGTTCCCGCAGCAGCGCCAGGGACCGCAGGTGCGCCTTTTCGACCTGCACGAACAGCACATCGTCGTTCTCCGCGCGCATTCTCCGCACGAAGGAGGTCTTGCCGCAGCCAGGCGCCCCCTGGAAGATGCGGAGCACGGCGCGCGGATCCCCGCCGTCTTCCGCGGGCGAGTGGGCGAGCGTCAGGCCGGCGCGGAACGCGGCGCGTTCGACGTCTCGGCCGGCAAAGAACAGGGCCGCGTCCCTGTCCTCCTGACCGGCGTAGCGCAGCGCCGCTTCCCTGTCGAAGGCTGCCGTCATCCCCATAAGCCATGCACTGGCGAGGAAGGGCAGCATAGCACCCGTCCCGGCGGTCGCCGATCCTGTCCTACCCACCTATCCACCGCGCGCGATACGCATGCCGCACGATCACGCGGTACACTGAGCCCTCGCCAGTCCGAAACCGTCATGCGCGCCGGCAGAAACGACCCTTGCCCCTGCGGGAGCGGCAGGAAGTACAAGCGTTGCTGCCTGCATCGGGACAGGGCGCGCCGCCCCGTGGCCCCATGGATGCGCATGCGGCGGGCGGAGGAGAAGCTGTGGCCGCGGTTCGAGGCGCACGCGCGCGAGCGTTACGGGCCACACTGGCTGACCGACGCCTGGCTTGCCTTCACCCTGGGCGACGCGCTGCCGATCGGCGCGGACGAAGACGAGTTCGAGCCCGTGTTCGTGTCGTGGGCGGCCTATACCTGGGTTCCGGGCGACGTCTACCCGGAGGCCGCTCACGGTCGTCCCCCGATACCCGTCGCGCGCCACTATCTCTCCGAACACGGGGACCGGATCGACAGCTTCACCGCCAGGTTCATCGGCGAGGCCTGCGCCGAGCCGTTCAGCTTCTTCATCGTGCGCGATGTCCGGCCCGGCCTTGGCGTGACCCTCCGCGACCTGATGTTGCGGCGCGACTTCGAGGTGCATGAGCGCCGCGGCTCGCGGGACCTGCGACCCGGCGCCATCGTCTACGCCCGGGTGGTTTCGCTCGACGGAGATTCGATCATCCTGGGCTGCGTGCCCGTCGTCATGCCGTCCACCCACGCCGGGACGATCATCGACCTGCGGGACCGTTGGGGGATCGAGGCCGGGGACGCGACCGCCTTCGCGTCACGCGACGCGGCCTCGCGCGCCGTCTGCTTCGGCTTGCTGAAAAGGGTGCTGAATCCTCCGCCCCTCGAGATGAACAACGCGGATGGAGATCCGCTGCGGTTCATCACACTGCGCTACGAGCTCCAGTGCTCGCCCCAGGAGGCCAGCGACGCTCTCGCCCCGCTGACAAGGGGACTCGCCGGCGACCGCCCGGCCAAAACGGACGACGCGGGACGCCTGGTGTCCGTCGCGTTGCCGTGGATAAAGGAAGGTGCCGCGACACCCGAGGCCGCACCCGGCAAGACCCTGGGCGAGATCGAGATCGACCGACGGCGTCTGGACGCCTTCGTGAACTCCGCCCGCCGCGCGGAGGCGTTTCGTCGGGAAGCCGATGAGCGCCTCGGCGACCAGGCGGTGTTCCTGGAGGAGATCGAAGGTTTCCCGGACGACTTGGACGACGCCTCGGACGCCGAGATCGAGGAGATCGACGAGGAAATGGACAGAATGGTGGCGGAAGCCGCGCGCGCGTTGTGGAGACGGATGACCGACGAGAGTTGGGCCGGATGGCCCGACCGGCCCCATCCGGAACTCGACGACCGGACGCCGCGCGAGGCGGCGCGCACGGAAGACGGCCGGGAACGAGTCGACGCCATCCTGTTGGGGATCGAGGGAGCGGACGGCGGACTTCTCCAGGCCGACACCGCCATGCTGCGCAAGGCCCTCGGCCTCGACTGACGTCGGCCCCGCAGCCAAGAGCGTTCGCCGCGGAACCCGGCGGCGGGCGGCCAGCCGCCGGACCCGAGAGAGCCGAGAGAGCCGAGAGAGCCGAGAGAGCCGAGAGAGCCGAGAGAGCCGAGAGAGCGTGGCGTTTGAATCCCCCGCCAGCACGGTGATACCGTACGGCACCCTCAGGCGCGTAGCTCAGCCCGGTTAGAGCACCACCTTGACATGGTGGGGGTCGTTGGTTCGAATCCAATCGCGCCTACCAACCGCCTGCCCGGCCAGATCGGCCTCGCCGGGCAGACATTTCTTCGTCGGGGCGGGCCGGTCAGGCGAGGCCCGCCGCCCTGACGTCCGCCAGGTACGCCCGACTGACCGGCACCTCGCGGCCGTCCGTCAGCCTGAGCAGCGTCCGCCCGTTGCGGCGCGTGGCGCCGGTCACGTGCCCGCGGGACACCCAGTGCGAGCGGTGGACCCGCAGCCCGTCCGCCGCGTCGAGTTCCGACAGCGCGTCGGAGAAGCGCATCAGGACCAGGGTCGATCCCTCGGTGGTGAACACCTCGACGTAGTGGTCCGCCATGCTGAGGCACACGATGTCGCGGCCCACATGCTTCGGCAGGCGGTCGAGGAAACGCTGCCCGCCCGCGCCGAGCTCGTGTTCCTCCGGCGCCGATGCGGGCTCCCGCGCCCTGCTCACCACCAGGACCAGACCGCTGATCGCGAGCATCACCACGAGCACCGAAACATAGACCGTCGGCAGCACCTCCGAATCCACGTAGCCGGGCCGGAACAGCGTCTCCGCCGTGAACACCACCGCCGTGCCGGGCACCGCGGCGAGGACGTTGGCCCCCGCGACGGCGAGGGCGCGCCGCGGCCAGGAAGTCCGCGCCATCGCCCGCAGGGTGAGCATGTTGACGCTCGCGCAGACCAACCAGTTCACGCCGAGCGCGACGGACCAGTAGCCGACCCGCTCGAGGGGGCCGGAGGTGTCGTAGGTGCCGAAGGGCCCCGTGAAGGCAAACAGGGCGAGCAGGCAGACGAATACCACGCCCTGGCCCGCGGGCGACAGGACGGAGGGTGGTTCACGATTCGCGGAATGCGGTTCCTGCACGCTCACGAAAAAAACCGGGCGTTGACGAAACGGGCCGTGACCCGCCCGGCCCATAGGCCAACAATCCTGGGCCATCGTAGCGCACCACCCGACCGGAGACTCCATGTTCCCTCGCCCGCTCGCCTGGATCCTGCCCGCAGGGGCCGCCCTGTGCACCGCCGCCAGTCACGGCGCCGACCTCGAAGTGGAGCTTCGCGGCATCCAGTCCGCGGAGGGCCAGGCACTCGTGGCGCTCCATCGCGAGGCCCCCGGGGCCGACTTCCCGAGCGACGCAAGCATCGTCGCGAACGCGGCGGCTCCCGCGGCGACGGATGGCGTAGTGGTCGTCCTTCGCGAACTCCCCGCCGGCGAGCACGCAGTGGCCGCCTTCCACGACGCGAACGGCGACGGGGAGCTGAACGCGAACTTCGTCGGCATGCCCACGGAGTGCTACGGCTTCTCCAACGACGCCCGCGGGTTCATGGGGCCGCCATCGTTCGACGACGCGGCGTTCTCCCTGGACGCGGACGCAGGCACGAGACGACTGGTCCTGAACCTCGCCTGTCCGGAGTCGGCGCGATGAACGGTTTCGCACTCTCCCGCCGGGACGCGATCCGATTCCTGGCGAGCACGCCTCTGGTGCTGCCCGCGAGGCTGCAGGCGGGCACGGCGGAGGAATTCGCCGAGGGCCTGGCCCGTGACCCGCGGCTGCTCGCCTTCGCCAATCCGCACGCCCCCGAGGTCGCGGCGCCCCTCCGGACGGTGGCGGGCCGCCTGCCCGCCGAACTGACCGGCACCCTCTGGCGCAACGGGCCGGCCGAACACGAACGTTTTGGCCACCGCTACGGCCACTGGTTCGACGGCGACGGGATGGTCCAGGCCTTCACGTTCGACGGCGAGGGCGCGACGCATCGCGGCCGCATCCTCGATACTCCCAAGCGGCGTCGGGAGACGCAGGCCGGCCGGCGCCTCTTTCCCGCCTTCGGCACGGTGCCGTCGGCCCCGGACCCCATCCTGGGCCCGGACGACATGAATGCCGCCAACACCTCCGTGCTTGCCCACGGAGGGCGCGTGCTCGCTCTCTGGGAGGGCGGCTCCGCGCTCGATGTCGACCCCGCGACCTTGGCGGCGCGCGGCTTCGTCCGCTGGCGCGACGACCTGGCCGGCCTGCCCTTCGGAGCGCATCCCAAGCGGGAACCCGACGGGACGGTGTGGAACATCGGCGTGGCGATCAACCCGCGGCCCATGCTCCTCCTGTACCGGATCGACTCCGCGGGGCGCGTGGCCGGATTCGGCCATCTGCCGGCCGAGCCGCTCGGCATGGTGCACGATTTCGCCGTCACCGCGCGGCACCTGGTCGCCGTGCTCCCGCCCTTCGTGGTCGAGCGGGACCGCTTCGCGTCGGGCCACGCGAGCTTCCTGGACGCCCATGCCTGGCGGCCCGAACTCGGGACACGCGCGATCGTCTTCGACAAGGACACTCTGGAGCCCGTGGCCCGGTACGCACTACCCGCCGGCTTCCACTTCCATCACGGCAACGGCTGGGAGGAAGGGAACGGCACGATCCATCTCGACGTCTGCCAGGCGCCCAATCCCCAATTCGTCATCCAGGACCTGCGCGCCCCCATGCACGGCGAGTGGCGCTTTCCGTCCGTGCATCCGCGCTACCGGCGGGTCGTGCTTCGACCGGACGGGACCGCGCGCATCGACGACGCGGCTCGCGGCGTCACGGAGTTCCCCCGTATCGACCCGCGTCGTGTGGGGCAGCGTCACCGCAAGGTCTTCGCACTCCACGGGCCCGATGCCGCCGACGCCGCGCGGCCGGACGCCCCGGAGGCGTGGGTCCTGCAACGCATCGCGCGTCTCGACCCCGACGGCGGCGTCAAGGATCAGTGGCCCTACCCGTCAGGCCAGATTCCCGAGGAGCACGTGTTCGTGCCCAGCGGATCTACCGAGGGTGATGGCTGGCTGCTCGGTCCGTTCCTCGACGTGAGGCGCCAGGAGGCGGGACTTCGCGTGTTCGATGCGCGCCGTCTCGCGGAGGGGCCGCTCTGGGAAGGGACCCTGCCCTATCCCTTGCCGCTGGCCCTGCACGGGACATTCGTCGAAAGCTGACGGCCCCGCTCAGTCGCCCTGCCGCAACCCCGCGCCGCGCGGCAACTCCGTGACGTTGGAGCCACTCAGGGACGCCGCCTGGCCGCGGCGCCGGGCTTCCTGCCACACCAGGTCCTCCACGTCCTCGATCGGTTCGTAGTCGACCACCAGTTCGAGGAGGCGGCGCATGCGCTCGCAGTCAAAATCCGCGCCGGCCTGACCGATCCGCTCGAGAATGGCGTTGAGTTGCGGCCACGGGATGAACTCCTCCCGGGCGCGCAGGATCATCGGATGCCGCGTACCCGTGACGTTCCTGCCGATGGCCAGCTCCTCGTAGAGCTTCTCCGCGGGCCGCAGGCCGATGTAGCTGACCTCGACGTCGCCGCCCGGGTTGTCGTCGTCACGCACCGTGAGGCCCATCAGGGCGACGATCTTCTCCGCGAGGTCCTTCACCCGGACGGGCTTGCCCATGTCGAGGGCGAACACGTCGCCACCGTGCGCCATGGAACCCGCCTGGATCACGAGCGACACCGCCTCGTCGATGGTCATGAAGTAGCGCGTCACCTCGGGATGCGTGATGGTGACGGGCACGCCGCCCCGGATCTGCTCCACGAACAGCGGCACGATCGAGCCCGACGCGCCGAGCACGTTGCCGAACCGGACGATGGAGAGCTTCGTGCCGCCCCCCCGCTGCTGCAGCCCCTGCAGCACGAGTTCGGCCAGGCGTTTGGTGGCGCCCATGATGCTGTTGGGGTTCACCGCCTTGTCGGTCGACACGAGGACCATGTTCTCGACGCCGGAGCGCAGGCACTCCTCCGCCGTGTGGAGCGTGCCGAAGACGTTGTTCTGGACGCCTTCGATCATGTTGTACTCGACCAGGGGCACGTGCTTGTACGCCGCGGCGTGGTACACGGTGTGCACGCGATACGACTTCAGGACGTCGCGGAGCCGGGTCCGGTTGAGGACGGAGCCGATGAGGGGGACGACGAGGTCGTCCGGCAGCCCCTCCCGGGCGACCGCGGCGCGCATCTCCTTGTCGATGTTGTACAGCGCCGCTTCCGACAGGTCGAGCAGGATGAGGCGGCGGGGCTTCTGCGTCAGGATCTGCCGGCACAGCGCCGCGCCGATCGAGCCTCCCGCCCCCGTCACGAGCACGTTCTTGTCGCGTATGCAGGTCTCGAGCAGGTTCTGCATGGGGGGCACGGGATCGCGATCGAGCAGGTCCACGACGTCGACGTCGCTCACCTCCCTCAGCCCGACCTGCCCCGCGATCAGCTTGGATACGTCGGGAATCGTCTGGACGCGGACCGGGAGCGGGGCCAAGCGTTCCATCACCCGCCGGCGCTCGCGCCCAGGCGAGATCGTGAGCAGGACGCGCGAGACGCCCAGCGTGTCGATCAACCTGGGCAGATCCGACGAGCGGTGCACCTCGAAACCGTCGATGGAGTGGCCCACGAGGTCCGGGTTGTCGTCGACCAGCGCGACCGGGGCGATGCTCCCGTGCCCGCGGATCAGGGCCGCCAGCCGGGCCGCCTCGTAAGCCTCTCCGTAGACGACCACGCGCTCGCCGCGCGGACGCGCGGCGCCGGCCAGGCTCCCGGCCGCGAAGCGGCTGCCCGTCACCCAGACCAGACCCAGCGCGAGGAACGCCACCCCGGTCCGGACCGCGGCTTCCGCGTCGATCGTGAAGGCCAGCACGGCGCCGACGAACACGGCGCAGGGCAGCAGCGTCCGCACGGCCGCAATGACCAGTCCGATGTCCATGACCCGCACGATGGTGCGGTACAGGCCGAGCCAACCGAAGGCGAGCAGTGCGACGAACCCGGCGACCGCCGCGAGCCCGACCGCGACCCCCTCGGCCTCCGCTCCCGCCACCCACATGGACAGCCAGAGCAGCGAGGGAAGCGCGACCATATCCGCGAGGATCATCGTCGCCCGTCTGGCGTTTCGCGACATCTCTCGCGCGCGGCGACGGCCCCCGCGGCCCTGGGCTGGCGGTACTTCCAAATCCGTTCCCCGGCATGCCGACACGGCAATGCCACAGTGTACTCGAAGCGTCCCGGAAACCGGAGCCGCCGTACTGTCCAACGCGAAGTGAGGGTGAAGCGAAAGGCCGATTCCAAGGCGAAGTGAGGGTGAAACGGGTGTCCGGGGCATCATCCGGGGATGATCGTGGACATCCAGACGCGGCGGCCACGCACAATGGAGCAGCTTCGGGCCTTCGTCGAAGGCAACGAGGCCGTGGACTTCCAACCCGAGAGCCGTGACGAGGCGTACGGCTTCGTGCGGGACACCCTGGACCGGTTCGGCTACCGGGGTCTCGGCAGGCGCGACAAGGGGGTGGTGCTGCGCTTCCTGGTCACCGCGACGGGCATCTCGCGCCAGCAGATGGAGCGCCTGGTGCGCCAGTGGCGGGAGACCGGGTCGATCCGGGACCGTCGCGGCGGCGGCCGGGGCCGGCCGTTCGCGCGCCGGTACACGGCGGCGGACATCCGGCGGCTGGCGGAGGTCGACGAGGCGTACGACCACATGTCCGGGCTGGCCACGCGCGAGGTGCTGCGGCGCCAGTTCGAGGTGTTCGGGGAGACGGACCACGCGCGCCTGGCGGCGATCTCCAACGGCCACGTCTACAACCTGCGCGGCTCGGCGACCTACCGCGCCGCGCGCACCGCCTGGACGAAGACGAAGGGCACGGCCGTCAACATCGGCCTGCGCCAGGCGCCCGAGCCGGAGGGGATGCCGGGCCACGTCCGGGTCGACACCGTCCACCAGGGCGACCGCGACGGCGTCAAGGGCATCTACCTGATCAACCTGGTCGACGAGGTCACCCAGTTCGAGTTCGTCGGCGCCGTGGTCGGCATCTCGGAGCGCTTCCTGGTGCCGCTGCTCGAGGGGCTGCTGCTGTCCTTCCCGTTCCCGATCCTCGGCTTCCACGCCGACAACGGCAGCGAGTACATAAACCACCGCGTCGCCCGGCTGCCCGAGAAGCTGCGCGTCGAGCGCTTCACCAAGTCCCGCGCCCGCCGCTCCAACGACAACGCGCTGGTCGAGGGCAAGAACGCCAACGTCGTCCGCAAGTGGTTCGGCCACGACCACATCCCGCAGCGCTTCGCGCCCGAGGTCAACCGCTTCGCCCAGGGCACGCTGTCGCCGTTCCTCAACTTCCACCGGCCCTGCCTGTTCGCCACCGAGTACCGCGACGGCAGCGGCCGGATCCGGCGCAAGTACCTCGCGGCCGACGTCATGACCCCCTACGACCGGCTGCGCTCGCTCCCCGGCGCCGCGCGGTTCCTCAGGCCCGGCATCGACTTCGCCCTGCTCGACGCGGTCGCCGCCGCGGAGACCGACCTCGAGGCCGCCCGCCGCGTCCAGGCCGAACGCCGGGCGCTGTTCCGCCGCATCGGCGACGGCATGGCCGCCGTCCGCGCCGCCGGCTGAGCGGAAGACCGCCGCCCGTGCCCGAACCCAACCGGGGGCCAGCCCCCGGACCCCCGCCCTCGCCGGGGGGCAGGGATCGGCGGCCGGAGGCGTTCGCAAGGAATGCGCCACCCCGATACCTCGTCTCCGATCCGACGCCGACGACCGCCGATCCCCGCCCGACAGGGTACTTCGCCAAAGGCGCGTCAAGGGTTCGCTCCGCCGAGCGCGACGCCTCCGGCCCCGTGCCCGCCCCGCCGCCGTCGCCCGCAACCGCCGCCCCAGCGGAACCAGCCGCGTTCAAGCGTCGCCCTCGCCCTTGACCCGCCGCCGAGGCCCGTGGCTTGGCCCCGCCGACGACCCTCCGACCGTCCTCCGCAGCACTTGACCCCATGCCGACCGACATCCGATCATCACCCCCATCGCCAGCAAGGGCATCCTTCATCCGACCGCGCCACGGTCGGTCCATTTCACCCTCACTTTCTCATTGGACAGCGGGGCCGCGGGGGCCGGATGCCGTGACGGCGAGCCGGCCATTCCGGCCGACTCGCCGCCGCGGTCAAGCTACGCGGCCGCGGTCAGAACTCGAAGCTGACGCGCGTGTACCAGTAGGCCCCGTTGAATCCGAACGGTGAATGTTCGTGATACCGCTGGCCGCTGTCGGTCGCGCCGCGGGGGTGCTCTTCGGGCGTCGCGTCGAAGATGTTCTGAGCGCCCAGCAGCACCATGAGACCGCCGTCCATGCGATAGGCCGCCTCGAAATCGACGAGCACCTCGCTGCCGTAGTCGTCGGGCGAGGGAACCCCCGAGTCCTGGACCTCCCAGGCGCCCCAGTAGCTGACGCGCGCCGTCAGGCGCCAGTTGTTGCCCAGGAAGTGGTTGGCCGTGACCACGGCGCGTTCCTGCGGCAGCAAGTTCTCGATGTTGAACACGCGCCGCGCGTCCAGCGTACCCGCGTCGAAGCCGGCCACCTCCGTGTCGATGATGCTTCCGGCGACGGTGAAGTCCGTGTCGCCCCCGGGAAGTCCGATATCCATCGACCACGAGGCCACGAGCTCCAGACCGCTGGTTTCCGTCTCCCACGAGTTTGTGTAGTAGGTCAGGCTGCTGCCCTCGGTGACACCGGAAACGCCCTGGCTATCCAGCTGGTTCACGTCCGCTTCGGAGAGGCTGAACTCCCTGGAAGGGGCGAGCCGGTCGTCCACCTCGATGCGGAACGCGTCGAGCGTCAGCACGAGCCCCCAATCCGGGCGCCAGTCGATTCCGACCGTGAAGCTGGTGGAGTCCTCCGGCTCGAGCGGTTGCCCGCCATAGAACATCGCCACCGGGTCGGTCGGCGGGGTGAGGCCCTGTTCGACCAGGTCCCTTAGCGAAGGGTTGTACACGGTGCTGACGTTGCTGACGTTCGCCTGGCCCGGGGTCGGCGCGCGGAATCCGGTCTGGACCGTGCCGCGCAGCCCGAGTTCATCCGACAGTTGCAGACGGCCGGCCAACTTCCCGTTGGTCGTGGTGCCGAAGTCCTCGTAGTCCTCGAAGCGAATCGCCCCGCCCACGCTCAGCCTGTCCGACAGGTCCGTCTCGACATCCACGTAGACCGACGTGTTGTAGCGGTCCCATTCGCCGGCCACTTGCGGCGAGAAGCCGGAGAACCCGTTCGAGGCCGGGGTGAACCCGGCGAGATTGAGCAACTCCTCCGTCGTGCAGGGCTCGGCGCGCGCCGGCGCCATGCCGTTGCTCAGCGCGTCGAGCCGCTCGCCGCAGGTCTTGGAGTTGCCCGAACCGATGGCAAACGGGTCGGCCGCCTTGATCTCGAAGGTCTCCTCGCGCCACTCCGCTCCGAAGGCCACGTGCACGGGCCTTGCGAACATGTCCTGCACCAGGTAACCGAAATCCGCCTGTACGCTCCGCTCGCTCTGCGTGTAGACGCCGGGATCGAAGAAGGCGCCGTCGGGTTGCGCCGGTCCGCGGGCGGAGTTGACGGTGTTGAAGATGAAGAAGTCCTGCTCGTTCTCGCCCGAGTACACGCTGAGGTCGTAGCGCAGGCCCGAATCGAGCTCGCCCTTGATCCCCGCGGTGATGCTGTAGTCGGCCACCTCGCCGCCGAAGCGGGGGGTGAAACCGTTCGGGAAGCTCGCATTGTGCGAGAAGCAGTTGGGGTCCGCGGCCAGCGCCGCCAAGTTGTCGAAGTCCGCCTGGACCGCCGCGGCGCCGTCCGCCGCGGAGGCCGCCACGACGCGGTACTGGTCGCACGCGCCGCTCAGGTGGGTCGCCTCGTCCAGGGGACCGACCAGGCGCGGTCCGCCGGAACCGGCCCGGAACACGCCATTACGGGTGTCCGGGTTTCGGAAATAGAACCCGCCCTCCACCTCTCGCTGGGCGTAGTTTCCGAAGGCGTAAAGCTCCGCCTGGTCGCCGATGTCGATGCCGGAGTTGATGAAGACGTTCAGCGAGTCGTGGATGATCGGGCTGCCCCAGATCTGCGTCTCGCCGTGCAGGCCGCTCGAGTCGATGCCCACCAGCTCGCGCTTCTCGATCAGCTCCGCGACGTCGGTGCGCAGCACGCTCCGAATCGTCTCGTCCTGTTCCAGGTACTCGGCGGTGACGTTCACGAAGCCGTCGTCGCCGAGCGGCAGGCCGAAGTTGGCCTTCACCTCCCGCGTTTCCCCGTCGCCCGCGCCGGTCATCCCGTAGCTCGCCTGCACGCGGCCGCCCGACGTGTCCTCCTTGAGGATGAAGTTGATGACGCCGGCGATCGCGTCGGAGCCGTACTGCGCCGCGGCGCCGTCGCGGAGCACCTCGACCCGGTCCAGCGCCATGGGCGGAATGACGGAGAGATCCGGACCCTGGACGCCCTGCGTCAGGCCATCGGAAATGAAGTTGATGACCGCCGACCGGTGCCGCCTCTGGCCGTTCACCAGGATCAGGGTCTGGTCCGGAGCGAGGCCACGCAGCTTGGCGGGACGCACCAGGGTCCCGGCATCGTCGATCGGGTGGCTGTTGACCTGGTAGGACGGCACGTTCGTGCGCAGCAGGTCGTCCATCTCCGAGTAGCCCTGCCTCTCCATCTCCTCGCCGGAGACGACATCGATGGGAGAGAGCGACTCCGTGATCGTCCGGTCCGGGCGGCGCGTGCCGGTCACCACGACCTCCTCGATGACCTGGTTGGTCGCCCGCTCTTCCGCATTCGCCGCCGCGGGAGCGATCACCGTCGCCGCCACCCACAGCGCGCATGCCATGACTAACATCCCGACTAACACTTCTGCCTTTCCGCTTGACACGTGTCCTCCTCGCACCGACTAGCGTCCTGACCATGTGCATTATGGGCCGTTCCGCAGCTTCATGCGACGGTTTTGTAGTGGAGGCCAGGGGGGTTTCCCCGGCCCGGTGCGGAACGGTGCGCCCCGGCTGTTGTCCCTGTTAGCATGCGGGGGATTTCCTTGGGGAGACCTGCGGAAACAGCCTCAAAGACAGGTCCAACACACGGGAGACAGCCATGTCCCTTGCCAGACCGATCGCCCTGCGCGGCGCGCCCGGGTCTCCGTACACCCGCAAGATGGTCGCCCTGCTGCGCTACCGGCGCATTCCCTACCGGCTGCTGATCGAAGGCTCCACGTCGCGCGAGACGCTGCCCGAGGCCCGGGTCTCCCTCCTGCCCACGTTCTTCTTCGAGGCCGCGGACGGGCTTGAGGCCGTCGTCGACTCGACGCCGATCATTCGCCGGCTCGAAGCGGACGTCCTCGGACGGTCGGTCATTCCCTCCGACCCCGCGCTCGCCTTCCTCAACTACCTGCTCGAGGACTACGCGGACGAGTGGCTCACCAAGGCGATGTTCCACTATCGCTGGTACTACGATCCGGACATCGAACTAGCGGGGGAGGTGCTCCCGCGCTGGAGGAACCTCACGGGCACGGACGACGAGATCGCGCCGATGTCCGCGTTCGTGCGGGACCGCCAGATCGGGCGGCTTTACGTCGTCGGGAGCAACGACACGACGGCGCCGGTCATCGAGGCCAGTTACCGGCGTTTCCTCGAAGCGCTGGATGCGCACATACAGCAGGGGCCGTACCTGTTCGGACGACGCCCCGCCTCCGGTGATTTCGGCCTGTATGGGCAGCTAACCCAGCTCGCGGCGTTCGATCCCACCCCGGCCCGGCTCACCGAGCGCCACGCGCCACGGGTGCTCGCGTGGGTGCAACTGGTCGACGATCTCTCGGGACTCGAGCCGGAGGAAGAGCACTGGTTCGAGCGGGACGCCGTGCCGGAGACGCTCACCGCGTTGCTCGCCGAGGTCGGCCGGACCTACGTGCCCGTGATGCTCGCCAACGCGCGGGCCTTCGAGGCGCAGGCGGAGACGGTCGAGGCCGAGGTGGAGGGCCTGCCCTGGGTGCAGCAACCCTTCCCCTACCAGGCCAAGTGCCTGCAATGGGTCCGGCAGGAGTATAGCCGTCTCGACGGGGCCGACCGCGGTACGGTCGACCGCTGGCTCGACGGGACGGGGTGCGAACGGCTGTTCGCCCACTAGCCCGGATTTCTCACCACCGGATGGGCTGAGGCCGCGTCCCCGGCGTAAAATGCAGTTGGCACAGGCATTTACGGAGACGGGAGACGCGGCCTCATGGGAACGGAGTGTAACGCGGGGCAGTTGACGTTTGCGGGTCTTGGGAGACGTTCGGTGGTGGGGGCGTTCGACGGTGGGGAGATCGCTTCGGACGGCGGGGCGCTGGCGCTGCGGGAGTTGGAGGGGCGGACGGGGATTCTGCGGCGGCTGTCGGGCTGTTTTGTCGATCACCGGAACCCGCTTCGGGTAGAGCACGACGTTGAGACGCTGGTGAAGCAGCGCGTGTACGGCATTTGCTTGGGCTACGAGGATCTCAACGATCACGACGCGTTGCGCCGCGACCGGCTGATGGCGCTGTTGTGTGACTGTGCGGACGTGGTTGGCGCGGGCCGCCGCCGGGCGGCGGATCGCGGGATGCCGCTGGCCGGCAAGAGCACGCTGAACCGTCTGGAGCTGTCGGTGTTGGAGCGCGCGCCGGCGGATCGCCACAAGCGGATCGTGGCGGACACGGCGGCGATGGACGCGTTGTTGCTGGAGTTGTTCGTCGAGGCGCACGAGGGGCCGCCGGCGGAGATCGTGCTGGACCTCGACGCGACGGACGATCCGCTGCACGGCGACCAGGAGGGGCGCTTCTTCCATGGCCACTACGACTGCTACTGCTATCTGCCGCTGTACGTGTTCTGTGGCGGGCATCTGTTGTGCGCGCGGTTGCGCGAGGCGTCGCACGGGGACGCCGCCGGGGTGCTGGGGGAGGTGCGGCGGATCGTGACGCACATCCGCGCGCACTGGCCGGACACGCGCATCGTGGTGCGCGGCGACGGCGGCTTCTGCCGCGAGGAGCTGATGGCCTGGTGCGAGGCGTCGGGACTGGCGTACGTGCTCGGCCTGCCGAAGAACGACGTGCTGACGGGCATGGTGGCGGCGACGCTGTACGAGACGCGGATCATGGCCGCGGTGACGGGCGAGACGACGCGCCGCCACGACGAGTTGCGCTACGCCGCGGGCAGTTGGTCGCGCGCGCGGCGCGTGGTGGCGCGCGTGGAGCACTCGCCGAAGGGTCCCAACCCGCGCTTCGTGGTGAGCAACATCGCGGCGCTGTCCGAACGCGCCTTGTACGAGGACCTGTACTGCGCGCGCGGCGACATGGAGAACCGCATCAAGGAGCAGCAGCTCGACCTGTTCGCCGACCGCACCAGCGCGGCGACGATGCGCGCCAACCAGTTGCGCCTGCTGCTGCACTCGTTCGCCTACGTCATGCTGCAGACGTTGCGCCGCGTGGGGCTCGCCGGCACGCGGCTGGCGAAGGCGCAGTGCGGCACGATCCGCGACCGGTTGCTCAAGGTCGGCGTGCGCGTGCGCATCAGCGTGCGGCGCGTCAAGCTGTCGTTCAGCGAAGCCTGGCCGCGCGCGGCGCTGTTGCGCCAGGTGCTGGGCAACCTGCACGCCCTGTCGCCACCGCAATAGCGTCGCCCGGCGACGTTGCTCCCGCGTTTCCCGCCCGGTGGCGTTTCGCCGCCGCTTCCGCCTGCCCGCCAACCTTGGCGCCGGCCGCCCGGCCCATGCGTCCGCCCACATTTCGCGCAATCCGGCCCCCCGACAACCCCAAAATCGGCTCGTCCGGCCGCCGAAACCCATCGGACCGGCCGGGCGCCACCGCCACCGCGGGTCTTTGCGCACTCTTGCGCCGTAGTCGGCCCTCGTTAGACTCGGTGGTGAGAAATCCGGGCTAGCAGGGTGTCGGGCTCCGCGCGACAGCGTCGTGCCCGGCGTGTGACGCCCAACACCGTGCTGGAACGACTTGGGCCGGGGCCAGAGCCGGCGCCCGCGTCGGGGTCGCCGAGTCTTCCTGCGAGGGGCAAGCCCCGGTGGGCCACCCTCGCGCTCCCCGGCTGAAGGCTCTTCTTGCGAGGGTTGCGAGGGGTGCCCCCTCGCGCTCCCCGGCTGAAGGCTCCTTCAGCCCCAACGGCGCGCGAGCCCCCGCCTGGACAGGTGCGGGGGTGCCGCGCGTCGCCCTTGGATCAGCCTGGCTCGTCGACTACTTCCAGCAATGCCTCCCCGGTGTCGCAGTCGATGATCCGATCGCCGACCAGCGCCAGCGCGTCGGGATCGGCCGCGCCCACGAGACGGCGCGCGAGTTCCGCCGCGGTCTCCGCCCCGAACTTGCGCTCCGCCTGCCGGCACAGCAGCGTGCGCTGGCGTTCCACGCCTTCCGCCCGGCCTTCGACCATACCTTCCGCCCGGACGCGTCCGACCAGCTCAGCCTTCCATTCGTTGAACCGCACTTCAATCATGCTCGTCATGTCGGGTGTCTCCCTGCCCTCGACCGCATCGAACGGCGGCAGCGTGCCGCCCTCCGACAGCTTTGTCCACAACTCTCCCGCCCACGCGTACAACGCTTGGCGGAACGGCAACTCGACCGCCCCGGCGAAGCGCGCCAACTCCTCGGCGAGCACCGCGGCCAGCCGCTCCGGCGCGTCCTGCCGCAGCAACCGCGCGACGGCCCTCAAACGGTTGTCGCAAGGCCAATCGTCCAACCCCGCCCGCACCAGGTCAACCAGCAGGTACGCCGGCGGCTGGAACGCCGCAAGGTAGGCGACGGCATCGGGGGGCAGTGGCCGCAGCGGCTCCAGGCCGTCCGGCGCGGACCACCGGGCGGCGCCGTCGTAGACGACCACCGGGAGCACCGGCGGTGTGTCGCCGGCGGGTATCGAACCCTGGCGGCGCAGGGTGTCGAGTTGGCGCGACACGTATTCGCCCATACGCCCCGCCATTCCGTGGTCGTCGCCGGATTGGAACTCCAGGGGCACGATCAGGTACGCCGACCGGCCGTCAGGCAGCTTCGCGGCTTGCAGGTCGACGCGGCACAGCGCGTCGCCGGTACGGCGGGTCAGGTCGGCCGCGACGCTGTCGCCGACGCGCAGGTTGCGCACCGACTGCGGATCGAGCTGCGGCCACAGCCCGGGAGCCGCGACGCGCAGCAGGTCGGCGCATACGGCGGGGAGATCGAACAGGAACTTGAACGCCTCGTCGTGCCGCATCGCCATGCGGCGACGATAAGCAGGGCGGCGACCCTTCGGAATGGCGCATCGCCGACGCTCGCGTGCGACATCGGCTCCTCGTCGTGTGGGAGGGTCGCCGCGAGTGGCCGTTTCGCGGCACCGTCCGACGATTGCGGCCCGGCTGAGGGGTCTTTTCTTGCGAGGGGCAAGCCCCTGCGCGGGCCGCCCTCGCGCTCCCCGGCTGAGGGCTCTTCTTGCGAGGGGTGCCCCCTCGCGCTCCCCGGCTGAGGGCTCTTCTTGCGAGGGGTGCCCCCTCGCGCTCCCCGGCTGAGGGCTCCTGCCCCAGCCAAAGGCGCGCCGGCGGGCGTGCCGCGTCAGTCCTGCCGCACGGCCTCGGGCGCGAAGATGCGCTGGCCGAGTTCCGACGCGAGCGCGTGCTCGCCCCTGGGCGTGCGCACGCGCAACCGGAACCCCGGGGCCGCGCCTTCGACCACCTTGACCGAAGCTCCAATGCGCCGGTAGAGGTCCGACAGGCGGTCCGGCTCCGGGTGCACGACCTCGAACGAGAGGAGTTCGAGACCCGCGGCGGACGTCGTCGAGGGATGCGGCGTTTCGCCCCAGTCGATGAAGAAGGGCACTTGGTCCCCGTAGTCATGCCCCCCCGTGAAGAGGGCCGTCCAGGCGATCACGCTGCCGTCCGGCGCCGCTCTCGACCCCGCCGCGGGAGCACCCGCAAGCCCGGCCGCCTCGACGGCCGCCGCGGTGGCGCCGATGTCCGCGGTGCGCGCGGCGAAGCCCCCGATCCGAGGCGCGCCCTGTGCGGCCAGCCGGGCTCCGACACCCTCCGGCGTGTCGAGGGCGGGGTCCGGGCCCATGAACTCCATGTAGACGCCGTCGCCGATCGATGCCAGCAGGTTGGCGGTGCCGATGCCGGGATGCGCGCCCCCGACGGTCAGCGCGACGCCCGTGTCCGCCTCGAACTGCGAACGGAAACGCGTGAGGTCCTCGGTCAGGACGATGATGTGGTCGAGCATGTCGGACTCCGTGATGGGTGCGCCGGGCATCAGCCGAGCGCGGGGAGGACCTCGTCGGTCAGGCGCAGGAACGATTCGTGGCTCAGCGGGGCGGCGAGGAGATAGTCGAGCGGCAGTTCCGCCTCGAGGCGCCGGAGTTCGTCGATGACCCGCGGCGTCGATCCGTGCACGATGATCTCGTCCACGTACCGCTGTACCGGGTCGCGCGCACGCACGACCTTCGGCGTGCCCGGCGAGGTGTGGGTCTTCGGATTCGCGTACGACCCCACCGTCCAGCGCGCGCCCGCGCGGGCGACCTCCTCCGCCTCCGCGTCCGTGCCGGCGATGGCGATCAGGCGCGCCATCGGCGTGTCCTGCGCGTTGCGGTGGCCGTGTTCCTCGAGGCCCCGCCGGTACGCCCGGTACTTCTCGCCCAGATCCGCATGCGGCGCGTGCGGGTCCATCAGGATGGCGTGTCCGTGTTCCGCGGACCACTCGATGGCCTCCGGCGACGACGAGGCGATCCACACGGGCGGATGCGGTTGCTGCAGCGGCTTCGGCAGGACCTCGACGTCATGCAGGCGGTGGAACTGCCCGTCGTAGTCGAGACGCTCGTCGCGCCACGCCCGGAGCACGATGTCCACGTGCTCGCGGAACCGGGCGTACGACTCCTCCCGCGGGACGCCGAACACCTCGAACTCCTTGGCATCGAAGCCGCGGCCGGCGCCCCAGTTCACCCGCCCGCCCGACAGCACGTCGAGCAGGGCGACCTCTTCCGCCAAGCGCGTGGGGTGGTACATCGCGGCGAGGGACACGCCGGTTCCGATGCGCAGGTTCTCCGTCATGCCCGCGACGTGCATCCCCATCAGGTGCACCGACGGACACACGCTGTAGGTCGAGAAGTGGTGCTCCGCCAGCCAGACCGCGTCGTAGCCGCTACGGTCCATGATGCGCACGCGGTCGAGCGCCCGCTCATAGACGGTCGGCAGTGCGACGCGCGCCCTCTGCCAACTGAAGAACTGGAGGACGCCGAACTTCAAGAACCGACGCCCTCCCCCCTGCCACGGGGCGTGAGGTCCTCGTACTCGGCCTCCTCGCCGCGGGACTTCGCCTCGAAGTACTTCGCCATGTCGCCGCCGTGGCTCACCGCGCCCATCCACACCTGCTGGTAGGCGAGGGTCTCCCGCACGCCGTGGTCCCGCCCGTAGTTCAGCAGGTGCTTGGTGCTCGTCACCGCGAGGGGCGACTTGGATGCGATCTGGCCCGCGATGCCCCGCACGGTCTCGAGCATCGACTCGTGCGTCTCGAACACGGCGTTGACGAGTCCCACTTCCTTCGCCTCCTCGGCATACATCCGCCGGCCCGTATAGGCCAGTTCACGCATCAGGCCGTCCGGAATCAGCAGCGGGAGGCGCTGCAGCGTGCCCACGTCCGCCGCGAGGCCGATGTTGATCTCCTGGATGCAGAAGAAGGCGTCGGCCGTGCAGTAGCGGATGTCGCAGGCGGCGACCATGTCCATTCCTCCGCCGATGCAGCCACCCTGGATGGCCGCGATGACCGGGATCCGCATGTCCTCCAGGACGTTGAACGCGTCCTGCGCCAAGGCGATGCGGCGGACGCCGGCCTCGCCCAGACGCCCGCGGTCGCGGGTCGTTGGAGGTGGGGCGTCGGTGAAGACCTTCAGGTCCATGCCCGAGGAGAAGTGCTTGCCCGTGGACGACAGGACGAGCACCCGCGCGTCCCCGTCCGCGTCCATCTCCGCCACCGCCGCCGGGAACTCCTCCCAGAACGCCGGCGGCATCCGGTTGAACTCCTCCGGGCAGGACAGCTCGATGTGGGCGATGCCGTCCGATTTGGAGGCGCGCAATCTGGTGTAGGTCATGTCCTCTCCATCGGCGTTCCGCCCCGACCGGGGCGCGGGGCGGCAATGGTACCGCAGCGCCCCGCGGGAACTACGGTAACCTTCCGCACGGACGACGGCGGGGAACCGATGCTCACCCAGGAACAGATTGCGCAGTACGAACGCGACGGCTTCCTCGTGCTCCGGCAGCAGTTCGACGACGCCGAGATCCGCACGTTCGAGCGGGCGTATCCGAAACACGGCTGGCACACGTCCGGCCCGGCGGCCAAGACCTACCCGGAGCCGGCCCGCTACACGCTCGCCCGCAGTTGCATGGCCGACCCGGACCTCGCCGCCATCGCGGAGCATTCCCGCGTGCTCGAGCCGGTGACCACGCTCCTCGGGGAGGACCCGATCCTGACCGCGTTCGTCCTCTACGACCGCACCCCCGGCGGCCCGCCGATCCCGAAGCACAACGACTACAAGCGCTGGCGGCCGGTGGGCTCGTCAATGCGCTGGCTCTTCGCGATCGTGCCGTTCACCGACTACGACGAGGAGGCCGGCCAACTCTTCGTCTCGCCGGGGTCGCATCACCCGGAACGGGTCCGGGACGTCGGCGGACGGGCGCTACACGTCACGCCGCCCCCGACGCCCGACGACGACACGTTCATAGACCCCGAACTCGCCCGGGGAGACCTGCTCCTGATGAACATGCACTGCTGGCACCGGGCCGCACCCAACCGCTCGACGCGCTCCCGCGCGGGGTTCTTCAACAAGTACGCCGCGAAGAGCTTCCCGCCCGCCACGGGTTACTACGTGTTCAACGACGCGGCCTGGGAAGCCCTCTCACCGGACGCGCGCAGCATCGTCGCGGTGCACTCGGACCGGCCGGTCGCCATGACGCGGATGCTGCTTCAGCGGACGGGACCAGATGGGCCGCGTTATCTGCTGGTCCCCGACGGAGCCGGCGGTCTCGGCCTGCCCGGCGGGCCCACCTTCCACGAGCACGCTATTCCCGACTGGGACTACGGCAACTACGTCGCGGCGGTGCACGCGGCCATGCGCGAGCAGGTGAAGATCGAGACGCCCTGGGCGACCTACGTCGGCGACTACGCGGAAGGCGACGTGCTCTCCCGCGTGTACGCCTACGAGATGAGCGGGCACGGATTCCCCGTAGCCTACGGCGGCGAGTGGCTGTCCGGCGACGACCTGCGCGGCGGTACGTTCGCCCAGGACTACGTCGGCGCCGCGGTGACCGAGTGGATGCGGCCTGACGTCACTCGCGGCAAGGGCGTCTCCCAGGCCCAGGCCCGGGTCGACCAGTACGCGTACTGATTGCCGCTACGAGCCCCATCCCCAGCCGACGCGGAGGTAGGTCACGCGGCCCGCCAGCCCGAACGGCGTGTCCACCGGGTAACGGATACCCCACAGGACGTTCGAGAGGTGGGTCTTGCCGAGTTCCGTGGGCAACTCGTCGCCCACGTTGTTGACACCGACCGCCGCCCGCACCGAGCCCATGCGGAGCCGGGCCTCGATATCGACCGTCGTCGCGGCGTCGATGGTGATCATGCCTGTGTCCAGCGGGTGCTGCGTGGTCTTCCCGTAGTGGTTCGCGCGCAGCAGCAACCCGAAGTCGCCGCGTTCCCAGTCGGCGGTGAAGTTGCCCTGGCGGCGCGGCTGTCCCCGCTCCAGCGTGTCCGCCGCCCAGCCGCCGAAATAGTCCGAAAACGCGAGTCCCGCCGGGGCGCCGGCGGGGAGGCGTTGGCCCGCGATCTCCGTCTTGCCCGCATTCGCGTTGGCGGACAGCCAGAGATAGCCGCCAGCCGCCGGCACGCCCCAGCGCGCGGTCAGGTCCGCCCCGCGGGTTTCCGTGTCCACGCCGTTGAAGAAGAACGCGGCGGTGGACACGCGCTCCGAGTCGCACACCGGTACTCCCGCGCAACCGAGGCCGCGTGACCGGACCACCCGCTCCTCGATATCGGTCTGGTAAACATCGAGCGTGACCCGGAAGTTGTCCCCCGCCGTGTAGACCAGCCCGGCGCTCCAGTTCTCCGCGGTCTCGTGCTCCAGGGCATCCACCCCGAAGGCCCTCGGGATGGAGTGTCCTTCGTTCGCCGCGAAAACGGTGGTCAGGCCTTCCTGGCTGCCCACGAACAGGATCGAGTTGAAGCGCCGCTGGGCCAGGCTCGGGGCACGAAAACCCGTGGAGGCCGCGGCGCGCAGGGCGAGGCCTGGCGCGACCCGCAGGTGTCCCGCGACCTTGCCGGTCGTCTGCGACCCCGCATCGCTGTAGTTCTCCGCCCGTAGCGCGAAAGCAACGGACAACGCCGGCAGCGGCTGCGTCTCGAACTCGACGTAGGCCGCCTGGCTCTTCCGGCTGTCGTCGGAAAGCTGCGCGTTGCGCGGGCTGTATCCCGGATACCCCTGAAAGCCGCACGCCGCCACGATACCCGTCAGCGGTGCTCCGTCCGGCCCGACGGCGAACGCCCCGTAGTCGTCGGCGTGGGGCAGCCCGCAGGACCAGGCGGCCTCGTCCCCCGCGATCTGTGCGTAGCCCTCGTGCCGGTGCTCCAGCCCGGCTGCCAACGCGGTCAGGACGCTGCCCTCGAAGGCGCGGCGCACGTCGAGATTCACCGTGAGCTGGTCGAATTCGATGCCGCCGCTGTCCCCCGACAGCGGACCCGCGTTGGCCACGATGTCGGCCACGCCCGCCCCCGGGTTCCGATCGAGGTAGTGCGCCCCGACGGAGGCATTGATGGAGCCCGACACCCCGAAACCAAACTCGTTCCTGCCGTAGGCGGCGCTCACGTCCAGGTCCCAGTCGCCGAGCGTGCGCCGCATGCCGGCCGCGAAGGACACGTCTTCAATGCGCGTCTCCTCGTACGGCAGGAAGCCGTCGGGATACACGGGGTGGGTGTTGCGTTCGTGGAAGTTGACGAAGTTGGGCAGCACGAAGTCCCAGGTGGGATCGCCCGAGTCGAGGCCTTCCCAGTAGTTGTAGCGGAAGCGGTATGCGCCGCTCGAGCGGCTTTCGCGCCGTGACACGCCACCGAAGGCGTACAGTTCCGCGTCGCCGACCGGCAGGCCCGCGTTCACGAACAGCGACCGGCCCTTCACCCCGGGGGAACTGGTGGTGATGAGTTCGTCCTGGAAGTTCGGGTCGTGGCCGCCGTTGCCGCCGTTGCGCCGTAGTGGATTCTCGTCGTGCCACTCGCCGGAGACGTGCAGGAACCCTTCGGCGCCGAGCGGCAGACCGCCGTGGAACGACACGCTCTGGGACGAGCCGTCGCCACCGCCTTCGCCGCCGTGGACGGTTACCTCGCCGCCCTCGGCCTCGTCGCGCAGGACCAGGTTGAGCACGCCCGCGATGGCGTCCGACCCGTACTGCGCCGCCGCCCCGTCGCGGAGCACTTCGATGCGCGCCAGCGCGGACGCGGGGAGGCTGCGCAGGTCCGTCCCGCCGGTGCCGTACCCGATGACCCCGTCCAGCACCCGGAGCCACGCGATGCCGTGCCGGCGCTTGCCGTTCACGAGCACCAGGGTCTGGTCCGGCGCCAGGCCCCTCAAGGTCGCCGCGCTGTGGGCCGCACCGTCCCCGACGGACAGCCTCGAGTAGTTGAACGACGCCGCGAGCTTGGTCAGCGCGGCGGCCAGGTCGACCTCGCCGGCCCGCTCGAGGTCCGTGCCCTGGAACACGTCCACACCGACGGGCAGGTCGTCCGCCCGACTCTCGCTGCGGGCCCTGCTGCCGACGACGACCACGATCTCCTCCACCGCAGAGAAATCGGGAGTACCCGCGCCCGCGTTGTCCTGCGCGGACGATCTCCTCCACCGCAGAGAAATCGGGAGTACCCGCGCCCGCGCGGCGGCGCCCAGGACGCCGGTGGCGAGCACCGCAATGATCCGACGCACCCAAGCATCGGACGAGACCACCTGCGGCATCGCGTTCCCTATGGTTCTTTGCGTCCGGGGTGGCCGGCGAATCTGATCCTGACCCGGCTCTCGGTGACAACGATGACCGCGCCCTCCCGCATGGCATCGACATGAGTTTCGATCAGGCCCCGCATGGCATCGGCCCGCTCCGCCGGGGTCATCTCGACGAGACGCACGATGCCCGCGTGCGGTCGACCCACCAGGAACACAAGTTCCCCGAAGTCCTTGTCCTCGGTGATGAGCACCCGGTTCTCCCCTAGGGCGAGCGCCAGCAACGCTTCGTCCGAGGCGTGCGGGCAACGCTCGCGGGCGGACACGACATCGTGCCCGAGATCCACCAAGGCCGCGCGGAGCGGTCGCGAGTCCGCGCACACGTCGAGAAGGAACTTCAAGAAGCCCGGCGAACCGCGACCCGATCATGCACGTGTTCGCCCGCCAGCGAGCGGTGCGCAAACAGAAGGCAGGCACGGATATCGTCCGGTTCCAGCAACGGGTAGTTCTCGAGGAGGTTCTCTACGGTCTCGCCGGCGGCCAGATTGGCCAGCACGTGCTCTACCGCGATGCGCATGTCGCGGACGATCGGCTTGCCCCCGAAAACGTCGAGGCGCACGGTGATGCGGTCAAGCAGCTCGTTCTCTCCAATCATGGGGTTCTCCTCACTGTGGGGTTGCCGGCCCCGGTCAGCCATATGTACGCCAAGCAGCGCAATTCTCGCACGAAGGGAGGCTCGGAAGGTCCATCGAGTCCGCCGCCGTCGCCCCTCCCCCGGCGCGCGTGATGTAATGGCCGTTTCCGAACCCCGACTCCGATCGATGCAGGCACCTTCCGAGTTCCGGGTCGTCGCGAACTACGCGCCGGCGGGCGACCAGCCCGCGGCGATCGCGGGCCTGGTGGAGGGGCTGGAGGACGGCTTGGCGCATCAGACCCTGCTCGGCGTCACCGGGTCGGGCAAGACCTTCGCGGTCGCCAAGGTCATCGAGGCGGTGCAGCGGCCGACGCTGGTGCTCGCGCACAACAAGACCCTCGCGGCACAGCTCTACGGCGAGTTTCGCGAGTTCTTCCCGGCCAACGCCGTCGAGTACTTCGTCTCCTACTACGACTACTACCAGCCCGAGGCCTACGTGCCGGCGTCCGACACGTACATCGAGAAGGACGCGTCGATCAACTCGCACATCGAGCAGATGCGATTGTCCGCGACCAAGGCCGTCATCGAGCGCCGCGACACGATCATCGTCGCCTCCGTCTCGGCGATCTATGGTCTCGGCGACCCCCAGTCGTACCTCCGGATGGTCCTGCACCTCGACCGCGGAGACCGGGTCGACCAGCGCTACATCCTCATGCGGCTCGCGGAGCTCCAGTACACGCGCAACGACACGGCGTTCCAGCGCGGGGCCTACCGGGTACGCGGCGACGTCATCGACGTCTTCCCGGCCGAGTCCGAGAAGGTGGCCTTGCGCATCGAGCTGTTCGACGACGAGGTCGAGCACCTGTCGCTCTTCGACCCGCTCACCGGTGAAGTGCTGCAGCGGGTGGCGCGCTACACCGTCTTCCCGAAGACGCACTACGTGACGCCGCGGGAGCGAATCCTCGCGGTGGTCGACGACATCCGCGAGGAGCTGGTCGACCGCGTCGCGTATCTGAAGGAGCGCGACAAGCTGGTCGAGGCGCAACGTCTGGAGCAGCGCACGCGCTTCGACCTGGAGATGATCCGGGAGGTGGGCTACTGCAGCGGGATAGAGAACTACTCGCGCTACCTGTCGGGGCGCCAGGAGGGCGAGCCGCCGCCGACGCTGTTCGACTACCTGCCGAAGAACGCGCTCCTCGTGATCGACGAGTCCCACGTCACGGTGCCCCAGCTCGGCGGCATGTACAAGGGCGACCGTTCGCGCAAGGAGACGCTGGTGGAGTACGGCTTCCGGCTCCCCTCCGCCCTCGACAACCGTCCCCTGCGGTTCGACGAGTGGGAGGCGCTGGCCCCGCAGATGATCTTCGTCTCCGCGACGCCGGGCCCCTACGAGGGCAACTACGCCGGACAGGTCGTCGAGCAGGTCGTCCGACCGACCGGCCTGGTCGACCCGGAGGTCACGGTGCGGCCGGCGTCCACCCAGGTCGACGACCTCTTCGAGGAGATCCGCGTCACGGTCGCCCGGGGCGAACGGGTGCTGGTGACGACGCTCACCAAGCGCATGGCGGAAGACCTGACCGACTACCTCGACGAACACGGCGTGCGCGTGCGCTACCTGCACTCCGACATCGACACCGTCGAGCGCATGGAGATCGTGCGCGACCTGCGCCTCGGCGTGTTCGACGTGCTCGTGGGCATCAACCTGCTGCGGGAAGGGCTCGACATGCCGGAGGTCTCCCTCGTCGCCATCCTGGACGCGGACAAGGAAGGGTTCTTGCGCGCGGAGCGCTCCCTCATCCAGACCATCGGGCGGGCCGCGCGCCACCTGCACGGCCGGGCGATCCTCTACGCCGACGTGGTCACCGGCTCCATGCAGGCCGCCATCGACGAGACGAATCGCCGGCGCCGCAGGCAGCTCGACTTCAACGCCGAGCGGAACATCACGCCCCGGGGCATCGTCAAGGAGATCCCCGACATCATGGAAGGGGCCCGGGCGGCGCCGGGAATGCCCAAGACCCGCGGACGCAAGGCCGAGCGCAAGCGGCGGAAGGCCCTGCCGGAAGACCCGGCGGCCCTCGGCAAACTGCTCGCGAAGCTCGAAGAGGAGATGCTCGAGCGGGCGCGCAACCTCGAGTTCGAGGAGGCGGCCGCCCTGCGCGACGAGATCGCGTCGCTGCGGGACCGGCAGTTGATGGCCTAAAGGACCCGCCGGAGCCCTCCCCGGGCGGCAAGCTGATAGGCTATCCGGACCCGAACCCGGAGACGGCAGTGGGCGAACCCGGCGACCCTTCGCGCAACCTCGTGCGTTTCTGGACGTGGCGCGACAACATCCACCAGAGGCTTGCCGAGACGCACGCGGAGGACGCCTCGCACCACGAAGCCTTCGTCCTGCGGGCGCAGGAACTCCGGGACGAGATCGAGTTCCTGGCGAGAAACGGTCTGAACGAGGGCGCGGAGGAGGCGCTCGGCACGCTCGCCGAACAGGACATGGCGGACTTCTGCATCATGGTCGACCTGGCCGCCGACGTGTCGATGGACGGTGTGGACCCCCTCGATGCGGAGACGCGGCTGCACCTGTCGGAGTTCCTCGACAACGAGCCGTGGCACTCCCTGGCGGTCGACACGGACATGACCGTGGCCCTGGCCATGATCGAGGACGTGGCCGCGGACACGTCGGACCGTGCCTGGTACGAGGTGTCGCCGAATCTCATGCGCGTCACCGCCCGGGTGCTCGACCAGGCCAACGCCGAGCAGGTCCGGCGCTTCGCGGCCGAACTGAACGCGTTGCACGAGGCGAGCGGGGCGTCCGTCCCACCCGACGCCGCGGAGATCATCGGCTACATCGTGGGACAGGCCGCCAACCGGGTGGGATTGCGTCCTCCCGAACTGTCCATCTGAGCCGCCGCCCCCGGGCCGGCGTTTCAATCCGTGGGGGAGCCGGCACCACCGAAGCCGCCGCCCTGACGGGCGCCGCCTCGGGTCCCGGCCCAAGCCGTTCCAGCACGGTGTCCGTGAGCGGCTCGAACAGGCTCACGCACCAGCCGCGGCGAGCAGTCTCCGGTCCACAGGTTCGCCGCGTGCGCGTCTTTCCGCGAAAGCGAGGGGACCCCCGATGTCGCGCAGGACGGCCACCGCGGCCGGCAGCCCAGCGGCGCCGACCCCCGGCAGAACGCCGGAACCCGGCCGCGGGCATGGTCCGCCCCCGGCCCGCAGATCGTAGATCGCCGGCGCGCGCCCCGCCGCCGCGGTCGCCAGGTCCCAGAGCTCCTTCACGCCGCACGTGCGGCAGACCGAGATCTTGTCGGGATGGTGGTGGGTATGCTCGACTTCCACGGCCAAGTCCGGGGGCTGCCCTTCGATCGTGTCCATGGCCGCCGCCACGCCCTCGCCGGTTTCGACGCGCCGATAGCGAGTGGCCCGCTCGCCGATGAGAAAGGACTCGTCGGGGTCCCCGCCGGAAGATCCGTCCGGCGCCTCGATGGAGGTGGATCCCAGATCGACCACGTCGATCCCTTTCGCGTGGCACAGCGCGAGTATCAGGTCATGGACGTCACGCGAGGTGAACTCGTGGGCCTGGCTGGGCGACATGAATTCGGCGAACCCGTGCATGAGGTCGAACCAGACCTTGCGGAAACCGCTGCCGAGATCGTCGACGAACCTGCTCAGGACCCGAGGGTCGTCCGTGGCCAGTGAGAGTACCCGCGACTCCAGACTGCCCACCGCCAACTCCGGTGAGACGAACGGTGCGGGAGCGCGTGCCTCTGCCATCGTCCGGATTGTGCGCCCCGCGAACGGCCGCCGCAACTCGGTTCGGTTTACCCCCATCGTCGTCTGCGGCTCCGCTCGCGGCCCGGCCCCACCGGCCTTCGAGCCCCGCCGTCCTACGGCGCGGCCTTGGCGATTTCCAGACGATAAGGGGGCAGCGACTCGAGAAGCGCCCTGCCGTAGCGCGCGGTCACGATGCGGCGGTCGAGCAGCGTGATCCGGCCCCGGTCCTCCTCGTGCCGGATCAGCCGACCGCAGGCCTGCACGAGCCGGACGGCCGCGTCCGGCACGGCCACCTCGAGGAAGGGGTTCCGGTCCTGGCTCTCGAGCCACTCGCCGTAGGCCTGCTCCACCGGGTCTTCCGGCACCGAGAAGGGCAGCTTCGCGATGATCACGTGCCGGCAGTAGTCGTTCGGCAGGTCGATCCCCTCCGCGAAGCTGGCGAGCCCCAGCAGGTAGCTCGGCTCGCCCCCGTCGACCGCCGCGCGATGGTCCTCGAGCAGCGACTGTTTCGAACGCGCTCCCTGCACGCGGCAACGCTCCGCGACCGCGGACGGCAGGCTGTCGCGGACTTGCCGGAGCTGCCTCCAGGAGGAGAAGAGCGCCAGCGCACTCGGTTCCATCGCGAGCAGGTCCGGCAACAGGCGGCCCAACTCCTCCGTGTGCGCCGCCGGATTGCGGGGATCGGACCGCATGGCGGGCACGTGGAAGGTCGCCAGGCGTTCGAAGTCGAACGGACTCGGCACGAACTGTTCCTGCGTGTCGTCCGGCAGTCCGGCGAGTTCGCGGAACCGCTCGAAGGTGCCGAGCGCGCGCAGCGTGGCCGAGGTGCACAGCGCACCGTAACAGCGGCGCCACAGCGCCTCGGCAAGCATCCGGCCCGGATCCAGCGGCGCGGAAACGAGTTCGTGGTCCTCGCCCGCGTCGAAGGCCAGCCGGGCGATCCAGCGGGCCGAGGACACGATTTCCTGCCCCGGCGAGACGTCCTGCTCCCCCTCCGCATCGCCAGATCGCACCGCGCCGGCGTAGTCGCGGAAGAGACCCGCATCCGAGGCCGCGCGGGCCGCCAGTTGGCCGACCGGGCCGAGCCAGTCCTCCGCCTGCTCGGCATGCATCCACGGCCGTTCGCCGCCCGACGCCTCCTCCAGGTAGCCGTGCAGTGTCTCGAGCCGGCCCGCCACGGTGTCGCAGTACGCGGCGAGGGCCCCGCACGGCTCCGCGAGGTCGTCAGGAACCCATCCGAAGGCGAACCGGTGGTGCGCCCGATCATCGGACGCGCCGCGATACTCCAGTTGACGCGCGAACTCCCCTACCTGAGCCGCCAGCGCGGAGGCGGTCTCGAGTTCCGGACCGAGGGCCTTGGCCAGACGCTCGACCTCGGACGGCCTCCCGAAGCGTTGTGCACACGTGCCGGTGACGGTGCCCGCCTGCTCGAGCCACTGGATGGCGCCCTTCAGACGCGCCCGTCGGGTGAAGTGGCGTTGGGCGCGATCCGGGAAGTGGTGCGCCTCGTCGATCACGAAGATCGTGTCCTCCGGATCCGGCAGGACGACCCCGCCGCCGAGAGCGAGATCCGCGAGCACGAGGTCATGGTTCGCCACGATCACGTCCGCGTCCTCCGCCGCGCGCCGCGCCCGGAAGAACGGGCACTCCTGGAAGAACGTGCAACGGTTCCCGGTACAGCCGCGGTGGTCGGTCGTGACGGCACGCCAGGTGTCCTCGGGAACGCCCGCTTCCCACGAGTCGAACTCTCCGTTCCACGTCCCCGTCCCCAGACCGTCGGACATCTCGTGGTAAACCTTCTCTTCGTCCGGCGCCGGGATCCGGGCCAGCGGGATTTCCGCAAGCTGCATCTGGCCCCCGCCGTCGCCGCCCACCCGGTCGCTCAGCCGTTTCAGGCACACGTAGCGTCCGCGCCCCTTGGCGAGCGTGAAGCTGAAGTCGAGCCCGGCGTGATCCGCGAGATCCGGCAGGTCCCGGAACACCACCTGCTCCTGCAGGGCGACGGTCGCCGTGCTGATGACCACGCGCTTGTCCAGGGCACGGGCCAGGGGAATGGCCGCCAGGCAGTAGGCCGCCGTCTTGCCCGTACCCGTGCCCGCCTCGATCATGACGAGCCGGGGCTCGGCTCCGCCGAACGACCGCGCCACCTGGGCAATCATCTCGCGCTGCCCCCGGCGGGCGCGGAACCCCCGCGCCGCCAGCCACCCGCGATACGCGTCCTGGATCTCTCCCTTGCGCTCGTCGTTCAGGACTTCGGGCGCATCCATGATTCCGAAGTCCTCCCCTCGGTCGCGCGCTACATGGCGCCGCCCGCGGCGGCGGTGCCCTCGCCGGCCAAGGATACGCCGGAAGCGGCTGTCGGCGCCGGGCGACGACCCCGACGGCGTCTCCAAACGCTCTGCGCCGCGGCAGGTAAGTGCGGAAAGGCTCGCATCCGCTTCGCGCGTGCCGCACCGCAGGTCCACGCCGCAGGTGCCGCCCGCCTGTGCCAGCCAGACCCCGTCGTCGCACTTGAACGCCGCCGAGCCATGGTGGGATCACCCATGTCCCGCGTCGACTTCGTCCGGCCGCTGGTCGCCGATGCGATCGAGCCCCCACACGCGTAACCGCCGGCGCTCCAGGTCCGCGTCCCGGACGCGCAGCCGCGCTTCCGTTTCGCGCACGTGGCGGAGTTCGCCCCGCCCCCGGTGCCGTCGCAGCGCCACCGGTGGTGGCTGGCGGTGTCCGCGACCGCCGTGGTGTTCGGATTCCCCCGGCACCCATCGCGCTCGCCAAAACCAGGCAGACTTCCGACGACTGGTACGGAGCGGTAGTGACCGGCGCGCCCCAACACCTCATCGGCCGGCCGTGGACAAGTTCGTCAGATGCCCGGTCGGACTCTCCACCAGGCTTTGGACCAGCACGCCAGGCTTCGCCTCCAGGGAGAGCCGCCACTTGCCCGTACCATCCCCCAATGGCCAGCGGCCCCAGTAGCCAACGAAGGACTCATCCCATATCGTTCCCGTCTCTTCCTCTTCGAGGCGTGCGAAAAAGTCCGAGACGACGCCAGCCTCCAGTTCCTGCGCAGTCAGGGTCAGCGCCTCGTTCGCGGGTACGGTGACGAACGTCACGCCTCTGCGTGGTGGCGCGCGCCCGCTGTCGTCGGTCCCCGCGACCGCCACTGTGACATCGTTGGATGTTGTGTTCGTCAGCCGCAGCAAGCCCACCTGACTCGTGTTGCTTCCGGGGTTGAACAACGCCACCTCATGGCGACCGTCGCGGACCTCCGCCACATCGTGCATCGCGGTCAGAAAGCCGTCATCCGAGCGCACGTAGGCCAGCACCTCGATGTCCAGGTCGCTCGACAGTTCCAGTCGCCAGTCGCCAGCGCCCACGCCGGTACTGCCGATCAGTCCCTTGCCTGACGCACCCACCTCCAGATCCTCAGAATTGAAGTGCGCCGCGGCACCCGCTTCGACGGTGAGTTCCAGCGGTCCGTGGACCGAGCCCGCGTCGTCGAAGGCGTCGATCCGGACCACGCCACTTTCCTGGGAGCGGTTGATCACCCGCGCGAAGCCCTCCCTGCCACGGGCATCGCCCGCCGCCGGAAAGAACGCGACGTGGTGGACGCCGTCCTCTCCCGGCGGCGCCGGCACCGACGACAGGTTCGTCAGGTGGCCGGTCGACGTGTTCTCCAGCAGGCTCATGGCCACCACGGGCGATTCCGACTCCACCGCCAGCCGCCACTTGCCCTCACCATCGCCGATTGCGCCGTCCAAGGCCATGTCGCCGGCTTCCAGTTGCATGGCGTCCAACTCGCGCGCCGCCCCCGCGGGGACCGAAAAACGCACCGGACCGCCCGGAGAAGCCCCCGAGTCGTCGACTCCGCGTACGGTGACCTCCGCCTCCTCACGACCCGTGTTGATCACGCGCAGCCGACTCGACTGCCGCACGTTGCTCGCCGGATTGAAGGTCGGGATCCGGTGCACGCCGTCCGCGAACGGGGCGGCATCGTGGATTGGGGTGAGGAACCCGTCCCCGGTGCGCACGTAGGACAGCGCCTCGATGTCGAGGTCGCTCTCGAACTCCAGACGCCAGTCGCCTTCCCCGACGCCGACGCCTTCCAGCAGGCGCTTGGCCTCGTTGCCTTGTTCCAAGTCCGTGGAATTGAACTGGGCGGCGCCGTACGGCCGCAGGCGCAGCCGCACCGGTCCATGCGGGTTCCCGGCATCGTCTATCGCTGTGATGTGCACCGTATCCGCCTTGTCCGTATGGTTGATCACCCGCACGAACCCCTCCCTCCCGTAGTGGCCAGCCGAGAGCAGCAACGGTACGGAAGGAACACGCACGTTCACCACGAAGCTCCGCGTTACCGCGGCGCCGTCCGCACCGGTCGCCGTGACCGTGACCCGTACCGTGCCCGTGCCACGCGGCGAGACGACGAGCGATCCGTCCCGGACGCTGACCGTGGCGATGGCCGGGTCGCCGGAAGAGGCCGCGATGTCCGTCGCCGTACCGAGGTAAAACGAGAACACCTGCGCGAGGTCGAACACCGCGGGCCCTTGACCTCGCGTCAGCCCGATGTCGGGAAAGCCGTACAGCACCAACGGGTTCCCCGGCGCCACGCCCAAGCTCGTGTAGTATCGCTGGAAGTCGATGTACAAGGAGATGCCCCCGCCCGACGGTGGCGGGGGTGGCGGCCTCCTCGGATTCTCCCATTCCACCTGGTCAATGCGCACGGTCACCGGACCGTCGCCGTCGGGGACCACCTGGGCCAGATAGCCGGACCGGCTCTCTCCGGCTTCGATCCGCAGCCGCGCCCTTGAGGGCGTTGCGCTCCCGACGAACGTTCCCCCCGCGGCGGACAGGACCGCGGTCATCCGAAAAGGGGCTTCCGGTGCGCTATCGACGGTAACCCGGAGCCCTTCGCCCTCGACGGCGCCGTGCGGCTCCGGCAGCAGCACTGGTGTCGGCGCGAACGTGAACGGCGCGCCCGGATTGCCGTGCAGGATCAACCCCGCCAGGTCGAGCCCGCGCAGCGTACCCGGGGCAAGCCGCCGCAGCCGGTTCTGGTCCAATTCCAGCACGTCGAGCCGCGCCAGCCCATCGAAGACGCCCGGTTCCAGTGTCGCGAGGTTCGTCCGCTCGAGGTACAGATGATCGAGATTGGCGAGCCCGTCGAAGGTCCCGGCGCGGAGCGTACCCAGGTCGTTGTGTCGCAAAGCGAGGCCGTAAAGAGACTCAAGGCCCCGAAACACCCCGGCGGGCAGATCTCTCAGCCGGTTGTTCTGCAAGTTCAGATCGCGCAGGCTCGGCAACCCGGAGAAGCCGCCCGGAGCGAGCTCGGTCAGTCGATTGCCGGACAGACTCAGATACTCGAGGCGCGTCAGGCCCTCGAATGCGCCGGGTGGCAGTCGCTCCAGCCGGTTCTGCCAGAGAATCAGCCCGGTCAGATGGGGCAGGTGGCGGAACGCGCCCGGTTCGAGCGTGGCGAGCCGATTGTCGAACAGATCCAGATGCTCAAGACGCGTCAGGCCCTCCAACACGCCGCCGGACAGCCGCTTCAGCCCGTTCTCCCGGAGATCCAGTTCGGTCAATCGGCCAAGGCCGCGGAACGCGCCCGCCGTGATCGACGGCAACGCGTTGTCATGTAGATGTAACCGCTTCAGGTTTGTCAGGCCATCGAATGCACCCGCTTCCAGCGGCCCCATCGCGTGCCATTGGAAACGCAGTCTCCGCAACTCCGACATCCCGTGGAACGCACCGGGTGCGAGCCTCGTGGACGGTCTGTTCGAAGGTTCATCGAATACACCGGACTCGCCCGCTCCGTTCACTTCCAAATCGAGCAGGCGTGGCAGCCCCTCAAAGGTTCCCGGACGAAGCACGTCAATTCGGTGTCCCCATATCGTCAGCTTTCTCAGGCCCGACGCGCCCCGAAACACCCCCGGGACGAGTTCCCGCAGCTCGCTCGGCTCCTCCCCGAATCTGGCTTTGGACAACCAGAGGTTCCGCAGGCCGATCAGCCCCGAAAAGATGTTCGTCGGCAACCGGCCTGTCGGAAGCCCTAGCTCTTCCAGCCCAGAGAGGCCATCTAAATCGCCGGGCTGCAACTCCAGTTCCTGCGCCCAACCGAGGGACCTTACGCCGGCCAGGAACGCGGCGTCGAACTCGAAGTTCTCGCACCTGATTCCGTCGTGCACCACTTCCGGATAGTCGGCGTGTTGGAACATTAGGGCGTTCCGGATGGCCGCCGAGCGCGCGCAGACAGGCGTGATGGAGGCCGAGCCCGTCTGCGGCCGGCTGTGCGACCGCCCGGCGACAACGACTTCGACTGGGCGCCGGAAGCCATCGTTCGCCCCGACCTCGTACCGGATGTCGCCGCTGCCCATCCCCTCCGCGTCCAGGACCGACGACACCCAGTCGCCACCTCGCGCCATCCAGGGACAGTGGGCCTGGGTCTCCACCCGAACCCGATACGTTCCGCCCGCCGACGGTAGCGGCGCTTGGCTTCCCGTCAACTCGTACCGGCAGGAGTCCGCGATCGCCCGCCCACGCACGTTCGACAGAACAACCCGCAGCGCATTCAGATGGCGTGAAGCGTTCGCCGGACCGTCCGCCGCATCCGAGGGCTCGTCCCCGGGCACGCCCAGGCGGAGATCCGGGTAGTTCGGATGCACCAGGTCCGGATTGGAGAACGCCAGGACGAATTCCGACTCGGTCGTCGGCACATCGCTGTACTGCGACATGATGGTTCCGTAGTCGTTGAGACGACCGGACCTCTTGTCCGGGATGCGGTAGTGGAATCCATGACTGTAAGGAAATGGCTCGTTGAGCGTGTTGTTCCCACGGTCGTGATGCAATCCCATGCTGTGGCCGAGCTCGTGAGCGACAAACGTGCCGTCGCCGGAGCTCGCCACCGAAAACCCATGTTCCTCCAGGGTCTGGCGGGAGACTAGGGGCATGGTCCAGGCGATCCCTCCGATGTATGAGTCGAAAAGCCTTTGGAACGGCTTGCCGCCGAGATGCAGCAGCACCAGGTCCGCCCCGTGGCGGTCCCGCAACCGGTGGACCACGTCGAGGTGACCGTCGTCCCTCGCCGTCAGATGTTCGAGCGCTTCGCTCCAGGCCTGATCGACGCCCCGACCGCCGAGCGCCGTATCCACGAACCGGTCGTACTCCACCTCCACGGCCGCCGCCAGTTCGATGCGCAGGTCCACGCCGCTCGCCGCGTAGCTCGCGTTGGCCGTCGCGAAGTCCAGCTCGATCAGCGACAGCATCCGCTCGTAGCCGCCCTCGAGGTCGCGCGCAAACGACGGATACACCACCAGCACGTCAACGACGTTGCCGTCGCCCGTGGCCATCGCATCGTCGTCGTCCGCGACCGGCACGCCATGCCGCCCGCCCGACCCGACCGGCGGTGGCTCCGCCGCCGCTCGCGGGGCGGTCTTTCCACCGTCGGTACGCAATGCGAAACCGCTCCGCATCCCGTCCTCCGGATGGGCGGTAACCGCCGGGGCCCTGAGGGCCTCGCAACGCTGCACCGAGCGCGGGAGCGGCTCAACGGTCGCCACCTCGCCGGCGGCGTGGGTGGACCACGCGCCCTGCGGCGTGTAGATCCTTCCCAGGGTCAGGCTGTCGCCCACAACCAGCACCACGCGGCCTAGCGGCACGCCATCAAGCGGCCCGGACAGCGAGTATCCGGAGGTCGTGCGCGCGCTGTGCTCGAGCGACGCCTCGTACTCGACGTCATGGAACAGGTTCAGGCGCAGCCTAGCCGGCCGTCCTGCCCGGATCTCCTCCCGCAACGCACCGAGACCCTCCCGGTCGAGCCGCGCTACCCGCTGCCGAGCATCCGGCGCCAACTGGGTTTCGGCGACGTTTACTGTCGGCGCCCCGGCATCCGTCGTGAACAAGGACACTCCGTCGGCCAGCGCCGGCGCGCCCAGCACCAGCAACCCTAGTAGGACGGCCGGCACCCGAACCCGTCGAACGAGTTCCAGCTGCGGTGCCCTCCCGGTGCAGATGGTCGTTGCAGGGATGCCCATTCCTCAGCGGACCACCACCGGCAACCACAGTTCCTCGCCCGCCTCCGTCGCCACCACCACCTCCGTCTCGCCCCCGCTCACGCCAGTGACTTCGATCGCCGGAGACGACACGTTGACTCTGACCACCCGCGAGTCGCCGGAGCGCGCTTTCACCGCACTGTCTTCGCCCCAGATGAAATACACTTCGCCACCCACGGGCACCTCGAACCTCACCGTCTCGTCGCTTGCGCCGGCCTGTGCTCCGCTCACCGTGGAGAAGTTGACGACGGCGTCATCGGAATCCGTATCGGCCGTAGGCTCCTTGCTGTCGGTCACCGTGACCGATACTGTGGTTTGCGCGTTGGTCGGCCGACCGTGCCATATGTAAGTTGCGCTGGCACCGGCCGTTTTGCCCGACCACTTGAACGCGTAGGGCAACACCCCGCCCGTGGCCGTCGCTGTGACACCCGCGACGTAGAAGCTGGAACCGATGACTATGGGCACAGGGACGCGAACGAACTTCGCGTCGTACGGTCCGCCCGCGTCGGCTTCCAAGAGTGCCCTGCAGACTGCTT
This sequence comes from Pseudomonadales bacterium, assembly GCA_965208745.1. Lineage (GTDB taxonomy): Bacteria > Pseudomonadota > Gammaproteobacteria > Pseudomonadales > Azotimanducaceae > VXNE01. The sequence continues at coordinate 3,366,544 of CBDBPN010000004.1, read as the reverse complement.
TCGCGGTCTTGTCACTTGTCATCGTCACGGTACTCGCAGTTTTGCCAGCACCGAATCTGCACTCGTGACCCGCCATGGGAGTAACCGTGAGGCCGACATCGGTACCTGCCTGGAACTTCTTCGAACAGACACCGGTGCAGTTGAAACCACCGCCCGTCACCGTCCCCGTGTCGGCCGGCTCGACGATGACCGTCAGGGTGTAGAACTTCACGCAGGTGTCATCGACCTTCGTGAATCCGGTCCTGCAAGTGAAGCAGTCGCGCGCATGATTCGCCGCATCGGCCTCGCTGCAAGACGGCGCGTTACTCCCGGAAGCGTCCATGGCGCAGGACGCCTCCTGCAGTGCGCTCGCGCAGTTCCAAGTCGCTCGACCGTCGGAGCCAAGGCAGCTCCAGTTTTTCGACCCGTCGGTCCCCAGGCAGTCCCACAGGTTCTTCCCGCCTTGCGTGCGCTTGTTGGCCACTTTGCCGGGGGCGCAGGTGTTCGTAGCGCTGCCGCAGACTCCGTGAACCGGATCCTTGTCCTGCTCGTCATGAAACACGCCGGGCCTGCAGCCTTTCGCCTCGGTTGTCTCGCAGACGGCGTGGACTGAAGTGTTCCTAAAGTTCTCCGGCGTTCCCACCTCGCATTTGTTTTCGACCAGCGGGTTCGAACACATCGGATCCCGGACGCACTTGCCCCCGTGCATGTGATAGCCGCTCTCGCACTTGCAGGTCAGTTCGTTCGACGCGTCCAGCGCGTACTCTTCGTTGTCCCCGCAATTCGGCGGCGGCGCGGAATCGCGGCACGACTCACTCTCGCCGGCCGCCCGGCAATACCATCTGTTGGTGGCCGGACCGAGCGTGTCGGCCCGCTCCGCCCAAGTGCCCGCGTCGCACTCGTCCTCCGCGTTGCCGCACGCCGGCAACTCCACGCAGACGCCGTTGTGGCGCTTGTAGCCCGGCTTGCAGACATAGCAGCCGAGGTAATCCACCGCGGCAATGGCCTCGCCGCAGGATTGGCTGCTTCCCGGCGACGGGAGCCCGCAGGACTGTGTCTTGTTGGGATCTCCGTTCTCGCAGCCCCACTCCTTCCTGCCGGCACTCCCCTCGCAGCTCCAGTTCTTCGAGCCCGCGATGCCGAGACAATCCCATGTGTACTCGGATGTGGTTTGCGCCTCGTTGTCGGTCGTACCCGAGAGGCAGGAGTTCTTCTTTGCGCCGCACTTCCCATCCGCTTTGGGAGTGTTCGGCGCGTCCTCGAAGGCGCCGCCGCCCGGCGTCACGCAGCCTTCCGTCTCGGTGGCCTCACAGGCTCCGTACACCGCCGTGTCCGTGAAACCCGTGGCGGTGCCGACCTTGCACTCGTTCTCCACGAGCGGGGCCGAACACATCGGATCCCGGACGCATTTGCCCCCGTGCAGGTGATGGCCGCTCACGCACCTGCAGGTCAGTTCGTTCGACGCGTCCAGCGCGTACTCCTGGTTGTCCCCGCAGTTCGGCGGCGGCGCGGAATCGCGGCACGACTCACTCTCGCCGGCCGCCCGGCAATACCACCTGTTGGTGGCCGGACGGAGGGTGTCGGCCCGCTCCGCCCAGGTGCCCGCGTCGCATTTGTCCTCCGCGGCGCCGCACGCCGGCAACTCCACGCAGACGCCGTTGTGACGCTTGTAGCCCGGCTTGCAGATCGAGCAGGACGCGTCGGACGCGTGGCGGGTGACGTCGCCGACGCCGCAGGTCTCGACGTCCTTCGCCGGGACCGGAACGCCGCACGCCTTCGACTGGTTGCCGTAGCTGCAACTCCAGTTCTTCGACCCCTCGACCCCGAGGCAGGCCCAGCGATCCTCCGCGTCGATGCCGATGCAGCGCCACCGGTACTCGCCGGCGGTGTCGGCGCGGGAAGCGAAGTCACCGCCGTCGCAGTCGTTCCGGATAGCACCGCAGGCGCCGTTTTCGAGCGGTACGTCGTCGCGGTTGGTGTACGTGCCCCTCAGGCACCCGGAGGCTTCTGTTGCGGCGCACGCGCCGTCCTCGGCGGGCGCGTCGTCCCGAGCTTGTGACTCGACCCCGTCGGGCATGCAGACGTTCGCGGAGGCGCCGCACTGCAGATCCACGCTGCAGGTGCCGCCCGCCTGCTCCAGCCAGGCCCCGTCGTCGCACTTGTACGCCGCGGACCCGCGGGTGGGATCGTCCATGTCCCGCGCCGACTTCGTCTGGCCGCTCGTCGCCGAGGCGATCGAGCCGGCGCAGGAGTAGCCGCCCGCGCTCCACGTCCGCGTCCCGGACGCGCAGCCGAGCTTGCGCTTCGTGCACGTTGGCGAGTTGGCCCCGCCGCCGCTGCCGTCGCAGCGCCACCGGTGGTGGCTGTCGGTGTCGGGGACCGCCGTCGTGTTCGCATTGCCGGCGGCGCAGCCGTCCACCGCGGTCTCGTCGCACTTGCCGACGATGGCCGTGGACACGAACGCCACGCTCACCGTGCGGTCGGCGTCGAGGGTCAGGGAGCAGGCGGCCGACGTCTCGGACGCGCACGCATCGCCCCAGCCGTCGAACCGGTAGTCGCTGTCGGGACTCGCACTGAGCGCCACCCGCGTGCCGTCCGCCACGGTCTCCGAGCAGTCGCTGCCGCAGTCGATCACTGTCCTGGTTCCGATCCTGCCGGTCACCTTACCATGCGACGGCGCCGTGACGGTCAGGCTGCGCGCGGCGACGAAGGTCGTCCCGACGGTGCTGTCGGCGTTCAGCGTGAGGGTGCAGGCTTCGGCGCCGGTGCACGCGCCGCTCCAGCCGCCGAACAGGTACTTGGCGTCGGCGGTCGCGGTCAGCGTGACCACGGTGCCGCTCGCCAGCGTTTCCGAGCAGTCCGTCCGGTTGCCGGGGCCGCAGTCGATCACCGTCGTCTTCGCGTCGCCGCCGCCGGTCGTGCCGGTGACGTACCCGTTCGTCGGCGCGGTCACCGTCAGCTTCGGGTCGGCGTCCACGATGCTCACGGTGGCGCCGACGACCGTCACCGGGGCGCCGTCGGTCGCCGCGCCGGTCACCGCGACCGTCTCCGGCCCTTCGCGGTCGGCGTCCACCAGCGGCGTCAGCGTGAACGAGCCGTCCGCGCTCCGGGTACTCCCCGCGATCGCGATCGCGAACCCGTCGACCGCCTCGAAGTCGTCGCCGGCCGTGGCGGTGCCGCCCGCCACCGCGACGGTCACCGTCTTCGCCGCGTCGGACAGCGTCGTGCCGGTGAGCGTCGCCGTCACCGCGATCTTCGTCGCGCCGCCGTCCTCGGCGACGCTCGCCGGGGTTGCGGAAAGGACCACCCGCGGTCGCCAGTCGACCGTTACCCACTCTGTCGATGTGTGCGTCCGACCGTCGAGGGCGTGGGTTGCCCGGAACCCGAACGTCCGCGGCCCCGGCGCCGACGCGGACACCGCGCGTGTCACGCCGGTGCCGTCCGTCAGCGCGATGTCGTCCGCCAGCACGGTGACAGTGCCTTCGCCGTCGCGCTCGAGCCACGCCCCGTTGAGCGTGCCGCCCGACGCGCCCGCCGCGGCGCTCAGCGTCACTGCCACCGCCGCGTTGCCGTCCGCGATCTCGGGCTTCGGGTCGCCGGCGCTCAGCGACACGGACGGCAGCGTGTTCTCCTCTGCGGACGCGGACCAGTCGCCGGTGCCCTCGTCGCTGGTGGCGCGGACGCGCACCTCGTGGGCCGTGCCGGCGGACAACCCGGTGAGCGTGGTCGAGGTCCCGGTGCCCGCGAACGCCGCGTCCGTCCAGTCCGCATCGCCGGACGCCCGGTGGCGCACGTCGTAGCCGGTGATCGCCGGACCCGTGTTGTCCGGGGCCGTCCAGGCGACCGCGAGGGTCGTCGCCGTCGGCGTCAGTGCGGGCGCGTCCGGCGCGCCGGGCGGCTCCGCCACGTCCGTGACGTTCACCGTGACCGCGATGGTGGCGTCCACCGCCGTGTCCGCCGCGCCGGCCCCGTCCTTGCCGTCGCCCACCCCCACCGTGACGGCATGGCTCGTCACCGCGCCCTCGAAGTCGAGGTCCGCGTCGGCGCCCACCTCGAGCTGCCCGCTCGACCCGTCGACACTGAACAGCGCCGCGTGCGTGCCGGACAGGGTGTAGGTCAGCGCGTCGTCCTCCGGGTCCGTCGCGGTCAGGGGCGCGCCGACCGCCGTGCCGGCCGCCGCGTTCTCCGCCACGGTGCGGGTGGCCGCGGCGCCGGCGGCGAACGACGGGCGGCCGTTCGCGGTCTCGTCGTCGCGGACCGTCACCACCAGCGCGGCGGGCTCCCTCAGGCGCACCCCGTCCGGCAGCGTCCCGAACCCGAGGGTGACCTTCTCGTCGTCATCGTCCTCGTCCTGCAGCGCGACGAACGTGAACGTCTGCTCCGTCGTGCCCAGGCCGAACGCCGCGGTCTCGTCGGGGCCCAGGCCGTCCAGCCGGAACGCGGTCGCATCGCCGGTCTTCGTCACCGGCGCCGACACCGACCGGTCCGCGGCGCTGTCCAGCCGCACGGTCACCAGCAGCGACTCGCCCTCGTTGACCGTGGCCGCCGACGCGCCGTAGGACACCCGCAGCAGCTTGCGCGATTGCACGTTCGCGGCCGGCGACCACTCGCCCATGCCCAGCGCGTTCTCCGCGCGCACCCGCACCTTCCTCGCCACCGCGTCGATGGACGTCTCGGTCGCGCACGTCCCCATGGAACAGCCCGCATAGTTGTGCGGGTCCCAGCCGCCCGAGTCCTTCACCTTGTACTCGACGTCGTAGTCGGTGATCGGCGAGCCGCCGTCGTGCGGCGCGTCCCACGCCACCTCCACTCCGGAACCGGTCAGGGACGCCCATGGTTCCTCCACCGGGTCCGGGGCGCCCCAAGTGCGCCCGCGCCCCGGCGCCGACCACTTGCCAGGATACGCGATGCCGCTCATGCGGTTCACCGCCCGCACCTGCACCTCGTGCCAGGTTCCGACCGCCAGCCCCGAGATCGAGCGCGTCATGGCCGTCGTCTCCTGGGAGGTTGCCTGCGCCCCCGTCTCCGCCGTCCAGGCGACGCCGCCATCGGGCCGGTGGCGGTACTGGTACTCGGTGATCGGGTGCACCACGTCGTTCTCGTCCGTCCAGGTCACCCGCGTCCAGGTGGCCTCCAGCCGGGAGGCCCCATCCACCGCGTGCGGCGCCACCAGCGGAGCGCCCATGCGCGGCGGCAGCCGGGTGTCGAGCCCCGTGCGCCCCATGCCGGCTGGCGACCAGGGTCCCTTGTCGCCGCCGACGGCGACGGCCCGCACCGCCACCGTCCACGCAGTGTCCGGCGTGAGGCCGGTGAGCGTCGCGGCCGTGCCCGCCGCCGCGATCTCGATCCAGTCGTTCTCCACGTTCTCCACGTCGGGGTCTTCGCGGTAACGCACCCGGTACCCCGACAGCGACGAGCCGCACGCCGGCGCCTGCCAGGAGACGTTCAGGTCGGAGTGCGCGCGCGCGCCCTCCGGCGTCGTCACCGCCGGCGCCGCCATCGGGCAGCCCCCGTCCGCCGTGTACGCGAACACGCTGCCCGACTCCGCGCCGTCGCCCGCCGCGTTCCTGGCGAACACCCGGATCTCGTAGCGCGTGCCGGCGTTCAGTCCCGTCAGCGTCGTCGCGAGTCCCGGCTGGATCTCCGCATCGGTCCAGGCCGCCGGCGGATCGGTCACCGGCCGGTGGCGCACCACGTAGCCCTCCACGGCGGGCGTCGCCGTCACGGACTTCCAGCTCGCGTCCAGGCCGTGCGTTTCGTTGCCCGGCGCGGGCGTCGCGGCCAGTCCCTTCGGCGAGCGGGGCGTGTCCCATGCCTCGGTGATCGTCAGCGTCGCCACCGCCGGGGCCCGCAGCGCCACGACGGTGGTCCCCCAAGTCACCCGCGAGACGGTGAAGGTCACCGTCTCCCCGCCCTCGTCGGCGTTGTCCCCGAGCGCGGACACGGTCACCCGGGTGTCGTCCGAGAGGTGCGCGGCGTTCGCCTCCACCGTCAGCCGGTCCCAGCCCGCCGTGCCCGCGAGCGTGTAGTCGTGCGACGCGCCCTGCGTCGCCGTGCCGCCGACCACCGCCGTGAACGCCACGCTCACCGCCGGCACGTCCACGCCGTCCAGCTTCGCGCGAAGTCGGTGCGAGCCGCTGGTCCCTTCCCGGATCGCTGTCGGGCTGACCGCCAGTTCGACGGTCAAGCCGCTCAGGTCCACCCCGTCGACGGTCACGGGTTCCGTGATCGTGAGGCCCGTGCCGGCCACGGTGTAGCCTGATGCGGCGCCGTCGATCGTCAGCGTGTCGTCGGACGTATTGCCGTCGTCGGTGGGCGTGAACGTCAGCGTCGCGGTCCCGCTGGCCGCATCCGCCGGGATGGTCACGCTCCGGGCGCCGGTCACCGTGTAGGCGCCGGACCCGAGGCCCAGGCTCACCGTCACCGGCGACGGCGGCGCGTCCGCCACCGTGGCCGTGACCTCGACCTTCTGTTCGCCGAGCGTCTCGCCGATCGTGTCCGGATCCACCGACAGCGTCAGCGCGCGCACCGTGTCGTTGTCCCGGATGGTCAGCGTCAGGGGCTTCGACACCAGCTCCGTGTGGGCCGGCTCCGTCCCCGACTTCCTCCCCGTGCAGTGGCCCTCGACCACGAGCGCCTCGTCGTCCTCGGCGAGCGCGTCGTCGACCACCGTCAGGAGTTTCGCGGACGCGCTCCAGCCGTTGTCCGCCGTCAGCTTCTTCTGGTTGGAAAACGTCACGTCGGCCGGCGTCTCGGCCTCGCTGTCCGCGCCGAGCCGCAGCCGGCAGCCCGTGTAGCCGCCGGAATCCGGCGGGTTGGTCAGCGTCAGGACGATGTTGACCTTGCCCGCGTCCTCGGACAGCGTCGTGGAGGCGACGCTCGACACCACCGCCGGCGGCTCGGCGATTGCGACGCTTGCCCCGGTCACCACGTAACCGGTCAGCGTGGACCCGATGGCGACGGTCTGGTCGAGGTCGTCCGCGTCCGCTGTCGGCGTGACCGTCAGCACGGTCGAGCCGCTCGTCGTCCCGGCCTCGATCACGACGCGCCGCGTCCCGGTCACCGTGTGGTTGGCCGCCGTGGCCGTGCCCGCCAGCGTCAGCGCGAGGTCCAGCTTCTCCGTCGCCCGGCCGTCCAGCGTCGCCGTCACCGTCACCCGCGTCGCGCCCGCCGTCTCCGGGATCTTCGCCGGGTCCGCGGACAGCGCGATCGTCCGCGACTCGTTGTCGGCGATGGTCACGCTCGACGGTTCCGACACCAGCCCGGACGCCGGCGGGTCCATGCCCGCGCCGCCGCCGGCGCAGTACGCCTCCACGGTGAGCGCCTCGTCGCCCTCGGCGTATGCGTCGTCGACCACCTTCAGGAGATTGGCGCCGGCGCGCCAGCCGCCGGCGGCGTCGAGCGTCCGCTCCGAGTCGGCGAACTCCACGTCGGCGGCGCCGGCCACGCTGTCCCCCGTCAGCCGCAGGCGGCAGCCCGTGTAGCTCCCGGCGTCCGGGGGGTGGTCCAGGGCCAGCGTCACGGCCACCTCGCCCGCGTCCTCCGCGACGCCGGCGTCGCCGACGCCGTCGAAGCGCACCGTGAGGGTGCGCCGCGGCCGGACGGTCACGTCCTGCCCGACCAGCCGGTTGCCGGCGGCGTCCCGCGGTCGCGCCGACGCCGTCCGCGCTTCGAGGTACGTGAGCAGAACCCTGGCCGAGCCGGTCGGCGCCTTGTTGAGCGTCAGCGTGATGGTCTCCCCCGCATCCGCCCGCCGCGACGCCACGCCGACCCGGGTCACCCTGAAGACCGTGTTCGACCGGACCACGAAGTCGCTGGTCCACGGCGTCGTCTCCGCCCAGACGGGCTCGCTCATGGTCAACGTCACGGTCGTGCCGGCGTAGTCGGCCGACACGATGGCCGGCGCGGTCGTGTCCGCCGCCGTCGAGGATCGGGCGGTCACGCCGCCGGACGCGCCGGTCGGCGGCGCCGCGGCCTTCGGTGCCGCGGGCGGCCCGCACGCCACCCCCCCCCGGACTCGTCCCGCCGGCCGGGCAGTCGGTGCACGAACGGGCGCCGTCGGGCCGCTCGGTGTCCGGCGGACACGCCACGCACGCAGCGCCCGCGCCCTCGGTGTGCGGCGGGCAGTCGACGCAGGCGCCGTCCACCAGGTGCGCCGTCCCGCCGCACCCGCACGACTCTCCGGGATCGCTCGTCGTTCCTGTCGGGCAGGTGGCACAGGCCGTGGCGCCCGCCGGGCGCTCCGTCCCTGTCGGACAGGGCTCGCAGAAAGTGCGCGATGCGTCGGGCACCCGGTTTTCCGGGCAGCGGACGCAGACGCCGTCCTCGTCCAGCTCCAGCGGACCGCAGCGCGGCGGCAGCACCGTCACCTCGAAGCTCGCGAGCGTGGTCAGGCCGCGTGCGTCGGTGGCGCCCGCCTCCACGTGTGGACGCCGGCCGGCGCGTCCACCGGCGGCGCCAACGCAAGTTCCAGCCGGGGCCGCTCCGACGGGCCCACGCTCCAGCTCGTCCCGGTCAGCCAGACCGGGACCGCCCGATCCGCATCGGGAGCCGGCGCCACACCCAGCCAGACGGCCTCGGCGACGCCGTCCGCGGCGATGTCGGGGTCGAGCGACTCGACGGCCACCGTCGCCCGTTCGCCGGCGCGGACCGACACGCCGTCGGGGAACACCGCCAGCACCGGCGCCCGGTTGGCGGTCGCGGCGACCGCGCCGCCGGAACCGGCCTCCGGCGCCGCGGGCCCCTGCGCCAGCGCCCAAGCCGCAACGGCCAGGGCGCAATACGCCGACGTTCGTCCGATCCGGGCGATCCGTCGCGACCGCATGGCGTCCGCTACCGCGCGCCCAGCGCCGCCGAACTCACCGCGCGTCGTCGCCCAGCGACGGCCGGGCCGCCCCCGCCAGTTCCGTCTCCAGCGCGTCCAGGGTCAGGCGGCCCCGCGCCAGCATCTCCTCCACCACCAGCACGCGCCGCACGTAGCCGGTGTGGTCCGCGCACGGCCCCTCCAGAAGACCGTGCTGGGCACACGCCTGGGCCAATGCCTTGTCGCTCATCGCCTCCGACGCCGCCAGACGTTCGACGTGGCGCAACGCCGCCTCGGCCGATGGCCCCGAAGCCCGGTCCACCAGCCGGTCGCGGTGGCGCAGGGTCGCGGCATCCAGCAGGGCCAGACGCCGGTCCGGCCCCCAGTCGCCGACGCCCGGCAGGGCCAGCGCCGAGTAGTAGAACTGGGCCACGTGCCCCGGCGGGCCCCCGGGCAACTCGTCGTACGCGTCGGGTTGGGCCCAGGCCACCGATCCGATCCACACCGCCAGCATCCATGCGGCCGGCCGACCCCGCTTGCGAACCATTGGCTCCCTCCGACTCCCGCGCCGGCCCCGGGGGCCGACGGAACCCACTCTACTACCGCTCGCGGCGGATTGACACCCCGATGGAGAAGGGGTGGCACGAATGCCACCCATCCGGCGCGTCGCGGGATTCGGGGAGGCAAGCGCGACATGGCCGGACGGTGATCACGGATCGGCGGCGGCGATCAGTTCCGCGAGGCGGTCCGCATCCAAGGCGCCCGGCGAGACCTCCACACCGCCCGGACCGAGCACCAGGAACGCCGGCGTGCCCGTCACCCCGAGACGGGCCGCCAGTTCCCGGTTCGCATCGATCAGCGCGTCGATCCCGGCCGAATCGAGGTCCGCCGCCAGCCGCTCCATGTCCAGCCCCAGTCCACGCATGATCGAGTCGATCTCCGCCGCGTCGAACTCGCCGTCGTGCTCCATCAGCGCGAAGTGCGCCGCCTCGTAGGCGCCCTGCCGCGCGGCCGCCAGCGCGGCGCGCGCCGCGCGCACGCTGGCGTCCCCCAGAATGGGGTACTCCCGTAGCTGCACCCGCACCCCGGCCAGCCGCAGCGCGCCGCGCACGGCGTCGAGCGAACGCTTGCAGTAGCCGCAGCGGTAGTCGAAGAACTCGACCACCGTCACCCCGCCGGAGGGGTCGCCGAGCGCCGGCACGCCCGCCGCCCCGAGCAGTTCGTCGCGGTGCTCCGACACGCGGGCTGCAAGCTGCCGGGTCGGGTCCAGCGCCTCGCGCAGCACCTGTGGGTTGGCCAGCAGATAGTCGCGGATCGCCGCGTCGAAGTCCGCGCCGCGCGGTGCGACGGCCGCCCCGGCCGGCGGGGCGCTCCGGGCCTCCGCGATGCGCACGGTCACCGCCGTCGCCCCCTCGGTCGTATCCGGCTTCAGGGCCAGGTGCACCGGGGCGGCGAGCCCGGCCAGCAGCGCCACCAGGTTCGCCGCCACGCCGTCCGGCGCGGTCGCCGCCGCACCCGTCCGGACGATCGCCACATGCGGGTGCTCGGCCGCCCGGCGGACCGTCAGCCACGGCGCCTCCGGTCCCGCGAGTTCCGACACCGGCCAGGGGCTGCCGCCCGCATCCAGGAACGAGACCGTGACCACCCGGCCAGGCGGCAGGCTCACCACGGGCGGCGGTCCCGAGCCGGGAGCGGACCACTCGATTTCGCTTCGATCGTCGGTTGGCCGCGCGGTGTTCCCGGCGGCGTGTACGCACAAGAGCGCCAAAAGCACCGCCGCGGTTCTCATCGCCGGCGTCCGCATCCGAGTCCGTGTCATAAGCGGTTCCATCTTGAAGGCGGCCCGCAGTGTACGCGGCGGGATTGGGGATTACTCCGGTTCGAGCCCTTGCCCCTGGACGCTCCAAACTCCCGGCAGACCCCACCGGGACCGGTCTCTAGTCCGGCACGCTCGACAGATTCGTGATGTGGCCCGTCGGCGTGGCGAGCAGGTTCACCACCAGAATCGGCCGGTCGGCTTCGACGGTGAGCCGCCATTTGCCCGTCCCGTCGCCGATCACGCCGCTCAGACCGTCGCTCCCGGATTCCAGTTCGGATGCGTCGAGCGTGCGGACGGTACCCGCCGCCAGGGTGAACTCGACCGTTCCACCGGGCGATGCGCCGGTGTCGTCGATCCCTTCGATGGCCACGCTCGCGTCGCGGTTCCCGGGGTTGATCGTCAGCAGCCGGCTGACCTGCGACCGGTTGCTCGCGGGATTGAACGTCGCGACGTTGTACACGCCCTGCACCGACGGGACCACGTCGTGCATCGACGTCAGGAAGCCGCCGGTCGCGCGCACATAGGACAGCACATCGAGATCCAGCGCGCCGGTGACCTCGAGCCGCCAGTCGCCGTCGCCACTGCCGGTGCTCCCCGTCAGTCCCTTGGAGGCGCTGCCGAGTTCGAGATCGTCCGAGTTGAAATGCGCGACTTCCCGCGCGTCGAGTCCGATCGTCAGCGGCGGGTAGCCGGCGCCGCTGCGGTCGTACGCCCGGACCGTGACATCGCCCTTCGACCGCCAGAGGTTGATCAGCCGCACGAACCCCTGCCGGCCCAGCGGGTCCGAGGCGGCGGGAAACAGCGGCACCGGATGCACGTCCCCACGCTCGGGCCGCACCGGGATCGACGAGAGATTGGTCAGATACCCCTCCGGGCTCCGGAGCAGGCTCATCACCACGATCGACTTCTCGGACTCGACCTCCAGTTGCCATTTGCCGGTTCCGTCGCCCAACGCGCCCTCGACCCCCGCGCCAGACTCGAGTTCCGCCGCCGTGTATTCCCCAACGCCGTTCGCGGGCACGTCGAACCGCACCACACGGCCATTGATGCTGCCCTGGTCGTAACCCTGGACCGAAACGGCCGCCGTCTCCGCGGCGAGGTTGACCACCCGGAGCGTGCTCACCTGATCAACGTTGCTGCCCGGGTTGAAGATGGCGACCCGGTGCTTGCCGTCTTCCACCGGCGCCACATCGTGCATGGCGGTCAGGAAACCGTCCCGCGTGCGCACGTACGTGAGCACGCGGATGTCCAGATCGCTGTCGAACAGCAGCCGCCACCGGCCCGTGCCACGCCCCACGCCATCGGCGATCCCCTTGTCCGGATTGCCGTTCTCCAGGTCCCCGGAGTTCAGATGCACCACGGAATCGGCGGCCAGGGCGATCGTCAGGGAAGCCGGCTGCCAGCCCGTGTCGTCGATCGCCGTGATGCGTACCTCACCCGCACTACCGGACCGGTTCACGATCCGGACGAACCCCTGCCGGAAGGGATCCAGCGCATTGAGGAACAGCGGCGCGAGGGCCGTCGGCGCCACCGCGCCGTTGGCGCTGTCCTGGACCGTCAGGAGCGCCGCCTCGACGCGATAGCCCCAGGCGTCGCCGCGGATCGCGATCTCGTCGTCGGTGGCATTGCCGTCGTCCGTCGGCTCGAACGTCAACGTCCGGGAATTGCTCCGTTCCCCCCGGTCGATCCAGATGTTCCGGCTGCCGGTCACCGTGTACGACCCCGCCTCAATGTCCAGGTGCACCATCACCCCGTCCCGCTCCGGCGCCTTTTCCGCCCAGGCCGTCACGGTCACCGCCTGCGCCCCGCCGCCTTCCCCGATGCGCTTCGGATTGGTGGTGAGCGAAATCGTCGGCAGGTCGTTGTCCGCGATGGTCAGCTCCAGCGGCACGAAATCCAGCTCCGCGTGCGACGGCGCCACGCCCCGGTTGGTACCGGTGCAGTAACCCTCCACCACCAGCGTCTCGTCACCCTCGTAGGTGTCGTCGTCGACTATCCAGAGGAGCCGGGCTTCCGCCGACCAGCCGTTCGACGGATTGAGCTTCTTCTGGTTCTCGAAGACCACGTCCGCGGGCTCCTCCGCCTCGCCGCCCGCGCCGAGCCGCAGCCGGCAGCCCGTGTAGCCGCCCTCGCCGTCGGTCTCGGGCGGGTGGTCGAGCGTCAGGCGCACGTTCACCCCGTCGGCGGACTCCGCGAGCGTCGTGTCCGCCACGCTGGCCACGATCACCGGCAGATCCTGGCCCAACCGTTCGTTGATCGTCAGGGACGTCGAGTGCACGACATAGCCCGGCGCGCGGCCGTCGATCCGCACCGTGTCGGCGGTCCTGTTGCCGTCGTGCCCCGGATCGAACGTGAGTTCCGTCGACCCGCTCGTTTCGCCCGCACCGATCTCGATGAACCGCAGTCCGGTCGTGTCGTAGGCGCCCGCGCCGAGGATCAGGTTCACCGTCAACGCGCTGTCCGGGGCCGCGTCCGTCTCCGCACTCACCGTGACCGTTTGCTCCCCCGCGCCCTCGCGGATGTTTCGCGGGCGCACGGACAGCCACATAACCGGATCGTCGTTGTCCACGATGGTCAGGCTCAGCGGCACCGACTCCAGATCCGCATGCGGGGGGTCAAGGCCGCTGGTGCTGCCGGCGCAGTAACCCTCGACTATCAACGTCTCCTCCTCTTCCTGAACCGTGTCGTCGACCACCGTGAGCAGGTCGGCCGCGGCGGACCAGCCGTTCGCCAACGTCAGGTCCACCTGGCCGGAGAAGGTCGCATCGCCCGGCGTTTCCGCGTCGCCCCCCACGCCCAGGCGCAGGCGGCAACCCGTGTAGCCGGCGGCCGCGGTCGCGTCCGGCGGGGGATGTTCGAGCCGCAAGCGGACACTCACCTCGCCGGCGGATTCGCGCAGCACCTCCCGGGCGCTCGCCAGGATTCTCGGCGTCATGCGCACAGCCGGCTCCTCGATGGTCAGGGTGGCGCCGGCGACCTCGTAGCCGGACGCCGAACCGTCGATGCGCACCGCATCGTCGGCGTCGTTGCCGTCGTCGGAGGGTTCGAACGTGAGCGTGGTCGTGCCTCGGGTCGCGTTCGCCCCGATTTCGATGGCCTGCGTGCCGCTCACGCGGTAGGCGCCCGCACCGAGATCGAGGTTGACCGTCAACGCCGTGTCCGGTGCGTACCGCGTCGAGGCCGTCACCGTCACGCCTTGCGCGCCGAGATCCTCGCCGATGCGGTCGGGACTCACCGACAGCGCAATGGTCGGCTCATCGTCGTCCTGGATGGTGAGGGTCAGCGGGACGGACACCAGTTCCGTGTATGGCGGGTCCGGGCCACGCTGGTCGCCGGTGCAGTACCCTTCGACCACCAGGGTCTCGTCGCCTTCCACCAGCGTGTCGTCGACCACGGTGAGCAGCCCGGCTTCCGCCGTCCAGCCGTTCTCCCCGTTGAGCTTCTTCTGGTTCGAGAACGTGACGTCGGCGGGTTCGGCGGCCTCACTACCGGCGCCGAGCCGCAGCCGGCAGCCCGTGTACCCCACGTCATCGTCGATCACCTCCGGGGGATGCTCGAGCGTCAGCCGCACGTTGACCCGTCCGGCGGACTCCGCGATCGTCGTGGCGCCAACGCTCGCCACGATTCTCGGCGGCGGCCCGGGCGGCGGTTCCACGATCGTCAGCACCGTCCCGACAACCGTGTAGCCGGACGCCTGACCTCCGATGCGCACCTCGTCGTCCGACAGGTTGCCGTCGGTCCGCGGCACAAACGTCAGGGTGGTGGAACCGCTACGCGCATGGGCCGCGATCTCGATCTCCTCGTTTCCCGCCGAAACGCGATAGGCGCCGGGACCCAGGTCCAGATCCACTATCAACGCCGACGGCGGGGCATGGTCCGTGGCCGCGGTCACCGTCACCGCCTGCGCGCCGTCCTTCTCGCCGATCCGGGCCGGGCTCAACGAGAGCGTCATCTCGGGAAAATCGTTGTCGCGGATGGTCAGCGTCAGCGGCGCCGACCGCAGGTCCCCGTGCGGCGGCCGCGTTCCCGAGTTGCTGCCCGTGCAGTGGCCCTCCACCACCAGCGACTCGTCGCCCTCCACGAGCGCGTCGTCCACCACGGTCAGGAGCCCGGCCTCCGCCGACCAGCCGTTGCCGGCGTTCAGCTTCTTCTGGTTGGAGAAGGTCACGTCCGCGGTCCCGGCATCGCCGCCCGCGCCCAGACGCAGCCGGCAGCCGGTGTAGCCCGCGTCGTCGGTCGCGGGCGGATCCTCCAGCATCAGCCGCACGTCCACCCGGCCGGCCGATTCGAGCAGCACGGTCGAGGCGACGCTGGCCACGATGCGCGGCGGCGGACCCGCCGGCGGTTCCTCGATGGTCAGTGACGTTCCCGCAACCGAATAGCCCGATGCGTTGCCGTCGATCGTCACGCGGTCGTCGGACGCGTTGCCGTCGTCCGAGGGCGCGAACGTCAGCGTGGTGGACCCCCTGGTCGCACCGCCCGCAATCCCGATGCTCCGCGTACCCGTCACCGCATAGGACCCGGCGCCCAGGGTCAGGCTCACCGTGACGGCCGCATCCGGCGCGTTCGCCGCCTCGGCGGTCACGGTCACCGCCTGCTCACCGCCGTTCTCGACAATCCGGGTCGGGCTCACGGACAGCGCGATGGCGCCCGGCTCGTCGTCGTCCACGATGGTCAGCGTCAGCGGTCGCGACGCCAGTTCCTCGTGCGACGGCTCGGTACCCGGCTTGCTGCCCGTGCAATGGCCCTCGACGACCAGCGTCTCGTTGCCCTCCACGAGCGCGTCGTCCACCACCGTCATCAGCCCGGCTTCCGCCGACCAGCCGTTGCCGGGGTTGAGTTTCTTCTGGTTGGAGAACGTGACGTCCGCCGGCGAGGCGGCCACGCCGCCGGCGCCGAGACGGAGACGGCATCCGGTGTAGCCCTCGCCGTCCTCGATCGCTTCGGGGGGATGCTCGAGCGTGAGACGCACCTTCACCGTCCCGACGGACTCGGGCAGGGTCGAGTCGCTCACGCTGGCCGTGATCGTCGGCGCCTCCGCGGCTTGGGCGGTCGCCGCGCAGAGCGCCGCCAATGCGCCGGCCACCAACGCCCATGCGGCGGATGCCACGAACGAGCGGGCGATCATCATTGCGCGAACGCGATCCCCGATGGCTGAAGCCGCAACACCATACGCGCCGAACAGGGCCGACGCCACCGCACGCACGCAAGCCTTCCGGCAGGGGACGCCCCTGCCAGAACTACCAGAACAGGAACCGCTTGCGCTTCAGCGAGCCGCGGCAGGAGGAGAGCTGCCGGTCGTAACGGGCCGCGTTGGCGGCCACGCGGTCCGCGGCGCCCAGCAGCCACGCGTTGCGCTTCCACCTGCCGCTGCGGTAGCCGGACAGGCCCTCGTGGTAGGACAGGTAGAGGCGCTTGGCGTCGTGCCGCGAGATGCCGAGGTGGCGATGCGCCCGGTCGAGGTACCAGCCGACGAAGTCGATCGCGTCGCCGAAGTCGTTGCGGTCGGCGCCGCGCCGGCCCGTCGCGCGCCGGTAATCGGACCAGGTCTCGTTCGTCGCCTGGGCGAAGCCGTACGCGCTCGACGGACGCTTCCACGGGATCACGAACAGCAGCTTCGTCCGCGGCGGGCGGGCGTTGTGCACGAAGCTCGACTCCTTGTAGGTGAAGGCCATCATCACGGGTATCGACACCTTCCAGCGCTTCTCGGCTTTCAGTGCCCCGCGGTACCAGCCGGGCTTCTCGCGGAAGATGGAGCACACGTCGGCCGCGTTGGACGGCGTCGACGCGCACCCGGCCGTCAGACCCACCGCGGCGAGGACCACAGCCGCCAGGACCGAGGTGTACTTACGATTCCCCATCGCCCCCTCCATCGTCCGCTTCGTAACGTCTGAGCGTCTCAAGGAGCCCGTCTTCGTCCACGACGGGCACTTCCAGTTGCTGCGCCTGCTCGAGCTTGCTCCCGGCGCCCGGGCCCGCCACCACGCGCGCGGTCCGCGCGGACACGGAACCGGCCACCTTCGCGCCCAGGGCCACCAGGCGCGCCTTGGCCTCGTTGCGCGTCATCGCGTCGAGCGTCCCGGTGATGACCCAGGTCTCGCCCGCGAGGGGCGTGGCCACGCGCCGCTCCGGCTCGGGCCAGTGCACGCCCAGCGCGACGAGGTCGTCCACGACGCCGCGGTTGTGCGCGTCCGCGAAGAACTCGTGGACGCGCGCGGCCACCACCGGTCCGACATCCGCGACGTCGGCGAGCGCCTCGGGCATCGCGTCGCGCAAGTCGCCGAGGCCGCCGAAGTGGCTGGCCAGGCTCTCCGCCGTCGTCTCCCCCACCTCGCGGATGCCGAGCGCGTAGATGAATCGCGCCAGGGTCGTGCTCCGGCTCGCCTCCACGGCCCGGATCAGGTTGTCCGCCGATTTCTGCCCCATGCGCTCGAGGGACTCCACCTGCTCCCGCGCCAGCCGGTAGAAGTCCGAGGGGTCCCGGACGAGGTCCTTCGCCACGAGCTGGTCGACCAGCTTCTCGCCCATGCCCTCGATGTCCATGGCGAGCCGCGACGCGAAGTGCCGGAGGCGCTCCCGGCGCTGGGCCGGACAGGTGAGTCCAGCCGGACAGCGGGCCACCACTTCTCCCTCCGGCCGCTCAATGCCGGCGCCGCAGGCCGGGCAGCGTTCGGGCATGGCGATGCGCGGCATCGCGTCCAGGTCGGCCGGCCGCCTGGACTCGATGACCTTCATCACCTGCGGGATGACGTCGCCCGCCCGGTGCACGAGCACGGTGTCGCCGACGCGGAGGTCGAGCCGCGCCACCTCGTCCATGTTGTGCAGGGTCGCGTTGGACACCGTCACGCCCCCCACGAACACGGGTTCGAGCTTGGCCACCGGCGTGATCGCACCGGTGCGCCCCACCTGGAAGTCGACCCCACGCAGGACCGTGGTGGCTTCCTCCGAGGGATACTTGAAGGCGATCGCCCACCGCGGCTTGCGGGTCACGCTGCCGAGGGCGTCCTGCAGCGCGAAGTCGTTGACCTTGACGACCACGCCGTCGATCTCGTAGTCGAGTCCGTCGCGGTCCTCTAGCAATGCGCGGAAGTAGTCGAAGCACTGTGCGACGCCCGTCGCGCGGGCCGCGCGCGGATTGATGCGCAGGCCCCACTCCAGGAACGCCTCTAGGACCGACCAGTGCGTCGCCGGCCGCCAGCCTTCGCGGAGGCCCGCGCTGTAGCAGAACAGGGACAGGGGCCGGCTCGCGGTCAGCTTCGGGTCGAGCTGGCGCAGGCTTCCCGCCGCCGCGTTGCGGGGATTGACCAGGGTCCGCTCGCCCGCCGCCACGGCGGTCTCGTTGAACGCGCGGAAGCCGGCGATGGGCATGTAGATCTCGCCCCGCACCTCGAGCCGCGCCGGATAGCCGGTCCCGAGCAACTTGAGCGGCACGGCGGACACGGTGCGGACGTTGGCGGTGATGTCCTCGCCGGTCTGCCCGTCGCCGCGGGTCGCCCCGCGCACGAGCAGCCCGTCCTCGTAGATGAGGCTGACCGCGACCCCGTCTATCTTGGGTTCGCAGGTGAACTCGAAGTCGCCCTCGTAGTCGACCCGGGAGCGGCAGCGCGCCTCCCACTCCGCGAACTCGTCGTCCGACAGGCACTTGTCGAGAGACAGCATGGGCAGTTGGTGCGCGACGCTGTCGAACCCCGGCAGGGGCGCGCCCCCGACGCGTTGCGTCGGCGAGTCCGCGGCGACGAACTCCGGGTACCGTTCCTCGAGGGCGACGAGCCGGTCGAACAGCGCGTCGTACTCGCCGTCCGCGATCTCGGGATCGTCCAGAACGTAGTAGCGGTGGTCGTGGTGCCGGACGCGCTCGCGCAGCGCGGCGATTTCCGCCGCGCTGCGCTCGCGTTCATCCATGCGCCGCGCGCATCGACATCCTCTTGCGCGAAAACTCCGCCATGCGCTGCTTGAAGTGCGAGAGCGTCTGACCGGTCAGCACCGACATGTTCTCGTCCTTCAGGTCGCCGCCGAGGGACTTGCCGATGTCCCGGGCCACGCCGAGCATGTCGTCGAGCACCTCCCCGGGCTGATCGGGACCGGGTAGTCGGAAGAACAGCGACACGCCCGGAGTCTCCAGGGACGCCATGTCCGACAGGTCGAAGATGCCCGGCTCCACGGCGTTCGCGACGGAGAACCGGACCCCGCCGTTCACCGGGTCCAGCCGATGGAAGATGTTCATGTCGCGGAACTTCAGGGTGTTGCGCATGAAGACCTCGAACAGGTCCGCGCCGTTGAACGCGTCTCCGTTGCGCGCCAGGACGTTGATGACGAAGATCTCCTCGCCCTCGCCCTGCCCGTCCACTTGGCTGCTGTCCCGCGAACCGTCGCGCCAGCCCGACGTGCGTTGCCGTGCCGCGCGGTCCCGACCGTTCGCGCCGGGGGCGTGAGCGTCGCCCCCCGCCTGCGCGGCGTCCACGCGCCGGGGCGATTCCGGCTGCATGGGTTCCGGGGCTTCCTCGTCTGACCGGTCGGCAACCCGGTCGGGTTCGACCGGCCCGGAGTCCGCCGCGTCGACCGTGGCCGGAGCAATACCGGGACCGGGCGCGCGCGACGGCCCCGCGCCGGCGACGGCCACCGCGGGGGCCGCTTCAAGCACGCCAAGCGTCTCCGTCTCGTCCAGCGCGAGGGCCGCCTCCGGGGCGGCGACCACCGGGGCAACGCTCTCGGCCACGTCGGCCATCTGGAACTCGTCCGGAACCGACTCGACGGGCGCCGCCGCCCGCAACGCGACAGCCGCCTCGCGCCGGATCACCGGCGCCGAGTCATCCGGCACGATGGCCGCCACGGCCAATGGATCGGCCGGAGCCGGCTCCGAGGCCAGGATCGGCGCCCGGTCCTCCCGGTCGTCTTCCGAAGACCACAGTCCCAGGCTGCCCTGGTCGGCGGCGGAGGCAACGACACGTGGCGGTCCGAGGACGTCTCCGTCCCCGAATTCCGCCTCGGGCACGTCTGCCGCAAGCTGCATCGGCAGGCGATCGCGCCGCGCTCGCCAAGTCAGCCACATTCCATGAAGCACTACGGCGGCGACCAGCGCACCGCCCACGATCAGGATCAGGTCCTTGTCCATCGATTTCATCCCAAGCGGCCTGCGGGGCTTCCTCCAGCCTTGACCCCGACAGGCTCAAACGACGGCCAGCGCGGCCGCCTCTTCCACGTCAACCGAGACCAGCCGGGACACACCCGGTTCATTCATGGTCACGCCCAGTAGGTGATCCGCCATTTCCATGGTCAGCTTGTTATGCGTGATCACCACGAACTGCACGTCCTGCGACATCTCGTGCAGAAGTTCCGCGAAACGACCGACGTTGGTGTCGTCCAACGGCGCGTCGACTTCGTCCAGCAGGCACACGGGGCTCGGGTTGAGCTCGAAGATCGCGAATACCAGCGCGATCGCCGCCAACGCCTTCTCGCCGCCCGACAGCATGTGCACGTTCGAGTTGCGTTTCCCCGGCGGCCGCGCCATGAGCCGTACCCCCGTGTCCAGCAGGTTGTCGCCGGTGAGCTCGAGGTACGCCCGGCCGCCGCCGAACAGCTTGGGAAACAGGGTTTTCAGATGCCCGTTCACTTCGTCGAAGGTGGTCCTGAACCGGGTGCGCGTCTCCCGGTCGATCCGGGTCATGGCCGCCTGGAGCGTCGCAAGCGCCTTCTCGATGTCCGCGTGTTCCGCATCCAGGAAGCGCTTGCGCCCGGACTCTTGTTCGTACTCCTCGATGGCCGCCAGGTTGATGGCGCCGAGCCGCGTGATGCGGCGTTCGAGGCCTTCGAGGTGCGCCACCCATGTCTCTTCTTCGGCGTCCGGCGGCAGGGACTCGGCGACCTCGTCCGCCGACAGCCCGGTCTGCGCGAGTTGCCCTTCGAACATGCCGCGCTGCGCCGCGATGCCCTCGCGGCCACGCCGTGCTTCCTCGACCCGGTCCCGGGCGGCGTCGACGGCCGCTGCCGCGTCCCGGCATTGGTTGACGAGGTCGGCGATGTCGCTTTCCGCCTCCTCCAGCTTGCGTCGCGCGCTGCCCTGGTCTTTCTCCAGGGCCAGGCGTTGGGCGAGCTTGTCCTCCAGCGTGCCCTCCAGTTCCGGCAGCGCCCGCACGGTCTCGTCGATGCTCTCCCGCAGACCTTTTACGCGCTCGGCGAGATCGCTCCGTTGCGCGTGCAGGCGCTCCCGGGCAGACCGCGCCGCGTCCAGTGCGATGCTCTGTCGCTCGTGTTCCACTTTCAGCGCGTGCAACGCCTCGCGGGCGGTCGATGCGTCCGTCCTGGCCTCCCCGACGCGCTCGCCAAGCCTTTCGCGCAAGGCGCCTCGTTCGCGGCGTTCCGACTCCAGGGTCTCGGCGGCGCCCGACAACTCGGCGATGCGGCTCCGCGCCGCCGCCAGGCGAGCCGTATCGGCAGCGATACCGTCCCGCGCGCGAGCCCGGTCCCGCTCCACGCGCTGGCGGCCGGCCCGTGCCTCGTCGATTCGCACCTGCAGGACGTCACGCTCGGCCCGGAGCGCCGCGAGCGCGTCAGCCGACTCCCGGCAGGCCGCCTGCAACCGTTCGCGCTCCGACTCGAGCGCGTCGGCATGCGCCCGGATCCTCGCGAGCGCCTCTTCCGCAGACGCGAGGCGCCGGCGCGCGTCGGCCCCGGCGACGCCGAGGGCCTCGAGTTCGATACCGCGCCGCACCACGCCGACCGTGTCCTCTTCGCCGCGGTCAAGGCGTATCCAGTCGGGGCCCAACCACACGCCGTCGCGCGTGACGACACTCTCCCCCGGCGCCAGATCCGCCCGTGCGGCCAACGCGGTCTCCAGGGAGTCCGCCGCGAAGACCCCCGCGAGCAGCGTGCCGATCGGCCCTTGGTCGGTGCGCACGAGGGACGCCAGGGCCGGCAGCGTTCGCTCCTCGCGCGGCAGCGGCGTACCCTCGTACAGGGCGACGCGGCCTCCGTGCAACTCGTCCAGCGCGTCCACGTATCGCGCCGTGTCGTCCACGCGGACGGCCTGCAGGCACCCTCCGAGCACCGCCTCCGCCGCGTTCTCCCAACCGGGCGCGACCACGAGGCCCTCGCCCAGACGTGGGGCTGCGCGCAACCCGCGGGCCTCCAGCCAGTGACCGGCTTCCCCGTTGGCGCGGCCCAGGTCCGCCTCCTGCAACGCGCCGAGCACCGCCGCCTCGTTTTCGAGCCGCTGTACTTCGCGGCGGGCGGCATCGACGGATCGCGCCCCGGCTTCGAGTTCTTCCCGCACCGCGGAGAGTTCCCGGGCACAGGCGTCGAGGGCGGTGTCCGCACCGTCGCGGCGCCTTTCCGCCTCCCCAAACGCCGCGTCCAGGGTAGCCGCGCCGGAGTCATCCACGGGAACCCGCGGCTCCGATGCCAGTTCTTCCAGGCGCCGCCGCAGCCCCGCGAGGCCTTCCTCCAGGCGGTCCGCCCGATCCGCTTCCAGCGAGAGTTCGCGTTCGCTCTCCGCCGCACGGGCGTTGAAATCGTCCCACCCGGCCTGCCACGCGGACAGTTCCCGTTCAGCGTCGGCCAACTCCGCGGCGGTGTCCGCCTCGAGGCGCCGCGCCGCCGCCAGCGCCGGTACCCGGTCCGCCAGGGCCGCCTCCATACGGCCGATCTCGCCCTCGTCCTCGGCGAGCTGTGCCTCCGTTTCGGCGGCGCGACGTTCGGCCTGCTCGAGATCGGACCGGGAATCCACCTCCTGTTCGCGGCGGTGACGCAGCGTCTCCTGCGCACGACCGATGTCGGCTTCCACCCGCCAGGCATGTCCCTGCAGGTCCCTCAGCGCGTCGGCCCGCTCGCGATGGACGATCCGCGCCTGTCCCAGCGCGGCGTCGAGCCGGCGCGCCTTGCTCAGTCGTTCCTGGTGGGCGGTGTCGAGTTGCGTGATGGAGCGTTCGGCAGCCGCAAGTTCGGCCTCCACGGCACGCAGCCGGAGAAGGGCCAACTCCGCGGTCCGGCGGCGCTTGTCCGCCCGCAGGTCCCGATACCTCGTCGCGTCCTTCGCCTGCCGTTGCAGGCGACCGAGACGGGTGGCGAGTTCCGCGCGGATGTCCTCGAGCCGTTCGAGGTTCTCCCGGGTGACCTCCATCCGCCGCTCGGTCTCCCGGCGGCGCTCCTTGTACCGCGAGATGCCGGCGGCCTCCTCGAGGAACGCCCGGAGGTCATCCGGTTTCGCGGCGACCAGTTCGCTGATCATCCCCTGTTCGATGATCGCGTAGCCACGGGATCCGAATCCCGTGCCGAGGAAGACATCGACGACGTCGCGCCGCCGGCAGCGCGTGCCGTTCAGGAAGTAGGAGGACTGCCCGGTGCGCTGGACTTCGCGCCGGACGGCGATTTCGCCGAAGCGGGCGTACTGGCCTCCGACGCGGCCGTCGGCGTTGTCGAAGGTGAGTTCCACCGAGGCCATGGAGGTCGCCTCGCGGGCGCTCGAACCCTCGAAGATGACGTCGGTGCTGGATTGTCCCCGGAGCCGGCGGGGGGAACCCTCACCGATGACCCAGCGCACGGCGTCGATGATGTTCGACTTGCCGCACCCGTTCGGGCCGACAACTGCGCTGCGATTCCCGAGGAAGCTGACCTTCGTTGGATCGACAAACGTCTTGAATCCGGCCAGCCTGATTCCTGTGAGACGCATGCGGCGGCATCATCCTCCCGTAGGGGGCCGGCACTAGTGTAAGGGAATCGATCCGCCATTGCACCTTTGTGAACTCGTTAGACGGGACACCCGCCAGACCCGCTTCCGGTCCCTGTCACGGCACGCGCCGGGCGATCAGAAGCGCTACCCGGCCTTCGCCATGGCGTGCCGTAACGGCAGCGCTCTCGAAGTCCCCCGTCGTGCGCGTGGGCGAACCGCTGACGCCGACCCGCGCCACCAGTTCGAACGTGTCGAGTCCGGAGAGGTGTCGCCCGGGCACCATCGCGTGGCCGTCGTGCAGCTCCAGCCGCGCGGGCAGTCCCGCCACCGTGAGACGGCGCACCGCATACGGCGGCCCGCCTCCCGAGGCCGCGCGGGCG
This sequence comes from Pseudomonadales bacterium, assembly GCA_965208745.1. Classification (GTDB taxonomy): domain Bacteria; phylum Pseudomonadota; class Gammaproteobacteria; order Pseudomonadales; family Azotimanducaceae; genus VXNE01. Next base: position 3,342,899 of record CBDBPN010000004.1, on the reverse strand, counting down.
ATGACGAACACCGGGGCGTTTGCGGGGACCTCCAGGTCCGGCGAGAGCGACACGGTGAGTTCCACGCCGCCGGTCGCGGCCGCCGCCGCTTCCGGCGGCGCGGCGCCCGGCCCGCCCTCCAGCATGCGCTCGTGGGCCAGGGCGAGGGCCTGGCCGAAGAGGTCCCGGCGCGGCCCCGCCGGGGTCGCCTCCAGCAGCCGGGCGAGGTGTCTCGAAGCCTCCGCGGGCGCATTGCGCCGCATGGCATCCATCGTCAGAAGCTCGAGCATCATCGGGTGATCCGGCTCGGCGGCGATGACCCGGTCGATGACCGCGCGGGTTTCGGGCAGGACGCGCCCCCCGTCGGCCAGGTAGCGCGCCTGCGTCCAGGCCGCATCGACTTCGGGCTCCGGCGTGAGATCGCGCAGCCTGGAGAAGGACTCCGCGGCACCCTCGTAGTCCCGCATCCGGATCCGGAGGTGGCCCAGGTGGAACAGGCTGGCGCCATCGTGAGGCTGACGCCCGAGCCGTGCCACCAGCGCGTCCCGGAGCACTTCCAGGCTCCGTTCGGACGCGTGGGGAGCCTCCAGTGTCTGCATGGTGCGCTTAAGCAGCGGCGCGTCCGGTTCGCCCCACAGTGCGTAGAGCCCGACGCTGCCCGCCGCCGCGAACAGCGCGGCGGCGGCGACGGGGACGAGGCCGGGCGCGGCATGGCTGGCCGTCGATGCACGAGGCGCCTCCGCCGCCTCGTCATGCAGGTTCGCGATGAGTTCTTCCTCGAGATGCGCCCGTTCCGCATCGCTCAGGCCCTGCGCTTCTCCCTCGGCCGCGAGTTCCCGCCGGCGGTGCGCGAAGACACCGAGGTTCGCGCGGCGCCGGTCCGTCTCCTCGCGCCCACGGCGTCGCGCGCCGTACACGGCACCACCGGCCGCCACGAGCGCCATGACGACCACGGCCGCATAGATGGCCGTCACGGCCGCCGCTCCGGCCGCCGTGTCGGCCGCCGTGTCGGCGCGTCGTCCAGCATGCGGACCGCCCGCTCGCGCTCCTCGGTTGTCAGGGAGACGGCGCGGCGTCGAAAGCCCACCCGGACCAGCACGGCGAGCGCGACCCCGGCCAGCGCGAGCGGGGCGAACCAGAGGATCCACGTCCCCGGACGCAGCGGCGGGTCGTACAGCACGAAGTCGCCGTAACGCGCCTGCAGGTGTTCCCGGATATCCGGGTCGCCGGCGCCGGCGGTCATCAGGCGACGCACGGTCCGGCGCAGGTCCACGGCGATCGGGGCACCCGAACTCGCGATGGACTCGTTCAGGCACTTCGGGCACCGGAACTCGGAAAGCAGCGCCTGGTACCGCTCCGCCGTCGCCGCATCGGGGAAGTCGAAGCCGTCGATGGCCGATGCGCCGAACGTCGCGGCGGCGGCCAGGACGCCAAGCAGGGCGAGCGACTTCCTAACCATCTTCAGGCGCCCGGAGCTCGCCGATCAGGGGCGCGATCTCCTCTCGCCAGACGCGCCGGTTGACCTCTCCCACCCGCTTGTAGCGAATCGTGCCGCCGCCATCCACGACGAACGTCTCCGGCGCGCCGTAGACGCCCAGATCGACTCCCAGGTCGCCGGCCGCGTCGACCACGTTGAAATCGTACGGATCGCCGTGACGGCCCAGCCACGCCCGCGCCTTCGAGGGATCGTCCTTGTAGTTCACGCCGACGATCGACAGCCCGGACTCCGTGCCGATGCGCGTGAGCTCCCCATGTTCCGCCAGGCAGGTCGGGCACCAGGTCGCCCAGACATTGACGAGACGGACCTTCCCCGCGATGTCCGCCTCCGTCGCGCGTCCCGGAGGGACGGTGAGCGTCGGCAACTCGAACGCCGGGAACGGCTGCCCGACCAGCGCCGACGGGAGCAGCTTCGGGTCCCGCAGGGTGAACCCGAGGTACAGGATGCCGGCAAGCACGGCGAACGCCGCGAGGGGGAGGATGCGCCGCATGCCCTTCACGGCGAAGCCGCCGGCGCCAGGGCGTCCGACCCGGCTTCCGCTGCCCCGTGCCGGCGCGCCAGCCGCCGGTACCGTGCGTCCGTGATCGCCAGCACGCCCCCCAGCGCGATGAGGAGCGCCCCCAGCCACACCCACCGCACGAGCGGCTTGTCGTTGATGCGCACGGCCCAGGAACCGTCCGGCAGCCGTTCGCCGAGGGTCACGTACAGGTCCCGCCCCAGGCCGGGCGCGATGCCCGCCTCCGTCATGACCTGGCCGCGGGCCTCGTACAGCCGCTTCTCGGGATACACCACGGCGCCGCCGTCGGTCACGAACTCGCCCTGGTCCGCCGTGTAGTTCGGGCCCTCGACGCGCCGCAGGTCCGCGAAGCGGTACCGCACGCCGTTCAGCGTGGCGGTGTCGCCGACGTTCATGCGCACGTCGACGGCGTGGGAGAAAGTGCTGGTCACGGCGACGCCCGCGAGGCTCACGGCGAATCCCAGGTGCGCGACGACCATGCCCGCGTAGCCGCGCGTCCAGGCCGAACGCCGCCGCCAGGCGTCGCCCGCGTGGACGAGGACGATCCAGACCGCCAATGCGACCGCCAGCGCCGCGCCCGGCCGGAATGTCCCCGCGAGCGCGAGCGGCAGCGCCACGCCAAGCACCGCCGCGGCCGCCAGCATCAGCCCGACGCTCCGGAACAGCCGGACGGGCGTATGGCGCCAGCGCGAAACCGGGGCGACGGCCAGGCAGGCGGCCAACACGCACATCAGGGGCACGAACACCCGGTTGAAGTACGGCGGTCCGATGGAGATCTTCTCGCCGCCCGTCGCGGCCTCGTAGGCGAGCGGGTACAGCGTGCCGATCATCACCACGGCGAGGGCGACCACCAGGATCACGTTGTTCAGCAGCAGCAGCAGTTCCCGGGACGCCCCGACGTGGCCAACGCGGCTGCCGAGGCCGGGGGCCCGCAACGCATACAGGGTCAGCGCGCCCCCGACCGTCGCGACGAGCAGCGCGAGCAGGAACAGGCCGCGCTCCGGGTCCACGGCGAACGCGTGCACGGACGTGAGCACTCCCGAACGCACGATGAATGCGCCGAGCAGCGAGAGGGAGAAGGCCGCCACGGCCAGGAACAGCGTCCAGCTCTTGAAGGCCCCGCGTTTCTCCGTCACGGCCAGCGAGTGCACGAGGGCGGTCCCTGCGAGCCATGGCATGAACGACGCGTTCTCCACCGGGTCCCAGAACCACCAGCCGCCCCACCCCAGCTCGTAGTACGCCCACCAGCTTCCCAGCGCGATGCCGACGGTGAGGAAGGCCCAGGCCACGTTGGTCCACGGCCGCGTCCAGCGCGCCCAGACCGCGTCCAGCCGACCGGAGAGGAGCGCCGCGATGGCGAACGAGAACGCCACGGCGAAGCCCACGTACCCGGTGTACAGCAACGGCGGGTGGACGATGAGGCCGAAGTCCTGCAGCAGCGGATTCAGGTCGGCGCCCTCGGCCGGGACGCCCGGCACGAGCCGCTCGAACGGACTGCTCGTGCCGAGCAGGAAGAGCAGGAATCCCGCGTTCAGCAGCCCCATCGTTCCCAGCACCCGCCCGTGGATCTCCCCGGGCAGGCGGCCGCCTCCCACGTTCACTGCCCAGGTCCAGGCCGCCATGATCGTCGTCCAGACCAGGAAGGAGCCTTCGTGGGCGCCCCAAGTCGCGCTTATCCGGTAGTACCAGGGGAGCCGGGTGTTGGAGTTCTCGGCCACGTAGGCGACGGAGAAGTCGCTGACCGCGAAGGCGTGCACGAGGACGCCGAGGCCCCCGAGGAGGAGCACGAACTGACCGCCCGCGAGGGTCCCGGCGGCACGGCGCCAAGCCACGTTCGTCGCGCTCGCGTAGCCGGCGGCGGCAAGGCCGACCGCCGCCGCCAGCGCGAGGATCGTCGCGAAATGTCCCAGCTCGACGATCACGGGTCGCCCGGCTGGTGCGCCGCGAGGTCCGCGATCTCCGGCGGCATGTAGTTCTCGTCGTGCTTGGCGAGCACCTCGTCCGCCATGAAGGTTCCGCTCGCATCGAGCTGACCTGTCGCGAGGATGCCCTGTCCCTCGCGAAACAGGTCGGGAAGGATCCCCACGAACCGGACGGGGAAATCGGAACCCTGGAAGTCGGACAGCACGAACGAGACGCCGAGGCCCTCGGCATCCCGGGACACGCTCCCGGGCATCACCATGCCGCCGGCGCGAATGGTCACCCCCACGGGCGCGGTGCCGTTCACGATCCGCTCGGGCGGGTGGAAGGCATTGATGTTCTCGTTCAGGGCCACGAGCACCAACGCAACCGTCGCCGCGGTCCCTGCGAGCAGGAAGACGGCGGCGACGAGGCGGCCCCGGCGTACGCGGTTCATGCTTTTCTCCCTTCGTCAGTGCGGCGGGCGTTGGCGAGGAAGCGGCGCCGCTCGACGATCGGTCGCAACCCGAGGCCGGCCAACACCGCGAAGGAGATGCCGTAGGCCAGCCACACGTAGAGTCCGTGTCCGCCCATCGCGAGGAATTCGCTCATGAGCGCCCCACCCAGTCGCGCACCCATTGCGCGTCCGCCTCGCGCCGCAGCACCTCGTTGCGGAGCCCCGCCACCACGAACGCCGCCACGAGGCTGTAGAAGCCCAGGACGTTCACGAGCAGGGGCACCCACATCGAGGGCGGCATGGCGGGCGCCGTCGTGAAGGTGATGCTCGCCGGCTGGTGCAGGGTCAGCCACCAGTCCACCGAGTACTTGATGATCGGGACGTTCACCGTGCCGACGATCGCGAGGACCGCGGCGGCGCGCCCCGCCTGGTCCGCGCGCGGAATGGCCTGGCGCAGGGCCATGATGCCGACGTACAGGAAGAACAGGACCAGCACGGAAGTCGTCCGGGCGTCCCACACCCACCAGGCGCCCCAGGTCGGCCGTCCCCAGATCGCGCCCGTCAGCAGGGCGATGCCGGTGATGGCCATGCCGACCGGCGCCGTGACGGCGATGAACATGTCCGCGAGCTTCATGCGCCAGACCAGCACGACGATCCCGGCCACCCCCATGGCCACGTAGAGCGCCTCGGCCAGGTGCGCAGACGGCACGTGGATGTAGATGATCCGGTAGCTGTCGCCCTGCTGGTAGTCCGGCGGCGCGAAGCCCAGTCCCCACACCGTGCCGACGGTCAGCAGGACGATGCCCGCGCCCAGGAACCCGAGCAGCCACGGTCGCGACAGGTCGAAGAACCAGCGGGGCGATCCCATGCGGTGGAACCAGATCGTGAAGCGGCCCATCTCAGTATTCCTGGCTGACCCGGAGCGCGAGTCCCACCGCGAACGGCGCCAGCGTCAACGCCGCGGCGAGCAGCGCGGCGAGCATGAGAAGCTGGCCGGCGGGACTCGCGCCCGATGCTCCCGCGAGACTGGCGCCCGCACCGAATATCAGCACCGGCACGAAGAGCGGCAGCGCGATCACCGCCGCGAGCACGCCGCCGCGCCCGAGGCCGACCGTGAGCGCCGCGGCGATCGCGCCGATCAGCGTCAGCGCGGGGGTGCCGAGCGCCAGGCTCCCTGCCAGCGCGGGCAGCCCCTCGACGGGCACCTGCAGCATAAGCCCCGCGAGCGGCGACAGGACCGTCAGGATCAGCCCCGTCACGCACCAGTGTGCGAACAGCTTGGCGAGCACGGCGACGAACAGCGGCCGTCCATGCAGCAGCAGCTGTTCGAGCGTGCCGTCCTCGAAGTCGCGGCGAAACAGGCCCTCGGTCGCCATCATCGTGGCCAGGAGCGCGAGCACCCACACCATGCCCGGCGCCAGCGTGCCCATGGCATGGCGTTCCGGTCCCATGCCGAGCCCGAACAGCACGACCGTCAACGCGAAGAACGCGACCGGATGCACCGCGTCGGCGCGCGCGTGCAACGCGACCAGGAAATCCCGGCGGGCCTGCGCGACCGCGAGGCTCATCCCGGCAACTCCAGGCGACGCGCGCCCGGCAGGCCCAGGGACTCGTGCGTCGCGCAAAGCACCGCGCCCCCCGCGTCCCGGTGCCGGCCGACCAGGGACCGCACCAGCTCCCGGCCGGCGTCGTCGAGCGCCGCGTACGGCTCGTCCAGCAACCACAGCGATGTTTCCGTGACCGCCAGCCGCGCCAGCGCCGCGCGCCGCCGCTGCCCGGCCGACAGCGTCGCGCAGGGCAAGTGTCCCGCGCCCCGGAGCCCCACGGTGTCAATGGCGTCCCGACAGACGCCGGCGTTGCGGGACAACCCCTCCAGGGCGAGGTACCAGCGGATGTTCTCGAGTGCGCTCAACATCGGGTTCACGCCGGGCTTGTGTCCGAGGTACAGGGGCCGTTCCGGCGGACGGACCCGCACGCTGCCGGACTCCTCCGTGAAGAGCCCGGCGATGCAGCGCAGCAGCGTCGTCTTGCCGCTGCCGTTGGGCCCGCGGACCTCGACGAGGTCGCCGGCGGCCAACGTCAGGTCGATCCCTCCGAACAGCGTCCGACCGTTCACCCCGCACGTGAGGCCGCGAACGGAAAGCAGCGGTTCGTTCGGCGGGTTGGCCACAAGGCCGACATTATAGGCGACGCGACCCGTCGCCCTCTCCGTTGGCGCCCCGGAAAACGCATGGTAGTGTCACGAACGACGGCACGGCGGACCGGCCCGTGGCCGATACGTGCCAGGGAGTGGACGACATGGAGAGTTCAGGGATGATCGGCGAGGTGGTCGCGCTCGGCGCCTCCTATTTCGGGGCCACCGCGCTGTTCGGCATTTTCATGTGGCGGGCCTTTGCCAAGCTCTTCGACGCCATGAGCCAGTCGATGAGCGACAAGTTCGATCACATCGAGGAGAGGCTGGACGCCCTGACCCGGGAACACCACGGCCTGGCCAGGGAGTTGTCCGAGTTCCGCGGGGAGATGGGTGGACGGGTGGTCGGCTAGCGCCCGGCAACCGGGCGGACATGGAGGGTTCAGGGATGATCGGCGAGGTGATCGCGCTCGGCGCCTCCTATTTCGCGGCCACCGCGCTGTTCGGCATTTTCATGTGGCGGGCCTTTGCCAAGCTCTTCGACGCCATGAGCCAGTCGATGAGCGACAAGTTCGATCACATCAACGACAAGTTCGACCACGTCGCAGAGAAACTGGACGCCCTGACACAGGAACACCACGGCCTGGCCAGGGAGTTGTCCGAGTTCCGCGGGGAGATGCGTGGACGGGTGGTCGACCAGTAGCGCCCAGCTCAGACCGACCGCAACGCGTCCTCCCACGGCGTCTCGCCATCGAGTACGCTGAACGTCTTGCCCACGGTATTGTCGAGGTCGAGGCATCGCGCCAACACCGCCGCCAGGTTCTCCCGCGACGTCACGCCCCGGCCGTGAAGTTCCGGCGTGATCGCCAGCCGCTCCGTCGCGGGCTCGTCCGTCAGCCGACCCGGGCAGACGATCGTGTAGTCGAGGTCCGTCTCGCGCAGGTGATGATCCGCGTGGGCCTTGGCCTTGTGGTAGTGCGCGATCGGCGAGGTGCTTCTGATGTCGTTGTTGATCGAGCTCAGCATCACGTAGCGTCGCGCCCCGGCCATCTGCGCGGCGACCATCGAGCGGATCGCGCCAACGTGGTCCACCAGGACCGTCTTGTCCGTGCCCGTGTGGCCGCCCGAGCCGGCCGCGAAGACGACAGCGTCCATGCCGGCGACGGCGTGGTCGATGGGGTACTCGAGGTCGCCCAGCACCGTCGGCACGCCCAGCGCGTCGAATTTCGGGCGCTGGGCCGGGTCGCGGATCATCGCCACGGGATCGTGGCGGCCTTCCGCGAGTCTCCTCACAAGCCGCGTGGCCGTGTTGCCGTTCGCCCCGATTACAAACACCCGCATGGCCGTTCCTCCCCGTTGCAGCATATTCCAATGAGAAAGTGAGCCTATCGTGGTCCGCCTTTGGTGGTGGGGATGGGTTGGTGGAAGTTGGCGCCGAAGATGAGCTGGCCGAGGGGAAGTCGGGCGAGTGGTCGCGTTGTCTGGGTGCTCCGGGGCCGGGTCACGAGGATGCTGTCGCTCATGCGACCTCGGGCCGGGCGTCGGCGATGGTGCGGAACAGCCGGTCGCGCTCGGCGTTGACGGCCCGGACGGCCTGCAGGTCGCTGCGCGCGTGGGCCTCGGCGTCGAGTTGCGCGAAGGAGACGCCCGGCTTGAGGAACGCTTCGGCGTTGGTCAGGGAACGCAGCTTGTCGTAGGGCGTTTGCACGTCCGCGGCGCGGTAGACGCGGCGGATGCGGCCGTTGGCGGCCGCGCGCTCGGTGGCGAACAGACAGGGCCGGTGATAGTTCAGGTACGGCGACAGGTGCTGCTGCGCGAACGCGTCGACCAGGGGCGCGAAGCGCTGCGGGATGTGCTCGTGGCCGAGGAACCGCCGCACGACGTTGGCGTTCTTGCCTTCGACGAGGGCGTTGTCGGTGGAGCGCCGCGGTCGCGACTTGGTGAAGTCCCGGACATGCAGCTTGTTGAGCAGCGCGGCCACGGTGTGGTTGACGAACTCGGAGCCGTTGTCGGCATGGAAGCCGACCACGACGAACGGAAACAGGCCGAGCAGGCCTTCGAGCAGCGGCGCCGGGAAGCGTTCCGTGATCCGCGCGACGGCGCCGACGAACTCGTACTGCGTCACCTCGTCGACCACGTTGATCAGGTACACGCCCTTGGCGCCGTCGCGATCGCCCTGGTGCACGGTGTCGACGCGCAGGAAGCCGGGGCGCCCATCCGGCTGCGGCGCGCGGCGCTCGCCCACCGACACCGACGTCGCCCTGGTGCCCGTCACCACCGTGCGCTGCGTGCGGTAGGTGCGCGAACCCCGCAGGTTGTGGATGTGGCTCGCCGAGATCCCGGCCAGGCGCTCGAAACGCGCGTCGCCGAAGACGTGGTGCTCGCGGTGCATCACCACCCGCGTCGCGAGCCCCGACATCTGGCCCAGGTCCGCGTCCACGCGCGCCAGCAGGCGGATGTCGGCCGGCGTGTACACGCGCGCGAAGGGCCGGCCGTGGTTGCCGTCCCGCCGATCCACCACCCTGGCCGTCTCGCGGTGCTGGCGGATGAGCCGCGTGAGCTGCGCACGCGAGTAGCCCGTGGTCTTCGCCAGGTAACGCTTCACCAGCGCCTTCGCCGGCTTGTCCAACGTGCGGTAGCCGAGCCGCGTCAACGTCCGCGCCACGAACGCGTACGCACCCGCCCGGTCCAGCGGCCGGAACTCCACCGGCGCGCTCGCCTCGACGAAGACGGCAACCTGCTCGATGGTTCGAATCCGTTCGGTCTGTAGTGTCACGATCATCTCCCGATGATCCCCGACACCACCTCAGGCTCACTTTGCGTTGGAATCGCATCGCGCGCATAGGCTCACTTCCCATTGGACAAGGCTGTTGCTTCCCGACCGCGTCGACTCATGCTAGCGTCCCGGAGTTGAGACCGACAATCGGTTTGCACCCCCAATCAGAGACGACGTATGCGGATTCGACTCCCGATCGCGGCCGTTGGCACGGCGTCCGGGCTGTTGGCCTTTTGCGGCACCGCGCTGGCGCAGCCATCCATGGGGCGCGAGCACATCGTGCCGCTGTTCATGTCCACGTCCAACCTCGACCAGCAGGGTTTCGTCCGCGTCATCAACCACTCCGGCGAGACCGCGACCGTGAGCATCGTGACCGTGGACGACTCGGGCGCGCGCAAGCCGCCCATCGCGCTGACCGTGGAGCCGCGGAGCACGATCCATTTCAATTCGGAGGATCTGGAGCACGGCAACGCCGACAAGGGCCTCCCCGACGGCGTGGGGGCCGGCACGGGAAACTGGCGCCTGCATCTGCGCAGCCGTCAGGACATCGAGCCCCTGGCCTACATCCGCACCCGCGCGGACGGCTTTCTCACCAGCATGTTCGCCGTGGCCCCCGAGGGACGCATGCGCCATCGCGTGTCCATCTTCAATCCGGGGAGCAACGACCGTCAGCGCAGCTGGCTGCGTCTGGTCAATCTGTCCGAGCGCACGACCACCGTTCGTATCCGCGGCCTCGACGATGACGGACGGCCGGGGCCGGGTGGCGAGGTCCGCTTGTCGCTGCGTGCCCACGCTGCCGAGGCCGTCACAGCCCGGGAACTCGAGTCCGGTGGCGCGGCCCTCACCGGCCGGTTGGGCGACGGCGCCGCCAAGTGGCGGTTGACGGTGGCCGCGGACGAGCCGATTCTGGTCATGAGCCTCATGGACACCCCCTCGGGGCACCTCTCCAACCTGTCCGCTACCAAGCCCGACCATGCCGGTCCGGCCAACGTCTGGGAGCTGTCGTTCGAGGACGGCGTGACGGAAGCGGGCTTGCTGATCGTCACGCCGGACAGCCGTCTGTACGGCTGGCTGCCGGAAGCCGGGGCCTATCGGATCGCCGATGGCGCCTACGATTCCGACGCCGGCGGTCTGACCGCATCCGGCAAGCTGTATGAGTCGGGCGAGATCAACGTCGAGGGGCTCGCCATCAGCGGCGGCAGCGAGCCGTTCGAACTCAGCGCCACGTACCGCGGCGGCGACTGGATCAGGGGCCGGTACACCGCCGGCGGGGTCAGCCGGGCGTTCCACGGCGCCGCGTTCGGAGCTTTCGGCCGCGGCGCCGACCCCGCCGCGTTGGCCGGCACTTGGGGCGACATCGACGGCTTCTCCTACAGCCTGGACGCGGAAGGGAACTTCAAGGGCTCGGTGACCATCGCGGGCTTCGACTGCGATGTCTCCGGCACCTTGGAGACGATCAATCCCGCCTTCAATCTGTACGAGGGCACAGTGGCCTACGACTGCGGCATCCTGGGTGTGAACGCCGAAGTGATCGGCGCAATCGGCGACCTGCCCACCAGCGCGGGCGGAGGCGACTTCGCCGGGGTCCTGGTGATCGCCCGCGACGAGGAAGTCGCCATCGGCATCCTGGCGAGCCGGCGTTAGTCGAGACAGAGGGCGTTAGCCGAGACGGAGGAACGAAGGATGAGCCGACTACTCGCATCAGCAGGCTTCGTGCTGGTACTCGCGACCCCGACCGTTTCGGCCGGCGTGTCCCCGGAGGACTTCGCCAGGAACCCGGACGTGCTGCGTACCCGCATCTCCCCGACCGGCGAGTACCTGGCGACCCTGCGCGTCGTGGACGACAAGCGCGTTGTCGCGGTGCTGACGTTTCCGGACATGGAGCTAAGGGGGGTCATGAGCTTCCCGGGCCGCAACCAGGTGCTGAGCTTCCGCTGGGTCAACGACGAGCGTCTGGTCGGATCGGTCACCCGCGACTTCGGGCGCTTCGAGTTCCTGTCCCCGTCCGGCGAACTGTTCGGGATGAACGCCGACGGCGGCCGCGGCAAGCACCTGTTCGGGTACCGCGCCGGCGCCGGCAGCGTCTCGACCACGCGCGGCGCCGTGCAGCAATACGCGAGCGCGACCGTCATCGACCCGCTGTGGGACGACCCGGACCACGTGCTGATCCAGGTGCGCGACTGGACGTTCGGCAAGTCCTCCCCGGTGGAGGCCGTCCGCATGAACGTCTACTCAGGACGGCTCTCGCGCAGGATCCGCGCGCCCGTGCCCGACGCCCAGCTCGTCACCGACAACGACGGCAACGTGCGTTTCGCCTTCTCGAACGACGACGAGTTCAACACCGTCATTCACGAGCGGGACCCCGGGACGCGCGACTGGCGCATCTTCAGCAAGGTGCCGTTCGGCGACGCCGGCCTCGACCCCCTCGCGGTGGCGCCCGACGGACGCATCTGGGTGAACACTTCCAGGGACGACGGACCCCTCGGGCTCTACCTGATGGACCCGAAGACCCAGGAACTCACGGAGGTGTACCGGCACGAGTACGTCGACGCGACGCCGGTCGTGGAGGACGACGACGGCAACGTCTGGGGCGTGCGGGTCGACCCGGGGCTGCCCGACATCGTCGTCCTCGACCCGGACAACCCCGCGGCCGCGCTCCGCGAACAGCTCCGGGACGCCTTTCCCGAGCGTTTCGTCCAGGTCCTGAACGGCACCAGCGACGGCACCCTCCAGCTCATCGGCGTCACGGACGACGACAGCACCCCCGAGGTCTACGTTTTCGACCGGGAGCGGCGCAACCTCGCGAGGCTCTTCGACAGCCTGCCGTGGATCGACGACGCCAGGCTCTCCGAGATGCGTCCGATCGTCTTCCGCGCACGCGACGGCGTCGCCGTGCACGGATACCTCTCGATGCCCAGGGAAGCCGGCGACGCGCCGGTGCCGCTCGTCCTGATGCCCCACGGCGGCCCGCACGGCATCCGCGACTACTGGGGGTACGACCCGTACGTCCAGGTCCTGACCACCCACGGCTACGCCGTCCTGCAGGTGAACTACCGCGGCTCCGGCGGCTACGGGCCCCATTTCCAGAAGCTGGGTTACCTCGAGTGGGCGGGCGCGATGCAGGACGACCTGACCGACGCCGTGCACTGGGCCATCGAGCGCGGCGTGACGACCGCCGGCCGCGTGTGCGTCCACGGCTGGAGCTACGGCGGCTACGCCGCGGCGATGAGCGTCGTGCGGGAACCGGACCTCTACGCGTGCTCGATCCCCGCGGCCGGCGTGTACGACCACAACATCCAGTACCGCGAGGCCGACTTCGCGCGCTACACCCGCTGGGGGGACAACTACCTGGACCAGGTGATAGGGGCCACCCCGGAGGAACGCCACCTGGCCTCGCCCATCGCGTACATCAAGCGGCTCAAGACACCGCTCTTCCTGGTGCACGGCGAAGAGGACGCACGGGTGCCCGTGGCGCACGCACACGCTTTCCTCGATGCGCTCGAGAAGGCGGGGATCGACGCCGCGTACATGGAGAAGGAGAACGAGGGCCACGGCTTCTTCAAGGAAGAGAACCGCGTGGACTTCTTCAAGGCGCTGCTCGCCTTCCTGGACCGACACATCGGTCCGGGGGCGGAGGTTGCGGAAGCGGCCCCCCGAGACCCGAAGGTCTCGGAGGGCCGCCCGCGCAGTCAGGCCACGACGGCTACTGGTAGAAGTTGACCCGCAGGAAAACGTAGCGGCCCACGGCGCCGTACAGGAACAGGTCCGTATTGGTGCCGGAACTGAAGACGTACGGCGGGTCGTTGTCGAACAGGTCGTTCACGCCCAGCAGCACGCGATAGGCGCCCGGGTTCCACCCGACACGGATGTCGTGCTCCGTGTGCGACGCCACGGTGTCGTAGCCGAAGGCGTTGTTGCCGTCGTAGCGGGGGTCGTCCATGTCGTCGATGAACCGCAGGCGCCAGGTGAAGTCCCAGTCGCCCCGGTCCACGCGCACGGACCCGATCGCCTTGATCCGGGGCATGGAGCCCCGGTCGTCGGCGCCGCCCGGCCCCGGATAGAACGAGTTGCTCTTGATGTAGGTCGCATTGAGGTCAGTGGTGACGTACGTATCGAACGGACCGTCGAGCTCATACCGCAGGCCGAGGTCGCCTCCCCTCGTGGAGATGGTCTGCACGTTGAAGAGCGCGTTGACCATGTTCGCGACCGATATGCCGGCGGTCGAAACCACCGTGTCGAACCGCGCGCACGCCGGGGCCGTCAACCCGACGGGGCCCTCGTAGCAGTCGTCGACGATGCTGTCCGAACTCACACCGCTGATCCCGTCCAGGATCTTGATGTTCCAGAGGTCGACCGTGGCCGAGAGTCCGGGCAGGAACCTCGGCGTCAGCACCAGCCCGATCGTCGAGGTATCGGCCGTCTCGGGCGTCAGGTCCGGGTTGCCGCCCCTGAGCACGGCGGACTGCGACGCCACCTGGCTGAGCCCGGGGCCGACGCCGTCGAGCAGGCAGTTCTGGTCGACGTTGCTCCCCGGCGTCCGGCTCGGATCGCCGGCGGCGCAGGGGTGGGAGAAGAAGTCGAAGCTCACGACGCCGCCGCTGAAGAGATCCGTCACCGACGGAGCCCGGTAGGCCGTGCTGCGGTTGGCCCGCACGCGCACATCCTGCACGATCTGCCAGTTGAGGCCGACCCGCCACACCGACTCCTCACCGAAGTTCGAGTAGTCGGACGACCTGGCCTGCACGTTGAGTTCCAGGAAGTCCGCGAACATCGCGTCGGTCAACAGCGGTACGGTAACCTCGCCGAAGAACTCGGTGACCTTGAAGCGGCCCTTCGTGGTGAACACCTGGTTGGCCACCGACTCGCCCGCCTCCGTGACCGAGTCGGGCTTGTTGTAGCCGCGGTCGGTACGCGTCTCGAAGCCGAAGGCCACGTCTACCGTGCCCGCCGGTACGTCGAACACCGGCCCGGTGGCGACGCCGAACCAACCGGAAGTCTGGAACTCCGACACCGCCAGGCTGACCTGCCGCAGGTAGGCGATCTCGTCCGCCGTCCAGTTGCCCGGCCGCAACGCATCCAGCGCACCGCTCGGGTTGACCGTCTGTGAGCAGATGGAGTCCTGGGCGCACCAGTCCGGGTCCGAGATGATGTTCGCGCGCAGCAGGTTCCACGTGGCGTCCGTGGTCAGGTCCGCGTCGACCCTCGTGTAGAGGTGCGACAGTTCCCAACTCCACTCGTTCAGGAAGCCGTCCGTGACGATGTCGCCGGAGAGGCCGGTCACCAAACGCAGCGTGTTCGACTCATGATTGCTGACGCGAGCCCCGACCGTGCTCGTCGGCCGGATGTAGAGGCTGCCGGCGACGCCGAACGGATTGTGCGGGTTGCTCGCCGGCACACGCCAGCCCTGGGGCACGCCGGGCGTGCCGAAGCTGCCCGGGTTGCCGTCCAGGCGGAACTCGCTCTGGCGCTTGGCGTACTGGATCTCCATGAACGCCTGGATGCCGTCGGTGACGTCATAGGTCCCGTAACCCGCAAAAGTGTAGACCTCCGAGGCGCCCCAGATGTCCTGGCCGAGAGCGTAGTCGTAGCGGCGCAGTTCCACCTGGTCCGGGTGGTCCACCGCCTGCCGCGGGGCAAATGACGGGCAGTTCGGAAAGGTGTTCGTGCTCTCGTCGCCGCCGAACGCCTTCGGAACGGTGCAGAAGATGGCGCCATTGTCCGCGAAGAAAGCACCGCCCGGGGAGAAGAAGCTCCCGTTCTGTGCGGTTCCCGAGAGGCTGGAGATAGCCGGGAACGCCCAGTCCCGCGCGGTCTGCGGCAGGTTGTTCGAGTAGCGGTACTCCCCGCCGAGCACAACCGAGCCCCTGTCGCCGGTGGCGCCGATCGCGAATTCGGCGCTGTACTGCTCGGCATCGCCCTCGCCGCTGATACCGGTCGAGACGCCCCCCTCGATCCCTTCGAAGTTGTCCTTCAGGATCACGTTCACCACGCCCGAGACCGCATCCGCGCCATACACGGCGGAAGCGCCGTCGCGCAGGATCTCGACCCGCTCGACCATCGCCTGGGGCACGAACGTCAGGTCCGCGGCCTGGTTGGCGAGGGAGTCGGCGAAGCTCGCGACTCGCTTGCCGTTGATCAGGATGAGCACGCGGTCCGGTCCGAGGTTGCGCAGGTCGACCGAAGTCGCCCCGCCGCCGGAGAGCACGCTCGACTGGTTGAAGCCGGACGTGCCGGAAACGGCCTGGTTCCGCAGCGCCTCGCCGAGGTTCCCGAAGCCGGACTCGAGCACGGACTGCCCCGTGATGACCGTGATCGGACTCGCCGAGGCGAAGTCGCTGCGCTTGATGCGCGAACCGGTGACGACGATCTCCTCGATCTCTTCCTGGTCGTCCACCGCCTCCTCTTCGGCCAAGGCGGCCGTCGGCCACGCCAGCAACGCGAAAACGAGCAGAAATGGCAACGGGAAACGTCGTCCCGCCCCCCCCCAAGCAAGCTGGAAGGTCATTTTTCCCACGGTCGGTCCTCCCCATAAGACAGGCGCACTCTCCGCCTTTTTCGGGACGTAGTCAAACGGAACGGGCCGGTCGCGGCGGCGCCGCGGCCGGGCGGGCGCAAACCGTCAGAAGGCGATTTCGGCCCCCAGATAGAACTGCCTCGGCAGCGCCGGGAAGTACCGGAAACTACCGAAGGCGAAGTCCGCCCGGTCCGCGTAGCGCTCATCGGTCAGGTTGAGCAGCCGGGCAAACAGCGTCACCCGCTCCGACAACGCGTAGCTCCCGCGCCAGTGAAAGGCCAGGTGACCCCGGTACCGCTGGGTGTTGGCGGCGTTGACGTAGTGCGAGCCGACGTACACGGCCTCGAGTTCGGAGCGGACGCCGCCCCGGGCCGCGTACCAGCGGGCGCTGCCGAGCCAGCGCGGCGCGGTGTCCACGTCGTTGCCGTCGCGGATCCGCTCGCCGCGCGCGGCATCGCGGTCGAAGGCATAGCGGTGCCGGGCGTAGGTGCCGGTCAGCTCGAACCGGTGGATGTCCCCCAGGCGACCGCGCAACGCGAACTCTATGCCGGAAGACTCGGTTTCGCCATCGCTGACGTTGAAGCCGTTGGCGTCGCGGAAGATCAGGTGATCGGTGCGCTCGGCATAGACGGCGACATCGGCGTCAATGGCCTCCCCCGTCCACCGCCAACCCGCCTCGAACGACGTCAGCGCCTCGCTGTCGATGTCCGCGATCGTCTGCCCGCTCTGCAGGCGATAGAGCTCCGTGGCCTGGGGCGCCCGGAAGCCCCGGCCGGCGACCGCGTAGGCCTCGGACCGGTCATCGAGGTCCCAGTGGATTCCGATACGGCCGGCGACGTCCGTGAACGTGTCCTCCCGGCTGGCGGGCCGGGTGTACAGGCAGCCGCCGAATCCGCAGGCCGTGCCGTCGTCGCGCGTGTTGCCGACGGTGGCGTTGTTGTCGTAGTCGTAGGCAAGGCGCTCGGCGCGCAGGCTGTGCACGAGACTCGTCCGGCCGGAAAACGACCAGGTCAGGTCGTAGAAGGCCGCCGCCATCGAGCTGTCGACCTCGTAGTCGTAGTGCGTGCCTTGCGGGCGCGTGGCCACCAGGAAGGCCGACCCGATCGTCGGACCGTCCTGGTGCTCGCGCAGCTCGCCCCGCATCCACTCGACCTGGGCGCCGACGCTCCATTCCAGCCGCCCGTCGACGCCCGCGAGACGCCCGACGGCTCCACCGCTCGTCTGGGCGTTCGTCTCGAGGGGCTGTCCCGGCAGGAAGTGCTGCAGGAACGCCATGCTGGACCGGCGCAGGTAAGGCGTCAGCGCGAGTCGGCGGTCCCCCAGGTCCCGGGTCCACGCGCTGATCGCGCGCACCGACCAGGCATCGCGGTATGCCTCCGGATTCGGGTTGGTGTCGCGCAGGTCATCGTCGTCGTAGGCGCGATGCCCCCGCACGAAGCCGCCCGTCTCCTGGTTCAGCAGCGTTGCCGACAGGGAGTTCGAGACTGCCCACTCCCCGAAATCGGCAGCGTGGCTCAAGTTGGCCTTCTGCTGACCGAAGCCCGTGTCGTCCCGGTAACCTCCGCTCCCGGTCGAGTGCACGTCCACGCGCACGTCCCCCAACACCCCGCCCGCACGCGCCTGGTGGTAGTCGTGGGGGCCCGCCTCGAGGGAGAGGCTCGGTCGCCCGGCCGGCCGCCGGGCCACGACGTTCACCACCCCGTGCAGCGCGTTACCCCCGAACAGGGCACTTGCCGGTCCGCGTACGACTTCGACCGCCGCCGCCTGCTCGGTGTTCACCTCGAACAGGTTGTTGATGTTGCAGAAACCCGCAGGTCGGATCGGTATGCCGTTCTCGAGGTACAGGAACTCGCCGCAGGCGCCTGGTCCGGCGAGCACGCCCGACCGGATCGCTGTCAGGTGCTCGTGTCCCGAACCGCGCTGGACCCAGACGCCCGGAACCCGGACGAGGGTCTCGTGCACATGGTTGGCCCGCAGGAGGTCCAATGCGTCGGCATCCACGGTGGTGACGCTGCCAAGGTCGCCCTGGCGGGCGCGGACGGACGCTTCCGCGACCACCACGATCTCCTCGACCTCAGGGACGGACGCGTCGTCCTGTGCGAGCGCACTCACCGCGGCCAGCGCGCAAAGGAGCGAGACGACGTACTTCATCCGCGAAAGTGTGTCGGATTTGGCACGGCCTTGCCACATGCTGCCGACATCCTCTGTGCTGGCGGCGCGCGTGTCACCCGGCGGTGTAGTATCGACCGACCGCTCGCCCCCGCCCGCCCATGCGTTTCGACCACTCAAGCCTGAAGGCCCGAGCACGCCGGATCGAGTCGAAGCACCCCGGCATCGCCCTGCGCGTGCACCGGGCCGTGAGCTGGCTCGGGCGCGCCGAACGATGCGGGGACGACGACGACGCGCGCTACATCTTCCTCTGGATCGCCCTGAACGCGGCCTATTCGGACGAGATCCAGCGCGAGTCGACGCCGGAGCAGACGGTCCTCGACCGCTTCCTCAAGCGGCTCGTGGAACTCGACCGCGAGAACCTGCTGTACGAACTCGTCTGGTCGAAGTTCCCGGGACCCTTCCGCATGCTGCTCGAGAACCGGTACGTCTTTCAGCCGTTCTGGGACTACCGGAACGGCAAGATCGACGAGCGGCAGTGGGAACGCTCCTTCGCCGGCGCCCGGAAGAAGGCCCACCTCGCCCTGCGCGACCGCAGCCGTACCGACACGGTCCTCGCCATCGTCCTCGCGCGGCTCTATACGCTGCGCAACCAGTTGATCCACGGCGGCGCGACCTGGCACAGCAGCGTGAACCGCGACCAGGTGCGGGACGGCACGGCCATCCTCGCGGACCTCGTCCCGCGGGTCATTCACCTGCTGATGGCGAATCCCGAGGAGGACTGGGGGGACCCGTGCTACCCGGTGGTCGACGGCTGAGGCCGTCGGCGCGCCCGTTCGTTCACGCGAGCGGGTCACGCACGTCCAGGAAGTCGAACCGACGGAAGTCCCGGTCGTGGGTGTACAGCGTCCGTACTCCGTGGAGTCTGAGCAACGCGGCAAGGTGTGCGTCCGGCACTAGGTTCCCCCGTATCGGGGTCTCCCCCGCCACGGAGCGCCACACCTCCCAGAATCCACCTTCTTCCGCGAGGCATCGGCAATGCGGCAGGTCGAGCAGGGTCTGGATGTTCTCCATTGCCTGATCCGCCGTCAGGGGCTCGTCGAAGATCGTCGGGTGCGTGGCAATCCGCAGGTAGCCCATGATGGTCGGCCACGCGATGTAGAACAGGTCGCCTCCGCCCATGCAGGACTCGAGAAAGGCCCGCGCCTCGCCGTGGAAGGGATTTGAGACGTCCGAGGCGTAGAGGAGGATGTTGACATCCAGCGAATAGCTCACGTCAGCCGGGCCCGCTCCCTTCACGCATCCAATGCGCGGTGCAGTGCCTCCTTGTCCGCAAGGTCGAACCGCGCATGCATCGGCTTGGCGTGCCATACAGGGGGCGCAGTCGGCGCCGCCGTCCCCTCCTTGAGCGCGCGGGCGAGCAGGTCGGACACCAGGCGGCCGAGCGACTTGCCCTCCTGTTCCTGGAGGGCTTTCAGCTCGGACAGAATGGGACCGTCAATGTCGAGCGTCGTTCGCATGTTGTACATCAGGTGTCACGTCCTTGGACATCAGATGCTACGCCCAGGATCATCGAGTGGCAAGCATGCCGCTCACAGCTCCCTGAGCACCAGCACCGGCGGCGATTCCACGAGCTTGCGCGTACCGAGATAGCCGATCAGGGCGATCAGCACGGCGCCGATGGCGGGACCCGTGAGCCAGAGCCACGGATGCAGGTCGTACCCCAACTCGAAGACCCGGGACCGCAGCACGGTTACGGTGATCTCCGCACCGACCACGGCAACGACCCCGGCGAACGCGCCGAGCACCGCGAACTCCGCCGTCAGCGAGCCGGCGATGAGCCGCATCGTGCCGCCGAGGGCGCGCACGAGGGCGTGTTCCTTGAGGCGCGCCTCGTGGCTCGCCTGGATCGAGGCCACGAGCACCAGGGCGCCCGCGCCCAGGACGAGGCCAAGCACCAGTTCGATCGCCTGCGTGACCCGCCCGACGATGCTGCGCACCTGGCGGATGATCTCGTCCACCTCGATCACGGTGATGGTCGGATGCTCCGACAGCAAGCGGTTGAGGAAGGGCTTTCCCTCCGGGCCCAGGTGGAAGCTCGTCATGTGGGTCGTGGCGAAGTCGCGGAGCGCCGCGCCCGAGAAGACGATGAAGAAGTTCGGCTGCAGGCTGTCCCACTCGACCCGGCGCGTGTTGGCCACCCGGGCCGTGACCGGCAGGCCGCCGATGTCGAAGGCGAGTTCGTCGCCGATCCCGAGCCCGTACCGGGAGGCGTACTCCTGCTCGAGCGAGATCAACGACTCCCCCGTGCCCGCGGGCCACCATTCCCCTTCCACCAGCACGTTGTTGCCGGGGAGCGTGTCGGCCCAGGTCAGGTTCCGCTCCGAGCGCAGGCTCGGGCCGTCCGGTCCGCGGCGGTGCGCGCGCGCCCATTCCTCCGCAGGCTGCCCGTTCACGCTCGTCACGCGCCCGCGGATCATCGGAAAGAGCCCGCCGTCGTAGTCCGTGTGGCTCGCGAGCAGCGTCTGCACGGCTTCCACTTCGTCATCGGCCACGTTCATGACGAAGTGATTCGGCGCGTTCTCGGGCAACTGGGCGCGCCACTCGTCCAGCAGGGCCGTGCGGATCAGGAGGAGGATGAGCAGCAGCATGATGGCGATGCCGAAGATCGTGATCTGCGCCACGTTCTCCCGATAGCGGCGCTGCAGGCCCGCCAACGCCAACCGCCAGGCGCTCCCCGCCTGCATGCCGACCACCCGTCCCCCGCGCAGCAGCCCCAGCGCCAGGACGGCGAACGCACCGCACACGCCGACCCCGCCGGCCAGTGCCCAGACCGTCAGCCAGACGTCGCCGCTGTACCACACGAGCAGTCCGAGTCCGCCCAGGGCCGCGGACCCGTAGGTCACCGCCCGCGAGGCCGCGCCGGCATGCACGTCCCGCCGGATCACGCGCATTGGCGAGACGTTCCGCAGCGCGAGCAGCGGCGGCAACGCGAAGGCCAGCAGGCACACGAAACCCGTGACGGCCCCGAGCGCGAGGGGACGCGGCCCCGGCAGCGGGAGCGAGGCCGGCAAG
The DNA here is from genome assembly GCA_965208745.1 of Pseudomonadales bacterium. GTDB lineage: Bacteria > Pseudomonadota > Gammaproteobacteria > Pseudomonadales > Azotimanducaceae > VXNE01. The sequence continues at coordinate 3,321,944 of CBDBPN010000004.1, read as the reverse complement.
TAGGCCGCGAGCGCCGCCACGATCGCCAGGTGCACGAGGGCCCCCAGTACCAGTCCGGTCGCCACGCCGGCCGCCCCGACCGCGCTCAGCACCCCGAGATAGCCCCACTGCACGTCCGCCGGCGTGGCGCCCAGTGTCTTGAGGACGCCCACGTGATCGTAGTGACGCCGGGCATACCGGTGCGCGCCGAGCGCGACCGCCACGCCCGCCAGCAGGACCGCGAGCAGCCCGCCCAGCAGCAGGAAGCTCTCGGCGCGGTCGAGGGCCTCGCCGATGGTCGGGTTCGCATCCGCGATGCCGCGCCAGCGATAGTTCGGGGCGAGGTCGGGTTCGACGACCTCCCGGAGGCGCGCCAGCGCGGCGTCGTCGCCCGCCAGGAGCAGCCGGTAACCGACCCGGCTCCCCGGTTGAATGACGCGCGTCCCCGGGACGTCGTCGATGTGCATCAGGAGCCGCGGACCGAGGTCGAACACGCTCCCGCCGCGGTCCGGCTCCCCCGCCAGGACGCGCTGGACCCGCAGGCGCGCGTAACCGACGGCGACCGTGTCGCCCAACTTGAGCCCGAGCGCCGGGAACAGGCGCGAGTCGAGCCACACCTCGCCGCGGGCGGGAACGGCCCGCGTAACGCCCGCCGGCCCGAACGGTTCCTCGGCGACCCGGAGCACGCCGCGCAGCGGATAGCCGTCGCCCACGGCCTTGACGGACACCAGTTGGCTGCGCGCGTCCTCCGACTCGTCCGCGAACAACATGGACGGGAAGGTGACGACGTCCGTGTGGGTGATCCCGAGGTCGCGCGCCGCGTCGCGAAACGCCTCGGGCACTTCCCGGGTCGATGCGATCACGCGGTCCGCCCCGAGGAACGTCGTGGACTCGGACAGGAGCGCCTCCCGCAGCCGGTCCACGAAGAGACCGATGGCCGTCACGGTGCCCACGGCCACCACCACGGCCGCCAGGAGTAGCCGAAGCTCGCCGGCACGCCAGTCCCGGATCGCGAGCCGCAGTACGAGCCGCAGCGTCACGACGCGGTCCTCCCCGCTTCCAGCGTGACGACGCGGTTGCAGCGGTCGGCGAGCGCCGCATCGTGGGTGACGAGCACGAGCGTGGCTCCGGACTCCACGTTGAGGTCGAACAGGAGGTCGATCACCCGCGCGCCTGTGGCCGTGTCCAGGTTGCCGGTGGGTTCATCCGCGAACAGGACCTTCGGGCGCGACGCGAACGCCCGCGCGATCGCCACGCGCTGCTGCTCACCGCCGGACAGCTCCCGCGGGTAATGCGTCACCCGCTCGGCCAACCCCACGCGGGCCAGGAACTGCGCCGCGTCGTCCCGGGGGGCGGCGTCTCCCCGCAGTTCGGACGGCAGCATGACGTTCTCGAGCGCCGACAGGCTCTCGATGAGCTGGAACGTCTGGAACACGAAGCCGATGCAGCGGCCGCGCACGCGCGCGCGCCGCTCCTCGGACATGCCGGTGATCTCTTCCCCGTCGAGCCACACGTCGCCGCGGGTCGGCAGATCGAGTCCCGCGAGTATGCCGAGCAGCGTGGTCTTGCCGGACCCCGACGCCCCCACCACCGCCACGGACTCGCCGGCCCCGGCCTGGAAGTCCACGCCGTCGAGGATGCACAGGTCACCCTCCGCGGTGGGCACGGTCTTGTTGATCGCGCGGGCGCGCAGGATCGGCGATTCGGCGGAACCGTCGTGCATGTCGGGTGTCGGATGACCTCAAACACCTGCCGCCGGCGGGGACCGGCGGAAGGCTCCGATGAGCTTGCGGCGCATAGATTACCATTGGCCGACCCCACCACCGGCCCGACCGTTGAGACCCCGCTCGCTCCTCTTCCCGCTCGCGCTCCTCGCCATCGCCGGGGCGGTCACCGCGCAAGCCGACGCGCCGCCGGAGGCACCCCCCACCATCCTGGTCTTCGGGGACAGCCTCAGCGCGGCCCATGGCATCCCCCCCGAGCGGGGGTGGGCCGCGCTGCTCGAGAAGCGCCTCGCCGACGACGGGAGTCCGTACCGCGTCGTGAACGCCAGCGTGAGCGGCGAGACGACCACCGGTGGGCGCGGGCGCATGGGCATGCTCCTCGCGCGGCACCAGCCCGGGATCGTGATCCTCGAACTCGGCGCCAACGATGGCCTGCGCGGCTACTCCGTGGCCAGCATCCGCGAGAACCTGACGGCCATGGCCCGCGCGGCACGCGCGCGCGGCGCGACCGTGATCGTGGTCGGCATGCAGATGACGCCGAACCTCGGGCCCCGGTACACCCGGTCGTTCCAGGACGTGTTCGCGGAGGTCAGCGAGGCGCTCGACACGGAACTCGTACCTTTCCTGCTCGAAGGCATCGACCCGGAGACCATGATGCAGGCGGACGGCATACATCCGACCGCGGAGGCCCAGCCGATCCTGCTCCAGAACGTCTGGGAAGTGCTGGCGCCGCTCCTGTGACCCGCGTCGGCGTTCAGGTGTCCCCGGTGCGCGCTTCCCGGGCCCGACCCCCCAGGCAGGGCGGCGACATGGGGGCCTCGCCGAACCGCGCCTTCCAGTCCCCCGGCGTGTACGTGTGCAGCGCGAGGGCATGGACGGGTCCCGCCAGCTCGTCCTCAAGCAACGCGTTCACCATGCGGTGGCGCTCGAGCGGCCGCCGCCCTTCGAAGCCGTCCGCCACCACCACGACCCGGAAATGGGACTCCGAGCCGGCCGGCACGTTGTGGTTCGGGCTCTCGTTCTCGACGACCAGATGCGCCGGCGCCAGCGCCCCGGCGAGCTTCGCCTCGATGGTCTCCTGCACGTTCATCGCGCCTCCCGCCACGGATACGGCAACGCCGGCCCGCCGCCAGCGTTGCGGACACCGGTCCAAGGGATGATATAGTCGGTTCGCCGGTAATAGGGTGTCCCCATGCTGCTGGTCATCTCGCCCGCCAAGTCCCTCGACTTCGACTCCGCGCCTCCGACGCGCAAGCATTCGCAGCCCGCGTTCCTGGAGGACGCGCGGGCGCTCGTCGGCCAACTGAAGGAACTCGGCCCTGGCGAAATCTCCGACCTCATGCACGTCAGCACCAAGCTCGGCGAGCTGAACTGCGACCGCTTCAACGAATGGTCGCCGCCGTTCACGCGCGGCAATGCCAAACAGGCCGTGCTCGCGTTCAAGGGCGACGTCTACATGGGCATGCGGGCGTGGGACTTCTCGGAGCGAGATTTCACCTGGGCGCAGAAGCGCGTCCGGATCCTCTCCGGCCTGTACGGGCTCCTGAAGCCGCTGGACCTCATCCAGCCCTACCGTCTCGAGATGGGCACGGCGTTCGCGAACGCGCGCGGCCCCGACCTCTACGCCTTCTGGGGAGATCGGCTGACCGACTCCCTGCGCGACGAACTCGACGCGCATCGCACGCGGACGCTGGTCAACCTCGCCTCGAACGAGTACTGGAACGCGGTCCGCCCGGAACGTCTCGGAGCGCGCGTGGTGACGCCGGTTTTCAAGGACCTCAGGAACGGTCGCTACAAGTTCGTCAGTTTCTTCGCCAAGAAGGCCCGCGGCGCCATGATCTCCCACGTCGTGCGCAACCGCATCGACACCGTCAAGGGGCTGAAGGACTTCGACTGGCAGGGCTACCGCTTCTCGCCCGAACAGTCGACGGCCGACGACCTCGTCTTCCTGCGGGACGGCGTCGGCGGGCGGGCGGCCTGACCCTCGCTCAGGCGCCTGTCTCGGGCACGCGCAGCAAGTCCCCCAACTGCGCCTTGCGCAGCTTCACCGGGTTGCGCTTGGCGCCGATGTTCAGCATCTCGACGAACAGCGAGAACCCCATCGCGACGTAGATGTAGCCCTTCGGCACGTGCAGCCCGACGCCCTCGGCGACCAGGGCGAACCCGATGATGAGCAGGAACGAGAGCGCCAGCATCTTGAGGGTCGGATGGTCCTCGATGAAACGGCTCACCGGCCCGGCGGCCACCATCATCACGAGCACCGCGGTCACGATGGCGGCGATCATCACCGGGACCTCGTCCACCAGCCCGACCGCGGTGATGACCGAGTCGAGGGAGAAGACGATGTCGATGATGGCGATCTGGAAGAGCACGGCGCCGAGACGCGCGACCGCCTCGCCGACATGGCTCTCCGGCGCGTGGTACTCCAGCGAGTTGTGCATCTCCCGCGTGGCCTTGGCGATCAGGAACGCACCGCCCGCGACCAGGATGATGTCCCGCCCGGAGATACCGTGGCCGAACACATCGAACAGGTCCTCCGAGAGACTCATGATCCACGACAGCGACAGGAGCAGCGCGATGCGCATGAACATCGCGGCGCCGAGCCCCAGCAGCCGCGCCCGCGCGCGCTGGTGCTCCGGCAGTCTGCCCGTGAGGATCGAGATGAAGACGATGTTGTCGATTCCGAGGACGATCTCGAGCAGCGTCAGGGTGAGGAAGGCAACCCAGACCTCGGGGTTGGCGAGCAGGTCGAGCATGGGACTATCATGAATCGCGTCAGGGTAACGCGCGGAAGTACAACATGGCCGGAGATCGCAACCCAACCGCACCGGAGGCTGCCGCCGAGGCCTCAAGCGAGGCCCTGGAAGCGGCCGTGTTCCGGCGGCTGCTCGCGCACCTCGACGAGCACACGGACGTCCAGAACATCGACCTCATGAACCTCGCGGGCTTCTGCCGCAACTGCCTGTCGAAGTGGTACGTCGCGGCGGCCGAGGACCAGGGCGTCCCGGTCGACTACGAGGCCGCCCGCGAGATCGTCTACGGGATGCCGTACGCCGAGTGGAAAGAGAAACACCAGCGCGAGGTCACTCCGGAGCAACTCGCCGCCATGCAGGCCCGGCAGCAGTAGCCCTTTCGCCGCGCGTTCCGCGCCGCGCCCGGCGCGCCATCGTCGCCGGGTTGGTGATCGCGGCCCTGGCCGCGGCGCTGTCGCAACTGGACGCCACGGCGCCGGCGCCGGTGCGCTACGCGGTCATCGACCGTTCCGGCTGGCTCGGCGACGCCGCCCGCCGGGACATCATCGCCAGCGACATCGCGCTCTTCCTGGACGCCGTCGCCGGCACGGCTCCCGCCGATCCGGTCCTCGCGGAGGCCCTTGCCGCCCGCGGCGCCTTCGAGGCGCGCGCCGCGGGCCTGATCCACACGCTATCGGTGGAGTCCGGGCGACTCCGGGCTCCCGCGGCGCTGCACGAACGTTTCGCCGCGTGGTGGATGGACCATCCCGACGCCGTCCGCGACGCGGCCCCGGGAGTGTCGTTTGCCCGGTTCGTCGAGGTCTTTCCGACGCGGCCCCTCGGACGCCTCGGAGGACCGCTCTCCGATGGCAGCCTGGACGGCTACTTCATCATTCCCGACGACTCCGTCGCGACCGGCGAGGCGCCCCGCTTCGTCGGCAGGGAAGCCGCCGCGGGCGACATCGAGGCATGGTACGGTGCGGTCACCGAAGCCCTCGTCGCGCGGCAACGCGTCCTCGAAGCGAACGAGGACGCCTGAGCGACCCCCGTCCCCCGCCGCTTGAACTGCCCCCGGTCCTGCGCTTCAATCCCCCGCCACGGCGCGTCCGACGACAGGTTCCCATGGAGGAGAGACTTCGCAAGCTGTGGCGGGAATGGCGCGGATTCGCGCTGTTCGTCGCCGTGATGCTCGTATTCCGTTCCGCGATCGCGGACTGGAACCAGGTGCCCTCCGGCTCGATGCAACCCACCATCCTGCCGGGCGACCGCATCGTGGTGGACAAGCTGGCGTACGACCTGCGGGTGCCGTTCACGCTGACCCGCATCTCGCAATGGTCCGCGCCGGACCGCGGCGACGTGATCACCTTTCCGTCACCGCTCGACGAGCGGCTGTTCGTCAAGCGCGTGGTGGGCATGCCCGGCGACACCGTGGAGCTGCGGCGCAACCGGCTGATCATCAACGGCGCCGCGGCGACCTACGACCCCCTGACGGAGGACGAGATCCGCACGTTGCCGATCCACCCTTCGGCCAGCTACCGCGTCCTCCGCGAGACCGTGCTCGGCAGCTCCCGCATCATCATGGTGCGCAAGGCCCCCATCGACCGCGGTTACTCGAGCTTCGGACCCGTGGTCGTGCCGGACGACCACTACCTGGTGCTGGGGGACAACCGCGACAACAGCGGCGACTTTCGCCGGATAGGCCCCGTCGCCCGCGAGCGCGTCCTCGGCCGCGCCCATGCCATCGCCTTCTCGCTGAACTACGACAACTACTACGCGCCGCGCGTCGACCGCTTCTTCACCGATCTTCCCTGAGCCGTCGCAGCAGCCGAATGACCGTGGCCGCCAGGGCCGCGAGCACGGCGAGGCCGAGCACGATCGCCGCGCTGGTGACGAGAAAGTCCAGCAGTTCGCCCGTGTCGAGTTCGAACGAGCGCGCCAGCCACGCGATGGCCAGAAAGGCCGTCAACGCGACCGGCAGGACCCAGCGCGTCGATCCGCCCCGCCATCGCGCCATGTCGGACTCCCACCCTGCCGCCGGAACGCCGGCGCTACTCTCCGACGACCGCGATTAGCGTGCTACCCGAATCGGAGTCGATGATCGCGGCACCGATCGACTCGAGGTGGTCGGGGTTCGAGATGTCGGCGATCCGCCGCCCAAGTTCCGCCGCGGTAGCGGGCCCGAACTTGCGCTCCGCCTGCCGGCGCAGCATGCCGCGTTGGCGCTCGATGCCCTGCTCGATTCCCTGCTCGGTCCCCTTGCGCAACAACTCGGCGTCCCATTCCCTCATGCGTTCCGCCAGTCGTGTCATGCCCGTCTCCCTTTTCAGCAACTCGTCGCGCAACGCGGCAACGGTGTTGCGCGCCTCGTCGTCCTCTGTCCTCGACAGCATAATCGTCAGCCACTCCATCAGGGCCCGTGCCGTGCCCGGGTCGAGACGCGTCGACTGTCCTTGCGTCAGGCACCGCGCGAGCGCGATGGCGCCGTCTACAGAGGCCGCGTTGTCCAGCCGAAACGCCGCCACGACGATGTTCTCAGTCGGAAAATCGTCCTGCGCCGCTTGTGCGGTGTCAAGGAGCACGCAGGGCCTCGGGCACAGGAGTTCGCCGTCGCGCGAGACCGCCACACCGCTCACCGCGCCCGGGGCCGTCCAGTGCGCCGTTCCCGAGTACACCACCACGCTTCCATGCGGCATCCTGATCCATGCCGCCACGTCAGGGCCCCGCGGCCGGGCGCGACAGTGGCCAGGTCCGCGTTAGCGTGTGCGACATCGCCGCCGGTTCACGTGCGCGCAGGGCGCCAGTGCCGCGTGGCTGACGGGGCGGACCGACGGTCGGCCCCATGCAGTGTTTATTCCCGCACGCGCTCGCGTTACATTCCTCCTCCGCCGTTCGCGGCGTGGCGGGGACGGTCGAGGGCGGCGGGAGATAGCGGGAGGCAAGGCATGCGAGGCTCGGGTACCACATGACCATCGCACGGCCGATCGGCGCCTGTGCGGCCCTCACCGGCGTGGCCCTCACCTGCGTGGCCCTCACCTGCGTGGCGGTACTCGCCGCCGACGCGCCCCAGGTCGCGCTGCGGACCCTCGACCGACCCGCGTTCCTCGAGCCCATGCCCGAGCATCCCCGCACGTCGCTGACGATCGTCGACCAGTTGCGCCAGCACCACTTCGAGTCGAAGAAGATCGACGACCGGGTGTCGTCGGAGGTCTTCGACAACTACCTCGACACCCTCGACCCGGGCCGGGCGTACCTGTTGGCCGACGACGTCCGGTTGCTGGACGAACGGTATCGATACAGGCTGGACGAGGCGCTCAAGCGCGGCGACCTAGAACCGGCGTTCGAGGTCTTCAACCTGTTCCAGGAGCGGGTCGTGGACCGGCTCGAGTTTCTGCTCGGCCTCATCGAGGCAGGTCTCGGGCACCTCGACTTTACCCTCGACGAGACGCTCCGGATCGACCGCAGCGACGCGGCGTGGCCCTCGGACCAAGGGGCGGTGGACGATCTCTGGCGCCGGCGCCTGAAGGCTTCCGTGCTCGGCATGCTCATGAACGGCCGCGAACTCGACGAGGTCGAGGACGTACTGGGCAAGCGCTACCGCAACCGCCTCAAGCAGACCTCGCGTACGCGCAGCGAGGACGCCTTCGCGCTCTACGTCAACTCCTTCGCGAGCACCTACGATCCACACACGCAATACTTCTCGCCACGCACCTCCGAGAACTTCAACATCAACATGTCGCTTTCCCTCGAGGGGATCGGCGCAGTGCTCGAGAACCGGGACGAATACACCACCGTCCGGCGCCTGGTACCCGCGGGCCCGGCCGACAAGAACGGCGGCCTGCAACCGGCCGACCGTATCGTCGGCGTCGGGCAGGGAGACAACGGCGTGATCGTCGACGTGGTCGGCTGGCGCCTCGACGAGGTGGTCGCGCTCATCCGGGGGCCCAAGGGATCCATCGTGCGCCTCGAGGTGATTCCCGCCGGCACCGACGACGGCGCGACGACGGAGGTGCGCATCGTGCGCAACACCGTCCTCCTCGAGGAGCAGTCGGCCCAGAAGCGGCTGCTCACCTATGACGTCGGCGGCGCCGCACGCAAGATCGGCGTGATCGAGGTACCGACGTTCTATGCGGACTTCAAGGCCATGCAGAAGGACGCGAACGCCAAGAGCACGACCCGCGACGTCACCCGGCTGATCCGTGAACTGAAGGAAGAAGGCGTCGAGGGGATCGTCGTGGACCTGCGCAACAACGGCGGCGGATCCCTCCAGGAGGCCCAGATGCTGGCGGGGCTCTTCATTGACTCCGGGCCCATCGTGCAGGTCAAGGTCCAGCAGCGCGCGACGCAGGTGCACTCGGACAGGCGCGAGGGCGTGGTCTGGGACGGTCCGCTCGCGGTACTGGTCAACCGGCTCTCCGCATCCGCCTCCGAGATTTTCGCGGGCGCCGTCCAGGACTACGAGCGCGGGATCGTCACGGGCAGCCGGACGTTCGGCAAGGGCACCGTGCAGACGCTCTTCCCACTGAACCGGGGCCAGCTCAAGGTGACCCAGGCGAAGTACTACCTGCCCTCCGGCCAGAGCACGCAGCACCAGGGCGTGGCCCCGGACATCGAGTTCCCGGAGACCTACGACTCGGACCGGATCGGCGAGAGCGCCCTCGAGGACGCGATGCCCTGGGACATGGCCGCACCCGCGCCGTTCCGCAAGGCCAACGACGTCTCCGTCTACCTGTCCGCGCTGACGCGGAAGCATCTCGACCGGGCCGCGGCGGATCCGGACTTCGCCTATCTGCGCGCCCTCGCGGAGCGAAACGCCGCGGACCGCGACCGCACACACATCTCGCTGAACCGCGCGACCCGCGAGAGCGAGCGGGACGATTACGAACGTTGGCGGCTCGACCTCGAGAACACCCTGCTGCTCGCGAAGGGCGAGGATCCGATCGAGAGCATCGACGAACTCGACACCATCGACGATGAGCCCGACAGCGACGCCCCGGAGGCCCCCGAGGATCCCATGCTGCGGGAGACGGGCCAGATCCTGCTCGACTACATCGGCATGTCACGACAGGTGGCGATGGTCGGGGACCGGGCCGGGCCGGCGGCGCACACTCCGTAGGGGACGGGCTTGTCCCGTCCCGTTCCCGGCGGCTCGCACGATTCCAGCACGGACGGGGCCAAGCCCGGGCCAAGCCCCGCCCCTACGGCAACGCGCGGGAAGCGATCTGTTCGGCGATCCAGACCTCGAAGTCGTCGAGGGACAAGGTCTCCTGGCGCCGTACCCCGTAGCGCCGCAGGGTGACCGTCCCGTCGGCCTGCTCGCGCTCACCGACGATCACGAGGTTGGGGATCTTGCGCTTCGTGCCTTCGCGGATCTTCTTCGACACCGTGTCGCTGCGGGCGGCCATCTCGGCGCGCACGAAGCGCCGCCGCAGCCGGTCGACGATGGCGTTCCCGTATTCGTCGAACCGGTCCGACACCGTGATGACGCGTACCTGCACCGGCGCCAGCCAGGTCGGGAACGCCCCGCCGAAGTGCTCGATCAGGAACGCGACCATCCGTTCGTGGGTCGACAGCGGCGCCCGGTGGATGCAGTAGGGCGTGTGCTCCGCGCCGTCCGCGCCGACGTAGACCAGGCCGAGACGCCCCGGCTGGGCGAAGTCGAGCTGGACCGTGCCGAGCTGCTCCTCGCGACCGGTCACGGTCCGGCACAGGATATCGATCTTCGGCCCGTAGAAGGCGGCCTCCCCGGGCCCGTCGACGTAGTCGACCTCCATGTCGTCGAGCACCTCGGCCACGATCCCCTCGCAGTACTCCCACGCCTCGGGGTTGTCGACGTACTTCTCGCGGCGCTTGCTGTCGCCCGGGTCCCACCGCGACAGCCGCACGCGGTAGTCCGACAGCCCGAACGCGGCATACCCCTCCGCGTACATCTGCATCACGCCCTTGAACTCGGACTGGATCTGCTCCTCGGTGCAATAGATGTGGGCGTCGTTCATGCACATGCCGCGCACGCGCAACAGCCCGCTGACCGCACCCGACTCCTCGAACCGGTAGACGTGACCGTACTCCGCCAGGCGCAGCGGCAACTCCCGGTAGCTGCGCGGGCGCGCCGCGAAGATGCTGTGGTGATGCGGGCAGTTCATCGGCCGCAGCAGGTACGCTTCCTTCACCGCCTCACCGTCTTCGCGGTCTTCCCTGATTTCCATCATGGGGAACATGTCGTCCGCGTAGTACGGGAGGTGGCCGGACTTCCGGTACAGGTCCGCCCTGGCGAGGTGTGGGGTCGCGACGCGCTCATAGCCCGCGCGGAACTCCAGCTCCTTGGCGAGCTTCTCGAGTTCCTCGCGCAGCACCGCGCCGTTCGGCAGCCAGAGCGGCAGCCCGCGGCCCACCAGTTCGTCCAGGTGGAAGATGTCGAGTTCGCGCCCGAGCTTCTTGTGGTCGCGCTCCTGGGCGAGTTCGAACGCGGCGACGTGCGCGTCGAGGGCCTCCCGCGTCTCGAACGCCCAAGCATAGACGCGCGTCATCATCGCGTTGTCGGAGTCGCCCCGCCAGTAGGCGCCAGCGACGCCGCGGAGCTTGAAGGCGTCCCGCGGGATGTCCCGCGTCGTGTCCACGTGCGGTCCCTCGCACATGTCGAGGAAGGGGCCGTTCCGGTAGAAGGAAAGCCCGCTGAGGTCCTCCCGCGCCAAGAGTTCCTGCGCGTACTCACGCTTGTACGGCTCGCCCATCTCATCGATACGCGCGAGCGACTCGTCCGCACCCAACTCCTCCCGGTAGAAGCGCTGCCCCTGCTTCAGGATCTTGCGCATGCGCCTTTCGATCTCCGGGAAGTCGTCCTCGTTCAGCGGTTCCGAGAGCACGAAGTCGTAGTAGAAGCCGTCCGCGATCGGCGGCCCGAAACCGAGCGTCGAGCCGGGACGCAGGTCCAGCACCGCCTGCGCCATCACGTGCGCCAGGCTGTGCCGGATCCGGTAAAGGTCGCTGTCGGCGCTCTCCCCGCCGCTGTGTTGGAGACTCATGGTCATTTCCTCGAAAAGAAAAACCCCGGGGGCTCGCGCCTGCCGGGGTTCTCGTTACCGGCGGCCGCTGCCCCGGCCGCCTGCCCTCCTTGACACGCTCAGCCGGTCCACCCGGTAGTCCGGGTAGTCGTCGTCACCGCCGTCGTGGATGTGGAGGGTCGCATGGCGAGCGCAATGATAGTGGCGCGGGCACAAAAGGCAACGTTCCCGTGGGCTGCGCGCCCTCCAAGTGCGCTTGGCGGCATCTCCGTGTCAACATGGCGCGAGAGCCGGGAAGAGCGAGGCATGCATGTGCGAGTGGTATCCCAAGCGCCGCTTCGGCGACCTGCCGGACGAGATGGCGCGGCGCTTCGCGAACCGCGAGGCACTCGTGTTCCAGGACGAACGCTACTCGTTCGCGCAGCTCCGTGACGAGATCGACCGGGCCGCGAAGGCGCTGATGATCCTCGGCGTCGAGCGCGGCGACCACGTCTCGCTCTGGCTCAACAACCAGTCGGAATGGGTCTTCCTGATGTTCGCGCTCGCGAAGGTCGGCGCGGTGCAGGTGCCGGTGAACACCCGGTTCCGCACGCAGGATCTCGAGTACGTGCTGCGCCAGTCCGACAGCGCGATGCTGATCACGCACGACGTCTCCGGCCCGGTCGACTACCTCGACATGGTGCGGCGGACCGTCGAGCTGCCCGAGAACGGCGACGCGGTGGAGGACGCGGAGTTCCCCATGCTTCGCGGCGTGGTCATCGTCGGCTCCGGCGCGCATCCCGGCACCGCGTCCTGGGCTTCCGCGCTGCAACGCGCCGACGGGGTCTCCGATGCGCAACTGGCCGAGCGCGCCGCGGCCGTCGATCCCGACGAAAGCCGGAGGAGACCGCGGCGTCCTACGACGCCGACGGGTGGTTCCGCACCGGCGACATGGGGGAGCGGCAACCCGACGGCTACATCCGCTTCCTCGGCCGCTTCAAGGACATGCTGAAGGTCGGCGGCGAGAACGTCGACCCGATGGAGGTGGAGGGCCTGCTGCTCGAGCATCCCGCCGTCCGGCAGATCGCGGTCGTGGGCCTCCCGGACCGGCGGCTGTCGGAAGTGGCGGTTGCGTTCGTCGAATGCCAGCCCGGCGTCGAAGCGGGGGAGGCCGACATTCTCGCGTACTGCCACGGCAGGGTCGCCAGCTTCAAGATCCCGCGCCGCGTGTTCTTCGTCACGGAGTTCCCCATGACCGCGTCGGGCAAGATACGGAAGGTGGAACTGCGGGAGGAGGCGAAGCGGCTGGCCGGGTCGGTGGGCGAATGAACGCGGAGTCGCGCGGACCTCCTTCGTTGCACCGCATCCGTGCCTTCGGACAGGCGGGCAGATCCGTCCGGATCCCCAGATGTCCTACGAACCGGATGCGCCTCAACCCCGGATTGCGCCGATCTCCTCCAGTCGAATTGCCAACGCTGCAGCCGACACGCCCAACCGCTCATGCAACGGCAAAACATGTCTACCCTCGACGTCGCGCGTACAGGCCGCAAGCGCGCGGCTCTTCGCCCTCAAGGGGGCATCCAACAGTCCGAAGTGGTCGTTGGGGTCTAGCCAGAACGCAAAGTTCTCATCAACGGTGACCGGCGATCCGACGCCCAAGCCTTCTCGGAGCTCGGTCCAGACCAACCGTTCAGGCAGGAGATACAGGGCGGCAAACTTGTCCGCGGCTCGCTCGATCCCCGTACGTCCCTCCGCCGGACCGTCCATGGGGCGTTCCCGAAGCAATCTCACCGGTGGATCGAGGACGATGTGGCCGATCTCGTGCGCGCCGGTAAACCTCATCACGGCGGGTTCGAACGATTCCGACACCACCACACGCCGACGTAGAGGATCCACCATTCCCGCGATGAGCATCCGTCGATTAGGCGGCCAGTCGGCGATTTCGGGCACTTCTTCGTAGTCGTACCCCAGCACTACCGCGGCGTTCCTCGGGTGAAGCAGGTCGACGGAGCTGCATCCCAGGGGATAGAACTCGTGCCGATGCTTCCAGACCTCCTCATGGAGCTCTCTCGCGGCGCTTTGAATACTCGCATCGTTGACCACAAGCAGATTATCTTGTGGTTTCAGAGAGCGTTCAACACAATATGTAGGTTTGACCTGGCTATTGCCGCGTTCCAGACCCGGCGTCCGGTCGGCCGCAACTACAGAGTGTTGCCTGGCGAACGGTCATACCGTACGCTTGTGGCGGATGGTCATTCGCTCTGTTCGCCACCGAGGACTGCGTCAGTTGCTCGAGCGCGACAGCTCCCGGTTCCTACGCGCAGACCTTGTCGGGCGTGTCCGCAACGTGTTGACCGTACTCGTTCTGGCTGACGACATGGACGCGTTTCTCGCCGATGCTCCTCGCGGCTGGCGCGTCCACCGACTTTCCGGCGATCGACAGACAGAATGGAGCGTGTCCGTCTCGGGGAATTGGCGCATCACGTTCGAAGAAGATAGCGGCCGCATTGACGACTTGAACCTGGAGGATTACCACTGATGGCTGACCGCGAAGTCCGCGTGCGCATGACACCGTCGCATCCGGGTGACTTCATGCGCAGGGAGATCATCGAGGAACTCGACCTCAACGTCACGAAAGCCGCCGAGATACTCGGTGTCCGCCGGGCCACGCTCTCCGCTCTGCTGAACGGCCGCGCCGGCATGTCCCCCGAGATGGCCCTGCGGGTGGAGAAAGCGTTCGGCGTCAGCATGGACATGCTCCTGCGAATGCAGGCATGGCATGACGCTGCTCGAATGCGCGCGCGCGCGCCCGAGATCGCCGTGGAGCCGTATCAGCGCGCCTGACGAACGCCGTGGCGCCTCACCCGTCGGCCAGAAGCCGCACGAGGCGCTCGGTATCGGGCCAGCCCAGGCAGGCGTCGGTGATGCTCTGGCCATAGGTCACGGGCTCATCCTGGCGCCCCTCGACCAGGTGGCTCTCGAGCATCACGCCCACTAGTCGGCGGCTCCCCGCGCGGCGTTGCCGAAGGACCGCATCCACACCGTCCCGCCGCCGCGGCGGACCGCCGACATGGCCTTGCCTACGCCGCGCGATGTCCAGTAATGCCTCGCGGAGACCGTCGAGCAGTCCTTCCAGATGGGCCATGCGCTCGCGCAGTCGGGCTTACGAGCTTTCCACTCCGCCGGTAGACGCGTCCAAGCGATCCATGCGCTGGCCCAGTCCCCGCTGACCGTCGAGGCGCAGCCCCGCCAAACCCAACGTCGAGGCCATTGATCGCCCATGTCTCAGCCATGGCGCGCAGCCGGCACGGGTGGCAGGCACGAGCGAGACACGAGGACGCCCCAGAGCGCCTTGCGAACGCCAGTCTCGCACACCAGGCACGAAACGGCGGTCAGATCTGTTCGAAGAACCCCCGTTCCACTCGTTCCACCGTCTCAGTCACTACGCCGAGTCGCCTTTCCCTCAGAAGGTTGCAGAGCTCACCGCCGTCGATCAGATCGATGGCCATCGCGCCTTCCCTATCCGCCTCTCGTTCGGCTTCGCGCGTGAACCGGCCAGTCGTGATCAACAGCCCCTTGTCGCTGCGCCCCGCAAGCGCGCCTCGGAAGTCGCGGACGCTGGCGGGTCCGACCGGTCCCGAGTAGCGCTTGCACTGAAAGCTGACGTGGAAAGACAGGAGGTTGAAGCGCAACACCCCTGTGCCGTCTACTCCTCCGTCAGCACTCCGGTACGAGAGTTCGGTCCGTGGCCCGTCCCCGTGCATGACCTCAAGCGCGGCGCCCGGCAGCTCCATGTCGGTCCACAGGCGGTCGTCCAGCTCGCGAATGGAAGCCGAGCCTCCCAACCCGTCGAGCGCACGAAGAGTCGGCCACATCAGGTCGTCTCGCTTCGGCACCTCGGTCGCGTAGCTCATGGCGTCACTCTTGTTCGTGATGATGGGTCGCAGCCTACTCACCCTTCAGTCAGCCGCTCGATCAGCCGGGTCGTGTCGGCCCAGCCCAGGCAGGCGTCCGTGATGCTCCGCCCGTAGGTGACGGGATCGTCCTGCCGGCCCGCCACGAGGTGGCTCTCCAGCATGACTCCGACCAGGGGCGAGTCCCCGTCCCGCCGTTGCGCGAGGACGGCATCGACGCCGGTCTCCTGACGGCTCGGATCCTTCCCGCTGTTGCCGTGGCTGCAATCGACGAGGATGCCGGCGTCGAGTCCCCGTTCGCGCAGCGCGACCGCGGCCCGACGAACCGAGACTTCGTCATAGTTGGGGCGTATGCCGCCACGAAGCACGAGGTGACAGTCCTCGTTGCCGCTGGTCTCGAGCAGCGCCGGCGCTCCCTCCTTGGTGAGGGAAGGAAAATGGTGCGAACGCCGCGCGGCGACGACCGCGTCCACGGCGACGGCCACGTTGCCGTCGGTACGGTTCTTGATGCCGACCGGCATCGAGAGTCCGGACGCCAGTTGGCGATGGACCTGGCTCTCCACCGTCCGCGCACCGATGGCGCCCCAACTGACGAAGTCCGCGTAGTACTGGCCGAAGGTCGTGTCGAGGAACTCGCTGGCCGCGGGCAGCCCCATGCCGACGATGTCCTTCAGCAGCGCCCGCGCGCCGCGCAGCCCCGCGTTCACCTGGAAGGTCCCGTCGAGGTGCGGGTCGTTGATGTAGCCCTTCCAGCCGACCGTCGTGCGGGGCTTCTCGAAGTACACCCGCATGACGATCACGACGCGTTCGGCGACGGACGCCGCGAGGGGCGCCAGCCGCCCGGCATACTCGCGCACCGCCTCGGGATCGTGGACCGAGCAAGGACCCACGATGGCCAGCAGCCGCGGGTCGCGCCCGTGCACGATGTCGGCCACGGCGCGCCGGGCGGCACTCACGGTACCCGCCGCCTGGGCGTCTATCGGGATCTCCTCTTCGAGGATCGCCGGGCTGATCAGGGGCCGCGTACGGCGGATGCGCAGGTCGTCGGTCCGGCTCACGGAGTCCTCTCCCCTTGCCGCACGGGCGCGGCGGAACTCAGTTCAGCGAGCCCTTCCCGTACAGCGCGAGTTCGATGGCTTCCCATTCGACGCCATCGCCGATCTCGTCGTCGTACATGAAGTCGCGGGGGCGCTCGTCGCGCTGTATCCGCGCCTTCGGACCCGCGGGCAGGTCCGTCCAGCTCCCGTAGCGGTCCTCGAGTTCGGCCAGTTCGGCGTCGGTGAGCTTCACGAGTCGGCACGGCACGCCCTTCAAGTGCGGCACACCCTGCTCCACGTCCATGAGACCCATGTCCTCGTCGTCGGCGAGCTGGGCGTCCGAGAACGCCCACATCCCCGACAGCCGCGCGAGCCCCTGCCCCGCCTCGGGCTTCCACCAGCCGTGCGGGACCCGCACCAGCCCCTTCGGCATCTGGTCGCGGACGTCCGCGCGCATGGCGACCCGCGCCTTCGGCGTCTCGACCCAGAGCCAGTCCCCGTGCACAAGGCCGTACGCGGCGGCATCGTCCGGGTGCAGGTACGCCGTCGGCTCCGGCGCGCGCCGGCGCAATTCGGGGACGTGCCGCTGGCCGGTCTGGAAGTACTGGTCGTCGCGCACGCCCACGAACAGCGCCAGCGGCCATTCGGCGTCCGGTTGCGACGCCTCGCGGTAGTAGGGCAGCGGATCGAAACCGAGGTCCTCCAGCACGGACGAGTACAGTTCGACCTTGCCCGAGGGCGTCGCGAAACCCGTTTCGACGTACTTCTTCTCGCCGGACGGGGTCATCGGGACCATCCCGTCGGCGACAACGTCTTCCCATGTCTTGCCCGAAGGGGCCAGGCGATGGTCGTAGAGGTCGGTGAGCGACTCCCAGGGGAAGTGCTCGCCGAGGCCCATCCGATGGGCCAGTTCGCGCCAGATGTAGAAGACGCTCCGGCACTCGCCCGGCGGCTCGGCGGCCTGTTCGCTCACGCCCACCATCATGCTCGGACGCTCCAGCCAGGCGTCCCCGGGCAGCACGTAGTCCGCGATCTGCGCGGTGGGCGTCATCATGTGCTCGTGCACCACGAAGAGATCCTGGTTCATGAGGCCCTTGTAGATCTGGCGCGTGTTGGCGAACGCCATCAGCGTGTTGTTCCCGAGCGAGAAGAACGCCTTGACGGGGTAAGGCTTGCCCTCCGCCATCGCCCGGAACGTGGAGGTGGGGTTGGCCATGTAGCAGCCGCCGACCAGGTTCGCCCACTCGCGTCCCCAGGTCCTGCGTGTCGGCTCGCGCAACGCTTCCATGCCGCGGTAGGTGAAGACCGGGAACTCGTCCGCGCCGAGCTGCTTCGCGCGCTGCTCCGGCGCCAGGCGCTCGTGCAGTTCGAGGTCCGTGTCGGAGACGAAGCCCGGATTGAACGGCACGAAACGCTCGCCGCCCTTGACGTCCAGGTTGCCCGTCAGCGCCCGCAGCGCGCAGTGGAGCCGGATGGCCGACGTGCTTGAGGTCTGCTGGTCCGTGATGGGCGACCAGGGGATGGACGCTGGAGCGTTGGTCGCGTACATGCGGGCGGCCTTCGCGATGAGTTCCGCGTCGACGCCGGTGATCGCCGCCACCCGCTCGAGCGGATACTCCCGCACGCGGTCGACGAAGGCATCGAACCCCGTCGTGAAACGCTCGACGAAGTCGCGGTCGTAGAGTCCCTCGTCCAGGATCACGTTGAGCCAGCCGAAGCACATCGCGGCGTCCGTGCCGGCCTTGAGCGGCAGCCAGAGGTCGGCGACTTCCGCGTTCTCGCTCTCGCGGGGGTCCAGCACGATCAGCTTCGCGCCGTTCGCCTGGGCCACGCGGATCGCCTTGAATTCCGCCGTCCAGCTATGGCGGCGCGGGTTGTGACCGAACAGGACGATGCACTTCGAGTGCAGCACGTCCCCGCGCGGATACCAGCCATAGACCATGCGGTTCACGGCGGCGGTGTTGCCCATGCAGTAGGCGACGCCGCTGATCCAGTTCGGGCTGCCGAGCAGGTTCATGAAGCGCCGGGACATGCCGCTGTCCACCGTGGTGTTCCAGTTGCTGGTCGCCACGGCGAACGCTTCCGGACCGTAGCGGTCGATGGTGGCGGAGAGCCTCGCTCCGATGTCGTCGAGGGCCTCTTCCCAGCTCACCTGGCACCACTGGCCGGCGCCCCGTTCGCCCACGCGCGCAAGCGGCGCCATCAGCCGGTCCGGATGCGCGAAGGACTTCGGCGCGTAGGCGCCTTTCGTGCAGATCACGTCCTTCAGGAACGGATCCTTGCGGGCGGCCACCTTGACGACCTGACCGTCGACGACCTTCGCGCTCACCGGGCAGAAGCCGTCGCAACTCGAACACACCACGTTCTTCTCGATGGCGCCTGCTGTCATGTTCCGCTCCCTGTCGCTTGCATCACCGCGAAACCGTGTCCCACAATCCCGCGATGTTCCGATTCGTCACCCCCGACCGCTTCTTCGTCTGGACCGGCGTGGTGCTCGCCTTCGTGTTCGCGATCGGCATCGCCTACGGACTCGGCATCAAGTCCGCGCGCACGCAATGCGTCACGGAGGGCAAGTTCTACCACAACGACCATATCTATAGCTGCGAGCGATTGCGTTGAGCGCCAATCAGGACAGGCCGTAAAACCGCAGCACGTTCTCGCCGAGCACCTTGTCCCGCGCGTCCCGCGGCAGGGTCGCCACGCTCTCCTTCATCTCCGCCACCACGCCGTAGGACGCGTCGATGTGGGGATAGTCCGACGCCCAGGTGACGTAGTCTGCGCCGATGTGGCGGACCACTTCCGCCGTCATGCCCTCGTCGGGGTCCATCGAGATCAGGCACTGGCGGAAGAAGTACTCGCTCGGTTTCATCGTGAGCGGCATGACCGACCGCATCACCTCGAACTTGTGGTCGAGCCGGTCGAGCCAGGCGGAGATCCAGTTGCCGCCCGCTTCGAGGACGGAGCACTTGAGGCGCGGATAGGTCTCGAACATGCCGGCGCTGATCATCGCCGTGAAGGCCGCCATCACGTCGATGGCCAGGAACGCGAAGAAGAAGAGCCCGGCGCCGACCGGGTCCGACATGTGGTGGAAAGCGTTCTGCTCCCGCACGACGACGTGGAAACCGATCGGCATGTCGAGGTCCTGGACCGTCTCCCAGAAACGGGCGTGGGCGGGGTCCGACAGCAGCCGCCCGTTGCGCGCCGGGGCGTCCGGCGACAGGTACACGCCCACGCAGCCGTCCTTCCGCGCCCGGACGACTTCCTCCACGGCACCCTCGGGATCGATGAGCGAGATGTGCGCCACCGGATAGAGGCGGTTCGGGTCGTGCCGGCAGAAGTCCGCGATCCAGCGGTTGTAGGCCCGCGTGTAGGCCGTCGCGAGGCCCGGGTCGTCCACGTTGCCTTCCCAGCAGATGCCGATCGTCGGGTACAGCAGGACGCGGTCGATGCCCTCCTGGTCCATCACCTCGAGGCGGGCCGCGGGATCGTAGGACCCGGGTGGCGATCCGTCCGCATACGTGTACTCGCGCTCCAGCGCCCCGAACTTGGCGGGCTCCAGATCGATCCCGCCCAGGGTGCCCAGGTTGCCCCGCAGCAGTTGCATCGGCTCGTTGTCGAAGTACAGCCGCTCCAGCCCGGTCTCGTCCCGGGCGATGCGGATGGCCCGGTCCCGGTACGCGGGATCGATGTACTTCTCCCAGGTGTCCGCCGGCTCCAGTACGTGGCCGTCCGCGTCAACTACCCGACCCATGCTTCCTTCCTCGCTTCCCGTAGCTCGTCGATGGCATCGTACAGGGACTCGAGCACGGTGTGCCCGAGCCGCCGCAGTTCCGGCGGCGGCTCGACGAGATCCGGCACCTGGAACACCGCGCATCCGGCGGCGAACGCCGAACGCACCCCGTTTGTCGAGTCCTCGAACGCCCAGCAACGCTCCGGCCGGGCCCCGAGCCGCTCGGCGGCCGAGAGGTACGGCTCCGGATCGGGCTTGCCCCGCCGGACCATGTCCCCCGTCACGCGGACCGGGAAGTAGCCGTCGAGCCCCGCGAGCGAGAGTTTCGTCTGCGCGAGCGCCGCGCGCGTGTAGGTCGCGAGGGCGCAGGGAAGCCCGCTCTCGACGCAGTAGGCCAAGAGTTCCGCCGCCCCCGGTTTCACCGGTACCGGCCGGTGCTCCACGTGCTCGTGGTAGCGCCGCCACCAGCCGTCGCGCACCGCCTGCCAAGGGAAGTCCGGGCCGTAGCCCGCCCGCAGGACCGCTCCCTCGTCCCCGCCCGCGCCGCCGATGCAGCGGGCGTAGACGTCGAAGTCGGGATCCGGCCAGCCCGCCTCGCGGCACGCCTCACAGAAGGCCTCCCGTGCGATGCGTTCCGTGTCGAGCAGCAGCCCGTCCATGTCGAACACCAGCGCGTCCGGGGCTATGGCGCGGGCGGTCGAGGCGACGGCGCTCACGCGGCCTCGACCAGCTTGTTCAGGACGAACTGCAGGATGCCCCCGGCCCGGAAGTAGTCCATCTCGGTGCGAGTGTCGATACGGCTCTGTACCGTAACCGTCTCGCTGGCGCCATCGGCGCGCCGGATCGTGAGATCGAGTTCCTGCCGCGGCGCGAACGGTTCGGCGCCGTCCGGTAGCGTGAGGTCCACCGTCTCGTCCCCGACGAGGCCGAGCGTCGTGCGGGAGACGCCGTCCGGGAACACCGCGGGCAGCACCCCCATCGCGACGAGGTTCGACCGGTGGATGCGCTCGAAGCTCTCGGCAACGACGGCGCGCACGCCGAGCAGCCGCGTGCCCTTGGCCGCCCAGTCCCGGCTCGATCCCGTGCCGTATTCCTTGCCGGCGAAGACGACGAGCGGCGTCTCCTCGCCCCGGTAGCGCACGGCGGCATCGTAGATCGAGATGTCCTCGCCCGTCGGCACATGGGTCGTGTAGCCGCCCTCGGTGCCGGGGACCATCTCGTTCCTGATGCGGATGTTCGCGAAGGTGCCCCGCATCATCACTTCGTGGTTGCCGCGCCGGGACCCGTAGGAGTTGAAGTCGCGTACCGGGACGCCGGCCTGCTGCAGGTACTCGCCCGCCGGGCTCGTCGGCTGGATGGCGCCGGCCGGCGAGATATGGTCCGTCGTGACGGAATCACCGAGCAGCGCGAGGATCCGGGCGTCCCGGACGGTCACGTCCTGATCGACGTCGGTCCCGACGCGGAAGAAGGGCGGCTGCTTGATGTAGGTCGAGTTCTCCCAGCCGTACGTGCCGCTGTCCTCCACCCGGATCGCGCGCCATGCGTCCGGTCCGGTGAACACGTCGTCGTACTGGCGCTGGAACATGTCCGCGGAGACCGCGGCGACGGCGTCGCCCACTTCCCGGGTGCTCGGCCAGATGTCCGCCAGGAAGACATCGCGACCCTCGCCGTCCTGCCCGATCGGGTCGTTGGCGAGGTCGATGCGGGTCGTGCCGGCGATGGCGTACGCCACCACGAGCGGCGGCGACGCCAGCCAGTTCGTGCGCACTTCCTGGTGCACGCGGCCTTCGAAGTTGCGGTTGCCGGACAGCACCGAGGCCACGACGAGGTCGCCCTCCGCCACGGCCGCGGAGATCGGCTCGGGCAAGGGGCCCGAGTTGCCGATACACGTCGTGCAGCCGTAGCCCACGAGGTTGAAGCCCAGGGCATCGAGGGCGTCCCCCAACCCGGTCGCTTCGAGATACTCGGTGACGACCTTGGATCCCGGAGCCAGGGACGTCTTCACCCAGGGCTTGACCGAGAGACCCCGCTCGAGGGCCTTCCTGGCCACCAGTCCCGCGCCGAGCATGACGGCCGGGTTCGAGGTGTTCGTACAGGACGTGATGGCCGCGATCACGACATCGCCGTGACCGAGGTCGTAGTCCGCGCCCGGCACCGGGACGCGGCCGGCGTCCTTCCTGCCCTGCAGCGCGAGCGCGTCGTCGAAAGCCCTGCCGAGATCGCGCATGGCGACCCGGTCCTGCGGGCGGCTCGGTCCCGCGAGCGCGGGCACCACGGTAGCGAGATCGAGTTCCAGCGTGTCCGTGAAGACCGGTTCGACCGCCGGATCGCGCCACAGCCCCTGGGCTTTCGTGTAGGCCTCGACGAGCGCCACGTCCGCCTCCGGACGGCCCGACAGCCGGAGGTAGTCGACGGTTTCTCCGTCGATGGGGAAGAGTCCGCACGTCGCCCCGTACTCGGGCGCCATGTTGGCGATCGTCGCCCGGTCCGCGAGCGGCAGGTGATCGAGCCCGTCGCCGAAGAACTCGACGAACTTCCCGACCACGCCCTGCTGCCGGAGCATCTCGACCACCCGCAGCACCAGGTCCGTGGCCGTGATGCCGTCGGCCAGTTCGCCGGTCAACCGGAAACCCACGACTTCGGGTATGAGCAGCGAGAACGGCTGCCCGAGCATCGCGGCCTCCGCTTCGATGCCGCCCACGCCCCAGCCGAGCACGCCGAGGCCGTTGATCATCGTCGTGTGACTGTCCGTGCCGACCAGGGTGTCCGGATACGCGAGCGTGCGGCTGTTCTCCTCCCGCGTCCACACGGCGCGGGCGAGGTACTCGAGGTTCACCTGGTGGCAGATGCCGGTACCGGGCGGCACGACGCGGAAGTTGTCGAACGCCTGCTGGCCCCAGCGGAGAAACCGGTAGCGCTCGCGGTTGCGCTCCATCTCGAGCGCCACGTTGTCCTCGAACGCCCCGGCGTCGCCGAACCGGTCCACCATGACCGAATGGTCGATGACGAGGTCGACCGGCGAGAGGGGATTGATGAGGGCGGGGTCGTGACCGGCCTCGACGACGGCGCTGCGCATCGCGGCGAGGTCCGCCACCGCGGGTACGCCCGTGAAGTCCTGCATGAGCACGCGCGCGGGGCGGTAGGCGATCTCCCTTGCCCCGGGGGCCTCCGTGGGCCAGCCGGCCAGGGCACGGATGTCGTCCGCAGTCACGGTCTCGGCGTCCTCGAACCGGAGCAGGTTCTCGAGGAGGACCTTGAGCGAGACCGGCATGCGGGCCACATCCCCCGCGCCGTGTTCCGCGGCTTGCGGCAGGCTGAAGTAGTCGTATTCCGCACCGTCTACGCGCAGCGTCCGGCGGGTGTGGAAGGTATCGATGCTCATGCGGGCCGCCGGGCAAAACCCCGGATTCTACCGAATGCCTGGCTTGGACGACCGGCGCCGCCCCGATCTCGCCCCGATCGCCCGCTCAGGATGGCAACGCCAGCCGCCGATCGGCGCGCCCGAGCACACGTTGGTCGTGCGTGACCGCGATGACCGTCATCCCGGTACCGCTGATCCCGTCGAGGATGCGCTTCTGCAGGGCGTCGTTCAGATGTGCGGTGCCCTCGTCCAGAAGCACCATCCCCGGCCGCCGGTAGAGCGCCCGAGCGATCATCACACGCTGTCTTTGCCCACCCGAGAGCGTCGAGCCCATGTGGCCCACCAGCGTCCGGTACCCGAGCGGCATCCCCCGGATGTCGTCGTCAATGCACGCAAGCCGGGCCGCTTGCTCGACCCGGTCCATGTCCGCCCCTTGCTCGACGAGCGCGATGTTCTCCATCAGCGACCCCGAAAAGAGATCGTCGTCCTGCATGACGACACCAAGCTGGCTGCGATAGTGCCGGGTGTCGAGGCTCGCCAGATCGACCCCATCGATCAGAATCGACCCCCCGGTCGGCCGCAGCAACTTGCAGAGCAGCTTCACGAGCGTCGACTTGCCGGCGCCGGACGCTCCTTCGATCGCCAGGAACTCGCCCGGGGAAACCGAGAAGGCCAGGCCGGCCAGGACGGGCGGGCCGTCACCGTATGCGAACCGGAGACCATCGACTTCGACCCGACCTTGAAGCTTGCACGCCACCCCGGATCGTTCCCGCGGCGTCTCTCGATCCTCCAGCGCAATGTCGGCTATCCGTTCCCGGTGCAGCCGCAGCATGCGCAGTTCGACCAGGGCCTCGATCAACTCGAACGCTCGCGCCGAGAACTGCGCGCTGTAGGTCGAGAAGGCCAGCAGCATCCCGAGCGAGAACGCGCCGTCGATGACCCGCCCGGCGCCGAGCATGAGCATGACGACCGCCTGCACCGCGGCGATCGCGCCCCCCGCGAAGCCGACATGGGCGCGGAACCGCGCGAGACGGACGTCCGTGTTGATGGACTCGACATACCGCTCGCCCCAGGCGTCTTCGCGCAGCGTCTCCGCTCCGAGCAGTTTGACCGCCCGATGGCGCTCGACGTTCTCGATGAAGCTCGACTCCTCGTGGGCCCGCGCGGCGATCGCCTCGTGCGTGAGGTTGCGGATCCGCGCGAACGTTCCGAACCGCAAGCCCGCGAAGACGGCCACGAAGCCGATCAGCACCAAGCTGAGCGACCATTCGTAAACCAGCAGGATCGCGAGTGTGCCCACCACCATGGCACCGTCCACGAGGATCTTGAACGCGCCCGTCATGAGGAACTGCCCGACCGGCGCCGTCGAGCGGAACCGGGAAATCACGTCACCCGTGTGGCGGGCCACGAACCATGCGTCCGGCAGACGCAGGAGGTGATGGGCGAGCCCGGTCACCACCTGAAGGCGGCAGTGTTGGCGACGTACTGCACCAGCAACGCGTGCAGCCATTCCGTCGTCACGGAGATCAGTCCCACCAGACCGAATCCGATGGCGAGGGCCGCGACGATGGTCCAGTCGCCCTGGCGCACTCCCTGGTCTACCGTGAGCTGCAGGTTGAGCGGCATGATGAGCGCGAAGGCCTGCAGCGCAACGGTCATCAGGAACACCGCCAGCAGAGACCGCCCCAGGCCCCGAAACACCGGCATGAAGGTGCGCCACGAGACGGCGTCCGAGAGTGTCCCCTCGCCTTCAGCGGGTGCCTGAGGCGACGTCAGCGTGATGGTGGGCACCAACTCGAGGGCGACGCCCGTGAAGCTCCCGCTCACCTCGCCCCACCGCAGCGAGCGCTCGCCCACGGCGGGGTCCACGATCCGGACGCGTGTCCGGCCCACCGAGCGCAGCACGACGAAGTGGTCGAGGTCCCAATGCAGAATCGCCGGGCGGCGGAGCTGCGCGAGTTCCTCGAGCTCCGTGCGGACAGCCCGGCACTTCAGGCCCGTCTCTTCCGCGTAGCGCCGCAGATCGGCGAGGGTGGCGCCCCGCGGAGAGATCCGGAAGCGCGACCGATACCCACGCATGGTGTCGCGGTAGCCGTGGAACGCAGCCACCATCGCCAGGCAGGCAAGGCCGCCACCGAAAGGCGCTCGTCCAGACCCTCGCCCGACCCCAACTCGTAGAGCACGTCCCCGAGGGCGACCACATCACCTTCCTCGACACGCCTCGCGCGCACCACCCCGAAGGTCCGCGCGCTGACCCGGGACCAGCCCGACGCCGGCGTGAGATAGCCCGCCGCACGCTCCTTCCTCGCGAACGGAAACGAGGCGGCGAACACGACGACGGCAACCGCAGCCAGGAGGACGAACGCAGCGAGCAGCAGTCCCGACAGCGGCCTCGACAGGAGCGGTGCCGGCCAAAGGCCCCGCGCCAGACGCGAAAGCACCTCCTCGCGGAACAACCCGGGTCCGGTTTCCGCGGCCCCCCGCCCGTCGGGACCGGCCGGTACCGCAGCGTTCAGCGGTCCGCTTTGGGCACGAAGTACATCGTGAACGGGTGCAGACGCCACCCGAAGGCATCGAACCTGGACAACGTGTCCATGCCCGTAAGCGCGTCGTACCACGGCAGGCCCTCGAGGAAGTGGGCATCATCGTGTTCGCAGGACAGCCACATGTCCTCGTGGTCGCCAAAACGGAAGTGGCGCCCCGCGCCGGACACCATCGTCGCACTGCAGGCCGTGCCATCCGCGCCCGTGTCCACCAAGACGCGCGTCCGCGAGGAGTATGGCGTCTCAAACTCGACAACCGGACTAAAGGCCGACAGGTGGGCGCTCCATGGGGTCAAGCCTCCAGCACAGGGGCCCAG
Source organism: Pseudomonadales bacterium (assembly GCA_965208745.1). Taxonomy (GTDB): domain Bacteria; phylum Pseudomonadota; class Gammaproteobacteria; order Pseudomonadales; family Azotimanducaceae; genus VXNE01. Next base: position 3,295,630 of record CBDBPN010000004.1, on the reverse strand, counting down.
CTCTCCCAAGTGGATCTTCTCTGCGGCCCACGAGAAGCAGACGGCGGGATAACGCAACAGCAAGTTCATCCCCACAAGCCACGGCAAGTCTCGCACTTCAGCGGGAACCGCAGGGAACCGGAACCGGTCCACCGAAACGTCATGCAGCACTACCTCGGGACCGAGTCCGACCGGCCCGAGATAACCGATCCCCTTTACGGACGTGCCAAGATCTTCAATCCGGTCTTGCTCGGGCCCGTCGACGTTTTCTGCGGCCACAACAGTGGTGAACGACCCGGTGTCGACCATTGCGAAAAACCTGTAGTCCGGCCAGCCCATCGCCAACCAGGGACGCAAGTCGCCTCGGCTGTGAACGAAGAAGCGGCGGATGTGCGCTTGTCCGGCGAGAGGCACACTGGCCGGGGGGTATCCCAACGTGGAGTGCTTGCGGAACAGAAGCTCGAGCAACTGGTCGCAAATCCAGCCTCTCGTCCGTGCTCCCGACTCCCGCCGCGGACAAAGGCGATCATAGAAGTCCAGGTCAGTCGTGTTCTTGCCGAGTATCGGCGCAAGCACGTGAACGTAGGGACACGACCTACAATAGCTCAACAGATACCAATCGGCATGGTCCGGCGGGACGTTCCAGAAGAACTGCCGGTAGGCCCCCCAGCTGCCCTCCAGATCACCGGTCGCGAACGACTGTTCGACGTCAACCAACAGGGCTCGAAGAGCCCCCTTCATTGCGAGTTCCTCACCTCCAGAATTGACCGGGAGGAGCAAGAGAACAAAGCCGAGAGCGGCGGAGTGCGCGCGCATCGCGAGCGTGGCCGAAACCACGTTCCTTTCTTTCCGCCCGCCAGAACCACTGTGACTACGGCTCTTGCGGAACGGAGCGATTAGGAACGCGGCCTCGACCAATGTTGGATGACCCTACTGGTTGCCCTTGTTCTCGTCATCCGGTGGGGGTGGCGGGGGCGGGACGGGCGGTGCCGGGATCCTTGGTGGAGGAGGCTTCGGTGTGATCGGTGGATTGGGGACCGGCGGATACGGAACCGTCCCGCCGAAGTTCCCGTTGCCGTTGCCGCCCGCGACAGCGAGCAACTCGGCTTCGTTGAGGATTCTCATGAAAAATCATCCTTTGCTGACTATTGGTTCAGTCCGACTCGCGTCGGCTTTCCTGGCCCGGGGCGCGAGCACGCCCCGGCGCCACGCTCACCATGACCCAATGAGCCAATGAACCGGCGATGTCAAGTATCTCCGCAGGCGCTTCCCCGCCCCACCGAGCGCTGCAGATCCGTGAGGGTGGCGCCCCGCTGCGAGACGCGGAAGCGCGACCGATACCCACGCATCGTGTCGCGGTGGCCGTGGAACGCAGGAACCCGCGACGTTGCCCCGACGCTCAGAGACGCCGGGGCGCCCCTGGAGCGGCTCGATCAGCCAGTCGACCAATGTCGCGTGGTCGCGCACCATCTCGGCCGAAACCGTCATTCCCGGCCGCAGCGACCGGCGCTGCGTAGCCGACAGGACGAAGCCGCCGGGAACCCAACGTCGATGCGCACCGGCCCGTCGGGCGCGAACTCGGCCCGCGGCCCGACCGTGGTCTCCGACACGGCCAGCACACGACCGATCTGGGCACCGTAGCGCTCATACGGAAACGCATCGAGGTAGATACGCACGTTCTGGCCCACCCGGATCGAACCCATGGCGCTTGAACGCGCGAACAGCCGGCCCTCGAGGCGATAGGCGTCCGGCACGACGTCGAGCAGTGCGTCGCCCGGCCGAACCCAGTCCCCCTCATCCGCCCGCACGGACACCACCCTGCCGGCGCGCGGCGCCAGAACGCCGCCGGCGTCACGCACCTGGATGCGTGACTCCTCCATGGCAAGTCCGAGCAGTTGTTCCTCGACGCCGGCGCGCGCCTCCTCCCGCTCGAGCTCGCGACGGGTGAGCTGCGCCTGCTGGCTGTCCAGCACCGCGCGCAGCTCCGCAAGCTCGCGCCGCTTGGAGGCCACCAAGGCAGCCCGAGACTGCGTCCTGTCCACCAACTCCAGCAGCGCGGACTCCGAGAGCGCGTTGGAGGCCCGCAGCCGCTGCCCCACGCCGTACTGCGTCCGCGCCACGGCGAGCCCCGCTTCACGCGCCTCGACTTCCGCCTCGACGTGCCCGACCTGCACCTGCAGCGATGCGCGTTGATCCCGGTGCATCGCTCGGTCGTTCTCAATCTGCGCGTCGATCGCCCCCAGGCGTGCCTGCAAGGTTTCTCGTCGCGCCGCGATGTCCCGCAGCAGCTTGCCCTCCACCGAGAGCCTCTCGTCGAGGCCCGCGCCGGATGCGAAGGCGTAGAGCACGTCTCCGAGCTCGACGATGTCGCCTTCCTCGACATGCCTTGCGCGCACCACCCCGAAGGTCCGGGCGCTGACCCGGGACCAGCCGGACGCCGGCGTGAGATGGCCGGCCGCGCGTTCCTTCCTCGCGAACGGAAACGAGGCGGCGAACACGATGACGGAGACGGCCGCCAGGAGGACGAGCGAGGCGAGCAGCAGCCCCGAGAGCGGCCTCGACAGGAGCGGAGCGGGCCAAAGGCCCCGTGCCAGACGCGACAGCACTTCCTCGCGGAAAAGCCCGGGTTCGGTCTCCGCAGCTCTCCGCCCGCCGGGACCGGTCGGTCCCGCGGCGTTCAGCGGTCCGCCTTGGCCACGAAGTACATCGTGAACGGGTGCAGGCGCCAGCCGAAGGCGTCAAACCTGGACAGGGTATCCATACCCGTTATGGCCTCGTACCACATTCCGTCTCGAAGAAACGCCGCGTCTTTGTCTCCACACGACAGCCACATGTCCTCGTGGTCGCCAAAGCGGAGTAGCTGACCGGGCGACCGCTCCATCCCGGGGCCGCAGTAGGTCTCACGGCTCCCGGTGTCTACCAGCACGCGCGTCCGTTCCGAGGCACCGGTCACCAACTCAAGGACAGGCGAGGATCCCGAAAGTCGGGCGCCGAGAGACGTTATGCCCTCGGTGCACGGCCCTAGGTCGCCAAGATGCAGCACTTGTGACTCCCAGGAAAAGCACACTGCCGGAAAGCGCAATAGGACGTTCATACCGACCGCCGAAACGTCCAGTTGTGCAACTGCAGCAGCCATGCTTCCCACTCGAAACCGTCCAACCGAAAACTCGTGCACCAACGCGTCACGCAGCCATGCTCTTCCGTACGGACCGTGTACTTCTCTTGACGTGCCGAGGCGCTCCACTAGACCGCTCAGTCGTCCCTGCCTAGTCAGACCCTCAACGACTGCTTGGTCCACGACCGTCGTGTGTGCCCCAGTGTCGACGATCCAAAACAAGCCCGAGTCTCCCCAGACGCCGTCTCTCCAACCCGCCGTTACCCATGGCCGCAAGTCTCCCTCGGACCGAAAATAAAAGCGATGCAGCCGAAGCCGCCACTTCCCGAGCCCCCCATCGGGTCGTTCCCCGAGCAGCGACTGCTTACGATAGAGCAGTTCGATGAGCTGGTCGCAAATCCACCCCCTGGGACGTGCACCTGACGGCTGCCGCGGGCAGACGTTATCGAAGAAGTCCAAGTCAGCAGCCGTCCTTCCGAGAATCGAGGTAAGCTCCTGCACGCTCGGACACGACCTGCAATGGGTAAGGAGTAACCAATCAGCATGACCCGGCGGCACGTCCATCAGGAATCGCCGGTACGCCGCCCAACTCCCCTCCAGATCACCGCGCCCATAGGTCTGCGTGACTTCGTACAAGAGTGCCTGCAGTGTCTCACGTTCGCCCCGTAGTTCGCCTCGCGCGTCCGGCCACGGCAGCAACACGAGAGCAAGGACAAGCCCTCGGGCGCGCAGACGTGCCAAGAGGATAGCCGAAGCCGTGACCCTACGACCTACCCGCAGTCGTGCGTACACGCGCGACCAACAGGCCCAACCGTACGAACCCGACTTCGGCTGGCGCCAGTTGACGTTACTAGAGCACGTCTCCGAGCTCGACGATGTCGCCTTCCGACCGTTGCCCACGGCATTACGTCTCCCAGAGACCGAACATAGAAGTACTGCATACGCAACTGCCCCTTCTCGGGAGCGCTTCCGGGACTGTCTCTTAGCACCGAACTCTTGCGGAATAGCAACTCGAGTAGCTCGTCGGAGATCCAACCCCTGCTCCGCGCGCCCGACTCTTGCCGGGGACAGACGCGGTCGTAGAAATCGAGGTCTCCTGTGTCTTTCCCCAATACGGACGCGAGCATTTGAATGTTGGGGCACGTCCTGCAATGGCTCAGGAGGTACCAGTCCGCCTGGGCCGGAGGCACTTCCCAGAAAAACTGCCGGTAGGCGGTCCAACTCCCTTCGAGATCACCTGTGGCAAACGACCGCCTAACCTCGTTCAAGAGAGATAGAGCTTCTTCCTGTGACACCTCCTCCGCTGTCGAGTCAAAGGCGAGCAGCGCAAATACAACGCCCAGAGTAGCCGAGTTCCAGAGCATCACCAACATCGAACATGGCCGAAGCCACGCTCCTTCCGAATGGAGCACAAAGAGCGAAGCTGAGAATGGCCCGGTACACGGGCATTGCCGACACGGGCGATGTCAAGTGGTTCGACACACGGCACGGGCGTTCTCGAAAACAGCAACGCGCCCACGCCCAGGGGGCCTGCTTCAACCCGTCTCCACCCGCTCCTCCACCGGTTCGCCCGCCGCCCGGGCGCGCTCGAGCCGCGAGGCCTCGTCCGGGACGAGGTGGCGCAGCAGGAGCGTCAGGAACACCGCCGGGAAGGCGAGCAGTCCGACCGACAGCATCAGGCTGTAGCGCAGCGATTCACCCAGGTCCATGCCCGTCGACGCCAGGACGTCGCTGACCTCCCCGACCATGTACGGACCGATGGCCAGACCGACGGTCGCCATGAGGATGTAGTACGCCGAGGCAATGGCGCGCATCCTCGGCATGACGAGGTCGTTCACCGTGCTCGCGGCGGCGCCCACCCAGCAGGCCGCGAAGATGCTGACGATGAAGTTGAGCACGTAGGCCGCGATGACGCTGTCCGTCAGCACCATGGCCAGCGTCATGGGGGCGCTCACCGCCACGGACACGATGCCCACCCAGACCCGTGCATTGCCGGTGCGCGACTTGAACCTGTCCGAGGCGATCCCGCCCAGCGTGATCCCGAGCCATCCCGCGATCGCGTAGGACACCCCGAGGATCATGCCCGCGTCGGCCACGTTCACGTCGTGCACGCGGATGAAGAACGGCGGTGCCCATGCGCCGAACGCATAGGTGACCGGGGAGATCAGTGGAAAGCCGAGGCTCGCATATATGAAGGCGCGGCTGCGGAACATCATCGCGAACGTCGCCGGATCGCGGAGCCCGAGCGCCTGCACCCAGGAAAAGGCCGCGTAAGAGCCAATCCCCAGCGCGATCCACTGTTCCGGGTCGCCGGTCAGCACGATGAGGCCCCATGCCGCCAACGCGATGAGCGCGGCCCCGATCAGGTTGCGCGTGATTACGCGCCGTCCGCCCCCGGCCCTGGTCAACGTCACGAGGGTCATCGGCGGCAGGACCGACATCAGCTCCTTCCAGGTCTCCCGGAACGGGTGCGGGTGCTCTTCGGTCACGAGGCCTTCGCTCTGGCCCCGCCGCGGCTCGCGCAGCGTGTACACCCAGATCGCCATCAGGATTCCCGGCAGCCCGACCGCGAAGTAGGCGGCCTGCCACCCCTTGATGCCGAACGGCGCCATGGCCGGATCCGGATACGCGGCATTCCAGCTGTCGACGATCCAGCCGCCGATGAAGATGCCGATGCCGGCGCCGATGTAGATGCCGCTCGAATAGATCGCCAGCACCGTGGCGCGCAGCCGTGGCGGAAAGTAGTCGGACAGCATCGAGAACGCCGCCGGCGAGGCGCTTGCCTCCCCGATCCCGACGCCCACGCGGTAGGCCGCAAGCGAGAAGAAGCTCCGCGCGGTACCGGAAAGCGCGGTCATCAGGCTCCAGAAGCCGAGACCGATCGAGATCAGGTTCTTGCGCGTCCAGCTGTCGGCAAGCTTCCCGAGGGGGATGCCGAAGAGCGCGTAGAAGACCGCGAAGGCCGTACCGTAGAGGAAGCCGATCTGCGCGTCGGAAATGCCGAGGTCCGCCTTGATCTCCTCCGCGAGGATCGTGACGATCTGCCGGTCGATGAAGTTGAAGACATAGACGATGACCAGCACGCCGGTCACATACTTGGCGTAGCCGCCGCCCACCTCCGTCTTGCCCGCCGCCGCTTCCGCCACGTATACGCTCCCCCGGCTATCGCAGGCAGCGTAACGGATCGCCAGACGAAGCGTCTACTCCGGCTCGGCCGTGGTCACAGCCAGCTGCAGAGCGACCTGTCCAGCGGCTCCGCCCGCGCGTTCCGGTCGAGCATCAGCGCCTCGCCCCCGGCGCGCCACGCCGGCAGGAACCCACCGTTCGGATCGCCCCCGCGCGCGAAGTCCACCCAGTAGTCCATCATGCGGCGCGTCAGCGCCCGGTCGTCCGCGTCGGTGGGCGGCCAGGCGTCGTGGGTGTCGAAGACGTAGGGGATCTCCGCGCCGTGGCAGGCGCCGACCCCGGGATCGCCAGGGCGCACACGGAGAAGCGATACACCCAGGTGGGCACGCCGGCTGCCGCGACCGCGTCCGCGAACCGGAGGGTCGGGCAGTGGAACATGCCGGCCCCGAACGCGGCCGGTCGATCCGCGACGGGAAGCTCCGCCAGGCGTTCCCGAACCGCCCCGGGATCGGGGAGTGCGGCGAAAGCGGCTTGCCAGGCGGACTCGGTCATCCCCTCCGGATCGATCATGGCCTGGTCCTCGTGCGCGTCGCTGCCGAACATCGTCGGCACCGCCGCGAAGCGCTCGTCCGCCAGCAACTGGGGCGCGGGCGCGGGGAGCAACCAGCCGTCCACGGTCGGGTCGTCGAAACTGCGCGTGAAATGCTCCGCCGCAAGGAGGAGCAGCCGCTCCGCCGGGACGGACCGCAGTTCCTCGATGCTTCCGATCCCGGCGCCCGAAAGGAACCGCTCGCCCTCCGCTTCGGACTCCGCCAGGGTCCTGCGACGATCCGCCGGCCAACCGCCGCTCTGGGAGATCATCCGGTGGAACAGACCCCGGGCCTGGGGTGCGAACAGCAGGTAGCCGGCGTCGCCGGCCCCGCCGCCGAACGCGGCGAAGTGGTCGCGGACCCAGCGCACCGCAGGGCGGTATAGTGTTCGGCAACGCGCCGCACCGACAGGAGGGACGCCCATGCAGACCGCAACCGACTGGCGCTTCAACATCGACAGCGCCGCCGACGCGCAGTGGACCGAGGGCCTGCGCCGGATCTTCGACTACCGCGACCTCGGCGTCACGGACGCGACGAACGGCGACTACGTCGCCCACGTGATCCGGGCGAACGGCCGCGCCGAGTCCGACGCCGTGCAGCAGTGGCACATCCACGACTGCACGTTCCAGATGGTCTACGTGCTGAACGGCTGGGCCACGTTCGAGTATGCGGACGTGGGCGAGCGGACCATCCGGAAGGGCGACTGCATCAACCAGCGCCCGGGGATTCCGCACCGGGAGATCGCGGTGTCCGATGACTTCGAGGTGCTGGAGGTCGTGGCGCCGGCGGACTTCAGGACGGTCGTGGTCGATCCTCCGGACTGACACGGCCGCAAGGGTGCACGACAAATTTGTTGGATTTTAGGCGGCGCGGAGGTTGCGTTGTCGGCGGAAGAGTCGTCGCCAGAAGTCGTCGAAGCGGTTGCTGAGGACGGCGCAGCGCAAGGCGGCCATGGCGTTGACGCCGGCGACGGACCAGTGCATGCCGGGGCGCTTGAAGCGAGTTGCGACGACGTGCTTGCAGCCGGCCTCGACGACGCCGGAGGCGACGCACAGGTTCATGGCGCGGAACTTGGGGTGGCGCATGCGGTGGCGGTTGCGGCGGAGGTAGTCGATGCGGCGGCGCGCGTCGTCGTGGCCGGCGTGGCGCCGCAGCGCGCGCAGGAGGGCGCCGAGGCGGCCGTCCTCGAGTTCCTCCTGGCGGCGCTTGGCCCAGCGCTCGGCCATGTCGGTGCCGGGTCCGTAGATGGCCTTGGCGACGTCCCACAGGTGCTGCCTGGCGTGGAACAGGTCGACGATCTGGATGGCGTCGGGGAAGTGTTCGTCGGCGATGTTCCAGATCCACGGCGCGCCGTCGCCGATCACCACCTGGCGCCTGGCGTGGTGGAAGCCGCGGCGGCGCGCCTCGCGCGCGACGCGTTGCGCGAACGCCGACGGCTCGGGGTCGGTGTCGCGGCTGGCGGCGCTTTCGACGGCGGCGGAGTAGGACACCGAGCCGGCCGCCCGCGCGGGGAGTTCGTGGCCGTGCGCGTCCATGGCCGCGGCCCACACCGTGACCAACTTGACCTCGCGCGTCTTCGCGGTGCCGTCGGCCTGCTTGCCGGGGCGGCCGGCCAGTTCCGCCTTGCGCACCGGCACGGCGGTGCCGTCCATGCCCAGGTACATGGTCGGCGCGCGGCCCGGCTCCGGCGTGACGGTGTCGCGTTCGTCGGTCGCGACTTCGCGGCCGAGCGCCTCCGCGGTGCGTTCCGCCTGCTTGGCGTCGACGTTCAGGCCGGCCAGGTCGTACAGCAGCGCGCCGGTCTCCGCGAAGCTGGTGCGCGCCGCCGCCAGACCGATCATGCGCACCACGCCGGGCGACAGCATGGTGCCCTCGATGCCGAGGCCGCGGTCGCGCGGACAGTGGCCCGCGTGGCACGCGGCGCAGTGGTGGTAGGCGCGTTGCAGACGCATCGCGCCGAGCACCGTGGTGACGGTCTTCGCGCGCCGGCCGGCGTACGCGGCGAAGCCGCCGCAGCCGGCGCACGGCAGGTGCGGCCCGGCATGGTCGCCGCAGTCGGCGTTCAGGTGCCCCTCGACCAGCCGCGCCGCGAAGCCGAGCGTGTGGCGCCGCACCGTCGTCTCCAGCGCCCCGAGGTCGCCAGCGTCCGCCGCGCCGGCGCCGAACAGCGCCTCGACCTCGGCGGCGAGGTCGGCCGCGAAGATCGCCGTCAGCGTCTCGCGGAGCCCCCTTTTTTGGCGTCCCGCCCCGCGTCCCGGCCGGCCTTGAGGCGGGCCCGGCACAGTTCCTCGTTGGCCTCCACGAAGTGCCCGCACAAAGCCTTGAAACGCTTGCGCTCGGCGATCTGCGCGCGCGTCTCCTGCAGCGCGGCACGCGGCACCCCCCGCGTCACCGTCTTGCCGCCGACTCGGCGCATGAGCGCCCAGCCGGGGTGGCCCGGATCGCCCTCGCGGGCACAGTGGCAGGTCGGCTTGCCGCACTTGCGGGTCATCTCGACGAGCGAACCGGGGCGCAGCTCGCCCACCGTCGTGAACTCGCCGAGCAGGGCGTCGCGGCGTCGTTGCAGTTCCTCAATGTTCTCGGCCATGCGCGCGGTTGCACCTCCCGTCAAACTGTAAACCTTATGATATTACAGATACCGGCGCGACACCGCCATCCCTCTGCATCGCCAACAAATCTGACGTGCACCCGGGCCGCAACCACGGCTTGCAGCCAGCGATAGCCGCGTATAGCGTATGGTGTTTCTGGGAGCAGACCACGGAGGTTCCGGCATGACGGGGACGGCAACGGCCATCGACGCAGCGTCCGACCAATCCTGGGAGGAGTATCGCGAGGACGGCATCCGCCGCGCGCTCGCCCTCGGCAACCGGGGGCCGATGCGCTTCGACAAGCGCGGGGTGCTCGCCCAGGAACAGCTCGACGCGTACCGAGAGCACGGCTTCTACGTCTTCACCGGCGTCCTGTCCGCCGACGAGTGCGCCGAACTTGAGGCCGAGTTCGCCGAGGTCCTCGACAACGCCCCGGTGACCGAGACCGGCGACCTGGACCGACACGGGAAACCTGTGCGCTTCCCGGGCTACTACACGCTGGGCAACATCCGCGACAGCCGCATCAACCAGCCGGAGGACGCCGCGGAGGAGGCGGCGGCCCCCGTCCACCTCGTCTCCCACCCACTCATGATGATGGACTCGGCGCTCCGGGCGTACGCGCACCCCGACATCCTGCGCATGGTCGCAAGCGTCAACGGCGAAGACTTCGTGCCGTTCCACGAGAGCATCTTCAACAAGGACCCGGGCGAGGGCGCGCCCACGCCCTGGCACCAGGACGGCCGGACCCACTGGACCGAGGACGGCGTCGCGCTCGAACAACCCGACGGCTCGGGCAAGACCCACGGCTTCAACCTGTCCGTGGCGTGGTCGAAGTGCACGCCCGAGAACGGACTCTGGGTCCTGCCGGGCAGCCATCGCCGCTGGCGCCTCGCGAACGACGGCAGCTTCCCACCGATCACCGACCGGCTCGCCGACGCGGTGCCGATGATGCTCGAGCCCGGCGACGTCGGCATGGTCAACCGCAGCTCACTGCACGGGTCCTTCCCCAACCGCACCACCATCCGCCGCAACACCATGGTCATGGGGTTTCACAAGCGCGACTCCGCGATCGGCGCGGAGACGACGAACGTGCACGCCTTCAAGAAGCCCGGGAGCACCAAGGCGATCAAGTACTCCGAGGATTACGTACTGCGCCGCACCCGCATGATTCCGCTCGCCATCGACGCACGACGCCAGCGGTATCCGGACGAGAAACCCTACGACTACCGCGGCAGCTACCTGGGCGACGGCCACTGGGACGAGCGCGCCCGCGCGGAGATCGCCGTCGAAGGCGACGAGTACTGGCAGCGGGACATCACCTTGTAGGGGACGGGCTTGCCCCGTCCCGTCTCGGATTCACGCACCGTGCCGGGGGCTCGTCCCGTCCGGGCATCGTGCGCGGACCACCACCGTCGGGCCAAGCCGCGCGCCCACCATCCTATCGGGTCAATGTCTGCCCCGATGTGCGACATCTCCCCATCGACATCGGGCTAACGTCCGCTTCCGCCCCGTCGTGCGATCTATACGATCGACCCCCATGCCCGCCTATCGAAAACGCCCCCGGCGGCGCGATGGCCAGCTCCCGCAAGGCGTGGACCCGACCGTCGGCGCCGGCCCGAAACCCGCGCCCCCGCATGCCGCCGTCGGCCCCAGGAAGCCGCCGGCGCGCGTTGACAGGAGTCCTGCGCAGGACGAACTCTCGCTCACCCTGGCCGAGTTCGTTGCGCGCTATCCGGTCTCCACGCTTGTCGACCCGATCATCCGCCGGGCCGCTGCCCAGCGCGTTCCGGCCGTGCTGACTCCCCTCCGGCGACTGCCCCGCAACTACATCGGCTGGTGTTTCGCGTTGCGTGATCAGATTCCCCGGCTCCCGGCGCGCGCCGTGCAACAGCTCCTGCTCGCGTTGTCGATCTTCCTCGCGCGCCACCCGGAGCCCGCCGAGAGGGGCGCCTGGTTCGCGGAAGACGGCAGAGCCGCTCCGATGACCCCGGAGGCGTTCCACCGGTTGGCCATCGAGGCGCTCGAACCTTCCGCCCGCCGCGTATTCGAGGCGCGCACGGGGATCGAGCCCAAACGGACGCTGCGGCAACTTGCCCGCGAGTTCGGCACGTACGTCGAACGGATCCGGGTTCTCGAACAGCAGGCGCGGCACAGCCTGCGCGCATTGGGAATCCGCTACCACGCGTGGCGGACGCTGGACACCGCGTTCCCTCGCCACTGGCCCCGGCTGTGCGGTGGCGGAATCCGCTACATCCCCGTGCCCTCGACACGCCGGCCGCTCCCGTCCCCAATGGTCTATCTCTGCGAGGCCGCGGGCGGATTCGATGCCTGCCTTTCCCGCTACTGCGAGCGCGTCCACGACGGATGGCTTCTGAAGACCGACACCTCCCGCACGCTGACGCAACGCGCGCTCGCCCTGGAGGCTGAACTGCTGCGGGACTGGCGGCTGCCGCAGCCCCTCGCGCGGCTCGCGCTTCGGCTCCACCTGCCACAACGCGAAGTCGAGGTCCTGCTACAGCACGGCGACCGCCTGCAATGCGAGCGCGGCTACGTGCTGGCCACGTCGCGCGGGGCCGTGCAGCCCGCCCTGGACGCCGCGTTGCGCAGGGGCGACGCGCCTCTCGGAATAGGCGAGATCCGGGACCGGCTTCCGGACGAACGCGGGGGCCGGCGGCGCGACCTGGACCGGACGCTGCGCGCCGAGCCGCATCTCTTCCTCCGTATCTGGGACCATCAGTGGTGTTCGCTGACCGAGTTGCCGGAGCGCCTGCGCGCGGCGCCCGGCGACGATCTCGGCAGCCTTGAAGCACTCGACCCGGACGACGGGAGTCTTCGCCAGGCGGTACTCCGACTCGTTCGCGACCGGGGACCGATGACGTGGTCCGAGCTGAAGCGGGCGGCCGGACCCGACGCCCGCGGCGGCCTCGCCAGCGCGGTCTCGCGTCTGCCCGACATCGTCAAGTGCGCGCCCGGCATCTACGGATACAAGGGGCACCTCGAACGTGATGCCCGGCATCCGCCGCGCGCCTTCTTTCGCGAAGACCAGGCGATCGCTTGGGCTTTCGGCCGGCGCGGCGGAGTGCCGCCCGCGTTCTTTCCTTTCTGGACACCCACGAACGAGATGGCCCTCTGCCGGTGGGCGCGGGACGGGGCGCGTACCGTGGTGTACGAGTCGCTGCTCGCGCAGGCGGAACCCTCCGAGTGGCCCGGCCTGGACGCCGCGGAGGCGGCCTTCTGGCGCATGGAACGGGAGCGTTGCGGCTTCACGCTATCGGCCGGACGCCCGGCCGGGTTCGACGGCGTTTTTTCGGCATCCCGCCTGCTGGCCGTGCTCCTCGTGGCCACGCTCCAGGGACGGGTGTCCTGGGTCGAGGCGAACCGCTGCCTGGGCGGCCGGATCAACGCCCGCTCGGGCACCTTCGCGATCGCCCTGCTGGCCTTGCTGGGCACCCTGCAACCCGACGCGGACTGGCGCAGGCCCCACTCGGTACGCGCCGACCGGGCACGGGCCGCGATCGCGGAACTCGTGGAGGTGCTGGGACGCACCGGCAGGTTGCCTTGGGCAATAGTAGGGTCGTCGATCCGCATCGACGACGATCCCGAGGCCGAGTGGATCCGGCCCGACGTCGTCGCGAGGTTTCTCGGCCGCGCACGGCGCGCCGAAGGCTCGAGAGGCGCCTCCGGCGCACCCGGCGGCACTACCCCTTGAACTGCCCCACGATGCCCGAGATCGATTCCTTCGCGTCGCCGAACAGCATGCGCGTGTTCGTCCCGAAGAAGAGCGGGTTGTCCACGCCGGCGAAGCCGGACGCCATCGACCGCTTCAGCACGAACACCGTGCGTGCGCGGTCGACGTCGATGATCGGCATGCCGTAGATGGGGCTCGCCTCGTCCGTGCGGGCCGCAGGGTTCACCACGTCGTTCGCCCCGATCACGACCGCCACGTCGATACCGTCCATGCGGGGGTTGATGTCCTCCATCTCGACGAGCTGGTCGTACGATACGCTCGCCTCCGCGAGCAGGACGTTCATGTGCCCAGGCATGCGCCCGGCGACCGGGTGGATGGCGTACGTCACCTCGGCGCCGTTCTCCTCGAGCAGGTCCGCGAGTTCCCGCACGACGTGCTGCGCCTGCGCCACCGCCATGCCGTAACCCGGCACGAAGCTCACCGACGACGACGCCTCGAGGATGAGATAGGCGTCCTCCACGTTGATGGGCTTGACCTCCCCCTCCACCTTCGTGGCCACCTGCACCGCGCCGAAACCGCTGAACAGCACGTTCGCGAGGGAACGGTTCATCGCCTTGCACATGATGTTCGTCAGGATGATCCCGGCCGCGCCGACGAGGGAGCCCGCGACGATGAGGATGTTGTTGTTGATCGCGAACCCCGCGGCGCACGCGGCGAGCCCCGAGTAGCTGTTCAGGAGCGAGATCACCACCGGCATGTCCGCACCGCCGATGGGGATGACCGCCATGATGCCGAGCAGCAGCGCCAGGCCGATGATGGCGTAGAACACCCACGAGGTGGTCGACGGCTCCATCGTGAAGAGCGCGCCCGCCGCGATGAGCGCCGCCAGCACGAATCCGTTGATGAAACGCTGGCCCGCGAACACCACCGCGCGGCTCACCATCACCTCGGCGAGTTTGCCCCAGGCGACCACCGAGCCCGACGCCGTGACGCCGCCGATGAGGATGGAGAGGAACGCCACGAAGGCCGTGAACCCGGCGATGTCCGCCTGCCCGTGGATGGCCGCCCAGCCCACCAGGAGGCTCGCCGTGCCCCCCGAGCCGTTGAAGAGTGCCACCATCTCGGGCATCGACGTCATCGCGACCAGCCGCGCGGCGATCGCCCCGATCGCCGCGCCGACGACGGCCCCGGCGGCGATCCACTCGTAGCTGACGATCTCCCTGGACGTCAGGGTCACGACGATGGCCACCAGCATGCCGATGGACGAGAGCGCGTTGCCCCGCCGCGCGGTCGCCGGCGAAGCCAGCATCTTCAGGCCGAAGACGAACAGCGCCGCGGCGGCGATGTAGGCGACATTGATGACGACCGCGTCCATCAGTCGGCCTCGCCCCGCTTCCTGAACATGCCGAGCATGCGGTCGGTGACCATGTAGCCGCCAACCACGTTGATCGTGGCGAACACCACCGCCGCCACGCCGAGCACCGTGGCGACCGTCGCCTGGCCCGCGTCCGCCGCCGCGCCGGCCGCCATCAGCGCGCCGACGAGGGTGATTCCGGAGATCGCGTTCGCGCCGGACATCAGCGGCGTGTGCAGGGTCGCCGGGACCTTCGAGATGAGCTCGAAGCCCAGGAAGATGGACAGCACCAGGATGAAGGCGAGAAAGACGGGGATCAATTCCACGGGAGCACTCCGGTCGTGCAGAAGTCGAGGTTACTTTGCGGGACTCGCGCCAACGCCGTCGGCCGCCACGCCGAGGACAGCGCCCTCCCGCGCCACGACGGCGGACGCCACGATGTCGTCGGCCGGGTCGAGTTGCAGCGCGCCGGCTTCTTCGTCCCAGAACTCCTCGATGAAGTGCGCGAGGTTCGCCGCGTACATCTCGCTGGCGTTGCGGGCCACGGCCGATGGCAGGTTGCCCTGCCCGAGCACCGTTACCCCGCCGATGTCCACGGCCCGGTCCAGTTCCGAGCCCTCGACGTTGCCGCCGGACTCGACCGCCATGTCGACCACCACGCTGCCGGGCTGCATCGTTTCCACCATCTCGCGCGTCACGATCCGGGGCGCCGGGCGGCCGAACACCTGCGCGGTCGTGATGACCACGTCCGACGCGGCAATCATCCGCTGCATGCCCTCCTGCTGCAGCGCTATCTGTTCCGGCGTCAGGGCTTTCGCATAGCCCTGTGCCGTTTCGCCCACCTCGCCGATGTCGATCTCGAGGAAACGCGCCCCGAGCGACCGCACCTGTTCCGCGACGGACGGCCGCGTGTCGAATGCCTCCACCCGCGCGCCGAGCCGCTTGGCCGTGGCGATCGCCTGCAGGCCCGCGACACCGGCGCCGATCACGAACACCCTCGCCGGCGGGATCGTGCCCGCGGGGGTCATCATCATCGGGAAGATCCGCGGGCTCCGGAACGATGCCTGGATCACCGTCACGTAGCCGGCGAGGCTCGCCTGCGACGACAGCGCGTCCATCTTCTGCGCCCGCGTGGTCCGCGGGATCATCTCCATGGAGACGGCTGTGACACCCCGGTCCGCGAGCCGGCGTATCAGCGCCACCTCCCGAAAGGGATCGAGGAAGCTGATGTGAACCGTCCCGGCCGCCAGGCGGTCGATGTCTTCCTCGTCCGGCCTGCGCACCCGCAACACGATGTCGGCGCTCCGCACGCGGTCTCCCGCGGCGTCCACCGACGCGCCCACCGCTTCGTAGTCCTCGTCGCGGAAGGCCGACCCCGCGCCCGCGCCGGACGCGACCGCAACGTCGAGACCGAGCCCGCTCAGCCGCTTCGCCGTCGTGGGCGTGCAGGCGACGCGCAGTTCGCCGTCGGCGGTTTCCCGCGGGACGCCGATCAACATCTCGGGAATCGCCCGGCTCCGCCCCGGCGGGCGGTTCGGGCGCGCCCGCCGAGCCACGCGCAGCCGCAACCCGGTACGTGACGCATCTGTAGCAAGGACCTGCTCCGCGGAGGGGAGGGGAACCCGAAGGGCGCGTAGATTACAGACTCCCCCATGCGTTTTCGAGCCGGAGCCGGCCCTCGTACCGGCCACAACGCGGCCCCGGTGATAGCATCCACGCCACCAGCAGGCAGGAGACACGCATGGACGTAGGCGTCGCCGTCCCCTTCAGCCACCGCACGCCGGTCGACTACATCGCCGCGGCGGCCCGACACATCGAGGAGCTCGGCTTCGCGTCCATCTGGGCGCCGGAACACGTGCTGTTCTTCCCCGAGTACGCGTCGTCGTACCCCTACTCCGACGACGGCAAGATTCCCGGCAACCCGGACGGCATCCTCGACCCGTTCTCCGCCCTCACCTACGTGGCCGCGCACACGTCGCGCATCCGTCTCGGTACCGGCATCTGCCTCGTGCCGCAGCGGCAGCCGGTGTACACGGCCAAGATGGTCGCCGACCTCGACTACCTCTCCGGCGGACGCTTCGAGTTCGGCGTCGGCATCGGGTGGCTCGAGGAGGAGTTCGACAACCTGCAGATGAGTTTCCGCGCCCGGGCGAAGCGGTGCGCCGAGTACATAGACGCCATGAAGGCCCTCTGGACGCAGGAGGTGTCCAGCTTCGAGGGGCCGACGGTGCAACTCTCCCCGTGCTACATGAACCCGAAACCGGTGCAGAAGCCGCATCCGCCGATCCTGTTCGGCGGCGAGAGCGACGCTGCCGTGCGCCGGGTGGTGACCCAGGGCGACGGCTGGTACGCCTACAACCTCGATCCCGACGCCGCGCGCGCCGGCTTCGAGCGGCTCGACGGGAAGCTACGCGAAGCGGGACGGGATCCGGCCTCCGTGCGCAGGTACGTGGGCGTCGCGAGACTGCGGATCACCCCGGACCTCGCCGGCGCGTACAGCGAGGCCGGCGTCGACCAGATCATCCTCCCGCTGTTCGCCACGAACATCGACGACCTCAGGCGGCGCGCCGACCGGCTGGTCGTGGCCTCCGCCCTGCAGGCCGCGTGAGGGGCCGTCGATGAACCTCCATAACGCCGTCGCCCGCAACTACTCGGCGGAGTCCGAGAACCGCATCCACAGCGACGGCGCGGCGCAGACGTTCGGCTTCGACGCCGCTCTCGTGCCCGGCGTGGCGGTGTTCGGGCACATGACCCGACCCCTGGTGGAGTCCCTCGGGGCCGACTGGCTGGCCGGCTACTCGGCGGACGTCCGGCTCATCAAGCCCACCTACGACGGCGACGCACTCGCTATCGAGCACTCCGAAGAGGACGGCGAACACGTCGTGCGCTGCACGGGCCGCGGCGTCCTGATCGCCGAAATGCGGTCGCGGGCCGAGCTACCGGCCCTCGACGAGATGGCGGCGGTCCCAGGCGGCCCACCCGTCGTCGGGAAACCGGAGATCGCGTGGGACCTGATCCAGGTCGGCGAGGCCTTCCCCGCGTTCCACTGGTCGCCGGACTTCGAAGAGCAGGTCGTGTACGCGAACCAGATCAGCGACGACCTGCCCATCTGGCAGAGCGACCTGCTCCACCCGCACGCCGTCCTCTCGATGGCGAACACGGCGCTCTCGAACCGGTTCCGCCTGCCGGCGTGGCTGCACGTCGGCTCGCGCATGGTGTTCCGGGAACCGGTGCGGGTCGGCGACGAGGTCGAAGTGCGGGCGGTGCCGGTCGAGAAGTGGCGGCGCAAGGGGCACGAGTTCATCGAGCTCTACGTCGCCTACGTCGTCGACGGTACGGTCAAGACCGAGATCCGCCACACCGCCATCTTCAGGATCGCATCACGGAGTTGACCCACCGATGCGAGCGTTCCGGTCCACAACGGTCGGCGCCGTTTTCCTGTTCGCACTGGGCGCCGCCCCGGCGCTGGCCGACGGCCTGCCCGCAAGGACGCTGACCGACACGGACATCGTCGTGCCGGACGACCTGCCGCCCGGGGCGCTGCTGATCGTCGGCTTCTCGCGCGGATCCAACGCGCAGACGGAGCCGTGGCGCAAGCGGGCGGACGCCGATGCCGAAATCGCGCCACTGGCCTACAGCGTCCTCGTCCTCGAGGGTGCACCGCGGTGGGTACGGGGCCTCATCGTCCGCGGCGTGCGGCGCGCCGTGCCCGAAGCGCAGCACGAGTCGGTGCTGATCGTCACAAAGGACGGGGACGCATGGCGCGCCTGGGTCGGGTTCGAGGAGGCGTCGCAGGACGCCGCGTACATCCTCCGCCTCGACGATGGCGGCGGGACGTGTTTCCGGCACGTCGGGGCGGTGTCCGAGGATGCACTGCTCGCGAGCCGGGACGCGGAATGCACCGCCGCCAAGGCGGAACCGGCCATCTAGGAGCTTGCGCCGTAGAAAATTTTGGCATCTTGAAAACCCACCTTGACGAGATTTCGTTCCTGAAAACGGCATCGAATACCCACATTGCGGCGCAAAATCGCCTCCGCTCTGCCTGTCGCTCCCACCAGGCCGGACGAAAAGCGTGCTACGGCGCAAGCTCCTAGCCTGCGTCGAGGCCCGCCAGCACCCCGGCGATCGACTCCGCCCGCAGCCCCCGCTTGACCTGGGCGTAGGACGAACCGTCCAGCTTCACGAGGTTGTTCGCCGCCGCCAGGGCCGCGTCGCGCACCGCGTCGACGGCCACGACCTCGTCGAGAAAGCCGGCATCGCGCGCCTCGGCCGGAGCGAACATCGTCGCGCCGATGGCCGCGCGCGACAGGTACCGTTTCGACAGGCGCTCCCGCGCCAGCATGAGCCCGAAGGGCGGCAGCGACATGCCGATGGCGGTCTCGTTCAGGCCGATGACGAAGTCGCCGTCCGCGCCCACCCGGTGGTCCGCGGTCAGCAGGCAGAACCCGCCGAGCGCGACCGCGTGACCCGTCGCCGCCGCCACGACGGGCAACGGAAAGCCGTACAGCCGCATCATCAGGCGGGCCCCGCCTTCGGCCATGTTGCGCGCCGCGACCGGATCGCCGCCACGAATGACCTTGAGATCGAACCCCCCGGAGAAGACGCCGGACCGACCCATCAACACGACCGCCCTGGCCTCTCCCTCGGCCCGGTCGAGCAGTCCGTTGAGCGTGTCGATCATGACGGGGCCGAACGCGTTGGCCTTGCCGTCGTCCAATGTCACCACGCCTACGTGATCGATCAGTTCGTACTTTGCGGGCTCCGCCATTCGTCCTCCTGCCATCCACGTTTCGGGGCCGGGCGCCACGCGCCTCGACCTGCGCCGGATTCTACGACAGGGGCGAGCCTGGCTCCTTGACACTCCGGTCCCGATCCACCATCGTCCGGCGCCAACGGAACGGAGGTGCGCGATGATGCAGCCGCGAGGCTCGACCCTGGCAGTGCTGGTCCTGGTGGCGTTGGCCTTCCGGCTGGCGCCTTACGTCCTGCACGCGTTCGGAGTCCCCATCGATCCCGCCGACACCGACTATCCCTGGAACTTCTCGCCCGTGCTGCCCCTGTGCCTGTTCGGCGCGGCGTGCTTCGCCACGCCCAGGGCCGCCTATCTCGCCCCGTTCGCCATCTACCTCGCCGGGGATCTCGGCATCTGGCTGCTGACCGACCGCGCCGACTGGGCCTTCTACGGCGCCCAGCCGGTCCTCTACCTCTCGGTAGCCCTCGTCGTGACATGTGGTTTCTTGCTGCGCCGCCAGCGGACCTGGGTCCGCATTGCGGCGACCGGTCTGGGGTCCGCCGTCATCTTCTTCGTGGTGTCCAACTTCGGCGTCTGGGCGTTCGGCGACGGCGGTCGCTACCCGCACACCACGGCCGGCCTGGTCGACTGCTACGTGCAGGCCATCCCCTTCTTCCGCAACACGCTGCTCTCCATGGCGCTCTTCCTGCCCCTGCTCTTCAGCCGCATCGCCCTCAAGACGCCGGCGCGCCTGGCCCCCGCCGTCCCGCAATGACGCGGCGGTACGCGTAAGGGGAGGAACGACGCCCGATGGCGGGCGAACGGATCGTTTCGCTCATCCCGAGCGCGACCGAGATCGTCGCCGCGCTCGGTTTCGGAAGCCGGCTCGTCGGACGCTCGCACGAGTGCGACTTTCCGGCTTCGGTTGCCGCGCTCCCCGCGTGCTCGTCGTCCAGGGTCGATCCCGCGGCGCCCAGCCGCGAGATCGACGACCGGGTGCGGACGATCGTCTCGGAAGCGCTCTCCGTGTATCGCGTCGACACCTCCCTGCTCGAGAGGCTCGCCCCCACCCACATCATTACGCAGACCCAGTGCGAGGTCTGCGCGGTCAGCCTCGCCGACGTGCGGCGCGCCGTCGGCGAACTCGTCCGATGCCGCCCCGAGGTGGTCTCGCTCGAACCGATGGCGTTGCCGGACATCTGGCGCGACATCCACGCGGTGGCCGTTTCCCTCGGCGCGGCGGGACGCGGGGAGCGCCTCGTGGACGCCCTGACGGCGCGGCTCGCGGAGCTCCGTGCACGTACCGCGCCGCTCGACAAGCGCCCCGTCATCGCCTGCATCGAGTGGATCGACCCGCTCATGGACGCCGCGAACTGGGTACCGGAACTCGTCGACATCGCCGGGGGCACGGTCATGACCGGCGAAGCCGGGCGACACTCCGGTTACCTCGAGATGGCAGAACTGCTCGATCGGGATCTGGACGTGATCGCCGTCATGCCCTGCGGCTTCGACATCGAGCGATCCTTGCAGGAGATGCGGGCCCTGACATCGCACGCCGGTTGGGCAGACCTGTCTGCGGTTCGTACCGGACGCGTCTACCTCACCGACGGCAACCAGTTCTTCAACCGCCCGGGTCCCCGGGTGGTCGAGTCGGCGGAGATCCTGGCGGAAATCCTGCACCCCGACACGTTCGACTTCGGACACCGAGGAACGGGGTGGGTTCCCTGGGACGACGCCCCCGGCTGATCCCTGGGTCGCGCCGCCGCGTCAGGTGTGCGCGCGCAGGAACTCCACGCACCGGCCCCAGGCGTCCGCGGCGGCTTCCTCCCGGAGCGACGGCCGCATGAAGTTCAGGAACGCGTGCCCCGCACCGTCGTACCGATGAAACTCGTGGGGCTTGCCGGTTCGGTCCAGCTCCGCCGCGATCCGGTCGACATCGGCACGGCTCGGATTCTCGTCATCGTTGCCGAACAGGCCGAGCAGCGGACAGTCGATCTCGGCCGTGCGGTCGAACGGCGCGGGTCCGTCGCCCCAGGGCACGAGGATGTTGCCGCCGTAGAAGACGACCGCCCCACGGAGCCCGTTGCGATGCGCCGCCCACAGGTAGGAGAGGCGGCCGCCCATGCAGAAGCCGATCACGCACTGCCGGCCCGGGTCCGAGCGCCCGGCGAGCCAGTCTGCCGCCACCTCGTAGTCGCGCAGGATCTCCGTATCCCGCAGCAGGCCCATCCGTTCGAGCGGATTGAGGTCTCCGGCATCCTGACGGTGATACAGGTCCGGCGCGGCGGCCGTGAAGCCCGCGTCCGCAAGCCGGTGACAGATGTCCTGGATGAATGCGTCCACGCCGGGGGCGTGCATGCACACCAGCACGCCGGCCCCGCCCGGTCCTTCCGCCAGATACACCGGCATGGAGGAGCCATCGACCTCGAGCGTCTCGAAACGACCCGCCATGAATCCGCCTCCCGGTGGCGACCGCCCGATTAAACCACTTCGGTCGCCGCGATGCGGTCGCCGCGGGGCGGCGTCGGGCCGATGCTATGATCGGCCCGTCCATGCCCCAGCCGGTCACCGCCACCGCCCACCCCAACATCGCCCTGGTCAAGTACTGGGGCAAGCGGCCGGGGCCGGGGAACATCCCCGCGACGCCCTCCCTCTCGGTAACCCTTGACGCATTGACCACCACGGCCAGCGTGCGCGTCGCAGCCGCCGACCGCGTCGTGCTGGACGGCGTGACCGTCGCCGACGCCAAGATAGACGGCTTTCTGCGGGGCCTGCGCGAACAGTTCGACATCCCCCCGCTCGAGATCGACACGGGCAGCGACTTCCCCGCCGGATGCGGGTTGGCCTCGTCGGCGTCGGGTTTCGCCGCGCTGATCACCGCCATCGACGCGGCGCTGGACCTCGGCCTCTCCGCCCAGGAGCGGTCCGACTGGGCGCGCCGGGGGTCCGGTTCCGCGGCGCGCTCCATCGTGGGCGGCTTCGGCGCGTTGCACGAGCGGGACGGCCAGTGGCTGGCGGAGGAACTCCTGCCGCCGGGCGCGTGGCCGCTGCGGGTGGTCATCGGCATCACTTCCCGAACACCCAAGTCCGTCGGGTCGACAGAGGGCATGGAACGCTCCCGGCTGACCTCGCCCTTCTACGGGAGCTGGGTCCGGGAGACGCCCGCCGACTTCGCCACCGCACGAGCCGCGGTCGCCGCACGCGACTTCGGGGCCCTCGCCCGCATCGCCGAAGCCAGTTGCCTGAAGATGCACGCGCTCATGCTCTCGAGCGAGCCCGGGCTCCTCTACTGGAACGGGGCCACCGTCGAGGCCCTGCACCGCATCCGGGAACTCCGGAGCGCCGGCACCCCCGTGTTCTTCACCGTCGACGCCGGGCCGCAGGTCAAGGCGGTCTGCACGCCGGACCACACGACCGCCGTGTCCGTCGTGCTGGCAGACATTCCGGGTGTGGACGAAGTCCTGATAAGCGCCCTCGGACCGGGAGCGGTCTGCGGGACAAGCGCCGGTGCCTGACGAGACGCTGGCCCAGACGAGCGCACCCGGCAAGCTGGTGCTCTCCGGCGAGTACGCCGTGCTGGCCGGCGCCCCCGCGGTCGTCGCCGCCATCGACCGGCGCGTCGCCTGCCGGATCGACGCCCGGGAGGCCGGCGGCTGGGCATTCCATAGCCGCGGCTTCGACGCCGTCTCCCATCACCGGCGGGATGCGCTGCCCGACGTACCCGGGGATCCCGGCGCGCTCGTGCGGCACGCGATCCGGCGGCTGGGCATCCAGACGGCCAAGCTGCCCGAACACCTCGGCATCGCAACCGACTCTCGCCCCTGTTATCACGCCGGCGCGAAGCTCGGCCTCGGTTCAAGCGCCGCGGCCGTGGTCGCGATTGCCGGCGCGATGGCCCGCATCGCCGGCATTGTCTGCACGCTTCCGCAGTCGCTCGCGATCCACCGCGACCTGCAGGGCGGCAGCGGCAGCGGCCTCGATGTCGCGGCAGCGTTCCGGGGCGGCGTGATCCGGTACCAGGCGGGAGAAGCGCGGTCGATGCCGTGGTCTTCCAGCATCCGATCCGTCTTCGTCTACGTCGGCTGGAGTACGGAGACCCGGGATTTCGTGCAGCGCTTCAACGACTGGAGGCGCGACGGCGAACCGTCGGAATTGCGCCGTCTGGTGGAGTGCGCCAAGACGGTCGCGGAGGGCGGTGGTTCGTTCCTCGACGCCCTCGCCGAGTACGTGGACGCCCTCGACGCGCTGGACCGTGCGGCCGGGATCGGCATCTTCTCCGAAGCCCATCGCACCGCCGTGAAGCTCGGCCGGCGCCACCACGTGCTCTACAAGCCCTGTGGCGCGGGCGGCGGCGACATGGGCGTGGCGCTGTCCGAGGACGTCGACGCGCTGGGCGCCTTCCGCACCGCCGTGACGGGGGCGGGCCTGCACGTCGTGTCGGCGGCGATCGACCCCGACGGTCTGAGCGTCTCCTGACGCGCTTCAGTCGAAGAGGCTGTCGAACTCCGGCGCCGCGTTGCTCGTGCGCGCCTCCCGGATGCAGCGGGCGAGGATGGGTATGCCGGCCCTGATGTCGGCGTCCGGGACGTGCCCAAACGCGAGCCGCAGGTACGGTATGCGCGTGCCGTGGATGTGGAAGTTGGCGCCCGGGGCGTAGTGCACGCCGCGCTCCGCCGCGAGCCGGGCGAGCCTGTCCTGGTCGACATCGTCCGGAAAGCGTAGCCACACGAAGAGCCCGCCGGCCGGGTTCGACCACGCGCACAGGTCGGACAGTTCGTTGCCGAGCCCGTCCACCACCAGGTTCTTCTTGACCCTGAGATACGCGTTGAGCTCCTCCGTGAGATCCCAGACCCCGTCCCGGTAGAGCTCCGCCACGACGGCAGCGGCGAAGGTGTTGCTGCCGGCGTCATGGCGCCGCGCGAGGATCGTGTAGAGCAGGGGAGACTGGGCGAACACGTAGCCGAGCCGCAGTCCCGGCGCCAGGATCTTGGACAGGGAGCACAGGTAGACGATGCCCTTGTAGCCGGACAGCGCGAACAGCGCCGGAGGCTTCTCGCCGTCGAAGTGCACGTCGCCGTAGCAGTTGTCCTCGACGATCGGGATGCCGCGCCGCTCGGCGATCTCGACCAGGCAGCGCCGGCGCTCCACGGGCATCGTGGCGCCCGTCGGGTTCTGATACGTGGTGAGCGCATAGATGAACTTGGGCCGCCGCGCTTCCCCGAGTTCGTCGAGCTTCGCCTCGAGCAGGTCGACGCGCATGCCCTCCTCGTCCACCGGCACCCCCTGCATGTCGATACCGAGGGATCGGTACGCCCCGATCGTACCGACGTAGGTGAACTCCTCGCAGACGACCGTGTCGCCCGGTCGGGTGAGCGCTTCCGCCACCAGCGTGACGCCTTGCATCGAGCCGTTCGTCAGGGCGATGCGGTCGGGGTCCATCGGGACACCCTCGCGCTCCGATTCACGCCGCGCCATCGCGGCTCGCAGGCCGGGGTGGCCCAGCTTGCCCGGGTAGTCCGTGAGTTCGACGAACTCGCGCGCGATGGCCTCGGTCGCGGCGCGCTGCATGCGTTCGCTGGGGAACGTCTCGGGGTTGGTGCGGCCGACGGCGAAGTCGATGATGCGTTGGGGCATGGAAACCGCCTAGGTGATGAGGTCGAACGGCAAGTCGCCAATGTCCCGCAAGCGACTGCCTCGGACCATGGTCTCGAGAAGGTCGCCTTCCGTCTCGTTTCCTTCCGCCTTGGCCGCCGCAAGCAACTCCGTCAAGGCAAAGTGACAGACGCAGTCAATGTCCCCGGTCCCAAACGCGAGCGAGGCCGCACGCGAAGGGAGCGGCTCGCCGGTCACCGCGACTATGTGCGGCGTCTTCCCCTTACGGTTGCGAATGAGGTTCAGGCCCTCTGTACGCGCGTTCTGCGATCGGTCGCTGCGAATCGTCCACTTGCACGACACACTCGCGTGAAGGATGCGCGCCGGTTCGTCGCCCGCGTTCGCCTCGGGCAGGGGGGTCCGATCTGCCACGCCAACGTCATCTGAAGCGAGGAGGACTGCCGCTTCGTTAATCTCGTCGTCGGCAAGCGGACTCCTCGAGACCACGATATCCTCGAAAAGGCCTTGGTGATACCGCTGACGAAGATCGGCCAGCTTTCCCCGGGTCACGGCCTGACCAGCCCGATCGCGTACTCCTCGTGCATCCGGTGCTCAATCCGGCTGTGCCTCGAGTCGCCCCATCGCGCCGGCATCATCCTCTTGTCCCGGTCGAGACGGCGCACGCCGATCCCGGCCGGCGCAAAGCCGAGACCTTCGGCAATGGCCTCTAGCGCCATGTGCGTCTCCACGTCCATCCCCCTGAGAGTCGACGTTCCGACTACCACGATGGCCGAGCCTCCCGAGCGCAGTACGCGATGCATCTCTGCGAGGACTTCAGACATCTCACAGAAGTACCGACGGAGGACCTGGGCCTTTCGCGCATCCAACTCGGCGAGTCTGGCCAATGTCGTTTCGCAGCGGCCCGGCAACGAGATCGAACTCTCCGCCGCCAGCGCATCGTGTCCGAGATACGTCTTGCGGATGTCGGTGAGCGCGTCGAGAGTCCACCCGAGCCACACCAGGGAGAACTTGTGGGCCCGCATGTAGTCGATGGCGTTGTTGGCATAGGGTGGGGACGTCACCACGAGATCCACGCTCGCCGGCGACAGTCCAGTGTCGCTTGCACTCCCCGCCCGCACTTCCGTCTTGACGGTCGTCGAAGACGCGCATCCAGGCACGGCGTTGGCTTTCAACCGCTTCTCGAAAACCGTGAAAGCGGACGGCGTCGCCTTGTCCGGGACGCGATGCGGCCTTGTGTGTGCAAGGTCCCGCGCCAGCGAGACGCCACCGGATTTCGCGATGATGGTGGACGAGAAGACGACTTGCAGGAACTGCCGCATGGGCTGGTTCTCGACGCCTTCGATGTGCCTGAGGAGAGCCAGCAACTCGAGCTGACGATCAGGCAGGAACCAGTAGTCCAGGAAGTCCCGCGTCTTCCCGTCGAACCGGCTGCCAAGCTCCCCCTCAAGGTCCTTGCGCCGAGTCCAATAGTCCCTTTGGGCACTCTCCAGGGCAGCCCGCCCGCTCCGGAGAGCTTCAATCGGAGAAACCGGAGTCAACTTCGCAGCCGCGATCAGCCGCGCCAGCGGATCGATGTCGCAGCCAATCGCGTGTCGGCCGAGTCGCTGGGCCTCTACGAGGGTAGTCCCCGAACCCGACATCGGATCGAGGACGGTCTGTCCCGGCTCCGACAGGTGTTCAATGAAGAACTGCGGGAGTTGCGGCGGGAACTTCGCCGGAAAGGGGTGCCAACCGTGGGATGCGAACTTTCCGTTGGTACCGTGGAACCCCAAGTCCGCCCGCAACAGGTTCGTCAAGAGACGCAGAGACCGGTCCTCGAGTGTCGCTTCGTCGCCGCTCGCAGCCCTTCTCTCGCCCGCTCCAGGCGGCTCGGCTCCGACATCGTCCATGAGTCCCGGCGGCGTATTCCGCAACGGCGTTCCCCACTCGGCCTACGGCGGCGAATTTTACCGGATTCGGTGCCGGAGAGGGCCCGTGAAAACGCTACGGCACCACACTTTCGACTGCCGGGCTCGCTCCTTTGCGCGTACACTTGCACGTTTTTCGCCCGCGCCCGGGGAGGTCGCCATGACCATCAGCGCTTCCGCCACCGACGAACTCCTCGTCGAACAGCAGGATCGCATTCTCATCCTGACGCTCAACCGCCCGGAGCGCCTGAACGCCATCAGCCCCGAGATGCTTGGCGAACTGTCGGCGAAGCTGGTAGAGGCGAACAAGGATCCCGACATCCGCTGCATCGTCCTGACCGGCGCCGGCCGGGGGTTCTGCTCGGGACTCGACCTGGTCGCCGTCGGCCAGGGCGGGATCGGTGGCCGCGAAACCACGCGGGGGCAGAACCGTCCCCGGCAGCTCTTCGACCTCCGCGATGCGCCCATCAACGTGATGTGGAACATCGACACGCCCGTGGTGTGCGCGATCAACGGCGCCGCGGCCGGCTACGGCATGGACATCACCCTGCTCGCAGACATCCGCGTCGCCGCGGCGAGCGCGAAGATGGCGGCGGTGACCGCGAAGCGGAACGTGGTGCCCGAAAGCGGCGGCACATGGCTCCTGCCCCGACTCATCGGCTGGGCGAAGGCGGCCGAGCTGTACTACAGGGCGCGCACCATCGGCGCGGAAGAGGCGCTCGAGATCGGCCTCGTCAACACCGTGGTGCCCGACGACGAGCTCATGCCGACGGCGCTGCAGTGGGCCGGCGAGATCGCGGACAACGCGCCGATGGCCGTGCAGACCACGAAACGCATGATGCGCATGGGCCTCGAGGAGTCCTACGACACGGCGGTCGATCACCTCATGGTGCACCTGGGCGCCATGTTCCAGTCCGAGGACTTCGAGGAGGGCGTGCGCGCGTTCCTCGAGCGGCGCAAGCCGCAGTTCACGGGTCGCTGATCTGCCGGGCGCGCCCGCCGACCCGCACGCACTCGCCGACCGACTGCGCGCCAACACGACCGACGGTGCGGCCGTCCTCGCGCGGCAGGCCTTGGCGACGCTCCGGGAGTTCGCACAGGCCGCGGATCCGGACGACGGACCGGGGGTCCTGCGCTGCGCGGAGGCGCTTCGCGACGCGCGCCCGAGCATGGCCGCCGTGGGCCGGGTCGTGCAGTACTGGATCGACACCCTGCCACCCGGAGATGCGCCCGTCGCCTACCGTGCCGCCGCCCACTGCGGCGCCGTGCTCGACCTCGCGGACGCGGCCTTTCACGACACCGTACGGTTCGCGCGCCAGCGGCTGGCCGCGTCGCCCGGCACGATCGTCACCCTGAGCGCTTCCTCGACGGTGCGGCAGGTGCTCGCCGAACGCCCGCCGGACGACGTCGTGGTCGCCGCCTCCGAACCCGGCGGCGAGGGCCGGACGCTCGCCGCGGCGCTCGGGGCCCGCTGCGTCGAGGACCGGGACGCCGAACGCGCCGTGGCGGATTGCGCCGCGGTGCTCGTAGGCGCCGACGCCATCGGCCGACGGTGCTTCGTGAACAAGGTGGGAACCCGCGTCCTGGCCCAGGCCGCGCGAGACGCCGGCCGGCCCTTCCTGGTCGTCGCCGAGAGCTTCAAGCGCATCGACGTCGACGCGCCGGTCGTGACCGAGGACCGGTTCGAAACCGTGCCTAACGATCTCGTGACCGCCTTTCTCGCCGACGACCGGTTTCCCCCCGGAAACGCAGGCGGCTGACAGGATGTTGGCTACCACGGCCCGAGCGCGTATGGTTCGGGCCGCGCCCGCCCCGGGCCGAACCACACCCCCACTTCCGGACCGCACACCCATGACCGAACCCGCGCCGGCAGCACCAGCGTTCGACAACCGCGTGACGCGCATGCTCGGAGTGCGGCGCCCCATCGTGCAGGCCCCGATGGGCTGGATCGCGCGGTCGCAACTCGCGTCCGCCGTGTCCAACGCCGGGGGCCTCGGCATCATCGAGACGTCCTCGGGCGAACTCGACGCGATCCGCGAAGAGATCCGGCGCATGCGGGAAATGACCGACCGGCCGTTCGGCGTCAATATCGCGCAGGCCTTCGTCCGCGATCCCGGCATCGTGAACTTCGTGATCGACCAGGGGGTCAAGTTCGTCACCACCTCCGCGGGCAGCCCGGAGCGCTACACCGAGCAGATCAAGGGCGCGGGGCTGACGGTCTTCCACGTCGTGCCGAGTCTCTCCGCCGCGCGCAAGGCCGTCGACTGCGGCGTGGACGGACTCATCGTGGAGGGCGGCGAGGGCGGCGGATTCAAGAACCCCCGCGAGGTGGCGAGCATGGTGTTGCTGCCGCTCGTGCGATCGAGCGTCGACGTCCCCATCGTGGCCGCGGGGGGTTTCGTGGACGGCGCTTCCATGGCGGCCGCCTTCGCGCTGGGCGCCGAGGGCATCCAGCTCGGCACGCGGATGGTGTCCGCCGCCGAGTCGCCGGTCCACGAGAACTGGAAGGACGCCATCGTCTCCGCCCGGGAGACGGACACCGTGTTCCTGAACCGCTTCAACTCGCCGGCGCTCCGGGCGCTGCGCACGGAGAAGACCACGCGTCTCGAGAAGGACCGCGAGACGAACGCCATGACCGAGTTCGGCACGGCGATGGAGCTCTACTTCGGGGGCGACATGGAAGCGAGCATCGCCCTGACCGGCCAGGTCTGCGGGCGCATCCACGCGGTGCGGCCCGTGGCGGAGATCCTGGACGAGATCGAGGCCGAGTTCTTCGAGACCATCGAAGGGCTCGCGGGACGCTATGGCGCCGCGCCAAGCCGGGCGTAGAATCGGGCCTGACGTACACACTCAAGTCGCTCAGGAGTACGCAGCAATGATTTCCGAGCCGGCCGAAGCGAACAGTACCTCCCGCATCCCCAACTTCTTCCGCATGCCCATCCAGGCGCGGATCGCGGCGCTGCACGAGCGCGGGCTGCTGACGGACGCGGACCTGCGCCTGCTCGAGTCCGGCGAGCACACGCTGAAGCGCCACGTCGCGGACAAGATGATCGAGAACGTGGTGGGCGTGCTGGGCCTGCCCCTCGGCCTGGGCCTCAACTTCCTGATCAACGGGCGTGACTACGTCGTGCCGCTGTCCGTCGAGGAGCCCTCCATCGTCGCCGGACTCTCCGGCGCGGCGCGGACAGCACGGCTCTCCGGGGGCTTCGACGCGACCACGACCGACCCGATCCTGATCGGCCAGGTGCAGCTCGTGGACACCGACGACGCGGACCGCGCCGCCGAGACGCTCCTCGCCCACAAGCAGGACATCCTGGATCTCGCCAACAGCTTCCACCTCAGGATGGTGGCCCGCGGCGGCGGCGCCCGCGACCTCGAAGTGTTCCGTCACCACGCCCCGGAGGACGGCCGCGAAATGACCGTCCTGCACCTGCTCGTGGACACCCGCGACGCCATGGGCGCGAACCTCGTGAACGGGATGTGCGAAGGGATCGCCCCGCTCGTCGAGTCGCTCACCGGCGGCAAGGTGTTCCTGCGCATCCTGTCCAATCTCACCGACCGCGCCCTCGTGCGGGCCAGCGTGCGGATCCCCACCGCGAACCTCCAGGCGAAGGGTTTCGAGGGCGAAGCCGTCCGCGACGGGATCATCCTCGCCAGCGACCTCGCGACGGTCGACCCGTACCGCGCCGCCACCCACAACAAGGGCATCATGAACGGCATCGACGCCGTGGCCATCGCCACCGGCAACGACTTCCGCGCCATCGAAGCGGCCGCCCATGCCTACGCGGCGCGCGACGGCCGCTACCGCGGGCTGACCCGCTGGACCCGCAACGCCGACGGCGACCTCGTCGGCGAGATCGACATGCCGATGAAGGTGGGCACAGTCGGCGGCTCGCTCGAGACGAACCCGACCGTGCGCATCAACCACCGCCTCCTCGGCTCCCCCGGCGCCACCGAGTTGGCCGGAGTGATGGGCGCGGTCGGCCTCGCGCAGAACTACGCGGCCCTGCGCGCCCTGACCACCGCGGGCATCCAGCAGAACCACATGCGGCTGCACGCCCGCAGCGTCGCGTCCGTGGCGGAAGTACCCGAAGCCCTCTTCGACGAGGTCGTGAACGGCCTCATCGAATCCGGCGAGATCAAGGTGTGGAAGGCGCGCGCACTCGTCGAGAAGCTGAGCCGAGCGCCCAGCGCGGGCCCGGCCACGGACGACGCCCCCGCGAGTTCCGCTTCCGGCAAGGTCATCCTGCTTGGCGAGCACGCGGTCGTCTACGGGCGCTCAGCGCTGGCCGCCCCGATCCCCCTCGCCGTGGAGGCGAAGGTTTCCGACGCCAGGGAGGGCATCCACCTCTCGATTCCGCGCTGGGATCTGGAACAGCGCATGCCTCCGGCGGACAGGCACCCCGACGGCGCCCCGGGCGTCCTCGCGACGCTCCTCCGGCGCCTCGACCTGTGGGACCGGTCCATGACCATCGAGATCGTCCCCCACGTGCCCCGGGCGATGGGCCTCGGCGGATCCGCGTCCCTGGTCGTCGCCGTACTGCGCGCGCTGGACGCCCACTACGCCCTGGGGCTTGCCGACGACGAGATCAACGCGCATGCATACCAGTGCGAGCAGGCCGCGCACGGGCGCGCTTCCGGCGTGGACAACACCGTCGCCACCTACGGGGTTCCGCTCCTGTACCGCAAGGACAACACGCCCGCGTTCGAGACCGTCCGGGCCTCACGGCCCCTCCCGCTCGTGATCGGCATCGGCAGCCAGGCCAGCCTGACGGCGCACACCGTGAGCCGTGTACAGGCCGCCTGGAAGGAGCGGCCGGCCCGTTACGAAGCGGTCTTCGACCAGATCGAGTCGCTGACCCAGGCCGCCGTGGAGGCGATGCGGAGCGGGCACCTCGAAGACCTCGGCGAACTGATGAACCTGTGCCAGGGGCACCTGAACGCTCTGCAGGTCTCCACGCCCGAGCTCGAGCAGATGGTGCACATTGCGCGCAGCAACGGCGCGATCGGCGCGAAACTCACCGGCGGCGGAGGGGGCGGCTCCATCGTGGCCCTGGCGCCGCGGGCGCGCGACCGCGTCAGTGAAGCGCTGCAGGCGGCGGGCTTCGAGACCCTCTCCTTCGAGGTCGGATGACATGACCACCCACGCACGCGTCGTCGTCGTACCCACGGATCCCGCGCCACTCGAGGTGCAGGACGTCCGGCTGCCGGACCCCGGCCCGGACCAGGTGGTCGTGAAGCAGTTCGCTTCCGGCGTCTGCCACTCGCAACTGCACCAGATCGGCAGGCCGCGGCAGCATCCGCTGATCCTCGGACACGAGTCGACCGGCGTCGTCATCGCCCGGGGCAGCGCCGTGACCCACGTCGACGAGGGGGACACCGTACTTGTCACGTGGGTCCCGCGCGACGCCGCGCGGGCCGGTGGTTTGCCGGCGCCGGCGGCCCTCGACGTGGCCGGCGGTACCGCCCGGGCGCCCAACGTCTTCACCTGGGCGGACCACACGATCGCGGACCAGCAGTACGTGGTGAAGGCGCACGCCGCCATCGCGAAGGATGTCACCGCCATCATCGGCTGCGCGATCATGACCGGCGCCGGCGCCGTGCTGAACACGGCCAACGTCCAGCGCGGCGAGAGCGTCGCGGTGTTCGGCGTCGGCGGCGTCGGCCTGTCCGCCGTCGTCGGCGCTCGCATGCGCGGCGCGGAGCCGATCATCGCCGTCGATCTCGACGACGAGAAGCTCGAGTTCGCCAAGCGTTTCGGCGCCACCCACGGCGTCAACGCGGCCGGGGTCGACCCGGTGGAAGCGATCCACGAGATCACCGGTCGGCCCAACCAGACCGCCATCACGCGCCTGCCCGTGACCGGGGTCGACTACGCCTTCGACTGCATCGGCCTGAAGACGACGATGGAGCAGCTCGTGCCGTCCTGCCGCCCGGGCCACTTCGGGGTCTGCCAGGGGGGCACGGCGGTGCTGGTCGGCATCCCGAGCGAGTCCGTCGAACTGAACGCGATGCAGATCGTCAGCCAGGAGAAGCAGTTCCGGGGCAGCATCGGCGGATCCTGCTCCCCCGACCGCGACTTCCCGATGTTCCTGGACTGGCACGCCAGCGGTGACCTCGACCTCGATGCCCTCGTCACCGAGCGTTACGCCATCGACGACATCAACGAGGCGACGGAGGCGTTGCGGCAGGGCCACATCGCCGGGCGCGCGATCCTGGAGTTCGACGACTGAGCGGAGCGTCCGCAGCGGAGACAGCGGGTCCCGCGCTCTCCGAACGTCTCGCCCGCCTGGCGCTCGCCTGCGTCCACCGCGAGTATCCGAACCGCATCGGGCACCTGCTCGAGTCCGACGCCGATGTCGCGCCGCCGAGGCGGCTGACCCCGGCCTTCTTCGGCTGCTTCGACTGGCACAGCGCGGTACACGCGCACTGGCTGCTCGCCCGGCTGTGCCGCACGGAACCCGACTCGGACTACGCGGCGGAGGCCAGAGCCGCGCTGGGGCGGACGCTCACCCTCGAGAACATCGCCGCCGAGCACCGGTACGTGGCCAGGCGGCCCGCCTTCGAACGTCCCTACGGCATGGCCTGGGTCCTTCAGCTCGCCGCCGAACTGGACGAGTGGAACGACCCGGAGGCCAGGGGCTGGCGCGATGTTCTGCGCCCATTGGAGCACCACGCGGCCGGAGTCTTCGCGGACTGGCTGCCCAAGCTCTCGCATCCGATCCGCAGCGGAACGCACGATCAAACGGCGTTCTCGCTGGGGCTGGTGCATGACTGGGCCCGCATCACGGGCGCATCGGGGTTGGCGAGCCTCGTCGAGCGCCGCAGCATTGCCTTCTACGGCGCCGACCGCGACGCACCGCTCGCCTACGAGCCCTCCGGCCACGACTTCCTGTCGCCGAGCCTCGCCGAGGCCGACCTGCTGCGGCGTATCCTGCCGCGCGATGCCTACGGAAAGTGGTTCGCCGAATTCCTGGGCGCGTTCGAACTCAACCCCGTGACGGTCGCGGACCGGGACGACGGACACCTGGTGCACCTCGCCGGCCTCAACCTGAGCCGCGCGTGGATGCTCGACGGCATCGCCCGCGCCGCGCCCTCAGACCGGCTCTCCGCGATGGCGGCGCGTCACAGGGCCGCCGGGCTCGCCGGCCTCGGCGACATGACGTACGCAGGCGCGCACTGGATCGCGACGTTCGCCGGCTACCTCGTCACCGGTCGCGGGCTGCCGGACTGACTCCAGCGCGCCGGTCCGCGGCTACTCCCCGAGCAACTCGGTTCCGAACCCCGTCGAACGCCCGAACCCGCACTGCGCGGCATAGCCGAGCCGCTCGAAATCGGCGCCCATCTCGCCGCTCTTCCCAAAGGCGTCGTCCAGGCCACACAGCGTGGAGAACACCGGCGGATTGCGGTCGACGATCTCCTGGTCGATCTCCTCGTAGCGCTCGATCGGGCGCACGAAGTTGCGGGAGTAGGCGTTGTGCAGGGACGTCCGCTTGCCCGGCGCCTTGCGCGGCGTCGAACCGTGCCAGGTGGCCCCGTGCCAGAAGGCGATGCTGCCCGGCGCCAACTCGATGGTCACCGAGCCCTCCTGGGTCGTGCCCCGCGGCACCTGGCGTCTCTCGCGGAAGCTGCCCGGTACGATGACCGTCGGGCCGCAGTCGCCGCGGAAGTCGTCGATGGCCCAGACCGCGGTCGCCTCCAGGCAGAAGTCCGGGAACGGTTCCTCCACCATCGACGCCGCGTAGTCGGAGTGCAGACCCGGATGCGTATCGAGGCCCGGGCCCTTCACGATCGTGTCCGACTGGTAGATCAGGTTGCCGCGGCCGAGCAGGTGGTCCGCCAGCGTCAGCACCCACGGATGGATCACGGCCTCTTCCCAGATCTGCCCACGCTCCAGGAGCATCGTCGCCCGGAAACTCGCATCCTCCGCGCGTCCCGCGTGATTCCTGTGCGTCTCCTCGCGCAGGGCCAACGCGTACTCGTCCGTAAACGCGTCTTCGAGCACCGTGTAGCCGGTGTCCGCCAGCTCCGCGACATGACGCTCGAGACCGTGGTGCTTCACGCGGTGCGCGACATCCGGGTTGTTGAGCGTGCGGCGCGCCAGGTGGTCGCGCATCTCGCCCAGGAGCCCGGCGAGCGCGGGATCCTCCGGCATCGCCCCGACGGGCTCGCCGGCCCGGTCCCTCGCGAGGTGTCCGTACTCCCGCACGATCCGCTCGCGGTGGGTCGGGTCGTCGCCGTACACCACCCAGGCCATCGGCAGGCCCGCATTGTAGTCGCCGCGCTGGAACAGGTCGACGTCGGTCCTCGGTCGCGTTTCCGTCTGGACCGTCCCGTCGGCTATGCGCACCGTGTAGCCGAACGGTTCGTCTCCACCATTGAGGTGCGGCGGGGGTTTGTCGAGGTGCGCGGAAAAGCTGAACGACGCGCCCGGGAGCGTGGCACACCTCGACTCGAGGAAGCGTTTTGCCTCCGCGAGCCACTCCGCCGACGCGTACTCGACCCGCTCGTTCAGTCCCACACTCGGTTGCGTAAACACTGCCGTTTCCTCCTCTGGTGGACGGGGATTCGACGCTAGTCGTCGAAGAGTTCGATGTAGCGATGGTAGGCGAATCGACGGTTCCTGGCTTGACCCGTGACTTCGACCAGCACGCCGCGCTCGACCATGCGGTCGATGAGACGGTTGGCGGCGGAGAAACCGAGGTCCAGAAACTCGCCGACCTGCTTCACGCCGACGATGGGCGTTTCGAAGAGCCGCTCGTGCAGGCGGAGCGCGTTCGCCGCCCCGCGGCCGAGGGTCGCCAACAGGTCCTCCCGCACTTGCTCACGCAACGCGACGATGGCGCGGGCGGTGTCCGTGGACTCGATCGCCACGCTGGCAACCCCGGCCACCAGGAACTTCAGCCAGTCTTCCCACGCGCCCTCGTCACGCACTGCCTGGAGGTGCTGGTAATAGTCCGCGCGGCGCGCCTTGAGGTAGTGCGACAGGTAGAGCACGGGCTTTTGCAGAATCCCCGCTTCGCAGAGCGACAGCGCGATCAACTGCCGGCCTACGCGTCCGTTGCCGTCGAAGAACGGGTGGATCGTCTCGAACTGCGCATGCATCAGTCCGGCCTTGACCAGCGCCGGCAGCGAGTCCCGGTCCAGCACGAAACGTTCCAGCGCCTCCATGCACCCGGGCACGGCCTCCGGCGGCGGAGGCACGAAGGTGGCGTCGTGCAGCGAAGCACCGGGGGAGCCGATCCAGACGATGTCGCTGCGGAACTCGCCCGGAAACAGGTCGGAACCGCGCAGGCCGCTCAACAGGCGCCTATGCAGCGCCAGGATCAGCGAGATCGACAGGCGACCGGACGAGAGTGTCCGTACACCGTGGTTCAAGGCCGACACGTAGTTCACCACTTCGGCGACGTCGGCCGGGCGGTCCGGATCGTGGATGTTGGCTTCCGCGCGCAGCAGGTCCCGCAAGGAGCTCTGGGTGCCCTCGATCTGACTGGAGAGAACCGCCTCCCTGCGCACGAACATGAGCACGAACAGATCCGGATTCGGCAATATCTGGACAGCGCCATCGAGGCGGCCGAGCGCCTGGTCGGCGTGCGACAACAATGCCTGAAGCTCTGAATCGACCCGCAGGGGTGGGTCGGGCGGCAACGGTTTCGGCAGGAACGCCCGGTAGCCTTCCGGATGGATCTGGTATCGGCCGGCCCGATCCGAGTGACCGTCTTTCCCTTCTGCCATATGTCCCGTTGACGCGAATAACAAGCCGGGAGGCGCGCCATATTGTACGCTGGAGCGCATATGGGGCGTTGCCCGGCCCATATGCGCGCGAGAGGACATCATGGAGCTTGTCGAGGGGTCCACGCGTCGAAACCGACGAGCCGGCGCCCGAGCGGCGTGAGCTTGGCGACGGGTCCCGGCTCGGGGATCAACTGCCCGGGCACCTCCTGGCGGACCGCCCACGCGGGCGGTCGCTTCTCCTCGAACAGGCGGACCCGCTCCGCGCGTTCCTCGTCCCCACCGGCCAGGTCCATCGTGACGTACTGCACCCAGCGCGGCAGTCCGGCGTCGTTGCGGGCCGAGGAGTGTGGCATCTGCCGGTGCCAGATGACCATCGAACCGGCCTTGCCCCCGACGCGGCGGACCGCCGTATCGCTCGCGTTCACCGCGGCGCGCGCTTCCGCCACCGAACGGTTTGCCACCCACTCCGGCAGGTTCGCGTAGACGTCGGGGGCACAGCAGAAGGCGCCCTGCTCGTCCGTCGTGTCGCGCAGGCACACCAGGCCCTGGAACTCGGCCCGGCGCGGCCGGCGCGGGTCCGTATCCCAATGCAGCGGGCTCGCGCGGTCGCCCCCCGCCCAGCCGGCCGCGGGCACCTTGAAGGAGACGCGATCCATGGACACCCACAGGGCCTCGTCGTCGTACAGTTCCTGGAACAGGGCGTGGACGCCAGGCCACTGACGCACGTTCCAGAGCGCCTGACCGTGGTGCAGCGGCACGATCCCGTGACCGGGACGGCGGGCCGCGTACCAGCCGGCCGGGTCATCGGGCTCGATGCCGAGGAAGTCGGCGGTCGCATCGACTACCGTTTCGCAGAGCGCGGTCGGCACCACGCCCTCCACCACCAGGAAGCCGCGCTCGAAGATCTGTGCACGCGAGGAACTCATGCACCCGCTCCTCGCCGCGTGCGCCCCGAACCCATCGAATCCGAGCACTCATGTCCGCGACGCTCGTCTGCATCGACCTCGGCACCACGCGCCTGAAGGTCGCCGCCTTCACGCCGGAGGGGGAACTACTACAGCAGGTGGCCACGCGGCACAAGGAAACACCCGACGGGCAGAACCCGACGCAATGGTGGCGCGACGCGGCCGCGGCCATCAGGAGCCTCCGGGTCGACAACGCGGCCGGCCTTTCGCTGTCCGGCCGCGGCGGCGCCGGCATCTTCCTCGACCGCGACGGGAACGTGCTCGCAGGGCCGTGGGCCGACGACCGGCACGCCGCCGAGTTGCGCCGCCTCTACGCCTGGCGCAGCGGGCGCTTCCTGCCCAACTACGGCGCCGCGCTGGTCGCGAAGTACCTGTGGCTGCGCGACCACCACGCGGGCTTGGCCCGTCGCTGCCGGTACGCGCTCTACGGAAAGGACTACGTACTCTTCCGCCTGACCGTGACGCACACCTACCACGGCAAGGTCGGCGGCGTGCTCGGATACCGGGACGCCGCGATCCCCGCGTTCCGGGACGCCGTGGCGCGCGGAGTCGTGGTCGATGTGGACCACGGGCGATCGTCCTTCTCGTTCCGCGTCTGCGAGGCGGCTCTCGGCCAGGGCATGCCCGTGCACACCATCAGCTCCGACCCGCACCGCGGCAACGTCGCCCGCTACGCCGTATCCCTCGCGCGGACGATGACGAAGCTGGCCTTGCTGGGCGTCCCGTTCCTGGAGGTCGTCCGCGCCGTCACCAAGCGCCCGGTCGAAGCGGCGGGCCTCGACCGGCTGGGTTTCGGACGCATCGCCGCAGGGCATCCCGCCTACCTGACCGTGTTCGATCTCGTCGACGGGGCGTTCGAGGTCGAGGATGCGACCGGCGAGTCGCGGACTGCCTCGCGGTGGTTCGAGACCCGGGGCGTCGTCGTCCGCGACACCTATCATGAGCGGACGCGGCCCCTGTGAACGCGTTCGAACGGGCCGGCCTCGCGCCGCTGATCAACGCCGCCGGCAAGCTGTCGTCGCTCGGCGGCACGGCGCAGGAGCCGGCGGTCGCCGACGCACAGGCCGCCGCGGCGATGGCGCACGTCGACCTCGCGAACCTGCGCGGCGCCGCAGGGGAGCGCATCGCCGGGGTCACGGGGGCGGAAGCCGCCTGCGTCACCAGCGGGGCAGCGTCGGGCATCGCGATCGCCGTGGCCGCGGTCCTCACGGGG
Source organism: Pseudomonadales bacterium (assembly GCA_965208745.1). Lineage (GTDB taxonomy): Bacteria > Pseudomonadota > Gammaproteobacteria > Pseudomonadales > Azotimanducaceae > VXNE01. The sequence continues at coordinate 3,257,025 of CBDBPN010000004.1, read as the reverse complement.
ACGGACCTCGCGAGAGTACGCCGCGTGCCGAACCTGGACGGGCCCCGGGACATCCTCCTGCAGCGGGGCCACGACGTGGATTTCGGGGCAGAGGTGATACAGATGATCCGTCTCGGCGGCGGCCGGCCCGTCGTGTTCGGCACCCCGGAGCGGGTCACGGAAGCGGACCTCGCCGCAGCGCTGTCCCCGGACACGGCAGCCATTGTCTACGTGCAGTCCCACCACTGCGTGCAGGGTGGGCGGCTGGCCCTCTCCACGCTCCTCGACCGCGGCGTCCCCGTGCTGGTGGACGCCGCCGCGGAGTCCGATCTACGGGTCTGGACCGATGCCGGCGCGTACGCGCGACCACGACATCGAGAAGGGCCGCGTGCGGTTTGACCCGCGCGAACTCAGACCCGAACACGTGCCCATCATCGTGGCGCGCGTTCGGCAGTTCTTCCTCGATCACGCCCGTTGAACGCCGCGCACCTTGATCGGCCTCCCGCGCCGGCCTAGCCTTCCACGATCACCGTCGGGAGGGAGCGCAAGCGATGTCGAACGGTCTGCTGGCCGGCCTCAGGGTCGTCGAACTCGCACACCCGCTGACGGAGTACGCCGGTCTCATCTGGGCCGGCCTCGGCGCCGAGGTCCTCCTGGTGGAACCGCCCGATGGCGCTCTGGCGCGGCGACGTCGGCCGCGCGTGCCCGGTTCCGGCGAGTCCACCCGGGGCAGCGTCGCGTTCCTCGCGCGCAACACCAACAAGAAGAGCGTCGTCATCGATCCCGACGACGCCGACGACGTCGCCGTGCTCCGCGGGCTCTGTGCGCGGGCCGACGTGGTCCTCGACGCCGACGGATCTCCGTTTCGCGCGCTCGACGCCGGCACCGAGGCCCCGGTCGCGGTCACCGTCACCGATCCCGTGGGACTCGGCATCTCGTCCATCGTCGGCTTCGCCGCGAGCGGCGGCCTTTCGTCGAGCGGCTGGCCCCACCAGCCCCCCTGCAATGCACCGTCCTGGCTCGCCCTCGACGGGGCGGGCGTGTACGCGGCGATCATGGCGGCCGCGGGGCTCCTGCGGCACCGCCGCAGCAAGCGGCCCGTGCGGTACGAAATCCCGTACCACGAAGCGGCCACCGCGAGCATCACGCCCTGGTCGCGGACGCTGTTGGCCTACGACACACACGCGCACGGCCAGGGTACGCTCAGCGCGCGACTTGGACCCGGCGGCTTCCCGATCCACGAGGCCAGGGACGGCCACGTACGGATACTCGCCGCGACCCCCAAGCAGTGGGAAGCGCTGGTCGATCTGCTCGACCGCCCGGAAGAACTGGTGTCGGGTCCGTGGGGCGACCTGGCTTTCCGCATCCAGAATTTCGACGCGCTCAAGCTCGTCTGCGACGACCTCATTCGCCAGCGCACCGTGGAGGAAGTGTTCATCGGCGGACAGCGGCGGGGGCTGACGGCTTCCCCCGTTTACACGCTGGCCGATTTCCGCGACGACCCGCACGTGCGGGAGCGCGAGGTCATCGCCGCCGTGGAAGACCCGGAGTTCGGCGTCATGGAGCTCATACGTCCACCGCACCGCCTCGATCCCACCGGGCTGAACGTGCCGATCGAGGCCGCCCCCGCCTTCGGCGAGCACGACGACTACGCCCGCACGCTCCTCGACGAGCCGGTCCGGACGCCCGACCCGGCCGCGACGGAAGGGGTGGCGGACGCCTCTGCCGACGAGCGCCCCCTCGCCGGGCTGCGCGTCCTGCAGCTCGGGGTCGGCGCGGTGGTTCCCGAGGCCGCGTCGGTGCTGGCTTGTCTCGGGGCGGAGGTGCTCAAGGTCGAGTCGCGCGTGTACCCGGACTTCCTGCGCCGCGCCGGACTCGGCGGCGAAAGCGACATCGACAACAGCCCGACCTTCAACCAGTTGAACCTCGGCGTCGAGAGCGTCGCCATCGACCTGTCGCGGCCCGAAGGAGTGGAGTTGGCGCACCGGCTCGCGGCGGAGTGCGACGTCATCATGGAGAACATGCGCACGACGGTCGTGCCCAAGTGGGGGCTCGACTACGAGTCCGCCCGCAAGATCCGCGCGAACGTCGTGTACCTGTCTAGCCAGGGACTCGGCAAGGGCCCCTACGACGGCTTCCAGACCTTCGGGCCGAACCTGCAGACCATCTCCGGGGTCACCCACCAGTGGTCGCACCCGGACGATCCGTACCCGGTGGGCACCACCCTCAACCACCCCGACCACATCGCCGGCAAGCAGGCGCTCGTCGCCGTGCTCGGCGCACTCGCGCAACGCCCCGCCGAGGGCTGCCATATCGACGCCGCCCAGGTGGAGGCCGCCGCCTACCTCATCGGCGACCGTTACGTGGAGCAGCACTTCTCCGAGGCGGAGGTGACGGGGCGCGGGAACTTCAGCCCGGACATGGCGCCGCACGGCTGCTATCGGTGCCAGGACGCGGGGGAGGAGGAGCGCTGGGTGGCGCTCGCGGTGGAGGACGACGACCAGTGGCTCAAGCTGTGTTCGGTCGCCGGCCTCGAGGCACTGGACGACCCCGCGTACCGCGAGGCCGCGGGCCGGCTCGACAACGTCGCGGCGCTGGACGAAGCCCTGTCGGCATGGGCCGCCGAACGTCCCGTCGAAGCGGCGGAAGCGGCCTTGCGCGCCGCGGGTATTCCCGCCTCGCGCGCGGTTACGGCGGTGGATTTGGGCGAGGTGGAGTCTGGCTTCTTCCCGTCTGTCCGGTCGCCGAGTTCCGGCACCCGGCGCTGCACCGGCATGCCGGTGGTCACGGCAGCCGGCAAACGGCCCCCGGTCGGACCCTCGCCCATGATCGGAGAACACACGGGACGCGTGCTGTTCGACGTGCTCGGGCTCGACGCCGACGAGGTCGTGCGGTTGCGGGACGAGAAGATCGTGGGGTACTAGGCGCGAGAGCCGCCCACGCGATCACCTCAAGCCAAGGTTTGGCGGCTAGGCACGTGATGGTTCCGTCGATCAACCCTCTGTCAACGACGCTACATCTCAGTCCAATGGTCGAAGAGTTCACCTTGGGATGACGACCTGTCGACTACCTTGAGAGCCGACACCTTCAGTAGTCTCGGCTTTCGGTTGGGCAACGTCTCGTAGTCGCCTTCCACCTGGATCCTCGCGTCGAGAATCTCGCGAACCAGCCGATCAACGTCCGCACTGTAGACGCATCGAATAGCACCGACACCAGCCACGTTACGAATCTCGAACCTCCTCGCATCGAGGTCGACCTCACGCACCATGCCCTCGAATGTCCCTCTCCCGCCTACGCGCACAGGACGGTGCACCGCGCGGCCAAGCACTTTCCGAGACCGAGGCGTCAGTGGTGCAACCTTTACCCCGAAGCTATCGGGCTCATACAGCGACAGACTCTTGATTCCCCGTCGGCCGCTCGGTGCGAGGCGGCTTGCGGCAACCGTCACGGTGTCTCGAACCGCTGGATCCGGAAGGGCGTCCTCAACCCTCTTGTCCAAGCCCTCATCCCCAACATGCCTCGCCACGGTCGCCAGACTCCGGACGGCACTTCTAACCGCCTCGACCACCGGCTCGGACACATGCGGCAACGCAAGCTGATCGGACGACGACTCGTCGGCAGGTTGAATCCGCACACCGATTACCAGGCTACCCCGGGTGATGCCCGCCAACTGAGGGTCGAGGTGTGTCGGCCAGCGCACACGCTCATCACTCTCGAGGCCGACAATGGATCTGGCTATGCCTTGGATTTGTTTGCGTAACTCCGAGCACATTGAAGTGACCACAGAGACCGTTGGGTCCCTTCCGGACACTGCCGGGCCCTCGAATCTGGCGACAAGGTCTGACGAGTCCACAAGGCTGGCGAACGGAAACTCGTCGCTGTACAGCAGGCTGAGTAAATCGAAGTAGTGCCTCTCGACCTCTCCGGGGTCGACGTCGTTCCGTAGCGCGAGGGTTCGGGCCGCAGCCATCTGGCCGTGAATGATCCGCGCCTTTGCTTCGACTGCGTCCGTCCACGTGCCCATTACAACACCCTCAATATGCCCTTGAGGTGCCGCGGAGGCAGTCCCCTGGATGCGGAGGCCTTGACCCCCACGTACTGGAAGAACTCGCCGAAATCGTTTTGACCGGGGAGATTGATCCAAAAGTCAACGCCGTAAGTCTGCGTGAACGAATCCCGCCGGTCGCGCATCAAGCGCCAGCCCCGGAACTGCTGCAAGTCGCTCGCACCTCTCAAGTCAAGCACCACGTCCACATCAACAGGCTCCTGCTTGTCCGTGACAAAGCTGCCGTCGACGTCAAGCGGTTCACGGAAGGTCGGGCGAATCTCACGGGTGAGGAAGGTGCCTAACCGGTTCACGAGGTTGACCCGGTGTTGGTTCCATCCAAAGCGTGCGCTGATCTCGGCCATCGTGCAGGCATGGACTCCAGCCGGCAGGAGCCCGTGCTCATCGAAATCCGGAATCGCCATGCATCCCTGCCAAACACAACGCTCACGACGCACTCCGGCCCCAGCGTCGCACTCACCTTGCGGTCGGGTGGCGACACTATTGCGCTCGCCTCCCCCGCAAACGGACCGGCAGACCGCCTTTTGCATTGGTACCTCACGCCTTGCCATTGTGCGCATCCCCACGCCAAGCTCAATGGAAGATCGGCTCGCTAGCCTGTACGATTTTTCGCACACGGTGGAACCGGGACCGAGCTAGAGTGCTGCTTGCCGCCCAAATCGTTGGGGCCATCGCTGCCACAGGACTCGCGCTCTACCTCGCCGCCGTCGCCTTCGGCCTGTACCTGAAGCGGCGGGGGCAGCTTCCGTTCGACCCCGAGGCGCTCGCGGCCGACGGCGGCAAGTACGTGACCACGGCCGACGGGCGCATCGTCGAGTACTTCACGTACGGCCCGCCAGACCCCGACGCGAGGGTCGTGGTGAACATGCACGGTTCCGGCATGGAGGCCCGGGAGCAGGCGAGGCTGAACGCCCCCATCTGCGAGGGCCTCCGCGTCCGCGGCATCGCCATCAGCCTGCCCGGGTTCGGCTACAGCGACATGCAGCCGGGCCGCAAGGTGAAGGACTGGCCGCGGGACGATCTTGCCCCGGTCCTCGCAGGGGAAGACGTGGACGGGTTCATGATCACCGGCCACTCGCAGGGAAATCCGCATGCGATGGCGGCGGCGTGGTATTTCGGCGACCGCTGCGAAGGCCTCGGGCTCTACGCCCCCTTCCTTCCCATAGACGTGTCGAAGGAGGAGGGCGTGAAAGGCGGCATCGGCATGGAGGCCCTTCCCTCCACCGGGAAGCTTCGGAAGTGGTACATGGGGTGGTACTTCGCGGTGATGCACCTGAGCGTCGTGACCTTCGCGCCCTGGCTGCCCCTGCAGGCGCTGCGGCGCGACGGCCGCAATATCCACACGGACGCCCACCTGCTGCGGCACCTCGGGGACAGCGCGCTGCGGGGGGCGGCGCGGGGCGTGATCGGCGGCGCCTGGGAGTCCGCCAGAGATGTCTGCTACGAGTGGGGCTTCGACCCCCGCCTCATCGAGACTCGAAACGTCGTGATCTGGCACGCGGCCGACGAGACGCTGTGCCCCCCGGAGATCGGCCGGTGGCTCGCGGAGATGTTCCGGGGGAAGGAGGGCGTCAACGTGAACTTCCGTGAGGATGACGTGGGCTTCGGTCACTTCACGTACTCCCGCGGCGAGTTCGCAGAGCCAGGCGGCTCCATGGTCAAGGCGCTGCTGGACGGGTGTGGCTGAGGTCCGCTCGACCGCCGGGCCGCCCGCAGGGCGCTTGCGCGGTCAACCAGCCGTGGCTATGGTGCCCGCTCGCCGTTGCCCGGTCCCCCGCATGAACGTCTCCGCCACGCCCGCCGCCCTCACCCTCGAGCAGAAGCGCGCGCTCTACCGCGACGGCTACGTGGTCGTGCGGAACGCCGTGGCTCCCGAGCTGGTGGAGGCCGCGCTCGCGCGCATCCGCCGCGCGAAGAAGGGCGAGAGCCTGTCCGCGGAGCCCGAGATGACGGACCTCGTCAACGCCTCATCGGTGACGCCGATCCTCCACGAGGCGATGGGACCGTTCGACCCGCCCACGCACTGCCAGGTAGGCGTGATCAAGCGTTCGGAGCCCGGCGAGCACTTCAACAACCTCGGCTACCCGGACCGCGACATGCCCTACTACGGCGCTCAGACGCACATGGACGGCCTCATCACGATCTCGGCCCCGCAAGAAGTTCAGGAAGGGACGCCCGACGAGATCTACCACCGCTACTTCGCTTCCGGACCGAAGGGCGACCTCGGACGAAGCCCGGACGTGATGGGCCACAACATGGTGCCCATGTTCCAGGATCCCGAGATGACGCTGGGCAACGGTAGCTTCACGGCGTTCGTTTTCGTGTGCCTGAGCGACCAGACGGTGGAAGGGCACGGCCAGACCGCCCTGCTGCGGGGGGCGCATCACGCGACGGAGCGCTTCTTCCGCTGGCAGTACGAAACGAACGGGCACGTCGGCCCGGAGGGCCCGGGCTGGCCGCGCCTCAACCACGACGCGCCGAACCGCTGCGGGCTGGTCTACCTGCCCGAGGCGGTCCGCGACCAGTTCCTCGACGAGACCTGCGAGTCCACGCCCGACGGCAAGCGCTGGCCGCGGCCGACACAGATCCTCATGGCGCCCGGGGACGCCTGCATCACGTCGTACCACATCCCGCACTCGGGGACCCGCAACGAACACGGCACGGAGTCGCGCAAGAACATCATCTTCCGCATCCGCAACAAGAACCGTCAGCCGGACAAGGTGGCCAACGGCGTGTCCGACCACCCCGACCGCGGCCAGATGGGCGAGTGGCTCGAATACGAGGACGGCAACGATCCGTGGCAGCGCTCGAAGTACGCGCTCTGCAACATGTGGCACGAGTGGGAGGGGATGGCGGAGGTCGTCGCGGAGGAACGGGCCAGGGAGGGGGCCTCCTGACTTGACATGAACGCGGCCGCCACCCGATCGCATCCGACGACCGCCCACGACGTTCAGGCGACGCTCCGCTTCGGCGTCGACACGGGCGCCCGCCAGTCCCACGAAATCGACCCCCGCAACGGACGTTTCGCCCGGTCCGTCGAGCGTGTCGTGACGGTCCACGACGGGCGAACCGAACCTGCCGCCCTGGACACCCACGGCTTCGAACTCCTCCAACACCCGCGTCCGGCGGTCGACTGGAACGACGCCAATGCCGTGGCCGAGGTCTACTACGCCCAGGTGTCCGCACTGGTCCTCGAACGTACCGGCGGCAGCCGGGCGTTCCTCTTCGACCACACGGTCCGCCACGGCGACGAGGCGGTGCGCGCGGCACGGGGCGTGCGCGAGCCGGCGTACGGCGTGCACAACGACTACACGCACTGGTCCTCGCGCAAGCGTATGCGCGACCTGTTGCCAGGCGAGGCAGAGATGCTGGTCCAACGGCGTTTCGCCATCGTCCAGGTCTGGCGACCCATCCGGCGGCCGATCGAGGCCGATCCCATCGCGATCGCGGACGCCCGCACCATTCGCGAGGCCGATCTCATCCCGGTCAACCGCATCTCGCCCGGGCGGGTGGGGGAGACCTGGCAGGTCGCCCGGCATCCCCAGCAGCGCTTCTACTGGTTCCCCCGCATGACCCCGGACGAGGCGTTGCTGTTCAAGGTGTACGACTCCGTCACGGACGACCGCGCCCGGTTCACGGCGCACACGGCGTTTCGCTTGCCGACTCAGGACGAGACGACCACGCCCCGCGAGAGCTGCGAAGTGCGCATGTTCGTCTTCTTCTGACGCCGCACACCGCGTTTTCTAGAACGCCGGAAACACGGCCTCCGCGAACGCCCTCGCGTAGTCGAAGCCTCCCTCCTCCCGCAGCGTCGGCGTCGGCATGGGATGCGGCACGATCGCCTCGATCGGCAGGCCGTATTCCAGGATCGTCCGAATCTGCTCCACGATCGTGGGAAACGATCCGTGCAACGCGAACGCGTCCACCGCCGCCTCCGGCAGGAAGGAGACCACCTCCCCGGCCGCCTCGAGGTCCCGCGCGTGGTGGAAATCCGGCCACACCTGTCGCTTCAGGACTTCCACGTCCGCTCCTTCCCAGCCAAGGCCGACGTGGTCGAAGAGCATCGGCGAGTACTCGTAGTAGCCCGCGGCAACCGCCCGCCCGATGCGGCGGGCCCGGTCGGCGTCGTCGTCCACGACGGTGTGGAACACGCAGCCGATGCGGATCTCGTCGGGATCTCGTCCCGCGTCCTCCGCTCCCGCACGCACGGCCTCCACGGCGAGGCGCAGGTTCGTCTCGTGCACCCCGACCCGGACGAACACGCCATCCGCGACGCGCCCCGCCATGCGTAACGTCTTCGGGCCCTGGGCAGCGACCCAAACGGGCACTTGGGCAGCATGCCTGAGTACCGCGGGCCTCGCCGCCCTCACGGTCAGGCGCTCCCCCGCATTCAGCCCCCGGATGGTGCGAATGGCCTCTTCCAGCTCCGCGACGGTCGCGGGCCGCTTGCCCATCAACCGCACGGCCGTGTCCCCCACCCCCATGCCGAGTACGCTGCGCCCCGGGTCGAGCCGGTCCACGGTCGCGATGGAACCCGCGATCACGGCCGGGTGGCGCATCACGGGGTTCTCGATCAGCGGTCCGAGCACGATCCGGCGCGTACGCCGCAGACCCTCCGCCAGCATGACGTAGGGGTCGAGTACGAGGAGCGGCGACGAGGGGATGAAACCGTAGCCCCATCCCAGGGACTCAAGGCGCGCCGCATCCGCCGCGAACCGCTCGGGCGAACGGAGATCGAGCCGGTTGAGGCCGAAGGCCACCTGGGTCACGGAGCGGACCTTTCTCGAGTCACGGAGGCGCGCGTTCCATGTTAGCGCGACGGTGCAGGGTCTCGGGAACCGTTGCCACCAGGAGGAAGACGCCGACCAGCGCCATCGCACCGCTGCCGCTACAGGCAACCGCCAGCGATGCCCACTGGGCGACCGACCCCATGACGAACGGCCCCACCGCCGCGCCGAGATCGCCGACGAGTCGCCACACCCCCAGGAACTCCCCGCGCCCCCGCTCCGGCGACAGGTCGCCCCCCAGGGTCATGAAGATGCCCGTGCCGAACCCGTCGCCGAGTCCCGTGAGGACACCCGCCGCCGCGAAGGGCCAGAAGCTGTCGGCGAACGGCAGCGCCGCGAGTCCGGCGCCGAGCAACAGCATCGCAGGCGCCAACGCCCAGCGCCGCCCGAGGTGGTCGAGGATCAGCCCCGCCGGATAGAACATCACCATGTCCACCGCCGCCGAGAGGCTGAACACGATGCCGATCTCGGCCGCCGAGAGCCCGATGGTCGCCCCGACGAGCGGGATCATCAGCAGGCGTCCGGCCCGCAGGAACATGAGGATGACCATGACGCTGCCGGCGGTCGTGAAGGTGCGGCGATGCGAGCTGACCACCTGGGCGAGTGGCACGTGACCCGCAGTGTGCGGTAGCCGCGGAGCCGGGTTCGCGAAGATCAGGACCAGGACCAGCGATACCGCGAAGAGCACGGCCGCGGCCGCGAATACCGTGCGGTAGCCCAGGGTCTCCGCCCCGACACCCGCGATCAGCGGGCCCACGAGGGCGCCGGCGCGCTGCAGCCCCGCCATGACCGAGATCACGCGCCCACGCTGTTCGAGCCGCACCGTGTCCGTGATGAACGACATCCGGGCGAGGAGCCACACCCCTACCCCGGCGCCGAACCCGAGCGCCGCGAAGGACAGCAGGGTCGCTTCCGTCGCCAACGCCGCGGCGACGGTCGCGAACGTGACAGCCAGGAGGCCGGCGATCATGACGCCGCGGTCGCCGATGCGGGTGACGAGCATGCCCGCCGGCACGTCGCCCAGCATCGTCCCCGCGCCCCGGAGCCCCACCACGGTCGCCGCCAGCGCCGCTCCGCCACCGATCTCCAGCGCGTAGAGGGGCAGCAGGATCTGCACCGCGTTCTGCGCGATGGCGGAGAAGAAGGACGGAACGTAGACGGGTAGCGCGATGCCCCGCATCACCGCCAGGACGGTCGCGGAGCCGTCCGGGTCTTCGGGCGGCGCCCCGCGGCGCCTACCGGATGCGGGTCTCAGGCTGCGCGCCCCGGGCCTATTCGATCGCCCAGTGCACCAGCGTGTGCGGCGGCTCGTCGTCGGGGTGGTGTTCGAACACGGCCCGAACGGGGGCTCCGATCACAACCTCCTGCTCCGGATCGCCCAGCAGGTTGCCGACGATCCGCGCGTTGTCGTGGTCGGGGAACTCCACCAGCACGATCAGGTAGGGGCCCTGCTCCTTGAGCGCGGGATGCACCGGATGCCAGACGCGCTCGTAGCTGTAGATGCGGCCGCGCGGCTCCACCTCCACGAACTCGAGGTCGTCGCTGAAGCAGTTGTGGCAGATCCACTCCGGACCCCACTGCCACTGACCGCACGCCTTGCAGCGCTGGAGCTTCAGGACGCCCTCGCGGGCCGCTTCCCAGAACGGTGCGTCGAGTCCGTCCGGCGTGGGAACGGGTTTCGGCAGGCCGGGGTGCAGGTAGCTCACAGCGTCGCCTCCGAGCCGAAGATGCAGCAGCTCACCGGCGTCACCATCGGCCCCGAGATGACCATCGAGACGTCGACGTCCGGGACCTGGCTGGTGGACGCGCCGCGCACCTGCCGCACCGCTTCGATATTGAGCCCGAGCCCGTGCATGTAGCACTCGGCGAGGTTGCCGCCGCTCGTGTTGGTGGGCAGCTTGCCGCCCGGCGCGATCAGGTTGTCCTTCACGAAGAACTCGTTGCAGCCGTCGGGTTCGCAGAAGCCGTGCTCGACGATGCTCATCAGCACGCCGCCGGTGAAGTTCTCGTAGGACTGCAGCACGTCGATATCGTCCGGGCCGACGCCGGCCATCTCGTACAGCCTCGGCGCCACGGTCTTGAACGCGCTCGTCGCGTAGTCCGGCGCGTTGTGCACCGAGGCGCCGGCGCGGTGGTGCGAGCCGCTCACGGCGCCGAGCAGGTAGCAGGGGGCGTGCCCCACCTCCGCGGCGCGTTCCGCGGACACCAGGACCATGGCCGCGGCGCCGTCGTTCTCCAAACAGCAGTCGAAGAGGTGGAACGGCTCCACGATCCAGCGCGAGTTGTCGTACTTCTCCTCGGTGAGGGGCCGCCCGTACATCACGGCACGCGGGTTGTTCTGCGCGTGGTGATAGGACGCGAGCGAGATGGCCCGGAGCGCCGACTGCTCGACGCCGTGGTCGTGCATGAAGCGCTTGACCTTCATGGCGAACATCTGGCCGGCGGACATCAGGCCGTAGGGCACGGTGTGCGCCGTATCGCCGGCGATCACGTTGCGCCGCGGGCCCTGGCCGAAGCGGCCGAACTGTCCCTGGGCGAGCGCCCGGAACACGACGACGCACTCGGCCATCCCCGTCGCGATCGCGGCCGCCGCGTTGCCGATGGCGCCGGACCCGCCACCGCCTCCGCCGCCCCACTGCATGTTCGCGAAACGCAGGTCGTCGATGCCGAGGGCCGCCGCGAGCCGCGAGGGATCGCTGCGGTCGTTGGAATAGGACGCGAACCCGTCCACCTGCTTCGGCGAGATGCCGGCGTCCTCGCAGGCCGCGAGGATCGCCTTGAGCGCCAGCTTGAACTCGGGGTCCGGCGACTGGCCGTGCTTGTAGTACTCGGTCTCCCCTACGCCGGTCACGGCGACGCGCCCGCGCAATGAGCGTTCCATGTCTTCCCCCTCGCGTGGAAGTGTGCACCCCGGCGCCCGAGGCCTGCTCCGACGCCAACGACCGGTGCGGCATGCTTCCCCGACATTCTCGCATCGTTTATCGTGCGAGCGAAATCGACCCACGGGGAGGACCCATGCCCATCAATCCGGATGCCGTCGGCGAGACCGGCGGACCCTCGACCCGCAACTGGACGTCCAAGGACGCCCTGCTCTACGCCGTCGGCATCGGCGCCGGGACCGACGAACTCGCCTTCACGACAGAGAACACGAAGGACACGCCGCAGCGCGTCTTCCCGACCTTCGCCGTCATCATCGGCGGAGGCGGAGCGCCGCTCGGCAAGGTGGGCAGCTTCAACCCGGCCCTCATGGTCCATGGCGAGCAGGGCATCGAGTTGCTCGGCGAGATCCCGCCCGACGGCGAGATCGAGAGCCGCGGCCGGATCGCCGGCATCTGGGACAAGGGCAACGCGGCGCTGATCGAGATGGAGTCCGAAGGCGTGAACACGGCGACCGGGGAACCCCTGATCCGCACTCGCTCGACGCTCTTCTGCCGCGGCGAGGGCGGTTGGGGCGGCGACCGCGGACCGGCTGCCAAGGTCGAGTTCCCCGACGCCGAACCGACCCACCAGGTCACCTACCAGACCCGCGAGGACCAAGCCCTCACGTACCGGCTCTCCGGCGACCGCAACCCGCTGCACTCCGACCCGTCGTTCGCGGCCATGGGCGGCTTCGACAAGCCGATCCTGCACGGGTTGTGCACCTACGGCTTCACCGGGCGCGCGCTGCTGCACACGCTCTGCGACGGCGACCCGTCACGCTTCCGGTCGATGAACGGGCGCTTCTCGCGGCCGGTGATGCCCGGGGACGCGCTGTCGGTGTCGATGTGGGTCGACGGCGGGCAAGCGCTCTTTCGCACCACGAACCAGGACGGCGCCGTGGTGCTCGACCAGGGGGTGTGCACGTTCGCATAGCTGCCGTCCGGGGCGCCGCGCTCCTCCTGCCGGGGCTGCTGCTGTCGGCGGCGTGCGGCGACTCGACTCGCGCCGCTGTCGGCACGGCGGATGCCGCGCCAGACTCGCAGGCCTGGCGGGAGGTTTTGCACGAGGTGCGCGAGCACTTCCCCGATGTCCCGCAGATGACAACGCAGCATCTCGCGGGGCTCCTCGAGTCGGACGCCGCGCGCGTGCTGCTGCTCGATGCGCGGAGCGAGGCGGAGTACGAGGTCGGACAACTCCGGGGCGCGGCGCGGACGGAGACGCTCGCCGCCGCGCTCGACGCACTGTCCGGGTTCGATGGGCGGCCCACCGTCGTGGTCTACTGCTCTGTCGGTCATCGCTCGTCGGGTCTGGCCGAGCGGCTGCTCGCGCGAGGCGTGGCCAACGTTTTCAACCTGGAAGGCTCGATTTTCCGGTGGGCCAACGAAGGCAGACCCGTCTACCGCGGCGCGCGGCGTGTCCACGAGGTGCATCCCTATGACGAGGAGTGGGGGCGGCTGCTCGACCGGCGCTACTGGCCCGACTGACTTGGTCAACGCATCAGGGCGGGCATCCGGCCAATGAACCTGCTCAGGTGGCCCGAGTTCCACCGGGCGGCACCCGACATCGCCGCGGTTGGCCGGCGGTTGCTCTATCGCCCGGACCGGGGCGAGGTGGCGATCCTGGCGACCCTCGACCACCACGGCGCGCCGCGGGTCGCGCGCGTCTGTGCGGTCTTCACGGAGGCGGGCCTGTACGTGCTCGCGAGCGCCGGCACGCCCAAGGTGCGCCAGCTCGAGCGCGATCCCCGCTATGCCCTGCATGCCCAAGTGGGCGCCGATGACCACGAGTTCCAGATCGCCGGACGCTCCCGGCTCCTTACCTCGGCGGCAGAGCGTGCGGAGGTGTTGAACGCCACTAACCGGAACTTCCAGAGTCGATGTGCTCTAACTTGCTGATGCGTATGGATATTGGCGAGGATCGGCGGTTTGTTACTGGGAACGCTACTGTAGCCGGAGGCCGAGCAAGCGGAACGCCTCGCGCTGCAGTTCGGTGGGTCGGGCGAGGAGTTCGAACGGTTCGGCGCCGGGCAGGCGCGGCGTGACGGTGTTTTTCGTGACGGTGGCGAGGTCGCCGAGCAGGGAGCGGAAGCTCTGCACGGGCCGCCCGTCGTCGGCGCGCTTGCGACGGGCCTTGCGCCGGGCGGACTCGGAGACCCGGGCGGGGGCGACCACGGAGGCGCGGTCGGCCGCGGCGCCGGCCGGGTCCTCGTCGTCGAACAGCAGCGGCGCCAGCCGCTCGCGCATGTGCCACTCCACGTAGTAGGCGAGCATGCACAGCAGCACGTGGGCGCGCACCCGGTCGGCGTTGCGGTGGAACACCGGCCGCACCTTGAGGTCCACGGTCTTGAGGCTGCGGAAGGCGCGCTCCACGGTGCTCAGGCGCTTGTAGGCGCGCACGGCGCCCGCGGCGTCGAGGCGTTCCTCCGGCAGGCTGGTGCGGATGACGTACAGCCCGTCCAGGGCCGCCTCGGCGGCGATGGAGGCGGCGTTTCTGCGGTGGCCGAAGCAGCCGTCGTCGTCGATGTCCCAGTCGAAGTGCTTGGCCATCCTGTACTTGCCGATGACCTTGCCGACCCGCGCGCCGATCCGCTCCGCGCCCGTCAGGCGCTTGTGCTTCCGCCGCGTCGCCGCCGCGATGGGTTCGAGCAGCTTCTCGGTGGCCGCGAGCAGTTCCCCGCGCTTGCGCGCGCGCTCCGCGGCGAGCAGCGGATTGCGGCACACCACGAGGCGCTCGCCGGGATGCGCGTCGGCGCGGATCTCGATCAGGTCCCGCTCGTCGAACAGCGACGGCTGGATCGCGCCGGCCTCGACCAGCTTGCGGATCGCCGGCCCCCGCAGGGCGCTGATCCAGTCCAGCCCCGCCGGCTTGACGTCCTCCCGGATGCGCGCCTCGGTGAGCATGCCGCGGTCGCCCACCAGCACCACCCTGGACAGCCCGAAGCGTTCGCGCAGCTTGTCGATCTGCGCGCCCACGGTGGCCGGGTCGGCGGTGTTGCCGGGGAACACCTCCACCGCCACCGGCCGGCCGTCGGCGTCGCACAGCAGCCCGAACTCGATCTGCAGCTTGCCCTTCTTGCCGTCGCGCGAGTGGCCGCGCTTCGCCAGCGGGCACTGGCGCCCCTCCAGGTACACCGAGGTCAGGTCGTACAGCACCAGCGCGCCGTCCGCGAGATGGCGCCTGGCCAGGGTCCGCTCGATGCGGTCCTGGCGCGCGAGCAGCCAGTCCATGGCCGCGTACAGGTCGTCCTCGGTGAGCGCGCCCAGTCCCAGCGTGTCGGCCAGGGTGTGGCGCGCGGTGGCCGCGGCGAGGCCGGCGGCGGTGGCCAGCTTCGACCCCGGCTCCAGCACGCGGGCGACGACCATGGCCACCACGCGGTCGCGCTCGGGCGAGCGTTGCGCGGCCACGACCCGGTCCAGGCGCAGTTGCCGGAGCGTGCCGAGCACGGCGGCGACATGGCCGTGCGGCAGCGCGCGGACGATGTCGAAGGCGTCGTCGCGGCCGACGAGGGGTTCGTCCTTGAGCAGTCGGCGCAGGGTTTCGATCTTGGCGCGGGGCCACCTGGAGAGGTTGGCGATGGTGCGCTTCCTGACCTTGCCGTCCTCGCGCCAGCCCTCGCGCAGGAGGATGGCGGGGGGCGAGTTGCGGTTCGGGACGGTTTCGATGTACATGGGAACGATGATAATCGTCCCGCCACGCCATTGCAACCCATAACCCACACTTTACATGGGAACGTTGCATCGCCCCGAAAACCCAACGATCCCTGTCGAATCAATCCCTTGACCCGATTCTCAGCGGGAAATCAGGGGGAACTTCCGACTAACGCCGCCGGGTTGTCGCTGTCCCACCACTCCCCGGCGTCCATCGCGGGGAGCCTGCACGACAGGTGGTCGAACGTGCGGTAGCGGCCGCGTTCGGTGCCGAGCGCCACCCCCTCATCCCCTCACCCCATCAGCCACCGCAACGAGTCCGCGAAGATCGCCCCGCCATGGCGGGCGCTGTGGCCGCCCTCGCCGAAGGCGAACCGGTACTCGTAGCCCGCGTACTCGAGCGCAGAGGCCATGACCTGGTTGGCGAGCGCCCAGTTGCCCATGACGACGTTGCCGTCGCGTTTCCCGCCCTGCAGGAACACCCGGATGGGCTTCCTGGGCGTCGACCGGATGAGATACGGGTAGTTGTGGCCGCCCCGGATGTTGACGAAGGACCCCACGTGGGAGAGTACGCGCCCGAACGCGCCCGGGTCGTGCCAGGCGGCGTTGAACGCGCATATCCCGCCGCTCGAAATGCCGCAGATCAGGCGCGTGGACGGATCCCGCGCGAACTGAGCCCCCACCTCCGACTCCGCGAACGGGAGCAGGTCGTCGACCAGGAACCGGACGTACGTGGGCGTCACGCTGTCGTACTCGAAGCTGCGGTTGAGGGTGGCCTCGTCGTCCGTCATCCCCTCACGTCGGCCGGGCATGACGAACACCGCGACCGTCGGCGGCAGCTCGCCCGCGTGGATGAGCGAGTCGAGCACCGCGGTGGCCCGGACCGGACCGGTCGGGTCGAGATACATCCGGCCGTCCTGGAACACCATCAGAGCAGGCGCCACCGACGAGTCGAGCCGCGCGGGCGTGTATATCCACACGTCGCGGACCGTGCCGGCGTAGACCCGCGTATCGTCCCACCCGGGGAACTCGCGCACGGTGCCGCGCGGCACGTCCGGCTCCGGATAGGCCTCCGGACAGGGGTGGTACTGCCGGTCCTCCGGTACGTCCAGGGCCTCGAGGAGTTCCATGTTGGAGCGCCCGTTCACCTGGGCGGTCATGCCCCGGTCCAGGAAGGACTTGTCGAGTCCCAGCCGCAGGTAGTCCTCGACCTCCATCGCGGCGATCGGCACACCCACCGCCGCCAGCGCGGCCAGGACCCGCCGCCTCGTCATGCCGTTCGCCACTTCGGTCTCCTCTCGGCCAAGGGGCACTCAGTTGGTGTCCGGATGCGCGTCGAACCCCGCCGCCGCTTCGAAAGCGCTCCCCATGCGGACCAGCGCGGCCTCGCCGAGGCGCGGTCCGACGAGCTGGAACGCCCGCGGCACGCCATCGTCGTCGAGACCGAGCGGAAGCGTAATGGTCGGGTGGCCGGAGTAGTCGAAGGGCGCCGTGAACTGGATGAACGGGGCCATGCCCTCCTCCGGGACCCGCGTGCCGAAATCCGTGAGGGGCGGCGGCGAGATCATGCAGGGCGCCGCGATGGCCTGCACCTCGGAGAACGTCGCATCCAGCGCCGCCCGGAAGCGCTCCCGCGCCCGCTCGAGACGCGCGTAGTCCGTGGCGCTCGCGGCCTGCCCGAACTTGAGCAGCCGCGCCAGGTCGGGGCCGTATTCGTCCTCGCGCGACGGCCAGGTCGCGGCGTGCGCGAGCGCGCACTCGACGCCGCACGTGATCGGCCAACCCCGCACGAGCTCCGCGCAGTCGGGCATGCGCACGTCAACCACCCGCGCGCCCGTTGCCTGCAGGAGCCGCAGGGCGTCTTCGACGATTTCGACCGTCTCCGGCGCCACGCCCGCGCCAACGTAGTCCCGGTCCACGCCGACAGCGAACCCCGCCAGTCCGCCGCCCGTCTCCGCGACGTAGTTGGGTACTGCGGCGGGTAACGACGTCGGGTCCTTCGGGTCCTGCCCCGCCATCACGCCGAGCATGCGCGCCGCGTCCTCCACGGTACGGGTCATCGGCCCGATGTGGTCGAGCGATTCGGCCAGGGGAAACGCGCCATGGCGGCTGACGCGCCCGTACGTCGGCTTGATCCCGACGAGGCCGCAACACGCCGACGGAAAGCGAATGCTGCCACCGGTATCCGAGCCGAGCGCGCCGTAGGCCAGCCCCGACGCGACCGAGACGCCGGAACCCGAAGACGACACTCCCGTCCAACGCTCGGCCGCCCAGGGATTCACCGGTGGCTCGACGTCGGGATGATGGTTCGAGAAAGCGCCCTCGGTGAGCTTGACCTTGCCGAGGATCACGGCGCCAGCCGCCTTGAGCCGCGCCACCACGGTCGCATCCTCGTCGGGCGCCCAGTCGGCCAGCACGCGCGTACCGCATGTGGTGACGACCCCATCCGTCCACAGCAGGTCCTTCAGCGCGATGGGGACGCCGTGCAACGCTCCGAGCGGTTCGCCGTTCGCGCGCCGGGCGTCGAGGGCGGCGGCCCGGGCCAGTGCATCCTCGGCGGTAACGGTGACGTAGGACTTGAGCGAAGGGTCGAGGCGCTCGATGCGTGCGAGCATGGCTTCGGTGACGCCAACGGCCGAGAACTCCCCGCTCTTCAGCCGCCGGCAGACGTCCGAGAGCGACAGGTAGTGCAGCGGAACGTCCACGGCGGTACCGTTTACCCGGCGGCGACGTCCACGTCCTCCCTGGCGCCTTCCGCTGCGTCGAAGATCTTGCCCGGGTTCAGGATGCCGCGTGGATCGAGCGCCTGCTTCAGCGTGCGCATCAGCGCGACCTCGTCCGCCGTGCGGGAGACCGACAGCCAGGCCTTCTTGTCGAGCCCGACACCGTGCTCTGCGGACACCGACCCGCCGATCCCCGCGAGCGGCGCGTAGACGGCGCGGTCGACCCCCTTCTTCGCGGAGTTGTCACGCCCGGCCGAAATGCCGAAATGCAGGTTGCCGTCGCCGAGATGCCCGAACGCGTAGTTGCGGAACGTGCCGAAGGTCTCGGTCAGCCCGCGGTTGACGCCCTCCACGTAGGCTTCCATCTTGGGAATCGGCAGGCTGACGTCATAGATGAAGATCGGCGGGAAGCGGTTGATCTGCTCCACGTCGTCGCGCATCGCCCAGAGCTCCAGCCTTTGCGCCTCGCTCTGGGCGATCACCGCGTCGGTCACGAGACCCGCTTCATAAGCGTCCTCGAGGGCCGCCTCGGCCCGCGCCTTGTCCGTTTCGGCGTCACCGCCCATCGCCTCGATGAGCACGTAATAGGGAGAGTCCTGGGACAGGGGCGGACGCTGCTTCGCCGGCGGCGTGCTCACCAGCCGGTAGAAGTTGTTCCACAACACTTCGAAGGCGGAAAGTGCGCCACCGAGCCGCGCGTCCATCAGCTTCAGCAGTTCCGGGAGCTTGTCGAACTCGTCGACGGCCACGAACAGCGTCTCCTGGCTGCGTGGCTTCTCGCGCAAGCGCAAAACCGCGCGCGTGACCACGCCGAGGCTGCCCTCGGTACCGATGAAGAGCTGCTTCAGGTCGTAACCCGCGTTGTTCTTGATCATCTCGTTCATCGACGACACCACCGTGCCGTCCGCGAGGACCGCCTCGAGGCCGAGCACCATGTCGCGGGTCATGCCGTAGCGGATGACGCGGTTGCCGCCGGCGTTGGTCGAGATGTTGCCGCCGATGGTGCAGCTTCCCCGTCCGCCGAGATCGAGGGGGTACATGAGGCCGTGCTCGTCGGCGCACTCCTGCACGGCCTGCAGCACGGTCCCCGCCTGCACGGTCATCGTGCGGTTGACCCGGTCCACGCCCTCGATCCGGTTCATGCGCTCGAGCGAGAGGATGACGTCGCCCTGCTCGGTGAGGGCGCTCCCCACCAGGCCCGTCAGGCCGCCGTGGGCGACCACCGGCTGTCCCGCCCGGTGGCAGGCCGCGAGTACGGCGCCGACCTCCGCCGTCGTCCGCGGCCGCACCAGCGTCTGCGCCTCGATGGATTCCGACATCCAGATGCCGGCCGCGCGACCGGTCACGTCGGTACCGGTCAGGACCCCGCCGGGGCCGGTGATTTCCGACAGCGCCTGCAGCAGATCCGCCATGGCTTTCCCCTGGACCGCTTCTGTCCGGATGGTAGCACGCAGCCGGCCGCCAGCCGGGCGGGTCCAAAGCCGCCACAATCCGTGTAGCGACCATGGTCAGGAGCCAGGAAATGTCGGACGAAGCAGTGATCTACGAGGTCACGGAAGGCATCGCAACCCTCACGCTGAACCGTCCCGAGCGGCTGAACGCCTGGAGCTTGGACATCGGCCAGGGCATGTCGGCGGCGCTCGCCGCGGCGCGCGATGACGACGCGATACGCGCGATCATCGTCACCGGGGCCGGGCGCGCGTTCTGCGCGGGGGCCGACCTCGGTGGCGGCGCCGACACTTTCGCCGGCCGGGAGGAGCGCGACACGGGAAGCAACGTCGCGCGGCTGTTGCCGTACGACGCGCCGAAGCCGGTCATCGCCGCGATCAACGGTCCGGCCGTCGGCATCGGCATGACCTACCCAATGCTGTGCGACGTGCGCATCGCGGCGGAGACCGGGAAGCTCGGTTTCGTGTTCACCCGTCGGGGGACGATGCCGGAACTCGCCGCCCACCTGCTGATGTCGGGGCGCGTCGTCACCGGCGCGGAGGCCGCGGAACTCGGCATCGTGAGCAAGGCGGTACCGAGAGAAGCGTTGCTGGACACCGCGCGCGCCATGGCGTCCGAGCACCGGTACGCGGCGCCCGTTTCGGTGGCGGTGACGAAGCGGCTCCTTTGGGAAGGGATGCACACCGGCGTCCCGGCCATGATGGAGCGCGAGGACGAGGTGTTCTCCTGGATCGGCAACCAGGCGGCCGCCCGCGAAGGCGTCCTGTCGTTCCTCGAGAAGCGCGACCCCGAACGGAAGCTCTCCGCCGCGCGCGACCTGCCGGAAGGGTTCGCCTAGCGCCTTCCGCGTTGCCGTCTCCGCGCGGCTCGCAGTACGCTCTTGCGTGATCCACGAACCACGAGGGCTCCCATGACCCAGGCACACTTCGGCGTCACCGTCCCCCAGATCAAGCGGCCCTGGGTCGCGGCCGCGCAAGCCGCGCGCGCCTTCGAGGACATGGGGTACGACTCCCTCTGGGTCTGCGACCATTTTTACGGCCCGCAGTCTCCCCAACTGCCGATTCTCGAGGCGTGGTCCATGGTATCGGCACTCGCCGCCATCACGGAACGCGTCGAGATCGGGACGCTCGTGACGCCGGCCGGGATGCGCAACCCGGCACAGCTCGGCAAGGTGATCGCCACGGCAGACAACATCGCGGGCGGGCGCGTCATCGCCGGGCTCGGCGGCGGCTGGATGCCGCGCGAGTTCACCGACTTCGGCGTCCTTTTCCTGTCGACCGGCGAACGCCTGGTCCAGTTGCGGGAGACGGTCGAACTCCTCCGGCGCATGTGGGGCGAGGAGGACGAGGTGTCCTACGACGGCCGGTTCGTCCAGGCGGAGAACGTCGTGTGCCAGCCCAAGCCTCCCCGGCGCATCCCGATCCTGATCGGCGGCGCGGGCGAACGCGTCACGCTCAAGCTGACGGCGCAGCACGCGGACATGTGGAACAACCTCGCGGGCCAACAGCCGAACCTCGGACACAAGGTCGAAGTCCTGAAGCGCCACTGCGACACCGTCGGCCGCGACTTCTCGGAGATCGTCGTCAGTCAGCAGTGCCTGGTCACGATCGCGGAGGACGAGGCGAGCGCGGGGCCCATGGCGGACCGCGCCCAGAAGATCTTCGGCGGCCACATGGGCGACCCGAAGGGACCCATCGCGATTACCGGGACTGCGCAGCAGTGCGTCGACGCGATCGGCAAGCACATCGACCTCGGCTGCACGATGTTCGTGATGGAGTTCTTCGGGCGGGACACGATGGCGCCCGCGCAGCTCTTCGCCGAGGAGGTCGCGCCGCACTTCCGCGCCGCGTGAGCCGCCGTGGTTACGCCGCGTTTCGGTAGAGGTCCAGGAAGTTCCGGGCGAAGAACCGGTCGAGCGTGCCCTCGTCCATGCCTTCCAGCGACCGGCTGAAGCGGCCCAGCGGGTCGCGACCGCCTTCGGCGTGCGGGTAGTCCGAAGAGAAGAGATACAGCTCCGCCGCCGACTCCTCGATTAGCCGTCCGGCGTTCTCGAACGCGTACGGCGTGAAACGCAACTGCTCGCGCGCCTGTTCGGACGGCTTGCGGTCCATCTCGCCGAGATGCGGCTCGGCGCGCGCCCAGATGTCGACGGCGTGGTCGAGGCGCCGCAGGGTGTCCGGGACCCATCCGGCGCCGAGTTCGATGACGCCTCCACGCAGGTCCGGGAACTGTTCAAGCACGCCGTCGAGAATCAGCACGGAGATGAAGCGCTGCGCCGAGTGGAACACGACGGACAGGTCCTTCGAACCAATCACTTCCGCGCCGTCGCGGGCGCTCTGCCGCTCGGAGTGGCCGTCGTTCATCCACTCGTCGTCGATGTTCAACGGGCTCGAGCCGACGTGCAGCAGGAACGGCACGCGGCGTTCCGCGAGGGTCGCCCAGATCGCCTCGTGGTCCGGGTGGCCCGGCGACCTGCCGCCGGGCGCGTCCGACGCGATCCAGATCGCCTGCAGCCCGAGCTCGAGGACCGCGTCGATCTCGGCAAGAGCGCGGCCGGGGTCCGTGAGCGGCACCATGGCCACGCCCATCAGGCGCGGCTCGCCGTCGCAGAACTCCGCCATCGCCCGGTTGTGCGCGCCCGCCGCCGCGTAGGCGATATCCAGGTCCCGCTCGCCGAAGATGCGTCGGCCGCAGAAGGACGAGAACACCACCTGCCGCTCGAACCCGAGCAGCGTCAACGCGGTGCCCCGCTCCGCCGTGTTGAACGCGCCCAGGGCGTCGTGCCACTTGGGTCCCCGGGTCAGGTCGTCCCCCAGGGCCGTGAGCTTCTCCACGACTTCCGGGGGGTGACCGAGACGCCCGTCGTACTCGCGCATCCGGATCCCCTCGGCTGCGATACGGACTTCTCCGATCTTCGGGATGCGGTCCCGCATCGCGCCGGACGCGTGCCGGGTCAGGAAGTCCGGCAGCTCCATCAGGTGGCTGTCGGCGTCGAGGATGCGGCGGGCGCCGGCGTAGGTCATGGCGCGTTCCCGGCGACGTCGCTCTCCCGCACGATCGAGATCCAGCGTTCCGTATCGATGAAGCCCGAGCCCCACTCCTCCCAGCGCCCGAACCCGTCGCGTTCGAGGGCGATCAGCACGCCGTCCAGGCCGACGCTGACGCCGATGTTCCCGCCCGCGCCCTCCAGCATGCGCACGGCCCCGGCGACGTGGGTGGCCTTGATCTCGACACTGGCAAACCGGTCGTCGGGTTGCGCACCCGCGAACCATGCTGTGGCGATGAGGGCGCCGCCCAGTACCGTGGTGAGTACCTTGCTCATGCGCGCCTCCAAGACGTGCGAAGACCGGACCCGCCGGATTGTAGCAATGGGGCTCAGGCGAGGGTCTCGGCGCCCTCGAACGCGCTCACGTCGGGCCGGGTCGCGAAACGCAGCCGCGGCAGCGTGACCTCCGCCTGGGCTCCATAGGCGACGACGGGGTACGTCGGCTCGAGGCGCGGCTGCCCCCAGGCCCCGGCGTCGAACGCCTCGAGCACGGGCGTGTAGCGCTCGGCGCGCGTCACCTCGAAAGTCGAGTCGAACTGCACGAGCCTGAGCCCCGCCGGCGTGTGGGCCGCGTGCATGGCGCCGAAGAACTGGATGTCGTTCGGGCGCAGGGGTTCCGGGTCGTCGGCGCGCACCGCGAGCACGGTCTCGCCGTCGATGGCCACCTCCGCGCTGGCCGCATCGTAGTACCGCTCCACGACCACGCTCCCCGTGCGCGCCTGCAGCCCCCAACGATCTGCGAGTGCCCCGCCGGCGGCCGCGTTGTCGATGACCGCCCCGACGAGAAATCCCCGCGGCCGCGCCCCGCTGCGGGAGGACAGGCGCACCTGTGCGAGCCGGAAGGCGCCCCACGGCGATTCCGGTACCGCCCAGGCGACGATCATCGCCATCGGCGGTAACGTCGGATGGAGCGCCGGCGGATAGAGTTCGGTCACGTCGCCGGCGGCGACCTCGAAGCTCCAGTGGAGCATCTCCACGTCCGCCAGGCGCACGGGTTCGATGTCGAACGAGCGGATCTCCGGCGCGTCCGGAGCGAGGGTCTCGAGGGGGGTCGTCCCGGAGAGCATCAGGCGGCCTCCCGGCGGAACTGCGGCATGACTTCGGACGCGAACAGCCGCAGGCTGGCCAGGACTTTCTCCTGCGGAATCATCTCCATCGCGTTCAGCAGGAAGTTGACCTGGTCGACGCCGAGCGACTCCCACTCCTTCATGACGCGCACGAGGTGCTGTGGGTCGCCGATCGCCATGCCCTCCGGGATCCCCGCGCGGGCGCCCGGGTTGTCTTCCGAGGACCGCCGGCCGCGGCGTCCCGGGGCGAGGTTCGCCAGCAGGCCGTATGCGCGCGTCGGATAGGCCTCCCGCGTGAACAGCAGGTGCGCGTTGGCCACGTTGAAAGCGCCGAGCATCCCGACGCCGATCCGTGCCGCCTGGTCGATGTCGGGATCGCAGTAGAGGAAGTTCAGGGTCGCGACCTGGTCGTTGACCGCGCCGCCCGCCGGCTCGCAGTGCCGGATGCGCCGCCGGTACTCACGGAGCCGTCGTTCCTGCTCGCCGAAGCCCGCCGTCGCGACGCCCAGCGACCCGAGACCGCGCTCGGCAGCGTCGAGTTCCGTACCCGGCGACGTGACCGTGACCCACATCGGCGGATGCGGGTCCTGCACGGGTTTCGGCAGCACGGCGCGCTCCGGCATCGAGAAGCACACGCCGTCGTGCGAGAAACGCTCCTCCATCCACATCTTCGGAATGGTCCGCACAAACTCGTCCCAGGTCCTTTTCGTAGTGTCCGGGTCCGCCTCGAAGCCGGCCAGTTCGGTCCAGGTCGAGGACCGCGCCGTGCCGAACTCGAGCCGGCCCCCGGAGAGGATGTCGAGCACGGCGGCGCGTTCCGCCACGCGGATCGGGTGGTTCATCTCGGGCACGCACACGACCGCGCCGTGGCCGACCCGGATGCGCGACGTGCACATCGCCGCCGCGGTCAGGAAGAGCTCCGGGGCCGAGCAGTGCGAATACTCCTCCAGGAAGTGGTGCTCCACCGCCCAGACCGTGTCGAAACCGACCTCGTCCGCGACCCGGATCTGCTCCAGGGCGTTGTCGTACACCGTCTTCTCGATGCCGCCACCGAACGGCCGCGGCACGGAGAGTTCGTAGAAAATCCCGAATTTCACGCCGTCGATCTCCCCCGCTCCACCTGACCCGCATCGCTTGCCACACCGGCAGGCGTCTCTTCTCGGCCATGGCCCTTGTCGATGCGCCGCAACTCCGGGAACAGCGCCCCGAGCAGGGCCATGCTGACCGCGAGCAGCGCGGCGCTGCCCAGTATCGCCACCTCGATGCCGACGTACTCGGCCGCGGCACTGATCGGCATGAGCCCCAGCGGCGACAGGCCGTGGCTCATCATCATGATGGCCATCACCCTGCCGCGAATCTCCGGGCCTACCGCGAGCTGGACGATGCTCATGTTAAGCGAACCCATGAGGGAACCCGCGAGCCCGACGCAGGCGCCCACCAGCATGGCAGCCGCCAGCGACTCGGACAGCGCGAAGGCCAGCAGGAACACCGCCCAGACGTAGGTCGCCGCGAACATCACGCGGCCCTTCCCGCGCATGTCGCCGAGCCGCGCAAGCAACAACGACCCGCACAGCGCGCCGATGCCCATGGCCGCCATGAGCAGACCGAGGTCGTCCGGCCCTCCCGCGATCACGTCCGCGTTGAATGCCGGCATCAGGAACGTGGGCACGAAGCCGAAGGTCATCGGCACGAGGCCGACGAGCAGCAGTCCGAGGACCACGCGCTCCTTCGAAAGGAAGCGGAATCCCTCGCGCACGTCCGCGCCGACCGTCGTCCCCGCGGTGCGCGTCGGGTCCCCGCGGTAGTGCAGCAGTCCCGTGCAAATGACGGAGACGAGGGACAGCCCGGCGATCACGTAGAACACCAGGCCCACCCCGGCCATCGATGTGGTGTCGCCGGCCGCGAACAGCGCGATGAGCCCCCCGGCCAGCGCCGGCCCGAGGATCCGCGACAGGTTGAAGGTCGAACTCTGCAGGGCCATCGCGTTCACGACGCGTTCGCGCCCGACGATCTCGGGCGCCACCGAGAAGCGCGCCGGCATGCTGATGGAGAGCACCGTCCCGTTGAAGAGCCCGAACCAGATGAAGTGCCAGAACGTCACGTCCCCGGCGTACACGATCGTCGCCAGCACCGCCGTCGCGGCGGTGTTGAGCAACTGCGAGACCACCATGATCGACTTCTTGCGCATCCGGTCGGCGATGACGCCCCCGGCCAGCGAGAAGAGGAAGGACGGCAGCATGAACGACAACATGACCCAGGTGAGGGCGAGGGGCGAACTGGTCATGTCGTAGATCAGCCAGCCGCGGGCCACCATCTGCATCTGCATGGCGAACGACGCGGCGAGGCTCGACAGCCACAGGAAGCGGAAGTCGCGAATCGCGAGAGACGAGAACATGCCACGGCGCGAAACGCCGGAAGCGGCCAGGGGCCCGCCCCTCATGGGGAGGGCTCCCGGGTAACTGTCAGCGCCTCGGGGCATCGTCGGAGCGGGGCGGGAAACCATGCACTATAACAGGTGGGATCCCTCGGCTCGCAACGCGGTCCGCTCTGAGGGAGTTGCGCTGTGGCTTTTTTTCTCGGGCGCGTGATCCTTGCCCGCGACTGGAACCGGCGACGGTGGTGGTGGAACGGGTGCGGCGGCTCCGGGAGGCGCCGTCGAGAGTCGGTTCGGGGGCGCGCAAGTGAGAACGGTTCGCATTTGGGCGCCGCGGGCGGGCGGGCGATCCCCGGCCGGCGCCGATGCGGTCGCGAACGGCGTGTCGGCGGCGCTACGCCGCCAGCGGCAGTCCGGGATCCACCAGCGAGCGCATGCGCTCGGGCCGGCCCGCCGCCACCGAGCCGAGCGCCAGCGCCATCATCACCGCCAGCGCCAGTCCCAGCCGCGCCCGCATCTTCGCCCGCCCGCGCACGAAGTGGCGCTCGAACCCGAAGCTGTTGTCGAGCCGCGCGTTGATCCGCTCCAGCGCGCCGCGGCGGTTGTAGCCGCGCCGCCACGACGGGCTGCCCCACGGCGTCGGCGTGAACGTGCGCCGGTCGGCGGACGCCAGGTCGATGCGCACCACCCGCCCATAGTCCCCGGCCGTCGACCCGGCGTCGCGCAGGCACCGCTCCCGACCGGCGCAGTCGAGCCCGTACGCCGCCGCCGGGCAGCGGTACTTCAGCGTGCCGCGGTCCGCCTCGAAGCCCTGGAACGCCAGTGGCCGCACCGCGCCCGTCGCCGGACAGCGGCACAACACCTCGCCCTTCCCGCCGTGCAGCACGTTGCCGCCGCCGTCCGCCGACAGCGAACGCAGGATCGGCTGCGACGGATCGTAGTCCGGCATCGCCTTCTCCTCCCGCCACAGCTCCCGCACGTCGATCAGCGGGCGCACCCCGTGCGCGTCCCACAACTTCCGCTTCAGCGGTCCCGCGTCCAGACCCCGGTCCGCGCAGAAGTCCGCGCAGCGCGCCGCCAGTTCCGGCGCCGCCCCGAACAGTTCGTCGATCCCCGCGTCCAGCACCTTCACCTCCGAACGCGACGCCCGCGTCACCTCGAACCACACCGGCAGTTCGTGCTCGGTGTCCGCGATCAGGTGCAGGCCGTAGCCGAACCACGTCTTCACCTTCCGCCACGCCTTGCCGTTGCGGTCCGTCCCGCGCGTCTCGTGGCTGCCCCAGTCCGCGTCCGTGTCCGTCGTCGCGCCGGTCGTCGCGTCGCGCCGGCCGGTCGAGTGGCTCGGCACCGCCTTGCCGTCGTAGCCCAGGTGCGTCCCGTAGCCCGGCAACTCCGCCAGCAGCCGCCCGCGCAGCGCGTCCACCATCCCCGACACCGCGCCGCTCTCCTCCTCCAGCCCGACCACGTTCGCCAGGAACCGCGAGAACGCCCACGCCGTCGGCACACCGTCCCGCCGCGACCGCGCCTCCTCCACCACCGTCGTCGTGCCGTCCGCACCCCGCGCCAGCGTCCGCCGCGGCGCCGACTGCCGGCCCAGCGCGTCAAGGCCGCACACCGACAGCAACGCCGGGTTGCGACCCAACTCGCGCAACAGCGACGCCGACGACGCGTGGCCGAACACCACCCCCGCCACCAGCGCGCGCCACAGCGCCCGCACCGGGTACTCGCCCCGGCCGCGACCGCGGCGCGACTCCAGCGCCGCCACCAGATCCGCGTCCGGCAGCTGCTCCAGCACGAACTCCAGCCGCCGCAACTCCGGCAACCGTTCGACATCGTCCCAGGAAAACAGCACACTCTGTTGCGTCGCCATGGTCGTTCTCCCTCCGGGGAGCGGCGGTGGTCTTGTTTGGCGCAGCCATCCTGCCCCATGGCGACCCCTTTTCCCAGGTCTACGCAACCCGCCGCCGGACGCGCGCCGCCACGCACCGCGGCACCCCGCCCCCGCGTGGGGTGAAAATCCCCCGCAGCCCACCCGCGCCGCCACGAAACCACTCAAAACGCCGCATTCTCGGGGTAAAGAAAAAAAACCGAACCACGCCATCCCCTACCATCCGTGGCTCTCAGAACAGCGCAAGTCCCTCGCTCTTCACAACGGCGAACAGCCTGCCTGCAACCCGGCGTCCGGCGCGAAAAACCGGAAAAACCGCGCTCCGGTGTTGACACCACCGACACGGTGGCTAACATGCCGCTCCCGTTGACCGCGAACGGTCGGCGGAACCCCGCAAGGATGCCGGCGCGCGCCAGCGCACCGCGTTTCCCTCAGACCGCCGGCCAATCCGGGCTAGCACCCAGCCGGGCGCGGTAAGCAGAAGCAGTACCTGATCATCGATCCGCACGGGATCGTGGCGCGGTTGTGTGCGCCGGCGACGTGCGGACGCGTAGCGTGTCCGGCGCGCCGGGGGGCCGGTTTGGCGATGGGATTGGCAGGGACATGGTCGGATTGAACGAGCTCTCGAAGCAGGTCGCTCCCCCGAGGGGGGCCTCACGGGGGATATCGCGCGTTGACGCGACGGCATCCCGGGACCGCGCTCCCTCCGCACGCCGCAAACCGCCGCCCATCCGCCGGTGGCCGCTGTGGACGGCCGGCGCCTTCGCCTGCCTGTACTTGGCGCTCTCCGTCACCGCCGACCTGAGCGAGCCGATCAAGCCCATCCCGGCGGACGTCGGAACCGACCCCGCCAAGGCCGCCCTCGGCCGGATGCTGTTCCACGACATCCGCCTGTCGAAGGACAACACGATCTCCTGCGCCAGCTGTCACGATCTTCCGACCGGCGGCGACGACGGGAAGATCGTGTCGCTCGGCGTCGCCGAGGCGCGGGGCGCCATCAACTCGCCCACCGTCTACAACGCCGCTTTCAACTTCAAGCAGTTCTGGGACGGGCGCGCCGACACCCTGCATCAGCAGATCGACGGTCCGGTCCAGTCGGCGATCGAGATGGCGAGCCTCTGGCCCGACGTCCTCGGCAAGCTGTACCAGGACGATCAGTACCCGGCACTGTTCGATGCCCTCTACCCCGACGGGATCACCCGCCCGAACGCCAAGGACGCGATCGCCGAGTTCCTCCGCTCGCTGACCACGCCCGACAGCCCCTTCGACCGGTGGCTGACCGGCGAGGCCGGCGCCCTCACGGCACACGAGCGGCAGGGCTACGAGCTGTTCAAGTTCTACGGCTGCGTGTCCTGCCACCAGGGCGCCAACGTCGGCGGGAACATGTTCCAGGTCTTCGGCGTGATCAACGAGTACTTCAAGCGCCGCGGGAACATCACCGAAGCGGACATGGGCCGCTACAACATCACCGGCAACGAGGCCGACATCCACGCGTTCAAGGTTCCGAGTCTCAGGATGGCGGCTCACACCGCGCCATACCTGCACGACGGCAGCGCGGCCACCTTGCGCGACGCGGTCGACGCCATGTTCGAGTTTCAGTTGGGGCGGGACGCCCCGGAAGAGGACAAGGAAGCGATCGTTGCTTTCATCAAGACTCTCGCTGGAGAGTCCGAGGAGCTTGCACAGTGAAACCCACCCTCGTCTTTCCCATCAGTTGGGCCTTCACCGCCCTGATCGTCTGCCTCGCGGTCGTCTTCTTCTGGCTCGCGCGCAACAACGACCCCGCGGACTACCGCACGTCCATCGCCGGCGTCCGGGAGATCCAGCAACTGGCCGCCGACTGGAGCATCGAGACGGCGCGTGTGCGGTCCGACCCGCTGGCCGACTTCGACTCGCTGGCCGCCTTCATCCCGCGGATGGACGCGCTCAAGCAGGTGCTGCTAGCCACGATCCGGGGGATTCCGGACATCCCGAACCGTCTGGCCAACGACGTCAGCGCCTACGTGAACGCGGTGGAAGCCCGCGAGGAGCGCATCGAGCGCTTCAAGACGGGCTACGCCATCATCCGCAACTCCGCGCGCTACCTCCCGCTCGCCGCGTCGAACATCGTGCAGTCGCCAAACGTCGACGCCGAACTGTCCCGCGAGGTGTCCGCCCTCACGAACGACATCAACGGCTACCTGACGGCGCCGAGCGACGCGGTCAAGGGGCGACTCACCGTGGCGCTCGAGCGGCTGGCCGACCGCGCCGGACGCCTGGAGCCGCCGCTGCCCGACCACGTCGCGAACTTCATCGCCCACGCGGACGTACTCCTCGCCCAGCAGGCGCCGACGGGCGAACTGTTCTCCCAGGCCACGTCCAGCGAGATCTCCGATCTCTCGGCTCAGCTCGTCCAGGACCTGGGCTTCGAACTCACGAGGAAGAACCAGCTCAGTTCCCTTTACGTGAACGGCATGCTCGGCGCCGCCGGTGTCCTGTTGCTGGTCTGGGTCGTGGCCGGCGCGGTCCGTCTGCGCTCCGCCTCCGCGCCGGCGCCCGAGGCCGCAAGCGCGACGCGTGCCGCTGAACAAGCAGCCGACCGCGGCGCGGCAAGCCCTGCTCACGCGGGCGTCGCCCCCGGGGACGCATGGGCCGCCACGAAGCTGTTGATGTCGCATCGGATCCTGTCCCACAGCGTCGCGTCGCGCCTTGCCGGGACCGCGCGGGAGATCAGCGATGCACTCGAAACCCTTCTCGAAGTGCACGGCGACTTCAACGGCGCGCATGCCGCCAACGGCGACGCGCTGCAGTCCGCGGTGGAACAGGGTGCCCAGACGCTGTCCCGGGTGCGGGAGCGGGTCGAGACGATCACGGACATGGCGGACCGCCTGTCCGCGTTCTCGAGGGGCCAGAGCGACGTCAGCTACACGCTGCTCAACCTGAACGACTGCGTCCGGGAAGTGGTGGAGGACACGCATGCCGGGACCGACGCCGAGGTGACGCTCGAGGAGGGATCGGTCCCCGAGGTCTTCGCGTCGAAGGCGGAAATCTGCCTGATGCTGGAGAAGGTGGTCGAGAACTCGCTCGACGCGATCGCCGACTCCGGCAAGGAGAAGGGCGAACTCCGGATCTCGACCGGCGCGGACGCCGAACGGGCCTCCGTCACGATCATCGACAACGGCGTGGGCATGACGCCGGATACGCGGGCACGGATGTTCGACCCGTTCTTCGCCGAAGAAGAGAACCGCAACGGCGTCGGCCTGATCTCGACCAGCCATCTCGTCGAGAAGTACGGCGGCGCGATTTCCGTCAGCTCGATGCCCGGCGGCGGGACGGTCACCCGCATCCAGTTGCCCGCCATGGCGGAAACCTGATCGATGTCGCCCATGCTCGCGAAGCTCAGAGAGGACGCTCGGTCCCCGGCCGTGGCCAGCCACCGCAGCCGCGTCGGCGGCAAGGTGGGCCTGTGGAGTCCGGTGGTCCTCGCCGGCGCGCTCGGTCTGGTGGTGACCCTTGCCATGCAAGTGCAGGACGGTCTGCGGGAGCCCGCCGTCGCCGACGCCTGCCAGGGAGAGGACGCCGCCGGCGCGGGACAGGCCGTCTTCCTGATCGACCTGCAGAAGCCGCTCGCGCCGGGCCACGCAACGTTGCCCGGACGGTTGCTGAACGAAGTGACGCTTGGACTCGCCGCCCGCACCGAGCTCACGGTCTACGCCCTCGCGAACTACGCCGAGGCGCCGCGCATGTTGCTCGGGCGCCTCTGCAAGCCCTATGGCAACGGGGACCTCGCGGTCGGCACCGCGAAGGACCAGGACGCGGCGACGCGCGACTGCGACGACCTGCCGGCACAGATCCCGTCCTCCGTGCGCGACAGCGCGAAGCGTTTCTGCCGGCAACGGGACGCGCTGGCCGGCCGGATCGACGCCCTCGCCGCCCAGGCCCGCAACGCCTCGGTCGACAACGCCTATCTCGTTGAGGCGCTCGAGGACACCGCGCGGGACCTGGAGCAGGTCGTCGGTCCGAAGTCACTGTACGTGTTCTCCGACATGATGCAGCACGCGGACTGGTTCTCCCATCTGGACACGCCCTGGAACGACTGGGACTTCGAGCGGTTCACCGGGGCGCGGGACGCCCGGGCGCTCGCCGGCGCCGCCCCGCCGCCGAGCGAAGACCTCCACGCCACGATCTTCTACCTGACCCGCAAGGACGTGACCGAACACCCCCGGCAGAGGCTGGTCCACCGCCAGTTCTGGGAAGCGTACCTGGGGCCCGCCAAGACGGAGTTCGTGGACCAGGCGCCCGTGCTGCAGTACGCCGGCGTGCCCCTCATGGACGTCCCCACGGAGGCCGAGCTGGCAGCGCAGGAGCGTGAGCGCGTCCGCTACGAGCGAGCCGAACTGGCCCGCATGCGCGCCGACCTCGAGCGTAGCCGGCGGGATCTCGACGCGGGCCGCGAACGGCTCGCGGACGACCGGCAGCGGTGGCGCGAACGCGAGTCCGAGTTGCGCCGCGACCGGGAGCGGCTGCGCGAACAGGAGACGGCGCTGGCCTCCGAGCGGGAACGCCTCGCCGCACTGGCCACTTCATCGGTGGCTGCCGAGGAACCTCCTCGCGCCCCGATCAACACCGGCGGCTCCTGACCCGCGGGCGGCGGGTCAGGCAGCGTGCACGGCCGCAACGTCCGGCTGGGCCAGGTAACGCTCCGGTACCGGGAACCGGAACACCCGCGCGGCGTTCAGGCCGAGGATCTTCGCCCGCTCGCCGTCGGTGAGCTGCCCCATGGTGCGCTCGATCGCCTCGGCGGAGTGCGGCCACGTGCCCTCGTGGTGCGGGTAGTCGTTCGCCCACATGAAGTTGTCGATCAGTCGATGCTCCCGGGCGACATCGAGGCCCGCCTTGTCCTCCTGGAATGTCGCGAAGCCGTACTGCCGGAAGTAGTCGCTCGGCAGCATCCCGAGCTTCGGCCGCACGAACATGTGGTGCTTCAGGTACGCCTCGTCCATGGCCTGGATCGCCCAGGCCACCCAGCCGATGCCCGCCTCCACGCTGCCGAAACGCAGGCCCGGGAACTTCGCGAGGACGCCCGACGCGCAGAGGTTCGCGAGGGGCTCCATGGTCGGGGCCAGGGAGTGCACCGCGTAGTTGATGACGGCCCCGCCGTTGCCGCGCGACGTCCGCGGATCACGGCCGGTGGACACGTGGAACGTGATCGGCAGGTCCACCTCCTGGATCACGGACCAGAGCGGGTCGAACTCCGGCAGGTTGTAGTTCAGCGCCGCATGGTCGGGCGCGCCCCACACCGGCTTGCACGGTAGCGACAGGCCCCGGAAACCGAGGGCGGCGCAGCGTTCGATTTCGGCGATCGCGGCGTCCATGTCCGCCGGGGCCACGCACGCCATAGGCGAGAGGCGGTCGTTGTAGTCGCCGAACGTCTCCCACGCCCACTCGTTGTACACGCGGCACATCGCCTGGCTGAACACCGGGTCCGGCGTCGCCCAGATGGTGAGGCCCTTGTTCGGGAAGAGCACCTCCGCGTCCACGCCGTCGAGGGCCAGGTCCGCGATGCGCTCCTCCGGGGTCTTTCCCGCGGCGTTGCGCAGGCCGTCCTCGCCCTTGAACTCGACGTTCCGCAGGCGCACCGGCCGGAAGCCCTCGGTCTTCTGGTACCTCCTGCCGTCCGCATCCGTGGCCATGGTGGGCAGCCGGTCGCGGAACCTGCGGTCGATGCGCGTCGCCCACAGGTCCGCCGGCTCCGACACGTGGCCGTCCGTCGAGACCATGAAGTACTTGTTCGGATCGTCGGCGTGGGGGCTGCGCGGCCACCCCTCCGAACCCGGCGTGTCGAGCCGCCAGACGTTGTTCTCGTCCGGTGCGGGAACGGTCCTCGTCATGTCCTGTCCACCTGCCTGTGCACTGCCGCCCATGTTATTGCATCGGCCCGCCGCGGCACACCGTGCAACGGTCGACCGTTGGCGTGCGCTCGAGCTGTTGGGGTAGCCTGCCCTCATGGAGAGCCCTGCCAGCCCGCGCCGCCGCCGCATCTCCGCCCGCACCAAGCTCGCCTTCTCCTCGGGGTCCCTGGAGCAGGCGATGGTCGGCGCGGCCGGCGTCGCCACGATGATCTACTACAACCAGGTGCTGGGCGTCTCGCCGGGGCTCTGCGGCACGGCGTTCCTCATCGCCAGCATCGTCGACGCCGTATCGGACCCGCTGGTCGGCGCGCTGTCGGACAGCGTGCGGACCCGGTGGGGCCGGCGGCATCCCTTCATGTTCCTCTCCGCCTTCCCCCTGGCGGTCTGCTTCTACCTGATGTACCAGCCGCCGGACGGCCTGTCCGAACAGGGCCTGTTCCTATGGTTCACCGTGACCATGGTCGGCGTCCGGCTCGCGAAGACCTTCTACGCCGTGCCGCACAGCGCCCTGGGCGCCGAGCTGACCGACGACTACGACGAGCGCACGTCGGTCTGGGGCTGGAACTGGATCGTGGGCCTCGTGGGCGCCGTAGCGCTCGGCGTCTTCGTGATGTTCGTCATCTTCCCCTCGACGCCCGACTACGCCAACGGACTGCTGGACCCGGACCGATACACGTTCCTCGCCCTGTTCGGCGCCGTGTTCTGCTTCGCCGCCATCATGTTCTGCACGCTCGCGACGGCGGACCAGATCCCCTTCCTGCACGGCAAGCAGTCCCTGGCCGACCGGACCGCCAGCTACTACCGGCGTTTCTCTCGCGACACGTTCGCGAACCTCCGCGCCCTGGTCGTGAATCCTTCCTACCTGTCCGTCTGCCTCTGCTGGCTGATCCTCGCCATATCGGGGGGCGTGATCGAGATCGTGGCGACGTACACCTTCGTCTACGCTTTCGACTTCTCCACCGAGCAGATCGCGCTGCGCGACATCGTGCGCGTGCCGGGCGCGCTCCTGGTCGTCGTGGTCGCGGCGTGGCTCACACGGTTGATGGACAAGAAGTACACGGTCATCTCGATGATCGCCCTCACGGCCTTCCTGGTCGGCCTGCCGTACTGCCTGCGGCTGCTCGGATGGTTCCCCGAGAACGGCACGATCTGGCTGGCGATCGCCTTCTTCGGGATCTGGGGACTCGGGTTCATCACCCTGCCCGTCGTCCCCGTCGTCATCGACTCACAGCTCGTGGACGTGGCCGACGAGCACGAACTCAACACGGGCAACCGGGCGGAGGGCATGATCTTCGCGGTCCGCACCTTCGCCATCAAGCTGACCCAGGGCCTCGGCGGGCTGATCGGCGGATTCGGCCTCGAACTCATCGCGTTTCCGGACGATGCGGCCACCCAGGGCGTGTCGCCCGAGGTCATCGACGGGCTCCTCTTCATGATGGGCCCGCTGTACTACATCATCGTGTACGGCGGGCTGGGGTTCGCGTTCCTGTACCGGATCGACAAGCGGCGCCACGAGGAGATCCTGCGGGCGCTCGAGGCGCGGCGGGCCGCGCAGTAGGAGCGCGCGGTCAGGCGGTGCGCCGGGCGAGGGCGTCGTGGAGCCCGGCCAGGAAGGGGGTCGCGCCCATGGCCTCCTCGTTGCCCTCCCGCCGCATCTTGCCCTTGGCCGTCGCCTCCTCGACAAGCTTCTGCGCCGCTGCCGCCCCCTCCGGGTTCCCCTCGAATACCATGCGCGCGAGGGGCACGGTCGTCTGGTAGTCCGCGACGATCGTGATGTCGGCGTCCTCGATCACTCCGTGACCCACTTCCACTTTCCCGCCAGCGATGCGAAAATACCAGCCCGTGACGTCGTCACCATCCGTAGTGACGTCGTCAGGTGCATCTGTAAACCTTTCACAGAAGGACGTTTCGATACCGCTGAGGTTGTTTTCGGCGCACTGCGTCTCTATGAAGTCTCTAGCGACGCCGACCCACGCCGCGCTGCAAAACGGATACTTCTCCATCGTCCCAATTCCCATAAGAACCCGCTCCTAGTCGAGGGCCAGTCTACTATGTCCGCAAAAGCAGAAGCCGTGCAGATCCAGTACCCGCTCCGGGAGCGCCGCAAGCGCCGGACGCGCGCCGCGCTGATCGAAGCGGCCGTCGATCTCTTCTCCAGCAAGGGCTACGACGACACCACCCTCGAGGAGGTCGCGGACCGGGCGGGGCTCCACGTCCAGACGCTCTACCGGCACTTTCCGTCCAAGCCGGAACTCGCCGTGGCCGTCGACCGCCAGCAGATCGAGGAGTTTCGCGTCGCCATCGAGGATCCGGACCGGTCCGACACGACCTTCGAGTTCTGGCGCGAGCGCATCATCCTGGTGACCTCGGGACTCAAGAACGAGACCGACGGCTATCAGAAGTTTCGGGCACTGGTCCTGCAACAGAACCGCTCCCCGTCCATCGCGCTGCGTCTGCACACGGTGAACGACGAGTACGAGGACCTGCTGACAGCGTCGCTCGCCAAGGACTTCCGGATGGACGCCTCGGTCGACCGCCTGCCACGGCTCGTGGCCTGCATGCTCGTGGCCGGGAACCGGCACGCCTACCAGCGCTGGGCACACGAAGGCGGGTTCGACCTGATCGAGGAAGTCCTGGCCGTTGCGGACGAGGTCGCGGAACTGTTCCGCGGGTACGTCGTCGCGACGGGAGGGCAGACGGGCCGCTCGGCCACGGCCGCCGGCGCCTGACACCCCTCGGGCGACCCGCCTCCTGACCCGGCGCGACCCTCCGCCGGAGCTTTCTCCCGGCGACATCCTGGGCTTCTGGTTCGAGGACGCCTGGACGAGTCCGGCAGCGGCGGACCGCCGCGGAGACTTCTGGTACGGGGCCGGCGAAACGCTCGATGACCTGATCCGGACCCGCTTTGCCGCCACGCTCGACGCGGCCGCGCGCGGCGAACTTGGGGCCTGGGAAGCGACGAGCGAAGGGGCCCTGGCACTCGTGGTCCTGCTCGACCAGTTCTCGCGGCACTGCGACCGCGGCACGGGGCGTGCCTTCGAGAACGACGCCCGCGCGGCCGCGGTCGCGGACCGCGCCATCGCGGGCGGCCTCGACCGGTCCCTGCCTCCGCCGGGGCGTGTCTTCCTCCTTCACCCCTTCCACCACAGCGAGACGCTCGCCGAGCAGGACCGCTACGTCGACGGAGTCGGTGCACTGATCGAATCAGTACCGCACCCCTGGCGGAAGTTCGTCGAGGGGTTCATGCGTTATGCGGCGCACCATCGCGACGTCATCGCGCGTTTCGACCGGTTCCCCCACCGCAACGAGGCACTCGGTCGGGCGAACACCGCCTCCGAGGACGCGTACCTTGCTGAGACCGGAGGTTGGCCGACCGGGGAGCTCGCGCCTTGAGCCGAGTCGCCTTTACCGCGCTTTCGTGTATCTTCTCAAGGACGCGGCAGAAAGGAGGCGGCGGGGTCAACCGGCGGGGCGGCGCGAGACATGCTCTGGGTCGTCGACAAGAAGGTTATCCGGCACACCATCGACGCCGGCACGGCGCTGGTGGAAGTGCCCATTCGGATTCGCTTCGAGTACTGTCTTCGCGACGAGCGTTTCGTCGAAGGGTCGGTCAAGCGGGACTTTCTATACAACCGGCCGGAGTTGCTGCGCCGATTCGCGCGCCTGGAGCCTCGCGTCGTCGACGCCGACATCGAGGACGTCGTCGACCGGACGATCGTCGAACACCTGAAGTTCGCCGGTTACGCCACCGGTGACGTGAAGCTGTTCCCCACCCGGGACGCGGACACGCGGGGGCCGGACGAAGAGGACGCCGCACCCGCGATCATCCTTCCAGGCGGGAGAGGCGGGCGTAGCCGGAGACCGGAGGACTGATGGGGCTCTATTCCAGACATGTGCTGCCGAGGCTGATCGATCTGGGGTGCGGGCAGGAGCCGATGGCCCAGGTGCGGGCGGCCTACGTGTGCCGTGCGCGCGGCCGCGTGCTGGAGATCGGCTTCGGCACGGGCCACAACCTCGCCCACTACGCCACCGGCGATGACGCGCCGGAGTCGCTGTTCGCCCTGGAACCCGCCACCGACATCGTCCAGCGCGCCAACGAACGTATCGCTTCCACCTCGATCTCCGTCGAGGTGTCGAACGCTTCCGCCGAGGACATTCCCGTCGAGGACGACGACTTCGACACCGTCGTGTCGACCTGGACACTGTGCTCCGTCCCCAACGTGTACCGAGCGCTCGCCGAGCTGCGGCGCGTGCTCAAGCCGACGGGGCGCCTGATCTTCGCCGAACACGGCGCGAGCCCGGAGCCCGCGATCCAGCGGTGGCAGCGGCGCGTCGAACCGTTGTGGAAGGTTATCGGGGGCGGTTGTCACCTGTCACGCAGCGCCGACACCCTGATCGCGAACGCCGGTTTCCGTATCGACGAACTCGAGACCGGCTACCTGCCCGGGCCGAAACTGGCGACGTTCACCTACCGGGGGGTGGCCGCGCCCCGGTGAGTCCGCGCCCGAACCGTGCCCTGGCCGGGCTGCGAGTCCTAGACCTGTCCGGCACGGTCGCCACCGGCTACTGCGGCAAGCTCCTCGCGGACCACGGCGCGGAAGTCATCGACGTCGAGCCGCCCGGCCGGGGGTTCCCGACCCGACGGCTCCCTCCGTTCGTGCCCGGCGCGCCCGTCCCGGAGCGGAGCGCCCTGCACACCTGGCTCAGCGCCAACAAGCAGAGCGTCGAGGTCGACATCGGGTCGGCGCAGGGACGGGCCTCCGTCCTGCGGCTCGGACGCGGCGCCGACCTTGTCCTGGAGGGCGAGAAGCCCGGAACGCTCCAGAATCTGGGACTCGGCCTCCCCGATTTCGCCACGGTTTCACCCGACATCGTCATGACGTCCGTCACCTGGTTCGGACAGTCGGGCCCGTATCGCGACTACGCGGGCTCGGACAACGTCGTCCAGGCACTCGTGGGACTGGTGCGCGGTATCGGGGAACCGGACGGCGCCCCCTGCACGCCTTCCGGGTACCACGCGCAGATCATCGCCGGGCTGACCGCCTACATCGGTGCGCTCGGCCAGGTCGTGGCCCGCGAGACAGGCAACGCCGCCGGGCCCGCCCATCTCGACGCGAGCATCCTCGAAGCGAACCTGTGCTTCACCGACGTTGGCGCTGTCGCCGGGTACAGCCGACGCGTCAACGAGGTTCGCCGGATGGGCGTCAACCGGTTCCCGCCGACTTACCCGCTCGGGATCTTCGCCTGCCGCGACGGCTGGCTGGGCGTCACGGCGCTGACGCCGTCGCAGTGGCACGCGTTCTGCCGACTCCTCGGCCTGGAACACATTGCGGACGAACCTCGCTACCAGACCAGCGTGGGCCGCCTGCGCGACGCGGACCGGATGGAGCCCCTGATCGTCGAACGGGTCGCGGACCGCTCCGCGCGGGAACTCTTCGAGCGTGGGCAGGAGATGCGCATCCCGCTCGCCTTCGTGCCGACCATGGAGCAGCTTTTCGACGTCGACCAGTTCGTGGAACGCGGCGCCTTCGCCCCGATCGAACACCCCGACCAGGGCACCTACCTGGCCCCGGTCACGCCGTTCCGGCTGCTCGGGACGCCGGCGGCCGCTGGCGGCACGGCGCCGCGACTCGGGGCCTCGACCCGGAAGCTGCTCGACGGCGATGGAGACCCAACCGGTGCCGGTCCGCCCGGGCGACGGCACGGAGGTGTCCCGTCGGCGCCCGGGGTGCGGGAGCGGCTCCTTGCGGGGGTGCGCGTGGTGGACCTCTCGATGGGCTGGGCCGGACCGCTTGCCGCCCGGCACCTCGCGGACATGGGCGCCGAAGTCGTCAAGGTGGAGAGCTGCGCGCGCTTCGACTGGTGGCGCGGCTGGGAGGCGACCCGCGAGTGGATCGACGGCGGCGGCGCGGAGAAGTCCGTGGCGTTCAACACGGTCAACCGGAACAAGCGCGGGATCACCCTGGACCTTGCGAAGCCCCGCGGCAACGCGCTGCTGAAGCGCCTGGTTGCCGAGTCGGACATCGTCGTCGAGAACTACTCGGCGGGCGTGTTGCCGAAGCTCGGGCTCTCCTACGAGGTTCTCCGGGAGGTCAACCCGCAACTCGTCATGATCTCGATGCCGGCGTTCGGCACGAACGGACCCTGGCGCGGCTACCGGGCCTACGGCTCCACCGTTGAACAGGCGTCCGGCATCCCGCACCTGTCCGGGCGCCCGGAATGGAAGCCGACCATGGTCCATGTCGCGTACGGCGACGCCACGGGCGGCCTGAACGGCGCCGCCGCTCTCGTCACCGCGCTCCGGCACAGGCAACGCACCGGGGAAGGCCAGTACCTGGACCTGTCGCAGGCCGAGTGCCTCTTCCCCCTCGGCGTGCACGGCATCCTGGCCCAGTCCGCGACAGGCGCGCCACCGGAACGCCTGGGCAACCGGTCCGCGACGCATGCGCCCCATGGCGTCTTTCCGTGCGCCGGGGACGACGAGTGGATCGTCATCCAGGTGCTCGACGAGGAACAGTGGTCGAGGCTGCAGTCGCTCGTCGGCGACGGGCTTGGCAGCTTCGGCGACATCGAAGACCGCCTGCGTCGCGTCGAAGCCCTTGAAGAAGCCCTGTCCGCATGGACGCGGTCGCACGAGCCGCGAGCGCTGATGACGCTCCTGCAGGAGCGGGGCATCCCGGCCGGGCACGTCCGCTCGAGCCTCGAACTCGTCACCGACCCGCACCTGGCCGCACGGGCGTTCTGGCCGATGCTCGAGCGGGACCACGTCGGAGTACAGCCGCAGCCGTCGCCCCCCTACCGTACGGCTTCCGCCCCGTTCGGCATCGAACGGCCGGCGCCGACGCTCGGCCAGCACAACCACGAGGTGCTCACCACGCTACTCGGACTCGGCGACGCCGAGATCGCCGCGCTCGAACGCGAGGGGATCATCGGCACGCAACCCGTTCTCGAGTGACGGGGCGGCCTACGCCGGAGGGGGCTCCAGTTCAATCAGTCGATGACCTGGCCCCTCGAGGCGGCGGTCGGCCCATTGCCCCACGTCGTCGTCGTGGGTGAACAGGATCACCTGGGTCTCGTCGGCAATGGCCAGTAGCGTTTCGAGGACCGCACGCGCGCGGGCCGCGTCGCAGCCGCTCAACGCGTCGTCGAGCAGCAAGGGACAGGTCTCCTCCGGCCTGGTCAGGTGTCGCGCCAGCGCCAGGCGCAGCAGCAGGTAGACCTGTTCGGCGGTACCGTGGGAGAGGAGGTCCGCGCTCCGGAAGTGACCGTCGGGACCGCACACCTCCACGGCGAGCGTCGCGGGATCGACGCGGCAGTCAACGTACCTGCCGCCCGTCACCCGCGGCAGCCACTCGAGCACGGTATCCCGCAGCACCTGGGCGACGTCCCGGTGCACCCGGAGTTCCGCGGTGGCGAGGAAGTCGATGGTGGTCGCGAGCGTCGCGTCGAGCCGTGCGATCTCGCGCTCGCGGCGTTCGGCCCGCGCGAGGCGCTCTTCCGCCCCTGCGATGTCCCGCAGGTTGCGCTCCCGCTCCTCCAGCGCGCCGCGTTCCCGCTCCAGGGTTTCCTGCTGCCGTCCTTCGAGGTGCTCGAGCGTCGCTACCGCGTCCCGCTCCGAGTCAGGTTCTCCGCGCATGTCCGCCGCGTGCGCCACCGCTTCCGCCTCGAGCCGTTCGGTCTCCGTGGTCCATTCCCCAAGCGTCCGGTCCCCCAGCAGTCGCTGCAGCTCGGACCAGTCCGAACGTTCCTCCTCGAACCGCCTCAGCCGGTCGTGCCGGCGCGCCTGCCAGCGGTAGAGGGCGTCGACAAGCGCCGCAGGCGGGCCGTCCTCCAGTCCGGCATCCGCCGCGGCGCGCCGGAGCGCGCGTTCCGCCTGTTCCAGGCGACGCCGGGCCTGTGCGAACTCCTCCTCCCGCCGCCGACGCTGCGGCAGGTCCGCCAGGATCCGCGTGCGCTGCGCCTCCAACGGCTGCCTCCGGCCGGCTCCCCTCCAGACGGAAGCCCACCCCAACATCCCGAGACCCAGGACCGCAACCGGCCAGCCAAGCATGATGGAATAGGCGCCGCCCCCCGCCAGTCCCGCCACGACGCCGAGCACGCCCGCGGCGAACAGCCAGCCCCGCTTCCGGCGCACGCGCACGGCAACCCTGTCGAGTTCCGCCTCCACGTCGGCCAGACGCCTTTCGAGTTCCTCGGCAGGAGCGGGCGACTCCGGCGTGGATTGCGCCTTCCAGGTCGCGACGTCCCGCGCCACGCGGTCCGCCAGCTCCGGGTCGTCGAAGAGCCGCGGCTGGCCTGACTCGAAGCGTCGCGACAGTTCACGGATGCGCCGCAGTCTGTCGCCGGCCTCGCGGGCCCTGCCGGCGAGCAGCCGCGCACGCGTCGCCCGCAGCATCGCTTCGCGCGCGGCGAGCTGGGCGCGTTTCCGCTGGTACTCGTCGCGCGTACCCCGGGCGCTGTCGAGTTCCGCGCGGGCCGTCTCGACCTCGCGACGCGACTGCACGAGCGGCTTCGTCCGGGCGCGTTCGGAACCCACGTGCTCGCTCCGGAAACCCTTGAGAAGCTCCAGTGCGCGTGCCGCGGTCGCGTCCTTCCCGGCCGTGGCCGCGGCGGCCTGAAGGGCGCCCCGCAGGGCGCCGGCATCTTCGCGGACGGC
Source organism: Pseudomonadales bacterium (assembly GCA_965208745.1). Classification (GTDB taxonomy): domain Bacteria; phylum Pseudomonadota; class Gammaproteobacteria; order Pseudomonadales; family Azotimanducaceae; genus VXNE01. The sequence goes on along the minus strand of CBDBPN010000004.1, from coordinate 3,214,533 downwards.
GAGCATCTGGGCTTGCCGGACGCAGGCGGTGTGCAGGAACGACCGGCGGTTGAGACCCAGCCAGCGAGACCCGTCCGGGGCGCCTTCGAAGACGACCTCGTGAGAGTAGTCCCGCCCGGCCAGGTCCGCATCCCGCGCGCTGCTGTCGATCCTGCCGGCGAGGTCGTGGCGCAACACGACACGACGCCCGTCCGCCAGCGCGACCCGCACACCCACTCCCCAGGCGCCGTTCGCGTCCCATGGCCGGTGGCGTTGCTCGAAGCGGACATCCGCCCGGGTCCCCTTCCCCCTACCGCGACGGATGCCGCATAGCCCGGCGTAAAGCGCCGCATGCCAGGTCGACTTGCCGGCCTCGTTGGGACCGAAGACGACGTTCATGCCAGGGCCCAGCTCGAGGGATGCGTCCCGGAACGGTCCGAACGCGTAGGCCTCGACGGATTCGAACCGCATCAGAGCACGTCCAGATCGTCGCGGCCGTCCAGGGCGCGCAGCCCCGCGATCAGCACGCGGCGTTTCTCGTCCTCGGGCAGGTCCGAGTCGAGTACGTCGCTCGCAAACGCCCCACGGACGGTTCGCTCTTCGCGGATCGCGGCCAGGTCGTACCCGGAACGCAGATCCCCCAGCCGCACCCGCACGGCGTCGAAGGTCCCGAGGAGCACATGACGAAGATCGTCCTCGCGCAGGTCCACCTCCGGCTCGAGTTCCCCACCCACCGTGAGCCGCGCGATCCCCGAGCGTTCCCCCGCCAGGCCCCGCAGCCGGTCGCGGATTTCCTGACTGGAGCCGCATCCGCCGATGTCGAGGACCAGGTCGTGTACCTCCGTCCGCGCGACGACGCGGCGTTCCCGGGTGAGGGAGCCGTCCTCCGCAACGCGGGCGATCACCACGCCGCGCAGCCCGTCTTCCCCGAAGTCGAGCGGATCCGGATTGCCCGGGTAGGTGTGCCGCTCCGCGTCCTTCGGCCGATGGTAGTGCCCCAGGAACGCGTGCGAGAGACCCGCCGCTTCGATCGCCTCGGCGTCGAAGGCTGCGTGGGGTTGCTTGCCCGCGCCCTGTTCCGCGAACCAGGACCGTTCGGCGGCGTGGAACAGCGCGATGTGGGCGCCCGGTCCGTCCGCCCGGAAGCCCGCGAGGAAATCGTCCGTGTTGGCCGGGGCGAGATGGGCGCCGCCCCAGAGCGTGAGCCCCGCCCGCAGCGGCACCGGCGCGAGTCGCGGTCCCCGGAAGACGTGCACGTTCGGGCTCCAGTCGTTCCGCGCGTAGACGCTCTCCGGTCCGTACCAGTCGTGGTTTCCGGGCGCGACGTAGACGGGCACGGGTTCGAGGCTCCGGAACGTGGCGCGAAGGAACTCCGCGGTGTCGCGCGTCACCCGGTCGTGTTCGTACAGGTCGCCGCCGCAGAAGAGCGCGTCCGCCTCCACCTCGCGCGTTAGCGCGACGATCCGGACGAGCACGTCGCGCAGGGACTGCCGCCGCTGCCGCGCGGCGGCGCTGGCCGCCCCCGTCCACGCGAAGCTCGCGTCGAGGTGGAGATCGGCGAAGTGGACGATTCGGGTCGCGCGCGGCGTGGCTGCCATCGGGCCGCCATTATGCGCTCAACCCGCGCCCGGCTTCAGCACCTCAATCAAGCGTCAGCGGCTCGTGCGTGACCACCGGACGGCGCAGCCGGATCGACGGCATCCAGACCGTCGCCGGCCCGCGTGCCCACCAGTCCCCGCTCCGGGACTTCTCTTCCGGCGTCGTGAAGCGGTACGGGTACCGCAGGATACGCAGGTACGTGGGCCGGGCGCCGTCGAACGGGTCCGCCAGCAGTCCGAGTACGGCAGGCCGCGCTTCCAGCAACGCAAAAGCCAGGTCGTACGTCCACGGAGCGCGCTCCGGCGTCGTGAGCGCGGCGAACCACATCTGCCAGTCGAGCCGGGGCTGGTGCGGCGTGGCCCACCGCGGCGCCAGCGACGGGTCCCCGGGCTTGAACGGAAAGCCGTAAGCGGACCAGATCTCGCCGTCCATCGATCCTTCCACTACCAGTTCGTCGCGTTCCGTAGTCATCACGGCGAAGAGCCCGTAGGAGTTCGCCAGGCGCAGCGGCCGGACGATCTGCGTCAGTCCCGACCCGAACCACGGCTGCCTCACGACCGACTCCACGGTGACCGCGATGCCGAGGACCATGACGCAGCCGGCGGCGACTTTCGCAGCGGTGCGCACGCCGACGGCCCGCACGCCGCGGAACCAGGCCGGGAGCAGCCGGTCGTCCAACAACGCGACGCAGAGCACGACAGTCAGCACGTTGAAGAAGTTGTAGTTGCCGGTTGCGAAGATGAGCAGTTCCAGCAGCACGAAGGCCGCCGCCGCGACGAGCCGCGGGTTGCGCGGCAGCACGACGCAGAACGGCAGTGCCAGTTCGATGAAGAGCGTCGCTTTCACCCCCCACTCGAGCAGGACCGCCGGCGCATGGTGCGCGTACCAGGCGAGGGCGGTGGGCAGGGGCTGCGTCTCGAAGTGGTAGCCGAGCGCGGTCCCGTCCGCCCAGGTGGGGTCCGCGCTTGCGAGCTTCACGAACCCGGACAGGAACATGAACCGGAAGAGCACCAGCCGCGTCAGCCAGACACCCGCGGCGGGCGCCCGGGCGAGAACGGCGGCGACGACGAGACACTCGATGAGCAGGATGTCCCACTGGTAGGACAGGAACACCTGCCCCACCCCAAGCAGCGAGAGGTAGCAGGCGTAGGCGACCAGCGCCGCCACGCAGCGCCAACGCCCGGCCAGGGCGACGAGCGTGGCGGCCGTTCCCACCGCGCACACGACGTGCAACGCGAGGCCCGACGCGTCGGCCCAGAAAACCGTCGGCAGGAGCCAGTAGCGTTCCGCGCCGCGAGCGTCGCGCACCGCTTCGAGGTATCCCTCGGCCGGCAACACGCCGCCGGGTCCCACCAGACCGTCGATCTGCCACCAGAGGGAGACGAAGGCGGCCAACCCGCACAGCGCGATGCCGCGCACGAGCAGGTCGGCCGTGACCGCGAACTCGGCGCGGACCAGCCGGCCGCCGAACAGGATCCGGCAGACCGCCAGGCAGAAGCTTCGACGCCGGGCGGTCCACCGGTACGCGGCCTCCGCCAGCGCCGCAAAGCCCGGCAGGCGGCGGTAGAGCGCCTGCCAGAGACCCGCGCCGCCCGCCGCCAGCGTGCGAAACGCCGCGTCGGCGCCGCGGTAGCGTCCGTTGTCGGAGAAGAGCCAGATGGTCTCGGCGAACTCCCGCTCGCCGATGTCCGCGTACTCGGCGCGCACCTCTTGATACGGCCGGTACTCCACGGCGCCACCCGTCACCGAAGCCGCGTAGACCACCATGTAGCGGCAGAACGCACAGTCACCGTCGTAGACGAGGCGCGGCTTCATGGGCGAAGATCATAGCCCCGGACGCGACCGCGACCGGATTCACCGCCGCCGGGACGCGAATCACCACGCGAGCCGGACGCCCCCAAAGGAGACGGACGATCACCGCACTGCTCAAGGACATCCGTGTCATCGACCCTGCACCCCGACCAAAGCGTCGGCGATGCTATGCTTCCCGAGCCCGCTTTGATCTCGCACAATCGGGCCGCGCATACCAGCTTACCCAACCGGTGGAATGGGACTCGGCATGACCTGCTACATCGTCGTTGCGACTGGCCTCACGGCGGACGATCTGAACCCACACTTCCCTCACGTCTACCACATCCAGACGGGGTCTTGGGTCGTTGCCTCACGAATGCAGACCTGTACCGATGTCGCGGGCGTGCTGGGCATGAACTCAGAGAGAGGCACGAAAGGGATCGTCGTCAAGGTCGGCGATTACTATGGCTTCTACGACAAGGCCCTCTGGGAGAAGACCGAGGCATGGAGGCTGGAAGCGTGACCGTGACGACCCTGCCGCAGACGCCCGCTGGACCGCCACAAAGCAGCGGCAACAACGGCGGATCGTCACGCGTTGAGCACCGACTCTCTGAACTCGAACGACGAATGAACAACCTGGAAGGCACGGTGAAATCCATCAACGACACCGTGATCGAGATCAACACAAAGCTCGATGACGTTGCGAGCAAGACCTACGTGTTGACGATATTCGCGGTGACTGGCGGCTTGGCCCTGTTGAGCATCCTAGGGCACCTATTGGTCAGGGTCCTGTCGTCAGGACCGTCCTAGTGCATGCGAAGGGTCAGGCGGCCTCCAAGCCGTCACTCCGGGATCCTTCGGCTTGCGCGCCCATAGCAGGTCGGCCGACCGAGGCGCCAACGCTTTGGTGCCGTCGATCTGACGGTCTGCGAGTTCCAGGTTGGTGAAACCACAACGATCAAGGGCGAATCGAGAGAGGCACTCGCGCCACCTTCCGATAGAGCCGCCATGGCTTGGCGAGAACGAACATTGAGCCAGGGAGCCCCGCTCTTGGTTTCGCGGGCCCTCCGGGGCGGTAGTCGTCGCCCGACTGGCCCCAGAGGAGACGCACCATCACCGCACCGCTCACGGACATCCGCGTCATCGACGCCACGACCCGGTGGGGAGAGATGGCCGGACGCATACTCGCCGAACTCGGCGCGGAAGTGATCAAGGTCGAGCCGCCCGGAGGCTGCGAGAGTCGTACGCTACCCCCCTTTGCGGGCGACGAGTCCCTGTACTGGGCGTCACTCGGGGTCGGCAAGCGCAGTGTCGTGGCGGAGGACCCGACCGTCTTCCTCGACGACGCGGACGTGTTCGTGGAGTCCCGCCGCACGCAAGGCATCCAGGATCGCTTCCCGCACGTCGTGCACGCCTCCGTGACCCCATTCGGTACGACCGGCCCCTACGCGAATCTTCCGGCGACCGAGATGACCGTCGAGGCCGCGGGCGGCCTGGTCGGGCTGCAGGGCAATCCCGACCGCCCGCCCCTGCCGATGGGCGTGATGCCCCAGGCCGCGTTCCACGCCGGGGCGCAGGCCGCCGCGGACATCGCCGTGGCGCTCCATGAACGGCAGGCCTCGGGGCTCGGCCAGCATCTCGACGTCTCCGCCCAGGCGGCGGTCGTGTGGACCCTGATGAGCGCCACCGGCTATCCGCCCAATGCCGGGACGAATCCCCCCGGCACCAGCGAGTTCCGGGGCATCCGTCCGGAGCCGATCGCCCCCGGGCTCAAGCTTCCCTATATCGTCCCGTGCGCCGATGGCTACACCATCGTGTTCTTCCAGATGCCTATCCTGGGCGAACGGACACTGCACCACATGGTCCGGTGGGCGGAGAAGGACGGTGCGGAAGTGCCCCAAGCCGCTCGGGGAAGGGACTTCCGGCGGTGGCTGACGGACCTCCGCGAGGGGGGCCTCGACACCGAGCTCGTCGCCGCCACCGTGGAGTCGTGCCGCGCTTTCGTCGCCGGAAAGACCAAGCGGCAACTGCAGGCCTTCTCCGCCCGGCACGGACTCACGATCGCCCCGATCCACGATATCGCGGACCTCCTGGAGGACCCGCATCTTGGCGCGCGCGAGTTCTGGACGAACATCGGCGGACGGACGCACCCCGGCGCTTTCGCAAAGCTGTCGCGAACGCCGCTGTCGTCGGGAACCCCGGCCCCGCCGCTCGGGGAACTCCCCCGGCCGACATCGCGCTCCCGCCCCCTCGGCGGCGGGACCTCACCAGGGTCGGCATTCGCCGGACTCAAGGTCGCAGACTTCAGTTGGGTCGGCGTCGGACCCATGATCGGCAAGGCCCTCGCCGACCACGGCGCCACCGTGGTCCGCATCGAGTCGCCCGAACGGCTCGACCTCCTGCGAACCAGGCCGCCGTTCAAGGACAACCTTCCGGGGCCCAACCGCACCCAGTTCTACGCCGCGTTCAACAGTTCCAAGCTCGGCATGACCCTGGACCTGAAGTCGGCGACCGGCCGGGAACTGGCGCAGCGCATGGCTTCCTGGGCCGACGTCGTGCTCGAGAACTTCTCGCCGGGCACGATGGCGCGGTTCGGCCTGGACTACGAAACCCTCTCCACCGGCCGGGGCGACCTTGTGATGCTGTCCACGTGCATGCGCGGCCAGACCGGTCCGGAGAAGACTTACTCCGGTTACGGCAACCAGGGTGCGGCGGTGGCGGGCCTCTTCGGACTCGTGGGATGGCCGGACCGGCCCCCGGTCGGCCCGTGGGGCGCCTACACCGACTTCATCGCGCCCCGCTTCGGCGTCGCCGCCCTCGCCGCGGCCCTGCTCCACCGCAAGCGCACCGGCGAAGGCCAGCACATCGACCTCTCGCAGATCGAAGCGGGAATCCGCTTTCTGGAGCCGCTGATCCTCGACTACACGGTCAACGGCCGCATCCCCGGCGCGCTTGGCCAGGCGTCTCCCCTGGCCTGTCCGCACGGGGTCTATCCCGCGCACGGCCACGAACGCTACGTGGCGGTCGCGGTGGAGTCACCGATCCACTGGGAAGCCCTGTCCGGGGTCATCGAGTTGCCCTGCCCGTTCGCGGAGCGTTTCGACCATGTGGACGCGATCAACAACCTCATCGCCCTCTGGATGCGGGAGCGAGAGCCCTTCGCGGCCGCGGAGAGGCTGCAACGCGACGGCGTGCCGGCATACGCCGTCCTGCGGCCGAGCGACCTGTACCACGACCCGCAACTCGCGCATCGCGGGTTCTTCGTGACCCTCGACCATCCGGAGATGGGGCCGACGCCCTACGACGGACCCGTTACGATCTACTCGCGCACGCCGCAGACGCTACGCCGCGCGGCGCCAATGCTCGGCGAGCACAACGAGCGGGTGTTGCGGGACCTCCTCGGCCTTTCCGACGCGGAGATCGCCCGCTATCGGGAAGCGAGAGCGCTCGGCGCCTCCTGAGCCGCGTCCCCCAACGCCTCCGCCCGCTCCTCCTTCACGAACGCCATCATCACCACGCCCGCGACCAGCAGGATCAGGATGGACCCGAACCCGACTCGCTGGCTCTCGAAGAAACCCGTGAAGAACGCGACCATGATCGGCGCGACGAAGGCCGTCACCTGCCCCGACAGTGCATAGAGTCCGAAGAACTTCGTCATCTCCGCCTGGGGCGCGATACGCGCGAGCATCGTGCGGCTGTTGGCGTACGCCGAGGTGATGAAGAGCGCGAACAGGATCGAGACCAGCAGGTAGACGATTTCCGGCAGGGTCCGGAAGAACGCGAAGTCCCACACCGGCGCGTCGAGGCCCTCGAACTCGATGAAGAAGATCGTCGTCGGCGTGATCGAGACGGCGGCGAGGAGCGCCACCACGTTGCCGGCAATCGTGAAGACGATGGCCTTCTTCGAACCCACGATGTCGTCCAGCCACCCGCCGATGAAGCCGCCAGCGATGGCGAACACGGTGAGGAAGACGCCCACGAGCAGCCGCTCCGCGCCGCCCCAGCCGAACACGCCCGACGCGTAGATCATCGCGAAGGTCATGATCGCGACCTTGCCGTCGTTGAAGAGCATCCGCGCGAGGAGGTAGAGGGCGATGTTGCGGTACGCGCGGACCCGCACGATCGTGCGACGCACGTCCGCCAGGCCTTGGCGGACGGCCTCTCCCGCGCGCAGACCGGTGCCGGCCTGGTCCGGCGTGAACAGGAAGAGCGGCACCGCGAACACCACGAGCCACACCGCGCTGATCGGGGCCGCGATGCGGTCCTGCTCGAACGTCGCGGTGTCGAGTCCGAACAGCACCTGGTCCGGGAGCCAGTCCCAGGGGAGCACGCCGGACGCGGGCAGGGCGAAGGCGTAGAGCATGGCGACCAGGATGATGAGCGCGCCGCCGTTGCCGAGGGCGAGGCCCCAGCCCGACACGGTTCCCAGCCGCTGGTACGGCACGACGCTCGGCAGCATGGCGTTGTGGAAGACCTCCGTGAACGCGAAACCGATCGCCGAGACGGTGAGCGCCACGGCGACCGTGACGATGCCGAGGCCCGCTTCCCCGGGTACCGCGAGCCAGAGCAGCAGGATCGCCGGGAACATCATGGTGACGAAGGCGCCGATCCAGGGCTTCCGGCGGCCCACCTTGTCCGCGATGGCGCCGAGAAACGGCGCCAGGCAGGCCGTGGCCGCGCCGGCGAAGCCGTTGACGTAGCCCCAGATCTCCTGTCCGCGGACCGGGTCGCCGATGACCTCGGTCGAGAAGTACGGCCCGAAGATGTAGATGACGATCAGGATGTAAAAGGGGTTGCGCGCCCACTCGAAGAGGGCCCAGCCGAGCTGTCCGAGGGTGCCCGCGTGGGCAGGTCGTTCGCTCACCCGTATGGTACGCCCTGCGCCTCCACGTACAGCGCGTACAGCGACTGTGCTCCAGTCATGAACAGCCGGTTGCGTTTCACCCCGCCGAAACAGACGTTGGAGACCCCTTCGGGGAGATGGATCGCCCCGATCTTCGTGCCGTCCGGCGCGAAGACGTGCACGCCGTCCTCCTCCGCGCCCGCCCAGCCGGCGCTCGACCAGACGTTCCCGTCGACGTCCACGCGGATGCCGTCCGGCATGGCCCGGCCCAGATCGCAGAACTCGCGGCCGTTCCCGGCGCGCTTGGCATCCAGGACGTCGTAGACCTTGATGTGGTGGGGGTAGCCCGGATTGTGCGAGGCGCCGGTGTCCGTAACGTAGAGCAGGGCGTGGTCCGGGGAGAAGGCGAGGCCGTTAGGCTTCTCCATGTCCTCGATCACCACCTCCGCGTCGAGCGTCCCGGGGTCGATGCGGTAGACGCGGGTGGGCAGTTCGAAGGGCGCCTTGTGGCCCTCGTAGTTCCAGTGGATCCCGTAGCCCGGGTCGGTGAACCAGACGCCCCCGTCCGGATGCACGACGACGTCGTTCGGGGCATTCAGGCGACGCCCCTCGAAGCGGTCCAGGAGCACCGTGACCGTGCCGTCGTGCTCCGTGCGCGTGACGCGCCGCGCGCCATGCTCGCAGGTGACCAGGCGGCCCTCGCGGTCGCGCGTGTTGCCGTTCGCGTTGTGTGACGGAGCCCGGTACACGGTGACCGCGCCCGTCTCTTCCGTCCAGCGCAGCGTCCGGTCGTTCGGGATGTCGCTGAACAGGAGGTACCGGCCGTCGCCGAACCACGCCGGCCCCTCGCTCCAGCGCGCGCCCGTCCAGAGCCGTTCGACCGCCGCGCTGCCGAGGACGTACTGCCGGAAACGCGGGTCGATGACCTCGACGGCCGGGTCGGGGTAGCGAACCGGCTGGCTCCAGTCCCGGTCGAGTTGTCGGTCCGTCATCCTCCTGCCTCCCCTGGCTTGCGCGATTCGATCAGAGCGGGATCTCGAGCTCTTCGACGAAACCCACCTGGGTGCGCCCGAAGTCGATGATGGTGCCCTCGAGGGCGGCCACCCGGGCCATCTCTTCCGAGGCGAACGTCGTCTCCCGCTCGGCGATCCACAGCGACGCGACGGCGTCGCAATCCGGCGAGCGCCCGCTGCGATAGATCCCCATCCGGCAGTGCGCCTGCTCGTACCGCGGGATGCCCGCGACCGCCCGTACGAGGGGACCGAGTTCGTCCCGGTAGAGTTCGAAGAAGCGTTCCGGAGCGTGCTGCGCCTGGCGGAACACGAGCGCCATCAGCTTGTCCCCGCCGTCGCGCGGGCCGTCCTTGATCACGTACTCGTTCGTGATGATGGCGCCCATGTTGGCCGTGTCGAGGAAGTTCGCCTCGTCCGCCCGCACCGCCTCGAGTTCCGGCCTGCCCGCGTTCGCGCGCATCGCGTCCATGTCCTCGAACCACACCTCGGCGATCCCGTCGAAGGGCCCGTCGTCGGCGATCGCGTGATTCTGGACGTAGCGCCTGAGCCCCGGGATGCGGCAGACGAACTCGGGATGGCGGTTCCGCCAATAGTCGTGAAAGGCCGCCGGCGCGAGGTCGGGCCGGCGCTTGAAGAAGGTTGCCTGCTTGATCAATGGATGCCTCTTCGGGCGTGACCTGCAACGGCCCAGTGTACAGTCCCCCGCGGACGCCCACGCCTGCGGCGGTGCGTGCGGCCCTACCTACTCCTGGGCAGCTCTCACCAAACGTGGCACACTGTAGGAACTGTGGCACGAGACTAAACATCGTGGCAGACCTTCAGGCAGATGTCCGTTTAGGCGCTCAGGGACGGCTGGTTGTTCCCGCGTCCATTCGCCGGGCTCTGGACTTCCACCCCGGCGAAAGCCTGGTCGCCCGGGTGGAAGAAGGCCACCTGGTGATCGAGAAGACCCGCGACTTGGAGCGGCGTCTGCACGAGCGCTTCCGGCACCTCGGCGGACGGAGCCTGGCCGAGGAACTCATCCGGGAGCGGCGCGCGGAAGCTCAACGCGAGGCCCCAGCTTGAGCGTCGTGCTGGACGCCTCCGCGCTGCTTGCCTACCTGCAGGAGGAGCCGGGCCGCGACGCCGTGGCGGCTGTCCTTCCCGATTCGTTCATCTCGGCCGTCAACTGGGCGGAGGTCGTCGGCAAGACGCGCTCCGCCGACGTGCAGACGGAAGATCTGCTCGACGTTCTTGCGCGTCTCGGGCTCACCGTGGAACCGTTCTCCCGCACCCAGGCGGAGACCGCAGGACGCCTGCTCGAGCGCACCAGGCCGTTGGGGCTATCCCTGGCGGATCGCGCCTGCCTGGCGCTCGCCATCGACCGGGCTGACCCGGCCTACACTGCCGACCGGGTCTGGCTGCAATTGCGGGCGGACGTCCGTATCGAAGCCATTCGTTAGCGGCACCCCGGCCAACAGGGCTTGCGGTACGCTTGCCTCCATCCTCAAGGACACGGCCTTGGACGCACATTTCTTCGTCGGCCAGATAGTCGCCCACAACCGTTTCGGATACCGGGGCGTGGTGGCGGGCGTCGACCCGTGCTTCTCGCTCACCGAAGAGTGGTACGAGGAGGTCGCCCGCAGCCGCCCGCCGAAGGATCAGCCGTGGTACCACGTGCTGGTGGACGGAGCGATGCACACCACGTACGTGGCGGAGCGCCACCTCGACGCGAGCGAGGACGCCTCGCAGATCGACCATCCGCTGCTCGGGGCCCACTTCGACCGCTTCGACGGGAAGCGCTACTTCGCCGCCGCGCGGCCCCACTGACCGGGCGCCCGCGCCGAAAAGCGAAGCGCAGCGGACGGGAAGGTGCCCGTCCTACAGCCCGAAACGCGGCGCCGCGTTGTCCCAGAAGATCTTGCGGATACTCTCCTCGGAGAGCGGCTGCCCTTCCAGGCGTTCCATCCCCAGCGGCCAGGTGCCGTCCGGGTGCGGATAGTCGGTGTTGAAGGCCACGTAGTCGTCGCCCACGAGGTCACACACCGACGGCAGGGTCATCTCGTCGCCGCGGCAGGCCACCAGGAAGTTCGACTTGAAGTACTCCGTCGGGCGCTTCTTCAGTTCGGGGTGCTCCGCGTTGCCCGAGAACTCCCAGTGCTGCTCCATGCGCTGCAGCCAGTACGGCAGCCACCCCGCGTCCGCCTCCACGTGCACGACCTTGAGCTTCGGGTGCCGCTCGATCGTCCCGAACCAGATGAGACTCATCATGGCGACCATCGCCTCGAACGGGTGCGCGATGATGTGTCCGGAAGTGTGCGTCTCCATGCGGTCGCCGTACGACGGCAGGTACGGCGATCCCGAGTCGTGGATGCACATCGGCAGCCCCAGTTCCTCCAGCGCGTCCCACAGCGGCTCGTACCGCTCGTGGTAGAGGTTGCGGTCCTCCACGGGGTTCGGCCGGACGTAGAAGGACGCGGCCCCGACCGCCGCCGTCCGGCGCGCTTCCTCGATGGCGAGGTCCGGCGACTGCACGGGCAGCATCGCCGACATGCGCAGCCGCTCCGGGGCGTGGCCGCAGTACTCGAGGCTCCAGTCGTTGTAGGCGCGGCAGACCGCGGCCAGCAACTCGGGGTCCTCGAACGGCTTGCCGAGGATTTGGCCGCCGACGGTCGGATAGATCACCTGGGCGTCGACGCCGTGCTCGTCCATGTCGTTGATGCGGCTCGCGGGATCGAAACCCGCCGCCCGCGCCGCTTCGTGCTTCTCCATCCCACGCGCCGCCGCCTCGAGAAACTCCTTCGAGTGCATGGGGTAGTTGCCGTCCTGCTTGGTGATGGGCATGCCCTCGACCATCATCCCGGGACGACCGTTCCCCATGTCGCCGATCTGCGGCGCCCGGTCGGCGAAGTTCGGGTCGATGTAGTCGCGCCAGATGGACGGCGGCTCCATCATGTGGGCATCCGTGTCGAGTACGCGGAAACCGTTGCGCATCGCCTCTCCCCGGGTTCGCAGACGCCCGCTAGCTTATCGTATTCTGGGGCGGGCCCCGCCGGACGGCGACCGAAAGACATGCACGACGACCACCAGCGCCCACCCTCGGAGATGGCGCTTCGCGTCAAGGCGCTCGAGACGCTGCTTACGGATCGAGGCGTCGTCGACCCGGCGGCCGTCGACGCCATCCTCGACCTGTACGAGCACCGGGTGGGGCCACGCAACGGCGCTAGCGTCGTGGCGAAGGCCTGGACCGATCCCGCGTTCCGCGAACGGCTCCTCGCCGACGCGACGGAACCGCTCCGCGAACTCGGGTTCCTGGGTCTGCAGGGCGAACACATGGTGGTCCTCGAGAACACCGCGGAAGTCCACCATGTCGTTGTGTGCACGCTGTGTTCCTGCTACCCGTGGGCCTTGCTCGGGTTGCCACCGGCCTGGTACAAGTCGCACGCCTACCGCAGCCGCGTCGTGCGGGAGCCGAGGGCCGTGCTGGCCGAGTTCGGCGTGGAGTTGCCCGGGGAGGTCGAGGTCCGCGTCTGGGACAGCACCGCGGAGATGCGCTATCTGGTCGTGCCGCGGCGGCCGGCGGGCACCGAGGGTCTCGACGAGTCGGAACTCGCTGACCTCGTCACCCGCGACTCGATGGTCGGGACGGCCGTGCTGCCAGCCGTCGCTCCCGGGAGCCGCTCCGCGTGAACGGTATCCACGACATGGGCGGCATGCACGGTTACGGACCGGTAGACCCCTCCGACGACAGCCCCTTCCACGCGGACTGGGAGAGGCGCGTGTTCGCGCTCGTCCTGGCAGCCTCCGCCCACCTGCGCTCGAACCTCGACCAGGGACGGTTCCAGCTCGAGACCCTGCCGCCCGAGGAATACCTGCGCGGCTATTTCGAGCGCTGGTACGCCAGGCTGCTGGAGCAGAGTGTGGCCGCCGGCTTGCTCGACACCTCGGCGAGCGCCGCCATCGAACGCGGTGAGCGTCCGGCCTCTCCTCCGAGGGACCATGAACCGTTGCCGGCCGCCGCGTTCCTGCACGTCGCCGCCACGGGAAGCCCCGTGACCCGCGAGAGCACGCGTCCGGCGATCTTCGCGCCCGGAGACGCGGTCCGCGCCCGCAACCTCCACCCCGAAACGCATACCCGCCTGCCCGGATACGTACGCGGGCACATCGGCACCGTCGTCGCCCATCACGGCGTCCACGTGTTCCCCGACTCCAATGCCCAGTTGCTGGGCGAAGATCCCCAGCACCTGTATGGCGTGCGCTTCACCGCGACCTCCCTCTGGGGTGACGGCGCTTCCGACCGGGATACGGTCACCCTCGATCTGTTCGAGCCGTACCTGGAGCCTGCGCCGTGACCGGCGGCGCCTTGACCGCGCACACGGCGTTCGACACGGACGTGCCCGCTTTCGACGAGCCGTGGCAGGCCGAGGCGTTCGCACTGGCGGTCGAACTGCATCGCCAGGGTGTTTTCTCCTGGACAGAGTGGTCCGAAGCACTCGGCAAAGAGATCGCACGAACAGCCGAACGCGGCGAGGACGACTACTTCGGCTGCTGGCTGAGCACCGTCGAGGCCCTGGTCACACGCAAGGGCATCGCCTCCACCGAGCAGTTGACAGGCCTTGCGGCCGCGTGGCGCGACGCCTACACCACGACACCCCACGGCCACCCGGTGCAACTGCGCCGGCAGGCCCCGGGCGACACGGAAGGTCGATCCGATACGGAGGGCACATGAAATTCGGACTGCGCTACTGCAACGTCGGGCGTTTCGTCGATCCGGCCAAGGCCGTCGAACTGGTACAGGCGGCCGAGGAGGCCGGTTTCGAATCCGCCTGGACGGTGGAACACACCGTCGTGCCGGCGGGCTATGCCTCGCAGTATCCCTACTCGACCACGGGACGCATGGGACCCCGCGACGACATGCCGATCCCGGACCCGCTCATCTGGATGTCCTACATCGCCGCCGCGACCTCCCGCATCAGGCTGGCCACGGGCATCCTGATCCTGCCGCAGCACAATCCGGTGATCACGGCCAAGCAGGTGGCAACCCTCGACGCGATGTCCGGCGGGCGCGTCCTGCTCGGCATCGGCGTGGGCTGGCTGGAGGAAGAGTTCGCGACGATCGGCGCGCCGTTCGCGGAGCGCGCCGCCCGCACGGACGAGTACGTGGCCGTCATGCGCGCGCTGTGGGGCATGGAGTCGCCGACCTTCCACGGCGAGTTCTTCGACTTCGAGAACGCCTACTGCCTGCCGCAACCGCCGGGCGGCAGCGTACCGATCATCGTGGGCGGCCACTCGAAGGCCGCCGCGCGCCGCGCCGGGCGCCTGGGCGACGGCTTCTTCCCCGCGCGGGAGACCCGGGAGGACCTCATCGAACTGGCCCGCCGTACCGCCGCCGAACACGGACGCGATCCCGCCGACCTCGAGATCACGATCAGCGTTCCGTCCGATCTCGACGCCCTGGACCGCCTCGCGAACCTGGGCGTGGCCCGCGTCCTCGTGCCCGTGAGCCCGTTCCCGGGCATGGGCGCGCCCGTCGACACCCCCGAGGAGGCGCTCGCCTGGAAATCGCGCATCGAGCGGTACGCCGATGCCTGACGCGCTGCAAGAGGGGCTGCGCCGACAGCTCGAGGCGCTCGAAGCGAAGATCGCCGGCGGCGAAGCACTGGCCGGCTGGAAGGTCGGGCTCACCTCCGGCCAGTCCCGCGACGCCATGGGCCGCGGCTTTCGACCGTTCGGGTACGTGCTCGAGAGCCGCGTGTTCGACAGCGGCGCCTCGCTGTCCCTTGCGGACTTCACGGCCATCGGGGTGGAGAACGAGGTCTGCTTCCTGGTCGGCGAGACGATCCGCTCCGATGGGACGTATGTGGACCGAGACCGCGTGGCCCGAGCGCTCGCGGGTGCCGCGCCGGGGTTCGAGATCAACCAGCCGCGGCTGCCCCGGGACGCGTCCACGACCGACCGGCTGGCCGATAACCTCTCCCAGTGGGGCATCGTCGCGGGGCCGCCCCGCCCCGTGGCCGACATTGACTTCGAGGCGCTCGAAGTCACCCTGTCGCGGGACGGCGAGCCCGTGCAGGCGGTCGCCGCCGCCGGCCACATCGACGACCATTTCGTCTCCATCGCGGCGCTCGCCGCACAACTCGGCCGCTTCGGACTCGCGCTGGAGGCCGGTCAGCGCGTGATCACCGGCGCCTTCGGCAGGAGTCCCGTATCGGCGCCTTCGCGTTGGCGAGGCGATTTCGGAACCGATCTTGGAACCGTCGAGGTGACTTTCACATGAAGATACTCATCATCCCCGGACTCACGCTGCGGGAAGTCACGGAAGCCGACATGGCCCGCATCCGCGGCGCCGCCGGGGACGCGGAGATCGTCGTCTCGGAGTTCCGCGACGCGATGCGCCACATCGCCGACGCCGATGTCGTGCTCGGTTTCGTCACTCGGGAGATGTTCCTTGCCGCGCGCAGCCTCCGCTGGGTACAGTCCATCTCGTCGGGCGTCGACTCCTTCATGTACGAGGAGTTCCGCGACAGCGACGTCGTCCTGACCAGCGAGAAGGGCCTCGTCGGCGAACACCTGGCGGACCACGCCTTCGGACTCCTGCTGATGCTGACCCGCCAACTCGCCACGGCCCTCAAGCTCGGACCCGACGCCTGGAACCACCGGCCCGAGATGCGGCGCCAGGAGATCGAGCTCACCGGCACGGTCATGGGGATATTCGGGTTCGGCGGCACCGGGCGTGCGATGGCCCGGCGCGCCGCAGCGTTCGGAATGACGGTGAACGCACTCGACCGGGACCCGGTGCCGACATCGGTCGAGGTAGATGCGGTGTGGGGGCCGGACCGGTTCGAGGAGTTGCTCGAGACATCGGACGTCGTCTCGGTCTGCTGTCCGCTGACCCCGGAGACCCGGGACCGCTTCGATGCGGCGGCGTTCGCGCTGATGCGCCGGACGGCCTACCTCGTCAACGTGACGCGGGGCGAGGTGATGGTCGAGGAGGATCTGGCCGATGCGTTGGAGAGCGGCGAGATCGCCGGCGCCGCCCTCGACGTGGCGCCGCGGGAGCCCCTGCCGGCCGACAGCCGGCTCTGGGCACTGCCGAACGTCGTAATGACGCCGCATACCGCCGGCGCCAGCCAGTTCCGCGCGGCCCGGAACCTCGACCGCTTCGTGGACAACCTGGCGCGGTTCCGCGCGGGAGAGCCCCTGGAGGGCGTGATCGACAAGCGTCTTGGCTACTGAGCCGCCACCACCCGCGCTACGCCGCCTCGCTCGTAGCGCCCGGCAACGACACCCGAAACGACGCCCCGCCCTCCGAGGCAACGAGTTCGATCGTACCTCCCGCGTTGCGTACGAGCGCGCTGCTGATTGCGAGCCCGAGTCCGGTACCGCCACGGTCGCGCCGGGTGGTGAAGAACGGCTCGAAGACGTGCGCGCGGTTGCCCTCGGAGATGCCCTCGCCGTCGTCGTCCACCCGGAGTTCCACGGTCTCGCCGTCGCAACTCGCGCGCACGCCGACGCGCGTGGCGCCGTGCTCGAAGGCGTTGTCGACCAGGTGCGTCAGCACCGCCTCGGCCGAGGAGCGTCCTATGCGGGCGGGCGCCGTCCCCGGGGCAACCTCGACCGCACTCTTGCCGAGGCCTCGTGCGACGTCGAGCACATCGGTCACGTCGTCGCTCGCGCCGGCCATGTCGGCCCGCGCCAGTTCGAGCAACCGCTGCGTCAGCCGGTCGAGGCGTTCCACGTCGGAAGCGACGTTGTCCAGGAAGTGCGTCCGTTCGGCCTCGCTCATGTTGTCGAAGTGATCCCGGAGGACCTCGACGGCCCCCTGGATCGCGGTGATGGGCGTCTTGAACTCGTGGCTGACGTGGCGGGCGAGGTCGCGCACGTAGCCGGCGCGCCACTGCAGGTTCGACGCCATGGCCGCGACGGTGTCGGCCAACTCCGCGATCTCGCGTACCCGGTAGTGGCGCCGCCGTTCGAACGCGTCCGTTTCCCCCGCCGACAGCCGCTCGGCGTCCTGCGCAAGCCGCCGGATGGGCAACACCAGGGTCCTGGCGGTGAACGAGGCGATGCCGAATACAACGGCCAAGACCAGGACGGTCGCCTGCAGCAGCAGGAACCACTTGTTGGACAGCGCGTCAAGAATCGTCGGCGGCGTGCGCCACAGCGTCACCGCCCCGATCACGCGGTCCGCAAGCACGATCGGTTCCGCCACGACCACGACGAGCCCCGCGCTGCGGCTGATGGCCGCTACCGGGGCGGCGTCCGCCCTCGGCGTGCTGCGCAGAAGGCTGGCTCCAACGCCCCGCAATGCCGCCTGGACTTCCTCCCTGTGCGCGAGCGACAGACCGCCGTCCGCATCCGTCGTGGCGGCCACGCTGCCAGCGGGATCGACGACGCGTATCTGCGCCCGCGTCTTCGCCGCGGCATCCGCCAGCGTCGGCGCAAGCTCCGCTCCGATGCCCCCCGCAACCGCATCCGGCCCAACCCCTTCCAGGGCTTCCGGCAGCGGCGGATGGACCGGCGACGCCGCGAAGTCGAGCGTCTCCGAGGGCTGGTCGGAATCCACTGTCAGCCGGTTTCCGTACGACCCGTCCACGGTCGTGAGCGACCCCCGGAAGGCAGTTCGGTAGAACGCGGCGACAAACGCGGCCTGCCCCTGGAGTTCGGACTCCGTCTGCCGAAGCAGCGCGCTCTCGTACAGGCGCAGCACCTGCACGGCGGCCACGGGCAGCACCAGGACGAACAGGCTGACGACCAGGAGGACGGTGCGAAGCCTGAGCCGGAACATCACTCCCTCATGCGACAGGGAAGCCCCTCGAGGGCTCCTCGAAGCTCAGGCGATACCCCACGCCGTGCACCGTGCGGATAGGGTCGCTGCCCCGCTCCCGGAGCTTCTCGCGCAGGCGCCGTACGTGACTGTCGATGGTGCGCTCACTCACCACGCGCCGCGTAGGGTAGGCGCCGCGCATCAGCGTCTCGCGGTCGACGACCGTCCCCGCGTTTCTCGCGAACGTCGTGAGCAGCCCGAACTCCGTGCCGGTCAGCGCCAACGCGTCTCCGTGCAGAAGCGCGCGGCGAGCCGGCGTGTCCACTACCAGGGGGCCAACCACCAGTTCCGAAGCCTGGGCTTCCGCCCGGGCGTCGATCCCGCGGAACGTCGCGTGCACCCGCGCCACCAGTTCGCGCGGGCTGAACGGCTTGGTGACGTAGTCGTCGCCGCCGGCATCGAGGCCGGCGACCCGGTCGCCCTCCTCGTCCTTCGACGAGAGGAACAGGATCGGCACGTTGGACGTCCGCCGGATGGCCCGGCACACGTCCACGCCGTCCATTTCCGGCATAAGCACGTCGAGTACGACGAGGTCCGGAGACTCGGCCCGGAACGCATCGAGGGCCGCCCGTCCATCGGCCGCATCGAGCGTTTCGAAGCCGGCGCGGCGCAACGCGAAGGACACCACGTCCCGGATGTGCGCGTCGTCGTCGGCGATCAGGATCCTGCGCATCCGGTCACGCCCGGCGTGTCAGCCCCAGCGGTCCCAGCGCAGCGTCTCCTCGACCGGCAGGCGCGTCACCCGGCCAAAGTTCCCCATCGGATACCCGACCGGGATGAGGCAGTACGCCTCCATGTTGTCCGGCAACCCGAGCACGGCCCGGGCGGCGTCCCGGTTGGAGAGCCCGAGGGTCGTCGGCGCCGCGCCGAGACCCAGGGCCCGCGCCGCGAGCAGCAGATTCTGCACGGCCGGCCAGATCGATCCGCCGCCCGCCGAGGCCCCACTCGACGGGACGGGCTCCGCGAACTCGTAACACGCGATGACGAGCGCGGGAATGTCCTGCATGTTGTCCGCCTGCCAGAGCACGGCGTCGAGCATCCGCTGACGCTTGTCGGCCGGCTGGTGCGGCAGCGCCGCAGGGCGGCCGGACTGCGGGCCAATGTACGCCGTGACCGCCTTCCGATTGAGTTCGGCGAGCCTCGCACGCTGCTCCGCGTCGCGCACGACGATCCACCTCGCGCCCTGCACGTTGGAGCCGGTGGGCGCCTGGTTCGCGGCGTCGACGAGCCGCACGAGCAGGTCCTCGGGCACCGGGTCGGGCTTCAGCCGGCGCATGGCCCGGCACTGGTAGATCGCCTCGAAAACGCCCATCTCGTCTGCCATCACCGCCTCCCGCCTTTGACACCCGCGCACGTTATCGCTTCACATAATACGGTCACACGGATTGCTTGGGGGAACGCTTACGGCATGGCCGGATCGCTCGCAGGGATACGCGTCCTCGACCTGACCACCATCTACTCCGGCCCGATCGCCGCCTCGATCCTCGGCGACCAGGGCGCCGACGTGATCAAGGTGGAGGCTCCCGCCGGCGACGCGATGCGCCGGCCGTTCCGGCTGTCCCGCAACGGCCTCTCCGGTTCGTTTGCCATGATGAACCGGAACAAGCGCGCCATCGTCGTCGACCTCTCGGGCCACGAAGGCAAGGATGTGCTGCGGCGACTGGCCGCGTCCGCGGACGTGGTGATGGAGAACTTCCGTCCGGGCGTCATGGACCGCCTGGGCCTCGGCTTCGAAGACCTCAGCAAGGACAACCCCCGCCTCGTCTTCGCCTCGATCAACGGCGTCGGGCCGACCGGGCCGTATTCCAAACGGCGGGTCTACGACGCCGTGATCCAGGCGATTTCCGGGATCGCGGCCCTGCAGGCGGACCCCTCGACCGACACGCCCGTAATGGTCAACACGCTCATGTGCGACAAGATCACCGCCATGACCGCGGCGCAGTCGATCTGCTCCGCCCTCGTCGCCCGGGAGCGCACGGGCGTCGGACAACGGGTCGAGGTCTCCATGCTCGACGCGAGCCTGTTCTTCCTCTGGCCGGACAGCATGTCGAACTTCCATTTCGTCGGCGACGACGTGCCAAGGGCGCCCATGGGGAGTCACGCCTACTTCGTGCGCAAGACGGCCGATGGCTACGTGGCGACGATGCCGGTGCAGGCCGGCGAATGGGCGGGGCTCTTTCGCTCCCTCGAGATGCCCAACCTGCTCGAGGACGAGCGGTTCTCGACGCCGGCGGGACGCCAGGGGAACAGCGCGCTCTTCCAGCGGCTCCTGAACGAGGGCTACGCACGCTTCCCTACAGAGGTCCTCTGCGCCCGGTTCGAGGAGCATCAGGTTCCCTTCGCCAAGATCAACACGCGCGAAGAAGTGATCACCGACCCGCAGGTCGAGGCGATGGGCGCCCTCCTCGAGGTCGACCACCCGGTGGGAGGGAAGCTGCGGCAAGCCCGTCCGCCGGGACGGTTCAGCGGGACACCGGCGGAGATCTTTCGGACCTCGCCGGGGCTTGGCGAGCACACCGACGAAGTGCTGCGGAACAGTGGTTTCACGGAGCAGGACATTGCTGGGCTGCGGGACCGCGGAGTCGTGACGTAAGGAGGCGGCAGATGAAAGGGACGGTCAATCGCAACGTGGTAATCCGCAAGGCGCCCGAGGGCATGCCGACGCCCTCGGATTTCGCCATCGAGACCGAAGAGCTGCCCGCTCTCCAAGGCGAACAGATGCTCCTGCGCACGCGCTGGCTGAGCCTGGATCCCTACATGCGCCCCGGCATGGGCGTCCCCGAGAGCGTGGGCAAGACCATCGTGGGTGGCACCGTGTCCGAGGTCGTCGAATCACACGCAGAGGGCTGGGAGCCCGGGGACCTCGTCGTCGGCTACTACGGGTGGCAGGAGTACAGCATCGCCGCACCCGACGACGTCCAGTGGAACAACGCCGACATCCCCATCCAGAAGTGGGACACCTCCCTCGGGCCTGCCTCGACGGCCGTCGGCGTCCTCGGGATGACCGGCTTCACGGCATTCCAGGGACTGCTGAACGTCGCGCGGGTACAGGCCGGAGAGACGGTAGTGGTGAGCGCCGCCAGCGGGGCGGTGGGCCAGGTGGTGGGGCAACTCGCGAAGATCCGCGGCGCGCGCGCCGTGGGTATCGCCGGGGGTCCCGCGAAGTGCGCCTTCTGCGTGGACGAGCTCGGCTTCGACGCCTGCATCGACTACAAGGCGCCAGGGCTTCCCGAGCGTCTCGCGGCGGCCGTTCCGGACGGCATCGACATCTATTTCGAGAACGTAGGAGGGGACGTGCTCGAAGCGGTCATTCCGCTGCTGAACAACCGCTGCCGAGTACCGGTCTGCGGCTACATCGCCCACTACAACCTGACGGACGGAGAAGCCCGGCCCACGCCGCCCCAACGGCTGCGCGCGGCCGGCCTCCCCAGACTCGGCAAGGACAGCCGCACCGACGGTTTCCGTTTCTTCACGTTCGCGGAACTCGCCGCCGAGCATCCGGCCGCCGAGGAAGCACTGGGCGAGATGTCGGGATGGATCCACGACGGTCGCCTGAAATACCGCGAGAGCGTGACCGACGGGCTCGAGAGCAGCATCGGCGCTTTCATCGGCATGCTCCGCGGCGAGAACTTCGGCAAGACGATGGTCCGGGTGGCCTGACCCGTCGCCAGCCGGCGCGCGGTCAGTCCGCTTCTACGAAGCGCACGACGCCCGCATCCCCGTCCACTTCGACGATCTGGCCGTCCTCGAAACGCGCCGTGACGTCCTGGATGCCGGTGACGCACGGCTTGCCGTACTCGCGGGCGATCAGCGCCCCGTGCTGTAGCGCTCCTCCGATCTCCAGGATGATGCCCGCCGCGTTCAGGAACAGCGGCGTCCATCCGGGGTCGGTCGTCACCGCCACCAGGATGTCCCCAGGATGCACGGGCTTCTCGAACGGGTCGTTGAGCACCCGGGCCGGGCCACGCGCGATGCCCGGGGACAACGCCCCGCCGACCAGGGCGCCCTCCTCGTACACCGGCTCCGGCCGCAGGATCCGGCCGCGGGAGTCGATGCACATGGGAAAGTGCCGGACGCGCGAGCGCACGCGGCGGGCGAACGCGCCCCGTTCGGCGACAGCGGCGCGCACGTCGAAGTCCAAGTCTTCCGCAGCGCGATCCACATCCTCCATCCTGAGCTCGAAGACCTGCTCGCGCCGGTCCAGGCGGCCCGCCGCCACGAACTCGTCCGCCCGCTGCAGCAGGAGCGCGCGCAGCCGCTCGTTCACCTGCATCAGGTGGTGCTTGAACAGCTCCCGCGAACTCGCATAACGCGTACATGTGTCGTAGTGCTTCGCCAGTCGACGCGCCTTCCGCGGGGGAAGGGCAGCGCGCAGCTTCCCGTACGCTTCTTCCCGGCGCGCGATCTGCCGACGCCGCATCTCGCGCGGATCGAACGCGCCCCCGGCGGCGCGGATGTGAGCCATCTGGCGCAGCGCCAGCGAAGGGGCTTCCCCGTACTTCGGATTGGCGATCTCCATCTCGAGGGGACCCCGGCAGCCGTAGCGCGCGACGAACGCATCCCAGCGCTCGAGAAAGGCTTCCGGCAGCTCGCGGGCACGGAGCCGGTCTTCGAGCGCGTCGATGTCCTCGAAATCGGACGGCAAGAGCGCCATCGCCAGTTCGTAGATGGCGACGCCCATCTCCACGATCATGTCGTCCTCGTAGCCGCCCCCCGCGATCGTCTCTGCCCATTCCACCTGCTCCGGCGATTCCGGGTCGGCGAGTGCCCGGATGCGGAACATCGAGACGACGGCATGCATGGCGGCCGGGTACGACGACGCGATGACCGCGGACCCCGCACGGTCGAGGTCCTCCTGGAACGCCTCGGCGACGCTCCGCGAAGGATCCGGCGGGCGGGCCAGCCAGGCATCGAGCGCTGCGATCGCGGCCGCGTAGTCCCGCTCGAACCGGGCGCGGTGCAACACGGGGCGCAAGAGCGTCGTCGCCGCCCGTCGTGCGCTCCAGAGCAGGCGCGGCAACCGACCGAGCAGGCGCGGGAGGCGCAGGTGTCGCGGTGGCGTCTCGAACCGGTACCGGTCGATATCCGGCGAGAGGATGACCTGCGCCATGAGCTGGTTCTTCTCCTCGCTGAGCTTCGCGAGCTGCTCCTCGTTGTCGCCCACGAGGTGCAGGTACATCGAGATGTCCATGTACATCCGGCCGCATCCGAGGTGCAGCCCCCACGCCCCGCAATCGAGCGCACCGGGCGGCCGGTTGAACAGCCAGGCCATGAACATCCTCATCAGCGTCTCCATCGCGTCGTCGGCCATGGGCGAGACGGGCTCGCTCATCGTGATGCCTTCGGTGAGGTAGCCGTCCATGTACAGCCGGCGGGGCGCTCCCGGCGCCGTCTGCAGCGACTCGTGCAGCGGGACATAGGTGGTGATCGGCCGGGCCTGCAGGATCCTGAGGCCGTCGCCGGCATAAGCCCATTCCACGTCCACCGGTTCGCCGTACAGCGCCTCGATGCGCTTGACCGTGTCCTTGAGTTCCGCGACGCGATCCCGGCCCAGGCACGCTTCGTCCGGCCGGTCGCCGCCCTTGTCGCCCAGACGCTGTTCGACGATCTCGCCGGTCACCGCGTCGACGACCGTCGTGTCCGGGGTGATCTCGCCCTGTACCAGCGCTTCCCCAAGACCCCAGCTCGCGTTGATGAGCACCTCGTCGAAGTCGTTGGTCAGCGGGTTGAGCGAGAAGGCGACGCCCGCGACCTCGCTGTCCACGAGTTCCTGCACGATCACGGCGATCTTCGGATCGAAGTCCTCGAAACCCGTCTTCCGCTTATAGACCAGTACCCGCGGGTCGAGGCAGGAGCGGAAGCAACGGCGCACGGCGTCGTCGAGGGATTCCGCATCCGCGCCGAGCACCGTCTCGTAGAGTCCCGCGAACGACGCGCCCGACAGGTCCTCCTCCGGAGACGAAGAGCGTACGGCGCAGCGGGATGTGCCGCACTCGGCAGCGATCCGATCGAGCACCGCACGCTGCTCAGGGGCGAACGTCAGCGCACCACAGAGGCCCTCGAGACGGGCCCCAACGCGATCCAGCTCCGGACCCTCCGCCTCCACGACCGACGCCCACTCCGAGGACGCGCGGATCCTCGCCAGCCACGGTTCGAAAAACGCCGCGGTGAGCACGCTCCCGGGCGGGACCTCGAACCCCGCCTGGCGCAACCGGATCAGGGACGCGGCCTTGCCACCGACTTCCGCGAGGTCTGGAGGCTCCGCGGATCCCAGGGCAACCACCAGGGGCATGTCGCTGCCTGCCATGGTTCGAGCCTCCGCCTTCAGCGCACCCGCGCGTCCGCCGCGTCACGCACGCGGACATACGCGCCGGCGGCATCGTGCCGGACGAAGATCGGGTCGTCCGTCGCGCCCGGGTCGTACCCTTCCTCGCGCAACGCGACCTTGCGCAGCTTGAACGTGCCGGTGACATCCGACTCGGACTGCAGCCGCAGGAAAACGGGGACCGCATAGGACGGCAGCTTCGAGATGGCGAGTTCGTAGAACGCCGCCGCATCGAACGGAGCGTCCGACCCCCCGTCGAGGGCGAGGGCCGCCATTCCGGCGCGCCCCTCCTGACCCGGCACCTCGACGCCGTACACGTTGGCCGTCTCCACGCCCGGGAACGCGGACAACGCCTCCGCCACTTCCTGCGTGGAGACGTTCTCGCCCTTCCAGCGGAACGTGTCCCCGATGCGGTCCACGAAATAGTAATACCCCTTGTCGTCGCGCCGCAGGAGATCGCCGCTGCGGAAGTACGCGTCGCCCGGCTTCTTCACGTCGCGCAGGATCTTCCTCTCCGTCGCCTCGGGGTCGGTGTAGCCCTGGAACTGCCTCAGCATGCGCTTCGATCCCGCCGGGATCCTGCCGAGCAGTTCCCCCGCCTCGCCCGGCCCGCACTCCACGTAGCGGCCCTTGGCGTCCCGGACCAGTTCGTCCCGCTCGATGTCATAGCGCAGCAGCAGGCCGCCGCGGATCTTGCCGACGGAGCCGACCTTGCCCGAGAAGTTGACACCGCCGACGTTTGCCTCCGTGGCGCCGTACCCCTCCACGATCCGGGGGATCCGGAAGCGCTCCTGGAACGGCTCCCAGACGTCCGCCCGCAGACCGATGCCGAACATCCAGCGCAGGCCGTGCTCACCGTCGCGCGGGTCGGGTGGCCGGTTGAGCAGGAAGCGGCACAGTTCCCCGATGTAGATGACCCCTTTCGCGTCGTAGCGGCGCACGTCGTCCCAGAAACGCGAGGCGGAGAACTTGCGCGCGATGGCGACGGCGCCGCCGGCGCCCATCGCGATCATGACCGCTCCGATGCCGCCGGCGCTGTGGTAGAGCGGCAGCGGGCAGTAGACGACCTCCCCCTTGCCCAGACCGAGCAAAGCACCGGATACACCGCCCGCCATGAGCTTTTGGTGGTTGAAGTTCGTCGCCTTCGGCAACCCGGTCGTGCCTGACGTGTAGATGTGGAAAGCCGAGTCGCCCGTGCACACCGACGCGCGGAGCGCGGCGTCCGGGTCGGAGTCCGGCTGTTCGGCGAGGGCTCGGCGGATGTCCTCGGCCCCCGGGACACCCGCGTCCGCCGCGCCCTCCTCCGGCAGCACGTAGACCGGCAGGTTGGACAAGGCAGCGTCGGCGACGTTGGGCGCGCACTCGGGCCCGAGCAGCAGCCGCTCGGCGCCGGCCACTTCCAGTGCGTGCACGACGCTCGCTCCCACCAGGTTGGTGTTGATGAGCGCCGCCTTGACGCCGATCTTCGAGAACCCGCTCCAGACCGGGACGTACTCCGCGCGGTTCTCCATCATGAACCCGATCGTGTCGCCCGCCTTGAGGCCCACCGAGAGCCCCCAGTGGGCGATACGGTTCGCCATCGCGTTGTACTCGCGGTACGTGATCCGGCGGTCCTCGAAGAGAATGAAGGGCAGGTCGGCGTACTTCGCGACCTGGCCCTCGATGTAGTCGGCGATGGTGTGGCGGGAGTCCGCCCGGAGGCGGAGGAGCGGGAGGGCCTTGAGGATCGGGCCCACGGCGCCGAGGTACGTGGACCACACGCTGTTGCGCGTGCTCATCGCGGGCCGCCTCTAGCCAGAACGCGACGTTCATTGTACCGGCGGACAGAGGGTGTGACCCTAGCCGTGGATGCCGGATAATCCGGTCAACGAGCGAAGTCCGTCAGTCCCTTTGGGTCGGGAGTCGCTCGTTCAACGCGAGCCGAAACCGATGACAACGACGACCACGGAGCGGATGTTGAGCAGACCGTTCTCCGAGGAGATTCGGGACCAGATCAGACATGCGGAGAGTCTGTATCACCGACTTGTGCTGGTGGTCGGCCCACCCGGGTCAGGCAAGACCAAGGCCGTCCAAGCCGTCGCCCAGGACACCGGCGCACCCCTCGTCAACGTCAACCTGGAACTCTCGCGCAGGATGCTCGACCTGACCGAACAGCAGCGCCCGTTGAGGGTCCAGCCACTCCTTGATGCCATGCTTGCCGAAAGCGCCAGCGACCTCGTGCTGCTTGACAACACGGAGATGCTCTTCGACCTCTCGCTAAAGCAGGATCCCCTCCGTCTCCTGCAAGGCCTGTCACGGCGCAGGACCGTCGCCGCGACATGGTGCGGTTCCTTGGAGGACAATCAGATCGTCTACGCGACGCCGGGTCACCCGGAGCACCGGCGCCATTCCATCGATGGCACTCTGGTCGCAAGCAGGGAGGCATCCCGGTGAAGTACGAAGAACTGATCCATTTCGATCCGATCGAAAGCGTCGTGCAGCTCCGCGACGCGGATGACAGCGTAGCGGCTCGTCAACTCGTCAGCAGCTACGTCATCTCGGACGAGATGGCCGAGAAGCTCTCGGGCCTGGTCTTCCCGCAACTCCAGTACGACAAGCCTGCCGACAACAAGGCAGTGCTGGTCATCGGCAACTACGGCACGGGAAAGTCTCACCTCATGTCCGTGATCTCTGCCATCGCCGAGCACGCCGAGTTGGCGTCCGAGCTCTCTCACGGGCGGGCGTCCTCCGATGCCCAAGGCATGGCGGGCAAATTCAAGGTCATTCGGACCGAGATTGGGGCCACCACGATGTCGTTGCGCGACATCGTCGTCGGCGAACTCGAGGAGCATCTGGAAGGGCTGGGCGTCACCTTCAGGTTTCCCGACGCCGGCGAAATCTCCGGCAGCAAGCCAGCCTTCGAGGAGATGATGGCGGCCTTTCACGAGAAGTACGCCGATCTCGGCTTGCTTCTAGTGGTGGACGAGTTGCTGGACTACCTGCGCACCCGTAAGGACCAGGAACTGGTGCTCGACCTCAACTTCCTGCGCGAAATCGGTGAGGTCTGCAAGGACCTGCGATTCAGGTTCGTCGCTGGCGTGCAGGAGGCCATCTTCGACAGCCCGCGCTTCGCGTTCGTCGCCGACAGCATCCGGCGTGTGAAGGACCGTTTCGAGCAGCTCCTCATCGCCCGGACCGACGTGAAGTTCGTCGTAGCCCAACGCCTGTTGCGGAAGACCGGTGAACAGCAGGCCAAGATCAGGGAGTACCTCACGCCGTTCTCTCGCTTCTACGGGCACATGAACGAACGCATGGACGAATACGTCGATCTGTTTCCCGTGCATCCCGACTACGTCGACACCTTCGAGCGGGTGGCCGCCGTGGAGAAACGAGAAGTTCTCCGGACCTTGTCCCTCGCAATGAATCGCTTGGTTGGCACAGAACTGCCGACGAACCACGCAGGCCTCATCGCTTACGACCACTATTGGTCGACGCTACGGCAGAACCCGTCTTTCCGTGCCGTTCCCGACATCAAGGCCGTCATCGACTGCAGTCAGGTACTGGAGTCGAGGATCGAGCACGCCTTCACCAGACCCGCATACGCGCCCATGGCGGTACGTATCGTCCACGCCTTGTCCGTCCACCGGCTCACTACAGGTGACATCAACGCTCCCATCGGGGCGACGGCAGAGGAGCTTAGGGACAGTCTGTGCCTCTATCAGCCGGGCATAGAAGACCTCGGAGGCGATCCCGCGGACGACCTGCTCTCGCAAGTGGAGACCGTTCTACGGGAAATCCACAAGACGGTGAGCGGCCAGTTCATTTCGTCAAACGCGGACAATCGCCAGTTCTATCTGGACCTCAAGAAGACCGATGACTATGACGCGTTGATCGAGAAGCGAGCCGAGAGCCTGGATACCTCACGGCTGGATCGCTACTACTACAACGCCCTCCGCCAAGTTATGGAGTGTACGGATCAGACCTACGTCACGGGGTATCGTATCTGGGAGCATGAGCTCGAGTGGCGCGAGCGCAAGGCGGCTCGCCGTGGATACCTGTTCTTCGGCGCGCCCAACGAGCGTTCGACCGCAGTCCCGCCTCGCGACTTCTACCTCTACTTCATCCAACCCCACGAGCCACCGCACTTCAAGGACGAGAAGAAGCCGGACGAGGTCCTCCTGCACCTGACGGGCATGGACGACGCGTTCGCTGTAGCGTTGCGCGGCTACGCGGCAGCCCTCGATCTCGCATCGACATCCTCGGGCCACGCCAAGGCGACCTACGAGTCCAAGTCTGGAGTCTTCCTCCGCAGTCTGGTGAGTTGGCTACTAGAACACATGAGGTCCGGGTTCGAAGTTGCCTATCAAGGCCGTCGGAAGGGACTGTTAGAGTGGGCCCAGGGGCATTCCCTTCGGGAGCTTTCGGGAACGTCCCCGACCGAGCGCATCAACTTCCGCGATCTTATCAACTCGATCGCCGGCGTCTGCCTTGAGCCGCACTTTGCTGAACAGGCTCCGGAGTATCCGCGGTTCTCCGTGTCGGTCACGTCGTGGAACCGGGGCCAAGCGGCTCAAGACGCCCTTCGCTGGATCGCCGGCGCGACCAAAACCCGCCAGGCAACCGCCATCCTGGACTCGCTGGAGCTACTGGACGGAGGGAAGCTCGACGCCAGCCGGTCGAAGTACGCGATGCACATTCTCGATCGGGTCAACGAAAAGGGGCCCGGGCAGGTCGTCAACCGCTCCGAGTTGATACGACCACACCTCGGTCTCGAATACCTCGCCCCCAGCACGCTGCGTCTTGAAGCGGAGTGGACGGTGGTTCTACTAGCCGCGTTGGTGCACGCCGGAGACATCGTCCTGGCAGTGCCGGGTCAAAAGTTCGATGCAGCCGACCTGCCTGCTCTAGCCGCAGTGCCGCTGGAAGAGTTGGCTGAGTTCAAGCACATCGAGCGGCCCAAGGACTGGAACGTTCCCGCCCTCAAGGCGTTGTTCGAGTTGGTCGGGTTGACCCCCGGTATGGCAACGTTGGTCACTCAGGGCCAGGAGGACCCCGTTCGGGAGCTTCAGATTGCGATCAGCAACACGGTCGGAAGGCTCGTGCTCGCCGACAAGCTTGTCGAGGACGGCTTCCCCTTCTGGGGCACCAAGCTGGTCGACGAGGATCGCGCGGCAGAGTTCCGCGCATCGCTACAAGGCGCGAAGTCCTTCCTTGAGTCGCTACAGGCGTACACAACCCCGGGCCGCCTCAAGAACTTTCGGCGCGACGCGCGGGAAGTGAGCATGCAGGAGGGCGGGCTCGCGTCCCTCGCCAACGTGGAGGAACTGCATGCGCTTGTCTCGGAACTCGGTCCCGTGACGGCGTTCCTGGCAGCCGCCGAAACGGTTCTTCCCCCAGGTCACGAATGGGTCGAACGAATGGGCAAGACCCGTCAGGCGATTCTCTCGGAAGTCAGGTTGCCGGCTTTGAGCAACGCTGCATCGATCCGACGAGAGTCACTGCGCGAACTGCGCGATCTGCAACGGGCGTACGCCACCGAGTATCTCGCTCTTCACACCAGGTGCCGCCTCGGCGTGAACGAAGATCGACGGAAGGCCGCGCTTGCACAGGACCAGCGGCTCGCTCACCTCCGGTCGCTCGCGGCCATCGATCTCATGCCAATCCAGCAACTCCGCGATTTCGAAGAACGACTGGACGCCCTCGTCAGTTGCTCCGCGCTCACGCAGCAAGAGATCGTCGTCGCTCCGACGTGCCCTCATTGCGGACTCCGACCGGCCACCGAGAACACCGAACGCCATGCAGGCGAAACTCTTGCAGGGCTCGACGAGGAACTCGATCGGCTACTCTCCGATTGGACACAGACACTGGAGGCGAACTTGCGGGATCCGACGACCCAAGAGAACCTGTCACTCCTCCTGTCGGAGCGGCGAGAACGCGTCGCCATCTTCCTCGATAGCGGTGAACTTCCCGAAGCCGTCGACCAAGAGTTCGTCGAGTCGCTGCGCGAAGCTCTCTCGAGCCTCGTCAAGGTGACGGTAACGACCAACAGTCTGAAGTCCTCGCTTCTGGAAGGCGGCTCCCCCGCAAGCCCACCCGAGATCAAGGCGCGATTTGAGCACTATCTGGACCGTCTTTGCGCGGGAAAGGACCCCGCCAAGGTGCGTGTGGTACTGGAGTAGATGTCCATGAAGAGGGAGGAACTCATCGAACGGCTTAAGGGCTACGAGTGGAACGACGTCGAGTTCAAAGAGGCTCAACGCGGGGTGCCCAAGAACGCGTACGAGACGGTGTCCGCCTTCGCCAACACAGGCGGCGGCTGGCTCGTCTTCGGGGTCCGAGACGCCGCCGCAGGGTTCGAGATCGTCGGTGTTCTTGAGGTCGACAAGGTTCAGAACGATTTCCTAAGCGCGTTGCGCACCGGCGACAAGCTGAACCGCATCATCGAATCCAAGGAGGACCTGATCGAGGAGGAGGGAAAGGCTCTACTCGTCTTCCACATCCCGGAGGCGCGCCGGCAGGACAAGCCCGTCTACCTCAAGAGGGACATCTGGCGATCATTCATCCGACGCGGGGCCGGCGACGAGCGATGCACGCCCGCCGAGATCGAACGGATGCTGCGCGACGCCGCAGACGAACGCTACGACGGTGAGACACTCCTCCTAGAGCCCGACTCTTGCTTCGACGACGGCTCTCTGCGCTGGTACCGGAAGCTCTTCGACGACCGGAATCCGGGCTACAACGAGGAGCTGTCACACCTGGAGTTCCTTCGCGATTGGGGCCTTATCGTCGAGGCCGATGGCCGGCTATCGCCGACGCGGGCAGCGATCCTGCTGTTCGGTAGCGCACGCGCGTTCCGCCAAGTGCTCCCCCGCCCGGTTGTGGACTGGCGTTGGAGTCGCGGTGACTGGGCAGAAGAGCTCACGGACGAACGCTGGGCGGACCGACTCGTGATCGAGAACAATCTCGTGAGTACTTGGAGGGCGCTCGTAGCCCGCTACTTCCAGCGCGCCGAGAAACCGTTCTCCTTGGATCCCGAGACACTGCAGCGCGAGGACCACCCGCCTGACTACACCGCGTTCCGGGAGGCCGCCATCAACTTGTTGATTCATCAGGACTATGCTGACCAGATGCGCTCGCCGGTCATCCATTTCTTCGAGGATAGAACGACGTTGTGGAACCCCGGTGATGCGTACGCGTCGGCCGACGAACTCCTCGAACCCGGCGAGCGGGAAGTTCGTAATCCACGGATCGTCGGCGCGTTTCGCCGCATTGGTTTGAGCGAACAGGCGGGGACCGGTATGCGCGCTATCTTCGGCAATTGGCGGCAACTCGGGCGCGTGCCACCTATCGTCGATAACGACCGCGCGCGGAAGGCGTTTCGGGTGACCCTCCTCAAGGAAGAGCTCTTGTCCGAAGAGCAACGCCTCTTCCAAGCGAGCCTGGGGGTTCATCTGAACGAAGCCGAAGCCAGCGCCTTCGCCCTCGTCTGCCGCCAAGGGAGAGTCCGACCGCTCGACGTACGCATGGTCGCCGGTCTCTCCAATGCCGCAGCTCTGGCGGTTCTCGAGCAGTTGGCGGTCCAGCATCTCGTTTCGCCCCTGGTCAGCGGCGACGCGCCGATCTTCGCCCTCGCGGAACATCTCCGAGGACGGCTGGACTCACCCAATCAGGCTAGCACCGCAGACGCCCGACGAGCGGGCTCAGTCACTGACCACGTGCTGCCCGGACCAATGGACATGTCTACTGCACAAGCCGACCCGGGTGGCGATGACTTGTCCACTGCACAAGGCACGGGCTCCGTCCAAACGAAGTTGTCCAGTGCACACGTCCCACTGTCGAAGGGCCTGTCAACAACTCAAGAGCAAATCCTCCGACTTTGTGACACGCCCCGCCGACTGACCGAGATCATGGATGCGCTGACGATAGCCAATCGCGGCTACTTCAAGAAACGCCACCTCGATCCCCTATTGGCCGGTGGAGTGGTACGCATGACTCATCCGGAGCAGCCGAAGCACCCCCGCCAGACCTACGTCCTGACGGAGGCTGGCGTTGCACTGAAGAGCCGACGCATGACCAAAGCGGATGGACCGAGCGGATCAGATGGCGCGTGACAACCCGAGCGAACGGCTCTTCCGGCACCCGTCCGGACAGGATGAGATGTTCGAGATGTCCTACGAAGAGGAACTGGAAGCGCAAACATCCAAGCCGGTGGAATGTCTGGGCCTGGTCTTCGAGAACGACGAGGCGCGGCGGTCTCACTTCCGAGGCCGGCTGCGGGAAGCGTTGGAGGAACTGCACACGAAGCTCGGGGGCGTTCTCTTTACCGGTGTCGACGACACGATCGCGCGGCTAGCCGCATTGGAACACTGGCACATCGACAACGAACACCGGCTGCGCCGCCTCGCCGAGCACATGGCGGATGCGGAACCGTCAAAGGACTTGCTCCAACGGTGGAAGGACGAGACAGGCTTCCCCCACGGCGACATCGACGACATTCTCGCGCTCTCGGACCCACCTTGGCACACGGCCTGCCCGAACCCGTTCCTGAGGGCATTTGTGAAGGCGACTGGCAAGCCTTACGACGCCGACGAGCCGTACCGCCGCAGGCCGTTTGCCGTGGACGTCAGCGAGGGCAAGACCCACCCGGTCTATCGGGCACACGGCTATCACACCAAGGTGCCTCACTTGGCGATCATGCCCTCGATCCTTCACTATACCGAACCGGGGGACCTGATTCTCGACGGGTTCGCGGGCACTGGCATGACCGGCGTAGCGGCACAGTGGTGCGGGACGGCGCCGGAGAGCTTTCGCCAGGATCTGGAAGCCCTGTGGGCCAAGGAGGACTTCGACAAGCCTCGGTGGGGCGCGCGGCACACCGTCCAGAACGATCTCTCGCCTCTGGCCGGCTTCATCGCCGCCAACTACGGCCTCCCATTCGATGTCGATGCGTTCGCCGGAGCGGGCCGAGCATTGCTGGCCGGCGTCGAAGCTGAACTCGGTTGGATGTACGAGACCGTCCACGCCGACAGCGAGACGAAGGGACGGATCGACTACACGGTCTGGAGTGAGGTGTTCGGCTGTCCCGATTGCTCGGGTGACGTGGTGTTTACCGACGAGGCCCTGGACGAGAGCAGCGGGCGAGTACGGGATCTATTCCCTTGTCCCCATTGCGGCAGCGAACTGACGAGGCGGCGGCTGGACCGCCTTTACGAGTCGAGATTCGACTCGTCGATCAACGCACCGGTTCGGGTCCCGAAAAGGAAGCCCACACTAGTCGTCTACACGGCCGATGGCGTGACGCACCGGAAGCGGCCAGATGCTTCGGACCTGAGAACCCTCGATCGGATCGAGCGACTACCCTTTCCCCTAGACGTGCCATCGGACCCCATTCCTCCTATGCACATGACCCACCAGAGGGCTCGGATAGAACACTCGGGCGTAACGCACCTCCATCACTTTTTTCTCCCCCGCGCCGCGCACGCCCTGGCCGCGATGTGGCGCCGGGCCAACGCGCACACGGACACGCGCCTCCGACACATGTTGCTGTACTTTGTGGAGCAGGCGCTTTGGACCATGTCAGCTCTCAACCGATATCGGCCGACTGGCTACTCGCAGGTGAACCAGTACCTCACGGGAGTCTACTACGTACCATCCCAGCATGCTGAATGTAGTCCGTCATATGTCTTGGCGGGAAAACTACAGAGGCTGGAAAGGACTTTCGCCAAGTCGTCGCCTACCGGAAGGTCCGGTTGCGTCACAACCGGGAGCACGACAGCGCTCCTCGGCATACCGGACGACTCGATGGACTACATCTTCACCGACCCGCCGTTCGGCGAGAACATCTACTACGCCGATCTCAACTTTCTCATCGAGTCCTGGCATCGAGTGTTGACCAACTCCGCACCAGAGGCGATCGTCGACCGTTTCAAGAGAAAGGGCCTACCGGATTACCAGCGCCTTATGCAGCGCTGCTTCGAGGAGTACCGGCGTGTGCTAAAGCCCGGTCGTTGGCTCACGGTGGTCTTTCACAACTCCCGGAACGCCGTCTGGACTGCCATTCAGGAAGGCATGCTTGCAGCGGGCTTCGTCGTGGCCGACGTGCGCACCATGGCCAAGCAACAGGGTTCGTACCGACAGGTCACCAGCACGGCTGTCAAGCAGGATCTGGTGATCTCCGCCTACAAGCCCAACGACGGCCTGGAGGAGCGCTTTACACTCACAAAGGGCAAGGAAAAGGGTGTCTGGGACTTCCTCCGCACGCACCTCGGCCAACTGCCCGTGTTCGTCGCCAAGGACGGTCGCGTCGAAGTGATCAACGAGCGCCAGCCACACGTGCTCTTCGACCGCATGGTGGCCTTCCATGTCCTTCGCAACGTCACAGTGCCGTTGTCCGTGGGGGAGTTCCTGACGGACCTGGCACAACGCTTCCCAGAGCGAGACGGCATGGTCTTCCTTCCGGACCAGGTCGTTGAGTATGACCAGCGGCGTCTGGCAGCGGACGAAGTGGCGCAGCTGGAGATCTTCGTCGTCGATGAATCATCCGCGATTCAATGGCTTCGGCAACACCTTGACCGCAAGCCACAGACATTCCAGGACCTTCACCCCCAGTTTCTGAAGGAGATCGCGGGCTGGCAGAGGCACGAGAAGCTGCCCGAACTATCCGAGATGCTCGACCAGAACTTCCTGCGCTACGACGGCAGCGGAGAAGTCCCCACCCAAGTCCACACCTATCTCTCGACCAACTTCAAGCCGCTACGCAACCTGGCCAAGGACGACGCCGCGCTCCGGAGCAAGGCCAAGGACCGTTGGTATGTGCCTGATCCGAAAAAGGCAGCCGACGTGGAGCGACGGCGCACCCGTGCCCTCTTGCGCGAGTTCGAGGAGTACCGAGCATCCCGCCAGAAACGCCTGAAGCTCTTTCGCCTGGAGGCCGTCCGGGCTGGCTTCTTCAGGGCCTATCAGGACCGTGACTACTCCACCATCATCGCGGTCGCGGAGAAGATCCCCGAGGCCGTTTTGCAGGAGGATCAGAAGCTCATGCTCTGGTACGACCAGGCGCTGACGCGCGCCGACTCGGCGTGAAAGCCCGGCGCGAGCGTGCGACGAACTGGCGTGAACACATCCTGAGCGAGTTCACACCCGAGGTCGCCCCGCTCACCCTGGTCGCAGACCCCGACGGGCTGCTGCTCGAAGAGACGCTTCTGCACGGTATCCGAGACCACGGCTTCGAGCTCATTCCCTTCGAGAACCCGACCGAGTTCCGATTCGCATACGAGTCCGGATTCCGGTCACATTGGGACCAAGGCAAGGCTCGCGACCGCGAGGTCGTTCTACGGCTCGGTGCCCGGGATTTCGGCGAGCTTCCGTACGATCTCCTGAAGGCCGGTCGACGCCTGACCTTCAACCTCGGCGAACTGTTCCCCCACCTGAGCTATCCGGTCGTCGCCGCGCTGGACCGAAGCGACCTGGACACCCTTTACAAGGCGCAGCAGGACCACCAACCCCAGCCGTCTGGCGAAGACGCCACGAAGGACTTCGTCCTCCTCCACGTATTCGACGTCAGGCCCGACCTCGTCAGGAGCCCGACTGAACTGTTGCGCGTCCTGTTGCGTCGCCACTACCGCCGGCAGCGGGTGCCGCCCCTGGTCGACGAGCGTTTGATTCGGGTACTCCGACAACACCGCGCCTTCGACGGATGGCCCCTGAAGACCATCATTCCAAGCCGGGGAGCTTTCTGGGAGTTCCTCCAGCAACGCTGGCCACGGTTTCTCGACCGCTTGGCCGGATCCACAAAGATCGGGTTACTGGACGCAGATGCGTCGCGCGACCCCGCACCAGAAGGACCCGCCGAGTTACCCTTCGGCGACGACGACGTGCGCGTCTACGTCGACAACCTGTTCCTGGAGGGGATGCTACGCCCCGTGCGCCATCTTTCCGGCGCAGCCTTGTCGAGAGATTGGGTTCGGGTCGGGATCCGCAACGATCCCATCGAAGATAGTCTGCATCGTATCGAGCGCCTGTCGGAAAGGATCGAACGCTCGATACCGCATGCCGACGCTCGGCATACGGAGTGGACCGATTTCGCCTATCGCTGGGCGGAGCTCAATGTCGTTTGGTCGGAAGCCCCCTCTTCGGCGCGGACGAACGCAGGCTCTCGCGTGGGTGACCTTCGAGCCCGAGTCGATCAAGGTTTCCGGGATTGGATGGAGCACCGCTACGCGGGACTGCACAATCAGCCGTCCAATCCACCGGTCATGGTGCATCACCTGCCGCGTTTCCTAGCCCGGCAACTGGCCGAAGGCTACGCAATCAAGGTCGCACTCGTCGTCGTTGACGGCCTTTCCATCGACCAATGGATCGTGCTTCGGACCGCCCTGCGAGCACAACGGCCCGAGCTTCGCTTTCGCGAAGAGGCCGTGTTCGCGTGGGTGCCAACCACTACCTCCGTTTCGCGGCAAGCCATCTTCGCCGGCCAGGCGCCGCTGTTCTTCCCGTCGAGCATCGGGGGCACCAGCAAGGAACAGGCCTTGTGGACCCGATTCTGGTCAGACCAGGGTCTGTCGCCTCAGCCTGCGGGGTACGCCAAGGGACTGGGGGATGGTCCACTCGACCATGCTCGCGACCTCGTGTCGAGACCGGGAACGCATGCCGTCGGTGTCGTAGTGGACAAGATCGACAAGATCATGCACGGCATGCAACTCGGCACCGCGGGCATGCACAACCAAGTCCGACAGTGGGCTCAGGATGGCTTCATGGCGAGTCTGTTCGATCTTCTGCTCGACAGCGGGTTCGCTGTTTTCCTGACATCGGATCACGGCAACGTCGAAGCGAAGGGGTGTGGCAGGCCCCGCGAGGGCGCGTTGGCGGAGGTCCGTGGCGAGCGCGCACGAATCTTTTCGGACGCCACCCTGCGAACCCGAGTCAAGGCAGACTTTCCGGATGCGGTCGAGTGGCCTGCGGTAGGTCTGCCCGAGGACTATCTCGCGCTGCTCGCGCCAGATCGTTGGGCTTTCGTACGTGACCATGAACGCATCGTGACGCACGGTGGCATCTGTCTCGAAGAGGTCGTGGTACCGATGATCGAGATCCGGCGAGCGACGACATGACGCGCGAGCATCAGATCGGCTTCAGCCAGCGCATTCGATTGGAGTGGCTTGAGTATGCCGCGAACTTGGTGCTGTCGGGGAACCCCAGAGACGAGGTCGTCGTCGCGCTCGGCCAGCACCTGAGAGAAACCCTGTCGGTCGGTAGCGAAGCCGAGCGCGGAACGCGGAACAAGGCCATCACCATACTGACGAAAGTCTGGGTCAACGTTCCGCCGCAGCTCGTCGCGCTCCGCGATGCAGGACTTGGTCTTCTTCGGCACTCGAACGCCAACGAACGAATGCTCATTCACTGGTGTATGTGCGCAGCGGTCTACCCGTTCTTCGGCACGGTTGCAGGGGTTACCGGGCGCGTGCTGCGGCTCCAGGGCGACGTAGGTGCGGCGCAAGTGCAGCGGCGACTCCGGGAGAAGTACGGTCAACGCGAAACCGTAGCTCGCGCCGCCAGGCGCATCTTGCGCCTGTTCGTCGACTGGGGCGTACTGCTGGAATCAGACCGGCACGGGCTCTATCGGGGTGCGGGACCGCGACCTGTCGACGACTCAGCGGTGGCCATCTGGATCGCCAGGGCCGTTCTCGCATCGCGGGACAACCAGGCTCAACCCCCAGCCGCGCTACTACGCGGACCGCATCTCTTCCCGTTTGAGGTCACGCTTCCAGCGATACGCGAACTCGAAGGCTGTAACGCTCTCGAGGTGTCGCACCACGGACTTGACCAGGACGTGTTCGTGAGTCTTGCAGAGCCGGCTGCTTCCGCTCGCCAACCTCGAGACGCCTGACGCCGACGCGGGACGGCCATGGCGCCTTCTGCCAAGGTCGGGGGTGCGGCGAGCACGCGCCCCCTCAAACCAGACCGTGTATGGCTTCCTCGCGTTCGCCCGCTTTCGCCCGCTGCTCGTTATTGCCCGCAGTCCGCGCGCCGAGTTCGCCAACAGCAACGACACGCGAGTCCGAGTCCCCTTGAAGCTCCTCGAACTGGCGTCGGAGCTTCCCCCACATCTCGCTTTCGTTTCCCTGCCACTGCCACCATCCACCAAGACTCGCTTTGACGATGTCCTCGCAAGAATAGCCATGATCCAGCGCGAGAACGGCAAGGCTCCGCCAATCGCCACTCGGGTCGCCCTGAAGGGGAGAGAGATGGTGGGGCTTGAGCTTTTCGGACTCAAGGAGGTAGCCATAGACCTCCGGGTCGCTCCCAACAAGCTCGTGGACTATCTCTGAAACACCAAACACGCGTTCGTCAGGATCGACCGCGTTCAGGACGCACGTTCTTTGAGCCGAGTCCAAAGAAGCCATAACTTTCCTTGCTGTTTCCTGAGTGTGAAAGCCGATGGCAGCCCGCTCGGCGTCGAGACAACGAACCAGCCACTCCACGGCTAGCTCGTCGTCTCGTTTCAGTATCTCGCCCGTCCAATAGCCATCTTGCCCGGACAACGTGATCTCGGCCGAGAGAAGAAACGCCCGCCGCCACGAGTCGTCCAAAAGGCCATCGGTTCGAGAACGCCCCAGTCCCTTGAAGTGCCCGATCGCTGCCTCTACCGCGGTCGAGGCGTCCGGCGAGCGGAGAGCTTCGGAGAGCGCCCTCCGTGAGAGCTCTCCGATTACGCAGTAGTGTTCGAGAAGTCGCGGCACTTCACGCACCTTCGCCAAGGCCGACTGCAGTACCTTCGGAGGGGCTGTGTCGCCGCACAGCGCGAGCTGCATGCCGATGGTAACGTAGAGATCGTCCTCGAGGCAGTCGGTCACGAGCGACCATGAGGACTGGTCGACGCTGACGGCCTCACCAAGGAAGGGCGCCACCAAGTCCGCCGGAAGCCGCCCGCGGACCAGAGTCCGAATCACGACCACCGGTTCCCGGCAGGTTTCGGCAACAGTTCGGCAGAAGAGTGGCGTCAGCCGCACATGCGCGATGCCCGCGCGGCGTGCCTCTGTCTCGTGACGATCAAGAAACCTCGCCAGTTCGCCCGGCGTGCGACTCCTCCAAGCCCTCGCCAGTTCTCGGGCGTTCTCGTCAAGGCGCTCCATCTCCCCAACGAGATCCTCGGAGTCGTAAGGGTCCGGTGGGAACAGACGCTCAAACTCCGAGTCCAGTTCGGTTTCAACCACAACGCCGGCGCGTCTTCCAATTTCGGCGATGCGGTGCTGCACGCCGGGATGCTGCCTCGAAACCACCGACAGATCGCGCAACATGCGGGACAGAAACCGGACCGCAGTCTCTTGGGCATCGTCATCCGTACGCAGGCGCGGATGGCACCATCTCGTCAGTAGATCCAGCAGATTGGTCCACGGCAGGTGCGGCAGGTCGGTCGCCCCGTCGACAACGGTCATCATGGCAGGCCAGCACGCGGCCAACGGGCTGATGACACCCTCGCCCAACATCGCCTTCGAGATGGTGACGTGTGTTCCACTACCCGGGTCCTGCGTCACGGAATCGAAGTCGGGATTCAACGCCAGACACATGGCCGCGACCGATACGCGGCTGCTCCCAGACCGTCGCCACCATGCCCCCGTGCAGCGCATCAGCGTCTCCCGCCGCTCGATTGCCTCGCGCCAGTCGGTGTTCCCCGACTGTATCCATTTTTCGAGCGGCTCCAATCCGGAGTCGAGTGTCTTCGCACCGGCGTACTCCTCTTCCGCCTGCGAGAGCAGCATCGGGATCGCGGTCGTCGGGCAATTCACGAGCGCGGGCGCGGCCAAAGCGCTGAGGAGTTCCGGGTGCTGTGCGAGCACGAACCTGGCCGTATCCGGCCCCGCCCATGCGTAGTTTGCCCACAGGCGCTCGGAACGAGCTTCCTCAAGAAATCCTTCCAGCTCAGGAACAGCGGCCCCTCGCGAACGAGCGCCGATAAGCGTATCCAGGGCATCCGCCCGGTCACGCACTATCGGCATGAAGCGTTCCAGAGACAAAGAACCCGGCCCCCCAAAGAAGACCCGCCGCACCAACACCCACCGCATGGGCGCTGGCTCAACCGACACCCCCGTATCCCTGTCCCTGATGATTCCTGCCGCGCTCAGCTTTGCGAGCGCGCGCCGCGTCTCCAGAAGGGACGTATTGAGTCGGTCGGCGACATCCTCCGGCCGTGTCCCGGAGTCTCCCCCGAGCGCGAACGGCGCCAGCCACGTCATCGAGTCAACCCCCACGACTCGGTCGAGGTCTGGCGCAATGGCGTCCACAAGTCCTTCACCTGTTGTTGCAGCGCTAATGTCGCCGACCAAGCAAAGGTGGGTTAGCGTCGCCGCCAGCCCCGGCCGGCCCGCCGCTTGGCTTCGAATGGTGTAGAGCAGTCTATTGGGCCCTTGTACGCCCGCTGACTTGATGATGGCGATCATCGTATCGGCGTCGACCAACTCCAGTTTCAGCATCTCGGAGTGCCCGACTTGCAGCTCGGCGAGGCTTCCCTCTGCTTCCCCAGGCCAGCAGGTCGCAATGATCCGGAAGTCGGCGTGAACTTCACTTCGGAGCTGGGTGAGGACCCCTATGGAACCTGGCCGAACGTGCGCGTCGTCCACGATGACCGCCTTCGGCCGCAGTTCTCGGAGGTCGTCGGCCACCTTCTCTCGGTCTTCATCAACGAGGAACAGGGCCTCGCCTTCCAGGGCCAGTGCTCTAAGCAGGAACGTCTTGCCTGATCCTGGTTCGCCAACGAGCAGACAATCTCCGGGGCGATCCACGAGCCACTGCTTCTCTCGCTCTCGACCGAGGACATCGTCGCCAAGCACGGGGCGCCGACTGACGGGAAACACGCTCAGCGCGCGGGGCCTTCCCGCGACGCCAAGGAGGCGCTTGGACCATTGCGGCTCGCGATAGAGTCGGCTCGCGAACCAATCCTGATCGTAAGTCTGGACGCAAGTCACTCCTCTCCCTCGTGCAGTCTCGAAGAGCTTGCGCCGGACGGCGGGCGAGATACGCTGCGATGTCGCGAACAGTACGCGTCGTGGCTCCCAGCCCTTGCTGCGTGCTGAGTCCAGGCTGGTTTTCAAGTTGCGAACGAGCGCGCTGCCGGTCGTCACGACAACGGGGAAAGGCTCGTGCGAGGGCCCATCCACAACCGCACCGTCGAAGCCGTCGTCATGGCCTCCGCGTATCGGCACGAGTCCCGGCCAATCCGTCTGGAGCACATCCACGGCGCACTGCTCGAACATTTCGGGGTCGAGGCGGCCATTCAGTCCGTCCAGGATCGCCCGATGATGAGGATCAAGGGCGGGGCCGACTGTCCGGCTGACCGCAGCGCCCGTCGGAAGCGACTCCGCAATAGCGAGCAGTCGATCAACCATCGCGGCCGAGACGCCCAACTCGTCCCTCTCCCAGCGAGCAACCGTGTTCGAGCTAACCTGCACCCTGTCCGCAAGGGTCTTCTGGGTCAGGCCCAGTCGCGTGCGGAGCGCTCTGATCTCGTGTCCTCTCAACTCACCGCCACTCCGTCAAAAGACTATACGCTACGTATAGCATCTTGAAGAACAATTCGCAAGCGGGGCTTACCGATGGACGTCACCGGGCTTGCTTTGAGCTACAGGTCAGCGCCCGCCCACCGACCGGTTCTCCCCCATCATCCAGACCGGCAGCACCGACACCAGCAGGATCACCCCGACGTACACGAACGCGTCGCGGTAGCCGAGCATGCTCCCCTGGCTCGATACGATCGCCATCACGTAACCGAAGCTCATCTCGAAGCCCTGGTAGCCGAGGAACCCGAGGTAGGTGAACTCCTCCTGAACCAGCCGGATCAGCTCTCCCATGCCGCTGTTGTCCCAGGTCTGGGTCGCGAGCGCGCGGCCCTGGTGCTGCGCCGTCTGCTGGATCAGCGCGAACGACAGAAGGTTCACGCCGAGGGCGCCGCCTAGCTGGCGTACGAAGTTGATCATGCCGGCGCCGGCGGGTATCAGCTCGAGAGGCAGCGCGTTGACCGGCGCTGCGTTCAGCCCCGGAAAGACCAGCGCGAGGCCCGCCCGGCTGATCGCGTACCAGATCACCATATCCAGCACCGGGGTGTAGGCATCCACGCCGCGCATGAGCCAGCAGGACCAGGCCGTAACGACCAACCCGACGGTGACGAGCACGCGTATCGAGAGCCGGTCGGCCAGGTACCCCGACAACGGGAAGAGCACGGCCATCACCAGCCCCGCCGGCGCCATGAGCAACCCCGACTCGGTGGGGATGAGTCGCGAAATCGTCTGCAGGAACAGCGGGAAGACGTAGGTGGACCCGTACAGCGCCGCGCCTACCGTGAAGGTCACGATCGCCGCACCGAGAAAGCGCACGTTGCGGAACAGGCGCAGGTCGAGGATCGGCTCGTCGACCCGCACCTC
The DNA here is from genome assembly GCA_965208745.1 of Pseudomonadales bacterium. Classification (GTDB taxonomy): domain Bacteria; phylum Pseudomonadota; class Gammaproteobacteria; order Pseudomonadales; family Azotimanducaceae; genus VXNE01. The sequence goes on along the minus strand of CBDBPN010000004.1, from coordinate 3,171,788 downwards.
CCAGGCAATCCACGCGACAAAGCTGACAGCCGTACTCGCCAGCGCGATCGTGACGCGGTCGTCGTACCAGCCCTCGCTCTGCGCCTCCGTCAGGGCTGTCAGCATCGACAGGAGGAAGACGCCGCACAGGAAGACGCCCACCCAGTCGAAGGACGGCCGCGGACCCCGTTCCTCCCGTGTCGGGAAGAAGACGAGCGCGAGGGGCATGCTGACCACCGCGAACGGGACGGCCATGAAGAACACCCATCGCCAGGAGAGGTTGTCGACGAGGTAGCCGCCCAAGGTGGGTCCGAGCGCCGGCGCGAGTACCGTCCCGACAGCCATCCAACCCATCGCCATGCCGCGCCGGTCCACCGGGAACACCTGCGCGACCATGACCATCGACAGCGGCATGATGATGCCGGACGCGGCGCCCTGCACCAGCCGCGCCAGGAACAGGATCTCGCCCGTGTTCGCGAGGCCGCCGGCAATCGAGGACACGGCGAACAGCACCATGTTGAAGAGGAACGTCGTGACAATGCCGAAGGCCCGTATGGCCCAGGCCGTCATCAGCATCGTCACCGTTCCGGCGGCGAGATGGGCGCTGACGAGGTTCTGCGCCTCGTCGATCGTGAGGCCGAGGGCCCCCATGATGTCCGGGATGGCGACGTTGATGATCGTCGCGGTCAGGAGCGTCGCGAAAGAGCCGAGGACGGCGACGCCGGTGACCCACCACGGGTAGGTCGCGCCGTGGCGCTCGTACAGGGCGAGGATGCCGGGGGTGGCCTCGATCCCGGGCGGTACGCGGCTGGCGCCTGCTCCGGGCGGCCCCTCCGCCACCTACTCCCCCGCGTCGGCGTCGGACTTGGGGATCTTCACCTCGACCATGAGCCCCGGCCGCAGCCGCGGATCGGGCTCGTCGAACGTCAACTTCACCTCGACGCGCTGGGTGATCTTGGTGAAATTGCCGCTCGGATTCGGGTTCGGCAGCAGCGCGAACTCGCTGGTCGCGGCGTTGCCGATGCGCGAGATCGTGGCCGTGTAGGTCTTGTCTGGAAAGGCATCGACCTGGACCTCCGCCCGCTTGCCGACGCGCAGGTGCCGGAGGTCCGTCTCCTTGACGTTGGTCTTGACCCAGTACACGTCCGGATCGTGCAGCATGAGGACACGCTGTCCCTCCGCGACGTACTCGCCGGCGTCGATGAAGGTCTGGTCGACGACCCCCGCGATGGGACTGCGGATGACGTGGTCCGCGAGTTCCTCGCCCGCGCGGTCGCGCTGCAGCCGCAAGGCCAGCCGTTCGCTCTCGAGGCGTGCGAGCTCCGCGTCCAGCATATCGAGGCGGGCCTGTTCCGAGCGCCGTTCCGCCACATCCGCCTCCGCACCCCGCAACTGCGCGGCCCGGCTCTTCTCCGCCTGCTCCGAGGTGCGGAAGGCCGTGCGTCGCGCGGCCCAGTCCTGTTCCGAGAGCAGGTTGCGCTCGCGCAATGCGTCCGCGCGGAGCCACTCGTCCTCCGCCGTCTCCCGTATGGACCCGGCCGCATCGAGTTCCGACTTCGCGGCGACCAGTTCCGACTCCGCCGCCTCGATGCGGCTCGCCGTCGCACCGCGCATGTACGCGATCTCCGCCTGCACGGCATCCGTGCGCGCATCCAGCGTAGCAAGGGCCGCCTCGAGTTCGTCCCGCCTGAGGCGCGCCTGCCGGGCGTCCACCAGCAGCAGCGGCGCTCCCGCCGACACGCGGTCCCCTTTCGTGGCCGGGCGTTCCGTCACCCAGCCGGCGACACGGCTGCTCAGCAGGATCATGTCCGACGCCACGCGGGCGTCCATGACGTACACGTTGGTGAGGCGATCGAACAGCCACCACGCGCCCACGAGCGTGGCGGCCAGCAGGGCTGCGGCGACGACCGCCGAACGGGGCGCGACACGCCGGCGCCTGACCCCCGGCATCGAGCGCGCTTCCTCCTGGCCGATACGAGCGACTTCCGCCAAGGTCTCTCCCGTCGCGCCTTCGTCCGGTGCAAAGTGTCCGACGCAAAGCGAAATCGTAGCAGACCGGCGACGCCAACCTCGGCACGGAGTGTTCCGACCGCGCGAACACCTTTTCGCCGCGGACGCCGACGGCGATACTGTCGCCCAACCCCAACGCGGCCACCTCACCGACCATGCGCGGCATCGCTACCGCACCGCTTCTCGCCTGCCTGCTCGCGACGGCCGCGCACGCAGAGGAGATCGTGGTCGCCTTCGGCGCAGAGCCCACGCAGATCGAACCGACACGCGCGACCGCCGGTGTGGACGCCTACTTCGTGTCGCTCTTCTACGAGCAACTGCTGAACGTCGATCCGGACCTTCAGCGGGTCAACTGGCTTGCCGAGTCCTGGTCGTTCGACGAGGTCGGCGCCGACCACGTGCTTGCCGTGAAGCTCCGGGCAGGCGTGAAGTTCCACAACGGGGACACCCTGTCGGCGCACGACTTCCACTTCGCCTACGAGCGTCAGCGCGACCCGCTGTCCCGCGCCGCCGGCCGCTTCCGCTACGTGCGCGATCTCGTGGTGCACGATGACCGCCGCTTCGATATCGTGTTCGACAAGCCGGACGCCGCGTTCGTGCCCTGGAACCTCGCCCTGTGGGCGGTGCCGCGGCGACATTTCGAGGCCGTAGGCGAGGTTGGCATGCAGACGCATCCCGTCGGCACGGGGCCGTGGAAGTTCGTCTCCCGCAAGCCGCGGGAGGAACTCGTCGTGGAGCGCTTCGAGGACTACTGGAACGCCGCCGCCACACCCCGGGCCAAGCGGCTCGTCATCAAGATCATCCCCGAGGACACCACGCGCGTCGCGGCTTTCAAGACCGGCGAGGTGGACTGGATCGACGCCGTGCCCCCCGCGCAGGTCGAGGACTTCGGCCGGATGCCCGGCGTGCGCACGGTGTCGCTGCCGGGCCCCAACAACCTCTACCTCGGCATGAACGCCACGGACCCGCGCCACCCCCTCGCCGACGTGCGGGTCCGGCGCGCGGTCGCCCACGCGATCGACACGGAGGCCATCGTCGAGCATGTCGTCCACGGGCAGGGCATCCGGACGGCCCAGCTCGCGCCCGGCTCGGTGGGCTACGAAGCCTCGCTCGAGCCCTACGCGTACGATCCCGACCAGTCGCGCGCCCTCCTGACCGAGGCCGGCTACCCGCGCGGCGTACGGATCAACTGCTACAACCTCACGACGCCGCGGGAGCCGAACATCAAGGAGGTAGGCGAGGCGGTGTTCGCGTTCCTGGGCGCCGTCGGCATCCGGTGCCGCATCGAGCAGATGGAGTACGGCGCCTGGATCAATCTCCTGCGCACCGCGTCCCGCCCGCGCATGGACGGCATCATCAGCGCCATGTGGGGCCACGGCCTGCCGGCGGACCCGACGGACGCCTGGTCGGGCCACCTGCACACGGCGACCGACGCCTGGGGACGCAACTCCTACCACTCGGACCCGGCGTTCGACCGCCTGGTGGAGTCGCTGCGCACGACGATGGACCCGGGCGCGCGACACCGCCTCGCAAGCCGCATCGCCCGGCTCAAGCACGAGCAGGTGGCGGGCGGTTTGCCCACCTACCGTCCGATGACTTCGCTGGCCTGGCGCGACACGCTCGACTTCCGTCCCTGGCCCGCGGCCGGCTGGCGTTCCATGTACGCGATCGATCTCGCGCCATGAGGCGCCCGCTTGCGGGAGCCGTCGCGCTCGTCCTGGCGACGACTGCCGCTGCGGCGGCGGACGCCCGTGACGTAACCGTGGCCCGGCGCATCGCACGGCTGAAACACGAACGCGTCGCCGGCGGGCTCCCGGCGTATCAGCCCCTGGCTTCGGTCGCCTGACGGGACACGATCACGTTTCGGCCCTGGCCGGCGGCGTACTGGCGGTCGATGTACGAGATCGACCTCGCGCGCTGACGCGGCGCGCTGACGCGCGGTCGATCCACTGTCGCAAACCGGGTCAAGTGTGTAACTCTCCCGGGCGATGACGATCCTACGACGGCTCCTGGCTGGCGGGCTCACGCTCGCTTGCGCCACGTGCGGCTACGCCGCCGAGGTCGTCGTCGCGTTCGGCGCGGAGCCTGTTCAGGTCGATCCCACGCGCTCCTCCGCCGGGGTGGACCTTTACTTCACGAACCTGTTCTACGAGCAGCTTCTCGCGGTCAATCCGGACCTGGAGCGGGTCAACTGGCTGGCCGAGTCCTGGGAGGTGGATCGGAACGGGGCGGACACCGTGATCCGCGTGACGCTGCGCGAGAACGTCCGGTTCCACAACGGCGACGTCCTCACGTCCGAGGACCTGCGCTACGCCTACGAGCGCCAGAGCGACCCTATCTCGCGCAACGCCGGCCGCTTCCGCTACATCCGCGACCTCGTCGTACTCGACGACCGCCGTTTCGACATCGTGTTCGACACCCCGGACGGTGCATTCGTGCCCCTGAACCTCGCGCTCTGGGCCATCCCGCGGCGGTACTTCGAGGAAGTGGGGGAGGCCGGCGTGCAGGCGCACCCCATTGGCACCGGCCCCTGGAAGTTCGTGTCGCGCAAGCCCCGCGAGGAACTCGTCGTGGAGCGTTTCGAGGACTACTGGAACCCCGCGGCGCAGCCGGCCGCCGACCGGCTCGTCATCAAGATCATTCCGGAGGACACGACGCGGGTCGCGGCGTTCAAGACCGGCGCCGTGGACTGGATCGACGCCGTGCCGCCCGCCCTCATCGCGGACTTCGAGACCCTCCCCGGGGTGCGCGTCGTGTCGCTTCCGGCGCCCAACAACCTGTTCCTCAACATCAACGCGACGGACCCGCAGCATCCCCTGTACGACGTGCGCGTACGGCAGGCCATCGCCCACGCCATCGACTTCGACGCGATCATCGAGTTCATCCTCTACGGGCAGGGCATCCGCACCGCGCAGCTCGCGCCCGGTTCCCTCGGTTACGATCCCGACCTCGCCCCGTATCCGTACGACCCCGAACGCGCCCGCGCCCTCCTCGCCGAGGCCGGCTTCGAGCGGGGCGTCAACGTCAACTGCTACAACCTGACGACCCCGCGCGAGCCCTACATCAAGGAGATGGGCGAGGCCGTGTTCGCCTACCTCGGCGCGGCCGGCATACGCTGCCGCATCGTGCAGCTGGAGTACGGCGCCTGGATCAACCTGGCGCGGGTGAACGCACGCCCCACGATGGACGGAATCCTGAGCACCATGTGGGGCCACGGGCTGCCCGGAGACCCGACCGACCCTTGGTCCGGTCACCTGCACTCCACCGGAGACGGCTGGGGGCCCTACTCCTACCATGCCGACCCCGAGCTGGATCGCATGGTCGAGGAATTCCGGACGACGCTCGATCCCGCCACGCGGGAGCGCCTCGCCCGGCAACTCGCGCGCGTCAAGCACGACCGGGTCGCCGGGGGCCTGCCGACCTATCGCCCGATGATCACGTTCGCCTGGCGCGACACCATCGACTACCGTCCCTGGCCCGGGGCTTTCTGGCGGGCGATGCGACACATCGGCCCCGCCAGTGCGGGACGAGCGCACTGACGTGCGGCGCTACGTACTGAATCGCCTGTGGCAGGGCGCCGTCGCCGTGGTCGGCGCGCTGCTCATCGTCTTCGTGGCCCAGCGCCTGTCCGGGGACCCGGTGGCGCTGCTGCTGCCGATGGACGCGACCGAAGCGGACTTCGAGGCGATGCGCCGCGCGCTGGGCCTCGACCGGCCATTGCCGGTGCAGTTCGTGGTCTTCCTGCGGGACGCCTTCACCGGGGACTTCGGTCACTCTTACCTGTGGAACATGCCGGCCATGGACCTGGTCCTCGAGCGGTTGCCGGCAACGCTGGAACTCGCGCTCGCGGGCCTGGTGTTCGCCCTCGCGCTGGCCGTGCCGCTCGGGGTCCTCTCGGCCGTGCACCGAGGCGGGTGGATCGACAACGCGGCCAAGCTCTTCGCCATGCTCGGCCAGGCGATGCCCGGGTTCTGGGTCGGACTACTGCTGATCGTCTTCGTGGCCGTACAACTGCAGTGGTTGCCGGCCTACGGGCGCGGCACGGTGGGCCACCTCGTCCTCCCGGCGATCGCCCTCGGCTGGTACCCGGTCGCCGCCATGACGCGCACGCTACGCTCGGCGATGCTCGACATCATGCAGAGCGACTACGTGCGCATGGAGCGCGCCATCGGTCTCCCCGAACGCGCGATCGTCTGGCGCTTCGCGCTGCGCAACGCCGCCGTGCCGCTGGTCACGCTCATCGGCGTGTATTTCGCGAACATGCTCGGCGGCGCCTTCGTGATCGAGGTGGTCTTCGCCTGGCCCGGGGTGGGCCGTGCCGTCGTCGAAGCGGTGTTCGCGCGCGACTTCCCGGTCGTGCAGGCGGGCGTGATCCTGGCCGCAGTCATCTTCGTCGTGGTCAATCTGATCGTGGACCTCACCTACGGGCTGATCGACCCGAGGATCCGGCATGAGTGACATCGCACCTGCCCCCCTTCCACGTTTCGGGGTCGGGCGCGCAATGCGGCGCGTCGTGGGGCGCGGATTCCCGTGGATCGCGGCGTCGATCCTGCTGCTCGTGCTGGTCTGCGCGCTCGGCAGCCCCTTCATCGCACCCCACGCCCCGGACGCCATCTCGCTGCGCGACGCCATGCAGCCGCCCGTCTGGCAGGAAGGGGGCACCGCGCGATTCCTCCTCGGCACCGACAACCTCGGCCGCGACATCGCAAGCCGCATCATCGCCGGGGCGCGCATCTCCGTGACGATCGCCGCCTACGCCATCGTCCTCTCCGGGTTCATCGGCGCCCTGCTCGGCATGGCCGCGGGCTACTTCGGCGGCATCGCCGATGCCGTCATCTCGCGCCTCATCGACGTCCAGATGGCCGTCCCGGCCCTACCGCTCGCCATGCTCTTCGCCGCCGTCCTGCCTCCCGGCGAGGCCATGGTCGTCATCGTGATCGTCCTCACGTACTGGACCTGGTACGCGCGCATCGTGCGCGGCGAGGTGCTGAGCCTGCGCGAGCGCGACTACATCGCGCTGGCGAAGGTCGCCGGCGTCTCGACCCCGATGATCTTCCTCCGCCACCTGACGCCCAACATCCTGAACATCATGCTCGTGCTCGCCACGCTGCAGTTCGGCAGCGTGATCGTGTTCGAGGCGGGGCTCAGCTTCCTGGGGCTCGGCATCCAGCCGCCGCAGGTGTCCTGGGGCGGCATGCTGGCGGACGGGCGCAACTTCATCGAGGTGGCGTGGTGGCTCATCACCATCCCCGGCATTGCCATCATGGCCGCCTGTCTCGCGTCCAACCTGCTCGGCGACTGGCTGCGTGACACGTTCGATCCGATGCGGCGGCAGATTTGAACGCGCCGCTCCTGTCCGTGGAGGACCTCAAGACGCACCTGTTCCTCCGAAGGGGCGTGGTCAAGGCCGTGGACGGCGTGTCCTTCACGCTGGACGCGAAAGAGACCCTCGGGCTCATCGGGGAATCCGGCAGCGGCAAGACGATGACGGGGCTCTCGCTCCTCGGCCTGCCGCCGAGACCCGCCGGCCGGATCGTCGGTGGATCGATCCGCCTCGAAGGACGCGAACTCGTGGGCCTCGACGAGGACACCCTGGCCGAGGAGATCCGGGGCCGCCGCATCGCCATGATTTCGCAGGATCCGATGACCTCGCTGAACCCGGTGTTCTCCGTGGGAGAACAGGTCGCGGCGCCGCTGCGGGCACACGACCTTGCGCAGGGGCGCGAGGCCGTCGATCTCGCCGTCCACGAGCTCGGCCGCGTCCGCGTTCCGTCGGCCCGCGAGCGGTCGCGCGACTACCCGCACCAGTTCAGCGGCGGGATGCGCCAACGCGTGGTCGCGGCGATGGCGATCGCGTGCCGGCCGCGCGTGCTGATCGCGGACGAGCCCACCAGCGCGCTCGACGTGACCATCCAGGTCCAGTTCATGGACCTCCTCGAGACGCTGCAGGCCGAGACCGGCGCCGCGTTGCTGTTCATAACCCACGATCTCGGCGTGGCGGCGAGCCTGTGCCGCCGGATCGCCGTGATGTACGCGGGGCGCATCGTCGAGACCGCCGACGCGGGCACCCTGTACTCCGCCCCGGCGCATCCCTATACCCAGGGTCTCCTCGACTCGCTGCCGCGCCTCGGCCGTCGTCGTGGACGGCTTACCGCCATCGGCGGGACGCCACCGGACGCGCTGCAGCTACCGTCCGGATGCGCGTTCCATCCGCGCTGTCCGCACGCTACCGAGCGATGCCGCCAGGCCGCACCGCCGGAGACGCGGCTGGACGACGGCCACGCCGTACGCTGCTGGCTGCACGAGGACGCGCCTTGACGCTGCTGGCCCTGGAGGGCGTGAGCTGCCACTTCGCGATGGGTGGCGGACGTGTGCTCAGGGCCGTCGACGGCGTGGACCTGTCGCTGGACGCGGGTCAGACCTACGCGCTGGTGGGAGAGTCCGGCTGCGGCAAGAGCACGCTGGCCAAGCTCGTCCTCGGGCTCGAGCGGCTGCACGCGGGTCGCATCGTCTTCGACGGGATGGACGTCGCGTCGCTGGACCGCGACGGGCGCAAGGGATTCCGCGCGCGGGTGCAGGCGGTGTTCCAGGACCCGTACAGCTCCCTGAACCCGCGGCTGCGCGTCGGTACCATCCTCGCCGAGCCGCTCACCGCACGCGGCGCACGTGGCCGCTCCGTCCAGGCGCGGACCACCGAGGTGCTCGAACTGGTCGGACTGCCCGCGAACGCCGCGCGGCTCTACCCGCACGAGTTCTCGGGCGGGCAGCGGCAGCGGATCGCCATTGCCCGGGCCCTCGTCCCGAGGCCCGACCTCATCGTGCTCGACGAACCCGTCTCCGCCCTCGACGTGTCCATCCGCGCGCAGATCCTCAACCTGCTACAGGACCTGCAGACCGAGCTCTCGCTGTCCTACCTGCTGATCGCGCACGATCTCGCACTGGTCGAACACACCAGCGACCGGCTCGGCGTGATGTACCTCGGAGAGATCGTGGAGAGCGGGCCGAGTGCCGCGGTGTTCGCCGAGCCGCGGCATCCCTACACGCAGGCGCTGCTCGCCGCGGTGCCGCGGCCGGATCCGACCCATCCGAGGGCAAGCGGGCACGTCAGCGGGGAGATCGCGACGGCGCTCGACCCGCCGTCAGGGTGCCGATTTCATCCCCGGTGTCCGCACGTGATGGAGGTGTGCCGGTCGGTGGCGCCGCGGCCCTTGCCGGCAGCGGAAGCGGGCGCACGCCATTTGACCGACGGAGGGGATGCCAAGATGGAAGTACGCATGGCCCGGTGTCACCTGGCGGACCGGTAGACCGTGTGCCGGCCGTCGGGCCCATGAGCCCCGGAGTGGAGGGGAGACGGCGGGCTTGCAGGTCCGATGCGACCCCACCGATCCCAGTTCGCCTGCCAGCACCCTGAAGCTCGCCAGGGCCGTGCGCCAAGCCGGATAGCCCTTGCGCCAATCAGTCACAGGAAACGCCTATACCTCGTAGGCCGTACGGGCTTTCGAGCCGGTCCGTGGTTTGCCGCCACCAGAAATCCCGAAGCGCTGTGGCGTGCGATTGGCGATTGACACCGCCCGTGCCACCGTGGTCTGAACCTTGTGGATCGGTAGCCGTGCGCCGGCCGGTGAGGCCGCGGCAGTACCTCGAACGTACAGGAGGCCCGTGGTGGCAGGTGTGGATCCGGGTCAAGCCGGGTCGGCCCGCAGGGCCCGCAGCAGGCCGAGCTCCCGGGCGAGCGCGGTGAAGTTCTCAAGCACCGTGTCCCAGCCCGGGTGGCTGTTCGGCCAATCGGTCACCGGCAGGACGCCCATCCGCCGCATGTAGCTCTCGTAGTGACCCCGCCATACGGGCCGCGCCAGTTCGTTCAGCACTGCGGCGACGGACTCGTGCGTGATCCCGTCGCGCAGCATGGTTGTGCGAGCGGTCTCGGGGTCGAGGAGCAGAAGTGCGGGACGAATGGCGGCGAGATCGTGGACATGGCGCACCAGATCGGGATACGCGTCAGCACTGCGCGGCAGTCGCGTGGTGAGCGCCTGCCACTTGCCGCTGGCGGTCTCCACGGGATGGATTGCCTCGAACCGGTCGGCGCCCAACCCTGCTTGCTCGACGGTCGGCATGATCAGCGGGATGTTCACCAGTTCGCACTTCAGCCCCGCGACCACCTCTTCGTCGGGCACCGCGCTCCGATAGTTGTAGATGAACGTCTGCAGCACGGCGTCCTTGCGAATCCGCCCCTTGCGCGTGGGCTGCAGGAAGGGCATCTCGGCGTGGACGTGCGCCCTGAACTCCTGGCCGATCTCCTTGAGTGCCGCAATCCGTTCCTCGGCCCCGAGCCGCTGCAGGGATGCGTCCGGGATCAGGCGGATATCCAAGTCTTCCGAAAAACGGTTGGTCAGTCGATGATAGGCCACGAGCGCCGTGCCGCCCTCGATGGCGAGCGTCGCCCGTTCGCTGCGGAAGCCTTCGATGGCGGCAAGCGCGCGGCGCACGATCAGGTCCTTCTCCGCGCGGGCGAGGGAGTGACACCGCTCGAACGTGTGGAAGTGCGCTTCGATCTCCCTGCGCGTGGGCGGTTCCAGCATCGCGTCCATGGCGCCTCCTTGCTGCCGGATCGCGACCGGCCTTCCATCCGGCGTCTCGAACATCGCCTGCACACCGCGCTTGCGGATGACGCGGTGGCAGGGCCGGTCCAGCCGCCACACCGCCCCGCCGGACTTCTGGCTGTAGCCCCGCACGGGTTCGCCCGGCAGGATGCGGTAGCCGAGCTTCGGCATCACCTCCGGCACGATGTCGAACACCTTGGCGTCGCCGATGCCGTAGATGCCCTGGCCGACGCGTGTGAGCTCCCCGCTCTCGCAGTAGTCCCGCAGCGCGCGATCGCAGGCGTGGGCCGGGGCATGCGGCACCAGTTCGGAGCGCAGAATCGCCTTCCGCCCGGCCTCACGGAGCAGGCGTCCGATGGCCTCGCGGGCGGCCTCGTATGCGGTTCCGACCGATGCCATGCGCCAGGTGCCGGACGTACGAAGAACGGGCGAAACTTAACCGAGAGGAGGCGGTTGATTCCACCGTTGCGTGGGCCAAGCATGGGCCAAGCGCAGGAGCCATGAGTCCCACCAATCCGTCCCCACGCTGGACCCCGAAGGAACCCACTCTCCAGCTCCGGTGGGCACGTCACGCAGGATCCGACCGCGAACCGCGCGCCGCGGACCCCGCCCCGATCATCTCCTGAACTCGCTCCCGAACGGCTGGATCGATGCCCCGCACCGCGGCAAGGCGCTCTGACAACACTGTCCCTTCGAGCAGGCGGGACTCCCGCACCGTGCGGCAGAACTCGCGGTCCTTCTCCCGCCCGGCCCGCCCGGCGATGGCCTTGGAGATCCACAGATCGTGCATCTCCAGGCAGTGGGCACGAACGCCGCCCGTGCCGGGCGATTCGTAGACGACAAGCCGATCTTTCCAGCCCTCCGGAAGCACCGCCGTTACCGCCGTGGCGCCCTGCGCGTAGTAGCCGAACCTCGAGTGGAACATGGATAGCTCCCCGATGGCGCCATCGATCACGTCCGCGTCAGCTCCGGTGTCGTCGAAAGACGCCACATCCACCTCGAGGGACCACAGGGCCTCCGGAAACAAGGAACGCAGGGACCCGTGCACTGCCTGGCTGCCGATCACCAGCACATCATCGGTACCCAACACGGCCCCGGCAGCACGGACGACGTGGTCGAATTGCCCCCGGTTCATGGCGTCCCTTCGTTCGCCTGGAATTCACGGATCACGCGCGTTCTCGTCGCCGCGTCGAGCACGCCCGCGAACGGCGACGCGTGCCGCATCTCGCACGCTTCCGCGTCCGTCGCCAGCATGCGTTCGGTCAACTCGTCGAGCGGGAGCGTCAGCGCCCGCTCCCAAACCCCGAGGATAGGCGCTGCATGGGAATGCAGTTCCTTCAGGCGATGCAGGTTCCGACGCGCAACGGCCAGCACGCGCTCCGGGTCGCGGCGCAGGACAGTCAACCAGGGCATGATTGTACGCGATGCTGCGGCGCTGGTCGCGTGTAAGCCTTTGGGGTTCGGACATCGCCACGATGATCCGCCACCCATGGTTTGGTGGCAACGAAGGTCTCCAAAGCAGTATGCGAACCGCTTCGGCCATTGACCCCGAACGGGGCCCCTTGGCATGCTCTCTCTTGTGGCAGCTTCGGTCCCAACCCCCGACCCGGCGCCCACCCCCTACGCCGCCGTCTCGCCCCCCGCCCGGGCCGTCGCACAGGCCATGGGTGCGCTGGCGCCCTGCGCCATGGGCGTCGTACGCCTGCGCAAGGTGCTCTCCGAGGCCAACGTCACCGTGGCGGGCTATCGCCTGCAGGACAAGCAGCTTCGCGCGGCGGTGAAGGAACTCGAGGAGGCCGGGCTCGTCGTCCGCCAGCACGACGGCATCCGCGCCGTGCCGGGCTGGGAACTGTTCCTCACGCGGGCCGCGCATCGGGCGGATGTCCTCGACCGAATCGTGAGCGCATTCTTCGGGACCGGGCCGTCTGGCTACTGGGACGGCGCCGACGAGGCCATCCTCCTTCGCGCCTGCGTCGTCAGCGGCGACTTCGCCCAGCTCGACGGCCTGCTGGAGGGCGAACCGCCGGAACCGGGGTCCTGGTGGTTCATGGCGCGCCCGCTGGCCGTGGACCTGCTGGAGCGGCTACCGCCACGCTACCGGGAACACGCCCTCGCCGATTGCCTCGATTACGTCACCCATCTCTCCATTCCGCCGGAACCCATCGTCGAAGCGTGCCGGCGCCTGTCCACCGACCCGGCCCGCCACGCCGCCGACATCGCCTTCCTGCGCGTTCTGCAAGGCCGCTTCGACGAGGCGGAAGCCGTCTTCGCCACCCTGCCGCCGGCGGCAAGCGGCGCCCGGGCCGCGGAAACGGGACTGGCCGCCACGCGGGCCCTCGTGGCGATGCTGCGCGGCGACGACACGGGCGCCCGGGCGCATGTCGAAGCGGCCATCGCGGCCGAGAGACGCGGTTCGCGCAAGCGGGTCGTCTTCCCGGACTCCCGCGCCTTCGCCCTGGCGCTACTCTGCCTGGTGCGCATGGACACGCCGGAGTCCATCGCCGAACTCCGGCGGTTGCTGAAGGCCGCCGAGCGGCGCGAGGTCGAACGGGACATCGAGATTTGCGTGCTCCGCAACGCCCTTGCCGCCAAGCACGACGAGGGCATCCTGCCCCCTCGAATAGGGTTCCCCTCGCTGGACCTGCTGTTCGAAGGGCTGGCCTTCGGCTGGCGCGGGCACAACGCGCTGCGAGACCCCGAGTGGCGCGAAACGCTGGCCGAGTACCACGCCAGGGCGACCGCGGGAGGCTATGCCTGGGCGGCGGCCGAATGCGCGGCGCTGGCCCGGCGCGCCGGCGTGGCGGAACCGGCGGGGGACGCATCCGCGGCGAACGCCCACGAGCGCCTCGGCACCGTGTCGCTGACGCCCCTCGCGGCGCCGCCCGCGCCCTGGGAGCGCTCGCTGCGCGCCCTTGAGCAGTACGCGTACGAGACGGCGGGCAAGGCGAAACGACGGGCCGGCGACGGGGCGCCCGAGCGACGCCTCGCGTGGCAAATCCACACGGACTTCGAGTACGTGGAACTCAAGGCGCGGGAACAGCGCCGCAACAAGAACGGCACCTGGAGCAAGGGCAGGAAGGTCTCCCTCAAGCGGCTCGCCCAGCAGGCGCACAACCTCCCGTTCCTGCGCGCCGAGGACCGCGCCGCGGCGGCGGCCATCACCGTGACGCACGGTTGGTACGACGAGGAGCGATTCGTGCTCGGCGCCAAGGGTCTGTACGCCCTCGCCGGGCACCCGCACGTCTTCAACGCGCAGGGCGAAACCGTGGACATCGTGCGCCGCGAGCTGGAGCTGCGCATCGACGAGGATGCCGAGTGGGTGACCGCGACGCTGGAGCCACACCACCTGCTCGCCGACACGGACTACGCCTACCACTTCAGCGGCCGGCAGTGCGAGGTGACGCAGTTCACGCCCGCGCGCCAGCGTTTGCTCGAAATCGTTCCGCCCGAAGGCATCAAGCTGCCGCTCGCGGCCCGGCCGCGGCTGCTCGAGGCAGTCTCCTCCCTCGTTTCCGAGGTGCGCGTGCACGGCGGCATAGACGAGGACGCACCGGGCACGGTCCAGGTCGAGGCCGACCCGGCGCCGTGGGTGCGCCTCGAACCGCTGGACGACGGTCTGAAGGCTGCGCTCGCCGTGGAGCCGGTGCCGGACTCCGGCATCTGCTTCGAGCCCGGCGCCGGCGGCGCGACCGTGTTCGCCGTGCGGGACGGAGAGCGCGTGCGTGCCCGCCGCGACCTCGACGCCGAGCGCGGCGCCGTCGCCGGACTCGTCGCGCGCTGCCCCGCACTTGCACCGCGCCCCACCGAGAGCCGACCGCTGCTGCTCCCCGAGCCCGGCGACTGTCTGGAGTTCCTGGACCGCATCCGGGACGCCGAAGCGCGCTGCAAGTGGCCGCGCGGCGAGCCGTTGCGCATCGTCGCGCACGCATCGGCAAAGTCGCTTTCGCTCACCGTCAAGTCCGCGGCGGAGTGGTTGCAAGCGTCCGGTGAGCTGCGGGTCGACGCGGAACGCCTGCTCGATCTCCAGCGCCTGTTCGCCCTCCTCGAAGCCCGGCCCGGTTCGCGCTTCCTGGAGCTGGAACCGGGCGAGTTCCTGGCCCTGACGGACACCTTCCGGCGGCAGCTCGACGACTTCGCGAGCCTCGCCGGACAGGCCGGCGGCGGGGCGACGACCCTGCATCCGATGGGCGCTTTCGCGCTGGACGACCTCCTGGAGGAGGCCGACTGCACCGCCGACCGGGAGTGGCGCGAGCGGCGCGCGCGCGTCGCGGCGGCAGAGTCTTTCGAGCCCGAACTGCCGGGCACCCTGCAGGCGGAGCTCCGCCCGTATCAGTTGGACGGCTTTCGTTGGCTGTCCCGTCTGAGCCGCTGGGGCGCCGGCGCGTGCCTGGCGGACGACATGGGGCTCGGCAAGACCGTCCAGACCCTTGCGCTGCTGGTCGAGCGGGCCCCGGACGGACCGGCGCTGGTCGTCGCGCCCACCTCCGTGATCGCCAACTGGGCCGACGAAGCGCGGCGCTTCGCGCCGACGCTACGGGTCAAGCGGCTGGTCGGCAACTCCATTGCACGCGCCCGGCTACTGGAAGCCCCCGAACCGTTCGACGTCTTCCTGACCACCTACGGCGTGCTGCAGAACGACGCCGACGCGCTGGCGGACGTGAGCTGGCGCAGTGCCGTGCTCGACGAGGCCCAGGCGATCAAGAACCCCACCGCCAAACGAGCCCGCGCCGCCCGGCGGCTGCGCGCCGACTTCCGTCTCGTGACGACGGGCACGCCCATCCAGAACAACCTGATGGATCTGCACTCCCTGTTCGCCTTCGCGAATCCGGGCCTGCTCGGCTCCACCGAGCGGTTCCGCCGGCACTTCGGCCTGCCCATCGAGCGCGACGGCAACGAGGACGCCCGCGCGCGCCTGCGGCGCCTGATCGCCCCGTTCGTGCTGCGCCGCATCAAGAGCGAAGTCATCGAGGACCTCCCCGAGCGGACCGAGATCGCCCTGCACGTCGAGCTGTCCCCCGAGGAGGCCGCCCTCTACGAAACGATCCGCGAGCGTGCCGTGGCGGAACTCGAAGGCACGGCGGCGGCCGGAGACGCCCGGCAGCGGATCCGCATCCTCGCGCACCTGACGCGGCTGCGGCTCGCTTGCTGCAACCCCCGGCTCGTGCTCGACGCGGGCGCCGCCGCACCGGCGAGTTCGAAGCTCGCGACCTTCGCCGCGACCCTCTCCGAATTGCTCGCCAACCGCCACAAGGTGCTGGTGTTCTCCCAGTTCGTCAAGCACCTCAAGCTCGTCGAGGAACACCTGCGCGACGCCGGCGTCGCCTACCAGTACCTGGACGGCGCCACGCCGGCGAAGACCCGCGCCGAGCGCATCGCCGCCTTCCAGTCCGGGGTCGGGGACGCTTTCCTCATCTCGCTCAAGGCCGGTGGCGTCGGGCTGAACCTGACGGCCGCCGACTACGTCATCCACATGGACCCCTGGTGGAATCCCGCCGTGGAGGACCAGGCCTCCGACCGGGCGCACCGCATCGGGCAGACGCGCCCGGTCACCATCTACCGCCTGATAGCGAAGGGCACGATCGAGGAGCAGATCGTCGACCTGCACCACAGCAAGCGCGACCTCGCCGAGCGCCTGCTCGAAGGCGCCGACGCCGCCGCCAAGCTCGACTCCGATGCGTTGCTGGAGCTGTTGCGGGCGCCGCTGCGGGTCGAGCGGGAATAGGTATTGCTCGGACGGGTTCACGTTCTGGAACAGGGTGGTGTCGCGCTCGCGGAGCGCCTTGAGCATTTGCGCCCAGAAGGCACGCCGTGGCTCGCGCCCGCTCCGCCGGGCGCCTCTCGACGGCCTTCTGTTCCGAGTCCCTTGGCGGCCATTCCGATCATGTGGTCGCAGCCTCCGGCGTGGGGATGATCCGCTTCAATGCATGAACCGCCGCTTGTCGCCGGGATCGGTCTCCATGGTTTCGTCGCCTCTTTCACGTCGAACGGCTCCGATGTGCAAGCGCACGGCCGACCTCGTCGAGCACGGCATCCAGCCGCGTACCCAGGTCCTCGGCAAGGAAACGCAGGACCAGGTAGCCGTTCTCCTGAAGCAGCGCGTCCTTGCGCCGATCCCGCCGGTACGCGTCCACATCGGCGAGATGTTGCGGGCCATCCAACTCGATCGCGATACGCGCATCGGCGTCGAGGAAGTCCACCTCCATGTCGCCCCGTTCACGGAAAGGTATGGGCAGAAGGACGTTCGACCGAAACCGGCCACGCGTGTCCGGGCCGTCATCGAGACGCCGAAGCAGGAACGCCTCGCTGGCGCTGCGCACCCGCGCCGGGTCGGCGCCGTCGGGCGCCACCTCGTTGGCGAGTTGCAGAAACAGGTTCGCGGCATGGGCATCGACGCCATCGCGGGCGAGTCGCGAGACGCTCGCCCCGAACCTCTGCTTCCAGCGATCGTGCGCGGGCAGCGTGACATTGGCGGGCCATCCCGGCACGGCGCTGGCCGGGCGCTCGAGGACGTAGTCCTGCGCTTCGTAGGCCCGGCAGCGTTTCTCGAACATCCGCTCCAGCATGGGGATGTCCAGGTCCGCATAGTCATGGATCGGCCTCGGGCTCGCCTCTCGCCCGGAAGCCCGTAGGTCGCACCAGCACACGGCGCGCCAGCCGCCGGCCGGCCGCCTGAACGGGCCGTTCGGCCCGGTGACGAAGCGGTCCGCAGTGCAGGAACACGATGGGATGATGGCCGTCCTTGCGGGTGATCGTCGCGGTCAGACCAGCGACGTACCTGGCCTTCGCGCGGCTCACCACCAACTCGAAGCTCCGCGCCGGCACATGGTGGCACTCGTCGACGATCACCAGACCGTACTCGGCCACACGGTCATCCACCTCGCCCTTCCTCACGAAACTCTGCATCAGGGCGACATCGACCGCGCCAGTGAGCCTCTTGCGCCGCCCACTGAAACTCCCGAGGCGATCCTTGTCGATGTCCAGAAACTCCGACAGGCGGTCGATCCACTGCTGCAGCAACTGCTCCCGATGCACGAGTACGAGCGTGTTGACACCGCGCTGAGCGATCAGCCAGGCGGCGACGACGGTCTTGCCGAATGCCGTGGCGGCTTCGAGCACCCCGGTGTCGTGCTCCATCAGCGCCCGAGCGGCAGTCTCCTGACCGGGACGCAGTTCGCCGCGAAAACGCACTGCCAAAGGACGCCCGACACATCGCCGGTCGCCGATGGAAGTGGCGATCCCCAATGCCGAAAGCGATTCCTCGACCGTTTCCAGACAGCCGCGCGGCAGCCCGATGTGGTTCGGGCCATCCTCGACGCAGTCGACGATGCGGGGCTTGCCGTACGTGGACAGGCGCATGGCTTGCGCGCGATAGAACTCGGGATTCCGGAACGCACCCAGTCGCAGAAGCCGCGTCACCAATCCGGGCGGCAAGCCCGCCTTGGCGACGTACACGCGATCCCCCAGTATCAATTCGACCCGGTCCGGAAGCGTCCCGCCCATGGGTGGAGCGGGTGTCCGCCGGGAAGGCGGCGCCCGCCACGGGGCGATCGTGAGTTCATCGTCCTCGGCCACCGCGCGCACTCCAACAACCCGCCCCTTGCCCTCTGCCGCAGCGACCAGCGATTCCACGTTCGCAAGCGGCGTCCTCTCCAACGCCGCGAGGAACGCCCACTGGTCCTGGATCGGGTCGAAGTCCGAGTCGACGAAAACGCTGTTGCCGGCGCGGCGCGGCTCGCCTTGCAGGGGCAGCGCGATCAGGTTCCCGAAACCACCTCGCGGCAGGGTGTCCTGACTCGGAAAGAACCGGTCATACGACCGGAATCCGAGCTCGGGACGCCTTTCCATCGCGTCGGTGAGCAGCGTCGCGCCAAGACGGCGCGCCAAGGCTGCCGGCAGCGCCTGGTCAAAGAAGATCCAAATGTGGCCACCGGTTCCGGAACGGGAACGCTCCAACGCGGCGGGCACCTCGAACGCGGCGCAGGCTTCCAGGTAGGCAGCCGAGTCGTCCGCCCATGTTCGACCGTCGAAGTCGACTGCCAGCAGGTGGCAGGTCTCGTTCTGGAGCATCGGATAAACGCCCATCACGAACGGCCTGCCAAGGTCGTCGGCACCGGACAGGTGCCACCGAGTCTCGTTGTCCGTAACCGGCAGAAAACCACGATTGGGGCACTCGGCGCACTTGATGCGCGGCTTACCGCACACGCCCGGAACCCACTCGTTCGCGCACGCCGGCGCGTAGCCCGTCCGGCCCGACGTCCGGCTCTCGAACCTCCGCGGATAGACATCTTCGCGGCCTCGGAACAGCGAGCGAAAGAGCGCGATCTTGCGCTCGGGAGATGACCGGCGATTGACGTCTGCGAAGCTCACGAGCCCGTGCTGTTGCGCTTCTTCCTGCCGTTCTTCATCGTGTCGCGGCCGGAGGCCACACGCGTCGGGGTGGGCGAGTTTGGCGGATCGGCCGAGTTCGCCGCAAGCGGGACGCGGTCGCGCGTCGGCCGCGCGAGAAAGGATGACATTCCCAACCCGTTCGCGGTTTCATGGACCGCCCCCTGCCGGAGACGAAACATGCGACACCGCTCTGCCTTGCTGCTGCCCGCCCTCCTGCTCGGCGCCCTCTGGGCCGCCCCGCCGGCGCTCGCGGACTTCTCCCTGGAGCGGCTCGAAAGGCTCGACACCTTCCTGGACTCGTACGTCGAGCAGGGCCGACTGCCCGGAGCGGTCCTGCAGGTCACCCACGACGGGGAAACCGCATACCACCGTGCCACGGGACTGCGGGACATGGAGGCGGGGGCGTCGATGCAGCCGGACACGATCTTCCGGATCGCCTCCATGTCGAAGGCCGTCATCAGCGCCGCCGTCATGGTGCTGCAGGAGCGGGGGGCGCTGGTCATCGGAAAGCCCGCGGGCGACTTCCTCCCCGAGTTCGCCGCCACTACCGTGGCCGTGCCCCGCGACGACGGCGGATACGACGTCGTGGACGCCGAGCGCCCGATCACGGTCCGCGACCTCCTGACGCACACGGCCGGGATCGGGTACGGCTATGGCCCGGCGGCGGAGGCGTGGCAGGCGGCCGGGCTCCAGCACTGGTACTTCGGACATCGCGAGGAACCCATCCGCGAAACGGTGCGGAGGATCGCCTCGATGCCGATGGACGCACAGCCGGGCGAAGCGTTCGTGTACGGGTACAACACCGACATCCTGGGCGCCGTCGTCGAGGCGGCGAGCGGACAACCGCTCGATGCGTTCCTGCAGGCGGAGATCTTCGGGCCGCTCGGCATGAAGGACACGTCGTTCTACCTCCCGCCCGCCAAGGCGGACCGCCTGGCCGTCGTGTACTCGCGCACCGAGGATGGCGACCTCGCGCCGGCGGACCCGGACACGCCCTTTCACGGGCAGGGGCACTACGTCGAGGGCCCGCGCGCCAGTTTCTCCGGCGGCGCCGGCCTGCTGTCCACGACCGCCGACTACACGCGCTTCCTCGAGGCGCTGCGGCGCGGCGGTCCGGTACTCGGGCGCAAGTCCGTGGAGTCAATGACGGTGAATCACCTGTCCGCCGACCTGGCGAGCCTCCGGCCCGGCGCGGGGTTCGGGCTCGGCTTCGCGGTGGTGTCGGACCTCGGCGCGTGGGGACAGCCGGGCTCGGTGGGGGAGTTTTCCTGGGGCGGCGCCTACCATACCGCGTACTGGGTGGACCCCGTCGAGAAGCTCACCGTCGTCTACATGACGCAGGTGCTGCCAGCCCCCGGCCTCGACGACTTCGGCAAGGTACGGGCGCTCATCTACCAGGCGCTGGACTGACCCGGCCGCCGTGCTATCTTTGCGCGCCCGCTTATCCCACAGTGGAGTTGTCCATGGGTACCGTACTGACCGCCGATGACTTCGCAGGCGCCCGCGCCGTCCAGTCGGCCACGCTCAAGGAACTCGGCGTCGCCCCCATCCGCATGGCCCCGGGGGAAGAGGACGCCGGCCACAGTCACACCGTCGTCGAGGAAATCGTCATCGTCCAGAAGGGCGAGGGCCGCATCCAGATCGAGAACGAGACCTACGACCTCTGTCCCGGCTCGGTCGCGGTCGTACCCGCCGGCCAGTTTCACGCGATGTGCAACCCCGGCAAGGAGAACTTCGAAGCCGTCGCCATCTTCAACTCGAACTTCGACCGCGACGCCGTCGTACTGAAGACGCGGGAGGAACACTTCGGCGAGGAGAAGGGCGACAAGATGGATGTCGACGCGCTGAAGGCCGAGCTCTCCGAGCTCGGCAAGACCGTCCGCAAGCTCCAGCGGCAGCTCACAGCGAAAAGCTGACGGGCCCCTCAACGTATCGGCGTCGTCCCGGTCACGCCGAGGGCGACGAGTTCCTCGTATTCCGAGGCGTCGATGCCGAGTTCCTCCTCGAGCACCGCGGCGCTGTGCTCCCCGAAGCACGGCGCGTAGGTGACCGGCGGCGTCGAGGCGTCCCGGAAGACCCAGGGCGCCGACGGCAAGTAGTGCGTACCGGTTTCCGGGTGCGTCACCGGCACCATGAAACCGCGCTCGAGGAACTGCGGGCACGGATCGGCGTATATCTCCTGGAATGACTCGACGCCGGCCGCCGCCGCGCCGAACCGGGCAAACGTGGCCACGGCCTCCGCCGCGTCCCGCTCCGCGCACCACGCGGCGACGAGCGCATCGAGCTCCGCCTCGTGCGCCTTGCGCCCGGCCTCCAGGCGGAACCTCCCGTCCTCGACGCCCAGGCAGTTCGCGACCGCCTCCCAGACCGCATCGTTCTCCACGCCGACCGCGACCCACTCTCCGTCCCCCGCGCGATAGACGCCGTGCGGTGCGTGCCGCGGGTGCCGGTTGCCGGTCGGACGCCGCACGGCCCCGTTCGCGTCGAATTCCATGATGGCGTCTCCGACCTGCACGGCCACCGCCTCGATCATCGCCGCGTCGACGCGCTGACCGACGCCTGTACGTGCGCGATGGTGGAGGGCGGCGAGGATCGCGGCTGCGAAGTAGTAACCGGAGATCGGGTCCGGAATCAGCCCGCCCGTGTTGGCGGCACGGTCCCCCTCGTAGCCGTGGATCGACGAAAAGCCCGAAACCGGCTCCGTGGTGAACCCGTTCGCGGGGTACTCCGCGAACGGTCCGCGCGTTCCGTACCCGGAAACGGAAGCGAACACGACGTCCGGTTTCACCGCGCGCAGGCTCTCCAGCGTGACGCCCCAGTTCGGCATCACGTGGGGACTGAAGTTGTCCGCGACCACGTCGAACCGCGGGACGAGCCCCCAGAAGATCTCCTTGCCGCGCGGGTGCGTCATGTCCAGCGTGATCGCACGCTTGTTCATGTTGACGGAGTTGTACATGCCGTTCGTGTTGAGGCGGCTCTGCTCGATGTCGTCCCGCCGCACCGCCGGCGGTACCGGCGCGCCGGCGCCGCGCCAGACGTCCGGCCGCTTGCGCGACTCGATCTGGACGACATCCGCCCCGAGGCGCGCCAGCAACTCGGTGCCGAAGGTACCCGCCCACGCCTGGGTGAACGCCAGCACGCGCAGCCCCGCGAGCGGCGGCCCGGTCGTGGCCCGCGACGCCGGGCGACCTGCCGCGGCTCGTGGGGCGATCGTGGAACGCAAATCTCCACCGTGCTCGTCGAGCGCCGGCGCCGGCCGATCGAGCCGCCACGGCGTCTCCGACAACTGCGCCGTGGCGCCGGACGCACGCACGCGTTTTCCGTTCAGGGGCGACTCGACGACGAAACCGCGTGCGTGAAGTTGCTCGCTCTGCGCAAGTTCCGACGCATCCTGTACCACCCCGGCGAGACAACGCAGGCGGGAGAGGCCGTGGAACAGTTCCCACTTGTCGCGCGGCGCGGCGGCCCGCGCCAGTGCGCGCCGCACCGGCCAGGGGTCCCGGGTGTTGCGGCCGAGCGCGGGTTCATAGACGGGGTCGTGCGCAAGTTCGTCCAGCCCGAGAAACTCCATCGCATCCGACCACCGCGCCCAGTCGCCGAAGCCGAAGTTGATCGCGCCGTTCGCCGCCTCCCAAAGCGGTGAAGGATCCCCGCGGCGGCGCCCCCCGCCCGGTCCGTGCGCGAGCCGGTCGCCACCAATGAAGATGCCGAGGATCGCCCACGGGGCGTTGGTCAACGCAAGCGCCTCGAACTCGCTCACGTCCACGCGCTCCCCGGCCCCGGTGCGCAGACGCCGCAGGAGCGCCGCGGCGGTCCCGACGTGTCCGGCAACGCCGGCAATGTAGCCGGCCTGGTGGACGGGCAACTGCAGCGGCGGCTCGTCGACGAGCCGGTTGATGGCGCTCCAGCCGACCCGTGCGCAGGCGGTCAGGTTGTTGCCGGGAACGTCGGCGAGGGGTCCTTCGAGGCCGTGGGGGGTAATGGATAGATGTACCGCGTCGCCCGGTAGCACCTCCACGACGGCCTCGAGCATCTCCGTCCACGGCGGCGCGGCCGTGGTGACGAGCATGTCCGCGTCCGTAACCAGCGCGCGCAGCTCGTCGACATCCCGGACGGCGATCGAACGCTTGTTCCAGTTCGCATAGGCGTGGAGCACGGAGCGATCCGAGCCCGACCCGCCCTCGAGAAATGGGGGCTCGCGCCGCAGGGCGTGGCCTTCGGGAGGCTCTGCGAGCACCACGTCGGCCCCGAAGTCGCCGAACAGGCGCGACGCCCACGCGCCGGACAGGCGGTCCGACAGGTCGACGACGCGTACGCCGTCAAAGGCCCTGGCCATCGTGCACTCCTTTCAGGCGGAACCCCGGCTGCGGCCGCGACCCCGCTGTCCAATGAGAAAGTGAGGGTGAAATGGACCGACCGTGGCGCGGTCGGATGAAGGATGCCCTTGCTGGCGATGGGGGTGATGATCGGATGTCGGTCGGCATGGGGTCAAGTGCTGCGGAGGACGGCCGGAGGGTCGTCGGCGGGGCCAAGCCACGGGCCTCGGCGGCGGGTCAAGGGCGAGGGCGACGCTTGAACGCGGCTGGTTCCGCTGGGGCGGCGGTTGCGGGCGACGGCGGCGGGGCGGGCACGGGGCCGGAGGCGTCGCGCTCGGCGGAGCGAACCCTTGACGCGCCTTTGGCGAAGTACCCTGTCGGGCGGGGATCGGCGGTCGTCGGCGTCGGATCGGAGACGAGGTATCGGGGTGGCGCATTCCTTGCGAACGCCTCCGGCCGCCGATCCCTGCCCCCCGGCGAGGGCGGGGGTCCGGGGGCTGGCCCCCGGTTGGGTTCGGGCACGGGCGGCGGTCTTCCGCTCAGCCGGCGGCGCGGACGGCGGCCATGCCGTCGCCGATGCGGCGGAACAGCGCCCGGCGTTCGGCCTGGACGCGGCGGGCGGCCTCGAGGTCGGTCTCCGCGGCGGCGACCGCGTCGAGCAGGGCGAAGTCGATGCCGGGCCTGAGGAACCGCGCGGCGCCGGGGAGCGAGCGCAGCCGGTCGTAGGGGGTCATGACGTCGGCCGCGAGGTACTTGCGCCGGATCCGGCCGTTGCCGTCGCGGTACTCGGTGGCGAACAGGCGGGGCCGGTGGAAGTTGAGGAACGGCGACAGCGTGCCCTGGGCGAAGCGGTTGACCTCGGGCGCGAAGCGCTGCGGGATGTGGTCGTGGCCGAGCCACTTGCGGACGACGTTGGCGTTCTTGCCCTCGACCAGCGCGTTGTCGTTGGAGCGGCGGGCGCGGGACTTGGTGAAGCGCTCGACGCGCAGCTTCTCGGGCAGCCGGGCGACGCGGTGGTTGATGTGCTCGCTGCCGTTGTCGGCGTGGAGCCGAGGATCGGGAACGGGAAGGACAGCAGCAGCCCCTCGAGCAGCGGCACGAGGAAGCGCTCCGAGATGCCGACCACGGCGCCGACGAACTCGAACTGGGTCACCTCGTCGACCAGGTTGATCAGGTGGATGCCCTTGACGCCGTCGCGGTCGCCCTGGTGGACCGTGTCGACGCGGCCGTGGCCCGGCATCCCCTCCGGCTCGGGCGCCTGGCGCAGGCCGATGTTCACGCCGGTGCCCTTCGTCTTCGTCCAGGCGGTGCGCGCGGCGCGGTAGGTCGCCGAGCCGCGCAGGTTGTAGACGTGGCCGTTGGAGATCGCCGCCAGGCGCGCGTGGTCCGTCTCCCCGAACACCTCGAACTGGCGCCGCAGCACCTCGCGCGTGGCCAGCCCGGACATGTGGTCGTACGCCTCGTCGACCTCCGCCAGCCGCCGGATGTCCGCCGCCGTGTACCGGCGCGCGAACGGCCGGCCCCGGCCGCCGCCGCGACGGTCCCGGATCGACCCGGTCTCCCGCCACTGGCGCACCAGGCGCTCCATCTGCTGGCGCGAGATGCCCGTCGCGGTGACCAGGAAGCGCAGCACCACCCCCTTGTCGCGCCTGCCGAGACCCCGGTAGCCGAACCGGTCCAGGGTGTCCCGCACGAAGCCGTACGCCTCGTCACGGCTCTCGGGTTGGAAGTCCACGGCCTCGTTGCCTTCGACGAAGGCCCGAAGCTGCTCCATTGTGCGTGGCCGCCGCGTCTGGATGTCCACGATCATCCCCGGATGATGCCCCGGACACCCGTTTCACCCTCACTTCGCCTTGGAATCGGCCTTTCGCTTCACCCTCACTTCGCGTTGGACAGTACGGCGACTGGACACCGTTGCGAGCGCAAGTCTACGATGAACGTCTTCCCAATCGCCTTTGACGGGAGGAGGCCAGATGGACATCTCCGAATACGGGACATCGCCCCACGTCGATCCCCTGATGCAGGAACTCGACGACTACGGCCTGTTCAAGCACGTGGCGGAACTCGAGGCGTACGGCATGACCGTCGTGCCGCCGGAGAAGATGGGCGTGGGCGAGGAGTTCGTCGACCGGCTGCGCGGCGCCATCCTGCGGACCTGCGAACGGCGCAACGGCATCGAGATCGGCGACTGGCGCACCGCGGCGCCATCGAGGGAGTCCATGGGCAACTCCTGGCTGCTCCTGCAGGAGGACGAGGCGTTCGTGGAGGCGGCGACGAATCCCCGGATGCTCGCGCTCGTACGCTGGCTGCTCGGTCAGAGCGCCGTACTGAGCGGCCACACGTGGATCATCAAGCCGCCCGCCGCCGAGGGGAACAACGAGCGCCAGACCCTGCGACTGCACAGCGACTCCCACGGCATACCGCCCGGCGGCGGCAGCATCGCCCACGTCGCGAACGCCTCGTGGCTCTGCACGGACTACGGCGGGGCGGAGGACGGGCCGACGATCTTCGTGCCGGGGAGCCACCTGTTCGGACGCGCGACCCTGCCGCACGAGGAGGACATCGAGAACACACCCTTCCAGACCGTCCCCCTCATCGGCAAGGCGGGTTCGCTGGCCCTTTGGAACGGGGCGACATGGCACGCGTCGGTCCCGCGCACGAACCCGGGACTGCGGGTAACGCTCGTGCAGGTGTTCATGCGGCGACACATGCAGCGCATCCACATGTGGGAGAACGAGGTCGATCCGGACTACGTGGCCCGGTTCCCCGAACTCGAACGGGTCCTCGGCAAGCACATGTACCCGTTCGGCGCCGGCGGCGCGGACCCGGAGCGGGTCAAGACGATGACGGACACCGGGACGAACCCCTTCGCCTGATCCCACGGCCTGGCGGCCCGCCGGCGTCCCCGGACCGGTGGGTCCGGTAGGGCGGGCCAACCCGACCGGGACACATTGGGTGCGACTCACATGGACCGCGTCAAGGCCGCCCTGTTCATCGACTTCGACAACGTCTTCCTGAGCCTAAAGAACGACTACTCCGACACGGTGGCGAAGCGATTTGCCAACCCGTCCCGGTGGCTGCCGTGGCTTGAGCGGGGACAGCACGCCGGCGGGCGCGAGGACTTCCCGGGCGAACGTTCCCTGCTGATCCGCCGCTGTTACGGATCCCCCGACCTGATGCGTCCTTTCCGGGGCTACTTCACCAGGCTCGGGTTCCAGGTCGTCGACTGTCCGCCGCTGACGAGGTCGGGCAAGAACAGCGCCGACATCGTGATGACACTCGACATCGCGGATGCGATCGAGCACACGACGCGTTTCGACGAGTTCATGATCCTGTCCTCGGACGCGGACTTCACCCCCGTCGCGCTGCGACTGCGTGCCCACGACCGCATCACGTCGATCCTGGCCAACCAGCAGACGGCGGCCGCCTTCCGATCCTGCTGCGACATCGTGATCGACATGGACGAGTTCGAGGCGGTGTTTGGAGAGACGCGGGAGCAGGCCCCGTCCCCGGTGCCTCCGCGCGCCGGAGACGCCAGCGGTGACTTCGGTCAGCTCCGCATCGAGGTCGAGACCGAGATCCGTCGCGAACTCGCCGAGTCGAGCGCCGCGCTGCGCCTACCCGAACTGGCGTCAAGGATGCGGGAACGCTGGCCGGTCGTGGGGGAGTCCGATTGGCTCGGGGCCGGCGGCTTCAAGAAGCTGCTGCTCACCTTCAAGGATCGACACCTGCGCTTCTCGTCCGTACCGCCGGGTTTCGTCTACGATCCGGCGCGTCACGCGGCGCCGCCGGATTCCGGGGACGCCCGCACCGAGCACGCGATCGATCTCGCGCCGCCCAACTTCGCCGATGTCCCCGACGCCATCGCGGACCTCGTCGAGCGGCTCAACAAGGTGGTCGGCCTGCCTCGTCTGGGACCCGACCAGTATCAGGTTGTCTTCGAGGCACTGGCCGGACAGAGCGGCCGGCAATCCACCCTAGGCGACATCACGAAGAACGCTCGCGATTACGCCATCGAGGCGGGCGCGGCGGTCGGCCGTCAGCCATTCGCCTTCGTCACGCGCGCACTCCACCTCGTCGGACTCGCCATCAGCGAAACCCGGACGGCGCCAGGCGAAATCGCACGCTTGTTCAGGACCAGCGTGGAGCAGCAGGCGCTTGATGCGCAACTGGAGATGGAGGCCGACGACCTCCGGTTTCTGGACGAACTCCTCGGCGTCGGCGATGTGGCGTAGCACCGGCGCGTCCCAACGATACATTGGCTGGCCGGCCATCGCCCTCGTCGTCGCCATCCTCGGGCTGATCGTCTGGTTCGGCATCGACTTCAGCGCACGGTTGAGTCGCATGGAAGGCCAACTCACTGTCCTCCTGCAGGCCGTCCAGGATGGCCGGAGCGCACCGGAACGCCGCGATGTACCGGTACTCCCACGCGGCGCTCCGACCGCACCGGGCAACACTCCGCCTCAGGACCTCCCGAACCGACCGGGGTCGTAAGGCGTCAGGTCCAGGTCTGTCGCGCCTGTCACGACGAGGTCGGCGCACGCAGCGCCCATGCCGGGCCCATAGAGGATCCCCTTCCGGCCGCCGCCCGTGGCGACGTACACGCCGCGCAATCCCGGCGCCTTGCCCAGCAGCGCGTTGCCGTCCGGCGTCATCGGTCGCAGGCACGCCGTCTGGGCGACCACGCGTGCGCCCTCGAGCGCGGACAGCATCCGCACCAGGTTCCCCAGCACGGACCGCCGCCCGGCCTCCGTGGGCGCTTCGTCGAAACCCGCCACGTCTTCCGTGGTGCCGGCCCAGAGGAGACCGTCCAGCTTCGTCGTCGCGTAGCTGCCCCGCCAGCCGATAGAGCAATCGATGGGCGGGCCCTGTGCCTCCAGGCGCAGGATCTCGCCCTTGAGCGGCGTAACCGGGACGGGCGCGCCCAACCAGTCGGAAGCGGCGCCGGCCCACGGCCCCTGCGCGAGCACGACCGCTCCGCAGGCGATCTCCCCACCGTCCCGAAGCCGCAGCCCGATCGACCGATCGCCGTCGTGGTTCAGGCCGACGGCAACGTCCGCCAGGACCTCGGCGCCGGACGCCCGCGCCAGCGCGCGGGTCAGTCCGGCGGGGTCGACTTCGGCCGCGCCGCAATAAAGCGCGCCGCCCACGGCGGCGTCGGCGATCCGCGCATCCACTTTCCGCAGCGCCGTGGCCGACAGCCACTCGGCGCGGAACCCCGCCTGCGCGTTCACCCACGCAACATGCTCCCGGATGCCGGCGGCCTCGTCTTCGGCGAACGCCAGGCTGACCGTGGGACGCGACCGAAAGCCGATGTCGAATCCGGACTCGTCCGGCAGCGCCTCCGAGAGCTCGTGGTGCAGCGCGAAGGACCTGCGGGCGAGCGCGAACATGGGACCCGGAATACCCGCGCCGGAGAGGGGGTACAGCCCGCCGTAGGCAAAGCCGGACGCGTGTCGGGCGACACCGTCGCCATCGACCAGCACGGCGCCCACGCCGGTCCTCGCGAGGTAGTAGGCCGTCGCGCAGCCGACGATGCCGGCGCCGACGACCACCGCGTCCGCGGTGCGTGTCGTCAACTCACGGCCAGCGGATGCATGTCACGAGACGCCGAGTGCCGCGAGGGTCACGTCCATCGCCCCGGCCGCATCGATTCGGTATGCGACCCGCACGTTGTTCGGATCCCGTCGGCGCGTGACCCGCTGATCGATCACGGTCATGCCTCGCGTCAGCGTGCCCGTCGTTTCGACATCGGCCGCGCGCATCTCGGTCTCGATGAGCTCCGGATGGGTGACCGCGAGCACGGCGCAGGGGTCGTGCAGCGCCGCGTCCCGGCTGCCGATGAACTCCGCCATGCGCGCATGCAGAAAGTCGAAGGACTCGACGGCGAAAGCTGCGAGCGGCGAGTCCACCTGGCGCAGCCGCTCCGTGACGGCGTCGGAGGAGCGGAACTGGTGCGTGAGGTTGAGCCCGCACATCGTGAGGTCCGCGCCGGACCGAAAGACCCGCGCCGCAGCTTCGGGGTCCGCCCAGATGTTGAACTCCGCGACGCGGGTGACGTTGCCGACGCCCGCGCTGCCGCCCATGATCGAGATGCCGGCCACCCGGCGCACCCAGCCCGGATCGCGCTCGATCGCGAGCGCCAGGTTGGTGAGCGGGCCGAGCGCCACGATCCAGTCGTCCGGCCCAGGCGCGTCGAGCAGGAAGCCGATCGCGTCCGTACCCGCCGCCGTGCGGTCGTGCTCGATGCGCGTGACGCCGCCGAGCCCCGAGCTGCCGTGGACCGCCTGCGCGTGGGGCGCGGGGCCCGCCAACGCCTCCGAGGCCCCCGAGTGGACCGGGGTGTCCACCCCGAGCAGGGCCATCATCAACAGCGCGTTCGTCGTCGTTGCGGACAACGGCGCGTTCCCGGCCACCGTCGTGACCCCGACGACCTCGGCGTAGGCGTGGGCCAGGATCAACGCGATCGCGTCGTCGTGACCGGGGTCGCAGTCGACGATCATGCGGGGCATGGGGAGATGGCTCCGGGAGGCGACCGTTTGAACCGGCTTTCGAGTGTTACATGGTACACTTGGATTCTTGTAACACCAAGCTTTTTACCTCGTTCATGGAAACCCGCGTGCGAGTAGCCGACGAAGTGTGGATCGCAACCGCGTCGCTGCACCGCGAGCGTCCCGGGCAGACAGACTTCACGATCGGAGAAATCGTCGCGCGGGCGGAGTCCGCGAGCGTCACCGGCGTTACGCCACTACGCGCGGGCGTCAAGGTGCACATCTACCTGCACTGCGTCGCGAACAAGCCGCCGAATCCGGGCCGCTACCGCATGTTGCTGGAGACCTCGACGGGGCGCCGACGCCTGTTCCGCCCGGGGGATCCGTGTCATCCATCGCGCATCGACGGCAAGTCCGTGCCAAAACGGGAAGAGGTTCCGGTCGTGTGTCGCGACCTGATCGACTGGTACCTTGCGGAGTACGCCTCCGGCGACGCGCCGCCAGCCGAGGATCCGATCCTCGCCCTGCTCGGGGTCGGGCGGGAACTCTGGGAGGACGAGGACGCCGACGCATACGTCCGCCGGCTGCGGGCCGACTGGCAGTGAGCCGAATCTTCTGGGACACCAACCTGTTCGTCTACCTGCTCGAGGGGAAGGGCGAGTCGACGGACCGCGTCCTCTCGCTGCGCAGGCGGATGATCGAGCGCAAGGACGAACTGGTCACGTCGGCACTGACGGTCGGCGAGATCCTCGTCAGGCCCATGGAAGCCGGCGATACCAGCCTCGTGCACAGCTACGAGCAGGCGATCGCGGCCACCGCCACCGTCGTCCCGTTCGACCGCGCGACGGCGGCCCCGTTCGCGGCGATTCGCCGAGACCGGTCGATTCGGCCTCCGGACGCGATCCAGCTCGCCTGCGCCGCCGCGGCGCGCGTGGACCTGTTCATCACCAACGACGACCGGCTCAGCCGCAAGGTCGTCCCGGGCATCCACTTCATTCAGTCGCTC
Source organism: Pseudomonadales bacterium (assembly GCA_965208745.1). Taxonomy (GTDB): domain Bacteria; phylum Pseudomonadota; class Gammaproteobacteria; order Pseudomonadales; family Azotimanducaceae; genus VXNE01. The sequence goes on along the minus strand of CBDBPN010000004.1, from coordinate 3,140,998 downwards.
GCCTCGGCGGCGATCTGACCGCGGGAGCCGACCGGGCCCGTGCCAGCGCCACCGATCCTTCCGTCCTGGGCCGCCCGGCTGCCCGTCGCCCGCCTCGCGACCGTGTCTGGCCGGCAGCCGCATCTAGTACCGGTCGTCTTCTGCGAGTGCGAAGGCGCCGTCTTCGTCCCCATCGACGGCAAGCCAAAGAGCGGGCGCAGGCTGCGGCGGGTGGCGAACATCGAGGCCAACCCCGCGGTCTCCCTGCTGATCGACGAATACGACGACGACTGGTCGCGACTGCGCTGGCTGCGCGCGGACGGGACCGCCACCGTCGTCGGCCTTTCCCCCACCGTCGCCAGGTCCTTGCGGGAGAAGTATCCGCAGTACGAGACGACGGCGATCGGGAACACGGCCATCCGCATAGAAGTCGCACACACGCAAGCCTGGTCCGCACTGCCACGCCCGTAGGTCGCGCCGGAGCGGCATGGTAGCCTGTCGTTTTCCCATGCCGGGGGGAGCGTCATGCCCTACGATCTCGTCATCAGGAACGGTTCCATCGTCGACGGTTCGGGCGCTCCGGCCTACCGCGCGGACCTCGGCATCGCCGACGGCCGGATCGCCGCGATCGGCCGCATTCGCGAGAACGGCGCGGACACGATCGATGCCGAAGGCCACGTCGTGACCCCCGGCTTCGTCGACGGGCACACGCACATGGACGCCCAGGTGTTCTGGGACCCGATCGGCTCCTGCTCCTGCTACCACGGCGTGACGAGCGTGGTCATGGGCAACTGCGGCTTCACGCTCGCCCCCTGCCGGGAGGAGGAGGCGGACCTGGTGTTCCGCAACCTGGAACGCGCCGAGGACATCGCCCGCGAGTCGATGATCGAGGGCATCCGCTGGCGCTGGGAGACCTACCCGGAATACCTCGACGTGCTCGACGCGCTGCCGAAGGGCATCAACTACGCGGGCTACATCGGCCACTCCGCGCTGCGCACGTACGTGATGGGCGAGCGGGCGTTCACCGAGCCCGCCGGCGAGGACGATCTCGCGCGCATGGCCGCCATTGTCACGGAGGCCGTGCGCGCCGGCGCGATGGGCTTCACCACGTCGCGATCCCCCAACCACCAGACCTCCGACCACAAGCCCGTCGCGAGTCGCGCCGCGAGTTGGGACGAGGTCCGCGCCATCGTCCGGGCCATGGGCGAAACGGGCGCCGGGATGTTCGAGATCGCCGGGGAGCGGACCGGTCCCGACCCCGACCGCGTCCGGGACTACCACGAACGCCTGAAGGCGCTGAGCGTCGAGACGGGGGTTCCGGTCACGTGGGGCATGTTCGCCTCACGGCACGCGCCGGATCTCTGGCGGCAGTACTTCGAGCTGCTCGATGAGACCGCCGAGGCCGGCGGACGCATGTTCGCGCAGGTGCACTCCCGGTCGCTCAACGTCCTCTACACGTTCGAGTCCTACACGCCCTTCGACGGCTGGGAGGTCTGGCGCGACGTGCGCGCGCTCCCGCTCGACGAGCAGCGCTCGAGACTGGCCGACCCGACGCTCCAGACAAAGCTCGTGGACATCGCGAGCCGCCCGAGCGAACGCCATGCCGCGCGCGGCGTGACGCTGCCTCCGCCGGACTGGGACTGGCTGTTCGTGATGGACTCGATGACGGAGCGGAACCGCTCGCTGGCCGAACTCGCCGCCGAACGGGGCGTTGCGCCCGCGCAGGCCTTCCTCGATATCGCGCTCGAGGGCGATCTCAAGACGCTCTTCCGCCACCCGATCAACAACGAAGTCGACGCGGATGTGCTCGCCATGATGAAGCACCCCCGCTCCGTCGTGACGTTCTCGGACTCCGGCGCCCACGTGTCGCAGATCATGGACAGCTCCCTGCAGACGCACATCTTCAGTCACTGGGTGCGCGAGAAGCAGGCGCTGACGCTCGAGGAGGCCGTGCGGATGGTCACCTTCGAACCGGCGACGCACTGGGGCCTGCACGACCGGGGCCTGCTGCGCGTGGGCTTCGCGGGAGACGTGACCGTCTTCGATCCCGAGCGGATCGGTCCCCGCATGCCGGAGATCGTGCGCGACCTGCCCGGCGGCGCCAAGCGCTTCAGGCAGACCGCGAACGGCATCGCGGCGACGGTCGTGAACGGCGAGGTGCTGCTGCGGGACAACGTGCACACCGGCGCCCAGTCAGGACGCCTGCTACGCGGTCCGCTGGCGCGCGCGGGCTGACGCCGGGATGGGGTCGCAGGACCGGAAGCGCCCCTCGGAGGAGCGGCGCGGCCTGACATCGCAGCGCATCCTGGCGCTCGCGATGCTCTTCATCCTCGTGTCGATGGGCGCCCTGCTCTGGTACATGCCCTTCCCATAGCGCTCCGCGGACGGGCCGCGATCAGCGGACGGTGAGGCGTGCCAGCGCCTGCTCGTTGAGTTCGATCCCGAAGCCCGGCCTGTCGGTCAGGGTCATGGCGCCGTCCCGCGGCAGGACCGCTTCGCCGTAGAGGTCCGCCACGTCGTCGAGCGGCCCCGAGAACTCGATGGAGAACTCGTGCGGCCGCGTCGCGTTCTGCACCGTCGCGTAGACGTGCAGCGACGCCATCGAGTTGATTCCGGCCTGCGGACTGTGCGGCATCACCGGCTTGTCGAGGGTGGTCGCCATCTCGAAGATGCGCTTGACCTCGCTCGGCCCGCCGGCGTTCAGGATGTCGGGTTGCAGGATGTCCGGGTCGCCAAGCGAGACGAGTTGCTGGAACCACCAGCGGAACGCGTCCTGCTCGCCCGCCGAGACCGCTACGTCAAGCGCATCGCTCACCTGCTTGAGACCCGGGAGGTCGTAATGCGGGATCGGCTCCTCGAAGTGGTCGATCCCCAGTTCCTCGAAACGGCGTCCCTGCTGGATGGCGGTGGACACGGAATAGCCGTTGTTCGCGTCGAAGCCAAGGTACTCCCCACCGGCCAGGAACTCGCGCGCCAGACGGAATAGTTGGAAGTCCTTCTCGGGATCGATGTCCTGCCGCCACCCGCGCCAGTCCATGCGGATCTTGAACGCGCGGAAGCCGCGCTCCCAGCCGTCCCGCACCAGCGCCAGCATGTCCTCGGGCTGCATGCGCCAGCCCGAGCCCGTGCTCCAGTACAGCGGAATCGTCGTGCGCCGCGCACCGCCCATCAGCGTGTGCACCGGCAGGCCGGTGTCCTTGCCCAGGATGTCCCAGAGGGCCACGTCGACGATACCCACCACCCAGCCCGGGAGCTTGAAGAAGCGCTCGTCCCGCCCCAGCGCCAGGGTTTCCCAATGTCGGTCGATGAGGCGCGGATCCTCTCCGATCAGGACGGGGGCGATGACGCCTTCCAGGTAGCCGTCGAAGACGCGGTTGTTGCGCCCCGGGACTTCCGCCCAGCCTTCCACGCCGGCATCGGTCTCAACCCGGAGCAGGCTCTTGCCGAGCGAGAGCGGCGTCGTATCGAAAGCAGTGATCTTCATGCCGTGGATCCTCGCGGAGGCTGCCGCGCCGGCGCCGGGCGACTCAGGGCGTGTACCTGACCCGTTCGCCTTCGACCGCGATGTACTTCCGCTCGACGAGACCCTGCACCAGGGCATCGAGCTGCTCGCCGGAGAGGCCCTTCCCGAAGAGGTTGTTGATGGTCGTGCGGACGGTCCGCACCCGGCGCGGGCGCGACTTGCCCTGCAGGTTGAAGTTCTGCACGACCTTGTCGAGCTGCTCGGACAGCGAGTCGGTGTCGCCCACCTTGAGCCAGGGGATCTCGAACAGCCCCTTGCGCCGCTCCACCTGGATCCCCTCGGCCTGCAGGTGCCTGATCAGTGGATCGAAGCCGGTATCCCGGGAGACCACGTGGAACTGGTCGTCCGACCGCGGCCGCGCGAGCTTGCCGAGGTAGTACGCGATGTGGAAGTCGAGCGCGTTCTTGCCGCTGCCCGTCGCCTCGATGTACTCCGCGTCCCCGCCGAACGCCTGCATCTCGAACACGAGGTCCCGCGGGATGCGCGTCTGGTTGACCCCGACGAACACGAGGATCCGGAACGTCCGGTCCTGAGAGTCGTCCTTGAGTGCCGCCAGGTTCTTCGGCTGGACGTTCTCGTAATCGATCAGCACGTAGTGGGTTGACATAGACTCCGCCCGCCGGAGCGGCCTGACACGTGGCGATTGTAGAACGAAGTGGGAGCCCTCGGCGTCCGGGGAGTGCGGCGCGAGCGGTTGACCCACCAACACGTTGGCCCATACTCGACCCCAACACGCCACCGGACACGAGAACGAGTGCCTGACGGCTCGGCAACCATGGCAACGAAGGGTGTCCAGCAGCGGGTGTTGCGCGACGTGCTGGAGCAACGGCCCGAGGTCCAGCTCGGCTACGTCTTCGGATCGTTCGGCGGGGAGGGCGGACAGCCTGGACCGGACAGCGACGTGGATGTCGCGGTGGCGGCGAGCGGGCCCCTGAATTCCACCGCCCGGCTAGGGCTGACCGACGACCTGGCCATGGCCACGGGGAGGCCGGTGGACCTCCTCGACCTGCACACCGCGGGGCCGGTGATCCTGACGCAGGCGCTGACCCGGGGAACGTGCCTGGTGAAACGCGATCCCGCCTTGCTGGCCCGCCTGATCGTCCGGATGTGGTACCTGAACGAGGACTTCCTGCCCCTCGTGCGCAGGATCCAGGATGCCCGGCGCAGACGGTTCTTGCATGGACAGTGACGTCGTCGCCGCCAAGCTCGAGTCCCTGCAGCGCTGCGTCGCGCGGATACGGGCCCGAACGCCCGAGTCCGGCGACGCACTCGCCGGTGACCACGATGCCCAGGACATCCTCCGCCTGAACCTCGAACGCGCCGTGCAGGTCTGCGTCGACATCGCCGCGCACATCGTCTCCGACAGCGAGTCCGCGGTACCGGGCAGCATGGGCGCCGGCTTCGACGCACTGCGTGACCAGGGCGCCATTTCGGCGGCGCTGGCGGCGCGCATGCGACGCGCCGTCGGTTTCCGCAACGTCTCGGTGCACGCGTACGAGACACTGGACTGGGCGATCGTGTACGCGATCGCCACCGAGCGGCTGGAGGACTTCCTCGAGTTCGGTCGGGCCGCGGAGGGTCTGCTGGACTCCGGCCCGCCTACCTGAGAGTCGTCTCAAGTACCTCCCGCCACCGACCGCGCCTCCCACTCCCTGACCAACGCGGGCGTCGCCACCTGGCGCCAGCCGTGTTCGAGGATGCCGGGCATCGCTTCCCAGCGCACGGTCTCCAGGTTGACCAGCACCATCGGATAGTCCGCGTAGTGGTCCGTGATGTAGAAGGTTTCGGGCGCGGCCTGCAGGAGCATCTCCCGCTCCATGAAGTCGCACTGGATGGCGAGGCCGCCCTCCGCCTCCGACCGGAGCCGCGCCAGCAACCGGCGCTTCACCTTGATCGAGGGGGTCCCGTAGCTCCTGCTCTCCACCACGCCAGGCAGGCGCTGCGCCAGTTCGACGACCCTGTCGTACAACGCCGCGAGCTTCTCGCCGGGCGGGAACTTGATCGGTACCGGTTCCTTCGTTGCCACCGTTGCCCTCCCGCACCATCATCCGTGGCCGTCGAGTCCCGGATTTCACCACACTTGGCCGCCGCGTCAGCGAAGCAGTCCCTTTGCCGTCTCGACGATCGCGTCCGGCCACGGCGCGGGACGTCGCCGCGCCTTGTCGAGGTGCACGCCCACCTGCGCGAGCCGCGCCACGTCCACGCCGTCCGCGACCCGGGACAGGCGATGCTCGATGGCGAGCGACGTGCGGCCGACGTGCGTGACGGACGACCGCGTCAAGAGCGGCGCGCCGACTGCCGCATCACATCCGCCGCGCAGGTCGAAGCGCACCGTCGAGAAGCCGACGTTGCGCTCGCGCGCGTAGCTCGGGGTCATGCCGATGCGGTTGCGCAGGTGCTCCCCCGCCGCGGAGAACCGCAGGACGCAAGCGTGCGCGCCCATGCGGCCGGCGAGTCCGAGGTCGGCGTGCGTGACGACATCGCGCCCCGTGTCGAGCCAAGTCGCGCCTTGGGAATGTGGCTCTTCCACGACCGCCCCGCTGTCCTGGACCCAATCCCATGGAACGTCGACACCCGGGTCCTCGCCCGCCGGCATCGGCAAGGCGGGAATGGATGCGGAAAGCGACTGGTGGAAGCGTGTGCATGCGGTCTCCGTCTCCGCGTTCACCAGCACGTGTCCGAGCGCCTCCGGCCCCAGTTGCACGGTCTCGATGCGATAGACGTCCCCCTTGCGCAGCTCCGCGTCGAAGCGCACCTGGCAGCGCGTCATCCGCGGCGCATCCGGGTCGGTGGCGTCCAGTCCGCATGCCGCCAGCGCCGATGCCGTCGCGTACTCGAGCTTCTGGAAGTAGTAGCCGACCGTGAAGTGCTCGACCGCGTCGCACTCCCACGGCGGCACGGCACTCATGAACGTGATGCTTGATTGCGTCACTCTCCTTCCCCCATTGCGTCGGTTGCCGTTTACCGGCACGCCGTCCGACAGTAAGCTCGCGCGTCGCCCCGGTCGACCCGGCCGCGGCCGTTTTCTCACCGCAGCGCGCAACATGCAATCGATCGGCCGCCGCGTCCACGTCATCGGCAACAGCAACTCCGGGAAGAGCACGCTTGCCCAGCGGCTGGCCCTGGCGCTCGACGCCGACTTCGTGGAGCTGGACGCACTCAACTGGTTGCCCGGGTGGGTCGGACTCAATGAAACCGATCCGGACGAACTGCAGCGGCGCATCCGGGATGCCACGCGCGGCGATGCATGGATCGTTGCCGGTTCCTACGCCGGGCATTGCCAACGGGCGTTCTGGTCCCGGCTTCAGACCATCGTCTGGCTCGACCTCCCCCTTCGCGTGCTCCTCGCCCGCTTCTTCCGGCGATCGTGGCGACGCTGGCGGAACCGCGAAGTGTTGTGGGGTACGAACGTCGAACGTTTCTGGCCACAGTTCGCACTCTGGCGGGGCAGCGATTCCCTCCTGTACTGGATCCTCTTCCACCACCGCCGCAAGCGCCGCGACAGGCTCGGCAACATGCGGGATCCACGCTGGTCGCACATTCGCTTCGTGCGCCTGACGTCGGTATCCGAGGTCGAGGCGTTCGCCAGGACTGTCGAGGAAAACGCCGCAGCGTCCCGTTAGCGAATTGCGCCACGAAACCGTACCCTAGCCAGGTACCGATCGAAGGCGCAGTGCATGGCCGGCCCGGCGACCGAGTCCGGATCCTACGACGAGGAGTCCAGCAAGACCGCCGCACCCGGCATCGACCGCATCCTGTTCGCCGCCTGCGTCGTCGCGATCGTCGGCGCCTGCGTGCCGATGGCGCTGTTCCCGGAGCAGGCGTCCGTCGTCGTGACGGGCCTCTACGACTGGATCGCCGGCGAGATGGGGCTGCTCTACCAATGGGTCACGCTCGCGGCGACGATCGTCCTGGCGGTACTTGCCTTCGGCAGGCACGGCCGGCGGAGGCTGGGCGGGGACGACGCGACCCCGGAGTTCGGCAACCGCTCCTGGATGGCGATGCTCTTCTGCGCCGGCATCGGGGCGGGACTCCTCTACTGGTCGGCGATCGAGTGGGCCTTCTACCTGGCCGCCCCGCCGTTCGGCCTCGAGGGCGGCTCGCCGGAGGCGCGGGAGTGGTCCGCGACCTACGGCATCTTCCACTGGGGACTGTCGGCGTGGTGTCTCTACTGCCTGCCCACGGTGGCCATCGCCTGGCCCTACTACCAGCGCCGCATCGGGTCGCTCCGGCTCTCGACCGCTTTGGTGGGCCTGTTCGGCGACGACGTGGTCCATCGGCCCATCGGGCGCGCCGTGGACTTCGTCTTCGTCATTGCGCTGGTGGGCGGCACGGGCACTTCGCTCGGTCTGGCGACGCCGATGATCGCGGCCGGCGTGTCCGCCCTCTTCGGCATCCCCGAGTCCCACACGCTCGACGTCGCGATCGTGTTCCTCGCCGTGGCGCTGTTCGCCTTCAGCGTGTACCGCGGCCTCGAGAGGGGCATCCGGCGCCTGTCCGATGTCAACCTGTGGATCGCCGGCGGCTTCGCCCTGTTCGTGCTGGTCGTGGGTCCCACCGGCTTCCAGCTCGAACTCGGAACGAACAGCCTCGGCCTGATGCTGCAGGAGTTCGTCCGGCTCAACACCTGGACGGATCCGATCCTTCAGACGGGTTTCGTCGAGGACTGGAGCATCTTCTATTGGGCCTGGTGGCTGGCGTACGGGCCTTACATGGGGCTTTTCGTCACGCGCATTTCCCGTGGGCGGACGCTCAAGCAGCTCATCCTCGGCATGGTCGGCTTCGGCACGCTGGGGTGTGCGCTATTCTACATCACGGTCGGCAACGCGGCGATGTGGATGGACATGGAGGGCATCGTCGCAGTGCGCGAACTGGTCGCCGCGGGAAGCGCGGACACGGCCATCGCGCAGGTCGTCGCGGCGTTGCCGCTGCAGCCGCTGCCGCTGATCGCATTCATCGTCATGGCGTTGATCTTCGTCGCCACGACCTACGACTCCGCCTCCTACGCCATCGCCGGGTCCGTCACCCGGCAACTGCCCGCCGGAGTGAATCCGCATCGCGCCAACCGCGTCTTCTGGGCCTTCGCGCTGGCCGTGCTGCCGATCACGCTGCTTATCGTCGGGGGTCTGCGGGCGATCCAGTCGGCGGTGCTGGTCGTCTCGCTGCCCCTGCTCGCGATCGGCGTTGCGATGACGGTGTCGCTGTTCCGCTCGCTCCGGACCGCGTAGCCCGAGGACGTTCCGCGGTCCGCCGGCATCGATGAGCGAAGAGCGCCTTCTCCGGGACGCGGCGAGCCGCGAGCCGGTCACGCCGTCCCGCCTGATCGCGGAACTCGACGACCTCGGGCTCGAGCACGGCGCCATCGTGATCGTGCACAACTCCCTGTCGAGAATCGGCTGGGTTCCCGGCGGCGCGCAGGGCGTGATCGCCGCGCTGCTTTCCGTCCTCGGAGACACCGGGACCCTGGTGATGCCGACCCACACCGGGCACCTCACCGATCCCGCGGCATGGCGGGCGCCGCCCGTCCCGGAGTCCTGGTGGGAGACGATCCGCGAGGAAATGCCGGCTTACGACCCGGCGGTCACGCCGACCCGCGCGATGGGCATGGTCGCCGAGACCTTCCGCAGGTATCCCGGCGTGCGGCGCAGCGCCCACCCGCACGTCTCCTTCGCCGCGCTCGGACCCGCCGCCGAGACCATTGTCGGCGACCACCCGCCCGGTTCCATGTTCGGCGAGCGCTCGCCGCTGGCGAGGCTCTACGACCTCGATGCCCAGGTGCTGCTCGCCGGGGTCGGCCACGCCAACAACACGGCGATTCACCTCGGCGAGTACCGCGCGGACTTCCCCGGCAAGCGCACCGGGACCGAGGGGGCGCCGATGCTGGTGGACGGCCGTCGACGCTGGGAACGCTTTACCGAAGTACTGCCGAACGACGACGACTTCGAGGCGCTCGGCCACGGTTTCGCGCGCGACACGGGCCAGGAGCGCCGGGGCCCGCTCGGCTGGGGAGAAGCGCGACTGATGCCCGTGCGGGCCCTCGTCGACTACGCCGAGCGCAGGATAGCGACGCACCGGGGCTGACGCGCCGCGCGAGGCATCACTCGGGACCCAGGTCCCACCACCACTGTTCCGGCAGCGGCTCCCGCTCCGGCCAGACCTTGTCCAGCGTGTCGCCGTCGAACACCTCGCCGTTCTTCACCACGTAGGCGATGTCGTCCGAGTTCCGGATGTCGGCGAGCGGGTCGGCGTCGAGGATGACCAGGTCCGCCAGCTTGCCGGCGGTGACGGTGCCGATGTCCTGCGCCACGCCGATCATCTCCGCCCCGTGACGCGTCGCGGCCCGTAGCGCCTCCGCGGGTGTAAGGCCCCCGCTCGCAAGCGCCCAGAGTTCCCAGTGCCAGGCGAGTCCCTGCAACTGGCCGTGGGAGCCGACGCCCACGCGTCCGCCGGCCCGGATGATCTTCGCGGCCTGTGCCGCGACCCGCGGGAACACGTGCTCCTCCTCGGCGAACCACGCGCGGCGCTGCGTGCGCGCGAGCACGAAGGGCCGCGGGGTGAAGCGCGCGAGCTTGGGGTCGTCCCGCGGCGACTCGTGGACGTAGAAGTGGTCCTCCGCCCAGGGGCCGCCGTAGGCAACGAGCAGCGTGGGCGTGTAGCCGATGCCGGAGCGCGCCACCATTTCGACCACGTCGCGGTGCAGGTCGAGTACCGGGAAGTTGTGTTCGTTGCCGGCGAAACCGTCGATGACGTGGGTCATGTCCAGCTTCATGTCGAGGGCGCCCTCCGTGGTGGGCATAAGACCGAGTTCCTTCGACGCCTGGACGATCCATTGCCGTTGTTTGCGGTTCCCCGCGATGTAGGCCTTCAGGTTCCGAACGCGGTAGTGGTCCTTGTAGCGCCGCAGCACGCCGAGGGTGTGCTCGCGCGAGCGGAAGCGGTTGTTGTTGAAGATGCCGGGACCGGTCGACAGCGCCCTCGGGCCGATCAGCGTCCCCGCATCGATCAGGTCCTGGTAGGCGAGCACGTCCACCGTGCTCGGCTGCACGTCCAGCGCGGTGGTGACGCCGTATGCCAGGTTGGCCAGGAAGGACCAGTTGTCGAAATCCAGGACGCGGCGGGCGAGCCGGAAGTGGGCGTGTGTGTCGACGTATCCCGGCACGATGAAATGCCCGGCGACGTCGATCACGTCCGCGTCGGGCGGGACATCGACCGCGTCGCGGGGACCCACCGCGGCGATCCGGTCGTCACGGATCAGGACGACGGCATCCTCGATCCGCAGGCCGGCGTCGTCGACGGGCGTCTCCGCGGCGTCGGGGTCCGGACCTCCTGCGGGCGCCGCTTCCATGGTGAGCACGGTCGCGCCGGTCAACGCGACGACGCCCTCGGGTTCGTAGCGCGGGCGATAAACCTCGATCGCGACCGTCGTGACGGCCTCGTGGTCCTCGGCCAGTTCCGGACCGTCGGCGCCGTCCCCGGAGTCCTCCGCGTCGGACGTTTCCGCAGACGCTTCAGCCCCTTCCTCCGCCTCGGCTGCCACCTGCCGGATCCCGCCTCCGTCTTCCGGAGCTTCGTCGTCGTCCCCGCCGTCGTCCCCATCCTCCGTCTTGTCGCCTTCGTCCTCCGCCCGGAAGTCGACGGAACCGAGCGGACGCGCGTAGAGGCGGCTTCCCACGCTCCAGTGGATAGTGCTCCCGTCCGCGTTCCACGCCGCCTCGTCGACTCCCACGTCCGTCAGCCGCGCCAGCGGGACCGACGGGTTCGTGACATCGGTCTGCAGGTTCGCCAGGTGGCGATTGAGCAGGCGCAGGACGTAGAGCTGCTGCGCATGTACGACGAGGGCGTGACCGCCGTCCGGCGCCAGCCGGATGTCCTCCGCCGGCACGTCTTCTTCCGCGAAGTAGATGCCCGGGCCCTTGACGCCGAGGTGTACGCGCCGGTCCGTCCCGTCGTAGCGGACGGACGTGAGTGACGAGGCGCCGCCGCGCGTGAACGGACCCTCGGAGGCGTAGAGATAGATGCGGTCCGCTTCCGGTCCGAAATGCGGAGCGCGCAGGCCCCGCGCCGGAAGCACGAGCCTGGCCTCGCCCCCGTCCGACGGCAGCCAGATCACGTCCGACCCGAACGGCGTCCCGGAGTCCCACTCCCGGTACAGCCGGTCATGCCTCGTGCCGCGCAGCGCGACGATGCGCTCGCCGTCCGGAGACCAGGTCGGGTCGCTGTAGAACGCCGCGTGTTGGGTGAGCCGGCGCGGCGTGCCCCGGCCGTTGGACCGCATCCGCCAGAGGTGCCCGCCCTCGCTGGACCAGGTGGCGTAGGCGATCCACCTGCCGTCCGGCGACCAGGCGGGGCGCACGGCGGGCGGTCCGCCGTCGACGACGGACCGGTTCCGTCCGTCGTCGATGTCATGGACGTACAGCGCGCCCAGTGCCGAGAACGCCAACGCGCGACCATCGGGCGCGGGAGCGAGACCGCGGACGAGGCGCGCCTTGACCGGACCCAACCCGAGGCGCTGCGGTGCATGCAATCGGGGACCGAGCGACTGCTCGACTTCCAGCTCGAACGGGATCCTCGCCGTCTCGCCCGACGCGACGTCGACGCGCCAGATGCCCCCCTCCCGGGTGTACACGACGAACCGTCCGTCCGGGGTGAAGGCGTAACCGGGGAACAGGTCGCGGGTGAAGCGGGACTCCTGCTCGTCGCGTTGCACGGGCCAGGCCAGCCAGCGGTCCGCGCCGGTGCCCAGGTCGCGGACTCGCAGTCCGGTCTGCGTTTCGTGTCGCGTCGCGTAGACAAGCTGCGTGCCGTCCGGAGACACCAGCGGGCGCATCGCGCTTCCCACGGCGTCGGTCAGGGTGTCTTCGGTGCCCTCGCGCAGGTCCCGCCGCGCGACCTGCCACAGCGGCAGCCGCAGGCCGTACCCGAACCCACCGTTCTTCCGTGCGTAGTAGAGGTAACGGCCATCCGGCGAGTAGACCGCTCCGAGGGTGTTCGCGCGCTGCGTGACCGGCACGTTGCCGCCGGTCTTGGCGCGAGTGATGCGCACGCCCCGGCCGCCGTCGACGTGGTACGCCCAGACCTCGAACGTGCCGAGCTCCCACTGCGTCTTCGAGACGACGACATGGGACCCGTCGGGAGACCAGGACGGGGAAGCAAACTCCGTCTCGCCGCCTCCGCTGCCAATCTTGCGGGGATCGCCGCCGTCCGCGCCGGACACCCAGACCGCCTCGCTGCCGTCCCGGTCGCTGATGAAGACGATGCGCTCCCCGTCGGGCGAGAAGCGCGGCTGCGAGTCGAACGCCATGCCGCTCGTGATGCGCTCCGCGCGCCCGCCCGCGATGGGGAGGGTGTAGAGGTCGCCAACGGCCTCCAGCACGATGCGGGACCCGTCCGGCGACACATCCAGCGACAGCCAGGTGACCGCCCCGGTCTCGAACCGGATGGTGCGCTCGCCCTCGAGGGGGAGGTCGGCAGCCGCGACGGCTGCCGCGAAGGCGCCGGCGAGGGCCCATCGAGCGTCAGGCATCGTCCGGCGCCAGCCGTCGTTCGAGCCGGGTCAGCGACTCCCTGGTGGCCCTCAGTTCACGGAGCAGTTCTTCCCGGGACGGCGTGTCCGTCAGGGCGTTCAGCCGCTCCGCCTTCGCCTCATCGAGGTTGTTCAGAACGACGGCGATGAAGAGGTTGATCACGACGAACGTTCCGACCACCACGAAGCTCACGAAGTACGCCCAGGCCCACCAGTGGTGCTCCATGGCGGCGTACATCACGTCGGTCCAGTCCTCCAGCGTCACGATGCGGAACAGGGTGATGAGGGAGATGCCGAGCGTGTCCCAGTGGGTCGGATCGACCGCGTGGAACAGGTGATAGCCCGCGACCGCGTAGATGTAGAAGATGATCGACATCAGGCAGAGGACGTTGAACATGCTCGGCACCGAGCGCACGAGCGTCGCTACGATCAGCCGCAACTCGGGCAGCGCCGACACGAGCCGCAGGACGCGCAGCAGCCGCGCCAGCCGGGCGAGCGTCGCGAGTTCCCCGGTGGCCGGCAGGAGGCTGATCGCGACGATCGTGAAGTCGAAGAGGTTCCACCCGTCGCGGAAATAGCGCGACGGACGCGGATGCACCGCCACGAGCTTGACGATCACCTCGAGCACGAAGATGCCCAGGAAGACCTGGTTCGCCAGTTCGAATACGTCGTGGAAATCCGCCCGGAGCGTTGCCGAAGTGTCGAGGCCGATGACCACCGCGTTCAGCGAGATGACGCCGACGATGCCCCACTGGAACCAGCGCGCCTCCGAGATCCTCCGTGCGAGATCGACCATTGCGCCCGTCAGTCCAGTTCCCGAAAACCCTGCTCGGCCATCCGCGCCGCCCGGAAGATGGCGCGCCCCTTGTTCATGCTCTCCTTCCACTCGAGCCGCGGTATCGAGTCCGCGACGACACCGCCGCCCGCCTCGATGTAGAGCACGCCGTCCTGGACGACCGCCGTGCGGATGGCGATGGCCATGTCCATGTTGCCGTTCCAGGACAGGTAGCCGACAGCGCCCCCGTACACGCCGCGCTTCACGGGTTCGAGTTCGTCGATGATCTCCATGGCGCGGATCTTGGGCGCCCCGGAGAGCGTCCCGACCGGGAGCGTGGCGCGCAGGACGTCCATGGCCGTCCCGTCCGGCCGCAATCGCCCCTCGACGTTCGAGGAGATATGCATGACGTGCGAGTACCGCTCGATGACGAACTGCTCGGTCACCTTGACGGACCCGGTCTCCGCAACACGGCCGACGTCGTTGCGCCCGAGGTCGATGAGCATGAGGTGCTCGGCGATCTCCTTCGGATCGTTCAGGAGTTCCCGCTCCATCGCGAGGTCCTCCTCCTCGGTGTGGCCGCGGCGGCGCGTCCCGGCGAGGGGGCGGTTGACGATGCGGCCGTTCTCGACGCGCGCGAGAATCTCCGGGGACGACCCGACGACGTGGAAGTCGTCGAGGTGCATGTAGTACATGTAGGGCGACGGGTTAAGGCTGCGCAGGGCCCGGTACAGGTCGATCGGAGCGGCGCCGAAGGGCACGGACATCCGCTGCGCGAGCACCACCTGCATCACGTCGCCGGCGCGGGTGTACTCGCGAATGCGATCGACCGCCGCCATGAAGCTCTCCCGGCCGAACCCGGAGACGAAGTCCGCCTCCTCCGGCGGCCGGTTCGCATGGGTCCGGGCCAGTTCCGGCACGGGCCCGCCGAGGCGGGCCGCGAGCTTCGCCAGTCGTTCGCGGGCATCCTCCCGCGCGCCGGGTTGTTCGGGATCGACCAGGCTGATGAGTTGCATCCGGCCCCGAACGTTGTCGAAGACGATAACGTCGTTGGAGACCATGAGCAGGATGTCCGGCGAGCCCAGGGGATCGGGCGGCGTGGAGTCGGCAAGCCGCGGCTCGATGAAGCGCACGGTGTCATAGCCGAAGTACCCGACGAGCCCCCCCGTGAAACGCGGCAAGTCGTCGCCGGCGTCCAGCGCTTCGTCGGGAATCTCGAACCGGCGGCGGTAGGCCTCGATGAACTCGAGAGGGTCGTCGGACTCGACCTCCTCGACGATCTCACCGTCCGTCTCGACCGTCACCCGGTGGCCGCGTACGCGGATGACCGTGCGGCAGGGCAGGCCGATGATGGAGTAGCGGCCCCACTTCTCCCCGCCTTCGGCCGACTCGAGGAGATAGCTGTACGGGGCGTCGGCGAGCTTCAGGTAGACGGAAAGCGGCGTGTCGAGGTCGGCGAGGACTTCGCGGACCACGGGGACGCGGGGGCTTGCGCCGGACGACGCAACGGAGCGGCTGTTCATGAGAGGAGTACCCGAGATGCGAGTTTGCAGCGCGCACGCTGGCGAGTGGTTCCAATGGAACCGGGAGGGATCATCGCCAGCGGGGGTGTGCTTGCTCGCTCGGCACGGAGGACGCGCTCGGGTGAAGGGGGCGAGGCTATATCAGGGCGGTGAGCGAATCAACGATACGGTCCGCGCCGAGGTCTTCGGGCCGTGCCCCCGCACGATAGCCGTAGGAGACGCAGACCACGTCGCACCCGGCGGCGCGGGCGCAGGCCACATCGGTCGCGGAATCGCCGACGAAGAGCGCCCGGCCGGCGTCGACGCCGAGGCTTTCGCAAGCATGTAGCGCCGGGTCCGGGGCCGGTTTCGCGACCGGGAGCGTGTCGCCGGAGACGACCACGCCGAAGTACCCGGACAGGTCCAGCGCGTCCAGCAGCAGGCCGGTGAGCCGCCCTGGCTTGTTGGTGACGACACCGAGCGCGGCGCGGCCGTGCAGTCCGTCGAGCGCCTCGCGCACGCCCGGATAGGGCCCGCCCCGGTCCGCGATGTGCCGCGCGTAGTAGTCGCGGAACCGCTCGATCATCCCGTCCGTCACGTCGGGAGGCGGCTCCGGCTGCCCATGATGTCGTAGCGCAAGCCGGATGAGGGGACCCACGCCGCGGCCGACCCAGTCCCGGGTGCGCGCCTCGTCGACGGCGCCGTGGCCGTACTCCGTGAGCGTGACGTTGAGCCCCGCCATGATGTCCGGGGCGGTGTCGACCAGCGTCCCGTCCAGGTCGAACAGGTAGGCGTCGTAGCCCGGGCGCACGTCGGAATCAGGCAATCTGCGCGCGCATCGCCGCGATCGTGGCGGCGTAGTCGTCCGAACCGAAGATCGCGGAACCCGCGACGAAGGTATCCGCGCCCGCTTCCCGCGCCGCGCCGATGTTGTCGACCTTGATGCCGCCGTCGATCTCCAGCCGCACTTCCCGGTCGAGCCCATCGAGCCGCTCCCGCACGGCACGCACCGCCTTGAGGCTGCGCGGAATGAATGCCTGCCCCCCGAAACCGGGGTTCACCGACATCACGAGCACGAGGTCGACCAGGTCGAGGACCGGGTCCAGCACGGTGACGGGCGTGCCAGGATTCAGGGACAGGCCCGCCTTCGCGCCGCCCTCGCGGATCAGGGAGAGCGAGCGGTGGACGTGCTCGGTCGCCTCCGGGTGGATCGTCACGTAGTCCGCGCCGGCCTCGATGAAGTCACCGACGATCCGGTCCACCGGCTTCACCATCAGGTGCACGTCCACCGGGGCCGTCACGCCGTATGCCCGCAGGGCCTTCAGGACGAGCGGGCCCACGGTGAGGTTCGGCACGTAGTGATTGTCCATGACGTCGAAGTGGACGAGGTCCGCGCCCGCCGCGAGCACGGCGTCGACTTCCTCGCCGAGACGCGCGAAGTCGGCCGAAAGTATCGAGGGGGCGATCCAGGGAGTCAGGGGCATCGAGGCATTTTACCTTCCCGCACCGGAGTATCAGTCGGTCAGTCGCCGAACGGCGCGCAGTTGATCGGGGGAGCCGATGTCGAACCACGTCCCCTCGAACAACTCGCCCGTGAGACGGCCCGCCTGCGCTGCCCCGAAGTAGATGTCCCGCGCCAGGTCGAACGGGCCGTCCGGCGTGCCGTCGAAGACGCCCGGATCGAGCACGGCGATCCCGCAGAACACGAGGTCGTCCCCCGCGCCGCCGTGGCGCCGCACCAGGCAGTCGGCCAGGCCGAAGTCCGCGTGCGTCCGGTGTAGCGGGCACGGCGTCAGCACGAGGTGCGCCGCGGCGGGCGCCGCGCCCAGGAGCCCGCGGAAGGGAAAGTTCGTCCAGATGTCCCCGTTCAGCACCAGGAACGGATCCTTGCCGAGCAGCGGCAGGGCGCGCCTGACGCCACCCCCGGTTCCGAGGAGCGTCTCCTCGCGGCTGTAGCGCACGCGCAGGCCGAGGTCGCGGCCGTTGCCCACATGACGCTCGAGCTGGTCCCCGAGATGGTGCAGGTTCACGACCACCTCCTCGATACCCGCCCGTCGTAGCCAGCGGAGCTGGTGCACGATGAGCGGCTCGCCGGCGATCGGGATCATCGGCTTCGGCATGCGTTCCGTGAGCGGACGCAGCCGCTCCCCCCGGCCGGCGGCCAGGATCATCGCGCGCATGTCGCCACCTCGGCCCCCGGCAGCACCTCGCCGTCGATCCACTCGGCCAGACGTCGCGTCTCCGGGTACCCGACGCCGACGGCAACGACCCGCTCGAGCGTCGGCAAGATGTCCGCCACGTGGCTGTCCCGGCCGTCGCGCAGCTTGAGGCGCGCGAAGATCCCCGCCGCCTTGAGGTGGCGTTGGATCCCGGTGAGGTCGAACGCCCGCAGGAAGTCCGCGTCTTCCATCCCGCAGTCGGTCAACGCCCGGTACCGGGCGCGCCATCGGGCCACCTCCGGTTCCGCAATGACGTGGTAGCAGTCGCGCAGCAGGGACACGAGGTCGTAGGTGACCGGACCCGCCAGTGCGTCCTGGAAGTCCACGATGCCGAGTTCGCCGTCGTCCCGCAGGAGCAGGTTGCGGCTGTGGTAGTCGCGATGGACGGTCACCATGGGCTGCGCCTGGGTAGCGTCTACCAGGGCCCGCCACACGTCCGGGAGGAAGGACGGCGCGCTGCCGTCGAGCAGTGCCCCGACGAGCCACTCGGTGAAGATCTCGAGTTCGTCGCGGAAACGTTGTGGGGTATAGGGCGGCACGGCCCCCGGCGGGATTGACTGGATGCGCACGAGGGCCTGGATGGCGAGTTCCAGCGCTCCATCCTGGCCGCCCTCCGCATAAACCGTCGAGAAAAGACGGTCGCCAAAGTCCGTCACGAGCAGGAATCCGCGGTCGTCGAAGGCCTCCACCGCCGGTACGGGCACGCCGTGTGCCCGGAAGAGTTCGGACAGCCTGCGGAACTGCGTGCTGTTCTCTGTCGCGGGCGGCGCGTCCATGGCGACATGCGAACCCTCCGCCGTGCGCGCGCGGTAGAAGCGCCTCGTACTCGCCTCGACGGGAAGGACCTCGAGCGCCGAGACGGGCCCGAGTTGCCCTTCGCACCACGTCTCGAGCTGCCGGCGACGGTCGTCCACGGGCGTCCATTGTACGCAGGGGGCGAGCGCCCCAAAGCCACGGCGCGCCCTAAAGCGGCGGCGCGCCCTAAAGCGGCGCGGCGTCCTTTATCATCGCCCCCGCGTGAAATCGCGTACGCCACAAACGCCCGGCCTCACGCTGTGGGCAGCACTCGCCCTCGCCCTCGGCTGCGCATCGCCGCCGGCGCACGGCGAGGATCCCGCCGCCGGCGAAGACCTCGCTCGGAAGTACTGGAAACCCCGCTCGGAACTCCCGGCGCGGCAGGCGTCCGCGCTCCCCTCGTGGTGCCGTGGCGCGTACGTGGAGCCTGCCTATCCCGAACCGCGGGATTCGGACCCGGCAAGCTTTCCCGTCCACGCCGCCGCCGACCGGGCCCGCTACGTCGCGGGCGAGTCGGCGGAATTGACCGGCCACGTGGTCATCACGCAGGGCAACCGGCTGATCGAGGGTCCGCGCGCCACGCTGCGCCAGGACGCGGGCCGGCTCGAGCTCCCGGAAGGGGGCAACCTGTCGGAACCCGGGATCGCACTCACCGGCGCACGGACCCAGGTGCGGACCGACGCCGCGCAAGCCAGCATGGCGGACGTCGACTTCCTGCTCTTCGACACGGAGTTCCGGGGTTCCGCGCGGACGGTGGAGCGACAGGGCGGGACGTGGAGCTTCTCCGACGCACGGCTCACGCGTTGCGGGCCCGAGAGCGATGCGTGGGAGGTCGCCGCGGGGCACCTTGCCATCGAGGAGGACACGGGTTTCGCAAGGGCGCGGGACGCCACCGTCCGGGTGCGGGGGGTTCCGGTCTTCCACGTGCCGCGTCTGCGCATCCCGCTGTCCGCCGAACGCCAGTCCGGTTTCCTGTTTCCGAGCGCCGGGACCTCGAAGGACGCCGGCATCCGGCTGGAACTCCCCTACTACCTGAACCTCGCCCCCAACTACGACGCCACCGTCACGGCGCGCCACGCCTCGAAGCGCGGCACGGGAGCGGAGATCGAAGCGCGTCATCTCTCCCGCTCCTCCCGCACCGCGGCCACCGGCGCTTTCCTCGCGGGAGACCGCCAGTACGACGGGCGCTTCGACCGGGACGACTTCCGATCGCTGGGGCCTCCGGGCAAGTTCGAGCCGGCCGACCGGTGGCTGGTGGGCCTGGACCACACCGGCTACTTCGGCGGCGCCTCCACCCGCATCGACGGCGTTGCCGCCAGCGACGACGACTACTTTCGGGATATGGGGACGGGGCTCGCCGTCACGAGCCGTGCCTACCTCACGCGCTTCGCGGAGGCGCGCTACGCGCGAGGAGGGTTCGCCGCGGGCATCAGCGGCCTGGGCTTCCAGATGCTGGAGGAACGGCGGGAGCCTTACCGGCGGCTGCCCGAGATCGACGTGGGTTACGCCGGCGCGCGGACCGGGCCGTTCGAGTGGTCTCTCGCCACGGTCTGGACGGCGTTCGATCACCCGACCCCCGGCGACGTCGCGATCCCGGGCGGGCAACGCCTGCACGTCGAGCCGCGGATCGAGCTTCCCATGCTCCGCTCGTGGGGGTTTCTCAACGCCGGCGCCGGCTATCGCCACACCGGGTACGACCTCGACGACGCGCCGCGCCGTATCGACGGGTCGCCGGAGCGCGGCATCGCGTTCGGGGACATCGATGCCGGCCTTTTCCTCGAGCGCGACACCCGCATCGGGACGACCCCTCTCATCCAGACCCTCGAGCCTCGAGTGCACTACCTGCGCCAGCAGTTCGCGGACCAGGCGGACCTGCCCCGTTTCGACGCCAGCGTGCCGAGCTTCTCCATCCCCCAACTGTTCCGGCGTAACCGTTTCTCGGGGCTCGACCGCATCGGGGACGCCAACCGAGTGGCCGTGGGCGTCACTTCACGCTTCCTGCACCCGGACACGGGGCGGGAGTACGTGCGGGCCAGCATCGGCACCATCGCCCACTTCGACGATCGCCGGGTGACGCTCCGGGGCGCCCCGCGGGACGGCGACCGTCACGTGACCTCGCCAGTCGCCGCCGAGTTCGCGGGCCGCCTCGGGCGTTTTTCCGCCGCCGCCGGGATCACCTGGGACCCCGCCGACGCCGAGGAAGACGAACTCGGCGTCTCGTTTCAGTACCGCCGCGACAACCGGCGCATCGTCAACGTCGACCATCGCAAGCGCCGCCTCTCGCGGATCGACCAGGGCGACGTCTCGTTCGTGTGGCCCCTCGGCAAGCGCGTCTCCGCCCTTGGCAAGTGGAACTACGACTTCGAGATCGACCGCACGAACGAGGCGCTGCTCGGCATCGAGTACGCCGACTGCTGCTGGCAGGTCCGGCTGCTGTACCACCGTCACGTCGAACCGCGCTCGATCCACACGGTCACCGAAGCGGACGACGACGAAGGCATCCTGCTACAGTTCGTGTTCCGCGGCCTGGCAGGTTTCGGCGCCGGCGTCGAGCGCGTGCTTTCGCGGGGCATCAAGGGCTATCGGGAGGAGACCGGATGGTAGACGGACTGCGCGCGATGGCGCTCGCCGCCGCGATGGCGGTGCCGGCCTGGGCCCAGGTGGAACGGCTCGACGGCATCGTGGCGGTGGTCGATGACGACGTCGTGCTCGCCTCCGAACTCGTCGAGCGGCGCGACGGCGTGTACGAGCGCCTGCAGGCCCAGGGCGTCACCGAGATGCCGCCCCTGGACGCGCTCATGAGCCAGCTCATGGAGCGCCTGGTCATCGAGAACATCCAGCTCCAGATGGCGAACCAGCGCGGCATCGTCATCGACGACGAGACGCTTACCGAGGCCGTCAACAACTTCGCGCGCCAGAGCGACATGTCCCTCGACGAGTTCCGCGAGTCCCTCGAACGGGACGGCAGCAGCTACCGCAAGCTCCGCGAGGACGTCCGCCGCGAACTGCAGTTGCAGCGGGTGCAGCGACTGCTCGTGAACCGCCGCATCACGATCACGGACCAGGACCTCGACGACCTCGTCGCCTCGCCGTTCTTCCAGGAGATGATCTCCGACGAGTACCGCGTCGGGCACATCCTGCTCGCCGTCGACGGGTCCGAGCCGGACACCGTCGAACGCGCCGCCCGGGCCGCCGACGAGATCGTTGCGGAACTCCGCGACGGCGCCGACTTCGCGCAGATGGCCATGGAGCACTCGGCGGCCTCGACGGCCCTGGAAGGCGGGGACCTCGGCTGGCGCGGCGCCGGCGGACTGCCGAGCCTGTTCGCCGAGCAGATCATCGCCATGTCGCCCGGGGAGACGGCGGACCCCATCCGCAACAGCCTCGGCTTCCACATCGTGCAACTGCTAGAACAGCGCGGGGTCAGCCGGCAGCGCCAGATGCAGTCGCTGGTCCGGCATATCCTGGTCCAGCCCTCCGCGATCCGCAGTCCCGACGAGACCCGGGACCTGATCTTCGAACTGCGCACGCGGATCGAGAACGGCGAGGACTTCGCCGCGCTGTCGAAGGAGTTCTCCGACGATCCCGGCAGCGCGCTGGCCGGCGGCGAACTCGGGTGGTCCGACGGCAGCGACTTCGTGCCGGAGTTCCGCGACGTCATGACGGCCCTGGACATGGGCGAGGTCAGCCAGCCGTTCGAGAGCGTGCACGGCTGGCACGTGCTCGAAGTGCTCGACCGGCGCGACCGGGACATGTCCGACGAGGCGCGCCGGAACATGGCCATGCAGGTGCTGCACAGCCGCCGGTTCGAGGAGGAACTGCAGGAGTGGCTGCAGGAGATCCGGGACGAGGCGTACGTCGAGATGCGCATCGGGGAGTAACGTCTTGTCCGGTACCGGGACCGGACCGCGTATCGCCATCACGCCGGGGGAGCCGGCGGGTATCGGTCCCGACATCGTCATCGAGGCGTTTCAGGAGCGCCGCCATTTCGACGGCGTGGTGCTCGCCGACCCCGAGGCGTTGCGCGAACGGGCCGAACAGCTGCGGCTTCCGCTCACCATCGAGGCCGGGGACACGCGCGACGCTGGCCGGATGACCGTCCTTCCCCTCTCCGTGGACGCTCCCGTCGCGCCGGGGGTGCTCGAAGCATCGAACGCGGAGTACGTGCTGCGGACGCTCCGGACCGCGGTCGACCGATGCCTCGCCGGGGATTTCGCGGCCCTGGTGACCGGTCCCGTGCAGAAGTCGATCCTCGACCGAAGCGACGCTCCCTTCAGCGGACACACCGGATTCCTGCGTGACGCCTGCGGCGTCGAGGATGTCGTGATGATGCTCGTGGGCGATGCACTCCGTGTGGCCCTGGCCACCACCCACGTGCCGCTCGCCGCGGTCCCGGCGCTGATCACGCCCGAACGGATCGACCGCAAGCTGCGCATCCTCATGGACGGGTTGCGTACCGCGTTCGGCATCGACGCCCCTCGCGTTGCGGTCGCCGGTCTGAACCCGCATGCGGGGGAAAGCGGACACCTCGGCCGCGAGGAGACCGAGGTGCTCGAACCGGTGTGCCGCCGCTGGCGCGCCGCCGGCGCCGTAGTCGAAGGTCCCCTGCCTGCCGACACCATCTTCCAACGCGCCGACGAGGTCGACGCCATCCTCGCGATGTACCACGACCAGGGCCTGCCGGTCCTCAAGTACGCCTCGTTCGGGACGGCGGTCAACGTGACGCTCGGACTGCCTTTCCCCCGCACCTCCGTCGACCACGGCACGGCCCTCGACCTCGCCGGAACGGGGTCCGCGGACGCGGGCAGCCTCGTCCAGGCACTTGCCATGGCCGCCAGCATTGCCGCGCGCGCGTAAACGATTCGGGCAGCACTTCCTGGCCGATCCCTCGGTGGTGGACGCCATCGTCACCGCGCTGTCGCCTCGCCAGGACGACCGGCTCGTGGAAATCGGTCCCGGGCGCGGAGCGCTTACGGGCGCGCTGGCGGGGTCCGGGGCGCGTGTCACGGCCGTCGAACTGGACCGGGATCTGGTCGGCCCGCTGCGGCGGCAGCTCCCGGACGTCACGGTGATGGAGGGCGACGCGCTCACCGTCGATCTCGCCGCACTGGCCGCGGGAGCACCCACGCGCATTGTCGGCAACCTGCCCTACAACATCTCGACGCCACTGCTGAACCGCCTGTTCGACGCATGCGCGGCCGGCCTCCCGCTGGTCGACATGCACTTCATGCTGCAGGCTGAAGTCGTGGACCGGCTGTGCGCCGCGCCCGGCACCAAGGCGTGGGGGCGGCTGTCGGTCATCGCCCAGTATCACTGCGACGTCGCACCGCTGTTCGCGGTACCGCCCGACGCCTTCGCGCCGCCCCCACGCGTCCTGTCGCGATTCGCGCGCCTGACGCCGCGACCGCCCGACCCGGCGGCCGACGATGTCGAGGCGCTGCGGACCGTGCTGCGCGTGGCATTCGGCGCCCGCCGCAAGCGGCTGGGCAATGCCGTACAATCGCTCGGACTCGACGTCGCCGCCCTCGGGCTCGACCCCGGGACCCGTCCGGACGCGGTCAGCCTCGGCGGTTTCGTCGCCATGGCAAACCAGTTGGCGCGCGGCGGATGAACACGGACGACAGCCCTGAGCCGGGGAGCGCGAGGGGGAACCCCTCGCAAGAAGACACCCCGGGGCCCGAACCACGCTCCCCCGAGGGCGACACCGACGCCTACGCGTTCACGGTGCACGTCGAACCGCGCTACATCCCCGGGGAGTCCGCCCCCGAGCAGGGACGCCACGTCTTCGCCTACACCATCGTAGTGGAGAACGTCGGTGAACACGCAGCCCGCCTGATGAGTCGGCGGTGGCTCATCACCGACGGCGACGGACGCAAACAGGAAGTGCAGGGACCGGGGGTGGTGGGCAAGCAACCCCGCATCCCGCCCGGCGAGTCGTTCCGCTACACGAGCGCCGCCGTCCTGGAAACGGCGGTAGGCTGCATGGAGGGCCATTACGACTTCCATGCCGACGACGGCGCCGCGTTCACGGTGCCCATTCCCGCTTTCACCCTCGCGATGCCGAATGCGGTGCACTGAGGGCGCTGGACCAGCTTCCAGGCGACGGCGAATCGAGCGGGACT
Organism: Pseudomonadales bacterium; assembly: GCA_965208745.1. Lineage (GTDB taxonomy): Bacteria > Pseudomonadota > Gammaproteobacteria > Pseudomonadales > Azotimanducaceae > VXNE01. The sequence goes on along the minus strand of CBDBPN010000004.1, from coordinate 3,116,560 downwards.
ACCGCATCGCCGAAGGCGCCTTCGCGTATTGCCCCAGTTTTGAAACTACCCAATGGCCGGTCCGAAGCTCCCGATGCACTCCCGCTCCTCGTCGTAGGCGGCGAAGACTCGGGCACGGGGGTTTCTGAGTGCCGAAATCACGATACCGGCTCCTCGGTCCACTGGTGTTCCGTCACGGCGCCGCTTCAGTCCCTACACGGAGTGGCGGAAGACATCGAAGAGATCAAGAACGTCTGCGCAACGCGCACTAACAAGAAGGGGACAGTGCTTGCGCGCGATCTTTCGCTGCCAATACGGGTCCATCTTCGCCATGCGCTCGACCGTCAGTTTCTTGCCATGCCAGAACTCGCCGTCCACGAAGACGGCCAGCCTATGTCCGATAAACACGATGTCCGGTCTGCCCGGCAGCCTCGAATAGTCGAGACGATACCGCAGTCCTCGGCGCGACAGTCACTGCCGTAGAACCAACTCCGGTTTCGTGTCGCGTCGGCGTATCCGACGCATCACCCGGGCGCGCGCTTCCTTGGTCAGCGGATCGCGCCGAGCGGTGGTGGTCACGGTCAGCTACCGACCGCGTACGCCGCCAACGGCTCCGCCAGACGGAGCTGGACTCCGGCGCCACGGGTCGCATGGCCAAGGAGGAAACCGAACGCGTGATCCACCAACCAACGCACTGCGGGCACGCAGACCGCGTCCCCGAAACCAAGTTGGGCTTGACGCCGACCAACCTGTATGGGGAAGTCCGGGGCGCCTTGGAGGCGCGCGTACTCCCTTCCGGTCAGTGGCCGGATTCCGGGTTCGGCTCCGCGGCAGTCCACCAAGAACTGGACACTGCTCCCGCCCTGCGGAGTCCTCAGGCAACCGGCGATGGAGTCCGCCCGAACCTCGCATACCGTTCGGCCTCGGCGCACTCTTCGGTACATCGTCGCAACACCGTCCCGCGCGCCGAAAGCGAGGTTTCCGACCCGCTTGCGGTGCGCCGGGGCCATCGCCTCGACGGCTGCGGAGACCCGGTCGCGCGGCCACCACATCTCGTCCTCGGCCGGCACTTCCTCAAGGACCGATGCAAGCGACGCCTTAGACCCGAGTGGCGGTTCCGGCAGCGGCAACTCGACGAAAGGGAGTCGGCGATGCGCCCGCTGAAAACGGCGGATGGCGGCGCCGCGCAGCCGGGTGACGTGGCCCGTCGGCGGCAGAGCCTCCGCAAGGACGTCATCGCGAACCGCGAGGACGAACAGTCGTGGCCTGCTCTGGGGCGTGAACCAGCGCGCATCCACCACGACTAGGTCAAGGAGGTAGCCCAGGTCCCCGATCCGGGCGCAGACGTCGCTCAGGTCGCGCCCCGAGTTAGACGTGAGGAACCCGGTGACGTTCTCAAGCAGCAACGCGCTTGGCTCCGACCGTTGCTCCCGCAGAGCCCGCACCAACCGGACGAACGGCCAAACCGTTCCAGAGTGCTGGCCGGCCAGACCGGCTCGGTTCCCGGCGAGGGAGAGATCGATGCAAGGGAACGACGCGGTGAGCAGGTCAAGACCATGAGGGACATCCGCGACTTCGACCCGGTGAATGTCGCGGACCAGCAGATGTTCGGGGCCGAAGCGCGCCTCGTACATCTCGGCCTTCTCATGCGATGCGCAAAGTCGTTTGCGAAAGCGCAGTCCCAGCCCAAGGGTTGGAGCGCCTCCCGGACAAGACCTATTCCCGCGAAAAACTCCGCGAACCTTGCCACCGCGCCTCCGTGCCGAAGCGCCAAACGACATGGTTTCAGACGACCCTCCTGGACCGCCTTGCGTCGGTCGGGCTTCGTGGCCGATCATAGCACCGACGACTCCTCCGGCGACAGAATAGTGGCCTCGCAAACTGCCTTCGGTCCCGTATCGGCACGCTCTCGATCAGGCGGTTCCACGCCGTTCCGGCCGACCGGCCGGCCCAGGATTCGGTAGTCCCGCCCGGCGGTGTCGACCTACGTCATCGGCGACGTCCAGGGCTGCTTCGCGCAGCTCGAAGCGCTACTCGACAAAGTGCGTTACCGGCGCAGGAAGGACAAGCTCTGGTTCGTGGGGGACCTCATCAACCGCGGCCCCGATTCGCTCGCGACCCTGCGTTTCGTACGCAAGCTCGGCGAGCGCGCCGTCACGGTCCTCGGCAACCACGACCTGCACTTCCTCGCCATCGTCTTCGGCGGGCATCCGACCCGCTCGTCGGACACGCTGGACGAACTGCTCGGTGCCCGGGACTGCCTGAAGCTCGCCCACTGGCTGCGTGGTCTGCCGCTGCTGCACAAGGGACGCGGCGTCGTGATGACGCACGCGGGCATACCGCACATCTGGAGCCTGAAACAGGCGACGAAGCGCGCTCGCGAACTCGAAGCGCTCCTCGGCGGCGACCGCTACCGCAAGTTCTTCCGGGCGATGTACGGCAACGAACCGACCGTCTGGTCGAAGTCCCTCGAGGGGATCGCGCGCCAGCGGGTCATCGTGAACTACTTCACCCGCATGCGCTTCGTGAACGCGTCCGGGGAACTCGAGTTCCTGCACAAGGGACCCTCGGACGACCCGCCGCGCGGTTACCGGCCGTGGTTCGAGTTCCCGCCCCGCATCGAGCGCCCCATCGTCTTCGGACACTGGGCGTCCCTCCAGGGGGTCGAGCGCAAGCGCGCCATCGGCGTCGACACGGGGTGCGTGTGGGGACGCTCGCTGACGGCCCTGTGCCTGGAGGACCGCAAGCTGGTGCGGATCGGGTGTGACGGCGGGCGCTGACCCGCACCGGCGCAGGCGCCCCGGCAGCCGTCCTACCAGTTCTCCACCCACGGCCGCAGCACGACCTCGAACGCCCAGGTCGACCGGTGCTGTCGATGCAGGTGCAGGTAGGTCTCCGCGATACGGTCGGGATCGGCCATGTTGTCGTCCTGCGACGTGCCGGCCATCCGGTGCGCCCTGGTGCCGTCGGGCTGGGTCCAGCCGATGGCCGCGTCGATCGGCACGTGGGCCACGTGGATGCCCTGCGGCATGAGTTCCCGGGCCATGCTCTCGGCAAGGCCGGACTTCGCCTGGCACGCCATGGCGAACGCCCCGCTCCTCGGATAGCCCTTGAACGCGGCGCTGGCGTTGGTGAAGAGGATCGTGCCCCGGTGGCCGTCCGGTGCGGATGGCGACAGCTCCAGCATGCGCGTGGCCGCCTGCTGCGCGACCAGGAACGCGCTGTACGCCGAGTTGGCCAGCACATCGCGCACGAGGGCCGGGTCCGCTTCCGTGATGCGCTTGCGGAAGATGTCGCGCATGCGGCCGTCGATGTTGTGTACGACCAGCCTCGGGGCGCCGAGCTCCCCGGTCACGGCGTCGAAGAGCCGCGTCACGGCATCGGCGTCCGCCGCGTCGCAGGCGTAGTTCAAGACGCCGAACTCGCCGGCAAGGTCGACCAGTGCCTGCTTCCCCGGGTTGCGCGCGGCGATGGCGACCCGCATGCCGTCCCGGCTGAACAGGCGCGCGCAACTCGCGCTGATGCCCGGGCCGCCGCCCACTATCAGGGCGACTTCGCCCGATCCGCTATCCGTCACGTCTGTCTCCTTTCCGTGAACCTGGCCGACGACCTCACCGCGGGTTCCTGGCCCGAAACAGGAACCGGTCGGTGCGCAGGTAGATGTCGTCGTTGTATACCATGAGGCTGTGGTCGTCCTCGGGACTCGCGTACAGGTCGGTTTCTGCCTCGATCACGAACCCGGCTTCCTCCACCAGCGCCCGCGCGACGTCGGGCTCGATTCGATGCAGGCGATCGTTGTCCGCTTCGGGCGCACCCACGTGGTCCATGACCCCGAGAACTCCGCCGGGCTTGAGCGCGGCCCGGATGCTCGCCAGGATGGCCACCGCCCCCTCGCGCCCGTCCCGGCGAAGGAAATCGTGCAGCAGGTTGCCGAGAAACGCGACGTCGACCGTACCGTCGAGACCCAGGTCGTCGTACTCGCGCAGGTGCAGCACGACGTTCCCCAGGCGGTCGTTCGCGAGCCGCTCCTCCATCGTGCGCCCGTAGTAGCCGTCCGCGAAGTGCGTCAGCACCCGTTCGCGGTTGTGGGAATAGACCTTGCCGGTCGGCCCCACGGCCGCCGCCAGCATCTCCGTCGTGTAGCCCGCGTAAGCCCCGACATCAAGCGCCGTCATGCCCTCGCGCAGGCCGAGAAAGCGGAAGGCCTCGAAAGGCTTGCGGGCGGCGTCACGCTGCGCATCGAACCGGTGCCGGTCAGGCGCCTCCATCTGCCCCGCGATGCGCTCGGCCATCGCTTCGAGGTCGTCGGCGCAAACGGAGGCGCCGCCGACCGCGCACAGCGAGGCCACGACCAGGCGCGCGGTCCACTTGGCGTGCTGTCCCATGACTATCCCCTCGTTCCTGGCGCCCCAAGTGTACGCGGTGGGCAGCACCGCCGACAGGCACGCGGCCTACTGCTCACTCCGCAACCGGTGCTCTGCGGAAACGAAGCGGGCGACATCCGATGCTCCCGGCTTGACGACGCGTATCCACACGTCCTCGAGTCCGAACGTCCGGGCGACCCGCTCCACCGTCGTCTCGGCCACGGTCTCGATCAGGTAGTAGCGGCCCGCCTCCACGTGCTCGCACACGATCCGGCTCACCGCGGAATAGTCGACAGCCGCATCGAGCGCGTCGGTCTCCGGCGGCGGGACCGCGAACTCGAGGTCGATCAGGAGGGTCTGCGGGACCTCGCGCTCGCGCTCCCGCACGCCCACGATCACGACCACTTCGAGACCGTCTATGCGGATCTTCACGCGGGCGGCAGCTCCGTGAGGGACCAACGCGCCCGCGTGACGATCGCGAGCGGCTCCGTCGCGCCGGCCGCGAGTCGCAGGTAGCCCGCGTACGCGATCATCGCGCCGTTGTCGGTGCAGAGCGCCGGCGCCGCGTGGAACACCTCCGGCACCGCCGCCCCCAGCCGCGCGCGCAGCTCCACGTTGGCGGCGACGCCGCCGGCCAGCACCAACGCCGTGCCGCCCGTGGCCTCAAGGGCCCGGCGGCACTTGATGACCAGGGTGTCCACCACCGCTTCCTGGAATGCTGCCGCGACGTCGGACACGTCCTGCGGCGTCAGGGGCCGGAGGCCGCGCACCGTGTTCGCCACCGCGGTCTTCAGCCCGCTGAAGCTGAAGTCGAGACCCGGCCGGTCGGTCATGGGGCGGGGAAACGCGAAGCGATCGGGCCGCCCCCCCGCGGCCTCCCGCGCCACCGCGGGACCGCCGGGGTACCCCAGGCCCAGCAACTTGGCGGTCTTGTCGAACGCCTCGCCAGCCGCGTCGTCGAGGGACTCCCCGAGGAGTTCGTAACGCCCGAACCCCGTCACCTCCACGAGCTGCGTGTGTCCCCCGGAGACGAGCAGCGCCACGAACGGCGGCCGCGGACCTTCCGCCTCGAGCAGCGGCGCGAGCAGGTGGGCTTCCATGTGATGCACGCCGAGCGCGGGAACGCCCAGCGACCACGCCAACGAACGCCCGACGGCCGCGCCGACCATGAGCGCGCCGATCAGTCCCGGACCGGCGGTGTAGGCCACGGCGTCGAGATCCTCCACCCGCCGGCCACCCTCGCACAGCGTCTCTCGGACCAGCGGCAGGATCTTGCGGATGTGATCCCGCGAGGCAAGTTCCGGGACCACGCCGCCGTACTCGGCGTGCATCGCGACCTGGCTGTAGAGGGTTTGCGCCAGCAGGCCGGCGCCGCCTTCGTACAGGGCGACTCCCGTCTCGTCGCAGGACGTCTCGATGCCGAGTACTAGCATGCTGCCTCGTAGCGGGCGGCGGCGGTCCGCCGGTGCCGAGCCGGGCGCAGTGTACAAGTCGCGTCCGCGGCCGAACAACGCGCCACCCCGGCCTTGCGCCCACCGGCTTTGCAAAGCGTTTCGCGCGGCGAGTAAAATCCCGCTCCCCTGATTGGAGGGTTCCATCCTTCCCATGCCGAGTGTCAAGATTCGGGAAAACGAGCCTTTCGACGTCGCCCTGCGGCGTTTCAAGCGCTCCTGCGAGAAAGCCGGCATCCTGTCCGAGGTACGCCGGCGCGAGTACTACGAGAAGCCGACCGCCGTACGCAAGCGCAAGGCCGCGGCCGCCGTGAAACGCCACCTGAAAAAGCTGCAGCGCGAAGCCCGGCGGTTCGAGAAAACGTACTGACTCCGACGTCCGCGCCGCGTCGAGGCCCGCGGCGAACCCAGCCACCCCAGACGACACGCCGCGCCCGGCGCGACCCGTGCGTCGTGCTGTCGCTCGACCCGCCAAAGGGGTAACCTGCCCCGCAATGGCAGGACGGATTCCGCAGTCCTTCATCAACGATCTCCTGGAGCGCGTGGACATCGTCGAGGTGATCGACGCGCGCGTGGGACTCAAGAAGGCCGGCCGCAACTACAAGGCCTGCTGCCCGTTCCACGAAGAGAAGACGCCCTCGTTCAACGTCAACCCGGACCGCGGCTTCTACAAGTGCTTCGGGTGCGGCGTGGCCGGGACCGCGATCACCTTCCTGATGGAGTACGAGCACCTCGAGTTCGTCGAGGCGATCGAGGCGCTGGCGCGCACCGTGGGCGTCGAGGTTCCGCGCGAGGCAGGGCGCGCCGACCGCAGGTCCGACGAGGAGCTTTACGTGCTGCTCCGGAAGACGGCCGGCCTCTACCGCCGCGCCCTCGGAGAGCACCCCGAATCCGGCCGCGCGCGGGACTACCTCAAGGGACGCGGCCTCACGGGTGAGGTCGCCCGGGATTTCGGCATCGGCTACGCCCCGCCCGGATGGGGGTTCATCCGCGAGGCGCTCGGGACGAACGACGCGGTCATGGGCAAGCTCACGGACGCTGGCGTGCTGGCCCGCAGCGAAGGCGGCAGGCCCTACGACCGCCTCCGCGACCGCATCGCCTTCCCGATCCGCGACACCCGGGGACGCGTCGTCGGGTTCGGCGGCCGGGTCCTCCCGGGAGAAGGAGACGACCAGGGGCCGAAGTACCTGAACTCCCCGGAGACCCCGGTGTTCCGCAAGGGCCGCGAACTCTATGGCCTGTACGAGGCGCGGCGCGCGCCCGGCAAGCGCCTGGAACGCCTGATCGTCGTCGAGGGATACATGGACGTGGTCGCACTGGCCCAGCAGGGCATCGACAACGCCGTCGCCACCCTGGGCACCGCGGTGGGCAGGGACCATCTGGACAGGCTCTTCCGCAACGTGCCGGAGGTCGTCTGTTGCTTCGACGGGGACACCGCGGGGCGGGAAGCCGCCTGGCGCGCGCTCGAGGTGGGGCTCGCCAGCCTCGACGAGGGGCGACGGCTGAAGTTCGTGTTCCTGCCCGAAGGGGAGGATCCCGACACGCTCGTGCGGAGCGCCGGGAAGGCCGCTTTCGAGACGCTCGTGGCGGAGGCGGTCCCCGCTGGCGATTACCTGGTCGAGCGCCTTTCGGCGGGACTGGACCTTGCTTCGCTGGACGACAGGGCCGTGTTCGGGGAGAGCGCACGCCCCCTGCTGGCGCGTATCCCCCCGGGTGTGCACCGGCAGGTGCTCATCGAGCGCATCGCGCGGCAGATCGGCGTCGCGCCGGGCACGCTGGATTCCCCGGGCGCACATGCCCCGGAGCCGGTCGCCACTCGGTCCGCACGCCCGGTCCCGCCCGGCCGGACCGGCGAGTCACGTCTTGGCGAACGCCTGCTTGGCGACCTGCTACGCACTCCCGGCCTGTTCCGGTCGCTGCCGGCGCCGCTCTCCGAGGCGCTGCTCGATCCGGGACGGGAGGGTTCCCTGTTTCCGCAGGTCGCCCGGGAGGTGTCCGGGGATCCGGACGTGGAGCCCGCGGTGCTGCTGGCGCGCCTCTCCCGGCATCCCGGATACGAGAGCCTGTGCGCGCTGGCCGCGACCCCGTCCGAACTCTCCGCCGAGGACGTCGCAAACGGCTTCCCGGAGGGCGTGCGGCATTACGTTCGCGCCCGCTCGGGAGCGGACCGCCGAAAGCTCCTCGACGGCTCCCGGGACCAACTCAGCCGGTACTGGCACGCGAAGCAGGAGAGCATGCGGTTCGAGCGTGCTCGGGAAGCGCTGCCGGCGGACGCCTCAGACCGATGAAGCACGGGTGAAGCGCTCCGCGGTCTTGAAAACCGCGATTCAGCACACATCTCCGGGAAGAACGGGTAAAATTACGCGTTTGCGCGCGTAGCGGGGTCTGCCGCGCGTGCAGCCGCATATCGCCGCCGGCATCGCGGGCCGTTCAACAGGGGCGGTCACCCGGGGCACCACCGAACTCACCGACATTCGAGGGGCCATGGCAACCGAGACCGAACACCAGCAATCCCGACTGAAGAAGCTGATCGCGAAGGGCAAGGAGCAGGGTTTCCTGACCTACGCCGAGGTCAACGATCACCTGCCGGACGACATCTCCGATCCCGACCAGATCGAAGACATCATCCGCATGATCAACGACATGGGGATCACGGTGTACGAGACCGCGCCGGATCCCGACGAGTTGCTGAACGCCGAGGAGAACACGGCCGACGAACTCGCCGCCGAGGAAGCCGCCGCGGCGCTCGCCGCCGTCGAGACCGAAGCGGGGCGGACCACCGACCCGGTGCGCATGTACATGCGCGAGATGGGCACCGTCGAGTTGCTCACGCGGGAAGGCGAGATCGCCATCGCCAAGCGCATCGAGGAAGGCATCCGCGACGTGCTCTTCGCCCTCGCCTATTTCCCGGGCACGATCGGCTACGTGCTCGAGCAGTACGCCGAGGCCAGCCGCGAAGGCAAGCTCTCCGATGTCCTCGTCGGCTACCTCGACCCCGCCGACGAGGTGCCGACGCCGGCCCAGGTCGTGGCTGGCGCGCCGCCGAAGAACGGTGACAACAAGGAGGAGAAGGCCGAAGACAAGGGACCGGACCCGGAGGAGGCGAAGCGGCGATTCGGCGCGTTGAAGCGCGCATACCAACGGGCGCGCAAGGCCGCCTCGGAGCACGGCCGCGCGTCCCGGGAGGCGCAGGAACTGCTCGCCAAGACCGGGCAGGCCATGTCTCCGTTCAAGCTCGTCCCGCGCCATCACGAGGCAATCGTCGACATGCCGCGGGCGGCCCTCAAGCGCATCCGCAAGTACGAACGCGCCGTCATGGCCGTCTGTGTCGGCGAGGCGAAGATGCCCCGGGCCGCCTTCCTGAAGGAGTTCCTGCGCAGCGAGACCTCCATCGCCTGGGTGAACCGCCACGTCAAGGCGGGCCACCCTTACAGCGATGCGCTCAAGGCGCGCAAGGACGAGATCGTGCGCGTGCAGAAGAAGCTGAAGGCGATCACCCAGGAGACGGGCCTCACGATCGGCGAGATCAAGGAGATCAACCGCCGGATGTCCCTCGGGGAAGCCAAGGCGCGGCGCGCCAAGAAGGACATGGTGGAGGCGAACCTGCGCCTCGTGATCTCCATCGCGAAGAAGTACACGAACCGCGGGCTGCAGTTCCTGGACCTGATCCAGGAAGGCAACATCGGCCTCATGAAGGCGGTGGACAAGTTCGAGTACCGCCGCGGCTACAAGTTCTCGACGTACGCAACATGGTGGATCCGCCAGGCGATCACGCGCTCGATCGCCGACCAGGCGCGCACGATCCGGATCCCGGTCCACATGATCGAGACGATCAACAAGCTGAACCGCATCTCGCGGCAGATGCTGCAGGAGAAGGGCCGCGAGCCCACCCCCGAGGAACTGGCCGTGCGCATGGAGATGCCGGAGGAGAAGGTCCGCCGCGTCGCCAAGATCGCGCGCGAGCCGATCTCCATGGAGACGCCCATCGGCGACGACGAGGACTCCCACCTCGGCGACTTCATCGAGGACGCGACCATCGGTTCCCCGGTGGATCTCGCCACGGGACAGGGCCTGAAGGAAGCGACCCGCGAGGTGCTCGGCGGCCTCACCGCCCGCGAGGCGAAAGTGCTGCGCATGCGTTTCGGCATCGACATGAATACCGACCACACCCTCGAGGAAGTCGGCAAGCAGTTCGACGTGACCCGGGAACGCATCCGGCAGATCGAGGCGAAGGCGTTGCGGAAGCTCCGCCACCCGACCCGTTCGGAGCACCTGCGGAGCTTCCTGGACGAAGCCGGGGAAACGCGTTAGCGCCACCGACGCGCCGCCCTTACCGGGGTGCCGGATCGCCCCCGGCCCCCGTACAATCCGCGTCACGGGCCCATAGCTCAGTGGGTTAGAGCGGTCGACTCATAATCGATTGGTCCCAGGTTCGAGTCCTGGTGGGCCCACTCGAAACGCGGGTGGCACCCGCCCATCGCCGAAGGCCCCGGTCGGAGCGCCATGCAGTCCACCGCACACGACGTTCGCTACGAAGCCGACGAACGCCCGCCCCTCCCGCTGACCGTCGGTCTCGGGGTCCAGTACACCGTCGTCGCGCTCGCCGCCGTGGTGTTGACTCCGGTCATCCTCATCAGCATCGCCGGAGGAGGCGAGGCCTACCTGACCTGGGCGGTGTTCGGAGCCCTGATGGTGAGCGGCGTGGCCACCATCGTCCAGGCGGTCCGTATCGGGCGGCTCGGCGCCGGTTACATCCTGGTCATGGGCAGCACCACCGCCTTCCTGCCGATGAGCGTGGCCGCCCTCACCGAGGGCGGTCCCGCGATGCTCGCCACCCTCATCGTCATGTCCTCCCTCGTGCAGTTCTTCCTCGGCGCCAGGATGGCCGCGCTACGGCGCGTGTTCACGCCCACCGTCGCGGGGACGGTGCTCATGCTGATCCCCGTCAGCCTCGCGCCGATCGTCTTCAAGAAGCTGACGGACGTGCCAGCCGGAACGCCCGACGCCGCCGCTCCGGTCACCGCGCTCGTCACGCTCGCCGCCATTGTCCTGGTCGCGCTGCGGCTGTCCGGCGCATGGCGGGTCTGGGCGCCGGCCATCGGCCTCGCGGCGGGCGGCCTCGTGGGTCTCGCCTTCGGCATCTACGACCTCGATCGGGTGGCCGCGGCGCCGTGGATCGGGCTCCCCGACTTCACGGCGTACCCTGGCCTGGACCTGAGCTTCGGCACGACCTTCCGGGCACTGCTGCCCGGGTTCCTGATCGTCACGCTCGTGGGCGCCATGGACACCCTCGGCGACGCCATCGCCATCCAGCGGGCCTCGTGGCGCAAACCGCGGGCCATCGACTTCCGGTCGATCCAGGGCGCCATCAACGCGGACGGCCTCGGCAACCTCCTGTCCGGCATCGGCGGCACCGTGCCCAACACGACCTACGGGAGCAGCGTCGCGATCACGGAACTGACCGGCGTGGGCGCGCGGTCGGTGGGCGTGTGCGTCGGAATCCTGTTCATCGCGCTGGCGTTCCTGCCGAAGGTGGTGGCCGTGATCGTCGCGATGCCTGGGCCGGTGGCCGGCGCCTACGTCGCCGTGATCGTCGCGCTGCTGTTCGTCTTCGGCGTGAAGGTACTGACCAACGAGGGGCTCGACTACCGCAAGAGCCTGATCGTGGGTTTCGCGTTCTGGGTGGGTCTCGCGTTCCAATTCGACCTGGTGTACCCCGAGCTCCTGACAGGAGCGTGGGGAGAACTTCTCGGCCACGGCATGACCGCGGGAGGAATCACCGTGATCGTCCTCTCCGGCTTCCTCGACCTCACGGCAGCCCGGCCACGGCGGCTGCGCACCGCGCTCTCCACCGACGCGCTCGCCGAGATCGACGCTTTCCTCCGCGACTTCGCGGAGCGCTACCGATGCGACGAACCGACAACGGCCCGCTTGCGCGCCGTGGCCGAAGAGACGGTACACACCCTGCTGGGTGAAGACCCCCGCCCAGAGCCGCGGGAACTCCTGCTGGTGGCGAGAGCGGACGGGCGGTCCACGGACCTGGAGTTCATCGCGGGCTGCACGGACGTGAACCTGGAGGACCAGCTCGCCATGCTGAGCGAGGGCGCCACGGAGATCCCGAACGAAGCCGAAGCGCCGCTGCGCCTGTTGCGGCACCACGCTTCGTCGGTGCGCCACCAGCAGTACCACGGCACGGAGGTCGTGACGATCCGGGTGGAGCCCCAGCTACCGGATTAGCGTCGCGGGACATCGCCATGCCCGACCTGCTCGAGTACCGCGTCCCCATCAGCGCCACGCTGCTCGTGCTGTCGCTGGCCTCGATGTTCGTGCTTACGAGCCAGAGCGGCTCCAGCCTTCCCACGTACGTTCTGGCGGCGTACACGGTCATCGGCTTCCGGCGCTGGAGCGGGCTCTGGCTCAACTGGGTCTTCCTGCTCTCGGTAACGGTCTCCGTGTACATCGCGACGACGAGCCTCTGGTCGACGCCATTCGACACGCGGGACGCGCTCAGTCAGTTCAGCCGCGCGCTGCTCGGCATCTGTTTCGTGGTCGCGGTGGCGGAGGGCTTCCGGGTGGACTGGTTCCGGGCCCGCATGACGGCGGCGCTCGCGCTGTGCGGAGGCGCCGCGGCATTCGCGGCCGTCGTCCTGTTCTTCGCCAACCCGCCGGAGGACGGCCGGCTGAACGGTCTCGGACAACTCGATGCCCATATCCGGGCCGCCCTCTGCTTCGGGGTCTCGCTGGTGTGCGCGGTCGCGTGGATGACGGAGACCCGATCGGCGACCTGGCGCGCAGTCGCGGGTGTCCTCGCCGTGTTTCTCGCGGTCGCGGTTGCCCTGTCGAACTCGCGCAATGCCTGGGTCACCGTGCCCTTCGGCTGCCTCGTCTTCCTCATCTCCCGCTACGCGCCGGAACGTGGGCTGCCGGCCGCCTGCGGAGCCGCGTTCGCGCTGGTCGCCGCCGCGGTGGCCCTGGCGCTCTGGCTCGAGCCAGCGCGCGATGCCCTGCTGTCCCGCGGCGACAGCTACCGTCCCGACATCTGGGCGGACATCCTGCGGCGCGTCATGGACCACGGACCGTGGTTCGGCAACGGGGTGCTCACCGACGACAGCGTGACCGTCGCGAGCCTCGTCCTGCCGCATCCGCACAACATGTACCTCGCCGTGCTCTTCCAGGGGGGCGTCGCAGGCCTCGCGCTGTTCCTCCTGCTCGTCGCCCTCGCGCTGCGGACGCTGCTCGCCCACCTGGCGGAACCGGAGGCCAAGCTCGCCCTGGGCATCCTCGCGATCGGGCTGCCCGCGTGGCTACTCGACGGCTACGAACTGGTGGACAAGATCGGCTGGACGTGGATGCTCTTCTGGTTCCCCGTGGCGGTGGCCGTCGGTCTCGGGAGCCGCCGCGGGCTCGAGGACGCGCGCAGGTTCAGCGGCGGCTGACTTCCTGCGCCGACGCCTCCGGGCGCACTCCGGACTCCCACGCTTCGCCATTCAGTTCGCGGTAGATCTCTGCGTAACGCAGGCCCATCAACGCCCCGGTGAACAGCTTCTCGTAACGCCGCCGCGCGTTCCGGCCCATCATCCGCGCCATGTCGGGGCGGTAGTGGAGCTGGTCCAGCGCCTGGCGCAGCGCGGACGGGGACCCCGGCGCTACCACGAGGCCCGTCTCGCCGTCGACGTTGACGTGACTGGTACCCGAGCCGACCTCGGTGGAGACGAGGGGCCGGCCGTACATGGCGCCCTCGAGGAGCCCGACGCCGAACGCCTCGGACCGCAGGTACGAGGGGAAGACCACGCCGCGGGCGAGCTGCAGCAGCGCGACCTTCTCCTCGTCCGGCACGTAACCGGCAAACCGGACGCGGTCCGCAACGCCCAGTTGGGCCGCCTGCGACCGCAGGTCCCGCTCGGTGGGGCCGGAACCGGCAATCACGACCCGGTACGGAGTATCCGGCAGGGCGTCGAGCAGGATGTGCAGGCACTTGTAGTAGCGGAGCACGCCCACGAACAGGAAGAAGTGCTCGCCGTACTTGCGGCGCGCATCGGCCGCCGTTTCGTCCGACACCCGGGGATAGGTATCCTCGTTCAGACCGATGGGGACGATGCGCACCTTGTCCTCGAAGCGGGTCAGCACGTCGCTCGTTGCGAAGTAGTTCGGCGACGTCCCGACGATCCGGTCGACGGACTTGAGGAAACGGTTCATCAGGGGCCGGTAGACCTGCCGGAGCAGTCGCTGCCGGACGATGTCCGAGTGGTACGTCACGATGGACGGCATGCGCCGCCGAGCGGTCAGGTGCAGGACGTCGCCGAACGGCCACGGATAGTGATAGTGGACGACGTCCGCCCAGTCGGCTAGGCGCCGGTAGACCGCGAAGGCCTCGAGAGACATGCCGCAGGACGCGATCTCGAGGTCGCGGTGCGCCCGGTAGACGCGCGCCTCCGCCCGGCGCACAGCCCGGCGGGACATGTTCGCGCTCAAGGCGAGGACGCGGTTCTCCACGCCGTGCGCGCGTGTGTTGACGCAGATCTGCCGGATGACCTCCTCGATACCGCCCTGGCTGTCCGGGAAATACGTCCTGTAGACCTGGAGTACGCGCACGACCTGACCAAGGTTAAGGCAATAGCGTCCGGAGTACGACGGGAGAGGGTTCCATGGCCGCGACGATCACGATGCTGCCGTCCTCGCGATGCAAGCGCCGTCAGCGCGATGACCGGAACACGTCGTCGAGCGTTTCCGCGTCCAGGACGTTGTCGGCCCAGGTCTCAAGCTCCGTCTCGGGGGCCCGCTGCAGCCGCTCGGCGGCCTCGGGCGGCAACTGGCCGAAGCGCCGCTGGAGCTGCCGCGCGAGCACCGTGCGCTCCCCCTCGGTGCGACCCCGCTCGATGCCCCGCTCGATCCCCCGCTCGATCCCCTGCTCGATCCCCTCCGCCCTGCCTTCGTCGCGAGCGCGTTGAAAGAACCCTGTCACGATGCTGCCCTCCTCGGGATGCCGGCGCCGGTACCGACGCAGTTCATTGTCGGTCAGGCCCGCGTAGATGTCGATGAACTCCAGGTACTTCGCCCGCTTGGCGCCGTCCGCCTCCTGCTGCAGCAAGCCGCTCACCGCTCGGGCGTAGACCTCGACGCGGTCGTGCCCCGCAAGGCGCATGTTCGGCAGGTTGACGCGCGCCACCACGTTGTCGCTGTCGAGCCAGCGGCCGGCGGGCATCTCGGCCAGTTTGCACGCCAGGTAATCGAACCTGAGGTACGGGTGTCGCGCGGTGCCGAGGACCAGGGACGCGGGCGCGCGGTCGGCAGCGCGCAGGAAGATCGTCACCGGTACCACGCGGTCGGTCTTGCACATCATCCGCCACGTCCAGGCAGTAACGCGCGAGCCGGTGCGGGGAGAACCGCCGCCAGTCCGACTCCTCCTCCAGCGCGAACACGACCGCCTCGCGACGCCCGTCGGCCCAATCGACCCGCAGCGGCGTGTCGAGCGCCCGGTAGCTGTCGCCGAGGCGTTCCTTGAGCTGCTCCTGGCGCAGGGGCACGATGCGCACGTCGTCTTCCGGCCCCGGCGCCTCCTCGGCGGCGAAGAACGCAAGCGCTTCGCGCGGGTAGTCGACGATGAGGTTCTTGAAGTTCTGGTCGTGGCTGACCGCGTCGGCCATGCGCTGCTTTCCCGGGTACGTGCCGGTTGCAGAATGAAGCCGGTCGCGGCTGAGCGATACGGGCGGTGGCTGCAAGACCTGTAGGAGATCCGCCCGCGTATCCTTCGCCATCGCAGTGTCAGTTGGGCTTGCCACACTCTCGGCCTCGCCGTGTGCCCCGGCCCCCGCAGCTTCCCTCGCCCGGCCCGTTGTGATTGACTTGCGCCACCTCCGACGGGCACTTGCATGACCTCCATCCTTCCGGTGGTTCTGGCCGGGGGCTCCGGCACACGCCTCTGGCCCCTGTCCCGCCAACTCCACCCCAAGCAGTTCATCGCGCTGACCAGCGGCCGCTCGATGCTGCAGGAGACGCTGTACCGGCTCCAGCCCCTGTCCTGCGAGCCTCCTGTGATCGTGTGCAACGAGGAGCACCGCTTCCTGGTCGCCGAGCAGTGCCGCGCGGTCGACGTGCGCTGGGGCGCCATCCTGCTCGAGTGCGTATCGCGCAACACCGCGCCGGCCGTGGCCCTCGCCGCTTGTCACGCGCTCGCGCAAGGCTCCGACCCGCTCCTGCTGGTGGTCCCGTCCGACGGTCACTTCGAGGACGACGACGCGTTTCGCGACGGCGTGCTGGCCGCCGTGGAGCCCGCGGCCGACGGGCGGGTGGTGGCCTTCGGCATCCCTCCCTCCGATCCACGCACCGGCTACGGCTACATGCGCCCGGGGAAGCCCGTCGGCGCGGCCCGCGAGATCGCCACATTCATCGAGAAGCCGAACCGCGAGAAGGCCCAGGCCTTCGTCGATTCCGGCGACTTCCTGTGGAACAGCGGGGTCTTCCTCTTTCGGGCGAGCCGCTACCTCGACGAACTCGGCCGTCACGTGCCGGGGATCCCCGGGGCGTGCCAGCGTGCCGTCGCTACCGGAACGCCGGACGTGGACTTCTTTCGCCCGGGCCAGGCCTTCAACGACGCGCCCGAAATCTCCGTGGACCACGCGCTGATGGAGAAGACCCGCGACGCGGTCGTGGTGCCGCTGGAGGTGGGATGGATCGACGTTGGCTCGTGGCAGGCACTCCACGACCTCGGCAAGACGGACGACGGCAACAACGCGCTCACCGGGGACGTGCTGGCCCTGCGCACGACCAACACCGTCGTCCACGCCACCGAGCGGCTGGTCGCGACCCTCGGGGTCGATGGCCTGATCGTCGCCGAGACCGGGGACGCCGTCCTGGTGGCCGACCGCCGCGAGGCCCAGGACGTGGGCGATGTCGTGGCGCTCATCGCGGAGTGCGCCCGTCGCGAGCATCACGCGCATCGACGCGTACATCGGCCGTGGGGCCACTTCGAGACTATCGAGGCCGGGCCCGAGCACCAGGTCAAGCGGCTCAGGGTGAACCCGCACGCCAGGCTCTCCATGCAGCAGCACCGGGAGCGATCCGAGCACTGGGTCGTGATCCGCGGCACTGCCGAGGTGACCCGCGACGGCGCCTCGGACACGCTGGTCGAGAACGCGTCGATCCACATCGCGAAGGGAAGCTGGCACCGCCTGTCGAACCCCGGCGACGCGCCGCTCGAACTGATCGAGGTCCAGGTCGGCAGCTACCTCGGCGAAGACGACATCGAACGGCGGGACGACGACTTCGGGCGCGACGGCGACGCGCCTGCAGCGTCCCGCAGCGACGTAAGCACGTTGTGACGACGCGCGCGATCGTCCTCGCCGGCGGTCGGGGAACGCGGCTGTACCCCGTGACCCGCAGCGTGTCCAAGCAACTGCTGCCGGTCTACGACAAGCCGATGATCTATTACCCGCTCACGACGCTGATGCTCGCGGGACTACGGGAAGTCCTGGTCATTGCAACACCGGAGGACCTCCCCCGCTACCGGGAGTTGCTCGGCGACGGCGGTCAGTGGGGCATCTCTCTCACCTACGCCGCGCAGGAGGAGCCACGCGGCCTCGCCGACGCCTTTCTCGTCGGGGAGGCGTTCATCCAGGACGATCCAGTCGTCCTCATCCTCGGCGACAATATCTTCTTCGGCGCGGACCTTCCCGGCCTGGTGCGGCGCGCCGTCGCCGACAACCGCGGTGCCACGGTGTTCGCCTGCCAAGTCCAGGATCCCAGCAGCCTGGGCGTGGTCCGCTACAAGGACGGCCGCGTCGCGGATATCGTGGAGAAGCCCGCCAATCCGCCCTCCAACCACGCCGTCACGGGCCTGTATGTCTACGACCGCGACGTTGTCGCCGTCGCCGGATCGCTCGAGCCCTCGCCCCGGGGCGAACTGGAGATCACCGACGTCAACCGGCATTACCTCCGCAGGGGCACCCTCGACGTGGTATTCCTTGGCCGGGGGATCGCGTGGCTCGACACCGGCACCCATGACACGCTGCTCGAGGCCAGCCAGTTCGTCCAGACCGTCGAGCACCGGCAGGGACTCAAGATCGCCTGCCCGGAGGAGGTGGCTTGGCGCATGGGATGGATCTCGGACGGGAAACTCGTCAATCTGGCCGATGGAGCGAGCCTGGCATACGCGGACTACCTCAAGGGGCTGCTTGACGAGCCGGGAAGGTAGGACGCGCGCCGTCCGTCCCCGCACGACGATGAAGATCCTCATGGTCAACGACCACCGGCCCGAGGAGGTCCTCGGCGGTACGGAACGCTACATCCTCGACGTGACCGCAGCCCTCGAGGAACGGGGGCACGAAGTCCACCTGTTCGCGATGTCCGATACGGGGCCGGAGACCACGCCGGTGCGCCGGCTCTTCCACGTCCGCGCCCAAAACCTGGCGGTCCTCTACCTCAAGCGGACGTTCTTCTATCCGGTGCTTTGACGTGGGTGTACACATCGATCGGCTAGCGGGCGCCGTCTATCTCCATCCGGGGCGCCTCCGCCAATACTGCAGCCTCGATGCGGTGCGGTAGGGAGGGTGGCGCGAAGCGGTTGTTCGTGCATGTCCTTCCCGTGGATGCCAAGGTCCCGCCGCCTGGCTACCGCCGGACCGGTCTGAACTTCCGCTTCGAACCCAACCGGTTCCCTGCGGCCGATGGCCGCTATATCGCGCCGCGGGCGGTGCTTGGCCAAGACGTCGGCTGCATCGTGACGGGACAGCACATACCGGGCGACCGCTGGCTGTGGGACGGGCGGATCAACTTCGACGACGAATCGACAACGCGATTCTGGAGGACCACGGTTCGGGCTTCGGTCGGCTCCTGAATCGGAGCGAATCGCGCTGGCCGAGTGAACCGCCGACAAGGCGCCTGAAACCCGCCCTGTCACAGACCGACGAGGAGCCCGCGCCCTCGGAAAAAAGCACGCCACGGCTGGTTGCGGTGTTCCTCGGGCCGTCCTCCCCCGCGAGGCGGTGAGTCGCTGCCCCCGTGATGGGCACCACATCACCGCCGAAATGCGCGCCCGCACGCATGCTCCGCCACCGTGCCGCTCTCGTTCCAGCCGCAGCGTCACGATCATCCTCCGAAGATCGTCCGGACCGAACCCCTCACACTCACCTCCCGTTGGACAACGTGAGCTGGAAATCGAGCTGTTCGCCGCTACACTATGTTTCCAAAGGCCGTTTCCTTCCTTGGCGTACGCCGTTGATCGAAAGACCCTTATGCCTCGGAAGGCAGCCTTTCCCGCTACATGGGCGAGTTATCCGGTCTAGGTTTCGATGCGCTCCCGCCTCTTTCGGCGCCTGCGCCGCGGCACAAGGCTCGCGGCCAATGTCCACCACGCTGCGGCGTTCGCCGGCGGCTATCGGGCAATGATGCGGACCGTTTGGGAGCTATGGCGGGCGAGGGGCTTGGGTGCCGTGGTCGGTTGGGCGGTCACGGCAACGTCCCACGGTCAGCACCGCGACGCTCGTCGGTACCGCGCTTGGCTCAGGCGACGTTCAGCGTCGCCGCCACCCACGACCCAAGGCGACGTCCTGATCATCGCGTCAACCCTCGGCGTCCGGGACAGAAACGCCTACGTGGCGGCGTTGATTTCAGCGGCGCACGCCATCGGTGTACCGCTGTTGCTGGTGACGGATGACGAGACCGTTGCCACGCATGCCAAAAGGGAAGGCCAACGTTTCTCGATCTGCAACGTCGCGTCGCTGTCCGTGAGTTCGCTGGCCAGTGCCATCCGCCGCAGTGGCCAACGCAGCGATTTCCTCGCCGTACTGGGCCCGGGTTGCTTGCCCGGGGAGATGCGGGTGCCCTCCTCGATCCGGGGGAAGGCGCTGCTGTATGGCGACGAGGACTGCATCGACGGTGCCGGGTGCCGCTCACGCCCCTTCTTCAAACCATCCTTCTCGCCGGACTTGCTCTGTGCCTTCAACTACATGGAAACCTGCGCCGTGCTGTCGCGGGATCTGGCGTTGGATTTGCCTGTGGATGCTGAGATCGAAGACCTCCACAGCTTCGCCCTGATCCTCGCCGAGCGGGCAGAGCAAGTTTGCCGGCTCGACGCCATCCTGGCACATCGGCTGATTGGGATGGTGGATGTACCCCTGGTCGCGGCGGCACAAGACATCCCGGCCTACCTGCCAACCTACCTGCGGGGCCGATACGGCCCCGACGCGGACGTGGCGACCTCGCCCGGCGCGCTGCCGTGGCGTTGCCAATTCGGCGGGCGAGCTGCGCCCGTCTCGGTGATCCTGCCCACCCGAGACCGGCTGGACCTTCTTCGACCTTGCGTCGAGGGCGTGTTCCGCACCAACACCGGCAACTTCGAGGTCATCATCCTCGACAACGACTCGCAGGATCCGAAAACGCACGCCTGGTTCGAGGAGGCCCAGGCGAAGTGGGATCGCCTGCGTGTCCTGTCGGCACCCGGGAGCTTCAACTGGAGTCGCCTGAACAACATCGGCGTCGCGACCGCCGAAGGCGAAGTGTTCGTGTTCCTCAACAACGACACCCTACCACGCACTGAAGAATGGCTCGCCCGGCTGGGAGATGTCGCAATGCGACCGGATACAGGCGCCGTTGGCGCGTTGCTGCTGTACGACAACGGCCGCATCCAACACGCGGGCATCGTCATCGGTTACGGCGGCTGCTCCGATCATGTGTACCGGGGCGCACCCCTCGACTCGGACGAGCACATGTTCGTCTCGCCACACATGCCACGCAACGTCGCCGCAGTGACCGGTGCCTGTATGGCGATCTCGCGCCGTACCCTGGAGGCCATCGGACCGTTTGACGAAGCTTATCCCGTCGCGGGCAACGATGTCGAAATCTGCGTGCGCGCGATGAGGGAGGGCTACTTGAACGTCTACCTCCCAGACGTGGTGTTGGTGCATTTGGAGTCCCAAACCCGCGGTCGGCGCGACCCCACCGCCGACGTCGTGCGGCTGCAGGCGTTCCTGGCCGAGCACTGCCCGCAAGACCCCCATTACAATCCCAACCTTTGGATGTCCTCGCTCTACCCGAGCATTCCTCTATGGGGCGAGCGAGCTCGTCCCAGGCCGTAGGACCACACTCTCGAGAGACAGCATGTTCCTGATAGAACCTCATCTCTGGCGCTACGCAGCGTACCGCGCGTACCTCAACCTGGTGCGGGAGGCAGCACGGTATTACCTTGCCTGGCTCTGGTGGTTCCTCGAGCCGATCGCGATGACTGGTGTGTTCCTGCTGGTCTTCACGTACCTCCGCGAGTCCAACACAGAGAACTTCCAATACTTCCTGATAGTCGGCGTAACGAGCTGGCTGTGGTTCTCGAACGGCGTTGCGAACTCCGCCGACAGCGTCCGTGTCGCCAAGAGCATGATCTCCCAAAGGCCACTCCCCAAGTTGCTATTTCCATTCACGGCCGTCATCGCCGCGTCCCTCAAACATGCCTTCATCTTCGCGATCATCCTCGCAGTGATCGCCGTGATGCTGGGTCCATCCGAAGCCTGGTTCTACCTGCCCGTCCTTCTAGTCACACAACTGCTGCTGACCCTCGCCATCGGTGCCACGGTCGCCTTCGCCTGCTGCTGGATTCGAGATCTCACCTTCGTCGTCCGCTCAGGCTTGCTGCTGATGATGTTCTGCTCGGGCGTCTTCTTCGCTGTCGAGCGGATGCCGCCCGCGTACCAGGAGATATTCAGACTCAACCCGATGGCTCTCCTCATAGAGGACTACCGCGCCGTCCTGCTGGACGGCACCGTCCCCGAGATGCTCACCTGCCTGCGGATCGCCGCGGCTTGCGTAGTCTGGCTGTACCTCATGAGACGCGCATACGCCCGCTGGGACCTCACCCTTACCAGGCACGTTCTCGCCTAATGCGCCTTTCCCACGTCTCGGTCGCCTACTCGCAGTACAACCTGTTGTCGAAGGACAGCGACGTTGTTGCGCTTCGCGACGTCTCGCTGGA
The DNA here is from genome assembly GCA_965208745.1 of Pseudomonadales bacterium. Lineage (GTDB taxonomy): Bacteria > Pseudomonadota > Gammaproteobacteria > Pseudomonadales > Azotimanducaceae > VXNE01. The sequence goes on along the minus strand of CBDBPN010000004.1, from coordinate 3,094,811 downwards.
GCTCCAAGTCGGAGAGAACCTCGGGATACTGGGCCACAACGGGGCGGGGAAGTCCACGTTGATGCGGGTGATGGCGGGAGTGCTGGAACCCAACGAAGGGTGGATTGATAACGAGGGAATGTCCTGTGCGCTGCTATCGCTCAACGCGGGATTTGATCCAGAACTATCAGGCGTGCATAACATCGTCATGCACGGCATGTTGAACGGCCTGTCCCGCCGGGAAGCACTGGAACGGGTGCCTGGCGTCACCGAGATGTCCGGGTTGGGCGAGGCCATACATCGGCGAGTAACCACATACTCCAGCGGCATGAGAAGCCGGTTGTGCTTTTCGACGGCCATCAGCCTAGATCCAGACATCCTCCTTCTTGACGAAGTCTTTAGCGTCGGCGACCGGGAGTTCCGCGAGAAGTCTCGCAAGATCATGTTGGAGCGTTTCCAGCAAGACAGGGCCGTGGTCTACGTTACCCACAACGCCAACATGGTTCACAAGATGTGCCATCGCGCGCTGTGGCTGGAGGAGGGCGCGGTTCGTGCGTACGGCAGCGCAGAGGAGGTGGCGACCGAGTATCGGGAAGCGGCATCCGCAGCTGGCTGAGCAGTCCGCCTGTCGTAGGCTGCCGTTGTGGTCCGCGCTCAAGCCTGCCCGAGCGGTTGATGGACAAGAGGTCGTCCGCTGGCCGAGATGCCTTTGGAGATCGTTCTCGGGGCACGACAGCAGAGTCGTACGCCTTCCTCCGTGCCCGAGAAAACGGTCGAGGTGCGCAGCCGCTGGCTGCCGGCAGGGACGCCGCGCCAGCGGACCGACGCACTGCACGGACAAAGCCCCCACCCGCACCGGGCCGAGCCGGCGTTTTTCTCGCCACTGTTGGACTCTCTTTGGCACAACGCGTGTGGAACCCGACCCCTTGCGGGTAGCCCAAGTGCAACGACGGAGAACCCGTCCATCAGCTACCTGGGCAACATATCCAGATGAGGTGCTCGCAGGCTGCCAGGCACGCTCCGCGGCTCTGCGACCGGAGGGGCCGCCGCCCGTCGAGAATCGCATTCGTGAACGCTCACAAGCGGAAGCCTCGGGAGCACCCCGTTTGGACCCGGCGGCAAGCCCAGTGTGGCCAACGCTGTCCCGGCTGCGGATGCCGGCCCCGACTACTGCGGCGTCGAGGGCCCCGCCCGCCGACGCAGCCTTCCGGCGCCCTGCGAACATCCCCGCTCTGGCAGAATCGGCGCGGGTCCACGTCAGATTTGTGGGTAGAGGTCAGGGATTGGCGACCCGGCGCTCCCAGTAGTCGTCGAAGCGGTTGCTCCTGATGGCGCAGCGCAGGGCGATGATGGCGTTGGCGCCGGCGACGGTCCAGTGCATGCCGCCGCGCTTGAGGCGATTGCCGACGACGGACTTGCAGCCGCCCTCGACGACGCCGGTGGTGACGCACAGTCCGCGGGCGCGGAACGCCGGGTAGTCCATGCGTTCGCGATCGGCGGTGAAGTACTCGAGTTCCCGGCGCACGTCGTCGTTGCCATGGACATGCCGGCGCAGCGCCGCGATGATCGGCGCGGCGCCGAACCGGTCGAGTTCGTCGCGGCGCGCCTTGCCCCATTGCGCCGCCAGATCGCTGTCGCCGTAGATGGCCTTGGCGGCTTCGAAGACGTGCTCCTTGGCATGGAACAGGTCGACGATCCGGATGGCGCCGGGCAGGTGCTCGTCGGCGAAGTTCCAGATCCGGGCGGCGCCGTCGCCGAGCACCACGCGGCGCTTGGCGCGGTCGAAGCCGCGGCGTTCGAGTTCGCGCAGCACGCGCGCGGCGAACGGCGCCGGGTCGCGGTCCGTGTCGCGGCCGGCGATGCTCTCGATGGCGGCGTTGTGGGACGTCGAGTCGGCGTCGCGGCGCGGCATGCCGTGCCGGTCCCGGCCCTCGGCGGACCAGACCGCGACCAGCTTCACCTCGCGGGTTCTGGCGGTACCGTCCGCCTGCTTGCCGACACGACCCACCGTCTCCGACGGCCGCACCGGCACGCCGGTGCCGTCCAGGCCGGCGTGCAGGGTGTCCGCGGCGGGCGGCCCGGACTCGACCAGCGCGGCCTCGTCGCGCGCGATGTCGCGGCCGAGCGCCTCGGCGTGGCGCTCCACCTGCTTGGCGCCGACGTCAAGGCCGGCCAGTTCGCGCGGCAGGCCGCCGGCGTTGCCGAAGCTCGTCTGCGCGGCGGCGACGCCCACCATGCGCCGCACCGCCGGCGACAGCGAGCCGTCGTCCAGGGCCAGTGCCCGGTCGCGCGGACCGAAGCCGTGCCCGCAGGCCGCGCAGTGATACCACGCCCGTTCCAGCGTCAGCGGCCCGAACGCCGTCGTGAAGGTCTTCGCGCGGCGGTCGACGTAATGCGCCGTGGCGCCGCAGTCGCAGGCCGCCGTGGCGCGCGTGTCGCCGCGGTCGGCGTTCAGGTGCGCCGCGATCAGCCGACCCATCACGCCGAGCGCGGCGTCGCGGCCGGCCCGCTCCAGCGCCTCGAAGTCGCCATCGGTCAGCGCACCGTCCCCCAGCGGGCGCGCCGCCTCCGCCGCCAACTCGGCCGTCAGCGGCGCGCCGGGCGCGTCCGCGGCGGCCCCCTTTTTCCGGGCTCCGCCCGGCGCTCCGCCAGACGCTGTTCGCACAACGCATCGCCCACCTCGATCAACTCGGCCGTCAGCGCCCGAAAGCGCCGGCACTCCTCGATCTGGCGCCGCGTCTGCGCCACCGCCTCCGCCGGCACGGCGCGGCTGCGCATGCGCCCCTTGACCAGCCGCGACACCGACCAGTACGGCCCGTGTCCCGGATCGCCGTCGGCCGCACAGTGACAGTTCGGCTTGCCGCACCTGCGGTGGCGCGACTTCAGCGATCCGGCGCGCAGGTCGCCGATCCCCGCGATCGCTTGCTGCAACTCCTGGCGACGGGACTCAAGCGTCGAGATGTCGAACTCCGGCATGGCGTTCCTCACAAGTGCCTTGCATATGACAAATATGTCAGACGCCCGCGCGCAACGCAAACGCACCGCAGCCAAGACCAAGATCGCCACAATTTTGACGTGCACCCAATCGGCGCGGCCAGTTTGCGTTTGCCGGCCCTTTCCCGGAAGATGCCCCGCCTTGCACCCTCCCGAACGTCACGGTGAGGGCAAGCGCGTTGTGCAGGAGCGACCATGGCAATAAAGGGCTTCTTGGAGCATGTCTCCCGGACTGGGGTTTCCGGGTGGTGCGTCGACGACGCTTCCGACACACCAGCGATCGTCGATGTCACGTTAGGTTCCATGCGGCTGGCCACGGTTCGGGCCGACCTCCCCCGACAGGACATCCAGCGCTCTATGGGCCATCACGTCTCCGGTTTCCGACTCCCCCTGACGCCAACCCTTTTTCGACTTTTACCTCACGGAGTTACCGTGCACGCGACCTCGAACGGCGTCAAGCTCCCTCGACTCGAAGGCCGAAGTTTTAACATCGAAAACCCTGAACAGTGTGATGCACAGGAACTCCTGAACCGCCTCGACAACGGATACGTCATCAGCCCCAAGTACGGGAGCATTTTTCGCCCCTTGAGAGGAAGCGCCCGCGAAGACAAGGTGTTTCCTGCGCTCGACGAGGGTAACCGAGTATTCCAGGAACTATTCCGTAAGCAGTTCTTCATTTGCTACGGCACGCTACTAGGTTGCATAAGGGAAAACGACTTCATAGAAAACGACGACGATATCGACGTCTGCTTTCTCTCAGAAGGTGTTGGCTTTGACGCCGCATCCAGCGAGTTCGGCCAGATCGTGGCCGCGTTGCGCAACCGTGGTGAGAGGATCGAGGTGGACAGCCCGATCCAGTTTCATTGGCGCGTCTCCGGGATTTCTCTCGACGTGTTCATGGCTTGGATCGAAGACGGTAAAATATACTCATACAACGTCGGAAACGACTTCTCGAGCGACCGCATTTATCCCTTGAAGCCACACAAGTTCAAGGGTCATAATGTGCTCGTTCCGCAGGATCCAGAAGGTCTACTCGAAACCATCTACGGGCCCAACTGGCGCAAACGCGACCCCCACTTCCAATGGCGTCCCACCGTCGAAGCGCGACAGAAGATGCGGGAAGTCAATGAGACGCGCACGGACCTGCCCGCGCTGCAGGCACAGATTCGGCGGCATTGGGCCTCCTTCTATGGAAGCTCACGCACCACCGTCCCGTCACCGTTTGCGGCATCTGTCGCACTGGAGTTGCCCGACAAGTGCGCTGTTGTCGACCTCGGCTGCGGAAACGGGCGCGACTCTTGCTTTTTCGCGCAGCTAGGACACCGGGTTCTTGCTCTCGATGCGCAAAGCGAGGTCATCGCGAAGAATCAGCTACGGGTTAAAGAACAGCAGCTTGAAGTTTCTTTCGCACAGGTCGACATCTCGCAGGCCGATGCGCTTTCCCGGGCGCTCTCGGCGTTCCTGCACGAAAGTCCGGGTCAGCCCGGAGCCTCGCCGCCACCGGTGGCGGTCTACGCACGCTTCTTGCTTCACGCGATCACCGAAGCACAGGATCGTGAGCTGTTGGCCGCCTTGTCCCTCGGCTTGCCGCCAGGCACCCCGTGTTTCTTCGAGTTTCGAACGGAGAGGGACGCGGACACCCGTAAGCAGTTCGGCGAGCACTACCGGCGGTATATCGATCCCGATGAGTTCGTTGCGCGAGCGACCGCTGACGGTGGGTTCCATTGCGACTATGCGATAGAGGGCCGCGGCATGGCGAAGTTCGGAGGCGAGGATCCGGTAGTCGGTCGAGTCTATCTCCGCAAGACACCGCTGCTCCGGGCGACGTCGACGACCCCCTCCCAAGAGCCCTCAGCCGGGGAGCGGGAGGAGCGACCCCTCGCGAAGGAACAAGAATCCTGAACAAGGTGAACCAACCAGGAAGGAGTTGATGACGAGTTGGCGGAACGTCCGAGTGGCCGGCCAATCACACGCAGGACGATCCGGCAACGCCCAGCATGGCCCGTTTCAATTCCGCGTGGCTAGATACCGCTCCAGAGCCTCCTGCCACGGCGCAAGGGCACCCCAAGTCGCACTGCACTTGGCATTGCGAAGGACGCTGAACTTGGGCCGCGCGGCCCCAGAAGGATAGTCCGCGCTGGAGCATGGTACGACAGCCGTAGCCCGCCCGGCTTGAGACAGAATCTCGCGAGCGAACTCGTACCACGTCGCCGCGCCGCCATTGACGACGTGCCACGTTCCCCTTTCGCAGTCCGCAGACAGCATCCGCAACATCACCGCCGCTACGTCCGCCGAGGCGGTCGGCGACATGACCTGATCGTCCACAACCGTCAGTTCGCGGCGTTGCCGAGCGAGCCGCAGAATGGTTTCGACGAAATTACCCCCTTTGGCGCTCGCCCCGGCAACTCCGAAGAGCGACGCGATCCGCAACACCACCACGTCCTCGCAGCTCTGGCGCGCCAGCGTTTCCCCGAGCGCCTTTGACGCGCCATAGACATTGACTGGCGCCATCGGGTCGTTTTCCTCAAACGGGTTTCTGCGCTCCGTATCGCCGCCAAAGACGTAATCGGTGCTAATGTGGACAAGCCGTGCACGACGACGGGCGCATGCGCACGCCATCCGTTGCACGGCGTGTGCGTTGACCGCGAACGCGGCGCTCGCGTTGCCTTCGGCCTCGTCCGTCCTGTGGTAACCGGTGCAGTTGACCAGCACGTCGAAGCGCAAGTCCCCCAGCTGCTCCTCCAGCTCTGGGGCGGTGACATCCAGCTTGTCGCGACTTAGCGGCACCAGTTCAAAGGAACCTCCCACCTCGGCGTGGGCTCGGCGCAAGTCCGTTCCAAGCTGTCCACCAGCACCGAGCAACACGACCCTCATATGTCGACGATCCCCCCGTACATCTCCGCTTCGCGTACCAGCCGATGCCAACGCACCAGCTCCTTGTACCAATCGAGGGTGATCGTTCGCGTCGTCCGCTCGACACGACCGTCGTCGAGTGCTTCGCAAATCTCTGCGACACCATCGGACACGGTCCAATCCGCAGAGTAACCAAGCGCTTCCAGCTTGTCGAACGACACTCGATAGCTGCGCCGGTCCGGATCCCCATACCACTCGATCGAAACCTCGTTCGGGACGCAAGAAGCGACCAGTTCGCCCAAGGGACCGATCTGCCAGGTCTCCCTTCCGGACCCCACGTTGAAGATCTCGCCGTTCACGCGATCTGCGACGGACTCCAGCACAAATTTCTGAGCACGGGCGGTGTCCCGCACATGAATCATCGGCCGCCACTGCGTACCGTCGCGCATCAGAGGCAGTTTGCCGGTCTTCCATGCGCCGTAGGTCATGCCGTTGATCGCCAGATCGAAACGCATGCGTGGAGACAACCCAAACACCGTGGCCTGGCGTAACACCACAACGCAGAACGTCTCGTCCGCCAGCGCCAGAACACCCCGCTCGGCCATCTCGTTGGCACGCGCGTACGTCGTCAGGGGCCGCGTCGGCGCCGCCTCATCAGCAGTGACACCGTCTTCCTGAAACCCATAGATGCTGCACGAAGATGGCAGCACGTACCGCGTCGCGCCAGCATCTTTCGCCAAACTCGCCGTCCGAACGCGGCTCTCGTGGTTGATAGCGAGGGTCGCCACCTGAAACATCTCGCCGGACGGATCGTTCGAGATGGCCACAAGATCGATGACCGCGTCCACTCCTTCGAAATGGCGGGGCAGCAGGCGACGACTGTCCTCGACGACGACTTCAAGCCGGGGATGTTGCACCAGTAGCTCCCGGCCGAAGAAGAACCGGTCGATGGCCCGAACCCTGTAGCCGGCCTCAAGCAGCATCGGCGTCAACACCGTTCCGATGTACCCGCCGGCACCGGTCACGAGCACCCGCATCAGGGATTCCCTCGGCCTGCGCGCACGTATTCGAACGGCGTTGCGAAGTCTGCCAGTGTCGGTTGAGCAAGATCCTTGTCCGAGACAACCACCTCGGGGCCGGTGATCGGCCAATCGATCTCCAGTACCGGGTCGTTCCAGAGGATTCCACGGTCTTGGTCCGGCGCGTAATAGTCGCTGACCTTGTAGAGCACCTCAGTCCCTGGCTCCAGCGTCATCAGTCCGTGCGCGAAGCCGGCAGGCACCAGGATTTGGTTGCCTTCCGCCGCAGACAGCGTGACCGTAACGTGTCGTCCGAACGTGGGTGAGCCGCGCCGCAGGTCCACGGCCACGTCGAACGCGGAACCACGGAGAACGCGCACCAGCTTCGCTTGGGCAAACGGAGGCACTTGGAAATGCAGTCCGCGCACAGTCCCCCGCTCCTTGGACAGGGAGTGATTGTCCTGCACGAAATCGATGTCGACACCTTCGGCCAAAAGCGCGCGCCGATTGTAGACCTCGGAGAAGAACCCCCGGTGGTCGCCGTGCCGCACAGGGGACATCAGCTTCACCTCGGGGATTGCGTGCGGCTTCAAGTGCATCGCAGTACTCGCATTCCCTGCGTCAGGACACGGCACGGGCTACGGGACCATCGCTGGCGAGCCCCTCCAGCAGTGCTTCGAGCTGCTTGAGCTTCTGCTCCCCATCCACTTCACGCCGGACCCGTGCCCACAGGTCGGACTGCCAACTGACACGGTCCTGGAGCACTGCGGGAAGCACCTTCGCGACGCGCGGCGCGTCCGCGTTCCCGTGAAAGGCGTAGCCGAACCGTGCGAGCAGTTCTAAACTCGCTCCCGTACCGGAGAAAGCCAATGTCTTCTTGCCCAACAACAACGCCTCGGCCAGAACCAACGGATTCGGATCGACTGCGGATGTCAGCACGAAGGCGTCGAGCATGTCCATGTAGGGGTAGGGGTTATCGACCGGGCCCGCCACGTAGAAGTTCCGAAGACCGAGCGATTTGAACTGCTCGAACGCGACCGCGGTGTCGCGGCTTTCCGGAGATCCCCACGAACCGATCCAGAGAAAGTCGTAATCCGGCGACCGTCTTGCCGTCTCGACGAAGATGTCCGAGCCCTCTGGCTCCGGGAGCCCGCACATCCCCACTATCGGACGGGGCGCCGATGCTCGACCAAGCAGGTCGCCTTGGCTGTTGCGTGGCGGAGGCACCTCGCATGCGCTCAGGGAAAGGACGGTCTCGGTATCAACGACGATGCCGAACTCAAAGCGGTTTCGTACCGACGTATCGGTTATCTCCTCAAGGTCGTAAATGGCGGTTCGCGAAGCCCCGACCAACAGGTCCACCCACCGGAGCACGCCGGCAGTGCAGTAATCCGACAGTATCGCCGGCAGACTGTGGCGCGTCTCGTAAGTGTGTAGCGCAACCGGGATGCCAACGCGCCCGCCTGCTTCACACCACTCTCCCGACACCACGGAGTTAACGTAGAGTACATCCGGTGATAGCTCCCGCAGATCGACGACGGCCGCATCGACACGCTGTGCATACGTGAGGCCCGACGAACGTTGGCTAGTGCCCACGCAGCGATAGGAGCCCCGGAGTGAGGCATAGCGCGGACATTCGACCAAGGCCCCACCCATCTTGGCCAGCAAAGTGATCTCGTGCCGCTCTGCCAGGAACGACGCAATGTCAAACCCAATCCTTGGCGCACCCATCGGGCTAGCTTCGTGGCAGACAACGCAAATCCGCATGATCGTCTCCCGTCCCTACCGCCACTCGAAGCGGTAACCCATGTCCCGAACAACCGCCCCGAAGGCCCGTTCGACAGCGTGGGCCCAGGTACCATCCGGATCACCACCTGCGGTCCGCGGATCGCCCGCTTCGAGCGGCAGGTCACTTGCGGCCTCAAAGACACGTCGTAGTACGGCACCGCGGACGAACATCATGGTGCCCGAGAGAAACTCCAGCGCTTCCGGCGCTTCGTCGATGTTGAGAATATTCAGAAAACGGCCATACTTCTCGCGGTTTTTCGCGAGGTCATCGTTCCTGAAGCGACCGGAGCCCAACTGTCCGATCGTCTGGTCGTCGAGCATCTTCTGCAAGTTCTCCGCCGCGCGCTCGGGGTCACCCAGCAGAGATCTCAGTAGCTGCCGCCGCCACTGCTGGGCGGCGCCCGGGGCTATGTGGGGACTCTTCTTGGTATGTACCAGGCAAAACACGTCGTATGCCTGTGCCGGCAGGTTCCGCCACAGCGCGAGATACCCGCCGATGTCCCGGCCGATGTTCTCGCTGATGTAAACGCGCGCTTCCGGAAAGAGCCCCCGCACCTTCGCCAGGAAAGCCCCGTCAAACGTATCGTCTACGAGATTCACATAGAGATCGAAACTGCCGGACGGCAAATTCAGAAGACAATCGGCAATCTCGTCCCACAAGTCGGGATAGTAGACGTGTGCTAGCACGCAGAGGGGGGGCGTCAGCCGGTCACAACTCTGCGGAGGCAGGTCGGGCGTAGCCTCTCGCCGACGCACGGGTTCAACCCGAAGGGTGTGCAGGCGTGGCTCGAACCTTCCATGAACCATGTAGTGCCTCAAAGCCTCCAGTGGAGACCGGTCCGCTAGTGCGCGCAGGTCCGGATAAAGAGCCAGATACGCCGCAGCATTGAAGTCAATGGGAATTTCCCTCGGGTTGTCGCACAGCTCGCGAAGAAACGCAGCCATGCTTCCGACTCGCGAACCACCCTCCCCAGCACAGACCAAGGCCAACTCCCCGTCCTCAAGTGATGCAAGCTCTGGATAGAGAGTCCTCGTGAAGTCGAGATCGAATGTGTGGGCGTCCTCCGATGCGGTGTCGAACCGATGCAGCGCTTCTATGGTCGGGTCGATCTCCGCACCGTCCAGGCGGATGGGCCACCGGCCCTCAACAGCGCCATGTTGGACGTAGTGCGTTAGAGGATCCCTGCCGGACGCCGCGATGTCGGGGTACGTCCCGAGGTAGAAGTCCGGGTCGAACAAGATAGGCAACGGACCACCCAACGCCCGTGCGTAGTAGTTCCGATCCGCAAGGTCCAACCACCCCGAGTGGATGAACACGGTCGGCGGCGACACGAGCCTTCGGGCTGCTGTGGACAGGGCCGCGCCCTGAAGGCGCGTCCGCCAGGATCTGGGCAACCACGTGACCTTCCCTACGCCACCCAGGACTGGGGACGCCACGGCGAGAGCCCCTCGGGCGATGAGGCCCACACCACCCTTGACCGCTCGTTTACCCTCCCTCAAAGGTCTGGTAAGCCGCCATGATGTCGATGCATACACCGCCGAAAGTTCGGCATCGCGGTCCCCCACCGTCTGGTCCACGACGTCGAGCTGTGCGCCCAGCTCGTTGATGCGACCTCTCAAAGACGCGACTTCAGCATCGCGGTCCCCCACCGTCTGGCCCATGGCGTCGAGCTGTGCGTCCAGCTCGTTGATGCGACCTCTCAGAGACGCGACTTCGGCATCGCGGTTCCCCACCGTCTGGCCCATGGCGTCGAGCTGTGCGTCCAGCTCGTTGACGCGACCTCTCAGAGACGCGACTTCGCCGTCGCGGTTCCCCACCGTCTGGCCCATGGCGTCGAGCTGTGTGTCCAGCTCGTTGATGCGACCTCTCAGAGAGGCGATTTCGCCATCGCGGCCCGCCACCTCCTGGTTCAAGGCATCAATCTTCTGGTCACGTGACTCGATCTTCTGGTCACGTGACTCGATCTTCCGGTCACGTGCCTCGATCTTCCGGTCAAGTGCCTCGACCCCAGCTTGAAGCGCCGAAACCTGTGCGTCCTTACCCGCGACAAGATCGTTGAGGTACGACGCATTTTCGTTGCGATTCGCGACCTCGCGTTGGAGCGCCTCGATCCGACCGTCACGATCCGAAACCAGCTCGCGGAGGGTGCTGGCCTCTCCTTCCAGAACATCCGCTTGTTCGGTGAGCGCACGGTTGCGCCGGCCGACCCGCACGCCAGCGACAACCGCCCTCGCAAACGTCGCGCCGGCCTCGTCGAACGCCGTACGCACTGCATCCAGCCCTCCCCGATCATCCTCGTTCACCACACCGTGCGACCAGCGGTCGAGAACGTCGAACGTCCACCCCACCCAAGGCGGGATCTCCGGGTTTCGCGCACCCAGGGCGGTGTCCAGAACGTGGTGCCGGATGGTCGGATCGAGCCTTTCCTCGATCTCGAGACTCGCTGGCGTCGAACGACGGGGCCAGCAAATCTTCAACTCCCGGCCCATCGAGTCGGCCAGACTCTCCCAGTTGTCGAGCAACCCGTCGAAACGAACGAAGGACCTGGGCCGGTTGCGCGACGCAGCCTCGGCGTCGAGCACATGCCGCAGCCACAGCAGCATGCCCACCGACGGCTCCATCGCATCGCGGTCCTCGAGTGACCGGGCCACCTCAAGCGGGCTCCGGATTGGGAGGACTACGCGGCAATCGACGCCAAGGCCCTCGAGCACATCAAACCAGAAGGGCAAGAGGCGACACACCCGTGGATCCTTCAGCACGAACAGGGTGCTCTGGCCGAACTCACTCCCAACCGCGGCGGTCGCTCGCCGGCGCCAGTCTCCGGCGACCGGCGAGGCGTACCAGCCGGGATGGAACGGTTCCCAGTCGTCCCACGACGAGCCCGCGGATGCGAGCAACGCGTCGTTCAGGTCGACAATCTCCTGCGACTCCCAATATCCGGCCACGTTGTACTCGTTGGCTTCCATAAGGGTGGCCGGCAGATCACAGCCGAGGCCCGCCAACACTCGCGTCAGCGCCGACGTGCCACTGCGATGCATGCCCGCCACGAGCACAGCCGTCCTGTGGGTCTCCACAACACTCACGCGACGCACCTCAGCGTACCTGGCCGTCACGCGATCCTGTCGTGCAGGCCAAAGCGGGCCGCGACGAAGTCAGTCAGCTCGGTCACGCAACTGTCCACAGTGTTCGTCGCGGTGTTGACGATCAGAGACGGTCGTTTGGGCTCTTCATAGCGATCATCGATAGCAGTGAAGTTCCGAATCTCCCCCACCCGGGCGCGACGGTAAAGCCCCTTGGGATCCCGGCGCTCGCACGTCGCGAGATCCGCCCGGACGAAAACCTCGTAGAAACGACCCTGCGCGGCCTCTCTCGCCTCCCGATCAGCGCGGTAGGGCGAGATAAAGGCAGCGATACACAGCACGCCGGCATCCGCGAACAGTGCAGCCACTTCCCCCGCACGCCGGATGTTCTCGCGACGATTTCCCCGCGAGAAGCCGAGGTCCGCATTCAAGCCATGGCGCAGGTTGTCGCCATCCAGGACATACACCTGCATACCCTCGCGAAACAGGCGTTCTTCGAGGGCGAACGCGAGCGTGGATTTGCCCGCACCCGAGAGGCCGGTCAACCAGACCACGCCCCCGCAATGGGCGTTGCGCATCTCCCGGTCACAGAGTGCGACACGGTGTGCCACGGGCATGATTTCCAGAGTCGAGTTCACGGATCGTGGATACGTCAGGCAAGGCCGCGCATCTTGCGGTTTGGGGCCGGAGATTGTCAATCGACGCCGCACCCACAACCGGCACCGGGCGGCGGGCCGCCTCAGCTCGGCCGGAACTCCGCGTCGAGGTCGTGGTCGTCGCAGAAGTAGAAGAAGGCGTCGCGGAGCTCCGCGATCCGCACCTCCGGCGGCAGCTCGACCTCCATGACGAGCGAGAAGATCGGGGTGCCCGTATGCGCGGCGCGCTCGCTCACCGTGTCCAGGTTGTAGATATTGATGTCGCGGGACGAGAAGAAGCTCGCCACCCGGTGCACGATGCCGGGATGGTCCATCGCCGTCACGCTGACCGTGTACGGCACGCGGCCCTCGACGTCGGTGCGCTCCCCCGTGCGGCGCAGGAGCCACGCCAGGTCCTTGTCCTCGGCGAGGCGCTCGAGCTTGGTCTCGAGGCGCCCCAGGGCGAGATCCCCGCCCACGATGCTCATGAGCACCGCGAACTCGCCGCCGAGGACGGTCATGCGACTGTCCTCGATGGAGAGATTGAGGTCGGCGGCGAGCTTCGCCAGATCGTTCACGAGCCCTGGCCGGTCGTGTCCGATCACCGAGATGACGACCCGGCTCACGCTCCGGTCCCTGCCGAGAAGTACTCGCTGACGTAGGCCTGCAGGTCGGCGACCGCCAGGCGCGTCTGCGCCATGGTGTCGCGGTCCCGCACCGTCACGGTGTCGTCCTCCTCGATGGTCTGGAAGTCGACGGTAAGGCACAGCGGCGTGCCCACCTCGTCATGCCGCCGATAGCCCTTGCCGATGTTGCCCGTGTCCTCGTAGAGCACCCGGCCGAAGCCCAGTGCCTGCAGTTCCTTCCGGATCGCCCGCGCCCGGTCGACAATGCCCGCGTGGTTGCGCTTGAGCGGCAGCACCGCCACCTTGACCGGCGCCAGGTGGGGTCTTAGCCCGAGTACGGTCCGCTTCGATCCGTTGTCCAGGGTCTCCACGCGGTATGCCTCGTTCAGCACCGCGAGCACCCCGCGATCGACGCCCGCCGAGGGCTCGATGACGTAGGGGACGCGCCACGTGCCGGACTGCAGGTCCCTTATGGCGAGCCGGGCGTTCGAGTCCGGGTTCTCCTCGACCGACGCGTCGATGCCGAGGCTGTCCTGGTCCTTCGTGTGGGACCCGAGGTCGAAGTCCGTCCGGTTGGCGATGCCCTCGAGTTCCTCGACGCCGTGCGGGAAGCGGTACATGACATCGAAGGTGGCCTTCGAGTAGTGCGCCAGTTCGTCGGGCGGCACCCGGTACAACTCCAGCCGGTTGGGATCGATGCCTTGCCGCCGCCACCAGTCGAGCCGCTCCTGCACCCACGTCTCGTGCCACTCCTCGTCCGTACCCGGCTCCACGAAGAACTCGAGTTCCATCTGCTCGAACTCGCGCACGCGGAAGATGAAGTTGCGTGGCGTAATCTCGTTGCGGAACGCCTTGCCCACCTGTGCGATGCCGAACGGCAGGCGGCGGGAAGTGGCGTCCACGACATGCTTGAAATTCGTGAAGATCGACTGGGCCGTCTCCGGGCGGAGGTACGCGGCGGCGGAGGCGTCCTCGACCGGACCGACCTGCGTGCGGAACATCAGGTTGAAAGGCCTCGGCTCCGTGAGGTCGTCCGAGCCGCACTTCGGGCAGCGCCCGTCTTCAAGGTGGTCGCCCCGCCAGCGCGCGCGGCACTGGCGGCAGTCCACCAGGGGATCGGTGAACGTCGCCTCGTGACCCGAGTACTGCAGCACCCTGCGGTTGGTCAGGATCGCCGAGTCGAGGCCCTCCACGTCGTCCCGCTCGTACACCATGGCGCGCCACCAGGCGGCCTTCAGGTTGTTCTTGAGCTCCACGCCCAGGGGGCCGTAGTCGTAGACGCCCTGCAGCCCGCCGTAGAGATCGCTCGCCTGGAAGACGAACCCACGGCGCTTGCACAGGGCAACCAGTTCCTCCATGGATGCGGCGGGCACGGCAGTCTCCGGGCGTGTTGCAGCGGGGCGGGACGAGGCGCGCGACTATACAGCAAGCGACCGTGTGCCACGACGCCCCTTTCGCCCCTTTCGCCGCGAGCCCGTCACGGGCACACTGGCACCGGGACGGGTCGATCGCTAGGACCAATGTGGATCTCTGACCGGGGGTAGGGAACGATGGGCCGCACGTGGTGGACGAAGACCATTCTGACGGGCTCGCTGGCCGCGGGCGCGTTGCTCGTGAGCAGCGCGGCGGGGTCGCGTTTCGGGATCTGGCCTTTCGAGATCGCGTTCCTGGTGGCGGCGGCCGGCATCGCCCTCGCCGTTGCCGGGGCCGCGTGGGGCCTCGGCGGCCTGATCGTGGCGCTGCGCCGTTCGCAATCGGCCGACTTGCCTGCGCTTGACCTGGCCCTGGCCGTCTGCGCCGTCGTACTCGGTGCCTTCGCCCTGCAGTTCGTGCGCGTGCTCACCGTCCCGCCGATCCACCAGGTCACGACCGACATCGCCGATCCGCCGGCCTTTGACGCCATCGCGGACCTTCGACCCGAGGGCTCGAACCCGCACACGTACGACCCCGGCCAGCCCATCCTCGAGGGGACGCTCGCCGAGGCCCAGAAAGGGGCCTGGCCGGAACTGGCGAGCCTGCAGGCGAGCCTTGGCCCGGACCGGGCGCTCGAACGCACCGTCGACACCCTGGAGGCGATGGGCATGGCCATCGTCAACGTGGACCGGGCAGCCGGTCTCGTCGAAGCGACGGACACGACCCTCTGGTTCGGGTTCAAGGACGACATGGTCGTGCGGGTACGCGGCACGGCGGAGGGATCGGTGATCGATGCCCGGTCGGTGTCCCGCGTGGGGGTGTCGGACGTAGGCGCCAACGCGCGGCGCGTGCTCAGTTTTCTGGACCGGTTCGGGGCGGGCGCAAGCCCGTAGACCTGGAGTGGGGGCCCTAGCTAGAAACGAAGCAGCCGCGCATCGAGGTTCCCGAGGTCCACCACGCCCACCGCGTTCAGGCCCCGCATGTGGCCCGCGCATTCGCCGGGGTTGAAGACGAGGTGGTACTCGCGCTGCTCCACGCGCGTGAAGTGCGTATGCCCGTGCAGGGCGAGCTGGTGGTCCGGCCCGAGCACGCCGTCAAACTCGAGGGGATCGTGCACCACGACGATGCGACGACCCGCCCAACGTACTTCCAGGGGCGGATCCCGGAAATGGAAGCCGAGCCGCTCGATGGCCGCTTCGAGGGATTCTCGCTCCTGGTCGTTGTTGCCGAAGACGCCGTAAAGCGGTGCCGAAAGGTCGGCGAAGACCTCTAGCGTCTTCGCCTGGGTGATGTCGCCGGTGTGCACGACCGCGTCCACCGCCGCCTCGTTGAAAAGCGCGACGATGCGCCGGCAGTTCCTCAGGTTGTTGTGCGTGTCGCTGACGACGCCGATGCGCATGACCACTCAGTCCGCAGCCGCCGCCCGGAAAAAAGAGCGCGCACGCCGTCGCGACGTGCGCGCTCTCTCAATCCACCGCCCGAGTTGCGCAGCAACTCGGAACGCGGCGTCAGGCGGCCGCCTTCTCGAGGATGTGGATCCCGCAGGCGCTGCCGAGGCCGATCACGTGGGTCAGGCCGATCCGCGCGTTCTCGACCTGGCGCTGGCCGGCTTCGCCGCGCAGGTGCGTCGACACCTCGTAGATGTTGGCGATGCCCGTCGCGCCGAGCGGGTGTCCCTTGGACAGCAGCCCGCCGGACACGTTGACGGGGATGCGCCCGCCCAGGGCCACCTCGCCGTCGTCCACCATCCGGCCGGCTTCGCCGTCGCCGCAGATGCCCAGGTTCTCGTAGTGCAGGATCTCCGCGGTGGCGAAGCAGTCGTGCAGCTCGATGAGGTCGACATCGTCGGGGCCGAGGCCGGCCATCTCGTAGGCTGCCGCCGCCGCCTTGCGCGTACAGCTGTTGACGTCCGGCATCACCAGGTCGCGCTCCTGCCACGGGTCGGAGGTGAGCACGGAGGCGCGGACCTTGACGGCGCGGTTCATCAGGCCGAGTTCGCGTGCCTTCCGCTCGCTCGCGATCACCGCGGCCGCGGACCCGTCCACGTTGACCGAGCACATCAGCTTGGTGTTGGGGTAGGAGATCATCTCGGCGTTCATGACCGTCTCGAGAGGCGTCTCGATCTGGTACATCGCCTTCGGGTTCATGGTGGAGTGGTGATGGTTCTTCACCGACACCTTGGCGAACTGCTCGAAGGTCGTGCCGTACTTGCGGGAGTGCTCCATTCCCGCCTCGGCGAAGACCGTCGGCATCGTGCCGGAACCGAGCAGCCCTTCCTTCGGAATGCCCGTCGCGCCGCCGGCGCTGCCGAGCAGGCCCTTGCCCATCTGCTCCACGCCGACCGCGAGGACGAGGTCGTAGAGGCCCGCCTTGACCGACGTCCAGGCCTCCCGGAACGCCGTCGCCCCGGTGGCGCACGCGTTGGCGCAGTTCACGACCGGAATGCCCGTCTGGCCGATCTGCTGCAGGATGCGCTGACCGACCATTCCGCTCGACTGGCCGAGGTTGCCGCAGTAGAGCGCCTGGATGTCCTGGATCTTGAGGCCACAGTCGTCGAGCGCCATGAGCGCCGCTTCCGAGCCGAGTTGCGGTACGGACTTCTCCGGGAATCGTCCGAACTTGATCATGTCTACGCCGACTACGTATGCGTCAGTCATCGAACACTCTCCTCCGTGGCGGTGGCCACTATCTTTGGTTGCCTTTGGTTGCCGTTTGGGTTTTGGTTACTACCTGGGTTGAAAGAAATACGACAGGTACGAGTTGCCGTCCCTGTCCTTCCTGCCGAGCGCGTCGTCGTAGACGACCTCGATCGGCATGCCGAACTCGATCTTGTCGGGGTCCGGATCGATGTTGATCAGGTTGCCCTTCACGGTGCCGCCCCCGTCGAGGTCCACGATGGCGGAGATGTAGGGGACGTCGATGCCCGGATAGGACCGGTGGACGATAGAGTAGGAGTAGAGGGAACCCGTGTTGGAGAGGGCGATCGGCTTCAGTCCTTCGCGCGCCCCGCACTTGGAGCAACTGCTGCGGGCCCCGAGGAACACGGCCCCACAGGAACTGCACTTGTACCCTTCCAGATACGGATCGGCGTCTTCCGGGATCTTCAGGTAATCCACGGCCGGCAGTGGTCGGTCGGACATTTGAACCCCTTTCCTCCCCTGTTCGTCCGGGCGCCAGCATACACCGCCCGGGTCAGTGCATGAAGCCCCTGTCGCGCAGCAGCGCGAGCACGCGTTCCGCGCAGACCCCCACGTCGAGTTCCCCCGTGTCCATGACGAGGTCCGGTGAGCCCGGTTCCTCGAAGGTGGCCGTTACGCCCGGAAAGCTCGGAAGCTCGCCACGCTCGGCGGCCGCATAGAGGCCTTCGTCGTCGCGGTTCCTCAGCACGTCGAGGGACGCGGTCAGGAACACCTCCAGGAAACGGTCGGCCCCCACGCTCCCGCGCATGCGCTCGCGCACGTTCTCGTGCGGCGCCACGAACGCCGTCAGGCAGATCAGTCCCGCGTCGTTCATGAGACGCGCCGTCTCCGCCGCCCGGCGCAGGTTCTCTGAACGGTCGTCCGCGGAGAAGCCGAGGTCGCGGCTCATCCCCAGGCGGAAGTTCTGTCCGTCCAGGACGGTGGCCAGCCGGCCGAGATCGAAGAGCCGGCGTTCGAGGGCCCGGGCCACGGCGGTCTTGCCGCTCTTCGAGAGCCCCGTGAACAGGACCGTGACCGGCGACTGCCCAAGGCGCATCGCGCGTTCTTCGGCCGTCACCCCCGAGGTGGACGCCACGAACGCGCCATGCGGCGCCTCGTCCCAGTGGGCGCCACCCACCGCGCCGCCCTCGGCGGCGATCATCGCCGCGCCCACCGTCACGTTCGAGACGGTCGATCACGATGAACGCACCCATGCCGCGGTTTTCCTCGTAGGGATCGTGGACGATGGGCTCCGCAAGCACAAAGCGCACCTGGCCGATCTCGTTCAGTCCCAGTTCGGGCGCGGGACCCTGCTCGAGGGTGTTGACGTCGACCGGTGGCGGAGCGTCTCCACCCGGCCGAAGACCTGGCGCGCACCATGCTTCAGCACGTATTGGCGCCCCCGGCACCATCGGTTCGTCCGCCAGCCACACGAGCGCGGCGTCGAAGGTGTCCGAGATGTGCGCCAGGCGGTCGGTCCCGGAAAGCACGTCCCCCCGACCTACGTCGATCTCGTCTTCGAGGGTGACGGTGACCGCCATGGGCGCGAACGCCTCGTCGAGCTCCCCGTCCACCGTCACGATGCGTTCTGACCGTCGTCGCGAGGCCCGACGGCAGGATCCGGATCCGGTCGCCCGGGCGGACGACCCCGCTCGCGACGGTGCCGCTGTAGCCGCGGAACCCCGCATCGGGCCGGTTCACGCGCTGCAACGGCATGCGGAAGCTGCGGAAACCACGGTCGGTAGGCGAGGACATCGTCGCCGATGGGATCGGGGGCAGACATCAGAAATACCCCTCGCGTTTCTTCTGCTCCATCGACCCCGCCGCGTCGAAGTCGATGAGCCTGCCCTGCCGCTCGGAGTACCGCGCCCGCAGCATCTCCTCGATGATCTCGGGCAGCGTCGCCGCGGTCGACTCGATGGCGCCGGACAGCGGGTAGCAGCCGAGCGTCCGGAAGCGGACCATGCGCATCTCCGGTTCTTCGCCCGGCTCGAGCGGCATGCGGTCGTCGTCCACCATGATCCAGGTCCCGTCGCGCCGCACGACCGGCCGCGGCGCGGCAAAGTACAGCGGGACGATCTCGATGCCCTTGAGGAGGATGTACTGCCAGACGCCGGGTTCGGTCCAGTTGGACAGCGGGAAACCCGCACCTCCTCGCCCCGGTTGATGTTGCCGTTCTAGAGGTTCCACAGCTCCGGGCGCTGGCCGCGAGGGTCCCACCGGTGGTTCCGGTCGCGCACCGAGTAGACCCGCTCCTTCGCCCGGGAGCGTTCCTCGTCGCGCCGCGCCCCGCCGAACGCGGCGTCGAAGCCGTGGCCGTCGAGCGCCTCGAGCAGCGCCTGCGTCTTCATGATGTCCGTGTACTTCCTGCTGCCGTACGTGAACGGCGTCACCCCGGCGCACACGCCCTCCTCGTTCGTGTGCACGATGAGGTCGAGGTCCAGCTCACGCGCGATGCGGTCCCGGAACGCGATCATGGCGCGGAACTTCCAGGTGGTGTCGACATGCATCAGCGGAAACGGCAGGCGACCGGGGAAGAAGGCCTTGCGGGCGAGGTGCAACAGCACGGAGGAGTCCTTGCCGATGGAGTAGAGCATCACGGGCCGCTCGAACTCCGCGGCCACCTCGCGGATGATGTGGATGCTCTCCGCCTCGAGCTGCTTGAATGTGGTTGAGGCCGGCCATCCCGGTACTTTAAGGCCGAAGTGTCCGGCGGAGCCTGCTCGCGGCCGGATCGGGCCGCAACGACACGTCGCGCCCGATATCCGCGCCACACAGAGGCGCTTGTCCCACGCTCTGAAGCGGCGATGTCCCACAGGTCTCGCGGACGTCGGCCATCTTTTGTCCTCGCCGTCGGGCACGATGATCGACGTTCCCAGCCACTTGGGAGCGCTGCCGCACCGTGTTACCGTCCCGCCGACCGCGACGCGGCAAGTCGCCCCACCGCACAGGTGCCGCAGATGGCCGAGACCGCCGCCCCAACCCGCATCGTCTACCCCGAGACGGACGGCCAGCCGTTGCCGGACAGTAGCTACCAGTGGGATGCCTGCGCCTACGCCGTCGAAGCGGTGCGGTGGTGCTTTCGGGACCGCCCGGAGGTGTGCGTCCACGGCGATCTGTTCGTCTACGTGGAGGAGGGCAACCCGGACGACCGCGTCGCGCCGGACCTGTTCGTCGCGCTCCGTTCCGGCTTCCGCCACCGCGACAGCTACCGGGTGTGGGAGGAGCCGGGCGGCATGCCGGACTTCGTGCTGGAGGTGCTCTCGCCGAGCACCTGGCGCGCGGACGTCGGCGAGAAGCGCGAGCGCTACGCCGCGCTCGGCGTCGGCGAGTACTGGCTGCACGACCCGCGCGGGCGACTCATGCGGCCCGTCCTTGCCGGGTATCGGTTGATGGACGGCGCCTACGTTCCACTGCCGGTCACCGAGTCGCCTGGGGGGCTTTCGATCCACAGCCCGGCGCTTGGCCTCGAGCTGCGCGTCGAGGGAAGCGACCTGCGCGTCATCGACCCGGCAGACGGGCGGCCCCTGCCCACCTCCTCGGAGGCGCGTGCCGCCGGCGAACGCGCGGTCCGCGACCTCACGGTCGCCGGGGCTCGCATCGCGGAACTGGAGCGTGCGCTTTCCGAACGGACGCCCGGCTGAACTACTTCGGGCCCAGGGCCTCGCGCAGCAGGACGTTGACCTGCCTCGGATCCGCCTTGCCCCCGGTCTCGCGCATCACGCGCCCGACGAAGAACCCGAGGACCTTCTCCCTCCCGGCCCGGTACTGCTCGACCTGTTCGGGATGGTCGGTCACCACCTGGCGAACGATCCGGCCGAGTTCGTCGGCGTCACTCACCTGCCGCAGACCCCGGGCGTCGATGATCGCGTCCACGTCTCCGCCCTCGTCCCACAGCACATCGAACACCGTGCCGGCGATCTTGCCGGAGATGACGCCTTCCTCGATCCGGGCGATCAGCCGCCCCAACTGCTCGGGTGCCACCCGGGAGCGCGCAATGTCCAGTCCCGTCCGGTTCAGCGACGCCGTCACGCGGTCCATGATCCAGTTCGCCGCCGGCTTGGCGCCGCAGCCGGTCGCGAGCGTCGCCTCGAAGTAGCCCGCGATGTCCGGGTCGGCCGTCAGGAAGCCCGTGTCGGCGTCGGATAGCCCAAACTCCTCCCGGTAGCGCCGCCGCTTGTCGCGGGGCAGTTCCGGTACCCGGTCGCGGGCTTCCGCGAGCAGCTCCGGCGTGACCCGCACCGGCAACAGGTCCGGATCGGGGAAGTAGCGGTAGTCCTCGGACAGTTCCTTGCCGCGCATGGGCCGCGTCTCGTCGCGCCGCGGGTCGTAGAGCCGCGTTTCGCGCACCACCTCGCCACCGCCCTCGAGCACGTCGATCTGCCGGCCGATCTCGTGGGCGATGGCCTGCCGCACGAAGCGGAAGGAGTTGAGGTTCTTGATCTCGGTGCGTTCGCCGAGTCCTTCCTGGCCCCGGCGTCGTACCGAAACGTTGGCGTCGCAGCGCATCGACCCCTCGTTCAGGTTGCCGTCGCAGATGCCGAGGTGGCGCACCAGCGCATGCATCTCCCGGAAGAACGCCGCCGCCTCCGCCGGCGTGCGCAGGTGGGGCTCCGACACGACCTCGAGCAGCGGCGTCCCCGCCCGGTTCAGGTCGATGCCGGTCATGTCCGGGTAGTCTTCGTGCAGGGACTTGCCGGCGTCCTCCTCGAGGTGGGCCCGACGTATGCCGATCGGTCGCTTGACGCCGTCGATGTCCATCTCGATGACGCCGGCGCCCACGATCGGCTGGTCGAACTGGCTGATCTGGTAGCCCTTCGGCAGGTCCGGATAGAAGTAGTTCTTGCGGTCGAAGCGGCAGGTGCGGGCGATCTCGGCATCGATGGCCAGTCCGAACGTGAGGGCCATGCGCACCGCCTCCCGGTTCAGTACCGGCAGGACCCCGGGCATGCCGAGGTCCACCGCGCACGCGCGCGTGTTCGGCGCGGCGCCGAAGGCGGCGTCGGCGCCCGAGAAGATCTTCGACCGTGTGGCTAGCTGCACGTGGATCTCGAGGCCGATGACGCTTTCCCAGTCTCTTGCCGGCATGAAAGTCAGGCCTCCGGGTGGCGCAGGTGCCAGTCCGTGCGCCGCTGAAACGCGCGGCCGAGCGCGAGCAGGCGGCCTTCCTCGAACGGCGGACCGATCAACTGCAGTCCGACGGGGAGTCCGTCGACGAAGCCGCAGGGCATCGACATCGCCGGGAGGCCGGCGAGGCTGGCCGGCGTCGTGAACACGTCCTGCCGATACATCGCCACCGGATCGTCCACGGCCCCGAGTTCGAACGCCGGTCCCGGGGCGACCGGCGCCGCGATCGCGTCCACGTCGTCGAACGCCTCCAGGAAGTCCTGCTGAATGCGCCGCCGCACGCGCTGCGCCTTGAGGTAGTAGGCGTCGTAGTAGCCCACCGACAGCGTGTACGTGCCCGTCAGGATGCGGCGCTTGACCTCCGTGCCGAAACCCGCGGCCCGAGAGCGTCGATACAGGTCGTCGAGGTCCGTGGGGTCCTCCGCCCGAAAACCGAAACGTACACCGTCGTAGCGCGACAGGTTGGCCGACGCCTCGGCGCCCGCGATCACGTAGTAGGCGGGAACGGCCGCGGCCGTATGCGGCAGGGAGAGCGAGACGAGCGCATGCCCGGCGCCTTCGAGTTCCTGCGCTGCCGCGAGCAGACAGTCTCCCACGTCGCTGGCCAGCCCCGACCAGTACTCCGACGGCAGGCCGATCCGCATGCGCTCCGCGCCGTTGCGGCCGCCGTTACGGCGCGTCGGCCCCCGTTCCGCGCTCGTAGAGTCGAGCGGGTCATGCCCTTCCATCGCACCCAGCACCGTCTCGACATCCTCGACGGACCGTGCGAACGCTCCCCCCTGGTCGAGGCTCGACGCGAAGGCGATCATGCCGTAGCGCGACACGCGTCCGTACGTCGGCTTGAGTCCGGTCACGCCGCAGAACGCGGCCGGCTGCCGGATGGACCCGCCCGTGTCCGTGCCCGTGGCGCAGGGCACGAGCCCCGCGCCCACGGCCGCCGCCGAGCCCCCCGACGAGCCTCCCGGCGCGCGCCCCCGATCCCAGGGATTGCGCGCGGGGCCGAACCAGCTCGTCTCGTTGGACGACCCCATGGCGAACTCGTCCATGTTGGTCTTGCCGAGGCACACCGTCCCGGCTGCGGCAAGCCGCGCCACGACCGTCGCGTCATAGGGCGGCACGAAGTCGGCGAGCATCCGCGACGCGCACGTCGTGGCAACGCCGTCGGTGCAGAAGATGTCCTTGTGGGCGAGCGGAATCCCCGTCAGCGGTCCGGCCTCGCCCCGGGCGATACTCCGGTCCGCCGCCTCCGCCGCCCGCAGCGCGCGCTCCTCCGTGACATGGATAAAGGCGTTCAGGTCGCCGTCCGTCGCCGCGATGCGCTCCAGGTGGAAGGTCGTGAGTTCCCGGGCGCTGTAGTCCCCGCGGGCGAGGCCGCGCCGGAGGTCGGCGATGGAGGTGAACGGCTGCACGACGCCTCTACTCGACGACCTTGGGCACGAGGTACAGGCCGTCGCGGGTGAGCGGCGCGACGGCGAGGAACCGCGCCCGGTCCACCAACTCGGTCACGGCGTCATCCCGGAGCGGCTGGTCCATGTCGAGGGGATGGGCGAGCGGCTCCACCCCGTCGGTGTCGATCGCCTGCATCTCGTCGATCAGCGCCACGATATGGCCCAGGTCGTCGAGCACGAGGCGTTCTTCCTCCGGCGAGAGGTTGAGCTGGCCGAGCCGTGTCAGCCGGTCGAGGGTTTGCCGATCCATCGGTTCGCGCGCCGCGAGAGCAAGTAAGAAAATTGTGGGTCTGGCATGGGCGTTTGTCGAGCCGGCGCGAGTTTGCGCGCGCGCTGGGAGTATCGCTGCCGCGAAACTGCTGCGCGCGCCACTCCCCCGTCGCGCGTCGAGCGTTGCGTTCTATGGCCCAAGCCCATAGAGTTTTCGCTTTGCGCGCCAACCGTCTCGGGAACCCCGGAACAGTATGCTCAAGAACTTACGAGGGCTATTCTCGAGGGACCTGTCCATCGATCTGGGCACGGCGAACACGCTGATCTTCGTGCGTGACGAGGGCATCGTGCTCAACGAGCCCTCGGTGGTCGCCATCCGGACCAACGAGAACCGCTCCAGCATCGCCGCGGTCGGTCACTCCGCCAAGCGGATGCTCGGACGTACGCCCGGCAGCATCTCCGCCATCCGACCGCTACGGGACGGCGTCATCGCGGACTTCCTCGTCACCGAGAAGATGCTTCAGTACTTCATCAAGAAGGTGCACGCGAACTCCTGGATTCGCCCGAGCCCGCGCGTGCTCGTGTGCATACCCTGCAAGGCGACGGAGGTGGAGCGGCGCGCGATCCGCGAGTCGGCGCTCTCCGCCGGCGCCCGGGACGTACGCCTGATCGAGGAGCCGATGGCCGCCGCCATCGGCGCGGGGCTGCCGGTGCACGAAGCGGTCGGCACGATGGTCGTCGACATCGGTGGCGGCACGACCGAGATCGCGGTCATCTCGCTCAACAGCGTCGTGTACAGCGACACGCTGCGGGTCGGCGGCGACCGGCTCGACGACGCCATCCTCTCTTACGTCCGGCGCAACCACGGCAGCGTGATCGGCGACTCGACCGCGGAGCGCATCAAGATGGAGATCGGCGCCGCCTGTCCGCAGCCCCAGACTCTGGAGATCGATGTGCGCGGCCGCAATCTGGCCGAAGGCGTACCCCGCAGCGTCACCTTGAACAGCGAGGGCATCCTCGAGGCATTGCGCGAGCCGCTGGCCATGATCCTGCAGCACGTGCGCAACGCCCTCGAGCAGACACCGCCCGAACTGGCAGGCGACATCGCGGACACGGGCATCGTCCTGACGGGCGGCGGCGCGCTGCTGCGCGACATGGACGTGCTGCTGTCCAAGGAGACCGGGCTGCCCGTGGTGCTGGCGGAAGACCCGCTCACGTGCGTCGCGCGTGGCGGCGGCCGCGCCCTCGAACTGATGGACGAGTGGCAAGACGAACTGCTGTTTGGATGAGTTCGCGGGGGCCGCAACGCGCTCCCGACGATCTGCCCAACCCGTTCCCCGCGAGCCGCCGGTTTGGCGACCTCTCCGCGGCGGACGCGTCCAAGGCCCTGTTCCGCAAGGACTCGACCGCGCTCTACACGACGCTGACGCTCGCGGCCGCCTCGGTCCTCCTGATCGCGATCGAGGCCAGCACCCGGTTCCTCGACCCGGTGCGGTCCGCGGTGGGAGTCCTGGCCGACCCGGTGTACTACGTCGCCGAGACGCCCTACCTCCTGGGCAAACTGGTCAGCGACCTCTCTGACTCGGCGCTGGAGGTGGAACGGCTCGAACGCCGCGTCCTGGAACTCTCGCTGGTCGCCCAGCAGGCCGTCGCGACGCGCGCCGAGAACAACCGCCTGCGCGAACTCCTCGGCAGCCGACCGCGTATTTCGGGCGAGGTGCTCGTTACCGAACTCATCGGGGTAGTGCCCGACCCCGGCAAACACCGTATCGTGATCGACAAGGGGACCGCCGACGGCGTGTCGGTGGGCGCCTCCGTCGTGGACTCCCAGGGATTGTTCGGCCAGGTCATCGAGGTATCCCGAGCCAGCAGCGTCGTCCTGCTGATCACGGACTCGACGCACGCGACGCCCGTGGAAGCGAGCCGCAACAACCTGCGCTCGGTCGCCACCGGCCTCGGTCGCTACGACTGGATGGAACTCGATGCCGTACCCTTCTCCGCCGACATTCGCCGCGGAGATCTCGTGGTCAGCTCGGGACTGGGCGGCCGCTTCCCGCGAGGCTACCCCGTGGGGGAAGTGGCCGAAGTCGAGAAGCACGCGACGGCCCGATTCGCGACCGTCCGCGTGCGTCCGAGCGCCGCCCTGAACCGGAGCCGTCACGTGCTGGTCGTGTTCCCGGACGCGGCGCCTGACGGCGTGCCGGTCGACGCGCCGGCCGGCGAGCCCGAGGGCGTAGCGGGCGGCGCGGGAGAAGCGGGATGAACCCCCTCCGCGGGGGCTGGTTCGTCGGCCTGACGTTCTTCGCGGCAGCCACGCTCGCGGTCGCGCACCTGCCGGCCGGTCTGCCCGACTGGGTCGGCTGGCTACGACCGGCGTGGGTGCCCCTTGTCCTGTTCTTCTGGGTCGTGGAACGCCCGCACCGAATCGGCCTCATCAGCGTCTGGGCATTCGGGCTGCTGCTCGACGTCGTCCTCTCCGAGCCCCTCGGCTTGAACGGTTTCGCCCTGACCGTCATGGCCGTGCTGGGCCTGTCCGCGTACGAACGGCTGCGCATGATCAACGTGTTCCAGCAAGCGACCGCGTTGCTGCTGCTGGTCCTCGCGGCGGAATTCGGCAAGGCGGTGGTCGTGTCTCTCGCCCAGGGCGCGCCCCTGTCGGGTCAGTTCCTCGCCGCCGCGACGGTCACGGCCCTGCTCTGGCCGTTCGTCGTCGCCCCCCTGCGCTGGGCCGCCTGGCGCGCCGGCACGGCGTGATCGTCCTGGCGTCCGCCTCGCCTCGCCGGGCCGAGTGGCTCGAACGGATCGGCGTTCCCTTCGTCGTCCGACCCGTGGCGATCGACGAATCCCCCCGGACCGACGAGCCGGGCCCTGCCTACGTGCTCCGCGTCGCACGGGAGAAGGCCGCGGCCTCGGCGGCCGATCGCGTCGTGCTGGCCGCGGACACCGCCGTCTGCCTGGACGGACGCATCTTCGGCAAGCCCCGGGACGAGCACGACGGGCGCGCGATGCTACTCTCGCTGTCGGGCCGGGAACACCAGGTATTCACGGCGCTGACCGTGCGCTCCCCCGACCGCGAGGCTTGCCGGCTGGCGTCCGCAACCGTCTCGTTCCGACCGATCGACGCCGCCGAGGCGGACGCCTACTGGCGCACTGGAGAGCCCGCCGACAAGGCCGGGGGCTACGGCATGCAGGGGATGGGCGGGGTCTTCGTCAGCCGCATCGATGGCAGCCCCGGGGCGGTGGTCGGGCTACCGTTGCGGGAGACCCAGGATGTGCTGCGTTCCTTCGGCATTCGTTGCTGGTCCAACTCGCGCCGGCGAATCGCCTGATTGGGCCGCGACCCGGGGCGCTGGGCGGTCGCTTCGTTCAAGCGCCGTTCACTTCGGGGGAAACCGCAAGGGTATGATGTGCGCGTGCGCTTGCCGCCGCCGAGACGTTCGTTGCCCGGTTTTGGAAGGAGGTTGTTCGTCGTGGCCGCCGTGGCCGCCGTCTGCGCCGCGGCCATGCAGGGCGGCGGACGCCTGCTGGTAGCCGCGCTTCCGGACCTCGAACCCCGCGTCAACGCCTGGCTGGCCTCCCGCGACGTGACCGTGCACGGCCTGTGGGGTTCGTGGAGGAACCTGAATCCCGTCCTCGGCGCCGAATCGCTTACGCTCCCCGGCGCCGAGTTCCACGACATCGCCCTGGAACTCGATGTCGCCGAGAGCCTGTGGCGCAACCGCATCGTGGCGCGGCGTTTCGCGGTCGGCGACGCGCGGCTGCGCCTCGAGCAGGGTCCTGCCGGCTGGCGCCTGCGGGGCGCCGCAGAGGGCCCGGCACCCGACCTCGGGGCGTTCTTCCGCCACAGCGACGAAGTCCGCCTCGACGCCCGGATCGAGTTCCTGGCCAATGGCGCCTCCGGTGCGGTCCACCTCGCTTTCTCCGCGCTGAACGTGGCTCCGGGGCATCGCTGGCAGGCGGAACTCGCGACCGACCCGGGCTGCGGCGACTGCTATGCGCGCCTCGATTCGGATGTCCGTCAGGCCGGGCCCGGCATCGGGAACCAGACCGGCGCCGCACGCTTCGAGGCGCGGCATTTCCGGATTCCCGTAGCCCTTGCCGAGGCCCTGGGCGTGCCGGCGCTGGTTCTCGACGCAACCGCGCAGTGGTCTGCGGACGACGCCGACGCGGCGGCCCGGGTGGAGTTGCGCATGTCGGACGTGGCCCTTCCGGCCGGGCCGGCAAGCCTGACGGTCGATGCGTCCGCGGGCGGGGCGCACGGTCTCTATCGCGGAGTCGGATCGCTACGGGCCGCCACGCCCGCCAAGGAAGTGTCGGTCGAGGACATCGGGTTCGCTGCGGATGCGGCCGGCGCCCTGACCCTTTGGGTGAACCTCCTGGACCTCGGGGCCTGGAACGCCCTGCTCGTCTCCGCCTTCGGTGCCGGGGGGACGCTCGGCAGGTGGTTCAACGGGGTAGATGTTCGCGGCGAACTCCGGGACCTGCAACTGCACGTCGACCGGGAGGGGGTGGCTTACGAGGGCGTCCTGGACGGTGCCTACACCAGAAGTTTCAACGGTATCCCCCGGCTCGAGGACGCCGGCGGCAGGCTCCACGGACACCTGCACGCCCTGCGGATAGCACTGGCCGGCGCGCCCCTGCATGCCGCGATGCCGGAGCACTTCGATGGCAGGTGGAACTACGACAGCGCCGCCGGGGAAATCACCCTCTGGTTCGGGCTCGGCTTCCTGGGCCTGCGAGGAACGGGCAGCCTCCGCTCCGAGGAGGCCGGTGTCGAACTCGGGCTGGCGTTGACCCGGCCCCACGACCCGCTCGAAGGACACCTGTCGATGGTGGCGCGCCTCGACCGCACGACGGTAGGTCATGCCAGGCAGTTCCTGCCCCGGGAGTTGCGGGGTCAGCTACGCTCGTGGCTGGACACCGGCCTGATCGGCGGGCAACTGGCGAACGGCGCGCTCGCCTACCACGGGCACACGCGCACCCTGCCGGACCTGCCGATGCGCAGGATCGCGTTGACCGGGCACCTTCGTGACGGTGTCGTCGCCTACCACCCCGACTGGCCGGTCGCGGAGTCGCTCTCCGGGCACGTCACCGTCAGCGGCGCCGCGGTGCGGGGGCGTTTCGACGCCGGCACATCGCTTGGCCTGCCCGTACAGAATCTCAAGGTCGACGTGCCCCGCGACGCGGCCCACGTGGACGTGCGCTTGCAGGCGCGACCGTCGGCCGGGGAGGCCCTCGCGTTCGCGTTCGCGACGCCGATCGAGGACTACCTGTCGTTCGCCTGCGAATGCTGGACGGGCACCGGTCCGGTCGGGATCGACGCCACGCTCCGGATACCCTTCGCCGGCCCGCCCGAGCCCGGCGACGTGGCCGTGGCGTTCGACCTCGACGGCGTCTCGCTCGGACTCACCGACCTGCGCCTGCAGTTCCACGACCTTGAAGGCTCCGCGCGCTTCCGCTCGCCCCATGACATCGCCGCCATGGGGGTGGAGGGGACGTTGTTCGGCTTCCCCGTGCGGATCGACGCGACTTCCGACAACGACGCCGTCTCGTTCGCCCTCACGGGCCATGGCGGGGTAGCGGACGTCTTCGCGGTGCTGGACATGGGCAACGTGAAGGAAGTAACGGGGCCGTCGGCGGCGGTGCACGGAGCGTTCGACTTCGACGCCACGTTCGACTTCTTTGCCGCCAGTCACCGGCCGCCGGTGCTGCGCGTCTCGACCGACGCGCTCGGGGTCACCCTGGACCTGCCGAAGCCCCTCGCCAAGGACTCCGCGACGTCCCGGCCACTGACGACGCGAATGGTCTTCTCGGGCGACACCGTGTTCGCGGACGGCAACGACGACGTGGCATCGTGGTGGCTGCGGGTCGGCCCCGACGCGGAGCTTCGAGGCGCGGTCGGCATCGGCGTCCCGCCGAGCCCTCCCGAGGCCGTTGCGGAAGGCGTCTCCATCGCAGGGACGCTCCGGCATTTCGATGCCTCCGGCGCTTCGAGCCTGTCCGAGGCGCCGCTCCGCTGGCGGCTGGAGGGCCTGGCTGTCGAGCGGATCGGGCTCCACGACCTCACGCTCACGAATGCGCGCCTCGATGGGTCCGGAAGTCCCGGAGAACTGGCGCTCCAGTTCGACAGCGAGGAAATGACGGGGTCGCTGGCGGTACAACCCGACCGCCCCCTGCGGATCGACCTCGCCGAAGTGCGCCTGCCCGGGGGCGAGACCGGCGTCGATCCGGTCGACGTGTCGGTCATCCCGCTGCTGCCGGCGGCCGACATCGAGATACGGCGCGTCCTGCTGGACGGGGAGCACTTCGGAAGCTGGCGCTTCGGTACGCGGCCGGCGGAAGACGCGGTTCACTTCACCAACGTGTCGGGCGACATCAAGGGTCTGCGCATAGACGCCCTCGAGGACATCGTCTGGACCCTGGACAACGAGTCGCACTTCCACGGCACGGTGACGGCCTCCAACCTGGCCTCGGTGCTGCCGGCCTGGGGGTACGCCACGAGCGTCGAGAGCACGGACGTCGACATCCGCGGAGACGTCACCTGGCCCGGCTCCCCGCTCAACTTCCAGCTCGACCGCCTGTCCGGCGACATCGGCCTCACGGTGACCGAAGGGCGCTTCCTCGACGTCGCGGAGGTACCGGCGGGACGCATCCTGACGCTGCTCGACTTCTCGAAGGTCGCGCAACGGCTGCGGCTGGATTTCTCCGACGTCTTCGGGCAGGGGATCGGCTTCGAGCGCATACGCGCCTCGACGAGCCTCGACCAGGGCGTGCTGCACTTCGAGGAGCCCCTCGAGATCCGGGGGTCAGGTTCCGAGTTCCGGATCTACGGCACCGTCGACTTTCATGACGGCGCCCTGGACAACGACATGGTCGTCACGCTGCCCCTCTCCTCGAGCCTGCCGTGGTACGCGTTCTGGCTCGCGTCGACGAACCCGGCCACCGCGGCCGGCGTGCTCCTGGGGCGCGAGGTGTTCAAGCGCCAGATCGAGGCCCTGTCCAGCGCCCGCTACCGCGTCACCGGGACGATCGACGAACCGAAGCCGAGCTTCGTGGGGATATTCACCGGCGAGTTCGCGCCGGAGTCCGCCGAAGCCGCGGCGCAGTCCCCCGAGACGCCGCCCGACCCGCAGCAGGACCCGCAGGAATGAACGAACCCGTCGAAGTCGCCAAGCGGCAACTCTGGGACAACAGCGAGATCGCCGACCGCGACGTGGACCGGCTCGTGGGCCGGCTGATGCACCGCGACGTGGACACGGGCGAACTGTTCTTCCAGCACCGCCGGTCGGAGTCCTGGAGCCTGGAGGACGGCACCGTCAAGGACGGCTACTTCAGCGTCGACCGCGGCGTCGGCGTGCGCGCGATCAGCGGCGAGAAGACCGGGTTCGCCTATGCCGACGACATCGCCCTGCCCGCGCTCTCGCAGGCCGCCGATGCGGCGCGGTCCATCGCGCGCGCCGGCGGCGACCGTTCGGTACAGGCCTATGCGCGCAGTACGGCGACGCCGAGGTATGCGGCACTGGACCCCATCGGTTCCGCCAACGAGGACGAGAAGGTGGCGGTGCTCCAGCGCATCGACGCCTTCGCCCGCGGCCTCGACCCACGCGTCACCGAGGTCACGGCTCGGATCGCCGCCAGCCACGAGATCAGCCTCGTCGTCGCGAGCGACGGCACGCTCGCGGGGGACATCCGGCCGCTGGTCCGTTTCGACGTCACCGTCATCGCGGAGCAGGACGGCCGCCGCGAACGCGGGTTCGGAGGCAGCGGCGGGAGACACGACCTCGCATCGATCCTGGCCCGTGGCGCCGACGGGTCCGACGGGCCGGCCGAGCAGGTCGCGCGCGAGGCGGTGCGTCAGGCGCTGCTCAACCTCGACGCCGTCGACGCGCCGGCCGGCTCGATGCCCGTGGTGCTCGGTCCCGGGTGGCCAGGCGTCCTCCTGCACGAGGCGGTCGGCCACGGCCTGGAGGGGGACTTCAACCGCAAGGGCACGTCCACCTATTCCGGCCGCGTCGGCGAGCGGATCGCTTCGAGCCTGTGCACGGTGATCGACGACGCCACGCTCACCGACCGGCGCGGTTCCCTCACCGTCGACGACGAGGGTACGGCCGGCCAACGGACGGTACTGATCGAGAACGGCGTGCTCACCGGGTACATGCAGGACAAGCTCAACGCTCGCCTGATGGGCGCAACGCCTACCGGCAACGGACGGCGCCAGTCGTATGCGCACGTCCCGATGCCGCGCATGACCAACACCTTCCTGCTCGGCGGCGAGTCGACGCCGGAGGAGATTCTCGCCAGCATCGATCGCGGGATCTTTGCAGTGAGCTTCGGCGGCGGCCAGGTCGACATCGCCTCAGGCCGGTTCACGTTTTCCGCGACCGAGGCCTACCTCATCGAGAAGGGCCGGGTCACCGCGCCCATCCGGGGCGCAACGCTCATCGGTAACGGGCCCGACATCATGACGCGGGTCTCGATGGTCGGTAACGACCTCGAACTCGACCGCGGCGTGGGCGTGTGCGGCAAGGACGGCCAAAGCGTGCCCGTCGGCGTGGGGCAGCCGACGCTGAAGATCGACCGGATCACCGTCGGCGGAACGCGTTCCTGACCCTTGCCCGCGCGCGAACGCCGGTCACCCGTCGGCGCGGTCCTCCCGTTCCCGAAGCAGGCGGAAAAGGCGGCGCGCAAAGTCCGCGCGCACCGCCGGATCCCGCGCACGCCGCGTGCGTCCGATCAGGTGCCGCAGCGGCTGCACGTCCGTCCCCGGATGCAGGCGAACGTACTCGGTGAGCGCGTCCGGCTCGGTGAGCAGGCGTGAGCAGGCGTTCCGGCCACGCCTCCGGCGTGAGCGCTCGAGCCGTCGGTTCCGGCCACGTTCCTCCGGCGTGAGTTCGGTCACGGCGCGAGCCCGACCGCGATGGCATCGCGGTCCTCGTCCCGCATCAGCCGGCCGATCCGCTGCAGTTGACGCCGCCGCGCCTCGCGTTGCGACAGTCCGCGGTAAGCCTCGAGCGCATCGGACAACGCCTCGCCGATCGGAATGCGGGCCAGCCGCGCGGGGTCCAGTTCGGTAAGGGCCTCGCCGAGGCGGCGCGCCTCCCTCGCGTCACGCTTGCGGGCGGATTTGCTGATGCCGAGCCCACCGTCGGGGGCCGGCGACCCACCGTCCGTGCTCATGTCGGCTATGCTAACCGGAATGTCCCACACCCTTACGGAAGTCGCCGAACAGGAGCGCGAACTCAAGGACCTGGTAGCGGGAATCCTCGACGAAGCGCGTCGCCAGGGCGCGTCGGCGGCGGAGGTGTCCGTGAGCGAGGACGAGGGGCTGACCGTGTCGGTCCGCCAGCGCGACCTGGAGACCGTGGAGTTCAACCGCGACCGCGGCTTCGGCATCACGGTGTACGTGGGCGACCGCAAGGGGTCCGCCAGCACCTCCGACGCGAGCCCCGAGGCCGTGCGCACGACGGTGCGGGCCGCGCTCGCCATCGCGCGCCACACCGGGCGTGACCCCTGCAACGGTCTTGCCGACCGAGAGCGGATCGCGACCGAGTGGCCGGAACTCGACCTGTACCACCCCTGGAACGTGGCGCCGGACGACCTGCGCGATCTGGCGCTCGAGATGGAAGCCGCCGGGCTCGACCACGACCCGCGGATCGTCAACTCGGAAGGCGCACAGATGTCGACCCAGCGCGGGTGTCGCGTCTACGGCAACAGCCACGGCTTCCTGGGTGCGACCCGCGCCACGCGCCACGGCGGGACCTGCGTCATGATCGCCCGGGACGACCGCGGCATGCAGCGTGACTACTGGTACAGCGTGGCCCGGGACGCCGCCGACCTCGAAGACCACGTCGGCGTCGGGGAACAGGCGGCGGCGCGCACCGTCGCGCGCCTGGGGGCGCGTTCCGTAACCACGGGTTCGTGGCCCGTGCTATTCACTCCACGGATTGCGGCAGGGCTGCTGGGGCACCTCATGGGGGCGATCAGTGGGGGAGCCCTTTACCGCCGCGCTTCGTACCTCGTGGACGCCCTCGGGCGCGACGTCGCGGCAAAGTCCATCACGCTCGCCGAGTATCCGCATCTCCCCAAGGCCCTCGGCAGCGCCGGCTTCGATGGTGACGGAGTGGCCACCTCCGGCAA
Organism: Pseudomonadales bacterium; assembly: GCA_965208745.1. Taxonomy (GTDB): domain Bacteria; phylum Pseudomonadota; class Gammaproteobacteria; order Pseudomonadales; family Azotimanducaceae; genus VXNE01. The sequence goes on along the minus strand of CBDBPN010000004.1, from coordinate 3,060,823 downwards.
GGCGTTCGTCGAGAACGGGCGTCTGACGAGCTATGTGCTCGATACCTACGCGGCACGCCGCCTGGGCATGGAGACCACGGGAAACGCCGGCGGCGTCTTCAATCTCGCCGTCGAATGCGACGCCGTCGCACCGGAGGCGTTGATGGAGGAGATGGGCACGGGGCTCGTCGTCAACGAACTCATGGGACAGGGCGTGAACCTGGTGTCGGGGGACTACTCGCGCGGTGCGGCCGGCTTCTGGGTGGAGGGCGGCGAGCCCGCCTTCCCGGTGGACGAGATCACCATTGCGTCCAACCTCGACACCATGTTCAAGGGCATCGCCGGGATGGGAAACGACGTCGACACCCGCGGCAACATCCGCACGGGTTCCGTACTCGTAAGCTCGATGACCGTCGCCGCCTGATACTCGGCACCGCTCCCCGAGGTCGCTCGCTTATGCGTAGACCAGGGTCGCGAGCCCCAGGAACGAAAAGAACCCCGCCACGTCCGTGATCGTCGTCAGCACGACCCCGCCGGCGATCGCGGGATCGACGTCCAGTAGCACGAGCAGGGAAGGCAGCAGGCTCCCGGCGATGGCGGCGACGAGGATGTTGATGACCATCGCCAGCGCGATGATCCCGCCCAGCGTCGCGTCCTGGAACGCCAGCGCGGCTGCCGTCGCGACGAGCGCGGCCCACAGCAGCCCGTTGAGCGCGGCGATCAGCAGTTCCCGGTTGAGGAACCAGCCGAGGTTCGCCGGCGCGATCTGCCCCAGCGCCATGCCGCGGATCACCAGCGTCAGGGTCTGCGTCCCGGCGATGCCGCCCATGCTCGCGACGATGGGCATCAGCACCGCGAGCGCCACGACCTCCGCTATGGTCTCCTCGAAGACGTTGATCACCGCCGCGGCCAGGAACGCCGTGATGAGGTTCACGCCCAGCCAGATGGCCCGGCGGCGCGCCGAGCGCAGTACGGGCGTGAAGGTCTCCTCGCCGGTCTCGAGACCGGCCTGCGCCAGCAGCGTCTCGTCCGCGTCCTCGATGATGACGTCGACGACGTCGTCGATGGTGATCCGGCCCGCGAGCCTGCCGTCGGCAGTCACCACCGGCGCGGAAACCAGGTCCCGCTCGGCGAACAGGCGCGCCACGCGGTCGTCCGGCATGTCCACCGGAACGGCCGGCGCGTCCGCGTCCATGACTTCCAGGACGGTCATCTTCGGGTCGGCCGTCAGCAGCCGCGCGACCGGCAGGACGCCGACGTACGCGTCCCGGGCGTCGACCACGAAGAGCTGGTCCGTGGCCTCCGGCAGCGTGCGCCGCCGCCGCAGGTAGCGCATGACCACCTCGATGCTGTGCCGGGGCCGCACCGCGACGGTGTCCGTGTTCATCATGCCCCCGGCGGCGTCGTCCGGATACGAGAGCACGACCTCGACACGGCCACGGTCCGCGGCGCTCATGGACTCCAGCACCCGCTGCATGAGCGTATCCGGGAGCTGCTGCAGGATGTCCGCGAGGTCGTCGGTGTCGAGGTCGTCGGCAGCCTCGGCCAGGTCCCTGGCATCCATCGCCTCGGCCAGGTCGCCGCGCACCTCGTCGTCGAGACTGTTGAGCACTCCGCCGATGCGGCCCGGCTCGAGGAAGCCCCACAGGATGCCCCGCACCTTCGGAGGCGTCGCCTCGAGCACGTTCGCGACTTCCGCGTCGTCCATGCTCTCGAGCAAAGACCGCGTCTCGCTCGACGCGCCCTCGCCTACCGAACGAACGATCTCCAAGAGCCCCGGCGGCGCGTCCAGGGCCACCCGCGGCGGGCTTCCGGAACGGGTCGTTGTCATGCCCGGGCCGGAGCGGGGAGCCCTACTCCGATTCCCCGAAACGGTGGGCAACGAGTCCCGTCAGCGCTTCGAACGCCTCGGCGTCGTCCGGACCCTCCACGCACAGGACCAGTTCCGTACCCCGCGCGGCGGCAAGCATCATCACCCCCATGATGCTCTTTCCGTCCACGGACCGATCGCCCGCGCGCACTTCGACCGTCGAGGAGAACGTCTTCGCCAGGTTGACGAACTTCGCGGCAGCCCGGGCATGCAGGCCCAACGCGTTGACGACGGTTACCCGCCCGTCGATCACCCCGCGTTTCCCGTGTGGCGGACGGCCAGGTCCGGCATGCGGTCACGCAGATGGCGGGCCAGCCGTTCCGCCATGTACACGGAACGGTGCTGGCCGCCGGTGCAGCCGATGGCGACGTGCACGACCGTCCGGTCCTGCGCGGCGAACCTGGGCAGCCAGGCCTCGAGGTAGCGGCGGATGTCGTCGAACATCCGGTCGGCGTCGGGGTCTTCGTCGAGGAACGCGACGACCGCCGCGTCGCGGCCCGTGAGCGCCCGCAGCGATTCGACCCAGTGCGGATTGGCGAGGCAACGCACGTCGAACACGAAGTCAGCGTCCGGCGGCAGCCCGTGCTTGTAGCCGAATGAACTGACGAGGACCTTCATGCGGCGACCCGTCCAACCATCCGCAAGAGGGTCTCCCGGAGTTCCGTGTCGTCCTCCGCGCGGCGCAGCATGTTCCTGTTGGAGGGCAGGTCGAACGCCTGCGCGAGGGCCCCGAGCACGTCGAGGTGGCGCTGCGCCTCATCGTCGGGAACGACCAGCACGAACAGGAGGTCCACCGGCTGTCCGTCCGGCGCTTCGAACTCGAGCGGCACGGCCAGCCGCAGCAGCGCGGCAGCCGGGCGGTCGCACGGCATCCTGCAATGCGGAATCGCCACCCCCTGTCCCAGGCACGTGTTGCCCAGACGCTCGCGCGCGAGGAGTCCTTCGAGGAGACGACGGGGCGCCAGGTTCGGGTGGGCGCCCGCGATGATCTCACTCGCCTGCTCCAGCGCCGCCTTCTTCGATGCGGCGCGGTGACCCGCGCGGCTACAGGACGGGAGCAGCAACTCGCGGAAATCGATCATCGAAGGCCAGCCTCGACTTGCGGCCACCCCCAGTTTGTCGGATTTCGGGTTTGAGCGGCAAGTTCCGGCGCGCCGGGAGGCGCCGGCTTGAAACGACCGCTCAGTTCGTGCGTACCCGGTGGTCGTGGACCTTTTCCTTGTGCTTGACGACCTGCCGGTCCAGCTTGTCCAGCAGCGCGTCGATCGCCGCGTAGAGGTCGGAGTCGTCGGCATTCGCGAAGAGTTCGGCCCCGTTGGTGTGGACCGTTGCCTCCGCGCGCTGCACGAGTTTGTTCACGGAGAGGATCACGTGCACGTTGGTAATGTGGTCGTCATGGCGTTCCAGGCGCGACATCTTGTTCCTGACGTACGCCTTCAGCGCGTCCGTGACGTCGATGTGCCGTCCTGAGATGCTGAGCTGCATGAAACCTCCTTGATCGCCGCCGGGTCGGCGCGCCGGCAGCCCCCGCCGTTTCACACCAAGTGTACACGGGGAGGCTACCGGCGTTCCCGCCCGTCACAGGAGCCGCTTGCGCTGGCTGGAGGGCGGCATGGACATCGACTCCCGGTACTTGGCGACGGTGCGCCGCGCCACCGAGATGTTCCGCTCCGCCAGCAGCGTCGCGATGCGGCTGTCCGACAGCGGCTTCCTGGGATCCTCGTCCGCGACCAGCCGGCGAATGAGCGCGCGGATCGCCGTACTCGACACCTCGCCCCCCGTCAGGGTCCCGACATGGCTGGAGAAGAAGTACTTCAGTTCGAAGACGCCGCGCGGGGTGTGCAGGTACTTCCGCGTCGTGACCCGCGAGATCGTGGATTCGTGCATGCCGACCGCGTTGGCGATCTCGGCCAGTCCGAGCGGCCGCATCGCCTCCTCGCCATGCTCCAGGAAGGCGCGTTGGAACTCGACGATCTTCGATGCCACCGCGAGCAGCGTGTCCCCCCGGTTGCGCAGGCTCTTCAGGAACCAGCGGGCTTCGCGGAGGTTGTCGCGCAGGAAGGTGTTGTCCGGACTGTTGTCCCCCCGGCGGACGAGGCACGCGTAGTCGCCGTTGATCCGCACGCGCGGCAACGCGTCGGGGTTGAGTTCGACGATCCAGCGGTTGCCGTCCCCGCGCACGAAGACGTCCGGCTCGACATACTCCCCCTCGAAGTCGCCCACCGCGGCGCCGGGGCGCGGATGCAGCGAGCGCACGAGTTCCAGGGCCGACCTCAGCACGTCATCCGGCAGCTTCGACCGACGCGCCAGCGCGCCGCGGTCCCGCGCCGCCAATGCGTCGAAACAGTCCTCGACCAGTCCTCGCGCGGCCTCGCGATGGGGCGTGTCCGCGGGAAGTTCCGATAACTGCAGGAGCAGACACTCGCGCAGGTCACGCGCCCCGACCCCCGCGGGCTCGAACTGCTGCACGAGCTTCAGCATCGCTTCGACTTCGTCGACCTCGACGGCCAGGTCGGAGGCAACGTCGCCAACGTCCGCGGTGAGCATGCCGTCCTCGTTGATCGCGTGCACCAGCGCCGTGCAGATGACCCGGTCCCGCGTCGAGACCGGGGCGAGATTCAGTTGCCACAGCAGGTAGTCGGTCAGCGACTCGCCGCCACCGGCGAACTCCCGGTCGCGCTCGCCGGACACGGTCCCCGCCAACTGCGCCGCCATCGGCGGTGGTTGGTAGATCTCGTCCCAACTCGTGTCGACCGGAAGCTCCCCCGGGATGTCCGCGCTCGCGAACGAGACCTCCTCCGACGCGCCCTGCGCCCAGTCCGGTTCCGAGGAGTCGTCCTCCCACTCCCCGTCCGCCGCCTCCCGCTCCTCGTGGTCGTCCGCCGCCTGGTGCTCCCCGTCCTCGACCTGGTCGGAGTCCGTGTCGTCCGGATAGTCCAGCATCGGGTTCGTTTCGATGGCTTCCCGGACTTCCTGGGCGAGTTCGACCGACGAGAGCTGCATCAGGCGTATCGCCTGCTGGAGCTGCGGCGTCATCGTGACCTGCTGGCCGACCCGGAGGGACAGCGCGGGTTTCATCGGTCTTGTCCGGATCTCGCGGTGTGCCGCAGTTTCCCGAACTTCGCCCGCGGACGGCAAGTCCCAAGTCCGCACGGAAAGTTCGAGCAACTACAGTTCGAAGCGCTCGCCGAGGTACACCCGCCGCACGGTCTCGTTCGAGAGGATGGCCTCCGCGTCCCCCTCGGCGATGATGTGTCCTTCGTTGACGATGTAGGCCCGGTCGCAGATGTCGAGCGTCTCGCGGACGTTGTGGTCCGTGATGAGGACCCCGATCCGCCGGCGTGCAAGGCCCAGGATCTCCCGCCTGAGATCGTCCACCGAGATCGGGTCGATGCCGGCGAAGGGCTCGTCCAGCAGGATGAACGCGGGCTCGCCGGCCAGTGCGCGGGCGATCTCCAGCCGGCGCCGCTCGCCGCCCGAAAGACGTTCCCCGAGCGTCGCGCGGATATCGTTCAGCCGGAACTCCCCCGCCAGGCGCTCGACCAGGCGCCGCCGCTCGGCACGGCCGAGGTCGCGCCGCAACTCGGCGATCGCGTTGAGGTTGTCCTCCACCGAAAGCCGGCGGAACACGCTCGCCTCCTGCGGCAGGTAGCCGATGCCGGCGCGCGCCCTGTCGTGCATGGCCGCGCGGCTGAGGTCGGTGCCGTCGAGCAGAATCGCGCCCGCGTCCATGCGGACCAGGCCCACGATCATGTAAAAGCAGGTCGTCTTGCCGGCCCCGTTCGGGCCGAGCAACCCCACGATCTCGCCGCTCGCGAGACGCAGGGTGACGTCGTCCACGACCGTCCGGTCGCGATAGCGCTTCCGGAGACCGTTGGCGGACAGCTCAGCCACCCGCGCCCACCGGCCCACGAGCGCCCCGAGCAGGGTGTCGGACTTCGCGCGACACCTCGATGCAGGAAGACCCAGCGCCCGCCAGGGCGACGGCTTCGGTCGCGTTAACGGGTCTCGCCCCCATCCCGCTCCGGCTGCCAGATCATCTCCACCCTCCCGTCTCCGTTGCCTGCCGCGTCGATCCTGCCTTCCCGCAGGTCGTAGTGGATGACCTCTCCGCGGATCTCGTTCGGCTCCTGCGCCAGGTACGCCCGACCGAGCAGCTCCACGCGTTCTTCCGCCGCGTGGTACACGATCCGCTCGGCGTCGGCCTCGACCGGCGCGGCGGCCGGCCAGGGCCGCTGCCGGTAACGGGCGAGGTCACCCTCCGCAGCGACGTGGACCACCCGGTCCCCGTCGTATTCGATGACCATGCGGTCGGCCTCGACGCGCAGCGTGCCCTGTTCCATCCACACGTCGCCCGTCAGGATGGTGCGGCCCCTGGCGTCGACCTCCGCGTGATCCGCGCGCCAGTGAATGGGCTGGTCCGCATCGTCGACCACGGGCGCTTCCACCGCCGAGGCGGCGGCGCCCAGCAACACGATCGCGGCGCAACGAAGGGCCCTCAAGCCTCGCACCCGGTGTCGTCGGTCCGCGCTCCCGCTCATGTCGAACCCCTGGCCGATCGAGAATCGCCGTCGCCAGGGCGTGGGACGGCGACGATATGGACCCGTTGTCCGGGCGCAGACGAGAGGCGCATCCACCCGCGTTCCAGGTCGCCTTCGAAACCGGCCGCGGTACCGCGCCGGCCGGGCGCCTCGATCATAACAGGCCGGTCCGTGCGGGCGATTTGACGCTCCGGGTAGACGTAGAGCGAAGCCGTACTGACGACCAGCACGCCGCCGTCGCCGAGGTCGCGCCGCAGGACGACGTTCTCGCGCAGCAGCAGTTGCTCTTCCGGCGCGCCCGAGGGTCCGGCAACGGTCCGCAGCACGCCGCGGTCGGCCGAGACGTGCCACGGCGGCGTCTCTGGCGGATAGAGGTCCAGCGCCGGGCCCTCGAGCGTCGCAAGTCCCTGCCTCTCGTACTGGCGGATCTCGTCGGACGCGATCCGGTAACGCAAGGCGCCGTCTTCCCGGAACTGCGTGATCACCGCTCCGTCTATGTAGACGTCCGGTTCGTCCTGGAGTTCCGGCGGCAGCTCCGGCGCGGGCCGATCGCCGGACTGCAGGAACACCAGCGCAAAGACGAACGCCGCCGCGAATCCAGCGCCCCAATGCCAGCGCTTCATGTCGGCCGGCTACCCCGGCCTGGAACCGCGGGCCTTGAACAACGCATCGCCCCACAGGCCCCGCGCGACCAGGATCAGGTGGCAGGCCTCGCGCACCGCGCCCGACCCGGGCGCCATCCCGGTCACGTAGTCCGCCTCGGCAAGAACCGCCGGGTGCGCGCCAGGCACGCTGATCCGGAAGCCGACGCGGTCGAACAGGGCCAGATCCGGAATGTCGTCGCCCACGTGCGCCATCCGCTCCGGCGCGATCCCCGTGGCCCGGCCCAGCTCCTCCAGGGTTCCCGCCTTGTCCGCCACTCCCTGGTGGACGTGGGCGATGCCGAGCTCCCCCGCGCGCCGTCCGACCGCCTCGGAGTCCCGCCCCGAGACGATCGCCACCGGTATACCTGCCCCCTGGACCATCTTGATGGCAGCACCGTCCTGCGCGTGGAAGGCCTTGGTCTCGACGCCCCCGTCCGAGTAGTGCAGGCGGCCATCCGTGAGGACGCCGTCGACATCCAGGATCAGCAGCTCGACTTGCCGGGCGCCCGACAACGCCTCGGACGGGAACGCGTTCGGATTCGGGCTTGGCACGGTCACGCCTGGCCAGTCACGCCTGGTGGTAGAGCAGCACCATGTAGCCGATCCACGCCAGTACCATCACGGAACCCTCGAAGCGCGTGATCGTCGGCCGCGAGCCGATGGCGTACGCGAACAGGACCAGCAGGGCCGTCAACGCCGCCATCATCCCGAAGTCCCGCCACAGGACGTGCGCCTCGATGCCCACCGGGTACACGAGCGCGGGCACGGCCAGCACCGCGAGGATATTGAGGATGTTCGACCCGACGACGTTGCCGATCGCGATGTCGGGATGTCCCTTGATCGCGGCGCTGAGCGTGGCCGCCAACTCGGGCAAGCTGGTACCGACGGCCACCACCGTCAGTCCGATGACGAGTTCGCTGACGCCGAGCAGGCGCGCGATCTCCGTTGCGGCCCACACCAGGATCCAGGCCGCCGCGAGCAGGACCGCCAGGCCGATCGCCGTCCAGAGGACCGCGCGGGCCGTGGTCATGCTCGGCAGTTCCTCGAGTTCCTCCTCGAGGGTCTCGCGAATCCCGTGCGCCGCCCCCCGTTGCTTGCGCATGAGCCGGTGCATGACGAGCCAGAGCCCGGCCAGCAGGAGCAGCCCGTCGAACGTGCCGAGCCACAGGTCGAAAAGACAGATCAGCGCCAGGAGCGTGGCCGCGATGAGCCAGGGCAACTCCAGCTTGAGCACACCCGGCGCGAACGGCAGCGGCGCGACCATGGCCGTCACCCCGAGGACGAGCCCGACATTAGCTATGTTCGAACCGATCGCGTTCCCGATCGCAAGGGAAGAGGATTCTTCGAGCGCCGCCGCCAGGGCCACGAGGATCTCGGGCGCCGAGGTGCCCACCGACACCACCGTGAGGCCGATGAGGACCTTGGAGACGTTGAGGTTGCTGGCGGTGGCCGCCGCTCCGGAGACGAATCGGTCGGCGCTCCAGATCAGGGCGACGAACCCGAGGATCAATGCCAGGATCGGGAGCCACATGGGGGCGGACCGTCAGCCCGGGTGATGCATGCGGGGACGCGACGATCGCCAGGGATCCCGGTCCTCGGCGCGTGCCCGCGCGACCCTGCCGCACGCGTCTCGACTCCTCACGATCGGGTACCGCTCACCATTTTCTCCAGTATCGCTACGCTTTCGTGCGTTACCGTCACACTCTGGAGCGCGGCTGCGGCCGGGACCGGAGCGCGCGCCAATTCGTGCCGTCTCGAACGCGGTCGTTGCCGCGGCATGTTAACGTGAATCTGCCGCCGCCTAGCCAAGGGCCATCCAGCAACAGCCGGAACCGGAAGGGATGAAGGAATCCATCACGGGACTCGTGCAGGCTCACGTCGAGAACGCCGAGGTCGAGGTACACGCCGACGGCAATCACTTCCAGGTGGCCGTTACCAGTCCCGCGTTCGCCGGGCTCAGCCGCGTGCGGCGCCAGCAACTCGTCTACCAGGCCATCGGAGAACTGATCCGTGACGGCTCCGTCCACGCGGTGACCATACGCGCCGTGACCCCGGAGGAGGCCCGGGAGTCCGGCGCCGGGAACCGGGACGCAAGCGGGCCCGGCTGACAGGGGCGAGCGCAACTTGGACAAGCTGGTCATTCGCGGCGGGACCCCGCTCTCCGGAGAGTTGACGGTCTCCGGCGCAAAGAACTCCGTCCTGCCGATACTGGCGGCCGCTCTCCTGGCCGAGGGCCCCGTCCGCCTCCACAACGTCCCGCGGCTCCGGGACGTGGCGACGATGATCGCCCTGTTGCGCAACCTGGGAGCCGATGTCGCCGGAGAGGACACGACCGTCGAGGTGACCCAGTCCGCTGTGTCCCGCTTCCGCGCACCCTACGACCTGGTCAAGACCATGCGGGCGTCCTTCCTGCTCATGGGGCCCCTGCTCGCGCGTTTCGGCCGCGCCGAGGTCTCCCTTCCGGGCGGGTGCGCCATAGGGCCGCGACCGGTGGACCAGCACCTCAAGGGGTTTACGGCGCTCGGCGCGTTGGTCGAACTGGAGGACGGCTACGTCAAGGCGCGCGCCGCGCACGGACTGCGCGGCTGCAGGATCGTGCTCGACGTGCCCACGGTCGGCGGCACCGAGAACCTCCTCATGGCCGCCACACTCGCCCGCGGCACGACGCGGATCGAGAACGCCGCCCGGGAACCCGAGATCGTCGACCTGGCCGAGTGCCTCATCGCCATGGGCGCGCGGATTCACGGCCACGGCTCCGACGTCATCGAGATCGAGGGGGTCCGGGCCCTCCGCGGCTGCCAGCACCGGGTCATGCCCGACCGCGTCGAAGCGGGCACGTACCTGATCGCCGCCGCCGCCACGCGGGGAAGCGTGCGCCTGCTGAACGGGCAACCGTCCTCCCTGCGCGAGGTCCTGCGGAAGCTCGAGGACGCCGGCGCCACCGTCGAGGCCGAGCCCGGCCGGGTCGCACTGGACATGAGCGGCGAGCGGCCGCGCGCTGTGGACATCGCGACGGCGCCGTATCCCGGTTTCCCGACGGACATGCAGGCACAGTTCCTGGCGATGAACACCGTGGCGCGCGGCACCAGCCGGGTGGTCGAGACCATCTTCGAGAACCGCTTCATGCACCTGAACGAGCTGTCGCGGCTCGGCGCGGACGTGCGCCTGGAGGGCCCTCGGACCGCTGTCGTGCGCGGCGTGACGCGGCTGCGAGGCGCTCCGGTGATGGCGACCGACCTGCGGGCCTCCTTCGGGCTGGTGGTCGGCGCACTGGTCGCGCGGGGCGACACCGTGATCGACCGCATCTACCACATCGACCGCGGCTACGAGGGTATCGAGCGGAAGCTCCGCGCGCTCGGCGCCGACGTGCGCCGGGTCTCGGAAGACCGACCCACGCCGTGATCGGGCGCCTCGATACGGGCGCGGCGGACTTCGACGCCGCCCTCGCACGGCTCGGCTACTGGGAGGCCTCCGGGGACGAGGCGGTCGAGCGCTCGGTCGCGAAAATCGTGCGCGACGTGCGCGAGCGGGGCGATGCCGCCGTGCTGGAGTACTCGCGCCGTTTCGACGGCCTCGGTGCGGACAGCCTGACCGAACTGAGGCTCGACGCCGCACGGCTCGCGGAGGCCCACGCCGGCCTCCCCCGGGCCGATCGCCAGGCACTGGACGCCGCCGCGACACGCATCCGCGGCTTCCACGAGCGCCAGCTCGAGGACGCCGCGTCCTTCGACTACGAGGACGGTCTCGGCAACCGGCTCGGCCAGCGCGTCGTACCGCTCGACCGGGTGGGCGTCTACGTCCCGGGGGGGCAGGCGGCGTATCCGTCCACCGCGCTCATGACCCTCGTCCCGGCACGCGTCGCGGGAGTCGGACAGCGCATCGTGGTCGTCCCCACGCCGGGCGGCCGGCACAGCGACCACGTTCTGGCGGCGCTGCATGTCGGCGGCGCGGACCTCGTGTTCACGATCGGCGGCGCCCAGGCGATCGCGGCCTTGGCTCACGGCACGGCCACGATCCCGCGCGTGGACAAGATCGTGGGACCGGGCGGCGCCTATGTTGCCGCAGCGAAGCGGCAAGTGTTCGGGCCGGTCGGCATCGACAGCATCGCCGGGCCCAGCGAGGTCGTCATCGTCGCCGACGGCAGCGTACCGGTCCGCTGGACCGCCCTCGATCTCTTCTCCCAGGCGGAACACGACGCCGCGGCGCAGGCCATCCTGCTGTCGCCGGAGGCGGAGTACCTCGACGCGGTGGCCCGTCAGATGGAGGCGCTGCTGCCGGGGATGTCGCGCCGCTCCGTCATCGCCGCGTCGCTCGAAGCCCGCGGCGCGCTCATCCGCACGCGCAACCTCGAAGAAGCCGTCGACGTCGCCAACCGGCTGGCGCCCGAGCACTTGCAGCTGGCGGTCGCGGACCCGGACGCCCTCCTCCCCCAAGTGCGGCACGCCGGCGCGATCTTCCTCGGCGGGCACGCCGCCGAGGCGCTCGGCGACTACAGCGCCGGACCGAGCCATGTACTGCCGACCTTCGGCACGGCGCGTTACGCATCGCCCCTGGGCGTGAACGATTTCCTGAAGCGCAGTTCGGTGATCGGGATCTCGGCCGCCGGGGCGCCGGCGCTGGCACGCACGGCGGCCGCCATCGCGAGGACGGAGGGCCTCGAGGCGCACGCCCTGTCCGCCCTCGCGCGCCTCGAGGACATCTGAGCCCCAGCACCCATGACGACTCCCACCGCCGCACACGAGCGGAACCTCGCCGTGCGGGGCTTCCGGACCGATCCCGCGCAGGCCGCGGCGCTGCGCGAACTCGACGCGCTCCACCACCGTCTCGACGGGATGCACCGCACGGATCCCGGCGTGCTGCGGCGCGTCGCCCACGCGCTCCGGAGCGGCCTTGCGCCATTCCAGCGGCGCCCGGGGCCACAGGTCGGCGGGCTGTACCTGTGGGGCGGCGTCGGCCGCGGCAAGACCTACCTGATGGACCTGTTCTTCGAGTGTCTCCCCTTCGAGGCCAAACTCCGCCTCCATTTCCACCGCTTCATGCTGCGCGTGCACAACGACCTGCGCCGCCTGGCGGGCGTGCCCAATCCGTTGCAGCGCGTGGCGGACGACATGGCCGACGAGGCGGCCGTGCTGTGCTTCGACGAGTTCTTCGTCTCCGACATCGGCGACGCGATGATCCTCGGAGAACTGGTCGGCGTGTTGCTCGACCGCGGCGTCACCCTCGTCTGCACGTCCAACGTCGAGCCGCGGCGCCTCTACGAGAACGGGCTGCAACGGCGGCGCTTCCTGCCTGCCATCGAGCGCATCGAGGCACGGATGCAGGTGCTGCATCTCGATGGCCGCGCCGATCATCGCCTACGCGTGCTGGCGGACGCCGACACCTATCAGTGGCCGCTGTCCGAGGCTGCGGAGAACCGGCTCGCGGAGTGCTTCGCGGCCCTCGCACCGCAGCCTCCGAGGGAGGGGGCGCGGCTGGAGGTGAACGGACGCGAGATACGCACGCGCCGGCGTACCGACGACGTGGCCTGGTTCGACTTCCCCGAGCTCTGCGAAGGGCCGCGCAGCCAGAACGACTACGTCGAGCTGTCGCGGGAGTTCCACGCGGTCGTCCTGAGCGCGGTCCCCGTCTTCGGCCGCACGCGGGAGGACGCGGCACGCCGTTTCATCGGACTGATCGACGAACTGTACGACCGCAACGTCAAGCTGGTGCTGTCCGCGCAGGCCGCCATCGGGGATCTCTACCAGGGCGAACGCCTGCGGGCGGAGTTCGACCGTACCGCCAGCCGTCTCCGCGAGATGCAGTCCCGCGAGTACCTCGGGCGCTCCCACAAACCTTGATCGTCCGCGCGCTCGTTCGATAGAATCCGCGCGCTTCTTACGCCGGATCCTCCGCATGAAGACCGTCAGCACGCGTCCTCAGGATGTCGAGCGCGCGTGGTTTGTCATCGACGCCGAAAGCCAGACCCTCGGCCGCCTCGCGACGGAGGTGGCGCGCCGGTTGCGGGGCAAGCACAAGGCGGCCTACACGCCGCACGTGGACACCGGCGACTACATCGTGGTGGTCAATGCGGAGAAGGTACGCGTGACGGGGAACAAGGCCGTCGCCAAGACCTATTACCGCCACACCGGCTATCCCGGGGGCATCAAGGCGACGCGTTTCGAGGACATGATCGAGAAGCATCCGGAGCGGGTCATCGAGAAGGCGGTCAAGGGCATGCTGCCGCGCAATCCCCTGGGACGCGCGGCATTCCGCAAGCTCAAGGTGTATGCGGGACCCGACCACCCGCATTCCGCGCAGCAACCGAGGTCGCTCGCGCTGTAGCGCGGCAGCTCCCGGTACGCGACCGCAGCGGTCATTCAGCCCAGGCACCCCCGGTTCGAGGACGAGCATGGCACAGGGACACAACTACGGCACCGGCCGGCGCAAGAGTTGCACGGCACGGGTCTTCATCCGGCCCGGCAACGGCCGCATCCTCGTGAACGCGCGTCCCGTGGACGAGTACTTCGGACGGGAGACCGCGCGCATGATCGTGCGCCAGCCGCTCGAGGTCGCAGGTGCCTTGGACCGGTTCGACATCACGGTGACGGTGAAGGGCGGCGGATCGTCCGGTCAGGCGGGGGCCATACGGCACGGTATCGCGCGCGCCCTCGTGGACTACGACGAGACCCTGCGATCGGACCTGCGACAGGCCGGCTTCATCACCCGCGACGCGCGGGAGGTGGAACGGAAGAAGGTCGGGCTGCGCAAGGCGCGCAAACGTCCGCAATACTCGAAGCGGTGATCCGAAGCGGACGTCCACCGGCCGGTCGCCCGCCGCGGGTGCGCTCGACTGGCGGGACACCAAGGACACGACAGACACGACAGGACGACGGCGGGAGCAGCCTGTCTTGAGCGACGAAAGCACCAACACCGGGCGCAGGTACTTCCTGATCGCTTCGACGGCGGCGCTCAGCGGCGTCGGCGCGATCGGCGCCGCGATACCGTTCGTCAAGGCCTGGACGCCGAGCGCCAAGGCCCGGGCACTCGGCGCCCCCATCCGCGTCGACATCGGAAAGCTCCGCCCCGGGGAGATCCTCGGCCCCATCCCGGCCTGGCGGGGCCAACCGGTTTTCGTCATCTATCGAGCCTCCGAGTCGGTCGAACTGCTCGCGTCCGAGACCGCGGACCTCGCCGACCCGGATTCCGAGAACGCCGACATGCAGCCCGACTACGCGCGCAACGCCTGGCGCTCGCGGCGTCCGGAGATCGGCGTGTATGTCGGCCTCTGCACGCATCTCGGCTGCTCGCCCAAGTACTACGGGGAGGTCCAGCCCGAGGCTTTCGACCCGGACTGGCAGGGAGGCTTCTTCTGCCCATGCCACGGATCCCGCTTCGACCTCGCCGGGCGGGTGGTCAAGGCCGTACCGGCGCCGGACAACCTGCCCGTGCCGCCGTACTTCTTCGAGACGGACGACGTGATCGTGATCGGTGAGGACGGGGAGACCGCCTGATGGCAGAGTCAAAGGCTTCTCCAGCCGATCTCCTCAGGCGTTGCGTGGCGTGGCTCGACGAGCGCATGCCGCTGACCGAGACGATCGAGTACCACGCGACGAAGTACTACGCGCCGAAGAACTTCAACTTCTGGTACTACTTCGGCGTCCTCGCCCTGGTCGTGTTCGCCATCCAGATTCTCTCCGGGATCTGGCTCACGATGTCCTACGTTCCGAGCGGGGACGGGGCGTTCGCGTCGGTCGAGTACATCATGCGCGACGTCGAATACGGCTGGCTGATCCGCTACGTGCACTCCACCGGCGCGTCCGCGTTCTTCCTCGTCGTCTACCTGCACATGTTCCGGGCGCTGGCCTACGGCTCGTACCGGGCTCCGAGGGAACTGCTCTGGCTCATCGGCATGGCGATCTACCTCGTGCTGATGGCGGAAGGGTTCTTCGGCTACGTCCTGACGTGGGGCAACATGTCGTTCTGGGCCGCGCAGGTGATCGTCTCGCTGGCGGGCGCCATCCCCTTCGTGGGTGCCGACCTCATGGAGTGGATCCGCGGCGATTACGGCATGTCGGAGATCACGCTGAACCGGTTCTTCGCCCTGCACGTGATCGCGATGCCGCTCGCGCTGGCCGGGCTGGTGTTCCTGCACATGGTGGCCCTGCACCACGTGGGCTCGAACAACCCCGAAGGCGTGGACATCAAGAAGCAGAAGGACCTCCAGGGCGTCCCGCTCGACGGCATCCCCTTTCACCCGTACTACACCGTGCACGACTTCATGGCCACGATCGGCTTCCTGATCGTGTTCTGCGCCATCGTGTTCTTCGCGCCAGAGATGTTCGGGTACTTCATCGAGAAGCCGAACTTCGAAGAGGCCGACCCGCTCAAGACGCCCGAACACATCGCGCCGGTCTGGTACTACACGCCCTTCTACGCCATGTTGCGCGCCGTGACCTTCCCCCTGTTCGGCCTGTCCGCCAAGTTCTGGGGCCTGATCGTCATGGGGGCGGCCATCGTGATTCCCTCCATCCTCCCCTGGCTCGACCGCAGCCCGGTCAAGTCCATCCGGTACAAGGGCCTGCTGTCCAAGCTCATGCTCGCCATGCTGGTCGTCAGTTTCGTGGTGCTCGGCTACCTCGGCACGATCCCGCCGTCGCCCACCGCCACGGCGGCCGCACAGGTCTTCACCGTGCTCTACTTCGCCTACTTCCTGCTGATGCCGTGGTACTCGCGTGTCGACCGGACGAGGCCTGTACCGGAGCGCATACCGTGACGGCCCGGACCCTCGCGTTGCTCGCGACCCTCGCCGCCCTGCCGGCCGCGGCCGCCGCCACGGACTGGCCGATGCGGCCCATGGAGCCCGACCTCCACGACAAGCCGTCCCTCCAGCGGGGGCTTGCCCTGTACGTCAACTATTGCCTGGCGTGCCACTCCCTGCGTTTCCAGCGCTACGAGCGCACGGCCGACGATCTTGGCATTCCGCACGAACTCTTCCTCGAGAACCTCGTGTTCACGGGGCAGAAGATCGGGGGGTTGATGGAGACGTCGATGCCCGAAGAGGAGGCCAAGGCGTGGTTCGGGGCCCGTCCGCCCGATCTCACGATGGTCGCTCGCGTGCGCGGCGAGGACTGGCTCTACAACTACCTGAAGACCTTCTACATCGATCCCACGCGACCGTTCGGTGTGAACAACAAGGTGTTCGAGAACGTCGGCATGCCCCACGTGATGATGGACCTGCAGGGCGTGCAGCGGGAGGTATGCCGGGGGTTCGAGCCCGTCGACCTGCTCGACGGCGAGTCCGTCATCGTTGCCGAGCGCGAGCCACGCTGCTTTCTGGAGGTGGAGGAAGGCTCCGGCGGAGTGAGCGCGGACGAGTTCGACGACGCCGTCTACGACCTCGTCAACTTCCTGTACTACGTTGGCGAACCGACGCGCCTGGAACGCGAGCGGCTCGGCGTTTACGTCCTGCTCTTCCTGGCGCTGCTCTTCGTCTTCGCGTACCTGCTCAACCGCGAATACTGGAAGGACGTCCACTGATCCTGCGCGAGGTGCCAATGAGCGTCCTGACCCGGCGAGGCTCGATGACCCTGTTCTCCGACCCGGCGGACCACCAGAGCCACCGGGTGCGGATGGTCGTGGCCGAGAAGGGCATCAACGTCGACATCGTCGACGTCGACCCGCGCCACAAGCCCCAGGAACTGGGGCAGATCAACCCCTACAACACCTTGCCGACCCTCCTGGACCGCGAACTC
Source organism: Pseudomonadales bacterium (assembly GCA_965208745.1). Classification (GTDB taxonomy): domain Bacteria; phylum Pseudomonadota; class Gammaproteobacteria; order Pseudomonadales; family Azotimanducaceae; genus VXNE01. Next base: position 3,044,058 of record CBDBPN010000004.1, on the reverse strand, counting down.
GTGCTCTACGAGAGCACTGTGATCATGGAGTACCTGGACGAGCGCTTCCCGCACCCCCCGCTACTGGCCGTGTACCCGGTGGCACGGGCGCAGAGCCGGCTGCTCATGCACCGCATCGAGAAGGACTGGAGCCGCCGCGTCAACCTGCTGATGGCGGGCCGCGGACGCGCCGAGTCCCTGGCCAAGGCCCGTCGGGAACTGGGCGAGAGCCTGCTGGCCGTGGCCCCGGTCTTCGCGAGCCAGCAGTTCTTCATGAGCGACGAGTTCACCCTCGTGGACTGCTGCGTGGCGCCCATCCTCTGGCGGCTCAAGGCCATGGACATCAAGCTGCCGGAACGTTCCACGCGCGCCCTGCGCCAGTACATGCGGCGCATCGTGGAGCGGGAGTCGTTCCGGCGCAGCCTCACCGAGGCCGAAGTCGAAATGCGGGAGTGACGTGCGCTCCCCGCGGCCGTACCTGATCCGTGCGCTGATCGACTGGATCGTCGACAACGACTGGACCCCGCACCTGCTGGTCGCTGCCGATGTCGACGGCGTCGTCGTTCCCCGCGAACACGTCAGGGAAGATCGCATCGTCCTGAACATCTCGGCCAGGGCCGTACGCCATTTCGCATGCGAGGACGCCGCGGTGTCCTTCGACTCCCGTTTCGGCGGCCGGGCGTTCCACGTGGTGCTGCCCCTCGAAGCCGTGCTTGCCGTGTACGCCCGCGAGAGCGGCGCGGGCCTGGCCTTCCAGGGCAGCAACGTCTCCGGCAGCTTCGCGAGTCCGGAGGCGCGGGAGCCCTCAGCCGGGGAGCGCGAGGGGGCACCCCTCGCAAGAAAAGAGCCACCGACCCGGCCCGGCCTCTCGAGTCCGCAACCCATCAATCCCAAACGGGAAGGGTCCTCCACCGCGCCGGACGAAGCTGCGACACCCCCGCAACGTCCCGGCGGCAACACGGCAAGACCGACACTCAGGATCGTCGATTGAACAGGTTCCGGCCGACGGGATCGGCCGGGAGCCGGCGGGCCCTCAACCGGCGTCCACGTACTCGAATGCCTTGACCACCTTCTGCACGCCGACGACCGATCTCGCCACGTCGGCCGCCGAGTCGCCTTCCGCGCGCGAGACGATTCCCATCAGGTAGACGACGCCGTCCCGCGTGACGACGTGGACGCGGTCCCCGTCCACCTCCTCGCTCGCGACCAGGCTGGTCTTGACCTTGGTGCCGAGCCAGCGGTCGTTGATCCTCGACACGTTCGTGACCGGCGGGCCGACCTCGATCTCGTTGTGGATCCGGCGCACCTTGCGCACATTCTCTTCCACCGCCCGCCGGGCCGCCTGCTTCAGGGACTCCTCGGACACGAGGCCCGTCAGCAGGACCACCCCGTTGAAGCTCGTGACCCGGATCTGGCTGTCCCGCAACGCTTCGCTGGCGGCCCGGATCGCCCCCCGGGCCGCCCACTCGATGCCCCGATCGTCGAAGATGACGCCAGGCGTTCGCGCCCCCGGGTCGCTGCCCGTGATCGTCGCGCACGACGCCGTCCCAAGGGTCAGCACGAGACACAGTCCACGAAGCAACGTCCGCGCCGCGCCCGCGTTATCCGCGATCCGCACAGAAGGCATCCGCAATCCACTCCTTGCTCGAGAAAAAGTGTGTCCCGGACATCGACACGACGTCAAATCGCGAGGCGTCCGAGGCGTAGCGCGGATGCTCCCTGAGCCAGGCATCCGCGGTCCGGGTCAGCCGGCGCTGCTTCGCCGCGTCGACGGAGGCGGCGCCGTCCTCCCACGCGCCGGGGCCGCGGAGGCGGACCTCCACGAAGACGAGCACGGCGCCGTCGCGCATCACGAGGTCGATCTCGCCCCACGGCTTCGCGTAGTTGCGCGCCAGCGTCCTGAGGCCCCGTCTGCGCAGGAAACGTTCCGCGATCCGCTCGGCCCGCCGCCCCGCCCGCTGTGCCCGGCGGCCTCGCGCGTGACGCGAGCGGGTCACGGGCCCCCGGGGCGCGGCCGTGCCGGCGGCAGGGGTTGGAAGCCGCCGTCCCGCACCACGGCCCACGCAGGTTCACGCCGCACCGACCCATCCGGGTCGAGCCCGAGCATGCCCGACGCCCCCATGATCCGATGCTCCCGCGAATCCGCCAGCCAGGACAGTCGGTTGACGATGCGAAAGGCGTCGACGCCGAAAGCGAACAGCGATTCGGCGGTGTCGACCATGGCCGGAAACGGGTCCTGCAACGCGGCCTTGAGCGCCGACGGATAGAGGCGCCAGGGCATGTCGCAGACGCGCATGCCTTCGAGGCCGCGAGCGCCGTCCCGGAGTGCCTGCGATGAACCATACACGGGCAGGCCCGCAGCGTAGTGAAAGCGCAGCGCCGCGGCCAGGGAGTCCGCGTGGGCGCCGTCCAGCAACGCCACCACGGCGCCCACGTCCGCGCGACGGCGTGCCGTGAACGCCATTTCCACGCCGGGGAAGAGCCTCGCGAGCGCGGTCTGCCTCGCCTGGCTCTCCTCGATGGCGAGCGCTTCGCCGACCACGCTCGTGACTTCCTTCACATCCGGGAACACCCCCGTGTCCACGAGTTCGACGCCATCCGGCAGGTTCCTCTCCAACGCGACCGCGGCGCGTTCGGACCAGTCCGCCCGCGTCCGGAACACCAGGATCCGTCGCCGGCCGTCTACGCCGAGGCGTCGCGCCAGGGCGCGTCCTTCGTCTTCCACGGCCAAGGCGAACTGAACGAGGCGGGGAGCCCCTCCTTGGGCGGCCCGAGTCGCGATCGTGTTCAAGGTCACGGTCGGCAGGATCGGATCGACGTCCCACATGCGTGCGACGTTCTCCTTGGAGAGGGGTCCGACGATCGCGTCCGCGCCGTCGGCCATCGCCTCCTCGTAGAGCGCATCGACGGGCGCGGCTCCGGTGTCGTAGAACATGATCGACTGTGTCGGCGGTCCGGCCCCGTAGTAACCGGCCAGGAACCCGTCACGCACGCGCTCGCCCGCGTTCGCGAGGGGTCCCGACAGCGGCAGGAGTACCGCGATGCGCTCCGGACCTCGCTCATCCAGGCCGGACGGCCGGGCGAGAGCCGCCGGATGGTCCGGGTGTCCCTGACGCCACCCGCTCCACAGCGTCCGTTGTCGGGCCGGCGTCAGGGCCTCGTTGTACGTCTGCAGGAAGCGCCACCATGCCCGTTCCGAGACACTGGCCGCCCGGCTCCCCAGGTCCGCCAGTCGGTAGCCCCGCACGCGCGTACCATGTCGCCAAATCGCGCGGCCGAGCGCCAGGACATCGGCCGCCGCGCGCGCTTCGAAGGCGATGAGGCCCTCTACCGCGGCCGCGTGATCGCCCCGGGCCGCGGCCAGCTCGGCACGCAGCAGGGCGAAACGCACGTGCCCGGCCGCGGACGGGCCAAGGGATCGTAGTGTCTCCGCGGCCGCGTCGATGTCTCCGCGCCCGAGCGCGAGTCCCGCGTCGAGGACTTCCAACCCGTCCCCGGCCAACCCGTCCCGAACCGCCCGGGCTGCCGCCACATCCCCCGCATCGAGAAGCGACCAGGCCTGCTGCACGCGCCGCGCGCGCTCCATCGCGACGGCCGCGGCGTCCAGGGCGGGAGGCGCCGCGGCCACCGGAGCGCGCGTCGCGTCCTGACCGCCATCGCTCGCGGACTGACATGCCGCCACGGCCGCGAGGGTCAGCACCGCGACGACGCGCCGCGGGAAAGAGCCCTCAGCCGGGGAGCGCGAGGGGGAACCCCTCGCAAGAAAGGAGCCCTCAGCCGGGGAGCGCGAGGGGAAACCCCTTGTATGGAACAAACGCCAGAGAGAGCGCGGCGACCGGGGGCGATTGGTCCATACAACGTCGGTGTGGCTGGGCCGGCGGCGGAGTCGGGACCGAGCGTGCGCGAACCGCGTTCGCGGTGCGAGGCACCGGACCGGCTCTGGGGCGCTCGCAAGAGATCGCCAGCCCGGCTTCGCGTACGCTTGGCCGGGTCCGCCGTTGCAGATGGGCCGTGTCATGACAACGTCTGGGAGTACCGGGACCCTGTACGTGGTAGCCACGCCCATTGGAAACCTGGAGGACCTCACCGTACGAGCGGCAAACGTCCTCAAAGCGGTTGAGACAGTGGCCTGCGAAGATACCAGACGCTGCCGCATCCTGTTGCGGCACATCGACGCTTCCCCCGGTGAACTCCTGAGGCTGCACGATCAGAACGAGGCGCCCGCGGCGCGGCGCGTCATGCGGCGGCTCCAAGGAGGGCGGGACGTGGCGCTGGTTTCCGACGCCGGCACGCCGCGGCTGTCCGACCCCGGCTTCGAGCTGGTGCGGGCCGCGCACGACGCAGGCATCGCCGTCAGCCCCGTCCCCGGCCCGAGCGCGCTCACCGCCGCGCTTTCCGCATCGCCCCTGCCGGCGGCGCCTTGTACCTTCGAGGGTTTCCTGCCGGCCAGGAAGGGGCCTCGTCGGCAGGCACTGACGAAGCTCCTCCGGAGACCCGAGACGACCGTGTTCTTCGAGACGCCCCACCGTCTGGCGGGGACGCTCGAGGACCTCGAGGACCTGGGTGCGGGGGAGCGGCAGATCACGGTCTGCCGGGAGATGACCAAGGTGTTCGAGACGATCGTGCACGGACAGGTTGCGGCCGCCATGACGCGCATCGGCCCCTTGCGGGGCGAGTTCGTGTGCGTGCTGGAGGGTTCCGGGGAACCGCCGCCGTCCGGCGGGGAAGCGCTGCTCGAACTCCTCCTCGAGGAGCTGCCGCCGGGACGCGCGGCACGGCTCGCCGCGCGCGCTACCGGCGAGTCCCGGACAGCGCTCTACCGCCGGGCGATGCGCCGCCGTGATATGGTGGACGCGCGAGCCGGCCAGGCAGCCGCCGTCGCTGCGGGGATCCCCCCGGAGGCGGAGGAAAGTCCGGGCTCCACGGAACAGGGCGCCAGGTAACCCCTGGGGGGCGCGAGCCCACGGAAAGTGCAACAGAGAGCAGACCGCCGCGGCGCGTCGCCTCCGGGCGAACGTCGCGGCAAGGGTGAAAGGGTGCGGTAAGAGCGCACCGCGTGCGACGGCAACGTCGGCGGCTAGGCAAACCCCGCCCGGAGCAAGGCCAAATAGGAATCCGCAGGGCGTGTTCCGCGCCGGATTCGGGTAGGCCGCAAGAGGCGACCGGTGACGGTCGTTCCCAAGATGAATGGCTGCCCGCGACAGAACCCGGCTTATCGGCCGGCTCGCTCCGTTCCTGAGCGTCCGCGTTGGCGTCAAGGCACCCTCCGCCCCGAAAAACGCCGGGAAAAACCGGTTGACACCCTCCACGGCGCTTCTATAGTAGCCGCAAGTGGGAAATAGTGGGTAGATGTGGGTGAAGTTGTCAGATCGTGGCAATCCCACGCCATCCCCCCCTCTGGTCGAGGTGAATGTTCCGCGGCATCAACAGCGTGACGCTCGACGCCAAGGGGCGGATGGCCCTCCCCGCGCGCCATCGCGAGGCTATCCGCGCCCGTTCGGCGGGCCGCCTGGTCACGACCATCGACTCCAGGGACCCCAGCCTGCTGATGTATGCCCTGCCAGACTGGGAGGCGCTCCAGGCCCGCCTTCAGCAGATGTCGAACATCCGCGGGCCGGTGCGCCTTCTGCAACGGCTGCTGATAGGCCACGCGACGGACATGGAACTCGACGCCAACGGGCGCGTGCTGCTGCCTCAGATGCTGCGGGAACACGCGGGGCTCGAGCGGAAGCTGGTCGTGGTCGGCCAGGGCAACAAGATCGAAATCTGGAGCGAGGGCAATTGGCAGGAGCGGATGGAGAACTGGCTCGGCAAGGACCTGGAGACCGCTCTGGAGCAGGTCGGCGACATCGAGGGCCTGTCGATCTAGGGTCGGCACCGTGAGCCCACGGACCGGCCCGCGAGAACCGAGCACGCATGCGTCACGTCCCGGTGTTGCTGGAGGAAACGGTGGCAGCCGTGGCGGGAGCGCGCGACGGGGTGTTCGCTGATGTCACCTACGGAAACGGCGGGCACAGCCGACGGTTGCTCGAGCACCTCGAAGCCGCCGCGCGCCTGCTGGTGCTGGACCGCGACGAAGACGCGGTCGCGGACGCCCGCGCACTGGCCGCACGGGACCCCAGGGTCCGCGTTCGCCACGCCCCGTTCTCCCGCATCGGCGAGATCACGCGGGACGAACGGCTGCCGCCCCTGAACGGCGTCATCATGGACATCGGCGTCTCTTCCCGCCAACTCGACAGCCCCGAACGCGGCTTCAGCTTCCTCCGGGACGGCCCCCTCGACATGCGCATGGACCGCAAGCAGGGAGTCACCGCCGCGCAGTGGCTGAACTCGGCCGACGAGTCCGAGCTCGCCGAGGTCTTCCAACGCTACGGCGAGGAGCCGGAGGCGCGGCGCATCGCCCGAGCGGTGATCGCGCGGCGACCGCTCGAGCGGACCCGGGACCTGGCGGCCGCCGTCGACGCGGTGCGACCGGGGGCGCGCGACGGCGCCCATCCGGCGACCCGCGTCTTCCAGGCGGTCCGCATCCATGTCAACGACGAACTCGATGAACTCGATGCCGGTCTGGACGCCGCCTTTGCCGCCCTGGCTCCCGGCGGGCGTCTCGCCGTCATCACCTTCCACAGTCTCGAGCACCGCATGGTGCGCCAACGCTTCCGTGGCTGGAGCCAGGGCGAGCCCCTGCCCCGCCGCCTGCCCACCCGCGACAGGGCGCGCACCAGCGCCCGCATGATCGTCCGGCGGGTCCGACCCTCCGCCGCCGAGGTCGCGGCCAACCCCCGTGCCCGCAGCGCAATGCTGCAGGTCGTGGAGAAGACCGGGGGCACGGGTTCATGACCGGCGGGCTCGCGACCGTCCTGCGCCGCTGGGGCCTGGTCTTCGCCGTCTGCGCCGGCGCCGCCGCGTCCGGCATCCAGGTGGCCTCGCACGCCCAGGAAATGCGCGGTTGCTTCATCCGACTGACCGAAATGCAGCAGGAGCGCGACGCCTTGCTCGCGGAGTACAGCCGGCTGCTCCTCGAACGGGGCACGCTGGCGAGCTATCGGCATGTCGGGGAGATGGCCCGCGCCCGCCTGTCGATGCGCTTTCCCGAGGACGTGACCGCGGTGGTGCGGCGGTGAGCTGGCGTCATCACCTGCTGGCGGGCCTGTTCGTGGCGGGCGCCGCGGCACTCATCGCGAGGGTCGGGCACCTGGCCGTCACCGAGCGTGACTTCCTGCAGAAACAGGGCGAGGCCCGCGCCGTGCGCGTCGTCCCCATTCCCGTGCACCGGGGCATCATCTACGATCGCCACGGCGAACCGCTCGCCGTGAGCACACCCGTCTACTCGGTTTGGACCGACCCCGGCCGCACGCCGATACCCGGTGGCCGCCATCCCGACCTCGCCACGGCGCTGGGACTCCCCGTCGGTCGCATGTCGCGACTCCTCGAACGCAACGCCGACAGCCGCTTCGCCTATCTGAGGCGGCACGTCGACCCGGCGACCGCCGAGCGCGTGCGTGCCCTCGATATCCCCGGCGTACGCTTCCGGCGCGAGTATCGTCGGTTCTACCCCGCCGCGGAGACGACCGCGCACGTGGTGGGCATGACCAACATCGACGACGCCGGCCAGGAAGGGATCGAACTGGTCCTCGACGCCTTCCTCCGTGGCAGGCCCGGGGAGAAACGCGTGCTGCGCGACCGGAACGGGCGTTCGGTGAAGGACCTGGCCTATCTGCGCGCCCCGGAGTTCGGGAAGGACGTGATGCTGAGCCTCGATCTCAGGCTGCAGTTCTTCGCGTACAGCGAACTCAAGTCGGCCGTCGAGCACAACCGGGCGAAGTCCGGCGCCCTGGTGATGCTGGACGTTGGCACCGGCGAGGTGCTGGCGATGGCCAACCAACCGTCGTACAACCCGAACAACCCCGTCGACCGCGGCTCCCCGGGCATGCGCAATCGCGCCGTCACCGACACCTACGAGCCGGGCTCCACCATCAAGCCCCTGTCCGTCCTTGCCGCGCTCGAGAGCGGCCGCTACTTCCCGGACACCCCGGTGGACACCACGCCCGGCTACATCCGCGTCGGGAGCAAGCTCATCGAGGACCCGAGCAACCGCGGGCGCCTCACCCTCGCCGAGGTGCTGGCGAAGTCCAGCCAGGTCGGGATCACGCAGGTTGCGCTGGATCTGCCGGAGCACGCGATATTCGACGTCGTCGCGCGCGCCGGGCTCGGGGAAGTCCCCGGCACGCACCTGCCCGGGGAGACCGTCGGCGTGTTCACGTCGCGCGACCTGGACAAGGACATCGGGCGCGCTACGCTGGCGTTCGGCTACGGCCTGACCGTCACGCCCCTGCAGCTCGCCCGCACGTACCTGACCCTGGCCACCGGCGGCGTGCGCCGCCCGGTCAGCGTCATCCGCGACGCAGCCGCGCCCGCCAGTGAGCGCGTCTTCGACGCGCGGGACGTACGCGACGTCTCGCGCATGATGGAGCGGGTCGCGAGCCCCGAGGGCACGGCCCCGCTCGCGCGCGTCGCCGGCTATCGGGTCGTGGGCAAGACCGGCACGACGCGGAAGGTGTCCCCGGTCGGCTACGACGATTCGCGACACGTGGCGCTGTTCGCGGGCTACGCCCCCGCGCATGCGCCCCGGATCGTCGTGGTCGTCGTCATCGACGAGCCGACGGCCGGCTTGATCGGCGGCGGGAGTGTCGCGGCCCCGGTCTTCTCCCGCGTCGTGGCTCGCGCATTACGCATCCTGGGCGTCGCCCCGGAGGAGTCGCCCGCCGTCGCGGAAGCCGTAACGCCGCGCGACGCGTCCGAACCGGAGAACGGCCCCGCGGCCGCTGCCGTGGTGCTCGCATGACCCCGGGCAAGCCCCTCCGGGAACTGTGCGGCGCCGGCGGCGACACCATCGTGACCGGCCTTGCCGTCGACTCCCGCCGCGTGGCGCCGGGAGACCTTTTCCTCGCGCGCGCCGGCACGCTGCACGACGCGCACGACCACGTCCCCCTTGCCGTGGCCAGCGGCGCGGCAGCCGTCTGCTCGGAGAGACCGGTCCAGGCCGACGTGCCCAACGTCGTGTTGCCGGATCTGCGGACACGACTCGGCGCCATCGCCGCCCGCTTCCACGACGATCCGAGCGCCCGGCTCACCTGCATCGGGGTGACCGGGACGAACGGCAAGACCTCGATCGCGTGGCTTAGCGCCGCGACGCTCGACGACACCGGCTTCGTGGGAACGTTGGGCTGGGGTGTGCCGCCGCACCTGTGCCCGACCACGCTCACGACGGAGGATCCCGTCGTCCTGCAGGGGCGGCTGCGACGCCTGCTGGACGGCGGGCTGACGCGCGTCGCAATGGAGGCGAGTTCCCATGCCCTGGACCAGGGACGCGTGGCGGACGTGCGCTTCGACATCGCGGTGTTCTCCAACCTGACCCGCGATCACCTCGACTACCACGGCACGATGGAGCGCTACGCGAAGGCCAAGCGCAAGCTGTTCGAGACCGCCTCGCTGAGCGCGGCGGTCATCAACGTGGACGATCCGCTCGGCCGCGACCTCGTACGGGAGTCCGCCGTCAAGACCGTAACCTACGGGACGGCTTCGGAAGCCGACGTGTCCTGGTCCGACGTGGCCTGGCGCGCCGACGGGATCGAGGGCCGATGGCGTTCTCCCTGGGGAAGCGCCCCGTTCCGGCTCCCGCTGTTCGGCGACTTCTCGGTGCGCAACGCCGCCGCCGCGCTCTCCGCCGCCTGCCTGCTCGGCGAGACGATCGACGACGTCGTGGCGCGGATGGCCTCGGCGCCCGCGGCGCCGGGACGCATGGAGCGCGTTGGCGCGCCCGGTCCCGACGCCCCGACCGTCATCGTGGACTATGCCCACACGCCCGACGCGCTCGGCGCGGCGCTGGTCGCCGCGCGGCGTCACCTGACGGGCACGCTGACCTGCGTCTTCGGGTGCGGAGGAGACCGCGACCGCGGCAAGCGTCCGCTGATGGCCGCCGCCGCCGAGGCGGGGGCGGATACCGTCCTGCTGACCTCCGACAACCCCCGTGGCGAAGGTCCGGCCGCCATCATCGAGGACACGCTGCAAGGCTTCGGCCGGCCCGGGGACGTGACCGTCGAGATCGACCGCGCCCGGGCCGTGGGGCTCGCGATCGAGCGCAGCGGCGCGGGCGACGTCGTGCTCATCGCCGGCAAGGGCCACGAGGACTACCAGGAGGTCGCCGGCCGCCGCATCCCGTACAGCGACGTCGAGACGGCGCGGAAGGCACTGGCGCACCGTTTCGCCGTCCCCGGGGGACGGGCCTGATGCTGCTCTGGCTGACCGAGTACCTGGCCCAACACGTTAGCGGCTTCGGCGTGTTCGGCTACCTCACCTTCCGGACGATGGTGAGCGCGCTGACGGCGCTCGCGATGTCCCTCGTCATCGGTCCGGTCATGATCCGCAAGCTGTCCCACTACCAGATCGGCCAGCCCGTGCGCAACGATGGCCCGGAAACGCATCTCGCCAAGTCCGGCACCCCCACCATGGGGGGCGCCATGATCCTGGTCACCATCGCCGTCACCACGCTGCTCTGGGGCGAACTCGAAAACCGGTACGTCTGGATGGCGCTGGCGGTGACCCTGGCCTTCGGTGTCATCGGCTGGTACGACGACTACCTCAAGGTTTCGGCGCGCAACTCGCGGGGCCTCGCCGCGCGGTGGAAGTTCCTGTGGCAGTCCCTGGCGGGGCTCGCCGCCGCCGCCGCCCTCTACCAGGGCGCCACGACCCCGGCCGAGACGAGTCTCTTCGTCCCGTTCTTCAAGGAAGTCGCCGTGCCGCTCGGCATCGGGTCGGTGATTCTCACCTGGCTCATGATCGTCGGCATGAGCAACGCCGTGAACCTGACGGACGGTCTCGACGGACTCGCCATCCTCCCAACCGTCATGGTGAGCGCCGCGCTTGGCTTCATCGCCTACCTGGTCGGTCACGTCGAGTTCGCGAACTACCTGCAGATCCCGTACGTGGCGGGATCCGGCGAACTCGCCATCTTCTGCGGGGCCATGATCGGGGCGGGGCTCGGCTTCCTGTGGTTCAACGCGTACCCGGCGCAGGTGATCATGGGCGATGTCGGCGCGCTCGCGCTCGGCGCCGCGCTCGGGCTGGTCGCTTCGATCGTCCGCCACGAGATCGTGCTGCTCATCATGGGGGGCCTGTTCGTCCTCGAGATCGCATCGGTGATCCTGCAGGTCGCCAGTTTCAAGGCGACCGGCCGGCGCATGTTCCGCATGGCGCCCATCCACCACCACTTCGAACTCAAGGGTTGGCCCGAACCCCGGGTGATCGTGCGCTTCTGGATCATCACGCTGATCCTCGTCATCGTCGGCCTGTCGACGCTCAAGCTCCGATGAACGGACCACGCACGCTCGTCTTCGGCCTCGGCCTCACGGGGCGGTCCTGCGTCGAGTTCCTGCACGGCCGGTGCCCCGTGACGGCCTGCGACACGCGCGCGGATCCGCCTTTCGCCGACATCGGTCCGGTCACGAGCGGCGCTGTCCCCCTCGTGCGACCGGACGCGCTCGACTACCGCGACTTCGACCGCATCGTGGCAAGCCCCGGCATCCCCTTGACGCATCCGTTCCTGCTCCGCGCCCTGGGCGCGGGCCTCGATATCCTGGGCGACATCGACCTGTTCCTGGCCGAAGCGCGGGCGCCGGTCACGGCCATCACGGGGACCAACGGCAAGAGCACGGTCACGTCGCTCGTGGGCCTGCTGCTCGACGCCGGAGGCGGCGCCACGCGTACCGGCGGCAACCTCGGCGTCCCGGCCCTCGACCTGCTCGACGACGACGCGGAACACTACGTGCTCGAGCTGTCGAGCTTCCAGCTCGAACGGCTCCACCGGGGCGGGTTCACGGTCGCTTCGGTCCTGAACGTCAGCAGCGATCACCTCGACCGCTATGCGTCCTACGACACGTACGTGCGGGCGAAACGGCGCATCTACCGCGGCTGCGGCGCGGTCGTCCACGATGCGGACGATCCGGACACCCGCCCGGTGGACGACCTGCCGGGGATCGCGCTCAACGCCGACCCCCGGTGGCGGCTCACGGACGACGAGATTCTCCTGGACGGCACTCCCCACTCGATGACAGCCTTCCGCCTGGCCGGACGGCACAACGCGCGCAACCTCCTGGCCGGCGCCGCGATCGCACACGTGGCGGGCGCGAACCTGGTGGACGCGAGGGACGTTCTCGGCAGCTTCCGCGGCCTGCCCCACCGCTGCGCGCCCGTCGGCCGCATCGGCGCGGTGCGCTTCATCGACGACTCCAAGGCCACCAACGTCAGCGCCTGCGCCGCCGCCCTGGCCGGTTTCGGCCTCGCGCCGGGCGGCCCGGGCCGACGCGTCGTGCTGATCGCCGGGGGAGACGGCAAGGGCGCTTCGTTCGAACCGCTCAGGGCCCCCGCCGCCGCATACGTGCGCCACGCCGTGCTGCTCGGAAAGGACGCCGAGCGCCTGGAACGCACGCTGTCCGGCATCGTGCCCACGAGCCGCGCGAGCGACATGGACGAGGCGGTCGTCCGCGCGCATGGGCGGGCCCGCGACGGGGACGTCGTGCTGCTCTCCCCGGCGTGCGCGAGCCTCGACATGTTCGAGAACTACGAGGCCCGCGGCGCAGCGTTCGCCGCGGCCGTGGCGAGATGCGGGGGTACGGCGTGACGGACCGGCACGACATGACGCTGCTCATGACGTGGTTCTGCCTGCTCGCGACGGGGGTCGTCATGGTGGCCTCCGCCTCGAGCGCGATGTCGGCCAGTTCCTTCTTGCACCTGGCCAAACATGGGGTCTACGTGCTCGGGGCCATGGCGGCGTTCGCCGTCGTCCTGTCCGTCCCGCTACGGTTCTGGGAAGCGTCGTACCGCTGGTGCATCTTCGCGGCGATCGCGCTGTGCGCCCTGGTCCTCGTCCCGGGCGTCGGGCACGAAGTCAAGGGCGCCCAGCGCTGGATCGACCTCGGCGGCTTCACCATGCAGCCTTCCGAGGTCGCCAAGTTCCTGGTGACCGTGTACCTGGCGGGTCACCTGGCCCGGGCGGGCCGATCGATACGCGATGCCGGCCCGTTGCTGCGGCCGCTGTGGTGGATCGGCGTCGTGGTGCTGCTCGTGCTGATCGAGCCGGATTTCGGGACGGCGGTCGTGCTCGCCCTGCTGGCCGGTGGGTTGCTCTTCCTCGCCGGCGCGCGGCTTCGGCACTTCGCCGCCGTCGCGGTCGCCGTCGCCGTCGCCTTCGCGGCGCTCGCCCTTGTCGAGCCCTACCGTGCCGAACGGCTCGTTTCCTTCCTCGACCCGTGGTCCCGGGCCTTTGGCAGCGGCTACCAGTTGACCCAGGCCCTGATCGCCTTCGGGCGCGCCGAGTGGTTCGGACTGGGTCTCGGCGAAGGGACCCAGAAGCTCCTGTACCTGCCAGACGCCCACAACGACTTCATCTTTGCGGTGGTCGCGGAGGAACTCGGCATCGTCGGCGCGGCCGGCCTCATCGCGGCGTTCGTGTTCCTGGTGCTGCGGCTGTTCTCCATCGCCGGCCGCGCGGTCCGGGAAGACCGTCCCTTCGCCGCCCACCTCGCCTACGGCGTGGCGCTCCTCTTCGCCATCCAGGTGACGATCAACGTCGGGGTCAACACCGGCGCCCTGCCCACGAAGGGGTTGACGCTGCCGTTGATCAGCTACGGCGGGAACAGCCTCGTCGTCTTCTCCGCGCTGACCGCGCTCGCCCTGCGCGCGCACTTCGAGGGGCGGCGATGACGACCGTGGAGCGCCCCGTCGCGCGGATCGCGGACGGACTGCCGGGCATGCGCCGCGTGAACGCCGTGCACTTCGTCGGCATCGGCGGCGCGGGCATGTGCGGCATCGCGGAGGTGCTCGTCAACCTGGGCTACACGGTCACGGGGTCCGACATCGCCCGCTCCCGGGCCACCGAGCGGCTCTCCGCGCTCGGCGTCCACGTCGACCTCGGACACGGCGGCAGCCGCGCGGCGGAAGCGGACGTGGTCGTGACGTCGAGCGCCATTCGTCCGGAGAACCCGGAAGTCCGCCTGGCCCATGCGCACCGGGTACCCGTCGTACCCCGCGCCGAGATGCTCGGCGAGCTGATGCGCCACCGGCATGGCATCGCGGTCGCGGGAACGCACGGAAAGACCACGACAACCAGCCTGATTACGGCCGTCCTGCAGGCGGCCGGCCGGGACCCGACGTTCGTCATCGGGGGGCTCCTCTCGAGCGAGGGGCGCGGAGCGGCCCTCGGCGCCGGGCGCTACCTCGTGGCCGAAGCGGACGAGAGCGATGCTTCGTTCCTGTACCTGCAGCCCATGGTCGCGGTCGTGACCAACATCGACCGCGACCACATGGCGACCTATGGACACGACTTCGAGCGGCTGAAGGGGGCGTTCGTGGACTTCGTGCATCGCCTCCCCTTCTACGGGGTCGCCGTGCTCTGCCTGGACGACCCGCACGTCGAAGGCAGCGTCGGCGATCTCGCGCGGCCGGTGCTCACCTACGGGGTCCATCCGAACGCCGATTTCCGGGCAGTCGACGTGGACCCGAGGGGTGCATGCTGGTCCTTCACCGCTGTCCGCCGCGGACACCCCGACCTGTCCGTGCGCCTGCCCCTCCCGGGCATGCACAACGTGCGCAACGCCCTTGCGGCGATCGCAGTCGCCACCGATGACGGTGTCGCCGACGAGCACATCTTGGGCGCGCTCGGTCGCTTCTCCGGCGTCGACCGGCGCTTCCAGGTCGACGAGTGCTCGGTCGAGGGTATCGACGTGACCGTGGTGGACGACTACGGCCATCACCCGACCGAGGTCCGGGCGGTGATCGAGACGGCACGCCGCGTCTGGCCCGAACGGCGCCTCGTGATGGTCTACCAGCCGCACCGGTACTCTCGCACGCGCGACCTGTACGACGACTTCGTGGCGGTACTTCCCGGCGTGGACCTGCTCATTGTCGTCGACGTGTACGCCGCCGGCGAAGAGCCGCTTCCGGGCGCGGACGGCCGCGCGCTCTGCCAGGGCATCCGCCAGCTCGGCGGGCTGAATCCCATCTTCTCCGAGTCCCCGGACGCCGCTTGCAACGTGCTGCCGTCGGTGCTCCGGGGGGGCGATGTCCTCCTCGTGCAAGGCGCCGGCAACGTGAACCAGGTGTCCGCGCGGGTGCGGGGGGGCGCCGGTGGGTAGGTCGGCGCCCTCGACGCGGCGACGCGCCGCGACACGCCGGCGGTCCCGCAACCGGCGCCGGCAAGCGCCCCGGGCGACGTGGAGGTCCGCCGCGTTGGTCACGCTGCTCGTCGTGGCGGCGTTCTGCCTCGCCGGCCTGACCTGGCGGGTGCTGCATGCCCCCGTGGAGGCGGTCCGCATCGCCGGCGACCTCACGCGGGTCGAGCACGAGGAAGTGCGCGCGGCGGTCGCCGCGGCACTGCACTCGGCGATGACCAGCGTCACGGAGATCGCCGAAGCCATCGAGAACCTCGACTGGGCCCGGGATGCCAGCGTGCGGCGCGTCTGGCCGCAGACGTTGCAGGTCTGGGTCGAACGCGCGGCCATCACCGCCCGGTGGGGCGAGGACCGCTACCTCACCACGGGCGGCGACGTCGTCGCGGCGCCGGAGCCGCCGCTCGAGGCGCTGCCCAACCTGTCGGGCACCCTTTCGTCCGGCGCCGAGACGATGCGCGTCTACGAGATGCTGAGCGGCCGCCTCGCCGCACACGGCATCGGGCTGACCCGTCTCGAGGAAACCGACCTCGGCGGCTGGCGCTTGACCCTGGACACCGGCGCGACCGTCCTGCTCGGGGCCGACGATCTCGCGGGCCGCATCGACCGCGTCCTGATCGTCTACGAGGACGCACTGCGCGACCGCACGCACGAAGTGGCGCGGCTCGACGCCCGGTACGGCAGCGGCGTGGCCGTGCGCTGGCGGCCCGACGGAGAACGTCCCATGGCCAGCGACGAGGCATTGGCCAGGGTGGCGGGGAAGTGACGGCAATGGAAGGCACACCCAGACGCGTCGTGGGCCTCGACATCGGTACCAGCAAGGTGGCCGCCATCGTCGGCGAAGTCGACCGCAACGGCGACATCGAAGTCATCGGCATCGGTTCGCATCGCTCCCACGGACTGCGCAAGGGTGTGGTGGTCAACATCGAGTCCACCGTGCAGGCGATTCAGCGCGCCACCGAGGAGGCGGAGCTGATGAGCGGCGTACACATCGACTCCGTGTATGCCGGAATCGCCGGGAGCCACATCCGGGGCATCAACTCGCATGGCATCGTCGCGATCCGCGACGACGAGGTGCACGCCCAGGATGTCGACCGGGTCATCGACGCCGCACGGGCGGTGGCCATACCGGCGGACCAGAGGGTGCTGCACGTGCTGCCGCAGGAGTACCTCGTCGACCACCAGGAGGGCGTCAAGGAACCCCTGGGCATGTCCGGGGTCCGCCTCGAGGCGAAGGTCCACCTGGTGACCTGCGCCGTCAACGCCGCCGAGAACGTCATCAAGTGCATCGAACGCTGTGGCTTCACGGTCAACGACCTCATTCTCGAGCAACTCGCTTCCAGCTACGCCGTGCTGACCGACGACGAGAGAGACCTCGGCGTGTGCCTGGTGGACATCGGGGGAGGCACCACCGACATCGCCGTCTTCACCGGCGGCGGCATCCGCCACACCGCCGCGATTCCCATCGCCGGCGACCAGGCGACCAGCGACATCGCCATGACGCTCCCCACGCCCACCCGGCACGCCGAGGAGATCAAGATCAAGTACGCGTGCGCACTGAACCGTCTCGTGCACCCGGACGAGACCATCAACGTGCAGGGCATCGGGGACCGGCCGCCGCGCACGCTGCCCCGCCAGGTCGTCGCGGAGGTCGTGGAGGCGCGCTACGAGGAGCTGTTCTCGCTGGTCCGGGGCGAGTTGCAGCGCGGCGGCTACGAGGACGTCATCGCGTCCGGCATCGTCCTGACCGGCGGCTCATCCCAACTCGAGGGCGTGGTGGAACTGGCCGAGCGGGTATTCGAGATGCCGGTGAACATCGGCACGCCGAGGAACGTCACGGGGCTCGGGGAAATCGTGAGCAATCCCATCTACGCCACCGGCGTGGGACTGCTCCTGTACGGCAGGGAGGAAGAGAGCCGGGACCGCAGAGAATCGAAGCCGGGGGGTCTGCTGGCCCGCATCGGCCAATGGTTCCGGGAGAACGTGTGAGACGTGTGATTCGTGCGATAGCCAAACGGAGGAACGCACCATGTTTGAACTCGTAGACAGCCCCCCGCAAAACGCCGTCATCAAGGTGATCGGCGTCGGCGGTGGCGGCGGCAACGCCGTCCAGCACATGCTGAGCCGGCACATCGACGGCGTCGACTTCATCGCCGCCAACACCGACGCGCAGGCGCTGCGGAGCCTGGACGCGAAGACCACGCTCCAGCTCGGCGCCTCCGTGACCAAGGGCCTCGGGGCCGGCGCGGACCCCGAGATGGGTCGCCAGGCAGCCCTCGAGGACCGTGACCGGATCGCCGACATCCTGCGCGGGACGGACATGCTGTTCGTCACCGCGGGCATGGGCGGCGGCACCGGCACCGGCGCGGCGCCGGTCATCGCCGAGGTCGCCCGGGAACTCGCCGTCCTGACAGTGGCGGTGGTCACCCGGCCGTTCCTCTTCGAGAACCGCATGGAGGTGGCGAACGAGGGCATCGACCAGCTCGCCGAGTTCGTCGACTCGGTCATCGTGGTCCCGAACGAGAAGCTGCTGTCCGTGCTCGGATCCGAGACCACCATGCTCGAAGCCTTCGGGGCCGCGAACGACGTGCTGCTCGGCGCCGTGCAGGGCATCTCGGACCTGATCGTGAAACCGGGCCTGATCAACGTCGACTTCGCGGACGTCCGCACGGTCATGGCGGAGATGGGCATGGCGATGATGGGAACCGGCAGGGCCAGCGGCCCCAGCCGGGCGCGCGACGCCGCCGAGGCGGCGATTCACAGTCCCCTGCTGGAGGACGTGCAGCTCGACGGAGCGCGCGGGGTACTCGTCAACGTCACGGCCGGCGCGAACGTCGGGCTCGGTGAGTTCGCGGAAGTCGGAGACGCCATCCGGACGTTCGCCTCCGAGCGCGGTCGCGTGGTCATCGGAACGGTGATCGACGCCGATGCGGGCGACGAGCTGAAGGTCACCGTGGTGGCGACGGGGCTCGGGGACGTGGCGGGCTACCGGGCTCCGGACGCATCAGGGAGCGCGCGGGAGTTCGAGGGCCTCAACTACGACGACTTCGACCTCCCTCCGGCCATCCGCGAGCAACCCGCGGCCCAGCGCCGGACCGAAGCGGCGGTGCCAGCCAAGGAACCGGACGTCGAGTATCTCGACATCCCCGCGTTCATCCGTCGCCAGGCGCTGTAGCGGTCGTTCGGACGCGGATCTCCTCGACCGCGGCGAAGTCCTTGAGGCGGCGGAGCCGCGGGAGGACCTCCGGGACCCGGAAACGGAACCGGGTGGCCCAGGAGGCGCTTCGCGCCAGCACGACCAGGAGCGCCCCGTCGAGGCGCGCAACCGCATAGTGCGCCGCCTCCTCCTCGCGCAGCACGGCCCGAAGCTGATCGGTCAGCGACTGCCGGGCATCGAGTTCCGCAACGAGCCGGCCCACTCCCGGCAAACGGCGTTGGCGATCCCGCAGGATTTGCTCTATGGTACGCATGGACATCCGGGGGAAGCCGCACGCATTCGCGTTCGCATGCCGTGGGGGACAGGGTGGACATCTTAATCCTCGACCGTGGTCGGGGTCGAACGCGCGCCGTGCGTCTGCGCCGCGGCGTGCTTGTCGGTGTGCTCGGCGCCGTCGCGGCGAGTCTGGTCGCGAGCGCGGTCCTCTCGTGGCGGCACTTCGAAGGCCGGCTGCTCGACGACGCGACGATCGGCGGCTGGAACGCTCAGCTTAAAGGCCAGCGCGAAGAACTCGAGAGCCTTTCGGGCCGTGCCCAGGCGGACGTGCTGACCGTCGGTCAGAAGCTCGCGGGCATGGAGGCGCGCCTGCTGCGCATGGAGGCGCTCGGCCAACGTGTCTCCGAGATGGCCATGCTCACCGACGGGGAGTTCCGCTTCGACGCCCCCGCCGCGATCGGGGGTCCCGCGTCCGAGACGCTGGCCGACAGCCTCATCTCCACGGACTACCTGGCGAGGATCGAACGGCTTGCCGGGGAACTGCGGGCCCGGGAGCAGGAGATGGGCGTCCTGGAAAGCCTGCTCGCGAGCCGTCGCTTTCACAAGGAAGTCGCGCCGTCCGGCACGCCGGTGAAATGGGGCTGGATCTCCTCGCCCTTCGGCAGGCGCGTCGATCCGTTCAGCGGCAGGCCCGCCTGGCACACTGGCGTCGATTTCGCCGGCAAGCCGGGTAGCGACGTCATCGCGGTCGCCGGCGGGGTAGTCGCGTTCACCGGGGAACGGGGCGGCTACGGCAGCCTGATCGAGATCCAGCACGGCGACGGTCTGGCCACCCGGTACGCGCATCACGAGGAGGCCCTGGTGCGCGCGGGAGACGTCGTCAAGAAAGGCCAGATCATCGCCAGGATGGGCAACAAGGGCCGTTCCACCGGCTATCACGTCCATTTCGAGGTGCTGAAGGACGGCCGCCTCATCAACCCCTCGCGCTACATAGCGCGTCGCGAGTAGCCCCGACCCCGACCTCCTGACCTGCCGGTCGCCCTGCAACGTAGCCGTCCGTTGCACGGCGCACGTCCCCGAGACTGCTAGAATCCACCCAGTTTGGCTCCTTGGTGAATGGCATGGTCGGCGGACTCCTCCGCAAGGTCGTGGGAACGAAGAACAGCCGCGAAATCAAGCGCATGGGTCGTGTGGTCGCGCGGATCAACGCGCTCGAAGAGACGACCGCGGCGCTCTCCGACGAGGAACTCCGGGCCCGCACCGACGCACTTCGGGGGCGTCTCGAGGGCGGCGCGACGCTGGACGAGCTGTTGCCGGACGCCTTCGCGGCGGTGCGGGAAGCCTCGCGGCGGACCCGCGACATGCGGCACTTCGACGTGCAGCTCGTGGGCGGCATCGTGATGCATACGGGACGAATCGCGGAAATGCGCACCGGCGAGGGCAAGACCGTGGTCGCGGTCCTGGCCGCCTACCTGAACGCACTGAGCGGGCAAGGCGTCCACATCGTGACCGTCAACGACTACCTCGCCCGCCGGGACGCGGGTTGGATGGGCCCGATCTACGAGGCCGTCGGCATGACCGTGGGCGTGATCCAGTCGGGCCAGGATTCCGAATCGAAGAGGCGGGCCTACCAGGCCGACGTCACCTACGGCACCAACAACGAGTTCGGCTTCGACTACCTGCGCGACAACATGGCGTTCCGGCTCGAAGACCGGTTCCAGCGTCCCCTTCACTACGCGATCGTCGACGAGGTCGACTCCATCCTCATCGACGAGGCGCGCACGCCACTCATCATCTCCGGGCCTGCGCAGGAGAGCACGGACCTGTATCGCAAGATCAACCGACTCGCCCCGAAGCTCAAGCAGCAGGAGATGGTCGAGGCGACGCTGCCGGCCCGCTTCGGCGGCGAGGAGGTGGAAGACACGGGGGACTTCTTCGTCGACGAGAAGAACCGCCAGGTCGAACTCACGGAGCGCGGGCACGCCTTCGTGGAGGAGGAACTGGTCCGGCTCGGCCTCCTCGGGGAGGGGGACAGCCTCTACGCCCCGACCAACCTGGCGCTCCTGCACCACGTACAGGCGGCCCTGAAGGCGCACGCGCTGTTCCGTCGCGACGTCGACTACATGGTCCAGGACGGCGAGATCGTCATCGTGGACGAACATACCGGCCGCGCGATGCCCGGACGCCGTTGGTCGGAGGGTCTCCACCAGGCGGTCGAGGCGAAGGAAGGCGTCTCCATCCAGAACGAGACCCAGACCCTCGCATCGACGACCTTCCAGAACTACTTCCGTCTCTACGGGAAGCTCGCGGGCATGACCGGCACCGCGGATACCGAGGCGTTCGAGTTCCGGCAGATCTACGGCCTCGACGTCGTCGTCGTCCCCACGCACCTGCCGATGATCCGCGACGACCGCAACGACCTCGTCTACCTCACGACGGACGAGAAGTACGACGCCATCGTCTCCGACATCAACGAATGCGTCGACGCCGCCCGTCCGGTGCTGGTCGGCACCACGTCCATCGAGTCGTCGGAGCGGCTCTCGAAGGAACTGGACCGCCGGCGGATCGCGCACAGCGTCTTGAACGCCAAGCAGCACGAACGGGAGGCCGACATCGTCGCCCAGGCCGGGCGGCCCGGCGTGGTGACGATCGCCACGAACATGGCCGGCCGCGGTACGGACATCGTTCTCGGCGGCAATCCGGAAGCGGAACTCGGCAACGGAGACGCCGAGCGCGAGGCGGTCATGGGCGCCTGGCAGGAGCGCCATGACGCCGTCGTCGCCGCCGGCGGGCTCCACATCATCGGCACCGAGCGGCACGAGTCGCGCCGCATCGACAACCAGCTCCGCGGCCGCTCCGGCCGCCAGGGCGACCCGGGCTCCTCGCGCTTCTACCTGTCGATGGAAGACAACCTGATGCGCGTCTTCATGTCCGAGCGCATGCGCGGCTTCATGCAGTCCCTCGGTCTCGAGGAAGGCGAGGCCATCGAGCACCGCATGGTCAACAACTCGATCGAGAAGGCCCAGCGCAAGGTCGAGGGACACAACTTCGACATCCGCAAGAACCTCCTCGAATACGACGACGTCGCGAACGACCAGCGCCAGGTGATCTACCGGCAACGGAACGACCTCATGGGATCGGCGGACCTGTCCGACACCATCGAGACCATCCGCGAAGAGGTCGTCGCGGACCTGTTCTACGACTACGTCCCGCCGCAAAGCATCGAGGACCAGTGGGATGTCCAGGGCCTCGAGCAGGCCCTCGCCACCGAGTTCGATTCCCGGCAGGCCATCTCCCGGTGGCTCGACGAGGACGAGTCCCTGAGCGAGGACTCGCTGCGCGAGCGGATCCTTGCACAGATCAACGGGGAGTACGCAAGCAAGGAGCAGGCGTGGACCACCCAGGGCATCGACATGCGCGTGATCGAGAAGCAGATCATGCTGACGATCCTCGACCAGAAGTGGAAGGAGCACCTGGCGACGATGGACCACCTGCGCCAGGGCATCCACCTGCGCGCTTATGCCCAGAAGCAGCCGAAACAGGAGTACAAGCGCGAGGCGTTCGTGCTCTTCCAGGAACTCCTGCAGCAGATCAAGCGTGACGTGATCCGTCTGCTCTGCCGGGTCCAGGTCGAGCGCCAAGGCCAGATCGACGAGGTGGAGCGGCGCCGCCGCGAGGAACAGGAGCGGCGCATGCGTTACCAGCACGCGGGCGCCGCCACCTCCGGCGCGGACGCGCCCCCCCGGGGCGACCAGCCGCCCGCGACGTTCGTCCGCGGCGAGCGCAAGATCGGCCGCAACGAAAAATGTCCCTGCGGCTCGGGCAAGAAGTACAAGCACTGCTGCGGCAAGGCGGCGTAGCCCGGATGTTGCACCAGGGGCCGTGATGATCACCGAGGATTTTCGTCCTGTGCGCGTGCTCGCGACTGAAAGCCTAGTGGTGTCTAAGTTTGAAGGAGCACGTGCGCGCACAGGGCGAAAAGACCGGCGAGGGCGCGGCCAGCGCTCTGTCATCTGGCGACGAAGTCCAAGAGCGACGATAACCTGCGGAACACCAAGGACTTGCGCTCCATGCACAAGCGGCCTGGTGCAACATCCGGGCTAGCGTCGCCATGGCCGTCAACCTGCCCGAGATGGGCGCACTCGCCCCCGTGCCCGGCATCCGCGTCGGCAGTGCGGCGGCCGGCATCCGCTACACCGGACGTGACGACCTGGCGCTGTTCGAACTGGCTCCGGGCGCAACGGTCGGAGGGATCTTCACCCGCAGCGCCTTCCGGGCGCCGCCGGTCGCCGTAGCCGGCTCCCGCCTCGGGCGGGCGCGGGGACTCGTCGTCAACAGCGGCAATGCCAACGCGGCGACGGGGGAGGTCGGCCTCCGGGACGCACGGGAGAGCTGTGCGCTGGCGGCGGCCGCGCTGGGTTGCCGACCCGAGGAAGTGCTGCCGTTCTCCACGGGCGTCATCGGAGAGTTCCTGCCGATGGAGCGGATGGCCGCCGGCGTCGCCGCGGCGGCCGACGACCTGGCCCCCGAAGGCTGGGAACGTGCGGCACGCGCCATCATGACGACGGACACGGCCCCGAAAGGCGTCGCCGGGACGTGCGATGTCGGCGGTCACCCGGTCACCGCCACGGCCATCGTGAAGGGCTCCGGGATGATCCGCCCCGACATGGCGACGATGCTGGCCTTCCTCGGCACGGATGCGGCGCTCTCCGAGCGGGCGGTGCGGTCCCTCGCCCGGGACCTCGGGGCGCGCAGCTTCAACCGGCTCACGATCGACGGCGACACGTCCACCAACGACGCTTTCGTCATCGCCGCTACCGGCCGCTCCGCCGCGGGGGACGACCACTACGAGGCCTTGCTTGCGGCGCTGACGCCTCTGGTCGTGGAACTCGCCGAGCGCACCGTTCGGGACGGCGAGGGCGCGACCAAGTTCGTGACGATCGTCGTCGAGGGCGGCGCGTCGAGCGAAGAGTGTTTGCAGGTCGCGTACGCGGTGGCCCACTCTCCGCTCGTCAAGACCGCGCTGTTCGCGGGGGACCCCAACTGGGGCCGGTTCTGCATGGCCATCGGCAAGGCTGGCATTGGGGGCCTGGAACCCGATCGCGTCTCCCTGGATCTCGACGATGTGCGGGTCGCGGAGAACGGCCTCGTGGCTCCGACGTACACCGAGGCGGCCGGCGCGGCCGTCATGCGGCGAGACGAGTTCACGGTGCGTATCGGCCTGGGCCGCGGCCACTGCCGCGAGACGGTCTGGACATCGGACCTGTCCTACGAGTACGTCCGCATCAACGCCGAATACCGAACCTGACCGCAAGGTGTCCGCCGCGGCTTCCCGGCCCGGCCCTCACTCCTCGTCGAGATCGTCCGGCAACCGGTCGCCGAAGACGGGGTCTCCCGGAATCCGGTGGGCCTCGTCGGCCCACGCACCGAGGTCGATCAACCGGCAGCGTTTTGAACAGAACGGTCGATGAGGGTTGCCCGCCGACCACCTGACCGGCTTGCGGCAGGTGGGACAGGGCAGCACACGGACCGGTTCAGGCATGGGCGAAGGTCGCCGCGGGCAAGGTGAACCGGGTGAGTCCTTCCCGGAACACGAGCCCCAGCCAGCCGCCGGCCGCGAGGAACGGGCCGAACGGCATGGGGTCCTGACGCCGCATGGCCTTCCCGACGATCGCGACCACGGCCCAGGCCAGTCCCAGGGTCGACGCGATGAGGACTACCGCCGGGAGCGCCTGCCAGCCGAGCCAGGCCCCGATCCCCGCGAGTAACTTGAAGTCTCCATGGCCCATGCCTTCCCGCCCCGTCACCCATTTGAAAGCCCAGTAGAGCGTCCAGAGCACGGCATAGCCCAGCGCCCCTCCGGCCACGGCGTCCACCGGGGTCACGTGGTCGAAGACGATGGCCGCGACCAGCCCGGCCCACAGCAGCGGCAGCGTGATCTGGTCGGGCAACAATTGAGTCTCGAGGTCGATGAACGCCAGGGCGATCAGGCTCCAGGTGAAGAACAGCCAGCCGACGGTGATCCATTGCAGTCCCCAGGCCTGAAGCACAACCAGTCCCAGGCCCGCGGCGAGCCCTTCGACGACCGGGTACCGGACCGCGATCCGACCACCACAGTAACGGCAGCGCCCACGCAAGGCGATCCAGCTTGCCAGCGGCACGTTCAGCCACGGGGCGATCGGGTGCTCACAGTGGGGGCATCGCGAGCCGGGGCGCGCCAGGTCGAAGCGCGGTCGCGCCGGCACCGTGATGTGCAGCAGTTCGCGCGCCTCGTCGCCCCACTGCCGCTCGAGCATCCTGGGTAGCCGGTAGATGACCACGTTGAGGAAGCTCCCCACGACGAGGAACACCACCGTCGCGGGAATAGCCAGGCTCCAACCGTCAGGCATCCGGACAACCCGGTCTCAGGGCCCGCCGATGACCGCGCCGAGCTGGAAGATCGGCAGGTACATGGCAACGATGAGCCCGCCCACCACGACGCCCAGCACGGCCATGATCATCGGTTCGATCATCGACGCGATCGCGTCGACCGCGTCGTCGACCCGCTGCTCGTACCACGCGGCCGAGCGCGCCAGCATGTCGTCCAGCGTTCCCGACTCCTCGCCAACGGCTACCATCCCGACCACGTCGTCCGGAAACACGCCAGCGTCGCGCATCGACGTGTTGAGCTGCCGTCCCGTCGCGACCTCGGCGCGCACCCGCCGGACGGCGGCCTCGAACACCCCGTTGCCGGCGGCGCGAGCCACCGACTCCAACGCGTCGACCAGGGGGACGCCGGCCGCGAACGTCGTCGACAACGTCCGCGTGCAGCGGGCGACCGAGGACCGCTCGATCAGCGGACCGAACACCGGCAACCGCAGCGACACCCGGTCCAGCACCGCCCGCAGCGCCCGCGAACGGTTACGCATCGCTCGCACCCCCAGCACCGCGGCCAGCCCGCCACCGACCATCGTCACCCACCAGTCGCGCACGAACTCGGACAACGCGATTACCCACTGCGTGGACGCGGGCAGTTCGGCGCCGAACCCGGCGAAGATCTGCTCGAACTGCGGGACCACCTTGACGAGCAGGATACCGGATACGGCACCGGCCACGCACAGCACGACGGCCGGGTAGACCAACGCCTTGCGCACCTTCCTCCTCAAGTTCTCGGACTTCTCCTGGTAGGTGGCGATCCGGTCCAGCATCGCCGGCAGGGTCCCCGACCGTTCGCCCGCCTCGACCAGGTTGCGGAAGAGGTCGTCGAAGTGCTCCGGGTGCCTGCCGAGCGCGGCGGCGACCGAATCTCCCGCCGACACGTCCGCCCGCAACGCGCGTACCAGCCCTGCCAGCGCCGACTTGTCCGTACCGTCGGCGATGATCCCGAGCGCCTGCAGCAGGGGCACGCCCGCACGGGTCAGCGCCGCAAACTGGCGCGAGAGGACGGCCACGTCGCCCGTACGCACGCGACCGCGCCGGCTTCCCCCACCCTGTCGCCGCACGCTCGTCACCCGGATGCCCCGGCCGGCCAGGGCCCGCCGGACGCGCCCGGCCGACGCAGCGGTCATCTCGCCGGCGACCGCGTGACCGTATCGGTCCCGGCCCCGCCAGGCGAAGAGTTCGGAACGTGCCGCCACGACCCCGCCGTCTTGCCGCTATCCGGTGACCCGGTTGATCTCGGCCAGCGACGTGACTCCCGTCGCGACCTTCCTGAGTCCCGACCGCCGCAGGTCCTCGAAACCATGGCGCCGAGCCTCCGCCGCCAGACGCAGGCTGTCACCCTCGTCCATCACCACTCGGGCGAGTTCCGGCGTGAGTTCCATCACCTCGTAGATGCCCACGCGCCCGCGATACCCGCCGCGGCACTCCTCGCATCCCGTCGGGTCGGCCTCGAAGAGCCCCAGCCCGCGGTCGATGTCGCCGCGCGAGAAACCCTGCCGGGCCAGCGTTTCCTCCGGTACCGCCACCCGGCGGCGACACCGGGGACAGAGCCGCCGCGCCAGGCGCTGGGCGATGACGAGACTCACCGACGTGGCTACGTTGAACGCCGCGACGCCCATGTTCCGCAGCCGCGTCAGGGTCTCCGCCGCCGAGTTGGTGTGCAGCGTCGAAAGCACGAGGTGTCCCGTCTGCGCAGCCTTGACGGCGACCTCCGCGGTTTCGAGGTCCCGCACCTCGCCGACCATGAGCACGTCCGGGTCCTGCCGCAGGAACGCCCGCATTGCGACGGCGAAGTCGAGGCCGACACGATGGTTGACGTGAACCTGGTTGACTCCTTCGAGGTGCATCTCCACCGGGTCCTCCACCGTGGCGATGTTTCGGTCCGGCTCATTCAGAAGGTGCAGTCCCGCGTACAGCGTGACGGTCTTGCCGCTGCCGGTCGGCCCGGTCACGAGGACCATGCCCTGCGGACGGCGCAGCGCCGCGCGGTAGCGCGCTTCCTGTTCCGGCTCGAAGCCGAGTTCGTCGATGCCGATACGTCCGCTCGAAGCGTCGAGAATCCGCAGGACGACCTTTTCGCCGAAGAGCGTCGGCAGCGTGTTGACCCGGAAGTCCGCGGCACGCGAGTCCCCGAGGCGCAACCGGATGCGCCCGTCCTGCGGCACGCGGCGCTCCGCGATGTCCAGACCGGCCATCACCTTGAGGCGGGCCGCCAGTCGTGCCGCGAGGTTCCGGGGCGGCCGGCGTACCTCGCGCAGGATGCCGTCCGTCCGAAACCGCACCCGGCAGCTTCGCTCGTATGGCTCGAGGTGGACATCGGAGGCCCCTGCTCTCACCGCCTCCAGCAGCAGTCCATGAACGAAACGGACGACCGGCGCCTCGTCCGCCCCCGCGAGCGGCGGCTCGTCAACCTCTCGCTCCGCTTCCACCGACTCCGACTCCAGAACCGGGACGTCGTCGTCGAGGCCGAAGTCATCGAGCAGGTCCGCAGGCTCCCGGTCGCGCAGCCGACCGACGGCGGCGGCCAGGGCATCGGCCTCCACGAGTACGGGCTCCACATCGAGGCCGGTCCGAAACTTGATCTCGTCCAGCGCCCGCGCATCGGCCGGGTCGGTCACGGCGACGTGCAGCCGCCGCCCCCGGCGTACCAGCGGCAACACCCCATGCTTGCCGCCGAGCGCCTCGTCGACGACACCGGTCGCGGTCGCCGCGAGGTCGAACGCACCCAGGTCGAGGGCCGGGATACCGAAGTCCCGGGCCCTGGCGAGCGTCTCCCTCGCCCTCGCGTTCCCAGCGCTCATCAGGTCTCGCTACTCGCCGCGGCCATTCGTCCCGGACTCTAGAGAGCCCCGACGGCGCGAGATACGGGCACGGTCCGCAAACCGTGTGGGACATCGTCGCGGAGGATGGGCCGGCACCGGCAAAGACGTACCGTTCGCGCGGCGTTTCGCCTACATCGATTGCAGCACCAGCGCACCCGCCGACCCGTCGATCACGCACCCGATCCCGCCAACGCCCGATTACCATAGCTCGACATCGGGCCCGGTCCGACACCGCCACATTCGAGGAGCCAGTCCATGCCACGCCCATCCGGATTCACGCTGATCGAACTGATGATCGTGGTCGCCATCGCGGGCATCCTCGCGGCGATCGCGCTGCCGCTCTACCGGGACTACGTGCAGAACGCGAACATGGCCAAGGTGAACACGCACTACGAAGCCGCGACGAGTTTCGTCGAAGCGGAGCTCCGCAAGATCCAGACGGAACTGGCGATGAACGTGCGCACTCCCGCGCAGCAGGATGAACTCATGTCCGACGCCTTCTGGATAGAACGTCTCGCGGGCAGCGGCGGCACCGCGCCCGGAGGGGGGCCACCGTACATCGCGGGACTGACCGGCGATGCGGGGCAGGGCCAGGTCGGCGTTTCGGAAGCGGGCACGATCGCCGGGGCCGGTGACTACGCCGTCACCGTGACCCGCCCCGCCTACGGCGACTTCCCGGCCGGCGAGCAGCGCGTGATCCGATGGGCCGACCTCTGAGGACCACCCGTGGCTGCGGCGGCATCACGCTCATCGAGCTGATGATCGCGATCGCCATTATCGCGACGCTCGCGGCGATCGCCCTGCCCGCGTACCGCGACTACGTCGAGACGGCCGCGGTGGGGGTCCTCGCCGCGGAGATCGCCACGATGGAGCCGTTCCAGCAGGACACCCGCCTGCGCACCGGATCCTACGGCATCGGCACATGGGACTTCGCCACCGACGACACCTCGCTCACCGACGCGACCGGATGGGCGCCCCGGAACGCCGACGGCGCGACATACGTCGTGCTGGCCGACGAGGCGGGCTACCGGGTCACCGCCACCGACCCGGAAGGCCGCACGGTCTGCCGGATCATGCCCGCAAGGCGGCCGTGCTGAAGGGCCGAGGTGCTGCCGGGACGCTGCCAGGACCCGCCAGGACCCGCCAGGACCCCCGGGGGCGTTCCCCCTTCCCCACCGACGCGCTATCCTTCGCCACCGCCCGCACGCACGCGGCCGCGCCGGAATAGCTCAGTTGGCAGAGCACCGCATTCGTAATGCGGTTGTCCGGAGTTCGAGTCTCCGTTCCGGCACCACTCACCACGGGCCCGAGTTTCGCGTTGACCGCAAGTTGCCCGCGTATGGTATAAGCCACTGACCGGCATGGAAGACAGAAAGGCCATGACTCGAAAAGACCCGAAAGGCATCGTGATTTACACCACGACGGACAGCGGCGATCGGACCTTTTTTGGCGCGTTCACAGATGTCTTCACGCCTCCGGAAGACCTGCCGCTGCACTACGCTGAGTGTGGCTATGAAGCACGCCTCGGCGATGCCATGCGCATCCGACAAGACATCGAAAAGGCCGTGCAGTCGCTTGGGCTAGAGCACGTAGCCTGATCTGTGGGATCCAACGACGGCACGCCTCCCGAGGAAGACCCCGCTCCGCAACAAGGCGCGCCGACCGATTCGGAGACAGACCCCCGCACCAGCGGCACCGAGTTGGTCGGACCCGAGGCATCCGTGGAGCCGACGAACGGTCCAGGCAGCTCCGAGCTCGCCGAGGCCATCGTGGCGGCCGTCGCGACTCGTCTATCTGATGAGCAAAAGAGCCAACTGGTTCAAGCGCTCTCGATCAGCCGATCCTTCTCTGGTCCGCTGCCACCTCCCGAAGACTTCGAGCGGTACAACCAAGTGGCCCCAGATGCGGCCAACCGCATTCTCACGATGGCGGAGAAGGAGCAGCAGATCCGCGCAGACGGTCAGGCCGGCGCGATTCGGAACGACGGAAGGAGGATCAACGGCGCCATCGCGATGGGAATAGCTCTGATCGGCGTGGCCGGGCTGGCAACTTGGTTGAACAGTCCGCTCATCGCGTTGCCCTTGGGGCTCGTTGGAATGGTCACCGTATTGATCCGGCAACTGCTGGAGGCTGCAGAGCGCCACCGCCAGAGGGGCAAGGACTAGTCCTCCCCGGTAGGGCTGGACGACGAACGCAGGCAATCCGACTCGTCGCAGCCGCATGAGGCCTCGTCAGACTCGGTTCCCGCCCGAGAACAACCCCAGTCTCACGCGAACCGCATCGACAGGTCGAGCGGCGTGACGCGCTTCGTGATCGCCCCGACCGAGATGTAGTCGACGCCCGTCCGGGCCACCGCCGCGAGGCCGTCCACCGCGATGCCTCCGGAGGCTTCCAGACGGGTGCCGGTGGCGTTGGCCCGGACGGCCGCCGCCATCTCTTCCAGCGAGAAGTTGTCCAGCATCACGACGTCCGGCCCCGCGGCGAGCGCCTCTTCCAGTTCAGCCAGATCCTCGACCTCCACTTCGAGCGTCAACTCGGGGTGTGCCGCCCGCGCCACGAGAATCGCGGCGCGAATCCCGCCCGCCGCGAGAATGTGGTTCTCCTTGATGAGGAACGCGTCGAAGAGTCCCATGCGGTGGTTGTCCGCCCCGCCTACCGCCACCGCGTACTTCTGGGCCGCGCGCAGGCCGGGCACGGTCTTGCGCGTGTCCAGGATCCGGGTCCCGGTGCCCGCCACCGCCTGGACGCACGCCCGTGCCGCCGTGGCCGTGCCGGAGAGCAACTGCACGAAGTTGAGCAGGGTCCGCTCCAGGGTCAGCAGGCTCCTCGCCCGTCCCGTCAGCGTGAACAGCGTAAGGTCGGCCCCGATCTCCGCCCCGTCCGTGACATGCCAGCCGATCCCGATGTCCGCGTCCGTCTGTGCGCAGACCTCTCGCACCCACGGCGCCCCGCAGAAGACGCCCGGGGAACGCGAGATCACCGCCGCACGGGCGTACTGGCCGGCCGGGATCAGCGCGGCGGTCACGTCGCCGTCGCCCACATCCTCCGCGAGCGCCTCGCGCACGTTCCGCCGGACGACCGCCTCCGGCGGCGGTGTCACGCGCTGTGGCATGGCGGGGGGTCGAATATCATCGCCGCGTGATTGTAAGCCCCGACCACTGGCTCACGGCCGCGCGGCGCGTCCCGTCGGAGAACGAGAATGCCCGGCCCGACCCGGCAGACATCTCGCTGGTCGTACTCCACGGCATCTCCCTGCCTCCCGGAGAGTTCGGTTCCGGACTCGTGGAGGAACTCTTCCGGAACCGGCTCGACTGCGCCGCGGACCCGCGCCTGGCCGATCTCGAGGGCGTGCGCGTGTCGGCCCACGTATTCATCGACCGGGAAGGGACGACGACCCAGTTCGTGCCTTTCGACCGCCGCGCCTGGCACGCGGGGGCGTCGAGCTGGGGCGGGCGACGGAACTGCAATGACTTCGCGATCGGCATCGAACTCGAAGGAGCGGATCACGTCCCCTACACCGAAAGCCAATACGACACGCTCGAACAGGTACTCCGCGCGCTTGCACACCGCTACCCCCGCCTCGACCCCGCGGCCATCGTCGGACACAACGAGATCGCGCCGGGACGCAAGACGGATCCCGGCCCCGCGTTCGACTGGCCCCGCGTGATCCGGTCGGCGGCGGGGCCGTCCCACCCCGGGCCGGCCTCTACCGAAGGCTTATAATCGGTCCCCGACCGATCGGCCGCGGCCGCTACGGAGGACGATGGACTACCCCAGGGGTCTGCAGGACATCGACCCGGACGAGACGCGCGAGTGGCTCGAGGCGCTCGAGTACGTACTGGACCACGGCGGGACGGACCGCGCCAACTTCCTGCTCGAGCGCCTGTCGGCGCGCATGACGCAGACCGGCGCGCGCCTCCCATACACCATCACCACCCCCTACCGGAACACGATCCCCGCCACCGAGGAGGCCTTCATGCCGGGGGACCTGTTCATGGAGCGTCGCATCCGGTCGCTGATCCGCTGGAACGCGCTCGCGATGGTGGTGCGGGCCAATCGGGGCGACGGAGACCTGGGCGGACACATCTCGACGTTCGCGTCGGCCGCGACGCTCTACGACGTGGGCTTCAACTACTTCTTCCGCGGTCCGACCGACGAGCACGCCGGGGACCTGATCTACTTCCAGGGGCACAGCGCTCCGGGAATCTACGCCCGGTCCTTCCTCGAGGGCCGCCTGACCGAGGAACAGCTCGACCTGTTCCGGCGCGAGGTCAACGGCGGCGGGCTGTCTTCGTATCCCCACCCGTGGCTGATGCCGGATTACTGGCAGTTCCCCACCGTGTCGATGGGGCTCGGCGCGATCCAGGCGATCTACCAGGCCCACATCATGAAGTACCTCGACCGGCGTGGGCTGATCCCGATGGGGGGGCGCAAGGTGTGGGCGTTCCTGGGCGACGGCGAGTGCGATGAACCGGAGTCCCTGGGGGTGCTCTCGCTCGCGGGCCGTGAGCGCCTCGACAACCTCATCTTCGTCGTCAACTGCAACCTGCAGCGGCTCGACGGGCCGGTACGCGGCAACGGCAAGATCATCCAGGAACTCGAGGGCGAGTTCCGCGGCGCCGGCTGGAACGTCATCAAGGTGGTCTGGGGTCGCCTGTGGGACCCGCTGCTCGCCAAGGACACGACGGGCCTGCTGCTGCAGCGCATGAACGAGACCGTCGACGGCGAGTACCAGAACTACAAGGCGAAGGGCGGCGGCTACACACGGGACCACTTCTTCGGCCGTCACCCCGAACTGCTCGACCTCGTCCGTCACCTCTCGGACGACGACATCATGCGGCTCAACCGCGGCGGGCACGACCCGTTCAAGGTGTTTGCGGCCTACCACGCGGCGATGCACCACACCGGCGAACCGACCGTCGTCCTGGCCAAGACCGTCAAGGGCTACGGCATGGGCGACGCCGGCGAGTCCGAGAACACGACGCACCAGGTCAAGAAGCTCGACGTCGACGACCTCAAGCACTTCCGCGACCGCTTCGACGTGCCGCTCACCGACGAAGAAATCGCGAGCGTGCCTTACTACCGCCCCGCGGACGACGCCCCGGAGACGATCTACCTGAAGCGGCGGCGCGAGCAGCTCGGCGGCCCCCTGCCGGCCCGGATCGTCGACACCGCGGACATCGCCGTTCCGGGGATCGAGCTCTTCGACGCGCACCTCAAGGGCACGGGCAAGCGCTCGGTGTCCACGACGATGGCATTCGTACGCATGCTCTCCACCCTCGCCCGCGACAAGACCGTCGGCGACCGGGTCGTGCCGATCGTGCCCGACGAGGCGCGCACCTTCGGCATGGAGGGCATGTTCCGCCAGCTCGGCATCTACTCGTCGGAGGGGCAGCTCTACGAACCCGAGGATCACGGCGAGATCGCTTCCTACCGCGAGTCCCTCGACGGGCAGGTACTCGAGGAAGGCATCAACGAGGCGGGCGCGTTCTCCGCGTGGCTGGCCGCCGCGACGTCCTACACCACGCACCGCTACACGCTGATCCCGTTCTACATCTTCTACTCCATGTTCGGCTTCCAGCGCGTGGGCGACCTCGCCTGGGCGGCCGGCGACATGCAGGCTCGCGGCTTCCTGCTCGGAGCGACCGCGGGCAGGACCACCCTGAACGGCGAGGGGCTGCAGCACCAGGACGGCCATAGCCACGTGCTGGCGTCCACGATTCCCAACTGCGTCGCCTACGATCCGTGCTACGCCTACGAACTCGCGGTCATCCTCCACGAAGGGCTCCGGCGCATGTACGCCGAGCGTGAGCGCGTGTTCTTCTACATCACCCTGATGAACGAGAACTACGTCCAGCCGGCCATGCCCGAAGGCGCGGCCGCGGGCATCCTCAAGGGCATGTATCCCGTGCGCACGTGCGGGGCGTTCGAGGACGATGGACCGCGGCGCGTGCGCCTGCTCGGCAGCGGCGTCATCCTGCGCGAGGTGCTCGCCGCGGCGGAACGCCTGCACGAGGAGTTCGACGTGGCCAGCGAGGTCTGGAGCGTCACGAGCTTCACCGAACTCGCGCGGGAAGGCGCCGACGCGGAGCGGTGGAACCTGCTGCATCCCGGCGAGGAACCGCGGCGCAGTCATGTCGCATGCTGCCTCGACGGGCAGGTCCCGGTGGTGGCTTCCACCGACTACGTCCGTACCCAGGCCGAGTCGATCCGGGGCCACTTCGACGCGCCCTACCGCGTGCTGGGCACCGACGGCTTCGGCCGCAGCGACACCCGCGCGAAGTTGCGGCACTTCTTCGAGGTGGACGAGAGGTTCGTGACCCTCGCCGCCCTCGAGCAACTCGCGCGGCGCCAGGTCGTGCCCGAGGCCCGGGTCGCGAAGGCCATGCACGACCTCGGCATCCACGCCGACAAGCCGAACCCGAGGTACACGTGACCGCGCGAGAGGTGGTGATTCCGGACATCGGCGACGCCGAGAACGTCGAGGTCATCGAACTCTGCGTGGGGCCCGGCGACAGCGTCGACGTCGACGGCGCGCTGATCGTCATCGAGTCCGACAAGGCCTCGATGGAAGTCCCGTCGCCGTTCGCCGGCACCGTGACCGAGATCAGGGTGGAACTCGGCGACGTCGTCGATTCGGGTCACGTCGTCGCCGTGCTTGACGCGACGCGGGAGGCGTCCGGAGAGCGAACCCGGGACGAAGCGGTACCGGAGCCAGCGGAGCCAGCGGAAGTCGCGCCTTCGAAACCCACCCCACCCGTTGCACCGGAACCTCCGGCGCCACCGGTCCAGGTCGACGGGACCGCCGACGGAGCGGGCGTGTATGCGGGCCCGGCGGTCCGCCGCCTCGCCAGGGAACTCGGGGTCGCTCTCGGCGATGTCCGCGGTTCAGGGCCGCGCGGGCGGATCCTCAAGGACGACGTCAAGGGCTTCGTGAAGACGGCGATGGCGGGCGGAGCCGCGCCCGCTTCCTCCGCCCTGCCGACGATGCCCGCGATCGACTTCTCGAAGTTCGGACCCGTGGAAGAGGTCCCCCTCGCGCGCATCCGCAAGCGGGGCGCCAGCAACCTGCACCGGAGCTGGCTGAACGTCGTGCACGTCACCCAGCACGACGAGGCGGACGTCACCGACCTCGACGGATTCCGCCGCTCATTGGCCGACCAGGCGGAAGCGCGGGGTGTCAAGCTCACGCTCCTGCCCTTCATCGTGAAGGCCTGCGCGGAAAACCTCTCCGCCTTCCCCCGGTTCTGCGCCTCGCTCAATCCCGCCGTGGACGGTCTCATCCTCAAGCATTACCGACACATCGGCTTCGCCGTGGACACCGACGACGGGCTGATCGTCCCGGTGCTGCGCGACGTGGACACGAAGGGCGTCTGGGCGCTCGCCGCCGAGATCGCCGAACTGTCCGAACTCGCACGGAACGGACGCCCGACGCCCGACCAGTTGAGCGGCGGCTGCTTCACGGTCTCGAGCCTGGGACGCCAGGGCGGCACCGGCTTCACGCCGATCGTGAACGCGCCGGAAGTCGCCATCCTGGGCGTCGGGCGGCTCGAGACGAAGCCCCGGTGGAACGGCGCCGCGTTCGAGCCGCGCGCGATGCTGCCCCTGTCGCTCTCCTACGACCACCGCGCCCTCAACGGCGTCGAAGGCGGGAATTTCGTCGTCGCACTGACGCGCCTGCTCGGCGACATCCGGAGGCTGGTGCTGTAACGGCGGCCCGCGCCCCCCGAGGCGTCAACCGCGGTACTGCCGGAGACCGCAGTACATCCGGTTGACGAGCAGGCCGACGGCCATCCCGACGCCAGCTTCGTTCAACACCGCCGCAAAACCCAACGCCTCCCACGCGTAGGCCGCCGCCAGACCGGAGAGCACGGCCAGCGTGAGGGAGGTCGCGTCACGGCGGAAGCGGAAGACCTTGATCACTACCGGCGCCGCGATGGCGGCGCCCATCTTCGAGAACGCCCCGGCGGCGATGGCGAAGACGTTGCCGGCCAGCACGATCGTCGCTATCCCGACCGCCGCGATGATCCACAAGGGCGTGGAGCGTTCCTTCGGTCTGCCGGGCCCGCCGGGCAGGAGGTCCCTCCTGATCGACTGCGAAACGGCCACGACGATGCTGTTCGCGGTCGACCCGATGATCGCGTAGACGTAGGCGAAGATGACCCCCGCCAAGTGCAAGGTCGGTGTGGCTGGGCCGGAGGCGGAGCCGGTGCCGAGCGGTAGCGAGGGACCGGACCGGCTATGGGCGCTCGCCTCGACGCCCTGCGCCCGATCCAGGCCAACGCGAACGCGGCGATCAGCGACAGGCCGAAGACGACCGCCGCGAGGTCGAACCCGTCCGGCATGGCAACGCTACAGGTCCTTCACCAGCCTCAATGCGTCGAGGATCGCAGCATGCGTGTTGCGGGAGGCCACCGCGTCCCCGATGCGAAACAACTGGAAACTGCCTGCCGGATTCGCGCGAATATCTTGGGGACGCCCCCCCACGAGCGCTTCGTGATCGATCTCACCCAGGTTTTTCGAAGGCGGCTTGAGATCGGCGTACAGGTCGTCCAGCGGACGCGTTCCGTGGTTCACGACGACCTGGTCGACCTGGCGTTCGCGTCGGGCCTCGCCGTAGTCGCTGCCCACGACGGCCTTGAGCTCGTTCCCGGCGCGGTACACGCCGAGCAGGCGCCACGTGACCGTGAAGGTCACGTCGAGTTCCTGGAGGCTGCGCATGTACGGAACGAGATTCATCGCCATCACTTCGGGCGAGAGGGTCCGGTCCGGCGTCATGAGTTCCACCGTCGCCCCCGTCTCCGCGGCGAATTCGGCGGCCTGCAGCCCCGCGTGATCGCCGGCGTCGTCGTAGACGAGGACGTTCGCGCCCGGCCGGACATCCCCGGAAAGGACGTCCCACGCCGATACCACCAGGTCGTTCCCGTCCGCGAGAACCTCCGTATGCGGCAGGCCTCCAGTAGCGACGATGACGACGTCCGGGCTTCCGGCAAGGACGGTGTCCGCATCGGCGAAGCTGTTGAAGCGAAACGCGACGCCCATCCTTACGCACTCTTCGTATCGCCAGTCGACGATCGACATCATCTCCCGCCGTCGTTCGGACCGCGCCGTGAGCCGCACCTGGCCGCCCGGGGCGTCGGCGGCCTCGTGCACGGTCACGTCATGGCCGCGTTCGGCGGCCACCCGCGCGGCCTCGAGGCCGCCGGGGCCGGCGCCGACGACGAGGAGGCGCCGCTTGGCGGCCGCCGCCGGAACTTCGTGCGGGACCGTCAGCTCGCGTCCCGTCGCCGGGTTGTGAATGCAGTACGCCTCGCCTCCCTGGTAGATGCGGTCGAGGCAGTAGTTCGCCCCCACACAAGGGCGAATGCGTTCCTCGCGCCCCTCGACGATCTTGCGGACCAGATGGGGGTCCGCCAGGTGCGCCCGCGTCATGCCGACCATGTCGAGCTTGCCGCTGGCGATCGCATGACGGGCTGTCGCCACGTCCGGAATCCTCGCGGCGTGGAAGACCGGAAAGCCGGTCGCGGCCCGGACCCTGCCCGCGAAGTCGAGATGGGGAGCGCTGCGCATGCCCTGCACGGGTATGACATCGGTCAGGCCGGCATCCGTGTCGATGTGCCCGCGGACCACGTTCAGGAAGTCCACCATCCCGCTGTCCCTGAGCAAGCGCGAGATCTCGAGTCCCTCCTCTTCCGTGAGCCCTCCGGGCAACCGTTCGTCCGCGGTGTAGCGCACGCCGACGATGAAGCCGGGGCCGACGCGCCTGCGTATCTCGGCCAGGACGTCCATCGTCAGGCGAACACGGTTCCGCAGGTCGCCGCCATACGGCCCCTCGAGGGAGTTCGTCAACGGTGACCAGAACTGGTCCATGAGGTGGCCGTACGCCTGCAGTTCGATGCCGTCGAGCCCGGCCGCCCGCATTCTCTCGGCCGCATCGGCGTAGTCGCCCACGATGCGCGCGATGTCCCAGTCCTCGGCCCGTTTCGGGAACGCCCTGTGCGCGGCTTCGCGCTCGTGTCCGGCGGAGACCACCGGCAGCCAGTCCCCGGCGTCCCAACGGGTGCGGCGGCCAAGATGGGTGAGCTGGATCATGACCGCGGCGCCGTGATCGTGGCACTCGTCGGCGATGCGCTTCATCCAGCCGACGACCTCGTCCTTCCAGGCGAGCACGTTGTTGAAAACGGGCGGGCTGTCGCGCGCGACGGACGCCGACCCGGCGGTCATCGTCAGGGCGACCCCGGCCCTGGCGCGCTCGACCGTGTAGGCCCGGTATCGGTCCTTGGGCATGCCGTCCTCGGGATAGGCCGGTTCATGCGACGTGATCATGATCCGGTTGCGCAACGTCAGGTGCTTCAGCCTGAACGGCGTCAGCAGGGGGTCGTTCGCCATGTCGGCCTACAGCGGCTCCCAGAGCACTTCCGCGACGCCGTGCTCCCGCGCGATGGTGCG
Organism: Pseudomonadales bacterium; assembly: GCA_965208745.1. Lineage (GTDB taxonomy): Bacteria > Pseudomonadota > Gammaproteobacteria > Pseudomonadales > Azotimanducaceae > VXNE01. The sequence continues at coordinate 3,005,734 of CBDBPN010000004.1, read as the reverse complement.
CGCGAGCACGAAGAGGTAGTCGGACAGCCGGTTCAGGTACGCGCCGACGCCGGCCTCGGCCAGCAGGGGGAGCGACGCGGCTTCCTCCCAGAACGCCCGCTCCGCGCGGCGCACCAGGCTGCGCGCGACGTGCGCCAGGGAGACCGTCTCGTCGCCGCCAGGCAGTATGAACTCCCGGAGTGGGGGCACGTCGGCGTTCAGGCGTTCCGTCTCGCCCCCGACGTCATCGGCGAGGTCCGCCCACGACGCCGACGTGCCTCCGGTGGCCACCGCGCCACCCACGTCGAACAGCCGGGACTGGATGGTTGCCAGGGTGTCTCCGTGCTGTGCGCCCGCCTTCGCCGCGAGCAGCCCGATGAAGCTGTTGGCTTCGTCGAGCGTGCCGATCAGGGCGAGGCGGGGGTGGTGCTTGGGGTAGCGTTTGCCGTCGGCCAGGGACGTTTCTCCCCCGTCGCCGGTGCGCGTCACGACTCGGCTGATGCGGTCCGCCATTCTCTTCTCCCCGGAGCCTCCCTGGTGGCTCAGCCCGCTGCCTGCGCGGTCGCCGCCTCCCCTTCATGGCGCCCCTGCAGGCGGGCCGCCCAGACGATCAGCAAGAATACCGGAACGCCGATCGCCGCCGCGCCCAGGAAGAACACCGGGTAGCCGAACGTATCGACCACCTGCCCCGAGTAGCCGCCGAGCAGCTTCGGGAACAGCGTCATCAGGGAACTCAGGACGGCGTACTGCATCGCCGTGAAGGACAGGCTCGTCAGGCTCGAGAGGTACGCGACGAAGGCGGCGCTCGCGAGCCCCGCGGTCAGGTTGTCCGCCCCGATCACGGCGTAGAGCAGCACCACGTCCCCCGGCGCCGCCGCGAGCGCGATGAACAGGAGGTTGGTCGCCACGGTGAGCACCGCACCCAGCATGAGTACCCGGACAACCCCGTGTTTCAGCGCCAGGGCAGCGCCGAGGAAGCCCCCGAGGATCGTCATCCAGAGCCCGAAAACCTTCGTGACCGTGGCGATCTCTTCCTTGCTGTAGCCCATGTCGAAGTAGAAGACGTTCGCGATGGCGCCGAGCACGATGTCGGAGACGCGGTAGAAACCGACCAGCAGCAGGATCGGCACGGCCGCCCGGCCGTACCGGCGCAGGAAGTCGAGCACCGGCGCGACGTACGTCTCCCGCACCATCTCGGCCCGCGCGATCCCGACGCCGACGCATGCGCGCGCCACGGCGAGCGCCAGCGCAAGCGCCACGGTCAGGCGCCCCGCTTCCGCCAGGAAGCCCGCGAGGGCGGCGGGTATCCCAAGGCCTTCGGCCGCCCACCGGTGCACCGCGCCGGCGCCGTCGGACAGTCCCAGGAACAGGGCCACGAAAGCCGCCGCCATGATCGCGAACACGGCGAAGAAACGCGCGTAGTCCCCCGCGCCGCGGAAGTCGCTCGCGAGGTCCCTGCGTACCGGCTCGCCCACGACGAACGTCGTGACCACACCCAGGAGCATCGCGCCGGCCATGCACAGGTACGTCCACTTCCAGGCATCGTAGACGTAGTGGCCCGCGTCGGTGCCGAAGCCGGCCGCCAGGTAAAGCGCGCCGGCGCCCGCCACGAGCATGCCGCCCCGATACCCGGCCACGTAGGCCGAAGCGAGGAGCGCCTGCATCTTCTCGTCCGCCACCTCGATGCGGTAGGCGTCGATCACGATGTCCTGCGTCGCCGCGGAGAACCCCAGCGCGACCGCCGCGAAGGCCATCGCCGTGAGCCCGGCCGGCGTTCCCGGATCGCTCATCGCCATGCCGGCGATCGACGCCATTACCGCGACCTGCGCGGTGAGCAGCCAGCTTCGGCGCCGCCCCAGGCGGGGACCCAGCACCGGCAGGGGCAGCTTGTCGATCAGCGGCGCCCAGACGAACTTGAAGGAGTAGCCCAGCGCCGCCCAACTGAAGTACGTGACCGCGGCCCGCTCGACGCCCGCTTCCCGCAACCAGAGCGACAGCGTCGCGAAGATGAGCAGGAGCGGCAGCCCGGAGGAGAAGCCGAGGAAGAGAAGGGCCGCGACCCGGGGCTGCAGGAAGGCGCGCAGATCGAGCCCCGCGCCCGACGCGTTGTCGCCTTGGTCCGTCGCCAGACGTCGGGCGTTCAAGCCGCGCTCGTCTGCCGGGCGCCGCCGCATGTCGCGCGCGTTGTCAGGAGTCGACCGACTTCCAGAGTGTCACCGTCGAGGCCGCCAGGCCGGACGCCGGCCGGACTCCCGCGCCATGCAAGGAGAGGGCCGGAGAGGGTACGGTGCGTGCGGCCGAGTCCGCCTGGATCTCCTCGACCTCGTCGCGCAGCGTGGCCACGTCGCGACTGAGGTCGCCGACCTCCTCTCGCAACCCGGCGACATCGTCGCGCATCGCGCCGAGTTCCGAGCGCAGGTCCCGCCCCAGAGCGTTCATTTCGCCGCGCAACTCGCTCGCCAGGGCATTCATCTCGCCGCGCAACTCGCCCATCTCGCCGCGCAATTCGCTCGCCAGGGCATTCATCTCGCCGCGCAACTCGCCCATCTCGCCGCGCAACTCGCTCGCCAGGGCATTCATCTCGTCGCGCAACTCGCCCATCTCGCCGCGCAACTCGCTCGCCAGGGCATTCATCTCGTCACGCAACTCGCTCATCTCGCCGCGCAATTCGCTCGCCAGGGCATTCATCTCGCCGCGCAACTCGCTCATCTCGCCGCGCAACTCGCCCGCCAGGACGTTCATGTCGCCGCGCAAGGCGCGCATGTCCGCCCGGAGTCCCGCGTACACGGTCAGCATCAGCGCGGCGAGCGCGATGCCCACACCCAGGATCGCAAGCGTCTCGCTCGTCGGGCGGTAGCGAGCCCATCCCGCGCCCGCTCTCCCTGCCGGTTCCGTCCGGCTCGCAGCGTCTCCCTGGCTCATCTCTCTTCCCATCCCACCGGTTGCATTGTGCGGGGAGACTATCGCGGACGCACTTCGCCGCGTGTGCGAATCATCCTACCGGGTGCGTAGGCAAGCGCAACCGCGTGGCGTGCGCCGTTGGCCACAGACGCTCATGGACGCCAGCGGACCCGGGCGAGGTCCACGCGTCCGTTCACGAACGCCACGCCCTCTGCTTCGAGCAGCGCCTGCTGGCGAGCCCCTCCCGCGCCCGGAATCGAGACCTTCCCCGTCGCATTGATCACCCGGTGCCAGGGCAATCGCGTCCCCGCGGGAAGCCGGCCCATCGCCCGGCCGACGGCACGCGCGCCACGCGGCAATCCAGCCAGTTCGGCCACCTGCCCGTAGGTGGCCACCCGGCCCGCCGGGATCGCCGCCACGACCGTCCAGATGCGTTCGGGGGCGCCAGGCGAGGCATTCGATGGAACGTCGCGCACCCTGGTTTCCGCGGCCGAATCGCCCCTACCGGCGCCAGCCGGAATTGGGGCTTGAATAACGAGGACGCGCCCCTATGATATGCGCTCCTCCGGGTTAGCACTCTCAGGACGAGAGTGCCAGTTTCCGGGGGAGCGCTTCGAGAACGTGCCGGACCAAGGTTACGGCACGCGACTACGTCCAATCTTGGGAGACATTTGGGACATGAACATTCGACCTCTACACGACCGCGTCGTCGTGCGGCGGCTGGACGAGGAGACGATGTCCGCCGGCGGGATCGTGCTGCCGGACACCGCGTCCGAGAAACCGTCGCAGGGCGAGGTCCTCGCCGTGGGGCCGGGCAAACGCCTCGACAACGGCAGCGTGAACGAACCCGACGTCCAGGTCGGCGACAAGGTCATCTTCGGCCAGTACGGCGGCAGCACGGTGAAGATCGACGGAGAAGAGCTTCTCATCCTCTCCGAGAGCGAGATCTTCGGCGTACTCGAGGGTTGATGCGCGTCGCGTCGGAGTTGCTGCGCGACTCCCGCCTCGAACCGGAGTTTTGACGACCCGTTAACGCCAGCGCCCTTCGAAAGCCGCTGGCCAACGCAAAGAGGAACAACACAATGAGCGCGAAGGAAGTACATTTTTCAGACGATGCCCGGGCACGCATGCTCGAAGGGGTGAACATCCTCTCGAACGCCGTGAAGGTGACGCTGGGGCCGAAGGGCCGCAACGTCGTGCTCGACAAGTCGTTCGGCGCGCCTACGGTCACCAAGGACGGCGTCTCCGTGGCGAAGGAAATCGAACTCAAGGACAAGTTCGAGAACATGGGCGCCCAGATGGTCAAGGAGGTCGCGAGCCAGACTTCCGACGAGGCCGGTGACGGCACGACGACGGCCACCGTGCTGGCGCAGTCCATCCTGACGGAGGGCCTGAAGTCGGTCGCCGCGGGGATGAACCCCATGGACCTGAAGCGCGGCATCGACAAGGCCGTGGCGTCCGCGGTCCGCCACATCGAGCAGATGGCCACCCCGTGCGAGGACTCCACGTCCATCGCCCAGGTCGGCACTGTCTCGGCGAACAACGACACCGCCGTCGGCGCGATCATCGCGGAAGCGATGGAGAAGGTCGGCAAGGAAGGCGTCATCACGGTCGAGGAAGGCAGCGGCCTCGAGAACGAACTCGAAGTGGTCGAAGGCATGCAGTTCGACCGCGGCTACCTGTCTCCCTACTTCATCAACAACCAGGACTCCATGTCGGCCGAACTCGAGGACCCGTTCGTCCTCCTGTGCGACAAGAAGATCTCGAACATCCGCGACATGCTGCCGGTGCTCGAGAACGTCGCCAAGGCCGGCAAGCCGCTCATGGTGATCGCCGAGGACATCGAGGGCGAAGCCCTCGCGACCCTGGTGGTCAACAACATGCGCGGCATCGTGAAGATCGCTGCCGCCAAGGCCCCGGGCTTCGGCGACCGCCGCAAGGCGATGCTCCAGGACATCGCGATCCTCACGGGCGCCACGGTCATCTCCGAGGAAGTCGGCCTGACCCTCGAAGGGGCTTCCCTGGAGGACCTCGGCAACGCCAAGCGCATCTCCTGCACCAAGGAGAACACGACCATCGTCGACGGCGCCGGCGCCAAGGGCGACATCGAAGGCCGCATCAAGCAGATCCGGGCCGAGATCGAGGACACGACCTCCGACTACGACCGCGAGAAGCTGCAGGAGCGGCTGGCGAAGCTCGCCGGCGGCGTGGCCGTGATCAAGGTCGGCGCCCCGACGGAAGTCGAGATGAAGGAGAAGAAGGCGCGCGTCGAAGACGCCCTGCACTCCACCCGCGCCGCGGTCGAGGAAGGCATCGTGGCCGGCGGCGGCGTCGCTCTGGTGCGCGCCCTCGAGAAGCTCGACGACCTCGGTGGCGACAACGAAGACCAGAACGTCGGCATCGCCATCGCCAAGCGCGCCATGGCATCCCCGCTGCGCCAGATCGCGCAGAACGCGGGCGCCGAGGGCGCGGTGGTCCTCGACAAGGTCCGCGGCCTCCCCGAGAACCACGGGTTCAACGGGGCGACCGGGGAGTACGGCGACATGATCGCGATGGGGATCCCCGACCCGGCAAAGGTCGCCCGAACCGCCCTGCAGGCGGCGGCGTCCGTGGCGGGTCTGATGATCACCACCGAGGCCATGGTCGCCGAGGCGCCGGACGACACCCCGCCCGCGCCTCCGGGCGGCGGCATGCCCGACATGGGCGGCATGATGTAGCAGCCGCCTGCGCACGAAAGAACCCCGCCCCGCGCGGGGTTTTTTCTGCCTGTTCCGGGCAGTATGATCGAGTGCGCCAAGGGATAGCAGGGGTGCCAGAACCATGGAAGAAGTCATCAACTATCTGATCCGTTGGGCCCACTACTTCGTGGGGATCACCTGGATCGGGATGCTCTACTACTTCAACTTCGTGCAGACGGAGTACTTCAAGGAAGCCGAAGCCGGCGCCCGCGTCGATGCGTTCGTGAAGCTCGCCCCGCGTGCCCTCTGGTGGTTCCGGTGGGGCGCCGCAATGACGTTCCTTACCGGCCTCTACCTGGTCTACGTCATCCACAGGAGCATGTCGATCGACATCGTCCTGTCCGTGGTCATGGCGATTCTCATGTTCCTGAATGTGTGGCTCATCATCTGGCCCAACCAGAAGATCGTCATCGCCTCCAACGAGCAGATACAGGCCGGTGGGGAGGCGACGCCGGAAGCTGCCGCGGCCGCGCCCAAGGCCGCGCTCGCCTCCCGCACCAACACGCTCTTCTCGCTGCCCATGCTGTTCCTGATGGGGGCGAGCAACCACTTCGCGCACGGCGGCTTCGGCGACAAGACCAACGCGCTGATCGTCGGGCTGGTCATCATCGCCGCCATCGAACTGAACGCGATCTTCGGCAAGCAGGGACCGCTCACCACCGTCCGCGGCGTCATCGTCAGCAGCTTCGTGCTGACCGCCGTGTTCTGGGCCGTCGTCACATGGCTGTAGCGCCCCGTCGCCGGAACGGACGGTGAGCGAATCGCCCATCGCGGTCCAGCCCGACGACGCCCCGCGGCGCCAGCAGCGGCGCCGCGGGCGCGACGGAGCCGGTCGCGGTGGTGGCGGCTCCGGCATCGCGGTCAGCGGCGTCCTCGCACTCACCATTGCGGGGTTCGCCGCCGCGGGCTGGTTCATCCTGCACCAGCAGGATCAGCTCCGGGACAACGACCGGGCGCTCGCCGACGCGGGCGACCGGCTCCGGGTCCTCGAGGAACGCCTGCGCATGACCGACGAGACCATGACGGAGGCGGGGAAGGACACCACCGAGCAGCTCTCGTTCTGGGAGTCCGAGGTCCGCAAGCTCTGGGATGTCGCGAACAAGCGCAACCGGAAGTGGATCCAGGACAACCAGGCGACGCTCAAGCGGCAGACCTCGAGCATCGCCGGCGTCCAGTCCACCCTCGCGGAACTGAAGAGCCAGGTCGGCCGCGTCGAGACCGCCTTCGACCAGCAACGCGAGATGATGGACAAGCTGGCGACCATCGAGACGCAGGTACGCCAGATGGTGAACCAGCAGCGCGACCTGGTGGACCGGGTCAATACGTCGCGCCAGGTGACTGCCAGCCTGAAGGCGACGCTGGAACCGCAGGTGCGCGAGCACGAGGAGGCGATCGCCGCCAACGACGCGCATCGCCGCCAGTTGAACGCCAGCATCGCGCGCCTCGGCGACCGGCTCGCGGCGATCGAGCAGCGCATGGGTCTCGCCGTTCAGTAGCGCCACCGAAGCCGTCGCCCTTGCGGGCGCCGGGTCTTCTTGCGAGGGGCGGGCCCCGCGCGGGCCGCCCTCGCGCTCCCCGGCTGAAGGCTCCTGGCCCCAGCCCAAGCCCTCCGGTCAGCCGGTCCCGTCCCGACCCTCGCGCAGGACCGCGAGTTCGCCGTCCTTGGCGCGCCAGAGGTCGTCGATCCAGCCGCGTAGCGCTTCGCGGCCTCCGCTCTCGGCCACGCTGGCGACAACCTCGGGCACGCCGAGACTCGTCACCCTGACGTCCACGCGCCGGCACCGGCCACAGAGGAAGTCCCAGAAGGACGGCGTTCCGCCCGGATAGTCGATCGTCACGTCCACCATTCCGCCGAGCCGGTCGTCCAGCGCCTCCGCAACGTACGCGAAGCCGGAGCTCTTCGGCTTCAGCAGCCAGGTATGCGGCGACTGCTGTGCCGCGTGCTTGGCCGGCGTGAATCGCGTCCCCTCCAGGAAGCTCAGCACGGAGGTCGGCCGCTCGAGAAACCGCTCGCACGCCCGCAGGGTCGCGTTGCGGTCGTGTTCACGCAGTTCCGGGTGCGCCTCGAGGACCTCGCGTCCGTACCGCCGGACATAGGGGAAACCCAGTAGCCACATGGCCACGCCCACCATGGGCGCCCAGATCAGCTCCCGCTTGGTGAAGAACTTCAGGGGGGGGACGCGGCCCAGGAAGAGGTCCTGCAGCACGAGGATGTCCGCCCACGACTGATGGTTGCTGACGATGAGATACCATCCGTCGCGCCGGAACCCGCCATCGCCCTGGACGCGAACATCCAGCTTCGTCAGCCGGAGCGACCACAGGAGTGCGCGGTTGCTCGCCACCCACCCGTCGATGATCCGATCCATGGCGCCGCCGATCCTGCGGCGTACGGCGTGCACCGGCACACCGATCCGCACCAGTCCCATCACGTACAGCGGGATACACCAGAGCACCGTGTGCACGGAGATGAACGCGATGGAAACGATGCCGCGCAACGTGTCCATGCCCGGGTCTTTAACACAAGCGCGGCCGAGCCGCCAACGGAGCGGTCTCGACGCTGGCGAGCGGTGCCGCATTCCGATCGCGCGGACCGAATGAGCACCGCGCGTCGCGCCCTCCCGCTCCTGGCGACACTCGTCGCTCTCGTCCCGGCCAGCGGCTGTGCCCCGCTGTCCTGGTACGGCGAGGCCGCCGTCGGTCAGATGCGCATCCTGGCCGCACGCCGCCCGGTCGCCGAAGTGCTCGCGGACCCCGCGACGACGCCGGAGACGGCCGCCAACCTCATGCGCGTCGTCGCCATCCTCGAGTTCGCCGAGCAGGAACTCGGCCTTCCCGTGGGCGACCGGTATCGGTCGTACGTCGAACTGGGCCGCGACGCAGTGGTATGGAACGTCTTCGCCGCCCCCGAGTTCTCCCTGACGCCGCACCAGTGGTGCTACCCCGTGGTCGGGTGCGCCGTCTACCGGGGCTTCTTCGATCGGGACGGGGCGCGGCGGGAAGCCGCGTCGTTCGCCGCGCGCGGCTTCGATGTGCACGTCGGCCCCGTCGCCGCCTATTCCACCCTCGGCTGGTTCGACGATCCGCTCCTGTCGACCTTCATCGGCTACTCCGACGAACGCCTGGCGGAACTGCTCTTCCACGAACTCGCGCACGGGGAACTCTTCGTGGCCGGCGACTCCGCTTTCACCGAGGCTTTCGCGACGTTCGTCGGCCGGGAGGCGACGTCAGCGTGGCTCTCCGCCACCGGACGAAACCCCGAGCCGCACCTGGCCGCGAAGCAGGCGGCCCGGAGGCGCGCGGACTTCTTCCAGGCATGGCGCGCCCGCCTTCGCGCCCTCTACACCGAAGAACTCCCCGCCGACCAGCGCCGGCTACTGAAAGGCGCGCTGTTCGACGCGATGCGCGCCTGCTACGCCGAGCGCCGGCGGCGGTTCGGTCCCGGGTTCGGCGGGACGCTGCCGGCCTCTTTCAACAACGCCCGCCTCGCGGCGAGCAGCACCTACGAAGACCGGACATCGGCCTTCGCGGCGCTCTTCGCGCGGGCCGGCGGGAACTGGGAAGCCTTCTACCGGGCGGCGCGCGAGATCGCCGACCGCGACCCCGCCACACGGGAGGGGCTGTTACGCAAACTCGCGGGGGAACACGATACGGCGCATCGGCCCGAGCCGCGGGACGCGCTCCTGTGCCGCCGCCCCGGCGCCCACCGCAGTTGATCCCGCGGCGCCTGCACGCATAGCATCCCTCGGATGGAACAGACGCCAGGGGAGCGTAGCGACCGTCGGCGGCTGTTCCATGCGCGGTCGGTGGGCCTGTGGCTGGGCATCGCCGCCTTCGCCCTGCTCCTGCTCTTCCCGGTCGCTCCGGACAACCCGCCCGCCAGCCGCCTGGCCGCCGTGGCCGCCCTGATGGCGATCTGGTGGATGAGCGAGGCGATCCCGCTCTTCGCGACGGCCCTCATGCCGCTGGTCCTGTTCCCGCTGCTCGGCATCATGCCGGGCCGGGAGACGGCGCCGATCTACCTCAACAGCACCATCGTGCTCTTCATCGGCGGGTTCATGATCGCCCTGACCATGCAGAAGTGGAACCTGCACCGGCGGATGGCGCTCGACATCATCCACCGCGTCGGCGGCGGTCCGGCGCGGCTCGTACTCGGGTTCATGACCGCGGCCGCGTTCCTGTCGATGTGGGTGTCGAACACCGCCACCGCCGTGATGATGGTGCCGATCGGGCTCGCCATCGTGCTGCAGGTCGAAAGCCGCGCGGGGGACGCCGCGCATCCGCTGTCGGTCGGCCTCATGCTGGGAATCGCCTACGGCTGCTCCGTCGGCGGAATGACGACCATCGTCGGCACGCCGCCCAACCTCTCGTTCGTGCGGATCCACGAGATCCTCTTCCCGGACGCCCCCGTCATCGCTTTCGGGCAATGGATGGTCGTCGCCTTCCCGGTCGGCGTCGTCATGCTTCTCGCCGCGTGGCTGCTGATCACCCAGGTGATGTACCGGGCGCCGCCGCACCTCCGCATCGACCCGGCCACGGTGGCGGACGAGCGGGCGCGGCTCGGACCCATCTCCTTCGAGGAGCGGACGGTGCTCACCGTGTTCGCGATCACGGCCCTCCTCTGGGTGTTTCGCGTCGACCTCGACCTGGGCGGCTTCCACGTCCCCGGCTGGTCGGACCTGCTCCCATGGCCCGGGCTCGTCGACGACGGTACGGTGGCCATAGCCATGGCGTCGCTCCTGTTCTTCATCCCGGCGAAGAACCGGGAGGAAGGCAGCACGCGGGTCATGGGCCCCGAGATCATTCCGCGCCTGCCGTGGAACATCGTCCTGCTCATCGGCGGCGGCTTCGCGCTGGCGTCGGCCTTCCAGCAGACGGGCCTCGCCCACCTCATCGGCTCGCAGTTCGACGCCGCGGCGGCGCTGCCCACCTTCGCCCTCATCCTGCTGGTCTGCCTCGCCCTCACCTTCCTGACAGAGCTGACCAGCAACACGGCGACCACGGAGATGATCCTGCCGATCCTCGCGGCGGTCGCCGTCGCCACCGGCACGCATCCCCTCATCCTCATGATCCCCGCCACGATGTCCGCGAGCTGCGCGTTCATGATGCCGGTGGCGACGCCGCCCAACTCCATCGTCTTCGGCAGCAACCGCATCTCCATCCCGGAGATGGCCCGGGCCGGCATCGTGCTCAACCTGTTCGGGGCCCTCGTCATCGCGAGCGTCGTGTACACCCTCGGCCTGGTGGTGTTCGACATCGATCCCTCGGAGGTGCCGGCCTGGGCCACCTCCCTCGCCGCGGGAGGCCACCAATAGCCATGCCGAACGGGCCGGACAGCTTCTACTGGTACGACCTGGAAACCTCGGGGACGTCCGCCGCCACCGACCGGATCGTGCAGATCGCGGGGCAACGCACGGACGCCGACCTCAACCCGGTGGGCCCGCCGTTCGCCACCGATGTCAAGCTGCCGCCGGACATCGTCCCGTTCCCGGAGTCCTGCCTGGTCACCCGGATCACGCCGCAGCGCACGCTCGCCGAGGGCATGGACGAGTGGGAGGCGCTGACGGAACTGCAGCGCATTTTTTCCGTGGGTCGGAGCTGCGTCGCCGGATACAACAACCTGCGTTTCGACGACGAGTTCCTGCGCTACGCGCTCTACCGCAACCTGTTCGATCCGTACGCGCGGGAGTGGCGAGACGGCAACTCGCGGTGGGACCTGATCGACGTCGCCCGGGCCGCGGGCGCCCTGCGGCCGGACGGTCTTGAGTGGCCGAGTACCGACGGGATCCCCAGCTTCGGGCTCCAGGCTCTGGCGGCAGCGAACGGACTGGAGCACGGTACGCCGCACGATGCCATGTCCGACGTGCGCGCCACGATCGCGCTGGCCCGGCTGCTGCGCGACCGGCAGCCGAGGCTCTTCGCCTACGGACTGACGCTGCGCTCCAAGCACGCCGCGCGCCGGCTGCTCGTCCCGTTCGGGAAGGAACTCTGCGTGCACGTGTCGCGCCGCATCCCGAACGCGCGTTACTGCACGGCGCCGGTGGTCTCGGTGGCGCAACACCCCACGATGGAAAACGGCATCATCGTCGCAGACCTCGGACGTGACATCGCCCCGCTCGTCGAACGCTCCGCCGAGCAACTACGCGAGTCGCTCTTCGCCGAGGGCGTCGAGGAGCGCCCGCCGCTCAAGCAGGTGCGCCTCAACCGGTGCCCGTTCCTGGCGCCCATCCGCGTCCTGCGGCCCGACGACGCCCGACGCCTCGACATCGACCCGGCCCTCGTCGAAGAACGCCGCGACACGCTCCTCGCCACGCCCGGCCTCCACGAGAAGATCGCTCGCGTTTACCTGCGTGACGACGACACGGGGACCGACGCAGCACCGGACGCGGAGGAGCGCCTCTACGACGGCTTCACGCCCGACCCGGACCGGAACGCCTGTGAGAAGCTGCAACGCGAGCTCCGCGCGAACGCTCCGTGGCCGAACGTACGCTTCACGGATGCGCGGCTCACCGAACTCGCCAGGCGGCTCAAGGCTCGCGTCAGGCCTTCGGACCTCAGCACCGCCGAACACGCGCAGTGGCAGCGTTTCGTGGCGGCGCGCCTGACCGCGGAACACCCACGACGGCTGACGGTGACCGCGTACCGGCAGGAGGTCGCGGAACGGCTCGGCGCGGTCACGGACACCGCCGAGCGCGAGCTACTGCGAGCCCTCGAGGCGTACGGCGCGGAACTCGAAGCGAGGACACTCGCATGAACGTGGGCGTGCGCTTCACCGGGGTCGGTAAACGCTTCGGCGAACACTGGGTCTTCCGCGACCTGTCGCTGTCCCTCCCCGGGGGCGGCACGACGGCCATCGTCGGCGAGAGCGGTTGCGGCAAGACCACGCTCCTGCAACTGGTCAACGGCGTGCTGCGCCCGAGCGAGGGGCGCGTGGAGGTGTTCGGCGAGGGAGTGCCGCGGGACGGGATCGAGTCGTTCCGCCGCCGCATCGGCTACGCCGTACAGGGCGCCGGGCTGTTTCCCCACATGACGGTGCGCGAGAACGTCACGTTACTCGCCCGGCTGGAGCGCTGGTCCCCGCAGGCCGTCGGAGCCCGCTTCGAGGAACTGCTCGCGGAGATGGGTCTTGACGCCGGCCTCGCCGGCCACTACCCCTTGCAGCTCTCCGGCGGCCAGCAGCAGCGCGTCGGACTCTGCCGCGCCCTGATGCTCCGCCCGGACATGCTGCTCCTCGACGAGCCGTTCTCCGCCGTGGATCCCATCACCCGGGAGAGCCTCTACGACCAGTTCCTCCACGCGCGTGCGCACGAGGGCGTCGACACCCTGCTCGTCACGCACGACATGGCCGAAGCGGTACGGCTCGCCGCGCATCTGGTGATCCTGGGGCCCGCGGGCTTCCACCAGTCCGGGGCGACGGAGGATGTGCTCGCGTATCCCGCGGACGAGTACGTGGCCCGCCTCCTCGCCACCCGCGCGGGTCCGTCGTGAAACGGCTCGCATCGGCGTCACTCTGTGTCTGCCTCACCGTCGCCGCCGGGGGCGAACCCCTTGTGGTCGCGAGCAAGGACTTCAACGAGTCCTACATCCTGGCCGAGATCATGGCGCAACTCCTGGAGTCGGACGGCTTCGAGGTGGAGCGGCGCTTCGGGCTCGGCGGGACGCTGATCTGCTACGAGGCCCTGCGCACCGGGGAAGTCGACCTCTACGCCGAATACACGGGCACGCTGGCGACCGCGATCCTCAAACGGCCCGGCCGTTCCGGCACAGCCGCGCTCAACGAGGTGCTCGCGGAGGAAGGCCTGATGCTCCTCCCCGGTTTCGGTTTCAACAACACCTATGCGCTCGCCCTGCCCCGCACGGTGGCCGGCGCGCGGGGCCTCGAGACGATCTCCGGGCTCGTCGATCACCCGGATCTCCGGATCGCCGTCTCCCACGAGTTCCTCGAACGCGAAGACGGCTGGCCCGGGCTCTCCCGCGCGTACGGCTTCGACCGTGCCATCGACGGCATCGAGCACGGCCTGGCCTACCAGGCGCTGGAAGAGGGGACGATCGACCTCACGGACGCCTACTCGACCGACGGCGAACTCGTGCGCCACGACCTCGTCGTGCTCCGGGACGACCGGGATTTCTTCCCACGCTACCTGGCCGCGCCCCTCGTCCGGGCCGACCTCCCCGAGCGCGCGAAGGACCGGCTGCGGACCGTGGCCGACACGCTGGACGACACCGCCATGCAGGCCCTCAACGCGTCCGTGCTGTTCGACGACGCGGACTTCGGCGAGGCCGCCGCCGGCTACCTCGAAGGGATCGGCATCGTCGGCGACCGGTCGGGCTCCGGAATGTGGCGGCAACTGGGGCGGAACACCTTGCGCCACCTGGAACTCACCGTATTGGCGCTCGTGCCGGCGACATTGGTGGGCATAGGTGTCGGGATACTGGTGTTCAGGGTCGCGTGGCTCGCGCGGGCTGTCGTCTACGCGACGGGGCTCCTGCAGACGATCCCCTCCATCGCGCTGCTCGCCTTCATGATTCCCCTCTTCGGGATCGGCGTCACCCCGGCCATCGTCGCGCTGTTCCTCTACTCGCTGCTGCCGATCGTGCGCAACACGGTGACGGCGCTCTCGACCATCGACCCCGTGCTCCAGCGCGTGTCCCTCGCGATGGGCCTGACGCGGGCGCAACGGTTGCGGCACGTCTTCGTGCCGCTGGCGACGCCGAGCATGCTGGCGGGCATCCGCACCGCGGCGGTCATCAGCATCGGCACCGCCACGCTCGCCGCGTTCATCGGGGCCGGCGGGCTGGGCGATCCCATCGTCACCGGACTCGCTCTAAACGACCACGGACTCATCCTGCAGGGCGCCCTGCCGGCCGCCCTGCTCGCGATCTTCACGGAGTTCGCCCTGGAGGGACTCGAACGGCTGCTGTCCCCACGGCACCTGCGGGCGGCGGGAGTCTGACTACCGACCGAGAGGCTGCGCCATGTGCAGCAGCACGCCGGCCGGGTCCCAGATATAGGTGACGAGCGCGCCGTAGTCCTCTTCCTTCGGAGGGTTCACGCGGGGCGGACCCCCGAAGGAGCCTTGGTCGATCACGCGCTTTGCGTGCTCGTACCAGGCCGTGGCGTCCTCGACGGTGACGTGCAGCATCGAGTTCTCGCACCATTGCCGGTCGTAGTAGCGCTGCAGGAAGAAGGGACAGCCGCCGAGTTCGAGTTCCGCCAGGCCGTCGCGTTCCCAGTTCAGGGTGCACCCCAGGGCGACGTAGAAGTCGCGCGAGTCCTCGAAGTCGCGGGTGCCGACGAAGGTCCGGACTCCGGATGCGTTCAGATTCGCCATCGTGCGATCCCGGTTGCGGCGGCTCAGGTGGCACAATCTAGGGGAACGCCCGCCCGGCCGCCACATCCGCACCTTCCCCGATGCCCATCCCGATCGACACTCGCGCGGCCGCCGACCTGTCTCCCAGGCTGGACGAGGCACCGACCCTGGTGGTGAACGAGTTCGACGGGCTCGACAGCGACCGGCAGTACCGCAACGCCTTCGCCCGGGTGCCGAAGCCCGGCCCGCTGCAACGGGTCCCGATGCTCGGGACCGACCAGCGCGACCTGTTCGTTCCGGCCGTGCGACGCTGGTCTCGGCGACCGTGCCGCCGGGCGGCCACCTGCTCGACCTCGGCGGCGGCGACGGCCAGACGTTCGCGCTGCTCGCGGACCGGTTCCCTGAACGCACGCGCGTTCCGTGCTCGAACCGAACGCCGGCTACGCGGACGACTACCTGCGCCACGTCCGCACGCAAGCGCACCTCGACGCGGGTTCCGTCATGGTGACGGGATTCGACCGGGTCGACGCCTGCGAGCCGCCTCCACCGTCCGACGGCAGCGTCGACCTCGTCCTGGCGGTGCACATGCTCTACTTCCTCGCCGACCCCCGCGCGGCCCTCGTGCGCATGGCGCGGTTCCTGAAACCCGGGGGCGCGCTCTGCGTGGTCGTGGCCGACGAGACGCACGGCTACACGGGCCGGTCGCTGGGCGCGTTCCTGGACCGCGGCGGCGCGGAGTTCGAGTTCGACACCGATCGCCAGCCGAGCCGCCTCTACGGGCACACCCTCGCGGATATCATCGCCATGTCGGGCATCGCGGAGTTCGCCGGTGTCGAGGGCACGGACAAGTTCGGCGCCGCCGCGGACCTCCTGCGCCGGACACCCGAAGCCGTCGACCTGCGCATCGAGGACGACGGTCCGCGCAAGGGCATGTGGAGCGTCGCGCAGCCCAGTACCTGGCGATCCTGCGCCGCGCCGACTTGTGATTCGCGGAGCGCTCGGCCGACAATCGCCGCCCGAAGGCCCGCGCGATCGCACAGGAACTCATCGATTGGCCACCATCGACTTCTACTGGGACATCGGCAGCACGAACACGTACTTCGCGCTCCATCTCATCCGCCCCATCGCTGCGAAGCACGGTGCAACCATCGCGATGCGTCCGTTCAACCTGGGTTTCGTCTTCCGCCATCACGACTACGTCCTGCGGGACGAGCCGGCCGCCAAGCTCCGCAACCGCGGCCGCGACCTCGCCCGGTGGGCGGAGAAGCACGGCCTGCCGTTCCGCGTCCCGGACCGCTTCCCCATCAAGACGAGCCGGCCCCTGCGCGGCGCCCTGGCGGCACGCGAACTCGGCGCCGAGACGCCGTATGTCGACGCGATCTTCGCCCGCTACTGGGAACGGAACGACGCCTCGATCACGGAGGTGGAGGGCATGCGCGGTGTCGCGGAAGAAGTCGGGCTGGACCCCGATGCTTTCGTCGCGCTGTGCGACGGCCCCGGGATGCGCCAGGCCCTCATCGACGAGACGCAGGCGGCGCTCGCACGCGGCGTCTTCGGCGCGCCGTCCTTCCACATCGGCGACGAACTCTTCTGGGGCAAGGACCGCATGGAGTTCATCGACGACGAGCTCTCGCGGCTCGGACAGACCACACGCAACAAGGAGAAGCCATGATCGATTTCGAGATACCGGAAGACGCCCGCGCCATACGCAACAAGGTCCGGACGTTCGTGCAGGAGGAGTGTCACCCTGCCGAGGAAGTCTGTACCGCGGACAACTTCGACGAAGTGCTCGCGGGGCTGCGGGAGAAGGCGCGTGCCCAGGGGCTCTGGTGTCCGTTCGTACCCGTCGAAGAGGGGGGCATGGGACTGCGGCCGCTCGCCAACGCGCTCGTGCAGATGGAGCTCGGCGAAAGCTACCTCGGCGCTCTCGCGCTCAACACCCAGGGCCCCGATGACGCCACCATGCTCACGCTCATCGAGCACGGCACGGACGACCAGAAGGAGAAGTACCTGAAGCCCCTGCTGAACGGCGAGAAGCGCATCTGCTACTCGATGACCGAGAAGGCCGCCGGCGCGGATGCCACGGGCATGCAGACGACGGCCGTGCTCGACGGCGACGAATGGGTCCTGAACGGCGAGAAGTGGTTCAGCTCCTCCGCCAGCGTCGCCGACATCGCGCTCGTGATGGCCAAGACCGACCCGGACGCACCGCGCCATGAGCGCTACAGCACATTCCTGGTCGAGCTCCCGAACCCCGGCTACCAGATCCTGCGCAACATCGAGACGATGCAGCCGCACACGGAACTCGGACTCAAGCTCGGCGGCTCGCACTCCGAGATCCGGATCGACAACCTCCGCGTCCCGCGCGACAGCATCCTCGGCGGCCGCGGGCAGGGCTTCAACATGGGCCAGCACCGGCTCGCGTACGGCCGCCTGCGCCACGGGATGCACAATGTCGCCATGGCCCAGCGCGCCCTCGACCTCGCGGCGGCGCATGTCGTCAAGCGCGAGACCTTCGGCGAGCGGCTCGCCGACCGCCAGGGAGTGCGCTGGATGCTCGCCGACTGCGCCGCGGAAATCTACAAGGCGCGCCTCATGCTCCTGCACGTCGCCTACAAGGCGGAGAGGGGCATGGACCTGCGCCAGGAGAACGGCATCGCCAAGGTCTTCCTGGCCAACATGGTCCACCAGGTGGTCGACACCGCGCTACAGCTCCACGGCGCCCTCGGGTACAGCCACGACACGCCGCTGGCCCGCTGGTATACGGGCATCCGCTCGCAGCGGCTGGTCGACGGCCCGGACGAGGTGCATCGCTGGCGCACCGGCGCGAACGTCGTCAGGGCCTTCGAGAAGTACGGCACGACGGCGTCGGCGTGCGGGGGCGAACTCTTCGAGTAGCTCGGCGACCACCGCCGCCCGGGCCCGGAAACGTCCGGGCCCGGGCGGTTTTTCGGGCTGCGGCAGGGCGCCCGCGCCTCCCTTTGACATATCGATGCATCACGCGTATGTTTTGATGCATGAGGACGACCGTTCGCCTCGACGACGGGCTGCTTTCCGCCGCCAAGACCTACGCCGCGTCTGCCGGCCTGACGTTGACCGCGTTGATCGAAGAGGCGTTGCGGCAGCGTCTCGCGCAGACCCCCAGCCGCGAACGAGCCCACGTTCGCCTGTTGACCACCGGCGCCGGCGGCGTGCTCCCGGGCATCGACATGGACGACTCGTCTTCGCTCCTGGACGCGATGGAAGCGGGCGCTGATCCTGCCTGACGTCAACATCCTCGTGTACGCGCATCGCCGCGACATGCCCGATCACGACGCGTATCGCGCGTGGTTGGAGGCACAGGTGAACGCCGATGCCGCCTTCGGCCTGTGCGATCTCGTACTCAGCGGTTTCATGCGCGTGGTCACCCACCCGAGGGTCTTCAGGACGCCGTCCTCCCTGGCCGAAGCCATGGCCTTCGCGGATCAGCTTCGGCGCCAGCCCAATCGCATCGGCGTCGCGCCAGGCGACCGGCACTGGGAGATCTTCGGCGGGCTCTGCACGTCGGCCGGAGCCAGGGGGAACCTGATCCCGGACGCCTACTTCGCCGCCCTGGCCATCGAGCACGGCTGCGAGTGGATTACCGCGGATCGGGACTACGCCCGGTTTCCCGGCCTGGCCTGGCGCCACCCCTTGAGCGACACACCCGCCCGGCCCTGAGTTATCGGCGATCAGCGTCGGTTCGGAGGGGGCTCGCGTTTCGACGGCTCCCACGATCCGATCACCGCCATCTCCTGCCTTCCCTGGCCTTGGTCGCGGCACGGACCCGCTTCCCGAATGCGCGCGCTCGTGTGCGCCGCTCGGCAAGGGTCGACGTGTTGTACACCTCTTCGTCGGCCAGCTTGCGCCAGCGCTTGAAGCGATCCCTTTCCAGGGCGCCTTCCGCAATCGCGGATCGCACCGCACACCCGGGCTCGCTCTCGTGTGCGCAGTCGGAGAACCGGCAGTCCCGCGCCAGCGCGACGACGTCGTCGAAGACCTCCCGCAACCCGCTTGCGGCATCGGCCAACTGCAGCTCGCGCATCCCCGGAGTATCGAGCAGCCAACCACCCTGCGCCAGCCGATGGAGAGACCGTGACGTGGTGGTGTGCCGACCCTTGTCGTCATCCTCCCGCACGCCTTGGGTCGCCACTGCCGTGGACCCGGTGAGCGTGTTGACCAGGGTCGACTTTCCGACCCCCGAGGATCCCATGAGGGCCATCGTCCGGCCGGTCCCGCACCACGGACCGATGCGCGCGACACTGTCCGGATCGAGGGCGTTGACCGCCTCGACCACGAGCTGCGGCTGAATTCTGCGCGCGATGCGCGCGTAGTCGTCCGGCGCGCCGACCAGGTCCGCCTTGGTGAGCACCACGACCGGGGTGACGCCGGCCTCTCGGGCCAGCACGAGATAGCGCTCGAGCCGCGCGACGTTGAAGTCCTGGTTGCAGGACGAGACGATGAGCAGCGTGTCCACGTTGGCCGCGAGGAGCTGGAGCGCCCGCCCGGCGCCGGGCGCCCGTCGCTTGAAGAGGCTCGTGCGGCGGAGGACCCGCCCCGGACGCATCGTTGCCCGGTCGAGGAGCAGCCAGTCGCCCACCGTCGCATGGTCCTCCTCCGACTCGACCTGTGCGACGTACGAAGCCACCTGCGACTCGATGCCGGCGCCGGCCACCTCCAACAGGCCCCGATGCGCGGCCATCACCCGCACCGGAACATGCCGGTCGAGGTCCTCGACCGAGAGCTGCGAGCTGAAGAACGGCTTCCAGCCGAGCTCGACCAGACTCCGAATCTGCGCGGCCTGCTCAGCCTTCACCGCACGCTATCGCTAATGCCCCGCCTGCTTGTCGACGACGTTGCGGAGCGGCCGCCCGGTCGCGAAGCGCGCGATGTTGTCGCGCAGCAGCTGCAGGCGGCGTTCCATGATCCGGTCGGAGACCGTCGCCACGTGGGGCGTGATGGTGACGTTCGGCATGGTCCAGAGCGGGTGGTCGGTCGGCAGCGGTTCGGGATCCGTGACGTCGAGGCCGGCAGCGCGCACCTTGCCGCTCCTCAGGGCGGCCACCAGCGCGTCCGTGTCGACGATCTTCCCGCGGGAGATGTTGATGAAGTAGACGCCCTCCTTCATCAGCTCGAACTGGCGCGCGCCGATCATGCCTTCGGTCGCCGGGGTGTGCGGCACCGCGGAGAAGACGACATCGGCCCGGGGCAGCAGGTCGTGGAGTTCGTCGGGCTTGCCGACGTAGGCCACGTCGCGGTACATCGGGATGTCCTTCGGATCGGTCGCGATCACCGTCATCCCGAACGCCGCCGCCCGCTGCGCGATCTGCGTGCCGATGCCGCCAAGGCCAATGACGAGCGCCGTCTTGCCGGACAGTTCGATCATCGGCAGTTCGCGGGTCGTGTCCCACCCCTCGGGCATCCGCGCGTTGAAGGCCTTGAGGTTGCGCGTGAAGTTCAGCAGCAGCCCGATGGCGTGGTCGGCGATCTCCGGCCCCTGGATGATCTTCGCGTTGGTCAGCACGACGTCGCTGTCGCGCAGTTCGGCGATGCGGAGGAAGCCCTCGACGCCTGCCGAGTTGCTCTGGATCCAGCGCAGCTTGCCGCCGGGGGCCAGGTGGTCCTCGACGCCGCGGTAGCTCCCGACCAGACCCTCGCACTCGCGGGCGTCGCCGCCTTCGGTGGAGAGAAAGCGAAGGCTTGCGTGTGTTTCCCGCAGCTCCGCAAGGCCCTCGGCCAGCGCCGTAGGCATGCAGACCGTCTGCGCGGCGGCCGGCGCCGTGACCAGCCCGATGACCAAGAGGCTGAGAAGCGTTCCGCGGTGCATTGCACGAAGATCCGGGCGAGTGGGAGACCGGATGGTACCACCGGCCGGCAGTCCGACCCCGTGTGTCGAACCCCGCCCCGGCGCGCGCGCCTGCTGACCATGCATAATCGCGCGGCGTCAGCACGAGGGACTGCCGCGATGCCAAGGAGAGTCGCAATCGTCGGGGGCGGGGTCGCGGGCCTCGGCGTGGCGTGGGCGCCGAATCGCCATCCCGACCGGTTCGACTTTCGCCTGTTCGAGGCCGAGGAGCAGCTCGGGGGCAACGCGATGACCGTGGACATGCCCCAGGACGACGGCACGTCGATCCCGTTCGAACTTCGACATCGTCACCGCCACGCCGATGCGGACCTGGGAAGGCGGCACGCGGCGGATCTACGAGCAGCTGACCGAGGCCTTCCGCGACCGCATCCACCTCGGCAGACGGGTGCGCAAGGTCGTCCGAGCGGGCCCGGAAGTGCGCGTGGAGGACGAGGACGGGGTGGTCGAAACCTTCGACGAAGTCGTCTTCGCCTGCAACGCGAACCAGACGCTGATGGCCCTGGACAGGCCGGGCTTTCTCGAGAGCCGGCTGCTGGCGTCGGTCCGCTACGAGAGCGAACTGCACAACCATGCCGCGGTCCACTCGGACGCCTCCGTGCTCCCGGACAACGTAGCACGGCCGCTCGACACCCGCAGCAACCACATCGAGCAGTACGGCGCCCGGCCGGACAACTACGAGATCACCTACATCTTCTACAGGTCGCATGATGTACGGCTGGCGTTTCAGGAAGGCGCGCCGGGGTTGACGCGACGCCGGACGCGCGATTCGCTGGCGCCCTGGCCTCCAAGCCCTTAGGCTTTGCCCTCCGCAGCCGGGAGTGCCCGCCATTCACCGCACCAAAGAAAAGCTCACGGCCGGCGAGACGGTCGTCGGCACCACCGCCCACGCCGCCAGCGACACGCGCTTCCTGGCGGGTGCGGGTTTCGACTTCCTGCTCTTCGACACGCAACACTCGACGGACGATATCAAGGGCCTGGTACGCGCCGTCGGCGCCACGCGCGGCACCGACACGAGCCCGATCGTGCGCGTCGGCGACCTGCGGCCGGACCAGATCTGCTACGCCCTCGACATCGGCGCCAAGGGCATCGTCGTGCCGATGGTGAACAACCCGGAGGAAGCCGCGCAAATGGTGAACTGGTGCCGGTACCCGTTCGCCGGGGCGCGCAGTTCCGCGGGCATGCGCGGCGACTGGGGCGAGTTCGGCAGCTATCGCGAGTACATGGACGCGGTCAACGAGCAGCTCCTGATCATCCCGATGATCGAGACCCGGGAGGCGCTCGACGGGATCGAGGACATCCTCGCCGTGGACGGCATCGACGTCCTGCTCGTCGGGCCGTCCGACCTGTCCATCAACATCGATGTCCCGCTCGACTACACGAACCCGAAGTACCACGCCGCCCTCGACCGCATCGGGGCGGCGTGCCGGGACGCCGGCGTCGCGCCGGGAATGTTCTTCGTCCCGCCCGGCATCTCGCCGACCGAGCTGATGGAGAAGGGTTTCCGGTTCTTCACCCTGCCCTGGGCCGGCTGGGCGACCGAGGGGATCCAGGCGGGGCTCGGGTCGGTGCGGGCGTAGGAGCTTGCGTATCGAGGACAGGCAGGTGCTGTTCGAGGTGGGAGACCGGGTCCGATTCGCCACCGCCGACGGCACGCTGACGGGAACCGTGGAGAAGCTCAACCCCGCCAGGGCACGGGTCAAGAACGGCCCCGACGTTTGGACCGTGCCGTACGCCGGACTCGATCACGCCTGCAGGTCCGCGCCGAGGAACGCGGCAAACGCGTCGGCAGGCTCGAGGAGGTCGCCGCCCGGGCGCACGCCCTCATGGACGACAACGGCCTCCACGATTGGTCCTTCCGGTTCAGCAACGCACGCCAAAGGCTGGGCGAGTGCCGTGCGAAGCAGAAGCTGATCGTGCTCAGCCGCACGCACGCGGCCGACGGAGCGCCCGAGGACGTCACGGACACCATCCTCCACGAGATCGCGCACGCGGTTGCCGGTCCGGATGCCGCCCACGGGCCCGCCTGGAAGGCGATCGCCCGGCGCCTGGGGGCCAGGCCGGCCAGCCGGGCGCACGAGAGCGACGAGGCGCGGCGGACGCGGGACGCGGCCAGGGAGGGATTCCGGGCGGGCGACACCGTCGAGTTCATTGGGCGCGGCGAGGTCCGCACGGGCGTTATCGAGCGGATGAACCCCAAGCGCGCCAGGGTGCGAAGCGGCGATACGGTCTGGCTTGTCCCGTACCCGCGACTGCGGATACCGCGCCAGTAGCGCCCCTCGACGGCAACCCGCGGGCTGCCCGGTCCGAAGGACTTCCGAACGCCTCCGCGACGCGGCACACTCGAGCCCGTCGACTCTTGTTGATCGTCCAGGAACCCAAGTCAAGGAGCGCAGCCATGCCCGACTACGACGGCGCCATTACCCTGTCCACGCCCGTGACCGACCTCGATGCCTCCCTGGCGTGGTTTGCCGACAAGCTGGGCCTCGAGGCCCGCTTCAAGGCCGCCGAGGCTGGATGGGCGGAGGTAAGCACGCCCACCGACGGTGTCACCATCGGCCTGAACCAGGGCGCCGAAGGCTCCGGCGGCGGTACGACACCGGTGCTGGGCGTCCGGGACGTCGACGCCGCGCGCGCCGAACTCGAGGCCAAGGGCGTACCGTTCGATGGCGAGACCGTCGAGATTCCCGGCATGGTCAAGCTTGCGACGTTCCTCGACCCCGACGGCAACCGATACATGTTCGCCCAGTCCCTCGCGGAGGGGTAAGGCGGCCCTCGACCGACGACCCGGCGCGGACACGGGCGCCCCTCGGCCAAGCGCCCCGGCAAGGGAACGAGTACGATTGCCGACTCTCCGCGCCGTCTCAATCGCGGAGCGAGACCGGTCGCGGCGGCGGACCGTCCGAAACGAGCCCATTCACGAGGAGCGGCAACGTCCTCGGCGCGAACCGCTCGCTGGCGGCGCCTGCGAGTGCCTGCACCGACCACCATCGGAACTCGCGAAAGATGCCCACCTCGCTCGGTTCGGGGTTGTGGCGGGCCGTGGGTTCGAATCGCCGGGCGAGGACGAGGTAGATGTCCTCGTGCTGCTCGGTGGCCTTGCCTCCACGACCGAAACTGTGCGTGCGTCGCCAGAGTAGCCGCGGTACGCCACCCACCCTCAGACCCGTCTCCTCCCACACCTCCCGGCGCAGGGCGTCCAGCCTGTCCTCGTCCGGCTTGATCCCGCCCCCGGCGGCGAGGGCGATAACCGCGTATGTCGTCCTGCGCCGCGCCGTCACCGGCGGAACGGCGGGCATCGACTCCGAGTTGCGCCGCCTGATGCATCCGAATCCAACTGCGGGGGGCGGTCCGTTCTGCGCCGGCGTCGACCGACACAACAATCTCGCACCGGTGGCCACTCTCAAGACCGAACTCCGTGACAGGTACCTCAAAAGGCCCTGCGACGCGCAAGATCGGAACGCATGGGTTGCGCTCGCCAGTACCGTGCCCTTGGCGCGGCGTTCTCGTCCACTTTGTCGGTTCCTTCTGCTTGCCGCTGCCCACAACGCATTGCCAGATGGTGGGACGGCCGGCCTGTTGACTCGAACTTCCGTCCGCCGCAGCGAGAACCTGGACTACCTGAGTTTTCGCAGATGGATCAGCCACCTGTATGCGACTGTGGAACATGTCGCTCCCGATTCCGACCCGGGCGCAGCTTGGGATCCCGCGATTTACGGCGACGACATTCGACACTCACTCGGCAATCTTATCCTTTTGCCCCATGCCGAAAACACCAAGATAGGCAACGCCGAATGGTCGAAGAAGAAGCTGTTTTACAGGGCGCTGGCCGCCAAAACGCAGAACGAGAAGGATGTCGTCGTGGCGCAGGCACGGAAGCAAGGCTTGGAGTTCGGCACGAAGACGCGCCAACTCCTCGCCGACAACGAACAGCTTGCGATGCTCGAGTCACTTGACGCAGTGGAGTTGACCCGCTTTTGTGGACACCCTGAGACTGTGGTCAGGAGGTGTCTGTATGACGAGGAGACGATACGCGCCGGA
Source organism: Pseudomonadales bacterium (assembly GCA_965208745.1). Lineage (GTDB taxonomy): Bacteria > Pseudomonadota > Gammaproteobacteria > Pseudomonadales > Azotimanducaceae > VXNE01. The sequence goes on along the minus strand of CBDBPN010000004.1, from coordinate 2,980,886 downwards.
GTACCGGCGCGTATCGTCTCCTCGTCATACAGACACCTCCTGACCACAGTCTCAGGGTGTCCACAAAAGCGGGTCAACTCCAGTCCTCACAGCGTTGGTTACCGCACAAGAAACTGATTCGACAATTCCGTGTCCCATCGGACGGCCGGCCGATGATCCCGACACCCTCTTGCGGCAAGCGACAACCCGCTCCGTCGCCGCACCACGCACCACCGCCGTAGGTGGCCATCACGCTGCCGCCGTCTCGGCGGACCGCGAGGCCTCCCCGCTTCGTCTTCGATCCCGACCGATGGTGCCTTTCTATTGGCGCCGCCCTACGGGCACGCGCTCTATCGCTTTCAGCGACCGCGCCCGCAAACGGTCTCGGCCCGTTCGGGTCACGATCGCTGGCGCTAGGCGCGCTCCGGTTGCCCGCGCCGGGGCGCGCCCTGCTGTACTGCAAGGGGACAACGACGAAGCCGCTCTTAGCCTGAACTTCCAGAGTCGAACCGAGCCAAGGTATTGATTTTCGGGGGCATCGCCGGGATCTAACGGTTCGCCACTGGGTACGCGCTATTGTAGCCGAAGGCCGAGCAGCCGGAAGGCTTCGCGCTGCGGTTCGGTGGGTCGGGCGAGGAGTTCGAACGGTTCGGCGCCGGGCAGGCGCGGCGTGACGGTGTTTTTCGTGACGGTGGCGAGGTCGCCGAGCAGCGAGCGGAAGCTCTGCACGGGCCGCCCGTCGTCGGCGCGCTTGCGACGGGCCTTGCGCCGGGCGGACTCGGAGACCCGGGCGGGGGCGACCACGGAGGCGCGGTCGGCCGCGGCGCCGGCCGGGTCCTCGTCGTCGAACAGCAGCGGCGCCAGCCGCTCGCGCATGTGCCACTCCACGTAGTAGGCGAGCATGCACAGCAGCACGTGGGCGCGCACCCGGTCGGCCGTGCGGTGGAACACCGGGCGCACCTTCAGATCGACGGTCTTGAGACTGCGGAAGGCGCGCTCCACGGTGCTCAGGCGCTTGTAGGCGCGCACGGCGCCCGCGGCGTCGAGGCGTTCCTCCGGCAGGCTGGTGCGGATGACGTACAGCCCGTCCAGGGCCGCCTCGGCGGCGATGGAGGCGGCGTTTCTGCGGTGGCCGAAGCAGCCGTCGTCGTCGATGTCCCAGTCGAAGTGCTTGGCCATCCTGTACTTGCCGATGACCTTGCCGACCCGCGCGCCGATCCGCTCCGCGCCCGTCAGGCGCTTGCGCTTCCGCCGCGTCGCCGCCGCGATGGGTTCGAGCAGCTTCTCGGTGGCCGCGAGCAGTTCCCCGCGCTTGCGCGCGCGCTCCGCGGCGAGCAGCGGATTGCGGCACACCACGAGGCGCTCGCCGGGATGCGCGTCGGCGCGGATCTCGATCAGGTCCCGCTCGTCGAACAGCGACGGCTGGATCGCGCCGGCCTCGACCAGCTTGCGGATCGCCGGCCCCCGCAGGGCGCTGATCCAGTCCAGCCCCGCCGGCTTGACGTCCTCCCGGATGCGCGCCTCGGTGAGCATGCCGCGGTCGCCCACCAGCACCACCCTGGACAGCCCGAAGCGTTCGCGCAGCTTGTCGATCTGCGCGCCCACGGTGGCCGGGTCGGCGGTGTTGCCGGGGAACACCTCCACCGCCACCGGCCGGCCGTCGGCGTCGCACAGCAGCCCGAACTCGATCTGCAGCTTGCCCTTCTTGCCGTCGCGCGAGTGGCCGCGCTTCGCCAGCGGGCACTGGCGCCCCTCCAGGTACACCGAGGTCAGGTCGTACAGCACCAGCGCGCCGTCCGCGAGATGGCGCCTGGCCAGGGTCCGCTCGATGCGGTCCTGGCGCGCGAGCAGCCAGTCCATGGCGGCGTACAGGTCGTCCTCGGTGAGCGCGCCCAGTCCCAGCGTGTCGGCCAGGGTGTGGCGCGCGGTGGCCGCGGCGAGGCCGGCGGCGGTGGCCAGCTTCGACCCCGGCTCCAGCACGCGGGCGACGACCATGGCCACCACGCGGTCGCGCTCGGGCGAGCGTTGCGCGGCCACGACCCGGTCCAGGCGCAGTTGCCGGAGCGTGCCGAGCACGGCGGCGACATGGCCGTGCGGCAGCGCGCGGACGATGTCGAAGGCGTCGCCGAGGCGCGTCACCGCGGTGCCGCCCCCGAGCAGGACGCGCAGGCCCTCCACCAGGGCGGGGGGCCACTTGGAGAGGTTGGCCAGGGTGCGTTTCCTGACCTTGCCGTCGCGTCGGAAGGACTCGCGCAGCAGGACGGCGGGCGGGGAGTTGCGGTTGGGGACCGATGTACATGGCTACGCATCGTGAATCATCTTCCCAATAAAGTCAACATCAAATACTTCCCTGTTCCATCCTTTACATGGCTACGATTGTCGTGCCAGCGACCATCCGAAATCCCATCGGAATCAACCGCTTGACCAGCGAATCAACGTGGAATCAGGGGGGAAGTTCCGCTTAGCAGAACGACCGTTCCCAACGCGACGGCATCGCCCCGCTTAGCAGGGCTCTTCGCCTGCCCCGCCATTGCGGGCGCGCGCTTTCCATGCGCTCACGCAGACATTCGCCCGCACTACCCAGCATCGCCCAAAATCCGCGCCACCACGCCCGCTCCGACCGGAGCGGCGACGTTGGACCCACCAGTCCCGACTACTTCAGAGGCACGGCGCACCGACGCCAGGACGGGGGCACCCCGGGGCACCCGTCTCTCTTGACGCCCAGAGCTGGCTACCCTAGGATTCCTGGTGTTCAGCGTCTCCCGGATTAATACAACGGTTGGAGCGTGAACTAGACCGAGGGTCCCGCCAGGGACCCTCGTACCCAATACTACGATCAAATAGGCAATCCTCATGCGCACAGCCGTCTTCGTCGACGCCGGCTATCTCTACTCCGCCGGCTCGAAGCTCCTTTCGGGAAACGCACTCCCACGCAGTTCAGTACAGCTCGATCTGGCCGCAGCACTCGAGGCGCTTCGGCACGCCGTCGAAACAAGCTCGCCGTCGGCGTCTCTGCTCCGCATCTATTGGTACGATGGTATGCCGCGAACTGGACCGACCGCTGAGCAGCAAGCGCTTGCCGACGCCAACGACATCAAGCTCCGCCTAGGCGTGATCGCTTACACAGGAAGACAGAAAGGCGTTGATTCCCTGATCGTCACCGACCTCATCGAACTCGCGCGCAATCACGCCATCTCGGACGCCGTTCTGCTTTCGGGAGACGAAGATGTCCGCATCGGCGTCCAGATCGCCCAAACCTACGGCGTCCGCGTCCACCTACTCGGCATTCAGCCCTCCAGCGACAACCAAGGGAACCAGTCCCGCCTCCTGCGCCAGGAATCCGATACCTCGACGGAGTGGCGCCAGTCGGACATAGAGTCCTTCCTCGCCGTCCGTCACGCCCAAGGCTCCTTCGGGGACCAAACGAATCAACGCGCTGACGAGGCTCCCAATGCCACCCAACGGCTCGACTCGGTTGCGGCAGACTTCCTCCGAGCGCGGTCTCCTGCCGACCTCGCGGCCCTGTCGGCCCTCGATGTCCACGAGGCAATACCTGCCGAACTCGACCGCATGCTCCTCCGAGACGCGGCCGACGTACTAGGTCGGTATCTCGACTCCCCCGAGCGACACCATCTCCGTCAAACGGCAAAACGCCTGGCCACCGAGCACCATCCACACGATGACCAAAGCCAAAAGCCAGCGGCCACCGTTGAGACGGAAGCCGACCGGATTCGCCGGCACGCCACCGAGACGATAGTCGACCCCGCTCGGCGGCAAGGACGGACGACCATCACCATACGCGCCGGGGACGTGGCCGGATCCATGAACCTGCAGCACAACACGCCCAACGTCGTTAACGCCCTCCGCGGCAAGAAATTCGAGGAACTCGCCGGCGTAACCGTCACCGGCAGAACCGGACCGGAACAAGGCCCGAACACCGAGTTCGCCTACGCCATCGATCCCTCAGCTCGAATCGCCAGCGACCCCTGACACTGCCGTAGAGCACGAATCGCTGACCGCCAAACCAGAGAAAGATCAAGGAGACATCCGACCATGGGCGCACCTGTTTTCCTCGACGAAAGAGGCGAGAAAGCTGCGCAGTTCTACGAGGAGAGATACGTTGGCACCCACCCACTCTTCCTGCGCCCCGGCAAACGACTCGTACTAGCCGCACCAGACCCGCGAGTCTGTCGATTCTGCAGACGAGGCACCGCCAGCACGCCATTCCGCAACGACGCACATGCCATCCCGCAACTCCTTGGCAACAGAACGCTCTTCACGCGCGAAGAATGCGACGAATGCAACTTATTCTTCGGCTCCACCATTGAGAACGATCTGGGGAACTGGACGAAACCGACACGTACCTTTTCGAGAATCAAGGGCAAAAAGGCGTACCGACCTTGAAGAACGAGAAGGAAGGCTGGCGCATCGAGTACGACGGGACGGCCTTCCGGATGACCCAATACGAGAGCAACCCTAAGTTCAAGATGGACTTCGAGAAACGCCAGTTCAGTCTTCAACTGAAGCGAGACCCCTATACGCCTGTCGCCGTCCTCAAAGCACTCGTGAGAGTCGGCCTGACCCTTCTCCCAAACGATGAGTTGGCCAATTTCGCTGAAGCGCTGAGGTGGGTTCGCCACTCCGACCACACACAACCTTTCGTGTCCGAATTCCCCGTCTTCTACACGTTCCAGCCGGGTCCCATGCCCAATGACCTGATAGTCGCCTTGTTGATGCGACGTCGACCCACATCCGTTGACGTCCCCTATGCGTTTCTTGTCCTCGCATACGGCAACGAGGTCTACCAAGTCTTCCTACCATCACCAAAACAGGACCGCGCGATCCATGCGCAAGAGCTCAGCCTGCCCGCATTTCCGACACCTGTCGGCCCCGATCCCCAACGCTTTGGTCGCCCAACTACCCGCCTGATCGACCTATGCGGCAGGGACACCGTAAGGGATGACGTACACCCCATCTCCATGGGATTTGAACACGTGGAGATGGTTAGTTCGCCTTGAGCTCCGCGACCATTGGAACGATTGGAGCGCCGACTCGGACGAGCTCGCGATTCGACTGGCCGCCAATGCCCGGCGAAGGCTCGTAATCCGCGTCCGGCGCGGCGCACGACGGTCCCTGCCGTTACCGTGGAACTGGCTGGCGGTGACGCCGCGCCGCGCCGGAGCGGAACCGACGCTCGTGACCGGTGACGACTATTGCGAATCCGTAATAGGCGGCACTCGTTCGCCCAACAAAGGATGCGCGAACTGGTCCGGCACATCGAGCACCGGCTGGCCCTAGCCATCGTCTCCGAGGAAATGGGCCATCTCCGCCCGGACGTGACTCGAACCTATCTGAGATAGCCGCGTCCCTTCGGCGGCAGCCTTGGACGCCCGCCAACTCCCCGCGCACCGCACCAGAAATGCGACGTTCTGCTGCAACCGGCAAGTAGTGACGGCGCCGGGCCAGCACCGTCGTCCTGCCACTCTGATTTGCCATCGTCGTCGGGCCAGCGCAAGCTGCATCTCCGACAGGCTCGATGTCGCGCCACAGGAACTGAAACTGACCCTCTCCCTCGTCAGGAGTGTCCACGAAGTGGTCACACACCCCGATTCCGCTTCATCGGAAGCACGCGCGTCTCACGACCCCCAAGTCCCAATTGCCTTCGCTCTCCGCCTCGGAGACGTCGGTCCGCCGAAACCCACGGGCGACCGTCGTCCAGCTTGCCCGCACCCTCCCAGCCCCACGGAATCCCAGCGCAAGGCCCTGACCGTCATCATCTGGCGGCTACCGGGCGCGTAACGCTCACCGCGAGTTCCCCACCGGATGCCGATGGAGCAGCGAAAGTCATGGTCCGAGTATCGGGGTGGTTCCCTTGCCAGATCCGCACAAGTCCTGACGACCCGATATGTTGATCGGTTCCACCCAGCCGCGATGGTTGCGGACTTCCTCGACAAACCCGACGTTCTGGAGGCGTTCCGGCTCATCAATGGCGTCCCCGCAATCGCGGAGGCCGTGATTCGCTGGTACGGCCCGATCCGCGCATCGTCTGACGGATTCACCAAAAACGCCGAGTATTCTGGCCCCACTCCTATCGAGATCGTCAAACCTCTCCGGGCCGCACGTCCAAACGAGCAGCGCAGGGCCTTGCGGTATCTGGCGTACACGCTTGAGAGCGGCAGAACCGGTGCGCCATGGCGCTACTTGGAGTCGCTGTTGCTCGACCTCTCGCCTGACGACGATGTCGACGCCATTGTCAGCTGGGGTGATCGCACGGCGTGGGTTCGCAAATTCGCCCAGGAATGGCGAGCCTTCTGCGAAGCCATGCTCGCCTTCTACATCGACATGCATTACATCGACCGGGAAGACACTTCGCGCGGTTTTCTGACTCAGGGACCCCCGCTCATCCGCCCGCTTCGCAACGACCTTGGCGCGCTCGACCTCACCCCGGTGAGGGACGTCGACGACAGCAACATCGCGGATGCCCTCCTGGGCTCGCTCGTTCGCAACGTCTACGGCGCCGTCAGAGCTCACGCCTTGTTCACTCTCTGGCGTCGCACGCTCGGTAGCGGTGGCGAGATCATTCAGGAGGACGAGTCCGTTAACCCTGAGGCAGACGATCGTCGATCTGAACTGGTCCGCTTCCACGACCCCGAACTCCGACGCGACCGCGCCTGGCGGGCCAATGACGACTTGATCCAACTCATGATCGGGTCGCTGTACCGTCGCCGGCCAGGTCGTTTTCTCGCGTTCATGATTGGCGTGAAGAACGTCATGGCGGCGCTCATCACCGCCGACCCGACGTTCGTGCTCAGAAACTCCACACGCGACACACTCTCCGCCTTTGTCCTTGGACGCGCCTGGATGGCGCCCGTGGCCGACACGCTGCGAGGCGCGGCCGCTTTCTCAGTATCGAACGAGCACGCCCGCCAGTGGTTCCTGCAAGGCGGCGCGTCGAGCACTCTTCTCGAGACCGCCGCCGATGACCCAGATCGCGCCGAGCCGCTGCTCCCGGCGCTCGCCACCAAGAGCAGGCTTAGGCGGTTCACACGCAACTGCCGCAAGGCGTACTACCTCGTCACCGCTCCCGCCCGCGCTCTGGAAGCAGGCACCCGCATCATGCAGTTTCGCCGCATGCTCAGCAGCGGCGCTACGCCTCGCCAAGCCGCCCTGGCCTCACGTGCCGTCGCAACGGACTTCGCCAACCGGGGCGCTGCCGATGACGCAGTCACCTTCGTCATCAGAACCACCGTGTTCCTGAACGCGGCGATTCAGGGACTGAACGAAACCCGGAAGGTCGCGCTCACCCGGTCCGGCATGGGCGGCAAGACGCGCTTCTGGGGAATGAAAGCGCCCAAGTTCTGGGGCGCGGGCATCGTCGGCTTGACGGCCCTGTCCGCGTTCGCCTGGTACCACTCGACATCAACCGCCGAGAACCTCGAGAAATACGAGGCGCTCACGACCTACCACAAGAGCGCGTATGTGCACTTCACCGGCGTCGAGTCCTTCCAGGGCCACCTCCGAATTCCGGTTCCCTTCGAGGTCGGGTTCCTCTTCCAGAAGGTGCCGGAGCTCGCCTTCGACGCCGTAGCGGGTCTCGATACGAGCGACACCGATCCGGTCGCCCGCGGGTACTTTCCGCCGACGGCGAGGGAGATCCTTCAGACCTCCTTTCTCCTGAGCAGCCTTCCGGTTCCATCGGCTGTCGCCCCCACCTTCGATCACCTCCGCAATCGGAACTTCCTCGGAGCCGAGATCGTCCCGTACTACATGATGAGCCGCCCCGCTCCTGCTCGGCACTTTCGCTCGACCCCGGTGACTTACGTTCGCGCCGGCGAGTGGCTCAACGTGTCGCCCTTAGTGGTCAAGCACTACGTGGAGACCTACGGCGGCAACGTCGCCCGAAACGCGATGGTCGCGGCCGAGTGGTTCGCGTGGGACGACATGGCCAACGGAGCCAGGGCGTTTCCGTCAGGAGCCCTAAGGGCGACCGGCATGGCCACCTACGCCACGTCGCCGTTCCGCTCCCGCAGCCGGTGGGCCGACGACTACTACGCCGTCGCCGAGGAGGTGGAGCACAAGTGCTACATGGCGCGCAGACTCAGCGGCCCCCGACGCGACGCGTTCATCGCCGACAACACGCCCTTTCTCCGCTTGTGCAGATGGAAAAACGAAGCCGACAAGGTTCTGCGGCAGTTCGGTCCCGCCGTGTACGCTCAAGGGTTCATGAACCCTGACCTCTCGCGAGAAAACAAGGAGCGTCGCATCGCGTTCGCATACAAGCGCAGGGACGAATTCTACAAGCGAGCGTACGGGGTCGCACGCGACCAGCTCTTAGTCCAGGATTGATCCCCGGCATCTGGAACGGCAACTCCGGTCTCGGCCAAGAGTCGTTCCTAATCCGAGTCCACTCGCAGGAGCGCTTCGAACTCATCGAAGTCGATGCCTTCTTCTGCCAGCGCCCTCCTCACTAGCGCTTCCGTCTCTTCTTCCAGCTCCGCCAACGCCCCATAGACCTCCCCGGCGCACGAATCGATAAGCGATGGATCGTCAACGGCAGGACCGTCGGCGAGCGCCAGCCTCTTCGCGGCCATCTCAAAGCGGTAGCGGACGAGTCCTGGCGCGTCGGTCGGCGCATCCATGTTGAGCGCAAGGGAAGGGCGGACCAAACCCTCGAATTCGATCAGTCTCTCGGAATCCGAGAGCAGGTAGAGGGGAGAGCCCCAGGGGTTCCAAAACGCCAGCTCTTCGGACAGCGCATTCGTGAGTTCACCGGAAAGACCACAGGACGATCCGATCAAGGACTCCCACTCGGCGTGAGTCTCCTGTTGAGCCAAGAGCCTCTCCCTCCGATCGCTCCAATCAGCAACCCACGCGATGATTCCGGCCACTACCCAGACCACGGCGACTATCCCCAGCGCCGCCCCCAGCCATGCCTTCTTTCTTGATTCGTGACGAGACTCCTCCTTATGACGTGATCCGGCTACTCCCGTCCCGAGCTCCTCGTTCGTCTGATCGAGATGCGCGAGTCCACCGGCATTGGCCGCGACCCGATGTCCGATAGTGTCGCCGCTTCGCCCGACGACCGATGCACTGCGTTCCGTGGTGAAACGGGACGCGTCCGGCGTCCGCATTGGTTCCGTTCGGAGAGGGACCAGGCTGAATTCCCCCTCTCTGACGGTCCCGTCATCTAGCGTCCATGTCCCAGGTTCCTGAGCCATCCCGTCGACGAAGTTGCCTTCGTACTGCGTTCCATCTCCGAAGGTCCAGGTTCCTTGACCGTGCGGCCAACCCTCCGAGTGTCCGCCGCTAAACGTGCTCCCGTCGTCGAGCTCCAATGTGAACTGCCATGGATTGGGATGCGGCCCGGGGCCAACGTAGTGATAGTGCGAAAGATCCGTGATCTTGCCGCTCCTTGCCGCGTCTCCGGGCCATGTCCATTGGCCCTCCCAACCTGGTTCGCCGACCCCGTGAAACTCGCCCGCATACTTCCGTCCGTTTGGCCAGGTGGCTACGCCAGGTCCACAAGGCCATCCGTTCTCGAACGCCCCTTCGTACGTTTCGCCGTTCCGTTTGCTGAGGAGTCCAACTGGTCCCCTGAGGGGGTCCTGGTTCGTTGGACAGTCCGAGGGCGGAGTTAAGGTGTACTCCGAGTGGTCTGATGCCCTCGATGAACGGACCCTGCCGACGCACGCCGACGATGTCAACGGCCTCGTCGAGGCGGCGGCGGTGGTGGTGTGGGAAGGCCGGTCGGTGACGACCGGAAGGACCCTTCCGGTCGTCGCCAACCCGTTCGCCGCGGCACTCGCCGTGTCACCCGAAGGGCCGCAACGCAGTGGAGGAGCCGCGCAGCGGCTTGACGCGGCGAGGGCCGTGGCGTTCCCGGCTGTCATGGCCCCCGCCCGGCTCACGCGGCGTCCTCCACGATGCCCCGGTAGACCTCGCCGGGCGTGCGGCCGCCCAGCGACGAATGCGGACGCGACTCCCCGTAGAAGCGGAACCAGGAGTCGATGACGCGTTCGGCGTCGCGACCGTCGGCCAACTCGTGCAGGTACACCGCCTCGTACTTCAGCGAACGCCACAGCCGCTCGATGAAGATGTTGTCGAGGTAGCGGCCGCGGCCGTCCATGGAACAGCGCGCGCCGCAGGCGCGCACCTTGTCGGTGAACGCGACGCTGGTGAACTGGGCGCCCTGGTCGGTGTTGAAGATCTCCGGCACGCCGAAGTGCAGCGCCGCCTCGAGCGCCTCGATGCAGAAGGCGCTGTCCATGGTGTTCGACAAGCGCCACGACAGGACGTGGCGGCTGGCCCAGTCCATCACGGCCACCAGGTAGAAAAAGCCCTGTGAAACAGGGATGTAGGTGATGTCCGCGCACCACACCTGGTCCGGCCGGTCGATCACGAGGTCGCGCAGCAGGTGGGGGTACACGCGGTGCTCCGGGTTGGCAACACTGGTGCGCGGCTTGCGGTACACCGCCTCCATGCCCATCCGCCGCATCAGCCGCCGCACGCGGTGCCGGCCGGCGACCACGCCGTCGCGGCGCAGGTGCCGCACCATCTGCCGGCTGCCGTAGAACGGATGCTCCAGATGCAGTTCGTCGAGGCGGCGCATCAGCGCCAGGTTCGCGGCGCTCTCCCCCAGCGGCTCGTAGTACTGCGACGAACGGCTCACGCCCAGCAACGCGCACTGCCGCGACAGGGGCAGATCGCCGCCGCGGTCCACCATGGCGGCGCGCTCCGAACGGCTCAGCGCTCCAACCCGCGCAGAAAAAAATCCCGTTCCACCGTCAGCTCGCCGATCTTCGCGTGCAGGTTCCGGATCGTCGCCTCGTGCTCCCCGCCGCGCTTCGAGCCGGGCTGCGAGAACACCTCGTCGAGACCCTCCACCGCCTGCCGCTTCCACGCGCCCACCTGGTTCGGGTGCACCTCGTGACGCGCCGCGATCGCCTGCACCGTGTCCCGCTCCCGCAACGCCTCCAGCGCCACCCGCTTCTTGAACTCCGCCGTGAAACGGCGCCTCTTCCTGGCCATTCCAGTGTCTCCTCTCGACGCCGGAGTACACCTTAGCCAACTGTCCAAAAAACCGGGACCAGCTCACCCGTTCACCGTGCGCAAACTCACCCTCGTACTCGTAGTCGCCGACACCGGGTCCCTGATCCGAATATCGCAATCTCCCGCGACCGTGGAATACGCCAACGGCAAACTCGCCCTCGTACTCCACGAAACCGAATTCCGCGAACTCTCGGGCGCGCATCCGGCCCTCTCCATGTGGAACGCCAAACTTCGTCGAGCCAACGTAGTCCACCCTTCTCCAGAACGTCACGTACCAACGAATTAGCGCGCGCCAGTTCTCTGCACTCCCTTCCATGGCTGACCGTTTCCTTACTCCAGTTTCAACCATTTGGGGCAGCGTACACGTGAGTAGCCGTGCAGTGAACGCCCCTTCGCTCAAGCTGGCGCCGGGCATCCTCTCCGAGGAGATCGGCCAACTGCGCCCGGACATTACCCGCACCCATCTGAGATAGCCGCGTCGCTTTCGCGGCGTGACCGCGCCCGCCGGCGGCTCCATGCGCATCCGGCGTCCGTCGGCTGCCGGCCAATCCTGACACCCGTGCTCGCGCGGTCAACCCTGCGGGTTCTTCGCACGCTTCGACCTCGCTAGCCCGGATTTCTCACCACCGGATGGGCTGAGGCCGCGTCCCCGGCGTAAAATGCAGTTGGCACAGGCATTTACGGAGACGGGAGACGCGGCCTCATGGGAACGGAGTGTAACGCGGGGCAGTTGACGTTTGCGGGTCTTGGGAGACGTTCGGTGGTGGGGGCGTTCGACGGTGGGGAGATCGCTTCGGACGGCGGGGCGCTGGCGCTGCGGGAGCTGGAGTGCCGGACGGGGATTCTGCGGCGGCTGTCGGGCTGCTTTGTCGATCACCGGAACCCGCTTCGGGTGGAGCACGACGTTGAGACGCTGGTGAAGCAGCGCGTGTACGGCATTTGCCTGGGCTACGAGGATCTCAACGATCACGACGCGTTGCGCCGCGACCGGCTGATGGCGCTGTTGTGTGACTGTGCGGACGTGGTTGGCGCGGGCCGCCGCCGGGCGGCGGATCGCGGGATGCCGCTGGCCGGCAAGAGCACGCTGAACCGTCTGGAGCTGTCGGTGTTGGAGCGCGCGCCGGCGGATCGCCACAAGCGGATCGTGGCGGACACGGCGGCGATGGACGCGTTGTTGCTGGAGTTGTTCGTCGAGGCGCACGAGGGGCCGCCGGCGGAGATCGTGCTGGACCTCGACGCGACGGACGATCCGCTGCACGGCGACCAGGAGGGGCGCTTCTTCCATGGCCACTACGACTGCTACTGCCATCTGCCGCTGTACGTGTTCTGTGGCGGGCATCTGTTGTGCGCGCGGTTGCGCGAGGCGTCGCACGGGGACGCCGCCGGGGTGCTGGGGGAGGTGCGGCGGATCGTGACGCACATCCGCGCGCACTGGCCGGACACGCGCGTCGTGGTGCGCGGCGACGGCGGCTTCTGCCGCGAGGAGCTGATGGCCTGGTGCGAGGCGTCGGGGCTGGCGTACGTCCTCGGCCTGCCGAAGAACGACGTGTTGACGGGCATGGTGGCGGCGACGCTGTACGAGACGCGCGTCATGGCCGAGATGACGGGCGAGACGACGCGCCGCCACGACGAGTTGCGCTACGCCGCGGGCAGTTGGTCGCGCGCGCGGCGCGTGGTGGCGCGCGTGGAGCACTCGCCGAAGGGTCCCAACCCGCGCTTCGTGGTGAGCAACATCGCGGCGCTGTCCGAGCGCGCGTTGTACGAGGACCTGTACTGCGCGCGCGGCGACATGGAGAACCGCATCAAGGAGCAGCAGCTCGACCTGTTCGCCGACCGCACCAGCGCGGCGACGATGCGCGCCAACCAGTTGCGCCTGCTGCTGCACTCGTTCGCCCACGTCATGCCGCGGACCCTGCGCCGCGTGGGGCTCGCCGGCACGCGGCTGGCGAAGGCGCAGTGCGGCACGATCCGCGACCGGTTGCTCAAGGTCGGCGTGCGCGTGCGCATCAGCGTGCGGCGCGTCAAGCTGTCGTTCAGCGAAGCCTGGCCGCGCGCGGCGCTGTTGCGCCAGGTGCTGGGCAACCTGCACGCCCTGTCGCCACCGCAATAGCGTCGCCCGGCGACGTTGCTCCCGCGTTTCCCGCCCGGTGGCGTTTCGCCGCCGCTTCCGCCTGCCCGCCAACCTTGGCGCCGGCCGCCCGGCCCAAGCGTCCGCCCACATTTCGCGCAATCCGGCCCCCGACAACCCCAAAATCGGCCCGTCCGGCCGCCGAAACCCCATCGGACCGGCCGGGCGCCACCGCCACCGCGGGTCTTTGCGCACTCTTGCGCCGTAGTCGGCCCTCGTTAGACTCGGTGGTGAGAAATCCGGGTTAGGCCCACTCATGGTGGCTCTGACCTGTTGGCTTCGAGACCGACAAGAAGCTCGGACATTTCCCAGAGTCTTGCCGCCGCCGCGTCGTCAAGCCCATGCGGCGACGGCTGACATTCGCGGACACTGCCGTAGGAGCCCATGAACCTGCGCTCGAACAATCCACCGCTACTGTGTTCCAACCCTGGTTCCGTAGCGCAGTACACCGATGCGCCCGAACCTTTCTCGGGACTGATCGCCAGTGGACTGACGAGTCGCACCGACCAGTTCTGCAGGCGGCTGGTCGTACCGTGTCGCATTACATTCGTGCGCACGTTGCCAAGCGTAACCGCAAACGCACTGATGCCCCGCGCCCTGCCACGTCGAGCCAGTTCCCTGGCATGGAGCACAAGGGCCAGCTTCGACCGCCCATAGGCCCGAAACCCATGGTATGGCCCCTTGTTGTGGAAGTCGAAATCGAACGCGCCAGCCGCACGATGAAGGTCGGAGGACACGTTTACCACGCGTGCGGGCGCCGAATCCGCCAGGCGCTCGAACAGCAAATGCGTCAGCAGGAAGGGGCCAAGGTAATTCACGGCGATCGACATTTCGAATCCGTCCGCCGATTCCCTGCGGGTGCCGAACATCGCGCCGGCATTGTTGATCAGCACGTCCAGCCGCTCGCAGCGGTCCAGAATCTCACTTGCCGCGCTTCGCACCTTGTCCAGACTGCCGAGTTCCAGGGGAACCGCGCTGACCTCGGCGTTTCCCGTACGTCTTCGTATCTCCGCGACCGTCCTGTTTCCGTCTGACGGCGGCCTGACGGCCACAACGATCGTGGCGCCCCTCGCCGCAAGCACGGTCGCGGTCGCCAGGCCAAGGCCCATGTCACCGCCAGTGACCAGTACGGTCTTGCCCTTCATCCCCAAGCTGTCCCCTGGTCGCTGCACTCCCTTCGCACGCCGGCGCGTGGCAACGTCGGGTTGCCCCAGTACGCCGCCCAGTTCGGAGCAGCCTCCTTGGCGGAGCGTGCCGTGAAAGGCGGCATGCGCGGCATCTCGGAGGTCGCAGGGACTACCGCATACCGGGTGCCTGAACGGTAGGCGGGTGAACGAAACGTAGTCCAGCGGCGGATCGTCAGACTCTCATCTCTGAATCCAGTTCGAGATAAACGTGGTTCTTTTGAAACCGATGGGATATGACGGTGATGTGGTGGAGGCGGCGGGAGTCGAACCCGCGTCCGTCGGTCCTCCATCGTCGGCTCTACATGCTTAGTTTCGTCTATTGCTTTAGCCCGCGGGCGACCCGACGAACAGGGTGCCATTGGGCGAGCCCCTGAGGTCTAGCGTCCGGAGGCGGGGCGACTCCTTCGGCGATCCCGTGAACTTGCCCCCGATGGACCGCCACGGGCAACAGGCCATCGGGGTTAGCCTCAAGCGGCTAGTGCGTAGTTTTCGTCGTTGGCAACTATTTCAGTTGCAGCAATGGATTTACGAGAGTTGCTACCCTCTCGGCATGCACCTTCGACTTCGATACCGCCGTCGAAACCAGATCGCCCCCATGGGTGTCGAACCGGGCGCGCATTGTAGCAGGATCGGCTCCGGCGGCGCCCGATTCGCGGCCGGCGCGCTTGCCCTCCTGCTCGCCGTCCAGACCGTCCTCGGCGCGCCGGACGACCCCGGGGAACGCGCCCGGCACCATCTGGCGCGCGCGCTCGAGTTCATCCGGGCGGAGCGCTACACCCTGGCGCGCAGCTACCTCGAGCCGGTGCTCGTGAGCCCCTGGATCACGGCGCGTCAGCGTGCCCGCGCCTACTACTACCGCGGGTTCGCGTTCGCCTCCGAGGAGATGTACGTCTCCGCGGCGCAGGACTACGTGCGCGCGCTCGAGTTCCATCCGAGCCTGCCGCAGGCGCTGTCCGAACTCGCGCACCTCTACGGCGAGGGGCTCGGTCTGGTCCGGGACGACGCGGCGGCGTTCCGTTTCGCCCTGAAGGCCGCGCGCGGCGGGGATGGCGCCGCTCGTGTCCGGGTCGGCGTGTCGTACCTGGCCAGCGACATCGCCCGGGCCCGCTACTGGTTGACCGCGGCGGCGGCGGACGGTTACGCCCCGGCTTACGCCCATCTGGCGCGGAGCTTCAGGCGCGCGTTCACCGACGCGCCCGAGCCGGAAACCGCGCGGGACTGGTACGAACAGGCGGAACGCGCCGGCAGCGTGGCGGCGACGCTCGCGCTCGGCCACATGTTCCGCGACGGGGAGTTCGGATCGCCCGACCCGGCCGAGGCCGCGCGGCGTTTCGAGCGGGCAGCGGCCGCCGGCTCCGGACATGCGCAGGCGGCGCTCGCGCACCTGTACGTCACGGGCGAGGGCGTGCCCACGGATCCGAGCCGCGCCGTCGCCCTCTACACGGAAGCCGCGACCCAACAGGTCGCAGCCGCCTACACGGGACTCGGCCACCTGTACGAGACTGGCGCGGGAACCGCGCGGAACGAGATCCTTGCGGAGCACTGGTACCGGCGGGGCGCCGAAGCCGACGACGCGGTCGCCCAGTACCGCCTCGGGCGGGTGCTGCTCGCCGACGGTTCGGACGACCGTCTCGAGGAGGCCGTGCACTGGCTACAGCGCGCCGCCGGCGCCGGTCATGCGGCGGCGCAGAACGCGGCGGCCTGGATTCTCGCTACCTCGCGACGCGACGCCGTGCGCAACGGCCCGCTGGCCCTGCACCTCGCGGAGCGGGCGGTCGAACAGGCGGAGGACGCCGCCACTCTCGACACGCTGGCGGCCGCGTTGGCCGAGGAGGGGGAGTTCGCCCGGGCGATCGCATCCCAGCGCCTGGCGCTCGAGCGCATGGACGCGGCCGATCGCCGCCGCGGGGAACTGCTTGCGCGCCTGGCCAGCTACGAAGCCGGGCGGGCCTGGCGCGAGTAGCGGGACGCAGCGCAACGGCGCCTCGCGTTGTTCCCGACCACATCCCGGCCGCCGAGGCGCTCGCCGTGCCCGGCGCCGGCGTTGCCGTGCGCGTCACCGACATCGGCGAACTCTGCTCCCGGAAACCGCCCCTTCCCGACGGAACGCTACTCGCGCTGCTCATCGACGAGAGCATCCGCCACGTTCCGTTCGCCGAACGACTCGAAACGGCCCGCCGCTATAATGGCCGCATCATGAAAGCTGCCGCCGACATCGTGACCCGCCCGCTACCGCCACTGCTCACCGAGCACCGGGCGGCGCTGCTCGCCCTGGCCGAGCGCAGGGGACTGCGCAACGTCCGGGTTTTCGGCTCGATGGCGCGTGGCGACCAGCACGCGCGGAGCGATGTCGATCTGCTCGTCGACGCGCCGCCGGGAACCTCTGCCCTGGACCTGTGCGGGCTGTCCATCGACGCCGAGCGGCTCCTCCAAAGGCCGGTCGACGTCGTCACCGAGCGATGCCTGTACGCCCCCATGCGCGAACGGGCCGTTCGGGAAGCCGTGCCCCTGTGAGCCGCCTCGAAAGCGACGACGTCCTCCTCGAACACATAGCCGAATGCATCGCCCGGATTGAGCGCCATACGGGCGGCTCTCGGGAGCGTTTCATGGCCTCCGAACTCGTTCAGGACGCGGTCCTCCGCAACCTGCAGGTCCTTGCGGAGTCCACATCGCGGCTCAGCGACACCATCAAGGCGACCGAGCACGCTGTGCCCTGGCCAGAGATCAACGCGTTCCGCAACCGTCTGACACACGGATACCTGGCCATCAATCTCGATATCGTCTGGGAGGTCGTCCGTCAGAATCTCCCCGAACTCGACGCGGCCGTGGGCCGCATGCGCTCGCTCTGACGACCCGCTGAAGAACACACCCCCCGCCAGGCTCCTCGCGGGCGCCGCCGAGGCCGCAGGCCGTTCGGAGAGCCCAGCCACCGAAGCGCGACCGAAGCTGTGACCCTTGGTCTTGACTCCGCCTTCCTCAGGGCGTCGGCAACCGCCCTCCTGTCGGGCTTGCCGCCCGGCGCCCTGCGAAGCACCGTGATGTCCATGGGGCGCTCAGATGCCAAGCGCGTCGAAGACGCCCTGGATCGACGGCGCCACCGTGTAGAGGTCCGCGGCGTCGCCGTGGGCGAACCCCGTGGCGACGACATGGTCGAAGAGCGACACCAGCGGGTCCCAGTAGCCTCCGCAGTTGGCCAGGACGATCGGCTTGTCGTGCAGACCGAGCTGCCGCCAGGTGACCATCTCGATGGTTTCGTCCAGGGTGCCGAGCCCGCCCGGCAGCGACACGAAGGCGTCGGCCAGCTCGAACATCTTCCGCTTGCGGGCATGCATGTCGTCGACCACGACGAGTTCGGTCAGGCCCGTTGCCGGGATCTCGGACTCCAGCGCGCGGGGAATGACGCCCACCACGCGTCCCCCGCCCGCGAGCGCCGCCTCCGCCACGGTCCCCATGAGCCCGATGCCGCCCGCGCCGAATGCGATCCCGAGCCCCCGCGCGGCGCAGGCGGCTCCGAACGCGCGCGCGTGTTCCGTGAACATGGAATCGCGCCCCGAACTCGCGCCACAGTAGACACACAAGGTGTGGATTTCCTGCAAGGCGGCCTCCAAATCGACTGGATGAGCGCGCGCGGAAGAGAAACCCACGGCCTCCGCTTCCCGGGGTCGTCGTCCCGACACGCCACGAAGAAAGCGCGCAGCTTATCGCAGGCGCCGGCCCGCCACTTCATGGCGGGCGAAAGGCGTTTCTGGTAAAAGGCACGCCACTTTTCTCGGACTGCGACCGGTGAGCGAAGCCCGGCGGCAAACGCGCATCGTCTACGAAGGTTTCATGGAGCTGGCCAGCGGCAACGGCGGCGTTGTCGAGGTCGGCGACCTGGTCGCGCACATGCGCGGACGCAACCGTCCCATGGGCGCCTGGGAAGTCCGGGGCGAACTCTCGACACTGCAGGCGGCCGGCCTCATCGCCGTGGACGAGGAGTCCGCAAGCTGGCACCCCGTCGAGGGACAGGACTTCGACTCCGCTTACGCCGCGGGGTAGCCCTGGATCCACAATCGCCGATGCGCGACCGGAAATCCGCGATGGCCTCCGACGTCCGTGTTAGATGACTTGGTGAGTTGGTGTATTCCTGCTAAAGTCCGCGGCTGGACGCCCGATGAGGACGCTCCTGTGAGCCGACTAACCATCACACTCGACGACCAGATGCACCGCGCCTTGAAGGAGACGGCTGCCCGCCAGGGCCGCACCATCACTTCCATCATCGAGGAGAGCCTGCGTCTGCGTGGCATCAGGGACCAGGCAAGCGCTCGTGCCCTGGTTGCCCAGGCGCGGGAACGCGCGCGGCTGGCGCCCGGCAAGGCCCTTGAGCTGGCCGTCGAAGAAACCCGCGCAACGCGCGAGGGATGAGCCCACCGGTCTATGTGGTCGACACGAACGTCGTGGTGGCAGGGCTGCTGGCCGCGTCCCCCAACAGCCCGGTGGTGTTGATCCTGGACGCGATGCTTGCCGGAACGCTCGTGTATCTGCTCTCGCCACCATTGCTGGCCGAGTACCGGTCGGTGCTACCGCGGCCGAAGCTGACACGACGTCACGGCCTGACCCAGTCCGAGGTCGATGCCGTGCTCGCCGAGCTTGCAGCCAACGCTATGTGGCGCGAGCCCGGCGGCGGACCCGGTGCTCAGGACCCGGGCGACGACCACCTTTGGGCACTCCTGCATGCCCATGCAGGCAGCACGCTCATCACCGGCGACCGCGCCTTGCTGGAAGCACCAATAGCTACCGGTTCGGTTATCGGGCCCGGTGCCTGGGCGAACACCCGCACGAGGCCTCACTGACTCGGTCGGGATCCGGGCCGGTGGGGACCCGGACTGTCGCCCTTCCCTCCGTCCGCGTACTCTTGCACCATGAGCGAAGCAACCGAACCTCTCGACTTCGAAGCCGCGCTCGCCGAACTAGAGGCGCTCGTGCAGCGGATGGAAACGGGCTCCCTGAGCCTGGAGGAGTCGCTGCAGGCCTTCGAGCGCGGGGTGCGGCTGACGCGTCAGTGCCAGGCCGCGCTCGAGCAGGCGGAATTGCGCGTCAAGGCGTTGATGGAGGACGGCACCGAGACCCCCGTCCCGGAGGCCGCCCCGGGCGACGATGGCGGATGACGGCGGCGCGGCCGCCGAGGCGGTCACGGCCCGCTTCGCCGCGCCGATCGAAGACGCCCTCGCCCGGCACCTGCCCGAGCGGTCAGACCTCTCCCCGAAACTCGTGGAGGCATTGCGCTACGCCGCGCTCGGCGGGGGCAAGCGGCTGCGGCCCGCGATCACGTGCGCCACGTGCGTCTCCCTCGGCGGATCCGTCGAGACCGCGGTGGACCCCGCCGCCGCGATCGAGTTCGTCCACGCGTACTCGCTCGTCCACGACGACCTGCCCGCCATGGACGACGACGACCTCCGCCGCGGGCGCCCGACGTGTCACATCGCCTTCGACGAGGCGACCGCGGTGCTCGTGGGCGACGGATTGCAGACGCTCGCGTTCGAGGTCCTCGCCGCCGCGCCGGGCGTCCCGGAAGCCACGCGCCTGCGCATGGTGCGGCTGCTCGCGGACGCCGCCGGGTGGCGCGGCATGGTCGGCGGGCAGGCGTGCGACATGGACGCGACGGGCGCTCCCCCGCTGTCGCTGACCCAACTGCAACGCATGCACGCGGCGAAGACCGGCCGGCTCTTCCGGGCAGCCGTGCAGTTCGGCGCGCTGTGCGCCCTGCCGGACATCGACGACCGGCGTTTCCGGCACGTCACGACCTTCGGCGAACGGCTCGGCGTCGCCTTCCAGATCGTGGACGACATGCTCGACGTCACCCAGCCGAGCGAGCGGCTCGGCAAGCCCGCCGGCTCCGACACGGCCCTGGGCAAGAACACGTATCCCGCGCTCGTCGGCCTGAACCGGGCACGGTCGCTGGCGCACGACACCCTCTCGGAAGCGCTCCGCATACTCGAAGCCCTCGGCCTGCGCCACGGCCCGCTCGACGCACTGGCGCGGGCGACGGTCGAGCGCGTGCGGTAGCCCATGCCGTCGACCCCGGCGGTAGCCGACCGCCTGAACCGCATCGTCGCGGGCTTTGACGGCCTTGCGACCGGCAAGAGCCGCTGCCGCCCGGAGGGCTCCGGCGTCCTCATGAAGTTGTCCTTTGACGACAGCCCCGCCGGGATGGCCGCCCGACTCACGGTCGAGCACATCCTTCGTCGTGGCGCCTCGCCGCAGGCGGTCGTACGAAACCGCGGGATGCGGCTGTCCCTCGGCGCGCGTGACGCCCTGCGATTCGCACGTGCCCTCGGTTACGCCGGGACCGAGTGTCTCGCGCCGAAACGCCCGCGGCGGAAGCCCAAGACCGTGCCGCTACCCACCCTGCTGAGCCACGTCCTGATCGCCTTCGAACGGGACTACGGCGACGCCGGCGAGGACGTCCCGACGCTGCCCGTGTGGTCCAACGTCCTGCGTGTCTTCGGCGCGGAGGCGCTCACCGACCGGGAACTCGGTGCGCGCGCCGTGCTCGCAAAGCGCGTCGTCCGCGTAGTGCTGCGCGACCTGCAACGCCTCGGCTGGCTCGAGCCTGCCGTCGGCGGGAGCCGCGCCTTCCGGCTTACCGACCCCGCGAAAACGCTGGAAGCCGCAGCCCGCCGGCGACTCGAGGAGGTCGAGAACGCATGGCGCCATCGGCACGGGTCCTCCGTCATCGAGAGCTTGCGCGGGGCGCTCGCCGGGATGGTGGCGACCCAGGACCTCGAGTGGCCCTGGTACCTCACCGGCTACGGCCCGAGCGATCCCTCTCTCACGGGCGGTTCCCATCTCCCCGCGGAGCCGGGCCCACCGCGCGTTCCAGGACGCGGAACCGAGTGGCCGGTCGTGCCCCGCGACGCGTCGGTGCCCGCAATCGGTCTTCCCCTGTCCGCGCTGTTGTCGAGGGTCCTGGCCGCGTTCACCATCGACTACGAGGAGGAGCACCTGGGACCCTTGAGCGCGGCGTCGGTATTCCTCGCGCAGGTATCCGACGACGCCATTTCCCTGGCGCGGGCCCGTTCCATCTGCGACGTCGTCGGTACCGGCAAGTCGGCCCCGGAGCGGCATCTCTGCGTGGTCGTCGAACCCGGGCCCCGCGACGGCTCGCGGATGGTCCACCTCACGCCCAAGGCCCGTCGCATCCGCGACTCCTACCCCGCACTGGTCATGGAAGTCGAGGCCCGCTGGCGCGACCGGTTCGGTGCGGATGTCCTCGAGGCGTTACGCGGGGCGCTCGAGACGCTCGACGGCGGGACGGCGCCCGGAACGCCCGAGCATCCGGATACCCGGGCGTGGCTCCACCCGGCTTCGTTGAAGGCCCGCGGCGCCCTGGGGCGCGTCGCCCCGGACCCGCAGCCCGTCCACCTGGCCTGGCACTCCGGGCAATCGAGACCGACGGACGGATAGAGAAGGCGGCGGGACGCTCGCGTTTCAGGTGCCGAGTAGCCGCTCCACCGCGGCGTGCCACCCGTTGAGCCACCCGGTTCGCGTCTCGGGGGCCACGGCCGGCAGGAAACGCCGCTCGCCGTCCGCCGCCGTCATCGCCGCCGTGTCCTCGATCAGTCCCGCCCCCACGGCCGCCAGCGCGGCCGCGCCGAGCGCGGTGGTCTCGGGCAGCGGCGTCCGTTCCACGCCGACGTCCAGCACGTCCGCCAGGAACTGGCAGAACCAGTCGTTCGCCACCATGCCGCCGTCCACCCGGAGGGTTTCGACCGACACGCCGTCCGCGGCGATCGCGGCCACGAGGTCCGCGGTCTGGAAGCCCACGCTCTTGAGCGTCGCGGTCACGATCTCGTCGCGGCCGTCGTCGAGGGTCAGGCCCGTGACCGCACCGCGCACGTCGGCGCGCCAGTGCGGCGCGCCGAGGCCCGTGAACGCCGGCACGACGTGGACCCCGCGCGTGTCGCCGCCGATCCGGCGCGCGATCGCCTCGGTCTCGGCCGCGGTCCCGATCAGGCCGAGCCGGTCGCGCAACCACTTCACCGCGACGCCGGCCACGAAGATGCTGCCCTCGAGGGCGAAGGTCGTCTCCCCGCCCAGCCGGTAGCCGACGGTCGTCAGCAGCCGCGCGTCCGAAGCCAGCTTCGCCGCGCCGGTGTTCGTCATGAGGAAGCACCCGGTGCCGTACGTGCTCTTGGTCATTCCGGGGCGCAGGCATCCCTGGCCCACGAGCGCCGCCTGCTGGTCGCCCGCCACGCCCCGGATCGGGATCGCCGCCCCGAAGTGCGATGCGTCGCAGACGCCGAAGTCGTCGACGCAGTCCTTCACTTCGGGCAGCAGCGCGACAGGGATGTCGAAGTAATCGAGCAGCGTGTCGCTCCACGCATGGTGGGCAATGTCGTAGAGCTGCGTGCGGGACGCGTTGGTCGCGTCGGTGCAGTGGCGCTGGCCGCCGGTGAACCGCCAGATCAGGAAGCTGTCGATGGTGCCGAAGCAAAGCCGGCCGGCCAGGGCCGCCGCGCGCACGCCGTCCCGCTCCAGGAGCCAGGCGAGCTTGGTGCTCGAGAAGTAGGGATCGACCACGAGCCCCGTGACGTCCCGGATGCCGGCCTCGACGCCCTCGCCCACCATGTCCGCGCAACGGTCCGCAGTGCGCCGGTCCTGCCAGACGATGGCCGGATGGATGGCCTGTCCGGTCTCGGCATCCCAGACGACGGTGGTCTCGCGCTGGTTCGCGATGCCCATGGCGGCGATGTCCCCCGCCGCGACGCCGGATGCCGCGAGGGCGTCGTGGACGGCGTCCACGGTCATGCGCCAGATGACCTCGGGATCCTGCTCCACCCATCCGTCCGCCGGAAACGTCGAGTCGAAGTCCCGTTGGCCGACGCCGACGACGGTGCCCGAAGTGTCGAACACCAGTGCGCGCGAACTCGACGTGCCCTGGTCCACGGCGAGGACGTACGGCATGGATGGTTCCCTTCGCTGACCGCAAGATCGTAACAGGCTGCCGGCGTGCCGCGGGTCGCTTGCGTCTTGTTCCAGATACTGTATATTCGTACATAAACGCGCTCACCGGAGGCACTTCGTCCACCGTCCGCTTGCCCGGGGAGTTGTCCACATATCTCCACGGTTTGGCCACGCAACGCACACAGGTTGACCAGAGTTTTTCCCCTTGTGTCCCGCATCGAAACGCTTTATGTTGTGGTCTTGTGCGCTCGCAAACAC
This sequence comes from Pseudomonadales bacterium, assembly GCA_965208745.1. Taxonomy (GTDB): domain Bacteria; phylum Pseudomonadota; class Gammaproteobacteria; order Pseudomonadales; family Azotimanducaceae; genus VXNE01. The sequence goes on along the minus strand of CBDBPN010000004.1, from coordinate 2,957,339 downwards.
GACATCTAGCGTGTATCGAGGATATCAACGCGTGACGGCGGCCCCCGGGACGCCACCCGACAACACCCTGGAAAACCGATAGCAGGAGGGCCTTGGATCGATGCAGACACCGACGGTCACGGAATCCACCGGCGCCCCCGCAACTCCGGATCCGGAGAAGAGAGCTCCGGCCATCCCGACGATCACCCCTTCCGTGGCCGCCACGGCCCCGGGGCAGCTGCGCGTCATCAAGCGCAACGGCACCGTCGCCCCGTATGCCGACGACAAGATCGAGGTCGCGATGGCGAAGGCCTTTCTCGCGGTGGAAGGCGGTACGGCGGCCGCGTCCTCGCGCGTCCGGGAACAGGTCTCCGTGCTGACCAGGCAGGTGACGGGCGTCTTTCAGCGGCGCTTCCCTTCCGGGGGCACGATCCACATCGAGGACATCCAGGACCAGGTCGAACTGGCCCTGATGCGCGCCGGCGAGCACAAGGTGGCGCGCGACTACGTGCTCTACCGCGAGGAGCGCGCGCGTATCCGGGCGGAGCGGCAGGGGTCCGGCGAAGACGCGGACGCCGCCCCCGCGCTGACCGTCGTCGGCGCGGACGGCGAGACCCGCCCCCTCGACACGGCCCGCATCCAGACCCTGGTGAGCGAAGCCTGCCAGGGCCTGCGCGACGTCGATGCCGAGCGGATCATCGCCGAGGCCCGCTCCAACATGTACGACGGCATCGAGGAGAAGCACGTGAGCGCGGCCCTCGTCATGGCGGCACGGACGCTCGTCGAGGAGGAGCCCAACTACACGTATGTCACCGCGCGCCTGCTGCTCGACGAACTCCGCACCGAGGCCCTCGCCTTCCTGGACGTACGCGGCCCGGACGCGGCCGACCACCGGGCGACGCAATCGGAGATGGCGGCGCTCTACGGCCCGGCCCTGGAGGCCTTCGTGGAGCGCGGTGTGGCACTGGAACTCCTGGCGCCCGAACTCAAGCGTTTCGACCTCGAGGCGCTCGGTCGGGCCTTGAAGCCCGAACGCGACCTGCAGTTCACGTACCTCGGCCTGCAGACGCTGTACGACCGGTACTTCATCCACTCCGGCGACACCCGCTTCGAGTTGCCGCAAATCTTCTTCATGCGCGTCGCGATGGGGCTCGCGGTGCAGGAGGACGACCGGGAAGCCCGGGCGATCGAGTTCTACAACCTGCTGTCGTCCTTCGACTACATGAGTTCGACTCCGACGCTGTTCAACTCCGGAACGTTGCGCCCGCAGCTCTCCTCGTGCTTCCTGAGCACGGTTTCGGACGATCTCGACGGCATCTACAGCGCGATTCGCGACAACGCGCTGCTGTCGAAGTGGGCGGGCGGACTCGGCAACGACTGGACGCCGGTGCGCGCCCTCGGCTCCTACATCAAGGGGACGAACGGCAAGTCCCAGGGCGTCGTGCCGTTCCTGAAGGTGGTCAACGACACGGCCGTGGCAGTGAACCAGTGCTTCCACCCCGACACCCGCGTGCACACCGCGGACGGCGTCAAGGCTTTGCGCGAGGTCGTCGCGGGCGACCTGGTGCTCGGGCAGCGCGGGGCGTACCGCGAAGTCCGCAAGACGTTCGCCTACAACCAGACCGATCCGATGGTGGAAGTGCGCGTCAAGCACTCGATCGCGCCCCTGCGGGTCACGGCCGGCCACCCGCTGTGGGCCATTCGCAGCGTACCGACCGAGCAGGCCAGGCGGCGGACCCACGAGTGGATCGCCAAGGGCAAAGTCGGCCCCGAGTGGGTGGACGCCGGCGAACTCCGGCGCGGCGACTACGTGGCGCAGGTGATTCCGCAGGAGGTCGTGCCGGTCGCCGGTCTCGACGACGACGATGCACGGATGTACGGCATCCTGCTCGGAGACGGCCACTGCGCCAGGGACGGCCTGGAGTGGGGCGTCTCCGGCAACCCGGAACGAGACGCCCATCTCGACTTCGTGGCCGCTTATCTCGACGCGCGGGGCATTCACTACTGGGTGACCGGGCGCGGCGAACGCTATCGCCAGATCCATTGGTCCGCGGGCATCGGCCTGGAGCGCGACGGCACGACCGGGCAGTACCGGGGAGCCGGGTTGCGCAACCTCGAGTTCACCCGCGAGGACCTGTACGGGGCGGATGGCCGCAAGCGCATCGCCCGGCGCTTCAGCCACCTGCCGCGGTCGCAGACGCTGGCCTTGCTGCAGGGGCTGCTGGAGACGGACGGCAACGTCAGCAGAGGCAAGGAAATCACCTTCACCAGCACGTCCGAAACGCTCGCCGAGGGCGTGCGTTACCAGATGCTGCGCCTGGGTGTGCCGACCTCCGGGCAATACCGCGAACGTCGCCAGGACCATGGCCAGGACCATGAAAGCATCCGCGACGACGGCTCCCGCATGCGTTTCAGGGGCACCGTCCGGAGTTACGACATCCGCATCCCGGCCGTGCCGGAGCTGGCGGAGCGACTGAACGCGAAACCCTTGACCAAGCGGAACTGGCTGGTCGTCAAGAACTGGGTGTTCAGCCGCGTCCGCGACGTCGCGCCCGTGCCGACGACCCCGTTCGTGCTCGACCTCAAGGTCGAAGGCGACGAGTCCTACATGACCACCAGCGGCCTCGCCCACAACGGCGGCAAGCGCAAGGGCGCCGTCTGCTCCTACCTCGAGACCTGGCACCTCGACATCGAAGAGTTCCTAGAGCTGCGCAAGAACACCGGCGACGACCGCCGGCGCACCCACGACATGAACACGGCCAACTGGGTGCCGGACCTCTTCATGAAACGCGTCTTCGAGAACGGGGCGTGGACGCTGTTCTCGCCGAACGAGACGCCGGACCTGCACGACCTCTGCGGACGCGCGTTCGAGCAGCGCTACGAGGCGTACGAGGAGCAGACGCGCACCGGGGAGATCATGCTGTTCAAGCGCGTCCAGGCCCAGGAACTGTGGCGCAAGATGCTGTCGATGCTGTTCGAGACGGGCCATCCCTGGATCACGTTCAAGGACAGCTGCAACGTCCGCTCGCCCCAGCAGCACGTGGGCGTGGTGCACTCGTCCAACCTCTGCACCGAGATCACGCTCAACACGTCAAAGGACGAGATCGCGGTCTGCAACCTCGGCTCCGTCAATCTCGCCCAGCACCTGAAGGACGGCGAACTCGACGGCAAGAAGCTCCGCAAGACGGTGCGCACCGCGGTGCGGATGCTCGACAACGTCATCGACATCAACTACTACTCGGTGCCCCAGGCGCACGCCTCCAACATGCGCCACCGGCCCGTGGGCCTCGGCATCATGGGTTTCCAGGACGCCCTCTACCAGTTGCGCATCCCTTACGGGTCCGACGAAGCGGTCGAGTTCGCCGACCGGTCCATGGAGGCGGTGTCGTTCCACGCGATCGAGGCGTCCGTCCGGCTGGCGCGCGAGCGGGGCAGCTACGCGAGCTTCGAGGGCTCGCTGTGGAGCCAGGGCGTGCTGCCGATCGACTCCCTGAAGCGCCTGCGCAACGAGCGCTCGGGCGAGCACCTCGACGCGGACTTCGGCACGACCCTCGAGTGGGACAAGCTGCGCGACCGGGTCCGCATGCACGGCATGCGCAACTCCAACGTGATGGCGATCGCCCCGACGGCGACGATCGCGAACATCACCGGCGTCTCGCAATCGATCGAGCCGACGTACCAGAACCTGTTCGTGAAATCGAACCTCTCGGGCGAGTTCACCGTCGTCAATCCCTACCTCGTGCACGACCTCAAGGGCCGTGGCCTCTGGGACAACGTGATGGTGAACGACCTCAAGTACTACGACGGCAGCGTCGCCCGCATCGACCGCGTTCCCGAGGACCTGAAGCAGCTCTACGCCACCGCGTTCGAGGTGGAGCCGCGCTGGCTGGTGGACGCGGCGAGCCGGCGCCAGAAATGGATCGACCAGGCCCAGTCCCTGAACCTCTACATCGCCGGCGCGTCGGGCAAGAAGCTCGACGTCACCTATCGGATGGCGTGGATGCGCGGCCTCAAGACCACCTACTACCTGCGCTCGCTCGGGGCCACGGCCGCCGAGAAGTCGACCCTCGAGACGGGGGCGCTGAACGCGGTGGAGGCGGTCGGGGGTGTTGCCCCGGCGGAGATGCCGACGGACGTCCGGACCGAAGTCCGGACCGAAAAAGCACCGCTCGCCTGCGCCATCGACGACCCCGACTGCGAAGCCTGTCAGTAACGAAGACGAGTATCGAAGAAGGAAAGAACAAGCATGCCCATGCGACTCTCCTGGGACGACTACGACACCGAAGAAACCGCCGGCGTCATCGCGGACCTCGCGGTGCGGGACGCCCGTGCGGAACCGGCCCCGGCGCCCGCGGAAACCGTCGCGCCCGTGGAAACCGGCTTCGACACCGCGCTGGCCGTCGAGCCGGAGGTTCCGGCGCCGGAGGACTTGACGGCGACCCCCCGGGCGCCGCTGCCCGAGGTCGTCCTTGAGGCACCGGTCGATGCGCCTGTCGAAGCAGCTCCTGCGGCGGCTCCCGAACCGGAGTTGCATCTGGATGACGAGGAGAGCCGCGAGCGCGTGACGGTCGACCAGAAGGCCATGATCAACTGCCGGGCGGACCTCAACCAGCTCGTGCCCTTCAAGTACGACTGGGCGTGGCAGAAATACCTGGACGGCTGCGCCAACCACTGGATGCCGCAGGAAATCAACATGACCGCGGACATCATGCTATGGAAGTCCGAGGACGGCCTGACCCCGGACGAGCGCAAGATCGTCAAGCGCAGCCTCGGCTTCTTTTCCACCGCCGACTCGCTGGTCGCGAACAATCTGGCGCTCGCGATCTACCGCCTCATCACGAACCCCGAGTGCCGCCAGTACATCCTGCGCCAGGCGTTCGAGGAGGCCATCCACACGCACGCCTACCAGTACTGCATCGAGTCCCTCGGCATGGACGAGGGCGAGATCTTCAACATGTACCGTGAAGTGGACTCGGTGGAGGCCAAGGCCGCCTGGGCGCTGCAATACACGCGCGCGCTCGCCGACCCGACGTTCCGCACGGGTACGCCGGAGAACGACCGCACCCTGCTCGAGAATCTGATCGCGTACTACTGCGTGCTGGAGGGCATCTTCTTCTACTGCGGCTTCACGCAGATCCTCTCCATGGGCCGCCGCAACAAGATGACGGGCACCTCCGAGCAGTTCCAGTACATCCTGCGCGACGAGTCGATGCACGTGAACTTCGGCATCGACGTCATCAACCAGATCAAGCTCGAGAACCCGCGTCTCTGGGACGAGGAGATGCAGGGCCACGCCGAACGCATGATCCTCGAGGGCACGGAGCTCGAAATCCGCTACGCCCAGGACACCATGCCGCGGGGCGTGCTCGGCATGAACGCCAACATGATGGCCGAGTACCTGCGCTTCATCGCCAACCGGAGGCTGGCCCAGATCGGCCTGACGGAGCACTTTCCGGGCGTGAAAAATCCCTTCCCGTGGATGTCCGAGATCATGGACCTCAAGAAGGAGAAGAACTTCTTCGAGACGCGGGTGACGGAATACCAGACCGGGGGGGCGCTGAGCTGGGACTGAATGAAGCCGGTGGCCGCCCCCGTCCCCGGCGGCAATCCGGACACGGTGTCGTGCCGAAATCCTCCGCCCCTCTCCAGGGAGGTCTTTTCGAGATGACGACGAATACACGGGGCGCCGAAGGGCCCTCGCGAGACACCTTGGACGCCAACGCGGAACTGGCCGCGCAACTCAAGGGCCTCCGCTTCGGAACCGTCCTCGCCGACCCTCCGTGGCGGTTCACGAACCGCACGGGGAAGGTCGCCCCGGAACATCGCCGCCTGACGCGATACGGAACGCTCTCGATTGACGAAATCGAGGCGCTGCCAGTGGCCAAGCACGTCCAGGACGTAGCCCACTGCTACCTGTGGGTGCCGAACGCACTACTGCCGTGGGGCTTGCGCGTGTTGGCGGCATGGGGCTTCGAGTACAAGACGAACCTGGTTTGGTTGAAGGTCCGCAAGGACGGCGGACCGGACGGTCGCGGAGTCGGGTTCTACTTCCGTAACGTGACCGAGGTGATCCTGTTCGGGGTCCGAGGGAAAGGTGCGCGGACGCTTGATCCTGGCAGGAGCCAAGTTAACCTGATCGCCAGCCGCAAGCGGGAACACTCCCGTAAGCCGGACGAACAGTACCCCATCATCGAGGCATGCTCACCGGGGCCCTACCTGGAACTGTTCGGCAGAGGCACGCGCGAGGGCTGGACAGTTTGGGGTGAACAGGCCCAAGCGGGCTACGCGCCCGATTGGCCAACCTACGCGCATAACTCCACGACGCGGGAGCAAGTGTCGGCATGAGTTTGGCGGCGCTGACCGGCGCGGGTTTCGACGTCCACGAGACCAATCACGCGGGAGCGATTCTGTCTCGCGATTTCCGCGAAGAGTTCGCGGACCTATGCACGACGCTGTTGGCGGTTCGAATCAGGTGTGCCGAGATGTTGCAGAGCGGGGGCAACGAGGCGCCACCCACGCGGCGGCTGCGCCGTAGCTTGACCACGGCCGGGTGGGGCAAACGCAACATCGTCGTCCGCAAGACCGTAGATGGGGTCCCATCGTCAAGCCGATCGCATGAGATCGACCACGTACACCACTGCGAACGGGGCACGCTGGCCCTGGAAATCGAGTGGAACAACAAGGACCCTTTCTTCGACCGCGACCTTGAGAACTTCCAACGGCTTCACGCCGACGGGGCAATCAGTGTCGGCATCGTCGTCACGCGAGGGCAATCACTACAGACCGCCATCTGCGATACGCTCACGGCCTGCGCGAAGGTGAACAACATGCAGAGCGTCTCCGACTTTGCACGGCTGGGCATCAAGGAGCCGACCGCAAATCAGCGCTCCCGCCTACGACGGCTGACGCAAGACATGGAATTCGCCGCGGCCACCGCCACGATGATGGCGACCAAGTACGGCGAGAGCACGACCCATTGGAACAAGCTCACCGAGCGCTTGGAACGAGGCGTCGGCAACCCGTGTCCGCTACTGCTGATCGGCTTGCCCGCATCGTGCGTGGACATCGTCGAGGAAGCGTAAGGCCCCGGTTAGTCAGCCCATGCTACGCCCCCCATGATCGCCGGCTACTGCTGGCCGCAGAGCGCCCTGCCAGGCGAGACGGTCACCCTGTATTGCCACTCCGACGCAGCCCGCTTCGGCTTCGAGATCGTCCGGCGCGGGGAGCGTGAGCAAACCGTCTTCGAGTCGGCATCGCTCACGGCCGTCGCCCAGCCGATGCCCGACGACCTCGCCAGCCAGGGCTGTCCGTGGGCGGCCTCCTGCGAAATCACCGTCGATCCGGCCTGGCCCTCCGGGATGTACGTGCTCCGCCTCGCGGACAGCGACGGCGAGCGCGCGGACGCCTTCTTCGTCGTGCGCGCGGCGGAGCCCGCGGACGCGATGCTGGTGCTCTCGACCTCCACCTGGGCCGCCTACAACGACTGGGGCGGCCCGAGCTTCTACACCGGCAGCCACACCTCCGCCACGCGGCGCCCGTTGCCGCCCGGCTTCCTCGTCAAGAGCGACCCCGAGCGCCAGCGCGTCGCCCACTTCAAGCTGTGGTCCCCCGAGGAACTCGAGGCTTACCGCGCGATCGGCTACTCGCCCTGGTGCATCGCGGCGGGCTACGCGAACTGGGAGTACCTTTTCGTCCGCTGGGCGGAGTCCCGGGGCTGGCGGCTCGGGTTTGCCGTGAGCCAGGACCTGGACGGCGACCGCGGCCTGCTCGACGGCTGGCCCGCCTACCTCTCCGTCGGCCACGACGAATACTGGTCACAAGGCATGCGCGACACCGTGGAGGGCTACGTCGAGGCGGGCGGCAACGCGGCGTTCTTCTCCGGCAACACGGCGTTCTGGCAAGTGCGCTTCGAGGACGACTACGGCCGCGTCATCGGCTACAAGAACGCCATCCGCGACGATCCGGCGTACGATCCGGACGGTGCCCCGAACCTCTCCACGATGTGGTCCGACCCCCTGGTGGGACGTCCCGAGAACGGGATGACGGGCGTCTCCTTCACCCGGGGCGGATACGCCCACATGCCGAACGCCCCGGACGGGTCCGGCGGGTACACGGTCTGGCGACCGCTGCACTGGGCGTTCGAGTCCCTGCCCCACCGCTACGGCGACATCTTGGGCGCGGCGAGCACCGTCGTCGGCTACGAGTGCGACGGCTGCGAACTCGAGCTGCGCGACGGCCTGCCCTGCGCCACCGGGAACGACGGCACACCGCAGAGCTTCGAGGTCCTCGGCACGGCCCCGGCCCGTCTCTGGGAGACCCAGGACGCATCCAACATCCACGAGAGCTACATCGGCGAACTGAACTGGATCGCGGAACGGCTCGGCGGCGCCGACACCCCGGAGAACCGGGAGCGCTTCGCGGCCGGGCGCGCCGTCATGGGCGCGTTCCGCCGGGGACGCGGCGAGGTGTTCACCACCGGCTGCACGGACTGGGCGTACGGCCTCGGCGAATCCGATGTCGCGACGGTCACCACCAACGTCCTCGAACGGTTCGTGCACGGGCGCGGCAGATAGGCGAGCATCCGGGTTCCCCCCGGAGACGGCGCCCATGACCAGTCAGAACAATCCACGCCTTCCCGGTCGCCTCGGCCACCCCGGCATGGCGTTGCGCGACGACCCGCGCGCCGACCCGCGCATGCTCGCGGCGATGGCCCCATACGGCCTCGCGGACCCGCCACCGCCACCGCCCGTGGACATGTACTCGAGCCGCGAAACACTGCTCGCGTTCTGCAACGAGGCCGAGACGGCCTACGAGGCCGTCAACGACGTCTTCACGAAGGACCTGCCGCCGGTGCCCGGAGTCTCCACGGAGACGCGGACCATCCAGGGCGTCGACGGCAACGACATCGCGTTGCATGTCGCGCGCCCCGCCGACACCGCCGGACCGATGCCCGGCATCCTGCACCTGCACGGCGGCGGCATGGTGCTGATGTCCGCGACCGGACCGGTCTACGAACGCTGGCGCGCCGAGCTGGCCGCGACCGGGCTCGTGGTCGCCGGTGTGGAGTTCCGCAACGCCGGCGGACGGCTCGGCCCGCATCCATTCCCGGCGGGACTGAACGACTGTGCGTCGGGCCTGTACTGGATGGCCGACCACGCGGCGGAACTCGGCATCTCGGGCATCGTCGTCTCCGGGGAATCCGGCGGCGGGAACCTTACCCTTGCGACCGTTCTCAAGGCGAAGCGCGACGGGCGACTGGCCGATATCGCCGGGGCCTACGCGCAGTGCCCCTTCATCTCGAACGCCTACGCGACCGGCGACCCCAACCTGCCCTCCCTGGTCGAGAACGACGGATACGGCCTGAGCTGCGCGCTGATGGCGTCACTGTCGCGGCTCTACGACCCGACCGGCGACCACGCCCGCGACCCCCTCGCCTGGCCCCTGCACGCGACGGTGGACGAACTCGCGGGGCTGCCGCCGCACGTCATCGCCGTGAACGAGCTCGATCCGCTGCGCGACGAGGGTCTCGCCTACTTCCGGAAGCTCCTTCGGGCCGGCGTCAGCGCCGCGAGCCGGACCATCAACGGTACGAGCCACGCCCAGGACATGGTCATGCGCGCCGCCATGCCGGAGGTCTACCTGGGGACCGTCCGGGACATCAAGGCGTTCGCGGACCGGGTTTGCAGTCCCCGCTAGGCGCGACGCTTGCCGCGCACGACCGAAATTCGTAATCTACGCAAAGTAAGAAAAACTGATTCACCGTTGTGGAACTTGCCAGAATCACGTCACGCGGACAGACGACGATCCCGAAACGCATTCGGGAAAGAGCGAACCTTCACGCGGGCGACGTAATCGCGTTCGAGATCGATGGGACACATGTAGTCCTGCGGAAGGTTTCTGGTCGGGACACCTACCTGCAGGGGCTCTCGGAAGGCATGACCGAATGGGCATCTCCGGAGGATGAGGAAGCATGGCGTGACCTTTGAGCCACTCGACGTGGTCGTGGTGCCCTTCCCGTTAGCGACCGGGCCGCGACCAGGCGCCGGCCCGCACTGGTCGTGTCATCCGCCGGCTTCAACACCGCCCACCGGCAAACGATCCTCGCAATGATCACCTCCGTCGCCGACAACTGGCCGAGCGACGTTCCCCTACGTCATTGGCGGGAAGCGGGGCTCAAGGTCCCGTGCAAGCTGCGGCTCAAGCTCTTCACACTCGACAACGCAGTCGTGGCCGGAAAAGTGGGAGCCTTGTCTCCGACCGACGGTGCAGCCGCTCGGAACGCCCTTGCCGAAGCCCTGGTAATCAGCCAATCCGCCGTGCACTGATTGCCAGCCCTTGTCCGGTGGGCGAGCCCGCCCTACGGCCGCCGAAACAGCAGCGTGAACCGATCCGTGTTCCCCGTGTGGCGCCGCGTGCGGTCGATGGCCCCGTACCGGCCGCCTCGGTGTTGGCGCCCGGAACGCCGCCGCGTTCATGGCCGCCCGGGTGTCCGCATCGAAGTTGTGCAGCTTGCGGAGCGTCAGCACGAGGTCGAACCGCGCCTCGCCGAAGTCGAGCCCGTCCATGCGGAAGCCCGCGAACCGCTGCCGAAGTGGGGCAGTCCTGCGCGCCGCCATGCCGGAGGTCTACCTGGGGACGGTCCGGGACATCAAGGCGTTCGCGGACCGGGCGTGCTCAGCTGGCTGAATCACGCGCGCCTGCGAGAACCGGCCGCGCCCGCAAGCAGCGCCCGGTTCTCGCGATAGGTCCGCTCGAGTTCCCTGGCGACCAAGGTTCGCGTGCGTGCACCGACCCCCAACTCGGTCGAATGATCGCGCCACCTGCTGACTGCATCCGCGACACGCTCGATGCATAGGCGCGCCTGGCTCCAGGTTGCGAAGTTCGCCTGCCGGGCAAGCCCTTGCATCGCGGGCAGCGGCGGCCGAACACCGTGACCGGCGAAGGCTGTAGCATGTTCACCGTGCGGTGCCGGGCTGAAGGTCACGTCGAAGGCCGGGGACGGTCGCCACCGCCCGGCATCGTCCTGCAGGAATGCCCAATTCCGCGTGTGATCGTCCTGGTTCAGCGCGAACAGGTTGAACACCGCCCGCGTGAACTGCTGCTGGCCCACCGCCGGACTGGCGCACAGCACCTGGCTCGCCTTGATCAGATCCTCATAGTCCATCGAGGGCGCCCGGAAGTCGGCATCGAGCAGGCCGCACAGCGTGTGCATGTGGTAGCGCCCCCGCCCCACCGCACAGTCGAACCGGGTAAGGACGAGCGATGCAATGGCCGGCGAGGACCGCGGGGCGTCGATCAGGCGCCAGGTCGGCGTGTCGATGCCCGCATCCCGCGCCATGCGGAGGTACGCCGCTTCGCAGAGGCTCTCTTCGTGTCCGAGGGGCAACGACGCGGAAGTGAACTTCACCAGCACCGGGGTCCAACCCGGACGGGGCAGCACGCTGGCGGCGCCGAGCTCGCCGTGCTCGGACAACTGGAGCAGCGCCTTCGGCCGCGCACCCGCGGAACTACCGGCACGCTCCAGGGCCGGCGGTACGGTAACGTCTTCCCCAGCCCGCGCCTCGAAGACCGTCCGGGCAATGTCACCGAGGGCGCCGATGTCCACGTCTTCGTCGTCCACGTCGGCGCAATCGAGCGCTGGCGTGTACTCCAGTGCCCCCATTCCCCGATCACCCACATACGCAAGCCTGTCCAGCGGCGTTAGACGATGGGGAAGCACGCCGCGGCGTCGGAACGCACGATCCATCAACAGCATGCCCCACGCGTCGGGAAGCGAATCCGCGAACACTCCGTGCAAACCCCCGTGGGGCGTGGCCGGAGCGCGATGCAGGCTGCCGGTGAGCGCGAGGGAGAAAGGAGAGAGACTGGCATACCGACGGCGGTAATCGGCGTCGTACTCGAAGTATGTCGCCCTGTCCCGGCTCGACGCCAGCACACCGGCAAGAACACGGTCTCCGCCGGCAAGTCGGCGATGGACCTCCAGTCGACGCACCGGCGCGGCGGTCATTCGCGCAGCACCTCCTCGATCGTGCGCGGCGCGACCTCGGGCGCGTCGCCCAACGCGGCCACCCGGCCCAGGTCATCGAGGCACTGCCACAGCAGGAGGAACTGCCGCAGCGATATCCGCCCGGTGGTCTCGAAACGCTTGATGGTGGACGCCGGCACAGTACTGCGCTCGGCGAGCACCCTGCGCGAGAGCCTGTGCTCCCTGCGCCGGGCGCGCAGCAGCCGCGCCAGCCGGCCCTGCACGTCGGTCGCCGTAATGAGGGACAACGGGGGAATAATGGCTCCCAACCCGCGTTGGGACAATATTGTATCCTAAACGCGCGATCGATCCCCTATGTTGGATTACATATTGTCCGCAGTGCTACCGGCCACAGCACTCCGAAGCCTCGGATCATTCCGGCCTTGCACACGAAGCAGGACGGGCCCTACGGTCGCCGGAACAGCAGCGTGAAGCGATCCGTATTTCCGGTCACCGTGCGCCGACCCACCTCGTAACGCAGTTCATCGTCCGGCCGGTAGTGCAGGTCGGAGTAGTCCACGAACTCGAACCCCGCCGCCTGGATCTCCTGGATGGCAAGCACCGGGTCCATGCGCCGCCAGTTCTCGTCGGTTTCCGCCTGCATGTGGCGGCGCGTGTGGTCGATCGCACCGTAGAGCCCACCCGGCCGCAGGGCCTTGAAGGCGGCCGCGTTCAGGGCCGTCCGCGTGCCCGCGTCGAAGTTGTGCAGGTTGCGGAACGTCAGCACGAGGTCGAAACGCGCCTCGCCGAAGTCGAGTCCGTCCATGCTGAAGAGCGGGCTCCCCTCGACCGGAGAGAACGACCCCGTCTCGATCACCTCGACGTCCCAGCCGCCCTGTTCCAGGACGGGCGCTACGAACCGGCCACCCACGGCCACCGCCAAGCTGCCGTTCTCGGCCAGCACCGGCGCGAGGATCTTCGTGTACCAGCCGCCGCCGGGCACGAGTTCCAGCACGTCCATGTCGTCGGTGAGACGGAAGAACTGAAGCGTTTCGAGCGGTTTGCGGTTGTCGTCGCGTGCGCGTTCTTCCTCCGAGCGGATGTCCGCGGCCAGCGCGGCTTCGACCTTCGCGTCGATCTCGGCAGCCCATGCTCCCGGTAGCGCGGCAAGCACGGCGGCCGCGAGCCATACGGTTCTCTTCACTGTTTTCTCCTTGTCAGCCAGTGCGAGGACTCAAACCAGTCGGTCGGGCATCTCGGTGCCCGCGAAGAATGCCTCGAGGTTCTCCGCCACGCGCATCCCCATCGCGATGCGCGTCTCCCGCGAACCGCTGCCGAAGTGGGGCAGCAGCACCGCGTTCTCCAGGGCGATCAGCTCTTCCGGTACGTTCGGTTCACCCTCGTACACGTCGAGCCCGGCACCGGCCAGGCGGCCTTCGCGCAACGCCGCCGCCAGGGCGAGTTGGTCGACCACGTCACCCCGGGACGTGTTGACGAGAAACGCGTGCGGCCGGCACTGCGCGATCCGCTCCGCGTTCATCAGGTGCCGGGTCTCCGGAGTCGAGGGACAGTGCAGGGAGACGAAATCCGCGGTGCCCAGCAGTTCTTCGAGCGTCTCGCATGCCCTCGCGTCAACCTCCGCGGCCGCCTCCCCGGGGACCGGAAAGGGATCGTGAAAGAGGATCCGCATCCCGAAGCCGAAGTGGGCCCGGCGCGCCAGCGCACGGCCGATCCGCCCGAACCCGATCAGGCCGAGCGTCTTTCCGGTCACCCGCGTGCCCATCATGTGTGTGGGACGCCAGCCAGTCCAGGCGCGGTCCCGCACGTGCCGCTCCCCCTCGCCGATGCGCCGGGCCGCCGCCAGGAGGAGGACCATGGCGATGTCCGCGGTGCAGTCCGTCAACACCTCCGGCGTGTTGCTCACCGCGATGCCGCGGGCCCTGGCGGCCTCCAGGTCGACGTGCTCGAAGCCGACGCCGTAGCTGCCGATGATGCGCGTGCGCACGTCGATGTCTTCGTACAGGCCCGCATGGATGCGGTCGGTGACGGTCGGACAGAGGGCGTCGGCCTCGGCGAGCGCGGCACGCAGCGCCGCTTCGCTCATGGGCTCGTCCGCTGTATTGCAGGTCAGGTCGTAGCGGTCCGCGAGGTACGACTCCACTTCCTCGGGCCACGCGCGCGTCAATACCACCCTGGGGCCGTTCGCCATCTTGAGCTTCCCGTGCCGCGAAGGCGCAATTGTAGAGCCGTCCGATGGCGATCGGGGTATCGTTGCCGCATGCGCATCCTGCACATCGCGCATCAGCAGCTTCGCAAATACGGCGCCACCCGCGTCAGTTGGGCGCGGAAGCTGGAACTCGGTCTCGTCAAGGCCGGCTACGATGTCCATGCGTTCAGCGACCGGGACGTGGCGGCCTTCGAAGCACCGCTGGGGCTCCGCCCGGTCGGTCGCCTGCGGGCAAACCGGCGCCTGCTCGAGATGGCCGAGGCCGTCGAGCCGGACCTCGTGATCGCGGGACACTGCGACATCGTCACGAACGACACGCTGGCCGAACTGCGCCGCCGCCGGCCGGGAACCGTCATCGTCCACTGCAACAACGACCCGCTGTTCGTGCCCGAGAACCGGGCGCGGATCGCCCGGCGCGCCGAGGTGGTCGACGCCGTCTTCGTCTCGACCGGCGTGCGCGAGTTGGAACGCGCGTTCGGCGCCACCGGCGTCCGCCTGCATCACATGCCGAACCCCGTGGATCCCACCATCGAACGTTTCGACGCCTCCGCTTCCAGCGACCTCCCCGTGGACCTCGTCTTCTGCGGCAAGAGCAACGCCCACACCGACCGCCTCGCCCTGGTCGCGTGGCTGCGGGACGCCCTGCCCGGCGAGGTCGTGTTCCGGACCCACGGCTGCCTCGGAAACCCCGGCGTCTGGGGCCTCGACTACGACCGCGCCCTCGCCGAGTCGCGGATGGGACTGAACCTGAACCGCCAGGAGGGCCAGCATTGGTATTCGTCGGCGCGCATGGCGCAGATGGCCGGCAACGGGCTGCTCGTGTTCACGCATGCGGACAACGGGTTCGACACCCTGTTCCCGCCCGAGACGCTCGTCTACTACCGGGACCGCGAGGACCTGTTCGCCGCGGTCCTGGACTTCCACGGGGACGACGCGAAACGGCGCCGCTGGGCGTCGAACACGCGCCGCTTCTTCCACGAGTCGATGAACGCGACGCTGTACGCGCGCTACATCGTCGAGGCCGCCATGGAGCAGCCCTTCAGCCAGCCGTACGCATGGCTGACCTGATCCGCCTCTCCACCGCCACGCCCTTCGCGCGCGGCGGCAACCGGCTGGTGTACGTGCACCCCGACCGGCCGGAGGTGTGCATCAAGTTGCCTCGGACCGATGTGGACCTCGCCGTCAAGCGCCGCCGCAAGGGTCTGAAGGGACGGCTGAAGCCGGCTGTCACTTTCGACGACAACCGTGCGGAGGCGCGCACGCTGACCGAGTTGCACGGGCGCATCGGCGACAGCCTCGCGGCGTTCGTCCCCCGTTTCCTGGGCTGGGTCGAGACCGATCTCGGCCGTGGCGTCGCCCTCGAACTGATCCGGGACGACGACGGCGCGATCGCGACGCCGCTCAAGCAGTACGTCTGGGAATGCGGGTTCGACGAACGCCTCGAGACCGCCCTCCGGGAGCTCACCGCCTACTGGGTCCGCGAACGCGTGCCGTCCCGGGAGCTGCTGCTGCACAACGTGGTCGCCCGCCGCAGGGGCGACGGCAGCGTGCGCCTGGTGGTCATCGACGGACTCGGCAACGCCGACCTGCTACCGCTCTCACGCTGGTCGCAGGGCCTGGCACGGCGCAAATCGGCGCGCAAGGCCGCCCGGCTCCGAAACCGGATCGAAGGCCTGCTGCGGACCCGCGCCGAGGGCGGCGACCCCGGCGAGCACGGTTTCCTGCGACGGACGGGGTGACGTCCTCTCAGGCTCCGGGGATACGGGCGCGCAGCGTCTCGAGCATGCCGCGCAGCGCCTCGACGAACTCAAGCGGCCGGTCGAGGAAGACGTGGTGCTGCGCATCCTCGATGCCCGCCACGGGCACGTCGGGACCGAGCAGTTCGAGCATGTGCTCCAGCGTGCGCGCGCTGAAGGACTCGCTCTGCTTGCCGTAGATGATGCCGACCGGCAGCGGCAACGCGTTATAGTCCTCCGGCTGGCGTTCGCCGTCTTTCAGGGTCAGCGGCAGTTCCTCGTCGAACTTCCAGGCCCAGCCGCCGCCGTCCACCCGCATCAGCGAGTGCTTCGCGATGTACTCCACGATGTAGCGGTTCTCGCACGGCTGGGGCGGGTAGAGTCGGAAGCGCCTCTCCGCCGTGCGCCGGTCGGGATAGGTCTTGGCACGCCCGCCCCCCATGAGCACTCCCGGGTCCTTCAACGGCTCGTCCGGATGGCGGAGGCCGGAGTCGACGAGGACGAGCGCGCCGAACCGGTCGGGAAACAGGTTGGCCGCCTTCGCCGCGATCATGCCGCCGAAGCTGTGCCCGACCACGAGCACGTCGTCGTCGAACCCGGCCGCGTCGCAGACGCCCACGATCTCCGCCGCGTAAGTGGCCGCATCGTACTGGTACCGGTAGTCCGAGTCCCCCATGCCGGTGAGGTCCATCGCCGCCACGCGGTACTCGTCGAGAAGCTGCGGCGCGATGAAGTCCCACCAGCCGCTGTGCGCGTTCATGCCGTGAATCAGGAGCACCGCGGGTTTCGCGTCGTCTCCCGGCCAGGACCGGTAGAAGACGTCGCACTCCTCGACCTCCACGGTGTGCTCGTCCCGCCCGGCCTCCACCGCCGCCCAGAACCAGTCCGGTATCGCCGGTGTGGAGTCCCTGTCCCAACGCGCCATGGCAGTCTCCCGAGATCCTTGCGCGGCGAACCGTCGACCGGCCGCCGTCGGCCGCCATACTACTATCAGTGCCCGCGACCGTACCGCGTTGGCAAACGCCGCACCCGTGCGGCAAGATACCGGACCGAAGGAGGTCTTCCGTCGTGTACGAGCAGATCACCTACCAGGTCGACGACCGCATCCTCACCATCGGCCTCAACCGGCCGGAACGGCTGAACGCCTTCACCGACCGCATGCAGGAGGAGTTGTGCGACGCCTTCGACCGGGCGGACGCCGACGACTCGATCAGCGTGATCGTCGTCACCGGTCACGGCCGCGGCTTCTGCGCCGGCGCGGACCTCGGCGAGGGCGGCACGACCTTCGCCGACGAGAAGCTCGAACGCGACGGCGGGGGGCTGGTGACCCTGCGCATCTTCGAGTCGAAAAAGCCCGTGATCGCCGCTGTGAACGGGCCCGCTGTCGGCGTCGGCGCCACCATGACGCTCGCCATGGACATGCGCATCGCGGCCGATGCCGCCCGCTTCGGGTTCGTGTTCGCCCGCCGGGGCATCGTGCCGGAATCGTGCTCGAGCTGGTTTCTGCCCCGTATCGTGGGCATCGGCAAGGCGCTCGAGTGGACCCTCTCGGGCCGCATCTTCTCCGCCGACGAGGCCCGGGAGGCCGGGCTGGTGCGGAGCGTGCACGGCCGGGAAGACCTGATGCCCGCAGCCAGGAGCCTCGCCCGCGAGATCGCCGACAACTGCTCCCCGGTGTCCGTCGCGCTGACCCGCCACATGATGTGGAGGATGCTCGGCGCCGACCATCCGATGGAAGCGCACAAGCTCGACTCGCGGGCCGTGTTCCACACCGGGCGGTCCGCGGACGCGGCGGAGGGTGTAGAGTCGTTTCTTGAGAAACGTCCGGCGGCGTTTCCGGGTAAAGTAAGCCGAGACCTGCCGGACTTCTTCCCGTGGTGGGAGAGTCGGCAGTTCGAATAGCATCCGCGAACGCTTAAGTACGGCCAGGCGGACGCGAACCGGTGGGCAGGAGGCCCAGGCACCGTCGGAGACGGATGCGAGCGAAACGCACCGGAGGGCCCGCGGGAAGCGGTTCCGGCCGGGGCAGACAGTTGAACGCAAGGAGTCGTCATGGCAACCCCGAACATCGCGCAAAGGGCCCCGTTCCCCGTGGAAGTGGAGGCCGGAAGGAAGTACTTCTGGTGTGCCTGCGGGCAGAGCGCGAACCAGCCGTTCTGCGACGGTTCCCACCAGGGGACCGAGTTCACGCCCTTGCCTTACGAGGCTGACGCCAGTCGCACTCTCTACTTTTGCGGGTGCAAGCACAGCAACGGGAAGCCCCTTTGTGACGGGACGCACAACTCCCTGTAGCGCTCCGGGGCCGGCCGGGCCGGCGCCCGGGAACCGTGACGCGCCGGTCGTCGCCCCATGACGGACCACGTCCATGCTGTCGAGACTGTTCAGACGCAAGCCGAAGCTGACCGACGCGGATGCCTCGCGCCGGCGCGAGGCCGTGCTCGCGCTGGACGCGTCCGAAGAAGCCACCTTCCTGGGAGTCGCGCGGGACGACCCTGACCCCGCCGTACGCGCCACGGCCATTGCGCGGCTCACCGCACCCGAGACGCTCGGCACAATGCTCGACGAACCACCCCCGCCCGACGGCCGGGGCCAGGTCGCGGCCATCGCCGACCGTCTCGCGGAACTCGGCTCCGACCACGCCTTCGCCGGGCATCCCGAGGTATTGGTCGCGCGGTTCCGCAAGCAGCCGGACGGGCCGTCCCTCGACGCCATCGCGGACCCCGAGCAGGCTGCACGGGCCCTCCTGGCCGTGCAGGACCACGACACGCGCGCGTCGCTCGCGCAGGGCATCCGCGACGAATCCCGGCTCTCGGCGCTCGAGCATTTCACGCGCACTCGCGACAAAGCGGTGCACCGCATCGCAAGGGACCTTCTGGCGGAGCTGAAGGGCCTGCGCCAGGAACGCGACGAACTCGTGCAGCGCGCGGAGTCGCTCCTGGCCTCCGCGGACCGGGTCCGTCCCGACGACGCCCAGCTCGCGGCGAAATGCGATGTCCTGCGACGCGAGTGGGGCACCATCCTGGACGGGCTCGAGCGCAACTCCTCGGACCTCGAACCCTTCCACCACCCCGGAGCGCCGGTCGAGGCCCTGCGTGCGCGCTTCCACCTGCCGGAACTGGCGGTCGCCCCGCCGTCGCCGTCCGGCGAGGACGGACTGGCACTCAGGTCCTTCCAGAGCCTCCTGTCGGATCTGGCGGCCCTCGAACACCGCATCACCGCCGACCCGGGAGCCTTCGAGCAGACGGAGGAGCTGACGACGCGGCTGCGGGTACTGCAGGCGCGCTGGAGCGAACACGCGGACCGCGAACCGCCCGCCGGCGCCGAAGCCGGCGTGTTCCGGGATCGCTATCACCGCACCCACGAGCTGATCGAGGCACTCGAGCGGGCCAACCGGACACGCGCGGACGCCGCGGACCTGCTCACTGCCGACACAGCCTTCAAGGCGCCGGAGACCGATGAGGACTACGGGACGACGTGGCGCGTGCAGGCGCAGTCACGCCGAGATGCCGCCCGGGCCGCCGAACTGCTGGCCGGCGTCGAGTGGCCCGAGGATGTCCCGCGACCGCCCTGGATGGAAGAGCTTGCGGCGCGCGAGACGGAACTGCGCGCCCTGGACGAACGCTGCCACGAGACCTTCTCCGCGGTCCAGACCGAGATCGCCGACGCGATCGAGGCGATGGAGCGGGCGGTCGAGGCCGGCGAAGTGAACGAGGCCTCGCGCATGCAGGTCGCGGCGAACCAATGGATCCACCGCCTCCCCCGATCGTCCCAGGACGGACCGGCCGGGCGACTCGCCAGCCGCTCCGCGCGCCTGCGCGAACTCACCGACTGGCAGTCGTTCGCCGAGCGCGGCAAGCGGGAAGTGCTGTGCGAGGAGATCGAGGCCATCGCCGACCATCCCCTGGCGCCGGACGCACAGATGGCCCGCATCAAGGAACTCCGCGGCCGCGTCCGGGCCCTGGGCCGCCTGCGTTCCGCTACCGACCGCGCGCTGATGGACCGCTTCAACGCCGCGGCCGACCGTGCGTTCGAGCCCTGCCGCCGCCACTTCGCCGCGCTCGCCGAGGAGCGTCGCTTCAACCTGGAGCAGCGCGAGGTCATCTGCGGCGAACTCGAGACCTTCGTCAAGGACAACGACTGGGAGCACACCGACTACCGCGGCGTGGAGCAGATACTTCGCCAGGCGCGAACGGAGTGGCGCAACTACCATCCCGTCGACCGTTCCCCCGGCAAGAAGCTCGATGCGCGGTTCAAGGCGGTCACGGACGCGATCCACGGCCACCTGAAGGTGGAATGGGACCGCAACGTCGCCGCCAAGCAGGCGATCGTCACCGAGGCGCGCGATGCCGTCGAGAGCGACGACATGCCCCTGCCCGAACAGATCAACCTCATGAAGCGCCTGCAGGCCGACTGGAAGCGCGTCGGCACCACCCCGCGGCGGGCGGACCAGCAACTGTGGAAGGACTTCCGCGGCATCTGCGACGGCGTCTTCCAGGCCCGAGACACGGAGCGCGACGAACGCCGCTCGCGGGCGAGCGCGACGGTCACGGACGCCAACGCCCTCATCGAGGAAATGGAGCACGAGGCGGCAGCGGAGACGACGGAAGCGATGGACGCACGGCAACTCGCCGACTACCGGCGCCGGGCGGAAGCGCTGGACCGCCTCCCGGGCGAGATCGACCGCCGGCTGCGCCGGGCCCTGTCGGACCTCGAGCGCGAGGTCAGGTTGCGCCGCAACCGAAAGCCGATCCTCGAGAAGCTCGCCTACCTCGAGCGGGTCGCCGCGCTCGACGCGGAACTCGCCCGACTCGAGCGCGAAGGCGTCGCCACAGCGGACTGGGAACGCCGCGCCGAGGCCGCGCGCGACCTCTTCGCGGGCCGTCCGGACGCGGCGACCGCCACGGCGGACGAGGAAGCCTTGCGCCGGGTGACGGTCGAAGCGGAGATCGGGGCCGGCGCCGAAACCCCGGAGGGCGACCAGCCGTTGCGGCTGGAAGCGCAGATGCAACGCCTGCAGACGGGGATGGGTGCGCGGGAGCGCGCCGGCGTTGATGTCGACGCGTTGCTGGCGCGCTGGTGCCGCAGCGCGGCCGGACTGGACGACGGGTCGAACTTGAGGACGCGCTTCTTCTCCGCGCTGCGCCAGATCGTGGACGGCTGAGCGCAGCGACCGGGCCGGGCGCCGCTTACCCCTGCGGAATCTCCAGCGTCACCCGGGCGCCGCCGAGGTCGCTGTCGAAAATCGCCAGGCGCCCGCCATACGCCTCCACCAGTTCGACTGCCACGGCGAGGCCAATTCCTTGGCCGGAGTGCACGGAGTCGGCCCGGGCGCCCCGCTCGAGGACGCGGGAACGGGCCTCGACCGGCACGCCGGGGCCGTCGTCCTCGACCTCCACGGATACCGTTGCGGCGTCGCGCACGGCGACCCGAACCGTCGAACCGCAGTACTTGTATGCGTTCTCGAGCAGGTTGCCGAGCATCTCGAGCAGGTCGCGCTCGTCGCCCCGGACCCGTGCCGTCCCCGATGTCCGCACCGCCACGCCCTTCGCGGCGTAGGCCTTGTCGAGCGTCCTGCGCAGCCGGTCGATGAGGGCCCCGACTTCCACCGTCTCCCGCGGCACGACGGGCCGCAGCGCCGCCGCGCGGGAAAGCTGGTGCGCCACGGTGTTCTCCATCCG
The DNA here is from genome assembly GCA_965208745.1 of Pseudomonadales bacterium. Classification (GTDB taxonomy): domain Bacteria; phylum Pseudomonadota; class Gammaproteobacteria; order Pseudomonadales; family Azotimanducaceae; genus VXNE01. The sequence continues at coordinate 2,935,754 of CBDBPN010000004.1, read as the reverse complement.
CTCGAGCTGCTCGGCGAAAAGACGCTTCTCGTCGGCGGGCAGCGCGGTGCTCGCGTTGTTCAGGACCGCGATGGGGGTCTTGAGGCTATGCGCGAGATCGCCCATCGCGCGCCGGTAGCGTTCCCGGTTGTCCCGCTCCCGCTCGGCGAAGCGGTTGAGCGTGCCGGCAAGCCCCGACAGTTCCCGCGGATAGTCCCCCCCGATGTCCCCGCGCTCACCCGCCTGGAGCGCCCCGATGCGCTCCGTCATCTGCCGCACCGGCCGCAAGCCCCAGCGCAGGGCCGCCATCTGCGCCACGACGAGCAGCAAGGTCGCACCCACGAGTCCGACCGCCAGGTTGCGCCGGAAACCGGAAATCTCCGCCTGGTACGGCGCCCGGTCGGCCAGCACCCAGAACGTCATTTCGGCGTCGCTCAAGTCTTCCCAGACGACCGTGTAGCCGAACCGGAACAGGCCGTCGGAACCGGCCTGCCCTGACAGCGCCTCGAAACTGCCACGACCGGGCCGCGGCCTCCGTCCCGCGGTCTCGTCGATGCCCGTCACCAGCAGCGACGGCGACCGCCAGACCACACCGCCGTCCGCCGTGTCGACGTAGGCGTACAGGCCCGAATCCGGCATCGACAGGCGCGGGTCCCCGAACTCGTCCGGGAACTCGAGCGTCTCGCCGCGGTGCTCCGCCGCCCCGAGCAGGGCGTACACCACCAGGCGCATCTGCTCCTGCGCGCCTGACAGCACGCTCGCGGCGAACGACCGCTCGAGCAAGCCTCCCGTCACCGCGAGAAATGTCCCGAGCACCGCCGCGACGGTCACCATGAGGCGCGTCTGGAGGCTGCCCGCCGGGGGAGTCATCGCGTCGCCTACCCTTCGGGAGCGAACCGGTACCCCTGGCCGCGCACGGTACGGATTGGATGCGACGTGCCGGCGGGATCGAGCTTCCTGCGCAGTCGGCCGATGAACACCTCGATGACGTTGCTGCCCCGGTCGAGGTCCTGCTCGTAGAGGTGCTCGGTGAGTTCCCCCTTGGAGACGACCCGCGGCGCGTTCATGGCGAGGTACTCGAGGACCCGGTACTCGAAGGCGGTCAGCTCGACCGCGGCCCCGTCCATGCGCACGCTCTTCTGCGCCGTATCCATCACGAGCGGCCCGCACGAGATCAGCGGCGAGGCGTGCCCCCGCGACCGCCGCACGAGGGCGTTCAGCCGTGCGAGCAGTTCCTCCATGTGGAACGGCTTGGTCAGGTAGTCGTCCGCCCCGGTCTCGAGCCCGGCGACCTTGTCCTGCCAGTCACCCCTCGCGGTCAGGATGAGGATCGGGAAGTCCTTGCCCTCGGCGCGCAGCCGCGCGATGACCTCCATGCCGTCGACCTTCGGCAGGCCGAGGTCGACTACCGCCGCGTCGTAGGCGTGCTCCCGTCCGTAGTACAGGGCTTCCTCGCCGTCGGACGCCCTGTCCACCACGAAGTCGAAGTCGCGCAGGAACCGGTCGATCTGCGCCCGGAGGAGCATCTCGTCCTCGACGAGGAGAACGCGCACGTCAGCCTTCCGGCCGCACTCCGCCGCTGTCGACGTACACGTTGCGCACCCGGCCCTCGTCCGTGAGCAGCCGCACACGGTAGCCGAGCCTGCCGCCCCGCTCGACGGCGGTCGCCGAGAGGATACGGCCGTCGAAGAGCCGCCGGACCTCTCCGACGGCATGCTCCCGCGTGATGCCGGCCCGATCGGGAGCGAAGTTCGCGGCGCGGCGCGCGGCGGCGCCCTCGGCGGCATCGGCGGCATCGGCGGGAGCCGCCGGGCAGAGGACCAGGACCGCCATCAGCAGCGCCGCCGCCGCGGCTCGCCCGTGCCGTTTCGTGGACGCAACCACGCCCTGTACCTGCCGATCCGCTCTTCCTCGGAGCATTGTAACCATTTCGGGCGACCATACCGGACGCGAGCGCCCCGATGGGCCGAACACCGACTGAATTCGACAGGGTTACACGCGGAAAGCGGTTTTGCGCACCCGGTGCGCCTCGTCCAGGTCCACCAGCACGTCCGCCCGGTCGGGCAGGTCCGCGAGCATCCAGAGGGTGAGCCGCTCGTAGTGCGCCACGAACCGTTCGACGTCCCCGGCATCGAGGCGCTGGTCCGGCGGGCGGTCCGCCTCCTGGGCAAGGCGCCACCGGCGCACGGCGTCGAGGCTCGGCACCCGCAGGAAGATCAGCCAGTCGAATCCCCCGAACAGGCGGGCGTACGCATCGCCGAGCGCATCGTTGACGTAACGACGCCAGCGGCCATCGGCGTCGGCCTCCGCTTCCAGGCCGTTCACCGGCGCCCTCAAGGCCTCCGCGGCCTGTGGACGCGACCCCACGCACCACCCCTCAAGCAACGCGACATCCACCGGTCCCGCAACCCTGCGCGCGCGGCCGGCACGGTCGTCGACCCCCTTGTCGAACACGGGCACCGCCACCTCGCCCGCGCGGGTCAGCGCGTCCAGGACCGACTCGCAGAGCCCGATGTCGTGGGTACCGGGGGGGCCGCGGGTGGCGAGCAGCGGATGGACGGTCTGTCCCAGGCGTTCGCGCGCCGCGCGGGTACGGTAGAAGTCGTCGATCGACATCGTGACGGCCCGCAGGTCGAAGTAGCCGCACGCCGCGACGATCGCCCGGGCCAGCGTGGATTTGCCCGCCCCCTGACCACCGGCCAGCGCCACGCGAACCGGCGCCGCATCGCGCCAGCGGACCGCGAGCGCCGCCGCCAGCCGGCGCCAGTCACCCGGCAACGCGCCATCGAGGCTCTCGAAGCAGGCGCGCTCCCGTCTGTCGACAAGCGTGGAATCGTTCGGCAACCTACCCCCGAACCAAGAAAGGCTCCTCGCATGGAAACACCCATCGCACCCCTGCTCAAGTTCGAAGCCCGTGTGCGTGGCCATCTCAACGCCGTCGGCGGGTACGTGTCGCTGCTGATGCTGCGGCTCCTCCTCGGCTACGAGTACTTCACCAGCGGCCTGACGAAGTTCAACGGCAGGAACTGGTTCGGCTCGGTGGAGTTCCCGTTCCCCTTCTCCGTGCTGCCCGTGGAGCTCAACTGGTTCCTCGCGACCTGGTTCGAACTCGTCGGCGCCGCCCTGCTCATCATCGGTCTCGCGACACGCTACGTCGCGGCGAGCCTGATCGTGATCACCGTCGTCGCGATCTACGCGGCGCATCTGCCCGAGGTGGCCGAGGTCATCGACGGCGAGCGCGTGTGGCGCACGGTCGGTATCGGCTCGATCGCCGAGTTCTTCGACGGCTACCGCATCAGCGAGCGGTGCGCCGACGGCTACTGCACGGGCAACTACAAGCTGCCCGTGATCTACCTGTTCATGTTCGTGCCGCTGCTGCTCTCGGGCGGCGGCAGGCTGGCCGTGGACAGGTGGCTCGGGACACGGCTCGGCAAGTGACGCCGCGAGCGGATCACCCCAGCGCGAACATCCGGATCCGGCGTTCGTTCCGGGACAGCCAGCCGAGCCGGGCGAGGAGTACGACCGAGGCCACGGCCAGTCCGACCACGAGGCCCACCCAGAACCCCTCGACCCCCCAGGGCGTCCCGAGCGCGCCGAAGCCCAGCGCGGCCCCGAGCGGCAGGGCGATCGCCCAGTAGGCGACCAGCGCCGTGAGCATCGGCGCCCGCACGTCCTTGTAGCCCCGCAGGGCCCCCACCGCGGTGACCTGCGTGTCGTCCACGAACTGGTAGAGCGCGACGAACAGGAGCAGGCCCGCCGCAATGTCGATGACCGCCCCGTCGGTCGTGTAGGCGCCGACGATCCGGTATCGCAACCAGAGCAGGACGGCGGCGGCAATGACCGCGAAGACCGCCGACGCCCCGACGGCCACGAACGCCGAGCGGCGCGCGCCCGGAAGGTCGTCGGCCCCCACGTTGTAGCCCACGCGGATCGTGGCGGCCATGCCCAGGGCGAGGGGCACCATGAAGGTGATCCCCCCGACGTTCGAAGCGATCTGGTGCGACGCGACCGCCTCGACACCGAGCCGGCCGATCAGGAGCGTCACCACCGAGAACACCGCCACTTCGAAGAAGATGGCGATGCCGATCGGCAGGCCGAGTCGCATGAGACGCCAGACGACCCGCAGGTCCGGCGCCGAGAAACGTGAGAACGCCCCGGCCCGCCTCACGCGGGAGAACCGCACCACGCCGACCATCGCGAGGAACTCCAGCCACATGACGATGGCGCCGGACACGCCGCACCCGACTCCTCCCATCGCGGGGATCCCGAGCCCCCCGAAGACGAACAGGTAGTTGAGGGGCACCTTGAGCGCGAGTGCGGAGAGGGCGACGACCATCGCCGGCGTAGTCCAGGACATGCCGTCGCACAGGTTGCGCAACACGAAATAGCCGAGGACCGGCACGAGGCCGAAGCTCATGGCAGAGAGATACGCCGAGGCCACCGGAATCGCGGCGGGATCCACGCCGATCAGGCGGTACGCCGTCTCGCCGAACTGCATCGCCGCGACCACCAGCAGACCGCCCGCGAGCACGATCCAGAGCGCCTGGCGCACCACGGCGCCCGCCTCCGTCTCCCGCCCCGCGCCGTGCATCTGCGAAACCAGCGGCGTGACCGACATCACGATCCCCGACAGCAGCAGCATGGCGGGCCAGTAGAAGTTCCCGCCGAGCGCGATGCCCGCGAGATCCACGGCGCTCACGCGGCCCGCCATGATGGCGTCGACCACGCCCATGCCCATCTGGGAGAGCTGCGTGAGGACGATCGGTCCGGCCAGCACGCCGAGCGCGCCGAGTTCCGCCGCGACTCCGCGTTTGGCCTGCATCGTCGGTTGAGCGTGGGGAGGTCGGGGGGCGCGGATTCTACACCCCGCCCGGGCGGTGGGGCCGCGGCGCCGGAAGCCGGCCGCCAGCGGCCCGAGGCCGCTCCGCGACCATGGCGTTGCATGGAACTGCCGTACCAAACCCGTATACTCATGCAGCAAGCAGAAAGTTCCAAGGAGACAACCGCACATGGACCTGAACGACAGCAAGACCCTGCAGAACCTCAAGGACGCGTTCGCCGGGGAGTCCCAGGCCAACAGGCGTTACCTGTACTTCGCGCAGAAGGCCGACGTCGAAGGCGAGAACGATGTCGCCGCGGTCTTCCGATCCACCGCCGAAGGCGAGACGGGACACGCACACGGCCACCTCGAGTACATGGAACCCGTCGGCGATCCGGCCACGGGGCTGCCGATCGGCACCACCAAGGACAACCTGGCCGCCGCGATCGCGGGCGAGACCCACGAGTACACCGACATGTATCCCGGCATGGCCGCGACCGCCCGCGACGAGGGCTTCGACGAGATCGCGGACTGGTTCGAGACGCTCGCCAAGGCCGAACGCAGCCACGCCAACCGCTTCCAGAAGGCGCTGGACACGGTCGAGTAAGCCCTCCCCCGACGACGGAGCCCGAGCGGGCTCCGCCGCGACCGCCCACTCCATGCCCACGCGAGAAGGCAGCCTCGAAGCCCCCGAACGGCAACCCATAGACTGGCGCAGCCCCGACTTCCGCGACCGCGCGTCGGTGGAACGCGAGATGGAGCGCGTCTTCGACATCTGCCACGGCTGCCGTCGCTGCGTGAACCTCTGCCAGGCCTTCCCGACGCTCTTCGACCTGGTCGACGAGTCGGACACGCTGGAAGTCGACGGCGTCGACAAGGCCGACTACGGCAAGGTCGTCGACCACTGCTACCTGTGCGACCTCTGCGCGGAGACCAAGTGCCCCTACCTGCCGCCCCACGAGTGGGCCGTGGACTTCCCGCACCTCATGCTCCGCGCCAAGGCGCAGCGCTTCGCCGACCCCGACGAGAAGACCCGCTGGCGCGACCGGCTCATCACCAGCACCGGCCCGCTGTTCCAGGCGGCGGCGCTACCGGGGGTCGCGGCGCTGGCGAACGCCGCCGCGGCCAGCAAGCCCCTGCGCCGGCTCGGCGAGCGCCTGGGCATCCACCCCGATGCCCCGTTGCCGCGCCTGCAGGGGCGCAAACTCGACCGGCGCATCCCCGCGGAGGTCGGCGGCGGCCTCGAGCCGCGCCCGTCCGCCACCACCACCGGCCAGGTGGCCGTATTCACGACCTGCTACGGCCACCACGAGCCGCAGGCGGTGGACGACCTGGTGGCGGTGCTCAACCACAACGGCGTGCCCGTGCGGGTCCTGCACGGCGCGCAGTGCTGCGGCATGCCGAAGTTCGAACTGGGGGATCTCGACGCGGTGGCCGACCTCAAGGCGCGCAACCTGCCGTCGCTGCTCGAGGCGGTGGACGACGGCTACGACCTGATGTCCATCATCCCCTCGTGCACGCTCATGTACCGCCAGGAACTGCCGCTCATGTTCCCGGAGGAGGCCGGCGTCGCCCGGGTGGCCGAGCGCTTCTTCGACCCGTTCGAGTACCTGATCCTGCGCGCGCGGGAAGAACTCGTGCGCACGGACTTCCGCACGCCCCTGGGCAAGGTCGCATACCACGCCGCCTGCCATCAGCGCGTGCAGAACGCGGGTGCGAGGACGCGTGAGTTCCTCGCCTCCATCCCCGGCACGGAGGTCGCGTTCATCGAGCGCTGCTCCGGGCACGACGGCACCTACGCCGTGAAATCCGAGACGTTCGAGGCGGCGCGCAAGATCGCGCGGCCCGTCGTGAACCGGGTGCGCGGCGCCGGGGCCGACCTCTACGGCTCCGACTGCCCCCTGGCGGGACGGATGATCGCCCATGGCATGGACGACGGGTCCGAGGCCGTGCACCCGATCTCGATGGTGCGCACGGCCTACGGCATCTGATGCGCAAGCTGGACCGCGCGGCGTTGTGGTCGCTCGAGCGCTACGCGGAGGAACGCCCGGCGTTCCGCGCGCGCGTCCTCGCCCACAAGCGCGTCCGGCGCGTGCACCTCGGTCCGCACGCCACCCTCCTGTTCGAGGACTTCCTGACCATGCGCTACCAGGTCCAGGAGATGCTGCGCGCCGAGCGCATCTTCGAACCGGCGGAGATCGAGGCCGAGATCGCCGCCTACAATCCGCTGATCCCCGACGGCGCAAACTGGAAGGCCACGCTCCTGTTCGAGTACCAGGACACCGACGAGCGGCGCCGGGCACTGGCCCGCATGCCGGGCATCGAGCACCGGGTGTGGGCCGAGGTCGCCGGGCACGAACGCCTGTTTGCGGCGGCGAACGACGACATGGAGCGCAGCACGGACGCCAAGACCGCCGCGGTCCACTTTCTGCGTTTCGAGCTCGGGCCGGACCGGGTCGCTGCATTGCGGGCCGGGGCGGGCCTCGCCATGGGGATCGACCACGACGCCCTGCCGTATCGGGTCGAGGTCGCGGACGAGGTCCGGGACGCGCTCCTCCGGGACCTGGACTGACGACAGAAATGGCAACGCCCGGGAGGACATCATGAGATCACGCATCGAAGCGGACATCCGCGGCTGGGACGCCATCACGGACCACCGCACCGGCACGGAGGGCGACCAGGCGACTGCCGACTGGCTGGCGGAGGCCTTGCGCGGGGCCGGCGCCGAACCGCACCTCGAGCCGTTCGCGTTCGACCGGCGCGTGCTGCACGAGTGTTCCGTGACCTGCGCCGACCGCCGCGCCGAGGGCGTACCCCTCTTCGACGGAGGGTTGACCGACGCGGCGGGTTTCGCAGCACCCCTGGCGCCGCTCGAGGAGAACGGGGCCAGCATCGGCGTCGCGCCGTTCACGTCGCGAGGCGGCGACGCGGCCACGCGAAGCATGGTCGCGGCGCGCCGCCGCGGGGCCAGCGGCATCGTCGCCCATGCCGCCGCCGAAGAAATCGTCCCGGGGCTCGCCCTGCTCAACGCCCCGCACTACGGCCGGCCCTTCGGCCCCCCCGTGCTGCAGGTGAGCAGCGAACACCGCGAGTGGCTGCAGGCCGCCGCACGCGAGCGCGCTCCGGCGCGGCTGGTCGCGCACGCCACCATCGAAGCGACAACCGTCCGCAACGTCACCACGCGCGTTCCCGGAACGCGGGGAGACCTCGCACCGCTGGTCGTCCTGACGCCGCGGAGCGCCTGGTGGACGTGCACCGCGGAACGCGGTGGCGGGATCGCGGCGTGGCTCGAGTGCCTGCGCCGGTTCGTTGGCACACCGCCCGAACGCGACGTGGTCTTCGTCGCCACGACCGGCCACGAGCTCGGTCACGCGGGTCTCGGCCACCACCTCAAGACCCGCGCCTCGCTCGCGGGCGCCGCGCACGCCTGGATCCATCTCGGCGCCAACTTCGCGGCCACCGACGCCAGCGTGCGTTTCCAGGCCTCCCCCGACTTTCTCCGCGTCGGCCTCGAGGCGCTTGAGGCCGAAGGCGTACCGCCCGACAGCGTGACCGAGCCGGGGAGCCCGCCGTTCGGCGAGGCACACAACGTGCATGACGCGGGAGGCCGTTACGTGTCGCTGCTCGGCGCGCAGCGGTGGTTCCACCATCCGGACGACCGCTGGCCCGAAACCATCGATCTCGACCGCACCGAGCGCCTCTGTCGCGCCGTGCTGCGCATGGCGGACGGCCTGTCCCGGGGATGACCCCGGACAATTGACCGGTCACGGCGCAGTCGCTTTAATACGCCGCTTCGCCGCCCGGGGCCAGGTAGCTCAGTCGGTAGAGCAGTGGACTGAAAATCCGCGTGTCGGTGGTTCGATTCCACCCCTGGCCACCAGGTTCCCGAAGCGCTGAAGCGCTGAACACCGTGCAGTCAGCGGGCGGATCGCCGGCAGCCAAGCTGTGCTTCCGCTTTCTGGTTTTGAGACGCGGAGCGGCGAAGCGCGCGGGGCGATGTGGAGCGAGATCGACCTCGGCAGCCGCGAGTGGAGGATTCCGGCAGACCGAATGAAGGCAGGAACCGAACATCGCGTGCCGCTCAGCGAGCGGAGCGTGGAGGTCCTGGAGGGCGCCGCGAGCCTGCGAGACGACTCCGGCTTGGTCTTCCCGTCTCCGACGCGTAGAGGACGGCAGTTGTCGGACATGACGCTCATGAAGACCCTGAGGGCAACCGGGCTCGCGGATCGCACCACGGTGCACGGCTTCCGCTCCGCCTTTCGCGATTGGGCATCCGAGTGCACGGACGGGGATCACGCCGCCATCGAACTCAGCCTCGCGCACAAGGTCGGCTCCGCTGTAGAACGTGCTTACGCCGGATCAGACTTGATCCAAAAACGGCGGCTGTTGATGGACGGATGGGGAGCGTTTGCGGCGGGGGAGACCCGATTGGCCGATTCGGCGGCAGGGGCGTCGTAGGCTTAATCTTCGCGCGCGGTTGCCAAAGCGATCGTGGACCAGCCCCGTCGACAATGCTAGTCGGGGAGCTCTTGAGGCCCGGCACCAGCAGAACGCCTTGTAGAGGTCGGGGTCTCCGGTTCCCATTCCGGGAAAGTCGCCGCCGACAAGCGCGCGGCGGACGCGTGCGGTTTCAGACAGTTCAGCGTCATACAGCTCAAGCAGATCGGGTCGCTGGTCCCGCAATCGCTGCTTCTCTGTTTCCTGGTCGCTTTGGGCCATAGATCGAAGGCCGGGGAAGTGGCGCGCCCAGAACGCGTGTTCTTCGATGGTGGCTTCTTGCCATGGAGGATTGCCGAGAATGACGTCGAAGCCAAGCCGCTCGCGGGGCGGCGCTCATTGACCTGCGGTAGTCCGGATTACGCCACTCCACGATTGGAAAGGCTAAGAGCTGCTCGTCGTCGGAAAGGCTACCCGCAGCGATCAAGTCGCAGAGTCGCTCGGTATCCGCGACCGCTTCGTGTGCCTGCCGAATCGCTTCGCGTGCAGTTTCGATGTCGGACAGCGTGGCGTCGTTCAAGTTCGCGAGGCGGCTGAGCGGTTCGGCCGCCGCGCCGATAAGGTGGTCGGCGTCCACTTCAAACATGGGGTGCGTCTTGCTCAATTCGACAAACTGCCGTTGGACCTCGTCGACGGTACTGACACCCACCAACGAGTTCCCGTGTACGAGCGTGTGGTCGAGAACGGAGAGTGGCAACCCGGGTACGAACGTGTGAATCCACACGGCGAGCCGTGCAAGTTGGACAGTGAGATTGTTTGCGTCCACGCCGTAGACGCAGCGACGGGCGATCATGCGACGTAGGAGCTGCCCATCCTCGATGGTAGCCGCATCAGCGTGTTCACCAAGGGCAACGGTGGCGGCGTTGCGAAGATCCGCAAGCTGGCGCCGGACACCAGGGAGATCGCGTCTGGCAAGATAGTCGGCTAGGCGCCGCTCGATCCGATCAATGGCGGCGATCAGGAAGTGGCCGGAGCCCATCGCGATGTCGGCGACGCGGAAGTCGAAAAGGGTTGCCGCCGCGTCGGTGTCATCCATCGCGTCGAGGCGAGCGAAATGGTCGGTCAGGGCTGGTTCCAACACACCGTCGAGGAGGTGTTCGACCGCGAAAGGCTTGGTGTAGTAGCTGCCCGACGACTTGCGCGCACCCGAGCGGTCATGCAGGTACGCGTCCCCGTTGGACACGACTACCTCGTCGCGCGGGGACGTAGCTGCCGCGCTTGTTGACGGTGAGGTTTGTCGTCGCAATCGCGAGCTCGGACTCGAGCAGTCCTTCGTAGATCGTGCCGAACTCGCGTACGCCTAGCGAGCGGAAGTCGACGGGACCCGGTACGCCCTCGGCGGTGTCCGCGACAAGGAGGGCTCGAAGGGCTTTCTCGAAGAGGCCGTTCGGCAACGACATGGCGGCGAGGTCGGCGCCAGGAAGCGAGACATTGGGGTCGTCGGAAAACAGTCCGCCGTTGTAGGCGGGGACGCTCCACTCGGAGTTTCCGACCGAGACTGCCCGCCACAGTTCGCGGACCTCGTTCCAATGCGACTCGCCGCCTGCGATGGGCGTGCCCCTGTGGACGGCGTCGGCGAGTTCCTGCGCCTTTTGCTTGAGCGAGCGACGGCGGTAGGCGTCGTTGTACCGGTATGGAAGCAGGTCCCGGTCCTCGGCGTAGGCGATGAACAGCAGGCGGAACAAGACAGTCAGCGCCATTGCGTAGGTGTGGTCGACTTCGTCGCGCGCGCTGGTCGACGAGAGATCTCGCGCCGTTGCGACTCCGTGGGCGAGAGTCGGGACCACCAATTCGTAGATTCGTTCGCGCAACTGTTCGGCCAGATCGCCCGCAAAGCGATGGGAGTCCTCGAGGATCTGGGAAAGGCTGCCTCCCGGCGCGAGGGCGTCGGCCGAAAAGAGCAGCCAGAGATAGGCCAGGTCGCGGTCGGCAAGGAGCGTCGGTTGGCATTCGACGAATGTCTCGGTTCGTCCCCTGCGACCGACCCCGGCATCGAGCGTCGTGGAATAGAGACGAAGCCGGTTGCCCTGCACGACCAGCACCCATGGCAGGTTCTCGTCGTCGGCTTTCGCCAATGCGTAGCTGACCGGCGAAATGTTGTTGAAGCGAGGTGCCCCCGCTTCTGGCAACTCGTCCTGGCGCAGCATCACAGCCAGTGCGGTCCGCCGTCGTCCGCCCAGCAGGACGAACGTGAGGTTGTCGAGACGTTGGACGCCGTAGCCGAGCGATTGCACGAGGTCGCGTTCCCGGTAACCAACGGCGGAGGCGGCTTTCTTCCCGGCGTCGTTCCAGTCTCCACGAGAGCGCGCTCCGTGCTGCAGCTCGTGCAGGGCCACGAGACCCTCGTTGTTGACGCCGGGGAGCGACGTCTCAAGCGAGGGGAGCGCCTGAGTCAGGAAGCGGAGCGCGGCGTGTCGATCCGGTTGGTCCAGCAGTTCATGGCAAAGCCGTTCTGCTTGCGCCCTATCGACGTTTCGATGGACGGGCGGGGTGTCGCCGGAGGCGCCACACAGGGCAGCACCCTTCGGATGCAGCACGACCAGAAGAACAGGCGCGGCACGGCCCGCGCGTCGGGCTCTCCAGATGTCGACCAAGGCAACCCGTGCCGGGAGGCTCGTGGCGGATGCGACGGCGATCTCCATGGCACTGGCGCCGTTGCCGACGAACAATCCTGTCGGCTGGAGGCCATGACCTGATTGCGGCGTCCAGGCGCGCGGCAAAAGGTCCGGCAGAAAGTCGGCGTTCGTCGTCACGTTCGGGTCGCTATCCGTCTGGATTGGCGAGTGCAACCACGAGGTCGCCGTGGTCGGTGTTCTCAAGCGCGTTGGCGAGTCGCCGGTCTGCGGTGACCACGCGGGTACCAAGTCGTTGCGCCAACGCGATATACATGAAGTCGTACACCGGTCGGTCGTGGGCGATGGCGAGCCGGATTGCGTCAGCGCCAACGGTCTCGTCGGCGTGCCATCGGACCGGGGTATCGGACATGGTGGCGATGAGCTGGCCCGCGGAGCGGCGGTCAACCTGGCCGAGGCGAACCTTGCGCCAGACGGCGTTGGCTACTTCGGAAACAAGCAGCCGAGGGGCATGGAGATCGTCGCCGTCGTCGAGGAGGTCGCGGGCGACGTCCGAACCGTCCTCGACTACAAGCCATTTGACCGCGACGCTCGCGTCGATCACCAGAGCCACGGCCGATCAGTGTCCTTGGTCGCGGTCTTCGCGAATCAGCACCTCGGCGGGGGTCTGCGCGCGTCCTTCGGACGCGCAGCGCAATTCAGCCGTTCGGGCAAGAAAGGCGGCTCTCTTGGCAGACAGGTCGTCCTTGACGGCGTCTACGAGAATGTGACGCACCTCGCCTTCGAGAGATCGATTGTTGCGGGCCGCGCGAAGCTTCAAGTCGTGTACCACGTCGTCGGCGAGCAACCTGACATTGATTGTTGCCATGGTCGGCTTCCGGAGAGCGCCATCGTTTCGATAGCGTGTCAGGAGCGGGGCTGAAACGCAACCGGGTAACCCATGCCACTCCCATGCCACCGGATTGTTGGCGGCGTTACGTTAGCCACGTGCGGCTTGGCAAATGGCGTTACCGAGGCAGCGCCGGACGGCGACCAGAGGAGGCAAGCGGCAGCAATGACGTAAGAAAGTCACTCGCATTCGACGGATGCTTGCGATCTGTCGACGCTGAGCGGAATCGCGGGTCACTACTCCGGTCATCCTATTCGCACCCTGTTCCGTCCTCGCGGACGACGCCGGCACTGTTCTCGCGCTGTTCCTTTGGCCAGTGGAACGTCTGCGACGCGTTGCGCGTCTTCCCGCATTGTTCAGCCGGGGTCCGACGAATATACTCGCCGTTCTTCTTGATCGCGCATGGCTGCCTGCACCGGCGTTGCGAGCAACGGGGCGGAGCCGGTCGAAGGATGGCGGGCGGCACGAAGCCCTGGGGGAGTTAGCCGCTCCACCGGGCGATGAGGGTTGGAAGGTCCATGTCGGTTTCCTGTCAGGTTGTTGCCGACGCGGGAGTGCGTCGGTGCCTGGCAGGCGGCACGCGCGCGCAGCGCCGTCACCTCGCGCCAGCGAGGCCGGAGCGGCAACGAAGGACCGGTCCCGGTTGACGGCGCGAGCACGCGTGACACGCTGGGCTCGCAACGACGGACGAGAGAGAGGTGGTGTGATCGCGTTCTGTCCCGCGGCGGCGGTGCGGGCATGCCGAGCGGGACGTAAAGGTGGTTCACTCAGTGTTGGGCGCCTGAGAACCTCGGCGGCAAACTGACGGCCGCAAGGCTGTCAAACTTGGGGGTCGGGTGTTTGCCGTCGACGGAGACGGCCGCTAGCGCGTCCAAGTCCGCGTCGGCGCCCGGAGGGCGCAAGCGTTAGCGACTGTCACCCGCATGGACCCGTAGGGGCTCGGGTCGGCGAAGCCGACTAGGGCGCGGGCCGTCAGGCAACGCCAATCCCTGTCGCCAGACGCCTCAGATGCGCGGCAGACATGCGGTTCGGCGTAGGCGATAATGAAATGCACTGGCGGTCGGGAACGGGACTTGTTCCAGGGCGTCGCAGTGGGGACCGTACGACGTACGAAAGAGTGCGCGCAGACCGCGCAGACCGCAGGAGCCCCCCGCGACGAAAACACCGACGCCATAGTTGGCAAAAGCGTTGGGAAAAAGCCAACTCTGGATCAGATAAGTTTCTGCAAAACAGACACTTGCAAGCGTCATTCGATTCCACCCCTGGCCACCAGCACTTGCCCGGACCAAAACATGAATCGCAACGAGAGAGGCAGCGTCTTGAAACGACTGTTCGCACTGGCAGGCATGCTTGCCGCGGCCTGGGTCGGGGCCGCCGCGCTCCCGGCGGGAACGGAAGACGAGATTCGCGCGCGCATCGCCCCCGTGGGGACTTCCTGCATGGAAACCGACGACGTCTGCGGCGACGTCGCCGCGACGCCCGTACCGCCGCCGGAGACCGTGGCCGAGGCGACCGCGCCCCTCACGGGAGAGCAGATCTACGACCGTTTCTGCTTCGCCTGCCATGCCACCGGCGTGGGCAACGCCCCGCTGCTGCACGACGCCGAGCAATGGGCGCCCCGGGTTGCGAAGGGCATGGACGTAATGCTGCAGACGAGCATGACCGGGATGGGCGCGATGCCGCCGAAGGGCACCTGCATGGCATGCTCCGAAGCGGAGATGGTCGCGGCCATCGAGTACCTCATCGGCGGTTGAGTCCCGGCGCTCAACCCACGCGGTAGGTCAGCGCCTCCGCGACATGGGATCCCAGAATCGACTCGGCGCCGGCGAGGTCCGCGATCGTCCGGGCCACCTTCTGCACCCGATGTATGGCGCGCGCGGACAGGCCGTATTCCTTCACGGCCAGCTTCAGGAGCCTCCGGCCCTTGGCGTCGAGCGCACAGTGCCGCTCGACCTCCCGCGCGTCCAGATCCCGGTTGTACTTTCCCCGGCCGGCCAGTTGCGCCCTTCGCGTTGCCGCGACCCTGCGGCGGAGGTCCGCCTCGTCCAACGGCGGTGCGCGCTCCCACAGCTCGTCCTCGTCGACGGGCCCCACCTCCACGTTTAGGTCGATGCGGTCGAGCAACGGACCGGACAACCGACTCCGGTAGCGCTGGACCTGCTGTGGCGCGCAACGGCAGCGGGTCTCGTCGCAGACCAGTCCGGCGGGACAGGGATTCATCGCCGCGACCAACTGGAAGCCGGCCGGGAAGCGGCACCGCTCCCGGACCCTCGAGACAACCACCTCGGAGGACTCCAGCGGTTCCCGTAGCGACTCGAGCGCGTCCCGCCGGAACTCGGGTATCTCGTCCAGGAACAGCACACCCCCGTGTGCCAGGGACACCTCGCCCGGAAGTATCGGCGTACCGCCCCCGATCAGGGCGGCCGCGGAGGCCGTGTGGTGGGGATCGCGGAAGGGGCGCAGCTCCGGATCCCGACGCTCGCGCCCGGTCGCCGAGTAGATATTCGCCACCTCGACAGCCTCGACCGGCGCGAGCGGCGGCAGCAGACCGGTCAGCCGCCGCGCCAGCATCGTCTTGCCCGTTCCCGGCGGCCCGCGCATCAGCAGGTGGTGGCCACCGGCCGCGGCCACCGTCAAGGCCCGCTTGGCGGCCAACTGGCCCTTGACGTCCCGCAGGGACGGCACCGTGCCCTGGCGCGTCCGGACACGCGGTGGAAGCGGCCGCGCCGCGGGTTCCCGTGCACGGGCGAGGTGCACGGCTTCGGCGAGCGTGCGCACCGGGTACAGTCTGGCGTCCGCGAGCGCACCCAACTCCCCCGCGTTCCGCATCGGAAACACCAGCCCGCGGCCGGCGGCGCGCGCCGCCATCGCGGCGCCGAAGCAGCCGCGCACGCCGCGCACCTCCCCGTATAACGACAGTTCGCCGATGAACTCCAGGTCTTCCAGGTGCCGCGCCGGAATCTGCCGGGTGGCGGCCAGGACGCTCATGGCGATGGCCAGGTCGTAGCGGCTGCCGTGCTTGGCGAGGTCCGCCGGCGCCAGGTTCACGACCAACTGCCCGCTCGGAAACTCGAGCTGCATCGTCTTGATTGCGCTCTTGACCCGGTCCCGGGCTTCCCGCACGGCGGTCTGCGCCATGCCGACCACCGAGAAGCCGGACGCGCCCCCCGGTCGGTGGGCTTCGATCGTCACTTCCGGCGCCTCGACCCCGCTCTGTGCCCGGCTGCGCACCCGCAGCCAGGGCCGCGGCGGCGCTTGCGCGGACCCCTCGCCGGCCGGCGTCGTCCCCGATTCCCTGTGCAGGTCAGCCATCCGTCCAGTCTCGCAGGCGTGGCCGGACGTCACTACGGCAGGTGTCCCCGAAACGCGTAAGCCGTTGTCCCCGCGTCGGTGGAGCGTTCGCCGCCAACGCCGGGGGCTGCTACGCTATCCCGACGTACGCGGCGGCCCGCATGGGGTGATGCCCGCCTCGATAGGCGAACTGAACGAACGATCGCTCCATCGGGCGCTGAAGCAGCGTTACGCAACCCGGGGCGGCGCCGTCGAGACGGTCGTCGGCGGCTACGTGGCCGACGTGCTCTTGGGCGACCGCATCGTCGAGATACAGACCGGCTCGTTCTCCTCGCTCAAGCGCAAACTGCCGCGGCTGCTCGCCGAGTATCCCGTGACCCTGGTGCATCCCATCGCCCGGGACCGGTTCATCGTCCGGATGGACCATCCGCCCGAGGACGGTGGGGGCCCCGGCATCCCCACCGCGCGCCGCAAGTCACCGAAGCACGGAGCGCCGTTCGACGTGTTCCAGGCGCTCACCGGCATCCCGACCCTGCTCGATCATCCCAACCTGACGCTCCACGTCGTGATGGTGGTCGACGAAGACATACGCGTCCCGTACCAGGGGAGGCGCCGGCGCCGGCGTCGGCGGGACTGGGTGAGCGTCGACCGCCGCCTGCTGGAGGTCATCGAGACCCACACCATCGAGGGCATGGCGGACCTCTTCGCCATGATCGACGCCGAACTGCCCGAGGCTTTCACCTCGCGGGACCTGGCCGAGGCCATGGGAGCCTCGCGTCGCCTGGGCCAGCAGGCGGCCTTCTGCTTTCGCGAAGCCGGACTCAGCGAGATCTGCGGGAGACGGGACCGGTTCCTGCTTTATCGACGCGCTGGCGACCTTCCGGTCCGCCGGGCCCCGGGCCGGTAGGAAATCCCGGCCAATTGAGTGACAATCGACGGGCATGCGTTACGCCCGGGCTGAAGGAGAATCCACGGTGAGACTGATAACGGCGATCATCAAGCCATTCAAACTCGACGATGTGCGCGAAGCGCTCTCCGAGATCGGCGTGTCCGGGATGACGGTGACCGAGGTGAAGGGGTTCGGGCGCCAGAAGGGCCACACCGAACTCTACCGGGGCGCGGAGTACGCTGTCGACTTCCTGCCCAAGGTCAAGATCGAAATCGCCGTCGACGACGGCATGCTCGACGAGTGCATCGAGGCGATCGGCAAGTCCGCCAACACGGGGAAAGTCGGAGACGGCAAGGTCTTCGTCGCAAACCTGGAGGAGATCGTCCGCATCCGCACCGGCGAGACCGGCGCCAACGCCCTGTAACCCCGTGGCCGCCCGTCGCGGCCGGCCAGCACGAAGATCCGGACGGGACGCCGCAAGGGCGTCCCGTCCGGCCGCCCTCAACACCCGATCCCCGCTCTGCACCAATTTGGCGCATACCAAGCACGGCCTTGGGGCGTTCCCGCCAATCACGCGACGGGTGATGCCGTCGTACCCCTTCGCGCCGTGACGAACGTGCGACGGAGCGGCCCGGGCCCGCGGCGCCCGGGCTGGCCCGCTGCCTCGCAACGCGAACGGAGTTTCGCGCACGCTCGGCACCGGCTCCGCCTGCGTCCCAGCCCCACCGGCCGTCCACGGAACCACCGCCGTCGGTCGCCGCGCTCCCGTCAGCGGATATTCCATGCATGGTGGCACGGTATGTGCAGCATGCAGGGCGCTTGGGAGACCGACGCAAGCTCGCGGGCGAGTGAACGACCCGGCGAGGCATTTGCCTCATCGGCCACAAGCAGTCGATTTCAAACGGGATAGAGAGGTAGAGGACGCAAATGCGCAAGACAATACCGGCCCTGATTTCAGGTTGCCTGGCTCTCGGTGCGACGGCCGCCGAGATTTCGGGCAACGTTACGATCGCCACGGACTACTCGTTCCGCGGCTGGTCGCAGACGACCCGCGATCCGGCGATCCAGGGCGGCTTCGACGTCGCCGCGGAGTCCGGCTTCTACGTCGGGACATGGATGTCCAACGTCAACTTCGGCGACGACACGAGCACGGAGCTCGACCTGTACGTCGGCTACGGCGGCGAGTTCGGCGACAGCGGTGTCTCCTACGACGTGAGCTACATCCGCTTCGAGTACATCAGCGAGGGGGACGCGCTCGACTACAACGAACTCGCCGCCTCGATCGGCGTCAACGCCTTCACGTTCGGAATCAACTACTCCGACGCCTATCTCGGCGACGGCGGACCCACCTTCTACTACCCGTACGCCGGCTATAGCTGGTCGGTGACGGAGAACGCCGCGGTCGACTTCCACGTCGGCTTCAACAACGCGGACGAAATCAACGGCGACGACGACATGTACATCGACTACGGCGCGACCCTCACGTTCCCGGTGGCCGGTGCGGACATCGGCATCGGCCTGATCGGCACCGATCTCGACGAGGACGTCTGCGACGCCGACTGCGAAGCCCGCGTCATTCTGTCGATCTCGAAGAGCCTGTAGCGGCAGAACTCAGGATGCGCCCTCGAGCGGCGCGCCACACTCACGCGCGCCAATCGGGGCGCCTCGGAGCAGAGGAGTAACCAAATGAAACTCATCACGGCAATCATCAAGCCGTTCAAGCTCGACGACGTCCGCGAAGCCCTGTCGGAAGTCGGTGTGGCCGGAATGACGGTGACCGAGGTCAAGGGCTTCGGCCGCCAGAAAGGCCATACGGAACTGTACCGCGGAGCCGAGTACGTCGTGGACTTCCTCCCCAAGGTGAAGATCGAGGTCGCCGTCGGCGACGACCTCATCGATCAATGCCTTGAAGCCATCTCCCAGTCCGCCAACACGGGGAAGGTGGGTGACGGCAAGGTCTTCGTCACGCCCCTCGGGGAAGTCGTTCGCATCCGGACCGGCGAGACCGGGTCCGAGGCCATCTAGGGGGCGGGACCTTCCCTCGCAGGAACAAACAGGAGAGCCACAGTGCAAGACCTGATCCAGACCAACTACGCCATCGACACGTTCTACTTCCTCGTCATGGGGGTCCTCGTCATGTTCATGGCGTGCGGCTTCTCGATGCTCGAGTCCGGCATGGTGCGCGCCAAGAACACGGCGGAGATCCTGACCAAGAACGTCGCGCTCTATGCCATCGCGTGCATCATGTACCTGCTCATCGGCTACCACATCATGTACGTGGGGGGGACCGGGGCCGGCGGCATCTTCCCGAGCATCGGCTTCCTGCTGCAGCCGGAGAACACCGCGGAGGCGGTCGTCGCGAGCGGCGGCGACACGTACTACTCCAACCGCTCGGACTATTTCTTCCAGGTGGTGTTCGTCGCGACGGCCATGTCCATCGTCTCCGGGGCCGTGGCGGAGCGGATGAAGCTCTGGGCGTTCCTCGGTTTCGCCGTGGTGATGACCGCGTTCATCTACCCCCTGCAGGGCATGTGGACCTGGGGCGGCGGCTGGCTGTCCGAGGCCGGGTACTCCGACTTCGCCGGTTCCGGGATCGTGCACATGTGCGGCGCCGCCGCCGCGCTCGCCGGCGTGCTGCTCCTCGGGCCGCGGGCCGGAAAGTACGGCCCGAACGGGCACGTGAACGCCATACCGGGATGCAACATGCCGCTCGCCACGCTCGGGATGTTCGTCCTGTGGTTCGGCTGGTTCGGCTTCAACGGCGGTTCGGAGCTGAAGCTCTCCAACGTCGACGAGGCGAACGCCGTCGCGAAGGTGTTCGTCAACACCAACATCGCCGCCTGCGGCGGCCTCGTGGCCGCGCTCGTCCTGGCGCGCATCTGGTTCGGCAAGGCCGACCTGACGATGGCCCTGAACGGCGCCCTGGCGGGGCTCGTGGCCATCACCGCGGACCCGCTGTCCGGGAGCGCGTTCTGGTCCATGATCGTCGGCGCCATCGGCGGCCTGATCGTGGTCGCCTCCATCGTGCTGCTCGACCGGCTCAGGATCGACGACCCGGTCGGCGCGATCAGCGTGCACGGCACCTGTGGCATCTGGGGCATCATCGCGGTGGTGTTCAGCAACGACGACGCCACCATCGGCGGCCAACTGCTCGGCATCGTCGGCATCTTCGGCTGGGTGTTCATCGCGAGCCTCATCGTGTGGGCCATCCTCAAGTACGCGATGGGAATCCGCATCTCCGAAGAGGACGAGGACCGCGGCGCGGACGTCTCCGAGACAGGCATCGAGGCCTATCCGGAGTTCTCGCAAGCGTAAGGGACCCCTCAACGGGGCGCTTCGGCGCCCCTTTTCTTTCCGCGACCCGGGGGTCGGCGCCGCCGCGCGCGAACCGTCCCGTAGAATGTGCCCATGCACGCCCAGTCACAGGCCACGCTCGGCGCGCTGCGGTTCGACAACCGCTTCGCCGCTCTGCTTCCCGCCGACCCCGAAGCCGCCAACTTCCGCCGCCAGGTGTCGGGCGCGTGCTATTCGCGCGTCCTGCCGCAAGCCGCCCCGGCGCCGAAGCTCATCGCGTGGTCACGCGAGGCGGCCGCCCTCATCGACCTGCCGGCCGAGCCGACGGATACGGAAGCGTACGCCGAGGTGCTCGCCGGCAACCGCGTGCTCGACGGCATGGACCCCATCGCCACCTGTTACGGCGGCCACCAGTTCGGCAACTGGGCGGGACAGCTCGGCGACGGGCGCGCCATCAATCTCGGCGAGGTCGTCAACGGTCGGGGCGAGCGGTGGACGCTGCAGCTCAAGGGCGCGGGTCCTACACCATACTCACGCACAGCCGACGGCCTGGCCGTGCTGCGTTCGTCCCTGCGCGAGTTCCTGTGCAGCGAGGCGATGTTCCACCTCGGAGTGCCGACCACGCGCGCCCTGTCGCTGGTGCTGACCGGGGAGCAGGTCGTCCGCGACATCCTGTACGACGGCCACCCGGCGCCAGAGCCAGGCGCGGTGGTGTGCCGGATGGCGCCGTCGTTCACCCGTTTCGGACACTTCGAGATCCTCGCCGCGAGGCGCGACACCGAACTCCTGCGTCGCCTGCTCGAATTCACGATCGCGACGGACTTCCCCGAACTCGACGGCGACGGGACGCCAGCCGACCGCTACGCGCGCTGGTTCGCCGAGGTGTCCGCGCGCACGGTGGACATGATCGTCCACTGGATGCGCGTCGGTTTCGTGCACGGCGTGATGAACACCGACAACATGAGCGTGCTCGGCCTCACGATCGACTACGGGCCGTACGGCTGGCTGGAGGGCTACGATCCGGACTGGACGCCCAACACCACCGACGCGGCCACGCGGCGGTACCGGTACGGCCAGCAACCCGCCATCGCCCAGTGGAACCTGCTGCGGCTCGCGCACGCCCTCCTCCCCCTGGTCGGGGACGCCGAGCCGCTCGAGGCCGTGCTCACGGACTTCGCGCGGCGGTACGCGGAGCAGTCAGAGGCGATGACCGCCCGGAAACTGGGCCTCGCGCGCTGCGAACGAGAGGGGGACGAGCGGCTTTTCGGAGAGCTGTTCGCGATCTTCGCAAGCGCCGAGATCGACATGACCCTGTTCTTCCGCGACCTGGCCCAAGTCGACCTGGACGCCGTCAGCGTCGAGCCGCTGCGGGACGCCTGGTACGACCCGGGCGCCCTCACGCCGGCGCTCCGCGAACGGTGCGAGGCGTGGCTCGAAGCGTACGCCACGCGCGTGCGCCAGGACGGCACGCCGGACGCCGCCAGGATCGCGCGCATGAACGCGCACAACCCCCGTTTCGTCGTGCGCAACTACCTCGCCCAACAGGCGATCGACGATGCGGAGGCGGGCGACTTCGACATGATCCACGACCTCCTCGACGTCCTGCGGCGGCCGTACGACGAGCAGCCCGGCAGGGAGGCCTTTGCGGCGAAGCGCCCGGAGTGGGCGCGGCACCGGGCCGGCTGCTCGATGCTCTCCTGCAGTTCCTGACCATGCGCTACATCAGCACCCGCGGCGCCACGCCGCCGCTGTCCTTCCAGGACGCCGTGCTGACCGGGCTGGCTCCCGACGGCGGCCTCCTCTTGCCCGAAGCCCTGCCCTCCTTCGCCGAGCGGCTCGACGACTGGCGCGCGCTGTCGTTCCCCGAACTGGCCACCGAGGTGTTCGCCCGTTTCGCCGACGACATCCCGCAGGCCCGGATTTCGGAGATCGTTCGCGGCGCCTACGGGACCTTCCGCCACGGGGAGATCGTGCCCCTGGTCGACGTCGGAAACCTCCACGTCATGGAACTCTTCCACGGCCCGACGCTGGCCTTCAAGGATGTCGCGCTGCAGGTGCTCGGGCGACTGTTCGAGCACATCGTGACCGCGCGCGCAACGCGGCTCAACGTGCTCTGCGCGACCAGCGGCGACACCGGCAGCGCCGCCATCGCCGGCGTCCGGGGCCGCGCCGGGATGGGCGTGTTCGTCCTCTACCCCGAAGGCCGCACCAGCGCGCTCCAGGAACTGCAGATGACCACCGTGCCGGACGAGAACGTCCACTGCATCGCCATCGACGGCACGTTCGACGACTGCCAGCGCATCGTGAAGGCGATCTTCGGCGACCTCGACTTCAAGGCGAAGCACGGCCTCGGCGCCGCCAACTCCGTGAACTGGGCGCGCGTTCTCGCCCAGACGGCCTACTATTTGCATGGCGCCCTGCGCTTCGACGAACCCGTCTCGTTCAGCGTGCCCACGGGCAACTTCGGCAACATCCTGGCCGGCTACCTCGCGCGCGCGATGGGCGCGCCCATCGACCGGCTCGTGCTCGGCACCAACGACAATGACATCCTCGCGCGTTTCTTCCAGACCGGGGTCTACAGCGTCGGCGAGACCCGCCGGACCATCAGCCCGTCCATGGACATACAGGTCGCGAGCAACTTCGAGCGCTTCGTCTACTACCGCCTTGGCCGCGACCCGGCGGCGCTCCAGGCGTTCATGACGACGTTCGCCGCCGAGGGCGTGGCCCGCATCGACGGGGGCGTGCCGCAAGACGAGGGGATTCTCGCCACGGCCGTCGACGAGCTGGCGACGATGGCCGCCATGTCCGACCTGTATGCCCGCAGCGGATACGTGGTGGACCCCCACACCGCCGTCGGGGTCGCGGCCGCCTCGCGGTTCCCGGAGCATCGCCCCATGATCTGCCTGGCCGCCGCGCACCCGGCCAAGTTCCCCGAGTCGGTGGACCGGGCCGTGGGCGAGGAGGTCGCGCGGCATGCGCTGCTCGAAGGGCTCGCCGAGAAGCCGCAGAGGAAGACCCTTCTGCCCCCGGACCTCGAGGCCGTGAAGGCGTTCATCGCGCCGCGGGCCGGAGAGGCGTAACGCGCCCCGGCCCCCGCTCGGGCGCTACGACCCGGCCAGCGCCGCGATGGCGCCGGGCAATTGATCGAGCCGGCGCACCTCCGCGGTCGCGCCCACGGCCGTCCCGTCCCGCGCACCGTCGAAGTTCACCCAGATCGTGTGCATGCCGACGGCGCGGGCGCCCTCAATGTCGTCCACCGGCTGGTCGCCGACATGCACGGTGGCGGCAGCCGGCACCCGGGCGTGGGCCAGCGCGGCCTCGAACATCGCGGGATCCGGCTTGCTCGCGCCCACGTCGGCGGCCGTGAAGCCGAACGAGAAATACCGGTCGAGCCCCAGCCGCGCGAAGTCCGCGTTGCCGTTCGTCAGCGCGGCCAGCGTGTACCGCTCCGCCAGCACGGCCAGGGTCGCCAGCGCGCCCTCGTAGTACGCGATCTCGTGCCGCAAGCGGAGGAACTCGTCGAAGGCCCCCGTCGCCAGGCGATCCGCGTCGGCTTCCGTGCAGCCACAGAGCACGGCCGCCTCGCGAAGCACGGCCAGCCGCATCCGCGACACGTCGTGGGCGATGTCCGGTTGGCGCTCGATCACCTCCGTCCGCAATGCCCAGAGCGACGCCGTGTCGAACCGTTCGCCGAACTCCGGCACGCGGCGCGTCATCCACTCGCGGCTTGCGAGCTCCGCCCCGCGGATGACGTTGTCCGTCTCCCAGAGCGTGTTGTCGAGATCGAAGGTGACGAGTTCGATCATTCCGGGGCCCGTCCACGCGCCTTGGCGCGCGGGTGTGCGGCATCGTAGACCTTCGCCAGGTGCTGGAAGTCCAGGTGCGTGTAGATCTGCGTCGTCGCGATGTCGGCATGGCCGAGCAGTTCCTGCACCGCGCGCAGATCGCCGCTCGACTCGAGCAGGTGGCTCGCGAAGCTGTGCCGCAGCATGTGCGGATGCAGGACGTCCGTGCCTAGCTCCGCCGCGGAGAGCTTCTTGAGCCGCAACTGCACCGTCCGCGGGCTGATGCGGGCCTCGCCGCGCCCCGTGAAAAGCGGCGCCGCAGGTCGCGCGCCGGGCCGCGTCGCAAGCCACGCCTGGATGGCCTCGATGGCCGGTTCGCCCAGCGGCACGATCCGCGTCTTGTTGCCCTTCCCGGTCACCGTCGCGAAACCGTTCGCCAAGTCGATGTCCTTCAGGTCGATCCCCACCAGTTCGGCCAGGCGGACGCCGCACCCGTACAGAACCTCGACGATCGCACGGTCGCGCAGTTCGGTCTTCGATCGGGGTTTGGCGGCGAAGAGTCGGGTGGCCCGGTCGATGTCCAGGACCTTCGGCAGCGGCTTGCCCCGTTTCGGGCCCGCGATGCCCGCGGCCGGGTTCGCCGGGAGCACCTCGTTCGTCACCGCAAACGCGAAGAAGGCGCGCAGGCTCGACAGCACCCGGGCGATCGTGCGCGGCGAGCGGCTCCCGGCGCGCAGGCGACCGAGATGGGCCCGGACATGCCAAGGCCGGCAGGCACTCCAATCCTGACCCTCCTGGCCCTCGCGAAACGCGTTGAGGTCGCGGCGGTAGGCGGCCACCGTGTGCGGGGAGCAGCGCCTCTCGTGAACGAGATACGCGAGGTAGCGGGCGACCAGGGGGTCCGCCTCCGCGCTCCGGGCGCGCGTGGCCTTCCTGTCCTGCCGGTCGGCGTTATCCCTTGAGCGGGCGCCGTGTGACGAAGCCAGCGGCACACCTCGAACCGATTTCCCGGCGGCACTCTGCACCAGGCGATGCGCGCATTCAAGGCCACCCGTTCACCCAACCCGATCAATCAGTTAACAGCGACTACAGAATCGTCCCGGTTCGCGCGGAGTGAGTGTGTTGACGGCGGGGGCGAGGGGGATGATGATGCGGTCGATGCAAACTCCCGTTTGGCACGGAGACACAATCATGCGAACGCCCCTTCGTTCTTCGATCACGCTGGTCCTGGCGGGCTTCCTCTTGGGTATTGGCCCCCCGCTTCTCGCAGCGACGACATCCGACTGCGAAAACGAATGGTCGCAATCGGACTCGGCGCAATGGTGCGAGTTGAGTTCGGGGACATCCATTCAAAATCCCAACGATGGCGATCAGGCGATTTGCACGCTGCGCATTACCTGCCCGAAGCCCGACACTGCCGACCTCCCCCAGCGTACGACCACGCACACACTCGAGCTCGGTTGCGTGAGCACGCTGTACGTCGTCAACGACCAAATGGACTTGGGGACCGACTGCACGTAATCGGCGGGCAGTCAGTCGGTGTGCGGGCACTGGCAGGGTTCGCGGCGAGATTGACGGGCTCACCGCGTCAAGGTGGCCGCCCCGCCGCTTGAGTTGGGGGAGTACGGGCTCACGTCGAGGACATCGGTTCGGTAGCGATCCGGGCGGGCCGGCTTGCGGGTGCGGACGTTTCAGGGCCGTGGGCACGCGGCTCGGCGAGCTGGGCGTCACCTGGTTCGGGGAGCCGTGCGGCCCATGCCGGACCATGCCGCGATGGCACGCGTGCGCGACGCCATCGAGTGCGACTTGGCCGCCGGCGAGAACGAGTATGCCTCGAGAACCTCGACCGGCTGCTCGGAACGGGCGCGGTTGCGTACCTCAGCCCGAGATCACGAAGATCCGCAGCCTGACCGCCGCGCGCCGCGTCGGCACGCCGGCGCACGACGTTGCGCTCTGCCCGCACAACGCTGGCCGGCAACGTCGATCGGGCGCGCGCAGGAGCCGGAATCAGGACCGGATCTGCCCATCGTAGATCTGCGCCGCAGGCCCCGTCATGGTGACCGCCTCGCCTTCCCCGGGCCACCGCAGCGACGCTTCTCCGCCCCGCAGGGACACGGTGGCCTCGGGGTCGAGCCGCCCGAGAAGCCGTCCCGCCACCATGGCCGCGCATGCCCCGCTACCGCACGCGCGCGTCTCTCCCGCGCCCCGCTCGTAGACGCGCAGCCGCGCGAAGTCCTTCTGGACGACCTGCAGGAAGCCGACGTTGACGCCTTCAGGAAAGGCCGGCGATGACTGCACGGCCGTCCCGAGGCGCTTCACCGGAGCGCTGACGATGTCGTCGACCTCGATGACGGCGTGCGGATTGCCCATCGACACCGGCGCCAGCACGACCTCGGCCTCGGCCGTCGCGAGCCGGTAACGCAGGCTGTCCCCCACCGGGTCCGCGCGGTCGGCGAGAAAGGGGATGTCCGCCGGCGCGAGGCCCGGCCGTCCCATCTCGACCTCAACCCGGTCACCCTCGAGCAGGCGCGTACGAATGAGGCCGTTGCCGGTCTCGAGGGTAAGGCATCGTTTCACCGTCAGTCCGTGGTCGCGCACGAACCTGGCGAAGCAGCGTGCGCCGTTGCCGCACTGCTCGGCCTCGGACCCGTCGCGATTGAAGATGCGGTAGCGGAAGTCCGCGCCGGGGTCCGACGGGGGCAGCACGGCCAGCAACTGGTCGAAGCCGACGCCCGTGCGCCGGTCGCTCCAACGCTGGATCTCCTGGGCCCTGAGGTCCAGGCTCCGGGTCACGAGATCCACGACCATGAAGTCGTTGCCGAGGCCGTGCATCTTGGAGAAGCGGAGCTTCGTCACCGCCCTTCCCCTTCGAGGGCGAGCTGGTCGCCCACGGTTTCACGCCGCCGTACGACGCGGAACTCGCCGCCACTCACGAGCACCTCCGGGGCGCGGCCGCGGCCGTTGTAGTTGGAACTCAGCACCATCCCGTACGCGCCCGCCCCGAACACGGCGAGCAGCGCGCCTTCCTCGAGCGCCAGGTCACGATCCATCGCGAGGAAGTCACCGGTCTCGCAGACGGGGCCCACCACGTCCCAGCGCAGGGGCGCCGTACCGCTCGGCTCCACCGCCTCCACCGCATGACGCGCGTCGTACAGCGCCGGCCGGAGCAGATCATTCATCGCAGCGTCGACGACCGCGAAGTTCCTCTGCCCCTCGCGCGTGGCCCGCTTGAGGTACTCCACCCGCGTGAGGAGCACGCCCGCCTCCGCCACGAGATAGCGGCCCGGTTCCACGATCAGTTCCAGACCCCGGCCGAACACGTCGGCCGCCACATCGCGGCCGTAGGCTTCGACGTCCAGGGCCGGTTCGCCGTCGTAGGCCGCCGCGAATCCACCGCCCAGGTCGACATGGCCGATCGAGATGCCCTCGGCCGCCAGCGTGTCCACGACGCCCAGCAGCCGGTCACGCGCAGCGGCGTAAGGATCGAGTTCCAGGACCTGGGAGCCGATGTGACAGTCGATGCCGCGGACCTCGAGGACGTCCGAAGCCGCCGCGTACCGATACATGTCGAGCGCTGTGCCCTCCGCCACGCCGAACTTGTTCTCCCGGCGGCCCGTGGAGATGTACGGGTGCGCCCCGGCATCCACGTCCGGATTGACGCGGACCGACACGGGCGCGACGCGAGACAGCAGCCGGGCGCGCGTCTCCAGGCGCTCGAGTTCGGCCTCGCTCTCC
This sequence comes from Pseudomonadales bacterium, assembly GCA_965208745.1. Lineage (GTDB taxonomy): Bacteria > Pseudomonadota > Gammaproteobacteria > Pseudomonadales > Azotimanducaceae > VXNE01. Next base: position 2,908,003 of record CBDBPN010000004.1, on the reverse strand, counting down.
ACGTTGAAGCAGTGGATGCCGGCCTTGAGGGCGAAATCAATCTCCGCGACGGACTTGCCGACGCCCGAGAAGACGACGTTCGCCGCGGGGGCCCCGGCCCGCAGCACACGCTGCAGTTCGCCCGCCGAAACGATGTCGAAGCCGGCGCCGAGTTCGTGCATCAGGCGCAGGATGGCGAGGTTCGCGTTGGCCTTGACCGCGTAGCAGATGCGGGCACGCCCGCCGGAGAGGGCGCGGGATAGGCGACGGTATCGATCCTCGATGGCGGCGCGCGAGTAGACGTACGCGGGCGTACCGACGGCATCGGCTATGGCGGCCAGGGAGACGTCTTCCACTCCGGTGGCGTTGTCCGGACGACCAAACATGCTGCGCTCCGTGCCTCGCGGGACGTCAAGGGGCGGCAGCGTGCGCCGCCGCCGTAGCCCGCGCCGCCGGATAAACGGCGTTGCTGGGAGAGCCCTCAGCCGGGGAGCGCGCGCGGCCAGGGGTCGCGTTCGAGTTGCCGCTTCGCGAAAACTCCGCGCCGGCAGAGTGCGAGGCGTCCGCCCGTCGCAAGAATGAGTCCGCCGGGGGGCGTTCCCCGGGCAGGTACAGCGGGCCCTTCTGGCCGCAGGTCGCCGCCGTCGCGCACCAGAGCGCACACCACAACACCACGAGAATCCACCGCGTGCCCACCGTATCCGTCCCGGAGATCCGCGAGCGGCGCAGTATAGCGCCCCGCGGTCGAGGCGCAGGGAGGCGACCCTCCGCCCGCCGGTCGCTCAGATACGCACCCGGGCGTCCACCACCGCGGCACGCACGCGCCCGGGCGCCGTCCCGCCGACGTGATCGCGGGCGGCGAGAGAACCGTCCAGCGAGACGGCGTCGTACACGTCCTCACCAATGGCGTGGTGCACGCGGCGCAGTTCCCCGAGGGGCACGTCGGCAAGCGCCATGCCGCGCTCCTGGGCGTGGCGGACCACCCGCCCCACGGCATCGTACGCGTCGCGAAACGGCACCCCCTTCCTGACCAGGTAGTCCGCCAGGTCGGTGGCGGTGGCGTACCCCAGTTCGGCGGCCCTGCGCATCGCCGCCGTATCCGGACGCATGGCCTCGACGATGTCGCGCAGCGCGGCGAGGCACCCCCGCAACGTCGCGGCCGTATCGAAGACCGGTTCCTTGTCCTCCTGGTTGTCCCGGTTGTAGGCCAGCGGCTGGCTCTTCATCAGGACGAGCAGGCCCACCAGGTGCCCAATGACGCGCCCGGCCTTGCCGCGCACCAGTTCCGGCACGTCCGGGTTCTTCTTCTGCGGCATGATGCTCGATCCCGTGCAGAAGGCGTCCGGCAGTTCGATGAAGGCGAACTGCCGGGACGTCCAGATCACCAGTTCCTCGCACCAGCGCGACAGGTGCACCGCCGTGAGCGCAGCGGCCGCGCAGAACTCGATCGCGAAATCCCTGTCGCTCACGGCATCGAGGGAGTTCGCCGCCACGCCGTCGAACCCCAGGGCGGCGGCGGTGGCCGTGCGGTCGATGGGAAAGGTAGTGCCCGCGAGCGCCGCGGCTCCGAGGGGGGACACGTTGAGCCGCTTCCGGCAGTCCAGGAAGCGCGCCCGGTCGCGGTGTGCCATCTCGAACCACGCGAGCAGGTGGTGTCCCAGGGTGACGGGCTGGGCGGTCTGCAGGTGCGTGAATCCCGGCATCGGATCCGCCGCGTGGCGCTCGGCGAGGTCGACCAGCCGACGCATGATCTCGCCGAGGAGGGCCACGACGGCATCGATCTCGTCACGCAGGTAGAGGCGGAAATCAGTCGCCACCTGGTCGTTGCGCGAGCGTCCCGTGTGCAGTTTCTTGCCCACGTCGCCGAGGCGCTCCGTCAGGCGCGCCTCGATGTTCATGTGGACATCCTCGAGGGCGGTCGACCAGTCGAAGTCGCCGGCCTCGATGTCGCGTTCGATCTCGCGCAAGCCGTCGACGATGGCGCTGCTCTCCGCCTCGGTCAGCACCCCGGCGGCGGCGAGCATCTCGGCATGCGCGATCGAACCTCGGACGTCGTAGCGATAGAGGCGCCGGTCGAACGCCACCGACGCCGTGAACCGCTCCACGCCCTCGTCGGTCCCCTCGGCGAACCGGCCGCGCAACAGCTCCTCGTTCTCGCTGCTCTTTTCGCCGCCGTTCTGGCCCATGGTTGCATCTTCCGGCGTCGTGGCGGACGCCCTCCGTCATATACTGGCATTTTCGGCATTCCGGCTCCAAACGCCCCGGGGGCAGCGGCGCCGGTCGACCGTCAGGCAGAAGTGGACAGACCACCCTCCGCGCCTCCAGTCAGGATCGCCACCCGCGCCAGCCCCCTCGCCCTGTGGCAGGCGGAACGGGCCGTGGGCCTCATCTCCGCGACGTCAGGCGCCACCATCGACCTCCTGCCGCTCACCACCGCAGGGGACCGCAACCGGCGCGACGGGCCCCTCGGCGAGTCCGGCGGCAAGGGTCTTTTCGTCGGCGAACTCGAAGCCGCGCTGGCCGACGGGCGTGCGGACATCGCTGTCCACAGCATGAAGGACGTGCCGACCGTGCCGCCGCCCGGTTTCACCGTCACGACCATCGGGACGCGTGCCGACCCGCGGGACGCCCTGGTCGCCGGTGCCCGGACGTTCGACGCCTTGCCCGACGGCGCCCGGGTCGGCTCGTCCAGCCCGCGACGTCGGGCGCAACTCCTGTTCGCCCGGCCGGACCTGGTGCCCGTGCCCGTTCGGGGCAATGTCGGGACACGCCTGGCGAGGCTCGACGCGGGGGACGTCGACGCGCTGGTCCTGGCGTGCGCGGGACTCGACCGCCTGGGGTTCGGCGCGCGCATCAGCCAACGGCTGCCGGTCGACCTCTGCCTGCCGCCGCCCGGACAGGGCGCCCTGGCGGTGGAGTACTCCACGGATCGCGACGACCTGGCCCGCCTCCTCGCTCCCGCGATGGACACGCACACCGAGCGGGCGGTCGCGGCAGAGCGTGCCCTGACCCGGGCCTTGGGGGCCGACTGCACGACCCCGCTCGGCGCTTACGCGACCGTCGACGGTGAGTTCATCACGCTGCGGACGACACTCCTCGGACCGGACGGCGACCACGCCCGATCGGTCGCCGACCGGGGGACGGACCCGCTCGAACTCGGTGAGCGGCTCGCCGAAGCGCTCGTGCGGATGGGGGCGGTCGTCCCGGCGGGCTAGCCGGGAGGTCGCGCCACGGCCGGCATGCGTATCTGGGTCACGCGCACGGAGCCAGGCGCCACCCGGCTCGGCGACGCCCTGCGGGCAGCCGGACACGACGCCTGGGTGCGGCCCGTGCTGCGGGTCGAGCACGTAGCCACGCCGATGCCGAATGGCGCGTTCGACCTGACCGTCTTCCTGTCCGAACATGCCGTCCGCGGCGCGCTCGCCAGTGGTTGGCACCGGACCCCGGCGCTCGCCATCGGTCCCGCCACGCAGGCCGCCCTCGACGAACACGGCATCGCAGCGGCGATTCCCGACGTCGCTTCGTCCGAGGGGATCGCCGCACATCTTGCCGATGCCCCGCCGTCGCGCGTCCTGCTCGCAACGGGCGAAGGCGGACGGGACGCGCTGCCGGATCTGCTGGGCGGGCAGGGAACAGCCGTCGTCGACTGGCGTCTCTACCGCCGGCTGCCGGTGCGTGAGCCATTGCCGGCCGGATTGGACATCGACGCCATCGTCGTGGGCAGCGCGGGCGGATTGCGGGTCGCCGCGGACCTGTGGTTTGCTTCCGGGCGGGGCGGAGCGGTTCCGCTGATCGTGCCGTCCGCCCGCGTCGCCGAAACCGCTCGCGGGATCGGGTTTGCGCGCATTCTTGTCGGTCCGGGCGCGGACGTGCACGCGACCGTCGCCACGATCGGCGGCATGGGCAGGGAGACACGAGCGCCTTGAGCGAAGAGGTACCTTCCGAAGTGGTCGAACGGCCTCCCGAGGAGACCCGGGCGCGCCGCCGACCTGGCGGCTTCGCCGTCACCCTGCTCAGCCTCGTCTCGCTCATTGCCATCGGCCTCGCCGGCTACCTCTTCTGGCGCATCGAGTGGGCGAATCCGGTCACCGCGGTCGAAGACCGTCTCGATGACCGCCTCGCGCGGCTGCAGAGCACCCTGAACGATGCGCGATCGACGTCCGAGGCCGGCCTCTCGGCGCGCATCGCCGAAGTGGCGGAGACGCTTGCCCGGCACGGCGACGCCCTCGACGCCAGCCGCACGGCGCTCGCGGACGCGGTGGCGGAGCAACGGCGCCAGGTCCCGCCCGTTGCCAGGGACTGGCGGCTCGCGGAGGTCGAGTACCTGTTGCGGGTCGCCAACAACCGCCTGCTGCTGGAACGCGACCCGACGACGGCCGAACGGCTGCTCGGTGCGGCCGACGCGATCCTCGAAGAGCTTGACGACTACGCGTTCTTCGACGTGCGCGCCCTGCTCGCCGAGGAGCGGCTGGCGTTGCGGGAAGTCGGCGCCGCGAACACTCAAACCGTGTTCCTGCGGCTCGAGGCCCTGAAGGACGGTCTGGCCGAGCTGCCCGCGCGCATCCCCGAGTACTTCGGCGCCCCAGCCGCTTCCTCCGATCCGGACACCGTGGCGCGGCCAGCCGAGCCGGCGTCCGCATGGGCGACGCTCCTCGACCGGCTTTCGAACCTCTACGAGTTCCGGACCCGCGAGGGCATCGCACCCCGTCCATTGCTCCGCCCGGACGAGGCCGTCTATCTCGAGTTCAACCTGAGGCTCGCCTTCGAGCGCGCCCAGCTCGGCGCCCTGCGCAACGACCAGGTCCTCTACGGCGAGAGCCTCGCCTCCGCGCGTGGCTGGATCGACGAACACCTCGATGTCGAGAGCCCGTCGGTACAGCGCCTGCGCGAGGAGATCGACGCCCTGCTCCGGTTCGACGTGGAGGCATCCCTGCCCGACATCTCCCGGTCGCTGGCCCGACTGCGCGAGCTGGCCCCGGCCGCGCTGACCCCGGGCACGGAACGCGGGCCCCCGGGACAGGAGCCCCCGGGACAGGAGCCCCCGGGACGGGGGCCGTGACCGCTCGCGGTCTCCTGCTCCTGCTGGCGGCCGTCACCGGCGGGGCCGCGTTCGGGCTGCTTGCGCTGCGAGACCCCGGCTATGTCCTCATCTCCTATGGCAACCGGACGTTCGAAACCAGCGTCTGGTTCGCGCTGGCCGCCCTGGTGCTGCTCGCCGCCGTGGTTGGGGCGGCCTGGACGATCCTGCGCCGCGCCCTGAGAAGCCGTTCGCAGCTATCGGCCTGGTCCCGGGAACGACGCATTCGCAACGCGCATGCGCAGACGGTAAAGGGGACCATCCAGATGGCGGAGGGCGACTTCGCAGCGGCCAGGACGACACTGCTGGCCGCAGCCGAGCAGGTGGAAACCCCCTTCGTGAGCCTGTTGTCCGCCGCCTTGGCCGCCCACCGTGCCGGCGATGCCGACCAGAGCGAGCGGCTGCTCGCGCGCGCCGAGGCAGCGGCGCCCGGCGCCGGGACCGCTATCGGTCTCACCCGCGCCCGCCTCGCCGGCGAAGCCGGGCAGTGGCGGCAGTGCCGACAGACGCTGGATCGCCTGGCCTCGGAGCATCCGCGCCACCGTGGCGTGCTGCGGATGTCCCTCGAGTGCGCGGATCGGCTCGAGGACTGGGAAAGCGTAATCGCCGCGGCGACCGCACTGGGCAAGCTGAAAGGCGAGGATGCCGACGGCCTCGATGCCGCGGTGCGGCGCGCCTGGAGCGGACGCCTGGCGGCCAGTCGTGGCAGCGAAACCGCTGCCGCACACGCGCGACAGACCTGGAAGGCCGTGCCCAAGCCGCTGAAGGCGGACGGAACGCTCGTGCGCGAATACGCGCAGGCCCTCCTGTCCGGGGGAGACACCGACACGGCGGAGTCCACGCTCCGGGCGGCCATCACGGCCCACTTCGACCCCGCGCTGGTGGACCTCTACGGGCGCCTGCGTTCCGGCCGCCCCCACCGCCAGCTCGACGCCGCAAGCGGTTGGCTGGAGTCGCACCCGGAGGACCCCGGGCTGCTCCTCGCGCTCGGGCGCCTGGCGATCGCGAGCGACCAACCGGAGCGCGCCCGCGAGTATCTCGAGTCGAGCGTCACGCTGTCGCCGACGCCTTCCGCCCGCGGGGAACTGGCGAGCCTCTACCTGGCGGCCGGTGAGGTTGCGCAAGGCCGGCGACTGCTCGAGCAGGCACTCGACCACGACCGCGGCCGCCGGTAGGGCCGGCTCAGCTTCCTTGTCTCGACCGAGTCTCGCGGGTCAATGGGCCGGCTGGGCGTCGCGCACCGCCATCGCTTCCACGAAGTACAACGCATAGGCCAGGGTCAACCCCACGAGCAGCGCCAGCAGGAGCTTGGCGCGATCGTGGCGATGGAAGTGGATCTCCGGCAGCAGGTCGCTGAGGGAGATGCACAGGAATGCGCCCACCGCAAACGCGAGTCCACACCCGATCAGCGGGCTGGCGGCCAGTTCGTCCAGCATTCCGGCCCCAAGATAGGTCGCCACGGCCACGAGCGGACAGACCAGCGCATACGCGACGTTCGCCGCGAGCCGTGCGCGGGGCCCCTTGCCCTCATGCTTCATCAACCCGGTAATCGAATAGGCGTCCAGGGGCTTGTGGAGGAGGATGGCCAGGCATACGCCGAGCCCCGGCATCACGCCCTGCTCCACGAAGCCGATGCGCACGCTCGCCCCGAGCGCCGCGCCTTCGGTCGCCGTATGCAGGCCGAGTCCGAGCGCGATGCCGAGAAGATTGCCACGGCGCTGCCCCCCGTGTCCGTGTGCACCGCCCTCCCCGCTGAAGTCGTGCTGGTGGAACGGGAACGCGCGCAGCAGCACGACCATCGCGACCATCCCCGCCACCACACACAGCATCGCGGTTTCCACGGCGCCGGGGCCCGGAATCCTCTCCAGGCTGTGCGGAAGGAGGTGGAAGAGGGCGACACCGAGGATGAACCCGGCGACCAGGCTCATGATCGCCTGCGTACGCGTGTGCGTCATGGCGCCATACTCGGACAGCCGCCCCCCGATCACCGAGGCAGCGAACACCGCGCCGACATAGACGGCGAGCAACACGGGGGGTGAGACGCTCATCCGCCGGCCAACAGCCTGCGCGGGTCGTCCGGGGACCACGCGGTCGCGTCCCTGACGTCCCGGAAGGCGGCCATCGCCTCGTCGATCGGACGCACGTCGACGACGTTCAGCGCGGCCACCTCAAGCCCGCGAGGCGCCGCTCGGGGCCCAGCCGGCGCCAGATCTCGCCGAGCCGCAGACTCGCCGCCCGGATCAACCCGGAGAGCAGCAGCCCCGGCAGGAGCATGGGCGACAGCTGCAGAAACGAGGCGTGTGGCGATCAGCGGCCGCGCATCTGGCTGAAGAACTCGTGGTTGGTCTTGGTGTCCTTCAGCTTGTCGACCATGAACTCGATGGCGGCGATGTCGTCCATGTCGTGCAGCAGCTTGCGCAGGATCCACACCCGCTGCAGTTCCGCCTCGCCCATCAGCAGCTCCTCGCGCCGGGTGGCCGAGCGGCGGATGTTGATGGCCGGGTACACCCGCTTCTCGGCGATCTTGCGCTCGAGGTGGAGCTCCATGTTGCCGGTGCCCTTGAACTCCTCGTAGATCACCTCGTCCATCTTCGACCCCGTGTCGATGAGCGCGGTCGCGATGATGGACAGGCTGCCGCCCTCCTCGATGTTCCGGGCGGCCCCGAAGAAACGTTTCGGGCGTTCGAGCGCGTGTGCGTCCACGCCTCCCGTCAGCACCTTGCCCGAAGAGGGGACGATCGTGTTGTAGGCGCGCGCGAGCCGGGTGATCGAGTCGAGCAGGATCACGACATCCTTCTGGTGCTCGACGAGACGCTTCGCCTTCTCGATGACCATCTCCGCCACCTGGACGTGGCGCGAGGGCGGTTCGTCGAAGGTGCTCGCGACCACCTCCGCATCGACCACCGTGCGCTCCATGTCCGTCACTTCTTCCGGGCGCTCGTCGATCAGGAGGACCAGGACGATCGCCTCGGGATTGTTCGCGCAGATGGACTGGGCGACGTTCTGCAGAATAATGGTCTTGCCCGCCTTCGGCGGCGACACGATCAGGCCGCGCTGACCTTTTCCGACGGGAGAGATGAGGTCGATGATGCGCGCGGTCAGGTCGGCGGTGCTGCCGTTGCCCCGCTCGAGGGTGAAACGCTCCTCCGGGAACAGCGGGGTGAGGTTCTCGAACAGGATCTTGTGCTTGCGCGTGTTCGGCTCGCTGAAGTTGATCTCGTCGACCTTGAGGAGCGCGAAGTACCGCTCGCCCTCCTTGGGGGGGCGGATCTTGCCGGCGATGCTGTCGCCCGTGCGCAGGTTGAAGCGGCGGATCTGGCTCGGCGACACGTAGATGTCGTCCGGTCCCGCCAGGTAGGAACTCCCGGGGGAGCGCAGGAACCCGAAGCCGTCCTGCAGGATCTCCAGGACGCCCTCGCCGTAGATGTCGTCGCCGTTCTTGGCATGCTTGCGGAGGATCGCCGCGATGACTTCCTGCTTGCGGGAGCGGGCCAGGTTCTCCAAGCCCATCTCGCGGGCCATGTCGACCAGTTGCGGGACTGGTCTGCTCTTGAGGTCTGTAAGGTTCATGCGCCTCTGTCGGGTTGTCGCGCCAGTGAAACCAGCGCTCTGGAGGGTGCGGACATCGGGCGGGTGTGCCTGCGAAGTCCTGTCGGAGACGTCCCGGATCGCGGAACGTCTTTCGACTGTATCACCGCAATGCCGGGCGGTCCAGAGCTTCGCGCCAAGGGGGCGAAGCTTTGGACGCGGTCCGGTTGGGCGGCCAGCGCGAGTGCTTGTGAAGGTCGGGTGCCGACGGGGAACCCCGCCGGCGTCCACATCAGTCAGATGTTGCTGTCGAGGAAGGCGGCGAGCTGGGACTTCGACAGCGCACCCACCTTGGTCGCCTCCACTTCGCCGTTGCGGAACAGCATGAGCGTGGGAATGCCGCGGATGCCGTATTTCGGCGGCGTCTGGGCGTTCTCGTCGATGTCGAGCTTGCAGACCTTGACGCGGTCGCCGTACTCGTCGGCGATCTCCTCGAGGATCGGCGCGATCATCTTGCAGGGTCCGCACCACTCTGCCCAGTAGTCCACCAGCACCGGGCGGTCCGCGCCCAGCACCGCCGTCTCGAACGATGCGTCCGTGACGTGCTCTATGTTCTCGCTCATTGCAGTCTCCTTTGACGGTCCCGCGATTTTATCAGGAGCCCTGCAGCCGTTCAGCGACACGCTTGCCGAAATAGGTCAGGATGCCGTCGGCGCCGGCGCGCTTGAGGCACACCAGCGACTCGAGAATCACCCCTTCGTCGAGCCAGCCGTTCGCGACGGCCGCCATGTGCATCGCATACTCGCCGCTCACCTGGTAGACGAACGTCGGCACGCCGAACCGGTCCTTGACGCGGCGGACGATGTCGAGATACGGCATGCCCGGTTTGACCATGACCATGTCCGCGCCCTCGGTGAGGTCCAGGGCGATCTCGTGCAGCGCCTCGTCGCTGTTCGCCGGGTCCATCTGGTAGGTCGCCTTGTCGCTCTTGCCGAGGTAGGACGCCGAGCCGACCGCGTCCCGGAACGGCCCGTAGTAGCCCGACGCGTACTTCGCCGAATAGGCCATGATGCGGGTGTTGACGAGGCCCCGCGCTTCGAGCATCGCCCGGATCGCGCCGACGCGGCCATCCATCATGTCCGAGGGCGCGATGACGTCGGAGCCCGCCTCCGCGCAGACCCGCGCCTGCTCGCAGAGGATCTCCACCGACGGGTCGTTCAGGACGTAGCCGTCCGCGTCGATGACGCCGTCCTGGCCGTGGCTCGTGTAGGGGTCGAGCGCCGCGTCCGTGACGATCCCGAGGTCGGGCGCCGCCGCCTTGACCGCCGCCACCGCGCGGGGGATGAGGCCGTCCGGGTTGCACGCCTCCGCGCCGTCGTCCGTCTTCTGCCCGGCCGGGATCTTCGGGAAGAGCGCGATCGCGGGCAGGTCGAGCGCCACCAGCGCCGCCACTTCCTGGACGAGGAGATCGATGGACAGCCGCTCTACCCCCGGCATCGACTCGACCGGTTCGCGCGCGTTCTCGCCCTCGATGACGAAGACCGGGTAGATCAGGTCGTTCACCGTCAGCTCGGTCTCGCGCGTCAGCCGGCGCGAAAAGGCGTCGCGACGGTTGCGCCGCATGCGTGTCGTCGGGTAGCTGCGAGCCACGGGACCCCCTGGACGCGTCGAAACGGGCGAGTGTAGCAACTCGCCGCCGCCCGCCGTGGCCTGCCCGAGAGCGGTGCTAACATCCTCCCCTCGCAAAGAGGGACACACGGAATGAAGTTCGGGATCTTCTACGAGCACCAACTGCCGCGGCCATGGAATGACGGCGAAGAACAGCGCCTGTTCAACGAGGCCCTCGAGCAGGTCGAGGTGGCGGACCGTCTCGGCATTGACTTCGCCTGGGAGGTGGAGCACCACTTCCTCGAGGAGTACTCGCACTCGTCGGCGCCCGAAGTGTTCCTCGCCGCCTGCTCGCAGCGCACGAAGAACATCCGCCTCGGCCACGGCATCCGCCAGGTCATCCCGGGATACAACCACCCGGCGCGCACCGCGGAAGTGATCGCGACGCTCGATCTCGTGTCGAACGGCCGGGTCGAGTTCGGCACCGGCGAGTCGTCGGCGGAACTCGAACTCGGCGGCTTCGACATCCCCGTGGACCGCAAGCGCCGCATCTTCCTCGAGTCCGTGGAGCACATCTGCAACATGCTCGCGATGGACCCCTACCCCGGCTACAAGGGCCAGTATTTCGAGATGCCCTGCCGCAACATCGTGCCGAAGCCCGTACAGCGGCCGCATCCACCGCTGTGGGTCGCGTGCTCGCAGCGCGAGACCATCCGCATGGCGGCGCGCCTCGGCATGGGCGCGCTGACGTTCGCCTTCGTCGACCCCGCCGAGGCCACCGAGTGGGTGGACGAGTACTACGGCATCATCAAGAGCGACCAGTGCGTACCCATCGGGCACGCGGTCAACGCCAACATTTGCATGGTGTCGAGCTTCTCGTGTCACCACGACCGCGAGACGGCGATCCAGCGCGGCCTCGAGGGGTTCGAGTTCTTCGGTTTCGCACTGGGGAGCCTGTACGCCTTCGGCGAGCACAAGCCGGGACGGACCAACCTGTGGGAGCAGTTCAACCAGGTGCGCACGAAAACCGCGGAAGAGGCGGAAATAGGCGGACAGCTCTCGGGAAGCCGGGGCGGCATCGGCACGCCGGACGACCTGCGCGAGCACCTGCTGAAGTTCGAGGCGCGCGGCGTCGACCAGGTGACCTTCATCCAGCAGGCCGGCCGCAACAGGCACGAGCACATCTGCGAGTCGCTGGAGATCTTCGCCGCGGAGGTGATGCCGGAGTTCAAGGAGCGCGAGGCCGAACGCGAACGCAAGAAGGCGGAGGAACTCGCGCCTTACATCGACGCGGCGCTGGCACGCCGGATCCCGATGTCCGAGCTCGCCGACGAGGACATCCCGGTGTTCAAGTCGCTCGGGCGGCAGGTGAGCGAAGTCTCCGAGTCCGAGCAGTCGATCTACGAGCGGCCGGCCGCCGGCTGAAGCCCCGGCCGGAGCGCGTTACTCCGCGAGCGGATCCGTGAAACGCGCCGGGTCGCCGATGACGCCGGCGTCGCGCAGGCCGGTGAGCCGCTCTTCCGACAGGCCGAGTTCCGCCGCGAGCAACTCGTCCGTGTGTTCGCCGAGCCTGGGCGGGTTGCGCAGCTCCACCCGGGACTCCGACAGGCGCGGACCGAAGCCCAGCATCGGCACTTCGCCGTGCACCGGCAGGTCCATGCGGTGCACGAACCCCCGCGCGGTGAGGTGCCTGTCGTGGTGCAGGTCGCGCGTGTCCAGGGTCGCGGAGCACGGGACGCCTGCCGACGCGATCGTCTCCATCGCCTCGTACTTCGTGCGCTCGCCGCACCACCGTTCGATCTCTTCGTACAGCGCCTGCTCGTGCTCCACCCGGGCCGCCATGGTCTCGAACCGGGGATCGAGCAGCAGGTCCGGCCGGTCCATCGCGGCGCACAGCCCGTCCCAGTGGTCGGCCGTGACCGGCATGAGGTAGATGTAGTCGTTCGGGCCGAAGGGCTTGCACGGATAGAGGTCCACCGGCGGCAGCCCGCCGGAGTTCCCGTTGCGGCCCGTCGCGCGGGTGCCCCACTCCGAGCCGATGAAGGCGCGCGTGCGCACGTAGTAGATCATCGCCTCCTGCATCGACACCTCGATCTCCTGGCCGACGCCGGTGCGCTGCTTCTGCACGTAGGCGGCCAGGATCGCCATCGCGGTCTGCACGCCGGTGCCCGCGTCGCCCGTGGTGGAGCCCGGCATCATGGGCGGGCCGTTCGCCTCACCGGTGATCGAGAAGGCCCCGGCGGCGGCCTGCGCCACCATGTCCATGCTGCGGAAGCCCGAATACGGGCCGTCCGTGCCGAAGCCCTTGATGCGGGCGTAGATGATGCCGGGATGCACCTCGGAGAGGTCCCGGTAGGTGACGCCGAGCTTCTCGACCACGCCGGGTCCGTAGTTCTCCACGAACACGTCGAACTTCGGCACGAGTTCCAGGAAGAGGGCGCGCCCCTCCGGGGTCCGCAGGTTCAGCGCGATGCTGCGCTTGTTGGCGTTCCATGCGCAGAAGTAGGAGGAGTAGTCCAGGTTCTCCGTTCGTCCGACGCCGCGCCCGGGGTCGCCGTACTCCGGCGCCTCGACCTTCACGACATCCGCACCGAGCCACGCGAGCGCCTGGGTGCACGAGGTGCCCGCCTCGTACTGGGTCATGTCGAGAATGCGCATGCCATCCAACGCGGCCATGGGGGACTCCGCTGCAGGTCGAAGGAGATAGTGAACACCCGCTACGGGATGGGATCAACACGGGGCGCGTTACGGATCGACGCACGAGGTCAGGTCTTTGACAATCGTCATCCGGCGTGCAAAATTGACCTTCAAAGATCATTTTTCGACGCAAAATGGACTTTGTAAGTAGATTTTTCACCGTCCCGGCCCAGACGTGCTTCCTGTTCGGTCCACGCGGCACGGGCAAGACCACCTGGCTGCGCCACCAGCTTCCGGACGCGCTGTTCCTCGACCTGCTCGAGCCCGGGCTGCATCGCAGCCTGGAAGCGCGCGCGGAACGGCTGCGCGAACTCCTCGCGGGGGCTCCCGGCGCGACCACGGTGGTCGTCGACGAGATTCAGCGCGTGCCGGAACTGCTCACTGTCGTCCACGCCATCCTGGAGGAGCCCCGCCCGCCCCGTTTCGTCCTGACGGGATCCAGCGCGCGCAAGCTGCGCCGAGGCGGCGTGGACCTGTTGGGCGGAAGGGCGCTGCACCGGACTCTGCACCCGTTCATGGCGGCCGAAGTCCCGGACTTCGATCTCGCGCGCGCCCTCGCGAATGGCCTCGTGCCCCTGGTAACCGGGGCACCCGACCCCGAAAGCGCCCTGGACGGTTACGCCAGCCTGTACCTGGACCAGGAAGTACGGGCCGAGGGACTCACCCGCAACGTCGGTGACTTCGCGCGGTTCCTCGAGGCCATCGCGTTCTCGCACGGCGCGCTACTCAATCTCGCGGCGGTCGCGAGGGAGTGCGAGGTCACCCGCAAGGTCGTGACGAGCTACGTGGACATCCTGGAAGACCTGCTCCTCGCTTTCCGCGTGCCGGTGTTCCGAAAGCGCGCGAAACGCAACACGGTCCGGCACGAGAAGTTCTACCTGTTCGACGCGGGGGTGTTTCGGGCCCTCCGCCCGAGGGGTCCGCTCGACAGCCCCTCCGAGATTGACGGACAGGCCCTGGAGGGACTGGTCGCTCAGCATCTTCGGGCATGGGCGTCCTATTCGAAGGGCCGGTCGGAACTGTTCTTCTGGCGCACGCAGGCCGGCACCGAGGTCGACTTCATCGTGTACGGCGACCACGGGCTGCAGGCGATCGAAGTCAAGAACGCCGGGCGCATGCAACCTGCGGATCTGCGGCCCTTGCGGACGTTCCGCGAGGAGTACCCGGAAGCGGATGTCGTCCTGCTGCATCGGGGGGACGACCGCAGCCGCGTGGATGGCGTCTGGTGCCTGCCGGCGGACGACTTTCTGCGTAACGTCCTGCCGGATCGGGGGCTGCTTGCGTGGCTGTGACGCCCACTTCACCTCGATGCCAACGAGCATGGACACACCGACCATCTCATAGGCGCGAAAGCCTCAGGCCCGCGGTCCCGGCTCCAGCACCTCATCAATGATCGGTATCGCGACCGCTGCAAACTCTCCGAACTGCGTCGCGAGGTTCCTCAGCAGATCTCCCGGTTCTTGAGCCTCTTGGTGCAGCCGGACGATCAGGGGCGACCAGTCCGCAAGATCGCCGTCCAGATAACGGTACCAAGGCCAATTCACGCTATAGCTCCCGTCGCGCAGTTCCCGCTCTTCCGAAAGGCGCTCCTGAATGAGCTCCTCCTCCGGAGAACCGCGCCCCCGGGGGTCGAACCCAACGCCGAGATACCAGGACTTCGGGTCAGCACCGTCGTGGGCTAACCAGACATAGGGGCGCGTGCCGCCCGACGCGGACCACGCGGCCCGGTACGCCCAAACGCCGTCGTTGCGATACGAACCCGAGAAGCCGGACCCCACCCGCATTTCGTCGGCGCGCTGCACGGCGCCAGGTAGTCCCTCCTCAACGAGGCCCCTCAGCCTGCCCAGGAACCGTGCCACGACATCGTTCCTGATCCGCGGCCAGCTATCGAACACGGCAAGCGCCGTGCGCAGGTTTTCGTCGTTCTCCAAGACGAACCGCTTGACCTCCTCCTGTTCACTCGGCGTTGTCATGGTTCCTCCGAACCTCTTGTGGCAGAAGGCCTCTGCATCGCGCAGAAACCACCTCAGGCGATCCACCTGGCACAGCTGCGAGCATTGGGCCAACCATCGCGTCAGGGCGGGCAAACGGGGCAGTTTGTCGTCAGCGTTCGATGCCGGCACGGGAACGGGACAAAACGACATGGTGGCGATGCCGTCTGTGGGCGCGCCCAGCGGAAGGCTGTTGTAGCCAGGGCGTCCGCCATGCGGCGAGAGGTAGATGAGCAGGTAGCGTCCCTCGTACCGCTGGCAGAGCCACTGCCGATAAGCGTTGACTTGGTTGTCTCCGTCATCAGCATAAGGCTTGTTCTCGATCGCGATGCACAGGGCGTTCTGCCCCGGCGCCTTCAACTCCACGCAAATATCGAGTCGCCGCGACGCCTCGAGGTCCGGCTCGTTGGTCTCGATCGGTCGTTCTCGCGTTACGGTCACAGTGCACTCCTCCAATCGTGGTTCGTCGAACGCGAACGAGTGAGGGCGCACGGAGTTGATAACGCGCAACAGCAAGCGGAGGAAGAGGACCTTCTGGCCGTGGGTCCCGCCCGGATCGAGAAGGTCGGCGATCACACGAGATAAGCCGAGTTCGTCATCGCGAAGGTAGTCGAAGACGTTGAAGCGGCTGGCGATACGGCGCTCCAACTCGGCCTCGACGGCCGCAGCCCCGACAAGGCGCCGCCCGAGGCCGGCGAAGAAATCCCCAAGGTCACTCAGCGCGCGACGCCGTGCCTTCACGACCCTGTCACGGAGGTCGCGGAGTCCATCAGAGATCGGGGATGCGAAGTCGACCGCCAAGAATCCCCCCGCTTTCGTTCAGAGTCTTCTGCAAGCTGGCGCGTGGACTCTCGGCATACGCCGGGACACCGCAGACTAACGTCGCTGCCGCGCCCACCGGTGGGCTTACGCATTGTTGCCCACCGCGAAGAGTTAACACGCACCAGCAGGCTGACGACGAGGTGGTCCGCATCGCTTTTCGCCGTCGAATGCCATTCGGCTGCAGGACGAGACTGCTGAAGCGAGTCAACGAGACGACTCTCGGAGGCGACTACAGTGCGACCAGCTCCGCGATATCAGCCATGGGGTCGATCTGGAGCGTCCGGGGGCTGAGGTCCTCCTGAAATCGTCGCGGCACCCAGACGAAACGGACTTCCCGCTGGTACGCGTACCGGAACAGCTTCGTCATATGAATCGGGAGACGCCGTCACCCGACTTGCGGTGCCGTTCGGATAGGCTCCCAGAGGATCCACGTAGTCGATCCTCCCGAAGGCTCCTTGGCCCTCGGGGAGCTGATCTCTCGCCACAGAAGAGAGGCGCTCGATGAGCGGGGCTTTCCGTATGATCACGCAGGCGTCGGCCGCGAAGTCGGCGAACAGCCTTTGGTCCAGCACACCGGCCATGCAGAACATCCAGTAGTTCGTCCGCATGTTGATCTTCAACTCCGCGTATTCGTCCTCCGCGAGGCCGGGGCACTCGTAGATCGTCGAGAATCTCGCCATTGCCTCGTCGACCAGGTTGCCGATTTTCTCCGGAGCCGTGTCCCTGTTGTAGAAGCGTGCGCCGTTTTCCGCGGGACGGTAGCCGCCCTTGAACACGATCGCCCGTTCGTCGTCCCGGATCGCTGGGTTGTACACCGACTTGTCGTAGTCGCTCGCCACGTTCATACGAACGAGTCCATTCTCGTACAAGTCCCTCATATGCTCGTACTTGCCGTACTTGACGATTACGTCGTTGTCCGTGCCCCTCGCCGAAACGACCGCCGCCGCCTTCCGACAGAGTTCGCCGTCGAAGAATGGCTGTGCGACCGCGACCCGGGGATCCTGATTGGTTTCGTTTGGAGGCTCCCCGCGCAACAGCATCTCGACAATGACGTGTTGCCCAAGGCGATACCAGAACTCCTGATCCGTCAGACCCATCTTTCCCGATGGTCTCAGGACATGGGTGTTGACCAGGATGTCCTGCCACCGCTGATGTAGGTCCTGCCTTGTCTCGAACCGGCAGTATCGGTTCGCCCCGTACTCTCTGACCCATTCGTCGTGCCGCTCGGAACTGATTTGGTTCTGTTCGTCCAGTTCCTCTACTTCAGGCGGAGTGAAGACGTTGATCTCGCCGACGATGTCAGCGTCAGTGATGTGGGGAATGGCCTGGCACGACCGGACGTTGACGCCGGAGCCGCCCTCGGCGTCCACCCACCTACGCAACTGGATGCCCCTCCTCTCCTTGTCGGGCAGGTCGGCGGCTTTGACCAGAACCTTGGCCATGAACGTGCGTTCATCGTCACCGCGCGGGGGACTGGGAACGTCCACAGTTCCGCGGACCTGATACTCCGACCTACTCCGGTCCGTGTCGGAAACGTCGACGTCGAGTTCGAGGGCGACAGAGTGGGGCATGCCAACCAATCTGGCCCAGTTGTCCCTGATTCCCTTTGGCTCGTCCAGCATCCTGGCCCTACAGTTCGCTCTTCGCGATTTGGCGTTGCCCCCTGAGTATGGCGACCCTATCTATCGACGGGGAGGCGGGGGAAGTGCGGCGTTGATCAGCGGTGCAGCGGCTCGGGCCAAGAGGTCCGCCTTCTCCAACCGTCCGTCCATCCAACAGAGCATCGACGCCGACCACCGTGGTTCAATCCGAGTTCTCCGTAGACAACTCGGCCTGTCGCAAGACGAGCTGGGTTGCGTCTTCCGCAAGATCCGGAGGATAGCCATACCTCGCCAGCAACCGGCGAACGTTGCGCCGCAGGTTTGCCCGCACCGACTCGCGTTGGGTCCAGTCCAGCTTGGGCATGTTCCTGACCATCTCGGTCAGTTTCCGGGCCATGAGACGCAGCGTCTCGCTCTGCATCGCTTCTCTGGCTGATTCGTTCTCCGCCAGGGCGTCGTAGAAGGCTGTTTCGGCAGGGCTCAAACCGAGCTCATCGCCGCGTTGCTGGGCGTCTCGAAGGCTCTTCGCCAGGTCGATCAATCGCGCGATCATCTCCGCAGCGGTAATCGCCCGATTCGTGTAGCGAAGCATGGCGTCTTCGAGTGCCTCGCGGAACTTTCGGCTCTGGACGATGTTCGTGCGCTCGGTGATGCGAATCTGGTCATTGAGCAGCTTACGCAGCGTCTCCAACGCTAGGTTCTTCTGCTCCAAAGCCGCCACCCGGCCAAGGAACTCGTCGCTCAGGACGTCGATGCGAGCGTCCGGCAGCCCCGCGACGGCAAACAAGTCGATCACCTCGTCGGCATCGACCGCTCCGCCAATTACTTGGCGCACGGCGGCGTCGATGTCGCGCTGTCGAGCGTGACCGGCGTCACGGTCGATGTCGTCCGTAAGTCGTTTACGGATCATTGCCGTCACGCGCTGGAAGAAGGCGAGGTGCGGCGTTACGGCCTCGGTCTCCGCGCGCGGGACGGCCAGAGCGAAGGCCGTCGACAGCTCCTTGACCAGCGTGCGCAGCCGCTTCCAGCCGTCGTTCTGCGCGAAGACATGATCGATGGCGCGCAGATACACCGTTAGCACGACCTGCGGATTGGCGTCGAGCGCCTGCTCATAGTCGCAACCGTGGAAGAACCCACGCAGTTTCTCGAAAGCCGCCTGCATGGCAGGCACGGCCTCATCCTGCACCCTCCTGACCGCCTCGCCTTTGCCGCCGGCTTGGGTGTACGTCGCGAGCGCATCCGCCAACTGGTCGGCCAGTCCCAGCAGGTCCACGATCAAGCCGCCGGGCTTGTCGCCATGGACCCGATTCACTCGCGCTATGGCCTGCATCAGGTTGTGCCCGGCCAGCGGTTTGTCCAGATACATGGTATGTGCCGGCGGGCAGTCGAAGCCGGTCAGCCACATGTCACAGACGATCACCAGGCGCAGGTCGTCGTGAGGGGCTTTGAAGCGCTCCGCCAGACGTTTACGGGCGGCCTTGGTGCGTACGTGGTTCCTGAGCGGCTCGGGATCCTCGTTGGTACCGGTCACGACCACCTTCATCGCGCCCCGTTCGTCGTCGGCGTCGTGCCAGTCCGGGCGTAGCGTGCTGATCGCCTCATAGAGCCGTGCGGCGATGTCGCGGCTCATGGTCACCACCATCGCCTTTCCTTCCATCGCGGCGCGGCGCTTCTCCCAGTGCTCGACGATGAACGCCGCCAAACGTTCGACGCGGTCCTGTGCGCCGACGAGGGACTCCAGCGGTATCCGCATAGTGTCCTCTGTCCCTTCCCCGCCACGCTCGGCGTCGGCAAGGTACGCAACCTTTTCCTCGGCGACGCGCGCGCCTTCTTCGTCTACCCTCAGTTTGATGATGCGGGACTCGTAGTAGAGCGGCCGGGTGGCACCGTCCTCGACTGCTTGTCGGATGTCGTAAACGTCGGCGTATTCGCCGAAGACGTGAATCGTGTTCCTGTCGTCGCGCTCCAGAGGCGTGCCAGTGAAGCCGACGAACGTAGCGTTCGGTAATGCCTCGCGCATCCAGCGCGCTCCACCCTCGACGAAGCCGTACTGACTACGGTGAGCCTCGTCAGCCATCACGATCACGTTTGATCGCTCCGAGATCACGCCATGCGCCTCGGCAAACTTCTGGATCGTTGTGAATACCACCCCTCCTACGGCGCGGTTGAGCAGTGTCTTGAGATGGTCCCGGCTCTCGGCCTGGACCGGATCCTGCCGAAGAAGCGCGCGCCCGGCAGCGAAAGTCTCGAAGAGCTGATCGTCCAGATCGTTGCGGTCGGTGATCATGACGATCGTCGGGTTGGCCATGCGCGGCTCTCGGATCAGCCCTCCGGCCAACATCAACATGGTCAGCGACTTACCCGAACCCTGGGTGTGCCAGATCACGCCCCCGCGGCCGTCGCCCGTCCCAGAGGGAGGCTTGAGACGGCCTAACACGCTGGCGCGCGCCTTGCGCACCGCGCGGAACTGGTGATAACCCGCGATCTTCTTTGCGACCGCGCCTCGCTCGTCCTCCTCGAAGGTGACACAGGTTCTCAGGTAGTCCACCAACGTCCGTCGATCAAACAGTCCCCGGATCAGCGCCTCGAGGGTCGGGGCGACGCCACCGTCGTGACTGTCTATTGGCCGCCACGGCATGAAGCGGTCGCGTCCGCTGGTAATCGAGCCGACGCGAGTCAGCATGCCGTCTGAGACGACCAGCACCATGTTCGACACGAACAGGTCCGGAGCGGTCCGCATGTAGCGGTCGAATTGGTCGATGGCGACGCCCAAGTCTGCCCGAGTGTCGGTTGGATCCTTCAGCTCGATCAACGCAATCGGAAGCCCGTTCAGAAACACTGTCAGATCCGGGCGGATGATGTTGCCCGAAGCTCCGGCGACATTGATCTGGCGCATCACCAGCAGATCGTTCGCGGCAGGGTCGTCGAAGTCGACAAGCCGCGCGCGGTCGCCCCGCGTCTCCCCACTCCTGGACTCCTGGTACTCTATGGCTACACCTTCGATGACGAGCGTGTGGAGCCAGCGGTTGTTCCGGATCAGCGTCGGGTGCGGCGGCCGCGACACTATGCGCACAACCTCCTCGATGGTGTCGGGCGGCAGAGCAGGGTTGAGACGACGCACGACACCGCTCAGTACTGTGGTCAAAATCATCCTTCCCGGTCCGAACTGATGCTCTTGGGTCAGTTCGGATGCCGACATGACGGGAATCCTTGCGGATTCGAACCATGCAGCGGCGGCGAGCTCCGCAGTCAGCTCATCCATCGGAGTCCTCCGACATCCTCTCGCCCTCCGCGATCTCCTCATTCTCCGCTTCGGATCGGGTTCTGAACTCCACAAGGCTCTTGCGATAGGCCAAGCGGTCTTGGTGATGAAGCGCCTGACTCGCGCTGATCGGGACCTCTTCGATCTCGAAATCCGAGTATTTGGCGTCAAGGTAGCTGTCGAAATCCGCGTGAACTCCGAACCTCAAGTGGTTGATCGGGTCGCGGCCGAGTTGCTCTTGATGTAGCCCGAACAGAAGCCCGACAGCGGTATCCACCGCTGTTGCCGTCAGCATGGCATAGTCAACGGAAAGCACAGGTTCCAGCGCGTCCCGTCCATGTGGCCCGATACCCTGACTGTTGCGCAAGGCCACCACTCCGTCGACGAGCGAGTTGAGTCCCCGCAGAACGCTGGCAACGCCACGTTCAGCCTCCCGATCGTCCGGGTTCAGGGCTGTCAGTTGCAGTGTCCTGATTGCCTGCGTCATGAGAGAGTTCGGGCTTGGATTTGGCAGGATCTCTTCGCCGCGGTCCGAGAGTATGGTGACACATACAGTTTCCAGTAAACCTCGGCAGTGCGTAAACGCGATTCCGGGGTCATCGTGAATCGTCCGTTCGATCACCTCGACTGCGAGTCTCAAGGATGTCGCGGCCGGATACCGTTCGAAGAGTTGGCGACAGCTACGGAGTTCGAAGGGGCGGTCAGGACTCACTATCGACCTCTGCGTCCACCTGTACTCGTACTTCGCCGGACATCAACTTCGGAAGGAGTGCGTCGCGCATCGCCGCCAGCTTCCGCGACTCGATCATCAACTGGCCGAAGAGGTCGTACATCGGGCCAATCACTTCGTTGGCTTGGTGAAGAATCTCGGTCGGAGGTACGACCACCAGCGTCTCTTGAAGATGACCGCGCTTGATGTGTCCCATTGTTGTTGCCTTGCTTGCCGCAATAGCACGGAACCACGGTAGATGCTGCCGAATCCAGTGAAAGCAAAACCAGCTCGGAAAGTGCGACGACGTCACCTTGAACAGGTGTTGGTTCAAAGCACCCTTGCCGCCAAACCAGAATGTCGTCTCGAGAGTACCCGACCAGGAGAACAACAGATCGCCATCACCGATCACGTACTGATCGGCTACATCGCCGTTCGCCCAAGCGGCACCGTCGGTTGAGCCCTTGCGGAGCTGGGCGATCTTGACCACGCGCAAGTCTTCACCGTCACCCCGAGGCGGGTACTTCTGAAGTGCCAGTCCGTTCAGGAAGGTCGCAATCGATGCGATCCCCTTCACCTCCCACCCCTCCGGCACGGGGCCAATCTCGGAATCAACGAAGCGGGTGGCCAGGCGGTCGAAAGCGGGATGAGGCATGAAGGGGAAGGAGGCCGCGCCGGCGGCCTTCGCCTTCACCGGCTCGAAGTCTACAAACCACGCCCGGAAAACCGCGCGTGCCAGCCGCTCGAGCGCCTGCGCCAGCCGCTTGTTCTGCTCGACCTTCTCGTCGAGCGAGGCGAGAACGCCAGCAATGCTACGCTGCTCAGCTCGGGGTGGCACGCAGACGTGAAACGCCTTTACCTCAGGGAAGTAGATGGTCTGGTGAGTTGTGCCATAAGCGAAGCGGGACAGGCTGTCGACTTCAGAGAGTAGAAGATAAAGCAGGAACTGCGAGTCGAGGTCCGGTCCGCATACCCAATTCACGAAATCCTGACTGGTCGCCATCGGCACGCCCATCCGTGTGATGTAGCCGATAGAGGCGGTACGAGATAAACAAACAGTTCCCCTAGGCAACACGCGGGCTGCCGAGTTGTCAATACCTTCCTGAGTAACACACTGAACCGTCTCAAAGAGATCGCGCCCGTGATGCTCTGCGGCATCCCTTATGCCGACCCACGGGATGTCGCCGTCCCAATACTCCGATTGCCGGCGGCTAGGCGTGTGACCTGTCTCGAGCCGTGCGAGATTGGTCAGCAGTTCCCACCGCCACCCATGTGGCGATGGAAGATCAGGATTCCCGACAGATAGTGCGAAGCGTCCAGGGACTACCCCCGTCGTCGCGGGACGTCCCCCGGTGCGAGACGTTCGGGCGCTCGTCTCAGTGCTCGCCTTCCTGGTGTCATCTGGCACCAATCAAGCCCTCCAGCCGCTCAACGACAGCGTCGCCAAGTCGTGCCGACTCTTGGATATTCGCGCGGACATCTTCGAGCAGACGCGGGTATTTCTCTGCGAATGGCTCACCATCGTCTTCCTGCTCTTGGGCGCCCACGTAGCGGCCGGGAGTGAGCACGAAGCCGTGCTTCTTGATCCCCTCAAGGGTCTTAGCCTTGCAGAAGCCGGGGATGTCGCGGTAGCTCCATTCACCGTGCCTTGGTGCATCCCACCAGTCAGGCGCAGGCTCGCCACGCCATTGGCGGAACGCGTAGACGATGCGGCCCAAGTCGGAATCGAAGTTGGGGTCACCCATCCCTTCCGTCAGGGTGGTTTCGCCGTCGTCACCCGTAAGTACGCGTAGCGTGCGTGTCCTCATGGTGCCGAGCTTGTTAGCGTCTATGAAGAGCGTCTCGCCCTTGCGGTCCCGCCCGCCGTTCCTCAAGTTCCTGCCGGTCTTGTCGCGAGTGAGAAACCAGAGGCAGGCGGGGATGCCCGTGGTGAGGAAGAGTTGGGTTGGCAGCGCGACGATGCAGTCCAACAGGTCGGCCTCAACGATGCGCTGGCGGATTTCACCTTCGCCCCCAGAGTTCGTGGAGAGCGAGCCGTTGGCCATGACGAAGCCGGCGACGCCGCCGCCGTGCCCGTTCGGCGGGGCCAGGTGGTGGATGAAGTGTTGAATCCAGGCATAGTTAGCATTGCCTACGGGCGGCGTTCCCTGGTGCCAGCGCACGTCGTCGGCCAGCAGCTTGCCGGACCAGTCCGAGATGTTGAATGGCGGATTGGCAAGGATGTAGTCCGCCTTGAGGTCAGGGTGCAGATCCCGTAGGAAGCTATCGGCAGGGTAAGAGCCCAGGTTGGCCTCGATGCCCCGGATAGCCAGATTCATGTGCGCGAGCCGCCAAGTGGTGGGATTGGACTCTTGGCCGAAGATCGAGATATCAGTCTTCTGTCCCCCGTGCGCCTCGACGAAGCGCTCGGACTGCACGAACATGCCCGCCGAGCCGCAGCAGGGGTCGTAGACGCGGCCCTCATAAGGCTCAAGCATCTCGACCAGCAGTCGCACAATACAGCGTGGCGTGAAGAACTCGCCGCCGAGCTTGCCCTCGGCTTGGGCAAACTTGCCGAGGAAGTACTCGTAGACGCGCCCGAGTGTGTCGCGGGCTCTGGTGCGATCGTCCTTGAAGCCGATATCGGCAATGAGATCAAACAAGCCCTTTAGCTTCTCGGGCGCGATGCCACGGCGGGCGTAGTCGCGCGGCAGCTTACCCTTGAGGTTGGGGTTGTCGCGCTCGATGGCGAGGATTGCGTCGTCGATCAGCGTGGCGATCTCCGGCCGTACTGCCCGATTCTGGAGGTTCTTCCAGCGTGCATCGGGCGGCACCCAGAAGACCCGTTCGGCAATGTACTCGTCGCGGTTTTCCAACAGTTTTTCAATCTGAGGCGTGCGGATGCCGTCGACTTCCAGTTCGCTTTTGAGCTCGTCGCGTCGAGCTTCGAAGGAGTCGGAAACGTATTTCAAGAATAGCAGTCCGAGGACAACGTGCTTGTACTCGGCAGCGTCGATCTGACCTCGCAATGCGTCGGCCGACTTCCAGAGTACTTCGGTGTTGGCTAGATCGGTTGTGGCTAGTTCATTTTCCGTCATGACCAGCTTTCAGCCCTCCTATTGTTGACGCAAGCCGTCCGTAGACGTCCCGACGAGATCGCCGCATGGGCAAAAGGTCGTTGGTGCCACGAAGGTCGCCCGGACCGCCTTCCGCCCAAGAACCCACGTCGTCTACGCCAACGCGTGGCCGCCAAACCGGGTCCATCCGCGCTTTATCCACAGCGGTTACGCCCTCGAGATCTCCAGCGCCATGCGGCAACCCAATATGCTACGAGATTTCCGCCCGCAAAGAAGGACCTTAGGCCCTGCTCAGGCCGCAAAGGGAGCGCCAAGCGACGCGCCTCCAGCATTTAGCGGGCTGAGCCACCCTCGCCAGGCCGATACCGTCCGCAGCCGAGCCACTCTCGTCCTTGACGGCATGCCATTGGTCCCCGTGGCGGCCCCTCGCCCGCGATGCGCGAGCGCAAGTGCGGTAGTCCCGGTCGGCCTCGGCAATGGGAGCGATCCTCGACGCTCGGTCGCGCCTCTCGCGTTGAAACTGACATTGAAGCCATCTTATTCGCCGACGCGGATCGAGATGCAACCAGTAGCCCGACAACCTCTGTGGAGGGTCAGCCGGTTCAGGCGGGGTCGGACGACAGATCCGAGATTCGATAGAATGCGTCCACCACTTGGCGGCAGTCCCTGGGAGAAACTTGCTTCGCTCGGCCAGCGACCGATTCGCCACGGTCGGAGAGAGGGACGACTGCCATTGGGGCGGCGACCATCGAGGGTGACAGAGCGTCGCCCAAGAAGGGAAACACCGAGTGGACGTGGACAATCGGAGCGGGCACATGACCTTGAACAAGACCATCGGAGAACTGGAGGCGGTACCCATCCGCGACGTGTGGCCCGACGAGGCTCGTAACCTCACGCCTTGGCTGGCCGAGAACCTTGAAACGCTTGGCCGCGCACTTGGGATGGACTTGGAGCTCGGCGGCTCAGAGGTGGCAGTCGGATCATTCAGCGCCGACCTCCTTCTGCACGACGCCAACACCGGCAAGCATGTCGTCGTCGAAAACATGATCAGGAGCACGGACCACGACCATCTCGGGAAGATCATCACGTACGCTGCGGGGCTTGGTGCCTCACATGCCGTGCTGGTCGCGGAAACGTTTCGCCAAGAACATCGTTCGGCTCTCCAATGGTTGAACGCCAACAGCCGTGACTCCGTCAGTTTCTTCGGGATCGCACTCAGGGTCTGGAGGATCGGTGAGTCGATGCCGGCGCCCCAGTTGGATGTCGTCGTCGAACCCGACGAGTGGGTGCGGAGCGTCCACGCCGCGAATCTCGACGAGTTGTCGAGGACACAGTTGGCGTACCGTGACTTCTGGGCCGAGTTTCTACCGGCCTTCCACGAACGCTATCCCGATTGGAGTCGCGCCAAGACGCCGTCGAAAGGGAATTGGATGAACTTCCCCTCCGGCACGGCAGGCTTCCACTACTCCGTGAACTTCTGTCGTCCGAATGGCCGACCGCGCTTCCGATTCGAGCTCTACGTCGACGGAAAGGACAAGGAAGAAGTGCGCCGACGTTTCGCGGGGCTTGAGGAGAGGCGTGCGGAGATCGAGGCGAGTTTCAGTTTTCCGCTGGATTGGGAGCCGCTTGATCAGAGCAGGGCGAGTCGCGTGGCCTGCTACTACCCGAACGAAACGGACGTGCACGCTCGGGGTGAGTGGGACGACGTCCGTGGCTGGACTCTTGAGCGGATCGGGCTGTTTAGGGAAGCGATGCGGCCCTATCTCAGCGGATTGGACTGATCGTGAAGATCCGCGCATCGGCGGACGTAACGTAAGGCAGATCAGATGGCGCTACCGGACTATCAGTCCCTGATGCTTCCCTGCCTTCGGGCGCTCGAGCACGAGGCTGAGTTACCGCTTCGCGAAACTCAGGCGCGCGTAGCCGAGACAGAGCGACTCACTCCGGAGGACACGCGCGAGATGCTCGGGAGCGGCCAACAGACCGCGTTCGCGAACCGGGTGGGGTGGGCGATGACCTACATGGTGCACGCGGGGTTGGTGGAACGCGTTCGTCGAGGCGTACACCGGCTGACGCCAGAAGGTCGCCACGTACTATCGGCTACTCCAACTCGGATCGACCTACAAACGTTGAGCCAGTATCCGAGCTTCGTCGAGTGGTATCGGCGAAAAGGAGGGCCAGGCTCCCGGCGGGGTGATTCGCGCCCGGAGGGTGACCCCACCGAGACGCCGGAAGAGGCATTGGGTCGCGCAGCGGAGCAGCTGCGCGAGCAAGTGCGGGGCGAGTTACTGGTGCGCGTCCGCGATGCGTCACCGGCGTTTCTTGAGCACGTGGTCGTGGACCTTCTGACAGGGAGGGGTACGGGGGTGGCGATCCTCATATGGGGCGGGTCACCGGACGCTCCGGAGACGGCGGAATCGACGGGACGATGCGCGAAGATGCTCTCGGACTGGATGAGGTGTACGTTCAGGCGAAACGATACTCGACGGGTACGAATGTCGGGGAGTCTGACCTGCGCAACTTCGCCGGCGCCATAGACGCGGCAGGGACGACCAAAGGCGTCTTCGTCACGACATCAGCTTTCACCCGGGCGGCCAAGGACTACGTGAACCGGAGTCCCAAGCGCATCGTCCTGATCGACGGGGAGGAGCTCGCGCGTCTGATGGAAGTCCACAATGTCGGCGTCCGTACGCGGGTTCGCCACGAGGTCAAGCTGATCGACGAAGACTACTTCGACCTGGACATGTAAGGACACGCCACGCGTCCAAGCATCCCGACGGTGACGCCGGAGGGATGCTCGCGAGAGTTGACGGCTAGAGCAACGCGTGCCCGGTTCGTACAGGGGTTTGCAAAGCGAACTCCCGCTCGGCAGCTCAGCCCACCTGCAGCCGCAACGGCAACGACCGGAGCCGCTGTCCCATAGCCGCGTAGACGGCGTTCGCCACCGCCGGCGCAATCGGCGGCACGCCCGGTTCCCCGACGCCAGAGGGATGCTCCTCGCTCGCCACGATCACCACCTCGACGGCCGGGGCCTCGTTCATCCGCAGGATCGGGTAGTCGTGGAAGTTGCTCTCCCGGATCGCGCCGTTGGCCAGCTCGAGGTTGCCGTGGAGCGCGGCGGTGAGGCCGTACATCACCGACCCTTCCATCTGCGCGCGCACGACGTCCGGGTTGACGGCGACCCCGCAGTCGACGACGCAGAGCACGTTGTGCACGCGGATGGCGCCATCCGAGACGGACACTTCCGCGACTTCGGCGACGAACGACTCGAACGATCCATGCGCGGCAATGCCGAGTGCATGTCCCGGCGGCACGCGCCACTGCCCCATCCGCGCCCCCGCGATCCGGATGACGTTGTGCAGGCGGGGATTGTTCGTGGTGTTGCGGAGCCGCAGTGCGACCGGGTCGGCGCCGGCCGCGGCGGCCAGTTCGTCGATCATGGACTCCTTGGCGAATGCGGTGAAGGAGTGGCCGACCGACCGCCAGACCGTGGTGGGCAGCCCGTGGTCCCGCGTCACGTGGCGCACTTCCCGGTTGGGGAGGTCGTAGTCGCCCGCCAGACCCTCGACACTCGGGCCCTCCACCAACCAGTTGGCGAACAGCCCTCCCGCGCTGTCCGCGGCCCAGTCGATCACGCCGTCGGACAGCCCCGGGAACAGGCCCGGCAGCAGGCCGCGCAGCGCATACGGCACGATGTTGGCGCCGACCCGCTTGGCACGCCATGCCGCGACGATACCGTCCGTGTCGATCCCCGCCTCGATGCGCATCAGCGAGGCTGGACGAAAGACGCCCGAGCGAATGTCGTCCTCGCGGGACCAGAGCACCTGCACCGGCTTGCCGGTCGCGAGTGCGGCCTCCGCCGCTTCGACGACATGGCTCATCGTCGCCCGCCGACCGAAACCACCGCCGAGGTAGGCGTTGTGCGCAGTGACCCGTTCCGTATCGAGGCCCGTCACGCGCGCGACCAGTCCCTGGGCGAGACCCAGCCCCTGCGTGCCCGTCCACACCTCGGCTTCGCCGTCCCCGATGCGCACGACCGCGTTCATCGGTTCCATCGGCGCGTGCGCCAGGTAGGGCGCCCAGTAGTCCGCCTCCACGGTACGCGTTCCCGCGAAGGCCGCATCCACGTCGCCCTCGCTCTCCGCGGACTCCCCCTCCTCGGCAAGGCCGTCCCGGTAGTCGGCCTCGATCTGCCGCGAGCTGACCTGCGCGAGCGCCGGCAGCTTCCACTCGACCTCGACCGACTCAGCCGCCTTCTTCGCCTGCCAGTACTTCGCCGCGACGACCGCGACGCCGGTCGCGACCGGTACGACGCCGACGACCCCGGGCATTTCCTGGGCGCGCGATGCGTCGAACGACGCCACCGCGCCGCCGGCGACCGGGGACCGCACCACCGCGGCGTGATGCATGTCGGGCACGTCCACGTCGATGCCGAACACCGCGGTTCCCGCCGCCTTGCCGGTGCTGTCGATGCGCGGCATCTCCTTGCCGATGTAGCGGAACTCCGACGCGGGCTTGAGCGGAGTGTTCTCGGGCATCGGCAGGGTTCGCGCCGTCTCGACGAAAGCGCCATACGGATGTCGCTCGCCACGCACGAGGACATGGCCGTCATCCGTTTCCATCTCCCCGGCGTCCACGTCCAACTGCCTGGCCGCGGCGAGCACGATGGCCTGCCTGGTGTCCGCGCCCACCTGCCGGAGCGGGAGGTAGTGCCCCATGATGGAGTTGCTGCCCCCCGTCGCCTGCACGCCGCCCATGGCCGGATTGGCGTAGGCGGGATGCACACCCGCGAGTTCGACGACGAACCTGGCCGGATCCACGTCGAGTTCCTCGCCGACGAGGGTCGCGAGGCCCGTCGTCACGCCCTGCCCCATTTCGTCGCGCGCGCAGTAGAAACGCATGACGTTGTCCGGGCCGATCTGCAGGAACGCGTTCGGCGCGTACGCTCCGTCCATCGCCTTGAGTGGTGGCGCCCCGGGTCCGCCGCGCATCGAGAAGCCGACCACGAGGCCGCCCCCGACGACGCCCGCACCGATCAAGAAGTTGCGCCGGGAGGCCTTCATGTCCGTACCTCCTCCGCCAGGACCTGCCCGGCCAGGACCTGCCCGGCCGGTTCTTCCGCCACCGCGAGGATCGCGTTCTTGATCCGGGGATAGCACCCGCACCGGCAGATGTTGCCTGCCATGGCGGACTCGACTTCGACCTCCGTGGGCCGCGGATTGGCGGACAGCAGCGCCGCCGCCGACATGATCTGTCCCGGCTGGCAGTAACCGCATTGGGGAACGCTGAGGGTGACCCATCTCTCCTGCAGGGGATGCGGCTCGTCCGGCGTGCCGAGACCCTCGATCGTTGTCACCCGCTTCCCCGCGGCGGCGCTGACCGGCAGCGTGCACGAGCGGACGGCTGCCCCGTCGAGATGCACCGTGCAGGCCCCGCAGAGGGCCGCGCCGCAGCCGAACTTCGTCCCCTTGAGCTTGAACGTGTCCCGCACCACCCACAGGAGCGGCGTGTCCGGCTCGTCCTCCGTGCGGACGGTCTGCCCGTTCAGGGTGAACTCGATCATCTGTGGGTCCTCCTTGCCGCGTCTCCTGGGCTACTGTGAACGATCGTTCCGGGTTGTCAACGCGCTTCCAGTTCCTCGATCCGCTCCTGCAGCTCGATCCACTGCGCCTCGGTGCGGGCAAGGCGCTTTCGTACCCGGCCCTGGCGGGTGAGCATCTCCCCGATCTGCTCCTTGGTGGCGTGTTCGAAGGTGGCGCTGTTCGAGAGCACTGTCGAGAGTTCCGCGAGTTCCTCCGTGAACGCGTCGATGTCCCGCTCCAACCGCGTGCGCTCCTTCGTCAGCGGCCGGATGGACTCCCGGCGCTCCGCCGCCTGGCGCCTCCGGTCCCGGTGCTCGTGTCGCGTTGCGCGTCCCTGCCGGTCCTGGCGGATCTCCGCGTAGCCGTCGAGGCCCGCGGGGAACGGCTCGACGCCACCGTCCGCCACGAGCCAGAGCGTGTCCGCGCACTCGCGGAGCAGATGCCGGTCGTGGGAGACCAGCACCAGCGCGCCGTCGTACCCCTGCAGCGCCAGGGCGAGCGCCTCCCGCATCTCGATGTCCAGGTGGTTGGTCGGCTCGTCGAGCAGCAGGAGCGCGGGGGCCTCGCGGGCGATGAGCGCAAGCACGAGCCGCGCCTTCTCGCCTCCCGAGAACGTCGACACCCGTCGTTCGACCATCTCGCCCCCGAAACCCCAGCCACCGAGATAGTCCCTCGCGTGCTGTTCCGTGAGCCGCTCCCCCGGTCCCGCGTCCAGCGCCTGCAGGGCTGTCCGGTCGAGCCGGAGGGCCTCCATCTGGTGCTGGGCGAAGTACCCGACCTCACTGTGCCGGCCTCGGGTCAATTCGCCGCCGACCGGCTCGAGCTCCCCCGCGAGGGTCTTCAGGAGCGTGCTCTTGCCGGCGCCGTTGACGCCGAGCACGCCGATGCGGTCGCCCGGATAGATGCGCAGCGTCAGGTCCCACAGCACTGCCGCTTCCCCGTATCCGAGGCGCGCCTCGTCCAGGGACAGCGTCGGGTTGGAGACCTCCTTCGGATTCGGAAACTCGAACCGGTAGGGAGAACGCGCACGCACCGGCGCCACGCGCTCCATACGCTCCAGCGCCTTCAGCCGGCTCTGCGCCTGCCGCGCCTTGGAGGCCTTGGCCCGGAAACGGTCGACGAATGCCTGGATACGCCGTATCTCGCCCTGCTGCCGCGCGTGGTGCGCGGCCTGCACGCGCAGCGCTTCCGCACGCTGGCGCTCGAACGCGGTGTAGCCCCCCGTGTACAGGGCGGTCCTGCCGTCCGCGACGTGGACGATCTCGTCGCACACGGCGTCGAGGAAATCCCGGTCGTGGGCGATGACGAGGACCGTGCCCTCGTACCGGGCGAGCCAGGTCTCGAGCCATAGCGCCGCATCGAGATCGAGGTGGTTCGTGGGTTCGTCGAGCAGCAGCAGGTCCGACGGGGACATCAGCGTCCGGGCCAGGTTGAGCCGGATCCGCCAACCGCCGGAGAAATCCCGATGCGGCTTGCCGAAGTCACGGCCACCGAAGCCGAGGCCGTGCAGGACCTCACCCGCCCGGGCCTCCGCGTCGTATCCGCCGACGTCCTCCAACTGGACGTGCAGGTGGGCGAGCGCGTCGTCGTTGCCCGCGCGCTCCGCGGCGGCGATCTCCGCCTGCACCCTGCGCAGCGGGCGATCCCCGTCCAGCGCGAAGTCGAGGGCGGAACGCGCGCTCGGTTCCACCGCCTGGTCCAGCCACGCCAGCCGCCATCCCCGCGGACGCAGGACTTCCCCTTCTTCGGGCAGGAGCCGTCCGCAGATCAGCTCCACGAGCGTCGTCTTGCCGACGCCGTTGCGCCCGACCACGCCGGCCGTGTGTCCCGCGTGGACGGTCAGGCTGGCGCCGTCGAAAACGGCCCGGTCCCCGCGTTTGAGAATGACGTCGATGAGTTGCAGCATGGGGTGCGGATCACCAAAGCGGCCGCGGCGAACACGCCACGGCCCGTTCGGCCGACGGCGGATTCTATCCGACCCGCGTACGCCCCCCGGCCGGAAACCCTGGCGCAGGTTCCGCGGCGGCCGCTGGCCCGGCATCCAGCAACCGTTCTACAATACTCTTTCGGCCACGACCGCTTCGAGGGCGCGCGCACATGAGCCAGGAAGTCTTGGACACGATCCGCGAACAGATCGACGCCAACCCCATCCTCCTCTACATGAAGGGCTCGCCCCAGGCGCCGCAGTGCGGTTTCTCCGCGCAGACGGTGCAGTGCCTCATGGCCTGTGGCGAACGGTTCGCCTACGTCGACATCCTGAGCCATCCCGCGATCCGCGCGACGCTCCCGCAGTACGCCAACTGGCCGACCTTCCCGCAGCTCTACGTCGAGGGGGAACTGGTCGGGGGCTGCGACATCGTGACGGAGATGTACCAGTCCGGCGAACTCGAGCCGCTCATCAAGGAAGCGGCCGCGCGGGCCGAAGAAAGCTAGAGGCTGGCGTCCGGGATCAGCCCCGCCGGGGCGAACGCGTCCCAGGTGTTGACGATCGAGCAGAACAGCCGCGCCGTCGTCTCCGCGTCGTAGCCCGCGCTATGTGCGCGCTTGTCCTCGAAACCAAGGCCGGCGCGCGTACACGCCTCGCTGAGCACGGTATGCCCGTACGCGAGCGCCGCCAGGGAAGCGGTGTCCAGCACCGTGAACGGGTGGAAGGGATTACGTCCGATGCGGTTGCGCGCGGCCGCCTCCATCACGAACCCATGGTCGAAGTGGGCGTTGTGCGCGGTCAGCACGGCCCGCTGACAGCCGCTGCGTTTCACCACCCCGCGCACGAAGCGGAACATCTCCCGCATCGCTTCCGCCTCGGGGACTGCACCGCGCTCCGCATCGCCGAGTTCGATGCCCGTCAACTGCAACGAGGCGGCTTCGACGCGGGTGTCCGGATGCGGCTCCACGTTCCAGGTCCGCAGCGTCTCGATGCCGAGCAGGCCTTCCGTCCAGGCGAGACTCACGGCCGCGATCTGCAGGACGGCATGGACTTCCCTGTCGAATCCACCCGTCTCCAGATCGACCACGACCGGGGCAAAGCCGCGAAAACGGGCTTTCATCTGACTCATCGCGCCCCCTCGTGTCCCCCCGGCCGATGCGTCGTCTCGGTCTTGTGGACTGACTAAGTTAACACGCCCGGCAACCCCTTCCGCTCCCCCGTTCCCAAGTCCCGCCCTCGCCGCCTGCGCGCGCGAACGCCTGCTGTACCATTACGCGTTTTTTCTCCGGGGGCACGGAATGAAAATCGTGCTGGCGTATTCCGGCGGACTCGACACCTCGGTGATCTGCCGGTGGCTACAGGAGGTCTACGACGCCGAGGTGGTGACGTTCACGGCCGACATCGGCCAGGGCGAGGAAGTGGAGCCGGCGCGCGAAAAGGCGCGGGCCCTCGGCGTCGACGAGATCTACATCGAGGACCTGACAGAGGAGTTCGTCGCGGACTTCGTCTACCCCATGTTCCGCGCGAACACCGTGTACGAGGGCGAGTACCTCTTGGGTACGAGCATCGCCCGGCCGCTCATCGCCAAGCGGCTGGTCGAGATCGCCGCGGAGACCGGCGCGGAGGCCGTGTCCCACGGAGCCACCGGCAAGGGCAACGACCAGGTGCGCTTCGAACTGGGCGCCTACGCGCTCAACCCGGACATCCGCGTCATCGCCCCGTGGCGAGAGTGGGACCTCACTTCGCGGGAGGCGCTGATGGCCTGGTGCGAGAACCGTCAGATCCCCGTGGACTTCCACCAGGGGGAGAAACCGCCCTATTCGATGGACGCCAACCTCCTGCACATCTCCTACGAGGGCGGTGTGCTCGAGGATCCCGGAAGCGAGCCCGACGAGGCCATGTGGCGCTGGACCGTGTCGCCGGAGCAAGCTCCAAACATCCCGCTCACCATCGACCTCGAGTTCCAGCGCGGTGACGTCGTCGCCGTCGACGGCACGCCCATGACCCCGGCGGCGGTACTCCGCCATCTCAACACCCTCGGCGGAGAGCATGGCATCGGCCGGAGCGATATCGTGGAGAACCGCTACGTCGGCATGAAGTCGCGCGGCTGCTACGAGACCCCGGGCGGGACGATCCTCCTGAAGGCCCACCGCGCGATGGAGTCCCTCACCATGGACCGGGAGGTCATGCACCTGCGCGACGAGCTGATGCCGCGTTACGCCAAGCTCATCTACAACGGCTACTGGTGGTCACCGGAGCGCCAGGTCCTGCAGGCGCTCATCGACGCGTCGCAACGCGTGGTCAACGGACGCGTGCGCCTGAGGCTCTACAAGGGCAACGTCTCCGTCGCCGGACGCTGGTCGTCCTCCGATGACCTCTACGATGCGGACGTCGTCACCTTCGAGGACGACGGCGGCGCCTATCGGCAGGCGGACGCCGAGGGCTTCATCCGCCTCAACGCGCTGCGTTTGCGGCTGGCGGCGAAACAGGGGCGCGGGTACGGGTCGTAGGGGAGGGGCTTGTCCCCTCCCGTCTCGACGGGCTCGTCCCCGCCCGTGCTGGGAGCTTGCACGACTCTGGCTCGGGCCGCCACGAGGGCGGCCCCTACAAGCGCAGTCGAAGCTGGTTGTCGCGGCGCCCGCCGTTGGCGCCGCGCAACTCGTTGCGGCTCGAGAAGTCGAGCTGGTAGTAGCTCCCGGCCTGTTGCAGGCGGCGCGGGTGATACCGTTCCTCAGGGTCCTCCCGTCCCTCCAGGCAGTGCAGGATCGCGTCCGCCAGGAACGCCTCGATCTTGAGCACGACAATCTTCTGGCGCAGCCGCCCCTGGTCGTCCCGATTCAGCACGTTCGGCAGCGTGTTCGTGGTGGCGAACTCCGTCAGGGCACCGGCGTGCAGATTCTCCCGGGCCTCCGGGGAGATGTAGGTGTGCGTGCAGTAAAAGTAGATGCGCCGCGGGCGCGTCTCTTCGTTCTCGTGCAGGAGGCTCGCGGCCGTGGCGATCGTGCCCCCCGTGCGGACCATGTCGTCGAGAATGAACACCTCGCGGTCCTTCAGGCGGTGTGCGTTGGCCGGCAGCGTCATCTCCACGTTGCGCTGGCCGTGACGCTGCTTCTCGAGTACGACGACCTCCGCCTCCCGCAGGCCGGTGAACCGCCGCACGCTGCGCACGAACTCTTCCGCACCCTGGTCCGGCGCGACGAGCCCCACGTTCTCCCCGAGCCCCTGCGGCCTGGCCACCTGCAGGATGTAATGCGCAACCAGGTAGGCGATGTCCAGGTTAACGAACGGGGGGGTTCCGCCGTTCGTGCCGAACACGTCGTTGTAGATCCGGCTCAGCACTTCGGGTTTGTGATTGTGCACCGCCACCACCTGGTCGACGCCCGCTCGGCGGAGCATCTGGGCGTATAGCTGCGCTGACGCCGGCTGCCCATCGAACTTCTTGTACGACTCCGGCCCCTTCATCTGGGGATGGTCGGTCGAGTGGGGCCCCCGATCCTGAGCGGAGAAGAACAGGTCGGGTTCGACCAGCACTACGCGCGCCGCTCCGTTCTCCTTGGCGGCGGAGGCGATCAGGAGGTTGCGCATCGCCAGTTCCGACCGCGTGTGCTGCGGGGAGGAGGTGGAGATGAGGTAGACGCGCTTGCCCTCGAGGTGGCTGCCGATACGCTGGAGATCGCTCGCATCGTTGATGAAGCGGGGACAGAACTCCGTGTTCGCGAACGTCTTCAGGGAGATGACGTCGGAGACTTGGGGTTCCTGTCCTACGTGGTGAGCGGTGTCGAGCGCGAAGGAGGCATCCGACCAGTTGGAAACGATCATCAGATCGTCCCGGTAGTTCAGTCCGCTGTCCATCTTCCCCCTTTGCGCGTCCCCGCGGCCGCTGCCGCATCCGGCGTCGACGGTACCGTTCTCCCCGGAGATCGCGCGAGCGCGATCATAACATCGCGCTTCACACGGAACAGGCGGCAACGGGAGCGTGAGCGAGGCCCAGGGCCCGCCATGGGGCCGCTCCTAGCGGGCCGTCGGCAACCGACCCTTGAGCTCCGCGACTTCGAGTTCCAGCGCGGCCACGCGTTGCTCAAGCTCCGCGAGCCGCCCGGCCCGTGGCTCGGCCCGGGCCGGCACCTCGTCCTGCGGCACGGACTCGATCGCGCCCGACAGCAGGTGCGCATACTGATGGTCCCGGCGCCCGGGAGCGCGCGCAAGCCTGGCGACTACCGCACCGCCGTTCCTTTCCGCGTCCATCAGCTGTCCCAGCGTCTCGACGACGGCGTCGTTGTCCGCGAACGCATGCAGGCGTCCGCTCCGCGCCCGCGGTTCGCCCGGCGTCTGGGGACCGCGCAGGAGCAGCAGGCAGACCACGGCGTATTCGTCTTCCGCCAGGCTCAGGTCGCTGAACATCGTGTTGCACATGCGCTGCCGGTACTTCACGACGCCGCTCCTGAAGTTCTCGTCGCGGGTGACCAGCGACTTTTCGTCCAGGTCGCGCGCCACCCGTTCGACCGTGGTGCGGTCCAGCGTCAACACCGGCTCCCGGCTCGACTTCTGGTTGCAGGCCGTCGTGAGCGCGTTCAGCGTCAGCGGACACTGGTCCGGCGTCAGCACGGCCTTCTCCATGAGGCAGCCGATGACGCGCGCCTCGTGCGGGCTCAGGTGGATGCGGGACATGGCACGAACCGTACGGGAGTGGGCGGCGCACGGTAGACGGGCGCCGCGCGAGGGTCAACTCCGCTTCACCCGGGCTCCGGGTCCGTCTTCGCCTTGTACTCGCAAAGGTCCTCGATGACGCACGAGCCGCAGCGTGGCTTGCGGGCGATGCATACGTAGCGGCCGTGCAGGATCAGCCAGTGGTGGGCGTCGCCCAAGAACTCCTCGGGGGTGAAACGGAGCAGCTTGTCCTCCACCTGGCGCGGCGTCTTGCCCGGCGCGAGCCGCGTGCGGTTGGCCACCCGGAAGATGTGCGTGTCGACGGCGATGGTCGGCTCGCCGAAGGCGGTGTTCAGGACGACGTTGGCGGTCTTGCGGCCGACGCCGGGGAGGGCCTCGAGCGCCGCTCGGTCACGGGGCACTTCGCTGCCGTGCGACTCGACCAGCATGGCGCAGGTCTTGAGAATGTTCTCCGCCTTGGTGTTGAAGAGCCCGATGGACTTGATGTGTTCCTTCAGTCGGTCGAGGCCGAGGACCAGCATCGCTTCCGGCGTGCTGGCCTCGGCGAAGAGCGTTCGGGTGGCGAGGTTGACGCTGACATCGGTGGCCTGTGCGGACAGGATCACGGAGACGAGGAGTTCGAACGGACTCCGATGCACCAGCTCGGTGGTGGGCGCCGGGTTCGCCTCCCGAAGCCGCTCGTAGATCTCCTGGCGCCCGGCCTTGTTCACGCGCCTTTGTCGCTCCGGTCCACGGGACGATTATAGCCACCGCCTCTCGCGGACCGATGCCAAGGTCCCGGGCCGACGCCTGCTATGCTGCCTCGCCCCCCAGCGCGAGCGCCCCATGCACATCGACAGGTTCGAGATCGTCCCGGTGCAGGTCAGCGCGCGCACCACCTGGCTCCACATCCTGCTGCATACCAACCTCGGGCTGACCGGCGTCGCGGAGGCGTCCCTGGGCAACCGCCGGGAGCTGCCCGAACTCGAACGGTTCTTCG
The DNA here is from genome assembly GCA_965208745.1 of Pseudomonadales bacterium. Lineage (GTDB taxonomy): Bacteria > Pseudomonadota > Gammaproteobacteria > Pseudomonadales > Azotimanducaceae > VXNE01. The sequence goes on along the minus strand of CBDBPN010000004.1, from coordinate 2,870,517 downwards.
CACTGGTCAGGGATCGGCCGATCCCGGACGTGGAAACCTACCGCCGCCGCGGCAGATCGATGGCGGCGCGTGACGGGTTGCGCGCCGCGACCGCCTTCAGCGCCATCGAGCATGCGCTCTGGGACCTTGCGGGCAAGGCCGAGGGCGTGCCCGCGCATGCGCTCCTCGGCAGCCAGGCTCGAGACGGTGTTCTCCTCTACGGGAACATCAACCGGATGACGACCGAACGCACGCCCGACGGCTTCGCCGCGAGCGCGGAGAAGGCGGTCGAGGCGGGCTTCCGCGCCCTCAAGGCCGCACCGTTCGACGGTTTTCCGCCGCGCGCGGACCCGGCAGCCATACGCGAGGCGATCGATCTCGGCATCCGCTGCCTCGAATCGATCCGTGCCGCCGTCGGACCGGGCATCGCCCTGAAGGTGGACTGCCACAGCCACTTCACGGAGGCGGAAGCCATCGAGATCGCCAACCGCCTGGAACCCGTCGATCTCGACTGGTACGAGGAACCCGTACCCGCGACAGGGGTCGCGGCGACCCGCCGTATCCGCGACGCCGTCGCCCAGCGGCTCGCCGGCGGCGAACGCGGGTTCGGCGTGGAGGGATTCGCGCCGCTCGTCGACGAACGTGCGGTCGACGTCATCATGCCCGACACGATGCACTGTGGCGGGCTTGCCGAGGGACTGGCCATCGCCGACGCTGCCGCCGACGCGGATATCGCCGTCTCGCCGCACAACGCTTGCGGGCCCGTATCGACAGCCGCGGCGCTGCAGCTCTGCGCCGTCGCGCCGGGGATCGAGAGCCTTGAACTGCAGTGGGGAGAGGTTCCCTGGCGGCCGGACGTGGTCGAGCCTCCCGAGCGCTTCGAAGCCGGCCGCATGGCGATCCCGGACACGCCCGGCCTCGGCGTGAGCTTGTTGGGTCCTCCCGCCTGAGCGGAGGCGTCGACTACCGACTCGCGGCCGGCGTTACCCGGCCGGGTCGTACCAGATCGGCGAGGAGAACGCGCGTTCCTGGATGGTCGCCGCGATGCTCCCCCGCGGCGTCGTGCCGGCGCGGACCGCGTCCCACGTGGACCAGCGGCAAGTCGGGTTCTCGAGCGCGCGCACATAGTAGAAGGCGCGCTGGTCGGGATCGAAGTAGGGATCGTGCCACAGGGTCGAGAGCTCGCTCGCCCCCACTCCTTCGGTGATGCTGCAGTCCGAGATGTCCACGACGGCGCCATTGTCCGGACAGCGGTGGGTGGCCGGGTCGACGGCGAGGCCGTCCGAGCAGGCGACGTCAAACACCTGCTCGTGCGAACGATCGTTCGCGACCCATCCCTTCACGATCTGCAGTCTCTGCAGTTTCGCCGCCTGCGGGTCCTGGGCCGCCCAGACGAGGAACCCCGGCGCGGCGGACTCCTGGCGCACGAGGTCCCCGCCCATGGGGACGCCCGTTTCGTACGCCTGGGCAATCCTGCCCGCGTCCAGCATGTCCTCCGAGAGGCCGTAGCCGCCGAAGAAACGCAGGCGGATCCAGGTCCCCGTGGTCGAGTAGGTCTCCCTGCGGCGGAACGCGTCGAAGACGGCGCCGCGGCTGTTCTCGTCGGCCCAAGCCGCCGCGAGGCCCGATGCGCCGAAGTAGATGTTGGACCCCTCGCGGTAGCCGGGGATTTCCTCCCCCGGGTTCACCGGCACGGAGCCCCGGCCGACCGGGTCGCTGTCGATAGTGCCCACCTTGCTCACGAAGCGGTCCTCGTCGAAGACCTCGCCGCTGTTGTGGGTGTCGCTCGACCCGATCACCCCGAAGCGATACGGGTTCACGCCGTCGCGCTCCTGCATCACCAGGCCGTTCCGCCATGCCTCCCTGGCATAGCTGCCCTGCGGACGGCTCCGCAGGAGCGTGGCGACCCGGTGGGGCATGATCTCGAAGTCCGCCCACTCGTCGTTCGGCGAAAGGAACGGGTGCGTGTCCGAAGTGCCCTTGATCTGGGTGTTCTCGATCAACGGCTCGTTGCGCATGCGCCGCGCCGCGTACGCGGCGTCGATCGGAGTGCCGTCGGTCTGCGTGAGCTCGAACATGTGGCCGTTCGAGCCGTTGGAGTTGTGGGGAATCGATATGGCGTCCATGCCGCGTTGCCGCTGCAGGTCCATCCACGCCCAGAGGTCTTCCGGGTTCAGCGAGTCGAGCCGGGAGTACGGCATGATCGGGGCCGCGTCGCCGCGGAACACGACGTTCCGGTGCAGGTTGCCGCGGTCGGTAGGGTACGACGACGTGTATTCGTAGGCGATGAAGGTCGTGAGTTCGCCCGGGGTGTAATTGCGGTTGGCCGAAGCGACGATTTCGGCCCAGGCGCTCCTCACGTCCGCTTCGCTGAAGTTCTCCGTCAGGAACTGGCCGGCGGTGCGAAATGCCCGGGATCGTTCGGGGGTGGTCTTCGCGTCCAGGTACGTGCGCGCATCGGGGTCGCCGTGGAGCGGATGCGCCGGGTCCGTCATCGCCGACCACATCCCGAGGTAGAACCCGTGATCCGTCACGGCGTAGAAGTCGAGTGGACGCGAGAGCTGCATCTCGAAACCGGACGGGTGCCGCAACGGTGCGCCGCGGGCGAACGCGTAGGCGTCGTCAGGGTCCGTACGCGTTCCGAACAGGAACGCATCGAACGAGTACCGCGTGTGGATGTGCAGGTCGCCAAAGTACACCTGCCGCTCGGCGCCCGAGCCCGCCGCCGCGCACACCAGCGCGACGACCATCGCGACCTTTTGCATGATTACTCCTTGTGCCTCCTCGACAGCGTCCGCCGGTGCTCCGTGTCGATCCCGCCGAGGGTTTCGTTCATGTCCTCCGGAGCGCACGCACGCCGCCGATGACGGCTCCGGCCCTCGCCACGAATACGTCCCGCCGTCCTGCAGGTGTCCGAGCAGAAACGCGACGACCCGTACGGGACGAACCACTCCGAGCAGACCGGACACTGTACGGGCTCCGATTTCGGAGGCTTGAGTTCGCCGGCCCGCCGCGCCTCGAGCAGCTTCGCGATGGTCCGGTTCCGGCGGGCCATCTCGCGGAACTCGCGGTCGCCGACGTCGAGCAGATCGAGGATCGTGCCGGCTTCCAGCCGCGGCGAGCGCAGCAGCAACTCTATGGCTTTCTCTTCCAGGGTCATGACCCCTCCGAGATGCCGGACCAAGCGTCCGACCCCGCCTATGGGAGCCGGGACATCACGCGATGTCAACCGCTTCCGCCGCTCTTTTCGGCGGCAGCCGACGGGGACGCCGGGGGCTCCCGACCCTCCGGTCAGGTCGTCAACCAGCCGAACTGCTGGGGCTTGCGGCCAGCCCTCGGATCGAGGGGTACGTTGATCAGGGCCGGCCCGTCGAACGCCATCGCCTCGTCGAGCGCGCCGCGCAGATCCGCCGTGTCCTCGACGTACAGGCCCTTGCCGCCGAGGGCCTCCATCATGCCCTCGTAGTGCGCCCCGTAGGTGAGGTAGAACGGCGGCGGCGTCTGCCCCTCCTCCAGCGGACCGATACCGCCGCCGATGCCGCCGTTGTTGAGCACGATCAGCTTCACGGGCAGCTTGTAGCGGACCATCGTCTCGATCTCCATGCCCGAGAATCCGAACGCGCTGTCGCCCTGCACAGAGACGATCGGCTTGTCCGGGTTCGCCACGGCCGCCGCGACCGCGAAGCCGAGACCGATGCCCATGGTGCCGTAGGTGCCGGCGTCGAGCCGGTGCCGGGGTGCGTGGTTCGGCATCTGGGTCCTGCCGATGTCCATGGTGTTCGCACCCTCGCCAATGATGATGGCGTCCTCCGGCAGCCAGTCGACGATGTCGCGGTAGGCGCGGTAGTAATTGATCGGCGACGACTCGTCCTCGATCATCGGGCGAATCGACTCCGCGTTCGCGTCGGCCTTCTCCTTGAGCACGCCGCGCCACTCAGTCTCCGCGGGGTAGAACCACTGGCGGTTCGACAGCGAGGTGTTGAGCTGGCCGACCACGGCCTTCCCGTCCCCCACCAGCGCGACTTCCGCGGGCACGTTGCGGCCGATCTCCTCCTGCTCGATGTCGAGCTGGATGATGCGCACACCAGGCTTGAAGCGGGGCGGAAGACCGAAATGCATGATCCAGTTGAGCCGCGCGCCCATCAGGAACACGACGTCGGCCTCGCGCAGTGCCGTGCTGCGCGCGGCCCCGACCGAGAGCGGGTCCGTGTCCGGCATGACGCCCTTGCCCATCGGCGACGCCAGGAACGGGAGCTGCGTTCGCTCGATGAACTCGCGCACCTCGTCCTCCGCACGCGACCAGGCCATGCCCTTGCCCAGGATGACGAGCGGACGCTCCGCCGACTCGAGCGCGTCGAGGGCGCGTTCGACACTCTCCGGATCCGCCTGTGGCCGAGCCAGCGGAGCAGGCGGCGCCGCCGGCGCCACCTTCTCGTCCTCCGCCTCGGCGCGGATGATGTCGTCCGGGAAGTCGAGGTACACGGGTCCGGGGCGCCCGTTCTGCGCCGTGCGAATCGCCTGCTCGACGTAGTACGGGATGCGCTCCACCCGGTCGATCCCGTGGGCGTACTTGCAGTAAGGCGCCGCGAGTTCCGTCTGCCGCTCTTCCTGGAATGCCCCCATGCCGTTCTGGTAGGTCGGGGAGGCCCCGCCGATCAGGATCATCGGCCAGCAGTTCTCACGCGCGTTGGCGAGCCCGGCGAACGCGTGGATGACGCCCGGACCCGAGACCACGAGGCACGCCTGGGTGCGCCCGGTCAGGTAGCTCGCCGCCTGCGCGGCGTAGCTTGCCGACTGCTCGTTGCGCATGCCGATGAACGTGATGCCTTCCTTCTGCGCCGCGGCCGCAACGCCCTGCACGGGAAAGCCCACGATGCCGAACATGAAATCGACGCCCTGCGCTTTCAGGCTGCGCGCCATCAGGGTCGCGCCATCAACCGTGGCCATGAATCCTCCCAAGCGTGAGTGCGAAACAAACCGCTAACGTAGCAGGGTGTCCGGCCTGACGCCACCGCGCCCACCGGTCGGGAAGCCCGCCATCCGCCACTCCCGACCGGCCTGAAACCGGCAACGGCCGACGTCGCGCGCGCTGCGAAGGGGCTACTCGCCGCTCGGTTGCGCGCCAACGGGTCGAGTGGCCTGCAGCACCCGGGTGGCGGCGCCGATCATGGACGTCATGTCGCTCAGGTTGGCCGGGACGATCAGCGTGTTGCCTTCCTTGGCGAGGTTGCCGAAACGCTCCAGGTAGTTCTCGGCGACGCGCAGTTGCATGGCCTTGTCGCCGCCCTCGGCGTTCAGCGCGTCGGCCACTTTCTTCAGACCCTCAGCGGTCGCTTCCGCCACCGCGAGGATCGCCGCCGCCTCGCCCTCGGCCTCGTTGATCTGCTGTTCCTTCGCCGCTTCCGACTGCTTGATGACCTGCTGCTTCTCGCCTTCCGCCTCGTTGATCCTGGCGTCGCGTTCGCCCTCCGACTGGAGGACGGTCGCCCGCTTCTCCCGCTCCGCGCGCATCTGCTTCTCCATCGCGGAAACGACGTCCGCGGGCGGATTGATGTTCTGTATCTCGTACCGCAGTACCTTGACGCCCCACGGGTCCGAGGCCCGGTCCAGCTCCTCCACGACGCGCAGATTGATGTGGCTGCGTTCCTCGAACGTCTTGTCCAGTTCCAGCTTCCCCAGTTCGCTCCGCAACGTGGTCTGGGCGAGTTGGGCGATGGCGAAGAGGTAGTCCGCGATACCGTAGGATGCAGAGTGCGCGTCGATGACCTGCAGATAGAGGACGCCGTCGACCCCCACCTGGACGTTGTCGGACGTGATGCACAACTGCTCGGGGACGTCGATCGCCTGCTCCTTGAGCGTGTGCTTGTAGGCGACGCGGTCCATGAAGGGGATGAGCAGATGGAATCCCGCGGCCAGCGTGCGCGAGTAACGCCCCAGCGTCTCGACGACGTACGCGCTCTGCTGGGGCACCACGACCGCGGTCTTCACGATGACGATGATCGCGAGGATACCGATCACACCCGCGGCAATCAGGGTTTCCATGCGTCGCCTCCGTGTCGCCCGCTCAGTCTTCGGTGCGTTCCCCGCCGGGCGAGGTCTCACCCCCGACTTCGTTCGGCCCCACCGCCTCGATGGTCAGGCCCGCTCCGCGCGTTCCGACGACGCGCGCCGGCGAACCGGCGGCGATGGGCCCCGCGCCGACGTTGGTCGCTGTCCACCGCGAGCCGCGCAGTTCGACGCGCGTCCGTTCCCCAACCGCCAGCGCCCGGCCTACCCGTACCACCTCACCCGCCGGAGTGTTGTCGAAGCCCGGCATCCGCGCGCGCAACCGGACGTAGAGACGCTTCCGGAACAGCACCATGGACGCCATCGCCAGGCCCGCGAACAGTAGCCACTGTTCCCACAATGCCAGTTCGCCGCCGCCGAGTTGCACGAGTCCCACCACGAGGGCCGCGACTCCGAGAAAGATGAAGTAGAAGGCGAGGTCGGCTCCCGCGAGCTCAATGCCCGCGAAGACACAGCCGATGACCACCCACGCCCACCACGGCATCGCCAGGATCTCCGAGTTCGTTTTCAGGTTCCCGCAGCGGATTCTAGCGTCCCTCGGGCGCGCCACAACAGACGTGCTTGTCGACGCCGGAACGCCCCTTTTCCGCGGCTCGGGAAACTCCCACGGGCGGCCTCGGGTCGGCATGGTCAATCGAATCCGCTTTTGGTAGGTTACGCGCCCTCGCGAAGGCGCAGCTTGCGCACAGCTTGCAGACCCGAGGCAACATGGCGGCAGACGACACCCCCACCAGGTCTTCGTCGAGCGAACCGGGCAACGCGTCCCGGGCTCGCACCTCGGTCGGAGCCGTGTCCGACGGGGACTCTCCCTTCCGTAGCTTCAAACCCTACGAACCGGTCGACGACGAGCCCTACATGGGGCCGGCGCAGCTCGAGCACTTCCGCGACATCCTGCTGAAATGGCGCCACCAGCTCATGGAAGAGGTCGACCGAACGGTCAACCACATGCAGGACGAGGCGGCCAACTTCCCCGATCCCGCGGACCGGGCGACGCAGGAGGAGGAGTTCAGCATCGAGCTCAAGACCCGCGACCGGGAGCGGAAGCTCATCAAGAAGATCGCGGACACGCTCGAGCGCATCGACCAGGAAGACTACGGCTACTGTGACACGTGCGGCGTGGAGATCGGTCTGCGGCGCCTCGAGGCGAGGCCGACGGCGTCGCAATGCGTGGACTGCAAGGCGCTGGCGGAACTGCGCGAGAAGCAGCTCCACGCTTGACCCCCGGTCCGCCGCCTTGCGCCCAACAGGGCTCGCGCGGTGACGCCTGCCGACGACCGCTCCCGGCCTTACGTCGGCCGCTTCGCGCCCACGCCTTCGGGGCCCCTGCACTTCGGCTCCCTCCTCACCGCCGTAGCGAGCTTCCTGGACGCTCGTGCCCACACGGGAACGTGGCGGCTGCGCATCGACGACCTCGACACTCCGCGAAAGGTCCCGGGAGCGAACGACAGCATCCTGCGGACACTGGCCGAACACGCGCTCCACTGGGACGGACCCGTGGCCTTCCAGAGCGACCACGTCGCGGACTACCGCGCGGCCCTCGCGGAGCTGTCGAGGCAGGGCCTGAGCTTCCGCTGCACCTGCTCGCGCAAGGACCTCCGCGGGCACCGCGTCTATCCCGGGACGTGCCGAACGCGCGACGTCCCGCCGGGGCGGGAGGCCGCGGTACGCATCCGCGTGCCCGACGCCGAGTACGTCTTCGAGGATCGGCTGCAGGGGCGATGCGCGGAGTGTCTCGCCCGGGCGACCGGCGACTTCGTCATAGCCCGCCGAGACGGGCTGACGGCATATCAGCTCGCGGTCGTGGCGGACGACGCCGCTATGCGCGTGACGGACGTCGTCCGCGGCGCCGACCTCCTCGACAGCACGCCGCGACAACTCTTCCTCGCGGAGCGGCTCGGTTTCGAGACCCCGCGTTACCTGCACCTGCCCGTCATCGCGGACCGCAGCGGAGCGAAGCTCTCGAAACGCACCGCCGCATCGACGATCGAGTCCGCGCATCCGGAACAAAACCTGCAATGGAGTCTCGAGCTGCTCGGACTCGAGCCGCCCGAGCGCGCCACGCCGGAAGAACTGCTCGCCTGGGCCGTGCCGCGCTGGAACGCCGAACGCCTTCCGCGGGGCACCACGCTGGCCACGTGGACAAGTCTTTAGGGGGGCCGGCCCGGGGGCGGCGCGGCCGCATGTCCCACGCTCCGGGGCGCTGCTAACATCGCGCCGACCATGACGAACATCCTGGTTGTCGATCCCGACGCACAGCGCCGAGCCGGGCTGCGCAGCGATCTTGAGCGCCACGGCTTCGGTGTCGTCGAGGCCGACGGTCGGAACCTTGCGCAGGGCCTCGACGCCGTTGGGATCGCCGTGATCGTGGCCCACGCGCGGTTGCCCGCGGGGGGCGGCATCGCCCTGGTGCCACTAGCGCGCCCGACGCCGGTGATCCTCTTCTCCGAGGACGCGAACATCGTCGCGGCCGTGTCCGCGGTGCGCGAAGGCGCGGCGGACTACCTCGCCTGGCCGGCGTCCGCCGACGACCTCGCGGCGTCCGTCAGACGCGCCGCCACGCCCCGCGCCGACGATACCGGGACGTTCGGGGACGGGAGTGGCGACTGGCCCATCCTGGGGTCCTGTCCCGCGATGCTCGACCTCTTCGAGCGCATCCGGGCCGCCGCGCGCATGGATGTTCCGGTACTGGTGAAAGGGGAATCCGGAACGGGGAAGGAACTCGTGGCGCGTGCGCTCCACGCCCGCGGGCCTCGACGCCAGGCCCCCATGATCACGCTCAACTGCGCCGCCATTCCGGAGGCGCTCGTCGAGTCGGAACTGTTCGGCCACGGGCGGGTCGACGCCGGGATTGCCCCGGCGGCGGGACTGGTCGCGGCCGCCGGCGGCGGGACGCTCTTCCTGAACGAAGTCGGCGAACTCCCGGCCACCGTGCAGGAGCGTCTCCTGGACGTGCTACGGCAAGACGGATCATCGCCGCCCGGGGGGGCGGGTTCTTTCTCGCGAGGGGCAGGCCCCTCGCGCTCCCCGGCTGAGGGCTCCCCGCCCGACGTACGCGTGATCGCGGCCACGCAGCGGAACCTGGAAATGCTCGTCGAACACGGCCAGTTTCGCCCGGATCTCCTCGAGCGCCTCGGCAGCGTCACCCTGAACGTCCCGCCGCTACGCGAGCGGGGGGGCGACATCGTCTTCCTCGCGCGGGTCCTCGCCCGGCGCGCGGCGGCGCGGATGAGCAAGGCCGAACCCCGGTTTTCCAGCGACGCCGTCGCCGCTATCGAAGCGTACCAATGGCCCGGCAACGTCCGCGAACTGGAGAACGCCGTCGAGCGTGCGGCCATCCTCGCCGACGCCGGCGAGATCCACGCCGCGCTCCTCGCCATAGACGCCTCCCCGCGCGAGCCCGACGCCGGCGCGCTGCCGGTGGACGGGGAAGATGCCGTCTCGCTCGAGGAGTACTTCGTCCGTTTCGTCACCGAGTACCAGGACCAGTACACGGAAACGGAGCTCGCATCCAGGCTCGGCATCAGCCGGAAGAACCTGTGGGAGCGGCGCAAGCGGCACGGGATTCCCCGCCGCCGCACGCGCAAGCGCGGCCCGCGCCACGATCCTGGTTGAGCGATGCCGTCCGACCGTCCTCACCGCCGACTTCGGAGGCGCCCTCGCCTGCCGCTTTGTCTTTTCCTCCCCGGCATCCTAAGATCGCTACCCGTCTCGCGTCCTTGAGAACGACGCCGTCTCGACCGCGGCACGGCCAGGCACAGCGAGCGGGGGTGCTACCCAGCAGAAGGCACCCAAACCCACCCAAGCCGCAAAGGGCCTTGAGGGTCGATCCGACTGCGAACATGAACCGCGGACCAAGAAGCAGTTGACGGAAGACAAACCCGTCCGGGTCGCACATCCCGATCTCGGTGAGGCGACGGTTTCGGCGAATGCCGTCACCGTCGTCGAGACGCTGCGGAACGCCGGTTACCAGGCCTACCTGGTGGGTGGATGCGTGCGGGACCTCCTGCTCGGAGGCACCCCCAAGGACTTCGACGTCGCGACCGACGCCACCCCGCAGGAGGTCAAGACGGTCTTCCCCCGGGCCCGGCTGATCGGTCGCCGCTTCCGCATCGCCCACGTCCGCTTCCGGCGGGAGTTCATCGAGGTGTCGACCTTCCGGCGCCGCAACGAGGACGACGACGACGAGGCCGACGCCAATCATCTCTCGGCGGACGGCGTCCTGCTGAGCGACAACGTCTACGGCACCCTGGACGAGGACGCCTTTCGCCGGGACTTCACCGTCAACGCGCTCTACTACGATCCCCTCGAAGACACCGTCCTCGACTACACCACCGGCCTCGAGGACATCGAGACGAGGACGCTGCGCATCATTGGAGAACCGGAGGAACGCCTGCGGGAGGACCCCGTGCGCATCCTGCGGGCCATGCGATTCGCCGCGAAGCTCGGGTTCGATCTCGACCCGGAGACGCGCCACGCCATTGCGCCGATGTCCGAGCTCCTGACGGCGATACCGCCGGCGCGGCTGTTCGACGAGTTCAACAAGCTCTTCATGAACGGCCATGCCGTCGCCGCCTGGTCGCTGATGTGGGAGTTCGGGCTGCCCGAGATCCTGTTCCCGCTTTCCGAAGAGGACGACCGCATCGTACGCGCCGCGTTGCAGAGCACCGACGCGCGCATCGCCGACGAGAAGCCCGTCACCCCCGGTTTCCTCCTGGCCGCCATGTGCTGGCCCGAGTTCCAGCGGCGGACGGCGTTGTCCGCCACCGCGAACAACGCGGCCGACGAACGGCTGAAGGCCGCGCACAGCGTCATCGGCGAGCAGCAACTGACCATCGCGTTTCCCCGCCGGCTGTCCCTGTTCATCCGGGACGTGTGGCGGCTGCAGAGCAGCCTGGAACGGCGTCCGCCCCGAAGTCTCAAGCGTACGCTCGGCCATCCGCGCTTCCGCGCCGCCTATGACTTTCTCGCGCTGCGGGCCGAGACGGGCGAGGCGGACCCCGAGCTCGCCCGCTGGTGGACGGAGGCACAGGAGGCACCGGCGGAAGAACGCGGATCGACGACCAACGCCCTGCGGCCCACCGGGCGTCGGCGTCGGCGCCGGCGCGGCCGCGGCCGGCCGAACCCCGAGCCGGCCACGTGAGCATCCGTGGCCGATAGCGTCCCGGCAGGCGCGCCTCCGTGACTGCCGTCCGCGCGCCAAGCGCCGCCGCCACCCGGAACGACCTGCCCAGCCATATCGCCGTCGAAGGGCCCATCGGCGTCGGCAAGACGACGTTGGCGACCCGCCTGTCGCAGGCGCTCCGCTACCCGTTGCTCCTCGAGCCGACCACCGAGAATCCTTTCCTCGACCGGTTCTATCGCGAAGGCCGCCGGCACGCACTGCCGACGCAGCTCTTCTTCCTCCTCCACCGCGCCCGGCAGGTCGCCGCCCTGGACGACGACCTCGTCGGCTCCCTCGTGGTCGCGGACTTCCTGATCGAGAAGGACCGCCTGTTCGCGGAGATCAATCTCGACCCCGACGAACTCGCCATCTACGAGCAGATCTGGCGCAGCCTCGACATTCGTCCGCCGGCGCCGGACCTGGTCATCTACCTGCAGGCCCCGCCGCCGGTGCTCGTCAAGCGCATCCGCCGCCGTGGCGTCGGGTTCGAACAGCACATCGGCGACGAGTACCTCACCAACCTGTGCGCGGCATACACGCGTTTCTTCCACGACTACCGCGATGCTCCGCTCCTGATCGTCAACGCCGCCGAGATCGACTTCGCCCACGAGGACCGCCACTTCGAGGCGCTGCTCGCGCAACTCCAGGAGTTCGACGGAATCCGCAAGTACTTCAACCCCAACCCCACGCTGCTGTAACAGCCGGCCGCCCGCACGGCCGCACGCGGATGCGCGTAGTATTCCCACGTGACGGACTAGCAGGAAGGGAGCGTCCCTGTCATGAGCACCCAGGCCCGTCCGAGGCCCGTGTCCATTCCGACCCTGAACGCCATGAAGCGCCGGGGCGAGAAGTTCGCCGCGCTGACCGCCTACGACGCGATGTTCGCCGAGCTGATCAGCAGCGCCGGCGTCGACGTGCTCCTGGTGGGGGATTCGCTCGGGATGGTGCTGCAGGGACACGACAGCACGCTGCCCGTCACGCTCGAGGACGTGATCTACCACATGGAGTGCGTGAAGACGGGCAATCGGGGCAGCCTGATCATGGCCGACCTCCCCTTCATGACGTACGCCTCCGAGTCGCAGTCCCTGGAGAGCGCCGCGGCGCTGATGCGGGCGGGCGCCCACATGGTCAAGCTCGAGGGCGGCGCCTGGCTCGCGGAGTCGACCAGGCTGCTGACCGAGCGCGGCATCCCCGTCTGCGCGCACATGGGACTCACCCCCCAGTCCATCAACCGCCTCGGCGGCTACCGCGTCCAGGGGCGCAATACCGAGAAGGCGAACGCCATCATCGAGGAGGCGATGATCCTCGAGGAGTCCGGCGCTTCCATCCTGTTGCTCGAGTGCGTGCCCGTCGAACTCGGGAGGACCATCGCCGAGCGCGTGGAGGTTCCGGTGATCGGCATCGGCGCCGGCCCCCACACAGATGGCCAGATCATGGTGATGCACGACATGCTCGGGCTCACGCCCTCGTTCATCAAGCCGCCCAAGTTCGTCAAGAACTTCCTGCCGGAGAGCACGTCCGGGATACCCGGCGCGTTCGCAGCCTACGCGTCGGCGGTGAAGGAAGGCCGCTTCCCGGCTCCGGAGCACTGCTTCAACTGAAAGCGCGTCGAGGACCGTACGCCTTCCCATGCTCGTCGCACGCACGATCCACGCCCTCCGCTCGGCGCTCGCCACCAGGCGAAGCACGGGGCGGGTCGGGCTGGTTCCGACCATGGGGAATCTCCACGACGGCCACCTGGCCCTCGTCACGGCCGCCACCGACGAGTGCCGTACCACCGTCGCTTCCATCTTTGTCAACCCGCTCCAGTTCGGCGCCGGCGAGGACTTCGAGGACTATCCGCGCACGTTCGACGCCGACGCCGCGCAGCTCGAAACCCACGGGGTCGACATCCTGTTCGCGCCCGGTGTCGACGAGGTCTATCCCGACGGCCGCACGGACACCGTCGTGGTCGCGGTACCGGGCCTCTCGCGACTCCTCTGCGGGGCGAACCGCCCCGGCCATTTCGACGGCGTCGCCACGGTCGTTACCAAGCTGCTCAACATGGTGGGTCCCGACCGCGCCTACTTCGGCGAGAAGGACTGGCAACAGCTCGCGCTGATCCGGGCGATGGCGCGCGGGCTCAACCTGCGCGCGCAGATCGTCGGCGTCCCCACCGTGCGCGCCGCGGACGGGCTCGCGCTGTCGAGCCGCAACCAGTACCTGTCGCAAGGCGAACGCCGGGTCGCTGCCAAACTGCACCGCACGCTCATCGACATCCGCGAGGCGGTGGCCAGCGGTGAACGGGATTTCGCCCTGCTCGAAGACCGCGGCCACGCGGCGCTCGCGACCGCCGGGTTCGAGGTGGACTACGTCGCCGTCCGCGATGCCGAGACGCTGGCGGAACCGCGCGACGAAGGGCGCGCACTACGGGTCCTGGCCGCGGCGCGGCTCGGTCGGGCGCGGCTGATCGACAACCTCGCGCTGGTGTCCCGGTGAGCGGCCGGCCGGACGCCCGGGGGTCCTGGAAACGCCTGGGCGCTCTCGCGACGGAGACCGTCCGGACGCATCTGCGCGACATCGGCAACGACCCCGCGCGCTTTGCGACGATGAGCCTGAGGGTGGGGCCCCTCCTCATCGACTTCTCCCGGCAGCGCGCGAACGCCGAAGTCGTGTCCGCGCTGGTCGCCCTGGCGCGGGAATCGCGGCTCGAAGAGGCGACCGAGGGGCTGTTCGACGGCGGTGAGGCCAACCGCACGGAAGGGCGCCCCGCGCTGCACACGGCCGTCCGCGCCCCTTTCGACGAACGACCGAAACGCGTCGCCACCGAGATCGAAACGGCGCGCGGACGCATGCTGGACATCGCGGAGCGCGTGCGACGCGGACGGTGGCTGGGCGTATCGGGCCTGCCCATTCGCCACGTCGTGCACATCGGCATCGGGGGCTCCCACCTCGGGCCGGAACTGGCCGTGCACGCGCTCGCCGACCCGCCTGCCTCGAGCCGCATCGACTTCCGCTTCCTGGCGAACGTGGACGGTGGCGCCGCCGTCGACACGTTCCGGGGACTCGACCCGGAACGGACGCTGGTCATCGTCGTCTCCAAGTCCTTCGACACGCTGGAGACCCTGACCAACGCCCGACACGCGCGGGCCTGGTTCCTCGAACGAACCGGCCGCGCAGACGCCATGGACCGGCACTTCGTCGCGGTGACGGGCAACCCGGGAGCGGCCTCCGACCTCGGCATCCCGCCCGGCAACCAGCTGCCCATGCAGGACTGGGTAGGCGGCCGTTTCTCTCTATGGTCGAGCGTCGGTCTGTCCGTCGCCATCGCCGTCGGTGGGGCGCGTTTCGAGGAACTGCTCGCCGGCGCCAATGCCATGGACCGTCACTTCCGCGGCACGCGACTCGACAGAAACGCGCCCGCGCTGCTCGGCCTCTTCGGCATCTGGAACAGCAACTTTCTCGGCGCCGGCACGCACGCCGTCCTGCCCTACGACCGCCGCCTGGCCGGGCTCCCCGGCTACCTGCAGCAACTGGAGATGGAAAGCAACGGCAAGTCCGTGCGCATCGACGGCGAGCGCTCGCAGACCCACACCGCGCCCGTGGTCTGGGGGGGCGAAGAGACCAACGGGCAGCACGCGTTTCACCAGTTGCTCCACCAGGGGACCCGTTCGTTCAGCGCGGACCTCGTCGCCGTCGCCGCACCCGGCCATGACCTCCCCGAACGGCACCGGTGGTTGCTGGCGAACTGCCTGGGCCAGGGCAGTGCACTGCTGCGGGGGCGTGACGCGCCGGCGAACGGGCTCGCCCCACACCTGGCGGTGCCCGGCAACCGGGCGACGACGACGGTCCTCGTCGACGCGCTGACGCCGGCCAGCCTTGGCGCTCTCCTCGCGCTCTATGAGCACAAGGTCTTCACGCAGGCGACCGTCTGGGGCATCAACCCCTTCGACCAGTGGGGCGTGGAGCTCGGCAAGCAACTGGCCCGGGACGTGTTCGGCGCACTCGGCGGCGGCTCCGCGGCCGGTCTCGACGTTGCCACGACAGGCCTGGTCGCCGAGGTGCGCAAGAGCACGTCCTGAGGGCCCGTCCCGGAGGCCCGTCAGGGCAGCGAGAGTTGCCGCGCAACCCCGTTTCGGCAAAGCTTGTCCCGTATCCCGCGAGAGGCACACGCATGGCGACCGTCTATCCTGTCCCGGAGTCCGCCAGGGAGCGGGCACACCTCGACCAGGAGGCCTACCGGGAGCTTTACCGCCGGTCGATCGAGGACCCCGACGCGTTCTGGGCGGAGGAGGCGCGGCGGCGCCTCGACTGGATCGCCGAGTGGAACACGGTGTCGGAGTGGGACCTGCCGACGGGCAGGATCGCCTGGTTCCTCGGGGGACGACTGAACGCCTGCGCCAACTGCGTCGACCGGCACCTTCCCGCGCGGGCCGACCAGGCGGCCATCGTCTGGGAAGGGGACGATCCGGCGGACGACAGCACGGTCACGTACCGCGAACTGCACGACGCCGTCTGCCGGCTCGCCAACGCGCTCAGGAGCCGCGGCGTACGCAAGGGCGACCGCGTGTGCATCTACATGCCGATGATCCCGGAGGCCGCCTACGCGATGCTCGCGTGCGCCCGCATCGGCGCGACCCATTCGGTGGTGTTCGGGGGCTTCTCCCCGCAGTCGCTCAAGGACCGCATCCTCGACTCGGACTGCCGCACGGTGATCACCGCCGACGAGGGCGTCCGCGGCGGCCGCATCGTCCCGCTCAAGCGCAACACCGACGCAGCGCTGGCCGATTGTCCGAACGTCACGACGGTGCTGGTCGTGCGCCGTACCGGCGGCGACATCGACTGGGCCGAAGGCCGAGACGTCTGGTACCACGACCTCGTCCCCGGACAGCCCGCGACCTGCGCGCCCGAGCCGATGGACGCCGAGGACCCGCTGTTCATCCTGTACACGTCCGGCAGCACCGGCAAGCCGAAGGGCGTCCAGCACGGCACCGGGGGCTACCTGCTGCACGCCGCGATGACCCACCAGCTCGTCTTCGACCACCACGACGGCGACATCTACTGGTGCACGGCGGACGTGGGGTGGATCACGGGGCATTCGTACATCGTCTACGGCCCGCTCGCGAACGGCGCGACGACGTTGATGTTCGAGGGCGTGCCGACCTATCCGGACGCCTCGCGCGCCTGGCAGGTCGTGGACAAGCACGGCGTCAACATCTTCTACACGGCCCCCACCGCCATCCGCCAGTTGATGGGACAGGGCGACGAGTACGTGCACGCGACCTCGCGCGCGACGTTGCGCGTCCTCGGCAGCGTCGGCGAGCCCATCAATCCGGAAGCCTGGGAGTGGTACCACGGCGTGGTGGGAGAGCGACGCTGCCCGATCGTGGACACGTGGTGGCAGACCGAGACGGGCGGGATCATGATCTCGCCCCTGCCCGGCGCCACGGACCTGAAACCCGGCTCCGCGACCCTGCCGTTTCCGGGCGTGCAGCCCGCGTTGCTGGATGCCGACGGCCGCGTCATCGAGGAGATGGAAGCCTCGGGGAGCCTCGTGATCACGTCGTCCTGGCCGGGCCAGATCCGCACGGTGTACGGGAACCACCAGCGCGTGGTCGACACGTACTACGCCGCGTTCCCCGGCTACTACCTCACCGGCGACGCCGCCCGCCGCGACGCGGACGGCTACTACTGGATCACCGGGCGCACCGACGATGTCATGAACGTGTCCGGGCACCGTCTCGGGACCGCCGAGGTGGAGTCCGCCCTCGTCGAGCACGAACTCGTGGCCGAGGCCGCCGTGGTCGGCTTCCCGCACGAGATCAAGGGCGAGGGCATCTACGCCTACGTGACCCTGATGGCGAGCGCGGAGGAGCCTCCGGAGGGCCTGCACGGCGAACTGATCCGGCTCGTACGCGCGGAGATCGGGCCGTTCGCGCGCCCGGACGTCATCCAGTTCGCGCCCGGACTGCCGAAGACGCGGTCCGGCAAGATCATGCGCCGCATCCTGCGCAAGATCGCCGCCAACGAACTGGACGACCTGGGCGACACGACCACGCTGGCGGAGCCGTCCGTAGTCGACGACCTGGTCGCGAACCGCGCCGGCGCGCCGTAGGGCTGTCCTCTACGCGGAAGCGGCGTAGTTCGGCACCTCCTTGATGGAGAGCTTGATCCGGCCGCGCTGGTCCACATCGAGTACGACCACGTCCACGTCCTGGCCCTCCTCGAGGTAGTCGCTCACCTTCTCGACGCGCTCCTTGGCGACTTCGGAGATGTGCAGCAGTCCGTCCTTGCCCGGCAGGATGTTGACGAAGGCGCCGTAGTCCACGATGCGCGCGACCTTGCCGTTGTAGATCCTGCCGACCTCGGCTTCCGCCGTGATCTCCTGCACGCGGGCCACGGCGGCGTCCCTGGACGCCTGGTCCTCCCCGTAGATCCGCACCGTACCGTCGTCCTCGACGTCCACTTCCGCGCCGGTCTCGTCGACGATCGAGCGGATGGTCGCACCGCCCTTGCCGATGATGTCCCGGATCTTGTCCGGATTGATCTTGAGCACGACCAGGGACGGCGCGTTCTCCGCGAGGCTCTCCCGCGGCGCCGCGATGACCTGGTTCATCTCGCCCAGGATGTGGAGGCGGGCCGCGAGCGCCTGCTCGAGGGCGACCTCCATGATCTCCTCGGTGACCCCGTCGATCTTGATGTCCATCTGCAGCGCGGTCACGCCGTCCGCGGTCCCGGCGACCTTGAAGTCCATGTCGCCCAGGTGGTCCTCGTCCCCGAGGATGTCGGTCAGCACGGCGAAACGTTCGCCGTCCTTGACGAGGCCCATGGCGACCCCGGCCACCGCCGCGCGCACGGGTATGCCGGCGTCCATCAGCGCAAGCGATGCGCCGCATACGCTCGCCATCGAACTGGAGCCGTTGCTCTCGGTGATCTCGGACACCACCCGCAGCGTATAGGGGAACGTGTCCTGGTCCGGGAGCACCGCCGAGATGCCGCGCCGCGCCAGGCGTCCGTGACCGATCTCGCGCCGCTTGGGCGCGCCCAGGAAGCCGGCCTCCCCGACGCTGTACGGCGGGAAGTTGTAGTGCAGCATGAACTGGTCCTTGTAGGTCCCGTGCAGGGTCTCGACCAGCGCCGCGTCGCGGAGCGTGCCCAGGGTCGCCGTCACGATCGCCTGGGTTTCCCCGCGGGTGAACATCGCCGACCCGTGCGCACGCGGCAGCAGCCCCACATCGACCGATATCGGCCGCACGGTCGTCCGGTCGCGTCCGTCGATGCGCGGCTCGCCGGCCAGCACGCGCTCTCGCACGACGCGCTTCTCCAGGCGAGCGAACTCGTCGAGCACCTCCCCGGCCTCCAGATCGTCCGCGCCCCCGCGCGCCAGTTCGCTGACCGCCTGTTCGCGCAATGCGCTCACGCGGCTCTGGCGGTCCTGCTTGTCGGTGATGCGATAGGCGTCGCCCACGGCGTCGCCCACGGAGGCCGCCACGCGCTCCACGAGGCCCGCGTCGGGCGTCGGCGGCTCCCAGCGCCACTTCGGCTTGCCGGCCTCCGCGGTCAGTTGCTCGATGGCCCGGATCGCGACCTGCATCTCCTGGTGCGCGTACAGGACGCCGCCGAGCATCTGGTCCTCGGTCAGTTCGTCCGCTTCGGATTCGACCATCAGCACGGCGGACGCGGTCCCCGCGACCACCATGTTGAGCGCCGACGTGGTGAGCGCCTCCACGCCCGGATTCAGCAGATACGCACCCTCGTGGTAACCCACGCGCGCCGCCCCGATCGGTCCCCCGAACGGCGCCCCGGAGAGGGACAGCGCGGCGGAGGCGCCGAGCATCGCGACGATGTCGGGGTCCATGTCGCGCCCCGCCGACATGACCGTGCAGATCACCTGCACTTCGTTCATGAACCCCTTGGGGAACAGCGGGCGGATGGGCCGGTCGATGAGCCGGCAGGTCAGCGTCTCCTTCTCCGTCGGCCGTCCTTCCCGCCGCGGGAAACCGCCGGGGATCTTGCCGGCGGCATACATCTTCTCCTCATAGTTGACCGTAAGGGGGAAGAACGCCTGGTCTGGCCGCGCTTCCGGGACGACCACCGCCGTGCAGAGCACGACCGTGTCTCCCATGGACGCCAACACGCTCCCGGTGGCCTGCCTGGCTACCCGGTTGGCCTCGAGGACGACCTGGTGGTCGCCATACTCAAATTCCGTTCTGACTGGATTCAACTTCTTCTCCTGTGGAGCGGACGTCCGCTCACTTTGCTATAGCGGCCCGCAGCAACGGCGCCGCTCGAAGCGGTCTCCCCGCTTCGTCAATGAATTCGCACTGGACCAACGCTAGCGCCGGAGGCCCAGCCTCTGTATCAGCGCCCGGTAGCGGCCGTCGTCCTTGCCGCGCAGGTAGTTGAGCAGCTTGCGACGCTGACCCACCATGCGGATCAGGCCCCGGCGCGAGTGATGGTCCTTGCCGTGGTCCCGGAAGTGCTGCTGCAACGAGTTGATGTTGTGCGTGAGCAGCGCCACCTGCACTTCAGGCGAACCGGTGTCGTTTTCGCTACGTCGATGCTCCTCGACGATCGCCCGTTTCGCTTCGGCCGTCAGCGCCATGCTTCCTTCTCCATATCCGATCGCTGTGCCTGTGTTCCGTTTTGCCCAAAAGGGGCAACCCCCTGCCTGCCGTACCGCGAGTTCACGACCGATCCGGTATCAACCGCCTCGGTGCGACCCGTCCGTCGTCGAGTATTTCCCCGACCCCCAGGAAACGTCCGCTGCCGGACGTCCCCTCGTCGCGGCGCTCGCCGTTCTGGCCGTTCTCGCCGTCCGCGTCGCTCGACTGCCGCCGCGCCGACGCTTCGCAGAGGCGCACCCAACCCGCCGTCGGGGCATGCGGAACGATGACGGGCTGGCCCTGCCGCAGATAGTACGCCGTGTGGTCGGTCAGGGTCACCGCCGGCCACTGCCGCACCGTGCTCGACACCGGCTGCAGCAACGCGTCCAGCCGGTGCTCCGCGTCGGCTTCCCGCAACGCCTCGAAGGTGACGAGGTCGTCTTCCCCGAACGGTCCCGCCATCGTGCGCCGAAGGTCCGTCACGTGGGCCCCGCAACCGAGCATCTCGCCGAGTTCGTGCACGATGCAGCGCACGTACGTGCCCTTGCTGCAGTGCACGTCCAGGGTAAGCCTGTCGTCCTCGAAGGCCACGATCTCGTTGGAGTACACGGTGATCGGCCGGGCCTTGCGCTCCACCTCTACGCCTTGGCGCGCGAGCTTGTAGAGCGGCTGGCCGTGGTGCTTGATGGCCGAGAACATCGACGGCACCTGCTCGATCTCACCCCTGAAGGACCCGAGCGCCCGTTCGACCGCGCGCCGCGCGAGCCGCCCCACCGGGCGCTCCTCGAGGACGCTGCCGTCCGCATCGCCGCTGTCCGTGCTGACGCCAAGCCTGACCTCGGCCACGTAGCGCTTGTCCGAATCCAGCAGGAACTGCGAGAAGCGCGTCGCGTTGCCGAAGCACAACGGCAGCACCCCGGTGGCGAGCGGATCGAGGCTCCCCGTGTGACCCACCTTGCGCGCGCGGAACAGGCGCTTGGCGTCCTGGACGGCCGCGCTCGAGCTCATGCCCTTCGGCTTGTCGAGCGCCACCACCCCCGACACGTCCCTGCCTCGAGCTGCCCGCCTGCGTGCCATCAGCTTCGCGCCGGCGTCCGCGGTCCCGCCGCGCCGCGCCGCGCATCCCCTCCCGCACCGCTTTCCACGGCGCGATCGATGAGGGCCTCCATGCGCGGGCCGGACTCCACGAGATCGTCGTAGTGGAATCGCAGGCGGGGGGTCGTGCGCAGGTTGCCGCGCTGCGCCACCTTCGTACGGAGGAAGCCGGCCGCGTGGTCGAGCGCCGCGACCAACGCCTCGCGCTCGCTCTCGGACCGGGCCGACAGCGAGCTGACGTACACGTCCGCCCGACTCATGTCGCGATTCACGCGGACGTCCGTTACGCTGGTCATGCCTATTCGCGGATCCCGCACGTCGGATAGCAGGGCACGTCCGAGTTCGTCCCGGATGAAGTCGGCCAGCCGGAGGTCGCGTTCGGCGTTGCGGACGAGGGATCGCATGGTCAGATCGCTGCTGATTCGCTTCCGACTCGCTACAGGGCCCGCGCCACTTCCCGGGACTCGAAGACCTCGATCCGGTCGCCCACGCGAACGTCGTTGTAGTTGCGTACGCCGATGCCGCACTCGAGGCCATTGCGGACTTCGCCCACGTCGTCCTTGAACCGGCGCAGCGATTCGAGCTCACCCTCGAAGATGACCACATTGTCGCGCAGCACCCGGATCTTCTTGTTCCGGGCGACGGAGCCGTCGACCACCATGCACCCGGCGACCTGACCGAAGCGCGGCGACCGGAACACGTCCCGCACCTCCGCCGTGCCGACGATCTCTTCGCGCACCTCCGGTGCGAGCATGTCCTGCAGGATCATCCTGATGTCGTCGAGCAGCTCGTAGATCACGCTGTAGTAGCGCAGGTCGATGCCCTCACGCTCGATGACCGACTTGGCATTCGTGTCCGCGCGCACGTTGAATCCGAAGATCGCGGCGCCGTACGTCATGGCGAGGGTCGCGTCCGACTCCGTGATGCCGCCGACCCCGGTGCCGAGCAGGTTGACCGCCACCTCGTCGTTGCCGAGGTCCGCGCAGGCCTGGGTGATCGCCTCGAGGGAACCGCGGACATCCGCCTTGAGCACCAGCTTCAGTACCCGCTTCTCGCCGTCGCCCAGGTTCGCGAAGAGGTTCTCGATCTTCGCGGCCTGCTGCTTGGCGAGCCGCTGCTCCTGGCTCCTGGTGGCGCGCAGTTCCGCGAGTTCCCGGGCGCGCCGCTCGTCGGCGACGACCGAGAAGTCGTCGCCCGCTTCCGGAGTTCCGTTCAGCCCGAGCACCTCGACCGGCACCGACGGGCCGGCTTCGCCCACCGGATCGCCCCGTTCGTTGAGCATCAGCCGCACGCGCCCGAAGCGCTCCCCCGCGATGACCACGTCCCCGCGCCGCAGCACCCCGTTCTGCACCAGTATGGTGGCGACGGGACCGCGGCCCCGGTCGAGACGCGACTCGACGACGATGCCGCGTCCCGGGACGTCGCGGGCGGCGCCCAGTTCGAGCAGTTCCGCCTGCAGGTTGATGCTCTCGAGGAGGTTGTCGACACCCTGTCCCGTCTGCGCGGAGACCTCGATGAACTGCGTATCGCCTCCGAGGTCCTCCGGAATCACGTCGACCGCGACCAGTTCGTTCTTGACGCGCGCCGGGTCGACGCCCTCGAGGTCCATCTTGTTGATGGCCACGATGATGGGTACGCCCGCCGCCTTGGCGTGCTGCACCGCCTCCACGGTCTGCGGCATGACGCCGTCGTCGCCGGCCACGACGAGGATGACGATGTCCGTGGACCTGGCGCCCCGAGCCCGCATCGCGGTGAACGCGGCGTGACCCGGGGTATCGAGGAAGCTGATGTCCCCGTGCTCCGTCGATACCCGGTAGGCGCCGATGTGCTGTGTGATGCCGCCGGCCTCTCCGGCGACGATCCGCGAGTTGCGGATGTAGTCGAGCAGCGATGTCTTGCCGTGGTCCACGTGTCCCATCACGGTCACGACGGGAGACCGCGGCTCCACGTTGCCCTCGATCCTGAGCGACTCCTCGTGCTCGTGTTCGACCTCGTCGGCGACCACGAGCTTCACCTTGTGACCCATCTCCTCCACGAGGAGCGAGGCCGTGTCCTGGTCCAGCGTCTGGTTGATGGTGGCCATCACGCCCATGTCCATGAGAGTCTTGATGACCTCGCCGGCCTTCACGCTCATGCGCCGTGCGAGTTCACCGACCTGGATGGCCTCGCCGAGTTCGACCTCGCGCTGAACGGCGTCCTGTGGCCGCTCGAACTCGCCGCCGCGAGTCTCGACCGAAATGCGCGACGGCCCCCGACGCCGCATGCGCGGCGACCGGCGTTTCATGGACAGTTCGCCCCGCCGGCGCGCGCCGAACCCCGGCTCCTTCGTACGCTCGCGCTCCTTCGTCCTGTCCTTGGCGCGCTTGCCGCCGCGCTCCTGCGCCTGTGCCTCGGCCTGGGCGCGTGCCGCAGCCTCGGTCACGGACTGCTCCTGGGTCTTCTCCTGCTCGGCGCGCTGCGCAGCCTCCGCCTGTTTCCGCAGCTCGTCCTCGCGGCGCCTGGCCTCGGCCTCTTCCTCCCGGGCGCGCTCCCGCTCTTGCTCCGCCTGCTCCTCCGCCCGGCGCGCGGCCAGACGACGAACGTCCTCTTCCGCGCTCTTGCGCGCAAGTTCCTGCCGGCGGATACGCTCCGCCTCCAGCTCGACCTGACCCGGCTGCCTCGGCGCCGCAGTCGGGGTGTCCGTCTCCGCTTCGGCCCGCGGCGTCGCCTTGACGTAGGTACGTCGACGTTTGCTCTGAACCTGGATGGTCCGGCCGCCGCGACCCTGGCCCGTCTTCAGCGTGGTCACGGACGTCCGCTTCAGCGTGATGCGGCTGGGCGCGCGTCCCTGCGCTTCCTGGCGGAGGTTCAGGAACTCGAGCAGGCGCTGACGCTCCTGGTCCGTGACCGGCTCGTCCTCCGCCTCCTGCGGCAGGCCAGCCTCGCGCATCTGCCGCAGCAACCGGTCGGCCGACGCTCCGACCGCCGCGGCAAGCTGCTTGACCGTTACCTCACTCATGCGGAGCGCGTCCCCTGGCCTCCTCCGACCGCCGGCACCGCCTCGGCCGCCGGGGCGTCCGTGCCGGCAGGCGCGGTCGCGAGGGTCCCTTCTTCCGGCCCGGCCCCCGGGGCCTGGGCCACCTCGCCCGCCGCTTCGGCGACCGCTTCGGCGCCTTCTTCCTCGGCCTCGTCTTCGAACCACGGTGCGCGGGCCGTCATGATGAGTTCGCTGGCGCGCTCCTCGCCGACGCTCTCGTCGATGTCGAGCAGGTCCGGCGTCGCGAGCTCGGCCAGGTCCTCCATGGTCACCACGCCGTTGCCGGCCAGCGTGTAGGCGAGGTCACGGTCCATGCCTTCCATGTTCAGCAGGTCCGGGGCCGGCTCGCCTTCCGCCAGCAGACCGCCGGAGGCGATCGCCTTGGTCAGCAGCGCGTCCTTCGCACGTTGGCGGAGCTCCTCGACGATCTCCTCGTCGAAACCCTCGATCGTGCGCAGTTCCTCGATGGGAACGTAGGCGACCTCCTCGATGGTCGTGAACCCCTCCTCCGCCAGCACGGCCGCCACGTTCTCGTCGACCGACAGGGCCTCCATGAACTCTTCCATGACCGAGAGCGCCTCCTCCTCCTGCTGCTGCGCCGCGTCCTCCTCGGTCATGATGTTCAGTTCCCAGCCCGTGAGCTGGCTGGCGAGGCGGACGTTCTCTCCTCTCTGACCGATGGCCTGCGCCAGGTTGTCCTCGGCCACGGCGATGTCCATCGCGTGCGTGTCCTCGTCGAGGACGATGCTGGCCACCTCCGCCGGCTGCATCGCGTTGATGGCCAGTTGCGCCGGGTTCTCGTTCCACGGCACGATGTCCACGCGCTCCCCCGCCAACTCACCCGAGACTGCCTGGACGCGCGAGCCACGCATGCCGACGCAGGCGCCCACCGGGTCTATCCGTCCGTCGTTCGTGTACACGGCGATCTTCGCCCGGGACCCGGGGTTGCGGGCGGCGGCCCGGATCTCGATCACGTCCTCGGCGATCTCCGGGACCTCCACCTTGAAGAGCTCGATCAGCATCTCCGACGTGATGCGACTGAGGATGAGCTGCGGCCCCCGGGCCTCGGGACGTACGTCCACGAGCAGGGCACGCAGGCGGTCGCCCATGCGGAACGTTTCGCGCGGAATCATGCTGCCGCGCATGAGAATCGCCTCCGCGTTGCCGCCGAGGTCCACGATGACGGCGTCGCGCGTCACCTTCTTGACGGTACCGCTGACGAGCTGGTGCACCCTGGGCAGGTACTTCTCGAGCACCTGGGCCCGCTCCGCCTCGCGGACCTTCTGCGTAAGCACCTGCCGCGCGGCCTGCGCCGCGATGCGGCCAAACTCGACGGACTCGACGGGAATCTCGTGGAAGTCACCGATGCCGAGCGCCGGATTCCGCTCCCCGGCCTCCTCCGGGGTCAGCTCCGCGTCCGGGTTCGGCATTTCGTCCTCTTCGAGCTCGCGGTCCGGATCGATGACCTCCCAGCGCCGGAAGGTCTCGTAGCTGCCGCTCTCGCGGTCGATGGCGACCCGGAACTCGGCGTCCTCCTGGTACCGCTTCTTGGTCGCGGTGGCCAGTGCCGATTCCAGCGCATCGAAGATGACCTCCTTCGGCACGCCCTTCTCGTGCGAGAGCGACTCGACGACTATGAGGATTTCCTTGCTCATTGCCTGCTCTTGCCCCGACTGCGCCGCTTAGCGCCGAATAGTCCCGAACCGCTAGTCGAAGCGCGGCACGATCCGCGTCCGCCGCACCTGTTCCACCGGCACCGCGAGCGTCGCCCCGTCCGCCTCGACGAAGACCTCGCTCGCCGTGGCCCCGGCCAGCCGGCCCACGACCTTCCGCAGCCCCTCGAGCGGGAACTTCAGCCGCACATCGACGTCCTCGCCGACGTACGCTTCATACTGTTCCGGTTTGAAGAGCACCCGGTCGAGTCCCGGCGACGAAACCTCGAGCGTGAAGTCGTTGCGGATCGGCTCTTCCACGTCGAGTACGCCGCTGAGCTGGTGACTGACGCGCTCGCAGTCGTCCACCGTCACGCCATCGGGGGCGTCGATGTACACGCGCAGCATGGGCGGACGGCCGGCGGGGAAGTACTCGATGCCCCACATCTCACAGCCGAGTCCGCGTACGGTCGGTCCGAGCAACTGTTCCAGCTCCCGCTCTCTCCTGTTCACCGGTCGCCTCTCTTTCGGGACACACCCGGCACCTATCTTCTCTTCTCTTCGGCACCTAATCCTCGGCACCCATCCTTCGGCACCCAATCTTCGGCACCCAATCTTCGGCACCCGCCTTTCGGCACCCACCGGCCACATACAAAAAATGGGCGATCCCGCCCATTCCCGATGCCTCCGCCGGCATCCCGAGCCGCTGACGGGCGGGCAGGCCCATCGTCCACTGACGCGGCGCCTGCAGCCCGCCTGCCGCCGAGTGCGCGGCCGGCATGCCCGATGTTACGAAAAGGCCCCCTCCCTATCGTTCGGGGGCCTTCTCTTTCACCTTGGTAGCGGGGGCAGGATTTGAACCCACGACCTTCGGGTTATGAGCCCGACGAGCTACCAGACTGCTCCACCCCGCATCAGTAAGCGCGGAATTATAGCCCACCAGTCCCCCAGCGCAATCGGGGCGATGCGGCCGAAGGCGGTCGAATCGATGCGCCGGGGGAAAGCCGCGCGAGGCCGGACGGCACTCGCGCGGAGGTCGGATCTGGTGCCGAAGAGAGGACTCGAACCTCCACGGGCGTCCGCCCACTACCCCCTCAAGGTAGCGTGTCTACCAATTTCACCACTTCGGCGCGTTCGTCGTGTCGGGGTCCGCTCCGGCCAGACCGCCGGCTCAGACCTCGGGGATGTCGGAATCTACCGGTTCCTCGTCCTCTGTCAACTGCGGTGCGTCGGTCTCGTCAACGGTGGCCGTTGGCACCTCCTCCTGAACGAGGGGCAGGGACGGAACGCCATCGCCCCGCAGACCCGCCGCGCGCTCCTTCGCCGCGTAGGCGAGCCCGAAGGCGATGACGAAAAAGCCGATCGACAGCCAGACGGTGAGCTTCATCAGGAACGACGCGCCGCCGGTCGCGCCGAACACGGTGTTCGCTCCGCCGGAGCCGAACGCCGCGCCGATGTCGGCGCCCTTGCCCTGCTGCAGCAGGATGAGCGCGCCGAGGGCGATCGCGTCCGCCACCAGGAGAATCAGCAGGATCGTCTCGAAGGTACCCATCTATGCCTTGTCCTCACAAACAGCCGCCTCGGCGATCGCCATGAACGCGGCAGGCGAAAGCGACGCACCGCCAACGAGCCCGCCGTCCACGTCTTCTTCGCCAAACAGCGCCGCCGCGTTCTCCGGCTTGACGCTGCCTCCATAGAGGACGCGCAACGACGGCTCGCGGAGCGCCTCCCGGATGACCGCGTGCATGGCCTGCGCCTGCCCGGGCGTGGCCGTCTCTCCGGTCCCGATGGCCCATACGGGCTCGTACGCAACCACCGCATTCCGTGCGGAAGCGGTCCCGAAGACCGCATCGAGCTGGCTCAGCACCACTGCCTCCTGGCGTCCCGCGCGGCGCTCCTCGAGGGTCTCGCCGACGCAGAGTATCGGCACCAGCCCTGCGCGGCGCGCCGCCGCATACTTCCGCGCGACCGTTCCATTGTCCTCTCCGAACAGGTGCCGGCGTTCCGAGTGGCCCACCAGGGCATGACTTGCGCCGAGTTCCGCCGCCATCTCGGCCGCCACCTCGCCGGTAAAGGCTCCGGCGGCCTCGGGGTGCACATCCTGGATGCCGACTCCGATGCCGGACAGCCGCTTCGCCGCTTCGGCGACGTAGACCGCCGGCGGAAACACCAGCGTCTCGATCGCGCCCGGGAAGGCCTGCGCCGCAAACGCCTCGAGCAGCGCCCGCGAACCGTGCATCTTCCAGTTTCCGGCGGCGATCGATCGGCGCATGCCCTCTTCACCGGCTGGCGGGAGGCGCAATGGTATAGGCGTATCGGCCAGTTGCAAGCGCTGTGCTTGCGCGCCCACAGGGCGCGCCCACGGGCGGCGGCCTGCCTAGGGCGATGCGGACTGCCCCGAGGAACGCACGACGTCGGCCAGTGCGTGGGCGTGACCGGCGACGAGGTCGGGATCCTCGCCCTCGACCATAACCCTAACGACCGGCTCCGTCCCCGACGGGCGAATCAGGACCCGGCCTTGGCCGTCGAGCTGGGCTTCGACGTCGCCAAGGGCGCGCGCCACCGCGCCGCATCCACTGACCGTATCGGGGTCTTCGGCCGCCACGCTGACGATGGACTGGGGGAGCTTCGTCATGCCCGTCTTGAGGTCGGCCAGGGGCTTGCCGGTCTCGACCATCGGCACGAGCGCCTGCAGCGCCGAGACAATGCCGTCCCCCGTCGTTGTGAGGTTCGAGCACACGATGTGTCCCGACGACTCCCCGCCCAGCGGCCAGTTCCGGTGGCGCATCGCCTCGAGGACGTAGCGGTCGCCGACGTCGGCCCGCGCGAACGGAATGCGCGCCCGGCCCAGGGCGCGTTCCAGACCCAGGTTGGTCATGACCGTGCCGACGACGCCTCCGCTCAGGCGTCCCGTACGCGACCAGTGACTCGCGATGATGTAGAGCAGTTCGTCCCCGTCCACGATCCGGCCGTCGCCGTCGGCCATGATGACCCGGTCCCCGTCCCCGTCGAGAGCGATACCGACATCGGCCCCCGCCTCGACCACCGCCTCCGCCATCGCCTCCGGTTGCGTGGAACCACAGCCATCGTTGATGTTCATCCCGTTCGGCTCGGCGCCTATGACGGTCACGTCGGCGCCCAGCTCGGAGAACACCCGCGGGGCCACGGCGTAGGTCGAGCCGTTCGCACAGTCGACCACGACCTTGAGGCCGCGCAGGCGGAACCGCCGGTCCACCGTTCCCTTGCAGAACTCGATGTAACGGCCCCGTGCGTCCTCGAGGCGTTCCACCTTGCCCAGCTCGCTCGACCGCACGGTCACGAGGGGCGCCTCCATCTGCTGCTCGATGGCGAGTTCCATCTCGTCGGGCAGCTTGTTGCCGCGCGAGTCGAAGAACTTGATGCCGTTGTCGTCGTAGCGGTTGTGGGAGGCGCTGATGACGATGCCGGCATCCGCGCGGAAGGTCCGTGTCAGGTAGGCGACGGCCGGCGTGGGAATCGGTGTCAGGAGCCGCACGTCCACGCCGGCCGATACCAGGCCGGCTTCGAGGACGGACTCGATCATGTACCCGGAGATGCGCGTGTCCTTGCCGATGAGTACGAGGCGCGACCCCTCGGAGGCGAAGATCTTGCCGACCGCCCAGCCGAGGCGCAGGCAGAACTCCGCCGTAATGGGATGCTCGCCCACGCGCCCGCGGATCCCGTCCGTCCCGAAGTACTTGCGACCGTTGTTGTTCAATGGACTACCCTCCCGCCAGGACGGGCGCAGCGTCCCGACCCGGGCCTCAGGCCCCCCCGCATCCCGCGCCTCCCGGGCGCCACTGGCTGCCTGACTCGATCGCCCGCACGACCTCCAGGGCATCCACCGTCTCCTCGACATCGTGCACCCGCACCATGACCGCACCTCTCGTGACCGCGAACACCGCGGCGCCAATACTACCCGCCAAACGGCCCGCCGGAGGCTTGCCCGTCAACTGACCGATCGTGCTCTTGCGCGACGCGCCCACGAGGACAGGCAGGCCGTCGCTCGAGAGCGCCGGCAGGTTTCGCAACAGCTCGAGGTTGTGGGACACCGTCTTGCCGAAGCCGATCCCGGGATCCAGGATCAGTCGCTCCCGCGCCACCTCAGCGGCCCGGCACGCGGAAGCACGCGCTGCGAGGAACGCGGCGACCTCCCGCACCACGTCCTCGTACTCGGGCCGGACCTGCATGGTGCGCGGCTCGCCCCGCATGTGCATCAGGCAGACGGCGACACGCGAGCGGGCGAGCACGTCGAGCATCCCCGGAGCGCGCGCCGCAAGCACGTCGTTGACCATGCCGGCGCCCGCGGCGATGGCGGCCTCGGCCACCGCCGCCTTGCTCGTGTCCACGCTGACGACGGCATCGAACCGGCGGATGCCTTCGATAACCGGCAGGACGCGGTCCATCTCCTCGGCAGCCGAGACCGCGGACGCGCCGGGACGTGTGCTCTCGCCCCCGACGTCGAGCACCGCCGCTCCCGCCTCGACCATGCGCCCCGCCGCGTCGACGGCTGCATCCACGCTCGGGAAACGTCCTCCGTCCGAGAACGAGTCCGGGGTGACATTGAGGATCCCCATGACGCGCGGTTGCCGGAGATCGAGCCGGCGCGTGCCGCAGAGCAGCTCGCGCCGCTGCCCGGAGATGGGTCAGGTCTCCTGCGCCGGATCGCCGATCGGGCTCGGCTCCTCGGTTTCCTTCGGAGGCGGCGGCGCGACTTTCGGCGCCCGCGGTTTCGCGCCGGCCATGATGTCGTCGATCTGGTCCGGCGTGAGGGTCTCGTACTCGATGAGGGCACTCGCCATGCTGTGCAGCTTGTCCTCGTGCTCGACCAGGATCGCCTTCGCGCGTTCGTAGCACTGGTCGACGATGCGCCGCACTTCCGCGTCGATGGCCTTCGCCGTGGCGCCGGAGATGGGCTTGGGCTTCATGCCGGCCGACATGCCGAGGAACACCTCGCCGTCGTCCTCGTCGTACATGATGGGGCCGAGTTCCTCGGACAGCCCCCACTTCGTCACCATGTTGCGCGCGAGTTGCGTCGCCCGCTCGATGTCGTTCGCGGCGCCCGTCGTCACGCCGTCCTTGCCGTTGATCAGCTCTTCGGCGATGCGCCCGCCGAACAGGCTGGTGATCTGGGAGAGCACCATCTGGCGGCTAAGGCTGTAACGGTCCTCCTCCGGCAGGAACATGGTCACGCCGAGCGCCCGGCCGCGCGGCACGATGGTGACCTTGTAGAGCATGTCGTGCTCGGGCAGGGAGCGGCCCACGATGGCGTGGCCGGACTCGTGGTAGGCGGTGTTGCGCTTCTCCTTCTCGGACATGACCATGGTCTTGCGCTCGGTGCCCATCATGATCTTGTCCTTGGCCTTCTCGAACTCGTCCATCATGACGAGCCGCTTGCCGGCCCGGGCCGCGAAGAGGGCGGCCTCGTTGACGATGTTCTCGAGGTCCGCGCCGGAGAAACCGGGCGTGCCGCGCGCGATGATGCCCGGGTCGACGTCGTCCGAGAGGGGGACGCGGCGCATGTGCACCATGAGGATCTGCTCGCGGCCGCGGATGTCGGGCAGCGGCACGACGACCTGCCGGTCGAACCGTCCCGGCCGCAGCAGCGCCTTGTCGAGCACGTCGGGCCGGTTGGTCGCCGCGATGACGATGATGCCGTCGTTCGCCTCGAAGCCGTCCATCTCGACGAGCAACTGGTTCAGGGTCTGTTCGCGCTCGTCGTGACCGCCCCCGAGGCCGGCCCCGCGGTGCCGGCCCACCGCATCGATCTCGTCGATGAAGATGATGCAGGGCGCCTGCTTCTTGGCCTGTTCGAACATGTCACGGACGCGCGATGCCCCGACGCCGACGAACATCTCGACGAAGTCCGAGCCCGAGATCGAGAAGAACGGCACCTTCGCCTCGCCGGCGATGGCCTTGGCCAGCAGCGTCTTGCCCGTCCCGGGGGAGCCGACCATCAGGATGCCGCGCGGGATGCGTCCCCCGAGGCGCTGGAACTTGCTCGGGTCGCGCAGGAACTCCACGAGTTCGCTGACGTCTTCCTTGGCCTCGTCGACCCCCGCCACGTCGGCGAACGTCGTCTTGATCTGGTCCTCCGACAGGAGGCGCGCCTTGCTCTTGGCGAACGCCATCGGCCCGCCCCGGCCTCCGGCGCCACCCTGCATCTGCCGCATGAACAGCATGAAGACGGCGATGATGATGAGGATGGGGAAGCTGGCGACCAGCAACTGCCACCAGATGCTCGGCTCTTCCTCTTCCTTGCCGGTGATCGTCACGCCGTGGTTGTAGAGGTCATCGGCGAGTTTCGGGTCGGACATGGGCGGACGGATCACCATGAACTCCTCGCCACCCTTCCTGGTACCGA
The DNA here is from genome assembly GCA_965208745.1 of Pseudomonadales bacterium. GTDB lineage: Bacteria > Pseudomonadota > Gammaproteobacteria > Pseudomonadales > Azotimanducaceae > VXNE01. The sequence goes on along the minus strand of CBDBPN010000004.1, from coordinate 2,838,581 downwards.
AGATGCGCGTGCGCTCCATGACCACGGAGTCGACGTCGTCCATGCGCACGTCTTCGAGGAACTCGGAGTAGCTGATCTCCGTCGGCTCCTTCTTGACGTTGAAGTTCTGGAAGACCGTCAGCAGCACGGCCGCGACGATGAGCCAAAGCAGGAGGTTTTTTCCCATATCGTTCAATCGCTTACCCTCTAGGTGCGGGTCAGCAGGAATCGCTCATTCTACTCCATATCGTCCGGTCGCATAGACCTCCCGGGACCCGCCTCGGGAGGCCCGGGGTTTCGCCACGACCACGTCTTCGAAACGACCCCGCATGTTGCGGACCAGATCCTCGAACCCCGCGCCGTGGAAGGCTTTCACGACCACCCGGCCACGGGGCCTGAGCCACCGTTCGGCGAGTTCGAGCGTGCACTCCACGAGTTCCAGAGCCACTGCCTGATCGCGCACCCTGTTGCCACTCATATTGGGGGCCATGTCGGACAATACAACGTCGAACGGTCGGTCCTCGGCCGCACTCGCCGTTGCGAGAATGCGCTGCCGCACGGACGGCTCCCGGGCGTCGCCCACGACGGCGCGAACCCCGGTCGGGACGGTGGCCAGCGGCAGGAGGTCGCAGGCAACCACCAGGCGGCAGCGCGTGCCGAGGTACTGCGTCCACCCGCCCGGAGCGGCGCCGAGTTCCAGCACGGTCTTGTCCGGCGCCGTGAGCCGGAACCTGGCGTCGAGTTGCTCGAGTTTGAAGTAGGCACGAGAGACGGCTCGCCCGGTGTACGGGTCTCGGCGCTGGCGAGCGAGCCACGCCGCACTGGACTTGGACCGCCGAGTCATCGGGTCAGGTCACCGCGCCCACGTCCACCTGCCGGCGCGTGTAACATCGCCAGCGTAGCCGTCCACCCGACACCAACCCGACACCCCGCTCCATGGACATCCGAACGCTGCGCGGCATGGCGCACCACCTCGACCCCATCGTCGCCATCGGCGAGAACGGCGCCACCGACAACGCGGTCCGGGAGATCGACCGCGCGCTCGCCGACCACGAACTCGTGAAGGTGCGCCTGCACGTGGATGACCGCGGCGCGCGCCGGGCCGTCATCGAGGACCTCCGCGAGCGCTCCGGGGCGACCCTGGTGCAACGGATCGGCAAGGTCGTCGTGCTGTATCGCGCCAACCCCGAGGCCAGGCCCGCGCTGTCGAACGTCGCACGTTACCTGTAACGTCCCGGGCCGGGCGCTACAGGTGCTCGACCCGGTCGATGACGTACTCCCGCTCTCCGTTGGGCGTCGTCACCACCACCGCGTCCTCTTCCGACTTGCCGATCATGGCCCGGCCGATGGGCGACAGGAAGGAGATCTTGCCGACCCCGAGGTCGGCCTCGTCCTCGCCGACGATCCGGTAGCGCACGGTCTCGCCGCTGTCGCAGTCCTCGAGCGTCACCGTCGTGCCGAACACCACGCGGCCCGTGCGGCCGATGCGCGTGACGTCGATGACCTGCGCGTCGGCGAGCTTGCCCTCGATCTCGCCGATGCGTCCCTCGATGAAGCCCTGCAGTTCTTTCGCCGCGTGGTACTCCGCGTTCTCCCGCAGGTCCCCGTGGCCGCGGGCCGCGGCGATTTCGCGCACGATGTTCGGCCGCGCCACGTTCTTGAGTTCCGCCAGTTCCTCGCGCAACTGGCGCTCGCCCTCCAGGGTCATCGGCGTCGTCATGACGGCACGGCTGCCCCGGCCTCCCGCAGGGTGACGCCGTGCAGGTCCTGCAGTCTCCGCACCCGGTCCACCGCACCGTGTCGCATCGCGATGCAGAACGCTTCCCCGCCCGCAAGGGTCGTCGTGTAGCACACCTTGTGCAGCAGCGCGAGCTTGCGGATCACAGACGAGTCCGCGATGGACCGGCGCCCCTCGGTGGTATTGACGATCAGGTCGATCTTCTCGTTCTTGATCATGTCCGTGACGTCCGGACGTCCCTCCGTCACCTTGTTGACGACCCGACAGGGCACGCCCGCCTCCCGCAAGGTCCGCGCCGTCCCGCGTGTCGCGGAGATGTCGAAGCCCAGTTCCCGGAGTTCGCGGCCGATGGCGCCGACGAACGGACGGTCCGACGTCTTGACGCTGACGAACGCCTTGCCGCCTTGCGGCAGGGTCTCGCCGGCGGCGAGGGACGCCTTGGCGAAGGCTTCCGCGAAGGACTCGCCCACGCCCATCACCTCGCCGGTGGATTTCATTTCCGGGCCCAGGATCGGATCGACCCCCGGGAACTTGACGAACGGGAACACCGACTCCTTCACCCCGAAGTACGAGGGCACCACCTCTTCCGTGAACCCCTGCGCGTCCAGGGACACGCCCGCCATGCACCGCGCCGCGATCTTGGCGAAGGACACCCCGATGCACTTCGACACGAACGGCACGGTGCGCGACGCGCGGGGATTGACCTCGAGCAGGTACACCGCGTCGTCCTGCACCGCAAGCTGCACGTTCATCAGCCCGATCACCCCGAGTTCCAGCGCAATGGCCCGGACCTGGCGGCGGATCTCGTCCTGCACGCTATCGGCCAGCCGGTAGGGCGGCAGCGAGCACGCCGAGTCGCCCGAATGCACGCCCGCCTGCTCGATGTGCTGCATGATCGACCCGATCACCACCCGCTCGCCGTCGCAGACCGCATCGACATCGACTTCGACGGCCTGGTCGAGGAAGCGGTCGAGCAAGACCGGGCCGGAATGGGAGACGGCGAACGCATCGCCGAGATAGCGCCGCAACTCGGCCTCCGAGTAGACGATCTCCATGGCCCGGCCCCCGAGCACGTAGGACGGCCGCACGACGATGGGGAAGCCGATCTCCCCGGCCGCGGCAAGGCCCTCGGGGACGCTTTCAACGGTCCGGTTCGAGGGTTGCCTGAGGCCGAGCTTGTCCACGACCGCCTGGAAGCGCTGGCGGTCCTCGGCGCGGTCGATCGCATCCGGGGGCGTGCCGATGATCGGGACGCCGGCGGCGTGCAGACGATCGGCGAGCTTCAGGGGGGTCTGGCCGCCGAACTGGACGATGAGGCCAAGGGGCCGTTCCACGTCGACGATGGCGAGCACGTCCTCGAGGGTCACCGGCTCGAAGTAGAGGCGGTCCGACGTGTCGTAGTCGGTCGAGACGGTCTCCGGGTTGCAGTTGACCATGATGGTCTCGAAGCCGTCTTCGCGCATGGCGAGGGCGGCGTGCACGCAGCAGTAGTCGAACTCGATCCCCTGCCCGATGCGGTTCGGCCCGCCGCCGAGCACCATGATCTTGCGGGCGTTGGTGGGCTCCGCCTCGCACTCCTCCTCGTAGGTGGAGTAGAGATACGCCGTGCTGGCCGGGAACTCCGCCGCGCAGGTGTCGACCCGCTTGAAGGCCGGCTTCACGCCGAGTTCCAGTCGCCGCGCGCGGACCGCGTCTTCGTCGCAACCGGCGAGTTCGGCGAGCCGCTCGTCGGAGAAGCCGTCGCGCTTGAGGCGCCACAACGTTTCGGCCGTGAGGTCCTCGAGCGATGTCACGCTCGCTTCGCTGGCGACGAGATCCTCGATCTGCGCCAGGAACCACGGGTCGATGGCCGTGGCGTCGAAGACGTCGGCCACCGCGGCGCCGCCCCGGAAGGCGTCCGCGACGTACCAGATCCGGTCGGCTCCCGGGCTCGACAGTTCCCGGGCCAGGCGTCGCTCCCGCTCCTCGGCAGTGTCGCCCGAAAGGACCGGGTTCAGTCCCGTCATGCCCGTTTCCAGGCCCCGGAGCGCCTTCTGGAAGGACTCCTTGAACGTCCGCCCGATCGCCATGACCTCGCCAACGGATTTCATCTGCGTGGTGATGCGGTCCGACACCTGGCTGAATTTCTCGAAGGTGAAGCGCGGCACCTTGGTGACCACGTAGTCGATGGCGGGTTCGAAAGACGCCGGCGTCACGCCCGTGATGTCGTTGGCGAGTTCGTCGAGCGTGTAGCCGACGGCGAGCTTCGCGGCGACCTTGGCGATGGGGAAGCCCGTCGCCTTCGACGCGAGCGCCGACGACCGCGACACGCGCGGGTTCATCTCGATCACGACCATGCGCCCCGTGTCCGGATCCACGGCGAACTGGACGTTCGACCCGCCGGTCTCCACGCCGATCTCGCGCAGCACCGCGATGGAGGCGTTGCGCAAGCGCTGGTATTCCTTGTCGGTGAGCGTCTGCGCCGGGGCGACGGTGATGGAGTCCCCGGTGTGCACTCCCATCGGGTCGACGTTCTCGATGGGGCAGACGATGATGCAGTTGTCCCGCTTGTCCCGGACCACCTCCATCTCGAACTCCTTCCAGCCGAGGAGGGACTCGTCGATCAGGAGTTCGTTCGTGGGCGAGAGATCGAGCCCCCGGGCGCAGATCTCCAGGAACTCTTCGCGGTTGTACGCCACCCCGCCGCCGCTGCCGCCGAGCGTGAACGAGGGCCGGATGATGCAGGGATAGCCGAGGCGGCTCTGCACCTGCAGGGCCTCCTCGATGCTATGGGCGATGGCCGAGCGGGGCGTCTCGAGCCCGATGCGCCGCATGGCTTCGATGAAACGCTCGCGGTCCTCGGCCTTGTCGATGGCGTCCTGGCTTGCGCCGATGAGCTCCACCCCATGCGCTTCGAGGACGCCCTCGCGGACGAGGTCGAGCGCGCAGTTGAGCGCCGTCTGGCCGCCCATGGTCGGGAGTACGGCGTCCGGCTTCTCGGCCGCGATGATCCGCTCGACGGTACGCCACTCCACGGGCTCGATGTACGTGGCGTCCGCCATGGCGGGGTCCGTCATGATGGTGGCCGGGTTCGAGTTGACCAAGACCACGCGGTACCCCTCGTCGCCGAGGGCCTTGCACGCCTGGGCCCCCGAGTAGTCGAACTCGCAGGCCTGGCCGATGACGATGGGACCCGCGCCCAGGATCAGGACGGAGTGCAGGTCGTCACGCCGGGGCATGATCGCCCCGTGCCCGCTGTCTCTGATCCATGAAAGTGACGAACGCGTCGAACAGGTACCGGCAGTCCTGCGGGCCCGGACTCGCCTCCGGGTGTCCCTGGAAGCCGAACGCCGGGCGGTCGGTACGCCGGATCCCCTGCAGCGTGCCGTCGAACAGGGAGACGTGCGTGGCTTCGACGTGGTCCGGCAGGGTCGTCTCGTCCACCGCGAACCCGTGGTTCTGGCTCGTGATGACGACCTGGCCCGTGCGCAGGTCCCGCACGGGGTGGTTCGCGCCGTGGTGGCCGTGCGGCATCTTGACCGTTCGGGCGCCGCTCGCGAGCCCGAGCAACTGGTGACCCAGGCAGATGCCGAACACGGGCAGGTCCGCCTCGACGAGGTCGCGGATGGCCGCGATGGCGTAGTCGCACGGATCCGGGTCCCCGGGGCCGTTCGACAGGAAAACCCCATCCGGTCCCCGCGCCAGCACGTCCCGCGCCGGCGTGCGCGCAGGGACGAGCGTGACGCGGCAACCCCGATCCACGAGGAGCCGCAGGATGTTGCGTTTCACACCGAAATCGTAGGCCACCACGTCGTACATCGCCGCGGGCGGGTCCACGTAGCCCTCGTCGTCGCGCCAGCCGCCTTCGGACCAGACCGTGCTGTCCTGCCGGCTCACCACCTGGGCCAGGTCCATGCCCGCGAGACCGGGGAAGGCGCGCGCATTCTCGATCGCGGTCGCCTCGGAGGCGTCCGAACCGGCCATGATGCAGCCGGCAAGCGCGCCCTGCTCCCGGATGCGCCGCGTCAGGCGGCGCGTATCGATATCGGCGATCGCCACGACGCCCCGCTCCCGCAGGAATTCCGGCAGGGTCTGGGCCGCCCGCCAACTGCTCGTGCGCAGGGGCAGATCACGGATCACGAGCCCCTCGGCCCACACCGAGTCCGACTCGACATCCTCCGGATTCGCGCCGGTGTTGCCGATGTGCGGATAGGTGAGCGTGACGATCTGGCGAGCGTAGGAGGGATCGGTGAGGATCTCCTGGTAGCCGGTCATGGCCGTGTTGAAAACGACCTCCCCGACGGCGGCTCCCGGCGTGCCGATGGAGCTGCCGCGAAAGACGCTACCGTCCTCCAGCGCGAGTATCGCGGTCAATCAGCGTTCCTGTACAAAAAAGCCGTCGGCCACGACTCGACGGCTGACGGGGGATTCTACGAGATGCGGGCCCTCGGCAGCAACACATTGCCCGGCCTCCATGCATGGGAGCCTCCCATAGCCGACTTCTCCACCTCCCCCGCAATCGACCCAATCGCCCCGTCGTAGGGACCCGGCGCCCTCCTCCTCCGTCCACCGCGTGCCGCATCGGCAAAGGAACTGCCCGCCAGCTTGCCCCTCGGTGCCTTCGAGCCTCGTGGGCCCCAACAAAACCGCCGCGACGCTGCTCCATATTCCCGACTGCTCGCCACCCCTCGAGGAACGGCGGCCGGCCGGCGTTCCTCTTGCGGAATAGCTCCTTCGGAGCCAAGCCCTACGAGACCGGGCCACTTGCCTCGTCCCAATCTCCGGTGTGACTGAGGCTCAACACACACTGACCGCAAACCCCTCTGACTTCATCCATGTCACTTCACGTCGACAGCAACGTAATCGACGACCCAACGACCGCCCCTGCCAATGCCGACATGAAGATCAATGTCATCTCGACCGACTTCGACCTTCGTCCCTCCATGAACACTGACAGGTCTCTTAGCTGTTCCCAAGAGTAAACCCTGCGCCCCTTCATTGCCGCGTCAATCGCGTTCCGAAACACAACCTCCGATGATCTATCGTATAGTGTTCTCACCGCTGACCGCTCCTCCTGATCGAAGGCGATCTCCCGCGATCTAAACTCGACGAGATCGCAATATAGGGCAGCGAGATCCCGGCTCTGCTTTCGCATCCCAATCGTTCTCTTCCACACGCCTGATTCCTTTAGACGTGCAACGACGTCTCCGGCCAGTTCCTCCAGCCGAGCCCAACTCGAGTGCTTTTTCAGATTGTTCGACGCAATCAAGTAGAATACATCAAGCTCTTCTTCCAGTTCCTTGAAGAGCCGTCCGCTAATCTCCGACGTCGGTATCGACGTATCTCCCCACCAGAACACTATCGAATCGTATCCGTACGCCTCCAACCTTTCCCATTTGAAGCGCGGACCATCAGCCCCCGCGTCCTTGCCAATCCTGATCTCTAGATCAGCATGGAAAGGCGACGGTCCGACAGACTCATATGCGAGAGCATCTCCCGTCTCGGCCAACTGGACCTCCAAATACTCCCGCACAACTTTTACGCCGCTCGCGCCCATTCCGCCAGGCCTGTCGCCCACGAGTTCGACAAAGGCCACTGGGCTGTAAAACGGGTAGCGCATATGTACCCTGAACGTACGGGTTTTCGTTTGCTCGCTCGACCACGGTGCACCTAACTCGTTCTGTCGCCGAAACGGGATGTTCAAGTCAAAACTGACCTCGGACAGCAGGCCGAAGCCCATAATCGCGCGGCCGCCATCTACCTCCGTGAGTGCGCCTTCGTCAATTGGCTCGACAAGGTCTACCACCGGGTCCAGTACGATTCTGAGATGGTCCAACGACTCGATGGCTTCAAGGGCGTCCGTGAGTGCTGCCACGTACTCTCGACCGCTGATGTTGAAGGAGCCCGACCTTCTCAGGCCGATGTCCCAACAGCCGATACCGAAACGTACTCCCCAATTCTCGTCGACCTCCACTGGAGACGCGCCAGCAATCGAGTTAGCCATGATCAACTCCTCCATTCTTTTTGCACTTCACGCGTGATCGATAACACGGTGCTTCGCCGTGGTCGACCGGACAGCCGCCCACCCTAGATTTGTTGAGCCTTCGTTCAGGCACAGAAACGGAGCGGGCCAGCGACCAGATCTGATCCTTGCGCAATGCCTTCAAATCCCGTCGACCACTGCTCCAAGGTACATGGGGGCGTTAGACCTCGGAAACCCATAGTCTGCTGCTAAGTCACCACGGTAAATGTGATTAGCTCCTTGCGGTCAACTAGCCATTGGTTCTTGGATCGAGGCCGCTTACCGGCATGTATGGACTTTCGATACTTCCTGACTTGCAGGCTCTCGGGATTCGAATCCACGAACTCCAAGGACCTGCCCGAGCGTTGTACGACGATCCAATGTGCCGTTGGTCGTGTCAGTCCCATGATGCCACAACGAACCTCCATGTTCTCGAAGATCGCATCGAATCGTCTCCAGTACGACTTGTCCGCTTTTGGTTCATCTAGAAGGAGGGGATAGTGAACAGTGACCTCGCCTAAGACATCAAGCTCCCGCCGACAACGGGCAATCATTCGTTTCATGTCGCCTAGCGTCGTCCCTTCCCACAACGCCATCGGCCATCGGCGATGCGCCAGGCCACGGCAGGCACTCTGGAAACAGTCCTCTTCATCGAAGCCGCACAATCCGAACGCGTTTGCGATGGCATACTGGCCGCACAGACCGTCCAGGTTGCCTTGGTAGATTCCCATGCCTCAATCCTCGCACGCTGTGTCCTGGCCTTCGTCTTGCGGGCCGACAAAAGCCACTCCCGCTGGTGACCAAAGTTCTACGCTGTCCGCATGGGCCTCGTAGTATTCGCTGTCTGTAGTCACCCTAAGCTCCTCGGGAACATTTGCCCACCTTAGTGCATACTCTCGACCCTGTAGCAGACGCACTTGGATCTGCGGAGGCATCAGCGGGAAAGATGAGATGACCTCATCCAGCCATTGCATCGTCAGAGGCGGCTCCGGTCGGTCCGGCATCGACTCCTCGTCGTCTAACGCCACGTCTATGTCGAAGCCTCCCGCATCGGCTTCATTGACTTCACTTACAACAGCATCTGGAAGCCCCTGCTTGCCTCCATGCAGCACAGCCTGCCCAATCGCTCCAGACAAGCGCGCCAGTATCGGCTGTAGTCTCCCTACGACAGACTCAAACAAGAGAATTCGCCCACGTAACGCCCGATAGACATCCGTCTCAACCGTGTCGTCGTAGTGTAGATTGATGATCCGTATGCGCTCGTGCGTTTGCCCAAGCCGGTCGATCCTTCCGATTCGCTGCTCGACCCGCATCGGGTTCCAAGGCATGTCGTAGTTCACCAAAGCGCCGCAGAACTGGAAGTTGAGACCTTCGGCAGCAGCGTCCGTGCACAGGAGCACGTCCGCTTCTCCTTCCCGGAAGCGGCGCTTAGCGTCGTCGCGCGAAATTGACCGCCAGAGGTTCGGCGCCCCGCCTACGGGAGTTTCGCCGCCACGGCCCGAGTAGCACATCAGCCGCGTCCCATCGTGGGCGGACAAGCGTTCCCGGAGGAAGTCCATCGTGTCGGTGTACTGCGTAAACACCATCACCTGGCGATAGCCGTCGTCACGGAGGCGATCGAGCGTCCGGATAAGCGCACTGAGCTTGGTGTCGGGCGCCAACGCCTCCACGCTCGCCAGCAGCTCGCCAATGTCCGAGTGCTCCTCCGCCAAGAGCGCCTGTCGAGAGAGGTCGCCAACCTCGTCGACATCGAGCGCTTCCTCCGCAGCTTCATCGTCTGGGATATCTTCTTCGGCGTTGGCCAACAGGTCCGCACCGCTCCCGACGGCATCAAACCGCTTACGAAGGGTCGCCCCAAGCGCGGCGAAGCTGCTTGCGAGGCGTCGTCGATAGACCGTCATGATGAAACCGACCGCGTTACGAACGCTTTCGTCGGCCTGGTTGTAGGTGGTCCGGATGTAGTCCTCAAGAGCGTCGTAGACAGCCCTCTCGGGCGCTGACATCTCGATGAAGCGGTCCTCGACATCCCTTCCCGCAATCGGCGTCTTCAGCAACCCGGCCTCAAAGTACCGCCGAAGCAGATCCCGCGTGTGGCGAGAGACCAAGTGCCTGATCGGCGTGTGGGAACGCATGATCGCGAGAGCGGCCGACCTCTCCTGCGACGCCAGTCGTCGTCTCGGGATGCTTGCGCTGTCGCGCAACGCGCGCATTACCTTCCGCGCTCTCAGCGCCGATAGATCGGTGACGCGTTGCGCCCGGGCCTCATCCACCGGCCCGTACGCATCTTCCGCCGCCCGGAAGAGCATCGCCATGCGCTCCATCGCGGCAGTCGAAGGATCTGGCCTCACGACGTTCTCGAAGAAGTCGACGAACGCCTGACCGGTCCACTCCGAGGGCATCGCCAGAAGGTCCAAAAGGTCCCAGACCTCGATCTGATGCACCTGCATCGGCGTCGCCGTGAGAAGAAGCAACCCCTCCGTCCGATCGCGCAACTCGCGCATCAGGCTAAGCAGCGCGTTGGGGCGATCTTCCTCACGCGCCGAGCCCGCACCGCGCCGACGTGCATGGTGCGCTTCGTCGAGCACCACTAGGTCCCAACGTTCTGCGGAAAGCAGTTCCGCAGCCCTCTCGTGCCTGCGCATGAGTTGGCTGGAGACGATCACCGCATCTTCGTGATGCCAGGCATTCGGTGCAACCTCTCGCACATCGCGTCCCACCATCGCCGGCGAGGGATACCAGGTGAGCTTGCCTTGGTCGTAGATGGGCCAGTTGAGGTTGAACTTCTCCCGCAGTTCAATCTGCCATTGCCGCAGGACAGCCTTCGGCGCGAGGATCAGCACGCGCTTCGCGCGCTCGGCGATCCAGGCTTGCCGGATTAGCATCCCCGCCTGGATCGTCTTGCCGAGCCCCACCTCGTCGGCGATCAGGAGGCGTGGCGGCCAGTTCTCGTACATCCGTTCGAAGGCACGCACCTGGTGCGGCCACGGCGTGACCGCGGAGGTCGCTTCGCCAACGCGCGAGCCCCCGTCTGGCAGTGTCGGCGCCTTGCGGATGAACTCCCAGACCTCGGCCCGTCGTCTGGCGTCCTCTTCCGACTCCTCCTCGGCCGGCACCGGTACCGGTACCTGCCCTTCCTCGGTGTCATCGCCTGCCTGCTCGCCATCGAGTAGGCGAGCCGGCTTCTTATCGTCCTTGGGCAGAAAACGCAGCAGGTCACGCCGCACCGCCTGGGGCACGTCCAGAACGATCCAGCGACCACGGGGCCCAGACCACATGCGCTCGAAATTGCCCTCCTCGAGGCGGACGCGCTCGGGGTGCTCCCAACCCGTCGAGACGTTGATGGTCTCCCAGTTCGTGCGCCAGCCGGCGGCGGTCTCGTTGAGGCTGCCCGTCCAAGCAAGCTTCTGTCCCGTGCGATCCTCGATGATCCCCGACTTCTCATGGAACAGCCCGCCGTCCGGAACGGGAACGCCTTGCGCATCGCAGGGCACCGCAACCTTCACCTCAAGGTGACCGTGCGTCACCATCCAGGCAAGGAGCTCCAGAGCCTCGCTCACATCGGAGTCCGAAGCCACCAGGGGAAGCTCCGTGAGGTGACGCTCGACGTGCGCGCGAAGCTCTTCGCCACGCTCTATCGCATCGACTTCCGGGGGGGCGAGAGTGCAACCGACTACGAGACGCATCGTGCCGCCGTTGCGTACCAGCCCTTCAATGCCGCGCGCGGCGAGGGCGAGCGCGCCGGCGTTGAAGTAACCCGTCAGCCGGTCGTAGCGCTCGGCGTCCTCAAGTGCGGGGATGTAGAACTCCGACACGAGGTCCCCGTCATCCGGCGTGTACTTCAGCTTCCAGTGGTGGTCGCGGAGCATGATGATGGGAAACGACTCGACGGCCGCCGCGCCTAGTCCGCCTCTTCGCGCCAGAAGGCGAGTTGCTCAGGCTCGTCGATCTGCTCCGTGTACGCCAGCCGATACAGGTCGTAGAGCGCCTCGAAATCGCTGGCGGCGCCCGCGACATCTCCTTGGCGTTCCGTGCCGGTGAACTTGGAAGACGGCGGCAGCACCTCAAGGAGCGCCTCGAGCGCCACGAAAAAACCGGGTTCACGGTCTATTCCGGAGTCGCGCAGGAAGTCGCGAGCAGTAGCCAACGATCGCCGACGGGCCATGTTCGCCGCGTGGTGGATGGCGTCGATCATCCCACCCGATCCATCGGTCGCACCAAGAGCGCCTTTCGCCGCCCGGTACGCGCTGTCCCACAGCCGAAGGTTGCTGCCCTTCTTCTCCGCCAAACGCCCGACAACCACACCATCCAGATCGATGCCCACGCTACGCGCCAAGTGCAACGCTTCGTCGTAGGCGAACACGGGCGCCTTGAAAGCGTCCCAAGCGAAGACCACGAAGGCTGTCGGAGGATCCAGGTCCGCGTTAGCGCTCGGATGCGCGATGCGCTCCAGTCGGTAGCGCTGCACCTCACGGCGGGCAGCGTGCAACGCGTCCTCCGGCGTCGCCGCGTAGGGATCCCACTCGTCCTCGAACAACTCCGATTGCCGCCGTCTTCGCCGCTCCAGCGGCTTCTCCCGAGGCGTTCCGCGCTGCAGGGCCAGTGCCGCGAGAACTCGCCCAACGCGGGACCGAAGGCCGCGAGAAACAGGTCGACACCCGAGATCCCCGCCTCCTCGAACTCGCGCATCCGCGCCCGTACGGCCTGCGTGACACGGGGCTCGACATCCTCCCAGTAGACCGGCGCAGCGTCGCGAAGCTCAAGGGCATCCGGCGTTTCTCGCGGACGACAGACCAAGAAGATCGTGCTGTTCGCCGCTGCCTTGTCCTTGATGTGAAGGCTACCTTCGGCCTCCGTGTTCACCGGCCAAGACGCGGTGATCGAGAAGCCTGCTTCGATGAGCCCAGTCGTCAGCGCATCCCACGCACCCGTCGCCTTGTGCGTGAACATCAAGGTCATCACGCCGTTCGGCTTCAGCACGCGCCGGCACTCGGCGAAGATCGAGGCCATCCGCTCCTGGTAGTCCCTGCCCGCGAGCGCCCTGGCGCTCTTCTCGCCCTGGAACTTCGCGGGATTCGCGACGGCCTCGTTCTCTTTGTCCGTGAGTTGTCGGCGGAAGAGTTCCGGGAAAACCTGTCCGGCTGTGCGCTTCAGCCAAACGTAGAAGAAGTCCGAGAGTTCCGCGTACATGACGTTGTCGTAGTACGGTGGGTCCATTACGACGACGTCGATGGAATCGTCCTCCACGTGATCGAGGCTGTCGCCTGGCTTGCAGGTAATCGTTACGGAAGGAGGCGCGTCAGGCTGGGAGACCAAGTCGCCCTCTGCCGCTCCCGGACGAACAAGCGCGACGAGTTCGTCGATGCACTTGGCAGTCTGCTTGATCGCCCAGTCGTAGCCGACACCAGTAACCAGCGGCGACATCTCCGCATGTGACCAACACATGGCGAAGTCGTGCCGGTTGAAGGTATTGGCGACAACCTGCCGAGTGGGCATCCAGACGGACATGCGGGAGTTGTAGTTCAGCAACTTGTCCAGCGTCAGCGCCAGGTAGCCGTAAGCAGCCTTCCTCAAGTCGTCAAGGCGTCCCGCTTCCCGGTCGGCATCCAGCATCTCCCGAAACACTTCGACGCTGGTGCCGTGGGACAGCAACTGGCGGGGCGAGAACAGGTCTCGCCATCGCGGCATGCCGTACTGGATGGGGCGATCGTCGTTGCTGATTTCCGGAAATCGCTCGCTTGGCACGTAGTCGAACGCTTCCCACTCCTGCAGCTTCTCGTGGAGTCGCGCGGCAATTTCCGCAGCGTTGTCGTCGGCGTTCGTCGGCGCCCTGTACCCGCGTACCCACTTCGTGCGCTTCTTGCCCGTCTTAGTCTCGTACTCGACACGCTCCTTGAACACGATAGCGTAGAGTTGGTCACCCATCCCACCAATCTGTGCTTGTGCCTTGATTTCGTCCCCGTCGATCACGCGACCGCAGTCGCTGTAGGGGCACGTACCGGAGCCACGCGAAACCGTACCGCCGGACTGCCGGGCCTGCGAACGGACGATCTCGAAGGAGCAACGCCGATTCGGCGAACCAGGACCATCGCCAAGGTGCGGCACAAGGCGGACGCCGGTGCCGTCGCCGGCAAGCCGCCAGTTCGGCGAGAGTGGCACCAGTCCATCGCAGTACGGGCAACGGATAGTTCGCGCCCACACCCAGTTGGTGGCGACCGCCGTGTCAGACGGCTCCTTCGGGTAGTAAGGCGACAGCTTGCGCTCACGCTCTGCGAGGTATCGTTCCGCGAGAGCCGCGTAGCTCGTCCCGAGAGCCATGCCGAACCGGGCAGGCCATTCGACCGTGGCGGCGAGAATGAATGCCGCCACGGGATTCAGGTCGTTGGCAAAGCTGGCCAACCCCAAACGAGAAGCCTCGAAGGGAATGCTCCCGCCGCCCGCTGTCGGATCAAGGATGCGAAGGGGTCCGGAGACTGCCCATGCCTTCTCATCCATGTCGGGGCAGTAAGTGAACGCCCGAGGGTACGAATACGCCTGCCCTTCGAACCGTTCGCCCTTCAACCGTGCCTCGTCAATTTTCCGACGTGTCGCCACAGGATCACCATGAATCCCGATAGCGTGGAGAAATCGATCGCGATCTGCATCCGCCGGAAGGATCGAAGCCAGTACCGCCGCACGCGACGCGACCAGCGGTCGCCTCGCCCACCAGACGTGCAGGTAGTAGATCGGAGGCAACGCCGTCATGGAACGGCGTTCTCGGACGCTCTCCTCACCGAGTGCCGAAATCGGCATCCAGCGTTCGATCAGGCGGGTATCGCTCACGCTACGTCGCCCCGTCCTTCAGACCCATGACCTATGCGCCTTGTCGAGGACGGCCTCGGCCAACGCACCGAAGAAGCTGCGCGTCGTGGTGAAGAACCGTGGCAACTTGTCAGTTCCGTCGGGCAGCAACTCGCGAATGGCGGCAGCCCGAATCTTGCGCCAGTCGTCCTCGTACAGGTCCCATTCCGCCTGCAGGTCTTGCCAGCGTGCCGCTCGAGCTTCGCGGAGCCGCAGAACATTAAGGCCTAGGATCTCGATGGTGCGCTCGACGCGGGCGGGCTCTACGCGCTGCAACCGGCACGCATCGACGTCTGCTGTGATCTCCCCGTCAATCGCCACTCGAAACAGCGACGGCGAGTCCGGCACCTCCCTCGGGTCCAGAAAGACCGCGTCGGACGTGTCGCCCTTCGCATGACCGCAACTCCGGTGCGCTCTGATAGGGAACCGAAAGCGGGAGGTGTCCCCACTAACGTCTGGATGACGCAGCATCCCCGCGTTCCCCCTGCAGCTAGCGATCATGTTTGTGTAGTCGAGCGCTTTCCGGGCTCCGCTTCGCGCCGTGTCGGACCGCGGAATGACGTGTTCGATCTCGCGGTCCCTCGGGTGCAGAGTGATCTCGCAGTAGCCGCACAGCCCGTGCTGGATGTCGGCAAGGGCGTCGGTCAACTCCCGTTTGGCATCCGACGACCCACGGTGCGAACCGAATCCCTCCCACGTCGCAGAGTCCTGCTCCAGCTCTCTGTACTCGGAAAGACCCGGCGTCGGCTCCTCCAACGCTCGGATCCGCTTCACGACTCGTCCATGTCTCGCAGCATCTTGCGTCGCCTGATCTCCATATCGGCCCGCTGCAGGGCCGGGTCGTGATACGACAGTTCGTCCAGCCTGTCTCGGAGCTTCCGCGCCTCCTGCGTCTCCCCTTGGTCATCGCTGACGAGGCGCATGTAACGCCGCAACCCCTCGCTAAACTCGTTGGGGGGCCGTTTTTCTACTCCCATCACTCCTGCGAGGACCGCCCCCGCCTCGGCACCGTATGTCGGTGCCGACGGCGGGCCTGCAACGACGCGGCCTTCCTCCACCGCAAGCTCGACTATGTGTTTCGGATGCACCGTGGTCAGGACTTGCGGACTGTGGGTCGACAGCACGAACTGCGCGTTCGGGAAGGTGCGTATCAGGTCCGCAAGAATGCGCTGCTGCCACGCGGGGTGGAGGTGCAGCTCGATCTCGTCGATGAGAACCACGATCTCCCGTTCAAGGGGCTTCGGGGAATCGCCAGCCAGGTCCGCCTCCACCAAGTACCGGCCGATGTCGGCCGCGAGGGCGAGTACCCCGCGATAGCCGTCGCTGAGTTGCTCGAAGGCGATAACCGGCTCGTCTGGCCGGGACACGACCAGCCGTGGCGGGTCGGACATGCCGACGCGCGGGTCCGACACATCGTGAAGCATCCCGCAGATCGCGGCGCGGACCGCGGCGAGCGAGCCAAGCCTCGCGTCCGCCCCCTGTTCCCGCTGCAGGCGGAGCTCCTCGTACTCCTTTGCGTGGAACCACTCGAACAACTGCTCGTAATCCGGGATGGAACCTACCGACCGACCGATCAAGCTGGAAGCCGCGGCCCTGTCGATGTCGTAGAACCGGCAGCGCGGCAACGCCATGTCCGACAGCTCCCGCTCCCACGGACCCAGGTTTGGTTTGGGCACCCTCACGGGCCCGTCGATGTCCGCCGGCATCCGGAACTCGGGAATGTACAGGGATAGCGTCCCTGTCGGCTTCCCATTCTCAGAGGCTTCCTTCACCGCAATCGCGGGCCGGTCCGCGCTGCCGACCCGACGATCCAGCTCCAGCCGCCGGTAATCGGTGTCTGGGGCGGCGCCCAGCGCCATGGCAGTGGCGGTCAGCACGCTCGTTTTGCCGCACCCGTTGGCCCCGTGCAACACCGTCAACCGAGGATCCAGAGGGAGGGTGAGGTGCTCGATGCCCCTATAGCTCCGAATCTCGACTGACTCGAGCTTCATGCCGGCTTCCGTTTCGGCATCGTCAACAACACCCGCAGGGCCGTCAACACACGCCGCGGGTTCTTCCGATGCATAGCCATCCCCAGCCAATAGGCCGCCTCTTCCCGCCCCATGGCTTCCACGCCTTCGGCGACGGCACGCATGTTCTCGCGGCTGCGCATGGGAGCTAGCACCCGGAACAGGAGCCCGAGGCTGAGCGCCAAGTCTTCAGACAATCTGTAGCCTTGCTTGCCGCCGTCGGCGCGTGCGCTCGGCACGATGCCCGCGGCGGCGAGGCGTTTGAGGACGCGATGCTCCACGAGTTGCAGGTTGCGGCCCTTGAGCCCTGCGACACGCGCCGGCTGCATGACATGCGGGGTCGCTCTGCTCGGCAACTGCCAGACCTCGAACTCCAGCCCCGCCAATCCATGGGCGCGCACGCGCAACTCGAACTCCGGGGCGGACTGTGGGGCCTCGATGTCCACCACCCGCTCCGAACTCGCCATCACTCGAGCGCCTCAGCCGTCACGTGCACCGCCTCGCTGGCGAAGCGCGACAGACGCTCCGCGAGCTTTCGCGGCTCGTCCCCAGCCAAGGGAAGCCCGTTCGCGAAGGTCAGCTCCAACTCCGCATCGAGGTTCCGCTCGCTCGCCGCCAGGAACTGCGGCTCGAGGAACTCCCTGACGGGCTGGGCATCAGGGACCGGTCCCCGGAACTCCAACTCGAACGATCCGCCGTCGGGAGTCTCGTAACCGCCGGTGAACGCGACTGCCTTGGTCGCTCCTGCCACCGAGCCAACCGCCCCGAGCAACCGGAATGCGTCCCGTGGTTCGAAGAGGCGGATGTGCAGGCGACCGATCGCCTCGACGCCGCGGCCCTGGGCCTCCTCCCACAGTTTGGTCAACGCTTCTTTGAGCACTCCCTCCGCCGAAAACGCACCGTCAGACGTCGCGGTCGGTCGTCCCGTATCCGGACCGGACGGGCGAGTCGGCCCTGTCGGCTTTGTCTCGGGGGGCACGCCCCCTTCCCGCACCTCCGGCGTACGTGGCCAGACGCGGTTGTTGCGGGCGAACGCCATGGTCAGGACGAGGGCCTGGGCGTCAATGACTATGGAGACACCCGGATCGCCAGGGCCATAGAGGAGTGTGTCGCGCTGATACACGTACTCGCCGGCCTCGACGCCGTTTCGGATCCCGCGGATAAAGACATCGTCGCCGACCAGCATGGGCAGCGCCGGATCGCGGCGGAACTCGGCGCGCAACTCGAGGGTCGTCATTTGGCCCTTGCGCAGCGGGGTGCGGTCGCGCACGTAGGTCGGCGAATCCGGCTCGTCTTCCGGCAGGCGTAGCTTGCTGAGTTCCTGCAGGACGCGCACGACCTGTTGCTGCCCCGCGCCCGGCTTGTCCGACGATGAAGGGATGTCGATGACCGTGTGGGCGAGATCGACCCGACTCTCCGGCAGGCGGTTGCGCGAGGGGTAGAACACGTGGCGGTAGCACTGCTGGATGGTTACCGCGAGGGCGTGTTCGGAACCCTGCTCAAGCTCGCGGACCTTGTCCTGTTGGTGCTCCGCCAACTCGCCGAGACGCTCCGGCTTCCTCAGTTCGCGTAGCGCAAGACGACGTCGCGTGGCTCGCCGCATGTCTTCCTTGCGGGTCTCGTCCGCCGCCACGAACGCGAGGTTGTTCCGCAACGTCCTTAGCGCCGAGCCCTCGGAACCCTTACGCTCGTAGATGCGCTCGACGAGTTCGGGAACGGAGTCCACGAGTCCACCGATCGCGACACCGTCGTACGCGAGCACGACGAGCTTTGGCTTGCCGTCCGCCACCTCGTCGGGCACGTCGAACGGACCGCCCGGAAACCGAACCGCGTCGAAGGTCGGCCCGACGAAGATCTCGCGGATACGGTCGTCGAGGTACGCGCGGGCATCCGCTACGTCGACGTTCTGTTCTTCGGTCTGGATGAGCTTGGTGAGGTTCGGTTCCGCGAGGAAGCGCATCGGGGAACCCGGCCGGTCGTCGAGGAACGCAGACTCTGTGACGAACGTCTTTCGCGCTTCTTCGATGAAGGACAGGTCCATCGCCGGCCCGACCAGCGAGTAACGTAGCCGTTCAGGGACCACACCCTTGAGGGGCTCGTTGAACGCCAGGGTGTGCATGAACACCGTGCGGGCCACGTATCCCACGTACGGAGGCAAGCCCTTGTGCAGTTCACCGTCCAGTCGTTCGGCCAGGGCGGGGTTGCCGGCAGCGCCCGCGATGTCGTTCGAGATGGCGGGGACGTAGGCGGACTGCCCCAGGCGCGTCACGATTTCCTGGCGGATGGACTCCTGCCCCAGGTCGACATGGTGCAAGTGGATGGCAGCGGCATCACCCGGGCGTTCCGACCAGAGGTGCGCGACCGTGCGGCCGAGCAGGCGGAGCATGCCGCGGATGCGCTGGAACCCGCTGAGCGTGAACGCCTTTTCTGTGAGCGTATCGAGCACTTCCGGGTGGAACGGGTACGTCGACCGAAATCTCGTCACCGTGTCTGAGCGTTGGGCGTCCGCGTCAATGGCCTGGCCGCTCGCCTGCCAAAGGCCGCGGTAAGTCTCTATGGCTGCGTTGGCTCCCGCCTCGTCGACGTGCTCGAAAAGGCGCCTGAGGAGTACCTGTGGATACTCGTCTTCGTCGGTCGGATTCAGCAGGGTGGCCTTGCGCGCCGAGACGCTCTCCGCCTCCGCCATGCGCTCGGCGATGAACTGGTTCTCCTCCGAGTACGCGTCCGTCGCGAGTCCGTCGCGCCCGATCGCCAGCGTGTAGACCAGGGCCGCGTTGGGTGTGCCCTCGACGGCCTTGAAGAGGCTCGTGAGGAAGGCCGTCAACTGGCTTCCCGCATCCTGGAGGTGGCGGACCTTGCGGAGGTACACCGACAACTCGTCGAGCAGGATCAGCGTGGGCTCGCCGCCGAAGAGTTCGCGCAAGGTGTCCGCACCGGGAGAGACACGGTTCTCGTCGCTGTTGCGGACCCGCTCATAGCCCTCCGGGCCCGCCAAGGCGAATGCGATCTCGCCCCAGGGTGTGAAGGCGAGGATGGAGTCGCTCCCTTCGCCCATGGCACGACCGTTCGCGGGATCGGCGTTCTCGCCGTCGAACGCCGCGACGCGTACCGGGCCGTCGGGAAGGAGGTCCGGGTCGATGAACTCGGCCACGTTCGAAACCTCGGACAAGCCACGCGCGGCATGGGCCAGGGCGATCAGGCCATGAGTCTTGCCGCCTCCGTACGAGGTATCCAGCCGGAAGATCGCTGCCGCAGAGCCTCCGGAGCCACTCAGCCGGGCCGCGACGTTGGCGAGGAGGTTCTTCAGACCCTCGGTGGGGTACGTGTTGGCGAAGAAACGGGCGGGGTCGGAGTACTCCGGGTTTGCGCGGCCCCGGATGACGTCGGCCAGATCCGCCGCGAAGTCAGCCTCGGCGATGGCGCCGGCGAGGACGTCGGGGCGGGGGCGGCAGGCGCTGTAGATGAGTGGTGCTGTCATGGGAAGCGTTCGTTCGAGACGCGATCATAGCCGACCGTGGCGCATGCCAAGCACGCAAGACCCGGAAGACTGTTGACGTAGTGCGGGCGGGTTACGGGCGGTTTTCACCTGGAGACCAGCCTGGAATCGAGAACTGCTCCGCGTCCACGGCCACGCCGAGGCTGTCCCAGAGGTCCTGGTAGCACGCGCCGAGGAGGAACGGAATCTCGTCTGCCGATCCAAGGGAGTAACGGGGGAGGTGTTCGCGGTCCACGCCCAGAGTCTTGCTCCTCCCAAACACCCGGTCTTCGCCGCTGACAACTCTCACCTGAGTCGAGCCAATGCACATCGATCCCGTACTCCGCCGTCGGCGCCCCAGCTTCCGCCCTGACGCGGTGCGCCTGTGTCAACGCGTTGGCGAGGAAAACGAGCAGGAGACCTTCTGACAGGTCCAGCCTTCCGTCTTCAGATGCCAGGCCGCAGTGCACCAATCCCGCTTCTACCAATCCGTCGCATCGAATCTCGCGGTAGTAGTCATAGTGTGGGTCTTGCTCGAAGTCCGAGTAGTACGTCGCCCGGGCTCCGCGCAGAACCGGTCTCCAGTGATTGGGGGTCTCGGACGGCGTAAGGCGGGACTCGCGTCCCAGTATTGCCACGCGACACTCCCCGCCATGGCGCTACGAACCGCGTGTCCACTCCGTCCCTCCCATGGAGGCGTTCTATCTTGAAGCCGTGACCGACTGGGACCGCCGTGACGCGGACTCCCCACGCCTCACTCGGAACACGGAGCCGGGTGAACTCCCGGTTGAATCGGTCAGCGCGATCACTGAACCGCCGCTCGAGCCGGTCCATTCCCCGCGCCACGTTCAGGGTCATGTCCTGAATCTCGCGCATTGTCAATTCCTCGGTCCGGTCGTCCCTACGCACGGCGCAGACGCGAGTACTCTTCACCCGGTGCGGGGCCAAGCGCGAGGCACCAACGCGCAGGACGACCACGCCTTCGTCGTCCCGCAGCGCAACGGCGGCTACCTCTACCGTCGGGATTTGCGGCTCCACACCGTCACGCACCACCACCTTGAGCCGCTCGGCCAAGTCCGCGCAACGTGGAATCGGTGACACCCGCTCCGCGACTCTCGGTTTCGTCTCCGACTCCGCGATCCCCAGCAGGAGGGCACCGCCGTATGCGTTCGCGAACGCGGTCACCTGCTTGAGGACGGTCTGCTTCGCAGCATCCCCAAGTCGATTTTCCCCCAAGCATCGGACGAGCGCTTCTTCGTCGAGAGATCCCTCCTTGAACTCGATCTCCTGACCTTCGCGAACCTGGGAGTCGATCAGCGCCTGGACATCATCGATGCCGATGTCGCCAATGTCCTTCGTGAGAACGGAAGTCACGGGTGAGGCTCGGGCTCCTCTGGCTCATGTTGCCGGAAGGACGGTTCGTCCGTAGCCAAGCTTGAGCCCACCGCTGGATGATTCGGCATGTGAATCTGAGCTGTCAACCGCTCGCCTGCGAGCGAGTGGGGCCTTGATGTTAGAGCGCAGCCGATCCTGCCCTTCAAGGCGTTGCGGATTCCATGGCAGAAGAGCGGTTCACGAAGGGTCTCGTTGACTCGAGCCTCCGCGCGGGCACAGACTCTCTCCATCCGACATGTGGGAAATCCGCCGGGAAAGCAGGCGTCTTCTTCCTGCATACAGACCTGCGAAGAGGTGCGAGCATGGCCCTCCAACCTGACTCGGCACGCAGGATGAAGCACCAGTTCATCACCACGATCACCACCCTGCTCATGGTCGGGGCGACCGTCCTCGGCGTCACGCTGACCATCATGGACGGCCGTTTCGAGCAAGTCGACGCGCGTCTCGAGCAGGTCGACGCGCGCTTCGAGCAGATGGCCACGCAAGTGGACACGCGTTTCGAGCGGGTCGAAGGACGCATCGACCGGCTCGAGGACCGCGTGGAGCGGATGGAAGCGCGGATGGACGATCAGTTCCGGGAGATGAACGACCAGTTCCGCGACATGCGCGACCAGTTCCGCGCGATGGCGACCGCCATCGGTCGGCTGGAGGGACTGATCCAGGGCGTCCACGGACCACCGCGCAGCGAGGCGCAACGCTCCGACGAGAGGGACGACCAGCGCGAGCGCCACGCCCCGGCATAAGGCGGCGGACGCTGCCGTGGCTTCGCCCCGCCCGTAGCCAGACCCAGGGGACGGGTCCGCTTCGGCCCATGGCTCGACGTTTCGGCCTGCAAGTTCGAGCCGTCAACTGCTCGCCTCCGGACGAGTCGCCGCTTGACGGTTGGACGTTGCCGATCCTGCGCCTGGGCGTTGCGGGTTCCATGGCGGGCAAAACGGCTTACGATGGTGTCGTTGACTCGAACCTCCGCGCGGGCACAGACTCTCTCCATCCACCATGTGGGAAATCCGCCCGGAAAGCAGGCGTCTTCTTCCTGCATACAAACCTGCGACGAGGTGCGAGCATGGCCCTCCAACCCGACTCGGCACGCAGCTCGGCACGCAGCTCGGCACGTAGGATGAAGCACCAGTTCATCACCACGATTACCACCCTGCTCATGGTCGGGGCGACCGTCCTCGGCGTCACGCTGACCATCATGGACGGCCGTTTCGAGCAAGTCGACGCGCGCTTCGAGCGGGTCGAAGGACGCATCGACCGGCTCGAGGACGGTATGGAGCGGTTGGAAACGCGGATGGACGATCGGTTCCGGGAGATGAACGACCAGTTCCGCGACATGCACGACCAGTTCCGCGCGATGGCGACCGCCATCGGTCGACTCGAGGGATTGATCCAGGGCAGGTACGGACCGACACCCACCGAGGCGCAGCGTTCCGACGGGGAGGACGACCAACCGGCGCGCCGCGCGCCGGTGTAGACGTCGGGGGCTACGGCGGCTTCGCCCCGAGCACCATGCCCGCATGCGCCTCTGGAGCCTGCATCCGCGTTACCTGGACGCCAAGGGCCTGGTGGCCCTTTGGCGCGAGGCGTTGCTCGCGCAGGCGGTGCTGCGGGGAGACACGAAAGGGTATCGCAACCATCCGCAACTGCAGCGGTTTCGCGAACAGGACTGTCCCCTCGCGTACATCGCCCAGTACCTGCGCGCGGTACACGGGGAGTCCCTTTCGCGCGGCTACCGGTTCGACGCCGACAGAATCGCGCTTCCGCGGACGACCGGCCGCATCGAGGTACCCCGGGGTCAGGTCGCCTACGAGTGGAGGCACCTCATGGCCAAACTCGCGACACGGGCGCCGGATCCGCACGAAGGCCTGGCAACGACCGTCGATCCCGAGCTTCACCCGCTGATGCGGTACGTCTCCGGTGGTGTCGCAGACTGGGAGCGCCCGTAGACATGGGCCTCGCCTTCGTTGAGCCGATCCGTCGACGGCCGCAGAGCGTGTCGCGAGGAACGGCCCAAACTGCCGGCCGGCCAGGCTTCCGCCCTTCGCCTCAGGACGTGGGCACGCGGTACGGCACTTCCTTCGCCACCGCCTCGTCCACCGTCTCGGGCGTGATCAGCACGGTCGTCTCGATCGTGAGCACGCCGGCGCGGGCGATCGTGAGGGCGATGGCCGTCGCCGTCGCGTCGTCCGGCAGGTCCACGATCATGTAGGCGTCCGTACCCCCGAACGCGTAGTAGAAGGCCTCCATGCTCCCGCCCATCCCCTCGATGGTCTGGGTCAGGGCTTCCCGGCGCCGCACGCCGCCCTCGCTCACGAGCCCGCCGGACCCTTGCTGGGTGTAGTTCGCCTTGAACAGGTACTTGCCCATCGCTAGCCGCTCCCGATTCGATCAAACGACCGGAGCTTATCAGAGTGACCGGAGAGACACCGGGCCGCGCCCGATTCGGGCACTTTGCCTATACTGCGGCCACGATCCTGCGAGGGTATACACCGTGGAATCAGCCAACACCGGCGAACGACCGTCAACCGGCGGCACGCGGGCCGCCGTCGCGCGGAGCTGGCGCCGCCGACCCTGGTGGATGAACCTCACCTGGTACTTCTGCCTCTACATGACCTTCGTCTACATGCCCTACGACCTCTTCATCAAGCCCGTCGCGGAGGATCAGGAGGTCTGGTTTGGCTTCATGCTGACGGGCTGGGCGGCCAAGGCGACGGGACCGCTGCACTGGGCCATCTATGCCGCAGGCGCATACGGCTTCTGGAAAATGAGTCCCTGGATGTGGCCGTGGGCCGCCGTGTACCTCGCCCAGGTGGTGATTGCCATGGGGCTGTTCCCGTTGCTGAACGACATGGGCAGTGCGTGGACGGGCCTGGCCGCCGCGGCCCTTTTCGCGGTGCCGACCGTCGCCCTGTGGCGCGCCCGTCAGCGTTTCCGCGAGGCCTGACCATGCAGATCCTCCCGTTCGAGGGCGCCTCCTTCGGAGCAGACGTGCTGGACGTCGAGATCGGCGCACTGGACGACGCCGGGTTCGCCGAGATCCACACCGCCTGGCTGGACCGCGCGGTGCTGCGCTTCCGGGACCAGCGCCTGGACCGGGAAACGCTGCAGGCGTTCAGCCAGCGGTTCGGCCCGCTGGAGTACGCTCCCTACGGGAAGATCACGCCGGAGGAACTTGCCAGGATCCCGCACCCCTACGTCACCGTGATCTCCAACATCGTCGAGAACGGTCGCCCCATCGGCGGGCTCGGCGCCGCCGAGGCGAAGTGGCACACGGACATGTCCTACATCGAGCGGCCACCCACCGCGAGCATCCTGTACGCCGTCGAGGTGCCTCCGGCCGAAGGCGACACCCACTACTGCAGCATGATCGGGGCGCTCGGGGCGTTGCCGGGAGACCTGGCCGAACGTGCGCGGCGGGTCCGAGTCAAGCACGACGCCGCCCACGACAGCATCGGCAAGCTGCGGCGCGGGCACCACGACGTCGACGACCCGCGC
This sequence comes from Pseudomonadales bacterium, assembly GCA_965208745.1. Classification (GTDB taxonomy): domain Bacteria; phylum Pseudomonadota; class Gammaproteobacteria; order Pseudomonadales; family Azotimanducaceae; genus VXNE01. Next base: position 2,813,652 of record CBDBPN010000004.1, on the reverse strand, counting down.
GACGCGCCTGGCGCGTATCACCCGATGGTGCTTCGCCACCCCGAGACCGGTCGTGACGCCCTGTACCTCGGACGGCGCCAGGACGCGTACGTCGACGGATTGCCGCTCGAGGAAAGCGAGGCGCTCCTGGACGAGATCTGGCGCCACGTCGCGCTCCCCGGCGACACCTGGACGCAGCAGTGGCGCGTGGGGGATCTCGTCATCTGGGACAACCGCACCGTCATGCACCGGCGCGCGGCGTTCGACCCGAACTGCCGGCGGCTGATGCTGCGCACTCAGGTTCGGCAGGAAGCAGCGTAGGCGCCGGGCCGGTACCGTCCGCCGGCGCCTCTACCGGCTGTCCCTCCGCCGGGCGACGGTGATGATTTCGGGGCTCGCGTCCGTCAAACGGAGTCCGGCCCCAGTCCCCGTACTGTTCCTCGACCGCCAGGCCAGCGTCGCGAAGGAAAGCGGTCAGCGAGCCCTGACCCGGGAACCTCAGCGTGCTTCGGCTGGCTTTCCGGCCGGACCCAGTCGGAGCTTGTGAACGTGGTCGTGAACGAGACAACGTCTCCGGCAACCCGCGTCTCGACCCGGTGGGCCATACACACCACGCTGGCGCCATGGACGAAGGTCCGCACGTGATCCGAAGTTCACCCTCCCACGCGCGACCCGGCGGATTGCGTGTCTCGAACGCGAACCGACCGCCGTCCTTGAGCGCTGTCCGCATCGCCCGCAGGGATGTCCTCAATTCGTCGTCTTCGACGAACACCTGGAACGCATCACCGCACATGACGACCAGGTCGTCCCGCAGCCCACGTCCAGGACGCTTCGGCCTGACAGAACGAACGGAAGATGGAACTCGAGATCCTGCGTCCCGGCGTTGAACGCGTCGTACAACTCGGCCAGGACGGGCTCGGAATACAGGCGGTCAACCACGGCAATCCATCATCCGGGACGCGAACAAGCCTGGCCGCGGCGCCGTGACCGTCTATCCGGTCGTGTCCTCGCCCAGCACGTCCGCCATCCCGTACAGCCCGCGCTCGCGCCCCGCGACGAACCGCACCGCCCGGAGCGCCCCCATCGCGAAGTTCATGCGGCTCTGGGCGCGGTGCGTGATCTCGATCCGCTCCCCCGCGCCGGCGAAAACGACCGTGTGTTCGCCCACGATGTCTCCGCCGCGCGCGGAGTGGAAACCGATGGTGCGAGTGTCCCGGGCCCCGGTGATGCCGACACGTCCGTAGACCGCGTCCGTCGAGAGATCCCGCCCGAGCGTGTCGGCCAGGATCTCGCCGATCCGCACGGCCGTACCCGAAGGCGCGTCGATCTTGTGCCGGTGGTGCGCTTCGTAAACCTCCACGTCCACCTCGTCGCCGAGCGCCCGCGCGGCCATCTCGATGAGCCGGAAGGTCACGTTGACGCCAACGCTCATGTTCGGAGCCATGAGGATGGGTACGCGGCCGGCCGCGGCCCGGATGCGGTCGATACCCGCCGCGTCGAAACCCGTCGTGCCAATAACCAACCCCCTGCCCCGGGCCGCGCAGGGCTCCAGCGCGTCGAGGGTGGCGCCCGGCTCGGTGAAGTCGATCAGCACGTCGAAGTCGGCGACGCCGGCGGCGACGCCGGGTCCGATGCGGACGCCATTGACCTCCGTACCCAGGGCGTCCGAATCAGGATGCTCGAACGCCGCGGTCAGCGACAGGTCGTCGGATGCGCCGACCGCCTCGATCAGCGTCCTGCCCATGCGGCCGGCCGCCCCGTTGACCGCGACGCGAGTCATCGCCGTTCAGCCGGCAAGACGGTCAACGAAGTGCTTGACCGACTCGAACCAGGACGTCCCCTTGGGCTGGTGATCGCCGTCCTCGCCCCGTTCGAGCGTGGCGCCGAACTCCTCGAGGAGTTCCTTCTGGCGGTCCGTCAGCCGCACTGGCGTCTCGACCACGACGCGACAGAGCAGGTCCCCCTTGCCGGACCGGCGCACGGAGGACGCTCCCTTGCCGCGGAGGCGGAAAAGCCGGTTGGTCTGCGTTCCCGCCGGCACGGTCAGCTTCACCCGTCCGTCGAGCGTGGGGACCTCGAGGTCGCCGCCAAGCGCCGCCTGCACGAAGGAGATCGGCACTTCACAGAACAGGTTCATGCCGTCGCGCTGGAAGATCGGGTGCTCGCGAATCGACATCTCGACGTACAGGTCGCCGGGCGGGGCTCCGCCCGGTCCGGCTTCCCCTTCCCCCGTCAGGCGGATGCGGTCGCCGTCGTCGACGCCCGCCGGCACCTTCACCGACAGCGTCCTGCGCCGCTCCACGCGGCCGGCTCCGCGGCAGGCGCGGCACGGGTCGGCGATGATCTGCCCCGCGCCCCGACAGCGGGGACAGGTCTGCCGCAGCGAGAAGAAGCCCTGGGACACCCGGACCTGGCCGGCGCCGCCGCATTCGGGACAGGTGGAGGGAGTCGTACCCGGACGCGCGCCCGAACCGTCGCACTCGTCGCAGGTCCCGAGCACCGCGGGACGAATCTCCACCGTGTCGCCCCGTACGGCCTGTTCGAGGTCGAGGCTCAGGTTGTAGCGCAGGTCCGCGCCACGCCGCGGACCGCGGCGACCGCCGCCGAAGATGTCGCCGAGGTCCCCGAAGACGTCGCTGAAGATGTCGCTGAACGTGCCGCCGTTGAAGCCGCCCATGCCGGCGCCCTCGACGCCGGCATGGCCGAAGCGGTCATAGGCGACGCGCTTCTCGTCGTCGCTCAGGACCTCGTAGGCCTCGGACGCCTCCTTGAACTTCTCCTCGGACTCCGTGCTCCCGGGATTGCGGTCCGGGTGGTGTTTCATGGCCAAGCGCCGGTACGCCTTCTTCACGTCGTCGGAAGAAGCGTTCTTCTCGAGGCCGAGCACCTCGTAGTAGTCGCGTTTGGCCATGATCCCCGGCCGGACCCCCTATAGCGCCCGGCTGCCGCGAAGGTTACGCCCTCCGGTTGGCAGCCGCCAGAACGAGGAGCTACCGCTTGTCGTCGTCCTTGACCTCCTCGAACTCCGCATCGACCGCATCGTCCTTCGGTCCCGTGTTGGCGCCGGCGCCCGGCGCGCCGTCGCCCATGTCCGGCCCGGCGCCCTCGGGGCCCGCTTCCGCGTACATCTTCTGGGCCAGGGTCCCGGTCGCCTCGGAGAGCGCCGCGATACCGCTTTCGATCGGCTCCTTCTCGGATCCCTTGATCGCCTCCTCGAGGCCCTTCGCCGCGGACTCGATCTTCTCCTTCTCCTCGTCCGTGGCCTTGTCGCCGGCTTCCGTGACCATTTTCCGGGCGGCATGCACCAGCCCGTCCGCCTGGTTGCGGAGCCCCACGAGTTCCTCGAACTTCTGGTCCTCGGCCTCGTGCGCTTCCGCGTCGCGCACCATCGTCTCGATCTCGTCCTCCGAGAGGCCGCTCGACGCCTTGATGACGATCGACTGCTCCTTGTTGGTGGCCTTGTCCTTGGCCGACACGTTCAGGATGCCGTTCGCGTCGATGTCGAAGCTCACCTCGATCTGCGGCATGCCCCGGGGCGCCGGCGGGATGTCCGTCAGGTCGAAGCGGCCGAGCGACTTGTTCTGCGCGGCCTGCTTGCGCTCGCCCTGCAGCACGTGGATGGTGACCGCCGTCTGGTGGTCCTCCGCCGTCGAGAAGACCTGCTGTTTCTTCGTCGGAATCGTCGTGTTTTTCTCGATCAGCGTGCTCATGACGCCGCCCAGGGTCTCGATGCCGAGGGACAGCGGGGTCACGTCGAGGAGCAGCACGTCCTTCACGTCCCCCGAGAGCACCGCGGCCTGGATCGCCGCGCCCATCGCCACGGCTTCGTCGGGGTTCACGTCCCGGCGCGCCTCGCGGCCGAAGAAGTCCCTGACCTTCTCCTGCACGAGCGGCATGCGCGTCTGGCCGCCGACAAGAATGACATCGTCGATGTCGCCGACCGAGATACCGGCATCGACCATGGCCGTGCGGCACGGTCCGATGGTCCGCTCGACCAGGTCTTCCACGAGCGCCTCGAGCTTCGCCCGGGTGAGCTTGATGACGAGGTGCTTGGGCCCGGTCCGGTCGGCGGTGATGTACGGCAGGTTGACCTCGGTCTGCTGGCTCGACGAGAGCTCGATCTTCGCCTTCTCCGCCGCTTCCTTGAGCCGCTGCAGGGCCAGGGGGTCGTTGTGCAGGTCGATGCCGTTGCTCGTCTTGAACTCGTCGGCCAGGCAGTCGATGACGCGCAGGTCGAAGTCCTCGCCGCCGAGGAACGTGTCGCCGTTCGTCGAGAGCACCTCGAACTGGTGCTCGCCGTCGACGTCGGCGATCTCGATGATGGAGATGTCGAAGGTGCCGCCGCCGAGGTCGTACACGGCGATCTTCGCGTCGCCGCGCCGCTTGTCCATCCCGTAGGCCAGCGCCGCGGCGGTCGGCTCGTTGATGATGCGCCTGACCTCGAGGCCGGCGATGCGGCCGGCGTCCTTGGTGGCCTGGCGCTGCGAGTCGTTGAAGTACGCAGGGACCGTGATGACCGCGTCGGTGACGTCGCCGCCGAGGTAGTCCTCCGCGGTCTTCTTCATCTTCTTGAGCACCTCGGCCGAGATCTGCGGCGGCGCGAGCTGGTCGCCCTTCGCGCCGATCCAGGCGTCTCCGTTCGAGGCCTTGACGATCTCGTAGGGCACCATGCCCATATCGCGCTGCACGACCTGGTCGTCGAAGTTCCGACCGATGAGCCGCTTCACCGCGAACAGGGTGTGCTTCGGGTTGGTCACCGCCTGCCGCTTGGCGCTCTGGCCGACGAGGATCTCGCCGTCGTCCGTGTAGGCGACGATCGAGGGCGTCGTGCGATCGCCTTCCGAGTTCTCGATCACCTTGACGTCCTTGCCTTCCATGACCGACACGCACGAATTGGTGGTGCCGAGGTCGATGCCGATGATTTTCGTCATGTCAAACCGTCTCCGAGGGGCCGACGTTGCGGCCACCGTTCTCCATACCCGTCAATATTGGCCCGCGGCGGCCCGTTTCAACCCTCCGCCGAGCCTTGCTCCGGCTCCGGCGGGGACTTGGCGTCCGCGGCCTCCCCGGGCAAGGCCTGCACCACCATCACCATCGCCGCCCGCACCAGGCGCTCGTTCAGCACGTACCCCTTCTGGATGACGCGGGCCACGGAGCCCGGCTCCATGTCCGGCTCCGGCACCATGCTCATGGCCTCGTGGAAGGCCGGATCGAACGGTTCGCCGACAGGGTCGACGACGCGCACGCCGGCGCCCTCCAGCGCCCCGAGCAGCAGCTTGAGGGACAACTCGATCCCCTCGACCACCGACGGCCCGGCGTCGGCGGCGGCCGCCGCCTCGACGGCCCGCTCGAAGCTGTCGATGGCCGGCAGCAGGGCGGAGACGAAGCGCTCGAGCGCGAACTTGCGCGCGTTCTCGGTCTCGCGGCTCGCGCGGCGGCGGGTGTTCTCCGCCTCGGCCTGGGCGCGCAGCGCCTGGTCCTTCGCGGCATCGAGTTCCGCCTGCAGGGTGGCGAGCGACTCACGCGGGGTCTCCTCGCCGTCCTCCGGCACAGACAGCCCCCCGTCGTCGATGCCCCCTTCGCCGGTGGGCTGCGCCTCGGCAGCGGGCGCCCTCGGGGAATCGTGCTCGGATGCGCTGTTCGGGTCTTCTCGGGTGCTGTCGTCGGCCACGGCGGCTGCTCGGCCTCGCTCCGGAACGCGTCACGCGCAATATGGGCACCGCACCCGGGAATTCAACCCCGGCGCCCGGCGAAGCGGGGCAGGCGCCGACAGGCCTACTCGAGCGGCCTGCCCGTCATCGCGGCGCCGAGGACCCGCGCCGTGACGTCCACGATGGGAATGACCTTGTCGTAAGCCATGCGCGTCGGACCGATGACCCCGAGCACGCCGGCGACCTCGCTGTCCACTTCGTACCGGGTGGTGACCACGGTACAGTCGTCGAACACTTGGTAGCCCGACTCGTCGCCGATGAAGAGCTGGATGCCGTCGGTCTCGAGGCACCGGTCGAGCAGGTGCACGATCGCCTCCTTGCGTTCGAAGGCGTCGAACAGATCCCGGAGCGCCGCCGCCCCCGGGAACGAGTCCGCCAGGTTGGACTCCCCGCTGACCACGTAGCCCGCCGGCGCCCGCCCATCGTCCGCAAACGCCTTCGAGGCCACGTCGATGGCCGTCTCCATCAGCTCGTTCAGGCGCTCCTTGTCGGCGCGCATCTCGTCGAGCAGTTCGTTCCGGATCTCGAACAGGGTCCGCCCCCCGAAACGCTCGTTGATGAAGTTGGCGGCCCGATGCAGCTCGGCGTCGGAGTACTCCCGGTCGGTGTGCACGACTCGGTTCTGCACTTCACGTTCGTTGACCACCAGGATGGCGAGCACCCGCGTGCCGGACAGCGGCAGGAACTCCACCTGCCGCAGGGCCACCTGCTCCGGCTTCGGCAGCGTGACCAACCCGGCGAGCTGCGTCACGTGCGACAGCAGGCGCGAGGCATCGGCGACCAGCTCGTTCGGCGAGCGGTCCGGATTCAGTTCGGAGCGCAGCCGCCGCACGCTGCCCGCGTCCAGGGGCTCGACGGAAATGAGGCTGTCCACGAAGAAGCGCAGCCCCTGGTTGGTGGGGATTTTCCCGGCGGACGTGTGCGGGGCCGTGACCAGTCCCTGCGCCTCGAGGTCCGACATGATGTTGCGCACCGTGGCGGAACTGACGTCCACGTTCGCGGCCAGCAGCTTCGATGCGACCGGCACGCCGTCGCGCAGGTACTGCTCCACCAGCATCTTCAAGAGCAGCCGCGCCCGCTCGCCGAAAGGCGTTTCGCGAGTCCGGCGGCCCGTTTCGCGTCTCGTTGGCGACCTCACCTTCACTCACCTCGGACGGACGGCGCCGACGCGCGGCCCCCGTAACGCGGAGCCCGTATGCGCCGTCCCTGTCCTCGGATACTCTACGGACTTGCGCCGCGGAACGGAACGGTCGCGACCTTCTGCGGCAACAGTCCGTAGACAGGTGAGGGCTGGGGCCAGCCACCGAGCGCCAGCGAGGAGTCTGGCGGCGCTAGCAGCCTGTCGGACTTAGGCGGCGTGGAATTTATAATGCGGTCGGCCAACTGACGGGGTGCCGTGCGGATGCCGAGATTTGTCAACGCGGACCAGTCGCAGCCGTACTTGCTGCCGCCGGATCTTCGCGATTGGGTGCCGGAGGACGATCTGGCGCATTTCGTGCTGGAGGCGGTGGAACGGGTGCCGTTGGCGGCGTTCCGGGTGAACGAGCGTGGCACGGGCTCGGCGCAGTACCACCCGCGGATGATGCTGGCGCTGCTGATCCACTGCTATGCGAACGGCGTTTTCGGTTCGCGGCGGATCGAGCGGGCGACGCACCGTGACCTTGGCGTGCGCTACGTGACGGGGAACACGCATCCGGACCACGACACGATCTGCAAGTTCCGTCGGGAGAACTTCGCGGCGGTGTCGGAGGCGTTTCTGGAGGTGCTGCTGCTGGCGAAGGAGTTGCGCCTGCTGCGGGTGGGCACGGTGAGCGTGGACGGGACGAAGATCGACGCCAACGCGAGCAAGCGCAACAGCATCCGGCATGACCGGGTGGAGGCGCTGCGGGAGCAGTTGCGGGTGGAGATCGAGGAGTTGCTCGGGCGTGCCGAGGCGGCGGACGCGGAGGACATGGCGGATCCGCAACGACTGCCGGAGGAGTTGTCGCGGCACGAGAAGCTGAAGGCGAAGCTGGACCGGGCGAGCGCGGAACTGCAGCGCCGTGCGCGGGCGCGGGCGGCGCGCGAGCGCGCCGAGTACGAGCGCAAGGTGGCGGCGCGGGAACGGCGCGCGGGGTCGCGCAAGGGCGGCGAGCCGAAGCCGCCGCGCGAGGAGCCGAAGGCGGAGGAGCAGATCAACCTGACGGACGCGGACAGCGGGCTGATGCGCAAGAACCGGCGTGCCGAGTATCGGCAGGCGTACAACGCGCAGGCGGCGGTGGACGCGGACGGCAGCCAGCTGGTGCTGGGTTCGCGGGTGAGCACGTGCGCGAACGACCGCAACGAGTTGGTGGCGGACGTGGACGCGATGCCGGCGGCGCTGGGGGCGCCGGAACGGGTGTTGGCGGACAACGGCTACGCGACGGGCTCGGAGGTGTCCGAGTTGGAGGGCCGCGGTCAGGAGGTGCTGGTGGCGGTGTGCGGCGAGGACCGGCGCCGGGCGCACGATTTCCGGCCGCCGCCGGAGGAACCGCCGGCGGCGCCGCCGGAGCCGAAGGCCGATTGGATGAAGGCGATGAGGGAGAAGCTCGACACCGAGTCGGGGCGTGCGCTGTACGGCTTGCGCAAGCACACGGTGGAGCCGGTGTTCGGGATCGTGAAGGAGGCGATGGGCTTCCGGCGCTTCCTGCTCAGGGGCCTGGACAAGGTGGAGGGCGAGTGGGCCTTGGTGACGCTGGCTTATAACTGCAAGCGCTTGAACAACATGATGCGGGCGTGAATGGGGCATAAGGCTTGTCCCGCCCCGCCAGTTTCGTGCCGTGTGGGGCCCGCGCGCGGCTTTCCGTGGCGACCTTGGGCGCCGGTCGTCGCCACCCGCCGCTTGCCGGCGTTCGAAACCGTCACCCCCCAGCGGCGCCGGAACCGATCCAGTCGCCGTGACCGCATCGCAACGCGCAAAAGTCCGACAGGCTGCTAGCAAGCGCCCGAAACGCGGAGCCAAGCGGCTACGGCCCGGCCCAACGCAAGCCGACCGAGGGCAACGACACGGCGCCATGCTGAGACAGCTCACCGTCAAGAACTTCGCGCTGGTCGAAGCGCTCGACCTCGCGTTCGCGCCCGGGCTGACGGTGATCACCGGCGAGTCCGGCGCGGGCAAGTCGATCCTGCTGAACGCGCTCGAACTCGTGCTCGGGGCGCGCGCGGCGAGCACCGCCATCCGCCCCGGGGCAACCGCCTGCGAGGTCACCGCCGAATTCGATCTCGGCACCCATCCGGGGGCTCGCCACTACCTCGAAGAGCAGGCGCTGTCGGACTCCGGGGACGTCGGCCAGTGCCTCGTGCGCAGGGTCGCCGGGCAAGGTCGCTCGCGGGCCTTCGTCAACGGTACGCCCGTCAATCTCGCAGCGCTGCAGGCGCTGTGCGATCCGCTGATCGAGGTGCACGGGCAGCACGCCCATCGCTCGCTGCTCGACCGGACGGTTCAACTTGCCCTCCTCGACGACTACGCCGGAGCTTCCGACCTCGCCGGGTCCGTCGGCGAGGCATTCCGCGCGTGGCGTGCCCGGTGCGCGGAACTCGACAACGCCAGGGAACGCGCCGGGGCAGCCGAGCAGCGCCTCGACCTGCTGCGGTACCAGGTCGCCGAGCTCCGGGACCTCGCGCTCGCGGAGGGCGAGTTCGAGGAACTCGAGACGCGCCGCCGGCGCCTCGCCGCCACCGGCGGGATCCGCGCCACCGTCGGCACCCACTTGCGCGAACTCGAGGACCGGCTCATCGCGCGGCTGTCGCGGATGTCCACGGACCTCGACGCGATCGACGACACCCATCCCGCATTGTCCGCGAGCCGCGAGCACATGCGCGGGGCACAGGTCGAGGCCGAGGAAGCGCTGGGCGAGATGCGGGACTACTTCGACGCGGTGCCCGAGGATGCGGCCGCTCTCGACGAGGTGGAGCACCGACTCGACGCCATCCACGACATGGCGCGCAAGCACCGCGTACCCGCCGGCAGCCTCCCCGCACACGCCGCCGAGATCGAGGCGGAGCTCGCCGCGCTTGCGGCGGACGGGGAACGCATCGATGCGATCGCCGAAGCGGTCGAGACGGCGGCCGCCGGCTATCGCGACCTGGCCGGCCGGCTGTCCGACAAGCGGACGGCGGCGGCCGAAGCGTTCGCCGCCGACGTGGGCGCCGTCCTGGCCGAACTGCGTCTCGAAGGAGCCGCCCTCGACCTCGCATTCACCGCGACCGAGAACGAAGGCGGGCTCGAATCCGTCGAGTACCGGGTCACCACGAATCCGAAGTACCCCCCCGCACCCCTCGCCGCCGTCGCCTCCGGCGGAGAACTGACCCGGATCGCGCTGGCCATCGAAGTGGTCGCCGCGCAGCGTTCCGCGTTGCCGTGCCTGGTGCTCGACGAGGCGGATGTCGGCCTGGGCGGCACGACCGCGGACATTCTCGGGCGGATGCTGCGCCGGCTCGCCCGGCACACGCAGGTCATCTGCGTGACCCACGCCCCCCAGGTGGCCGCGTTGGGCGACGCGCACCTGCTGGTCCGGAAAACGCGGGACCAGGACACCGTGATCGTCCCCCTCGGGGAGGAAGAGCGGATCGAGGAGCTCTCCCGCATGCTCGCCGGCCGGCGCATCACGGTCGAGACCCGCGCGTACGCGCGCACGCTGCTCGACGGCGTCCGGGCCCCCGGCTAAGATGCCCGGCCATTCTTTTCGGAGTCGGTGTGGCGTGCGAAGCGGGGCCTTGTCGGCATGCGGTATCTGCGCGGTAGGTCTGGCCGCCCTGCTGACTACCTCCTGTGCCTTGCCCAGGCTCCACCGGGTGACGATCCAGCAGGGCAACGTGATCACCCAGGAGATGGTGGACCAGTTGAAACCGGGCATGACCCGCGAGCAGGTGGCGTTCGTCATGGGGCAGCCGGTCGTGCGCAACGCGTTCGACGACACGCGCTGGGACTACGTCTACACGATCGACGTCCCCGGATCCTTCGAGTCCCGGTTGCTCGTGTCGCTGCACTTCACGGGCGACGAGCTGGCCCGCATCACGGGCGACCTCGCGCCCGCAGCCGACCTCGAAGCAGCCGAGGGGGACCCTTAACCCGCTCGCAGCACGCTGCGCGCACGCCGGCTGAACGCGTCCACCAGCGCGTCCGCGACCCGGTTCAGCAAGGGCGCCCCGAGCAGCCCCAGCAAGCCGCTCTTCAGCTCGAAGTCCAGCGTCAGGTGAATGCGGCACCCGTCGCCGACCGGCGTAAACGTCCAGATGCCCTCCAAGTGCCTGAATGGTCCTTCCACGAGCGTCAGTACGATGCGGCGCCCCGGATCGAGGCGGTTGCGGGTGACGAGCGTCTCCCTCAAACCCCGCCCGGACAGCGCCAGCGACGCGACGGTCTCGCCGTCCCCGGCCTCCAGGATCTCCGCCTTCCGGCACCACTTGAGGAATTCGGGGTAGCGCTCGACATCGTTGACGAGGGCGAACACGTCCCCGGCCGCATAGGGCAGCAGTGCGCTCCGCTCGAGACGGCGTACCGTCACCCGTAGAGGATCGCGTAGACGAAGACGGCCAGCACGCCCAGGGGCGCGAGCACGCGGATCAGCACGGTCCACAGGAGGGTTGCCGCGCCTTCCCGCAGTCCGAGCTGGGATCCGACGAGGGTCTTCGGCAGCACCCAGCCCACGAACACGGCGATGAAGAGCCCGCCCAGCGGCAGCATGATCTTCTGCGTCACGTAGTCGAGGAAATCGAAGACCGTCAGTTCGCCGACCACGTGGACGTCCGCCCACACGTTGAAGGACAGCACGGTGCCGACCCCGAGAACCCAGCAGAAGACGCCCAGGGAAATCGCGACCCGCGACCGCTTGGCGTTGTACTCCTCCACCGCGAAGGCCAGCGCAGGTTCCGTGAGCGAGATCGCCGACGTGATGGCCGCGAACGACACCAGGACGAAGAACGCCGCCCCGAACACGGCGCCGAGCGGCAACTGTCCGAACGCCAGCGGGACCGTCACGAACAGGAGACCCGGCCCCTGTCCGGGTTCGAGGCCGTTCGCGAAGACGATCGGGAAGATGGCGAGACCCGCGGCCAGCGCGACCGCCGTGTCGAGCACGGCGATCGTCGTCACCGTGCTCGTGATGGAGGCCTGCCGCGGCACGTACGCGCCGTAGGCCATGATCGCCCCCATCCCCACGCTCAGCGTGAAGAACGCGTGTCCGAGCGCCTCGAGCACCCCGTCGACCGTCAGCGCGCTCCAGTCCATTCGAAACATGAACTCGAAACCCGCCGCGAAGCCCCCCGACGCCATGCCGTAGCCCAGCAACACCACGAGCAGTACCAGCAGCAGCGGCATGAACACGCGAATGGCGCGCTCGAGGCCCGCGGAAACGCCGCGCGCGACGATGAACACGGTAATGACCATGAACAGCGTGTGGAAGCCGAGGACCTGCCAGGGGTCGGCCAGGAAATCCGCGAACGCCTGGCTCGCGTACGCCCCGTCCGCACTCTCGAAAACACCGCTGGCCATGCGGAAGACGTAGTGCACGGCCCAGCCGGCGACGACGGAGTAGTAGGAGAGGATCAGGAAGCCCCCGGTCACGCCGACCCAGCCGATAAGCGACCACGCGCGTGGGGCGCCGCTCGCGCGGGCGAGTGCGCGCATCGTGTTGATCGGGCTCTGGCGGCCGGCCCGGCCGAGCAGGACTTCGGCCATCATGACGGGCACGCCGATCGCGGCGATGCAGATCAGGTAGACGAGGACGAACGCGCCGCCGCCGTTCTCCCCGGTGATGTAGGGGAACCGCCAGATGTTGCCGAGGCCCACCGCCGAGCCTGCCGCGGCCAGGATGAAGAGCCACCGGCTCGACCACATCCCGTGCCTCGAAACGTCCTGTTCCGTCATGCCGCGTCCGCCCCAGGACCCCGAAAACGAGGCCGGCGATTATAATTGAGGCATGGCCAGACCCGCGAAAGCCGAGCGGCCGACGATCGCGCTCAACCGCCGCGCACGGTTCGAGTTCACACTCGAGGAGACGTTCGAGGCCGGCCTCGCGCTGATGGGTTGGGAGCTGAAGAGCATCCGCGCCGGCGCGGTGCAGTTGCGCGACAGTTACGTGCTCGTGCGCGACGGCGAGGCCTGGCTCGAAGGGGCGCACGTCGCGCCGCTCGCGAGCGCCTCCACCCACGTGACGGCGGACCCGGTCCGTCCCCGCAAGCTGCTCCTGCACGCGAAGGAGATCGCGCGGCTCGCCGAGCACGTGCAGCAGAAGGGCTACGCCTGCGTCGCCACCGCGCTCTACTGGAAGGGCAGGCGCGTCAAGTGCGAGATCGCGCTCGCCCGCGGCAAGCGGCACCGCGACAAGCGCGCGACCGTCAAGGACCGCGACTGGAAGCGGCAGCAGGAACGGTTGCTGAAGCGGTCGGCCTGACCCGCTACCCGGTCAGCAGCGCGACCAGCGCCCCACGCTGCCGTCGCGAGAGGCGACGGAACGCGCGGATCAAGGCGTTCTCCTGTTCCGACAGGTCGCGCCGCAAGATCGTCTCTATGTACGGAAAGAACGGCGGCTCCACGGCCGACTCGTCCGCGTCGTCCGGCAGGCCGGCCAGGGACTGCTCGAGCCGTGCTACGATCTCGGAGTTCACGCTCCTCCTGTAGCGTTCCGCGGCCTCCGTGACGCGTTGGTGCAGGTCGACCGGCAACCGCACCAGGAACTTGTGGACCGGTACTTTGTTGATGGCTCCCTCCCTGGTGGCTCCCTACCCCGGACACATGTTGTCCCCGTTCGGCGCCGGGCACAAACCGTAAGCACCTCCCGGCGACGCCATATGCTCCAGGTTGCAGGCGTTGGGTATCACCGGGCCGACGGCGCGCAGGTCCGACACATCCTCCAGGACGTCTCGTTCCGGCTCGCGCCGGGTCAGGTCGCCGCCGTCTGGGGACCCAGCGGCAGCGGCAAGACCACGCTGCTGAACCTGATCGGCGGGCTCCTTCGACCGGACGCCGGCGCGATCCGGGTCGCCGTCTCCGACGCGCCCGGCCGGACCCGCGACATTGCGGTCCACGCCCTGTCGAGCGCGGAGCGTCTGCGGTATCGCCGCCGCCACGTGGGCTTCGTCTTCCAGTTCCTCAACCTGCTGCCGACGCTGACCGTGGAGGAGAATGTCCTCCTGCCCCTCGAACTGAACGGCCTTGGGGACCGCGCGGACGCGGCGCTCCGCCGCCTCGCAGCGCTCGGCATCGCGGACCTCGGGCAGCGTTTCCCCGACGCCCTGTCGGGCGGGGAACAGCAACGCGTCGCCATCGCCCGCGCACTGGCGCACGCACCGGCCCTGGTCCTGGCCGACGAGCCCACCGGCAATCTCGATGCCGACAACGCCGCGCGCGTAGCGGACTGCCTCTGGGACCAGGTCCGCGACGCCGGGGCCGCGCTGGTCCTCGCGACGCACAACGAGCGTCTGGCGCAGCGCGCGGATACCGTCGTCGGGCTACGCCAATGACGGCGCCGTTGCCCGGCCTGCGACTCCTGCTGCGGCACCAGCTCCGCTACCTCGCCCGCACGCCGGCGGCCACCGCGGCGCAGGTACTCGGTACGGCGCTGGGAGTTGCGTCCGTCGTCGCGGTGCATCTCGTCAGCGAGCGCATCCAGGCCCGTCTCGACGCCGACTCCGTCACGGAGTACACGCACATCCTGCGCGCGGAGTCCCTGACCGAGGACGCCTACTTCGAACTGCGCGCGCGGTGGCGAAGCGGCATGGTCCCGGGGGTCGAGGCCATGGTCCCGGTCGTCGAGGGATACGGCGACGTAGAGGGACAACCGCGGCGGCTGGTCGGCATCGACATGCTCGCCGACGGGCGTCCCTCCGAAACCGGTTCCGGGGGACCGCGCGGCTCGGCTGTCGACCTCCTGACCCGCGACGCCGTCCTCGCGGGCAAGGCGCTCGGCTTCGCGCCGGGAGATGTCCTCCGGCTGAACGATGCGGAGGTGGCGGTCGTCGGCGTGTTCGGCAGCACCGCGGACTGGCTGGTCGCGGACATCGCGACGGCCCGCAGCGTCCTCGGCCGAGCCGACCCGACCGCCGTCTGGATCCGCTCCGGGGCGGACGACCCCGCGCTCGAGCGATGGCTGCCCGGCATCACGGCCGGGCTCCGGCAGCCCTCGGCCCTCGATCTCGCCCAGGGCCTGCGGGCCCGGCCCTGGTCAGAAGCCGAACCGACCCGCCGTTTCGCCCTGGCCCTCCTCTTCAACCTGGGCGCGCTCGGCATGCTGGCCCTGTTCGTGGCCGCCTTCCTGGTCTACCAGTCGGCTCACGCGAACGTCGCGCGCCGGCGCGCCAGCGACACCCAACTGGACGCCCTCGGCGTGCCGCGCGGGTCGCTGCGCCTGCTCTTCGCGGGCGAAGGAATCCTCCTCGGTCTCCTCGGGGCGGGTCTCGGCATCGCCGCCGGGTGGGCGCTCGCGGCGCTGCTCGTCCAGGGGCCGCAGCCGTCGCAGGATGTCCTGTCGCTCTCCGCCGTGGCCGTTGCCAAGGGAGGCGTCTGCGGCGTGGCCGTGGCCGCCCTCGGGGCGTTCGCGGCCACGGTCCGAGCCCGCGTCCGCGCCCTCCGGTACGGTTGGGCGGCCGGCGCCACGCTCCTGCTCGTCTTTTCCGCGTGGTCCGGGACGCTCGCCGGCGCCTTCGGCATCGTGCTCGCGCTCTGCCTGTTGCAGATAGCGGTCGTCGTACCTGGGTCCGGACAGGCCCTCAGGCGGCTGTTCGAGCGTGGCCGCCCACCCGTGGGCATCGTGCACCGCAGCGCGGTGCGCTCCGTGGCGGACCAGCTCTCGGAGGTCCACGTCGCCGTGGGGGCCCTGTCGGTGGCGGTAGCCGCCGCCATCGGCATCGGCATCATGGTCGAGAGCTTCCGGCGGGATTTCGCCGGCATGCTGGACCAGCGCCTCTGGGAGGGCGTCCACGTCGAGACCGCGGCCCCATTGGCGGATACGGCCGCGTCGCTCGACTGGGTGCGCGCCACTCCCGGCGTCACCGACGTGCGCGCATACGGCCGCGCCTCGGTTTCGCTCGACGGCATCTCTGCCCGGGTGACGCTCACGCGGGGGGACGTGGCCGAGGCGCGGCGCTACGGCTACGGGAGCGCGTTCCCACAGGCCGTCCTCCTGAACGAGAACGGGGCCCGGGCGCTGGGTGTCGAGGCGGGCGCGTCCGTGCGGCTCGCGGGAAAGCGGGGCGCTCGCGCCGCGGAGGTGGCGCACGTGTTCCGGGACTATGGCGCTCCGGGCCCCCGCATCATCGCCGTGGCGGACCATCTCGGACCCCTCCTCGACGGCGTCGCCTACGACAGCTTCTCCGTCCTGACCGACGACGGCCAACGGGACGCCATGGCGGCGGCGCTGGAGGAGCGGTTTCCCGGCGCCGATGTGCGCGACCACGTCGAACTGCGGCGGCTTGCGCTCGGGGTGTTCGACGCCACTTTCGAGATCGCTTCGCAACTCACCCTGATCGCGCTGCTGGTAGCGGTCGCGGGGCTCTACAACGCGCTGTCCGAACTGCAGGCGCGGCGACGCGGCGAGAGCCGGCTGCTCTACACGCTGGGCGTCGGCCAGGGGCGCATCGCGCTCCTCTCGACACAGCAGAACGCCGTGATCGGCATCGCCGCCGCCGTGCTCGCGATCCCCCTCGGGCTCGCGATCGCGTGGGTGCTATGCGTCGAGGTCAATCCGGCCGCCTTCGGATGGTCCATTCCCTGGACCCCGACGGTGGGAAGCATCATGCCCCCCGTCGCGCTCGGTATCGCCGCCGCCCTGCTCGCGGGTCTCGCCCCGACCCGGGCCGCGGCACGTGCCGTCACCGGCGCCGCTCGACATGAACTGGCCTGAATGGCGCAGCCGGCTCGCGGCGACAGCCGTCCTGGTCCTGGCCGGCTGCGGCGACTCGCCGGCGGACGCACCGGCCCAGGGCCTCCGGCTTGCGGAAGTGCTGGGCGGGACCGCGGCCGAGGGCTTCCGGGTGGCCGATCGGGTGGTCCCTTTCTCCTTCCCGGCGGATCACGGGCCGCACCCGCGGTTCCGGAGCGAGTGGTGGTATCTGACGGTCGCCCTGCGCTCCGCGGCCGGTGAGGAGTTCGGGGTCCAGTTCACCCTCTTCCGTCAGGCGCTTCGGGCCGCTCCGGTACCGGACGACGGCGATGGATGGCGTTCCGGACAGGTGTTCCTGGGGCACCTCGCCCTCACCGACGTCACCCGGGAGAGGCACATCGAGGCGGAACGGCTCGCCCGCGGCCATCCCCGGCTCGCCGGCGTGCGCGCCGCGCCGTTCGCCGCCCGGATCGAAGGTTGGCGGCTCGCATCCGCACAGAAGTCCTTTCTGCCGCTACGGCTGACCGCCGGTACGGACGAGTTCGCCGTCGACCTGACCCTCGAGGGCACTCGCCCCCCGTCCCCGCAGGGCGACCGCGGCCTGTCGGCCAAGGGTCCGGACAACGCTTCGTACTACTACTCGATGCCCCGTCTGCGCGCGAGCGGGACGTTGCGGACCTCCAACCGGAACGTCTCCGTGGCCGGGCATGGCTGGCTCGACCGCGAGTGGAGCACCAGCGTCCTGGCCGACGAGTACGCCGGGTGGGACTGGTTCGCGCTCCACCTGGACGACGGGCGCGACCTGATGGTCTTCCAACTGCGACGGCGCGACGGACATTCGGACGACTACGACCAGGGGCTGCTGGTCGATGCCGACGGGTCCCGGCATCTCGACGCGGACGACTTCGACCTGATCCCGCAACGCGAGTGGCGCGACCGGCGGAACGTCCGCTGGCCCCTCCGGTGGCGGCTCCGCGTCCACGGCGATACGCTGATCGTGGAGGCGGCGATCGACGACCAGGTCATGGACACGTCGATACGGTACTGGGAGGGTCTGGTGCACGTGCGGACGCCCGACGGACGCCGTGTCGGCAGCGGCTACATGGAACTGACGGGGTATCGATGAGCGACGAGCCAGGGGAAGACATGGCCGCCGTCGGCAGGCACGCGCCAACGCCGCCCGCGGGCCCCGACGAACTGGTCTGGGACCGGACATCCACCGAGCGCGGACCCGACCTTGGCTTGCTGCGGGCCCGCTACGACTGGATGCGTCACCCGTCCGGGGGGCAGCCGCTGAAGCGGCTCGTGCTCGAATCCGTGGACTGGGTGAACTGCGTCGCACTGACGGCGTCCGGGCTGTCCGTCATGGTCGAGCAGTACCGCTTCGGCCTGGGCGCCTGCACCCTGGAGACCCCGGGCGGGATGGTGGACCCCGGCGAGACGCCGCTCGACGCAGCCCAGCGGGAGTTGCTCGAGGAGACCGGGTATGGTGGCGGGACCTGGCGGAGCCTGGGCGCCGTCGAGCCGAATCCCGCGATCCACCCGCACCTCTGCCACCACTTCCTGGCGGAAGGCGTGGAACGCCAGGGCGCACCGGCCCCCGGGCTCGGCGAGGCGATCCACGTGCATCTCGCGACCCGGGAAGAGATCGGGACCGCAATGCGCGAAGGCCGCCTGCGCCATGTCCTGGCCCTGTCCGCGCTCGCCCGCGTCTTCGACCTGTTCGGAACCCAAACTGGAAATGGCGAGCGCTGACAGGTACTTTGCGGTCTGATCGATCGCAGCCGGCACGCATGGACGAACACCTGCGAGACCAGCCTCCGGCCGTCTCCCTCGCCGCCCTGGTGAAGCTCCTGCCGGGCATGGAGTCCGAGGGCGACGCCGGTGAGGACAGCGAGACCGCCTCGCCCGCGCCTCCGCAGGAGGCGGCGCCTCCTTTGGAGGCGTTGCACCGCCTGCTGATCGACAATGCTCCCGACCTCGTTTGCGTCGTGGACCGCGGCGGGCGGTTCCGCTTCGTCAACGAGACCGTGCGGCGACTCCTCGGATACGAGGCCGACGTTCTTCTCGGCCAGCCGTATGCCGAGTTCGTCGACGCCGAGGACACGGAGATCGCCCGCAACCTGTTCGACGAGGACCGCAAGGGACCCGGGGACGTGCGGCAGGCCGAACTCCGGCTCAGGCGTCACCCGAAGAGCGCGGGCCCGCGGCCGCAGCAGTCGACCGCCATGTGGGCGCACCTGACCGTCACCCG
The DNA here is from genome assembly GCA_965208745.1 of Pseudomonadales bacterium. Classification (GTDB taxonomy): domain Bacteria; phylum Pseudomonadota; class Gammaproteobacteria; order Pseudomonadales; family Azotimanducaceae; genus VXNE01. The sequence goes on along the minus strand of CBDBPN010000004.1, from coordinate 2,794,870 downwards.
CCTCCGAACCGCCGACGGCGCGTTCGCGGGTGCGTTCGTCGTGGCCCGGGACATCTCCGAAGACAAGGAGAACCGCCAGGCCGCGGACTTCCAGGCCTATCACGACGTCCTGACGCAGCTCCCCAACCGGGCACTGCTCGAGGACCGGCTGGATGTCGCGCTCGAACAGGCGGGACGCAAGCGCGGCCCGACCCTGGTCTTTCTCGACCTCGACCGTTTCAAGGTAGTCAACGACCGCTTCGGTCACGCCATGGGCGACCGCGTGCTGCAAGCCGTCGCCAGGCGGCTACAGGAGAACCTGCAGCGGGGCGACACGCTTTCGCGTTTCGGCGGCGACGAGTTCGCCGTGCTGCTTCCCAACGTCCATACGCGCCGCCAGGCGGCCGGCGCGGCCGGCCGGCTGCTCGAAGGGCTCAGCGCGCCCTTCGTCGTGGACGGCAACGAACTCGACATCGCCGCCAGCGCCGGCATCGCGCTCTACCCGCAGGCGGGGAACACCGCCAGGGCCATGATCCAGAACGCCGACATGGCCATGTACCACGCGAAAGGCACCGGCGGCGACGGCTTCGAGTTCTTCGAGGGCGGCATGAACCTCAAGTTCTCGAGCCGGCTGGCGGCGGAGCGCGACCTGCGCGGGGCCTTGGCGGACGGGGAGATCGAGGTCTACTACCAACCCCGGGTCGATCTGGACACCGGCGCCATCACGGGGGTCGAGGCGCTGGCCCGCTGGCGGCATCCCGAGCGGGGGCTCGTCGACGCGAACGAGTTCCTTCCCGTCGCGGAGGAGGCGGGGCTGATCGGCGAGATCGACGAGTGGGTGCAACGCCGGGCGTTCGACCGGGTCGCGAACTGGCGCGGCCTCGGTCACGTGGACTGTCGCCTGTCCGTCAACGCGTCCACGCAGCAACTCGACCAGGGGGGCTTCGTGCGGAGCTTTCGCGAAGCCCTGGACGCCGCCGGGTTGGCGCCCGGGGCCGTCACCCTCGAGATCACCGAAAGCACGCTGATGCACGATGTCGAACTGGTCGTGCCGAAGCTCAGGAGCCTGCGCCGCTGGGGCGTCCGCATCGCCATAGACAACTTCGGCACGGGCTACTCGTCCCTCGACCACCTCCGGCGCCTGCCCATCGACGCGCTGAAGATCGATCGCGGCTTCGTCGAGGAGGTCCGCGGGACGTCCGGCGATACGCGGGCGCTCGACGCGATCGCCGGCATCGCCCGGGGCCTCGGCCTCGACCTGCTCGCCGACGGCATCGAGAACGGCGGGCAGCTCGACTACCTGCGCAGGCTCGGATGCAAGGAAGGCCAGGGATTCGTGTTCGACGAGCCGGTGACCGCCGACACGGTAACGGGGCTGCTGGCAACCGCGCCCTACCGGGACCGGCACCCGACCGCGCCGACGCCGAATCCGCGTCCCGCGAAGCCGCTACCGTCGGACACACGCGTCGCGTATAGTCCGCGCCCCTCCCAGAAAGGGTAGGTCCACGAAGGCCCGTTGTTCCGGATGCACGAATCCCCCGGATTCACCACGTCCATCGTCCACTCGGACCGCCTCGACCCGATAGAACACGGCTCGTTGCACAAGCCCGTGCACGCGACGGTGGCGTATGGCTACGAGGACGCCAGGGACCTCGCCGGCGTCTTCCAGGGGACGCATTCCGGCTACTCATACGGCCGCCAGGTCAATCCCACCGTCTCCGCGCTCGAGCGCAAGATCAGCCGGATGGAGGACGGGGTCGCGACGGTGTGCTTCGGCACCGGCATGGGCGCCATCGGCACGCTGCTCTTCGCCCTGCTGCGCCAGGGCGATCACTTCGTCTCGAGCTCCTTCCTGTTCGGCAACACGAACAGCCTATTCCAGAGCTTCCGCGTACACGGCATCGAAGTGACGTTCGTCGACCCGACGCGGGTGGAGGCGGTCGAGGCGGCGATACGCGCCGACACCCGGCTGGTGTTCGTCGAGACCATCGCGAACCCGCGTACCCAGGTGAGCGACCTGGCGCGCATCGGGGACCTGTGCCGGGAACGCCGGCTGGTCTACGTCGTCGACAATACGATGACGTCCCCCTGGCTGTTCCAGCCGGCCACGGTCGACGCCAGCCTGATCGTCAACAGTCTCACCAAGTACATCGGCGGTCACGGGAACGCCCTCGGCGGCGCCGTGACGGAGACCGGGCACTTCGACTGGGGCGCGTTCGACAACATCTACGACACGTATCGCACCGGCGAGGCCCGGCGCTGGGGGATACAGCAGATCCGCAAGAAGGGCCTCCGGGACTTCGGCGCGGCGATGGGACCCGATGCCGCGCACCACATCGCGATCGGCTCGGAGACCCTCGCCCTGCGCCTGGAGCGCCAGTGCGCCAACACGCGCGCCCTGACGGAGTACCTGGACGCGCATGATCGGATAGCGAGGGTGTACTACCCCGGGTTGCCGGATCACCCCGAGCACGCGCTCGCCGGGGAGCTGTTCCGCCACCCGGGGGCGCTCTTCAGCTTCGAGCTGGAGGACGGCGTGGACCTCTTCGAGTTCCTGAACCGCCTGCGGGTCGTGGTGAAGTCGAGCAACCTGGGGGACAACCGGACGCTCGCCATCCCCGTGGCCCACACCATCTACCACGAGATGGGCCCGGAACGCCGGGCGAGCATGGGCATCGCGGACTCGCTGATCCGCATCTCCGTGGGCATCGAGGACGCGGACGACCTGATAAGGGATTTCGAGCAGGCGCTTGCCGGGTAGACGAGGTCTCCGGCCGCAGGCGCCACAAGACAACACAACGGGAGGACAAGACAACGATGGAACCGGTCGTCAGCACCGATCTCGGATTGCCGAACAAGCGCTCCGGCAAGGTACGGGACCTCTACGACGTCATGCTGCCCGGGGGCGACCCGGGCCTGCTGATCGTCGCGACGGACCGCGTCAGCGCGTTCGATGTCGTGATGGCGAACGGCCTGCCCGGCAAGGGCATCGTCCTCACGCAGATCTCCCGCTTCTGGTTCGATCGCGTAGGGGACCGGATCGCCCACCACCTCGTGTCCACCGACGTCGCCGACGTACCCGGCCTGACCGACGCCGAGCGCGAGGCGCTGCGCGGCCGCATCATGCTCTGCCGCGTCACCCGCGTGCTGCCCGTCGAGTGCATCGCGCGCGGGTACATCACCGGCAGCGGCTGGAAGGACTACCAGGCGAGCGGCACGGTCTGCGGCATCCCGCTGCCGGAGGGACTGGTCAACTCCGACCGGCTCCAACGGTCGCTGTTCACGCCTTCCACCAAGGCCGAGATCGGGCTGCACGACGAGAACATCTCCTTCGAGGAGGGCGCGGCCATCGTCGGCGAAGAGACCATGGGCTGGCTTCGGGACACCACCCTCGCGCTCTACGAGGACGCCCGCGCCCACGCCCTCGAACGGGGGATCATTCTCGCCGACACGAAGTTCGAGTTCGGCCGCATCGACGGCGCAGGCACGCCGCTGCTCATCGACGAGATCTTCACGCCCGACAGTTCCCGGTTCTGGCCGGCGGACGTGTGGGAGCCGGGGAGGGAGCAGCCGAGCTTCGACAAGCAGTACGTGCGCAACTACCTGGAGACGGTCGTGGCCAGCGGCGCCTGGGACAAGACCCCGCCCGGGCCCCGCCTGCCGGACGAGGTCGTCGAGAACACGATGGCCCGCTACCTGGAAGCCTACGAGCGCCTCACCGGCGCACCTCTGGACTTCGACGCCGTCTGACTACGCCCACGTTGGACTGGGAGACCTACAAGGCGCGCTGCGACCACCCCCGCGTGCTGTCACGCTGGATGCTGACACGCACGGCACAGTGGGTCGAGCCGGCGGTGGCGGCGGCGCTGCACGACGCCATGCAAGCTCGGCCCCTGGCCAAGCCGCGCGGTCACAAGGGGGGACCCGCCACCGACATGTTCGATGTGGACCTCGACGCGCCAACGGTCGCCTCCATCCTGCACGGCGTCGAGCGCGCCGCCGCCACGTACGCGCCCGGCGACCGGTCCATCACGGGGCCCGCGCCGACCGCCAGCCTGAACGCCTACCTCGCCGCGTGGCGAGAGTACCGCGACGCCGTCTGACGCCACGGCACGGGCGATGTTCGACCGGGTCTTCATCGCCAACCGGGGCGCCGTGGGTGGCCGCATCGTGCGCGCGTGCGCCGGCCTCGGGGTCCAGAGTGTCGCGGCCTACTCGGACATCGACGCCGACGGCCCGCACCTCGCAGCGGCAACGGCCACGGCACGCCTGCCCGGATATCTCCCCGAAGACACTTACCTGAACGTCGAGGCCATCGTCGCGGCGGCCCGCGCCGCCCATGCGGACGCCCTCCATCCCGGATACGGGTTCCTCGCCGAGAACGCGTCCTTCGCCCGCGCGGTGGCCGACGCCGGCATCCGTTTCATCGGGCCCGCGGCCAACCTCGTCGAGTCGCTCGGACACAAGACCGAGGCGCGGTCCCTCATGCGCAGCCACGGCTTTCCCGTGCACGCCGGCAGCGCCGTGCTCGACGACGAGGACGCGGCCCTCGCGGCGGCCGCGGAAACCGGTTTTCCGGTCCTGCTGAAGCCTGCCAACGGCGGCGGCGGCATCGGCATGACGGTCGCGGCCACCGAGGCCGAGCTCGCGTTCGCGTTCCGCACCGCGACGACGCTTGCCGAACGCGCGTTCGGCGACGGCAGCGTCTATCTCGAGAAGTACCTGGCCCGCCCGCGGCACATCGAGTTCCAGATACTCGGCGACGGCCAGCGCGCCGCCGCGCTGTTCGAGCGCGAGTGCTCGGTGCAGCGGCGGCACCAGAAGCTCATCGAAGAGGCGCCGGCGCCCAACGTGGACCGCGATGCCGTCGACGCGGTCGCCGCCCGCGCGGCCGCCGCGCTCGAGGCGCTGGGCTACGACAGCCTCGGGACCGTCGAAACGCTCCTGGCGGACGGGGAGTTCGGCTTCCTGGAGACGAACGCGCGGCTCCAGGTGGAGCACGGCGTCACCGAGGAGGTCACCGGCGTCGATCTCGTGGCGGCCCAGATCCGCCTCGCGGCCGGTGCGCCGCTCGCCGATGTCCTCCCCGCCGATGTCGCGCTGTCGGGGTTCGCCGTCGAAGCCCGCGTCTACGCGGAGGACCCGGTGCGCATGCTGCCGTCCGCCGGCCGCCTGCTGGCGTTTCGTCTACCCCGGATGACCGGCGTGCGCACGGAGGTGGCCTACCGCGAAGGGCAGACGGTCACGCCCTACTACGATCCGCTGCTCGCCAAGGTGATCGGCACCGGCACGACCCGGGAGCAGGCGATCGGCAGGACCCTCGTCGCCCTCAAGGCGTTCGAAGTCCGCGGCGTCGAGACCAACCGGGACGCGCTGCGCGATGTGCTGGCGAGCGAGCCATTCATCGCCGGCCGCCTCCATACCCGTTTCCTCGACGATCTGCTATAACCCGCGACCGTCGAACGTTGGCAAGGGCGCGGGGAGAACGACGCAATGGCGCGGGTCGAAGTCGAGAGCGAGGTCACCGGCAACGTCTGGAAGGTCGAGGTCGGAGTCGGAGACCGGGTCGAGGAAGGCGACGTCCTGCTGATCCTGGAGTCGATGAAGATGGAGATCCCCGTCGAGAGCCCCGCGCCCGGCACGGTCTCCGAACTGCTGGTCCGGGAGGAGGACCAGGTGGAGGAGGATCAGATCGTGCTGGTGCTGGATACCTGAGTACGCTCACGGATGCGAAGGAGTTGCACGCCGGCGGGCCGACGACCGAGGACATGGGTCACGCTCGCGCGGGCGACATCGACTAGGGCCACCGCAGGCGCCTTGATTTCCGTAGGATAGAGGAGACGGATCACCTCGTGGCTGAGTTGCTCAATGATCGCGAGATCATGAACATCCTGGGGTCGGTCATCGTGAATGGCGATCCCAAGAGTGTGCGACCCAACTCCTACGTCCTGAGGCTTGGCTCCAACGGTGAGTTCCTGACCACTGGGAAAGAGTCAGCTTAGGGGATGGCCCCGGAAGCAAGAAGGGTATCAAGGTCGCCCCCGGGCAATCTGTTGCGCTCACCGCACTGGAGACCATCGACTTCCGGCGCGACACCGTGGAAGCGCATTTTCCGGACTGCGATCTCCACGCCGTGGTCAGTCCCACTACCGACCTGCAGCGGGAAGGGGTAGTGGCCCCCACTACACAGGTCGATGCGGGCTACCAAGGCACTCTCAACTGGACGCTTGCCAACTCCTCCAGTGAGGAGCGGCGATTCGTCTTCAAGGAACGGCTGTTCCGCCTGGCCATACTCAAGCTGGCGAAGGGTGAGCGGCCGGAGGCACTCTACGAGGGAGCCTATCAGGGCCGGGAAGGCTACATCCGTTCGGAACGGTCGGGAGCCCCGACTGGCATGCGGGCCGCAGACTGGGAGGACTCGGCAACGGCGGAAGGTCCCGATGCCCTTCTGGAGCGCGTCATCAAGTCGGGATTTCCATGGAACGCCCTGGGTACCCGGCTCAAGGCGATCGACGATCAGTTCAAGACGGTTACGCACGAGTACGCTGACATCCGAGACGCCATCGAAAGGCTCGAGAGGGATGTCGAGAAGACCGTACGCGCCCAAGACGGGCTGACCGATAGGATCCGCAGAGTGGTTCGCGAGGAATTGCCCGCCATGCAGGACCGCTGGCTGGTCATCGCGGGCGGTTCGGTGATGGTCCTTCTCGGGCTGCTCGTGTCGGTTTGGACATCGGAAGAGGCGCGAAACCTCTTGCTCGAATACGGTAGCTTGATCGGTCCCGGGACCCTCCTGCTTGGGGCCGGCGCGGTGTTCTGGCAGGTGCGGCGAAAGCGGACTGACGACGACTCCAAACAGTCCTGAGCGGCCGCGTCGGCTCGATGTCAGTCCCCGCTGGTCTCGTCCCGGCTTTGCTGCGAGTCCGACGAGTCTTGCAGCCCCACCGCTTCGCGTCCCCGGTACCGCCCCGCGTCCCGCAGCGCCCGCCGCAGCACGTAGTCGATCTGCGCGTTCACGCTGCGCAGTTCGTCCCCCGCCCAGACTGTCCCGAGCATCCACTCCGTCTACCGTCGCCCGTTCGTTTGGCCGGATCTACCGCGTGTGCCAAACTTGCGCGTTCTTTCGCATCCGAGGAGCAGCGCCTCGTCCCGCCGCCCGGCGCCGACGAGACCGGTGGAATGCCATGAGCTGGGAGCAGGAAGTCCGCGAGATCGAGCGCCGGCGTCACCTCGCGAAGCAGCAAGGCGGCAAGGAGGGCATCGCCAAGCAGCACGCCCGCGGCCGGCTGACCATCCGCGAACGGATCGACGCACTCCTTGACCCGGACACCTTCCAGGAGCACGGCAGGGCCACCGCGACCCCGGACTACGACGACCAGGACGACCTCACCGGGTACGTGCCCGCGAACTACGTCGTGGGCTTCGGGAAGATCGCGGGCCGGCGCGTCGCGGTCGGCGGCGAGGACTTCACCTTGAAGGGCGGTTCCCCCAACGCCGCGGGGCTGCGCAAGAGCGTCTACGCCGAACACCTGGCCGTGCAGTACCGCGTCCCCCTGGTCCGCATGCTCGAAGGGGGCGGCGGCAGCGTGAAGGGCGGCGGCCGGAAAGGCGGAACGGTAGGCGAACCGGTGTTCAGCGCGCCGCGCTTCCGCATCATCGCGGACGCCATGGGCCAGGTCCCGATCGTGTCGATCGCCGGCGGCGCGGTCGCGGGGTTCCCGGCCGGTCGCCTGGTGGCGTCGCACTTCTCCGTCATGACCCGCCATACCGCGCAGATCCTGATCGGCGGACCGGCGCTGGTGGAGCGGGCCCTCGGCGTGCGCCTGTCGAAGGACGAACTCGGAGGCGCCCAGGTCCACGCGACCAGCGGCATCGTCGACAACATCGCGGAGGACGAGTACGCCGCTTTCGACGAGACGCGGCGCTTCCTGGGCTACCTGCCGTCGAGCGTCCACCAGCGGGCGCCACGCATGGCGTCAGAGGACGATCCGGAGCGGATGGAACAGGACCTGCTCACCGCCGTACCGCGGGACTCCAACGCGGGTTTCGACATGCGCGAGATCGTGCGGATGATCGTGGACCTCGACTCCTTCTTCGAGCTTGGCGCCACCTACGGGCCCAGCCAGATCGTCGGGCTGGCGCGGCTCGACGGCCAGCCCGTCGGCGTGCTGGCCAACGACTGCAATGTCTACGCCGGGGCGATGACGGCGGAAGCCGGGCAGAAGTACCGGCGCTTCGTGGAGATGTGCGACACGTTCCACCTCCCGATCGTCAACTTCGTCGACCAGCCGGGGTTCATGATCGGTCCCGAGGCGGAGCGCAACGGCACCATCCGTTACGGCATGGCGGCGGTCTGCGCCGCGGCCCAGGCTTCCGTGCCCTGGGCCGCGATCCAGGTGCACAAGGGCTTCGGGGTGGCCACCGCCGCCCACTACGGGCCGGACGCGTATGTCCTGGCGTGGCCTTCCGTCGAGAGCGGCGCGCTGCCGCTGGAGGGCGGCGTCGCCGTGGCCTTCCACCGCGAGATCGACGGCGCGGAGGACCCGGCCGCCAAGCGCCGGGAACTGGAGGACCGCCTGCGCGCCGCACGCTCGCCGTTCCCCCGCGCCGAGTCGTTCGCCGTGCATGAGTTGATCGACCCGCGGGAGACGCGCCCCGTCCTCTGCCAGTGGATCGACTGGATCCAACCCCTGCTCGACGATCTCAAGGGTCCGACAACGTTTCCGATGCGGCCGTAGACCGAGACCTCACATGGCCGCCGTCGTCCTCTCGCTGACCCTGTCGTTCATCGCGGCCGTACTCGCGTGGTTCGCCATCGGTCCGCGGCTGCGGCTCTCCGAGGACTCGAAACAGAACGAAGTGCTGAACGTCTTCGCCTACGTCGCCCTGGCGTTTCCGGTGGTGTTCGGCATCGTGTTCTTCGTCGTCGAGCGACTCTGATGGGCGGGCGGCAGGCGCTCGGGATCCGAGGTATCTACGAAGTCGCATTGCCGGTGCGGGAACTGGCGCGTGCCGAGGCGTTCTACCGGGACGTGCTCGGACTCCAGGTCGGCTTGCGGGACGAGACCCGTCGCTGGCTGTTCCTGCGCGCCGGCGGATCGGACGGGATGATCGTGCTGCAGGAGGATTCCGAGGGGTGGTCGTCGTTGCACGTCGCCTTCACCGTGACCGACGCCGACCTCGACGCCGCCGTCGCGGCGCTCCGGGAACGCGGCGTCGACGTGGAGGGACCGGTGACGCACGACTGGATGCCGGCGCGGTCGGCCTACTTCTCGGACCCGGACGGCCACGCGCTCGAGTTGTGTGCACGGCTGCGCGAGGGCTGACGGACGCCCCCCAAAGGCGATGTTGTCCGCCAGCGAAACCGCTCGAATCTGGGGAGACTCGATAGGCGAGCGTCTTCAAGCCGCGCGTTCGCTGAGCGGGCCGATGCTGGCCGCGATACACCAGGGTCTTTGCGAAGGCTGTCCCGTCGCGGTCTGGCCGTACGGAAACGCAACGCCGATCAACCCTCTGCTGGTGACGCTGGGTCCGTCCCCGGGCGGCTCGCCAAACCGCCACGCGGCGGATCCTGCCGAAACGCCCCTCGACCTGCCCACGGCGGGGGTGCGGCACCCGCACACCACCTACGTGGACACCAAGGGTTTCTGGCGCAAGGTCCGGTGGCTGGCGACCACGGCGATCCAGTCGGAAGCAACGAGCTGCGAGGATTCGTATGCGCTGTTCGGCAACATGAACCTTGACCTGAACCGAAGCGGCACGGCGACTGATGTGGAGATCGATCCGGTCTTTGGCGAGTGGCTGCTGCGGACCATCCGAGACAAGCTCAGACCGCGCTTCGTGGTCTGTCTGGGGTTGAAGGGCAAGCCGGAGGCCGACAAGCTCTTGTCGCGGATTTTCGAGGGATTCGACGCGAAAGAGCCACACGCCGAACACCCGCTCGAGTGCTACGAGAAAAAGCGCTACGTGTTTCAGGAATGGGACTGCAGGGGACCGCGCGGCAATGAGATGAAGCTCGTGCGGTGGCCGCAGCATCCGAGCCGGCACCCGTTCACGAGGCCGGAGATCTGGCGCGGCGCTTGCCGGGAATTGTCGGGTCGCCATGGCGGCGCCATGCGGCCGTAGGCAAAGGGGACGTGGACCCTGCCCGCGAGGATCTCATGAACCAGTTCGACCTGCGCCACCTCAGGACCCTCGTCGCACTGCGTGACACGGGGAGCCTCGTCGAAGCCGCCGAACGCCTGTTCCTCACGCAGTCCGCGCTGTCCCACCAACTGAAGGACCTCGAGACGCGCCTCGGCTGCACCCTGTTCATCCGCAAGACGCGTCCCGTCCGGTTCACGCCCGCCGGGAAGCGGCTGCTCGACCTTGCCGAGGAGGTCCTGCCCCGGGTACGGGAGGCGTCGACGGATCTCGTACGCTACGCCGAGGGCATGTCGGGACGGCTGTTCCTCGCGATCGAGTGTCACTCCTGCTTCGAGTGGCTCCTGCCCGCCATCAACGCCTTCCGCGAGGACTGGCCGGAGGTGGAACTGGACATCTCCGGCGGCTTCCATTTCGACCCGCTGCCGGCCTTGGCGCGCGGGGACCTCGACCTCGTCATCACCGCGGACCCCATCCCCGACGCCGCCCTGGCCTACGAGCCGCTCTTCGGGTACGAGGCGCAGCTCGCGCTGGCGGTGGACCACCCCCTGGCGTCCCGGGAGTGGATCGAACCCCCGGATCTGGCCGACGAGACGCTGATCGTCTATCCCGTCGACCGCTCTCGCATGGACGTGTTCACCAGCTTCCTGGACCCCGCCGGCATCGAACCCCGTGGCACCCGGACGGCCGAGCTGACCACCATGATGGTGCAGCTCGTCGCGACGAGACGCGGCGTGGCCTGCCTGCCCAACTGGGCGCTCCACGAGTACACCGAACGCAGCTACGTCGTCGCGCGTTCCCTGGGCGACGACGGCGTCTGGCCCAACCTGTACGCGGCCGTGCGGGCCGACGAACGGGAGGTCCACTTCGTCGCCAGCTTCGTGCGCACGGCGAAGACCACGTGTTTCGAGCACCTGGTCGGCATCGTACCGGCCGATGCCGACGTCGCCGCCGGTGCCTCGAGACCCTGACCACTCCGCCAGGCGGGCCCCTGGGTACTTCCGCGTCAAGGCACCAACACGGTCTCCGCCCACCCCGCCGGTTCGCGCCGGTACTGGCGGCGGTCGTGCACATCTCCGTCGCCGGCCAGGTCCAGCCGCTCGACGGTGACCGTGTCGAGGAAGTATCCGGACGCCGTCTCCGGGGCCACCAACGGGTCGGGCAGGGGTACCCGCTCAAGTGCGTCGAGCAACGAAGCCCTGCTATGCACGGTCGAACTCTGCGGATGCGCCGCGTACAGCCAGTCCATTCGTTTCGGGACGTCCGGACGCATCCGCCAGGCGTCGTGCACCACCTCCGGAGGCATGCGTTCCAGCCCACATTGCAGCCGATACTGCACGGTCACGCTCGGCAGGTAGCTGATCACCGCGACCGTTCCCGACTGCGCAAACTCCCCGACCTTGGGCGAGGTGCCATTGACGAATATCCCCAACCGGTCCTCGACCTCCCGCAGCACGAGCACCCGGACCGCCGGTTCGCCCGCGGCGGTGACCGTCGCCACCGCGCACAGGTTCGCCCACCCGTCGTCGCGGTCCCGCGCCCGCGCGCGGTCCTCGGCAAACCGGGCCAGCGGGTCGACCATGGCGTTGCCGGTCAGTCGTCGTCCCCGGTCTCGCCCTCCCCGTCATCGGCGTCCTCCTCCGGCTGCGACCTGGCCTCGAGCGCGCGCCGCAACTCGGCGACGTCGCGCTGGATTTCGCCGAGGCGGTAGATGACGTCGGGGATCTGGTCCGAGACGCGCCAGGCGAAGTAGGCGACGGCGATCACACCGAGCAGGATGAGAAACGTCATTGCAATCCCCAGGTCGAGCAAACGGTACGCGGAGCGTAAGCGACGCGGGCGGTCCGGTCCATCGTGGGCCGCATGTCCACGCCTTGAGAACGCTCAGGCATCGTCGACGGTGGCCGGCGTCACGACGGCGTCCAGTCGTCCGGCGCCGAACTCGGCATCGGCCCAGCGGGACGTCAGCGCGAACTGCGCGATGCCGAACGTGGGCAGGTTGTCCAGCGCCGGGTAGCCCGCCATCCGGTTCACGAAGCGCGTGATCCCCGGGTTATGGCCGACGATCACCGCGTTGCCGGTGTCTTCCGGAAGCGCACGAAGCGCATCGAGCATGTCGGCGGCGTCCGCGAGATAGAGTCCGCGGCGTTCGACGAGCGCGTCGGGCGGCAGGTCGAACGCCTGGCGCACCTGTTCCGCCGTGTCGACTGCCCGGCGGGCGGCGCTGGTCAGGACGAGGTCGGCCCCGGCTTCCCGGCTGCGGAGCCAGGCCACCATGCGCGGTCCCTGCCGCCGGCCACGGGGCGCGAGCGGCCGGGAGAAGTCACCGACGCCGAGCGGATAAGCGGACTTGGCGTGCCGGACGACCCAGAGCACGTGTTCCGTCACGGTTTCCTCAATCCCAGATGGAGAAGAACTCCTCGAACGCGACGAACTGCCCGCCGTTCGCAGACGAAGGCACGATGATGGGCGTCTTGATGCCGGCGTCGAACCAGGCCTCGATGCCCTCCCGGACCTCCGCTGCCGAACCGAACAGCGTCGTGTCGGCAAGCCAGCGGTCCGACAGGCAGTCGGGGACGCGCTCGGGCTCCCCGGCCGCCATGGCGGCCTCGACGCCGGCCATCTCCTCCTCGTAGCCCGCTTCCTTCCAGTAGTTGCGGTAGTTCGGGAGCATCGCGTAGCTCGTGAGCGTGCGCCGGTTGACGGCGGCCGCGGCGGCGCGGTCGTCGCTGACGCATGTCGGGATCATGTTGCCGATGAAGAAGTCGCCGTCGCGCGCGTCGTCCGAGAGCACGCTCAGCGAGTCGGCCATGTGCGAGCGGGCGCCGTTGGCGAACACCATGCCGTCGCCGATCTCCTCGGCGAGCCGGATCATGCGCTTGCGCAGGGTCGCGAGGACCAGCGGCGGGAGCTGCCCCGCCCGCGGCACGGCTTTCAGGTCCTCAACGAACCGGCGCATGTCCCCGAGCGGCTTGCCCGGTTCGATGCCGAGGCGATCCATCGCCGGTCGGTGACTGACGCCGACACCGAAACGGAACCGTCCCCCCGAGACCTCGTGGATGAACGACGCGGCGTTCGCGAAGTCCCGCACATGCCGCGTGTAGATCGGCGTGATGGACGTCCCGAAGGTCAGTTCGCGCGTCGCGAAGGCCAGGCCCTCGCACAGCGCGAGTCCGTCCGCGAGACTGGGGCAATAGATACCGGGGAACCCCCGGCGCTCGATCTCGCCCGCCAGTTCCAGCGTTCTCGCACGCCGGCCGGGCACCGCCGCGAGGCTCATCGCGGGCATTCGGGTCATGGCTTCCTCCCGTTTCCAACGACGGGCCACTCGCCCGGTTTGATCTCCCCAATGACGGCGCCGAGGCGCGCTTCAACGATACCGCGCCGGGGCCGCACCGCATGCAAGTTAGCAGATTCTCGCGGGGCGACGTCAACCGCTGGAGGCACGTCCTAGTAGCCTCCTGAGGATGGCCGCCGCATCGCCGGGCGGTGCGGCTGGAACTGCGCCAATGGCGGGAGAGCGCGCGATGCTGTCGGGTCGGGGTCGGTCATTCCACCGAGAGTGGCACCTAGTTGCCCTCTTTCTGTACCGGGTGCGCCCCCGGTGCAGGCAGGCGGAGCGCGCCAGCCGCCAGCGATCGTGACCGAATGGGCCGAGCGCGGGCCGAAGGCCATACCATGTAGAGCCCTACATATCACCATAACGAGCTACTCGACATCAGCGGCACCAGTCAACCGCCTCTCATGCTTCGGTCTTCGCAGTGACAGGCGTCGGGAGCCCGGCCGACTGCTGCACTCGGTTTGTACGTGTGTCCGCAGAGAACGGGTCGGCTGGCAGCAGATTCTCGCACGGATCGTCGCGAGCTAATGGCGCTCGATGTCGCGCATGACGCGGTTGATCAACGCGACGAACACGGATATGTCGCTCAGATAATGACGCCAACGCCCAGTGTCGGCCAGTTCCCAAGAGTAACGCTTTTGCCAGAGGATCACGTCCTCGTCGAAATACTTGAAGAAACCCAGAAGGGTCGAAATGTCCCGGTTGGGCGGGCCAGATGGCAGCGGTGAGGGAGAAGCTGTGTTGATGAAGGCGATGAGTTTGTAGCCACCCGGTGCGGATGTCCTACTGGTTTGATAGGCGGCCTCCAGTTGCGTCTGATACTTCGCAGGCAGCTTGTCATGCAGCTTCACAAGGAGGTGTTCGTGCGGGATGCCGACGTTGTTGAGGAACAGGAGCAGCTTGAGCATCGATTCGAGGGCGATGCCAAGATTGAAGTGAGACACGGTCTTCATCGAAACCCACATGTCGTGGTGCGTGCGCTTGCCCATTCCAGGGACGGGATCATCACGGTTGTCCTGTATGCCGTAACGCCGAATCTCCGACTCGACGTGAGAAGCTGTCGTCTTGAAGTCGTGGATACTGTCGTAGAGCATCCGGTAGGCAGTGACTTCCATGGTTGGGATCGGGTGGCTGGGGGACGGTAACGGTATCAGGGCAAGCCGTTTCCGGTTAAGGTGCCCGGATGCAGTCGTGGTCTGAGCCTCCAGGCGGGTCGGTCGCGGACGTCGAATCTGTCGAACCTGATCGTGGTGATCGAGCTACGGAGAGCGCTGCCGAGTACCGTGAGATCGCGTGGTGCCGCTACTCGGGGCGGGCAAGCGTGCCGAGCGGCTTGAGCGATGGCCGAAGCGTGGGGATGATCGCGTTGGTCGGCGGCGTAGATGTCGGGAGACAGGCCCTCCGGGAAAGGGAATGTCTCGAAGGTTGTGGTCGGCGTGTAGCGTGGTCGCTCGACAAGGTCGGTGCCTTGACGCAGCGACCACGCTTGATGGAACCGGCTGTGCAGCATGCCGAACATCGTGTCGTCGTCGCGGGCAAATGCGATCAGTTGGTGGTCTGGACAGACGCCTACATCGAACCAGACGAAAGGCGGTGTGGAGAGTTGTACCTGATTGCTGGGTTGCGGCGCTATTCGTCATTGGCAGTCCAACGGTGGCCGACCTGCTGGCGTTGGTTAGGTTTAGGGAACTGAATTATGGCCTTCGCCGGAGTGGCAAAGGTCACGGAGTTCCACGACAGAGAATGGCGGATTTCGGAGGTGTGCAACCGCATGGCAATTGGCGCAGAGGGGGACTAGGTCTCGCGCCGGATCGACGGCGGTGCCAAGAGCAAGGTCCGAGACGGGCGTTGTGTGGTGCACGTGGATGAAGCCGCTGGCCACGTCACCGTACCGCTCGCCGAAATCAAATCCGCAGGCTTGGCATCGACAGCCCCAGATCGCAATGGCCGCCGCGCGGTTGCGACGGTCGCGCTCGTACCGGGTCGACTGGAGCGTGGTCGCTCCGCCTTCTGCGAAGCTAACGACAGGATCCTCATGTTCATCAGTATCCTCCGGTCGGATAGGAAGGAGGGCCACGACGGCTGCGACAAAGAGCCGCGACCACTGCTGCGCGTCGCCAAGCTCCTCATCACCGTCGCACACCTCGGGGTCGGTTCGGGTGTTCAGACTGAGTGACACGCGAAACCAATGAGAGGGCCAGTCTTCCTCTTGCTGAGGATCGCAGGCGTCGTCGTTGACGCGGAACTGGACATCGCCACCGCGCTCGCGACACTCGGCGAGAACTGCCCGAAAGGCAGCCCGACCCGCCGCATCGGCATTGCCCATGGCGGCCAGTAGATCGCCTGCGAATTGCCCGGGTTCGAACGCGATGACGACGCGGCGCCAACGGGTTGTCACGCGAATCGCAAAGGCGTGGTCGCTCGGAGCCCCCGCAGGACGCAGCAGGCGCCATGGATCGCCGCGGGAATCGACACCGTCTTCGATGTCCCATGCAAGGCCGGTCTCGGCGGCGACGACTCGGGCAAGCTGCCGCGATTCAGTGGCCATCGGCTTTTTCGGAGATGTCGGAGTCGGCAGGGTCAGGAAGGCTCTCGACGAGCTTCCGAAGGATCCGCGAGACTTCGTAGCGCATGTCGCTGAAGAGTTCGGTGGTGCTGTCAGTCGTCGAACTCAGTTCAGCGACGCAAAGCGCCCATAGCAGCGAGTCCAGCCCTTGGACGGTGACGCTGTCGTTGAGATTGGGGATGTAGACCTTGTGGTAGTAGGGATGCCGCGTGTTGATTCGAACGGCCTTGTGCATCTCGATCAGCGCCGGTTCGAAGAGGACGCCCTCGGCGACATCGTCGGCGGGCTGGACGTGTACCTGCCCCGGTGTCGTGGCTGAACCGACTGGCAGTTTGAGGGTGAACGTGCCTTGCTGGTTGGTCACTTCGACCGCCCCCGTAGCCGGGTTGGTGACGGTGACTGTGGGGCCTCCGACCTGCGACTCCTTGTTCGCAATGGTTTTGTTCGACTCCCGGTGCCCGCCCTTGGACTTCTTGGTGATGTCCTGAGCGCGTCCCTTGCGGTATCGACGATCAGCCTCTCGTCGGGGTGCGGTGAGGAACTCCTCCTGTAGCCAACGGAGAAGGTTGTCGTCCAGACGAATCTGTGACTTGCGCACATCGAGTTGAAGGGCGTCGTCCAGGCGATGGTCGAAGGAGAATTCGACCCGAAGCAGGTTGGAGTGAGGTTCCTTGCGGAACATCCCGAGCCAGTCGGCGCTGTGGATGAGGCGGCTTTCGCGGTAGATGTAGATGCCTTGCAGATCGGGCGACAGTCTGGCATCGCGCGCTTGGGCGTCGTCTGGGAACTCCTCCCGGCGAGGGAGGATGAAGGCGCGCACTCTGAACTCGGCTCCCGTGTCAACCGCCTTGGCTTCGTCGGCCACCAGTTCCGAGAGCCCCTCTTGGAATGGACTCCACGCACCAACGGACTTTCCATTCAACGCTATGCGGATGGTCCGCGCACGATTGTCCTTGGAGTCCAGGAAGCGCTGGTATGTCATCGCCAAGTGGAATCGGAGGGCATCGCAACGGCGCGTCAGGGCTCTCTGAGCGCGGGCACCGGTGGGATTGGTGTAGCTCCGGAGAAGGCGGTCGACCTTGGTCCAAAGCACGACGGTGCCGGCGTGAGCAGAAGCGATTCGGTTAAGGTGCTCGACGGCTTCGGCATCCGGTTCGTCGGATACCAGGAGCAACCACTCGCGCTTTTCCTTGACGTAGTCCAAGTCCCACGTGGCCATGACAGGTGGTACGTCGCCGGATGGACGGCTGACTACCGACAACCGTCGGCACCAGGCCGTTGAAGCGGTCTTGAGTCCGAGGCCAAACTTGCCGAGGCTCGCGGGATCCGGGCGTTCCGGTGATCCATAGGTCATGGCCTGCTCGAGATGCGAGCGATCCATGCCATGGCCGTCATCGGCAATGGCCAGTCGTACCTGACCGCGGAAGTCGAGCTGTACGCTGATGTCTATGGTCGTAGCGTGCGCGGCGATCGAGTTGTCCACGAGGTCGGCCACTGCCGTCTCGAAGCTGTAGCCGGTGTCACGCAGGCCCTCCATCGTTCGGATGGGGTCGGGGATGACCGTGACGGTCTCTTGTGGCATTGGCAGGGTTCCTTTATCTGGAGATGTCGATGACGCGCCACCCGCCGCCAAGGGTCAGGACCGACTCCCCGGGGGTGGGCGTCGAAGGGCCACCGAACTCGTGCTCGATGAAGTATTGGCCGTGTTCGTCGCGCTGGAGGATGATCTCGTCACCGCTGGCTAGATGAGCCTGTCGGATGTAGCGGGTCATGCGAGTGAGTCGATACTCGTTGCGGGTGCCACCGAACTGGTGGTTGTTGTAGTAGATGAACGCGAACTCCCAACGCTCCCCTGCTGTGTCCTCGAAGAGAATGTGGGCTCGGGGATTGTGTTCGCGGACGTTTAGGCGCGGAAAGAAGGACAGGATCCGAGGGTCTTTCGGGATCAGGATGCCGGCCTGATGCCCGCCCGTTTCGCCCGCGTCGTTGGCGCTGAGAGTCTTCCTAATGGAATGGGGACTCATGGGGCGGTCCGCGCGGGCACCGGCGTGCGAGTCAGCGCCGCCATGATGTCGGGATAGTCGTCCGGGTCGCCACGGACGCCGACGATCGCGTTGTCCGCGACGTCGCGCTTGCGCTGCAGACGTTCGTTCATGACCTCCTCGACGGTATCGGCGATGATGAGACGCCTGACGGTGACCGGATGCTCCTGGCCACGCCGGTGGGCGCGTGCTGCAGCCTGGTCCTCGATCGCGGGGTTCCACTCGGGGTTGTACTGGATCACATGGTTGGCAGCAGAGATGTTGAGACCGGTGCCTCCGGCCCGGGGGTTGAGCACCAGAACTGCTGGTCCCTGGTATGCCGTGAACCGGTCGATGAGCGGCTGTCGTTCGGGGATAGGCAGCCGTCCGTCGATGGTTGCGGAGAGCACGGCGAACTCGGTTTGCGCCAGCGTAGCGATCCTGTGAGCCATTGCGGTGAACGCAGTAAAGACGAGCGCCTTCTCTCGGCGATGGAAGACCTCGGCGAGCAAGGACTTTAGGCGCTGGAACTTGGTGTAGTCTCGAAACCGCGTAAGTTCATTCAGGAGCGCTGGATGGGCGCAGAACTGGCGTAGCTTCGTGAGCGAGACCAGCGTGGCGGCATGGCCGTACTGGGCGTGAATGGCGGCCCGAACATCGTCGTAGGCGAAGGCTTCCTCCTCGTTCAGTTCGAGGATCTCCGGTATGTCGATGCGGGGCGGCAGGTCCTGGGCCACTTCTTGGACCCGCCGGCGGAGGATGACAGGCGAAACAAGAGGCTCCAACATGGCTGCGTCATCGTTGTTGTCTGCATATCGAGCTTCGAAGGCGGAGAGCTCGCCGAGGTATCCCGGAAGGATGAAGTCCATGATGGACCAAAGGTCGCGCAATCGGTTCTCGACGGGTGTGCCGGTCACTGCGAATGACACTTGGCGGCGAAGTTGCTTGACGGCCTTGGCGCGCCGGGTGTCGGGATTACGGATGTACTGGGCTTCATCCAACACGACGGCGTGCCATTGAATCATCCGGAGAAGGGAGAGGTCGCGGATGGCGGTTTCGTAGGACGTGATGACGACATCGGAAGGCTGCAAGTCAGCAGGACTCCCCGTGCGGTCCGCGCCGTGGTGTTTCGTGGCGCGGAGCTCTGGGCAGAACTTTGCGATCTCGCGCAGCCAGTTTTCGAGCAATGAGCCTGGGGCGATCACTAGCGACGGGTTTGTTTCGGCCTGGGTGCCCGGATCGTTCAGGGCGGCGATGATCTGCAGGGTCTTGCCGAGGCCCATCTCGTCTGCGAGGAGGCCACCGGCCTGTTCTGACATGATGAATCGGAGCCACTGCCAACCGTGAACCTGGTAGGGATACAGCGACGCTGCTACGCCTTGAGGCCGTTCGTCCCCGACCGATGACGAGAGATTCAGGAGGATGTCGTCTGGCAGCTGATCGACGACAGGCGCGCCGTTTGCGGCGGCGCGTCTCATTGCCAGGCATTGCCGAAGAGTCGGCGGCGTGGGGGTGTCTTCGGTCCAACCGATTTCAGCGAGCAGAGTTGACACGGCCTCGCAGCCCGAGGGAGAGAGGGGATACCAGGCACCATGATGCACGCCGTGCCCACACTGGACGGCTTCGGCGGGGAGGGGGAACGCCTTGCCGAGTTGAGTCTGTCCCTCAATGCGGATGGCAGGAAGTTGGTCGTCGCCGGCGTGGAGCACGAGGATGGCATTGGCCGGATACGGTGAGAACGACAGTCCGTCCGCGGCGCCGTCCCTGCCGCCCGGGAGATCCGGCCACGCCGGGGATTGCTCCACGATCGATGCGTAGACTTGCTCAGTGGTTGCAGGCGACCACCCCGACTCGTCGGAGACGCCTAGCACCCCGCTAGGCGACAGGGCCCAGGTCTTCACGCGATGCCCGATGGTCTGAGAAGACGCAGGTCGGCGATGTAGCTTTCTAGCGTCGTAAGCTCGGGCCGGATCGTTGAAGGGTACGATGGAACCAGTCCTGCGGGCACGACGAGTTGAACGCCGGCTCCCTTCATCTGCGCGAACTGGCCGTCTGAGACGCCTTCTTGGAGCGTGAGGAGGTGCTTGTTCGGGATCCGGTCTGCCTCGGTAGTAACTTGGCGCCAACGGTCGCGGCAGGTGGTCTTCACGGCCAACATCCTAAGGCGTTCGACAGGGTAGTTGGGATCGTCATAGCAGGCCTTCGAGGGGAAGAGGAAGTCGGGCCGTTTACCGGATTCGGACTGGGCACCGTGGGTGAAGTCGTGGTCTTCCGCCAGACCCTCCTCGATCAGTATTTGGCGTGTATGCAATTCAAGTGAGCGGCCCGAGCGGACACGGCGCCGCTGGAGCGTGGTCTGGGCGAAGGCGATGAAGTCGTCCATGCTGTCGAACCCCTGCCGGACGGTTGGTAGCGCGAGCAGTTCCTCGACGCTTTGGAACAGCTCGTATTCGCAGTCCCGGCGTCGGATGAGGCGCTCGTCGGGATCCAAGCCAGTCAGCGGTCTGAGTTCGATCACCTTGGCCAGCAAGGCGTCGGCGTCGGGAAAGTCGTCGAGCCAGTCGGCGGGCATGTCTTCCGGCGCGAGGCGGCAATCGCGGTTGTTCGCGGAGACAGCGTCCTGCTCACGGTGGCCCGCGAACCGAAACGTGCCCGGCTCTACCCATCCAACCGTGTCGAGAAGGACGTCTTCCTCGGGGGCTGAGTCGCAGACCCAGACATGGCACTCTTGGGATGCTCCCGCAGCGTCCAGAGTGAACGAGAAGACGGCCAAGGCACCGGTGCTGTCAGGGTCGAGCAACGCTGAGCTGGCGCCGCCAAAGCGCGTGATGCGGATCTCGTTGCGTGACTTGTGGTTGTACCAGACGGCGCGGACTCGCCGATGGTCGGCATGGGAGTCCACATACAGGTCGAATTCGGCGTCCGGGTTCGTCTCGTTTGGGCGGTTGATGTCCGGGAACACGTCGAACATGAAGTCCCTGGGCATGTAGGGACCAGCCTGGTGTGCGCCAGTTGCGAGAGTGTCGTTTGCGGACAGACGCTTGACGCACCAGACGACGCTCTCTTCGGCGAAGTCGTTTTCCGCGATCCAGTCGGTTACGTCAATCAGGGCCATGAGATGCCGGGGCGCTTGGGCCGGGCGGTGCTGCCAGTCGCACCCCGGCATCGAGGCGAGGAACGGAGCACGCAGCGGCGATGTGCGGCTCCATGTGCTTTGCGACGGCTTCGGCTACTGGGACGACAACGGCGTTGCCGAACTGGCGGTAGGCTTGGGTATCGGAAACAGGTATCTGGAACGGTTCGCGGTCGGCACGGTCGAATCCCATCAGGCGGGCGCACTCACGGGGTGTCAGCCGCCGGGGGCGTCGGTTCCCTGACTGACGGATCAGGATCTCCGAACCGTCCTTGAAGTATCGCGCAGAGAGAGTGCGGGCCACGTCGTCGGGACCGAACAGTCCGAACCCGAAGCCGTTGCCCTTGCGACGGTGCTTTTCTGCGTACGCCTGCAAGTAATCCCAAAGGTGCTGGGAGAGGGTGTAGCGGGGGCTCACCTTGGCGAGGCGCCCTTCGGTGTAGCCGTGCTCGACCGTCTCCGTACCGTCCTCTGGATGCAGGATGGACTTTAGCCGCGGGCCGGCCGAAGGATCCGGGACTTCCATGCTGTCGAAGGAGAAAGCCGTGTCGTCGAGGAAGCCGGCGATGAAGATGCGCTCGCGGTGTTGCGGAACCCATGACCGTGCGTTGAGGACGCGGACCTGAACACGGTAGTCGAGCTCGCTCTCCAGCGTGTCCATGATGACGCGGAAGGTCCGGCCACGGTCGTGATTGACCAGATTCTTCACATTCTCCAGAAGGAAGACCGGCGGTCTGCGATGCTCGAGGACGCGGGCGACGTCGAAAAAGAGCGTCCCCTGCGTCTCGCACCGGAACCCGTGCGGCTGGTTGAGCGCGTTCTTCTTGGAGACGCCAGCGAGGGAGAATGGCTGGCACGGGAACCCGGCGAGGAGCACGTCGTGAGGGGGAACGTCGTCGGCATCGAGTGTGGTTATGTCGCCGGCGAAGGCGTGGTCGTCGCCGTAGTTGGCCTCGTAGGTGGTCTCGCAGAATCGGTTCCATTCGGACGCGAAGATGCACTCGCCGCCGATGGCTTCGAAGCCCTGACGTAGACCGCCGATACCGGCGAAGAGATCGATGAAGGTGAAGTTCGGGCAGTTGGGGCCGCGATGCTTGAGACGGGACCGCAGGCAATCGATGGCGGCCCTTCTTGGGGAGGTTTCCCCGCGGTCCCATCGGTAGATGGTCCGCTCGGAATAGCCGGTTTCCATGGCTGTTTCGGCGACGGTCAGGCCCACCCGCCGACGGAGCTGGCGAAACTCCGTGTCCGTGTATGACGCCTCCACGGGACGAATCTTGCCATAATGGCGGAAGCAACGCACCCGCTCCGCTCAGCGTGGTAGTGGCACTCCGAGGGAGGCAGGATGGCGGTGGGAGACGCAGGCGTTAGGTTTGAAGACCCGCAGGGCATCGAGACGATGGCGTCGAGCCTCTGGTCCCGGACAGGTCCCGCACCAAGTTCTCTTTACAGGGTCCGGTGCGCTCGGTAGACAATCCCTCCGGGCCCTTTCACTCCTCGTGCAGGTCGTCCCAATCCGCCCAGACCCGCCGCCCGGCACTCTTCACCAGGCTGCGGCGGATCCGTGGGTAGTGCACGACGTCGTTGGCGTTGCGCTCCCCGCCCATCAGGTAGACGAGATCCTCGTCGAACGGGTTCCTCAAGGAGTGCGGCTCCGACGGCGCCGGGAAACCCATGAAGTCGCCCGGCCCGACCTCGATCTCCTCGTCCCCGAGTTCCGCGATGCCGCGTCCCTCGAGTACGTAGAGGAACTCCTCGTCGGCGTCGTGGTAATGGAACTGCGTGCTCTCGCGACCGGGTTCGATCCGCACCAGGTGCAGCCCGATGCGCTCCATCCCGGCTGCATCGGAAAGCGCGCGTCCGAGCCGGACGGCGTTCTCGTTGAACTGGTGTTGCCGTCGCGTAGGGGCCATCGCGGCGATGTCCTTCGCTTTCAGTAGCATCTTGCCTCCACGACCTCGTCGAGCGCGGCAAGCAGCGCCTCGTTCTCCGCCGGCGTGCCGACGGTGATGCGCAGGGCCCGCCGCAGGCGCGGGTGCTCCAGGACGCGCACCAGGATGCCGCGCGCCCTGAGATCCTGGAACACGGTAACGCTCACCTGCTCCGGCGTCGCTGCCGGGCCGCCGATCAGCGGCCTGGCGAGCAGGAAGTTGGTCTGCGACGGGGGCACGTCGAAACCCCGGAACAGCAGCGCCGTACGCAGCCGCCGCCGCTCCTCCCGGACGCGCCGCCAGGTTTCCCGCGCATGCGCTTCGTCCCCGAAGGCCGCGACGGCGAGTTCCTGCGCCAGAAGGTCCTGGTTGTAGCTGTCGCGGACCTTCGTCGCCATGGGCTCGATCAGGCCGGCGTCCCCGGCCAGGAAGCCGAAACGCAGGCCCGCCAATGAGTAGCCCTTGCTCAGCGTGCGCAGCAGCAGCACGTTGTCGAACTCCCGCACCAGGGGCGTCGCGTCGTGCTCGAGTTCCGGATCCACGAAGTCGACGTAGGCCTCGTCGATCAGCAGCACGCCGTCGAGCGCCTCGGCGAGCCGCACCAGGTCGTCCGCGTACAACAGCGCGCCGCTCGGTGCGTGCGGATTGACGATGCAGGTGAGCCGCGCGCCAGCGGCGTTCACGCGGTCCGCGAAGTCGGCGGGCAGGGACCAGTCGTCCGTCATCGGCACCGACTCGACCCGGCAGTCCTGCACATGGGCGAGGACTTCGTACAGGGAGTAGCTCGGGTCCGCCATGGCGAACGCCGCCCCCGGATCGACGAAAGCGGTCACGGCCAGGCGCAACGCCTCGTCCCCGCCGTTGGTGGCCAGCACCTGTTCGGGGGCGAGACCCAGCCGCTCCGCCGCGAGCGCCAGGAACGGGCCCGCGGTCGGCGGCGGGTAGCGCCGGAGCCGGTCCGCGTCGAACGCCGCGAGCGCCTCGGCCACACGCGGACTCGGCGGGTAGGGATTCTCGTTGGTGTTCAGCTTGACGATGTCCGTATCGTCCGGCTGCTCGCCGTAGCTGTAGCCCCGCATCCGGCGGATGTTGTCCCGTTCGTAGCTCATGGCTCCTCGCCGGTCTCCGTAGCGCCCTTGGACTCCGGCCCCTCCTCGACCTCGTGCGCCGGCCCCAGGAGGTGCGCGGCCCACACCGTGTCCGGATTGGCCTCCAGGGCGATCTTCACCGTCATGGTAAGCGGCACCGAGAGCAGCATGCCCACCGGCCCGAGGATCCAGCCCCAGAACACCAGCGAGAGGAACACGACCAGGGTCGAGAGTCCGAGACCCCGGCCCATGAACCGGGGCTCGACCACGCTGCCGATCACGATGTTCACCACGACATAGCCGGCGGCTGCGGCCGCGGCATGGGTCGGGCCGAGCTGCACGAGGGCAAGCAGCACCGCAGGGAGGGCCGCGATGATGCTGCCGATGGTGGGGACGTAATTCAGCATGAAGGCCAGCAGTCCCCACAGCACCGGGAAGTCCACGCCGAGCAGGGCCAGGAAAACGCCTACCGTCAGCCCCGTTCCCACGCTGACCGTCGTCTTGATCGCGAAGTAGCGGTTGACGTTGTCCGCGACGCGTTCGAAATACGGCAGGTCCGCCGGGTCCGCGAGTACGTCACGGAGCTTGCGCGGGAAGCTCGACGCCTCGGCGAGCATGAAGATCACCGTCAGGAGGATCAGGAACCCGTTCGACAGGACGCTGCCGAACCCGAGCAGGGTGTTGCCCGCCATGGCGAACACGGCGGCGGGGTCGAACGTCTGCAGTACGGGCGTGCCGGACAGGTCGATGCCCAGGGAGCCGAGCGTCTCCAGCGTGCCCCCGGCGAACTCGACCAGCCGCTCCTGGTAGAACGGCATCTGGGCCAGGAAACCGCGGGCCGCGTCGGCCACCAGCGCGCCGACCCCGACGAGTGCTACGACCAGCGCCAGGGCCACCGCCGCGATCGCGAGCGCGAACGGGACGCCGCGTCGATGCAGCCAGAAGACCGGCGTCGCGGCGGTCGTCGCGATGAACACCGCGAGCAGGAACGGCACCATGATGGCTTCCGCCGCCTTCACGCCGGCAACCACGACGACGAACGCCGCCGCGGCCAGCAGCGCGTTCGTGGATCTCGTGCGGTCCATCGGGACGCCGGCCTCGCGGCAGCTCAGAACCTGCGGTTGGCGAGGCTAGGCAGTTCCCGCCGCACCTGGCGCACCCGTTCCGGGTCGATGTCGGCCGACGCGAACGCGTCGCCCTCCCCCGTGCATTCCGCGATCACGTCCCCCCACGGGTCGACGATCAGCGCGTGCCCGTACGAACTGCGGTTCGCGTGTCCATGATCGCCGTACTGCGCGGGCGCGATGACATAGCTCTGGCACTCGATCGCACGCGCCCGCAGCAGCACGTGCCAGTGGTCCGGGCCGGTGGTCGTCGTGAAGGCGGATGGCACCGTGAGGGCGGTCGCGCCGAGATCGACCAGACGCTGATACAGCCTCGGGAAGCGCACGTCGTAACACACCGTCAGGCCGAGCGTGCCGAACGGCAACTCCGTCACCGTCGGCGCGTCGCCCGGCGCGGTGCTCTTCGACTCGAGCAGCCGCGTTCCGTCCGCGAGATCGACGTCGAACATGTGGATCTTGCGGTACATGGCGCGAATCGCCCCGGCGGGGTCCAGGTGCACGCAGGTGTTGAAGGCGCGTCCGTCGGGCGCCGACTCGTGGAAGCCGAACACGAAATGCACGCCGTTGTCCGTCGCCATGGCCCGGCAGCGCTCGAGGACGGGGCCGCCCTCCGGCAACGGCTCGAGCATGCCGGCGCGCACCCTGCCCGGCCCGATGAAGGTGAACGCTTCCGGAGCGAAGACGGCCCGGGCGCCATCGGCGGCGGCGGCCGCTAGCTGGACCTCCGTAGCGCGCAGGTTCTCCTCCACGTCCGCCGTCGCGCGCATCTGCACGACGGCCGCCCGGGTACGCGTTACCACGCCCGATGACCCGCGGCGGGCGGCTCCTCGGGCGGGCCCGCGAAACACTGGGCGATGGTCATCCAGGAGTTGGCCACGGGTCCCACCACGGTCAGGTCGCAGTCGGCGACGTTGCGGCCCTGGGTGACCACGTGGGCGAACTCCACCGCCGACCCCGACACGCACTCCTCGTCCGAGGGCGCGTTCCACTCCCAGACCGCCCCGGAAGGCGCGTCGAGGCGCACGTAAGGCGCCGGCTCGGGCACCGGCAGCTTGCGGTTCGCGAACGTCCAGCCGAAGGTGCGCACGCCGATGTGGCAGATGTTGCGAATGCGGTCCGTCGGCCTCCGGCCGACGCGCAGGAGATCGTAGATGTCCTGGCCGTGCGCCCACGTCTCCATCTGCCGTGCGGTCGCCATCATGCGGACGCCCATGTCCGGCCCGAACCAAGGCGCCCGCAGGTCGGGGTCCGCGGCATCGAGCGCGTCGCACAACTGGCCGAAGTAGGAGCGCCAGCGCTTGTGCAGGGCCCGGCCGTGGAGGGCTTCAGGCGTCTCCGCGGCACCGCCTCGCATGCGCGCATCGCGCCATGCGCGGAAGCCGTCCGGGTCCGTGACGGAGTGGACCGTCCACCGGTCCGCATCGTGCAGGTGCTGGACGACCCAGTCGATGGTGCGGCCCTTGAACGGCGTTTCGCGGGACCACTGGTCCTCGGAGATCGTCTCGAGGAACGCATCGAGCTCCGCCCCTTCCGCCCTGAGATCGGCTACCTGTTGCAACGTCATGGAGTCCTCGAAGCAATCCGTGCTGCCCGGACGATCATAACCCCGCCCGGCGGCCGGACTACACGTCCGGCTGCGTGCAGGAGACCGGGTGCCCGAGAAAGGCCTCGATGGCCGGCAGGTTGAAGGCGTCGTTCTCCGTGACGAAGCTGATGGACGTCCCCGTCGCCCCGGCCCGTCCCGTGCGCCCGATCCGGTGGACGTAGTCCTCGGCGTCCTCGGGCAGGTCGTAGTTGATGACGTGGGTGATCCCTTCGACGTGGATGCCCCGGCCGGCCACGTCCGTCGCCACCACGATCGGCACCTCCCCTTCCTTGAACCGGTTGATCGTGGCCATCCGCTTGCGCTGCGGGATGTCGCCGGAGAGCCCCTCGCAGTCGATGCCGCGCTGCTGCAGGTACCGCACGAGGTGGTGGACCCCGTCGCGCCGGTTGACGAAGACGAGGGTCTGTCCGCTGTCCTTGGCCTCGAGGAAACGCAGGATCGTCCCCCGCTTGTCCTTGGAGGACAGCATCCAGAATCGCTGTTCCACCGCTTCGGCGGCGACGGTCTCGGGCTCGATGGCCACGTGGACCGGGTCGAACGTCCATTGCTTCGCGAGACGCATGACGTCGTCGTTGAACGTGGCGCTGAAGAAAAGCGTCTGCCGCGCGCGCTTCTTGGGCGTCTGGTAGACGATGCGCCGCACGTCGGGGATGAACCCGATGTCGAGCATGCGGTCGGCCTCGTCGATCACCAGCACCTCGACCCGGGACAGGTTCACCACGCCGCGTCCGCAGTAGTCGAGGAGCCGGCCAGGCGTCGCCACCAGGATGTCGATGTCGGTGCTGCGCAAACGCTGCATCTGCTTGTTGAAGTCGATGCCGCCGTAGACGGCGGTGACGCGCGTGTCGAGGTAGTTCGAGAGGTCGTGGGCGTCCTCGTCGATCTGCAGGGCCAGCTCCCGCGTGGGCGCCAGGACCAGCGCCCGCGGGGTGCCCGCCGGGTTCGGACGCGCCAGGGGGTACTCGTGCTGGCGGGCCAGGATGGTGATGAGGAACGCCGCCGTCTTGCCCGTGCCGGTCTGGGCCTGACCCGTGATGTCGTAGTCCGACAGGCTGTAGGGCAGGACCCGGCTCTGGATCGGCGTGCAGCGCTCGAAGCCGAGGTCGTCGATGGCCCGGAGCAACGGTTCCGGCAACCCGAACTCGTCGAAGGTGTCCTCTTCAATGCGTGGGGTTTCCTCTTCCACGAGTTGCGCTTCAGACTCCGTCATCTGGCTTTACGAAGCTTCCGTACGCTCGCGAGCTCGATGCAGAGGGCGAGGATCTCCGTCGCCGCCTCGACCTCGTCGTCCGCGGCGAACGTCGGCGCGAGGCGAATGGTGCGGTCGTCCGGGTCGTGGCCCCCCGGGTGCGTCGCGCCGGCCGGCGTCAGCTTCACACCCGCCGCGCCTGCCAGCGCGACGACCTCGGACGCCACGTCCGGCAGCGTGCTCACGGTCACGAAATAGCCACCGCGTGGCTGCGTCCAGGCGGCCACGCCCAACTCGCCGAGCGACTCCGAGAGAATGCGCTCGATCGCGTCGAACTTGGGCCGCACGCGCGCGGCATGCGCCTGCATCTGCTCCCGCACGCGCCCTCCCAGGAAACGCGCATGCCGGAGCTGGTTGACCTTGTCGTGGCCGACGGTCATGACGGACATGCGCGCCTCGAGCCGGTCGAGGGTGTTCGCGCTTCCGGCGACGAATCCCACGCCGGCGCCCGCGAACGAGATCTTGGAGGTGGATCCGAACAGGACGACCCCGTCTTCGGTCCCCGCCTCCTCGGCGCACTCGAGCACGTTTTCGAGCGGCGGGGGCGGGAAGTCGAAATCGTGCACGGCGTAGGCGTTGTCCCACAACACGAGAAAGCCCTCGGAGGCGCGTTGCGGCAACCGCGCGATGCGCCGCACGGTGTCTGGGGAGTAGATGCAGCCAGTCGGATTCGAGTACTTGGGTACGCACCAGAGGCACTTCACGGACGGGTCCGAGTCTACGAGCGCCTCCACGCGGTCCATGTCGGGCCCCGCTTCGGTCATGCCGATTGCCGTCATGCCGATGCCCAGCGCTTCCGTAAGGGTGAAGTGCCGGTCGTATCCTGGAACGGGACAGAGCGCCTGCACTACACCATTATCCCCCCAGGCGGCACCGTTCAACCCGTAGCGGAGGGCCGCGTCGACCGTCAGGTACATGAGGTTCAGGCTGCTGTTGCCGGCGGCGATCACCTGGTCGGGGCGCAGGCCCATGATCTCCGCACCGAGCGCCCGCGCCTCCGGGATGCCGCGCAAGCCACCGTAGTTTCGGGTGTCCGTGCCGTCCGACGCGGTGTAGTCCCCGTCCAGGATGCCGTCGAGGGCGTTGGAAAGGGCCAACTGCTCAGCCGACGGTTTGCCGCGCGTCAGGTCGAGGCCGAGGTTCGAACCGCACGCCACGCGGTAGCGGCGCTCCAGTTCGCGCTCGCGGGCCGCCAACTCCGCGTCCGTCGACCCCGACAGCGCGCCATCGTGCGACGGTGCCGTCACGCCGCGAGCCCCGCCGTTTCCTCGATGCCGAGCATGAGGTTCAGGTTCTGCACGGCCGCGCCGGACGCGCCCTTGCCCAGGTTGTCGTAGCGTGCGCAGAGGAGGATGTGCTCGTCGGAGGCGAACACCATGAGTTCGATGCGATTCGTGTCGTTGCAGGCGGTGGCTCCGAGGAAGCCGTCCTCCTGCGCGTCCTCCGCGCCAAGGGGCAGGACGCGCACGAACGGCTCCCCGGCGTAGCGGGTCGCGAGGACATGGTGGATGTCGTCAGGCGTGGTTCCGGGGCGCAGCTCCGTCCGGAACAGGGGCACCTGGGTCACGATGCCCTTGAAGAAGTGACCGACCATCGGCGCGAACAGCGGCGCCGCGCGCGTGCCCGAGTAACGCCGCATCTCGGGAACGTGCTTGTGTCCGAGGTGCAGGCCGTAGGGACGCACTCGCCAGTCCGCCCCGTCGTTCGTCTCGTAGCGCGCGATGAGCCCCTTGCCTCCGCCGGAGTACCCCGACACCGCGTTGACCCGCAGGGGCAGGTCCGGCCCGAGGATGCCGGCGTCGATGAGGGGCCGCACAGACAGGATGAACCCTGTCGGGTAGCACCCCGGATTGCTGACGCGCTGCGCATCCCGGATCGCGTCACGTGCCCCGGGTTCGAGTTCCGGCATGCCGTACACCCAGCCGTCCGCCACGCGGTGCGCCGTGCTCGCATCGATCAGGCGCGTCCCCGGCGCCAGCCCGGCCGCCTCGCCGGCCGCGTCGTCGGGCAGGCACAGGATCACGACGTCCGCGGTCCCGTAACGGGACCGGCGGCAGGCCGAGTCCTTGCGCAGGTCCTCCGGTATCGTGAGCAGCTCGATGTCGCGGCGCCCACCGAGCCGCGACAGGAGCTCCAGACCGGTGGTGCCCGCCTGTCCGTCGATGAATACCTTGTGCATCCGGCAACAAGGGGGTTGAGAGAAGCCCTCATTTTAGCAGCCCGCCGTCTCCTGCCCGCGCGGCCGCGACCCCGACCACCCCGCCGCGCCGTTCCTCGTCCGCGCGCAGCGCGTCGTTCCACGCCCGCGGTCCGTCCATCGCCGGGTACAGGCCTCGCAGCGTCTCCACCAGGGGGACGTCGGCAAACCGCTGTCGGGCCGCGTGTACGAACCGGACCGTCTTCAAGGCGTCGAACCAGGTATGGAACGCACGCGGGTCCCGCCTGGGCGGCCGGAACCGTTCGTACCCGACCGCCGCCAGCAACGCCCCCATGTTGTCCGGCAAATCCGTGAACCTGCCGCGGGACGCGGTCTCATGGAGGGACCTGAGCAACTCGAACGTCGCCGGCGCGTAGTCCATGCGCGAATCCAGAGTGTCCGGCGCTCTCGCCAGCGCCGGTCCCGTACCGAACGGTACGCGGTGCGAGGCTCGCGCCTCGATCTCGATCGCCGAGCCCGCGAGACGGTGGACCAAGCCGACCTTCGCGAGCTTGTTCAGGAGGTGGAAGTCCTCCGCGGCGTTTCGCTTCGGGAAGCCCCGCACCATGGCGTACGCAGTCGCGTCGACAGCCACGCAGCTCCCGATCGTGTGGAACGCGTAGGGCGACCCGGCGTACGCCAGCCGGTTCACGTAGTACCGCAACGAGAGTTCGTAGCCGAGGACCGCCTCCCGCAACGCGGGATCGTCGCTCACGTGCGTGAACGGATAGACCCACGCCGCCGCTTCGCCACCTTCCCGGGGAGCGTCGAAGTAGCCTGAGGGGAGCGCCGCGTCCGCGTCGGTACAGAAGACGATGGGGCGCTCGATGCAGCCCTCCTCGATGTACCGGAGGGCCGTGTCCGCACCGATCCGGCGTGCGAGACCGACCCCGAGACGGGCGGGGATCGGCGTCTCGACACGGTCGATCACCACGACGTCGATGTTGCGGGCGGCGTCAAGGCGGCCGGCCAGACGGCCCAGCCTCCGTGTCCGGTCCACCGCCGGATCCGCGGAGTCGAGCCGGTCGGGGACGTTCGGAACGAGCACGACGAGCACGTCCCGGGCGCCGGGCGGCAACGTCCGCGCGAGGAAGTCCTCCGGCTCGTCGAAGGCCGGTATCGAGAGAACGCTCTCGTACTGCCGGGCGAGCGCTGGCGCGGCAGCGGCCTCGGGCGCCGCGTAGCGGTCGAGATACAGCCTGCGATGCGCCTTCAAGCCAATCCGGTCAGTGCAGCGCCGCGCGCAGCGGCAGCGCCGCGACGATCTCCGCCTCCCGGGCGAGCAGCGCGTCGAGACGCCCGGTGACCTCCTGTTCGGGGCACTCGCGGGCTGCCAGTTCCACGAACGTCTGCCAGTGCCGCCCCTCGCTCGCGGCGATGGCGCGGTAGAACTTCCGCAGTCCCCGGTCCGGGTGGGAGTCCGCCACGAGCCCGAAGCGCTCGGCGCCGCGGCGTTCCACCACCGCGCCCACGAGCAGCCGGTCGAGCAGGTACTCCATCGTTCCCCGTCGTACCTCCGCGTTCAGCGCGTTGACGTAGGGGTCGCGCACGTCCGGGCCGGGCTGGAGCCCGCGCTCGACCAACAGGCGCACGACCTCTCGATAGTGGCCGAGTTCCTCCGCCGCGAGGTCCGCCATGGCGGCCAGCAGCACGGGTCGGTCGGGGTAGTGCGCCGCCATCGCGAGCGCCATTCCAGACGCCTTCTTCTCGCACGAAGCGTGGTCGCGCAGGAACGCCGGGAAATCCGCGAGGACCGTCTCGAGCCAACGCGTGTCGGTCGCGGCAAGCAGTTCCACGGTGTTCCGTCGACCTCGCGCTGGAGACCCGGGCGATCAGCTCCGGAAGCAGGCGTTCAGCCACCGCGCGACGTCCACCAGTTCCTGGTGGCACACCTGGTGACCCATCCCGTACTCGCGCCACTCCACCCGGTAGTTGAGCGCCGCGAGCGCCTCCCGCGACGTGACCGCCCGGGCAATCGGAATCATCGGGTCCATCAGCCCGTGGGCCATGAAGATCGGCACGTCCACGCTCTCGAAGCTCACCCGGTCGAGGAGGTGCTCGTGGTCGTGCACGTAGGTCGAGAGGGCCATGATCCCGGCGAAGCGCTGCCGGCTCGACAGCCCGAGTTGCAGCGCCACGACGCCGCCCTGTGAAAAACCCGCCAGGACGATCCGCTCGGTGGGCGTCCCCCGTCCGTTCTCGTCCGCGACCAGTTCGGCGACGGTCTCGGCCGATGCCTCGATATCGCGCGTGCCGGCGAGCGGCGCCCGCGGGTCGATGTCGTACCAGGCCCGCATCTCCGCGCCGCCGTTGATCGTCACCGGGCGGACCGGAGCGTGCGGGAACACGAAGCGCAGCGGGACATCCAGGTCCAGTTGGTCCACGACCGGCTCGAAGTCATGTCCGTCAGCGCCCAGGCCGTGGAGCCAGATGACGCTGCCGACCGCCGCTCCTGCCGGATCGATCTCGATGCGTTCGAGGGCCATGCGGCTAGAATACAACGATGCCGGTAGCGGCTGCGGCGGCAACGCCGCAGCGACCCGGAGATCGATCGCATGGACCCATCCCCCGCAGAGCAACGTACCGCCCACCGAGGGCACGCGACCGAGGGCTCTCTCTTGCGAGGGGCAAGCCCCTCGCGCTCCCCGGCTGAGGGCTCTCTCTTGCGAGGGGCAAGCCCCTCGCGCTCCCCGGCTGAGGGCTCTCTCTTGCGAGGGGCAAGCCCCTCGCGCTCCCCGGCTGAGGGCTCTCCCGACCGCGAGACCGGCCGGAGCGTGACGAACCTCCGGCCGGCGCTGCGTTTCGTGCGACCCTACCTGACGCAGGTCGCCATCGCCGGCGCCGCCCTGGTCGTCACGGCGTCCGTCACGCTGTCCGTCGGACAGGGTGTGCGACTGCTCATCGACGAGGGGTTCGCCACCGGCAGCACGGACCTCTTGCGGTCGAGCATCGGCATCTTCGTCGCCCTCGTCCTGCTGCTCGCCGCCGGCACGTATGTCCGCTTCTACTTCGTCTCCTGGATCGGCGAACGCGTGAGCGCCGACATCCGGCTCGCCGTCTACGCGCGTCTCGTGCGGATGCATCCGGCCTTCTTCGAGGAGAACCAGCCGACGGAGATACAGTCGCGGATCACCACGGACACCACGCTGCTGCAGACGGTGATCGGCTCCTCCGTCTCCATCGCCCTGCGCAACGCCTTCATGTTCGTCGGCGGTCTGCTGCTCCTGTTCGTCACCAACCCGCGCCTCGCCACGATCGTGATCGTGAGCGCGCCGATCGTCATCTCGCCGATCGTGCTGTTCGGCCGACGCGTCCGCCGCCTGTCCCGCTCGAGCCAGGACACGCTTGCGGACGTCGGGAGCCACGCCGGCGAGTCGTTGCGCCACATCAAGATCGTGCAGGCCTTCAGCCACGAGGGCCGGGACCTGGCGGCCTTCACGGGCCGGGTGGACTTGGCCTTCGCCGTCGCCGTCCGCCGCATCCGGCAGCGCGCGTGGCTCGTCGCGACAGTCATGGTGCTGACCCTGGCCGCGATCGCCGTGATGCTGTGGGTGGGAGGCCAGGACGTGCTTGCCGGCCGGACCACCGCGGGCGAACTCGCGGCCTTCATCTTCTACGCGTTCATCGTCGCCGGGGCGGTCGGCGCGGCCAGCGAGGTGTGGGCGGACCTGCAGCGCGCGGCTGGCGCCACCGAGCGGCTGATGGAACTGCTGCAGGCCGCATCCGCCCTCCCGGAGCCGACCCATCCCACGCAACCCCGGCGACCCGGCGCGGTCGCGTTCCGGAACGTGTCGTTCCGGTATCCGACACGCCCGGACGTGCCCGTGCTCACCGACATCGAACTCAGCCTCCGCCCTGGCGAGACCGTCGCCCTGGTGGGACCTTCCGGGGCCGGCAAGAGCACGCTCCTCGACCTCGTCCAGCGCTTCTACGACCCCACCGAGGGTACCGTGGCGGTCACCGGGGTGGGCGCACGGGACCTCGCGCTGGAAACGCTGCGCCGCGAGATCGCCTTCGTGCCGCAGCACCCGGTGCTCTTTGCCGGGACGGTTCGGGACAACGTCCGCTACGGGGACGTGGACGCCGATGACGCACGGGTGATCGCGGCCTTGCGCGCCGCGCATGCGATGGAGTTCGTGGACGCCCTGGCCGAGGGACTCGACACCGTCGTCGGAGAAGACGGCCAAGGGCTCTCGGGCGGGCAGCGCCAGCGCCTCGCGATCGCGCGCGCCCTCCTCCCGGAGCCGCGCATCCTGCTCATGGACGAGGCGACCAGCGCCCTGGACGCCCGGAGCGAGCAGGCCATCCGCCAGACGATCGCCGACCTCAAGGGGCGCTGCACGATCCTGATCGTCGCGCACCGGCTGTCCACGGTCGCGCACGCGGACCGCATCGTCGTGCTCGCCGAAGGCCGGATCGTCGCGGAAGGCACCCACGAGGCCCTGCTACGCGAGAACGGGCTGTACCGCGATTTCGCGGAGATCCAGCTCGTCGACAGCGAAGGAGAGATCGCCGCCGGCGGGTAAGGGATCTGACCGACCGTGCCCCCAGGAGAGAAGTTGAAGTCCAGGCTTGAGACAACCAACCCGGGCTGAGCCTTGCTGCCAAAACTCGCGGCCCTTGGTTGTCAGGAGCGGAAACGCCGAGGTGGGGGATCACACCGAGACCTTCCCCTTCCCGGAGGGCCTGTCCCCCGACCTCCCGGCCACCGCCCAATGCGAGGGACCCGCGCGCCGCGGCCATCGCGGACGCCGCCCGCCGGCTGGTCGAACTGCGCGACCGCTGGCTGAACCCGCCCGAATGGGCGGATTGGGTCGAGGAACGCGCTCCGGGCTACCCGCCGCGCCCGGTCCCGCGCGGCGACGACGCGGCCGAGGCCCTCAGGGCCCGCACCCTCACGAAGCTCTACAACGACCGACCGCAATGGCTCGCGGACGCGCACGATGCCGCCGTGGCGACAGCGTATGAACGGCCCGCCGGCATTACGGACGAGGAGGCGCTCGATGCGTTGTTGGCGTCGAATCTCCGGGGGTGGCTAGCCGCCACGCCCGGGCATGCCGCGCAGCCGTTCGAGGAAGCGCTGCTTGCGCTCGTGGCGTATGCAGAGCCCGTTCAACCGATCGGCGAAATCGGTCATCGCGCCGTCTTCATCCGCTATCGCGCGCAGATCGGAAATCAGGCCCGCCGCCCGGTCGTAGCCGGCAGCGTTGCGCCTGCCGACTTCGATTTCGATCTCGCGCCAGACATCCTCGCCCCGCAGCCGCAGAGCTGCCAGGCGTGCGCGCCTTGCCTGCGCCGCCGCTCGCTCCCGCCGCTGGTCTTCGGCGCGTCGCCGCTCCCTCGCAGCGGCTTCCCGAGCCTTGCGGATTGCCTCGCTGCGCCGCCGCAGCGCGCCTGCCGAGCGTAGTGTTGCCGACTCCCGCGACTGTGACCCGGCGCTTCGGACTCGGGCAGCGCCGCTATCTCCGCCCGGAGGGCCGCCCGGAGCCCCGCAGACGATGACTCCTGGCTCGGAGCGTCCCCGGGCGCCTCTGCCGCCGCCTGCGCAAGGTCTCCGTCGATGCGGAAAAAATCCGCAAAGGCAAGAAGGCCGGCACTCAAAGGCGCGATGCCGGACAACGGTTCCAGAGCCTCGTCACGGACGCTGCCGTCTTCCACGCCGGTCAACCGGAGGAGGTAGGGAAGCCGCCAGTCCCCGGACAGCAGGTCGGCCCGCAGCGGCGCCATCGCAGCGAGCCAACCGGAACCATCATCCCAGTCGCGGTCCAAGGCTTCTTCGCCGTCATCGCGGATGTCGAGGATCAGGTTGTCTCCGGCCTCGAGGATCTCCGCGAGATCCGTGCCCACCAGCCAGGCGTCAAGCCGGTCGTGATCGACCAGCCGCCTGGGCAGCCGCATCATCAACCGGCGCGTTCCCCAGCTGGCAACGTGGAGATGGAGGTCGAACCAGCGCTCCACGAGTTGGACGGGGGAGCCCTTGAAGTCACCCCGTTCGTAGTGGTTGGTGAAGCTGGCCGCCGTGATCCGCGCTCGGGAGGACAGCGCCCGCAACGCCTTCCGATCCGCCTCGTCGAGTGGCCTGTCGACGGCCTGAAACTCGTAGTACCGGTACTCGCTCAACCATCTTCCCACCCGGGTCCGGGGCACCACGCGAGGGTGGCGGGCCCTCGCACTCCAGTGGCCTCCGCGACGGAGCAGGCCGGCCGTCGCGCATCGACTGGCGCCACACCACCGGAAGAGGGCCTTCCTTCCTCGCAGGGACACGTCGGAGTCGGAGACATCTCCCACAACACGGCGGCGTCAAAGGGTCTCGACGTCGAAGGCGGCGACGTTGCGCGTCTCGCTGCTGAATTCGACGCCGATCAGGTGGATCCGGGCGGCGCTCCCGCCGTGCTTTTCCGCGTAGCCCCTCTCCCGCAACTGCGCCAGCGCGGACCCCGCCCCCGCCTGCTCCACCACCTTGAACTCGAACAGGCACACCTCGCCCTCGAACCGGAGCGCCATGTCCAGCCGGCCCCGGTTCGTGTTGTCCTCCACCGCGATGTCGAGCCCCAACGACGCGAAGTAGGCGTAGAACACCGCCGCGTAGTAGCCCTCGTAGTCGGCGATGGCGTTGTTCGTGTACCACTCGTACGGGATGCCGGCGTAGAAGGCGTGGAACAGGTTCCGCAGGCCGTCGAAGTCCCGCGCCCGCAGGAGCCCAAGTAGCCGGGTCCGCTTCTCGGTCTGTCCGTCGTCGCGGGTCAGGTGCCGCAGCAGGTTGCGGTTCAGGCTCTGGCGGACCTCCCGGTTCGGGTAGCCAAGCCGGTACACCGGTTCGCCGTCCATGCCGGCGTCCTCGTCGGCGATGGTGAGGTAGCCGGTCTGGAACAGCAGCGCCTCGGTCGCGATGTCGCCCACGTCGAACCGCGATACCAACTCGTCCGTCGCCACCATCCGTTCCAGTTCCACCGGCCCCACCCGCCGCCGCACCAGCGTCTCGAGCAGGAAGGCGGGGGTGCCCGTCTCGAACCAGTGCGCCCGGAACCGCCGCGTGCGGAACAGCAGCAGGATGTCGAACGGGTTGTAGACCTTCTCCTCGCCGAGCCACGAGTAGCCGTTGTACCACTCGCGGATGCGCTCCCGGTCGAGGCCCGGCAGCTCCGGCGCGAACACCGCGTCGAGGTCCGCCTCCCGGTAGCCGCAGATGCCGGAGAACTCCGGGTCCAGCGTGATGTCCGTGAGGTTGTTGAGCCCCGAGAACAAACTCACCTTCGAGAACTTGCTCACCCCCGTGATGAGACTGAAGCGGATGTGCGCGTCGCTGTCCTTGACCACCGAGTACAGGCCCCGCAGGTAGTCACGGTTGGCCCGCGCCAGCTCCGGGGCGTCCAGCGCGTCCAGGATCGGCTTGTCGTACTCGTCCACCAGCACCACGACACGCTCGCCCGTCCGGCGGTGCAGCGTTTCGAGGTAGGCGGCCAGACGTTCCGGCCCCTGGTGGACCCCCGCTTCGAGACCGAGCCGCTCCGCAAGACGGTCCATCTGTGCCCCGAAGTTCCGGCGCACGCCGTTCGGCTCCGCGAACAGACCGCCGCCGAAGCTGATCCGCACGACCGGATGCCGGGTATCCCAGTGCCAGCCGCTCTCCGCGCACAGCCCGACGAAAAGTTCCCGGCTGCCCTCGAAGAGCTCCTTGACGGTGTCCAGCAGGAGACTCTTGCCGAAGCGGCGCGGGCGCGACAGGAAGTAGTGTCCGCCGCCCTCCGCCAAGCGCAGGATGTGCGGCGTCTTGTCCACGTAGTAGCAGCCGTCCTCCCGCACCTTGCGGAAGGTTTGAATGCCGATCGGCAGCTTCAGGCGTTGCACGGCGGCACTGTAACACTGCCCGGCGCTCCGCTGTCTCGGACCATGTACGCAGTGCCAACCGAACCCGGACGCGACCTCCGCCGCGGTCCCGTGCGGCACGGACACCCGGACCATCGCGCCCGGCACGCGGCCGAGGCCAGCCACGCCCGCCACCGTCGCCCGCGTCCGGCCCGCGGTCCGCCAGCGACAGACTTAACGAATGAGATTCTCGTAGCGGATCTTCAAGCCCTCGTGGAGTCTCTTGATCATCGGCAGCGTGAGGTTCCGCTTTCCGTTGAGCACCTCCGATACCCATCCAAAGCGCATGTCGCCGACGAGTCGCATAAGATGGGCGCGTCCCCACCGCGATACAGCGCGTGGAGCCAGGACATGGGCCACCTTTTGCGGCTTCTGACCGCCGCCGTGCTCGCCTCGGTCGGCCTTGCCGCGCATGCGGACCTCGCCGGGTCATGGGCTCTCACCTCCAAGGGACAGCGCAACACGCTCCACAGCGTCCTTACCGTGGAGCGGACCGAGGACGGTTACCGGGGTTTCATCGCCGGCTCGCAAGGGGTCCGCAAGCTCGACCCCATCGTCGTCGAAGGCGACCGCTTCGCCTTCGAGTTCAAGAGGCGCATGGGCCGGCGCATCGTCAACCTGCGCTACGTGGGAATCCTGTCCGGAGACACCGTGACCGGCGTGGTCCGCACCCGGTGGGGGTGGTGGCCGTTCACCGGCGAGCGGAAGGAGTAGCGGCGGGCCCGTCCGCGCGCCTCAGGATCGGCAGCACGAAACGGAGGATCGAGCGGCCCGCCGGACAGAACGGTTCACGCACATCCCCCACCGGGCAACGCGACAGCACGGCCTCGAGCGCGTCGGCCTCACCCCGGTCGATCGTCAGCCCGTACGCCAAGCGGACATCGACGATGCGCCCGGCGAACCAGCACCGGTTGGACTCCGGCAGCCACTCGGACGCGTCCCGCGCTCCCTTCGAGCGATTGATCGAGGGCGCCGCCACCGTGAGATTCCGCAGTTCTCTCGCGAACCGGCGCCGGGTGCCCGGGTCCGCCGCGCAGAGACCGCTGTCATGGGCCTCCGAGAGCGCGACCATGTGCTCGATCTCGGTGTCGCGCGTGGATCCGAAGCGGGTGCAGGTGTAGGGGCCGAACAGGTCCCCAAGTTCCCGGACGATCGCCTCTTCCACCGTGCGCGGGTAGCGGTAGTCGGAGCGGTCGTACGGAGCGCAGCGGAACTCCGGCGCCACCACCAGGCCTCGCCACACCTCTTCCCCGCTGCCGACCAGGGCGCAACAGACCATCGCCCCGGCGAGGACACGCCGCATGCCACCGTCGTTGTCAGCCAGTCATGACGGCCACGGTGCGACATTCGCCATATCCGGTGCAAGCGCTCTCGCACTCCGAGCCGAAGGCCTGCCGTCGCCGGCCGGGCCGGCGACGGCCGCGGAGCGTTGCCAAAAACTCGCTTCACGGTGTCGCGTAACATGAAACCGGAGGCCGGTCCGGAGACGGCCTGCTTCCCCTGCTTCCCGTGCCAAAGGAGTCGAGAGATGAACAACGTCCTGCGCCCCATGGGCTTCGCGGCGATCGCCGCAATCGGCATCGCGACCCACGCGGAGGTCGCCGGCAGTTGGGCCCTCACGAGCGAGGGGGGCCGCGGGACCAACCGCAGCACGCTGATCATCGAGCGGACCGCAGAGGGGTATCGCGGAACCCTCGAGGGACAACGTGGTACGCGCGAACTCCCTTCGATAGCCGTGGATGGGGAGAGTTTCTCCTTCGAACTGACCGTACGGCCGCTCATGCGTGAGATCAATCTCACGTACGCCGGCACCGTGAGCGGCGACACCGTCTCCGGCACGATCACCACGCCCAGGGGGGAGCGGCCGTTCTCGGGTACCAGAAAGGAGTAGGGCGTGAACCGACCGACCGTCACCGACCTGCTGGGCGACCGCGCCGTCCGGGACCCCTACGCCTACCTCGGGACGCTCCGCGAAACCGCGCCCATCCATCGCGACGACGCCCTCGGCGCCTGGCTCGTGCTGCGCTACGACGACGTGCGCGCGGCGTTTCGGGACCAGCGCCTCTCTTCCGACCGGGTCACGGGTTTTTTCGCCCGGCGCGAGGCGGCGGGCACCATCGACGAAGTGCGCGCCACGGCCGACATCCTGACCCGCTGGATCGTCTTCGCCGACCCGCCCCGCCACACCCGGCTGAGAAAGCTCGCGGACTACGCGTTTCGCCCGAAGGCGGTCGAACGCATGCGCGGCTGGATCACGGGGCTGGTGGACGAACTGGTCGACGAGGTGGGCGCCGGGGACGATATCGACTTCGTCGAACGCTTCGCGCGGCCCCTGCCGGTGCGCGTCATCTGCCACCTCTTCGGCGTCCCGCCCGAACGCCGCGCAGACCTCACGCGCTGGTCCGACGACATGTTGACCCTGCTCTTCGGCGCCGTGCACCTCCCCGACCGGCACGAACGCGCCGAGCGCGGCTTTCGCGAGTTCTCGGAGTTCCTGCAGACCGTCATCGCCGAGCGCCGCGCGCGGCCACGCGACGATCTCGTGACCGACCTGATCGCTGCCCGGGAACGCGGCGACGTGCTCGACGAGGAAGAGATCGTCGCCACCTGCATCCTGCTGCTGTTCGCCGGGCACGAAACCACGCGCAACCTCCTTGCGAACGGACTGAAGGCGATCCTGGAGTTCCCCCGGGCGAAGGCGGCGCTGACCGCGGACTCCGCCGCGATGCCAGCCGCGGTCGAGGAGATCCTGCGCTACGACGGACCCATGAAGGGCATGTGGCGCCAGGCCGCCGAGGCGGTCGAGTACGAGGGGGGGCGCATCGAGCCAGGCGAGCGCGTGCTGCTGATGCAGGCCGCCGCCAACCGCGACCCCCGCCGCTTCACCGACCCTGACGTCTTCGACATCGCCCGTCCGTCCAATCGTCACGTCGGGTTCGGCTACTCGATCCACTACTGCCTGGGCGCCAACATCGCGCGGCTCGAAGGGGCGCTGGGCCTCGAGGCGTTCCTGCGCCGTTTCCCTGACGTGACCCTCGCCGCGGACGACTTCGAATGGGACCGGGTCGTCCTCAGCCGTTCCCTGAAGGCCCTCCCGATCAGGCTCGGGACGCCGACGGCGAAACCCCGGCACAACGCGTCGGTGTAACGCCGGGGACGCACCCCGACGCGAGCGCCTTGGCCGACCGGAGCGGGTCGAGGCCGTCTGTGCAGCGAGCCGGTTCCCGGGCTCTCCATGGGACCCGATCGCCATGATCCGCTCTCCGCCTGCATCGCCGTGTGGAGCGTCGCCACGGTACTCGCCGGCATGGTGACCCGTTTCCAGCAGTCCCGAGCGTCCGATCCTTCATCTCCGATTTCCAACCTCTCAATAGGCCGTACTGGAATCACAGAAGTTGAATCTGGCTTGAATCGTGTGGTCCCGGAAGTTGTTCTTGGCGTACACCCGAACGTGGCCATCCAGCAGGTCGTTCATTGATTTCAGCTGGTCGACGGTAACATCTCCGTTGTGACCGCTGAACGACACGTATTCCACGTCAAACCATGCGGGGCCGCTGTCGCAGTCGTAGTGCCAAGTCGTATCGGTACTGCCTTTGATAGCCGTCCTGGCCTTAGTATAAGAATGCTCGAGCACCCTTAGCTGGAATGCGTTGGCTCTGGGCGCGGGACCAATGTTCGGGTTTCCTATCTGGCGACCGTTGTGGTACCAGCCGTCGCCCGAAAGATCCCCAAACACCACCAGCCAGGTCCGGTCGCAATTCACGCCGAGTGGTATATTCGGCCCTCCCGGATTGTCCGGATCCGGTCCGTACCGGTAGCCACACCATTCCTCGGGGTACGCTATTCGTCTGCCCGTCTCGAGGTACCACCCCTGATCGCCGTCGTGCCGGATGTACCAGTTGCTGATGTCGTCCTCTTCGACCCTTATGGTCAGGAAGACGGAGTCGTCCTTCCAGTCGTCGCCCTGGGTTTGGTAGTCGGCATGGCCGCTATTGACCGTTGGGCGATTCGGAGGCCAGATACCGTAGTTCTCGCCCTGTGGATTGCCCGCGTCGCGCTGGTCCGCCTGATGCATGCCGGCGACCTCTATCTCGCGGTCCAGCGAGACGACGTTGTCGTCGTTGGTCGAGCCGATGATCTCCCCCAGACGCATGGCTATGGGAGTCCATCGGTGCCCGTCGGGCTGCACGTAGCATCCATCCGGGTTGGTGCGCTCGAATCTGGAGTCCAAACCCTCGCGTGCTATATGTACAATCCCATCGTTATCCGCGAATC
Organism: Pseudomonadales bacterium; assembly: GCA_965208745.1. Classification (GTDB taxonomy): domain Bacteria; phylum Pseudomonadota; class Gammaproteobacteria; order Pseudomonadales; family Azotimanducaceae; genus VXNE01. The sequence continues at coordinate 2,752,352 of CBDBPN010000004.1, read as the reverse complement.
TGGCATCGCTGGGCTTGGATATGGTGCTGCTGTCGTTGTGCGAGACATGCAGTTGCGCGTCCTGCGCGCCGGAGAAGTCGATACGCAAACCATTTTGCCTCAACCCTGTATTGTAGTCGTAGACTATGCAGCCGATGTCCGCGCGCACGTGCCACGGCAGGTATATGCCGTCTCCCTCGCTCACAACCACCGTGTCCTTGTCCATGTCCAGCTCGAACGACATGCGCCAGCCGTGCATCAGATGCGTGGCTTGTCGGTAGACGTAGGATGCGCTGCTGCCAAAAGTAGGCTGCGGGAAACCAGTAACCGTACTGACATGGTCTCGATAGATTTCGTTCGCATTGAACCCCGTGTGGCGGAAACTGATCTCCCCGGCTTCCTCCGCTGTAACGTCCAGGGAGACTTCGTGGGTCGTCACCCACCGCTCCCACAGGTTGATCTTCGTGCCGTCAGCCTGGTCATTCAGCAGAGCTGTCTCCAGCGTCAGCGTGTTGCCGGAGATACTTGAGACTCCTCTCACCTCCTCATCGTCCCCGTTGAAGTCGAAGTACACAAGCTGCGTGGCCTCGAACACGCTCGCGTCGTCCACGACAATCTCGGTGGCGCCCGCGCTGTAGCCTCCGGCTTTGTTGATGTATGTTGTCGGCGTCATGGAGCCGCCGGGGTTCGGCATCCCCGCGCACTCGAATTGGTCAACGGCGTGGTATATCTCGTACTGATCGTCGCCCGGCAGTTCGTACACCACGGCTGCTGCGGGCCGGTCCAAGCCCGATTTGTCGGTGCATGTATAGAACGGCAGGTCGTCTTCGATTATCTTGATCAGCAACATGCCCTGGTGGCTCGGATCGATGTTGGGCGTCATGATGCGGTCGCCCGTCTGGACGTCGTCGTTCAGCTGCTCAAGAACGTTCAAATAGACCTGGATTTCGTTCTCGGTCGCTGTAACGGTGTGCAGACCGTGGCTGCTTGCTCTCTCGTAGTCTGCCCACCCCATATCTTCCCACGCCACGGACCAGGGGTTCGTGTAGTAGCAGGTCAGGCTGACACCAGTAGCGTCTTCATGCTCCTGTCCGTCCCGCCCTATGAAATAGGAGAAGGCTCTCTCGGGCACTTCCAACGTGTAGATGCCGTCGGTTTCGTCAATCCCCACCGTGTTGCAATGCCTTGTGCCAGCTCCGCCAACTCTGTCGGTAATGAGCGTCATTCCCGGCGGGAGGGTTTGCGGCTGCGTGTCCAGAACGGGCGGATCGACAGGCGTGGACTGAGGCGTCCGCGATGTCTGATCGGCCGCCGTCACCAGACCTCCGCAATCTTCGAGGCGCTTGAGTTCGGCGACGATGGGGTCCCATCTGTGGGCGGCGTGGATTCTCGCCATTTCCTCGGCTTTCTCCACGGACATGGGCTCAACGCCGTCCCAATCTCCCGCTCCCAACGCTTCCAGCACGGAGCGGAATCGGTTGACGTGATCTGTTCCGTGGTGGGTTTCGGCCGCGTAGCCTTCCACTTCGGCAATCAAGTCCTCGTCCGGGACGCAAGCTGCCGCCGCTTCGCAGGCGGCTATCTCGTCCAGTCCGGCGGCCACCTTGGCCCAGCGGCTGTCCGGCCACTTGCTGGCGTTGTCTCGTATCTCGGATTCCGGCATCGGGTCTTCGCCGGAATCCAGCCCCAGGGCCGCGAGCACGCGGTTCCACTTCCTGGCGTGCGCGGGTTCGTGCGACCACGCGGGATCGTCCCGCCAGGTTTTGATCTCGGCCACGAGGTCCGCGCTGGGCGCGCATTCGTCCGCGTTCGCGTACACGGCCGCCGCCATCGGGAGGAGGAGGAGAATCAGGCGTTTCATTGTCTAGGCTATCCCGGCCCTTCCGCAAGGACCATGCTTGTGTGCTTAGGACTCCCGCCAAAACAGATTGGTCATTACGGAATCCTTGGGGGACACGCTGTAGTTCCACTCGCCGTGGCACGGGTCGCGCTCGATCGAGGGCGTGTCCATCCGTTCGTCGGTGACCGTTCGGCCGGTTGGGTAGTGGCCTTCGTCCAGCTCGGGAGCGGATGGCGAGGCCGCCCGCCGCGGTGGTGGCGCCGAACTCGATGCCGACGGCGCGGGGCTTCGTCGGAAACGCCGTGCGCGAGAGTCGGCACGACCGGCGGCGGCAGGAAAACCGCAGGGACGGCGGGGCGGGCGCCCGAGCGCCCGGAAGAAACGGCGCCGGGCCGCGGCGCGCCCGTCAGGCGGGCGAGGACGCACCGTCCGTCCCCCGGCGCGCGGGCGGCGCTAGCTAGGGCTTGCGGCTTGCGGCTTGCGGCTTGCGGCTTGCGGCTTGCGGCTTGCGGCTTGCGGCTTGCGGCTTGCGGCTTGCGGCTTGCGGCTTGCGGCTTGCGGCTTGCGGCTTGCGGCTTGCGGCTTGCGGCTTGCGGCTTGCGGCTTGCGGCTTGCGGCTTGCGGCTTGCGGCTTGCGGCTTGCGGCTTGCGGCTTGCGGCTTGCGGCTTGCGGCTTGCGATTATACGCTGCGCGGTTGTCCGCACGCCTGTCAAGCCCCCGGGCGCCGGAGCCGAGCCGCAGCTTCCGTGCGCCGCCGAACCGACGGGAACGCTCCTACGAGCTACGTTGCCGTGTCCACGCATGGCCATGCACCGCTTGGCAGTCGGCGAGCGCGGCAGGTGCCGGTAGGCGGCTCCACGCCCCCGAGCTGTGATCGACTCATAACACATTTCGCTGCGGGACACAAGACCGAGCCCGTAGCCGCTTCGTAGCCGCTCGTAGCCGCAAGCACCCGATGCGATCCATCGGCGCTTCCAGGCGTCCATTCGCGACCGTGACGAACGCGGCATGGACCGGATGCGCCCGCCCACTCCAGCACGGCAACGAGCCGCCCGGCCACCACGCGCATCGTGGCGTACTTGCCGGCCAGCGCCAGGGGACGGAGACATGCATCTTCCCGAGCTGCGGCACGGGGCGCTCCCAAGGGGTGCCACCAAGTAGCACCGCCGTCAACCCCGGTCGATCAGTCGATCGCAGACCGCTCCGACCACACGCTGCAGAGCGCGTGCGCGGCAGCGACCGCGGCAAGGTGCAGCGCCGGCAGGGCCAGGACGCAGATTCCGTCGACAACACGGGCGGGCCAGCCTTCGTAGGCCCCCATCGCGCTCGCCAATACCACGACCTCGATCACCAGGGCCGTCGCGGCGAAACCGCGCCAGCGCAGACGCCCCGATGCGGCCATGCGTTGCATGCGCCAGGAGAGGAACAGCCGGTCCCAGCGGTTACCCGACGCCGTGGCGATGCGGACCCCGTGCCGGGGCCACGCGGCCAGCGCGTCCCCGACGTACCAGGGCCACCAGAACCAGGCACCGAGCACGAGCCCGACCGCGCCGACGAACAGGGTCTGCCTGAGCAAGGCCGTGGTCACGGGTACGGAGAACAGCGCCACCGCGACCCCGAAGGCCACGGCCGCGAACGCGAGCAGCCAGCCGGCCACGAAGCCCGCGAAGCCGATTGCCTCGAAGAGCCACCGGGCCTTCGAGCCGCGCGCCGCCACGCCGAGTCCCGCGGCTGCGCCATGGACGTGGAGCGGCAGGAGCAACGTCAGCAGGGGGAAGCGATATGTCGGGTCGGCGACCAGCCACAGGACCAGGGCCGCCGCGGCCGTCGGCGGCAGCAGCGGTACGAGCGCGCCGCGCCAGACGCTCATGTCCACTCCGAGTGGCGCGCCCAGTGCCTCAGCGGCACACTTCAATCAACATGCTGATTTAACTACGTTTTAGGCGCTTGTCCAGACGGCGTATTGATGCCATTGATGCCGTTACTGGTTCGGTAGCGGGAACGAGGGCGCCGTTGTGACCCGAGTTGGGACTGATTGGAACAGGGCGCCCGAAGCACTGCGGGAACGGTCCGGCATTCCGAGCGCGTCGGCCATACGTTCAAGTGGCCCGTTCGTAGGTTCGCGGCTGCTTGCGTACAACTGTCACACCCTTGTCGGCGAGAAGCGGCATCAACTGCCGCGAGAGGAACAGCCCGCAGACGCCGTTGGTCTGGGCAGCCGGATGGTGTGGGCAGCGTCGCTTGATGATCTTGCGGACGTCGCCTGCCCTGAACCTGCCTGACGGTATTTCGTCAAGCAGCCACTGGACGATGGTTGGAACCGCGGGGAGGCCGTCGGCGTCGTTTTCGACACGTTTCGACGCGTTCGCAGGGCGGTCGTCCAGAGGCGGAGCGACGACCCAGCGCAATCGCTCGGGAACGAAGCCGACGATCTCCTTGGACAGTCCGCTGCCACCGGCCAGGTTGATCCAGAGGAACGGCGGCGCACTGGTCTCGCTCGACGAGGACCCGATTTCCTGGAGTTTGACGAACAGGGCGCCGAAGTCGCTGTCGTTGCTCACGACGGCCACGTGCTGGACGGCGCCGGTGGTGAAATCGGCGATGGCGTCCGCGACGATGGCCATGTCGGCGGAATTCTTCGACTCGCGGGCGAAACGCTGGACGCCGCGGACGTGAACGTCGAGATCCGGGAAGCGGCCCGGTCCCCATGCGCGCCAGAGGCCGGTCTTGTCGGCGGGCGCGTACAGGTGGAGGCGGCGTACCGGCGGCAGACCTTCGGGCCAGTCCTGGACGACGGTCCCGATGACGGTGCGCGCATGTTCGGCGTTCTTCAGATTCTCGATGTCCACGTAGACGCCGGCGCCGCTGGGCGGCGGAAGGAGCAGGTCGGCGCGAGTCTGTTCGCGGCGGCTGCGGAAGCGGAAGACTCTGGCGATGCCGCCCCGGTTGGCGTGGTGTCGATCAGTCACATCGGGATTCTCGCAGGTTCGGGCCACTCTCGCAGCCGGGCAGATTGCATAGCCACGCCGGGAACGCCACCGCCGTCACCGTGTCAACCCGCTGCGCGGGTCCTCCGCTGGCGCTGCGGCGCTGACGGGTGACACGGGCGCCTTCGGCGTCGAGGAGGTTGTCGATGGCCGGATGGGTACAACCGGCCATTGGATGGCCCGGCGGGACAGGAGCGCGGCCAGGCGTTCTCGAGCGCCCGCTGCGAGCCAAGGCGAGGGTGACGACTGGGTATCTGCCGAGGCCGATGCTGGTGGGCCTGCGGTCGATGCGGACGCTCTGCGTCCAGCACTTGGTGGTGTGCCCGCGCGCGGCGGTCCTGACGAGGAGGCTCAAGCCCAAACCGCCGCGCCGTCGCCGTAGCGGCCGGCGGTCTTGACGGTCCTGACGAAGGTGGCGGAGAGCATGTTGGGTCTTTTCATGGCGGATTCCATTACTCGTTTCTTTACAGTCGAATGTCGAGATGGAGTGTGCCGCCGTGACACGGAGAGTGTCAAAAAAACAATATTTATCAAAAAGATAACGGACTTCTGGAGCCATCCCGGAAAGCCCTGAACCCCCCGATTCGCGCCCACTGCCAGCGCGCGCCTTACAGTCCGACGCTGCGCCGGTCGAGCGGTCGCAGCGGCACGTCCGGGTCCGGCGAAGGAATGGCGGAAAGCAGCAGCCGGGTGTAGGCCTCGCGCGGGTTGGCGAACAGGTCGTCGACCGCGCCGCTCTCGACCACGCGGCCCCGGTGCATCACGAGCACCCGGTCGCAGATGTGCTGCACGACCGAGAGGTCGTGCGCGACGAACAGGTACGTCAGGCCCAGATCACGCTGCAGGTCCTCGAGCAGGTTGATGATCTGCGCCTGCACGGAGACGTCGAGGGCCGAGACCGACTCGTCGCAGACCACCAGGTTCGGCCGCAGGATCAGGGCCCGGGCGATCCCGATGCGCTGCCGCTGTCCGCCGGAGAAGGCATGCGGGTACCGCGTGAGGGAGTCGTGCTCGAGCTGGACGTGGTCGAGCATGTCGAGCACGGCGGCGAGGCGCTCCTCCCGGTTCCCCACGCGGTGGATGACGAGCGGCTCCTCGAGGATCTCGCGCACCGTCATCCGCGGGTTCAGGGACGCGAACGGGTCCTGGAAGATCATCTGCATCTCGCGCCGGAGCGGAATGAGGTCCTTGGGCGACAGGTCCTGCAGTTCGACCCACCCGCCCGCGCTCCGGAAGCGCACCACGCCTGCGTCCGGGTCGATCGCCCGCAGGATGCAACGCGCGAGCGTCGTCTTGCCGGAACCGGACTCGCCAACGATGCCGAGCGTCTCCGAGCGCCGTACGTCGAAGGACACGTCCTCAACCGCGGGCACTCCGTCGAAGTGCTTGGAGAGGCCGGTGACGGTAAGCAGCGTGTCGTCGTGCATTGGCGCCTCAACCCCGGCTGTCCTGCGGCATGCTGACCTGACGTCCGTCCGCCAGACGCCGCAGCGGATGGGGGGTTTCGATGTCCGCATCGCCCACCACGCTCCCGATCGTGGCGAGCGGCTGCCCCTTCGGCGCCAGGCCGGGGATCGCGGCGAGGAGACCGCGCGTGTACGGGTGCACGGGATCCTTGAGCACCTGCCGCACTGTCCCGATCTCGAGGACGCGGCCCTGGTACATGACCACGACCTGGTCCGCGATCTGGGCCACCACGCCGAGGTCGTGCGTGATGAAGATCACCGAGTTCCCAAGGTCCCGCTGCAGGTCCTTGATGAGCGTCAGGATCTCGGCCTGGATCGTGACGTCGAGCGCCGTGGTCGGTTCGTCGCAGATCAGCACTTCCGGATGACACACGAGCGCCATTGCGATGACCACGCGCTGGCGCATGCCGCCCGAGAACTCGAAGGGATACATGCGCATGCGGCGCTCGATGTCGTCCAGGCCGACCCGCTCGAGCATCTCGGCCGACTCGCGCCAGGCCTGCCGGCGGCTGACGTCGCGGTGGCAGAGGATCGCTTCGGCGACCTGGTTGCCGACGGTGTAGACCGGGGAGAGGGCCGTCATCGGCTCCTGGAAGACCATGCTGATCAGTCCGCCGTGCAGCTCCTGCAGGCGCGGGTCCCGGTTCGGGAGCGAGACGATCTCGAACGGCGGAGCCCTCAGCCGGGGAGCGCGAGGGGCCTGCCCCTGGCTGGAAAGAGCCCGCTCCGGCGCGAACTCGATGGTGCCGGCGACGATCCGGCCGGGCGGCTGGATCAGCCGCATGATGCAGTTCGCGGTCACGGACTTGCCCGACCCGGACTCTCCGACGATGGCGGTCACCTGGCCCCGCGGCACGTCGAAACCCACATCCACGAGCGCGCGCGTCAATCCCGTGTCGGTCTTGAACTCCACCGCGAGGTCCCGGATCGAGAGGACCGCGTCCATCGGCTACTTCATCCCCCCGGTGCTGTAGGGATCGGCGGCGTCGCGCAGCCCGTCGCCCAGCAGGTTGAAGGCCATGACGGTCAGCACGACGAAGAGCCCCGGGAACATCTGCCACGGCGTCAGCTCGATCACGAGCGGGTTCTGCGCCTGGAACATGAGCACGCCCCAGCTCACCACCGGCGGCCGGAGCCCGATGCCGAGGAACGACAGCGCCGTCTCGCCGAGGATCATCCCCGGCACCGCGAGCGTCGCCGTCGCGATGACGTGGCTCGAGAAGCTCGGCAGCATGTGCTTGCGAATCACGCGCGGCGTGTCGGCCCCGAGCAGCCGCGCCGCCATGACGAACTCCTCCTCCCGCAGCGAAAGGAAGCGACCGCGCACCTGCCGCGCGAGCGCCGTCCAGCCGAAGAGCGACAGGATAATGGTGATGCCGAAGTAGACGAGCAGCGGCGACCAGTGCACCGGCAGCGCCGCCGACAGCGCCATCCAGAGCGGCAGCGAGGGCAGGCACTGCAGCACCTCGATGGCCTTGTTGACGACACGGTCCGCGAGGCCGCCGAGGTAACCGGCGAGCCCGCCGAGCAGGATGCCGAGCACGATCGTCAGCACCACGCCCACGATGCCGATGGAAAGCGAGATCCTGCCGCCGTAGAGGACCCGGGAGAACATGTCGCGGCCCAGGGGATCCGTTCCGAACAGGTGGATGTACGTACCCTCGTCCGTCGTGAAAAGGTGACGGTCCATCGGGAACAGGTTCCACATCTCGTAGGGTTCGCCGCGCGCGAAGAAGCGGATGGGATGGCGCCGGTCCGTGTCCTCCGCGTACTCGCGCATCCAGGTGTCCGGGTTCACCTCCATGCGGTATGCATAGACGAAGGGCCGGAGATGGAACCGGCCCTCCGCGTCGAAGAAGTGCACGCGCATCGGGGGCGCGTTGACCGCGTCGTCGTTGCGCGTGGTCGTGCCATAGGGTGCGACGAACTCGCAGAAGGCCGCGAGCAGGTACAGCACCATGAGGAAGGCGCCGCTCGCGAGCGCCAGGCGATGGCGCCGGAAACGCAGCCACATCAGTCTCCGCGGCGAGATCGCGGCCGCGGCCTCGCGGTCCGTGGCGCCGGCTGCCACCCCGGCGCCCGCCGGCAGCGCCACCTCACTCAAAGCGAATCCTCGGGTCGACCCACGCCAGCAGGAGATCGGAGAGCAGGATGCCCACCACCGTAAGGATGGCGAGCCACATCAACAGGCTTCCCGCCAGGAACATGTCCTGGTTGAGCAGCGACTGCAGCAGGAGCGGGCCGATCGTCGGCAGCCCCATGACCAGCGACACCAGCGCCTCGCCGGAGACGAGCCCGGGCAGCATCAGCCCGATGTTGCTGATGAACGGGTTGATGGCGATGCGGACCGGGTACTTCAGCACGAGCTTCGCCGGCCGCACGCCCTTCGCACGGGCCGTGACGACGTAAGGCTTGTTCAGTTCGTCGAGCAGGTTGGCCCGCAGGATGCGCATCGTGAACGCCGCGGACCCCATCCCCACGATGATCATCGGCAGCCACAGGTGGGCCAGCAGGTCGGCGACCCGGGCCCAGCTCCAGGCGGCGTCCTCGAACTCGGGGGAGAACAGCCCGCCGGTGCTGACCCCGAACCACTCGAACCCGATGTGCATGAAGATGAGGGCAAGGAGGAACGGCGGCGTCGCGAGGCCGACGAGCGCGATGCTCGTCATGACGTAGTCGCCGATGGAGTACTGGCGCACCGCCGAGTAGATGCCGATGGGGAGCGCCACGATCCAGGTGAAGAAGAGCGCCGAGACGGTGATGGACAGCGTGTACCCCAGCCGCTCCCACACCAGTTCGTTCACCGGGCGCGAGAAGAGATACGAATACCCCATGTCGCCGGTGAGAAAGTTCCCCGCCCAGTAGAAGTACTGCAGCACCAGGGGCTTGTCGAGGTTGTACTGGGCGCGCAGGTTCTGGACGTACTCCTCGGTGACGTCGACCCCCTGGGCCTGCAGGCGGTCCAGCGTCGAGGAGACGATATCCCCCTCGGGCAACTGGATGACGGTGAAGATGATGACGGAGATGACGGCGAGCGTCGGGACCATCCCGAGGACGCGGGAGACGAGGTAGGAGCGCACCGCTTCAGTCCTGCCCGCCGTCCGATTCGTCGAAATACCAGGTGGCGGGGTGGTAGGAGAGCGTCCAGCGGTTGTCCCACCCCCAGATGCCGGTCGGGGTGACGTTCTTGAGACGCTTCGACACCACCACCGGGTGCGGCGCCTGGCCGACCGTGCCGATGGTCCAGAGATTCTCCGCGGCGGCTTCGAGCAGGGCCTTCGCAGCCACGGTACGGTCGGCCTCCGTCGTCGCCATGCGCAGCGCGTCACCCCAGCCCTGCAGTTCCCGTACGTTGTCCGGCGGACGTTCGCCGAGCCTCCCGTCCGTCTGGTAGTAGCGCGCCCAGTGGTTCCACATCGCGATGTCCCAGCCGGTGCGGTGCGGGTAGAACCAGTCCGGGACGAGGGGGAACAGGATGTCGGTGACCTTGTCGGCGTGCCACAGGGTCATCTGCATCTTGTTGGCCTGGGCGCGCTCGGACTGCAGGCGGCGCTCGACGGACTTGAGCCGGAGGTCGATGCCGACCTCGCGCCAGTAGTCCCGCACGAGTTCCATGGTGATGCTCTTGGGCGTCTCGAAATCCAGGAACTCGAAGGTGATGGTGAGCCTGGCGCCGTCCGGATACTCCCGCAGGCCGTCCCCGTCCACGTCCTCAAGGCCGAGTTCGTCGAGCAACTGCCTGGAATAGTCCGGGTCGTAGCGCGCGTGGGCCTCCGCGAAACGAGGCTCGTACCAGCGGCTCGACGGGTGCGCGGTGACCTGGCTCGGCACGCCCCGGCCGAAGTAGATCATCTCGTTCATCTGCTCCCGGTCGATGGCGTGGGACAGCGCGCGGATGAAACGCCGTTCGCCCCTGCCCCAGAGCAGTTCGCGGTACTTCGGATCGTCGAAGTTGTAGTTCGGCTGGATGGACACGTCGCTGATGTGCAGCCGGCGCCAGATGTGGACCTGATTGACGCCCTTCACCTCGCCGAGCTTGAGCAGCGGGATGTCCTGTGTCTTGAGCGCGAAGGCGGCGAAGTCGAGTTGGCCGGTCGCCGCCTGGAACGCGATCATCTGCGAGTTCTCGAGCAGGATGATCGCGTCCACCTCGTCGATGTACGGGAGCTGCTGGCCGGCCGGGTCGATCTTGAAGTAGTAGGGGTTGCGCTCCAGGCGCAGTTTCGTCGGCGTGCGCTCCACCACCTTGTACGCCCTCATCGTCGGCACCCTGCGGGCGTCCTCGTTGCCCCAGTCGCGCAGGGCCCCGTACATCGCCATCCAGGAGACGAACCCCTCCGCCTGCACCAGTGCATCGAGTTCCTCCTTGTCGCGGTACGCCGGGTGGTACTGCTTGAAGAAGTGCATGGGGTCGAACAGGTGGCTGCCGTACTGCGCGAAGAAGTTCGCGAACATCGGGTTCGGCTCCGGAAACACGTACTGGAAGGTCAGGTCGTCGATCTTCACGAACTCGCAGCCGCGCACGAGCCGGTAGGTCACCGGCGAGAAGTCCGGGTCGAGAAAGACGTGATTGAGCCGAAACATGAAGTCGTCGGCCGTCAGGGGCGCACCGTCCGACCACTTGAGCCCGGCGCGAAGCTTCACGGTGGTGACGCGACCGTCCTCGGAGAGACTCCACGACTCCGCCAGATTCGGCAGCACGTTGCGCATGTCCGCCGAGAGCGTCAGCGCGTGCTCCCAGTTGAAGAACTGCCAACTGTCCCAGAGCGTGATGCGGGCCTTGCCGCCGTACTGCCCGATGCTCTCGTACGGCTGGATGACGACGGGGTCGTCCGGCAGGCGCTCCTCCACCGGCGGCAGACCGCGGCCCTCGAGGAACGGGCTCCCGGAGAAGGACGTGAGGCCGATTTCGCTCGCCGTCTTCGGAGGCTCGTACCACGCGTCGGGGAACTCCCGTTCCGGCGGCTGGGCCGTCGCGGACGCCGCGAACAGCGCCGCCGCGGCAACGACGCCGGCATGGGTCTGGCGGGACCTCCCGAGCGCAAGGAGTTTCAGGCGCGTTCCCTCCGGGACGAGGCGATAGCCATGATGACACGACACTACAATCGGCGCATCGCGCGGCCTGTCGCCGCCCCCGCAGTCGGAGAGCCTCCGCATGTCAAACACGGAAACCTACTACGAAGAACGCGACGGCATCGCGATCGTCGCCATCAACCGCCCCGAGAAGAAGAACACCCTCACGAACAGCGTGATCCAGGGCATCGAGGACGGCATCGACCGCGCCAGCCGCTCGAAGGACGTCTCGGCCGTCGTGCTGCGCGGCATCGGCGACACGCTGACCGCCGGCTATGACCTGACCGCGAACCGGGACGACTGGGAGACGCCCTACGGCGCGCCGGACATCGACGCCCGCGACGGTGCCTGGGACCCGGTGCGCGACCTGCACTTCATGGGTGAGAACGTGCGCCGCTTCATGCGCATCTGGCACTGCCCGAAGCCCGTGCTCGGCGAGATCCGCGGCTGGGCCATCGGGGGCGCCACGGACCTGATCCTCTGCTGCGACCAGCTCTACATGGCGCGGGACGCGCATATCGGCTACGCCCCGAGCCGCATCTACGGGACACCGACCACCATGCTCTGGGTCTATCGCCTGACCCTTGAGCACGCGAAGCAGTTCCTGCTGACAGGGCGCGCCATCGATGCGGAGACCGCTTACCGGATCGGCCTCGTGTCCCACGTCGTGGACCCGGAGGAGTTGTCAGGGTTCGTGGAGTCCGAGGCGCGCCTGTTCCGTAACATCCCGGCCAACCAGCTCGCCCTCAACAAGCTGCTCATCAACCAGGCGTACGAGAACATGGGACTGCGCACGACGCAGTTGCTCGGCACCCTCTTCGACGGCATGACGCGGCACACGGAGGAGGCGTGCCGGTGGGTGGAGGACTTCGCCGGCAAGGGCTTCCGAGAGACGATCCGGGACCGGGACCGGCCTTGGGGCGACTATGGGGAGAAGGGACGCGGGAGCGACTCTTAGCTTGTGTAATGGCAAATGAGATGGTAGAAGTTGCCCCATGAACGCAACCATAGACCGTGCCGGCCGCCTGGTCGTCCCCAAACCCGTGCGCGAAGCGGCGCACCTGCACCCCGGTACGCGGGTCCAGTTTCGAGTGATCGACGGTCGCGTCGAGATCGAGCCTGTTCCCGCCGAGATCACCTTCAGACGTTCCGGCACGTCGCTGATCGCCGTTGCGAAAACCGAAGGCGCGACGCTGACGACTGCGGACGTGGAGCGAATCCTGGCCCAGACGCGATCCGAGACCGCAGCTGGCCGACTTCTCGAGTGACCCGCTACCTCTGCGATACGAACGGCTTGCTCGCCTCGGTCTGTGACTGGCACGACCACCACGAGCGGACCCACGTGGAAGTCCAACGCCGCGCACGCGCAGGCGAGGAACTCGTCCTGGCGGCTCACTCGTTGGCGGAGATGTACTCGGTCTTGACCAGAATGCCTCCACCGTACCGAGTTCCCGGCGAGGATGCCCTCGCGCTCATCGAGGGAAACTGGTCGGATACACCTACGGTACACCTTACGGCGCGAGACACGTGGGATGCGGTTCGCCATGCGCAGCGACGCGGCGTCAGAGGCGGCCAGATGTATGACGCGCTGATCGCCACCGCCGCCCTCAAGGCCGGGGCATCGGCCATACTCACCTGGAACCGTCGCGACTTCGAGCCCTTTGCCGGCGACATCCGGATCGAGTCACCTCCCTGACTGTGCGGGGCGAACGCGCGCCTCCCCGTCGAAAATCCGTACCCAAGACGGGACGTACGACCGCGAACCACGTACTCATCGCCGGCGGCGGCATCGGCGGCCTCTCCGCCGCCCTGGCCCTCGCCCGATCGGGGTTCGAGGTCGAGGTCCTCGAGCAGGCGCCGGAGTTCGGGGAGGTCGGCGCCGGCATCCAGTTGAGCCCGAACGCGACACGCGTGCTGCACCACCTCGGCCTCGCCGACGCCCTCGGGGCGTGCGCGTTCGTACCTGCGCGGACGGAGTTCCGGTCGTGGAGGAGCGGGGGCCTGATCAGCACCAATCCGCTCGGCGAGACCGTCCGGAACACGTACGGGTTCCCCTACTACCACATCCATCGCGGCGACCTGCTCGCGGTACTCGTCGACGCGGCCAACCGCCTCGACGGCATCGCGTTGCATACGTCCGCCCGCGTCGAGGGCTTCAAGCAGGATGCAGACGGCGTGCTCGTCACCGTTTCGGGCACGGAACGCGCGGGCGACGCGCTCGTCGGCGCCGACGGCATTCACTCCGTCGTACGGACCGGCCTCTTCGGCCCCGAAGCAGCAACCTTCACCGGCAACGTCGCGTGGCGCGCTCTGGTGCCCGTCTCGAGGCTGCCGGACCGGCTCCTCCCGCCCGCGGCGACCGTCTGGTGGGGTCCCCGGGGACACTTCGTCTGCTACTACGTACGCAGCGGCGCGCTCGTCAACTGCGTCTGCGTTCGCGAGAAGCGGGGCTGGGAAGTCGAGTCCTGGACCGAGCGCGGGGAGTACCGCGAACTGAAGGACGACTTCGCCGGCTGGAACGACACCGTCCAGACGTTGATCGACAACGCCGACCCCGACGCGCTCTACAAGTGGGCGCTGCACGACCGGCCGCCCATGCCACGCTGGAGCCGCGGCGCCGTGACGCTGCTCGGCGACGCCTGCCACCCGACGCTGCCGTTCATGGCACAGGGCGCCGCCATGGCGATCGAGGACGGTGCGGTGCTGGCGGCGTGCCTGCGCGGATCGGCCGGCATACCGGCGGCCCTCACGCGCTACGAGCGTCTGCGCCGTGATCGAACCGCCCGCATCCAGCACGGTTCGCGCCGCAACGCCACGGTCTTCCACCTGCGCGGAATCCCGGCCTGGCTACGCAACCGCGCGGCCCGGCGGGCCGGGGCACGTTCGATGACCCGGCTGTACGACTACGATGCCCTGACGGTCGCAAATTCACCCACGGCATAGCGCCACCCGCGTTTTCGCCGAGCGCGGACCGTTGGTCAATCGGGCTTCACCGCCGCGGGCTCGGCCGGGTAGTCGCGTCTACCCGTATCGCCGGGATGAGTCACGAAGTCGCGCCGGCCGCGATAGAGGCGCGCCCGGTTCAGCGCGTAGTCCCGGCCATCGTCGAGATCCAACGCGTCCCAATGAGTCATGAGCCAGTACTTGTGGTCGCCGAGGAACAGGTAGGTGTTGTCCATGGTGAAGAACCTGCAAACAACGCCCTCCCCGGCGCGGAACCGGGGCACAGACCAGCCCGGGTTTCTCACCACCGAGCCTTAACGAGGGCCGCCTACGGCGCAAGAGTGCGCAACGGCGCGCGGTGGCCGGTGGCGCGAGCCGGTCTGATGGGTTTCGGCGGCCGGACGGGCCGATTTCAGGGTTGTCGGGGGCCGAATCGCGCGAAATGCGGGCGGCTGCGCGCGCCGCACGACCGGCGCGGGGCCTGCAACACTCGCTCGAGACGCGCACGGTCTCCCATCTCTTCTATCTCTTCTTCGCCGGGCAACATTCGTGAATCCGGTGCTATGCTCCCGTGGATGGCGGAAAAAACGCCAATCAGCCCCTTTGTGCCCGGCCGCGGTGGTCTGCCGCCTTATCTCGCGGGGCGCGATGAAGAGCGCGAAGGCCTGCTGGCCTTGTTCGCCTACCTCCAAAACGGTCGAGGAGCGCCCCGGGATGCGGTGTTGACCGGCCCTCGGGGCAATGGCAAGACCGCGCTGATGCGTTGGTTCCAACACGAGATTCGGGCCCGGGGGGGGACGGTCGATGTCGTTTGGCTAACCCCCAATGAGATTCCGGACCTCGATGCCCTGGCCAACGAACTGACCCCTCTGGGCCGCTTTGACTCGTTGCGGCCCGAAGCGCTCTCGTTGTCAATCGGGGTGGGGCGACTGGGTTGGGAGTTGGGGCGTCGACCCGCATCCTTGACGCGCTTGCTGCGCGCCCGCTGTCGTCGCCAGCCTCTGGTTGTGCTGTTGGACGAGGCACAGAACCTGGAGACGGAGGTTGGCGGCGCGCTGCTGAACGCCAGCCAGTCGGTTGCCGCCGAGGCACCTTTCCTGCTGGTACTGGCGGGCACGCCGGATCTGTCCAACCACCTGAATGCCCTGTCGGCGACGTTCTGGAACCGGGCCAGGCAGATGGGCATCGGGCGATTGGAGCCGGTTTCCGCCGGCGAGGCCGTGGCGCGTCCCCTGGCAGAGCAGGCAACGCCGTTCACCATCGGCGACGAAGCGCTGGCGGAGGTCGTGGACGAAAGCCAGGGGTACCCGTACTTCCTCCAGATCTGGGGTGACGCACTCTGGCGGGCCGCAAGGAAGGGAAACCTCACGGAGATCGGCAGCAAGGTGGTGTCTCTCGCCAAGGTGGCTTTCGATCGGGAACGCTCGATCTACTACGAGGACCGGCGCCGGGAGCTGAAAGCCCATTTCCTGTTGCCCGTCGCGATTCAGGTCGCCGCCGCCTTCCGCGACCGTGCGACCCTGGCGGACGCCGAGCTGGATCGGATCGTCGCGGCCACGCTGGAGGCCGATCCCCTGGACGGGGAAGTGCATCGCCTGCAATCCGGGCTGGCCAACGTCGGCTACGTCTGGAGCCCGCCAGGAGAGGCGGATCGGTGGGAGCCCGGCATCCCCAGCCTGATGCGCTACGTCGAGGAGCACGAAGCGGCATAGTCTTCGGCCGGCGCATTCGTTTCGCCACCGTTACGGGTTGAACCGACGCGCGATCGCGTCCGCCTCCACGTCCGTCACCCCCGCTCGTTGCGCGAACTCGCTCCAGCGCCCGACCGCGGCGATGACGCCGTCGGCGCATGACCTTAGCCGGGGCTTGCTGAGGCCGAACATCCGCCCGGCGCGGGCGACCTCGCTCGGTCGCGGCGGATTCGGTTCGTAGCCGAACGCAGCCGCGTGGTACTCGCCGACCGCCGCGCTCGGGACGAGGTCGTAGGCCGGCGACAGCCGAAAACAGTCGCCGTCGTGGATGAGACTGAAGTTGCGGGCGTGGTCGTCGGTGTTGTTGATGGCGCGATTGAAGAGGGCCAGACGCGCCAGCTGCTCGAGATCGGCCTGCACGGCGCCCGAGTGGCGGGTCAGGAGGTCCGCGATGTCGTCGTACCGGAACAACAGTCCCGAGTCGCGCTGCGTGGCCGGTTCCTTGAGCAACGCATTCACCGTGACCAGGTGGCGGCGATGTCCGTCCGGTTCGACATCGAAACGGGTAAGCAGCAGAACATCCCGTGAGTTGACCTCCTGCACGACCCGCCCGTCCGCCACCTCGAGCCCGGCGGCGCGGGCCATCTCGAGGCAGGCCAGTTCCACGCGGGCATTGTTGTAGTCGTCCCCCGTTCGGCGGTTGAATTTCGCGAGGTAGGGCTTCGTCCCGTCACTGACCAACGCCTTCGGTCTAGCGCCGCCGGGCCCGCTCCCCGCCTCGGCGAGGTGCGCGAGGGCGAACTCCTCCAGCACGAGCGATCGCCAATCCGACGCGTCGATCCGCGCCGCCGTCCCCTCCACTTGCGACAGCAACTCGAGCGGGGCGCCATCGGGGTAGTCCGGCGCGCCGCCGACATCGACGAAGGCGAGCGCACCGATGCGACCACTTCCCTTGACCAGCGCGAGCCGATCGATCACGCTGTTGAGGTTCAGGCGCCGACCGTCGCGATGGTGCGCAAGCGCGGTCAGGACCTTGCGGCCCCAGGCGTCCGGCAGGTGGTCGTCGATGAACCCGGGTGCCCCACCTGCGCAGCGAAACCGGACTTCCCCCGGCGAAAGCGGCAGTCGAACCGGATCGAGCGGGAATCGACCGGGGCTGTCGAGATAACGCGGCGTGTAGCGGAAGTCCACCCGGCCCACGACGCCGGCGTCTTCCTCCACGACGCAGTCCGCCGCATGGACTATCCCCGTCGCACGCGTGTTGACGTGGATGTCAAAGCGGGCGCGGATCGTCAAAAAGGCTCTCCTCGAATGCCAGCAGGCCGCTGAAGGTGTCCTGCAGGCCGAGGATCTCGGCGGCGCGGTAATACCTGCCCGTACTGACGGAAAGGTCGCCCTTCTCCATCTTCTGCAGGGTCGACCGGCTGACGCCGATGCGTAGCGCGAACGCCGCGAGGTCGTCCCCGGGGAAGCGCCGCTTGCGCGCATGCCGCAAGCGCGCGCCGAGCGCAGGCAGGTTGCTCTTCACGGACACGCGTACCGAAATAACGGTAAATCAGGCGGGAAACGAGTCCTTTTACCAGAAAAATGGTACACGCGCCATCAGGGGCACCGGGACGTAACAGTTCGCAACGGTACCGTCAGGCCCGCCGCCACTCCAACGGGTTCTGCATCACCGGGTCGAGCAGCGACAGGTCGCCGGGTTCGACCGTGTTGCCGCGCGGAAACGGCGGACCCGCGCCGACCCCGACAGCTTCCAGCACCCCCGCGTCCTGGTAGTAGCAGCCGTAGACGTGTCCGAGCAGGGCCTGGAACGCTTCCGGGGACTCCTCGCTCCACGCCTTCACGCGTTCGTACCGCATGGCAAGGTCCTCGGCCGCGAAGCTTGCGTCAAACGCGTCCAGGATCGCCGGCAGTTCCGGCAGGAAGTCCTCCGCCGCGCGCTGGAGGTGCCCGAGCAAGTCCAGTGCGCCGGCGCCCGGCATCCGGCCGTCTTCGCTCGCCGGCACGATGGTGTCGGCGAGCGCCGTGAGCACGGCTTGCCGCTCCGCGGTCAGCGGCGCGTCGGAGGCGATCAGTCCGTCACTCATCGTGGGCCCCTCAGTCGAACAGGTTGGCGAGGTTCTTCTTCATCGTGTCGGCGACGTGGAGCGCGAGCGCCTGGATGGTGCTCGTCGGGTTCACGCCGCCCGACGTGACGAAGATGCTGCCGTCGACAATGAAGAGGTTCTTCACGTCGTGGCTGCGGCCCCAGGAGTTGACCACCGACCTCTCGGGGTTGTCGCCCATGCGCGCGGTACCGAGCAGGTGCCACCCGGCGACACGCGCCGGGCCGCCGCCCGCGACATCGATCGCCCCAGCCGCTTCCATCACCTCCGTCCCGCGGGCGACGCCATGGTCGAGCATCCTGCGGCTGTTCTCGCTCAGCGTGTAGTTGATCTTCGGCGCGGGGATCCCGTTCGAGTCGGCGAGGTCCGGGTCGAGCGTCACCGTGTTGTGTGGTTCGGGCAGGTCCTCGCACAGAATGCCGATGGTGGCGGTGTGGTCGAAGCGGCGGGCGAACGCCTCGTGGTGTCCCGGGCCCCAGGGGATGGCGCCCGATGCCGCGCCCTGCATGGCGGTCGTCCAGGGCCAAACGCCGCCGCGGACGATCTGCATCATGTAACCGCGCACGAAATCCCGTTCCGGGTCCGTCTCGTAGAACTGGTTGCTCAGCATGCAGCACCCCTGCGGGCCCTTGTGGCTGTCGAGGCGCTCCTCGAAGAGCCCCTGCACGAAGCCCACGGGGTGGAACATGAGGTTCCGGCCGACCTGCCCGCTGCGGTTCGCGAGCCCATCCGGGAACTGCGGCGAGGTCGAGTTCAGGAGGATGCGCGGGGTGCCGACGCCGTTGCAGGCGAGCACGACCACCTCCGCGCGCTGGTGGCGTTCCTCGCCGTCCGCGTCGTAGTAGACGACCCCTTCCGCCATGCCGTCCGCGTTGACCGTGATTTCGCGCACGCGGCACCGCGTCCACAACTCGACACCGTTGCGCAGCGCCACGGGCCAGTAGGTGATGTCCGTGCTGGACTTGGCCCCCTGCGCGCAGCCGGACGTGCACGGCCCCAGGTTCTTGCACTCGTCCCGCCCCTCGTAGGGCCGGGAGACAATGGCGCTGTCCGCGGGCCACCAATGCCAGCCGAGCCGGTTGAAACCCCGGGCGACCGTTTCCCCCTGGCGCCCGAGGGGCAGCGGCGGCAACGGCGGTTGCTTGGGCGGGTAGGAAGGATCCCCGGCGAGGCCCGAAACGCCCATCATGCGGTCGTTCTCGGCGAAGTACGGTTCGAGCGTGTCATAGCTCACCGGCCAGTCGTCCGCCACGCCGTCGAGGCTCCTGACGCGGAAGTCCGACGGATGCAGCCGCGGGAAGTGTGCGGCGTAGAGGATGGTGCCGCCGCCCACGCCGTTGAAGTTGACCACCGAGATCGGCGACTCGTCGTTGTTGATCGGGTAGTCCGTCTCCCGCCCGCGCACGTTCGGGTCGATGTGGTCCGGACCGGTGATGCGCTGCTCCCAGTCCACGAAGTTCGTCGGGTACTCCGATGGCTTCGTCCAGTCGCCCTGCTCCATGCAGACGATGTGCATCCGCGTCTCGGCGAGACTCCAGGCCACCGCCGCGCCGGAAGCGCCCGCTCCGATGATCAGGACATCGACGGGGTCGTTGGTCGGACCGGGCATGGCACTCCTCCGTGATGGGCCGGGGCGCATCGAGCTTAAGGACGGCTTCGATACTGGTCAATTCGGCATTGACAAGAGGGACGGATTGACCTGTATCGTCCGCAGTCATCGTCACCAGCGCTTGTGAGAAAAAGAGGCGGGTGATCCCTTGCCACCCACAGTGGAGGAACATCCATGCGGCACAGGGCGACATTTCCCTTTCTGCTGGCCGGACTTGGGATGGCGTACGCGTTCGCGGGGTACGCACAGCCGGCCGACGAGTCCGATCCAACAACCGAGGACACAGTAGAGGCCGCCGCCGACGAGGCCACGGAAGACGTCGGCCCGGTGGAAGAGATCGTCGTCACCGGGTCCCGCATCCGCCGCGACGAGTTCTCGAGCGCGTCTCCCATCACCGTCATCACGAGCGAGACCTCCGCCCTCGCGGGCCTGCTAAACACGGCCGACATCCTGCAGACGTCGACCGTCGCCGCGGGGCAGCAGATCGACAACTCGTTCTCCGGCTTCGTCACCGACGGCGGTCCGGGAGCGCGGTCCATCTCGCTGCGGGGTCTCGGCGCCCAGCGCACGCTGGTGCTCGTCAACGGGAAGCGGTGGGGGCCGTCGGGCGTGCGCGGCACCACCAACTCCGTCGACCTCACGGCGATCCCGAGTTCCGTCGTGGGTCGCTACGAGATCCTGAAGGACGGGGCCTCCTCGATCTACGGCGCGGACGCCATCGCCGGCGTGGTCAACGTCATCACGCGCGAGCGCATCGAGGGGTTCCAGCTCAACCTGCAGGGGGCCGCTCCCCGGCGGGGCGCCCCGGAGGACGTGGGCGTCGACGCCACCTGGGGGACCGTCGGCGACACCTGGTCGTTCAACGTGTCGGCGAACTACTCGAACACGCGCCAGATGACGGCCAACGACCGCGACTGGTCGCGCTGCCCGATGCGGCCGCGCCGCACGGACCAGGACGGCGACGGCAGGATCGACAACACGCACCCGGAGACCGGCGAACCGCTGTGCTTCGGCTTCGTCTACGGGTTCGCGGTCTCCCCATTCGGCTGGGTACGCTACGAACCGAGCCTGGGCGCGCCGAATCCGAACCACCCGCACTTCGATCCGACCCTGGCGAGCTTCGGCATCCCCTACTTCACGCGCACACCCTTCCACGGCAACGACCCGGTCAACGGCGAGCCGCTGTTCGACAACGAGGGCGCGTTCTACCGCGACGAGCGCGACCCGGGTGTGTACCAGGTCGTCCCGGACATCGAGCTGTACTCGGTCACCTCTTTCGCCGACCGGGATCTCGAGATCGCCGACCGCAGCGCGAACCTGTACTACGAGTTCTACTACAACCACCGCTCGTTCGAGAGTTCGTCCGGATACCGTCAGTTCTTCCCGTCCGTGCCGAAGACGAACCCGACCAACCCGTTCGGCGTGTACGGACCTCTCGCGGGTTTCGGCGGATTCGCCGTCCTGCCGGTCCTGCCCACGTACGAGCTGGAGGACCCCTACACGACGGTGGAAGTCGACCGCATCAACCTGTTCGTGGGCCTCAACGGAGACATCACCGAGTCCTGGAGTTACGACGCCTACGTCGGCCATAGCTGGTCCGAAGGGACTTACGGCGGCGAGCGTTTCCTGGCCGACCGCGTGGCGGCGTCGCTCAACTCGACGCTGGATGCGAACGGCAACCTGGTTTGCGCGGACGACGCCATTCCCGGCTGCGTGCCGGCGAACCTCTTCACGGAAGACGCGATGCTCCGGGGGCGGCTGCCGGGCGACGTCCGGGACTTCCTGGTCGCGTACACCGAGGGAGAGACCACGTACAAGAGCTACCAGTTCGCCGGCTACGTGACCGGCACGCTGTTCCAGATGCCCAACAACGAACCGGTCAGCGCCGTGTTCGGACTCGAGTACCGCAACGAGGACATCCACGACGTGCCCGACCCGCACGCGCAGCGCAACAACTTCTGGGGGTTCACCTCCGCCGGGATCACCACCGGCGACGACACCGTCACGGAACTCTTCACGGAGGTGGAGCTCCCCCTCGTCAAGGGCGTACCGCTGGTCGAGGAGTTCATCGTGAACGCGTCCGGACGGTGGACGGACTACGAGTCGTACGGCGACGACACGACCTACCGGCTCGCCGTCGACTACCAGGTCGGCGCCGAGATCCGCCTGCGCGGCACCTGGGGCACGTCGTTCCGCGCCCCGGACCTCTACGAGCAGTTCCTCGCCAACCAGAGCGGATTCAATTCCGGGCTTGCGGACCCGTGCGTGAACTACGGGGAGCTGTACGAGCCCGGGGACGTGGTGTACGACAACTGCGCGGCCGAGGGACTGCCGCCGGACCTCGGGTCCGAGGGTGTCCCCAGCATCAGGAGCATCATCGGCGGCAATCCCGGTCTGCTCGCGGAGACGTCGGACTCCTGGACGGGCGGCGTGGTCTACCAGCCCGGGGCGATCGGACTGTCGGTGGCGGTGAGCTGGTTCGACATCGCGCTCCAGGACACCGTCTCAGACCCCTCCGTCGGGTACGTCCTCGGGACCTGCTACACGTCCGCCGGGCGCTCGAGCGCCTGGTGCGGACGCGTCGGACCGCGCGACGACATGGGATTCCTCTCCGAGGTCGACGCGTCCCTGGTCAACATCGGCAAGCGCGTCAGCCGGGGGTTCGACATCGACTTCCTCTACGAGCGGGAGTTCCCAACCTTCGACCTGACGGTCGACGGCACGGTGACGCGCCTGAAGGAACACCGGGTGGAGCTCTTTGACGAGGTCTGGGACAACGTCGGGCACTGGGGGTACCCGGAATGGTCCGCCGAACTCGATCTGCGCATCGACTACCGCGACTGGACGGTGTTCTGGCGGACGAGTTTCATCGGGGATACGGCGGAGGACCCGGTGTTCGACCCGGACACGACGAACAGCGACCGGGTGGTCGTCACCAAGGACAAGTTCTACCACACCGTCTCGGCGCGCTGGCGCAATCCGGACTGGGACGTCATCGGCACCGTGCAGAACGTGTTCGACAAGGACCCGCCGGGGGTCGGCGACGGCGTGCCCCGACAGGCGACCAGCCGCCTCTTCAACACGCTGCCAGGGGTGGGCTACCCCCTGTTCGGACGCGTGTTCGTGCTCCAGGTCGCGCGGCGGTTCTGACATGAAGCGCGCCTTCGCGAGACGGATCGAGGCGGCGCTCCTCTGCGTCGCCGTCGCGCTTCCGGCGGCGGCCGAGCGCATCCCCATGAGCGCCTGGATCCACGATCCGGTCATCGACAGCGTGGACGTGAGTCCCGACGGCAAACGGCTGGTGGCGCTGACCCTTGCCGACGTCAACGCGCCCCCCGACGTGACCGTTTGGGAAACCGCCGACCTTTCCGCGCGGCCGCTCCGGTTCCGACCCCCGGACGTGAAGGCGCGGGCGGTGTTCTGGCTGAACGACGACCGGCTGCTGGTCGTCGGACGCCAGAAGTTCGACATCCGCGCCGGAGGGCGCCCGACCCGCCGGTTCCGGGAGAAGGCTTACCTCTACGAAGTACCGGGCGACGGCAGGGGGACGGAGTTGTTCCGCAACCGGGACATCTTCGGAGTGCGCATCTTCAACCTGCTGCCGCAGCACAAGGACAAGGTGCTCGTCGAGGTGACCAACCTCGAGTTCGCCTCCGACCTGTACGAAGTCGACCTCGGCAGCTACAACTCGAAGCGCATCTACCGCGGCGCCACCAACCAGTCCATTTTCGGCGACGTCCAGGGCGCCGTGCGCGGCCGCCAGGAGATCGAAGGCACTGGCGACGACATCCACATTCGCTTCTCCTACCGCCACCCCGAGACCGACAAGTGGGAGGAGCACCACAACCTGTACGCCGCGCACCGCGAGGGCATGGCTCCCGTCGGTTTCGACCCGGACGGACGACGCGTCTACATGCGCGACGACACGGGCCGCGACAAGGCGGTGATCCGCACCTACGACCTCATCACGCGCGAACTCGGCGAACCGCTTTTCGGCGGTGGGGACATAGATGCCATCGGCATCATGACAGCGACCAACCCGGAGGACTTCGGGCAGGTCGTCGGCTTCACCGGCCTCGCCGCGGGCATCGTGCGCGAGTACACGGAGCCCAAGCGCAGGTCGCTGCAGGAACGGCTCGCCGCCGCGCTGCCGGAAGGCATGGTCCACCAGTGGGTGTCGATGTCGGACGACCTGACCATCATCGTCGTGCGCTCGTCGGGGCCGCGCGAGGCGGGCCTGTATCGGTTGCTGGTCAACGGAAGCCAGCTCGTCCCCCTCGGCCGCAGCTTCCCGCACCTCCTGCCGGAGAAGCTCTCGGACATGACGTTCGTGACCTACGAGGCGCGCGACGGACTCGAGATCCCGGCGTTCCTGACCGTGCCGCGGGAAGGCAAACGCCCGTTCCCCGCCGTCGTGCTGCCGCACGGCGGCCCCTGGGCCAGGGACTTCCTCGGCTGGGACCGGTGGGCGCAGTTCCTCGCCAATCGCGGCTACGTCGTGCTGCAGCCGCAGTACCGGGGGTCCGAGGGCTTCGGCCAGGCGCTGTGGCGCGCCGGCGACCGCGAATGGGGCCAGAAGATGCAGGACGACAAGGACGACGGCGCGCGCTGGCTCGTGCGGGAAGGCATCGCGGCCGAGGACCGGATCGCGATCTTCGGCTACTCCTACGGCGGCTACGCGGCCATGGCGGCAAGCGTCCGGCCCGATTCGCCCTACCAGTGCGCCGTCGCCGGCGCCGGGCTGTCCGAGTTGCGGACCTTCGACAAGATCACGTTCCGGTCGCCTTTCAACCGGGCGTACCAGAACCCAACGATCGGCGGGCTGTCACCCCTCGATCACGCGAAGGAGGCCACGATCCCGATCTACATCTTCCACGGCGACCGCGACCAGCGCGTGCCGATCGAGCAGTCCCGCAAGTTCGCGAACGCGCTGAAGCGCGCCGGCAAGGACGTGAAGTACGAGGAGATCGTCGACCTCTGGCACAGCCTGCCCTGGTGGCCCCAGCACCACCTGGCGATGCTCTCGTCGCTGGAGGACTACCTCGCCAACGACTGCGGGCCGGGAGGGCTGTAACGTCCCAGCCGATCAACCGGCGGTGTGCCGTTGGGCGAGGTCGGTTTCGATCCTCTCCACCTGATCGCGGTCCAGCCGATGGCGTAGACGGTCAAAGCCCGAGCGCCAGTGGCGACCCAACGACGCCTCGTAGTCGAGGTCGTCGGCACCCATCCTGCAGGCATGATCCAGACAGCAGGCCCAGTTGGCCACCGACGGAGCTTGGCGGCCGTACCAAGCGAGCGCCTTGAGGTCGATTCGTTCTTCGAGGGCGAGGCTGGCGATGAACCTGGTCAACTGGCGGTACGCTGGAGTCTCGAAGTAGGCGTCCTGGTCTTCCGGCGAGAGTATCCGGACGCCGCCGGGTCTTCGTTGCACCGTTTCGATGACCGAGTCGGCGGTCTTCCTGAAGGTGTCGTACGCGTCGATGGCCCGCTGAACCGTGTCGTCCTGGATGACGAGCGCGGTAGCGGCAGCGGTGATGCGCTGAGTGACTTCAGCCTCCCCGATGTTCCAGACGGCAACCGTCGGATGCGCCTCGCCGGCTCGCCGAGCCAGCCTCTCGTCCGCGGTGACCAACGGTGCCGCCCACTCTTCGGCACAGGCGAGATAGACGCAGTCGTACACGGGGTGGTCGATTCGAACGGCCAACGCCGTTGCCTTGACGACAAGCTCGGGCGAAGGCTGCAATGCAACGGCGTCCGCCAGCTTCGCCAACTCGTCAACGTAGGGCTGAGGCGACGGAATCTCCTGCCGACGGGCCTTCTTCCAGATGACGTTGGCGACCTCCGTCAGGATGAAGTCCGGCGCATGGAGGACAATGCGTGGGGCGAGGAGCTGCCTGGCCTCGCGCGAATGAGGCTCCGCGATGAGCCACTTGGCGGCGATGCTTGCGTCGACAATGAGCCTCACCGGTCGCGGTCTGCTCGGATCAGGGCAACGCTATCTGTCTGAGGGATACCCTCGGTGAGCGACCGGAGCCCCTCCGTACGCTCCCGGAACTCCCGTAGTCGCGCCGAGCGGAGCGCCTGTTGAGCGAGCACGTGGCGGATCTCGCCTTCCAACGAGCGATGGTTGGCCTTCGCCTGCGCCTTCAACGAGGCGATGATCTGGTCGTCAATGTTGCGGACAGTTACGCTGGCCATGGCCGTGCTCCCCCGGTGAAGGCATTATGATTGCATATTGCGAGCAGACAGGCCACGAGGTGGTCCGCGTTGGACAGTCACTTCATCCAGCTTCCCCCTTCGGCGCTGCGCCATGCCGTCGGGCGAGGTCGGTTTCGATCCTCTCCACCTGATCGCGGTCCAGCCGATAAAAGAGGATGGCCGCCGCACCCACCAGTGACAGGACAGCGGGGACCAGGCTGAACATCAGCCGGATGCCGAGCAGCGCGGTGTCCGTCTGCGGCTGGTTGGCGACGAACCCGAACAGCGAAAGGATGTACCCCGCCAGCCCCGCTCCCACGGCCAGGCCCATCTTCGCCGCGAAGCCGCCGCCCGAGTAGATGAGCCCGGTCGTGCGCCGGCCGCTGCGCCACTCGCCGTAGTCGGCGCAGTCGGCGTTCATCGCGAACACCAGCGGCGCGATCGGCCCCGACACGACCGCCGCAACGCAGTTGACGGCCACCATCAGCCAGAACTGGTCGGGCGCGAGGAAGAAGAACAGGCCCGATAGCGCCGCGCTCAATACCGTCAGCGCGATCATCAGGTCCCGCTTCTCGAAGCGTCGCGTGAGCGGGCCCGTCATCGCGACGCCCAGGATCATCGCGAGCGTGCCCAGCGACATGAAGATCGCCGTCAGGTCGAAGATCCAGAAAACGCGGGCGCCGTCGTCGCCCACGTAATACTTGAAGTAGTAGAGCAGGCCGCCGTTGCGCACCGCCACCTGCATCAGCGAGAAGATGCCGGACACGAACAGGGCCACCCACGGCAGGTTGCGCACGAGCGCGCGTAGTTCGGCCTTCAGGTCCGACTCGATGGCCGGCGCCCGCACCCGCTCCCTCGTGCTCGCGAAGGTCAGCCAGAAGAGCGCGATCGAGGCCACCGCGAACAGCATCATCGTCAGGCGGAAGCCTTCCGCCTCGTCCCCGCCGCCCAGCGTGTTCTTCAGCGGCGTCACGAACGAGCCGATCAGCCAGGCCGCCCCGAACGCGCACACGAAACGGTAGGCGGAGACCCTCACCCGCTCGTCCGACGACGGCGAGATGACCCCCATCAGCGCCGAGTACGGAATGTTGATCGCCGTGTAGGCAAGCATCATCAGCGAGTATGTGATGTAGGCGTAGACCAGCTTGCCCGTCTGCGACAGGTCCGGCCCCAGGAACATCGCGTAGCCGAGCAGTCCGTACGGCACGGCCATCAGCAGCAGGTAAGGCCGGTACTTGCCCCAGCGCGTGTCGGTGCGGTCCGCGATCACGCCCATGGCGGGGTCGCTCAGCGCGTCGATGGCCTTCGTGACGAGGAACATCGTGCCTACGGCCGCGGGGGCGAGGCCGAAGACGTCGGTGTAGTAGTAGAGGAGGAATACGTTGAAGGCCTGGAAGAAGAAGTTGGACGCCGCGTCGCCCAAGCCGTAGCCCAGCTTCTCCGTGAACCGCAGCGCGTGCGCGGGCCGGGCCGGCCCTCCGTTGCCCGGGGTCATGACGTGCTCCCGTCGTCCTGATCGGGCGTCGCGCTTCAGCCCGGATGGGCCTTGCAGTAGTGGTCGATGAAACGCTGATGGGCGGGAAGCTGGCCGACGAGCTGTTCCACCGACCCGTGGATGCCCGTCAGGAAGCGTTCCAGTTCCTCGTCGCTCATCATGTTGACGATGGGGTGGTACTGCTCGGGCGTCAGCCCCTGCCCCAGCATCACCTGGATCCACGAGTTCTCGCCGAAGAGCTCCGTCGGCACCTTGAAGACCCGGCCCGCCTGCCGGAACAGTTCGATGCGGTGCCGGAGCGAGTCCGGGATCTCCATGTCCCGGCACTCCCGCCAGAAGGCCGTGTCCGTCCGGTCGGTCACGTGGTAGTGCAGGACGATGAAGTCGCGGACGTTGTCGATCTCGAACCGCATCTGGTTGTTGAACTCGGCGATGTCCGGTTCCCGGATGCCGTCGTACGGGAACATCTGCAGCAGGCGAACGATGCTGCGCTGGATCAGGTGGATGCTGGTCGACTCCAGGGGCTCGATGAAGCCCGAGGCCAGCCCCATGGCAACGCAGTTCCGGTTCCAGTGCTCCCGCCTCTGCCCCGCCCGGAACCGGATCACCCGCGGTTCCGTCAGGATCCTGCCCTGAATGTTGGAGAGCAGGCGCGCGCGCGCCTCGTCGTCCGACCAGTGCCGTGAGCTGAACACCACGCCGTTGCCGACCCGGTGCTGCAGCGGTATCCGCCACTGCCAGCCGGCCTCCCGGGCAATGGAGCGCGTGTACGGCTTCGGCGGTGCGACGGACTCGGTCTGCACGGCGATGGCGCTGTCGCACGGCAGCCAGTCCCCGAAGTCTTCGTACCCCACGCCGAGCGTCCCCTCGATCAGCAGCCCCCGGAAACCGGTGCAGTCGATGAACAGGTCGCCTGCCACGCGTTCCCCCGACTGCAGCCGCAGCGCGGTGACGAACCCGCTCTCCGCATCCTGCTCCACGCGCTCGATGCGCCCTTCCCGTCGCACGGCGCCATGCTCCTCGGCCATGCGGCGCAGGAACCCCGCGTACAGCGACGCGTCGAGGTGGTAGGCGTAGTTGAGCCCCCCGTTCGGCAGCACCGCGAAGCGGTCCCGGCGCGCCGCCGCCCACTCCTTGCAATACTCGCCGAACTCCCGGCCGATGGCCATGTTCCGGCCCTTGAGCCAGAAATGCTGGAACCCGGCGGCCCAACTGTCCTTGCCCGTCCAGCCGAAGGAGTGGATGTAGTCCTCGCCGACGTCGCGCCAGCTCTCGAAGGAAATGCCGAGCTTGAACGTCCCCTGGACCGCGCGCACGAAGTCCTGCTCCTTGATCTTCAGCAGTTCGTGCAGCGTCAGCAGGGTGGGAATGGTCGCCTCGCCCACGCCCACCGTACCGATCTCGTCCGACTCCACCAGCGTGATGTCGAGCGTCTTGCCGAGGAGCTTCGCGAGGGACGCAGCCGCCATCCAGCCGGCGGTGCCGCCGCCCGCGATGACGACCTTGTGAATCTTCGTGCGCTCCAAGTCGCTTCCCCCTATCGATTCAGCCGGTTCCGCAAGTCGGCCCGCAACCGCCGGGCGGTCGCTTCGTCCAGGGCGTCCAGGTACCCCTTGCCCGGGTCGGGGATGTGGGCATGGACCTCCTCGTCCGCCTCGAAGACGTAGTGATCGAACAGGCCGCGCCACGCCTCCCGCTGCCGCTCCGGCAGATCCCGCAACGCGAGCATCGCGTGCAGCAGGGCGTCGGACGGCGAACCCATCGCCGCGGGCGACGTGCACCACCAGTAGTTGACGAGCAGGTTGAACGGCGCCGTCGCCTCGACGTGATGCCACCACATGCTCGGGATGAAGAGGGCGTCCCCCGGCGTGAGCCAGGCCGTGCGGGCGTGCC
Organism: Pseudomonadales bacterium; assembly: GCA_965208745.1. Classification (GTDB taxonomy): domain Bacteria; phylum Pseudomonadota; class Gammaproteobacteria; order Pseudomonadales; family Azotimanducaceae; genus VXNE01. The sequence goes on along the minus strand of CBDBPN010000004.1, from coordinate 2,723,069 downwards.
CGACCGCCTCGGCGAACTTCGGAAAACGCTCGAGGTCCGGCTTCGCGAGGTCCACCATGCTGATCGCCTGGCCAGACGGCGTCCGGTCGACCGGGCCCACATACAGGTTGCCGATCTGGTCCGGCGGGAAGAGCGTCACGCGCCGTTCGCCGGCAATCACGCACGCCAGGTTGTCCGGGAAGTCGTAGTGCGCCGAGATGCGCGTCCGGTTGCCGAGCCAGAAACTCGCGAGGGCGTCTTCGGCCGGGAGCCGCACGTCATTGTCGGCGCGGAAACCCGGCAGCCACTGGTCCACCGGGGTGGATCCCACGTAGATGGTCGCGAGTCCCGGCGCCCGGTCGGGTTCCGCGAGGCGCTCGAAGACCTGCGTGAGCGTCGCCTTGCCGCTGCGGAAGTTGAAGCCGCTGCAGTCGTCGTTGTAGAAGAAGCGGCCGTCGATGGCGGAGTCCCCCACGTAGACGGTGAGCGGAGCGTCCGAGAAGAACCGCGACAGGTAGCGCCTGGCCGGGTCCAGGCCACCGCCGCAGCCGCGCACCGCCGGCCAGCCGGCCACCAGTCCCTCCAGCCGCACGGGCTCGTCCGACGCGAACACGCGCGGCGGAACGACGCCGTCCGGACAGTGCGCCGACGCCACGGACGCGAGGTCAGTGTGCCAGGGCATCCGCGGGCTCCGAGTTCAGGGTTTCGTTCTTCAGCTCCACCAGCCGTTGCACGTTGGCCATTGACGCCAGCGCCATGAACACCGGCATCAGGTAACCCTCCTGGTTGAACTCGCCGAGGGTCGCCCCGGAGAGGGCCTGCACCCTTTCCTCCGTGAGGCAGTGATACCCGATCAACTGGTTGCGCGAGCCGTCGCGCAGCACGATCTCGAGGGTCACCGCTTCGATGAGATCGTGTTCCACGAGGGCGCGGACGAATGTCCGGCTGTGCTCCAGGCCCAGGTAGATGGTCTCCAACAGGTCCGCCGCCCCCTCGAGGAACGGCGTCCGTCCCCCCAGGGGCTGAAACAGCGGTTCGCCGCGCTCGCGGCTCACACGCGGATGCTCGAGGTCGAGCGACAACACTCGCGTGCGCGCCGGGCGGCCGGGCTCCTTCGAGTCCTGGAAGCCGATGAGAAACGGCTCGCGCCGCACCATCGCCGGAACGTAACCGGCCTGCCAGCCCTCGTCGGTGAGGAACAGGTTCTCGCCGTGCCGGAAGCCGAACAGCGCCACCGGGATGTAGCCGCCCTGTCCGTCCTGCTGGAAGAGGATGGGGTAGAAGGCCTGCACGTTGCGGAACTCGAACGGGAACGTCCGCGCCTGCATCACGGCGTCGCCGTAGCGTGCGGACCGGTCCGTGACGATGCGGAGGTCCTGGTGCTCCACGTTGTTGACCAGCACGACGTCCGGCATCGCGTTCCTCTCTACGCGCCGCGCCGCGCGATGGCGCACAGGAGCTGCCGGTTGGTCGGCAGCAGCCGCGCCATCCGGTCCGCATTGGCGCGCACATCGTGGAACACCTCGTCCGCGCGGCGCCGCCCCGTATCGTAGGGTGCCGTCCCCGCGTCGGTGTAGCGCGGGCGGAAGCCCATGCCGTAAAGCACGTACTGGTAGCTCGCGGACGGAAACAACTCGTCCACCCGGGGCGCGTCGTCGTGCCAGGGCGGTTGCTGTTCCCACAGGGTGAGCTTCTCGCGCAGGCCCTCCGGACAGGAATCCGCCGCGCGATGGTCGCGCCAGTAACGCCCGGCGCGCTTCCCGACCGCATAGTGCAGCTTGAGAAACTCGACGACCCGCTCCCAGTGGTAGGCCATTCTCGCGTTGAAACGCCGCGCCACCACGTCCATGACCCGCCGGTCACGCGGGAACTGCTGACCGATGATGGCGGCCGCCTGCTCGACCAGCGCGAGCGCGGACGCCTCGAGCGGCTCGACGAACCCCGCCGACAGACCGACCGCCACGCAGTTGCGCACCCACGGTTCCTTCCGATGGCCCGGTTCGAACGCGATCGTCCGGTACGCCAGGCCGTCGGCATCGATCTCCGGGGCGGTGCGGCGAACGTAGTCCTCGAGCGTCGCTCGCGCGTCGTCCTCGTCCAGGTGCGCGCTCGAGTGCACGTGACCGAGACCCCGGCGCGTGCCGAGCCCGATATCCCAGACCCATCCCGCCGAGGTCGCGGTCGCGCGGGTCGCCGAGGCGATCGGTTCGTCCGGACTCGCGTACGGCACCTGCGCGACGATCGCGCGGTCGTTGAACAGCGTGTCCCTGCAGGAAGCGAGCCGTTGCCCGTAGTGATCGCCGATCAGCAAGGCACGCTGCCCGGTGCAGTCAACGAAGAGATCCCCCGGGAGCCGCTCGCCGGTGTCGAGTTCGAGCGCCGCGACATCGCCGCCCGTGCGGGTGACGATACGGGCGACATTGGCCACGACGTGCCGCACGCCGAACCGCCGCACTGCCTGGCGCCGCAGCAACGCCGCGAACTTGCCCGCGTCGAGGTGATATCCGTAGTTGACCGAGAAGGCGTACTCCGGCGCGCCGACCTGCCGCGGCGCCCTGCCCGCCGCGATCGCCCGGGTCTGGGGCGTCACCAGTTCGGCGAAGGGCGTCCCGGGCCGTTCCGCGAGCCAGTAGCGCGCGGGGTTCAGCTCGGTGTACTCGACCGGCAGGCTGAAGGGGTGGTAGTAGACGTCGGCCCCGTCGTCACTTGACCAGCCGAGAAAGCACGTCCCCTGCTTGAAGCTGGCGTCGCAGGTCCGGAGGAACTCGTTTTCGGCCACGCCGATCCGCTGCAGCGTCGTGCGCATGGACGGCCAGGTGCCTTCCCCGACGCCGATCACGGGCACGTCCGGGGACTCGACGAGCACCACCTCGCAGGCGTCCTGCCCGTCGGTCGGCAATTCGCACGCCATGCGGTTGGCGGCGATCCACCCCGCCGTGCCGCCGCCCACGATCACGATTGTCCGGGTCGGCCGATTCATCGCCCTCCGCCCGTGTCGAGCGAATCCCGGCGATGATACAGAAACCGGACCGCGCCAAGGCGCGGCCGGCCTGTGTCACCGGTCAGAACTTGTACCGGAACCCGACGTTGTAGCGCGGACCGGCCTGCCCCGCGAAGAGCGTCTGCGCTTCGTCCCGTCCATAGACATGGGTGGTCTCGTCCGTCACGTTCAGCGCGTCGAAGTAGACCTGCATGTTGTCCCTGAACCAGTAGCTCACCGACAGGTCCACCTGCTGGTAGGAAGCCACGTGGGTCGGCGGCCCGGCGCCGACGTTGGCCTGGCCGGTGCCGGCCAGGAAGTCGTCGCGCCAGTTGTAGGCCACCCGCACGCTGAGGTCGTTCTTGTCGTAGAAGACGATCGCGTTGGCCGAGTCCGAGAGGCCGGTGAGCACGAACTGCTGCAGGAGGCTGAAGTTGTCGTAGCCGACGTCCGCTTCCACGATCGTGGCGTTGACGATCGCCCCGAAGCCCGTCTCGCCGAACGTGTGCTGGACGACGAACTCCCAGCCCTTCATCGTGGCCTGTTCGATGTTGACCGGCACCGTGAGGTTGAACGGCGATGCCGGGTCGCGGCCCGCCACGCCGGAAATGACCCCGTTCGCGGCATCCACGCCGGGGGCGTCGGCGCGGTTCTCGAGGATCCACGAGTACAGCGTCCCGGAGTCCGTGCTGCCGGTCGCCGCGCGGGCCTCTTCGGCCAGCGGTCCAAGGGCCGGATGCGGCAGCCCGAACGTCTCCTCCACCACCGACGACGTGCCGATGAAATTCTCGACGTCCTTGTGGAAGTACCCGACGGCCACGTAACTGTCGTCGCCGTAGTACCACTCGAGCGACAGGTCGGTGTTCTCGGACTCGAACGGCAGCAGGTTGGGGTTCCCGCGATTGCCGGTACCGCCATCGACGCGCACGAGGGAGTTGATCGTCTGGCCGCCCTGGATGTCCCCGTAGTTCGGCCGCGTCATCGTCCTGCTCCACGAGATGCGCCCGACGAGGGAGTCCATCAGGTCGATCCGGAAGTCCATGTTCGGCAGGACGATGTCGTAGTCGCCCTCGAGCTCCGTGAATTCGGGCGCGCCCTGCAGGGCGGTCAACTCGTTGCCGGCAATCCAGTTGATGGCCGAGTACGCGGGAGACAGCGCCTGCGAGGCGATGTCGGTGCGCTCGTAGCGCGCCCCGAGCCGGAGCCCGACGGGCATGTAGCCGAACTCCGTGGCGAGGTTCACCTGGAAGTAGACCGCCTCGGACTCTTCCGTGGTGCGTCGGTCGCTGGTGAACCGGCTGGACGTGCACAGGCCGGTCCCGCAGTCGCCCATGTCCGCCAACATGAAGATGGACGCATCGCCGGACGCCATGAGCGCCTCGGTTCGCGCGATCATCTCGGCCATGTCGAAGGTGTAGAAATCCACCTGGCGCCGGTCGTCGCCGCCGCCGGGGAGCTCGTCGAACGCGCTGTGGGCGGAGGCGGGTTCGAGCAGGTCCGCGATCGCCCCGGGCTGCGTCACGCCGCCCCAGGCGTCCCGCTGCACCACGGAGCCCGCGGAGCGGTTGTCGACCTCGGTCATCTGTATGCCGAAGTCGATGCTCTCGACGAACCCCACGTCGAAGTCGTAGGTGCCGCCGAGCCGCGTCTGCTCGATGTCCATCTTCGAGAGGTTGTTGGTGAAGACGCTGCCCGTCACGATCATGTCGTCCGGCGACAGCGGGTTGCCTAGGGTCAGCTCCAGGACCGGCAGGTCCTTGCCGAAATACCCCGTGGTCCTGTTACGGCTGAACGCGGCCATGGAGAGCAGCGAGGAGTCCCCGAACCGGCTGGCCGGCGCGCGCTCCGCGTCCGAATCGTGGTAGTCGAACTCGAGCGTCATCCGGTCGGTCATGTCCCACGTCAGGTTGAGCCCGGTCGAACCGTTCTCCGTCTGCCAGGCATCCTGTCCCGCGCCCATCGAGTAGTCGCTGTTGGCGGAGTTCTCCGTGTACACGAGCGGCGACGCCTGAGGACCGTCCGTCCAGACCGTCTCCTGGCCGCCGAAGTTGAACCACGCCGAAAGGTTGTTGTACGTCCGCTCGAGCTCCACCTCCGAGTAGGTGTAGTCCAGCGTCGCGACGAAGCCCGGGGTGGGCTCCCACTGCAGGGTGAGCTGGCCGTTCGTGCGTACGCGTTCGTACTCCGCGAGTTCGTAACCGATGCTCTGGGGTACGGAATAGAGGTCGCCCGCGCCCGGACGGTTCTGCTGGTTGGGGTCGCCCGCCGGAGGAATGCCGCCCCACTCCGAGGGACCGACGCCGCACCAACAGTTGTCCACTTCGCCGGGGAAGGTGCGCCACCCGCCGACGCTCGCGGTGTTGGCGCCGTTGTTGCGGTCCTGGCGCACGGCGGAGAGGGCGATGCCGACGGTGTCGTCCGCGAACGTGTTCGAGAAGAGCGCCGACACCTCCGGGGTGAACTCGTCGCCCCGCTCGGTCGAGGTGTCGTTCAGGCCGCTGACGGCGGCCGTGAACGCCGGCCCCGGCGCATCGAGGGGCCGGGTCGTGCGGATGTTGATGGTCGAGCCGATCCCGCCGGTCGGGACGTTCGCCTGGCCGCTCTTGTAGACCTCCACGGCGCTGATGCCCTCGGATGCCAGGTCGCCAAAGTCGAACGACCTGCCGAGCCCGCTCGTCGTCGGCATCTGGCGGCCGTTGAGCAGCACCAGGTTGAAGTCGGGACCGAAGCCCCGGACGGTCACGCGCGCGCCTTCGCCGCGTTCCCGGTCAATGGACACGCCGGTGATGCGTTGCAGGGATTCCGCCAGGTTGCTGTCGGGAAAGTCGCCGATGTCTTCCGCCGTGATGGCGTCCACCACGCCGTCCCGGTTGCGCTTGAGATCCATGGAGCGCTTGAGGCTCTGGCGGATGCCCACCACCACGATCTCCTCGAGGGCGGTCGACTGGGCGGCGGAGCCGGGCTGCGGCTGCTCCTCCCCCTGCGCGCCGCCGGCGAGTGCGAGCGATATCGCCGCGGCGAGCGGTGACTTCCGGAAAATCTCGGCAGGCATGCTTGCGGTCCCTCTCCAGTCGATCAGCCATCGCCGGTGCGAGGGACGCGGAATCCTGGAATCCTCCGTCCCCCGACCTGAAGATGATAACGTTGTCATTGCCGCTTATAGGCCATGGCGACAGCGCTGTCAAACCCGTAGTCCAACCCGAATCCGGCCGGGAACCGCGGCGCTTCGCCCGCGGCGCCGGGCCATGGCAACGGAAGCCGTCCGGCGAAGTCTTCCCGACCGAGCAGCACCTCACCGACGCCCAGGCCTTCGCTGCCCGGCAGCCAGGCCGCCACGAACGCGGTGGAAGCGGCCATTTCCTCCTCCACGACCAGGGGCCGGCCCGAGATCAGCACGGCGACGACCGGCACGCCGCGCGCGGCGATGCGCCGAATGCACGCCAGGTCTTCCGGGTGCACCTCGGCCAGGACCTGGGAGCGCGCATACGGTTCCAGGGGATTCATGAGACCGTCCACCGCCGACCCCGCCTCCACGAGCATTTCGTCGCCGGACCTGATGTCTCCGAAACCCTCGGCGTAGGCCGTCTCGCCCACCACCACCACCGCCACGTCGTCCAGGTCAGGGTCCGCGTCGCCACCGTCTTCGCTCAAGCGCGCATGCGGGGCCAGCGCGCGGATGCCCTGCCACACCGTCGTCCCCGCGATCGTGTCGTTGCCGTGTTCCCCCTGCCAGCTCAACGTCCAGCCACCGCACTGGTGGCCGAGATCATGGGCGCTCTTGCCGGCGACCAGGATCCGCGACGCGGGATCGAGGGGCAGCAGGTCCCCGGCGTTCTTCAGCAGCACGAGCGAGCGGCGCACAGCGCGCCGGGCGACCTCCCGGTGCGCGTCGCACCCCGTGCGGGCAACCTCCACCCCGGGCCGGCGAGCAGGCCTTGGCAGGTCGAAGACCCCACTGCGCAGCTTGGTGCGCAGGATGCGGCGCACGGCGTCGTCGATCCGCGCCGGACTGACTCCGCCCCCGTGGACCTCCGCTTCCAGAATGTCGATGAACTTCCGCCACCGCTCCGGAACCATGAACATGTCCAATCCGGCGTTCACCGACAGGCGCACGGCGGTCGCGTAATCCTCGTGCAGGAGGTCGATCCCGTCCCAGTCGGAGACCACGAGTCCGTCGAAGCCGAGCCTTCCCTTGAGGACCTCGGTGACCAGGAAGCGGCTGCCGTGACACTTCTCGCCGTTCCAACTGTTGAACGACACCATGACCGTCATGACGCCGGCTTCGAAGGCCGGGTAATACGGCGCGACATGCGTCGCCTCGAGTTCCTCCCAGGACAGGGTGGTCTCGCCCTGGTCGATGCCGTGGCCGGTGCCGCCGTCGCCGACCCAGTGCTTCACGCAGGCGACGATGCCCTCTCCCTGCAACGCCTCGACGTAGCGGCGTCCGAACCGGCCCGCGCGGCACGGGTCGTTGCCGTAGCTCTCGTAGGTGCGCCCCCACCGGCAGTCCTGCACCACCGCCAGCATCGGCGCGAAGTTCCAGTCGAGGCCGCTTGCCAGCATCTCCCGTGCCGTGACGCGGGCGGCCTCGGCAACCAGTTCCGCATCGCCAGCCGCCCCCAGGCCGATGTTGTGCGGCAGGATCGTCGCGCCGGCGACGTTGTTGTTGCCGTGCACCGCATCGCACCCGAACAGGATGGGGATGCCGAGGCTGTCGTCGTCGCCGACCGCGGCCTGCCAGAACGCGTCGTTCATGCGCACCCAGTCCGCCGGCGCGTTGCCTCCGGGATGCGAGCCGCCGCCGGAGAGCATCGCGCCGAGCGCATGTCGCTTCACGTCGTCGGGAGTCACCGAGCTGCGCTCGGCCATGGTCATCTGGCCGATCTTCTGGCGCAGGTTCAGGCGCGCCAGCCAAGCATCGACCGCGGCCTCCCGGCGGGCGTCCGGCATCGCGAGGCTCAGCCCCCGACGACCAGGAACGGCAGGTTGGCGTGCGCGACGGCGCCCCGGCCGTCGCCCACGTAGACGAACAGCCGGTATGCGCCCGGCTCCGCCGGCGTCCGCAGATCGATCGCTGCGGCGTCGCGGCGCGAGCCTGCCAGCGGCACTCGATCCGGGATCGTCTCCGCGTCGCCGCCCGACTGCGTCGCCCGGCTCTCGTGCATCAGCACCCACTCGTAGGCCAGCGGGTCGCCCTCCGGATCGCGTGCCGCGACGACCGCTTCGTACTGCGCACCCGCCACGAGCCGCACGTGCTCCGTCGCGCGCCGGCCGTCGAGCGTGAGGTCGAGCAGTTGCGGCGCCCGGTTGGACGGCCACTCGCCCGTCCAGACGTATTGCATCACGTCCACCGCCTCGGTACGCCGCCCGTCCTCCGTGAACACCCCGTACCAGGTGGGAGTGCGTTCCTGTTTCTGACCCCACAGGAAGGTGTAGTCTCCGATGAACCGCCCCCGCGTCGGCGCGATCACCTCTGCGTGACCCTTGAGATAGCGCCCCGCCTTGACCGTGCTGGTCGGTTCGATGGGCGCGCCCCAAAAGGCGCGGGGCACCTCCCAATGACCGACCGTGCCCCACTCGGTGACCATGACCGGCCACTCGACCGACGCCTCCCGCAGCGCCTCCGGCAGGCCCGTCAACCCGCCATAGACCTGCACGCTCAGGAAGTCGATGTCCGGCGCGCGCGCCTCAAGGACGCGCGCGAGCGTCGGGCTGATGCCGGCGGTCGTGGTGGTGGTCGGATGATTGGGGTCGAGGCGGTGGATCATCCTCGAGATGTCGTTGACCGCGTCGTACACACGGGGGTTGGTGAAGTCGTGGTTGAGTTCGTTGCCGATGATCCAGAACAGCAGGGCCGGGTGGTCGCGATGTGCGAGCACGGTGGCCCGTGCCCGCTCGAACTGTCGCGTGACGGCTTCCGTGTCGTCGTAGTCGAAGCCGTGGCGTTCCCGCGCGAGGTCCAGGCACAGCGCGACGGTCAGTCCCAGTTCGTGCGCGCGGTCGAGGATGCTGCCGTCGCCCACGGCCCAGGTGCGGACCGAGTTGCCGCCATGGCGCGCCAGGGACGCGAGATCGGCAGCGTCGGCGACCCCCGCGCCCCTGACGACGTAGGGCTGACCGCCCCGAAAAAGGGCATAGGCGCCGGGGCCACCCAGTACTTCGACCCGCACGGGCGACTCCTCCCCGGCGCGCGCGGCCGATCCACCGAGGATCGCCAAGCCCAGCAACATCCATCCCACGCGGGACCGCACCCGCATCGCCCCCATCGTCCAGCCGGGGACAACCGACGCATGGGTTCCAACCGCGTCTTCCATCGGCGTCTTTCTACCAACCCGTTGACAGCGCTGTCAACGTTCCGCGACACGCACGCCCGTGGACTCCCGGATGACGAGTTCGCACTCAAACGGGCGCTCCGGAGACTCCGCCGGCGCACCGTTCAGCCGGTCGATGAGCAACGTCGTCGCGGTCTCGGCCATGCCGGCGATGGGCTGGCGCGCCGTGGTCAGCGGCGGCCATACGCGTGAGGCGATCTGGGTGTCGTCGAAGCCCGTGATGGAGATATCCTCAGGCACGGCCAGGCCCCGCTCCCGCGCCTCGAAGAGCACGCCCGCCGCCATTTCGTCGTTGCTCGCGATGATGGCGGTGGGGGGCGCCGCAAGACCAAGCAAGGCTCCCGCAGCCTCCTTGCCCGACGCGAAGTCGAAGTAGCCCTGCCGCACGAGCCCTGGCGAAAACGTCACCCCCTGCGCCTCCAGCGCTTCGCGATAGCCGGCGAACCGCTCGGCGCTCGCGCCATGGTCCGGGTGACCGCGGATGAAGCCGATGCGGCGGTGCCCCTGGCGGATCAGGTACTCGGTCAGCGCCAGCGTCGCCTCGCGATCGCCGCAGGCGACGTTGATCTCTTCCCGCAGCGGCTGTCTCGGCGCGATCGCCGCGAACGGGATACGGAGTCCCGACAGCAGTCCCGTGACTTCCGGCACGTCGCCGATGGGCGCCGGCAGCACGATCCCCTCCACCCGCGCATCGGCCGCAAAGTCCCGCACACGCTCCACGATGTCCGGGTTCGGCAACCTCAGCGGGCAGAGCAGCAGCGCGTACCCGCGCGCCTCGCAGGCCGCCAGCGCGCCGTTCAGCACGTCTTGCGTGTACCCGAACTCCCGGGCGTTCTCATAGACGAGGCCGACCACCCGCGACCGGTTGCCGGACAGCGCCCGGGCCGCGGCGTTGGGTTTGTAGCGCAGCGCGCGGACCGCGGCCAGCACCTTCTCGCGCGTCCGCTCGCGCACGTTGGCCTCGTCGTTGACCACCCGCGAGACGGTCTTGATGGACACGCCGGCGCGGGCGGCCACGTCGAAGATGGTGACCTTGCCCGACCGCGTGCTTCGTGGTGCTGGCATCGAATCCCCGGATCGAGACGCCACCGGCCATTCTACGTCCAAGCGACGGTCGGCATCCGGCAGGAAGTGCCCGTCCCGTCCTACGGCCCTCGCATCGGGCCCACCGACGGCGCCTCGATGAGACCGAGTCCCACCCGCGCCCGCTGACGGATGTAGTGCTTGAGCGCGTCGAGGTGCCCGTCCGAGAGACTCGGGAAGCCCGGCATGCCATTCTCCAGCAGCGTGCCCTCCCGCACGACCTCCTCGAACGCGCCGTCGGAGAGCATGATGGGCGACGCGCGCAGGTCAGGCGCCATCCCTCCCGAAATGCCCTCCAGTCCATGGCAGATGAGGCAATTGGCGTACACCTCCGCGCCATACAGGGCCATGTCGTCGTCGATCTCGAAGGCGGGATCCTCGAGGGGTACCGGCGGTGCGGGCGGCGGCGAGGCCGGCATCTCGGCCTCACCCTCCAGCGAGAACGCCAGCAACCGCCGCGGGTGAACGCCGTAGGCCCAGCCGAGCCCGTAGCTGTCGTTCGTACCGCTGGCCGCGTACACCGAACCCCACCCGACCAGGAGTGCGACGTACTGGCGCCCGCCGATCGCGTACGTGATCGGCGGCGCCGCGACCCCGGACCCCACGGGCTGCCGCCACAGGACGTCCCCGGTCGCCGCGTGATACGCGACCAGCTCACCCTGGGGCGTACCCTGGAAGACGAGGTCCCCCGCGGTCGTCAGCGTGCCGGGGTTCCACGAGATCTCCAACGGCACTTCCCACACCCGTTCCTGGCGCACCGGGTCCCACGCCTGCAGCGTGCCCTTCGGTTTCCCCGGAGCCGGTTCGACGAGGAGACTCACCACGCCGAGGCCCTCCCTGGGCACCGGCGCCTGCCAGTTCGGAGACTTCCAGAGCGCGGTGTCGATCCCCTCGTCGGAGAAGGTGTACGTCTCGTGGACGGTGGGGATGTAGACGAGGCCATGCTGCGGGTTGTAGGACATCGGCGGCCAGTTGTGCGCACCGAGCGGCCCGGGCGTGATGTGCACCGGACTGCCGTCCGGGTAGCGCACGCCGGGCATCTCCACGGGACGTCCCGTCTCGAGGTCGACGTGGCTTGCCCAGTTCACCTCCGCGATCGGCTCCGCCGAGATCAGCTTCCCGTCGCTGCGGTCGATCACGTAGAAGAAGCCGTTCTTCGGCGCGTGCATCAGCGCCTTCACGTCGCGCCCGTCGATCCGGAGATCCGCCAGCACGATGTCCATGTTGGAGTTGTAGTCCCACGTCTCGCCCGGCGTCGTCTGGTAGTGCCAGCGGTACTCGCCCGTGTCCGCATCGAGGGCCAGCACCGAGCAGAGGAACAGGTTGTCGCCACCGCCGGGGCTGCGGATCTTCTGGTTCCACGGCGACCCGTTGCCGGTCCCGATGTAGACCGCGTTGAACTCGGGGTCGTAGGTCAGTCCGTGCCAGGAGTTGCCGCCCCCGCCCACGTTCCACCACTCGCCCGTCCAGGTCTTCGCCGCCATCTCCATCGCCGCGTTCTCGAACCCGTCGGCGGGGTTGCCCGGCACGATGTAGAAGCGCCAGACCCGCTTCCCCGTCTCCGCGTCGTAGGCGGTGACGTAGCCGCGCGCGGGACCGTGCTCCGTACCCCCGTTGCCGATCAGCACCTTGCCCCGGAACGCCTTCGGCGCGCCGGTGATGTACATCGCCTTGGAGGGATCGATCGTGGTCGCCGTCCACACGTGTTCTCCGGTCCCCGCGTCGAGGGCGATCAGCCGCCCGTCGATGGTGGCGAAATGGACCTTGTCCCCCCACATCGCCATGCCCCGGCTGCCGTGCACGAACGCGATACGCATGCGGTGTGCCGCGTGTCTCGTCACCTGCGGGTCATGGGTCCAAAGCAGTTCGCCGGTCACCGCGTCCACGGCGCGCGCGATGTTGCGCGAGCCGACGAAGTACATGACGCCGTCGGCCACCAGCGGCGTCGAGACGAGCCCCACGGCGTCCGGCACGTCCAGGTACCAGTCGAGTTTCAGTCGACCGACGTTTTCACTGTCGATCCGGTCGAGCGGGGCGAAACGCTGCTCGTTGTGGTTGCGACCGTAGGTGAGCCACTCGGCGGTGTTGCCCACGTCCGCGATGGCGGCGTCGTCGACGGCGCGCGCGGATACTGCGCTCGCGCCCACGAAACTCCAGGCGCAGAGCGCCAGCCAGCTCGTCCGGTGCATAAGCCCTCCTCGCCGTCCGGCCCCGAGGGACGCTACGCAGGGGTCCAGGGGTTGTCAACGCACCCAAAGGCGCAGTTAGCACAGTTAGACAACCCGCCGCCAACCTCCGTACACTCACGCGCCGGTGTCAGTGCCTTTGGGGGAAGTGCGATGGGACCGCTGAACGGATTCCGCGTGATCGAGCTGGCCGGGATCGGACCCGGCCCATTCTGCGGGATGATGCTCTCGGACATGGGCGCCGAGGTCATCCGGGTGGACCGGGTGAGCAACGCGACAACGCGACCGCGCGACGTATTGGCCCGCAACCGCCGCTCCATCGCGGTCGACCTCAAGCAGCCCGAGGGCATCGAAGTCGTGCTCAAGCTGTGCGAGACGGCGGACGCCCTGTTCGAGGGATTCCGCCCGGGCGTGACCGAACGCCTGGGTCTCGGGCCCGAGGACTGCATGGCGCGCAACGAACGCCTGGTGTACGGGCGCATGACGGGCTGGGGACAGGAAGGACCCCTGGCACAGGCGGCCGGCCACGACATCAACTACATCGGCCTCGCGGGAGCGCTGCACGCCATCGGCGAGGAAGGTCAGAAGCCCGTGCCGCCGCTCAACCTGGTCGGCGACTTCGGCGGGGGCGGCATGCTGCTGGCCTTCGGCCTCGTGTGCGGAATGCTCGAGGCGCAACGCTCGGGCAAGGGCCAAGTGATCGACGCGGCCATGGTGGACGGCGCCGCGGCCCTCATGGCGATGTTCTTCTCGATGGGCGACCGCTTCAGCGACCGCCGCGGCACGAACCTGCTCGACACGGGCTCGCACTTCTACAACACCTACGAGACCAAGGACGGCGAGCACGTCTGCGTCGGTTCCATCGAGCCGCAGTTCTACCAGTTGCTCGTCGAGAAGTCGGGTGTCGACCCGAACCGGTTCGGACCGCAGATGGACACGGGCCAATGGGGGGATTTCAAGGACGAGCTCGTGGAGGTCTTCAAGGCGCGCACCCGGGACGAATGGTGCGAGATCATGGAAGGGACGGACGTGTGCTTCGCGCCCGTGCTGTCGATCCACGAAGCGCCGGACCACCCGCACAACAAGCACCGCGACACGTTCGTGGACATCGAGGGCATCGTGCAGCCGGCCCCGGCGCCGCGCTTCAGCCGCACGGCCCCCGCCATCTCGCACGGCGCGCGCGTTCCGGGAGAAGACTCCGTGGACGTGCTCGCCGACGCCGGATTCAGCCAGGAGGATATCGAAGCGCTGCGGGGGAAGAGCGTCATCCCCGCGGGTTGATCCCAAGACGCACCCGGGTGTCTCTCGTCGCGCCCGGGCAAGAACCACGCCCCCGGCCGGGGAAGGAGGCCGGCGGCAGGCGAGAGAGGGAAAGCGCCATGAGCGTGGAGTATCTGGACACGCCCGGGTTCCACGGTTTTCGGGTACGCCGCCAGATCGACAACAGGACCTACCAGGAGTACTTCTCCCTGAAGGCAGGCGGCCGGCGCATGCGCGGCGCCGCGCGCGCCCGCGTGCGACGGGCGGCGGAGGCGCGGGACGCGGAACTCGCGTCGTCCCAACGCGACGCCCGGCAGCGCGCCGCCAGGGAGGTCCACTTCGACGATCGTGGCCGCGTGCGCGGCATCCTCTACCGCCGGAAGAGGGAGAAGAACGGCCGGACCACCCCGCTCTTCCAGATCGGCATCCACTCCGCCCGGGAGGACCGGCTCGTCAACACCACCGTCTCGATCTGGTCGCACGGACTGGACGAAGCCTGGCGCCGGGCGGTCGACTTCTACGCAAGGCACAAGCAGATCCCCAGGCACTCGTCGGCGTACCGGCGGCTGCTGGCCGCGAAACCGGATTATCCGCAACTCGCTGAACGTTACGGGCCGGCGCGTTCGCGCCATCGGCCCGTGTCCGTCTCCGCCGCCCGCGTGACGCCACGTCCACCCGGGCGCGCCGGGGTCAAGCCCCCCGCGGAATGAAGCGGTACGCGGAGGAGTACCGGCGTTCGCTGGATGCGCCGGAGGATTTCTGGCGCGAGCAGGCGCGCGAGATCGACTGGTTCGAGTTCCCCGAAACCATCCTGGACCGCGACGACAACGGCGCCTGGCGCTGGTTCCGGGGCGGCAGGCTCAACACCGCGTGGCTCGCCCTCGACCGCCATGTCGCCGCGGGGCGGGGCGACACCGTGGCGCTCATCCACGACTCCCCGGCGACCGGCCAGGTCACGAAGTTCACCTACTCGGAATTGACGGACCGGGTAGCCCTGGCGGCCGGCGGACTCGCGCGACTCGGCGTCGGCAAGGGCGACCGGGTGGTCATCTACATGCCGATGGTGCCCGAGGCCGTCATGGCGATGCTGGCGTGCGCGCGACTCGGCGCCGTGCACTCGGTGGTGTTCGGGGGATTCGCCGCGCGCGAGCTCGCCATGCGTATCGATGACGCCCAACCCCGACTCGTGCTCTCGGCGTCCTGCGGCATCGAGTTCGATCGCGTGATTCCGTACAAGCCCCTCCTCGACGAGGCCCTGGAACTCGCCGAACACGAGCCGGACCATTGCGTGATCCTGCAGCGCCCGCAGGCCGCGGCCGAACTCGCCCCCGGCCGGGACGTCGACTGGACGGAGTGGGAAGCCGCGAGCGTCCCGGCCGACGCGGTGCCGGTGGACGCCACGGATCCGCTCTACATCCTCTATACGTCCGGAACCACCGGCAAGCCGAAGGGTGTCCTGCGCGACAACGGCGGACATGCGGTCGCCCTCCACTACACCATGAAGGCCGTCTACGGCGTGGACGCGGGCGATGTCTTCTGGGCGGCCTCGGACGTGGGCTGGGTGGTGGGTCACTCGTACATCGCCTACGCGCCCCTCCTGAAGGGCTGCGCAAGCATCCTCTACGAGGGCAAGCCGGTCCGGACGCCGGATGCGGGAGCCTTCTGGCGCGTCATCGCCGAGCACCGGGTCAAGTCGTTCTTCGTCGCCCCCACGGCATTCCGCGCCATCAAGAAGGAAGACCCGGACGCCC
Source organism: Pseudomonadales bacterium (assembly GCA_965208745.1). GTDB lineage: Bacteria > Pseudomonadota > Gammaproteobacteria > Pseudomonadales > Azotimanducaceae > VXNE01. Next base: position 2,707,498 of record CBDBPN010000004.1, on the reverse strand, counting down.
GCCTCAAGGACGCCTACGACACGAGCTGTCTCGAGTATCTCTTCGTGGCCGGCGAGCGTCTCGACCCGCCCACCTATCGCTGGCTGCGCGACATCCTGCCGGGCATCCCCGTGATCGATCACTGGTGGCAGACCGAAACCGGCTGGGCGATCTGCGCGAACATGGCCGGATACGACCTGCACGAGACCCGCGCCGGCAGCCCGAGCTTCCCCGTGCCCGGATACGACCTGCGCATCCTCGGCGACGACGGCCGGGAGCTCCCCGCCGGCGAGGAGGGCAACGTCGTCGTGGCCGAGCCGCTGCCCCCGGGTTGCTTCCCGACGGTCTGGGGCGACCACGAGCGCTTCCTCGAGACGTACTTCCGCCAGTACCCGGGCTACTACCTGACCGGAGACGGCGGCTACCGCGACGCCGACGGATACGTCTACATCATGGGACGCGTCGACGACGTCATGAACGTGGCCGGGCACCGGCTGTCCACCGGCCAGATGGAAGAAGTCGTCGCCGACCACCCCGCCGTGGCCGAGTGCGCCGTCGTGGGAATCCGGGACGAGGAGAAGGGGCAGGTACCGCTCGGACTGCTGCTGCTGAAGGACGGCGTGAACCTCGATGCGGCCACCCTCGAGCGGGAACTCGTGCGGATGGTCCGGCAGGGCGTCGGGCCGTTCGCCAACTTCCGGCGCGCGCTCGTCGTCCCGCGCCTCCCGAAGACTCGCTCCGGCAAGATCCTGCGCCAGGTGCTCCGCAAGATGATCGACGGCGAGCCGTACGTCACGCCGTCGACCATCGACGACCCCGCCATCCTCTCAGAGATCGAGGAGGTGCTGGTGGGCGCCGGCGTGATCACGGGCGCCTCCTGAATCCGTCCCCCCCGGGCCAGCAGGGCCGGGGAGTATGATCCGGCCACCGCAACCCACGGTGCGTCGACATGCCGCAGCGACTCTTCGACTACGTCCGCTGGTTCCCGCGGACGCTGGTGCGCCAGTTCTTCGACTACCGCTGCATGCACAGCGCGGCGGCGCTGACCTTCACGACGTTGCTCGCCCTGGTCCCGGTCATGACCGTGACCTACGTGTTCCTCTCCGCCTTCCCGGAACTGTCCGTGCTCGGCAAGACCGTCGAGGCTTTCGTGTTCGAGAACTTCGTGCCCGATGCCGGGGCCGCGGTGGCGCGGCAGCTCTCGGAGTTCTCGGCCGAGGCCGCGGAACTCGGCGTCCTGAGTTTCGCCATGGTGCTGGTGACGGCTCTTCTGGCCCTGTTCAACATCGAGGAAGTGTTCAACGTCATCTGGCGGGTCCCGGCCCCGCGCACCGGCCTGCAGCGGTTGCTCGTCTACTGGGGCGTCCTGAGCTTCGGCCCGCCGCTCCTGATCGGCGCGCTCCTGGCGACGTCGTACCTCTACGCCCTGCCCCTGGTCACGGACCTAGACACGCTCGGCGTGCGCGAGTTCGTGATCGCGATGCTGCCGACGCTGGCGATCACCGCGACCTTCACGCTCCTCTACTTCGCCGTGCCGAACACGCCCGTGCCTTTCCCGCACGCCTTGCTCGGCGGCGTGCTGACGATGCTGCTGTTCGAGGCCGCCCGGTGGCTGTTCGCGCAGTTCGTCGTGCAGTCGGTGACCGCGGTGGTGTACGGGACGTTCGCCGCCGTGCCGTTCTTCCTCATCTGGCTGTACCTCGTCTGGTCGATGGTCCTTGCGGGCGCGGTCTTCGTCCGCACCCTGTCGCTGCCCGCGGAACGCGCCCCTGCGACCGGCCAACCCCGCATCCTGCAGTGCGCGCGAGTACTCGCCACGCTGAACGAAGCGCACATGAAGGGCGCGCCGGTCAACCCCGACGCGCTCATCAGGGATGCGGACCTGAACTCCGCAGACCGCCAGGGTATCTTCGGCGTGCTCGAGCGCGAGAAGCTCCTGCGCCGAACCGACGACGGGCTGCTGACCCTCGGCCGCAGCCTGAAGACGGTCACGCTGTGGGACCTCTACCGGCATCTCCCCGAGGCCATCGACCCCGCCGCGCTGGAACCCGCACCGGGGCTCGAGACCGTCGTCGACCGCCTGCGGGCGTTCGCCGAGTCCGGCGCCCGGCAACTGGACGTGAGCCTCGATGGCCTGCTGTCTCCCGCGTAGCGCCCTCCTCCCGTGGACGGCGCTGACCGGCTTGCTGGCGGCCTGCTCCCCGAGTTCGACGCCGCTCGCGGACGGAACGCAGGCCGACTGGTCGCATTGGCGGGGCCGCCCCATCGTCCTGAACTACTGGGCGGAATGGTGCGCGCCGTGCCGTCACGAGATTCCGGAATTGAACGCGCTCCACCGCGAGCGGACCGAGACCGGCACGGTGATCCTCGGTGTCAACCACGACCGCATCACCGGGGAAGATCTCACCGCGCTGGTGGAGCGCATGGGCATCGAGTTCCCGGTCCTGGTCGAGGATCCCTTGCACCGTTGGGACTACCCATTGCCCGAGGTGCTGCCCACCACGGTGATCGTCGGCCGGGACGGCGAGGTGCGGGAGATACTCGTCGGGCCGCAGACCCGGGACAGCATCCGGGAGGCAGTGCGAAATGACGCTCCGGATACGGGGCCGCCGGACCCATCACCGGACGTGACCGCCGAGCGCGTGTAGGGCGACCCCACCCCTGGCCTCGGCTCGAGCGGTGCCGCCGTATCCATCGCGTTGCCGCGAGACGCCCGGCACTTCAGCCGGATCGATCAGGCCGATGCGCCGCCAACCGTGGGTCAACAGCCACGTCCGGGCAGGCGCCACTTCGCACTCCCGACCGGGGTCCGCATACCGCCCCGCCGGTGGCGGCGCACGGCCCTTCCAGCCGTCGAAAACCCCGCAACGGGACGCCACAAGGTTTGTCCCCTTACAGAAGCTCGCCGGAACCGATCCGCGCCAGCGCTTCCATGATGGGCACCCGGACGCTCTCGCTCTCCGCCCGGCGCCGCAGTTCCACGACACCGGCCCCGAGTCCCCGCGCCCCGACCGTGACACGATGCGGGATGCCTACCAGGTCGGCATCCGCGAACTTGACGCCCGGCCGCTCGTCGCGGTCGTCGAGCAGCACCTCGAGACCCGCGGCGACGCCGGCTTCGTGGACCGCGTCCGCGATCCGCCGCACGTCCTCGGAGCGTCCGTAGTCGAGGGCCAGGACGTGCAGGTCGAACGGCGCGACCGCCGACGGCCACACGATCCCCGCCGCGTCGTGACACTGCTCCACGATCGCCGCGACCAGCCTCGAGACGCCCATGCCGTAGCAGCCCATGATGAGGGAGACCTCTCCGCCCGAGCCGTCCTGCAGCGCGAACCGCATCGCGTCCGAGTACTTGGTGCCGAGCTTGAAGATGTGGCCGACCTCGATGCCGCGCGTGAAGGCGAGAGGCCCCTTGCCGTCCGGCGACGGGTCGCCCGCGACGACGTTCCGCATATCGACCGTCTCGGCCGACGCGTCGCGGCCCCAGTTCACGCCGGTGAGGTGCACGTCGTCCTCGTTGGCGCCGCAGACGAAGTTGACGAGCGCGGCGGCGGATTCGTCCGCGTAGACGGGCAGCCCGAGGTCCACCGGTCCGATCGAGCCGACGGCGCAGCCGACCGCCGCCTCGACCTCGGCGTCCGAAGCGAACGTCACCGGAGCGGCGACCGCGGCCAGCCGGCTGGCCTTGGTCTCGTTCAGCTCGTGGTCGCCGCGCAGCACGAGGGCGACGAGCGGCTCCTCGGCGCCACGCACGATGAGGGTCTTCACGCAGCGCGACGCATCGAGCCCCAGGAAGTCCGAGACCTGTGCGATCGTCCGCCGGCCCGGGGTGGGCACGCGCGTGAGCGGCTGCGCGGGATCCCGCTCGCCCCGCGGCGGCAACGCCCGCGCCTTCTCGACGTTGGCGGCGTAGTCGCTGTCCGGACAGTACGCGATGAGGTCTTCCCCCGACTCCGCCAGCACCTGGAACTCGTGGGACTCGCTGTCGCCGATGTTGCCGGCGTCGGCCTCCACCGCCCGGTACTCGAGACCGATGCGCTCGAGGATCGCCGCGTAGGCATCGTGCATGTCACGGTAGGTCCGCTCGAACGACTCGTCCGTCAGGTGGAAGGAGTAGCCGTCCTTCATGAGGAACTCACGGGCGCGCAACAGGCCGAAGCGCGGGCGAATCTCGTCCCGGAACTTCGTCTGGATCTGGTACAGGTTGACGGGAACCTGGTGGTAGCTGTCGACCACCCGCCGCATGAGGTCCGTCACGACCTCCTCGTGGGTCGGGCTCATCACGTAGTCGCGCTCGTGCCGGTCCTGCATGCGCAGCAGTTCCGGGCCCATCACGTCCCAACGGCCGCTCTCGCGCCACAGTTCCGCCGGTTGGACCACCGGCATCTGGACCTCTCGCGCCCCCCGCGCATCGAGTTCCTTCCGGACGATCGCCTCCACCCTGCGCAGGACGCGCAACCCCAGCGGTAGCCACGTGTACAACCCGCTCGCGAGTTGCCGGATGCATCCCGACCGCAGCAGCAGTACGTGACTCGGGATCTCCGCTTCGGCGGGGCTCTCCCGGAGCGTGGGCATGAGGGTCTCGCTGGCGCGCATCGACTATCCGGACCTTGGGCAAAGCGCAAAGGATACCGCCGCGCCGCCGCCTCCCGCAGCGGGCCGGGCGCCGTGCCCGGGCGCCGCTCCCGTCCCGCGCAGGGCGAACTCGTATTCCGAGGAAGGCGTGTGTACGACATTCCCGCTCGAATGCCGGACGTCGATAGCGCGACCTTGCTCGGGGCAGGGGCGAGCAGGGCAGCGCGTCAAGGATGATTCGAACGATTCGCGATGTCGGCGGACGCGAACAGTCAGTTCGCCTCCAAGCCCGGTGGGCCCGGCGCGCTCGACAGGTTGGTCAGGTGCCCCGTCGGACTCTCCAGGAGGCTCTGCACGAGAACGCCCGGCTCCGCCACCACCGAGAGCCGCCATTTGCCATGCCCGTCGCCGAGCGGCCACCGGGTCCAGTAGTCTTCGAGATCGGGGTGGGGGATACCCGCCTCCAGTTCCTCGGCCGTCAACGTCATCGACGCGCGGGCGGGAACATTGACGTGTACAGGACTGCCCGGCAACGCGCCCACGTCGTCTGTCCCGACGATGGCGACCAGCGCCTCTTCCGAGAGCGGATTCGAGAGGCGCAGGCGACTAGCCTGATCGGCGTTGCTCCCGGGATTGAGCAGCACGACTTCCCGGCGCCCGTCGCGCACCGCCACCCTGTCGTGCATCGTCGTCAGGAAGCCGTCCTCCGCGCGCACGTACGCCAGCACCTCGATGTCCAGGTTGCTCGACAGTTCCAGCCGCCAGTCGCCTTCGCCAGCACCGGTACTGCCCGCCAAGCCCTTCCCCGAGGCGCCCAGCTCGAGATCGTCGGAATTGAAATGCGCCGCGGCGCCCGCTTCGATGGCCAGTTCCAGCGGCCCGTAGACCGCCCCCGCGTCGTCGAAGGCGTCGATCCGGACCACGCCGGCCATCTGCGAGCGGTTGATCACCCGCGCGAATCCCTGCCTGCCTTGGGCATCGCCCGCAGCCGGAAACAGTGCGACATGATGGACGCCGTCATCGTCCGGCAGAGGCGGCGCCGACGAGAGATTCGTCAGGTGGCCGGTCGACGCGTTCTCCAGCAGGCTCATGGCCACCACGAGCGAATCCGACTCCACCGCCAGCCGCCACTTGCCCTCGCCGTCGCCGAGCGCGCCGTCGAGCGCCATGTCCCCGGCCTCCAGTTGCATCGCGTCGAACTCGCGCGCCGCCCCGGCCGGAACCGAGAACCGCACCGGGCTGCCGGGGGAAGCGCCCGCGTCGTCGACTCCGCGCACCGTGACCTCGGCCTCCTCGCGTCCGGTGTTGATCACCCGCAGCCGGCTCGACTGGCGCACGTTGCTCGCCGGATTGAAGGTCGCGATGCGGTGCGCGCCGTCCTCGAACGGGGCGGCGTCGTGGATCGCGGTGAGGAATCCGTCCCCGGTGCGCACGTAGGACAGCGCCTCGATGTCGATGTCGCTCTCGAACTCCAGGCGCCAGTCGCCTTCCCCGACCCCGGGGCCGACGCCCTCGAGCAGCCGCTTCTCCTCGTTCCCGTCCTCCAGGTCCGCGGAATTGAAGTGGGTGGCGCCGTAGGGCCGCAGACGCAGACGCACGGGCCCGTGGCGTCTCCCGGCGTCGTCGATCGCGGTGACCCGCACCGTGCCCGCCCGGTCCGAGTGACTGAGGACGCGGACGAAGCCCTCGCGCTCGGGATTCGAGGCGGAAAGAAACAACGGAACCGACGGAACGCCAACCGTGACCGTGAAGCGCCGCGTCAGCGTTTCACCCCCCATCCCCTTCGCCGTCACCATGATCTCGGCGGTCCCGATCACGCCCGGTGTCACGGTCAGTGTCCCGTCCTCAACGCGCACCGCCGCCACCGCATCGTCGCTCGTTGACACCGTGTAATCCGCCGTCCCGACGAAGTAGGAGAACACCTCCGCGAGGTCGATGTGCTCCGCTCGGCTGCCACGTACGAGCGACCGATCCTCGATCCCGTACAGCACGAGTGGGGGGCCGGACGCCAAGCGGGCACCAGAAAAACACGCGCGGGCCGATGGGCCGATCAACACGCCGGACTCGCACGGATCCCCGTCGCTGCTAGCCGGCGCCCCTGCAATCCGCACGGTCACCGGGCCGTCCCCGTGGGGCGTCACGGTGGCGCGGCGCCGACTACGCACGTCTCCCCGGGCCAACAGGAGTTCATCGGCCGACAGCGATCCGCCCGACGCGGTGAGCGAGACGTAGACGGGAACCGGCGCCGCCGAGGCGATCTCCAGGGCGATTTCCAGAGGCTGGCCGACAGCCCCTTCCGCCACGCCCGCCACCACGGGCGTCGGCGCAAAGGTGAACGGGGCGCCCGGATTGTGATGCAGCTTGAAATGTCCCTTCCAGCCGATTCCGCGCAACGCGCCGCGCGCGAGTTCCCGGATGCCGTTCCCCGCAGCCCACACGTGACCGACCCGGGACAGTGCCTCGAACGCTCCCGGCTCGAAGGACGTGACACCTGCCTGGCTCAGGTTGATACTGGAGATAGAAACATGACCCTGGAACGGGCCCGCACGCAACGTTCCCAGGCGGTTGTTCGAAAGGTCCAAAACCAAGGTCCACAGTCCCTCGAAAGCCCCCGTGGCCAGCGGTCCCAGGCGGTTGTTCGAAAGGTCCAAGTCGTACCGCACCCGGAGTCCCCCGAACGCGCCTGGGGCAATGCCGCGTATTCCGTTGTTGGCCAAGAGCAGGAGTTCCAGGCTCGACAGGCCGTCGAACGTGCCCGCTTCGAGCCCGGTGAGCCGGTTCCCGTCAAGTCCCAGAATTTCAAGTTCTGACAAGCCTGCAAAGGTTCCGGGTTCAATGGCCGTCAACCGGTTATGACGCAAATCCAGGATCTGCAGCTTGCCAAGGGGCGCGAGCGCCGTTTCCGCAAGGCGCGCCAGACGGTTGTAATGGAGGAACAGGTACTTCAGGTTGACCAGGTCGTCGAACACCCCGGACTCCAACTCCGAGATCCGGTTGGCATTGGCCAACAGCATCTCCAACGCAGAAAGCCCATCCAACGCCGGCAACGCCTCCATCCGGTTGTCCCTCAAGTCCAGCCGCCTGAGGCGCGACAGCCCGTCGAAAACGTCCGTGGGCAATGTCCGAATCTCGTTGCCAAACAGACTGACGGCCCGCAGTTCCGTCAGCCCGTCGAACGTCCCGGCATCGAGCGCACCGATCCCGTTGTTGTGCAAGTCGAGAAACCGGAGGTCGGACAGCCCTTCCAGTACGTCCGGTTCCAGCGCCACGCTTCCCGCCCGCGCCCGCACAAAGCGCAGCCCGAGCAATCCGTCCAGCCCCTCGAACACGCCCGCCTCGAGTCGCCGCAACCGGTGCCCGTCCACTCTGATGGACATGAGTCCCGGCACCCCCCGGAACGCGCCCGGCGCGATCTCGCCCAGGACCGCGCTGTGATCGTCCCAGAAGAGCTCCTGACTGAGTTCCACGGTCCGGAGTCCGGTCATGCCCGCGAACACGTCCGGCGGTATGCGTTCGACTCCGTTGATCCGGATCTCGTACAGGCCGGTCAACCCGTCGAAGTCGCCGGCCCGCAGCTCGGGCAGTTCCAATCCCCGCCATATCCGGCGGGGATTGCCCGGGTCCGGGTGGAAAGTGCGGATGCTCGCCAGATAGTCGGCATCGAAGTTCAGAGCTCCGCAGGGAGTGTGCGAATAGAAGCCGGAATGCCCGCCGGAAGTCTCAAAGTCCGGGTGCCTCCACATCATTGCACTTACCATACGGTCCGAGCGCGCGCACACCGGGGTAATGGGCCGCGATCCAGCCTGGGAACGCTCATGCAGCCGTCCGGCGACCATGACCTCGACGGACCGCTTGAAGTGGTCGTTCGACGAAACGCGGTAGGTGACTTCGCCGCTCCCCTCGCCCTCCGGGTTCGACGTTATGGACACCCACTCGCCCGCCTTGGCCGTCCACGCGCAGCCGGGCTGGGTGTCCACGCGCAACCGGAAGGTCCCGCCCCCGGCGGGCACGTCCCCCGGGGCGCCGACCAGTTCGTAACCGCAAGGGTCGGCGTCCGCGCTGGCCCGCACGTTGGCCACGGTCCCACGCACTTCGTTCAGGTGCCGCGCCGCGTCGGCCGGCCCGTCGACCGCGTCCGACGGCTCGTCCCCGGGCACCCCGAGGCGCAGGCCGGGATCCAGCGGATGGACCAGTTCGGGGTTGGAGAACGCGAGCACGTAACCCGGATGCGCCTGCCCTCGGCCCGAGAAAGTCGCCATGATCGTACCGAATCCCCAAAGCCACTCGGAACCATCGGTCCTGATTTCGGGGATTCGGTATTGGTACCCGTGGCTGTACGGGAACGGTTCGTTGTGCCGGTCGTCGTGGCGGTCGTGGTGCAGGCCCATGACGTGGCCGAGCTCGTGCGCGACGACCGTGCCATCGCCCGACAGCGCGATGGAGAACCCGGACGCCTCCAGGGCCGCGGCACTTGGCCTGTCGACGCGGAACGCGAGGCCGGCCAGGCCCGACGGCCCGCGCATCGAATAGGCAACCCGTTCGTGCGCCCTTCCGCCCAAATGGAGCAGCACCAGGTCGGCCGCGTGCTTGTCCCTCAGGACGTGCAGCTCGTCCAGGTGGCCATCGTCCGGGTCGGCGAGATGCCGCAGCGCGGCGTCCCAGTGCAGGTAGTCCACGGTGTCGCCCAGGCGGGAGAGCACGTCCTCTTCGAGAAACCGGTCGTACTCCACCTCCACCGCGGCGGCCAGCCGCACGCGCAACTCGACCCCGCTCGCCGCGAACGCCTCGTTCGCCGTCGCGATGTCGAGATCGATGAGCGCCAGCAGGGGACCGTAGCCGCCCTCGATTTCCCGCACGAAGGACGGGTACGCGACCAGCACGTCGACGACGCCGTCGTCCGAGGCGCCGGCCGCTCCGGACGCGGACGCCCCTCCGGCCTCGGGGGGAGCGCTCGACCGGACTGTCCCGATGCCCTCCGCGGGTTCGGATTCCGATGGCCGGCGCCAAGCATCCGCGGCTCGCAAAGCCAGGGAGGCTCGCGGCGCAAGTGCCTGGCGAAAGTCGTCCCCCTCGCGGTCGAACCCGAACACGTCGGACGCCACCCCGCCACGGGTCAGCGCCTCTTCGGCTACCGGTTTGGACTCCAGCCCGCAACGCATCGGCCCCGATGCCAAAGGCTCCACGGTCTGCATCGTCCCGACCGTGTGGATCGACCAGTTGCCCTCCGGCGTGTACACGCGACCGTAGGTCTTGCCGTTGTTGACCACCAGCACCGCGCGGCCGAACGGGACATCGTCCAGCGGCCCGGACAGCGTGTAACCCCGGGATGTCGGGGCGCTCCGCTCGAGCGACGCTTCGTACTCCACGTCCGCGAACAGGTTCAGGCGCAGCTTGCCGTCCCGGCCGGCGAGGACTTCCTCGCTCAACGCGCCGAGAAGACCGTGATCAACTCGCCCGATTCGCCGCGGACCGCCGGCCAGCGCGTCCGCCGACGCCGCGGACGCGACCCTGGGTTCCGTCGTGAACAGGGATGCGTTGGGCGCCTGCCCCAGCGCCGCCGCCGGCGCCAACACGGCGCCGGCGGCGAGTGCGGGAATCCCATGCAACCGAACCCACCGAGCCCATGCACCATCCCGGTCGTGCGGGCGCCCGCGCATTACCGGACCACCACGGGCAGGTAGAAGTCCTCGCCGCCGGTCGTCCGCAGGACCACGTACGTCTCCCCGACACCCACGCCGGTTACGCGAATCGCCGGCGAGGACACGCTGACCGTGACCACGGTGCGGTCTTCCGAACGTCCCGTCACTTCGCCCTCCCCGCCCCAGACGAAGTGGAGCTCGCCGCCCAGCGGCACCTCGAAGGCGACGGCCTCCGGGCTCGCCCCCTGTAAGGCGTCAGCCGACGGGGGATTGATCTTCGTTTCGTCATGGCCTGTGTTCCCCTCGCTGTCGCTTGCGTCGACCTCTATCTTCTTTCCCGACGCGGCCAAGGTCGGCAGTATGTAGACGGCCCTCGCGCCAGCCTCCTTCTCCGACCACTTGAACGTATACCCGGGCACCCCGCCGCTTGCCGAAGCCTGGACAGTTGCGCTGTAGAAACGCGATGTCGGCAATGGCGGAGGCAACGGCACAGTGATGAGCGTCGCCGTGTACGGTCCGCCGTGATGGACAGCGAGGGTGGACCCGCAAAAGACCGTGACCTTCTGCGCCACGTGCATGAGAAGGCTGCAGGTCGACGACGTGCCATTGCACGCGCCGTCCCAAGCTGTGAGCCCGTAGCCGCTCTTCGCGGTGTTCGTTAACGTCACCGTTGTGCCCTCAACGTAGTACTCCGCGCAGTTGTTGCCCGCATATCCGCACGAAATCCCGTTTCCGTTGTCGACGCCCTTGCTCGCCGTTATATTGCACACTACGGGCTTCGGGTTTGCGGTCGACGGACTCGTCAGCGTGGGCACACTCACCGTGAGCTTCACGACCGGCTTGCAGACGCCGCCGACCTTCTGATAACCCGATTTGCACACGCAATCGCCGTTGACGTCCTCGTAACCCGGCTTGCAGACGTAGCAGCCGAGGTAATCCACCGCGGCAATGGCCTCGCCGCAGGATTGGCTGCTTCCCGGCGACGGGAGCCCGCAGGACTGTGTCTTGTTGGGATCTCCGTTCTCGCAGCCCCACTCCTTCCTGCCGGCACTCCCCTCGCAGCTCCAGTTCTTCGAGCCCGCGATGCCGAGACAATCCCATGTGTACTCGGATGTGGTTTGCGCCTCGTTGTCGGTCGTACCCGAGAGGCAGGAGTTCTTCTTTGCGCCGCACTTCCCATCCGCTTTGGGAGTGTTCGGCGCGTCCTCGAAGGCGCCGCCGCCCGGCGTCACGCAGCCTTCCGTCTCGGTGGCCTCACAGGCTCCGTACACCGCCGTGTCCGTGAAACCCGTGGCGGTGCCGACCTTGCACTCGTTCTCCACGAGCGGGGCCGAACACATCGGATCCCGGACGCACTTGCCCCCGTGCAGGTGATGGCCGCTCACGCACCTGCAGGTCAGTTCGTTCGACGCGTCCAGCGCGTACTCCTGGTTGTCCCCGCAGTTCGGCGGCGGCGCGGGATCGGTGCAGGCTTTCGTTTCTCCCGCGTTGGTGCATGTCCATTGATTGGTTGGCGGACTCAGCTTGTCCGCGGTGTTGGTCGCGGTTCCAGCGCGACAACTGAGTTCGGTGGGACCGCAGTCCGGCCGCTCCTCGCACACGCCGTTGTGGTCCTTGTAGCCCGGCTTGCAGATCGAGCAGTCGTCGTCGGACGCGTGGCGGGTGACCTCGCCGACGCCGCAGGTGTTGTCGTCCCTCGCCGGAATCGAGACGCCGCACGACTTCGACTGGCTGGCGTAGCCGCAACTCCAGTTCTTCGAGCCGTCGATGCCGAGGCACGCCCAGCGGTCCTCCGCGTCGGTGCCGACGCAGCGCCACCGGTACTCGCTGTCGGTGTCGGCGCGATGGCGGTAGGTGCCGCCGTCGCAGTCGTTGCGGGTCGAACCGCACGCCCCGTTCTCGAGCGGTATGTCGTCGCGGTTGCTGTACGTGGTGCCGTTCCGGCACCCTGCGGACTCGGTGCTCGCGCACGCGCCGTCCCTGGCCTCCGTGTCGGCCCGGTCGTTCCACTCGACTCCGTCGGGCAGGCAGACGTTCTCGCGCGTCCCGCACCGCAGGTCCACGCTACAGGTGCCGCCCGACTGTTCCAGCCAGCCGCCGTCGTCGCACTTGAACGCCGCCGCGCCGCGGGTGGGATCGCCCTGGTCCCGCGCCGACCTCGTCTGGCCGCTGGTCGCCGAGGTGATTGTGCCTTCGCACGAGTAACCGCCCGCGCTCCAGCTTCGCGTGCCGGACCGGCAGCCGAGCTTGGCCTTCGTGCAGGTGCGCGAGTTGGCGCCGCCGCCGGTGCCGTCGCAGCGCCACCGGTGGTGGCTGTCCGTGTCGGCGACCGCGGTCGTGTTCGCATTGCCGGCGGCGCAGCCGTCCACCGCAGTCTCGTCGCACCTGCCGACGATGGCCGTGGACACGAACGCCACGCTCACCGTGCGGTCGGCGTCGAGGGTGAGGGAGCACGCGGCCGACGTCTCGGACGCGCACGCATCGCCCCAGCCGTCGAACCGGTAGTCGCTGTCGGGACTCGCGCTGAGCGCCACCCGCGTGCCGTGGGCCACGGTCTCCGCGCAGTCGCCGCCGCAGTCGATCACTGTCCTGGTCCCGATCCTGCCGGTCACCTTACCATGCGACGGCGCCGTGACAACCAGGCTTCGCGCCGCGACGAACGTCGTCCCGACGGTGCTGTCGGCGTTCACGGTGAGCGTGCAGGGTTCGGTCCCGGAACATGCCCCGGTCCAGCCGCCGAACAGGTGCTTGGCATCGGCGGTCGCGGTCAGCGTCACCACCGTGCCGGCCGCGAGCGTCGCGGCGCAGTCCGTCCGGTTCCCGGAGCCGCAGTCGATGACCGTCGTCTTCGCATCGCCGCTGCCGGTCGTCCCGGTGACGTACCCGTTCGTCGGCGCGGTCACCGTCAGCTTCGGGTCGGCGTCCACGATGCTCACGTTCGTACCGACGACCGTGACCGGGCCGCCGTCCGTCGCCGTGCCGGTCACGGCGACGGTCTCCGGCCCCTCGCGGTCCGCGTCCACAACCGGCGTCAGCGTGAACGAGCCGTCCGCGCTCCGGGTACTCCCCGCGATCGCGATCGTGAACCCGTCGACCGCCTCGAAGTCGTCGCCCGCCGTGGCGGTGCCGCCCGCCACCGAGACGGTCACCGTCTTCGCCGCGTCGGTCAGCGTCGCGCCGGTGAGCGTGGCCGTCACCGTGACCGTTGTCGCGCCGCCGTCCTCGGCAACGCTCGTCGGGGTTGCGGAGAGAATCACCCGCGGCCGCCAGTCGATCGTCACCCATTCCGTCGACGCGCGTGTGCGGCCGTCCAGCGTGTGGGTGGCCCGGAACCCGAACGTCCGCGGCCCCGGCGCCGATGAGGACACCGCCCGCGTCACCGCCGTGCCGTCCGTCAGCGCGATGTCGTCCGCCAGCACGGTGACAGTGCCTTCGCCGTCGCGCGCGAGCCACGCGCCCTTGAGCGTGCCGCCCGCCGCGCCCGCCGCGGCGCTCAGCGTCACCTCCACCGCCGCGTTGCCGTCCGCGATCTCCGGCTTCGGCTTGTCGGCACTCAACGACACGGCCGGCAGCGTGTTCTCGACCGCGGACGCGGACCAGTCGCCGGTGCCCTCGTCGCTGGTGGCGCGGACGCGCACCTCGTGGGCCGTGCCGGCGGACAACCCGGTGAGCGTGGTCGAGGTCCCGGTGCCCGCGAACGCCGCGTCCGTCCAGTCCGCATCGCCGGACGCCCGGTGGCGCACGTCGTAGCCGGTGATCGCCGGACCCGTGTTGTCCGGGGCCGTCCAGGCGACCGCGAGGGTCGTCGCCGTCGGCGTCAGCGACGGCGCGTCCGGCACGCCCGGCGGCTCCGCCACGTCCGTCACGTTGACCGTCACCGCGATGGAGGCGTCGACCGCCGTGTCCACCTCGCCGGCGCCGTCCTTGCGGTCGCTCACCTCCACCGTCACGGCGTAGCTCGTCACCGCGCCCTCGAAGTCGAGGTCCGCGTCGGCGCCCACCGCGAGTTGCCCGTTCGACCCGTCGACCGTGAACAGCCCCGCATGCGTGCCGGCGAGCGCATAGGTGAGCGTGTCGTCCTCCGGGTCGCTCGCCGTGAGCGGCGCGCCCACCGCCGTGCCGGCCGCCGCGTTCTCCGCGACCGCGCGGGTGGCCGCGGCGCCGGCGGCGAACGACGGGCGGCCGTTCGCGGTCTCGTCGTCGCGGACCGTCACCACCAGCGCGGCGGGCTCCCTCAGGCGCACCCCGTCCGGCAGCGTCCCGAACCCGAGGGTGATCTTCTCGTCGTCATCGTCCTCGTCCTGCAGCGCGACGAACGTGAACGTCTGCTCCGTCGTGCCCAGGCCGAACGCCGCGGTCTCGTCGGAGCCCAGGCCGTCCAGGCGGAACGCGGTCGCATCGCCGGTCTTCGTCACCGGCGCCGACACCGACCGGTCCGCGGCGCTGTCCAGCCGCACGGTCACCAGCAGCGACTCGCCCTCGTTGACCGTTGCGGCCGCGGCACCGTAGGACACCCGCAGGAGCTTGCGCGACTGCACGTTCGCGGCCGGCGACCACTCGCCCATGCCCAGCGCGTTCTCCGCGCGCACCCGCACCTTCCTCGCCACCGCGTCGATGGACGTCTCGGTCGCGCAGGCACCCATCGAACAGCCCGCATAGTTGTGCGGGTCCCAGCCGCCCCCGTCCCTGACCTTGTAGTCCACGTCGTAATCGGTGATCGGCGAGCCGCCGTCGTGCGGCGCGTCCCAGACCACCACCACCCCGGTCCCCATCAGGTGCGCCGACGGTTCCTCCACCGGGTCCGGCGCGCCCCAGGTGCGGCCGCTTCCCGGCTGCGACCACTTGCCGGGGTAGGCGATGCCGCCCATGCGGTTCACCGCGCGCACCTGCACCTCGTACCAGGTGCCTGCCGCGAGCCCCGAGATCGAACGGGTCATGGTGGTCGTCTCTTCCGACGCCGCCTGCGCGCCGGTCTCCGCCGTCCAGGCGGCGCCGCCTTTCGGCCGGTGACGGTACTGATACTCGGTGATCGCGTGCGCCACGTCGTTCTCGTCCGTCCACGTCACCCGCACCCAGGAGGCATCCAGCCGGGAGGCGCCGTCCACCGCGTGCGGCGCCACCGCCGGCGCCCCCATGCGCGGCGGCAACCGCGTGTCGAGACCGGTGCGGCCCTTGCCGTCCGGCGACCACGGCCCCTTGTCGCCGCCGACCGCGACGGCCCGTACCGCGACCAGATAGGAGGTGTCCGCGGTCAGGCCGGTGAGTGTCGCGGCCGTGCCCGCCGCCGCGATCTCGATCCAGTCGTTCTCGACGTTCTCCACGTCCGGGTCTTCGCGGTAACGCACCCGGTACCCCGACAGCGACGCGCCGCACGCCGGCGCCTGCCAGGAGACGTTCAGGTCGGAGTGCGCGCGCGCGCCCTCCGGCGTCGTCACCGCCGGCGCCGCCATCGGGCAGCCCCCGTCCGCCGTGTACGCGAACACGCTGCCCGACTCCGCGCCGTCGCCCGCCGCGTTCCTGGCGAACACCCGGATCTCGTAACGCGTGCCGGCGTTCAGTCCCGTCAGCGTCGTCGCGAGTCCCGGCTGGATCTCCGCGTCGGTCCAGGCCGCCGGCGGATCGGTCACCGCCCGGTGGCGCACCACGTAGCCGTCCACCGCCGGGACCGCCGTCACGGACTTCCAGCTCGCGTCCAGGCCGTGCGTCTCGTTGCCCGGCGCGGGCGCCGCCGCCAGCCCCTTCGGCGCCTTCGGGGTGTCCCACGCCTCCGTGATCGTCAGCGTCGCCACCGCCGGTTCCCCGAGTGCGACGACGGTGTTGCCCCAGGTCACCCGCGACACCGTGAACGTCACCGTCTCCCCGCCCTCGTCGGCGTCGTCCGGGAGCGCCGACACGGTCACCTCCGCGTCGTCCGACAGGTGCGCGTCGTTCGCCGCCACCGTCAGCCGGTCCCAGCCCGCGGCGCCGGCGAGCGTGTAGTCGTGCGACGCGCCCCGCGTCGCCGTGCCGCCGACCGCCGGCGTGAACGCCACGTCCACCGCCGGCACGTCCACGCCCGTCAGCTTCGCGCTCAGGCCGTGCGCGCCGCTCGTCCCTTCCCGGATCGCCGTCGGGCTCACCGACAGATCGACCGCCAGGCCGCTCACGTCCACCCCGCCCACCGTGACGGGCTCCGTGATGGTCAGGGCCGTTCCGGTCACCGTGTGGCCGGAGGCCGAACCGCCGATCGACACCGTGTCGTCGGACGCGTTGCCGTCGTCGGTCGGCGTGAACTTGAGCGTCGTCGTGCCGCTCATCGCGTCCGCCGGGATCGTGATGCTCCGCGTGCCGGTCACCGTGTACGCGCCGGACCCGAGGTCCAGGCCGACCGTCACCGGCGACGACGGGGCCGTGTCCGCCGTCGCCGTCACCTCGACGTCCCGGGCTCCGAGCGTCTCGCCGATCGTGTCCGGGCGAACCGAGAGTTTCAGCGCGTGGAGGGTGTCGTTGTCCTCGATGGTCAGCCGCAGCGGCCTCGACGCCAAGGCCGTGGGCGGCGGCTCGGTGCCGGGCTTCGTGCCCGTGCAGTGGCCTTCGACCACCAGCGCCTCGTCCGCCTCCGCAACCGCGTCGTCCACCACCGTCATGAGCTTCGTGCGCGCCGTCCAGCCCTTGTCCGCGGTCAGCTTCGTCACCTTCGGGAACGTCACGTCCGCCGGCGACTCCGCCACGCTGCCGGCGCCGAGCCGCAGTCGGCAGTTCGTGTAGGCGCCGGACGCCGGCGCGTGTTCGAGCGTCAGCCGCACCTTCACCTCGCCCACCGCCTCGGACAGCGTCGTCGGGTCGGCGCTCGCCACGATGGTGGGCGGCGGCGGCGGCTCGGCGATGGTCACCGTCGCGCCCGCCACCGCATACCCGGCAAGGACGGATCCGATGGCGACGGTCTGGTCGATGTCGTCCGCGTCCGCCCTGGGCGTCACCGTCAGCACGGTCGACCCGCTCGTCGTCCCGGCCTCGATCACGACGCGCCGCGTCCCGGTCACCGTGTGGTTGGCCGCCGTGGCCGTGCCCGCCAGCGTCAGCGCGAGGTCCAGCTTCTCCGTCGCCCGGCCGTCCAGCGTCGCCGTCACCGTCACCCGCGTCGCGCCCGCCGTCTCCGGGATCTTCGCCGGGTCCGCGGACAGCGCGATCGTCCGCGACTCGTTGTCGGCGATGGTCACGCTCGACGGTTCCGACACCAGCCCGGACGCCGGCGGGTCCATGCCCGCGCCGCCGCCGGTGCAGTACGCCTCCACGGCAAGCGCCTCGTCGCCCTCGGCGTATGCGTCGTCGACCACCTTCAGGAGATTGGCGCCGGCGCGCCAGCCGCCGGCGGCGTTGAGCGTCTGTTCCGCGTCGACGAACTCGACGTCGACGGTGCCGGCCACGCTGTCCCCCGTCAGCCGCAGGCGGCAGCCCGTGTAGCTCCCGGCGGCGGGGGGATGGTCCAGGGACAGCGTCACGCCCACCTCGCCCGCGTCCTCCGCGATGCCAGTGTCGCCGACGCCGTCGAAGCGCACCGTCAGCGTGCGCCGCGGCCGGACGGTCACGTCCTGCGTGTCCAGCCGGTTGCCGGCGGCGTCGCGCGGCCGCCGCTTCGCGTCCCTGTTCGCGACATAAGTCAACACGATCCGCGGCGAACCCCGCGGCGCGCCGCCGAGCGTCAGCGTGATGGTCGCGCCGGCGTCCGCCCCACTCGACGGAGCGCTGACGCCGGTCACCGTGAAGACCGTGTTCGAGCGCACCACGAAGTCGCCGGCGGCGGGCCTCGTCTCCGCCCACACCGGTTCGCTCATGGTCAGCGTGACGGTCGCGCCGGCGTAGTCGGCCGACACGATGGTCGGCGCGGTCGTGTCGGCCGACGACGAGGACTTCGCGGTCGCGCCGCCGGATACATGCGCAGACGGCGCGGCGGCCTTCGGCGCGACGGCCGGCGCGCACGCCACCCCGCCCGGACTCGTCCCGCCGGCCGGGCAGTCGGTGCACGAACGGGCGCCGTCGGGCCGCTCGGTGTCCGGCGGACACGCCACGCACGCAGCGCCCGCGCCCTCGGTGTGCGGCGGGCAGTCGACGCAGGCGCCGTCCACCAGGTGCGCCGTCCCGCCGCACCCGCACGACTCTCCGGGATCGCTCGTCATGCCGGCCGGGCAGGCGCTGCAGGCGGCGCCCGCCGGGCGCTCCGTCCCTGTCGGACAGGGCTCGCAGAAAGTGCGCGATGCGTCGGGCACCCGGTTTTCCGGGCAGCGGACGCAGACGCCGTCCTCGTCCAGCTCCAGCGGACCGCAGCGCGGCGGCAGCACCGTCACCTCGAAGCTCGCGAGCGTGGTCAGGCCGCGTGCGTCGGTGGCGCCCGCCTCCACCGTGTGGACACCGGCCGGCGCGTCCACCGGCGGCGCGAACGCGAGCTCCAGCCGGGGCCGCTCCGACGGGCCCGCGCTCCAACTCGTCCCGGTCAGCCAGGCCGGGACCGCCCGATCCGCATCGGGAGCCGGCGCCACACCCAGCCAGACGGCCTCGGCGACGCCGTCCGCGGCGATGTCGGGGTCGAGCGACTCGACGGCCACCGTCGCCCGTTCGCCGGCGCGGACCGATACCCCGTCGGGGAACACCGCCAGCACCGGCGCCCGGTTGGCGGCCGCGGCGACCGCGCCGCCGGAACCGGCCTCCGGCGCCGCGGGCCCCTGCGCCAGCGCCCAAGCCGCAACGGCCAGGGCGCAATACGCCGACGTTCGTCCGATCCGGGCGATCCGTCGCGACCGCATGGCGTCCGCTACCGCGCGCCCAGCGCCGCCGAACTCACCGCGCGTCGTCGCCCAGCGACGGCCGGGCCGCCCCCGCCAGTTCCGTCTCCAGCGCGTCCAGGGTCAGGCGGCCCCGCGCCAGCATCTCCTCCACCACCAGCACGCGCCGCACGTAGCCGGTGTGGTCCGCGCACGGCCCCTCCAGAAGACCGTGCTGGGCGCATGCCTGCGCCAGCTGGCTGTGGTTCATGGCCTCCGACGCCGCCAGACGTTCGACGTGGCGCAACGCCGCCTCGGCCGATGGCCCCGAAGCCCGGTCCACCAGCCGGTCGCGGTGGCGCAGGGTCGCGGCATCCAGCAGGGCCAGACGCCGGTCCGGCCCCCAGTCGCCGACGCCCGGCAGGGCCAGCGCCGAGTAGTAGAACTGGGCCACGTGCCCCGGCGGGCCCCCGGGCAACTCGTCGTACGCGTCGGGTTGGGCCCAGGCCACCGATCCGATCCACACCGCCAGCATCCATGCGGCCGGCCGACCCCGCTTGCGAACCATTGGCTCCCTCCGACTCCCGCGCCGGCCCCGGGGGCCGACGGAACCCACTCTACTACCGCTCGCGGCGGATTGACACCCCGATGGAGAAGGGGTGGCACGAATGCCACCCATCCGGCGCGTCGCGGGATTCGGGGAGGCAAGCGCGACATGGCCGGACGGTGATCACGGATCGGCGGCGGCGATCAGTTCCGCGAGGCGGTCCGCATCCAAGGCGCCCGGCGAGACCTCCACACCGCCCGGACCGAGCACCAGGAACGCCGGCGTGCCCGTCACCCCGAGACGGGCCGCCAGTTCCCGGTTCGCATCGATCAGCGCGTCGATCCCGGCCGAATCGAGGTCCGCCGCCAGCCGCTCCATGTCCAGCCCCAGTCCACGCATGATCGAGTCGATCTCCGCCGCGTCGAACTCGCCGTCGTGCTCCATCAGCGCGAAGTGCGCCGCCTCGTAGGCGCCCTGCCGCGCGGCCGCCAGCGCGGCGCGCGCCGCGCGCACGCTGGCGTCCCCCAGAATGGGGTACTCCCGTAGCTGCACCCGCACCCCGGCCAGCCGCAGCGCGCCGCGCACGGCGTCGAGCGAACGCTTGCAGTAGCCGCAGCGGTAGTCGAAGAACTCGACCACCGTCACCGCGCCGGTCCGGACGATCGCCACATGCGGGTGCGCGACCGCCCGGCGAACCGTCAGCCACGGCGCCTCCGGTCCCGCGAGTTCCGACACCGGCCACGGGTTGCCGACCGAGTCCAGGAACGAAACCGTGACCCCCGGCCGGGCGGCAGGCCCACCATCGGCGCCGGACCGGCCTGCGCGGCCGACCACTCGATCTCGTTTCGACCGTCGGCCGGCGGCGCAGAGGCCGCAACTGCGTTCAAGAACAATAGCGCCAGAAGCACCGCCGCCGTTCTCGCCGCCGGCGACCGCGTCCGAATCCACGTCATCACGGTGGTTCCGTCGTTGAGGCGGCGCGGTGTACGCGCCTGCCGTCGAGATTACTTGACTCTCCTTGATCCGTTCGCACTCGCTCATTCATTCATTCGTCGCTGACTTTTATTCGTCGCAGAAATTCAGATATTCGATATTCGTTCCCGATCCCCTGATAAGCAGGGGACCGTGGGCTATAGGCGCCATTTCGGAGCCGAGGTTGGCAAGAGTGGCCTGCGGAAGCCTGGTACGGGCGCAGTGGACCGGTTTGGCGCTCCGGGCGGGCTCCCGGAGCGGTTTTCGGGACGCTCTACTGCCCCACGCGTTGTCACCCGCGCGAGCGCGTCCCCGCCGCAGCGCGGCGTCGCGTGGTTTTCGGGGCGTCAGGCTGGCGTCGCGCGCGGCGGGGCGCGGGCCTCCAGATACACCATCGCCGCGTACAGCCAGTCGAGCCGGTGGTTGGTCTTCGCGAAGCGCACCACCACGCGCCGTCCGGTGCGCACCATGTGCGCCGCCGTGCGGACCACGTAACGGATCACCGCGCGGATGCCGTGGCGCCGCGCGCTCTTCGGCAGCGCCGTGTGCTGCACCGCCCGCAGCACCACCTGCGCGATGTGCCCCAGCGCATGGAACGCCTGGTTGGCCCGGTGGGACCGGCACGGCGGATGGTGCGGGTCCAGGTCGGTGAGCGGTCCCTTGAAGGCGTTCTCCCGACCCTGCTTGCCCCGGTGGCGACGCACCAGTTCGTCCAGCGGCAGGTCGTCGCGCGACACCAGGATCACCGTGTGGTGCGGCGGCACCAAAAGAAGCTGGCCGCCCCGCACGCGGCGTCGCACCACTCGCACCACCTCAGAGCATGTTTTCGGCCGCCCGATTGATTATCCTTGCGCGCTTGCGTTGGAACCGCGCTGGAAGACTGGAACGGTGCCGATCTACGAATACGCCTGCCGGAGCTGCGAGCACGAGTTCGAGACCTTGCAGAAGATCAGCGAGGCCCCGCTCGTGGACTGCCCGAGTTGCGGCGAAGCGGAGCTCAAGAAGAAGGTCTCGGCCGTCCGGTTCCGCCTGAAGGGCGGCGGTTGGTACGAGACGGACTTCAAGTCGGGCGACAAGAAGAACCTCGCCGGCGAAGGGGCGCGCGACAGTTCGCGCGAAGAGGAGTCCGGCGCGGCCAAGGAGCCCTCTGCGGCAAAGGACTCGTCCGGCGCCGCCGAATCGAATGGAGACAAGGCCTCGCCCGCGGCAAGCGGCGACGCCAAAACGTCGAACGGCGGCAAAGGCACCAAGGTGTCCGACGGCGCGTCGGGTTCGTCCGACTAGGTCCGTCGGCGCGTCGCCCGCGGCGACGCGCATTTGCAGCACGACCGTCCAGAGGAGCTTCAGACGTGGCCATGCGCACCCACTACTGCGCCGCGCTCACCGCTGCCCACGTCGGTGAGCGGGTGGAACTCACCGGCTGGGTACATCGCCGGCGGGATCACGGAGGCGTGATCTTCCTGGACCTGCGCGATCACACCGGGATCGTGCAGGTCGTCTACGACCCCGACGAGCCCGAGAGCTTCGCGACCGCGGACCGCGTCCGCAACGAATACGTGCTGCGCGCCACCGGGCGCGTGCGGCCACGGCCGGAGGGCATGGTCAATCCGGACCTCGCGACCGGCGCGATCGAGGTGCTCGGAGCGACGCTGGAAGTCCTGAACGCCGCGGATACTCCACCGTTCCAGCTCGACGAATACTCCAACGCCGGCGAGGATGTCCGGCTGCGGTACCGCTACCTCGACCTGCGGCGTCCGGAGATGCAGGAGCGCCTCCGCCTGCGCGCGCGCATCGCGAGCCACGTGCGCCGGTATCTCGAAGACGCCGGCTACCTCGAGGTGGAAACCCCGACGCTGACCCGCGCGACGCCGGAGGGCGCGCGCGACTACCTCGTGCCGAGCCGTACGCAGCCCGGGTCGTTCTTCGCGCTGCCCCAGTCGCCCCAGATCTTCAAGCAGCTTCTGATGGTGTCGGGCTTCGACCGCTACTACCAGATCGCCCGCTGCTACCGGGACGAAGACCTGCGGGCGGACCGGCAGCCCGAGTTCACCCAGATCGATATCGAGGCGGCGTTCGTCAGCGAAGCGGACGTCCTGGCGCTCACCGAGGGCATGCTGCGTTCCCTCTTCGATGAGGTCCTCGACGTCTCCCTTCCGGAGTTCCCCGTGCTCACCTGGGCCGAGGCCGTGCGGCGTTTCGGCAGCGACAAGCCGGACCTGCGCAACCCGCTCGAACTGGTCGATGTCGGCGACCTCATGGTCGAGGTCGACTTCGACGTGTTCCGGCGACCCGCGAACGACCCCCGCGGCCGCGTGGCCGCGTTGAAGGCGCCGGGCGCGGCAGGTGTACTGTCCCGCAAGGCCATCGACGACTATCAGGACTTCGTCGGCGGTTACGGCGCGCGCGGACTCGCCTACATCAAGGTGAACGAACGTGCCGCCGGCGTCGCCGGCCTGCAGTCGCCGATCCTCAAGTTCCTCGGCGCCGAAGTCGTGGAGCGGGTACTCGAGCGTACCGAGGCGGCCGACGGCGACCTGGTCTTCTTCGGCGCCGACCACGAACGTGTCGTCGGCGACGCGCTCGGCAACCTGCGCCTCCGGCTCGGCGCGGACCTCGGACTGGTCGAAGACCGCTGGGCGCCCCTGTGGGTGACCGACTGGCCCATGTTCGAAGAGGGACGGGACGGCACGCTGACGCCGGCGCACCACCCCTTCACCATGCCGCGCTCCACCGACGAGATGCGCAAGGACCCGACCCGGGCGCTCGCGAAGGCGTATGATGTGGTCTTGAACGGAGTCGAACTCGGCGGCGGCTCGATCCGGATTCACGACATCGCGACGCAGCGGAAAGTGTTCGAAGCGCTGAACATCGGGCAGGAAGCGGAAGTCAAGTTCGGTCACCTGCTCGACGCACTGAGATACGGCTGCCCGCCCCACGGCGGCATCGCCCTCGGGCTGGACCGCCTCACGATGCTCATGGCGGACACCGAGGCCATCCGCGACGTGATCGCCTTTCCCAAGACGCAGACCGCCTTCTGCCACCTGACGGCCGCGCCCGCCCCGGTGGACGCGCACCAGTTGCGGGACCTGCACATCCGCGTCACCAAGCGCGGCGACACGGCCAGGTAGGAGGGCATGGCCGGCCATTCCAAGTGGGCCAACATCAAGCACCGCAAGGCCGCGCAGGACGCGAAGCGCGGCAAGTTGTGGTCGAAGCTCATCCGCGAGGTGACCGTCGCCGCCCGGCTCGGGGGCGGCTCGACCACGGACAACCCGCGCCTGCGCGCCGCCGTGGACACGGCGCTCGCCGCGAACATGCCCAAGGACACCATCGAACGGGCCATCGCACGCGGCGCCGGCGGACAGGACGGCGCGGATGTCGAGGAACTTACCTACGAGGGCTACGCCCCCGGCGGCGTGGCGGTGCTCGTCGAGGTGATGACCGACAACCGCAACCGTACCGTCGCGGGCGTCCGCCACGCGTTCAGCAAGCACGGCGGCAACCTCGGGACGGACGGCTCCGTCTCGTACCTGTTCGCGAAGAAAGGCGTGATCGTGTTCGCGCCCGGCGCGGACGAGGACTCGATACTCGACGCGGTGCTCGAAGCCGGCGCGGAGGACGTGGAAACGGGCGAGGACGGTGGCGTCGCCGTGACGTCGGCGCCGGAAGACTTCGGCGCCGTGGTCGACGCGCTCCGGGCGGCGTCCCTGCCTCCCGACCACGCCGAGGTGACCATGGTTGCCGCCAGCGGCTCCGCCATCGATGCCGATGCGGCAGGGAAGGTACTGCGGCTGATCGACGCCCTCGAGGACCTCGACGACGTGCAGAACGTCTTCACGAACGCCGAGTTCCCGGAGCAGGCCCTCGCCACGGAGACCTCCGGCGGGTGATGCGGGTCCTCGGCGTCGATCCAGGTTCCCGGACCACCGGTTACGGCCTGATCGACCGCGACGGTCCGCGCGTGTCCTACGTCGCGAGCGGCTGCATCCGGACCCGGGCCGCGGACTTCCACGGCCGGCTCGCCGAGATCTACCACGGTATAGAGACGGTCATCGACGACTACGGTCCCGCCGAGGTGGCGATCGAGGAGGTGTTCGTCGCCCGCAACCCGAGTTCCGCGCTGAAGCTCGGCCAGGCGCGCGGCGCCGCCATCGCCGCCGCGATCGCGCGCGACATGCCGGTGACGGGCTACGCGGCGCGGCGCGTGAAGCAGGCGGTCGTCGGCACCGGGCGCGCGACCAAGCACCAGATCCAGCACATGGTCCGGGCCGCGCTGGCACTCAACGAGTCCCCCGCCGCCGACGCCGCCGACGCGCTGGCCGTGGCCCTGTGTCATGCCCAGTCGAGCAGGAAACCGGGAGCGCGCGCATGATCGGACGCCTGCGCGGCAGCGTGGTCGCAAGGGAAGGGAACGTGCTGCTGGTCGACGTGGCCGGCGTGGGCTACGAGGTCGAGGTGACCACGGTGACCCTGGCCTCGGCCGGCGCGCCCGACGCCCCGGTGGAGCTCTTCACCCACCTGGTCGCGCGCGACGACTCGATGACGCTGTTCGGCTTCCGCTCCCTCGTCGAACGCGCGGTCTTCCGGGTACTCGTCAAGGTGAACGGAGTGGGGCCGAAAGTCGCGATGACGGTGCTCGGCGCGCTCCCACCGGCGGAACTCGCACGCTGCGTCGCGGAGCGGGACACCCGGCTTCTGACGAAGGTTCCCGGCATCGGCAAGAAGACCGCGGAGCGGATCGTCATCGAACTCGAGGGTCGCCTCGATGACCTGCCGGTCGCCGCGGCCGGCACGCCGATACAGACGGACAGGGAAGCGGACGATGCCGTCAGCGCGCTGGTGGCCCTCGGCTGGCGGCCCGCCGAGGCGCGCAAGGTCGTCGAGTCCGTGCACGTGGACGGCGAGTCGACGGAGGACCTCATCCGCTCGGCCCTCAAGCGGATGGCGGGCCGCGAGAGCCCTCAGCCGGGGAGCGCGAGGGGGAACCCCTCGCATGAAAAGAGCAGCGCGAGGGGGAACCCCTCGCAAGAAAAGAGCCCTCAGCCGGGGAGCGCGAGGGGATACCCCTCGCAAGAAAAGAGCAGCGCGAGGGACGTGCCCATCGCAAGTAGGAGCCCCGACGGTTCGGCATGACCATCGAACGTGACCGCATCACCGCGGGCGAAGCGATGCCGCCCGACCGTTCCGCGGACCGTTCGCTGCGTCCGGTGCGTATCTCCGAGTACGTCGGCCAAACCGCGGTCAAGGAACAGATGGCCCTGGCCATCGCCGCGGCGCGCGGGCGCGGCGAGGCCCTCGACCATACCCTCATCTACGGGCCGCCCGGACTCGGCAAGACCACGCTGGCGCACATCGTCGCCCACGAGATGGAGGTGCAGATCAAGGCGACTTCGGGGCCGGTGATCGAGAAGCCCGGCGACCTGGCCGCCATGATCACGAACCTCGAACCCGGCGACATCCTGTTCGTGGACGAGATCCACCGCCTCTCCCCGGTCGTCGAGGAGATTCTCTACCCGGCCATGGAAGACGCGGAGATCGACATCCTGATCGGCGAGGGCCCGGCCGCCCAGTCGATCAAGTTCCCCCTGCCGCGCTTCACGCTCATCGGCGCCACGACCCGGGCCGGCCTCCTGACCTCTCCGCTCCGCGACCGCTTCGGCATCGTGCAACGGCTGGAGTTCTACTCGGTCGACGAACTGACGGAGATCGTCACGGCGGCGGCGGAGAAGCTCACCGTCGCGGTCGACGGCGACGGCGCCCGGGAGATCGCGCGCCGCTCCAGGGGGACGCCCCGCATCGCGAACCGCCTGCTCCGCCGCGTGCGCGACTACGTCGAAGTCGAGGGAGACGGACACATCGACGCCACCTCCGCCGGCAGTGGTCTCGACATGCTGGCGGTCGACGACCGCGGGTTCGACAGCATGGACCGCAAGCTGCTGCGCACGGTGATCGACCACTTCCAGGGCGGCCCCGTGGGTCTCGACTCCCTGGCGGCCGCCGTCAGCGAGGAACGCGACACCATCGAGGACGTGCTCGAGCCCTACCTCATACAGCAGGGCTTTCTCGTGCGAACGCCGCGGGGGCGCACCGCCACCGATAAGGCGTACCATCACTTCGGCCTGAAGCGGCCCACCGACGACACCCAGAGTTCCTTCGACCTGCGCTGACGATGCCCGAACAGCTTTCCATCTACGAGATCCTCGTGAACGCGAGCCCGCTCGTGCAGTTCGTGATGGTGATCCTCGCGCTCGCCTCCGTCATCTCCTGGATGATGATCTTCCAGCGCTGGTTCGCCCTGAACCGCGTCAGGCGCCAGATGGACGACTTCGAGGAGGAGTTCTGGTCCGGCGTGGACCTTCGGGAACTCTACGGCGAACTTGAGGAAGAGGAACACCTGAACGGCAGCGAGACGGTGTTCCAGTCCGGCTTTCGCGAGTTCCTGCGGCTGTCGGAGCAGGCCGGCGCCGAGCCGGACGCGGTGATGCAGGGGGTGCAGCGCGCGATGCGCGTCGCGTTGACCCGCGAGGAGGAGTCCCTCGAGCGGCACCTCGCCTTCCTCGCGACCGTGGGCTCCACGAGCCCCTACGTGGGCCTCTTCGGCACGGTCTGGGGCATCATGAACGCGTTCCGGAACCTCGCGAACATGAGCCAGGCGACGCTCGCATCAGTGGCGCCGGGCATCTCCGAGGCGCTCATCGCCACGGCGATGGGGCTGTTCGCGGCCATTCCCGCGGTGATCGGGTACAACCGTTTCTCGGCGCGGGTGGAAGTGCTCATGAAGCGCTACGAGGCCTTCGCCGACGAGCTGACGAGTATCCTGTACCGCGCATCGCACAAGACCTGACCGAGGACCGCCCGGAACCCCATGGCCGTTCGCCGCAAGCCGATGTCCGAGATCAACGTCGTGCCGTACATCGACGTGATGCTCGTGCTGCTGGTGATCTTCATGGCCACGGCGCCGCTGTTCACCCAGGGCGTCGAGGTGGACCTGCCGCAGGCGCCGTCGGAGCCGCTGCCGGACGACGATGACGACCCGCTGGTCGTCAGCGTGAAGCGCGACGGCGCGATCTTCCTGAACATCGGCATGCAGCGGGACGACGAGCGGGGCCGCCGCGTCACGATCTTCTCCCTCGAGGACCAGGCCACGCGCGTCATCGGCGCGCGACCCACGGTGCCCGTCTACGTCCGGGCCGACCGGGAAATCGAATACGGCGAGGTGGTCAAGGTCATGACGGTGCTGCAGAAGGCCGGCGCCGAGAGCGTCGGGCTCATCACCGACCCGCCGGACCTGTCGGGCTGATCCTCATGCTCCGCGACTACCCCGTGCCGCTCGTCCTGGCGCTGCTCCTGCACGCCGGGGCGGCCCTCGCGCTGGTGCGGGGCTGGACGCCCGGGAACGACGATGCCCGCGTCATCCGTCCCGACATCGTCAACGCCAGGCTCATCGTCCTCGAGCCCCCGAAACCGAAAGCGACCCGGCGGCCGCCGGCGCCGCAACCGGCCGCGGCGCCGGCGCCCCCGAAGCGGGCCGCCCCGAAGCCCGCGCCGCCGAAGGTGGACCCTGCGGAACAGGAACGCCAGAAGCGCGAGGACGAGCGGGCGCGCGAGGAAGCCGCCCGCCGGGAGCGTCTGGAGAAGCTCGCCGAGACGGCATTCAAGGATGCCATTGACCGCGAGGGGATCGAGTTGGCCAGCAATGCGCAGACGGATGCGGCGGCCTCTTACGTTACCGGGATCTACCAGGCCGTCGTGCGTAACTGGTCGCGTCCGCCCTCCGCCCGCAACGACATGGAGGCCGAACTGCTGGTCGAGTTGATTCCGACCGGGGAGGTCGTGTCGGTGACCCTCGTGTCCTCGAGCGGCAACACGGCCTTCGACCGGTCCGCGGAGGCGGCGGTCCGCAAGGCGAGACGGTTCCAGGTGCCGGAGGACATGGGGCTCTTCGACGCCCGCTTCCGCCAGTTCACGCTGGTGTTCAAACCGGAGGACCTCCTACGTTGATCGCGCACAGACTATCGCGGACCGTAACCCTCGCCGCGATGCTTGCCGTCGCGTGGACCGCGTCCGGCGCCGGCGAGAAAATCATCATCGACCAGGGGTATGACAACCAGACCCGCATTGCCGTGGTGCCCTTCGGGACCCCGGGCGACGACGACGCGGGCATCGCCCCCGTCGTGTCGTTCGACCTGGCAAGGAGCGGCCAGTTCGATCCGCTGCCGCCGGAGAACATGCTGTCCCTGCCCACGCGTCGCGAGGAGGTGCTCTTCCGGGACTGGCGCGTGCTCGGCATCGAGTACGTCCTGGTCGGGCAGATGTGGGAACTCGGGGAAGGCGAACTGGTGACCGCCTACCACCTGCTCGACGTGTTCAACGAGCGCGAACTGCTTTCGGGCCGCATAGCCGCGCCCGCCGCCAAGCGCAGGGACATCGCCCACCGCATCTCCGACGAGGTCTTCGAGCAGATCACCGGGATTCCCGGGGCATTCTCGACCCGGATCATCTACGTCCTGGCGCTCGACGCGGGCACGCCGTACGCCCGCTACCGCCTGGAACTCGCCGACTCGGACGGCGAACGCGCGCGCACGCTGTTCGACTCGGACCAGCCCCTGCTGTCCGCAAGCTGGTCGCCCGACGCGAAGCGCGTCGCGTACGTGTCCTTCGAGAGCGGACGCCAGGCGGTGGTCATCCAGGATCTCGTCACCGGCGAGCGCACGCGCGTCGCCGAGTACCGCGGTCTCAACGGCGCACCCGTTTTCTCGCCGGACGGCAACCGGCTCGCGCTGGTCCTGTCCCGCGACGGCAACCCCGAGATCTACGTCAAGGACCTGGTCGGCGGAGACCTCCGGCGCATTACCCGCTATCCGTCGGCCATCGACACCGAGCCGAGCTGGACCCCCGACGGCAACGCCCTGATCTTTACGTCCGACCGTGGCGGACGCCCGCAGATCTACCAGATGGAGCTCGCCACCTCGATGGTCGAGCGTCTGACGTTCCAGGGGGACTACAACGCCCGCGCGCGGCTGCTGCCGGACGGCGAGCACCTCGTCTACGTGCACCGCCGCAACGGCACGTACCACATCGCGTGGCAGGCCCTCGAACGCGAGGATGTGCGCGTGCTGACAGAGACCTCGCTGGACGAATCGCCGTCCATCGCGCCAAACGGCACCATGCTGATCTACGCGACGCAAGACCGGGGCCGGGGTATACTGGCCGTCGTGTCAATCGACGGTCGCGTAAGGTATCGCTTGCCCTCCGCGGAGGGTGACGTGCGGGAACCGGCCTGGTCGCCGTATATCGATGCGCTGTCTTCGTCGAGTGGCCACTAGGTGAAGAGCCTTCAGCCGGGGAGCGCGAGGGGACACCCCTCGCAAGAGAAACAGGAGACAGAAATGACACAGGCAAGGGCCACGCACGGCTCCCGACCTCGATTTTCCCTGCTTGTCGTACTTCTTGCCGGAGGGGTCCTGGCGGGTTGTGCGGGTTGCACGACGCCGGCCCCGGAGCCCGTGCCGGTTCCGGAGGAGACGGCGCCGCCCATGGTCGAACCCACGCCCGACCCGGAGCCCGCGGGTCCTCCGACGGACGCGGAAGGCGTCTGGCTGGGGCCGGACGGACAACCGCTGGCGCGCACGCTGTACTTCGATTTCGACAAGGCCGTCATCAGGCCGGGGGATCTGCGTACCCTCGAGCGGCACGCGGACTTCCTGCGTGCGAACCGCAACCGTTCCCTCCTGATCGAAGGCCACTGCGACGAACGCGGCACGCGCGAGTACAACCTTGCGCTCGGCGAACGCCGCGCCAACGCGGTGCGCAGCTTCCTGATGTCGGACGGCGTACGCGACTCCCAGATCGAAACCGTGAGCTACGGCGAGGAACGCCCCGTGGATGTCGGCCACGACGAGTCCGCGTGGAGCAAGAACCGTCGCGCGGAGCTGATCTATCGGTGAGATGACCCGCCGGCAACGCCGCTTCGCAACCGCAAGCGCAGCCGGATGGGCTGTGCTTGCCTTGCTTGTCTCCAGCGCCTGGGCGGCGGCCCCGGTCGAGGAGTCCACGGGAACCGTCCCGGTATCGCCCGTCCAGGTTCCGCCTCCCATGGACGCTGTTGCGGATGAGCGCGAGCCATCCACGCCAGGGTCCAGTGACCTCGCGCGGACTTTCTACCAGTTACAGCTACTCAGGGAAGAGGTCCAGGCGCTCCGCGGCGCCGTCGAGGAACAGCAGCACCGCCTTGACCTGCTCCACCGCGAACAGCAGGAGCGCTACCTCGGCCTGGATCGCCGGATCTCCGCACTCCAGAGCGGGGTCCCGACAGCCGCCCCGTCACCGCGGCCGGCCCCGCCCGACCCGCAACCCGTCGACACGCTGCCACGCACCGGGGGCACCGAGGCGGAGGCCTACCGGAACGCGTACGCGATGATCGAGCGGGGTGAACTCGACACGGCGGCGACGGCCCTGGAACGCCTGATCGACGAGTTCCCGAACGGCCAGTACACGCCCAACGCCTTCTACTGGTTGGGGCAGCTCCATCGCAAGGCCGGGGACCTCGAGCGGGCACGGCAGTCGCTCGTGCAGGTGATCACCCTCTACCCCGACCACAACAAGGCGCCCGACGCCCTGTACAACCTGGGCGTGGTGTACGCCGAACTCGGCGACGCCGCACGCGCGCGGATGTACCTTGGGCGAGTCCAGCAGCGGCATCCGGAGTCCACCGCAGCCGGATTGGCCAGGACCTACGCCGCCAACCTGCCTTAGGCGCACTCAACCGCCGCAGGCGCGTCGCACCACCGAAGCGAGCCCGTGAGTTCCCTCCGCATTACCGAGATTTTCCGCTCCCTCCAGGGGGAGGCGCTGACCGTCGGGAAGCCTACGACGTTCGTCCGGCTGACCGGGTGTCCCCTGCGCTGCCAGTATTGCGACACGGCTTACGCCTTCAGCGGCGGCACGCTCATGGCAGTCGCCGACGTGCTTGAGCGCGTGGCGGCCTTCGGCACGGGGTACGTGACCGTCACCGGCGGCGAACCGCTCGCGCAGTCCGCCGTGCACGCCCTGATGACGGCGCTCGCCGACGACGGCTACGACGTTTCCCTCGAGACCGGCGGCGCTATCGACATCTCGGCCGTCGACCGGCGCGTGTCCATCGTCATGGACCTGAAGACGCCCGGCTCCAACGAATGCGGACGCAACCGCTACGCGAACATCGAGCACCTCGCCTCCAAGGACCAGGTGAAGTTCGTCATCTGCGACGCGGTCGACTACGCCTGGGCGAAGGAGCAGTGCGACACCTGGCGGCTCACCGAACGCGTGGGTGAAGTGCTGTTCTCGCCATCCGCGTCGGAGATGTCAGCCGCCGTCCTCGCGGACTGGATCCTGCGGGACGGTCTCGACGTGCGCTTCCAGGTCCAACTGCACAAGGTGCTCTGGGGCGATAGCCCCGGGCGCTGAGCCATGACGCCCCAAGCCCCAGCGGTCGTCCTGGTGTCCGGCGGCCTCGACTCCGCGACCACGCTCGCCATCGCACGCGACGCGGGATTCCGCTGCTGCGCGCTGTCCGTGGCGTACGGGCAGCGCCACGAGGTCGAACTCGACGCCGCCCGCCGCGTCGTGGAGGCCGTGGGCGCCGAAGAACACCGCGTCGTATCCATCGACCTGTCCGCCTTCGGCGGCTCCGCCCTGACCGACCCGACGATCGCCGTGCCCGAGACCGAGACGGAGGGCATCCCGGTGACCTACGTGCCGGCGAGGAACACCGTACTCCTGTCCCTCGCCCTCGCCTGGGCCGAGACACTCGATGCGCGCGACATCTTCATCGGCGTGAACGCGGTGGACTACTCGGGATACCCGGACTGCCGCCCGGCTTTCGTCGAGGCGTTTCGGGCATTGGCGGACGTCGCGACTCGCGCCGGGACCGAAGGAGCGCGGTTCACCATCCACGCGCCCCTGATCGAGATGACCAAGGCCCAGATCATCGCCCGGGGCACCGCGCTCGGTGTCGACTACGGCCAGACGATTTCCTGCTACCAGCCTGACCGCGCCGGGCGCGCGTGCGGACGGTGCGAGAGTTGCCGCATCCGGCGGGCGGGTTTCGCGGGCGCGGGGGTGCCGGATCCGACGGTCTACGCAGAGTGATCCATCCAACCCAGAGCGCCCGTCCGGGCTGTGGCCGGCTACCGCAAGAGCGCGCCACCTGATGGGCGTGCTCCTTGTGATCGGGATTGGTCGCGTTCCGTGCACTTCATGATCGCTTACGACTGAGGTGGTCCCGGTTCGTTGGACAGTCCGAGGGAGCGTCAGACTCGGCGTTCAGAACCGAGCGCGATAGTTGACCGGCTGGAGTTGGACGTGCCGCGCCACATCGCCGGGCAACGTGAAGAGCAACGGGTCCTTCCGGAAGCCGAACAAGCGGTACAGGTGGTAGGACTCGGCCTTTTCCTCCGAGAACCGCAGTTCCCCATCGCTGATGTAGAAGGGCGTGTGCTTCCCGTAACGCGTCGTCTTGACCTCGATGAACCGGTCCCGGCCACTCGCTTCGTAGGAGCGGATGTCGTAGCCCATGTGATCGCCCCTTGTCCTGGACACCTGCTCGACGTTCCGCGCGAGGTGGCCCTTGCCGGCGCGCTCGAGCCGCACACGTTCGTAGTCCATCACCAGCGTTTCGCCTGCATCCCCGAGAGACCGGTTCTGCGCTTCCCGCAGCAGGTAGTCGATCGGGCCCGCTGCCGTCCCGGGGGTCAGGTAGTCGGACCGCCGCTCTCCCAACGCGGGTTCGCCCCGGTCCGGTGGCTCGCGCTGGATGCCAAGCAGGTCTTCGACAACGACGGGTGCCTGGCGTTCCTCGACATCGGCTCGAATCAGGCTCTCGATCTCCGATACCCGCTCCCGCACGGCCGTCCGCAACTCGGCCTGCAGGTTGCGGGCCGGCTTGTAGCCGTCGATGTACGGGAAGCCCTCGGCGATCAGCACCGCGCTGATGTTCCGGTGCTTGAACTCCACGGCGCTCCTCCCGCGGTCGTCGAGCCGCTCCCGAAGCGCCCGGTTGTGCCGCGCCTTGTTGAACTCCTCTCCCCGTATCTCGCGGGAGAGCATGTCCAGGTAGTCGGCAACGGCGGCCTCGACCTCCGCCCTGGTCCAGTCGCGCGACGGCATGCCCGATATCGTACCCGGACGTCTCGACGGTGCGGACAGTGGCAGTGCGGCTACACTACGCCGCCCGCCGAGGGAGACGCCATGCGCCACGACATGGACCGGGTCCTGGTCACGCGCCCCAGGGTCGGAGGCAAGGTGCGCCCCAAGGGTCGCGCGTACCCCCTCGAAGACCTGCCTTCCCGGGTGGGCATGAAGCGCGCCCTCGCGTTGGCGAAGGCAGACACCAGGACGCTCAACGAGCACCTGCAGCCGTTGCGGCGCTACCCGCACGCGCAGGTCGGGCGTCCGTGGGACAAGGTGTGGTCGGACATCGCCGCCGGACTGCGCGTCACCTCGACGGTGCGGCAGCACGTGCGGGACCACGTCTTCGACTTCGTCGCCAGGGACGTTTTCCTGCGCGGACGCGAGCCGTGGCTGCGCGAGTACGGACGCGAACGTCCGCTGCGCTAGTCCTACCGCGAACTCCGGGTGGACCCGCGAACCGGCATCCTGCGCCACAACCGCCATCGCGTGACGTGGCGGCAGACGCAGCGGCAACGCCGGGAACGGACCGAGCGCGCACTCCGGGCGCGCATGGTGCCGGGGGAAGGCGACGTGCAGTACCACCTCCTCGCCGACGGCGCGTGGTGGGAAGTCGTCCTCGCCCGCGATCCCGAAGCCGGCCCACCGGATGCGAGCCCGCCGATGGATGTCGTCCTCTCTTCCGGGCTCGCCGCGCTGCCCCCAAACGAGTTCTACGGCCAGGACGGGGTGTACGCCTCACGCAAACGGCAGCTCTCGCGTCGCGAGGCCGCGCGCCTGGGTTTGCGGGGACGGCAGGTTGGCCGCAAGCGCCCTTGACGCGAGAATGCCGCCCCGATGCCCTACCTGAGCCTCGCCTACCTCCATCTCGCGACGGTCCTGCCGTGCTTCCTCATCGGCGCGTGGCTGCTCGTGCGACGCAAGGGCACCACGGTGCACAAGCGGCTGGGGCGTGCGTACGCGGTGCTGATTCTGTTCACGGCGCTCGTGACGCTTCCGATGCCGGCCGCAGTGGGCCCGCGGTTGCTGAACCACTTCGGATTCATCCACCTGTTCAGCCTGTTGGTGCTTTTCTCTGTGCCCGCCGCGCTCTACAGCATCCGACGCGGCAACGTGGCCGCCCACCGCGGGCACATGGTGGGCGTGTACGTGGGGGGCATCCTGATTGCCGGGACGTTCGCGCTCATGCCGGGACGGCTGTTGCACGGGTGGCTGTTCGCCTGACGGGAGGGCGAAGCCGTCCGGCGCCGTACGTCAATTCGAGACGGGACGGGACGAGCCCGTCCCCTACGTTCTCGTGTCCAGGCCGCCCTCCCGCCGCGCGTCGATCTGCCTGCGAATCTCCGCGTGCCGCTCCCGCGTGAGGGTGTACTTCGCCACGAGGTAGATCGGAATGGCGCCGAGCAGCGGGATGACCAGGCCATCGACCACGCCGAGCCGCACGATGGTCTCCTGCGCGATCTGGCTCGCTTCCTCGCCACGCGGAAACTGGATGACATAGTCGAGAACGAACCCGCCGATGACGATGCCGAACCCGGCGGTCGCCTTGGCGGAAAAGGAGATCGCGGAAGAGAAGACCCCCTCCTGCCGGCGGCCGGTTTCGAGTTCCTGGTCGTCCAGCGTGTCCGCCAACATGGATACGAAGGCGATCCCCAGCACCGTGCCGATGGCCACGCGGACCGCCGCGTTGACGAGGTAGAGGACAAGCAGCAGCGGCTCGCCATTCGCGGGCAGCAGGTCGAGCAGGCGCAAGCTCACGAACAGCATGCCGAAGAAAATGTTCAGGATGAGCCCGCCGACCAGCAGGGCCTTCTTGTCGTACCTGCGTTGCAGCGGGTAGACGGCGCCGAAGGCGGCGATCGCACCGACCACCGCGAACGCGAGCCAGCGCAGATCCTCGCCCGAGAAACCCCAGAAATAGGTCGCCATGTAGAGATCGAAGGCGCCGCCGGTGCCGGCGATGACCGCGCCGATGAGCACCGCCATGAAGATGCGCAGGAAGTTCCGGTTCTCGAGGGCGAGCAGCACCTCGCGCACCACGACCCGGAAGCGAAACCGGGACGCATGCCGCGGGTGGTAGAGGTAGGGCACTTCCCGGCGCGTCATGTGCGTCGTGAACAGGACCGCGAGTCCCACCGTCAGCCCGAGGACCGGCGCGAACACCTCGTAGGCGTCCGGGTTCAACTGGCCGATGGGGTACGCCTCGCTCGCCGGGAAGATGAACGTCCACGTCAGGAACGTGAAGGCGATGCCGCCCGCCCACCCGAGCGCGTACCGGTAGGTGACGATCGCCGTGCGCTCGACGTAGTCGTCGGTGAACTCCGCGAACATGGCGTTCCACGGGACCAGGAAGAACGTGAGCGTCAGGCGCGTCGAGATCGTGAAGCACAGCAGCCAGCAGAAGAGCCCGACCTCGCCCAACCCGCCGGGCGGCGCGAACGTCCCCCACAGCGAGAACGCGAGCGGCAGCGCCGCCGCGTACATCAGCGGATGGCGGCGCCCGAGGCGCGAACGCAGGTTGTCCGAGAAAGAGCCGACGATCGGGTCGGAGATGGCGTCGATGACGAGCGCGACCCCCATCGCAAGCGAGGCGAGCGACGCCGGGATGCCGAGCACCTGGCTGTAGTAGAAGAGCAGGAAGGTGTTGAACGCGAAGTTCTTGAAACTGTCCGGCCAGGAGCCCGTGCCCTGGTAGATTTTGGTCGAGACCGGCACGGGGCCGCCGCGCTCTTTCAGGCGCGTGTAGGTGACTGCCTCCGCCATCCGGTCACTCTCGCAGGGGCGGCGGCGCCGTTCAACCCTGGAGGATCGGCGCGAAGCGAGCGGACGGACTTGCAAGTCGAACCGGCCAGGCCGCGCGCACCGGACCTGCCGGCCCTACATCAGCACGCTGTGCCCCGAGGCCGGCGGCAGTGTGTGCAACGCGAGTCCAAGACGCCAACTCACGCCGGTGCCCGAATCCTCAGCCTGCCTCGTTCCGCAGTCACGATGGCGCCGGACTCCAGCTCGGCGCCCTAGGCATTGAGCACGAGTCCACATACCTTGGCCTGCTGAGCACCGCGTGGTCGACCAGGCGAAGAATTCCGCTATGCGGACGTCGAAGTACGAGAGCGAGTTCGCCGAAGTCCTTGTCCAACGTTACCAGGACGCGGCCCTCGTCATGAGCGATCGCGAGGATCGCTTCATCCTCCGGGTCCTCCTCCCAATCTCCCGACCAGACGACATCGTGTCCGGCAGTCCTCAACTCAGTTACAGCGCCACCCCAGACACAGGTATCGAGGAGGAGCTTCATTCATCGCGCGCGACCAAGGGCGGTTCGACCCGCTCGTGGCCGACCAGGCGATGCGCATAGACCAGGCAGGCCAGGATGTCTTCGGGCTCCAGCCACGGGTAGCCTTCGAGGATCGTGTCGTGATCGTCGCCGGCCGCCAACATTCCCAAGACATGCTCGACGGCCAGCCTCCGACCCCGGATGACTGGCTTGCCGCCAAAGATACCGGGCACGATCGAGATCCGGTTCAGCAACTCGTCTTCATTGTGACTACCTCCGGGCGCGTCACTCCGGACCGGCGTCCAGCCGGAACGCGATCACGAAGTCGCCGCGGCCCTGCCCTTCGGTGAGATCCCCGCCGGCCGTGACGACGACGTAGTCCGCGCCGCCGAGCCGATACCCCATCGGCGTCGAGTGGGCGCCGGCCGGCAGCTCGCCAGTCCACACTTCGCTGCCGTCAGCGCCGTCGAAGGCCCGCAGCATGTTGTCGTAGGTCGTGGCGAGGAACACCACGCCGCCCCCGGTGACCATCGGTCCGACGTCGTTGAGGTAGCCCCACCCGGCCGCCGCCTCCCCCACATCCACCCAGGGCGTCGTCCCGACCGGCCGCTCCCACAGCACCTCGCCCCGGTCCAGGTCGACCGCGACCAGTGTCGACCGCGGGCCTTCGAGACACGGCAAGTACTCGTGAACGAGATCGGCGCGCGCCATCCCGTAAGGCGTGCCGTCCTGTTCGGTGAACTGCGCTTCCGCTCCGTTCAGCGTCCCCTTCCGCTCCGCCGCGCGGAACTGACGACGGGGCACCAGCTTCACGACCGTGGGCCACCGGCTGACGGTGAGGTACGCGATGCGCGGATCCCGTCCGCGAGACGCGCGCAGGCGGCGCGGTGTTCCGGGTGAAAGTCCCAGAACGCCAGCGGGCGGGCGTCGGTAGCGTGCAACCGGAGGGTCGGGAAGGGCTGGGTGCGCGCCGCCTCCTCGCCCGGGACGTCGCTCCGTGGCACGGTCCGCTCCTCGACCGGGTGGAGCGGCGCGCCGGTCTCGCGGTCGAGGACGAAAACGAACCCCGTCTTGGAGGCCCGTGCAACCGCCGGCCTCTTCGTGCCGTCCGCCGACACATGCTCGAACAGCAGCGGCTTCGACGCCCGCAGCGCCACCACCGAGTTGGCGAAGGCGTTGTCGCCCGGCCGCCGGCCGCCGTAGAAATCCGGCGACGGCGGCGTCGTGGGCAGGAACACCAGGTCCCGGTCGGGGTCCGCCGACATCACGCTCCACACGTTCGCCCCGCCCATCCGGTTTCCGCCGGACGCGCTGCCAGCCTCCGGCGCCAGGATGATCGTCGGACCGGGGGATCGGGTCCCACGACCAGGCGAGCGCGCCGTCGCGCACGTAGTACGCCCGGACCACACCGGACTCGAGATGCGCGGCGCCGTTATCGCCGATGGAAGAGCCCACGATGACGAGGTCGCCGACCACGGTGGGCGGAGACGGCACCGGGTAGTCGCGTTTGCGGTAACCGCGAATTCCGGCGGAGAGATCGACCTGGCCGCTCCTGCCGAAATCCTCGCACGGAGCGCCCGTGGCGGCGTCGAGGGCGACGAGGCGGGCATCGAGCGTGCCCAGGAACACCCGCTCGCGGCATCGTTCCGGGTCCGCCGCCGGGCCGCGCCAGGCGGCGACGCCGCGCGACGTGAACACGCGATCAACCGGTTGCCGACCACGATCGGCGTGGCCCGGAACCTGGAAGGATTACCGTCGAAATCCTCGCCGTCGGTGGCGTCGCCCGTCCGCCAGGTCCAGGCGACAGACAGTCGCCCGACATTCTCCGGGGTGATCGGCGAAGGGGGGTCGCCTGGCGATCGCCCGCGAGCGAACCGCCGTGGTGCGGCCATCCCTCCGCGCCCGTCGCGGGGGCCGCTCCCCGCGGCGACGCCGGCGACGAGCACCGCGAACCGCCCCCACCGGGCGAGCCGCCGGAACCGCTCTTCGGCGATGCGCATGTGCGGGCTAGGTCGCGGCGAGCATACCCGCCGCAAGGGCGTCCCACGGACCGGTGATGGCGAACGTGATCCCCGGCGTCTGGATGTTGACGAAGAGCGTGGCGCCGTCCGGCGAGAACGTAGCGCCGGCCCACTCGGAGCCGCGGTAGTCGGCGGGGTCGATCTGCGGCTTGCCGGGAACCGGCCCGTCGAAGACGATGTTGTTCTCGCCCACCTCGACCACGCGCCCATCCCTGCCGACGGCGAGCAGCCGCGTGCCGCGGACGAGCCCACCGTCAGCGTCGTGCAGGCCGCCGCCGTCCTCGCAGGCGAGCACGAGGCCGTTCGCGTGCACGGTGATGTTGTCCGGCGCATCGGCCACCGCTTCACGCGGCGAGACGTACAGCGCCCGGAGCACGGACTTCACCGGGTCGTAGACCCAGACGGAGCCCGCGCCGGCCGGGCCTCCCGCCGTGTCGACCCAGTAGATCAGGCCCCCATGCTGCCACGCGCCCTCGCCGCGGACGAACCGCGCGGCGCCGGCTTCCTCCCCCTGCAGGTACGGGCCCGATTTCCCCATCCCGAAGATGTCGCCCCCGAACTCCCCCGGCGCGAACGCCTCGGGGTCGCGGTCCGGCTCCGGGACGGGCACCCAGTCCACCTCGTGCTCGTCGCCGAGCGCCGGGGCGCGCAGGTCCGCGTTCGGAACGCCGCGCACCCGGAGCATCTCGAGACGGCCGCCTTCTTCCAGCGCGCCGGGGCGCCGCTGGCGGTTCCGCGGCAGGAACCGGTAGAAGCCGGAGTGCGGGCTCAGGTCCTCGGTCAGGTAGACGATGCCGGTCGCCGGGTCGACCGCCGCGGCTTCGTGCCGGAACAGGCCCATTTCGACGATCGGCCGCCCGCTCGCGCCGCCGGTCGCCGGGACCTCAAAGACGTAGCCGTGATCCCGCGCGCCGATGCGGCTCGTGCGCAGCACGACCTCCTCGCAGGTCAACCACGATCCCCAGCCAGTCGGTCCCCCCGCGCAGTTCACGGCCGTGCCCGCAAGTAGCGCAACGGTCGAGGGCTCACGGCCGGGCGCGTAGGAGACCCCGGTGACGCCCCCCGCGAAACCCGGAAAGCCGTCCTCGGCCCCTTCGGTACCCGGCGGAAGGGCGAACTTGTCGTACACGGGTGTCCCGGCGTCGCCCATCGGCGCGCCGATGATCTCCTCGTGGTTGCGCAGCAGCGTGACGCCGCCGCCCGGAGCGGGGAAAGCCGCCATGCCGTCGTGTCTCGCAGGCACGACCCCGCCGCCCGTCATCGCGTCGCCGGTCCAGGAGAACGAGTGGTACGAGAACCCCTCCTGGAGCCTCAGGAGCGGCAGGCCGGTAGTGGCGTCGGCAACGGGCGCCAGCGTGTTCGGGAGGGCGGGCTCGGCGGCCCAGAGCCCGCGTAGCGAAGGAAGGGCGAGCGCCGCGGCGCCGACTCCCAGCATCGATCTCCTGCTTACTCCGGCCACGCCGACCTCCTCAAGCTTCCGCGAGTGCGCGCATGGCGGGCGATGTTAGCAGTCGACTCAGTCCTCCGCGGCGCCGAGTTCAGGCAGGCTAGAATCCCCTGTCTGCAGGGCGAAGGAACCAGAGTTGACGCCCCATGTCCTGACGGGTCTGGTGCTCGGTTTCTTGGTCGGTTTGCCGATCGACGGGTCCGGGTCCGGGATGGCGTACTTCGGCCTGCTCGGCGGTCTCGGCGGCTGGGTCCTCTACCTCAGTGGCCGTCTCAAGGCCTTGGAAGCGACACGCGAAGCCACCGCGTCGACGGCTCCG
The DNA here is from genome assembly GCA_965208745.1 of Pseudomonadales bacterium. GTDB lineage: Bacteria > Pseudomonadota > Gammaproteobacteria > Pseudomonadales > Azotimanducaceae > VXNE01. Next base: position 2,666,823 of record CBDBPN010000004.1, on the reverse strand, counting down.
GACAGCCAGCCGGATCGGGCCTCGGCTGAACCGGAGGTGACTTCCTCCGGCGCCACCCCGGTCGCGCAAGACATCGCGGCGAAGGAGACGCCGGAAGCGGCAGTCCCAACGCCGGAATCCCCTGCTCGTCCCGCGCCCCAAGCCGACGCGCGGGAGCCAGGGCAGGAGCCCGGCCCGTCCCCCGGGGCACGAATTCTCACGGTGGCGAAGCAGTGGTTCACGACTGGCAACGCGCCGGTGAAAGTCGGCGTCGTCGTCGTGCTCTTCGGCGTCGGATTCTTCATCAAGTACGCGGTGGACAACGAGCTGTTCACGCTGCCCGTGTGGGTCCGCCTGGTCGGACTGGCGCCGTTCGGCCTCGCCATGCTCGGCGTCGGCTGACGGCTGCGCGCGCAGAGAGAGATCTACGCGCTGAGTCTCCAGGGCGGAGGCCTCGGTCGGGTTCGCCCTGCAGACCCGGCTCGTGGAGAGCGACGCCGGGCTGGCATGGTCGGCCGGTGGCCTGGCCGCCGTCTACGCGACGCTTGGCGCGGCGGCATGGCGCGTCAACGACCTGCGCATGCTGGCGATGTGTTTCGCCGGGTTGGCGCTCGCGTTCCTTGGCGCCGGCCTTCCCGCTCGCGCTGGACGACCGCTGGACAGTCGCAGCCTGGGCCATGCAGGGCGCGACGATCGCGTGGTTCGGCATGCGCAACAGGTCGCTGCTGCTGGCGTTCGGAGGCGCAGGGCTGCAGGTGGTCGCGGCGGCGGCGCATATCGATGCCGGCCGGTCCGGCGAGGCGGTTATGCCATTGCTGAACGGTCCGTTCCTGTCCGGTGCGATGCTGGCGCTCGCCGGCTGGACGGTCGCCTGGAGCTTCGACCATGGTTCGCTCTCCCCCGCGTGCACAACGCGTATGGGCGCGCGTCGCGCTCCTCTGGGCGGGTGCGTGGTGGTTCCAGTCGGTCGGCTGGGAGATCGCCGAGCTTCCGGACGAGAGCGTTCGCAACGCCTGGCTCGCCGCGTGGGCGCTCTCGGCCGTCGCGGCGATGCTCGTTGCCCGGTTGCTGGAATGGGCGCGCTTCGCTTCCCTCGGTTTCGCGCTGCTGCCGGTCATGGTGCTTTTCAGCGCGCCGTGGAGCATGCAAACCCATCCCCTGGAAACCTACGGCTGGCTCGCCTGGCCGCTGGCGTTCGGCATCCAGTATGGATTCCTGTACGTCCACGAAGGCGGTTATCCGAGACTCGCGCCATGCTGGCACGTCGCGACCTTTTGGCTCCTGGCGTGGCTGATCGGGAGCGAGATGCATTGGCTGGTGGACAACCTGGCCGACGGCGACTGGCCGCTCGCGTCCGCCGGCATGTCGATCACCTTGCTGGCGTGGATAACCAGGATGGCACGGGGGACCCTGCCCTGGCCGCTTGCGGACCATTGGCACTCGTTCTCCACGTTCGCGTTGCCGGTGGTCGCGGCCGCGGGCGTGGTCGTCCTGACCGCCACCATGACCTCCGGCGGGAACGCCGCGCCGCTGCCCTATCTCCCGCTGCTCAACCCGCTGACGATTCGACGGGCTGATCAATGGCCTGCTGGTCGCGAGATTCAGGGAGGACAACGGTATCGAGGCCACGGAGAGGGAGACAGCGGCATTCGTCGACCGGATGGTAGAGAGCCAGCGGCGAGCGCTGTTGGACTTCGAAGCCGAGAGGGCCGAGTTGATGGAGGCCCTTGACGAAGCGGTCAATCCTGAGCGGCGGCAGGACACCGAGGAACGTCTTGACCTTGTCGCGAAACGCATCAAGGCCATGTCAGACCCGCCGAGAGCCGATCTGGACGGCTGGCGCACGACAGCAAGACCATGGGTAGAGCGCTGGAAGCTGGACAGGGCGCTCTTCGACAGATACGGCGGTCGGGCGCACTTCCAGCAGGTGGGCGTGGACCCGTTCGACGCCGTGGTCAGGTTCCTCGAAGAGCAGGAAGCAAGCGGCGCGTTCACGATTCCGGACGAGGACTACGAGGCGGCGTTCTGGGCCTATTGGCGGAGCGACGCACACAACTTCATCCCGGAGGAGGAAGCCGCGGAGTTGCTCGCGAAACCCTGGTGGCTGATGGACCCGCCGAGCGACGACTAGCCCGGACGGCCCCCGCGATTTCCCCGACGTTGTGGCGGAACATCTCGACATAAGTCGGCGCCGGGCCGGTCGGGCCGGACAATGAGTCGGAGTAGAGCCGGCCGCCAATGACGGCGCCGGCTTCACGCGCGAGCTGCTCCACGAGGCGTGGGTCGGTGATGTTCTCGACGAACAGCGCGTGGATGTCCTCGTTGCGCATCTGGCGAACCAGGGCGGCCACTTCGCCCGCCGACGGCTCGCCTTCGGTGCTGAGACCCACCGGGGCAAGAAAGTCGATGCCGTAGGCGCGCCCGAAGTACTGGAACGCGTCGTGCGACGTGATGACCTTGCGCCGGTCGCCGGGCAGGGCGTCGAGGCGGTCCCGGATGGCCTCGTCCAGCGCCGCCAGTTCACGGTCGTAGGCCTCGGCACGGCGCCGGTAGTCGTCCGCGTGCGCCGGGTCCGCCGCAGCCAGTGCGCGGGCGATGTTGGCGACATCGACGCGTCCGTTGGCGGGGTCCTGCCAGGCGTGCGGGTCGGGCCGATTGCCCTCTACCGTCAGTACGTTCACACCCTCGCTGGCCACGACAACTCGCCCCCGGTAGCCGGATACCTCGACGAGCCGGTCGATCCAGCCTTCGAAGCCGAGGCCGTTGACGACCACGAGGTCGGCCCGGGCCAGCGCGCGTGCATCCGCCGGGGTCGGTTCGTAGACGTGGGCATCGGCGTCCGGGCCGACCAGCGTGGTGAGCGCGACGTGCTCCCGGCCGACGTTGCGCACGATGTCGCCAAGGATGGTGAACGTGGTGACGACCCGGAGCTTGTCGGCCGCCCAGCAGGGAGACACCGTCGCAACCGCGAGGGCGGCAAGCGCGGCAAGACACGCGCGGCGCGAGAGTCGGTGCATCGGTGCGGTCCGGCGCTGCCGGTCAGGCTTCCAGGTGGCGGCGCGGCACGAACCGCGCCCGCAGGCTGCCGCGCGGACCCGCGACGACGGAGAGTACGTAGACGCCGCCGGCGACCAGGATGATGGCCGGTCCGGACGGCAGGTCCGCGTGGTAGGAGAGCAGCAGTCCCGCATACCCGGAAGCGAACGCGATCACGCTGCTCGTGGCCGCGAGGGTCGCGACCTCGCCCGCCCAGAATCTCGCGGCCGCGGCCGGGAGCATCATCAGTCCGACGGCCATCAGCGTGCCGAGCGCATGGAACCCCGCGACCAGGTTCATGACCACCAGCGTCAGAAACACGAAGTGCACGACCGCGCCGGGCCCGCCCACGGCGCGCAGGAAGCCGGGGTCGAAGCACTCGACGATCAGCCCGCGGCCGATGACGGCCAAGGTGAGCAGCGTCAGCGTCGCGATCGAGACCACGAGCAGCAGCGACGCATCGTCGACCGCCAGAATGGTCCCGAAGAGCACGTGCATGAGGTCGACGTTGCTGCCGTGCGTGGAAACGATGAGCACGCCGAGCGCCAGGGAGATCAGATAGAAGGCGGCGAAGCTCGCATCCTCGCGCTGCGGCGTCAGACGCGCGACGAGACCGGACAGGACCGCCACGACGAGTCCCGCGACGAAGCCGCCGAGGCTCATGACCACGAGCGATAACCCGGCGACCATGAAGCCGATGGCCGCGCCCGGCAGCACGGCGTGGCTCAGGGCGTCGCCGACGAGGCTCATGCGGCGCAGGACCAGCAGCACGCCCACGGGGCCGCTGCCGAGGCTGAGCGCCAGGCAAGCCACCAGCGCCCTGCGCATGAACCCGAATTCGGCAAAGGGCTGGACCAGCGCGGCGTGGATGTCCATCAGGCGGCGCCCCGGCGGCAGACCTCGGCACGGTCGTCCCACTCCTCCGCCATCTGCCGCGCCTGGAAGAGGTGTTCCGCCCGCAGCACCTCGGCCGTCGCGCCCCAGGCCACGGGCTCCCGGGCGATCACCAGGGTGTCGGGGAAGTGCTCCCGTACCTGGTCGAGGTCGTGCAGTACGGCGACCACCGTCCGCCCTTCGCCATGCCACCCCGCGACCACGCGCAGCAGGTCGGCCGAGGTCCGGGCATCGATCGCGGTGAAGGGCTCGTCCAACAGGATGACGGGACAGTCCTGCAACAACATGCGGGCGAACAGAACGCGTTGAAACTGCCCCGCCGACAGGGAGGCGATCGGGCGTCGGCCGAAGCCATCGAGACCGACCGCCAGCAACGCTTCCTCGGCGTGGCGCCGTTGGACACGCCCGACTCGGCGGAACAGCCCGATCTGCCGCCAGTGACCCAGCAGCACCGTGTCCATCACCGAGATCGGGAAGTCGCGGTCGATCTCCGCCTGCTGGGGCAGATAGGCGATGTCGCCCTGGCGCAGCCCGTTGCGTTCCAGGCGGCCATCGAGCGGCGCCAGGCGCCCGATCAATCCCTTGAGCAAGGTGCTCTTGCCCGACCCGTTGGGGCCGACCACCGCCGTCAACGAACCGGTCGCGAAGCTGCCGGTCAGGTGATGCACGGCCGGATGGCGGTCGTATCCCAAGGTGACGTCGTGGAGGGCAAAGGCGGCGGTCATGCCATCCACCCCATCGCCCACGCCGCGGCAACCCACAGGAGAATCGCCAGGGGAACGGCCCAGGCAAACTGGGCGACCGCGCCGCCGCCCAGCGGCGAGACGACGCGCCTGAGATTCGGACGGGCCACGATACCCCCGCTCGCGCTCAGGCCGCGCCGGCCGGAAGGCAACTCGGGCAGGCGCCCTCCACCTCGACCACACGTCGCGTCACCTCGTATCCCAGGGCCGCGGCATCGTCGGCGAGCGCCTGCCCGACCCGCGGGTCCTCCAGTTCGGTCGAGGCCCCGCAGATGCTGCAGAGGAAGAAGAGACAGTCGTGCCGCCGCTCGGGATGCGCGCAGGGGACGTACGCGTTCCGGCTCTCGATCCTCGACACGAGCCGCTGGGACACCAGGAACTCGAGCGCCCGGTAGACGGTAGGCGGCCCGACCGGACGCGCGTACCTGGCTTCCAGCGCTTCGATCAGCGCGTACGCGCCCGTCGGCCGACCCGTCTCCCAGAGCAGCTCCAGGACGTGCCGCCTGAGGGTCGTCAGCTTGTTCCCCCGCGCGGCGCAGAGGGACACGGCCAGGGCGACGCGTTCCGCCGGAGCGTGCTGCCCGCGGCAGTCGGGATCGGTGCAGGGCCGGGGTTGGGCGGGGAGGAGTTCCATGGCATCGATCTCCTTTGCCATCGGGAAATGTTACGTTATAACGTTGCTTTTGGTGATGGCAAGGCCGAGGAGCCCGATGAGCCAGACGACGACTTCGATACCCCTGAATCCAGGGACCCGTTCCAGCCGCTCACGCCTTCCCGTCACCGTCCTGTCCGGCTTCCTCGGGGCGGGGAAGACCACGCTCCTGAACCGGGTGCTCAACAACCGGGAGGACCGCCGCGTCGCTGTGATCGTGAACGACATGAGCGAGGTCAACATCGACGCGGCCCTGGTGGAGCGCGGCGGTGCGGAACTCTCGCGGACCGACGAGAAGCTGGTCGAGATGTCGAACGGCTGCATCTGCTGCACCCTGCGGGACGACCTGCTCGCCGAGGTCTCGCGGCTCGCGCAGGAAGGACGCTTCGACTACCTACTCATCGAGTCCACCGGGATCTCGGAGCCCGTGCCCGTCGCGCAGACCTTCACCTTCGAGGACGAGAACGGCGTGAGCCTGAGCCAGGTCTCGCGGCTCGACACGATGCTCACCGTCGTCGACGCGGCGAGCTTCCTGCGGGACTACAACGCCGCCGAAGCGCTCCAGGACCGCGGCGAGTCGCTCGGTGAAGACGATCACCGGACCGTGACGGACCTCCTCATCGACCAGATCGAGTTCGCCGACGTCATCGTGCTCAACAAGCTCGATCTCGTGAGCGAGGGGCAGGCCCTCGAGGTCGAAGCCATCGTGAGGGCCCTCAACCCCGGGGCGAAGATCGTCATGGCGACGCACGGACAGGTCCCGCTCGAGTGCGTGCTCGACACGGGCCTCTTCGACTACGAGAAGGCGGCGAGTTCCGCGGGCTGGATCCGGGAGCTCCAGGGCGAGCACACGCCGGAGACCGAGGCGTACGGAATCTCGAGCTTCACCTATCGGACGTCACACCCCTTCGACGCCGAGAAGCTGTGGGCGTTCCTGCACGACGACGAGAACTGGCGCGGCGTGCTCCGCTCGAAGGGCTTCTTCTGGGTCGCCGCGGACCATCGGGTCGCCTACGAGTGGGCGCAGGCGGGCGGCGTCAGCAACGTCGAACCCTCCGGGATGTGGTGGGCGGCCGTGCCGCGCCAACACTGGGCGCACCCCGAGGGCCAGCGGCCTGACCAGCGGCCGGGCTGGCACCCGCGCTTCGGCGACCGCGCGCAGCAGCTCGTCTTCATCGGCCAGCAGATGCCCGAAGCGGCGCTGCGCGCGCGCCTCGACGCGTGCCTGCTCGACGAGCGCCTCGCCGCCTCCGACAGCCACGTCTGGGCAGCGCTCCCCAACCCGTTTCCGGAGCTTCGCATGGTCGAGGAGTCCGCATGACCCGGACCGCCTCCCCCGATGGCGTCTCCCGGCCAGCCGTACTGCACGTGTGCACTTCCTGCAGGGCGCCCGGCGCTCCGCGCGAGCCACGGGAAAGCCGCCCCGGCTTCCTGCTCTACCGGGAGCTGCGCGCGAAGCTCGAGGAGAGCCCATTGGGACAACACGTGGACCTGAGGCCCGCCGAATGCCTCAGCCTGTGCCCGCGCCCCTGCGGCATCGCCCTGGCGTCGCCCGGGGCGTGGAGCTACCTCTTCGGGGATCAGCAACCGGGCGAGAGCGCGGACGACATCCTTCGGTGCGTCTCGCTCTACATCGGGACCGAAGACGGGTTCCTGCCGCGGGAGCGACGCCCGCAACGCCTCCGCGCAAGCGTGCGGGGGCGCGTGCCCCCATACGACCTCGGGCGCTGACGCGCGCACCGGCACGACCAGGAAAGCACTGCCAGGAGAACCAGATGAACGCCTTGACCAAAGTCCCCGTTTCCATCCTCACCGGTTTCCTCGGCTCCGGGAAGACGACCCTGCTTAACCGGATCCTGAGCGAGCAGCACGGCAAGCGCATCGCCGTGATCGAGAACGAATTCGGGGAGGTCGGCATCGACCAGGGACTCGTCATCGACGCCGACGAAGAGATCTTCGAGATGTCGAACGGCTGCATCTGCTGCACCGTGCGCGGAGACCTGATCCGCGTGCTCGGCAATCTCATGAAACGCCGCGACAAGTTCGACTACGTGCTGGTGGAGACCACGGGGCTCGCCGATCCCGGCCCGGTCGCCCAGACCTTCTTCGTGGACGACGAGATTCGCGCGGAGTACGCGCTCGACGGGATCGTCACGCTCGTCGATGCTGCCCACATCGACCAACAGCTCGGCCGCAGCGACGAGAGCACCGAGCAGATCGCGTTCGCGGACGTCCTGGTGCTCAACAAGACGGACCTCGTCGACGACGAGGCGGTCGACCGGCTCGAGGCCCGGCTCCGGGACATGAACCGCATGGCGCAGGTCGTGCGGAGCGAGCGTGCGGACGTCCCCGTTGAGACGGTACTCAACCTCGGCGCCTTCGACCTCGACGAGGTGCTCGAGCGTCGTCCCACCTTCCTGGAGCCCGAGTACCCGTTCGAGTGGACCGGGGTCTATGCGCTCGACGCCGGCCACTACGAACTCAGCCTCGCCGAAGGACCCGATCCGGCGATGTCGCTCGTCGTCGTGACCGACCAGGGCACGGATGACGCCGCCCTGCGTGACGGCGCGGAGTGGTGTGTACGACGGTACGCCGAACCCGCGGAGCCCGTTCACCCGGGGGACACGATCCCGGTCGGCAAGCACGCGAACCTGGAGCTCGATTCCCCCGGGCGCAAGTCGTTCTTCCTGCAGGTCGATACGCCGGTGCGCCTTGGCCTCTTTGCCCAGCACACCGCGGAAGAGTTCGATCTGAAGCTCATGAACGCGGACGGAGCGGCCGTCGGGCACGCGGTCGAGCGCACCTGGGTCGCACAGCACGAGCACGACGACGAGGTGGGCTCGATCGCGATCGAGACCGACGGCGACGCCGACCCGGAGAGGCTCAACGCCTGGCTCGGCGAACTGCTTCGCGAGCGCGGGGTGGACATCTTCCGCATGAAGGGCTTCATCAGCCTCGCGGGGGATTCGCGTCGCTTCGTCTTCCAGGGGGTCCACATGCTCTTCGACGGCCGGCCGGATCGTCCGTGGGGAGACGAGCCCCGGCGCAACCAGCTCGTGTTCATCGGGCGCAACCTCGACGAGGAGGGCATGCGGCGGGGATTCGAGGCCTGCCTGACTTGAACGCCCCGGGCCCAAGGGGCGTTCTTCGCCCGGGCTGGACCGCGGCGGTCGACGACTACGCCATCGCCGGAGGCTGGACCCGCAGGGGTGAGGCGCTGGTGGTCGCCGACGCCGCGGGCGGCGTGCACGCGTTCGACGCGAAGTCCGGCGCAAGCGCCTGGACGCAACAAGGAGCGCATGACGGTGGCGTGCTGGCCATGGCGATCCACCCGAACGGAACCGCGTTCGCCACGGCCGGCCAGGACGGACGCGTCCTGCTCTGGAGTGTCGCCGAGGGTCAGGCAAAGCGGACCATCGACGTCGGCGGCGGTTGGGTGGAGCACGTGGCGTGGTCGCCGGACGGCCGTTGGCTCGCGGTCTCCTGCTCCCGGCAGGTTCGCGTTTACCGTGCCGGCGGTGGCGAAGCCTGGCGCTCCGACGACCATCCGAGCACGGTCAGCGCGATCGCCTGGTCCCGGGCCGGGGAACTGGCGACGGCCTGTTACGGCCGGGTGTCGTTCTTCGACGCGTCCACCGGGGAGCCTCGCCAGTCGCTCGCCTGGAAGGGTTCCCTGGTGTCGATGGCATTGAGCCCCGACGGGGATGTCGTGGCGTGCGGCAGCCAGGACAACTCCGTGCACTTCTGGCGTCGCTCCACGGAACAGGACTCCATGATGTCCGGCTATCCCGGCAAACCGTCCGCCCTGACCTTCGATGACTCGGGCACCCTCCTCGCCACCGGCGGAGGCGAGAGCGTGACGGTCTGGAGCTTCCGGGGACGTGGTCCCGAAGGCACGCGGCCTGGCGTCCTGGAGCTTCATGTCGAACCGGTCACGACCCTCGCCTTCGCCCGCCGCGCGCTGCGCCTGGCCTCGGGAGGCCGCGACGGCGCCGTGGTCGTGTGGTCGATGCGGAAGAACGGAGAAGGCGGAGCGATCGGAGCTGCATTGGTGGAGGACGTGGTCGCCGAGCTGTATTGGCGGCCGGATGGGCGCGCACTGGCCGCGCTCGACGCCCAGGGTGGCGTGACGGTTTGGCGGATTGGGTGAGACAGACGGCCGAACTGCCCGTGCCGGGCAAGTCGGCCAAACGGTCCTAGCCGCGCGGCGGGACGGGGTCGTTGGCGAGGGAGTCGCGCTGTGTATCGAACCGGCGGCACCGACTCACGAACGCGCGCTCGGCCCAAATCATCCGATCAGGCAAACGTCGCGCCGAACCCCGCGGCGGCAGACGAGACCTCTTCGAGCCGCCCCTGTCGTAGCCTCTCAATGGGCGGCGCTGGCGCCTCATCGAACGGCCACTCCTGGCTCAGAAACGCCCAGGCGAGTTCAGGGTCGCCCACCACTTTGACGACATCGGCCAAGCCGGGAACGACCCGTCCGGACCAACGATCTGTGCGGCGGGAATGTTCAGCCCGCGCTTCGTCGACCGCCAGGCGATCAGCGTGTTCCGCTCGGCCCAGCAAGCGCGGGCGGCGCGCCTTGGCTCAGTTTTCCGCACGCTGCCTGCTCGCTGTTCCAGTCACCCTGCCGTCGCGTCCCCTATACACTGAGCGCCAAGACGAACCTGCGGCTGCGCCGCGGAAGGGAGGGCACCATGCGCCGTCTCCTGCAATGGCTCGGAGCCGCGACGGCCGTCCTGGTCGTCCTCGTCGGACTGGCGGTCCTGAACCCCGCCGCGGCATCGCGCGTCCTGTGGCCGGTGTTCGCGAGCGCGCGGCTCGACGACCCGTTCGTCGGCGTCACGACCGACGGCGAGGTCCAGCGCGGCCTGTTTCACATCCGGGCCACGGGCGTCAGCACCGAGCCGATCCGCGAGGCCGCAGTCACCTTCATCGCGAGCCTTACCCCGGAACAGCGCGAGCGCACGCTGTACCCGGTGGATGACCTCGAATGGCGCCACTGGGCCAACGTCAGCGGCGCGGTGCGGCAGGGCGTCGGGCTGCTCGAGATGAACGAGGCGCAGACCGAGGCCGCGTTCGGCCTGATGGCGGCGACCCTGAGTACCCGGGGTTTCGAGACCTCCCGCGACATCATGCGTCTGGACGGGCACCTGGCCGACCTCGTGGACAACCACACCCGCTACGGCGAAAAGCGCTACTGGTTCACGGTGATGGGCGAGCCCGCGGAGAGCGATCCGTGGGGCTGGCAGCTCGACGGTCATCATCTCGTCGTGAACTGCTTCGTCCTGGGCGACCAGGTCGTGCTCACGCCGACGTTCATGGGTTCCGAGCCGCCGCGCGCCGACACGGGTCGCTACGCCGGCACCGCGATCCTCGAGGAGGAGCTGGTGGCCGGCCTCGCCCTCATCAACGCGCTCGACGACGAGCAGCGCGCGGTCGCCATCATCGACCCGGACAAGCCTGGAGAAAACGCGCTCGGGGAGCAGTTCCAGGACAACGCGGTGGTGCCGTACGAGGGCATTCGCCTCGGCGGGCTCGACGACGCCCAGCGGGACCTCGCACTCGAACTGGTCCGGCTGTACACCGGCAACCTGCGGGACGGGCATGCCGAGGTGCGCCTCGAAGAGGTGGTGCGCCACTGGGACGACACGTACTTCGCCTGGGTCGGCGGCACGGATCCGGACGCCGTCTTCTACTACCGCATCCATTCACCGGTGATCATGATCGAGTACGACCACCAGCCGCTGGCGGCATTGGATGGTCCCCGCGGACCGACCCGCAACCACGTGCACACGGTGGTGCGCACCCCCAACGGCAACGACTACGGGAAGGACCTGCTCAGGCAGCACCTGCTGGAGCAGCCGCACTGAGCCGCCGGCAAGTCATGGCTGCGGACACCCAATGGGATGCCGGCCCGTATCTCGATATGCGATATAGTCTCGTCTGTGATCCGTAGCTTCCGTTGCCCGGACACCGAGCGGCTGGCGGCCGGATACCGCGTGCGACGCTTCGTGGCGATCGAGCGTGTGGCCCAAAGGAAACTCGCGCAGCTCGATGCCGCAGCAAGCCTGGACTTCCTCCTGGTGCCGCCCGGCAACCGGCTCAAGGCCCTTGAGGGCGACCGCGCAGGCTCGTACAGCATCCGGATCAACGACCAATGGAGGCTGTGCTTTCGCTACGACCGCGGGGACGCCTACGACGCGGAAATCGTGGACTATCACTGACAGGAGACCCGATGACCAGACTCGAACCTGTCCATCCCGGCGAAGTCCTCAAGCAGGACTTCATGGTGCCCCTCGGACTGTCGGATACGGCCCTTGCCAGGGCGATCGGGGTCACGCCAGCCCGCGTCAACGAAATCGTACGCGGTCGCCGTGGGATCACGGCCGAAACCGCGTTGCGTCTCGCGCGTTACTTCGGCACTGACCCACACAGTTGGATGAACCTGCAGACCCTCTACGAACTCGCCCTCGCGGAGCGCAACGTCGCGGCCGCACTCGAATCGATCCACCCGCGCGACGTGGCCTGACACGACGCCACACCGGACACTCCAGAGCTCCTATACCCATCTCCTCCATACACTGAGCGTCACGGGCCAACCGGCGGCCGGCCAGGAACGAGGGAGCCACCATGCGTCGACTACTGCCGTGGACTGGAGTCGTCCTTGCCGTCCCGTTCGTCCTGATCGGCCTGGCGGTCCTGAATCCCGTCGCGGCGTCGCGCGTCCTCTGGCCGGCGGTGGAGCACGCGATGCTCGACGAGCCGTTCCTGGGCGTCACCGCCGACGGAGAAGTCGAGCCGGGCCTGTTCCGAGTCGAGGCCACCGGCGTCAGCACCGAGCCGATCCGCGACGCCGCGGTCGCGTTCCTGGCGAGCCTTACCCCGGAACAGCGCGACCGCACGGTGTTCCCCGTCGATGACCTCGAGTGGCGGCGTTGGTCCAACATCCACATCGCGACGCGCCAGGGCGTCGGCCTCCTCGAGATGGATGCCGCACAGACGGCGGCCGCATTCGGCCTGATGGAGGCGACCTTGAGCACGCGGGGATTCCAGACGTCGCGGGACATCATGCGTCTCGAGGGGCACCTGGCCGACCTGATGGACAACCACGACGAGTACGGCGAACAGCGCTACTGGTTCACGGTGATGGGCGAGCCGTCAGGGAGCGCGCCGTGGGGCTGGCAGCTCGACGGTCACCATCTGATCGTGAACTGCTTCGTCCTCGGCGACCAGGTCGTGCTCACGCCGACGTTCATGGGCTCCGAGCCGCTGCGCGCCGACACGGGACCCTACGCCGGCACGGCGATCCTCGAGGAGGAACTGGCCGCCGGCCTCGCGCTGGTCAACGCGCTCGACGAGGAGCAGCGCGCGGTCGCGATCGTCGATCCGGACGAACCCGGAAACAACGCCCGCGGGGAGCAGTTCCAGGACAACGCCGTGGTGCCGTACGAGGGCCTTCGACTCGGCGCGCTGAACGACGCCCAGCGGGAACTCGCCCTCGAACTGGTCGGGCTGTACACCGGGAACCTGCGGGACGGGCATGCCGAGGTTCGTCTCTCGCAGGTGGTGCGCCACTGGGACGACACGTACTTCGCCTGGGTCGGCGGGACGGGTCCGGACGCGGTCTTCTACTACCGCATCCACTCACCGGTGATCATGATCGAGTACGACCAGCAGACACCGGTGGCGCTCGACGGCCCCGAGGTGCCGAGCCGCAACCACGTCCACACGGTGGTGCGCACGCCCAACGGCAACGACTACGGAAGGGACCTGCTCAGCCAGCACCTGCTCGAACAGCCGCACTGAGCGCCACGAACTCCGCAAACGGACCGAAGTTCTTCTCGACGCTGGCCGCCTCCAGCGCCGCCAGGAAGCGCTGACGATCCTCGACACGGATGACCGTCCACGGGTAGCCGCCCGACGCCAGCATCGCGTTCATCAGGAAGCGCGCCATGCGGCCGTTGCCGTCGGGATAGGGATGGATGTACCCGAGCATCCAGTGCCCCGCCACGGCGCGCACCGCAGGTTCGCCCTCGTGCGCCAGCAGATCGCACAGCGTCTCCATGCAGTCCGGCAGGAGTTCCGCGCGGGGCGGCACGTGCCTCGACCCCCGCAGGTACACAGGTCCACTCCGGTAACCCGCGAGCGCCGACGCCTCGTAGAACCCGGCCGCCGAGAAGGGCTGGAACAACTGGAGGAACCACGCTCCCTGGACGTCACGGAACAGCATGCCGGGGTCCGCTCCGCCGAGGATGGCGCCGACGGACTCCCGTACGGCCTGAAACGCTTGCCAGTAGCCGCGGGCGGCCAGGGCGTCGCGTTGCTGCCGGTCCGCCGGCACGTCCCGCGGATTCCACGCGCCTGACCGCACGCGCTCGATCAACTCGGGCGTGACGCGGTACCCCTCTATGGACAAGGAGTGGTAGGCGTCGTCAACGTATCCGGCGCCGACGCCGTCGAGATACTCCTGGACCCCGGCGGCGGACGGCAACCCCGGCGCTTCCGGAAAGACGGACAGGACCGGCTCGCGCGCCATGTCCCAGAGGGCCCGCAGGCGGTCCGAGATGGCCGACTCGAAACGCCGCGCGGTCCTCCCCGCCGCAGCCTGCATCGGATCCGCCGCCGCGAACGGGTTTGTCTCCCGGTAGCTGTCGTGCTCGGTGTTGCGCATCGCGCGGCCGATCTCGTCGGCAAACGCATCGCGTCCCACGTGACGGAACGCGCCAGCGAGCCGTCCCGCGATGGTCGAGTGGCTTCCCGCGAGCAGCCGCCGCACGATGGCGCCGACCTGGCGGACGCCGGCCAGTACGGTGCGCGCTTCCACCGGGTAGTCCCGAAAGAACGTCGCCGGAACGTGGAGCAGGGCGGCCTCGACCGTGTGCAGGCGCAGGCCGTTCCTTTCGCAAAGGTCCTCCGCCGCGGGCGTCTCCGGAGCCCTCAGGTCGAACAGGGCGGTGCCGAACGGCAGGCTCAGGTTGTTGTTGCCCCCCCGCCGTGCCCGCACGATCACCTGTGACGGAACGCGGGTGTCCTCGGCGTGGAGGCGCAGCGAGAGGTCCGGGGACAGGTGCCAGCCATTCCCGAAGCGGTGAGTGCAGTAGCGGGCACAGAACTCCCAGAACGAGGCGTACCATGCCGTGGTGTCATGGGGCGGCGCGTCGGGACTCGACAGCATCAGCCAGCCCTTCATGACGGGCTGGAGATAGCCGTTGCGGATGAGCCTTGCGCGATGCTCGCGCGGGAACTGGCCGGACCGGAAGATGCGTTGCCCTGCGCCCTGAAGTTCAGAGAGGAGGGTCAGCGCGTCCGCCAGCTTCCTGTTGGGGGAGACCATGTCGTCGACACTCCGGGCGTCCATCGGGCGTTGACGACGCAAGTATATCGCGCGTGGCTCTCACACGTATATTCTGAGTTTCCCTTACACGTAGGAACTGCGGGCCCCTTTGAGGGCGTTCAAGGGCATGGGGATAAAGCCCCTGGACGGGTTGTGCGACCAGTTCGTAGCGTTCTCACGTACATTGTTCGTTGCAGGTAAGCCGTCCATCGAGGCGGGCAGGTCCCAAGACCGATCGTCAACGGAGGTTCCGTCAATCATGCAAGCGAAGCTACTCAGTACAGGACTCGTGGGCGCGGTGCTGGCCGCGGGGATCGCGGCCCCTGCCATGCCCGCGCAGGCGCAAGACAAGGCCGAGACGAGCGCCGTCGCAACGCACCTCTTCGTCAAGCGCGCCAACGCCGAGACGCTGGAACCCAGCGCGACGTCGGTCAGCAGGGTCATGCTGACGGCGGATCAGACCAACGGTCGCTACAGCGTCATCGACGAGACCTTCCAGCCGGGGATGAAGAGCCCGCCGCACAGCCACGCCTACCACTCGGAGACGTTCATCGTGCTCGCGGGCAAGCTGCGGTGGACCGTTGCCGGCGAGACGGACGTCATCGGACCGGGCGACCTGGTCTACATTCCGCCGGACACGTCGCACTGGACCGAGGTGGTCGGCGATGAGCCGGTCCACGCGATCATGCTCTACGAGCCCGGCGGGTTCGAGATCGGGTTGCGCCTGCGGGCTGCCGCCCGACGCGAGGGGCAGTCGGGAGGACCCGCGGGAGCGCCGCGGGCGCCGAACCCGCTCGCCGACTTCATCCCGGACGCCGGGGGCGGGGAGTAGCACCGGAGAACGTCTCGAGATCCTGCACGTCGGAAGCCGCAGAGGCGCCCGCACGGAGTAAAACGCATGACCGACACCGTGACGATCCCCAGGGCGGAATATGAACGCCTGTGCGCCGCGGAAGAAGACCTCGCGGACCTCCAGGCCGCGCTCGCCGTGCAGGCGAGGATCGATGCCGGCGCGGAAGAACTGGTGCCTTGGGATGTAGCCAGTCGGCTGATCGACGGGGAACCGCCCGCCTCGCCTCACCAGGCCTAGAGATACGCGTCGGCGTCCAACCGGTCGAGCAGCGCGACCACCTCTTCCGTGCGTTCGTCGCGGATCAGGTCGACCGCCCGCGCTCCATCCAACTGCGGGTGGCGCGCGTACAGCCAAGCGCGCACTTGCTCCGGACCGTGGTACTCGCTCAAGCGCATCACGACGTACGAGAGGTCCGACAAGACCAACTGCGTATGCGGATGCGGCACCTCCTGGTCGCTGCCCCAGCGCGACAAGACCGCCTTCGATACGCCCGTCAAGTTGGCAATGTCAGTGCCCTTCAGGCCTCCGGTTTCCTGTAGCCGCGCCAGGAATTGCACCACCGGCCTGGCATTTGCCGCATCGCTCATGTTCGCCTCCCTGTACGACCAAGGCGGACTCCTTCGACCTGCCCTGACATCCTGACCATACCCCCAACGCGTCGGGTTCCTCTCGGTTTACGATACCAGTAAAACTCCGTAATATGTCAACCAATAGTTGACTAACACGAGGGCACGCAACGTGTTCGGACAACGGCTCCGGCTCGCTCGCAAGCGTGCGGGCCTTTCCATGCGCGCCCTCGCGGAGCGAATGAGTCCGCAGGTCACCGCCCAAGCCATCAGCAAATACGAGGCGGGAAAAATGCTGCCTTCCTCGGCCGTACTCGTCGCCCTCGGCAAGGCCCTGGATGTCTCCCTGGACTTCCTCATGAGCGATAAGGTCGAAGCGCTCGAGGGACTCGAATTCCGCAAGCACTCCGCTACTTCCGCCCGCGACCGCGCGCGGGCGGAAGCGATCCTCATCGACAACCTGGAGCGCTACCTGGCGATCGAGCAGATCCTGGACCTGCACCCCGGCACCGAGTGGATCGAGCGGCGCCGCTGCGACGGCGTCGCCAGCGCATCGGAGTTGGACGACAAGGCCGACGCGCTACGCAGGGTTTGGGACCTCGGCATGGATCCGATTCCCAGCCTGTGCGAACTGCTCGAGGAGAAAGGCATCAAGGTGGTCGAGGACGACCTGCCGGAACGCATCAACGGGCTCGCCTGCCACGTCGTACGAAACGGCAAGCACGTGGCCGAGGCCGTCGTCGTATCCAGCCGCATCAGCGTCGAGCGCAAACGCTTCACCCTTGCCCACGAGCTCGCTCACCGGATCGTGCGTTCCACCGGCACCCGCGCTATCAAGCTCGAGACCGCCATGAATCGTTTCGCCGGTGCTTTCCTCATGCCGGCACAACACCTCATTGCAGAGGCTGGCCGCAGGCGCAACCGCATCACCTTCTACGAGATCGTCCGCCTCAAGCACTCCTACGGGGTTTCCGCGGCGGCGCTGCTCGTCCGTCTCGGCCAGCTCGAAATCCTCCCGGGCGCCGCCGTGCGGCACGCCTTCGCCACCTACGCCCGTACCTGGCGCAAGGAAGAACCGTCGCCCATCGGCGACGACTCGGGTTTCGCGGCTTTCGAGAAGCCGCGCCGTTTCGAGCGCCTGGTCTCGCGCGCGGTCGGCGAAGAGCTCATCTCCCCTGTTCGAGCGGCCGCGCTCCTCGACAAGCCCCTCGACTACGTTGAGCGGCAAATCAGCGGACCCATCGCGCGGTGAGGCAGGTCGTTGTCAACGATGCCTCATCCCTGATCGACCTCCGAGATACCATTGCCCACGCGATCACCGTTCGACAACTATAGTTGTCACACCGAGTCAGAGTGATATAGTTCGTAAATCGGTCACGTTCGACTGTGGAAGACCCTCTGGTCGCAACATCTCATCCATCAGCGAGTAGGAGTTCCGCACAACGTCAGGAGGGGGCAGGACATGGTTGGAGAGAGATTGAAGGTCGCACGGGCAGCGTCCGGAATGTCGCTACGGGCGCTCGAGCAGAAGATCGAGCGGGCCGTCAGCGCCCAGGCCATCGGCAAGTACGAGCGCGGCGAGGCCATGCCCGGCTCCATGGCGCTGATCGCGCTGGCGCGCGCGTTGGACGTGTCGGTGGATTACCTGCTGGCCGACGACGACATCGTCTTGGAGGACATCGAGTTCCGCAGGAAGGCCATTGCCGCCCGCAGGGCCGAGGCCAGGGTGAAGGCCACGCTGCTGCGCGACCTGGAACGTTACCTGACCGTCGAGGAGTTGCTGGGCCTGCCGAGCGTCAACTGGGACCGGCCGAGGGAGGTTCCGTATCCGGTGGTCGCGGACATGGCCGAGGCCGACCGCGCCGCGCGGAGCCTGCGCAGTGCCTGGGGGCTGGGAACGGACCCGATTCCGAATCTGGTGGAGTTGCTCGAAGAGCGCGGTATCAAGGTGCTGACCCTGGATGTCGACGACGACATCGATGGCCTCACCGCGCGGGTCAGCCGCCGCGGAGGCCCGGCCGCGCCCGTCGTCGTGGTCAATCGGTCCCACACGGGCGAGCGTCAACGGTTCACGGTCGCGCACGAACTGGGTCACCTCGTCCTCGATGTGTCGCCCAAACTGGACGAGGAACGCGTCGCCCATCGCTTTGCGGGCGCTTTTCTGATGCCTGCCGAGGTGCTTTGGTCCGAGATCGGCAAGCGCCGCAGTGCGTTGAGCGTAGGAGAACTCGTCGAATTGAAAGTCCTCTTTGGCGCGAGCGTCCAGGCGGTAACGCATCGGTGCAGAGACCTGAGCATCATCGGCCCGACGCTTCACGGAAGGCTGTCCAAAGAGTTCGGTCGCCGTGGTTGGCGGACCTTTCCGTACGAAGAACCCGCACCGTTGGCCCCCGAGAGGTCCACGCGGTTCGAACGGCTCTGCTTCCGTGCGCTGGCGGAAGACGTGATCTCGGAGTCCCGAGCGGCAGAACTGCTTGGGGTTTCGGTGTGGGAGTTGGCTCGACGAATGGACGGCGCCACCGCGTCCGATGAGCCGAAATGAGGGACGGCCCGTGGACCTGCTCGTCGCGGACACGTCCGTGCTGGTTGATCTGGCCCGAGGCAACCTGCTCCATGAAACCTTCGAACTACCCTATCGCTTCGTCGTTCCCGACCTGCTGTACGAGCGTGAACTGAGGGACCATGGCGGGGACGAGTTGACCGCGCTTGGCCTGGTAGTGGCCGAGGTCACGAGTGGCGAAGTCGTGTACGCCCGAGATTGCCGACGCGACAGACCCGCGCTGTCCCTGCCCGACGTGTTCGCACTGGCCGTCGCGGCGACCCGTCGTGGGACATTGATCACCGGCGACCGTCGCCTGCGTACGTTGGCCAGGGAGAAGGGCGTGCCTTGTCACGGTCTGCTTTGGCTCCTGGACGAGATGCACCGAATTGGCGTCCCGGCAGAGTTGCTCCACGAGGGTCTGCAGGCGATCCCGGAACATCCACGGTGCAGGCTGCCCGCGCGCGCAGTCGACGAGAGGCTGGCCAGCTACCGCGCCGTCCGGCGATGACATCGATTTCTCAGGCGGCCTGAAGACCCGTCTGAGACACGAATGGCCCCAGGTGGCGCGACTCCTCGCGTGCGTGACGGCGACGCGTGAACCCGGACGGGCACGCGTCCCCCAACGGCCTACCACCGCCAGGACAGATTCACTCCATACGTCCGCGGCATCCCCCACGTCTCACCCCAGCCCACCGTAGACGTCAGCACCTGCGCCCGGTACTCCTCGTCGAACAGGTTCCGCCCCCACAGCGCGATTTCCCAGCCCTGCCCTTCCGCGGAACTCCGGAGCGCCAGGCGCAGGTTGGCGAGCCAGTACCCGTCCTCGATGGTCTCCCGGGGCGCCCGCACGATGTCGTACGCCACCTCGTCCTTGTAGCTCGCGTGCGCCAGCGCTTCGAACGTCAGCCCGTTCGCCAGGCTCCGCGAGTAGTCCACCCGCACGTTGAAACTCGTCTCCGGCGCGTTCGGCAGCCAACTCCCCGAAGCAACGGTGGACAGCACGGACTTCGTGATCTCCGTGTCGAGCACGCCCGCGCCCAGATGCACGCCCAGGTCGCCCGTGAGTTGCCAGGAAAGATCCACCTCCGCGCCCCGCACTTCCGCGTCCCCAACGTTGTCGATCCCGAACAGCGGATCGATCGGCTCCGTGTAGATCGATCCGTAGATCTGCACGTCCCGGTAGTCGTAGAAGAATGCAGCCGCCGTCAGGAAGAGCGCGTTGTCCACCAGCCGCCCCTTGAAACCCACTTCATACGCGAGCACTTCCTCCTCCTCGAACGGCGCGAGATCCGCGGGATTGAACGTGAGCTGCCCCTGGAAGTTGCCGGACTTGAAGCCCTTCGCGAGGCTGAGGTAGACCAGCGCGTTCTCCCAGCCCGTGTAGTCGACGCCGATGCGCCCGGACACGTCGCTCGCCGCGTAGGTCTGCTCCACGGGCGGGAAGATGTCGATCTGGAACCCGCCGGCGCGCGGCAGCGCGTCCACGTAGATGAACGTGAAGGCGTTGGAGAAATCCTTGTCCTCGTCGGTGTAGCGCAGGCCGCCCGTGAGCCGCCAGTCGGGGCTCGACTGCCACTCGGCGTTCACGAAGGCGGCCTTCGCGTCGGTCTCCTGGCGGTACTCGTTGCCGACGGCCCGGAAGGGGAAGATGCCCGCGAGGAAGAAGTCCTCCGTCTCGAAGAGGTCCCGGGTGTCGACCTCGTCGGTGGCGAAGATCGCGCCCGCGATGAGCACGAGCGCGTCGGTCTCCCAGGTCAGCCGCACTTCCTGCGAGAACTGCTCGATGTCATTCACGAACGATCCGTCGAGGTGGTTGAGCGCCGTGCCGTCGCGGTCCTCCAGGTGTTTCCGCGAGAACTCCTCCATCGCCGTGATGGAAGTGAGGGTGACGCCGGGCGACGGACGCCAGTGCGCGGTGAGCACGCCGCCGTCGCTCTCGACATCCATGTACGTGTCGGGGCGCCCGGCGGAGCTGAGCGGATCGCCCGGGAAGAACGCGTCGTCCTCCGGCGTGAAGATGTTGTCCACCTTCAGCAGCAGCGTGTCGGAGTCGTCGCGGCCCGCGTGCCACTCCGCGAGGATGTCCACGGCGTCCGACGGCTGGAAGCGGATCATGCCGCGCCAGGCGAGGCGGTCCACCTCCCCCACGTTGCGCCCGGTGGCGCGGTTGCGCTGGTGGCCACGGCCCTGCCGGTCGGCGCGGAAGGCGATGCGCGCGGAGACGCCGCCGTCACCGAGCGGTCCGCCGAGGGCGCCGCCGACCTCGGTGCGGTCCAGGTTGCCGTAGCCGAGGTCGATGTAGGCGTCGAACTCGTCGCCGGGCCGCCGGCTGACGAAGTTGATCGCTCCGGCCGTGGTGTTGCGGCCGTAGAGCGTCCCCTGGGGACCCTTGAGTACCTCCACGCGGTCGAGGTCGAAGAGCTGGAACGAGAGCATGGCGGGGGAGACCAGGTACACCTCGTCCGCATAGACGCCGACCGCGGGGTTGTTGTTGACCGCGTAGTCGTTCAGGCCGATGCCGCGGATGCTGATGTTCGGAATGCTGTTGCCGAACACGATGTTGGCGTTGAGGTTGGGGGTCTGCGCCGCCAGGTCCGCGGGCTCGCCGAGGCCCAGTTCCTCGAGGTCCGCGCCGGTGAACGCGGTCACCGAGACGCCCACGTCGCTCAGTGGTTGCGCGCGCTTGAGCGCGGTGACGACGATCTCGTCGATGACCGGTCCGTCCGGCGCGTCCGCCTCCTCCGCCACGACGGTTCCCGGGATGAGCACACACCCGGCAACGAGGCCGGCGAAAGCCCCTCGAAGCGCCCGCAGGTTGAGCATCTCTCCCCTCCTCTACCTGACGAGACCGAACATAGACACGGCGAAAACGACCGTGAACACACCGACCGGGTAGGTGTCGGGCGATGGCAGGGTAGGTCCGGTCGGAGGCCCGTTCGGGCCCACCCAACCGAAGACGGCTTTAGAGCAGCCGAGCCTTGGCCGCGGCGTGGATCGCCGCGCGCCGGTTCCGTACGCCGAGCTTCCCGTAGAGGTTCTTGAGGTGGAACTTCACGGTGTTGACGGACAGGCCGAGTTCCGCCGCCATTTCGCCGTAGGTCAGGCCCTCGATCAGGAGCCCCAGCGCCTGGCGCTCGCGGCGGCTGAGGATTCCTTCGCCCGCCGTGTCGCCCCGGCCGCCGCAAACGTCTCGCTTCCCCCGAAGCTCCACGCGGAGTTCCGCCAGGTACGCTTCCCGCAAGCGGTTCGTACGCCGGACCGACGCCGCTTCGATGAGCTCCGGCATCACCTCCGGCAACCAGTCGCTCTCTTCCACGAAGGGCTGCTTGATGCCCTCGAACAGGCAGGTCGTCACCGCCGGCTCGAAGGCCGCGATCGCCTCTGGCTGACGGCCGAGTTGCCATAGCGCCCCGGCCAGCAGGATGGAGCAGCTCAGCCAGGTGCGGACGCGCCCGTCCGAGCGTGCCGCGTCCGCCTCCGCCTGCAGCAGCGTTACGGCATTCTCGCACGCACCCGCGCGGATCAGCCCCCGGCCAGCCCCAAGCGCGAGTTCATGGCGCACCACCGGATGACGCGCTTCCCCAACCGTCCCGGCCCACTCATCCGACTGCGCCTCAACACCCTCGGGCTCAAGCGTCTCGAACTCCCGAACCGCCCGCCGCACGGACACACACTGCGCAAGCCGTGGCAGCCGCCGTTCCCGCGCCGTCGCCAGGGCGCGTCCAACAAGCTCGTCGAAGCGCCAGCCGTCGCCGCTCGCCTGGGCCAGCGAGAGCCCGATGCCGTACGCGGCCGCGTACACCTCCAGCCACCCGTCGAACCGTTCGACGTGTTCGAGCGACGCGTCGAGGAACTTCTGTGCGCGCGCCGCCTGGTTGCGCTCGTGGTGAACGAGCGCCAGGAACACCCCGCCGATCGCCGCGAGGTCGCTCGTCGCGCCGAAGCGTTCGAGGGCGGTGTCGTAGCCGGCGAGGAACAGCGCCTCCGCGTCCCGCAGCCGCGCCTGCTGCACGCACGCGTAGCCCTGGTGGAAGTAGATGAAGACCTCGCCGAACACGGACCCGAACGCCCGGAAGTGCGCGATCGCCTGGTCGCCGCTCGGGAAGCAGGCGTCGTAGCGGCCGGTGCTGACGTAGAACGCGCACAGCAGGTTGCAGCGCACCGCGTGCATCGCGTGGTGATGCACCGGCAGTTCCTGGCTGAGCCCCTCGAGCATCCGGAGCTGCCGCTCGTCGATCTCGTCGCCGTAGCGCGCGAGCAGTCCCGACATGATCTCCATCTCCGCGTGCAGCTCGGCATCGGCGGCCGGCGCGTCCTCCCGAAGCGCGTCCATCTCGGCCAGGGCCTGGTCCAGGTGACCGCGCCGGGCCGCGAGGAAGATCGACGCCAGGCGCACCCGCGGGAAACGGCGCATGACGCGTTCGTCCAGGGACTTAAGCGCCCGTTCCACGAGCCCCTGGTTGCCCTGCACGGCGAACAGCCAGCCGCCGACCGACTCGAGGATCGTCGCGACGAGTTCGGGTTTCCCGCTCCGCTGGGCATGCTGCAGGGCGGGAAGCAGGTGACCGTGCTCCTGGAGCCACGACGCCGCGCGCGCGTGCAGGTCCCCGAGATCCGCCCCGTCCCGGCGCAGACGCTCCAGGAGGAACTCCCGAAAGAGCCCGTGGTACCGAAACCACTCCCGCGCATCGTCCACGGCGTGCACGAAAAGGTCCCGGCGTTCGAGTTCCTCCAGCACGGGCCATCCCCGGGGCTTGCCGTAGAGGCAACTGCCGAGGTCCCCGTTGACGCGCTCCAGGATGGACGTGCGCAGGAGGAACTGCTGCTGGTCCTCGTCCAGGCCGCCGAACACCTGCTCGAGAAAGTACCGGGCGAGGTCCGCGCTGCGGCCGGAGAGGTCCTGCAGGGTGGCCTCGAGGTCGTCGCCGTCGTCGAGCTGGCGGCGGACCATCTGCAGCGCCGCCGGCCAGCCTTCCGTGCGTTCCAGAAGGCGTTCGATCACGGCGTGCCGGTCCCGCGTCCCGAGCCGCGCACCGAAGTAGGCGTCCACGTCGTCCGCGGAGAAGCGCAGTGCGCTGTCCGACACCTCGAACAGCCGGTCGTGCAGGCGGAGGTCCGCGGTCACCAGTTCCGCCGGCAACGCCCGCGTACCGAGTACGATCCGGAACCCCCGCGGCAGGTCTTCCACCAGGAGGTTCAGGCAGCGCACGACGTCCGGGCTCTCGGCGCGGTGCAGGTCGTCAAAGATCAGGACATGCTCGCCCTCGCAGGCGGACAGCGTGGCGAGGAGCAGGCGGCGCGACGAGTCCGGATCCTCCGCCTCGATCCACTGTCGGCGATCGAAGAACCCCGCTTCAGCGCACGCCTCGAGGAGGTTCCCCGCGAACTGGTCCACCGTCGCGTCGAACTCGTCGAGCGACAGCCACGCGACACGGCCTCCACCTTCCCGCAGGCGACGGAACCATTGTCCGAGCGTCGTGGTCTTGCCGTAGCCCGCGGGCGCGTGCACGAGCGTCAGGCGTACCGCCCGAAGCGCCTCGATGCCCTCCGCTTCCAGGCGGCGCTCGACCCGGTCCGCCACGGCCGTGCCCGGCTCCAGCTTGGAGCGGGCAAGAAAGCCGGGTCTGTTCCGATCGGTGCTCATGACAGGCGGTAGCCTACGGACATCCGCCCGCCCCGCGCCACCCGCGAGCTGTGCGCTCAGCTTCCCCCGGCCTGCCCCACCAACCGCAGGCTGTACCCTTTCATGGGCTTGGCGCGCGGCGCCGGATACGTCCGCTTGCTGTGACTCAGGCCGGTTCTCACCAGCGCGTCCGCGACGCGCACGGCAAGCGGGATCGGATCGATGACGGGCACCGCGAGCCCCGCGTCTGCTAGCGCGCACGACAAGGCTTCCGCGCAGCCCAGGAACCCCGTGCAGCCGAGCACGAGGGCGCCGGCGTGGTCCTCGCGCACCGCCTTCATGCCTTTCTCCGCGAGCGCCCGGTGCAGGCGCGATTCGTCCTTGCCGATGTCGAGCACGGGGATGTCGACCGCCTCGAAGGAGGCGTAGCTCGCCGTGAGCCCATACCGCGCCACGAGGTCCGCGATCATCGGGCGCAGGCGGTCGAGCACGGTGATGAAACTGAACGTGTGTCCCAGGATGGCGGCGGTGTGCATGGCCGTCTGGCACGGGCCGATCACCGGCACCGTGGCCAGCTCGCGGCAGGCGGCGAGGCCCGGGTCCCCCATGCAGTCGATCACGATCGCGGAGGCGCCTTCCCGCTCCGCGTCCAGCACCGCCTCGATGGTGCCCGGAAGGCTCATGGCCTCGTCGAAGCCGGACTCGATGGACGCCGTGCCACTGTCGATCAGGCTGTGCCGGAACTCGAGGTCCGGGCGCGCGAACGGCTCCACGTCCCCGAGGGTGCGGATCCCGCGCGTCACGATCGGCGTGACGATGTGAATGACGGTCTTCATCGATCTCTCTCCTCCCTCCCGGTGGACTCAACCATCCGCCAGCGCCTCCAGCGGCACAAACGCGTCTTGCAGCCCGAACGCCCCCGGGCCGAAGATGGACAGTGACTCCGGCGAGCGCATCACGGGCGGCGCGCTCACGCCGAGCACCTTCAGGCGCTGCCCGTACCGCACCTGGTCCGCCAGCACCGGCTGCGCCGTCTCGCGTTCCACGAGACACACGAGGTCCGGGACGATGGCGCGCAGGCGTTCCCCCTCCCGCGCCAGCAGGAACTCGTTCTGGAACACGATCTCCATCGAGCGGGCGCGATCTTCGAGGTGCGCGAGTCGCACGTAGCCGATCGAGAAGCCGCCTTCCACCTCGCGACGGACATCGACGACGCGGCCGTCGAAGAGCAGGCGGCACTGCGCGTAGTAGGGGGTGCTGCGCAACCGGTCCATCAGCGCGGCCACCGGGTCCGCGGACCGCGAACCGGAGTGGATGGCGCGCCCGACGTCCCGGGCTACGGACAGCGTGCCGTGCACCGTGCACTCCCGCGCGTGGCGGCCCGTCATCGGATAGCTGCACAGCACCGCGCTGCAGCCGAGCGCGACGGACACCGTGCGGATCATCGCCTCCGCCGACCCGGCGTCCCGCGCCTCGAGCAGGAGCCACGTGCCATGGTCGTCCGTGAGCGCCAGCGGCGTGGTGGAGACCCCGTGCGCGTTGAACGTGGTCATCTGGAGTTCCGGAAACGCCCGGCCCATCCCGTCCGCGTCGATCAGGGGGAGACCGAGCCGTGCGGCGGCCATGATGGGGACGAGCGAGTTGATGCCGCCGATCTCCAGCGGCATCAGGTAATCCGCGGTCTCGCCGAGATGCGCTTCCAAGCGGCGGATCGCCAGGTCCACCTCTTCGCCGGCGAGCCCCTTCTCCAGCATGATCGTCGGGGCGCCGAGCATGGCGATCGTCAGGACGCGGGCCGTGTCGGGCACGTCTTCCGGACGGTACAGTTCCGGCGCGCCGAACTCGTCGATGGCGGCGCGGGCGAGGAGGCGTCCGAGATAGGGGTCTCCGCCACCGCCGGCGCCCAGGAACGCGGCGCCCGTGGCCAGGTGCAGCAGGTCGTCGCCTTCGAGCTTCATGCGGTGCTTCCCGCGCGTGTGTCCGTCTCTACGTCGCGTGTGTCCGCAAGATCCCCGGCCACCTTGACGCGCAAGCGCACCGACCCGCCGGGCACGTACGCCACCGGCAGTTCCTCAACTTCCAGGACCTCGACACTCTCCGCCACCGCGCCGGCCGCGACCGCCCGCCGCGTCGCCTCTTCCTTCGCGGCCTCGATGGCATCGACGCGGTCGGTCTTCTCGTAGGAGAAGACGCGGTCCGTCTCGCCGCTGATCTTCGCGATGGTCGCGCCGACGGCGTTCGCGACCCCGGCATGCTCGGGCACGACGATCTTCGAGGCGCCCGGAATGTCCCCGTCGATGAGCGCCGCCCCGCCGCCCACGAGCACCAGCGGCAGGGGCTCGGCGCTCGTCTTCATCCGGTCCACGCCCTCTTCGACGATGGCGTGGATGCGCTCGATGCCGCGTCGCACCGTGTCCTTCGTGAGGTGTCGGATTAGCGCGCGGTCCCCGATGTCCGCTCGGCCGGCGGCTACCGCGATGTCAGTCGCGGTGATAGTCGAGCCGCCGAAGACGAGCGCCTCCGTCGTCAACCGGTAACCCACCGACTCCGGTCCGACCCGGACTTCGCCGCCGTCCTCCGACACCCGCGATCCACCCCCGAGCGGACGCACCAGTAGATCCGGCATGCGGAAGTTCGTCCGCACCCCGCCGATGTCGCTCTCGATGAACGACTCGCGCGGGAATCCCCGCGCCAGCACCCCGATGTCCGTGGTGGTCCCGCCGATGTCGACCACGAGCGCGTCGTCGAGCCCCGAGAGGAACCCGGCGCCCCGCATGCTGTTGGTGGGACCGGACGCGAACGTCAGCACGGGGTAGCGGGCGACGAACGCGTCGCTCATCAGCGTGCCGTCGTTCTGGCTGATGAAGAGCGGCGCCTCGATGCCGAGCGCCGCCAGCGCGGTGCGGAAGGAGTCCACCACCCGGCGCGACAGGTCGACCAGGCTCGCGTTGAGGATGGCGGCGTTCTCGCGTTCGAGCAGGCCGAGGCGGCCGATGGTGGACGAGAGCGTGACGTGTGCGTCCGGCAGTTCGTTGCGGACGATCTCGGCGGCGCGGGTTTCCATCGAGTCGTTGACCGGGGCGAAGAGGCCTGTGACGGCGACGGAGCGGATGCCGGCGGACTTCATGTCCCGGAGCGCGTCGGCCAGGCCCTTCTCGTCGAGGGCGTCCGCCAGGGCTCCCGTGTACTGGTAGCCGCCACGCACGAGCCAGCTCCCGCCGCGCACGAGGGCGGACAGGTCATCGGGCCAGTCGGTGAAGGGGGGGATCGCCGCGGTGGACGGGAGCGCCAGGCGCAGGACGCCGACCGGGAGCAGGCGCTTTCGTTCGAGGACGGCGTTCGTGAAGTGGGTCGTGCCGATCATGACGGCCTCGACCTCGTCTGCCTGACGGCGGCTCGACGCGAGCACGGCGCCTATCGCATCGACGACGCCCTGCGTGACGTCCGCCGTCGTGGGGGTCTTGCGCGAGGCGACGACGCGGCTGTCCACGACCACCACCGCGTCCGTGTTCGTGCCGCCGACATCCACGCCGATTCTGGTGGCCATGGGGCGAGATTGGCCAGCGGGCGGGGTGTGGGGAACACCTTGGGTGGGTAGGGGGAGTGGGGGTGGTGGGTAGGCGCGTGCCGTTAGTCAGGCTGATGGCGCGCCCACGTCTGCACCCAACACCGCAGACTGTCGCGGTCAGCCCTGGCCCGCCCCAGGGTACCGGGTTCAGGTCGCGGATGGTCGATGCGAGCGCAGGACCGGCGCCGTCAGGGAGGTTGCGGAAGTCCGCACCGGCGCCACCACGTGGGCGTGGTCGCTGATGCCGCGACCGGCCGCCACGGTGTCGCCGACAATGGTGGGCGACGACGTGGTTTGAAACTCACCCGTGCATGGCACAGCTCGGCGAATAGGCGGGAACTTTCTATCGCTCGCCTGTGGGCAGTGTCCACGGCCCGGCGCCATCCGGCGCCGGGGGAACCGAGGGACCCGATGAACCGATGGATCCTCGCCACCGCGCTCTGCCGTGGCACTCCCCTCGTATGGGCGCTGGTGAAGCCCAGGTAGGACTACGTCGGCTCGGCTTCGATTCCTAGCCGGTCTCGATAGATCCAGACCGCATAGAAGTTCAGGGGCGTAGCGTCGTCCCGTGGCAAGGCCAACCGCTTCTTGCCGTTGACCAAGTACCGCGGTCGAATGCGCCCTCGCTTACCGTCGAGCCGCCACGCGATCGGAGGATCGTCATCGTAGAGCGTACAGCCGTTGTCGCAGGCCCACGCGATGAACTCCGCGACGCTCATGATGTTGGCGGGCGCGGCCATCGCGACGCTCCCTGTCCCTTGTTATGCGGCGCGCCGTTCCTGCGTCTCTGGCAGCGCCACTTCGCGCTTCCGACCTTCGGTTTCCAACAGCAACGTCATTCTGGCTGCTGGCTCCTCGCAAGGCTCGGCGCGAGCGTAGTCGGCATGAACGTCCATGGGTGCCCGCGCGATACCGGCGAGGGGATTCCGGGGATTCCGGTGACGGATCCCGTATGCAATCTCCGCGGCGAGCAAGGCACCAAACTCCTCGCGTACCGCGTCTTCAGTCTCGGCCTGCGCCAAGATACCGTGCTCCAGGCCAATCGCGTGCCAACCGCCTTCCGCGATCGGCCGCAACAGCACTCGTAGCCTCATATCGAACCCCCGAACCGTCTCGATCAATCAGGCGACGCCTATGCTACGTTACGAAATTCGCTCGCCGCAACCTCGGTTGTGTGGGCGAAATTGAGCGGCGGAAGAACCAGAATCGCTGGATTCCCCGCACGACGCTCCCTACGCTGGACTCCTCACGAGGGGGTACCGCTGGGATGATCGAGCGCAAGGTGATCGAGTTCCACCTGGCCGAGAGCGGAGGATTCTCGTCCGGTGCCTCGCGTGTGACCCTGAGGTCATCGTAACCCGGCTTTCGACTTCCGCGATCCCGCCATCCTGCCCCGACAGCGACACCCTCTGACATTACGGCAGGCCGGATAAGGACCAGTCCTTCGAGCGCCTTCGGTACGAGAGCGGCGTCGGCGAATCGCGGCCGACCCCGAAGGCCTCGGCGGCATCCACCCGGCGAGTCCGGGGTCAACATCACTCCAACCCAAACGCCATCGCCACATCCCCCAGCCGCCCCAGCCCACGCGAGTGGCCCCCCGCATAGATCACCACGTACTGCCGCCCTCCCCACGCGTACGTCATCGGCGTCGCCTGCCCCCCGGCGGGCAGTTGCCCCTGCCACAGCAACGCGCCCGTCTCCACGTCGAAGGCACGCAGCACATCGTCCATCGGCGTGCCCCCGATGAACACGAGACCACCCGCCGTGACGATCGGCCCGCCCACGCTCGGGAGGCCCAAGGGCACGCCAAAGACCTCGCCGAGCGCGGTGCGCCAGACGATCTCTCCGCTGGCCAGATCGACGGCAGCCAGAACGCCCCAGGGCGGCGGCGTGCAGGGGAGGCCGAGCGGAGAAAGCAGCAGCTCCCGCTTCATCCCGAACGGCGCCCCCGTCTGTGGCGAGACTTCCTGATCGTGGAACACCCTGCGCGCATGCTCGACACGCTCGGACGGGATCAACTGGATGTGGTGCGCGAGGTTGTTCATGTTGACGATGAGCAAGTTGCGCATCGGGTCGTACGCGGCGCCACCCCAGTTCGCGCCCCCGCCCGTGAACGGATAGAGCAGCGTTCCCTGCTCCGAAGGCGGCGTGAACAGCCCATCGGCCACGGAGTCCGCAATCCACGAACGGCAGTTCAGACGATCGAACAGCGTCAGCCCGAACGCATCGCCCGGCGACAGGCGGTTCGGCACGATGGGCGGCGGCGCGACCGGGAAAGGCTGCGTCGGCGAGAGCCACTCGCCAGGAGCGCCTGTCTGCGGAACCGGCCGTTCCTCCACGGGCAGGAACGGCTCTCCGGTATCGCGGTCCAGGACAAACACGAAGCCCGTCTTCGGCACCTGGGCCACGACGTCACGCAGCCCCGCCAGACCGAGTACAGACCCGGCTGCGCCGGGACGTCGTAGTCCCAGATGTCGTGGTGCACGGTCTGGAAACTCCAGCGCACCGCGCCCGTCGCGGCCTCCAGCGCGACCACCGAGTTCGCGTGGCGGTTGTCCCCCGGCCGCAGGCCACCGTAGAAGTCCGGGCTGGGGCTGCTTGTCGGAACGAACACGAGACCGCGCTCCTCGTCCACCGACATCGGCGCCCAAGCGTTGGCATGGCCTTCCACGGGTGGCTGCGCGCCATGCCAGGTCGGCGCCGCCGAGTCCTCCGCCCTGCGCGGAATCGGATCCCACTCCCACCGCGGCGCGCCGGTCCTGGCATCGAAGGCGCGCACCGAACCCACAGGCGCCACCACCCGCGCGTTGTCCCCGATCGCGGAACCGACCACCACCGTGTCTCCAACGGTGACGGGCGGCGACGTGATCTGGAACTCGCCCGGCCACAGCAGCGGCATGCCCGGATCGATGCGGACCTCCCCGTCCGTGCCGAACCCCGTGCAACGGCCGCCCGTCGCCGCGTCGAGGGCGATCAGACGCGCGTCGTTCGTGCCCATGAAGATCCGGTCGGCGCACATCCCCGTCGCATTGGCGTCGCGCCAATGCGTCACGCCGCGACATACGAACTGGTTCGCGGGGTCCTGGCCGACGTCGATACCGGGATCGAAGCGCCACCGCTCGGCGCCACTGCCCGGGTCGAGTGCGATGACCTCGTTGAAGGGCGTGCAGAAGACGAGGGCGTCATTCACGAGGGTCGGGGTGCCCTGGGTAGCGGTCTGGTTCATGTGATCCGCGCGCGTGGTCATGTCGCCTGTGCGGTACTCCCAGACCGGGACGAGACGGGTTACGTTGGCTGTGGTGATCTGGTCTGCCTGACTGTAGCGGTGTCCGCCCGCGTCCCCGCCGTAGTGCGGCCAGTCCTGACCCACGTCGACGGTGTCTGTCGGGCGGGGCGTTTCGGATGCTGTGCCGGCGATGTCCAGACTGTGCGCTCCGCCGAGGAGCCAGATCATTGATCCGCCGAGGATCGATACGAGGGCCAAGGCCGCGAAGACGACCGTGGCGGTCAGGACGACTTTGCGGGCGGTGGACATGCGGCGAGCCTAGGCGACTAGAGGCAGCCCCTCAAGCCGCCGCCCGAAACTCCGGGGGCCGGAATGCGGTAGACGTACGCACGAGGCGCAGCTGTCCGGAAGCGTCGAGAGAACCTCCTTTGCCGAAGGTGGTTTTCAGCACTCAGTTCCGGGGACATGTCGCAGTCCTCTCTTTCGGCGGGTATAGTGCGGCGCTTTTGCCCCGGCCAGCCAACTGAAACGGGCGAGTCGGTCCAACACGATCAACCGAATCCGCGGATTCAACTGACCGTTCGCCTCAGCCTCGGCGCCGAGGCAGCGAACACGACCTGAGACCTGAAGATCGGAGGCAGCCTCCTAATGCCCTTGCAGCTCAACGACTCCCAGACGGCTTTCTGCGAATCCAAAGCTCAATGCATCCGGCTCCTCGCCCCTGCAGGTTGCGGAAAGACCGCCTCGTTGCTCTATCGGTGCCTCCTACTGCACCAAAAGGCCGGTGACTCGCCACCCCGATTCCTGATCGTGACCTTCACCAAGACCGCGGCAGTCGAGTTGCTTGAAAGGCTAAACCGAGACGCCGATTTCGAGGATTTGCGCGCGCGCACAAACATCACCACGTTGAACGCCTACGGCTGGCGACGCATCGGCAGTAGCGTCACCAGCCCGCGATTGTTGAGCACGCCGACGGATCGCTACTTCGCGTTGCGCAACCAGCTCCGCCCTCTGTGGCAAAACAACCAATACATTGAGGAGGTGGTCGGCAAGCGCGGCAACGCACCGCGCGCTCTCATGCTGGCCATGGACAACCTAAAGTCAATGGGATTCGACCATACTGCCCACAGGAGCTTCGACACCTTCTCAGAACACTTGGAAGTCCTGCAAGCGCAAGGGCTAAACTGGCGCCTGAACGAACAATACGAGCTGCTCTCCTCCATCGGCGTCCTCGATGACCGCTACCTAGATCCTGGATCCGATGAGCCTAGGCGCCGACGCCACTTCTACGACCGTTTCTTCAAGTTCTGGCGCGCGTCCACCAAGCGGCTACTCGAGGAGTCCACTTTCACGTTCGAGGACCAGAAGTACTGGTGCTACCTAGACCTCGCCAAAGCAAACGCCAACGAGAACGCTCCCGTCCTCTCAGGAGCCGCACGCTACAACCACATCTTCGTCGACGAGTTCCAGGACATCAACCCGCTGGACCTAGCACTGATAGGGGAACTCGTGGAGCGCAACCGCGCCTCGATCACGATCGTAGGCGACGACGATCAAGCGATTTTCGAGTGGCGCGGGGCAACGCCCGAATACATTCTGAACCCTGAAGAGCACTTCGGGACAGACTTTCGCGACTACCAACTCGACATCAACTATCGATCCCCCCGCAACATCGTCGACCTGTCTAAGAAGCTCATCAGGCACAACACCAATCGAGTCGACAAAACGGTTAAATCGGCAAACCGCACGTCCAACGCCGAGATCGACGTCGTCCAATCTGATGACATCGCTACTCGGCTCCAGCTTGTCACCAGCATCGTCAACGACACCGAGTACCCTGGCAAGGTCGCGGTGATAGGACGCTTGCGCCGCCAGCTGATCCCCTACCAAGTCTACTTCGCGGGGGATGGCGCACCCTTCAGCACCGCAGTGGACCTTGATATCTTCAGCAGTGTCGCGTTCGACGGCCTGGTCGATCTCTTAGACGTTTGGTCAAGGTCTCGCGAGTCTCAGCGCCCACAAAGGGCCACTCTCGATGCCATTTCCCTATGCGACTTCATTCGCCGTCGCCCGCTTGGCAAGGCCGACCGGGACAACTTGACCCAACATGTGTCCCGCGCGCGTCCAACCAACACCGCGACCGCAGTCGCCGCCTTGCAGGATTACCCCGGCCCCAAACTGAGAGGCCGAACGCATGTTGAGCTCCATGATACCGCTGCCAGCTTCCTCACCAAGGACGATGTCGCGGCCGCCCTCAGAGTCATCGGCCACGACTTCGCCGGTCTCCAATTTGACACGGAACGGGCTGAAGAGGACGTCTTCTACACCGATCCGCCGCTCGAGCAGTTGGCGTCAATCGCCGAAAGCGAGTCCCTATCTGCCGACGACCTGATCGACAGGATAGAAACCGTGAAGCTCCATGTTCAAGAGTATCGGAACCTCGACGCAACCGACGACGGCGACGAGCTTGACGTGCTCGGCAGGCCATTGCACCTCATGACAGCCACCCGCGCTAAAGGCAAGGAGTTCGACACGGTGATCCTCTTAGATACCGTCCAAGGGATCTGGCCGCACAATAGGGCGGTCGACCTGAGGCAGCTAGAAGCCGAGCGCCGCCTTTTCTACGTCGCCTTCACGCGCGCGAAGTCCCGTGTCGTCCTCTTGTGTAGCACCGACTCGGGTATCAGAAGTCACTTCCTCGATGAACTGGGTCTGTAGGACAGGCGCGGCCCTTAGTCGGGTCTTGGTCCACGCGGCCTTCCGTATGCCCCCGCGTCGCCCTAGCCCGCCTTCGCGCGCATGCCTTCTGTCCCTCTGTCCCCAATCCCTTGTACGGCGCGCAATCCTGGACCGACGCCCACCTCAACGTCGCCCGTCTCCAAGCCCTGTGCGGCCACGAGGTCGCTTTGCTTAGTACGGTCGCCAAATGGGTTCTAGGCTGTACGGCCTTTGCCCCGGCCTTGCTCACCTACACCTATGTCGCCTATCGCGACGGTGAGGCATTGCTCGCGGCGACATTCCTGATCAGCTTCATGCTGCTGTTGACCATTTGCGTCTCGCTTCTACGTCATGCGAGATCCTCCTTCGAGCCGATCCACGTCGAGCCCACCAAGGTAGAGATCGCCGACAACGAGGTCATGAGCTTCCTCTTGATCTATCTCCTGCCGCTAATCACCCGCGACATTCAGGACTTCGACTGGGAAGTCTGGGTCGTAGTAGCAGTCATCTTTGTCTTTACGATTGTCTGTAGCTACAGCTACCACTTCAACCCTTTGCTTGTGATGCTGCGCTGGCATTTCTACAAGATCACGACCAAAGCCGGCATCGGCTATATCGTAATCACCAAAAGGCATTTAGTCGACTCAAAGAGAGAGTTGATACTCGCACAGCTCACAGAGTACGTTCTGATCGACAAGGAGCAATGACGCATGCCCGGTAGGCTTATCGCCCTTTGTGGCCGACCATCCTCACTCGAACCAAAAGTCGTCCGCCTAAGCGACCAGGCCAGGAACCAAGTGGTCGACCTGCTCAAGACGCAAGAAGACGAGTTCCTAAAGCGCCCATCAAACGACTTCTTCGATCATTGGGTGCCGGAGTCCGACGAGGTCTCGCGACTACCAGCGCCTGACGACGGAACATTGGCTGACCTCCTCCACTCCGGTCGCGAAGACCTTCACCGCACTGTATTGCCCTTCGAAGAGCTCGACGAGGGCAACATACGAGCACTTTGCATGTTCTTCGAAGAGTCAGGCGAGCGCGCTGACCGGCTGCTCGTGCAACACTTCGGCCGGGCTCAGATACTGAGCAAGGGATTGCCCCTCGTCCACTCCAGCGACACATTCCAGCGTCTAGAACACCCGGCGTTCTGCATGGCAGCCAACCTTCTGTGCGTCGTTGATCACTCCCACCTGCACGCAGGCAGCATGCACTATCTGTCTGCAATCATCGACACCAACGAGTTCGTTCGGATCGCCTCAGACAACGAGGTCCAATCCTTCGCACAGAGCCCCCTCATCCGCATCTCTGACATACCGAGTTTTACCAAGCAGGCAACTAGACGGACCAGGCACGAGATTCACTCGATACTGAAAAAGGGCGTGCTCGCACGGCACACGGCTGACACACTCCGGGAGGAGGCCGCCAGGGCAGACCTTGCTTTGCCCATGGAAAATGGTCGGGTGGTCATCCCAACCGACAAGAAGCGTGCGTTGGAGGTGATCCAGTTTTTGAACGACAAGCGTTTTCAGGGACCCGCCTCAGGCCAGACGTTCAGGACTAACTCGATCCGACCCACTAAGCAATGAGGAGCCGGCCAGCTTGGAGCGCCGAACGGCGGTGTCACCACTGCTTAGCCATCTCGTAGAACGGTCGGCCACGCATGAACCGTCCGTTCATGTCCAGCGTCTTGAACAGGCACTCGTGGACCTCGAGCGACTTCACCCGGTCGATGATCGACGGCGTCACCCTGCTCAGCCCGATTGACTGCAGCTCCCGCGCGGTGACGTTGGGCACTTTGTGCACGAACCAGGTCAACAGCGGCTCCGTGTAGTCCATGTCGCGCGTCCTGAAATGCGACAGGAACTGCGAGGCGAGCACCACGCCCACGCCGAACTCGCGCCCCTGTAGCAGGATCTGCCGCAGCACGTCGAAGTTGTACTTCATGATGTTGTCGGCCTCATCCACGAGCAGCAGCGAGTCGATGAAGCGACACTGCGGATCCGTGCCCACGTAGGGCCGTTTCTCGAGGTTGATCATGTACTCGTAGTAGAAGTTCAGGAACAGCACCACCAGCATGTTCCGTTCCTTCTCGCCGATCCCCAGCTCCGCGAGGTCGATCACCGTCACCCCCCGGAAGAACTGGTCGAACGGCTCCGCCTCCGCGGCGTCCTCCACGAACACTTCCAAGTCCACCAGGTCGGACAGGATGCTGTAAGGGGAGTCCACGCGATCGCCGACGATGTCCCCGTACTGCTCCACCACGTCCGCCAGCGTCAGCGCCGGCGCGTGCCGCTCGTACGCCTGCATGACGGCGTTCTTGACGTGGTTGCGCTGTCGCGGGCCGATCCCGCCGTAGATCTTCTGCAGCACGTCGTTCACGAACTTCACCCGACCCAGCCGCGCGGCCCGCGGGTGGCCGTGGCCGGCGGGGAGGTCGAACACGTTCAGCGGAATCCCGAGCGGCGTCACCACCCGCGCCCCGACCGCCTCCACGAAGTCCGGCTTCGTGTAGTCGCGCTTGTAGTCAAAGATCAGGAACTTCGGCGCGTGCCCGCGGTTCGCCGAAGCGCCCCGCGTGAACTCGTAGATCAGCGCCTTTGTCACCTGCGTCTTGCCCGTGCCGAGGTCCCCCACCACGCCCATGTTCAGTTGGTTCAGCCGCGTGTTGCTCGGATGCAGGTGGTAGGGCTTGCCGTCCCCCGCATTCAGGCTGTCGCCCACCGCGAACCGGATTCCTTGGTCATCCGCCGCCGGCTCCTCGCCGTCGCGGGTCGCCGTTGCGGCCCCCGCCCGCTGCTCGGTTTCGTCGCCGCCGTCCGCTCGCTCAGAAGAAGCCCCCGGTTGTGCTTCCTGCTCCGCGCCGGGTCCAGGATCCCCGACCGCCCGCCCGCCGCCGTCGTCGCCCGGCGAGCC
The DNA here is from genome assembly GCA_965208745.1 of Pseudomonadales bacterium. Taxonomy (GTDB): domain Bacteria; phylum Pseudomonadota; class Gammaproteobacteria; order Pseudomonadales; family Azotimanducaceae; genus VXNE01. The sequence goes on along the minus strand of CBDBPN010000004.1, from coordinate 2,630,173 downwards.
CTGCGCGTCTCCGTCCGGCGACACCAGCCGCTGGATACGCTCCTCCCGGATGCGCCGTAACCCGATCGGATAGGGGTCCTCCGCCAAGCTCTCCTCCACCGTCGGGCTGTTGCTCCTGAGTTCGACCGCGTAGACCATCCCTGCCAAGCGGATCTCGTCGCCGTTCTCCGCCTGGTGAAACAGTACCTCCAGCCAGTGCGCCCACCGCGTCCGGTTCACCTTAGACGCCGTCAGCGCTTGGCATCCGGAGACGAACACCTCCTTCAGCATCTCCGGGCGCGGCACGGTCAGGGGGCGATCGTCCGCCTCCTCCGCCAAGCCGGACGCGACCGCCTCCAGCGTCGACCCGAGCTGCGCCTTCGCCTTCTCGATCTCAACCGGCGTGACTCCCGCGTCCCGGCCGGAGGTCTTCACCTCGATCGTCTCCACCGTCAGCGCGCCCTCCTCCCGCCGCAGCGCCATGAGGTCGCAGCGCTGCGCCGACTCGCTCAGCCGCAGCCACAGCCGCGCGAGACTCGTGTCCACCGACACCACGAGGGCCTCCGGATGCCGGTCTCGGTAGTCCCGCGCCGCCACCAGCATGCCGGCAAAGCCCAGCACGCGGGCTGGGTCGGCTTGCGCGTCCGGCCTGAACAGCTCGATCAGGCCATCGCCCACCAGCGCCACGCCTTCCGCCATGAGCGCCTGCAGCTCGTCGGGCGAGAAACGCAGGTTGAAGTCGTCCAACGGCGACCGGAGCAGCAGCGCCAGACGCTCGTAGCTCGCGTCGTAGCACACGCACCGCCGACGCCCCTCGCGCCGTTCCAGGATGCGCGCCGCCCTCACCTGCGCCGGCGGCGGCAACGCCCGGTCCGCGAAGAAGAACCACATCGCCCCCGGGTTTGGCCCGCCGAGCGCGTTGTCGATGCCGCCGGCCATCCGGTCCGCATCTGCCGACGCCTGCGGCGTCTCCCCGAGGTGCGCACCGCGCAGCCGCGCCACCATGTCGTAGAACGACCGGAACACTGACTCGTCGTGCGTGGGAAGCAGTTCCACCTTCCGCTCGATTCCCTGGAACGTCACCTGCCGGCGAACCGCGAAAGGGCTCATGGGCAGTAGGTTGGCGCCCCCCGGCTGATGCCGCATCGCCGTCGTCGCCTCGTCGAACACCGCCAGCACGTGCACCGGCCTCGCCTTGAGTGCCGCCAGCCGGTCCTCCAGCGCCAGCAACTCATCGTCGACCCGCAGCTGCAGCCGGCCCGCCGCGATGTGCTCCTCGATCTGGTCGCGGTCCCCCGGTGCAAAGCGGTACGCATCGAGTAGCCGGTCCTCGTGATCCGGCGTCGCGTACACGTCGACCACCAGCGGCGCCCTGGCGGCCGGCCTGCCGCGGCCACGGCTGAGAAGGGTCACCAGCGTGCGGCTGGCGTTCGGCGCGTTCACCAGCGCCAGGCGCAGAGGCCGCGAATGGTTCACGTAGATCTGCTCGAACTGCCGCACGCATCGGCGCAGCACGTCCACGCCGTCGCTCCCGCTGTAGGCGTTGCGCAGGTTCTCGAACACAGCTAGGCCGCGGTAGTCGCGCGCCACCGGCAGACCTTGGCTACCGCCGCGCCCCTCGGGGAAGCTCGTCAGATAGAGCACACCGAGGTAGTGCTCCGGGTTCTCGAGCTCCCGGAGTACCGCGGCCCGGTCCATGCCCTCGAGCTGCATGCCGCGCGCGGCACCGCGATCTTCTCGTAGCGCCACAGATGCAGTGGGTGGGTCGGCAGCAGCACGGCCTTCCACGATGTCCGCCCTGCGTCGACGCTCGCCTTGATCTGCACCACGTCCAGCGCCGCCACGGCCTCGAACAGTGTCTGCGTCCACGCGTGGTCGATCTCGTGCATCTCCGGGTGGTGCTGCGCCAGCTTCGCGTAGAACTGCTCCCAAGCCGACAGCAGCTCCCCCACCATTCCGCGCAGTTCCGTGTCGCCAGCGACCGCCAGCATCGGCTGGTGTATCAGCATGTCGAGATTCCGCAGCACCTCCCGCCGCGCCGCCACGATCGAGTCCCACAGCTCGCCCAGCGCCACTGCGGTCATCCCCCGCTCGTGCAGTTCCCGCTCCATCGCGCCGATCAGCGACGCGAGGTCGTACCGCTTGCCGACATGCGCGATCGTCGGCTGCAGGGAGCGCAGCAGCGTGGGCTCGCACTGCGCATAGCCACTGATCGCCTCCTCGAAGGACGCGGTCGCCGACTCGAAGAACCCGCCCCACGCATCCTCGGAACAGAAGTGGTGCACCCAGGTCAGGACATCCCGCTCGATCTCGATCTCGAACGCCCGCTCGTCCGCGCCGGCGTCGTATCGCCCGATGGCCATGTCCTCATCGCCGTCGACCGCGTCCGCCACGGCGTCGCGCACGCCCGCGACTAGCCCCGCTAGCTGCCAGCGCAGCTGTGCCAGGTCGCCCAGCACTCGCACGCAAGCCGTGTACTCCTCGCACTGGCCGCGCAACTCGCCCAGCCCCGCCGCCCGCCGCGTCTCGGACTCGACTAACGCGCGGATGCCCTCCGCGTCGCCCGCCGCCTGGCGGTCCAGCATCTGCCTCGCGAAGCTGAAGAACCGCCGCTCGGCCAGCCCTTCCAAGTTCGGTTCGAGCGGTATGATCACCTTTGCTAGATCCTCGCCGTCCGCTGAGCCGGACTACCCGCGAGTCCACCGCAAGCCTCGGGTTCCTCCGCCGAGCGGAACCACCGCTCGCCGACGAGGCGTCCTCGGATCCGACAAACGAGAGGTCCACCTCCAAGGTGGCCGCCTTTAGACTTAGGGAAGGTCTGAACTAGCCCGATTCGAGGCTCGAAGTAGCGACAGGCCGTGCCGGTTATTGCTCATTCGCATAAGTTGGAGGCATATAACAACCCGAAGGGATGAAAGGGTCGGGAAACATGCTTGTCGGGTCCCGCCGCACGCGCGACGGGCACAGTGGCGCCGCGTCAGGCGGTCGCGTACCTGCCGGCGATCAACAAATTCGTGAAGCCCAGCAGCAAGGCGATCCGTTGCGTGTTCTTCGCCAGACCCCGGTAGCGGACCTTGCCGTACCCGAAGTGACGCTTCACGTACAGGAACGGATGCTCCACCTTCGCCCGCACCGACGCCTTGCGCTTCTCCGCCGCCTCCGCCGGCCCCGACTTGTCCAACAGCCGGCGCTTGCCGGGCTTCATCGCCGTCTCCCAGTCCACCTCCCGGCCCTCGTTCTCCGGCCGCTTGCCGACGCCCTGGTAGCCGGAGTCGCCGTGCACCGTCGTCTCGTCGCCGTGCAGCACCCGATGCGCGTTCGTCACGTCCGAGCCGTTCGCGGGCGTCGTCGCCAGACTGTGCGCCAGCCCCGACTCGGCGTCCACGCCGATGTGCGCCTTCATGCCGAAGTACCACTGGTTGCCCTTCTTCGTCTGGTGCATCTCCCCGTCGCGCTCGCCGTCCCGGTTCTTCGTCGAACTCGGCGCGTCGACGATGCTCGCGTCCACGATCGTCCCCCGGCTCAGCCGATGACCCCGCGCCGCCAGGTGCGCGTTGATCTCCTCGAACAAGCCCGCGCCCAGACGGTGCCTCTCAAGCAGGTGGCGGAAGTTCAGGATCGTCGTCTCGTCCGGCAACGCCCCCAGCAGCCGCAGCCCCGCGAAGCGCCGCACCGACTCCGACTCGTACAGCAAGTCCTCCATCGCGGGATCGCTCAGGTTGTAGAACAACTGCACGCAGTGAACCCGCAGCATCGTGCCCAGCGGATACGGCCGCCGCCCCCGGCCCGCCTTCGGATAGAACGGCTCGATCCGCGCCTCCAACCGCTCCCACGGCAGCAACCCGTCCATCTTCGACAGGAACTTCTCCCGACGCGTCTTGCGCTTCTTCACGTCGTGTTCCCGCTCCGCAAAACTCGCTTGCCGCATGCCCGCCTTCCAACACCCAAGACCAGATACAATTATCCCATAACCTTCGACTTATTCAGACCTTCCTTAGACGTTGCCACCGTTCGTCCTGTGTCTCCTCGGGCTCGACGTTAACGACGTTTTCGTTGCCGTTCTCAAGGGATTCCGTCCCGGCATGGTTCTGTTGCCGCGGCCGACTAGAAGCGGGCTCGTGCCGCCGAGCTGTTCGTTCTTGAGGTTCCTCGCACGGCAGGTCAACAAGCGGCGGTTGGCTCAGTTGGATTCAAAACCATCGTAGGACAGTCCCCCCTCGTGGCGACTGTGAGGGCGGGTGGACAGCGAGCGGCCCTCGGCCACTCCGGGGGGCGCGTTGGTCGACCGCCGCGCGACCAACCCGAACTATACGCAACGCCGCCGTCCCCGGTCCAACGATCCGGTCCTAAGCGCGGAATCGCCATTCAGGCTACCCGAGCACACGACGCCGGGCTCGCAAGCGACGCCTGGGAGGAAGAACTCGGCGAGCCCGTTTCGGTCGACCCAAGAGACGCGCCGTAAGAGCGCGATGCGGCGCCCCTCAGGGCGTCGTCGAAGGTGCTGTGGTCGGCAGGGCAGAGAACGGCAGATTGCCCTCGAGCAGGTCACCAACAGGCTGGTGTACTTGGTCGGCGTTGCCTTGGTGGGCAGCAGGATGCGGTAGACGTCCAACGGGAGTTCCGTCTCTTCCTCGCGTGACAGTGACGGGTCAAGGCTCCGGGCAACCGGTATGATCGAGGCGCGGGGGCTCCCGCCCCCCTCCCCGGGAGGGGCCGGATGCCGCGGCCGGCGAGAACCTATCCCAATCCATCCTCTGGAGCGAGCCATGAACCGACTGCAAGACCGCCCCGTCATCGTCACGGGCGGCGGGAGCGGCATCGGCAGGGGCGCCTGCCTGCGGATCGCGGAGGAAGGCGCGCGAGTGACGGTCGCCGACATCCGGCTCGGCATCGCCGAGGAGACCGCGGAGCTGGTGCGCGCCGCGGGGGGCGAGGCCATCGCCGTGGAGTGCAACGTCGCCGACGAAACGCAGGTGGCCGACATGGTGGCTCGCACAATCTCGGAGTTCGGCAGCCTCTGGGGCCTCGTGGCCAACGCGGGCACCGCCGGATGGGGCTGGATCCACGAGACGGACCTGGCGGACTGGCAGTTCGTGCTGGACGTCAACCTCACCGGCCCCTTCCTCTGCAGCAAGCACGCCCTGCCCCACATGATGGAAGGCGGCGGCGGGTCCATCGTCATGACCTCGTCCATCGCGGGTTCGGTGATCGGTCCCGGGGGCTCGAATGCGTCCTATGCCACGTCCAAGCACGGCCTCATCGGGCTCGCGAAGCAGATCGCCGTGGATTACGGCAGCTACCACATCCGCGCCAACGCGATTCAGCCCTCGGGGGTGGACGGCAGCAACTTAGGCAAGCACGCAGCGGAGGATCGGGAACGGATGAAGACGCCGCGGGCCGAGTTGCCGCGAGGCAGGGGGTGGCTGGCGATACGGCGGCAGGGGAAGCTGAAGGAGGAGTACGGGGCGACGATCGCGTTTCTGTTGAGTGACGATGCCGGGTACATCACCGGGTCTGCGGTGCCGGTGGATGGGGGGTTTCTGGCGACCTGAGGAATCGGAAGCGGTGTCTTTGGCTGGTCTGGGGATTGCCTGAGGGTTGTTCAGGGCGACAACGTCGAGCCCGCACTCTAAACGGAGTCTCTGAATTCGGCACGGGCCACCACGAGGGCGGCCCCTACTGTCGTGCGTGCTAGTGTAGTGTCGCATAAATTAGTTTTCATTGGAGGCATTGGCCAGGGCCTGTCTGGCGCGCTGTATCTTGGCCAGGATCTCGGTGCCGGACTTGCGCCAGACGTAGCGCCCGGGGTTGAGGTTGTGCTCGGCCAGATAGGCGTTGATGGCGTCGGCCAGTTCGGCGACGCTGGTGAAGCTGCCGTCGCGCACGACATCGACGGTGAGGTCGCGGAAGAAGCGCTCGACGAGGTTCATCCAGGAACTCGACGTGGGCGTGAAGTGGCAGGCGACGCGGTCCACGCCGTGCGCCTTGCGGTGCCGTCGGTTGTGCCAGTCGATCCAGGACCTCACCTTGGCGTGCTTGTGGGTGGCGTAGTTGTCGACGATCAGGTGCAGGCACACGCCGGCGGGGGTTTCGCGGTTGAGGTGGCGCAGGAAGTCGAGCCACTGGCGGTGGGTGTGCCGGGCTGCGGTCTGGCCGAAGATCTTGCCGTCCAGGTACGACAGCGCGGCGAACAGGGTGACGGTGCCGTGACGCTTGTAGTCGTGGGTGCGGGTGGCGCTGTAGCCGCGCAGGACGGGGAACCCGGGCTGCGTGCGCTCGAGCGCCTGACACTGGCTCTTCTCGTCGCAGCACAGCACCAGCCCCCGGTCCGGCGGGTCCAGGTACAGCCCGACCACGTCCCAGAACTTCGCCTCGAAGTGCGGATCGTTCGACAGCTTGAAGGTGCGCGTCACGTGCGGCTTGATGTCGTTGGCGCGCCACAGCCGCCGCACCGTGTCCTTGGACACCCCGGTCGCCCGCGCCATGGCGCGCACCGACCAGCGCGTCCGGTTCGGCGGCGGCTGCGTGGCGCCGCGAATGATCCGCTCGCGCACCTCCGCGGGAATGCTCGGCTTGCGCCCCCGCCCCTTGGCGTCCGCCAGACCGGCCATCCCCGCCTCGCGGAAACGACGCTCCCACTTGATCACCACCGGTCGGCTGACGCCCAGCTCCCGCGCGGTGGCCGTCTGGCTGAGCCCGTCCGCGCGCCGCAGCACGATCGCCGCCCGCTGATGATCCCGGCGCGCCGCGGTGCTCCTCCGCGTCACCGCCTCCAGCGCCTCGCGTTCCCGCACCGTGATGTCCATTGGAGGTGTCGCTCGTCCCATGCCAAGAGTGTCCGTCGCGGTCCCGTCGGACACCATGCACCATATCGGACTCATAGTCCACTTATTTAAGCGACGCTACACTAGCAGCGTGGATGGATTGGCTATCATGGCCGACATGCCCTAGGGAGGTTGAGCATGCACGACTTGGTCATCCGAAACGCAACCATCGTGGACGGCACGGGCGCTCCGGCGAAGAGCGGGGACGTCGTGGTCAACGATGGGAAGATCACGGAGGTCACGCCTTCGGGTGCCAGCCCGGCCAAGGCGCGGCGCGTCATCGACGCCAATGGCGACCTGCTGACCCCGGGATTCGTCGACATCCACACCCACTACGACGGCCAGGTCTGCTGGGACAAGCACGTCACGCCGACGAGCTGGCATGGCGTGACCTCGATCGTCATGGGCAACTGCGGCGTCGGGTTCGCCCCGGTGCGTCCCGGCACCGAGGACCGGCTGGTGGAACTGATGGAGAGCGTGGAGGACATCCCCGGCACCGCGCTCCACGACGGCATCCCCTGGGGCTGGGAGTCGTTCGCCGAGTACCTCGACGGCATCGACACGCCCTACGCGGTGGACGTGGGCACGCAGGTGCCGCACGTGGCCATGCGCCTCTACGTGATGGGCGAGCGCTGCTACGACGACGCGACGCCCGAGGACATGGCCGAGATGCGCAGGCTGACCCGCGCGGCGCTCGAAGCGGGGGCATTGGGGTTCTCCACCTCGCGCTTCTATGGGCACGTCGACCGGGCGGGCAACCTGGTGCCGGGTACGCGGGCGTCGGCGCAGGAGATGAAGACCATCGGCAGCGCGTTCGAGGGGCTCGACTTCGGCACGATGGAGTTCGTATCCGACAGCCTGAACCAGCCGGAGGAGCTCGCGTGGATCGAGCACATCACGCGCACCACGGGCTGCATCGTCACGCCGCTCATGACCGCGGGTCCCGCGCCGGTGTGGGGCCTCGCGGAGAAGCTGCACGCCGAGGGCCATCAACTGCGGCCGCAGGTGGGCGCGCGCCCGGCATCGATCCTGATGACGCTGGACGGGACCATCAATCCCATGCGGCAGTTCCCGGCCTACCGGGAGATTCACGGGCGGCCGCTCGCCGAGCGGCGGGCGATGCTCCGGGATCCCGAGTTCCGCGGGCGGGTACTCTCCGAAGAACCGATGCTGCCGCCCAACGCGGACGCCGTGCGCTTCCTCACCGATCACGAGTACCAGTATGTCATGGACGCCGAGCTCACCTACGAGCCCGGCCCCGAAGACACCGTGGCGGCCGTGGCGCGGGCCCGGGGAGTCCACCCGCGAGAGGTCATGATGGACACCCTCGCCGACGGCCAGCCGCTCCTGGTGCTGTTCGGCCGCTACGACGGGGACCTGGAAGGCCAGCGCGCCTCCATCGAGCATCCGCAGAGCGTGTTCGGCCTGTCCGACGGCGGCGCCCACTGCGGCGTGCTGGTAGACGCGAGCGTGCCGACCTACATGCTGAGCTACTTCACGCGGGATCGGCGGCGCGGGCCGCGCATGCCGCTGGAGTTCGTGGTGCACAAGCTGACGCAGGACTCGGCTGCGGTGTATGGGCTGAAGGACCGGGGAGTGATCGCGGCTGGGTATAAGGCGGACTTCAATCTGATCGACTATGACGGGTTGCGGTTGTTGGCGCCTGAGATGTCGTATGACCTTCCCGCCGGCGGTAAGCGGCTGGTGCAGAGGGCGGAGGGGTATCGGATGACGATCAAGGGTGGGGAGGTTACGTATGAGGATGGGGAGGCGACTGGGGCGTTGCCTGGGAGGTTGATTCGGGGGGCGCGGGGTGGGCCGGGAGCCGCCGGCTGAGGCAGGCCACGTCGTTCAGGGAGCGCTGGGCCGCCTACCCAGCCAGGCGGCCCGAATCCGGGACACTAGGCACCTTCTTCCGGAAGCCGGCCCGTTCGGCTACCTGGTGGACCGCCGACGCCGTGCCTCCCATGCAACCTTGAAAACTCGGAGCCAGCCGAGCATAAGGAGCAATGTCGCCACCATCACGGCAGCCGGGCCCCACGTGGCCGGATGGCTGATCGTGAGCCAGACCCTCTCTGGCCAGTAGATGTGCATACCGTCCGCAATCCTCGCGTGCACTTCGGCCCCGACCTCGATCACGCCGCCTTCGTAGACCCGGGACGCCCACCCCACAGCGACCACGGCGAGCACAGTCCCCAGGGCCCACACCGCCGCCCCGACGACTTCGGCCGGGCCCCACGGCAGCAGCGGCGCCCAAGGCTCCTCCCGAAGGTCCCGGGCGGAGTTCAGGCGTCTCACTCGGTACAGGAACGAGAAGCTCAGTGCCATGACCACCAGCGTCGCCACGCGTACGGCGATACCTCGCTCGAACCGAAAGCCCCACAGACTCGTCGGATCCAGGACCGCTTCCGCCATGTCCCCTGCCGCCTGACGCCACTCGTCGGCACCGTAGCCTCGACCCTTCGCCTCATTGGCATGGCGCACCAGCAAGTCTTGAAGAAACGTGCTGTGCGATGCCTTCAGGAACGGATACGCGTAACAGTCGAGCCTCTTGAGTTGCGCGGCCGTGAGGAACTCCCCGAAACGGGCGAACCTGTCCGCGTCCTCTAGCGTCATCTGGGCGTTGACGCGATACAGGAACCAAACCACCTCGAGCTTCTCGTAGATGCGATCGTCCAGCACTAGCGCCAAGTCGTCGGCCTCCGGACCGAGCTTGGCCACGAGAAAGGCGGCCTCCTTCCACATGGGAACACAGTCGCCCCCGAAGCGCACGATGAATACCTGCTCGAACGGAAGGGCCTGCTCCCGCATGTCCTCCCATCGCGACGGACGCATCACCGCCAAGGCAACCTTGGCTTCGCGGTCGTCAGACGCTTCGGGGCCGTCAGACGCCACGAATGGCGACACGGTGACGTCGCATGCACCCCTCGGGTCGCCAGCCGCGCGGAACGCAGGGCCGGCGCCATCGAAATCGATCTTTACGGCCCGATACGCGCCGCTCGCCATCGCCGCGAGCATGAACTGCCACTGCGTAGGGGTCTCGAGCGACGGGGCCGACTGCTCCTCGCCGCCCGCGGCGATACCGCCGGCGGCGACCGCCCCGCCCACCACCAGCACTTTTTCCAGATACCCGTAGAGGTCCGCCGCGGCTCGGCGTTGCGATTCCTCGTTCGCCAGTTGCGCGCTCAGCGCCCCGACCGCAACGATCAACAAGGCAATGCGGCGCGCCGAAGCCACGTAGTTGCCGTTGTCTTCCGCCAGCAGATCCTCTGGCAACCGGCCTGCTCGGCGCCATCGGCTCCAAAGGGATCTCACGATCCGACTCTCGATCTGAACCTGACGCGCATCGCTCGCTCAATCCGTCCGCACACGACGCCCGTGGTGCGTCTCGTCTCGAACCCGTAGGGTAGCGCGGAGCGAGCGACCGGATGTCAACGTCCGAAGCGCAGTCTCGGCGCGCGCTTCCGGGGAAGTCCTCCTCGGGAAGCTTGTCGAGAAAGGTCCCCGCGTCCCGCAAGGCCACGATGCCGCAGAACTTCCGGTAGCCCCGCTCGGTGTAGGCGCCCGATTCCCGCAGCTGGAGACGTGCGGACACGTTGCCCGGTGCAGGACCACGTAGTTGGGTCAGAACGTGTGGCGTACGTTCACGACGTAGCCGTCTGGATTGCGGGCCAGCCACTCCCGGTACGCCGCATCGTTCTCGAAGAGCGCCAAACCCCCGGACGGTTCGTGCACGGAGCCGCTCCGTTCGTACCGGCCTCGCTCAGACTTCACGGCTACTCCGCCGCACCGTCTGCGCCAATGGAGCCCCCGTCACGCGCCACTGACTCAGCTCCGCCGCCGACCTCCTGCCGTTCAATGGGCGGCGGGGGCGGCGTCCAGGGCCGCAGGCGCTGACCGATCCGCTCGTAGAACTCCAGGACCAGCTTCTCAAGGTCTTCCACGAAGGTCTTCCGACCCGAGAATCGGCCCGCGAGGTCCTTCACCAGGGATACCTCGAACGAGGTAGGAGCCGTCCCCGTACGGCCACCCTCCAGACTCCGTGGCTCGGCCAACACGTCCGAGAGCGACGCTTGGGTCGGCCCTGCCCTTCCGCGCCACAAGGCGCGCAACTCGATGTCGGATGGATCTACGCCGCGCAGCTGCCGAGCGAGCCAGTTGATTCTCGCCGTGGCGCGTTTCCGGTCGCCGGGCGCGTCGAGCTTCATCGCGCACGTGATGGTGCGGCGCTGGAGGTTGGCGCGCACCTCGATGTCTCCGGCCGCATTGGGCACGATGAAGTTCGAGTGCAGTTCATGGGAGTCGACGAACTCCTGGCAGGTGTCCGCCAGGCGTGTCTCGGGCTCTGCCTGATGCCGCCGGGAGAGCCTGAGCCGAACCCGTTCGCCAAGGAGTTCGCTCAGGATCAGGCAAACGTCGCGTTCCTCTTGATGCCAACTGGCGACCGTACGCTCCACGTCCTGCGATGACCGGTCGAGCACCTGGCCCCGGTTCACGCCGATGACCAGGGGTCGCCACGCCTCGTTCAACTGATCGAACCGCCGCACACCCGAACTCGGATGCTCCACGTAGCGAACCACCTCGCGCAGCGTCCAAAGCTGTTCCGGGTCCATTGCGTCCTTGTCGCGCAGGAGGATGGACGCTTCGGTGAGGATGCTGACCCAGGAGATGTGGAAGCAGTCAACGTGTCTCGCCAGCCGCTTCGGAAGGGCATAAGGGAGGTGAGTGGGCAGTGCGACGAGCTGATTCGAGAGCGTCAGTATCGCGTCGACGCCAAACTCCCGTGCCGACCGCGCGTACCGCTCCAGCTGCTCCTCGTCCAGTTCCGCCTTGTCTACCTTGGCCTCCACGAGAGCCGTCCAGGTGGACCTGCCGGTCGTGAGGAGCAGAACGCCGTCCGGCCTGTTCTCGTTGCCGTCTGCGGTCGGAAACGTCACTTCCGTGTACGTCTCGAGCGTCGCCCGCTTTCCCATGCGCGTACCGCACTGCGTGAGGATCGACTCCGCCAGCGGGCGCACGACGCTCATGGCGGCGAGGAGCACCGACACGAGGCGTTCTTCCTTGCGGGTGGTCGTAACGGTCGGGATCAGCCTCGCCCGGTGGGCGGAGGTCAGGATGTCGTCAAGGGTGGCCATGGGATTTCTCCTTTAGGTTTAGGGGTGCAATCTGGCACTTGGGCCAGCCTACGTGCCTCGCTGCTCCGCGTCGGCTCGTGCCTGTTCGCGGGGCGTCTGTGACAGCGCGGATGCGATGAGACCGGCAGGCGCCGCAATGATCGCCAGTGAGAGGATCAGGATGATGGTCGCGAACGCCTTGCCTCCGGTGGTGACGGGAGACACGTCTCCGTACTCGCCCGTGATCAGCGACGACACCGCCCACCAGAGACAGTCCGCGTAGTTCGAGAACGCTTCGGGTTGCGCCTCCTGCTCGAAGTAGCGGATGCCGAACGCGGCTACGAAGAGCACGGTGACCGCGCTCACGCCGACCAGCAGGAATTCCTCCTTCACCGTGCGTGGCGCTTCCCCCAACCTTCTCGCTGCGCCCCCGATTCGGCCCAGCTTGAAGATGGTGAAGATGCGCAACAGCCGCAGGATGCGAAGGGCGAGTGCATCCTGAACGACCAGCGCCGGGACGATCGCCAGCAGGTCGACGACTCCGAAGAAACTCACCGCGTAGCGTCTACCGCCAAGGTAGAGGCGTGTCGCATACTCCAAGGCGAACAGGACAGACAGGGCTACTTCGAGGTACTGGACCCAGCCGAAGCGTGGGTCGGCATCCTGCTGTGCGTCCGCCGCGAGGAGGACGACCGACAGGACGATGAGGGGCAGTACGCAGTAATCCAGGCGTTTCTCGATGGTGGCCGCTTGCATCGTCGCCCAGAGCCTCAGCAGCTAATCCGCCCTTCCTTCAGCCACTGGTCCTCGGACACGATCGCCAACGACATCCCTCGCACGTCCCTCCATTCCATCGCCTTCTCGATCTTTCGACCGAACGACTCATGGATCCAGCTTGGCGTGACGTAGCTCCCAAGCACCAGGTAGTCGAGATCCCGGCGCACGGATTTCGCGTACGTTCCGCCACGGTCCGTGATTTGCTGCTAGCACTGTTCTCGCGCGCCGAAGGCGAACGTTCCGGTGCACATGAAGCTACGCCCCTCGAAGACGATGGCAGGAGGAGGACTGTCGAGCGGGAGGTCCGTGGACGGGAGGAACTCGCCCTGTGCCGGCCTCTCACCCGTGAAAGCGTGCAGAGTTTCCAGGAGTTCCGCCGACTCTTCCGGATCGAGGTAGTCGTCGCGCAGCATCCCGTCGATCCGTTCCAGCGGCGCGTAGGTGACCGGGTTGCTGCGCACGGTGATCCCGTTGGCGGCCAGCCAGTCGCGAAGGAACTCGGCTTCGTCCTGATTCACAACGCCATCGGCCACGACGCCTTTGCACAGGCCAATCAGCGTGTCGATCTGTCGCTCGGCAATCGCCGGTTGCCTGAACTTCACAAAGGGATCAAAGGTCACCGACATCAAGTGCCACCCGTACTCAGCGCCAGATTCAGCGAGGAAGTGTACGGGGCTGCCGGCTTCCGAGTGTCAAGGCGACCGGCCAGTCTCGCCACGCCGAGCCCATATCTATCGCGTCGGTACTGCTCGCACAGCTCAGTTCGAGTCATTTCCTTCCTCCCTCATCACCTGTTCGCGCCAACGAATGCAATCCTCGAGATACGCGCGCGCGCCTTTGCTCAGCCGGGAAATCTCGAGCAGCCGAGAAAGCGCCAGGATCGGATCCTGTGCAGCCGATAAGTTGCGCTCGTGGTAATCGATCACGGACGCGATCTCGGCGCGCGAAACGTCACGGATCGAGCGAGCCTCAAGCCCACGAAAGGGTACTCGGTTCGCATGCGTTCCAGGCGCCCACACAAATGTCGTGTCGAACTCGGAGTGACACTCGACGACCCCGAGGTTCTGTTGGACCCGTTCCTGTATCCGCTTTCCGGTGCGCTGCCATCCATGCTCCTGGGCGACACGTTGGGCCAACCGATTGAGCGGCAACGGGCCCTCATCTTCGACGATTCGCACCATCAGGCCTCGGAGCGTGGACGAGTAATCGGCCACAAAGAACCTGTCGGGGTCCAACGCAGGGTCCTGTTCGGAGCCTGGAGCAATCTCCGCTGTTCGGTCCGCGAAGCGACGGGCCGCTGCGGCAACAGGAGGAGATGCGACCATGCTGAGCTGACCGTCGGCCGCCAAAAGGTCCTTCTCAGCCTGTTCCCGCCGTTGCTCTCCGGTCTTGAGCGCGGTCGGTTCGTCGAGAAGAACCGAGCCCTCGTCATCGTCGCGAGTTTCGGACTCTGAACGCTTCTCCGCTTCTTCCGACGCTCGCGCTTCTCGATCGACCTGCAGCAGCTCTTCTAGCTGATCGTGTACACGCTCGACAACTGCGTCTGCGTTTCTGAACCAGTCCGTCGACCAGATGCGGATGATCGTCCAACCCAGCCCTTCGAGCACGGCCTGGCGCACCTTGTCGCGGTCCCGGGCGGTCGCGGAAGAGTGGTAGCGGGCGCCGTCGCACTCGATGCCACAGAGGTAGCTACCTGCCCGATCCGGATGCACAACTCCGAGATCGATCCGAAAGCCCGACACGCCAACCTGCGTTCGCACCTCCCACCCCTTGGCCCGAAAGGCCTCGGCCACGGCATCCTCGAAGACGCTCTCGGTAGGGCCCAGGGAGCCCTCGTCACGCGCAGGCAAGGCGACCGGCCCACGTTCCGCATAGTCCAGGAAGGCCTTGAGGTCCCTCACACCCTCTGCCCGCGTGCGGTGGAGATCGATCTGGTCCGCCACGATCGACGAGAAGACGTGAAGCTCGCGACGGGCCCGCGTCACCGCGACGTTGAGCCGCTTCTCACCCCCCGAGTTGTTGATCGGACCGAAGTTCATGGTGAGTTTGCCGGCAACATCAGGCCCGAACGTCACGGAGAACAGCATCACATCTCGTTCGTCGCCCTGGATGTTCTCCAGGTTTTTCACGATCACCGGCTCCTCGCGATCATCGGAGAAGAACCACTCCAGCTCGCTGCGGCTGCGGCGCATGGCGTCGAGCAGGTCCAGAATCAGCGACTGCTGCTCGGAGTTGAACGTGATCACACCCAAGGTGTACCGATCCTGTTCCGGTAGGCGAATCCAACTCGTGAGGCGCTGCTGCACCATCTCCGCTATCGCCTGGGCTTCTCTTTGGTTCGTGCGACCGCCGTGTCCGCGGGCGTAGATTCCGTCCACCTTGTGGAACTGCAGCGCGCGCGAACCTGTCGTGGGCGCCGGGAAGGTGACGAGCCTCCCTCCATAGTAGAAGCGATTGGAGAACGCGACGAGGGCCTCGTCACGACTTCGGTAATGCCAGTCGAGGCGTCGCTCGGGAACGCCCGCTGCCGCGACCTCGTCGAGAATCGACGGCATGTCACGCTCCACTTCCGGGAGGTCTTCGTCTTCGTCCTCCGCGCGCCCGAAAAAGTTCGTCGGTGGGAGCTGCTTCGGATCGCCCACGACGATCGTCTGGCGGCCCCGCGCGATCGCGCCGATCGCGTCCCAGGTCGTAATCTGCGAAGCCTCGTCGAAGATGACGACATCGAACGCAGCGCGGCCTGCCGGCAGGTACTGGGCAACGGAGAGCGGCGACATCAGCACACAAGGGGCAAGCTTGCCGAACGTCTCTGGCAGGTTCTCCAGCAGCCTCCGAATTGGCATCGATGGTCGTTTCAGGCCGAGCTGGTGACGCAACACACCCAGCTCGGACTTCCTTCGGACCACATCCTTCGCCGGAAGCCCATGCGCTATCCGCCGCATGACCTCGGCGGGGGCAAGCGCGGCTGCCTTGTCGTCGAGCTCGCGAAACGTCTTGGCGAGGTTCTCGTGCTCCCAGTGCGCGAACCGCCGGAGTTGGGGGCTCGCATCCATTGCCAAGGGCAGCCACCAGGCGGCATACGCTCTCTCGAACGCGTCCTCCACCGGGGCTTCGAGGCGCCCATCGTCGAGTGCCTGGATGAGCGGATCCAGACCCGCTGCCACGGCCCGATTCCTTGTCTCCGTCCACTTCACCCAGTCGGGAAGACGGGCGCGTTCGGCCGCCACGGTCGCGAGCCCCGTTTCGAGGTCCGCGACGCTTGCGTCGGGAAACGGCGTCCCACCTCGCTCCACAAACGCGTGCTGTTTCGTCTTCGCCGTTGCCTCCGCAGCCAGGTAACTTCTCAGTAGATCCCGGGTTGTGTGCCGCGAGTCGGTAGAGAGCGCCTCCGACGCAGAGGCGAAGCGGGCGGAGTCCTCGACGTCAGGGCGCAAGTGCTCAATGGCTGCTCGAAACGCGATCGCCTGGTCGGTCGTCTGCTTGACCCGATCCACGTCCCAGGCTTCGCCCGATACCCCGACCTCCGCAAGTGGGCTGCGACGTAGTGCGGCATCTCGCTCCTGCATCGCCAACAACGCCGGCAAGTCGATGGCCGGATCCGCTTCAACGTGATCGGCGTATGTCTGCAATAGCTTTCGCACCTTTCGCCGCGCCAGAAGCGATGCGGGCCAGAGTTTCGTTTGTGCTTCTCGCCAGTCGGCATCCAGTTGGACCACGGGCATTCGCCGCACCGTCTCGAGCGGATAGGACCCGACGGCTTGGGACTTCGCCGCAACAAGAGCATCCACGTCCTCGGCGAATCCCGCAGCCAACGCCTCGAGCCGCCCGGAGGGCAGGTCTGGCACCGATGTCAGATCGACCGCCTCGTGGGCCAACCGCGGAGCCAGGGCCCTGAGCCGCGCGCGGCGTGGCGCCGACAGCGCTTCGTCGGCGCAGAGGCCCATTCCAATCGAGAGCGCGTGCTGGACTTCCCGCAGTTCCCCGAGCGATGATCTGAAGCCCTCGGCCGTCGTCAGGATTTCGTCCTGCCACTGGAACGACCATTCCTCCCTTCCCACAAGCGCCAAGGGCGGTCCCTGGCTCGCGACCCTGTGTACTCGCGCCGTCTCTTCCGCCAGGTGAATCAGTCGCCGATAGCTCTCGGAGTCGTGCGCGTCCTTCGAGGGGAAGGACAACTTGAAAGGCACACTCCCCTGTACGGCGCGCCCCACCGCGTCAAAAACGGTGAACCCCTGTGAGCCGATCGCATGGAGGGCTTGTACATAGTCGTTTAGCCGGTCGCGGGAGAGCTGCAACTCGTCCGTCACGGCAATCCACTGCGACTCCGTCCCATCGGCCGCACGCTCCCAACCACGCCCGAGTTGCTGGATTACGGACTTTCGCTCGGTCTTGTTCGAGTGGAGCTCCAATACCGCGTCGCCAAGCCCCGTGGCGACCAGGCGACGGTGCACGACGTCGAGCGCAGCCGCTTTCTCTGCAACGAAGAGGACGGTTCGTCCTTCCGCCAGGCACTGCGCGATCATGTTCGCGATCGTCTGGCTCTTCCCTGTCCCGGGAGGCCCCACGAGGACGAAATCCACACCCTTCGCCGCCGCGATCACGGCGGCCAGTTGCGAACTGTCGGCCGGTAACGGCGTGTACAGCGTACCTGGAGGGTGCCGTCGGTCGATCTCTACCACCCGCACCGGTTCAACACCGCCCCACTCCGGACTCTCTTCTTCCGGTCCATCGATCAGCTGCCGGACCAGGCGGTTCTCGCGGAGGCGGTCGGCGCGATCGACAAGGTCCTTCCACATGAGGTACTTCGAAAAGGAGAACGTGGAGAGCGCCAGATCTTCGACCACCTCGAAACCGGCCACATCGCGCACCTTCCGTCGCACGGTCTCCAGGATTCCGCCAACATCGATGCCGCTGTCGTCGCGTGGCAGGTCCGCCTCGAGCTCCGCCAACCGGATGGAGAAGTCGCGCTTCAGAAACTCGAGCAGCGTGAAGTTGATGCGTACTTCGTCTTCGTGATGCGCGATTCGGAACGGTGACTGGGCCGAGCGCCGTTCCAATCTGACCGGTATGAGCAACAGCGGCGCGCGGTAGGTCCGCGTGTCCCCTGCCGTCTTCTTCCACCGAAGGAATCCGGCCGCAAGAAACAGCGTGTTCGTTCCACCTTCCTGCAGGTCGCTGTTCGCGCGCCGGAACAAGGTGAGTAGCCGCTTGTTCATCTCCTGGCCTGTAAGCGGCACGGCAATCCGACGGTGCTCGAACGCCTCTCGGGCAACTTGCTCCTCGATCCTCCGCGCCTCCTCCCGCGAGACGGTTCGGTCTCCGATCGGGTTCTCGTCGCTCAGGGACAGTCCAACGAACTTCTTTCCATCCGCCAGAGCATCCTCAAGGGAGCCCACATCCGGACACCGAAACGGCACCGTCTGCTTGCTGTCGCGAAAGTTGAGCAGCCTGTTGCGCAACGACAGATCGAGGAGTTTGCGCTGCCACCGCTCGATACGGCCTTGCGGAGTATCCGGCTCCTCCTCGCTCTCTTCACCGGGGAGGCGCCCGAAGTCGGGGCTGGGCGGCAGTGCTGCCGGCGCGACCTCTTCCTTCGTTACGTCTTCGCCGGCTGGTACAGCCTCACGGGTCGCCTGGGGACGTATTCCCGCAGCGCGCGACCTTGCAATGTCCACCGCCATGACGAACTCGGATTCGCGATCCTCCGCGAGACGGCGCCGACCCTCATCCTCCGCGTGCGCGAACCCTACGGACGGACGCTTGGTCAACAAGGTTGTTTCGAGAGGAACCAGATCATGAGCCTGTACGGCCTTGCGTACGGCAACTACGTCCGGCTCGGTGACGTGTCCCAGGTCCCTTTTCCGAATCCAGACGCCAACCCACGCGTGACCTTGGGAGAAGAGCACCACCGGGTTGATGCCGGCGGCCTCGAACGCCGCCGCCAGGAGGAGTGTCGTATCGAGGCAGGTCGCCAGGCCTTCCTCCGTGATCCGGGCCGGACCGCGGACCTTCTGACCCCCTGTCTCGAAGGACGCCGGTGGCTCAGCGTAGTTAAGGCGGAGCGCGGTCGCAGCCGACCAGATCGAGGCGGCCAGCATGTATGCCCGTCGCGGATCCTCGGACTGATACCCATCCATGGAGCCATCGTGTCCCGCAGCTTCCAGCAGGCCGGCGGCATCCTTGAGCAACTTCGCGACGGCCGGCTCGTTTGGAGAGACGAATGCTCCCAGCACCTGTGCCATGTCCGAGAGACCGCCCCACTCGTCTCGAGCGAGGAGATCGACCCGCTTCCGCTCGACGACAGGTTCGATCCCGTCGGCTTCCACTCGAAGTTCGAGTTCTCCGAGCTCCGCCTCGTTCATTCCCGCCAGACGCGGTACGTCCAGATCGGTCCTGGTGTCCGAGACCTCGTGCTCCGATCGTGGTGCGATGCCATCCAGCACCCAGGTTCTCTCCCGGAGTACGGGCGGCGCCGCGCGCAAGGTCACTCGGACGCCGGCAACCGGTTCGTCGGTTTCGTTTCGCAGAGCAAGGTGCCGGACGACCGCCACGTCGTTCTGGGCACACGCCGAGTTGACCTTGCTCAGGACCTGCCAATCCACGGTGACCATTGCGTCTCCTTTTGGCGTCATGGGGGGTTCCAGTCCGTCTTCGCCTTCCTGGCGATCCTCACGATGCCCCAATGGGTAGACGTCAACCGACCGGGCGACTCGCGCCAGACAGCAACCGGCACGACGGCAGGGCGGTACTATCCCACCGAACTCCAGACTCGAAAGGGAACGGCTCAAAGGTAACCCACGACCGGCGCGGCCTACAACCAGCGCCGATCAGATCCGCGCGTCTCCAGGTGTCAGGTTGCTTCGCCAGCGAATCCGCCGCGTGCTCTTGGCGACGACGAGCGACATGCGCGGACGGTTTCCGCGGCATGGCGACGGGCCGACACGTTGCCAGGTGAGGACCACGTAGTTGGCTGAGAACGGGCGGCGTACGTGCACGACGTAACCGTCCGGATTGCGGACCAGCCACTCGCGGTTCTGGGTCGGCGGTCCCGGGATCCGTGCGAGAGTGCTGTTGAAGTTTGGGGCAACTCGCGGCTTGATATGCAGATGGGTATTGGCCGAAATCGTCAATACACCAACCATTGGGACGGACCGGTCGGGTGATGAACGTCTTCCGCATCGTCGCCAGAGTGCTAGCGGCCGCCCTGCTGCCGACAGCGTTCGCCCTGGCAGCCGACTCGCCTGCCTCCACCGATTGGCCCCTCCTCGGCAATTCGCCCGAGATGCAGCACCACTCGGATCTGGATCAGATCAACACCGATACCGTCGCACGGCTGGGGTTGGTCTGGTCTGTCGATCTGCCTACGCTGGATGGTCCGGTCGGCAACCCGCTCATCCAGGATGGCCGGATCTTTCAGAGCGGCTCACAGAGCAAGGTGTTCGCCCATGACCTGCGCACCGGCGAACTGTTGTGGACGCACGAGCCCCTGAAGTCCGCACGGTCCGGGTCTATTGACGAAGCGCTCGGGATGCGCATCAATCGGGGTGTCGCGATCTACGACGATCTGGCCATCGTCGCGACCGCGGACTGCCGCCTCGTGGCCATCGACCAGGCCACGGGTGTTCAGCGCTGGGAGGCGGAGGCCTGCGATGCCGCGCAGGGCTACAGCATCACCGGCGCGCCCAGGGTGGGTGCGGGCAAGGTGTTCATCGGCAACGCCTGCCAGGACTCGGGCAGCAATCGCGGCCATGTGAGTGCGTTCGATGCCGGAACCGGCAAGCATCTCTGGCGCTTCTACACGGTACCGGGCGATCCGGACCAGCCACCCGAGAACGAGCTCTACCTCCGCGCCATGGCCACCTGGGGGGAGGGTTGGTACGAGCGCACCAAGGGCTGCGGCAGCGTCTGGGACGCCATGGTCTACGACGAACAGACGAACCAGCTCATCATCGGGACGGGCGGGCCCGCACCCCTGAACCCCACCATGCGCGGCAAGGGTGCGGGCGATGAGCTCTTTACCAATGCGTTGGTGGCGCTGGATGCGGACACGGGCGACTACCGATGGCACTTCTCCCAGGTTCCCGGCGACGGCTGGAACTGGGAACCCGCGGTCGGGCTCATGCTCGCGACGGTGCCTGTCTTTGGCGAAGACCGCCGGGTGGTCGTCAGTGTGCCCAAGAACGGTTTCGTGTACCTGTTCGATGCGGCCAGCGGCGAGTTCCTGTCGGGAAAGAACTACGTACCAGTCACCTGGGCGAAAGGGCTGGATGAGTGCGGCCGGCCGATCTTCGACCCGTCGGCGCGCTATTGGGAGCAGGGCGACGGCGTGACGAGACTGGTGCCTACCGGCGGCCTTGGCTCGCATGGGTGGGAGGCGCTGGCATTCAATCCACAGCGACACCTCCTGTACATCCCCGTCATGAACATACCGACTGCGATGTCGAGGAACGACGGCGGTGCGGGCTTCAGCTTTGACTTCTACTATGGAGATCCGTCCGATCCGTCCGGGCGGAGATTCGGTGAGGTGGTGGCCTGGGACCTGATTACGCAAAGCGAGGTGTGGCGGCGGTCGAGCGGGTTGCCGGTGAACGGTGGCCTGCTGCACACCAGCGGCGGCCTGGTGTTCCAGGGCAGCGCCGAAGGTTACCTGACCGCGTATGACGCCTCGTCCGGCGAACCGCGCTGGAGCGCCCCCGCGGGCGGCGCGATCCGCGCCGCGCCATCGACGGTGATGGTCGAGGGACGCCAGTTCGTGATCGTTCCCGCCGGCAGACCGACAGGATCCATGACCTCGACCGGGCTCGGGCACTATTCCAGTACACCGCGTGCGCGCAGTCAGCCTCGTCTCCTGGCCTTTGCGCTGGACGGTGAAGCCGAGACGCCCGCCTGGGCGGAACCCACGCGGATACCGAAACCCACTGTCGCGCGCATGGAACCCGAGTTGGCCGGAGATGGTGCACTCGCTTATGAGTCATACGGCTGCATGATCTGTCACGGAAAGTAGGCTGCGGGTCTGGGCGGCACGGCACCCGACCTGCGCGTAAGACTCCCGGCGTCGCTGGAGTATCTGCAGGCGGTGCTGGACGGCGCGCTGAAGTCCACGGGCATGCCGGCATACGGGGTCGATGAGCGGACCGCCGAGACTTTGCTTGCGTACCAGGTCAATGCGGCCTGGGATGCCTATGAGGCGCAGCAACGCGGCAACGACATGGAAGAGACGCCTGCGCCCGACGAAAGCAGGTAGGCAACCCACACCGCTATCCTTACGACTCTCGTACAACTTCCGAAGGGGATCCCCAGATGACTGCAACCATCGCTGGCTATTGCACCGCGCGTTTCGCACCCGTCAAGGAAGCGTTCGAGCGAAACTTCGACGAAGGCGGCGAGGTGGGCGCCCGAGTCGCGGTGATAGAACGCGGCGAAACGGTGGTTGACCTCTGGGGCGGACACACCGACGAAGCACGGGAGGAGGCGTGGCAGGAGGACACGCTGGTGTGCAGCATGTCCGTGAGCAAGGGCGTGGTGGCGCTGTGCGCGCACCTGCTGGCTTCGCGGGGGCTGCTGGACTACGACCAGCCGGTTGCCGCGTACTGGCCCGAATTCGCAGCGGCCGGCAAGGAGCGCATCACCGTCCGGCAGGCGATCTCCCACCAGGCGTCCCTGGCGTTCATCGATGATGCGGAACCGGGGGATGCGACGGATTGGACGAGGTTCACGACGAAGATCGCCGCCCAGAAGCCGAACTGGGCGGTGGGCACGGAGGAGACCTATCACTCGGTGACTATCGGCTACATCACCGGTGAAATCGTGCGCCGGATCGATGGACGGCCCATTCAGCGGTTCATCGCCGAGGAGCTTGCGCGACCGCTCGGCGCCGACTTCATCCTTGGCGTTGGCGATGAGGATTTCGATCGCGTCGCCGAACAGATTCCCAATCCGGACAACGAACTGATGAACGGCGGTCTCTTCAACGAGAAGACCCTGGCGATGTTCACGCCCATGCCGCCGGAGGCCATTGGCTCGAGAGAGTTGGTCAGGCATGTCTTTCCGTCGGGCAGCGGCGTTTCGAACGGCCTGTCTTTGGCGAAACTCTTCGCCCCCTTCGCCAACGGCGGCGAGTACAACGGCGTGCGGCTGTTCACGCCCGAAGTGATTCGCCTGGCGAGCGAGGAGCAGTGGCATCACCCCGACAGCATGTTCGGCAACGACTTTCGGGTGGCGCTTGGCCTGCTGCTGAACATCGACTTCAACTACTGGGGCAAGGAAGGCAACGTGGGCACCGCGGGCGCTGGCGGCTATGCGGCTTTCGCGGACCCGGACAACGGCATCTCGTACGGCTACACGCCCAATCGATTCAACTCCGGGCCGGGGCTGGGTGACCAGCATCGGAATCTGGTGGAAGCGCTGTATCGTTGCGTTTAGCGCTCTGGCCGACTGACAGAGGAAAGTCACATATATTCAATGTCTTGAAGCCGTACCGGGCCGCGATGTGGCGTGGTGAGGACGCAGATGGTACGCTCCTTGGCGTGGACTCGGAGCGCAAGGAGGCTTCCGATGGCAAAGGCGACCAGGAACCCGTCCAAAGATGGCGGCGACGCCACCACCGAACCCCAAGTCAAGACGCGGTGGCTGGACGGATCGAAGTACATCGATCCGAAGGATCTGCCGAAGAGAAAAGGGTTCCAGGAGGCCGTGAAGGCGGCCCGAGGCATACCTACTTCTCACGCCACGTAGTAGGGTCCTCTCAGTCACGAAGGTTTCTTGGTGGGCTTCGTCCACGAAGTTCTGGCGATCGTCCTGCCCGGAGCGCTGTTCACCGTTCTCACACACTGGGTGCGCTTCCAGTTGCGTCGGACGGAAGGGTACGCGCTGCTGTTCTACACGCTATTGGCAGGCTGGCTGATTCAGCAGGCGGTTGGGATTCTCAACGGCGGCCTGGTCGCCGGGATGGGCGCGGTCGGCCTTGAAACGTTCGTCCTGACAGATGGGGCGTACAGGGCCGCGATGATTGGCGGAGGGTTGACGTTCGCTCTGGTCGTCGCGTTCGGGGTCAACCGGCGCTACGGGGTCGACCGCGCGTCGAGGGTGGTTGCCTGGTCATCGGGAGAGTTCATGGAATTGACGTTCCAGTCGGCAGTCGAGGAATCGACTCCCGTGGAGGTGACCCTGGAGACCGGAAAGTGGTACGTCGGAGTTCCCGTGGCGTCACGCCTGCCAACGAAGGACGAAGGCGATCTTTGGCTCGCACCGGTATTGAGCGGGTATCGCGACGAGCGCCAGCAGCTCAGGGTCACGACAAACTATGCGGATGAGCTGGACGACGCGACCCAATCCACGCCCCGTTTGTCAGCCGCCGACCTCATGGTGACGATACCAAAGAGCCGCATCGTGTCGGCACGGCCCTTCGACGTCGCACTGTACAAGGAACAGGTCGCCCCACACCTGTAGCGCCCGGCCCCACCCATCGATGGATCAACGGCCGATGGACCAGGAAGCACGCCCCACCAGAGCGACTCGTGCAAGGGGCGAGGAATCACGGGGTGACGCACGCGGCCGATGCGTCGCTCCCAGGAGTCTGATCGTGGCGTTCACGCCCTACTCGAGACGTCTGCGGGAACTGGCAGCGACGCGGGGCGACTAGGTCGCGCTGGTCGTGGAGACGCCCGACGCGACGGAGACCTACGACTTTCGCGCCTGTGACGAGCGGGTGGACGCGTTCGCCTGCGGCATGATGGACGCGGGGGTCGAAGCGGGCGGCGCGGTGATCGTCTGCGGCCCCAACTCGTCGGCGACGGTATTCGCGACGGCGGCCACCTGGCGCCTGGGCGCGTTCAGCGTCGTCATCTCGGCGCGGGCGTCCACGCTGGACCTTGCGGCCTACGTCGAGATCCTGGGCGAACGGTATCCGCGGGTCACGGTGGTGTCGGACCACCTGGCGCCTGGCGCGGGCGCCGGTCACGTACCGCTCGAAGCGCTGCACGAGTGCCGGCGCGACCGGGAGATCGTCGACCCCAATCCGGTCCCCGCCCGCGCCATTCCGAGCGGGGGCACGACCGGGCGTTCCAAGCTGATCGTCGATCCTGCGCCGGTCGGGTATTCCGACGAACCGATGCTGCTCTCGCCCCTGGGGTTCGACGACGTCGATTCGATCCTGGTCTACGGACTCCTGTACCACACCGCCGGGGGCACCCTGCTGCACGCCGCCATCGCGAAGGGCTACCGGACCGTGCTGATAGACCGGTTCGACGCGATGCGCGCCCAGCACCTGATCGAGAAGCACGCCATCGAGTTCCTGTTCGCCGTGCCCACGCACCTGCAGCGGTGGCTGAACCTGGGGGACGGCCTGCGCCGGGACGCGTTCCGCACCATCCGGAGCATGTACCACACGGCCGCGTACTGTCCCCCGGCGCTGAAGGAGCGGTGGCTCGAGTTCATGGGGCCCGAGCGGGTGTGGGAGCCCTATGGCGCGACGGAAGGCACGGGCGCGACCATGATCCGGGGCGACGAGTGGCTCGAGCACCGGGGCTCGGTAGGGAGGGCCATGCCGTTCTACGAACTCGTGATCCTGGACGACGACCAGGCGCCGGTGCCCACGGGCGAGATCGGGTTCATCTACATGCGGGTGGCGGGGGAGGAGACCGTGGACGACGGGCGGTCCGTATACATGGGCGTCGAGGGTCCGCGGGTGACGCCGGACGGGTTTCGGACCGTGGGGGACATGGGGCGCCTGGACGAGGAGGGTTACCTCTACATCGCGGACCGCCGCACCGACATGATCATCACCGGCGGCGCCAACGTGTTTCCCGCGGAGGTGGAAGCCGCGTTGCGCGATCATCCGGGGATCGCCGACGCCGGGGTGGTCGGCGTGCCCGATGCCGACTGGGGACGGCGCGTCTGCGCGGTCGTCGTGCCGGCCGAACCGGAATCGCCGCCGAGTGCCGCGGCGCTGGATACGTACATGTCGGGTGCGGTCGCCAATGGGTCGTCTGGGCGGGAGGGTTGCGGTCGTCACCGATGCGGGGGCGGTCTCGGGCGCGCCCACGCGCTCGCGCTGGCCGACGAGGGCGCCGCCGTCGTGGTGAACGATCTCGGCGTGGCGCGGGACGGCCGCGCGACCGACGAGACGCCGGCGGACGAGGTGGTCGGCGAGATTCGGGTGGGCGGGGGACGGGCCATGGCGAGCCGTGACGATGTCTCCCGACTGGAATGCGGCGGGGGCGCTGATCGATGCTGCGCTGAACGAGTTCGGTCGGAAGCGGTCCGGCGCCGGGTCGCGGAGGAGCGCGATTGACCACAGACCAAACGGACGAGCTTGACATCCAGGGGATGTACCATGGGCGCCCATGTCTTCTTTCTCCATCCGGTGCTCCCGAGAGATATTCACGTCGCAGGAAATCGAACTGCTCGAGAGATTCGGTCGGGAACTCGAGCGCCTCGCCAATGGCAACCGGCTTCCCACGACGGCTGCACAACGGCGCTTTGTGGAAGCCGCCAACGGCCGGTGTGAACCGGAGACCGTCCATGAGAAGACGTGGGTGAAGTACCTCCGACGACTGGATTGGGAACGCGACCCCACCAACCGCGCCGCCATGGGGCCGCGTCGCCGGGTGACCGACGATCGCGAGGACTGGAAGCGGATGCGCGGCGCCACCTGGGGCGAGATGCAACGCCGGGCGCGAGGACTGGACGCCTAGTGTAGTGTCGCATAAATTAGTTTTCATTTGAGGCATTGGCCAGGGCCTGTCTGGCGCGCTGTATCTTGGCCAGGATCTCGGCGCCGGACTTGCGCCAGACGTACCGCCCGGGGTTGAGTTTGTGCTCGGCCAGGTAGGCGTTGATGGCGTCGGCCAGTTCGGCGACGCTGGTGAAGCTGCCGTCGCGCACGACGTCCACGGTGAGGTCGCGGAAGAAGCGCTCGACGAGGTTCATCCAGGAACTCGACGTGGGCGTGAAGTGGCAGGCGACGCGGTCCACGCCGTGCGCCTTGCGGTGCCGTCGGTTGTGCCATTCGATCCAGGACCTCACCTTGGCGTGCTTGTGGGTGGCGTAGTTGTCGACGATCAGGTGCAGGCACACGCCGTCGGGGGTTTCGCGGTTGAGGTGGCGCAGGAAGTCGAGCCACTGCCGGTGGGTGTGCCGGGCTGCGGTCTGGCCGAAGATCTTGCCGTCCAGGTACGACAGCGCGGCGAACAGGGTTACGGTGCCGTGGCGCTTGTAGTCGTGGGTGCGGGTGGCGCTGTAGCCGCGCAGGACGGGGAACCCGGGCTGCGTGCGCTCGAGCGCCTGACATTGGCTTTTCTCGTCGCAGCACAGCACCAGCCCCCGGTCCGGCGGGTCCAGGTACAGCCCGACCACGTCCCAGAACTTCGCCTCGAAGTGCGGATCGTTCGACAGCTTGAACGTCCGCGTCACGTGCGGCTTGATGTCGTTGGCGTGCCACAGGCGCCGCACCGTGTCCTTGGACACCCCGGTCGCCCGCGCCATGGCGCGCACCGACCAGCGCGTCCGGTTCGGCGGTGGCTGCGTGGCGCCGCGAATGATCCGCTCGCGCACCTCCGCGGGAATGCTCGGCTTGCGCCCCCGCCCCTTGGCGTCCGCCAGACCGGCATCCCCGCCGCGCGGAAACGACGCTCCCACTTGATCACCACCGGTCGGCTGACGCCCAGCTCCCGCGCGGTGGCCGTCTGGCTGACCCCGTCCGCGCGCCGCACCACGATCGCCGCCCGCTGGTGATCCCGGTGCGCCGCGGTCTGCCGCTGCGCCACCGCTTCCAGAGCCGCGCGCTCCTGGGGTGTAATGTCCAATAAAGGTGTCCGTCGTCCCATGCTCCGTGTCCGTCGCGATCCCGCCGGACACAATGCATGGCATCGAACATATAGTCAACTTATTTGAGCGACGTTACACTAGCTTCCGGATCCCGGCCTCGCCAAGGGGTCGTTGACACCCCTGTACTGGCGCGTACTCTCGCGGCTCTTTCGCTGCAAGGTTTGGAGCCTCAGCCGCCGTGCAGGGCCTTCTCACAGGTAGCGCGATGCAGCCGATGTCGCTCGAAGAGGCCGTCTGGGTCGATCCCGGGAGGATGCGCGGAATGCCCTGCTTCCGCGGGACGCGCGTGCCCGTCCAGCAACTGTTCGATTGGCTCGCGGACGGCGTGGAACTCGACCAGTTTCTCGAGGACTTCGAGGTGGACCCGAGAGCCGCCGAGGCCGTCCTGCGCGAGGCGTGCTCGGCCCTGTGCCGCGCCCCGCGACAATCCCGACTGCGCGACTCGCAGCTAACGCCAGGTGGACCGGGTCGCGGTACCCGATCATCGCAGTCCGCAGAACCAGCAGAACGTTGACCATGACCTGCCGCTCTCCCATACTCGCTCGCAAGAACTGCACGCAAAGGATGGCGGAGCCTCATATGTCGAACGAGCCTGGCACAGCAGGGAAGTTTGCCGTCAAGCTGGCGGAACGGAAGATGGAGCCCCTCCGGAAGTACTTCCGCCAACGCCGCGCCTCTGTGGCGGGGTCGCGAGACGGGGCAGGTCAGCAGGACCAAGCGAGCCAAAAGCACCGACCCAGCCCCTAGGCGGAACTTCCAGAGTCGATGTGCTCTAACTTGCTGATGCGTATGGATATTGGCGAGGATCGGCGGTTTGTTACTGGGAACGCTACTGTAGCCGGAGGCCGAGCAAGCGGAACGCCTCGCGCTGCAGTTCGGTGGGTCGGGCGAGGAGTTCGAACGGTTCGGCGCCGGGCAGGCGCGGCGTGACGGTGTTTTTCGTGACGGTGGCGAGGTCGCCGAGCAGCGAGCGGAAGCTCTGCACGGGCCGCCCGTCGTCGGTGCGCTTGCGACGGGCCTTGCGTTGGGCGGAGTCGGAGACTTGGGCGGGGGCAACCACGGAGGCGCGGTCGGCCGCGGCGCCGGCCGGGTCCTCGTCGTCGAACAGCAGCGGCGCCAGCCGCTCGCGCATGTGCCACTCCACGTAGTAGGCGAGCATGCACAGCAGCACGTGGGCGCGCACCCGGTCGGCCGTGCGGTGGAACACCGGGCGCACCTTCAGATCGACGGTCTTGAGACTGCGGAAGGCGCGCTCCACGGTGCTCAGGCGCTTGTAGGCGCGCACGGCGCCCGCGGCGTCGAGGCGTTCCTCCGGCAGGCTGGTGCGGATGACGTACAGCCCGTCCAGGGCCGCCTCGGCGGCGATGGAGGCGGCGTTTCTGCGGTGGCCGAAGCAGCCGTCGTCGTCGATGTCCCAGTCGAAGTGCTTGGCCATCCTGTACTTGCCGATGACCTTGCCGACCCGCGCGCCGATCCGCTCCGCGCCCGTCAGGCGCTTGTGCTTCCGCCGCGTCGCCGCCGCGATGGGTTCGAGCAGCTTCTCGGTGGCCGCGAGCAGTTCCCCGCGCTTGCGCGCGCGCTCCGCGGCGAGCAGCGGATTGCGGCACACCACGAGGCGCTCGCCGGGATGCGCGTCGGCGCGGATCTCGATCAGGTCCCGCTCGTCGAACAGCGACGGCTGGATCGCGCCGGCCTCGACCAGCTTGCGGATCGCCGGCCCCCGCAGGGCGCTGATCCAGTCCAGCCCCGCCGGCTTGACGTCCTCCCGGATGCGCGCCTCGGTGAGCATGCCGCGGTCGCCCACCAGCACCACCCTGGACAGCCCGAAGCGTTCGCGCAGCTTGTCGATCTGCGCGCCCACGGTGGCCGGGTCGGCGGTGTTGCCGGGGAACACCTCCACCGCCACCGGCCGGCCGTCGGCGTCGCACAGCAGCCCGAACTCGATCTGCAGCTTGCCCTTCTTGCCGTCGCGCGAGTGGCCGCGCTTCGCCAGCGGGCACTGGCGCCCCTCCAGGTACACCGAGGTCAGGTCGTACAGCACCAGCGCGCCGTCCGCGAGATGGCGCCTGGCCAGGGTCCGCTCGATGCGGTCCTGGCGCGCGAGCAGCCAGTCCATGGCCGCGTACAGGTCGTCCTCGGTGAGCGCGCCCAGTCCCAGCGTGTCGGCCAGGGTGTGGCGCGCGGTGGCCGCGGCGAGGCCGGCGGCGGTGGCCAGCTTCGACCCCGGCTCCAGCACGCGGGCGACGACCATGGCCACCACGCGGTCGCGCTCGGGCGAGCGTTGCGCGGCCACGACCCGGTCCAGGCGCAGTTGCCGGAGCGTGCCGAGCACGGCGGCGACGTGGCCGTGCGGCAGCGCGCGGACGATGTCGAAGGCGTCGTCGCGGCCGACGAGGGGTTCGTCCTTGAGCAGTCGGCGCAGGGTTTCGATCTTGGCGCGGGGCCACCTGGAGAGGTTGGCGATGGTGCGCTTCCTGACCTTGCCGTCCTCGCGCCAGCCCTCGCGCAGGAGGATGGCGGGGGGCGAGTTGCGGTTCGGGACGGTTTCGATGTACATGGGAACGATGATAATCGTCCCGCCACGCCATTGCAACCCATAACCCACACTTTACATGGGAACATTGCATCGCCCCGAAAACCCAACGATCCCTGTCGAATCAATCCCTTGACCCGATTCTCAGCGGGAAATCAGGGGGAACTTCCGCCTAGGCGCTCGCATCCATCGTGATGCGGCCCTTGTATCGGGCAGGCGACGCCACGCGCGACCGTCCAGCCGCACCCGATAGCCCCTATCGGACCCCGTTTCGCCGAGACTATGCTCGGCTTCTGCACTGCCCATCCTTTCGGCGGCTTCAGGGAAAGACGCAACTGTTCCCGAGCGCGGAGTCAGACTTTTTCCGCAATCGCCTCACCCATTCGCTGGAAGTCCCTCAGATCGCAAAGTCCATCGCATCGCGGCTGAACATCGTTTGCGACTACCTGCAGCACCACCCGATAGACCTCGACATCGTCGAGACCGCCGCCCTCGCCCACGATCTCGGCCACCCGCCATTCGGCCACAACGGTGAACGGGCATTGAACGAATGTATGCGAGATCGAGGCGGCTTTGAGGGGAACGCCCAAACCCTGCGGATTCTGGCCAAGCTGGAGAAGAAAGAGCCCGAACCAGGCGCGGCACGAGACGTACCCTCGCCGACCGAAGACAGGCGCGTCGGACTGAACCTCACCTACAGAACGTTGGCGGCCGTCCTCAAGTACGACGAGTGCATACCTATCAGCCGGCGCGGAAACGACTTGATCAAGGGCTACTACGAAACCGAGCGCCACCTCGTCGAGAGAGTCAAGGAGAACGTGGCAGGCGCCAACAGCATCGAGAACGGGTTCAAGACGATCGAGTGTCAGATCATGGACATCGCCGACGATATCGCCTACTCGACGTACGATCTCGAAGACGCCCTCAAGACCTCGTTCGTCTCGCCGATGCAGACGATATCTGCGCTGAGCTCCCCAGCAATCATGGGCGCCCTGCAAGCCAAGACCGGGCTGGAGGGCGAAACGATCGTGAAACACGTCATGGACCTCTGGCTGAGGCAACTCGGGGATCTAAGCGGTGCCGGCGAGGTTCCTTCCAATGGCCACGTACTCGAGGCAGCAGCAGAGGTCTACCAGGTGTTCCGGCACCTGGCCGAGAACGGTGCCCTCAGAACTGCATTGACTTCCGAGTTGGTCAACGAGTACGTCGAAGGTGTCGATGTTGATATCGACGATCAGTGTCCACCCCTCTCCCGTGTCACGCTGACTTACGAACTCGTCATCAGCTCGCCAAACCTGAAGACTGTCGAGTACCGTGGTTCGAGGATAGTCACCGCCGTGTTCGACGCCTTGGCCCAGCCCGATGGCTCCCAGCTCTTGCCTGACGACTACCGCGCGCGGTTGGATGACCGGCCCGCAGAACGCGAACGCACGATCTGTGACTTCATAGCGGGAATGACGGACCGGTATGCACTGGAGTTCTATGGGCGACTGCATTCCGAAGGCGCCCACACGATCTTCAAGCCTCTGTGAGGATCAGACATCCCCGCAGACAGAGTCTGATCGGAATCCGCTGGTTCCCGCCGCGGCATTCCCCCCAATCGGAGGCGCCCATGCATGAGATCTCCCCGCTCGAGCTCAAGCGACTCCTCCTCGGCGATGACGAAATCGCGCTGGTCGACGTGCGTGAGGAGGGCGCTTTCTCCGAGGCCCATCTTCTATTCGCCGCGTGTGTCCCGTTCAGTCGCATCGAACTCCTGATCGGCGACCTCGTACCGCGAAACGACACGCCGATCTTTGTCGCCGGCGAACCGGAGCGCGACGACCTGGACCGACGCGCCCTTGAGCGACTGAGTGGGCTCGGCTACACCGACGTACGCGTGCTGGGGGGCGGCGTCGAGGCGTGGCAGGCGGCCGGCTTCGAACTCTTCTCCGGCGTCAACGTGCCGAGCAAGGCGTTCGGCGAGTTCGTCGAGCACACCTGCGAGACGCCTCGTCTCACCGCGCCCGAAGTCAAGCGCATGCTGGACGAAGGACGCGACATGGTGATCGTCGACGCGCGTCCGTTCGAGGAGTACACGCGGATGAACATCCCGTCCGCGACGGACATGCCGGGCGCCGAACTCGCGTTCCGCATCCACGACATCGCGCCGGATCCCGAGACGTTCGTGGTCGTGAATTGCGCGGGGCGGACGCGGTCGATCATCGGGGCGCAGAGCCTGATCAACGCGGGCATCGGGAACCCGGTCGCGGCGCTGAAGGACGGGACGATGGGCTGGCACCTGGCGGGGTTCGAGCTGGAGCATGGTTCGACCCGCACGGCGCCTGCACCGAGCGCTGGCGGAATGGCGAAGGCGTTGGCCGCCGCGGAGCGCGTGGCCGAGCGGTTTGGGGTGCGGACCGTGGACCCCGCGACGGTCGAACTGTGGCGGCGCACGGCGGGGCGCACCACTTGCCTGCTCGATGTGCGCTCCCCGGACGAATATGCCGACGGGCATCTGCCGGGCTACCGCAACGCGCCGGGCGGCCAGCTCGTGCAAGCGACCGACGCGTTCGTGGCCGTGCGCAACGCGTGGCTGGTGCTCGCCGACGACGTCGGCGTGCGCGCCACCATGACCGCGTCCTGGCTGCTGCAGATGGGCTGGTCGAACGTGTACGTGCTCAAAGGCGGTGTCGGTTCCGGGGCCTTGGTGAGGGGTGCGTGGGAGCCGACGGTGCTCGGTCTGCGCGGGGTCGCGACCGTTACCACCGACGAGCTTGCCGCGCGCCTCGACGCGGTGCGCGTCGTCGATCTCGGGCCGAGCCCGGCGTACGAGCGGCATCACATTCCCCGGGCCGCGTGGTGCGTGCGTTCGCGCCTCGCGGCGGCGTTTGCCGACATCCCAGTAGACGTTGACGTCGTGCTCACGTCCCCCGACGGCACGCTTGCGGAGATCGCGCTCGAGGAGGCGCGCGGGCTTGGCGGACACCGGGTGGAAGCCCTGCAGGGCGGCACCGAGCGGTGGCTGGCCGACGGGCATGAAACGGAGGCCGGCCTCGTGCGCACTGTCGGCCCGACGGACGACGTCTGGTACAAGCCCTACCAGCATCGCGACTCGCAGGAGAAGTTCATGCGCGAATACCTGGCCTGGGAAGTCGCCCTGGTCGAGCAGATCGAGCGCGATGGAACGACGCGCTTCCGTGCGTTCTGACGGTTGCGGGAACGGGCTCCCGGGCCACAGCACCGCCGTCCAACTTCACTAGCCTACGCGGATCGCGTATAGTAGATGTCCGTGCTCTTCATCGAGACATCGACATTCGCCAAGGAGTTGCCACGACATCTGGACGACGACAGCTACGCGGCGCTACAGGCGTTGCTGAGCGTCCATCCCGATGCCGGCGACCTGATCCGCGGCACCGGCGGCATCCGCAAGATCCGCTGGGCGATGCCCGGCCGCGGCAAGCGTGGCGGCAGTCGGGTGATCTACTACTGGTTGACGGCGCGCGACCACATCTACCTGCTCACGGTGTACGCGAAGGGCGTCAAGGACGACCTGACGCCGGCCGAACGCGAGGCTTGGCGCAAGGCCGTGGAGGCAATCGAACATGACTGAACGCAACATCACCGCCGAGGTGCTCGACGGCCTGCGCGAAATCCGCGAGCACCGGGCCGGCAGGCTTACGCTGCGCACCGTGCGGGTCGAGCCTCGACCGCTGCCCGAGCTCACGCCGGAGACCATCCGCGACATTCGGTCCCGGCTCGACGTGTCCCGGGCGGTCTTCGCCCACATGATCCGCGTCCCGGTCCGCACCGTGGAACGCTGGGAGCAGGGCCGGTCCAGGCCCCCTGACACAGCCGCCGCGCTGGTCCTCATGGCGCAGAAATACCCGGACACGTTCGAGCGCCTCGCGTCACTGTAGCGCCCCGTGGCCGGCCCGCTACCTCGTTGGCGCTCGGCAACGGCTCCGCCCGCGTCCCAGCCCCGCCGTACGTCCATGGAACGTTCTTCCTCCTCGCCCCGGTACACTTCGTCGGTTGCGGAAACGCGCAACCCGGCCATAGTCTCTCCAAGCTCCGCAGGAGACGTTCCATGGGCTACTCCCTCACCGAGTTCTGTCACGACGTGCGCGCGATCCTCCGGGAAAGCGACGACCGCGGAGGTCGCGAGCAGGTTCGCCAGAAGCTCGAGACGCTCCTGGGCGACCGGGACTTCTGCGCGACGTACGTCGGGCCCGGCAACGACGCCGGCATGGAACAGATCTACGAGGATCCCGAGCTCCACTTCTGCGTCCTCGCCTACAACATGACGGAGCCGCGCACCTCGCCGCCGCACGATCACGGCGCGTCGTGGGCCGTGTACGGCCAGGCGGTCGGGCGCACGGACATGACCGTCTGGTCCACGACGGACGACGGCGGACGGCTCGAGCCGGTGCGGACCTTCCGCCTGGCGGCCGGACAGGCCGGGCTGTTCGACGTTCGCGAGATCCACTCGATCGACTACACGGCAGGGGCCAAGTTCGTCCGGGTGACGGGGGTGGACATGACCGACCAGGAGCGGCGGGTGTTCGACACAGCGACCGGGGAAGTGCGGGAAGTACAAGGCGTCAGTACGAGCACGACGCGCTAGTGTAGTGTCGCATAAATTAGTTTTCATTTGAGGCATTGGCCAGGGCCTGTCTGGCGCGCTGTATCTTGGCCAGGATCTCGGCGCCGGACTTGCGCCAGACGTACCGCCCGGGGTTGAGTTTGTGCTCGGCCAGGTAGGCGTTGATGGCGTCGGCCAGTTCGGCGACGCTGGTGAAGCTGCCGTCGCGCACGACGTCCACGGTGAGGTCGCGGAAGAAGCGCTCGACGAGGTTCATCCAGGAACTCGACGTGGGCGTGAAGTGGCAGGCGACGCGGTCCACGCCGTGCGCCTTGCGGTGCCGTCGGTTGTGCCATTCGATCCAGGACCTCACCTTGGCGTGCTTGTGGGTGGCGTAGTTGTCGACGATCAGGTGCAGGCACACGCCGTCGGGGGTTTCGCGGTTGAGGTGGCGCAGGAAGTCGAGCCACTGCCGGTGGGTGTGCCGGGCTGCGGTCTGGCCGAAGATCTTGCCGTCCAGGTACGACAGCGCGGCGAACAGGGTTACGGTGCCGTGGCGCTTGTAGTCGTGGGTGCGGGTGGCGCTGTAGCCGCGCAGGACGGGGAACCCGGGCTGCGTGCGCTCGAGCGCCTGACACTGGCTCTTCTCGTCGCAGCACAGCACCAGCCCCCGGTCCGGCGGGTCCAGGTACAGCCCGACCACGTCCCAGAACTTCGCCTCGAAGTGCGGATCGTTCGACAGCTTGAAGGTGCGCGTCACGTGCGGCTTAATGTCGTTGGCGCGCCACAGCCGCCGCACCGTGTCCTTGGACACCCCGGTCGCCCGCGCCATGCTGCGCACCGACCAGCGCGTCCGGTTCGGCGGTGGCTGCGTGGCGCCGCGAATGATCCGCTCGCGCACCTCCGCGGGAATGCTCGGCTTGCGCCCCCGCCCCTTGGCGTCCGCCAGACCGGCCATCCCCGCCTCGCGGAAACGACGCTCCCACTTGATCACCACCGGTCGGCTGACGCCCAGCTCCCGCGCGGTGGCCGTCTGGCTGACCCCGTCCGCGCGCCGCAGCACGATCGCCGCCCGCTGATGATCCCGGTGCGCCGCGGTCTGCCGCTGCGTCACCGCTTCCAGAGCCGCGCGCTCCTGGGGTGTAATGTCCAATAAAGGTGTCCGTCGTCCCATGCTCCGTGTCCGTCGCGAATCCTGCCGGACACAATGCATGGCATCGAACATATAGTCAACTTATTTGAGCGACGTTACACTAGTGAACCAGACCAGGTCAGGCGATCATCCGGACCTGGCACGTCTGATCGCGCAACTGGGCGAGGTGCCCGCCTTTCCGGCACGGCGGCCCATCCATCGGGAAGTCTCCGAGGAAGAACGCAACTATCTGGAGAACCTCGGTTTTTCAGACACCGGGAGGCCTTTGCGGGACATCGTCGAAGATCTGACCGGACGCGTCCTGCCGAACAGCATGAACACGGCGCATCCGCGCTCTTTCGGGTTCATCCCGAGCGCACCGCTGGCATCCGCCTGGATGGTCGATGCGATCGTCTCCTCCTACAACCCGTTCTCCGGAAGCTGGCTGCAGGGCTCCGGGCCGGCAACGATCGAACTCGCCACCATCGACATCCTGAGGCGGCAGGTCCGCCTGCCGGAGACCGCCGGCGGCGTGTTCCTGTCGGGCGGCTCCATCGCCAACATGACGGCGCTGACCGCGGCCCGGATGAGCCACCTGAGCGAGGACGAGTGGCCTGACGCGGTCGCCTACGTGACGTCCGAGGCGCATTCCTCCGTGCGCAAGGGACTGCGGTTCATCGGCGTTCCCGATGCCAACGTGCGTACGGTTGCTGTCGACGGCGCGGGGGGGATGGTTCCGGGCTCCCTGAAAGCCGCCATCGAGAAGGACCTGGGTGAGGGACATCGTCCATTTGCGGTGACGGCGACATTCGGGACCACCAATACCGGCGCCATCGATCCGATTGCGGAGATCGCGGAAGTTACTTCGCGGTAAGGGGTCTGGCTGCACGTCGACGGGGCGTACGGCGCGACGATTGCGTTCTCTGCCGACCACCGCGATCTGGCTCGCGACCTGCAGTTCGCCGACAGCCTGTCCTGGGACCCGCACAAGTGGCTCTTCCAGACGTACGTGAGCAGCTGCCTGCTGGTCCGGGACCGGCGCTCGCTCCTCGATAGCTTCGGCACGCAGGCGGACTACCTGCGCGACGCCGAAGCGGACCCGCGCAAGCCGAACTACTGGGGCCATGGGCCGGAGATGACCCGTCCGGCGCGGGCGGTGCGGTTGTGGGCGACGTTCCACGTGCTCGGCCGGCGCGAGCTCGCCGCGGCCATCGATCACTGCGTTGGCCTGGCGGAGGTCGCGGCCGAGCGGCTCGGGGGAATGCCGGATTGGCGCGTTACGTCACCGCCCCAGCTCGGGATACTGACGTTTGGCTACGGGCCGGAAGGGGTCCCGGCCGATGCGCTCGACGCCGTGAACGCGGCGGTTTCGAGGACCGTCTTCGAGAGCGGCTTCGCGGTGGTGTTGACCACCCGGCTCGCCGGTCGCACGGTGCTGCGCCTCTGCACATCCAATCCGAAAACGACGCGCGAGCACATCCTCGAGACGATCGAACGGCTCGACGCGGCAGCCAGGGAGTCCTTACGGGGCCGGTAGCAGGAACGAGCGAATCGCGCGGCTGGTCTCGCCCGGCGCCTCGAGGTGCGGGAAGTGTCCGGCGTCCAGGAACTGCAGATGTCCGTCCGCGACGGCCGTGGTGACCTCGGCATACTCTTCCGGATGCTGACCCGGGTCGAGCCGGCCCTGCAGGAACAGCACAGGCATCGACATGGCCGCGAACAGCCTCGACAGCCGGTCCTCGAGTTCGGCATCGAAGCTGGTGGTCGCGAAGCTGTGGCGCGCGAGCCAGGCCGTGCCGCGAATGGCGAATTCCTTCCGTGCGCGTTCGATGATCGGCGCCTGAATCGGGTGCGCGACGAGGCGACCCCGGTAGACGGCCGGCACGAACCCGGGGCCACTGAACAGGAGCGAACCCGCGACGCTGCCCATCAGACGATGCGGCGGCCTGGGTTCGCCATGCGGCTCGTTGCCGGACTGCTGCATGCGCACGTAGCGACGCATTCGGGGGGCGCCGGCATCCGTGGCGATGACATGCGCCATGTGGTCCCCGATCACCGCGCCGCGATCGTGGGCGACCAGGTCGAACTCGCGCACGCCCATGTCGGCGACCAGGCCCACCACCCGGGCCGCCAGCGACGGATAGGAGTAGTCGATCCCGGCGGACTTTTCGGTCTGACCGAAGGGCGGGACGTCCAGGCCGATCAC
The DNA here is from genome assembly GCA_965208745.1 of Pseudomonadales bacterium. Lineage (GTDB taxonomy): Bacteria > Pseudomonadota > Gammaproteobacteria > Pseudomonadales > Azotimanducaceae > VXNE01. Next base: position 2,592,218 of record CBDBPN010000004.1, on the reverse strand, counting down.
GAAACGGTCGCGTGACAGGTCGGCCATCTGCTGGTGAAAGGCAAACCAGGTTTCCGGCATGCCATGCAGGAAGACCACGACGGGTCGGGCCGGGTCGCCCGCGGTCACCGCGTGCCAGGTCAGGTCCCGGGAGCGGACGTAGTGATGGGTCATGACCGCCCCGGCGAGTGTCTCCACGTGCCCGGCCTGCTGATAACTGCAGACCGGCGCCGTGGCGTTTGACAGCGCCGTGCCCGCGCCCGGCGGCGGCGCGTCGTGGCATTCCGTCTGCGGCCAGAACGGGGACTGGTGGAGCCCAACGAGCCCGGCCAGCACGGTGGCCAGCACCACCAGCGTCGCGGGCAGGACCCAGCGTCGCCTTCGCGCGGGGCCGGCAGGGTCGTCGGTCCGGGTCATGGCCCGCTCCGGGACGCCACGAGGACGTTCCCTACCATGGGCGCCGGGCGCCGAGTCCGTGCACCATCTCCTTCGTTCCCCCTTTGCCGTCGCTTTCCGGATGTACCGAGGGAGAGTGGAACGTCGACTCGGGCGTGAACCGGACGGCGACGCGCTTCTCCCGCGTCATCATCTCCCGCACCGCCGGTCTGGCCGCCGCCGGAACCGGCTCGCCCCGCATGATCTCGCCGATCCCGAACGCGCGTTCGACGATGTAGTCCATGTCGGTAACGAGTTCGGAGGTTCCATCCACGACCAGGTACTCGGGAGGCCAGGCCAAACCTCGGTCGTGACCCGCGAGGACACACACGGACAACGGCACGCCACGTTTTACGGCCTTGGCCTTCTGGCGTTCCGACATCGTCAGGAACACGATCCGGTCGCCGTCCATGACATAGTGGACGATCGACATGGACGGACCCGCCGTCCGGCGGCCATAGCCGACCACGCAGGTGTGATTGTCGAACACGAACGCGCGGCGCTGTGCGCTGGTTGCCAGTTCGTTGTCAGCCATTTCTGGTTCCGTTGGCAGTTTCCGGGGTTTGTGGTTTGGCCGCCCCGGGCAAGGGTCTCACGCTATAGGCATTCGGAGCGGGACGCCACAACGGGGATCTGGCTGGCGTCCACCGGGATGCTGACACATCGGGTGGCGGAGCGGCCCTGAGAGGCGCGCCTCGTGATGGAGTAGGCCAAGACGGTCTTCCCCGCGAGCGGATCTCCTACGGGCTCTTCATCCATCGCCTATTCCGCTTCCGCCGCGACCATCCGATCCTGCACCCCGAACGTATGCCGGGGCGCAGCGCATGGCCGACACCGTCAGCCACGACCAGAACTTCAAGAACCTCATCGTCGACTACCCGCGCGACGCGCTCGCCTTCTTCGCCCCCGAGGAGGCGCCGGCGCCGGAAGACGACGTGCGCATCCTGCCGCTGCGCCAGGAGCAGGGCAAGGAACGCCTCGGCGACCGCTACCGGGAGCTCGACACGCCGCTGCTCGTCAAGTGGGCCGACGGCCGCCGCGACGCAATCGTGTTCGCGGTGGAGGAGGAGTCGGACTGGCGGCGGTTCTCGCCGCGGCGGCTGGCACGCTACTGCCTGGACCTGGCCGACATGTTCGACACCGACCGCGTCGTCCCGGTGGCGATCTTCCTGCGCGCCGCCGAACGCGCGCCGGAGTCGCTGGTCCTCGGCACGGAGCGACGCGCCCACCTCCGGTTCGAGTACGTTGCGTGCCGGCTGGCCGAGATGCCCGCCGAACGCTGGCTCGACAGCGACAACGTCGTGGCCCGCGTCAATCTGCCGAACATGCGCAGTACGGCGCACGACCGGGTCGAGGTCTACGCCCGGGCGGTGAGCGGGCTGCTCGAGCAGGAGGCGGACGGCGCCAGGCGGGCGAAGTACCTGGAGTTCATCGACATCCACGCCGGGCTGACCGACAATGAACTGCGCCGGTACCGGCGCCGGCATCCCGAGGAGGGCAGCATCGCGACAGGGTTCTTTCAGCGCGCCCGCGACGAGGGCAGGGCGGAGGGCATCGAGCGGGGCCTTGAACAGGGCATCGAGCGGGGCCGCGCCGAGAGTGAGCGCGCCGTGCTCGCGCGGCAGCTCCGGCGGCGCTTCGGCGGGTTGCCGCCCGAGGCGGCCGAGCGGCTGCGGCGGGCGCCCGAGACCGAGCTGCGGACCTGGGCCGACAACGTGCTGGACGCCGAAACCCTCGCCGACGTGTTCCGGTCATCGCGCTGACGGCACCGCCACCCATCACCCCGCCGCAAGCTCCGCGTCGGCCGCCCTGAACGCACCCGGGTGCCGCCTCAGAACTCGAGGAAGGGACACCGTCCAAAGAAGAGGGCGCCACCACTTTGGACTATCGCGATCTCTTGAACCCGGCGACGTTTGCGGACGAGGCCTATCTCCATGAACTGACGGCGCACATGCGCGCTCACGATCCGCTGCCTTTCATTGAAACGGAAACGTACGAGCCGCTCTGGGTCTGCTCGAAGCACGCCGACATCGTCGAGGTGGAGCGCCAGCACACGAAGTTCCTGAACACGGCGAGATCGGTCCTGCAAAGCCGCGAGATCCAGGCGCTGGAGGGAGAGCAGGGGCCGCTGCTGCGCACGCTGATCAACATGGACGAGCCAGAGCACCAGTCGTTTCGGGACCCGGCGAAAGACTGGTTCATGCCGAACAACCTCGGCAAGGTCGAAGGTCGGGTCCAGGCCATCGCGAAAGCGGCAGTGGACCGCATGCTGGCGGTGCCCGACAGAAGCAACGTCGACGCGGCCTATGAGCGCATCGCCCAGGCCGGCATTCCCGTCGCGCACCGGATCGGCCAGCATCCGAACGACGAGCTGTACACGTTCTACGTGGTCTCGCCGTCGGGCTTCGAGGCGGCAATCGGCGCGGAGGCCGTGCTCGCGGAGGACGACCGACCCGTCGGCTACTGGGACGGGATGAGCATCTGGGGGCACGAGACGCCGGTGGCGCAGAAGGTCCGGATGGCCGGGGTCGCGGCCCACAACATCCGGGGCCGGTTGCGCAACCGATTGTCCGGTGTACCGGAGCCACGTCTCCCCGAGTGGAAGGGCAGCGTATGGGGCGGGGCTTGTCCCCGCCCGCGCCGGAGCGCCGTTAGACTTCGAATCGCGACGCCACAGGGTCAACCTGAGCAGACCGTGACGTAATCTCTTTCGCAGCAGTAGGAAGCAGACACCTTGGACTATCGCGACCTGTTGAACCCGGCGACCTTTGCCGATGAGCCCTATCTCCATGCGCTGACGGCGCACATGCGCGCGCACGATCCGCTGCCTCTCGTCGAGACGGATGCGTACAAGCCCGTCTGGATCTGCACCAGGCACGCCGACATCCTCGAGGTGGAGCGCCAGCACGACAGGTTCCTGAACACGGCGAGATCGGTGCTGCAGCGCAAGGAGATCGAGCAGCGGCAGGTCGCCCGGGGCGCCCAGCTTCGCACGCTGATCAACATGGACGAGCCCGATCACACGCGGTTTCGGGACCTGACGAAAGACTGGTTCATGCCGAACAACCTCAAGAAGGTCGAGGGGCGCGTGCAGGCTATCGCGAAAGCCGCGGTGGATCGCATGTTGGAGCTGGGGCCCGAGATCGACTTCGTCCGGGACGTGGCCATCTGGTACCCCCTGCGCGTGATCATGATGATCCTCGGCGTGCCGGAGGAAGACGAGCCGCGCATGCTGCAGCTTACCCAGGAGCTGTTCGGGGCCGACGATCCGGATCTGCGGCGCGGAGAGGCGACGCCGGAAGACCGCGACGCCGTCATCATCGACTTCATGCGGTATTTCACCCAGATGACCGCGGATCGCCGGGCGCATCCGGGGGACGACGTGGCCACCGTCATCGCCAACGCGCGGATCGATGGCGAGCCGATCGGTGATCTGGAGGCCATGTCCTACTACGTCATCCTGGCTACCGCCGGGCACGATACGACGAGTTCATCGACGGCCGGCGGACTGCTCGCCCTGCTCGAACATCCGGACGAGTTTCAGAGGGTGCGGGACGATCCGTCCATGATCCCGACCGCCATCGACGAGACGGTTCGATGGGTCACCCCGGTGAAGCACTTCCTTCGCTACGCGACCGAAGACTACGAACTGCGCGGCAAGGTCGTGAAGGAAGGCGACGCGATGATGATGCTCTACCCGTCGGCGAATCGCGACGAGGACGTGTTCGACGAGCCGTTCCGGTTCATCGCGGACAGGCGGCCCAATCGCCACCTGGCGTTCGGGCACGGGGCGCATCACTGTCTCGGACACCTGCTGGCCAAGATGGAGATGCGGCATCTCTACGGGGAGTTGTTCCGGCGCGTGGAGCGCATCGATCTGGTCGGGGAGCCAAGGCTAGCGCAGTCCCTCTTCGTGGGCGGACTCAAGACCCTGCCGATACGGTTCACGCCGGCGTAGGGGTGGGGCTTGTCCCCGCCCGAGCGACGCCGTCCCCGCGTTCGCGCCAAGGAGCGTTGAATGATGGTCCTGCTCACCGTCTTCGTGCTCGGATTTCTCGAGATCAGCCTGCCGCTGCCCATCGTCATCGTCATGGACGGGGCCATGGCGCCGGCGTTCGTGGTCATCGGCATCTCGGGAAGCGCGGGCACGCTGTTTTTCGTGTATCTCTCGCAGCCGGTGCGACGCTGGGTCGTGCGGCGATGGGGGATGGACAGCGTCATCTTCACGCGTACCGAGCGGTTCATGGTCAGGTACGGGGCCGTCGGGGTGGGGCTGCTGGCGCCAATGATCCTCGGACACGCGCTCACGGCGGTCGCGGCGGTCGTGCTCGGCGCGCCGACCCGCAAGCTGGCACTGTGGATGATCGTCGGGGTGTGGCTGTGGACCGTCTTCTACTACGCGGTGATTCTGGCGGGGGCGACGTGGATCGTGGGGGTCGATTGATACCGGTTGGAGACGCCAACGACTGGCAGGGCAACGCCGCCGTGCATGGGTGCGCCGCTTCTTCGAGTACCATCCAGGGCCTCTGACCAAAGTCCTCCGAGCGTGGCCGCGATGCCCAAGTCGTTGACTCCCTGGCACTTCGCCGGCCTGCTGGCACGCCCGGCGAAGGCCTGCGACCGGCTCGCCGGCCCCGCGCCCGAGGTTCACGACGTGATCCTTCGCCTCGTGCTCCCCCTGAGCATCGTCCCGCCGACGCTCGCCTACGTCGGCGGCGCCACGTTCAGCTGGCGGCTCGGCGGCGGGGAGCCGCTGTACATCTCGGCGGGCGGTCTGGCGCTGATCAGCCTGGCGTACTTCGTCGCCCTGGTCACCGGATTCCTGAGCACGGCGCTGGTCGCCTCCTGGATGTCCGGGACCTATGGCGCGCGGCGCGAGTTCGGGGCGCACCTGGCGTTCGTCGCGCTGGTGGGCATGCCGGCGATCCTCGCGAGCGTGGCGCACCTGGCGCCACACGCCTTCGTCAACATGCTCCTGCTCATCCCGGCGTTGATCTGGAGCCTCTATCTTCTCTACAGGTGCCTGCCGGCGGCGCTCGGCACCACGCCTGAGCAGGGGATCCTGATGGCGTCCTCCGTGGTGGCCTACCTCCTCGTGGCGTTCGTCAGCCTGCTCGGCATCACCGTGGTGCTCTGGAGCGGCGGCATCGGCCCGTCGTTGGGGGTGTGATGCCGGCCGGGGAGCGCTATCACGACCGGGTGGCCGGATGGCTCACGGGGTTCGCGGTCCTCTGGTCCCTGCTCGGCATGGCGGCGGGCGTCTACATCGCCGCGGAGCTGGTGTGGCCGACCATCGACTTCGGCCGGGAGTGGCTGAGCTACGGGCGGCTGCGCAACCTGCACACCAACGCCGTGATCTTCGGTTTCGGCGTCTCGGCGCTGATGGCGACCGCCTTCTACAGCGTGCAACGCACCTGCCACGTGCCGCTGTTCGCGCCGGGACTCGCCTGGTTCGTCGCCCTGGCCTGGCAGGCGGGGGTGCTGGCCGGGGGGGCCTCGTTGCTTGCCGGATGGACCGGCGGCAAGGAGTACGCGGAGCTGGAGTGGCCCTTCGACATCGCCATCGCGGTCGTCTGGGTGTGCTTCGCGGTGGTCTTTTTCGGGACGATCGCGCGGCGGCGCATCCAGGCGATCTACGTGTCCAACTGGTTCTACGGCGCGCTCATCATCGTCATCGCCATGCTGCATATCGTGAACAGTCTGGCGATCCCGGTGACGTGGTCGAAGTCCTACTCGCTGTTCGCCGGGGCCCAGGACGCCATCGTGCAGTGGTGGTACGGCCACAACGCGGTGGGGTTCCTGCTGACAGGCGGGTTCCTGGGCATGCTCTACTACTTCCTGCCCAAGCACGCGGACCGGTCGATCTGGAGCTACCGGCTGTCGATCGTCGCGTTCTGGGCGTTCACCTACAGCTACATCTGGGCGGGGCCGCACCACCTGCACTACAACGCCGTGCCGGAGTGGGTGCAGTCCCTCGGCATGATCATGAGCCTGGTGCTGCTCGCGCCGTCGTGGGCGACGATGGTCAACGGCGTGATGACCGTCGCCGGGGCCTGGGAGAAGCTGCGCACGGACGTGGCGCTCAAGTTCATCGTGCTGTCGCTGGCGTTCTATGGGCTCGCGACCTTCGAAGGGCCGATGATGTCCATCAAGAGCGTCAACGTCGTCAGTCACTTCACCGACTGGACCGTCGGCCACGTGCACTCCGGCGCGCTCGGCTGGAACGCGCTGATCACGTTCGGCACGTTCTATTTCCTGGTGCCCCGGCTGGTGGGCGCGGAGCTCTACAGCACGCGCCTCGCGAACTGGCACTTCTGGCTGGCGCTGGCCGGGGTGATGCTCTACGTGCTGGCGATGTGGGGGGCGGGCGTCTCCCAGGGGCTGCTGTGGCTGAGTCTCGACGAGATCGGCGAATTGAGCTTCAGCTTCAAGGACATCATGGCGAGCATGGCGCCGTACTACGCGCTGCGGTTGGTGGCGGGGGTGGTGTTCCTCACCGGGGCGGTGCTGATGGCGATCAACCTGTGGATGACCGTGAAGGGCCGGGTCATCGTCCGGGCGGCGCCGCCCGCCGTGGCGGAGAGCGCCGCATGAATGCCGTCGACCTGCATCGCCGGCTCGAGCGCCACAGCGGTTTGCTGATCTTCGGCATTCTGTTCGTCTCGGCGATCGGCGGGCTGGTGCAGGTGCTGCCGAGCGTCCTCGACGACCGCCTCGCCACGCCGGCGCCGGATGCGAAGCCGTATGGGCCCATTGAACTGACGGGTCGCGACATCTACATCCGCGAGAGCTGCGGCACGTGCCACTCGCAGCAGGTGCGCCCGCTGCTGGCGGAGGTGCGGCGCTATGGGGCGTTCTCGCGGGCGGAGGAGTTCGCGTTCGATCGGCCCTTCCTGTGGGGGTCGAAACGGACCGGTCCCGACCTGCACCGGATCGGGGGCCGGTACTCGGATGTCTGGCACCGGCTGCACCTGCTCGATCCGCGCGCGGTGGTCCCGGACTCGATCATGCCCGCGTATCTGTGGCTCGGGGAACGGGCGGCGGACGCGGAGGGCTCGATTCAGGCCAAGATGCGGGCGCTGCGCTTGCTCGGCCATCCGTACACGGATGCGGACATCGAGGCGGCGCCGGCGGCGCTGGAGGGACTGACGGAGGTCGATGCGCTCGTGGCCTACCTGCAGGGGCTCGGCACGTCGCCCGGGGGGGGCACCCGATGACCTGGTTCCTGTTCGCCGGGGACATGCTCGTGATGGCCTTCATGGCCGGGCTCGCGGTGTGGGCGCTGTGGGGTTCCTCGGACGAGGCGGTCGAGAAGACGGCGGGCATTCCGCTGGACGACGAGCGGCACGATGCTTGAGACGGCTGCGTTGCCGGGCGCGTTCTGGGGCGGGTGGGTGCTGGTGCTCACCGTGGGGAGCCTCGTGGGGCTCGGGTGGCTGGTGTTCAGCGTGTACTTCGGCCGCGGCGCCGACGAGGAGGAAGCCAGTCCCGTGTGGGACGGCAACCTGCAGAAAGGCGCGCATCCGGCGCCGCTCTGGTGGTTCTGGCTGCTGTTCGGCTCGCTCGTGGTCTCGGTGGTGTACCTGATGCTCTACCCGGGCCTCGGGGTCCTGGGCGGGGCGCTTCAGTGGTCGCAGGGCGGCGAACTGCGCGAGCGTCAGGCGCGCTACGCGACCGAGTTCGGGCCGACGCGGCGGCTCGTCGCGGAAGCGGAGCTCGAGACATTGCAGGACAGTCCGGGGCTCATGGCCTCGGCGCAACGGGTGTACGACCGGAACTGCGCCACCTGCCATGGGTACGACGCCCGGGGCCAGGCGGACCTCTTCCCCGACCTGCGCGACGCGGAGTGGCAGTGGGGCGGCGACCCGGCGCAGATCGACCAGTCGATCCGCCACGGGCGCCAGGGTGTGATGGTCGGCTGGTTGCCGGTGGTGGGGGAAGAAACCGTGGATGCCCTGACCGACTATGTGCTGGCCATGCCCAATGGCGCACCGGCCGACCATCCCGGCGCACAGCCCTACACGCTGTACTGCAGCGCCTGCCATGGCCCGGGCGGTGAAGGCAATGCGCTGCTCGGCGCGTCCAACCTCCTGGACGACGTCAGCCTGTACGGCAACTCCGCGGAGGCGGTCCGGCATTCCATCGCCGTGGGTCGCGAAGGCGAGATGCCGGCGTTCGCGGACCGACTCGACGACACACAGATTCAGCTGCTGGTCGCCTGGTTGACCGCCCCGACGCCCTAACCGCGTCTCTTCCTCTCATGGGACACACGCCCAATCGGTCCTACACCGACTTGGCGTTGGCGCACGTGACGCGGCGCGGATTTCCTACAGATGGACGAGAGATTGCCCGATGCGGAGGCGGGTGTGGCTATGGGAATCTCGTCGCGATGGCCACCCCCCGCCACAAGCTGGTCGACGAGGAGCATGCAGCCTGCTACCACGTGACATCGCGCTGCGTCCGACGCGCCTGGCTGTGCGGATACGACTCCTTTACGCGCCGCAACTACTCCTACCGCAGGCGATGGCTGGTCGAGCGCATGAAGCGTTTGGCCCGCTGCTTCGCCGTGGAGATCTTCGGCTACGCCGTCATGAGCAACCACTTCCACCTGGTGCTGCGCTACGACCCGAAGGCCTGTGAATCCTGGACCGACGAGGAAGTGGCGCGGCGCTGGTTCGAGGCGTTTCCGCCTCGCGAAGACGGCCGCCCGAGCGAGCAGCGCGATGCGGAAGCCCGCGAGCTGCTCATGGACGATCCAGAGCGCCTCGCGCGGGCGCGTCGGACACTCGGCTCGCTCCCCCACTTCATGAAACACCTGAAGCAGCCAATCGCGCGCCGCGCCAACTTGGAAGATGGCTGCGAGGGGCACTTCTTCGAACAGCGTTTCTACTCTGGCGCACTGCTGAGCGAAGAGGCCCTGCTCGCGGCGATGGTGTACGTGGATCTCAATCCGGTCCGAGCGGGGGAGGTACGCGAACTCATCGAGTGTCGCGACACTTCGATCGGCGAGCGGCTGCAGGAGCACAGCGAAGCGGCGCTGGAGGAGTACCTTGCGCCGGTGGCTTCGGGGCTGGAAGGTTCGACAACCGAAGCCCGCGCTGCACTGAACATCACTCTTCGAGCGTACATCCAACTGCTGCTGGACATGGTTGCCGCGGAGACCGGGACCTCCGACCGTCCGGACCGCGTCGCGCGCTGGGCAGCCTGGGTGACCTCGCTTCGGAAACGACAGCGCGCGTACGGCTCGAAAGAGCAGCTACAGAGCTGGACCGCGGCGCGGGCCATGCGTCTCCGGGAGACCCCCCTGCCCGCTTGACACGCTCGCGGACCGGGCAACGCATCCTCGACCGGAAACGGGCCGACGAGAAGCGTTCCAACCCTGTTCCGGCCCCTTTCGGGAGTTGGTGAACAGAGTGCATCGCGCGGGAAACAGAGCCTCCTCCGTGAGGACCCGGCCGCATGTGTCCCTTAGGCGCGACCGCGTGTGTCCCATGGCTGGCACTCATGCCTGCGCCCTATTCGGGCTCGCGGGCCCAGCCCCCTTCTTCGCAGCGATAGAGCACGGGGCCCACGCGTAACGCGTTCCCTTCAAGCTCCACCGGCGTATCGGCGGCGACCGGCAGGGACAGTTGCGAAGGGCACGCCGCTGCGCCATCCCAGGCGAACTCGACGCGCAGGAGTCCGCCGACGCGGCAGAGCGTCGCGCGATCCCGGCGCCCGGCGCCGCCCAGCGGGCCGACGAGGACGTCGGGTGCGGCGCAGAGGTCGGGACCCGGTGATGCGGAAAGAGAGGGAGAGGGAGCCCCGACGCGACGGCGTGGGCCTTCTCCCGTCGACTCCGGAAGATCCAGCACGACCGGCGGCCGGTCGGCCGGCGGGCGTTCGCTCTCGGGCGGGACTTCGAGTTCGACGCTCGCGAGCATGGCCGCGAACACCAGCGCCACGACGACCGTCAGCGCGGCCGACGCCGCGAGCGGCACGGCCCAGCGGCGTGTCGCGCGACGGGCCCCGGCGAGGACGCGGGCGTCCAGCTCCGCGGGCGGACGCGCCTCCGACCGATACGACTTGTTGAACCAGTCGTCAGACATAGCCGCGCATGCCCTTCCTCAGCTTCTCCATCGCGTAGCGCAGCCGACTCTTGACGCCCTCCTCGGTGATGCCGGTCACGCTCGCGATCTCGCGGACCGTGAGGCCCGCCTCCTTGTGCAGGAGCAGGGACTCGCGCTGCGCGACGGGCAATGCAGCGATGAGCGCATCGAGCCGCTCGGCGGCCTCGAGGTACTCCACGTCCCGCAAGGGTGAGCCATTCGCGACCGCTTCGTCTTCCGACACCGTTTCCGGCCTGGGCTGGCGGAACTGGTCCATCAGCACGTTGTGGGCGATCGTGAACAGCCACGCCCGGAAGCGCCCCTGCGCCCGATACCGGCCGTTGTTCGCCACCACCCGTGCCCACGTCTCCTGGTGACCGTCCGCCGCGCTCGCCGCGTGTGTCCCGCGCAGGAAGTATCGGTAGACCGCGTCCTTGTGGCGTCCATAGAGGGTCTCGAAGGCCGCGTAGTCCCCGGCGGCGAAGCGGCCCATCAGGTAGTCGTCGGACGGTTCGGTCATGGCCGGCAAGGCGTGTGTCCGTCGCAGGGGCTCGTCGCACAGGGGCTTCATCATAGCCCCACGGTCGTTCCGTTAACCCCATGTGGCCCCGCCCCGCGTTTGTATGAGGCAGCGACACGAAGGGGGTGGGACATGAGAGACCGTATTGCGGGTTTGGAGCAGCGGACCTTTCACCGCTATGCGCTCGGAGTGGCCATCGGGCTCGCCGTCACGATCCTGCTCTTCCTGCTCATGGAGAAGCTGATCGAGAGCGACCGGACTCCCTACTCCGAGCCTCCGAAGGGCGAGCTGCTGAGCTTCGTGCGGCTGCTGGAGGAACCGCCGCCGATCACCAGGGAGCCGCCCACGCCACCCAAGGTGATTGACCCACCTCCACCCACAGATCCACCCGAACTTCCTCCCACCCCTCCCACCGAGGTCTGCGAGGGCAACGAGTGCGCAGTTGCAGTGGAACCGCCACCCGTGGACCCGCCGGAAGTCACCGGCAGCGACGTCGACACGGACGGAGAGTTCCTGCCCATCCTGAAGGTCGCGCCGGAGTATCCCCGGGGCGCCGCCTCGCGCGGCATCGAGGGCTACGTGCTGCTCGAGTTCACCGTCACTTCGTTCGGCGGCGTCCGCGATCCCGTGGTCGTGGACGCGAGTCCTCCCGGGGTGTTCGACAGCGCGGCGACCGCCGCGAGCCTGAAGTTCAGATACAAGCCGCGGGTGCTGAACGGACAGCCGGTGGATGTGCGCGGCGTGCGCAACCTCATTCTGTTCGAACTCGAGAACGGCTAGGCGAGGCCGATGGTCGACCTCACCCGTCGCGCGGCTTTCCCGCGGCTCGCACCGCTGCTCCTCGCCCTGGCGCTCGGGGGCTGCCAGTCACCCGGCCTGCCGGCGCCGGTCAAGAGTCCCATCGACGATCGCTCGTACCGGCACGTCGTGCTGCCGAACAACCTGCGGGCGCTCCTCATCCACGCGCCGGGGAGCGACCGCGCCGCAGCCGCGGCGAGCGTGGCTCGCGGCAGCGACCAGGACCCCGACGCTCACCAGGGGCTCGCCCACTTCGTCGAACACATGCTGTTCATCGGGACCGAGAAGTACCCGGAGGTGGACGGCTTCACCGACTTCGTGCTGAAGCACGGCGGCAGCTACCGCGCCTACACCGCCAACGACCGGACGACCTACCACTTCCACCTGAAGCCGGACCGCCTGCCGGAGGCGCTCGACCGTTTCGCACAGTTCTTCATCGCCCCGCGGTTCGACCCCGCCCATGTCGAACGGGAGAAGGAGTCCATACAGAGCGAGTACCAACTCCAGACCAGGCAGGATGCCTGGCGGGGGTTCGCCGTGGGCAAACAACTCTTCAATCCAGCCCACCCAGCCACCCGCTTCAACATCGGCAGCCGCGAGACGCTCCGCGACGCGGGCGTGCCCGAGGTGCGGTCGTTCTTCGAGGCGAACTACTCCGCGGACACGATCACGGTCGCCGTGCTCGGGCCACAGAGCCTCGACGCGCTGGAGGCCCTCGTCGCCGAACGGTTCGGCGCCGTCGTGGATCGCGGGCTCGGCGCTCCAACCCCGAATCCACCGCTGTATGGCACCGGGGCACTGCCTGGCAGCTACGCCTGGCGCAGCGCCGGGGAGACACGCACGCTCGGCTTCACGTTTCCAATCCCGCCACTCAGGCCGTACTACCGTACGAAGCCCGCGCGACACCTCGCCAACCTGATCGGCCACGAAGGTACGGGAAGCCTCCACGATGTGCTCAGCCGCCGCGGCTGGATCGAGGGGCTGACCGCGAGCGCCGCGACCCTGGATGAACGGAACGCGACGTTCCATGTCCAGATGTCGCTGACCGATGCCGGCGAGCCGTACGTGGCGGAGATAGTGGACCTCACCTACGCGTGGATCGCACTGATCCGCCACGCCGGCATTTCTCGTTGGCGCTACCGCGAGCACGCTCGTGGCGTCGATCTCGCGTTTCGCTTCCGCGAGACACCGACTCCCACCACCACGGTCATTCGTGCCGCCGAGGCGCTTCCCCACTATCCGCCGGAGGACGTGCTCCGCCACCGCCACCTGATGAAGGCGTTCGACGAACGGCTGATCCGGAGGTTCCTCGCGGACCTCACACCCGAGAACGCCCTCGTCTCGATCTCGGGCCCCGATATCGACGGCGATCGCGTCGAGCCGGTCTTCGGCACGGCGTGGCGCAGGGGGCCCGCGATGGCGCCGCGGGAGATCGACGCTCCGCTCGCGCTCCCGGGGCCGAACCCTTACCTGCCCGAAGACCTTGTCCTCGGGCTGGAGCCGGGCCCGCCGACAGCTCCCGTGCTCATTTCGACCGACACGGCGGTAGAGACCTGGCACGCACCGGATACGGAGTTCCGCACGCCGACCGCGCGCGTGGACCTGCAACTGCGCGTAGCGGAGCCCATGACGCCGGACGACGTCGTGTTGGCCACGGTCCATGCCGAATTGGTGAAGGACACGATGAACCCCCACACCTATCCCGCCCGTCTGGCTGGACTGGCCTACTCGGTGCGAGCGAGCTGGACGGGGTTGGGCATCTACGTGGGCGGCTTCCACGACAACCTCCCCCTTCTGCTGGAGGACCTGCTCGACGCGTTCGCCAAGCCCAACGTCGATCCCAGGCAGTTCGCCGCAGCCCACGCCGCCCTCGCCAAGGGCTACGCCAATCAGAAGGTCCGCCGACCGCACGAGCAGGTGACGGAGACGATCCATCACCTGCTGTACCCGGGAGTGTGGCCGGCGGACGATCTGCTCGACGCCCTGAGGCGGGCTACGCCGGAGACGCTGGAGGCGTGGCGCCGGACCCGACTCGCCGAAATGGGAGCGACGTTGCTGGTGCACGGCAACCTGCTCGAGAGCGACGCGCGGGCGCTCGCGACGTTCGTCCAGCGGCGGCTCGGCATCGTCGAACTGCCCCGCACGCTACCCAGTGCTCGACGCCTCGAAGGCTCCCGGCGCTACGAACACGCGGTCGACCACGACGACGCGGCCTATGCGCTCTACCTCCAGGGAGCGAGCGACGACGTCGACGAGCGGGCGCGAATCGGCCTGATCGGCAGGATGCTGGGCGGGCGCTACTTCACCGCGTTACGGACAGAGCGGCAACTCGGCTACATCGTGCAGGTTTATGCCCTGCCGATCGCGTGGCACCCCGGGATCGCCTGCGTCGTACAGGCGTCAACGGCGGGCGCGCAGGAGATCGAGACGCTCACGCAGACCTTTCTCGAGGACCAGCGGCGCTGGTTCGCCGGGTTGTCGGCGGCCGAGTTCGAGCAGTACAAGACAGGTTACGTCGCCACGTTGTCGGGCGCAGACCGCAACAACCTCGACCGCGTGTCACGACTCATGGGGAATCTCGCCGGCCGCGTGCTCACCTTCGACGAACGCGAGCGACTGGCGGACGCGGTGTCGCGTCTCACGCACGCAGAGGTCGCGGCAGGCTACGCCAGGTTGATCGATCCCGCCCGCGGCAACCGGCTGACGGTGCACAGCCCGGGAATCGCTAACACCGCGCCGGGGGACGGCGTCCCGGTGGCGTCCCTGGAGGCTTTCCGGGCCGACCGACAGGGCAGCGAGTAACCGCGGGCGGACGCGCGGGCGGGGCGCTACAAGTGCCGCTCCACCAGCTCCGCCAGATCGTCCACGCTGCCGTCCGCCTTCTCCGCGCGTACCCGCGACATGGCACCGACCATGACCTCCCGCACGGTGCCCGCGCGATCGAGCACGAGATACACCGGGCGGGGGACCCCGGCGCGCGGGGCCGCGCCTGGCTTCGCGAGGAAGCCCATTTTGCTGCGTCGCGCGTGCAGCATCGAGGACGGGTTCTGCTCCAGCCAGTCGAGCAGGACGTCTGCCGGTTCGTCGGACACGTTCAGTATCGTCAAACCCCGATGACGATACTTCTCCTGCATTGCCTCGAGCCCCGGCATCTTCGCGAGGCAAGGCGCGCACCAGGTCGCCCAAACGTGCACCAGCACGACGTCACCCAGCAGATCCTCGAAGCGGATCTCGGCCGGAGCCTCCGGCCCAGGCCCCCGGCCGAGGATCGTGAGGGAGATGTCGCGGAAGGTCTGTCCGTCCAAGTGCTCCATTCCGCGGCTGAAGGACTCCCCCACGGCCGACCAGGGGTGCGGTTGGCCACTCGCCGCCGTGTCTCCCACACGTACCTCGGCCGGAGCGTCGGAGCCCTCGATCCTGTCGAGGACGACATCGCCCGCCACGAACGCGGCCGTGCGCGCACCGAGCCACGCCGCGAGTCTCGCCCGGTCCTCCTCGCGCACCGCGTAGACGCCCTGGATCTTGAGGAGGCCGAGTTCCAGCGGGATCTCGCCGCCGGGCCGGTCACCCTCCGAGTCCACTGCGAAGACCGACCTCACCGCGTACGGCAGCCCGTCCCCGTCGTCGGCGACGACCACCGTCGCGAGCTGCGGCAGCCTCTCGACCAACCGTTCCGCCGAGAACGCCCCGGGTTGGGCGTCGGACCCCGCGGCCCCCTCCTCCGGCTCGGCGTATACCTCGGGTACGTCCAGCGACTCCAGCATGAGGAGCGTCAGCGTCTCTTCCGTGAAGCGATGGACCTCCGCGGACGTCGACCCGGCGAGCAGCACCGCGAGCGCCGCCGCCCCAGCACGGAATACGTTGCGTGTGATCGATCTCATTGCACCCTCCCCCGGCTACCACGTACAACGCGGGGAGGGCGCGGTTGGGGTTAACTCTTCGCGTTGTTCAGCGTCCGGACGAACTTCCCGTAGTCCTTCACGTAGTCGAAGTCCTTCTTGTAGAAGTAGTCCTCCTCGCCGAGGAGCTGCGACATCGGCGTCCCGTACCGCTCGATGAGTTCGTCCGCGATGTCCGAGTAGTTGTCGCCCTGGCGCAGCAGGACACGGTAGTACGAGGCGTGGAGAACGACGCGCTGTCCGTCCATGTTGCGAGGCCAGTTGCCGTGCCAGACGCGGCCGTCCCAGAGGGCGACGGAGCCGGCCGGGCATTCCATCGCGACCGCCCGGTCGACGGCCGCGGCGGACTCCTCGTCGGTGGGGTGGCGCAAGAGGGCGCGGGTGCCGGGGACCACGAGCGTGGCGCCGCCTTCCTTCGTGAAGTCGTCGCAGGCCCAGCACGCCGTCAGCATCATGTTGTGCTCGGGGAGGGGCGCCGGAAACATGTCCTGGTCGCAGTGCACGGCCAGGGCCGGGTTGCCCTGCGCACGGACGGTGGCGATCAGGCTGCCGAGCAGGAATCCCCGGCCTACGGAGAATTCGGCCAGCGCCATCACCTTCGGGTTCAGGGTCGCTTCGGCGAACACGGGGTCCTTGGCGAGCAGGCTGCCGACGTTGCCGTTGCCGGTGTCGTCGACATCGGCCGTTTCCAGGATCGTCTTGCGCAGCCGCGCCACGAACGCCGGGTCGGCGGCGTTCTCGACGATCGTCCAGCCTTCCTCGGCCAGCTCGCGGCAGTTCTCGACGAGGCCGAGTTCCTCGACCACCGGACGCAGTTCCGGCGTGATCTCGTGCGGCGGCACGGTCGAGGCGCATCTCGCCTCGACGGGGACGCGCGCCGCCTCGGTCGGGGCGTGGCTCTCCATTCCGTCCTCGGCGCCGGAACGGCGCGCACCGGAGACCGCGCCCTCGCCGTACTCGCCGAACTGCGCCGTGCCGGTTAACGAGTCGCCCTCGAACGTGACCGCGAACTCGAGCGTCACGGGCATGGGCGAAGTGGCGCTCACCCTCCACTCGGCCCGGTTTCCGTCGATCGACCCAGCTTCGATGGGCATCGTCTCGAACATGCTTCCTTCGACCGTTCCCGTGATCGAGTTGCCGGTCTGCGTCACGTGGAAGACGGCCGGCAGGTTGCCGTCGGAGGATTGGATCTCGACGTCCCAGCTACCGCTCGCCGGGGCGGCGGTTTCGTCGACCGTGGCTGTCATCGGCGTGAACTCTCCGATGCAACGATGCGTCGGCGTGACAGTCCGTGCAGACTATCATCCCGAACGCGCGTCCAGAGGAGCAGGCAAGCCAATGCCAGAAAGCTACATCCGCCACGGATTCGGCAACGTGCGGCCGTACCTGTACGGCGCTTACGAGTTGCCGGAGTTCCTCGGCGCCGTGTTCGGCGCGCGGGAGGTCGAGCGGCACGAGGCGCCCGACCGGCGCGCCGCGCATGTCGAGATGGTCATCGGCGACGGTGGGCTGGTAATCGAGGCGGGCGAGATGCCGCCGGAGCACGAGTCGACGTGGGCATCCGTGTACGTCTACGTCGAGGATGTCGATGCCGTGTACCGGCGCGCGCTCGACGCCGGCGCCGAGTCGATCACCGCGCCGGAGGACAAACCGTACCGAGAGCGCGGCTGCGGCTTCCGCGCGTTCGGGAACACCTGGTGGGTCGCGACGTTCCTGGGGTGAGGTCCGCCGATTTCGGGCACTTTCCGAGATTTCCCACAAACATCCCACCGAGATCTCCTACAGACGTCACACCGCGACCGCCTTTGAATCCCTCCTCAGCGGCCGCCTGTTGGAGACGGCTCGCATGGACCCGCGTCTGCGGTGACCGGGCAGATCGGATACGCTTCCAGGAGGGACCCATCATGAGCCAGCCCGTGATCGATACGCTGCAACTCTGCGACGCATTGCGGAAGACCGGCATGGAGCGTGAGCAGGCCGAAGGGCTGGCGCGCGCACTCGGCAAGGAACTCGGAACGCACGTCGCGGTGCAAAGCGACCTGGAGTCCGGCTTCCAGCAGGTGCGCAGCGACCTCGGGTCGGAGATCCAGCAGGTGCGCAGCGACCTCGGGTCGAAGATCCAACAGTTGCGCAGCGACCTCGAATCGAAGATCGAGAAACTCCGGTGTGACCTGGAGCTGAAGATCCAGGCCGTGGACACCAAGGTGGATATGCTCCGGGCAGAGTTGATGGGGCGCATGGACGGCCTCGAGGGACGCATGGACGGGCTGGAGCGCAAGATCGACGCCCTCAACTGGAAGCTGACCTTCATGGTCGGCGGGTTCGCCCTGCTGATGAGCGTTCTCACCGTGGCGAGCGGCATGGGCGTTTTCGAGCGCACGCCGCCGGGCCAGCACCCGCCGCCATCCGTCATGAGCGCGCCCCCACCGTAACCGTCCCCTAGCTCGCGACGCTTTACCGCGGGCCCGCTCGGCTCCCTGCCGGGTGGGCCCGCGTCTCGATCACCGCACGTCGAACCGGTCCAGGTTCATCACCTGGTCCCAGGCGGCCACGAAGTCCCGGACGAACCGGTCCTCCGAGTCTTCGCACGCATAGACCTCGGCGAGCGCGCGGAGCTGCGAGTTCGAGCCGAAGACCAGGTCGGCCCGGGTGGCGGTCCAGCGGAGGGCACCGGTGTCCCGGTCGCGGCCCTCGAACGCGCCCTCGGACCGGGGAACCGCTTCCCACCTGGTGCCCATGTCGAGCAGGTTTACGAAGAGATCGTTCGTCAGTGCCTCCGAGACGTCCGTCAGGACACCGTGCGGGGACTGCTGGAAGTTCGCCCCGAGCACGCGCATGCCGCCCACCAGCACGGTCATCTCCGGCGCCGTAAGCGTGAGGAGCTGCGCCCGGTCGACCAGCAGCTCCTCCGCCCGGAGCCCGCTCGCGCCGTTGCGGTAGTTGCGGAACCCGTCCGCGGCCGGTTCCACCACGGCGAAGGAGTCGACGTCCGTCTGCTCCTGCGACGCGTCGGTGCGTGCCGGCGTGAAGGGGACCGTGACGTCGTGTCCCGCGTTCCGCGCGGCCCGCTCGATCCCGGCGCATCCGCCGAGGACGATGAGGTCGGCGAGCGATACCTACGCGCTTGCCGCCGGACGCCCCGGCATTGAACTCCCGCTGGACGTGCTCGAGGGACGCGAGCACGCGGGCAAGCAGGCTCGGCTCGTTGACCTCCCAGTCCCTCCGCGGCGCCAGGCGGATGCGCGCCCCGTTCGCCCCGCCCGGCAGGTCGGAGCCGCGGAAGGTCGAGGCCGAGGCCCAGGCGATGGAAACGAGCGCGGACACGGAGAGTCCGGACGCGAGGATCCTGCCCTCCAGTGCGGCGATGTCGTCCCCGTCGATCAACGGGTGGTCCACCGCGGGGACCGGGTCCTGCCAGACGAGTTCCTCGGCCGGGACCTCCGGGCCGAGATGGCGTGAGCGCGGGCCCATGTCCCGGTGGGTCATCTTGAACCAGGCGCGTGCGAAGGCATCGGCGAACGCGTCCGGGTCCGCGTGGAAGCGCCGCGAGATGGGCTCGTAGACCGGGTCCAGCGGAGCGCCATGTCGGCCGTCGTCATGATCGGCGCGTGCCGCTTCGCCCGATCGTGGGCGTCCGGTACGAGGTCCGCCCCCGCGCCGTCCTTGGGCACCCACTGGTAGGCGCCGGCGGGGCTCTTCACGCACTCCCACTCGTAACCGAACAGGACATCGAAGTAGCCGTTGTCCCACCGCACCGGGTCGGCCGTCCAGGCGCCCTCTATGCCGCTCGTGATCGTGTCGGCGCCGTGGCCCGCCCCGTGACCGCTCCTCCAGCCCAGCCCCTGCTCGGTCATGTCGGCGGCCTCGGGTTCCGGGCCGACGAGCGTCTCCGGGCCCGCGCCGTGGCACTTGCCGAACGTGTGTCCGTCGGCGATGAGCGCGACGGTCTCCTCGTCGTTCATGGCCATGCGGGGGAAGGTCTCGCGGATGTCGCGGCCGGAGGCGACCGGGTCCGGCTGGCCGTTCGGCCCCTGGGGGTTGACCTAGATCAGGCCCATCCGGACGGCGCCCAGCGGGTTCTCGAGTTCGCGGTCGCCCGAGTGGCGCTCGTCTCCCAGCCACTCGCGTTCCGAGCCCCAGTAGATGTCGGTCTCGGGCGCCCAGATGTCCTCGCGCCCGCCCGCGAAGCCGAAGGTCGGAAACCCCATCGACTCGAGGGCGCAGTTGCCGGCGAGGATCATGAGGTCGGCCCACGAGAGCTTCCGGCCGCACTTCTGCTTCACGGGCCACAGCAGCATGCGCGCCTTGTCCAGGTTGGCGTTGTCCGGCCAACTGTTGAGGGGCGCGAAGGGCTGGGCGCCGGTTCCGCCGCCGCCCCGGCCATCGCCCATCCGGTAGGTCCCGGCGCTGTGCCAGGCCATCCGGATGAAGAGCGGGCCGTAGTGGCCGTAGTCGGCCGGCCACCAGTCCTGCGAGGTCGTCATCAACTCGACGATGTCCCGCTTCACGGCGTCGAGGTCGAGGCGCTCGAACTCCGCGGCGTAGTCGAACGCCTCGCCCATCGGGTTGGACAGGGGGGAGTGACGGTGGACCACATCCAGCCGCAACTGACGCGGCCACCGGTCCGCGTTCGTGGCGCCGCGAAGGGCGGCGTTGTTCCCGGTCGCGCCCGTCACCGGGCATCGGTTCTCGCTCATGACTCGCTCATGTTCGTCTCCTTGGCGTGTCCCGCTGCTTGTGGCATTGCGGTCAGCGTAGGAGCGAAACCCTCGTTCGTGTACAACAATCATTTTCGTGTGCTGGCGGCGACGCTGCGCGAGCTGACATCGGGCTGACGTGACGGCCTCCGTGCGGGTCAGGGAACGCAGTCGGGACCCGCGCAGCGACGAGACGCTGGCGCGGACCTGCAATCGCGGCGGACCCGGCGCCGCGGCGGCATTCGAGGCGCTCTACCGGCGACACGGGGACTACGTGCCGCGGGTCGCGCTGCTTCGCGCCGGACCTGGACACGGCGCTCGCCGTGTTGCAGGAGACGTTCCTGCAGCTGCTCCGGAAGTTCCCCCCGAGCGGGGACGAGATCGAGCTGACGGCGCGGCTGACGACCCTGCTCTATCCGATCGCCCGGAACGCCGCAATCGACGCCCGGCGGCGGGCCGCGCGGCTCCCGGTCGACGCCGACGTCACGCCGGACGACCTCGCCGCGGCGCCTGAACCGGCATTCCGCTGGGACGGTGAAGTCGCGTCTGCATCTCGGGGTCGCGCGGTTGCGGGATTCGCCGGCGCTCAAGGACTATTTCGCGATCGGGTGAACCTTTTCCGGCCTTCGCGCGTTACAGGAACAGAGGACGCGCGACATGGCCGACAAGAACATCTCCGACGACCGCCTCCCGGAAGCGCTGATCGACGAGCTGAAGCGTCGTAACGCGGCGCCGGAGGTGATCACGTCGCGCGTGGACCGGACCCTGGCAGCCGGCGCGCACACACTTCAGAGAGCCACGGGCGGTGTGGCATCGTCCGGGCGCCTGGGCGGCCGCGGCGGCAAGCGCCGTGCTCGCCGTCGGGCTCACGACCAGCTATCTCCCGGACCGCGACCGCGGGCCGATCTACGCGGACATCGACGGGTCGGGGCAGATCGACATCGCCGACGTGCTCGCCCTGGCCCGGGAGGGCGTGCCACAGGCCGAACTGGACGCGTTCGCCCGGCGCGTGGTCGCACTGGACCGGGACGGTACGCCATGAGTCCGCGGTCCCGATTTCTCCCGGTCTGGCTCGCGCTGGCGGCGGCGTTCACGATGGCCGCGTTCGCGGATCCCGACGACACGGCCGCACCTCGCTTCGTCCCCGTCGAGGTATACCTCGAGAGTTCGGAACCCGTGGCGGCATGGCAGTTCGAACTGGCCGACCGCGCCGGGGCTATGAAGGTCGTGGGCATCGAGCGAGGCGGCCACGACGCCTTCCCGCGTGCGCCCTACTACGACGGGGACGCCCTCGCCGACGGCACGGCGCCGCGCATCGTCGTCGCGGACTACTCGCTCGTCCTCGAGAGCGCGTTGCCACGCGGACGCTTCCGTCTCGCCACCCTGCACCTGGTGCTCGAAGGCGAACCCGATTACGCACTCCGCCTGGTCACGGCGACCGCGCCCGACGGTGCGCCGATCGACGCTTCCATTGCCCTCCGGGACTCCCCGGAAGATCCACCAGAGAGAGAACGATGAGAGAACGACTGACACATCCGGGGACTCTCGCAACACTCCTGTTCGCCGTCGTCTGCCTCGCCTCCTGTTCGGCGAGCGAGTTCCTGATGGTGATCGGCGACCGCACCATCCGGGGCATCCTGCGCGAGAAGGAGGAGGCCGAGGCGATCTACCGGCAGGCGCGCGAACGCGGCTACCGCGCGAGCCTCCTGGCGCGGCGGCGGCCGAACATCTTCGAGCAGAAGGTGGCGAACATCGAGCCCGCCGCCGCGATCGACATCGACATCACCTACTTCCACACCCTGGCGTACCACGACGGCTGGTACTCGTTCGTGTTCCCGACCGTCGTCGGTCCGCGTTACAACCCCGCCGGACACACGGACCCCATCGCCGCGTTGCCGAGGGGCGGAAAGACCGTGCTTCCGGAAGCCACGGGCGTGGAGTACCTCGCGCCGACCGAACGCTCCGGCCACGATCTCGGCATCACCGTGCGCCTCGACCCCGGCGTCCCGATCGAGGAGTTGAAGTCCACCCATGAAATCGCGGTCGAGCGCGGCGAGTCGGGCACCGCCACCGTGCGGCTCGCGGACGCCACGACGATCCCGAACCGCGACTTCGTACTCGACTTCCGGGTCGCCGGCGAGACGGTCAGGTCGAGCCTGCTGACGTACCGGGACCTCGAGACGGGCGACGGCTGTTTCACGCTGCAGGTCATCCCGCCCCGCGACGCCGGCGCCCTCGCGCGACGGCCCATGGAGATGGTGTTCGTCCTCGACTGCTCGGGCTCCATGAGCGACCGTCCCCTGGACCAGGCCAAGGAGGCGGTCGTCACGGCGCTAACCCGTCTCGAACCGTACGACACCTTCCAGATCATCCGCTTCTCCGACGACGCCTCGACCTTCGGCCCCGCTCCGGTGCCGGCCACGGAGGTCAACCTCGCCGCGGCGCGCCGTTACCTGGCCGTGCTCGACGCCGACGGCGGAACCGAGATGCTGCGCGGCATCCGGGCCGCACTCGACTTTCCGCAGAGCCCCACGCACCTGCGCTTCGTCTCGTTCATGACCGACGGCTACATCGGCAACGAGGCCGACATCCTGGCCGCCGTGCACCGGCACATCGGCAACGCCCGCATCTTCAGCTTCGGCGTCGGCAGCTCGGTCAACCGGTACCTGATGGAGCGGATGGCGAAGGAGGGGCGCGGCGTGGCGGCCTATCTCGGACTGCACGACTCGGCGGAAGAGGTCATGGCGAACTTCTTCGACCGCGCCAGCCGGCCCGCGCTCACGGACGTCGAGGTCGACTGGGGCGGGATGACCGTGCGGGACACCTACCCCGCGCGGTTGCCCGACCTGTTCGTCGGCCGGCCGCTGGTCGTGGCGGGGAGGTTCGAGGGCGACCCCACGGCGCTGACCCTCTCCGGGACGGCCGACGACGCGCGGCGCGCGTTCGTCGCGGAACCGCATGGGGAGACCGCCGCGGGACCCTACATCGCGAGGGTCTGGGCGCGGCTCAACATCGCGGACCTGGCCGACCGGCAGGCGATCGCCGGAGATCCGCACGGCGAGCTGCGCGACGCGATCATGCGGGTCGCGCTGCGCCACCAACTCGCGTCGAGCTACACGTCGTTCGTGGCCGTGGACTCGTCGATGCGTACGAAGGGAACCCACGGCGTCACGGTGCACCAGGCCGTTCCGGTCCCGGACGGCGTACGCTACGACACGACGGTGGAGTAGGGGGCGATCCTCCGCGGTCGCCGGGGCACGCGCGTGAACTCCCCCCGAGGGAACATCGCCCTTTTCAACGCGCCCGTGGCCATCGCGGTCCACCCGGAACCCGCCGTGTCCCGGAGAATGCCGGCCCCGCCCCAGTCGTGCCCCGGCCGCGAGAGGCTCGCTTCGTCGCCGCGTTGTGGCGGCCACCCGCCGGCAACCAGCCGCGAGCAGGATCCGGGGCGCCATTGAAAAGGGCGATGTTCCGTCGGGAGTGCGACGGCGTAGGCTATGACACGACTTGGGAGTGGACGCCCCCGGACCGTTGACCCGCCACACCCACATCCTCCTCGACCACGACGGGGTGCTCGTGGATACCGAGCCCCTGTACTACCGGGCGACGCGGGAGTGCCTCGCGGAACTCGGCGTCGAACTCGACCTGCCCGAATACCTTGCCCTGATGGCGGACGGTGCGAGCGCGTGGGAGCGGGCACGGCCGCTCGGCGCCTCCGACGCGGACATCGACCGGGGGCGCCAGCGCCGGAACGCCATGTACCGCGAACTGCTGTTGTCCGAGCCGATCGCGATCGAGGGTGTCGAGGAGGTCCTCGCGGAACTCCGGCGCCACTGCCGCCTCGCCATCGTCACGACGTCGCTGCCGGAGGACTTCGCCGTCATCCACCGCGACCGCAACATCGTGCCCCTCGTCGACTTCGTCCTGACGCGGGAGGCCTACCGGCGCAGCAAGCCGCACCCGGACCCGTACCTCGCGGCGCTCGCGCGGTTCGCCATCGGTCCCGAGGGGGCGCTGGCGGTCGAGGACTCGGAGCGCGGGCTGCGCGCCGCCGTGGCGGCCGGACTGGAGTGCGCGACGGTGCACCATCCGTTCACGGCGTCGCAGGACTTCTCGCTCGCGACCTGGCGCGTTGGGAGCCTCGCGGAGTTGGCGGAGCGGGTCCTTCCCGGCCTTACTGTTTGACGAACCGGAAGCTGTAGCTCTGCCCGGCGATGGTCGCCTGGTACATGAGGCCGCCGACGGTCATCGTGAACACGCGCATGCCATTGTAGTAGTCCGTGGCGCCGGAGAGTTCCCCGGACGAGGCCGCGGCCACGCGGACCTGGCTGCCCTGCGTGCTCGACGAGGCCTGCGCGCTGGCCGTGACCGCCACCGCGGAGGCTTGCGCGTCGAACTCGAAGTTCCCGTCGGTGAAGTCCTCGTAGGCGAACTGGTCCTCGAAGAAGACGATCTGCCGGTAGACCTGGCCGCCGAACTGGAGGCCGACCGACACGTCGACGAGGCGGCTGAACCCCAGCACCTCGCCGCCGACGTACACCTGACCGCGGCCCGTCGCCGCACCGACGCCGATGCCGCCGCGCGCGATGCGGTCCCACACCGCGTAGCCGTAGGCGTTCTCGAAAAAGGGCTGCACGACCGGCACGGAGCGGAAGACCTCGATCGTCTCCGAGAGGTCCTTGACCTCCTGGGCAGACGCCGCGGTCGACAGGGCGAGCGCGATCAGTGCGACCGTTCGGGCGTGGTACTTCATGGTCGGCGCAGCCCGCAACCGCCTGGTCGCGTTCCCTCGTCCTCTCACTCACCTGAGGCGCGAGAGTGTAGCCGCGTTCGCCGCCGCACGGAGACCCCATTCGCGGAACGGGGCGCTGCCACGGGGTTCCAGGCGTGGGCGCACATCGCCGGAGGATTGTTGACCATGGTCATGACCACGGCAAAATGCGGCAGAGAGACTTGCGGGCGCTTCCGCAAGGCAGACTCGACGGCCAGGAGATCGTCATCTCGAAGGGCGGCCGCCCGATTGCCCGGCTCGTGCCGTACCGGGCGATGCCGCAAGGCGTGTTTGGTATCGACAAGGGGGAGATAGAGATTCTCGGCAACATCATCGAACCGCTTGATGTCGAGTGGGAAGCGAACCGATGATGCTGCTGACGCTCGCCTGGCCGGGTCGGCTGGATTGGGTCACGGGAACGCAATAGCCATGCGGGGGGATCCGCCATGACCGACCTGACCACCTTCCAGACCGTCGCCGCGTTCCTCACACCGACCGCGGTCTTCGTCCTGCTCCTCGGCCTGCACGCGGTCATCCCCGCGCGTCACGTCGACGGTTACACGCACCCGAGCGCGAGCGGGATACCGAACCGGTACCGGCTGAACGGCCTCGCCGTCCTCGTCGCGGCGCTCGTCATCTGGTGGCTGGAGCTGACTTTCGCCCCCCTCGGGTGGCTGTGGGTGGCGAAGTGGCACGTCATCGCCGGCGGGGTCGTCCTGAGCGCGGTCCTCACGGCGTGGATTGTCCTGCGGGCGCCGGCCGACGACCGGAGCACGCTCGTGCAGTGGATGGAGGGCCGCGCCCGCACCGCCCAGTTCCGCGGCGACATCGACGGGAAGATGTTCCTCTACATCTTCGGCGGCGCCCTGCTCGGCCTGAACGCCGTCTCGAGCGCCGCCTACCACTTCGGGCAACACGGCGACGCGCTGAACCTCGGCCTGTTCCTGCACTCCGCGATGTGGGTGTGGTTCGTCGTGGACTACTTCGTCTTCGAGCGGGTGCAGCTCTACACGTTCGACATCATCGAGGAGCGCCTCGGTTTCAAGCTCATCGTCGGCTGCATCGTCGTCTATCCCTGCGTGTACCCGGTCGCGCTCTGGGCGACCGCCCACCTGCCCGGCCCGGACATCGACCCGTCCTGGCAGCCGCTCTGGCTCGGGGGCGCGGCGGTGGTGTTCCTCGCCGGGTGGGTGATCACGCGGGGCGCCAACCTGCAGAAGTACGTCTTCAAACGCTTCCCCGAGCGTGCCTTCCTCGGCTTCATCCGCCCGGCCACCCTGACGGACGGGGAGCGGACCATCCTCTGCAGCGGGTTCTGGGGCCGGGCGCGGCACATGAACTACACGGGCGAGATCCTGGAGGCGCTCGGGATGGCTCTCGCGATCGGGCACTTCACGAACGTGTGGACGTGGGCCTACTTCGTCTACCTGACGCTCTTCTTCATCGTCCGCGAGCGTATCGACGAGGGCCGCTGCGCCGGGAAGTACGGGGACCTGTGGACGCAGTACCGGGGCAAGGCCCCCTACCGGCTCGTGCCCGGGGTGTACTGAGCCCCGTTGCGGATGTCCGGGTTCAGAGACATATGGGACGAGGGGGCGGGGACGCGGAGAGTTCTGATCGCCGGTTGCGGCGGAGGCCGGAAGCTGTGCTTACGGCCGTAGGCAACCCAGTAGCCGGGCCGCGCGGCCCGGCGATCGGCGATCGAACGGCGCGTCTTCGGGGTGGCCGCACCCACCGGGGGTGGGTGCGGCGAGTCGGGTAGCCTTGGGTTTGACAACCGACAAGGAGACTCGACCCATGCAGATCAAGGCTGCACCGGCGGCATGCTATCGCAAGCTGCACATTGACGAGACCGGGGATCCCGAAGCACTGCGCCGCCTGGCGCTGCTCGACAAGATCGAGGTGTTGCGCGCCGCCGGCACGCCGCTGGCGGTGGCGCTGGGCGTGGCGGAGGTGACGCGCAGCACCTACTACCGCTGGCGTGCGGCCCTGCGCGATGGTGGCGTGCGTGCACTGGCCCCCCGCAGCCGGCGCCCGCGCCGGCTGCGGGGCGCGCGACGCACGCGCGCGGAGGAGATTCGCGTGTGGGCCATGCGGCGCCGCCATCCGTTCATGGGCAAGAATCGCCTGCGCGTGATGCTCGCGCGCGAGGGACTGGACCCGGGCGCGTCCACCATCGGGCGCATCCTCGCCAAGGGCGTGCGCCTGGGGCGCATCGAGCCGTGTGCGTTCTGCCGCGGTCGCGTGCGGCCCAAGCGGCGCCGCGACTTCAACGGCCACGCGCGGCGCTGGCGCTACGGTCAGCGCGCCGAACGCCCCGGCGAACTGGTGCAGATCGACCACATGTCCCTGTCCCGCGACGGCCGGCAGCTGAAGGAGTTCAAGGCCGTCTCGCCGGTCGGCAAGCACCTGGTGGCGCGCGCCTACTCCCGCGCCACCGCCCACAACGCCGAACGCTTCCTCGACGCCGTGCGCGCCGAGATGCCCCACGAACTGCTCTCCGTGCAGGTCGACGGCGGCAGCGAGTTCATGGCCGAGTTCGAGCAAGCCTGCGCAACGCTCGACATCCCGCTCCACGTCCTGCCGCCCCGGCGTCCCCAGTTCAACGGCTGCGTCGAGCGCGCCAACGACACCACCCGCGTCGAGTTCTGGAACCTCTACGACGGCGACTTCACCGTCGCCGAGGCCAACCGCGCCCTCGCCGAATACCAGCATTTCCACAACCACGTCAGGCCGCACCAGACCCTCGACTGGCAAACACCAATCGAGTACCTTCAAGCATCCAGGGAATGCCCCTCCCTGTCCCAAATCTCCTGAACCCGCACAGCGGATTCCAACAGCGAACGAGTGCTGCTACGCTGGGTTCGAGCGGCGTTTCGTCGAGATGGTCGATCCAGGCAAGATTCACACCTTCGCGGGAGCCGCGCTGGTCGGCGGCGCGATGGTGCTCTTCGGCGCCGGGTACGCCATCTTTCACGCCCTGGCGGGGCTGTCACGGTCCCGCGGTTTCGCACGCATCTCCCTGGTCTCCTACGCCGCGCTGGCCGCCTGTGCGGTGTCGCTCGTACCGTTGCTCGACCTCGAAGGCTGGTGGCTCGGGCTGATCGCCGTGCTCCTGATCGGGTACTTCGTCGCGCCGCAGTTCATCTGGCGGCTGTCGCTGGCGGTACATGGCGAGGGGAACGACCCGCGCGAGGGCGCGACGCGACCAGAGGACTGACGGGAGGCAGACGGAGGACGCCATGGCGGAACCTGGGGGCGGCACCGAGTGGTGGGCGAGCGAGTCCTTCTGGCGCAAGTGCGCCATCTTCGTCACGGCCTTCATGGCGCTGGTGCTGGTAATGCTCACCTTCCACACCCTGACGGTGATCACCGCCGGTTCCGAGGCCGGCCGCGTGCCCGCCTACTCGGTCATCAATCACCGCATCGGCTACGAGTTCGACGACGAGCGCAACCATCTCGTGCCGGTCATCGGGCCGGTCGCGCCGCTCTTCGGCGAGGCGCTGGACGAGGAGGCGGCGCGCGCGCTGGTCGACCACGGCAAGCTCACCGTGCAGGCGCGCAACTGCATGAACTGCCACACGATCCTCGGCAACGGCGCCTACTACGCGCCGGACCTGACCAAGGCGTGGCTCGACCCGGGCTGGGGCAACGAGCAGGCACGCGAACTCCTCATGACGATGTTCCTCAAGGACCCGGAAACCAACGCGCGCACGTTCGGCACGGGCCGGCGCATGCCGAACCAGGAGTTGACCGACGCCGAAGTGCGCGGCGTGATCGCCTATCTCAAGTGGATGTCGGCCATCGACACGAACGGCTTCCCGTCCGGGTTCACGCCGTTGCCGCAGGGTGACCTCCGAGGAGACGCGTCATGACCCTCGGCGCCATCAACTACCGCGAACTCTCCTTCGCCCAGCAGCTCGCGGTGAAGTACTTCACCGTGGCGATGGTCCTCTTCCTCGCGCAGATGCTCTTCGGGCTGCTCGCGGCGGCGCAGTTCCTGTGGCCGGACTTCCTGTTCGGCGTGCTCGACTTCAACGTCAACCGCATGGTCCACATCAACGCCATGGTGGTGTGGATGCTGTACGGCTTCATCGGCTCCATCTTCTGGCTGGTGGAGGACGAGTCCGGCGTGCCGCTGGTGGGCCCGCGCATCGCGGAGGCGACGTTCTGGGTCCTGACCCTCGCCGTGACGGTGGTGGTCGTCGTCTACCTGGTGGTGCAGAGCGGCCCGGGCGACAAGTGGACGCTGTGGCTCATCAACGAGGGCCGGGAGTACATCGAGGCGCCCCGGTGGGCGGACATCGGCATCGTCGTGTGCATGGTCGCGGTCTTCTACAACGTCGCCGGCACCTTCGTCGCGGGGCGCTGGAGCGGCATCTCCGGGGTGCTGGTGCTCGACCTCATCGCGCTGGCCGGCCTCTACCTCGCGGGGATGTTCTACACGACGAACCTGCCGATGGACCAGTACTGGTGGTGGTGGGTCATCCACCTGTGGGTCGAGGCCACCTGGGAGGTGCTCGTCGGCTGCATCATGGCCTGGGGGCTCATCAAGACCCTGGGCGCGCGGCGCCGCATCGTGACGACCTGGCTCTACATCGAGGTGGCGCTGATGTTCGGCTCCGGGATCCTGGGGCTCGGGCACCACTACTTCTGGATCGGCACGCCGGAGTACTGGCTCGGCATCGGCGGGTTCTTCTCCGCGCTGGAGCCGATCCCGCTGGTGGCGATGGTCGTGCACGCCGTCTACGACGCCGGGCGCCACTCCTTCCGGTCCAACAACCACCCGGCGCTCGCCTGGCTGATCGCCCACGCCTTCGGCAACTTCCTCGGCGCCGGGGTGTGGGGGTTCATGCAGACGCTGCCCCAGATCAACATGTACACCCACGGCACGCAGTGGTCGTCGTCGCACGGACACCTCGCGTTCTTCGGCGCCTACACGACCATCGTGGTGGCCTTCATCTATCTCGCCATCCAGCGGCTGCGCGGCGACGTGTGGATGTCCGCCGGGATGGACGGCGCCTGGCGCTGGAAGTGGGCGCTCGCGCTGCTCCACATCGGCATGGTGGGCATGACGATCGCGCTCCTGATCGCCGGTTACGAGCAGTCCTTCGTGGAGCGGGCCGTGGGCGGATCGACGTGGCAGGCCTACTTCGAAGGCCAGACGCAGCCGTGGTTCGTGCAGGCGATGTGGTGGCGCATGGCGTTCGGGATCCTCATGACCGCGGGTCTCGTGCTGCTGCTGCTCGACTTCGTCCGGGCGGGGGCGCAGGAGACGCGGCCCATCAAGTCGCTGGCGATGCCGCAAGCGGTCGCGGCGGGCGGGTGACCGGTATGCCGATGCGAATGCGCAGGGCGGCCTGCGTCGCCGTCGTGGCGCTCGGCGCGTACGCCGCCTCCGCGCAGGACGCCGGCGACCCGCGGGCCGGCCGCGCCAAGGCCGCGCTCTGCGCCGCGTGTCACGGCATGGACGGCGTCTCGATCAACCCGCTCTGGCCGAGCCTGGCCGGCCAGCAGCGGGTCTACCTAGCCAACCAGATCCGGGCGTTCCGCGACGGCGAGCGCGTCGAGGTGACGATGCAGCCGTTCGTTGCGAACCTCACGGACCAGGACGTGGAGGATCTCGCGGCGTTCTACGCCGAGCTCTCGCCCTGTCCCTGAAGGCGGCGGCCCGGCGATGACGGCCGCGTTTCCCTGGTACGACCTGCCGTCGGTGCGGTGGGCCAACGATGTCCTCTGGAAGGAGACCGGGCTCGGCGGGGAGCTGGACCGCGACACCCCGCCGGACGCGCAGTGGCGTTCCGATGACCTGGTGGTCTCCCAGGCCTGCGGCCTGGATCTATTCCTGGCCGACGCCCCGATAGAGCCCGTCCTGGCGCCGGTGTTCGACCTCGACTGCGAGGACGGCTGCTACTACAGCTACCTCGTCGGGTCCCGGTCGGGGGTCGCCGCCGTGAACGCGATGACATCCCGCTCCGGCCTCTCCGCGCTGCTGACCGTGTGCCAGCCGAGTTCCCTGCTCGTGACCGGCTCCCACGTCGCGAGCCTTGCCGCCGTGCGCGACGGCGTCGCCGACCTGGCGTGCATCGACGCCGTGACCTGGCACATCCTCGAACGCGATACGCCTTCACTGGTCGCGGGCGTGTCCGTGCTCGGGCGCACCGGTCCCGCGCCGGCGCCGCCATTCGTCATGCGCAAGGCGGGACCGCGGGACCTGCTGGTACGCCGGATCTCGGCCGCGATGCGCGCACCGGGGACGCGCGTGGCGCGCCGCGCGCTCCTGTTGCGGAACGTCGTTCCGGTGACCATGGACGACTACGCGCCCGTGCTGGCGGAATACCGGGCGGTCGCTCCGCGGGTGGCGAAGTTCGGGCCCGCTCGCAAGGTTCCGCCAGAAATCGCCTGAAATCGGCATGATCTTGCACCGAATTCGTGCACCTCGGATGCATACTCGGTGCGGGCCCCACGCTGAACGATCGGCACCCTAATGGGAAGGAGTAACTCCATGACAGGAAGAATCGGTCGCTTGGACGGCGATCGCCATCGCCGGGGCCCTCTTGCAGATTCCGGCGGCGGCCTCGGGGTCCATCACCGCCGGCGGCGGCATCAGTCCGCGCAACGCCTACATCCAGGGCAAGGCGCTGACGTTCAGGAAGCTCGTCTGCCCGGGCTGCCCGATCGCCCGCAACGAACTCGACCGCGACCGGGCGGTGAGCCTCAAGGACAGCCTCGAAGCGCGGGACGAGGCGGTGAAGCCCGGCACGCTGGACGACGGCCACATCCACGTGCTCGAGCGGGACGAGCAGGAACTCGTCCATTTCTACCCGACACGGCGCTTCAAGCTCTAGGCGATGGACCGCAAGAGGAATGCAACGATGAAAGCAGCAAGACTCATGCGCGCCATCGCGACCGGTGGGGCCGTCGCGACACTGTCCGTCCCGGCGTTCGGCGAAGGCACCGTCTGGCTTCGCGCGCCCGGCAGCGGCACGTTCACCGTGTCGTACGTCTCGCAGGAAGCCGACGAGATGTGGGTCGGCAAGAACGGCCCGGGCCCGATCCCGTTCAAGGGTCTCGAGCAGGAGACCGTGCTCTTCGACATGACGAACGGCATCTCCGACGCCGTCGCGCTCGATGCCAGCGTCGGCCGGTCCGAAGTCTCGCCCACCCACGGCCGGCCGATCCCCATCGAAACGGACGGCCTGTGACGCCCGCATGAAACCGACCCGGATCGTCCTGCTCGTCGCGCTGGCGGCCGTCGTCGCGCTGTTCTTCGCCTTCGACCTGCAGCGGTTCCTCACGGTCGAGTGGTTCGGGGCCCAGCGCGAGAGCATCCTCGCCTACCGGGCGGACCACCCGTGGACGACCGCCGCCGCGTTCTTCGTGGTGTACGTCCTGGTGACCGGGACATCGCTGCCCGGGGCGGCATTGCTCACCCTGATCGCCGGTGCCGTGTTCGGTCTCGCGGCTGGCGTCGTGATCGTCTCCTTCGCGAGCACGCTCGGCGCCACCATGGCGTTCGCCATCGCCCGCCACCTGTTCCGCGACGCGGTACGGGCGCGTTTCGGCCGGCACCTCGCCACGATCGACCGCGGGATAGAGCGGGAGGGCGCGTTCTACCTGTTCGCGCTGCGGCTCGTCCCGGCCATTCCGTTCTTCGCCATCAACCTGGCCATGGCGCTCACGCCGATCCGGGTGTGGCGTTTCTACTGGGTGAGCCAGGTCGGCATGCTGTTCGGCACGGTGGTGTACGTGAACGCCGGCGCGGAACTCGGCCGGATCGAATCCGTCGGCGACGTGCTCTCGCCGGCCCTCTGGATCTCCTTCGTGCTGCTAGGTCTCGCGCCGCTGATCGCGAAGAAGATCCTCGACGCGATCAAGGCGCGCCGGGTGCTGCGACGGTTCAAGAAGCCGAGACGGTTCGACAACAATCTGGTCGTGATCGGCGCGGGCTCGGGCGGGCTCGTGGCGGCACTTATCGGGGCGACCGTAAAGGCGCGGGTGACGCTGATCGAGCGCGGCCGCATGGGCGGCGACTGCCTGAACACCGGGTGCGTGCCGAGCAAGTCGCTGCTGCGCTCCGCGAGGATGCTCTCCTACGCCGCGCGCGCGCCGGAGTACGGTTTTCGTAGCGCCAGCGTCGACTTCGACTTCGCGGAGGTGATGGAGCGCGTGCAGCGCATCATCGCGAAGATCGAACCGCACGACTCGGTGGAGCGGTACACGGGCCTCGGCGTGCACTGCGTCTCCGGGGAAGCGACCATCACGTCGCCCTGGAGCGTCCGGGTCGACGGCAACGAGATCACCACCCGGAACATCGTCATCGCCACCGGTGGCGAGCCGTTCGTGCCGCCGATCCCGGGGCTTGCAGAAGCCGCCTGGTACACGTCGGAGACCATCTGGGAGTTGCGCGAACTTCCGTCACGCTTCGTCGTGCTGGGCGGCGGTCCGATCGGGTGCGAACTCGCGCAGGCGTTCCGCCGCTTCGGCGCGTCTGTCACGATGGTGGAGCAGGCCCCGCACCTGCTGATGCGCGAGGATCCGGACGTCGTGGACGTACTCACGGCGCAGTTCGCCGCGGAGGGCATCGACCTCCTGACGGAGCATCGCGCCGTGCGCGTCGAGCCCGGTGACGGCGGCCAGGTGCTGGTCTGCGCGACCGAAGGCGGGGACGACGTACGTGTGCCGTTCGACGCCATGCTCGTCGCCGTAGGCCGGCGGGCGAACACGGCGGGCCTGGGCCTCGAGGACGTGGGCGTCAACGTGGGGGAGCGCGGCGTGGTGGAAGTCGACGAGTACCTGCGTACGGCGGTGCCCACGATCTACGCCTGCGGCGACGCCATCGGGCCCTACCAGTTCACCCACACGGCGTCCCACGAAGCGTGGTACGCGTCCGTGAACCCGCTGGTCCATCCGTTCCGAAGGTTCAAGGCGGACTATTCCGTGATCCCCTGGACCACGTTCACCGACCCCGAAGTCGCCCACGTCGGCCTCAACGAGCAGGAGGCGGCGCGGCAGGGCATCGACGTGGAGGCGACCCGCTACGAACTCGAGGAACTCGACCGCGCCCTGGCGGACGAGGAGGGGCGCGGCTTCGTGAAGGTCCTGACGCCGCCGGGGAAGGACCGCATCCTCGGCGCGACCATCGTGGGGCACCACGCCGGCGACCTGCTGTCGGAGTTCATCGCCGCCATGAAGTGGGGCAAGGGACTGAAGAGCCTGATGGGCACCATCCACGTCTACCCCACCCTGACCGAGGCGAACAAGTTCGCGGCCGGCGCCTGGCGCAGGAAACACGCGCCGGAGGACCTGCTCCGCTGGGTGGAGAAGTTCCATCGGTTCCGGCGCGGGGGCGGGCCGGCCGACTCGGCGTCATCCCTGCATTCGCCACGGGACGCGTAGGGGCGGGGCTTGTCCCAAGGCTTGTCCCCGCCCGTGGTGGTCCCTGCACGATGTCGCGACGGGACGCCACAAGGGCGTCCCCTACGGCTGGTTCAGGTCCCAGTCGTACTCGTAGTCGATCGCGCCGTCGAAGTCCCTGAGACGCGCGGCCATTTCCGGCTCCGCGTAGGCGCCGAGGTGCGCGAAGACGCCCTCCTCCGAGTCGCCGAAGTCGAGCACCCACCAGTCGTAGATGCTCGACAGGACCAGGTAGTCGTCGTCGACGAAGTCCACGCCCCGGGGGTGGTTGACGTAGTCGCGGGCGCCGGCGTCGAGCAGCGACTCCATGTTCCCGGCGGTGTAGGCGTCGGTGGCGAGGTTCGGGCAGCCGATGCTCGCGCAGTTGACGGCGTAGTGGATGCGGGGGTCCCTCCAGATGGGCCGCAGGATGCCGTGCTCGATGTCGTCCAGGGTCAGTTCCTGGCCGGCGACCCGGGCATGGACGTCGCCCCAGGGGCCGACATTGGGTATCCAGCTCTCGTGGATCTCCCGGATGGAGTCCACCGGATAGGCGTCGGTGACCACCTTGACGGTAAGGGCGTTGTAGAAGTTGATCCAGTACGCCTTCTGTTCGGCGCGGTTGAGGGCGCGGGGATCGACGGCCTGCAGCGCTTCCAGGTAACGGTCCAGGCTCGCCAGGTCGTCCGGCTGGGCCTTCAGGCCCCCGTAGTCAAAACGGTTGACGCCCGACGGGTGCACCACGACGTACCCCGTCAGCAACGCCTGCCAGGCGCCATGATCAACGGTGACGGTGGCGGTCTCGTCGCTCGCGTCCCAGAACGGGATCAGCTCGGGCGGTTGCGCGGCGTGTGCGAGGCCGGCGCACAGGCAGACCGCCGCGAGCGTCCCGGCGACCGCCGCGGCCCGGTGGTCGTTCCTGCCGGGTAAATCCTGGAAGGCCCGCATCACCGTGCCCCCTCCGCCTCCCGTTCTCCGACGCTGACGATCAGCGACGGCACCACGAAGTCCTTCAGCATCTGGCGCAGGCGAAACTCGCTGGCGGCGAAGGGGAAGTTGACCGTCTGCAGCGACATGACGATGAACATGCACCACTCGACGTACTTGTCCACCGTGACCCCTTCGCGCAGGCGGCCACTGACGCGGGCGCGCTCGAAGGACGGGCGCGAGCACGCCAACGCCGCATCGAAGGCGACGGCCAGGGTCTCATCGATGCGCTCGTAGAGCTGCGCACTGTTGTTGGCGAACAGCACGCGGATGGCCGGCCGGCGACGGAGCTGGCGGATGAACCAGACGACGTCATCGACGATCTGCTCCTCGAGATCCTCGTGTTCGTATCGCTGCGTCTGGAAGTCGGTCATCACCGCGTCGAAGTCACGGGTCACCGCCTGCCGCAGGATGTCGTCGGCGTCCTTGAAGTAGCGGTAGAACGTCGTGCGGCCGAGGCGGGCCCGCTTGATGATGGCGCTGACGGTGGTGTTCTCCGCGCCCTGGCTCAGGTACAGCGCCACCGCCGTGTCGAGGATGACCCGGCGGGTGTCTTCGGCGCGCGCCTGCAGGCGCCCGGTGCGCGGACTGTCCGGCATGGCCACAACCTATCACAGTCGCCGTCCAGCCTTGTCTGCCTGCAAAGACCCAATCAGGGACAAAACATCCTAAAAAATTCCGTTTACACCCTGAAATCGGTACATATCTTCTTGACATGTTCCCTATTCGGGGGCGTCAGCGCCGCGCGGCATCGAGGGAGAAGTACGCAGATGGGCGTCTCAGGCAGGTCGACCAGGACGGTTCAGCGGCCCGGCACCGAAGCCCGGAGGGACCGACCGGACCTGCCGATCCCGCTCGGCTGGTTCGCGCCGGCGAGGACGGCCGATCTCGCTCCCGGGGACGTGCGTCCGCTCTTCTTCTTCGACAAGCATCTGGTGCTCTTTCGCACGGAGGACGGGCAACCCAGGTCACCGCCGCCTTCTGTCCCCATCTCGGGGCGCATCTCGGGCACGGCGGGAAGGTCGAGGGCAACGCGCTGGTGTGTCCCTTTCACGGTTGGCGTTTCGACGGGGACGGCGCCTGCGTCGGCGTGCCGTACGCGCGTTCCATGCCGCCGCGCGCCTCGGCGGGCGCATGCCTGTGGAGCTACCCGGTGGTCGAACGCAACCGGATGGTCTGGGCCTGGCATCACCCGAAGCGGGTGCCGCCGCTGTTCGAGCTGGACCCGGTTCCCGAACTCGACGATCCCGACTGGAGCGAACCCGACTGGTACGAATGGGAGGTGGACACGCCCATCCAGGAGTCCGGGGAGAACGCGGTCGACATCGCGCACTTCGTGACCGTGCACGGCGCCGCCGAGATGCCGAAAGCCAGGATCACGCTCACCGGCCACCGCCGCGACACGCAGCTTACGTGTCCCGCCCCCGCGATCAACGCGGACGGCACGGTCGACCTGACGCACCGAGCCGCTCGAACTCGTAACGCGCAACTGCGGCCCGGGCATGACCGTCCAGGCCTTCGAACTCGGGGCGCGCGCGGTGATGCTCGGCGCGGTCACGCCGATCACGGCGCGGCGCATGCTGACGCGGTTCGCCTTCACCAAGCCCGTCAAGGTCACCGCGCAACAGGACCTGCTCGCGGGCGCGCTCATCGGCGAGATCGTCCGGCAGGTGGAACAGGACATCCCGATCTGGGAGCACAAGACCTACCAAGAGCGCCCGATCCTGTGCGACGGCGGCGGCCCGATCGCCAAGTACCGCCGGTGGTTCACGCAGTTCTACGACGAAGGCGACGCCGCCCCGCCCGCGGAGGCGAAGAGTCGCGTCCGCAACTGGCTCGAAACGCTGCGGTCGAGGCTCGCCGAGACCCCGGGCGTGTGTCGCGAGTGGTTCGCGGGCCTGGCCGGCGCCCGCGCGCTACCGGCCCGGCTGCTCGTGCGCGCGGACCGTTCCGCTCAGCCGGCCGCCCGGTCCAGACGGAGGAAGTGACGGGGCGCGAATCCCATGAGGATGCGCGCGACGATCGGGATCGGGTGTTCGGCCCGCACGCGGTCGTCCTCTGCCCCGGTCACCGGGACCGCCGTGTAGTCCAGCGTCTCCTCGCCCCGCGTGATCTCGACCGCCGGGTTCTCGAGCGCCCTGCGGTACCAGGCGCGTGGCCAGTGGTTGACGGCCACGTAGAACTGCCCGTCGCTGTCCAGGCCCGAGAGCACCCGGTCGTGCCCGGTGCCGTCCGCGTCGAAGGTCGTGATGACCACGGTGTCGCCGCCGCCCTCCGGCTGGAAGTAGCCCAGCATCGACTCGAAGATGGCGACGATCGCCACCCACACCAGCAAAAGAATTCCGAGGATCTTGATGGCTCTCATCGGTCCCCTCCGCCGAAATCGAAGAACCTCCGGGCGAGCTTAAGCGAGCGGACGCTGTTGTTCCACGGGCAATCTCGCATAGGCTAGCAGCCTGTCGGACTTAGGCGGCGTGGAATTTATAATGCGGTCGGCCAACTGACGGGGTGCCGTGCGGATGCCGAGATTTGTCAACGCGGACCAGTCGCAGCGGTATTTGCTGCCGCCGGATCTTCGCGATTGGGTGCCGGACGACGATCTGGCGCATTTCGTGCTGGAGGCCGTGGAACGGGTGCCGTTGGCGGCGTTCCGGGTGAACGAGCGTGGCACGGGCTCGGCGCAGTACCACCCGCGGATGATGCTGGCGCTGCTGATCTACTGCTATGCGAACGGCGTTTTCGGTTCGCGGCGGATCGAGCGGGCGACGCATCGGGACCTTGGCGTGCGCTACGTGACGGGGAACACGCATCCGGACCACGACACGATCTGCAAGTTCCGTCGGGAGAACTTCGCGGCGGTGTCGGAGGCGTTTCTGGAGGTGCTGCTGCTGGCGAAGGAGTTGCGCCTGCTGCGGGTGGGGACGGTGAGCGTGGACGGGACGAAGATCGACGCCAACGCGAGCAAGCGCAACAGCATCCGGCATGACCGGGTGGAGGCGCTGCGGGAGCAGTTGCGGGTGGAGATCGAGGAGTTGCTGGAGCGTGCCGAGGCGGCGGACGCGGAGGACATGGCGGATCCGCAACGACTGCCGGAGGAGTTGTCGCGGCACGAGAAGCTGAAGGCGAAGCTGGACCGGGCGAGCGCGGAACTGCAGCGCCGTGCGCGGACGCGGGCGGCGCGGGAGCGCGCCGAGTACGAGCGCAAGGTGTCGGCGCGGGAACGGCGCGCGGGGTCGCGCAAGGGCGGCGAGCCGAAGCCGCCGCGCGAGGAGCCGAAGGCGGAGGAGCAGATCAACCTGACGGACGCGGACAGCGGGCTGATGCGCAAGAACCGGCGCAGCGAGTATCGCCAGGCGTACAACGCGCAGGCGGCGGTGGACGCGGACGGCAGTCAGCTGGTGCTGGGTTCGCGGGTGAGCACGTGCGCGAACGACCGCAACGAGTTGGTGGCGGACGTGGACGCGATGCCGGCGGCGCTGGGGGCGCCGGAACGGGTGTTGGCGGACAACGGCTACGCGACGGGCTCGGAGGTGTCCGAGTTGGAGGGCCGCGGTCAGGAGGTGCTGGTGGCGGTGTGCGGCGAGGACCGGCGCCGGGCGCACGATTTCCGGCCGCCGCCGGAGGAACCGCCGGCGGCGCCGCCGGAGCCGAAGGCCGATTGGATGAAGGCGATGAGGGAGAAGCTCGACACCGAGTCGGGGCGTGCGCTGTACGGCTTGCGCAAGCACACGGTGGAGCCGGTGTTCGGGATCGTGAAGGAGGCGATGGGCTTCCGGCGCTTCCTGCTCAGGGGCCTGGACAAGGTGGAGGGCGAGTGGGCCTTGGTGACGCTGGCTTATAACTGCAAGCGCTTGAACAACATGATGCGGGCGTGAATGGGGCATAAGGCTTGTCCCGCCCCGCCAGTTTCGTGCCGTGTGGGGCCCGCGCGCGGCTTTCCGTGGCGACCTTGGGCGCCGGTCGTCGCCACCCGCCGCTTGCCGGCGTTCGAAACCGTCACCCCCCAGCGGCGCCGGAACCGATCCAGTCGCCGTGACCGCATCGCAACGCGCAAAAGTCCGACAGGCTGCTAGGGAAAACTCCCGGAAGCCCCCCATGTCCCTGATCCAGTGGTCCTGGCTGTTCCTCATGCTCTACATCGGCGGCATGCTCGCGCTGGGTGTGGTCGGCCAGCGACGCATCCAGCATGCGGACGACTTCGCGACGGCGCGGGGCTCCTACGGCCCGCTGTTCCTGGCGCTGGCATTCGCCGCCACCACGGCGAGCGGCGCGACCTTCCTCGGCGGGCCGGGACTCGCTTACGAGTGGGGACTCGCGAGCGTCTGGAGCAAGTTCCTGTACCCGATGGGCGTCTACTTCGGAGTGCTCATCTCCATGCGGCTCATCGCGACGGCGGGCAACCGTTTCGGCAACCGCTCGATCCCGGAGTACCTCGGCGACCGTTACGGTTCCGAGGGGATCCGGATCCTCGTGTCCGTGTTCTCCCTGGTCCTGTTCTTCTACCTCGCCGGCCAGCTCGTCTCCGGGCTCGTGATGTTCGAGACGATGCTCGGCCTGCCGGCGCCCTGGGCGCTCGGCATCACGACGTTCGTGCTCCTGCTCTACGTCGTGCTCGGCGGCGCCCACGCCGACATCCTGACGGACGGGGCGCAGGGATTCATGATGCTCCTGCTCGCCATCGTCGTGATCGTGCTGTTCCTCTTCGGGGTGGGCGTCGAGGGCGGGCTCGCGGGCGTCTTCCGGAACCTGAACGCACAGGATACGGACCTCGTCGGACTCCTGAACACGGACACGCCGCTGTACCACTCGTGGTGGGCGATCATCGCCGTCCTGTTCGCCCACATCCCGCTCGGGCTGCTGCCGCATCTCGGCAACAAGCTCTGGGCGCTCAGGAACACGTCGCAGCAACGGAGCTTCATCAAGCTCGCGTTCGCGTTCGGCCTCACCCTCGGCATGATGGGCTTGGCGGGACTGCTGGCGCGGGCCATGCTCGGCGATGCGCTCTACGCCGAGGGAGAGACGCCGAACGCCGCGTTGCCGATGCTGTTCATCGAGCTGTTCCCCACCTGGTTGGCCGCGCTCATCGGCGTCGGCATCCTGGCGGCGATCATGTCCACGGCGGACGGGCTCGTCGTGTCCTCCTCGCAGATCATCGCGAACGACCTCTACCGGCGCTCCATCGCACCGCGCCTGCGCAAGGTGCCGGACGAGGCGACCCTCGACCGGCAGGTGCTGCGCATCAGCCGCGTCAGCACGATCGTCGTGCTGCTCATCTGCATGGGCATGGCGTGGGCGCTGATCGACGTGAACATCGCGCTCATCGTCTGGATCGGCAACGGCGGCATGATGGCGGCCTTCGCCGGACCGCTCGTCGTCGGCGCGCTCTGGCGGGGCGTGACCCGAAGCGGCGCCTACGCGGGTCTCCTGAGCGGTTTCCTGACCTTCCTCGTGCTGCACATGCAGCTGCTCGACCCGGCCTGGTTCGGCACGGGTGTCGTGCACGAAGCGGTCGCCTGGCTGCACGGCGAGGGGCCGAACCCGTTCTCCTGCGCCGCGATCGGCGAGGCGGTGTCTGTGGCGGTCACCTACACGGTGTCCAAGGCGACGCAGCCGCTGCCCGAGGCGCACGTGAAGGAGGTGTTCGGCAGCGCCTGACTTGTTGGAGATGAACGTGCGCGAGGTCGCGGCTACGGAGGCCAGGGCAAGGTTCGCGGAACTGCTCCGCCAGGTGGGGTACGGAGAAGCCGTAGCGGTTACGCGGCCACGGCAGGACCGTGGCGCACCTGACTCCGCCACCGCACCGCGACAGCGAAGCGCGGGAAGCGGCGGTGGCGCGATTTCGCGCGTGGCGGGAGCGCCGCCGCCCCGTCGGCATGACGACCGACGAGATCCTGGACCTCATCCGCGAGGGTCGCCGCTTCTGAGCTTCGTCCTGGACGCATCCGTAGTTCCGCGCCAGGGAAGTTCCCGCGCAGACGGCGCTCCCCGCCGCGCGCAGGTGACAAGCGACGGAACCCGATAGTAGGCTCCCGCCTTTCCCTGCGACCGGCGAGCGATGACGGCGCGGACAGACCCGTTCGACGATGATGCCAAGATCTCCTGGTACCGGTCTCCCATCGACCGGGACGTCCTCGCCCAACTGATGCGGCGCAACGACCTGCGCGGCTGGCTCCAGACCGGCGGGCATCTCGGCGCGTACCTGGCGACGGGGATCCTCGCCTTCATGGCCTTCGGCAACGTCGACGGCGGGAACTGGTACTGGTCGGTGCCTGTGCTCCTCGCGGCGCTCTTCGTCCACGGCACGCTCGGGCAGTTCACGGGACTCATCGCGATCCACGAACTGATGCACCGCACGGTGTTCCGCACGAAGGCGCTCAACCCGTTCTTCGAGAAGGTGTACGCCTTCCTCTCCTGGTCCGACTACCTCTGGTACCGGGCGAGCCACGTCCGCCACCACCGGGCGACCTGCCACCGGGAGCACGACGGCGAGGTGGTGCTGCCCCTGCGCTTCAGCCTGCGCAGCCGCCGCTTCTGGCTGACCATGTTCGCCTTCTACCCGCCCGACGCTTGGGCGAAGCTCCGCACGGTGTGGCGCCACGCCCGCGGCCGCATCGACGGGGACTGGTACCGCCACGTCATTCCGGAATCGAACGCGAACCTGCGGCGCCGGCACCGGAACTGGGCCCGCACGCTCCTCGTCGGCCACGGGCTGCTCGCGCTGGTGTTCGTGGCGACCGGGAACTGGTTCCTGATCGTGGTGTTCACCTTCGGCGCGTTCTACTGCCGCTGGCTGATCTTCCTGTGCGGCCAGCCCCAGCACTACGGGCTGAACTCCGACGTTCCGGACTTCCGCTACAACACGCGGACGTTCACCTGTTCGTGGTTGCCGGCGTTCTGCTACTGGAACATGCAGTACCACCTCGAGCACCACATGTTCTCCGCCGTGCCGTTCCATAACCTGCCGAAGCTGCGCAAGGCGATCGAGCACGACCTGCCGCCGGCGACGCACGGGCTCCGGGAGACGTGGCGGGAGATGCTTGCGATCCGCGCCCGGGCCATCTCGGACGCCGCCTACCGCCATACTCCCGCAATCCCCGCGGGCGGCGCATAGCGGCGACCCGGACCCGCCGGCCCTCCCCGGGAAGACAAGAGCACCCCCGTGCCCAGCACCAGGGACCTGACCGCGCACACGAAGTTCGCGTACTGGGTCGGCCAGGTCGCCGAAGGTCAGAAAGGCGCGATCTTCGCCCTCTTCCTGCTCTTCTACTACAACCAGGTGCTCGGTCTGTCAGGGAGCCTGTGCGGCCTCGCGCTGCTGATCGCCATGGCCGTGGACGCGGTTACCGACCCGCTCATGGGCTCGATCACCGACCGCTGGCGCTCACGGTGGGGCCGGCGCCATCCCTTCATGTACGCCGCCGCCGTCCCCATGGCCATCGCCGTCTACTTCACGTTCGATCCCTGGGTGGAATCGCAGGCCGGGCTGTTCGTCTGGCTCCTCGTGTTCGGCATCGCCGCCCGCATGCTCATGACGCTGTACTCCGTGCCGCACATGGCCCTCGGCGCCGAGATGACCAACGACTACCAGGAGCGCACGGTCGTCGTCGCCGGCCGTTCGCTGTTCGGCTATCTCGGGCAGTTCCTCGTCTATTTCTTCGGCTTCGCCGTCTTCTTCGCGAGCAGCGCCGAGTTCGAGAACGGCCAGTTGAACTCCGCCGCCTATCCGCCCTTCGCGCTGCTGATGGGCGCGATCATGATCGTCTCGATCATCTACTCGGCGGCCGGCACCCATCACCTCATTCCACGTCTGCAGCGCCCCGAGAAGCCGCAGGCGCACCCGGTCAGGCAGTTGCTCCTCGACACCGGCGAAGCGCTGAAGAACCCGTCGTTCCGCTGGATCGCCGTCGGCTTCATCGTGGTGGCCGGACCGGTGGGGACCGGCATGGCCTTCGCCCTGTACATGAACAC
This sequence comes from Pseudomonadales bacterium, assembly GCA_965208745.1. Lineage (GTDB taxonomy): Bacteria > Pseudomonadota > Gammaproteobacteria > Pseudomonadales > Azotimanducaceae > VXNE01. The sequence continues at coordinate 2,548,680 of CBDBPN010000004.1, read as the reverse complement.
TTTCTTCTGGGAGGTGCCGCCCGAGGGGATGACCTACATCCTGCTCGCCACCCCGGTCGGCACGGCGATCGGCTACCTGTTCGCCCCATTGCTAGCGCACCATCTCGAGAAGCGGCAGTCGCTGATCCTCGGCGCGCTCGGTTGGGCCGTGTTCGCCGTCGCGCCGGTGTGCCTGCACTACGCCGGCCTGTTCCCGGCGCCGGGCACCACCGGCGTGGTCGTGGGTCTCTCGGTCTTCGCTTTCCTGGCGGGGCTGGTCGTCTCGCAGGTCGGGGTCGCGGTCGGCTCCATCCTCGGCGACGTGTCCGACGAGCAGGAACTCGTCAACGGCAAGCGCCAGGAAGGCGTGTTCTACGGGGCCTACGCATTCGTGAACAAGGCGACCGGCGGGATCGGCAGCGCCTTCAGCGGCTTCATCCTGGACCTCATCGACTGGCCAAGGGGCGAACACGTCCAGTCCGCGGCGGACATTCCGCCCGACGCGCTCTTCGCCCTCGCGATGGTCGCCGGCCCCGGGCTCGCGCTCGGCTTCCTCCCGGCGGTGTGGTGCTTCATGCACTACCGGCTAGACCGCGAGAAGCACCGGGCTATCGTGGCCGAACTGGACGCCCGGAGAGCCGCTGGAGATACTGCCCTGCCGGTGACCGCCGGCCCCACCTGACCGTCTACAACCCGGAAGACCCCATGGCAACACTCAAGTTCGGCACACTCGGCGCAGCACGGATCACCCCGAGGGTCCTCGTGGAGCCCGTCGCGGAAGACCCCGAGGTCGAGATCAGCGTGGTCGCGGCGCGCGACCGCGGGCGCGCCGAGGAGTTCGCGGCGCAGCACGGCATCGGCCGCGTCGCGGACAGCTACGAGGCGGTGGTCGAAGACCCGGACATCGACGCCGTCTACGTCCCCCTGCCCGTGACGCTGCACTGCGAGTGGACCGTGAAGGCCCTCGAGGCGGGCAAGCACGTCCTCACCGAGAAGGCGTTCTGCGCGAACGCCATCGAGGCGCGGCGCATGGCCGACGCCGCGCGCGCCGCGGACAGGGTGTGCATGGAGGCGTTCCACTACCACTATCACCCGGTGTGGGCCCGGCTGCTCGAGATCGTCGGCAGCGGCGCGCTCGGCCGCATCGAGCGCGTGGAGGGGGTCTTCGTGGGTACGGACCTGCCCGACGAGGGCTGGGAGACGTACAAGAACCCGGAGGTCGGCGGCGGGTCCATGATGCACCTCGGCTGCTACCCGGTGTCCTGGCTGCGCCACATCCTCCCCGAGGAGCCGGAGGTCACGGACGCCGAGTTCGAGCCGAACCGGTTCGGCGCAGACGCCCGGCTCGAGGGCGAGGCGCGCTATCCCAGCGGGGCCACGGGACACTTCCGCGGATGGCTGCGTCCGGGCGCCGAGTTCGATATGCACCTGACCGTGACCGGCACGGAAGGGCGGCTGCACGCCAACAACCCGCTGGTGCCGCAGAACGGACACAGCATCGAACTCACGACGTCGGACGGCACGCGCACCGAGCAGGGGGACCTGCGCACGAGCTACTGTTACCAGCTCGACGCGTTCAAGGACGCCGTTTGGAACGGCGCGTCCCTCGTCACCGACGCCGAGGACGCCGTGAAGCAGATGGAGTTCATCGACGCGGCGTTCCGGGCGGCGGGGCGGGTGCCTTACGGGCTGGAGGCCTGACGGGCGCTCGGGGGCGCGCAAGACGACCGGCGTCGTACGCCAACTGCCTGGACGTGACTTTCGGGCCGCCCTACGTCATCACCTCGGAGATCCTGGCCCTGGTCGAGGCGATCGGCGAGGCGATCGGCCGCGCCGAGGCCGTGGCCGCCTGGCAGGACCCACGACTGCGGCGCATCAGCCGCATCCGGAGGATTCGGGCTTCGCTCGCCATCGAGGGCAACGCCCTGAGCGAGGGCGAGATCACGACGCTCCTGGAGGGCAGGCCGGTCGCCGCACCACCGAGGGACATCCAGGAGGCGCGCAATGCCATCCGGGCGTACGACGAGCTCCCCGGCTGGAACCCGGCGACGGAGGCCCACCTGCTGCGCGCCCACGAGGTGATGATGACGGCTTTGCTCGACGCGCCTGGCGCGTACCGGCAGGGGCAGGTGGCGGTGGTCGGAGACGGGCAAGTGCGACACGTCGGGCCGCCGGCCCCGCGCGTCCCGCGACTGATGCGGGATCTGCTCGGCTGGCTCTCGGGTACGGACGCGCATCCCTTGATCGCGAGCTCGGTGTTTCATTACGAGTTCGAGTACATCCACCCCTTCGAAGACGGCAACGGACGGCTCGGTCGCCTGTGGCAGACGTTGATCCTGTCACGGTGGAATCCGCTGTTCCTGCACATCCCCGTCGAGAGCCTGGTCCACGCCCGGCAGATGGACTACTACGCCGCCATCCAGCGGAGTACGGACGAGGGGGCGAGCACGCCGTTCATCGGATTCATGCTGGACGTGGTACTCGCCGCGTTAGGGACACCCCAAGAAACCCCCCAAGAAACCCCCCAAGTTCTGAGGTTGCTCGCCGTGCTGGACGGCGAGATGTCCGCGTCGGAGATCCTGCATGCACTGGAACTTCGCGACCGCAAGTCGCTGCGGCAGAGGTACCTGCTTCCCGCCCTGCGGCACGGCCATCTCGAGATGACCCGCCCCGACACGCCGAGGGCGCGCAACCAGAGGTACCGCCTCACCGACCGCGGCAGGGCCGCGCGCGGTACTGGTAGAACGACCTGACCCGGTTCGAGCGTCGGACCCTGCTTCAGCCCGCGTTGGCGGCCACCTGGAACCCCGGCCGCTCGCCCAGGCGCCCGACGTAGGCCTGCGTGTTGGGGTGGTCGTCCGTCAGCACGCCGAAGTTTCTCGCAAGGTGCAGCGTGTAGCCGTTCATGATGTCCGCGATGCCGAAGCGGTTGGCCACGAGGTAGTCGGCCTCCGCCAGCGTCTGTTCCAAGGCGTCGAGGCAGAGGCGCGCCCGTGCCTTGCAGTCCTCGATCACGAAGTCGACGGTGCCGCCCTCGGGCGCCACGCGGCCGTGGTTGACGATCTCCCCGAGGGGCCGGGCGAACGTCGCCTCGCCGAACCAGCACCACTGCCGGCAGAGCGCGCTGTCCGCCGTGCCCGGCTCCGGCACCAGGTCCCCGCCCCCGTAGCGTTCCACGATGTAGTCGACCATGGCCCCCGACTCGTACATCGTGAGGTCCCCGTCGATCATCACCGGCACCTTCCCCGTCGGGCTGAGCGCGCGCCATTCCGGGGTCGAACGGAATTCCGCCGAGAAGTCGATCACCTCGATCTCGTAGGGCAGGCCGCGTTCCTCGCACAACCAGATGGGGCGGAACCCGCGCGTTCCCTTGACGTGGTAAATCTTCAGCATGGTCCTCCCCCCTCCGACCGGAGATGCAATCTAGCAGAGTTGCAGCGCTGGCAGCGACGCGCGACGCGACCTGCCGCTGCACGCGACCCCAAGTCGCGGCGTTCTCCTACAGCCCTCCCCGACATCGGCTGGCATACAGACGCGTGCGGATCACGTTGAATCTACACAACGGAGCGCCGGGTGCATCACCGGACGCACATCGCTATGCTGATCGGAGGAATCCGAACATGGTACAGCCCGTGGTCGACACGTTGCGGCTCTCCGAGACGCTGCAGGAGGCGGGCGTGGACCGCGCACAGGCCGATGGACTGGCGCGAGCGCTCGGCGACGAATTGGGTGAGCACGTTGTCGCCCGGGCCGGATTCGACGCGGGCTTCGAGGGGATACGCGCCGAGTTCAAGTCGGTGCGTTCGGAGATGGCGGTCATGCGCACGCAACTCGATGCCCGCATCGACGCGCTCCGCGCCAGCCTGCAGACGATCGATTCGAAACTCCGGTACATGATCGCCGGCATGGGGTTGATGCTCGCCTTCCTCTCCGCGATCACCGGGCTGGTGGTGTACCAGCGGCCGGCGTCGCACACGGCTCCGCCGCCGCAGGCGGTCTGGCTCGTACCCGCCCCGTCCGCCATCGCCCAGCAGACGAGCGCGCCGACGGACCCGGCAGACCCGACCGACTGAGGTCCCACCATGACGCTACCCTCCCACCACAACGGCAGCTTCTGGTTCCACTCCCTCGACGATCTTCCGGAGCCCGAAACGCCGGCGTCCCTCCCGGAAGCGGTGGACGTGGCGATCGTGGGCGGCGGCTTCACAGGGCTCTGGACCGCCTACTACCTGAACCGCCACAGTCCCGGCCTGGGCATCGCCGTGTTCGAAGCGGAGACCGTCGGCTTCGGTGCCAGCGGCCGCAACGGCGGCTGGTGCATGGGGATGGCGGAGGGGATCGAGGAGCGCCTGCACGGGCGTGACCAGGAAGCGGGCCTCGCGTTGCTCCGCGCCATGCAGGAGACCGTCGACGAGATCGGGCGGGTCTGCCAGGCCGAGAACATCGACTGTCACTTCGCCAAGGGCGGCACGCTGGGCGTCGCCACCACGGAGCGTCATGCGGACAGGTTCCGCGCGTACGTGGCGGCCAAGCACGCACTCGGCTTCACCGACGACGACTTCACCTGGCTCGAACCGGAGGAGTCCACGAAGCGCATCGGTGTCCGCCCGAACTTCGGCGCCTCGTACACCACGCATTGCGCGGCGATCCATCCCGCCCGGCTGGTTCGCGGCCTCGGCGACACCGTACGCCGCAAGGGCGTCACGATCTTCGAGCGCACCCCCGTGACGGCCATCGCGCCGGGCCGCGTCGAGACCTCGCGCGGCGGCGTGCGCGCCGGCGTCGTGCTGCGGGCCACCGAAGGCTACACGGACACCATCGCCGGCCACCGGCGGCGCCTGGCCCCGGTCTACACCATGATGGTCGCCACGGAGCCGCTGCCCGCCGAAACCTGGAGCGAGCTGGGGCTCCCACGGCGCGAGACGTTCGCGGACGGCCGGCGCATCACGATCTACGGCCAGAGGACGCTCGACGACCGCCTGGCCTTCGGCGGCCGCATCGGGTACCGCTTCGGTTCCGGCATACGCCCGCGGGTCGAGCCGGACGACCCCGGGCTCGACGATGTCGAGGCGTCCATGCGCGCCCTGCTGCCGGCCGTCGGCGACGCCCGGGTCACGCACCGCTGGGGCGGCGTGCTGGGCGTGCCGCGCCACGGCCGGCCGTTCGTCACCTTCGACCGGCCAACGGGTTTCGGCGCCGCGGGCGGGTACACGGGCGAGGGGGTCGGAGCATCGAATCTGGCCGGCCGCATCCTCACGGACCTCGTCCTCGAGCGCGACACGCCGCTGGTGGAACTGGCCTGGGTGGACGACGTGCCCCCGAAGTGGCCGGTGGAGCCCTTTCGCTGGCTGGGGGCGAAGGCCATCACGACGCTCGGGGCTCTGGCGGACCGGAAGGAGCTGCGCAAGAACGGCCGTTCCCGTGTCGCCGGACCGCTGTTCGAGCGCATCTTCTGACTCGGTCCGGTCGCACAGCGGCCAGCCATGGGGCACTATACTCGCCCGTTGCCGCTCCACTGAGCGTACCCGTTCCGGCGCACGCATCGGAATCGACGATGGAGGAACCCGGCCACTCGACCGCACGCCACGCTCCCGCGGGTACTCGCAGGCGGGTTGCGTTTGCGTACGCGGTGCTCGCGTGCCTCGCGATCGGCGCGGAAGCCGCGGAGAACGACGAGGGGTCGTCGGGAGACGGCGTCGGCCATCCCGTCTTCCTGAGCCCGCACGCCCGGCCCCTCGCCGTCAACGGCGCCTTCCTCTACGTGGCGAACACGGCCGCGGACACGCTCGACGTCATCGACACCTCGAGTCGAACCGTCGTCGCCAGCATCTCCACGGGCGTCGAGCCGGTGAGCGTCGCGGTGCGGCCGGACGGCACGGAGGTGTGGGTCGCCAATCACATTTCCGACTCCGTCAGCGTCATCGACATCGACTCCGACAGCGACACGTACCGCCAGGTGGTGGCGACGGTGCAGGATGTCGACCCCGACACCTTCGCGACCCGCTTCGACGAACCGGTCGGCATCGCCTTCGCGAGCGACGACAAGGCCTACGTCGCCCTCGGGCCCTCCAACCGCGTCGCGATCGTCGACGTGACCGAGCGCCTGGTGACGGGGCACCTCGACATCCGCGCGCAGGATCCCCGGGCGCTCGCCGTGCGCGGCGAACGGCTTTACGTGATCCCGTTCGAGTCGAACAACCGGAGCCAGCTCTCCGGCTGCATCGCGAGCGGCATCGACGGGGACACGTGCACCTTCAACGCGGTCGAGCACGTCTTCACCAACAACAACGTACTCTCGACCGGCTACGACGCCGACATCGTGACCCACGACCGGGTGCCGGACCGCGACCTGTTCGTCTACGACACGGCAACGGACACGCTAGAGGCCACCGTCACGGGGGTCGGCACCCTGCTCTACGGCCTCGCCATCGACAGCGAGGGCACCGTCTTCGTCGCCCAGGCCGATGCCCGCAACGTCGCCAACGGGCGCGCCGGGACGCAGGGACATGGCCTCGACGAGATGGAGAACCGCGCGTTCCTGAACCAGATCACCCGGGTGGCCTGCACGGACGCCGCCTGCGGGTCCCCCGAACGCTTCGATCTCGAGCCGTTGCCGCCCGAAGATCCCGAGGCCGGGATGGCGCTCGCGACCCCCTTCGGCATCCGTGTCAGCGACGACGACTCGACGCTCGTAGTCACCGCCGCGGGCTCCGACAAGCTCTTCACCGTCGACGCGGAGACGGGCGCCGTGCTCGGCCGGGTCGCCGTGGGGGCCGTGCCGCGCGGCATCGCGCTGGTGTCGGATTCCGACGGCGCGCCGAGCGAGGCCTGGGTGCTGAACACCGTCTCCAACACGGTGTCGCTCGTGGACGTCTCCGACACGTCGGCGCCGAGCGTGACGGCTACCATCGCACTCGAAGACCCGACCGACGCGGAGCTCCGCCAGGGACGTATCGCCTTCAACGACGCGGATGCCTCTTCCACCGGAACCTTCTCCTGCGAGAGCTGCCATCCCGACGGACACACCGACCAGCTCCTGTGGGTGCTCGCGACCCCCGAGTGCGATGTCGAGGGCTGCACGCAGATTCCGCCCCGGCTGACGATGCCCGTGCGCGGACTGCGAAACACGGCGCCCTATCACTGGGACGGCATTCCGGGGGATCCGTACGGCGGCCGCAACACTTCCTCCATCAACGCGGACGTGGCGCCGAACTGCGAACTCGACGATCAGCAAACCTGCGCTCGGTTCCTCGTGGACGGCACGATGGCCACCACCATGTGCGACCAAGCGGACTGTCCGACCAACGACGAGGACAAGGCCGGGCTCCTCGACGCGGAAGACCGGGATGCGCTGGCGCGCTTCATCCTGAGTATCCCCTACCCGCCGGCTCCCGAGCGGCCGGTCGACAACGTGCTGACCCACGAGGGCGTGCGCGGGTTCTTCGAGTTCAGCTTCGTCAACGACAGCGACGACACGACGGGAGCGCAGACCTGCGGCGCCTGCCACCGCCCGCCGTTTCTGGTGAGCACGAACACCCCCGGCACCGGCATGGACGCGCCGACCTGGCGGGGCGCGTACGACCGCTGGATGATGCTGCCGCAGGGGCGCCTGAACATCGTCGACCTGATGACGATCGTGCGCATGGACGACACGTTCCCCGAGCGCGACATGTGGATCCTCGCCGGCGCGTCGTCGGACATCTGGCAGATGGTCCGCCAGGGCAGTACCGGCTTCCACGGCGCATTCGCCCGGCAACTGACGCTGAACGCGGACACCGCACGGGACGCCTCGACCGTCAGGATGATGAAGGTGCTCGAACAGGCCGCGTCCGACGGCGGGGTCGTGCTGCGCGGGGACGGCGCGGTCCTGCGCCCGGAAGGGGCCTCCGCGGATACCCCGAGCACCGTCAAACCTGTCGTCATGGAGTACCGCAACGGCCGCTACGAGGCGGTCGAAGGCCGGGGCGTATGGGGCAGCCACAAGCTCCGGCAGCGGGCCGGCAACGGCGAGATGGTGGTGACGCTCACCGGCCGCGCCGGGGCGGGCGTCGATGTCGACTTCCGCCAGCCGGCGCTGTGGCAGGCGTCGGCCATCGAGGCGCAGACGCGCAACGTCGACATTCCTTTCCTCACCGACACCTCGACCCTGCGCATCAGCGCACGCCACGTTGCGGAGGACGCATCCGTGTGGATCGATGGGCGCAGGGTCGCCGGGAGCGTGCGCTGCGAGGTGGGCGGGCTGCCGGACTGCGACGACGAGATCGCGATCGTCGAACTCACCGACGTCCCGGAGCCCGGCGGCCTGCACTTCCTGCAGATCCAGAACCCGCACGGCCTGTTCAGCAACGACCTGATGTTCTTCTCCGAGCAGTCGGACCAGCCGGCGCGCGCCGGCAACCTCATCATGAGCGGCGGCGCCTTCACCGCCGGGCAGTTCGCCAACAACTGGAACAAGGTCGAACTGGTCGGGTCCGTCGACGAACAGGCCGGCACGGTCCGGGCGCAGGTCGACAACGCCCACGACGATCCCTGGCGCGTGCAGCTCAGTCACGCCGTCCTCGTGACCGCGGGCCAGGAATACACGCTCTGTTACCGCGCGCGGGGACAGGGGGTGCGTTTCATGACGGCCTACTTGGACACGAACCTCGACGACTGGCGCAACCTGAGCGGCGGCCAGCACCGGGCGGATCTCACGCTCTCATGGCAGTCCTTCAGCCACACGTTCACGGTGACCGAGACCGACCTCAAGGCGCGCGTGGCCTTCGACTTCGCCCAGAGCGCCCTCGACGTCTGGATCGACGACATCGGGCTCTACGAAGGGGACTCCTGCGGGACGCCGTGATCCTCCTCACACGCGGACGCGCCACAAGGCCCTGCGCGTCGCCAGCACGGCGCCCGTCACCGCAAGCAACAACAGCGCCAGCACCGGAAAGAGCACCTCCAGGCTGATCCACTGCCCGAGCGCCGCGAGCGGCAGCGTGACCAGTTGCGCGACGCCCATGCTGAGGTTGAGCAGGCTCATCACGCGTCCGCGGAAGTCCGCCGGCGCGATGAGCTGGATCAGCGCGGTCCCGGCGATCTGCGCGCTCGCCATGGATACGCCGAGGCCGAAGTTGCCGATCACGGCGTTCGCGACGGTGTGGCCGCCGCCGAACACCAGGAACGACAGCCCGAACACCACCGCGGAGATGGCCACGATCCGTCCCTTGCGTTCGTAGCGGGAAAACCGGGCCAGGGCCATCGACGCGAGCAGCGCGCCGATACCCCAGGTCGCCGCCACGAGCCCGAAGTGCCGGACAGGTACCCCGACCACGGTGGTGATCCACGTCGGCCCCAGGTTCGCGACGGCCGGGAATCCGAAGCCCATCATCGCGACGAGGAGCACCACGACCCACAGGATCACCGGCTCGCGCCGGGTGTAGACGAAACCGGCGCGGATGTCCCGGAGCGCGGCGGCCGGAGCCAGCCCGAGAGACGCCCCGCGCCCGGTGCGGATGCGCATGAACGCGAGCGCCGCCAGTTGCGCTACATGGGCCGCGGATCCCACGAGATACCCGACGCCCGCCCCGAACGCGTCGATGACGAAACCCGTCCCCACGAGCGCGACCGGCAGGGCGATCTGTCCGCCGCCGGCGTTGAGTGCGATGCCCGCAGTGGTGAGCTGCCGTCCCACGATGTCGGGGACGATCGCCTGCCGCGTCGGCAGGTCGATGGACATGAGCGCCGAGGCGCCGAAGGTCAGCGCGTAGAAGAGGAGCAGCGTCGCCCCCTCGGGGCTGCCGAACACCATCACGACCCCGATGGCGACGTTCAGGACGAGCGCTCCGGCCTGCGTGGCGATGAGCAGCTTGCGCCGGTCGAAGCGGTCCGCGAGCGCGCCGCCGTAGAGGCCGAAGAGCAGCATGCCGGCGCCGCGCACCGCCGCGATCAGGCCGACGAGGACGATGCGCAGGTCCTCCGGTGCGCTCAGTTGCACCCAGATGATCTGGGCCACGAACTGGAACGGGGTGAGCGCCTGCCCGAGCAGGAGGCCCAGGAACAGCAGGCGGAAGTCGCGCACCGCGAGGGGCGCGAACATGCCGTGGGGGCGGGCGGCGCTCAGGTCAGGCGGCCCGCTTTCGGTCGAGGGGTGCGCATCAGGCGAGGAGCGGCGTCAGCTTCTCCGCCTCGTCCGCGTAGAGGAACTCCAGGCCGTCCGCGAACATCGGCGGAATGACCGTGAAGTGATCGCGGTCCGCGTAGAGCTGCGTCTTCAGGGCCAGCGACGGGTAGCGCCGCATCCTCAGGTTCTCCGCGAGGAAGACCGAACGGCTGACCAGGCGGGACGCCGCCATCTCGAGGTTGTTCACCTCGTCGGCGCCGCATCCGACGAAGACCCGCGCCGGCAGGTCGTCGTGCGACTCCGCGTATGCGGCCTCGAGGTCCAGGGTCTGCGGGTGCGTGCCGCTGCCGATGAGGTAGCGACGGAAGCCGCCCACCCGGGCGAACAGCGCGTATCCCGTGAAATAGCCCCCCGACGAATGCCCCATCAGCGCGTGATCGCCGTTCATGCGATACCGCTCCGTCAGCTCCGGGCGAAGCTGGTCGATGAGGAAGTCGAGGAACCGGTCCCCCTTGAAGTCGGCGGACATCTCCTCGAAGCCGGCGGCGGCACCCTCGGTCAGGATGCTCTTCGCCAGCGCGTCGTCCCCGAAGATGGATCCCGCGGGGTGGAGGTCGAACTCCCGCTTCGAGAAACCCGCCATGCCCTCCGCGCTCGGGTGCCCGACGCTCACGACGATCATCTCCGGGAGCCGCTGCCCCAGGGTGTACATGTCGACGATGCCGGCGACCAGCCGATGCGCGATGGTGCCGTCCATGGCCCAGACCGCGGGATAGGATCGGTCCGGCGCCACCGAGTGCGACGGGGGCAGCGTCACCAGAACCTCGTGGTCGTAGTCATAGCCCTCGGCGCGGAAGGAGAGCGGCGGCTCGCTGGCCATCGAGTATGGTGTGACGGTGTCCTGCATCATCCGCTCGAGATCCGCTTCGCTCATGGGCGCTCCACTCCGGTCCGCTGAAGCAGCCGACCGTGCGCCTCCGTTACGGCGATGTCAAACGCGGTTCGACGGGAGCGCATGATGCGGGACGCCGACCGCGGCGCGCGCAACGTCCTGGTCTGGATGTGTGTCCTCATCGCCGTGAACCAGCTCGGCTTCGGCGCCGTGATCCCGGTGCTCCCCCTGTACGCCCAGTCCTTCGGCGTGTCGCAGACCGCGATCGGCGCGACCGTCGCGGTCTACGGCCTGGCGCGCGTGCTGTGCAGCGTTCCGACCGGCCGGGTCGCGGACCTGCTCGGGCGGCGGGCGGCGCTCGCGATCGGGGGTGCCGTGTCCGTGATCGGGAACCTTTGGTGTGCAGCCGCCGCGAGTTACCCGGAACTCGTGCTTGCGCGGTTCGTCGCGGGCGCCGGCGCGGGGATCGTCATGACCGCCGGCATGATCGTCCTGGCCGACATCACCCGGACGGCGACCCGGGGACGGACGATGGCCATCTACCAGGGCGTGTTCCTGTTCGCCGTCGGCATCGGGCCCCTTCCCGGGGGCTATCTCGCGGAGCGGTTCGGCCTCGAGGCGCCTTTCGTCGTCTATGGCATCGCGAGCGCCGTCGTCACGGTCGTCGCCTGGTTCGGCGTCGCGGAGACCCGCGCGATGGGCCTGCGCACGGGCGGCGGATCCGGCGTCATGGGATCCTTGTCCGAGCAGTTGCGCACGCTCGCCGCCAACACCGGCTTCGTGCTCGCGTGCCTGATCAGCCTGATCGGCGCCGTGGCCCGCACGGGCGCCCTGTTCAGCATCGTGCCCGTGCTCGCCCAGGACCGGCTGGGGCTTTCGGCCACCCGTATCGGCCTCGGGTTCGCCCTTGGCAGCATCGTCGGGCTCCTCGTCACCTACCCGGGCGGCGCCATCGCGGACCGGTACGGGCGCAAGGCCGTGATCGTGCCGACGACGATACTCACCGGCGTCTCCATGCTGGCGTTCAGCATCGCACCGGACTACGCCTGGTTCCTCGTGGCCTGCACGGTATGGGGCGGCGCTGTCGCCGCGAGCGGAGCCGCCCCCGCCGCCTACGCCGCCGACTCGGCGCCCCCCGGCGCGAACGCGGCCGCCATGAGTTCGTACCGCATGGTGAGCGACACCGGCTACGTCATCGGACCCATCCTGCTCGGCTGGTTGGGCGACCTGCAGGGCCTCGACGCACCGCTGTGGATCTCGGCGTTCGGGCTGGTCGTCATCGCCATCCTGTTCGGGGCACTGGCGGCGGAGACGCATCGGCGAGCCTGAGCCCATGCTACGCTGCCGCATCCTCGCTCCGACCGCACTGGACCGTTCATGCACATCCCTGTCCGACGGACGCTCGTGCTCGCCCTGTGGGGCGCCTGCTGCCTCGCGGCGACGGGCGGGGCCACGGAGCGGACTCCCGGCAATCTCGAGGTCGGCCGCGGCTACTTCGAGTTCGAGGCGCTGGCGACCGGGGACTGGGACCGCGTCCGGGCCCTGGCCGGGCCCGCGTTCCGCTTCTCGGACTCCACCGCGGAAGGGCGCGAAACCGTCCTTGCCAGCGCCTCCGATATCGAGACCCTCGTCCGCTACATGCAGGCCGGCCGCGAGGCGGTCGAGGCCGAAGCGATCATCGACCGCGCCTTCGCCTCGGGACCCATCGTCACCCTGATCATCCACTACCGGGGCCGGATGCGCGGCGCAGATCGCTTCTTCGACGCCCACGGTGTGGCGGTCCTGACGGTGACCGATGAAAGGGTCACCGAGCACGTCGACTACATCGACTACGAGACCATCGACCGCCAGTTCGGGGGTCTGGCGGTCGAGTGACGTGTACAGGTCCATTCGGCCATGCCTTTGGCGCGCGTTGCTCGCCGCGGCGTGGATGCTCGGCATGACTGCGACTGCGTCCGCGGCGGAGGATCGTCTCGAGATCGCACAGAGCTACTTCGAGGCTCTTCACGGCGGCCAGTGGGACCGCGTCCGCGCGCTGACGGGGCCGGCATTCCGATTCTCCGACCCGACCGCCGAAGGCCACGAGACCGTCATCACCGGAGCCGACGATCTCGAGACCTTCCTCGACTACATGCAGGCCAACCGCCCCGACGGGGACGCGGAAGCGCTCGTCGAGGACGGGTTTGCCTCGGGCCGCCACGTGACGCTGCTCGTCCGCTACCGGGGTCGCCTCGACGGTCGGGCGCTGGGCACGGAGGGAGGCCCGCGCGGCTTCGACGTGCCCGGGGTCACGATCGTGACCGTCGTGGACGGCAAGGTCGTGCAACATCTCGACTACGTGGACTACGAGACGCTCCAACGCCAACTGAGCGGCCCGGCGCCCGGGTCGGGGCCTTTACCGTAGGGCGAACCCCAAGACCGCCAATCGTCCGTCAGCGTGAACGGGTCGCCTCGCTCAGCGCGTGAAATCCCGCCCAGAGGTCGTCCATGGCCGGTCGCTCCGGGCGATGCCGCAACAGGTCGAACCAGAGATTGCCGGGGTCCTCCGCGCCGCGGCAGCCCATGAGCGACCCGTTGGCACTGTCCAACATGTCCGAGCGGAAGTCGATCGTCTCGATCCAGCGGTCGAGATCGCCGGCGATGACGCGGTGCAGGATCTTCCAGTCACCGTCGCGTTTCTCCCACACATCGAGATAGCGGCCCTGGTGCCAGAAGTCGGTGAAGCCCTGATCGTGCCGCAGCCGGTGTATGACATGCCATTGCGAGGTGCAGGCGCAACGGTCGCCGTCGAACCGGAAGCGGGTATTGGTGATCGAGTGCATGCTCGAGTCGACGCGCGCGAGGCACGGAATCACGTACTCGGCGAACTCGTGGGCATTGCCCGCGAAGAACCCGTGGTCGTCGTAGCCGTCCGGGTGATAGCAGGACTTCAGCATCTGAAGGTCGCACCGGTCCACCGCCTGGCAGTAGCGATGGATGACCTCGCGGATCGCCTCCCGGTCCCGCAACTCCCGGACCTCCGCTTCCAGCGCCGTCAGCCGGCTTTCCAATGCTTCGGACATAACGTACTCCCGTCGTCAATGTTCCTTGGTCTGCGCATCTGCGCAACGAGTTGGCCAAGCGTCCCGCGGCCGGTGTATCGTTGCGACGTTGCCCGCGCGCGGCGATCCAGCATCGAAGCCACGAGCGGTGCCGCAAGGACCCCACCCCGTAGCTGGACTCCTTGGCGACGCAGGCGTGCGACAACGACACCCATGGCCCTGGCTCGCAGCGGCGACGTTCCTGGCGATGCCGTTCGCCGCCGCCGACGCGGAAGAAGACCGGGTGCCGGCTCACATCGGGCATGTCCTCGAGGAAGTGGTCGTCATCGGCGCCCGGCGCGGCGACCGGACCAACGTCGACACGCCCGCCCCAGTGTACGTGATCGGCGAATCCGCACTGCGGGACCAGGGCAACAAGGACCTGCTCGACGCGCTGCGCACCGTCGTTCCGTCATTCAGTGTCAACGCGCAGCCGATCGCCGACGGCGCGACGATCGTCCGCCCGCCGAAGCTGCGCAACCTGGCCGCCGACCACACGCTGGTGCTCGTCAACGGCAAGCGGCGGCATCGCGGCGCGGTGATCGCGTGGCTGGTGCCCAAGGCGTCGGAGGGAGCGCAAGGCCCCGTCCTGTCCGTGATACCAGCGATCGCGCTTCAGCGCGTCGAGGTCCTGCGCGACGGCGCGGCGGCGCAGTACGGCTCCGACGCCATCGCCGGCGCCATGAACTTCGTCCTGAAGGACGACCGCGAGGGTGGCAGCGTGGAGCTGCGTGCCGGCGTGACCGCCGAGGGCGACGGCGCCCGGCGGTCCGTCGCGGCCAACGCGGGGTTCCCCCTCGGCGACGGCTTCCTCAACCTGAGCGTCGAGTACGGCGACGCCGACGATACCACCCGCAGCGTGCAGCGCGACGACGCGGCGGCGTTGATCGCGGCCGGCAACGCGCAGGTGCCGGTCCCTGCCCAGGTCTGGGGCAGCCCCATCGTCAAGGACGACCTGAAGACGTTCGTGAACGCCGCGCTGCCGCTGGGCGATCGCGTCGATGCCTTCGCCTTCGGCAACTTCGCGAGCAAGCACACCGACGGCGGCTTCTACTACCGCAACCCGCACGACCGGCAGGGCGTGTACACCAACGGGCCGTACCGGCTCGTTGGCGACCTCACGCCGGATCGCAGCTGGAACTGTCCGCGCGATCTGCCGGCGGACCGTTTCGTCCAGGGCGGTACGTTCGACACGGCAGCGTTCCGGGCCGCGCACCCGCAGTGTTTCGTGACGAACGAGCTGTTTCCGGGCGGCTTCACGCCCCGGTTCGGCGGCGACACCCGTGACTGGTCCGTCGTCGCGGGCCTACGGGGCGCCGTCGCGGCCCTCGACTGGGAGCTGAGCGCCGGCACGGGCGTCAACGACGTCGACTTCTTCATCCGGAACACCGTCAACGCGGCACTCGGACCGCACAACCCCGCGGACTTCCGCTTCGACCCCGGCGCCTACGCGCAGGAGGAACGCAGCGTCCAGCTCGACTTCGCGTACGAGCACGGTCCCGCCCGGCTCGCCTCGCCGCTGCACATCGCCTTCGGAGCCGAGTGGCGTCGCGAGTCCTTCGAGATCGAGGCGGGGGATCGGGCATCGTGGATCAACATCGTCGAGGGACCCGACGGCCCGGTGGATCTGCAGGTCCAGGGATTCACCGCGGCATCGAACGGGTTCCCCGGCTTCAGCCCCGACACGGCCGGGCGCTGGCAGCGCTCGAGCCACGCCGCCTACGTGGAACTCGATGCCGACGTGATCGATGGATGGACCGTGGTCGCGGCGTTGCGAGGGGAAACGCTACGAAGACTTCGGCTCGACGGTGAACGGAAGGCTGTCGACGCGCTTCGAGCTGGCCGAGGACTGGGCCGTACGCGCCACCTGGAGTTCGGGTTTCCGCGCGCCCACACCCGGACAGTCCAACGCCGTCAACGCCACCAGCAAGCAGGCCGGCGAGGGCACGGAGCGTATCCTGGCGGTGGTGGCCACCATTCCACCGACCTCGCCGGTGGGCGAGTCGCTCGGCGGCCGGGCTCTCGAGCCCGAGGTGTCGCGAAACGTTTCCGTGGGCATTACCTACGGCGGCGCCGACACCCGCGCATCCCTCGACTGCTTCCGCATCCTGGTCAGGGACCGCCTCGCCCTGTCCCGCGACATCGAGGTCAACCGCCCCGATCTCGGTCGCGTCCGCGAAGCCGAGCTGCAGGCACTCGAAACCGCCGGCTGGTCGTCCGCGCGTAGCTGGAACTACATCAACTACTTCACGAACGACTTCACCACGCTGACGCGAGGTTGCGAACTCTCGGGGCAGCTACGGCTCGAGCCCGGGAACGGGGTGACATCGCTCCGCGCCGGGCTCGCCCGCACCCTGACCGAGGTGGTGCGTTTCACGCCGGGCGGACCGCTGGACGACCTGCACGAGATCCGCGACTACGAGCGAGGGCTGCCGCGCAACCGCGTCGTCCTCTCGGCGCAACACACAATCGGAGCCTGGGACCTGCTCGCGCGTTACTGGCAAACCGGCGCCTGGTACGACTCCGAGGACCGCCTCGATTTCGACGGGTACGGACTGTTCGACGTGGCCGTCGGCTACACCCGCGGCGGCTGGTCCGTCCGCATCGGCGCGGACAACGCATTCGATACCTATCCGGACAGGAATCCCAACGCCCGCAGCGGACTCGGCAACCGCTACAGCCAGTACGCCCCGGCCGGCTTCAACGACCGGTTCGCGTACGTACATCTCGGGAAGTCCTTCTAACGGCGTGCCGGGCGCGAGAACTTGCGCGCCAACCGGAGCACCGACTCCTCGTCCGTCACCCCTGGCAACGCGTCCACGTCGATCCACGCGAGGTCCACCGACTCAGGACCGACGCGGAACCGCTCGGAGCCGTTGACGACGAAAGCGAAGCGAACGTCGTAGTGGAAGTGCGCCGGGTCCGCGCCGCGGGCCGGGAACGTGTGGATGTCCACGTCGAGCACCCGACCGTCCACCGGCCGGACGACGAGCCCGGACTCCTCTTCCGCCTCGCGGTGCGCCACGGCCAGCGTGTCGGGGTCGCCGTCGCTGTGGCCGCCCGGCTGCAGCCACCTGCCGAGCTTGCGGTGGTGCGTCAGGAGCACTCTCGATGCGGCCGCGTCCACGATCCAGGCCGATCCGGTCACGTGGCCATCGTCGAAGCAGTCCCGCTCGAAGCAGCGCGGCTGGCGCCTGAGGAACCGCTCCAGACGAACGGCATCGGGCTCGTCCGGATAGCGCCGGCGGTACGCGGCGAGCAGTTCTGGAAGGGGCCCGGCAAGCTCCACGCGGGTTTCGCTCCGGCACGGCGGCTTGGTATTCTGCGCCGCGGACAGGATTAAGGACCACTCCCCCATGATCGCATTGTTGGCACGTCTCAAGGTCGCCGAAGGCAAGGAAGAAGAGTTCGAAAAGGTCATGCTCGGCCTCGCGGCCGAGGTGCGGGCCAACGAGCCGGGGAACCACCTCTACACGCTCGTCAAGGACGACGAGGGCTACGCCGTGATGGAACTCTACGACGACGATGCCGCCCTCGCGGCGCATGGGCAGAGCGACCACTTCAAGGCCGCCGGAGCGAAGTTCGCCGGACTCATGGCCGGGCGCCCCGACCTGCACCGGTTCGACGTGGTCGGCTAACCGACCCTGGCGGGGGTGCTGCCGTCCGCCAAGACGTGAGTGTCAACCGCTGGAGACCGCGCGGGGCACGACGTTCCGCGACGTGCGTAGAGCGCAGGTGCCTACTGCTCAGGACCCGAAGAACTGCGGTAGAGCGTGACGCGGGGGATGTCCGCAACCCAATAGCTGTGACCACTGCTGTATGCTTCGGGTATGGCCTTGCGCGGGGCGAATCGACAGGGGCTTGGCTCGGGTCCGACCTCTGCATTGGACGAATCAGGTCCCGCGGCGCCCATCGGAGAAGCTGAGGGCTCCAGCCCGGTCGGGACGTTGGCCGCCGCGAACCCTTGCCCCTTGCGGAGAACATTCCTTCACTTGCCCCGTATCGGGATACGTACGGAGCAAAAGCTCTGGCACGATGGCATCAAGACCTGGGACGACCTTGAAGCGGCCCGCAACGAGCCAAGGGACCTCTTCGGTCGTCGCAGCCCGCTACTTGAAGCCCTCGACGCATCGCGCCAGGCACTTGACGCGGGCGACACCGCCTTTTTCGCCGAGAGGCTCCCTCCACGCGACCACTACCGTATCGCCACGTCCTTTCCGGCACAGACCGTGTTCCTCGACATTGAGACGACGGGCCTGAGCCTCTACTACGACACGATCACGTTGGTCGGCTGCGCCACGGGCGACCAGTACGCATGCCATGTGATGGGTACCGGTGATAACGACAACAACGACGCAGTCGACCTAATCGAAGCAGCGAAGTGCATCGTCACCTTTAACGGTACGCTTTTCGACCTCAAGTTTTTGTCGAAACACATCCCAAGCCTCCGACTGCCAGCTGCGCACGTTGACCTCCGGTACCTCGTTCGTCGCGTGTCTCTGGCAGGCGGGCAAAAGGAAGTCGAAAAGGCACTGGGCGTAGAGCGGTCAGGCGGAGTGGAGGACATCGACGGGGCGCAAGCCGTCCTGCTTTGGTACGAGTATGTCTCTGGCGACGTAGAGGCTGGCCAGCGACTCGTACACTACAACCATGCCGATGTCGAAGGCATGAAGCCGATCCTGGATCATACGATTGCACAAGTTGCAGATGGCGGAGACAACTCCGTCGGGGCGTTCACCGACTGCTTTGCCGGCAAACGTTCGAGGTTGCGCTTTGACGAGCCGTCCAAGGGTGTGCATGTACCCAGGTTTTCCGAACCGACGCGGGCCGCGATGACGTACGAGCGGCTGACCCTCGCGCTCCCTACAGAACTGTGCGTGGTGGGCATCGACCTCACTGGTTCCGGGGAAAGGCCGAGCGGATGGTGCGAGCTGCGCGGCCCGGTCGCGACAACGCAGATGATCGGACGCGATGGCGACATCATGGCCGCAATCGACCGAGCGCGCCCTCACCTCGTATCGATTGACTCCCCGCTGTCCCTCCCGTCGGGCCGCATCCGCGTCGAGGACGACGATCCGGGACGCGATGAGTTCGGCATCATGCGGACCTGCGAGCGCACGCTGAAG
This sequence comes from Pseudomonadales bacterium, assembly GCA_965208745.1. Lineage (GTDB taxonomy): Bacteria > Pseudomonadota > Gammaproteobacteria > Pseudomonadales > Azotimanducaceae > VXNE01. The sequence goes on along the minus strand of CBDBPN010000004.1, from coordinate 2,529,501 downwards.
CGACGCGGCATTAACGTGTATCCCTGTCTCATTCCGAGCATGCAGCGTCTAACCGCGCGCGGCATCCAGCTAGCAAGCGCCCTGCGCGAACGTGGCATCCCCGTCATCGAAAGCTACCCCGGCGCCGCACAAGACATCATGAACATTCCAAGGAAGGGCGCCGGGGTGGCTCATCTCAAGAGAGGGCTGGAGCTGTTCGGGGTTGCCGGAGACTACCTACAGCGCAAAGTCACTCACGACGAACTCGACGCCATCACGGCCGCGATCGTCGGGCTGTACTTCTGGGCCGGGAAGTTCGAGGGCCTCGGAACGATCGAGGAGGACTACCTGATCGTCCCCGACTTGGAGTGTACCGTCCGTCGGCGCCGCATCATCGGGATAAGCGGCCCGATCGCTGCAGGAAAGACGACTGCGGCGCGCATGCTCGAATCCGTGGGGTTCCGGTACGGGCGCTACAGCGAGGTGCTTTCCGCGCTTGCGGTCGAGCGAGGACAGCGGATAAACCGCGACACCCTTCAGCAGCTCGGACAAGCCGTGCATCTCGATCCCGGCCAGCGTTGGCTCAACAGCCGTTTGCTTGATGGATTGAGCGACGGCAGCGACGACATGGTGATTGACGGCCTCCGCTGGCCGGAGGACCACGCTTTCTGGGTGGAACGTTTCGGACCGATGTTTCACCATGTCCATGTCTCGGCACCCGTGAACGTACGCCGCGAGAGGTACCCGAACGGAGGCGGTTCTGTTGCCGAGTTCGACGCGGCCACCGTGCATGAGGTGGAGGGCGGTGTCCGCGGCATGGGAGCGTTAGCCGAACTAGTGGTCGAGAATGATCGGGACGTAGGCACTATGCAGCGCATGCTCGGGGAGTGCATTGACGCCCGGCTGCTTGAGGAGGATCACTAGCGTGCCGGTGACCGTGGTGGTCGGGGGGCAGTTCGGGTCCGAGGGAAAAGGCAAGGTCGCCCACTTTCTGGCGAGGCACTCCGGGGCCGCGGTTGCTGTTCGTGTTGGCGGGTCCAACGCCGGCCACACCGCCTATGACGCCGATGGACGTAAACAGACGTTCCGCCACCTACCAACGGCGGCGCTCCTGCCGGATGTTCTTTGTGTGCTCGGCCCCGGCTGCTTGATCGATCCGGATGTGCTTCGCGCAGAAGTCGACCGCACCCGACTGGCGCCAGAACGGCTGCGCATCGACCCGATGGCTTTCGTCATCACGGAAGCACACAGAGAGCACGAGGCGACGTGTGGTCTGGCGGAACGCGTCGGATCGACCGGCAGCGGGACAGGGGCGGCGCTTGTGGAACGCATAGAGCGCTTGTCGGACAACCACCTGGCGGGGTGCCATCCGTTCCTGAGACGTTTCGCCGCGGCCCCCGTCCGTGACATCCTCCGGCAAGCCCTCGACCTCGGCCAACGCGTGATCGTCGAAGGCACACAGGGGTTTGGCCTATCGAACCTACAGTCGCCGTACTACCCTAAAGCCACGAGCCGCGACACCACAGCGGCGACGTTCGTAGCCGAAGCCGGGCTCAGCCCACTGGACGTGGACGACGTGGTCTTGGTCATCCGTGCCTGTCCGATCCGTGTCGCCGGCGATTCCGGCCCGCTTCCAAAGGAGACCACCTGGGAGGATGTTAGCCGGCTGACAGGTCAGACCAGCCTCGTCGAAAAGACAACCGTGACCGGCCGGACCCGTCGTGTCGCTTACTTCGACGCCAGCATAGTACGAGCCGCGGTTACGGCAAACGCACCAACTACCATCGTCCTAAACCACCTCGACTATTTCGGCACGAAAGCCGAAGAGGTTATCGAGGAGGTGGAAGCTGCGATCGGCCGGCGCGTCGACTGGCTGGGCACATCCCCCAGCGAACTCGCGCCCCGGCACGCGCTCGCGGATAGCCCCCCTGGGCCTCAGCAGTCTAGTCGCCCGGATGTGTTCCAAGGACTACACGATGCCCGATGACGACTGGACCAAAAGCCCCTACTACTCCATCGATCCCTTTGCCGACGAGGTGGCTCCGTCCCTCCTGAACTCTGCGGACATCCTCCGCTACGCCGACCTGGGTTGTCTCGTACATCCGTTCAACCCCGACCCGGAACTCCTTAACCCCGCAACGTACACGCTGAAATTCCTCGGAACGTTGTATTCATGGGAGCAAGAAGGGGACACACTCTGTCCGAGCAGAACACCGATCATCGAGAACGACCCAGTTCGGCTCAAGGCAAACTCTATCAGCTACCTGGAGACAGAGGAGGTGTTCCGGCTTCCACAGTACATCGCCGCCAGATTCAACCTTCACATCCGTCATGTTCACAGAGGAATTCTATTGGGGACCGGCCCGATCGTAGACCCCGGTTTCGTAGGTCCACTGCTGGTCCCACTTCACAACCTCACGTCCAACAACTATGACGTCATTGGCGGAGACAAGCTGCTGTGGGTCGAGTTTACAAAGTTGACCAGCCACAAGTATTGGGTCCGATCCGAGGAGAAGCTTGACGATCGACCTCCAAACGGGCTAGTCGCATTTCCGCCCGAGAAGCGCAATCTGGCGGCGCACCAGTACTTCGCGAAGGCGGGGATCGGGATTCCAGGCGTTGTCAGCGCCTTCAAAGGCGAGTTGGCCAGTTCACGGAGAAACGCGCAGGCCGCGTCCGAGGCCGCCGAAGATGCCTCAACAACCGTAAAGCGCCTGACGGCTGTGGGTGGCTTGGGCATCGCTGTGGCCATCGGGGCCCTCATCTTCTCCGCATACGAGCTATTCCAAAACAACAGCGAGATGGCCAGTAGTGTTCATGACCGTCTTGATCGGATTGAACGCCAAACGGGGCTGCTACCGTCCATATCCGGCCTACCGTCGCCAACCGTCGCGGGGACGGCGGATGATTGTCGAGAAACCGACGCCGCTGAGCAACCGTCGAATCAGGGCGCAGGTACCGACCCGAGTAGCGGCCCTGAAGCCGACTCTCAGGCAGAAAGGCGTACCGGTCCGGCCGAGCCGATGCCGTCAGCGCAATAGATCGTTGCTCCCCAAGTAGAACCTTCGAGTTCCCGCACGCATCGAACGAAGGTCAAGATATCGGGCACTCCATCGTCAACACAGACTTCGGCGACCTGCGACCGAGAGTAGTCTTCGATTCGACAGAAAGTGGCATATGACCGGCGATGCCGAGGGGATCTCGTCGCCCCGCTGTTCATGTGAGACAGGCGGATGCGATCACGATAGGCATCTACGAGGCGACGCGTGTCGACGACGATCACTTCACGACAGGGGCCCGGGTACGCCCTCGCCATCCGGTAGAGCCTGTCTACATTGGCCCAGAAGAATACCTTGCGGTTACGGAACTCATACCACGAACGTGGTGTTACATCGTCTGGAAGCGCTCGCCGCAAAGTGGTCTCGCTTATCGCGTGCTGATCACGGACGAGTGCATCCGGCAATCCCGGACGTCTCAACCGTACCGTGGCTGGCCGTCTGGCCGATTCAAGACTGTGGCGCCTCTCGCCACGAACGCCGTAGAGATCCAACAAGGCGGTCGTGCTGAGCAGGCCATTGTCTCGTATCCCCTTCCACGCACCTGGCTCGGCCATGTGATAAAGGCGAGGGTGCTGCTCCAGGAACACGTCTAGGTCCGATTAATCCATAGGCAGGCCGGCAGGGCCCCATGCACTCGGGCAACTCTACCACCGTTTCGGGCTCTCGGCGCGGACCGGCAAGGACGCAAGCCCCCGTCGGAGGAGCCGGTTCTTCTCAGAGGGCCCAATCCCCTGCACGAGCCCCGGCGGCCATCCGATGTCAAAGGCGGCCCGGGCTTCGTTTAGTGGCCGAAAACGGGGTCGGGCCGCTCTATTTCCCGATGTCGAACAACTCGGCGAGCTGCTCCGTCATCGCGCCGCCGAGTTGCTCGGCGTCGTTGATGGTCACGGCGCGCTCGTAGTGGTGCGTTACGTCGTGGCCGATGCCGATGGCGATGAGTTCCACCTCCGAGTGGTTCTCGATCTGGTCGATGGCGTACTTCAGGTGCTGCTCGAGGTAGTTGTTCGGGTTGACGAGCAGCGTCGAGTTGTCGACCGGTAGTCCATCCGAAATCACCATCAGCACGCGGCGCTGCTCCTGTCGCAGGACCAGCCGGTTGTGCGCCCAGATGAGGGCTTCCCCGTCGATGTTTTCCTTCAGGAGTTCCTCGCGCATCATCAGGCCGAGGTTGCGCCGGGTGCGGCGCCAGGGGTCGTCGGCGCCCTTGTAGACGATGTGCCGCAGGTCGTTCAGGCGGCCCGGGCTGGCCGGCTTGCCGGCGTTGATCCACTCCTCGCGGGACTGGCCTCCGCGCCAGGCGCGGGTGGTGAAGCCGAGGATTTCCACGCGCACCGAGCAGCGCTCGAGGGTGCGGCCGAGGATGTCGGCGCAGACGGCGGCGATGGTGATGGAGCGTCCGCGCATGGAGCCCGAGCTGTCGATCAGCATGGTGACGACGGTGTCGCGGAACTTCGTCTCCTTCTCCTGCTTGTAGGCGAGGGGGTTCATCGGGTCGACGACGACCTGTGAGAGGCGTGAGGTGTCGAGGATGCCTTCGTCGAGGTCGAACTCCCAGGCGCGGGTCTGCTTCGCGAGCAGGCGCCGCTGCAGGCGGTTGGCGAGCTTGGAGGTCGCGTGCTGAAGGGAGACGAGTTGCTGGTCGAGGAGGCCGCGCAGGCGCGACAGCTCCTCGGACTCGCAGAGTTCCTCCGCCTTCACGACCTCGTCGAACTCGGTCGTGAAGGGCTGGTAGTTGAAGTCGACCCGGATGCGGCCGGAGTCGTCGGGCGTGGTGTTCGGGGCCTCGTCGTCCTCGGACTGGGCCGCCAGTTCCGAGAGGTCCATGTCGGCGTCCATCTCGACGACGGTCGCGTCGCCGTCCGCGTCCTCCTCGCCGAGCGAGTCCTCGTCGAGCACGACGTCTTCCGGCGAGAGTTCCGACTCCGGGTCCTGTCCGTCTTCCATGGACTCGGCGTCCTGGTCGCTGTCGTCCGTGGGCGGGTCGTCGAACTCCGCGGCGAGGCCGAGGTCCGCCAGGATCGAGCGGCAGCGGCGAGCGAACGTTGCCTGGTCGCGCATGCAGTCGCGCAACTCGTCGATGTGCTCGCCGGCGCGTTCCTGCACGTAGTCGCGCCAGAAACGCACGACGTTTTCGGCCGACGGGGGCAGCGCGCGCCCGGTGAGGCGCTGGCGGACGAGCAGGCCGACGGCCACGCTGAGCGGCGCCTCGGTCTCCGCGGTGACGGTGTCGAACGCCGCCTGGCGGCAGAGCGCCTCGAGGGACGCGTCGAGGTTCTGGGCCACGCCCTCCATACGCAGCGTGCCGATCGACGCGATGCGCGCGTCCTCCACCCACTGGAAGAGTTCCTGGGCCGGCCCTCCGTTCGGCGCGTGGTTTCGGTGCACCGCGTCGTCGTGGTAGCGCCGCCGGAGCGCGAATTCGTCCCCCACGCCGCGCACGGCGTCGAGCTCGGCCTGCGAGCAGCCGATGTTCGGCAGCGGCATGTGGGCGGAGCTGCCGCGCAGGAAAGGGTTGCCCTTGCCGAAGGTGACGTCGAGTTCGTCGTCCTCCGCGATCGCCCGCATCGTCGCGGTCATCGCGCGCTTGAACGGCTCGAGAGGGTTCTCTTCGTCTTTCATCGGACGCCCATCAGACCCGACTCGCCACGGGCGCGACGCGCGCTGCGGGGTTTCAGGACCGCAGCGTGATGCCCCGCGTCGCGTCCCCGAGATCCTCGCCCATGCAGCGCTGGTAGTACTCCGCCACCACGGGCCGTTCGAGTTCGTCGCACTTGTTCAGGAACGATACGCGGAAACCGAACGCCAGGTCGTCGAAGATGTCGGCGTTCTCGGCCCACGTCAGCACGGTGCGCGGCGACATGACCACCGAGATGTCGCCGTTGACGAAGCCCTTGCGCGTGAGGTCGGCCACCGAGACCATGTTCGAGATGACCCGCCGGCCCTCGTTGTTGTCCTGCCACGTCTTGGCCTTCCCGTAGACGATCTCCACCTCCTGGTCGTGTTCCAGGTAGTTGAGCGTCGTCACGATGTTCCAGCGGTCCATCTGGCCCTGGTTGATCTGCTGGGTCCCGTGGTAAAGGCCCGTCGTGTCGCCGAGGCCGATGGTGTTGGTCGTCGAGAAAAGGCGGAACGCCGGATGGGGGCGCACGACCCGGTTCTGGTCGAGGAGCGTGAGCTTGCCCTCGACTTCCAGGACGCGCTGGATGACGAACATCACGTCCGGCCGCCCGGCGTCGTACTCGTCGAAACACAGCGCCGTGGGATGCTGCAGCGCCCAAGGGAGGATGCCCTCCTTGAAGCTCGTCACCTGCTGGCCGTCCTCGATGACGATGGCGTCCTTGCCCACGAGGTCGATGCGGCTGATGTGGCTGTCGAGGTTCACGCGGATGCACGGCCAGTTGAGCCGCGCGGCGACCTGCTCCACGTGGGTCGACTTGCCCGTGCCGTGGTAGCCCTGGATCATCACGCGCCGGTTGTGCGCGAAGCCCGCCAGGATCGCGAGGGTCGTGTCGTGATCGAACTGGTAGTCCGTGTCGATGTCCGGGACGTAGTCCGTCCGCTCGCTGAAGGCCGGGACCTTCAGGTCTTGATCGATGTCGAACGTTTCGCTCACACTGACCGTCGTGTCGGGCAGCATGTCCGGCGACAGGCCGGATTCGTGCACATTCATCCCTTGTGCCGCTTCTATGGCGCTTCCGAAAAACAAGCGGCGTATTTTAACCACTAATCCGCTGCCTACGCAGACCGGGAGGCGGGAGACAAGAGACGTGGCAATCGTGTACATGGTGCGGCACGGGAAGGCTGCCGCGGGTTTCGACGGACACCGCGATCCGGGCCTCGACGCGGTCGGTCGGGAGCAGGCCGCGGCCACCGCCAGGGCGCTCGAGCCCCTCGGTCCGCTGCCGATCTACTCGAGCCCGCTGGCACGGGCGCGCGAAACCGCGGCGCCCCTGGCGGCGCTGTGGAACGTGACCCCCGAGATAGAGTCCCGGGTCGCCGAGATCCCCTCCCCCACCGACGACCTGCGCGAGCGCGCGCGGTGGCTCGGCGGCATCATGGGAGAACGGTGGGCCAACCTGCCGAAGGAGCTGCACGCCTGGCGGCGGGACATGATCGAGTGCGTCGCCGGCTACACCGCGGACTGCGTGGTGTTCTGCCACTTCATCGCGATCAACGTGGTCGTCGGCGCCGCCACCGGGGCGGACGCGATGATCTCGTTCCGCCCCGACAACGGCTCGGTGACGCGGATCCGGGTAGAGGACGGGCGTCTCGGCCTGATCGAACTCGGCTCCGAGGGGGCGACACGGGTCAACTGAGCGCCCGCTGCCTCTCGCGGCCCAACAAAGGCCATTTCAGGGCCACCGCGGCGAGGGCGACGAGTCCTTCGAGCGCGACGATCGTGCACGCGACGGCGGTGTCCAGCCAGGCGGTAAGCAGTCCGAGGTGCGCGAAACCGATCGGGCCGGTGCCGATGAACACCGAGAGCAGGCCCATCATGCGGTGGCGGCTTGCGTCCGGCGCGCCGAGCAGCATCAGGGTGCTCTGCATGGCCGCGAACGCCGCCATCGACACGCCGAGCACGAACAGCAGCGTGCCCGCGAGCAGGGCGTCGGTGGCGTTCGCGAAGCCGACCGCGACCAGCAGGTAGAGCAGCACGCTCAGGACGAACAGCGTCCGGAACTGTCCGTGGCGCGCAAACGCCGCGAGCCCAATCGCGCCGAGCAGGGACCCGAGACCCTCCATGCTGGCCAGCACCCCGACCTCGAAAGGCCCAAGCCGGAGTTGCTCCGAGCCAAGCACCGGCACCATGGAGATCACCGGGAAACACCAGACGTTGAAGACAACCGTGACCGCGAGGACTCCCTGTACCGCCGGCAGCCCGCGAAGTTCCGACAGCGCGGTCCGCAGCGCGCCCAGCACGCCCGCGGCACGTGTCGACGCCTGGCGCACGGCCGCGGGGAGGCCGAGCAGGATCAGTAACGCAACGCCCTGGACCACCGCCATGAGCAGGAACGCGCCGTCCATGCCCGCGGCCGCGTAGAGCCCGCCGCCGAGCAGCGGCCCCGCCATGCGCGTCCCGGAGCTCGCCACGGTGTCGAGGCTCATGGCCGCCCCGAGGCGCGCACCGCCCGCGACATCCGCAAGCAGGGTCCGGCGTACCGGGAAGTCCATGGCCCAGGCGATCCCCGTCAGGAAGGCCCCGACGGCCACATGCCAGACCGTGAGCCGGCCGAGGAACGCAAGCCCCGCAAAGACGGCAGAGAGGACGGTCAGGCCGGCCGTGACCGCCAGCAGTACCCGGCGGCGGTCGAAGCGGCCCGCGATCTCCGCGGTCCACGCACCGAAGAGCGCCAGCGGCAGCATGCGCAGCATCAGCATGGCCGCCACCAGGAACGCCGATCCGGTGACCTCGAAGACGAAGATGCCGACCGCGAGCATCTCGAGCCAGCGCGCGGTCGCCCCGCACGCGCCGGCCAGCCACAGCCGCAGGAAGTTCGGATCCTTGAGCAGCGGCCTTCGCGCGCCCGCCGGTTCAGCCGCGCCCGCCGGCCCCGCCGCACCCGTGGCCGTCACGGATACCGCAGGTAGTCGAGTTCCGCCGCAAGCCCGCCGGCCGGCGTACCGGCCAGGGCGACCACGATCCGCTCCAGCGACTGCCATGCGTCCCCGCGGAGCATCCCCTTGGCCTGCAGGTCGAGCAGGGCGCACTCCGCCACCGCCGCCTCAAGGCCAACCCTCCCCATCCGGCCGGCCAAGCGTTCCAGCGTGCGGGCCCGCTGCGGAGGCAGCCGCGGCCGCTCGCCGCCCGCCAGGCGCAGCGCATTGCGCAACTGGCTCGCGAGCGCGCCGAGGATCATGAACACCGGCACCCCCTCCTGGCGCAGGACCCGAACCATCTTGCGGGCCCGCCGGGGTTCCCCGTCGCAGGCCGCGTCGATCAGTTCGAAGGTGTCGAAGTGGGACGCGTCGCCGACCGCGTCGGCCAGCGTCTCGGCGTCCACCGGCGAACGTACTCCGGCGAGCTTGAGCTTCTCGATCTCCTGCACGGCGGCGAGGAGGTTCCCTTCCACGCGTTCGGCGAGCAACGCCAGGGCGTCGCGCGAGAGTTCGAGGCCCGCCGCACGGCAGCGGCCAGCCAGCCAGCGGGGCAGCTCGCGGACGCCGAGGGGCCAGACCAGCACGACGACGCCCGCCGCATCGATGGCCTTGAACCACGCACTCGAGCGCTGCCGGAACTCGAGACGCTCCGTACGCAGGAGCAGCACCGTGTCCTCGAACGGGGCAGCCAGGTACTTGCGCAGGGCGTCGGACGCCTGGCGGTCGAACCCGCGGGGCGGGAGGCGCACGTCGAGAATGCGGCGTTCCGCGAGCAGGGACAGGTTGCCGGCCGCGGCGAAGGTGCCGTTCCAGTCGACCCGGGGCGATCCCTCGACGACGTTGCGTTCGCCGTGGCCGCGCTGCCGCGCAACCTCGACGATGGCGTCGCAGGCTTCCTGTACCAGCAGGGTCTCGTCGCCGGAGACGAGGTAGACCGGGGCGAAACCCGCATCCAGCCGGCGCGCGAGGTCTCCTGGCCGTACTTGCACGCTCGATCCCTACGCGCCGGCGTCCGACGCGTCGACTCCCCGGGCACGCTCCGCGGCCCGCCCCAGGCTGCGGACGATGCGCTGCACGAGGTCCGCGCGCAGTTCGCGCACGATCAGGGTCTCCTCCTCGCGACTGCCGATCAGGTTGTCGAGGTCGAGGCGATAGGTGCGTTCGGCGCGCAGGGTCCGGGCCGGGAACAGCTCTTCGCCCTGCGCATCCTGCGCCCCGAAAGAAACCGCGAGGCTCATCTCGTATTCGGCCACGCGGCCGCCTCCGGAGACCGATGCCGTGCGCCGGGATTCCCGTTCGCGGGACAACTGGACGACCACGTCGGCGTCGCCACGCGCGTCAGCGAGGACGACGCCGGACTGCGTCAGCGCACGGGTCAGTTCGCGACGCAGCACGGGGGCGTCCGCCCCGACGATCCGCACGCGTTCGAGCCCCGCGAGGTCCCAGGTGCGCAGCTGGAAGCCGCAGGCGGCCAACAACAGCCCCGCCGCCATCGCGAGCGCGGCCATCGGCATCGGCCGCCGGCTCATCCCGCGACCAGGTTGACGAGCTTGTCGGGGACGACGATCGTCTTGCGCAGGGTCTTGTCGGCGAGGTGCCGGGCCACGTTCTTGTTGGCCGTCGCGGCGGCGATCACGGCGGCTGCGTCCGCGCCGGCCGCCATGGAGACGCGGCCGCGGAGCCGGCCGTTCACCTGTACCGCGATCTCCACGGTCTCCTCGACCAGCCTGGCCTCGTCCCACGTCGGCCACGCCGCGGCCTCGAAGATGCTCTCGTTGTGACCGAACCGGGCATACAGCTCCTCGGCGATGTGCGGCACGAACGGCGCGAGCATCACGAGCAGCGGTTCGATTTCCGACCGGCGCGGCGTGCGCCCGCCGGCGCGCACGACGTTCAGGTACTCCATCATCGCCGCGATGGCGGTGTTGTACTGCAGCGCCGGGACCTGCTCCGTGACCTGGCGGATGGTCCGGTGAAGCGCCCGGTCGACCCCGGGGTCCGGGTCCCCGTCCACGGCGTCAGCCGCGCTCTGCCAGAGGCGGTTGAGGAAGCCGAACGGGCCCTGGATGCCCTTGTCCTGCCAGTCGCCGCCGTGCTCGTACGGGCCGAGGAACAGGAGATAGAGCCGCATCGTGTCCGCGCCGAACCGGGAGACGATCTCGTCCGGCAGCACGACGTTGCCCTTGCTCTTGGACATCTTGCGGCCTTCGCTGATGAGCAGGCCGTGGGCGCGGAAGCGGTCGAACGGCTCCTCGAAGTCGAGGACGCCGAGGTCGTGCAGCGCCATGGTGAGGAAGCGGGCGTACATCAGGTGCAGGACCGCGTGCTCGTTGCCGCCGATGTAGCTGTCCACGGGGAGCCACCTCCGGGTCAACTCCGGGTCGATCGCCATGTCGTCCCGCAACGCGCTCGGGTAGCGCAGGAAGTACCAGCCGCTGCAGAGGAAGTTGTCGGTGACGTCGGTCTCGCGGCGTGCCGCGCCGCCGCACTTGGGGCAGGGCGTCTCGTACCAGTCCGTCGCGCGCTGCAGGGGGCTGACGCCGGAGTCGTCGGGCCGGAAGTCCTCGAGGTGCGGATGCACGACCGGCAGTTCCGACTCGGGCACGGGGACGGGCCCGCACGCCTCGCAGTGGACGATCGGGATCGGCGGGCCCCAGTATCGTTGGCGGGACACGCACCAGTCGTGCAGGCGATAGTTGACCCGCGTACGCGCGGCGCCGCTCTCCTTCGCGAGCCACTCGACCACGGCGCGCTTGCCCGTGGCGACCGTCAAACCGTCGAACCGCCCCGAGTTCACCATGACACCGTCACCGGCGTACGCCTCGGCGAGGGGGGTCGACGCGTCCTCGCCGGGACCGGCGATGACCCGCACGACGGGTAAGCCGAACGCCGTCGCGAAGTCGAAGTCCCGCTGGTCGTGGCCCGGCACGGCCATGATCGCGCCCGAGCCGTAGCCCATCAGGACGTAATCCGCGATCCAGACCGGAATCTCACGGCCGTTGGTCGGGTTCACGGCGTAGCTTCCCGTGAACACGCCCGTCTTCTCCTTGCGCTCCTTCTGCCGCTCGACGAGATCGCGGGTGGCCACCTCGGCTCGGTAGCCGTCGACCGCCTCGCGTTGCCCGGGCGTCGTCAGGCGGTCCACGTCCGGATGCTCGGGCGCCAGGACCATGTAGGTCGCCCCGAACAGCGTGTCCGGGCGGGTGGTGAACACCTCGATGGCCGCGTCCCCCGCCTGGAACGTGACGTCCGCGCCCTCGCTGCGGCCGATCCAGTTCGCCTGCGCCTTCTTCGTGATCTCGGACCAGTCGATCGTGTCGAGGTTGCCGAGGAGCCGTTCCGCGAACCGCGTGATCTTGAAGAACCACTGCGGCAGGCGCCGCTGCTCGACGGTCGACTCGCAGCGTTCGCAGAGCCCGGCGATCACCTGCTCGTTGGCGAGCACCGTGAGACAAGAGGGGCACCAGTTCACCGGCGCCTCGCGTCGTTCGACCAGCCCGCCCTCGAAGAGCTTGAGGAACACCCACTGCGTCCAGCGATAGTAGGACGGATCGGTGGTGTCCACCGTGTGGTTCCAGTCGTACATGCCGCCGAAGCGCTTCAACTGGCGCGTGAAGTTCGCGATGTTCCGCGGGATGAGTTCGTTCGGATTGGTGCCGACCTTGAGGGCGTAGTTCTCCGCGTGGATGCCGAACGCATCGAAGCCCATTGGCTCGAACACGTCCTTGCCGCGCAGCCGCCAGTACCGACCGTTCGCGTCCGCGCCGACGTACGCGTACACGTTCCCGATGTGCAGCCCCTCCGCGGAGGGGTAGGGGAACATCATCAGGTTGTAGTAGGGATCCTCGGCGGTCCGGAGGTCTTCGTCGGTGAAGAGATTCGTGCCGCGACGGTCCCACTCCTCCTGCCACTTGCGCTCGACGCGCTCGGGGTCGTAGCGGTCCGTCCTGAAGGTCATTGGCTCGTGCCGGGAACGGAAAAGCGGCGTACCGTATCACCAAAGGCCGTGCGGCGGAACCGCGCCCGGCGGCGGTTCACTCCAGCCAGGGGAGCCGATACGCGAAGGGGTCCTCGGCGGTCGCGAGATCGCGCTGGCCGCGGCCCGTGACGGGGAGCCGGGTACCGTCCAGGTCCGGGTGGACGTAGCTCGCGTACCAGTCGAAGAGTTCCTTCCTGAGCGCCCGGATCCGGTCGCGGTGTCCGCGGCGGCTGAAGAGGTTCCGGCGTTCCTCCGGATCCTCGGCGACGTGGTAGAGCTCGTGCGGACCGCCCGGGAAGCGCCACACCAGCTTCCACTCGCGCGAACGGATCATGCGCACCGGGCCGTACTCGTCGAACACGTACACGCTCGCCCGCTCGCCGATGGGCCGGTCGCGTAGAAGAGGTGCGAACGACCGGCCAGGCAGCCCCGCCGGCACGCGGTCCGCCGCGCCGGCGTAGTCGAGCAGCGTCGGCAGCCAGTCGTACTGGCTCAGGAGTTCGTCGTGGACCCGCCCGGCGGGCACGTGGCCCGGCCGGCTGACGAGGCACGGCACCTTGACGCTCGTGTCGAACATGTTCTGCGGCCAGGTGGCGTTGCCCTTCCCGTAGAGGCCGTGGTGGCCCATGTTCATGCCGTTGTCGCTGATGAAGACGACGAGCGTGTTGCTCGCGAGGTCCCGGGCCTCGAGCCAGTCGAGGAGGCGTCCGACGTTGCGGTCCATGCCCTCGATCGCCGCGAAGTAGCCGGCCAGGTTCTCCCGGCGGCGCTCCGCATCGACGCGCGGGGCCTGGTAGCCGAGGGGCCGCGGTTCCTCCGGTCCGGGGACGGACTCGAGCGGGCAGTTCCCGTGGTAGTCGTCCCAGAGTTCCGCCGGGTGGTGTTCGCGTCCCCACGGCGCGTGCGGTGCGGTGTAGTGCACGTCCAGGCAGAACGGCCGGTCCGCGTGGGCCTGGGCGGTAAGGAAGGCGAGGGCGTTGTCCGTGAAGAGGTCCGAGGCGTGGACGCCCTCGTGTACCGCGAGCCGGCCGTCCTCCACGACCGGCACCTGGTAGTAGTTGGTCGCGCCGTAGGGCATCGGGTTCCAGGTCTCGAATCCGCAGCGCGGGGTGAGGCCGTCGCCCAGGTGCCACTTGCCCGACAGGCAGGTGTCGTAGCCGACGTCGGACAGCACCTCGGCGTAGGTCGTCATGCCGGCGAGGAAGTGGACGCCGTCGGCCGGCACCGGGCGGTCCAGGCCGCCGGAACCGGTGCGCGACCGCCAGTGCAGGAAGTCGTGGACGCCGTGCTGGGACGGGATGCGGCCGGTCAGGAGGGACGCCCGGGCGGGGGAGCAGACGGGCGACGTGCAGAAGAAGTTCTCGAAGCGGATCCCTTCCCGCGCCAGCCCGTCGAGGTTGGGCGAGCGGATCTCGGCGTTCCCGGCGCAGCCCATGGCCCACGCGCCCTGGTCGTCGGTCAGGAGGAAGAGGACGTTGGGGCGGTCCGGGTCATGGTTGGCCATCGTGGCGCGGGTCCCGTCTACTCCGCCATGGGCTTCGTCAGCTTGTAGAGGACGCGGTCGGTCTTGCCCCGGATCGCGGGATCGAACACCCGCTTCGTGTGGTCGTCCTCCGCGTTGCGGAGCACGTCGGACGACGCGATCTCGAAGCCGGCGGCATCAAGGCCGGGCATGGCGGCGGCGATGTCCGGTCGGTGCAGGCTCGCGTTGTCCTGCGGGGGGTCGCCGTAGTGGTCGACGAGGCCCAGCACGCCATCCGGCTTCAGCAGCACCTTGACCCCGGCCAGGAACCCTGCCGCCGCCTCGGGGCCCTGGCCGTTGTAAAGGTCGTGGAAGTTGAGCGCGGTGATGGCGGCGTCCAGCGAACCCGGCGCGATCCGGGTGGCGCCGAGGTCCTGCTCGTTCACCCGCGCCACGTTGGGCAGGCGCCCGTCCGCCAGCCGCGCCGACAGCGCCTTCTCGTTCGCGCCGTCCCGGAACCGCAGGACGCGGGGCGGGTTCTGCGCGTAGACCATCCCGGTCGGGCCGACCGCGAGGGAGAGCACTTCGGTGTAGTAGCCGCCGGCGGCGATCAGGTCCATCACGGTCATCCCCGACCCGATGCCGAGAAAGGCCACCACTTCCACCGGCTTGCGGCCGGCGTCGCGAGCGCGGTCGGCCGCGGCCCGATCCTCCGAGGCCAGCGCGGTGCCAGGTCGGCGTGCGTGTTCGCACACGCCAGGAACGCAACCACGGCTGCGAGGCAACCGATCTTGGATTTCATGATTTCCCCCCGGGGTACTTGGCGTTCAGGTCGATTCGGCCTGCAGCAGCGGCCGGCCGAGCCCGCGCCGGTGGGCGTTATGGTAGTGCGGAAGGGCCGGCTCGTTGCGCCCGAACAGGATGTGCTCCAGCACGCCCGCCTCCGCCGTGCGCTGCGTGGCCTCCGCCGTCCGGTAATCCTCCTCGAGGACGACGTCGTTGAAACTCTGGAACGAGCCCTCGAGGGTCCACTCCGTCTCGGCCGGATCGTCCAGGCGGGCTTTTGCCTCCGGCGTCACGTAGATGCTGTGGGCGGTGCGCGACCTCCCCGGATCGTTGCCTTCCGGGAATATCCGCACCACGTGCACCGCCTCGGGGGTGACGAGGAAGATCGTCCCGGGATACACGAAGTAGACGGAGAGCGTCATCGACCGGAACGGCCACTCCCCCACCGGGCGCGTGTCGGTTTCCGCCGCCTCGAAGCCCGGGATGCTCGCGAAAACCATGCGGTAGTTTGAGCCGAACACGTCGTGGGTCTGCAGGTTGCCGCGGATGTCCGACGCGAGGGTCTCCCGGTGCAGGACGTCGAAGTGGTAGTTCTCGCCGAAGGTGTCGATGGCGAGCTTCCAGTTCATGCGCGCCTCGAGCACCTGCGAGCCGACGTACACCTGTCCCGGCAGTTCCCAGCGCGCCATGTCGTCCGCCAGGCCGCCAAGGCACGCGTCGACGTCGATCTTCGCTCCCGGGGTGGGCCGGACCCACAGCATGCCGTGGCGTTCCGCCGCCGGCAGCTCCACCAGTCCGTATTGCCCCCTGTCGACGTCGCCGAACCGGTCCGCGCGGCTGACGGCGATGAGGTCGCCCCCACTGTCGTACGTCCACGCGTGGAACGGGCACGGGAACCGCGCGCGCTTGCCGCGTCCGTCCGGCACCACCTGCGCGCCCCGGTGCCGGCAGGAGTTCGCGAAGGCCCGGAATCGGCCCGCGCCGTCCCGCGTCATCAGGATGGCCGAGCCGGTTTGGCTGTCGGCCCAATAGCTGCCGTTCTCGGGCAGGTCCGCGGACAAGCCCATCAGGAGCGGTGTCTCCCGGAAGAAGACCCGCCGCTCGTCGGCCAGCAGGTCGGGACAGGTGAAGTCGGTGAGCGGGCTTCGCACGATGCCCTCGCCATGGACGGCGCCCCCGTGCTCGAGGCCGTGCTTCAGGATGCCGAGCAGACGTTGGCGTTCCTCGGTGCGCATTCGTTCGGGTTCCTCTCCGGATTCCCCAAACGCGCGACTCTAACTGAACCCGCGGACGTTGGACACGCAAGACCCCTACCTACGTTGCAGCCCGCCGCTCCGAGTCCGACGACGGAATGATCAGCCGAAGCTCATCTTGGTCAATCAGCGTGTACTCAGGCAGACGCCCGGAGAGTTCACGCGTCTCGCGCCTGATGATCGGCAGTCCGTCACCGCGGCGGTCCATGAGATTGGAGCGCCCAAGCCCCGCGGGTGCCGGACACCTGGCGAGCAGGGACACGATCAACTCGTTTCGGCTGGACTGGCGAAGGTGCAAGGTGTCGGGGGTGAGCGTGTTCGCGAGCCCACCCGGGACGTGGAGTTCCAGGCGATCCCCGAACAGGTGCAGGCGAATGCGCGAACCCGCCATGGAGTAGTCGCGGTGGGCAACCGCGTTTACGAGGGCCTCGAACACCGCACGTTCGCTGAACTGCGGACTCTCGATACGCGCCGTCGTTTTGGTGGCGCGGACGAGCATGTTCCGACGCACGAAGTGCAGCCCTTCGTCGATCTGCCGATCCAGCGGTCCATGGATGTCTCGCGCATCCGTCTGATATTCCACGTCCGTCCGCTCGCCGGCATAGCTGACTGCCTGTACGTACGCATGAGGCAGCCAGCGTTGCGGGTCGAGCGTGCAAAGCAGGACCCCCGCAACGGTCAGCCGGCGGGGTCCCTCGGGATCCTCGGTCGCAACGCGGAGCTTGCCGGCCATGTCGTCCGTAACGCCTTCCTCCTCCACCAACTCCTCGCGCAGGAAACGTCGCGTCAGGGCGTGGTCCAGGTCGCCCGGCGCGGTGTTGGGCACGGCGGACTCGTCGAATCGAATCAATCGGCTTTGGCTGCGCTGTTGAAACAGACGTGCCAGACGATCTGGCGTCATCTCCCGTCTCGAGCTTCCGAGACGCTCGAAGTACCCGCCCGAACTCCGGTGTACGAACAAGCTTCGGGCGACATCCATCCGGATGATCGGTGTCGGCGTCCCATCTGGCCCGTCCACCTCGAGCTTGTATATCTGGGCATCCAGAGGCGGCCTGATCGAGTCGTTGCAGATCTCGCGAGCCCACCGCTCGACAGCATCGAGACTTTCCAACCGGATGCCCGTTACGGCGCGCGTCTTGTCGTCGACGCCCAGCACGACCGTTCCTCCCCTGGCGTTGGCCAAGGCGGCAAGTTCGTCGGAGAAGTCCCGTCGGTCCGGACTCCTGACGCTCGATCCCCGCAGAACGACCTCCTTGAGCTCGAGCAGGGTGTCCTCGCCAAGGCGAATGCGTTTCGCCAAGTCCGCGACCTGATTCACGTCCGTGCCTGTTCCACGCAGATGCCGATGACGTCCACTCGCCGCCACCATGCGCACGCGGGCGGCTCTCCAGCGGGACCGGGAGAATACCACCGGGCCAGTTCGGGGCTGTCCATCACCTGCGTTCGCGGCAACGGACCCACGCGTGGCCACCTCTGCGCTCGGTCTATCTCGTTCAGGCCTCGGGCAACGATGTTCTTCTTCCCTGCCAACGTCGCACCGCGACCACCGCAAGCAGGAGCATCAACGGGGCAACTACCGCCAGCGTCCCCCATCGACCGAACGGAGTCGTCCCCGCCATGCCGGCGACCTCGCCGGTCAGCACGCCCTGCTCGAACTGCGGCAGTTGGTCGACAACCCGCCCGTACGGGTCGACGATCGCGGTGACCCCGTTGTTGGTCGCGCGCAGCACGTAGCGTCCGTTCTCGAGCGCGCGCATCCGGGCCATCTGCAGGTGCTGGCGCGGACCGATGGAGGCGCCGAACCAGGTGTCGTTGCTGATCGTGACCAGCGCGTCCGCGTCCCGGGCAGAGGCGCGGACGAGCTCCGGATAGGCGATCTCGTAACAGATCGCCATCGCGAGGGCCGCCGGGCCGGCGCGCAGCGGCGGCTGTTCGGAGTCGCCGGGAACGGTGCGGGACATCGGCAGGTCGAAGAAGCCGATGAGCCCCCGGAGGACGGACTGGAAGGGGACGTACTCTCCGAACGGCACCAGCCGCCGCTTGGCGTAACGCCCTTCGCCGTCGCCGACGGCGACCGCGCCGTTGTACCAGCGCGCGCCGTCCGGGGACCACTCGCCGAAGACGACGCCGAGCACCAACGCGCCCTCCGCCCGGTCCGCCATGTCCGCAAGGAAGTCCCCGGCCATGTGCAGGGGGAGGGTGATGGCGGCTTCCGGCCAGATGACGACGTCGCGGTCCCAGACGGGGTCGGACAGGCTGGCGTAGCGTTCCAGGATGCCGGTCCGGCTCGCCTCGTCCCATTTCGTGGCCTGGTCGATGTTGCCTTGCACAAGGGCGGCGCGGTGCCGCTCCTCCGGAGTCGTC
Source organism: Pseudomonadales bacterium (assembly GCA_965208745.1). Taxonomy (GTDB): domain Bacteria; phylum Pseudomonadota; class Gammaproteobacteria; order Pseudomonadales; family Azotimanducaceae; genus VXNE01. The sequence continues at coordinate 2,511,021 of CBDBPN010000004.1, read as the reverse complement.
CAGGAAACGCCCGCCACCGACCAGCTCGCGAGCCACGGCAGCGCCGCCACGATCAGCGCCGCGCGCGAACGCCAACGCACGAGGCCTGTCGCCGTCAGCACGGCTCCGAAGCCGACCAGCAGCACGCCGCCGAGCGGCGCGAGCGCCTCCATGGGCGTGTCGAGCAGGGCGTAGCCGGCGAAGAGCCAGGGGAAGCCGGTCAGGAACCAGGTGAGGAGCCATTCGGTCAGGACCCAGACCGCGGCGAAAGCGGCCGCGGCCACGACCGGACCCGGTGGCCGGAAGCGCACGAAGACCCACGCCGCGCCCGCGTGGAACAGCGCCATCCCGGCCACGAACACGGCGACCAGGAAGCCCGCCAGGATTGGCGATGCGCCCCCGTAAACATGAATGCTGACGTAGACCCACGAGATACCGGCGCCGTACTTGCCGGCGCCGAACAGCCAGCCCGTGAGCAACGGCCGCGGGTCGTCGCGGCAGAGCAGCCAGAACAGGGCGCCGGCCGCCGCCAGGGTGGCAGGCCACCAGTCGAACGGAGCGAGGCCGAGGGGGAACGCCGCGCCGGCGCCGAGCGCGAGCAGCGCCGTGGCGGCGCGCTGCAGCGACGCGCGCCGGGTCAACGGCAATCGAGTTGCAGCAGCCGGATGCGGCGGCTGTCGGCGTGCAGCACCTGGAAGTCGAAGCGGTCGACGGACACGCGTTCGCCCCGTTTCGGCAGCCGGCCGAACTTTCGGAGCACGACCCCGCCGATGGTGTCGCTGGCGTCCTGGTCGAAGTCGGCCTGGAAGTACTCGTTGAAGTCCTCGACCGTCGTGACCGCCTTCACGGTGTAGCAGCCGGAGTCGAGCTCCTTGATGAAGCTGTCGTCGTCGACATCGTACTCGTCCTCGATCTCGCCGACGATCTGCTCGAGGACATCCTCGATGGTCACGACGCCCGACACGTGCCCGTACTCGTCGATGACCACCGCCATGTGGTTGCGCGTCTGGCGGAACTCCTGCAGCAGGATGTTCAGCCGCTTGCTCTCGGGGATGATCGCGGCCGGCCGGATGCAGTCCTTCAGGTCGAAATCGTCCCGGTCCTCCCGCAGCAGGAGCGGCAGGAGGTCCTTGGCGTGCAGGATGCCCTTGATGTCGTCGAGGTCGTCGCCGATGACCGGGAAGCGGGAGTGCTGCGACTCGATGATCTGCACGAGCAGCGTCGGCAGCGGGACGTCGGCCTTGACCGACACCAGTTGCGAGCGCGGGACCATGACGTCGCGGGCGTGCATGTCCGAGACCTGCAGCGCGCCGAAAATGATGTTGAGCGCCTCGCCGTCCAGGATCATGCGGTCCGCCGCGTCGCGGAGGACCTCGAGCAGTTCGCCCCGGTCCGCCGGTTCCCCGGAGAAGAGGTCGGCGACCCAGCCGCGCCAGGAACGCTTGTGGTCCTGTTTCGGTTCGCTCATTTCGCTTGGGTAGCCGCGTACGGGTCGGCGAAGCCGAGCGTGTGCAGGACGGCCGATTCGCGGGCTTCCATGCGCGCGGCGCCGGCATCGTCGCCGTGGTCCATGCCGCGCAGGTGGAACACGCCGTGCACGACCATGTGCGCGAAGTGCGCGTCGAGGGTCTTTCGCTGCGCGCGCGCTTCCGCTTCGACGACCGGGGCGCAGATCGCGATGTCGCCGAGCAGGCCGGTTTCGCCGGCCGGGAACGAGAGCACGTTGGTCGGGCCGGAACCACCCCGGAAACGGGCGTTCAGCGCCGCCCCCTCGGCTGCGTCCACGACGCGCATGCACACCGCGCGGTCGTCCCTTTCGAGGGCCGCCGCCGCCCAGCGGGACAACGCGCCCGCATCGGGCGCCGGCGCTGCGGCGATCTCCACGGCGACGCGGGCATCCGGCGCCGCGCCGACGGGCGCCCCGAGCCTCGGACCGTCGCCGCCTCCGTCCGGAGGTTCGCCGTCGGCGCTGCCGCTCCCCTGCGTCATCCCGACCCCCCGTCGCCACGCGCCCGGTCCCCTTCCCCGGCGCGTCCGGAGTCCTCGCGCGCATAGGCCTCGACGATGCGCTGCACCAGCGGGTGGCGCACGACGTCCCGCGCGCCGAAACGGGTGAAGCTCAGCCCCTCCACGTCCTTCAGGACGTTGAGGACGTGTATGAGGCCCGAGCGCTGTCCGCCCGGCAGGTCGATCTGCGTGATGTCGCCGGTGATCACCGCCGTCGACCCGAAGCCGATGCGGGTCAGGAACATCTTCATCTGCTCGACGGTGGTGTTCTGGCCCTCGTCGAGGATGATGAACGAGCCGTTCAGCGTGCGGCCCCGCATGAACGCGAGGGGCGCCACTTCGATGACGTTGCGCTCGATGTACTTGTTGACGCGCTCGACACCCAGCATCTCGTACAGGGCGTCGTAGAGCGGCCGCAGGTAGGGGTCGATCTTCTGCGCCAGATCGCCCGGGAGGAAGCCGAGCTTCTCGCCGGCCTCCACCGCGGGGCGCACCAGCAGGATGCGCGACACGGCCTGGGTCTCGAGCGCTTCCACCGCGCACGCGACCGCGAGGTAGGTCTTGCCCGTCCCGGCGGGTCCGACGCCGAAGCAGATGTCGGTCGCCCGCATGGCGTCCACGTAGCCGACCTGGTTGCGGCCACGCAGCTTGATCGTCTTGCGGCGCGTCTTGATCACGTGGTCGGGCTCGTCGGCGCCGGTGAGCAGTTCCTCCATCCCGGACTCCTGCAGGTAGAGGTGCACGGTGTCCGGCGCCAGGACCTGCGCGTTCTCGGTCTCGACGTACAGCTTCGCCAGGAGCGCCCCCGCGGCCTGCACACGCGTCTCCGGTCCGCTGACGTGGAAGAGGTTGCCCCGATTGGTGATGCGGATACCCAGCCGGCGTTCCAACTGCTTCAGGTTCTGGTCGAACGGGCCGCACAGGGCGGCCAGGCGGCGGGAGTCGTTGGGTTCCAGGTGAACGCTGGCGGTGAGTGCCACCACCCGCGATGAGTCGTCGCTCAAGTCTGGTTCACGTAGTTGCCGGAACCCGTAGCATATCGGGCATCCCCCGCGTGTCAACGGCTTCGGCCTGAATCGGCTCGGCGAAGACCGGCACGCCGCGCAGCGAGTTGGGCAACGCCTCCGTGATGCGAACGGCCACGAACGCGCCGACGAGGCCGTCGTCGAGACTGCGGAAGTTCACGACCCGGTTGTTCTCCGTCCGCCCCTGCAGTTGCCCGGGGTCCCGCGGGGAGCGGCCCGTCACCAGCACGCGCTCGACGCCGCCGACCATGGCCGCCGCGTGCGCCGCCGCCTGGGCGCGCAACTGGTCCTGCAGGATGGCCAGCCGGTGCCGCTTCACCTCCGGGCGCGTGTGGTCCGGCAAGCTTGCCGCCGGCGTGCCGGGGCGGGGACTGTAGATGAAACTGAAGGACACGTCGTGGTCGAGCTCGCGCGCGAGCGCGAGCGTGTCCTCGAAGTCCCGGTCCGTCTCGCCGGGGAAGCCCACGATGAAGTCCGACGACAGCGCCACGTCGGGACGGGCTTCGCGCAGCCGCCGGATCTTCTCCCGGTACTGCATCACCGTGTAGCGGCGCCGCATCGCCGCCAGCACGCGGTCAGAGCCGGACTGCACGGGCAGGTGCAGGTGGCTGGCGAGTTCCGGCACGTCCCGGAACGCCTCGATCAGGGTTTTGCCGAACGCCAGGGGGTGCGACGTCGTGAAGCGGATCCGGTCGATGCCGTCGATCGCCGCCGCGTCACGGACGAGTCCGGCCAGATCCGCCTTGCGCCCCTCGTTCCGCCCCCGGTACGCGTTGACGTTCTGGCCGAGGAACGTGATCTCGCGGACGCCCTGGTCGGCCAGGGCCGTTACTTCGCGCAGGACATCCGCGAGCGGCCGGCTCACTTCCTCGCCGCGGGTGTAGGGGACGACGCAGAAACTGCAGTAGCGGCTGCAGCCCTCCATGACGGACACGTAGGCCGTGGGCCCTTCGGCGCGCGGTTCGGGCAGGGCGTCGAACTTCTCGATCTCGGGGAAGCTCACGTCGACGACGGGGCCGTCTTCGCGCCGCGCCCGCGCCCGCGCCAGCAGGTCCGGCAACCGGTGCAGCGTCTGCGGGCCGAAGACGACATCGACGTAGGGCGCCCGCGCGTGGATCGCGTCTCCTTCCTGGCTCGCCACGCAGCCGCCGACGCCGATCAGCACGTCGGGGCGGGCGGCCTTGATCCGCTTCCACCGCCCCAGTTGATGGAAGACCTTCTCCTGGGCCTTCTCGCGGATCGAGCAGGTGTTGAGCAGCAGGATGTCCGCGTCCTCCGGCGCATCCACGAGCACCGCGCCGTCCCGCTCGCGCAGCAGGTCCGCCATGCGCGACGAGTCGTACGCGTTCATCTGGCAGCCCTGCGTCCGGACGTAGAGGCGGGGGGTGGTCAACGGCGTGGTCCCGATCCCGTGGGGGCGCAATTGGAACACATACGCCGCGGCCCCGCATGTGGCCCGCTTCCCGGGCCGGCGCTTGAAAAGACACGACCGGGGCAGTTATAAGGCCGCTATGGCCGACCAGCAGCACATCTACCGGATCTACTTCCACAGCCAGGGGCAGATATACGAGGTGTACGCCCACGCGATCTACCAGAGCGACCTGTACGGGTTCGTCGAGATCGAGGACTACATCTTCGGCGAGAAGGCCCAGGTGGTGATCGATCCGGCCGAGGACAAACTGCGCACGGAGTTCTCCGGAGTGCAGCGCAGCTTCGTGCCGATGCACGCCATCATTCGCATCGACGAGGTCGAGAAGGAGGGGACCGCCAAGGTCACCGACTCGAGCGGGCAGAACATCACCCCGTTCCCGATGCCGATGCCGAAGAACAGCGGCTCCTGATACCGGCAGCCACCGGTAGGGGGCGGCCGGGCGGCGTCCCCGCGCGGACCCCCTGTCGCCCGCAATCCCTGGAGAACCCACCGTGAGCGAAATCGCATTCCAGACCGCGGCCGAACTGGCCGGGATGATCCGGCGCCGTGAGATCGGCTGCGAAGAACTGCTGGATCTCTATCTCGATCGTATCGAGCGATTCAACCCCACGCTGAACGCCATCGTGGTGCTCGACGCGGACGGCGGGCGCGAACGGGCCCGGGAAGCCGACGCCGCCCTGGCGCGCGGCGAGGTGTGGGGACCCCTCCACGGCGTCCCGATGACCATCAAGGAGTCCTACGACGTCGCGGGCACCCCCACGACGTGGGGCTTCCCGGACCTCGAGAACAACATCGCCGCCGCGGACGCCCTTTCGGTGCAGCGCCTCAAGGCGGCCGGGGTCGTCCTGTTCGGCAAGACCAACGTGCCCCTGGGGCTGGCCGACTTCCAGAGCTACAACGACATCTACGGCACGACCAGCAATCCCTGGAACACGGACCGCATTCCGGGCGGGTCTTCGGGCGGATCGGCCGCCGCCCTGGCCGCGGGCATGACCGGCTTCGAGAGCGGGTCCGACATCGGCGGCTCCATCCGCAACCCGTCGCACTTCTGCGGCGTGTTCGGCCACAAGCCCACCTGGGGACTGCTGCCGCCGCGCGGCCACGCAATGCCGGGCGTGCTGGCCCAGCCCGACCTCTCGGTGATCGGCCCCCTCGGGCGCGGCGCCGACGACCTGGAACTCGGCGTCACCGCGATGGCCGGCCCGGACGAGATACAGGCTGCGGGTTACGAACTGCGGCTGCGCGGTCCGGAACATCGCGATCTGTCCGGGTATCGCATCGCGTGCTGGACCGACCACGAGATGGCCCCGGTGACCGCGGAGACCGGCAAACGCGTCACGGCCGTCGCCGCGGCGGTGACGGATGCCGGCGGCCAGGCCGACTTCGACGCCGCCCCGGACTGCGACCTCGCGGCCGGCTTCGAGACCTACCAGACGCTGCTGCAGGCGGTAATGATGTCCCGGCAGCCGCAGGACGTGTACGACCGCCTGCGGCGCGAGGTGGCCGACCTCGACCCGGACGACGAGAGCGATGGCGCGCGGACGCTGCGCCGCCAGATCGCGAGTTACCGGGACTACGTCGCCGCCAACGAGGCGCGCACGCAACTGCGTTGGGCCTGGCACGCGTTCTTCGAGCGCTACGACGCCGTGGTCGCCCCCATCATGTCCACACCGGCCTTCCCCCACGACCATCGTCCGTTCGGCGAACGTACGTTGATGGTGGACAACTCGGAGCAGCCCTACTTCGCCCAGGTGTTCTGGGCCGGCATCGCGATCTGCAGCTACCTGCCCTCGACGGTGATACCGACCGGACCGGACGGCGACGGGTTGCCGATCGGCGTGCAGATCATCGGTCCGGAGTACGGGGACCTGAAGACCATCGGGCTCGCAAGGCTGCTGGAGGCCGAGGGATTCGCGTTCACCCCACCGCCCGGCTACTGACGCCGGGCCCGGGGTTTGAAGCAAGGGACGCGGGGCGACAGCGCCGTCAGGCGGTCTGCTCTTCCGCTTCCTCCTCGGTCACCTCGTCGTCGGCGAACAGGTCGTCCTCCTCGACGCCCGGCCGGTCGACGAGTTCGATGTACGCGACGGGAGCGGAGTCCCCGGCCCGGTAGCCGGCCTTCAGGATGCGGGTGTAGCCCCCCGGGCGGTCCCTGTAACGCGGACCGAGTTCGGTGAAGAGCTTGGCCACCGCGGCCTTGCTGCGCGTGCGGTCGAAGGCGAGCCGCCGATGGGCCACGCTGTCCTCCTTGGCCAGCGTGATAAGGGGTTCCGCGACCCGGCGCAGTTCCTTCGCCTTCGCCACCGTCGTCTTGATGATCTCGTGCTCGATCAGCGACACCGCCATGTTGCGGAACATCGCCTTGCGGTGCGAACTGGTCCGGTTGAGATGCTTGCCGCTTTTCCTGTGTCTCATGGTCTGAGTCCTTGACGTCGCCGGGCGCGGTCAGGCGACCCGGTCGTCTCCGCGCAGGCTCGCAGGCGGCCAGTTCTCGAGCCGCATGCCGAGGGAGAGCCCGCGCGACCCAAGCACTTCCTTGATCTCCGTGAGCGACTTCTTGCCGAGGTTCGGGGTCTTCAGCAGCTCCACCTCGCTGCGCTGGATGAGGTCGCCGATGTAGTAGATGTTCTCCGCCTTCAGGCAGTTGGCCGAGCGCACGGTGAGTTCGAGGTCGTCCACGGGGCGCAACAGGATGGGCGCCACCTCCTCGTGCCGCTCCTCGACCACCGGCTCGCCCTCGCCTTCGAGGTTGACGAACGGGTCGAGCTGACGCTGCAGGATGGTGGCGGCATGGCGCACCGCCTCCTCGGGATCGATCGTCCCGTTCGACTCGATGTCGAGGATGAGCCGGTCGAGGTCGGTGCGTTGCTCGACCCGCGCGTTCTCGACCTCGTACGCCACCCGGCGCATGGGACTGTAGCTCGCGTCCAGGCGCAGCACGCCGATCGTGCGCGTCTCGTCTTCCTCGTCGCCCGTGTACTCCACGGGCACGTAGCCCCGGCCCCGCGTAACGGTGGCCTCCATGCGGATGGCGCCGTTCTCGTTCAGCGTGCACACGAGGTGGTCCGGGTTCACGACCTCGATGTCCTGCGAGAGCTGGAAGTCGCCCGCGGTCACCTGGCCGGTCCCCTCCCGGGAGAGGGTGATGGTCGCCGACTCCGCGTGATGCAGCCGCACGGCGATTCCCTTGAGGTTGAGCAGGATGTCGATGACGTCCTCCTGGACGCCCTCCATCGCGCTGTACTCGTGCAGCACCCCGTCGATCTGCACCTCCGTGATAGCGGCCCCGCGCATGGACGACAGCAGGATCCGCCGCAGGGTGTTCCCGAGGGTATGGCCGAAGCCCCGCTCGAGCGGTTCCAGCGTCACCCGCGCCCGCGTCGGGCCGAGTTCCTGTACGCGGATCTGTCTCGGCGTGAGCAGTTCGTTCACCGACTGTGTCATGTGTGCGTCATCCTCCGCTCGCTCGGACTTGCGGCAAGTCGTTCCGTGCCGTCCCTGTGAGCCGTTGCGCGCTACTCTCGCTGCTTTCTCGCTACTTTGAGTCTCGCTACTTTGAGTAGAGCTCGACGATCAGGTTCTCGTTGATCTCCTGGGACAGTTCAGCCCGGTCCGGAGGCCGCTTGAAGACGCCCTCGAGCTTGTCCGGGTCGACCTCCACCCAATCCACCATGCCGCGCTGCGCGGCGACGTCCAGCGCGGACTTGATGCGGAGCTGTCCCTTCGCCTTGTCGCGCACCCCCACCACGTCGTCCTGCCGCACCTGGTAGGAGGGGATGTTGACCGTCTGGCCGTTCACCTCGACCGCCTTGTGCGACACGAGCTGGCGCGACTCGGCGCGGGTCGCCCCGAAACCCATTCGGTAGACCACGTTGTCCAGGCGGCACTCGAGCAGGCGCAGCAGGTTCTCCCCGGTCGCACCGCGCTGGCGGTCCGCCTTGCGGTAGTAGTTGCGGAACTGCTTTTCGAGCACTCCGTACAGCCGCCGCACCTTCTGCTTCTCGCGCAACTGCACCGCGTAGTCCGACAGCCGCGTGCGCCGGGTGCCGTGCTGTCCCGGCGGGGTGTCGAGCTTGCACTTGGCGTCGATAGACGTGACGCCGCTCGTCAGGAACAGGTCCGTGCCCTCGCGGCGGGCGAGCTTGAGCCTCGGTCCGGTGTAGCGCGCCATCTTGCTTCCTCTCCCTGTCCTCGTCAGACCCGCCGCCGCTTGGGCGGCCGGCAGCCGTTGTGCGGTATCGGGGTCACGTCGGCGATGCTGTTGATCTTGAGACCCGCCGCGTTCATGGCGCGCACGGAGGACTCGCGGCCCGGCCCCGGCCCCTTGACGAACACGTCGACGCTCTTCATGCCGTGGTTGTCCACCATGTCCGTCGCCACGCGCTCCGCGGCGATCTGCGCCGCGAAGGGCGTGCTCTTGCGGGAGCCGCGGAAGCCGGAACCGCCGGCCGTGGCCCAGCCAAGCACGTTGCCCTGGCGGTCCGCGATGGTGATGATCGTGTTGTTGAAGGACGCGTGGACGTGGGCGACCCCGTCGGCCACGACGCGCTTGCCCTTCCTGCGACTCGGCTGCTCTGCCATTGATTGGTTCTTCCGTCTGTTCTCTTCGCCCTGCGGCCCGTCGCCCTGGACCGTCTACCGCTTGATGGGCCGCGGCGGGCCCTTGCGCGTGCGCGCGTTGGTGCGCGTGCGCTGTCCCCGCACGGGCAGGCCGCGGCGATGGCGGATGCCCCGATAGGTGCCGAGGTCCATCAGCCGCTTCACGTTCATCGACAGTTCCCGCCGCAGGTCGCCCTCCACCGGGAGCCGCGAGACGACGTTGCGGATCGCGTCGAGGTCGGTTTCCGACAGCTCGCCGATATTGCGCGCCGGATCGACGCCGGCTTCCGCGCACACCTCCATGGCGCGCGAACGCCCGATGCCGTAGATGTACGTGAGCGAGATGCTCGCGTGCTTGTTGTCCGGGACGTTGATCCCCGCTATCCGTGCCATCGTCGTCTCTGCCCCGACCTCTGCCTTAACCCTGCCGCTGCTTGTGCCGGGGCTGCGCCGTGCAGACGACCCGGACCACGCCGTGCCGCTTCACGATCTTGCAGTTGCGGCACATTTTCTTGACCGAAGCCCGTACCTTCATGTCCTGTCTCCGTCTTCGCCCTGCTACCGGCGCCGCCCGTAGTTCTGCAGGTTCGACTTCTCCATGAGCTTGGCGTACTGGCTGGACATCAGGTGCGCCTGCACCTGGGTCATGAAGTCCATGGCCACCACCACCACGATCAGGAGCGCCGTCCCGCCGAGCTGGAAGGTGATGTTGAACGCCACGACCATGAACTCCGGCAGCAGGCACACCAGGGTGACGTACAGCCCGCCGAAGAGGGTGAGCCGCGTGATGACGTCGTCGATGTGCCGCGCCGTCTGCGCCCCGGGCCGGATGCCGGGGACGTACGCGCCCTGGCGTTTCAGGTTATCGGCCATGTCCTTCGGATCGAAGACGATGGCCGTGTAGAAGAAGCTGAAGAAGATGATCCCCGCCGCGAACAGCATGATGTAGAGCGGCTGTCCCGGCGACAGCACGAGGGCCACCTCCTGCAGCCACGACATGGAGGGCGACTGGCCGAACCAGGTGGCCATCGACGCCGGGGCGAGCAGCAGGCTCGACGCGAAGATGGCGGGGATCACGCCGGCCATGTTGACCTTGAGCGGCAGCGCGCTCGACTGCGCCTGGTAGACGCGGCGGCCCTGCTGGCGCTTGGCGTAGTTCACCGTGATGCGCCGCTCGCCGCGTTCTATGAACACCACGAACCCGACGATCACGATGGCGAACACGCCGATCGCGAGGAGCGCGATGATGTTGATGTCGCCCTGGCGCGCGGCCTCGAACGACTGCCCCACGGCGGCCGGGAACCCGGAGACGATGCCGGCGAAGATCAGCAGGGAGATGCCATTGCCGACCCCCCGCTCGGTGATCTGCTCCCCGAGCCACATCAGGAAGAGCGCGCCGGTCACCAGGGTGATGAGCGCGATGACGTAGAAGACCACGCCGGGGTTGAAGGCGAGCCCCTGGGCCATGAGCGTGCCGGTCAGCGCCGCGCCCTGGATGAGGGCCACGATGAGCGTGCCGTAGCGCGTGTAGCGCGTGATCTTGCGCCGCCCCGCTTCGCCTTCCTTGCGCAACTGCTGCAGCGTCGGATACATCATCGTCAGCAGGTTCATCACGATGCTCGACGTGATGTAGGGCATCACGCCGAGCGCCAGGATGCTCATGCGCTCGAGCGCCCCGCCGCCGAACATGTTGACGAGTTCGAGGATGCCGCCCTGGTTCTGCTCGAAGAGGTTGCGCAGGGCGTCGGGGTTGATGCCCGGTACGGGGATATGCGTCCCGATGCGGTACACGAGCAGCGCGAACAGGACGAACAGCAGCCGGCCGCGGAGTTCGGACAGCCCCGCCTGGGCGCCCGCCAGACCCGGTCGCGTCCCCGTCAGACCCTGTCGTGTCGTGACCATCGCTAGTCGCCTTTCGCTTCGGCCTCTACCCGGCCCCCGGCCGCCTCGACGGCGGTCGCGGCGGCGGGCGTGAGCTTGAGCCCGCGCACGGTCAGCGCACGCTCGATGCTGCCGGACAGCATGACGCGCGCGCGCCTGGTGTTGCGGGGCACGATGTTGGCGGCCTTGAGCGCCGCGAGGTCCGCCACGTCACCTTCGACCTTGGCCAGCTCGCCGAGGCGCACCTCCACGGTCGAGAGGCCGATGCGCGAACGGAAGCCGAACTTCGGCACCCGCATCTGCAGCGGCAACTGCCCGCCCTCGAACCAGGGAGGCACCTTGGCGCCGGAGCGCGACTTCTGTCCCTTCTGCCCGCGCCCGCACGTTTTGCCGACGCCGGAGCCGACGCCGCGGCCGACGCGCTTGCGGCGTTTCTTCGCGCCGGGCGCCGGGTGCAGCGCGTTGAGTTCCATGGTCATGCGTTCGTTCCTAGGAAGCCTCTTGTACTTCCACCATGTAGCTGACCTTCGCCACCATGCCACGCACGGCCGGCGTATCCTCCACTTCGACGACATGCCCGATGCGGCGCAGTCCGAGGCCGGCGAGACAGGCCTTGTGGCGCTTCAGGCGGCCGTTCGAACTCTTCACCTGCCGCACCGTCAGCGTCTTTCCTGCAGCTTTTGCCATGTCGCTTTCCTGCCGCGTCGCTCTGTCCCGTCCGGAGGCCGGTCAGGCACGGATCTCCTCGACGGTTTTGCCGCGCCGGGCGGCCACCATTTCCGGCGACCGCATGTTCGCCAGGGCCTTGAACGTCGCCCGCACCACGTTGACGCGGTTGGTCGACCCGTAGCACTTGGCGAGCACGTTCTGCACGCCGGCGGCCTCGAGCACGGCGCGCATGGGGCCGCCGGCGATCACGCCCGTGCCCTCCGACGCCGGCTGCATGTACACCATGGAGGCGCCGTGGCGTTCGCGGACCGCGTACCAGATCGTCGTGCCGTTGAGTTCGACATCGATCATGTCGCGCCGCGCCGCTTCCATCGCCTTCTGGATCGCGACGGGAACTTCGCGGGCCTTGCCGCGGCCGAACCCGACCCGGCCGTTGCCGTCTCCCACCACGGTCAGGGCCGTAAAGCCGAAGATCCGTCCACCCTTGACCACCTTGGCGACCCGGTTGACGTCGACGAGCTTCTCTACGAGGCCCTCTTCCTTGATCTCTTCGCTGTATGCCATCTCGTTCTAAAACTCCAGCCCGCCTTCCCGGGCCGCATCCGCGAGCGCCTTCACACGGCCGTGGTACTTGTAGCCCGAGCGGTCGAACGCGACGCGGGTGACGCCGGCGCCCTTCGCCCGGTCAGCGATCAGCGCGCCCACCTTGCCGGCCGCCTCGGCGTTGCCCGTCGCCCCGTTCGCCCGCAACGACTCGTCCAGCGTCGAGGCCTGCGCCAGCACGCGGCTCCCGTCGGCGGAGATCACCTGGGCGTAGATGTGCCGCGCCGAGCGATACACGGTCAGCCGGGTTGCGCCGAGCTCGCGCATCTTCTTGCGCGCGCGCCGGGCTCGGCGCAGACGGGATGTCTTCTTGTCGCTCATGTCGTTTCGCGTGCCTTACCCGCTACTTCTTCTTGGCCTCTTTGCGCCGCACCCGCTCGTTCGCGTAGCGCACGCCCTTGCCCTTGTACGGCTCCGGCGGGCGAAATGCCCGGATCTCGGCGGCCACCTGGCCGACGGCCTGCTTGTCGACGCCGCGTACCACGATCTCCGTCTGCGTCGGGGTTTCCGCGTCCACGCCGTCCGGCAGGGTGTACTCCACCGGATGGGAGAAGCCGAGCTGCAGGGTCACGGTACGTCCCTTCGCCTGCGCCCGGTAGCCGACGCCGGAAAGCTGCAGCCGGCGCTCGAAGCCGTGGCTGACGCCGACGACCATGTTGTTCACCAGCGAACGGACGGTCCCTGCCATCGCGCGGGCGCGCCGGTCCTCGCGCGCCGCCGCGAAGGTCAGCACGCCGTCGGTCCGCTCCACCGTCACGTCGCCCGTCAGGGCGAGCTCGAGACTGCCGCGACTTCCCTTCACCGCGATCTCGCCGTCCCCGACCCGCACTTCGACATCGTCGGGGACCGTCACCGGACTGTTGGCTACGCGAGACACGTCAGAACACCGTACAGAGCACTTCGCCGCCCACGCCCGACAGGCGCGCGGCACGGTCCGTGATCACGCCCCGCGGGGTGCTCACCACCGCGACGCCCAGACCGCCGCGCACGCGGGGAATGTCCCGGCAACCGCGGTACACGCGCAGCCCCGGCCGGCTGACCCGCTTGAGTTCCTCGATCGCCGGCGCGCCGTTGTGGTACCTGAGGCGCACCGTGAGGGTGGGCCGGACGCCTTCGTCGACCGAGAAATCCTTGATGTAGCCCTCGTCCCGCAGCACGCCGCAGACGGCCGCCTTGAGCCTGGAACTCGGCATGCTGACGCTCCGGTGACGCGCGGCGAGCCCGTTCCGGATGCGGGTCAGGAGGTCGGAAAGGGGATCCTGCATGCTCATCGTTCTGTTCGTCCCAAGTTCCGTTCCGTCCTACCAGCTTGCCTTCAGCAGCCCGGGGACGTCGCCGCGCATGGCCGCCTCGCGTAGCTTGTTGCGTCCGAGGCCAAACTTCCGGTACACGCCCCGCGGACGTCCGGTCTGGCCGCAACGCCGCTGCAGCCGCACCGGGCTCGCGTTGCGCGGCAGCTTCTGCAGCCGGACCTGCGCATCCCAGCGCTCGTCGTCCGACGCCTCGCGATCCGCGATGATCGCCTTGAGCGCCCGGCGTTTCGCCGCGTAGCGCGCCACCGTCTTCTCGCGCTTCTTCTCGCGCTCCCGCATGGAGACCTTGGCCATCTTTGCTAGTTCCTGAACGGGAAACTGAAGGCCCGCAGCAGTTCGAGCCCTTCCTCGTCGGTCCGTGCCGACGTCGTGATCGCGATGTCGAGGCCGCGCACGGCGTCGACCTTGTCGTAGTCGATCTCGGGGAAGACGATCTGCTCCGACACCCCGAGCGAATAGTTGCCGCGGCCGTCGAACGACCGTGGATTCAGGCCGCGGAAGTCCCGCATCCGGGGGATGGCGATGCCGATCAGGCGATCGACGAACTCGTACATCCGCTCCCGCCGCAGGGTCACCTTGCAGCCCACCGGCCAGCCGGCGCGGATCTTGAACGCCGCTTCCGACTTGCGCGCCAGCGTGACGATCGCCTTCTGCCCGGCGATGAGGGTCAGGTCGGAGACGGCGTTGTCCATGATCTTGCGGTCGGCCACGGCCTCGCCCACGCCCATGTTGAGCGTCACCTTGAGGAGCCGCGGCGCCTGCATGGGCGTCCGGTAGGCGAACCGTTCCATCAGGGCGGGCCTGATCTCCTCGTCGTACCTTGCGCGCAGGTCGGTCATCGCTCCGTCACTCGCTAATCGCCGTCTACCAGGCTGCCGTCGGACTTGAAGTAGCGGACGCGCCGTCCGTCCTCCATCCGGATGCCGACCCGGTCCGGCCGGTCGCTTTCCTCGTTGTAGATCGCCACGTTCGACGCGTGGATCGGCGCCTCCCGGTCCAGGATGCCGCCCTGCTGGTTCGCCTGGGGATTCGCGCGCTGGTGCTTCTTCACCAGGTTCACGCCGGCGACAACCAGCCGGTCGTCGAGCACGCGGACGACCTCGCCGCGCTTGCCCTTGTCACGACCGGCAATGACGATCACCTGGTCTTCCTGCCTGATCTTGCGCATGGCTCACAGCACCTCGGGCGCCAGCGAGATGATCCGCATGAAGTTCTCCGTGCGCAGTTCCCGCGTCACGGGACCGAAGATGCGCGTCCCCACCGGCTGCAACTGGGGCGTCAGCAGGACGGCCGCGTTGCGGTCGAACCGGATGACGGAGCCGTCGGGGCGGCGTACGCCCTTGCGGGTCCGCACGACCACCGCTTCCATGACCTGGCCCTTGCGGACGCGGCCCCGGGGGATCGCTTCCTTGACGGCCACCTTGATCACGTCGCCGACGCCGGCGTAGCGGCGCCTCGATCCGCCGAGGACCTTGATGCACTGCACGCGCCGCGCACCGCTGTTGTCGGCGATGTCCAGCATGGTTTCCGCCTGGATCACGCGCTTCTCTCCTTGGCCGCAGGCGCTTCCTCGGCCGCGGGCGCTTCCTTGGCCGCAGGCGCTTCCTTGGCCGCGGGCCCTTCCTCGGCCGCGGGGGCCTCCTCTGCCGCCGACGCTTCCTCTGCCGCCGACGCCTCCTCTGCCGCCGACGCTTCGTCTGCCGCAGGCGTTTCCTCCGGCGCAGGTGCTTCCTCTTCGGCCGGCGCCTCCGCCACGTCGCCCTCGTCCGCGGCCTGCGACCTCGCGCCGCGCGCCAGCAGACGCCAGGACTTCTGCTTCGAGATCGGGCGCGTCTCGACGATCGTCACCTGGTCCCCCACGCGGCACTCGTTGTGCTCGTCGTGGGCGTGGATCCTCGAGCGACGCCGCAGGATCTTCCCGTACACCGGGTGCTTCACGCTGCGCTCGATGAGCACGGTGATCGTCTTGTCCCTGCGGTCGGAGATCACCGACCCGGACAGGATCCGCGTGCCGGACTGCGTCTTCACGGTCTCGCTCGCTCTACTCACCGTCGCCACCGTCGCTACTGTCACCACCGTCGCCACCGTCGTTCTCCCGCAGCTCCCGCAGTACCGTCTTGACGCGCGCGATGTCCCGCCGCGTCTCCTTCAGGAGGTGCGTCTGCGGCAGGTGTTCGCTGCCGCGCTGCATCCGCAGGTTGAACTGCTCCCGCCGCAGGCGGACCAGTTCCTCCTGCAGCGCATCCGGTTCCATGTCCCTGAGTTCCGATGCCTTCATGTCGTCGGGTCCGTCGCGTCGCCGTTGCCGTCAGATCGCAGACCGCGACACGACCGCGGTCGAAAACGGCAGCTTCGCCGCGGCCAACTGGAAGGCGCGGCGCGCCACTTCCTCGGAGACGCCCTCCATCTCGTAGAGGATCCGTCCCGGCTTGACCTGCGCCACCCAGTACTCGACGCTCCCCTTGCCCTTCCCCTGCCGCACTTCCAGCGGTTTCTTGGTGATCGGCTTGTCGGGGAACACCCGGATCCAGACCTTGCCGCCGCGGCGCGCATGGCGCGTCATCGCGCGCCGGGCCGCCTCGATCTGCCGGGCCGTCAGGCGACCGCGCCCGGTGGCCTTCAGCCCGAACTCCCCGAAGCTGACCTTGTTGCCGCGGCTCGCCAGGCCGCGGTTGCGGCCCTTCTGCTGCTTCCTGTAGCGCGTTCTCTTCGGCTGCAACATCGTCCAGGTCCCCTAGCGGCCCTGCGTCTCGTCCTCGGCCTCTTCGCCGGGCATCACCTCGCCCTTGAAGATCCAGACCTTCACGCCGATGATCCCGTAGGTGGTCTTCGCCTCCGCCGTGGCGTAGTCGATGTCCGCCCGCAGCGTGTGCAGGGGCACGCGTCCCTGGTGGTACACCTCGGCGCGCGCGATCTCCGCGCCGCCGAGACGACCCGCGACGCGTACCTTGATGCCCTTGGCCCCGAGGCGCATGGCGTTCTGGATGACGCGTCGCATGGCCCGGCGGAACTGCACGCGGCGTTCGAGCTGCTGGGCGACGTTCTGGGCGACCAGCAGGGCGTCGACCTCGGGCTTGCGGACTTCCTCCACGTTGATGTGCACCGGGACGCGCATCATGCGGAACAGTTCCGCGCGCAGGCGTTCCACGTCCTCGCCCTTCTTGCCGATCACGATGCCGGGCCGGGCCGTGTGGATGGTGACGCGGGCGGTCTGCGCCGGCCGCTCGATCTCGATGCGGCTGACCGACGCCTGGGCGAGCCGGCGCCGCAGGTAGTCCCGCACCTCGAGGTCGTTCAGGAGGTACTCCGAGTAGGTGTTCCGTTCGGCGTACCACACCGAGCGGTGGTCCGCGACGATGCCGAGCCGCATTCCGGTCGGATTGACTTTCTGGCCCATGCCCTTGCCTAACCCTCGTCGTCCGTCACCGCCACGGTGACATGGCTGGTGCGCTTGAAGATCCGGTCCGCGCGACCGCGCGCCCGGGGTCGGATGCGCTTCATCGTGACGCCCTCGTCGACGTAGATCTCGCCCACCCGCAACTCGTCCACGTCGGCGCCCTCGTTCTCCTCGGCGTTCGCGATGGCCGACTCGAGCACCTTCGACACGAGCCCCGCAGCCTTCTGCGGGCTGAAGGTGAGGATGTCCTGCGCCTCCTCGACGGGCTTGCCGCGCACCATGTCGGCCACCAGCCGCGCCTTGCGCGGGGATATCCGCAGCATCTTCGCCTTCGCCGCCACTCTCATCGCTACCGCCTCGCTACCGCCTCGCCTTCCGGTCCGCCGCGTGGCCCCGGTAGGTGCGCGTCGGCGCGAACTCGCCGAGCTTGTGGCCCACCATGTCCTCGGTCACGAACACCGGCACGTGCTGGCGGCCGTTGTGCACGGCGATGGTCAGGCCCACCATGTCCGGGGCGATCATCGACCGCCGCGACCACGTGCGGATGGGCCGCTTGTCGCCGCCATCCTGCGCGGCGGCCACCTTCTTCGCGAGGTGCAGGTCCACGAACGGACCCTTGCGCACCGATCTGGGCATGCGTAACGCCTCTCTCTCGCTCTTGCTCTGCTGTTCCCGACTGTTCCCGGCCCGTCCGGTCGCGCGCGGCTACCGCGACTTCCGCGTCCGCCGCCGCACGATCAGTGCGTCCGTGCGCTTGTTCGTGCGGGTCTTGTGGCCCTTTGTCGGCACGCCCCACGGGGTCACCGGGTGACGGCCGCCGGACGACTTGCCCTCGCCGCCGCCGTGCGGGTGATCCACGGGATTCATGGCCACGCCCCGCACGGTCGGACGCCGCCCCCGCCACCGCGCCGCGCCGGCCTTGCCGAGCGAGCGCAGGTTGTGCTCGCTGTTGCCGACCTCGCCGAGCGTCGCCCGACAGTCGACGAGCACGCGCCGCATCTCGCCGGATCGCAGGCGCAGCGTGGCGTAGGCGCCTTCCCGCGCGACGAGCTGCGCCGAGGTGCCGGCGCTGCGCGCGAGCTGGGCGCCCTTGCCGGGCTTGAGCTCCACGCAGTGAATCACGCTGCCGAGCGGCACGTTCCGGAGGGCCAGAGCGTTGCCGGGCCGGATCGGCGCGCTGCTGCCCGACATCAGCTCGTCTCCGACGGAGACGCCGCGCGGCGCCACAATGTAACGGCGTTCCCCGTCGACGTATTTCAGCAGCGCCAGGTTGGCGCTGCGGTTCGGATCGTATTCGAGCCGTTCCACGACGGCCGCGATGCCGTCCTTGTTGCGGCGGAAGTCCACCCTGCGGTAGTTCCGCTTGTGGCCGCCGCCGCGATGGCGCGTCGTGATGCGACCGTTCGCGTTGCGGCCGCCGCTCTTCGGGTTCGGCTCGAGCAACGGCTTGTGGGGCCCGCCCCGATGCAACGCCGGGTCGACGATCTTGACGACGAAGCGGCGTCCCGGGGAAGTGGGTCGGGTCTTGACTGCCGGCATCGTCTAGCGCTCCGCGACGAAGTCGATGTCCTGGCCCTCGGCGAGCCGGACATACGCCTTCTTCCAGTCCTTCTTGCGCGACACGCGCCGCAACCCGCGCTTCACCTTGCCCTTCTGGTTCAGGGTCGTAACGCGCAGCACCGAGACCTCGAAGATGGACTCGACGGCTTCCTTGATCTCGGCCTTGGTCGCATCCCGGACCACCTTGAAGGCGTACTGGTTGTTCGCGTCGCCGAGGTTGCTGACCTTTTCGGAGACGTGCGGCTCGAGCAGCACCATGTAACGTCGCTCGTCGTTCACGAGAGCGCCTCCTCGAGCGTCCGGATGGCCTCCACCGTCACGAGCACCCTGTCGTGGTTCAGCAGGCTCACCGGGTCCAGCGCCGGGACGTCACGCACGTCCACGCCGCGCAGGTTGCGCGCGGCGAGATAGAGGTTCTCGTCGACCGACGTCGCGACTATGAGGACCTTGCCATTTGAAGGGGAGATTTCGAGGCCCGCGAGCTTCGCGGCGAGTGCCCGGGTCCTGGGGGAGTCGACGGAGAATTCGGAGGTGAGAAGGAGGCGGTTCTGGCGGATCAGCTCGGAGAAGATACAGCGCATGGCACCGCGGTACATCTTGCGGTTGACCTTCTGCGCATGGCTCCTGGGCTTCGCGGGGAAGGTGCGCCCGCCGCCACGCCGCAGCGGGCTGCGCGTCGAGCCCGCCCGCGACCGGCCCGTGCCCTTCTGCCGATAGGGCTTGCGCCCGCCGCCGCGCACTTCCGCCCGGGTCTTCTGCGCATGCGTGCCGCTGCGGCCCGCGGCCATGTAGGCGACGACGACCTGGTGCACGAGGGCTTCGTTGAACACGCGCCCGAACGTGCCGTCCGCCAGCTCGATGCTGCCGCCGTCGTTTGCCAGGGAGAGTTCCACGCGTGCTTGTCTTCCGTCGTCTGCCCGTTGCCGCCTAGGCGCCGGCGTTCCCGGCCGCCTTTACGGACGGACGGACCGTCACGTCGCCTCCCGCCGGGCCCGGTACCGCGCCCTTGATGAGCAGGAGGTTGCGTTCCGCGTCCACGCGCACGACGGTCAGGTTCTGCGTGGTCACGCGTTCGTCGCCGAGGTGGCCGGCCATCTTCTTGCCCTTGAACACGCGCCCCGGCGTCTGGCACTGACCGATCGACCCCGGCGCCCGGTGGGCCTGGGAGTTGCCGTGACTCCATCCCTGGGCGCCGAACTTCCACCGCTTGATCGTGCCGGCGTACCCCTTGCCTTTCGAGACGCCGGTCACGTCCACTTTCTGTCCCTCCTCGAACTGCTCCGCGCCCATCTCGGCGCCGGGTTCGAGGGCTTCGTCGGGCTGCGCGGCGAGCCGGAACTCCCAGAGTCCCCGCCCGGCAGCCGTGCCCGCCTTGGCGAAGTGCCCGGCCATGGGCCGCGTCACCCGATTGGGACGGGCCGCGCCGGCCGTCACCTGCACGGCGTCGTAGCCGTCCGACTCGACCGTCTTGACCTGGGTCACGCGGTTCGGCTCCACCGCGATCACGGTCACGGGAATCGAGTCGCCTTCCGCCGTGAAGACGCGGGTCATGCCGCTCTTTTTCCCAACGACCCCGATGGCCATCCTGTTACGCTCTCCATGCGACGGGCGATACGTCGCAGCGCTGTTAAGAAAACGCCGCCTCCGCAATAAAGTGGAAGGCGGCGTTTCGCGTTGTTCCAGCCTCAGTTCAAGCTGATCTGCACCTCTACGCCAGCGGCCAGATCGAGCTTCATCAGGGCATCGACGGTCTTCTCCGTCGGCTCGAGGATGTCGAGCAGGCGCTTATGGGTGCGGATTTCGTACTGGTCCCGCGCGTCCTTGTCGACGTGGGGCGAGATCAGGACGGTGTAGCGCTCCTTGCGGGTCGGCAGGGGTATGGGCCCGAGCACCTGCGCACCGGTACGCTTCGCCGTGTCGACGATCTCCTCCGTCGACACGTCGATCAACCGGTGATCGAACGCCTTCAGGCGTATGCGAATTCGCTGGTTCTGGACCACGAACTACCTCGAACCTCTCTTTGCGGGGAACAGGGCCCCCGCGTTCTTCCAATTGCCTGTTCTGACCGTGCCTGTGCAAGTGCAAGCTCTGCTCGTGCAAGCCCTGCGAGCGCGGAAGCGCCCGCCATGTCCAGCTAGCGCAGGCGACCCCTGTGACGGCGCCCGCGGCCCCCGGACAAACGGATCGCGCATTCTACGTTCGCCGTCACCATTACGCAACGCTGGCGGAGCGCTGCCGACGGCGTTCCGGGCCGCCCCGAGGCGCGCCTCCCGGGGCCCTCGAACCACCGTCCCGGCGCTACCGGCTGACAATCTCCTCCGCGATGTTGCGCGGCACTTCCGCGTAGCGGGCGAACTCCATCGTGAACGTCGCGCGGCCCTGCGTGGCGGAGCGGAGATCCGTCGCGTAACCGAACATCTCGCCGAGCGGCACATAGGCCCGGACGATCTTGCCGGACGGGTTCTCGCCGAGGCCGTCAATCATGCCCCGACGCCGGTTCAGGTCGCCGACGACATGCCCCATGTAGTCGCCCGGCGTCACGGCCTCGACCGCGACCAACGGCTCGAGCAGTACCGGTTTCGCCCTCAAGGCCCCGTCGCGCATTGCCTGGGAGCCGGCGATCCGGAAGGCGACCTCGGACGAGTCGACCTCGTGAAAGGACCCGTCGTACAGCGTCACCCGGACACCGATGAGCGGATAACCGGCCAGCACACCGTTCGCCATCTGCTCCTCGACGCCGCGCCGCACGGCTGGGATGTACTCCTTCGGGACGACGCCACCCGTGATCTCGTCGACGAACTCGAACCCGCCGCTGTCGCCGGACTCGCCGGCCAGCGGCTCGATCCTGAGCCACACGTGCCCGTACTGACCGCGCCCGCCGGTCTGGCGCACGAAGCGGCCCTCGACCTCGACGCGGTCGCGGATCGTCTCCCGGTACGCCACCTGCGGCTTGCCGACGTTCGCCTCGACACCGAACTCGCGTTTCATGCGGTCCACGATGATGTCGAGGTGGAGCTCGCCCATCCCCGCGATGATGGTCTGGCCCGACTCGTTGTCCGTGCTCACCCGGAAGGAAGGATCCTCCTGGGCGAGCTTGGCGAGGGCGATCGACATCTTGTCCTGGTCCGCCACCGAGCGCGGCTCCACCGCCACGTCGATCACCGGTTCCGGGAACTCCATGCGCTCGAGCGTGATGGGGTCGTTCGTGTCGCAGAGCGTGTCGCCCGTTGTCACGTCCTTCAGCCCGATCGCCGCCGCGATGTCGCCGGCGCGCACTTCCTTGATCTCGTTCCGGCTGTTCGAGTGCAGCTGCACCATGCGGCCGACCCGCTCCCGCCTCCCCTTCACGGGGTTGTAGACCTGGTCTCCCGACCCGAGCACCCCCGAGTAGACGCGGAAGAAGGTCAGCGTGCCCACGAACGGGTCGGTCGCGATCTTGAACGCCAGCGCGGCGAACGGTTCGCCGTCGTCCGACGCCCGTGTCGCCGGGGTGCGATCCTCGAGGGAACCCTCGATGGACTTCACCTCCGTCGGCGCCGGCAGGTAGTCCACGACCGCGTCGAGCATGGCCTGCACGCCCTTGTTGCGGAACGCCGAACCGCAGAGCGCCGGGACGATCTCGTTGTCGAGCGTACGGATCCGCAACCCCCGCCGGATGTCGTCCGGGGTCAGGTCGCCGTCCTCGAGGTACCGCTCCATCATCTCCTCGGACGCCTCGGCGGCCACTTCCACCATCTGCTCGCGGAAGGACTCGGCCTCGGCGCGCAGGGCGTCCGGAATCTCGCCTTCGACGAACGAGATGCCGAGATCCTCTTCGCCCCAGGTGATGGCCTTCATGGACACGAGGTCGATGACGCCCTGGAAGTTCTCCTCCGCACCGATCGGCAACTGGACCGGCACGGGGCGTGCGCCGAGCCGGTCCCGGATCTGTTCCACGACCCGCAGGAAGTCCGCGCCGGCGCGATCCATCTTGTTGACGAAGACCATCCGCGGGACCTCGTACCGGTTCGCCTGCCGCCACACCGTCTCGGACTGGGGCTCGACCCCCGCCGTGCCGCAGAAGACGACCACCGCCCCGTCGAGCACCCGCAGCGAGCGCTCCACCTCGATCGTGAAGTCGACATGCCCCGGCGTGTCGATGATGTTGATGCGGTGCTCGTCGAACTGGTTGCCCATGCCGCGCCAGAAGCAGGTGGTGGCGGCGGACGTGATCGTGATCCCCCGCTCCTGCTCCTGCTCCATCCAGTCCATGACGGCGGCACCGTCGTGCACCTCGCCCATCTTGTGCGACAGGCCCGTGTAGAACAGCACGCGTTCCGTGGTGGTCGTCTTCCCCGCATCGACGTGGGCGACGATTCCGATGTTGCGATACCGCCCGATGGGCGTACTGCGAGCCATCCTCATGCTCCTTGCATCGCGCCTCGCCGCATCGCCGGCGCCTGCGCATGGGCCGCCATTCCTTGCTGCCGGTCCAGCCGGACACCGCCGGAGGCGTCCGCGGCGTCGTGTGAGTGCCCGAACCCGGAACGCTCCGAGCCCAGCCTTCTCGAGTAAGGCGGAACTCCTAGAACCGGTAGTGCGAGAACGCCCGGTTCGCCTCCGCCATGCGGTGGGTGTCCTCGCGTTTGCGAACGGCCGTCCCGCGGCCTTCGGCGGCATCGCTCAACTCGCCGGCGAGCCGCGCCGCCATCGACTTCTCGCCCCGGCCGCGCGCGCTGTCGACCAGCCACCGCATCGCCAGGGCCTGCCGCCGCGACGACCGCACCTCCACGGGGACCTGGTACGTCGCGCCCCCGACCCGGCGCGACTTCACCTCGACGAACGGCGCGACGGCCTCGAGGGCCTTCTCGAACGTCTCGATGGCGTCGCCGCGGTCGCGCTGTTCGATGCGCGCCAGGGCACCGTAGACGATGCGCTCGGCCACGGACTTCTTGCCGCTCACCATCACGTGGTTGATGAACTTCGCCACGGTCTGGTTGTGGTACTTCGGATCCGGGAGGATTTCCCGCTTCGCGACGATTCTTCGTCTTGGCATTTCCGACTCCTTCAGGTGCGCCTGCCACGCATGGGCAGCCTTACTCGAGACCCGCGATGCGGGTCCCGCGGACGTTGCTTACTTGGGTTTCTTGGCGCCGTACTTGGAGCGCGCGCCGCGCCGGTCGGCCACCCCGGAGGCGTCGAGGGTGCCGCGGATCGTGTGGTACCGCACGCCCGGCAAGTCCCGCACGCGCCCTCCCCGGATGAGCACCACGGAGTGCTCCTGGAGATTGTGGCCCTCGCCGCCGATGTACGAGTTCACCTCGTAGCCGTTGGTGAGGCGCACACGGCAGACCTTGCGCAACGCCGAATTGGGTTTCTTGGGCGTCGTCGTGTATACGCGCGTGCACACGCCCCGCTTCTGCGGCGACTTCTGCAGCGCCGGCACGATGTTCTTGGCCACCCGTCGCTTGCGCGGCTTGCGTACCAACTGGCTGATCGTCGCCATTCGTTCTCCAACTCATCGGGCAGATTCGCCCGCCCGAAAAAGGCGCGAGATTCTATAGGCCGCCGGGCGGCCCTTCAACCGGCCCGGCGTTCCCCAGAACGGCGCTGCCTAGCTCTCCCCGCTGGCCGAGAGCGCCTCGGAGAGCGCCTGTTCGACCTCGTCCGCCGTCGGTCCCTGCTCCGCGAGCACCTCTTCCTCGCGGCGCCGCTTGCGGTCCGCGTGATAGGTGAGCCCCGTACCGGCCGGGATCAGTCGACCCACGACGACGTTCTCCTTCAATCCGTGCAGCACGTCGCGCTTGCCGGTGACGGCCGCTTCCGTCAGCACGCGCGTCGTCTCCTGGAACGACGCCGCGGAGATGAAGGACTCCGTGGCGAGCGAGGCCTTGGTGATCCCGAGCAGCAGCCGCTCGAACTCGACCGGATCGAGCCCCTCTTCCGCCAGGCGTTCGTTCTCTTCCACGACGGTCACGTACTGCACCTGCTCGCCGCGAATGAAGTGCGATCCGCCGGGTTGCCTGACCTCCGCCTTGCGCAGCATCTGCCGCACGATCACCTCGATGTGCTTGTCGTTGATCGTGACGCCCTGCAGGCGGTAGACCTCCTGGATCTCGTTGATGATGAACTTCGCGAGTTCCGCGACGCCCTTCAGGCGCAGGATGTCGTGCGGGCTCGGCGGCCCTTCGGAGACCACCTCGCCCTTCTCCACGTGCTCCCCGTCGAAGACCGAGATCTGCCGCCACTTGGGAATGAGCGTTTCCACGGGATCGCTGTCCGCCGGCGTGATCACCAGGCGCCGTTTCCCCTTGGTCTCCTTGCCGAAGCTGACGGTGCCTGTCGCCTCGGCGAGGATCGCGGGTTCCTTTGGCTTCCTGGCCTCGAAGAGATCCGCCACGCGCGGCATGCCGCCGGTGATGTCCCGGGTCTTCGAGCCTTCCTGCGGAATCCGCGCGATGACGTCGCCGATGCCGATCTCGTCGTTGTCCTCGAGATTGAGCACCGCGCCGCCCGGGAGCGGATAGCGGGCCGGCATCTCCGTTCCGGCCAGGTGCACCTCGTTGCCCTCCGGGTCCACGAGCTTGACCTCGGCGCGCAGCTCCTTGCCCGCCGGCGGCCGGTCGTTCACGTCGAGCACGCTGATGCTCGTGAGCCCCGTCAGCTCGTCCGTCTGCCGATGGATGGAGACGCCTTCTTCCATCTGCTCGAAGACCACCTTGCCGGCGACCTCCGTGATGATCGGGTGCGTGTGCGGATCCCACTGCGCGATCATGCGTCCCGCGTCGACGCGCACGCCCTCGCTCACGAGGATGACGGCGCCGTACGGCAGCTTGTAGCGCTCCCGTTCCCGGCCGTGCTCGTCGGCGATGGCGATCTCGCCGGAACGCGAGACGGCCACCAGTTCCCCGGTGGCCCGCTCCACCGTCTTCAGGTTGTGCAGGCGCACCACGCCGCCGTGCTTGACCTGGATGTTGTCGATGGCCGTGGCCCGCGACGCCGCGCCCCCGATGTGGAACGTCTGCATGGTCAACTGCGTGCCGGGCTCGCCGATGGACTGGGCCGCCATGACCCCGACGGCTTCGCCAACGTTCACCTCGTGGCCGCGCGCGAGGTCCCTTCCGTAGCACTTCGCGCAGACCCCGTACCGGGTGCCGCAGGTGATCGGCGAACGCACGTGCAGTTCATCGACACCGAGACTGTCGAGCCGCTCGACCCAGGCCTCGTCCAGCATCGTCCCGGCGGGGATGACCGTCTCGGTCCCGGCCGCGTTCCGCACGTCCCGCGCCACGACCCGGCCGAGCACCCGTGCCGCAAGCGGTTCGACCACGTCGCCGCCTTCGATCATCGCGCCCATGAGCAGGCCCCGGTCGGTACCGCAGTCCGGTTCCGTGACCACGAGATCCTGGGCCACGTCCACCAGGCGCCGCGTCAGGTAACCCGAGGTGGCGGTCTTCAGAGCGGTGTCGGCGAGGCCCTTCCGGGCTCCGTGGGTCGAGATGAAGTACTCGTTCACCGTGAGCCCCTCGCGGAAGTTCGCGATGATGGGCGTCTCGATGATGCTGCCGTCGGGGCGGGTCATCAGGCCGCGCATCCCGGCGAGCTGCCGGATCTGCGCCGGCGAGCCCCGCGCTCCCGAATCCGAGTAGATGTAGACGGAGTTGAACGACTCCTGGTCCTGCAGGGCGCCCTCACGGTTCAGGATGGACTCGTTCGAGATGCCCTCCATCATCGACCGCGCGACGAGTTCGTTCGCCCGGGACCAGATGTCGACGACCTTGTTGTACTTCTCGCCCTGGGTCACGAGACCGGACGCGTACTGCGACTCGATCTCCTTCACCTCCGATTCGGCGTCGCCGATGATCGTCGCCTTGTCCTCCGGGATCACGAAGTCGTCGACGCCGATCGAGGCGCCGGACGCCGTCGAGTAGTGGAAGCCCGTGTACATGAGCTGGTCCGCGAAGACGACCGTCTCCTTCAGTCCGACGCGCCGGTAGCACGCGTTGATGAGGTTGGAGATCGCCTTCTTGTTCATGGGCTGGTTGACGAGGCCGTACGGCAGTTCCGGCGGGACGATCTCGTAGAGCAGCGCCCGCCCCACCGTCGTGTCCACCGTGGCTGTGCCGTCGAGGTCCGTGACGCGGACCTTGATCTTCGCGTGCAGGTCCACCGCCTCGCTGCCGAAGGCGCGGTGCACCTCGGACAGGTTGGCGAAGGCCATGCCCTCGCCCCGTGCGTTCACGCGCTCCCGCGTCATGTAGTAGAGACCGAGCACGACGTCCTGGGACGGGACGATGATCGGCTCGCCGCTGGCCGGCGAGAGGATGTTGTTGGTCGACATCATCAGGGCGCGCGACTCGAGCTGCGCCTCGAGGGTCAGCGGCACGTGCACGGCCATCTGGTCGCCGTCGAAGTCCGCGTTGTACGCGGCGCACACCAGCGGGTGCAACTGGATCGCCTTGCCCTCGATCAGCACCGGTTCGAACGCCTGGATGCCGAGGCGATGGAGCGTCGGGGCGCGGTTCAGCAGCACCGGGTGCTCGCGGATGACCTCGGCGAGGATGTCCCACACCTCCGGCGTCTCGCGCTCCACCATCTTCTTGGCGGCCTTGATGGTCGTCGCGAGCCCGCGGGTCTCGAGCTTGCCGAAGATGAACGGCTTGAAGAGTTCGAGCGCCATCTTCTTCGGCAACCCGCACTCGTGCAGTCGCAGCGTCGGCCCGACCACGATGACGGAACGGCCCGAGTAGTCCACCCGCTTGCCGAGCAGGTTCTGCCGGAAGCGTCCCTGCTTGCCCTTGATCATGTCCGCAAGCGACTTCAGCGGGCGCCGGTTGGACCCCGTGATGGCGCGACCGCGGCGGCCGTTGTCGAGCAGCGCGTCCACCGACTCCTGCAGCATGCGCTTCTCGTTGCGCACGATGATGTCGGGGGCGGAAAGGTCCAGGAGCCGCTTCAAGCGGTTGTTGCGGTTGATGACCCGGCGATACAGGTCGTTGAGGTCGGACGTCGCGAAGCGCCCACCGTCGAGCGGCACCAGGGGACGGAGGTCCGGCGGCAGCACGGGCAGCACGGTGAGCACCATCCACTCCGGACGGTTGCCGGAGTTGACGAACGCCTCCATGAGCTTCAGGCGCCGGGACAGTTTCTTGATCTTGGTTTCGGAGTTGGTCGCCGGAATCGCCTCGCGGAGTTCGGCGATCTCGCCGTCGAGGTCGAGGTTGATCAGCAGTTCCTGGACGGCCTCCGCGCCCATCTTGGCCGTGAACTCGTCGCCGTGCTCCTCGAGCTTGGCGTAGTACTCCTCGTCCGTCAGGAGCTGACCCACCTCGAGGTCGGTCAGTCCCGGATCGATCACGACGTACGACTCGAAGTAGAGGACGCGCTCGATCTCTCGGAGCGTCATGTCGAGGAGCAGTCCGATCCGGGAGGGGAGCGACTTCAGGAACCAGATGTGCGCGGTGGGGCTCGCGAGTTCGATGTGGCCCATCCGTTCGCGGCGCACCTTGGCGAGCGTCACCTCGACGCCGCACTTCTCGCAGATCACGCCGCGGTGCTTCAACCGCTTGTACTTGCCGCAGAGGCACTCGTAGTCCTTGACCGGGCCAAAGATGCGGGCACAGAAGAGACCGTCGCGCTCCGGCTTGAACGTCCGGTAGTTGATCGTCTCGGGCTTCTTCACCTCCCCGTACGACCAGGACCGGATCTTCTCCGGCGACGCGAGGCCAATGCGCAGGGCGTCGAACTCCTCGATCTCGCTCTGCTGCTTCATCAGGTTCAACAGGTCTCTCATCTCGTCCTCTCTTCCCTACCTCGCCTCAATCCCGCTTCGCTTTCTCTCGCCCGGAGTTGCTTCAATCGCTCTCCAGCTCGATGTCGATGCTCAGGGACCGGATCTCCTTCACCAGCACGTTGAAGGACTCCGGCATCCCGGGCTCCATGAGAAAGTCGCCGTCGACGATGTTCTTGTACATCTTGGTCCTGCCGCCGATGTCGTCCGACTTGACCGTGAGCATCTCCTGCAACGTGTACGAGGCGCCGTAGGCCTCGAGGGCCCAGACCTCCATCTCGCCGAAGCGCTGACCGCCGAACTGCGCCTTGCCGCCCAAGGGCTGCTGGGTGACGAGGCTGTACGAACCGGTCGAGCGGGCGTGCATCTTGTCGTCCACGAGGTGGTTCAGCTTCATCATGTACATGTAGCCGACGGTCACGGGCCGGGCGAAGCGTTCGCCGGTGCGGCCGTCGTAGAGCACGCTCTGGCCGCTTTCCGGCAGCCCCGCGAGCTTGAGCAGGCGCTTGATGTCCTCTTCCTTCGCGCCGTCGAAGACGGGTGTCGCGATGGGCAGGCCGTCGGTGAGGTTGCCGGCGAGTTCCGTGACCTCGTCGTCGTCGAGTTCGGCGAACTCCACCTTCCTGCCGTCGAGGCCGTTGTAGATCCCGTCCAGGTAGGACCGAACCTCCTCGCGTTTCGCCTGTTCGGCCAGGAGCTCCCCGATCTTCTCGCCGATGCCCTTCGCCGCCCATCCGAGGTGCGTCTCGAGCACCTGGCCGACGTTCATCCGGGACGGTACGCCGAGCGGGTTCAGCACGATGTCCACCGGCTGGCCGTTGTCGTCGAACGGCATGTCCTCGACGGGCATGATCACCGAGATGACGCCCTTGTTGCCGTGCCGGCCCGCCATCTTGTCGCCCGGCTGGATGCGGCGCTTGATGGCGAGGTACACCTTGACGATCTTGAGCACGCCGGGCGCCATCTCGTCGCCGGCGCGGAGCTTGGCGTGCTTGTCCTCGAACTTGGCCTCGAGGTCCTCCTTGCTCTTGCGCAGCCGCGCCTCCGCCTTGTCGAGCTGGTCGTTCAGCGACTCGTCCTCCATGCGGATGGCGAACCAGTCGTCTTTCGGCAGCTTGGCGAGGTACGAGGGCTCGAGGACGCCGCCTTCCGACTTCTCCGGCGCCCGCGCCGCCGGGTTGCCGGTCAGCGCGTTGGCGAGACGCTCGAACATGGCGGTCTCGACGATGCGGTACTCGTCGTCGAGGTCCTTGCGGATGCGCGCCAGTTCCGCCTCTTCGAGGTCCTTGGCGCGCTGGTCCTTCTCCACGCCGTCGCGTGTGAAGACCCGCACGTCGATGATCGTGCCCTTGACCCCGGTCGGCACGCGCAGCGACGTGTCCTTCACGTCCGACGCCTTCTCGCCGAAGATCGCGCGCAGCAGCTTCTCTTCCGGCGTGAGCTGCGTCTCGCCCTTCGGCGTCACCTTGCCGACGAGGATGTCGCCGGTGACGACCTCCGCGCCGATGTAGACGATGCCCGACTCGTCGAGCTTGCCGAGGGCCGACTCGCCGACGTTCGGGATGTCGCAGGTGATCTCCTCCGGCCCGAGCTTGGTGTCGCGGGCGATGCAGGTCAGCTCCTGGATGTGGATGCTCGTGAAACGGTCTTCGGCCACGACGCGTTCCGAGATGAGCACCGAGTCCTCGAAGTTGTAGCCGTTCCACGGCATGAACGCGATGCGCATGTTCTGCCCGAGCGCCAGTTCGCCCATGTCGATCGAGGGGCCGTCCGCGAGGATGTCGCCCTGCGCGATCGCGTCCCCCTTCTTGACCAGCGGCGTCTGGTTGATGCACGTGTTCTGGTTGGAGCGGGTGAACTTCGTCAGGTTGTAGATGTCCACGCCCGCTTCGCCGACCTCGGTCTCTTCGTCCGCGACGCGCACGATGATGCGGCCCGCGTCGACGCTGTCGACGACGCCGCCCCGCTCGGCGATCACGCAGACGCCGGAGTCGCGCGCCACGTGCACTTCCATGCCCGTGCCGACGAGGGGCTTCTCCGCGCGCAGCGTCGGCACCGCCTGGCGCTGCATGTTCGACCCCATCAGCGCCCGGTTCGCGTCGTCGTGCTCGAGGAAGGGGATCAGCGCCGCGGACACGGAGACCACCTGCTTCGGCGAGACGTCCATGTACGCCACGTTCGCGGAGGAGGTCTTGGTGAACTCGTTCTGGTGCCGCACGTCCACGAGGTCTCCCTCGATGCGGCCGTCCGGACCGACGTGCGAGTTCGCCTGCGCGATCACGTACTCCGCCTCGTCGATCGCCGAGAGGTACTCGATCTCGTCGGTGACCCGCCCGTCCTCGACCCGGCGGTAAGGCGTCTCCAGGAACCCGTAGTCGTTGGTGCGCGCGTATGTCGCCAGGCGGTTGATCAGACCGATGTTCGGGCCTTCCGGCGTCTCCACCGGACACACGCGCCCGTAGTGGGTCGGATGCACGTCCCGCACCTCGAACCCGGCGCGCTCGCGGGTGAGTCCGCCCGGTCCGAGGGCGGAAACGGTGCGCTTGTTCGTGACCTCGGAAAGCGGATTGTGCTGGTCCATGAACTGCGAGAGCTGGCTCGAACCGAAGAACTCCTTGATCGCCGCCGCCACCGGTTTCGCGTTGATCATGTCCTGCGGCATCAGCCCTTCCGACTCCGCGAGCGAGAGCCGTTCCTTCACGGCCCGCTCGACGCGGATCAGTCCGACGCGGAAGGCGTTCTCCGCCATCTCTCCGACGGAGCGGACCCGCCGGTTGCCGAGGTGGTCGATATCGTCGACGGAGCCCTTGCCGTTACGGATGTCGATGAGCGTGCGCAGCACGTCGATGATGTCCTCATCCGAGAGGATGCCGCCGCCCTCGATCTTGTCCCGGCCGAGACGCCGGTTGAACTTCATGCGGCCGACCGTGGAGAGGTCGTAGCGCTCCGCCGAGAAGAACAGGTTGTTGAAGAGGTTCTCGGCCGCTTCCTTGGTGGGCGGCTCGCCGGGGCGCATCATGCGATAGATCTCGACGAGCGCCTCGAGGCGCGTGCGCGTGATGTCGCTGCCGAGCGTCTCCGAGATGTAGGGGCCGCAGTCGAGATCGTTGGTGTAGATCGTCTCGATCGACTTGACGCCGGCCTCGAGCATTTGATCGAGCACCTCGTCGGTGATCGTCGAGTTGCAGGCGACGATGATCTCGCCGGTCCCCGGGTCGACCATGTCGCGGGCGAGCACCCGCCCGAGGACGTAGTCGCGCGGCACGTCGAGACGCTTCAGGCGCGACCGCTCCAGCATGCGCACGTGACGGGCGGTGATGCGGCGGCCCGCCTCGACGATGACGTTGCGGTTGCGGTCGACGACATCGAACGTGGCCGACTCGCCGCGCATGCGCTCCGGCACGAGGTCCATCGACAGCCCGTCCTTCTTGACGTGGAAGACGTTCTTGTCGAAGAAGAGGTCGAGTATCTCCTCGGAGGAGTACCCGAGCGCGCGCAGCATGACGGTCGCCGGCAGCTTGCGCCGGCGGTCGATGCGCACGAACACCAGGTCCTTGGGATCGAACTCGAAGTCGAGCCAGGAGCCCCGATAGGGAATGACCCGGGCGGAGTACAGGAGCTTCCCGGACGAGTGGGTCTTCCCCTTGTCATGGTCGAAGAACACGCCCGGCGAGCGGTGCAGCTGCGACACCACGACCCGCTCGGTGCCGTTGATGACAAAGGTGCCGTTGTCCGTCATGAGCGGTATCTCGCCCATGTAGACTTCCTGCTCCTTCACGTCCTTGACCGCCTTGCTGGACGACTCGCGGTCGTAGATGATGAGCCGGACCCTGACCCGCAGCGGCGCCGCGTAGGTCATCCCGCGGGAGACGCTCTCCTTGACATCGAAGGGCGCCTCGCCGAGGCGGTAGTCCACGTACTCGAGCGCGGCGTTGCCCGAATAGCTCACGATCGGAAACACGGAGCGGAACGCCGCGTGCAGGCCCGAGTCGCGACGCTTGCGCGCCTTGATGTCGAGCTGCAGAAACCGGCTGTAGGAGTCGAGCTGGATGGAGAGGAGATGCGGCAGCTCCATGGTCTCCGGCAGGCGGCCGAAGTCCTTGCGGATACGCTTCTTCTCGGTGAACCTGTAAGCCATTCGAGTCTCCGTTAGTGCGGCGGCAGAAGCCCCGCGCCGGCCCCGGGGCGGCCGGACGGGATCTTCGGGGGTGTGCGGTCGTACCCGGGGCGAGGCCGGGTCGCGCGCGTGCCGGCCACGGCACGCGGGCGGCGCGCCACGGCCCGGGCGGCCCGCGCCCCGGGCGGGGTCGGCTTCGTCTTCTGAAGCGTCAACGTCACGTGCGCGTCACGCGAGCGCGCGTCAGTTCACTTCCACGGTTGCGCCGGCTTCTTCGAGCTGCGTCCTGATGTCTTCGGCTTCTTCCTTCGTCACGCCCTTCTTGACGGGGTTGGGCGCCTCGTCGACGAGCGTCTTCGCCTCCTTGAGACCAAGTCCGGTGATCGCGCGGACGGCCTTGATGACGCCCACTTTCTTCTCGCCGAAGGCGGCGAGGATCACGTCGAACTCGGTCTGCTCCTCCGCGGCCGGCGCCCCGCCATTGTCGGCGGCGGCCGGGGCCACCGCCACCGCGGCGGCAGCCGAGACGCCGAACTTCTCTTCCATCGCGGAAACGAGATCGACCACTTCCATCACGCTCATTTCCGCGATGGCGTTCAGAATGTCATCTTGCGATAGGGCCATTTCCTTCCTTCTCCATTAACGGCCGCGAACGACCTGCCAACTTTTCGAATACCCGGGCGCGCGGCCTCAGGCGTCTCCTCCGGTCTGCCGGGCGTCGCGCACCGCGGCGAGCGTGCGGACCAGCTTGGCGGGGACCTCCGAGAGCGTGCGGGCCAGCTTGCCGACCGGGGCCGTCAAGACGCTCATCAGCCGGGCGCGCGCCTCGTCCAGCGTCGGCAGGGACGCTACCTGACCCAGTGCGTCCGCCTCCATGAGCCGGCCGCCGACGCTCAAGGCCTTGACCTCGAGCGCCTCGTACTCGGTGACGTACCGGCGCATCAGCCGCGCGGCCACGCCCGGGTCGTTCGCCGAGTCCGACAGGGCCAGCATCGTCGGGCCGACGAAGGCGCCGCCGAGCTGCTCATGCTCCGTACCGGCAAGCGCGCGGCGCGCCAGCGTGTTCCGGACCACGCGGAGCTGCACGCCCTGCTCGCGCGCCGCGGCGCGCAGTCCGGTCATCTCGGCGACCGTCAGCCCGCGGTAGTCCGCGGCGACGGCCGCGAACGCCGAACTCGCCGCCTCGTTCACCTCGGCGACGATCTCCTGCTTCCGCTCGATCTTCAGCGCCATCGGTTCACACCTTCCTTCACACTTCCAGAGAGGCCTGGTCGATCGGGATGCCCGGGCCCATCGTCGTGGACAGGGTCACCTTCTTGAGGTACTGGCCCTTGGCCGAGGCGGGCTTGGCCTTCTTCAGGTCCGCGATAAGCGCCTCGACGTTCTCCTTGATCTGCCGCGGCTGGAAGTCGAGCTTGCCCACCCGCCCGTGGACGATGCCGCCGCGGTCCGCCCGAAACTGCACCTGGCCGGCCTTGGCGTTGCGCACGGCGGCCTCCACGTCGGGCGTGACCGTCCCGGTCTTGGGGTTCGGCATCATGCCTCTCGGGCCGAGGATGCGTCCGAGCGGACCAACCACGCGCATCGCGTCCGGCGTGGCGATGACGACGTCGAAGTTCAGTTCGCCGGCCTTGACCTGCTCGGCGAGATCCTCGAAGCCGACGACGTCCGCGCCGGCGTTCGTGGCCTTCTCCGCGTTCGCGCCCTGGGTGAACACCGCAACGCGCACTTCCTTGCCGGAACCGTGCGGCAGCGTGGTCGCGCCGCGCACCACCTGGTCGGACTTGCGCGGGTCCACGCCGAGGTTGACGGACACGTCCACGGACTCGTCGAACTTCGTCTTCGACACTTCCGCGAGGAGGCCCACGGCTTCCTCGACGGGATAGGCGCGCTGCCGGTCGACCTTCTCGGCGATCGCGCGCATGCGCTTGCTGCTGGCGGCCATCAGGTTGCTCCTTCTGCCGGGGTTTCAAGGACTCCTTCTTGCGAGGGGCCAGCCCCTCGCGCTGCTGTTTCTTGCGAGGGGCCGGCCCCTCGCGCTCCCGGGCTGAAGGCTCCCTCGACTTCGATCCCCGCGCTGCGGGCGCTGCCGGCGATGGTCCGCACCGCCGCGTCCATGTCCGCGGCGGTCAGGTCCGGATCCTTGATCCTCGCGATCTCCTCGAGCTGCGCCCGGGTGACGCGGTTGCCCACTTTCTCCGTGTTCGGCGTCGCGCTGCCTTTCTCGACCGCCGCCGCCTTGCGGAGCAGCACGGAAGCCGGAGGCGTCTTGGTGATGAAGGAGAACGTGCGGTCCGTGTAGACCGTGATCACCACGGGGATCGGGATGCCCGGCTCGTCGCTCTGGGTCTGGGCGTTGAACGCCTTGCAGAAGTCCATGATGTTCACGCCGTGCTGGCCGAGCGCGGGCCCGACCGGCGGGCTCGGGTTGGCCTGCCCCGCCGGGACCTGGAGCTTGACGTACGCTTCGACTTTCTTGGCCACTCGTGCTTCCTGTTCTTTCTTCCCGCGCTGTTTCTTCTTCCCGGGCCGCTCAGCCCTTCTCCACCTGGGAGAAGTCGAGTTCGACGGGCGTCGATCTCCCGAAGATGGTGACGGCCACGTTGAGCCGGCTCTTCTCGTAGTTGACCTCTTCCACCACGCCGCTGAAGTCGTTGAAGGGGCCGTCGACGACCCGCACCAGTTCCCCGGGTTCGAACAGCGTCTTCGGCGTCGCCTTCTCGCTGCCGGAACGGACGCGGTCCAGGATCGCGTTGGCTTCCGCGGGGGAGAGGGGGGCCGGTCGGTCCGCCTTGCCGCCGATGAACCCCATGACGCGCGGCGTCTGTTTCACCAGGTGCCAGGTGTCGTCGTTGAGGTCCATCTGCACGAGCACGTAGCCCGGGAAGAACTTCCGCTCGCTGCGCCGTTTCTGCCCGGCGCGCATCTCCACGACCTCCTCGGTCGGCACCAGCACGTCGCCGAAACATTCGCCGTGGTCGGACAGGTCGATGCGCTCGCGCAGCGCGCGGGCGACGTTCTTCTCGAAGCCCGAGTAGGCGTGCACGACGTACCAGCGCTTGCTGCCCGTCTCCTGCGTCGTCTCCACCGCGTCGTCCATTTGCCCGCTTCTCTCCGTGCCCTCTATCGGCTTCTCTTGAACTCGCTCCGCTCACCCCGGTCGCGGCTCTCCGCAGCCAAAGGCGATGGCCCTGTGCGCCGGCAGCGTCATCCGATGACGGACGACACCCCCCAGCTCAGCAGCGAGTCGAGTCCCCAAAGGATCAGCGCAAACACCAGCACCAGCGCCACGACGATGAACGTCGTCTGCGTCGTGACCTGTCGAGTCGGCCAGACCACGCGCCGTATCTCGCGGCGCGCCTCCCTGGCCAGGTCCCAGAGCGCCTGTCCGCGCTCCGTCTGCAGCGCGACGAATCCGGCGACCACGGCCAGGGCGAGCAGCGCGAGCACCCGGGCCAGCAGCGACTGTTCCTGGAAGTACCAGTTCCCGACGACGCCGCCGGCGACCAGCGCCGCGACGACCGCCCACTTCAGGTGGTCGAGCATGCGGTTGGGCGCGGCGCGTTCCGCGGAGCCGCCCGCCTGGGCGCGCGCGGACCGCGACCCCCGCATGTTCCTACCCGTCTTGGTGTCGACACGCGTGTTCAAGGTGTGTTCCCGTCGCCGAGTCCCCGTAGCCGTCTCTGTTCCGCCGCGAGCCCGATTCGGGCCCGGTCCGGGCCAACCCTTGCCGTCCGGGGGCGGCGGCCGAACCGCGTCCCGAACCGATAGTGGCAGGCCAGGAGGGAATCGAACCCCCAACCTGTGGTTTTGGAGACCACTGCTCTGCCAATTGAGCTACTGGCCTGTGCGCTTGCTCCAAACGGTGCGTCCGCCGGAAGTCCCCTGGCTACTCGCTGATGCTGGTGACGACGCCCGCACCCACCGTGCGGCCGCCCTCGCGGATCGCGAAACGCAGTCCCTCGTCCATCGCGATCGGACTGATCAGCGTCACGTCCATGTTGACGTTGTCGCCCGGCATCACCATCTCCACGCCGTCCGGGAGCTCCACCGAGCCCGTCACGTCCGTCGTACGGAAATAGAACTGCGGACGGTATCCCTGGAAGAAGGGCGTATGACGGCCGCCCTCGTCCTTGCTGAGTACGTACACCTCCGCCTCGAACCGCGTATGCGGCGTGATCGCCCCGGGCGCCGACAGGACCTGACCGCGCTCGACGCCGTCCCGCTTCGTGCCGCGCAACAGCACGCCGATGTTCTCGCCGGCGCGACCCTCGTCCAGCAGCTTGCGGAACATCTCGACGCCGGTGCACACGGTCTTGTCCGTCTCGCGAATGCCGACGATCTCGACCTCCTCCCCGACGCGGATCACGCCCCGGTCCACGCGACCCGTCACCACGGTGCCGCGGCCCGAAATCGAGAACACGTCCTCGATGGGCATCAGGAACGGCTGGTCGATGTCCCGCTCGGGCTGCGGAATGTACTCGTCCAGCGCGTCCAGCAGCCGCTCGATGCTGCCCGTGCCCTGGTCGGAGACCTCGCCATCGAGCGCCTTCAGCGCACTGCCGGTGATCACCGGCGTGTCGTCACCCGGGAAGCCGTGGTCGTCCAGCAGTTCGCGGACTTCCATCTCCACGAGCTCGAGCAGTTCCTCGTCGTCCACCATGTCCGACTTGTTCATGTAGACGACGATCCGCGGCACACCCACCTGCCGCGACAGCAGGATATGCTCACGCGTCTGCGGCATCGGGCCGTCCGCCGCGGACACCACCAGGATTGCGCCGTCCATCTGCGCCGCACCGGTGATCATGTTCTTGACGTAGTCCGCGTGGCCCGGACAGTCCACGTGCGCGTAGTGCCGCGAATCGGACTCGTACTCCACGTGCGCCGTCGCGATCGTGATGCCGCGCTCGCGCTCCTCCGGCGCGTTGTCGATCTGGTCGAACTCCCGGATCTCGCCGCCCCGGGCCGCCGCGCACACCTTCGTCAACGCTGCCGTCAACGTCGTCTTGCCATGGTCCACGTGACCGATGGTCCCGACGTTCACGTGCGGCTTCGTTCGCTCGAATTTCTCCTTGGCCACCTGTCGCCTCTCCTTAAATCGGTGTAGCTAGCATCTGAGCTGAATGATCCCCGCGCGGCGCTCCCGCGACGCGGACTCGCCTGGGCGCGGGTGACGTCCCGCGTCAACGCCCACAATGGTGCTCACAATCGGGTTCGAACCGATGACCTCGTCCTTACCAAGGACGCGCTCTGCCGACTGAGCTATGTGAGCGTTCGTGTGTCTCTTCCCGGTTGCTTGTCCCCGATGTCCCCGATGTCCTTCCTGACGTCGCGTGGAGCGGGTAGCGGGAATTGAACCCGCGCCATCAGCTTGGAAGGCTGAGGTTCTACCACTGAACTATACCCGCGGACACCCGACCCGCGGACACCCGACCCGCGGACACCCGCCCGTCCCGCCGACGGTGCGCCGATCCGGCGGCCGACCCTGCGGGTGGTGGAGGGGGTAGGATTCGAACCTACGAAGGCTGAGCCATCAGATTTACAGTCTGGTCCCTTTGGCCACTCGGGAACCCCTCCGGGAACCCTACGCAAAAGGCGCGAAATTGTGCGCCTCCGCGCGCCGCTTGTCAACGACGCGGAACGCGGCACGGCCCCCCGGGAAATCCGGGCGGCGACGCCGCTCGACAGGTCGCCGAAGTCCGCGCGAGATGCCCGCCCGCCGCACGCGCAAGCTCCTGGTGCCGCCACAAGGAATCGAACCCTGGACCTTCTCATTACAAGTGAGCTGCTCTACCGACTGAGCTACGGCGGCCGCGACTTCGAGCCGGCTCGAAGATGGGGGAGATTCTAGTGGATGGGGCATGGGGCGGCAATGCGGACGGACGGGCGATCGGGCGCTTTCAACCCGCCACCACGGCCCCCACATCGACCATTCCCGGCGGCACGCCGCAGGGCGCCGGCCGGGCCGGCGCGCGTTCGGTGCCCGTCCTCGCAAGCACCACGTACGCGGCGTGCTCCCTCTCGAGCTCCATGTGCCTGACGGAGTAGCCGAACGCCGCCACCCGGGCCGCCAGTACCTCGGCGGATTCCCGCTCGGCGAAGACCCCCAGGGTGACCGCGTTCTCGAGCGGACCGGCGGGCACTACCTGTCCCCCGATCGACTGTCCTTCGAGCTCCCGCAGCACCCTCCGGGCCGCGTCCCGCGATGCGGCGGGCTCGATGTACACGACGTGATCGGGGCGGCCTCGCGCGACGGCCTCGCGCACCTGGGCGCGCGCCCCGGCGGTTTCGAGCCGCGTGGCATGGGACATGGCCTCACGCAGGTTGGCGAACGGTCGCGAGACGCTGCAGTCGTCCTGGCCGCCCGCGCCGCTCCCCGGGACCGCGGGCGACATCGCATCCCGCGCCGCGAGGAGCAGCACCGCGCCCAGCCCGACGTTCGCCGCGAGCAGCCCCCAGAAGACGTAGCGGAACGCCGTCGCACGCGGTGCCGGCCCAGGCGTCACGGCAGTGCCAGCGCCAGTCCGTCGAGGACGAGGTCCGGCTCCACCCGCAAGGAGATGGGAAGGCGCCCGGCGAGCAACTCCGCATCGCCGCCGGTCAGGAACACCTCGGGCGCGTCGCCGCGGCTTTCCGCGAAACGTCCGACCGACGCCTCGATGAAGTCGAGCAGCATCGCCGTCGATCCTCGCCGCACGGCCTGCGCGGTGTTCCGCCCCGGTCCGAGGTCGGGCGCCAGATCCCCGGCCACCCGCACCCCCGCCGTGTCCCGGGCGAGCGCGGCCGCCATCAGACCGAGCCCCGGCACGATGTATCCGCCCAGGTGCCGGCCGTCCGCGGTGACGAAGTCGAGCGTCGCCGCGGTGCCGAGATCCACCACCGCGACGGCTCGCCGCACGGCGTTCCACGCGGCGACGAGCGCGAGCCAGCGGTCGACTCCGAGCCTCGCCGGCGCCTCGTACCCGCAGGTCACGCCGGCCAGTTCGGCGGTCGCCGCCGCGAACTCCGGCCGCACTCCGTACGCGTCCTCGAAACGCTGCGCGATCCCGCGCCGGTCACCCGCGACGCTCGCGATGCGGACTCGCCGGGGACGTTCCGGCAGGGCCGGCGTATCGACGCCGCCCGACGACCCCGCCAACGCGCCAAGACGCCACTTGGTCCGGGTGTTGCCGATGTCGACGTCGAGAGTCCGCGCCGAGGCTGTTACGCGCGCAGCGATACCTCACCTCCGCTGAATCGTCGCTCGCCGTCCGGGGTGCGCAAGCGCAGGGCGCCGTCGGCGGCGACGCCGAGGACCACGCCCGCGACCGACTCCGCTCCCGCCACGACCCGTACGGTCTCCCCGTGAAAGCCGTGCAACGCATCGTACGCCGACCTGAACGATTCGAACCCCTCCCGTTCGAAGCGGCGGCACAGGTCGAGCACCGAGTCGATGACCTTCCCGGCAAGGCGATTCCTCGACACGTCCGGCACCCGCTCCGTGACGTCCGCAACACCCTGGTCCACCTCGCGGGCCACGATTCCCGCGCCGCCCACATTGATGCCGATGCCGACCACCAGTTCCGGCGGCTCTACCGCCCGCGGCAGTTCCGTCAGGATGCCGCTCAGCTTGCGCCCGTCCAGCAGCACGTCGTTCGGCCACTTGAGCGCGACCCCGTCGACTCCGACCGCGGCAAGGGCGTCCGCGACCGCGACACCGACCACCAGGCTCACGGCGCCGACCTCGACCAGGCCGCGCTCGATCCGAATGCCGACGGAGAGCGCGAGGTTGCGGGCGAACGGACTGCGCCAGGCGCGGCCGCGGCGGCCCCGGCCGGCGGTCTGCACCTCCGCGAGGAGCGCGGTCCCGTCGATGCTCCCGGTCGATCCCCTGCGGACGAGTTCGGTATTGGTCGAGGGAATGTGCGCGGCGAGTTCGAGCCCTCGGAGCCATTCCGTGGTGGCCGGCGCGAGGTGCGGGCGGATGCGCTCCGCGGAGAGCAGCTCCACGGAATCCGCCAGGTACGCCCGGTCGCCATCGGTCGAGACGCCCGCTGCGGCGAGTTCCCGCAGCAAGGCGGTGTCCGCGGGGTCGACGGTCGCCACGCGTCGTGCGGCGAGTTCGTCGAATACGCTCTCGATTTCCATTCCGCCCCGCCGGCCGGCGACCGGACTCAGGCGCTGCCGAAGATCTCCTCGACGTGACCCTTGGGCAGCGGCTGCGTGGCCTTGGACACCGCATAGGTGAAGGCAACCGACACCGCCTCGCCCATCGCCGCGCAGGAGAAGGGGTTCGGGCCTTCGGCATGCAGCCAGGCCACGATGTCGTGTGCGACGCCGGAGCCGAACCAGGCCGGGTCGAGCAGCTGCAGGTGCAGAACGAGGAAGGTCAGGAAGCCGCTGACCAGGCCGGCATAGGCGCCCCGCCTCGTCACGCCGCGCCACAGCGCTCCCACGACCAGGGGACCCGCGAAGGCCGCCATCATGCCGCCGTTGCCGATCCACACGATCAGCGCGATGTTCACGTCGATGAGGGCCCAGGCCATCCCCATGCAGATGAGGAGCACCACCACCGTGCTCACCCGGCTGATTTGCAGCACCTGGCGATCCAGCGTGGCTTCGTCCGGCACCCTTGCGAGGCGCGGAGCGATCGTGCGGCGGTACAGGTCGTTGGCGATGATCTGTGAC
Source organism: Pseudomonadales bacterium (assembly GCA_965208745.1). GTDB lineage: Bacteria > Pseudomonadota > Gammaproteobacteria > Pseudomonadales > Azotimanducaceae > VXNE01. The sequence goes on along the minus strand of CBDBPN010000004.1, from coordinate 2,470,003 downwards.
GAGGACACCACCAGGCCGTCGGCCGTGGACATGATCGCCGCGAGGATGCCGACCCCGATCAGGGCCGCAAGCCAGGTGGGGAACAGCTCGATGAACACCATCGGCAGCGCGGCGTTCGGCGTGCTCCCGTCGGCGTAGAGCGCATCCCCGAACAGCGCCCGCGCCAGGAAACCGCCGAGGCCCATCATCCCCAGCGTCAGTCCGAACGCGAAGGCGAGCTTGATGAAGGTCTTCTGCTGCGAGGTCTGCTTGAGCGCCCAGAGCTTGTTGCCGAGGTGCGGCAGCAACCCGAGGGGAATGTGCGCGAACAGCACGGCGATGATGGCCCACCACGAGTGGTAGAGCGGCGTGTCCGGGTTCAGCGGGCCGACCAGGTTCGCATCCTGGTCGCGCATGCGGTCGATCACGGTGGTCACGCCCCCGTCCAGGCCGACGCCGAACAGGAACAGGAAGATGACGACCACGGCGAGGATGAGCATCATGAAGCCCTGCCACGCCGTCGGTCAGGATGTCCGCGTGGGCGCCCCCGAGCACCACGTAGAACAGCAGTACGGTGGTGGTGATGACCAGCGCCCAGACCGGGGGCAGGCCCAGCATCGTCTCGAACATCACCAGCCCCGAGACCAGCTGGCCCGCCAAGTAGAAGAAGAGCACCAGCGAGAAGATCGACACGAGGACCCGTATGCCCTCGGATCCGTAGCGGTCACCGAGGTACTCCGGGATCGAGCGGTTGCCGAAGCGGTTGCCGGCGGTCGCGATCAGCCGCATCGAGATGAGCACGCCGAAGTACACGCCCATGGGGTAAAGGAAGTTGCCCCATGCGCTCGGCAGGCCCCACTCGTACGCGAGCCCGGGGCTGCCCAGGAACGTTGCGCCGCTCGCCGTCGTCGCGGCGAACGCAAGCGCCAGGAACAGCGGCCCGTAGGAGCCGCGCGCGGTCGCGAAGTCGTCCGCATGGGCGATGCGGCGCTGGCCGATGACGCCGAGCGCCAGCATGCCGCCGATGTAGAGCACGAGGAACAACCAAGACCACGTGATGAGCGACATTGCGACCCCCGGGGCTAAGCCTTCCGGACGATGTTAACGCAACGCCTCGCGACGCCCGCCCACAACGATCATAGCGCCGCGCCGGACGCCCGCTTCCGGCCCAGCACCAGTACGCGGACGTCGCCCCGCGCATTGGCCGTGGCCCAAAGCAGGTACGGGAGCAGCACGACCGCGCCGAACAGGGCGAACAGCCCGAGCACGATGCCGGCCGCCGTGAAGTCGTGGCGCCAGGCGATCCAGAGTGCGGCGAGCATGACGTAGATCAGGAAGTCGAGGTTGATCTGGCCAGGCCAGCCCATGGCGGCCAGATCGCCGAAGAATACCTGCGGGAAGCCGATCCCGTGGTTCGCCACCACGGCCAGGGTGTATGCCCCGAAGGCAGCCAGGAGCAATACGAGTAGTAGTCGAAGTGTCGTCACGTCCCCTCCCTATCGTGTCGTGCGGCCACCCATGGCGCGCGCACAAAAAAACCCCGACCCAACGGGCCGGGGTTTCGTCCGATGCCCGACGATGACCTACTCTCACATGGGGAAACCCACACTACCATCGGCGCAGAGCCGCTTCACTTCTGAGTTCGAGATGGAATCAGGTGGTTCAGACTCGCTATGGTCGTCAGGCAAACCGGTGCGGCCGCATGCGCCGGCGGCAGCCGGCCCATGCGGCCTGAATTCGCGCGATGAAGCTTCCGACACGTGTCCTGTTTCTCTGCGTCCGGCTTGCGCTTCGCTTTCGTCTCATAGTCCCGGGCGGCCACGCCACGATCCGGAGTCGGACCGCGCCGTCGTGCGCTCGGTTATATGGTCAAGCCTCACGGGCAATTAGTACGGGTTAGCTCAACGCCTCGCGACGCTTACACATCCCGCCTATCATCCTCGTAGTCTTCGAGGGCCCTTCAGAAACCTTGCGGTTTGGTGAGATCTCATCTCGAGGTGGGCTTCCCGCTTAGATGCTTTCAGCGGTTATCCCTTCCGAACGTAGCTACCCGGCGATGCCACTGGCGTGACAACCGGAACACCAGAGGTTCGTCCACTCCGGTCCTCTCGTACTAGGAGCAGCTCCTCTCAAATCTCAAACGCCCACGGCAGATAGGGACCGAACTGTCTCACGACGTTCTAAACCCAGCTCGCGTAACACTTTAAATGGCGAACAGCCATACCCTTGGGACCTGCTTCGGCCCCAGGATGTGTTGAGCCGACATCGAGGTGCCAAACACCGCCGTCGATGTGAACTCTTGGGCGGTATCAGCCTGTTATCCCCGGAGTACCTTTTATCCGTTGAGCGATGGCCCTTCCATGCAGAACCACCTGATCACTAAGACCGTCTTTCGACCCTGCTCGACTCGTCAGTCTCGCAGTCAAGCGCACTTCTGCCTTTACGCGCAATGCATGATTCCCGACCATGCTGAGTGCACCTTCGTGCTCCTCCGTTACTCTTTGGGAGGAGACCGCCCCAGTCAAACTACCCACCACACACTGTCCTCGACCCAGCTAATGGGTCTGAGTTAGAACCCCAACTTAGCCAGGGTGGTATTTCAAGGACGACTCCACGAAGGCTAGCGCCTCCGCTTCAAAGTCTCCCACCTATCCTACACAAACTAAGTCAAAGTCCAGTGTGAAGCTATAGTAAAGGTTCACGGGGTCTTTCCGTCTAGCCGCGGGTACACGGCATCTTCACCGCGATTTCAATTTCACTGAGTCTCGGGTGGAGACAGTGTGGCCATCGTTACGCCATTCGTGCAGGTCGGAACTTACCCGACAAGGAATTTCGCTACCTTAGGACCGTTATAGTTACGGCCGCCGTTTACCGGGGCTTCGATCACAAGCTTCGGACGCAAACCGAAGTTCGCGGCCTAACCTGATCAATTAACCTTCCGGCACCGGGCAGGCGTCACACCCTATACGTCCTCTTGCGAGTTTGCAGAGTGCTGTGTTTTTAGTAAACAGTCGCAGCCACCTGGTATCTTCGGCCACCGACAGCTCGGGGAGCGAGTCCCGTCACCGTCCGCGGCGCACCTTCTCCCGAAGTTACGGTGCCATTTTGCCTAGTTCCTTCACCCGAGTTCTCTCAAGCGCCTTGGTATTCTCTACCTGACCACCTGTGTCGGTTTGGGGTACGGTCACATTCCTGCCTGGAGCTTAGAGGCTTTTCCTGGAAGCGTGGCATCAACGGCTTCCCGACCGTATAGGATCGGTTCGTCGTCACGTCTCGGCCTTGAGGAGCCCCGGATTTACCTGGGACTCCAGCCTAAGCGCTTAAACCTGGACAACCATCGCCAGGCCCGCCTAGCCTTCTCCGTCACCCCGTCGCAGCAGGACGTGGTGCTGGAATATTAACCAGCTTTCCATCGACTACGCCTTTCGGCCTCGCCTTAGGAGCCGACTCACCCTGCGCCGATGAGCGTTGCGCAGGAACCCTTGGTCTTCCGGCGAGGAGGATTTTCACCTCCTTTATCGTTACTCATGTCAGCATTCTCGCTTCTGATACCTCCAGAGAGCCTCCCGGCTCGCCTTCACAGGCCTACAGAACGCTCCTCTACCGCGCGCTTGCGCGCGCCCGCAGCTTCGGTATACGGTTTGAGCCCCGTTACATCTTCCGCGCAGGCCGACTCGACCAGTGAGCTATTACGCTTTCTTTAAAGGGTGGCTGCTTCTAAGCCAACCTCCTGGTTGTCTGGGCCTTCCCACATCGTTTCCCACTTAACCGTAACTTGGGGACCTTAGCTGGCGGTCTGGGTTGTTTCCCTTTCGACGACGGACGTTAGCACCCGCCGTCTGTCTCCCTCGCTGCACTCATCGGTATTCGGAGTTTGCATGGGTTTGGTAAGTCGGGATGACCCCCTAGCCCAAGCAGTGCTCTACCCCCGATGGTGATACGAGAGGCGCTACCTAAATAGCTTTCGAGGAGAACCAGCTATCTCCGGGCTTGATTAGCCTTTCACTCCGAGCCACAGGTCATCCCCCAATTTTTTACCATTGGTGGGTTCGGGCCTCCAGTCAGTGTTACCTGACCTTCACCCTGCCCATGGCTAGATCGCCCGGTTTCGGGTCTACTCCTACCGACTGAATCGCCCTGTTAAGACTCGGTTTCCCTACGGCTCCCCTAAGCGGTTAACCTTGCCAGTAAAAGTAAGTCGCTGACCCATTATACAAAAGGTACGCAGTCACCCAACACCCCCGTCGAGGCCGCCGAAGCGGCCCCTCAAGGAGCGCCATGGCTCCCACTGCTTGTACGCGCCCGGTTTCAGGATCTATTTCACTCCCCTCACAGGGGTTCTTTTCGCCTTTCCCTCACGGTACTGGTTCACTATCGGTCAGTTGAGAGTATTTAGCCTTGGAGGATGGTCCCCCCATGTTCAGACAGGGTTTCACGTGCCCCGCCCTACTCGATTTCACACAAGGACTGTTTTCGCGTACGGGGCTGTCACCCGCTATGGCGCAACTTTCCAGATGCTTCCGCTAACAATCCAGGTGCTTAAGGGCTGGTCCCCTTTCGCTCGTCACTACTCAGGGAATCTCGGTTGATTTCTTTTCCTCCGGGTACTTAGATATTTCAGTTCCCCGGGTTCGCCTCGCCGACCTATGTATTCAGTCGACGATAACCCGCAAGCGGGTTGGGTTGCCCCATTCGGAGATCCCCGGATCAGAGCCCGTTTGCCGGCTCCCCGAGGCTTATCGCAAGCTACTACGTCCTTCATCGCCTTCAACTGCCTAGGCATCCACCGAACGCGCTTGTTTACTTGACCATATAACCCAACGCGCGAAGCGCCAGGCCAAAGGTGCGTAAACGCAATGCCGGTTTGCAGCGGCCACGGCGGAAGATCGCCGCGGCCGATACCAAGACACATATCGGATGTCGATGTCGTCGCTAGATCCGACATCGACGCTTCATCGTGCGAATTATTAAAGAACGTGTTCCGCTGATGCGCTGCGTTCGGGCTGTGCCGAGGGCTCGGCGCCCCGACTGGTGGAGCCGAGGAGAATCGAACTCCCGACCTCCTGCTTGCAAAACAGGTGCTCTCCCAGCTGAGCTACGGCCCCGAGATCGGGCCCCGGCCAGTGGCGCTCACGCTCCTTGAACGGTGGTGGGTCTGGGTGGATTTGAACCACCGCCCTCACCCTTATCAGGGGCGCGCTCTAACCTGCTGAGCTACAGACCCGGTCGAATGGCTAACCCTGCGACGACCGCACCCGGCACGATCACGACGCTTTGTCGTGTTGTCGCGTACGGATGCACTCGCTTAACGCGGACGCATCGGAGACAAACCATTCGTGTGAGCGCGCCCCCCGAGGGGGGCCGCCGACGTGCCTTTGGAGACGGCTCACGCCGCTCCGCCGGACTGCCGACGTCTTTTTGTGGTGCCCTGCCTGGTCCTTCGCCCTCGGCCGACGCGAACGCCGACGTCCGGCAGGACATAGGGTTTAAGGAGGTGATCCAGCCGCAGGTTCCCCTACGGCTACCTTGTTACGACTTCGTCCCAGTCATGAATCACACCGTGGTAACCGCCCTCCCGAAGGTTAGACTAGCTACTTCTGGTGCAACCCACTTCCATGACGTGACGGGCGGTGTGTACAAGGCCCGGGAACGTATTCACCGCGACATTCTGATTCGCGATTACTAGCGATTCCGACTTCAAGGAGTCGAGTTGCAGACTCCTATCCGGACTACGAGAGGTTTTTTGGGATTCGCTCACCCTCGCGGGGTCGCAGCCCTCTGTACCGCCCATTGTAGCACGTTTGTAGCCCACCCCGTAAGGGCCATGATGACTTGACCTCGTCCCCGCCTTCCTCCGGTTTGTCACCGGCAGTCTCCTTAGAGTTCCCGGCATGATCCGCTGGCAAATAAGGATAAGGGTTGCGCTCGTTACGGGACTTAACCCAACATCTCACGACACGAGCTGACGACAGCCATGCAGCACCTGTCACACGGTTCCCGAAGGCACCGATCCATCTCTGGAAAGTTCCGTGGATGTCAAGGGGTGGTAAGGTTCTTCGCGTTGCATCGAATTAAACAACATGCTCCACCGCTTGTGCGGGCCCCCGTCAATTCATTTGAGTTTTAACCTTGCGGCCGTACTCCCCAGGCGGAGAACTTATCGCGTTAGCTGCGCCACTAAACCCTCAAGGGGCCCAACGGCTAGTTCTCATCGTTTACGGCGTGGACTACCAGGGTATCTAATCCTGTTTGCTCCCCACGCTTTCGCGCCTCAGCGTCAGTGTTAGTCCAGGAGGCCGCCTTCGCCACTGGTGTTCCTTCCTATATCTACGCATTTCACCGCTACACAGGAAATTCCGCCTCCCTCTACTACACTCTAGTCCGCCAGTTTGAAATGCAGTTCCCAGGTTGAGCCCGGGGATTTCACACCTCACTTAACGAACCGCCTACGCGCGCTTTACGCCCAGTAATTCCGATTAACGTTCGTACCCTCCGTATTACCGCGGCTGCTGGCACGGAGTTAGCCGGTACTTCTTCTGTGGTTAACGTCAACGCCCCATGGTATTAGCATGGAGTTTTTCTTCGCCACTGAAAGTGCTTTACAACCCTAGGGCCTTCTTCACACACGCGGCATGGCTGTGTCAGGCTTTCGCCCATTGCACAATATTCCCTACTGCTGCCTCCCGTAGGAGTCTGGACCGTGTCTCAGTTCCAGTGTGGCTGATCGTCCTCTCAGACCAGCTATGGATCGTAGCCTTGGTGAGCCTTTACCTCACCAACTAGCTAATCCAACGCAGGCTCCTCTGATAGCGCGAGGTCGCGCACCGACTTGCGCCGGCGCGTTGAGATCCCCCGCTTTCATCCGTAGATCGTATGCGGTATTAATCCGAGTTTCCTCGGGTTGTCCCCCACTATCAGGCAGATTCCTACGCGTTACTCACCCGTCCGCCACTGTACTCACCCCCGAAGGGGCTTTCTCGTTCGACTTGCATGTATGAGGCCTGCCGCCAACGTTCAATCTGAGCCATGATCAAACTCTTCGATTTTAATCGTTCGGGCCTGCGGACTCGGGGAACGGCTCGCGCCGCACCGTCCTCCGCGGACCCAGAGTTGCCAGGGCTCCACGTTACGAGCGCCCACACGAATGGCTTGTTTCGATTTTCAAAGAGCGGGCCGCCGGGGGTTCCCCGCGACCAAGGGGAGCGAATTATACGCTTGTCGAACCGGCCCGCAAGCGGCAGATCGAACTTTTTTCGGGGCCCCGCATCGGGGGCCCGCATCGGGCCCGCGGGGAGGACGTCACGTCGTGGCGTGCACCGCGAGGTGCCAGGCCTTCCGGCCGCGACGTATGAGGTGGTAGCGCCCGTGCAGGGCCGTGTCGGCCGAGAGCGCCTGCTCCACGTCCCGCACGGGAGCGCCGTTCACGGACACGCCACCGCTCGATATCAGTCGGCGGGCGGCTCCCCGGGAAGGAGCGAGGCCCGCGTCGGCCATCGCCGCGGCCACCGCCGTCCCGGCCGGCAATTCCGTGCATCCCATCCCGTCGAGGCGGAGCTGCTCGAAATCGGCCGCTCCTAGCGCGTGGATGTCCCCGCCGAACAGCGCCGCCGTAATCCGCTCCGCCGAACGCAGGCCCGTCTCGCCGTGGACGAGCCGCGTCACCTCGCCGGCAAGCAGTTTCTGCGCGGCCCTTCTGCCGGGGTCCTCCGTCGCCGCGGCGACCGCCTCGTCGATGGCCACGACCTCGAGCAACGTGAAGCAGCGCAGCCACGCCGGCACGTCCGCGTCCGCCGCGTTGAGCCAGAACTGGTAGAAGGCGTATGGCGAGGTGAGCGACGGGTCCAGCCACACCGTGCCGCTCTCGGACTTGCCGAACTTCCTGCCGTCCGCTTTCGTCACCAGCGGCGTCGTCAACGCGTACGCCTCGCGCGCGAGCGCACGGCGGATCAGTTCGACCCCGCCGACGATGTTGCCCCACTGATCGCTGCCTCCGATCTGCACGCTGCAGTCGTGGCGCCTGGCGAGTTCCAGGAAGTCCATCGCCTGCAGCACCATGTAGCTGAACTCGGTGTAGGAGATCCCCGCACCCTCCCGCGTCAGCCGGGACCGCACGCTGTCGCGCCGCACCATCGCGTTGACCGAGAAGTGCTTGCCGACGTCGCGCAGGAACGTGACGACCGGCAGGTCCGCGGTCCAGTCCAGGTTGTCGACCACCAGCGCGGCGCCGGCGCCGGAGAAATCCAGGAAGCCGGAAGCCTGCTCCCGGATGCCGTCGGCCCACTGGCGCACCGTATCGCGGCCGTGAAGCGCGCGCTCCTCCGACTTGCCGCCCGGGTCCCCGATCAGTCCCGTGGCGCCGCCGATCAAGAGGATCGGCCGGTGCCCCGCCCGCTGGAAACGGCGCAGTCCCAACAGCGGCACGAGGTTGCCGACCTGGAGGCTCGCCGCGGAAGGGTCGAAGCCGCAGTAGACGGTCCGGCTCCCCGTCTCGAGGTGTGCCGCCAGTCCGGCCTCGTCCGACACCTGCGCGACGAGGCCGCGTTCGAACCACTGACGCAGGAGCGAAGCCATGGCGCGCAAACTATCAGGAACCTCGCCGGCGGACCAAGCCCCCGCGCGAGAGGCACCGAAGGCGGGAACGCCGGTGGAACGCCGGGCTGGGCAGTGCAGGGCCGGCCCCGCGGCGCTATAATCGCCACTTTACGGGCGTCGCGGGGTCCATGCAGATCCGCCCTGGCGGGTCGTCAGCTTTGAACATCCGACAGTTCCCAGCATCGCACGCTTTCGTCTCGGGCCTCCTCGCCCTCGTCATCGTCGCCGCGGCGGTCGTGAACCGGGGAGCCCCCGAAGGGGGCGAAAGGAGCGAAAGAGTCACCACCGACACGATCCTGGACGGGGTCGCCGCCGAAATGTCCGTCCCCGATCGCGTCTCCCCACCGCCAGACCTCGCGGATACGACCTCACCTCCCGCCTCCGCCCCTCCAGGCGGCTCCCGCGAGTCGGCACGGATCGGGCCCGGCGACAACCTGTCCGTCGTCTTCCAGCGCCGCGGGATTCCCGCGCGCGAGTTGCAGCGCATCCTCGACAGTGGTCCGCTGGCCGCACGGCTCGGGCGCATGCACCCCGGGGACGAACTCACTTTCGTGGAGGGTGCCGACGGCGAGCTGCTGCGTTTCGCGTACGCCCGCAACAGCTTCGAGCGGCTCGAGTTCGATCGCGTGAACGACCGCTTCGTGGCCCGCGAGATCGTCGAGGAAACGGACCTCGTCCCCGTCCACCGGGAGGCCGTCATCGAGCAATCGTTGTTCGACGCCGGCCAGCGTATCGGCCTGGGCGATCGCGTGACGCTGGCGCTCACGAACATCTTCCGCTGGGACATCGACTTCGTCCTCGACATCCGTGCCGGCGACAGCTTCCACGTCGTTTTCGAGGAGCGCCGCCACAACGGCGACCCGGTCGAGTTTCGTCACATCCTGGCCGCGGAGTTCATCAACCAGGGACACCGCCACCGGGCCGTCCGCTACGTGGACAGCGCCGGGCGGGCGGACTACTACAGCCCCGAGGGCGAAGCGATGCGCAAGCGTTTCCTGCGCGCGCCCGTGGAGTTCACGCGCATCAGCTCCCACTTCAACCTCAAGCGTCGCCACCCGCTGTTCAAGCGCACGATGCCCCATCGCGGCATCGACTACGCCGCGCCGGTCGGCACGCCCGTACTGGCCGCCGGCAACGGCACGGTCGAGGTCGCCGGGCGGAACCGGGCGAACGGCAACTACATCGTCCTCGAGCACGGCGGGGGGTTCAGTACGAAGTACCTCCACCTGTCCCGCTTCGCCGGCAAGCCGCGTCGCGGCAAGTCCGTTGCCCAGGGGGACGTGATCGGTTACGTCGGGGCCACCGGCTACGCCACCGGTCCCCACCTGCACTACGAGTTCCTGGTCGACGGCGTGCATCGCAACCCGCGGACCGTCAAGATGCCGAAGGCCAGTCCGATACCCGCCGCCGAACGGCAGCGCTTCGGGGAAAGCACCGCGCCGTTGCTGGCCCTGCTCGACCGCGACGAATCCCGCATCGCTTCGCTTTTTTAGTGCCGTCGTCTCTCTACGCAGGAGCCATCTCCGGCACGAGCGTCGACGGCCTCGACCTGGCGCTCCTCGAGACTTCCGGCGGCACGCCACGCATCGTCGATGCCCGGGTCGAAGCGCTGCCCGAGACACTGGCGCGGGAGCTGCGGGCGCTCGCCACTCCCGTCGACGACCGCCTCGACCGTGTCGCCCGCGCCGACGCGGAGCTTGGGGAGTTCATCGGCGACGCCGTCCGGCGCTTCGCGGGGGGCCGGTCCGTCATCGCGGTCGGCAGCCACGGCCAGACGATCCGCCACGACCCGCGCGGGCGCCCCGCCTACACCGTGCAGATCGGCGACCCGAGCCGCATCGCCGAGTGCAGCGGCATCGACACCGTGGCGGACTTCCGGCGGCGGGACATCGCGGCGGGAGGCGAGGGCGCGCCGCTGGTGCCGCCCTTTCACGCGGCGCTCTTCGGGGTCGCCGGCACGCCCCGCGCCGTGCTGAACATCGGGGGGATCGCCAATGTCACCCTCCTCGGCGACCCCGCTCTCGGGCACGGAGCCGTAACGGGTTTCGACACCGGCCCCGGGAACGCCCTCCTCGATGCGTGGATTCGAGAGCAACGCGGCGAGCCGTTCGACCGCGACGGCGCCTGGTCCGCCGGCGCCCGTGCCATCCCGGAGTTGCTGGGGCGGCTGGAGGAGGACGCTTTCCTCGCGGAACGGCCACCCAAGAGTACCGGCAAGGAGCACTACAACCTCCCCTTCATCCTGCGGCGACTCGAAGGATCCGAAGCGCCCGCCAGCGTTCAGGCCACGCTGGCCGAGTTCACCGCCGCGAGCGTGGCGGGAGCGATCTCGTCCTGGGGTCCGGCGACGGAAGAGGTGGTGGTCTGCGGAGGCGGACGGTGGAACGCGGACCTGATGCGGCGGCTCGGCCGGCGGCTGTCCCCGCGCAGCGTGACGACGACCGATGCGCTGGGCGTGGACGGAGACGCCGTCGAAGCGGCGGCCTTCGCCTGGCTGGCGTACCGCTTCGTCGAACGGCTGCCCGGGAACGCTCCGGCGGTGACCGGCGCCGCCGGGCCGCGGGTGCTCGGGGCGCTGTACCCCGCCTGACCGGACCGGTTGCGAAGCGACGTGGACGCGCGGCGGAAGGAAGGTCAGATGGCGAAGGAGTTACCGCACCCGCAGGTGGACGACGCGTTGGGATTGGTCACGACGAACTGGGCGCCCTGCAGGTCCTCGCGGTAGTCGATCTCCGCGCCCGCGAGGTACTGGTAGCTCATCGCGTCCACGAGCATGGTCACGCCGTCCCGCTCGATGACGGCGTCGTCCTCCGAGACATCCTCGTCGAACGTGAAACCGTAGGAGAAGCCGCTGCAGCCGCCGCCCGTGATGAACACGCGCAGTTTCAGGAGGTCGTTGCCTTCGTCTTCGATCAGCGACGCCACCTTGCCCGCGGCCCGGCCCGAGAACTGGATGTCCATGCGCGGATTATACGCGGCGTCCCGTGCCCTTCGCGGCGCGGAGCCGTCTACCGCCGGCGTCAGCGTCGCTCCGTGTCCTCGACCGCGGCCGGCGTCGTCTCCAACGGATGCACATTGCCTCCGGCTTCCCGGTCGCAGTGCAGCTCACCCTGTATCACCGCGCCCTCGTGCATCTCGATGAGGCGGTAGAACACCTTGCCCGCCATCTCGGCCTTGCCGCCCATCTCGAGGCGCACACTCGAGTGCACGTCCCCCTCGACACGTCCGCCGATGACGACGGTCGGGACCCGGATGTTGCCCTTGACATGACCGCCTTCGCCCACGGTGAGGGTCGCGCCACTGCCTTCGTCCGCCTCGATCTCTCCCTCGACCACGCCGCTCACGTAGAGGCGCCCGGAGAACGCGATCGTCCCCCGCACGACGGCGGAGGCGTCGATCAGCGTCGTGTCGTTGCCCGTCCGCTCGCTTTTCGCATTCTTTCCCTTCACTTTCATGCCTCCTCCGCTCAGCCGTCCTCCGCTCAGCCTTCCTCGACCACCCAGTCGAAGGACTCCCGCAACCGCGTCTCCGCGTCGTCCCGCACCCGCGCCGTCACCGCGACAGCGCGCGGAACGAATCCCTCCGGCAACGAGAACTCGCCGGAGAACTCCTGAAAATACAGGAATCTGAAGCCGGTGGCGAAGTCGTCATCCGAGACGAGGTCCGCCACCGCATGCCGTTCGGGTTCGCCTTCCCGCTCCCCCGAGAGTTCCATCAGCACCTCGCCTTCGATCCAGTTGTGCCGGTCCACGATCTGCGTGAGCAGCAGCCGGTACCCGTATCGCGCCGGCTCCGGGGTCGACGCGATGGTGAGGCGTTCGATCCTGAACCCGCGCTCCGCCTCCGACGGGGCGACCAGCCTGCGGTAGAAGCGCGCCTCCTCTTCCAGGGCGCCAATGCGGTCGCGCAGTTCCTTGATCGTCCGCCGCAACCGCTCGTTGGCGCCCGCCTCGACCACTGTCGCCAGCCGTACGTTCGAGAGGTCGAGGTCACCGAGGGGGTCGACGGCGCCGGCGGGCGCCGCCTCCACCGCGTCCGCCTCGGCTGGAACGGCATCGCGCAGCAGAAACCCCGTCCCGAGCAGCGCCAGACCGGCGACCGCCACGCCGAGACCCCGGACGAGTCCCACGCCCGGGCGTACGGCCACCACCGTCATCCGCTCCTTCGGTAGCAGGTCGGCCCAACGCACCCGCGCATCCCCGGTCGCTCAACTGCCTGGCGGTATACTCGCGTACCTTTCCGAGGGCAAGCCCTCAGCCGTGACCCCGCGACGCAACCTCCCCGGTCTCACCCGCCGCGTACTGCAACGTGTGCTCCGCCCACGGCTGGCCTATGCCGACCCGCTCCAGCGCCTGGCGCTGCTCGGCGTCGCGGCCGGCGTCGTCACCGGGGTCGTAATCGCCCTGTTCCGGCTGGCGATCGACAGCGCGGCGCTGCTCGCCCTCGGCGGCGACAGCGAGAATTTCGAAGGGCTCCCGCCCGCGATGCGGGCCGGGCTACCGCTGCTCGGGGCCCTGGTCGTCGGCATAGCCCTCACGCGGCTGAGCGAGGACCGGCGGCGGACCGGCGTCGCCCACGTCCTGCAGCGGCTCCGCGAACACGCGGGACGGCTCCCCGCGACCAACGCCCTCGTGCAGTTCTTCGCGGGGACGGCCGCCCTCGCCGCCGGGTTCTCCGGAGGCCGCGAGGGTCCGGCCATCCACCTCGGCGCAACCGCCTCGAGCCTCCTCGGTCAACGTCTCGGCGTTCCCGCGGACAGCCTCCGGATTCTGGTCGCATGCGGCACCGCCGCCGCCATCGCCGGGTCCTTCAACACGCCGATGGCCGGTGTCGTGTTCGCGATGGAAGTCGTCCTGATGGGTTACGCCGTGGCGAGTTTCATCCCGGTGGGCCTGGCAGCCGTCACCGCGACCGTCATCACGCGTTACCTGTTCGGCGACACGCCGGTCTTCGCCGTCGGCAGCATGCAGATGCACTCGCTGATGGACGTGCCCTTCGTGGTCCTGGCGGGCCTCGCCATCGGTACGCTCGGAGCGGCGTTCACCGCGACCGTGCGCCTGTTCACCCGCATGGGACGCCGGCCGTACTGGGCGCGGGCGATGCTTGCCGGCGCGATCACCGCCGCCGCCGCCGTGCCGGCGCCGGCCGTCATGGGCATCGGCTACGACACGGTGGATGCCGCCCTCGCGGGAACCCTCGCATGGTCCGCGCTGGCCGTTATCCTGGTGGCCAAGATGGCCGCGTCGAGCGCCTGCGTCGGGCTCGGGATGCCCGTCGGGGTGATCGGCCCGACCATCGTCATGGGGGCGGCATGCGGTGGACTGCTGGGACACCTGGGCCAGTTCCTCTCGCCTGGCGAGGCCTCGAGCGAGGGGTTCTACGTACTCCTCGGGATGGCCGCGATGATGGCCGCCGCCCTGCAGGCGCCCCTGGCCGCATTGATGGCGGTCGTCGAGCTGACCTCCAACGCGAGCATCATCCTGCCGGCCATGCTCATCGTCATCGTGGCGACCCTGACGGCCGGGAGGCTGTTCCGCCAGCCATCCGTCTTCCTGGCAACACCGGCGGCGCTCCGTTCCCGGGACGAAGGGCCGCCGTAACCGGTATCATCGCCCGCCGCTCGTCCCCGGGCGGAGGACAGGACGCTCCGGCATGATGATCCTCTGGGTCAAGGCCTTCCACATCGTCTTCGTGGTGACCTGGTTCGCCGCGCTCTTCTACCTGCCGCGGCTCTTCGTCTACCACGCCACCGCGACCGACGGGCCCGGCATCGACCGTTTCAAGGTCATGGAGCGCAAGCTCTACCGGGGCATCATGACCCCGTCCGCCGCGTTGACCGCGGTTTTCGGCGTCTGGAACCTCGTCCTGACCTGGGACGCCTACGCCGCCGCCGGATGGATGTGGGCGAAGCTCGCGGCGGTCCTTGCGCTCTACGCCTACCACGGGTACTCCGGACGCCTGCTCCGCGCCTTCGCGAACGACGCGAACACGCACGGCGAGCGTTTCTACCGGTGGTTCAACGAGGCGCCCGCCGTGCTGCTGGTCGCCATCGTGATCCTCGTCGTCGTCAAGCCCTAGAACCTGCCGCAGGGAAGCATAGAAAAGTGGAACGCAACACGTCCGCCGCCCTCATCCGCCGCGCCGAGGAGGTCATCCCCGGGGGCGTCAACTCGCCCGTGCGCGCCTTCCGGGGCGTGGGCGGCACGCCGGTCTTCTTCGAGTCCGCCGAAGGGGCGTGGCTGGTCGATGTCGACGGCAACCGCTACATCGACTACGTCGGCTCCTGGGGTCCCATGATCCAGGGTCACCGGTTCGCCCCGGTGGTCGACGGGGTGCGCGCGCAGGCGGTGTCCAGCCTCGGTTTCGGGGCTCCGACGGAACTCGAGATCCTGCTGGCGGAGCGGATCGTCGACGTCGTTCCGGGTATCGAGAAGGTCCGCCTCGTCAACTCCGGGACGGAAGCGACCATGTCGGCCATCCGCCTGGCGCGGGGCCACACCGGCCGCGACCTTCTCGTCAAGTTCGACGGCTGCTACCACGGCCACTCCGACGCCCTGCTGGTGAAGGCCGGCAGCGGCGTGCTGACACTCGGCCTGCCGAACTCTCCCGGCGTGCCGGAGTCGGTGGCGCGCCACACGGTGACCCTGCCCTTCAACGATCCCGACGCGGCGCGCGCCGCATTCGAGCGCTTCGGTTCCGACATCGCCTGCGTGATCGTCGAGCCCGTCGCGGGCAACATGGGGTGCATTCCTCCGGCGCCGGGTTTCCTCGAGGCGCTGCGCGCCCTCACGACGGACAGCGGTTCCGTCCTCATCTTCGACGAGGTGATGACGGGTTTCCGCGTGGCCGTCGGCGGCGCCCAGGAGCGCTACGGCGTCACGCCGGATCTCACGACGCTCGGCAAGGTCATCGGCGGCGGGCTGCCGGTCGGGGCTTTCGGCGGGCGCGCCGACATCATGGACGGGGTCGCCCCGGTGGGCGCCGTCTACCAGGCCGGGACCCTGTCGGGGAACCCCCTCGCGACCACCGCGGGGCTTGCGATGCTGGACTCCCTCGACGCGGCCTTCTATGCGAACCTCGAGGCACGCACCACGGAGCTGACGGACGGTCTCTCGGCACTGGCGCGCCGGCACAACGTGCCCATCCGCATCAACCGCGTGTGCGGCATGTTCAGCATCTTTTTCACGTCCGCACGCGAGGTCCGGAGCTTCGACGGTGTCGCCCAGTGCGACACCGGGCGCTACAACCGCTTCTTCCACGCGCTGCTCGACGCCGGCGTGTACTTCGCGCCCTCGGCGTTCGAGGCGGCCTTCCTCTCCGGCGCCCACGGCGACGACGAGATCCGCCGGACCCTCGAAGCCGCGGACGGCGCCTTCGCGCAGGTCGCCGAGAGCCCTCAGCCGGGGAGCGCGAGGGGTGCGCCCCTCGCATGAAAGTGCCCTCAGCCGGGGAGCGCGAGGGGTGCGCCCCTCGCATGAAAGTGCCCTCAGCCGGGGAGCGCGCGCGACCTACGGTCGCGTTGGAGTTTCGCTGCGCGAAAACTCCGCGCCATGGGAGCGCGAGGGGTGCGCCCCTCGCATGAAGACATGAGCTACGACGTCTACGGGATCGGCGCCGCCCTTCTGGACATCGAGTACGCCGTCGACGACGGGTTCCTCGCCGACCATCGCGTCGTGAAGGGACACATGACGCTCGTCGACGAAACGCGCCTCCGTGAACTGGTCGACGCTCTCGCGGGCCTCTCCCCGAAACGCATGTGCGGCGGCTCGGCGGCCAACACGGTTTACGCCGTGCAGGCTTTCGGCGGCGACTGTTACTACTCGTGCCGGGTCGCGGGCGACGACACCGGCGCCCGTTTCCTCGCCGAGATCGCCGCCGCCGGCGTCGACGTCAGGCCCCATGATCCGGAGCGGCCCGGCCAGTCCGGGCGCTGCCTCGTCCTCGTCACCGGCGATGCGGAACGTTCCATGAACACCTTCCTCGGCGCCTCCGAGCTGCTCGACATCGACGATGTCGAGCCGGCGTCGCTCGCCCGGTCGCGCTACGCCTACATCGAGGGCTATCTCGCCTCCTCGGAGACCGGCCGTGCGGCCGCGGTCCGCGCGCGCGAGGTCGCCGAGGCCGAGGGCGTGCGCACGAGCCTCACGCTCTCCGACCCGAGCATGGTCGAGTCCTTCCGCGACGGCCTGCTCGCCATGCTCGGCAACGGCGTCCACGCCCTCTTCTGCAACGAGGAGGAAGCCCTCGGCTGGACGGGCGCCGACCGCGTGGACATCGCGGCGAACGAACTCGCCGACGTCGCGCCTCTTGTCTTCGTGACCCTCGGCAGCGCGGGCAGCCTCGCGATCGCGCCCTCTGGCCGCCGGGAAGTCCCGGGTTTCGAGGTCCCCGCCGTCGACACGACGGGCGCCGGCGACATCTACGCCGGCGCATGCCTCTACGCGTTGTGTTCCGATGGCGCGCCGGCGGACGCCGCCCGCTTCGGGAACTACGCCGCGGCGCAACTGGTGGCCCAGGTCGGACCGCGCCTGCCGGACCTGGCCGACTATCGGACGCTCCGCGAGCGCTTTCCGGACTGACGCGCCCCCCGATCAGAGCGCCAGCGGCAACGGCCCCTCGATCACGATCTCCCCGGGCGTCACGACGCAGCCGTACGCCAGCACTTCGACGCCGGCCGCCACGGCGTCCCGCACCGCCTCGCCGTACCCGGGGTCGATGTCGTCCGCGACCGTCACCCGTCGGATACCCGTGTGCGGGGCGCAGAACAGCAGCACGCTGCGGTGGCCGCGCGCGACGCAGCGGGCGAGCGCCCGCACATGCCGTCGCGCCCGCTCGCTGACCGCGTCCGGAAAGGCGCCGACACCGTCCCGGCAGAGCGTGACGCTCTTGACTTCGACGAACGTCGGCAGCGCGCCTCCGAGCGCGAAATCGAAGCGGCCGGCCTCGCCGGGAATCGGCACCTCGCGGCGCGCCGGGCCCTGGCGCAGCTCCGTGATCCGTCCCGCGGCGAGCGCCTCCCCGACGATGGCGTTCGGGCGCGCCGTGTTGACGCAGACCGTGCAGGCGCGCCCGCCGTCCCGAACCTCGACCAGTTCCAGGCTCTGGGGGTACTTCCGTTTCGGGTTGCCCGACGTCGAGAACCACGCCGGGCTCCCGGGCGTGTCGCAGCCGAGCATTGCCCCGGTGTTCGCGCAGTGCATGGTGACGACGCCGCGGCCCGCCACCTCCACGTCGGCGAGGAAGCGCTTGTAGCGTCGCAGCAGCACGCCGGACTCGAGGGGCGGCAAGAATCTCAACGCACCCGGCTCCTTTCCCCGGGCCACCGTCAGGCGATAATGCCAGTCACGGGGCGTCCTCAGAAGAATGACCATTTACGTCAGCAATCTCGCCGATCTCGAGACCCACGCGCGGGCGGTGCGTCCGGATCGCCTGATCTCCATCATCCAGCCGGAGTTCCAGCCTCCCACGCCGACCGCCGTGTCCCCGGAACGCCACCTGCGCGTTCCGGTGCACGACATCTCCGAACCGGCGCCGGGGTCGGTTCTTCCGGAGCGCCATCACGTCGAGGTCATCGTCCGCTTTCTCGACGACTGGCGAGCCGGGGATCCGTTGATGGTGCACTGCCTCGCCGGCGTCAGCCGCTCGAGCGCGACCGCGTTGCTGGCGCACTTCCTCAGCACCGGGGACCCGTTCGTATCCGCGCGAGCCCTCCGCAAGGCCGCACCACACGCCCGGCCGAACCGGCGCATCGTCGCGCTCGCCGACACCGTGCTCGATTGCGGGGGACGGCTGAGCGACGCCGTCGACGCGATGGGCCCGGCTTCGACGGAGCGCCTGGGCACCCTGGTCGCCCTGCCCGTCGGGAGTTGAAGGAAGGCCCGCGGTCGCGCTTGGCGTTCCGCCACGCTTTGGGTACCGTGGCGCGGCATGAGAGGGGGCCGAACGGTGACGTGGGCGGCGCTTGCCGTCTGTTATGTCTGCATGGCCGGGTGCGACCGCGTGGAGGAGCATACGTCCCGCGACGCTCCCGCCACCGCGCTTCCCGCCGTGGCATGGCTGGCGGACGGGACGGCAGAACCCGTCTCGCCCGAGGCATGGGCGGACTTCGCCGGCCAGATCGCCAACAGCCTCGATGGGGTGGCGCTGCACCGCACCGACGGCGCCCTCCTGCTCGCAATCGAGCATCGCCGCTTCGAACCCATCGTGCTCTCCCCGGGACCCTCGCGCCGGCTGACGGGCAGGTCGGCGCTCGACGGTGCGGCCACCATCGTCCTCGGCAGCGGCTTCGTGTCCGAGTTCCAGTCGCTTCTGCCCCTCGGCCTCCTCCAGATCGACGGCGAGATCCTGTCGCCCGTCTCCAGGCATGGCTACACGCGCATCCTCGGAGTCGGCGACGGTCGGCTCACGGTGCTTGCGCGCCCCGAATACCATCGCGGCCTGCTCGAGTCGGCGCTGCAGGTGGGACCCGGCGTCGTCGAATCCGGGGCGCTCGACATCTCGCCCCGGGAGCGCAACCTCCCCGCGTACTTCCGCGCGTTCGCAGCGACTTGCATGGACCGTGATCTGGCCGGCGTCACGACCCGTCCGATGCACCTGTTCGACCTGGGAAACGAGTTGCTGGCGCTGTTCGGCGTGGCCGGATTCGCCTGTGCCGAAGTGGCCAACCTGAGTGGCGACCGCGAAGCGTTGCTCGGCCTCCGCGCGGGGGGGCGCGCGTTCCTGGTCGGCCATCCCGACTCGGCGAAGGCCGCGCTGGTCGCCTTCCGGGAGCGCGCCGCCACCGGCGCCTGACACCCCGGCGGCACGACCAGGCTCGCCGGCTTCGGTTAATCTTGGGTCAACACAGGGGAGGACTGCATGTCGGACCACATGTCGGGCGAGGGGACCGTTCGCGAGATCGTCGCGGCGGCCATGGGCGAGGGCCGAACCTCGCTGACAGCGGCCGAGGCCAAGCGGGTCTGCGATGCGTATGGCATAGCGATGCCGGCGCAGGGCGTCGCCAAATCCCGCGACGAGGCCTGCGCGATCGCGGCGGAGATCGGCTATCCGGTGGTCGCCAAGATCGAGTCCCGCGACGTGCTGCACAAGACCGACATCGGCGGCGTGATCGTTGGCCTTCAGACCGACGAAGCGCTGCGCGAAGCGTGCCACGAGGTCGTCGAGCGGACCCGCGCGCACGACCCCGACGCCGCCATCGGCGGCGTCCTCGTGCAGCGGCAGTTCGCCGCCGATGGGGCGACCGAGGTGATCGTGGGGGCGGCGACCGATCCCGTCTTCGGCAAGCTGGTCGCCTTCGGGCTCGGCGGCGTGCTGGTGGAAGTGCTCGGGGACCTCACCTTCCGCCTGGCGCCCGCCACCGAGGAAGAAGCCGCCGCGATGCTGGACGAGCTTGCCGGCGCCGCCGTCCTCGACGGCGTACGCGGCGCGCCGGGCGTCGACCGTGCCGCCCTGGCTTCGCTCATCGCCGCCGTCGGCCGCCTCGTGACCGACGTGCCCGAGATCCACGAACTGGACCTGAACCCGGTCTTCGCCACCGCCGAGGGAGTCTGCGCGGTCGACGCGCGCATCCTCCTCAAGGCGCCGGCTGAGCCGCGTTACCGGCCTTCGGAGGACGAGATCCTGGCCGCCATGCGCCGCATCATGCAGCCGGACGCGGTAGCCGTCATCGGCGCCTCCGCCGGCGAGGGGAAGATCGGCAACTCCGTGATGAAGAACCTCATCGACGGCGGTTACGAGGGCGCGCTTTATCCCATTCATCCCAAGGCGGACGTCATCCTCGGCCGCGCCTGCCACGCGAGCGTGGTCGACGTCCCCGGCGACGTCGACATCGCCATCTTCTGCATCCCCGCACCGCTCGTCGCCGGGGCGCTCGCCGAGTGCGGCAGGAAGGGCATCCCGGGCGCCATCCTCATCCCATCGGGGTTCGCCGAAGTCGGCGAGCACGCCCTCCAGGACGAGATCGTCGCGGTCGCCCGGGAGAACAACGTGCGCCTCATGGGGCCGAACATCTACGGCTTCTACTATACGCACAAGAACCTCTGCGCCACGTTCTGCACGCCATACACCGAGCAGGGCAAGGTCGCCCTGTCGTCGCAGAGCGGCGGCGTCGGCATGGCGATCGTGGGCTTCAGCCGCTCGGCGAAGATGGGCGTCTCGGCCATCGTCGGTCTCGGCAACAAGTCGGACATCGACGAGGACGACCTGCTGACGTTCTTCGAGCAGGACCCGAACACCGAGGTCATCGCGATGCACGTCGAGGACCTGAAGGACGGCCGCGCGTTCGCGGACGTGGCCGCCCGCGTGTCCCGGAAGAAGCCCGTCGTGGTGCTCAAGGCCGGACGGACCAGCATGGGCGCGCGCGCCGCGAACTCCCACACCGGCGCCCTTGCCGGCGACGACCGCGTCTACGACGCCGTCCTGCGCCAGAGCGGCGTCATCCGGGCGGCCACGCTGAACGACATGCTCGAGTTCGCGCGCGGCCTGCAGGTGCTACCGCATCCCGAGGGCGAGAACATCCTCATCCTGACCGGGGCCGGCGGGTCCGGCGTCCTGTTGTCGGACGCCTGCGCCGACCACGGCCTGTCGCTCATGGACATGCCCGACGATCTCGACGCCGCCTTCAAGGAGTTCATCCCGCCGTTCGGGGCCTCCGGCAACCCGGTCGACATCACGGGCGGCGAACCCCCTACCACCTACCGGGCCACGATCGATCTCGCCCTGGCGGACGATCGCATCCACGCCCTCGTGCTCGGCTACTGGCACACGATCATCACGCCGCCCATGGTGTTTGCGGAGCTCCTCGGCGAAGCGGTCGGAGAAGCGCGCGGCCGCGGCGTCGACAAGCCCGTGGTCGCCTCCCTGGTCGGCGACGTCGAGATCGAGGAGGCCTGCGACTACCTGATGGACCGGAACATCCTGGCCTATCCGTACACTGCGGAGAAACCCGTGGCCGTGCTCGGCGCGAAGTACCGCTGGGCCCGCTCGGCGGGACTCCTCCCACCAACAGCCCAAGGGAGTCTCCAGGCATGAAACGCTTCGCTTCCCTCCTCGTCCCGATGCTGTCGCTGTCGGCCGTCGCGGCGGATCTCAAGGGCCTCGGATCGATCACGTTCCCCACCTCGGCAACGGGGCCGGCCCAGGAGCGTTTCCTGCGGGGAGTGACCATCCTGCACAGCTTCGGCTGGAAGCAGGCGCGCACGGAGTTCCAGGCGGCGCAGGAAATCGACCCAGACTTCGCCATGGCGTACTGGGGCGAGTCCCTCTGCTACAACCACCCGCTCATCGGCGAGCGGGACCTGGACACCCCGCGGGAGATCCTGCGGCGCCTTGGCGACACTCCCGAGGAACGGCTGGCCAAGGCGCCCACCGCGAGGGAAAGGGGCTTTATCGCCGCGGTGGAGGCGCTCTTCTTTGGGGGAGCCCTCAGCCGGGGAGCGCGAGGGCGGCCCGCGTCAGGGGAAACCCCTCGCAAGAAAGACGACACCCTCGCGCGCCGGCGCGCCTACACGGCGGCGATGCGCAGCCTCCACGAGGCCTACCCGGACGACGACGAGGTCGCCGCCTTCTACGCCCTGTCCCTCCTGATGTCCGCCGGTCCCGCCGGCGAGGCCATGCGCTCGAACGTGCTCGCGGGATCCATCGCCCTGCAACTGCTCGACCGAAACCCCCATCACCCGGGGGCTGCCCACTACGCGATCCACGCCTTCGACGATCCGGTGCACGCACCGCTGGCGCTGCCGGCGGCGTACGTCTTCGCCGACATCGCCGAGAAGGTCTCGCACGCCCGGCACATGCCGTCGCACATCTTCATCCAGCGCGGCATGTGGGACCGCGTCTCCGCGTCGAACCAGTCCGCGTACGAGGCGGCGGTCGATCTCTGGGAGCCCGGCGACAGCCTGGGCGACATGCTGCATTCGCTCGACTGGGGCCAGTACGGGGACCTGCAGCGCGGCGACTACGACCGGGCGGCGGTGTGGATCCAGCGTTCCGAAGGCGTGCGGGAGCACGCCGAGAAGGAGCCCATGGTCGCCGGCATCATTCCGCAGGTGCGCGCCCGCATGGCCATCGAGCGGGAGGCATGGGACCCGCGGCCCGTCACCGACGACTCGCCGGCGACGGAACTCCTCGCCACGGGACTCGGCGCCGTGCACACGGGCGACCTCGCGCTGGCCGAAGCCGCGGCCGACAGGCTGTCCGCCCTTGCAGAGGAAGCGAGCGCAGAGGACGGCGACCGCTCCTACTACGCCCGCAACAGCAAGCCGCTGCAGATCATGGTGAAGGAGGTTGCCGGCATGCTCGCCATCGCCCGCGGCGACACGGAAGCCGGTCTCGAGTTGCTCGCGGAGGGCGTGGCGGTCGCCGAGTCGATGCGCCCGCCCAACGGCGCCCCGAACCCGTTGAAGCCCGTCCACGAACTCCACGGCGAGGCCCTGCTCGCGGCGGACCGGCCACGGAAAGCCATCGACGCCTTCGAGGCATCGCTGCTGCGCACGCCCAACCGGCCGCTGTCGCTGCGGGGCCTGGCGCGCGCCCACGCCGCACTCGGCGAGCACGCCGAAGCGAGCGCGCTTTACGGCCGCCTGCTCCAGGGCTGGCAGGACCGCGACATCTCGTGGAAGGCCGAGGCCCAAACGTACCTGGCCGCAGGGCGAGGTGCGATGCCGGGTGTGTAAGCGGAGTTCTCGTCAGGACGCTTCGGTCAGCACTCCTTCGCGGACCAGTTCGTCGATCGCGTCCGCCGCGAGGCCGAGGTCGGCGGCGACGACCTCGCGCGAATGCTGACCGAGCAGGGGCGCCGGCTCGACGGGCACGGCGCTTTCCGACATCCGGGCCGGCCATCCGAGCAGCTTGATGCGCCCGTGCACGGGATGGTCGACCTCGCGCACGAAGCCGCGGCCGACGAGATGCGGGTTCTCATATAGGTCCTTCGTGTCAAGCACCGCGCTCGCCGGAACGCCGGCATCGCAGAGCGCGCGCATCCCCTCGTACTTGTCCCGTTCCACCACCCAGGCGGCGATCTCGGCGGAGAGGGCCGTGCGGTTCTCCTGCCGGGCCGCATGGTCCGCGTAGCGCGGGTCCTCCAGGAGGTCCGGGCGCTCCATCGCCCGGCACAGGTTCTCCCACATGCGGTGCGTGACCGCCATCACGAAGAGGTAGTCGTTCGGGCCGTCGCCCCCGGACCGGTAGAGGGACATCGTCGGACGGCCGCCGTTGCCCACCCGCAGGGATGGCCGCGCCCCGAAGTGCGTGCTCGCCGTCGCCGTGCGCAGGTAGTAGGTCATCGCTTCCTGCATCGAGAGCTCGATGTGCTGCCCCTTGCCGGTACGGAGCTTCTGGGCGTACGCGGCGGTGATCGCGAGGGCCATCTGCACTCCCGTGCCGGCGTCTCCCGTGGTCGGCCCCGGGCGCACGGGCGGACCGTCCGGCTCGCCGGTGATCGAGAACGCCCCCGCCGCCGACTGCGCGACCATGTCGTAGCACTTGTAGTCGGACCAGGGGCCCTCGAGCCCGAAGCCCTTGACGCGCGCATAGATGATCCCCGGGTTCACGGTCTTCATGACGTCGTAGCCCAGATCGAGCTTCTCCATCACGCCCGGCCCGTAGTTCTCCACGAAGGCGTCGTAGCGGGGCAGCATGTCGAGCAGCATCTGGCGGCCGCGCGGGTGCCGCAGGTCGATCGAGACGCTGCGCTTGTTGCTGTTCCAGACGATGAAGTACTCGGCGTTTCCCGTGGGGCCGCGGCCGGGGTCCCCGCGCGGCGATTCGACCTTCACCACGTCCGCCCCCAGCCAGGCCAATGCCTGCGTGCAGGACGTGCCCGCCTCGTACTGGGTCATGTCGAGAACGCGAAAGCCGTCGAGTGCCGCCATCTGGTCCCCCTCCTCGGTCCGCCACGGATCATAGCTGCCTGCGCAGTTGATAACATCCCGCCGCCGCTCCCACCCAGGCGACCGCCATGCACCTGCTCGACGACGAGAAGATGTCCCGCTTCCTGGCCGACGGCTTCCTGCTCCTGGAACCGGCGGAGCTGCCCGGCGCCTACCACCGGGAGATGTTCCAGGCCGCCTCGGACCTTTACGACGAGGGCCGCCATTTCGAAGGCTTCGCCGTCCACCTGCACGTCTTCGGCGACAACGTCGTCGCCCGCATCCCGCGCATCCGGGAGATGATCTCGTGCCCGACCGTGGCCGGGGCCCTGACCAGCATCCTGGGCGAGCACTACGTCCTGCATCCCCACAACTACGTGCACGCGTCGTCCCGACGGGACCAGGGCTTCCACCAGGACGGCAACCTGCCCTGGAACGAGCGCGGGCACTACCGGTCCCATCGGCCCCTCATGGCCATGCTCTTCTACTATCCCCAGGAGGTGACCCTCGACAACGGGCCCACCGAGGTGGTTCCCGGCACGCAGTACTGGACCCGGGACTTCGAGCGCGGTGACCGGTGGCACGCCGCCGATCCCATCGACCGCGGTTTCGATGCGGACGCCGGCGCGGACCCGGACCTCGAGCGCCGCGACCGGCGTCTGCGCGCGTCCATCGACTCGCTCGGGGTGGAGAGCCTGCACCCCCGCCGACTGCCGCTCGCCGCCGGCAGCGTCGTCCTCGCCCATTACGATCTCATTCATCGGGGCACCCGCCAGCATCCCGATTTCACGGGTCGTCGCTACCTCTACAAGTTCTATTTCGCGAGCACGCGGGAGCCGACGCGGCCCGCCTGGCGCAACCGTGCCCCCCGACCCGACACCGCCGGCGTCCGGCCCGCCATACGACCCATCGTCGAGCGCAACTGGGCCTGGATGCGGGGCGCGCCCTGCACGCCGCCAGCGGAAAACGGGGTCGCCCTCCAGGCCCTTGTCGACGCCTCGACCGAGGCGGACCGCATGGAGGCGGCGTACCTGCTCGGAGCCCGGGCGGCCTCCGACGACGACGCCCTCGACGCCCTGGCACGCGGCCTCACCCACGAGCGCGAGGCCGTGCGGAGGGCGAGCGGATATGCCCTTGGCGTGGCCGGCGACCGCGCACTCGAGACGCTGTGCAACGCCACCGCGCACGACGACCCGCGGACGCGGCGAGTGGCGACGTTCGCCATCGGCGAGACCCGGACCACGGATCGGCGCGCCGCGTCCGTGCTCGCCGACCGCCTGCACGACCCGGACGACTTCGTACGCTCGAACGCCGCGTTCGCCCTCGGCAACCTGGCGCGCCGCGACGCCCTGCCGGACGCCGTGGTGGACGCGCTCCTCGAACGCCTCGATCCCGCGGTGGAATCCGACAACACCCACATGCTCGAACTGCACCGTTCGACCGTGCGCGAGAACGTCTGCTATGCGCTGCTGCAACTGACCGCAAACGGGCGGCTGTCGGACGACCGGCTGCTGCGTTTCGCCGAGCGCGGCCTCGGCGACCACGACCGCTACGTACGCGGGCTCACGACGAAGGCGCTCGGCCAGGCCGCCGCGGACGTTGCCCCGGCATGGACGCGCCTTCTCCTCGCCGCCCTCGACCAGGACCGGTTCGATGCCTACCCCGGCGCCACCGCCCCACCCCCGAAGGACTCGGCGGCGGCCACGGGAGGCGGTGTATAGTCTCCTTCACCCGCACCCGAAGGTGACCCCCTGATGGCGTACCGGCACATCGCAGTCGAACCCGTCACCCCCACGATCGGCGCCGTCGTGTACGGCGTGAACCTCGGGGACACGCTGTCCGACGAGGCCTTCGCCGAGCTCCACGACGCGTGGATGCGGCACTGCGTGCTCTTCTTCCGCGACCAGGAGATGACGCCCGAGCAGCACCTCGCCTTCGGCCGCCGCCTCGGGCCGCTCCACATCCACCCGGCGGCGCCGTACGCCCACGGCAACCCCGAACTGATGGTGATCGAGACGAACCGCGACTCGAAGCGCAACAACGGCTCCGGGTGGCATTCCGACGTGTCGGCGGACGAGGAACCCCCGCTCGGCACGATCCTGCACCTGCACGAAGTGCCGGCGGCGGGCGGGGACACGCTGTGGGCGAGCATGTACGCCGCCTACGACGCCCTGTCCGGATCGATGCGGCGCCTGCTCACGGGCCTGACCGCCCTGCACGCCGCGGACTACACCGGCGTGTACGGCGACCATCCCCCGCAGCGCGAGTTCCCGCAGGCCGTCCATCCCGTGATCCGGACGCATCCCGTGACGAAGCGCCGCGCGCTCTTCGTCAACTCGAGCTTCACCAGGCGCATCCAGGAACTGTCGGTCCGCGAGAGCCGGGCGTTGCTCGAGTTCCTCTTCGAACACGTCAAGCATCCCGCGTTCCAGTGCCGCTTCCCGTGGGAAGCCGGGTCCGTCGCGATGTGGGACAACCGCTGTACCCAGCACCTGGCCGTCTGGGACTACTATCCCGAAACGCGCCGGGGACTTCGGGTCACGGTCCAGGGCGACCGTCCGTACTTCGAGGGCGTCCAGGAGGACTCCGGTACACAGGGCCGCCTACGCGTTGCGGCCGCCGGCTGAGCCCCCCGGCGTGAACGTCGCCGAACGCACCGTCCGCACGGGCGGCCACCGCTCGTTCTTTCTCGATGCCGGACCGGAGGACGGTCCCCTCGTCATCTTCGTCCACGGCTGGCCCGAACTGTCGCTCAGTTGGCGTCACCAGCTCCCCGCGCTTGCCGCCCTGGGTTTCCGTGCCGTCGCACCGGACCTCCGGGGGTACGGACGATCCACCGTCTACGCGCGCCACGAGAACTATGCGCAGGAGCGGGTGGTCGGCGACATGATCGGCCTGCTCGACGCCCTGGGGCGGGAGCGCGCCATCTGGGTCGGGCACGACTGGGGCAGCCCCGTGGTCTGGAACATCGCGAGCCACCACCCGGATCGCTGCCACGCCGTGGCCAACCTGTGCGTGCCCTACCACACGTTGGAGTACGGCCTCGAGGGCTGCCTGCCCCTGGTCGACCGCGCCGTCTACCCGGAGGACGAGTTCCCGGCCGGGCAGTGGGAGTACCAGCTCTTCTACCAGGAGGCGTTCGAGGCCGCGACGGCGGCCATGGACGCGAACCCGTACAACATGGTGAAACTGGCGTTCCGCAAGGGCGACCCGTCCGGGTTGGGGAAGCCCAGCGGGACGGCGATGATCCGCAAGGCCGGCGGCTGGTTCGGCGGCGCGGCCGGACCCCCCGACCTGCCGCGCGACGGCGACGTGGTCACCGAGGCAGACCTCGCGCGCTACGCGGAGGCCCTGGCCCGCAACGGGTTCTTCGGGCCGAACTCCTTCTACATGAACCACGATGCGAACCGCGCCTATGCCGAGCGCGCGGTGCACGACGGGCGTCTCGGCATGCCCGTCCTCTTCCTCGCGGCACGGTACGACTACACCTGCGAGACGGTGACTTCGCGCCTCGCCGACCCGATGCGCGCGTACTGCGACGACCTGACGGAGGCCATCGTCGACTCCGGCCACTGGATGGCCCAGGAGAAGCCGCGGGAAGTCAATGCGCATCTCGTCCGCTGGATCGCGACGCGCGTTACGGATTGCTGGCCGCAGCACTGAAACGCGTGTAGACCGTTGCAGTCCGGGCGCTTCAGCGCGCGCACGGCCCTCGCGGTCGTGATCGCGAACATGATCGGCACCGGGGTGTTCACGAGCCTCGGCTTCCAGCTACTGGAGATCCGGTCCGGCTTCGTCATCCTCGCGCTCTGGTTCGTCGGCGGCGTCACCGCGCTCTGCGGCGCCATGACCTACGCGGAGCTCGGCGGCGCGCTGCCCCGTTCCGGCGGCGAGTACAACTTCCTCTCCAGGACGTTCCACCCGGCCGTCGGCTTCGTGTCCGGCTGGATGTCGGCCTCCATCGGCTTCGCCGCTCCGACCGCGCTGGCGGCGATCACCTTCGGCACGTACCTCGCGTCCGTGCTCCCCGCCCTGTCGCCGCGCTGGCTGGCCATCGGGCTCATCGCGGCGCTGGCGGCGGCCCACGCGACCACCCGCCGCGCGAGCGGCGGCACGCAACGCACCTTCACCTACCTCAAGGTCGTCCTCATCGCCGTCTTCTGCGTCCTCGGGTGGACACAGGTTCCGGCGCCGCAGGACATCCACTTCCTCCCCGGCCCCGGCGACGGAACGCTGCTCGTATCGGGCGCCTTCGCCGTGGCGCTGATCTACGTCCACTACGCCTACACCGGGTGGAACGCGGCGACCTACGTCATCGACGAACTCGACCGCCCGGGCGAGACCCTGTCCCGGGTGCTGCTGCTCGGAACCGGCATCGTGATGGCGCTCTACCTGCTCCTGAACTACACCTTCCTCCACGCCGCGCCCGTCACGGCGCTCGCCGGCAAGCTCGAAGTCGGCTACGTCGCCGCCCGGTTCGTCTTCGGCGACGCCGGGGCTTCGATCATGGGCGTGGCCCTCGCCCTGCTCCTCATCTCGACGGTGAGCGCGATGACCCTGGCGGGGCCCCGCGTCCTGCAGGTGATCGGCCAGGACTTCCACGCCCTGCGTTTCCTCGCCCGCACCAACCGCCACGACGTGCCCCTGGTGGCCATCCTGCTCCAGTCCGGACTGGCGATGGCGTTCGTCCTCACCGCCACCTTCGAGTCGATCCTGGTGTTCGCCGGGTTCACGCTCGGGGTGAGCACGCTCTGTACCGTCGCGGCGGTGTTCGTGCTGCGCCTGCGGCGTCCGGACCTGCCCCGCCCGTACCGCGTGCCCTGGTATCCGCTGCCGCCGCTCCTCTTCCTGGCGGTCACCGGCTGGACCCTCACCTACATCGTGCTGCAGCGGCCCACCGAAGCCCTCGCGGGGACGGCGGTCTTCGCCACGGGCGCGGCCTTCTACATGGTCAGCCGGCGCCGCCCTTCGCGCAACACGGAGCGCGGCCCCGTCACTTGAACGCAGGTCGAAAGACGCCTACCTTGACGACATGACGGCCGGTACGCGCAACGCGTTCCAGGGGCGGCCACCCGCCCGGTCGGCCCTGCGTCGGTCCGTCGCGGTCGCGGTTCTAGCCGCCGCCGGCTGTAGCGAGCCCTTCGGCTTCATCCCGGGCGGCGAACTCGAGGGCGAGGTCGAACCCGCCCCCGCCGACTGGACCGACCTCGAGGGGCGGCACAACGTCCAGCTCGAGATCCGGCCGGACAGCCCCTACTCGATCAACATGTGGGCCGTCGGGATCGGCCCCGACGTCTACGTCGCGACCCGGGAGGACGGCACGCGCTGGACCGAGTACCTGGAGGAGACGCCGGACGTGCGCGTACGGGTGGACGCGGCCATCTACGAACTGGTTGCCGTGCAGGTCCACAACCAGGCGGAGCGCCACGCGGTCAGCACGGCGTTCGCGGCGAAGTACGGCCTGGATCCCGCGGACAACTGGGTGGCCGGAGGGCAGGTGTTCCGGCTGGACCGGCCGCGGACGCACATTCGAGAGTAGTCCGACGGCGGGCGCAATGACGCCGCGAAGGCTCCGAAGCAACGAAGGCCCGCACCTGAAGACCTGGGGACGTGCTACGCCCCGGGAACGACCGCCGCCTCGATCTTGTGTCCGTCCGGATCGCGGACGTAGCAGCAGTAGTAGTCGGGGCCGTACTGGGGCCGGAGCCCCGGCGCTCCGTCGTCCGTGCCCCCGGCTTCCAGGGCCGCCGCATGGAAGGCGTCGACGGACTCCCGCGACGCCGCGACGAACGCGACATGAGTGCCGTTCCCTGAAGCCGCCGTCCCGCCATCGAAGGGCGTCTGCACCCAGAACTCGGGGAAGTGCTTGCCGTAGGCCACCGCACCCGGGAAGGAGAGCACCTTGCGCGCGCCGACCGTCGGCATCACGCGTTCGTAGAAAGCGGCCGCCCGCTCGAAGTCGTTCGTCCCGAGGGACAGGTGATGCACGATGCTCGGAATCTCGTCGGCCATGGGCGTCCTCTCGAGGGTCGTGGCACGCGTTTCCGTTCAGCCGGCGGGCGTGTACCAGATGGCCGACGTCCAGGCGCGTTCCTGCAGCGTCGCCGGCAGGTCCGGTCGCGCCGCCACCCCGGCCTTGAGCGCATCCCAGGTCGACCACCGGCAGGTCGGGTTCTCCAGTACGCGCACGTAGTAGAGGGCCCGCTGCCCCGGATCGAACGTCGGATCCTGCCATGACGCCGCGAGTTGCGCCGCGCCCACGTCCGCCGGGATCGAGCAGTCGGCCAGGTTCACCGTGGCGCCGTTGTCCGGGCAGCGATGCGTCTCGGGGTCCACCGCACCGCCATCGGAGCACGCCACGTCGAACACCCGTTCCCGCGGTGCGCCGTCCTCGACCCATCCCTTGACGATCTGCGCCCGCTGCAGCGGGGCGCTGCGCACGTCGCGGGACGCCCACACCAGGAAGGTCGGCGCCCCCTCGGCGCGGCCTTCGATATCGCCGCCCATCGGTACGCCGCCGGCGTCCGCGCGCGCCACCATGTCCGGGGCGTCCACGGGAATGCCGGCGAGGTCGTAGCCGCCGAAGAACCGCACGCGGATGCGCGGCCCACTCGTCCCGAAAGTCTCCTTGCGCCGTAGCGCGTCGTGGAGCGAGGCGCGGGTGTTCTCCCGCGCCCACGCGCCCGTCAGACCCGACGCGCCCCAGTAGGTGTAGTAGGTCTCACGGTATCGTTCGGCATCCTCCCCGCACCAGATCTTCGGGGCCTCTTGCGTCGATTCGCCCGAGACCGCCGTCGGTATCGTTTCCGGACACGCGTACACGTCGAGTGGGCCTTCTCCTTCGCGTGGCTCCAGGGGCACGGTGGCCCGCAAGGCGGGCGTGGCGTCGAGCCGGCCGACCTTGCTGTAGTAGTCCGACTCGTCGCCGGCGTAAGACGCATTGTGCGTATCGCTCGCGCCGATCAGGCCGAACTTGAACGGGTTGAAACCCTCGTCCGCCTCGAACTCGAGCCCGCGCAGCAACGCTTCCCGGGCGTAGCTGCCCGACACGTTGCTCAGGATCCGGGTGGCGATGCGGAACGGCATGATCTCGAAGTTCGCCCACTCGTCGTTCGGGGACAGCAGCGGATGGGTTTCCGACGTGCCCTTGATCTGGGTCACCTCGACGAGGGGCTCGTTGCGCATCCGCAGGTCCGCGTACGCGGCGTCGAGAGCGGCGTCGTCGAAGGTCGCCGGCTTGAACATCTGGCCGTTCGAGCCGTTGCTGTTGTGCGGGATCGCCAGCGCGTCGTAGCCGTTCGCGCGGGCCTGGTCCATCCAGCGCCAGAGGTCCTCGGGATTCATCGAGTCGAGCCGCGAGAACGGCATGTCCGGCGCCGCGTCGCCCCGGAACACCACGTTGCGGTGCAGGTTCTGCGAGTTCGGCGCCGAGGTGAACTCGTAGGCCAGGAAGGCGGTGAAGCTGCCGGGGTCGTTGTGCCGGTTGGCCGCCGCGACGATTTCCGACCAGGCGGAGCGAACGATGCCGAGGTCCAGCACGTCCTGTGACGTCTCCGGCGTCAGGTACGGGCGTATCGCCGCGAAGGCCTCCCCCCGCTCCTCCACGGTCTGCGGGTTGGCAAAGGGTCGGGCGAACTCGGTCTTGGAGATCTCGGTCGTCGGATCGGCCATCGCCGGCATCATGCCGAGGAACATCGCGTGGTCGGTGACCGCGTAGAAGTCGAGCGGATCCAGGAGCTGCATTCGAATGCCGGCCGGGTGCGCGAGCGGCTCGCCGAGCGCGAAGCGATACGCCTCGTCGGGCGTGGCGACCGTGCCGAACAGGAACGCGTCGAACGAGTAGCGCGAGTGCACGTGCAGGTCGCCGAAATAGGCGTTGCGGAGCGGGTTCGCTTCCGGGAGCGCCGCTTCCTCGACCGCGGCGGCCGCTCCCTCCGGCTCCCCCGCGGGCGTCTCCGCCGGTTCCCGCGCACACCCGGCAAGCCAAAGGCCCGCGAGCGCGGCGACCATCAGGTGTCGTGCTTTCATGACTTCCCCCCTCGCCGATCGGCAGTCATTCCACCGGAGCGTACCAGATGGGAGAGGTCCGGATGGCCCCGAGAACGCAACCGCGCGGACAGGCGCTCAACCGTCCCGACGTTCCTCGCGTCCCGCCACCAGTCCGCCGAGCCCCCGCAGGAACTCCTGGTACGCCTCGACCGACTGGCGGCCGCCCTCGAACATCGCCGTCATCATCCGTCCGAGCGCTTCCCCCTCGCCCTCTTCCTGCTGCGCCACGAACTGCCGGAAGCGCTCCTCCATGAACTTCTGCGCCGCGGTGGTGTCGGGCAGGCCGAAGAGTTGCCGGACTTCCGCCGGCGTGATATCCAACTCGATCTTCATCGCGAACGTTCTCCTACCAGGAATTGCGCAGCTCGCGCAGTCTCAGGAACACGTCCTTCGGCGTGGGGTTCTCGTCCAGCTCCGGAAACGCCTCCCGGAGCTTCGCGATGACCGTCGGGCTCGAGAGCCGGAAGAAGGTGTTGATCTCGCGCTCCCGGGCGAGGGTGGTCACCATCGGGTCGTCGGGGTCGTGGGTGTCGGAGAGTTCGTCCGACAAGGCCGCCGCGGCGGTGTTGTCGGGCTCCCGGTCCAGGGTGAATCCCAGGTTGTTCCGGATGTAGTCGTGGCCGGGGTAGATCAGCGTCTCTTCCGGCAACCGGTCGAGTTGCGAGACGAAGGTCTCGTAGAGTTCCTCCGGGTGCCCCCCGCCGTGGCAGTTCCCGGCGCCGGCGTTGAACAGTGTGTCGCCGCAGAAGAGTGCCGGCGTGTCCGTCTTGGAGAGCAGGCAGATGTGGCTCATCGTATGCCCGGGCGTGTCGAGGGCCAGCAGCTCGACTGTCTTCCCGACCTGGACCACGTCGCCGACGCCGAGCCCCACGTCGATGCCGTCGATCCGCGGACCGGCGTCCTTGTGCGCGAGCAGCCTCGCCCCGGTCGCCTCGATCATCGCGCCGTTCCCGCCGGTATGGTCGAGATGCTCGTGCGTGTTCAGGATCTGGGTGATCTCCCAGCCCCGCTCGCGTGCGCGGGCGAGGCACTTCTCGTGGTCCAGGGGATCGACCGCGAGGGCCTCGCCGGTCTCCCCGCACGCGATCAAGTAGTTGAAGTTGCGGTACGCGTTGCCCGTCCAGATCTGCTCGACGATCACGATGGCCCTCCCCGGTTGCGAGGTCCCTATCATGGACGCAATCCCGGCGCGGCGCACGCGTCAGCGGCGCGGACGCGCCGCGGGCGACGGAAGCGACACAGTACAATCCCGCCGTCCCCAGCCACCGGCGGCCGTTGCATGCACTGCCCCTTCTGCGGCGACGAAGACACCCGGGTGATCGACTCGCGCCTCGTCGCCGAAGGCGGCGAAGTGCGTCGGCGCAGGGCGTGCCAGGGCTGTGGCGAACGCTTCACCACCTACGAACGCCCCGCGCTGGTGATGCCGCACGTCGTCAAGAGCAACGGCGCCAGGGAACCGTTCAACGAGGAGAAGCTGCGCGCCGGGATGCTGCGGGCGCTGGAGAAACGCCCGGTGGGCGCCGAGGAGATCGAGAACGCCATCGGTCACATCACCCACGTCCTGCGCTCGACCGGCGAACGCGAGGTGCCGTCGCGGACGGTCGGCGAGGCGGTGATGGAGGAACTGCGCGCGATGGACGCGGTCGCATACGTGCGCTTCGCCTCCGTCTACCGGGACTTCCAGGACATCCGCGACTTCTCGGAGGAAGTCCGCCGGCTGCGTCCCGAGAACGACTGACCGGCCGCGGCGTAGTCCATGTCCCGAAACACAGACCGCCTGTTCCTGCGCGCCGCCGTCGCCCTCGCCGAACGCGGCCTGTACACCTGCGCGCCCAACCCCCGCGTCGGCTGCCTGATCGTGCGGGACGGCCGCACGCTCGGCCGCGGCTGGCACGTACGGACCGGCGAGGCACACGCCGAAGTAAACGCCCTCGCCGACGCCGGGTCCGACGTCTCGGGAGCCACGGCGTACGTCTCCCTCGAGCCGTGTTCGTTCCAGGGCAGGACGCCGCCCTGCACGGACGCCCTGGTCGCGGCCGGCATCCGACGCGTCGTCGCCGCCATGACGGACCCGCATCCCCGTATCGCGGGGGCCGGCTTCGAGCGCCTGCGGGCCGCCGGCATCGCCGTCGAGGTGATCGACCTGCCCGACGCGCGCGAGCTGAACCTGGGCTGGACCACCCGCCTCGCGACAGGGCGCCCCTGGGTGCGCATCAAGACCGCCGTGTCTCTCGACGGGCGGACGGCGATGGCGAGCGGCGAGAGCCAGTGGATCACGGGCGCCGCCGCCCGCGTCGACGTGCAGCACTGGCGCGCGCGCAGTTGCGCCGTGATCACGGGCGCCGGCACGGTGCGTATCGACGACCCCCGGCTCACGGTGCGCGACGAACGCTTCGCCGCGGACGGACGATTGCGCCAGCCCCTCCGCGTCGTCGTGAGCGGGACCGGCGCCCTGCCGCCGGACGCTGCCTTGCTCAATGACGGCGGGGCACTGCTCCTCGCCTGCGGCAGCGATAGCGACCCCACATCCGGCCCCGAGGTGTGGCGCGACGACTCCCCCAACGTCGAACTCGCCAGACTGCTTGAGCACCTTGGCGAGCGCCAGTGCAACGAAGCGCTCGTCGAGGCCGGGCCTACCCTGGCGGGCGCGTTCCTCGAGGCCGGCCTGTGGGACGAGCTCGTCGTCTACGTCGCCGCCAAGCTGTTCGGCAGTGATGCCCGGCCGCTCGCGCGGCTCGGTCTCTCGCGCATGGCCGAGGCGCTCACGGGTAGAATCCACGACGTAACGGCGCTAGGAGAGGACGTCCGGCTCACGATCCGCCGCGACACCGTCTCCTGACCACGCTGCGGGAACGCGACGCCGATCCCGCCGGAAGGGAGAACAGATGGCGGACGAAAAGCCCACGGACCTGGAACTCGACGGCAGCGGACGCCGCATCGCCATCGTTGCGGCGCGCTTCAATGCCTCGGTGGTGGACCCCATGCTCGATAGCGCCCTGGCGACCCTCGCCCGGTACGGGGTCGCGCAGGACGACATCGACGTGTTCCGCGTTCCCGGGTCGTTCGATCTGCCCGTCGTCGCCCGGCGTGCCGCCCAGTCCCTGGCGCCGCACGCCGTCATCGCCCTCGGAGCGGTCATCCGCGGCGAGACGCCCCACTTCGACTACGTGTCCGGCGAGTGCGCCGCCGGCCTGCAGCGCGCCTCGCTCGAGACCGGTGTCCCGATGGTGTTCGGGGTCCTCACCACGAACACCGACGAGCAGGCCATCGTGCGGGCCGATCCGGACCAGGGCGACAAGGGCGGCGACGCCGCGCGCGCCGCGCTCGAGTTGGCCGCGGTCCTCGACCGGCTCCGATGAACGCCTGGGCGCGCCGCCGCGCGCGACGCGCGCTGGTTCAGGCCATCTACCAATGGCAACTCGGCGGCCAGCCCGCGGACGCCATCGGGGCGCAATTCGCGGACAACGGCGCCCTCGACCGGGCGGATGCCGAGTTCTTCGACGCCTGCCTGCGCGGCGTACTCGACGGCGCTGCCGACCTGGACGCCACCTTCGCTTCCCACCTCGACCGCAGCGTCGCCGCCCTCGACCAGGTCGAGCGCGCGATCCTGCGCGCCGGCGCCTACGAACTGCGCTCGCGCATCGACGTGCCCTACCGGGTGGCGATCGACGAATACGTGCGGCTGGCCAAGACGTTCGGGGCGGAGGACAGCTACAAGTACGTGAACGGCGTCCTCGACCGCGTCGCCCGCGACCTCCGCACCGCCGAGACCTGATGGACGAGTTCGCCCTGATCGACCGGATCGTCGCGATCCTGGGAGAGGGGGCCGGGGGCGAGGGCGTACTGCTCGGGCCCGGCGACGACGCGGCCCTCGTCGCCGTACCTTCCGGCTTCGACCTCGCGGTCACCACGGACACGCTGGTAGCCGGGCGGCACTTCCCGACGGACGCATCCGGCGACCTCGTCGGTGCCCGGGCCATGGGCGTCAACCTCTCCGACCTCGCCGCGATGGGCGCGGAGGCCCGCTACTGCGTGGTGGCCCTGACCGCGCCGGAAGCCGATGTCCCCTGGATCGAAGCGTTTGCCAGAGGCCTCGCCGACGCCGCTACGCGCCATGGGGTCGCCATCGTGGGCGGCAACCTGGCACGCGGGCCCTTGAGCGTGTCCGTGGCGGCGCACGGTATCGTGCCGCGGGGCCAAGCCCTCGTGCGGTCGGGCGCACGTCCCGGAGATCGCATCTACGTATCCGGCGCTCTCGGCGTCGGGCACGCGGCCCGGGTCGCCGGCGACCCCCGCTTCTACCGGGTCGAGCCCAGGCTTGCGCTTGGCGTTTCGCTGCGCGGCGTGGCCTCGGCCGCGATCGACATCTCCGACGGATTCCTGTCCGACCTTGGTCACCTCTGCGCCGCGAGCGCCGTGGGCGCCGAGATCGACCTCGAATCCGTGCCCTGCTGCGCGGACGTCGACGCGCGCACCGCGCTGTCCTGCGGCGACGACTACGAGTTGCTGTTCACGGCGTCGGCTCCAACGCCGG
Organism: Pseudomonadales bacterium; assembly: GCA_965208745.1. GTDB lineage: Bacteria > Pseudomonadota > Gammaproteobacteria > Pseudomonadales > Azotimanducaceae > VXNE01. Next base: position 2,432,983 of record CBDBPN010000004.1, on the reverse strand, counting down.
TCGCGGAGTCGGTACATCCCGTCGGCAGGATCGTCGTGGGGAAGGGCGTGACCGTGTTCGATGCCGGACGTCCCGTGGCGCTGGACCCCAACCATCCCGCGGGGTTCCGCCATTTCGAATAGCCGTCTCACGCCGCGCGACCTGGCCGCCCCGGACGTGCTGGTCGCCACCGGTCTCGGGGCCGGCTTCCTGCCGCTCGCACCCGGCACGTGGGGCACCCTGCTGGGCGCGCTCCTCTGGTGGATAGCGTTCGCGGGCGCCTCGCCGCTGGTGCAGGTCGCGGCGGCGGCCACGCTCGCGGCCGGAGCCGGCTGGCTGCTGCACTTCCTGTGCGCGCGGCGCAACCTGCACGACGATCCCGCCCTGGTGCTGGACGAGGTCGCCGGCGTCTGGGTTGCGCTCCTGTTCGTCCCGCCCGAGCTACCCCTGATGGTCGCGGCATGCGTCCTGTTCCGCCTGTTCGACATCTGGAAACCGTGGCCGGTGTCCTGGGCGGACCGGGAGGTTGGAGGCGGCCTCGGCGTGCTGCTCGACGATGTCGTGGCGGGGCTCCTCGCCCTCGCCGCGCTCCACGCGGGGCGCTGGGCGGTCGCGGGGGTCTGACTGAGGGCGGAGCCGGCGTCAGCCGGCGTCGACGAGGAACTCCAGCAGGGCCTTCTGCGAGTGCAGGCGATTGCCCGCTTCGGTGAACACGACGGATCGGGGATCGTCGAGCAGGTCGGCGCCGACTTCCTCGCCACGGTGCGCCGGCAGGCAGTGCATGAAGACCGCGTGGTCACTCGCGAGGTCCAGCAGTCCCGGGGTCACCTGGAAGCCCTCGAACGCGCGGCGGCGCTCCCCGGCCTCTTCCTCGTGACCCATGGACGACCACACGTCCGTCACCACGAGGTCCGCGTTCTCGACCGCCGCGCGCGGGCAGTCCATCCACTCGGCGCTGTTGACCCCCGCGAGCAGCGCCGGGTCGGGTCGGTGCGTCTCGGGAGTCGCGATCCTGAGGTCGAAGCCGAACTGCCGCGACGCGTTGATGTAGGAGTGGCACATGTTGTACCCGTCGCCCACGAACGCCACGGTGCGGCCGGCGATCGGGCCGCGGACTTCCTCGAAGGTCTGTACGTCCGCCAGCAACTGGCACGGGTGGAAACGCGCGCTCATCCCGTTGATCACCGGGACCGCGGACGCCTCCGCGAACGCCGTCACGTCTTCGTGGCGCAGCGTGCGCAGCATGACGACGTCCACCATTTCCGCCAGCACCCGGGCCGTATCCTCGATCGGCTCGGAACGCGAGATCTGTGTTTCCCTGGGCGTCAGGCAAATGGCGTGGCCACCCAACTGGTGCATGCCGACCTCGAACGCGACGCGCGTACGCGTCGAGTTGAGTTCGAACACCATCGCGAGCGTCTTGCCCGCGAGCGGGCGCCAGTCCCGGCCCTCGCGGTGCCAACGCTTCAGCTCGGAGCCGCGCGATACGACGTGCGTCAGTTCCTCGGGACTGAAGTCCGTGAGGCTCAGGAAGTGGCGTGTCTCCATACCGTCATGGGAGGCCGTCATGCCAGCCCGTTGACGAGGTCGACGACGATCCCCACGACCTCGTCCGCCTCGTCGTCCGTCAGGATCAGCGGCGGCAGCAGCCGCACGACGTTTCCGGCGGCGACGTTCAGCAGCAGGCCGCGGTCCAACGCTTCCTGAGCGAGTTGCGTGCACGGCTGGTGGAGCTCGACGGCGAGGAGCAGCCCCTTGCCGCGGATCTCCTTCACCTCGTTGTTGCCCCGGAGTCCTTCCCGGAGCCCCGCGAGGAAGCGGTCCCCGAGTTCGCCGGCCCGTTCGATCAGCCCCCCTTCGAGTTCGTCGAGCACGGCGTTCGCGGCGGCGCAGACCAGCGGGTTGCCGCCGAAGGTGGACGCATGCGTCCCCGGCACCAGCACGTCGGCCGCCTTGCCCCGCGCCAGGCACGCGCCGATGGGCACGCCGTTGCCCAGTCCCTTCGCGGTGGTCACCACGTCCGGCAGGATGCCGGTGTGCTGGTAGCAGAAGTACCGACCCGAACGTCCGTTCCCGGTCTGGACCTCGTCCAGCATCAGCAGCCAGCCGTGGTCGTCGCAGAGGGTGCGCAGTTCCGGGAGGTACTCGTCCCCCGGGATCCGGATGCCGCCCTCGCCGAGGATCGGTTCCACCAGCACCGCCACCACGTTCTTGTCGTTCTCCGCGATGGTGCGGATCGCCTCCACATCGTTGTATGGCGCCCGGACGAAGCCGCCGAGCAACGGCTCGAACCCCGCCTGCACCTTGCGGTTGCCCGTGGCGGTCAGCGTCGCCATCGTGCGTCCGTGGAAGCTGTCGTCCACGACCACGACGGCCGGCGCCGCCACGCCCTTCGAGTGGCCGTACAGCCGCGCGAGCTTGATGGCTGCCTCGTTGGCCTCGGCGCCGGAGTTGCCGAAGAAGACGTTGTCCATGCCGGAGAGCGCCACGAGCCGCTCGGCGAGCCGCTGCTGGTTGGCGATTCCGTACAGGTTCGACGTGTGGAGGAGTTGGCCGGCCTGCTCCGCGATGGCCTGCGTGACCCCGGGGTGGGCGTGGCCGAGGCCGGTCACCGCGAGGCCGCAGAGCGCGTCGAGGTACTCCTTGCCCGCGTCGTCGTAGATCCGGGCGCCCCTCCCGTGATCAAAGGTCACGTCGTACCGCCCGTAGGTGGGCATGATCGCTGTCATCTGGCCGACTCCTCAAGGTGCGCGTGGCACCCCCAAAACAAACCGGGCAGCGGTCAGGCTGCCCAGAAACGCGCGACTATAGCGGAGATTCGCGGCAGTTCAAGAGGGTTTGTCGGGCCTTGAGTCCGCGATGGAGCGACCTGCCCCGGCGGCGAGCAGTCTATCGCGGACGCATGGCGGAATCTGCACCGTATACGGCTGAAGCCGACGGGCGATGCCACCCGGCCGCTCGATCCACTCCAACTCACGGACCAGCCCTGACGCCTCGGGGTTCTCGGCGCCTCCGAAAGGGTTCGGCACGATGATCGGAACCATCGCGGTTTCGATCAGGCGGAAGAGACGTGCGACCGTCTCGAACGGGATCTCGAGCGTCGTCCCGCGCTCGTTCAGGAGCCGCATGATGCCTTTCGCATCCAATCCATCGTCGCCCCTGGTCCAGTACAGTTCCCGGAAGTACGCGCGGATCGCGTCCAACGCCAGCGGATCCGCGTGCTCGCGCATCACCGTGCGCGCGGCATCGGCGAACTGGCCCACCTCCGGCGGCGCGCGGTGCCCCTCCGCCTCATCGGGCTCGAACACGTAGATGTCGGCACTGCGGGTCCGGCCTTCCCGATTGCAGCGTCCCGCAGCCTGGACAATGGACTCGAGGCCTGCCTGCGCTCGCCAGACCTCCGGGAAATCGACGTCGACCCCCGCCTCCACCAGCGATGTCGCGACCAGCCGTACCGGCTCGCCCGCTGCCAGGGACCGGCGTACCGCCTCGAGTCTCTCTCGCCGGTGTGCCGCACACATCAGGGTCGTCAGATGGCACGCGCCTTCTGCATCCGCCAGCGCGGCGTAGAGGTCGCGCGCGTGCCGGCGCGTGTTCACTATGCACAGCACCTGCGGGACGGCCCGCAGCCGCTCGGCGAGCGTCGCGTCGTCGAGCGTCCCAGCAGACCTGATCCGCGTGCGGCGCAATTTTCCCGCGAGCCCTGCCGGGTCGGGAGCGAGTTCGCGCACGGCACCGAAGCCCCCGGGGAAATCCCCGTCCCCAAGCGCCGGTTGCGTCGCCGTGCAGAGCACCACGCTCGTGCGCCAGTTGCGCGCAAGTTCGTCGAGCGCGGCAACGCAGGGCCGCAGATGTTGCAGCGGGAGGGTCTGCGCCTCGTCGAGAATGACCACGCTGTTCGCGACGTTGTGGACCTTCCGGCAGCGAGACGGCCGACGGGCGAACAGGCTCTCGAAGAACTGCACTGCCGTCGTCACGACAATCGGCGCGTCCCAGTTCTCCATGGCGAGGCGCAGCTTGTCGGCGCCCGAGCGCCCACCGAGCCGCCCTTCCTCGAAGGCGCTGTGGTGTTCGAGCACGAAGTCCGGCTGTCCCTCGCGCCCGCTCCACAACGCGTCCCGGAACACGGCGGCCGTCTGTTCCACGATGCTCATGTAGGGGATCACGTAGATCACGCGTGACAAGCCGTGCCTTACCGCATGGTCGAGCGCGAAAGCGAGGGATGAGAGCGTCTTTCCCCCGCCCGTGGGCACCGTCAGCGAGAACATACCCGGAGGGTCGCCGGCCCGGGCCCGCACGTTCCGCAGCACGCGTTCCCGCACGTCGTTGACGACACTGTCCGGGGCGCTCCGCGTCAGCGATCCCAGGTACTCTTCGAGGCGGCCGGCGAGTTCGGCCAGCGACGGATGGCCGCCGCGCAGCACCGGCGCGCCGCGCGCGTCGGCGTAGTACGCCTCCGTGTCCAGATAGTCGGCATCAACCAGCGCCGAGAAGACCATCCGGACAAACATCGATGCGCAGAAACCAAACTGCTCCGGGCTCCGGGCCGCAATGCGGGGAGGGTCTATCGGGTCGAGCGCGACCTCCTCCTGCCAGCACGGGTCGAGTGCGGGGACCTCCTCGACGAGCCGTTCCGCGAGCGAAAGGCTGCGTTCGCCGCCGGCCCCGTTGGCGAGGCCGGCATGGTGACCGGCGACGCAGAACGCGAGCATCTTGCCCACGCCTCGCTGGTATCGCTTCATGGCGACCTGCGCGCCGGCCGTCGAGTGCGGGGCTGCGATCGGCTCGCCTGCGAGGCGCCGCTGGAACTCTGCGGTGTACTTGCCAAGGTCATGCAGCACACCGGCGGCACGTCCGAACGCCCGAGCGCCCGTCGCACCGAGGAACTCAGCGGCTCTGTCACCGGTCGCCTTCAGGTGCGTCGCCAGCGGATGCCAGTCCCGGCGGTCCGGCATTTCGCCACTATGTGCGAAGTAGAAGGTGCGCCCAGGCAGGTGACGAGGCGCGCGTTCCGTACACGTGTCTGACGGACGAGGGTCCTGCGCGGTCAAGCCATCGGCCTCGCCAGCGACCGCGACAAGCATGCGGGGCAGTGACATTCTTCGTTCGGCATCTTGAAGTGGACCAAGCCGTGGATGACGCCGCCTTCCGCGTCGAATCGGCGTACTACTCGATCGAAGTAGCGTGTGTCCTGATGCTCATATCTTCGCCAGACGGCCCAGGCAAGAAGGTCGGCCAGTTGAATGAGACGCGACGCGATGGAGTCGACGAACAGCGGGACCTCGGCAAGATTGCGAAGAGCCCCCCATCTGGTGCCTTCACTCCGGAAGCTCCGGGCAAGACCTTGCAGAGCACCCTCGTAGTGCGACTCGTCCATCACGATCAAGCCACGGTGCTTCTCCCCTTCCTGACGCCACTTCCGGGAAAGGAAGAGGTCGAAGCGATTGCAGACTTCCTCGAACGCGTACTCGACCGGATCGTGTGGCGAGCGCGCCTTCTTGTCCACAACGACCGCGAAAGCCCTGACGCTGGCATGGGCCTGCGCGAGAATGCCCAAGGCGTCCTCGATCAAAGCCAACCGCTGTTGACGCGCGACGCCCTTCCAAGGCCTTCCGCTTCCCTTGGCCATGACGCTCGCGTGCAGTTCGACATCGTCCGTCGCGGTGAACCCGAGCTCCGACACGAACCTGTCGGCCCTCGAGATGAGATGGTATATCTGGCGCTCGAAGACGGCGACGCCAGCAAGGACGAAGTGCCGCTCGTTCGGATTCCTTACGGAGCCCGAGCCATCCAAGTAAAGCAGGTACACGAAGGAACGGGGTTCTCAAACACAGCTAGGGGGGGCACCTGGCCCCCGCGGACCGTGAAACCACAGCCCTCCCAACCGTCGAGTCAACTTGCCAGCCTTGGGACCAGTTTGTCAAGCTGCGGCGTCTCCCTGGGTGCACGTCAGATTTGTTGGCGATGCAGAGGGATGGCGGTGTCGCGCCGGTATCTGTAATATCATAAGGTTTACAGTTTGACGGGAGGTGCAACCGCGCGCATGGCCGAGAACATTGAGGAACTGCAACGACGCCGCGACGCCCTGCTCGGCGAGTTCACGACGGTGGGCGAGCTGCGCCCCGGTTCGCTCGTCGAGATGACCCGCAAGTGCGGCAAGCCGACCTGCCACTGTGCCCGCGAGGGCGATCCGGGCCACCCCGGCTGGGCGCTCATGCGCCGAGTCGGCGGCAAGACGGTGACGCGGGGGGTGCCGCGTGCCGCGCTGCAGGAGACGCGCGCGCAGATCGCCGAGCACAAGCGTTTCAAGGCTTTGTGCGGGCACTTCGTGGAGGCCAACGAGGAACTGTGCCGGGCCCGCCTCAAGGCCGGCCGGGACGCGGGGCGGGACGCCAAAAAAGGGGGCTCCGCGAGACGCTGACGGCGACCTTCGCGGCCGACCTCGCCGCCGAGGTCGAGGCGCTGTTCGGCGCCGGCGCGGCGGACGCTGGCGACCTCGGGGCGCTGGAGACGACGGTGCGGCGCCACACGCTCGGCTTCGCGGCGCGGCTGGTCGAGGGGCACCTGAACGCCGACTGCGGCGACCATGCCGGGCCGCACCTGCCGTACGCCGGCTGCGGCGGCTTCGCCGCGTACGCCGGCCGGCGCGCGAAGACCGTCACCACGGTGCTCGGCGCGATGCGTCTGCAACGCGCCCACCACCACTGCGCCGCGTGCCACGCGGGCCACTGTCCGCGCGACCGCGGCCTCGGCATCGAGGGCACCATGCTGTCGCCCGGCGTGGTGCGCATGATCGGTCTGGCGGCGGCGCGCACCAGCTTCGCGGAGACCGGCGCGCTGCTGTACGACCTGGCCGGCCTGAACGTCGACGCCAAGCAGGCGGAACGCACCGCGGAGGCGCTCGGCCGCGAAGTCGCGGCCGACGAACGCGACACCGTCACGCCGGAGCCGGGCCGCGCGCCGACCATGTACCTGGGCATGGACGGCACCGCCGTGCCGGTGCGCAAGGCGGAACTGGCCGGCCGCCCCGGCAAGCAGGCCGACGGCACCGCGAAGACGCGCGAGGTCAAGTTGGTCACGGTGTGGGCCGCGGCCATGGACGCGCACGGCCACGAACTCCCCGCGCGGGCGGCCGGCTCGGTGTCCTACTCCGCCGCCGTCGAAAGCGCCGCCAGCCGCGACACCGACCCCGAGCCGTCGGCGTTCGCGCAACGCGTCGCGCGCGAGGCGCGCCGCCGCGGCTTCCACCACGCCAGGCGCCAGGTGGTGATCGGCGACGGCGCGCCGTGGATCTGGAACATCGCCGACGAACACTTCCCCGACGCCATCCAGATCGTCGACCTGTTCCACGCCAGGCAGCACCTGTGGGACGTCGCCAAGGCCATCTACGGACCCGGCACCGCATGCGCCACCCCAAGTTCCGCGCCATGAACCTGTGCGTCGCCTCCGGCGTCGTCGAGGCCGGCTGCAAGCACGTCGTCGCAACTCGCTTCAAGCGCCCCGGCATGCACTGGTCCGTCGCCGGCGTCAACGCCATGGCCGCCTTGCGCTGCGCCGTCCTCAGCAACCGCTTCGACGACTTCTGGCGACGACTCTTCCGCCGACCACGCAACCTCCGCGCCGCCTAAAATCCAACAAATTTGTCGTGCACCCCGTCTCCCTGGTCTCCCTGTCTCCCTGTCTCCCTGCGACCCGTAACCGTCCCGATCTAATCCTGGCGTCGCCTAGCCGGTAGCGCCCAACCCTCGGCAGCGGCCCCCTACCGCAAGTTGCTCTCCATGTAGAGCATCAGCTCCAGGACACGGTCGAGCAGTTCCCCGGACGACGCGCCGGGGAAGTTCCGCAGCACGAGTTCCTTGACGAAGAGCCGCGCGATGTAACGCAACTGCGAAGTCCGCGACTGGGACGCGAACACGAAGTCGCGGTGCCCGTTGTTGATGACGATCAGCTCGCGGTCGACTTCGTAGCGCGAGCGCCAGAGCTGGCCCGGCGCGTTCTCGTACGTGTACCCGGGCAGCCCCTGTCTCGCCGGCCCGTCGTCCCGGTTGGGAACCAGGGAGTCGGTGACCGTGACGAGCGCCTTCGCCTCGCACACGACATCGCCCTGCGTGGCGACCAGTTTCACGGTCACGAGGCCGGGCTCGTCGGGCGCCTCGAAGCGGACGATCTCCGCGTGGGGATCGTCGAGCGCGCCACCGCCCTCGAGCACGTGCCAGGCGAAGACCACGCCGGCCTCGACCTGCCTCCCCGAACGATCGCGGCAGAGCGCCCGCAGGGACCGGCTGGCGCCGACCTTCACAACGGACGACGCGGGCGAGACGCGCACGCTGCGCAGGGGCCCTGCGATCTCGAAGAACGCCTGGGGCGAGTCCTCCGTGCCGTCCACGGCCGATCCGTCCGGCACCGCCGACTCGCTTCCCGCAGGCTCGACGGCCGGCGGCGTGCCTGACCCCGGACTCCGGCCCGCGCCCGTCCGATGTACCTCGAACCAGTCGTATTCCTCCGCCGGCAACGCCAGCAGCGCTTCGCGGAACGCGCGCCGGATGGACTTGAGCGTCCGTTCGCTGGTGCGTTCCTCCTCGGCGCGCTTGAGATCCGCGATCAGCGCGTCGAGCCGTTCCCGAACGGACTCCATGCCTTCCCGCAGCGCTTCGAAGGCGGCGTCGCGAATCACTCCCGTGCGCGTGCCGGGGGTCAGGTTGACGAACGGTGCGTCGATGACGCCGTCGATATAGCCGCTGCTCCACGGGCCGTCCTGGAAGCCGTCGAAAACGCTCAGCTCCCCGACACGCGTGCCGTTCCGGAACAGCGACACGCCGCGCTCGGGGGACGGGTCGTCGAGATAGAGTTCGAGCTTGATCTCGCCGAAGGCGGTCATCGGGTTGTCCAGCTCGTGAATGAGCCGCCCGTCGAACTCCCGTGGCGAGACCATGTAGGACCGGCGGGCGGTGCGGTCGCTGATCCGAACTCGGACGCCCGACTGGCGGATGCGGTCGCGCAGTTCCGAAGCCAGGTACCAGTTGAGCTTCTCGCCGCTGAACTGCCGAACGCCGGGCAGCAGCGGCCGGATGTCGAGGGTGGTGCCGGGCTCGGCCACCAGCGCCCGCCGCACGCGGACGGTGTAGCCCTCGTCGCCGCGGCGCATCGACATCTCGTGCACCCGGCCGTCGGACGCGGGGGAACTGAGCCTCAGGTGCTCGCCCAGCGTCCAGAAACTCAGCAGCCCGATGCCGAACTCGCCCTGGATCCCCTGCGCGCCGTCCCGCTTCAGGCGTTTCTTGATCGAGTCGCAGATATGCGTCGCGACGTAGCGGAAATCGGGCTCCCCGGCCGCGTCCCGGCGCACGCCTTCGCCATCGTCGATGACCTTGAGAAACGGCTCCTTCCGCTCGCGTCCACGCACGACATGGACGTGCTTCGCGCCGGCGTCGATGCTGTTCTCGATGAACTCGGCGACGGCCTTGAGGGGATTGTCCTGCGACTGCGCGATGATGCTGATGGCCGACCAGTGGTCGCCGATACGGAGCTTGCCCCGGGTGTCCGGTGGTCGGGCCACGAGCGGCGTCAGCGCAGCAGCCAGGAACCGAACCGCTCGTGCATGTCGTCGCCATGGTCGGCCCACCACGACCAGTCGCTGCGCAGGGCCAGCCTGGTGTTGTCGGGTGCGTTGGGCATGTGGCTGGCCATGGCGACGCCCGTGGCAAGGTGGTTGCCGACCAGCCCCTCCGCGGAGCGGCGCGTGGGACTGTACGCGATGTAGCGGCTGATGGCGGCCATCGAAGCGGGCCGCGACGCGTAGGCCAGGAGTTGACGCGCCGCTGTCACGTTGGGGGACCCGGCCAGGATGGCGAGATTGCCGATCTCGAGCACCTGCCCGTGCCAGATGATCGTGAATGGCTGGTCCTCGAGCACCTGGGCGTTGAAGATCCTGCCGTTGTAGGCGGTGGTCATGACCACCTCGCCATCCGCGAGCATCTGGGGCGGCTGCGCGCCCGCCTCCCACCACACGACCTCTTCCTTGATCGTGTCGAGCTTCCGGAAGGCCCGGTCGACGCCTTCCCCGGTATCGAGTACGGCATAGACCTTCTCGGCCGGGACGCCGTCCGCCATGAGCGCGAACTCGAGATTCGCCAGCGGCGTTCGGCGCATGCCGCGCCGCCCCGGGAAGCGGTCCAGATCGAAGAAGTCCTGAATGGTGCGGGGGGCTTCGCCCGTCGTCCTTTCATGGTTGTAGGCGACGGCGGTGGAGAAGAACAGCATCCCGATGCCGCACTCGCCGATCAGGCCGGGATAGAAGTCGTCCTCGGGAGCCGAACCGTCCGCCCCCGGGGCGAGCGAGGAGGCGTCGAGCGTCTCGAAGAGCCCCTCGTCGCAGCCCCGGACCAGGTCGGGAGACTGGATGTCCACGATGTCCCAGTAGACGTTGCCCGCTTCCACCTGCGAGCGGACCTGCGACAGGCCGCCGTTGTAGTCGTCCAGAATGACCTCGATACCGGCGTGGGCCGCAAACGGTTTGAGATAGGCCTCCTCGCAGGCATCGGCGTACGAACCGCCGTACGAGACCACCGTCACGGACCCGGCCGCCGAATGGGCCGGCCCGAGCGCGACCAGCACGGCCAGCAACGCGCCGGTTGTCCGATGGACCGAAGTGGTGCGCATGCTTGATCTCCCTGCTTCCCGGTCGGCAATCAAGCACGACGACTCAGACATTCTGCACGCTCGCAACGAAACGGGCGAGCCCCTCCTCGAGCATCGTCCGCGGGCAGCCGAAGTTGAACCGCTGGAAGCCCGGCCCGCCGAAACGCTCCCCGTCGGAGAACCCGAGGCCGTGGCGCTCGAAGTACCCGGCGGGGTCCTCCAGGTCGAGTTCCCGTACGTCCAGCCAACCGAGGTACGTCCCCTCGACGTGCGTCATTTCGACGCCGGAGAGACCGGCCACGGTCTCCTGCAGGCGGTCGCGGTTCGCCCGCAGGTAGCCGTTGAGCCTCGGGAGCCAGTCCGTACGTTCGCTGTATGCCCACTGGGCGGACACGTAGGCGAGCGGCGACAGGGGGCCGATCAGCCCCGCCCTTGCGCGCAGGAAGGCGCGGCGCAGTTCCGCGTCCGGGACGACCGCCACGCCCACTCCCAGACCCGGGATGTTGTAGCTCTTGTTGGGTCCGAAGAGGGTGATCGTCCTGAGCTCCGGAGCGAGGGTTGCGACGCAGGTGTGCGACACGTCCGGGTCGAGGATCAGGTCGCAGTGGATCTCGTCGCTCACCAGCGTCAAGCCGTGCCTCAGGCAGAACTCCACCAGCGCCTCGAGTTCGTCGCGCCCGTACACGCGGCCCGTCGGATTCTGCGGGTTGCATAGCAGGAAACCCCCGGTGTCCCGCCGCACGTTCGCCTCGAAGCGGTCCATGTCCATGACCCAGCGCTCCCGGCCGGGGCCGCCGGTACGCTCGAGGTCCACGACGATGCCCGCCTTGTCCGCGTGGCCCGGTACCGCGAGGAACGGGAAGTACACGGGGGCAGGAATCAGGAGGCTGCCGCCGCCCGCGGCCCGGCCTGCCAGGTTCAGTCCGGCGACGACGCCGGGGAGCCAGACGAGCCAGTCCTCCACGACCTTCCAGCCGTGCCGCCGCTCGAGCCAGTCAATGAACGCCGTCTCCAGTTCGGGCGGCGTCATCGTGTAGCCGAGCACGCCGTGATCGAGGCGTTCGGCCACCGCGGCCAGGAGTCCGGGCGGCGCCCGGAAGTCCATGTCCGCCACCCAGAAAGGCAGGACGTCAGGGCCGTAGTACGTCCACTTGGCGCTCGACGTACCGGTGCGATCGACGAGGGTGTCGAAGTCGTAGGCGGACATCGATGCGCGCGCCGGTCAGTCGGCTTTCTTGTCCGTACCGGCGACCGCCCGTTCCTTCGGTGCGCTGTCGTAGGCGCCGCGGAAGTCGCGGAACGGGCCGTCGCGCCACTCGAGCGCGGCCTTGAGTCCATCCTCGCGAACCCTTCGGCCCCACTCTTTCGCCGCGGCCCGCTGCGCGCTGAGCGCCTGGATCTCGGTCCCGGAGTGCAGTGCCGTCCGGATGCCCATGGTCTCGTACTGCCGGTTCACCGCGCGTTTCGTGTACATGAGCATCTCGTTGTCGATGTACCCGAGGCGACGTGCGAAGCGCTCGGTGAACTCGCCGAGGTCCTCTTTCGGGACCGCGTAGTTGGCCCAGCCGAGCCGCGCCATCTCCTCGCCCGAGACCGAGTCCCCCATGAAGGCGAACTCGCGCGCCTTCGCGGGCGGGAGGTGCCAGGGCGTCCAGAGCATGTCCATGGTGGTCATCGCCCGCACCGGCGGATAGCCGATCTGGGCGTCCTCGGCGACGATGCGGAAGTCGCAGGTCGTCGCGAGTTCGGTGCCCCCGGCCAGGCAATGGCCCTGGATCTGCGCGACCACGGGTTTCGCGAGTTCCCAGACGATCCAGTTCGTCATCACCACGTGCCGAGACCACTGGGCGGCGCCCGGGTGGGTACTCCCGGTATCCGGGAGTTTCGAACGGTGGCTCACGAACTCGTCGTCCCCGGCGTCCCGGGACGGGGAGAGATCGTAGCCCGCCGAGAACGAACGTCCGGCGGCGCGCAGGACGATCACGCCGATCGCGTCGTCGTGCTCCGCCTCGCGCATCGCGTCCATCACCTCCCCACGGAGGTTGTTGTTCAGCGCGTTCAGCTTCTCCGGGCGGTTCAGCGTGATGAAGGCGAGACGGTCGTCGGTTTCGTAGAGGATGTCGCGGTAGGCCATCGCTGCTCCATGTTCGTTATGCACGCGGGACGTGCGGGAGCATGCCACATCCTTGGCTGCCGTCAGCGGCGCAGGGCCGCGTGGCGTTTGGCGGGGACCGTCGCTCAGCGGCGGGTCGCGGTCAGTGATAGACCCCGCTGTCGTTGCGGATGACGAGGCCGGGCGAGTCTTCGGTGATGTGCGTGTCGCGGTCGGCGTTCACGCGGGCGAAGGCCTCGTCCACGGCGTTGGCCACGCACGCGGGACACATGCCTTCCGCCAGGAGATCCTCGACGACCATCCCGAGCAGGTCGTAGACGGAGATCGTTTCTTCGTGCTCTTCGTTGAAGCGCCAGATGGCGTCTTCCACCGCCCGCGCCACGGTCTCGGCGCGGGTCGCGTCCCGCATCGCGCGCTGCTCGTCTTCGGTCATGGGCACTCCGTCGATCCGGGCCGAATCGGGGCGAGGGATTCTAGCAGACGGGCCGGAGGGCGACCGGGCCGACAGGGGCGCTCGGGCACGCTTGTCTGTAAGGTTATCATGCCTTACCATCGCCGCACGTAGACGTAACCACCAAGTGTCGTCCAATGGCCATCGCCCTCACCGTAACAGCCAAGGGACAGGTCACCCTCCGCAAGGAAGTGCTCCACCATCTGGGCGTCCGGCCCGGGGACAAGCTCAGCGTCGACCTGCTCAACGATCACCGGATTCAGCTTCGACCGAAACCGGGCGACCCCGCGTCGACGATTTTCGGCCTGCTGAAGCACGCAAGTACCCGTCCCGTGTCGGTAGAGGAAATCAACGAGGCAACCGCGGCCGGTTGGGCTGGCGAGGAGTGAGGGTCACGGTCGACACCAACGTGCTTTTGCGCGCCATCCTCCAGGATGACGATCGGCAGACGGAGGCGGCAGAGGCTCTGCTCGCCAACGCGACGACCATCGCCGTTCCGGTCCCCGTTTTCTGCGAGATGTCGTGGGCGCTCCGTCGCAGTTTCCACCAAACGCCCCCGGAGGTCGCCGCCGCGATTCAGGCAATCTGCGCGATCGAGACGGTCGTGACCGACGGTCCCGCCGTCGAAGCCGGCGTCGAAGCGCTGCTGGCCGGCGGGGATTTCGCCGACGGCGCGATCGCCCAGCAAGGCGAACGGCTTGGCGCGACGGTCTTCGCGACGTTCGACCGGAAGGCGGCAGCCAATCTCCGCCAGGCCGGGCTTGCCGCTCAAGATCCCGCCGAACTCGTCGAGTGACCCAGCCGGGCCGCCCGCGGCTCGACGCACCACCCCTCTCATGCCATGATCGACGATCTCGTCCGTGACGGGCCGGCGTCCTGACGCGGCCATCGCAGACACGGCTTTTGCAGGGGGGAGCCATGAGCCATGACATCGTCATCCGGGGTGGCCTGGTCATCGACGGTACGGGGAGCCCGCCGGTCGCGGCGGACGTCGCCATCGACGGAGACCGCGTGACCGCCATCGGCCAGGCCGAGGAACCGGGCCGCCGCGAGATCGATGCGCGCGGCAGGTACGTGACGCCCGGGTTCGTGGACATCCACACCCACCTGGACGCGCAGCTCGGCTGGGACCCCATCGCCTCGTCCTCGTGCTACCACGGGATCACGTCCATCGTGCTCGGCAACTGCGGCGTGACCTTCGCGCCCTGCAAGCCGGAGGACCGGGGGTACCTGGCGGAGCTGATGGAATCGGTGGAGGACATCCCGCGCGAATCGATCCTGACCGGACTGCCCTGGAACTGGGAGACCTACGGCGAGTACCTCGACGCTCTGGAGGCCCTGCCGAAGGGCGTCAACGTCGGCGGCATGGTGGGCCACTGCGCCGTCCGCTACCACGCCATGGGCGAGCGCAGCCTGGACGAGGAACCCGCCGGCGCCGACGACATCGCCCGGATGTGCGAACTCGTCGACGAAGCGGTGGCCAGCGGGGCGCTCGGCTTCTCGACGTCCCGCACTTTCCTCCACCGCGTCCCCGACGGGCGCCCCGTCCCCGGCACGTACGCCGGTCCCGAAGAGCTTCTCGCCTTCGGACGGGTGCTCGGCAAGCGCGGCGGCATCTTCGAGGCGGCCGCGCGCCTCGGCGAACGCGACGCGCCGCATCTTCCGAACACGCGCCGCGAGGTCGCCTGGCTCGGCGAACTGTCCCGCGAGAACGGCGTCAACGTCACGTTTGGGCTGGCCCACAGCGAGCGCCGCGAGACCCTTTACCAGTCGGTGATCGACTTCGTCGGCGAGGAGAACGCGGCCGGCGCCCGGATCCGTCCCCAGACCACCTCCCGGGGCATCGGGGCCCTCTTCGGGCTGCAGAACCGTCCGCCGTTCTCTTCCCCCGCGTGGCAGGCACTAGGCTCGCTCAGCCTGGACGAACGACTTGCCCGTCTGGCCGACGCAAAGGAACGCAGGCGCCTCGTCGAGGGAGTGGACCCGGCCGCGGTCGCGTTCGACCTGGACCGGCTCTACGTGCTGCTGCCGGGCCATGTCCGCTACGACATGAATCCGGACGACTCCCTCGGCGCGCACGCCCGGCGCCGCGGGATCTCGCCGGTCGAGGCGTTCATCGACCTGAGCCTTGAGACCGAAGGTCGCGCGGTGTGCTACCACGCCTTCCTGAACCCTCGTATGGACACCGTGGAAGCCATGCTCCGCCAGCCCGTGGTGGCGATGGGCCTCGCGGACTCGGGCGCGCACGTCGGGCAGATCATGGACGCCAGTCAGCCGACCTGGCTCCTCGCCTACTGGGTGCGAGAACGCGGGCTCTTTCCCATCGAGGAGGCGGTCCGGCGGTGGACCTCGGACACCGCCGACCTCTTCGGCATCGAGGGCCGCGGCCGCCTGCACACCGGGGCACTCGCCGACGTGAACGTGATCGATCTCGACGCCATGGAAGTGGGCCTGCCCGAATACGTGCACGACTTCCCCGGCGGCGCCGGACGCTACGTCCAGGCCGCCAACGGCTACGACTGCACGATCGTGAACGGACAGATGTTCATGGAAGACGGGCAGCCGACCGGCAACCTCGCGGGGCGAATGCTGCGCCGGAACTGAGTCTCCGCGCGCACGCGCACTCACCGCCCCAGGGACGCCAAGCTACGCGCTGCCCGCTGGTCGAGCCTTGACGGTAGCAGTCGCCCGTTTGCCGCCAAGCCTCGCCGGACGTGGCGCGTTTCGCCGAATTGTGGTCTGCGTCGTCCGCCCGGCGCGACCCCGAAACCGGTCGTGACACCTGTTACCCCTTGTTTCTCAAAGGGTTTCCGGAAGCGGCACGTTTCCTGCTGAGCTTCATCCCAAAGGGCGCACACGCGCTCCGGAATTGACCGACCACCACACCGTACAAGAGGTCCTGGATGAGCGACACCGCGCGACCGCGCCAGCACGCGATCGCCACGACGCGCGCACTGTGGGCATCGATGCTGTTCTATGCCCTCATCGCCTTCGAGTTCTTCTACATGGCGTCCCCGTTCGGCGCCTATCTCTACGCCGTGTACGGCCCCGGCCTCGACTGGCTGCAGGCATTCGGGCTGACCGGTTGGACGATCCGGTTCTTCCTCCCCCACATCGTCGCCGAGACTCGCTCCGTCCCGGTCGACGTCGCCGAGACCCTCGGCATGATCCTGTTTGCCGGCGGGCTCGTCGGCTTCGCGGTCGGCGCCTTCCAGATCTACCGCGCCAAGCTCCGTCGCGAGGAGGCGGTCGTGACCGGCGTGTACCGCCACATCCGGCATCCCCAGTATCTCGCGCTGATCGTCGCCAGCATCGGCATGGCCCTGATCTGGCCGCGTTACCTCGTGGTGATCGCGACGGTGACGGTCATCTTCATCTACATCACCCTCGCCCGGCTCGAGGAAGGCATCTGCTTGCGTCAGTTCCCAGGATACGCGGGGTACATGCGGAGTACGGGCAGGTTCCTCCCTCGACGACTCGTTCCCCGACTGGCCTTGCCCGCCACCGCCCCGGGGCCGGTCCGGGTGGCCGCCTGGTGCGGCGCCTACCTTGCGGCGCTCGCGGTCACGCTGTCCGCCGCGGCCGGACTGCGCGCCCATGCCCTGAACGCCCTGTACACGCTTCAGACCGAGGAGGGCACTTATCTCTCGGTCGCCGTGATCGGCCGGGACGATCTCGAAGCCGTCGCCCGACTGGCGGCTTCCGCTCCTGCGACCCGCGCCGCGACCACCGGCCGGGGACCGCTTCTGAACTACGTGCTCCCAGCAGGCATGTACGTCTCCGAAATCCCGATGCGCCTGCCACCCGGCGCCAGCTTCGGCCACTCGGTGCCCTCCGGGGGCGACCCGGCACGGTACAAGGTCGTGTTCACCGAAGCGGTATTCGACGGGGGCGGGCGGGGCGGGCGGTCTGAAAGCGAAGACGTCATCGCGCACGCGGTGAACAAGATTCCCCTGCTCGAAGTGCACGTCGATCTCCGCGCCGGGGTCGTCACCAACAGCTTTCCGCCGCCGGAGGCGCCTTTCTACGGTTCCCGGCAAGTTCCCGTCTTCTAAAGTGCCACCGCCATGCCCGCCAAAACCGTGACGAGCGTTCCCGCGACTGTCCCTGTCGAGGGACCGCTACCCGCACCCGTGGCCGGCTCCCGGCCGCACGGCGAGTCGTGAACACATGAAGCTGATCCGAACCTTCGTCGAGCACCGCCTGGCCGCGAACCTGGGCATGGTGCTGATGATCCTCGCGGGGGTCTGGGCCATCACGCAGATCACGGTCCGCCTGAATCCGGTCCAGCCCATGCCCTGGGTCCACACCGACATCGTCTGGCGCGGCGCGAGCGCGGAGGATGTCGAGAAGCTCGTGACCGCCCCCCTCGAGCAGCAACTCAAGAACGTCCCGGACGTGAAGACCGTGCGCAGCGCGACGCGGGACGCGTTCACCCAGGTGCGGGTGGAACTGGAGCGGGACGCCGACGTCCAGGAAGCGCTGGACCGCGTCAAGCAGCGCGTGGCGCAACTGCGGAGCCTGCCCACCGAAATCGAGCCGCCGGTCATCTACTCCCTGCGCCAGCGCGACCTGGTGGCGGCCGTGCTCATCACCGGCACGGGAAGCATCGAGGAACTGATCGCGCTCGCCCGCGAGATGGAAAACGACCTTCTGACCGGCGGGGTGGACCAGGTCGAGTTCATTGGGCTGCCGGTCCAGGAGATCGCCATCCAGGTGGACACCCGCACCCTGTTCGAGCTGGGCCTCACCTTCGAGGAGCTCGGCGCCCGCCTCTCGATGCTGTCCATGGACGCGCCCGCCGGCACCGCCGGGCGCGGGCAGCTCGCCCGGCAGTTGCGCAGCCTCGACCAGCGCCGCGCTTCCGCGGAGTTCGAGGACCTGCCGATCACGACCGCCGACGGCAGCCTCGTGCGCCTCGGCGACATCGCCCGGGTCGAGCGGCGACCGCTGGTCGACCACCCGCAACTCTCGGTCGGCGGCGCCCCGGCGATCGCCCTGTTCGTCCGGCGGGACCTCGAGACGGACTCGCTCACGGCCGCGCGCGCGCTCAACGCCTACCTCGACGCGCTGCGTCCGACCTTGCCCGAAGGCGTGAACCTGACGCTGTTCCTCGAGGCGTGGCGGTTCATCCGCGACGAACTCAGCCTGATCGCCTGGAACGGCATCACGGGGCTCGTGCTGGTCATCGGGATCCTGATGGCGTTCCTGCGGATACTGCCGGCGTTCTGGGTGACCGTCGGGATTCCCGTGACGTTCATGGCCGCGCTCCTCGGCTTCTACTACCTGGGGGGCACCATCAACGCCATCAGCCTCGTCGGGCTGGTGATGGCCCTCGGTATCGTCGTCGACGACGCCATCGTGGTGGGGGAGGAGGCCCTCACGCAGTTCGATGCCGGCCGGTCTCCGGCGGAGGCGGCGACCGCCGGCGCGACCCGCATGTTCGCCCCGGTGATCGCTTCGTCCCTGACGACGCTCTGCGCGTTCAGCGTGCTTGTGGCGGCCGCCGAAGACGCGCCGATCCGCGAGATCGCGATCATCATGCTCGTCGTCATCGCCGCCTCGTTGATCGAGTGTTTCCTGATCCTGCCCGGTCATCTCCGCCACGCCTTCGAGCACGTGCGGCGGCGGCCCCCCGGCCGCGCGCGCCGGTCGTTCGACGCGGCGTTCGCCCGCTTTCGCGAGCAGCGCTTCCGGCCGCTGGTGCGGCTCGCGATGGCGAACCGCGGGACCGTGGTCACGGCGGCCTTCGGCGTCTTCGTCGCGATGCTGCTCGCGTGGACGACCGGCTGGATCAAGACGCAGTTGAACCTCAATCTCGATTTCGAGCAGGTGCAGGCCAACGTCCGCTTCGTCTCCGGCGTGACGGACGACGAGAAGGCGACCTTTCTCGCGCACCTCGAGGAGACGCTCGCCGCCACGGACGAAGAGCACGACGGCCACAACCTCGTGGCCCACATCGTCGTCGCCAACCACGCGATGCTCGACGGCGAATCGAAGGACGGCCCGCAGTTCGCGTCCGTGCAGGCGGAGATGACTTCCGCGGAGGAGCGCGAACTCTCCGCGGACGCGTTCGCGGCCGCCTGGCGCGAGCGGGTCCGGCGTTCGCCGTCCGTAGATGCCCTCGACATCGCCCGCGAGCGGAGCTGGTTCTCGGATTTCTCCATCCTCATCAAGGGTGCGGACGTCGAGACCCTGAAACAGGCCAGCGACGACGCCCTCCGCGAGCTCGTGACCCTCGACGGGGTTTCGAACCTGCGCGACGACCTGCCGTACGGCAAGGACCAGTGGCTGCTAAGCCTCAACACGGCCGGGCGGTCCCTCGGCCTCTCCACCGGCGAACTCGGCCGCCAGTTGCGGGCCGCCTACGACGGACGCCGCATCCAGATCTTCCAGGACGGCGACAACGAACTCGAGGCGCGCCTGCTCCTGCCCGAGGCGGAGCGCACGGACCTGCGGCGCATCCAGCAGTTCCCGATCAAGGCGCCGAGCGGCGAGATGCTGCCCCTCGCGGCCGTCGCGGACCTGTCCGTACGGCGCGGCATCGACGCCATCCACCACCACGACATGGAGCGCACGCTCCACCTGCGCGGCGACGTGGACATCGGCAGGATCACCGGACAGGAGGTCGTCGCCTACTTCGACGCGAATATCCGGGACCGCCTCGCCGAACGCTACGGCGTCACCACCGGCATCGACGAGATCAGCCTGGCCGAGCAGGAGACCCTGAGCGACGGCATGGTGCAGTTCCTGCTGGCGCTCGCCCTCATCTACGTGGTGCTGGCATGGGTGTTCGCGTCCTGGACCTGGCCGCTCGCCATCATGTCCGCGATCCCGCTCGGGCTGACCGGCGCGCTCCTCGGGCACGCCCTGATGGGGCTGCACATCAACCCGATGTCGCTGCTCGGTTTCTTCACGCTGACCGGCATCGTCGTCAACGACTCGATCATCCTGCTCTCGGCCTACAAGCGCCTCGTCAGCGAGGGCGTTCCGCCCGGGCAGGCCATCGAGGACGCCGCATGCTCACGCCTGCGACCCGTGCTCCTGACCTCGGTGACCACCGTGGCGGGGCTCTTCCCGCTCATGCTCGAGCAGGCTCCCATCGCCGCGATGTTCACGCCCCTGGCCGCGGCCATCTGCTTCGGCCTGCTGTACGGAACCTTGCTGGTGCTGCTGGTCATCCCCGTGATGCTCTCCCTGATCATCTCCGGTACCGAGCGGCTGGCGCAGGCCATGGGCCGCGCGCAACCGCGGGCCGCCTAGAGGATCCCCACGATGCCGACCCTGTTCGCGAACTTGCTGGATTGGCTGTCCCGCGTTCCGCGGAAGAAGCTGTTCCCGATCGTCGCCGTGCTCCTGACGGTGCTGACCGCGACGGCCCTCGTCGCATTCGCGCCGGAACCGGACCTGCGGCCCGCGGAAAGTCAGGCGATACCCGTGACGAGCCTCGTTGCCGCCGTTGGCAGGCGCTCCCCGGAGATACGACTCTATGGGCGCGTGGAGACCCCGAACACGGCGCGTCTCACGGCACTGGTGACGGCGCCCGTCGAGTCCCTGCGGGTCCGCGAGGGGGACCGCGCCGCACGCGGGGACGTACTCGTGCAACTCGACGGCACGGACACGGCCCTGCTCGTCCGCCGCCGCGAATCCGATCTCGTCGACGCGCGCGCAAGTCTCGACGCCCTCAAGCTCGCCGGCGCGGACGACCGCGAAGTGCTCGCCCACCAGGAAGAACTGCACCGCCTCGCGAGCGAGAAGGTGACCCGGTACCGCCGCCTGCGGGAGCAGCGCTCCATTGCCGAGGAGACCCTGAAGGCGGTGCTCGAGGAACACCATGCCCAGGCCATCGCGCTGTCCCGGCAGCGCCGCCTCGTGAGCGACTTCGAGCACCGCCTCGCGAGCGCCGGGGCCCACGTCGAGCGCGCCCTCGCGTCCCTCGAGGAAGCGCGCGTCGCCCATGAGCGTACGCGCATCCGCGCGCCTTTCCCGGGGCGGGTGACGCGCATCCCGGTGGCGCCGGGCGAACTCGTCTCCCCCGGGACCATCGTGGCCGAGATCTACGACGACAGCGCGCTCGAGATACGCGTGCAGATTCCGAACGTGCACTTGCCCGCCGTGCAGGCCGCCCTGGCCGCCGGCGATCGGCCCGCGGTCATCGCGGACCTCGGCGACCGCCAGGCCCGCGGCGAACTCGAGCGCCTCGTCGGAGCGGTCGGAGCCGGACAGTCCGGCGTCGACGGCCTCGTCCGCCTCGGCGGTGGCGCGGCGCCGCCCGACCTCGGCCGCGCGGTCAGCCTGACCGTGACCCTGCCGCCCGTAGCGGGGGTCGTCTCGCTCCCCGTGCCGGCCGTCTACGGCGAAGGGCGCGTGTTCCTGATCGCCGACGGCCTCCTCACTGGCATCGAGGTGGAACGGGTCGGCAGCGCCACCGCCGAGGATGGGACGCAACGCCTGCTCGTGCGTTCCGCAGCGCTCCCGGACGGGGCGCGGGTGCTCACGTCGCAGTTGTCGAACGCGGTGACGGGGTTGCGGGTGGAGGACATCTCCGCGGAGCAGCCCGCAGGGGCCTCGTGAGGCCCAGGCCGAGGCAGGGCCGGCCTACGCGCTCCGCAGCGATCCGAGGCCCTGGACGAGAGGGGCCCAGCGCGAGCCTTGCACTCGGATGACGAACGCCTCGTCGGCCGTCACCAGCCGCATCTCCTCTCTCTCCGCAAGCCGGAGATACACGCAGTCGTACACCGGATGACGGAGGGAATGCGCCATACGGAACGCCTGATCGTACAGTTCAGCAGACGGAGCCAGGGTGTCGAACCAGCGTGGCAGGGCGGTGAGGCACGCCTCCGCCTGCGCCAGCGGGACGGACGCCGCCAATACACGCCGCCACGCCACGTTTGCGCACTCCACGAGAATCAGGTCGGGCGCAAGCAGCGTTCTCGACTCCGCGAGGTCGCGCGCCGCATCCGAGAGTTCCTCCGCAAAGAACCACTTGCACGCGACGCTCGCGTCGACCACCCAGCTCAAGGGCGATCCCGGTCTTCACGGAGGAGGACCGTGCTGTCGGTGAGCGGTCCCGGAGTCATGGCCCGGATGCGGTCCGCCTCCGCGAGCAACGCGCGACGGTCGGGGCGCGCGGCCCGCGTCAGGATCATGCGAAGCTCCGCCTCCAACGACCGGCCCGCGTCGCGGGCGCGCCTCCGGAGCGTCTCGACGGCGCCGCGTTCCAGACCACGCACGATCACCTGTGCTGTCCCGCCGTCCTTCGCGGCGGCAACCGTCCACAGATGGGATGCGCCCATGCGCTGGAAGATCACGGCATCGAGACGTCGGGTGGCCGGCCTCGCGCGCCAGCCTTCCCCCATCCAGGCACGCGCCTGGGCGTGGCTCCTGTCGTTCCCCCACCACGCCGGGTGCACCCTCGCGCTGCGGGGCAACGGCCGCCCGATGATGCGTTCTATCTCGGCGAGCGTGAGCGTGCGCGAATCTTCCGTCTGGCCGGACAGGAACTCGGCAAGCGGTGCGTATTTCCGCATCGGGGACATGAAGTGAAAGTGGAAAGGGAATGATAGCACCGCTAGGCGGCGGACAGCGGTACCACGTACGGACCTTCGGGTATCACCGCGACTCCCCGGTCTCCAGACCGCGCCATGCTGGCTGACACGGCTTCGCTCACCGACTCCACGAGTTCCACCCCGGTCAACGCCCGATCCGCCTCGCCCAGTCCTTCCGTATAGAGCTGCACCCGCGCCCTCTCCTGCGGCTTCGTCTGCATGTGCGTCTGCCACTCGTCGATGTCCGCCAGCGGCTTGCCGCCGATCTCGTGCAGGAAGCGGTCCCGGCCGCTCCGCACCAGCCGCTCCTGCGCCGCGCGGAATCCCTCCGAACCGAATCCCTCCGTGCACGCGGACGCCACGATCAGGGTGCCGCCGTCCTCGAGGACATCCATCGGCGTCACCATGCCCTTGACCGTCTGGTAGTAGGTCTGGTCGAGGGGGTATCCGGCCGCGGACGTGACGATCGTGGCGAAGCGTCTCGGGAGCGGAACGGTGCAGCAGCCGTGCGCGAAATCCACCGCCCGTAGGTGGCTTTCGACGATCTCGCCGAAGTTCACGAACGCGGGCCGCCGCTCCTCGTCGATCACCACGTTCAGCGCGTACACGTCGCCCAGCATGCGCACGATCTCGAGTTGCTCCTCGTGCAGGGGGTTGCCGTCGAGGTTCGCCTGCACGGCCTTCGGGTGCGCCATGAAGCGGTGGTTGTGCAGCGTCCGTATGGTGTCCTCGTGGGCGACGCCGGGGACGACGACCTTGCGCCCGCCGGAGTAGCCGGCCATGAAGTGGGGTTCGACGAGCCCCGTCGCGATGCGCAGGTCCGCCTGCACGAAACGGCGGTCGAGCTTCACCGGGGTGCCGCGCCCGCGCGTCGTCCCGAGATCCACGTGATCGCCCTCGTTGCGCGCGAAGTGGTTCTCGACCCGCACGTTGCGCAACACCCATGCGTCACCGATCAACCGCTCGAGTTCGGCGCCCTCGTTGGGTCGGTGCAGCCCCGTGGCGACCAGGACCAGGATTCCGGACGACGGCACGCCCGCCGCGAGCAGTTCCTCGATCATCGGCCGCAGGAACAGCCCGTTCGGCACCGGCCGCGTGATGTCGCACACCAGGATGCAGGCGGTCCGGCAGCCCGCGGCCAGCCGGCGCAGCGGCGCCGCTCCGACCGGTTCCGCGAACGCCCCGGCCACGGCGGCGGCCGGATCGTCCAGGACCGGCATGGGCGGCTTCTTGACCACCGTCAACTCGCACGCTTCGGGGAAGCGCACCGGCAGGGCGCCCCTGCCGTACAGCAGCTCGACGACCGCGCCTGCGCCCGACACGACCCGGCCGGCCGCTCGCGCCTATTCGCCCGCGGACGAGCCCTGGAACCGGGCGAAGCCCTCGGAGGAGTCCGTCTCCTCCGCCTCGAGATAGCGGAAGGACACCGCGCCGAAGAGCATCTCGTCCCACGACTGCAGGCCCCAGGGCACCTCGCGGTCCGGGTCCGGATTGGCCGGGTTCTGCGTCGAGTTGTCCCAGGTGGTCGTGTGCACGATGCGCGTCCCCGCCGGCAGCATCTTCGGGTCCCGCAGGACGTAGCTCGTCTGCCAGTTGAAGTCGTAGTTCGGCACCGACAGCAGCACTTCGCTGCTCCCGTCCGGATAGTGCGCCACGAAGTCCGACGCCTTGCCCCGGTAGTGCGCGTGCGGCAGCAGGCTGTAAACCAGCACGTCGCGCTCGAGGACCTCGGATTTCGACTCGCGGTGCGCCTTGGCGTGCGGCGGAATGCGGATCTTCGTATTGACGAGCGTCGTGCCGCCCAACTGGTGCCTCGGCGGCTCGTCGTGCAGATAGATGCCGAGCTTCGAGCCGTCCGTGACGGCCTTGCCGTACGGCGTGTAGTGCATCTGGAAGACGATGCGGGCGCCGGCCGGGAGCAGCGCGCCCGTGTCCGGCGGATACTGGCGGACCACCGAACCCGGTACGTAGCCGCCGAGCCCGCCGCCACGCCGGCCGAAACCGCCCTCCGCTTCGGGATTCGGCGTGTAGAAACGCGTGATGACGTGGTGCAGCGCCTGGCGGTCGCCGGGTTGGATCTCGGTCGCCCGCACCCACACGTCGCGGTCGAGCGGATTGACGACCCGCGGGTACTGGTACTCGACCACGCCGCTGGCGGGGACTTCGTAGGGCGGAATGTCGATGACGAGATCGGGCTCGCCGAGTCCCCAAGTCGGCCACTCCCGGTCGAGTTCCGCGAGCGGGTCCGGGCCTTCGCCCCGGGGCGAGCCGGCCTCGATCCAGGCGACGAGCGTCCGCACTTCCTCCGGTTCGAGGGAGCGGTCGTTCGCGAAGTGTCCGTACGCCGGGTCCGCGCGCCACGGCGGCATGCGGCGCGTGCGGATCACCTCCCGGATCATCGGCGAGAAGCCCCGGATCATGTTGTAGTCCGTCATCGCCCACGGCCCGATGCCGCCCTGGCGATGGCAGGTCACGCAGTTGTCGGCGAGCAGCGGCGCGATCGTGTCCGAGTACGAGGCGACCGTCGCTTCGGGATACGCGATCTCGCACCCGGTCACGGCCGCCAGGGTCTCGGCGGCCGGCATCGCCGACTCCGCGAGTACCGCCTCGAGCGCGTTCGCGAGGCCACCCGGCGCCCCGCGCCAGGCCACGCGCCAGTCGTTGGTCCGGACCACCAGCGCCTCCGCCGCGTGGGTGAACCCGAGGGACGCGCCGACAATGCCGGCTTCGTCCAGGAGCACCGGTGACCCAATGCCGAACTCCCCGGCCCGCTCCGCGATCTCTCCGCGTGCGTCGCCCGAGTTCACCATGAGAAACGCGACGCCACCGCTCTCGTAGGCATCCCGGGCCGCGTTGAGCGCTGCGACGGCGTCCGCCTGTGCCGGGCACGCATTGGCGTGCGACATCAGCACCACGGCCCGCATGTCGGAGAGGTAGTGGAGTTCGTGCGCCGCCCCGGCGTGGTCGAGGAGTTCGAAGTTGTCGACCCGTTTCTCGACATCGAGGGCCAGCGCCGGCCAGCCGAACAGAACGAACGCAATCGCGGCATGTCGCATGAGAGAAGTCTCGCGGGGAACGGGGGCGAGTATAGCCCGCGTCCATGCATAATGGCCGACTTTGCCGCGCGACCGGAGCACCCATGGCCGACCTCTTCGCACTCTCCAACGCCGTCATCGACGAAGGCAAGGGCATGGCGGACATCGGCCCCATCAACCGCATCAACCACCAGCTCTCGCCGATCGCTGACGGCATCGCGGTCGTCGAAGCCTTCTCCCACTGTGTCCTCTTCGAGACCGACGACGGCCTCGTGGCGTTCGACACCAGCAACCCGGCCGGCGGTGCGCGCGTCGTCGAAGCGGTGCGGGGATGGCGCGGCGACCGTTTCCACAGCATCGTCTATACGCACGGGCACATGGACCACGTGGGCGGTTGCGGCGCCTTCGTCGCCGACGCGGAAACCCGCGGGCACCCACGCCCGCGCGTGGTGGGCCACGAGAACGTCCCGCGTCGCTTCGACCGCTACGCGATGACCGACGGCTACAACCGGGTCATCAACGAGCGGCAGTTCGGGCAGTTCCGGCGGCACGGATACGACATGGCGAGCCGGGGCAGCTTCCTGCCGGAAGGCACGCCGAAGCCCGACCTCGTCTACCGCGAAACCCTCGATCTCGACATCGGCGGGCTCGAGATACAACTCATCCACGGCAAGGGCGAAACGGACGACCACACCTGGGCGTGGATCCCGGAACACCGCGCCATCTGCGCCGGGGACTTCTTCATCTGGAACTTCCCGAACGCCGGCAACCCACAGAAGGTGCAGCGCTTTCCGCGCGAGTGGGCGGCGGCCCTGCGCACGATGGCGGAACGCGACGCCGAACTCTTCCTGCCGGCCCACGGGCTGCCGATCCGGGGCGCACACCGGATCCGGAAGGTCCTGACCGAGGTCGCGGAGACCCTCGAGGGGATCGTCGCCGACACGCTCGCCATGATGAACGACGGCGCGCGGCTGAACGATATCGTGAACACCGTGACCGTCGATCAGGCCGTCCTCGACAAGCCGTACCTGCGGCCCATGTACGACGAACCGGAGTTCGTGGTGCGCAACATCTGGCGCATGTACGGGGGCTGGTACGACGGCAATCCCGCCAACCTGAAGCCCGCGCCGGACGGGGCGCTCGCGCACGAGATCGCGGACCTCGCGGGCGGCGCGGCGCGGCTGGCCGAACGCGCCCAGGCGCTCGCGGACGACGACGCGCGGCTCGCCTGCCACCTCGTCGAGATGGCCGCATTGGCGGAACCGGACAACACGGCCGTGCACCGCATTCGCGCGGAGGTGTACCAGCGCCGACGGGGCACGGAGACCTCCCTGATGGCCAAGGCGATCTTCGGCGATGCGGCGAACGCCTCGAAGGCCGCGGTCTCGCCGGAGGAACACTGAGATGGGCGAACTCACCGGCCGGACCGCGGTCGTCACCGGCGCGAGCCGGGGGATCGGCGAGGCCAGCGCGCGTGCCCTGGATGCCGCCGGCGCTCGAGTCGTCCTCACCGGGCGCACGGCGTCCGACCTCGAGCGCGTGGCGGCGGAACTCTCGAACGAACCCATCGTGCTCGAAGCGGACCTGGCGCCGGCGCGAGCGGGCACGGACCTCGCCGCGCGGGTCCTCTCCGCCGTGGACGGCGTCGACATCCTGGTCAACAACGCCGGCATCCCCATGCGCCGCACGCCGGATCAACTGACGGAGGAGGACTTCGACCTCGTCTTCTCCGTCAACGTGCGGTCGCTGCTGATGCTCACGCTCGGGCTCGGGCCGTCCATGGCGGAGCGCGGGGGCGGGTCGGTGATCAACATCTCGTCCATCGCGAGCCTGCGCGGCCCCCTCGGCCGCGTGGCCTACGCCGGCACCAAGGGCGCCGTGGACGCCATGACGCGCGCGTTGGCGGCCGACTGGGGACCGCAGGGGATCCGGGTCAACTCCCTGTGCCCGGGTCTCATCGCCACCGCGATCTGGGAGAAGGACCGCCAGACCGTCCCCGGGCTCATCGAGCGCCTCGAGGACAACATCGCCCTCAAGCGCTGGGGCTACGGCGACGACATCGCGGATGTCGTGCTGTTCTTCGCGAGCGACGCGTCGCGCTACGTCACCGGCGAGGTGATCGCCGTGGACGGCGGCATGGCGCATGTCGGGTCGGCGCCGCGGCCAAGGGAATAGACTTGGGCGGCCAGGATCGCGCCACCGGCCTGTTCTTCGAGCTTTTCGACGGGCTGCCCCGCCAGGGCCCCGGCGATATCGCAAGCACCCTGCGGGCACTCGAGTTCGTTCCGGGTGTCGGGGCGGAGACGCGCGTGCTCGACCTGGGCTGCGGGACCGGCGCCCAGACGCTGGTGCTGGCGCGGAGCTCGCCGGCGCACATTCTGGCCATCGACAGTCATCCGCCGTTCATCGATCTCCTGAATCGCGAGATACACCGCTCGGGACTCGCCGACCGGGTGGAAGCCCGCGTGGCGGACATGTGTCGACTCGATCTCGAGGACGCGTCCTTCGACCTGATCTGGAGCGAAGGCGCGATCTACAACGTCGGGGTCGAGTCAGGTCTGCGTGACTGGCGCCGGTTGCTGCGACCGGGCGGATACGTCGCATTCACGGAAGCGTGCTGGCGCAAGCCGGACCCGCCTGCCGCGTGCGTCGCATTCTGGGAGCGCGAGTACCCGGCCATCCGCGACACGGCCGCGTTGCTGGAAGCCATCGACGGGTGCGGCTTCGAGACGATGGGGCACTTCCCGCTGCCCGCGTCCGCGTGGTGGGAGGATTACTACCGGCCCTTGCAGGCCAACGTGACAGCCTTCCGGCGGCGTCACAAGGGGGAGACGGACGCCCAGGAACTGGCGGACAGCGCCCAGACGGAAATCGACATCTGGCACGAGTACGCCGAGTTCTACGGCTACGAGTTCTTTGTGGTGTGGGCGGCGCCCCACCCCTGCTAGAAGATGCTGAACCCCCCGTCGATCTTGATCACGTCCCCGGTGTGCCACCGGGACGCGTCGCTCATCAGGTAGACGGCGATCGGGCCGAAGTCCTCCGGCGTCCCCCAGCGGCGCATCGGAATGCGGGGCATCACCGCGCCGACGAACTTGTCCCACGAGAAGAGCCGCTCGGTCATGGCGGTGTCCACCCAGCCCGGGATGATCGCGTTGGCCGTGATCCTGTAGCGCGCCATCTCGACCGAGAGCGCCAGGGTCATGGCGATCATCCCGCCCTTGGTGGCGGCGTAGGCCTGGCCCCGGGCCGCGCCCTGGATGGCGGTGCCGCTGGCGGTCAGCACGAGGGTGCCGCCTTCGCCCTGCTCCACCATTTGCCGGGTCGCGGCGCGCAGCGTGTAGAAGACGCCGTGGAGGTTCACGTCGATGACGCTGAACCAGTCCTCGTTGGAGTGCTCGAAGAAGGGCTTCTGGTTCTGTGTACCGATCCCGGCGTTGGGGAAGCACGCGTCCACGCGACCATAGCGCTCGATGACCCCGGCCATGGCTTCCTCCACCGCCGACTCGTTCGAGACGTCGCAGATCGTGGCGGACGCCGACGGATTGATTTCCCGGAGCTCCTTCTCCGCGGCGGCGTTCTTGTCCGCGTTCGTGCCCCAGATGCTGACGTCGCCGCCGGCGGCCGCCACCGCGCGGGCGAACCCGAGGCCGATTCCGCCGTTGCCACCCGTGACGACCGCCACCTTGCCCGAAAGATCGAACGCGTCGTATGCCATGGAGTCCTCCGCCCCTGCGACCGGGTGAAAGCCCGGATGTTAGCAGGGACCCGACGCCGCTCGGTCAGACCCGGCGCCAGGTATCCGCGTTCGTGAGAAAGGCGTTCCAGGCTTCGGTCGGATACGTCTGGGCCTGGTCCTCGTACTCCCGCGCCAGCACCCAGACCGTGTGGATGGCGTCGTGGCCCTCCTCGTCGACGAGCAGGCGCCCGGTGAACGAAACCATGGCATGCAGGTTCACCTCGAGGTCCTGCCAGTCCACGTGGAAGGCGACCAGGCCGGCGTTGCGGCGGCCGACCACATCGTAGGAACGACCCGCGGCGGCACGTCCCTTCCGGGTACGGAACTCCCCGGTGACCGTCCCGTCCGACGCCACGGCCAGCCGAAGGGTCGAGCCGTTCTGGTTGACCCAGCTCCCGTCCAGATCCATTGCCGCCATCCCCCCCAGATGTCGTCTCGCCATGCTAGCAGGGTGTCGGCTTCGGTGGCGCTATCAGGCGCCCGCTTTCGCGACGCCACAATGTAGTCCAAACTCACCGGTCTCCCCACGAACCACAGCGAGGTTCGAAGGCGATGCGGACCATGACGACGCAGTTGAGCGAAGAGATCACCGGCCTCGGGCTCGAGCGCTTCGTGCTGGAACTCGAAAGCGACGGCCTGACCATCGTGCCGCCGGAGGTCACCGGCGTCACCCCCGAACTCCTCGACCGTTGCACGGAAGTCCTTTGCCGGCGTTTCGAGGAGATGACCGGTTGCCCGATCACGGTCGAGGACGGTCCGCTCGGCGAACTGGAGTGGCCGACCGAGGAAGGGGGCAGGAGCGCCCTCGAGGACAACGAGAAGCCGCCCCCCGCCACGCAGATGATCATCCAGCAGATCCTGCAGCTCGACCGCTGTTTCCGGGACCTCGCCGTCAACCCGGTGGCGGACGCGCTGATCGACCACCTGGTCGGCCCCAGCGACTTCCTCCACGCCGCGGCGGGAGGACGGGCGCGCCGGCTCAGCAGCAGCAACTCGTTCGTCAAGTGGCAGGGCGACTTCGGCTACGGACCGGGCCTCGCCCTGCACTGCGACCAGGGCCTCAACCCGCTACCGTGGGGCAGGACGGCGCTCACGGCCAACGCGACCTGGTGCCTGACCGACTACACCCTGGAGGGCGGAGCGCTGGCCTATGTCCCGGGCTCCCACCGGTCGCACGGGCACCCCGTGCAGCCAAGGGCGGCGGAGAAGGCGGTGCCCGCGGAAGCGCCCCGGGGATCGGTGATCGTCTTCCCGGGGACGACCTGGCACGGGGCCTTCCCGAAGAAGACGCCCGGACTGCGCCTGTGCGCCGTGCCGTACTATCGCCACGTAGCCGTCCTCCCGCAGGAGAACACCCGCATCACGTTGCGGGACACGCCGTGGGAGGACTGCGCCGACCCCGAGCGGATGCGGGAGCTGATCGGCTTCGACGACATGTTCCCGTACCTGGAACAGAACCAGGAAGTGCCGCGGCTGGCGGCAACCGGGTAAGCGTTGAAGTAGGGAGGAAGCATGAAGTTCGGAGTGCAGGTCAACTGCTACGACACCACCTGGGACGACCTCGAGGCGTCCATCCGAGCAATGGAGGCCGGGTCCTGGCACAGCCTGTGGTTCGCCGACCATTTCCTGCCCCCGGGACGGGAAGAACACCGCACGGCCTTCGAGGGCTTCACGCTGATCTCCGTCGTGGCCGGCATGACGGAGCGGCTGCGGCTCGGTCACCTGGTGCTCGGCAACACGTACCGCAACCCCGCCCTCGTGGCCAAGATGGCGGCGACGCTCGACCAGGCGTCCCGGGGCCGGTTCACGCTGGCGCTCGGCGCCGCCTGGTTCAAGCGGGAGCACGAGGCCTATGGCTGGGACTTCCCGTCGATGAAGGAGCGCCAGGACCGCTTCCAGGAGGCGTGCGAACTGATTCGGCTGATGTTCACGGCGGATGGGCCGGTGGACTACCACGGCGAGTACTACCACCTCGACCAGGCGCCCCTCGAGCCCGGCTGCTACCAGCGGCCGCACGCGCCCATCATGGTGGGCGGCACGGGCGAGCGGCGCACGCTGCGCACCCTTGCCATGTACGGCGATGTCTTCAATCTCGACGGCTGGGCGCGGCAGGGCATGTCGCTGGAGGTCTACCGGCACAAGACCGCCGTGCTCGAGAAACACTGCGAGGACGTGGGCCGGGACCCCGCCGAGATCCGCCGGACGCTCCTGATGCCGCTGCAGATCACCGAGGACGAGGCGGCGACGGAACGTTTCGTCAAGGCGCTCGGGCCGGGGTCGATGTCCGGCCCCAGGAGCTACGTCATAGACCGTATCGGCGAGTTCGCCGACGCCGGCGTCGACGAGATCATGTTCGGCTTCATCCGCACGGGCGACATCGAGAAGTTCCAGCAGATCGAGGCAGAGATCGTCGCCGCGTTCGACTGAAGGCGCGGGCGGAACGGGGTACGCCGGCATGGCGCGCGGCCGCGACCGTCCCCGACGGCTGCTGTCGTCCGGCTTGTGCGTCTGCATCCTCGCAGCCCAGGCCGCCGCCGGAGCCCCGGAAGTCCCCTGCAACCACGGCTACGCCTTTCTCGCCGAGCCGAAGTACCCGCCCGACTTCGAGCATTTCGACTGGGTCAATCCCGATGCGCCCAAGGGCGGCCTCATCCGCGTCCCCGACATGGGCAACTGGGACAGCTTCAACTCGATGGCCCTCGGCCGCGTGGTCCGCGGCATGGGCACCGCGGGCGCCGCGGAACGCCACCTGTACGACAGCCTCGCGATCCGCTCGCCCGACGAGCCGGCCACCGTCTACGGGCTGGTGGCCCAGTGCATCTCCGTGGCGCCGGACGGCGCCTGGATCGAGTTCCGGTTGCGCGACGGCCCCACCTGGCATGACGGCGAGCCCATGGACGCGGACGACCTGACCTTCAGCTTCGGCGTTTACAAGGAGAAGGCGAATCCGTCGATCGCGGCGGCCGCGGTCCCGTTCTCCGGCGTGGAAGTCATCGACGGGAACCGCGTTCGCTACCACGTCCTGCCCGAGCACCGCCACAACCGCCTCCTGCCGATCCGGATCGGGGAGGCGCCGATCCTGCCCGAGCACTACTGGACCGCCCCGGGCAACGATCCCGGCAAGACCACCGTGCGTCCTCCGCTCGGTTCCGGCCCCTACCGCATCGCGGACTACGATATCGGGCGCTGGATCGAGTGGCGGCGCGACCCGGACTACTGGGGGCGCGACCTGCCTGTGAACCGGGGCCGCTACAACTTCGACCGCGTCAAGTACGACTACTTTCGCGACGACCAGATGCAGACGGAGGCGGTGAAGGGCAACGCCATCGACATCCACGTCGAGAACGTGCCGCGCCGCTGGGCCACCGCGTACGACTTTCCGCCGGTCGACGCCGGGCTCTTCCGGCTCGACTACCTGCCCCGCTCGAAACCCGCGGGGCTCTGGTGGCCGATTTTCTGGAACCTCGAACAGCCACGCTTCAAGGACATCCGTGTACGCGAGGCCCTGTGGCTCCTGAACGACTTCCGGTGGGGCAACCGGCGCGGCGGCTACGGCTTCTTCGACGTGGCGACGAGCTTTTTCCACCGGTCCCACCTGGCCGCCACCGGCCTGCCGGACGCACGCGAACTGGCCCTGCTCGAGCCGCTGCGCGACCTCGTGCCCCCACGCGTGTTCACCGAGCCGTACGGGCCCCCGCCCAACCAGGGCTCCGGCTGGCACCGCCGCAACCTGTTGCGTGCCGCGGAACTCCTTCGCGAGGCGGGCTGGGTGATCCGGGACAACCGGCTGGTGCACGAGCGCACCGGGGAGCCGTTCTTCATCCGCTTCGTCGCGGTCTCGCCGGCGCTCGGCGGTTCGTTCATCCCCTATGCGCGGGTGCTGCGGCGCGTCGGCATCGAGTCCTCCATCAAGTCGCCGGAAATCTCCAACTGGCTCTACCGCATGCGCTCGGGAGACTTCGACGCCGGCGCGGTGTGGTTCTTGCCGGACAACACCCCGAGCCTCGTCATCGCCAACGCGTTCTCCACCGCCGCGGCGAACGCGCCCCTCAGCAACAACTGGGCCAACATCCGCGATCCCGCGGTGGACCGGCTCATCGGGGCGCTCCAGGCCGCCTCCACCTACGAGGACTACGTCGCCGCCGTGCGCGCGCTCGACCGCGTGCTGCTGTGGAACTTCTACTTCATCCCCGGCATGTCGAAAGTGAAGATCGGGATCGCCTACTGGGACCGCTACGGCCAACCACCCCCGATGCCGCTCGACCGCAACGCCTTCGTCGACACCTGGTGGTGGGATCCGGACAAGGCCGGCGCCGTGTCGCGCTGGGTCGGCCGAGAGTAAGCCCATGGGCCGCTACATCCTGCGCCGCGCCCTCCTGATCCCGCCCACCCTGTTCGGCGTGATGGCGATCAACTTCGTCATCGTGCAGTTCGCGCCGGGTGGCCCGGTGGAACAGGCGATCGCCGAGATGTCCGGTCTGTCGATGACGACCACGGCCGCCATCTCCGCCGCCGAGAGCATGGGGCCGGCCGACCCGGGCGGTTACCAGGGCGGCTCCGGTCTCGACCCGGAGCAACTCGCGAAACTGGAAGCGCAGTTCGGCTTCGACAAGCCGGCCCACGAGCGTTTCTTCCTGATGATCCGGAACTACGTGCGCCTGGACTTCGGCACCAGTTACTTCCAGGACCGGGCAGTGATCGAACTCATCGCGAGCCGCCTGCCGGTGTCGATCTCCCTGGGACTCTGGTCGCTGCTCGCCATCTACACCATCTCGATCCCGCTCGGCGTGGCGAAGGCCGTGCGCGACGGTACCCGCTTCGACGTCTGGACCAGCGCCATCGTCTTCACCGCCTACGCCATCCCCGGCTACCTTTTCGCCGTCATGCTGATCGTGTTCTTCGCGGGGGGCACGTACCTCGACTGGTTCCCGATGCGGGGGCTCGTCTCCGACTCCTTCGATCAACTCCCCCTGGGCCAGCAGATCGGCGACTACCTGTGGCACCTCGTCCTGCCCCTGACGGCGCTCACCGTGGGCGGGTTCGCGACGCTCACCATGCTGACGAAGAACACCTTCCTCGAGGAGATCGGCAAGCAGTTCGTGCTGACCGCCCGGGCCAAGGGCCTCTCGGAGCCGCGCGTGCTCTTCGGCCACGTCTTCCGCAACGCCATGCTCATCGTGATCGCCGGGTTCCCGGCGGCGTTCATCGGCATCCTCTTCACCGGCGCGCTCGCCATCGAGGTGATCTTCTCCCTCGACGGCATCGGCCTCTTGGGCTACGACGCCGTGGTGAAGCGCGACTACCCGATCGTCTTCGGCACGCTCTTCTGCTTCACGCTCATCGGCATGACGATGCGGCTCGTCGGCGACCTGACCTACGTCCTGGTGGATCCGCGCATCGACTTCGAGGGGCGCGGCGAATGACCCCGCTGACGCGACGCCGGCTGCAGAACTTCCGGGCCAACCGCAGGGGTTACGTGTCGTTGTGGCTCTTCTGCGTGCTGTTCCTCGCTTCGCTCTTCGCGGAGTTCATCGCCAACGACAGGCCCATCGTCTTCTCGCTCGGGGGCGAACTGCACTTCCCGGTCTGGTTCACCTACTCGGAGGCCGAACTCGGCGGCGAGCTCCTGACCGAGGCCTTCTATCGCGACCCCTACGTCATGGACCTGATCGAGGCGGACGGCTGGGCCCTTTGGCCGCCGGTCCGTTTCTCGCACAACACCATCGACTGGGGCATCGCGGACCTGCCATCGCCCCCCGATGCCGACCACATCCTGGGCACCGACGGCGGCGCGACGGACGTCTTCGCGAAGGTGCTGTACGGGTTCCGGCTGTCCGTGCTGTTCGGGCTCTCCCTGACCCTGGCGAGTTCGGCCATCGGGATCCTCGTCGGCGCATTACAGGGCTACTTCGGCGGACTCACCGACCTGCTCGGTCAGAGGCTGGTGGAGATCTGGGAGGGCCTGCCGATCCTGTTCGTGCTCATCATCCTCGCGAGCGTCGTCGAACCGAACGTCTTCTGGCTGCTCGCGATCCTCTCGCTCTTCAGCTGGATGGCGCTCGTTGGCGTCGTTCGGGCGGAGTTCCTGCGGGCCCGGAACTTCGAGTTCGTGCGCGCGGCGCGGGCGCTCGGCGTCTCGAACGTCGTCATCATGCGCAAGCACGTGCTGCCGAACGCGACGGTGGCGGCGCTCACCTACCTGCCCTTCATCCTGACGGGGGCGATCACGATCCTGACGTTCCTGGACTTCCTCGGCTTCGGCCTCCCGTACGACTCGCCGTCCTTCGGCCGCCTGCTCTCGGCCGCCAAGGCGAACCTGCAGGCGCCCTGGCTAGGGATCACGGTGTTCGTCGCGCTCGCCGTTCTGCTGACGCTGCTGATCTTCATCGGGGAGGCGGTTCGGGACGCGCTCGATCCCCGCCGGGCGATCGGGCCCGGGGCCGGTGCCGCGGCTGAGCGCGGCGAGGCATCGCCGGTACAGTTGCAGGCTGGGCAGTAGACTTCGCGCCATGCCCCGCCGACCTGTGGACTTGCCCCGTACACCTCACTAACGTTCCGCTCCGGGCGCGGGACGCACGCGCACGGACAAGCGGAGGGAGCAATGGAGTTCGGGGTACCGCTCGCCCGGTTCGCTTGCGCCGCCGTACTGGCCGCCTCGGGCACCACCGCGCATTGCGAGGCAGCCGACGCGGAGGACGCGCCCTGCCGCCACGCCTACGCCTTCCTCGGCGAGCCGAAGCTCCCGCCCGGCTTCGAGCACTTCGACTGGGTGAATCCGGACGCCCCCAAGGGCGGTTTCATGCGCATGGCCGACACGGGCAGTTGGGACACGTTCAACCGGATGGCCCTCGGACACTCCGTGCGCGGCATGGACACGCGCGGCAATTCGACGCGCCATATCTACGACAGCCTCGTCATCCGGAACCCCACCGAGATCGCCACCATCTACGGCCTGATCGCGGAGTGCATCGCCGTCGCGCCCGACGGCGCCTGGGTCGAGTTCCGCCTGCGGGACACCGCCTACTGGCACGACGGGGAGCCGCTTGACGCGGAAGACGTGGCGTTCAGCTTCGGCGTCTACAAGGACCAGGCCCATCCGGCGATCGCGATCGCGGTCGCGGCGTTTTCCCGGGTGGAGATCCTGGACGGCAACCGGGTCCGCTATCACATCCGGCCCGGGTATCGCCACAACCGCCTGCTCCCCATCCGCATCGGCGAGCTGCCGGTATTGTCGAAGCGGTATTGGACCCGGCCGGGGAACGATCCGGGCAAGCCGGCCTCCACGCCGCCGGTCGGCTCCGGACCCTACCGCGTCGGCGGCTACAAGTTCGGTCGCTGGATCCTGTGGGAGCGCGATCCCGACTACTGGGCGCGGGACCTGCCCCCGAGCCGGGGCCGCTACAACTTCGACCGCGTCAAGTACGACTCCTTCCGCGACGACCAGATGCGCACGGAGGCCGTGAAGGGCGACCTGGTGGACATCCACGTCGAGAACGTGCCGCGCCGCTGGGCGACCGCCTACGACTTCCCGCCGGCGGACGCGGGCGTCTTTCGTCGCCAGATCCTGCCCCAGTCGCAACCCAGCGTCCTGTGGTGGCCCATCTTCTGGAACCTCGGCCAGGCGCGCTTCCAGGACCTCCGCGTGCGGGAGGCGCTGTGGCTCGTGAACGACTTCGCCTGGAGCAACCGGCGCATCGGCTACGGTTTCTACGACGTGGCGACGAGCTTCTTCCACAACTCCCGCCTCGCCGCCACCGGCCTGCCGAGCGAACGGGAACTCGCGCTGCTCGAGCCCATCCGGCACCTCGTCCCGCCGCGCGTCTTTACCGAGCCCTACGCGCCGCCGCCCCGCCAGGGCAGCGGCTGGCATCGCGACAACCTCCTGCGCGCGGCCGAGCTGCTCCGGGAAGCCGGGTGGGCGGTGGAGGACAAGCGTCTCGTACACGAGCGCACCGGCGAGCCGTTCTTCCTCCGGTTCGTCATGTTCTCACCGGCGCTGGCGCGGTCCGTGATCCCGTACACGCACGTGCTCCGACGGCTCGGTATCGAGTCCTCGATCAAGTCTCCGGAGCTGTCGAACTGGCTCTATCGCATGCGCTCGGGAGACTTCGACGCGGGCGTCAACTGGTTCCGGCCGGACAACACGCCGACCCTCATCGTCAGGAACACGTTCTCCACCGCGTCCGCCGACCAGGCGCTCAGCGCCAACTGGGCGAACATCAGGAACCCGGCCATCGACCGGCTGATCGAGGCTCTGCAGTCCGCGACCACGTACCCCGACTACGTCGCCGCGGCGCGAGCCATCGACCGGGTCCTCCTGTGGAACTTCTACTACCTACCCGGCATGACCAAGGTGAAGGTCGGGGTCGCCTACTGGGACCGCTTCGGCCAACCGCCCCCGACGCCGCTGGACCGCACCGCCTTCGTCGACAGCTGGTGGTGGGATCCCGTCAAGGCGGAGGCCGTCGCCGAGTTCACGGGCCGCGAGTGACGCGTCGTGCCAAGTCTTCTGCCCCACCTGGCGTAGCTCTCTTTCCATAGTACGTCGCGCGTACTATATTGCCTGGGTGATGAGCCAGGAACGTCCCACGACAGGTCTCAGGACGCATCCCGGACGCGTTCTGCGCGCGGAACTCGAGACCCGCGGGATGAGCGCCAACCAGCTCGCCCTGGCACTGCGCGTGCCGGCGAACCGGATCACGGCCATCCTGCGCGGCGAGCGCGCCATCAGCGCGGAAACCGCGGTCCGCCTCGGCCGCTACCTGGGAACGGGGCCCGCGCTGTGGATGAACCTGCAGACCCAGTTCGACATTTCCGTGGTGGAAACGACCAAGGGCGAGGCGATCGACCGCGAACTGGCCGGCGCGCCGCGCCCCTGACGCGGCCTCGCGGCCCGTGACTGTCGGGCGAGTCGCTGTAGCGCGTGCATCACTCAGGATGCTGACAGGTTCCGCTGCTTAAACTATCGCTCTTGTAACAGATTGTTTATCGCACACTATTGCATCCAGGAACATGGACTCCATGGCGCCTGCCGCTCCTTCCCACTCACACTTCGCGACAGCGACCGTCCCCTCGAACTTGCCGAGGTAGTCGGCGGCATGCCGTAGTGCGCGCACTACTCCCCCTGGGCCCGGGCAGACTGTCGCGAACGGTGCGTGGCCGCCGATCAGACCGACTGCTGGGTGCCGCTCGAATCGGCGTCCGCACCCTCCACCGCGCGGACCACCGCCCGTTCCCAGCCCTCGCGCTGGGTGCGCAACACCTCCGCGACGACCGCGCAACGCAGCCGGTCCCACTCGAGGCCGCTGGCACGCGCGGCCGACCAGATGCAGCCCTCGAGCCACGACCGGTCCACCGTGCGAGCCTCCTCCGCGGAGAGCGAGCCGATCAGGCGCCGACCCAGGCGCACTGCCGCGGCGTCCGCCGCCTCCGTCGCCAGCAGGCCCTCGATGTGCTCGACGAGTTCCACCACCTCCGCTGGCGACTGCTCGTGCGGGCGCACGTTCACGGAGAAGCCCCCCGCGCCGTCGCGCTCGATCCGCGCCGCGACCATCGGGGCACCCCTGCCGGCGGATCCGACCCTGCGCTCGAACAGTGTTTCCCGCGTCGCCTCCGTGCTCGGTTCCTTGAACAACGCATCGTAGAGCTTGTCGGCCGGCACGGCGCCGGGCTCCAGCGCGGCCGCGCGACGGCGGGCCGCCGCGCGGCGCGATCCCTCCGCATAGGCGTCCGCCAACCGGTCCGCCGCGCGCCCGGTGAACTCGTGCATCACCGGGCGCACCAGCCGCGCGAGCCAACGCTCCGCGAAC
Organism: Pseudomonadales bacterium; assembly: GCA_965208745.1. Taxonomy (GTDB): domain Bacteria; phylum Pseudomonadota; class Gammaproteobacteria; order Pseudomonadales; family Azotimanducaceae; genus VXNE01. Next base: position 2,393,671 of record CBDBPN010000004.1, on the reverse strand, counting down.
AGCGACCGTGCGGTCCGCACGGCACGGGCCACCGTACCCCGGTGACAACCGAGTTCGTCCGCCAGGGCCGACTGGTTCTTGAACAGGCCCGCGTCGATCATGGCCTTCCACTGCACGGCGTTCTCCAGCGGCGAGACGTTCTCCGTCCACGCGTTCTCGCCGTGCATCAGCGTCGCGCACTGCGCATCCGAGAACGACGCATCCCGCACCTCGGCGCGCCACTGCACGCCGGCGCGGCGGCACGCCTCGAGACGCCGGACGCCGAAGATCGCCTCGACCGCGTGGATGCCGCCGGGAGGCAGTCGCCGGGCGAGCCCGAGCTGCTGCTGGCCGTCCCGCGCGATGGATTTGGCCAAGGCCTCTATGGACGCTTCGTCCATGCCGGACCCGACGCGGTTGTGGAACTTCCAGGGCCGCACGACAGAAGGGTCGAACGCCTCCACCGACAGCGTCTCGACCACCGGCGCCAGCGTGCCGCTCCCTACCTGACCTTCGTGCTGCTGGTCCGTCACGGGCACTCCCGTTTCTCCCGGCGCCTGACACGGGCCGCGCGCTTGGCGACCCGTGCGGCCTGGGGTGGCGAGTTCGTACGCACCATAGCAGAGAAATTTGACACGCGGAAATGCCAGGGACTCCGCCGCGTCATCTCGGCGCCCCAATACTTGGCGACAAATCAAGCTCTGACCCGATGCCGCAATCCGTCGGTCCTCTCGCGTACTACTCTTCACGTATTACGTCTCACGGGCAACTCGACCCGCACTTCGCCAGCGCGTTCCGGGCGGTTACAGTTGCCGGTGGCAGGGGCCGCCGGCCGGTGGCGCCATCCAGACGGCTTGTTGGAGATACTCCATGCACATCCTGGAAATGGACGCGACGGATCTGGCCGCGCGCGTTCGGAGCGGCGAACTCGGTCCGCTCGACATCGTCGACGCGGCGATCGGCGCGTGCGAACGATTGAACCCGACGCTGAACGCCGTGTTCTCCACGCGATTCGAGCGCGCCCGGGAAGAGGCATACGCGGCGGGCCGGCCCCCCGGCGCACTGGCCGGCATCCCACCCTGTTCAAGGATCTCGGGACGCCGGAGGCGGGAGAGCCGCAGTACCTCGGCAACCGCGTCCTGAAGGCGCGCGACGCACGCGCCGCCGCGGACTGCCATGTGGTTCGGAAGCTGAAAGACGCGGGCGCCGTCTCCATCGGCAGGACGACGGTCCCCGAACTCGCCAGCGGCAACTGCCCCGCCGCCTGCGAGAACGAGGCGTTCGGCGACACGCGCAATCCGTGGGACGTCACGCACACTCCAATGGGCTCGAGCGGCGGCTCGGCGGCGGCGGTCGCTGCCGGCATCGTCCCCGTCGCACACGGCAACGACGGCGGCGGTTCGATTCGCGTACCGGCCAGCGCCAACGGCGTGGTGGGACTCAAGCCATCGCGGGGACGCGTCTCCTGGGGCCCGATCCTCGCCGAGAGCTGGGCGGGTCTCGCCACCCAGGGGATGCTGACGCGCACCGTGCGGGACAGCGCGCTGACCCTTGACGCGATCGCCGGCTTGATGCCGGGCGACCCTTACGGCTGCCCGGCTCCGGCGGGACCGTTCCGTGAAGCGGTATCCGTCGACCCCGGCCGCCTGCGCATCGGGCTCTGCGACGTCAACGAGGCCGGGCCGCTGCATCCCGCTTGCCGCGATGGCGTGCGGGCGGTTGGCGACGTGCTCGCCAACCTCGGGCACCGGGTCGAGCCGGCTTGGCCCGCTCCGTTCTTCTCGGAGCGCCTGGTGGACCTCTGCCTGACGATCGTCTCCGCGGGTATCGCCCAGACCGTGGGTGTGCTCGAGGCTGCGGTCGGCCGGGCCCTCGGCGAAGACGACCTGGAACTCGGTACGTGGCTGGAAGCCGAACGCGGTCGCGGGATTTCCGGGCCCGAGTTCCTCGACGCCGTCACCCGGTTCAATCGCTTCGCCCGCGAGATGGCGGCCTGGTGGGAGGGGGAAGACGGCTTCGACCTGCTCCTCTCCCCGACCCTGGCCGCGCCCCCGCCGGAACTCGGTGTCCTGGTGCGCCGTCCCGACGACCGCGTTGCCCTGTGGCGGGACAGGATTCCCTACACGCCCCAGTTCAACATCACGGGTCAGCCGGCGATCTCGTTGCCGCTGTGCGTGAGCGCCGACGGTCTGCCCATCGGCATCCAGCTAGGCGCGCGTTACGCCGACGAGGCCACCCTGATTCGCGTGGCCAGCCAGCTCGAGGAGGTCATGCCGTGGAGCGGACGCAAGCCTGCGATGTGGGTCGGCGATCCATAATCTCGGGATGAGCCGGGCTGCCGAAGTCGCAGGGCAGCGCGCCCTGCATCTGGGGCTGGCGGGAGGCGCATTCAAGAGCGCCAGGACTCCACCGCATCACTTCTCTTCAGGTAGGATGCGGTCGCGAGTGGCCAAGGCTGCGCGGCCAAATGACCGATGCCCACTGTCTTCAGACGCGGTCCGTATCGTATGTTCTTCTACTCCAACGATGCGGACGAGCCCATGCATGTGCACGTGGAGCGCGACGGAGACGTAGCGAAGTTCTGGCTTGATCCGGTGCGGCTGCAGCGAAGCGGAGGCTTTCGTCCACCGGAGATCCGCAGAGTTGCCAAGTTGGTCGAGGAACACCGGGAGCAGATCGTGGAGGCGTGGAATGAGTATTTCGGCGGTTGAGATCCGGATGCCGGAGGTCTCCGACGTTGCAGTTTCGGATGAGACGCTACAGGTCGAGTTGAGCGACGGGAGGAGTCTGTCCGTCCCTGTTGGCTGGTACCCCCGGCTCGCCGGCGCGACAGACGAGGAGCGATCGAACTGGGCGATCATGGACGAGGGCCACGGGATTCACTGGCGCGATCTTGACGAGGACGTGAGCCTGGCAGGCATGCTCGCCGGCCACCCCTCGAGGGAGAGCCAGACGTCGTTGAAGCGTTGGCTGCGGACAAGATCGGAGGCCGGGACCGGATCGTAAGCGAACGGGGGGTTCCTGGCGGAGGCGCCTTGCCCCAGGCTGAGCGCGTCAGGTCCCGCCCAAAACCTGCGTCGTCACGGTCGCGCCGTCAACGTCCGCCGCCCGGAAGTGCATCGGCCGCCAAGCCTTGCGCGCGAAGCGTTCGATCTGTTCGTGGCTCGCCGGGTCCGAAGGATCCGCGGTCTGGCCTTACAGGAGGAAGCCCTCGGCCCGCGGTCCCTCCGCCGTGAACTCCACCGCCGTGACGAAGGACGCGCCCGCGTTCACGGGATAGCCGCCCGTCGTGAGTTCCGTGCTGCCCTCGACGCTCTCGTACGGGCTCGGCGCGTCCGGGTCGGGCACCGTGTAGATCGCGTTGCTCACGCCCTCCCAATGCTGGCCTCCGTGCACCGGGATCGGACTTGCCGGCGCTCCCCCGTACGCGCGCTGCATGTCGCCGAGCCTCGCATCGAGGGCAATGCCCCCCGTGTCGAGGGTGCGCACCGCCTGCGCCAGGTTCTCAAGCGCCAGGGAGTCCCTGTGCGCAAGCCCGCCAGAGTCCTAACTAAGCGCCCAGCCCCGAAACCGGAGTTCCCCCATCCGCAGGGCAACGAACGGGACATCCCGCAACTCGCGGTGCAAGCGCTGGTTGTTTCGAGCCAACGAGGTGTTCGAGAAGGATACGGTTCCGCCAGACAGGGGCTTCCGCTCCGTCGACCTGAGCGGTGGTGCGTCGTAGAAGTAGACCCTGTGAAGACTGGAGCCCCCAAGGGCCGGGAGGTCGCCCAACCGCCGCACGAAAGCACCGACTGAAGCGGCGGAGAGCGGACTCTCGCGCGACCCGAGCTTCCGCTTCAGGAAGCCGGCATCGATCAGGACTGCGTATCTGCCCAATGACGGAGCGACATAGTTGCCGCGACCGTACGCGGAGCCGAAGCCCTCTTGGATTGTAGCGTACGGCGCGGCGGTTTTTTATCGGAGGCGAGCATGTCACCGCCTACCTGCTTTGACGCAAGCGTTCTGAAGCCCCACGAATCGACTCCACCTGCAGCGGGACTCCGGGTCTGACGTCGGTCATCGTCGCGTCCATCGGCGTCTCCTCAACCCGCGGCTTCGCCTTCCGGTTCGGTCGACGGGTCTTGGCGGGCGTCCTTGTAGAGGTCCGGGAACTGGTAACGCTTGCCCTTGGAGTTCGCCTTGAAGAACTCCTTGAGCTGGTTCCCCAGTTCCCGGTCGTAGACGTGGTAGTCGTACTCCGCCGGGAGTTCGACACCTTCCCCGACGGGCTCGGTGTCGAACAGGCTGACATAACCCTTCGGCGCGTTCGAGTAACCCTTGTAGCGCAAGCCGCTCTTGCCCCAGGGCATGCCGTGGTGCACGTTCATGAGCTGCGTGAAGCGCACCGGATTGCGCGCGAGGGCTTCTGGTTTCGCCGTCTGGCGGTACGCTTCCTGCGTCTGCATGTGCGGCCGGTTGTACATGCCGAGCACCATGAGCCGCAGGCCGTCCGTCTCCTTCGGATAGGAGCCGTGCCACGTGTGGTCGCCCCAGATCACCATCGAGCCGGCCGGCGCCTCGATGACCTGCGCGTGGTCGGTCCAGTACTCCGCCTCCTCGATGGACGGCCAGCGCCGCCAGCGGTGGCTGCACGGGACGAAGGAGAGGCCGCCCTCCTCCTTCGAGTAGTCCGTCACGAGGTAGTTGAAATTCGCGCCGAACGGTTCGACCGCCATGCTCGGCATCTCGAACTGCGCCCAGTCCGCGTGGACGCCGGTTCCGCCCGCCCCCTTGCCCTTCACCCAGACGTTGTGGAGGCTCAGGATGCAGTCGGTGCCGACGAGCCACTGGATCAGCCCGAGGGCCGCCGGCGTCAGCACCATCTTCTCGAAGGCCGGGTCGTCCCACAGGGTGAAGCGCAGCAGCTCCTGGCCGTCCTCGAACACGCCCGGCAGCTCCTCTGGCGTACATGCCTTGCGCTCGCACGCGACGCGCAGCGCGGCTTCCCGGTATTGCTCGTGCACCTCCGGAGTCGCCACCTTCTCCGGCGGGATGACGGTGAACCCGAACGCCTCGAGTTCCGCCAGGTTCTCGAGCAGGTCGAGCTGCTTCAGTTCACGATACAGCGCCGGGATCGTCTTCCCGGACGGCCAGTCTTCTATCTTCACCTTCGCCCTCCCGGCGAGCCGTTACACCCTCAATCCTCCCGATGGTACTGTATCCGGCCCGGTTGGTAGCGCGCGAGGCGCAGCCGATGTCATCCGAAGCCGCCGTCGCCCCTTCATGCGAGGGGGGCACTCCTCGCCCTCCCCGGCCGCAGGCGCCCACGCCCCTGGCGCGCGCGCGCGCCCTGGCGCCACAGATCGCGGCGGCGGCCGACGACATCGATCGGGAGCGGGAACTTCCGAAAGCGCTCGTCGAGGCGATGGTTTCCGCCGGCATGTTCCGCCTGCTCGTGCCACGCGCCATCGGCGGCGAGGAGATGGACTGGCTCGAATACCTCGATGTCGTGCGCACGATCGCGGAAGCCGACGGCAGCGTGGGCTGGTGTCTCAACCAGGGCGCGGTCTTCGCCACCACGAGCGCGCGTTGCTCCGAACCGCTCGCGCGGGAAGTGTGGGGCGATCCGCGCACGGTCGTCGGCAACGGCCCGCCGAAGGGGTGCACATCCGTCCCGACAGACGGCGGCTACCTGCTCTCGGGACGCTGGATGTTCTCGAGCGGCTGCCGGCACGCGAACTGGATCGCGGCCCTCACCGTGGAGGACGGCGTCCGGCTGCACATGCTGCCGCGCGACGAGGTGACCCTCGTCGACGTCTGGCAGGTCCAGGGCCTGCGCGGCACCGGCAGCTTCGCGTTCGAAACCGACGGCCTCTTCGTCCCGGAGAAGCGCGTCATGCACAACTACGGCTCGCGGCGCGAACCCGGGCCCCTCTACGTGGTCCCGCAGCACCTCCTGTTCGCCTGCGGGTTCGGCTGCGTGGCCCTCGGCGTCGCGCGGGCCGGGCTCGACGCCACCATCGCGCTGGCCGACGACAAGCGGCCCCGGTTCGTCAAGCGCCCGATCTCCGAGAGCGAGGTCGTGCAGCACCAGATCGGCAAGGCGGAAGCCACCTGGCGCGCCGCCAAGGCGCTACTCCACGAGACCGTCGGCAACGTCTGGGAGAGCGTCCGGGCCACCGGCGAGATCACCGTCGAGCAGCGGATCCACCTGCGCATGGCGGGCACGCACGCGATCCGGCAGTCGATGGAAGCCGTGGACATCGCCTACAACCTGAGCGGCGCCGACGCGATCTTCGCCTCGAAGGCCATCCAGCGGCGTTTCCAGGACGCCCACGTCATCACGCAGCAGGTGCAGGGCCGGGACGCCCACTACACGACGGCGGGGCAGTTCTTCCTCGGGCTCGAGCCGACGGGCGGGGTGTTCTGAGGGCAGGGCGTCGGATCGGTCTCGCCCCGGGCTGCGGCTGGCTCGGTCGGTAAGACTCTCATTCCGAGAAGAACTCCGGTCGCAAGTCGGTGACCGGCACGAAGCGGGAAGCCTGCCTGTAGATGGCGCGCACCGTCCCGGTCCGCAGTTGCGCGTGCATGGGAACCGTGAGGACCTGCTTCTCGCCCGAGTCCACGATCCGCACCAGCTTGGCGTGACTCCCGCGGGTCGAAGCGACTTCGAACCCGAACCGCCCGAGAACGCCGACCACCTCGGGCGCGGTCAGCCGCTTCAGCCGGGGCATCAGGAGGTCTGCGCCGAGGTCTCCAGGCTCACGACGAGGCGCGGCTCCGACGGGAGTCCCACCCGCGCGCGCTCGTCGTCGTCCAGATGCAACGCCAATGCGTCGCGCAGGTTTGAGAGCGTCTCGTCCAGCGATCGGCCCTGGGTGACGACGGCCACCTCCAGGCACTCCGCGACATACCACCCTTCGCTTTCCGAGACGAACGCATGGATCGCGGGGGACGCCTGGACGGCAGCGGCGTCATGGAGAGTTGGGGCGACATCGGCTTCGGTGCGAGGCGTCAGGTCGTACCGTCTGCCCTGCCGGAACGAGGGGAGAATCACGTAAACGCCGCGGCGCAGCCGCCGAAAATAGGGCCAGCGATGGACATGGTTCTGCGGGGCGTTCACGCAGCAACGACTCACGATGTGCGTGCGGACGGATTTCTCGTTCAGGTGGGGCAGTGCGCGAACGACCTCGACCGGCCTGAACGTCCAGTCGTCCTCGCGACACACGCGTTGCGCCGCGCTTAGAACCTCGGCGTGGATGGGTCTGGCTGCGTGCCTGTGTCCCTCGCGCATCCTGTGCCGCTTCTCCGTCCGCCGAGCGCACGTATTATACAAGTTGTAACTTTTGTTTCAACTCATCTGCGAATGGACGACAAGCGTTCCGGGTTCTCTCGGTCCGTCACCGACGGTTGGTCTCGCTCCAACATGAAGTCCTCGGAGACGCCCTCGCCATCGAACCATGTGGACCATGGCTGGTCGGCCGGTCGAGGGCTCTCGCGACACGGCCCTGCGGGAAGGGCGCGGTGCTCTCCCCCTGCCCCCCGGGCCGCCTTTTTCACACCCGCAGCGGCAACGACCGGTGCCGCACCCCTGTCGCGGCGTACACCGCGTTCACCAAGGCCGGCGCCACCGGCGGCACGCCCGGCTCCCCCACCCCCGCGGGAAGCGCGTCCGAAGGCACGAGTTCGACGGCGATCTCCGGGCTCTCGGACATGCGCAGCACCGGGTAGCCGTCGAAGTTGTCCTGGTCGACGCGGCCGTTGCTCATCGTGATCTCCCCGTGCAGGGCGAGCGACAGACCGAAGACGACGGCGCCCTCCATCTGCGCCATGCAGGTGTCCGGGTTGATGTACGTGCCGCAGTCGATCACGACGTGGGCCTGGTCGACGCTCAGCCCCGAGTCCCCGGACGTGACCTCGAGCACCACTGCGACATAGGAGCGGAAGCTGTGGTGCACGGCGAAGCCGAGACCGCGCCCTGCCGCGCGCGCCGCGTCCCAGTCCGAGATCGCCCGCGCGCGTTCCACGACGTGGCGGAGCCGCGCGAGATCGAGGCCGTGGCCTTCCGGCGGCTGCATGCCCGGGACGTCAAGGACGCCGGACGGGCCGAGCAGGTCGAGGCGGTAGTCGATGGGATCGCGTCCCGCCGCGGCGGCCAGTTCGTCGATGAAGATGTTGGCCGAGAACGAGTGGAATATGTTGCACACGCTGCGCAGCCAGCCCATGCGCACGCCGGGCTGGATGCCCGCGTACTCGTAGCGTTCGTTGGCGACCCGGTAGGGCAGGTTGGAGAAACCCATCTCGAGTTCCCAGTCCGCCGGGTCCACCGCGTCGCCGCTGAACGTCGTGACGATCGTCGGGAACGCGGTGCGCTGCAGCCATGCCGTCGGGCGGCCTTCCGCATCGAGCTTCGCCCGGTGGTACTGGGCGCTCGCGGCGTGGAAGAAGTCGTGGCCGATGTCGTCCTCGCGGGTCCACGTCACGCGGACCGGACGCCCCAGGCGCTTCGACAGCTCCACCGCTTCGAGCACGAAGTCCGGCTTCGACTTGCGTCCGAACGCGCCGCCGAGCAGGGTCACGTTGATCGTGACGTTCGCCGTGTCGACCCCGAGCCACCCGGCTACCAGGTTACGCGTGGACTGCGGATCCTGCACGGGCGCCCAGACTTCGCAGCCCGCCTCGGTCACGCTCGCGAGCGCCACCGGCGGCTCCATGGGGGCGTGCGACAGGAAGGGCGTCTCGTAGAGGGCTTCCAGCTCCGCACCGTCTTCCGCGAATGCGGCGTCCACATCGCCCGCATCCCAGAGTCTTTGACCGTCCGTCTGTACGCCCTCCCGCAACTGCGCCGTGAACTCCGCGCTGTCGAAAGCCGCGTTCGGACCCTCCGTCCATCGCACGTCGAGCGCGTTCGCGATCCGGATGGCCGTCCAGGTGCGGTCCGCCACGACGGCGACACCGCCGAGCGGGTTGAACATCGCCCCAATGCCGGCCACGCCGGGCAGGGACTCGACGGCGATCAGCCCCGGTTCGTCCGCCGGCGGTTCAAAACCCGCGACCTGGGAACCGAGCGACGGTGGCCGCACGATGACCGCGTGCGCCATGTTGGGCAGCGTGAGGTCGGCGCCAAACGTAGCCGTCCCGTCCGCGATGTCGTCGGCATCCACGTGCACACGGTGCTTGCCGATGTAGCGGTACGCATCGCGGCTCTTGCGCGTCGGGTTTTCGGGCACGGGCAACTCGGACGCCGCCGCGACCAGATCCCCGTAGGGCGCGCTGCGGCCCGAGGGTGCGTGGCGGACGCTGTGGTCCACCGCTTCGCACTCCGCCACCGGGACACCCCACTGGTTGGCCGCGGCCGTGCGCAGCATCTCGCGCGCGCTCGCCCCGGCGTCGCGCAAGACGTCAAACAGGAAGCGGATGCTCTGCGAGCCGTCGGTGTTCTGGTCGCCGTAGACGGGATCGCCCACCGCCTGGGCCACGGTGACGCGGCTCCAGTCGGCTTCGAGTTCGTCCGCGACGATCTGCGCGAGCGCCGTGCGGATGCCCTGGCCCATCTCGGACCGGCTCGCGGTGATGGTCGCCGTGCCGTCCCCGGCCATCGACAGGAAGACGTTTGGCGTGAGGGTCGCGTTCCGCGACGGCATCGGGCCGGTCGAGCAGCCGGGTACGGCAGCACCGACCACGAGAACGCCCGAAGCCTGCAGGAAGCGACGGCGGGATAGGTTCACGACAGGCATGTTCACGTCCGCACCTCCCCGGCCTCCTTGATGGCCGCCCGGATGCGTCCATAGGTACCGCATCGGCAGATGTTGCCGGACATGGCCCGGTCGATGTCCTCGTCCGTCGGCGACGGCGTGTCGTCGAGCAGCGCGGAGGCGGACATCAACTGCCCCGCCTGGCAGTAGCCGCACTGCGGTACGTTGTTCTTCACCCACGTCTCGACCAGCTTCGGATGGCTGGCGCGCAATCCTTCTATGGTCGCGACCGACTTGCCCCGGACCGAGCCCAGCGGCGTCTGGCAGGACCGCGTCGGCGTGCCGTCGATGCGGACCGTACACGCCCCGCAGAGCGCCTTGCCGCAGCCGTACTTCGTTCCAGTCATGCCGAGGTCGTCGCGCAGCGCCCACAAGAGCGGCGTGTCCTCCGGCGCGGTCACCTCCACAGGCGACCCGTTCACGGTGAATTCGATGGCCATACCCACCTCCCCCGAATGTCACGGCCAAGGGTACTCCATCTGTGCCGCCGCGCGACCCACCCTTGCCGCCGCGCGTCCACTCCTGACAAACTCCCCCGTCGCCAACTCCCCCTGCAACGCTCCGAAGGAGAACCACCTTGATCGACCTCTACTACTGGCCGACGCCAAACGGCTGGAAGGCCACCATCATGCTTGAGGAGTGCGGCCTCGAGTACCGCTCGATCCCCGTGGACATCGGCGGCGGCGACCAGTTCAAGCCCGAGTTCCTGCGTATCAGCCCGAACAACCGCATGCCGGCGATCATCGACCACGACCCGCTCGGCGGCGGCGCGCCGCTCTCCATCTTCGAGTCCGGGGCGATCCTCGAATACCTCGCCGAGAAGACCGGCAAGTTCCTGCCGCGGGACACGGCCGGCAAGTACCAGGCCCTGCAGTGGGTGCACTGGCAGATGGCGAACCTGGGCCCGATGATGGGCAACGCCAACCACTTCAAGAACTACGGCAAGAACCTCGCGGGCGACCCCAAGCAGCTCGAGTACGGGACGAAGCGGTTCGTCGGCGAGGTCGACCGACTCGCGGGGGTCATGGACGCGCAGTTGTCCGTCAATCGATACCTCGCGGGTGCCGAGTTCACGATCGCCGACATCATCACCTGGCCGTGGGCGATGCTGATCGGACGATTGCTCGGGGAGGAGATGTTCGAGCCGAACACCCACTTGAAGCGCTGGGTGGACGAGATCCGCGAACGCCCGGCCGTCGAGAAGGGGTTCCAGGCCCACCGCGAGTGGGGCCGGCGCGAACTGACCGAGGAGGAAGAGAAGGCGCGTCGCGAACTGCTCTTCAACCAGGACGCCGCGAAGGTGCGCAAGGCGCGCGAAGACGCCGCGCGCGCCGCGGCGTGACGACCGACCGGCCTCCCGCCGGAGCCGCATCGCGGGAGTATCGCCAGGCACGTTTCGTCGCCCCGCCCGGGTCGACGCAGATCCTGCTCGTGCGGCACGGCGAGTCCCGCGCCGCGACCGCCGACAACCCGTTTCCGCTGGTGGATGGGCACGGCGACCCGGAGTTGCACGCCGACGGACGCAAGGAGGCGCAGCAGGTCGGCGAGCGGCTGAAGGGCCTGCCGATCGCGGCGGTCTACGTCACCAACCTGCGGCGCACCGCGGAGACGGCGGCGCCGCTCTGCCGGCACCTCGGTCTCGACCCGATCGTGGAAGCGGACCTGCGCGAGGTGTTTCTCGGGGAGTGGGACGGCGGGCTGATGCGCATCAAGGCCGCCGAGAACCACCCCATCATGCAACGCGTGCGGGCGGAGCAGCGCTGGGACGTCATTCCGGGCGCGGAGTCAAACGCGGCCCTGGACGAACGCATCGGCCGCGGGTTGCGGCGCATCGCGGCCAACCATCCGGACGAGCTGGTGGTCGCCGTCGTGCACGGCGGCGTGATCGCCCGCGTCATGGCGACGGCGACCGGGGCGGAGCCGTTCGCGTTCGCCGGGGCCGACAACGGGTCCATCAGCCACGTCGTGATGTCCGCCGGGTCCATCCTCGTGCGGCGCTTCAACGACTGCTCGCACCTGACGGAGGGGTTTGGCGCGGTCCGTTCGCAGATGACGTGATGGCGACCGTTCCACGGCGGCGCGGGCAAGGCATCGTGGGCCGTCGGAAAGCCGCGGGTACCTTGACGATCGAGTCAAACCAACATTAGGTTTGATCTAAACGGAAGTTCCCCCTGATTTCCCGCTGAGAATCGGGTCAAGGGATTGATTCGACAGGGATCGTTGGGTTTTCGGGGCGATGCAATGTTCCCATGTAAAGTGTGGGTTATGGGTTGCAATGGCGTGGCGGGACGATTATCATCGTTCCCATGTACATCGAAACCGTCCCGAACCGCAACTCGCCCCCCGCCATCCTCCTGCGCGAGGGCTGGCGCGAGGACGGCAAGGTCAGGAAGCGCACCATCGCCAACCTCTCCAGGTGGCCCCGCGCCAAGATCGAAACCCTGCGCCGACTGCTCAAGGACGAACCCCTCGTCGGCCGCGACGACGCCTTCGACATCGTCCGCGCGCTGCCGCACGGCCATGTCGCCGCCGTGCTCGGCACGCTCCGGCAACTGCGCCTGGACCGGGTCGTGGCCGCGCAACGCTCGCCCGAGCGCGACCGCGTGGTGGCCATGGTCGTCGCCCGCGTGCTGGAGCCGGGGTCGAAGCTGGCCACCGCCGCCGGCCTCGCCGCGGCCACCGCGCGCCACACCCTGGCCGACACGCTGGGACTGGGCGCGCTCACCGAGGACGACCTGTACGCCGCCATGGACTGGCTGCTCGCGCGCCAGGACCGCATCGAGCGGACCCTGGCCAGGCGCCATCTCGCGGACGGCGCGCTGGTGCTGTACGACCTGACCTCGGTGTACCTGGAGGGGCGCCAGTGCCCGCTGGCGAAGCGCGGCCACTCGCGCGACGGCAAGAAGGGCAAGCTGCAGATCGAGTTCGGGCTGCTGTGCGACGCCGACGGCCGGCCGGTGGCGGTGGAGGTGTTCCCCGGCAACACCGCCGACCCGGCCACCGTGGGCGCGCAGATCGACAAGCTGCGCGAACGCTTCGGGCTGTCCAGGGTGGTGCTGGTGGGCGACCGCGGCATGCTCACCGAGGCGCGCATCCGGGAGGACGTCAAGCCGGCGGGGCTGGACTGGATCAGCGCCCTGCGGGGGCCGGCGATCCGCAAGCTGGTCGAGGCCGGCGCGATCCAGCCGTCGCTGTTCGACGAGCGGGACCTGATCGAGATCCGCGCCGACGCGCATCCCGGCGAGCGCCTCGTGGTGTGCCGCAATCCGCTGCTCGCCGCGGAGCGCGCGCGCAAGCGCGGGGAACTGCTCGCGGCCACCGAGAAGCTGCTCGAACCCATCGCGGCGGCGACGCGGCGGAAGCACAAGCGCCTGACGGGCGCGGAGCGGATCGGCGCGCGGGTCGGCAAGGTCATCGGCAAGTACAGGATGGCCAAGCACTTCGACTGGGACATCGACGACGACGGCTGCTTCGGCCACCGCAGAAACGCCGCCTCCATCGCCGCCGAGGCGGCCCTGGACGGGCTGTACGTCATCCGCACCAGCCTGCCGGAGGAACGCCTCGACGCCGCGGGCGCCGTGCGCGCCTACAAGCGCCTGAGCACCGTGGAGCGCGCCTTCCGCAGCCTCAAGACCGTGGACCTCAAGGTGCGGCCGGTGTTCCACCGCAACGCCGACCGGGTGCGCGCCCACGTGCTGCTGTGCATGCTCGCCTACTACGTGGAGTGGCACATGCGCGAGCGGCTGGCGCCGCTGCTGTTCGACGACGAGGACCCGGCCGGCGCCGCGGCCGACCGCGCCTCCGTGGTCGCCCCCGCCCGGGTCTCCGAGTCCGCCCGGCGCAAGGCCCGTCGCAAGCGCGCCGACGACGGGCGGCCCGTGCAGAGCTTCCGCTCCCTGCTCGGCGACCTCGCCACCGTCACGAAAAACACCGTCACGCCGCGCCTGCCCGGCGCCGAACCGTTCGAACTCCTCGCCCGACCCACCGAACTGCAGCGCGAGGCGTTCCGCTTGCTCGGCCTCCGGCTACAGTAGCGTTCCCAGTAACAAACCGCCGATCCTCGCCAATATCCATACGCATCAGCAAGTTAGAGCACATCGACTCTGGAAGTTCCGTCTAAACAATCTAATTTTGCTAGAGTCCCCGGCCAAGCTACCGACGGAACGACTTGCCGCCACGGAGGTTCAGCGTGACAGGTGTGGTTGCCAGCCTCGATCAGGCACACGAGAACATCCATCGCTATCAGGCCGATGTGCGCGAGAGACCTGAACTCGCCAAGCTGATGAGAATGGTGCATGCCTGGTACGCCATCAGGTCGAATGACGGAATCTGGCTGTTCGGGCCGTCGAAATTCGTAGGTTACGCGGGAAACGATGCCGAAACCTACCTGTCGGCCCTGGGTCGGCACGGCGGAGAGTCGGAGGCCGCGCTAAAGCCCTGGTTCGCCGTCGCCAAGCCCGGCACGCCCTTACGCCACGAACTCGATGATGCGCTGTCGCAGTTTCTGCAATCCCTCGGCCACCACGCCGGTCCGCGCAAGGACGCCCGCATTTGCGTTCCCAAGGCGTTGCGCCCGAACGGCGGCGACACACTCGCCGGCAACGTCCGAGATCGGATTGGCGTCGATCCGGAAATCTGCGGCGGACGACCTCATGTGCGGGGCACTCGAGTTCGGGTGACCGACATACTGGAGATGCTCGCTCATGGCGTGTCCTCATCCGAGATTCTCGCTGACTACCCCTATCTGGGCGAGGAGGATGTGAGAGCCGCCCTGGCGTTCGGCGCGGTCGCAAGCGAGCACCGCATCATTCCCATCGCTTGATGCGATTCCTGATCGATGCACAACTGCCGCCCAGGCTCGGTTCGTGGCTCGCCGACCAAGGTTATCCGTCGAGCCACGTCAACGACGTTGATCTAGGCGGCGCATCCGATGACGAGATAGAAGCCAAAGCGCGCGCGTCCGGCGCGGTCATCTGGTCCAAGGACAGCGATTTCGCGGAACGCGCGCGGCGGCGCCCAGGCATCCAGGTCGTCTGGATCCGACTCGGCAACACCACCACCGCCGCACTGAAAGCCGGACTGGCACCGCATCTGGCGGCTATTGAACGCGCTCTAATCGACGGGGAGTCGTTGATCGAGATCCGGTGATGCCGGGTCGCCTGCCGAGAACGCGCCACGTCAACGCGCAGCCGCGACTCCGGCATTCTCCCGGCATGGTACGAGTTGGCGTTGATGGTATGGTTCCAGACAATCCTTGCCCGGCATGGCGGTCAGGACGATGAGCGAAGCAACGGCGATCGAACACCCCTCGACGGTCCCTTCCGCAGCCGAACACGCGGCGGCCATGGCCGAGTACACCGCGGAGGGGGAGTCCCGCGCCCGCGCCATCGGCAACCGCGGACCCATCCGCTTCGACGCGCCCGGCCGGCTGGCGCAGGACATCCTCGACGCCTACTGGCGCCACGGGTTCTACGTCTTCGAGAAGGTGATCGGCGCGGAGGAGCTTGCCGAGCTGCGCGCCGCGATGGCCGACACGCTCGACCGCGCGCCCGTCGCGCGGGAGGCCGAGGTCGACGCCCGGGGCCGGCCCGCGCTCGGGCTCGAGTTCGAGCGGTCGAGTTTCACGTTCGTCCCGCCGCTGACGGATCCCTGGGGCGGCACGAAGCACCTTGGCGGGCGGCACCAGTCCAAGATGACCGAGCCCGTCCCTGCCACGGACGCGCCGGAGCAGGTCGTCTACATGGTCTACGGCATGTGCCAGACGATGGAGCCTGCGCTGCGCCTGTACGGACACCCGCGACTCCTTGCTATCGCGGAGAACATCAACGGTCCCGACTTCACCCCGTTCAACGATGCGATCTTCGTCAAGCAGCCGGGCCTCGGCGGGTCCGTCGCGTGGCACCAGGACGGACTCACGCACTGGAACGCGCCGAACTGGGACGAGGGCATCCACGGGTTCAACTTCCAGGTACAGCTCTACGCCACGACGCCGGGCAGCTGCCTCTGGGTGGTCCCGGGCACGCACAAGCTGGGGAAGGTCGACATCAAGGCCATGGTCGCGGAAAACGGCGGATCGGACCGCCTCCCGGACGCCGTGCCGCTGGCCTGCGAGTCCGGCGACGTCACGATGGTCAACCGGCAGCTACTGCACGCCTCGTTCGCCAACACGTCCCGCGACCTGCGCATCTCGATGACCTTCGGCTTTCACCGCCGGTCTTCCGTGCTCGGCGCGAAGGGCGCGCTCACCAACATGGAGCCCGTGGTCTACGACGAGGAGCGGATCTTCGACCGGTCCGCGGTGATCGCCGTGGCCATCGACGCACGGCGACAGCGCTTCCCCGACGAAACGCCGTACGTCTACCAGCCTTTCGAGGGGCTCGAGGACGAGTACCGGTGGAGCCCGGAGACCTACGAGCGGGTCATCCGGGACTACAACACGAAGGATCTCGGGATCTAGCGGTCGCCTGCACGCGAACTGCCAAAAAAAGTGTCAAGTAGCGCGTCAGATAAGCGCGCGTAACATCCGAAAAGAACCTTTTTTCAATCCCTTATTGCGCCTAAAATGGTGTCAAATAAGGCGTCGAGCTAACGGATGGATTGGCACGACTTCCGTTTCGAGTACCGTGTCGAGCTGGACGAACCTGGCCGCGACGACCTGACGCGCATCGAAGGCTACCGGGAGGCGGCCGGCAACCTCGTCCTGCCGCCGCACTGGAGCGAGCAGCTTGACCGCCTCAACCGCATCCGCGCGGTGCATGGGACCACGGCATTGGAGGGCAACCCCCTCTCCGAGGCCGAGGTGGAACACCAGATGGAACTGATGGAGGAGTCGCAGGCAGAACCCGAACATCCGTCCCGGGAGCAGCGGCAGGTGCGAAACGCCGGCCGCGCACAGGATTGGATCAAGACGAGATTCGGCCCCGGCAGGGCACCGCTGGCGAAGACCGACATCCTGACGCTGCACCAACTCGCCACCGAGGGGTCGGACGAGACCGAGAATCTCCCCGGCAGACTGCGGCGGCACTCCGTCGTGGTCGGGACACCGGCACTCGGCGGCGTGCATCGCGGCGCGCCACACGAGGAACTGCCACGCCTCCTGGACGAGTTCGTGGGCTTCGTCAACTCTCGACGCTTTGCGGCGCGCCACCCTGTCATCCAGGCGCTCGTAGCGCACTTCTTCCTCGTCACGATCCATCCGTTCGGCGACGGAAACGGACGCGTATCCCGGCTGATCGAAGCGGGCATGCTCTACAAGAAAGGCTACAACGTGCATGGCTTCTACGGCCTCTCGAACTTCTTCTACCGACACGCCGACGAGTACCGACTGCTCCTCCAGCGGAGCCGGCGCGTACAACCGTTCGACCTCAACGCCTTCGTCGCATTCGGCCTGCGGGGCTTCGCCGAGGAGCTGAAGGGCATCAACAACTTCATCAAGGCGAAGCTCAACCGTGTGATCTACCGGGACACGCTGGTTCGCGCCCTGAACCAGCGCGTAGGGGCGCGCCGGCGCGTCCTGAACCAGCGCGAGTATCAACTCCTCGATTTCCTGCTGAAGGAAACGGAACCCATCGACCCGTTCGCGGAGGAGCCTTCTCGAAAGATCGGGTACGCCGAACTGCGCCAATCGCCTTACATCACCGCTGTCTATCGGGATGTCACCGCGCGCACGTTCTTCCGGGAACTGGTTCGGCTCGAGGAGATGGGTTTCGTCAAGTTCGTGCGCGACGGCACCGAGCCGGTCGTCGAACTCGACTTCGGGGCGATCGGGCGCTATTGAAGCGAGCGTGAGTCTTACGGGTCACGCGGCGGTGAACGGACGAGAAGCGCGAGCGCCGACAGCAGCCCCGCGCCCCTTGCTCAGCGTTGCAGCCTTGGAGTCATCGGCGGTGTGGCTGCTTCGCTTAACCAGCGCTCGCATGCCTGAGCGAACTCGGCTGTCCCCGGCTCCGGTGCGTCGCGGTTGGTCGTGCCCCAAAGCCCGGCGGCACGGTATTCGCGGACGGTCCTGTTGAATTCGTACAGGTAGGCCGTCCGAGCTGCGGAGGTGTTGACCCCGTATGCCCGCTCTACGTCCGCGCAGCCTTGACGGCAGACGTAATGCGAGTGCAGGCGAGTCTGTTGAATCGCACAGGCATCAAGCCGCCATTGGTCGACGAACTGGTCCCAGCCTGCTTGGCTGAGGTCGGCAGACACACGCCAAGTACTCCAGAAAACCTCATTGTGGGAGTTGAGACGACCCGTGTGTGTCCAGCAGCAGTCTCGGCATCAGCTGTCCTCGTCCGGGAAGACCGGCGACTCATTGAAGTCGTCGATAACGTGCGGGGGAGTCTCCTCGAAGTCAGGCGCGATCCAGATCCGGCCCTTCAGCGCACCGGGCTTCCGATCCAATATCTGCTCGCGGTAGGGCTCGAGGCGGAGGTAGGGCTCGCCAGCCTTCGCTATGACGATCTCCTCCCCCGCCCAGGCCAACTCTCCGAGTCGCGAGAGCTGTGACTGCGCCTCTTGTATGTCCACCTGCATCTCGTCCAACCCCGTCCTCCCGACTCCAGGCCGCTGCCACCCCGTCAGATTTCCGCCAGCTCCCGCCAGGCCTCCTCCATCTTCCCAAGATGCTCCCCCGGCGCGAGCCCGCCGCCGAGCGTCCGCAGGCAGAGGTGCGACAGCCCCATCTCCCGCCAGCCACGCACCCGGTCCTTCCATTCCGGAGCGCGTGGGCCGACGACGGCAACGCCGGCCTCCGCGCCGATCTCCGCGGGATCGCGCCCGGCATCACGCGCCGCCGCGTCGATATCCGCCTTGATGCCCGGGAACTCCTCGGGCGAACACAGCACGAACCAGCCGTCCGCCTGGCGTCCGATGCGTCGCCGGATGCGCGTCGCCGGCACGCCACTCGCGCCGATCCACACCGGGATCGGCCGCTGCACGGGCAAGGGCGACAGCCCGGCGCCGCGTACCGTGTCCCATCGTCCCTCGAAGTCGACCTGTTCCTGCGTCCACAACGCGCGCATCAGGTCGAGCTGCTCCTCGACCCGTGCGCCCCGGGTGCCGAAATCCTGGTTCAGCGCCGCGTACTCGTCGGCGCTGCCGCCCACGCCGACGCCGAGCCTTACGCGGCCCCCGGTCAGGACATCGAGCTCCGCCGTCTGCTTGGCGAGGAGCACGGTCTGCCGCGCGGGCGTCACGATCACGGAAGGCACGAGTTCGATGCGCTCGGTGACCGCCGCGACCCAGGCGAGCAGCATCATCGGCTCGTGCAGCGGGCCGCTCCGCGGGCGCAGCACCTGGTCCGGCACGCGCAGGTGCGCGTAGCCGATCTCGTCCGCCGCCTGCGCGAACTCCCGGATCGCGCCCATGTCGTTGCCGAGCTCCCGCACCGGGAGCGAAACGCCCACCCTCATTCGACCTCCTCATCCGTCCTGTAGAATCGACCGCTTGCCCGCGCAAGCGCCTCTTTCAGCGTAAGCGACCCGCGACTGTCGGGTCCATGGGCACCGCAAATCAGGGGGAACCCCATGCAGGATCTCTTTTCCATCGAGGGCAAGATCGCGCTCGTGACGGGCGGCTCGCGCGGCATCGGCGAGATGATCGCGGCCGGGTTCCTGGCGCACGGGGCCAAGGTCTACATCAGTTCCCGCAAGGCCGACGCCTGCGACGCCGCGTGCGAGCGTCTCATGCGGGCCCACGGCGGTACCTGCGCCGCCTTGCCGGCGGACCTCTCCGGGCTTCCCGGCATCGAGGCCGTCGCCGCCGAGCTCACGCGCCACGAGGACCGGCTCGACATCCTGGTGAACAACGCCGGCGCCGCCTGGGGCGCGCCCCTCGACGAGTTCCCGGAGAGCGGCTGGGACAAGGTGATGGACACCAACGTGAAGGGGGTGTTCTTTCTGACGCAGAAGCTCCTGCCGCTGCTGCGCAAGGCCGCCACGCACGAGCATCCGGCGCGCGTCATCAACGTCGGGTCCGTGGACGGGATCAAGACCCCGGTGTTCGACAACTTTCCGTACGGCCCCTCCAAGGCGGCCCTGCACCACCTGACGCGCGTCCTGGCGGCGCACCTGGTGAAGGAGAACATTCTCGTCAACGCCATCGCGCCGGGTCCGTTCCCCACCTGGATGCTGAGCTTGGGCGTCGGCTTCGGCGGGGAGGTCGAAGGCGAAGGCGCGGACTGGGACGCGGTCGGCGCCGGGAACCCGCGTGGACGCGTCGGCACGGCGGAGGACATCGCCGGTCTCGCCATCTTCCTGAGTTCGAGGGCCGGCGCCTACACGGTGGGCGAGACGATCACCTGCGACGGCGGCGCCGTCGCCGCTTCCTGACCTCACGCTTCGCTCGTGACCAACGGAGCGCTCGAGGGCGTTCGCGTCGTCGATCTCACGGACGAACGCGCGATCTACGGGGCGAAGCTGCTGGCCGACCTCGGCGCCGACGTCGTGCGCCCGGAACCGCCCCAAGGCGACCCGCTGCGCGACCGCGGCCCGTTCATTGACGACGCACCGAGAGAGACGGGCTCGCTGTGGCATGCGTTCTTCGCCTCCTCGCGACGCTTCTTCGCCGTCGACCCGGGCACGGACGCGGGTGCGGCGCAACTCCGGTTGCTGATCGACCGCGCCGACATCGTGCTCGCGAACACCGGCGCGTTCGCCGTGGAGGAAGCGCAACTCGACGACGCGTGTGCCCGGCGGCCGGAGCTGGTCGTCGTGGAGGTGTCCTCCTTCGGCCCCGACGGACCGTGGTCGGACTATCTCGCACCGGACCTGGTCGCCGGTGCGCTGGGGGGTGCGGTCGCCACGACAGGCGACGTGGACACGCCGCCCCTCAAGGCGTTCGGTGAGTTCAACTTCATGGTGTCCGGCGCGTACGCGGCCATCGCGGCGCTCGCGGCCCTCAACTGCGTCCGCCGCACGCGCGTCGGCCAGCGCATCCACGTACCGGTCCACGAGTGCATCGCGTCCGCCCTCGAGCACGTGTTCATGTGGCACTGGTACCAGGACCGGATCGGCATGGCCGACAAGCCCGTGCTCGAACGCCGCGGCAGCCTGCACTGGACGAACGCCTACCAGGTCATGGGCGCCGCCACCGGGGCCGTGATGGTGACGCCGATCCCGGATCTCGACGGACAGCTCGTCTGGCTGCTCGAGCACGGTCTCGGGGAGGAGCTCCTCGACCCGCGCCTGCAACTCCCCGAGCACCGCCGCGAACTCCTGGACCGCCTGATGGACACGCTTCGGGAATGGGTGGCGTCGGAGGACCCCGAGGCCCTGTTCCTCGAGGCGCAGTCGCGCCACCTCCCGTACGGGCACGTCAAGCGCCTCGACGAGGTCGCCGACAATCCGCACCTGGCGGCGCGAGACTGGTGGGAGTCCCACCCCGTGGACGGGGAACGCGCGGTCCGGGGACCCGGTGCACCGTATCGGTTCAGCGCGACGCCCTCGTCGGTCGCGTCCCGTGGCGACGCGGACCGTGACACCGACGCGATCCTCGACGAGATCGGGTGGGACGAGGGCCGGTGAGACCGCTCGACAGCACGCGCGTCCTGGACTTCACCCACGTCCTGGCCGGGCCGTTCGCCACGCGGGTGCTGGGAGACCTGGGCGCCGACATCGTGAAGGTCAACTCCGCCTCCCGGACGAACACGAACGCCCCGGGGTCGCCCTACTACGTGATGTGGAACCGCAACAAGCGCGCCCTCGCCCTGGACATGTCCCGCGAAGAAGCGCGCGGCGTCTGCCGCCGCCTGTGCGCGAAGGCCGACGTGGTGATCGACAACTTCACCGTCGGCGTGCTCGACCGCTGGGGCGTCGGCTACGACACGGTGCGCGAGGAGAACCCCGGCGTCGTCTACGTGCAGATGTCCGGCATGGGCAGCGTCGGCCCCTGGGCGAACTTCGTGACCTACGCGCCGACCATCCATGCCCTGGCCGGCCTCACGTACCTGACGGGAGTGCCCGGACGCGAGGACATCGGCATCGGTTTCTCGTACAACGACCACCAGGCCGGACTGCACGGGGCGGTCGCCATCCTCGCCGCTCTCGAGGCACGTCGTGCCACCGGCCAGGGTCAGCGCGTCGACCTCTCCCAGTTCGAAGTCGGCGTGAATATCGTGGGACCGGCCCTGCTCGACTACTTCGCCAACGGCCGAGCGGCCGAGCCCGCGGGGAACCGGCTACCCTGGGACGCAGCGGCGCCCCACGGGTGCTTTCCCTGCGCGGGCGCGGCTTCCGAACATCCCGCGGACGAACGCTGGGTGGCGATCGCCTGCATGACGGACGCACAGTGGGAAGGGCTGCGGACCGTGATGGAAGATCCCGAGTGGTCGCGGGACCCGTCGCTCGCCACCGCAGCGGGACGACTTGCGCGGGAGGCCGAGCTCGAAGCCGGCATCGCCGCCTGGACCTCCCGGCTCGAGGCGACGGAGGTCATGGAGCGATGCCAGACCGCGGGCGTGCCCGCCGGCGTCGTACAGACCGGCGTCGACCTCGTGGAGCGCGACCCGCAGCTCGCGCGCTCGCGGTTCCTCCGGCAGATCGAGGACCCCCACCCCACCGCCGGAGCCACCTACGCCGACCGGCTCCCGATCTACTTCGAACGCACGCCCTGCGACCGCTACGAGCGCACGAGAGAGATCGGGGAGGACAACGCCGCGGTGCTGGCGGAGTGGCTGGACATGTCGGAAAGGGAAGTACGGGAAGGAGAAGAGGCGGGTTACCTGACCTGAGGCGCCGCGCCGGCCGAAGCGTCGACTCCTCCCATCCCCGGGGCCGTCCGCGCGGAAGCGGGGTGGCGCCGCTCGCTCGCGCGCATGTGCTCCGGGAGGCGCGCACGCACCTCTTCGAACATGACCCTGTGTTGGTGTCTACGGTGACCGGCATCCGGTCGTCCCGCCGGCCGCCGCTCGGCGCTCCACCTCCGCGGCCCGGGCCCGCTGGTGGCGTTTCTCGTTGGGAGCGGGGCGTCCGGCCGGCGTGGCGAGTTCCGCCCACGGGATGTCGAGGGCGTCCCGGGTCCAAGGGTTGTCCGGTGCGCGTGACGTGCCCATGCGGCGCATCTTACCGCTTCCCAAGGGGATGAAGACGCCAGCGGTTCTCGCGTAGGCTTGGGCCGTCCGCGGGTTTGGAGAGATGCCGTCTTGGCCACGACGAGCGAGTTCTTCTCGAAGCCGGTCCTGAATTCCCCGTACGACGCCCCGGCGAGGCACTGGGAACTCGATGAAGATCGCAAACCCACCGGCGTCGTCCTGGACTCGCGACGCCCGTCACGGCTTGTGACGGTCGTCCCCAAGGCCAAGAAGCAAGGAGGGCAGGAAGACCTCAGGCTTGGGCTCGCAGACGTGTCGACGGAGACACAGCAGTACGACCCCATGCCCGTCATCAACGAGGTTCGAGGCCACCTGGACGGCTGGCGCAGGCTCCCCGCCGAGCAATCGGGCGTCACGCCGGTCACCGCGCGGCTGCTCCGCCACTGGCGCGAACACCCGTTCCAGGGGCGGCGGCCGTTTTTCTGTCAAATCGAAGCCGTCGAGACCGCCATCTGGCTTACGGAGGTAGCCGGTGCTGTCAGCGACCGGGGCCCGGCGCGCTACCGAGGCATCCGCGCTCATCTCCACGGCGCCAACGAGCAAGCCAACCCCGAACTATTCCGTATCGCGCTGAAGCTCGCGACGGGAGCCGGCAAGACCACCGTGATGGCCATGCTGATCGCCTGGCAGACGCTCAACGCGGTCCGTCAGCCGAACAGCCGGCGGTTCACCCGCGGCTTCCTCGTCGTCACGCCGGGCATCACGATTCGGGACCGGCTGCGCGTCCTGCAGCCAAACGATCCGGACAGCTACTACGGGAAGCACGAACTCGTCCCGCACGACATGTTGCGCGACCTCTGCCGCGCCAGGATCGTGATCACCAACTATCACGCCTTCCTGCGTCGCGAACGCACCAACCTCGCGAGGGGCGCCCGCGCCCTGCTCCAGGGCCACGGCGAGGACATCGTGACGGCAGAGACCGAGGGGCAGATGCTCCAGCGGGCCTGCGGAGAATTGATGGGCATGCGGAACATCCTCGTTCTGAACGACGAGGCGCACCACTGCTACCGCGAGAAGCCGGGGCCCGCCGACGAGGACATCGCCAAAGGGGACGAACAGGACGAAGCGCAAAGGAACAGCGACGCCGCCCGGCTCTGGATCACGGGGCTCGAGGCCGTCCACCGCAAACTCGGCGTCCGCACCGTCTTCGACCTCTCCGCAACGCCGTTCTTCCTGAGCGGTTCCGGCTACGTCGAGGGGACCCTGTTCCCCTGGACCATGAGCGATTTCTCCCTGCTCGACGCCATCGAGTGCGGCATCGTAAAGCTCCCGCGCGTGCCGGTGTCGGACAACATTCCAGGGGCGGAGATGCCCCGTTACCGAGAACTCTGGAAGCACATCGGCCAGCACATGCCCAGGAAAGGCCGGCGCGGCGCCGGCAACCTCGATCCGCTCGACCTGCCCGGGGACTTGCGGAACGCCATCGACGCCCTCTACAGCCACTACGAGAAGGTGTCCCAAGCCTGGCGGGAAGCCCGGATCGAGGTGCCGCCCGTGTTCATCGTCGTCTGCAACAACACCGCGACTTCCAAGCTCGTGTACGACCACATCGCCGGATTCGACCGACCCGAAGGCGCACCTCCGCACCTCGGCACGCTGCCGCTGTTCCGCAACTATGGCGACGACGGCAGGCGTCTCGCACAACCACGTACGCTGCTGATCGACAGCGAGCAGCTGGAATCCGGCGAGGCGCTTGACCCGAAGTTCCGCACGCTGGCGGCAGACGCGATCGACCGTTTCCGCCGCGAACGCCTTGCACGGCGCGACGCCGACGCAAGCTCGAGTCTCTCCGACGCCGACCTCTTGCGTGAAGCCATGAACACCGTCGGCAAGCCGGGACGCCTTGGGGAATCGATCCGATGCGTGGTTTCCGTCGCGATGCTCTCGGAAGGCTGGGATGCCAACACGGTCACACACGTACTTGGCGTGCGCGCCTTCGGCACGCAGCTTCTCTGCGAGCAGGTGGTCGGACGCGCACTGCGTCGGCAGTCATACGAACTGAACGCCGATGGACTCTTCGACGTGGAGTATGCCGATGTGCTCGGCATCCCGTTCGACTTCACCGCCGAGCCGGTGGTCGTTCGTCCCGGCAGACCCCGCCGGACGGTTCACGTCCATGCGGTGCGGCCCGGCCGCGATGCGCTGACGATCGAGTTCCCCCGCGTCGAGGGGTTCTCGATCGAACTGCCGGACGAAGGGCTCACGGCCCGCTTCACCCCGGACTCCGTATTCACGCTGACCCCGGACATGGTCGGCCCGACCAAGACTCGGAACGAAGGCATTCTTGGGGAAGGCGTAGATCTGACCCCCGCGATCGTCGCGAAGGTGCGTCCGGCTTCTCTGGCGTTCCATCTCGCCAAGCATCTGCTCTTCCGGCACTTTCGCGGCGCCGACGGCGTTCCTAGACTGCACCTCCTGGGTGACCTCAAGCGCATCGCACGCGAGTGGCTGGAGTGCTACTTGGTCTGCAAAGGAGGCACTTCGCCGGGCCAACTGCTCTACGCCACCATCGCTCGCAGAGGACGCTTGCGAACGCATTCGCAACGCGATCCAACCGCTGACGGGAGACCGGCGCGTCCGGGCGGTCCTGGATCCGTACAACCCGCGGGGTTCAACCGCGGAAGTCGACTTCACCACCTCCAAGACCAACCGGTGGCGGACCGAAGCCACGAAGTGCCACGTCAACTGGGCCATCTGCGACAGCGACTGGGAGCGCGAGTTCGGCCGCGTCGTCGAAGCGCACCCCGGCGTGCTCGCGTACGTCAAGAACCAGGGAATGGGGTTCACCGTTCCGTACCGTATGAAAGGCGCACCGCACCAGTACATACCGGACTTCATCGTCCGCGTCGATGACGGACGCGACGAGCCGGTGAACGTCGTCGTGGAGATCAAGGGGCAACGAGGTGAGGACGCCAGGATCAAGGCGGAAACGATGCGGGGGGCCTGGGTACCGGGGGTGAACGCCCTGGGCGACTTCGGGCGATGGGCATTCGCCGAACTGAGGGACGTTCACACGATGGAACGCGACTTCGGCAACTTCGTGGCGGATCTGGCCCGCAGTCCCGGACCGGATTTCAAGGAGTTGCTCGCCACCGCGCCCCTCGACGGTATCGACCTCACCAGGCCCCTCGACACCGGGCGTCGAGCGGACCTTTGATGTATCTGCTGGACACGAACGTGATTTCCATCCGGCGAGTCCGCGCCGGCCAACGGTTTCCTGGAGTGGGAAGTGCCCCGGGAGGCAGAGGGAGACTGGAACGACGCTGCGCGCTCGGCTCACGAACGGTTCTGGGAACATGGAGAGTTTCTTCGTCCGGCAAGCCTACTTCCTCGGTGCCAACGATCCCTACAAAGCGCTGAAGACGACGCTCAAAGCCGAAATCGACGTCGACGCCTGGCAGAGTCTGCGCTCCGATACTCCCCGCCCGTTCGCGAAACCGGCCTCCGGGCGCATAGCCGTGAAGGCCATCAACCATCTCGGCGACGAGGTCATGAAGGTGATCACTGTCGAGTAGAGGGTTCTCTTCGCGCAGCTTGAGGTCCAGCCACCCCATGCCCGACAAGCCACCCCCTCGATTCACCCTACGGCAAGGGCAGTACCTTGCCTTCATCCATGCCTACACCAAGATCCATCGGCAGCCGCCCGCGCAAGCCGACCTCAGCCGATACTTCCGGGTCAGCCCGCCGAGCGTTCACCAGATGCTCCTCACGTTGGAGCGCCGGGGGCTGTTGCGGCGGACGCCCGGACAGGCGCGCGCCATTGAAGTGCTGGTGCCTCCGGAGGACCTGCCGCTGTTGCTTTGACGCGCGCGGCGCAGCGGTTGATCAGCCTCTCGACCTTACGGTGGCCATATACGCATCGAACAGCCCCGAATGGAGCGTCCGCAGCTCTTCGCGCAATCCGACGCTCGGCGACCCGTGTTCGCGCTGCAGCGCGCGCAACACGTTGAACGCACGCGACGGAGCGTCGTCCCCCGACGCCTCCCGGAGGCTCGGGGCCAGGGTCGGCGCCGCGATGAGCACCCAGGCGGGGAACCACGCCGGGGCGAGGTTCTCTTCGAGCGCGTCCGAGTTCCGCGCTTCGCGCCACGCCCGCGCCGTGGCCCGATCCGGGAAATCGGACGCGCGAATCCGCCTCTCGAAAGCCTCCGGGTCAAGGCGGCACAACGCGAACCAGCACTCCAACGCCGCGGGGCGTTGGTGCAGTCGGAAGAACGCGTCCGCCAGCGTGCCGAGCAAGTCCGGGTTCGAGTCGTGTCCGTGCGTTGCCCGAACGGTTCGGATCACCGCCTCATGATCGCCACCCCGAGCCCAGGCGCGGCTGGCGTGCAGCTCGGGATGCGTCGGGTCGTGCGGGGTGTCCTCGAGCGCGCGGGCGACGTCGCACCACAGCGGCGCGAGGAACTCGCGACCCTCCCGGCCAAGGAAGGCGGACGCGGCAGGAAACCAGTCCCGCTCCAGACGCGCCAGCCGCTCGCCGGCTTCCGTTGCCACTTCGACCGGCCCCGCTTCCAAGGCCACGATCAGGGCTTCGGCCTGCGCCACCGAGCGATGCGCCCCGGCCTGCGCGGCGAGCCGTTCAAGCTCCCGGCGCGCGGCGACGGCATCCCGGGCGAGCAGGGCGTGGCGCACGGCCCCGATGGCCAGGGCGCGGGCGCTGTCCACGAAGAGGTCGAGTTGACGCCCGCCCGCCGGCGGTCGCCAAGTCGAACGGAGCAGGGCATGAAGCTCCGGGGCGTCGCCACCGGCCGGAAGCTGCGCACCATCCAACTGCTCCGCCTCCAACCCCAGTCTCGCCGTGAGGTCGCGCGTCTCCCGCAGCAGCGCCAGCACGCGCGGACCCGTCTCAACGTCAGGCTGGACTACCGACGACGCCTCCGTGTAGCCAGCAGCTTCCGGCTGCTCCATCAGCAGTCCGGAGGCGCGCAGGACATCAATGGCCGAGAACTCGCCGAACTCGAGGAGCAGGCCACAGACCGTGTCCATCAGCGTTGCGGCCACGATGTCCTCCTCTCCGCGTTTCGTCGCTGGCCGTCCGCCATGCTGAGCCGGGGGCTCTCCGACGCTCCGAAAGGACGAAGCGTACACCTTGCGGACGAGCCGCCTGCCGGCAGACGTTCGGCGCAGCGGCAGGTCTGCCGCCGGCCGCCGAGCTACCGCGCCGGCCGGAAATGTCCCATCATGCCTGCGAAACTCCAGGGGGAGCCGCCCCGCATGGCCGAACGATCGATCCCTCCGAGACCGGTGCCAACCCAGGGCGAAGCGCTACGCCCGATCGCCGCCGAGGTCGAAGCGCGGCTTGGCCAGAGGCCAGCACGACGACGGCAACGGCTGGACAACGCGGGCGAGTTCCTGACGCGCCATCTGCGGGGGTCGCGGTCGAGGTCAGGCATTGGTTCACGTGGTCGATCGCGAACTCGGCCCCGCGAACGCTCCCGCAGTCGCTCGGACTTCGGAGTGCTGGCGTTGGTCCTGAGCGCTTTCGGACTCGGATGGCTGCTTGGCGGCGACGATGAGTAGCGTGAACCCGAGTTCGTCCCGGCGGGCAAGCGCACTCGTCGCGAGGCCCGGCGGTTCGCGCGATGCCCGAGCTGACCGTCCCGCCATAGAACCGTCGATCGAGCGCGAGATCCTCGACCGCCTGACCGCTGTCGAGGCGGAGTTCGGCGTCAGGGTGGTGTACGCCTGCGAGTCCGGGAGCCGTGCCTGGGGCTTCGAATCGCCGGACTCCGACTACGACGTGCGCTTCGTCTATGCCCGGCCTTGCGACTGGTACCTGTCGTTCGACGTCGAGCGTCAGCGCGACGTGATCGAGCAGCCAATCATCGACGACATCGACTGCAGCGGCTGGGACCTGAGGAAGGCAATGTACCTCTTCACGCGCACGAACGGCGCCCTCATCGAATGGCTGAACAGCCCGATCCGGTACGTCGAACAGGGCGGTTTCGCCGGTTCCATGCGTGCACTGGCGACCGCCCACTTCAATGCCGCGGCGTTGTGCTACCACTACAGCCACATGGCCCGGAGGAATTTCCGCGAACACCTGTCCGGAAGCCGCATCCGGTTGAAGAGATACCTGTACGTCCTGCGCCCGCTGCTCGCGATTCGCCACATCGAGCGGGGCCTGGGCGTTCCGCCGGTGGTGTTCGAGTCGCTGGTGGATGCGACGGCGCCGGCTGCGGTACGGCCAGCGATCTCGAGCCTGCTCGAAGCCAAACGCGCTGCTTCCGAAGCGGACACCAGCGCGCCGGTCCCCGAACTCAACGGCTTCATCGCGACCGAGTTGGCTCGTCACCGCGACGCCTTCTCCGGGCTCGGCAGGCCGAGCCTGCTGGACTCCGGCGACTTGCGGAGTCGCCTGAACGCCGTGTTTCGCGAGACGATCGACGAAGCCGGCGTTCCCGGCCGATAGCGGCGCGTGGAGTACCGGGGGCCGGCGGGGGCCGGGGCCGGCCTTGACCTCCACCAAAAATGTGTAGTAAATAGGACACATGACGCACTTTGGCACGACTGTCCGAAGCATCCGCGAACGCCTGCGGCGGGACGATCGGCGGTACTCGGTGCGCCAGGTGGCGCGGCGGGTCGGCATCGAGCCGGCGTACCTGAGCAAGATCGAACGCGGCGACGTGGCCCCGCCCTCGGAGGTCACGACCGTGCGCCTGGCGCGGGAACTGGACCAGGATCCGGACGTCATGCTGGCCCTGGCGGGCAAGGTTTCCGCCGACCTGCAGGAGATCATCCGCAAGCGCCCGCGCCTGTTCGCGGACCTGATCCGGCAGTTGAAGGAAGCCCCCGACGAGGCCGTCCTGCGGGTCGTGCGGGAAGTGCGCGAAGGCGATTGGTGAGGAGAGAGAATCCATGATCGTACTTGAGAACGACCGGCTGGAGTTCACGTTTCCTGACGTGCACACGGAGGCGAGGTGCACCATCGCACTTGAGCGCACGCTACGCATTCCGGACGACGGACGCGACTATCCGCTTCCGCCGGGGCTCGGCCGCTTTCCGCTCCGGCATCTGGACGACCACGCGGCACGGTTGCCGGAGTCCTGGCGCGACCGCGGAGGCGTGATCGCCCCCATGCACCAGGCGGAAGCGTTGTGGATCCATTTCAGCTCGCCCTATCCATTCGCCGTCAAGGTGGCGACGGGCAAGATCTGCGCGCTCACGGGCGACCCCTGGGCCGATCGCCTCAACCAGGACCCGCAGGACTATGCGGTGCTGCCGGAGCAGCCCTGGCTCGACGGCTACTGCGTGGAGGAAGGGACGGTGCGCCAGTTCGTCGCCATGCCGCTCGGTGCGGGATACACGGTGGAGGAACAGCTGACCGGGGCCGCCGTCCACGGGGGACTCCAGCTCCTGGCATATCCCATGAAAGCCGAGCGCTACGAGGTGCTACAGGCTGAACGTGCAAGCGCCACGGTGTACGACCTTGCGCCTCACGTCCCGGAAAGTCCCGGGGAACAACCCGCCGCCATGGGCCTCGCGCCAGGCGGACGGATGAAGCAGGAGGTCTACGACGACCCCCATGGGCCGGACGTATGGGACCAACGCCACGGCAGTCGCTGCTTCGTGTCGCTGCTGAACTCGACGCAGTGGATGGCGGTCACCCGCGAACGCCCGCCGACCGAGCCGCTGACGGCGCGGGACTACTCCGCGCACGGGCTGCCGTGGTTCGACTACTACGGCGGGGACGCCCGGGCGCTCGCGGGCAGCGAGAAGCTGAACCAGACCGCAAGCGTCGCCCAACGGGCGAAGCAGACCGGACAGAACCCGCTGCCGGCCAACGAGACCGTCGCTGCCGTCCCCGTCGTGCCCCTGGGGAAGCCGCGTCGCGTACGGGAAGGCGCGGGGGACGCAGCCTCGGTCTGAGGGCAAGACTGCGCCGTCGTTCCGCCCGCCGCGTGTTCCCACTCCGTAACGCCCTCCTTGCGGAGCTGTCGGTCGCAACAGTGAGCAGCCCTCCGTGCCGACATCTACGTGTTCTGTCTTTTCGCCGCGACCGCCCGTCGAAAAACGCATGCCGCCGCACTCACCGTGGACCATTGGCGGTTCCGTGTCGCTCCGGGATCCGAGCTCCCCGATCAGAAGTCGGTCAGTTGGAACCGGCTAAGTCGTTTTCGCGCATGCGAGTACCAAGACGTGCGGCGGGAGTTCGAAGCGGCGATAGCGGGCCTTGCCGCACGGACTGCGGACTCCGGCAATCCTCACTAGCGAGCGGCCCGAGCCGAGATGGAGTCCCGCTGCAGGCGAGTGGCGAGAAGAGGGCTTCTGGTCATTTGGAGTGCGATCAGGTTCCGGGACATGCGAGCAGCCCTGGTGCGGCGCGATCAGGGTCTGTCGCCGGTGCCGAAGTAGTACCCGAGAACGAGGGTAACGATCGGCACCAGGACCGAACTGATCGTGGTCGAGGCGTACTCGACAGGAGTCTTGATCGAATCCCAACCAAGGACAACCGATCCGACGAGGACGTAAGCGAGAAGGAGAACGACCACAACGAGGAAGACCGCGACGACCCAACGACCGATGATGGAGCGGTCCTGGTGCTTGGCGGCTTCGGCGTCGAGCGAGTCGGCGTCAGCTGCGAGCGACTCGGCGGCGGGATCTTGGGGACGTAACTCGTCGAGCGGGTCAGGGGCAGGGGTCACCGCACGAGCTGGCGTGCGACCTGGGTCCACTCTCGACCGTTGATCTCGATCGCCCGGGCCGCGGCAAGCAGGCGCGCGCGGTCGATTTCGTCGAGAGTCGTGTCCGCAGCGCGGTCACGGTACTGCTGAGCCTTTTCGAGCGTCCTTCGCGCTTGAGTGGCGAACTGCTTCATTTCGTTAGGCTTCACGCAATAGCACCGGAAGCACGTTCAAGGTCGGCGATCATGTTGGCGGGCCGCGGGAATGTCAAGATCGTGTCGCCGTCGCCGACGGCTTGCGCGTCCGCCAGCACTTGCGTCGGACCTACGGGCGAGGGAATGGCGCAAGGTGAGGCGATACGCAGCGGTGCGACCGAAACAAGTGAGCGAATTCGTGATCTGCATTGACAATCGAGGCAATCCGGCCAGTCCGACCGTCGGCAAGGCGTACCGCACGGTGGGGTTGTCCACGAGGACGCATCGGAACCGGGTTGGCTACCTCTAAAGCGGCCTCGACGTTCGCGCGGAGTTGCCTGACATAGCCAGCGGGTGCTTTCGGCGACCGTTGGCCGACGGTCGCCGGTTCCCAACCGATCAGGCGTTGTTCATGGAGGCGGCACTGGCGTTGTTCGCGTCTGATTGGCGTCAGCCGCCAGGGCGAAGCGGGTGCTGCCATCGAAGCCCCGCGAACCGGTCGAGGTCGGAGTCCGTCGAAACCATCGTGCACCCGTGCTCCACCGCAATCGCCGCGTGCTGGGCGTCGGCAACCAGCTTGCCTGTTGCGTTCGCCTCTCGGCACAGCTTTTCGAGAACGGACAGGTGATCGGGACCAGGGCCGACGATCCGGGCCGTCGGCCGTTCCACAAGCGACAGCACGAAGTCGAATGCCGTCTCGAGGGTTGCCGGAGGATCGAAGATCCGGTGATTGGTGGCGACACGGACGAATCCGGACAGCACGAGTACGGACAGGGCGAACGGCTCCGGGCCGGTCGCCAACTGCGTGAGCCAGCGCACGTACTCGGCGTGCTCGGCGACCACATCCTCGAAGTGGGCGTAGACCAGGACATTGACGTCGGGGAGCAGCATCTGGCCGCTACCGTCTCAGGCCGAAAAGCGTCTCGTCATCTTCGGTATCTCCGGACCTCGGCCGGTCCAGGTCGACACCGGAGCGGACGCGAGTGCCAGAGGTGGTGATCAACCGGAATGCCGGAGGTGCCGATGGCGCACGCTGCTTCAGCGCGTCGTCCAGGACTTTGGCGATGAACGCACTCACACTCAGATTCTGGGCGGTCGCCGCGCGACGCACCTGATTCGAGAGACGTTCGTTAAGCGATATCGTCGTCCGCATGATGCAGAGCATAAACTTGGCATCACCAGTGCATCAACGCGATGTCGATACCGGCCCAAGCTCGACTTCCCCGTGCGGCGTTCGAGGCCCTGGAGTGGTGCGGCCGGCGCCCCGTCCTATCCCCGCCCCACGAACGGCATCTGCGTCGCCATCACCGTCATGAAGAGCACGTTGGTGTCGAGGGGCAGGTTCGCCATGTACACGACCGCGCGCGCCACGTTGTCCACGTCCATCGTCGCCTCCGCGCGCACCGAACCGTCCGGCTGCATGACGCCCTCCCCCATGCGGGCCGTCATGTCCGTGTAGGCGTTGCCGATGTCGATCTGGCCGCAGGCGATGTTGTGCGGGCGACCGTCGAGGGCCGTCGCCTTGGTCAGGCCCGTCATGCCGTGCTTCGTGGCCGTGTAGGGCGCCGAGTTGGGGCGCGGGGTGTGCGCGGAGATGGAACCGTTGTTGATGATGCGGCCGCCGGGCGGGTTCTGAGCCTTCATGATGCGGAACGCCTCCTGCGTGCACAGGAAGGCGCCGGTCAGGTTCACGTCCACGACCTGTCGCCACTTGTCGACGGCCAGATCCTCGAGGGGCACGGGCGCGGCGCCGCGGCCGGCGTTGTTGAAGAGCACGTCGAGCCGCCCGAACCGTTCCTTCGTTGCGGCGAAGAGACGCGCGACCGAGGCGTCGTCGCTGACGTCCGCCGGCACGACCAGGGCACGGTCGCCGGCAACGGATTCCTCGACGGCGGCGTGCAACCGCTCTTCGCGCCGGCCGGCGAACGCAACCGCGTAGCCGTCTTCCAGGAGGGCGAGGGCCGAGGCCTTGCCGACTCCGCTGCCGGCACCCGTCACGATGGCCACGCGATGGTCGTTTTCGCTCATGCCGCACCCCCCGGAGAGCCGCGCGATGCTATCACGCGGTCGTCCGTCTCGAGGCGGTCAGGTCCGCGATACCGAGCCAGGCGTGCACCAGACCGCTGTCCCAGGACGTAGACCTTGGGGGACTTGTCCAGGCGCTTGCCCACTTTCGCGGGAACGCGGCAGCCGTGGTCTTGCCCCCCTGGCGGGGACCCACCGCGGCTACGGCTGCCGGCCGCCAGTACCCCGTCTGCAATTCTCGTGACGATGTCCGGGAAACTGTCCATGGCACGGACAGTTTTCAGCGATAACACCGTTCTCAAACGCAATGCCGAGGTGGGCGACCGTACGCGTGGGCCCGTGAGCCGTCGCGCGGGGGTAGTGGAGCCGTCGCGCAGGGGTAGTGGGGCCGTCGCACAGGGGTAGTGGCGGTCGCGCAGGGGTAGTGGGGCAGGGCACCGACTGGCAGTTCTGAACCGGGCGTGCCGGACTGCCGAAAAAAGAAGGCCGCTGTTGTTGCCGGCCGGGCCCGCGATTTGGCAGCGTGTCGGCGAGGATTCCTAATAAAGCAAGGAGCCTGCACACCATGTCGAAGAGGAACCGAATAATACCCGCCAAGCCCCTCGCCGAACAACCCGCCGTGGCGACGAGGGCTTTCACCACCAAGGCATTCGCGCGCGCTTTCGGCTTCTGCGCCGTCGTGCTCGCCGCCTCGTCGGCCGCCGCCCAGGTCAAGGGAGTCTGGCTCGACCAGGTCACGGAGTGGTTCGCCGAAGCCGGCGAGGAAGTGACGCCGAGCCACGTCTACCAGGCCACCGCGGACCTGATCGCCGAGATCGGCATTCTGCGCGGAGAACTCGGGGCGAACGACTACCCCGTCGAGGCCGAGCGGCAGGAAGACCGCGCTCCGGTCCACGTCTACTCCAAGACACTCGAAGTGATGGGCAAGGTGTCCCGCCTGCAGCGTCGGTTGGGCCTCCCGCCGGCCGAAATCGGTCAGATTCCGATCAAGGAGATCGTGCCCCGCGACGTGCTGGAGAGCACGGTGGGCCTCCTGATCGAGACGCGCAGGATCAAGCAGCAGATGGTCATCGAGACGGAGATCGAGCCGGCGCCGTTCGTCGGCGGCAAGACCCCTTCGATGGCCTACAAGAACCTCGCGGACGCCTCGTTCCTGCTCGACGGGCTGGTCGGCCGCCCGCTCACCCCCGACGACGTGTTCTGGAACACGCAGCACATCCTGGACGAACTCGAACTGATCGCCGCGAAACTCCGCGTGCCCCTGGAGCTGACCCCGCCCCCCGTCGAGGGGTCCAAGACCCCGAAGGACGTCGCCCAGCAGGTGCTCCGCGCGAGCTACAAGGTGGTCAACCTCCAGATGCGCCTCGGGATGGACGCGTCGAGCGTCCCGCAGCTCACCCTGGTGCGCGTGACGCCGTCCGAGGTGTTCGACGCGACGAGCATGCTGCTCGCGGAGATGAGCCGCATCAAGGTCCACCTGGACGTCAACGTGCCCCGCGACATCCACCCGGAGCCGCGGATGAAGACGCCGACGGACCTGTTCGGGCAGATCCTGCTGATCATTCGCAACCTGGACCTGATGACCGCAGGGGCGGCGTGAGACTTGAGCGCCCCCTGCAGCCCCACCGCCCGCGGGCCATTACCCCGCGCAGGCGGTTGCCGAGGAATGGACGGCGTCCCGAGCTGAACCCTGAACAACAAGGGAACAAGGAGCGACGGGTGAACGATCGGTGGAGATGCCTGGCGGCGACGGCGACGGTGGTGCTGGTCGCCGGCACGGCGCCGGCAGCGGCCGGGCTCAAGGAGGCGCTCAGGGAGGCGAACGCCAGTTTCGACGTGCGTTATCGCCTTGAGGCGGTCGATCAGGACGGCATCCACGAACAGGCCCGGGCGTCGACCGCCCGGGCACGGCTGTCGTGGTCGACGACACCGGCGGAAGCGTTCTCCGTCGGCGTCGAGGCGGACTACGTATTCACGGTGGGCGCGGAGAACTACAACTCGACCGGCAACGGGCGCGCGCAGTTCCCCGTTGTCGCCGATCCCACGGGCGTCGATCTGAACCAGGCCTTCGTCCGCTACCACGGCGAGAGCCTGACGGTGACCGCCGGCCGGCAGCGCATCGGCCACGCGGAGCAACGCTTCGTGGGCGCCGTGGCGTGGCGGCAGAACGAGCAGACCTACGACGCGCTCCGCGTGCAGTCCGCCGTGGGGAGGCTCGGCCTCGACTACAGTTACGTCGGGAACGTGAACCGCGTGTTCGGCCCGGACGACGGGGCGCAGCCGGGAGACTGGCGCGGCAACTCGCATTTCCTGCGTGCCTCGTTCGCGGCCACCGAGGCCCACTCGCTGGGCGCGTTCTCGTACCTGCTCGACTTCGAGAACGACAACGGCCCGATCAATTCGAACGCGACCTACGGGATCGAGTACCAGGGCACGTTCGGGCCGTTCAAGGCCCTGGCGGCGATCGGACGGCAGAGCGACTGGGGCGACAACCCGGTTTCGTACGAGGCTCCTTACTACCTGCTGGAGGGCAGGTGGCAGGGGAACGGCACGGGCTTCGCGGTCGGCCACGAGGTGCTCGGGAGCGACTCGGGCCGCGCCGGGTTCCGCACGCCGTTGGCCACGCTCCACAAATTCCAGGGGTGGTCCGACAAGCTGCTCGTTACCCCGCCGGACGGGGTCCGTGACAGCTACCTGCGGGGGTCGACCCGCATCGGACCCGTCACCGTCGCCGCCGCGCTGCACGACTTCCGCGCCGCGGAGGGCGGCACCCGGTACGGACGGGAAGCCGACGTCTCGATGGCCTACTCGTGGCGGAACGTCGCGATGCAGCTCAAACTCGCCCGCTATCGCGCCGAAGAGCTTGCGAGCGACACGACGAAGGCATGGCTGGTGATGGGGTATGCGTTCTGACCCCCAGCCGCCACGGCACCGCGACCGGCCCAGGCACGCCCCCCGGGGCCGGGTGGTGTCATGACCGGCCGCGGCCCGGCCTTCCCGAACGGTCGACGCCCCGCGCGCGTCCTCCTGCCGCCGGCGCTGGTTCTCCTCGTGTCGCTCACGGCGGTGCTGTTGTCCGCGCGGTCGGTGGACACGGAAATCGTCCGGGACGGCCACCTGTGCCGAGCGTCGTCCACCGGCGTCGCCATGTTCCTGCTCGACTTCCGCAAGCCCCTCGACGCGGGCCAGGAGGGCATGCCTGGACGCCTGCTGCGCACGCTGACCCGCGCCCTGCCGGCGGAGACGGAACTGCGCATCCTGTCGCTGGCGGACTCGCCGGACGAACCGCTGGCGTTGCTGGGCCGCCTCTGCAAGCCCTACGAGAGCGCTGACCTGCAGAGAGCCGAGGCGAAAGACCAGCGCGGCGCGGCGCGCGACTGCGACGATCTTCCCGCGCAGCTCAGCAGGGAAACACGGGACGGAGCCAGGCGCTTCTGCAGCCGCAGGGAGGCCCTCGAGAGACGCCTCGACGCCCTCGCCGCGCAGCCTTGGGACGCGGGGAAGACCGTGACCGGGGCCTACCTCGTGGAGGCCATGGAGCGTATCCACGAGGAACTCGCGGCGGTGCCCGGGCGGCATGCGCTCTACGTGCTCTCCGACATGCTGCAGCACGCCGACTGGTACTCCCACCTGGACCTCGAGTGGACGAAATGGCGCTACGCGGACTTCGCCGATCTTCTGCAATCCCGCAGGTCCCGTCTCCGGCCGCCCCGCAGCAGCGAGGCGATGCCCGTCGAGATCTACTACGTGCCTCGCGACGGCGTGACCGACCAACCGCGCCAGAGAGCGTTCCACCAGGCGTTCTGGCGGGAGTACTTCGGCAGTGACGACCTGCGGTACCACAACCAGGATCCGATGGCCGGTTACCGCAGCGAGCCGCTGATGGCCGCGGTCGACGACGATGCGGCGCTCGAGCGGGTGCGGGCCGAAACCGAGCGGCTGCTACAGGAGGTCCGGGAGCGGCAGGTCGCCCTCGACCGGGCGCGCAGGGAACTGGCGGTTTTGCGGCGGAGCGGCGGGGCTTAGCCGGCGGCGACGTCGGCGGTCGCTCCGGGCGGGCCCCCGGTAGTCCCCGCGCGACCCGCCGGTGACGCCACTCGTCGCCCACACCTCCGTGCGGGCACCTTTTGAACGCCTCGCCGTCGGCCAGGCGTGAACGCCGCGCAGCGTCGGCACGGCCCGGCCGACCCAGGCGCCGCGGCCGGCACCCTTGAGCGCGGGGGCCGATCAACCGCGAAATCCAGCTTCCCCGTTCGGCTGTTCAGCTGGCGACGGCCGCAGACATCCTGTCCAGGTTCCGTATGATGCCAAGAACCTGGGCGAACACGTCACTCGGAGTTTTCCCGCTCGGTGCGGGAAGCTCCCCACGCGGCTCGTCGATGTCGAGATGAAGCTTGATTCGGGCCATTTCGGCCAACAGCATGTTGGTCGAGTCAAAGACCTCCGAGGGAGTGACACGTACCAGCGTCAGGCCCGGCACGCCGGAGGCGTCCATGCCCAGCCTCGTCTGCAGATTGATCATCTTGTAGGTCGCGCGCAGGACCTGTTGGGCCACATCCTTCGGTCTCTTCGCTTCCTCCACCCTCGGCAACTCGGCTTCGAACGACACGCCGAGTTCCTCGGCGACACGAGCCATCTCATCGAGAATATACGTACAGTTTTGAAAGACATCGTCCGGGGTCAACGGCCCACCGCGCAGTCCGTCGAGCAAAAACGAGGCGTCCGCCAGGCTCTTGTAGACGGACGAGGCCGTCTGGCCTCCGACGAGCGTTGCCGGCTCGATCTCGCGCTCGATCACCATGTTGGCCTTGAACCCCCGGACTTCGTCAATGATGTGCTGGACATTCGCCAGAACATCGCCGGACTCGATTTCCTTGAAAGGTATCTGCCGAGCTTCGGCGGCTGGAACGCCGAAGCGTTGCTGAACGCCGATGACCTTGGACAGCACTTCCAGCGTCTTGGCATAGACATGGACTGGCGCGCGGTCTTCCTGGGGTTCCGCTTCCGGCGGATAGTCGTACACGCCAAACTCCTCTCTGAGTATGGCGATCTCGGCGGTCAGATCCTGAACTGCCTGAAACACCTCACTGGATGTCGCCTCTCGATAGACCGGTTCCTCGGTCCTGTCCGACCAATCCAGCCATCCGGCGATGGTGTCCAGCCAACTGCTTTCCTCCCCCTGCGCCGCGACCGCGGGCGACCCAACGAAGCCCGCCAACAGCAACACCGAGCATGTCACCATCGCACTTCCCACACGTCGCATCAACCAGCGCCTTTTCATTCTCCAACTATCCTCCACAATGCCCTCCTCCAGCACGAGGTCGGCCACATCCGAGTCCCCGGTCCCACGCAAACGCCTGCATCCCAATGGGCGCCAAGCGACCGAATCCGCGT
This sequence comes from Pseudomonadales bacterium, assembly GCA_965208745.1. Classification (GTDB taxonomy): domain Bacteria; phylum Pseudomonadota; class Gammaproteobacteria; order Pseudomonadales; family Azotimanducaceae; genus VXNE01. The sequence continues at coordinate 2,354,643 of CBDBPN010000004.1, read as the reverse complement.
ATCTCCGGGGGCAGCCCCGGCTACTCTCCCATGAAGAGGCGAATAACGACACCGCCCATCACGTCGCCGATTTCGAAATCACGCCTTGGCGATTTGGGGTGGCTGTTGTGGCACGCCACACACGCTTCGACACTCGCGACATCCGCATAGACTGCGACCAGGCTTCGCCGACCGTCGAGACCTCGCTCTTCGGCATAGAAGCGCTCCGCGGGATTGTCCAGCACGAACTGGAGGCCTTCCTCCTCGGTGGGCGAGATGGCGCCATTGGCAAAGTTGATCGGATCGACCGAGCGCAACGAGAGGTAGAAGGAATCGGTGTTACCGAAGAGTTCCTCGGCGCTCAACCGGAACATCTGCGCCGGCAATGGCAGGCCCTTCTCGTCCTTGTAGTGCTCCGAGGCCGTTAGTACCGAGTTCTCGAGCGTCAGCCGTTGTACCACGTCCCTGGTATAGACCTTCCGATTGGCGAAAGCCAACTCGTAAAGCATGTCAGCGACTTCACGATGCGGAATGCCCGCGTCGGTGGAGTCGGCACTGGCCGCCACAGTGAAACCGAGGCTGAAGATAATGATCTTCGTGAGTGTTGGCACCATGCGCAGCTCCCGATGACGAAGTGACAGACGATATGGGACTCGCACCGGAGGCCCTAAGACATCCACGCGCCGTTCATCTCGGAACCGGTCAGCATGAGCCAGAGCCGGATGACGGATTGCTCCCCTGCCGCGCAGCCTACTGAATGGGGTGGGGCCGATCAAGCGCTGCGCTGCGCTGTGCGGACGTCGTCCCAAGCCCAAGCCCAGGAGCAGCCTGAAGGGGTTTGCCGGACACCACACCAGGGCAGCGTGACAGGAAAGCCCGTTCGCTACCCGGCCCGCGGGAGCGGAGCGGCCGCTACCCGAAAAAGCCACCTGAGCAGGGCATCCGACCGCGCCGCGGCGCCGGTGACGACCACCGTCGCCCACAACTGGGCGCGAGGCACCGTGACGGCGTCGCCGTTCGCGAAGCGCGGACTGGCGTGGATGCGCCGCAGGGTCAGCACGGCCAGTGCGAGCGTCCAGAGCAGGAACCGCCGAACGCCGGCATGGCGCGGCGGGATCAGCAGGGTGTACTCCAGCGCCGCCTCGAGGTGCTCGAGCGCGACGGCGACGAGCCGGGCCTGGCCTTCGAGAAACGCGGCTTGCCGGCGAACCTCGGGGGACGCCAGGTCGACTCCGTCCGCAAACGCCGCGCGCGGCAGCCAGCAGGCGCCCCTGCGCCGATCGAAGTGGAAGTCCTTCAGGATGTTGACGAGCTGCAGCCCGCAGCCGAACCGCGCGGAAAGCGGGCGGAGGCGGTCACGCCGCGCGGCGATCTCCGTGGAGTGTTCGCAGAGGAAGTCCGTGATCATCTCTCCGACGACGCCCGCCACGCAGTAGGTGTAGCGCTCGAGATCGCGCAGCGTGCCCAGGCCCCCGGGAGCGCCGCCCCCGAACTCCGCCATCCCCTCGGTCATGATGCGGATGCAGCGGTCGATCGCGGCCCGCTGTGCCGAAGGGAACCCGTGCGTGAGATCGAGCACCAGCCCCGTGTGCGTTGCGAGGTCCCACTCGTCGGGGCCGGTCGCATCCGACAGCAGCGGGCCGAGCCGCGCGACGAAGGCCCCGGTCGGGACGCGCCCGGCGACGGCCTGCGAGAACTCTCCGAGGAGCCTCCGCTTCCGCGGCCCGGACAATGCCGGCTCGTCCTCGATCGTGTCGGCGATGCGGCACAGCAGGTAGGCATTGCCGATGACGCGGCGCAACCGGCGCGGCAACTGGGGGATGGTGAGGGCGAAGGTCCGCGAGACACGCAGCAACGCGCGCTCCTGGTAGTCGACCGCCCGCTCCGCGCGCGGCGACCGCGCCTGCCCCAGCGTCCCTCCGCCCGGCTCCGCCATCCCCGGCCTCGCCCATCCGGCTCGGCGAGAGGATAGCCGCTTCGGGGAGATGGCGCGTCCGTTGCAGTACGCTGTGCGGATGCGCAGACCAGATGGCGGCCGACGATCCGGAGTTCGACTGCCGTCGCCCTCGACCGGGTTCCCGCAGCCGGCGGTTCTCCGCGTCCACCTGCCTTGTCTGGCGGCGGTGCTCGCCGCGGTCTGCCCCCAGGCCACGGCTTCGGAGGCCGCCGAGGCGCACTCCGGCGCGGGCGTCGTCGAAGAGATCGTGGTCATCGGCTCGCTCATCAAGCGGCGCACGGTCTACGACGGACGGGCGCCGATCCAGACCCTGGAAGCGGAGCTGTTCGAGTCCACCGGCGCCGCGCAGCCCGTGGACGTGCTGAAGAACCTCACGGCAAACACCGGCTCGACGCTCGCGACGGAGCAGAACTACCTCCAGGGCACCTCGCAGTTCAGCCTGCGCGGACTCGGCCTGTCCTCGACCCTGACGCTCATCAACGGCAGGCGCGCCGGAGTCGCTCCCGTGTCCAACGACGTGGGCCACAGCTTCTTCGACATCAACACCCTGCCGCTGGCGATGATCGAGCGGATCGAGATCCTCCGCGACGGCGCCTCCACCACGTACGGGTCCCAGGCCGTGGCCGGCGTCGCCAACGTGGTGACGCGCACCGGCTTCGAGGGCCTCGAGGTCACCGCCGGCTACCGGGACTCGAGCAACCGGGCGTACGACCTCGGCTTCGCATCCGGGCTCGCCGTCCCCAGGGGCCATGTCAACGTCTACGGCGCCTACTACCGCCAGGACGAGAACTTCCGCACCGACTTCGACTGGCTGGTCTCCCGCGCCGTCGACCCGGACGGCGACGGCGACATCGTCGACGGCTCCTTCGACTCGGGGCGCGGCTCGCCGGGGAGCCTGCGCCGCGCCGTGGCGAACGACGACGGCACCTTCTCTCCGTTCCAGGTGAACGGCCTCGACGCTCCGCGCTTCCCCGACCCGGACTGCAGGGCGGCGGGCGGCTACCCCAGCGGTTCTCTGTGCCGCATGGACTTCTCGGACCAGCGCACCAGCATCGCCGCCGAGCGCCGTACGCAGTTCTTCGCAGAGGCGGGGTTCGACCCGACCGAAAGGCTCTTCGTGTTCGCGGAACTCGGTTACTCCGACAACGCGGTGACCGACCGCGTCGGCAACATGCTGCTCTTCAACGGCAACGTCGAGCGCACCAACGAGTTCTTCGTGCCGGCCCACCACCCCTTCAACTTCTGGACGGACCCGGACGGCGACGGCGTCCTCACTTACGTGCCGCCCGACGAATGGCGGCCCGGCGTGCACGAGGCCGTCGATCTCGGCTACTTCGGCCGACCCCTCGGCGCCGAGGCGAGCGCGGACAACGCGGGCCACGAGCGGCGCCGGTACGACAACCTGCGGGCGCTGGTGGGCGTCACCGCGCGACTCTCCGATACCTGGACGGGCACCGCGCACTTCACGCGCGCGCAGTCGAAGCTCGGCGTCGCGGCCGACCGTCACTGGGTGGCGGCGGAGTTCGCCCGCGTCCTCCTGGAGGGTCTGTGGAACCCCTTCGGCACGCGGCTGACCGCCCCCGACCTCGTGACACCCAAGAACGCCGCGGACGACGGCCTGGCCGCGAACCTCGAAGGCTCGCGCGCCGCCAACGACGCCGGGACGCTGGCCCGCTTCAAGAGCACGCGGATCGAGAGCGCCGAAACGGTGCAGCGCGTAGCGGAGGCGGTGTTCTCCGGCGACCTCCCGCCATTGCGCGGGCACGGCATGGCGCTCGCCCTCGGCGCGCAGCACCGGACGCTGCGCTACGGGCTGACGCCCGACCCGTTGAACGCGGTCGGCGGCGGTCCGCGCGCGATCCGCGAGTTTCCCGCCCGGGCCGAACAGGAGGTCCGGGCCATGTTCGCCGAGCACCTGGCCACCCTCGGCAACATCGGCGAACTGCAGCTCGCCGTGCGCCACGAGAACTACGACCGCGCCGGCCGGACCACCGACCCCAAGGTCGCCGCGCAGGCGTTCGTCACGGACTGGCTCTCGCTGCGCAGCTCCTGGGGCACGTCCTTCCAGGCGCCCAGCGTGTTCCAGACGGCGGGCAACAGCGCGGTGCGGACGCTCAGCGATCCGTTTCGTTTCGACGGACAGGGCCGCGGGCATTGCACCGTCGACGCCGCGGGGGCGATCGTCGACCGGGGCGACAATTTCGCCATGAGCGCGGTGCTGCGGGGCGGGACGCTCCGGCCCCAGTCGGCCCGGCTCGCCAACTTCGGCCTGCTGCTGCAGCCCACCCCGCACACCGGGGTCAGCTTCGACTACTGGACCATGCACTACCGCGACGTCATCGCGCAGCGGCGCAGTTTCCAGGCCATCCTGGACGACGACTGCCGCGACGACGGCCGCCCCAACGACGTGAGGGTGCAGCGCGATTCCTCCGGGCAGCTCAGCGTGGTGACCACCGACTACGAGAACGTCGCGCGGGTGCGCACGGAGGGCATGGACCTGAACGCCTACCACGATATCGACGCACCCTTCGGCCAGTTACGCCTGAGCGCCGATGCCACGCTGCTGACGAAGTTCGCGGTCGACGCGGCCGGCGCCGGATTCGAGGACAAGCTCGGCACCCGCAACGACACCAACGGCTTCGGTCCGACGCCGGAGCTGCGTTTCAACCTGGGACTCGCCTGGGTCCGCGGCCGCCACGGCGCGAACGTGACGCTGCGCCACATCGACGCCTACCGGAACGACGAAGTGGCGTCGTTGCCCGAGATCGACGCCTGGACCACCGTGGACATCCGCTATGCGTACAGCTTCCCCGGCCCGTTCGGGGGCGAGGCGACCGTCTCCATAGGCGCCAACAACGCGACCGACGAGGATCCGCCGCCCCTGCCCAGCGGCCGCGACGGGTCGCAGCGCTACAACCTCCGGCCCGGTTTCGACGGCTTCGTGCACGACATCAAGGGACGGGAAGCGTATGTCAGGTTTCGTGGGCGGTGGTGAGCTGGCTTGCGCAGCCTCCGAGTTTGCCCTACCAACCCGCCGCCGCGCTGAGGATCCGCGTGTCGGCTTCCACCTCATCCTCGTCCCGATAGTGGATACCGCTTTCCAGAACGTCGTAGTAGCCGGAGGCGAGGTCACCCAAGCTCAGACGGCGGTAGACGCTCTCGCCATTGATCTCCACGTGCACGCGCACGACGATGTCCGCCAGACTGTGGCGGCTTCCGTTGGACACCTCGACGACCACCTGGCCATCCTCGAAGAAAGGCTCGGCCGTTACGTACTTCCAGGGCACATCCTCGATATCGAGTCTGACGTAGGCCTTCCGGGCGGCCGTCCCCACATCGCCCGCCGCCTCGCTCGCGACCTTGAACAGGCGTTTCGCATCCGCACGCCGACCCTCCGCGAGCGCGTAGCCGCCGAGCTTGTAGCTCTTGAATGGCGTCGGCAGGAGACGGTTGCTGCGCTCCAGATCGTCCCGTGCCAGGCGCGTCTGCCCCATGGCGTCGTGTGACAGACCGCGTCCCAGGTAGTGCCCGAAGTAGTCGGGATTCCACTCGATCGCAGCGGCGTACGACCGTATCGCGTCCCCATGCTTGCCCTCGCTCGCGAGAACGTCCCCGCGAATGCCGCGGAAGAGCGACTCTCGTGGTTGCGCGTCAATCGCCTGGTCGATCAACCGCAACGCGCGGGCGGAGTTCGTTCCGAGGTTCTCCCGGGCCTGATCCCCGAGGTCGTAGGCTTCCCGGTCTTCGAGCAGCGTCTTCATCTTCAAGCGGTAGCGCTCTCCGCCCGTCTCCCCGCCCGGCGGGAACTCCGCGAGCGCCGCGCCGTTGTCGGCGACTCTTTCCGGGGACGGCGGGTGGCTTGCGAACAGTCCTTCCAGCCAGTTGGTCCCGCGGCCTTCCGAGAAAGCCACGAACTTCTCCTGCAGCGTTACGGCCGCCGAGGTGTCGTACCCCGCCCGGTACATGTACTTCATCCCGTGGTAATCGGAGATGCGCTCGTCATCGCGCCCGAACTTCTGTCCGACGAGATGGAGTGCAAGACGGGTGGCGCCGACGATCTTCCGCGCGTGCTTCGAGTCGTCGGCCGCCAGGGCCACACCGAGTCCGGCCAAGCCAAACAGCATCTGTCGCTGTAACCGGTTGGCGCTGTGCTTCGCCGCGGCGTGCACGACCTCGTGCCCGAGTACCGCCGCCAGTTCCGCTTCGTTCTCCAGTTCGACGAGCAGGCCACGATGGATGCCGATCTTGCCGCCTGGCAGCGCCCAGGCGTTCGGGGTGCCGTCGTTGACGACGACGAATTCGTAGGGCAGGTCCCGGTCGCTGAAGGCAGCGACGCGGTGACCGACCGAAGCGACATACTCGGCGACGCCCGGATCCACCCGGTACCGCCCGCCGACCATCTGCTGCAGCGGTCCATACTCGCTCTCACCTATGGAGATCTCGTCCGCCGTCGAGAGCAGCGACAGCTCGCGCGCGCCCGTCACGGGGTTTACCGCGCACCCCGTCCCGAGTAGCAGAAACCCCAGAAGCAGCCCGGTCCGGACGCGTCGGGCGCCTTCGCCGGTCCGTCGAGCGGCCTGGGCTCCATTCACGTTCCGTTCCTCCTCCGGACATCCCGACAGGCCGGTGCCGACATCCGCGACCTCTCTCTCGGAGAGCATGCTCGTCACAGACCGGACGCCGATGGCCGGAACGCCAATGGGCGGTTGGCCTCACGGCCCTCGGGGTTGTATGGTTGCGGCACGTTTAGCTTAGCTTAGCCGGGAGAACCCGAATGAAGCGATACTTCGAGTTTGCGGGGCGCACCCGTACGTTGCTGGTGACGTTTGTCGCCACCGCGGTGTTTCTTTTCCTGGTGTTCCCCAACCTGCCTATCAACGGCGAGATGCTCGACATGAAGCCGGGGTACTCGTACGACGAGGCCATGGCGGCGATGGAGGAGTACGGACCGGACGGCAGGACCACGTACGCGTGGGGGAGCATGGTGCTCGACACGCTCTTTCCGCTGGTCTACGTCACGTTCTTCGCAGGGCTGATCTACCGCTTCCGGCTCACGGAGGGGACTTGGTGGCTGGCGTTCGTGCCGGTGGTCGCGGGTGTCTGGGATCTCGGGGAGAACGTGCAGATCACCGCGATGCTGGTCGGGTATCCGGACGTCGGCCCCGGACAGGTGGCGTCGGCGTCGGCGTTCACGGCGGTCAAGGGGTACATCGGGCCGGTGTACCAGATACTGGGGATCGGACTCCTGCTGGTGGCCGCGGTTCGCCGCCTCTTCAACCGGAGCCGTAGCGGCGACGATTAGGGCGGCGAGGCCCCCCGGGGGCCGTCGGCGGCATCGTTTGCAGACCGCATGCGTTCGGCGTGTCGGTGCAGGCGTAGCCGTTCAGGTCGTTCGCCCTCATCTGCGCGCGCTGGTGCCGGTGATCTCCAGTACCTTGTGACCGTGATGGGCGCCGCCGAATTCGTCGATGGCAGCGACGGACACCAGATGCGTGCCCGGTCCCAGGTCGTGCGGTAACCTGGCCGTCCAAAGGTGGGTCGAGGGCCTCGGCTCCACCCAGGGCTTGATTACGGCAGCGTGGCGCTCGGCCAGTTCGAGGTAGCTCGGGTCCGGCGCAAGTTTCCGCCGCATGTCCAGCCACTCCCCGTCGCCGATCCGGAAGCGGACCTTCGACCTCGGCCCGCCGTCGAACAGGTTGACGACGACGGAGGCCGCGGCCACCTGGTCTTCGTTGATGCGGCCGTCGTGGAGTTCGCCGGGCCGGAAGTCGCGATAGCCGCCCAGCGGCCCGTGGAAGGAGGCTTCCACCATGATGCGCATCTGGTGGCTCGCGGGACGGCCGGCGGCCTTGAAGGACACCCGCAGGTCCGTGCCGTCGACATGCATGCGGTGGTAGCCCCTCGGCGTTCCGTCGCGCTGCACGGCGACGGGCAGCGCCTCCGCGTCGAAGGGCCCGCTCCACCAACTCCCCGACACGGTGGTGAGCACGTGGTGGTGAAACGCCTCCTCGCCCCGGTAGCCGTCCTCTTCACCGATCCAGACGTGTTGGGTGGTGTGCGTGTGTCCCGCCATGGCGTACAGGTTGGGGTAGTCCGCGAGCAGGTCGAAGAGCGCCCGGCGGTCCGCCACCCCCCGCGGGTCGCCGCGCGTCAGGAGCGGGATGTGCATGGCGAGCACGAGCAGCCGGTCCGTGGGCACGTGTTCGAGTTCGGCCGCGAGCCACTCGAGTTGCGTCCCGCCGAACGCCGCGTCGTAGCCGCCGTCGGCGTGCGGGTTGCCCGGCGTGGGCGCCGCACCCCGGTAGCGGACGTCGTCGAGCACCACGAACACCGCGTTGGCGTACTCGAAGGCATAGTAGGGCGGACCGTACCAGTTCGAGAAGGTCTCCAGCGAATACGCGTCCGAAGGCGCGAACAGGTTGAGTTCGTGGTTGCCGGGAACGTTGTACCAGGGAATGCCCAGCATCGCGACGATGCTGTTGTAGCGCGGGAACATGGACAGGTCGTCGAAGAGGATGTCGCCCATGGTGATGCCGAAGGCCGCGCCGGTCCCGATGAGTTCGCTCACCACGCCGTCGCGGATGTAGTCGAGTTCTTCCTCCGTCTGTGGCTGCGGATCGGCGAAGAGAATGGCCTCGAAGCTCGCCGGCTCCTCCTGTCGATGCAGGGCGAAGTCGATGCGCTCGGGCAGGGGGCCGGTGGGTGCGATGCCGGGATAGCGGAGGCCTGCGGGGGACCCGTCCGGGCGGTGCAGGTAGTGGAAGCGCGGCAGACGGTACGCGTCCAGCGGCGTCATGTAGCCGGCCGGCTTGGTGATGAAGACGATGCTGTCGCCGTCCACCTCCAGTCCGTAGTGGCCGTTGTCGTCCGTGAGCGCCACGTCCCTGCCATTGGAGACGCGTACGCCGGCGACACCGGGTTCGTCCGCATCGGCCCGGCCGTCGCGGTTCAGGTCGTCGAACACCTTGCCGTTGACGGCGCCCGCCAGACAGTTGGCGGCCATGAGGGACGCGGCGCACAATCCGATAGCGAGAGCGTTGGATCGCGGCATGGCCTCCACCGGTCGATTGGCTACGTTGCGCATCCTACAGGACTTGCACCGCCGGGATGGCCAAACCCCTCCGCTTCGTGACGGGACGGGACCGGCGGCGGGCGGCCTGACATCGGGTATCCGCGGCCGTGGCCGGCAAGGCTGACAACGGGTCAGGCCCGCGCGGGCAAGCGGGCAAGTTGCGTCCTTGCGAACACCGCTATTCGCCTGTACCTTGCGACCGTCGCCGAAAGGGGCGCGTCCACATGGCGAAGACCGGCAGCGTTTTCCGCTGCCAACCAAGAGGACACGAAATGAACCAAGCCCACCGAAACAACCCTGCGAGACGGCTGCTCCAGACGGGGCTGCCGGCGATCTTGGCGACCGCCATGGGTGCATTCGCGGCCGAAGACCCTTTCAGCGGCGTCGAGGTCAGCACCGTTCACGTCGGCGGCTCCGTGCACATGCTGACCACCGGAGCGGGCGGCAACATCGCCGTGACCGTCGGCGAGGACGGGGTGCTGATGGTCGATGACCAGTTCCTTCCCCTGGCCGAGCGCATCCAGAACGCCATCGACGAACTCGGCGGCGGGCGTCCCGAGTTCCTGCTCAACACCCACTACCACGCCGACCACGTGGGCGGCAATCCGCACTTCGGCCAGGCGGCCACCGTCATCGCGCACAGCAACGTGCGCACGCGTCTCGCAGCCGATGAGGACGTGCCTCCGGCCGCCTTGCCGGTGGTCACCTTCGACGAGACCCTGAGCGTGCATTTCAACGGCGAGGAAGTCGCGCTCCTTCACCTGCCCGCCGGCCACACCGACGGCGACAGCGCCGTCTGGTTCAAATCGTCCAACGTGCTGCATCTCGGGGACCAGTTGTTCAGCGACCGCTTCCCCTTCGTCGATCTCCAGGCGGGCGGCACCGTCCAGGGCTACATCGCCAACCTGGAGTCGGTTCTGGAAAGCGCGCCGGCGGATGTGAAGGTCATACCCGGCCACGGCGCGCTGACCACCATGGATGGCGTACGGCAAGCCGCCACCGTCATCCGCGCCACACGCGACGCGGTGGCGCGGGCGCTCGCCGAGGGCATGGAGGTCGACGCGATCATCGAGGCCGGCCTGGGGGACGAGTACGCCGAGTGGGGCAGCGGGTTCATCAACGAGGAGAACTGGATTCGCATCCTTGCGGCGGACATTGCGCTACGGGGCCCTTGACGACACCGGGAAGAGCCTCCCCCGGCTATCCGCCGCCGTGAGGTAGCGGAGCGGTGGCGACCGTCTGGCGATTGCCACGCCAGCGCGTACAGGACGCAACAAACGCAACAGTACGTAACACGTTGTGGATAACCTCAAGATAATGATGTTAAATCAGCATCTTGATGATCCCTGTCGAGAACGTTCGCCGCGCTTTCCCGCCGTCCCGCCGAAAGGCGCCCGGCGCCACGCGCCGAATCGGCCGGGAAGACCGGCACAAAACGCCCCAGGGCGGGAGCGGCGTGCAAGCAAGGAGGACGGAGGCCGAGACGCCCGGAGGGCGATCCGCGTACGCCCGGGTGCGCCGCGCGGCGCTGGTCCTGACGGCCGCCGCCTGTGTGGTCGCGGTTGCGGGCATGGCGGCCCGGACGGACGACGAACGCCGCGTCTCCGTAGCCCTTGCGCTCCCCGACGCAACCGGCCGCCCGACGTGGGCCGAGGAACGCGACGCCTTCGCGGCGCGCCTCGCCCACGCGTTCGACCTTGAGCGTTCGACCGCGGGCGACTTCGCCGGATGGATCCTCGAAGCCTCGACGCGCCAAGCCCTGCCGCCCGAACTCCTGGCCAGTCTGGTCATGACCGAGAGCACGTTCCGCAAGCACGTCCGTTCGCCGATGGGAGCGGTGGGCCCCGGCCAGGTCCACCCCGACCTGTGGAGCGCCTGGTGCGGTGCGGACGTCGCCGATCCCGAGGAGAACGTCAATTGCGCCGCCGGCATCCTCGCCCACCACCTCGAGGTCTGCGCGCGGCGTTCGGCGGACCCCGAGGCGTGCGCCTTGCGTTCGTACAACCTCGGGTACCGTAACCGCGACAATCGCTACTTCGCCGCGGCCGCCGACCGCTACCTCGCCAAGATCCAGCGGTATCTCGCCGACCTGGAAAGCACCCCGAGCGGACAGGCCCCCGCGCGCTTCTGAACTCGAAAACGGCGCTTCGGCCCGGGGTTTCCGAGCCGCTGCCCCGACGGCGGTTCGATGGTGCGTCGTCCCGCGCCGGGCTACACTCCCTTCCGGCTTGCGACACGGCAAAGGAGGTCAGGCCCATGCCCCTCGCCAGCAATCTCATCGACCCGGAGCTGATCCCCGCCGGCGGCGGCCCGCCTCACGAACTGTTCGACGCATGGCGCGAATCCGACCCCGTGCACTGGAATCCGCCGTCCGACAGCTACCGCACACCGATGCCGCACGCGTCCCTGGACAAGGGGTTCTGGGTGCTCACGCGCCATCAGGACATCGTGGATGTCTCGCGCAACCAGGAACTGTTCTCGTCGCACGAGGGCAGCCCCGTCATCTGGGACTTCGAACCGCCTCAGCTCGAACAGCAGCGGGCCGGGCTCATGGGCATGAAGCCGGCCGACCACATGGCGGTGAAGAAGCTGGTCATGCCACCGTTCGCACCCGGGGAACTCGCGGCGTTCCATCCCGAGATCGACCGCGTCGCGGGAGCCATCGTCGACTCGGTCGCCGGCCAGGGGAAGTGCGAGTTCGTCTTCGACGTCGCCTCGAGGCTCCCCGTGTACACGTTCTGCAAGCTCCTGGGCGTGCCCGACCGGCTGCGGGAAACCGTGTTCGCCCTCGGCAACCAGACCGCCGACACCGAGAACCCCGGATACCGCGGCGAGTCGGGCTCGGCCTTCTTCGCGCTGTTCCGCATCGCGCAGGAACTCGCCGCCGAGAAACGGGCCGCACCGGACGGTTCGATGCTCAGCCGACTCGTGCACGGGGAGGTGGACGGCGAACAGCTCGACGAGCTGAACATCCAGATGTTCTTCGTGACCCTGTCGATCGCCGGACACGAGACGACGCGCAGCACCGCCGCGCACTTCGTGCGCCTGATGCACGACCACCCGGAGCAGTACGAACTGCTGCGGAGCGACATCGGCCGGCACCTGCCGAACGCCATCGAGGAGGTGCTGCGCCACTCTCCGCCGGTGGTCAAGTTCCGGCGCACGGTCATGGAGGACACGGAGATCGGGGGACAACGCGTCGCGAAGGGCGACAAGATCTACCTGTCGTACCCGGCGGCAAACCGGGATCCCTCGGTGTTCCCGGACCCGCACCGGTTCGACATCACGCGCGAGAATGCGGCCCGCCATCTCGCATTCGGCAGCGGACCGCACTTCTGCCTCGGCTCGCGGCTCGCGCGCTACCAACTCCAGGCGCTCCTTGGGCAGATCGTGACCCGCATCCCGGACATCCACCCCGACGGCGAGACGGAGATGCTGAAGAGCATCTGGTTCAACGCGATCGTCCGTATGCCGGTGGCCTTCACGCCGGAGAGCTGAAGGCTCCGCGCTCGGGGCCGAACCGCGCCAGGCGGCGGGGCGCCGCCGGACACCGCTACGCCGCGGTAAAGGCGCCCGCCCTCTCCTCCTCCCCTATGGCGTGCGGACCTGCGGCAAGGCGCCGAGGATCCGTTCCAGGTCGTACCGCTCGTCGCCCTCGCGCCTCGGCGCCTGCCGCGCGAACGCGTGTCGCAGCTCCGTCCACCGCCGGTGCGCGACGTCCACCGCGTGGGGATGGGTCACGATGTAGAACTCGCCGGTCCCGATGCCCTCCACGGCCATCGCGGCCACCTCGGCGGCAGACATCCCGACCTGCGCCATGAAGGCGCCGGCCGTCTCGGGCGCCGCGGAAGGCCCGCCGAACTCGGCCTGACGCCGCTCGCCGGCCCGCCAGAGGGAGGAGTCGACGATCCCGGGGCAGAGCACGCTGACCTTCACGCGGTCCGGGAGTTCGCGGCGCAACACGTCGGAGAGGCCGAGCAGCGCGTGCTTGGACGCCGTGTAGACGCCGCCGCCGACGTGCGGAACGCCCAGGGCGTGCTCGGAAGCCGTGTTGACCACACGACTCGGGCGGTCCGCCGCAAGGAATCTCGGCACGAAGGCCCTGATGCCATTCATCGCGCCGCGCACGTTCACAGCGAATACCCAGTCGAAGTCCGCGGCGCCGCACTCGTGCAGGGGCGTCAGCGCATGCATCACCCCCGCATTGTTGACGAGGATGTCGACGTTCCCGAAAGCGCGCCACGACGAGTCCGCGAGCTCCGAGACGCTCGACTCGTCCGTGACGTCCACCGCGAGCCCCTCGCCACGGACGCCGAACTCGGCCACCTCCGCCGCGACGGCGCCCGCGGCGTCGGCCTCGATATCCGCGACGGCCACGTTGACGCCCCGCTTCGCCAGCGCGAGGCAAAGCGCCCTCCCGATCCCGTTGCCGCCCCCGGTCACGACCGCGGACTTCCCGCGAAGCTCCATGGCCGCGCCCTCCGCGCTCGCCGCCGACCTCGATTCCATTGGCCCCCGGCCCTGTCGCCGGACACCACCGAAAGAAAGCGCGGCCCCGAGGGGCGGGAGAGGGGGATGCCGATCCTGCAGGCTCCGCGCCGCGGAACGCCCGGTCCCCAAGGGCCGCACGATGAGTCTACCCCGCTCAAGGCACCCTGCAACTCTCGCAACTCTCGCAACTCTCTCTCTGCCTCTCTCTGCTCCGGGCGCGAGCGAGATGGCCGCGATGTCGGTCCCGCGAAGCGGCGCGGCTGCCGGCAGGCATGTGGAAGCGATCCATGTCGTACACCGTGACCATGGTCTTCGAGCCGTCGCGCTCGAGCACGGAGTCGCCGCGCCGGCCGAGACGGTCGTGGCGGGCGTGCGGGCGCGAGCGCCGGCCTTGGCCAAAGGCCCCTCGTCCGGTACATTCGCCCTCCGGGAGAGAGGGGAAGCGTCCATGCGAGCCTACTTCGAGCCTCCTGATCATCGGACTGCCACGATGTCGGCGGTAGCGCCGGCAAACGCCGCCGACTCGACTCGACCATAGCGCGCCGGCGGACAGCGATCGATGCGGCGGCAGACGATGAAAGGCGTGAACGACCCCCTTCCAACGACAGGAACCTCCGACTCACCGTTCGTGCTCGGCGAGCACCAGCTTCGCCGAGTGGTCGATGCGGCGCTCGACGGCATGGTCGTGATCAACGCGGCCGGGACGGTCCTGCTGTACAACGCCGCCTGTGAACGGCTGTTCGGCTATTCCGCGCAGGAAGTGCTCGGCAACAACGTCAACCTGCTCATGACGCCGCGGGACCGGGGGAACCACGACACGTACATTCGGAACTACCTCCGGACCGGCAGGGCGCGAGTCATCGGCAAGGGCCGCGACGTGACGGGACGGCGCAAGGACGGTACGACCGTCCCGTTACGCCTGTCGGTCGGAGAACTGCGCGACGATGCCAACGAACCGCTCTTCATCGGTACCCTTCACGATCTCACGGAGACGCTGAGAACCCGCGCGCGCATCGCGGAGCTGCAATCGGAACTCATGCAGGTCGCCCGGGCGAACGCCGTCGGCGAGATGGGGTCGGCTCTCGCGCACGAACTCACCCAGCCGCTGTCCGCCGTCGTCGGATTCGTCGAGGCGAGCGCCGCGCTGCTCGACCGGGCCGGCGGCAAGGCGTCGGCCAAGGTTCGCGAGTACATGGACCAGGCCGTTACCCAGTCCCTGCGGGCGGGCGATGTCGTCCGGCTGCTGCGCGAGTTCACCGCCAGGGGGGACACCGAGCGTTCCGTGAAGGACATCAACGTCGTCGTCGAGGAAACCTGTCGGCTGGCGACCCTGGGAACGGCCGCTGACGGCATCGACCTGGAACTGAACCTTGCCGCGGACCTTCCTCCGGTCCTCATCGACCATGTCCAGATACAGCAGGTGGTCCTCAATCTGGTTCGCAACAGCGTCGATGCCCTGAGCGACGTCGAGGCTCCCACGATCGCCGTTGCGACGGCGCCCGGCCAGGAGGCGGTCGAAGTGGTCGTCAACGACAACGGGCCCGGGTTGTCCCCGGAGATCCGGGAGCGGGTGTTCGAGCCGTTCGTCTCGAGCAAGCCGGACGGCATCGGCATCGGGCTGAGCATCTGCCGTACCATCGTCGAGGCGCACGGCGGCAGGATTGGCGTCGATTCAGATACCGATCGCGGAACGGCGTTCCGCTTTTCGGTTCCGGTCTTCGACGAATCCATCGAATGAGATGGCGGGCGAACTGATACTCCTGGTGGACGACGACGACGCCGTGCGCGCGTCGCTGCACGCACTCCTGGAGACGGCGGGGTATCGGACGGCACAGTTCGGGTCCGGAACGGACTTGCTCGAAGCCGCCGACATCGGTCTCGGCGCCTGCGTCGTGCTGGACGTGAAGATGCCCGGGGCCGACGGGCTGGAAGTGCAGCAGCGCCTGAACGAACGTGGCGAGACGCTGCCCGTGATCGTCCTCACTGGCCATGGCGACATCGCGATGGCGGTGCAGGCGATACGCGCCGGAGCGGTCGACTTCCTCGAGAAGCCCGTGAGCGGACAGCAGCTGCTGCGGAGCGTGGCGCGGGCCATCGACATCGACCGCAGCGTCCGGCAGGACCAACGCGAGCGGTCCGAGATCGGCACCCGGCTGCGAGGGCTGACGAAACGGGAACGGCAGGTGCTCGAACGGCTCTTGCTGGGAAGGACCAACAAGTTCGTTGCGCGGGAACTCGGAGTCAGCGCCCGCACGATAGAGGTGTACCGCCGGAACGTCATGATGAAGATGGGCGCGGACAGCCTCTCCCATCTGGTGCGAATGACGCTCCTGGCCGGGATCGACCCGGTCGGCAACGCCACGCCGTAGCACGCGGTTCAACGCGGAGCCCGCGGTTTCCCTGCATCGTGCCAGGCGGCGCCCCCCGTTTCCCGGAGTCGGCCGAGGCCGAGAAGGCCCGAGGCATATCCCTCCGTAGTTGTACGTAGGTGAAGGACCGGAAAGACAGCTCTTCCACCGCACGCCTATAGTTCGGGAACGCCAGCGGGAGACAGGCGGAGGTTGTGGAATGTCGACGGTCGTTTCCCGGCATCGGTCCAGTCGGACGGGGTCATGCGGCGTCCCGCCACGAGGGCGAGCACGCCGGACGAAATCCAGTATGCCCGCGAGGCAACTCCGATACGCCCGCGTGCGCCGCGCGGCGCTGCTCCTGTCGGTTGCCGCCTGTGTGCTCGCCGTGGCGGGCACGGCGGCGCGGCCGAACCACGAACGTCGCGTCTTCCTCACCGTGGCGCTCCCCCAAGCAGAAAGCCGCGCGACCTGGGCCGAGGAACGCGGCACGTTCGCCAAGCACCTCGCGCGGGGGTTCCATCTCGAGCCGTCGGTCGCCGACGAGTTCGCGGGGTGGATCCTCGAAGTGTCGACGCGCCAGGCGCTGGCGCCCGAACTCCTGGCCAGCCTGATCATGACCGAGAGTTCCTTCCGGAAGAACATCCGCTCGGCGATGGGCGCCGTGGGTCCGGGCCAGGTCCGCCCCGACCTGTGGAGCGCCTGGTGCGGCGCGAACCTCGCCGACCCGGAGCAGAACGTCGATTGCGCCGCCCGCATCCTCGCGCACTACGTCGAGGTCTGCGCGCGGACCGCGCCGGACGCCGAGGCATGCGCCCTGCGCGCGTACAACGTCGGATACCGCAACCGCAACAACCGCTACTTCGTCGCCGCGGCCGACCGCTACGTCGCCAAGATCCAGCGGTATCTCGCCGAGTTGCGGAACACCTGAACCGGCCCCGCCGGCGCACTTCGCCTCCCCGGAGTCCTGCGCGCCTGGCGAGGAGCCGAGTTGCGACTGCGTACTTGTACGTAGGTAAGCGACCGGAAAGACAGCATGTCCGCCGCGCGCCTATAGTTCGGAACGTGAGCGAGCAAACAGGTGGAGGTAGTGGAATGTCGACTGCGATAGCCCATCATCAGGCCGACCGGCTCGGGTCGTCCGCCGTCCGGTCGCGGCGGGCCAACGGGGGTTCGGCCCGCACTCCGGAACGCGTCCGGCCCCGGGTTGTGGAAAACGGATCGCCGATCCTCGACCGGTTGGACCGCCAACTGCTCGACGCATGCCGGCGGGACTTCCCGATCTGCGAGAAGCCTTTCGCGGAGATTGCGCGCCGCCTCGAAGAAAGTGCGGACGAAGTGCTTCGGCGTCTCGATGCCCTCGAGCGACGCGGCGTGTTGCACTGGATCGGTCCCGTGCTCGAGCCCGGATCCGTCGGTGCGAGCACGCTGGTGGCGATGGCGGTCCCGAACGCGCGGCTGCGTTCGATCAGGGCGGCGGTGCTCCGCCATCGGGGGGTCGGCGAGGTCCTGGAGCGCGAGCACGAGTTCAATCTCTGGTTCCCGCTCGCGGCGCCGAACGCGGGGGAACTCTTCGACACCGTCACCGACATCCGCCGGCGGACAGGCGTCGAGGTCCTCGACCTGCGCCTGGAAAGGGACTACCGCGGAAGGACGGAATGCCCTTCGCCGCGCCGGACGGCATCCGGGCTCTGCGGCACAGCCGCGGAGACGTCACCACCGGGGCGACGCCCGGCCCTCGATGCGTCCGACCGGCGCCTCCTGACGGCCGTCCAGGAAGGGTTGCCGCTCACCCCGCGCCCCTACGCGGCGGTGGCGAACCGCCTCGGCGTCTTCTCGGAGGCATGGGTCATCGAGCGGCTGAAGCGTCTTGCGGGCGAAGGCTCGATAACGGGAATGGGAGTGGTCATGCGTCGTGACCCGCCCAGGCTCGAAGCAAACGCGTTGGTGGTCTTCGACGTGTCGCCCCATACGGTGGACACGGTCGGCGAACTGCTCGCGGAGGCCGCCTGGATCGACCGGTGCCACCGGTGCATGCCACGTGCGCCGATCTGGCCGTACAACCTGTACTGCACACTCAACGATCGGGATCTGGCCCGGCTGATCTGCTGGGTGGACGAACGGTTTTTCGGTTCGGCTCGCTGTCAGCGGCGCTCGGTGCTGTTCTGCCGCGCCCGCTATGGCGCCTGCGGCGAGCGCTGACGGCGTTTACACCCACACAGCCGGAGAGCAGCCGGAAGCGGATCGGAAGCGGAGCGGTTTACTGCGCAACGACGACGCAGTAGATTTGTTCTCCCGCTCGTCGAGAGGTCGCGCGGCATATGGCGACATCGGCGGGCCCCGTCGCGGAGGCGAACCCCTGTCAACGCGTGAATCTCCCCGCATGAGAAGACCCGTTCGCCGATCGTGGCGGCGCCCGGCGAAGGCCCGCGCCCGCGGCGCCGTGACGGTCGAGTTCGTCCTCGTGTTCGGCGCCTCGCTCCTGCTGTTCGGCCCGGTGGGCGAGTTCTTCAGACTGTCGTTGATCGATCAGACCCTGGCACGAGTCACGCACGAAGCGGCCCGCGCCGCGGCGGCCGACCCTGGGGACTGCGCCAACGCCATCGCGAACGCCATCGCGGACGACGGCGCCGGGAGCTGGCTGCTGGATCTCGACGACGACGGCACCGTCGGGATCGCCGCCGGCAACACCGGCTGGCCGGACAACTCATCGACGTCCGAAGTGCTGATCGGCGTCCGTTGGGACGACGACCTGTCCAACGGCGTGACCTGGCCCGGAACGGGTTGCGGGCCGCGCGGGAGCTGGATGCGCGTCAGGGCGGCCATCGTCGTGGAGCCGTGGTTCGGACCCGCGCGCGCGGTCTGGCCCGGCGGAATCCGCCGCGAGCACACCAGTTGGGCGCGCAACCAGGGGTGAGCGGGCCCGTGTCGAGAAGCGGCGGCAAGGGGCGGAACCGGGGTTCGGCGACCGTCGAACTGGTGGCCATCACGCCATTCGTTCTCGCCCTTGCCGCACTCGTGCTGGACGTGCGGACGCTCGGGAGCTTGCGGACGGATCTGGCGCGGCAGACGTTCGCCCTGGCGGAGGTGATCGCGAACGAAACCGAGACCAATCCCCTGGCCGCGGTCATGGCGGCGGCCATGGATGAGTTCGGCGACGACAGCGCCGGCACGTTCACGGTGGCGGTCGTCACGCGGGGGACGGAACGGGGCTCGGGCGTGCCATGCGTCGACGGCCAGTGGTGCCTTCCCATGGTTGCGTTGTCGTGGCCTCCGACGCCGGCTGACGGAACCTGGAACACGCCCGGGCTCTGCCCGGCGGCGGGGAGCCTGCCCGCCGCCGGCCAGCACTTCGCCGCTGACCAGCAGGTGTTGCCGAACGAGAACACCGGCGGGACCACGCCACACCAGAACTGGGTCAGCCGCGACATGACGCCGGAGCATTGGTGGATCGTCGTGGACACTTGCGTGGACCCCACGCCGGGGTTGCTCTGGGGCCGGGTGGCGTCCGCCTTCGGCTTCGATCTGTCCCCCGTGGCGCTACGCAGGAGGGCCACCTGGGGATCGTTCCACAGTCTCTCGGACTGCCGCTGGTGCACTACCCCCACCCCTGGCACCCCCACCCCTGGCACCCCCACCCCGTGAAGCGCATCGCGTGCCCGACTTGACGCCTCCCGTTGGACGGCGGCTCCGAAGCGCGCGGGCGCGCCCGCCGTTCACACGGCCACCGCCGACGGCGGCGCCGTGCCGCTTCGACCGTTTCGTCAGCGATGCCGGAGGCGTGACCGCCCGATCCGCCGGTTCATGCCGTTCGTCCGGTTGTCCGGCGGGTCCTTGTGGATCGGCGGCTCGGCTGGCGACGGTTCGCTCCGCTCGGGGCGCACTCCGGGACGCCGCGTGCTCTCCTCGACGCGCCGGAGGGTGCGGCGCACCGCCACCCAGCCCAAACCCAGGTTCACCGTCTTGTCGGTGATCAGCAGCAGGACCGTCTGTCTGTTTCCGGGCACGACGCACATGAAATGGTAGGTTTCTTCGGTCGTCGTCTGGATTTCCTCAACGAAGCCATCATCGCCCGGGTCCCCACCCATCGCGCTCCGAAGCTGGTGGTTCACCTCGCCTCGAAAGTAGTCCGTCCCGGCGGCGGCCAGGGTCTCCATCGCACCCGACGCCAGGAGTTCGTCCGATGTCACCGTCATGGCGAGTGGCAGTCCCGTGCCTAGGTCGACCAAGGCGCAGCCGAGAGCGCCGTCCACATCCTCCATGATCTCTTCGCAGATGCTCTGCAATCTCATGCGCATCGCCCTCCGTCGTCGTTTCGGATGGTGTTGCCGACAGGCCGCGCTACCCTGCGGTCTGGGGGCCAATCTGTCAAGTCCGAGCCTTGTCCCACTGTTCAAGCCTTGTGCGCCATGGCCGGCGCCGTGCTGCCGGACCTGGCGTTCGCGAACCGAATCGACACCGGTTTCCGGCTGGGGCCAACCTCAACGCCGTCCTCATGGGCCGCCACATCGCCGTGCCGGCCTCCGGCGGCCTGAGCGAAGCGGCGCTGCGCGCGCGGCCAGGGCTGCAGCCGGTCGGCCTCGGCAAGCCCGGCAGACGGCGGCGCGCCCTCGTTCGACTGCACTTTGTCGCCCTCTGTCCGCCGCCGGCGCCATGACGATCCGCATACACGCGCCTACTTCGGGGGCCCGCACCACGAGGGTCGGCGGGCCGAACTCGCCGGCGACGCGCCGACGGGATCGGGCGTCCGTTGCGCAACCTGCCACGTGACGAAAACCAGGCGTCGCGACGTGATGGGCGGAATCGTCATTCGCATTCCCATGGAATGACTCCACGGGCCATTGGCCGGATGTCGGCCGGATGAGTCCAGCTGGACGCTCCGCCCGCGGCGGCAGCGCTGAACGTCGCCAAGAACCGGGCTATCGGCCTCCGCGGTCACCGGCGCGCTGTCCCGCGCTCCGTTGCTGGCGGATCGCCGCCTGGCGTTGCGCCACTTCGCGCCGCCGCAACAGCTCCGCGCACCACGCGGCCATGTCTTCCTCCGGCAGCCGCGTCCTGACCGCACCACGCTCCGCCATGAACTGGACTACCGGAATGGGAATCCGGTCCTCCGCCTCCGCCGAATTGTCGACGACCTCCACAACATCGAAGTCATCCAGCCGCCGGCGCAGATTCGACAGCGACCATCGGTACCTTTCCGGCAGCCGGCGCGGGTCGATGTAATGCCCCGTGTTGGACAGGACGCGGTACTCGATCCTGCCCGCATTGACCTCCGTCGACCGTGTCCCGATGTAGTACCCCTCCACACGATACCCTTCGCCCAGCGCCCGGTCGAGCAACTCGGGCCCCCGGTGTCCCGAGAACGTGCTCTCGAAGCCGAAGTCCAGCTTTCCGGCGAAGCACTCGTCGACCCACCCCTCCACGTACTCCCGCGTCCGGGTCCGCGTCGCCTCGTCGTTCCAGTCGCCGATGCCGCCGGCGATGCTGTCCTGGTCGAAGTACCGTTCCGGCAGCCGGTCGTAGTTCGCCCGCTTCCACGCCGACTTCCCCGACCCGTTGCAGCCCATCACCAGCACCAGCCTCGGGCGCGGGTCCAGCAGCTCAGCCATCGCTCACTCCCACCCCTCGCGGTTCATCCCAGCCCGGTCCGCACCGGGCGTCGGCCAGAGCCGTGTTCGGTCCCATTCTAGCTTGCGCAACCGACGGTGGAACTCGTCCATGTCGCCGCTCCTCGGCGGGCGTGTCCAGCAGCGCCCGCATCGATTCCGACAGGAAGTGGCGCTTGACCCGCCGTCGTCATCGCGCGCCGTTGCCTCGTGCCAGGGCAGGCCCGCCCCATCCGGGTCCGGTTCCGCCAAGCGCAGTTCTTCCGAGCACGAGAGGCACAGCGGCCATTCCGCCGTGCGCTCGGTGTCGCGCCACAGATGCGCGTGCCCCAGCCCCGGCCGGCCAGCAGGCGACCGCACGCGTCGCACCCGCGCTCCGCGGTCGTCGCCCGGCGCCGTAGCGCGCCGTCGTGGCCGCCGTCGAGCAGCGCTTGAAGCAACCATCGCACAGGGTGTGTGCCTTGGACTGCCTCCATGGAGGCGGATTCCGCGGGCGGATCTCCCACAGGTTTCTCAGCCATCGCGCCTTCCGCTTCCGGCGCGGGCAGCCGATCCTGCACCGGGAACGTAGCCGGGACGCAACGCATGGCCGACACCGTCAGCCACGACCAGAACTTCAAGAACCTCATCGTCGACTACCCGCGCGACGCGCTGGCCTTCTTCGCCCCCGAGGAGGCGCCGGCGCCGGAAGACGACGTGCGCATCCTGCCGCTGCGCCAGGAGCAGGGCAAGGAACGCCTCGGCGACCGCTACCGGGTGCTCGACACGCCGCTGCTCGTCAAGTGGGCCGACGGCCGCCGCGACGCAATCGCGTTCGCGCTGGAGGAGGAGTCGGACGCGCGGCGCTTCTCGCCGCGGCGGCTGGCGCGCTACTGCCTGGACCTGGCGGACCTGTGCGACACGGACCGCGTGGTGCCGGTGACGATCTTCCTGCGCACCGCCGAGCGCGCGCCCGCGTCCCTGGTCCTCGGCACGGAGCGACGCGCCTACCTCCGGTTCGAGTACCTCGCGTGCAGGTTGGCCGAGACGCCCGCCGAGCGCTGGCTCGACAGCGACAACGTGGTGGCGCGCGTCAACCTGCCCAACATGCGCCGCGCGGGGCACGACCCGGTCGAGGTCTACGCCCGCGCGGTGGGCGGCCTGCTCGAGCGGGAGGCGGACGGTGCCAGGCGGGCGAAGTACCTGGAGTTCATCGACATCTACGCCGGGCTGACCGACAATGAACTGCGCCGGTACCGGCGCCGGCATCCCGAGGAGGGCAGCATCGTGACAGGGTTCTTTCAGCGCGCCCGCGACGAGGGCAGGGCGGAGGGCATCGAGCGGGGCCTTGAACAAGGCCTCGAGCGGGGCATCGAGCAAGGCATCGAGCGGGGCATTGAACAGGGCCTTGAACAGGGCCTTGAACAGGGCATCGAGCGGGGCCGCGCCGAGGGTGAGCGCGCGGTGCTCGCGCGGCAGCTCCGGCGGCGCTTCGGCGGGTTGCCGCCCGAGGCGGCCGAGCGGCTGCGGCGGGCACCCGGGCCGGAGCTGCGGACCTGGGCCGACAACGTGCTGGACGCCGAGACCCTCGACGACGTGTTCCGGTCAGCGCGCTGACGGGCACCTCTAACTCTAACGCCCGGCCGCCCGCTCACTCATGTTGAAGGACGAGTGGCGGTCGTTGTCGAAGTCGATCCAACGGCTACAAGCGGTTATGGAGGCGCCGACGCACTGGGCGGGCCGACCGTGTGGCCGGCAACGCCGCCTCGACGGCGACGGCGGTGGAACCCCGGGTCACGGACGAGGACTTCGTCGCCGGCAAGGGTCCGCGGTGCGGGGCCGTTGGCGTTAGCCTTCGCTGGCGGCCGCGCCACCCACCAGCGGCTGCAGGAACCGTTCGAGCGCGTGCCGGTCCCGGCGCGGCAGCGCCGTTTCCGGTTCGCCCAGCGCCATGGCCCGCGCCATCCCCCTGACGTACGGCAACCGCACATCCGGCGAGCGGCCGCCCAGGGCGTCCCGTAGCTGCTCGTCGCCGATCAGGCCGGGCAGCGGGCGCGCGTGGTTGAGTACGAGCGCGGACGTGGCCCCGTCGAGGATGCGCAGCCAGCGCGTCGCCACCGAGACGCCGGCCGGCGTCGGCTCGAACACGATCAGGTGGTTGGCGGTCAAGGGACGCAGGCGCATGACCTGCTCGGTCGTCACGCCGCATGCGAAGACCACGTGCGCCTGCGCCGACAGCCCGTCGATGACCGCCTCCAGGCCGCCCTCGTCGGTGGGCAACGGGTTGATCTGGTCCACCGGGTGCGCCACCAGTCCGATCCGCGGCGACACGGGCGCCTGGAGCTGCTCCACGGCGATGGCCCCGCCGTCGGGGCGCTGCAGCGCCTGCAGCAGTCCGCGCTGCGGCGGTGTGTCGAACGCCAGGGCGAGGGAGCCGAAGTTGCGGTCCAGGTCCACACAGCTCACGTACCTCCCCTGTTCGGCGGCGAGGCGCGCCAGAAGGACCGTGACCGTGTTGGTGCCCATGCCGTCGCCAAGCACCAGCATGAAGCGGCTCGTCTGGATCTCCGGACGGGCGTCTTCGGTCTGCACCGACTGCACTTCGTCGAGCGCCCGGCGCAGGTTCGCGGCGTCGAGGGGCTTCGGGAGGTACAGGAACACGCCGCCGCGGTAGAGTTCGTTGGCGAGGGTGACGTTGTTCTCCGATCCGGTGGCCAGGATCACGGACTCGGGCCGGCACACCTGCAGGAGCCCGGCGATGTGCACCATGGGGTTCTGCTCACCGTCGAGGTCGACCAGCAGGAGGTCGGGGGACCGCGCGCTACGGCAGGAGCGCACGGCGTCGCGTACGCTGCCGCGCTGAACCTGCGCCGCACGATCGACGTCGCGCAGGACGCCCCGGCTGCGGGCATCGTTCAGGAAGGCCGTAAACGCGGTCTCCGCCATCTCTCAACCCGCCGCCAACGGCGCCGCCCCGCACGCAACGCGGCGGCGCCGGTGTCAGACGGACACCGCCGAACCCCCGCAGCCTCGCCCCGCAGGCTATCGCCGTTTCGTTCTACTGCGCAAACTCCCCGCCCGCGCCTGCTCCGCCCGCGCCGTCGTCTTCGGGCGCCCGCCAGGCGCGGACAGCACGGACCGCCGGTTCCGGATTCTCGGACGCGGCGGCGACCCGCGCGGACTCCACCATCGCGTCGCGCAGGATCGTCATGGACACCCCCTCGGACCTCGCCGACATGGTGCAACCCGTCAGCAGGGCGGCCAGCAAGGCCACGGACATCAACCCTTTCATGCGCCCTCCCCCAATGCTCAGTAGTAGAACTCGTTTTCCATCTGCATGGCGGTCTCCTCCGGCGTCCGCCGACGGTCCGCCAGGACGGCCTCGCCCACCGGCGCGACGATCCGCGGCGTGACGACGATGATCAGCTCGACGGACTCGTCCGTCTCCTGCGCCTGCCGGAACAGCGCGCCCCAGACCGGGATGTCCTTCAGCACAGGCACGCCGGCCTCCGCCCCGGTCGTGCTGCGCCGGTAGAGCCCGGCGATGGCGATGGACTCGCCGTCGCCCAGTTCCACCGTGGTCGACGCGGAACGCTCGTTGATGTTCGGCACGTTCGTCCCCGCGATCGTCGCGCCGCCAGGGGCGATCTCCCGGATCCGCGGCTGGACGACGAGCGAAATGTGGTCGCGGTCGAGAACCGTCGGCGTGAACGTCAGGCTCACCCCGGTCTGGCGATACTCCGTCCCGATGACGCCCCGGTCGGTGATGGTGGGCACGGGAATCTCGAGTCCGGAGAAGAACTCCGCCGGCTGGCCGCTCACGGCGGTCAGGTTCGGCCGCGCGTGCACGACCGCCAGGCCGTTCTCCGCGAGGGCCTCGAGAAAGGCGGATGCCCGGTACTTGCCGCTGTTGACTTCCTTGGTTTGCGACAGCAGCACCCTGCCGTCGCCCCCGCGCGGCACGAGCGGCTGTACCACCGCCAGTTCCCGTACCTCGTTGGTGAACTGAGGTTCCTCCGCCACGACGCCGGCCGGGCTCACCGGGAAGAACTGGACCGTTTGCTCCAGGCTGTCGTCGACGCTCAGCGATCCGGTCGCGAGCCGCACGCCGGTGCCGGCGACCCAGGTGCGCAACGGGTTCTCGAAGGGGTTCAAGTCGACGGACCAGTCGATGCCGAGCTGTTGCGTGACGTTGCGCGACACCTCCGAGATGAGCACCTCCAGGTTGACCTGCGCCGGTGTCTCGAGCGCCAGCGCGTCCACGACCGGGGTCTCTCCCGACACCGCGCGGATCCCACGCAGCACGCGCTCCGCCTCGGAGGGATCGGCGGCCGTCCCGCTGACGAACAGCGCGTCCCCGATGGACTCCACGTCGATCCGGCCCGCGTCGCCCGCCAGACGGCTCGCTATGGTGCGCGCGAAGGCGGACTGCACGTGTACCCGGACGGCGTACGCGCCGAGCAACACGCCCGCCTCGCCGTAGACCTTGAGACTGGTGACGCCGTGCGCGCCGCCCAGCACGAACACGCGGCGGCTGTCCAGCACCTCCACGTCCGCCGTCGCCGGGTCGGCCACGAACGCCGTCGCCACGTCGGCGTCGAACGTCAGCGTCTCCGACCCGCCGGGCGCCAACTCGATCAGGATGTCGGCCGCGTCCTGTGCGGCCACGGGCAAGGCGAGGAGCGCGGCCAGACCGACCCCCCGAAGGGTCGGCCGAACCCGGCGCGCAGCCCGCGTCCGCGACGGCCCGGTCATGCACCCTCCGCCAGCGTCACCACCTCGCGCGAGGCGTTGTCGCCTCCCCCGCGGATCACCCGCACCCGGGGCGGCGCCTCGAGTTCCGGGGTTCGCACGATCTCCTCGAACCGCACCGGCGACACATGCTCCCCCGGCGCCGCGAGAATCGGCCGGATCGCCAGCGTCAACTGCCCCGTGTTCGCCGCCAGCGAGATACGCGCCGCGTCCCTGGGACTGACCTCCAGCGTGTAGGAATCGCCCTCGGGCGGCGCGACGGCCTCCAGGAGGCCACCGCTGGAAAGGGTCGCCCGCGCGTACCGCCCGAGAGAGACGATCGTCGAGCCGACGGCCAGCACGCGCACGTCCCGCACGATGCTTTGCGCGGCGGGACCGCCCGACTGCCCGGCCGAATCCGGGTTCGCCACCAGGATGACATCGACGCGGTCGCCCGGGAAGATGATGTTCGCGTCGGTCGTCGCGCGGTCCACCTCCACCGTGACGGCGCGCCGCCCGGGAGCGAGCACGGCCGTGACGAAACCCGGACTGCCCGGCAGGATCAGACCGTCCCACGCCAGCATCTCGCCCTTCGCGAAGGGCCGCATCGTGACCGACCCGCGCACGGCCCGGAACTCCACGGTATCGCGCACGATCGCGAGGTCGAGATCGACCGCCTCCCGCCACTCGGTCCACTCGACCATGTCGTCAACGAGGAGAACCCCCGGTTGGAGGTCGCGGTTCGCCAACAGGACATAGGGGTAGACGGGTTCCGGTTCCGCGGGCGGCGGTTGCGCGACCGCCGCTTGCTCCTGCACTTCATCCTGGACAACGGGGGGGGGCTCCGGGGCGTCCATGAGGGCCGGGCGGATTCCGAACCACGCTGTCACGGCCACGACCATCGCCAGAACGGCGGGGACGAGGTTACGGAGGCGGAAGAACCTCCAGTCGAGAATGTCGGCGATGGCCATGGCGCGCCGTCTTCACATCCGGCCCGGGGTCAGGCGCAAGCGAAGCTCCCGACTCGCGTCGCCAAGACGGTTGCGGCCGGCACGCCCAATGCCACGGCGAACGGCAGGCCGCGCTGCCGGAAGTCGCCCGCCGGTACCGCCAACGCGACCGCTATCAGCAGCAGCCCGACGGCAGCGGTACCGAGCAACGCGGCGGGCAGGTCGTGCGGACCGATCCACAGCGCCAGAACCGCAAGGAGCTTGGCGTCGCCCGCGCCCCACCAGCCCAGCCGGAAGCAGAGGAACCCGAACACCAGCGCCCCCGCGCCACACGCGAGCCCGGCCCAGGGCGGAAAGCCCAGCCGCTCCGGCGCCGTGACGGCGAACAGCAGCCACAGCGCCAAGAGTCCCGCAACTGTCCAGTGGGGAACCTGTCGCCAGCGCCAATCCTCCCACATCGCGGCCAGCGTGCACGCGACACCCCCGCTTACCAACAGATCCACACCCCAATCCGACAGCGCGCTGGCCGTCGAGGTGTTTCCAGACACCCTACGATATGGCGTCCGTCAACTCCTGGTTGAGGTCCTGGAACAGGTTGTTGAAGCCGCCCGACATGGCGGCCCCCATGGCACCGACGATGCCGATCACCGCCACCACGATCAGAGCATACTCGACCGACGACACGCCGCGCCGACCCGCCACGAAACGCCGGATCCAGCCCGCCGCGTTCCGAAGTTTCTCTTTCAGAAGTTGCATGTTCACTCTCCCTAAGACGAATCATCTGCTCAAGGGACCACCTGACAGAGCTAGACAACCCATTTTTCAGGTAATGCACACTACGGGAATCCTGCGGCGTAGGCAAGTAGGCAAGTGCGTAGTGTCAGTAGCTCGTGGGCGCGCAACCCCGGAGCGTGGGCGATCAGGGTGGACAGTCCGTTGCGGGCGTTCTGCGCCGCCGCGGCCATGCGGACCTGCTGCGGGGTGTAGGCCCGTCCGCCCCGGCGCTGGGGCCTGTGCGAGCGGACGACGGTCAGGCGCTGCCCTTCGGGCAGGCGGCGGGAGACGTGGACGAGCATCGCCTGCAGCGCCTGGCGGTGCATGTCGAGCGCCTTCTGGCCGAGGTCGTCGACGCGGGTGCGGAGGTACTCGACCGCGGCGGCCCGATCGAGATCGCGGAGTTCGCGCCCCAGGGGCGCGATGCGCCGCGCGACCTGGAGCAGGCAGTCGCGGTAGTTGGCGACCGTGCGCACCGAGGGCGGTCTGGCCGGGTTGCGGCGCAGGGCGCCGTTCTCGACGAGCCGGGTGATCACGCTGGCGGCCTGCCGCTCGGGAGGCTGGGTGAATCTGAACCGCGGCATACAGGGTCGCGCGTCAGCCGTCGCCGTGACGGCCGCAGCCAGCGCGCGACGGTGGAGTGGTGGACGTGGACGCGGCGGTCGCGGAGCCAGCGCCGAAGCTGAGGTGTCCGTTGGCGGGAATCCGCATGGAGGAAAGCTAGCTAGTGGATACTGAAGAGAAGCCGAAAGGGCTGGAGACCGAACGGATGGTGGCGGAGACCGCAAAGCTGCTGACGGAGGCCTGGCGGATGAGACTGAGCAACGTGCTCGACACGTTCAGACTCGTGCTCACCGCGATGGCCGCCACGGCCGCGGTCGTGGTCGCCCTCAACCAGATCGGCCTGATGTTTGAACGGTACGAACAGGTATCGGAGAACTTCCGGATGGAGCGCACGTGGTGGGTCGTCGTGAAATACGGCGTCGGCGCGTCGCTCCTCGGGATCGTGCCCACCGTCATCGTGTTCTGGCTCTGGATCCTCTGACAGGGTTGCGGCTCCTCCCTTCGGGGAGGGACTGCCGCCCTCCTGCCTTCCAGCGTGCAGTCGAGCCCAATCGCATTCCCCGACGGGTCGCATCCGAAGCGGCTCCAAGAGTGGGCAGGGACAGGTCGGATCGGGCGCGGACGGTCCGTTCTGGAGCGGAGCGTTGACGCGGCCGACGGGCCGGTGCATAGTTCCCATCGAGACGCGCGGCGCAAGCCATGCCCTCGTTCCGAGGCCCGCACCCAGGTGCGGGCTTTCGCGTATATGGGGGCCGGGTTGATCTACATCGCCTATCTCGACGAGTTCGGACACGTCGGCCCCTACGTCTCCCGCAGCGACCCCCCGGCACAACGACAGCCCCGTGTTCGGCTTCGCGGGCTTCCTGATGCCCGCGGAGGGGGTGCGCGCGTTCGGCACCTGGTTCTTCCAGCGCAAGTGCGAGCCGCTGGCGCACGAGCTGGCCCGGTCGGGCAAGCATCCGGCGGTCTGGGAGAAGAAGGGTTCGAGCCTCTACCGGGCCGCCGGTATCGCGCGCTATCCGGCGTTGCGCTCGGCGACGAACCGGCTGCTGAACAGGATCGTCCGGACAGGCGGCCGGGTCTTCTACGTCGGCGCCCGGAAGGGGGAGCCGGCGCGGCACGACTCGAACGCGCTGTATGCCGAGATGCTGCGCGAGGCAGTCGGTCGGATCGACGCCTTCTGCAGTGAGGACTGCGAGCCGGCGGCCCGGTTCCTGCTGGCCCTCGACGAGCACCCGAGCCGGGACGCCGTCCTTACCGCGGTCGCGCGCGACATGTACGGCAGGAGCGAGACGCGGCGGCGGCTGATCGAGCCGCCCTTTCACCTCGAGAGCCATCGCTACCAGACGGTGCAGGCGGCGGACTGGATCGCCGCCCTGGTGGGACGCCTGGGCGCGTTCTGGACGGAGCCCGACATCTGGCCCGAGAACGACGTGTTCCGACGCTACTTCGAGGATCGCCTCGCCGCGGTTCAGGTTAGAAGCGGCATCCAGCCGGGATGACGCAGCTCCGGCTAAACGGGCATGTGCGGCAAGGTAGCTGGGGATGAGGCCGCGCTACTGCGGTTGCGGTCAGGCGGTCACGAGCACGTAGTGGGCGTCGGTACGATCTTGTTGGAGCGCGCCGGGGCGAACTCGTAGACTTCGCGGGGTACCCCGAGTGGCGATGAGGAGGGAGATGTCGGCGTCAAAACAGGCCTCCGGAGCGCGCGGTTTATGCCGTTGCCGCCGAACTGTCTCGTCTAGCGCTGGACGGTGGCCAACGCACCGCATAGAGTTGATGCTAGAGAAAGCCACCCCGTCAGCGCACTATGAATTCGTTACCTGGCATCGGTGACCGAGTCTGCGCGCTCGTCGAAGACCACTGGAGCAAGCAGGGTACTCCCTTGCTGCTGAGCACTTTGGGCAGCCTTGAAGATGGCCGCATCTCTCGGGAGGCGAGGCGTGAGCACGTTGGCCTGCGCGCGTTCTTGGAGCGAGCACTGGCGGAGCGACTCCGCGTCGTCGAGCACTCTCACCAGCACACCATCGTCGGAGCGGTACCGCGAACTGAGGCCACGGACGAGATAGAGGACTGGGACCAACTGCTTGAGAAAACCCGTTCAGACTTGGCTTTGCCTCGTCTGCACCGCGCGCTTTGGGCCGCGTTTCGCAAGCCCATTGCAGACGGGGAGGAGCGATACGTAACTGTCGACGAACGGGGAGTCCGTTTCGCTGACGTGTCGGCTGAACATCGCCCCAAGGGTGGTACGAGAGTGTCACCAGAGCTGATCGCCGGGCTAGATGCGTCTGATGAGGACGCGTACGAGCGCGCAACGGCATGGCTCGAGGCCAATGATCTCGACATCGAACGGTTTCGCCATTCCGCGACCTCGCGTGACCCCCACGGTCTGCCGGCAAACGACCTCCTCGGCGAGCTCATTGGTGCCTTGGGTACCGAAGATCTAGGGAAGATCTCCATGCCCATGGACGTCGTTGCGAAGCTGCGGCGCCATCCTTCGTGACGCCCATGCTCGTGGCAGTCGCCGGGCTGCCGATGAAGATTCTCGATCCGTTCACCCAACGCTTGGCCGGCGACCATCGAAACCTCCGGATCCTGGCGGCACAGCCGTTGCGTTCACCAGCGACCTACTCGCCGGAGTACCTCGACCAGCTCTACGGTCGCATCGTTCGGGGGTTCCGAAGGGCTCCTGAAGCCGCTCGCCACGGGCGGTGGGGTCTGAACTTCGTGCTCCTGTTTCTCGACAGGGGAAGCACGCCTTTGATCGAGCGATTCGGGTTGGAAGCCCTGCTCGCCCCAATAAACCCGGAGGGGATACGCCTCGTCGTCAAGACCGCGAGCCAGGTGAATCGGAGTGTCAACATGTTGAGTGCGTACTCGAGACGCCTCCTTCATAGTGCGCGGCAGGTCCTCGCCACCGTCACTCACGAGGTCACTGTGAGAGACAACAAGACCTGCATGCTGTTGCCCCGCGCGAACTACGGGGCGACCTTCGATCCCGTTCCCGAGTGCGTCCAGGGCGCTGTCCTCGGTGGCCGAGGCGGCGCTGGCCTCTTGGAGGCATTGAGACAACTTGACAGGCGGCTAGAGAAGAACAGCAACGGCCATTTCAAGGGGAAGGGTGGCCTGGTCTTCGAAGCACCCGCCAAGGCGGGCGCCCGACACGGCATGGCGCCGGACTGGGATGCGAGAGGGCATCAGGACAGATGCGTGATCCGAGGACATCTCCGATTCGGGGCGCCATTCGAGCCGAACTTCCATTACGACTGCAAGCTGAGGGCCGGCCGTCCTAGGGAGTTCGTCAGTTGTCACGGCACAACGACGTTGAAGCGCGGACGAGCCCACGTCAACATCGCTCCGAACGACAACATCAGATGAACGAGAGGCCGTGACATCGTCACGGCCCCGTTCATTTCGCGCGTTGAGCAACGTGATTCGGTTAGCGGATGACCGGTCCAGAAACTTGTCTGGTAGGGCAGTACATCCTACACGCCGTAAGAGCCAAGCTGGCTAACGAGGAGAGGATGTGCGCACATCCAACTCGCGTCCCGGCCACCGACAGCTTCGGATGGCCAAGACTGCTAGTCCCGCCCGCCGAAACGAGCATGGGTCCTCGCTCTGGCCTCTTGGCTCATGCCCGTGGCAGGCCCTCAACGCAGAGCTGCCACAGACTCCGTGTCGGAATCGCTACACTCGACGAGAGGCTTTGATTCCGCGTGAAACCGGGTGCCAGCATGCGGGTGGCTAACACCATTGTCAAGCCGCAGCCTTGTCCAATGGGAAGTGAGCCTATGCGCGCGATGCGATTCCAACGCAAAGTGAGCCTGAGGTGGTGTCGGGGATCATCGGGAGATGATCGTGACACTACAGACCGAACGGATTCGAACCATCGAGCAGGTTGCCGTCTTCGTCGAGGCGAGCGCGCCGGTGGAGTTCCAGCCGCTGGACCGGGCGGGTGCGTACGCGTTCGTGGCGCGGACGTTGACGCGGCTCGGCTACCGCACGTTGGACAAGCCGGCGAAGGCGCTGGTGAAGCGTTACCTGGCGAAGACCACGGGCTACTCGCGTGCGCAGCTCACGCGGCTCATCCGCCAGCACCGCGAGACGGCCAGGGTGGTGGATCGGCGGGACGGCAACCACGGCCGGCCCTTCGCGCGCGTGTACACGCCGGCCGACATCCGCCTGCTGGCGCGCGTGGACGCGGACCTGGGCCAGATGTCGGGGCTCGCGACGCGGGTGGTGATGCACCGCGAGCACCACGTCTTCGGCGACGCGCGTTTCGAGCGCCTGGCCGGGATCTCGGCGAGCCACATCCACAACCTGCGGGGTTCGCGCACCTACCGCACGCAGCGCACGGTGGTGACGGGCACCAGGGCGACGTCGGTGTCGGTGGGCGAGCGCCGCGCGCCGCAGCCGGATGGGCGCCCCGGCTTCCTGCGCGTCGACACCGTGCACCAGGGCGATCGCGACGGCGCCAAGGGCGTGTACCTGATCAACGTGGTCGACGAGATGACGCAGTACGAGTTCGTCGGCGCCGTCGCGCGGATCACGGAACGCTTCCCGGCGCCGCTGCTCGAAGGCCTGCTCGGCCTGTTTCCGTTCGTCGTGGTCGGCTTCCATGCCGACAACGGCTCCGAGTTCGTCAACCACACCGTGGCCGCGCTGCTCAACAAGCTGCATGTCCGGGACTTCACCAAGTCGCGACCGCGGCGCTCCACCGACAACGCCCTCGTCGAAGGCAAGAACGCCAACGTCGTGCGGCGGTTCCTCGGCCACGAGCACATCCCGCAGCGCTTCGCGCCCCTGGTCGACGCGTTCGCGCAGCAGCACCTGTCGCCGTACCTGAACTATCACCGGCCCTGTCTGTTCGCCACCGAGCGCGCGGCCGCCAACGGCCGCATCCGCCGCGTCTACCGCGCCGCGGACGTGCAAACGCCCTACGACAAGCTGCGTTCCCTGACCAACGCCGAAGCGTTCCTCAAGCCGGGCGTCTCCTTCGCGCAACTCGACGCCGAGGCCCACGCGCGCAGCGACCTGCAGGCCGTCCGGGCCGTCAACGCCGAGCGCGACCGGCTGTTCCGCACCATCGCCGACGCCCGGCCCGAGGTCGCATGAGCGACAGCATCCTCGTGACCCGGCCCCGCGTTTTCCACCGCCTGCCCACCGGCGCTCTACTGTTTCGGGGGACCGCGCCCGTGGACAGCCCGTGGAAAACGCTACTCGGAGCACCCAGACAACGCGACCACTCGCCCGACTTCCCCTCGGCCAGCTCATCTTCGGCGCCAACTTCCACCAACCCATCCCCACCACCAAAGGCGGACCACGATAGGCTCACTTTCTCATTGGAATATGCTGCCGCAGCCTTGTCCCACGTGAAACCTGAAGCGGGTTGCGGGATCATCGGAGGATGATTTCACCCAGAACGTGCTGTCGCCGTTCCTCAACCACCACCCTCCGTGCCACTTCCCGGTCGCGACGGTCGGCGACGACGGGCGCGTGACCAAGCGCTACCCGTACGAGAACGTCACCACCCCCGAGAAGTTCAAGTCGCTCGACAATGCCGCCCGGTTCCTCCGGCCCGGCGTCACCCTCGAGCAACTCTTGCCATTCCTTTGCACTTCATCCGTCGTCATGCCTCTCAACAGGCGCACGACGTAATGCCGCTCCTGCGCACTCATGTGGCCTCTCCGTTTCCTCCGCCTCCGCGTCAGGTCCCACCTGACCGCGACGCGGCGATGGTACCACCTTCCCTGAGGGCGCAGTCGCTACGGTGTCAGGTCGACGTACCGTAGCCGTTTCCCCTCCATCCCTCGCTCCACCTCCCGCATCCGCGTAATCGGGCTCATCGGCCGCATCTCATGGCGTCCCTTGAACTCCCGAACGTACGGGCTCGCGGTGCTTCGGATCCATCTTGTGGCACGTCTACAGGGCACATGATCGGCATGCTGACCACAGTCGTCAGCGCCGGCGGGACTTCCGCGGCGCAGGCCCCGTCATCGACATGCGGTGCGGCGATGGCACCACAAATCTGACGTGCGCCCAGTTGTCCAACACTATGTGAAGGGGCCCCGCGTTTCTTCCGGCGCCGGCGCCTCCTCGGGGGCGAAGAAGGCGAGCGCGTCGCGCGGGTAGTCGACGATGAGGTTCTTGAAGTTCTGGTCGTGGCCGACGGCGTCGGCCATGCGTTGCGCCCCGGATACGTTCCCGGTGCAGGATCGGCTGCCCGCGCCGGAAGCGGAAGGCGCGATGGCTGAGAAACCTGTGGGACATCCGCCCGGGAAATCCGCCTCCATGGAGGCGTTGC
Source organism: Pseudomonadales bacterium (assembly GCA_965208745.1). Lineage (GTDB taxonomy): Bacteria > Pseudomonadota > Gammaproteobacteria > Pseudomonadales > Azotimanducaceae > VXNE01. The sequence goes on along the minus strand of CBDBPN010000004.1, from coordinate 2,319,888 downwards.
GGGCCGCACCGTCCGGCTACGGAGGTGCCATGGCCAACGGCGACGGTCGTATCGGACGCGGGCGCTGGATCGACGGCACGGAGCCCCATGCGCGGCAAAGGCAACGTGATGGGCCGCATGTTCGCGGACGTCCCTTTCGGCCTGGAGTCGGCGGCCCGCGGATCCGCCGTCCGACTCGAACCAGTCCCCCCGCACGATCTACAAGGACGAAACCGGCCGCCCGCGCCGGGCCCAATCGAGGCGTTCCGCGACCTCCGGCCGCCCGATGCGCACCGAGAGCGCGAGCTGCGGACAATGCCCGTATTCATGCGCGAGGTGGCGTTGGAGTCGGAGAGGACGACACGTCCAAACGCAACCGCGCTGACACATCGGTCATATCGGTGGTGCAGTGCGTCGGCGATCCGATGCGTCCGTGTGTTCCTCTCAGCTTCCGGAACCTCCCCGAGTCGGCCTTGCGGGTGGGGGTGGAACGATGCGGGCAGCCGAGTCCTCCGATCGGTTATGCTCCCGACGACGGGGCGCAGCCGGGAGACTGGCGCGGCTTTCCTACGCGGGTAGGGACGCTGCCGCGGCCCGATGGATCGTCTCCGACCCAATTCGGCATTCTCATGCTTCGCAGCATAGTTCGTAGCATAGTCGCCGTCGCAATGACGCCCTACCGGGCCTTCCCCCGGGGCAGCAAGCGCGCGCTGCGCAGGTTCATCTGGACGAGGATCATGCGCGACCCGGAGCGGCGGCGGGTGTTCCTGCGTCTGACGGCGTTCTCGCCCATCGCCGCCGCCGAGGCGGCCGGGCAGGCGACGGACCCGGTCGTGCGGGACATCTGCCGCGCGCACGGAGCGTACAGAAGGCACCATTGGAATACGGTGGTGAACCTGCTGACGCCGCTGCTCGAGGCCGAGCCGCTCGGCATCGACGACTACGCCATCCTGATCGGGAGTCTCGTGGTCCAGGGGCGTCTGGCCGAGTGTCGGCGGCCTTTCGCGCAGGCCTGCTCCTGGGCGAGGCACAGGGATCGCTCGGCGACCGCGCAGGCCGAGGTCGCGGAGCTTGCGGTCGTGCTGGACGACAAGGAAGCCGCCCTGGAGTTCAGCGAGCGGTCCGGCAGCGCGTGGCTGGCGCAGTACGCGGCGGTCGTCTACGGCATCGGCCCGCCCGCGGTCCACGAGGCGCTGCGCGACCGGCTTCCCGCCGGAACCGGCACGCCGGGCGCGGTCACGCTGGCGCTGCTGGACTACGGCTGGCCCTCCGAGCGTCCGCGTGAGGAGAATATTGGAGATTGGCTGCAGACGCTGGCGGTCCTGCGCCACTTGGCGCGCTTCGATGCGCCCGGCGCGATTCGGTGCGACGACGGACTCGAGACGGTGTTCGCGTCGCTCGCCCGGTCGTGGCGTCCCGACGAGCGCATCCGCCTCGACCGTCCGCTCGACCTGGCCGTCGTGGACCGGGATTGCGCGCGGTGGCGGGGCGAGGCGTGGCTGCCGTTCTTCGGCTGGTTCGGCGCCCGACACGGTTCGGTTCCGATGACGTTCCCCTTGCCGGCGGGGCTGCTGCCGATCTTCTTCTCCTTCCACCTGCAGGACATCGGCCTGCTGACTCCGGCACTGCGCGATTACCTGAAGCGCTACGAGCCCATCGGCTGCCGCGACCGCACGACGCGGGACCGGCTCGCGAGCGTCGGCGTCGAGGCGTTCCTCAGCGGCTGCATCACGACCACCCTGGCGCTGCCCGAGCACGACAACGCTCCGGCGCGCGGCCCACGCTATCGGGTGGACGACTCGGGGCCCCCGGTCCGGGGCGCCACCGAGCTGACGCACGCTTCCGGCCCTGCGCAGCGGTCGTTCACCGAGCGCATCGCGGAAAGCCTGGAAAGGCTCGTCCTATACAAGCGGGCCACCAGCGTCAGCACATCCCGGCTGCACTGCTACCTGCCGTGCCGGGCGCTGGGGACGCCGGTGACCTTCAACCCGAGAGATCCCTCGGACACCCGGTTCGACGGCCTGCTGGATCTCGACGAGGACGAACTGCGCGGGATGGCCGCCGGCTTGACGGATTTGATGGAGACCATCTTCCGCCAGATAGTCGCCGGCGCCGACCCGGAAACCGTGTACCGGCGATGGCGCGAGGCCACAGCGCCGCTGGTCGAGCGCGACGCGGCCGAACGGCGAGGCTACGCTCGGCTGTTCGCCCGCCGCCCGAGCCGCGGGCGGGAGGACGCGCGGACGAGCGATCCCATCCCGGTCGCCCTGACGTTCGACCGCAACCTGATCGACTACGTCCCCAATCTGGTCCGGTCCGTCGAAGCCCATACGTCGCGCAAGATCGCCTACCACCTGCTCGTCAGGGGGGTGTCGGCCGCGGACATGGAGAACCTGCAGAGCGCGTGCGGGGATATCGCCATCGAGTGGCACACGATGGACGCGTCGTTCGCCGAAGCGGACGACGGCGGATTGCTGCAATACATCACGGTGTCGACGATTGACCGCTGCCTGCTGCCGGCCGTGCTTCCGGACGTAGACAAGCTGCTGTATCTGGACACGGACATGGTCGTGCTCGGGGATGTCGCCGAGCTCTACGGCACGCCGTTGGGGGACAGTCCTATCGCCGCGGTTCCGAAACACCATCTCGCGGTCTGGCTGGAGCTGTCCAATAGACCGGACCACCGGGGAGAGCGCGTGGACCAGATGCGCCATCTGCGCGCGGCGGCGAGCGTGGCGGGTCCTCTCAACGACTGGGCGTTCAACGCGGGGGTGCTTCTGATGTCGCTCGAAAACATGCGCCGGGACGATTTCGTGTCTCAGCTCGAAAGGAACTTCCAGGCGTTCGGCTACGACGACCAGACGCTGCTCAATCTGTACGCGGCCGGCGACTACGTGAAGCTGCCGGTTGCGTGGAACGTGGACTACCGGGATTTTTTCTTCGGCGCGGACGGGGTAGAGGCGAAGATCGTCCACTGGAACGGTGCGGACAAGCCCTGGCAGAAGGACCCGAACGACGCCGTGCTGAGGACGAAGGGCTTGTGGGAGAAGTATTCGGCGCCTTGAACCGCGCCACGGTGCCCCTCGCGAGTAGCCGTCGATCTCACCAGACTGGAGCGTCCCGAGACCAACCGGGTCAATCGTCAAGATGGTCAAGATGAGAACTACTGGCGCGCAAATCCTTCTATGATGTCGCAGTCGTCAATTGGAGGTCGGCCCGCCACTCGGCGAGACGTTCCAGCGTTGCAGCCTCGAACGTCAGGTGCCCCGCCCGCATCCGGGTCCGACTGGGCGTTCAAAGTCACCTTCGCGACGCTGCTCGTATGGGCTGCGCTAGGGTTCACAAGCGCGGCGCCCGATGCCAACTTTCCCGCATCCGAGTTGCGTGCGGTTCTGCTGCGCGTGATGGGGATCAGCGGCCTGCTGTTTGTCGTGGCCGTCGCGCTCCCATGGGCCAGGAGCGTCTCGAACGCCGCGTTGGCGTCGGCTACGCTGGCAAGCGTCTTCACCGCGTATCTGATCCACACGGAGCTGTTCCATCCCTCGAACAGAGTCTGGATGATCATGGCGCTGGCCGCGTGTTGGTTCGCCCTCTTTACGGCCTTTCGGGTCATCGACGAGTTCCGCTGGGGTGCGTTCGCGCTTGTGGTCGCCGCAGCCTGCGCCGTGGCCGTTGCCGCGTTTTCGGAAAACGTGCCGCAGCCGCAGGGCACGAGTTGGCTCGGAGTCCTGCTGCTGGGAGGAATGCTCGTATGCGCCGGTCCACTGGCGCTGCATGTCTTGTACAGACGTCTGTCGGCCGTCCGTGGAGGAATATTCGCCTCGGTGGCCGCCGGGTCGGTCGTTGCGCTGTTGTTCTTCGGGATTGCGCTCAACTCAGGAGAGAGCCGCAACGGTCACCACCGGGATAAGTGGGTAGATCACCCGAACGTACGGTTCGTGGAGTTCAAAGAGACGCCCAATCTCTATTTCGTCAGCTTCGACGCAATCATCCCCGAAGCCATCATGCAAAAGTACATGGGAATCGACACCACCGACTTTCATCAGTTGATCGAAAGGGACATGCGGCGATTCCGGAACATGTTCGCCAACGCGGTTCCCACCTGGTTTTCGCTCAACACGATGATGGCTCTCGACCAGGATGTCTACCTGGCCAGTTTGGCCTCTCGCCAGTCGCGTTTTTTCTCGGGGCGCGACCTCAGCCCGTTGATCTGGATTCTAAGGCGGAACGGTTACGTTACCACTTCGATCTACGAGAACACCTTCTTCGGTGAGGCGCAGGGACCAAACATAGACAACTATGTGGTGAACCGAAAGAGCGTGCTCTGTTCTCTGTTGGACGAGGACATCAGGACGCTGGCATTCTGGGGCTACTGTTGGAAAGGGGAGCGAGAACGCCTCCCCGCCGAGGACTTTCTGGTTCGGAACCTGTCCGGGGTTGACAGCGAAGGCCCCGAGTTCGTGATTGCGCATTACCCCCGTCCGGGCCACACTTCGAAGATGTTCGACTACGAGAAGGCGGAAGACCGGGAGCGCTTTCTGTCGGGCTTCGAGGAACGTTTCAACCGGGCGGCGATCCCCCTCGAACGGATCATGGGGAACCTGCGAGAGAATGCGCCGGATTCGATCCTGTTCGTCTATGGCGACCACGGGGCGTTTCTCTCTCAGGGACTCGACGCGGAGGATGATCCCGCGTTCTTCCTGCAAGACCGGTTCGGGATTCTTGGCGCGGTGTACCCGCCGGGCCGGTGCGAACCGGAGCTGGACGAAGCCGAGCGGAAGGGCTATGTGACGTCTCTGGACGTGTTGCACGCCATCATCGAGTGCCTTTCGGGCGGACAGAGTCCCCTCCGGGAGCCCAGGCGCGACAGGTTCTGGACTCACCCGGATCTGCTCGCCGAAAACCATCCGTACACCTACGGGAAGTTCCTCTATGAGTAGACCCGCGCGGGTGACGTTGGTCTTCGCGCTTAGCGTTAGTGCGGGTTGCGCATGGTCGCTGGCAGCCTTGCTGTCACAAGGCGCCGAAGCCACGCCCATGGAGGCGGGTGGCTTCGAAATTCTGCAGGCGTACATCGAACCGGGGCTCGCGGGTTTCGTCATCGTCACCGTACTCGGGTTCCTCTCGTCCGTTGGGTACTGGGCGCGGTTCCACATCGGCCGAATGAAGCGGCGGCTGTTCGGAGAAACCCGTCCGGTCGAGGGCAACGAAGCCGGCGAAGATCCCGATCCGACGGCGAGGGACGGCGAGGGTGGCATAGATTGCTGAGCGCGGTCGACGGGTCGTTCAGGGATCCGTCCGGGCAAGTATATGTCGTCGAGAACGGGGCCGATGGACAGCGGGTGATCCGCGGGCTGACCGCGCCGGCGGCAGCTACCGCCGAGAGGCTGCTGGAAGAGCCTTTCTTCAGGCGGCTCCTGGCGGACGGCGATGTGGTCGAGACGCGTTTTCTCCTTCCGGATGACCCGGTCGCCGCCGCAGTCAAGGACAGGGGTTGGGCGAGCGCCGTAGAGCACGAGGCCGTCGACTTCCTGACCTGGCCATATGAGTGGCCCTTCTCGATGCTGAAGGACGCTGCGCTCCTGCAACTGCGTTTGCTCGCAACGAGCGTCCGCTCGGGATGGCTGCTCAAGGACGCCACCCCGTTCAACATTCAATGGACAGGTACCCGTCCAGTCTTCATAGATGTTCCCTCGTTCGTTCCGCGCGCGGACGGCGACTTCTGGCGGGGCTACCGACAGTTCTGCTCGATGTACCTGATCCCGCTGATGCTCACGGCGCATCTCGGCATACCGCATCAGCCGCTGCTCCGGTCGAGCTTGGAGGGCATCCCGCCTGAAGATGCGGTGCGGTACTTCTCTGGGCTGAGGCGGTTCAAGAGGGGTGTCCTCTCACACGTCTGGTTTCCCGCAACCGTCGAGGGGTGGATGCGGAGGCGAGGGGGGGACAATACGACCTCCGGTTCGACGCGCACGCAGCGCGACACGGCCCTCCTGGCTCTGCTCGATAGCCTGGCCCGCCTCGTGAAAGGACTGTCCTACCGCCAGGCGACTCCGTCGGACTGGCCGCGTTACCCGGATACACGTTCCTATGGCGATGAAGACTTCGAGCGCAAGAAGGCCTTCGTCGAGAAGCACACCGCCACGCGTCGCCCACGCCTGCTATGGGACCTCGGCGCGAACACCGGGACGTTCTCCCGCATCGCGGCGCGGCACTCGGAGATCGTCGTCGCGGTGGACGGCGATCATGAATCCGTGGACGTTCTCTACCGAAGGGCTCGCGAGAGCCGCCAGCCGAACATCGTTCCGCTGGTCATGGATTTGGCGAATCCGTCGCCAGGTCAGGGCTGGGCGGGCAGAGAGCGTGCCTCGTTCGTCGAGAGGCGGCAGCCCGACATGGCGCTCTGCCTCGCGCTCATCCACCACCTGCGCGTCTCGGCGAATGTACCGGTCTCTCGTCTCGCCGAGTGGCTACGGAGCCTGAACGCCACGGTAATCGTCGAGTTCGTTGGTCGCGATGACGAGATGTTCGCCAAGCTCGTGGGGAATAAAGGGGAGGACTACGCGGACTACACAGCGGAGAACTTCGAATTCGAACTGGCTCGACGCTTTACGGTCGAGGACAGGCTGCAATTGAAGGCCGGGAAGCGAGAGATGCTCCTGCTGGCACCGAAGACCTGAAGTAACGGGGCGAGGCGATGGGACTGTCAGGAACTCCGCAGGAATTCCGTGTCAGCGCCGTCTCCTGCCGGACCAGATCGGACCGGTCTCTCTCTGCGGTTCTATGATTCGGGCCGGCCTTGAACCGAGACGAAGCGCTTGCCGAAGCGGATCGCGAACTCTGCACGCGCAGTCCTAGCGAGGCTTCGCCTCAGACCGACGAGGCATGTGTTGCCAGCCGGGGTGTGTTGAGACGGACCCCCCAGGTCGCGGAACTCGCGATCGAGCTGGACGACAAGGAAGCCGCTCTGGAGTTCAGCGAGCGGTCCGGCAACGCGTGGCTCGCGCAGTACGCGGCGGTCGTCTACGGCATCGGCCCGCCCCCGGCCCACGAAGCGCTTCGCGACCGGCTTCCCGCCGGGACCAACGCACCGGGCGCGGTCACCCTGGCGCTTCTGGACTACGGCTGGCCGTCCAAGTCTCCGGTCAAGCGCAACCTGGGAGACTACTTGCAGACGCTCGCATTCATGCGTCATGTCGCGCGCTTTCATGCGCCCGGCGCGATCCGATGCGACGACCGACTCGACCGGGTGTTCGCGCAGCTCGCCCGATCATGGCATCCCGGGCAGCGCATCCGCCTCGAGCATCCGCTCGACGTAGCCGTCGGCGACCGGGATTGCCCGCGATGGCGGGGCGAGGCGTGGCTGCCGTTCTTCGGCTGGTTCGGCGATCAGGCCACCGGTCGGGTTCCGACGACATTCCCTTTGCCCGCCGGGTTGCTGCCGACCTTCTTCTCCTTCCACCTGCATCACATCGGCCTGTTGACTCCGGCACTGCGCGACTACCTGAGGCGCTACGAGCCCATCGGCTGCCGCGACCGGACCACCCGCGACCGGCTCGCCAGCACGGGCGTCCAGGCGTTCCTCAGCGGCTGCGTCACCACGACGTTGGCCCTGCCCGCGGACGACGGTCCTCCGACGCGCGGCCCGCGCTATCGGGTGGACGACGCGGGGCACTCGGTCCGGGGGGCTACCGAGCTGACGCACGATCTCGACCCACCGCACGGGTTCTTCAGCGAGCGGATGGCGGAAAGCCTGGCAAGGCTCGCGCTCTACCAACGGGCCGCCAGCGTCAGCACATCCCGCCTGCACTGTTACCTGCCCTGCCGGGCGCTGGGCACGCCGGTGACCTTCCATGCGGAGGATCCCGCGGACATCCGGTTCGACGGCCTGCTGGACCTCGATGAGGACGCACTGCGCGGGATGGCCGACGGGTTGACGGAGTTGATCGAGACGATCCTCCGCCCGATACTCGCCGGGGCCGACCGGGAAACCGTGTACCGGCGATGGCGCGAGGCGACGGCGCCGCTGGTGGAGCGCGACGAGGCGGAACGGCGCCGCTACACCCCGCTGTTCGTTCGCCGCCCGGGCCGCGGGCGGGAGGATGCCCGACCGAGCGAGCCCATCCCCGTCGCCTTGACGTTCGACCGCAACCTGATCGACTACGTCCCCAACCTGATCCGATCCGTCGAAACCCACGCGTCGCGCAAGATCGGCTACCACCTGCTCGTCAGGGGGATCTCCGGGCTTGTGGGAGAGGTACTCGCGCTCGTAGCCTGCGTGCCGTGCGCGCCCAACCGTGTTCGCGTTGCGCGGCGCGTCGGGGCGAGCCGCGGGCCGCCGGCGGGCCGCGAAGGCCGCTCGCGGTCCCGGCGCGGCAGCGGCTTTTCCGGTTCGCCCGGCGCGATGGCCCGCGCCATTCCCCTGACGTACGGCAACCGCGCGTCCGGCGAGCCGTCGCCCAAGGCGAAACCACCCTGTAGCCGGGCGGTGCGGCCCGCAACGCCTCCATGGAGGCGGATTCCGCGGGCGGATCTCCCACAGGCCTTTCAGCCATCGCGCCTTCCGCTTCCGGCGCGGGCAGCCGATCCTGCACCGGGAACGTAGCCGGGACGCAACGCATGGCCGACACCGTCAGCCACGACCAGAACTTCAAGAACCTCATCGTCGACTACCCGCGCGACGCGCTGGCCTTCTTCGCCCCCGAGGAGGCGCCGGCGCCGGAAGACGATGTGCGCATCCTGCCGCTGCGCCAGGAGCAGGGCAAGGAACGCCTCGGCGACCGCTATCGGGAACTCGACACGCCGCTGCTCGTCAAGTGGGCCGACGGCCGGGTAGTGGCTCAGTTTGAAAATCCGCTGTACGCGCATCCACTGGATGAGCCGGCAGTCGGCGGGTAGACTCGAAACCCGTGACATGGCATCCCGAGGAACGTGACCATGCCGATCTCCCCTGATGGAAGCAATCGTACCTTGTCCAATGCGGACATAGAGATGATCGCGAACATCATTGACGGCTCGCTAGACGCCAAGTTGCAGCCGATCAAGGATGGTCTGAGCGCGGCAGGCGAGGGACTGCGCGCTGCGGGCGAAGGGCTGATAGCCGCCGGACATCAACCGGACTCCGCTGAGGAATGAAAGATGCCCAAGCGCCCCTGCGACACGAATCAGCTTGCCAAGATGGTGGTGGACATGTCCACCGGCGATCTTCGCAACGACTCCCACGACGCGCCGTCCGGCCGCGCCAAGGGCGGTCATGCCCGCGCCGCGAAGCTGACGGCGGAGCGCGGGCAGGAGATTTCGCGGAAGGCGATTGCGGCGCGCTGGCGTGACAACGGCAGCGCGTAAGCGGCCCTCGCGCACGCGCGAGAAAAACACCCCCCCCCCCCCGAAGCTGCGGACTTCGCGAACCAGACGATCTGGACGGCTGACAACCTGGACGTGATGCGGGGCATGAACTCCGCGTCCGTTGACCTGATCTATCTCGACCCGCCCTTCAACTCGAAGGCGAACTACGCGGCCCCGATCGGCAGCAAGGCCGCGGGCGCCGCGCCAACTTGGGCGGGCGACCGATCCGGTCGTGCGGGACATCTTCCGCGCCCACGCGGCGTACCGTTGGCATCATTGGGACAAGGTGGTGGATCTGCTGACGCCGCTGATCGGGGCGGAGCCGCACGGCATCCTGATCCGGAGTCTGTCAGTCCAGGGGCGTCTGGCCGAGTGTCGGCGGCCCTTCGAGAGGGCCTGCTCTTGGGCGAGGCGAGAGAACGGCTCGACGACCGTCCAGGCCCAGGTCGCGGAGTTCGCGATCGGGCTGGACGACAAGGAAGCCGCCCTGGAGTTCAGCGAGCGGTCCGGCAACGCGTGGCTCCGACACTACGCGGCGGTCGTCTGCGGCAGCGGCCCGCCCCCGGTCCTCGAAGCGCTTCGCGACCGGCTTCCCGCCGTGACCAACGCACCCGGCCGGGTCACGCTGGCCGTCATGGCGCTTGCGCGGAGTTGGCCCCATCGCCCAGGAGGTGGTTGGCGAGCGAGGGGATCGGCGAGTTGCAGCGGCGGTCCCGGTCGAGCGCGACGATCCCCGCGCGGAGCAGCTGCGAGTAGCACTCCTGCATCCTGCCGCCGAAACGCTCTTCCCATTCCTCCCGCTCAGACTCGGTGGCTTGCCCGAGGGCCTCGCGGAGCGTCGCCCGGGCAGCTTCCTGGTCCAGCGCTCCATCGCGCGCGATACGTGCGTGCAGGGTGCGGATGAGCGCCAGCGGCGTCCTGGACGCCCCGACTCGCTGGCGGTAGTACTCCTCCCTGGCGAGCGCGCCGGCGCGCATGCCGGCGTCGAGATCCGCCGTGTCGAAGTCCGGGACCCGCTGCTCGCTCAACGCCTTCCAGGTAGCCTGCAGGTAAGCGTGCAGATGCTGCGGCCAGTCATCGGACTCCCCCGCGATCCGCCCCGCCCAGCGACCGATGGCGGCGTCGCCTCCCCGTACCCCGCGCTCCGCCGCCATGTGCAACGTCCTTTGCGCGCATTCGAGGGTTTCGTCGGGAAGCAACCGGCCGAGCTGGATCACGTGCTCGATCCGGGAGAGGCCGGCGCTTTCGAGTCGCTCTTCGCTGTTGCCGAGCCCGGCGCACACAAGCAGCACGGGGATGTGCTGCTGCGTGTGCAGGTCCTGGAGCAACGCCGCGGCCGGCGAGTCGGGGGCGATCTCCTGCACCTCGTCGACGGCGACCACCATGCGTTGCATGGGCCTCCAATCCGAAACGCCCGTCGCGCGCCGCCAACCCGCGACGCTCAAGGCGTCCTCGAACACCGGGTGCCCCGCCGTCCTGACGCGGCCGGCTTCGCCACCGACGACGCCCGGGCCGGCTCGAACCTTGAAAGTGTCCTGTGCGGTCGAGAGCCTGTCGGGCGAAGGGGCGCCGGCGATCGCCTCCGCGATGGCGCCGTACGTGCGGGCAACCGCGCCGGCGGACTTCGGAGTCGCTCCCAGCAGATGGGTTGCCGCGACGCCGTCCGCGGCAAGCCGTGCCGCGACCTCGTTCAGCAGCGCGGTCTTGCCGCTGCCGGGGGGACCTTCGATGAGAACGGTCTGCGAACGATGGCCGGTCGGCGGCAGATGGGCGGTCGCCCGGACGATCCCCGAGATGTGCTCGCCGCGCCCGACGAACACCAGGGGATCCGCGCGCGCGGTTACCGAAGCGAGGGCGGCGAGGTGTTCGTGAAGGGGGCTCGTTCCCGCCATGCGGTCATTCTAGCAGCGGACTCCCGCTGCCGAAGCTGGTTGGCCAACGGTGGCGCCGCGAGGCGTGACAGACCCGCACAGTTCACGGCCGCGGCCTCACTCCACGCTCCCTGCGTTCACCCAGCGGGTCGAAGCGGACGCCCTGTCAGGTCTTCGATGGCTCGTCGAAAACGGGCCGCCTCGGTCCCGTCCTTGTCGCGCAACCGCCACCGTCGATGTCCGCCCTGTTGCTCGAACCCGTGTCGGCGCAGGATGCCCCGGTAATCGGCAACGCGCGAGGCACAAGGATCCAGGATGTACCAGTGCCTGTTTCGGCACTCCCAACCGCCAACACGCTGTTGGCCGAGTCGGAGTTGGAACCCTGTCTTCCGGCATCGGGCGACGTAGTGGCCGCTCGCATTGGCGTCCAGGAAGACGGCTCTTGCACTCATCGCATTCAGTCTACGTCAAGGACGCCCTGTAGCCGCGCGGTGCGGCCCGCAACGCCTCCATGGAGGCGCGTTTCCCGGGCGGATCTCGCACGAATATCCCATCCATCGCGCATTCCGCTCAGGCGCGACCGGCCTCATCCTGCACCGGGAACGTAGCCGGGACGCAACGCATGGCCGACACCGTCAGCCACGACCAGAACTTCAAGAACCTCATCGTCGACTACCCGCGCGAAGCGCTTGCGTTCTTCGCCGCCGAGGAGGCGCCGGGGCCGGAAGACGACGTGCGCATCGTGCCCCTGCGCCAGGAGCAGCTCAAGGAACGCCTCGGCGACAGCTACCGGGCGCTCGACACGCCGCTGCGGGTCGATTGGGCCGACGGGCGTCGCGAGGCGGTCGTGTTCGCGCTGGAGGAGGAGTCGGACTGGCGGCGGTTCTCCCCGCACCGGCTCGCGCGTTACTGCCTGGACGTGGCGGAGATGTGCAAGACCGACCGCGTGGTACCGGTGACGATCTTCCTGCGCGCCGCCGACCGCGCGCCCGCGTCCCTGGTCCTCGGCACCGCGCGACACCCGTACCTCAGGTTCGATTACCTGGCGTGCAAACTGGCCGAGATGCCCGCCGGCCGCTGGCTCGACAGCGACAACGTGGTGGCGCGCGTCAACCTGCCGAACATGCGCCTTGCGGGGCACGACCGCGTCGAGGTCTACGCCCGGGCGGTGAGCGGCTTGCTGCAGCAGGAGGCGGACGGCGCCAAGCGGGCGAAGTACCTGGAGTTCATCGACATCTACGCGGGCCTGACCGACAATGAACTGCGTCGGTACCGGCGCCTGCATCCCGAGGAGGGCAACATCGTGACAGGGTTCTTTCAACGCGCCCGCGACGAAGGCAGGGCGGAGGGCATCGAGCGGGGCCTTGAACAAGGCATCGAGCGGGGCATCGAGCAAGGCATCGAGCGGGGCATCGAGCGGGGCCTTGAACAAGGCATCGAGCGGGGCATCGAGCAAGGCATCGAGCGGGGCATCGAGCAAGGCATCGAGCGGGGCATCGAGCGGGGCATTGAACAGGGCATCGAGCGGGGCCGCGCCGAGGGTGAGCGCGCCGTGCTCGCGCGGCTGATCGTGCGGCGCTTCGGCGGGTTGCCGCCCGAGGCGGCCGAGCGGCTGCGGCGGGCGCCCGAGACCGAGCTGCGGACCTGGGCCGACAACGTGCTGGACGCCGAAACCCTCGACGACGTGTTCCGGTCAGCGCGCTGAGTAACCCCGGCGCCTGCGACCGGCTTGGCTCTCGCACACCGGGCTGGCGGACGATGGGGACCGTCAGATTTTCCGTGTCACGGGCCATGGCATGAGTCCAGGCAGGGGCACTGAGCATGAGGACCCGGCGCAGGTGTTCCGCGACGGCAGTCTGATCGACGATCTGAAGAAGGCGGTTGCGAAACGGGCGCTGGATGCGGAGATGGATGCGCATCCGGAGGCCGAGCAGACGCCGGACAACCGCCGCAACGGGCACAACCGCAAGCGCGTACTGACGGACGACGGCGCGCTCGATCCGGAGGTGCCGCAGGATCGGGCGGGGCCCTTCGAGCCGCGGCTGGTGGAGAAGTACGCGCGGCGGTTGCCGGGCTTCGACGACAAGGTGATCTCGATGTGCGCGCGCGGCATGACGACGCGCGGGCAAGCTCGGTGTTTCAGCGTTGCCGGCGGCCAAAGAAGGTATCCTGGCGACAAATGGCTCCCGAACCAGTCGCCATCTCGCCGTCGGCGTTGCCCTCGCGGGCTTGGTTGTCCGCGGGCAGAGTACGTCGCAGCCACCTCAAGGATCTGCGCGAGGCCATCGGCGCTCGCCTTGCGGCCGAAGGAGGATGCGCCCCGCCATCCACGATGGGCTGCGGGTATGACCGCGGACTGAGTGGCGACGACCCACTGCGAGGTACGGATATCGGCATTCGCTTCCACCCTCGCGATGTTCGCTGCGAAGCTGCTTCGGGTCGGGGCAATCGGCGCACGGAGTCTGGGCAAACCGGATGGACGAACCGGTACACACGGAGTTCATGAAGTGATGCGGGAGCTGCCGAGGGGCAGCCTGCGTCGCCTGCGCACCTTCGCGCGCGAACTGGGCCGTTCGGAACGGGGTCTGGAGTTGTGAAGGAACTCCTGGGATATGACCCGCGGCCGGAGGTCCGGCAGTGGAAGGGGACGCCGATCCCGCCGGTGGACGCGCCGTTGGCGCGGACCCCGGCCAGGTGGGCGGTCGCCGGGCGGGTGTGGTGGCACGGCCCGCCGTGGACCGTGTTGCGCAACGGATCGCAGTTCCTGTGGTCGGTGATGGACAACGCCCGGCCGGACGATCTTCGACTTATGTTGCGCGAGGTGCCGGAGGAGCGGTGGCGCCGGGCCCTGGCGGAGGCTACTCCGGGGCGCTTGTCGAAGGGTTCCTACGTGTACTGGTCGCTGGCCTTCGACCGCATGGACCTGGACACCTCCTGCGATTGGCCGGACGATGCGCATGTGCGTGACTACCGTCCCTTGGCGAACGAGAGTCGAGAGCGGCTGTACGCGCGGCATGCCCGCCTGTAGCACATCGACCGGATGTTGTGGAGGAAGTCAGAAGGGGCGCAAAGGTCCGCGGGGTGGCCCGCCTGGGCGGTGATGCTCGCCACCGGGATCAGTCTCATCACCGGAGTGGCGCTCGGCACGACCCTGGGGTACGGAGGATTCGCCGCGGCGCTCGCGCTGATGGCGGTGTTCTCCGCGGCGATGGTGGCAGTACGCCGCCGGGAGTGAGGGTCGCCTGTCGTTGTCTTGTCGGTGGACCATGTCTCTGACATCATCAGGGCATGACCAAGGCCGCAACCTCACAGCAGGCAGCCGACGCCATCCTGCTCGCCGCACGTCCCCCGCAGGGCTGCTGGAGCGAGCAGGACTACCTCTGGCTCACCGACCACTGCAACCGCCTGGTCGAGTTCACGGACGGTTGCATCGAGGAGCTTCCCGAGCCAACCGACTCCCACCAGTCCGTGCTGCTGTTTCTCTACCGCCTGTTCGATCGACTCGTCCGGGCCGAAGGCGGTGTCGTCCTCGTCGCGCCGCTACGCCTTCGCATCGACGAAGGCAGGTTCCGGGAGCCCGACCTGATGCTGCTTGGCGACGTATCGGATCCCCGGCGCCAGGATCGATACTGGCGCGGTGCCGACCTCGTTGTCGAAGTCGTGAGCCCCGACGATCCCGACCGCGACTACCGCGAGAAACGCGCGGACTACGCCGAGGCCGGTATACCCGAGTACTGGATCGTCGACCCGCGTGCCCCTTCGATCACTGTCCTGACGCTGGACCGAGATCGGTACCTCGACAATGGACCTTTCCTTCCGGGCGACATCGTCGCAGCCGCCACGCTCGATGGGCTGGATGTCGCCGTTGCGGAAGTCTTCGAGGCGGCTTCGTTGGCCTGAGTCCGATCAACGGAAACCCCGGACATGTGAACGAAGTCTCCCCCGTACCCGAAGCCATCGACGCCAGCCGGTTCGGAGGTCTCTCGATCGCGGTGGTGATCCCTTGCCTCGACGAGGAAGCCGCCATCGCCGGGGTCGTGCGCGACTTCAGGGCGGCGTTGCCGACGGCGGCAATCCATGTCTGCGACAACGCATCGACCGACGAAACCGTGCGGGTGGCGAGGGCGGCCGGCGCTCTCGTTCGCTCGGAGCCCATGCGCGGCAAGGGCAACGTGGTGCGCCGCATGTTCGCCGATGTCGACGCCGACGTGTTCGTGTTGGTCGATGGCGACGGCACCTATCCGGCCGACCATGCCCCGAGAATGATCGAAGGCATGATCGCGCACCGGCACGACATGGTCAGCGGCGCCCGGGTCGCGGATCGAGAGTCCGCTTACCGCCCGGGGCACCGTCTCGGCAATCGGGCGATCACGGCCATGGTGGGTCTGGTGTTCGGCAGGCGGTTCTCCGACGTGCTGACGGGCTACCGCGTGCTGTCCCGCCGTTTCGTCAAGTCTTTCCCGGCGCTTTCCCAGGGCTTCGAGATCGAAACGGAACTCGCGGTGCATGCCCTCGAGATGCGCGTGCCCTGCGCCGAGATGAAGATTCCCTATCTCGAACGCCCGTCGGGTTCCTCGAGCAAGCTCCGGACGGTTCGGGACGGGATCCGAATCGTCAGGACGATCGTCGCCCTGATCAGGGAAGAGCGGCCGCTCGGGTTCTTCGCCGCGTCGTTCGCGCTTCTGGAACTCGCGGCGGTCATCCTCGCATGGCCGCTCCTGACGGAGTACCTGGAGACCGGGCTGGTCCCGCGCCTGCCGACGGCCGTCCTGTCGACCGGCCTTGCGTTGCTGGGCTTCCTGAGCGTCGCCTGCGGTCTGGTCCTCGACTCCGTCGCGCTCGGCCGCCGGGAGATAAGGCGGCTTCACTACCTTTCCCTGCCCGAGTTGCCCGGCCGGCAGGCACGGCGCTCGGACGATCGAGGGCACGCCGGGAAGCCACCCCGCGAAACCACCCCGTGCCGCCCTCCCTAGCGGCAAACCCCGGCATTCGCGCCAAGGGCCGGCCTCCCGGGGCGCCTTCGCGTGAGACTCGCCACGCCCCGCACTACATCGCGGTTGCCGTTCTGTGCTTCGTGCTGCTGCTGTCGGCGGGATTCGGCCGGGACGGCGACACTTCCGACCTCCTGCGCGGCCCCGACGATTTCATGCGCGTGGTCCAGATCGCGGACTGGCTCGACGGGCAGGGCTGGCGCGACACCGTTCAGCGCCGCCTCAACCCGCCGGAAGGCGTCGACATGCATTGGTCGCGGCTCGCCGACCTTCCGCTCGCCGGGGCGACATCCCTGGCCGAGCCCTGGTTCGGCCGCGCGAGGGCGATCCATCTCGCGGGGCTGACCGTCCCTCCTCTGCTCGGCGCGCTGCTCGCCGCGGCGTTTCTCTGGGGCGCCGCGGCGCTGCTGCCGGATCGCCGGACCTCGCTGCCGGTCGCCATGGTCGCGACGCTGATCTACCCCTTCCTGTACGTGCTGCCGGGGCGCGTGGATCACCACGGGCTTCAGTTGCTGCTGACCGCGTTCGCCATGGGATGCCTCTTCCGCGCGTTGGAGCCTTCGGACCTCCGCCCCGCCGCGGGCCTCGGCCTCGCGGGAGGCGTCTCGCTCGCCGTCGGTCTCGAAACCCTCCCTTTCGTCGGAACCGCCAGCGTCGTCCTGAGTCTGGCCTGGGCGTGGCGCCGCGCGCCCGCGTCCACACTGACGTGCTTCGGCGCGGCGCTCACGGCGACCTCGGTCGCGCTTCTTCTCCTGACCCTGCCCATGTCCTCGTGGACGACAGCCGCCTGCGACCGGATGTCGCTCGTTCACGTCACGCTGAACGCAACCGTGCTTGCGGCAGGCGCCTCCGCGCTCGCTCTCGAGCGGCTGCGGCCCGGCGCTTCATGGCCGTTGCGGCTGGTCACGGTGGGCTGCGTCGGCATCGTCGGTGTCGCGTTGGCGGCCGCCGTCTTTCCCCAGTGCGCGGGAGGTCCGTATGGCGGCGTCGCCGACGAGGCCAGATACTGGCTCGGCCGGGTGAGCGAGGCGCAGTCGCTAGCCGATCTCTTTGATCGAAGGCCGGGCTCGGCCGTATCGGCCGCCGTGATGCCGGCGGTCGCGCTGGGCGCCCTGGGCTGGCAGTGGACGCGCGCCTCCGAGCGGTCGTCCCCGTACCGGTTCGCCCTCGTTGTGCTGGTGATTTCCGGCCTGGCGGTCGCCGCCTGGCAGATCCGGGGAGTCGCCCATGCGGGGCTCGCCGCGTCGTTCGCCCTCGTGCCGCTCGCCGCGGCGGATAGCCGGCGGGCGCGCGTTTCGGGGCGGATAGCGGCGCGGCTGGGGCCGCGGGTCTGGGTGCCGCTGGCGTGCGTGTCGGCGATCTTCGCGCCGTTGCTCCTGCAACTCGGCCAAGACACCGGCGGAGGGGATGCCGGTTGCGACGTTACGGCCGTGCTGGACGCACTCAACGACCCGGCGGGTCTGGGCGGGGCAGCGCGTACCGTCGCAGCCCCCATCGACGTGGGACCGGCGCTACTGTTCCTCACGCGCCACAGGGTCCTGGCCGGCCCCTATCACCGCAACGTCCGGGGGCTTGCGGACAACCGCCGCATCTTCGCCGGCACGGAGGCGGAGGCGCGGGCGACGATCACGTCGCGCGGCGTCGAGGCGATCCTCTTCTGCCGCAAGTACGCGGACAAGTCAAACTACGCGGGCCGCCCCGCCTTCCTGGACGGCCGGCTCGCCTCGGACCGTCCGCCCGGCTGGCTTGTCCCCGTCGCGCGCGCCGAAGGCATCGCTCTCTACAGGGTCGACCCGAACGCGGCAGCGGCACGATGACCCGGCCGGGCCTCCGGCAGACCGTCCGGGAGGCCGCCGGTTTCTTCGCCGTGGGCGTGGCGGCCACGCTCACCCACTTGTCGGTCGGGCTTGCGCTCTACTACGCGCTCGACCCCGGGCCGAGCGCCCTGGCGGCCAATCTCGCCGCGTTCTGCGTCGCCTGTCTCGTGTCGTACTTCGGGAACGCGACGGTGGCTTTTCCCGGTACCGGACTCGGGCGGGCGAGTTTCCTCCGGTTCCTCGCGGTCTCGTCCGCCTCGCTCGGGCTCAATCAGGCGATCGTGTTCACCCTCGTCGACCTGGGCGGCCACCCTTACTGGCAAGCACTCGCCCTGGTCCTGATCACGGTTCCGCCGTTGACCTTCCTCGCCATGAAGTACTGGGGCATGCGGGCGTGAGACCAACCATCGCCGGCGCAGCCGGTGCAGGCGTCCGACGTACTGTCCGAGCAGCCCGCGCCAGGCGACCCGCATCGCGAGGAACACGGCGTCGAGGCGCTGCATGACCGCGCGGCACTGCTTCACGCCCATGCCCCCGCGCAGGAAGAGCGCATTCCGCGCGAACCGGTCGAGCCGTGCGGCAAGACGCTCGGCGTGGTCCCCGCGCGGTGAGCACGAGCGGCGAACGGCCCGCGTCGAGCGCCTTCGGAAGGCGCATAGGACGCGGTTGCCGGCGTACGCGGCCCGGCGACCCGAAAGAAGGACGAAGCGACCCCTCGCCGGCGCGTGACCGTCAGTCTGCCGACCGACGTGCCCGTCTCCGTCAGTTCAGGATCCGCAGACTGCGGCGAACGGTGAAGATGTCCGTGAACGCTTGCGTGAGGGCATTCGCGTTCGGCGTCACGAACACCTCGTCCAGGTTCGGGTCGCCGCCGGCGGCGTCCAGGCAGCTCTCCAACTCGGAGATGGGCTGCCTGCGGCGGCGGTCGCCGATGAAAATCGCCTCGATGCGTATGCCGCGGTCTCCGGCAATCTTGCAGGCATCGACGAGCCAGTCGATCAACCGGCCGTCCATGGCCCTCCGGTAGAGAGCTGGGGTCGGCTGCACCGTGTTCAGGTCCGCGAACGGCGCGACTCCCGACACGGGAACGCCACCCACCTGGACGGAGTCGTCCGCCCGGCCAAAGGGACCGAACGGACTCTGCAGCGAGCAGAAGTGCCGATCCGGGTGTATTGGACGCCCTTCGAACTCGAAGCTGTATTCGGGATCGCCCAAAAGATCGGGAAGCACGAGGTAATCGCTTAACCACGCCTCCTGGCCCCGGAACAGATCCCAAGGCGTCACCAGGTTCTGGAGCCTCCGGATCAGCTTCGCGCGGCGCGGCTGCCCGCCCGGCAACGTGTTGGGGAAGCGCATAAGGGCGTCCGCCACCTCTCGGGCGCCCGCCGGGGTGAGTCTCTCGCTGTACGTGCCGCCGCTGTACACGCGGTAGCCGAAACCAAGGTTGAAGGCCGTTTCCGTGTCGTGCTGCCAGAGAGAGTGGTAGGTGGGCCGGCGTCGGGTGTGCGTGGCGTGGCAGAGATAGTTGTCCGCGTAGTTCGGGTTCAAGCTGGTTCGTGTTCCTCCGTAGCGCACCGGTCCCCGCACGGCGCCATGACTGGAGTTCTCGCCGTCGGACACGATAACGATCATCTTCCGGAGCCAGCTGTGGCAATTCTGGCTTTCTCCGGGCGCGCAGGGCACGAGCGGCCGCGGCACGTTCCGGGCATCACGCACCTTCCAGACGGGCGCCCAAAGCGGCGACAATGTGCGCAAGCCCCACACCACGCCCAGGTTCGTGTACGTCATGCCCACGTCTCCTACGCCAACGTCCGGCGCCTGGAGGCCGTTGACGGTGCCCTCGAATTGGGAGACGTCTCCCGTGAGGGGAGTGATCGGGGTCGGCACACACAGCTCGTCGCCGCCCGCGCCCCCGACGGCCCGCGACCAGTCGTTGTCGGACACAAACCCCGCATCGTACGCACGCCCCACGCCGTCGAGGACTTCCATCATGACCGTCTGCAGGCGCGCCGCCGCGGTCCCGCCAATCCTCGCGTCCGGCCACGAGTACGCGGTGAACAGAGTGTTCGGATCCGCCGCGGACGGCGGGACGTCGGAGAGGTGCAGGGGGAGGCCCGGAAGGGCGTTTCCGCCAGGCGACCAGGCCGGAGCCGTCGAGCGTGCGGGCCAGTTGCCGGCGTCGTCCTGCCGCCAGCCCGGCCCCCGGGCATCTTCGTTCCAGTAGGCCCCCCAGCGGGCCATCACGCAGCCGTTCCAGAAGTCGATGTCGTCGACCGTCCACGTCCCCAGCGACGGGACCTGGGCGGTCACGTCCACGTCCACGTCCCGGCGGCGAAGGTTCCAGTCGCGTCCGTCCAGGAGGTCCTGCGGCAGGAACTGCCGCAGAAGCGGCCCCATGTCCCCGCCAACGCCGTATTGATGGAAGGTGTCGACCCAGTGCCCGCCTTTCCCGCTCGACTTCTGCCGGCGCGCCTGCGCGAGCAGGTCCGCCGTCGTGGCGGCGGGCCCGGCGAGCATGCGGACGTACCGCTCCTTGGCGGCGGTCCGTCCGCTGCCGCCGGTGTGGGCAACGTTGACCGTCGATGCGAACGGTACGACGGACACCATTATCGACCCGGGCGTGGCGGCGTTCGCTCCCCGTATGACCGTGGTGACGACGCCCATCGCCGCCTTCAGGCCGTCGAGCCGGTTCCCTACATTCCCGAAACGAGTGCGCATGGAGGGCGACACGTCCAGCGCGACAGCCACTTCGTACCGGTCGGTTTCGAAGCGAAGGCGTATGGTCCGATCCAGATTCGAAACACCTCCCGCCTGGCCGAAGATGCCCTCGTGGGAAACCCGTCCAGCCACCGCGACCTCCGTGATGCCGGTCGCCTGATCGTAGGAAACCGTCACGCTGTCGATCTCGAGGCCGTCGACCATGGCCGTGACGACATCCTCGAAGCGATCCGCGATCGCGGCCGGCGCGCCGCCGAGGAGATTGGCGGAGGCGGACGCCGTGGCCCGCATCGCACCGTCGATTTCGGCCAACTGCGCTTCCCGCCAGGCATAGTTCGCCATCAGGCTGCCCACGGTGGCCAGCAGTCCGATCACCAGACCCCCGCCGACGAGCATTGCGCCGCCGCGCGTGTCGCGCAGGAACGCGGTCATGCCCATGCGCCGCTCGGCGGACGGCGGCACGCGTTGGCCGCGGCCAGGATGCCGAGCCTCCGCAGACTGCCAATCTCCTGTCGAACCCATGTGCGTAGACATGCGGATCGGGATGGGGTCAACACATCGAAATCACCCGCCGACCGCCGACCACCGTGGCCAGCAGGCCGTGTTCGGAGCATAGTTCGAGAGGCGGAGGGGCGCAACGCTCACTCGCTCGCCCCAGGTGGAACTGCCGCTCGCCATCCGCCGCGGGACGGACCGGCGGATCGTCGTCGATGCCAAGCCTCTCGGTTACCTCCGCCATTGCCTCCCGGTGCATTTGGCTCAACGCCCGTGCCATGGACTTGAGCCAGTGCGCCGCCCACTCAAGACGAGTCGGACGGGGGCTCTGCCGCCGGCGCAGACGACGCTGGCGTCTCCGCCCCGACCGGATTCGCGGGCGCCGCAATGTACTTGCCGTCCCGGTGTGCCACCGATCCCGTCTTCTTCAGCGCGGCGAGCGCAGTGCTCACCGACTGCTCGGCCGCGCGGTTTCCCTTGACGTTCAGCGCCAGGATGACGCCCCCGCGGCCAACGCCGGAGGGGCCGAACGACGCAATCACCGACAGGACCTCCGCCCGGCGCGACCCTCTCCGGCGCCTGCGCGTCCTCCGGGCGCGCGATACATCGGTTCCGGAGGCCCGGCGAGTCCGCGATGCGGGCACGCCGCCCATGACGTTCTCGTACGCCGCTATCGCCGCCATCTCGCCATCGATGCTCTTCAGCACACTGACCAGATCGCTCAACTGCGACTCGATCTCGGTCATCCGTTTCCGGACCGTTCGCTGTTGTTCCTCGAGACGTTCCTTTTCCTGGGTGACCTGTGACCTGAAGTCCATACGTCCCTTCCCGACTCAAACGAGGATCGCGCGGGACATGGTCCCACGGCGGGCCGGGCAAAGGCAATCCGGCGGTCGATGGCGTCGCTCGCCGGCACGGTCGGCGGGACGCGTTCGGCAGCCGGCGGCGACATGCCGCGCGCGCTGATCCCGGCTGCGGTACAGGCATGCGCCGAGGTCATTGGTCGCGTGCGCGATCGTGACCGCCGGAACCTAGTCGTCGTGTGCCGCGGGGGGGAGCATGTCCAGCTCGCGCGCTCTCCGCAAGGCCTCGCGACGGTTGGTCACACCCAGCTCGCGGATGATCTTCCTGACATGGTAGCGGACGCCGTTCCGGGTCAGGCCCAGGGCGCGGGCGATCTCCTTGTCGCCGACATCGAGCCGTGCCAGCACGTCCATGGCAGGCGCGCTGAGCGTCACCTCGTCGCCCGCGCCGCCAGGGGCCGAAATCGCCGCGCGAACGGCTTCCGCGGCCCCGATCAGGTCCGGGTCCTCGGGGTCGAAGCTCTCGAGGACGGCCACGGTCGCCTCGCCCCGCTCGATCAACGCCCTCGAGAACCCGGTACGCTCGAGCAGCCTGAGGTTCTCGATCAGAAACGCCTCCGCCTCCGCCGCGTCGCCGGCGCGCCATGCCGCATGCATGGCCAGGGCCGTGGCCCGGCTCTGCGACCGCGCCAGGCCGCGGTCCCGGGCCCACGCGGCAAAGGAACGCCCGAGCGCCAATGCCGCAACCCACTCCCCCCGGGCCAGCAGCAACTGGACTCGCGCACCGGTGATGGCCTCCATCACGCGCCAGCCATGCCGCCGTTCTTCGGCGATGTCCAGACCGCCACGCTCCGGCAGCACCGTTGCCGCCAGCAAGTTGGCCTCGTCCAGGGCTCCGGTTCGGGCCAGGACCGTCACCCGGACCCCGGACAACCACCGTTCGAGCGTCGCCAGACCGTTGGCCCGCGCGAACGCCAAGGCTTCTTCGAGGGTGTGGCGCAAGCGGTCGGGCGCACCCTCCCGCAACTCGAGTTCGATCCGGATGTCGAGGGCCGCGGCGTACACGGACAGCCACGGTCCCACCTGGACCAACTCCGAAACGGAGGGCACGTCCCGGGCCGCCGCCTTCACCCGGTTCGCTTCGAGCGCCGCCTCCCCCAGGAGCGCGGCGCCGATGCGTTCGAACCCCACCCTGCCGGCGAAGTTCCGCCTGGCGGCATGCCGTGCTCGCGCAAGCACCGTCTCCGACTCGCTCGCAGCGCCTTGCGCGAACAGGATCGCGCCCTCCAGAAACCGAGCCTCCAGCGCCGCGGTCGGGCATGAGTGGCGGACGTCGTACACGCGTCGTACGTCCGCGAGGGCGGCATCGAGGTCGGCCGACTCATAACGATAGATCGCCAGGCCATGCGAGATTCCACCGGCGACGACAGGGTCCAACCCGCCCCGCGACAAGACACGTTGGGCTTGCCCCAACACGGACCGCGCCTCGGGCGAGTCGAGGATGCCACAGCCGGACAACACATGGTGCCCGGAGAGTATGATCTGGTCGAGGTACAGATCCCATGCGCCGGCGGGCAGCCCGGAGAGTTCCGCGTCGTCGGGTGGAACCGGAGTCGTGTCCGGCAACAGGCCCTCCTGCGTCGAAACCAGGGAGGCGACGCGCGCAAGTTCCAGGCGCGGAAACCTGCCCGCAACGTCCTCCGGAAGGAGCGCAACGGCATCCTGCAGATCCCGTGCCCCAACCGTCAGGACAAGCCGCACCGCGCCCGCGCGCTCGAAGATCTCCGCGGCCAGGGTCACGTCGTCCGCTTCGACCGCCTGACGCATCGCCTCGACCGTCCGCCCGCGATCCGCCAACGCACCCGCTATGCGGCGACGGAGGTCGCGGTCATCGCCCAACGCCCGCAATTCGTGTTCCGCATGGCGGCGCACGAGCGGGTGCAACCTGAAGGCGGTGCCGCCGGCGATCCCCTGCACGAGGCCCCGCAGCATCGGGAGCCGCCGCAGACGCTCCTTCGACCCGGCCCCAAGGACCTCGTCGAACATCTCCGCATCCACCCACTCGAAGCACCCCGCTTCGAGGACAAAGCGCCGATCCCGCTCGTCAACGCCACGCATGAGCCGGGCCGCGACCCAGTTCAGGGACAAGTCGGTCACGTCCGCCATGCCGTCTTCGACCGTGTTGCGTTGCAGGCAAGCGGCGATGGGCCAGCCCCGGGACTCGGCCCACAACTCGGCCAACCGTTCGCGCGACACCGCACCCTGGAAGTAGAGTCCGAATTCCGCCAACGTGTAACGCAGGCTCTCCACTCCCACGGCAACCGCCCGCCCCTCGGCGATCGGCGTGGCCACGTCGATCGAGTGGGGTATGGCGCGGCCGGCCAACGCCAGATGGAGATTGGCGGGGCAACGCGAGATCAGGTGGTCGACAACGGCCGCGCCGCTGGCGGGGATACGCTCCAGTTCGTCCAGGGCCAACACCCAGCGACCGCCATCCGCCCGCACCTCCCGCATCAGGGAGTCGAGGTAGCGGATCGCAACGTCCCGCGGTGCGCCGTCCGCGGACGCGTCGAAGTCCCAATCGAGGTCGGCGGCGTGGATGAGGTGGGCGACCAACCTCTCCGCGTCGTCCCACTCGTCGACGGAGAGCCACAAGACCTTGTCGCCTCGCGCCTCCGCCTGGCGGCAGCAGTCCGCGAGCAGCGTCGTCTTGCCGAATCCGCCGGGCCCGACGAAAAGGGTCATTCGGCGCTGCCCAGGATCGAAACTGTCCAGCAGGCGCACTCGTTGCACAGCGCCTGCCGGAGCCTCGGGCATGGCGATCTTCTCCGGCGACACCCGAACCGGCGCGTTTGACTCGTCACCGGGTGCGACGGTGACCCGTTCCGTTTGCCGAGACATCTCCCCAGGTTCGAACGCACGCCCACGCGCGGAGCGGCGAGCGTAGCAGGTAATCGGGCGCGGTGCCTGTTACAGAGTTGTCCAACGCTATGTGAGCCTGAAGGGCGCCCGGGTTTCCAACGCTAGGTGAGCCTGAGGCGTTCGGTTCGGACGATCATTCGGAGGATGATCGTGACGCTTCGGACCGAACGGCTCCACTCGCTGGAGCAGATCAGGGGCTTTCTCGACGGCAACGAGGAAGTGGGCTTCAGGCCGCTGGACCGGGAGGAGGCGTACGGGTTCGTGCGCCGCACGCTGGTGCGTCTGGACTACGATGCGCTGGGCCGTGCCGGCAAGGGCACGGTGCGCGAGTTCTTGGGCAAGGCGACGGGGCTGTCGCGCGCCCAGGTGACCCGTCTGATCGGCCAGTACCGGGCGACGGGCCGGGTCGAGGACCGTCGCGGGGCGAACAGTGGGCGGCCGTTCGCGCGGGTGTACACGGCGGCGGACATCCGCCTGCTGGCCGAGGCCGACGAGATCGGCGGCCAGCTCTGCGGTCCCGCGGCGTGCGCGGTGCTGCGCCGGGAGTACGAGGTGTTCGGCGATGCGCGCTTCGAGCGCCTGGCGCGACTGTCCCCGTCGCACCTGTACAACCTGCGGCGCTCGAAGACCTACCGCACGCGGCGCACGACCTTCCGGCACACGCGGCCGACGACGGTGCGGATCGGCGAACGGCGACGGCCGGAGCCCGACGGCAAGCCCGGCCATGTGCGCGTGGACACTGTGCACCAGGGCGACCGCGACCGCGTCAAGGGCGTCTACCACATCAACCTGATCGACGAGGTCACCCAGTTCGAGCACCTCGGCGCCGTGGCCGCGATCTCCGAGGCGTTCCTGGTTCCGGTGCTGGAGGAGATGCTGATCACGTTGCCGTTCGTGGTGGTCGGCTTCCACGCCGACAACGGTTCCGAGTACGTCAACCACACCGTCGCGGCCATGCTCAACAAGCTGCACGTGCCGGACTTCACGAGGTCGCGCGCGCGGCACTCCAACGACAACGCCCTGGTCGAGGGCAAGAATGCCAGCGTGGTGCGCAAGTGGTTCGGCCACGACCATATCCCGCAGCGCTTCGCGCCTCAGGTCAACACCTTCGCCAGGGACGTGTTGACGCCGTACCTGAACTATCACCACCCATGCCTGTTCGCCACCGAGGTCCGCGACGGCAAGGGCAAGGTGCGCCGACGCTACCGCCGCCAGGATGTCGCGACACCCTACGAGAAGCTCAAGTCGCTGCCGCACGCCGAGCGCTTCCTCAAGCCCGGTGTGACCTTCGCCGAACTCGACAGCGCCGCCCTCGCGGTGTCCGACCTCGAGGCGAACCGCCAGGCGAACCGCGCCCGCGACGAACTGCTGCGGACCATCGCCCAGGCCAACATCTCGGCGGCGTGACGCTCTCCCTCAAGATCCCCGTCGCCCGAATCAAGGACCGTGCTCGGCGCGCCGCCCGCCCGCTTCAAAAGCGGGCGGCGCGCACCAGGCGTCGTCGCCCCGTTCTTGGGTGACCTTCTCACCAACCCGCCCAGATACGGCAACCCAGAGCATTGCCGCAAGCCCCCCACGCGGCCTAGGATGCCGACACACACATACGTCCGAACCGGCAATCCGCGCGCCCAGCGCCCACGCCACGTTCAGGCTCACAATCTCATTGGAAAACGCTGTTACAGACTTGGCCGTTCCCGGCATTCCCGGCCTTCCCGCCTTGCCCTTTCCCCTGCCGGAGGCCGAGCCCCGCCGGAGGCCGAACCGCACCTATTCCGGCTGGGCAAGCTCCCGGCCGGCGCTCCCGTCCGGAGAGCCGGGAGAAGGCCGCAACGGGGATGCGGCGCCGCGAAGGACCCCGAGCTCCGTGGCTTTTCGCACGGCCTCGTGGCGGTTGGCGACGCCCAGCTTCGCGTAAACTCTCCTGAGGTGGTAGCGCACGCCGTCGTCGCTCAGCCCGAGCGCGCGCGCGATCTCCTTGTCTCGCTGCCCGGGCAGAAGGGTCAGGACCTCCATCTCGCGGCCGGTGAACGTCACCTCGCTGCCCCCTCTCGACGTCGCGATCAGTTCGACCACCGCGAGACTCGCCGCATCGAGACCCGCGTCCTCGCTCTCGAGTCGTTGCAGCACGGTGGCGGCCGTGTCGGGATGGGCCGTCATTGCCCTCGTGAATCCCGTCTGCCGCACCACCGAGAGGCTCTCGACAAGATACTCCCTGGCCAACGTCGTGTCGCCGGCGCTCCATGCCACGTGCATCCCCAACGCCGAGGCCCAGCTCCGTACGCGGACCACCTCGCTCTCGCGCGCCCGGGCGGCGAAGGCCCGGGCGAGCGCCAAGGCTGTGGCGTAGTCTCCCCAGGCCAGCAGCAGCCGCAACCGGGCGCAGCATATCGCTTCCATCTCACGCCATCCCTGCTGCGCCATGTCGACCTGCCCCTCGAGGTCGGTCGGCAGCCTCGCCTCCAGCCACGTTTCGTTTGCCTCGTCCGGGCGTCCCTCACGGAGCAGGAACGACACCCGCATCGCCGCCACCCACCGGCATAGCGTCCACAGCCCCCGGCTCCGCGCGAACGTCCATGCCTCGTCCAGGACGGTCGCGGCCCGGCCGGGCGAGTGCTCGCGCAACGCCAGCTCCACCCTGACGTCCACCGCCGCCGCGTAGACGTCGAGCCAGGCGCCCACCCGCGAGAGCCTGTCGAGCGACGGCACGCGCTGCCTCGCCACCGAGGGCCGGTTGGTCTCGATCGCGACCTCCGCAGCGAGCACGTCGCCGATCAACTCCGGCGTCTCGTGCCCGGGAAAGCTCTTGCGAGCTGTGGCGCGAGCGCTCACCAGCGCGGCCTCGGCGCCGCCCACATCGCCCCCCGCGAACAGGATCGCGCCTTCGAGTACCGAGGCGGCCAACGCGGCGGACGGGCTGGCCTTCGAGAGCCCGATCACTCGCCGGGTCGCGGCGCGCGCGGCGCCGAGATCCCCTATCTGGTAGAGATTGGTCGCCTGACCGTAGCGGACGGCGGCGATGACGACCGGATCGGACCCCTCCTGCGCAACGAGCCCTTCGCCTTGCGCCATGGTGGATCGCACCGCGTCCGAGCCGATGGGCGCACAGCCGCACATCAGCAACAGGCCCCGCAACACCAGCTTGTCGATTCTCAGTTCTTCGTCGCCGTCGTCGTCGGGACTGCCGCTGACGGCGCCCAGGAGCACGCTGGCCGAAGCCAGCGGCGAGACGGCTTGCCCGTCCAGCGCGTCGGTGGCGAGACGGGCCAGACTGAGCCGCGGGGAACTCTGCACGACGTCCTCCGGGAGGAGCCCGACAGTTTCCTGCAGGCCCCGCAGCCCGAACTTGCACACCAGTCGAAGCGCTCCCGCGTCTTCGACGATCTGCCCGGCCAGACCGCCATCGCCGGCCGCGAGCGCCTCGCGCACGGCATCGACCGCCCGCCCGCGGGCGGCGAGCGCCGCGGCGATAGCGCGTCGCAGATCGCGGTACTCGCCGATCGGCAGCCGCTCACTCTCCGCGTAACGGCGGATCAGCGGGTGCAGGCGGAACGTCGTGCCGCCTTCGCCCCTGCTCACCAGACCTCGCAGGGTCCCGAGTCGCTCGAGGCGCTCCGTCGCACCGGCGCCCAGGACCTCGTCGAACATGTCCGCATCCGCCCACTCGAAACAGGCGGCCTGGAGAAGGAACCGCCGCTCGTCTTCGTCCAGGCCGCGCATGAGACGCGACCCGACCCAGCTCGTGGACAGGTAGTCCGCCTCGTCCGCCTCCATCCCGGCCAGATTCCGTTGCAGACAGGCGGCGACGGGCCAGCCACGCGACTCCCGCCACAGGGCGTCGAGCCGTTCGGGCGGAAACGCACCTCCCATGAAGGCGCCGTACTCCCGGTACGTGAAGGCAAGTTCGTCGACGCCGACCATGATGCCCCGGCCCTCCGCGATCGGCGTGGCGACGTCGATCCCGCGGGGTACCTGACGACAGGCCAAGCCCAGGTGAAGATTGGCGGGACCGCGCCAGATCAGGTAATCGATGACGCGCTCGCCACTCGCGGGAAGCCGGTCCAGTTCGTCGACGACCAGCATGCAGGGACGCCCGTCGGCTCGGACTCCACCCAGCAGACTGTCGAGGTCGAACATCTCGTGTGCGTTGAACGCCCTGTCGCGGACCCCCTCGACGTCCCAGGGCACGGCGACGGCGTAGGACAGGTGGGCGACCAGCCTGCGAGCGTCGTCCTCCTCGTCGGCCGAGAGCCAGATGACCGGATCGCCCCGTGCCTCCGCACGGCGGCAGCAGGCGGCAAGCACGGTCGTCTTGCCGAATCCGCCGGGAGCGACGACGAGCGTCAACCTGCGTTGCCCGGGATCGCAGCGATCCACCAGGCCAGGCCGCTCGATGGCGCTTTCGGGAGCATCCGGAACGACCGTCTTCGCCGGCGACACCCGATAGGAGATCTCCGACGCGTCGTCCCCGGCGCCCGGATGCGTTGTCTTGGCGCGCTCTGGCACGGCACTCCGCCTCAAGGCCCGACACCACGCCGGGCCACCCGTTCGAGCGGCGTAGCTTAACGCATGGAATTCGATGAGTGCGGCGGGGTCACATGATGCGCATGCGCCGGCGGTACGGGGCGTTCGGCGAGTTCGGCGATGCGCGCTTCGAACGCCGCAGGCTGGGTGACAAGGCTCGGGCAACCGGGGCGGGGCGCCGGATTCCCGCCGCCGGCTCCGCTACGGACGTGGCTGAAGGCGCCGCGGCCGCGGCCCGGCGGAAGCCGTACGCGGACGACCGCTCACCGACCGCCGCCAGCCACGTCCGCCACCGCTTGTCCGCCAACCAGGCGGACGCCGTCCTCGGACGTTGCGGAGGCGGGGGCCACCGAGCCGCGCCCGCGCGTGTCAAGCCGTTCCCGCGCCGCGGCCAGTTCCCGCCGTTCCGCCGCGAGTTCCTCGCGTTCGGCCTCGATCCGACGACGCGCCTCGCGCAGACTCTGCCGTTCGCGCGCGAGTTCCGCACGCTCTCGCGCAAGCTCCGCACGCTCGCGTTCGACGAGCGCGCCCGAATGGCGCAGCCGTTCGAGTTCGTAGGCGGCCTGCTCCATCGCGGTCGACGCCTCGGCGAGGGAGGGCGGCACGTATCCCGCCATGGCCGGCTGATCGTCGAACGCGACGGCGATGCCGCCGAAGTACCCTTCCCAGAACCGTTTGTGCGCGGTTCGCCCGTCCTCCGCGTCGGTCGTCCCGACCCGCGGCACGTAGTGGATCCGCACGGCCGTCCCGGGCGGGAACCCACGCAGCGGCTCTTCCATCAGCAGCCCGGACCAGGCCGCCGTCATCCGTCCGTAATCCCACTCCGGGAGCGGCGTCTCGGCGTGCGAAAACCACCGCGCATGCTGCACGAGATCCGAGAACACATGGAGCGTGCCCGGCGTGCCTTCGAACTCGCGCGCCGTGGCCTCCAGCGCCTCCACCAGGTAGGCGGGGCCGGCCCCCTGGCCGAGCGTTTCGACGGCCAGGGCGTCGACGCGGCGCACCAGGGTGTCGCGCTGGCGGCAGAAGTCCCTGGCGCTGGCGCGTGCCGCCGGGGGCACCTGGGCGGGCAGGTCGCAATCGTCCGCCGCGCTGTGTTTCGAGGACTCGGTTGCGAGGCCGGCGAGGTCGACCGTCTTGCAGAGCCGGCCGAGCAGCGTGCGCGGCGCCTCGGCGTGCGGACTCAGCGCGTAGACGCCGAGGTCGGTGCCGGGCGCCATCTCCAGCGCCGCCCGACGCAGCAGGGCGCCGGGCAGGGCCGCGTGACCCGCGTCCAGCGGCTTGCGGAGATCGACCAGGAAGGCGGCGCGGAACACGTCCGGACCGTCGCAGGGATCCCGGGACTCCGCGCCGTTGGACGCCGCGTTCCCGCTTGCCGCGAAGACGATGTAGACGCCCACCGCCACCGCGAGGACGACCGGCGCCAGCAGTACCGGCATGACGGGCCGGCGGCCTTGCCCCGCCCTCATGCCGCCATCCCCGGCAGGCTGATGCGGAGGACGGTGCCACCGCCCGGCTGCGAGCCGACGGCGATACGGCCGCCGTATCTCCGGACGATGTGCTCGGTGATCGCGAGGCCGACGCCGGGGCGATCGTCGCGGGCGCCGGCGAACGGCAGGAACATCCGGTCGCGATCCTCGGCGGAAAGGCCCACGCCGTTGTCGAGAATCGTCACGCACGCGTCGTCGCCGCCGTCCGTCTTGATCCGGATCTCGCCCTCCTCGGCGTCGAGGCCCTTCTGGCGTATGGCCCATGCCGCGTTGTCGAGCACCTGCTCCAACATCAGGCAGAGTTCGGTTTTCGAAGCGAACACCTGCGGGGCGTCGCCGAGTTCGGCAACCACCGTCGCGCTGTCGGCGACGCCAACGGCCTCGAGCGCCGCGCCGACACAGTCCTTCAGGTCGATCAGGTCGTAACGGTCGTTGCGTGCGGCGCTTCCGGCCGCGAAGCGTTCCGCCAGCATGGCGATCTCCTCCATCTCTTCGGCCGCCGTCTCCGCATCGTCGGCGAGGGGCAGCGCGCGTACGGCCCGGGCGACTCTGGCGGCCACCACCTCGGCCAGGATGCGTTGCGCGAGCAACGGTTTCCGCGAGGCATCCGCCTGTTCGTGGTGGATGCCGGCGCCGTTCGCCACCGCCTCCGCGGCCTCCACAGGCGCGGCCTCGGCGGGCACGGCCTCGGCGGGCGCGGAACGCACAGCCTCAGCCTCGCGGGATGCGGACGCCGCTTCCGGCCGCGCCGGGCGCGACCGCACGGCGAGCGCGAAGACCCACGCCAGAAGCAGCGCGACGGCAGACCCCCAGACGCCTGTCATGTAGAGCGAGGCCCGCCGCTCCAGCTTCGTCGCCTGCGCGTCGAACTCGCCGAGCAGTTCGCCGGCGAGGTCGGACACTTCGCCCGACGTGGCCTGACGGAAGATGCGCTCCGTCGGCACCTGCCGCTCCAGGAGGATGCCCGCGTGCGCGAGGAAGTTGGAGAGGGTGTTGGCCTGTCCGTCGGGCAACCCGGCGCCGCGGTCGACGAGCCGCTCGAAGATCGCGCTCAGGCGCCCCTTCGCCTCGTCCGTTGGCGAGGCGGCGTATTGGCCGAGTCCGTCGGCAAGCGCCGTGACATCGTCGGCGAGCCCGGCGTCCGACGCCGTCCGGGCGATGCTCGCGGCCGCGTTCGGCAGATAGCGTACGGAGTTGCGGATGACCGAGTTGGCGGTCTTGAAGCGCTCGATACGCTCCTCCTTGGCGTCGAGGGCGCTCGCGAACGCGTAGACATCGTTGGCGAGGCGTTCGGGCATGGCGGGCGTGTCGCGCACCGTCCCCAGCAGCGAGTCCTTGAGCCGCGCGACCGCGGGGATGAACGCCGCGAGGGCGTCGTAGTCGCCCAGGGGATCGCTCCGGACGCGTGCCGTCTCGACGCTCCACTCGGTGGACAGCTGCCGGATCTGGCGAATGTCGGCGCCGCCCCGCTGGTAGCCCCCGGGGTCGCTTTCCTGCGCCAGCCAATAGAACGCCGACGCTGCGGCGACGAAGAGGACCGATGCGGCGACGCCGGCCTTCACGGTGGTTGCCATAGCCATGTCATCTGCCTCCCCGTGTTGGGCCAGATCGGATGGGAGCGGGTTCTTTGGGCATGCCCGGCGCCGCGCTGCCTCCCCGTGCGGGCTCCGATCCAACGCGGGGAGGAGGCGCCGCGCCGGGCTGTGCGCGTTCGCCGGCGAGCGTGCGGATGAACGCGACTATCGCGTCCTTGTCCGCATCCGGGGCCTCGCGGCCAAGCTGGAACTCGAACATGATGTCGACCGCATCGCGCAGCGTCGCGGCCCGGCCGTCGTGGAGGTAGGGCGCGGTGTGCGCCGCCATGCGCAGGCTCGGCACCTTGAAGGCGTGCATGTCCGCCTCGTTCCCGGTGACGTTGAAACGCCCCCGGTCGGCGTCCGTGATGTTGCCGCGGCGCGTGAAGTAGTTGTTGATGACGCCGAACACCTGAAACATGTTCCCGCCGACGTTGGCGCCCTGGTGGCAGGAAGCGCAGCCGTACGATTTGAAGAGGGCGTAGCCGCGCAGTTCCCGCTCGTCGAGCGCGGCCTCGTCGCCGGCGAGCCAACTGTCGAAGCGGCTGCCCGGCGTGGTCAGCGAGCGCATGAACTCCGCGAGCGCGTCCTTCACGTTGTCCCGGCTGATGTCGTCGGCGTAGATCGCGCGGAATTGCGACGGGTAGGTTTCGTCCCGGTAGAGCTTCGCGATGACGTCGGGCCAAAGGCTGCCCATCTCCACGGGCGACGTGATGGGGCCGTCGATCTGCGCCTTGAGGGTGTCGGCCCGGCCATCCCAGAACTGCTTGAAGTTGTAGCCCGCGTTGAACACCGTCGGCGCGTTGATCGGACCGACTTCCCCGTCGATGCCGACGGACACCCGGCGGCCGTCATCCCCGCCGCTGTCGAGATCGTGGCAGCTCGCGCAGGACACCGCGCCGTCCTTCGAGAGCCGCGCGTCGTGAAACAGCCGTTCGCCGAGCGCCGCCCGCGCCCAGTCGACGTCAGGCGCGGGAACGGGCCTGATCGGCTCGCCACCGTTCGCGAAGACCAGGCTGGCGGCGATCACCGGGACGCCCGCCAGCGCGCTCCGCCACGGGGCGGGGCGTTGCGCTCGAGCAGGTGCGGGGGACATGCTCCTAGCCACCTGCAAGGGCGGGACATCGTGGATCCGTATGGCGGCGCGGAAACATGCGGCGGACTGGCCGTTGGCGAAACTCAAGGGGAAGGTGCCAAACCGCGAACTGGCCGGCAACAACAGCGGCTTCCTGTTTTCGGCAGTCCGGTCCGCCGGATTCAGGCTGTTGGTGTGCGACCGCCTCCGCTACCCTTGGGCGACCGCTCCACTACCCCTGTGGGACCGCTCCACTACCCCTGTGGGACCGCTCCACTACCGCTGTGCGACCGCTCGACTACTCCCGGGCGACCAGACCGACCTTGCGCATCGTCGAGCGTGTCCCGGCTTCGCCCCAACGAACGTCGAGCGGAGTCCGCTCTATGCGCCGCTATTCGCTGCTATTCGCCCTGCTCGCCCTGCCGCGCGGGGGGGGGGGGGGGGGGGCGACTCCCAACCGGCGAGCCTCCCGCATCGCCTCGCGGCGGTTGGAGACGCCGAGCTTGCGCAGGATCTTCTTCACATGGTAGCGAACGCCGCTTTGCGTGAGTTCGAGTGCGCGCGCGATCTCGCTGTCGGCGGAATCGAGCCGGGCCAGCACCGCCAGTTCGCGCGGGCTGAAGTCCACCCCGTCGCCGCCGCCGCCCGGGCGCCGCAACATCCCGAGAACCGCTTCCGTCGCGGCGCACAGGTCCGGGTCCTCGCTTTCGAGGCTCCGGGCAACGGCGGATGCCGCCTCGGCCTGCTCGGCCAACGCCCTCACGTATCCCGTGCGTTGACACAGCCCGATGCTCTCGACGAGGAGCTCGGCCGCCGCCCCATCGCCGCCTCGCCATGCCGCATGCATGGCGAGGGCCGCGGCCAAAGCCTGAGACCGCACGATACCGCGTTTTTCGGCCCATGCCGCGAACGAGCGTCCAAGCGTCAGCGCCGCGGCCCACTCCCCCCGGGCCAGCAGCACCCGCACCCGGGCGCTGCTGACGGCTTCGATCTCGCGCCAACCCAACGTCCCGTCGCCGCGGTACAGGTCCGCCACCTTCGGGAACGCGCTCGCCGCAAGCCGCTCGGCCTCGTCCGCACGTCCGACTCGCACCAAAGTCGACACCCGGACGGCGGACAACCATCGTGCCAGGCCCTGGAGTCGATCGGCCCGGGCGAAATCCAACGCCCGCTCCACGATGTGAAGCGCCCGAGCGGGCGGCTCCTGCCGCAATGCGAGTTCGATTCGGACATCCAGCGCCGCCACGTACACGCCGAGCCACGCTCCCATGCCCGCAAGCTGGGGAAGGGACGGCGCATACCGCTCGGCCGCTTCGATCCGGTTCGTCTCGAGCGCGGCCTGCGCAACGAACGCCGCTCCAATCAAATCGAGGTTGTCGGAGAAGGCCCGCCGGGCGTCGGCCTGCGCTTGCGCGAGCACCCTCTCCGACTCCTCCGAAACGCCCTGCTCGAAGAGGATCGCACCCTCCAGAATGCGGGCCTCCAGCGCGATGGCCGGGCATGATCGACCGACCTCGCGGACGCGTCGTACCGCCGCCAGCGCCCCGGCGAGATCGCCGCTCTCATAACGATAGACCGCGTGGCCGTGGGAGATTCCGCCCACGACGACGGGGTCCGGCTCGCCGGCAGCCAGGATCCCTTCGGTTTGCCGCATCACCAACCGTACTTCGTCCGAGCCAATGGGAGCGCAGGAGGCAATCAGGTGGACGCCGCAGACTATGAGGGCGTCGATTCGCAGTTCGTCTTCGCCGGCGCGTACGTCGGTCTCTCCCTCGTCCCGCGCCAGGAGGCTCTCGTAGAGCGGCAACTCGTCCCCCGGAGTCTCGGTCGCGGAAGCGGCGTAACGCGCCAATACGAGCCGCGGCGACCTCTCCGCCGCCTCCTTGCGCAGAAGCGCGGTCGCGGCCTGCAGCGCTCGTATTCCGTCCGTGAGCACGAGGCGGACCGCCCCGGCTCTCTCAAGGATGTCCGCGGCCAGAACGTCGTCGCCGGCTTCGGCTGCCTGACGCATCGCTTCGAGCGTCCGTCCGCGGGCGGCCAACGCGCGTGCGATGCGGCGACGAACGTCGCCGCCCTCGCCACGCAGCCGCATTTCGTTCTCGGCGTGCTGGCGAACGAGCGGATGCAGCCCGAACGTCTTTCCGCCGTCGATCCCCTGCACGAGACCCCGGAGTGCCCCAAGCCGCCGCAGACGTTCCGTCGCCCCGGCCCCGAGGACCTCGTCGAAAAGCTGCGCGTCCGCCCGCTCGAAACACGCCGCTTCCAGCAGGAAACGCCGATGCTCCTCGGGAATGCCCCGCATGAGTCGTGTGGCCACCCAGTTCAGGGACAAATCGGACATCGCTTCCGAGCCCGTTTCGATCACGTTCCTTTGCAGGCAGGCGGCGATCGGCCAGCCCCGCGACTCGGCCCACTGCTCGTTCAGCCGCTCGCGCGACGCCCCACCTTCAAGGTAGCGCCCCAAGTCCGCGCGCGTGAAACGCAGTTCCTCCGGCCCCACGACGACTCCCCGTCCCGCGGCGACCGGCGTGGCCGCGTCGATCGAGCGGGGCAGTTCGCGGCCCGCAAACGCGATATGGAGATTGGCGGGACCACGCCAGATCAGGTAGTCGAGCACGCTGGCGGCGCTGTCGGAGACACGCTCCAGTTCGTCCGCGGCCAACAGCCAGCGTCCGCCATCCGACCGCAGGGCCGCCGACAAATGGTCAAGGTAGAAGCTCACGGTCCTGCGCGACCGGCGGTCCATGGGCTCCTCGGCGGCCCAGTCGAGGCCGGCGGCATACGCCAGGTGGGCGAGGACCGCGTGTCCGTCGTCCGATTCGTCGAGCGAAAGCCACAGGCTCTTGACGCCGCGCTCCTCCGCGAGGCGGCAAAAGTCCGCCAGCAAGGTTGTCTTGCCGAATCCAGCCGGACCCACGAGCACGGTCAACCGGCGTTCCATGGGATCGAAACGGTCCAGGAGATCCGTTCGCCGAATAGCGCCCGCGGGAGCATCCGGAACTACCGTTCTCTCCGGCAACACCCCTGCCGGCACTACCGTGCCGGCGTCGTCGTCCGCATCGGCGTGCTGCCAAGGCGGCCTCGTCATCGTCCCCCCCAACCCCTCGAACACCGGCGCCAGGCCAAGCCGTTCCGGCATGGCGCCGCGCTGCCGCGCGAAGTCCGACACCCCACCCGCAGGCTGAATCCTGCCAGCGGCAGTATAGAGTAGCAGCGAACCGAGGCCGGCATGGGCCTCGGGCGACAGACCCGCCAGGGCAAACGCTCCGGGTCAGTCATGCTGGAACTCGAAGGTGATCGAGCGTTGCTGGCGCCTGACGCAGTTCTCGTCCGACTCGTCGAACTCGAACTCCCATCCCCTGACTGTCTGAACGGCCGCTTCGGCGAACCTTCCGAAGTTCCGGGAGCGGCTGGCGTCCGAACCTTCGACGTCGACCAACACCTCGTCGTCCGGAGTCGCTCCTTCCTCGTCCACCGTGAAGCGAACGAGGACGACGGCGTTGCCGAAATCGAACTCGCCGCGTCTGGGGTAAGCGGTCGTTGCCGTGGAGCCCGACGTCAGTTCAACTTCGCACGGGGGCGGCTCCGCCGTCGCCAAGTCGCCAACGTTCCCGGCCGCCGGCGGCTCCTCCGCGGGCTCCGTGGCGGGCGGGACCTCGCCTTCGTCCTCCGGTTGCCGGTCCGGCGTGTCCACTTCGCCCGGGACCGGTGGGGCTTGCCCGGCCGCGCGCGGCTCCGCCACCGCGGCGGGCACGACCCCGCCGTCGCCCTCCGGCGTGTCCGCTTCACCGGCGGCGGCCGGGTCCCGGGGCACTGCGCGGGCCTCGGCGTCCGCGGCCACAGTCCCGCCGTCGTCCTCCGGCTGCCGACCCGCCGGGTCCGCATCGCCGGCGACGGCCGCGTCCCGCTGCGCCGCGCGGGCCTCCGCCTCCGCGCGCAACCGTTCGACTTCCGCCTCCAGTTCCTCTTGCCGGCGGCGCAGCTCTTCCTCCATCTCCCGCCGCGCCTGTTCCTGCTGCTCCCGGGCCTCTTCGCGGGCCTCGGCGAGCATGGCCTGCTCTTCCTGCACCCGGGCGAGCAGGCGCTCCGCTTCGTCGCGCTCCTGTGCGGCGACCTCGGCTTCCGTCGGGATGTCCATCAGCGGCAACGCCTCGTACCCCGACATCGCGGGCTGATCCCGGAAGACGACCCGCGCGCCGGCGAAATACGCGCGCCAGAACCGCTTGTGCGCGCTCTCCGTGCGCGGCTGCCCGGTCCGGTCCCGGCGGGGGAGGTAGTAGATCCACACGCGCTGGCCGTCCATGGCGGGGGCGTACTCGAGGGATGGGTAAGTCGCCTCGCGTCTGGCGATGAACTCCTCGAACCCCCACTCGGCCCAGTCGAGGTCCAGGTGGGAGTACCAGTCCGAGTGCTGCATCATGTCCGAGAACACGTAGAGCGCGTGCGGGCGCGGGCGGTCCGCGAACTCGAGCACGGTGTCGTCCAGCGCCGCGAGCAGGTGCGCGTTGACCACGGCGCCCTCGACGGGCCGGCGCGCCAGGTCGTGGATGCGGTCCCGCAGCGCCGCGCGCCGCGCGCAGAACGCCAGAGCGAGTTCGCGGACGCGCGTCGGCACCTGCGCCGGCAGATCGTCGCAGTCGCGCACGGCCCCGTGTTGGTCCTTGGCGGTGCCGATCGACAGGTCCGTGTTGTCGTACGGCTTGCATAACCGCCCGATGAACTGGCGAGGCGTGTCCACGTCTTCCGTGAGGGCGAACGCCCGCAGTTCCGTCGCGGCGGCGAGGTCGAGGCTCAGATCCCGCAGCGCGGCGCCCGGCAACGACAGTCCGGCGGCATCGAGCGGCTTGCGGAAGTCGAGCAGCAGTGTCGCGCTGCCGGCCAGACTTCCCGCATCCAGCGGACAGAGGTCGGCGTCGTGCCGGTCGCCAACGTCATCCGGCTCGACATACATCAGCAACCCGACCAGAGCCACCGCGACCAGCAACACCGGCAATACGATCCGCAACGGCGGGCTTCCGCGAAGCGACTTTCGGGGTTCGGCATGCATGTCGAGTCGAGCTGGACTGACTGTCACCGTCGGGCCGTAGGGCAGCTTAAGGCATCGTCACGACCGGCGAAAGGGAGGGAGGTGGCAGCGGGTGGCAGCGCGGGTGTGGCGCGGGCAGCACCGGGACACCGGGCGTTTCCCGGCGCCGGCCGCCAATCCGGCCCCGGGCGGGGCGAGTCGAGAGCGCGATTCGGGGCGCCGCGGGCCGCTCCAGGAGCCGTGAACGCCGCCGGCGCGCCCATGCCGAAACCCCGGCCGGCGCCGCCGACTCTCCGCGTATGCGGAATCACCCCCGGACATCGCCGGATTTGCCCCCGTCTTGCCATTGACAACGTTGCCGCAGGGTCAGAGTATTGGCCGCGTGGCGACGGGATGCATTGCCGGATTGCCGGTTGAATTGCCGCTTGCCAGCAGCCGCCAACGGGGGTAGAACGATGTCCGCTGGACCCGGAAAGAAGACGCCGCTCGCCGTAGCCATATCGCTGGCGCTAGCCGGCGGCGCCGCCAAGGGCGAGGAAGCGGCCGCACCGCCTCCCGCGTCCGAAGAACCGACCCTGATCGGCGAGATCGTCGTGGTCGGTATCCGCGAGAGCCTCCGCAGGTCCATGGATCTCAAACGCAATGCCGATGGGGTCACGGACAGCATCACCGCGGAGGACATCGGCGACTTCCCCGACAGCAACCTCGCGGAGTCGCTGCAGCGCATTACCGGCGTGTCCATCGACCGTGAGCGGGGCGAGGGCGCGCGCGTCACCGTCCGGGGCTTCGGCCCCGACTTCAACCTGGTGCTGCTGAACGGGCGGCAAATGCCCACTACCAGCGGCCTGAGCCGTTCGTTCGACTTCGGTGACCTCGCCTCGGAGGGGGTCAGCCTGGTGGAGGTCTACAAGACGAGCCACGCCGATGTGCCGACCGGCGGCATCGGCTCGACGATCAACATCCGTACCGCCCGGCCCCTCGACAGTCCGGGAACGCGATTCACCGCCACGGTGAGCGGGCTGCATGACCAGTCGACGGACAGCGGCGACGATTTCACGCCGGAACTGTCCACCCTCTTCTCGCGCACGTTCGCCGACGACACCGTGGGCATCTCTCTCAACGCCGTGCGCCAGGAGCGCAACAACGGCGCGGACACCGCCAGGGTGGACGGTTGGCGGACGTTCCCGGGCGAGGTCGACAACTGCTGGTGCGGGGTCGGTCCGTCGGAGTGGGGCGGCATTCCCCCGGCCGGGGACCCGAACCAGCAGAACCGCCCCGGCGCGGGCGACCTGTATTCCGTACCGCAGGCCATCGCGTACGAGCTGGCCGAATACGACCGGGTGCGCACGAACGGGCAGCTCACTCTGCAGTGGGCGCCGAACCCCTCTCTGCTCGCGACCCTGGACCACACGTACTCGGAACTGGAACTCGAGCGCGCGTACCACAACCTCTCGGCGTGGTTCAACTTCGGGGGGCAGGAGACGGTCTGGACCGACGGTCCTCAGGCGTCGCCCGTCGTCTACGCCGAGAACTCGGTCAACAGCGACTTCTCCATGGCGACGGGCCAGGATGCATGGCGCACGCAGAACCAGTCCACCGGCCTGAACCTGCTCTGGCTGGTGTCCGACCGCCTCGAGATCGAGTTCGACCACCACGACTCCAGCGCCGACCGCAAGCCGGCCAGCCGCTTCGGCGACTCCGCCCTGCTCTCCACCGCCGCCTTCACGCGCAGCAAGACCACGGGCCATTTCGGCAAGGAGTTGCCGGTTCTCGAACTGACCCTCGCCGATCCTCTCTCTCCCGACGACATGATCGTCACCGGCAGCGTCTTCGCGAACAACCTCGCGGACATGTCGATTCGCCAGACCCGGCTCGGCGGGAAGTGGGATGTCGAGCTCGAGTCGGTGGAGGGCATCGACTTCGGCGTGCAGTTGACCGAGGTGGACAATCGCTCGGCCAGTTCCGTGGTGCAGCGCGACGCCTGGGGCGGGGTGACCCAGCCCGGGGCGATCGCGGACCTGCTGACTCCGGCATCGGCGGCGGGCGATTTCGACGAGGTGCCCGGCGGGGGGGACGCCCGCCGCCAGGCGGAGTTCTTCACCTTCGACATGAAGGAAGTGATCGCCCGCACCGAGGCGCTCATGGCCTCGGGGGACGCGGTGACGTTCATGCTGCCCGACATGGGGGACTGCGGTACCGGGTTCTGCACCTCGAGCCGTTTCAACAGCGACCGCCGTACCGTCGAGGAGTCCCGGGCCATCTACGCGCAGGCGCGCTTCTTCCGCCAGGTCGGGGCCGTGCCCGTGCGCGTGCGCGCGGGGCTTCGCTACGAGGAGACGGATGTGTCCTCGCGCGCGCTGTCGCCTTCCTACACCCGCATCGACTGGGTGGCGGGCAACGAACTGTCCGCCGTGCAGGGGGACCCGGAGTTCACGGAGCTGGAAGGCGACTACGACGTCGTGCTTCCCAGCCTCGACGTGAAGCTCGACCTCACGGACTCGCTGGTGGGCCGCTTCTCGTACGGGGAGACGATCACACGGCCCAACTACGGGGACATACAGGGCGGCCAGACCCTCGACACGCTCGTACGGGTCACCGAAGGTACGGGACAGCGCGGCAATCCCGCCCTGCTGCCGTTCGAGGCCCGCAACACCGACGTTTCCCTCGAGTGGTACTACCGGCCCGACAGCTATGTCGCCGTCGGCTACTTCCACAAGGACGTCGAGAATTTCATCGGGACGGCCTCGGTGATAGAAGAGACGTTCGGTCTGCCGCATCCCGCCCTCGGACCGCTGGCGGAGGAAGCGCGAAACGCGACGGGGACGACCGACTCGACCGTGCTGTACCAGTGGATCCTCGCCAACCGGGCCGACGCGCCCGGCGTCGACGCGCAAAGCGGCATCATCACGGGCGTGGCCGGACGCGACCCGGCGTCGCCGTTCAATCTGACCGTTCCGGTCAACATTGAAGAGGCGACGATGAAGGGCTGGGAGTTCGTGGTCCAGCACAGCTTCGGGGACACCGGTTTCGGCGCGATCTTCAACGCGACGATCGTCGATGCCGACGTGGACTACGACGACTTCAACCTGATGCAGCAGTTCGTGCTGACGGGACTCTCCGACTCGGCCAACCTGATCGCCTTCTACGAAAACGACCGCATGAGCGTGCGGGTCGCCTGGAACTGGCGGGACGACTTTCTCGCCGGGACGGCGCAGCCCAACGTGGGCGCCGGTCCGCCGACCTACGTCGCGGCGTATCGGCAGGTCGACCTCAGCGCAAGCTACTGGGTGACGTACC
Source organism: Pseudomonadales bacterium (assembly GCA_965208745.1). Lineage (GTDB taxonomy): Bacteria > Pseudomonadota > Gammaproteobacteria > Pseudomonadales > Azotimanducaceae > VXNE01. The sequence goes on along the minus strand of CBDBPN010000004.1, from coordinate 2,277,964 downwards.
GGATGCAGATTTACCTGGATGTGCTCAACCTTACGGACGAGACCATCCACACCTACGGGCGCGCCGAGGCTCAGACGGTGGTCGCGGCCCAGGCCGGCCCGAGGTACAACCTGGGCTTTCGCTACAGGCTCTGAATGCGGGCAGCGCCCGCCCCCGCCCGGGCCCGGGTGCGCGGGAGCAGCGCGGCGGATCCGTCCGTCGGTTTGGCCGTTGCTTGCTCGCCAGCCTCGCCCTCTCCGTCTCGACTTGGGACGCCTCGCGGCGCTATGCTCGCGCAACGCGAGGCGCCTCTCGGTACCGCATGGGATGACGTAACGTGACCCCGCCAGCCGTCGAACACCCAGGCGCACTGTCGCCCGGCACGCGAATCGAACGGTTCGAGGTCGACGCCGTTCTCGCCGCGAGCGATGCCAGCATCCGGTACTCCTGCCGGGACGGCGACCGCCGCTTCGCACTCCTCGAGTGCTTCCCCGCCGCCCTGGTGCGCAGGCAGGACGGCGATCTGGTGCCGCACACGGGGACCACCGCGACCGCTTTCGCGGCCCTGCTGGAAGAACTCCTGCGCGACGCGGACAACGCGGCGTCGTTCCGGCATCCCGGCGTGGTGCCGCTGCATCGGACGTTCCGCGAGAACGGCACGGTCTACGCCGTGATGGACCACGTGGAAGGGGAGGCCCTGGCGTCGCTGCTCGCACGCGAGGGCCGCCTGCCCACCGGCCTCCTCGAGCCCCTGACGAACAGGCTCCTCGTCAGCCTCGAAGCGCTGCACGGCGCGAACCTGCTGCACCTCGGGGTAGATCCGGGCGAGATCGTCGTCACGGAGGAGGAAAACGCGGTGGTCCTCGCGAGCACGCTGGTGCGCCGCAGCGCGGGGGGCGCCCGACACGCCTTCGCCGAGGTCCGGCAGCAGCGGCATACGGCGTTCACGACCTCGCCGTACGCAGCCATCGAACTCTACGCCAAGGGCGGGCAGATCGGTCCCTGGACGGACCTCTACGGCCTGGGGGCGACCCTGCATCACTGCGTGACCGGAGAAGCCCCGCCGGCGGCCCTCGACCGCGTGCTGCACGACGATCTCTCCGCGGTGTCCGGGGCGGGCGGCGACCACCCCCATCCGGACATCCTGGCTGCCATCGACGCGGCCTTGCAGGTGCAGCCGACCGAGAGGCCGAGGACCGTGGACCGCTGGCGTATCGTCTCGCAGGGGACATCCGCGCCGGTCCGGCCGGGTCAGATCGGAGCGCGGGGCGGCGGCGCCGCGGCCAGAGAGGGGAGCGGCAGCGCCAGACCGCGCTGGGCGCTCGCGGCCCTTGGCCTGGTGGCCGTGACCGCGGTGATCTCGTATCTGGACACGGGACTCCTGCGTGGCGGAGACGACCCGGACGCGACCGCGGCCGTCGAGGTGGCCGGCAGTCCCGCGGAGAGCCCCGCCGAGACCCCGGCGCAAGACGTCGCCGCAACGGAAGCCGGTCCGGCGACGGCGGACGGCGCAGCGGCGCCAGACTCACCCGCCGAAGAGTCCGTCGCGTCCGCCGATGCCGCGGCCGAACGGCAGACAACGCCCGAAGAGATCGAAGCGCAACCTTCCCGCGACCCTGCCGGAACCGGCGACCCGCCCGGGGCGGACGGCGTCGCCGATGTGGGCGACCCGGCCGGGGGACGCGTCTCCGACGGGGAGGGCCTCGCCGACGCGGGCGAGGCGCCGCAGCCGCCGGCGCCGGCGGCGCTGCTCGTCGAAACCGTACCCGCCGGTGTCGAAGTCTGGCTGGCCGAGGAGCTGGTCGGTCGAACGCCGCTACAGCTCGAGGGCCTGTCGCCCGGCGCGCGCGACATCTCGCTTCGTCACCCGCTGTACGAGACCATCGACCTCCCCGAACAAGAGTTCCCCGCCGGACGCCAGGTCCAGATCGATCGACGCCTGGCAAGGGCCACCGGCGCCCTGCTCCTCGCCACCGAGCCGCCGGGCGCCTGGATCTCGTGGCGTGGCGAGCGCCTCGCCGACGCGACGCCGGCCACGGTCGAAGGGCTTCCGGCAGGGCCGCTCGAACTGGTCATCGACGCGCCGGGATACGTTTCCCAAACCGTGACGGTGCAGGTTCCGCGCGGCGACACGAGTGAGTTCGCGTGGTCTCTCGAGCGCGCCTTCGGCACGCTGACGCTCGACCTCTCCCCGCCCGACGCCCAGGCGACCGTACTCGGCGAGGACGGGGGCGCCTACTCCGCCGGCATGGCGTTGCCCGAAGGTCCGCATCGGATCGAAGTGCTGCACCCCTACTACAGACCCGAGACGGCGGCGGTCACGGTCGCGGGCGATACGCGCGCGAGGGTCGCCCTGGAGCGGCTGCAGTCCTGCGCGCTGCGCGTGCGCGGCTCGCCTCCGCCCGCCAGCTATCCCCTGGTGCGCACGTTCGGCGGCGGAACCCGAAGCCAGGGCTCCGCCAACATCCTCGTCGCGTTCACGGTGCAGGAAGACGGTACGGTGGCCGCGGACAGCCTCGGCGTGGATGTCGAACGGTCGACGCTGGACGAAGCCGACGCCCTGGAAGCGTTCTCGGAGGCGGCCATGGACGCGGTGCGGCGCTACCGGTTCGACTTTGCGGAAGGGCCGTGCACCAAATCTCAGCGGGCGAGCCTGATGATCCGTTTCGTGGCCGGGGGGGACGGCTGACTCGCCAGGACCGCCGGCCGGGTGGCCCTCTCAGACGTCGCCGCCCACAGACTCGCCGTGCTGGCTGTAGTCGAGCCCCTGAACTTCCTCGTCCGGAGTAACGCGGAGGCCGAAGACCACGCGTATGACATACAGCAACACCGCCGTGACCACCGCGCTCCAGGCGGTGACGAACAGGACGCCCTCCACCTGCACCCAGACCTGCCAGAAGTTGCCCTCGACCGCGCCCGAGGCGTTGCCTATCTCCTCAAGGGCGAAGACGCCGGTCAACACCGCACCCAGAAAGCCCCCGACACCGTGGATGCCGAACACGTCGAGCGAGTCGTCGTAGCCCAGGCGGTACTTGAGCCACGCGCACGCCCAGCAGCAACTGAAGCCGGCGACCACGCCGATCGTGATGCCGCCCGCGGGAGACACATAACCCGCCGCGGGTGTGACGGCCACGAGTCCCGCGAGCGCTCCCGAAAGCAGACCGATGATGCTCGGCCGCTTCAGCACCATCCACTCGTAGGCCATCCAGCTCAGCGCTCCCGCGGCGGCGGCAATCTGCGTCACCAGCATCGCGAGAGTGGCGTTGGCTCCCGCACTCAAGGCCGAACCGGCGCTGAAGCCGAACCAGCCGATCCAGAGCAGGGACACGCCGATGACACTGAACATCGGGTTGTGCGGCGCCATGTTCTCCTCGCCGTAGCCCGTGCGCCGGCCGACGATCAGGCATGCGACCAGTCCCGCAATGCCGGCGTTGATGTGGACGATGGTCCCGCCCGCGTAGTCGAGCACCCCCATCTCGGCGAGGAACCCGCCCCCCCAGATCCAGTGGACGACCGGTGCGTACACCACGATGGACCAGGTCGCGATGAAAGAGATCAGGGCCGAGAACTTCATGCGATCGGCGACCGCTCCGGTGATGAGCGATGCCGCCACCACGGCGAAGCCGAGCTGGAAGACCACGTAGAGGGACTCCGGAAAGGTGCCCCGAACGCCGCCAAGGTCGAGATTGGCGAGCAGCAGGAGCCCGAAATCTCCGACGTAGTCGTGGCTGCCCGAGAACGCGAGACTGTAGCCGACCATGGCCCAGACGACCGTCACGACGCAGCAGATGCCGAAACACTGTCCGGAGATCGACAACATGTTCTTGCGGCGCACGAGCCCCCCGTAGAACATGGCGATGCCGGGAATGGTCATCGTGAGTCCGAGGACCGTGGCCATCATCATCCACGCCGTATCGCCGCTGTCGAGCGCCGGAGCCGAGTCCATCGCAAGCGCCGGCGCGGCACACAGCGGAGCGATCGCGCGAGCCAACAGAGCTAGTGTCTTCATGGAGCCGATCTCACCTTGACGGGCCACCGAAATCGCAGTCGCGGACGACCGCAGGACGGCACAGTTAGTACCACAACGAACGGAGCCCGTCGAGACTCGAGAATTCGGAGTTGATTCGGAGTTCGTTCGTTTCGGTCACCGGTAGGTAAACCGAAAGGACGTGGTGCGCACCTGTTCCATGACGCACGAACGGTCCTCGGGGTCCGCCGGCACGAACGTCCACGCCCGCACGGTCTCGATGGCCAGCTCCGCGAACAGGTCCAGATAACGCTCCCGGTCCACCCGGGACCGTTCTCGGACGATCGCCACCTCGCCGTCAACGGTCGCCCCCCGTTCGTCGACCTCGTAGCGGACGGTGACCACCGCGTTGCCGTAGTTCATCCGGCCGCCGCGCGGGTAGGCCACGCTCTCCTCGCCGGCGCCCGAGGCGAAGGTCAGCGCGCAAGGCTCCGGACCGTCGGGCGCCCTCTCCACGGCCGGGGCCGGGTCCGGCGGGGCCCCGGCCGCCGCATCGGGAGCCGGCGACTCCGCCGGCGGTTCGCCGGGCGCTTCGGACGCGCCGGACGCCACACGGGCCGCGGGCGCCTCTTCCGCCAGCCGCGCGCGCTCCGTCGCCTCCCGCCGCCGGCGTTCCGCCTCGATTTGACGCCGCTCCAGTTCGCGCGCCCTCTCCTCCTGCGCGCGGCGCCGCTCCGCCTCGAGCCGCCGTTGCTCCGCCGCCTGCTCCTCCAGGGCCAGCTGCTCGCGCCGAAGGGCGTCCTGCTCCTCCCGGACCCGCTGTAGCAGCCGCTCCGCCTCCGCGCGCTCCCGCTCGGCCCGCTCGGCCTCCGTAGGCACGTTCGTGACCCGCCGCGCCGTGTAGGCCGCCACCGGCGCCGAGCCGTGGAACGTCACGTCGGCGCCCTCGAAGTATCGCCGCCAGAACTCCTGGTGCAGGCTGGCCGCACGCGGCTGGTCGGTGAGTCCGGTGCGCGGCAGATAGAACACCTCGACGCGCAGCCTCCCGGGCGCCGGCCGCCGGTCCACGAACCAGTTCTGCGCCCGCAGCGCCTCCGAGAACCCCTCGTGGTCCCAGGTCGTCCAGTCCCGGTCGAGATGCGAGTACCAGGGCGCGTGCTGCAGCATGTCGGAGAACACGTGGAGGACATGCGGCCGCGCCCGTTGCCGGAGTTCGAGCGCGATGTCCTCGATCGCTTCCACCAGATAGGAGTCCGAGACCTCCCGCCCCGCCGGCGGCGCCTCCGCGGCCAACGCGTGCACGCGCCCGATGAGCAGGTCGCGCTGTCCGCAGAAACGGGTGGCCGACTCCCGCAACTCGGGTGTGATCTGCGCCGGCAGATCGTCGCAGTCCCGCAGTCCGGCCTGCCGGTCCTTGGCCGTGTCGGGCTGCAACGCCGCGTTGTCGTACGGCTTGCAGAGCCGTCCGACGGGCATCCGCGGGGCCCGTTCCTCGCCGCTCAGCGAGAACGCGACGATCTCCGTGTTCTCGCCCAGACCTTGAATCGCGTTCCGCAGCAGGGTCGCCGGCGCGGAACGGCCGGTGGGATCCAGGGGTTTGCGGAAGTCGAACAGGAACACGGCGGTGCCGCCGCGGAGGTCGCCGGCGTCGACCGGGCAGAGCTGCGCGTCGCGGCGCACTTCGGGCGCCATCGGCCGGCTGAACAGGATCACCCCGCCGACGAGCGCGACGACCAGGACCAGGACCGAGAGCAGCATCGGCGGCGCACGGCGGCGCGTGGAGAACCGGGCGTCGGCGGTGGGCCCCATGGCGCGTCCGTCAACTCACGGCAGTTCCAGGAGTACGCGGAAGCCCGTGTTGGCCGCGCGCAGCTCCGGATGGGTGATGTCGCGGCTCGCCGCCCGCATGCGCCGCGCCGAGTGCGCGAAGGAGCCGCCGCGCCGAACGCGCTGCGAGCACCGGGCCGGGGCCGGCAGGTCGGCGCGCGGCCGAATCGCCGGACGCCAGCCCGCGGGGCAGTCCAGCGTCCACTCCCAGACGTTGCCGTGCATGTCGTGCAGGCCCCAGGCATTCGGGGCGAAGCGACCGACCGGTACGGCCGCGCCGGCGCCGCGGCGACCGCAGCCCGCGCAGTTGGCGCGACCCTCGCCGGGGTCCGGCCCCCAACTGTAGGCGGTTGCCCGGCCGGCCCGGGCGGCGTATTCCCACTCGGCCTCGGTGGGCAGACGGTAGGGGCGCCCGGTCGCCGCGGCCAGCCACCCGGCGTAGGCGGCCGCGTCGGCCCAGGAGACATTGACCGCGGGCAGCGTGCCGCGCGCCGCCCGGTCCCCGGATTCCGGCCGCGCCGTATCGGTGGCGTCCGCGAAACGGTCGTACTCGGCAAACGTGGTCTCGTGCTTGGACAGCGCGAACCGGGTGTCGATGTCGACGTCGAGTATGGGTAGCTCGTTGTTGAAGCAACGCGTGCCGGATACGCAACCCATCCGGAAACTGCCGGTGGGAACGACGACCATCACCGGCCCCGTGCCGCCGGAGGCGAGGGTGTCCGCGAAACCGGCCGTGCTCGCCGCCAGCAGGACATGCCGCCGGGTAGGCCCCCGACCGTGGACCACGGTCTCTTCCCGGGTTTCGTACCCCGGCAGGCTCACCGCCACGGCGTAGCGTCCGGGGGGCAGGAGCATGCCGGGCGCGTACGCCAGCTCGTGCTCCACGAAGCGCACTTGCGCACCGGCGGGAGCGGTCGACACGGCGAACGCGTGCGGCTCCGGGGCGAGCGCGACGGCCAGCCGGGTGGCGCCGGCGACCGCGACGGTGCGGGACTCCGGGACATGCCCGGGGCGGGTAACCTCGACGCGGTAAGTGCCCCGCGGCAGCTCCATACCCGGCCGATAGGTCCTCGCCGGCGCGTCCGGGAAGCGGACGGACGCATCGGGCGGGGCCAGTTCGAGCGTGAGCGACGCCGCGGGCGCCGCGACAGCCGGGCGCTCCGCGGCGGCGACCGCGCGGGCGGGCGGGGGCTCGGGCGGTGCGGCGTCAGGCGCGGGCTGCTCCGCGCTCGCCACTTCGACCGCGGCGTCAGGGGACGGTTCGGCGACCGCTTCCACCGGTTCCAACGGTTGCGTTCCCGAAGCGGGCAGGTCCGACCGATCCTCTGCCGTCGCGGCCGGGGCGGCGGTCCGGACCTCCGGCGCCGGCGGGGCGTCGATCGTTTCGGCCGCCGCCTCGTCATCGGGGTCCGGCACGGCCGGGGCGTCGGCGACGGCGTCCCGCTCCGGCACGATGTCCCGACTGCTCGGCGGCGGCTCCGCCGGCAGGGTCTCGGTGCGTACGGGTTGCCCGGACGCGGGCTCCGCCTCATCGGTGCGCAGGAGCTGCGTATCGACCCAGGTGAGCGCCACGATCGTCAGCACCGCAAGCGCGGGCGCCATCCACCGGCGCCTTGCCGAAACCCCTCCCGGCAGTGGCGCGGAGTCCCCCGCCGGGGGCGGCGCCGCCGCGGCGCGCGCGGATGCGCGCGCGCCTCGAGCACGGCGCGGCGGAGCCTTCTCCTTCGTGGCGCCCGACGGAGGGAGCATGGCCCGCCACGCCGCAACGCTCTGGGGCCGGTCCGCCACCCGCAGGGACAGCGCCCGGTCGATCGCGAGCAGCACGGATCGCTCGTGGGCGCCCTTCCCGGCTTCGATGGCCGGGCGCATGTCGTCCGCCATGGCCCGCGACGGCGCGTCTTCGGGCGCCTCACCGGTGACGCAGCGATAGAGGACCGCCGCGAGGGCATAGAGGTCCGTCCACGGGCCCAGTCGTCCGCGCCGCGAGTACCCCTCCAGGGGGGCGTAACCCGCCACGATCCGCTGCCGGGACTCCGGCAGGCCGGCGCCGAACGCCTGACGCGGACCGGCGCGGTGCGACGGCGCCGGACCGAAGTCGCCGAGCACGGGTGAGCCGTCGCCGCGCACGACGATGCAGGCCGGCTCGATGGCGCCGTGCAGGACATCGGCCGCGTGGATCGCCCCGAGCCCGTCGAGCAGGGGGTAGATGATATCTGCCAGAGCCTGCGGAGAGAGCGTACGTTCTTCCTCCAACCGCTCGGACAGGGTGTCGCCCGCGACATGCTCCAGGACCGCGCAGGCCGTCCCGGCGACGTGCAGGCACTCCTCGACGCGAACCACCGCGGCGTGACGCACCCGCTGCAGCGCACGATAGCGCGCGAGAAACGCTTCCGTCCCGGCGTCGGGCGGCGCCGGCGCCCGGGGGGGACGGCCCGTTGCGTCCCCGGCGCCGCGCCCGGCCAGCCCGTCCGGGAGATACTCCCGGACGAGGACGATCCGGTCCTCGTCGACGACGCGCGCTTCGTAGTCCACGCCGTCACCGTCCCGCCGCACCACGCGCAGGATCTCGTAGCGTCCGAGACGGTGTTCGGCGGGCAGTGGCTCCGCCACCGTTACCTCCGCGCGCTCGACCGTGGCCCGCGGCTACGGGGTCCAGACCGCCCGGACGTAGTAGAAGCCGCCGTTGGCGCCATAGGGAGACGTCTCCGCGTACCGCAGACCCGAGACGTTGCGGTACTGCCGCGTCGGGGTTTCGTCCAGCACGTTCTCGGCGCCGAGCATCACCCGGATCGCGTCGGTGACGGCGTAGGCCAGCTCGGCATCGACGAGTGTCCGGGCGTCCGCGTCGAGCCGGGCGGTCGCGTCGTCCGTGGAGAACTCGACGAACTCGTCGTACCAACGGGCCCGGACGAGGATCTCGAACGGCCCTTGCACGTGGTTCCAGCTCAGCGAGAGCCGCTTGGCTGGGGTGTTCTCCTCGATCTGGACCACCCGCTTGTCGTCGATCACCGCGGGGTCGCGGCGGTCGACGCCGGTGTCCGTCCAGTTCGCGGCCAGACGCACCGTACTCGTGCCGCCAAACGCCTCCGCGGACCAGTTGGCCACGATGTCGAGGCCCTGCGTCGTCGTGTCGAACTCGTTCGTGTAGAAGCGCACCGACGTGAAGCTGCTGGCGTCGGAGACACCCTGGGCGAGCAGCGTCGCGACGTTCTCCGGGGTCAGGACCTTCTCGCTGCTGCGGGCGATGCGATCCTCCAGCTCGATGCGGAAGTAGTCGACCGTGATGTCCACGCCGCCCCACTGCAGCACCGTCCCGGCGGAGAAGTTGACGGATTCCTCCGGGGTCAGCGGCCGGCCACCGACGAGACGCGCCGCGGGATGCGTCGGCGGCAGCGTGGCCTCGTCGGCCAGCACCCCGCCGGTGAAGGCCGTGGTCACGTTCAGGATGTTGGCCTGCCCCACCGTCGGCGTCCGAAAACCGCTGCTGACGGCGCCACGCAGCGCCACGGCATCGGTCAGTTGCCAGCGGGCCGTGAACTTGCCGTCGAGCGTATCGCCGACCCCGTCGTGGTCCTCGTAGCGGGCCGCGGCGGCGACCGTCAAGCTTCTGAGCAGGTCCACCTCGAGGTCCACGTACGCGGCGAAGCTGTCGCGGCCGAACTCACCGGCGAGTCTCGGACCGAAGCCGGTGAACCCGTTGGAGCCGATGCCGAAACCCTGCTCGGCCAGTCCGCCGGGGCGGTCGTCGATGAACCAGGAGTTCTCTTCGCCGCTCTCGACCTTGAACCGCTCTTCGCGATACTCGAGGCCGAGGGCGACGTTGACCGGGGAAAAGAAGAGGTCGAGGTAGACAGGCCGCGACAGGTCGAGGTTGACGGTGTAGTCCGTCTCCGTGTAGGAGCCGGGGAAATAGTCGGTGGGGATATCCCCGCGCTGTCCCGGCGGGAGCTTGGCGAGCAGTTGCGGATTGATCGTGTGCTTCATGAAGAAGTCGATGTCGCTCCTGCCCACGACGCCGCTCACGTCGAAGAACCAGTTCTCCCCCACCGTTCCGCGCACCCCCGCCGCCCCGCTGAAGTCGGTGACCGTGCCGCCGAACCGGGGCGTGAAGCCGCCGGGGAACGCCGAGATGAAGGAGAAGCAGTCGGGGTTGGCCTCCACGGCCGCGATGTCGGACGCCTGGGCCGCATGGTCGATGACCCGGATGGGGGGGCAGTTGCCGGACCTGCCGTCCGCGGAGAGATCCGCCACCTTGACGGTGTCGTACACGATGCCGTCCACCTCGACCGGATCGCCCTGGAACACGCCCTTGCGCGTGTGCGGATTCCGGAAGTAGAAGCCGCCCTGGGCCTCCCGTTCCGCGTAGTTCCCGAAGGCATAGGCTTCCCTGCCGTTGCCGAGGTCGAGGCCCAGGTTGCCGAAGAACTTGAAGTCGTACCGGACGTCCGGCGCACCCCAGATCATCACGTTGGGATGGAAGACCCGGCGGTAGCCGGGGTCCCCGATATGGGGGTTGCCGGCGTCGATGAGTCGCTGGGCGTCCGCCCGCTGCTGCGAGCGGTCGGTGCCGTCGGATTCACGATACTCGAAGCTGAAGTTGGCGAAGCCGTTGCGCGTCAGCGGGAAGCCCGCGTTGGCCGCGACGCCCAGCCCCTCCCCGTCGCCCTCGTAGAACCGGCCCCAGCGGGTTTCCACCTGGCGTCCGTCCGGGTCGTCGCGCAGCACGAAGTTGATGACGCCGGCGATGGCGTCCGAACCGTACTGCGCCGCGGCCCCGTCCCGGAGGACTTCCACGCGCTCCACGGCGATCGCCGGGATGACCGAAAGGTCCGCGCCCTGGGATCCGTCCGCCACCCCGTTCCCGAGAAAGGCGATCACGGCGGCGCGATGGCGCCGCTTGCCGTTGACGAGCGTCAGCGTGGCGTCGGGCGGCAACCCGCGCAGGCGCGCGGGCCGGACAAGCGTGGCCGCGTCGTTGATGGCCTGCTGGTCCACGTTGTAGGAGGGGATCACGGTGGCCAGCAGCGCGTCCATGTCGACCGGCCCCTGGTTGCGCAGGTCGTCGCCGTCGATGAGGTCGACGGGTACCAACGAGTCCGCCGCCGCGCGCCGTTCCTGGCGGCGGGAGCCCACGACGACGATCTCGTCGACCGTTCCGGCGCCCGGTGCCTGCGCGTGGGCGGGGGCGCCGCCGAGGGAGGCGAACAGCAGCAGCAAGCCACCAGCCGCGACAAGACGCCCGGGCATGTCCATGGGGTCCACTGCCTCCTTCCGTGTTTCCGTACCTCTCGCTACCTCGGAGACACGTCCCCGGTTCGCGGCGGGCCGGTCGGGGAACCCGCGGCGAATCAGGCGCGCCCACTCAACTGTCGGCCCCGACGGCTTCGCCGTGCTGGCTGTAGTCGAGGCCCTCGAGTTCCTGTTCGGGAGTCACGCGCAGGCTGGTGAACAGGCGGATCAGGTACAGGATCGCCACCGTGCCGAGCGCGCTCCAGGCGGCCACCGCGAGCACTCCCTCGATCTGGATCCACACCTGCCAGAAGTTGCCGTCCACCGCGCCCGGCGCGTTGCCGATGTCCTCCAGCGCGAACACCCCCGTCAAGACGGCGCCGAGCAGCCCGCCCACGCCGTGTATGCCGAACACGTCCAGCGCGTCGTCGTACCCCAGGCTGTACTTCAGCCACGCGCACGCCCAGCAGCAACTGAAACCGGCGATCACGCCGATCGCGATCGCCCCCGCCGGCGACACGTAGCCCGCCGCCGGCGTCACCGCCACCAGGCCCGCCACCGCTCCCGACACCAGGCCCACCACGCTCGGCTTCTTCAGCACCGACCACTCGTAGATCATCCACGTCAGCGCCCCCGCCGCCGCCGACGTCTGCGTCACCAGCATCGCCAGCGCCGCGTTGGCCCCCGCCGTCAGCGCCGACCCGGCGCTGAAGCCGAACCAGCCGATCCACAGCAGCGACACCCCGATGACGCTGAACAGCGGGTTGTGCGGCGCCATGTTCTCCGCCCCGTAACCGGTGCGCTTGCCCACCATCAGGCACGCCACCAGCCCCGCAATGCCCGCGTTGATGTGCACGATCGTGCCGCCGGCGTAGTCCAGCACTCCCTCTTCGTTGAGGAAACCCCCGCCCCAGACCCAGTGCACCACCGGCGCGTACACCAGCACCGACCACAGCCCGACGAAACACAGCATCGCCGAGAACTTCATGCGGTCCGCCACCGCACCCGTGATCAGCGCCGCCGCCACCACCCCGAAACCGAGCTGGAACACCACGTACAACGACTCCGGGAACGAACCGCGCAGGCTCTGCAGATCCAGGTTCGCCAGCAGCAGCAGGTCCAGGTTGCCGACGTAGGCATTGTCGCCCGAGAACGCCAGGCTGTAGCCCACCAGGATCCACAGCACCGACACCAGGCAGCAGATCGCGAAACACTGCCCCGCGATCGACAGCATGTTCTTGCGCCGCACCATGCCGCCGTAGAACATCGCGATGCCCGGCACCGTCATCAGCAGGCCCAGCACGGCCGCCATCAGCATCCACGCGGTGTTGCCGCTGTCCAGTTCCGCCGGCGCGGCAGCGAGGGCCGGGACGGCGGCCAGCACCAGCGCGGGCATCGCAAGCATCTTCTTCATGGGGTTGTCATGGGGTTGTCATGGGGTTCGCGTTGTCCATGGCCGCTTCCTCCGGGATCGCGCGCAACGGCACCTTGGCCGCGGCCCCCGCGACGAGTCGCCGCCCGGCGCCGTCAGCGCCGCGGCGTGAACATCCTGCCGCGCGGACCCATCGGCACGGAATCGGGAGGCGCCGCAGCGGCGGGTGCGGCGGGCTCGCGCGGCGCGGGTTCCGGCGCCGGCGCGGAAGGCGACGCCTGTGTGCCGATGGCGGCCTCGTCGGAGGACGGCGCCGGAGCAGGCGTCCGCGGCGGCTCGGGCGGGCGTGGGCGCGCCTCGGCAACCGGCCCGCGGGCCACCACCGGCGCCTCGACGGGTGGCGGCGTCCGGGACGGCGGCGGCGCGTCCGCCTGCGGCGGCAGCTCCGCGATGCGCGACAGACCCTGATGCACCGCCATCCACCCGAGCCCCAGGCTCACGCTGCGGTCCGTGATCAGCACCAGCAGGCAGTCTTCCCGACCCGGCGCCACGGACATGAACTGGTAACTGTTCGCCGTCGCCATCTGCACTTCCCGCACGAAGCGCTCCGGCGCCGCCGCACCGCCCGACCAGGCACGGTGAAACTGCCGGATCAGCTTGCCGTGGAACATCTCCGAAACGGCCACCGAGATGATGTCGACGCCGCGCGCGTCCAGCACCGCCTCCGGACGGCACGCAGCCGCCAGCGCGCTGCCGGTCTCGAGATCGATCGCCGCGCACCCGAGCGAACCTTCCACGTCCTCGAGAATGTCCTCGCAGACGCTCCGCAGATCCTCCATGGCAGGGCCTCCTTCGGGGCCGGGCATTCCCGACTAGGGCTTTGATTCCGGGAACCCCAGCCTGCCGTTGTTGCGAAGGCGCATCATGCAACCCGCCGCGATAGCGGTCAAGCGCTAAGCAAGCGCTCTGTCGGCAAGCAAGCGCTCCAAGCGCCGCGCGCGTGTCGCGCGTGCCTGACGCAGCCTCCGCGGCGCCGTCGACCGCGGCATTGGGCACGCACGCATCCTCCTGTCCGATGTCCGAACCGTCCGGGCTCTTGCACCCCGGCATCCACATCCGACACACTCCCGAGCGGTCACGTGCGGTGAGGGCGGGGTCATGCGGCGATTCGGATTGCTGCTTCTGAGCGGTCTGCTGGCGGCGGCATGCGGAGCGCCAACGGAAGAAACGACGCCCGGGAACGACGCGGCGAGCGACGCCACCCCCACGACAGCGGACCGGACGCCCGCGCATGCCGGTCCCGCCCCCGGCCGTGTGGCTTTCTTCGGCGACCTGCATGTCCACACCCGGTACTCGTACGACGCCTTCGTCTTCGGCACCCGGGCCGACCCGGACGCGGCTCACGAGTTCGCCAAGGGCAACCCCATCGAGCACCCCGCCGGCTTCACGATGCAGCTCGACACCCCCCTCGACTTCCACGGCGTGAGCGACCATGCCAACTATCTCGGCATGCTGCCGGCGATGGTCGATCCCAAGCAACCGGCGTACAGCCATCCAGCGGCGGAGACCGTGCGCGCCGCGACTACCGCGGCCGAGCGGCGCGGCGTCTTCAGGGCCCTGCAGCCATATGTCCGCTACATGGAGGACTCCGACCCCTCCGTCCGCGAGCATCTCGACATGAACGTCGTGCGCTCCGCATGGGCCGAGATCGTCGCGAGCGCCAACCGACACAACGACCCGGGCACCTTCACGGCCTTCATCGCCTACGAATACACCTCCGCCGGGGCGGGCGGCATCTACAACAACCTGCACCGCAACGTCGTGTTCCGCGGCGGCGCGGCGCCCGCGGCGCCGTTCTCCCGACTCGAATCGTTCAACCCCGAGGACCTCTGGGCGGTGATGGACGCGTGGCGCACCGCCGGCATCGACTCCATGGCGATCCCCCACAACATGAACGGGTCCGGCGGGCGCATGTTCGAACTCACCTACTTCGACCGCGAGAGGCCCATCGACGCGGCGTACGTCGACCTGCGCTCGCGCAACGAGACGACGGTCGAGATAACCCAGACGAAGGGCACGTCCGAGACCCACCCCGCGCTGTCCCCCAACGACGAGTGGGCCGGGTTCGAGATCATGCCGTACCGGGTCTCGACCTCGATCCTGAGCGAGCCCGAGGGCAGCTACGCGCGCAACGCCCTGCACCGCGGCCTCGAGGTCGCCGAGGCGGGCCTCGCCAACCCCTACAAGTTCGGCTTCATCGGCTCGACCGACACCCACGTCGCCGCCGGGGCCTTCGCCGAAGAGACGTACTGGGACGCCGCCGGGCTCACGCAGGTGACTCCCGACCGGCGCGGTTCGGTCCCGGTGCTGCCGGACAGCGAAGAGGCCGCCGGCGACACCGTCGACGACGGCAGCGGACGGCAGTACCGTCTCACCACGGCGACGACGCACGGCGCGTCCGGCCTCGCCGGGGTCTGGGCGGAGGAGAACACGCGCGCGTCCCTGTTCGACGCCATGCGCCGCAGGGAAACCTTCGCCACGTCCGGTCCACGCATCCGCGTGCGGTTCTTCGGCGGGGCCGGCCTCGCGGGGCTCGACACGGGCGACCCCGAACTGGTCGCGAACGCCTACCGGCGCGGCGTACCGATGGGCGGAGACCTGCCCGCATCCGCCGGGACGCCGCCGACTTTCCTGGCCTGGGCCGCGCGCGACCCGCTCGCGGCGCCCCTGCAGCGGATGCAGATCGTGAAGGGCTGGCTCGCGGAAGGGGCGACCGGGGAGATCGTCTACGACGTGGCCTGCTCGGACGGCCTGACGGTCGATCCCGAGACGCACCGGTGCCCGCCGAACGGCGCCACCGTGGACTTCGCGACGTGCGCCATCAGCGCCGACGCCGGCGCTTCGGAGCTACAGGTCGTCTGGACCGATCCCGACTTCAACCCGGCGCGGCCGGCCTTCTACTACGTGCGCGTTCTCGAGAACCCGACCTGCCGGTGGTCCACCTGGGATGCCCTGCGCGCCGGCGTGGCGCCGCGGCGGGACTTCGCGGCGGCGATCCAGGAGCGCGCCTGGTCGTCGCCGATCTGGTACACGGGCGCGGCGGAGACGGATCCGGGAACCTGACGCGGGGGACGCAACCTATTCGGACGGGCCCGGCACAACCTCGATCTCGAACAACCGCGGCCAGCGCTTGCCCGTGACGAACAGCCGGCCCGTTGCCGGGTCGTGGGCGATGCCGTTCATCTCAGCCGTGTCCTCGCGACGGAACACCACCGGGAGGATGCCGTCCAGGCGCAGCCACCCCCGCAGTCCACCGTCCGCCGGGTCGATGACGACAATGGTCTCCGTCCGATAGACGTTCGCGTAAAGCGCCTCGCCCACGAACTCCAGTTCGTTGAGGCCGGCGACCGGCCCGTCCGGTCCGTTCACCGTTACTCGACGCGACTCCCGGAACGTCGCCGGGTCCAGGAAACGCAGGGTGGCGCTGCCATCGCTCATGACCAGGCGGTCCGCGTCGCCGGCCAGACCCCAGCCCTCGCCGTCGTACGCGAAGTCGTCAAGGACTCGTAACGTGCGGGCGTCGTACACGAAACCGACGCCTTCCCGCCACGTGAGCTGGACCAGCCGTTCACCGACGAGGGCCAGTCCCTCGCCGAACATTCCGTCCCCCAAGCGCCGCTCGCGGAGTACCCGGCCGGTCTGCAACTCCACCTCGCGGACCGTCGAGACACCGTACCCGCCCGTGCTCTCGAAGAGGCGCCCTTCGCGAAACAGGAGACCCTGCGTGAAGGCCGCGGGGTCGTGCGGATAGCTCTGCGCGACGCGGTAGCCGTACTCGGCCGGGGCCGGCGTCTCGGCGACCGCGGCCGCGGCGACGAGCAGGGCCGCGCAGATGGCGTGGCCGGGTCCGCGGGCCGACAACCCGTCGTTGGAGAGGAGCGCGCGCATGCGCGCGCCAACATGCCGGACGCACGTTCCCGCGGCAAGGGCGGCGGGGTCGCTGTGATAGGCTCGCGGCGCTTTCCGAGCCGCGAAGGAGCATCCATGACAGACCTCCTGGCCGGCGTCCGCGTGATCGACTTCACCCACGTCCATGCGGGCCCGCTCTGCACCTATCAGCTCGCCCTGATGGGCGCGGACGTGATCAAGGTGGAGGCGCCCGGTTCGGGCGACCAGATGCGCGCCATGGGCCCCCAGCTCGCGCCGGGCATGTCGCCGGGCTTCCTCGGCCAGAACGCGAACAAGCGGTCGATCGCGGTCGATCTCAAGGCGGAAGCCGGTCTGGCCATCGTGCACGACCTGCTCGAGACGGCCGACGTGGTCGTGATCAACATGCGCCCGGGCACGGCCGGCCGCCTCGGGATCGACTACGACGCGGCCAGGAAGATCAACCCGCGCATCGTCTACTGCGCCATCTCGGGCTACGGCCAGTCCGGCCCCGAGGCCGACCGGCCCGCCTTCGATCACCTGATCCAGGGCGAGTCGGGCATGTTCCATGCGACCGGGACTCCCGAACAACCGGTGCGGGTGGGTTTCGCCGTCGCCGACGCCGGCACCGCGGTCATCGCGAGTTCCGCCGTCAACGGCGCCCTCCTGCGGCGCCAGCGGACCGGCGCAGGGGCCTTCCTCGACGTCTCGATGCTCGAGTCGTGCATGACCCTCATGGGCCTCAACTACTACGGCTTCCTCGCGACCGGCCGGGTGGGCCGCCGCGTCGGTCCCCAACCCCTCGCCGGCGTCGGTTCCGCCGGCACGTTCGAGACCGCCGACGGCACCCTGATGGTCAACGCCAACAGCCACCGGCTGTTCGCGCGCCTCGCGAAGACGGTGGGGCGGGCCGACCTCCTGGAGGATGAACGGTTCGCCACGCCAGCGGCAGCGCAGCAGAACCGCGTCGTCCTGCGCGAGATCTTCGCCGACCTCTTCGCCACCGACACGGCGGAGCACTGGGACGCCGTCCTGCGCGACGGCGGCGTCCCCGCGGGGATCGCCAAGACCCCGCCCGAGACCGTGCGGCATCCGCAACTCGCGCACCGGGGCAGTCTCGCGACGCTCAGCGGCGTTCCGGGCGTGGACGAACTCACCGTCCTCGGCGCGGGCTTCACCGTGGACGAATCGCCCACCACCCCGGAGTGCGCGCCGCCGCTGCTTGGCGAGCACACCGACGAGATCCTGGCCGAACTCGGGGCGGACGCGGAAGCGTTACGGGCGCAGGGAGTGGTGGCGTAAACTCGGCTACGCAGACCGGGGGGTGCCCATGAACGCCCGTCGCGTATACCGATCGAAGACGACGCCATGGCTGGTCGGCGTCATGGTCCTCGCGATGGTCGTGCTCATGGGAGGCTTATGGACCGCCTGGCGCGACAGCGGCCCGACCGAGTTCGCCATCGCCGCGCCGCTGCATCTCCTTGGCCTCGCACTCGTACTCTCCGGGTTCCATGTCCGCTACTGGATCGCAGACTCGGCCCTGCACGTACGGGCATCTCTCTTCCGCTGGAGGATTCCGGTCGACTCGATCATCAGCGTCAAGCCTTCGCGAAGCTGGATGAGCGCCCCGGCCCTGTCCCTCGACCGCCTCGCGATCCTGTACAAGAAGGGCACGGTCATGATCTCGCCGCGCGACGAGCAGGCCTTTCTGCGGGAACTGGAGCAAGCGAGGGGCAGGGCCAAGAGTTGATGGGATGAGGAGTCGGGTCCACAGGTCCAAGGTTTCGCCGGTTCTCGTCGGCATCTGGCATCGGCGGGGCAGTGTCGCGATCTCGCCGCGCCGCCGTGTGGACTTTTTCGCGGACCTCGGCAAGGCGAGAGAGGCGCACGGGCTCGAACCTGTCCGGGGCGTCCGCGCATGACCCATGTCATCGTCGTCGGCGGAGGCAACGCGGCCCTCTGCGCCGCGATCTCCGCGCGCGAGCGTGGCGCCGATGTAACCCTCCTCGAACGCGCCCCGTTCGAGCAGCGCGGCGGCAACTCGCGTTTCACCGCCGGCGGCATGCGCGTCGTCTACGACGGGAACGCCGACATGCGGGCGCTGATGCCGGACCTGACCGAGGACGAACTGGCCAGGACCGACTTCGGCTCCTACCCCCGCGACCGCTTCTACGACGACATGGGCCGCATCACGGCGTACCGGACGGACCCGGACCTGGCCGGCAAGCTGATCGACGAGAGCTTCGAGACGTTACGCTGGATGTCTGGCCACGGCGTGCGTTTCCTGCCCATGTACGGCCGCCAGTCGTTCGAGACCGACGGCCGCGTGCGCTTCTGGGGCGGCCTGACGGTGGAGGCGTGGGGCGGGGGACCGGGGCTCGTCGACAGCCTGACGGACATCGCCGGGCGCGGGGGCGTGGACATCCGCTACGGCTCCCGTGCCGTCGCCCTCGAACTCCAGGGCGGGCGGGTCCGGGGCGTGCGGACGGCCGACGCGACGATCCCCGCCGATGCCGTCGTCCTCGCGTGCGGCGGCTTCGAGTCGAACGCTGCCTGGCGCGCCCAGTATCTCGGCGCGGGGTGGGAGATCGCCAAGGTCCGCGGCACGCGTTTCAACACGGGGGACGGCATCCGCATGGCGCTGGACGCCGGCGCCGCGAGCCGGGGCAACTGGTCGGGCTGTCACGCCGTGGCCTGGGACATGCACGCTCCGGACTTCGGCGACCTCGATGTCGGCGACAACTTCCAGAAGCACTCCTATCCGCTCGGGGTGGTGCTGAACGCCGAGGGCCGCCGCTTCGTCGACGAAGGGGCGGACTTCCGGAACTACACCTACGCGAAGTACGGCGGGGAGATCCTCAACCAGACCGGCCAGTTCGCGTGGCAGGTGTTCGACGCCAAGGTGATCCCCCTGCTGCGCGACGAGTACCGCATCAAGCGCATGACGAAGGTGTCCGCCGACACCCTCGATGAGTTGGTCCAGAAGCTCGAGGGCGTGGACGCCGACCGGGCGCTCGCGACCCTGCGGGCCTTCAACGCGGCCGTCGACGTCGACACCCCGTTCGATCCCGCCGCGAAGGACGGCCGGGGCACCCGCGGCATCGACCCGCCCAAGTCCAACTGGGCGAACCCGCTAGACACACCGCCGTTCGAGGCCTATGGCGTCACCTGCGGCGTCACCTTCACGTTCGGCGGACTGCACGTCGACGCCGAAGCGCGCGTCGTCGGGGTGGACGGCACGCCGATTCCCGGACTTTACGGCGCCGGCGAACTCGTCGGCGGGCTCTTCTACTTCAACTATCCGGGCGGCACGGGGCTGACCTCCGGCGCCGTCTTCGGGCGCACCGCGGGACGCAACGCCGCGGGGAACGCCGGGTAGGCCCCCATGCCGGCGGGCAGTGCCCAAGAGCGGAGGCTCGCCGAACGCAAGGCGTCCACGGACCTCTCCTACATCGCCTGCGCAACCCGGCTCGCGCGCGCCCGACGCCCCGTTCCCCCAGTTCGCCACCCACAACGCCCACACCCTCGCGACCGTGCTGGAGGTCGCGCGCGGCGTCGACTGCGAGCTGCAGCGCCTGCACGGGATGGGCGAACTCCTGTACGACGAGGCGCGGCGGCAGGTGGGCGACCTGCCCCCGGTGCGCGTCTATGCCCCCGTCGGCGAACACGAGGACCTCCTGCCCTACCTCGTGCGGCGCCTCCTCGAGAACGGCGCCAACTCCTCCTTCGTCAACCGCTTCCTCGATGCCGAGGTCAGCCTGAACGAAGTCGTTCGGGACCCGGTTGCCGACGTGACCCACTTCGACCAGGCTCCGCACCCCCACATCCTCCGGCCCCGCGCCCTGTACGGCGCCGCGCGCGAAAACTCGGCGGGCGTGGACCTCGACCATCCCGGCGAAGCGACCGGGCTGCTCGCCGCGATGGAGCCGTTTCGAAGGACGCGCTGGGGGGACGACGGCGACCCGGTGACCAATCCCGCGAACCGCGACGACATCGTCGGCGTCGCGCGGTCCGCGACCCCGGCGGAGATCGACCAGGCGCTCGAAGCCGCGTCGGCCGCCCAACCCGGCTGGGACGCCACACCCGCTCCCGACCGCGCCGCGATTCTCGAGGAGGCTGCCCGCCTCTACGAACGTCATCGCGCGGAACTCGCGGCGCTCCTCGTGCGCGAGGCGGGCAAGACCGTCGCCGACGCGCTCGCCGAGATCCGCGAGGCGGTGGACTTCTGCCGCTACTACGCCGTCGAATGCCGGACGAGTTTCGACACCGGAACGCCCCTGCCCGGGCCGACCGGGGAGCGCAATGCGTTGCGCCTGCACGGCCGCGGGGTTTTCGCGTGCATCGCTCCGTGGAACTTCCCGCTCGCGATCTTCACGGGCCAGATCGCGGCGGCCCTGGCAGCCGGCAACGCGGTCGCGGCCAAGCCGGCCGAACAGACGCTGCTCATCGGCGCGCGGGCTGGTGCACTGCTGCACGAGGCCGGCATCCCGCGGGATGTCCTGCAACTCCTGCCCGGCCCAGGACAGGAAGTCGGCCAGGCTCTCGTCGAGGACCGCCGCGTCTCCGGGGTCGCCTTCACCGGATCGACGCGGACGGCGCAGGCGATACACCGTACCCTCGCCGCCCGGGACGGTCCCATCGTGCCCCTCATCGCCGAGACCGGCGGCCAGAATGCCATGCTCGTGGACTCGACGGCGCTGATTGAGCAGACGGTGGATGACATCGTGCGCTCCGCCTTCCTCTCCGCCGGGCAGCGCTGTTCGGCGCTCCGCGTGCTCTACGTGCAGGATGACGTCGCGGATCGTCTGCTCGGGATGCTCGCCGGGGCGATGGACGTGCTCCGTATCGGCGACCCCTGGGACCTGTCGACGGACGTGGGTCCGGTCATGGACCACGATGCCCGGGACGCCCTCGAAGCCCACGCCGCGGATCTGGCGGGTCACTGCCTGCACGCCTGCGCGCTCGGGTCCCATTGCGCCCCCGGCACGTTCGTCGCGCCCCGTATCCTCGAGATCGACGGGATCTCGGACCTCACGGAAGAGCACTTCGCCCCCCCTGCTCCACGTCGCGCGCTTCCCCGCATCCGACTGGCGCCGGTCCCTCGACGCGATCCGCGCTTCGGGTTTCCGACTGACCCTCGGCCTGCAAAGCCGCATCGACCGCCGCGCCGGGCAGGTGGCCGAACTCTCCGGCGTCGGCAACCTGTACGTGAACCGGGACATGGTCGGCGCCGCGGTCGGAACGCAGCCGTTCGGGGGCGAGGGCCTGAGCGGCACCGGACCCAAGGCCGGCGGGCCGCACTACCTGCCGCGTTTTGCCGTCGAGCGGGTCGTGACGGTCAACACCGCCGCGACGGGCGGCAACGCGGAGTTGCTGGAGTTGCCTCCTTAGCTGTAGTTGAGTTAGCTCTCATCCGAGGTTGGCGTCTGGCGCGCGGCTTCACCACTGGCGCAGCGTACGAACGCCGTCATCGACCTTCGCAATGGCATGGTTCTCGAGCTGACGCTCGATCAGCACCGGATGGACCATGAACTCGTCAGCGTACTGGGCAACTTCGCGAGCCGAGATGCGATCCCCGTGCACGCGATTCCGAAGCCCGTCCGCGGGAGCGAGGAGTTCCGCGGCGAACGCCCGCGAGGCACGCTGGTCCCAGGTGTGGGAGGACGTGACAAGGCGACGTCCCGTCCTCGGCGAGGAGACTTGGAGAAACAAGGACCTGGCGAGCAGAAATCGCTCGGACGCTTCGTCCGCGGGCGGGTGCGCAGCGAGGACAGGGGCATCGTCTCGACCGTGATCAACGACCGCCCCAAGGGACGGCGAGGGTTTTGCGTTGGTCGCGATCATGGGCGGGTCCGCCCAGTCGAGGCGTCGCAGCAGGGCGGCCATGTCCGGCAAGGCGCCCGTCCCGATGCCCTCCTGACCGCGCAGGGCACGCGCGTCGGCATAGCCCCTGGCATAAGCCGTGGAGCGTGCCTCGCGGTGCCGTGCATGCCATGGCGGCCGCGGCACGGATTTGGCCACCGACGTTCGGCGCGCGTTACGCGCAAGCCGATGAGCGTCACCGATCCATTCGACGTCGCTCGCCAAAGTGTCGAGGGTTGCCGCGTCGAGCAGGTCCTCGGCAAGCTGGCGTTCAAGTTTTTCGACGGCATCCGTGAGCTGCTCCGCAGCGGTGTCCGACAGCTCGTCGTCGTAGTGTGCATTGATTCCGAGACGCGCCGAGCAGGCGCACAGGTTGACCTCATCGGGGGTCAGGTTTCGCAGCTCGCGCCAGTCATCCCGGAGTTGCTCGACATCCGGATGCGGGAGATCGGCGATTCGCTCCAGCACAGTGTGGACGAACTCCTCGATGCCGCCGCGAACCGCATCCGGAGACAGGCGCATCTGACCTTCCCGTACGAAACGCAGGGATGGATGCGATGCGTCCCCGCCGTCCCGGAGCCAGCGCGCAAACACGCTGGCGCCGTCGCGGAACAGGGTGAGGTCCGGCAACGCACCGCCCTCACGCGCGGCAAGGAGGCTGTGACGGCGCACCCAAGGGCGGTCGGCGTGATTCCGGGCAAGGTCGCGCGAGCCGTAGGGCACGGACCAACGGTAGGGTTCGTACAGCAGGAACCAAAGGCTGTCGAGAAACCAGCGGCAGAGCGGCAAGGCCGAGCCGTAGACGCTGTTGCGCCAACCGCTCGTGCGCCGGTCGAACACACGTGTGACGGTCTCGCCTCCGATGCGGATCGTCAACGCGCACCAGGTGCGCGCTAGCACAGGATCGCGCACGCCCGGAGCGTCCTTCCATTCCACGGCGAACTCGATCACGGCGCGCCGAGACGGTTATCGGGATCGCGCGGGTAATCGGGATGCTCGAGGCGGTAGCCCTTGTACTGGCCGGGGAAGCCATTGAGGTGCCGCGCTTCGTACAGATCGCCCTGGAGCCACCACCAGACGTACCTCGGGAACCCCTGTTCGATCGCCTCGCTGATGCAACCCCGCCGAACGCCTTCCCTGAGAGCGGCGTTGATGTCCGCCCAATCGATGTGCGGATCGCACGGCGTGGCATCGCTGCGGAGGGCCGCCGGCCCCGCCGGACTGGGGTGGGACTTGTGCTCGCCGCTCCCAACGTATCGCACGCGTTTGGCCAACCGCGCGAGGTCGCCGTCGGCCATTTCGCACCGGATCCGTCGCGGACGAAAGTGCCTCCGTCTCATGCCGTCGTGGTTGCGCCGGGACCGCGATCCGAGTGAGCTTAGCACGGCGTCGCGACGAGCCGGTGCGGAGCCACCCCGATACGGCCAATGCAAACCGGGCCGGGCGCGTCGGCGCGCCCGCTCAGTGATGCCGCGGCGCGGGCGCCCCGTTGCGCCCGCGCCAGAACACGTCCGCGTGGGCGAGCGCCATCATGAACCACATCAGGTTGTGGGAGCTGATCCGCAGGCCCGCGACCTCGAAGCTCACGTGCGTGCCGCTCGCTGCCAGCAGTCCGAACGCGAGGAAGGCGATGGGCCAGATGCGCGGATAGAGGAACTTGAACACCGGAACTTCCCGAGGGGTCGACGAAAGCGCGGCATGATACGCATGCAGCCCGCAATCCCCTAACGTTCGCGGCGCATCGCCACGGTGCACGTCAACCGCGCAGCCGCGGAATGACCTCCTCCGTGAACCGCGCCGCCGCCTCGCGCGCCTCGGGCAGGGGCGCGGAGAAGTTCGGCCCGATCACCGCGAACTTCTCGACACCCAGTTCGACCAGTTCCCCGAGCCGCGCCACGCAGTGCTCGGGCCCGCCGGCGATCCCGTAGCCGTCGATGAACTCCTCCGTCAGCACCCTCGTCTGCGGACCGTCCGGCCTGGCGTGGTAGTTCATGTCGTAGTGGTCGTGCAGACCGCGGAACACCGCGGCCTGTCCCGCGTCGGCGGGACCCGCGATCTCGTCGTACATCGCCGAGAACCGGGCGAAAACGCTGGTCCCGGGACGGTTCAGGTTCCGCGCCGTCGCGGGGTCGTCGTGACAGACGAGGTTGACGAACGCCCCGTAGCGCAGCGTGTCCGGGTCGCGACCCGCCGCCTCCGCCGCCCGACGCGCCGTGTCGATGCCCCAGGCGACGCGCTTCGGCTCCGCCCCGAGCGCGAACAGGACACGGTCGGCCCGGCGCGCGGCGATGCCGATCACCCTCCGGCCCGTCGCTGCCACCTCGACGGGCACCTTCGGACCGTCGTCGAGCCAGCGGATCGCGCTCGACTCCGGTTCGCCGGCAAGCCCAAGGGTGGAGGCGGGTGGGGCGGCCCGCTCCGGAATCTCGAGTTCCTCGAAGGGCACCGGCACGCCGCGCAGGTAGTCCTGCAGTTGCGCGAGATAGCGCTCGAACCAGCCGAGCCGCGCCGGGGCCCGGCCGAGGTGCGCGAGGGCACTGTCGCCCCTGCCGACGCCGAGCGCCATGCGGCCGCCGGACGAACTCTGCAGGGACAGTGCGGAAGACGCCGTCGCCGCGGGGTAGCGGGTCACCGGGTTCGTCACGGGACGTCGCGAGACCCAGCCGCTCCGTGGCCGTTCCCGCGAGCGCGAGGCACACGTACGGGTCGCCCCACAGGTTCTGCGAGTCGACGACGAGCATGCCGTCCCAGCCGACGGCCTCCGCGCGGCGGGCGAAGTCGGCGCTCAGGGTGGGTGTGGCGATAGTCTGTGTCCAGAACTCCATGGAGGCTCTCCTGCTTCAGGCGCCGCGCACCCGCGGCAGCACATCTTCAGCGAAACGCGCCGCGGCGGCGCGGGCCTCAGGGGCCGGCGCCGCGAAGTTGGGCCCCATGACGAGGAACTTCTCGATGCCGAGTTCCACCAGGTCGCCCAGCCGCGACGCGCAGTGGTCAGGACCTCCGACGATCGCGTAGCCGTCGATGAACTCCTCGGTGAGCGCCGTCGTCTGCTGCCCGCCCGCCTGGCCGTGGGCGTTCATGTCGTACAGGTCATGCAGGTTGCGGAACACCTCCGCCTGCTCCGCGTCGGCGGGACCCGAGATCTCTCCGTACATCACCGAGAAGCGGGCGAAGAGACCGGTGGTCGCCCGTCCGAGCTCGCGGCCGACCGCCGGATCGTCGTGGCAGACGACGTTGACGTAAGCGCCGAACTGCAGCGTGTCGGGGTCGCGACTCGCCTTCTCGGCCGCCTGGCGCGCCGTCTCGATCCCCCACGCGACCCGCTTCGGCTCGGCGCCGAGGGCAAGCAACACCCGGTCCGCGTGCCGCGCGGCGATACCGATGACCCGGGGGCCGGTGGCGACCACCTCGACCGGAACCTTCGGACCGTCGCCGATCCAGCGAATGGAACTCGTCTCCGGCTCCCCGGCGAGGCCGAGCACCTCGGTGGGACCCGCGGCGTCCTCCGGGATGTCCACGTCCTCGAACGCGATCTCACGGCCACCGAGGTATGCCTGCAGGTGCGCGACGTAACGCTCGAACCAGCGGAGCCGCGCCGGCGCCCGGCCGAGGTGCGCGAGGGCGCTGTCGCCGCGGCCGATGCCGACCACCATGCGCCCGTGCGACAGGCGTTGCACGGACAGTGCGGAGGAGGCGGTGACCGCCGCATGGCGCGTGACCGGATTCGTCACCGACGTGGCGAGCCCGAGGGTCTCCGTCGCCCCCGCCGCGAGCGCCAGGCAGATGTACGGGTCGCCCGACAGGTTCTGCGAGTCGACCACGAGCATCCCGTCCCAGCCGGCGGCCTCCGCCCGCCGCGCGAAGTCGGCGCTCCGGGCCGGTGCGGATACGGTCGCGGTCCAGAACTCCATGACGGTCTCCTTTCCATGTGGTCGGGGACGAGATTGTGCCGTCCCGCATCGAAGGAGTACCAGTTCTGGATGAACAAGCTTGGCGACGGCTCGACGGACGAGAGTGCGGTTCAGGCGCTGCTGGTCCGGGAGCTTTGACTCGGGGCGCTACGGACAATCGCGACCGCAACTCAGGCTGCGGAAGTAGCGGGCGACCTCCTCCGAGTCGTAGGCGTCGTCGCGCGGTGCTTCCGCCCGAATGCCCGCGCGACCGGGCCGCGCGAGGGTGACTTCGAGGCGGTCCAGGCGGTCGAGGGTCATCCGGTAGAGGCGCTCCGTGTTCCCGCCGGACGTACCGAGCGCGCGGTAGCGGGCACGGTCCGGCGAGAGGTCCGGCGCATCGTCAGGGCCGAGCACTTCCAATTCCATGGCCGTCACGGCGCGCGCGATCCGCTCCATCACCGCGGCGTCTTCGCCGGCGGCCGCCCGCTCGAGGTCGCGCCGCAGGTCCTGTGTCCGCGCGAGCCCCGTCTCGGTGGGCGCCCCGCCGGCCCGCGCCGCCAGTCGCGCCGCGACCCGTCCGAGGCGGCCGCCGAAACGCGTCAGCGCCTCCTCGACGTACTCTTCCTGCCCGATCAGGAAAAGCGGCCGGCCCCGGTCGAACACCTCCGCCGCCGCGGCCATGCGCTCGACGAGGCGCGCGCCCGACACGTCGTCGAGCGCGCGTTCGAGCGAAGCGCCCTCCCGTTCCGGCAGAGACGGCCGCAACGCCTCGAGCCGGCGAACGATCTCGCCGAACTCCTCCTGCATGCGCCGCTTTCGGTCGCCGTCCGTGGCTACGTCCAGGGCGCCGGCGGTCCCCGTCCGAGAGCCATGCGGAAGCCGCGTCCCCCGCCGTGCGGCATCGAGGCTCTCGTCCTGCAGGGTCTTGAGCCGCTCGTTGATGCCCTGTTGGGTGCGCACGAGGCGTTCGACACCGCGTTGCGCCTCCTCCATGGCGTCGACGCTCCGCTGACGGCCCGCGTCGCGCAGGCGTTCGGCCGCCTCCTTGAGCGCTTCCGCAATCCGTTCCTGCTGACGTCGCCCGCCTTGCCCCTCCAGGGAGTCGTCGATGGCGGCGCGCACCTGGTCGAGACGTTCGATCGCATCGTCGATGCGCCCGGAGCGACCTCCGCCAGCCCGGGCCAGCCGTTGCCGCATCTCTTCGACTTCCCGTCGCAGCCGTTCCTGGCGCCAGCGCGACACGGGCATCTGCTGACCATCCGCCGAGCGCGCCAGGGCCTCCTGGCGGCGCGCGAGTTCCTCGAGGCGCTCCCACTCCGCGTCTTCGCCCGCTGCCGTATCCGATTGCCCGGGGTCACGCGGCATCTCGTAGCGGTTGCGTTCGGGGTCCATCTCGAGGTCGATCAGTTCCGACAGCGAGCGGTCCATCCCGCCGCCGGCACCCGCGCTTTCCGAGGCCAGGGACACGTTCATTTCGCGCAGGCCCGCCTCGGCCGCCAGCGCATGCCGCAGGGCCTTCTGCTCGAGGGGCAACGCCTCGTCGAGGGCGTGTGCCACGAGACGCTCCGCCGCCGGCGCCATGAACTCGCGGGCCCTCGCGAGTTCCGTGACGAACACGTCGATCTCGGCGCTTGCCGATAGACCCCGGCCCTCGCTACGCGCGATCAGCGTGTCGATCTGCTCCATGAGGCGTTCCTGCAGGAGCGCCAGCACGTCCGTCCGGTCGTCGAGTTCCCGACCCCCCCGTTTGCCCCGGTCCCGCTCGAGGATCAGGTTCCAGGTCGCGCTCACGATGTCCCGCTGGCGGGCCGCGATGTCGATGCCCTGACCACCGCCCCCGCCTCCGCCCTGCGACTGGCGTTCGCGGTAGCGACGGTCGAACGGCCGCACGTCGGCGAAGTAGAGCGCGCTGCGCGTCGCCTGCTCCCGGTCGCGGGCCTCGGCGAAGAAGGAGACGACATCGCCGGGGCGCAACGCCCTGGCCGTTGCCCCCGCCGGCGTCGTCAGGTCCTCGAACATCAGCAGCGCCCCGCCCGTGACCTTCTTGTCCCGCTCATCGAGCAGTTCGCGCCGAACGGAAGGACCACCGTTCACCGAGTACTCGAGCGCCAGCCCTTCGACGCCGAAGTCGTCCCGGGCGCGGAAGCGCAACGCGAGTTCCTCGATCGACGTGACGGAACGGTCGCGGCCGGGGAAGGCGAACTCGACCTCCGGGGGCGTGTCCACCGCAAGGTCGATCGCGAACTCCTCCGTGACGCGCACGAGCGCCCCCTCGTGGAGCACCGCGAGATGCCAGGCGCCGGCACGGTCGATCTCGAACCCCGCGGCGCCGACGCGACCGTCCACCGCCATCGGCCGCGCGACGCCGTCGCGGACCAGGTGCGCGCCGGTGAAGGGGAGGTCCGCCGTCGCCTCGACCGCGACACGGGTCCCTTCCACACCCGCGACGTCCCCCTCGAACTGTCGCCGCGTGGCCACGCCCGTCCACTCCGGCCAAGTGACGTCGAGCGCGAGGGTCTCGACGACGGGCAGGTCCGCGACATCCACCCGGAAACGGGCGGAGTTGAGCGGGCCGGCGGAAACGTAGTACTCGACCGGTTCCGTGACGGCGACGAGGACGAACTCGGACGCGTCCTCGCCGGCGGCGGACATGTCGGCCCGTTCCCAGCCGGGGCCGCTAGCGAACGCCGCGTGCAGCCGCATGGCCCCCCGCTCGAAACCCCAGGGCGTCGCCCGCACGACGACATCCGAGCCGCGCGGCACGACGGTGTCGCCAGGCTGCACGAGGATGCGCGGCTGACCGTCCGCAAAGAGCGAACCCGTCCACAGGCGCTGGCCCGCGAGTTGCCACGCGGTGGGCGCCCCGACGAGCAACCAGCCCAGCGCGGCGATGGCGCCGACGGCCGCCAGCGACCACGGAACGAACCGGTGTCCGGGAACCACCGCTGCCGGGCGATGCTCCCCGGCGATGGCCACCGTCTCGTGGGCGAGCACGGCCAGGAGCCGCGAATCCCGTTCCCACCGCCGGGCATCGGCCCACGTCGCGAGGCGGCCCTCGAATTCGGGCACCAGGCGCTCGACGCGGTGCGCCGCGGGGCGAGCCCGTGCGCGCATGCGCCAGACCCACGCGAACGGCAGGACAACAACGATGCCAAGGAGTACGCGCGTCGCAACGGCCCACCCGGAGCCCGGCACCCAATGGACCACCGCCGCCGAGAACAGCGCCGTGACGGCGAGCACCGCGAGGAGGGCGATGGACGCGAGCCGCACGGCCGCCACCCGACGCAGACGCCGCGCGCACCGCGCGACGTACGCTTCGAGGACCCCGTGTGTGGCCGACCCCTTCACCTTGAGTTGCGGCTCCGTGCGCCGCGCGTCTGCGCGGCAGCTTTCAGGCTCTCATGGAGTGAGCATTTGAAAGCGGGCGGTCTGCGTTCTTCCGCAACGGTCTGCGTCTCCGATCTTCACAAATCATCGTTTCTTATCAACTAGATAAGTCAGTGTCGGCATGTGCAACGACGTGCCATCCGGTGCCTCTCGGCGCCAACGGATGCCGCCTGTTTTGTGGGACGAGTCGTAAGCCAAATCCGACTCCCGTAGACTCCGTTTCCGCTTCCGAAACCGAGTCGTTCCTCAATGCCCAAGCTCAATCGCAACGCGCTGTCCGCCCGGATGGTACGCCACGCCGGCCCCGGCAGCTACGTGGACGGCAACGGCCTCATGCTGCGGGTCCGCGATTCCGGCTCGCGCTCCTGGGTTCAGCGGATCATGGTGCACGGTCGCCGGGTGGACATCGGCCTCGGCAACGCCGGGCTGGTGAGCCTCGCCGACGCGCGGCGCGCGGCGGCCGACAACCGCGCCGTGGCGCGCACCGGAGGCGATCCCCGCAAGGCCAGGACGATCTCGTTCGCGGAAGCCGAGCCGATGGCGATGGCGGAGAAGGCGGAGACCTGGAGGAGCGGCACGGCCTCGAAGTCGCAGCGCGACTGGCGCTCGACGATGGACGCCTACGTGCTGCCGCAACTCGGCAAGATGCACGTCGGCGCGGTGGCGACCAGCGACGTGAAGCGCGTGCTGCGTCCATTGGCGCTGGCGGGCAAGCACGCCACGATGCGCATGGTGGCCGGGCGGATCGTGGCCGTGCTGGAGTGGGCGGAGGTGGAGAACCTGCGCGAGCCCGCCGGCAGCGGCCGGGCCATCGTGGAGACGGTGACGCGCTCGCTGCCGAAGGCCGCGGCGGTGCGCCACCACCGGGCGCTGCACTTCTCCGACGTGGCGGCGGCGCTGGACAAGGTGGACGGCCATCCGCGCATCGCGCGGACGGTGCAGCTCGCCATCCGCTTCGGGGTGCTGACGGCGGCCCGGCAGGCGGAGGTGCGCCGGGCGACCTGGGACGAGTTCGACTTCGGGGCGGCGGTGACCGGGCGACGTCGCGACGCGCCCGGGCTACCGGCTGCATCCGCTGAAGGGCGACATGGCCGGGCTGTGGAGCATCCGGGTGTCGGGCAACTGGCGGGTGGTGTTCCGGTTCAAGGACAGCGAAGCTGTGGACGTGGACCTGGTGGACTACCACTGAGAGGAAGAGGGAACGACGATGGCGATGCTGAACCCCTGCCACCCGGGAGAAACCCTGCGCGACGATCTGGCGGCGGCCGGTTTGACGGTGACGGAAGCCGCGGCGCAACTGGGCTGCACGCGGCAGGCGCTGTCGCGGCTCCTGAACGGCAAGGCGGGGATCTCGCCGGCGATGGCGCTGGCGCTGGAGCGCATCGGCTGGAGCAACGCCGCCTACTGGATGCGGTTGCAGGCCGCCTACGAACTCGCGCAGGAGCGGCGGCGGCAGGCGGCCTGAACGGCGGCTACGCGGAGCAGTAGCGCTTATGTGGAGCTACACATAAGCACTATTGTGTGTAGTGAGTTGTTATGTGGAGTTGCGCACCCAAGCGGTTGATGGCGATGACATCCGCCTCCTGGAGCACCACATAACATCTGCGTTTCGAGGTGGGGGTCCCCGGTTGCGGACCGACGTGCGTGGCCTTCTCCATGTCACAGCGAATGGAGCCAGTCGAGCAGGTTCCGGTCACGCTGCCAGGAAGGGACCTCCGGAAAGCCGTCAGGATCGGCGACCTTCGCAAGGGCCTTCCGCTTCATTTCGAGGTTGGCCCGTGCGTAGATCTGCGTCGTCGTCACGCCCTCGTGGCCGAGGAAGTCGCGGATGATCTCCAGCGACACGCCCGCCTGAAGAAGGTGCATTCCCTTCGTGTGGCGCAGCGTGTGCGGAGTCACTGGCTGCGTGAAGCCCGGATCGGCGCCCCGTACCGCCCGGACATGCTTGTCCAGGATGTAGCGCACGCCCCAGCGGCTCAGCCGTCCGCCCCGCCGGTTCTCGAACACTGGTTCCTCCGACTTCTCGGGGCGGTGCAGACCGTTCTCGCGCAGATAGTCGCCGAGTATCCGCGACGTTGCCTCCATCAACGGCACGGCGCGCATCTTCCGCCCCTTGCCGAACAGGCGAACCTGCGCCGGCGGATCGAGGCGGACATCGCCGGCGCTCAGGTCGATCAGTTCCTGCACGCGGGCGCCGGTGTCGTAGAGCACGCTCAGCAGGACTGCGTCCCTGCGTCCGGCGCGCCTGCGCAGATCGGGTTGCGCGAGGATCCTCGCGAGGTCCTCCTTGGAGAGGTAGCCGACGATCGCGCGCGTCTGGCGGCGCAACGGAATGGCCAGGATCCGCTGGCACTGCAGCAGGTGGTCCGGCACTTCCGACTGGACGTAGCGGAAGAACGAATGCAGCGCCGCCAGCCGGTTGTTCAGCGTCGGGGTCGACACCTGCCGTTCGGCTTCGAGGTGGTCGAGGAACGCCTCCACCAGCGGCACGTCGACGTGCTTGAGACAGAGGCGTTCCAGGGCGATCCCGCGCTGGTCGCGGCAGAACCGCAGCAGCAGCGTGAACGCGTCCCGGTAGGTCCTGACGGTGTTCGGGCTCAGGTTGCGCTGCGCCGCAAGGTGGTGCGTCAGGAAGCCGGTCATGTGGACGGAGAAGTCGGTCGGCTTCATGGCGCGGTCCTCCGTGGAATGACGTCGCCGAACGCGGCGTCGGCGCGCGCGGCGACCTCCGGGAACAGCTCGGCCGTCATGTGCAGATAGTGCTGCGTTCCGAGAAGCGACCGATGGCCGAGGTAGGTGGCAAGCACGGGCAGCTTGGCATCGAGGTCCGCGCCCTCGCGGTACCAGCGCAGCATCGCGTGGACGGCGAAGGTGTGGCGAAGATCGTGGAGCCGCGGCCCCTTGCCCCTGCCGCCGTGCGCCATGCCGCAACGCAGCAGGAGCTGCCGGAACACGACGTAGACCGATCCGTGTCGCCACGGGCCGCCTTGATGCGACGGGAAGAAGAAGGTGTTCGGCGATCGCGCACCAATGGCCGTGTGGTACGACCGTAGCCGCTGGACCAGCGGCAGAGCCGGCGGCACCAGGCGGTCCTTGCCGAACTTGCCGTCGCGAACGGTCACCATGCCTCGATCCAGGTCGACATCGGCGACTCGGAGCTTGAGCAGTTCGCCGACCCGGAATCCGCAGCCGCACAGCAGGCGGAAGATCTCGGGCATGACGAGGTGCCGGAGTGGCGACAGCGCCGTCGGCGTCAGTTCGTCGACCGCCTGCAGCAGCTTGCGGACCTCCGCGTGCGTCAGGATGCGGGGCAGGAAGTCGTGCCGGCGCCTGGTCCCCAGCGAGCCGTCAGGCACGTAGGCGGGGTGGCCGAGCCGGCACAGGAACAGGGCGAACTGGCGAGCCGTCGTGATCCGTCCCGCGTGGTTCCCGGGGCTCTCGTGCGTTCGCTTGGCAAGCCACCTCAGGACGATCGGCCGGGACAGCGTCTCCTCACCGGGCGCCTCGTCGGCGAGGAAGCGGTCGAAGCGCATGAGCGACTCGGCTCCCGCCCGGTAGCGGTAGCCGCTGGCGCGCTTCTCCCGCACGAACTGCTCCATCAGCGTCGCGAACGAACTCCGGAACATGGGCGTGTGTCCGCTACTCGGCATGATGCACCTCCTCGGTATCCAACGCGGCGCCGCGCAGCGCTTCCGTGTCGGCCTTGGCGTAGATCAGCGTGGAGGTCGTGGTGGCGTGGCCCAGGATCCCGGAGATGACATGGATCGGCGTCTGCTCGGCCAGCAGGCGCGTTGCGAGCGTGTGGCGAAGCGAGTGGAAGCCGCCGCGGTGCTTGCCGCGAAACCGAATGCCCGCGAGTTGCCGCCAACGCTTCGTGATGAGATGCATCGCGTGGTTGTCGCGGAGCGGCCCGAACGGGGGCTTATGCACGAGGAAAACCTCCCTGTGCTCCATCTTCGGGCGACCGAATCTCAGGTAGTCGATGAGCGCCTCGCCGACCTCTTCGGAGAGCGGCAGACTGAGCGGCGCGCCGGTCTTCGCCTGGATGATGTTGACCGTCGACGCCCTCCAATCGAGCTCGTCGAGCGTCAACGTCCGAATGTCGCCGACGCGCAAGCCCAGTCGGCAGGCGAGCAGGAGCATCGCGTAGTCCCTCTTGCCGGACGGCGAACTCCGATCGACGACCTCGAGCAGCTTGACGACGAGTTCCGGCTCCCAGACCGACGGGACCGTCGCATCATGGGGAACCCGAATCCTCGGCAGGACATGGCTGGGATCCTGCTCCAGAACGCCCCGCATGGCGAGGAACTGCACGAACAGCCGCACGTTGGACACCATGCGGGAGACGGTCTTGGGTCGAAAATGCTGCAGAGAGACGACGTAGTCCGTCAGGTCGGTCGGCTGGACCTGCGTCAGCCTCCGAACGTCCCGTGAGCCCAGGAAGTCCAGGAACTTCGCAAGTTCCCCGATCCGCGCCTTGACGGTCGACGACCGAAGATGACGTCGGTCCCTGCAATACCGCTCGTAGTCCCGTAGCGGCTTCTTCATCGCCGGCGGAATGGCCGCCCTCTGCATGTCGGTGCGGAAGCGGCCCATGTGCTCGTTGCGACTGAACTCCGCGAGCACCTTGACGGCGAACGTGACGTGCCGCGGCCACCACTTGGTCTTCTTGGCCCACTGGTCGTCGGCTTGGCGGCAGGCGTCCAGAAACCGCGTTGCCAGTTCCTCCGAAAAGCCGTCGGCCAGGTCGTTGTCCTTGGCGAATGCGACGAGACGCCGCCAGATCGTGCGGTAGCGGTACAGCGACTTCCTGCTGTATCCCAGTCGCTTCAGACGCTTCAGCGCACGTGCAACGAGTGGGTCGAGCGCAAGGTGGTCTGCGAGTGCCTTGTGGGTTGGATCCATGATCGATCTCCTCTGAAAGGCAGCCCCAATGGCCGCCGGGAGGTCGATCATCGAATTATTATGTGGAGCGAACCAAAGCTAACCGGCTGACAAAAGGACGCTTGAAGCGCCAACTCCACATAAGGCTCTACTACACACAATAGCGCAAGGTTATCTCGGGCCTGAGGTGGCCCATCTCCTCGGAGACGATGGCGAGGGCCAGCCGGTGTTCGGCGTGGTGCATCAGTTCCCGCATCCTCGATTGGGCGTATGCGTGGCGATTATTCCGAATTCGGAATAATCGTCATCACTATGCCCAACCCGCTACGAGGAGATCACCGGGTGGAAGTCGCCCGCGGTCGGCGGGCCGCCGCGGCGTTCGCTGGCCGGCGCCCAGGGGCGGATCGACAGGTCGGCGAGGCGCGAGACCGCCGAGGAACTCGGACATGGGCGCGCCTCGATCGTGGCCGTTTACATCTCCTAGGCCGCCGCATGCAGGACGCGACGGCGTCAGATGACGCCGACGTGGTTGGCGCCGATGTACGCGAGAACGACCGCCGGCCCCGATGACGGTCCACTTGACGATGTCGAGCACGAGCCGACGGCGGTCGCGGCGCATGCGGGCCTCGATGAGCTGGGCCTCGGCCCAGAGCTTCTTGATCTCAAGGCGCTCGATCTGTTCGAGGGATTCCGGTGTCTGAGGGTTGTCGTTTCGGTCGTTCACGGTGTTCATCCTGTTTGTTGCGGTTGAGGGAACCGGGACGCGCGATCGCGGACGGCCGCGCGCCCCGGCGGGAAAGGCGGCATCAACACGCCGTGCGGGATGAAGCCCGGCGGGGCCTTCCCGCTCCACTGGGCGATGAGGGTTTCGAGGTCCATGGTGGTCTCCTGTTCAGACTCGCCACGCGGGAGTGCGTCGGCGCCTGGCAGGCGGCACGCGCGCGCAGGCCGGTAACCGACGGACGACCTGCCGTTCGTTGACATCGTCGGTACCGGTCGAGGCGGGGGCCCTGAGCGGGGACAGGCCGTTCGGGGAACGTACGGGTGGCGACCGACGTGCTACCGGCGGTCGGGCGGCTGTGGCCTACGCGGTGAGCTGCGCGATGCGGCCGGGCGGTCCCGCGGTCGGGCGGCTTCTCGGAGCGGGCGGTGCGATCTCACCGCCCGGAGGGCGGAAGCGATAGCGACCGTCACCCGGATGGGCGGAGACCGCTTGCGGGCTCCGGTCGGCGTAGCCGACTAGCTAGGGCGCGGGCCGCCGCCAGGCGGCATCGCCTACAATGGCCCTTAGACGGCGCTGAAACGTCTGTGCCGCAACCTTGGGATCAAACCCGGTTCTGTTGCCTTGCGGTGTCGGGCGGCACGGCGTCAGCCCTTGCACGGAGAGGTGTTTATGCTGAATGGGCTTCCCATACAGTAGGCACGGAGCACTGGGAAGGGTACAGGGGCGTTCTGGCAAAGGGGATACGATGGTTGACCCGGTAACGACTGGCGTTGTGGTGGCAGGCGCCTAGGTCGGCAAGAAGCTCCTGGGACCGACCCTTGACGCAATAGGCGACGACCTCCAAAAGCTCTATGCGGTCGGGCGCGACAGGATTATCGGGCGGGCTGTCGCCAAGGTGGATGATTTGGACGACGGCAGATGCGCGAACTTGCGCGTCGCTCGAGACGTGCTATGGAACGGAGCGTTCTCGGAAACCGAAGTCTGCGTGGAATACTACGCTGGCCTTCTGGCGGCCTCGCGGAGTTCGGACGGACAGGACGACGCGGCAGCCCCCTTCGTGGACGCGGTGAAGTCGCTCGCTTCAAGTTTTCGGCATAAAGGGCCAAAGCGAGCGCGTCTGCCGCCGGACCAGGAGGTTCCGGGAGGATATCGTGTCGCGCCGCGTCCCTAGGCGTTGCGGCAGGGGGGTTCGATCATCGACGCGTTACAGCAAGTGGCTGCGGTTCCCCGCGTCGAGCCGCGCGGCCAGTTCCTCGAACGTGTCGCAGTCGATGATCCACTCCCCGACGGTGGCAAGGGTGTCGGTGTTTCCGATGTCCTCAAGCAGTGGGGCCAGACGCGCGTCGGCCCCGGCGCCGAACTTGCGCGACGCCAGGCGCTGCAGCAGGGTCCGCTCGGCGGCGATGCCGCGTGCTTGACCTTGCTCGAGGCCCCGCTCAAGGCCCCGTTCGAGGCCTTGTGCGAGACCCTCCTTCCGGTACCGCTCCTGGTAGGCGAGTCGGCGCCGCGCGAAGTACGCTTCCAACTCTCCAGACTCGTGCAGCCGGTCCACCTCGGCCATGTCGTCCACTCCAAGATCGAAATCGATCAACCGTTCCGCCGTCTGTTGCGCCCACCGCAAGGCCACTTCCAGCAGGGGGCGCAACGCGGGCGCGTCCAGCCGTGCCCGCAACGCCGCCGCCTGTGCCGGCAGGCGCTCGACCGCCGGATTGCACAGCCCCGCGAGCAGTGCGGCCGCGTTGTCGTTGCGCAGATCGTCCGTGGCGAGCCGCAACGTGTCAAGCGTGAGGTAGCCGTCGCCGGCGAACAGGCCGCTCCTGCGCGACACCGGATCCGGTTGCGTGTCGTCCGCTGCCGGGCGTGACGAGATCGATCACTCGCGCCGCCGCGGTCCAGCGCCACGCGCCCGTGTAGATGACGATGGGCAGCACCGGCGCCAGGCGATCCGCCGCGCGGAAGCGCCGGCCGCGCCACAACTCAAGATGGTGGTTGTCGACGTAGTTCCGAGGAGGGCGATGGCCGCAAGCCGCACGGCCACACCCGACGCAGACGCCGCGCGCACGGCGCGACGTACGCTTCGAGGATCCCGTGTGCGGCCGACCCCTTCACCTCAAGCTGCGGCTCCCGTGCCCGCGTTGCACAACTTGGACAACTCTGTATATTGGTATATCGTTCAAACTCGCGCGGCAACCGCCCTGTACGGTGTACGGCTATACGGCCCAACGGAGTCCATATCCATGAACAAAGTGAACAGAGTTTCTGTCGTCATTTGCGGCCTCGTGCTCGCTGCTTTTCCCTTCTCATCCGCAACCGCCAGCAGCGATGACGAGTGCCAAGCCGCCTGGGACCAAAGCCCCGCAAGCAACGACTGCGATGCCGGTTCGGGCCAGCCGGGCAGCGGCGGCCTGTACGTGGAATGGCGGTCTGGGGGGCAGTACTGCATAGTGAGCGCGAGCTGTCCTCGCACCAACACGAGTCCCACTGGCTCACAGCAATGGCAATACAACAACCTGAAGGTCTACTCGATGAGCGACATGAGGAAGTTGCGGAACTGTGACGGCACTCTGACGATCGGGGACTGCTGAACTCAGCGGACCGGTTCCCGCCCCGGGCGGTCAGCGGTCGCGCATGGCGGCGATCGGATCCAGGAGCGCGGCTTGCCTGGCCGGATAGAAACCGAAGAACAGGCCCGCCGCGCAGGCCGTGCCGACGCCCAGAACCACCGCGGTGGGCGACCATTCCCAGGTCCAATCGGCGACTGCGCCGATGACCGCCGAGGCGCCGACGCCGAGCAATGCGCCGAACAATCCCCCAACCAGACACAGGAGCACGGCTTCGGCCAGAAACTGCCGTTGCACGTCGCCGCGCCGCGCGCCAAGGGCGCGCCGGATGCCGATCTCCAGCCTGCGTTCCGCAACCGACGCCAGCATGGCGTTCATCACCCCGAACCCGCCCACCACCAGCGAGATGCCGCCGACCGCACCGAGCAAGAGCGCGAACAGGCGCATCTGCGCCTCCATCTGCTCGATGATCGGCACGGGGCTGTCCACGCGGACGGTCAGGTTGGGAGCGGTCAATCGGAAGTGGCCTTGGATTTCCTCGGTGGCCGCCAGGTAGTGAACGTCCGGGGCCGTGCGCAGCGTGATGCCTTGCAGCTCCTTGGTGGCCAGTTTGCGCAGCGCCAGTTCGAGCGGAATGAGCACGCTGTCGGTCAGCCTCGTGCCGGGCGGACTGGAGCGGGCGTCGCCGAGTATCCCGACCACGGTGTAGATGCCCCGGCCAAGCTGCAGCCGCAGGCCGACCTCGGGCGCGAGGCCGCTTTCCCGCAGGGATTGGGCGACGCCGGCGCCCAGCACCACGAAGGGTTGGCGGTGGTCGAACGGCGTGATGAACCGCCCCGCCGTCAACCGGACGTTGTACATGTCGCGGAATGCGGTGGTCACCCCAAGGCGCCGAATGGACCGTGGCGTCTGGCTGTCAAGGGCGAGTTCCGCCGAGTCCAGCGTGTAGGGGGCCGCTGCCCTGATCGTTGCCAGCCGCTCAAGATCCGCGGCATCGGTCGCATCGAGTATGTCCTTCCGCTTAAGCGAGTTCATGTCTCGCGTGGTGTCAACCACCGACAGCATGTCCGTTCCGAGCGACTGGAACTGCTTGCGCGCCTCCGACTTGGCGATGCCGCCGACGGTGAGCAGCGCGATCACGGCGCCGATGCCGACGACGATCCCGACCAGGGCCAGCAGCGTTCGCTGTCCGGCGGCGCGCAGGCTGCGGGCGGCCTCGCGGGCATGGGCGGCGGCGGGCACGGTCATTCCCCAACCCCCTCACCCGGTTCCGCCGAGGCGGATGGAGCGGCGCTTGGCCCCGCTCCCGTGATGCGGCCGTCCACGAGTTCCGCGTTCCTGGCGCATTGGCGAGCGACGGCCCGATCATGGGTGATGATCACCACGGCGATGCCGTCGGCGCCGTTGAGTTCGCGGAACAGCTGCATGATCTCGCGGCCGGTGTTCGGATCCAAGGCGCCCGTGGGCTCGTCCGCGAGCAGGAGGGCGGGTGACACCACGAGGGCCCGCGCAATGGCGACGCGCTGCTGCTGTCCACCGGACAGCTGGTCCGGGCGGTGGTCCGCGCGATCGCCCATCGCCACCTTGTGCAGCATCGCCTGCGCCCGCTCCCGTGCCGCGGCGCCGTCGATCCCCTGGTAGGTGAGCGGCAGCGCGACGTTCTCCCAGGCGGTCAGGCGCGGCAGCAGCCGGAAGGCCTGAAACACGAACCCGATGCTCTGATTGCGCGTGTCGGACAGCTCGTCGTCGCTCATTGCCGAGACGTCACGGCCGGCAACTCGGACGGACCCCTCCGTCGGGCGGTCCAGCAGGCCCATGATGTTCAGCAGCGTGGATTTGCCGGAACCGGACTCGCCCATGATCGAGAGCAGGCCGCCCGCTCCCACTTCCAGGTCAACGCCCTTGAGCACTTCCGTTTCAACCGGCCCAATGGAATAGCGCTTGCTTACCCGGGCAAGACTGAGAAGCGGCTCCCCGTCAACGGGCCGCGCTGCTTGTCGGTCGCGTTGACCGGTCTTCCGGCGCCCACCGCGTGAGCGGACGTGGAAGGCCGCCCGGAGCATTCGGGCGGTCCGCGCCGCTTCCCCGCGGGCCGCTGCCAGGACGTCCATGGCTACCGCTCCGTCGCCAGTATCCGATCGCCGGGCGCCACGCCCTCGAGAATCTCGATCTGCCCGACAGTGGTTTCCCCCACCACCACCGGAACGGGAACGGGGCCGTCGTCGCCGACCACGCGAACCGTCGGCCGGCCATCCACCAGCGCGATTGCGGCGAGCGGCACGAGCACGGCTTCGGCGTCCTGGCGGACGACCACCTCGAGCACGGCGGACATGCCGATGCGCACCGCGGCGCGCTGGCTCGGGGTGAGGCTCGGAACGACGGCGGTGACTTCAAAGAACGGCAGCGAGCGCGGGGCCACCGTGGCTTCGGACGAAACCCGTTCGAGCGCGCCGCGCAGCACCGTGCCGGGGAAGGCATCGCCGCTGACCGTCACTTCGTTGCCGACCGCGACGTTGACGACGTCAACCTCGTCGATGCGGCCGTCCACGGCCAGCCCCTCGAGGTCGCCGACAATCATCAGCCGTTCGCCCTGCGTGACCGTGTCCCCGCCGGCGAGACGGCCGTCGCGCGCGCCGGCGGGCCCGCTCTCCGTCGCGGGCGGCCGCATGACCACCCCGGCGACCGGCGCCTTGAGCACGGAGAGGCGCAGCGTCTCGGTGAGTTCGTCGAGCCCGGCGTGGGCGTTCTCGAGTTCCAGCCTGGCCACCCGAATTTCGGCGGCGCCCTTTTGCATCACGCTGGCGAGATCGTGCTCCGCCGCCTCGAGATCGAGCTGACGGCTGGTGAATCCGCGCTCGGCGGCGGTGTGCTCCGAACTGGGGATGACGCCGCGTTCCAGCAGGAAGGCGGTCTCCTCGAGCCGCGTCCTGCTGTCCTCCAGATCCAGCCTCGCCCTGGCGACGCTGCGCCGCGCCCGCGATACCTCGACGCCGTCGGTCCAGTTTTCGACTTCGGCCAGCCGCTCGACCGCCTTGATGTGGCGCGCTTGGGCGTCGCGGTGATCGATGCGCACATCGCTGGGATCGAGCTCAATGAGCACCTGCCCCTCCTCCACCCGCGCGCCGTAGTGTACGTGGACGGCTGCGATCTTGCCGCTGATGGGGCTTGTGACGTCCACCTCACGGCGCGGCGCGAGCTGGCCGGCCAAGGTGATGGTCTTGGTCAGCGCTTGCGGCGCCACGGTCAGCACCACGGCTCCGTCGGGGGATATCGCCTCCTGCCCCTGGCCGGCGTCGTTGCCTGCCTGTGGCCGAAGGTCAAGGGCGTAGACGCCAGCCAGAGTGAGCAGAACGGCCACCGCGCCGATACCGACGATGCGGGCGAGCCTGGTCTGCCGGTTGGCCTCCGCCAGGGTGCGGTTGCGCTCCTCAAGGCGCAGGTAGGCATCGCGCAGCTCCTTGTGCTGCGCTTCGATTTCCTGGGCCAAGGCGAGCTCCTTGGCTCGCAGTTCGCGGATCTCGGAGATGTCCTCGAACACCACGGCAACGCCGGTATCGGCCCCCTCTTCGCCGGCGATGCGTGAGACGCTCATCGACAGGGCGCGGACGCCGCTGCCGAAGTCGGCCTCGACCAATCGCTGTCTGACCAAGGGGCCCTTGTACACGGCATCGAGGAGCGTCTGCGCAAAGTCCTCGGCATCCTCAATGGAGAGAAAGACTTCGGCGAACGTGCGGTTGACGACGGCGGCCGGGGACAGGCCGGTGATCGTCGCCGCGGCGGCGTTGAAGGTCGTGATCACGCCGTCGGGGCGAAGCGAAATCACCGCGCTGGCCAGGGTCTGGAGGATGGCCTCGTGCAGCGCTCCCGCCGGCTGCGGACCGCTGTCGGCCATCCCTGGTTCGGTAGTGGTCATCGGGGTGCGTTGCCGCCGCCGACCCCGAAACGCTCGGCTCGGTCGGTGCTTTGCTCCACCCGGTCGATCTCGATGCCCCAGCGCTCCAACGTCGTACCGAGCGTTA
This sequence comes from Pseudomonadales bacterium, assembly GCA_965208745.1. GTDB lineage: Bacteria > Pseudomonadota > Gammaproteobacteria > Pseudomonadales > Azotimanducaceae > VXNE01. The sequence goes on along the minus strand of CBDBPN010000004.1, from coordinate 2,236,333 downwards.
TGTCCAGCGCCGTGGCCGCGTTGAGATGATCCACCAGCGCATCGAGCTCGGCGTTTTCCGCGCTGACCAAGTCGTTTTCGAAGGTGACGAGTTGAAAGTTGGTGGTGACGCCCAGGTTCAGCTTCTCGCGTTCTATCTCGGTCTTGCGCAAGGCCAGCGCCCTTGCCCGGCGCGCCAGTTCCACCCGCCGCTCAGCCAGTTGGATGTCGCGCACGGCGTTGCGGACCTCGATGGCGATGCGCTGGCGCAGGTCGTCGAGGCGATTGCGCTGCGTCTGCAGACCGGCGATGGCGCGCCGATGGGCTAGCTGGGCCCGGCCGGCGGCGCCCCGGCCCACGGGAACGCTGAGGTCCAGGCTCACCCGGTTGCCGGTGAGATCCAAGCCGCGGATGGCGGCATCCGCGTCGTCGCCGGGGCCCATGAAGGTCCTGCCCAAGGTGAGGGAAAGATCCCAGAGCCGCTGGTTGCGGGCCACCAGCACCTCGGTCTCCGCGTTTTCGACGCTGAGCCGGCCGATCTGGTGGTCCGGCCGATTGGCCAAGGCGATCTCCAGCGCCGTCGGCACGTCGATCGAGGCCGTTTGCGCCTGACCGGCGCCCAGCTCCTCCGCCAACGCGAAGCCTGTCCCGGTGTCGATGTCCAAAAGGTCGATCAGGCTCAGCCGCGCCGCGTCCAGGCCGCCGCGCGCGGCGACCACGTCGAGTTCCCGGCGCGCGATGTCGGCTTCGGCCTGGACGATGTCGCGTTCCGCCATGCGCCCGGCCTGGACCAGCAACCGGTTGACCTCCAGCAGACTCTGCGCCCGCTCCAGCGAACGTTCCGCGATGTCGTTTCGGCGCCCCGCCTGCACGTAGGCTCGATAGGCCCCTATGGCCCGGGACGTCAGGTCCATCACCGCCGCCTCGAACGCAAGGATGTTGATCTGCTCGCCGACCCTTGCCGTGCGCAACGCCGCCCGGGCCACGCCGAACCCGGCGCCGCGCAGCAGCGGCTGGACGAAGGTCAGTTCGACGGTGCCGGCGTGGGAAGCGAAGGCCGGCGCGGTGTCGCCAAGATCGGCAACGCGGGAGGTGACCGCCAGTTCGCCGCCGGTGGGAATGCGCAGCCGGATCGCGGAGCCGACCCCGGCGGTCTCGTCCACGCGATCCGTCGCGTTGCGGTCGGTGTAGGCGTCGAGGGTGATCCTGGGCCGAAACTCGTCCTCGGCGATGCGCAACGCGAACCGTTCGACCGACCGGTCGAGCCTGGCGTTTTCCAGTGCGCGGCTGTGGCGCAATGCCAGGACGATGACCTCGCGCACCGTGAGGTCAATGGGTTCGGGCCCCTCGGAATCCGAACGGGACGGAGTTGCCGCGAACACCGCCAGCAGCCCGATGACCGCCGCGGCCACCCGCGCCCGAGGACGCGCGATGCCGGCCAACCCAGCTGCTTCCGAAGGCACCTTGTCGAGGGCAGCGACGTCGAGGGCAGTGACTTCGGCGATCCGCCCGGGGGGCTCAGCAGCTCGTGGTGCTGAGCGTCCCGTTGCAGTTAACCAGAGTCTCGACCCCGGCCGGCCCGCCGTGGTAGTCGCTGAAGGTGTCGTGGGCCCCGCCGGGCTCCGACGCGCAGTCGGCCTTGACGACGCAGTTGTTCACCACGTCGCTGCTCGGCACGTCCGGTTCGGCATTGAGCACCGTGGTTGTGCAAGTGGCGCTGGCAGCGGCCTTGCCCCAAGCGGTCACGCAATCGTCGTCGGTAATGGCCGTCGGGCTGGGGTCGCCGGTCAGCTGGGCCATGGCGGTTCCTGACACCAGCAGCGACAAGGCGGCGAAGGCCGCCAGTCCGTACCTTGAAATTCGCATCTTCGTTCTCCTCAACTTGCCCCGCAGTTCCATGCCTTGTCCTCAGCAAACGCTCGTTGGGCGGCTGGGTTTCTTGCCCGGGACGCGTCCGCTCCCCGCTTCTCGCCCATCAGCAATACTCATCTGGCGGTCGCAGGCAGACATCCGTCGCGTCCGGGTCGGTTGAGGAGGTGTCCGATTGATCCGGCACACACTTGGGAACGACTGTTTTCAAGTCATCCTCATAGCCGCGGTACCAGCCTTGTGCCTTGAACTCGCAAGCGTTTGGGGAGTTCCAGGGCCCGACACAGATCCGGTTGCCTGCGCGCAGGCACATCTTGCACTTGACGTAGACTTCACAAGTCAGTTGTCCCGTACTGTCGTATCCGTCTTCCTTCGTCCAGTGCCAATCGCAGTCGTAGCCGCCTGTTGCCGCAGTGCTGTCAAACCAAGCCTGCTTGCATGTCTGGTAGTTGTCCGCCCCCGCCGGGCCCGAAGCCAGCCCAAGACAGCCGAGAATGGCAGCTACGAGCAAATGGCGGTTCCGTCGCTTTGGCTTCATCTTGATGCTTGGATCCATGTCTTTTCCCGTTTATCTGCTTACCTGTGTTCCCAATCGTGCCCAATGAGTTTCTTGCCCATGAGTCGCCCGGTCCCTGCTCGCGCTTGGGGAATCCACCCTAGCTGCCTGTCCATCCTCGCGGCCTGAGCCAGACATCATACATGCTGTTGCCATAGGCATGCCCTTCGTAACAAAAGGGAAAAACTTGCTTCATATGGTCTTCATAGCCGCGGAACCAGCCTTGTGCTGTGTGCTGACAGTTGTTTGTGTTCCACCCCCACCCGACACAGTACGTGCTGCCCCAATCGCCACGCTGGCATTTCGGGCATTTGACGTAGACTTCACAAGTCAGTTGTCCCGTACTGTCGTATCCGTCTTCCTTCGTCCAGTGCCAACCGCAGCCGAATCCACCCGTTGCCGCGGGGCTCTCCTCGTAAGCCTTCTTGCATTTCTGGTAGTTGTCTGCCCATGCCGAGGCCGAGGGCAGCCCAAGGACGCCAAGCAGCGCAAGTGCGAGCAAACAACGGTTGAGTCGCGGTGGAATAGTCATTTCCCGGTCCTATGTTGCTTGGTTTTCGTCGAGATCCATGAAGGTTTCTGACCAAGGTGAGCGGAAAAATCGCAGAGCGGCTTTGGTTGCGGGAGGGGCGATTTGAGGCGTTTCCGAAACAAGCGTTTTTCAATCTTTCAATCTTCCCGGTGCCTAGCCCGTCACTAGAGGCATCCTCGCCTGCATCAGCCGCAGTTATGGCTTTTGCGTACTGTTGCGGTCCATTGCGCAGTTCAGCGCGATTCGATCCCTCACCGGCTACTAAATCCAATGGTCAAGTGTCTACACCGAGTCGGAGCGTTCTGTCAAGTGGATCGAGCAAGATTCAGGTCAACAGGGGTCGGAGGGATCGCAGGAGGGGCCACTGGTCCGCACCTCCGACGGTGTCGTTCTGTTGCCAGCGGACAGAAAAAAAGGGGAAAGTACGATTGGAAACAAGCAGTTACGAACATCCAGTTCGCTGCCGCGGAACAAAGGGGGAATGGGCAAACGGGGCAAAGCGAGCGCGGCGACTGCCGGACCGGGAAGGTCCCGGGAGGAGATTCCGGCGTGTCGCGTTCCCACGCGTGGCGGCAGCGGGGCCCGGTCGTCGACGCGCTACGGCGTTCGGCTGTGGCTTCCGGGTTCGAGCCGCGCGGCCAGTTCCTCGAACGTGTCGCAGTCGATGATCCACTCCCCGACGGTGGCAAGGGTGTCGGTGTTTCCGATGTCCTCAAGCAGTGGCGCCAGACGCGCGTCGGCGCCGGCGCCGAACTTGCGTGACGCCAAGCGCTGCAGCAGGGTCCGCTCGGCGGCTATGCCGCGTGCTTGACCTTGCTCGAGGCCTTGTGCGAGACCCTCCTTCCGGTACCGCTCCTGGTAGGCGAGTCGGCGCCGCGCGAAGTACGCTTCCAACTCTCCAGACTCGTGCAGCCTGTCCACCTCGGCCATGTCGTCCACTCCAAGATCGAAATCGATCAACCGTTCCGCCGTCTGTTGCGCCCACCGCAAGGCCACTTCCAGCAGGGGGCGCAACGCGGGCGCGTCCAGCCGTGCCCGCAACGCCGCCGCCTGTGCCGGCAGGCGCTCGACCGCCGGATTGCACAGCCCCGCGAGCAGTGCGGCCGCGTTGTCGTTGCGCAGATCGTCCGTGGCGAGCCGCAACGTGTCAAGCGTGAGGTAGCCGTCGCCGGCGAACAGGCCGCTCCTGCGCGACACCGGATCCGGTTGCGTGTCGTCCGCTGCCGGCGTGACGAGATCGATCACTCGCGCCGCCGCGGTCCAGCGCCACGCGCCCGTGTAGATGACCACCGGCAGCACCGGCGCCAGGCGATCCGTCGCGCGGAAACGCCGGCCGCGCCATAGCTCCAGATGGTGGTTGTCTACGTAGTTCCGGATGCGCAGCGCCATGAGGTGGTCGACGGTCCCCTGCACCTCGATCATCACGACGATGTGCAGCCAGGTACGTTCCGCCTCCGTCCGCTCCCGGAAGGGCACCCGCCAGACGATGTCGTTCGCGTAGCTGCGCTTGGCCGTCGCCGCTCCGGTCGTTGATTGTTCCGGCACGCGCGCAAGGCCCGAGAAGTCGAGCCCGGCGACCAGTTCGCGGGCGCCGTGGAGGTCTGCGACGAACCAACGCAAGAGTTCCTCCACCATGAACGGGTACGCGAAGATGTCCTTGAAGGTGGGGTCCTGCCGCATGACCCCACCGTAGCGAGGGCCATCGGCTGGTCCAACCCGACATCAGCGCATGCGGGCGTGCGAAATCCGCCCGGCGTCCCGTAGGAGACTGTCCTCCCGTTCAGACCACCGCGAGCGCCTGGTCGAGATCCTCCAGGATGTCGTCGATGTGCTCGATGCCGACGGACAGCCTTATCGTCTCCGGGCGCACGCCGACGCTCTCCTGTTCCGCCTCGTTGAGCTGCCGGTGCGTGGTCGACGCCGGATGGCACGCGAGCGACTTGGCGTCGCCAATGTTCACCAGCCGCTTGAAGAGCTTGAGCGCGTCGTAGAACTTCACGCCCGCGTCGAAGCCGCCGTGCACGCCGAAGGTCAGGATGCCCGACGCGCGGCCGCCCATGTAGCGCTGCGCCAGGTCGTGGTAGCGGTCCCCGGGCAGCCCGGCGTAGCTCACCCATTCCACCTTCGGGTGGTCCTTGAGGTGCTGCGCGGCCGCCATGGCGTTCTCGCAGTGCCGCTCCATGCGCAGGTTCAGGGTCTCGACGCCCTGCATGATCAGGAACGCGTTGAACGGCGAGATGGCCGAACCCGTGTTCCGCAGGGGTACGGTGCGGGCGCGGCCGATGTACGCCGCCGGCCCGAGCGCCTCCGTGTACACGACGCCGTGGTAGCTCGGTTCCGGGGTGGTGAACATCGCATACCGATCGGCGTTGTCCGCCCAGGAGAACCTCCCGCCGTCCACGATGACTCCGCCCAGGGAGTTGCCATGCCCGCCCATGTACTTCGTCATCGAGTGGACGACGATGTCGAACCCGTGATCGACCGGCTTCAGCAGCGCCGGGGTCGCCACGGTGTTGTCCACGATCGTGGCCACGCCGTGCGCATGGGCCATCTCGGCCACCGCTTCGAGGTCGATGATGTTGCCGGCGGGATTGCCGATGCTCTCGCAGAAGACGGCCTTGGTCCGGCCGTCCACCAGCTTCTCGAGGTCCGCCGCGCCGTCGTCCTCGGCGAAGCGCACCTCGATGCCCTGCTTCGGCAGCATGTGGGCGAACAGCGTGTAGGTGCCGCCGTAGAGCTGCGGGACGGTGACGACGTTGTCCCCCGCCTCGGCGAGATTCAGGATGGAGTAGTTGACGGCCGCGCTGCCGGACGAGAGCACGAGCGCCCCGACGCCGTGCTCGAGTTCGGCGCACCGCTGTTCGAGCACGGCCTGGGTCGGGTTCATGATCCGCGTGTAGATGTTGCCCGGCACGGCCAGGTTGAAGAGGTCGGCCCCGTGCTGGGCGTCGTCGAACTCGTAGGCGACGGTCTGGTAGATCGGCACGGCCACGGCGTGGGTGGTCGGGTCCGTCTCGTAACCCGCGTGGATCGCGATAGTCTCGTCTCTCATGGTGCCGGTGCTCCTGTGCGCGTCGGGAAGGCCCGAAAAAACGCGCAAGCATATCGCGACCCCGCGGCGGGCGTTTACACGGGCACGCTCCGCGGCATCCAGCCCACGTTGGCGACGACGGGCTCGACGAGCAGCAGCAACGCAAGCAGCGCGAGCACCCAGATGCCTAGAGGCTGCTGCTCGGCCACGGCCGGCTCTGCCCCGGGCCCCACAACCGGCGCGCTGCCGGCCGCCTCGGCGCCGATCGCGTCCTGCCAGCGAGCCAGCAGCGCCGGGTCCGCCACGCGCAGGTCCGACTCGCGCGGATCCGCGTTCACCGCGAGCAGCCTGCCGTGCCCCGGCGTGCGTACCGTGTAGAAGCCGGGCTCGGACAGGCGCACCGTCGGTCGGTCCGCGGTGCTTGCGAGCCCGAGCACCCGGGCGCCGTCCGCGTCGAAGACCTGCACGGAAGCCGCCGGCACGTGGAGCGGGGCGCCGGCCACCGCTTCGAGCGCGCCGAGGTCGTTGCCGAGGTACCGCAACGCATCCGCGACGAAGCGTACAAAGGATGGGCGGACGACCAGGGACGTCCACTCCCGGTCGAGCGCGGTGTACAGGACCAGCACCCGGCCCGGGCCGACCCGGTGTTCCGCGAGCAGCGGTCGGCCGTCCTGCAGGGCCAGGATGACCTCGCCCGCGGTCGGCTCGGCCGGTACAACGCTGCGGTAGACGGCCACGTCGCGCCAACCGCCCCCCGCCGCCGGGTGGCCCGGGTCTTCCACCACGACGCGCGTGTCCCCGGGGTGGGCGCGGACCGTCCGTTCCACCGCATGCTCGACGAGCGGCAGCATGCCGGCGCCCGCGGTCCGGGGTCCGACGGCCAGGAGCACGCCACGCCCGCCCGCGACGAGACGCGAGATCCGTCGGGAGACATCCGCCGAGAGGCCGCCGGGATCGAGGAGCGCCACGAGTTCGACGCTCGCCGGCCAGTCCCGCGAGTCGGGTCTGGCGCCGACCCCGATCGGTTCGAAAGGGAGCCCTGCCGCTTCGGCAGCGGCGGTCACGTATTCCGCCGCGGCGTCCCGCGTGGCGACGATCGCCAACGCGCTCGAACGCCGCGCGCGAAGCACGGCCCGCGCCACGTCGTCCGCGGGCAGTGCGTCCGCGGACTCGAGCGACACCGTGATTCCCGTGTCCTCCGCCGCCGCATCCGTGCCGGGCGGCAGCGCGAAACGGACCTCCGTCCGGCCACGCGGCGGCAGCGTCACCGTCGTGCGGTCGACGACCGCGTCCGCGACACCCAGTGCGACCTCCACCTCGCGCCTCGTCTCCGCGTGACTCGCGACCCGCGCGATGGCCTCGTCGTCGGACAGGCGCACCGACTCCACCGCCCAGTTGTCCTCGGCCCGACCGACCGGATGGACGGTCAGCGGCATCGTCCCACCCTCGATCAGCGCGTTGAAACGGTCGGGCACGGCGCTCGCCTGGAAGTCGGAGACGAGGTGCACCGCGAATCCGGTCTCCCTCTGCGGCAGGTTGGCCGCGACGGCGGCCACGCGCGAGACGAGCCCGCCGAGTCCCAGCCGGGACGCCTCCGGGGCAATCGAGCCGGGTGACGTGGTCAGCAACTCGAGTTCCGCGCCGGCGCCGACCACCAACGCGGAACCGTTGGCCGCAAGCCGCTCCACTTGGCGCACGGCCTCGTCCCAAACCGCCAACCGCGCCATGGACAGGGAGCGGTCCAGCACGACCAGGGGCACCCGCCCGTCGGCCGCGTCCCCGGCGTCACCGTCGTCCCGCAACAGGCCGGACAGCACCGGGCCGGCGAACGCGAGCGCCGCCGCGGCCAGGACCGCGCAGCGGAGGGCGAGCAGGACCAGGTAGCGCAGGGTCCGTTCCGCGTGCACCGGCTCCTCGGCCGCTCTCATCAGGAACAGCGAACTGAAACCCCGCCGCGGCGCTTCCCTGTGCGTGCGGTGCAGCCAGAGCGGTACGGCCACAAGCAACAGGCCAAGGAGAAGCGGTGCGGCGACGAAGGTCACCCGGGCGCCCTCGCCGCGAGCATCATGACTGCCGCGCGCGGAACCGCAGGTACTCGAAGAGCGGCCGGTCGAGGGGCTGGTCGGTGTCCACGCGGACGTAGTCGGCGCCGGCGGAAGCCGCCGCGCGCCGCAGACCCCGCTCGTGGGCGGCGAGCCGCTCCGGGTAGCTCGACCGCAACTCCTGCCCGTCGACTTCCATGACCTCCGCCGTCTCCGCGTCGCGCAGCGCCGCGCCCCGGCCGAGGTCCGGTTCGCGCTCCGCCGGGTCGAGGATGTGCACGAGGAACACGTCGTGCCCCCGCACGCACAATCCCCGCAGCGCCTGGCCGAGCACATCGGGCGCACAGTAGAAGTCCGAGAACACCGCGAGGATGCCGCGCCGTGGGACGCGGGCGCCCAGGTGCCTCAACGCCGCCGGCCAGTCCGTCCCCGAAGCCGCCCGCAACCCGTCGAGCGTATGGAACAGGCGCTCGCGGGCCACGCCGCGAGCCGAAGGCGGCTGGAACGCGGCCACCGTGTCGTGAAACGCGAACAGCCCGACGGCGTCGTGCTGGCGGTGCGCCAGCCACGCAAGTGCCGCGGCCAGCCACCGGGCATGGTCGAGTTTCGACACGTCCCCGGCACCGAACCCCATCGACGCGCTCACGTCGAGCATCAGCATGAGGCGGGTGTTCGTCTCGCCCTCGAAGCGCTTCACGTACGGGCGACCCGTGCGCGCGTAGGCGTTCCAGTCCACGAAGCGGGGATCGTCCCCCGGCACGTAGTCGCGGTACTCCGCGAACTCCTGGCTGAACCCGAACACGTCGGAGCGATGCAGCCCGTTCAGCATGCCGTCCACCACCGCGCGCGCCACCAGTTCCAGGTTGCCGAGCCCGGCCAGGATCTCGGGCGGGATCAGGCGCGTCGGCGTTCCGTTCACCCGGGCTCCGGCACGCCGTCGACCACGTCCGCGATCAGCGCATCGGCCGTCACGCCGTCCGACTCCGCGAGGTAGTTCCGCTGCAGCCGGTGCCGCAGCACGGCCGGCACGAGGGCGCGGATATCCGCGGCGGTGACGTGGTAGCGCCCGGCCAGCAGTGCCCGCGCCCGGGCGCCCATGGTGAGGAAGATCGCGGCCCGCACGCTCGCGCCGTAGCCGAGGTAGGCACGCACCGGCTCGCCCGACGAGGCGTCGTCCGGGCGCGTGGCGCGCACGACGTCCACGGCGTAGCGCGTCACGGCGTCGGCGACCGGCACCTCCCGGACGAGGCGCTGGAAGTCGAGCAACGCGTCCGCATCCGTACACGGCGTGACGTCTTCGTCCACGACGCCGAGCACGTTGCGGTCCACCACCGCGACCTCCTCGCCGGCGCCGAGGTAGTCGAGCACCACGTTGAACACGAACCGGTCGAGCTGCGCCTCCGGCAGCGGATAGGTCCCCTCCAGTTCGATCGGATTCTGCGTCGCGAGCACCACGAACGGCCGGGCGAGCGGATACGTCCTGCCGCGGGCCGTGACGCTCGCCTCCTGCATGGCCTCGAGCAGCGCGGACTGGGTCTTGGGCGGCGTGCGGTTGATCTCGTCGGCAAGCAGCACGTTCGTGAACACAGGCCCCTGCTCGAAGCGCCAGCGCCGCTCCCCGGACGCGGGGTCCTCGTCGAGGATGTCCGTGCCCGTCACGTCCGCGGGCATGAGGTCCGGCGTGAACTGGATGCGCTTGAAGTCCAGTCCGAGCGCCTGGGCGAGTCCCCGGACCATCAGCGTCTTGGCCGTGCCCGGCAGGCCCGTGATCAGGCAGTGCCCGCCGATCAGGACCGTGATGAGCAGCTGTTCGATCACGGCGTCCTGGCCGACGATGACGCGCCCGAGCCCCAGACGGATGCCTTCCATCGTCTCCCGGAAAGCCTGTACGTCGGCCTCGGCGCGGGCGGTCTCGTCGTCCGTCTGAAGGACTGTGCCGGCCGTCGTGGTGTCGTTCATCCTTCGATCTCGAGCAGCAGGGCCAACGCCGCACGGAAACGCGGCGCGATCTCCAGCGCGTATAGCACATGCCGCCGCGCCGCCGCGAGCCGGTCTGCGCCCCGGTACGCGCGCGCGAGCCGGTAGTGGGCGTCCGCGCGGTCGTGGGGGCGCAGCACCAGATGGGCCTGGTACTCGAGGATCGCGTCTTCGTAATGGCCCGCCGCTACCAGGAAGTCGCCCAGCCGCCGGCGCTCCTCCGGGACCAGGGGCGCCACCAGCGCGAGGGAGCGTTGCACGGGCAGGGCCTCGGCCGGCCGGTCTTCCGACTCCAGCCACTCGACGAGGCGCCGCAACGTTCCCGGAGCGCGGCCGCCGCGGCGCCAGTATTCCGTCAACGCCGCACTCGCCTCCACCATCCGTCCAGCGCCGGCTTCCGCCCGCGCCAGCAGCGGCCACGCGCTCGCGGGCCCCACGTAGTCCGGGTAGATCCCCGTCGCCTCTCGGGCCGCTGCTACGGCGGCCGACCAGTCGTCCTCCTGGAGGTGGCGTTGCGCCGCTTGCACGTTCGCGCGGAAACGCTCCGGGTCGACCTGGCCGAAGCGCGCATCCAGATGGGCCTCGAATCGGGCGTCCAGTTCGGCCGGCTCGAGCTCCAGTCCCCGCCGGATGGCGCCAGGGGTGTCCGCGCCGTCCGCGTAGGCAGCCAGCACGCGCGCCAACGCCGCGACGCCCCGGGTGTCTTCCATGTACTCGCAGAGCAGACCCGCCTGCACATAGGACAGGGCAACGCGACCCGGCGTCTCCGGCTGCATGAATCCGCCGTCGAGGTCCTCGACCGGGAGCATGCGCCCGGCCTGCGCGGCCTCGATGAACTCGAGCGGCACGGAACGGCTCCGGCTCGGGCCTGTGCGCCATTCCTCAAGCACCGAGACGCCCTCGCTGAACCAGCGCGAGACCAAGTTGTCCGTGGCGTTCAGCGTGACGACATGGGCGAGTTCGTGCCACAGGGCGCTCGCCCAGTCGAAGCCGTCGTCGATGCCCCGTGCCGACGGGCTGTCCATGGCGATCACGTCGCCGAAGGTCGCGCCGAGGATGCCGAGGCCCGGCAGGCCGGACGTACGCACGGCAAAATCGTCGTGGTGTGGGTAGAGCTCGACGACGACCGGCTCCTCCACGACGTGACCGTACCTGGCGCCCATGCCGGGGATCGCGTCGTCGACGAGCCGGCGCACGTAGCCCTCGAGCGCCCCTGTCTCGTCCCGGTGCGTGCGCAGGATCAGGCGGGTGTCTTCGGTGAGATCGAATCGGTGCAGGCTGTCCAGCAGAGTCAGCGTGTTCACCACCTCCGAGTCGTAGGGGTCGCCCTCGAAAGAGCGGGCGAGGTGGCGCTGCGCGTCCTCGAAGCGGTTGACCCGCAGCAGGTTGATCCCGAGGGCGGCATGGGCGCTGTAGAGCCGGGGATCTACTTCCACCGCGCGTTCGAGCATCGCGACCGCTTCCTCGTATCGACGGGTGATGACGTAGAAGTGGGCGATGGTTTCGAAGACCGCGCCATGATGGGGGCTCTCGTTCAGCGCCTGCTCCGTCCAGCGGCTCGGTATCTCGCCTTCAAGATGGTCGGCCGCCGCGAGGAGCGCCATCGCCTCGAGCCGGGCAGCCGGATCGTCGGACTCGACGACGGGCAGCACCAGTTCCCGCCCCTTGGCGACATCCCCTACCGTGAGCGCCCCGCGGGCCAGCACGAAGCGGGCGCCCGGGTGGCCCGGGACGCGCTCGAGCACGGCGTTCGCGATGGCGCGAGCCCGGGCATCGAACCGATCCGCCGCCACCTCCGCCAGGCCGACCTCGGCTTCGATGTGCCCTTCGTCGATTTCCAGCGCTTCGAGGAAGAGCTTCTCCGCGTCGGCATCCTGGTGCGCCTCCAGGTAAAGCCGGCCCCACCGCACGCGTACGTCCGCATCGGAAGGGGCTGCCGAAACCGCCGCGCGGAAGGCCCGGTTGGCGCCCTGCCAGTCGCCGAGACCCCAGAGCGCCTCCGCCTGTGTCACGGGCGAAGGGTCGAGCAGCAGTCCCCGGTAGCACTCGGCGGCGGCTTGTCTGTCCGCGTAGCCGAGCCGGCGACAGTCCTCCGGTGTCGCGCCGGCATGCACGCCCGTCGCGGCCGCCACCCCGACGACAAGCGCGCATGAGAGCAACAACGGCTGGCTACGCCCCATCGCCGAGTTCCCGCTCGATGACCGCGAGTTCGAGTAGCAGTTCCTGCAGCCGGGCGAAGTAGGCGTCCATCTCCATCGAGTCCCTCTCGTCGCGCAGGGCGGCGATCGCCGCCTCGATCTCGGTGCGGCGCGCCGCGAGCCGGCGCGCGTTGGCGTCCGGCAGCCGCTCGGGTTCGAGCCGGGACACGAGGACCCCGGACTCCGGCCCCTCCATGCGCGCATGCTCGGTGGCCATCAGACCCCGCGCCTCGAAGTGACGCTCCACCGCGGCGCTGGCGAACCGGAACGCTTCCGCCGCCCCCACGGCGCCGTCCTTGTTCGTGTCCGCCGACGGCGCGCGCAGTGCCTCGATCCAGTAGTCGCCGAACACGACGGCGCTCTGTTCCGTGCCGCTCTTCGTCGCCGCGATCACCGTTCGGCCCTCGCGGCGCAGCGGTTCCGCGAGAGCCCCGCTCGCGCTGGTGGCGACCACCACGAGTTGCCTCGCAGGGCGTAGTGCGCCGAGCCAGTCCGAGAGGTCCCCGTCCGTCGGGTCCGGACCCGGCACGTTGAAGCGAAAGGTCTCGCCATCGTAGCTGCCGTGGCCGAAGAGGTGCACGACCGCGACATCTTCCTCCGTGGACACCCGTCCGATTTCTGCCAGCGCATCCCGAATGGTCTCCCGGGTCGCGGCGGCGCCGGTCAGCAGCGTGACCTCCGCGCCCGTCCCGCGCGCGCTTGCCGCGGCCGACTCGGCGATGGCCACGAACGCCTCCGCATACTTCGCCTCGCCCCCGAGGCCGGACACGACCAGCGTGCGCGTCGCGGCGGACGCCGGGAGGACGGCGGCGACCAGGAGCGCCAGCCATGCCGCCGGGCGCACGACGCGGCTCATATGCTTCCCCACCAGCGGCGCAGCCCCCATTCCAGGCACTTCAACAGCACGATCAGCACGTAGAAGAAGGGCGCGTCCCAGAGCGGCAATGCGGGCCGCTCCCGCACGCCGGCTCCCTCCAGCGCGACCGTCCGCGCGATCCCGCCGACATTGCCGGGCTCCCAGTAGCGGCCGCCTGTCGCCTCCGCGATGCGTTCGAGGAGGGGCCTGTTCAGCGTCGCCCCGAAGTACTCGACCGCCTCGCCGCCCACCCGGGCGAAGCGCGTCGCCAGGTGTTCGCCCTCCCCCGCGCGCGTCACGTCCACCCGGTAGACCCCGGGAACTCCGGGTCGCCACATCGCCTCGAATGCACCGCTCTCGGCGCCCGCGGCGAGCGTTCCTTCAAACGCCGTTCCGTCCGGTCCGGTGACCTTCGCCCGCACGTCCGCATCCGCAACGGGCTCGTAGCGCTTGTCCCGCAGTGCGAGGCGTACGGCGAGCGCATCGGGGCCGCCCTCCACGGTGACCCGGTCGCGCTGCCGCGCCGCCTGCGCCAGGTGCCGCAGCAACTGTCTCCAGAACAGCCCGTGCCGGGGATCGTCGGGCGGGGTGCGCATGCGCCAGCGCCAGGTGGTCGCCGACGCGAGGACCGCAGTGCGGCCGAACCCGTAGGGCTGCTCGATGAGCAGGGGCGCGACGGTGTCCTCCCCGACCCACTCGAGCAGCACCGTCGCGCCGGGCTTTGGCGGACCGAGCGCCTGGTAGTCCGCGAGCCTCGGCAGGCCCGCCCAGCCATCCGACTCGCCCGCCCCGAGCGCCGCGACCGGGGAGGCGTGCCCCTCCACCGCGGGATGCGCGGTCCCTTCCACGAACCGGTAGGTGGGTTTCTCGCCTCGTTCGAGGGTCACCGGCAGCGCCTTTGCGAGCGGCGCGACGTCCCAGCCGCCGTCCGCCAGCGCGTCGCGGCCGGCCAGCGCCAGGAGGCCACCCCCCCGCCGGCCGACAAAGGACTCGAGCCACGCATGCTGTTCGTCGTCCAGGGCCGCGGCGGGCAGGCTGCCGAGGACGACCACGTCGTACGCGTACAGCTTCGAGAGTGCGTCCGGGAACCCTTCCGCGAGTTCCTCCGCGCCGGCGACGCCTTGGCGATAGGTCTTGCGCGGCGTGGTCCTGAGCCAGCTCACGATATCCATCACGTCGTCTTCGGCCACGGCGCGGCGGAGGAACTTGTACTCCCAGCGCGGCTCTCCCTCGAGATGGAGCACGCGGTGCCGGCGCTCGGCGACATCGAGCAACCGCCGGCGGACATCGTTGCGCGATAGCGGATCTCCCGGCGGCGGCTCGATCTCGAAGCTGAGTTCCCGAAGGCCCGGCCGCCCAGTCGGGACCGCGATCTCGACGCTCGTGACGGCGCCGTCCTCTCGGAGCGCGACTGTCCGCGCCGCCAGCACCGCCTCGCCGTCGCGCACCCGCACCCGAACGTCGCCGGCGGCCGCGTGCCGCAGGGTGAGCCGCGCCGTCACTTCGCTGCCGGGCGGCACTGTCCGCGGCAGTTCCACCGCGGAGAGTTCCACATCGCCGGCGTTCGCCTCCGGACCGATCCCCACCGTGTGCACGGGTACGCCGGCGGCGAGGAGCGACCCCAGGTCATCGTCGGCATCGGCGTTGGCGGCACCGTCCGTCAGGACGATGACGGCGGCAAGCGCCTCCGTGTCGAATGCTGTAGCAGCTTCGGTAAGGGAGGCGAGCAGGCGCGTCCGATCACCCCCGGGCGTGAGTGTGCCCAGGGACTCGACTCGACGCGCCCCTTCGGCGAAGCGGAACAGGGCTACGCTGGAACGCTCCCCGACGTCGGGCACGATGTCACGCGCGGCGACGCGCCGGGCGAGCGCCAGGCGCGACTCTCCGCCTCCCGCGTCCAGGGACATGCTCTCGGAGTCGTCGATCAGCACCGCGACCGTGTTCGCGCCCGGCTTGAGCTGGCGTACCACCAGCGTCGGCTCCGCCAGCAACGCCAGGATCACCCCGAGCGTCGCCGCCTGAAAACCGAAGACGACGAGGCGTCGGGGGACAGGCCAACGGGCGAGGCGGCCTCCCCAACGAGCCAGGCGAAACAGGCTAGCCGCAAGCAGGACGACCGCCACGGCGCCGATGAGGATCCACCACGCGGGCCCGAGGTCGGTCGCGAACGCGAACTCCGCTTCGCGGTAGACGTCCGACGGGTACTTGAAGAGCCACTCGAGCATGATCGGCGCTCCGGGAGCGGCTCCCCTACGGCGCCGACGTCTCGCGTTCTCGGTCCAGGTAGCCTTCAAAGTACCGGGAGAACGCGTCCGTCTCGCAGAGTTCGAGCATGTGGCCGTAGGCGCGCGGGTACTCGTCTCGTCCGTCGCGGCTGACCGGCTCGAGCCCGACGGCGGCAAGCCGCCGATGGCCGCGTCGTTCCCCGAGGAACTGGGCCAGGTCGCAGACGAAGGCGATGTCAGCGATGGACAGCACGTTTCCGGCCAGGTAGTTCGCACGCCCGAGGGCGCTCTCGATGCCCGCCAGGTAGAACTCGTACGCGCCCGCCATGCGCGCGTGGGTGGCGGCCATCGGCGCCCGCAACTCCAGCAGGTACACCTGCGCCTCCCGGGCGAACACGAGGTTGGCATCGAGGAAGCTGTCGATCCGGGACGCCTCGTAGCCGTCACGTCCGTAGAGTTGGCGGTTGTGCGCGCCCGCCCGTGCCACGGCCCGCAGGATGCTGTTCGACTCGAAGACGCCCACGTCCCCGCCCGGAGCGAACGCCGCCGGCACGGTGCCGAACGGGTGCGCCTCGAGGAAGGCTTCGGTCTTGAAGAGTGTGCCCGAGAAGCCCCGGCGGCCCGTCCGCGCGTGTGGGCTGTCGGCCGTGCGCTCCGCGTCCGGTAGCGGCCGGGCGTCGTAGTCCCAGAGCCAGTTGCCCAGGTTGGGGGGCTCGTCGCCCACCACCTCGACTTCGACGCCGCAGAGGTCGGCGGCAATCAGTGCCTTCCAGACCCTCGGGTTGGGAAGATACGAGAAGATCCGGAGCACCGGTGCGGTCATGTGCGGTATCCAACCTTGCGTTCGGTGATCGTACCCTGCCGCGTCAGGTCGGGCCGGCCCATTCCGGAACCTGCTGGTCGTTCGACAGCCGCATGCGCTGCAGCGACATCGCACATGTAGCGTCCCGAAGCTGCGGAGGTAGTCGCCGTCGAGCACAACCGTGCCCGGTTTCCTGGTGGTGCGCCGATGCACCGGGAAGATTCGCGAACCGTCCGGCCAGGTCAGGAAGGTGGCGGGCATCCGGTCGATGGTGGCGCACGCGTCCCGGAGGGCCCCGTGCAGCATCGCGCCCCGATCGCCCGCCACCCGCGCGCCCGGGCGCAGATCCATCCCCGACAGCCTCCCTGAGAGGGCCTGCAGCGCTTCCTTCACGAACCCGATGCGTCCGAAACCGACTCCACGTAGGCGCCGTGACGGCGGGCGAGCCGCTCGATCTCTCCGGCGCTCGCCTCGTGCATGTCCCGGTCGGGGTCCACGGGGCCCTGCCGGAGCGTGAGCGCGACCACGCCCTGTGGCTTCGTAAGCGTCACCAGTTTGCGGAAGGCGCGTTCGCGGTGTCGCGGCGCCACGAACATCCATACGGCGTTCAGCAGGATCAGGTCGAACGAGAGCCCGGCACGGAAAGTACCGGAGAGTTTCGGGGAGCCGGTCCGGCAGCAACTCGAAGCGCCGGTCGGGATGCATCTGTTCGGCCTGCCAGCGCATGGCCCCATCGGGCTCGACCGCGACGACCTCGTGACCGAGCCCGGCCAACCACGCGGCGTCCCGACCGCTGCCGGCCCCCACGTCCAGGACGCACCCGCGGCCCTCGGACAGGAGGTCCCGCAACCAGTCGTTCAGGCGGTCGGCGTCGACGGCTTCATAGCGCGCCGCGGCCTCGGCCGCTGTCAGACGGCTTGCATTCCGATCGTTGCCCCTCGACACGTCAGTGCGTCAGCGCGTAGACGACCACGTTGATGCCGAGGCGGTACGACTTGGTCGAGAAGTTCTCGAAGTACCACTCGCCGTACGCCTCCCGCTCCCAGCCGTCGGCGATGTCCGTGTTGTGGGTCGCGATCGCCATCGGCCGGCCTTCGTCGTCAAGGTATGCCCGTATCTGCGGCACCTCCAGCGAACCCTGCGGATACCGGTGGATCCAGGGCGGCTCCGCCGTGTCGCCGATCCACGCGAAATCCCGCGCGGGGATCTGTGGCATCTCCGCGATCTCGAAGACGGTGTGGAAGATCGGGTGCTCGATCGGCAGCGGCTGCCAGCGGCGCTCCGGCAGGACGTCGCGCATCGCCCGCTCGAAGCTCGCCCACTCGGCGTCCCCCCAGAAGTCGTCCACCCACAGGAATCCGCCGTTCTCGAGATAGCTGCGCAGGCCAGCCTTCTCCGCCGAGGTGAGCTGCATGTACCCGACGTCCGACATGAAGATGAGCGGGGAGTCGCCGAGGTTCTCGTCCGTCAGGCGCCGGCGGGCCGGGCTTCCGGCCGCGACGATGGCCGTCAGTTCCGTCAGGCGCTTGGCGAAGTTGCGCTCCGCCTGCGGGAAGTCCGTCTCCCAGCGGGCCCACAGCCGGCCCTCGTAGTAGTAGTACGCCTCGCCGAGGCCGCCGGCGCTGTCGTACTCGACGCGGGTGGGGACGAAGGTCGTGAGGTCGTGGGAGGCGGACGCGGATACGGAGGCGTCCTCGTCCGCGCCGACCGGGAGCGCGGTCGCGAGAGCCAGGGCACATGGGAGCAGGCGTGTCATGGCCCCAAGGGTATGCCGGGACGTCGTGAGCGTACAGCGCGGAGGCCGGTGCGCCTTCTCGCCATCTCGACAGTCGCTCCACCGCTGGCGCAAGATAGGCGGCATGCGCAGACTGTTTCTCGTTCCCATCGTGCTCTTCGCCGTGAACGCCCCGGCGGACGAAGCCACGGCCGTGTTCGCCGGCGGCTGCTTCTGGTGCATGGAGCCGCCCTACGACCAGCTTCCGGGCGTCCTCGACACGACGTCCGGCTACAGCGGCGGGCACACCGCGAGCCCGACGTACGAACAGGTGACGGCCGGCGGAACCGGTCACTACGAGTCCGTGCGCGTCACCTACGACCCGGATCGGATTTCCTACGACGAGTTGCTGGACGTGTTCTGGCGCAACATCGACCCCTTCGACGACCGCGGCCAGTTCTGCGACCGGGGTTCGAGCTACCGCGCCGCCGTCTTTTTCGAGAGCGAGGCGGAGCAAGAACTCGCGGAGGCCGCGAAGGCGGACATCGAGATGCGGTTCGGGCGGACGGTGGTGACCGGCATCCTCCCCGCGGCGCCGTTTTACGCGGCCGAGGGCTACCACCAGAACTACTACACCGAGAACCCGCTGCGGTACCGCTACTACCGTTACCGGTGCGGTCGGGACGAGCGGCTGCGGCAGGTATGGGGCGACGCGGCAACCGACGTCACGCCATCGTCGTGACGTAAACCCTGCTTTCGGCGAGCTCCAGCATCGCGTCATGCCACGCGCCCGGACACCGCTCGGCGCGGTCGCCTGCGGACACTCCGTCACGGCCGCGGCCGCCGCCGACGTGCTCCGCGAGGGCGGCAACGCGTTCGACGCCGTCGTCGCCGCGCAATGTGCGTCCTGCGCGGCGGAGCCGGTGCTCGCATCCCTCGCCGGTGGCGGTTTCCTGCTCGCGCGTCCCGCCGGCGCGGAGCCCGTCCTCTACGACTTCTTCGTACAGACGCCATTGGCGAAGCGAGCGCCGGCGGACCTGGACTTCTACCCGGTCGTGGCCGATTTCGGCGGCGTTACCCAGGAGTTCCACGTCGGTGTCGGAGCCGCCGCGACACCGGGTTTCGTCCGTGGCCTGTTCGACATCCACCAGGACCTGTGCAGCCTGCCCCTGGACCGCCTGATGCAACCCGCGATCGAGGCGGCCCGCGGCGGCGTCTCGGTGACGCCGTTGCAGGCCTACATGATGGATGTCGTGGGGCCGATCTACGGCGGCAACGACGAAGCGCGGCGCATCTACGCGGGCGGCGGCCAACATCCGCTGGGCGAAGGCGATGTCCTGCGGCAACCGGCACTGGCGGAGACCTTCGAGGCGCTGCACCGCGAAGGCGTCGAACTCTTCTACCGCGGAGCGCTCGCGGCGGCAGTGGTCGAACTGTGCGGCGAAGGAGGCCAGCTTCGACCCGAAGACCTGGCCCGCTATCGCACCGAACGGCGCAAGCCGCTCGCGCTGCCGTATCGCGGAGCGAGCGTGTGGACCAATCCCCTGCCCTCGACGGGCGGAACGCTGGTGGCCCTGGCCCTCGGGTTGCTGGAAGGGACCGAAGCCGCCGACGAGACGGCGCGCGTCGCGAACGTGGCCCGCGCCATGCGCGTCACGAACGAGGCGCGCCTGGACGCCGGCGCCGAAGGGTCGCTCGACGCGGAGCTCCTCGACCGCTACCGGCAACGGATGCGCGATCGTGCGCTGTCGCGACGGGGCACCACGCACATCAGCGTCGCCGACCGCGACGGCAACCTCGCGGCCATGACCGTCTCGAACGGCGAAGGCTGCGGGCGCCTGGTGCCGGGGACCGGCATCATGCTGAACAACATGCTCGGCGAGGAGGACCTCAACCCCGGGGGCTTTCACCGCTGGACGCCGGGCACGCGGCTCGCGTCGATGATGGCGCCCACCCTCGTCGAGATGCCCGGCGCGCACCTGGCGTTCGGCAGTGGCGGATCGAACCGGATCCGTAGCGCCATCCTCCAGATGCTGGACCACCTGGTGCGCAATGGACACGCTCCCGAGGAAGCCGTGACGGCGCCCCGGCTGCACGTGGAAGGAGAGCGGCTGAGCCTGGAGAGCGGCTTCTCGGCCGCCACGGTCGCGGCACTCGAGGACGCCTTCGACGACGTCGAACACTGGGGCCGGGCGAACCTCTTCTTCGGCGGCGTGCATATTGCCGGGACGCGCGAAGGAGCGTTCGTCGCGGTCGGCGATCCGCGCCGAGGGGGCTGCGGGATGGTCGTCACCTGAGAGTCGTGCTTTCGCTGGCATTGTTCCAGCGCGCCGCAACCCTTCGAGAGGAAACGCGTGTTCCACTTCGTGGTGGAAACGCGCCCACTGACCATCGATGCCCCCGCGTCACCGACAGACTGCTATCAACTGATTACCTGCAAGATGGCCAAGGCGACGGGGCGTCGCTGGTTGGGAGTGGACGTTAGCTCGGAATACACGTCAATCGCCAAACGGCGCTTGAGAGAGGTCAAGGCAGAGTCAATTCCGTCGCTCGAGTCGCGAGCGGACCCGTTGGACGACCCAATTGCGGAAGACGAATCGGTTGCAATGCGCCGGTGGTGCGAGCGCGAGATCCCAGCCGCTCGGACGGAGGCTACGGGTGGTCGGGCGGTGACCTGCAGTTCAGAGTGCTCGCGGTTCAACAGTCGCCAGAGGCGGAACGAACTGAAAGCCGAGGGTCGGGCGAAAGAGAAGGCTCGGCAGGACGAGTCGAGTTGAGAGGTCTACAGACTCCCGGAGACTGCGGAGAGCAGTTCCCGATTGCGGCGGTCCTCTGGGTGGCGAGAAAAGGAAACGCCCCTTTCGGGGCGTCGGGCCGACGGTGCTATCGTCAGCGGGGTGTCGAGGATCATGCTCGGAGGGGCAGGAGTTGTCAAGACGATTGCTAGCTGGCTTGGATTCGAGTGTTAGCGAAGGCGATGTGCAGCGCGAGGACGCCCGAACGGCCCAAGGCCAGAGAGTGGTGGTCTACGTTGACGGGTTCAACCTGTATTACGGTTTGCGATCCAAGGGTTGGCGGCGGTTCTATTGGCTCGACGTAAGGGCGCTTGGCCAGAACTTGCTGCGTCCGGGGCAGCGGCTGGTCGGAGTGAGGTATTTCACGGCCCGGGTTGCGGGCAGAGGGGACCGCGGTCGTCAGCGTCGACAGGCCGTGTTTCTTGAGGCGCTGGACACCCTCGCGGGCGTGGAGATTCACTACGGACACTTCCTGTCGAAGCCGCGGGAGTGCCGGGTGTGCGGCGCTCGGTGGACGGTCTACGAAGAGAAGATGACGGACGTCAACATCGCGGTACGGCTGCTCGGCGACGCCCAGGACGACTTGCTCGACACCGCGATTCTGGTCTCCGCGGATGGTGACCTCGCCGGCCCCGTGGAGGCAGTTCTGGATCGTTACGAGGGCAAGCGCGTGGTCGCGGTGTTTCCGCCCGGGAGAAGATCGGACAGGTTGCGGCAGGCTGCATCGGCCGGGTTCACTGTAGGGAGGAAAGTCCTGAAGGACAGCCAGTTGCCGTCTCGGATCGTCAAGGCAGGTGGGTTCGTTCTCGAGCGCCCGCAACGCTGGAGCTGAAACAGGCATACGCCGGGCGTTGAATCTCGCGGGGCTAGGGGTAGTCGTTCCGCACGAAGCCTGCGGTGCTTAGCCGCGGCCAGAGCCGCTTGGTTCGGTACTTTGGTCGTGTCTCGGGAAACGAGACCAATGTGGCGCGCGGTCTTGTGGAGTTCTCGGTGAACATCCTGTGCAAGAGGCCCGTCTTGAAGCAAGGGCCGGAGTGGTCGCGCGGGGACGGGGACGAGGTAGTCGATGGAGACTGGACGGCATTGACCGAGCACGGGAACGTGGCTTCGCGGCCAGTCCGGATGCAAGCAGCCCGCAATTTTTGTAAGTAAGGACTCGCCTTGGTCCGGTCGGGCGTCGATCTCGACGCGGTGCTGTTCGAGGCGGCGCTGCACGGCGAGGCCGAAGCGATCCCGGTCCTGATTGAGTGCGGCGGCGACCCCAACGCGCCGGACCGCAACGGCAGCGTGCCGCTATACGCAGCCGCGGCGTTGCGCGGTCGCAGACGCGTCAAGGTCGACGCGATTCGACGCCTGCGGGAGGCCGGCGCCGATCCGAACGATTCCGGCAAAGGTTTCGAACCGATTCTCCATAGCGTCGCCAAGAGCGTCGGCTGGGGCTACGCACCGAGTCCGGTGGAACACATCGGTGTTCTACTGGAAGCTGGCGCCGATCCGGACGCGCGCGACCACAACGGGACGACAGCGCTGCACGCCGTGGTATCGGCCCATCTGCACGAGCGCGCCGAAGAACCGGATCCCGCACCCTACGCGGCGGCCATCGCGGCGCTGTTGGCCGGTGGCGCATCGCCGTACGCACGGGATTCGTTCGGGAGAACGCCTCTCGAGTGCGCGACCCGCAATCCTGGGCGGGCCGACCCGGCAGTCCTTGCCGCACTGGGCAAGAACCCGGCCGACCGTGTTCGCGCACCATACCGAGCCACGCATCGACGGTGACGCCTCGACGATCCCGGACGTTGTTGCTCCGGTGCGGTCGGAGAACCGATCGTCAGGATCCCGGGACAGCGATGTAGCCCGCCCAGTCGTCCATCAGCTTGCGCCGCCTCTCGAACAGGTCGCTGCGCCGGTAGGCGGCCTCCACCCGGTCGCTGTTGACGTGCGCGAGCGCGAGCTCGCAGACCTCGCGCGGATAGTCCGTGCATTCGGCGGCCCAGTCCCGGAAGCTGGAGCGGAACCCATGCGGCACCGCGCCGACTTCCAGGTCGCGCAGCAGCGACGGCATCGTGGACTGGCTCAGCGTCCTCCCGGTCGGCGACGGAAACACGAGACCGCGGTGGTGGGAAAGCTGCCGCGCCTCGTCGAGGACTTCGAGCGCGCGAGACGACAGTGGAACACGATGCTCCCTCGCCGCCTTCATGCGTTCGGCGGGAATCGTCCAGACCGCCCCGGCGGTGTCGATCTCCTCCCACCGGGTCCCGCGGACCTCGCCGTTGCGGCAGGCGGTGAGCACCAGGAACTCGAACGCGAGCACCGTCCCGCGGTACGCCCGCGAGCGGCGCACCCGGGCGAGCGCCGCGCCGACTTCGGCGTGCGGCAGCGCGCGCTGGTGCTGCTGCGGCACCGCGTTCTTCGGAAGCGCGGCGGAGATGGCGTCGCCGGCCGGGTTGTCCTGCCGGTAGCCCTGCGCGACCGCCCACTTCATCACGGCGGCGATGCGCTGCCGGACGCGCTTGGCGGTCACCCGCTTGGCGGACCAGATGGGGAGCAGGACCGCCATCACGTCGGCGGTGTCGATCTCGTCGACGCGCTTGTCGGCCAGGCGCGGCATGGCGTAGTCGCGCAGGCTCGCCCGCCACTGGTGTTCGGACCGGGCGCGGTCCTTCCAGTTCTCCGCGTGAATCGCGATTACGGGCTGAAGGGCTTTCGCGAAGGTCGGTACGGTGGAGGATGCCTGGCGCGGGTCACGCCCTTCCTCGATAGCGCGGGCGTTCTCGAGCGCCCGCTCGCGGGCCTTGGCCAGGGTGACGACGGGGTAGCGGCCGAGGCCGATGGTGGTGCGCCTGCCGCCGATGCGACGCTCTGGCCCCACGACTTGCAGAGGCCGCGGCGGGACGAGGGCTGTACGAGCAGGGTCAGGCCAAGGCCACCCCTGCCGTCCCCGTAGCGTCCGGAGACGTTGACGGTTCTGACGAAGGTGGCGGTCAGCATGGTGGGTCGTTTCTTCATGTTTCGGTACTCCTGTCACGACGTATTTTGCGTCGATGCAGTGTGCCGGAATGAGACGCGAAGGACCAAAAACTTTATTATTATCAATAGGTTAAATGAACCTTGGGGCACGCCCTGAAACGGTCGAAAACCCTGGGTTCGGATTCCCCGCGGAGACGGTATGGGACATTCTCACGGACGGGCCGCGCTACGGTGAGTGGAACCCGTTCACGACCCGCATCGAGACGGACTTCCAGGCCGGGTCGCCCGTGCGCGCCCACGTCGTCCTCGGCCGGCTGCCGGTGAACGTGACGGAGCACACGGATGTCGCCGAGCCCCCGACACGGCTGACGTGGAGTTCCGTCTACTGGAGCCGGACGCTGCTGACGGCGGCGAAGACGCAGGTCATCACGGCCCTCGGACCCGATCGCTGCGCGTACCACACGACCGACACGATGGCCGGTCTCCTGGCACCCGTCGTGCGACTGCTCTTCGGAAGCGCGATCCTCCGGGGGTTCGAGGCAACCGCCAACTCGCTGAAGGCGCGCGCCGAAACCTCCACGCGAGCCGCGTAGCCTGACCCGCCGCCTTGGCGCGCCGCAAAGGCGCCTCGGCCCGACGCGAGTTACCTGAGGCGGTAGCCGGCTTCGATCTCCCGGAGCATCTCGTCGATGTCGGCCGTCGGGAACTGGTGGCGCGCCGCCTCGCAAACCGCGCGCAGCTTCGCGGTCGCGCCGCGGCGCCGCGCGGGAGGCGATGACGGACGCACCCATTCCGTCAACTTTTTCATAGGTCTCCCGCGACCACTTCGCGACCACCGGTCCCGGGTGGCTCCCCCCGCAGTTTCCACGTACATTAGCAGCGTCACGCGAGGGCATCACCATGAAGGACGCCAACGGCAACGGCCAGACCAACCTCGACCGCGCCTGGGCGGAGATTCGCGAGCTGCGCCTCGAGCCGTACGTGGCGGATCTCGACGCCCACGGCTACACCGTCATTCCCCCGGAGTTCGCGACGCCCGACGGGCTCGGGGACCGTCTGCTCGAAGCAGTCCTCGATGTCGCCGAGCGGCGCAACGGCGTGCGGCCCGATCTCGAGACCGGCTCCACCCACGCCGGCTGGAAGGGCCGATTCGCGACACTGACGGGCGGGGACGGCGACTCTCCGATCGGAGACCTGATGCAGTCGATGCTGTTCGAGGGCCGGGTGTTCGAGGAAGCGCTGATGAACCCGGTGCTGCTGGCCATGGCGACCTACCTCTGCGGGTACAGCGTCGTGCTTTCCAGCATGGGTTGCTTCATGAAGGGCCCGAACGAGAGCACGTTCAACCTGCATTCGGACACGCCCCTGCCGGCGCCCCTGCCGCCGCAGGCGCTCGTCTGCAACATGACCTACGTGCTGACGGACTTCAGCCGCGACAACGGCTCGACCGCGTTCGTGCCGGGCAGCCACAAGTGGTGCCGCAACCCCATCGGCCGCGAGGCCATCGTCGGCGAGGGCGGCAACGAGGAAGCCGTCGCGGTGGAGTGCCCGGCCGGTTCGCTGCTCGCCTGGCACGGGAACACCTGGCACGGGGCCTTCAACCGGACCGCGCCCGGGTTGCGGGTCAGCGTGCCCGTCTACATGGCCCGCCCGTACATCCGCACGCAGGAAGGCCTGGTCGGCAAGATCCCGCAGGACATGCTGGACCGCAATCCGCCGCGCTTCGCCATCCTGACGCAGCAGGGCATCTCCTATGGCTACGAGAGCCAGGACGACTCGGTGGCCCGCGCCGAACGCGCCGGAGCGTTCCTCGCCGCGTACGCAGAGTCCCGGGGGAGCCTGTTCGAGCACGGCCTCTATAGCTGAAGCCATGCGCCGTGCCGCCCTGGTCCTCGCGGCGCTCATCGGCTGCACCCCGGCCGCACAGACCACGATGAGCGGCATGATCGACGCAATCCGGGACGACGTGCGGCGCACGCGCGACTTCACGGGCGTCGACCGGCTGGACGACCGCGTCATGGAGGCCATGCGGACCGTGCAGCGCGACGAGTTCGTGCCCGAGCGCGCGCGTCGCGAAGCGTATGTCAACCGCCCGCTGCCCATCGGCCACGGGCAGACCATCTCGCAGCCCTACATCGTCGCCATCATGACGCACCTGATGGACACCGACCCCGCGGACCGCGTCCTCGAGATCGGCACCGGGTCGGGCTACCAGGCCGCCGTGCTCGCGAAGATCGTCGACTCCGTCTACACGATCGAGATCATCCCGGAACTCGCGGAGTCCGCCGCGGAACGCCTCGACCGGCTCGGGTTCGACAACGTGCACGTCCGCGCGGGGGACGGCTGGTACGGTTGGCCGGAAGCCGCGCCCTTCGACGCCATCATCGTGACGGCGGTCGGCGAGGAAGTGCCCGGGAAACTGGTCGAGCAGTTGCGTCCCGGCGGCACCATGGTCCTGCCCATTGGCACGGACTGGGACCAGAACCTTGCCGTGGTCGAGAAGGGCGGCGACGGCGAGATCTCCATGCGCTACGTGCTGCCCGTACGGTTCGTGCCGCTGACGGGCGACCACTGAAACGTGGCCGCTCGCAACCGCAGGTGGACGCTAGCCCGGACGCCTCCGGGCGGATGGCCCGTGGACGAAGACTTCGCGTGGCGCGAACCGGACATGCCCAGCCCGGGGCCCGGACAGGTGCTGACGCGCACGCTGTATCTCTCGCTCGATCCCTACCAGTGGGGACGCCTGCGCTCCGGCCTCGAGCCGCCGGGGGACGCGTGCCACGGGCGCACGGTCTCCCAAGTGATCGAGAGCAACCTTCCCGAGTACGCCCCCGGCGACTTCGTCTTCAACACCAACGGCTGGCAGACGCACGGGCTGACCGGCGAAGGGGTCTCCGTCTTCGGCTACATGTTCCCGCGGAAGCTCGACCCGGATACCGCCCCGATCTCCACCGCGGTGGGGATTCTCGGGATGCTCGGGCTGACGGCCTATTCCGGGCTCGTCGTCCAGTGTCAGCCCAGGCCCGGCGAGACCGTCGTCGTGTCCGCGGCGTCCGGCGGCGTGGGCCAGGCCGCGGGACAGATGGCCCGCATCCTCGGCTGCCGCGTCGTCGGCATCGCCGGCCGCGCGGAGAAGTGCGCCTTCGTGCGCAACGAACTCGGCTTCGACGCCTGCGTGTCGCACCTTTCGGAGTCCTTCGCCGACGACCTCGCCGCGGCCTGCCCCGACGGCGTCGACATCTACTTCGAGAACGTCGGCGGCAAGGTGTTCGCGGGCGTGCTGCCGCTCCTGAACCGGCGGTCGCGCGTCACCCTGTGCGGCATGATCTCCCAGTACGGCAACACGGACCGGCGCGACAGCGGGGAAGCCTGGCGCGAGGCCGGCCAGCCGTACTTCGACCGCCAGGACGTCGTGGTGCACGGGCTTGCGGTACGGAACTTCGTCGAGGACTACCAGGACCGCTTCCTGGGCGAGATGGGGGGCTGGATCCGCGACGGGCTCGTCCGGTATCGCGAGGACGTGTGGGACGAACTCGAGCAGGCGCCGGCGGCCTTCCAGGCGATGCTCCAGGGCGGGAACTTCGGCAAGACGCTCGTGGCCGTGGCCGACGACCCCACGGTCGACAGGCGCCTGCGCGACCACCGCGCGGCGGGCAATACCCTCGGCGCGGTCGCGGGATAGCGTTTGGCTTCCCCGGCGAGCGACGAGATCGTCCTGGTCGTCGACGGGTCCAATCGGCCTGTCGGCGCTGCCCGCAGGCACCGCATGCGCGCGGAAAACCTGCCGCATCGCGCCACCTATGTGTTCGTCCTCGATGGCGAGGGGCGCCTCCTCGTCCAGCGCCGCACCGATTCCAAGGACCTCTTTCCCGGTTACTACGACCTCGCGGCCGGAGGCGTGGTGGCCGCCGGCGAGTCCTACGAGGAGTGCGCGCTACGCGAGGCCGAGGAGGAACTCGGGATCCGCGACACGCCGCTCGCGCCGCGCTTCGACTTCCACTACGCCGACGACAGGACACGCTGCTTCGGCCGCGTCTTCGTCTGCCGCCACGACGGACCGTTCGTATTGCAGGAGGAGGAGGTCGCCGCCGTGGCCTTCCATTCCCCGGACGAGATCGCGCGGGGCGCGCTTGCGCCGGTGACGCCGGACTCGATGGTCGCGTTCCGGCGGTTGTTTGAAGACAACTCTCGACGCCATCCGACTCCGGCATGATCCGGCCGAGGGCTGACCACCGCGGCACCTCCTCCGCAACGACGTGAAGACCACACGCCACTTCAACGAGCAAGTGCGCCGAGACCAGGCACGGAGACTCGAGAAGTGTCAGACGGCCTGAACGTTGACTTGGATGCCACGGGACAAGTCGTGGGCTTCGACATCGACCACGCCTCGAGCCGGCTTGACCTCTCAACACTCGAGATCGAGGCACTGCCCGTTCGATCCTATACGGTCGCGTAAGTGGCGCAGTCCAAACCCGCTGGGCTGCGCAAGCCGCGCGGGAAAGTAGCGAGTGGCAAAGGTCCGAGGGGCGCTCGATTCTGTTTCAGCCATGGACATACACGGTCGGTACGCCCGGCTGACTCACCAGGGCCGCTCGTCCTGATCGTCGAATCGCGCGTTGTGTGACTTCGACCAGCCGACGCGGTCGGTGGGGTCGCTCTGTCCGTCCGTCGTCTCGCCGATGCTCATGACCCAGAAGTTGCCGGATGCGCGCACGGCGGCGGTCTGCCCCATGATGTCCGCGGCCTGGTTGATCGACATCTTCGAGACGCGCAATGCGTACTCGGTGTTGCGCGCGATACGCCGCGCGAGCCAGCGGGTGCCCGCCTCCAGCTTGTCGTCGGGGACGACGTGATTGACCATGCCCAGGCCGTGCGCCTCTTCGGCGCTCAGGAAATCTCCGGTCCAGAGGATTTCCTTCGCCTTGCGGACGCCCAGCTCCCAGAAATGGGTCGCATACTCGTGGTGGGCGCTGCCCCAGCGGACCGACCGGTCGGCGAAGCGTGCGGTCGTCGATGCCATGACGAGATCACAGGAGGCGGCGAGCATCCAGGAACCCATGA
Organism: Pseudomonadales bacterium; assembly: GCA_965208745.1. Taxonomy (GTDB): domain Bacteria; phylum Pseudomonadota; class Gammaproteobacteria; order Pseudomonadales; family Azotimanducaceae; genus VXNE01. Next base: position 2,207,730 of record CBDBPN010000004.1, on the reverse strand, counting down.
TGCAGTAGCCGCGCACCATGGCGATGGTCGGCTTGCCGAGGTTCCGCCAGCGATCGTGCAGGCGGAAGTAGACGCCGCGATCCATGTCGCGTACGCGACCGAGGGCGGAGAAGTCGCGCGGATACTCGTCGAGTTCCGCGCGCATCTCGGCACTGCCGATGTCGTGTCCGGCGCCGAAATGCTGCCCGACGCCAGCGACGACGATGACACGCACGTCGCTGTCTTCCTCGGCGGCCGTGAACGCGTCGTCGAGCTCCGCGTAGACCTTGCGGCTGATGGCGTTCATCACCTCGGGCCGGTCGATGGTGATGGTCGCGACGTTGTCCTCGCACGTGAGACGGACGTAGTCCATTGGCGTCACCCCTTCAATCACTTGTGGCTGGGCGCAGGCTTTCCTGCGCTCGTGCGTTCTGGCTGTCGGCAGGGAAGATAGCTTGTCAGACGACTCTCGTGTAAGCGCGTCGCGATCTCTGGGTTGGAGCCCCTGGCCGCTCACCGCATTGCGCTCGTCGCTCAAGCCCGCGTTTGAACCGTGCTGCGCTAACATTCGCCTTTGCGAGTCAAAGGGAGAGTCTCGTGAAGCTCAAAGTTGTCGTCCACGAAGCCGAAGAGGGCGGGTACTGGGCCGAAGTGCCTTCCATCCCCGGATGCGCGACACAGGGCGAGTCCTTCGAGGAGTTGCTGACCAACCTCTACGAGGCGGTTGAAGGCTGTTTGTCCGTCGACGTCGGCGAACGCTCTCTGTCAGACGACGCCAAGTTGTTTGAGATCGCCGTCTGAAGCCCACCAGCGGGCGGACATCGACACATCGACAACTGCGAAATCTGGCTGCGACTACCTCGCAACGACCCATGCTCCTCACGCTCTCCACCACCCATCGCCCCGCGACGGACCTCGGCTACCTGCTCCACAAGAACCCGGCCCGCGCGCAGGTGTTCGACCTGTCGTTCGGCAAGGCCCACGTGTTCTATCCGGAGGCGTCCGAGGAACGCTGCACGGCCGCCCTGCTGCTCGACGTCGACCCCATCGGCCTCGTGCGCGGCCGCGGCGCCGTGCTGACGGACTACGTCAACGACCGTCCCTACATCGCCTCGTCGTTCCTGAGCGTCGCCATCTCCAGGGTGTTCGGCAGCGCGCTCGGCGGGCGCAGCGCCGAACGGCCGGAGCTGGCCGCCCAAGCGCTGCCGCTCACGGCCGGGGTCGCCGCCTTGCGTTGCGGGGACGAGGCGCCGGTGCGGGAGCTGTTCGAGCCCCTCGGATACGAGGTCGCCGTCGATCCTCCCGACGCGGACCCCGCGGCGAGGCGCTACCGCAACGTCACGCTTTCCGGCAAGACGCGGCTGTCGGAGTTGCTCACGCACCTCTACGTGCTCATTCCGGCGCTCGACGACCGCAAGCACTACTGGATCGGCGACGACGAGGTCGAGAAGCTCGTCGCGCGCGGCAAGGGTTGGCTGGAAACGCATCCGCGGCGGGAGACCATCGCGCGGCGCTATCTCAAGCACCGCGGGACCCTCGTCGACGAGGCGCTGGCAAAGCTCTCCGACGTCAGCGCGGAGGACGAAGCTTCCCGGGAGCCCGGCCCGGTTCCCTGGACGGCCGGGCCGCTGGCCGAGCAGCGTATCGCCGCGGTAGTCCGGGCATTGGCCGACAGCGGGGCCGGCCGCGTCCTCGACCTCGGATGCGGCGAGGGCCGGCTGCTGGAATCGCTCATGGCCGCGCCGCAGTTCACCGAGATCGTCGGGGTCGACGTATCCGCCGGGGCGCTCGCCCGCGCAGAGCGGCGACTGAAGCTCGAGCGGCTCCCCGACAGGCAGCGCGGGCGCGTCAAGCTCCTCCAGGGCTCCCTCACCTACCGCGACCGGCGACTGGCCGGGTACGACGCCGCTGCGGTAGTCGAAGCGCTGGAGCACCTCGACCCGGGCCGCCTGCCCATGTTCGAGCAGACGCTCTTCGCCCACGCGCGGCCGGAGACGGTGGTCCTCACGACACCGAACCGCGAGTACAACGTCCTCTACCCTGGCATTCCCGAGGGCGGACTGCGGCATCCGGACCACCGCTTCGAGTGGACGCGCGCGGAGTTCCGCGCCTGGGCGGACCGGGTCGCGAACGCACACGGCTACACCGTTTCCCACCTGCCCGTGGGGGAACTCGATGCCCAACACGGCGCGCCGACCCAGATGGGCGTCTTCCGCCGATGCGCATAGAGATCCCCGAGTACTGCCTGGTCCTCCTGGTCGGCGCGTCCGGCTCGGGCAAGTCCACGTTCGCGCAGCGGCACTTCGCGGCGACCGAAGTGATCTCGTCGGACGCGGCCCGCAGCATGGTGAGCGACGATCCCAACAGCCAGGCGGCCACCCGGGACGCCTTCGAACTGGTGGAGTTCATCGCCCGCAAGCGGCTCGCCCGGCGGCGGCTGACCGTGGTGGACGCCACCAACGTCCGCCCCGAGGACCGCGCCAACTTCGTGCGCCTCGCCCGCGAGCACCACGCCCTGGCAGTCGCCATCGTGCTGGACCTCCCGGAGCGGCTCTGCCAGGACCGCAACGCGGCGCGTCCCGACCGCGACTTCGGGCCGCACGTGGTACGCAACCACACGCGTCTGCTCCGGCGGTCGGTGAAGCGCCTCGGACGAGAGGGGTTCCGCTACCGGTTCCGGCTGCGATCGGTGGAGGAGATCGACGACGTCGGGATCGTCCGCCAACCCCTGTGGACGGACCGGCGCGATGACGCAGGGCCGTTCGACATCGTGGGAGACGTTCACGGCTGCTTCGACGAACTGCGGGCGCTCCTTGGGGCACTGGGTTACGTCGTCGACCGCGCGGCGGACCGGTTCGCCGTGTCGCATCCCGAGGGGCGCCGGCTCGTGTTCCTGGGCGATCTGGTCGACCGTGGACCCGGGGTGGTCGAATGCCTGCGCCTCGCGATGGACGCGGTGGACGACGGCGTCGCGCTCTGCGTCCCCGGCAATCACGAGACCAAGCTCTTGCGCAAGCTGCGCGGCCGCGACGTGCGGCTCACCCACGGCCTCGAGGCGACGCTGGAACAGCTCGCCGACGAGCCTCCGGAATTCCACGACCGCGTCGCGTCGTTCATCGACGGCCTGGTAAGCCACTACGTGCTCGACGATGGCCAGCTCGCCGTGGCGCACGCGGGCATGAAGGAGGATCTCCTGAACCGGTCCTCCCGCGTCGTGCGCGATTTCGCGCTCTTCGGCGACACGACCGGAGAGACCGACGAGTTCGGCCTCCCGGTCCGCTACGACTGGGCCGCCGAGTACCGGGGCGAGACGGTCATCGTCTACGGCCACACGCCGGTGACGACGCCGGAGTGGGTGAACCGCACGATCTGCATCGACACCGGCTGCGTCTTCGGCGGCAGCCTGACGGCGCTCCGCTATCCCGAACGCGAACTGGTGTCGGTGCCCGCGGCGAAGACCTACTACGAGCCGATCCGGCCCGTGGAGGAACCGCCGTCGGCCGGACGCGACCGCTTCCTGCTCGACGTCGCGGACGTGCGGGGCAAGCGGATCGTCAACACGCGCCACGTCCGGAAGATCACGGTGCGCGCCGAGAACGCCGCGGCCGCGTTCGAGGTCATGAACCGCTATGCCGTCGACCCGCGCTGGCTCATCTACCTGCCGCCAACGATGTCCCCGTGCGCGACGAGCGACGAGGAAGGGCTCCTCGAGCACCCCGCCGAGGCGTTCGCTTACTACCGCGCCAACGGCGTGCGGCGGGCGATCTGCCAGGAGAAGCACATGGGCTCCCGGGCGATCGCCGTGGTGTGCCGCGACGAAGACGTGGCGCGCGACCGCTTCGGTCTCGAGGGCCAGGGCGCCGGCGTCTTCCATACCCGCACGGGACGCGCTTTCTTTGGCCCCGGAGACGACGCGCGTTTCGAAGGGGAACTGCTCGCCCGCCTGCGTGCCGCGGCCGACCGGTGCGACCTGTGGCGCCGACTCGAAACGGACTGGTTCTGCCTCGACGCGGAACTCATGCCCTGGTCCGCGAAGGCGGGCGAACTGCTCGACGATCACTACCGCCCGGTGGCGGAGGCGGCGCGCCTCGGCCTCGCCCAGGCGAACGCGGCGCTCGAAGACGCAAGCGCCCGCGGGCTCGACTGCGGGGACCTCGCGGCGGAGTTCCGCGCGCGCTCCGCGATGGCCGACGACTACGCCGCGGTCCTCGAACGCTACGTGTGGCCGGTCGGGGACGTGACCGACCTGCGCCTGGCCCCGTTCCACCTGCTCGCGAGCGAAGGCGGCGCCCACACCGACAAGGACCACGGTTGGCACATGACCACGCTCGCCGACCTCTGCGCCGGGGACGACGTGTTGCTGCCCACCGACCACCGGATCGTGGAGCTCGACGACGAGCGGAGTTGTGCGGAAGCGATCGCGTGGTGGGAGGCGCTCACCAGCGAGGGCGGCGAGGGCATCGTCGTGAAGCCCTGGGAGTTCGCCGCGCGCAAGGGCGACGCCATCCTGCAGCCCGCCGTGAAGTGCCGCGGCAGGGAGTACCTGCGCATCATCTACGGGCCGGAATACACCGCCGAACGCCACCTGCGGCGGCTTCGCAAGCGGGATCTCCGGACCAAGCGATCGCTCGCGCGCCGCGAGTTCGCCCTCGGCCTCGAAGCGCTCGCCCGATTCGTGGAGCGGGAGCCCCTGCCGCGCGTCCACGAGTGCGTGTTCGCGGTGCTCGCGATGGAGTCCGAGCCGGTGGATCCGCGGCTGTAGCGAGATGCGACAGCAGCTTCCAAGTGCCCCGTGTTGTGGGTACCTTATCGTGCAGGATCAGAATGGCCAAGGCGGACGGAGGCCCGAAGGGTTGATGTCCGCGACCCCGTGCGTCGGAATCCCGGCCCAGGATCCAGCAACACCGAGGGCTGCATGACCGACCACACCAGGCTTCTCGAGCGGATAACGGCTCGTCCCGACGTCTTCGGCGGCAAGCCCGTAATCCGCGACATGCGCATATCGAGGCGAAGTCGGTGGGCACCGTCGGCGGCGGCAGGATTCGCGTAGCCAGGAGACAGTAGCTGTTTGATGACCCCTTGTCCGGAGTGCGCGATGGGTACGACCGGTGGGCGCCCGTCTACGACCACGACGGCAATCCGCTGCCGGCCCTGGAGGAGCCGCATGTCCGCAGGGCACTTGGCGACGTCCGCGGCTACCGAGTGCTCGACCTCGGCTGTGGCACCGGCCGGCACACCGCCTGGCTGGCCGGAGCGGGCGCGCATGTCACGGCCGTGGACTTCGCGGAGAAGATGCTGGAGCGGGCGCGGCGCAAGGTACGGCGAACCGACGTGCGCTTCGTCGTCCACGATCTGCACGGGCCCCTGCCGTTCGGGAACGCGTCGTTCGACGCCGTCGTCAGCGGCCTGGTCCTGGAGCATCTGCGGGACCTCGACGGCTTCTTCCGCGAAGCCCGTCGCGTGCTGACGGCGCGGGGGCGGGCCGTCGTGTCCGCGATGCACCCGGCCATGTTCCCGCGGGACAGTCGCGCACGGTTCACCGATCCCGACACGGGCGAGGCGGTCGCTCCGGGCAGCGTGCCGCACGGGCTCGGAGACTTCGTCATGGCGGCTGTGCGTGCGGGTTTCGCGCTAACCGACGTCGGCGAGTACGCGCCCGATGCCGGGTTCGTCCGGCAGTATCCGAGGGCCGAGAGCTACGAGGGCTGGCCGATGCTGGTCGTGCTCGCCATGGAGGCGTCGACGCGCCCTACTCGAACTGCGACCCCGTCACCGGCCGCAACCCCAGCAGGCTCGGCCCGTCCTGGATCCACGGGTTCGCGCAGTGCAGGCCCATCAGGGTGCTGAAGCGCGCGGGGTTGCGCGCGATCATCTCCGGCGTCGTCGTGGCCCAGTAGATTTCCTGCGGCTGGATGTGGTCGCGCACGTGCGGTAGCACGAGGGTGACGCGCTGTCCCTCCGCCGTGCGCGGGATTGCGCCGTGCCACAGGCTGCCGTGCCACACGATGACGGAGCCCTTCGGCATCTCCAGAACCTCGACCTCCTCCCGGTCGTGGCCCATGACGACATCGTCCGGGACGGGACGGCAGAACCGGTGGCTGCCCGGCCAGACGCAGACCGCGCCGTTCTCGCGGGTGTAGTCCGTCGTCACCCAGGTCACGTTGCAGTACTGCGCGATGCTCGGCCAAGGCGCGGGGAGCTTGCCGCTGTGGTCCGCGTGGATGCCGAGCGCAGCCGCGCGGCTGTCCTTGATGAGGACCGTGGACTGGCTGAGCTTCGCACGGTAACCGAGCAGGTACGTCACGAGCGTCAACGGCGCGGGGGCCGTCACCGCTTCCTCGAAGATCCGGTCCTGTGGCAGGACATGGAAGAGCGTCGTGCCGAGGCCCATGTCGGGACCGAGGGGGCCCGCCCGATGCGTCTCGGCAAGACGGAGGATCGTCTCCCGCAGGCGGTCGAAGAACTCGACGGGCTTCGCCTTGCCCGGCGGCAGGACGGCGTAGCCCTTCGTCTCGAGGTCCGCGATCTCGGACTTGAGATCGTAGCGCTCGATGTCCGCCTGCAGGCGCCTGGCCGCCTCCTCGCCGTTCGGCAGGGGCTCGTCCTCGAGCTTGGCGAGCGCGAGGCCCCGCAATTCCGTCAGGTCCGCCGCCAGTTGTATCGCATCGATCGCCATGGCTCCTCCTCGCCAGCACGACTCGGAAAACGGAGAGCAGCCTACATGGAAGGGGGCAGGCTTGTCCCGTCCGGGACGCTATCATGCCGGCTACCCCTGCGAGGTCGTCATGCGAAGGGTCACATCGCCGCATCGGGCCCGTCGGCGGATGCGGGGAGCGCACTTGCCCGTAGCCGCCCTGGCGCTGGCAACCATCCTGATCTCGGATCCGGCCACAGCGGAAACGGCACCGGACGGTGCGACTATCACCCGTGGAGCAACACCGACCGGTTCAACTACGCGACCTACAACCTCGTGCTCACTCCCTCGACGCGCACCGGCGTGTTCGGACGCGTGGAACACGAGACAGCCGCCGGAACCCGGCTGCAACTGCGCGCCTTCTTCAACCGCCGCGAGTCCGTCCACCAGGCGGCGCCGGAGCCGGTCTGGGCGGGAACCCTGGGGGAAACCGGCAGCCTGATGGACGACATCGTGATCGACGCCGACAACCCGTACAACCCGTTCGGCTTTGACGTCGGGCCGGGGGGCTTCCTGACCCGGCGTCCGCTCGAGAGCGGGCCGCGCATCTTCGAGCAGGACATCGACACCCGCTACGCCGCGTTCACGATGGAGGGCGTCTCACGCGGTTTCGGCCGGGCGTGGCTGTGGGACGCGAGCCTCGTCTGGTCGAACGACCCCTGACGGCGGGTGTCAGGGCACGTCGCCGGCGAGCACGGTGCGGAACACGCTCGCGTCAACGTTGCCCCCGGAGAGGATGACGGCTACGCGCCGGCCGGCCCGCCGCGCCCCTTCCTGCCGCAGCCCGGCGAACGCCGCGGCGCCGGCGCCCTCCGCGACGTTGTGGGTGCTCCGATAGAGCACGCGCATCGCTTCGGCGATCTCGGCCTCGCTCACCTCGACGATCCGGGCGGCGCCGCGCCGGATGACCTCGAACGCCTCCGCGTGGGGCATGCGCACGGCCATGCCGTCCGCGAACGTGTCGGACGTGTCCGTGGTGACGATGCTCCCGGCCGCGACGCTGCGCGCCACCGCCGGGGCGCGGGCAGCGACCACGCCGACGACCTCCGTCGAGAGGCCCATGAGGTCCCGTGTCCGGATGACGCCGCAGATGCCGCTGCCCATGCCGATGGGCACGTACACGGTGTCGAGATCCCGGACGGCTTGGAAGAGTTCGTGGGCATAGGTCGCGACGCCCCGGACCAGGGCCGGGTGGAAGGAGGGAACGTAGTAAGCCTCGCCGGCGGCGGCCCGGCGTTCGGCCTCCATCCGGGCCTCCTCGAAGTCGTCGCCGACCTCGACGAGTTCGGCGCCCCAGCCGAGCATCGCCTCGTTCTTCTCGACGCTGTTGCCCCGGGGGATGAGGACCGTTACCGGGACGCCGTACCGCCGTGCGGCGAACGGGATGCTCTGGCCGTGGTTGCCGCGCGTCGCCGTCACGATGCGCTCCGGCAGCCGCCCGGCCCGGTCCAGTTCGTCGAACAGCACCAGTCCGCCGCGCACCTTGAACGAGCCGATCGGCGTGTGGTTCTCGTGCTTCACCCACACCTCGCAACCGACGCTGCGGCAGAGCGTGGGCCATCGAAACTGGGACGTGGGGCCCATGGCCCCGGCCACGACGCGGTGCGCGTCCTCCAGTCCAGCCAGGTCGAACATCACGATCAGTTCAGGGGCTGGTACCGCGCCTCCGTCAGAAGTTCGCGCCGATGGAGAAACCATGGGTTCTCGGCGGCGTGAACGCGTTCTGGATGGGGAAGTTGTCGCCCGTGGTGAGGTTCTGGTACGCCACGATCAGTTCGTCCGTCAGGTTGGCGCCGAAGAGGGTGTAGCTCCAGCGCCCGGCCGCGTCCCGGAAACTGACCCGCAGATTGACGAGCCCGTAGTCGTCCATCGAGATGCGCTCTTCGTTGTGCGGCCGGAAGTACACCTGGTCCTGCCAGCTGTACTCCACGCGCACGGCGCCGGTACCCCAGGCCCCGACCGGGAAGGACCGGGCGACCCCCACGTTGTACGCCCACTTGGGAGCCCCGACGAGGCTGTTGCCCTCCACGTTGACGGTCGAGTCCGCATAGATGGTCGGCAGCCACAGCTCCCCGTACGTCGCGTCCAGGTAGCTCGCGTTGAGATCGATCGTCAGCCCGTCCACGGGTTCCGCCAGAATCTCGAGCTCGATCCCGTCGATGTCGGACTGCCCGGCATTCGTGACGATGTTGGTGGAGGTGCCGACGACCCCCGGAAGCATGACCACCTGGAAGACCTGGAGATCCTCGTAGTCCATGCTGAAGAGCGACCAGTTCAGGCTGAGACGCCCGTCCGCGAGGATGCTCTTCATGCCGATTTCGTAGTTGGTGACTTCCTCCGGGTCGAAGCCGCTGCCCTGCATCAGGAAGGAATTGAACCCGCCGGACTTGAACCCCCGCGCGATGGTCGCGTACATCGACACGTTGTCGCGCACGTGCCAGGTCAGCGCGATCTTGGGGGTGAAGGAGCTGTATTGCTCCGCCAGTTCGTCCGAGTTGAAGATGCGGAAGAGCGGGATCGAGAGGAACTCTTCCAGCTCCTTGTCTTCCGAGCTGTAGCGCGCTCCCACCGTCAGGTCCAGGGAATCGTTGATGCGATAGGTGCCGTCCGCGAACACGGCCCATGCATCGGTGTCGATCCGCGGTGCGCCCAGGACGTAGTCAATGCCCCGGCCGCCCCTCAGGTCGATGATCGTGTAGATGTCCTCCACGAAATAGAACGCCCCGATGACCCAGTCGACGGCGCCGCCGCTTGCAGACACCAGGTTGAACTCCTGCGACAGGGTTTCGTTGTCGACGGGCCAATCCCGGAAGAACGCCGCGTTGGCGTTGGTGTAGTCGATGTCGAACCTGCCGTTGTAGTCGACATTGCGCCAGGCCGTCAGCGAAGTCAGCGTCGCGATCCCGAGGTCCAGGTCGACCCGGAGCGACACGCCCTCGGTTTCCACGGTCTGGGAGGTCGGGGCGTCGTGGTTTACCACGCGCCTCGTGGCGGCCAGGGCGGTGGGTAGATAGGCTCCCGGATACGTCAGTTCGATCACCGTGGGCCGGTCGGGCGCGAACCGCTCCAGGTGCGCGACCTGGACACTGTCGTCGGTGCTCCGGTCGGCCGTGACGAGCAGCGTCAGCCGATCGCCGGCGCGATACTCCAGCTTGCCGCGGAAGGACATCTGATCCGCGTCGTTCCACCGCCTGCCGTTGAAGAGGTTCTTCGTGAAACCGTCACGGTTGGTGGTCTTGAACGCGAAACGCCCGAGCACGCTGTCGGCAATCGGACCGCTCAAGTGACCCTCCGTCTGGACCAGGTTGTAGTTGCCCACGGTCGCCCTGCCACCGATTTCGAACTCCTCCGTCGGCGCCCGGGTGATGACGTTGATGGTGCCCCCGGTGGCGTTTCGGCCGTAGAGCGTCCCCTGGGGCCCGCGCAGCACCTCGATGCGTTCCATGTCGAAGTAGGGCCGCGAGGTGTCGTAGCGGCTGGAGCGATACACGCCGTCGACGTGCACGGCCGAGCCGGTGGCCGCGCCGGCGGCCAGTTGCTGCACACCGATGCCGCGCATGGTCACGATCGACTGGCCGAGGTAATCGCCGATCTTGATCCCGGCGGCGAGGTACTGAACCGCTTCGATGTTCTGTACGCCGCTGTCCTCCAGCCGCTCGGAGCCGAACGCATTGATCGACAGGGGGAGATCCTGCAGGTTGGACTCGCGCTTGCTAGCGGTCACCACGATCTCCTCTATGACGCCCGTCCGGTCTTCCGACTCGGCGAGGGCCGGGACTCCCGGGACCGCGAGCGCTGCGGCAAGCGCGGCCAGCACCCTGCGATGCAGCGCCCCGCTTGCCGCGGTGGCCTGTCGGTACATGTCATGTTCTCCTGGAATTCCAGTCCGCCGATCCCTTGAGCCTACATCGCCCCCCCCGCCGGCCGGGATCAGTCTGCCACGCAGGTGAAGCTCGCCGCATCGTCGGGGTCTCCGGAACCCGTGTACCGCGCCCGCTCGGGGAAGGGGCAGAGGGGACGGCTGAAACGGCGTGCGTCGGCCTTGCCCGCACCCGCTGCCATGGCCCTCGGATACCAGTCGACCTGCCCGGATGCGACCGCTGCGAAGGCATCCAGCCAATCGACAGGTACGGACCGCTCTGCAGCCAGAGCGAGTCGATGACCTGCAACAACATCGGGGAGGCCGCGATCCGGTAGACGGCGAAGTGAAACGCCCGGTTCGCGAGCAGCTTGTCGTCCACGTTGCCGTGCAGGATCGCCTTGACGAGTTTTCCGGTTCCGCACCTCCAGCTCGAGAATGTCGTCCTCGCCGATGCGCTCCGCGGCGAGGTATACCGCCTCCGGTTCGATGATCGAGCGCACCTTGATCAGATCCTCGATCTTCTCCCGGTTGAGTAGCGCGATGCGCATCGAACGGCTGCCCTGCATCTCTATCGCGCGCTCTGAGATGAGGCGGTGTATCGCCTCGCGCACGGGCATGACGCTGGTGCCGAGTTCCGCTGCCAGCCGGCGAATGGTGACAACTTCGCCGGGCGCGAAGTGGCCTCGGATGATGGCGTTGCGGAGTTCCTGGTAGACGCGTGCGTGCAGCGTCTGGTTTTCCACTTTTGGCAATACGCTCATCCAGAAAACCCAGCCGGCCTGGTGGTATGTCCCGCCAACGCGTCGCCGGCTTTTCGTGCTACGTTCATGTCTCAGGCTCTGGCCGATGGGCTCCGCGCAGGGCACTATAAGGCTATTCCCAAGGCACGACACGGACCACAGGCGACCATGACCGTCAGGACCAGGATGCACGAACTCCAGGAGACCATCGCCGAACTGGGGCTTGAGCCCTACGTCGAGCAGATCGACGAGCGGGGTTACGCGGTGGTGCCGCCGGAGGTGACCGGGGTCACGACGGCGCACGTCGACGAACTCGTGCGGTTGCTGCTCGACAAGTCGGAGGAGTACATCGGCTGCGGGTTCACGGTCGAGGGCGGCCCCGAGTGCGAACTCGACTACGGGGACTTCCGCGGCGTCCTCGAGCTGCGGTCGGGTGCGACGCCCAGCCAGTTCCAGCTCATGCAACTGTGCACCTATCACCGCGCCTTCCGCGACCTCGCGGTCAACCGTGCCGGCACGGCGCTGATCAACTACATGATCGGCAGTTTCGGGCACCCGCTGTTCGGCGCCGACGCTTGGGCGGCCCGGTTCAGTTCGCACAACTCCTTCATCAAGTGGGCCGGAGACGGCTACGGCGAGTCGCTCGGGCTGCACGTGGACCAGGGCGGCATTCCGCTGCCCTGGGGCGACAAGGCCCTGAACGCCAACTGCAACTGGTGCCTGACGGACTACACCCTGGAAGACGGCGCCTTCGCCTGCGTGCCCGGATCGCACCTGCGCAAGTGCCATCCACACGAGAACGCGGCGGCGGAAGCCATCCCCATCGAGTGCCCGCGCGGCTCGGTGATCGCGTTCCACGGCGCCCTCTGGCACGGCGCCTACCCGAAGAAGACGCCCGGGCTCCGGGTGACGATCGCCAACTACTACCGCCACATGTCGATCCTGCCGCAGGACGACATCCCGAACCATTTCCCGCAGGAACTGGCGGACGACTGCGCCGACCCGGCGACGTTCCGGGAACTGGCCGGTTTCGGGAGCCCGTACCAGTCGCAGGTCTATCCGCTGCCGAAGGCGGTGCACGCGTAACCGGCGGCTCCGGCATGTCTCGCAGATCCATCGCCTTGTGGCATCCCATCGGCGTTTCGCTCTTCTGCGCGGCCGCGTTCCTCGCCGGCTGTTCCGATCGGGTGACGGAGGCCCCGGTCGAGCCGCCAACCCTCGGCCTGGACATCGAGGTGACCGGTGGCGCGATCCGCGGGACCGGTGACACGTCCCCCGGCGGCCTGAAGCAGTACCACGGTATCCCCTACGCGGCGCCGCCCACGGGAGCCCTTCGGTGGGCGCCGCCGGCGCCGGTCGTACCCTGGGAAGGCGTCCGCGACGCCGGCGCTCCCGGCCCCATCTGCATGCAGCGCCGCGCCATGAGCGTTCCGTTCTACGCCGCCCAGCAGAACAGGCCGCCGAACCGGCAGAGCGAAGACTGCCTGACGCTGAACGTCTGGACCGAAGCGGACCGCCCCGACGAACGCCGGCCCGTGATGGTGTGGATACACGGTGGCGGGCTGGTAGGGGGCGCCGGTTCCAAGCACGCGGGCTGGCAGCTCGCGGGGAAAGGGGCGGTGTTCGTCACCTTCAACTATCGACTTGGCCAGTTGGGGTTCTTCGCGCACCCGGAGCTGAGTGCCGAGAGTCCCGAGGGGGTTTCCGGGAACCAGGGCTTCCGCGACCAGATCCAGGCCCTGCAATGGGTGCGGGACAACATCGCGGCGTTCGGGGGGGACCCGGACAACGTCACCATCCTGGGCGAGTCCTCGGGCGGCACGAGCGTGGCCGTCCTGCAGGCCAGTCCGCTGGCGCAGGGTCTGTTCCATCGCGCCATCGGCCAGAGCGGCGCCCCGTTCCACCCCATGCGGCACCGGACCCGGGACCAGTCCTTCGCCCCCTCCGGCGAGTCCAACGGCCTGCGGTTTGCCGCCGCCGTCGCCGGCGAAGGGGGGGACCAGTCACTCGCGGCCCTGCGCGATGTTCCCGCCGAACGGATCCTGGACACCGCCCAGTCGAGCCGCGACTTCTCCGTTTACGAATACCTGCCGATGGTCGACGGAGAGGTCCTCGTGCAGGACGTGGCGACGACGTTCGCCACCGGCAACCAGGCCGACGTGCCGACCATGGTCGGCTCCACTTCCGACGAGTCCTCCGCGCCAGTGGAACAGCTCGCGAAGGTGATGGCCCCCGGGGTTCGGGGGTTCCGGATGTTCGCCGCCGCCATGCTTCCCGAGGCCCGCGAGGAACTGGCTTCGCAATACCCGGCCGCGACCGACGAGGAGGCGACCCGATCCTGGCAGGACCTCCTGAACGACATGAACTTCAACTACCCCATGCGTGCCTGGGCGAGGGGCATGACCAACGTCGAGAGCGACGCGTTCCTGTACTGGTTCAGTTGGCGCCCGCCCGTGCCCAACGCCGACTACTACGGCGCCTTTCACGGATCCTTCCAGATGTATCTGCTCGGGGACCTGGAGGGCTTCCGGGCCATGCCGACGGACGCCGACCGGGATTTCTCGTCCATGCTCGCCGAAACCTGGGTCCGCTTCGCCAGGACCGGGGACCCGAACGGCGGGCCGCTACCCGAGTGGCCGGCCTTCAACCTGGAGGACGAGCCCTACATGGAACTCGGCCCGACGCTCGCCGTTGGCAAACGCCTGCGAACGGAGCAGTTGGAGCTGATCGCCAAGGCCTGGGACCGACGACGGGGGGCCGGTTCCGACGACAGCGAGGACGGTTTCAAGGCAGGCGATCGCCCTTGGTGATGCGGTAAGCCCGCAGGGCCGTCCTCCCGGCGCCATACCCATCGTGCGTCATCGCCGCACACATCGCGGGCGAATCTCGCACAGGACTTGCAGCGACAACCGATAGCGCACTCGCCGGCCTGTGCCTGACGCTACGCCCGAACGCAGCAGTGGACGCGGCGCATGGCGGACCGAGTCAGCCACGACCAGAACTTCAAGAACCTGATCCTCGACGCCGCGACGTCGTGCTGTTTGCGCTCGAGGAGGAGTCCGACAGCCGGCGCTTCTCACCGCACCGGCTGGCGCACTATTGCCTTGGACCTTGTATGGAACAAATGACAACGGGAGCGAAGCGACCGGTGGCGTTTGGTCCATTCGAGGCCGGTGTGGCTGGGCCGGAGGCGGAGCCGGTGCCGGGCGGCAGCGAGGGACCGGGCCGGCTACGGGGCGCTTGCGGAGCTGTTCAACACCGATCGCGTAGTGCCGGTGTCGATCTTCCTGCGCGCCGGCTCCGCGCCGAACACGCTCGCGCTCGGCACAGAGCGCGGCCGCTACCTCACTTTCGACTACCTCGCGTGCCGACTCCACGCGATGGACGCCGCCCGCTGGCTCGACAGCGACAACCCGGTAGCGAGGGTGAACCTGCCGAACATGCGCATCCCGGCCGATCGGCGCGTCGAGGTCTACGCGCAGGCGGTGCGTGGCCTGCTGACGCTGGAGCCGGACGGCGACAAGCGCGCCAAGTACCTCGAGTTCATCGACATCTACGCCGCCCCTCACGGACAATGAGTTCCGGCGCTACCGGCGGCAATACCCGGAGGACAGCACCAGCATGGCAGGATTCTTCCAGAGGGCCCGCGACGAGGGCCGCGACGAAGGCATGCGCGAGGGCCGCGTGGAAGGGGAGCGGGCGGTCCTCACGCGGCTGTTGCGGCGGCGTTTCGGCCGGCTGCCGCCGGCCGTCGAGGAAAGGGTGCACGAGGCGCCGGCTTCCGACCTCGAGGCGTGGGCCGAAAACGTGCTCGATGCGCGCACGCTGGACGAGGTCTTCGACGCGAATCCGTAGCCCGCGGGCGACACGCGGCGTCGGTCACCTTGGAGGCGCCGCCCCTTCAGGGTCCTGAGTTCCACCGCGCCCGCGTCCAGCGTCGGGCTGCAATCGGTGAGATCCACCGTCGCACCGTTGTCGGGACAGCGATGCGTCTCCGGGTCGGGCGTGAGGCCATCGGAGCATGCCACGTCGAAGATCCGCTCCCGGGAAGCTCCGGCTTCCGCCCGCCCGAGGAGTTCCCCGCCCATCGGCACGCCTTGGGCGTAGGCTTCGGCAATCCCGCCATGACGCCAACGGGTGTCCGGAGTTCGGGCTATCGGGGTCGGCGATGGCCGCGGCCAGGCCCAGGTTCTCCGCGTGGTCCGTTACCGCGTAGAAGTCGAGCGGCCCGCCCTGCAACCGCACCGGGTAGCCGAGCGGATGCACGGCATCCAGCGGGTCCAGACCAGACTTCTCAAGCCAGTCTGTGTGGGGCTCTCCGGCGTGTCAAACACGACGCCGGGCAGGAGGCAGCTTCAGTCGGCCAGGCGGGCTTCCAGGGCGACGAGCCCGTCCCGGTAGGCGGATTCGACCCACGCCGGATCCCAGAACCACACGCCGATGCCTCGGTACTCTTCGTGCTGGGTGACCCGTGTGCCACCGGCCACGGGCTCGAGGCGCCACGTGTGGTCGAAGGTGAGTACGCCCCGCATCCCGCCGAACTGATTGATCTCCCGCCCGTCGACCAGCCGGCGCACCACGGGCTCGACGGGTGTCGTGCCGCCATCGGCCGTGCGCATCTGGTAGCGCATCGTGCGGCCCTCCTCGAACAGTCCCTCGGCACGGACCAGGATCGGGTTCCACTCCTCGTATCCGCCCGCGTCGGTGACCACCGCCCAGATGGCGGGGGCGGGATGGGGGATCACGCGCTCGGCATGCACGGATTGGTGGCCGGTGAGCCCGAGCAGCACGAGGACACCCAGAAGCGCGATTACGCCGATCGTCACCCATCGCGAGACTCGCATCAGGCGGTCTCCCCGGCCGGCAGGAGCATCGCGGCCACCTGATCCACGAACGCCTGCCTCGGACCCGCGCGCATCAGGCCCATCAGCATCTCGGCGTCCCGGCCGATCTGGTTGTGCGTGGGCATGTCGGAGGTCGCGCACCGATAGATGATGTCGGCGACTTCCTGCGGATCGGCCGTCGTGCCGCCTCCACCCGAGATGACGCGCTGCATGTGCGCGCGGACACGCCGGGCATACGCGACGACATCCGGCTCGCCCGCGTCCAGTTCGTCGATCGTGTTCGCGGAGAACGCCGTGGTCAGGTAGGCGCCGGGAGCGACCGAGCAGATCCGGATCCCGAGCGGTGCGCACTCGAGTGCCAAGGCTTCGGTGAATCCTTCCATCGCGAACTCGGTCGAGCAGTAGAACCGCTGGAAGGTCTCGGCCGCAACCCGCCCGATGCCGGTTGAACAGCCTGTGATGAGCGCGGTCTTTCTGTCCGTCACTTGACTCCCCTCTTGCCAAACCCTCAATCTTACAATCTTACATATTCTGTCAAACAATGCAGCCATATAGAATCCATACTCGTCGAGGCGGCCGGATCCTCTTTCCGCGTGGCCGATCGCAAGAACCAGATCATTGAGGCGGCCATCCGTACGTTCGTGCGGTTCGGTCCCCGGAAGACCTCCATGGTCGACATCGCCACCGAGGCCGGCGTATCGCGGCAGACGCTCTACGATCTCTTCGACGGCAAGGACGAGTTGGTCGAACGGGCCGTCCTGCACGTCACCGAACGCAACCTGGCCGATGTACGAGACGCCTTGCCTGACTGTACGGACCTTTCGGAACGCCTGGACGCCTACTTCCACGGCACGATCGTGCGCTCCTTCGAACTCCTCGAGGGCGCGGGCGATGCCGAGGAGCTGCTGAGTGGGCACGGCGAAGCGGGCCGGCAGGCGGTCGCGGAGTCGCACCGTCGCCACGAAGCGCTCGTGGCCACGATCCTGGAGGATCGCGAGGCGGGCATCGCGCGGAACGGCTTGTCGGTCGCCGCGGCCGCCCATTTCACGGTGACCACCGTCATGGGATTCAAGCACGGGGCGACCTCGCGCGAGGACCTCGGCCGTCTCCTCGAGTCCCTGAAGGCCGCGTTGCTCCTGCTCTCGGGAGACGGCGCGTGAACGGAGCAACGTCAGTGGCGCGTCGGCGGCGACCGCGCCTGTCGTCGGCGCTCGCGCTGACAGCGCTCATGAGTGCCGCCACCCTGGCGACGGACGTCCCGGAACACCACACGGAACAGGGCTTCCGCAATCCCTCTTCGGATTCCGTGCACGGTGGCATCGCCAGCTTCTTCCGGGTCATCCGCTTGCGGTTCTTCTCCGACGCGTGGCAGACCTACGACCGAGAGCGCGACCAGGTACCTCTTGCGGCGCCGTCGCTGGCGTCCGGCCCGGGCTCGAACGCCACGGTCACCTGGATAGGCCACGCGACGGTGCTGGTCCAGCACCAGGGCATCAACGTGCTTACCGACCCGATGTTCAGCGAACGCGCCTCGCCCGTGCCCATCATCGGCCCGAGGCGTGTAACCAGCCCCGCGAATCGACCTGGCCATGATCCCGATCGGCGCGTACGAGCCACGCTCCTTCATGCGGCCCGTGCACGTGAATCCCGAGGAAGCCGTACGGATCCACGAGGACCTCGGGGCGACGGCTTCCATGTCCACTCATTGGGGGACCTTCAGCCTGTCTGCCGAGGGGGTCGTGACACCCATGCACGCCCTGGCTGAAGCGCGGCGGGAAGCGGGTATCGGCGAGTCCGATTTCGCCGCCTTCGCCGTGGGCGAGACGCGCCGCTACGCGACGCGGCCGCACTGAATCTCGCGGGGCCGCTACCCGAGAATCCCGCCATCCCAAAGGCGCCGGAGGAAGCCGAGTACGGGGTGCACCGCAACGCCATCGAAGACGGCGTCGCGTGCACCCATGTAGACCCCGTGACAGGTCGTTCGATCCGCTCCGAGGTCCGATCGGACGGTGTGCAGGCCCCGGTTGAAACGACGCTCCCAGCGCGCGCCGGCCTTGATCTCCACGCCCACGAAACCCTGCGCCGTCTCGCACAGCACGTCGACTTCCGTGCCGTGGTGGTTGCGCCAGAAGTGCAGGGGATAGTGCAGGCCCGAGTAAGCGAGGTACGCGCGCATCTCGCCGATCACCAGGGTCTCGAGCAGCGGTCCGCGCTCCTCCGGCGTGAGGGGGTACGCCGCACGGCCCGACAGTGCCCGCGTTACCCCACAGTCGAACAGGTAGAACTTGCTGTGCGCCACCTGCCTGGTGGCCGATTTCAGCTTCCACGCCGGAAGCCAGCAGCCGATCAGGGTGTCCGTCAGCACATCGAAATGGTTGCGGACCGTTGCGCGGGCGACGCCGGCGTCCCGGGCGATCGATGCCGCGTTGGTGGTCTGGCCGTTCTGCCCCGCCGCCACCTCGAGGAAGCGCGCGAACGCGCCCAGGTTGCGTGTCAGCGCCTCGGCGCGGATCTCCTGGTCCAGATAGGTCTCGGCGTAGCTGCGCAGGTAGTCCCGCGGGTCTTCCTCGGTGACGGCCGCGGGGAGCATGCCGAACCGCAACGCGCGCTCCACGTCGACATCGAACCCGAGCTCCGCCGAGACCAGCGGGAACATCGAAACCGTGGTGGCGCGGCCCGCGAGCAGGTTGACGCCGCCCCGGCGGAGCTTCCGCGCGCTCGACCCGGAAAGGACGAAGCGCAGCCCGCGGGTCTCGATCAAGCGGTGGACCTCGTCGAGCAGCGCAGGCGCCTTCTGGACCTCGTCCACGACGGCCCAACTCCCGCGCGGCAGGTGCTCGAGTTCGTCGAACAGGACGCGGGGTTCCCGGTTCAGGCGTAGCGACTCGCCCGTGTTCAGGAGATCATAGGTCGGCACGTCGGGAAATCGCGCACGAATCCACGTCGACTTGCCCGTCCCCCGCGGCCCGAGGAGCAGCACGGAACGCGTGGGCGCCGCCAGCAATCGTGTATACATAGTTGACGATTTTCCGGTATTTTCGGCATCTATAATTACATAAAGCGAATCCATCCCGCGACACGGGGACGTGTCCCGAAAAGGCGAGGACTGTCAAGCCATGACCCGGAAGCTCCGCATACCCAATTGCGACGCCCCCTTCGAGATCTGCCACGATCACCTGGGCATCCCGCACGTCTACGCCTCGACCGTCGCCGACGCCTACCGCGGGATGGGATACGTCGAGGGGTACGAACGTCTCTGGCAGATCCACCTCTCGTGCCTCTACGCCAACGGCAACGCGGCCGAGGTCATGGGCGAGCGGTTCGTGCGGCAGGACCTGCTCCACCGGGCGTTCGACGTGCCCGCCGGCCGCATCGGCGTCCCGGAGAGCGAAGGGGACTGGATCGTCGACGCCTATCTCGACGGCCTCAACGCCTACGTGGCGTCACTCACGGAACCACCGCCCGAGTTCGCCGGAATCGGGGCGACGCCGCGGCCCTTCACTCGCGCCGACATCGCCTCCCGCTACCGCTTCACGAACTGGTACCAAGGGCACACCTTCCCGGAGAAGATGTTCCTCGGGCGCATCATGGCCCGCCACGGGATCGACCGGTTCCGGGACCATGCGCCCCTCTTTGCCGAACGCGACGCGGAAGAGGTGGAACGCCTTGGCGAGCCGCTACGCGAACTGGACGCGCGCCCAATCAGCCTCGTGAACCCCGACGCCCGGTTCGGCGGCAGCAACAACTGGGCCGTGACTGGGGCGTTGACGGCCTCCGGCAAACCGATGCTCGCGATGGACCCGCACCAGCCCCACTCCATCCCGAACACGTTCTTCTACGTCCATCTGCACGCGCCCGGATGGGATGTCTTCGGAGCGTCTTTCCCCGGTGTCCCCCACTTCATGATGGGGTACACACCGGACATCGCCTGGGGACTCACCACGGGGCGGATCGACAACGAGGACGTGTACATCGAGGAGGTCGACGGCGACCGGGTACGAACGCCGGACGGCTGGGCACCCCTGCAGCGACGCACCGAGACCATCGCGGTCCGGGACAGCGCGGCGCGGGAGTTCGAGGTGGTCTCGAGCCGCCACGGTCCACTCCTCGAGCCCCTGGCCCATCAGATGGGCATGCGGGACGCCCCCGAGGGCTCGTTCCGCACGGCCGTACGCTGGTCGCTCGGCCACTGCGCCACGTCCGCCGGCACGCTCGCCCGGCTACCGCTGGCGAAGACGGCCGAGGACTTCGGCGCAACGCTCTTCGAAGGCGACGTCACGCCCCTCGTCAACAACATCATCTGCGTCGACCGGGACAGCGGGCTCCGGCGCTTCATCGTCGCCACCTTCCCGAAGCGCCGCGAGGTCACGGGCGTGGTCCCGCTCGCCGGATGGGACGCGCGCAACGACTTCGAGCAGACCACGGCGGCGGAACTCACGGTGGAGATCGACCCGGCCCGCGGATACGCGCTGACGGCGAACAACGACACGCTCGGCGAAGCGGCGCCCTTCCCCGTCCACACCTACCCGGCATCGAGCGCCCGGGCGGACCGGATCGACGAGTTGCTCCGGGGTCGCACGGGACTGGTTCCGGCGGACTTCGAAGCGATGCAGGCGGATCTCAAGGACCTGCGCGCCGCGGCGCTGCTCCCGGAGTTCCTTCCGTTCCTCGAGGACACCGGGGACGCGAAGCTCGGCACTCTGCGCGACCTGCTCGGGGCGTGGGATTGCCGGGCCAGCGTCGATTCCGCCGCGGCCGCCGTCTATTACACCTTCCTCGACCGCGCCTGGCACTGCCGCTTTCTGGTCGCGACCCTGGGCGACGACTTCGCCGCACAACCCTTTGCCGCGCCAATCCTGAGCCGCATCGAGCCGAGCTGCTATCCGGCGCCCACCTGGGACGCCGATGCCGTCGCAGAGATGATCCGGACCGTCTTCCGGGAGGTCTTCGACGCACTGGAGCGCGAACTCGGCCCGCCCGAACGCTGGTCGTTCGGAGCGATCCACCAGATCCGGTTCCGGCACACGCTACGCAGGCGCGAACCGTGGCAGGACCTGCAGGTCGGTCCCGCCCCGATCGGCGGCAGCCCCACGACGTTGGCGATGGGCGTCCACATGGGACCCGGACCCGGTGCGGGCGCCGGCGACGGGAAGATCCCGCAACGGGTGTGGCACGGGCCCGCCTACCGCCTCGTGGTCGACCTCGCCGATCCGGACCACTGCCGCTTCGTCATCGCCTCCGGCAACAGCGGCCGGCCGGACAGCCCGCACGTCACCGACCACTTCGAGACGTGGCTCGCGGGACGGCATCACACGGTCAGCCTGCTCCGGGAGGAACTCGAGGTGGAGCAGACCTGGCGCATAATCCGCGCTGACTGAAACAAGGAAGGCAAGATGCCGGAACCGCTCTCCGGAATCACCGTAGTGGAGATGGCCGTCGCGCTGCAGGGCCCGTCTGCGGGACTCTACCTGCGCGACCAGGGCGCCGACGTGATCAAGGTCGAGCCGCCATGGGGCGACGCCCAGAGATTCCACCGGGGCGTCCACAATGACAGCCCCCGCGAAGCCCCGCCACCGGGCTTCATCGCCGTCAGCCGGGGCAAGAGGTCGGTGTGTCTCGACTTGCACCAGCCCACCGGGCGGGAGGTGGTGACCCGTCTGCTCGGAAGGGCGGACGTGTTCCTGACCAACTACCGGGAACCGTTCCTGCGCGGCATGGGGCTCGACCACGAGACCCTGGCGCCGACGCATCCGCAGCTCGTATGGGCCCGGGTCAGCGGTTTCGGACCGGAGGGGCCGGACGCGAACAAGCCCATGCTGGACGGCGCCGCCCAGGCCCGCGGAGGCCTGTTGAGCGTCTCGGGATACGAAGGTCACACCCCCACCGGACCCGGGGCGGCGATCGCCGATCTCGGCGGCGGCATGCACCTCGCGCTCGGTGTCGTCACCGCCCTGTTCGCCCGGGCCCAGCACGGCCGCGGGCAGAAGGTGGACACCTCGTCGCTCGCCACGCAGCTCTGGCTGCAGCAGTGGGAACTGACCCAGTGCAGCATCACCGGAACGCCGCTACGCGCGAAGGGTCCGTTCCTGCCCAACGTCGAGGGTGCCTACGGGGCGTACGACACGAAGGACGGCGGCGTCTTCCTGCTTGCGCTCGCACAGGACGAGGAGTCCTGGGACGCGCTGTGCGTCTTCGGCGAGATGTTCGAACTGATCGGCGACGAGAAGTGGGACTCGCCGGGCAAACGGATGGGCGCGCCGGGGAGGGAATCGGCCACGGAGCTCAGGGAAGTCCTGAAGCGGGGTTTCGCGAGCCGCACCACGGCCGAGTGGACCGACTTCATGTACAGCCAGCCGAACCTCATCATGGAGCGCGTCCGCGACCATGCGGAGGTGTTGAGCGACGAGCAGAACGTCGCGAACGAGTACGTCGTGCCGATGGAACTCCCCGTGCACGGCAAGAAGCGCGTCATCGGCAACCTCGTGCAGTTGAGCGAGACGCCCGGGTCCGTCAAGGGTCCGCCGCCGGAACTGGGGGAACACACCGCGGAGGTGATGCGCGAACTGGGTTTCGGTGACGACGCGATCGCCCAAGCCGCCGGGGAGGTCGAAGCGGCCCGACAGGCGGTGGCCGGAGAGGGGTTCAAACTCGGGTAGGGGTGACGCACCGCTCGAGAAACTCCGCGATCGCGTCGACGAACCGCGGGTCGAACATGGCCTCGCCGTGGTCCTTGCCAGCAATGACCCGGAGCGTGTAGCGCGGAGTCACCCCGACCAGCTTCTCGAGGTTGTACCGCTCGGGATCCTCGCTCCCCGTGATGCCGAGCACCGCGACCCCGATGGCGGCCACCTGGTCCCGCGACAGGTTGACGATCTCGTGCATCGACGCGGCGACGGCCGACAGCGCCGCCACGTCCCGGCTCCGAAGGAAGCCGTCGAACTCCGCGATCTGCTCGTCGGTCGGCGGCGTGAACGGGCCCGCGGGGCTGTGCGCGTTCATCCAGCGGACCGCCGGTCCTATGCTGCCGCGGTCCCGCAAGGACTCTCCGATCCGCCGGTAGGTCTCCGACTCGTGCGCTTGCGACCATCCCGAGCCGCCGATGACGAGGGAACGTACGCGCCCCGGGTGCGCAACGGCCGTCCGCAAGGCGATCTCGGCGCCCATCGAATACCCCACCAGGTGGGCAGCCTCGATATCCAGAGCATCGAGCCCGGCGACCAAGTCGCGCACCATGTGCATGCCGTACGCGGACGGGTCGTGCGGCTTGCCGCTCCGCCCGTGGCCACGGCAGTCCATGGCGATCGTGCGGAAGCCGCCGGACAGTCTCGGCACGACGCCGATCTCGGTCCAGGACTCCGACGATGACGTGAAGCCGTGGATCAGTACGACCGGAGGACCGTCGCCCTCCTCCAGGAAGCGGATCGGGACGCCGCCGGATTCAAAGTAGCGTTCCTCTGACGCCGGCGAGCCCATGCAGCTAACCTCCCGGCAGCATCGCTTCCAGGCCGGCAGCCTTGATGCCCGCGACCGCGCACTCCTCGTCCCGGTCCGAGGTGTCGCCGCTCACGCCGACCGAGCCGATCGCCACGGCGCCTCCCTGCTCGCGCACCAGGACGCCGCCCGGCACCGCGATGAAGCGTCCGCCGGACGCGGCGGCAAGCTGGCCCTGGAACGCGGGGCGATCCGCCAGGCCCAAGTTCAGGCCGCGCGTGCTGGCGCCCATGCCCAGTGCCGCGTAGGCCTTCCCGAAGGCGACTTCGGTCCGCAGGATGCCGCTGCCGTCGGCGCGCTTCATGGCGACGATGTGGCCACCGGCGTCCAGGACGACGACGGTCAGCGGGTTCATGCCTTCCGCCTCGCCCTTCGCGAGCGTCTCGTCGACGATCGTGGATGCCCGGGCGAGCGGCAGGGTCGTGATCAAGGCCGGCATTCCGAGCCCTCCTCCTACATCAGGTTCATGAAGTCCCGCTTGCCGATGGGGGTCCCCTTCATGCGGAGCATGTCGTAGGTCGTGGTGGCGTGGAAGTAGAAGTTGGGCAGGGAGAAGCCGAGCAGGAACCTTCCGCCCTGGAAGGGAATGGCGTTGCTGCCGAGCCGGAACTCGAGCGCCTTGTCCTCGAAGCCGTTCACCTGGTCCGGCGTGTACGCGTCGAGCCCCTCGCGCGCCTGCGCCACGAGGTCCTGCAGGGCTGCGTAGTCCTCGCCGGCCGGGCTCGGGGGTGTGAAGACGCCGCCCTCGACGCCCTTGAGCGCTCCGAGGGAGTGGTGGGCGACGGAGACCACCTGGAACTGGAACGGCAGCATGTCGTCGATCAACTGCATCTGCACGACGTCGTCAAGGGAAATGCCGTTCGCTTCGCAGTGCGCCCGGCCCTTCTCGAGCACGTTCGCGGTGGCGCCCAGAATCTGTCGGTACGTGCCGACCGTGGCGTCGTAGAGGGAAATGGCCATGCGTGGTCTCTCCGTTAGTCTTAAGGTGAAGGTGGATCAGCGGCCGACGAAACGCGGCTCGCGTTTCTCGACGAACGCCCGGAACGCTTCGCGCGTGTCTTCGCTCGCGCCGGTGCGGTTGTGGCGTTCTGTCTCGAGTTCGATGTAGTCGCGCAGGGACAGGTTCTCCGCCGCGACGAAGTTCTTCTTCATCTCGCCGATGGCAAGCGGCGCGGACTTCGAGATGCGCTCGGCGATGGCTCGGACGTCGTCCCTGAACGTCTCGTCCGGGAACGTGGCGAGGACGAGTCCCATCTCGAGGGCTTCCGCGGCGCCGAACTTCTGCGAGGTAAAGAAGATCTCGCGCGCCCTCGTCGCTCCGACGATGCGGGGCAGCAGCCAGGGCCCGGCCATGTCGCCGGAGATGCCGACGCCGAGAAACGCCGAGTTGAACTTCGCCCGCTCGCCGGCGTAGCGCAGATCGCAAGCGCACGCCCAGCCGAACCCGGCTCCCGCGCAGGCGCCGTTGACCGCGGCGATGGTCACCTTCGGCATTTCGTGCAGCAGGCTCGTGATGTGGAAGTACTCCGGCCGGTTCGGCTCCTGCCGCTCGTCGCCGGTGTACGCCTTGAGGTCGGCGCCCGGGCAGAAAGCCCGACCCGCGCCGGTGAAGAGGACGGCGCGCACGTTCCGATCGGACGCGACTTCGTTCAGGGTCTCGTAGAGCTCGCGCATCATCCGGTTGGTGATGCCGTTCAGGCTTTCGGGGCGGTTCAGGGTGACGGTGGCGAGGGGGCCGTCGACTTCGTAGAGGACGGTTTCGCGCGGTTGGTGGGGCATCGGTTGGTCGGCCAGTCGTCCGGAAGCGGGCAAGCCTATCAAGTGGGCCATGGCCTGTCAGGCGCTCGACGTGGCAGGGGCGAGTCAGCCCGCGCCCAAGGCGCGATGAATGAACGACGCGTTGCCAGCCAATCCCAGTCTGGGAATGAACACCCTCGCTGAGACGTACGGGCGGCCCGACGACTCGCCGAACCGACCGCGCAACATGGCTACAGGATCAACGTCCTCTGCTCACGCTCGATGAATCGGACGACCGTGTCCGCACGGGGTACTCCCCTGCTGTCCAGCTCCCTGAGCAGGGAGTCCAGATCGTCCTTGGCGGCCTTCACTTCGCCGGAGCACACGCCGACCCACTTCTGCGCGTACTTGGCCACCAACTTGCGATCATTCGATAGCAGTTCGGAGGACCGAGCGAAACCAAGAAGGCCCTCGGCGACTTCCTTGGGGGACGCGCCAAGCCAGTCATCCATGCCTTGCTCCACTGCAGATCAACTGCAGCCTGGCCTCTTTTCGCGAGTCTAGCACGACTCTCGCCCGGCCCTTCGACCGGTCCGGCTCCCGGCCAACGCACCCGGTCACCGCAACCACGCCCCCCGTTTCACGATCTCCTCCGCGATCTGCACCGCGTTGGTCGCCGCGCCCTTGCGCAGGTTGTCGCACACGAGCCACAGCGCGAGCCCGTTCTGGAGCGCGGTGTCCTCCCGGATGCGGCCGACGAAGACCTCGTCCCGGCCCGCGCCGACGATCGGCATCGGGTAGGCGGCGTTGGCGGGGTCGTCGATCACCACGACACCGGGGTATGCGGCGAGCAGTTCCCGCGCGCGGGATACGCCGATCGGCCGGTCGAACTCGATGTTCACCGCCTCGCTGTGCGAGACGCGAACCGGTACGCGTACGCACGTCGTCGAGACGGGCAACTCCGGCTCGTGCAGGATCTTGCGCGTCTCGTTCAGCATCTTGGTCTCTTCGGAGTAGTACCCGTTCTCCCGCAACGAGCCGATGTGCGGCAGCAGGTTGAAGGCGATCTGGTGCGGGTACTGCTCCGCTTGCGCTTCGCCGTCGTCGAGCACGCTGCGCGTCTGTTCTTCGAGCTCCACCAGCGCCGCGGACCCGGTACCCGTCACGGACTGGTAGGTGGCCGCGACCACGCGCTCGATCCCGGCCTCCGCACGCAGCGCGTCCAGCACCATCGCGAGCGGGGTGGTGGAGCAGTTGGGGATCGAGAGGATGCCCTCGTGGCCGTCCACGTCGTCGGCGTTGATCTCCGGCACCACGAGCGGCACCTTCGGATCCATCCGCCACACGCCGCTGTCGTCGATGGTGACGCAGCCGCGCTCGCGGGCGGCGATGGCCATGTCCCGGCTGATCTCGTCGGTTGCCGAGATGAGAGCGATGTCCGACTCGTCGAAGACCTCCGGGGTGGTGTCCTCCACGCAGATATTCTCGCCGGCGAAGGCGAGCTTGCGGCCAACCGACCGTGGCGAGGCGGTCAGGCGCAGCCGCGACATGGGGAAGTTGCGCTGTGCGAGCACTTCGAGCGCGACGGCGCCGACGGCGCCTGTCGCACCGACGATGGTGACTCTGGGATCGGCCATGGCGGGAGCCCCGCGGGAAAAGGCGCGCGATTATGCGCGACCTTGCGGTCGCGTTGGAAGTTTCCTCTGGCGCGGAACAGGCGCGGAACAGGCGCGAAACTTCGCCAATCCGCACGAGCGTTCACCGGATCAATTCCACCTCTACGTCGAGTTCCAGCTCGGTCCAGGCACGGTCGGCGGTCAGCACGGGCGCCCGCTCTCGGAGCGCCAGTGCGAGACATGCCCGGTCTCCGAGCGACAGGCCACGCCGGCGGGTCGAGCGGCGCAAGAGCCCCGCGGCGACCGCCAGACTCTCGTCAAAGGGGCGGACCGCCAGGTCGAGGCCCGGTAACGCACCCCGGGCATCGTCGTCCTTCGCGCCCCGATCAATGAGGCGGGCAACCACTTCCGAGGCATTGACGGCAGACAGGACGCCGTGGTCAAGAGTCTCGGCCGCCCGCCGTGCACCCGGTTCGTCGAGCAGGATGGCCAGCACTGCCGAGCTGTCGTAAACGATCGACACGGGCGAGCCGCCCTACTCCTCTCCCCACATGGCGCGGCGATCGGCCAGGAAGGCATCGACCTCGTCGATACCGGGGCGCTTGAGCGGACGGAACTTCCTTTGCAGCCGGCGGACAGCGACGCGACGCGACACGACATGCAGTTCTCCGGCTTCCACGTGGGCCGTAACGTGGGGGTCTCCTTCAAGCAGCATCGCCTCCCGCATTTCCCGCGGGATGACAAGCCTCCCGTCCAAGCTGACCGTCAGCGGCTGCCACGCGACTTCGCCCAAGTCCTCATCTGCGTCCCGGGGCTTCTCGACGGCCGCGTCGTAGCTGCCCTTCCAGCGTTGGTACTGCGTATTCGCGGTGGCCGGGTTTCCTTCTTCCGCTTCGATGCGGTCCACCACCTCACGGCGCGACGCACGCCGGCCGCTCTCCCTGGTGATTTCGTCCGCAACCTCCCAGACACGCCCCGTTTTCGTGCCAGGGCGGGGTCGCGAGTAGACGACGGGTCGGTCCTTCGTGGGCACTTCGACACTCTCTGGCATTTCGATCTTGTCTCGGCGAATGATACGGAACATGTCAAAAAATGAACAACAGCTCGGCCAGTGGCGTTTGCCGGCGAGCAGGCCGTTTCGCATAGCATTGGGTCGCCACCGACTGACACGGGATCACGTCATGCACAAAGGCACACAGTTGTCGGCGCTCTCCGCTTTCGGGTTGCTCGTGGCCTGTGGCCCGGCGCAGACCAGTGAAACACCGGCACCGGCTCCCATCGGCGCAGCCGTCGCCGTCACGGGCGGCACGGTGCAGGGACTCGTCGGCGAAGACGGCCTCAAGCAATACCACCGCATTCCTTACGCGGCCGCCCCGACCGGAGACCGGCGCTGGGCGCCTCCGGCATCGGTCGAGCCGTGGGACGACGTGCGCGACGCCACGGCACCCGGACCGAAGTGCGTGCAGCCGTCCGGACAGGGCGGCTCCTTCTACGGCGAGGCCGACTTCGCGGTGAGCGAGGACTGCCTCGTGCTGAACGTCTGGACCCGCGCCGCGCATGAGGACGAGGGCCTTCCGGTGATGGTGTGGATCCACGGGGGCGCCCTCGTGACCGGCGCCGGATCCGACTATCCGGGCGAACTGCTGTCCTCGAAGGGCGTGGTGCTCGTCACGGCGAACTACCGGCTCGGGCCGTTCGGATTCCTCGCACTACCCGAACTGAGCGTCCAGAACCCGGCGGGCGTCTCGGGCAACCAGGGAATCCGGGACCAGGTCGCGGCCCTCGAGTGGGTGCGGGACAACATCGCCCGGTTCGGCGGGGATCCCGGCAACGTGACGATCTTCGGCGAGTCCGCCGGCGCCTTGAGCATGTCGCTGCTGCAGGCGAGCCCGCTGGCGCGGGGACTGTTTCACCGCGTCATCGGGCAGAGCGGCGGGGCCTTTCAGCCGATGGGCTTCCGCGACCGGATGACTTCGTACGCCCCGTCCATGGAGTCGCGCGGCCAGGAGATTGCAGCGGCCCTTGCCGGGGAGGACGGCGACGACTCCCTGGCGGGGCTCCGCGCGCTGTCGACCGAGCATGTCCTCGCGGTGTACGAGGCCAACCCCGCGCTGTTCGACTACGGCTCCCTCGCCATCGTCGACGGCGAGGTCATCCCCGACGAGGTCGCGACGATCTTCGCCGAAGGGCGGCAGGCCGACGTGCCGGTGATGATCGGTTCCACCGCGGACGAAGGCACGACCCTTCACGAGTTCATCGTGCCGCCGTTCGGAGAGGGCGCGGCCGGCTTCGAGGCGTACGCGAACGCGGTCCTGCCGGAAGCCGGGGACGCGCTCGCCGCGCTGTATCCGTCCGGGACGGACGACGAGGCACAGGCGTCCGGCGAAGCCCTCCTCGCCGACGTGCTCTTCACCGCACCGATGCGGCTCTGGGCCCGCGCCATGGAGGATGTCGAGAGCGACGCTTACCTCTACTGGTTCACGTGGGCGCCGCCCATCGAAGAAGCCGAGCGTTACGGCGCCTTCCACGCCGCCGAGATCGGCTACGTCTTCGGCAACCTCGACCTGTTCGGCGCGGTGCCGGTCGACGACGACCACGCCTTCTCGGACCTGATGGCGACGATCTGGACGCAGTTCGCCCGCACCGGCAACCCGAACGGCGAGGGACTGCCCGAATGGCCCGCTTACACGCGGGACAACGAGGCATACATGGAGCTTGGGGTCGAGACCGGCGCGAAGAGCCACATCCGGGTGGAGGAGGTGGCCCTCATCGCGGGGGCGTGGGACGAGCGGCGCGAGATGGAGAGGCGGTCGCACCATGTCGAGGGGTCGTGACCTCACCGGCGAGATGACAGGGTAACGGTCTCCCACGGCGTACTGGCCGGGAGCGAAGCGGGCGGCGTTTTCGCCTTCAAGGGCATCCCGTACGCCGCGCCGGTTTCGGGAGAGCGCCGCTGGCTGCCGCCCGCTCCGCCGGAACGCTGGTCCGGTATCCGGGACGCCACCCGCTTCGGGAACATCTGTCCGCAGGAGCCTCCTCCGAACAAGTGGTTGGCCGGCAGGGCCGGCCGCGTATTCATAGAGACCCTCTGGGAAACGGAACCGTCCGGTGACGATTGCCTGAACCTGAACGTCTGGACGCCAAGCCTGGACCCCCACGCGACGCTGCCGGTCATGTTCTGGATCCACGGCGGCGCGTTCACGACCGGCTCGGGGTCGCTGCCCATATACGACGGCGCGAATCTGGCGAAGAGGGACATCGTCGTCGTTTCGATCAACTACCGGCTGGGGTTGATGGGTTCGTTCGTCGCCCCGGGCATGTTCGATGACGAGTTCTGCGGAGCGAACCGCGGCCTCTGCGACCAGGTGGCGGCCTTGCGCTGGGTCCGGGAGAACATCCACGCCTTCGGCGGCGACCCGGGCAACGTGACCATCTTCGGAGAATCGGCCGGGGGCCAGAGCGTGGCCGTGCTGCTCGCGAGCCCGGTCACGAGAGGCCTGTTCAAGCGCGCCATTGCCCAAAGCGGAACACCCAAGCTGGGCTCGCCGGTCGCGGACCATGCACGCTTCGCCGTCGACCTGCTCAACGCCATGGGAATCGAACCGGGCGACCGGGCCGGACTGTCCCGACTGTCCGCCAGGGACACCGTCGATGCAATGCGCGTCGCGAGGAAGCTGCTCGCCAAGGGGACGGAAGACACGTACGGCGGGCTGCTGGGAAACGGCAATATCGGCTGCATCCACGGCGACGACTTCCTGCCCCTCGGCATCCTCGAGTCACTGCAGAAGGGCGTTGGCCGCGACATCGACCTGATGATCGGCACCGTGCGGGAAGACGGTCGGCTCTTCCCGCTGGTCATGCCCAGGACCCGAGTCCGCCGCGGGCGCGCTGTGCATGCGGTACTTCCGGCGGTTGATGATCCCCAGGAACCAGCCGGAAGTCGTGTTCAAGCGTTACAGGAGCGCAATGCCCGGCGCTTCGAAATCGGACATCCGCGGACAGATCCTGACCGACTGCATGTTCCGCCGAGGCTCGGTACGGGCGGCCGAGTTGCATGCCGGCGGCCATCCCGGGCGGATCTGGCTCTACCAGCTCAACTGGTCCTCACCCGTGCTCGGGGGCGCGATCGGAGCCATGCACGGGATCGACGTGCCCTTCGCCAACCGGAACCTCGAGGCCTTTGCTCCGTTGCTCGGCGACCTCCCGCCCTTGCGCGGCCTCGCGGATACCGTCAGCGGCGCCTGGGTGAACTTCGCCAGGCACGGAGAACCGGCCGCTGCCGGCATGCCGACGTGGCAACCCTTCGATACGGAGCAGCGCGCCACGATGGTGTTCGACACCCGCGTCGGGTTGCAGCATGACGTCGACCGGGCACCGAGGGATGTCTGGTATGAGTGACTTCCCGGCTACCTCACCAACGGAAAGGCCCGGGTGTCGAACTTCCCTCCGTCATTCACTTCGAGGTCCGGCCAGCGGGCACGATAGATTTCGAGCAGTTCCGGCAGGCTGGGAATGCCGGGCAGGCTTTCGTTGTAGGTGATGTCGTCGCCCAGGTAGCGCAATGCCACGGCTCGCCGGATGGCCGAATTGGTGCGCCCCAGGCCGCCCATGTGAACGGTGTTGAGGTCATGGACGACCACGTCGCCGATATCGATGTCCCAGGACACCGTTTCCACGCCTTGCGGATCCGCACCGAGATCGCCGAACAAGCCCGAGGGCGAATGGCCGCCCGGGAGCACCCGTCCCGACCGATCGAGCACGTCCTCGTGAAGGTGTGAGCCCTTGATGTAGGTGACCGACGTTTCGTCCGCCAGAACGGGATCGAAAGGAACCCAGATGGACACGAAGTCCTTGCCGTCGATCGAGTAGTAGTTTCGGTCCCTGTGCCACGGCGTCCCGAAGTCCACGCCCGGGCGTTTGACGAAGAGCTGATCGTAGAAGTACTGCACTGACTGGCCCGGCAGCAACTGCTTGGCGATCTCCGATGCGGGCGAATGCGTGGCGAGCGCCGCAAACACGTCGTTGTGCAGCCAGCCCATGAAGCCGTTGATCATGGGACCGCCCATCGCCCGGGCGGAGTCTTCCGTCTGACCTCGTTCGAGATAGTCGGGATTGGCCAGCAAATCCTCGACGGCGTCCCGCAGGGGGTCGATCCAGGCTTCCGGCAACACCCCCCTGATGACCGCCGCGCCGTCCCGGGCCAGGACGGCGCGTTCTTCCGGCGTGACGTCACGCAACGGTTCAACCGGCAGGCCGAGGTGGTTCCGAGTCATCTGCAGTGTCCCTTTGTCTCTTGGGGGATCGAACACGAGCTTCGGGTCAGCGCAACTCTAACGCGAACCGATGGTTGCCGAGGGGAAGCGTTCAGTCCATGTGGAAGACTTCCTCTGGCTACATGGAATACACCGGCGATGACTTCGAGGCGGACATGGCCAGGGTGGCGGAGGACGAGGAAACGCAACGCTGGTGGCAGCTCGCGGACCCTTGCCAGCAGCCGGTCGAGAGCGCGGGCCCCGGCGAGTGGTGGGCACCGATGACGTCAGGGGTCAACACGATCCACGTACAGCCTAGCGCAGCTCGCGCCCCACCGCTCACCGCCTTCTATGAGCGTTCCAGCCGCCTTGTGGCCGCCGCGGCCGCGTGCCAGCACAGGCACTTGGCGCACACGCCTTGACTTGCGTACGTCATTCCGTACTGTCATGCCGAACCAAGGGGTACCTCCATGACTACGATCACCGCTACCGAGGCCCGCGCGAATCTCTATCGGCTGATGGACGCCGCAGCCGAGTCTCATGAACCGATCGTGATTACCGGCAAGCGGACCCGTGCCGTACTCGTTTCGGAGGCGGATTGGAAGGCGATGCAGGAGACGCTGTTCCTGCTCTCGATCCCGGGTATGCGCGAGTCCATTCGGCAAGGCATGGAGACGCCGGTCGAAGACTGTAGCGATGCGCTCGATTGGTGAAGTGGCGTCTCTCGTACACGAAGCACGCCCAACGCGACGCCAGGAAGCTGGCCGCAAGCGGGCTGAAACCGAGGGCTGACAGGCTGCTTGCACTCGTCTCGGTAGACCCCTTCCGCACGCCCCCGCCATTCGAGAAGCTGGTCGGCGATCTCGCCGGGGCCTACTCGCGCAGGATCAACATCCAGCACCGACTCGTGTACCAGGTGCTGGAAGACCAACGCGTCGTGAAGGTGCTGCGCATGTGGAGCCACTACGAGTAGCCGGCTCTACAGCGTGCCCCGCACCGAAAGGCCCACGACACGCCCTTCCTTCAACGGCGAGTACGTCGAGTACACGAGCCCGGCCAGGTCGAAGTCGCTGCGTCGCAGGACTTCGTCGAGCAGGTTGCGCCCGTACAGCGTGATCTCGAGTCGATCCGAAGGCGCGAAGGCAACGCTCCCATCGACGAGATCGCCCCCGTCGAGCACGCCCCGGTTGTCGTCGGCGATCTCGCTGTCGTCCCGATGGGAGACGCCGACCCGGATCGAGAGTCGCCCCAGGCCGCCGATGTCGCGCGCGTAGCCGCCCTCGATGCCCCAGGTGAGGCGCGCGAGGCGGGGCAGGTCGAGACGATCGTCGCCCACCGTCGAGCCGTCTCCGTTCAGGTCGAAGCGCACGCGGTCGTAGGCGCCGTCCGTATAGCCCAGGAACGCGCTCAGGGTCACCGTGTCGCCCAGCGCTGCCAGCACCTCCACCTCGAGGCCCTCGATGGTCGCGTCCGCCGTGTTGGCGGTGATCTGCACGCCGCCCGCCGCCACGTCCGCGCGGGTCACCTGCCGCTGCATGCCGTAGACCCGGTTGTGGAACGCCGCCACGTTGAGTCGGACGCGTCCCTCCGCGAACTCCGACTTGAGTCCGAGCTCGACCGCGTCCTGCTCTTCCTCGTCGAACGGACCCGGGGCGACACCCGGGGCCGTGTTGCGCAGGTTGTAGCCACCGCTCCGGAAGCCCCTGGTGAAATGGCCGTAGAGCTGGGTCGTCGCACCCGGCCAGAACTGCAGGCCGACCCCGGGCGTGACGTTGCGCCAGGTGTCGCCGTCGCGGAAGTCGTACTCGCATCGGCGCGACTCGACGGCACAGGCCGAGTTACCCGCGGAGGCGACCAGCACGTCCTTCTCCTCGAACGTGTAACGCGCACCCACCGTCAGCAGCCAGTCGGGCGCGAGTTCGATGTGGTTGTTCACGAACACGCCGCCCGTTCGGTGGTCCTGGTCGCCGCCAAAGGGCACGCCCCACGCCGACCGAATCACGCGCCGCTCGCGGTAGCGGATGTCCTGGCTGAACGCGTAGGCGCCGAGTGTCATTTCCCAACCCGCCCGCAGCCAGCCCGAGTAGCGCAGCTCATTGCTGAACTGCCGCTGCGCCGTATAGGCGAACAGGTGGAAGACTGGGTCCGTGGTCGAGTCGATGTCGGCCAGGGACGCGTGTTCCACCTCGCGCCACCCGAACACGTTCGTGAGCACCCCGCCGCCCGACCCGACGCGCCGGTTCGCTTCGACAATGGCGTGCCGCCAGTCGACGCGCGAGAACCCCGGCTCGTCGATGGCGAAGTCGAAGCCCCGGAAGCGGCGGCGGTTCTGGGTCGCCGGGCCGTTCCCGTCGGAGTCGCCGCGTTCGTAGATCACGGTCACGTCGGTCAGCGCGGAGGGCCGCCACGTGAGGACCGGGCGCACGACCCAGGCCGTCTCGGCGCCGATGGAGCCACCGCCCGGCGCATCGTTGTCGAACCAGCCCCGGTCGTCCCGCCAGCCCGCAGAGAGCCGGGCATCAACCGCATCGCCCAGGGCGCCCTCCACGCTGCCGGAGAACCGGGTGTCGAGACCGGTTTCGATCCGTAGCTGCGCGTCCGCAGAGGCCTCGCCGTCCGGTCTTCGGGAGCGGAGGAGCACGGCGCCGCCGGTGACGTTGCGCCCGAACAGCAAGCCTTGCGGACCGCGCAGGACCTCTATCGCCTCCAGGTCCAGCATGTCCATCACGACGCCGTAGTTCACCCCGAGGTAGACGCCGTCGACGAAGACGCCCACCGTCGGATCGATGGAAGGGATCGAGCCCGCGACGCCGAGCCCGCGGATGGAGAAGTTGGCGATGCCCTTGCCCGTACCGATGCCGTCGAGGGCGACATTGGGGAGGGCGTAGCTGAGATCTTCGAGGTCGGTGACGTGCCGCTCGGCCAACGCCTCGCCGCCGAGGACGGTCACGGCCAATGGGACGTCCCGGGCGGCTTCGGCCTGGCTCTTCTTGGTCGCGGTAGTGACGACCTCCTCGAGCGGGCGGGGGTGGGACACGCCTTCCCCAATCGTCGTTTCCGCATTGGACGCCGCGCCGGCCCCGAGTAGCAATACCGCGCAGACGTTCCTGCGCCTGCTCACGGTGTGTCGGGCCATCACGGTTCAGTGGTCCGGTCGGTCAAAGGGGCGCAATGGTGCCCGAAACCGCCGGACGTTTTGTGCTTCCGGTATCGTTGCGCCCTTCCGCGACCGCCCGGACGGAGCAGGAGCATGACAGTCAGGCGAACCCGCGCGCTATCCGTCTTCGCCGCCCTCGTCGCCGCGCGCTGCCTCGCCGCCTGCGAACCGGCCAGTGATCCCGGCCCCACACCGGAGCCGACCGCAACCCGGCCCAACATCCTCTGGCTCGTCGCCGAGGACCTGAGCCCGATCGTTCCGCCCTTCGGCGACACCACCGTCGAGACGCCCAATCTCAGCCGCCTGGCGGCCGAGGGCATCCGCTACACCAACGCTTTCTCCGTGTCCGGCGTGTGCGCGCCAAGCCGGTTCACGCTCGCCACGGGCGTCTACACCACGAGCGCGGGCGCCCACCATATGAGGACCCAGTACAACAAGGCTCACCTCGAGGCCGTGGGGCTGATGCCGTACGAGGTCGTCCCGCCGCCCCGGGTCCGCATGATGAGCGAGGTCCTGCGGGCGCACGGCTACTACGCGACGAACAACGAGAAGACGGACCACCAGTTCGCGCCCACGGTGACCGCCTGGGACGCGTCCGGCCCCACCGCGACGTGGCGGGACCGGCCGCCCGGCGCACCGTTCTTCGCCGTCATGAACTTCGTCATCACGCACGAAGGCCAGGTCTGGGCCGGGCGCGTCTCGTGCCGGACCGTGCGTTACTACCGGCTCTTCGGGTCGACCGAGGAAG
The DNA here is from genome assembly GCA_965208745.1 of Pseudomonadales bacterium. GTDB lineage: Bacteria > Pseudomonadota > Gammaproteobacteria > Pseudomonadales > Azotimanducaceae > VXNE01. Next base: position 2,171,610 of record CBDBPN010000004.1, on the reverse strand, counting down.
ACCCCTTCGACTGCACCGGTTCGGACGCGCCGTTCCCGGATCACGTACGCGATGACACCGCGGTGCCGGTGCCGCCCTACCTCCCCGACACGGAGGTGGTCCGACGGGACTTGCGCCGCGTCTACTCCAACATCGTCGAACTCGACCGACAGATCGGCGTCGTCCTCGACGCGCTGGAGTCCGACGGGCTCCTCGACGAGACGATCGTCGTGTTCTACGCCGACCACGGCGGTCCGTTGCCGCGCCAGAAACGGCTGCTCTACGACTCCGGCATCCGCGTGCCCCTGATCGTCCGCTTTCCCGACGGTCGCGGGGCCGGAACGGTACGCGAACGGCTCGTCAGTTTCGTCGACTTCGCGCCCACGACGTTCTCGTTGGCCGGCATCGCGCCACCGGACTACCTGGAAGGCACGGCGTTCCTCGGCGAACACGAGGGCGCCCCGCGCGACTACGTCTTCGCGGCGGCGGACCGCCTGGACGCCCAGTACGACATGATCCGCGCCGTGCGGGACCGGCGTTACAAGTACCTGCGCAACTTCCGTCCGGAGCAGGGGTACTACCTGCCGGTGGCCTACCGCGAGCAGATGGGCTCGACGCGGGAACTGCTCCGCCTGCGCGACGCTGGGGGGCTCGACGCGGTGCAGGCGCAATGGTTCCGGTCATCGAAGCCCGAGGAAGAGTTGTTCGACACCTGGAACGATCCCCACGAGACGGAGAACGTGGCGGGGCGACCCGAGTTTCGGGCGCAGCTCGTGGAGTTGCGCGGGGCCCTCGACGAATGGATGCGCGAGACGGACGACAAGGGCGCGCTGACGGAAGCGGAACTGCTCGAGTCCTTCTGGCCGGGACGGAGGCAGCCGGTCACGGCGACGCCCGTTGCGACGCGGCGAGACGGTCTCGTCACGCTCACGTCAGCCACCGAAGGGGCATCCATCGGCTATCGACCGCCTGGGGGCGAATCCGCCTGGCGGGTGTACGTGTCGCCGTTCGAAGTCGACCCTGGTCAGGAGATCGAAGCGATCGCCCACCGCATCGGGTTCGCGCCGAGCACGACGAAAGCCATGGTTCGCTGACGGCCCGGAGTGATCGGAATCCGCAACGTCCGCTGGGCCTGCAATCTGGCGTACGCCCAGATTGCGGAGCAACGGGCCTCACGGCAAGATGCTCGACTATGAAAGCGCTTAGCCAATTGCGCCTTGACGGCTTCCTTTCCTTTGCGCCGGAGTCCGCGCCAATAGAACTGGAGCCGCTCAACGTCCTGATTGGACCCAACGGCGGCGGGAAATCCAATCTGATCGAGGCGATCGAGCTGCTTCGCGCGACATCGCACGACGTTGCGCAGTGCATTCGCGATGGGGGCGGGGTCGGTGAATGGTTGTGGAGAGGCCGACGAGCCTCCGCGCCCGCCACCGTCGAGGCGGTCGTCGATGCGGGAACGCCCACGGGTCGCCCGCTGCGCTACCGACTCGAGTTCTCCGCAGTGGCCGGGCGACTGGAGCTTCTGGACGAAGCCGTCGAAGAGATGGAACCAAGGCCCGGCGAGCAGGATGTGTACTTCTACTACCGCTTCCAGCGTGGCCACCCCGCAATGAACGTCAGCGGTCAGGGACAGCGACATCTGCAACGGGAGAGCCTGCGCCCCGATCAATCGGTGCTCGCCCAACGCAAGGACCCCGACCAGTATCCCGAAGTGACCTGGGTGGGAAAGAGGTTCTCTGATTTCGGCACGTTCCGGGAGTGGACATTCGGGCGGTACGGGGATCTGAGAGCGCCCCAGCCGGCCGACCTGCCCGACACCCGGCTACTGCCCGATTGCACCAACCTCGCCTTGATACTGAACCAGATCGAACATCGAGGAGGCCCCGAGTTCAACGACCTGCTCGGCCGTTTCCTTCCCCGGTTCGAACGCATGTCCACGCTGATATCCGGTGGGCGCGTGCAGTTCTTCCTGCACGAACGGGGCCTCGGTTCCCCCATTCCGGCGACACGCCTGTCGGACGGCACCATCAGATTCGTGGCGATCCTCGCCGCGCTGCTCGCGCCCGCCCCCCCGCCGCTGCTGTGCATGGAGGAGCCGGAACTGGGATTGCATCCAGATGCGGTCGCACTCGTGGCCGACCTCCTCTGCGAGGCGTCGCAAAGAACGCAGTTGGTCGTGACCACGCACTCCGATGCACTGGTGTCCGCGCTCACGACCGGCGTCGAAGCCGTCGTCACATGCGAGAACCAGGGCCACGGCACCGTCCTGAAACGACTGGAGGCTGCCGCCCTCGGGGAGTGGCTGCAGGACTACCAACTCGGAGATCTCTGGCGCATGGGCGAACTCGGCGCCAACCCTTGAGGAGCATATCCATCTACCTGGAGGGAGGGGGGCGCGGCGGGAACTCCCGCGCCGCGCTCCGCCGAGGGATGGACAGCTTCCTCAACGAGCAAAAGCAGGCTGCGCGAGCGCGCGGTTGGCGCTGGAAGCTCGTTGCGGCCGGCCCACGCGACAAGGCTTTCGAGGGCTTCCGGCACGCTACCAGGCACAGAACGGCCGATCTCGTCGTCCTGTTGGTGGACGCAGAAGCCCCTCTACAACACCCGCCGCGCGACCACCTCCGTCATCGCGACGGCTGGGACCTCCGTTTCGCCGAGGAGGACGCCATCCACCTGATGGTGCAAACCATGGAGGCGTGGATCGTGGCGGACCCTGAAGCGCTGGCCACCTACTACGGGGAAGGTTTCCTGCGGAACTCACTACCCGACGCGCTCGATCTCGAGTCGGTCCCCAAGGTACAGATCGAACGCAGCTTGAAGGCCGCTACTACTCGTACTCGCAAAGGCGCGTACCACAAAGTCAGGCACGCGACCGAGCTACTGACGAAGATAGACCCAACACGGGTTCAGCATCGCTGTCCCGGTTGTTCACGCTTGCTCGATTACCTGGGCAAGGAGTTGGGATGAGCCCCGCGGCCGGCATCAACGCCCGGCTGCGGCCGACCCCTTCGCGGCGAATCTCGTGCGGACGTACTCGTCGGCATCGCTGTCTCCAAGCTGCACCGACCCCGGCCCACTCCGAACATAGAGATCGCCGTCACCCCACTGCTCAAGGCCCTTCCACCGCAGATACGCCGGTTCCGGGCTCCTTTGACAGCCCACGAGGCAAACGGTCTTGCCCTCCACGATCTGCGTCCTCGGGTCGATACAGGTGCCAGCGCGATCGCCGAGGCCGTTTCGTACGGCCTGGGCAAGGTGTCGCATGAACTTGTCGTCGCTCCCCAAACGGTCATGTTCGATGCCCAAGACCCGCCCATCGTCCGCCACGCCAATCAGCAGATCTCCCCCCTCGGTGTTGAGGAACGCGGCAATCGTCTTCAGAACAGCGTGAGTGATGAGCTTGTCGTCCTTCCGATCCTCCTTCAGGTTCCAGCGCAGACTGGACTTGAACTCCAGCGTCTTCGACTCCTGCAGCTTGAGCAGTTCCTCCACCCGACGGTGCCGACCGATGTAGTCGTCGAACAGAAAGTTCTTGAGCGCTTGGCCGAACTCCGGATCGTCCGTGATGCGCTTGTACAGGTCGAAGTTCGTCTCGACGATCTCCTGTATCTTGTCTTCGACCTTGGGATCGAAGGTCAGTCGCACGTTCTCACGCGTGTTGACCCGGGCGCTGGCGTCCAGGCCTGCATCGTCATCCAGGGCGGAGCGGATCTGATCAAGCGTGACACGGTGCTCCGGGCCGAGATTCAGCCCAAAGCGCTCGTTCAGCGCCTCAATGATGCGCGAGAGAGTCTCCAGTTCTTCGCCCGTGCGGCCGCCGGGCTTGCTGCCGGCCGGCTCAAGCGGTTTCGCCTGCCGCTCGAGCGCGATCCGGCCGCGGCTCGTCTGCAGAGTGCGGAAGGACTCCATGTCGATGTTCTGTTGTACCTCGACTGGCAGCTCCTCGCGGTTCGCCGGCAGCAGGCGCCGCAGGTAACGGGCGAAGACGTATAGCTTCTCGAGATCCGTGTCGGCGAAGGTCAGCACTTGCGATAGGAATGCGTACAGGCGCACGTAGTCGGAGAGCTGGCTCCGGAAGTCCTGGCCTTCGTCGTCGCTCAGGTCGGCAAAGCGCTGGCGCGGCGGCGCCAGTGCGGCGTACAGCCTGTCCTGGCTCACGTTCGCCTTGAAGAACACCCGCGCGAAGGCCTCGATGTCCTCCTCGGCGAACACGCCAAAGTCGAAGAGCCTGGCCCGGACCTCGTAGAGGAGATTCGGGTCGGTCTCCTCGGACAGGAGCGTGGTTTCGTAGTAGGGCTCGAACGCCTTCTTGATCTCCTCCGCCTCGTTGGCGAAATCCAGCACCATCGTGCCCCGCTTGCCGGGATGCGTGCGGTTGAGCCGCGACAGTGTCTGCACCGCGTTGACGCCGCCGAGCTTCTTGTCGACGTACATCGTATGGAGAAGGGGTTGGTCGAATCCGGTCTGGAACTTGTTCGCGACCACCAGGAAACGGTACTCCGGTTTCTCGAACTCGGCGGCCGTCTGCCGGTCGCTGATGACGCGATCCCTCCCGGTCGAGTTCATCCCTGATTCCGTGTACGACTCGCCACCGTCGCTTACCGTTCCGGAGAAGGCGACGAGCGCCCGCCAGGGATGTCCCTTCTCGTTCAAGTAGTGGTCGAGCGCGAGCTTGGTGCGCACGGCGTGCAGCCGCGAACGCGTGACGATCATCGCCTTGGCGCGTCCATCAATCTCCGCTGCAACCTGCGCCGCGAAGTGCTCGACGCAGATGGCGATCTTCTCCCCAATGGCGTGGGGGTGCAGGTCGACGAAGGACTTGAGCAGGTACTCGGCCTTGCGCTTGTCGTAGCGCGGATCGTCCTCGACCTTCTTCAACAGGCGCCAGTACGCCTGGTAGGTGGTGTAGTTCGCCAGCACGTCGAGGATGAACCCCTCCTCGATCGCCTGGCGCATCGTGTAGCGGTGGAACGACTCGAACTTACCGTCAGGCCGCCTGCGGCCGAAGAGTTCGAGCGTCTTGGGCTTCGGAGTCGCGGTGAAGGCGAACGTCGAGAGATTCGGCAGGCGACCGCGGCTTTGAATCTCCTCGAGCACCCGGTTCTCGATCTCCTCTTCCGGGGTTTCCGCGCCCGCTTCCTCCCGCTCCGCCTCCTCGAGATCCTCAGTGGCGAGTACCGCCTTGAGGCTCTTCGTGCTCTCCCCGGACTGCGACGAATGCGCCTCGTCCACGATCACGGCGAAACGTTGCCCGGGAAGCTGCCCGATCTGCTCGGCGATGACGGGGAACTTCTGCAGCGTCGTGACGATGATCGTCCTGCCCGCCTCCAAGGCCTCGCGGAGTTGGCGAGACGTCTGATCGATGTTCTCGACGACGCCGAGGGTCTGCTCGAACTGGCGGATCGTGTGTTGGAGCTGCCTGTCCAGCACGCGCCGGTCCGTCACCACGATGACCGAGTCGAAGACGCGCCGGTCGTCATGGTCGTGCAGGACCGAGAGCTGGTGTGCCAGCCAGGCGATCGTGAAGCTCTTTCCGCTGCCGGCCGAGTGCTGGATCAGGTAGAGTTGGCCTGTGCCCTCTTCCCGAGCGTCCTGCACCAACCGGCGCACACAATCCAGTTGCTGGTATCGCGGGAAGATCAGGAAGCGCTCGCCGGTTTTGCGGCCCCGGTCGTCCTCCACCTCGACCTCGTGGATGAACTGACGGACGAGATCGAGCACGCTGTCCCGTGCCCAGACCTCGTCCCAGAGATAGCTGGTGGAGTAGCCCTGTCGCGTGGGGGGAACCGGCGGATTCCCCGCGCCGCCGAAGCGGCCCTGGTTAAAGGGCAGGAACCGCGTCTTGGCTCCGGCGAGGGCCGTCGTTACGAACACCTGCTCCGGATCGATGGCGAAATGGGCAAGGCAGCGGCCGTACGCAAAGAGCGGCTCTCGCGGATCCCGGTCGGTCCGGTACTGGTGGATCGCGTCTTCGACGTCCTGGCCGTTCAGTGGGCTTTTGAGTTCGGCCGTGAAGATCGGGATGCCATTCAGAACCAGCGCGAGATCGAGACTCTGTTCGCTCCCCTCGCTGAAACGGAGCTGCCGGACGACCGCGAAGAGGTTGGCCGCGTGGAGACGCTGTAGTTCCTCGTTGAGGCCGCTCGCCGGGCGGAAGTATGCGAGGCGGAACTTGCAGCCCGAGTCCTTGACGCCGTTGCGCAGCACGTCCAGGGCGCCGCGGCGAGCGATCTCGCGGGATAGGCGCCCGAGGAAGCGGGACTTGACGTCAGCCACGTGGTGTTGCTTGAGCTTCTCCCATTCCTTCGGCTGGGTGGCGAGGAGAAAGTCGACGACTTCGGCTGGAATCAAACACAGCCGGCGGTCGTAGTCCGCCGGATGGCGTTTGCGATAACCGCCGGGAACAAGACCCTTGTCGTAAGGCGACGAGGACTCACGAAGCGACGTGCGGTCTTCGGGGCACTCGTCGGGTCCGTGCCGTAGCAGAGCGCACTCGATCGCCTCCTCGAAGGCACGTTCGGAGATGGTCGGCGTCATGCTGCCTCGTTCGAGATCACAGCTTGTCACAGCCCTTTCGAATCTCTCACCCTAGCTTCATAGCGAACATCGATCTTGCCGGTGACCGCCTCAGAGATCAGAGCGGCACGAAACTCCTCGAGGAGCGTAGCCGCCAGTTGGACCTTTGCCACAAGTCCGTCCAGATCTTTGGTCGTTTTGTCCAGACAGGTAACGATCTCTTGCTGCTCATCGAGCGGAAGATCTGGAACCACAAGCCGGGACAACGTCGACGTATTGTAGTAAGCCTGTATAGCGCCAACTGACTTGGACTTCGCCTGCGATATCGCGGCACTGGAGTTAAGGTAGTAGTACATGAACTTCGGCAAGATCCTCTTCGAGCGCCGTACGATCAGGAGGTCGATGCAGTTCGCCCCGTCCAACTCCCCGGGTACAACGGCTGCCGTGCCTGCCTGCCCCGTACGAACCACAACTATGTCGCCAACGTAGATCCTCGACTTCCGATGTAGCTCGTTCGCGCTCTGACTGATGAAGACGATGTCCTCCGTGTCAATTGCGCCACCAGACACATTTAGTGAACGGAGACACGGAACACCGTCGTTTACATAGTACTTGGAAGGAGTCACGACTATGCCGACCGTCGTGCCACCCGCCAAGCTCTTGAGTTTCCCGACCTCCCAATGCATCGGAATCTCGCCCAGCCACTCGACACCCGAGTCCTTCACCGGAACGTCGAAGTCGAGACCCTGGGTGACCGTGCGCGTGATGAGGCTCGCACGCTTCTCCTCCAATAACTCGATCAAACGCTCCTTTTTCGCCACCAGCGCATCGATCTTTGCTGTCTCGCGATCAAGGAAGTCGGCGATGGCCCGCTGCTCCGACATCGGGCCGACTGCGAGTAGCTGAGCATACGCGTCTTGCCGGTCCAACCCCGGCACGACCGAGTCCTTCGACGCCGCGTCCAGGCGAGCGCTTTGCAGAGCGTAGTACAGCCACCGAATATCCTCCCCGCAATGGCGGCTATCGACGAAGAAAGCTGTGTCTATCGCGAAGGTGGCGTCCGCAGAGTAGCTGACCTTTCCGAAGGACCCTTTCCGACCAACGATCACACACGGTCCCTGGGTATTCCGCTGGTCGTGTTTGCCAATCGGGCCATTCGAGCCAAACACTGTGACCCCGCCATCGACACGATCATCCAACGCAAGTGAGTCCCCGTAGTGGAGCCGGCATACCCGCTTGAGCGGGAGAACGCTCCAGTGCGACGGAACGCACCCCAATGAACCGACCGCGGACTCCTCGTAGTCGCGATACGGTCGCAGGAGGCGCCGCTGCCTTCCCTCGCGACGACCTTGGGACTCAGTCATTGCACCTTCGTTCCTTCAGGAGACGCCGGCGGTCGCCACGGACCACCCTCCGGCCAACCTCGGTTGAAAGCACTGTTCGCAAGCAGGCTGTCGTAGACCGGACCCAGAAAGGACAACAACTCTCCCCCGGCCTCAGCAAGCCGAATAGGCCCGTCGACATCGGGTCCGATCCGCTCCCTCATTGCGCGCCAGCGTTCCACGCGCAGGGTGTCCTCGTAGTAGGCCGGCAACAGTGCAAGTGGCCGGGAGCCTCCGAAGGCCGTTCCCCGTCTTCCGAAGGTCTCGGCGATGGCGGCGCGCAGCGTCTCTCCATCGAACGAAAAGCCGCGAGCAAGGCAGGCCAAATCCCAAAGGTCCTTCACTCGTGCGTTGTCTTCCCCCAAAGTCCACCATGGCTTCGAGCTTCTCGGCGATCAGGGTTTCGCGCGGGTAGGTCCACAGTCGAGGCGCCGGAAGGTCGAGCAGCGTCGGATAGTCTTGCTCCTCGCGCCCGGGGGTGATGACGTCACCGAAACCGATGTCTACCTGCAGGTGCAGCCGTGCTTGACCGAGGTTGCCTCTAAGCCGCACCCGTACTCCTCCATACCGATCCGCCTGTCGGATCCCCTGAATCCGGATCGTTGCGGGATCGAACGACACGCCGTCCTCCCGACAGGAAGTGGTGCAGATCGTGTCGAGTGCATCGCGTATCCTGGTATGGTCCATAAGTCCCGCCGCCAGGAAGTCCACGTCGTTCGTCGGCCGCAACTCCTGCGCAGCCCACACCCGAAAGAGTGTCGCACCCTTCAAGGTGAATTCGTCCACCTCGCTCGACACGGAGAGCCGGTACAGGAAGCGCTCGACGGCGTAGCGATTCAGTACGACGTTGAAGTCGAGGTCCCGGTTTCGCGCCAGGTCTCGCAAGCGTGCGCGTACGGAGGCGGCGATGTCTCGGGGACTCCGCGGCGTCATGCCTGTAGCGCTTGAAGGACGGGCCGGACCAACGAACCCGCTCGGCAGACATCTGCGGCGCGCCGGATCTGTTCCGATGTCGCAGTGCCCTGCTCGAGAGCGTCGCGGATCGCCTCGAGCGCGACGTCCAGTCCGACGACACGGCGAAAGCGGAAGCAGTCCACAACCGTCCGCGCAGGGCTGGTGATCCGCGCGGCAACACCTTCGAACTCGATGTCCTCGATCCCATATCGCAGGGACGCGCCGGAGAAGCGGATGACTCTGACGGGCAGGCCGGTGACCGGTGTACGCGCCTTGTGGGGGATGGCGATCCAGACCTTCGCGGGAAGCTGCGTCCCGATGTCGTGGACGCGCAGGGCGGAGAGCAGGCAGATTACGGCCCGTGGCACCCGGGCGCACACTGCGGCCCGGGTGTGGTGTTCGGTGATCTCCGCGTCGGTGCGGCGGTACAACCCCCGCGCCACGCGCTCCACGGTTCCTTCCTCCAGAAGCCGACGGAGCTCCCGGGAGTGGACGCCGACCTCGGCTGCGTCTCGCTGCCGGAAGAACGTGCCGAGGCCCACAGCGCGCGGATCCACCACCCCATGCTGATCCGAAACGTCGGCAGACAAGTGTTCTTGTATACGATTCTGTATGGTCAGGCGGGGCGCATCCTAGCACCCTCGCTTCTTTCGTTCAAACCGTCGGCATCCACGCCAGCAGTTCTCATTTTGACCTGACGGGGCAACGGAGTCGGAGATTCCGTCGGCGAACGGGTTGACACCATAGGGCGGCGGCCCTATGGTGCGGGCCATGGGCAACCCGTGGTTCGGATCGAAGGCGACATCGGGGCTGTGGCAGGCGCTGGTGGCGCTGATGCCGCCGCACGCGGTGTACATCGAGACGCACCTGGGCGGCGGCGCGGTGATGCGGCGCAAGCCGGCGGCGCTGCGCAACATCGGCATCGACCTGGACCGGCGGGCGCTGGCGTCGTTCGAGTGCGGCCATCCGGTGGAGCTGGTGCATGGCGACTGCCACGCGTGGCTGGCCGGGTTCCCGTTCGACGGTTCGGAGCTGGTGTACAGCGACCCGCCGTACCTGCGCGGCGCGCGCAAGTCGGAGCGCCGCTACCGGCACGACTACGCGGACGCGGACCACGTGGCGCTGCTGGAACTGCTGACGGGCCTGCCGTGCGCGGCGATGGTGTCGGGATACCCGTCGGCGCTGTACGACGAGTTGCTGGGCGGCTGGCGCAGCGTGTCGCTGCAGGTGATGAACCACGCGGGGGTGGTCACCGAGAAGGTGTGGTTCAACTTCGAACCGGATCGCGTGCACTGGGCCGCGCGCGCGGGACGGAACTTCACGCACCGGCAGATGGTCAAGCGCAAGGCGCATGGCTGGGGCCGGCGCTACGCGGCGATGCCGCCGGCGGAGCGCCTGGCGGTGCTGGCGGCGCTCATGGCGGTGGAGGCCGGCGCGCCGCCGTGAGGTTCCTCGCGCGCCATCTCGACCGGCTGCGGGCGTGCTTCGCGCAGCTGCCGGACCCGCGCCGCGGGCGCAACCGCCGTTACGCCATGGCGGACATCGGCATGGCGGCGCTGTCGGTGTTCTTCATGCGGTCGCCGTCGTTCCTGGCGCACCAGCGCGCGCTCGCCGAAGGCGGTCGCCGCTGCAACGCGCACACCCTGTTCGGCCTCGACCGCATCCCCTGCGACAACCACATCCGGCAACTGCTCGACGGCGTGCCGACGGAACACTTCGACGACGAGTTCCACGCCCTCGTCGAGGACCTCGGCGCGCACGGCGCGCTGGCCTCCATGCGCTGCCTGGACGACCGCGTGCTCGTCGCCATCGACGGCACGGAGTACTTCCGCTCCCGCAACATCCACTGCGACAACTGCTCGACCCGCAAGCGCAACGACGGCGGCACGGAGCACTTCCACCAGATGCTCGCCGCCACCGTCGTGGCGCCGGGCCGGTCGCGCGCGCTGCCGCTGCCGCCCGAGTTCGTCGCGCCGCAAGACGGCGCCGCCAAGCAGGACTGCGAACGCCAGGCCGTCAAACGCTGGCTGCGGTCCCACGGCGAGCGCTGCGCCGCACTGCGCCCGGTCTATCTCGGCGACGACCTCTATGCCTGCCAGCCCGTCTGCCGGGCCATGCTCGACGCCGGCGGCGACTTCCTGCTCACCGCCAAGCCGGCCAGCCACCAGACCCTCTACGAGTACCTCGACGGCATCCGCCTGCCCACGCGCCAGCGCACCGCCGGACGCGGCGCGAAGCGCCGCATCCACCGCTACCGCTGGATGACCGACCTGCCCATCCGCGACGGCGACGACGCCCTGCGCGTCAACTGGCTGGAGATCACCAGCGCGCGGCCGAACGGCAAGGTCACCTACCGCGGCGCCTTCGTCACCAGCCTCGACGTCGACCGCGACAACGTCGCCGAACTCGCCGACTGCGCCCGCGCGCGCTGGAAGATCGAGAACGAGACCTTCAACGTCCTCAAGCAGCACGGCTACCACCTCGAACACAACTTCGGCCACGGCAAGAACACCCTCGCCAGCGTGCTCGTCGTCCTCAACCTGCTCGCCTTCGCGCTGCACACCGCGTGCGAACTCGCCGAGTCCCTCTGGCGACGCGCCCGCCAGCGCCTCGGCACCCGCGCCCGCCTGTTCGAGCACCTGCGCACCCTCACCGAGTACCAGGTGTTCCCCGACTGGAACGCCCTGATCGGCCTGCTCGCCACCGGCGGACCCGCCGCACAGCCGCCCTGACCCCAACACCACTCCGCCGGCCAACAATCCACCAACCCTGGAGAACTCCGATACCCAATGACTCAATACTCAAAATGAGAACTGCTGCATCCACGCCGGGACTGCCGACATTTCCGCACGCTACGCCGTCACCTCGCGCAGCATCTCAAGGATCTCCCGCTCCACCTGCTGAATGTCCGCCTCGATCTCCTCCAACGGTCGCGGCGGACGGTACTCGTAGAAGTACCGGTTGAAGTTGATCTCGTACCCGACGAGGCCGACCTCCCCATCCTGTGGATCGCGACGCGCCCTGTCGACCCAGGCGTCTGGGACATGGGGCGTCACCTCACGCTCGAAGAACTCGTCGATATCCTCGCCGAGCGGCACGTTTTCGGTATCGCGGAGATTCGGGTCCGGCTCCGGTTGCCCGTCCCGGTCGCGACAGATCGCGGCCTCCTCGTTGCGGTCCGACAGTGCCGAGAGGATGGCCCTGCGCACGGGGGCGGCCAGCTTTAGGTTCTCGTCCGCAGCGGCCTGCGAGAGGGCGGCTTCGAACTCCGCCCGATCCAGGAAGAGCTCGTCCGGCAAAGCCTGCAGCATCGCGCGTATGGCTGCCTGCTGCTCAAGCCCCGCCTGTTCGTCCCGCAGCTTCGCCTCGCCTCGCTTGCGAGAGACGGCCAGATTGGCGAACGCCCGCTCGTCTTCCAAACGCGCTATCCGTTCCGGGCTGGCCTGGAAGTCGAGACGAAGCGGGCGCTCAACCGTGATCTTGCGGAAGCCGAAATGCGTCGTCGGGTAGATGCGGCTGACGACAGCCTCGCGGTCCTCGCCCTCCTTCTCCACCGATCGCTTCGTCCCGTCGCCGAACTCGGACAGCAGCCGCAGGATGTCCTGCTTTCGCTCGAACGGGATGTCGCGGCGCTTGGCGCCAAGGCTCTTCCGCAGGAGTACCCAGAACGAGGTCGCGTCGATGAGCTGAACCTTGCCCTGACGTTCCGGGCGCTTCCGGTTGGTAAGGACCCACACGTATGTCGCGATGCCGGTGTTGTAGAAGAGCTGCTCCGGCAGGGCGACGAGGGCTTCCAGCAGGTCGTTCTCGAGGATCCAGCGCCGTATCTCGCTCTCGCCGCTGCCTGCGTCTCCCGTGAAGAGCGGCGAGCCGTTCATGATGATCGCGATACGGGAGCCGCCTTGGTCGGGTTCCTTCATGTGCGCCAGCATGTGCAGAAGGAACAGGAGCTGACCGTCGCTAGTCCGCGGTAGTCCCGCTGCGAAGCGGCCGGTCGCGCCCCGGTCGTGCTTGGCCCGGACGGCGTCCTGGTCGCGCTTCCAGTCCTTGCCGTAGGGCGGATTGGCGATCATGTAGTCGAACCCGACGCCCGCGTGCCGCTCGTTGGAGAGCGTGCTGCCGAACAGGATGCGCTCCGCGTCCCGGCCGTCCTCGGACTTCATGAACAGGTCCGACTTGCAGATGGCGAAGGTCTCCGGGTTGACCTCCTGGCCGAACAGGTGGATGTGGGCCTCGGGATTCGTGGGCTCGCCTATGCGCTCGCCGTCGCGGGTCTCCCCGATGGTGATGTGCTCCTTGGCAACGGTGAGCATCCCGCCGGACCCGCAACACGGGTCGTAGACGGATCGGATGATCCCCTTGGTTCGTAGCTGGTCTTCGTCACCCGCCATGAGCAGGTCCACCATCAGATGGACGACGTCGCGGGGGGTGAAGTGCTCACCCGGGTTCTCGTTCAGGGCTTCGTTGAACTTGCGGATGAGCTCCTCGAAGATCGTCCCCATCGTGAAGTTGTCGACCGCATCGGGGTGGAGATTCACCTGCGGGTCCGCGAATCGTTGGACGACCTGGAACAGGAGACCCGACTCGTCGAGCTTCGCGATCGTGTTGTCGAAGTCGAACTTTTCCAGCACCTCGCGCATGTTCGGGCTGAACCCGGCGATGTAGTTCCGCAGGTTCGCCGCGATGTGGGGAGCGTCGGCCAGGAGCCGCTCGAAGTCGTAGCGCGACGTGTTGTAGAAGGCGAATCCCGAGGCACGCTGGAGCTGCGGGTCGAGGTTCTCGATCTTGTCCCTGTAGGTCGCCCGGATTTGAAGGACCTTCGCCTTCGTCGGGTCGAGCACGCAGTCCAGGCGTCTGAGGACGGTTAGCGGCACGATGACGTCCTGGTACTTGCCGCGCTTGAATATGTCGCGGATCAGGTCCGCCACGCCCCAGATGAAGCTGACGATCTGGCTGTGGTTCATGTTGCATGTCCCGGGGTGGCCTGCGAAGGTCCGGGTTGTGACGCGCAGGATTCTACGAGACTCGCCGTCGGAAGACTCCAGCTCCGGCAGTGGCTGAAGGAGAGGTGGCAAGATCGCGCTACCCTCCGGGGCGCCGGAGGCCCTTGCGGTACGCGGATCCTCCGCATTCAGTGCCCACACCCAAACGGGAGGAAGAACGACGGATCCCGCAGAGTTGCCCATGGCCCGGTCCAGCCCGGGAGATGGCGCGAGGATTGGCGCCGTACCTCTTCGGCGGGACCATCCGCGTTTCGGGCAACGGAAGGTGGAAGCGGCCAGCGGACGGCCGCTGGGGAGTTGGTGCGTTTCGACATTCAGGGACTTCGAGGTGTTGGACGAAACACCTCTAGCCGAGGTGGTTGACCGACTCCGCGCTGTACGAGGAAGCGGTTGGTCAGAGATCGACGATCCCCTGGCGGAGCTGCAACGTTTGCGCGACGAGGTCGAAGACGACCACTGATGGCGGTGTTCGACGCGACCGCGCTGATTCACCTCCCGGTTTGACCACTCATCAACACGCTCGAGGAGGCGCACGAACGGGCTGTTGTCCCAACGCCAGCGCCGAGCGAAGTCCTCGTCCACGCGGGCGACGCCATGGCCCACCATCTCGAAGTCCCGAACGGCAGTGCGTGGTTTTGAGTCGTGCCCTTCGACCAGCGCGCAGCAGTCGCGACCATCCTCGGAGAGGCTCGGCCGGCCCGCAAGCTCCAGGTCGACGCCAGTGGCACGCGGGCTTCACCGGAATTCGACCGGCAGATACTCGCCATCGCGCGAGTCGCGGGCGAAACCACGATTTACTCCGATGACGACGACATGACAGTACTTGGCAAGCCCCTCGGCTTCGACGTGATCAAGACCCACCAGTTACCGCTCCCACCCGCGGAGCAGGAGTCCCTGTTCTAGAACGCGGGACGGGACAGTCCTTCGGCCACCAGCCTTCTCTGCCCGGCTGCCCCGCCCATTACAACATCAATCCCGCAGCCCAAACCCCATCGTCCGTGCCGCCTTGCGGAACGCCCGCTCGGATTTCGCGCGCACGACGACATGCCGCTCGCCGGCGCGCAGGCACATCTTCCCCGTCCGGCGATCCGCCACGAGCGCCGCGGCGATGTCGGCGTCCGCGCACTCGATCAGGAACGCCTCCCCCTCCACTTTCAATGCGCTCGCACCCCGAGCTGCGCGTTGCAGGAAGCCGTCCACCGTTTCCGGCAGCGGCTGCTCGTCCCGGGCGGCGAGGAACGCGCGCAGTTCGTCGAGGTCGCCGCCCCCTTCGAGCGCCAGCAGGATCTTCTCCGCATCGAGGCGCCACGTGGCGTCGGCCTCCTCGCTTGCGTAGGTATCGAGGACGATCCGTTCCTCCGGGGAAGGCGTGCCCGTCGCGGTGACCCGTCGATCCGGAAAGACCCTCAGCTCGGTACGCGTGGTAGCCCGCGGGAGTTCGTAGTCGCCCGTCAGTTCGAGGCAGTAGGCGCCAAGGGCGTTCAGCCGAAAGTACAGCAACCCGTCGTAGCGGCTGAGGTACGCGAGGTCGTCGGTCCCCCATAGCTGGCGGAAGTCGTCGCGGGCGTTCTCGGGCGGGATGAAGGCGACGTCGACCATGCCGAGGGCCGCGGCATACTCGAAGAGGAGGCACCGCAGGTAGCGTCCCTGGAGGATGTCCCAGCCGTGGAAGCCGTCATAGCCGAGGCTGCCGTACTCCGGGTCGCCAATGTACAGGCGCCAGGGGTCCCGGGTGACCTCGAAGCGCAGCGACGCCGCCTGCATGAAGCGGCCGAACTCGTCCACGTCGACCCAGCGCCCCACCGGGCACTCGGCGAGCGCGTCGGAAACCGTCACGCGACGGTCCTCGGGCGCCGTCATGGCCAGGCGTCCGCCACCGCGAAACTGGCCCTTCACGTCGTCGATGCGGCTGAACTCGTCGAGCAGGTCCGCGTGGCACCAGCTCGTCCAAATCTCACGCAGCGTCACACCCGCCGGCTGCGTCAGCGCCGCGCGTCCCCGGCGGGTGAGTTCCAGCCGCGTGCCGCGCAACTGGGCCAGCTTCGCCGCCTGCAACAGCCACGGCCACGCGAACGCCCTGATGGGCCCCGGAACCTGATCCCACTTCCTTTCCTTTCGTGCGAACGGGTCGAAGAAGTCGCCCCCGTGCAGCGCTTCGGCGATTCTCCGGACCCCGCCCGCGCCGGGGCGCCGCGTCTTCGCGCTGACGGCCACCGCGCCGTCGGCCACCAGGCGCAGCACGGCCCGCAAGTCGGCTGCCGCGGCGGTCTCCATGTTGCGCACCGTCAGCGGCACGTCCCGGCGCCCGCGTTGCGCACCCCAGGGCACCTCGACGACGGCGGTTTCCGGCGGTGCGTCCACGGTCGCGAGCGACACCGGCGGCGGCGGCGCGGCGAACTCCCGCAGGCGCGCGGCCAGATCGGCCGGTATCAGGGCCAGCGATCCGTAACGGAAGAACAGCAGGCCCAGGCGCTCGTTTTTCGAAACCACGGGACCGTAGCCGTCGCCGGCGCCGAGGCCTTTCGGCAACGCGCCGTACCTGGGGCGGAAACGAGCGCCGTCGAAGCAACCGTCCCCGTGTACGGCCTCGCGCACCGCGAGCCGCTCGATGTCCTCGAGCAGATCCCAGATGTCCGGCAGCGCCTCTTGCAGGCGTGCCGCGACCGCTTCGACGATGTCGGCTTTGCGCGTCGGGTGCGGCCTGGGAACCGAGACGAGCGCCATCATGGGCCGCAACGTGTCCGTCGTCTGGCTCTGCAGCGCGTCGAAGAGCGTCAGCGGCGGACCGTCGTCGCGTGCGCGGGGACTCAAACCGAGTTCCCTGAGCGACGCGGCGGCGGTCTTGATCCGCAACGCGGGCCGGGGCAGTATGCGTAACGCTGTTGTTGCTGGCAGATCGATGTCATGGCTGTCCAGATTACCATCAGAGACGTTCCGGAACACGTGCGCAACGAGCTTGCCTCGCGTGCCGCCTTGCGGCACCAGTCGATGCAGGAGTTTCTTCGCCAAGAGCTGGAGCGCATCTCGGCGCGCCCCCCGATTGAAGCCTGGCTCCGGACGGCAGGCGAGATCAGGTCGGCCGGCGGGACCGAGGTTTCCGCGTCAGACATCCTCGAGGCCCGGGACGCCGACCGGAGGTGACGACGGTGTTCGACGGCTCCGCGCTCGTGGCCGCCCTCGCCGGTTCGAGCCGGGAGCGGCAATGGGCGGACTCCCTGCTCGCGGCGGACTCGGCGGCCGGCCCCGAAGTTCTGATGGCCGAGGTCACCAACGTACTGCGGCGTCTTGAGCGGGCCGGCAAGTTGTCGCCAAGTCAGGCGGCCAGTGCCGCGCGCCATGTCCTGCAGCTCGATGTCGAACTCTTTCCGTTCGCTCCGTTTGCCGGGCGTGTCTGGGAACTCCGTCACAACCTGACGGCCTACGACGCCTGGCACGTCGCCGTCGCGGAAATGCACGCCGGCCGGCTGGCGACGCTCGACCGGCGTCTTGCCGGGGCCGACGGACCCCGATGCGAAATCGTGGTCCCGCCCCTCGATGACTGACCGTCCGGCCGCCACCGATTTCCGCGGGCCGGGGAACCGCTCAAGGTCCAGTTCCGCGCACAGCTGCTGGTCCATGTCGCCGGACCTCTCATCCACTGGAATGCTCGGCGTCGCGCCGGTCCCCGGCGTCACCCCGCTGGAGATAGAGCGGCACTAGCTAGCCGTTCGCGGTGAACATGCCAGGCGAGTTACGGGCGCTCGGGAACCTCTCGATGCTCAGTTCGACCCGAATCCGCCGACCCATCTCGATCATCATCTCGTCCGCAGGGATCCCGATGGAATCGGCGATGCGCGTCATCCGCTGGAAGTTCGCGGCCACGCCGGCCGCGTCCACCAGGACCGCCGGGCCCGCCGCCTCGAGCAGTTCCCGCCGGCGCTGTTCCAGGGCCTCGTCGCGGGACGCGACGCTCTCGGCAAAGCGCATCAGTTCCGCCCCGAACTCGATGCCGACGGCCGCTCCGTCGGCATCCCCGTTGACCCCCTGCAGGTCGATCTCGGTCGTGCTGGACAACGCGCTCGCACGGAGCGCCATGGCGTGCGCGCCAGTTCAGTAGAAGCACTCGTTGACCGCGGATACCCTACCCGCGATCAGTTCGATCTGCATGCGGTCGATCGCGCGCCCCTCGATGCGACCGAGGTTCCGCATGCCGCCAAGCGGCAGGTACTGCACGGAGAATATCCCCCGATACTCGCGCAGCGCGTCCGGCACCAGCGACAGGGCCCTGATCACGTTGGCCGCGCGTCCACCCGGCCAGAGGTCCGACTCCTCGCCGACGGCGCCGTCCACCGGTACCGTGGGGACGAATCCCATGTCCTCGGTGAGCCTCGGCGGCCGATAGCGGCTGATCTCGCCGGGTTCGGGCGCCGGCAACTCCTCGAGTTCGAGTCCCAGGGCGCGGTGGAACTCGTCGATGCTGAACACCGCGACCACGACGCCGACGAGTTCGACATACGCTTCCTTGCCGAGGCCCGCCGAGACGTTGCCCTCGACGTACTTTCGGGTGATCCGGGCCTGATCCGTGACGACACGGTGCGCCGCGTCGACGGCCACCTCGGGGAGGCCCTCGCCGCAGTCGTGTTTGCCGGTGACGGCCTCCGGGGACAGCGCCACCTTCCGGGCGGCGCACAGCCGGCACGTCGGCGCGTTGCGCGACTCCCGGGCGATGGCAACCCGCTCGGCGCCCGTCCACCAGCTTCCCGGTTTGGCGAGCTTTTCCCAGTAGGCCCGATACGCCGGCGCGATGTCCTCCCGGATGGGATACGGAGCCTGGTCGTAGTCGAAGAAAGTCACATCTGCCCCCGCGTCACGCGAAGGAAGTTAATGCGGATGACCTCCCCGCGGTCAAGGCGTGCCTTCGCCCTTGTGCAGTGACTCGAACTCCCCGCGCCCGAGGCGGACAATGACCCCGGGGGACAGAAACAGGAGAGCCGCGATGCTGGCTGATCGAACCGGCCCACTCAACGACGTGACCATCGTGGACTGCACGCAGGCGCTTGCCGGACCCTTCGGAACCGCGCTCCTGGCGGACCTGGGCGCCGATGTGATCAAGGTCGAGCCGCCGGGCGGCGACGGATTCCGGCCGCTGCCGCCCTATCTGCCCGACCACGCCCATCCGTGGTCGGAGCGACCGGTCGCCACCGATTACGGCGCTCCGTTCGCGGCGGTCAACCGCAACAAGCGCAGCATCGTCCTGGACCTCAAGACCGAGGCAGGCAAGGAAAGCCTGCTCAGGCTGTGCGAGTCCGCGGACGCCCTGGTCGAGAACCTGCGCAGCGGCGTGATGGACAGCCTGGGCGTGGGGTACGAAACGGTCGCGGCGCGCAACCCGCGCATCGTGTACGGGGCAGTGCGGGGATTCGGCGATCCGCGCACCGGCGCCAGCCCGTACGGGGACTGGCCCTGCCTGGACGTCGCCGCGCAGAGCATGGGCGGGCTGGTGCGCGCCAACGACGGCCTCGTCACGCCTGCGGTCGCGGACATCTTCCCCGGCACGCTCATGGCGCTGGGGCTGGTCGCCGCGGTCCACCAGGCGCGCCGCACGGGCAAGGGGCAGTTTTTCGACGTCGCCATGTACGACAGCATGCTCACGCTGCTCGGGGCGAGAGTGGCGTCGTTCGGGTTCACGGGAAACGACGGCGACCCGCGCAAACAGCCCAGCACGCTCGTGCCATTCGGACTGTTCGCCGCTCGCGACGGGAGGATCGCGATCGCCGCGCCGCAACCCAATCACTGGCAGCGGCTCTGCGAAACCATGGACCGTCCTGACCTCATGACGGACGAGCGCACGCGGACCAACGGCGCCCGCATCCGGAACGAGCCCTTCACGCTGGAGCAGATCAACGCTTGGACGAGCGCGCGTTCGAAGGCGGAGATCTTCCAGGCGCTCGGTGGCAAGGTCCCGGTCGGGCCGGTGCAATCGATCGCGGAGATCTTCGACGACCCCCATGTCGCCGCGCGTGGAATGCTGGCCAGCTTTCAGGCGGGACCCGCCAACCCGCCCGCGACGGTCGCCGCCTGCCCCATCAAGTTCGCCGAAACGGCGACGGGCGTCTACCGGCAACCGCCTACGCTGGGACAGCACACCCGGGAAGTGCTCGACGCGCTCGGGAGCGCCGCCGGTTCGCCTGAGGACTGACCCCCGACCGATCAGACCGAGACGGAATTCCGCGCGCTGGGGAACCGCTCGAGGTCCAGTTCCGCACGCACCTGCCGGCCCATGTCGCCGGACCTGTCATCGACGGGGATTCCGATGGCGTCGGCGATGCGCACCATGCGCTGGAAGTTCGCCGCGACGCCGGCGGCGTCCACCAGGACGGCGGGTCCGGCGGTTTCGAGGAGCGCCTGCCGGTGGTCCTCCAGGTCGTCGTCACGCGCGGCGAGGCTCTCCGCGAAGCGCATCAGTTCCGGCCCGAACTCGATACCCACGGCGGCGCTATCCGCATCGCCGTTGACTGCCTGGAGGTCGACTTCCGTCTCGTTGTACTGCGCGCTCACACGGAGCGCCGTGGCGTGTGCGCCCGTTCAGTAGAAGCACTCGTTCACGGCGGAGACGCGGGCGGCGATCAGCTCCATCTGCATCCGGTCGATGGAGCGGGCTTCGTCCTGGCCCAGGTTCGCCATGCCCTCGACGGCCAGGTATTGCGCCCGGGCGAGGTCGAGCCAGTCCCGCAGGGCATCCGGCACCAGGGTCAGCGCGCGCAGGACGTTGGCTGTGCGGCCGCCGGGCCAGAGGCCTTCCTCATTGCCCACGGCGCCGTCCGGCGGAATCGTGGGGACGAAGCCAATGTCCTCGCTGAGCACCGCCGGCCGGTAGCGGCTGATCTCGCCGGGCTCAGGCGTCGGCAGGGGCTCGAGTTCCATGCCGAGCGCCCGGTGGAACTCGTCGATGCTCATGGTCGCGACCACGACGCCGACGAGTTCGACGTACGCTTCCTTGGTGAGCCCCGCCGCGACGCTGTTCTCGACGTATCGCCCGGTGATCCTGCCCTGGTCTGTGACGACGCGGTGGGCCGCATCGACCGCCGTGGCGGGCAGCCCCTCGCCGCAGTCGTGCTCGCCGGTGACGGACTCCGGCGACAGCGCCCGCCGGCGCGCCTGGCACAGGCGGCACGTGGGCGCGTTGCGCGACTCCGCGGCGATCGCCACGCGCTCCGCGCCCGTCCACCAGCTTCCGGGCCGCGCGAGCGCGCGCCAGTAGTCGCGGTGCGCTTCGGCGATGTCCGGCCGGATGGGAACGGGCGCCCGGTCGTAGTCGAAGAAGGTCATGGCGTCACTCCGCGTCCGGACCCGAAGTTAACCCACGCTTCCGCCGCGCGGTCAAGGCGCGCGGGCCCGCCGCGGAGGGCGGGCTCGCGGCTACGCCGAACTCAGTAGTCGAACCGCACGTTCAGCCCGATCGTGCTCGGCCGGTACCGCGACGCGTAGCCGCGCGCGAGCGCCGTGCCGGCGGGGTTGATGCGGTTGTCGTCGCCGTTCAGGTTCTCGCCAAACAGGTAGACGCCCCAGCGGTCGTTCTCGACGCCGAAGCGGGCGTTGATGCGCTTGTTGTCGTCCCCGGAGATCGAGGTCAGCGAGTTGTCCGTGATGGTCCGCTCCCCCACCATCTCGATGCTCGCGCGGGCCACGAAGCTCCAGCCGTTGCCGAAGGGGTGCACGTAGTCGGCGGCGCCCGTGATGGCGTACTCGGGAACGAACTGGAGCTGCGCGCCGTCCTCGAAGACCACCCGTCCGAACGTGTCGAAGACATCGTCCGAGTAGGTGGTCTCGTTGAAGTTGCC
The DNA here is from genome assembly GCA_965208745.1 of Pseudomonadales bacterium. GTDB lineage: Bacteria > Pseudomonadota > Gammaproteobacteria > Pseudomonadales > Azotimanducaceae > VXNE01. Next base: position 2,149,956 of record CBDBPN010000004.1, on the reverse strand, counting down.
GGTGGCGGTGAGGGTGAGGCGCTCCGCGGCCCGCCAGGTGGCGGCCCATTCGAATCCCCTGGCGGTCGCGTCTCCGGCGTTGACGAAGGCGAACACCACCGGGTCGAGCAGGATCTGCGCCTGCTGGTCGCGCCACTGGATGTAGTAGGCGACCGCATCGAGCGTGAGCGCGCCGTCGAGCAGCGTGAGCTTGGTCCCCACCTCGAAGTTCCAGGCGTCCTCGGACTCCACGTCGTTCTCGATGCCGACGCCCACGAAGGCGGCGGCGGCGATGGCGATCGAGGGCTGCGTGAGCCCGCTGCGGAATCCCTTCGAGAGGGTGGTGTAGTAGAGCGCGCCGTCCCGCGGCATCCACGCCAGGTTGAGACGCGGGCTCTAGTCCGTGAACTCGTTGTCGATCTCAGGCTGCGGGATCAGGAACTGGCTGTCGTTGCGCGTCACGTCGTCCCGGTAGTAGCGCAGGCCAACCGTGCCGAGCAGCGTGTCCGCGAGCGGGAAGGTCACCTCGCCGTAGAGCGCCCAGGACTCGGAGTCGTTGTTCTGGATCGACTGGTTCACGAAGAACCCCGGCGAACGGCGGCCCGTCATGTTCTACATCCACGGCGGCGGCTACACGGTGGGCTCCGCCAACGACTTCGACCCGTGGGCCTTCGCGGCCGCGAACGACATCGTTGTGGTTGCATCAACTACCGGCTCGGTATGTTCGGCTTCCTCGACCTCAACCGTTTCGGGCCGGAGTACGCAGGCAGCGCGAACCTTGGCTTCCAGGACCAGATCGCGGCGCTCCGGTGGGCGCGCGACAACGTCGCGGACTACGGCGGCGACCCGGACAACGTCACGGTCTGCGGCTGCAGCGCCGGGGGCGGTTCGATCATGGCGCTGCTCTCGGCGCCCGCGGCGCGGGGGCTGTTCCACCGCGCCATCGCCATGAGTCCGCTCGAAGTGGCGCCCGCGCCGCCCGACGTCGTGACCCCGAGCGCGCCCGCGATGAATATGAGCGAGGAGGCGTTCCTCGCGCACATGCGTTCCCTGTCCGCGGAGCAGCTCTTCGAGTTCCAGACCATGGCCGGCGGAGGCGGGCCCGGGGTGGACGGCACGGTCCTCGCCGCCGGGCTCGAGGAAGCGATCCGCACCGGCGTGAACCCGGTGCCGCTGCTCACCGGCTGCACGCTGGCCGAGGGTCCGTTCCTGACCCAGGGCGTCCAGAGCGCGATGGGCGACGACCCGAACGTCCTGCTCGCCATCGAGGCGGCGTTCACGACCAACATCGGCGGCGGCGACGCGGGCCGCTACGCGCCCTTTCTCGAATCGGTCACCGCCGGAGGCACCCCCGAGCAGCGCATGGACCGCGTGTGGCTCGACGCCTTCCGGTCCACGGCGGTACGCGCCGCGCAGGCACTCGCCGCACGGGGCGACGACGCCTGGTTGTATACCTTCGCCGTCCCGACCGACCACGAGTTCGGTCCCACCCACGGGGGCGACGTGCCCTTCGCCTTCGGCGGCATCGACACCCGCGCGGAGGGCGAGATGTACGCGTTCTACCGCAACAACGCGGCGAACCGCCGTCTTGCGAGCCTCTGGTCTCGGACGTTCGCCCGGTTCACCCGCACGGGCGACCCGACTTGGGAGGAGATGCCGGACTGGCCCACCTACAGCCCGGAACGCCGCGCGTGCCTGGTGCTCGGCAGCGAAGCAGAGGTGGTCAATAATCCCGACGGGGAGGCAGCGTTGGCGGCGTACGGTCTGGTCTGAGTTCGTCCGGGCGGCGCAAGGGAGATCGGTCGCCGCGCCCGTTTGACTTCTCCGGGCCAGTGTTTATTGTTGTATATCCAAACTTAACGATTGGATATGCAACAAAAAGTTCCCCGTACCCGGCTACTGAACGCCGTCCGGCAAGGTCTTCGGGAAACGCCCGCGGTCGCTCTCCTCGGCGCCAGGCAGGTCGGCAAGACGACGCTGGCGCGGCAGGTTGCCCATACGTGGCAGGGACCCTCCAGGATATTCGACCTCGAGGTCGGCGCCGTTCGCGAGGCGCTCGCCGCCACCCCGGAGTCCGTTCTGGGCGCCGGCGAGGGCCTGGTCGTCGTGGACGAAGTCCAGCGCATGCCCGCGCTCTTCGAAGTGCTGAGGCCCATTCTCGACGACCCCGACCGTCAAGCCGCTTTTCTCCTGCTCGGGAGCGCATCCCCCGACCTGGTCAAGGGCGTTTCGGAGACCCTGGCAGGCAGGGTTCGATTCGCGGACGTCGCCGGTTTTTCCCTCTCCGAGGTAGGTCTCGAGCACCAGCGGCGACTATGGATGCGCGGCGGTTTCCCGCGTGCCTGGCTGGCCCCGACCTCCGGTGCCTGGGCGCGCTGGATGGAGTCGTTCGCGCAGGCCTTCCTGGAACGCGATATCGCCGGGCTTGGCTCGCGCGTGTCTCCCGCCACCCTCGACCGTTTCTGGCGCATGTTGGCGCACTACCACGGTCAGGTCTGGAACGCCGCGGAACTGGCCCGTTCGATGGACGTGAGTTCGACCGCCGCCAACCGTTACCGCGACCTCCTCGCCGGCACCTTCATGGTCCGCGTGCTGCCGCCCTGGTTCGAGAACCTCGGCAAGCGGCTGGTGAAGTCGCCCAAGGTCTACCTGCGCGACAGCGGCATCCTGCACTTCCTCCTCGGCATCGAGGAAGCCGACGACCTGCCGATGCATCCGCGCTACGGCGCGAGCTGGGAAGGCTTCGCCCTGGAGCAGGTCCTGATCGCCCACGGCGCGCGGGAGGCGTACTTCTATGCCACGCTGCGGGGCGCGGAACTCGATCTCCTGCTGCTGCGGCGGGGCCGGCGCTGGGGCTTCGAGTTCAAGTGCACCGAGGCGCCGCGCACGACCAAGGCCATGCACATCACCCTCGACGATCTCGGGCTGGAGCATCTGTGGGTGGTGTATCCGGGCACCCTGCGCTTCCCGTTGACGGAGCGGATCACGGCGTTGCCGCTCGTTGAGGTGAACGACATCTCCTTCACGGGGGAACCCTGAGCAACGCCGTCACAGGAGGGTATGCAGCGACCCAGGCCGACGGTCAGACTCGACTCGGCACGGAGTTGCTATGCTCGGGCCGGATGGACACGCACAACCCGAACGACCGCCTCGTCCCGTTCTCCAGCAAGCTGGCGTTCGGCGTCGGCCAGTTCGCGGAGGGGCTGAAGAACACCGGTTTCAGCCTGTTCATCCTCTTCTACTACAACCAGGTGCTCGAACTGCCCGGGGCGCTCGCCGGCGCCGCCCTCTTCATCGCGCTCCTGTTCGACGCCGTTACCGACCCGCTCGCCGGATCGCTGTCCGACAAGTGGAAGTCCCGCCTCGGGCGGCGCCATCCGTTCATGTACGCCTCGGCCATCCCGCTCGGGCTCGCCTTCATCGGCCTCTTCTCGCCGCCGGAGGGCCTGAGCCAGTGGGGGCTGTTCGCCTGGCTCACCGCGTTCGCGATCCTCACGCGCGGCGCGATGACGCTCTACCACGTGCCGCACCTCGCCCTCGGCGCGGAACTCACGCAGAACTACAACCAGCGCACGCAGATCGTGGCCTACCGGCAGTTCTTCGGTCCGGCCGGGAGCGCGATGGTGATCGCCGCGGGCTTCGGCTACTTCTTTGCCGACGACATGGGCGGCCGCCTGGCCGTCGGCAACTACACGCCGTTCGCGGTCTTGCTGGCCGTGTTCATGGTCCTCACGATCTGGTATTCGGCCATCGGTACGCAGAAGGAGGTGCCCTTCCTGTCCGAGCCGCCGCCGCGCCCGCGACGCAACCCCCTGACGCTCCTGGTGCTCGACCTCGTCGCCGGGTTTTCCAACCGCTCGTTCCGCTGGCTGTTCTGCGGCGTGCTCATCGTCTTCATCATGGCCGGCGTCAACAGCGCGCTCGACATCTACATGTTCCAGTACTTCTGGGAGCTCACCGGCGGCGAGATGCTGTACGTCAACCTGGCGCCGATCGTCGGGCTGCTGATCGGCGCCTTCTTCGCGGCTCCGCTCATGCGCCGCACGGGCAAGCTGTTCGGAGTGCTGCTCGGCACTGCCGCGTGGGCGGCGTGCCAGGTGATCCCGGTGGTTTGCCGGCTGCTCGACGCGTTTCCCGCCAACGGTACCCCGGAACTCTTCTACACCCTGGTGGCGTTCAAGTTCGTGCAGGGGCTCATCCTGCAGCAGGCGTTCATCGGCTTCGGATCGATGATGGCGGACGTGGCGGACGAGCACGAACTCGATTCCGGCACCCGCCAGGAAGGCATCTTCTTCGGCGCCATCGCCTTCTCCAGCAAGGCGACCTCCGGCTTCGGCACCTTCATCGGCGGCATCGGCCTCGACATCATCGACTGGCCCCGGGGGGCCGAGATCGTCTCCGCGGCCGACGTGCCGGCCGAGACGCTGGTCGATCTCGGGCTGCTCTACGGACCGGTCGTTGCCGGTTTCGCCGTCATCTGCCTGTGGTGCTATTCGCACTACAACCTGGACCAGAAGCGGCACTCGGAGATTCTCGAGCAGCTCGCCGCCCGCCGGGCGCGCACCGCGGAGGCGCCCGGCGCCCTCGACGCGGCGGCCGGCAGCGGAGGTCGCTGACGCGACGTCCGCTACGCGTCTGCTAAGGTCGCCCGGAATCCATCATTGGTCGTCGCAACCTCCGTGCGCACCGTCATCGATCTTCCGGAAGAGCAAGTAACCCGGCTGGACGCCGTGTGTCGGCGCGACGGGATCTCGCGGGCCCAAGCCGTGCGCCGCGCGGTGGCGGCCTATCTGGACTCCCACCAGGCAGAAGACGAGGCGTTCGGAGTGTGGCGTGAGCGCGATCTGGACGGCTTGAAGTACGAACGGAAGGCGCGTGGCGAGTGGATGTGATGCAGGCGACGCAGCCCCTTCGCACCATCGGCTCTCCGTCATGGCATGGAAGGGCCCGGGCGACGAGACGTTTCCCGCGGCTCGCCGCACCCGTCCTGCTGGCCGGTTTCGCCGCAGCGTGCGATGAGAGCCCGACTGACCGGGCCGATGCCGCGCAGACCCCCCTTCGCGTCCAGGTCCAGAAGCCGCCCCCCGGGGTCGACATCGACCGCGGCTTCGCGCCAGGCCGGGTCGTCGACGCGCAGGGCCGACTCGGCTGGTACCCGCACGAAGGCGGCCTCCTGCGGTACCGCGTCAACATCCGTTTCGGACTCGAGCCGCACACGATGCCGGAGGGCTGGCACTTCGGCCGGGTGTCCGCCGTCGCCACCGACTCCGCCAACCGCGTCTTCGTGTTCCAGCGCGGCGCCGTCGCGGACCCGGTCATCGTGTTCGACTCCGAGGGCAAGTACCTGCGCTCCTTCGGACGCGAGCTGGACTTCGCCAACGAGCACGGGCTGCGGATCGACCGCTACGACAACGTGTGGGTCACCGACAACCGCGGGCATACGGTAAGGAAGCTCAGCAACGCCGGCGAGTTGCTCCTGACGCTCGGCATCCAGGACCAGTCGGGCACTACCGAGGAGACGTTCGACCGCCCGGCGGACATCGCCTTCGGTCCGAACGACGAGGTGTACGTCGCCGACGGCTACGGCAACAGCCGCGTCGTCAAGTTCGACGCCGACGGGAACTTCCTCCGTACGTGGGGCAGGCCGGGATCAGGCCCCGGCGAGTTCAACCTCGTGCACTCCCTCGCCACGGACTCCCGGGGCAACGTCTACGTGAGCGACCGCGAGAACAACCGGATCCAGATCTTCGACGCCGAGGGCAACCCGCTCCGGATCTGGCCGCACCTGGGGGCCACCCAGGGGATGTTCATCACGCCCGACGACGCGATGTGGATCATCACCCACCGCGACAACGTCGAGGGCGTGGCCTACGGATCGCTCGCCGGCCGCATCATGCGCGTGGACACCGACACGGGGGAGATTCTCGGCGCCATGGAGAGTCCGGGTCACTGGATCGACGTGAGCGATGCCGGGGATATCTACATCGCGAGCCTCACGGGCAGCGTCTTCAAGTGGTACCAGGGGTGGCTCCCCTGACGGGGCGTCCGCAGGTTAGGCGGCGTGCATGATCGAACGATCAGACCGCCGTAATAGAGCCCCACCATGAGCGAGTCAACCACTCCCGGTTCGGCATTCGATTACACGCAAGGCGTCGACTACCCGGTCCGCGTCGAAGTCCCGATGCCGCGCGACCTCTTCGATCGCCTGACCGACCACGACCACGCCCCCATCTGTCGCTACGACGAAGCGACCGGCCGGGCCGAGTTCCTGGCGATGCCGGGGATGTCGCACGAGGGCCGCGCCGCCCTGGTGATGCAACTGTTCGCCCACGTCGAAGCCGCCCTGGTGGACCGCGGTCCATGGCCCGGTTTCCCGCACTCCGGTTCGCTGCGCCTGCTGAGCGACGACGGAGCGTTCGAACCGGACGCCAGCCTCTACGTGAATCCCTCCCGCGCCATCGCGGTCACGGAGGTCGAAGGCTACCTCGACACCCGCCGAGGCTATCCCGTCCCGGACCTGGTGGTGGAGGTCGACCGTTCGGTGAACTCCCGGAGCAAGCTCGTGCCGTACTTTCGCATGGGCGTGCGCGAGGCATGGATATGGAGTCGCCCGCACGGCGCCTCGATCTGGATTCCCGACACGGCCGCGCACGACGGGATGGTGCTCGCCGAGAGCAGCGTCGTGATGCCTGGCGTCACGCTCGAGGACCTCGACCTGCTGCTTGCCGACGGGTCCCGGGAGGAGCGCTTCCACCTGTCGCGCGCAATGGCGCTGCGCGTGGCGGACGGCTGGGCGACGTAAGGGCTCCGCGGCCAGGTCGTCCGGTCAGCGCACCTCCATCCCGGGCCGCGCCCCGTCGTCCGGGCTCAGCAGGAAGATGTCCTCCCCGCCCGGACCGGCCGCGAGCACCATCCCCTCGGAGGTCCCGAAGCGCATCTTGCGCGGCGCGAGGTTGGCGACGACAACGGCGTGGCGACCGACGAGGCGCTCCGGGTCGTACGCCTGCCGGATGCCCGCGAACACCTCGCGGCGGTGGTCGCCCACGTCCAGGGTGAGGCGGACCAGCCGGTCGGCGCCGTCGACTTCCCGCGCCGCCACGATGCGGGCCACCCGCAGATCGATCTTCGCGAAGTCGTCGATGGAGATGTGCTCCGAGGCCGGCGCCTCTTCCTCGGCTTCGGCGACCGGCGGTTCGTCCTCCTTCGAGGCTTCCACCATCCGGTTCACCGCCTTCTTGTCGATCCGCTGCAGCAGCGGCTTGAACTTCTCGATGCGGTGCGCGAGCAGCGGCGTGCCCGCGTCCTCCCAGGTCAGCGGGGCGACGTTGAGGAACGCCTCCGACTTCTCCGCCAGGCGCGGCAGGATCGGCTTCAGGTAGACCACCAGCGCGCGGAAGAGGTTGACGCCGAGCGAGCAGACGCCGTGCACCACCGTTTCCTGGCCCGGCTGCTTCACCATCTGCCAGGGCGCGTGGCTGTCGATGTACTGGTTCGCGCGGTCCGCCAGCGCCGCGATCTCGCGCACGGCGCGGTTCGTGTCCCCCGCCTCGAACCGCTCGGCGAGGGCCGCCCGCGCGGCGGATACCTCGTTCCACAAGTCCTCGTCGTGGAGGCTCGCCGAGAGCGTCGAGTCGAAGTGGCGGTGCAGGAAGCCGGCGCAGCGCGACGCGATGTTGACGATCTTGCCCACCAGGTCCGAGTTCACGCGCTGCACGAAGTCGTCGAGGTTGATGTCGATGTCGTCGGTGTTCGGTGACAGCTTCGCCGCGTAGTAGTAGCGCAGGTACTCCGGGTCCAGGTGCTCGAGGTAGGTCGAGGCGTTGATGAACGTCCCGCGCGACTTCGACATCTTCGTGCCGTCGACGGTGATGAACCCGTGCGTGTGCACGCGCGTCGGCGTGCGGAAGTCCGCGCCGGACAGCACGGCCGGCCAGAACAGGCAGTGGAAGTTGACGATGTCCTTGCCGATGAAGTGGTGCACCTCGCAGTCGGAATCCGGGCGCCAGAAGTCGTCGAAGTCGAGTCCTTCGCGGTCGCAGTGGTTCCGGAAGCTCGCCATGTAGCCGATCGGCGCGTCCATCCACACGTAGAAGTACTTGTCCTCGGTGTCCGGTACGCGGAAGCCGAAGTAGGGCCCGTCGCGGCTGATGTCCCAGGGCCTGAGGCCGCCGTCCAGCCATTCCGCGAGCTTGTTCGCCACCTCCGGCTGCAGCGTGCCGCTACGCGTCCAGGACGTCAGGAAGTCCGTGAACGCCGGGAGGTCGAAGAAGTAGTGCAGCGACGACTCGAGCACCGGCGCCGCGCCGGACAGGAGCGACCGCGGCTCCCCGAGCTCGATGGCGTCGTACGTCGCGCCGCAGACCTCGCAGTTGTCCCCGTACTGGTCGGCCGCGCCGCACCGGGGGCAGTTCCCCTTGACGTAGCGGTCCGCCAGGAAGAGCCGTTTCTCCGGGTCGTAGAGCTGCTCCACCTCCTCCGTGAAAATGTGGCCCTTCTCGCGCAGGCGTTCGTAGATCAGCTCCGAGTAGTGGCGGTTCTCTTCCGAGTGCGTGCTGTAGTAGTTGTCGTGGCTGATCAGGAAGCCGGCGAAGTCGCGCTCGTGCTCGGCGCGGATCCCGTCGATGAGCGCCTCCGCCGTCGTCCCCTCCTGCTCCGCCTTCAGCATCGTCCCCGTGCCGTGCGCGTCGTCGGCGCACACGTAGATGCACTCGTTGCCGGCGAGGCGCTGGAAGCGCACCCAGATGTCCGTCTGGACGTGCTCCAGCAGGTGGCCGAGATGGATGGCCCCATTCGCGTTCGGCAACGCGCTCGAAACCATGATCCGGCGGCGTTCGGATATGTTCATCGGGGTTTCCCGGGGTGGGGCCGAAAGCGAACCAACTCGCGCGATTCGGCTCGGGCGCGCACTCTATCAGGTTCCCGAGCACAGGGGCGACGCTTTGTGGTCGCCCGTGCCCCGCCCCCGCATGCGGTCCGTGCCTATAATCCGAGCCGATGGCGCGACCCCTCGAAACATTCCCCGACCCCGTTCTCGGCACCCCCTGGGGCGAACTCGGCGCCGTGCGCCGCGCGGCCCGGCTCGACGACCGCTGGCACGCGGAGGTGTGCCTCGGCTACCCGGTGGACGGCCTTGAAGACGAATACACGCGGGCGGCGGCTGGCTGGCTCGAGGACGATGTCGTGCTCGACCTCACCTTCCGCGCCCCGACCCAGAAGGGCATCCCCGGAGCGAAGAACGTCATCGCCGTCGCCTCCGGCAAGGGCGGCGTCGGGAAGTCCACGGTGGCGGTGAATCTCGCGCTCGCCCTCGACCGCATCGGCGCGAAGACCGGCGTACTCGACGCGGACATCTACGGACCGAGCCAGGGCATCATGCTCGGCGTGCCGGAAGGCCGGCGCCCCGAAGTGCGTGACGAGAAGTTCTTCGTGCCGATCAAGGCGCACGGCATCGAGGCGATGTCGATGAGCATGCTGGTGACGGACCGGACGCCCATGGTGTGGCGCGGGCCGATGGTGTCCGGAGCGTTGCAGCAACTGCTGAACCAGTCGGCGTGGAGCGATCTCGACTACCTGGTCGTCGACATGCCCCCCGGCACCGGCGACATCCAGCTCACCCTGTCCCAGGCGGTGCCCGTCGGCGGCGCTGTGATCGTCACGACGCCCCAGGACATCGCCCTGGCCGACGCGCGCAAGGGCATCGAGATGTTCTCCAAGGTGAACATCCCGATCCTGGGCGTCGTCGAGAACATGAGCTATTTCGCCTGCGGGGACTGCGGCGCGCGGCACGACCTGTTCGGCTCCGGCGGGGGCGCGCGTGTCGCGGAAGAGTACGGCACGGAGCTGCTCGGCGAGTTCCCGCTGGCCCCGGAGATCCGCGAGCAGACGGATGCCGGCCGGCCTACCGTGGCGAGCGATCCGGAAGGCGAGATCGCCGACCTCTACCGGGACTGCGCCCGGCGCAGCGCCGCCGCGCTCTGGCGCACCCTCGCACAAGCGGCGCCCGCGCCGGCGATCCGGATGGAGTAGGGGCCCCGCGTTGACCATCCGTTCCGACCGGTGGATCCGGGAGATGGCCCTCGAACATGGCATGATCGAGCCGTTCGAGCCCGGCCAGGTGCGCATGGTGGAGGACCGCAAGGTCATCTCCTACGGCACCTCGAGCTACGGCTACGACGTGCGCTGCGCGCCGTCCTTCAAGGTATTCACGAACATCCACTCCGCCGTCGTCGACCCGAAGGCCTTCGACGAACGCAGCTTCGTGGACATCGAGGGCGAGAGCTGCATCGTCCCGCCCAACTCGTTCGCCCTCGCGAGCACCGTCGAGTATTTCCGCATTCCCCGGGACGTGCTGACCCTCTGCGTCGGCAAGTCCACGTATGCGCGCTGCGGCATCATCGTCAACGTCACGCCCCTCGAGCCCGAGTGGGAGGGACACGTCACCCTCGAGTTCTCGAACACCACGAACCTGCCGGCGAAGATCTACGCCAACGAGGGGGTCTCGCAGCTCGTCTTCATCCAGGCGGACGAAGCGTGCGACACGAGCTACCGGGACCGCGGTGGGAAGTACCAGGGGCAGCGGGGGGTGACGTTGCCGAGACCGTGATCGGGCATCCTCCGACGACCGCAGTGTCTTCCGACGTTCACCAGCACCCGATGGTCGGATGGTGACCGTATACGCGTTCTCGTGCCAAATTCTCCTAAAACCCCGGTACGACCAAGGAAAGGACAACTCATGACCGACCGCCCCCAGATTCACTGCCCCTCATTGAAGCGCCGGAGGCCGATCCCTTTCAAGACGACCTTCTGGGCCGAGTACCATCAGCCCTTTTCGACAGTCGCAAGCGGCTACACCAGCCAGTACTCATGCGAGCAGGACATTCAGCCGCTTCTCCCATTCCTCTTCGTCCACGATCTCGAACTTCATCACCTTGTCGCGCATGGCGGGAACGAACTCCGCCCAACGCCGCCTGGCAGCGTGTTCGGAGCAAATGTCGAAGACGTGCCGCTTGTAATCCGTGTCCCCAGCGTGCTTAAGGTGCAGTCCCTTCGTTTCGACGACGAAGACTCGATGTAGCTCGTCGTCGGCGTCCGGTTCGTCAGCACGTAGCGTGAAGACGAAGTCCGCGTAGATCTTGCCCGGCCGCCATCCCTGTACGTAGTAGTCCTTGCGGGCCCTGTTGCGGTACCAGAAAAACAGGCGCTCCTGTTGGTCGAGATACGTGGCGACCTTGTTCTCCAAGCCGTTCAGTTCGTCCTCGTAGACCGTGTCGAACAGACCCCGCTGGTACTGCGTGCCGTCCTCGCGGTTCGCCTGCTTGCCCTGCACGGTCTCGATCTTGACCGGCAGCCGGTTGAACTTCAGGTCTTCGGCCACGACGATGAACCGCATTGCCCCGGAGGCGAGGAGCCCGCGAAAGACCCCTTGGGCGAGCCGATCCAACTCGGTCGCCAAGTGCTTGCGCAACTCCTCCAGCACGAAGACGTAGTTCGCGGCGACCCGATCGTGAGAGTGCTTCTCGAGCAGCCCCCCGAACACGCGTCGGGCCAACTCGCTGCCGCGCCAGGGATTAGGCATCACGTCGAGCAAGTGGCTCGCCGCAAAGTAGTAGTCGATTTCGCTTGTGTCACGGGGGGCGGCACTCTGTATCTCCGGATCGGGCTCCAGGGCCTCGGCCTCCAAACCGGTGCTAAGGTCGAAGTCGCTTCGTCCCTCGCCAAGCGTGAGATCGTAGAGCGGGCTCACGTCGACAGCGTCCCAAGGCACCCGGCTCAGGATGTCGGCTTCGTGGTGTACGAGCCGCCACTCTCCATCGTCCTCAATCATGAAGGCGGGAAGCACGAGGTCACGCGTCGCCGCCCGGAACTGCTCACGCTGCAAGAGAGTGACCGTCGGAGCGACCTCGGGCGAGCCCTCTTCGTCGGCGACGATCTTCCCTTCCAGGCCATGCAACCCTTCGAGTCCGAAGCCCCTGCGGACCTCCTGCAAGAGTTCCGTGCCGCGACGCTGATAGCAGAACACGTAGCACTCGTCCAACGCCGCCACGTGGGTTTTCTTTGCGTAGGGCTGGCGGAGGATTCGCCCAACTAGTTGCGTCAGGGCGCTCCTCGAACTCGGGTTCGTAAGGATGGTCAGCACGTATGCGAACGCGCAATCCCAACCCTCCTGCAGCGCCTGCTTGGTGATGATGAAGCGAATCGGACACTCCGGCGACAGCAAGCCACCGAGTTGGTCCACGTCCTTGAGCTCGTCTTTCTGACTCGTCTTGACGGCGACCATTTCCTCGCGGATGTTGCCGTGACGCAGCAGGTAATCCCGAACGTCGTCCGCGTGCACGACGCCCGGCCGCCGCTGTTCGCGACCCGTTCGCTCCACCTGAATCACGCAGATGGGCCGGATGTACACGCCCGTTCGCGCATGATGTTCGCGGGCCTGTTCCTCCAGCCGATCACGATGCTCGATGGAGGCCAGCAGCGTGTCCTGCCAACTCGCACTCGCCCGGTTCCTGATGTGGAGATCGAGCTTGATCATCTCTTCGGCGTGGAGTTCCCGGCCGCGGATGTCGACGAGCACGTTGGCCCCGCGCGGGGGCGTCGCGGACAACTCGACGATCATCGACGGATTGAAGCCCTCCAGCGTCTTCTTCGCATTGGGGCTGTAGGCCTTGTGCCCTTCGTCAAGGACGATCAGGGGCTTGAGTAGCCGCAGCGTGTTCCCAAGGGAGGTCTTGACGTGCGTTCCCCAGAAGGCGCTCTCATCGAACGTGTCGAGATTCGGCACTCGCTCCAGCAGCTCTTCCTGCGCCGCCACGTCTTCGTCCGACGGGAAGAAGCGATCAAAGCCGCCGCTATCGCGAAACATGCGGAGCGTGTCTTTGGTCTCGCGGTTGGCCGACGGCAGCATCAGCATCAGCACGCAGAGGTTCTCGGCCACGTCGGCCGGGCCGAAACGGCTGCTCTTCTCCAGGATCAACGTACGTGCTGCCGACGCCAAGTCGAGTTGCTGGCGGTAAGGATGATCGCGGTCCTTGAGCGCCCGAATCGTCTGGCTGTAGATCTGCGTGGTAGGCACGATCCATAAGACCAGCCCCGTCTGCTGTTTGCGATAGTGGATGCCCACGAGGTCCACCACCTTCGTCGCGAGCAACGTTTTGCCACCACCGGTCGGGATCTTCAGGCAGACCGTCGGTAGCGGCTCTCCCAGCCCGGTCTTTCGCGGCTGATAGGAGGAAGACGGAATCGCATTCTCCCGAACGCCCTTTTCCCACGCAGCCCGCGCCCAGTCGTACGTCGGGTCTATCTCAAGGATCCCAGCAGATTTCTCGCGTGCCTCCGCCACGATCTCCAGGTACCGTTGGATCGTCGCTAATGCCCGCTGCTGGTAGTCCTTGAGTATCACGTCGGTCAATCGGAGCTATCGGCGGCGATCCTGTCGAATGTCTGGTAAATCTGGAATGGCAGTTGCTGGAACGTAATCCGGTAGCGGTGTAGGAACTCCCCATCCATGTATTTGGTGGGCGCGAAGACGAGCTTGTTGCGGTCCGAGCCCGGGAGCTTTCTGGCCACGTCCAGCGTCAGCGCCATATCCTTGAGCTTCTCAATGTCGTCCTCGTAGATCAGATAAACGTCGTAGTTCTGGCTGCGGCCGATGAACCATCGCTCCCGGTCCATCTCGCCACGGTCGAACTCCAGGCCGGTCGCCGTGAAGAAGACGTAGCTCGCCAAGGCCTCATACTCCGGCAAACGCGAGCCGTCCAGGATCGACTCCTGCCGCATCGGGTTGCCCAACTTGAAGTAGCTGAACGTGCCGCCGAGACCCGCCTTGAGCAACTCGTCCTTCGCTGTCGGAACTCCCTTGATGACGCGTGACACGCGCTCGGCCGTGATGGAGTCTACATAGTCCTCACACTCGACAAGGACGAAACGCCGACTCCCGCCATCTTGCCTATTCAGCGCCAGTACAGCATGTGCCGTCGTGCCCGAACCGGCGAAGGAGTCCAACATGATCGAGTCCTTATCACTCGCGATCTGTAGGATACGTCGGATGAGCCTTGTGGGTTTAACAGTGTCGAACACGTCCTCAGATCTTTCGAAGTCCAGAATCGACACCAGTTCCTTCTTCGCCTCCTGAGTGTGTCCCGCCTCCTGATGTAGCCACAGCGTCTGGGGGACCACGCCTTCCTTCACGTCGGACAGGTACCGCTTGAGCCGCGGCATGCTGGCACCGCGTTTCCCCCACCAGATCCTCCCTTCCTTATCTAACTCAAGGAACTTTGCTTTCTTCACTCGAAAGTAGTTTCCGACAGATGGCCGAAAACGTCTTTCCGGAGGGGCTTGTGACTTCGTATGTCCCTTCTCCATAGGGGTTACGCGCCGTGAGGTCGCTTGACGACCAAGGACCGCGTGGATCATTGTCCGGGTTCTTGTATCTGCCCTCGGCCTGTGCGCTTCGTTCGAGTAGATTCGGCGTCCATGCCTCTTTGTTCCTCGCGTAAGCGACGATGAAGTCATGGTCTTCTGAGAAATGCTTGGCCGTGTTCTTTGGGGAGAATATCTTCTGCCAGATGATGGTCGTAAGCGCGTTCTCCTCCCCGAAAACCTCATCCATCAGACACCGCAGACGATGCACCTCGTTGTCGTCGCACGAGACGAAGATCGCCCCGTCGTCCCGAAGCAGCTCCCGCAACAACTTCAACCGCGGGAGCATCATGCAGCACCATTTGTCGTGCCGAGTGAGGTCGTCCCGATCCACAACCTTGCCGAGCCAGTCCTGCATCATCGGGGAGTTGACGTTGTCGTTGTACGCCCAACCCTCGTTGCCGGTGTTGTACGGCGGGTCGATGTAGATGCACTTGACCTTTCCGTGGTGCGTCGGCAGGAGGGCTTTCAGCGCCGCGAGGTTGTCGCCTTCAACGATCAGATTGTCGTGCAGGCTGGCCCGGTCGCCGATGCCCTTGGACCGGACGGGAATCCACTCGTGATAAGGCACGCCGAGATGGTGGTTCTCGACGAAGACGCGGCCTTTGAACTGTAGCGATGGCACCCTCACGCGCTCCTGTCGTGCCAATCGTGACGTTCGATGTCGCCCTGCGGGGCTAGCGGGCGCATCGAAGAACGGCGGTCGCCTTCGTCTGGGTCATCCAATGTTACGCCAACTACTGTATGAACGTCCATGGAAGCTCGCGTCCGGACGCCGTTCCGCACCTGATCGATCATGCGTCGCCGCCCGATTGCTCCCACCCTGCGATAGCGTCCACGTCTTCCGCGACAGTCGCGGAGGAGTCCGTGACGACTGGAATGCCCCGGCGTGAGACGTGCTGGATGGACGCGACGGTCTCGAGGCCGGCCAAGCGCGCCGCGAGTCCCAGCGACAGACACCGATCGCGATACAGCGCTGTTGCCAGTCCGAGCTTGACGCCCCGCTCCGCGAGCAGAGGGTCTTGCAAGTGCACCAAAACGGCCTCCGGACCGCCCGGGCCGAGCACCGTGATCGGCCCGTCCCGCAACGCCCGCAGCGCTCCCGACGGATTGGCCGCAAGCTCCTGAACGCTCACGTCTTTCATTCCTACGCGGCGCGCCCCTCCTCGATCAGTATGTGGCCGGGCCTTGACGACCGTACGATCCACACGATTCTACGGGGCCGGCACCTAACCCGCTATCGCGAGCTGCTCCGCCACCGCCCGATGGCCCTGGTCCATCGCCGTCTGCACCAGCGCCATGGCTCCCGCGTCGGAGTTGGCGATCGACACGCGGTTCATTTGGGCTCGGCCCGCGACGTGGGGGCCCGTGTCGGCGAAAGTGTCGTACTCCGGCGGATCCCAGAGCGGGTCGTAGGTGTAGGCGTACCCGTGCGGCCAGCGGTTGACGGTGATGGCGGCCACGTCGCGCGCCGGGTCCATGCCGTACGGGCCCCACACCTTGTCCAACTGGGTAAGGATCGCGGCCTCGTATTCCGCGAACGGCCGCGCGAGCATCGCCGCGCGCCCCACGCGGAACTGTTCGCGCGGTGACAGACCGCTCCGGTCCGGAGTCTCGATCGGGTACGCCGTGAGAACCGTGGGACCGCCCGGGTCCTTCGGGTACTCGTAACCGCCCATGCTGACCGGGAAGTCCAGCCAGAACTCCGAGACGAAGGCGCCCGGCGAGTAGACCATCCCGTGCCCGCTCTTCTCGATGGCGCGCCAGTTGCGCAGCGCCACCTGCGTGTAGGCGAACGGCGTCTTGGAGGCGTAGCGCAGGGCGGTCTTCTGTTCCTCGCCCATCTCCGGGCAGATCCATGGCAGCACGTGGTTGTAGCAGGCCATCACGCAATGGCCGCCGCGCACGCGGTGGACCTCTCCAGCCTGTACGTAAGTCACGTCGACGGCCCTTCCATCCGCGCCGTGGCGCACGTCCACCGCGGTGCTGTTCAGGCGAACGCGCACCGGGCTTCCCGGGTCGTCCAGCCGCGCGTAGTCGAACCGGGCCAGCACCATGTCTTCCTGGGTGCTGCCCGGGGCGACCTCCGGGATGAGGTCACGCACGATCAACCGGGCGAGGCCCGAGTTGCCCCCGGGGAAGTGATGGATGTATGCGTCGCTCGGGCCGCCGGACGCGCCAAGGCCCAGCATCTGCACCATGTCGTCGCCAAGACCCATGACGCCCGGAATCGGCAGATTGGTGAAGAGGCCGCCTGTCACGACATTGACCGAGTCGAGGCCGAGCTGGGTGCCCGGGCCCTTCAGATAGTCGCGCAGCACACCGCACGCCTCGTCCCCGAGCCCATGCTCCTCCCGTACGAAGGTCTCGTAGGACTGCGTCATCATCTTCCGCAGCGCCATCTCCCCCGACAAGTTCGGATAGACCGACTCCGGAGCCGCGGCAAAGAGACCGGTGAGCTGCCGCTTCGCCGCATCAGATACCGGGAACTCCGCGATCATCGCCGCGTAGTCGTGGGAGCGTTCCACGCCAACAAAGTCGGCAAGCGTCCCCATGGGGCTTCCGACGAGCCTGCTCTCGCCATACCGGTCGCCGTCGAAGAAGATGCCCGGTTGCATGTACTTCTCATAGAAGGCCCGGTCGAAGTACTCCTCGAACGGTGCGGCCTCGAACCCCACGGCGCGCAACAGGCGCTTCGCGGCGGGCGGGATGTTGCCCTGTTCAAGGGTCTGGCTCCCTCCGTAGGAGATGAGGCGGCGTCCGCCCACTTCGAACTCGACCTGCTTGGCGTGCCCGCCGAAGTCGTCGTGGTTGTCGAGCACGAGGATCTTCGCTTCCCGTCCAGCCGCCTCGCGGAAGAACCACGCGGCCGCGAGACCGGAAAGCCCGCCTCCGACGACCACCAGGCCGTACGTCGCGTCCGTCTGCTCGACCGGTGGCTCGTACCTGCGGCCCTCACGCCCCACCGCGTGCGCAACCTCGAACGAGCCCACGTGGGAGCCGCGCATGCCGGTCAGCCGCGGTGGGTAGTAGTCGGGGCCAAGCGCATCGGGCGACAGCAGCCCCCGCGCCGCTGCCTGCAGGGGAGACAACGCGCTCCCGGCGGCGAGGCTGATGGCCATGCCGTTTACGAAGTCCCGTCGGGTGATATCGCTCATCGCTGCCCCCCTCTCCCCTCACCGCCCGAGGCGGGCGGCCCCTTCCTGGGCCACGAGCCGCCCGGCGGCCGGCGCCGTTCCCGGGGGAACGACCTGACCGATCACCGCCGCGGTCTCTCCCGCTTCGGACAGGGCGGCGAGGACCGACTCCACCTCGGCGGACGGCGCGGCCAGGACGTAACCGATCCCGCAGTTGAACGTCCGCAGCATCTCCAGCTCGTCGACGCTCCCGGTCTGCTGCAGCGCCGGGAACACCTCCGGCCATCGCCAGGCGTCCAGGTCCACGTCGGCCGCCAGCGCGCGCCGGAACATGCGAGGCACGTTCTCCACGAGACCGCCGCCGGTGATGTGCGCCATCCCGCGGACCTCACCGGCCGCCAACGCCGCGGCCACCGCCTTCGCATAGATGCGGGTGGGCGCAAGCAGGGCGTCCAGCTCCGCGGCCGTCGGCTCCGTCGAGCGTTCCTCCAGGATGCGTCGGATCAGCGAATAGCCGTTGGAGTGCGGCCCGTTCGACGCCAGTCCGATCAACCGGTCGCCGACTTCGATGTCCTCCCCGGTCACGACGGCGTCGCGGTCCACCACACCCACGCAGAAGCCCGCGAGGTCGTATTCGCCGTCCTGGTAGAACCCCGGCATCTCGGCGGTCTCGCCGCCAGCGAGGGCGCAGCCGGCCATCTCGCACCCTCGCGCGATGCCGACGATGACCCGTTCCGCCACGTCCACGTCGAGCCGTCCCGTCGCGTAATAGTCGAGGAACAGGAACGGGGCGGCGCCGGTCGCGATCACGTCGTTGACGCACATGGCGACGAGGTCCTGTCCGATGTCGTCATGCCGGTCGTACCGCATGGCGAGCTTGAGCTTCGTCCCGACGCCGTCGGTCCCGGTGACCAGGACCGGGTCGCGGTATTTGTCGGGCAGGGAGGCGAGGGAGGCGAAACCGCCGAGGCCCGAGAGTATCTCCGGCCCGTGGGTGCGTCGCGCCGCGGGCGCGATGCGGCGCACCAGTTCCTGTCCCGCGTCGATGTCGACGCCGGACTTGCGGTAGGTGAGTCCGGACATGACGGAGTTTGATCGAAAGGTGGCAGTTTGTACCATGAGTCCCGACATCCACAAACGCCGCCGCCGTCATGGAAGCGCCTTGCGGCCGGTGTTCCGCGTCCAGTTCGAGCGGCCGACCGCCCATGGAACGAAAGTCCTTTGCCACCCGCGTCCGGCGATGCGTCGCAGCGGGGCTGCGCATGAGTGCCAGCGGACTTGCCCGGTCCGGCCGCCGGCGCGGGCCGGCGCTTGCCCTCGGTGTGATGGTTGTGGTGGTCGCGCTCCCGGTTTGCGTCCCCGCCCACGGGGCGGTCGTGCCCTGGCTGTACGACGTGGAAGCCCCGGTTGCGAGCCAGGGCGCGGCCGACCGGCGCAGTGCTTCCCGCACCGCGCTGCGCGAGATGCTCATGCGCTTGACCGGGCTCCGCAGCGTGCCGATGAGCGAGGCGGTCCAGGCGGCCCTTCGCGATCCCGGACCCTACTACGTGCAGTACCGCTTCCTGCCCGGGAACACCGAGGACGGGATGCATCTCGGCGTCAGCTTCTCGCCCAAAGCCGTGCGCGACCTGGTATCCCGGGCCGCCTTGCCCATCTGGAGCGCCAACCGGCCGGTCGGTCTCGCCTGGCTGGCCGTGGCCGTGGAGGGTATGCCGACCGTGCTCTCCCGCGAGTCCGACCATCCTTTCGCCGAGGGGCTGCGCGTACGGGCCCGGGAGCGGGGCATCGAGATGCGTCTGCCCCTGCTCGACGACGAAGACGCCGCACGCATCTCGGTAGCGGACGTCTGGTACCGCTTCCCGTACGCCATCGAGCAGGCGACGGCCCGCTACGAACCCGACGTGCTGCTCCTCGGCCGCGGGCGCGCCGACCCGCTCGGCCAGTGGGTCACGGAATGGGAGTTCCGGCTCGACGGGGGCCACCGGTCGTTCAGTTTCGAGACGCCGACGCCGGAGGAAGGCGCCGCACTCGCGGTCGACGAAGTGGCCGACGAACTCATGGACCGCTACGCGGTGCTCGGACGGGAGGCCACGGCCATCGAACTCGAAGTGCGCGGTATCGCGACGGTGCGCGACTACGCGACGCTCATGAGCGCACTCGGGGCCCTCGAGTTCATCGACCGCGTGGAACTCCTCGCCGCGGCCCCCGCCACGACGACCCTGCGCGTGACCACCCGCTCCACCCGGTCCCGGCTCGCCGAGCTGCTCTCCGCCTACGGACTGCTGGAAGCCGACGCGGCCGTCCCCCCGCCAGGCGCCCCGGGCCGCCTGACGCTCGCCTGGACCGGGAACGGCTGACATGCGCCAGCTCCCCAACCTCATCACCATCTTCCGGATCGCGCTCGTGGTGCCCACCGGCTGGTGCCTGGCCTACGGCGACTACGGGACGGCGCTCATCCTGATGGCTGTCGCCGGGGGCTCCGATGCCGTCGACGGGGCCCTGGCGCGCCGCTACGCGTGGACGACGCCGTTCGGCGCCTTCGCCGACCCCCTCGCCGACAAGCTGCTGATCGGCGTGACGTTCGTCATCCTGCTGCTGCAAGGCTACGTACCGCTCTGGGTCGCCGCCATCGTCATCGCCCGGGACGTGGTCATCGTGGGCGGGGCGATGCTCTACAGCGTGCTCATCGAGCGGATCGACATCGCCCCGACGTTCATCAGCAAGGCCAACACGGCCGTGCAGATCGTCATGCTCATCCTGCTGCTGGTTCAGCTCCTGGAGGCGGGCACGCTGTCGCTGCTCGCGGCCTGGCTCGTGGAGCCCTGGGGATTCGCGCTCGTGGGGCTGCTCGGCGTCGCCTCGGGCCTCGATTACGTCATTACCTGGAGCTATCGCGCCTTCCGCACTTCGAGGTCCTCCGAGTGAGCCGTCAGTTGCCCATGCGTTTTCCCCTGCGGGAGCGGTTCACGTTCGAGCGTTTCGCCGTCGGTGCGAACTCCGAAGCCCTGGCACACCTGCGGGCGCCGATGGACGGGTTTCGCTGCACGTGGCTCTGGGGACCGCCCGGGGTGGGGAAGAGCCACTTGCTGCAGGCAATGTGCCACGCGTGCGGCGGCGCCTACGTGCCGGCAAGGGAACTCGGCGACGTGGAAGGCTACGACGCGTTCGATCGGGTCCTGATCGACGACGCGGATGCCTGGTTGGGCGACCGTCCCAGGGAAGAGGGGCTGTTCCGCCTGTACAACGCCATGCTCCGCCGGGGGCACGCCCTTGCGCTGACCGCGACGCAGCCCCCGGCGGGCGCGCATTTCGCGCTTCACGATCTCGCCTCGCGCCTGCGGGGCGCCGCCTGCTTCGAACTGACGCCGCTGTCGGACAAGGACGCCGTCCCGGTCCTCAAGCGCGCGGCGCGCGACCGCGGCTTCGACCTGTCCGACGAGGTCGTCGGGTTCCTGATGCGGCGGGTGGACCGGAGCCTGCCGGAACTCCTCGCCCTTCTTGAGAAGATCGACCGCGCGTCCCTGTCCGCGAGCCGGCGGGTGACGGTGCAGTTCGTCAAGGAGGCGCTCGCCCTTTGAAACGCGCGGTCGTCACGGGCGGCGGGAGCGCCGGGCACGTGATCCCGGCCCTGCCCGTGATCGAGGCATTGCAGGCAAAGGGTTGCGAAGTCTCGTTCATCGGCTCGGACTCCGGACTCGAGGAACGCCTCGTGACGCCCCTCGGGACGCGCTTCTACAGCGTCCGGACCGGGAAGCTGCGCCGTTACTTTTCACTGGCCAACCTGACCGACGCGATGCGGATCCCCATCGGCATCCTGCAGGCATTCGCCATCCTCGGCCGAATCAGGCCCAGCGTCGTCTTCTCCAAGGGTGGCTTCGTCGCGTTCCCCGTGGTCCTCGCGGCCTGGCTGCGCCGCATCCCCGTCGTTGCGCACGAGTCCGACATGACGCCGGGACTCGCCAACCGCCTGTCGCTCCCCTTCGTGGCGACGCTGTGCGTGAGCTTCGAGGGGACACGCGTGTCGGGAAGGCACATCGTCCACAGCGGCACGCCCATCCGCGACGCATTGTTGAGGGGTGACGCAGACCGCGGTTTCGCGGGGGCGGGCCTGCCGGGAGACCGGCCGCTGCTCGTCGTGGTAGGCGGCAGCCTCGGCGCGCAACGGCTCAACGAGGTCACGCGCGCAGCCCTGCCCGGTCTCGTGGAGGCGTTCGAGGTGCTGCACGTCTGCGGAGCGGGGCATCTCGACGCTGACCTGGAGAACACGCCCGGGTACGTACAGCGCGAGTTCGTCTCCGACGGCTGGGGCGACATCCTGGCAGCCGCCACGGTCGTCGTCTCACGCTCCGGCGCCAACGCGGTGCACGAACTGCTGGCGCTCCGGAAACCCAATCTCCTCGTGCCGCTCCCCACTACCGCGAGCCGCGGCGACCAGATCGAGAACGCCGCGTACGCCGCCGAGCGCGGCTACAGCACGGTCCTGCCGGAGGCGGACCTCACGGCCGAGACGCTTGTTGCCAGCGCGAGGGGCGTGGTGGACACTCTCGACGCGTGGCGGACGCGGCTCGCGGCGTTCCGCGCGCCGGACGCTACAGCCCGCATCGTCGCCGAACTCGAAAGCGCGGCGCGGAGCCCATGAGGAGAAGGCCAGCGGCGAAACGACTCGTGCGGCCTGCATCCCTGATCGCCGCCTGCCTTTGCCTGGCAGGCTGCTGGTCCATGCTGCCGGACGGGCTCGTGCCCGACGACGCGCGCGACATGATGGTGGGGATGTTCCTTTCCGCCGAGGAGGCGGACGCGCTCGAGGAACGTCTCCGCAGCGACCCCGACGACCGGAGCGCGCGGGCGCGATTGCTCTCCTGCTACGAGCGCCAGCGCGCCCTGTGGAGCGACCGCGCCAACGTACGGCGGTACGGCTGGCACCTGGTCTGGCTGGCGCAAAACGAGCCGCGGCATCCGTTCTTGATCTCCGCGAGCATCGATCCCGACCGCAATCCGTCCGCCTACGCCCGCATCAGGGCCATCTGGCTGGACCTCCTCGAAGAGACGCCTCCCGACGCGACGGTGCTCGGCAACGCCGCAGCCTTTCTCGAGCACGGTCCGGATCGCGATCTCGCGCTGACGCTTCTGGAACGGGCGCAGGAGATCGACCCCCGCAACGTCATGTGGCCGTTCATGCTAGGAAGGCTCCGCTGGCGCGGATGGCGCAGGGCGACAGAGAAGTACCGGACCCGGCGCTCTCCGCCGCGGCGCTTTCCGACCTGGAGCGGGCCAACCGGTTGGACCGCTCCGGCATCGACCCCATGCAGCTTCACTGGGCGATGGACGCCGCATTCGCCGCAGGACAGTTCGAGAAGGTCCGCGCCTATGCGGCCGAGTGGCACGCCCACGGCACGCCTTTCACGCTCGAAGCGGAGTATCAGGCCAACCTGATGCTCGGCCGGATCGCCCTGGCAGAGGACGATCCAACCGCGGCAGGAGACTACCTGGTCGCCGCCGGCCGGCTGGCCGCCTGGCCGTCTTTGTTCCCGCTCATGGTCTGGCCACCCGACATGCGACTCGCGGAGGACTGCTGGAACAGGGCGAACGCGGGGTCGTCCTCGAGTACGTGAAGCTCTGCGCCCTGCATTGGGAGTACGACGAACTGGGCGAGTGGGCGGACGAACTGGGAAACGGAGGCATCCCGGACTTCGACGGAGCCTTCCGCCACTGACAGCCCATCTACACCTTGTCGGCGAGCCTCTGCGCGGTCGCAAGGAAACGGCGCGACTCCTCCGACGGGGTGCCCGCCCGAATCCCCTCCGCCACGTGCAGCAGGTAGGCCTTGATCAGGTCGACCTCCAGGGGCGTCAGCTTGTCCTCGAAGCTCGGCATGCCTTCGGGCAACAGCAGGCCATCGAGCACGATTTCATGCAGCAGGCCGTACATGCCCTCGCTCGACCACGCCAGGGCCGGGATCTCTCCGCCGCCGCCTCCCGCCGAGCCGTGGCAGTGGACGCAGTGCCCCATGTAGAGGTTGTAGCCCATGCCGATCTCCAGTTGGGTGGCGTCCGTCGTGAGCGCGACGACGGCGCGTTCCAGCGGCGGCAGCTTCTCGGGCGGCTGCGCGTCGCCGCCCAGCTTGAACGTGTAGAGCGTGCCAGGATGCAGGCGATCGACCCCCTTGGTCCGCTTGCCCGGACCTCCGCCCCATCCCACGGCGATCGTGACGTACTGTTCGCCGTCGACCAGGTACGTGACCGGCGGCGCGATGGCGCCGCTGCGCACGTCGAACTCCCAGAGCGCATCGCCCGTGCGGGTGTCACGAGCCCGGAACCAGCCTTCCGCGTCTCCCTGGAACAGGAGCCCGCCCGCGGTCGAGAGGAGTCCGCCGTTGTAGAAGTGCGGGTGGCGGACCTCCCACTTCAGCTCCTGCGCCACCGGGTCCCATGCGATCAGGCGGCCATAGGACTGGCCCGGCTTCGGCGCGCGCGGGTCGAGCTCCGGCACCTCTTCGACGTACAGGCTCAGGTTGTTGGCGTTGGTCGCGCCGTTGCCGCCGTTCACCCTGCGCCGGGAGCGGTCCGGCACGTCCCGGTCGTAGCGCAGGGAGCCGATCTGTTCGACGGCCGGGATGTACACCCATCCGGTTTCGGGGTTGTACGACATGGGCTGCCAGTTGTGGCCACCGTGCGGGCTGGGCGCGATCCGGTGCTTCCTGCCGTCTTCGTACCTCGCACCTTCCCGCTCGATGGGCCGGCCGTTCGGATCGAGGCCCGTCGCCCAGTTCATGTAGGCGAATGCCGCACCGCTATGGAAGTCCCCGGTCTCACGGTCCAGGACGTAGAAGAACCCGTTCTTGGGCGCCTGCATGATCACGGAACCGTTGGCGCCGTCCATGGCGAGGTCCGCGCGCATGATGTGCTGCGTGGCGGTGTAGTCCCAGGTGTCGCCCGGCGTCGTCTGGAAGTGCCAGAGATACTCGCCGGTGCCCGCATCCACCGCGACGATACTCGAGAGGTACAGGTTGTCTCCGCCCTCCGGACTCCGGCGCAGCCGGTTCCAGGGCGTGCCGTTGCCGACCCCGATGTACACGCGGTCGAGATCGGGGTCGTAGGCGATCGAGTCCCACGCGGTGCCGCCGCCGCCGAGTTCCCACCACGAACCCGTCCAGGTGGCCGCGGCGTGCTTGAGGTCTGGATGTTCGAACCCCTCGTCCGGGTTGCCGGGCACGGTGTAGAAACGCCAGGCCAGCTCTCCCGTGTCGGCGTGGTACGCGCTCACGTAGCCGCGCGCCGTGAACTCGGCTCCGCCGTTGCCGATCAGCACGAGTCCGTTCGCGATGCGCGGCGCCCCGGTGATCGACTGGTACCCCTCCGGATCGACCGTCATCACTTCCCAGTTCGGGGTTCCGTCCGCCGCGTCGATGGAGATCAGGCGACCGTCCAGGGTTCCGACGAACACGGCGCCCTTGTAAAGCGCGGGACCGCGATTGGACACGCCGCAGCAGAGCCGCGTGCCGACGCCCCGGTAGACGCCGGGGTCGTACTGCCAGATCAGCGTGCCCTTGCGAACGTCCACGGCATAGACGACCGACCAGGGACCCGTCAGGAACATGATGCCGTCGACGACCAGGGGCGTGGTCTGGATGCCCCGCTTCGTGCCGAGATCCAGCGTCCACGCCAGACCCAGTTCGGCGACGTTGTCCCGGTGGATCCCGTCGAGCGGACTGTAGCGGTCCTCGCGGTAGTTGCGGCCGTACGTCAGCCAGTCCCCGGGCCGGGCGTCCGCGTTCCTCAGCGCCGCATCGTCGACGGCCGCGGTGACCTCGCGGATGTGGGCGGGACTACCCTTGGGAGGCGACTCGGTGGCGGTGGGCGCGGGTCCCTGCCCGCAGCCGGCCAATGCCAGGCACGCCAATACGGTGAACGGAATCGGACTGGCCACACGAAGTACGTGCATCCCGGCTTCCCCATCGGAGTGCACAGGCGTCGGGACCCATGGTCCGCCGGGCGAACGAGGCCGTCAAGGACGGCAATGGAACATTGAAACCCGCGCGCCAACGGTGGTTAAATCCCGCGCCTTTTTCGACCCTCCCCCGCACACGACGGGCGGAACCGAAGACCCGTCGGCCGGGGTGCCCATGTACCGCGTCAGAACCTACAACCAGATCGCCGCGCGCGGTCTCGAGCGCTTCCCCGACGAAGGGTTCGAGGTCGGCCCCGACCTCGCCGACGCCCAGGCGATCCTGTTGCGCAGCCACAAGCTGACCGCGGCCGAGGTCGCGCCCGGCGTGCACGCCGTCGCCCGCGCCGGAGCGGGCGTCAACAACGTGCCCGTGGACCTCTGCACGGAGCGGGGCGTGGTCGTCTTCAACACGCCAGGCGCCAACGCGAACTCGGTCAAGGAACTGACGCTGGCGGCACTGCTGCTTGCGTCGCGCGACGTGATGGGCGGCATGCAGTACGCGAAGACGCTCTCCAACGTGACGGACGAGCAGGAGCTTCACCAACTGGTCGAAGGCGAGAAGAAGCGCTTCAAGGGCCGCGAGCTCTTCGGACGCACGCTGGGTGTCGTCGGTCTCGGCGCCATCGGCTCCCGCGTCGCGCGCTCGGGACTCGATCTCGGCATGCGGGTGGTGGGATACGACCCGGCGCTGTCCATAGACGGGGCGTGGCGTCTCCCGGCGGAAGTCGAGCGCATGGACGACCTGCCGAGCCTGTTCGCGCGCTCGGACTACGTGACGCTGCACGTCCCCTCGCTGCCAGAGACCCGGGGAATGATCGACGGGAAGTCACTCGGGGCGTTCCAGCCCGGCGCCGCGCTGCTGAACTTCGCGCGCCAGGAGATCGTGGACGAGGGCGCGGTGCTCGACGCGCTGCGTTCCGGGCACCTTGGCGCCTACTTCTCGGACTTTCCGAACGCCGCACTGGCCGCGCACAAGCGCGCCTTCGCGACCCCGCATCTCGGCGCGAGCACGCAAGAGGCCGAAGAGAACTGCGCGGTGATGGCGGCGGAGCAACTGACCGACTTCCTGCGGTTCGGCAACATCGAGAACTCGGTCAATTTCCCGGCCGTCAACCTGGAGCGCACCGAGGGCTACCGCATCGCGGTGACCAACTGGAACGTCGCCGGAACGCTGGGGCAGGTGCTGTCGGTGCTCGCCGATGCCGACATCAACGTCATCGACATGCTCAACAAGAGCCGGGACGACGTCGCATACAACCTCATCGACCTCGAGATGGAGCCGACGGAAGCGCTCACGGGGCGCATCGAGGCCATCGACAGCGTCATCGGCGTCAGGACGTTCGACGACTGACCCGCTCCCCCTCCCTCCGCGCGAAGGGGTTGGGCCGCCGCGACTGGCGCTCCCGGAAGCGCTCGACGCGGCACAGGGTTTCCACCTCGCGCGTGACCGGCGGGCATTCCCCGGCAATCAGGCTCGCGATCCACTCCCCCGCGAACACGGCGGTCGTCGTGCCGCTCGAGCCGTGGCCGGCGGTGACGTACGTGTCGGCATCGGCCCGGCCGATGACCGGCAGGCGGTCGGACGTGACCGCGCGCGTGCCCCGAAAGACATCGACGGGGGCCGCGGGGGGGCGCCGGAACAGTCGGCGAAAACGGTCGGCATTCGCCGCCGTCGCCTGTCCCGACCCCCAGCGCCGGTACTCGTAGGTCGCCCCCACCCAGCACTCGTCCGCTGACCCGGCCGGCGCCACGTAGCCGTCCCCGAGGACCGGAACTCGCACGCCCGGTCCGCGAAACAGGTCCGCCTGGCCTTCCAGCGGCGCGACTTCGAGTTCCGGGAACCGCTCCGCGATCCGCGACGCCGAGGCCAGCACGGTCACCTGGCCGGCTGGCGGGCCACGCTGCAGTTGAATCCGCGGGTGATCGAGGAGAGCGTGGCACAGGGCGGGGCCGTCCACGAGTCCCGCGTGGGGGAAGTGCAGTCCTTCGGCGGAGACTTCGACGCCCGCGAGCTCCGTGGCTTCCCGGGCAGAGACTGGAGCGATCCAGTCCGGCGGCAATACGGGAAGGATCCGCTCGAGACGTGACGGGTCGCCGTCCGGCCCGGACAACTGCAGGGCGCCCGTCGATCGGAATCCGGTGTGACCCGCGAGGGCATGGACGGCAAACCCGTAACCGTGCGCCCGCAACGATGCGGCGCCGCTGCCGTCGCCCAGCAACCGCGGATGCACGACCGCCGCGGGAATGGCCGAGGCGCCCGCGGCCACCGACGTATCGTGCACCGACACTTCGAAGCCCCGTTCGGCGAGCGCCCGCGCCGCCGCGCATCCTGCGAAGCCGGCGCCGACCACCGACACCGGCGGGCGAATCACGGTCCGCGGCGACCACGACCCCGGCAGCACGCCGACCAGCGCGTGCCATTTGCGCGGCCGCTGATCCACCCGCCGCACGGTGAATCCCGCCTGCCGCAAAGCCCGCTTGACCACGCCGGCGGACGAGTAGGTCGTCACCGTGGCCCCCGGCCGCGAGAGCGCCGCCGCCGCGTCGCAGACGGCCGCGCTCCACATCTCGGGATTGCAGCGCGGGGCGAACCCGTCGAAGAACCAGGCGTCGACGCCGGACCGCTGACGGCCGGTCAGGTCAGTGAGGCCCGCCACGACGTCGCCGCAGTACAGCGAGAGCAGCACACGTCCGCCGGCGAACCGCCGCCGATGCCAACCCGCGATGGCAGGCGGCAAGCCATCGACCAGGCGCCGGTGCATCTCCCATCGCGAGCGCCGCGCCGCACGCTCGAGATCGTCGCGGCGCACGGGCGCCTGCTCGAAAGCCAAGTAGTGCAGCCGACCGGTCGAACGCGCCAGGAAACGCACGGCGGCCAACGCGAAGTTCCGTCCCAGGCCGAACCCGAGCTCAGCCACCGTGAACGACTCGGCCACCGCAACCCGCTCATCGAAACGGGCCGGTTCCAGGAAGACGCGTTCGGCCTCCTCCGCGCCGTCCGTGCCGTGGTACACGTCGCCAAAGTCGACCGAGACCGGCCGGTCGCCGTCCCAGCGTATGACCGCGGGTGCGAGGACCCGGTGCGGGAACTCCATGCAAGCAACGGTGACGTGTTCGGCACACCCACGCAAGTCGCGCCCGCGGACCAATGGACCCACAGACTAGAGTGTTATCATGCTTGCTCTTACGCGATAACGCGCCAACAGATGATTCGCACTCAGATACAGTTGGAACCCGAGCAGTACCAACGCCTCAAGGAGCTGGCTTCCAACCGGTCCATTTCTATCGCACAACTGGTTCGCGAGGGCGTCGACCACGTTCTGCTCCATGCCCGGGCCAACGTCGCCTGGGATCGCTTCCTCTCGGCGGCAGGTTCATTCCACGCCCAAGGTGAAGACACGGACGTGGCCGCGAACCACGACAAGTACCTGGAAGACGCCTTTCGATGACTCCGGTCTTCGTCGACACGTCGGCCTTGTACGCGTTCCTGGTCCGAGGTGACGACCAGCATCAGGCGGCGCTCGAGACGGCATCGTCGCTCCGGGCCGCAGGCACCAGCCTCGCCACTTCGTCGTTCGTCGTACTGGAGACGGTCGCCTTGCTGCAGGCGCGAGTCGGTGTCGACGCGGTCAGGACCTTCTACCTGGACCTGCTCCCGTTGATGGAGATCGTGTGGATCGACTACGGGGTGCTGGATCGCGCGATGCATGCTCTCCTGGCCGCGTCTTCGCGGCGTATCAGCCTGACGGACTGGACGAGCATCACGCTAATGCAGGAACGCGGATGGCCACAGGCGTTTGCCTTCGATGAGGACTTCGCCCGCCAAGGCATCGACCTCCTCCCCCGCTGACCAGCCGTTCTCCGACGAACGTAATCCCGGGCAAGTCAGGAGGGCGAATCATCCCCCGCGACGTAGTCCCGGGCGTCGCGGTACGCGGCGTCGATCAGGTCCGCGAGCGCCGCTTCGTCGATCTCCTCGCCGGGACGCAGCTTGACGTGGCGCATCCGCTTGCCGGTGCCTTCCAGCAGCCCCGTGGGATCGGGGAGGGACGCGCCCATGAAGAACCCGACGTTCACGTGCTTCCTGAACGCGTTCACGTAGGCGAAGGGGACGTCCTCGATACAGGCCACGGGGCAGCCGTCGTGGAACAGTTCCAGCACGTCGTCGCCGCAGCCGCGCATCCGTATCCACCAGTCGCGCGCCATCGTGCCGAGCGCATCCGTCCGGCCCGCGAACCATGCGTTGATTACCGGGTCCAGGGGCGCCGTGTCGTTGAACGTCAGCCTGACTTCCCGGGGCTCCTCTCTCGGGTCTGCCTGCTCTTCCCCCATCCCCGGATCAGTTCGCCTGCCCGAACGCCACCTCGGCATCCAGCAGCGTGCGGATCTCGTCTTGCGAATACCCCGCCTCGCCCAGCACTTCCTCCGTGTGCGCGCCGATCTCCGGGGCGCGTTGCGGCGGCCGCTTCCCTTCCTCCTCGAGGAAGATCGGCGAGTTGATGGTGTAGTCGTAGCCTTCGCCGGCGTCGTGGGTCTCGACCACGATGTCGTTCGCGCGCAGTTGCTCGTCCACGACGACCTCCGACATGCGCGCGACGACGCCGCACGTCACCTCGTGGGCGTCGAGCCGTTCCATCAACTGCGCCTGGGTCAAGCGGGAGCTTGCGGCCCACATCAACTCGATCAGGTCGTCGCGGTTGCGCATCAGCGAGCGCATGTCGGCGAAGCGCGGATCCTCCAGCCACTCCGGGTGGCCCAGGGCTTTCGCGAGGCCGGGCCACTCCCTGGCCGTGTTGATGACGGCGAGGGCGACGTAGCGACCGTCGCCGGTGGGCAAGGCGATACGGAACGGATTGGCCCAGCCGCGCTCCTGGCGGATGGCGCCGAGGTCCACTCCCGCGATGACGCCCTGCAGCGCCATGCCGTTCACCCAGGCGCCGCTCGCCGCGAGGGAGGTCGTCACCTGGCATCCCTCGCCCGTCCGCTCGCGACGATAGAGCCCCGTCATGATGGCGCCGTACATGGCGAGCGATGTCGTGTGATCGCCCATGCCGGGCGCCGACTGCAGCGGCGGCTGGCCCTTGTCCCGAGTGAACTCCATGACGCCGGACCGCGCCCACCAGGCCGTGACGTCGAACGCCCGGCGCCGCACTTCCGGACCGCGCTTCCCGTAGCCCGTCATCTGCGCGAAGACCAGCCGCGGATTGATCGCCTTGAGTTCCTCGTACGTCATGCGGAACGCATCGAGCTGCTTGCCGAGGAAGTTGGTCAGGAGCACGTCGGCGTCCGCCACCAGGCGGTGGAGCACCTCCTGCCCCTCGGGGCGCTTGAGGTCGAGGCAGATGCTGCGCTTGTTCCGCGACGTCAACTGCCAGTGGTACGGCACCGGGTGGCGGTCCACCAGGGTCCGGTACACGTCGCCGCCGGGCGGCTCGACCTTGATGACGTCGGCGCCGAAGTCCGCCAGGATCGTGGCCGACGCGGGACCGGCGAGAAAAGTCGCCGCGTCGATGACGCGAATGCCTTTCAGCAGGTAGTCCATCCGTTCGTTCTCCAGGCTCTAGGGGCGTTCCAGCCGGAACATCATGGACGTCGCTACCCAGTCCGTTCCCATGCCGTACTTCTCTTCGTAGACCGTCGTCACCCGCGCGTGCTCGTCCGCATCGTCTACCAGCACCGCGCGCAGCGGGTACACCTCTTCGTCCAGCCGCACCCGCACGGTCGGATCCGCGTCGATGTAGGGTGTCCAGTTCGCGCCTTCGGGTCCGGTGGCGACGTAGAGATCGTTTTCCAGGGCGACGCCCCAGATGTTGATCGAGTACGGGTCGGCGGGGCGGGTCTCCAGCTGGATCGTGTCAGGCACCTGGCCCCACTGGGCCGGCGCTCCGCGCTCGGGTCCGGCGAGTTCGCCGCCCGGTATGGTGTAGAGGGGTTCGCCGCAGCCCGCCACAACCAGCAGGCAGGCCGCTACCAGTCCGAATCGAGTCATCGGAGCGTCTCCCTTGAGATCGGTCCATCCAATGAGCGCATGCTACCAGCCCCGCACCGTTGGCAGTCCGCCGGTTGCCGGTTGCCCAACCCCCGCGACGGCCCAATAATCGACGGACTTCAGGCTGCGGACACGTCCCATGCACCGTCTCTCCCTGATCGCCGCCCTCTCCACGCTGGCCACCGCCGCCTGCGCTCCGGAGGAGGCGCCGCCTCCCATGACAGTCGGCGACACGCCCACCTCGGCGCGGACACCAGACGGCGCCTTCATAAGCTGGCGCGAGCACCTGATCGACGATCCCGCCACCACCGGCGTGGCCGTGAGCGGGAGCGACGGACTGGGGATGGCGGACCTCGACGGCGACGGGTTCGAGGACGTGGTCTCCGTGCACGAGTCCGACACCAGTTACGACGGCGAGGCCGACGGCCACGTGCGGATCGCCTTCGCCTCCGACGACCCGGACGTCTGGACGAACGTCACCCTGGCCGAAGGGCTTGAGGCGGCGGCCCCGGAGGACGTGGACATCGCCGACGTCAACGGCGACGGACACCCGGACGTCATCGTCGCGGCCGAACTCGCGCACCTGATCTACTTCCAGAATCCCGGCGCCGACGCGCGAACCACCCACTGGCCGCGCCTGATGCTGCCGATGACGCGGAACCGCGGCTCGTACATTCGCGTCTTTCTCGCCGACCTCGACGGCGACGGCCGGCCGGAGGCGGTCGCGCCCAACAAGGGAACCCAGAACCCCAGGCCCGAGGACTACATGCGGGAAACGCCGATCTCCGTCTTTTACGTGACGGGCGATCCGCTCGCCGCCGACGGCTGGCGGGAGACCGTGCTCGGCAACTACAGCGTCCCGCACAACGCCCAGCCGCTGGACGTCGACGGGGACGGGGACGTCGACATCGTCGGCGGCATACGCGGCGGTCCGCGCATGATCTGGTTCGAGAACACGGGCGGAGACCCGGGCGACTTCGTCGAGCATCCCATCCACGTCGAAGAAGGCACCGCGGTGGCCGGCTTCCACCTCGACCACGCCGACCTGAACGGCGACGGCAGGACCGACATCGTCACCGCGGCCCGGTTCGGTGAGCCTGGCCCCCGCCCCTTGGTCGGACCCTCGATCGGCCTGGTCTGGCTCGAACAGCCGGCGGCGCCGGACGCCCCCTGGATCGTGCATCGGATCGGGACGTTCAGCCCCGACACCGTGACGGGCATCGCGCTGGCCGACATCGACGGCGACG
Source organism: Pseudomonadales bacterium (assembly GCA_965208745.1). Classification (GTDB taxonomy): domain Bacteria; phylum Pseudomonadota; class Gammaproteobacteria; order Pseudomonadales; family Azotimanducaceae; genus VXNE01. The sequence goes on along the minus strand of CBDBPN010000004.1, from coordinate 2,117,242 downwards.
GCGCCCTCGACGTCTTCTCGGGAAGCTACAGCATGGGGCCGCGCGGCGAGGACGGCGAGGTGACCGTGGACGACATGCTCGGGCGCCTCGGGTGGTTCCGCAATCCGGGCGCCGCGGACGGGGAGTGGACGCGGTACGACATCTCGCGCCGCAAACGCGGCATGTTCGACGACTTCGAGGCGCGCGATCTCGACGGCGACGGCGACATGGACTTCGTCGGTACGCGCGGCAACAGCGCCCCCTATGACGGGGTGTTCTGGCTCGAGCAGGTAAGGACGGAAGCACCGATGCCCGCGTTCACCCGGGCACGCGCCGCGGACAGCGTGGAGATGCCGCTGCCGCCTGGCTGACGAACCTCGTCAGGGACGGGTTTCGGCCACCGCCGCGTCAACGACGGCGCGCAACGCCTCCCCCTCGTCGTCGCCCTCGACGCGGCGCAGGCGGAACAGGTCGATCTGCCGGTCCGCCGAGGTCCCGGCGCGGACGATGTCGCGAATGCGGGCAACTTCCTCTTCGCAGCCCAGGGCGCGGGCATCCTCGGCCACCTCGTGCAGGAGCGCGTCGAGGTGGTCGTCGATGTCCACCCGGCCACCGCCGCCGACATCGCCCAGGAAGGCCAGCACCCCGTAACGCGCCGCGAGCCAGCGGTTTTCCGCGATGATCTCCGTGGGAGGCTCCGCGGGCAGTCCCCCATCCATGTCCTGCCGCAAGAGCTTCCGGATCAGGCACGCGTAGAGCGCCGCCACCGCCACGGCGTCGTCGAGGCGCGTACAGATGTCGCAGATCCTGAGTTCGACCGTCGGGTAACGCGCCGAAGGGCGCACGTCCCACCACAACTCGCTACCGTCGTCGATGAAATCCAGCGCGCGGTAGTCTTCGACCAGCGTCCGGTAGTCGTGGTGGGAGAACAGCGGCGGCGGCAGGCTGGTGCGCGGCAGGGCGCCCATGATCGTCAGCCGGTACGACTTGAAGCCCGTCTCGCGGCCGGCATTGAACGGCGACGACCCGGACAGGGCGTGCAGCGTCGGCAAGTACCGGCGCAACGCGGTCATCACCCGGATGCGCGAATCGCGGGTTCCGAAGCCGGCGTGGACATGCATGCCGCCGACGATCAGGCGCCGCACGCTCTCCTGGAAGGTAATCGCGAAGCGCTCGTAGCGTTCCTTCGCCGTCGGGGCCTGGTCGCGCCAATCGGCGAACGGATGCATGGACGTCGCCAGCGCCACCGCGCCGTGCCGCTCGGCGGCGTCGACCACGATGGAACGCGTCTCGGCCAGGGCGTCGCGCAACTCCCCGATCGATGCGCACACGCGCGTGCTCGTCTCGACCTGCGAGCGCAGGAACTCGTGCGCGACCTGATGGCGACCGGCCGCGGCGGCGCAGGCGTCGAAGATCGCCGGGTCGGGATCGGCGATCAGGTCGCGGGATTCGGGATCGACAAGGAAGAACTCCTCCTCGATGCCGAGGGTGATGGCAAGGTCTTCCGTGGTGGCCAGGGGGGCGCTCCAATCGACGGTGCGGAGTATTGTAGACCGGCGACCACGGGCGCTTCCGCCGCGCCGCGCGCCATGCGTGCCACCTTCCCGGAACGGTGGTATCTTCCGGGACGAACGGCCAGAATGTGCGGCCCCGCGGTGAGCGGGCAAGCGTCCCCTCGGAGTAGGAGAGCGGCGGTGATCCTTGAATACTTGTGGTACGGCGCGGTGGGGTTCTCCCTGCCGGTGATCGCCGTCTACGTCCTGCTGATGACGCACCTGACGATCGTCGCCGTCACCGTGTACCTGCACCGCTTCTCCGCCCACCGGGCCCTCGAACTGCACCCGGCCCTGCAGCACTTCTTCCGGTTCTGGCTGTGGCTGACGACCGGCATGATCACGAAGGAGTGGACGGCCGTACACCGCAAGCACCACACTGCGGCGGACGTCGAGGGCGACCCGCACAGCCCGCAGATCCACGGGCTGCGCGCCATTCTCTTCAAGGGCGCCGAGTACTACCGCGCCGGCGCCACGACGGATACCCTCGAACGTTACGGGAAGGGGACGCCCGACGACTGGATCGAGAACCGCGTCTACACCCCCCACACCTCCCTCGGGGTCACCCTGCTCCTGTTCGTGAACCTCGCCCTGTTCGGCGTGCTGGGCCTCACGGTCTGGGCCGTGCAGATGCTCTGGATTCCGTTCCTCGCGGCGGGCGTGGTCAACGGCGTCGGCCACCGGATCGGCTACCGCAACTTCGAGTGTCCCGACGCGGCGACCAACTTTGCGCCCTGGGGCATCCTGATCGGCGGCGAGGAACTGCACAACAACCACCACACGTACCCCAACTCCGCGAAGCTTTCCGTCAAACCGTGGGAGTTCGATCTCGGGTGGGCGTGGATACGGCTCTTCGAGCGCCTTGGGCTCGCCACGCCCCTCTCCACGGGCCCGGTGGTCGCGCGGGTCGAGGGCAAGACCTCCATCGACATGGACACCACCTGGGCGGTGCTGAACGACCGGTTCCGCGTCATGTCGCGCTACGCGGAAGAAGTGGTCGCGCCGCTGGTCAAGCAGGAGTTCCGCCAGGCCGATGCGGGCACGCGGCGGCTGCTCAGGCGCTCGAAGCCGGTGCTGTGCCGTCACGACACCCTGGTCAGCGACCGTCAGCGCCGACGGATCAGCGAGATCACGGGGGTGAGCCCGCGGCTGAAGACGATCTACGAGAAGCGGCTCGAACTCGTGGATGTGTGGTCGAAGCGCGGCCGCGGGGACGACCTGCTCGCGGCATTCCGGGAGTGGTGCGGCGAGGCGGAAGCGACCGGCATCCAGGTGCTCAAGGAGTTCGTGGCCGACCTCAAGTCCTACAGCGTCCCGGCCACCGCACGCGCGTAACGCCGTTACGACCGCATCCGGTAGTCGTTGCGACCGCCGGAGCGGTCCTCGCCCCGCATGAGATAGAGCGTCCGTTCGGCCATGGCGACGCGCCGGTGGGCAGCCGGCGCCTGTGTCGTGGCAAGTTCCCGGTCGTAGACCGACATCGTCGGCATGTAGCGCAGCGTCATGCCGCGGCGCGGGCGGTCCGAGGTGTTCGGCTCGGAGGCGTGCGCGAGGAAGACGTCGTGCAGGGAAACCTGTCCCGCCTCGAGGACGATGTCGCAGGCGTCGCCTTCGTCGTATTCCTCGGGCTGCAGCTCGAGCGGCAGGCTCAGCCCCTTCGCACCATTGAACCGGTGGGCCATGACGCGCCGGTCCCGCTGGGAGCCCGGGATCACGCGCAGACAACCGTTTTCCGTCGTCGACGCATCGACCGCGATCCACACCGAGCACGTCGCCACCGGCCGGATCGGCCAGTATTCGCCGTCCTGGTGCCAGGGCGTGCGCGTACCGTGCCGCGCGGGCTTGGCGAAGAAGCTCGAGTTCCACAGGGCGAAGTCCGGGCCGATGAGCTGTTCGACCAGGTCCAGGATCTCGGGAATGCGTGCGACATTCAGGAAGCCGGTGTCGAAGGCGAGGAGCGCCGGACAGTAGTCCGTGAACTGCGGATGGCGTTCGATCAGCCGGTCGTGAGCCGAGCGGATGTCCGCGAGCACCGGCTCCGGAACGCGATAGTCCGGAATGACGTAGCCGTCGGTACGGTAGCGATCGATCTGCTCGGGACTCAGCATCGGGCAACCTCGACGCACCTCGGCAACGAGCCCGCGAGTATAGCGCCGCGCCGGCCCGCCGGACTTCAGTACACCCGGGGCAGCGCCTTGTATTGGCGCCTCGCCGCCAGCAGGAACACCAGCCCCAGCGAAACCGTGACCACGGGCACCATCGCGAGCGAGTAACGCAGGTCCGCCGGGTCGCCGAAGACGTTGTCGGTGATGAGCGCGATCGACAGGGGTCCGAAACCCATGCCGACCAGCGTCGAGGTGAACAGGAACACCGCGTAGACCTGCCCGCGCATGCGGGGCGGCGTGATCTCCTGCACGATCGCGGCGCCCATGGGGGTCGTGGCCGCGGCGAAGAGGTAGTACGCGGCGACGAGGCCGATGGCGGCCACGTCGTCGGCTACCAGCGGGTAAGCCACGATCGGAACGAGCGTGAGCAGGTTGGCGAGGATCGCGATCTGAATCTTCGCGTCGGCCATCCCCCGGCCCGCGAGCCAGTCCGACAGGCGACCGCCGACGATCGCGCCGATCGTGGCCGTGATGGCGAGCGTCAGCCCGAAGTAGATTCCGGCCTGGCCCACGGACCAGCCGTGGGTCCGCACGAAGAACGTCGGAACCCAGGCCGCGATGCCGTAGGACTTGATGGCGAGGATGCTGAAGCCGATGAGGGTGCACGTGATCAGCACGGCGTGTTCGCGCACGTGCGCCCAGACCTCGCGCAGCGGAATGCCCGCGGTGCCGACGGCGTCGCCCCGGGCGGGTTCCCGCATCGCCAGTGCCAGTATCGCGACCAGGAGTCCCGGCAGGCCGACGACGAAGAACACGACCTGCCAGGGCCGAACCGTGCCGACCAGCGGCAGGGCGATCTCCGCGAAGTCCTCCAGCACGTCGAACACGGTCGCGGCGAGGACCGTCGCGAAACCCGAGCCGATCGCGGCGCCCGTGATGAACACGGCAATCGCGGTTCCCCGGCGCTCGGGCGGGAACAGGTCGGAGATCATGGACATGGCTGCGGGGCCCAGCGTCGCCTCGCCGGCGCCGACGCCGATGCGGCCGAGGAACAGCGTCCAGATACGCGCACACACAATTGCGGTGTCCGGGGCGAGCGCTTAGTGTGTCGCCCTGATCTCGCCCCCAACGCCGGGCGACGGAGCCGACGCATGGGAGATTTCCAGGGGTTCGGGGTGGAGACCTTCCGGTTTCTCGAAGAGCTCGAACAGAACAACGAACGGCCGTGGTTCAACGAGAACAAGCACCGCTACGAGGAGTCGGTGCTCGAGCCGGCGCTCGACTTCATCGCCGCCATGAACGCGCGGCTCCCGGCGATCTCGGACCACTTCCTGGCGATTCCGAAGCGGACGGGCGGGTCGCTGATGCGCGTCTACCGCGACACCCGTTTCTCGAAGGACAAGACCCCCTACAAGACCAACATCGGCATGCAGTTCCGCCACGAACGCGGCAAGGACGTCCACGCGCCGGGCTTCTACGTGCACATCCAGGGCGAGACCTGCTTTCTCGCCGCCGGCATGTGGCATCCCGAGCGGAGTGCGCTCGAAGCGATTCGCACCGCGATCTTCGAGCATTCCGCGAAGTGGAAGCGGGTGCGGGACAACCGGCGTTTCCGCGGCGTCTTCGACCTCGGCGGGTCCAGCCTCAAGCGCCCGCCGCGGGGGTATCCGCCGGACCATCCTTACCTCGAGGACCTCAAGCGCAAGGACCACATCGCCGTGTGCAACGTCGAGCGATCCGAGGCCGGCAGTCCGGGCTTCGCCGACGCGGTCGGCGAACGCTTCGCGGCCAGCAAGGGCTACATGGGCTTCCTCTGCGACGCGCTCGGCCTCGAGCACTGAGACGCGATGGCCCTGGTCGAGATCGCGAGCGGCGTCGAGGTACCCGAGGAAGCGCTCGCGTGGAAGTTCGTGCGCGCCTCGGGCCCCGGCGGACAGCACGTCAACAAAGTCTCGACGGCGGTGGAACTGCGCTTCGACGTGGACCGGTCCGGGTTGCCCGACGGGTGGGCCCGGCGGCTCAGGGCGGCGGCGGGGCAACGTCTCGCGGCGTCCGGCGAGATCGTCATCTTCGCGCAGACGCATCGCAGCCAGTCGCGCAATCGGGAAGCGGCCCTGGAGCGCCTGGGTGAACTGGTCGCGGAGGCCCGCAAGCCGCCGACGCCCCGCCGACCGACGACACCCAGTCCGGGGGCGCGCGCGAGGCGCCGCGACCAGAAGCGCCGCCGCGGAGCGGTCAAGCGCGACCGGGCGCCGCCGGAGGTGGATGGCTAGGTTGGTAGCCCCATCCTCTGCCGATCCATCAGGCGCACGCGCATCGCGTCGTCCGCATAGGGAACCACGATCTCGCACTCGGGGCCGGACGCGTGCAGCAGACTCCGATCCAGAGTGACCAGGGGACAGTTTGAAAGCACCCCCGGACGGAACACCGACGCGCGGGACCCGGGTCAACGGATCAGACCGACAGGTTGGCCTGGAGCGTTCCCTTCGGGCGGTAGAGGTCGCCGTCCTTCAGGTATCCACCCGCCGCGGCGCGAATGGGCTTGTGGTCGTACATGCCCGGCGCGTCCGGAAGGTGTTCGCTGTAGTAGGACTCATCGCCGAAGAAGCGCAGCACGAGGTTGCGGCGCTCCGGCAGCGTCTCGTCGGCGCCGCCGCCGGTGTGCAGACAGTGCGGATGGAAGACGACGACGTCGCCTGGCGTGACGTCGAACCCGGAGATGTCCCACGAGTCCGGGTCCGCCGCCACCTCGGCGGAGATGTCCGGCAAGCGGGGGAAGTCGCCGGCATCGCCCCAGAGCGGGTCCGTCGGGTCCTTCGGGTTGAACGTCGTCCCGTCGTACATGACGCCCAGGTGCGAGGCGCGCACTACCCGGATCGCGTGTTCCCTGTCCATCTCGCACAACGGAATCCAGAAGTTGCCCCAGTGCTCCCCCCTCCAGGGCGAGTAGACGGTGTCCTGGTGCCAGAAAGTCGGAACCGCGCTGCCCCGCTTCCAGAACACCTCTTCCGCGTAGTAGCCGACGTAGTCGGAACCCCACAGGTCCGCAGCGATCTGGCCGAACGGCGAGCCCGACACCAGGTCGCGGTACATGGGCCGGGCCTCGGGGTTGGCGTTCTCGACGAAGAGGATGTCGTCCCCTTCCGTGTTGCCCACGGCGATCGGCCCGGGGTGGGCGACCGACCACCAGAAGCACGCGTTCAGCTCCGCGAGCAGCGCCGCATCCACCAGGCCCGGCAGCTTGACGATGCCGTCCTCGCGCAGGGCGCGCTTCTGCTCTTCGGTGACCTGGTATGCCATCCGGGTTGCCTCGTACCTACACGTACCGCCCGTGACGCTCGAGCACCTCGATCTTGTAACCGTCCGGGTCCTCCACGAAAAAGAACCGCGCGAGCAGCGAGCCGTCCCGGTGCAGTTCGCTGACGGGCCGGGGACCGAAGCCTTCCGCCTCGAACCGCTCCCGCTCCGCCGCGCAGTCCTCGACCACCAGCGCGACGTGGCCGTAGCCGCTGCCGTGGGTGTAGGCGCCCTCCTGGTCCCGGTTCCAGGTCAACTCGATCTCGAAGTCGTTCTCGGCGTTGCGCAGGTAGACCAGGGTGAAGTCGTCGAAGTCCAGCCGTTCGGCCACCTCGAGGCCGAAAGCCCGGTCGTAGAAGTCGATCGAGCGGTCCAGTTCCTGCACGCGAATCATGGTGTGAATGGCCTTTGCCATGGGTGCTCTCCGGCGGTCGCGGGAACGCGATTATCGCCACGATTCGCGAGGGTGCGCAAACCGCCTGCGAGCCGTGCCGGGACCGGTCGAGTTAGCTTGCTACAACGGAGGTTTCGCGGTAGAAAGGAGGTTCAGTAGGGGGAGACTACGAGCATGCTTAGGAGAGAGATTTGGAGGCTGCCCGTAGCGGGCCTGGCCTCGGTAATGATCTTCCTGTTCCCGGTGGGCGCTGCGAACGCAGAGGAAGGGGACGACCCCGGCGCGTCGAGGGTGATCGAGGAGATCCTCGTCACGGCCCGCAAGCGGGAGGAGAGCCTCCTGGAAATCCCGGAGTCCCTCGCCGTCATCACGGGCGAGAGCATCGACCGGGGCAACATCAAGGCGCTCTCGCAGATCGGCTTCCAGGTGCCGAACCTCAACCTGTCCATGCGCCTCGACGGGTTTCCCAACGTCTCCATCCGGGGACTGGGATCCTTCGGCAACACCCAGGGCGTGGGGTTCTACATCGACGACACGCAGATCTTCTCGGACGCCTCGTCGCGGTTCGGCGACCTCGAACGGATCGAGGTTCTCAAGGGGCCGCAGGGCACGCTGTACGGCGGCAGCAACGTCGGTGGCGCGGTCAAGTTCGTGAGCGTGCGGCCGAACTCGGAGGAAGCCTCCGGCAAGATCAAGGTGCTGGGCGGAGAGCAGGGCACGATAGACGGCGAAGTCCACGTCAACCTGCCGCTCGGCGACGCCGGCTGGGCGGTGCGCGGGTTCGTCTTCGGCGCGTCGGACGACGGCTATCTCAAGAACACGAATCCGCCCCGGGCGAACGGATTGCGCCGGGACGGAACCTCGGACGTGGGCCAGGTCGACGAAGCAGGCGGACGCGTGTCCATCGCCGGACCGCTTTCGGACCGCCTGTCGCTGTACGCCTCGTTCCGCTACAACGAGTACGAGGGTCCGAACAACACGTGGGTGCGGGAGATGGACGGCAACAACCTGCGTCACCCCAATACCGTCAACAACTCGACCGCCGGATACCACGACCGGGACACGAAGGCCGGTCTGATCGAACTCACGCTGGAACTCGAGGGGATGGATGTCCTGTGGCTGAGTTCATACACGGATACGTTCAGCGCCCGGTATACCGATATCGACATCCGGGAGGAGTTCCTGTTTGACCTGCTGCGTCCCGAAGAGATGGAAGTGACGACCCACGAGTTGCGTTTCACCTCTACGGGCGAGGGCGACCTGGAGTGGATCGCGGGCGTGTACCACTCACAGTTCGATGAGGTCATGAACTCGCAAATCTGGTGGTTCGACACGGTCGACCTGAGCGGTGACCTGAGCCTGTGTGCGGGCAACGCCGCCTTCTTCTGCGGGGACGCCGCCGAATTCTCCGGCTTCTTCTGGGGTGATGTCCCCGATCCCGCCAGGGAGCAGCAGTTCCTGCTGCTGCCCTCCGAGTTGCGCGACCGCGACAAGAGCCATCTGGCGGCCTTCGGGAGCGTGACCTACACGGTCAACGACTGGGAGTGGGGCTTCGGGCTGCGGGTCGACAAGTGGCAGAACGAGAGCCTCAACCGGGATTCGAACATCGCGGACGACCAGGAGGACACCGAAGTCCTGCCGCGGCTGTCGCTCACCCGATGGCTGTCGGACGACGCCATGCTGTACGGCCTGGTCGCCTGGGGCTACGAGCCGGGCGGCTTCAACCTGGCGAGCTTCCAGGATACGGAGGCCCTGATCCCGTTCGGCCGGGAGGAAGCGGTCAACTACGAGGTGGGCTGGAAGGGCCGCTGGGCGGACGGTCGCGCCACGGCGTCGATCGCGGCGTTCTTCATCGAGTACGAGGCCCGCCAGATCGAATACCACCTGGTGCAGGAGGACGGAGACCCGATCGAGGCCATCACCAACTTCGGCGACTCCGAGCAGTACGGCATCGAGGCGGACCTGTCGGTCCAGGTGACCGACGAGCTAAGCCTGACGCTGGTCGCCGGGACGATCGAAGCCGAGTGGGTCAAAGCCGCGTTCGACCCGGGCGACGGCAGCGGGGAACAGGACCTGTCAGGCAACACGCCGCCGGTCACGCCGGACTTCAGTTGGGGTGCGTCGCTGGACTACCGGCGCCCGATCAACAACCGCGTGGAGTTCATGGCCGCCGTGCAGATCAGCCACAACGGCGAGTACGAGGGTCTGCAGGCGTGGCTTCCCGTCACCAACCCGAGTTTCACGCTCGTCAACGGCCAGTTGGGCTTCCTGTGGGAGAACATGGAGCTGGTGCTACACGTGGAGAACCTGACGGACGAGGGGTACTACAACGACGTGCAGCACTTCTTCAACGGCCACGATCTGCTGGGCACCTACGGGGAGCCGGGGAACATCGTGATCGGCACGCTGGGCCAGCCGCGGCTGACCACGGTGAGCCTGAGCTACCACTTCTAGCAGAGGTCTATGGGAACAAGAAGGGGTCGCACCGCATAGCGGGGCGACCCCTTTGTCTTGCAGGCCGCGCGTTCCCGGCGGGCCGGACTCGCGCGGACACTGCCGGGCTTGCTACGCGTTCCAGGCCTCGTAGACCTGCTCCCACCCCACGAGGGCCACGGTGTTGCCGTCGTCGTCGATGAAGTTGAGCGGGCCCATGAACGTCATGTAGAACTCGCTGTCCTCGTCGAACTCGGTATGGTCGTGCTGGGCGTTGCACGCCTCGTAACCGTACCCGGGGGCAACCGCCGTCTCGCCGCCCCCCGCGTCTCCGCCGCGCACGTGCATCTTGCCCTTGGTGAGGTAGTACTCGCCGGGGCCCATGTGGACGTGCTTGGCGAACGACGAGCCCTTCTTGCAGTCAAAGACCGCCGTCCAGGCGCCCGCCTCCGGGGAGACGTGCAGCAGTTTCCACTTGATGTCGCCCTGGCACAGGCCCTCCGGGAACTGCACCCAATCCACCTCGTCCAGCTGGACGTAGTCGCCGCTGGCCTTTTCTGCCACGTTAGCCATTTCTCCTCCGCTCCTCTCGATGGCGGCATGCGCCGCCGAACAAGAACCCGACTACCGCCGCGGTGGCGGCGAGAGTCGACCCCACACCAAGTGTCTACCCGGTTTTTCCACAGGTCAAATCGTCCATGCGCCGATCGCGGTCGGTGGTAGGGTCGTAGGGGCGGCCCGCGTGGCGGAGCCGGTGCGAGTTATCCGGTCACCGCGACCTGGCCGTCCCCGTCAATGCGCGCCGGCCGACCGCAGAACTCCTCCCGGACCATCGACTGCATGAGCGCCGTATCCTCGGAGTTCGCCCAGACCCGCTCACCCGCGGGAGTCCGTAAAGCGAGGTGCGCGATGGCGGGTTCCTCGCCGGCGTACATCACCGTGTACGACTCTATCTCGGCATCCCCGCGGTACTCGGGCAGGCACTCGCGCGACGGCAGCGCGTCGATCTCCGCCTGCACGTTGGCGAACTGGAAGTCCTGCCGCGGCGGCGCGCTCGAATAGACGCCGTGCACGTGCTTGTAGAGGTTGCCGCCGTTGCCGGTGACGAGCCCGTAGGCGTCCGGCGTCTCGCGCAGCAGTTCGGCGGTGCGCGCGATGCTGTGCATGACGTAGTTGTTGAGCGGGCCGCCTCCGAAGGTGAGGCCTCCCGTCACGGTCAATGGGCGCTCTTGCGACAGCCCGAGTTCGTCGGCGGCCACCTGCACTGCCGACGGGAAGCAGCTATAGAGGTCCACGAACTCGAGGTCCGACGCCTCGATGCCCGCCATCTCCAGCGCGCGGCCGCCGGTGATGCGAACGCCCGGCGACGTGTGGAAGTTGTCGCGCACCGAAGCGGAAAAGTGGTCGTAGCCCTGCGCTCCGGATACGGGGTAGACCCAGCGGGATTCGTCGATGCCAAGCTGCCGCGCCTTGCCGGCCGAACAGAGGATCAGCGCCGCGCCCATGTCGACCATCATGTTGGCGTTCATGAACTTGGTGTATGGGAAGCTGATGGCGCGGTTGTTCGGAGAGGGCGTGCGTATCTCCTCCGCCGTCATGTTGTGCCGCACCCAGGCGTTCGGATTGTCCTGGGCGACGTCGTTGAACCGTGACCACAGGCCGGAAACCCGTTCCAGGTGTTCCGGGATCGACTCGCCGCGCTGGTGGCGGATGGCGTTGTCGTACATCGGGTAGACCTGGATCGCCCGCCGGATGCCCTTGGCGACCTCGTAATCGTGGTGCTCGGGTTTCTGCTTGCCGACCAGGACGTCGTACGTGCCGGGCGCCTCGGTCTGCGGGAGCGTCTCGCCCGCCTTGCGGGCCTTGTTCGCGCTGTAACCGTTCTCGGCGCCCGTGATCAGCACGAGATCGAAATCGCCGCGCAGAATCTCCCCTGCGGTCATGTTGACGATGGCCTGGTTCTGGTTGCCGCCGAAGAGCGTCCCGACGGTGTGCGCGCCCACCGCGCCGATCCGCTCCGCGATGAATGCGGCCGGGTTCTCGTAGTCCCACACGCCCTTGATGACCCGCACCGACTGGACCCGGGAAAGGAACCCGCCCGCACCGGTGTCGCGCTCTGCCCGCGCACACGCCTCGAGCATCATCTCGATGGGCTCGATCGCCTGGTCGAGGGACTCGACGCGGTTCAGGAGTTGACCGACTCCGACCAGGACGGGTATGCGCGCGTGGACCATGGTGGCTGGAAGCCCTCAAGTTGCCCGATAGCCCATTCTGCCCGTCGCTCTTCCGAGTTGTCACCTTGGCGGCTCCGCGCCCGAAGGGCAGACGAGCTACGACGGATGATCCATCATCTGTTACGCTCGATCGCCGCAAGCAACCACGGGCACTGCGATGAACGTCCAGACCACCGGCGCGCAGATCCGAGACCTCGGGCGCGTCCTCCCGTGGATGGCAGCGCCTCCGCGCGATCAGTCCGAAGACTTCGCCGCCGTCCTCACTCCAGAGGCCTTGACGAGCATGTCCGGAGAGCAGCGAAAGGACCTCATAAAAGCCCTGGTTTGGTCATGTGAGCAACGCCTGGCCGGTGTGGCCGCCGCTCTGCAGAAGATGACGACCGAACTCAAGCTGGCCCGGAACCTCAAGGCTGAAGACTTGCTGGTCGCCTTCGCTGACCCTGACGGCGAGGTCACGGACTCCTGCGAGAAGGCGGAGGCTCACTTCCGCAGCGAGCGGGAACGCCTTCAGGCGCTGCGGGACAACCTTCTCGCCTCCGGCGGACTCGCACTGTACGACCCGAGGGTTTTCGTCGCCATAGACGCCCTGTACGCGGCTTTCGGGTCGGTCGTGTCCTGCATGCAGGAAAGCCGGTGGCTGATCCTCATGGCTGAAGGGGGTCGCGACGCCCCGTCAAGCGACAGGACCTTCGCTTCTGGTGCGGCCTTGGTTGCGGCAATCGAAGCAGGCGCTGCCGAGGTCGCCTAAGCCACGGCGACTACGAGACCCGGGAAGTCGCTTCAAGAGAGACTTCAGGCGCCTCGATCCCCGGCTGAAGGCCACGCTGGAGTCGGTGCTCGACGACCTCGTTGCCGGAAAGCAGATGCCCATCGGGCGCCGGCACAAGAAGATGAAGGGGTTCGACGACCAATATTCGGTACGCCTGAGCCGTCATGTCCGTTTCGTCTACTTGCTCTTGCCGGATGGTTCCATCCTGCCGTACGCGGTCGGCCCGCACGACGAGGCATACGACGTATGGGTCACGATGTCACCCGCCCTGCGGGACGTAGACCCAAAGGTGGGCCCTTGCCGGCCCATGAGCCGTAAGGCCGACCCCCAACGCCTACTCGATCCAGGCGGCCTTGCGCTTCTCGCGGAAGGCAGCCATACCCTCGGCGGCTTCATCCGAGCGGAACATGCGCCCGCTCCACTCCCCGGTGACTTCGAAGCCCTCTTGCATGGAGAGCCGCTGTTCGAGCACTGCGCGTGCTCGGTCACTCCTCCGGGTCGGGAGGCTCGGGAACGGATTCGACGGGCACCAATGGCGACCGACGATACTGTACCGGCCCGAGGAATCGCGGGCGACGCCCAAATCTACTCGATCCACGTTGCCTTGCGTTTCTCCCGGAAGGCGGCCATGCCCTCGGCGGCCTCGTCCGAGCGGAACATGCGGCCGCTCCACTCGGCGGTCACCTCGAAGCCCTCCTCGATGGAAAGCGTCGGCACCCGCCGCACGAGCTTCTTGCATTGGACCACCGCATTGGGCCCGCCGAGGTTGATCATGTCGATCTCCTCCTCGACGGCGGCGACGAGCCGATCCTTCGGGACCGCCCGGTGGGCGAAGCCCATGGAGACCGCGTCCGCGCCGCTGAAACGTTCTCCGGTGATGAAGAGCTTCATGGCGTGGTGCGTGCCGAGCTTCGGGATGCAGACCACCGAGATCACCGCCGGGATCACGCCGATGCGGACCTCGCTGAAGGACATGCGCGCGTCTTCCACCGCCACGACGATGTCCGAGGCGCCGACGAGCCCGAGCCCTCCCGCGAACGCCGCCCCGTTCACGGCGGCGATCACCGGCTTGTCGCTCTCCATGATGGTGGTGAGGACCTGGGGGTACGGCACGGACCGGCGGCCTTCGATGGCCGCCCCGGGCGGGCTCTTGAGGTCCGCGCCGGAGCAGAACGCGGGATCGGCGCCGGTGATGACGATGCAGCGGACCTCGGGGTCGTCGTTCGAGGCGAGGAGGTGCTCGTACAGCTCGCTGACGAGGACGGAGGAGAGGGCGTTGCGGTTGTCGGGCCGGTTCAGCGTGATCCAGGCCGCGCCGTTCCTGATCTCGTAGAGGGTCGCTTCGGTTGTCTGCATCTTCCTATCCTTCCTCTTCTTCCAGGACCACCAGCAGCGCGCCGTTGTCCACCTGGTCGCCCTTGTCCACCAGCAACTGCTTGACCGAGCCCGACATCGGGGCGGTGATGCGGTGCTCCATCTTCATGGCCTCGAGAATCAGCAGGAGCTGGCCGTCCTCGACGCTGTCCCCCTGCGCGACGTGCACGGCGGTGACGTTGCCGGGCATGGGCGCGACCAGGCCACCCGGCACTGTGGCGCGGTCGCTGGAAGGGAACCTCGAGAGCTCCTCGAGTTCGACGTCGCCCGCGGGGCTGTGGACGAGCCACAGGCTGTCCCTTGCCGAGACGGATGCCTTCGTCCGCCGGCCGTCGATCTCCAGATCGATCCCGGTCGCGTCCACGTCGTACACCACGACCGCGTAGTCGGACTCGCCGATGGTCACCGCGAAGGTGTCGTTGCGTCCGGCCCGGTATTCCACGAGCACTTCGTCCCCGTCGCGCCGGAACCGGGTGCGCTGCGGCGGCATCAGCGAGTTGCGCCAGCCGCTCGGGACGTCGGCCAGCACGGTGGCCGCGGCCCTCCGCCGCGCCTGTCCGACGAGGGCGGTCGCGATACAGGCGTGGTGCAGATCATCCGAAGACAGCTCGCGCGTGCGCGCCGGTTGCACCCGGTCGATGAAGTCCGTCGTCGTGTCGCCGGCGAGGAACGCGGGCTCGCGGAGCGTGGCCACGAGGAAGTCGCGGTTGTTCGTCACGCCCTGCAGGCGGGTCTTCTCGAGCACCCTTGCGAGGCGCCCCGCGGCTTCGCGCCGGGTCGGCGCGTGCACGATGACCTTGGCGATCATCGGGTCGAACTCGATGCTGACGGCGCTCCCCGTCTCGATGCCGGTGTCGAAACGTCCTCCGTCCGCCTCCTCCCACGCGAGCACGGTGCCTCCGGTGGGCAGGAAGTCGTTGGCGGGATCCTCTGCGTAAACGCGCGCCTCGATGGCATGGCCGTCGATCGCGAGATCGTCCTGGCCGTAGCCGAGGGCTTCCCCTTCCGCGATGCGAAGCTGCTCGCGCACGAGATCGAGGCCGGTGATCTCCTCGGTGACGGGATGCTCGACCTGGAGCCGGGTGTTCACCTCGAGGAACCAGAACTCGCCACCGTCGAGCAGGAACTCCACGGTCCCCGCCGAGGCGTAGCCGATCTTCTGCGCCGCCGATACCGCCGCCTCGCCCATGCGGGCGCGCAGGTCCGGGTCGACCGCCGGGGACGGCGCTTCCTCGATGATCTTCTGGTGGCGGCGCTGGATGGAGCACTCGCGTTCGAACATGTGCACGACGTTGCCGTGCAGGTCGCCCAGGATCTGGAGTTCGACGTGCCGGGGCGCGGTGAGCCAGCGTTCCAGGAACACCGTGTCGTCGCCGAAGGAGGCCTTCGCCTCCCGGCGAGCGCCCTCGACGGCTTCGGCAAGTTCCCCTTCGGTCTCGACGATGCGCATGCCGCGCCCGCCGCCGCCCGCCGCGGCCTTGACGAGGACCGGATAGCCGATCTCCCGCGCGGCGGCGGCGAGGTCCGTGTCGGACTCGAGTTCGATCGCCGGCAGCGTCGGCACCCCCGCTTCCCGCATCAATGCCTTGGCGGCGAGCTTGTCGCCCATGGCGGCGATCGCGTCGGCCGACGGCCCGACCCAACGCATGCCGGCGCGCTCGACGGCGCGCGCGAAGTCCGCGTTCTCGGACAGGAAGCCGTAGCCGGGGTGCACGGCGTCCGCGCCGGAGCGCTTGCAGGCTTCGAGCACCTTCGCCGCGTCGAGGTAGGTTTCCGCGGAACTGGTCCCGTGCAGGGCGATGGCCACGTCGGCGTCCCGCACGAACGGAGAGCCCGCGTCCCCGTCCGCGTAGACGGCGACAGTGGCGATGCCCATGTCGTGCGCGCTGCGGATGATGCGCCGCGCGATCTCGCCGCGGTTCGCGACGAGCAGCCGGGTGATGGGCCGAATGCTCACATCCGCCATGTGCCGAACTCCTTCGTTCCCTGGACCTTGTTGTTGTGGCACGCGGACAGCGACATCGCGATCACGAGGCGCGTGTCGCGGGGGTCGATCATGCCGTCGTCGGAGACGCGCGAGGTGGCGTAGAGGCCCTTGGAGCGCTCCTCCGCCCAGTGCTCCGCGACCTCGACCCGCTTGGCGTTCGCGTCCTCGTCGAACTCGAGCCCGCGGCGTTCGGCGGCGGCGCGCTGCACGATGGTCATGACGCCCGCCATCTGCTTCGGTCCCATCACGGCGATCTTCGCGGTGGGCCAGAGGTAGGTGAACCGCGTGTTGTAGGCGCGCCCGCTCATGCCGTAGTTCCCGGCCCCGTACGAGGCGCCCACGATCACCGTGATGTGCGGCACGGTGGAGTTCGACACCGCGTTGATCATCTTCGAGCCGTTCTTCGTGATGCCGCGCTGCTCGAAGTCCGTGCCCACGATGTAACCCGTGATGTTGTGCAGGAACAGCAGCGGCACGTCGATCTGGTTGCAGAGCTGGATGAACTGCGACGCCTTCTCGGCGGACTCCGAGAGGAGCGGACCGTTGTTGCCGAGGATGCCGACCGGGTAGCCATGCACCGACGACCAGCCGGTGACGAGGGTCGGCCCGTACAGCGGCTTGAACTCCTCGAAACGGGAGCCGTCCACGATCCGCGCGATCACGTCGCGCATGTCGAAGGGCACGCGCAGGTCCTCGTTCACGATGCCGAGCAGTTCCTCGGGATCGTGGAGCGGCGGATCCGCCGGCAGGCTCGGCCCGGGTCCGAGCTTCCGCCAGTTGAGGTGCCGCACGACCTCGCGGCACATGCGGATCCCGTCGAGTTCGTCCTGGGCCAGGTAGTCGCCGAGCCCCGAGATCCGCGTGTGCATGTCGGCGCCCGCGAGCTGCTCGTAGTCGGCGTCTTCCCCGGTCGCCATCTTCACGAGGGGCGGACCGCCGAGGGCGACCTGGGACTGGTTCTTGATGAAGATGTTGTAGTCGCTCATGCCGGGCTGGTAGGCGCCGCCGGCGGTCGACGCGCCGAACACCAGGGAGATGGTCGGGATGCGCATCTTGGAGAGTTCGGTGATCTCGTAGAAGAGCCGTCCCGACTCCGCGAAGTGGCCGCCTTCCCGGCGGATGGACGCCTCCGGATCGCCCCCGCCGCCCTCGCCGCGCAGGTCCGCCCCGGCGGACTCGACGAACTGGACGTAGGGAATGCGGTTGTCCCGAGCGATCTCGAGGCCGCGCATCAGCTTCTTGCTGTTGAACTGGTTGAACGCCCCCGCGCGGACCGAGGGGTCGTGTCCCAGGATGAGGCATTCGGTCCCCTCGATCACCCCGATGCCGACGATGAACCCGGACCCGACGTTGTAGTTCGAGCGCCAGGCCGCCAGGGGACTGATCTCGAGGAACGGGGAATCCCGGTCGAGCACCAGGGAGATGCGCTCCCGCAGCGGCATCTTGTCGCGCGAGCGCAGCCGCGCCATGGCTTCCGCGCCGCCGCCGCGGGCGGCCTCCTCGTAGAGCTCGTCGAGCTGGGCGAGCATGTGCACCATACCCGCGTGGTTCTCGCGATAGCCGTCCGAGCGGAGGTCGAGTTGCGATTCCAGCACTGCCATCCAGGTTCTCCTCCCCATGTGACCGGCCCGCGCCGGGGCGCGGGCCGGGGTCCGTCTGCGGTGGCCTGCTGCGACTTAACGGCGCAGGGCGGCCCGCTCGTTATCCTGCCAGGGCGCGATCTGGCCGTCGTAGACGTCCGGGCCGAGCCGGAAGTGGGCGGCTTCGTGCAGGGTCTCGACGAACGGCATCTCCCGCGGATACAGGCGCTCGCCCCGCGGGCGCGCGCCCGCCTTCGAGATGTGCCCCCACAGCGGGTGTCCCACCACTTCCTCCGCGACCGCCGCGGCCTCGATCAGCTTGTCGAGGTCGTAGCCCGTCTCGATGCCGAGCTCGTGGCAGAAGTCGACGAAGTCCTCCGTCGGCACGTGCCCCGCCGCGCGGCCGTTGCCGCAGTACGGGCAGCCGCCCATGCCGCCGATGGAGGTGTCGAATTCCCGCACGCCGAGCTTCAGGGCCTCGTAGTAGCTCGCCATCGTCAGCCCGCGCGTGTTGTGCAGGTGCATGTGGAACTCGGTGATCTCGGGCCAGCGCTCCTTGATCTCGATCAGGGTGTCGCGCACCTGGTTGGGCGTGTTCCAGCCCATCGCTTCGAGGAACGAGCAGCGCGTCACCTCGATGCCGGCCGCATGCCACTTGTCGATCATCAGCTCGAGGTGCGCCAGCCGCTGCTCCATCGAGAACGGACCCTCGAAGTTCGAGCCGAAGGGATTGCCGATGGCGACGGAGCCGGCCTCGGCGCCGGCCTCCCTGGCGCCGGCGATGGCCGCATCGAGGGAAGCGATCTGTTCCGCCTGGGTGCGGTTGTAGTTGCGCCGCGCGAAGGTGTCGCACATTTCGACCAGCGTGCCGAAGCTCCGCTTGCGCACGTCGAGCTTGGGGTAGTACGCGTCCGCCCGGTCGTAGCCGAGCTTGTTGAAGACCGCGGCGGTGTAGCGGACGCCGGGCTTCGGGACGAAGCGCTCGGCGACCTCGTCGATGCAGGCCATCTGCGGCGTCCACTTGGGATGGGCGAACGAGCCGATGGAGATGACCTTGGCCCCGGTCTCGCCGAGGGCGTCGAGCAGCCGGAGCTTGTCGTCGACCGGGATGTCCGCGCTCTCGATCTGCAGCCCCTCGCGCATCGTGTCGTCGGTGATGGTCACCGACTTCGGCAGGTTGTCCATGGATGTCCTCTCCATCTCCTGAACCGTCCTTTTTACCAATTGCACAGGAGTCCCGCCACAGTGAGCGGGGTTCCGGTGGGGTTCCGGGGGGTTCCGGGCCATCGCGCACCCTTGAACGGCGGGAGGATTGGCCGGACACTGAGGCGTTCCGACGGGGGGAGTCCGATTCATGAAGCTCTGGCACTGCAACAACGCCCGCTCGCTGCGCCCGCTCTGGGCGCTCGAGGAGATGGAACTGGACTACGAACTGGAAGTCCTGCCATTTCCGCCGCGGGTATTCCAGAAGACCTACCTCGGCACCAATGTCCTCGGCACGGTCCCCTTCTTCGTGGACGGCGATACGCACATGACGGAGTCGAGCGGCATCTGCCACTACCTCGTCGAGAAGTACGAACGCTACGAGTTCGGGCTGCGGCCGGACCATCCCGAGTACGGCGCCTACCTCAACTGGCTCTACCACAGCGACGCGACGCTGACCTTTCCCCAGACCCTGGTGCTGCGCTACACGCGGCTCGAACCGGAGGAGCGCCGGCAGCCGACGGTGGCCTCCGACTACCGCAAGTGGTACCTCGCGCGCCTGCGCCTCGCCGACCGGCGCCTGGCGGACCACGATTTCCTCTGCGCGGAGCGCTTCACGATCGCCGACATCGCGATCGCTTACGCGCTGTTCCTGGGCGAGAGCCTCGACATCCACCACGACTACCAACCGCGGACGCGGGACTACCTGGAGCGGATGAAGGCGCGCGACGGCTTCCAGCGCGCGCAACGCGCCCAGGAAGAAGCGGCGGCGCCCGCATGACCGCGAAGCCACCGCCGCCGGAACGACTCGGGGCGGTCGGCCGGCACGACGACGGCAGCACCTTCGTCCGCTTCGAACGCGAGCTTGCTTTCCCGGTGGACACGGCGTGGCGCGCCATCACCGATCCGGACCTGCTGGCTTCCTGGTTTCCGGGATTCGCGTTCGAGGCGGAGCGGGGCGGCCGCTACACGATCCATTTCGGCGGCGACTGCGCAGGGCCCGCGGACGTGGAAGGCCCGGTGGTCGCGTACGACCCGCCCAACGTCCTGCAGTGCGGCACGATTCGCTGGGAACTCGAAGCCGCCGGCGCGAGCTGCCGGCTCACGTTCTCGGACGTGCTGCAGTGCCGGGACGGGCGCTCCGCGACCGAGATCGCCAACGCGGTCCTCGGCGGTTGGCACCGCTACCTCGACCTGCTCGAGCAGAGCCTCTCGGACACGCCGGATCTGGACACGCCGGAGCCGGACTACTCCAGACTCGACGTGCCCGGACGGCCCTGACGATGACCGATACCGTCGATCCGGCCCAAATCACGGCCAAGGGCTGCCGCTGGGTGCGTACGGGCGACGGACGCATCGTCGAGTACTCCGTCACCGGCAGCACGCGCCCGGACGCTCGGACCGTCGTCGCCGGGTACTTCGCGGTCACGCGGGAACCGGCCCCGTGGACGGAAGCCTACGGCTCGCTGAACGTCCGCATGATCAACGTGTCGCTGCCCGGACTCGGCATGAGTTCGCTGCACCCGGGACGCAGGGTGGCCGAATGGCCCGGGACCGACCTGGACCCGGTTCTCGAGGCGGAGGGCGTGGCGGACTTCCACGTCTACGGCGTCAGCTACGGGACGATCCACGCCATGGCGGTGGCGCAGCACTATGGCCCGGGCCGCGTGCGGACGATGGGCTGCGCGTGCCCTACTTCGGGCTGCCGCTGTCCGGGGAACTCGGCCTGCCCGATGGCCAGCCGCGGCTACCCGTGACGGAGGAGGTGGAGCGCAACACGCTTGAGGTACGGCGTTGCCGTGTCGGATTCGGCCGAGCGATGGGGCTGCCCGTGGACGAGGGTGACGAGGATCTGGAGCCCCCGGAGGCATTCGCGGCGCAACTCGAGGCAATGGCCGAGCCCGCCGCGCGGAGCTATGCCGCCATGAGCCGCGACTACCCTGAAGAACTCACGACCTTCGAGCGCAACACGATCCCCCTGGACGCCATGATGTACATGATGGCGCGGGACGTGGCTCTCGACCTGCCCGGCCTCGATCCGCGCAACGTCCCGCTATCGGGCGACCGGGTCGTGGTGTGGTACGCCGCGGACGACGAGGACTGCCCGGATTGCGGCAGTCCTCGGCGAGTTCGACGTTGCTCAAGCGCATCCTCGCCATCCATGCGCGACAGATCACCATCGACGAGATTCCGCCGTCCCACGGCAAGTGGCTCGCCGAGCACTTCGGCGCCAGGACGCGGGTCTTCGACGGCTACGGACACATCGGCGGGGCATTCATCGACCACGCGGGGTTCCTCCGGGAACTGACGCAAACGCCTGGAGCATCTTGATGTCCTCCGTAGCGAGCACTATGATGCCTGCGTGCGCACGACACTCACCCTCGACGACGACATCGCGGCATCCCTGAAGACTCTGGCCCGCGACACCGGCAAGTCATTCAAGGCCGTGGTCAACGACGTGATTCGACACGGCCTCCTGACGGGCGAGAAACCACTCGCCGAGCGGGAGCCGTTCCATGTCGCCTCGGCGGCGCGGGGCTTCCTGCCGGGTATCGATTCACTGAAACTCAACCAGTTGGTGGACGAACTGGAAGTCGATCGCTTCACCGGGCAGCTCCACGGCCCCGTGGAGTGATCGTCCCCGACATCAATCTCCTCGTCTACGCCTACAACGAGGGTGCCCCGTTTCACGCGGCGGCAAAGACCTGGTGGGAAAGGAGCCTGTCTGAGGACGAGCCGGTGGGACTGGCGTGGGCGGTGGTCCTGGGATTCGTGCGACTCATGTCGAACAGGCGGGTCCTCGCGAGACCGATGCCGGCCGCGGAGGCCGCGGGGCACTGCAGGTCATGGCTCGCTCAGCCGAACGCCCGCATCATCCTGCCCGGGTCCACGCACATGGATGTCCTCGAGCGCCTGCTGGGTGGGCCCATAGGACCCAATCTCGTCACGGACGCGCACCTGGCGGCCCTTGCCATCGAGCATCAGGCCGAGTTGCATTCGAACGACAGCGACTTCGCCCGCTTCCCGGGTCTGCGTTGGCGGAACCCGGTCTCGTCGGATAGCCGGAACCCGCCGCAACGGGCCGGCCAGGGCCCGTTACAGGCCCCCTAGCCGGGCGCCGACCCGCTCCCACACCGCGCGCTCTTCGCCCCACGGATCGGATGCGACGGAAACCGGGTCGCCGAACAGCGCGGTCGATCGTGTGTCCAGTGCGTAGGGCGCCCAGTCCCGCAGCGCGTCCGTGCGCGGGTCCCCGTCGGCCGCGAATGCGAGCCACGCGTCCTGTACATGGCCAGCCAGTGCGTCCGCCGCGTCCCCGCTGCCGAAGAACTCGGCACTGCCCGAGTTCAGGGCGTGGGTGCCGAACACGAAACCGATGTCGATGGCGTGGGGCGATCCGAGCTTCCCGTCTTCCCAGGGCGAGTCCCATGTGAACACGTACTGGAACGATTCCTGCCCTCGCGCGGCAAGCGTCTCGCCGAGGCGGACGGCCGGAATGCGAAAGACCCGGTCCGTCTCGATGGCGGCGAAGAGCGTCGCGGCATCCACCGCGTCGCCGCGTCCTTCCCTCGCCGAGCGGTACGCCGAGATCACGGTCTCCGGATCGTCGATGCGGCCGGCAAGGAACTGCTGCAACGCATCACCGTCGGGGGCGGGAAAGCCGGGCATCGCCGTGAACAGCTTCCACTCGTCGCGCGTGGCGCCGACCATGACGGGGATGCCGTCCGCCGATCCCGCCGCCACCGCGTCGAGCGGCATGTCGGTCATCTGCGCCCCGTCGATACACGGCTGGAACACCATGGCGCCGCCGAACTTCGCGCCCACCGCGGTGCCCGCCTCGACCAGGCGTTCCGGATCCAGGGCCAGGAGTTCCCCCGCCGACGCGTTGACGGACACGCCCGCGAGTTCGAGCATCCCTTCCGCGATTTCCGCCGCCTTGTCCAGCGGTTGGGCGGTATTGCACGCGCCGCTCTGCGGAATGGCCCGGTGGAAGAGCCCGGCCGCCGGGACGAACGCCATCAGCGCGCCGACGCTCATGCCGCCCGCCGACTCGCCGAAGATCGTCACCCGATCGGGATCGCCGCCGAAGGCCTCGATGTTGTCGCGCACCCACTCGAGGGCCTTCACCTGGTCGAGCAGGCCCTCGTTGCCCGTCGCGGCCACGCGCCCGCCGGTGACTTCGTTGAGGTTGACGAAGCCGAGCGCGCCGAGCCGGTAGTTGATCGTCACGACCACGGCGTCGCCCCGGCTCGCGAGCGCCGTCCCGTCGTAGATCGGCGTGCCGCCCGTGCCGCCGGAGAACCCGCCGCCGTGGATCCACACAAGAACGGGCCGCTTGCGATTGTCGAGGCCCGGGGTCCACACGTTCAGGTAGAGACAGTCCTCGTGGCGTTCGCCGCCCTCCGAGTTGAACGCGAACTGGAGCGGTCCCATGCCTTCCAGGACCGGTTGCCAGGACTGGGCGCTGAAGTCCGCCGCGCGCCGCACCCCGGTCCAGGGTGTCGGGTCGGCGGGGGGCCGCCAGCGCAGTTCGCCGACCGGCGGCGCCGCGAAGGGCACCGCGAGGAAGGCATGCAGACCGTTCGCGCGGACGCTCTCGACCCGACCGTACTGTGTCTGGACGATGGACATCTGGTGCTCTCCTGTAGACTCGCCGCGACCCTACGCGTTCACGGCCGTTACCGCAAGGCTACCGGGGCGAGGGTACCGGGGCGAGGGACAGACCACACATGCACAAGGCCATCGAATACATCCGTCAACACGCACAGGTGCTTCGCGACGAGCACGTGCCGAGCGACGAATGCGGGGTGCTGACGGAACGGGCGAGGCAGGTGCTGGACAAGTCGGGCGGCATGCGGCTCCTGCAGGCCCGCAGCCACGGTGGTTTCGAGAGCGCGCCCGCCGACTTCTTCGCGTGGGTTCGCGAAGCCGCACGGTACAACCCCTCGGCCGGGTGGATCGCGGGGGTAGTCGGGGTACACCCCTGGGAGATCGCCCTGGTCGATCCGAAGCTCCAGGACGGGATCTACGGCGCCAATCCGGACACCTGGGTCGCCTCACCCTATGCGCCGCAGGGGCGAGCCGTTCGCGAAGGCGACGGGTTCCGCTTCTCGGGCCGGTGGCAGTACTCGACCGGAACGGATCACTGCGACTGGGTCGTACTGGGCGGCATCGTCGTCGACAAGTCGGGGGACCGCACGGGTCGACCCGACTTTCGCCACTTCTTCCTGCCGAGAGGCACCTACGAAATCGTCGAGGACTCCTGGCACGTCATGGGACTGAGCGGTACGGGCAGCAAGGACGTCCGCGTCGACGGCGCCTTCGTCCCCGAGTACCGGACGGTCGGACATGCTGCGATATCGGAAGGCGAATGTGCCCACCGCCGGGCGGGCACGCCCCTCTACCACCTGCCGTTCGGCTGCATCTTCTCCGCCGCAATCGCCGCGGCCACGCTCGGGATGGCGACGGGCGCGATCGAGCACTACCGCGAGTACCTGCAGGGGCGTGTCTCGGCGTCGGGCGTAGTCGGCAAGACCGACCCCTACCAGCAGCAGGCGCTGGCGGAAGTCGAATCGGATCTTGCGGCGGGGATCGTTCACATCGACCTCACGATCGCGCAGTGGCTGGACCAGTTGCGCAACCCCCCGGACGCCGAGCCGATCAGCAAGACACAGCGGCTCGAGTTCCGCCGCGACCAGGTGCGCGCGGTCCAGCGCGTGCTGTTCGGCATCGACAAGCTGTTTTCCAGAGCGGGGTCCGCCGCGGTCTGGTCCACCCGGCCCCTCGAACGGTATTGGCGGGACATCCGAACGGCGGGCACGCACATCTGCGACATGGCGGACGTGGTCTACCGCGCCTGGGCGGACCATGAGTTCCAGACCGGCGCCGAGCACTTCCTGATGCACTGAGTCGCCCGGACCGGCCATGGTGACCAGGAGAACGATCAACAGGGCGGGGCTCGCATTGGCCGCGCTCGGCATGCCAGGATCGAGGGCCGCGATGAAGGCAGACGGAACCCATCGGAAGATCGACGTGCACCAGCACCTGCTGCCACGCGCCCATGTGGATGCGCTGGCGCAGGCGGGCATTCACGGTGCGGGCGGCGTGACCTTCCCGGACTGGAGCCCCGAGGCGGCGATCCGGATGATGGACGAGCAGGAGATAGCGACCGGCATCCTCTCCATATCGACGCCGGGAACCCACTTCGGGGACGACGCCGCGGCCGCGAAACTCTCGAGGGACTGCAACGAGTACCAGGCCGCCCTGGTACGGGATCACCCGGACCGGTTCGGCGCCTTCGCCGTGCTGCCCATGCCATTTGTCGAAGGATCGGTCACGGAAGCCCGGTACGCGTTGGAGGAACTGGAGCTCGATGGCGTCGTGCTGCTGTCGAGTTTCTCGGACGGGTCGTACCTGGGAGACCCGGCATTCGACGTCCTGATGGAGTTTCTGAACGAACGGTCGGCCGTCGCGTTCGTGCACCCCACCGTGCCGGTGACCGCGCCCGGCGACGCCCTCACGATCCCTCCGTTCGCCACCGAGTTCGTCTTCGACACGAGCCGCGCGATCCTCAACCTGATCTGGAACGGCGTCGCCGCGCGCTTCGCGGACATCCGGTTCGTCTTCTCGCACGCGGGGGGAACGGCGCCCTACCTGGCATGGCGTTGGGCGCTGCTCGACCGAGCGCCCCAGATGCAGGAGAAAGCACCCAGGGGATGCCTGCACTACCTCAGGGGGTTCTACTACGACACGGCGCTCTCGGGCAGCGAGCAGGCGCTCGGTGCCCTGACCAGGCTCGTCGGCGCGGATCGCATCCTGTTCGGCAGCGACTATCCTTTTGCACGCGCCCGCGTCAGCGCCGCATCCTGGGCCGGGGTCAACGGTTTCGCGGGGTTCGGCGCTGCCGACAAGGCGCTGATCGCGTCGGGTAACGCCATGGAACTCTTTCCGAGGCTGGCAGCCGGTCGGACGTGAGTCCGCGTCAGCGCGGGAGCAACTCCTGCTGGCCGAACTCGTTGCCGTGTTTCACGACGCGTTCTATCGCCTGCAGATGGGCGACATCCTCGAGCGGGTCGGCTGAGAGCACAAGAAAGTCGGCGAACTTCCCCGCCTCCACGCTGCCGTATTCGTCGTCTCTCCCTGCCACCTTCGCCGAGGTCAGCGTCGCCGCCTGGATGAGGTAATCCGCCGGAATGCCGGCCTGATTGAGCGCCCGCAACTCGAGGTGCATGGACGAGCCCGCCGCGAGGCCGATCATCCCCGTGTCGGTCCCTGCCGCGAGAGGGACGCCGGCCTCGAACAGCGTCCTGGCATTGATGGCGGCCATCTCGCCCTGTTCACGATAGCGGGTCGAATCATCGTCTGGCGAGGGCAGCGGCTCGTACCAGGACTCCACGACGCCGGGCACGGAACAGCTCTCTTCGATGGGGAGCAGATCGATCTCCTTCGTGAAGAGTTCGATGAATGTGCGCTTGCGCAAGCCCAGGGTCGGCACGACGATGACACCCCTGTCCCTGGCAAGCTCGACGAAGGCTTCGTCCACGGGTTTGTCCGCTGGAATGTGCTGCAGGCTCGCGACCCCCAGCTCCACCATGCCATGCGCGTAATCCAGGGCGTGGGCGTGGGTCGTCACCATGAGGCCATGTCTCGCGGCCTCTTCGATGATGACGCCCTCCAGCTCGCGCCAGTCCCACCACCACATCGCCGCCGCGAGCAAGGCGCTGCCCCGATCGTCGACCGCCGTCTTGACGAGGTCCGCGCCACGGGCGACGGCTTCCTCGACCTCGGCGACCGCTTCTTCCGCCGACACGACGGGCTTCAGGGTCAGCTCGCCGTCCCAGGGCGGGATCATCCGCTCGGCGACGAATCTCGGCGCATGCCCGATGACCCCGTGCCCGATGAACACCGTGGGGGCGTCATCCATGGTGCGCGCCAGTTCCCGCGTATTGTACTCGAGGCTCGGTCCTCCGAGGGACAGGACGCCGGTCACGCCCGAACACATGAAGGCGCGCAGCGTGTCCGGAATGTGCGCCTTGATCCACGCGACCTCTTCTTCGTAGGGCACCTTGTCGGTCAGATCGAAGAAGGCGGGACGCGTGTACATGCGTCCGGAGGTCATGAAATGGATGTGCGCGTCGATGAGGCCCGGGACGATCCACTTCCCCGTCACATCGACGACGCGCGCGCCTTCCGGCACGTCGACGCCGGAGCCTGCCGCGAGGATTCGGTCGTCCTCGACCAGCACGGTGGCATTCGGGGTGGGAGGCCCGCCGGTTCCGTCGATCAGCGTCGCGCCGGTGTAGACCCTCACCTCGGCGACCGCGCTGCTGTAGCAGATCGCCCACAGCACCACGCACGCGGACATTCGCATTCGCGACGATCTCATCACGCAGCCTCCATCCGTTTGCCAGTCAGGATGTCGAGCAGGTGGTCTACGTCGTCCGGCAGGGTATCGCCGCGCCAGGCGACGTGCCGGTCGGGGCGCACAAGTATCAGTCCCGTCTGCAGCCAGTCGCTTTGGTCGGGGATTTCGCAGTGCAGGACGCTCAAGGGGAATCCCCGCGCCCGGGCGGCTTCGACAAGCGCATCCACCACAACCCCGGCATCGAACGAAACCAGCGTGTAGTCCTCGCCAAGCACGTCGTACAATGACGTATCGTCGTCGATCCAGAAGTGCGGCATGCGGCACCCCGGCACGCTGGAGGGCGTATGCGACCCCATCTCGTAGCTTGGCGCATCGCTCCCGTCGTACTGGATGATCGGCGAATCGTCGTAGTAGTAGCCGAAGTTCAACCCCTCGCAGGCGAACTGCGGAGCGTTGATGTCGTAGACCTGCTTGCCGATCCGCTTGCGCAGCATGCGGCCGAGGAAATGGCGCTTCTCGATCACGCCGGGAATGGTCCGGTTCTGGGAGCGCTCCATGTATTCGAGCGCCTTGTCCATCGCCAGCTTGCTCACCTGCTCGGTGATCGGGTGCCGCTCCCGCTCGTGCGCCTCCAGGATGCGGACGTCCGCCTGGCCGTTCAACACCGCCGCGAGCATCCAGGAGAGGTTCATGCAGTCCGCGATCCCCGCGTTCATTCCATAGCCCGCGAAGGGCACCCAGATATGGGCCGCATCGCCGCAGAGGAAGACGTTGCCCGACCGGAAGCGCTCCGCCACCAGCCGGCGCGCGGTCCAATCCTGGTGATGCACGACCTCCCAGGTGAAGTCCGGGCCTACCCCCAGCACGTCCCGGATCGACTGGTCCCGGTCCACGGAACCAAAGTCCTTGGACATCAGGACGATTCGGTGAACGAGCCAGAGCTCCTCCCCGTCGATGGCCACGACCGTGCCAGAGGTGCGGGGGTTCAACACCCAGGACATCCACGCCGGCTTGCCGGGAAAGAGGTCCCTGATCGCCCTGCAGCGCACGAGCGCGGTGCGTGACTTCGCGATCTCCGCATCGCCAACCAGCTTTACGCCCATCTGCCTGCGCACCGAGCTCGCTCCGCCGTCGCAGCCGATCAGATACCGGCTGCTTATGGTGAGCGACTCGCCACCCTTGGTTTCGCAGTTTGTGACGACGCAGCCGTCCTGGTGCACGTAGGACACGAAGGTGGTCTCCGGCAGCAGGGTGATGCGCTCGAACGTCCGGGCGTGGTTGAAGAGAATGGGGTTCAGATAGAGCTGGCTGACCCGTACGACCGGCTCGGGCGTGGGCCAATGGCTGTCGAGGTAGCCCGGAGCGCTGTGCGTGCCCCCGGCCATGCGCTCGTTCCGGCTCGGCTGGGTGATGCGAACGATCTCCTCGCCCGCGATGCTCGTGCAGTACAGGACATCCGTCGGAAAGTCGTCGGACAACCCCGCCGCCCGGGCCTGGTCCGCCACGCCGAGGCTTCTGAAGACCTCCATGGTACGCGCGGCGACGGTGTTGCACTTGGCGTCCGCCGGTTCGTCCTCGGACCGGCTCTCGACGACCACGACGTCGATCCCGCGCTGCGCCAGGTCCATGGCCAGCGTGAGGCCCACCGGTCCGGCACCTATCACGGTGACTTGCGTGTGCATTGTGGGTAGCCGGCCTGGATCTCTAACCAAGGAACGAACGTTGCTCCGAGTTCGGGAAAGCAGGCTTCAAGGAAGAATCCACCCTTGAGTTTCCAACACATCCTGGGCGATGCCAATCTGCCGATGCGAGAACTTGGCCTTGTGTTGTCCCCACCCGTACGTACGATCCACGATCTCGTCGGTAGTCCGAGCCCCTTCTTCTGTGACAACCCAATGGACTGTAGCGAGCAACTCCATACCGAATGGTGACTCGAAACCCTCTACTAGCTGGAATACGCTTCGCAGCCTGTCCCGAGTCTCGCTACGACTAATCAGAGCCGCTTCCGCGTCCGCAAGTGCCCCAGGAACCAGCGCGAGCGGCTTACCCGGGACGTCCCCTCCGTCTGCGTAACCCACGACCAAGTGACCCTCGATCGCGTTGAAGACGTGCCGAAGGTTCTCGGCATACGGCCCATAGTGTCCCTTAGCGAATCGTAAACGTAGCTGCTCACCGGCTGCTTGGGTGAAATACGTGAGCTTATGGACTTCCAACAAGGTAACAAGCGGGTCTAACAGTCCTTGCAGATAGCGGTCCATTAGGGACACAACCACCGCCCGTGCGGGGGTCATGTGAGAAACATCTGTGGAACGGTTTGCCTTGGCATCAGTTGGCGAGCCACTGGGTTCGTAGACGATCGCTTTAACGTCGTCCAAGGGCCTGAGCATCCCCTCGATGCGGGGGCGAACATCACTCCAGTCCAGTCCGCCGAGCCCGCTTCCGAGTGGGGGCAGGATGATCGATTGGATCCCTCGCGACCGAATCTCCGTAGCGAGAGCTTCCAAGCCGGCGTCGATGTCCTCCATACGGCTCTTGCCGCGCCAATGACGCTTAGTCGGGAAGTTCACGATGTAGCGAGGATTGGTCATCTGTCCGGTATCGAAGACGAACATCCGCCCGGGCTGTACTTCACCACGCTTGCACGCCGAAGAGTACGCCTTGAAGTTCTCGGGGTACATCCGCTTGCACTGAAGTGCTATCCCGCGCCCCATGACACCGACGCAGTTGACAGTGTTGACCAACGCTTCCGCTTCCGCAGCGAAAGCGAACATGTCCCCCTCCCGGTATTCGATCATGGCTCCCTTCAAACGTCCTAGTAGTACCAACTCGGCTGGATCATCACATTGGGTCGGTGGCCGGACCCCTGAATGGCCCGGAAGACCTGATTGTTCCAGAGACGGCACGTTGTTGTAAGTGAGCATCTGACCAAAGACACGCGTCCGCCACTATGGATGGAAGGCGATCTACATGCACGATATGGTAGATCTTTGGTTTGGCCGGTGGTGGCACGCGGTAGATTGGGTCGCCCGGGCCGCGAACGTCACATGTTGGCGCTGCGTCCCACGAGCAGGCCGCCGTCCACCGGAAGCACCGCACCCGTCACGTACGCGCCGGCCTCGCTCGCGAAGAACACGCACGCCGCGCCGATCTCTTCCGGCTTGCCAGGACGGCCGACGACCGTGGCCGCGGAGATCGCCGCGTGGCCTTCCTCGGTCGCGAGGATCGGGTCGAGCATGCCGGGGAACGGGCCCGGGGCGATCGCGTTGAAGGTGATGTTCCTGCCGCCCGGACGTCCGCCCTTGTTGCCCATGCGTCCGGCCCACTGCCGCGTCACGTGGATCAGGGCGGCCTTGCTCATGCCGTAGGCCCAGTCGTTGTCGGCGGGGATGCGGATGCCGTCGACGGAAGCGATGCTGACGACGGACGCGTGCGGGCCGCGGCTCCCGGCTTCCGTGAGGAGCGGCAGGCAGGCCTGTGTCAGCGCGAAGGGCGCCCGCTGGTTCACGCGTGTGACCGTGTCCCACATGTCCATCTCGAACTCGCCGAACCTGCCCATGTAATTGCCGAGGGCGGCGTTGTTCACCAGCACGTCGAGCTTCCCGTCGCGTTCCTCGAACGTCTGCGCTAGGGCCGCGATGTCCTCGTCCTTCGCGAGGTCCGCCTGCAGCGCGATGCAATCACCGGACCCCACGTCGGCCAGTTCCCCGGCCGTCGCGGAGAGATCGCTGCGCGAGGCGATGTACACCTTCGCGCCCCCGGCGACGAAGGCCGCGGCGATCCCCTTGCCGATGCCGCCACCGCCGCCCGTGACGCAGACGACCTTGTCGGCGACGCTGAACATGTTCTGCAGGTCCATGCAGTGCTCCCTGTCTGGCTGTAACTCGAGGCGACGCTCGTCCTCAGACTTTCGAGGCCTCCATCGCGTAGGCGAATTTCGTCATGTCGGTGTCCGTTTCCCCCTTCGCGGTGTGGAAGAAGAGGTCCGCGCCGAGCAGTTGGCGCATGCCCTCCGGGGCGTTCGCCATGTACTCCTCGTCCTCGAGCAGGTAACGGAAGTCGTCGATGGGCTGCGTGTACAGCCGCTGGTAGGTGGCATGCAGGACCGTGCGCGTACCGTCGATCTTGCGCTCGGGAGAGCCGTGCCAGATCGCGCCGTCCCAGACGGCGATATCGCCCTTCTCGGCCTCGATGCAGACGGTCTTGGCCGACTGGGCTTCCTCCGGCGAGGGCGGACGCCGCAGCCGGTGAGACCCCGGCACCACCATCGTCGCGCCGCCCTCTTCGGTCATGCCTTCGCACGCGACGCAGAAGGTCGCGAGCAGATTGTGCTCGGGCAACGGTATCGGCATCCAGTTCGAGTCGGAGTGCACGCCCGGACCCCCCTGTCCCTTGCGCTTGATGCTGCCGACGATGCGGCCGACGCGCATGGCCTTGCCGCAAGCGAACTCCCCGAACGCCATGATCTTCGGCAAGGTCGCCACCTTGTCTACCGCGGGGTGCTTGCCGAGCAGCATCGGCGCGCCGGCCATGCCGCCCGCCTTGTCGCGCACCTTCGCGTACATGTGGATGGCCTCCCGCAGCTCGTCCATGAGGGAGGGCGGTCCGGCCTCGCGGATGAGGGCGTAGCCGTGCTCGCGGAAGTGCTCGACGGCGTCCATGAGGCCGAGTTCCTCGATGCGGGGCCGCAGCTCTTCGGACAGTTCGTACGGTCCGGTCCAGTTGGCGCCGAATTCTGCCGCCTGTTCGGCGACGTCCGCTTCTGCCATCGTCAACGTCCCTTCTTGGAGTCCTCTACCACGATGCTAGCAGCGGCCCGAGCCTGGGACCAGTCGGCTCCATCCCCCAATCCCCCACGCCGTCACGACCGAACCCACCCGAAGACCTGCGACAATGGCCCGTTTGAGGAGATCGCCAGGGCCGTGCGCCACGCGCCGTTTCGAGTGCTCGTCATCTGCACCGGCAACCGGGCACGGTCGCAGATGGCCCATGGGTGGCTTCATCACCTGGGGGGCAAGCGCGTGGCCGCGAGGAGTGCGGGAACGGAACCGAAGGGGGTGCACCCGGCGGCGATTCGGGTCATGGCGGAAGTCGGGATCGACATCTCCGATCACACGTCGGACCATGTGGACCAATACGTCGACGATGACTTCGACCTCGTCCTGACGGTGTGCGACCACGCCAGGGAGACCTGCCCCGTCTTCCCGGGGGCACAGCGAACGCAACACCGCGCCTTCGAGGACCCGGACTATCCGTGGATGGACGAGGGGGAACTCACCAACGTCTTCAGGCGCATACGCGACGAGATCGGCGACTTCAGCCGGGAGTTCCTGGCGCGCGAACTGGGGGTGTGAACCGAGGCGTTTTCGGCGCCAGCGCGTTCGCAATACGTCGAGGCCGCCCGGGCGGCTGCAGGGCGGTGCCCTCACCAGTGCAGTTGTGGGCTCACCTGGATTCCCCGATCAAGCCCCAGGAACCGCATGAGTTCCATCGTGTTCGTATCCACGAAGCGGGAGCGCGGATGCGTGTTGACCTGGTCCCGCCTTTCGATCACCACCGAATCGACGCCGAACTTCGCAAGCAGCAAAGCGCCCGCCAGCCCGATGGGTCCACATCCGACGATGCAGACGGCTACGTTGGTCATGGCTTCTCCTTGTTGCCGGTCTCGCCAAGTCGCGCGCGTCAGCGCCAGCGGGCCGGGAAGATCTCGAGACCGCCAAGACGCGCCGAGACCTCGTCGACGGCCGCGCGGTCCGCGCCCCGCCAGCGGAGGTCATGCAGCGACTCGTCGAGCGAAACGTCCTCGATCAGGACCGCCAGGGTCCGATACAGCGCCGCTTCCTCCCGCATCCCGTTGAGCGCCGTGGCCAGCCGGGCGGCGCCCCGGACCCGGACCGCCCATGTGGACGGGTCCGCGGGGACCGCGTCCACGGTACGGTAGTGCGAGAGCAGCGCCGCGGCCGTCTTGGCCCCGAAGCCAGGAATGCCCGGAATCCCGTCCGCGGTGTCGCCCACCAGCGCCAGCCAGTCCGGGATGCTGGCGGGCGCGACGCCGTTCCGTTCCCGCACGCCGTCCTCGTCGATGACGCGGCGGCGGATACGGTCCACCTGCACGACCCGCGTACCGGTGACGCACTGGCCGAGGTCCTTGTCGGGCGTCAGGATACGCACCTGGTCGACGTCATCGCGCCACCGCCGCGCAGCGGTCGCCAGCGCATCGTCCGCCTCGTACTCGTCCATCGACCACACGACGATGCCGAGCGCCGCCGTCACCTCTTCGACCAGGTCGAACTGCGCGGCCAGCGCCGGGTCCATGCCCTCGCCTGTCTTGTAGCCGTCGAAGAGACGGTTGCGGAAGGATTCGACGGGATTGTCGAACGCGACGGCGAGGTGGGTCGCCCGCTCGTCCGGGTCGTCCATGAGGCGCAGGAGCGACGCCGCGACGCCGACGGTGGCCTTTACGTCCTGGCCGTTCGGCGCCGTCCGGCTCGGCCGCGGCGCGTAGTGGGCGCGGAAGAGCTCGAACGTACCGTCGACAAGGTGGAGGCGCATAGGTCCTCTGAGGTTATCCTTCCGGAGTCCCGGGGCCAAACGGCACCTCGCCGGAAACGGGTCGCGGAGGACGGATGCTGACCAAGATCACCGTTCGCAACTTCAAGCGCTTCGGGGAGGCCGACATAGCGCTGGGCAACCCGGTGGTCTTCGTGGGCCCGAACAACTCGGGGAAGACCTCGGCGCTGCAGGCGCTCGCACTTTGGGACATCGGTCTCAAGCGATGGAACGAACGGCGAGCCGGTCAAAGAACGCCCGAAAAAAGGCCCGGCGTCGCGGTCAACAGGCGCGACCTGACGTCCGTACCTGTCCCCGATGCCAACCACCTCTGGCACGAGCTGCATGTCCGGGACGTGCGCAAGGTCGCTGGCCGCCAACAGACCGGCAACGTCCGCATAGATATCGTGGTCGAGGGCGTAACGGAAGATCGACAGTGGGCATGCGGGCTGGAATTCGATTATGCGAACGAAGAGTCGTTCTACTGTCGCCCGCTTCGCTTGAACGCGGGGAGAACCCCGGAGCGCATGCCGGTGCCCGAAGAGGCGGCGCTCGTTCAGATCGCCTTCCTCCCACCCATGTCCGGCCTGGCGGCGACCGAGACCCGCCTCGACCAGGGAGCCGTGAACGTCCGCATCGGGGAAGGCAGGACCGCCGAGGTGTTGCGGAACCTCTGCTATCGCATTCACGAGGATCACCCCGAGCAGTGGGACGTTCTCGTTGCGCAGATCGAAAGCCTGTTTGGTTCGGAGCTCCACTCGCCGCGCTACGTTGCCGAACGCGGAGAGATCGTGATGACGTACGCCGAGTCGAGGGTGACGCTCGACCTGTCCTCCAGTGGCCGCGGCCTCCAGCAAACGCTCTTGCTGCTCGCCTACATGTATGCGAACCCGGGCGCCGTGTTGCTCCTGGACGAGCCTGACGCGCATCTCGAGATACTCCGTCAACGCCAGATCTACCAACTCCTGACGAAGGTCGGACAGGAGAGCGGCAGCCAGGTGATTGCTGCCAGCCACTCGGAAGTGCTGCTGAACGAGGCGGCGGACCGGGACCTCGTCGTGGCGTTCGTCGGTCAGCCGCATCCGATCGACGATCGCCGCAGTCAGGTGCTGAAGGCCTTGCGCGAAATCGGGTTCGAGCAGTACTACCAAGCGGAGCAGACGGGTTGGGTCCTTTACCTCGAGGGCTCCACCGACCTGTCAATTCTGCAGGCCTTCGCACACAGCCTCGGCCACGAGCGGGCGTCGGCCGTACTGGAGCGGCCATTCGTGCGCTACGTCGGCAATCAACCGCGGGCGGTCCGGCAGCACTACCATGGGATTCGAGAGGCAGTGGCGCACCTCAAGGGAGTTGCACTCTTCGACCGCCTCGACGGTGCCCCGCCCGACATCGCCCCTGTCGAATGCCTGATGTGGGAGCAGTGCGAGGTCGAGAACTACTTCTGCTCGCGGGCGACGCTGGAGGCGTACGCAACGCAGTCGGCATCGAGCGACGTGGCTGGTCCGCTCTTCGCCAGCGCCGAGGCGACCAAGCGGCTGGAAGCGATGCGGGAGGCCATCGACGAGATCAGCCTGGCCTTGGACAGGCTGGGCCGCGGCTCGCCCTGGAGTCGGACCATCAAGGCCAGCGACGATTTCCTGGACCCACTATTCAGGTCGTATTTCGCGAAGCTGGGTCTACCGAACCTCATGGCGAAGAAGAACTTTCACGAACTCGTTGAGTACGTCCCGAAAGACGAGATCGACCGGGAAGTGCGCGACAAGTTGGACGCCATCGTTGCTGTAGCTGCCTCGGCAACGCCGATACGAAACTAACCTCCCCAGCTACGGGCGCAGTCGCGCCGCCATGCGGCTTTCCTGTCGCTTCAGCGGCTTTCCAGCACGTCGATGAGCCGGTGCAGAAGCGCGTTCTGGCGCCCGTCCCTGTCGACGGTCGATATCGACACGCCGAACGCCAGGTCCAGCGCCGGGACGAATCCGCCAACGGTGCCCCAGGCGCCGCTGTGGCCGAAGATCGTGTAGCCGGCGTGTTCGCTCGCGAAGATGCCGTGACAGTACTGGTAGCCGCGCAGGCCCAGGCCGCTTGAGAAGGGACCGCCGCGCTCGGGAACGATGGACGTCAGCATCGTGGCCAGGGTCGCGGGCTCGGTGAAGACCCTGCCCTCGAACAGGGCCTCGTAGAACCTCGCGATGTCCGGCATCGTGGCGACCAGTCCCCCGCCGCCGTAGAGGTCGAAGGTCGGCTTCCAGTCCCGGATGTTCGAGTCGAACAGGTACTGTCCGATGCGGGGCGCAACGTGCGGTGGACCCGGCTCCATGACCTCCCACCAGGTCGCCTTGATCTCCAGGACGTCGAAGCGGAGCAGGTCGCGCACGGCGGGGCCGAGCGTGGTCGCGCTCGCGGTCTGCACGATGTCGCCGAGGAGGATGTAGCCGCCGTCCGAGTAGAGAAAGACGGCTCCGGGCGGGCCGAGCGGGTCGCTGACTTCGGTCATGAAGGAGATGGTCCCGCTCAGCGTCCACTCGCGGTCCCTGTCGGTCTGGATCGACTCGATGAAAGGACCGACGAGGTGGTCGCCGATGCCCCCGGTGTGCGTGAGCAGGTGCCGCACCGAGATCGCGTCGGTGGCGTACCCGTCGGACCGCAGAATGGTGTTGACCCGACGAGACAGGTACTGGTCGATCGAGCCGTCCAGATCGAGCTTGCCCCGCTCGGCAAGGCGCAGGACGGCGGCGGACACGTAGGTCTTGGTCGTGCTGGCGAGCCGGGCCGGCTGGTCCGCGCGAATGGGCGTCCCCGACTCGCGGTCGGCGACACCCGCCGCCCCCGACCACTCGAGGCCCATCGCATCCGATCGCAGGTGGACCATGATCCCCGGAATGTCGGGATGTTCGGCCAGGAAGTCCGTGACCACCTGCTCGAGCGCCGCGGTATCCGGCACCCTGGCGAGGGCCGAGGCGGACAGGAGGATCGCCGCACAGAGGGAGAGGGGTGTGGTCGGGGAACGGCGGGCGGACAGCATGTCCTTCCTCCGGGGCCCCGCTGTCCAATGAGAAAGTGAGGGTGAAATGGACCGACCGTGGCGCGGTCGGATGAAGGATGCCCTTGCTGGCGATGGGGGTGATGATCGGATGTCGGTCGGCATGGGGTCAAGTGCTGCGGAGGACGGCCGGAGGGTCGTCGGCGGGGCCAAGCCACGGGCCTCGGCGGCGGGTCAAGGGCGAGGGCGACGCTTGAACGCGGCTGGTTCCGCTGGGGCGGCGGTTGCGGGCGACGGCGGCGGGGCGGGCACGGGGCCGGAGGCGTCGCGCTCGGCGGAGCGAACCCTTGACGCGCCTTTGGCGAAGTACCCTGTCGGGCGGGGATCGGCGGTCGTCGGCGTCGGATCGGAGACGAGGTATCGGGGTGGCGCATTCCTTGCGAACGCCTCCGGCCGCCGATCCCTGCCCCCCGGCGAGGGCGGGGGTCCGGGGGCTGGCCCCCGGTTGGGTTCGGGCACGGGCGGCGGTCTTCCGCTCAGCCGGCGGCGCGGACGGCGGCCATGCCGTCGCCGATGCGGCGGAACAGCGCCCGGCGTTCGGCCTGGACGCGGCGGGCGGCCTCGAGGTCGGTCTCCGCGGCGGCGACCGCGTCGAGCAGGGCGAAGTCGATGCCGGGCCTGAGGAACCGCGCGGCGCCGGGGAGCGAGCGCAGCCGGTCGTAGGGGGTCATGACGTCGGCCGCGAGGTACTTGCGCCGGATCCGGCCGTTGCCGTCGCGGTACTCGGTGGCGAACAGGCGGGGCCGGTGGAAGTTGAGGAACGGCGACAGCGTGCCCTGGGCGAAGCGGTTGACCTCGGGCGCGAAGCGCTGCGGGATGTGGTCGTGGCCGAGCCACTTGCGGACGACGTTGGCGTTCTTGCCCTCGACCAGCGCGTTGTCGTTGGAGCGGCGGGCGCGGGACTTGGTGAAGCGCTCGACGCGCAGCTTCTCGGGCAGCCGGGCGACGCGGTGGTTGATGTGCTCGCTGCCGTTGTCGGCGTGGAGCCGAGGATCGGGAACGGGAAGGACAGCAGCAGCCCCTCGAGCAGCGGCACGAGGAAGCGCTCCGAGATGCCGACCACGGCGCCGACGAACTCGAACTGGGTCACCTCGTCGACCAGGTTGATCAGGTGGATGCCCTTGACGCCGTCGCGGTCGCCCTGGTGGACCGTGTCGACGCGGCCGTGGCCCGGCATCCCCTCCGGCTCGGGCGCCTGGCGCAGGCCGATGTTCACGCCGGTGCCCTTCGTCTTCGTCCAGGCGGTGCGCGCGGCGCGGTAGGTCGCCGAGCCGCGCAAGTTGTAGACGTGCCCGTTGGAGATCGCCGCCAGCCGCGCGTAGTCGGTCTCCCCGAACACCTCGAACTGGCGCCGCGGCACCTCGCGCGTGGCCAGCCCGGACATCTGGTCGTACGCCTCGTCCACCTCCGCCAGCCACCGGATGTCCGCCGCCGTGTACCGGCGCGCGAACGGCCGCCCGCGGCTTCCGCCGCGCCGGTCCCGGACCGGGCCGGTCTCCCGCCGCTGCCGCACCAGGCGCTCCACCTGCTGGCGCGAGATGCCCGTGGCGGCGACCAGGAAGCGCAGCACCACCCCCCTGTCGCGCTTGCCGAGACCCCGGTAGCCGAACCGGTTCAGGGTGTCCCGCACGAAGCCGTACGCCTCGTCGCGGCTCTCGGGTTGGAAGTCCACGGCCTCGTTGCCTTCGACGAACGCCCGAAGCTGCTCCATTGTGCGTAGCCGCCGCGTCTGGATGTCCACGATCATCCCCGGATGATGCCCCGGACACCCGTTTCACCCTCACTTCGCCTTGGAATCGGCCTTTCGCTTCACCCTCACTTCGCGTTGGACAGTACGGGGGCTGGTCTGATCACGGTCGAGAGGATACCGTGTCGCGTTTGCACGGAGGCGTCACGCCGCGCGGCGGCCGCTTCTCAGGGAGGATCGGAAGACCCGCCGGATGAACGCCCAACGTCCCCCGCTTTCCCGCAAACCAGGGCGCGTTACCGGCTGATGGCCGCTACCCCGCGCCCCCCACGCGTCGCCGGATTCACGGGCGGTGGCGTCGCGGGCCACCTCTGGCGGCTCGGGTCCTTCATGGCGCTCGGCTCGGTCGCCCTGAACGCCGCCCAGGTCGGCGAAGCCGTGTTCCTCGGCATGGTCGGCACCGAGGCGCTGGCGGCCATGGGGTTCGCCTTCCCCATCACGATCACGCTGTTCGCCTTCGCCGGGGGCATAGGGACGGGCGCGTCGTCGGTGATCGCGCGGGCGATGGGCGCCGGGGACCGAGAGCGGGGCGCCTTACTGGCGACCCACGCCCAGCTGCTCGGGTTCCTGGTCGGGGTGGCGCTCGGGATTCTCGGTGCGCTGTTCGCGGCGGACATCGTCACGGCGCTCGGCGCGAAGGGCGCCGTGCGGGACATGACGATCGCGTACCTGCGCGTCTATATGCTCGGCGTGCCGTTCTTCCTGCTTTCGATCGTGGGGTCGACGCTGCTGCGCGCCACGGGCCGGGCGGCGAGCCCGGGAATCGTGATGGCGGTCGGCTCGATCCTGCAGGTGCTCTTCTGCCCGATCCTGATTTTCGGGTGGCTCGGTCTGCCGGCACTCGGCATCGAAGGCGCGGCGTGGGCCTACGTGGCGTCCCGGGTGATCAGCGTCTGGGTCTACATGATCGTGATGTCGCGGGCCCGCATCCTGCGCCGGTCGCTGGCCGGACTCTGGGAGTCATGGCGCGCCATCCTGCACGTGGGCGGTCCCGCCATCGCGAGCGGACTCATCAACCCGGTCTCCATGCTGATCGTCACGCGCCTGCTCGCGGGCCACGGCCACGAAGTGGTCGCGGGCTTCAACGTGGCGGCCCGTGTCGAAATGCTCGCCCACATGATCCTCTGGTCCGCCTCGTCTTCCATCGAGCCGTTCGTGGGCCAGAACTGGGGCGGGCGCCGTTTCGACCGGGTCCGGTCGGCGCTCAAGATCACCGAGGGCTTCTGCGTCGTGTGGGGCCTGTTCACGTTCACGGTGCTCGCGTTGTCCGGGGAATTCCTCGTGTCGCTCATCGACGACAACGCCATTGTCGTTGCGGTGGCCGTGGCGTTCTTCCTGATCGTTGCGCCGAGTATCGGCGGTATGGGCGTGATGCAGGTCGCGATCGCGTGCTTCAACGCGCGCGGCAAGCCGATGCCGGCCCTGACGATCTCCGTGTTGCGTACCTTCGTCTTCTACGTGCCCCTGTGCATCGTGGGCAACGCGCTGTGGGGGTACATCGGCATCTTCGTCGCGACGGCGATCACGAACGTGGTGATGGGGGTGGCGGGCTGGTACTGGAACCGGGCGTCGGTCATGCGGTTCGTGGCGCGGCAGGCGGCGGGTTGAAGGCACGGACGCATCCCGGATTGGAGTAATCTGCGGGTCGACTTCAGGAGAGGACCACCTTCCATGAGCGAACTCGCGATGGACACCCGCGCCACCATCATCCCCACGCTGCGCTACCGCGACGCGCACGGCGCGATCGACTGGCTGGAGCGGGCATTCGGATTCCACGCGCAGTTCGTGGTGCCCGACGGCGAAGGCGGGGTGGCGCACGCCCAGCTCACGTTCGGCAACGGGATGATCATGCTGGGGACGGCCCGCGAGGACGACTTCGGGCAGATGCAGCGCCCACCCGAGTCCCCGGACGCCCCGGTGTCGCAAAGCCCGTACGTGATCGTCACGGACGTGGACGCACACCACGCCCGGGCGGTCGAGGCGGGCGCGGTGGTCGTGATGGAACCGGAGGACAAGGACTACGGCGGCCGCGGCTACGGCTGTCGCGATCCGGAGGGCAACCTCTGGAGCTTCGGCAGCTACGATCCGTGGGAGGACGAAGACGCCGCGACCCCGTGATCGCAACGTCCGCGCGGCGACTTAGAGGCGGGGCGGCCGAGTCCAGTTCTCCACCACGACCTCCGGGATGCCGTGGAAGTCCTTTTCGTTGTTGGTGACCAGGGTCACGCCCAGCGAAAGCGCGTGCGCGGCGATCTGCCGATCGTAGGCACCCCGCCGAGAGGGCGCCACGGCCTGAATGCGCCCGAAGGCCCTTGCGGCCGCGGCGTCGAACGGCATGACTGCGATCGAGGAGAGCACGACGGCGGCGTCGCTCCGCGCCAGATTGGGATCGGCGCTCCTGGCGAACCCGACCTCAAGCTCCCCGAGCGTGACCGCCGAGATGACAAGATCGCCGGCATTGCACTCGTCGAAGCGTTGGTCCAGGTAGCCGCTGCCCCCCATGATCGCGTAGATGCAGATGTTCGTGTCGAGCATGTACCTCACGGATTGCCGGGCTCGCTCCTTCCGGGAGGCGGAGGCGGAGCCCAGTCACGTTCATCCTGGCCGGGTTGTTCGCGGACGAATCCCCGAAGGTGCGGCGCGAGGGTGCGCAGTGCCGCACCCAGACCGGTCAGCGGGCGCTTGGTACGCCGCACGATCAGCTCGTCGCCCCGGCGCTCGATCTCGACCGCGACATCCACGCTGTCGAAGGCAAGCGCCTTCGGAATGCGAACCGCCTGACTGTTGCCGTTGCGGAACAAGCGCGTTGACTTGACGATGGGTTCTGGCTCGCTCATTGCGGACTACCCCGGAAGGGCCCAGGAAGGGCCCAGCTCGTTTCGATGTGGAGTATAGGCAGACTTCTATCCAGTGTAAACACGAGTGTGTGTACATGGCCGAAAGTGGAGATCGCCGGCGCCAGGCCGCGGGCCAGGGCGCCTCTGCCACGCGACCCGCGCCAGGCTCGCAGGCACGGGGGCCTAACGGTCGACGCGGAGCGTCTGGGCCAGCCGCCGCAGGTCGTCCCAGTCGTGCCCTCGCGTCCCCGTGACGCAGAGCGTGATCCGGCCACGCGCGCCGTCCCGCACGCTGAGCACCAGGGTGCGCAGTTCTGCCTCGGAGTCGGGGGCGCGCCAGTCGATGATGACTTGCTGCGCGACGACATCGCCGTGGAGCAGGGCGGTGTCCGCGTCCGTGACCGCGTCCGGTCCCTCCCCGTCCGAAGGCCTCGGAAAGGGACGGTTTCTCTCTCCCACCGCCAGTAGAGACGCGACATATGCCTCCGCCAACTCCGCCACGCCGGTGCTGGCATCCGGGGTCACTCCAAGGTCCATCCGCGGGACGCCGTACGGCGATGCCACGCTCAGGAGCTTGTCCGTCCCCTCCACGACGGTGGTGTACGAAGCGGGGTACAGGACCGACACCCCGTGCGCCCTGTCCTCGAATACGCGCAGGCGCCAGTCGGGCACGTCCGGCTCGGGCACGAGATCTCGGGCGACCCGCAGCCCGATACCGTCGAACAGCACATCCGGTGGGTCGTCGCTCCGGTCGGCCCGACCGCAGGCTCGGCAGGTCGTATCCGAAGGAGCCGCCGCGGATGCTGTACGCGCTGCAATCCTCCTTGTGTCGCGCAGAGCCGTCGGCAGGCACGTTGGCGTAGCTGCGTTCGTAGCAGTCCTGCAGCCACTCCCAGACGTTGCCCGTCATGTCGTGCAGGCCCAAGGCGTTCGGCTTGAACTGCCCCACTGGCGCCATGTCCGCGAAGCCGTCGCTGCAGGCGGTGGTGACCTGTTCGGGGGACACGGCGTTCAGGGACTGGTCGGGGACGTTGCCGTACTCGCAGAGCAGTTCCTGATCGTCTCCGAAGTGGTAGATGGTGTCGCTGCCGGCGCGTAGCGCGTACTCGAACTCCGCCTCCGTCGGCAGCCGGTATCGTGCGCCCGTAAGCAGGCCGAGCCAGTGCACGTATGCGTTCGCGGCGTGCCAGTCGATGCAGGAAGCGGGGTAGTCGAGACGGAACTCGCGCCCGAGGTTGTTCCACGTGCCGGTCTCGTCTCGGGCCCACACGCCGTCCTGGTTTGCATCGGAGAAGCAGTCGCTCGGCATCTCGTAGCCGGTGTCCTGCACGAAGCGGCTGAACTGGCCGTTCGTCACCTCGAACACGCCGAGCGCGAACGCCGGCACCGAGACCCGAACGCGCTTCCCGCCAGGTCCCTCGAGGTCGTCTTCATCGTGGTTGCGGGAGTCGAGGCTGCGCCCCGCTTCGTCCTGTGGCGACCCGCGCAGGAAGTCCCCGGCCGGGACCACGACCATCTCGGGGCAAGTGGAGCAATCCCGGAACCGACCCGAAGTCTCCTCAGGCTCGCCGAAGACCGCACCGGCCAGCAGCATCGCCGCTACCGCCAACCTAACCCGACATGGCGCGTTTCTGTCGACCATCACGCATAGCCAATCGCTTCAGGAACATCGTATCGCTAAGCATCCAGCGACGTGATCGCGTCCCCTCGACGTATCTCGCCGTCAGCGAGAATCTCGGCGAAGAGCCCGCAGCGGTGGATGAGCGCCTTGATCAACCGCCTGCCGGTCACTTCGTTGAGGCGCGCGCAGGGCTCGTTCAGCTTCAGGCCACGAAGTACCGCACCACCCGCCTGGAAGCGCTGCCCGACGAGGTGGGTCAGAGGGACGCCACGAGTGACGATGTTCATGCGGCACTCTTCCGGCGCGAGCTTCAGGCTGTGGTCTCGCAAGATGGTCTCGAGCACTTCGTTCTCGAAGAGCGTGATCTGGCGGCGTGCGCCCTTGGACTGCGAGAAGTGCCCCGACTCTCTGCCAAGACAATACCGGTCTCCGCGAACCCCCTGGCCCGCGATCGCTTCGATGGCGTCCGGGGACAGCATGTGCGCGCCCCCATCCTCCGCGAGATGTACGGAAAGAACCTCTCCCTGCCAGAGCACAGACACGCCCTCCGCTACAGGTCGAGTTGCAGTTTCGCCTCGACATGGACTCATTGAAAGGTCCAGAATAGGACAAATCGGTAGTACCAATTGATCTTGTGCTCCAACTGGCATTGGACCCGCATCGTCCGCTGAACCAAAGCGTCTACGCCGCGTTGCGCGAGGGCATACTGGAGCGGCGGATCGTCCCGGGCAGCAAGCTGCCGTCGTCCCGGGCACTCGCCATGGACCTGGGCGTGTCCCGCAACACGGTGCTCTACGCCTACGAGCAGCTGGCGGCCGAGGGTTACG
Source organism: Pseudomonadales bacterium (assembly GCA_965208745.1). Classification (GTDB taxonomy): domain Bacteria; phylum Pseudomonadota; class Gammaproteobacteria; order Pseudomonadales; family Azotimanducaceae; genus VXNE01. The sequence goes on along the minus strand of CBDBPN010000004.1, from coordinate 2,073,351 downwards.
TGGAGACCCGGGTCGGCGCCGGGACGTACGTCGTCGACTCGCTGGTGAGTGGCATGCCGGCAGGGGGGCGAGGCAGACGTCGTGGCGGAGGACGACGCAAGCTCTCTTCTCTGGGCGTGCGGCTTGCGCGCGATGGATCCCTCGGATTCGGAGACCAGCGCCGCGAGGCCACCCGCTACGAGTTCCGATTCGCGGGAGCGGGGCACGAGCAGGAGACGCTGAATGCCTGGGCACGGCTGGTGGGGCGCCGGGCCCGCAGCCTGTCGCGGGCTCCGACGGGCTATCAACCGCCCGGCGGCTCCTCTGAACTGCGCGAGGCCTTGGCCGGCTACCTGGCGCGCGCCCGCGGTCTCGCATGTCGACCGGAGCAGATCGTGGTCACCCAGGGTTCCCAGCAGGGCATCGACCTGTGCCTGCGCCTTCTCGTCGACCCGGGCGACCGGGTGGTGGTCGAGGAGCCGCACTACGCCGGGTACGGGAGTTGCTTGCGTGCTTGTGGCGCTTCCGTCGTCCACGTCCCGGTCGACGCGGCGGGTATGCAGGTGGAACGGATCGCCGAACTCGAGGCTGCCAAGGTCGTTTGCGTCACGCCTTCTCACCAGTTCCCCACTGGTAGCGTGATGCCGCTCTCGCGACGCCTGCGCCTGCTCGACTGGGCCAGACGGCACGGTACCGTCTTAATCGAGGATGACTACGACGGCGAGTTCCGGCATGAGGGCCGCCCCATCGAGTGCCTGCACTCGCTCGACGCGGACGAGCAGGTGATCTACCTGGGCACGGCGTCGAGGATGCTGTTCCCCGCGCTCCGAATCGGATGGGCAGTTGTGCCTGAGGATCTCGTCGACGCCTTCGGGCGCCTCAAGGCCATCGCGGACCGCGACACCTCGAGCCTGGAACAGCTGGTACTGGCGGACTTCATCGGCGGTGGCTGGCTGGAGCGCCACGTCCGGCGTGCCCGCAAGCGATACGCCGTCCGGCGCGCCGCATTCCTGGAAGGCCTCGAACGCGAACTCGGCACGCGTGTGGAGCCTGCCGGGGTAAGCGCCGGCACGCATGCGTTGCTGCGTCTCCCGGAGCTTCCGGCCAGCCGCTTCGCAGACTTGCGCCAAGCCTGCCGGGAACGCGGCGTAGGCATCTACTCAGCTGCTCAATGCTATGCGCGACCACCGGACTGTGTAGAGTTGCTTGCCGGCTACGCCTCCCTCGAGGAGCCGGACATCACTGTTGGCGTGAGGAGACTCCGGGAAGCGCTGGACAGCTTGGGCGCGATCAGCCAGACACCCTGACCTCGTCCGACCCAACCGGCAGCTCGAAGCGCATGCCCTCGACCGTCAGTATCACATCGTCGGGCAGACCGCGACGGAATACGTCCTCCATGAAGGCGTTCGCCGGGGCGGGCACGAGGTGATACAGCGCGAGCTGCCCGACTCCGGCACGTTCGGCGAGCGCGACGAGGTCGTCCGTGTGCGCGTGGTAGTCGAGAACATCGCGCAGGATCTGGGCGCCGCGCGGGTTCGCCTGCTCGTTCGCCCGCGCCAGGGCCAGCACGAGGTGTTCCGCGAGGGCATCGGTCAGGAGCAGGTCGACGCCTTCCGCGGCGGCCACCAGTGACGGCACCACGACGGTGTCTCCGGTGACGACGACGGACCTGCCGCGGTAGTCGAAGCGGTAGCCGAAGGCCGGCGCGACCGGTGCGTGATCGACCGCGAACGCCCGGATGCGCAGGCCGTCCTCGTCGTGGACGAGTCCAGGCTCGATGGTGCGTGCCGCGAGGAGGCCGAACTCCGGCGGCATGAGCGCCATGCCATGGTGCTGCGTACGGTAGGCGGCGTCCATGGCGAAGGCGCGGTTGAAGCCGGCCACGACCTCCTCGACGCCTTCGGGCCCAACGATCTGGAGCGGGGCACTGCGGCCGGCGGCCCAGGAGTTGATGTTGTGGTCGCCGATGGCGCCGATGTGGTCCGAGTGGTAGTGCGTGAGGAAGATGGCCCGCATGGACGCCACGGGTAGCCGCCCCAACATCGTCACCTGGGCGGAGCCAGAGCCGGCGTCCACGAGGAAGAGGTCGTCTCCCGCCACGATCGCGATGCAGGCCTGCGCCCGTCCCGGCGCCGGGAGGGGCGAGGCGCTCCCGCAGACGAAGACGTGCAGGCTGTCCGGATCGAGCGGCTCCTGCCCCTCGATCAGGGTGGAAAGCATGCGCTCAAGCACAAGATCCTGCCCGACGCGCGTCTGCGTGGCGAACCAGTAGACGATCGCCCCGACGGCCGCGACGACGACGAGCGCCGTGGCGATGCGCTTCATGCAGTCACTCGTCCGATGCGAGGACCAGCGTTCCGGTGGTCGATAGGGTGCCGCCGGTGCCGTTCACGACGCACGTCCGGGCGTTCGTCTGCTTGCCCTCGATGCCGTGCACGCCGTCCTCCGCCGTTCCCGAGAGCTGCCGGTACGCCTCGACCAGCAGTTGCATGCCGTACATGCCGGAGTGGTTGAAGGACAGGCCGCCCCCGTTGGTATTGATGGGGAGGCGTCCACCGGGAGCGGCGTGGCCTTCCTTCCACAGCGTGTAGCCCTTGCCGCGGGGCGCGAGGCCGAGCATCTCCGCGGTCATGGCCGCGGTGATCGTGAACGAGTCGTAGATCATCGCCATCTCCATGTCCTGCGGCCCGAGGCCCGCCATTTCGTAGGCGATGGCGGAGGAACGCGACGCGGAGGTGGCGGTGAAGTCCACCATCTCGAGCATGTTCTGGTGCCCCATGGACTCGCCGGCGCCGGCGATCCAGACCGGGCGCGTCCGCAGGCTGCGGGCGATCTCCGGCCGCGCGACGATGACCGCGCCGCCGTGGTCCGTCACCAGGCAGCAGTGGAACAGCGTCAGCGGCCAGGCGATGAGCCGGGCTTCCATGACGTCCTCCACCGTGATGGGCCCGCCGAAGGGGTTCGTGTCCTTCGAGAACATGAGCGCCCGGGGGTTCAGCATCGCCCACTGGCGCGTGACGACGGAGACGTGGGCGAAGTCCTCGGGCGTCGTGCCGAAACTGTGCATGTGGCGCACCATGGCGTGCGCGTAGTTGGACGGCGCGCCGAAGACGCCGTAGGGGATCGTCATCTCGGTGCCGGGATCGATCTCTCCCGCCACCGGCCGGCCTCCGCCGCCGGCGCCGCGATAGGACCAGCCGGCCTGGCCGTGGCTGACCAGCGCGATGTCGATGATTCCCGCATGGATCGCGGCGAGGGCATGGTGGACGTGCACCTGGAACGAACAGCCGCCGACCGTCGTGGTGTCGAGGTAGTGGGGCCGGATGCCGAGGTGTTCCGCGAGCTGTTGCGACCAGCCGGTCGAGAAGACGCCCTCGATGTCGGAGATGGGAATGCCCGTGAGATCCGAGACGTTCTTGATCGCCTCGATGTGGTGCTGGAGCGACGTGACCTTGGGGCCCCGCTCTTCCGGGTAGCCGATCTCGTTCGATTCCGCAGCGCCGACGATGGCGGCGGCGTTCTTGAGCTGCGCTGCCATCAGGAGCCCTCCGCGACCCGCCAGAACGGGATGTGGGTGTCTTCGTCCGCCTCTTCGAACTCGACCCGGACCTCGGCGCCGATCTCGATGGTCTCCGGGTGTTCTGCGTCAACCCCCCGGAGCACCGTCAGCATGCGGTCGCCCTCGGCGAGGTCGATGTAAGCGGTGACGTAAGGCACTTCCTTCGCCCAGCCTCCGAAAGCCCGGTGCTGGACGGCGAACGTATGGATGCGCCCTGCGCCGCTCCCCTCGATCCACTCGATGTCCGTGGAGTGACAGAAGGGGCAGATCAGGCGCGGATACCAGTGCACGCGGTTGCAACTCCTGCACCGGGGCAGCATCAGCTTGCCTTCCTTCGCGCCGTCCCAGAACGGCTGGGTGTGCAGCCCCTTCGGGGGGATGGGTTTGTCGTAGGCCACGCGTCCAGAATCCCGTCGAGTGATGGGGGCGGCGAACATACCATGCCTGCCTCGCGGAGCGCAGGTGTGCACCACGCGCACGGATTCACGGTGCGGCCGGTGCTGCAGCAAGATTATTTCTTACTCGGACTCCGACCAGGACGGAACACCATGAGCGCCGTGAAGAAGACCGTCTCGTTCCCCCCGATCTGGCCCGTGCCGCGGAGCCGCGCGCGGAAGGCAAGACGCTGAGCGGTGTGGTGCAGGACGCGCTCCGTGACGCACGCGCCAAGCGCCTGCGCCAGGGCCTGGAAGGCCTGCAGGGTCACTGGAGCAGAAAGGCGAAGGAGCAAGGGGGTCTTGAGCGAAGACGACCTGGAGCGTTTCTTGAGGTCGTGAAGGTGGTGTTCGGCACAAACGCGTTTTATTCTTCCCTACTCTCCTAACGTACTGTTACAAATACATTTTTCATTCCGGTCAGTTTTCCAGTAAGCCACCGCGAGTCTCGTTCGCGGTCAGTGCTGTCGCGTTGTCAGGCGTCAATCCATCGGGATGCGTATGACCACGCCGCCCATCACGTCGCCGACCCGGAGGTCGGTGCGGGGCGAGTCCTTGTGGTTGTTGTGGCAGGCGACGCAGGCTTCGACCACCGCGTAGTCGGGGTAGACCGCCGTGAAGTAACTCTCGCCTCCGAGTTCCTCCTCACCGTAGAAGTTCTCGCCCGGATTCTCGGCGACGTGCTCGAGGCCCTTCCTCTCGAGTTTCGTTCCGGGGCCGTTTTTCCGGTTGATCGGATGGAGCGAGAGCAATGCGTATGAGAAATCCTCGGTTTCGTCCATCACCCGCTCGGCGCCGAAGCGGAACATCTGCGACGGCAGCGGCAATGCCGCGTCGTCCTCGAAGTGCTCCGACGCGGTGAGGACATTCCGGTCGACGGTGAGCCGCTGCACCACCATGCGGGTGTAGACCTCGCGATCCGCCGACATCACCCGGTAGAGCATGTCGGCGACCTTCTGGATCGGAATCCCCTCGGCCGCGGCCCCCGATGCCGTCGCGACGGCGACCGCAAGGCCGGCGGTGATCGCGGATGTTCTTCGCTTCATCGTTCGTCTCCTCTGGCGGATTCTAGCGGTGGCGATCGGCATGGTCACCCGGCGTCATCGCCCGGAGTCCCGTCCCGTCGCGGCCGCGCGCCGCACCGCCCACTCGATGCTCTCGACATAAACGGTGGGGGTTCCGTTGAAGTTGCGCTCGATCAGATCGGCGTCCGCCAATGCATCGAGCGCGAAACCGAGGCCGTGGCAGTCGAGACACACCGGCCGGATCATCTTCTCGTTCGGACGAAGGGTCGTGTTCTGGTTGTGGTCGGCGACGAGTTCTCCGCGCCGCTCGGTCCTGGGCATGTGGCAGGTCGCGCAGCTCACGCCGGTGCCGGGCGGCGCCGCGGCGTGCAGCTCCGTCCGCCAGAGACTGTGATGGGGGCTCTCGAAATACGCCCGCGTGTGGGGGTCGTCGTGACAAGACGCACAGGCTTCGACCGCGGCACGCGCGATGTTCACGTCGTGCGGCCGGTGGCAGGTGCCGCAATCGAGATTCCGGCGCGGGTCTGCGTCCGGGCGCATCGGGAGCCGTGCCTCGCCGACGGTCATGAATGTGGGCGGTGCGGGGTCGGCGAGCCACTCGGCGATCGCCTCGGGCACCACGTCGGAGAGCCCAACCGTCTCCAGTCCCCGTCTCGGATCCCGAGGCGCGGCGATGCGGGGATGGCCGCGCATGCCGTGCCGGCCCCCGGCAAAGGTCTTCGCCTGCGGTTTGTGGCAGGACCCGCAGACTTCGGTGGACGGGGCATCGATCCAGCGAGCCGCGAGCCCGGCGCCGGCGGCGAGGTCCGCCGCGTGGCACGCGGCGCAGTTGACGCCGGCCGCGGCGTGACCGGAGCCGGTCCAGTGATCGAGCGCCTCGGGATCGGCGAGCGCGGCCGGTGGCGCGACCGCGTCGGCGCGCCCGAGCGCCTTGTCCGCCGGCCGTTTCCGGGCGAGATACCGCGCGGTCAGCGCGTGCACCGGTGACGTCGCGAGCGCCGGGCCGTCCGCGTGTTCGACCAGGAAGTCTTCGTAGAGCGTCCGGTTGTCGTGGTAGTTGTGGCAGCCCGCGCAGGTGTCGAAGGCGAGACCGGCATGACTCGGCCGGTTCCGCCGCACGTCCTGCTCGCCTTCGGAGTGGCACGCCACGCAGAAGTCCATCGCGACGGTGACCGCGCTTGCGCGCGTGATCTCGGGGCGGTGCTCGACATGGCACCTGGTGCACAGGCGCGCATCGAGCTTCTCGCGGAAGGCGGCCATCCTCGGGTTGCGAAACGTCCTGCGGGGATGGCTGTCGGCGGCGGCCTTCAGTTCGGCCTCGTGACAGCTCAGACAGGTCCGGTTCAGCGCCTTCTCAGCCGCAGCCGCAGCGGCGAACGGGGATGCGGCGTGGCAAGTCTCGCACGCCATCTCGATCTGATGGTGCGCGTCGGTGGTCTTGCCGACGAGCAGCATGCGCCGGTCGCCGCCCACGACCATCGTCACCGCAAGCCAGGCCGCGCCGAGCAGCGTCGCTCCCAGCAGCCCGACGATGATCTTCGGCGACACGCGGCGACGCCCTTCAGTACAGGTAGACCAGGAGAATGTGCACGGCGAGCAGCGCCGGCAGCGGGCAGAGGGCCAGCACATGTACCCGGAGCAGGACACGCAGCGGCTTGCCGGTGCTGCCGCCGACCACCCGCCGTAGCCTCTGCGCCCCGCCGATGGCGACGCCGGCGAGCGCGCCCGAGAGCAGCGCCGCGAGGTAGAAGCTCATCAGCGCCGCGTTGACGTTCTCGCCGAACCGGAAGCCCGTGTGGGCGAACAGGGCCAGGACGCACGCGATCCCGAGCACGACATGCGAGAGGCGCCACCGGTGCGAGCCGGCGATGCGGGGCACGAGCCGCTTGCGGATGACGACGGCGATGACGAGCCCTGCGACGCTGAGCGCGAGCAGCAGGTAGCCGCTCCACTGCTGCCGGAGCCCGTCGAACCAGAGGCGTTCCGGGACTGTGGGCGGGAACCGGTCCGGAACGGGGATGCGGGGGATCAGCAGCGTCGCGGCGGCTGCAACCGCTCCCGCGACCGAGAGCGACAGCAGCAGCGCGCGAAAGCGCCGGGCCTGCGAGCGGGCCGCGTCAACGATCGTGCGCTGGATGTCGGCGATGGTGCCGGCCACCTCGCGCCCGATCAGATCCATCCTGCGAAGTTGCTCGATGCGCGCGCTCTCGATCTCCCGGTCGGGAAGGAAGTCGGGGAGGATCTGACAGGCGTCCGCGAGCGCGACCAGCGCGACATCGCGGGGATGGGGGATGTCGTCTGCGAGCGCTGCCACGATGCGCGCCTTGATGTCGCGTTCGGGGCCGTCGTCAAGCGTGGGGTGGCGAACCGAGCCGAACACCCACAGGAACCGCTCCTCGCGCCGCTCCAGGATGCCGCGCTCGACGAGGCTCGCCAGCGCACGCTCACGAATGTCGGTGGCATCGTCGGTGGCGAGCACCCGGACCCAGGTCTGCGTATCGGTCGTGTCCGCGCTTGCCGCGATCTTGGAGAGAACCCTGTCGAGCACCGGATTGCCGGTCGGCGCGGGGTCGACGACGACCAGCGTCTCGAGGTCGGTGTCGATGCGGTCGGCGAAAGCCAGGTCCATCAGCGCCGCGCCGGCAAGCGCGCACTCGAAGGCGTGCTGTCGGATCGGCAGGAACGCGCCTTCCTCGTCGCCCAGCAGCAGGAGGATCTCTTCGGTGAAGGTCAGCATGCGCGTCTCCGGGAGAGCCGACGCGGAACGGGCGCCGACGCCGGAACCGCGCGTGACTCAATTGCAGCACTCCCGGTCACGTTATCAGGCATGCGCGAATTCGGGGAATAACGACGCGGCGCAACCCGGGCTCCCGCCCGCTGAAAGTCGCCGCCTGCGGATTTTCTTGCCGGTGTATCGGCCCGCGCGTCGGCGCGCACGTGCTCGACGCGCTTGACCACCAGCCCGTTGCCGTCCCAGAGCACGAACATCTCGCCGGTCTCGGGGACGCGGCGGGCGGTGTCGACCTGCAGCCGGTCGCCCTCGGAGAGCTCGGACTCCATCGACTCGCCACGCACCCTGAGCGCGCGGATGGCGCCGGGGACGGCGCCTCCGTCGTAGCGGATCATCCCCTCGGGCAGGAACCAGCGCGCGCGTTCGGCGACGAACTCGTCAGCGAGCGCGCCGGGCCCGGCGGACGCCTTGACATCCACCTTGGGGATGCCGGTGAGCGGCACCGGTCCCTGCTCCATCTTCTTTCGGCGCCGGTTCTTCGTGGGTGACGAGCTGGGGAGCCATGCGCTCGGGGTCCCGCTCGCCCCGGCGTGTGTGGTGCTTGAGCGCGCAGGCCATGACCACCCGCGCCATCGCGGTCTCGACGAGGTGCGAATCGGTCTCCGCCACCCAGCGGGGCGCGTAGCGGATCTCGTGGCCGTCGGTCGCCAGCGTCTCGTGCCTGAAGGCGCGGCGGTGTTCCTCGGTGATGTTGGTGGTCATGGATCGTTCGCCGGTTGCCGGTGCGTGGCGGCCTCGCTCGGGCCACACATGCTCCCGCCGAACACCGCCCGGCTCGGTCTCCTGTCGGGGATCGGCGGCATCAGGAACCGCGACCCGTGCCGAGCCGCTCACTCCGAGTCGTGACTGGAGGGGAGGCACAGTGGAACGGTCTGTCGGAGAAGAGCTTCGAACCTCCCGTGAGCTCCTGCGAAAGTTCGGAGAATGACGGGAGTTCCGCCGAATCCGGCGCCCAGGTTGATGTTCCGCGATGGCCCGACTTAAATTGCGCGGGTAACCGGCATCGGCTGGGGGCTCTGTACGCACGCCGCGGGGCGTCTGGGCATGCACGTCGTCGCCGTCGACCTCCACGGCCGTCGGACCTTGGTGGGCCTTCCACCGCACGTGATCTCGGTCGACGAGCTGGACCCGTCGCACCCGCCGCGCTACGGGGGGCGCGCGTACTACCGCAAACCGGCTGGCGCCGGGGTCTCGGTCGTCGCACGTTCCGTCCACGGCACACTCCATGGCTGCGACCTGGCCATGCCGGACTTCACGCCCGAGATGTTCGGGGAGACACTGCGCTCGCTTGCGGGGGTCGCGCGGTCCCTTTGAGAGCGGGTCCGGAGGCTCTCAGGAGCTTGGGTCTGTGCCCAGGTGTTGCAGCACCGCCTGGTTCCACGCGTCGGGAAACTCGAAGTACGGCGAGTGGCCCGCGTCGGGAATCTCCACCAGACGACTCGTCGGCAGTTCCGCATCCAGCATCCGCATCATCTCCGGCGGGAAGATCCAGTCGTGGGGTCCGGTGACCATGAGGATCGGTACCGTCGTCTTCCGGGCCGCGTCGAGATCCCAGCCGGCGTCGAACAGCCGCTCGCCAAGGTCCGTCGGAGGCCTGGGTGGCGCGAGCCGGCTGAGCTGGCGGTACTGGAATGCCCGAACGGGGTCCGCGATGTCCGACGGTCGGCCTTGTGACCGGCGCTCCTGGATCCGGTCGGAGGTCATGAACGCGTCCATCGCCTCGGTCGTGAGGCCGCCGTAGGTGTTGGCCAGCGTCAGCGAGCGCGTCCGTTCGGGATGGCGCAGCGCAAATCCCGCGACCGCCCAGCCACCCATCGACTGGCCAATGACATGGGCCTTGTCGACGCCGAGATGGTCGAGCAGGCGGCCCAGATCCTCGACCGCCGTGTTCGGGTCGCCCGCGCGGCCCGCTGTGTCCGTGGACTTGCCCCAGCCGCGCTGGTCCCAGGTGATGACACGGTACCTCTCCGCGAGCACCGGCGTCTGGTGCATCCAGATCGCGTGGCTGCCGCCGGCGCCGTCGCTCAGCACCACGGCGTCGCCGCTGCCGGTACTCTCGTAGTAGACCTGCTCGTTGCCGAAGACGGCGAAGCCCGCGTCGGTCCGAAGGACCTGCGCGGCGGCCCCGACGGCCAGCAGCGTCGCCGCGATGACGGAGAGGGCTGTTCTGCCCATGGGATGTCCTCCGCGCCGGTCAGTCGATGATGGCCTGGTAGGTCAGGGTCTGCATCAGGTCCCGCACGGGATACGTGCCGTCCGGGAGCAACTGCGTGTGCACGATGCCGACCAGATCCTCCTCGTAGTCCACCCAGAAGTGGGTCGTCGCGGCGCCACCCCAGGCGTAGGTCCCCGGGGACGCCGGCAGGCCCGATGTGGCCGGGTTGGTGATGACTGATCCGGTGATCCCGAAGCCGGCGCCCCAAGCCCGGCCTCCATCGCCCAGCATGCCGAAGAGGGTGGTCATCGGGTCGTCGGGAAAGTCCGGCGTCAGGTGGTTCGAGGTCATGAACTCGACGGTCCTGCGGCCGAGCAGCCGCTTGCCGCCGTACTCGCCCTTGTTGGCGAGCATCTCGGCGAACCTGAGGTAGTCGCCGACGGTACCGACCAGGCCGCCGCCCCCCATTTCCACCGCGGGCGGCTCGCGGTAGGAACTGGTTTCCGCGACGTCCGCGAGCTGCATCCCGCCGTCCGGCGTGGGCGTGTAGTTCGAGGCGAAGCGGTCCAGCTTGTCCGCCGGCACGTGGAAGCCGGTATCCACCATGCCGAGCGGATCGAAGATGCGTTGCCGCAGGAACTCCCCGAAGGACATGCCGGACACCACTTCCACCAGCCGCCCGAGCACATCCATGCCGACGCTGTAGTGCCACTCGGTGCCGGGCTGCGCCACGAGGGGTAGTTCGGCGAGAGCCGCGACCCAGGCCTCGAGGCTGTCGGGAGGCGAGGTCTCCTTGGGCGCATCCAGCACTTCCGCGTACATCTTGCCCACCGGCGTCGGGAAGAACCCGTACGTGAGTCCCGCGGTATGAGTCGCCAGTTGCTGGATGGTGATGGGACCCGCCGGCTCCGTCTGGATCTCGCCGTCCTGCTCCCCGAGGTAGACCTCCATCTCCGCGAACTCCGGCAGGTACTTCGCGATCGGATCGGTCATCAGGAAGTGCCCCTCCTCGAAGAGCATCATCACGGCGGCGCCCGTGACGGGCTTGGTCTGCGAGTAGAGCCGGAAGATGGTGTTCCGCTCCATCGGGAGCCCGGCCTCGACGTTGCGCAGGCCGGCCGCCTCGAAGTGGACGATCTTGCCGCGGCGGGCGACAAGGGAGACCGTGCCCGGGATGTGGCCGGCGTCGATCAGCCGGCCCAGGCCCTGGCCGATCCGCCGCAGGCGCTCGCTCGACATGCCGACGCTCTCGGGCTCCGCCATCGGCAGGCTGTCGGCGTCGGCAAGTGCGCGCGGCGCGAGGAGCAGGGCGGCGAGCAGCGTGGTCGCCACGACCGCGTGCAATGGTGTTCGAAAGTTGGTCATCGTTGCTCTCCTGCTGTGTTCCGGGCTGTGTTCCGGGCTCAGTCGACGATCGCCTGGTAGGTGAGGATCTGCATGAGTTCGCGCACGGGATACGTCCCGCTCGGCGTGAGCTGCGTGTGCACGATACCGACGATCTCCTCTTCGCGGTCGATCCAGAACCCCGTGGTGGCGGCGCCGCCCCAGGAGAACGTGCCCTTCGAGACGGGCAGTCCCGAGGTCGCCGGGTTGGTCACCACGGAGCCGGTGATGCCGAAGCCCACGCCCCACTGGCGCGGCCCGCCCAACACGTCAGTGCGCAGGGAGGTCATGGGATCGTCCGGGAACAGGGGATTGAGGTGGTTCGACGTCATGAACTCCACGGTCCTGCGGCCGAGCAGCCGCGTGCCGTGATATTCGCCCCCGTTCAAGAGCATCTGGGCGAACCTGAAGTAGTCGGCCACCGTGCCCACCAGGCCCGCTCCCCCCATCTCGAGGGATGGCGGCTCGCGGTAGGCGCTGGTGCCGGGGGCGTCGATCAGCCGCATGCCGCCGCCCTCTTCCGGGCCGTAGTTGGCGGCGAAGCGCTCCACCTTCGCGTCCGGGACGAAAAAGCCGGTGTCGTGCATCCCGAGCGGGTCGAACACGCGCTCGCGCAGGAACTCCCCGAAACTCATCCCCGACACGGCTTCCACCAGGCGCCCGAGAACATCCATGCCGACGCTGTAGTGCCACTCCGTCCCCGGCTGTGCGACGAGGGGCATCGTCGCCAGCCGTTCGCTCCATTCCTCGAGCGTTTCCGGCGGCGGGAGGGTTTCGCCTTCCATGGGGATCGGCATCGGCGTACCGGTCGCGACCACGCCGTGCCGCCGGTACATCCGCCCGACCGGAGTCGGGAAGAAGCTGTAGGTGAGGCCCGACGTGTGGGTCGCGAGTTCCTGGATGGTGATGGGTCCCGCCGGCTCCGTGAGGATCTCGCCTTCCTCCTCGCCGAGATACACCTGCATCTCCGCGAACTCGGGCAGGTACTTCGAGACCGGGTCGGTCAGCAGGAAGTGCCCCTCCTCGAAGAGCAGCATGACGGCGGCGCCGGTGACGACCTTGCTCTGCGAGTAGAGCCGAAAGATCGTGTCGTGCTCCATCGGCAGCCCGGCCTCGACGTCGCGCAGGCCGTTCGTCTCGAAGTGCACGACCTTGCCGCGTCGCGCGACCAGGGTGACGGTGCCCGGGATCTTGCCGTCGTCGATCAGGCGCCGCATGCCCACGCCGATGCGCTCGAGACGCTCGCTCGACATGCCGACGCTCTCGGGCTCCGCCATCGGCAACCCGCCGTTGTCCGCGAGAGCGGGCGGGGCGCCAAGCGCGGCGGCGAGGACCGCCGTCGCCACGAGCGCGCGCAGGGTTGGTTGAGGACCGGTCATCGTTGCTCTCCTGTCGTTTGTTCGGGGTTCAGTCGACGAATCGCCTGGTAGGTGAGAAGCCGCATCGGCTCCGGCACGGGATAGGTCCCGCCGGACGTGAGCTGCGAGTGGACGATCCGACGAGTTCCTCTTCGCGGTCGACCCGGAACGCCGTCGTGGCGGCGCCACCCCCGGGTTGGTCCGCCTTTGTCCAGTCCTCATCGCTTTTCTCCGTCTGTCCTCAAGGACATCGAGGACACGCATGCGCCCCCACCGGACCGCGAGTCTCGATGGCGGCGATCGGTTCCGGGTCCGGACCCCGGGCGGCCCGCGTACCGGCTGCGCGCCGTCTCGGGCAAGCACCGTCTCCGCAACCCTCCCGGGCGCCTCGCCCGCACGAGTCTTGACCATCCATCACGACGCGTGTGAGCGATTCCGATTCACCCCCCCGGGGCTACCGTGACCTGCACCCCACTCGAGCAGTTGTTCCGTCCCCTGAGTTCACCCGACACCGAATCGACGCACACGCCGTAGTAGTAGGTGCCAGCGCTCGACGCCGTCAGTCCGATCGACACGCCGCTGGTCGCCGAAGCGGCCAGGCGGCCCACGGACCCCGTGTCCACTTGGTTATGAAGGCGGTAGAGTGCCCCGCTGGTGGCGCGGTAGTAACGTACCGTCGTGGCCTCGGCGACGGTATCGCCCCGGTTGCGCACCGTTGCGCTGAGCGTGAACGTCTGACCGGTCGTCGGGCTGCCGTTGTCGACGCTCGCCGATTCGACCACGAGATCGGGCGCGTCCTCGCCCGCTCCGACGATGAGTCGCGCTGAGCTGGAGCAGTTGTTGCCGGTATCGGTTTCCGCGAACACGGCATCCACGCACGCACCGTAGTAGTACACGCCCCAGTTTTGGGGCGCATTCAACCCGATCGACGCAAGCTCGTCGAGGTCGGGAGTGAGCGCGCGGATCGCTTGTGTACCCAGTTGCGTGTCGCTTGCGGAAATCTCCGTATCCGACGACTCGTAGAACCGTGCCGTCGTCGCGGCCGCGCCGCCGTTGCCCGCATTCGCGACCAAGGCGCTATATGTGAAAAACTCTCCGGGTTCACGTTCGTTCAGGGTGATTCCCGAGTTCCGCAGTACGAGGTCCGGTCCGTCCCGCTTCGGACTTACGGTTACCTGTCGCCCGGTCGAGCAGTTGTTCCCGACATCGGACTCCCCGGCCACGGAGTCGACACACGCGCCGTAGTAGTACGTCCCGTCGCCCACCGGCGCGGTCAGGGCGACGGACTCCGCGCTGGCGGCGCCCGCCCCAAGGGCGCCGACACCGTCCGTCCCCACCGCCGTGTCGCTCGACGATATGTCCGAGTCGCTCGAACGGTAGTAGCGCAGCGTCGTCGACGCCGATCGGGCGTCGCCCCGGTTGCGAACCGTCGCGCTCAGCGTGAACGACTCCCCGGGGGCCGGAGAATCCTGGCTGACGCCCGGCGCGTCCACGACAAGGTCCGGCGATCCGGAAGGCGGCGGTGGTGGCGGCGGCGGTGGTGGCGGCGGCGGTGGCGGAGGAGGATTACCACCGCCGCCACCGCCACCTCCGCCGCCGCCACCGCCGCCGCCTCTCGCTGTACGTCCCCGGGCAGTGGCCGACCACGCACCCGTTCCTTCGTCGTTCGACGCCCTTACCCGCACCTCGTACAGCGTGCCGCCGGCCAGACCCGTGATCGTCACCCGCGTCGCCGTCCCTTCGTGGCCCGCGTCCGAGTACTCCTCCGCGCCTCGGGACCGGTACTCGACGTCGTACCCGATTATCTCCGGACCCGTGTTCGCGGGCGCCGTCCATACCACCCGCAAGCGTGTCGACCCGAGCTCCGATACCGACGGCGCGTCGGGTTCCCCGGGCGGCTCATCCACGTCCAGCACCGACACCCGGACCGCGATCCGCGCCGCGCCCCGACGCGCGCTCCGCGCCTCCACCTCCACCGCATAGCTCGCCCGCGACTCGTGGTCGTACCGCACGCCTGACCGCGTCCGCAACTGACCGCTCGTGAAGCCGATCCTGAACGCCTGCGCGTCACTCCCCAATAGACTGTAGCGCAGCGAACCCGATCGCACCGTCGCCGCGACCGGCTCGCCGAACTCCTCGCCCGCACCGGCGTTCTCCTCCAACGCCCGCTCCGCGCTCTGCCCCTCGGCGAACTCCGGCGGCGCGATCGGCGTCACTGCCACGGCTGCCGCCGACCAGTCTCCCTCGCCGACCTCGCTCACCGCCCGAACCCGAACCCGGTACTCCGTTTCCTCGGCGAGCCCCGCGATAGTGGTCTCCAGCGCGGCGCCTTCATGCACCCAATCCAAGAACGCCGTGGTTTCGGACGCCCGGTATTGCACGTCGTAGTCCTCGACATCGAATACCGCGCTCTCCGGAGCGGTCCACGACACCGTCAGGGCGTCGTGCGAAACGTTCGACAGCGTCGGCGCCGCCGGCCGCTCCGGCACGCGGCGCCAAGGCCGCGCCCGCAGCAGCCAGCGCAGGAGGCCATCATCCAGTTCGGTCACCGCAGCGTCTTCCGCTTCCGCAGCGTCGATCCATTGAGGACTTACCGCGGCGAGCGTCGCGACGCCGATCACAAACCACGCGGCAACCTTTCCGTTCATGGCGTGCTAAAGCCCAACCCCGCTCTGAAACTGTGCTGTGAGAGAGAGCAATAGTCGCACATATAGGGATAGGCTGGCTGCGAACGCCTCGCACTGAAGGCATCGAGCGATCCGATCGCCCCGAATCGGTCGCGCAGCGGCGCAGCCAAGCCGATGCACGGCACTGGCACAGCGCGCCGACGGAACGTATCTTGCGCCGATTCGGCGGACCGGGACCGCAATGGAAGAGTTCGACTACATCGTCGTGGGCGCGGGATCGGCCGGCTGCGTACTGGCGAACCGCCTGAGCGCGGATCCGGACAACCGGGTCCTGCTGCTCGAGGCGGGCGGACGTGACTGGAGCCCGCTGATCCACGTACCCGTCGGCTTCTGGAAGATGATCGACCGCCCGAGCGTGAACTGGCGCTTCGACACGGAACCTGAGCCGGGGACGGACAACCGCCGCATCCCGATCCCCCGCGGCAAGGTGCTGGGCGGGTCGAGTTCGATCAACGGGATGCTGTACGTCCGCGGCCAGGCCCTCGACTACGACACGTGGGCGCAACTCGGCAACCGCGGCTGGTCGTACGAGGAGGTGCTTCCTCACTTCAAGCGTTCGGAACGCTTCGAGCGGGGCGGGGACGACTTCCGCGGTGGGGACGGCGAACTGAACGTCGCCGACATGATCGAGCGCCATCCGCTCCTCGATGCCTTTGTCGACGCGGGCGTGGAGATCGGCTATGCGAAGAATCCCGACTACAACGGCGAGTCTCAGGAGGGCTTCGGCTACTACCAGGTGACCCAGCAGCGGGGCCGGCGGCACAGTACCGCCCGGGCGTTCCTGAATCCGGCGCGGAGCCGATCCAACCTGACCATCCGCACCCGTGCGCTCACGCACTGCGTACTCTGCGAGGGCGGGCGCGCCGCGGGTGTGCGTTACGGAGGGGCGCGGTCGAACGGCGGCACGGTCCACGACGTGCGGGCGCGCCGGGAGGTAGTGCTTGCGGCCGGCGCCGTCCAGTCGCCCCAACTGCTCGAGCTTTCGGGGATCGGTCAGCCCGACCTGCTCCGCGAAAACGGGATTCCGGTCGTGCACGAACTGCCCGGCGTCGGCGAGAACTACCGGGACCACTTCGCGGGTTCCGTGGGATGGCGCGTCCGGGACTTGCGCACGCTGAACGAGGACACACGCGGCGCGCGCTTCGCCCTGGCGGCGCTGCAGTACGGGGCCGCGCGGCGCGGCGCGTTCACCTACACCGCCGGGATCGCGCACGGTTTCGTACGTACGCGGCGGGAACTCGAAACGCCGGACGTGCAGTTCCACTTCGCCCATGCGAGCTATCAGGCCGGGAAGCGCGGCACCCTCGAGAAGGAGCCGGGCATGACGCTGTCGGTCTGCCAGCTCCGTCCGGAGAGCCGGGGTTCGATTCATATCAAGAGCGCGGATCCGCAGGCACCGCCCGCCATCCGTCCGAACTTCCTGAGCGAGCAGGTGGACCGCGACGCACTGGTCGAGGGCATCAATATCGCGCGGCGGGTCGGCGAGGCCCCGTCGCTGGCGCGGTACCGGGCGCACGAGCTCTACCCGGGGAGCGAAACCCAGACGTACGACGAGATCCTGGATTTCTGCCGGCGGGCCGGCGCCACGGTCTTCCACCCGGTCGGCACCTGCAAGATGGGAAGCGATCCGCAGGCCGTCGTGGACGAGCGCCTGCGCGTGCGCGGCGTGGAGGGGCTCCGGGTGGCGGACGCGTCCATCATGCCTACGCTCGTTTCGGGGAACACGAACGCGCCGGCGATCATGATCGGCGAGAAGGGCGCGGCGATGATCCTGGAGGACCACTGACCGTGGACTGGACGAAGACGACCTGGGGTCTCCTCATCGCAGCGTTGATAGCGGCGATGCTGGGAATTGCGGCCGTCCTCGAGCACGGCTTCGACATGGCCCCTTGTGCGCTGTGCCTCACGCAGCGCTTCTGGTTCGCCGTGGCGGGCCTCGTCGCCCTGGGCGGGATCGCGCACAACCCGCGCCTCGGCATCTATCCGCTGGTGACGATCGTGGCGGCGCTGGCGGGCGGGGGATTCGCCCTCCGCCAGCTCTGGGTAGAGAGCCTGCCGCCGGGCGAAGCGCCCGCCTGCGGGGCAGGCATTGATTACCTGATCGAGGCCGGCATGGCGGGCGAGGCGTTGCAGGCCATGACGCTGGGTAGCGGGGACTGCGCGGCGACGCCGCCGTTCCTCGGGCTCTCCCTCGCGGTGTGGGCGTTGCTGGGCTTCGCCGGCGTCGTGGCCGGCGCCGTCATGCAGTGGCGGGCGCGCTAGAGGGAAATCCCGCGCCAGGTCCAGAACCGTCTACACCGGTTCGAAGACCCTGCCACGGTGGCACGATGCGGTGTTTCAGCGGGTTTCCCCGCCGGCCAGCCGAAGCCTGCCGCCATTCGCCGAACTGGACTGCCGCACGACGATATCGACGTCGGGGCCGAGCGCCGTCAGGAGCCGCAACAGCCGCTCCAGCGAGTATTCCCGGAAATCGCCCCGCAGCAGCCGCGAGACATCGGGCTGAGAAAGCCCGAGCAGCCGTCCGGCTTGCGTCTGCGTGAGGCCCTTCTGGCGGACGATCGCGTCGATATGGGTAACAAGTCCCGCCTTCAGAAGATGCGCGTCGGCGTCCGGCAGCCGGTCACGCGTACCCGGCTTCTTCCTTCCAGTCGGCGACGGCGGACTGGAGTTCGGGGAAGTAACCGTCGAAATCGTCAATCAGCGACGGCAGCCCCGCACCGACCCAGTGATCGAGCTTCGGCGCGAGGTGCGCGTGCCGCAGGCGTTCGAGCACGTATTCCATGGCCCTCAGGGGCGTCTCGGGTTCGAGGTAACGGACGAACAGGTCGACTTCCCGCATGCGACGGAAGAAGCGTCGGCCGTTGGGCGGCAGGTGCGATGCGTACTCGTGGATGGCGTCGTAAGCGGATGCCGAGAACGCGGCGAGGTCGCCGTGTCCGTGGCGGTTCCAGCGCGTCGCGAGACAGTGGTCCGCCAGGATGTCGAGCAGCACGGGGGCGACGCGGCGCAGCTCCGGGTCGAGGCGCCGGATGCTCGTTCGGATCCGCGGAAGCCGATTGCTCACGGCGTCCACGCGGCGATGGAGTCGTACCCCGGCCCGCAGCTCCGGGGGCAGCGTGTCCGGCACCGGTCCCTTTACGAAATCCCCGATGAAGCCGCCCGCCATGAGCGCTTCGTGCGGGTGACCGAGCAGGCAGTGCGCGAGGAAATTCACTCCAATGCTATTCCGGGCGAAGGCTGGCGTCCTTGTCGAGCCGCTGCCGCGCGACGTAGGCGTCGAAGGTCTCGGTGTCGGCCGCTTCCACGCGCGCCTGGTCGGCGATCGACCGTTCGGTCAACGCCTCGAACGTCTCGACCCGGGCGGAGCGCATCGGGTGTTCGTCGAAGTATCCCTGGTGCGCCACCGACTGGTTCATGGCGTAGCGGAAGAACGGCATGCGCCGCAGCCGCATGGTGGCGAGAATGCGCGCCGACGGCGTGCGTTCCGGGTCGGCGACCTTGCGCCGTTGCAGCTCCACTGCGTACCGCGCGAGGTCGTTGCCCGCGACTTCGTCGATGGCGTCGGCCACGGTGGCACACCCGTCGAGGATCTCCGTTGCCCATTCCGTGCGGTCCCGCCGGCGCCGGCCGTCCAGCAGGGACAGGCCGGGAGCGCGCCCGCGTTCGACGATGGCGCTCTGGTTCGCCTGCATCCGCTCGGACTCCTCGGGGCTGTCCGGCGGGCTCTCCGCCAGCAGGCATTGCAGGAGGAAGACGTCCATGAAACGCATGGCGTGGGCGTCGATGCCGACGCGAAGGAACGGGTTGAGGTCGAGACAGCGCACTTCGACGTACTCGACGCCACGGTCGCGAAGCGCCGCGATGGGGCGCTCCCCGGTGCGCGTCCGCCGCTTCGGCCGAATCGTGCCGTAGAACTCGTTCTCGATCTGCAGGAGCCCGGTGCCGAGCTGCAGATACTCGCCGTGTGTGTCCCGGAGACCGATGGCCGCGTAGGGGGGATACGGCCGGGCGAGCGCCTCGTGGATCGTCGTCCCGTAGTCGGCCAGGCTGTTGTAGGAAACGTGCAAGGACGCCTGGGCGCTCGACTGGTAGCCGAGCGGCCCCATGCGCAGCGTCGTCGCGTCGGGCAGGTAGAGCGACCCTTCGTCGAAGGACTCGAGTCCGTGCGTACCGCCCCGGACGAACGACTTGCACACCGCCGGCGATGCGCCGAACAGGTAGAGCAGCAGCCACGACTGGCGGCGGAAGTTCCGGATCAGGTCGAAGTAGGCGCGGGTCGGAGTCTCGTCGTCCAGGGACTCGCCGCGCGCGTCCGCGACCGCGGGCCAGAGCGCGTCCGGCAGCGAGAAGTTGTAGTGAATGCCGGAGATCGTCTGCATCAGCGCCCCGTAGCGATGCGCGAGGCCGATGCGATAGACGGTCTTCGACCGCCCGACGTTGGACGTGCCGTAGCGGCCGACCGGGATGTCCCCCTCGGCGGCGAGGATGCAGGGCATGCTGGCCGCCCAGAGCAACTCCTCGTCGAGGTGCCGGTAGACGAATCGGTGGATGTCCTCGAGCTCCGCGATGCACGCTTCGGCGCTGTCGTGGACGCCGGTGATGAGTTCGAGCTGGGCCTCGCTGAAGTCCGTCGTGATGTGCGGATGCGTGAGCGCGGAGCCGAGCGCCGCCGGATGCGCCGTCAGGGCCAGGGCGCCGGTCGGGGTGACGCGCAGGCTCTCCTTCTCCACGCCGCGCCGGAGCCGCGCCAGTTCCGGGCGCCCTCTCAAGGGGTCGATCATCGCGCTGTGGGCCGGACGGTCCCCGGGTCGCTCAGGCGGCGCGCGGACCGGCGTCGACGATCGCCGGGGCCACGTCGAACTTCCGGAAGTTGCCGGCGAACTTCCGGATCAGCGAACCCGCCGCCGCGTCGTAGGCCGCGCCGTCGTGCCAGGCGTCCCGCGGGTTCAGGACGCCAGGGTCGACGCCCGGGACGTGCGTCGGGATATCGAGATTCAACGCGTCGAGATGCACCGTGGGCGCATCGGCCAGCGCGCCGCTCTGGACGGCTTGTACGATAGCCCGCGTCGTCGGGATGCTGAACCGCTTGCCGACGCCGTAGCCACCGCCCGTCCAGCCGGTGTTGACGAGGTAGACCCGGGAGCCAAACTCCTCGATGCGCCTGATCAGCAGGTCGGCATAGACGCCCGCGGGACGCGGAAAGAACGCCGCGCCGAAGCAGGTCGAGAACGTGGCGGAGTACGCCTCGGTGGAACCGACCACCGTCGAGCCGACCTGCGCCGTGTAGCCGGACAGGAAGTGGTACGCCGCCGCTTCCTTGGAGAGCAACGAGACCGGTGGCAGCACGCCGCTCACGTCACAGGTCAGGAAGACGATGTGCTGCGGTTCGCCGCCCCGGTTCTCCGGGACCTTCGCCGCGAGGTTGTCCCGGGGATAGCACGCGCGCGTGTTCTCCGTGAGCGAGGCGTCGGCGTAGTCCGGTTCGCGCGTGTCCGGGTCGATGACCACGTTCTCGACGATGGCGCCGAAGGAGATGGCGTCGTAGATGACCGGTTCGTTCTCCCGCGTCAGGTCGATGCACTTGGCGTAGCAGCCGCCCTCGAGGTTGAACACGCTGCCCCTGCCCCAGCCGTGCTCGTCGTCGCCGATCAAGAGCCGGTCCGGGTCCGCCGAGAGCGTCGTCTTGCCCGTGCCGGACAGCCCGAAGAAGAGACTGACGGAGCCGTCCACCCCGGCGTTCGCGGAGCAGTGCATCGGCAGCACGTCCTTCTCCGGGAGGAGGAAGTTCTGCACGCCGAACATCGCCTTCTTCATCTCGCCCGCGTACCGCAGTCCGGCGAG
Source organism: Pseudomonadales bacterium (assembly GCA_965208745.1). Classification (GTDB taxonomy): domain Bacteria; phylum Pseudomonadota; class Gammaproteobacteria; order Pseudomonadales; family Azotimanducaceae; genus VXNE01. Next base: position 2,052,139 of record CBDBPN010000004.1, on the reverse strand, counting down.
GAGCACCCGGCGTCTCGCGAAGTGGATCATCACGGTGGCGTCGCTCGCCGTCCCGTCCCGCTCCGGCTCGCAGACGAACTCGGGCGCGTTGACGACCTCCCAGACCTCCTTGCCCCGGGGATTGAAGTCCTCCGGGCGGATGAAGAGCGCGCGGCCGAACAGCGCGTGCCAGGCGTACTCCGTGGTCACCTCCATCGGGAGGTAGTGTTCCGGGTCGGCGCCGACGTGCAGGTGCGAGACGAAGAGATCGTCGGCGTCCGCGAGATGGACCTGGACACGGTCCCACAGAGCATCGAAGACCGCGGGTGCGATGGGCTGGTTGACGGGTCCCCAGTCGATGGAACCGGACGTTCCCGGCTCGTCCACGAGGAACCGGTCCATGGGCGAGCGACCGGTGCGCCCCCCCGTCTCGACCACCACGGCCCCCGAGGACGAAAAGCGCCCCTCGCCGCGCAGCACGGCGATCTCCGCCAGCGCCGCCGCGCCGAGGTCGAAATACGTGTTTCGGTTCAGGGTGGTGGTCGGATCCGCGGCCATCGGGTTCCGCTCGTCGGAGGGTGCGGAAATGATACACAAGGACCCGGCGCTTGACGCGCTCGCGACCCCCCCGGAGGGGGCACCCCCCGGGTCAGTCGGGAATGCCGTCCTTCAGTTCCGAAAGCTGACGGCGATCACGCTTCGTCGGACGTGCGCCGGAAGCCGAGAGCCCGGCGCGTTCCATCTTCCGGCGCGCCGCTTCCTCCTCCCGCCGCTCGGCGGACTCGGCGGTTTCCGCGTACAGGCGCGCGGCGGCCTCGGCGTTGCCGCGGCGTTCCGCGAGGCCCGTGACTTCGACCGTGTACTCCGCGAAGCCGCGCCGTATGGTGAGCGTGTCCCCCGCCTTCACTTCCTTGGCCGGTTTCGTGCGCGCGCCGTTCAGCCGGACGTGGCCACCGTCCACCGCCGTCTTGGCCTGCGATCGCGTGCGGAAGAACCGCGCCGCCCAAAGCCACCGGTCGATGCGGGTGCCGTCCATCAGCGCCGCGTGGACGGGGCGATCTCGTCGAAGTGGTCGAACGCGGGGAAGCCGAGGTCGGCCCGGTGCGGCTTGCGCGAGTCGGGGCGCGTGACGCACATCAGGTGGCGTATGCCGGCTCCCCGCGCCGCGTGCAGGACGGCCGGGTTGTCGTCGATCAGCAGGGTGCGCTCCGGATCGTGCCCCTCGCGTTCGGCCAGGGCGGGCCAGAACGCGGGGTCTTCCTTCGGCATCCCGAAGTCGTGGGAGGAGAAGTCGGCGTCGAGTCGCCCCCGCAGGCCGATCTTGCCGTCCTTGACGGCAAGACTCTTCGGATGCGCGTTCGTCACGAGGACCGCCCGCCGACCGCTGGCGCGCACGGCGGCCATGAAGGGAGACGCTCCGGGCCGGTACACGATGAGATGGTCGAGTTCGGCGTGCAACGCGTCGATGTCCATGCCCGTGTAGGCCGCCCAATAGTCGAGCGAGTAGAAGTCGAGGGACAACGGGGCGTCGCGCATGTGCCCGTAAAGATGCTCGCGGGCCTCCTCGACCTTGATGGCGTGCACCGCCGCGAACAACGCCGGCAGGTGCTGGTTCCAGAGCGTGTTGTCGAAGTGGAGGTCGATCAGCGTCCCGTCCATGTCGAGCAGGACGGTGTCGATGTCCGGCCAGGGAGGCATGGCGCCATTGTCCGGAAATCGCGCGCGGTGGCAATCGGACGAGGCGTCTTGACGGCGGGCCGCACGCGGACAAGCCTTGCTGGCAGGACTATAGGAGGGCCTCCCCATGGCGCACGAAGACGAACGTCCGGACACCGTTTCGGGAGCAGGAAGCCGGCGCGGCGTGCTGCAAGGCGCCCTGGCCGGCGTGGCCGCCGGCCTGGTGAGCACCGCGGCGCCGGGCCATGGCCAGGAACGCACCGCCCGGGCGACCGTAGTCCCGGCATTCGACAGTACCCGTGAACCGAAGCCGCTTCCCTTCCGGTCATCGAGCCTGAACGGGCTGTCCTCCGGACTGATCGAGTCGCACTGGTCGAACAACTACGGGGGCTCGGTGCGCGCGCTCAACGAGACGAACCGCCGGCTCGCCGAGGCGCTGGCCGACCCCGGCCTGCCGGCGTTCACCTACAACGACTTGAAGCGCGAACACCTGATGCGTACGGGGTCGGTCGTCCTGCATGAACTCTATTTCGACAACCTGGGCGGCGACGGGAACGCGTCCACCGACCTGCGGAGCCTGATCGGGCAGGCCTTCGGCAGCTACCACCGGTGGGAAACCGAGTACCGGCGCATCGCCGCGGGGCTCGGAGGCGGTTGCGGATGGGTCGTGCTGGGCTACAACCGGCAGTTCGATGCGCTTGAGAACTACTGGATGGCGGACCACATGCACTTCCCCGCGGCGACGGAGCCGCTGCTGGTGATGGACATGTACGAGCACTCGTATCACATGGACTACGGGGCCGCGACGGCCCGCTACATCGACGCCTTCTTCGCGAACATCCAGTGGGACGCCGTGGCGGCGCGGGCGGAGGCGACGCAGCGCATGTAGGTGCCGGAACGCTTGCTCCGCCCGTGTACACTCCCACGCTCTCCCCCAAGCCGCCCCGGAGGCGAGATACCGTGATCAAGCGACTGGTTTCCCTGTGCCTGGTGGTCGTCGTTGCCTGGGCAGCGGTCGCCGACCTGTCCAACAGCTATCGAAGGCTGCTGCCCCTGGAAGGGGGGTCGAACTTCCGCGATCTGGGCGGATACAGGACGGCGGACGGAAAGACCGTTGCGAGAGGCATGCTGTTCCGTTCCGCCGCAATGACGGGGCTGACCGACGCCGACATGGCGTATCTCGACCAGTTCGGGATCAGGACCATCGTGGACCTTCGCTCGAACGAGGAGATCGACCTGTATCCCAACCACTGGGCGTCCAGGAGCGATATCGAGGTGGTCACGGGCGATTACTCGTTCACCGACATGATGTCCGCCGACGAATCCGCAGACGGGATGGACATGGCCGATCTGTACCCCCGGCTGCTGGCCTGGATCAGCGGCCAGATCGGGACGTACTTCGAAAGGGCTCTCGGCGAGGGCGCGCCCATGGTCGTGAACTGCTCGGCCGGACAGGATCGGACGGGAGTCGTTTCCGCCCTCATGCTGCTGTTGCTCGGCGTTCCCGAACCCACCGTCATCGAGGACTACCTGCTGTCCACGGACTTTCGCAGGCCGGTCGTCGAACAGGGCGGCGTCGACCTCGCCGAGGCCGCTAGGACCAACCCCTTCGCGGCCCTGATGCTGGAGTTCGGCAAGGCCACGCCCCACCCGGAGCGGCCGAACCCGCTGGTCACGCCGGACGGCGTCCCCTACCTCACGTTCGTCATCGAGCGCATCCGCGACGAGTACGGCTCGGTCGAGGGGTACGCGGAGAAGGCACTCGGGATGGACGGCGAGGACCTGGCCGAGCTCAGGCGCAAGTACCTGCGCTGATCGTCAGGACCTGAGGAGGACCTCAGCCGGCCGCCGCGTTCGCGCCGATGGCCGCGTTGACCCTCGGCATGACCTCCTCGGCCAGCAGCGACATGGAGCGCGTCATCCGTTCCCTGTCGGTCCAGTCCTGGGCGGTGAGCATCAGCGTGCCGAAATGGCCGATCTCCTCGCGCAGCGCCAGGATCTTCTCGGCGACCGTCTCCGGGCTGCCGTAGAGCGTGAAGTTGTCGCGCAGCGCCTCGTGCCGGAGGGCCGCGGGGTCGTCACCCTGGTTGACCACGAAGGGGCCCTTCATGTCGCCGCGCTCGAAGATCCGGAACAGGTAGCTGAAGTACCAGTCCGTGCTGGCCTCGTCCGTCTTGACGAATGCCTCGGCGGCCGCATCCGTCTCGTCCACGTGGATGTTGCGCGCGACGCGCCAGATCTCGGGGTCGGTCGGGTGACCGGCTTTCGCGGCCGCCTCCGCATAGACCTCCCAGTGGGACTTCACCGACCACGTACCGATGAAGTTTGCCGAGATCGGGATATACCCGCGCGAACCGGCGAACCCGATGGACCCGGAGAAGGGGCTCATCGCCGAGACGGCGATCGGCGGATGGGGTTTCTGGTAGGGCTTGGCCATGTAGCCGAGTCCGATGTCGTCGTAGATCCAGTCCTTCAGCGAGATCTTCCAATACTCGCCGTCGAACTCGTAAGGCGGGTCCGAGGTCCAGATGTCGGTCATGATGTCGATCGCCTCGACCATCATCGCGTTGCGGTCGGCTTCCATCACGCCGAAGAGCTCGAAGTCGGGCGCCAGGCCGCCGGGACCCACGCCGGCGATGTAGCGTCCCTTGGCCAGGTGGTCGAACAGGGCGATCTGGCCCGCGGTCACGGCCGGGTGGTACTGCGGCAGGCAGATGACGCCGGTTCCGCAAACGATCCGCTCGGTCTGCGGCAGCAGGTGCGAAAGGAAGAGCAGGGGCGAGGTGATCTGCTCCGACTTCGAGCTGTAGTGCTCGCCGACCCAGGCCTCGGAGAAACCCAGGCGGTCGGCGAGCACGATCGCGTCGATGTCCTCCATCAGGGTCTGGTGGTAGTCCCTCGCGTGGTTGTGGATGGGCATCATGAACAGGCCCAGCTTCATTTCGCTTCTCCTTCCCGGTCGCGTGGAGTACGGGAGTCGACGTCGGATGGGTGACGATACACCAGTCCTGATCGGCGAGGTCGCAGCTTATAATCCGACCCATGCCCCTGCCCGAGATACTGAAGGCGACGCGCATCGCCGAGAGCCGCTTCTTCCATGTCGAAGCCCTGGACCTGCGCTTCTCGAACGGCGTGGAGCGCCGCTACGAGCGCCTGCCGCCGCGGGGCCGGCAGGCGGTCATCGTCGTCGCCGTCACCGCGGACGACCAGGTCGTGCTGGTCCGCGAGTACCTCGCCGGCCTGCACAAGTACGAACTTGGTCTCCCGAAAGGCACGGTGAGCGGACCCGGCGAGACGTTCGAGGAAGCCGCCAACCGCGAACTCAAGGAGGAGGCCGGCTTCGGGGCACGCCGCATCGAGTACCTGCGGGAGCTGAGCGTCGCCCCGTCGCACATGGGGTTCACGGTCCATGCCATGCTGGCGCGGGACCTCTATCCCGAGAGCCTGCCGGGCGACGAGCCGGAGCCCCCGGAAGTGCGCACCTGGCCCCTGGCGGCCATCGACGACCTCTTCCTGTCGAACGAACTGAGCGAGGCGCGTTCGCTGGCGGCCATCCGGGTCGCGCAGATCCACATGGGCCGCGGCTGACCACGGTGACGGACACCTCCCGGCTGCACGCCGACCTCATCGACATCGTTCGCCGCGCCGGCGCCGCGATCATGGATGTCTACGCCACCGACTTCGATGTCGAGACCAAGTCCGACAGTTCGCCGGTGACCGAGGCGGACCTGCGGGCGCACGCCGTGATCGTCGACGGCCTGGAGCGGCTCTCGCCCGTGTATCCCATCCTCTCCGAGGAGTCCTCGCCGCCCGATTTCGACACGCGCAGGACCTGGTCACGCTACTGGCTCGTGGATCCGTTGGACGGTACGAAGGAGTTCGTGGGCCGGAACGGCGAGTTCACGGTGAACATCGCGCTGATCGACGGCCACCGGCCGGTGCTGGGCGTGGTGGGAGTCCCGACGCAAGATTCGGTATTCGTCGGCGATGTCGCCGCGGAGGAGGCCTACAAGGAGACGGGGACGGGGCGTGAGCGGCTTGCGACGCGCCGGTTCGCGGGCGGGGGCGTCACCGTCGTCGCGAGCAGGAGCCACGGAGGGGGCAGGCTCGAGCGCTACCTGGACGCCGTCGCGGATGCGCTCGGACCCGTCGCCCGGCGGCCGGTCGGCAGCTCGCTGAAGCTATGCCTCCTGGCCGAGGGAGAAGCGGACTTCTACCCCCGGCTCGGCCCGACCTCGGAGTGGGATATCGCGGCGGCCCATGCGGTCCTCGCCGCGGCCGGCGGCGCGGTGCAACGTTTCGGCGGGGGGGCGCTCGAATACAACAGGAAGGCGTCGTTCCTGAATCCGGACTTCATGGCAATCGGGGATCCCGCGTTCCCCTGGGGGGAGCGCCTGCCGCCCACCCCGTCCTCGTAGCGCATAACATAACCCCGCTACCGGACGGAGGCGGACGGAGGAGATCCCCTTGGCGGACCTGAAACCACGCTCGCTACCCGAGCCCACACCCGAGACGCAGCACTTCTGGGACGGGACCCGCGCAGGCGAGCTACGACTGCAGCGCTGCCGCGACTGCGGGCACACGTACTTTCCGCCGCGGCCCTTCTGCCCGGCCTGCGCGAGCCGGAACGTCGAGGCGTTCGCCGCGAGCGGCCGAGGATCGCTCCTGAGCTATGTCATCAACCACCGCCCGCATCCCTCCTTCGACGGACCGTACGCGATCGCCGTGGTCAAGCTCGACGAGGGCCCGACACTGATGTCCAACATCGTGGACTGCGCCCAGACCCCCGAAGCCCTGGTACTCGACATGCCGCTCGAAGTGGTTTTCGAGGAGCAGGACGACTCCATCACGCTGCCGCTGTTCCGGCCGGCGGACGGGGGTGCGTCATGACCGGCGTAGCGATCGTCGGTGCGGCCGAAACGACCGAACTCGGCCTGATCCCGCATATCAGCCAGATCCAGTTGCACGCGGACGCGGCGCTCAACACCCTGGCGGACGCGGGCCTAAAGCCCTCGGACATCGACGGCGTGGCGACCGCCGGCGCGGCGCCCACGGACATCGTGCACTACCTCGGGATCACGCCTCGCTGGGTGGACGGGACGAGCGTGGGCGGCTGTTCGTTCATGCTCCACGTGCGCCACGCGGTGGCCGCCATCCAGGCGGGGCAGGCGGAGACCGTCCTCATCACCCACGGCGAGAGCGGCCGCTCGGGCGTCGGCCGCGGCATGTACCGAGGCGGCGGCCGCTCGAGTCTGGCGGGGCAGTTCGAGGGTCCGTACGGCGGCATGGGCCCGACCACGATGTTCACCATCGGCGTGCTGCGCTACATGAAGGACTACGGCCTGACCCACGAGCAGCTCGCCTCGGTGGCGGTCGTCCAGCGGGAGTGGGCCGGGCGCAACCCGCGCGCATCGTGGCGCGAGCCCATCACGGTGGACGACGTCTTCGCGTCGAGGATGATCGCCTACCCCTTCCACAAGCTGGAGTGCTGCCTGGTCACCGACGGCGGCGGCGCGCTGATCCTCACGAAGGCGGAACGCGGGGGGGACTTTCCGCAGCCCGCCGTGCACATCCTCGGCACCGGCGAGAGCGTCGAGACCCCCATGGTCAGCCAGATGGAGGACCTGCGCTCCTCGAGATCGTTCCGCATCGCCGGCGGCGAAGCCATGCGCTCGGCCGGGATCGGTCACGGCGACATCGACCACATGATGGTCTACGACGCGTTCGCGCACCTGCCGATCTGGGGGCTCGAGGACCTCGGCTTCGTGGGCCGCGGCGAGGCCGGCCCGTTCATCGCGGACGGCAACACCCGTCCCGGCGGCGCCCTCCCGCTCAACACGAACGGCGGCGGCCTCTCCTACATGCACTCCGGCATGTACGGCATGTACGCGCTGCAGGAGAGCGTGCGGCAGATCCGCGGCACGGCGGCGGCGCAGGTCGAGGGGGCGGAGGTCTCGCTGTGCCTGGGGGTCGGCGGGATGTTCGCGGCGTCGGGATGCATCGTCATGGGGACAGCGGCAACGGTCTGATGCACCGCCCTCCGGGAGGAGTGAAAGACGGCTGAGGCACTAACGATGAGAAAGTGGGTCCTGATCCTGTCGGCGGTGCTCGTGCTCCTCGCACTGGCTTTCGTCAACCGCTGGTCGGTGGTCATGACCGCGATGTCGCTGATGGGGCCGCCTGCCTTGCTGGAGCGGGAAGACGAACGCGGCGCGGCCTGGTTCGATGACTACTACACCGTCTTCGAGATCGACGAGCGAACGTTCGCCATCGGGGAAACCCGTTACTGGCAGAGGAACTTCAACTACCTGATCGTCGGAGCCGACCGGGCAGTCCTCTTCGACGCCGGGCCGGGCGTCCGCGACATCCGGGCCGTCGTCCGGTCCCTGACGGACCTGCCCGTCGTCTTCATGCCTTCCCATTTCCACTATGACCACGTCGCCAACGGCGTCGAGTTCGAGAACGTCGCCATCGTGGACCTGCCGTACCTGCGGGAGCGCGTGAGTGAGGGCCGGCTGACCCTGACGCTCGACGAGCACCTGGGAAGGCTCGAGGGCTTCGGACTTCCCGCCCTTCGGGTCGACGAGTGGTGGCCGCCGGGCTCGACCGTTGACCTCGGCAATCGGGAGCTGATCGTTGTGCACACGCCGGGACACACGCTGGACGGCGTGTCGCTGGTGGATCGGCAGGCGGGTTACGCCTTTACCGGCGACTTCTTCGGTCCCGGCAGCCTCCTGGAAATGGTCCCGACGGGCGGCATGGGCGACTACCTGCTCGGCGTCGACACCCTGCTGAGCTACGTCGGGCCCGATACCCGCCTCTTCGCGGCGCACCGCGACCTGCTGGCCGATCCGGTCCCCAAGGGCGTCCCTGAAACCACGGTCGCCGATCTCCAGGCGCTCCAGCGACTACTGCCACGAATCCGTGATGGTGTGGCAGACGGCCAGGGCGTCTTTCCGGTCGTGTACCCGGCGAACGAGAACGTGGCGCTTTGGGCGAATCCTCGCTGGATGCAGGACTGGGAGCGGTCCTCCATCGAGTAGCGCCGGCACTCGCCTCTCTCGGTGGGAGGGACCGGTGGGAGGGACCGGTGGGAGGGACCGGTGGGAGGGGCGGGGACTGATCGGGAGAGGTCCGGAGGTTTGGCCTCACCGACCGACTGCTACAAGTGTTTTCGCCCTGCCGAGGAGAATGACACTGTATGAATGTACAGAAGGCCGGTGAGGGTTCGGAATATACACACGTCGATTTGCCATTAGAAGGAGGTTTCGGGGTCTTGGGGCCTCCTCTACGGAAATCTCTCTCCGCATCAGTAGCTTAAGGTTGCAAGTTCCATACTTTCTTCAGTTTTTGGCGTCGATAAGCGACTGTTTCGGGGCGGTTTGCGGGGGCGCGAGGCGATGCTCATCGCCCCGCAGCCGGTCCCGCGGCCTCGAGGCGCTCCCTGAACCAGGCAGCGAGTTCGGACTCCGTAACCTCCCCGGTCGCGAGCATTTTCATGGTGCGCACGGCCTCGGACGGATCGAAAGTCAGGTCCCACCCGTTGTCGAGCAGGAGGACGCGCGCCGCGACCCAGGCCGTGCGCTTGTTGCCGTCGACGAAGCCGTGGTTTGACGTAAGCCCGAAGGCAAGGGAGGCTGCAAGGTCGGAAACGTCCGGCTCCCCGTACGCGGCCAAGTTCCCCGGACGGGCCAGCGCCGACTCCACCGCTCCGAGGTCGCGTATCCCCCCAGCGCCGCCGTGCTCGGCAATCTGCCGGTCGTGGATCGCCAGGATGACGGACATTGGAACGGAAAAGCGAGTGGTCGACTCCGAGTCGCTCACGCGAGCGCCCGCAGCACCTTCCGGTCGTCATGCATGACCTTTTCGGCCAGCGGCACTTGCCGTTCGAAGTCCGGATCGTAGGGCGTCAGCCGGTAGCCCCCGCCGGGTGCCTCGGTCAGGAACAGCTTGTCCCCCCGCTGCAGCCGCAGGTGGGCCATGGCCTCCTTGTTCAGGATGATGCCGGAGGACGCCCCGACGGTGGTCACCTTGAAGGTCAGCATGAGGAAACTCCAGCCTCCTTATAATGGTCATTATAAGCGGGCGGTGTGGAGATGCTTGCCCGCCGAACGGGAGTCTCGGAAGACACCCTTGCAACCTGCCTGCGACCGAGGGAAGCGCCGATGCCCGACAACGACCAAGCGATGCGGAAGTTCGTGGGGACCCTACCCGTGCCCGGTTTCGCGGAGACAGCCTTCAGCGCGCCGCCGCCGCTGCAGGAAGCCCGGGTGGCGATCGTCACCAGCGCGGCCCTGTACCGCGAGGGAGCCCCACCGTTCGGGGTTCCGGACATCCACTTCGAGACCATCCCGGACAGCGCGCGTGACCTGAAGCTCGGTCACGCGAGCCCGAACTTCGACCGTGCCGGCTTCGCCGCGGACCTGAATGTCGTCTACCCGGTCGATCGCCTGCACGAACTCGCGGACCGCGGCGCCATCGGGAGCGTCGCCGACTTCCACTACGCCTTCGCCGGGAACCAGCCGGACACGGTGTCCGAGTTGCGCCTGGACACGGGTCCCGCCTGTGCGCGGAAACTGCGCGAAGACGGGGTGGACGTCGTCCTGCTCACACCCGTCTGACCCCTATGTCCGCGTACGGTCTGTACGCTTGCGCATGTCTTTGAAGCCGCCGGACTGGCGACCGTCGCAATCGTGCCCATCCGAAATGTCGCCGAGCGCATTCGTCCCCCGCGGGCGCTCTACGTCGAGTTCCCGCTCGGACTGCCGCTCGGCAAGCCCCGGCACGCCGACTTCCAGCACCGCGTGCTCGACGCCGCGTTCGCGCTCCTCGAGGAACCCGCGGGACCGGTGCTCGCTGACTTTCCCGAAGCGATCAGGTCCGCGGACACCGAACCGCTCCAGTGCTCGGTGCCACCGCGCTACGACCCGGAACTCCATCCCGCCGTCGACGAGGCGCAGGGACTGCGGGCCGCATACGACCGCGCGGTAGCCAGGAACGGACGCACGACCGTGGGTTCGCACGCGAGTGCGGACGAGATCCCCGACGCGATCGGCAAGTTCGCCAGGATCGCGGACGGGGAACCGTGGGACGAGGTGGGCCTCGACGGCTCAGCCGGCCGGGTCGGGCAGGAGATCAGGAGCTACTACGAAGAGCTCGCCTGCGAACTGGCGGACGGTCCCGCCGGGCCGTGGGCCGCGGAGCGGTGGTTCTTCGAGCAGACCGAGACCGGCAAGGTGCTGCTGGAAGCGCGCCGCAGGATGCGCGAGGCGGGCGCGCCCCAACTGGCTTGGTTCCTGCTGTCGCCGGCTGCGCGGGAGTAAGGCACCCATGATGGTCTCCCGTGTCGCGTTTAGAGCACCGCCCCAAGGCGGCGACCGGAAAGGTGACCCATGAGAACCTCCAAAGAGGGGCTGAAGGGAACTCGGGCACATCGCGGAAGCCGGAAGCCGGAAGCCGGAAGCCGGAAGCCGGACTATGATGGCGCACATCTCTCGCCGTAGAGGTTACAATTAGACATGTTGCCGGGCAACACCGAGCTTGACAAATCCCAACAGATGTGGCCTTGGGCCGAAGCGGCGGGGTTCGGCAGTGGCAGCTTGCGGACATTGGCGCCGGGTTGCCACCAACACGGGGAATCGCATGACCAACCGCAGGCAGATGGCAATCTGCTCGTTCAGAAGGGCGCATTTGCGACCCAAGACGAGTGGAGCGACCTTCGCGCCGACCACGAGGCGTGCATGACCCGCGTCAGCCGTTGGCTGAACGACGGCGAGCGCGGAAGATAGCCGTCGCTCGCACTCAGCTTACGCCGACGCCGACATGGACGTCACTGAAGTCTCTAACCTCCATAATGTAGTCGCGAAACGCCTTAAGGAGTACGAGCAGCGCGTAGGCCAATTGCCTCCATCGAAGTCCTTAATGAACTCCGCTACGCCCTGAGGGCGCTAGTGGAGATTCTCCAAATCTCCGAGCAGGGCGCGGATGTTGATCAGCGCACCGCCCTTATGGCGAGAGTCCAACATGCTCTCCATTGTGCGTACCACGACATGATCGACGGTCTGGTCATCGAGATTCCGAAGATGCTGGACAAGTTGAGATTGGCGTTCCCAACTGCCTCGCGCGAGGTCGCCGGCCAACGTTTGATCGAAATCCTCGAGCACGTTCAGGCAGCCGAGAAGCAGATTGCGGACACACGAGGCAACCCTGGTGATCGGGCGACAACCTACGAACAGCTCTATGAGGAGTGGTTCACCACGTTGCTAGACGACTACGCCTTTCTCAGGAGTGCACAGGGCGACATTGCCGAGTACCACGAGGCGAGCCGCCGAGGTTGGCGGCGCCGGTGGTGGGCGGAAACGGCAATCGCGCTTCTCATCGCTTTAATGGTCGGTTGGGTGGGCTCCAACCTTTGGCGTTAGGTTGAGCAACATGCAGACGGGCTTGTCGGGACTGAAGGCGCTGTCGGCACTCTCCGTGATCGCGAGAGCGATCGATCACATCAGCGGTCGTTTCTAGACGAACGGGTAGCAGATCGGCACACGAGGAGTTCGATGACCGACGATGATCAAGCCATGGCCCCTCGTTGCGACCTTGGCCGTGCGCGATCTCGGTCGCGTTCATCCCGCCACCACCACATCCTGAACGCCCGGCCGGCGGGCGTCACTAGAGCGGCCCTACACCCCGAGAGCGACCGACTGTTCTCAGTCCCGGATGTCCGCCTCGAGACCACCCCAGATGGCGAGCGCGCCCTGAAGCCGGTCACTGCGCACCCGACCGGTGACCCCACCGTATTCGCCGAGGGCCTGAACGCCGTCTATCCAATCGACGCCCCTGTCTGCCGCAGGTAGACCGGTCGGTCGGCACCACGGCGAGGTATTTGGGCATGGGGAGTTATGTTCTAGACCTCTTTTCGCCAGAGACATGGGAGGCGTTTCGCGCGTCTGACGGGCAGATCACAGGCTTTCGCCCAAGACAAAGACGTATCGCCGCCGAACGAGTGGGACCCGGAGATGTCTTTCTGTGCTACCTGACGCGGTTGTCCCGATGGTGTGGCGCACTGCTCGTCGAGTCCGAAGTGTACGAGGACGCCAGCCCACTGTTCGCTGACCCCGACCCGTACACCGTGCGGTTCAGAGTTCAGCCGATAGTCATGTTGGAACCGGAGTTCGCCATCCCGATTCGCGATGACGAAGTCTGGAACACGCTGACGATCACGAAGCAGTACGACAAACGTCAGCCCCTTTGGACGGGGTTCCGACAGGCGGCAGGTGCAAGAAGCACGTCCCACCCAAGCTCCTATCTGTCTTACGACTCGATTCAAAGTCTGGGGGAGACCGCAAACCTGTCCTACATGAAGGACGCCATCATCGGCAAGTACGAAGAGACGACCGAGGTGTAAACGGCGCCGACCCACACGCGTACGCCCGTGGAAGATCGCGATCTCCGTGCTGGAGTATGGCGTGACAGGACCGCCGAGCGGCTTTGGGCCAACCCGCCTAGCTAGCTAGGCGTTGGTGCTGTCAGCCAACAGTCGTTCGAGCTTCGGCAACGCCGCAAGGAATGGCGTCGGGTCGATTTCGGGCTGATCCTCCCCGGGCGCCGCGGTAAACGGGTCCAGCCGCGAGTTGCGCAGCCACTCGGCGAGTTCCTCGTTCATCATCCACTGCATCAGGTTGTTCGAGTCGGCGAGCGTCGTGCGCAGATAGTCGATGTCGGTGTAGGGGTGGGGAACGGGTGTGCAGATCCGGTTCTTCTCTGCCTCGTCCTCGATGGTCGCCTCGACGTGCGCCGTGAACGCCGCGCTGAACACCTGCTGGCAGGTCCTTACGGCCTGCAGGGTGATGGCGTCGCCGTCGAACACGGGCACGGAGGGGCGACGGGCCAGACCGTCCGCGGCGCAGTGAACGTGCAGGGTCTTTGCGGACGTGGGAACCGTGCCGTCCTCCAGCACGATCGTCTCCGGCTCGATCCGCACGACGTGGCCCAACCGCACGACGTCCTCGATGCGGCGGAGCTGTTCCAGCTCGGCCTGCGTGACGGTGGCGCAGCGGTACATCGTCGGGCGGACATGCGGGTCTAGCCGGACCAGTTGGCCGGCGGCGTTCACGCGGTCGAAGAGGTCGTCGGTGTCCTCCGCCCTCGCGATAGCCCGCATCTGGGCTTCGAGGATTCGAGGGAGGCCATCGGCGAAACGGCCTCCCGGCTGGATGTTCGCACGGTCCAGGATCCACGAATCGCGGGGCATGATCCACGTGATCGACTCCGGCGGCGTATCGTGGGCGAGCAGGAAGAGACACGCGTCCATGCCGGTCTTGCCGGCCCCGATGACGACGTGCCGTTCGAAACGCCCCGCGAAGCGCGGCAGGTCGTTGAGTGGGGCGCAGTGCACGCCGTCGGCCACCTCGAAGGGCGCCGGCGAGACGGCGGGGATCGTGACGTCCATGTAGGTGGCGTCGACGGTCTTGCCGGCGTCCACTTCGTACTCATCGCCGGACAGCAGCGAGACGAAGCGCCCCTCGCCCCGGTATTCGCACACCGGGAAGTAGCGCACGCGGCCGGAGGGCAGGAACTGGCGCTGCATGATGTGGTCGTAGTAGGCGCAGACCTCGCTGTTCGTGGCGAGTTCGTAGAGGCCCTCGTTCCATCCCTGGGCGTCGATGGTGTTGTTGCCCAGTTGCAGGGAGTTCACGCCGTAGAAGGACGAGGGCTGGTGCAGGCGGACGAAGGGGTAGGCGTCGTTCCAATGGCCCCCGGGCCGGTGGCGCCGGTCCACCAGGACCACGGTCGCCTCGGTCTCCGTGACCAGGACATCCGTGAACGCCATGCCCATCGCGCCGGCGCCGATGACGAGGTAGTCCGCTTGGAGTCGCTCCATTGCCTGTCCTCCTGTCCTGCTGCGAGAAGGCGCGCAATGAAATCACGAAACGGCAGGACGCACTAAAATCCAACCAGGCGGCACGGAGAGCCTCACTTTGCGATTCATCATCTACGGCGCCGGCGGCATCGGCGGCACCATTGGGGCTCGTCTGTTCCTGACGGGCCACAACGTACTCCTCATCGCGCGAGGCGCGCACCTCGACGCGCTGCGCACCGACGGGATGCGCTTCATCACGGCGACCCGGGACGAGCGGCTGCGCATCCCCGCCGTGGGACACCCCCGTGACGGGGAAATCGGCGACGACGATGTCGTGCTGCTCTGCGTGAAGGGCCAGCAGACCGAGGACGCGTTGCGCGCGCTCTACGACGTCGCGGGTGACGACGTCCCGGTGGTCTGCGCACAGAACGGCGTCGCGAACGAGCGTATCGCGCTGCGGCGGTTTCGCCGCGTGTACGGCATGGTCGTGTACCTGCCGGGGGAACACCTGGAGCCGGGTGAGATCGTGAACACGGCCGAAGAGCCCGCGGGGATCCTCGACGTGGGCTGCTATCCCTCCGGGCTGGACGACACCGCCGTCGCCGTGGCGCGCGCGATCACGGATGCCGGCTGCAGCTCCCTGCCCGATCCCGCCATCATGCGATGGAAGTACGCGAAGCTGCTCGCGAACGTGGGCAACGCCTTGCAGGCCGCCTGCGAAAGCATGACCGGCGAGATCATGCGCATGCTGCGGAACGAGGCCCTGGCGTGCTACGCGGCGGCGGGCATCGACTGCGCCACGGCGGAGGAGACACGCGCACGCCGTGCCACCGGCATTCGCTCGGCCCCCGTGCCCGGCCGCGCGCGCCCCGGCGGTTCGTCCTGGCAGAGCATCCGGCGTGGGACGGGCAACATCGAGGCGGACTACCTGAACGGCGAGATCGTCCAGCTCGGGCGGCTGTACGGGGTCCCGACTCCGGCGAACGCCGTGCTGCAACGCATCGGCAACCGGCTGGCACGGGAAGGCCTGCCGGTCGGCAGTTTTTCGGAGGACGAGCTCGCGACGATCATCGCGGCAGAGCGGGACCGGAACACCACGGCCGCGTCGCCAGGCGAGGTGCCGGCCGGGTAGCCCGGCGCATGTCCGCGAACCGCGTCGTCTATTCCACAACCACCGCCACGTCCGTCATCGAGAAGTCCATTCCCTTGAACAGCAGCGGCTCACGCTCCGTCCTCGCGAGGGCGTAGGGGAAGCAGTCTCCGAAGTTGAGGCCCGCGCGGTGCCGCCCTTTCCCGTAGACCCGAAACGCGTTTCGGGCGGCATGGGCCTGATTCGCGTCGACCGCGACGAGCTCGATTCCGGCCTTCGCGATCAACAGGTCGAGATCCCGTACACCGTCCGCCCCGTAGCGGGCCTCGATAACCATTGAGGCCTCCACGAACGACACGACGGACAGGGCGCGCCGCTCGGCTCTTTCAATGGCCCTGTTGAACACTGCCCGTTCGGGCTCGTCCTGGAGGATGGCGATCAGAGCGGAGCTGTCGATCACCATCAGGTGGGCAACCCGCGTTCGTCGTAACCGAGAATGTCCTCGACTGCCCGGTCATCAAGAACGGGCAGAGACGCGCAGTGCCGGGCGATCTCGTCAAGCTCCTCGGCGAGGTTCCTGCCCGCGCGTTCCCGGCGAATCCGTTCCAGCCTGGCCTGCAACGCCTTGGTAACCGCCTCCGTTTTCGTCTCTCCTGTCAGCTTGGCTACCGTCGCGGCCAAGTCCTCGGTAGTTCGGTTTCGGATGTTCAGGGCCATGGTGTTTCATTACATATACACACGATGCTGCATTGTAGCATCGGGGTGTAGGGGCCCCGGAGCGCAGGGGGGCGCGCTACGTGCCCGCGGGCGCGTGTTTTTCGCGGAGGTTCGCCACCGACCGTTCGAGCAGGTCGCGCAGCACCTCGAGGTCGATTTCCGACAGCCGCTTCACGTACAGGCACGACTTCCCGGTCGTGTGCTTGCCGAGTCTCTCGAGCAGCTCGTCGTAGTCGGAGAACCCCGGCATCACGTAGATCGTCAGTGCCCGCTTGCGGGGTGAGAAACCGACCTCGAGGAAGTCGCCTTCCCGCCCGCTGGCGTAGCGGTAGTGGTAGCTCCCGAACCCGACGATGCTCGAGCCCCACATGACCCCGGCCGCGCCGGTGACCTCCGCCATCATGTCCACGAGGACACGCGCATCCGACCGTTTCCCGTCGTCGTCCACCGCGTCGAGGAACGCCTCGACGCTCGCGTCGGTGGGCCGGGTCTTGTTTTCGCTCACGCCGCCTCGACCACAGGGGCTGAAGGCTCGTCGAGGATGCGCACCACGCCGGCGCTGCCGTCCACCTCGATCATCTGTCCGTCCTCGATCAGGTCCATGACACCGTCGAGACCGGACACGCAGGGCAGGCCGTACTCGCGGGCGATCACCGCCCCGTGCTGCAGCGGACCGCCCACCTCGAGGACAACGCCCGCAGCGTTGACGAAGATGGGCGTCCAGCCGGGATCCGAAGCGCGCGTGACCAGGATCTCTCCCCCTTCCAGGGGCTTCTCGTACGGCGCGTGCAACACCTTGGCGCGTCCGCGCACCGTTCCCGGCGCGATCGGGTCGCCGACGAGCCCGTCCTCGGTCTCGGAGACCGGCTGGAGCGGAATCTTGCCGCGGCTGTCGATCACCCGGGGCCAGTCCCTGACCCGATCGAGGTGGCGGCGCGCGGAGAGGTTGCGCTCCATGGCGGCGCGAACATCGAACCCCGCATCCCGCTCGGCCTCCCCGAGCTGGAACGGGGTCAGGTCGAACACCTGTTGCCGGTCATCCAGCCTACCCGCGGCGACCATGCGGTCGGCGAGGGTCAGCGCCCGGCGGTGCAGCAGGTCGACGAGGTGGATGAAGAAGAACTTCGGCGCTTCCCGGTAGCCGGCGGCGCTACGGATCGTGTTGGCCAGTTTGCGGGCCTGCTTCTCCTTGCCCCGCGCCCGGGCGACTTCGAACAGCCGTTCGTGCGCTTCGACACGGCGCCGCTCGGCCGCGCCGATGGCGTCCTTGCCGAGGTCGATGGCGCGCAGCTGGTCGAAGAACGCCGGCAGGTTCTCGTAGGCCCGCGGCGTCGCGATGTCGATCTCCTTGATGCCGCGGCAGCCGAACCGCTCCATGTAGGCGTCGTAGGCCGACATGAACTCCGCGGAGTACGACCCGGCACGTATCTTCGCCTCGAACGCGTCCCCGTCCGAGGTCGCCTGGATTTCCTCGAAGGACGCCAGCTCGAACATCCGGCGCCCCATCTCGGCGGTCGGATTGCCGGGCAGGTCCATCTCCAGCGTGACGAGCAGATCCTGGGCTTCCGGGTCGTCCCGCAATAGCTTCGCGATGCGCGGACGCGCGATCGCGGGCAGGCCGACCACGCCCATCGACGAGAGCTGGTTCCCGAACAGGGCGAGGAGCGCCTCCTGCATCTCGTCGAACGGCATCTCCTCCCCGGCGAGGGCGCGGCAGCGGGCGAGGTCCCGCTCGAAGAGGTCGTCGTAGTCCTTGAGGGCCTTGTCGAGGTTCACCAACGCCTTGACCACGGACGGCACGACCTTCAACCCCATCTTCACCATATTCGAGCGCGCACCCTTCAAGGCCTCCGGAAGCTGCTGCGGCCGGTACTCGGCCTTGAAGTCGACGGACTCCATGATCTTCCGCGTCGGCGTGTCATAGCTCGCGATGATTCTGCTCAATATGGGCATGCCCATCGAGCGCAGCATGCTCGACAGATTGAGGTAATGACGGCCGTCCATGTTGATGAGCGTGCCCGTAACACCGGCGTCGATCATGATCTCGCCCTTCAGCAGGACCAGCATCCGACCCATGAGGTTGGCGCCGAGCACGGAGAGGGAGTCGCCGAAGCCCTGGGTGAGCACGATGAGATCGAGGTAGAGGTTCTTCTGGGCGCCGGGCTCGGTGATCATCTCGGCGGGCAGCGGGACGTAGGCCGTGATGGGGCGCGACTGCAGCAGGTAGAGCGTGTGGTCGTGGATGGCCCACTCGATGTCCATCGGTGCGCCGTAGTGGGCTTCGGCGTCGGCCGCGAGCTGTGCCACCGCCAGGGCCTGCTCGTCCGTCAGGCTGGGCGCCTCCGGTTCCGCGTTGTCGCGTTCCTCCGTGCCGCCGCCGTTGACAAGCCACGCCGCGTGCGACTTGGCCGCGACGCTCCGCTCCAGGATCTCGCCGCGCACCTTCTCCACGACGTAGGTGTCGGGCGTCACGTGACCGTTCACCACGGTCTCGCCGAGACCGAAGTTGGCGTTGATGACCGCCTCGTCGTAGCAGTTGTTCCGCGGGTTGAGCGAGAAGGCGACGCCGCTGACCTCGGAAGGGATCTGCTCCTGCACGATGACGGCGATGCGGGGATCGTCAACGGCCATGCCGTGCTGGCGCTTGTAGGCGACGATGCGTTCGTCGAAGACGGAGGTGAAGCTGGTCCGGAGTGCCTCTTCCACGGTGTCCCGCGTGACCCCCAGCGTGGTCTCGTAGCCGCCCGCGAACGACGTGCCTTCGAGATCCTCTTCCGGCGAGGAGGAACGCACGGCGAAGCAGCGGTCGGCGTTGAGCGTTCCGAGGGCCTCGTCGAGTTCGCTGCGTTGGACGTCGGTAAGAGCCAGGTCGCCGCAGGCTGCCTTGACCGCATCGCATGCCGCGCGGGTGTCGTCCTCCGCGCTGTCGAGGAACGCCTGCCATGCCGCGTCGGAACGCACCTGCGCTAGCCACGGCTGGAAGAACTCGACATCGAGCACGAAGCCGGCCGGCACGTTGAAACCCGCCGCCGTCGCCTCGATCAGCGAACGGGCCTTGCCCCCGACCGCACCCAGCGAGGGCGCCTCCGCGACGTGGAACGGGTGAATCATCGACTTTCCTCCGACGGCCCGCATGCGAGATAGGCCGCTAGCTTAGCAACACCATGGATCGGCGCCATCTCGCCAAGCTCGCGCGCCGCCGGGCGCGCAGTGGACTGGCGCTAGCAGGGTGTCGGACTTCGCGCGGCAGCGCGAAGTCGGACGCCGTACTGGAACGGCTTGGGCTGGGGCCAGAGGCGGCGCCCGCTAGGGCGACGGCTTCGGTGGCGCTAGCCGAACACGCCGTGACGCAGTTGACCGATGAGCCGCTCCACCTCGCGCGCCCCGGTCTCCGTGGCAGCGAGAGACAGCGGCGTCTCCTGGTCGAATAGCGCGTGTGGCGTGCTCGACCATGCACTTGCCGCGTCGGGGTCGCCGGCCATCAGTTCGCGCGCCAGCGCAGCGAGATGTGCGATTCGCATCGCGTGGTCCGACTCGACCGGTGTGAGCTCAATCGCCATGCGGGCAGACTAACCCATCCCGACCTCAGAGCAAGGTGTCGCCGATTTGTCGCCGGCCCCGCCGCCTGTCACAGTGGGCGCCGTGAACGGCCTGTCCTTGGTAGTGCGTACCGAGGGGCGCAAGCGCCTCGTGCTGCTCGGGACATTCGCCGTCGCGCTGTGGGTCGGACATCCCGCCCTCGCGCTCTTCGCCGGCGCCGCGGTGGGTCTCGCGCTGGCGCCGAACCTCCCGGCCTACGTCGACCGCGGCGGCAAGCTGTGTCTCCAGGCCGCGATCGTGCTGTTGGGATTCACGCTCAACGTACAGGCGCTGTGGCAGACCAGCCGCGACTACTCGGCGCTCATCCTCGCGTTCGTCTTCGGAACGCTGATCCTGGGGCTGGTCATCGGCCGTCTGGTCCGGGCGGACGACGACCAGTCGCGACTTCTGAGCACGGGCACGGCGATCTGCGGAGGAACGGCGATCGCGACGCTGGCCCCCATCATCCGCGCCCGACCCGAGTCTGTCGCCATCTCCATCGGCATCGTCTTCCTGCTCAACGCCGTCGCCATCCTGCTGCTGCCATGGCTAGGCCACGTGCTCGAGATGACCCAGGACCAGTTCGGCGTCTGGGCGGCGCTCGCGATCCACGACACGAGTTCCGTGGTGGGCGCCGCCGCGATCTTCGGAGACCGGGCGCTGGAAGTCGCGACGACCGTGAAGCTCCTCCGGACGCTGCTACTGGTGCCGGTCGCCTTCGGGGCGGGGCTCCTCCTGCGCCGGACGGAAGCGAGGCTCCGGATTCCCGGCTTCCTGCTGCTGTTCGTGGTCGCGTCCCTGGCGGGCAGCGTTCTCGCGCCTCCGGCCGCGCTCTTGGTACAGGTGAAGGCGGTCAGTCACCTCCTCCTGGTGGCGGCGCTCTTCTGCATCGGCATGGAGATCCGCAGGACGACGCTCGCGTCGCTGAACGGCCGCGCGATTACGCTCGGCGTGCTGCTATGGCTGCTCGTGCTGCCGGTGACGTGGTTCGCCGCGATGTCGTGGTGAACGGAATATCGGTAGGAAAAAGGGTTATTTCTCCGGCGCGGATTATTCCGGTAGCGTCTTTCGCATGGCTATCGGAACCGTCTACTTGGACTGGAAGAGCCTCGCGAGCCTCGCGCTCGTCGCGGGCTTCTTCGTGCTCGCCATAGCCCTCTGACCCTTGATCGACCTCGCGAAACCCACTACCCGGAACGCAGCGCCGCGACGACAGGCAATCGCGCGGCGCGCAGCGCCGGCAGCAGCCCACCGATCGCCCCCAGCGACAGGGCGCTGCCCAGTCCGATGAGCAGCAGCCGGGGCGTCACCGAGAATTCGAACGCGACCTGCGACAGGCTCCCGACGTTCAAGGTGGAGCTCGAAAGGCCGTCGTAGAGCACGTAGACGACGGCTCCGCCGAGGAGCCCGCCGGCGAGGGCAAGCAGCACCGCCTCGACCATCACCGAAACCACCACCGGGACGTTGGAAAAGCCCAGCGATCTCAACGTGCCGATCTCTACCGAACGCGTGCTCACGGACGAGTACATGGTGTTGATCGACGCGATCACCGCCCCGAGGGCCATGATCGCGCCGATCAGGTAGGCGAAGGACTCCACCATGCCGGTCTTGGCCTGCGACTGCCGGGCGTAGAAGTCGCCCTCCGCCACCAGGTCTGCCCGCAGTCGGGGTTCCCGCCTGATCCGCTCCGTCACGACCACGGCGTCACCGCTCCCGTCGAGCATCACCCGGGCCGTGCTGACCACGCCGTCGCGCCTGAAGACCGCCTGGGCGACCGGCAGGTCCATCCACACTTCGGCGTCATGCGCCTTGCCTCCCGCGTCGAATCGCCCCACGACCTCCCAGCGCGCGTTGCGGAAGCGGACGCTGCTCCCGACGGTGAGGTCCGCGTACGTGTCGCCCGCGTTCACCCCTACGAGCAGTTCGTTCTTTCCGGGCTCAAACCACCGGCCCCCCACCAGCTTCAGCTCCGGCCGCAACTCGAAGGCCGAGGCTTCCACGCCACGGGCCACGGCGACTCCGGGCTTGCCGGTCTCCCTCATGACGAGGTCCGCTACGACCACCAGTTCGCCGCTGACGGTCCGGATCCCGTCCATGCCCCTCAGCACATTGACTTCCGTCGCGGACAGCCAACCGGTGATCTCGTCCTGGGTGCCCGTGCGCATCACGAGAAACCGGTCCGGATGGCTCGTTTCCTCCAGGGCCGACCTGATTCCCTCGGACATCGCGAGCAGCCCGACCACCACGGCGACCACGCCGGCGATCCCGACGACGATGATGGACGAAGAGCCCTTGCGGGACAGGACGCTCCGCAGGTTCATGGCCGTGATGTTGAACGTCTGCCGAAACATGACTATCGCCCCCTCAACGCATCGACGATCGCGAGGCGCCTTGCGGACACCGCGGGGTAGGCGCCGACCGCCAGCCCCAGCAGCGTCGCCAGACCGAGGGCCTCGAGGGCGCTCCATCCGCTCATGTCGAAGCTGCCGATCATCCCGACCAGGTTCGCCTCGAGGCCGGGCTCGAGCAGCCACGCGATACCGATTCCGGCCGCTCCCCCACCCACGCAAAGCGCCAGCGCCTCGGCGAGCACCAGCGCGGCCACGGACGCGTCGGGAAAGCCCAGCGTTTTCATGGCGGCCAGTTCCGGCACTCGCTCGGCGAACGCCTGTGCGGCCGTATTCCCGGTCAACAGGACGATCGTGAAGAAGACGGCCATCAGGATCATGCCGCTGATCGCGCCGATGTCGCCGAGCTGACTCGCGAACTGGCGGCGGTACTCGTCCTCGGTGGTGCTCCTCGTGGGATCCGAGGAGTTCTCGAACATCCCGTCTATCGTTCGGATGGCCGTGTCGACCTGCGCCGGATCCGCTACCCGGCCGACGAGCCAACCGACCTGGTCCTTGCCCCAGCCGACGACCGCTTCATTGAAGTAGTCGTAGCGGATGAGCAGAAGCTCTCCGCCGGAGTACCGGAAGGTGCCCGCCAGCTCGAACTGCCAGGCCCAGGATCCGCTTTCCTGGGGAAAGATGTCCTGCATGATGGGGATGGTGTCCCCTCGCTGCCAGCCGAACCGCGCGGCAAGCGCCTCCGAGGCGACGGCGGAGACCCGCACGTTCTTGAACCGAGCGAGCGTTTCCGCGGAGATCCCCTGCTCCTTGAAGATGTCGAAGTAGCTCTCCGGATCGACCGGATAGGTGGCGAAGGCGTTGCGCGGCTCCTGGTAGTAGCCGCCGAACCAGCTCATGTTCGTCACCTGGTCCACGTCGTCCAGCGCGCGGATGCGCCGCACGTAGGAGAGCGGAAGGTTGTCCGTCATCGAGTACCTGGAGTCGATGACGATCCTGTCCATGCCCTCCAGTGACACGCCCCCGGAGAAAGCGTCCGAGATGGCCCGCAGCAGCATGAAGAGCAGGAACGCGATGGCCAGGGAGACGAACGTCAGAGACGTTCGCGTCGGCTTGCGCAACAGGTTCGCCCACAGCAGCGAAGAGAGCTTCATGCCACCTCCGTACCCGGGCCCTCGACGACCGGGACCAGCCGTCCCTTGTCCATGTGCAGCGTCCGTTCCGCACGGTCGGCGGCCCTGGGATCGTGGGTCACCATCACGATGGTCTTGCCAAGCTCCCGATGCAGCGTCTGGAGCAGCGCGAGGATTTCGTCGGCGGTGACCCGGTCCAGGTCGCCCGTCGGCTCATCGCAGACCAGCAGGCACGGATCGGAGACCAGTGCCCGGGCGATGGCGACGCGTTGCTGCTGGCCACCGGAGAGTTCGCCGGGCTTGTGCTTTCCGCGATCCCCCAACCCCACGATCTCCAGTGCCAAACCGGCGTTCTTGCGCCGCTCCGACCGGGACAGGCCAGTGAGCAGTAGCGGCAACTCCACGTTGCGCTGGGCATTCAGCACGGGCAGCAGGTTGTAGAACTGGAAGACGAAACCTACGGACCGGGCCCGCCAGGCGGAAAGGGTCCGGGCATTGACCGAGTCGAGGCGCAGCCCGTCGACCTCGATCTCGCCCGATGTCGGACTGTCGAGACCGCCGATCAGGTTGAGCAGGGTCGTCTTCCCGGAACCGGAGGGGCCCATCAGCGCGGTGAACGTGCCGTCTTGCACCGACAAATCGACGTTACGCAACACGCCGACGCGCTCCGCTCCGCGAACGTAGTCCTTGCAGACGTCCGTGCACCGGATCAGCTCACCCATGACTCGTTCCTCGCTGGCTTGTCCGGGTGGAGCCTCGGACAACCTCGAGTTCGAATCTCCCCAAAACCTTCTCGGGGATGGGCAGTTTCAGGAAACGGGAAGGTCTTGGAGCGTTTGGGGAGCTTTTTCGGTCAGCGGTCCGGCGCGGATCTGGCGCGAAACGTCGACGGTGTTTCGCCCACGATCTCCCGAAACGCCCGATTGAACGTGTTGATCGACTGGTAGCCGACCGTGAGCGCTATCGTCAGGATCGGCGTCCGCGCCTGGCCCGGATCGGACAACATCTCACGGGCCTCACGGATTCGATAGTGGTGCATGAACGCATTGAAGTTGCGGAAACCCAGTTCCTCGTGAATGAGCCTGCGCAGCCGATACTCCGGGAGCCCTATCTCGTCCGCCAGCGATCGGATCGAGACTTTGGGGCGCCGATACACGCGCTCGACACTCAGTAGCCGGTGCAGCGCCTCCACCACCCCCGGTGACTCGGCGCTGCCTCGGGCGCCCGCTGGCTTGGAGGGCATGTCCCCTGAAGCCGCATCGCGTTTCGCTGTCGCCGGACTCTCTACCGGTTGCTGCAGCAGGTGCGCACTGTCGCGGGCCAGGGTCCGCACGAGCACAACACAGACCACCAGCGTGTAAACGCCGATCAGGAACATGTGGACGAAGTAGTTCTCGATTTCGCTCACCGGTACGACGACCCGCTGCAGCAGGCCGGCCAGCAGCATGGTTACGCCGACGACCACCAGGAACAGGAACCGGACGCCGCGCCGGGCTTCGACCAGGTCCGACGGCCACTCGGCGACGATCCAGAAGATCGCCCAGCCGACGAAAAGCGATTGCAGCAGCGTCGGGGCGAGCTCCGTCAGCAGCCATTCCGCCGGAAAGCCCGGACCGACCAGCAAGTGGACCGGCTCTTCCAGGATCAGCTGCAAGAAGAACAGGACAAGCAGCGTTCTCGGCAGCCGCTTGCCGTCCCGCAGCATCGAGTGGCTCAGGAACAGGAACACGCCCGGGGGCGGTGTTGCGCAGGACGTTCAGGACGGATTCGGCAACGGGGGGCAGCGCGATCTGGAAGGGTTCCGCTATCCAGTATCCGTACTGATACCTGCCGAGCACGACATGACTGACCGCCGCCAGGCAGAGCAGTCCCAGCAGCTGGGCGTTCCTGTTCCCGGGCAAGAGACGGAGGTACTGGACGCCGATGAGCGTCATGGCGAGCACGGCAAACGCATCCAGGATTAGGAAGACGAAGTCGGCTGACACGGGGCCGTACGTCTCGGGCTCAGAGCAGGTGCAGGATCGGTACCGTCACCGTCACCTGCGTGTCGCCGAGCTGCTTGTCCCCGACGACACCGGCATAGAAGGTGCTCCCCGTCAGGTCGTGGAAATACTGTACGCCGGGGTAGTACACGAAGATGATGCTCTCGAAGGTGGCGTCTCCCTCCAGCGTTACCCCCGCCCCGACATGCATGGGCCCGTGTCCGCCCCGGGCCATGACCGCCAGCATCGCCTGTCCGTAGTCCTGGTTCGCGGCCACCTCATCGGGCGCGCCATCCCTGGCGAGGTTGGCGACCAGGATGGCGTTCCCACCGAGTTCACGCGCTTCGAGCAGCTGGTCCCGAGGCGCCCACCCGATCCTCGCCACCGGGTCCACCACGGCCGGCTCGAAGGGCAGCACGGCTGGCTGAAACGTGACGGCCTGTCCGATGCGCCATGCGAGGAACACCTGGTGCAGCAGCAGGTTGATCATCGGCGGGCGTTTCATGCCGTGCGCGTATGTCGTGGCGAAGCCGGCCAGCGCGGCCTGCACCCGTTCGTCCTCGCGCCAGCGGTGATAGGTGGGGCGGTCGTCGAACTGCAGTAGCGCGACCGCATCCCACGCAACCGCTTCGCCAAACGCCGCGGTCAACTGGCTCGACGAGATCGCGTTCATGGCCGTCTTGCCCGCGTAGACCGTCTTCGCGCCGGGGAACGCATCGGTGGCGGCGCGCAGGACTCGCATGGCCTCGAACAGGTCATCGCCCGGCGCGACCGTGAGCAACGTCGCCGCGTGCAGAACGTCGCTCGAGTAGAAGACCTCCTGCAGGTCATGCAGCGCGTTGCGGCGTGCGTCGAGGTAGTGCAGGTGTTGCCACACCCCGCCCGCCACGATCGCGGCCAGCGCGACTCCCACGGTCCAGACGGTGATCCTGCCAGCCTTGCCCACTGCTCAATGCTCACGCACGGAAGGTCAGAGCAGGTGCAGGATCGGCACGGTCACCGTCGACTGCGTGTCGCCGAGTTGCTTGTCGCCGATGATGTTCCGGAAGAACGTGCTCCCGGTCAGGTCGTGGAAGTACTGCACGCCCGGGTAGTACACGAACGCGACCCTGTCGAAGCTCGCGTCCCCCTCGAGCGTCACGGCCGTGCCCATGTGCAACGGGCCGTGTCCGCCGCGCGCCATGGCCGCCATCATGGCGCCGCTGTAGCGCGCGTCCGCCGCGGCCTCCTCGGGCGTCCCGGTCTTGATGAGGTTGGCGACGAACACGGCTTCCCGGCCGAGTTCGAGTTCTTCGAGCATCGTCGCGCGCTGCTCGGCCGCGGCCACCTGGACCGAATCCGGAAGTGCCGGCTCGAATGGCAGGACGGAAGGCTGGAACGTCGCCGCCTGCATGACCCTCGACAGAAGGAACCTCTGCACGAGGGCGAGATTGGCGAGGGCGGAGCGCTGCATGCCGTGGGTGTAGGTGGTCTCGAAGGCGCGCATGGCCGCCCGCACTCCCTCGTTCCCGCGCCAGCGGTCGTAGCCCCCGCGGTCGTCGAACTGCACGAGCGCGACGGCGTCCCAGGCCACGTCCTCGCCGAGCGCCTCGACCATCTGGCTGGAGGCGAGGCCGTTCATGGCCACCTTCCCGGCATACACGGTCCGCGCCCCGGGCAACGCGTCGGTCGCCGCGCGCAGGGCGCCCATCGCGTCGAACAGGTCGTTGTCCGGCGCGAGCTTCAGGAACAGCACGCCATGCAGCACCGCGCTCGAGTGGAACGCGTCCTGCAGGTCGTGGACTGCGTTGCGCCGGGCGTCCTGGTAACGGAGGTGTTGCCACACCATGGCGGCCACGATCGCCACCAGCACGATCCAGACCGCGATCGTTCCGGCCTTGCCCATGGCTCGATGCTCTCCGCGACGGAGCCTGCTACAACTGCTCCGCGAACTTGGCCTCGGTCCGGTGGTAGTTCTCGATGCCCGGGTTCCGGCCCATGATGGAGCGCCACTCGTCGTTCGCGAAGACGCGGCTCATCACCGAGTGCCGGGTCTCGATGTCGTCCCAGCGGAGAATCCAGGTGACCGTCGCGCAGCCGAGGTCGTCCTGCGGCTTGCCGTTGACCTCGGGAGGCTCGTCGAGGTTCACCCAGAAGCCCACGAGGTCGAGGTGCTCGCGGATGTAAGGCAGTGCGACGTCCGTGGCCCAGGTCCGGTAGGCCGCCATCGCGCTCGGTTCGTAGTGGTAGTTGCGAATCTCGTAGATCATCCTTCGTCCTCCGTTCAGTCGCCCGCGGCACGCGCGTCCAGGTGCGCGGCCAGGGCCGCGAGAAAGGCCTCGCGATGCCGGGGAGGCTCCCCGCCCACGGCGGTCGGCGCCGCGCCATGGGTCGCCACGACGAGGTTCCGGTCCGGGTAGACGGCGATGGTCTGCCCGAAGATGCCGAGCGCGCGATACTGGCCCTCCGGCCACAGCCACCACAGGTAGCCGTACTGGTCCGAGCCCTTCGAGGCCGTGGTGGACGCCTGCATCCATCCCTCGGGCAACACCCGCGTGCCGTCGGCGAGGACGCCGTCGGCCAGCGCGAACAGGCCGATGCGCGCGTAGTCGCGGAGCGTCGCGTTGATGCAGCAACCGCCGAGTTCCCCGCCGCCGGGGCCGTGCGTCATCCAGTAAGCGTCCGCCTCCATGCCGAACGGCTGCCAGACCTTGTGCGTGAGATAAGTCGCGAGGTTGTTGCCGATGGCGGCGCGGACGAGGGCGCCGACGAGGTTCGTCTCCGCCGTGTTGTAGTTGAAGACCGCTCCAGCCGCACCGACGCGGGCCTTCCCGGACAGCATGCCGTACATGCCGACGAGGGTGAGCGGCGTGGTGTTCACGTCGGACTCCGGGTCGGCGTAGTCCTCGTTCCACTGGACGCCGGACGCCATCTGCAGGAGGTTCGCGATCGTGACGTCGTCGTAGGCGGAGCCCTTCAGGCGCGGCAGGTACGCGGTGACCGGTTCGTCCACCGAGGCGATGTAGCCGTCGAGGAGCGCCGCGCCGGCCAGCATCGACACCACGGACTTGGCGACGGAGAAGGACACCCAGGGACTCGCCGCACCGTTGCCGGCGGCGTAGCGTTCCAGCACGACCTTGCCGTCCTGTACCGCGATCAGGCCGACGATGTGGCCGCGGCCCATGTAGTCGTCGACGCTCAAGGACTCGCCCTCGAACTCGTAAGTCAGGTCGGTGACGGGCGTCTCGGAGTCGGGCAGTGCCAGGACAGGTCCCCCCGCCGCGATCCTGCGCGTCGGGTAGATGGAGGCGATGTTGCGGAACCCCGCGACCTTCTCGTCGGGCTCCCAGAACAGGAATCGCGCGGGGTCGCCGAAGTGTTCGGCGTCGTCCTCCGGGGCCACGTACGGGAGTTCGGCGTGGGCGGCGCCGGCCAGCGCGACGAGTCCGGCGGCGCACGCGGTCGGCAGCACACGGCAAGGTCTTCGGGTCATGTTGGGTTTCCTTTGGGCGTCGCCCGCGCGCGGGCCGGTTACTCGCTACGTACCCGACCCTGCTCCCGAAGCCCCTGGCGGTGGGCGCGACGGGCCTCACCCATGGCGGCGAGCCTGGCGATGTCCTCCTCGCGGATCTCCATGTAGCGGTCCCGCCAGCCCTCGTCGGCGCTCCACCGGTACGGCGTGCGGACAACGCTCCCGGGGGCCGTCGCACTCTCGAGAAGTTCGAGACCGGTCGACACCACCGCGCGCTGCATCTCGGCGTCGTACGGGCGCCCGCACGGATTGCCGAGGGGGAAGTCCGTGAACACGAAACGCGGCACGCCGCAGTGCTGGACGATGTCCAGTGCGGAGCCCAGGATCACGGTGGGGATGCCGGCTTCCTCGAGGCGCCGCGCGACCAGACTCACGGTCTGGTGGCAGACGGGTCACAACGGCACGAGCAGGGCGAAGTCGGCGCCGTCCTCCTGGCAGCGCGCGAGGATCTCCGGGGCGTCGCTCGTCATGGTGCGGCGCTGGCTGTACTCGGTTGGAACGCAGTGGAAGCGCGGGGCGATAGCGCCCAGCCGCCTTTCGGCGACCAGCTCCCGGAGGCGGTCGATCGGGAAGTACGAGTTGAGGTCGTCCAGGTGCGTCGCCCGCTTGTCCCAGGAGAGATCGTCGCCGTAGAGGCGTTCGGGCGCCGGGTCCGTGTCCGCGGAAGCCACCATGCGCGGATCGCTCGCCTGCCGTTCGTAGAGCGCGGCGGTCGTGATGAGCGCCAGCGTCGAGTCGGCGACGGGCTTCGCGGGCCGGGCGAACGGCGTGTCGTCGAAGTGGGCCCAGGCATAGGCTTTCTCGAACCCCTGCGCAGCGTAGTAGCGGCGCGTGCGGTCCATGTAGGGCACAGGTTGGACGGTCATGACGCGCGATCATACCTTCTATGGCGGTACGTGCCCGAATACGCCTCGGGCACGCATCGGGCACGCGCTGAGGTATGTTCCCGCCCCCAACTGCGTGATTGGGTCCATCGCAATGAGTACGGCAATCAGTCGAAAGACGCTGCTCGCTTACGGCAGCCTGGGGTTCCCGATTGCAGTGCTGGGCTACCCCATGACCCTGTTCTTGCACCCCCACTACGCCGGGGAACTGGGCCTGGGGCTCGCCGCCATCAGCACGGTGCTGCTCCTCTCCCGCATGGTCGACTTCGTCACCGATCCCCTGATGGGCTGGATCAGCGACCGTACCCGCAGCCGGTTTGGCCGGCGCAAGCCCTATCTGCTGATTGGCCTGCCAGTGATGATGCTCGGCATCTGGAAGCTCTTCATGCCGGAGCCGCCGGTTGACATCTGGTACATGCTGCTCTGGAACACGGTGGTGTACCTCGGCTGGACCATCGTCGTGCTGCCCTACGGCGCATGGGGCGCGGAGCTTTCGGAGAACTACCTCACGCGGGCCAGCATCACGGCGACCCGTCAGGTGTACACGATCGCCGGTCTCATTGGCGCCAGCGTCGTCATCTGGATCTACCAGGAATGGCTGGGCCGCTCCGATCCCGGGGAGGTGCTGGGGGGCATCGCCTGGACGCTCCTGCTCCTGTTGCCGGTCTCGATCGGGGTGTTGCTGCTGCTGGTCCCGGAGCGGGAAGTCCCCACACCGCCCCGGCAGCGGGCCTGGTGGCGCGAGCTTTCCAGCATGCTGAGGATTGGGCCGTTCCGGCGCATGGTCTATGTGGCGCTCGCCATCGTGATCGGCGAAGCGTCCCGCCATGCCGTGCTCGTCTTCTTCATGGAGGACGTGCTGCAGGCGGGCGACCGCATCGGGCGGACCTTCATCCTCTACTACCTCATGGGCGTCGCCGCCATACCGCTATGGCAGTACCTCGCGCGCCGCTACGGCAAACACCGCTCGCTGGCGATCGCCATGACCCACTCCGCACTCATGGTGCTTGCCACCGCATTCCTGGGCGCGGGGGACTACAACACGTTCCTGGTCTTCTACGTTCTGAAGGGTGCGAGCTTCGGCGCGTTCGCCTACCTGCCGCTCGCGATTCTTGCCGATGTGGTGGACGTGGACACCGCGGTCACCCGGCAGAAGCGCGCCGGCCTGTATTTCGCGGTGTTCGGCGCCATCGACAAGATCGGCATCGCCGCCGGGATGTTCATCGCCCTGCAGGTGCTGAACCTCACCGGCTACGACCCGCAGGTCGATCCCAACGCCGCGGGGCTCTGGATGATCCGATTGGAATACGCGGTCATTCCCACGTTCTTCTTCCTGCTGGCGTCGTTCCTGGTCTGGAACTACCCGTTGACCAGCGAACGGCACGCGCGGCTGCTAGCCGCTCTGGAGCGGCGGGAAGCCCGGCTCGCGCATCTCCGGCCAAGCCGGGGCGATGGCTGGGGTTAGCTGGCGTCCCGAATCTCTTCCCTTACGATACGCCGCAACCTCGTCTCGAGTTCGTCTTTGGCGAGATACTCGCGGAGCGCCTGATTGATGGCCGTCTGGTAGCCGCGTCCGGTTTCCTTCGCGCGTGCGCGGAACGCGGCCGGGATGTCGCCATCGATCAGGATCGCGATGCGCGTCTTGCCCGGCTGCTTGACGGCCGGACCCCGGGTGGCGTCCGTGAAGTCATATTCCTCTCGCATAAGGCCTCGGTCTCTTAAGCGTGTGGCGGGCCGTGCGGAGATTAGCTGTCTTCTCCACGGGGCTCACAGTCGCTTGCGCATATACACGCGCGGAAAGCCGCTCTCGGTACGGCGGTCGACCTCCTCGGCGCGAGCGGTCCATGTAGGGGACAGGCTGGGCGGTCATGACGAACGATCATACCTTCCATGGCGGTTCGTGCGGTTCGTGCCCGGCTGAATGCGCGTCCGGCATGTGTTGAGGTATGTTCCCCGTCCGCATCCGCTGCGGGCCAATGAGGACAGATCCGCATGAAGCATGATGATGTGGCCCCGGGGCCAGTCAGGGGCCATGCCGGGAACTGGCTCGAAACGGAGTTTCTCGCCGATGCCCTCACCCCCGTGGCGCTGGGCCTTGCAGGGGCGCTCTCTTTGGGCGCCGTCGGGTTGGCCGCCTGGCTAGGCACCTCCATAGGGGTGATCGCGGCGGCTGCGGTCCTGCTCGGCGGCCCCATCGCCTGGGCCCGGACTACGCGTACCAGGGTCCGACACAGGAAGGGTTTCGTGGCGGAGAGGGAGGTCGGGCGCGCCTTAGAACAGGCGATCACCGCCAACCACTGCGCCATCGCTCACAACGTCCAGGGAGTGGCGGACACGGGGGACATCGACCACCTGATCGCGACGCCGGAACGGGTGTGGATCGTCGAAACCAAGTACCGGCGCGTGCCGAGAAGCGAGTTCCCCCGTGTTCTCGCCCGGGTCCGCTCGAACGTAGACCGTGTCGAGAAGCGGTATCCGGAAACACCGGTCCGGGGGTGTCTCGTCCTCGCGTATGAGGGGGCTCCGGTCCGCAGCAAGCGGGACGCCATCCGGGTCTACAACAACGGAACCTTCCGGTCGGAACTGCTGAGGGAGCTCGTGCGCGAACGCGGAACGGCCAAGGTTGTCGACGATGGGGTGGCGAACGACGTATGGACCTTGGGCGGGGGTTCGCCGGTCGACCGGCCGGCCCAATCGAACCCTCCACCGCCCGTCGAAACCGCGGTGCCGACGCCTTCGCGCGGCGCCCCGTTGGACGAGATACGCCGGGAGCACCCCAAGGCTTACGAACGCTGGTCGCCAAAGGAGGACGCCGAGCTGCGACGGTTGCATACACAAGGGGCGAGCGTGGGGGAGCTATCCATCCGATTTGGCCGTCAGCCGAGCGCCATTCGATCACGGCTCCGGAAGCTCGGCATAGTGTGACCTGTAGAGGCGCAGGCTCTCGGGCTGGTGAAGCCTCCCTGGGGCACTGGCTAGCGCTAGCCGGCGTCCCGAATCTCCTCCCGTGCGATGCGCCGCAACCTCGTCTCGAGTGTATTCCGTCAACGCCGATGGCGATTGCGGAGGTCCCCACGCGTGGGTTGCGGAGCCCAGCCCAACGACCGAGGGCTTCCTCTCTGTGGTCCGGGGCGTTACCGAGTCGAGCCCGATAGATCCCGCTGCAACGCGGCGGCGAGTCGTGGCGCAAGCCTCGGATACGTGTCGTTCGCGACGGCTTCGGCCCGCTCGGCGGCGAGTTGGGCCACCTCGGGGTGGGAGAAGATGTAGAACCGCTCGTTCCCGATGCCGTCTATCACCGCGCCCGCCACGTCCTCCGGCGCCATGGCCGCGGGCAGTTGCCGCCCGTAGCGCGCCCGTAGCGCCGCGGCAGCGCCGGCCTCCTCGCGCTCCGGCGCCAGGTCGCCGGGCCGGTTGCGTGCCGCGTCGAGGACGCGCGTGTCGACGCCGCCCGGGCACAATACGGACACGCGGATGGGCGCGCCTTCTTCCTCGAGTTCCTGCGCGAGGGTCTCGGAGATCGCCAGTACGGCGTGCTTGCTCGCGTGGTACACGCCAACGAACGCCCGTGCGGCGAACGCGGCCTCCGAGGCGGTGTTGACGATGTGGGCTCGTGCGTCCTGGGCCAGTAGCCGCGGCACGAAGGCCCTCAGCACGTTCGCGACGCCGAGCACGTTCACGGAGAAGAGCCACCGCCAATCGTCCGGATCCTGGTCCCAGAGCGGCGCGAAGCGCCCGATGACGCCGGCGTTGTTGCAGAGGACGTGCACGCCGCCGAACCGGTCCCAGGCGGCTTGCGCGAGACGCTCGCAGGACGCGGGGTCCGTCACGTCGCAGCGGACGGCGGCGACATCGGGGGAATCCGAAGCAAGCGCTTCGATCCCGGCTTCGTCGACATCCGCGGCGACCACGCGCATGCCCTCGTCGAGCATCCGCAGCGCCAGCGCTCGTCCGATGCCGCTCGCGGCCCCGGTGACGACGCCGGTCTTCCCGGCGAGGTCCTTCATGCTCCGAGGTGCTCGCGCATCTCCGGCCAGGCGGTGGCGCCGCGTGCACGGATCGCTTCCCGCTGCGGCTCGGGAAGCACGTCGAGAACGGCTTGGCGGTAGGAATCCCGCGCGATCATGCGCTCGAACCAGGCGCGGACGTTGGGCTTGCCGTCGGCCAGCGCGTCGATGCCGAAGTTCATCACCTCGTTGGCATAGGGCAGGATCGCGAGGTCCGCCAGGCTCGGCGCGTCACCCGCGAAGTAATCCCGGTCGGCCAGCGCCGCCTCCCACTTCTCGGTCGCGGCCACGAACACCTTGAGGCCGGCGCCGACCTCGGGGGCCGAGTATCCCTGCTCGAAGATCTGGAGCTGGCGGGCGACGCGCTTCGGATCGGGATGGCGCGCCAGGGTGGACCGCACCTGGTCGGGATCCTGTTGCCGCAGCCGCTCGAGGGACAGGATGGGCCATACCACGGCGCCGTTCGCGGGGTGCAGTTCCTCGTCGACGAACTTCGTCCACTTGCGCATCTCGACCCGTGCGGCCGGGGACTCGGGCTTCAGCGGCGGCGAGGGGAACTTGTCGTCCAGATACTCGTTGATCAGCGTCGACTCGACGATCACCGTGCCGTCGTCCACCAGCGTCGGCACGACGCCCTTGGGATTGAGCGCCAGGTAGTCCGGCTCGAGATTGGCCTTGGCGCCGAGATTCACGGGCACGGTCTCCGCGGGCACGCCTTTCTCCGCGAGGCAGAGCCGTACCTTCATGCAGCAGGGCGAAACGGTGGCGTCATAGAGCTGGAGCACAAGGATTCTCCGTGGTTCGGGGGCGCGGGATGCCCCGCAGGATCAGGAAGCGGCCTGGCGCCGGTCTCCGTAGCGTCCGCCCTCGGGCCGCAGGTGTCCCCACTCGCTGATCACCGTGAAACGCTCCACCTGGTCGACGTCGTCATCGACCGTGCGCGCGCCGTAGCCGTACTCGAACTGCCAGCCGCTCGGCGATCGGAGGTAGAACGAGATCATCTTGTCGTTCGGGTGCTTGCCGATCGTGGTGGCGGCGATCCCGCGTTCGTAGCAGATGTCGTAGGTCGACCCGACCTCGTCGAGGTTGGTGACCTGCAGCATGATGTGACCGAGCCGCTTGCCGCGGCCGGCGCCGCTGCCGAAGCCGAGGGAGTGGTGGCGGGGATTGCAGTGGAGGAAGACGATCTGCATCGTGCGTTCGCCCATCTGACGCTCGATGTAGTCGGAAATGCGCATGCCGAGGACTTCCCGGTAGAAGCTCCGGCTCGCCTCGAAATCGTCGACCGTCATCACCATGTGGCCGAGTCCCTGGTCGTCGGTGACGAAGCCGCGGACCGGGCGCGGGGAGTGGAACGGGTTGGCGTAGTCCATGAGGGGCGAGTGCGAGATCTCGAGGGCGACGCCGCTCGGATCCTCAAGGGTGACCAGGTCGGCGACGCGACGCGCCGCGGCCAGTTCCGCCCCGCCCTCCTCGAACGGGATGCCGTGGTCGGAGAGCCGCCGGCGCACCGCGTCGAGCGCCGCGTCGTTCGCGACCTGCCAGCCGATGTAGAGGAGGTCGTCGCACGGGTCCGGATGCACCGCGATCCGGTAGTGGTTCTTGTCGTGGCGGAGGAACAGGGTCCCGTCCTCGCCCCGCTCGTGGATCGCAACGCCGAGCACGTTGGTGGCGAACTCTTCCCAGGCAGGAAGGTCCGCCGCGCCCACGCCGATGTATCCGAGTCGTTCGACTTCGCCCGCCATGCCGTTCCTCCGGTCAGAACTCCGGTCAAAAAAAGATGCTGAGGTTCTGTGCGTTGATGACCACGAAGTCCGGCACGATCTTGCGCCGGACGATCTGGAAGGAGCCGTTCCCTCTGGCGCGGAGGAGATCCTCGCGCATGCCGGAGAAGAAGTCCTCGTCCTCGCCGACCCCCTCGTTGCGCGAACGGTACGCGAGAAAGGCGGACCGCGCGACGATCTCGCCCGGGCCTTCGCCCTCCTCGGCCTCGACGTTCGAGATGAAGTGCCGGGTGCGGGAGGGCGGGTCCTCCGCCCACGCCATGCCGGTCTTCAGGCGATCGATCCGCCGCTTCAGCATGCGGTGGTTGTCCTCGAAGTAGGCGAGGCCGCTCTCGTCCTCGACCTCCGCCTCCACCGGCCACCGTTCGGCCGTCCCGTCGCGCAGGCGGTTGTACCGGGTCGGCATCCAGTAGAGGCAATCTTCCGTGAACAGTTCGAACCACTCGTCGAAACGCCGCTCGTCGAGCAGCCGCGCCTCGCGGTAGAGGAACTGCTGAACCGCGATCAGCCGTTCCAGCTCCAAGGTCAGCCCTCCCGGGCGATGACGCGGAGGACGGGCTCGCTCTGGCCCGTCATCTGTTCCAGCCACCGGCGGTAGAAGCTGCGCTGCACCACTTCGGAGGTCGCGCGGCCCACGTGCTGGCCCGGTATCCCCGGGATGTTCCACTCGTGGCCGACGCCCATCTGGTAGTTGAAGGACTCGCGGCCCATCACGGGCTTGTTCGAAGAGGCGGCGCAGCCGGTCCAGTTCTCGCCGTCGTCCTGCTCGAGCAGGCCGCTCGGGCCGAACGAGTTGGTGTACATGCGCTTCATGGCGTCCTTGACCTCGCGCGGGGCCGCCGCGTCCACGAGGCAGTAGGACCAGACCTCGGTCTGGAACGGCCCGCGCGGGTGGTACTGGCGGATCGTGTAGCTGCCCGGAATCCAGCCGAAGTTCGGGAACACGTTGCCGGCGATGAAATGCACGCGGCCCTTGTCGGGGCCGAGCAGCTTCGCCCTGCTCGCCGCGGTCTCCTCCAGGTACTCGGTCAGGATCCGGGGCTGCTGCTGGGCGCCCATCCACTGCTTGCCCGCGTTGTAGCGGTACGCGCAGAGCGTGTGCCCGGTCTCGGCGGAGATCTGCAGCCGGTTGTCGTCCTCGTCGAACTGGTTCGGGTTCTGGTTGAGCCGCGCCGAGGAGCCGTGCGCGAACGCCACGTGGTACCAGTCGCCGGCGTTGTTGTCGCAGGCGAGCTTCCAGTTCGCGCGCACGATCCACTTGTGGATGCCCGGGATGAGTTCCGTGCCGCCCTCGCGGTCGATCACGCAGTCCATGTACCAGGCCATGTCGCCGAGGTAGTCCAGCAGGCTCGGCGCGTTGGCGTCGAACGTGGCGAAGATGAGGCCCTTGTAGGAGTCCACCTGCGCGGCCTGGATGAGCCCGTTCCGCGACAGGTCGATCTCGTCGTAGTACCCCTCTTTCCGCCGCGGCACGCCGATGAGTTCGCCGTTCGCGTTGTAGGTCCAGGAGTGGTACGGGCAGGAGAACCGCTTGGTGTTGCCCCGGTCCGCCCGGCACACCCGCATCCCCCGGTGCCGGCAACTGTTCACCAGGGCGTGCAGCGCGCCGTCCAGGCCGCGCGTGACGATGACGGCTTCCTCGCCCATGTAGGTGGTGAAGAAGTCGCCCGGCTCGCGGACCTGGCTCTCGTGGCCGAGGAACATCCAGCAGCGCTTGAAGATGCGCTCCTGCTCCGCGGCGTGGATCTCGGGGTCCCGGAACGCCTGGCGGCTGACCCAGGTGTAGTCGTCTGCAACCAGTTGCTCGAAGTCCACTTCCATTGCCACCCTCCCCCAACGATGGAGTGACCAAGCATTATGGTATGGGAGCGTGGAGGTTGTCCAAGCGCCGCCGACGTCTGCCCGAAACGTACAGCTAGACGTTTCGATCAACGATTTGTACACCTCGAACACTGTCATACACTCTCGGCATGCATGGGCACTGGAGGGTTGAGCATGCCGGGACCGCTCGAAGGACTGCGCGTCGTCGAACTCGCGATCGCGATCCAGGGGCCGGGGGCCGGCCTCTACTTCGCCAACATGGGCGCCGAGGTAATCAAGGTCGAACCGCCGTTCGGAGACGCGAGCCGTTATCACCGGGGCGTCAACTACCGGACGCTGCCGGAGGACGCCCTGTGCTCGCAGTTCCTCGCCATGAACAAGTCGAAGCGTTCCGTCGCGCTGGACCTGCACTCCGAGCTCGGGCAATCGGTGATGGCGAAGCTCCTCGGTAGTGCCGACGTGTTCGTCACCAACGTGCGCGAGGAAGCGTTGGAACGCATGGCCCTCGGCCTTGCCGACCTGGCGGAGCGGTATCCGAAACTCGTGGTGGGACAGGTGAACGGCTTCGGTCCGCTCGGCGATGAGGCCGGCAAGGCCATGCTCGACGGCGCGGCGCAGGCGCGCGGCGGGATCGTGAGCATGAGCGGACAGCCCGGGGAGGCGCCGACGCCGCCGGGGGCGGCGATCGCGGACCATGCCGGCGCCATGCAGATCGCCCTCGGCTGTGTGACCGCGCTCGTGAGCCGGTCGATCACCGGCAAGGGCCAGATCGTGCAGACGTCGTCGCTCGGCGGGCAACTGTGGCTGCAGATGTGGGAGTTGCAGCACTCGGCCATCACCGGGGTCCCGCTGTCGCGCGAAGGTTCCCACCACCCCAACATCAAGGGCCCTTACGGGGTCTACCTGTGCAAGGACGGCATCGCCGTGCTGCTCGTCGTCGCCATGACGGACGAGGCGTGGTCCGACTTCTGGATCTTCTTCGACAAGCCCGAGGTGGTGCTCATGGAGGAGTGGGACACCCCGGGGAAGCGCGTCGGCATGGCGGGCACCGACGACGGCGTCCCGGAGGTCCGGCAACACCTTCGCGAAGCGTTCGCATCGAAGACCTTCGCCGAGTTCCAAGAGTTCGTGGCGGGGCAGCCGGAGATCATCTGGGAGCGGGTGCGCGGCCACGGCGACGTGCTGACCGACCCGCAGAACCTCGCGAACGAGTACATCGTGGACCTCGATTTGCCCGCGACGGGCGCCACGCCGACCGTAGGTACGCTGATGCGCTACAGCGAGACCCCCACCGAACGTCCGCGGGTGCCGCCGGTGCTCGGCGCCGATACCGCGGAGCTCATGGCGGAACTCGGCTTCACGGCGGAGGACGTCAAGGCCGTCCAGGACCACTGCGAGGCCGTCAAGGCGGAGCTGTACGCGGCCCTGCTGGGCGAACCCTGATGCCCTGATCCGGGCGACCCTGATCGAGCAGTCCTGATCTTGTAGAATCCGGCACCCGTTTTCTTGCGAAGGGGAGGATTCCATGGCGGGTCTGGCAGCCGGCAAGCGGCTCAAGAGCACGGTCTGCAACACGGAAATCATGGTCATCGCCGCACCCGGCGGCGAGGTCGACCTCACCTGCGGCGGCGCGCCGATGAGCGCCGACGGCGCCGGCAACGGCGGCGGCGTCGCAGGGAATTTCGCCGAGGGCACGACGCTCGGCAAGCGCTACACGGACGAAGAGGGCAACCTCGAAGTCCTCTGCGTGAAGGCCGGCGACGGCTCTCTCGCGCTCGGTGGCGTTGCGCTGAAACTCAAGGACGCCAAGAAGCTCCCGAAGACCGACTGAAGGAACCCTCCGCATGAACGTCATGATGCTGCTCGAGATGGCAGCGTCGGGGTTCGGCGAACGCGTGGCTTTCGTCGATGCGCAGGCAGACGCATCGATCACCTATCAGGAGCTCTACGACGCCGCGGGAGCGGCGGCGCAGACCCTGGCCGCGTCGGACGCCGAGCGTTTCGTGATGCTGGACGTCACGAACCTCTCCATTCCCGTCGCGCTCTTCGCCTGCGGGTGGGCCGGCATTCCCTACGTACCGATCAACTACCGGCTTACGGATCCCGAGATCGACGCGCTGATCGACCGCGTGAAGCCCGCCTGTCTCGTTGGCGACCCGGACCGGATCGGCCGGTGGGCCGGGCAGGACGGCGTCGAGACCCGGGCACGCGACGAGTTCCTGGGCCGCGCCCGGGCGGGTGACGCGCCCGAGCCCGCGTGGTCCATGGACGCCGAGGAAACGGCGTCGCTGCTCTTCACCAGCGGCACCACGGGTACGCCGAAAGCCGCCGTCCTGCGCCACAAGCATCTCGTCTCCTACATCCTCGGCTCCGTGGAGTTCATGTCGGCCGACGAGGCGGACACCGCGCTCGTCTGCGTGCCGCCCTACCACGTGGCAGGCATCGCGGCGGTGCTGAGTTCCGTCTACTCCGGACGCCGGGTCGTGCAGCTTGCGAACTTCACGCCCGAGGCGTGGATCGACCTCGCGCGTGCCGAGAAGGTCACCACCGCGTTCGTCGTGCCCACGATGCTGCACCGCATCGTGGACGTGCTCGAGGGGGAGTCGAGCGCGAACGTGCCGCACCTCGAGTCCCTCTCCTTCGGCGGCGGCAAGATGCCCCTGCCCGTGATCGAGCGGACGATGGAGCTGTTCCCGGACACCGACTTCACCAACGCTTACGGACTCACCGAGACGAGTTCGACGATCGCCGTGCTCGGCCCCGACGAGCACCGCGCCGCGGCCGCGAGCGACGACCCGGTCGCGAAGCACCGGCTGGTGTCCGTGGGCGTACCGCTGCCCGGGATCGAGATCGAGATCCGCGACGACGACGGCAACGTGCTCGGCGCGGAAGAGCACGGCGAGGTCTACGTCCGCGGCGAGCAGGTCTCGGGCGAGTACGAGGGCCGTGGCAGCGAGGTCGACGAAGACGGCTGGTTCCCCACGCGCGACGCCGGCTATCTCGACGAGGGCGGGTTCCTGTTCCTCGAGGGCCGCGCCGACGACATCATCGTGCGCGGCGGCGAGAACATGTCGCCCGGCGAGATCGAGGACGTGCTCATCGAACACGCGGCGGTCTTCGACGCCGCCATCGTCGGCGTCCCCGACAAGGAGTGGGGCGAAGCCGTGGTGGGCGCGGTCGTGCTCGAACCGGGGGCCGAGACCGACGTCGAAACCCTGCAGGCCTGGGTCAAGGACCACATGCGCTCGTCACGCGTGCCCGAACGGCTCGAGGTCTGGGACGAGCTTCCTTACACGGAGACGGGCAAGCTGCTGCGGCGGATCGTGCGGGGGCGGTTGTCGCCGGCGGACGGCTGAAACGGCCCGGCATCGGCCAGCGCCCGGATGCTCCGCCGACCGCCCTTGCACGGAACAAACGCCAGAGGGAGCGTGGCGACCGCAGGCGGTTGCTCCCTGCAAGGTCGGTGTGGCTGGGCCGGAGGCGGAACCGGTGCCGAGCGGCAGCGAGGGACTGGGCCGGCTATGGGGCGCTCAGATGACGCAGAGGTTTTCGTCGTCTGCTGCCGGTACGACGTTCAGGGCGATACGCGCATCGAACGTCACGAAACGACCGCCGTGCCTGGTCGCCAGCGCCAGCAAGTAGACATCCGTTAGCTGCTTCGGACCGATCGACCGGGTCCAGTCCGTAACGCCCGGAGCCAGGAGGCTCACGTCGTCCGCCCAGAAGCTGTGATGGGCCGTCGCCGTCGCGGCACGCAGACGTTCGGCGATCAGCCCGGCCGGCAGCGGATTGGCGTACGCCGGCTGCGCCATGACCCGCACGCAGCCATTCTCGGTAATGGGACAGGTCGCCCAACCGGCGTCGATATGATCCCGCAGCCACCGGCGGGCTTGAGCGTGGTGCACGTGGTCGACGTCCAGTAGCGCGATGAGGACGTTCACATCCAGCAACGCTCGCATATCAGTCGCCGGTCTCCTCCCGCAGCCGGTCGATCAACGCGTTCGTAACGATTCCGCCGCGGGTGGCGAACGGGCGGAAACCGAACTCTTCTTCCGTCGGCTCCCTCGACTCTGGATATGGAGTGCTCGTGGCCGCAAGGGACGCGCGCAGGAGGCCTGAAACGACGGTACCAGCGGATCTCGATTCGCGCCGTGCCAGTTCCTTCACTGCCATTAGCACGTCTTCATCGATGTTGAGCGTTGTGCGCACGGCGATTGCTCTGTTTGCCAAGTCGATGAATGATGCTACAGCATCGCGCAT
Source organism: Pseudomonadales bacterium (assembly GCA_965208745.1). GTDB lineage: Bacteria > Pseudomonadota > Gammaproteobacteria > Pseudomonadales > Azotimanducaceae > VXNE01. The sequence goes on along the minus strand of CBDBPN010000004.1, from coordinate 2,010,511 downwards.
CAGAGCAAAGCGTTCTCGCCACAATCGGAGTTGCCTGGTTGCTTGGGCTTCGCGCGCGGACCCATGGTATGTTGGCCCGTATTCGAGCATGTGGGTGCCCATATTGAAGACCACCATCGAACTCTCGGATGAACTTGCGAACGCCGCGAAGGCCCATGCCGCGAGAGAGAACATCACGTTTCGCGCGCTAATCGAACGTGGACTGCACATGGTGCTGCGCGCTGATCGGGAGACGGGTCCTTTCACGCTGAGGGATGCCAGTGTGGGCGGCCGGGGACTTCAGCCCGCCTACCGTGATGCCGAGTGGTCGCGTATCCGCGAAGCGATCTACGAAGGGCGTGGCGGTTGATCGCGACGGACACGAACATCCTGGTGTACGCGCACCGCTCCGACTCCGAGTGGCACAACCGGGCGCGCGCGCGGATAGAGTCGCTCGCACAGGGCCGCGTCAGTTGGGGATTGCCGTGGCCCTGCATCCATGAATTCCTTGCCGTGGTGAGTCACCCGAGGATTTTCGATCCCCCTTCTTCGATGGAGTCGGCGATCGATCAGGTCAGCGCTTGGCTCGAGGCGCCGGTGGCCACTCTCCTTGGGGAGACCGATGCGCATTGGGATTTGCTGCGGGACGGACTCCGCAGGGGGCGTGTACGGGGGCCTCTCGTCCACGATGCGCGCGTCGCCGCACTTTGCATCGGTCACGGCGTCACCGAATTCTGGACGGCGGACCGGGATTTCAGCCGCTTTCCCGGACTTGCGACGAGGAACCCGTTGCACGACTGATGCGCGGTCGTGATGCGTGTCCTCAGGCGTCAGCTTAAGCGGGCGGCTTGTCCGCCAGCACCCCCGAGCCCTCCATCGCCGCGATCCGGGCGTCGTCGTAGTCCAGCCAGTCGCGCAGCACCGCCGCGTTGTCGTCGCCGAGCTTGGGGCACGGCGTCCAGTCGTTGCTGCCGATGCCGTCCATCTTGATGGGGTTGCCGGGCACCGGCGTCGGGCCGGGTTCGAGGGGGACAAAGAAGCCGCGTTCCCGAACCTGACCGTCCGCGACCATGTCGGGCGTGACGTTGACGGGCCCGGCGGGTACCCCGGCACGTTGCAGGGTACTGGCCGCCTCTTCCTTGGTGCAGGACGCGGTCCACTCCGAGAGCGCTCGGTCGATGGCATCGGCACTCGCGCGCCGCTCGGCGACGGTCGCGGACGGATCCAGACCTGCATCGACCACCGTGCACAGCGCACGCCAGTCCTCGTCGTGCCGGCAGGCGATCGCCACCCAGGCGTCGTCCCCACGCGAGGGATAGACCCCATGCGGCGCCATCGCGGGATGGCGGTTGCCGATGCGCTCAACGTTTCCCCCGAGCTGATGCTCGACGAGCCACGGCCCGCAGAAGACGACGCCTGACTCGTGCAGGGACATCTCGATGAATCCCCCCCGCCCCGTGGCTTCGCGTTCGCGCAACGCGGTCACGATGGCGCCGGCCGCGTTGACCGCGGCGATCGGGTCCATCAGGGCGACCGCGGTATTGCGCGGTTCGTCGGGGCCGTACCCGAGGACGTGCGTCAGCCCGGACATCACCTCGACGGTCGGGCCGAACGCCACCCAGTCGCGGTAGGGCCCGTCCTTGCCGTAGCCGGGCATCGCCATGTAGACGATCGAGGGGTTCGCCCGCGACAGGGTTTCGTATCCGAGACCCAGCGCCGGCATTGCCTCCGCGCTGAAGTTCTCGATCACCACGTCGGCGACGGCGACAAGCTCGAGGAAGGTCTCCCTTCCCGCGTCCGTCTTCAGGTCGATGGCGACGCTGCGCTTGTTCCGCTGGAGCTTCACGAACACGGCGAGGCGGTTCCACGGATCCTCGCCGGGCTCGCCGCCGATCCAGCCCCCGAGGTTGAGCCGGGGGAACTCCCGCGGTCCCCGGCCGGTCGGGGCTTCGATCTTGACGACTTCGGCGCCGAGGTCCGCGAGGATGCGCGTGCCGAGCGGCCCCGCCCACACGTGCGTCAGATCGAGGATCCGTACCTCGCGCAGGGGTCCGTCAGCCATCGTGAAGTCTCCCCTGGCGCCTCTCCATCGGTAGCAGGTCGCGGGCCGGCGGTGTCCGGCCGTCCATCCGCCAGGCCCGGCGCGGTGCAAGTACGGGGTCGGCTTCCTCGCCGCGGATCGTCTGCCAGAAGCCGCGCACCGCGAGGTGCGGATCGGCCAGTACGTCTTCGATGGTCTGCACCACACCGATGGGAATGCGGCACTCCTCCGCGCGCCGACGCACTTCCGCTCGCGTCATCGGCCCGATGGCTTCGGCGATGATCGCGTGCAGCGCGTCGCGGTTGTCGCGCCGCAGTGCGTTGGTCTCGAAACGCTCGTCGATGACGAGGTCCGGGCGGTCGAGAAACGCCGCGAACGGATCCCAGAAGCCCGGCACGATGTTGACGTACGCCCAGCCGTCGGCGCAGCGGAACAGGTTGGTCGGAACCACGTAGTAGAAGTCGCTGCCGTGCCGCTCGCGGATCAGCCCCCCGCAGTGCCACATGACCGTGGTGAACTGGCTGAGCGCCATCACGACTTCCAGCATGCCGATGTCGATGACGTTGCGTTCGCCCGCGAGGCGACAGGCGTTGGCCGCGGCATAGGCGAACGCTCCGCCCTGGAACTCCGGGTAGTGGCCGGGCAGCGTCAGCGGTGGACGGTCCGGGTCGCCGATGATGTACGTGTAGCCGCCCATGGCGAGCAGGACGTTGGTCGACGCCTGCCAGTTGCGCTTGGGTCCGGTCCGTCCGAACGGGGTGATGGCCGCCTTGACGGGGATGTCCCACGCGTCGAAGCCGAGGGCCTCGACCGTGTCGGCCGTGTCGCCTTCGGCCACGACCACGTCGGCGCGCGCCGCGAGGTCGGCGATCAGCTCCGCGTCGTCGGTCGCGATACGGCGCTTGCCGGCGTGAAGGTAGAGGTCCATCGCCTCGTCGCTCACCCACGCCGGGAGCCGTGCGCCGGTCTCGACGCGCACGACGTCGCATCCGGCCTGTACGAACAGGCGCCCGCAATATCCGGCGGCGAGGCCGCCCAGTTCGAGTACGCGGTCCAAGGAGGAGAGTTACCGTAGCCGTCGGCGCGAGATGACACGGGGCGCGAGCACCCGGTTCATCGCGGTCACCACTCGGCTATCTCGTCGACGAGTCCCCAGGAGAGCGCCGTCTCCGCATCGACACGGGCTCCCGTGAGCGCCATCCAGCACAGCCGCCGGCGCCCGATCCGCGGCAGGATGCTGGCGGTGCCGCCGGCGCCGGGGACCAGGCCCATGGACACTTCCGGCAACACGAAGAACGCATCCGCGCGCGCCTTGACCGTGCCGGCGAACGCGGGTAACTCGATCCCCGCGCCGATACACGCGCCGTGCAGTCGTGCTTCCACCCGGTCGCGCAGTCCGTGCATGAGCAGTGCGGCGCTGCGCGTCATGCGCGAGGCGTGCGCGCGGCCGGCGTCGGTCGCCTCGCCGAACTCGTCGAGGTCGCCGCCGGCGCTGAAGCAGGCTCCGGCCCCGGACAGCACGACCCGCACGTCGGAATCGTCCGCCGCGAACTGGAGCGCCTCGCAGAGGGCGTCGCGCAGTTCGGCGGAGTAGGCGTTGCGCTTGTGCGGACGGTTGAGCGTTGCCTGCAACTCGTTACCGGCGCGCGACAGGAGGACCAGCGGTGCTGTTGGCTCCGGCGGTCGCGGTCGTCTCTGCCGTCCCGACAGCCAGGCCTGGAACTCCGCGCCGTGCTGCAGGGTCGAATAAGTCAGGGACTCCGCGAAGAGCCGGTCGGGAACGTCGGTGCGGGCGTTGTGCCGCAGCAGGCGTACCAGCGTCATCGCGGCGATGGGGTTGCGCTCGATGGCGTCGACGACCGGCTCGGCCTCGGCTAGCGAGTTGACGTGCACATCCACGACATCGGCATCGGTAGGTCCGATGGCGATCACGGGGCAGCTCGGTGCGTACCGCGGCGGATCGGTCGGCGTCTCCGTGCCCTCGACGAGTACGTATGGCGTTCCCGCGAGGGGGGACAGCGCCTCCGCGCTCGCCGGAGAACTCAGGTGGGCATGGAGCGCTTCGGTGGCAAGGGGCTCGTTCAAGCTCAGGTCCGGGCACGGGCGCGACCCCGGCGATTATGCACGGCGCGCGACCGTGCGGGTCAACCCTCGATGCGGTGCGGGAGCACGTCCCGGCGCGGCCATGCACCGAGACCCGGCAGCTTGATCGCGAACGGCGCCGGGCGCAGTCCGACCGTCAGACCGAACAGTTGCACCTCGAGTCCCTCCCGCAGGGCCGCCGTGGCGCCCGCGATCCCGAACAGGGAGAACTGGTAGCCGGTACCGCTGGGCGCGCGGTCCGTGACCGCCCCGCCCGCGAGATAGTTCTTCCCGATGGCCGTGGTCGGCAGCTCGAGGTCCAGTTCCGGGACCCGCCGGCCGACGAAGGCGGTGAACGTGTTGCTGTTGGGTCCGGGCCACGTCACGTAATCGCCGGCGTACGGATAGTCGGCGACGGCCGCTTCGACCCGGTCGATCACCTCGTCCACGCCGTCGCCGCGCAGGTCGGCCAGGAGTTCGGGCGGGTTGGAGAACCACATCGCGTCCGGGCGTCCCCGAGTACTGACCATCGCGGACCCGCCTCTGCGCAGGCGCCACCCGATCACCTCGTGCCTCGTGTAAGTGTCGGCATTCGATCGTTTGACCGCGATCCACGTGTGCACGGCCACGGCCCCGCGCAGTCCCCAGGTGCGCGCGGCGTAGACCTGCGCGACCGCTTCCCGTACCTCCTCCGGCGGCGGCGCCTGGCCGGACGGGGCGTGGCTCGCCTCGCTCCAGTGCGGCTGGTCGAAGAAGAGCCGCCAGACGATCGACAGCACCGCCGGCAGGAGGAAGAGCAGGAAGACCGGCCAGAGGGTCATACGCCATCGCCGTCGGGCGGTGCGGTTAGCGGGCAATGCATGTCTCCGAGGTCTCCGCGAAAGCGCGCAGTCTACGCGGTCGCTAGAATCAATGATTTTCCCCGGCCGGGAGGCGCTCTCGGTGACCATGCTCCTGATCCGCAACGCCGAAGTCGAGGGCGTGCCGGGCGTCGATGTCCGCTGCCGGGCCGGCACGATCGTCGAAATCGGCAAGGCGCTCGCGGCCGCGGACGAGCCCATCCTGGAGGCGGACGGCGGCGTCCTGCTCCCCGGGCTGCACGACCATCACCTGCACTTCTTCGCCCTGGCCGCCGCCCTGCGTTCCGTGCGTTGCGGCCCGCCGCACGTGGGGGATGCCGCGGCGTTGGAGGAGGCGCTGCGTCTTGCTCCCGGGGACGGCTGGATACGCGGCGTGGGCTATCACGAGTCCGTCGCAGGCCGCCTGGACAGAAGCAAGCTCGACGGACTGGTCGCCGACCGGCCGCTGCGCATTCAGCATCGCTCCGGGAAGATGTGGTTCGTGAACACGGCGGCGGCGCGCGCCCTCGGGCTCGGCCCGGACTCGAACGGCCGGCTGTTCCGGCGCGACCGGTGGCTCGGTACGCGGGTGGACGGCGACGTCGACGTGGCCCGCACAACCCGCCTCCTGGCTTCCCGCGGCGTGACCGGCTTCACGGACGCGACGCCGCACAACGATCCCGCGGCGGCGCGTGACCTCGTCGCCGCCGCGCCGCTGCAGCGCGTCATCGCCATGGGGGACGAGTCCCTGTCCGAGGGCGCGCTCAAGATCATGCTCGACGATTTCGAGCTGCCGGGCATCGACGCGTTGCGGACCAGGATGGCGGCAGCGCACGCCGCGGGGCGGCCGGTCGCGGTGCACTGCGTCACGCGCACGGAGCTGGTGTTCGCCCTCTCGACCCTGCTGGAGGCGGGAACCCTCACGGGCGACCGCATCGAACACGCCTCCGTCGCGGACACGGCGGGCATGGAGCTATTGGCGCAGGCCGGCGTCACCGTGGTAACGCAACCCAACTTCATCGTCGAACGCGGCGACCGCTACCTGGCGGACGTGCCCGCGGGCGACCACGCGCATCTGTACCGCGGCCAGGGCTTTCTCGATGCGGGCGTCCCGCTCGGCGGCGGTACCGATGCGCCGTTCGGCGAAGCCGATCCCTGGCTCGCGATGCGCGCCGCCGTGACCCGCGAGACCCACACCGGGAGCGGGCTCGGGCCAGGAGAGGCCCTGACCCCGGAACGCGCGCTCGCCCTGTTCACGACGCGCCCCCAGGATCCGGGCGGTGCGCCGCGACGCGCGCGCGTCGGAGAGGCGGCGGACCTCTGCCTGCTCGACCGTCCCTGGGCCGCTGCCCGGGTTGCGCTCTCGAGGGACCTCGTGGCCGCGACCATGCTGGCCGGGAAGGTGACGTTTGTCAGCGAAGGCTCACGCTACACGGCGGCACCATCGGACATCGACGATGGGTGATCTCCACTTCGACGGCCAGAGACGGCAGGGCACGATGGGCTTCGCAACGTCGCTCACGCCCCATGTCGCACGTGTTACTTTCCCGCCAGCCGCGTCCCCGAACGCGGCGACTCTCCGGAGGCCCTTCTCATGACGGAAGCCGTCCCCCGCGGGCCGATCGTCTATCCCGAGACGGATGGGCTGCCCATGCCTGACGGGGAGTATCAGAGCATCACGTGGCGTTATCTCCTGGACGCCCTGAAGGCCCACTACCGTGGACGCGGCGTGTACGCCGCCGGCGACCTGTTCGTTTACCTGGAGGAGGGCAACCCCAAGAACTGCATCGCACCGGACCTCTTCGTCGTGCTCGGGGCGAGCGGCCGCAAGCGCGACACGTACAAGGTCTGGGAGGAGCCCGGCGGGATGCCGGATTTCGTGCTCGAGATCGTCTCCCCGAGTACCTGGCAGAGAGATCTCGGGGCGAAACGCGCCCGTTACGCCGCGCTCGGTCTCGGCGAGTATTGGCTCCACGACCCCCACGGCCGCTACCTGCAACCCGCGCTCGCCGGATACCGGCTGGTCGACGGGTCCTACGTCCCGCTTCCGTCACAAGACAGGGCGCGCGGGCTGTCGATCCGGAGCGACGTGCTGGCACTGGACGTGCTTCTCGAAGGCGAGCGGCTGCGGTTCTTCGACCCGGTCGGCAAGCGGTTCCTTCCCACCTACGACGAAGCCGCGGCGCGGATCGCGGAACTCGAACGCAGGCTTCAGGAACTGTCCGGTTAGGGGTGGTTCGAGGTGGCCTCAGAAAGGAATCTCGTTCCGGCGCCGTGGCGCTTGGGTTCGCTCGCGTAGGACGAAGTCCTTCGCCGCATGGGCGAGTGCGGCAGCGTCCCAAAGCGACTCCATGCCATCGGCTTCGAGCTTGCCGGCCCAGGACTGCAGGTAGCTTTCGTGCTGCAGTTCGCCCTCGATACCGAGGCGGGCACACAGGAAAGCGGCGCCGAGTTCCGCCACGAGTTCCTCGAAAGCGTAGATCCGGTCGCCCCATTTCGCGTGGCGTTCGCGGTCGAGGCGACTCTGGTGCCCCGTCCAATGGACCACCTCGTGCCAAAGGGTGGCCCAGTAGTGGTCCTCGCCGTCACCCGCAGCGAACTGACCCATAGCTGGCATCATGACGGTGTCGAGGCTCGGCGAATAGGCGGCTCCTTGCTTCCGGCGAACCACCCTGAGACCCCGATCGTTCGTCAGCCGCTCCAGCAGTTCCTTGGATGGCTGGTAGCGGTCCGCATCTCCCGAACTCCTGTGCCCCACGAAGCTCAGCCCGAGGGTGCGCTCGCAGTCTTCGACCTGATCGATGTTGTAGACGAGGCGGGTTCCCCGTCGCTGCGGTGCGTATCTCGTGTCGGATTTGGAATAGCGGTCTATCCGCGTTGGGAGACCGTCGTCTTCCACGAGGCAGGCAGGCAGGTCCCGGACCACTTCGCTCGCCACCCAGAGATTCGTCCGATAGCCGGCCTGGGCGGCCCGCGTCAGCAGTTTCGTGCCGTTGAACACTCCGAACGGCGTGTCGGGAGCGCGCAGGTTGCCGGGCCACGCGGGCGCGTGCGTGACCGAACCGATGCGCACGGCCGAGGTCTCCGACCAGGGGCGGTGCCAGGGCAGGCTGCCGCGCTTCATGTCCTCGATGATGCCCCGCAGGATCTGCTCGTCTGTGACCTCGTTGGCTTCGACCGACTCGTCGCTCCTGCCGCTCGCCGGCGGGGGACGGGAACCACCGAAAAGCCGCGCTACAAGCCTGCCTGCGGAGCGGATCAAGCGGGCTCCGAACTCCCCGACCGGTCCGCGCTGGGCGCCGTCCGCGGGTGCGTCGCCCGGAACTCTTCGGCCACGTCCTCCATGGTGCGGAACGCCACGCCGTCGTGGTCCCGGATGTGGGCGATCAGGCGCTCGAGCATCAGCATGCGGCTGCCCTTGCCGGTCGTCTGCGGATGCATGGTCAATACGTACACCCCCTCGCCGATGCGTCCGTGGAGGTAGTCGAACTCGTCCCGCCAGATATCGAACACCTCCGCCGGCGAGCGCAGTCCGGGGCGCCCGGAGCCCGGCTCGTAGCTGAAGTACGGCGCGTCGTCCATGTTCCAGTCGAACGGCAGGATGACGAGGTCCACCTCGCGCCCGAACTCGAACGGCCCGTCCGCGCGGGGCACGTCGCCGAGACGGTGCCAGGTGGGTGCGAAGTCGTGTGGGGCCATGGAGCTGTCGTAGCGGATGCCGTGCTCTAGCAACAGCCGGGTCCATCGCTCCCCCAGGTTGCCGCCGGGCAGGCGGTGGCCGACGGGCCGCCGGCCGCTCACGCGCTCGATGCACTCGATCGAGCGCAGCAGGATGTCCCGCTCCTCGTCGAACGGACGGCCTGACGAGGGCGCTTCGTGGCAGTAGCCGTGGTAGCCGACCTCGTGGCCCGCGTCCACGATCTCGCGGCAGACCTCCGGGAAGGTGTCGATGGTGTGGCCCGGCACGAACCAGGTGCTCGGGATGCCTTCGTCCGCGAGGAGCCGCAGCATCCGCCCGGCGCCGACGCGCGCGCCGAACTCGCCCCTTGAGATCAGGTTGGGCGAGCGGGACCCGCGTGGGCCGACCCAGATCGAGATGGCGTCGAAGTCGAACGACAGGCAGACACTGATCTTCGGTTGCATGGGCCTTCCCGGACGGTGTGCCGCGCGCCGGCTACAGGTCGTGCAGCACTTCCTCGTTGTGTTCCCCGAGGCGCGGCGCCCGGCGGGAGATGCGCCAGGGGCTGCCCGTCATGCGGTAGGGAGCGCCGGGGTAGGTGACGGTTCGGCCGAGTTCATCGTGCGATACCGGGACCTGGATGCCGCGCGCCTTGAAATGTTCGTCCTCGAAGGCTTCCTCCGGCGCGTTCACGGCGCCGGCCGCGAGCCCGGCGCGCTGGCAGCCGACGAAGAAATCCTGCGCCGGCAGCCGGGACGCGATCAGCTTCATGGCCTCGCGCCCCGCGCCGAAGATCGCCGTGACCGCGTCGTCGCGCCCGATGCGGGAGAGATCGAACGGTCCGTCCCACTCGGCGCCCATCTGGAGGAAGACGGCTTCCGGCAACGCCTCCTCCAGCTCGAGTTCCCGCAGCCATTGCAGCAGCCGGCCGAACTCGGCGGGTGTTCGCGGGGGCACACCGGTGTTGGCATGGCGTCCGTCCGCGCAGCGTTCCTGTGTTTGCGAGGAGGGGTTGACCGCGGCGTGGCGCCCGGTCTGCCGTTGCACGGTCTCGCCCGCGACGAGCCAGGAGTAGCTCCCGGCCTCCGTGGTGACGTTGCACGCGGCGTGCATGCTGACGTCGATGAACTGGCCCTCGCCGGAGACGTTCCGGTACAGCAGCGCCGTGAGCAGGGACAGCACCGCGAAGTGCGACGCCGTGTGGTAGCCCTGCTGCGGGCCGCGCACGGGCGGCAGGGAGTGATCGTCGTAGCCACAGTTCCACACCGGGCCGGCGGCGGCCATCACCGTGAGGTCGGTGAACGGGCGGTCGCTCTTCTCATCGTTGCGGCCGTACGGGGTGACGGCCGCGTGCAGGAGATCGCCCCGTACCGTGGTGAGATCGTCGTAGTCGAGCCCAAGGGTCGTGAGCCGCCGTCGCGGTTCGGCCTCGAGCAGGATGTCGGCGGTCGCGACCAGCGCGCGGAAGCGCTCGCGGTCGCCGGGATCGTCGAGATCCAGTGTCACGCCCCGCTTGCTCGTGTGGTAGTGCCACCAGTACAGGCTGCGGTCTTCGCCCGGCGTGTCGTCCAGGTAGGGTGCGTAGTGACGGGCCGGGTCGCCGGCCGGAGGCTCCACGAGGATCACGTCGGCCCCCATGTCGGCCAGCAGCTTGCCGGCCAGCGCGATGGACTCGTGGGCCAGTTCGACGACGCGCACTCCGGTCAGCGCGCTCATATCGCCCCCTCTTCCCGCAGTTGTGCGATGTCATCGGCCGTGAGGCCCAGAACCCGCGTCAACACGTCCTCGCCGTGCTCGCCAAGACACGGAGAGCCCCGCTCGATGCGCCAGTCCGTCTTCGAGAAGTGCACCGGCTGGCCGTCCACGCGCACGTCCCCCATCTCGCGATGGCGAGCCGTCGGCCAGAGGCCGAAGTCCCCGGTACTCGAATCGAGATCTATGCGCTCCTCCGGCTTCTGCACGGGCGCCACGGGTATTCCGGCGTCTACCAGCAAAGCCTCGGTTTCGTACTTCGTCCGTTCTCGTGTCCAGTCGCCCAAGTGGGCGTCGAGGGCGTCCTGATCGGCCAGGCGGCCCGGCAGGTCGGCGAAGCGGGGATCGTTGCACCAGTCTGCCCCGATGACGCCCGCAAGCGTTTCCCAGTCGACTTGATCCCGGCACGCGACGGCAACCCAGTCGTCGTCCCCCCGGCTGGGATAGATGCCGTGGGGCGCCATCGCCGGCCAGGCGTTCCGATTGCTGTCGGGCGATCCCTCCCGGCGCAACGGCCGGCCGTTGACCGTCCAGTCGAGCAACGCGGGACCGTTGAGCGTCACCGCAGCGTCCGCGCATGCGAGATCGACCCACTGGCCCTCGCCGGTGCGCTGGCGGTGCACGAGCGCCAGCAGGATCGCGATGGCCATGTAGTACGCACCGGTGTGGTCCATGTACGAATAGCCCCACCCGGCGGGCTCGAGGCCCGGGTGTCCGTTGGAGAACGTGAGGCCCGAGACCGCCTGGGCGATCGGTCCCCAGCTCTTGAAGTCGCTGTAGGGACCCTCGTGACCGAAGCCGCAGTTGGAGACGTAGATGATGTCCGGCCTGATCTCCTTCAGGCGTTCGTAGCCGAAACCCCAGCGTTCGAGGACGCCCTTCGCGAAGTTCTCGCTCACGACGTCGGACACCTCGATCAGCCGAGTGAGGAGTTCCTTGCCACGCTCCGTCCGCAGGTTCAGCGTGATCCCCCGCTTGTCCGTGTTGTGGTTGTTGAACCCCCCGCCCATCTCGATCCCGCGGCGCTCGTCCACGAACGGCGGCAGCCCCCGCAGGATGTCCCAGCGGCCCTGGCGCACCGGATCCTCGATCCGGATGACCTCCGCCCCGAACGAGGCGAGCCACTTGGTGGCGCCGGCGCCCGCGAGCTGGCCGGTGAAATCGCAGATGCGGAAAGAGGAAAGGGCGCCCGGCATTGGGACTCCTTGGTGTCAAGGACGGAGAGTCAAGTGTGCACGGGCCGGGGCACGGGTGCCAATGGCGGGAAGGCGTCCGGACGTTGGTGGCTCAGGAAGCGCTTGCCCCGGACGCGGAGTTCCGGTACCGTCCCATTCTCTTTCTTAGAAAATATCAAATACCGTATAGGTTAAATCTATGAAAATTTTGGATATCCAACGAGATCTAGAAGAGAGCTTGGCCAGCCTGAGAGGCGTGTCTCTACCCCCCTCGCTGCAGGGACTGAGGCATTTGCCAGTGGTGGATCACGCACCCGAGGTGACCATCCGCTACAGGGGTTCCCGAAGGATTCGTGGCGACGCCGATGCCAGCTACTTCAACCCCGGCAGTTGCGAGTTGGTGATCAGCTTCTCGCCCTCGGTGGCGCACGACCCACGCGACGCGGGGCTCGGGGAGTCGGAAGGTCCCATGGAGGCCGTCGACCTCGAGCAGGCCGCCCTGCAACTCGTCGCCGCGCTCTCGGAAACGGAACGCCAGCGCCCGTTCGTGGCCCTGAAGTGGTTCCGTGACAAGGTGCTGCCGCAATCGGGCCATGGCTGGGCGGAAGAAGGGCGTGTGAGGAACTCCGTCCTCCGACATGCCACCGACCAGCGCCTTGTCTTGACGGGACAGGTTCCCAATCCGCATCAACCCCTGCATCCCGTCACGACCGTACGCGTCAATCGGCGGCATCCGCGCCTCCAGGGCCCGCCCCCCGCGTCACGCACGGCTTTCGCTCCGGTCCGCATACGGGGCGGGGCCATTTCGGATACCGTGCTCGACGACAGGCGGTGAGTCCGGTCGATGCAAAGCGTGTATCTGGACACCAGTGCGCTGGTCAAGCTCTACGTCGAGGAGGACGGGACGGAGAGGGTTTTCGCGCTGGCGCGGGATCCGGACGCGCAGGTCGTGATACTGGACATCAGCCTCCTTGAGTCGCGCTCGGCGGTTCGCCGAAGACAGAGAGAAGGCGACATTGGACAAAGTGATGCGGATCGGATTCTGGAGTCGCTGGAGCGAGACGCCTCTTCGGAGTTCCTGCTTCAACCCTCGACATCCGCCGTCGTGGAGGAGGCCAACCGGCTGGTCGACGCCTATCCGCTGCGCGCTCACGATGCGCTCCAGCTAGGCGGTTGCCTCGTGTTCGGTCGCGGCACCCCCAGTTCCTTCGTGTTCGTTTGCGCGGACGAGCGCCTCTGTGACGCCGCTCGAAGCGAAGGGCTCGTCGTGCTGAATCCGATCGTGCCCTGAACGGGACTTCGCCGTGTCCGTCGCCAATCTCCCAAGCCGCAACGCGTCCTGTTTCGGCGACTGACGCATGGTCTCGGTCATGCCAACCTCCTCACCCCCCGTCCCCACGCCCGGTGCCCGCGTCGTCATCCGCGACGCCGAGTGGATCGTGCGCCGGGTGGACCATTCCTCGGCCGGTGGCTATCAGATCGTCTGCGACGGCGTGTCCGAACTCGTGCGCGGACGCGAGGCCATCTTCCTCACGGCGCTGGAACGGTCCGTCGAAGTGCTGGATCCCGCCAAGACGCAACTCGTCCCCGACACGTCCGCGCAGTTCGCCGACAGCCTCCTCTACATGGAGAGTCACCTGCGGCAGGCCGTACCGAACGATGGCCGCATCCATGTCGGGCACACTGCGGCGATGGACCTGGTGCCGTATCAACTCGATCCAGCACGCCAAGCCCTTTCCCGACCACGCCAGCGCATCCTGATCGCCGACGCCGTCGGTCTCGGGAAGACGCTCGAGGCGGGCATCCTCGTCAGCGAACTCATCGCCCGAGGCAGGGGGCGTCGCATTCTCGTCCTCGCCGTCAAGAGCATGCTCTCGCAGTTCCAGAAAGAGTTCTGGAACCGGTTCACCATCCCGCTGACCAGGCTGGACTCCATCGGCATCCAGCGGGTACGGAGCCGCATACCGACCAATCACAACCCCTTCTACTACTACGACAAGGCGATCATCTCGATCGACACACTGAAGCAGGACTCGGAGTATCGGACCTACTTGGAGCAGGCGTACTGGGACATCATCGTCATCGACGAGGCGCACAACGTGGCCGACCGGGGTTCTCGTTCCCTGCGAAATCGGCTAGCGCGGCTCCTCAGCAGACGGTCCGACACGCTCATCATGCTCTCGGCGACGCCGCACGACGGCAAGGCGCGGAGCTTCGCCAGCCTGGTCAACATGCTGGACGCCACCGCGATCACAGATTTGGACCGCTACACCCCCGACGATTTCCGTCCCGGTCTGGTGGTCCGTCGCTTCAAGAAGGACGTTCAGGAGCAGGTGCGCGAGGCGTTCCAGGATCGGAAGGTGCTCACCCGCAGTTTCGCCGCTTCGACGGAGGAAGAAGCGGCCTACGAGGCATTACTTGCGGTTCGACTCGCGGGGAAGGCCGGCTCTGGCCACCGGGACCTATTCCTTGTCACCTTGGAGAAGGCGCTGTTCTCCAGCCCCGCCGCCTGCGCGGAGACAATCAAGGAGCGCCTCGCACGCCGCGAACGGGAAGTCGACGCCGGCAGAGCTGACGCCGCATCGGTGGAGGTCGAGATCGCTGGCCTCCGCACCTTGCGCGATGCGCTGGATCGCGTCCAACCGCCGGCGTACGCGAAGTACACGGCGCTGCTCGCCGCCATCCGCGAGGGCCAGCCTTTCGACTGGTCACCAGGTGATCCGGAAGACCGACTCGTCATTTTCACCGAACGCATCGCCACGCTAACCTGGCTCCAAGCCCAACTTGCGACGGACCTGGGCCTCGAGCCGAAGCAGATCGAAATCCTTCACGGAAGCATGAGCGACGTTGACCAGCAGACCGTCGTCGAGGACTTCGGGAACGCGCGCCGGCCGGTTCGGCTCCTGCTCTGCTCGGACGTGGCCTCGGAAGGCGTCAACCTGCACCACCAATGCCATCGCTTGATCCACTTCGACCTGCCGTGGTCCCTGATGGTCTTCCAGCAGCGCAACGGGCGCGTCGACCGCTATGGACAGACCGCCGTTCCGCAGATTGTCTACCTCGTCACAGAAAGCGCGAATCCGACGATCCGCGGTGACACCCGCATACTGGAGGTGCTGGTCGAGAAGGACGAACAGGCCTACCGGAACATCGGCGACCCATCCGTGTTCATGGGAGTGCATGATGTGGTCCAGGAGGAGCAGGTCACGGAAGACGCCATTGCGAGCCGCCGTTCGGCTGAGGACTTCGACGCGCAACTGACACCGACGTCGAGCGAAGGCGATGATCTGCTAGCCATGTTTCTCCAGCCGAAGGACGTAGCACCAGTCGCGTCTCCACCCATCGCCCCACCGGCCCCGCTCTCGCTCTTCCCGAGCGACCTCCACTACTGCGACGTCGCCCTGCACCGACTGCGGGAGAACGGGGCCGACCGGCTGCGCTTCGAGACCGACCTCGAAGCGCAGACGCTTAGCCTAGACGCCCCGGACGATCTGACCGCGCGGTACGGCTACCTCCCGCCCGAAGTCCTTCCGGAGAGCCGTCGGTTCGTGCTCACGACGGATCGCCGCCGCATGTCCGAAGCCATCTCCGAGAGCCGCCGGTCCGAAAGCACCTGGCCGTCGCTGCACTACCTCTGGCGCCTCAGCCCCGTCGTGGGCTGGCTCAACGATCGCGTGCTAGCCGCCTTCGGCCGTTTCGAGGCTCCTGTCCTCGCCGGCGTTCCCGGACTTGCGCCGGACGAGACCGTTTTTGTGTTCTCGGGTCTGGTGCCGAACCGGAAGAGCCATCCGCTGATCTACGAGTGGGTCGGTATCAGCTTCCGCGATGGCGCCTTGTCCGGGTCGATGTCGTTCGAGGCGCTTGTCGAGCGCACAGGCCTCGGCCGCCAGCCAATCGCCAACCGACAAGACTCGGTGGACGTAGACGTTCTCTCTGACCTGCTTCCGGACGCCGTCGCCCGGGCGCGCGAACACTTCATGGCCCGCCGGCAGTCGTTCGAAGACGGGGTCAATGCGAAGCTCGACGAAGAAGTGCGAGCTCTTGACGCATTCAAGGCGCGGCAGATCAGACAGTTCCAGCTCGAGTTCGCCGCGTCCAGCGGACCCGAAGCTCTACGACGCGACCGCTACGAGCGCGCTCGCCACGAGATCGACGCCGTCCATGACGAGTACCTGACGTGGATCGAGGACACCATGACCACGGAACCGGCACCGTGGATCAAGGCGATCTGCGCGATGATGCCAGTAGTGGACTGACCCCGTCCGCTCTGCGGAAGGCGCTGCCACGCGGGCCCCGATGACGATCCGGGGCCTCGGTGGTATCGTCCAAGCGCCCTCTCGCCAATACCCAGCCCCACGGAGAAGCCGTCACGAACATCAACGCGAGCATCGTCGATCAACAAGTGACCGGCATCGTTGAGACGCACCCGGAGTGGTTTGCCACCGGCGACGAGAACAAGCGCAAGTCAGCGGCTTTCGTGCTGCTTTGCATGTCTACGGCGCTAGACTTGCCGCAGGACGAATGCGCGGACTTGCTGACGGACGGTGGCAACGACGCCGGCGTAGACGGCCTGCACACCGGGGAGGTGCAGGACGGCGGCTTCGTGGTGACGATCTTCCAGGGCAAGTACCGCGTCGCTGATCTAGAGGGAACCGCCAACTTCCCGGAGAACGGCGTCCAGAAAGCGATCCAGACCGTCGAGGCGCTGTTCGATCCGAACAGGGCGGTGACGCTGAACCCTCGGATTGCCCCCCTGATCGAAGATATCCGCTCGCTGATCCGCGACGGCGATATCCCGACCGTACGCGTGGTCTTGTGCAACAACGGCGCGACGTGGACGGCTCAAGCCGACCAATGGATCCAGAATGCGAACCAGGACTGGGGCGAACAGGTGGAGTTCCTGCACTCCAACCACGATTCGGTCGTACAGTCGCTGCAGAGCGGACCGCAGATCGACGCCGTCCTCACCCTGAGTGGCGGGATCGTCGTCGAGGACCTGAACTTCAAGCGAGTTCTGGTGGGCCGCATCTGCGTCCACGAGCTGCACCGTCTTTTCCAGCAGCACAGCGACCGGCTGCTCGAGCGCAACATTCGCCGCTACCTGGGCCTGGCCAATCGCGTCAATGCGGAAATCCGCACCAGCCTGCTTGATGCGAGAGCCTCCGCAGACTTTTACTTCTACAGCAACGGTATCACGGTCGTCTGCGACCGGTTCGACTACAACGCGCTACAGGAGCGCGACCATCGTGTGCAGCTCAAGAACCTCCAAATAGTAAACGGGGGGCAGACCTGCAGGGTCATCCACCAAACCTTGAGCGAGGACCGTTCTCGAGCGCCACACGCCCACGTGCTGATCAGGATGTACCAGTTACCCGAAGGATCTAGCGACGTTGTGGGAGCCATCACCAAGGCGACCAACAGTCAGAGCCCCGTGGATTTACGCGACCTACGCTCCAACGACGAGTGGCAAAAGACGCTGGAGCTAGGTATGAGGGAACTCGGGTACGGCTACCGGCGTCATCGCGAGGAACGCGGAACTGCCGCGCGGGAGGTGACGAGCGCGGCCGTCGCCGAGGCGGTCCTCGCCGTCTGGCGGGAAAGGCCGCACCAAGCCAAATTCCGCCGCCGGGAGCACTTCGGCAGGCTCTACGATCTGATCTTCCGTGATCTCAATGCCCCACAGGCCCTAAGCGCGACTCTGATCTTCCGGGCAGTCGAGCGCCGGCGCAAGGAGCCGACGAGCGTGCCTCCCGACCACCTGCCTTACGCGTCGCACCACTTGGCCATGATGATGGGCCGAGAGGTGCTGCGCGACCTGAGTCTGACCGTCGAGGACATCTCACATCGTACCTTTGTCAACCTCCGAGATGCGTTGGATCGGGACGAGGACCGCTACTACGCGCTCGCTCTGTCTGCCGTGGCCGAGGCGCTCCTCCGGTGTTACGGCGACCGTGAGGTCTCGCTCCAGCAACTGGCCGCCACGTTCCGGCGGGGCGACCTGCTGGAAATGCTGGCTACGTCGCCTTAAGCGAGTGGGGTTTCACCGACGTGGCGACCACCTACACCGGGATCCAGAACGAGAATGAGTTCTACAGTCACCACTATCTGTCGGAGCTGTTCGCGAAAGACATCCAAGACACCATGGCGCGCTGGCGCCGGACCTCGACTGGGGTCGAATACGACGAAGATGGGCCGCCTGCGCCGGATCAGGCTCTCCGCGCCCTCGCGCGGCCCTACCTGCAGTTTCGCCAAAGGCTCAGCCGGGAACGTCGGGACGACGTTCGCGTGGGTCAGCAACGCGAGTGGTTCGCGCAACTGCTCGAGGCGTTGGGCCACGAGTTTCGTCCTACCAACCACGTCCTGAGCGACGAAGCCGGCGATGAACTGCCCGTCCTGAGCGTCACCGGCATCCAGCGTGGCGCTCCGCAGCTGCTGTGCTTCGGCGCCTACGATCCCAACGGGGAGGACGAAGATCCCCTCGCCCTCCACCCCCACCCGGCACAATTCCATGGCGAGGCTCCCCCACCGCCAGACATGCTGCGGGAGACGTGGGACGACATCGTGACTCGGCGCGTTTTCGGAGCGGAAAGGCCCCCACGTTGGGTGTTGCTGGTGTCACCGAGCCAGATTCTGCTGCTCGAACGCGGCAAGTGGACCCACAATCGGCTGCTTCGCTTCGTGCTGGACGACGTGCTGGGCCGACGCGAGACCCCCACCCTGCAGGCCATGGCTGCCCTGCTCCACCGCGACTGCCTCGTCCCGGACGAGGGCATGGGCCTCCACGACGACCTCGACGACAACAGCCACAAGCACGCGTTCGCTGTCTCCGAAGACCTCAAGTACGCCTTGCGCGAGTCCATCGAACTGATCGGCAACGAGGCGATCCGGTACCTCCGTGAGGTGCGCAAGGAACGGGTGTATGCATTGGACGACAAGCTCGCCCGGGACCTTGGCCGCGAAGCGCTGCGCTATATGTATCGCCTGCTGTTCCTCTTCTATATCGAGGCCCGTCCGGAACTGGGTTACACGCCAGTGGAG
This sequence comes from Pseudomonadales bacterium, assembly GCA_965208745.1. Taxonomy (GTDB): domain Bacteria; phylum Pseudomonadota; class Gammaproteobacteria; order Pseudomonadales; family Azotimanducaceae; genus VXNE01. The sequence continues at coordinate 1,991,926 of CBDBPN010000004.1, read as the reverse complement.
GCGGAAGCGTATCGCAAGGGCTATAGCCTGGAGCACCTGCGCGACCTAGAACTCGTCCGACTCACGGGAGAGGAATCCCTACACGGCTACTACATTCACGAGAGTATCCAGATGCTCTTCCGGCTGATCCGGGAAGGGTTTCCGGCACGGGACGGAGGCGCAGCCTCCGACCTGCTGCCTGTCGCGCGTCACCACACGTTCGAGATTCGGTTGCTCGACAGTGCGTTGTTCCGCGAAGGTTCGACCCAGCTTCTCGACTCGGTGAAGCTCCGCAACCAGACGCTGCAACGCGTCATCGAGTTGATGTCCCTCGCGCGGCCCGCCAAGGGCAGACACCGCCGCCGAGGCCGCATCTCCTACGCGCAGCTCGGCATCAACCAACTCGGGGCCGTGTACGAGGCGCTTCTATCCTATCGTGGCTTCTTCGCCGAGGAGGATCTCTACGAAGTGAAGCGCGCCGACGAGGACCCGGACGAACTCGCCAACGCTTGGTTCGTGCCGCTCGGCGAACTGCGCAAGTACAACGAAGAAGAACGCGTCTTCGAAAGGAACGCCGAGGGGCGCAAGCGACTGAAGGTCCACCCGAAGGGGCGTTTTATTTATCGACTTGCCGGACGGGACCGTCAGAAGACCGCCAGCTATTACACCCCTGAGAGCCTCACGAAGTGCGTCGTTAAGTACGCGTTGAAGGAACTTGTCGCGGACGACATGCCGGCGCAACGCATCCTGGACCTCGCCGTCTGCGAGCCGGCGATGGGCTCGGCTGCGTTCCTGAACGAGGCCGTGAACCAGCTTGCCGAGAAGTACCTCGACCGGCGCCAAGGCGAACTAGGAGAACGCATCCCGCACGCGGACTATGCTGACGAGTTGCAGAAAGTGAAGCGCTACATCGCGGACCGAAACGTGCATGGCGTGGACCTGAATCCGGTCGCGGGTGGGCTGGCGGAAGTCTCTCTGTGGCTCAACTGCATCCACAGAGACGGCCACGTACCGTGGTTCGGTTTCCAAATCGTCTGCGGCAACTCGCTCGTTGGTGCACGGCGGCAGGTCTATCGCAGTACCGAACTGGTCAAACAGAAGAAGGCCACGCTCTGGTTCAACCGCGCGCCGGACCGGGTCGCGCCGAGAAACGTCGAAGATGAACAAGCGCCGCAGGGATTGTCGCGTTCCGAGAACGGCAGCACCATGCAGCCGCAACGCTTCCCGGAAACCGTCTACCACTTCCTTCTGCCGGACCCGGGCATGGCCAACTACCGCAACAACGCGGCCCGACGACTCGAGCCCGAGAACTTCGAGCGCATGGCCACGTGGCGCCGAAGCTTCTGCCAAGCGTTTGACGAAGACACGATTACCGAACTTGAGGCCCTGTCGGACCGCATCGACGACCTCTGGGCTTTGCACACCGAGCAACTGGCTCGCGACCGAATCGAGACGGAAGACACCTTGTCTGTATGGGGCGGCCCGGACGAAACCTACAAGCGTACCGCCAACGCGTGGAAGGACCGCATTCGCGCCCAAGGCGTCCATAGTGAAGGCACACGCTCAACAAGCCCCTACCGCCGCCTCAAGCTCGCGATGGACTACTGGTGTGCCTTGTGGTTTTGGCCCATCGACGAAGCGGCGTCGTTGCCCACGCGAGACGAGTTCCTCAACGAGGTCAGCTTGGTGCTCACCGGTTCCGTCTTCCAACCCGGCATCGGACCAAACCAGACCTCCGACCTGTTCGGCGAGGAGTACGCCGAGCATGCCGACGGCATGGCGCGACGCATCACCAACGAGATCGGGATGTTGGACATCGACAAGGTGTTCGAGGAGTTCCCGCGGTTGAAGTTCGTGGACGAGTTGGCGACCCAGTGGCGCTTCCACCATTGGGAGTTGGTGTTCGCCGACGTGTTCTACGGACGTCGACGGAATGGGGAGGTTCGAGGTGGGTTCGATCTCGTGCTTGGGAATCCACCTTGGATCAAGGTGGAGTGGAAGGAAGCGGGGGTTTTGGGCGACTTCGACCCCTCCTTAGGCCTGCGGAGGCACTCGGCAGCGGAGTTGACCGTTGGACGCGATGACGCGTTCGAGCGGTACCCGATGCTCCGGGAGGCTTGGCTTGCCGAGATCGAGGAATCGGAGGCGACCCAAACATTCCTGAACGCACCGCAGAACTATGAGCCGCTGTCTGGGCAGAAGACCAAGCTGTTCAAGGCGTTTCTACCGCAAGCCTGGATGATCGGTAGCAACGCCGGCGTAGCGGGCTTCTTGCATCCGGAAGGCGTCTACGACGATCCAAAGGGCGGTCGCCTTCGTCGAGACATCTATTCTCGATTACGGTCCCATTTCCAGTTCGCCAACGAAAAGAAGCTTTTCCAAGATGTCGACCATCACGCGTCGTTCAGCGTGAACATCTACGGCCCTCCGTCCGAGACGCCTAGCTTCGATCATGTCGCCAATCTTTATGCACCGGTGACGGTTGACCTTAACTTCGCGCATGACAAGTCTGGTCCCGTACCCGGGATCAAGGACGAAGCCGGCGAGTGGAACATCAAAGGGCATCGGTCCCGCGTTCTGCGCGTGAACGGTTCGACGCTTGGCGACTTCGCCGCCCTCTACGACAAAGACAGTGCTGTTGCCGTTGAGGCGCGACTCCCTGCCCTACACTCGAACGAGTTACTGACGGCCGTCCGCAAGCTGGCCGCACATCCGCGGCGCTTGGAGGACTTGGCAACCGATTTCTACTCTACTCAGCACTGGAATGAGACTATCTCTCAACAGAACGGAACCATCAGGCGACAGACCTGTTTTCCATCGGCACCTAGTAGCTTCGTAGTGTCCGGACCCCACTTCTTTGTTGGGAATCCGCTAAGTAAAACCCCTCGACACGTGAGCGTCAGAAACAGTGATTACGACTGTCTAGACCTTGGGACGCTGCCTGACAACTATCTGCCACGAACGAACTACGTCCCGGCTTGCGATACCGAGGAATACGCACGTCGTACTCCAAGGGTGCCCTGGATCGCCGATGGCGATACGGCCCCAAGAAGGGTGACCGAGTTTTATCGATTGGTCAATCGGCGAATGGTCGGTCCCGCCGCCGAACGGACGTACATTCCTGCTTTGGCACACAAGGACGCCGCATTGATCCACACGGTTGTCTCGACCGCATTTCGCGACTCGGGGAAGCTACTAGATTTCGCGGCAATTTCGATGTCCTTAGTGTCAGATTTTTTCATAAAAAGCACAGGAACCGGCGAGGTGAATCTCTCGTGGCTCAACCGCCTTCCAGTACTGGCGAACGACTGTCCCACGCCGGTCCGCACCGCTCTCTGGGCACGAGCTTTGTGCCTTTCCTGCCTGACCATCCACTATCGCGAGCTTTGGGAGGACATCTGCAACGCACCGCTACCGAAAGACCCAACCCGCAGCCACATCAACGCCTTCAACGCGGAGACGTGGACAAGTTTCGATCCACGACTGCCAACTGGCTTTTTCGCCAAGCTGACGGCAGCTTGGAGCCGCAACGTGGCCCTGCGCTCCGACTACGCTCGCCGCCAAGCCCTAGTGGAGATCGATGTCCTCGCCGCCATGGCGCTCAACCTCACCCTAGACGAACTCCTCACGATCTACCGAGTCCAGTTCCCCGTCATGCGCCAGTACGAAGCCCACACCTACTACGACGCCAAGGGGCGCATCGTGTTCACGGTCTCCAAGGGGCTGCCCGCCGTGGGCATGCCGCGCAAGGCCATCAAGGGGGACACGTCTTACAGCATCGAGGCGCCCGCGCATCGGGCGACCAGGGCGGCCCTAGGATGGGAAGACGTATGCGAACTGGCCACTGGCATCGTCCGGCGGCATTACACGGACCGTACTCAACAGGACGGGCCTGTGCCTCGCGTCATCGAATACGTGGCACCGTTCCGTGCAGGCGACCGGGAAGGTGACTACAGAGCCGCTTGGAAGAAGTTCAAGCGTCGATCAGGGATCTGATACGGAGCCGTCGGTTTTATCGTGGTCAAGCTGGGCATGACCCCAAGGCACGGGAAGGCACTTACGTTCCATCGTCCCATCAGTTCGATGCCGAGAAGGAACCGCCGGGCTTTGCCGGCGGCCCGGAGAGAGCGGGACTGGGTGGAGTCCGATACGCCGTTGCTCGGAGCAGGAAAGACGCAAGAGGCGACTCCGTGGGACTACAAGGACCTGGAGCACGAGGACATACTAGCAGGTTGCACCTTCGCAGCGCGTACGGCCAAACCTTCGCGTACTTCATATCGGTCTGCGCAACGCCCAGACGACACATATCATCAGGCAGCATTGGCGACCTCTATCTTGAGGCGATGAACATACGGTACTCTGTCTCGCAACTGGCCGCGAGCGATCTCGACGCTGTCGAGCTTCTGAGAAAGAAGAACGGCAAGACGCTCGGCCTGCTCCCGTATGCAGTACTCCAGGACTTTCTGGACAAAGGATGCGCTCTGGGTGCGAAGAGCGATAAGGGCGACCTCTTGGGGTACTTGCTCTATGCGGAATACTACGCCCGCTTTCGTATCGCTCACCTCTGCGTGTCGGAACAATCCCGTGGGAGCGGGATAGCGAGAAGGCTTTTCGAGGCGCTGAAGGATCGAACGACCACGCAACTTGTGATCAAGTTAAGCTGCAGGCGTGACTTTCCGGCCCACCACATGTGGCCCAAGTTGGGCTTCGTTCCCGTCCAGGAAGTCGCGGGTCGATCAGCCGCAGGACATCCGCTGACACGGTGGGAGTACCAGTTAGCGGAGGACATGCAGCCTGACCTGTTCCGAGAGAAGGCATCGGATGAAGCCATTGATGTCGTAGTGGACGCTCAGATCTTCTTCCATTTCCACGAACCTTCCTCTCTTGAAACGGATCCGTCGAAGGCATTGCAGGCAGACTTCTTGGCTGACTCGCTTGATCTATGTGCGACGGATGAGATCTTCGTGGAGATAGATCGTATCAATGACCACCGTCGTCGCGCAGAGTCGCATCGACGAGCCCGCGAGTTCCGAACGATCCGACACAACCAGCAGTTGGCGGAGCACTTCGAAACGATCTTGAACGAGATTCTCCCCAGTGGCTCAAGATCACAAGTCTCCGACATCCGGCACCTCGCCAAAGCGGCTGCTTCGGATGCCCGGCACTTCATCACCCGCGATGACGGAATTCTCAAGCGCTCGCAGACCATTATGGAGCGCATTGGGTTGCATGTCCTGTCACCAACTCAGTTGATCATTCAGCTACACGAACTCAGCGATGCGCAGGCGTATCGGCCATCGAGGATCTCGGGTGTGGATTTGGGCTGGGGAAGGCTGGGGGCTGAAGAACTTGAACTGTTGTTGACTGATTTCCTTGAAACCGGCGAAAGAAGGGGCGTGCTCCGTACCCGCATCAGCACCTTCCTATCCGATCCCACGACGTATCGAACAGAGGCGCTTCGGTCTTCGGGTAGCATCCAAGCGGTGAGAATCTCGGGGCAGACCACGGACACGTTGACGGTTCATTTGGCAAGAGTACGGCGAGGTCCAGACTATGGATTGTTGGCGCGTTTTCTGATCGCCGATTCCATCGCCATCGCAGTGGAGCGAAAGCTGCCCGTGGTGCGGTTTGACGGCGAGCTTTTGGGTCGCGGGCTGGAGAGTGATCTTGCGGAGACGGGATTCGCGGACGTGGGGCGTGGGTTCGTGCGTCTTTGCATCTGGCGGAGCCTTACGCGAGAGCAACTACTCGAAGAGTGTGGACGACGCCTGCCCCAGGAAGTAGTTGAGCGATACGAGCGTATGAGCGAAGAAGAGCTTGCGAGCGTTTGCTCGCCCGCGAATGTCCTGGACGGGGCGCGTCGGTACCTGATGGTGCCGATAAGGCCCGGTTACGCCATGAGCTTGTTTGATAGATCGGGAGCCGCGGACGACCTGTTCGGTTGGAAGAGTAGCGTTCTCATGCGGTGGGAGAACGTATACTATCGAAAGAAGACCCTCCACAAGGCAATCCGACCGCCGGCTCGAATACTGTGGTACGAGAGCGGAAGTCGTGGGGCCGTAACAGCAGTGTCGCGGCTCGACGCGGTGGAGATCGGGCCTCCGAAAGATCTACTTCGGAAGTTCAAGACGTATGGCACTTTAGACTGGAATGACTTGTACGAAATGTGCGAGAGGAACCCAAGGCGAGAGATCATGGTGCTGAAGTTCTCGCAAACGTTCGCGTTTCCCTGTCCCGTCGAACTCGATACGTTGAGGGCGATGGAGGGACGTAAGAGCGTACCGCTACAATCTCCGCGCTTGATTGATGGAACTCTGTTTCGGCAGGTGTTTGACGCAGCCTTCGCGACAAAGGTGTAGCCATGAGCAGACCCTTGCTTCTGTCGTTACGACCACCATATGCCGATCTGGTCTTTGAAGGGCTTAAACATGCGGAGTTGCGACGTCGATTTACTAGGTATGCTGAGAATCGAGACGTCTTCATTTACGTCACTAGTCCAGTGCAAGAGGTTCGCGGGGGCTTCCGCGTGGAGCATGTCTGGACGGGCACTCCGGCGGATATCTGGAAGGAGGTTTCGAACCTCGCGGGCGTAAAAAGAGAGGACTTTGATGCCTACTACAAGGGGCGGGAGATAGCTTACGCACTGAAGATAGCAGACGTTTGGGAATACGAGAGTCCTTTTGATTTAAGGTCGTTGAGAAGTTCGTTCGGCGCCTTTGTGGTGCCCCAATCGTGGCGCTACCTAAAGCCGGAAGAGCAAGCGAGCTTTCGTATGAGGAGTCGTCGAGCTGGTCGCCAGGTCGTCACGGCAACAGGTGCCGCGAGCATAGGCATAGGGTAGCTATCGTGGCCGTCGTAAACTAGAAGCCTGCCGAAGCCGGACCCTCGCCTGAACGATGATCCCGTCCACCCTCTCTGCGGAGGTCACCGACGCTCTCCGCGACTTCCTCTCCACGGCATTCGGCCCGTCGAACCCGTCCCTGTCCACCGTGATGGACGACTTCCTCTCGCGCGGTGACAACCTCGTCAAGGGGCCGTACCTCTCCCTAGACCTCCCCTTCGAACTCGCCCCGAAAGGCGGGGAGCCGTTCCCCGAAACGCCCCTTGGCTTCACGCCCTATCGTCACCAGCGTACCGCCTTCGATCGGCTTCGCGCGGGGCAGTCCACTGTCGTGGCGACCGGCACCGGGTCCGGCAAGACGGAGTGTTTCCTCTACCCGATACTCGACCATTGCCGTGCGCACACTGGCAATCCCGGCGTCAAAGCCATCCTGATCTATCCGATGAACGCGCTGGCTTCGGACCAAGCGCGACGGATCGCTCGGATCGTGAACACCACGCCATCGCTCCAGGGAAAGGTGACGGCCGGGCTCTACGTCGGAGAGACGGGAGCGTCGCCACGTGAGCGCATGGCTGCGGATCACTTGATCGAGAACCGGGAGGCGTTACGCAAGAGCCCGCCGGATATCCTGCTCACAAACTACAAGATGCTGGACCTGCTGCTGACGCGGCCCATCGACTTCCCGCTCTGGCGGCACAACGCACGCGGTACGTTGCGTTACCTCGTCGTGGACGAACTGCACACGTTTGACGGCGCCCAAGGCACAGACCTCGCTTGCCTCATCCGCCGGCTGCGCGTGCGGTTGCGGGCCGACGACGAACTGATCTGCGTTGGCACATCCGCGACCATCGGTGGCGCGGAGGACCGGGAGTCCATCCTGCGCTACGTCTCCGCGATCTTTCGCCAGCGGTTCTCCGCGGATGCCGTGGTGGTCGAGACCCGCCAAGGTATCGACGAGTTTCTCGGAGACGCGATCATCAGTGCCTACCTCGCCCCACGGCCCGACCTCGGAAAGTCCGTGGACTCGGGGGAGTACGACTCGCTCGAAGGCTACGTGCGAGCGCAACACGAGGTTTTTTTCGGGGCGTCTCCAGAGGGACCCTTCGACTCGCTCGACTGGCGCTTGGCGTTGGCTCGGAACCTGCGCGAACACGCCACGTTCGTGAACCTGCTTCGGGTCCTCGACGGCACGAAGCCCGTGGCACTGGATCAGGTGATTGAGCGCCTGCAACGCAGCCTTCCGGTCTCCAGCAGCAGTGAGGCGAGGGGCGTGCTGAACGCACTCTGTGCCCTGATCTCGGTCGCCCGGGAACGCGATGGCGACGCCCCGGATCCGTTGGGGCGTCCCCTGTTGAACGTGAAACTGCACGTCTGGGTTCGCGAGCTAAGGCGAATGGTGTGCAGTGTTTGGGATACGTTCGAGGAAGTTCAGGGTGCAGCGGAACCAGACACGCTACCGACAGGCGCGGTGGAGGACAAGGATGAGTCCGCAGTTGAGCATGCCGCCAGCGCAGACGCGAGCGAACAGCCGGAACACCATGGCGACCCTTGCGGAATCAACCGGCAGGCCACGCGTAGCCTCCGGTATTCCGACGATCTGAAGCCCGACAACGATGCCGTTCACCTCCCGCTCGTACAGTGCCGTGAGTGTCACGTCACCGGTTGGGGATGCGTAAAGCATGGCGGGGAGAGCCGTGTTGGCCAGGATCTTCGCGTGTTCTACAACCGGTTCTTTCGGCGCGATGTAGATGTCCTCTACCTCTTCCCGCTGACGGCGGGTGAACGCCCGCCGGCGGACGTGAAGGGGCAGGAACACCGCCTCTGCGGAGCGTGTGGCTATCTGGCTGAGGCGAACGCGGCGGCATGTCCCGGCTGCGGACAAGGAAGGCTGACGCGTGTGTTTCGCCCGAACATGGTCGTCGTTCGACGACGCCGTGAGCCTGGACGACACCAACCCGGTGTGGGCGGCGGCAAGACCTCCACGGAGCTAAGCCGCGACTGCCCCTATTGCGGCGCGCGAGAAGCGCTGATCATTCTGGGGGCTCGAGCGTCAAGCCTGCTCAGCACAGCGTTGGCGCAAACCTTCGCCTCGCGCCACAACGACGACCGCAAGGTCATCGCCTTTTCCGACAACGTACAGGATGCCGCACACCGCGGTTCGTTCTTCGCCGCGCGCACTTGGCGCAACGGCGTTCGGTCGGCCATCGGCCAGGTGATTGCGGAGCACGATGGCATGGCGCTCGCCGATCTGCCGGACCGCGTGGTCGGCTGGTGGGGAGATCTGTCGGAGAACCCAAAGGCGTTCGACAGGGAGCGGTTCATCAGCGAGTTCATCGCGCCGGACCGGTTGTGGCTGCGCGACTTCGAGACGCTGAAGGAGCGGGGTGCGCTCCCCGCGGGATCTGACCTGCTCGCGCTGGTGCACCGTCGCTTGCGCTGGGACACGATGGCAGAGTTGACGTTCGGCTCTGCCATCGGTCGAACGCTGGAGCGCACGCGTACGGCCGCAGCAGGAGTGGACCGGCAAGCGTTGGGAGACGCCTGCCAGAAGGCGCTGGTGCGGATTCGGGAGGAGTTTGGCGAGTTGCGAGAAATCGCAGAACTCCATGTGCGGAGCCTGCTTCTGGGCATCATGCGTCGAATGAAGGATCGCGGTGCTGTCGACAGTCCGATGTACGAGCGCTATCTCGCCGCGGGAGGCAACCCTTTCGCTATCAGGGACCTCGCGTTGCAGGAGTTCGGGCGTCGCTCCGCCCTACCGGTGTTTCCGGGCCAACGCGGTGATCGGGAGGGCGTGGAACCGTTGGTGAGCGCCGGGCGCAAGTCCTGGTACCAAACATGGACACAGAAGGTGCTGACACCGCTTCATGTCCTTGGGGCGACTTGGAACGCCACAGAGGTCCTCCGTGTCGCAATGAACGCGCTAGTGGAAGCGGGGCTGGTGCGAGTGCTATCGGCCCGCCACGGGGAGGTCTGGGCTCTTCAGCCGGAGCGGTTCCACGTCACGACGGGCACTGCCGTCATGCATTGTCGAAACTCACGCCGGGCGTTGGTCATCCCCGCGGACGAAACGGACCTGTGGACGGACGTGCCGTGTCTCGATCTGGCCACTCAGGACACCTACATCGCGAGCGCGCCGGCATCACCCACGTGGGCGGGACGTCTCTACCGCGAGGCGGATATCCGCCGCATCGTCTCAGCGGAGCACACGGCGCTGGTGTCGCGCGAGGAGCGAGACCGGCTGCAGGAGCGCTTCGCCGCGACTGATACGGAACCGTGGGAGCCGAACCTCTTGTCGGCGACGCCCACGCTTGAACTCGGTGTTGACATCGGTGCTCTCTCCACCGTGGTGATGTGCTCCGTCCCGCCGGCACCGGTGAACTACGTGCAACGCACCGGTCGCGCAGGCAGGCGGGACGGCAACGCCATGGCCCTGACGGTGGCGACCGGCCAACCACACGACCTCTACTACTACGCCGAACCGATGGACATGCTCGGCAGCCGCGTCGACCCCCCTGGTGTGTTTCTGAACGCGCCCGCGGTTCTCGAACGACAGCTCACTGCATTCTGTTTCGATTGCTGGGTGGCCGATGGCGTCGACGAGAACGCCGTGCCACGGTCGATTCGTTCCGTGCTGGACAACGTGGAGAAGGGGAGCACTCAGGGATTCCCATTCGCCCTTTTCGATTTCGTCTCCGACAACGGAGACGACCTCCTGCAGCGGTTCTTCGTAGCGTTCGAGCCGCTGCCAGGCGCCGAGGACGGCATCGACGAGGCTTCGCGCGCTCAGCTAAGCGCGTTCCTGCATGGCGCAGGTAGGGAACCGCCGTTGCAGGCGCGGATTCGAAGTCGCCTTACTGAAGTGGCCGAGGATCGCAACTCGCTGCGGGCCGACGCCGAGGCTCTCGGGCGCCGCATCGCGTCGCTCCGCGGAGGTCCATCGGACGAGGCCACCGAGACGACCTTCAAGGAACTTCAGCGCGAGCGCAACGCCCTGCAACGGTTGTTGAGAACCATCAACGACCGCGAGACGTTCGCCTTCCTGACCGATGAAGGGTTGTTGCCCAACTACGCGTTCCCGCAGCAGGGTGTCACCCTGCACTCGGTGATTTTCCGGCGACAGGAGGAGGGCACGGACGACGACGAAGCCATCGTCTACGACTATCTCCGGCCCGCAGTTGCCGCCTTGGGCGAGTTTGCCCCGGAGAACGAGTTTTATGCAGGGGGGCGCCGGGTTCGCATTCAACGGATCGACACCCGGGTTTCGCCCATCGAGCGATGGCGGTTGTGTCCGTCGTGCGCCTATTGCGAGCAGATCGATGCCGGCGACCGGCATGCGGCCTGTCCGCGTTGCGGCGACCCGCTCTGGGGTGACGCGGGCCAGAGCCGCGAGATGCTGCGTCTGCGCCTGGTGCATGCGGCCACGCCCGACAGCCGCAGCCGCATCATGGACGAACGGGACGATCGCGAGCCCCTGTTCTACACGCGGCAACTGCTGGCGGACTTCGAACCCGAATCCGTGTCGCGTGCGTTCGCGTCGGATGGTGCGGACCGGCCGTTCGGCTTCGAGTACGTGCCATCCGCCACGTTCCGGGAAATGAACTTCGGCCGGCTGGACGAGTTGGAATCGGCGACCACCTTCGCGGGGGAAAAGATGCCGCGCAAGGGCTTCGTCCTGTGCCGGCGGTGCGGCGGCGTACAAGGCGCAGACGGCGAGATGCAGCATACGAACGCCTGCGCGGCACGGGACGACGAGCCGGGGTTGGTGGACTGCCTCTATCTCTACCGGGAGTTCGAGTCCGAGGCGGTGCGCATGCTGATCCCGGCCGTCGGTACCATGGATTCGGAGCAACGCATCGCTTCGTTCATCGCAGCTTTGGAACTGGGCTTACGCAAGCGGTTTTCGGGCGCCGTGGATCACTTGCGCGTGATGACCTGCAAGTTCCCAGCTTCCGAGTCGGGGGCGGACCTTACGTTCCTCATGCTCTACGACACGGTGCCCGGCGGTACCGGATACCTGAAGCAGATGATGAATGACCCCCGCAACGTGCTGGATGTCTTCCGCCACGCTCGGGACGCCATCACGGCGTGTGCCTGCAACGCGGATCCGACCAAGGACGGCTGCTACCGTTGCGTCTACGCCTACCGGCGCAGCCACGAGATGGCGAGTACATCCCGCGACACCGCGCTCGCTCTGGTCAACGAGATCCTGGCGCAGGAGGACCGACTTCGCGAGGTGACGGGACTGCGCTCGGTGAAGGTGAACCCCTTGCTCGAGAGCGAGTTGGAGGCCCGCTTCGTCGAGGCGCTCGAACGCATGGAAGTGGACGGCCAACCGGTGCGCGTGCGTCAGGATGTCGTGGCCGGCAAGCCGGGTTTCGTAATCAAGGTCGCAGGGCAGACCTGGCTGATGCAGGCGCAGCCGGAGTTGGGCGAGGGGGCCGGCGTGGCGGTTCCCAGCCGGCCGGACTTCTTGATTCGGCCGGCGCGGGAGTCCGAGGGGGCCCCGCCGGTCGCGGTCTTCATGGACGGCTTCGAATACCACCGCGACCGGACCGGCGAGGATTCGGCGAAGCGGATGGCGCTGGTGCGCGCAGGCTTCCTGGTGTGGTCGCTGACGTGGCACGACCTTGAAGTTGCGCTCGGCGGGAGTGATGCCGCCGCAGACCTGCTTGGTGACGATGAGGGGCGGATGGCGCAACCACAACGTGAGCTTGACAGCCGGTGGGAGACGGGTTCGTTGCGAGCTGGGTTGTCCGCGCCGTCGTTGACGCTGCTCGTGCGTTACCTACGGACTCCGGAACCGGAACAGTGGAAGCGCGCGGTCTTCACGGAGTTGTTGCGACTGTTCGATCCCACCGCCATGCAGGGCGAGGAGCTGCGCCGCCGGCTCGTCGATGCGGCCGAACGTTTGCCTGGCCAGGTGCGGGATGCGTTTGGCGAACTGCCACAAGACGCCGCCGCGCTGGGCGGGCGGGGCGCTTGGTGCGGAACGCCGCCAGGCTTCGTGGATCTGATGCTCGGTTTGCCCTTGGAGGCCGTGCGCAACGCAGACCCCAACTCCCTGCTCGTGATCCTGTCTCTCGACGACGCGGCGTCCGCCGACGAGTTAGCCTACAGACGCGAGTGGAACGGTGTCCTTCGCCTCTACAACCTCCTGCAGTTCCTGCCCAATGCATGGTGGACCACGTCGTTGGGCGTGAAGCGGGACGTGTATCCCGAGTTTGCGCCGCCGGAATCGGCAACGCCCAGACCGATCGGGGACGGATGGGAGACAGCCATCGCCCTGGTTGGGCGCGAACTCCATGCCGTCATGCGGGCGCTCGCGGATCACGGCATTCCGCCACCGGAGGTAGGCTACGAGTACCTAGATGCGTCGGGGCGGGTGTCGGGGGAAGCAGAGTTGGCATGGGAAGGGCCGCGGGTGGCCGTGCTGGCGTCCGGGCAGGAGGAGCGGATTTTCGTGGTGGCCGGTTGGCGAGCATTCCCTGCGGATGCACCGGGTCTGGCTACCGAACTGGAGCGGGTTCTGAGCCTCGGCTCGCGCGACGACAGGGCCCGTGCGTCGCCATCTATGGAAGTGGAGTCGTGACCAAGCCCCGAATGGCAATGTCCTCGGACTTCCTTGCCGCGTTCGCCAAGTTGCCGGCGGCCCAGCAGCGGGGTGTCCGCAAGATGATCGCCCGGTTCGAACGGGACTCGAAGGCAGGTGGCCTCAACTACGAGAAGATCGCCAACGCAAAGGATTCCAACATGCGGTCGCTACGCATCGACGGTGCGTACCGGGCCGTCGTCCTGAAACCGGACCAGGGCAACGTCCACATGCTGTTGTGGGCCGACAAGCACGACGACGCGTACCAGTGGGCCATGCGCCACCGCTGCACCATCAGTGCCGAGACGGGCGCTCTACAGGTCTACCAGCCTCGGCCAGTCGACGCGGAACCGAGCCCGGGAGGGCCGGTCCAGAGCCCTCAGCCGGGGAGCACGAGTGGCGTGCCTCCTGCAGGGGAGAGCCCCGGCATCTTCGCGCAACTCAAGCCTCGCGAGCTGCACCGCCTCGGTGTGCCAATGGACATGGTCGCCGAAGTCCACGACATCCAGTCGGAAGCGGGGCTGGAGGACATCGAAACCCGACTCCCGCTGGAGGCCTACGAAGCGCTCTACCTCTACATGGCCGGCGACACCTACGAAGAGATCGTGCTGGACCGAGAAGTGCCTCCGGACACGGTGGACCCGGGAGACTTTGCGGCGGCCTTGGACCGAGACGACTCGCGCTCCCGTTTCGTGGTCATCGAGGACGACATCGAACTGGAGGCCATGTTCAACGCGCCGCTCGAGCGTTGGCGCGTGTTCCTGCACCCGTCGCAACGTCGCTTGGCCGAGCGGCATTGGAACGGGCCGGTTCGGGTTCTCGGCGGTGCCGGAACGGGTAAGACTGTCGTGGCTATGCATCGAGCCCGGTGGCTCGCCCAGGAACTGGCAGAGGGTCAGCGCGTTCTGTTCACGACGTTTACCCGCAATCTGGCCGCTGACATTGAACACAGTCTGCGCTCCATCTGTTCTCCAGAAGAGATGGAGCGGATTGAGGTCACCAACCTCGACCGTTGGGTGCAGCGCTTCCTGCGGGGCAGGCGCCTGCGTTTTCGGCTGAGTTTCGGTCGTGAACCCACTGCCTGGTCCCATGCACTGGCGAAAAAGCCGTCTGACGCGCCGTTCTCGGACGCCTTCTACAGCGATGAGTGGGAACAGGTCCTGCAGGCCCAGGGTGTAACGACGCGAGACGACTATCTGCGCGTGCCTCGCACGGGTCGGGGCGTCCGTTTGAATCGCGGGATACGCGCCCGGATCTGGCCAGTGTTCGAGGAATACCGGGCTCGGCTGGCGGAGATGGAGGTCATGGAGTTGGCGGACTGTTACCGGGCCGCCGCGGCGCTGCTGGAAGACGAGCGGCCGGGCGCCAACTATGCCGCCGTCGTGGTGGATGAGGCTCAGGACTTGGGGTCGCCCGCATGGCGGCTGATTCGAGCCATCGTCCCAAGGGGCAAGGACGATCTGTTTATCGTCGGCGACGCGCACCAACGCATCTATTCGCGCGACCGAGTCGTCCTCGGCCGGTGCCGCATCGACATACGCGGCCGGGGCAGGAAACTCCGCCTGAACTACCGCACTACCGAGGAAACCCACCGTTGGGCCGCCCGCCTGCTTGCCCGCCGCGAGATCGACGATCTGGACGGCCGAGCGGACGACCAGCGAGGTATCCGCTCGGTCGCCCACGGCCCGGTGCCGCGTTTGGTGCCGTTCGAGACTCGGGAGGAGCAAGCCGTCTGGCTGGTCGACTACCTGACGGAAATCCGTGCACGCGAGGAACCCCTACGCGGCGTGTGTGTTGTCGCTCGTAGCCGGACCGAGCGCGATGCTCTCCGTGCCGAGTTGGACAACGCGGGTCTACCGGTGGAGCTTCTGGAACGTGACTCCCCCGACGCTTCGAGCGAGCCGGTCCGTCTCGCGACTATGCATCGGGTCAAGGGTCTGGAGTTCGACCGGATGGTGATCGCGAGCGTTAACGATGGCGCGGTGCCGCTGCAGGCCGCCATCGAAGCCAAGGAACCCGGCAGTCCCGAGCGCGTCGCGGCCGAGACGGCGGAACGCTCCCTGCTGTACGTCGCGGCAACTCGGGCGAAAAAGGAGCTGGCCGTGCTGAGTTTCGGCGCGCCCAGTCCGTTCTTGGATTGACCCCGGACGGTGCCGAAGAGCGTCGTGCCCATCGCTCCTGGCGTCAAGGACCGAGAGTCAAGTGTGCACGGGGCGGGGAACCCGTGCCAATGCGCGGACGACTGTCTCCGTCCGAGCCCGTTCTTGAGTTGAGCCGCGAACCGGCGCAAAGACGATCCGGCCTTTTTTCGGACTTGGGAGTTGACGGCTGATGAGTGAGTGGTCGCTCGAAGATGCGAAGAGCGGATTCCGACCTGCAATCAAGGCCGCGATGGCAGGCACACCGCAACGCGTGACGAGCGGCGGAGAGGCCGTCGTCGTTGACGCTGCCGCGTTCGATCACCCCGGCTTGAACCGAGCGAGGCCCCGCTACCAGATTTCCCCCATCCTCAACCGAAACCCGGGCAGTACCGGATCGCCGGATACGGCCGCGGGCTCGTCCAACTGCTCGACCTCCGCTCCGGGCCGGTACACCAACACTTGCCGGCTGGCTGGATCGATGAGCCAACCCAACCGGGCGCCGTTCGCCAGGTACTCGGCCAGTTTGGCCTGCAGCGTGGCGAGACGGTCCGTCGGGGACCGCCGCTCGATGACGAAATCCGGACAGAGCGGCAGGAACCTGGACCGTGCGTCCGCAGGGATGGAGTCGAGGCGATCATTGCGCAACCACGAGGCATCCGGCGAGCGTATGGCGCCATCGGGAAGGATGTATCCCGCCGAGGAGTCCGCCGTCCGGCCGGTGCCGTCCGCGATCGCCCAGCGTCGGAGTTGGTGGGTGATCTCGGCGTTCTTCTCGGCCGTTTGCCATCCCGCTGGGGGCATGATTGAGACTTCTCCTTCAGCGCTGCGTTCAATGCGCAACTCGTCGTTGAGTCGACAGAACTCAAAGAACTGCTCCTCGCTTGGGCATAGGGCTGGCTGGAGGCGGACGAACAGAGAACTCTCCGCGTTGTCCTGCTCCGGGATGCGGTGTCGTGCGGTGGTCACGTTCGGCACCTTCGCGGGGTCGAGTGAGCGGAGCGCATTCTGCCCCGCCTCAACTCCCCCCGGAAGCCCCCTCCCACCGAATCACCCCCGCGTGGTGCAACTTGCCGAGTTCCCCGGCATCGATGCCGAGATCGCTGCCGAGCACCTCTTCGGTGTGCTCCCCCAGCAGCGGCGCGCGCCGGATCGGCACGTCGGACCCTGACAGCCGCGGCCCGAAACCGAGCAGCGGCACCTCGCCGTGCATCGGGTGGTCGATGCGGTGGACGAAACCGCGCTCGACGAGATGGCGGTCGGTGTGGAGCTCGCCGGTGTCGAGGCACGCCGAGCAGGGCACTCCGGCGGGGCCGAGCGTCTCCATCACTTCCCGCTTGGTGAGTTGGCGCGTCCAGGACGCGATCTCCTCGTAGAGTTCCGCACCGTGCGCCTGCCGGGTCTGCAGGTCGGTGTAGCGCTCGTCCACCAGCAGGTCCGGACGGCCCATGGCCGCGCAGAGCGTGTCCCAATGACCGTCGGTGATGGGCATCACGTAGGCGTAGTCGTTGGGCCCGAAAGGTTTGCAGGGGTACAGGTCCACCGGGGGCAGCCCGCCCGAAGCACCAGTACGGTCGCAGGCCTGCGTGCCCCACTTGGAGCCGATCGCGACCCGGGTGCGCATGTAGTAGGTCATCGCCTCCTGCATGGAGATCTCGATCTGCTGACCCTCGCCTGTCCGCAGGCGTTGCACGTACGCGGCGAGGATCGCCATGGCGAGCTGGACCCCCGTGCCGGCGTCACCGGTGGTGGGTCCGGGAATGACCGGCGGTCGGTCGGCTTCCCCGGTCACCGAGAACGCGCCGGCGGCCGCCTGGGCGATCATGTCGTAGCTCTTGAACTCCGAGTACGGGCCCGAGGTTCCGAATCCCTTGAGCCGCGCGTGGATCAGCGCCGGGTGCGCGGCTTTCAGCGTCTCGTAGTCGAGGCGCAGGCGCTCGATGACGCCGGGCCCGTAGTTCTCGACGAAGACATCGAAGCCGGGCAACAGCCGCAGGAAGAGATCGCGGCCTTCCTCCGTCCGGAGGTTGAGGGCCACGCTGCGCTTGTTGGCGTTCCAGTTACAGAAGTACGCGGAGTACTCCATGTTCTCGCTGCGGCCCACGGCCCGGCCGGGGTCGCCGTGTTCCGGCGCCTCGACCTTCACCACGTCGGCCCCGAGCCATGCGAGCGCCTGCGTGCACGAGGTGCCGGCCTCGTACTGGGTCATGTCGAGGACTCTCATCCCATCCAGAGCGGGCATTGCGGGCCTCCCTTGCGAGCCGCGAGCGTGGGACGGAATGTACTCCGTTGCCGTGGCGGGGGACAGTCCGGGGTCCCGGCTCCCAACGGAACCGCCAGGTCGCGCTACCTACCGAACTCCTCCAGCCGCTCGGCGAGGCCCGGCTCCCTGCCGGGGCTGTGTTCCCGCTCGAACCGCAGTCCGTCGTCGAGCCCGTGATTCAGCCCCCGGTTCACCAGCATCTTGTCGGCGCGCAGCGTGAACCAGGAGTTCTCGAGGAACGAGCGCGCCATCTCGCGCGCCGCGTCCATCAGCTTGTCGCGAGGCACGCAGCGGTTGGCGAGCCCGAGCGTCACCGCTTCCTCGCCGCCCACGACGCGGCCGCTGAACATCATCTCGCGCGCGTTCAGGAGCCCCACCCGACGCGGCAGCCGCTGGGTCATGCCCCAGGTGGGCGACATGCCCCACTTGCCGTGGGTGTCGGCGAAACGGGCGTCGTCCGCGGCGACGAGGAGATCGCAGGCGAGGGCGAGTTCGAGGGATCCCGTGTAGCAGTGGCCCTGCACCGCCGCGATGACGGGCTGCGGCAGGCCCTCGATGGCCTCCAGGGTCTCGGCCTGGTAGTACGGGCTCGGCGCCTGCTCGCCGGCGCGGATGGCCTTGAGGTCGTTGCCGGCGGAGAAGGACCTTCCGTTGCCGCAGAGGATCACGCAGCCGACCGAGTCCGTCTGTCCGGCGATGGCGTCGACGTGTTCGCGCAGTTCGACGAAGAGCGCGGGGTTGAGGGCGTTCAGGGATTCCGGACGGTTCAGGGTGAGGGTGCAGAGGCCGTCGTCGTCCTCGCGCAACACCAGTTGGGCCATGCGTTTCTCCGTTGGTTGGGCATTCGACAGCAGCCTAGGCCATCCCGGGAGCGGGGTCCACGGCGGGGACGAGGAAAGGAAGGGTCCGCCCCCGGCGCAGCGGCCGGGGGCGGAACCGGTGGGAAGATCAGCCGCCCGTGGTGTAGGTCAGGCCGACCTTGATCATGCGTCCGAACGGATTGTGCGTGAACGCGTCGTAGTTCATCTCGATGCCGGTGAACGGCGGGTCCTCGTCGGAAATGTTGATGACCGAACCCGACAGCTCCAGGCGATCCGACAGGAAGCGGTAGATGACGTGCAGGTCGTGCGTCAACGCATCCTCGACGGTGATGTCCGCCGTGTCGCGCTCGTACTCGTCCACGTAGTTCGCGTTGTAGCGGACGTTCAGGGGTCCGACGTTGTAGTTCAGGATCGCGCGGCCCTTCCACTCCACGAGCGTGCGCGCCAGGGACGTCCCGTAGTTCATGCTGCCGAGCGCGTCGTACGCGCCGCCGAGCACCCACGAGTCGATGTCGTAGCCCAGGATACGCGTGCCGGTCACGCCGACGGTGGCGATGCCCGGACCCAGTGCGAACTCGTACCGCGCCGTGAAGTCGATGCCGTCCGTCTCGATGTCCGGACCGTTGACGATGTTGATGTCGATGATCTCGAGGTTGTTCGCCGCGGGGGGACCACCAAACGTCAGCCGGCCGAAGTACGGGCTCGACGGATCGCAACCCGGATTGCATGCCGCCGCGAGTACGGCGCCGAACGGCTCCGTGACGAGCGGCTTCTCGAAGTCGTACGACCAGTAGTCGAGCGTCACGAACAGGTTGTCGTCCTGCGCGATCAGCCCGTCGCGGTCGACCAGGAGCCCCACGTTGAGGGTAGTGGCTTCCTCCGGCTCGAGGTCCGGGTTGCCCTTGGTGTCGACGCGCTTGAAGGCGCCGGTCGCCGCGACATACTGCAGGCTGTTGGACGAGTCGTCGGCGACGGTCTGGTTCAGCGTCGGTCCGCGGAACGTCGTGCCGACGGATGCGCGGAACCCGATGCTCGGCGTCGCCTGCCACCGGACGGCCGCCTTGGGATCGACGCTCGCGCCGGTCGCGCTGCCGTAGTCCTCGTAGCGCAGCGAGAGCTGCCCTTCGACGGTCTCCGCCAGGGGCAACTGCAATTCGCCGAACACCGCGTAGATGTCCCGGTCCTGGTCGATGTCCGTGCTCGGAGGCAGGAATCCGAACAGGCCGTTGCGGTTGGTCGTGCAGTCCTTGATCTCGGGACCCGCCGCGCAGGGGAACTGCTCGAAATCGTTGATGTCGAACGGGCCGCTCTCGTAGGTTTCGCTGCGCCAGTGGGCGCCGGCCGCGAAGCTCACGTTGCCGCCCGCCAGCGTCCAGGGCAGGGGACCGCCGAAGACGCCCTCGAGGACGAAGAGCGAGGTCTCGCCCGTCCCGCCGAGCTCCGTCACCATGTATTCGAGGAGTTCCCGATTGTTGAGCGCGGGGTTGAAGTCCGGGTTGCTCGCGATGCCGTCGCGCACCTGCGGGTGCGAGCCGGCCATGGAGTTCGAGAACGGGATCCAGTAGCGGCAGGGGCCCTGGCCGGCGTGGGCCATGACCGTCTCCAGCGAGAAGGAGAGGTTGCCGTTCTCGTCGTACTCGTTCGGGACCTGGGCCTCGCAATCGAACCCGCCGAGGCCCTGGCGCGCCCGCGCGTCGCGGTACACCATCGTGTCGCCGCCGAGAGACAGGCGCTCGGACTGCGAGTAGACGGCGGAGAGCTGCCAATCGTAGTCGCCCCGGGTGCCGTCGAGCGCCACTTCCAGGCGCTGCAGGTCGTTCTCGCGCGCGTGGTCGCGCAGCGGCCCGTCCTGGCCATAGTAGCGGCCGTAGAACCAGGCGACTTCCTGCCACGCGGTGGGGATGCCGGCGGCGTCCTGGGCCGGGTCTCCGGCGTAGCGGCAGTAGGCTTCGCCGCAGTGGGCCATGTCGCCGTAGAGATCGGGATACTTGCTCGCCATGTCGATGAGGCCGGGGTTGTTCGCCCGGATCGTGCGGTTCTCGTCGACCAGGCGGTTCGGCGGGTAGGAGGGCGACGTGTTCCACGCCGGGACGTCGCTGTCGGTCATCAGGAAGCTGGCGGAGAGGGTGGTCGTGTCGTTGATCTCCCAAGTGCCTTCCGTCAGCCACTGCCAGCGTTCGGCTTCTTCGGCGATGTTGTCGAACGCCGTGTACTGGAAGCGGCAGAAACCACCGAGCGGGTTCGACCCGAGAACGGTCGTGCGCGCGCCCCCGAGCTTCTCGCAGTTCGGGTCGACGATACCTCCCAGAAGGAGTCCGGTGAAGCCGCCGAGGCCTGCGGAGGCCAACGCATTCCACCGGCTGAGCGGAACCACCACCGAAGGTCGTCCCACCGACGACCAGCCGCCCGTCGGGCTGTCCGCGTAGGGCAGGATCGCCCAGTCCCGATCCGAGAGCGTCAGTTCGCCGCGCTCGATGTAGCTGAACGAACTCACCAGGTGGCCGCGGCCGTCCGCGAGTTCCGTACCCCAGATCAGCCCCGCTTCCGTGTCGCCGTCGGAGTCGTCGATCGTCTTGTGGTTGGCCGTGGCCTCGAAGCCGACGAAGTCCCTGCGCGTGATGAAGTTCATCACGCCGGCGATGGCGTCCGAGCCGTAGGTGGCCGCGGCGCCGTCGCGCAGGATCTCGATGCGCTCGATGGCCACGGACGGAATGACGTTGACGTCGACCAGCAGTTGCGCCTGGGCGCCGATCGCATGGGGCGACCAGGTAGTCCGGCGACCGTTCACCAGCACGAGCGAACGGCTCGGGCCGAGGCCGCGGATGTTGACCGTCGCGCGGTCCGCGCCGGCGCCGGCCTGGAACTGGTCGGTCTCCCCGTCGGCCCCCTGGCTGAACGAAAGACCCTTGATCAGGTCGAGGACGGTCGGCGCGCCGTCGTTGGCGAGTTCGTCCCGCGTCAGCGTCGTGACCGGCAGGGGGGCGTCTTCCGGGGTGCCCTTGATGTAGGACCCCGTGACGACGATCTCCTCGACCTGCCCGCTCGCTTCTTCCTCCGCCTGGGCGGCCGGAATGAGGAACGGCATCGCTGCGGCGAAAAACGGCACGAGGATGGCGGGGACGGTTCGGCCCTTACGTCGCGTCTTCATGGTGATCCCTCGAATTCGTGATAGTTGTGCGAACTGCCGCAGTCGGCGGGTCGTGCCGGTTGCCCCTCTCCGGCAAACCGCGCACGCCGACGCGAAAGCCGGCTGATTCTAGGCCATCACACCGCGTAAGCCAATGAATCTTAAGTATATTCCGCTCTCTTAATGGGCGGGACTACAACATTGGCGATCACTCGATGATCTTGTCGATCGGGTACTCGACGATGCCCCGCGCGCCGGCCGCCTTCAGACGGGGGATGAGGGTGCGCACGACGGACTCGTCGATGATGGTGTTGAGCGCGATCCAGCCCACGTCCGAGAGCCGGGATATGGTCGGAGTCTGCAGCGCGGGGAGCAGCCCGGTGATCGCGTCCAGGTCGTCCTTTCGGGCGTTCAGCATGAGACCGACCTTGCCCTCCGCGGCGAGGCAGGACCGGAGCATGAGCGCGATGTTGTCGAGTTTCTCGACTTTCCAGGGGTTTTCCATGGCGGCATGGTTCGCGATCAGGCGCGGCGTGCTGGACAGCACCTCGTCGACGATGCGCAGGTTGTTGGCCCGGATGGAACTCCCCGTCTCCGTCACCTCGACGATCCCGTCGGCCAGCAGCGGAGGCTTGGCCTCGGTGGCGCCCCACGAGAACTCCACCCGCGCCTCGACGCCGTGGCGCTCGAGGTAGGCGCGGGTGACCCGCACGACTTCCGTCGCGATGCGCTTCCCGTTGAGGTCCGAGACCTCCTGTACGGACGAGTCCACCGGGACGCAGAGGACCCATCGGGCGGGGCGCCGGCTGACCTTCGAGAAAAGCAGTTCGCAGATCTCGCGCACGTCGGCCCCGGTCTCGACCACCCAGTCGTGCCCGGTGATGCCGGCGTCGAGCACGCCCTGCTCCACGTAGCGCGCCATCTCCTGGGCCCGCACCATGAGGCAGTCGATCTCATCGTCGTCGATGCCCGGGTAGTAGGAGCGCGAGGAGAACGTGATGCGGTAGCCCGCGCGTTCGAAGAGCTCGCGGGTAGCTTCCTGCAGGCTCCCGGCCGGGATGCCGAGCTTGAGCAGATTGCTCACGACCGCGGCCCGTAGACTTTCTCTGGATCGAAAACCCGTTCGGCGATGACCCTGGCGGCCCCCGTGTCGGGATCGATCTCCCGGAAGAAGCAGCTCTCGTAGCCCTCGTGGCAGGCGGCGCCGCCGACCTGCTCCACCTTGAGAAGGATCGTGTCCGCGTCGCAGTCGTGGAAGACCTGTCTGACGTGTTGCACGTGGCCGCTGGTCTCGCCCTTGCGCCAGAGTTGCTGGCGGCTGCGGCTGAAATAGCAGGCGCGGCGGGTCCGCAGCGTCTCGGCCCAGGCATCCGCGTTCATCCACGCGAGCATCAGCACGGCGCCCGTCTCCGCGTCCTGCGCGATGGCCGGGAGCAGGGGCGATTTCTCGAAGTCGGGACCGTCCATGAGGCCGGCGCTCCGGGGGCGCGGGTCGGGGGAGGGGCGCGAATGCTATAGGGATGGCGGGATGGTGTCGAATGCAGCGCCACGGACATGCCGCCCCTGGGTTGACAAGGGGCAGAGTATGACCATACTTCTCAGTATGGCCACAGTCACGGTGCGATCGACCTACTCACTGGACGTGGAAACCGTCCGGCGCCTCGAGGCCTTGGCCAAGAGGTGGGAGACGTCCAAGTCCGGCGCCCTCCGGCGCGCGATCCGGTTGGCGTCCGAGGACGCGCGGCCGACGGCAAACGAGAAGCTCGCAGCCCTCGACGAACTGCAGCGCTTGCTCGCGCTGGATGAACGGAGCGCCGCCGAGTGGTGCGCGGAGGTGAGGCGTGAGCGGCATGGCTCATCGGAGCGTCGTTTGAGTCGGCTGATGCCTTGATTCACCTCGATACGAGCTTTCTCATCAGGGCCCTGCTGCCTGAGTCCCCGCAGCGCGAGCAGCTCAGGACGTGGGCTGGCGCGAATGAGACGATCACGATGAGCTCGGTGGCTTGGACGGAGTTCCTGTGTGGCCCGCTGGACGCGAGGGGGGCGTCGCTGGCCGCCACACTCGTCGACCGGCGTTTGGACTTTACGACGGAAATGGCCGAGGTCGCCGCCCGGTTGTTCAACCTTACCGGACGACGCCGCAACTCCATGACGGATTGCATGATCGCGGCGGCAGCCATTGCCGAGGACACGGCCATCGCAACGAGCAATCTCCGGGACTTCTCCAGGTTCGAGGAACACGGGCTCGCGTTGGCGTAGGGGACACGGGCTTGTCCCGTCCCTCTTGCGTGCGCCAACGCGCGACGGGCGGCCACGGGGCGCTACACGGACCGCCAGTCCGCCACCCCACCCTCCGCGGGAATCGGCACCTCCCGAATGCGTTCGTCCACGTCGTCGAACTCGAGCCGCAGCGCCTTGCACATCACCGCGTGCAGGTTGTAGCTCATGACGTGATACGTGAGTTCGAGGATGTCCTCGTCCGAGAGGTGTTCGTGCACCGCCTCGAACAGCGCATCGGAAGCGCGGCCGCCCTGCAGCACCAGCGCGTCCGTCCACGCGAGCACGGCGCGATCCCGGGCATCGAAACAGTCGGCGACCTGCCAGTGGGGGATGGCCGCGATCTGGGCTTCCGAGAGCCCGAACGCCCGCGCCGCCTTGCTGTGCTGCGAGAACACGAACTGGCTCGCCTGGGCATAGCCGGTCCGCAGTATGCCGAGTTCGCGCACCCGCGCGTCGAGCTTGCTCACGTTCTTGTCCGTGAACATCCCGAACATGCCGAACTGCTGCGTCGCGTGCTCGAAGACGTAGGGCACCAGCGCGGCGACGGTCCACCAGTTCCCGGGCGTGCCGGTCGCCGTGCCCGGCTCGGCGACGGGGTCCCGGCCGCCGAACAGGGACTCGTAGTACTTGCGCACGTACGGGGCGGCGTCGGCCAATGGGACTTCTCTCAACCTCGGCATGGCATTCCTCTTGTTCCGTCTCGGGTGGGGGGGCCGAATCTGCGGTGTTGACACGGTCGGAGTCAACGCCTGAAATCCGTGGACCTCTCACGAGAACGACCGACCCATGCCCACCAACGAACAGTTCGAGATCCGCGGCATCAACCACCTGGCCCTCGTGTGCGGCGACATGGGGCGCACGGTGGACTTCTACAGCGGAGTCCTGGGGATGCCCCTCACGAAGACCATCAACCTGCCGGGGAACGCGGGTCAGCACTTCTTCTTCGACGTGGGCAACGGCGACATGCTCGCGTTCTTCTGGTTTCCCGATGCGCCGGCGAGCATCCCCGGCGTGACGCACAGCGGGCACCTCGTGGGCAAGGGCACCCTGACGTCGGCGCACGCATCGATGAACCACGTCGCGTTCAGCGTCCCGCTGGAGAAAATCGAGGAATATCGGGCCAAGCTGGACGCCGCCGGCATCGAGGTGACCCCCGTCATCCACCACGACGACTCGAAGACGCAGGCCAGTCTCGAGCCGACCGACACGACCTTCGTGCGTTCGGTGTACTTCCGGGACCCCGACGGCATCCTCCTCGAGTTCGCCGCGTGGACCCGCCCGCTCGATGCGCGGGACGTGAACGTCGAGCCGATGCGCGTCGAGGCCTGACCTCTTTACCGCTAACATGGCAGTCATGGCCGACATACCGATTCAGTGCGCGTGCGGCGCCGTGCGCGGCGTCGTGCGGGACATGGCGCCATCGAACACCAACCGGGCGATCTGCCACTGCGACGACTGCCAGGCCTTCGTCCACTACCTCGGGCGGGCGAACGAGGTGCTCGACGAGCACGGCGGCACGGAGGTGTTCCAGGTCGCGCCGGGCAAGGTGGAGTTCACCGAAGGCGCCGGGCACCTGACCTGCCTGCGCCTGACGGAAAGAGGCCCCTACCGGTGGTACGTCGACTGCTGCCGGACGCCCATCGCCAACACGCCCGCCAACTGGCGCATCTCGTTCGCCTGGCTGCTGGGGCGTTGCCTGAGCCCGGGTCCCGGGACGTCATTCGAGACGGTCGCCGGACCCGTGGGAATGCGCATCTTCACGCAGTTCGCTACCGGCGACACCGCGACCATGGAGAAGCTGCCCGGGATGAGCCCCCTGGGCATGCTCCGGTTCGGGCTGTCGATGCTCGGCGGCGTCCTGACGGGACGTTACCGGGACACGCCGTTCTTCGACGCAGAGGGACAGCCGGTCGCGGCCGCCTACCGCGTGGAAGGGGAGGAACGCGCGAACCTGCCCCCTTACGCGCGGGCCGGCTGACATCCTTCGCGACGACGACGTCTGATGCCGGAACGGTTCGAGGATCAGGGCGGCGTCTCGACCATGGACCCGTCCGCACTCAAGCGGGCCGTGGGTTCCTTCCTGATGCGGCGCTGGACTCGCCCGGACCGGTTGGCGGCACGGCGCCGGCGCATCGAGCGCGCGCGTCGCCGGAGCGGGCGGCGTCATGTCGTCGAGTACTTCCACCAGGTCGAGGACGGCTACAGCCACCTCGCGGCACAGTGTCTGCGGCCTCTGCTCGACACGTACGACATCGACCTCGTCTGTCACCTCGTGGGCGACCCGAGCGGGCAGAACGCCCCGGAACCAAAGCTGCTGCTGGACCTGTCGTGCTACGACTCGGCGTTGATCGCTCCGCATTACGGGCTCTCCTTCCCGGAAGGTGCACGGCGACCGGACGCCGATCTCGCCGATCTCGCCGCGCGCATCCTGGCCGGGCTGGGCCCGGAGGACTTCGTCGACGTAGCGCCGGTGGTGGGCGATGCCCTGTGGAGCGGGTCCGAGGAAGCCCTGCGTGAGTTGGCGGAGCGCCACGCGCCGGCCGACCCATCGACGCTAGCGCAGCGCCGGCGGGCGGGGACCGACCGGCGGACGGAACTGGGCCATTACTCCGGGGCGATGTTCCATTATGAAGGCGAGTGGTACTGGGGCGTCGATCGCCTGTACCACCTGGAAGAGCGGCTCACTGAACTGGGGGCGCGCAAAACCCCGGGCGGCCTAGTCGCCCAACGGCCGGCCATCGACACGGGCCCGCGCAAGGACGACGGCACGCTCACTCTCGAGATATACCCGTCGCTGCGCAGCCCGTACAGTTCGCTGATCTTCGACACGGCCGTGGGTCTCGCGAGGCAGACCGGCGTGACGATGTCCATGCGGCCCGTCCTGCCCATGGTGATGCGCGGCGTGCCGGCGACGCGCGAGAAGGGCCTCTACATCTTCACCGATGCGGCGCGCGAAGCGCGCCACCTCGGACTCGACGACTGGGGCAACGTGCACGACCCGATCGGGGAGCCGGTGCGGCGCGGCTACTCGCTCTATCCGTGGGCGGTCTCGCGGGGCAAGGGGGTCGAACTGCTTTCCGCGTTCTTCCGCGCGGCGTTCTGGGAAGGGGTCAACACCGGCAAGGACGGAGGTCTCCGACGCGTCGTGGAGCGGGCGGGGCTCCCCTGGGACGAGGCGCGCGGCATTGTCGGAAACCCGGAGTGGGAGGAGGAAGTCGAAGCCAATCGCGTCGCCATGTACGGCTTGGGACTTTGGGGCGTGCCGAGCTTCCGGCTGCTCGACGGGGCGGGCGAGACACTGCTCGCCGTGTGGGGACAGGACCGCCTGTGGCTGGTCGGACGGGAGATCCAGCGGCACCTCGAGGAGCGCGAAAAAGGCCTCTGACAGACATCGGACTGTCACATTAGCGCGGGAGAATGGCGCCGCCGCGACCGGGAGGAAAGGGCCATCTCGCTGCTCGAAATCTACATGATCGTCGGGTTCCTGCTCGCCGCGTACTCCGTCGTGGCGAACGACTCGATCCAGACCCTCGGCACCTTCCTGTCCTCCAACGCACACCGGCCCTGGTGGGTGCTGTGGATCTTCGCCGGCGGCATCCTGTTGGCGGTCATCGCCTACAGCTGGTGGGTCCATGGGGGCGATCCGGCTTACGGACGGCTGGAGAAATTCCCGATTCCCGAAGGCGGCATCAGCTGGTACCACGCCATCCCGCCGCTTGCCCTGCTCATCCTCACGCGCATGGGCGTGCCGGTGAGCACCACCTTCCTCGTGCTCACGGTGTTTGCGGTGAGCAACCTCGGCGACATGCTGATCAAGTCGCTCGCCGGCTACGTGGTGGCGTTCTTCAGCGCGCTCATACTCTTCCGGCTCGTCTTCCGGCGCGCGACGGAGTACTTCCATCGCACGCGCGGCGCCACCATCCCCGGCTACTGGGTGGTCCTGCAATGGCTGTCCACCGGCTTCCTCTGGAGCCAGTGGCTGATCCAGGACCTCGCGAACATCTTCGTCTACCTGCCACGCGAACTCTCCTTCGGTTGGTTTGCGTTCGGCACTTCGGTCCTGGTGGGCCTGCTCGGCATCGTGTTCTACCAGTTCGGCGGCACCATCCAGAAGATCGTCACCTCGAAGACGGACACGACGGATATCCGCGCGGCGACGATCATCGACTTCATCTACGGCGTGGTCCTCCTCGTCTTCAAGGAGTGGAGCAACATGCCCATGAGCACCACGTGGGTGTTCCTGGGCGTCCTGGCCGGGCGGGAGTTCGCCCTGTCGATGTACCTGGCGGACACGAGCGGGCGGGAAACCGCACGGAAGGTCCTCCTCGACGGTTCCAAGGCGTTGGCCGGGCTCGTCGTCAGCGTGGTCCTGGCGCTCGGCCTGCCGTGGCTCGCGATGCGCGTGTGACGACGAGCCCCGTGCGCGACTTCCGGCAGGACACCCGCGCATGGCTCGAGGAGAACTGTCCCCCGGGCGCACGTGGCTCGGGCCCGAGTCCCTGGGGCAGCACCAAGGTCGAGCTCGAGCCGGACGCGCGGGTGTGGCTCGAGCGCATGGTCGGACGAGGCTGGACCGTACCGACCTGGCCACGCGAGTACGGCGGCGCGGAACTCACGCGTGACCAGTACACCGTGCTGATCGAGGAACTGAAAAGGATCGGCGCGCGCACCCCGCTCACCGGCCGCGGCGTCAACTACATCGGCCCCACGATTCTCGAACTGGGTACCGACGACCAGAAGCGCCGCTGGCTGCCGGGCATCGCCCGCGGCGAGGGCGGCTGGGCCATGGGCTACTCCGAGCCGGGCGCCGGATCCGACCTCGCGAGCCTGAGTCTCCGGGCGGTGCGCGACGGCGATCACTACGTCCTGAACGGCCGCAAGATCTGGACATCCGACGCGATGGAGTCGGACTACATCTTCGTGCTCGCGCGGACGGACCCGGACCTGCCCAAGCACCAGGGCATCAGCCTGATCCTGGTGGACATGGACCAGCCCGGCGTGCAGGTACGGCCCATCCGACTCATCTCGGGCGCCTCGCCGTTCAACGAGACGCTGTTCGAAGACGCCGTCGCCTCGGTGTCGGACGTGATCGGGGGCGTCAACCGCGGCTGGACCGCCGGTAAACGGCTGCTGCAGTTCGAGCGCTCCACGCACGCGGGGATCAACATCTCCGGCTCCCAGGGCGGCAGGTCGTCGGAAAGCCGCCTGCCGGAGCAGGTGAAGCGGTGCGTTCCGCTGCGGAACGGCCGCATCGCCGACCCCGCGCTGCGGGCGCGGCTCATCCGCCACGAGCAGAACGTCCATGCGCAACGCCTCACCCAGCGTCGCACGATCGAGGAACTCCAGGCGCGGGCGCCCGGTTTCGCGTCGTCCGCGGTCAAGCTCACCGGCGCACTCAACCAGCAGGAGGCCGACGAACTGCTGGTCGCAGCACTCGGGACGCAGGGCGTCGGGTGGGAGGGAGACGGCTACACGACCGACGAGATCGAAGCGACGCGCGACTGGTTGCGACAGAAGTCGCTGACCATCGCCGGCGGCACCAAGGAGGTGCAGCTCAACATCGTGGCGAAACGGGTGCTGGGGCTGCCGGACTGACGGTGGACGCGAGATTCCGCAAGGCCGTCACCGAGTTCGTCGCGGAAGTGCGGGCCAGCCGTGGAGGCAAGGCGCTGCACCGGTGTCGCGGGCGTTCGCGGCCACAAGCGCGCCGTTGGCACCACCAACCCTGATCGGGCAAGCTGGCCGCTCCATCAGGGCAAGGAGCGACTCCTGACCCCCTCGAACCCTGGCGCGCCCCAACAGGGCCTGCCCCTTGGCACGGCTGCGCTGGTGGCCGGAATCGGCCTGCTGCTGATGGTGGTGTCCGCACCGTTCGCGCAGCTACTGGTGTTTCCAGAGCTAGTGGCGCCGGGCGACGCGGCACAGACGGCGAGCAACCTGACGCAGAACCGCGGGCTGTTCCTCGCGGGCATCCTCGCCTGGCTCGTGAACTACTCCGCCGACGTCCTCGTCGGGTGGGCGCTGTTCTACTTTCTCGCGCCGGCCAGTCGTCCCGTGTCGATGCTGGCCTTCGCGTTCTGCCTGATCTACACGGCGGTGGCGTTGGGCGGAGTCTTCAACTACGTCGAGGCGCTCCGGCTGCTCGACGCGCCGGAGAGCGCCGCCGCCCTGGGCATGGAGCGCCTGCATGCCCAGGTCTACCTGCTCGTCAACGCGTACCCGCATGACTGGGGGTTCGCGCTTGTCGTCTTTGGCGTCGTGTTGTTGCTGCGCGCCTGGCTCGTCGTTCGCGCGGAACACGTGCCGTCGATCTTCGGCTTCCTGCTCGCAGTGGCGGGGTTCGCGTACATCGTCACCGAGTTGGGACGGCTGGCTGCGCCGGGCGTGAACCTCGACTTCCTGATACTCGCCGGCCTGGCCGAGCCGGTCTTCATGATCTGGCTGCTCGTCAAGGGCAGGCGCCTGTAGCTTCGCCGGTAGCCATGTCCAACGTCATCGTCTTCATGTCCGACGAGCACAATCCGCGGTACTCGTCGCCCTACGGCCACGACTTCGTCGACACGCCGAACATGCAGTGGCTGGCCGACCGCGGCACGACGTTCGAGCACGCCTACTGCCCGTCCCCGCTCTGCGTGCCGAGCCGCTCCGCGTTCCTGACCGGCAAGCGGGTCCACGCCATCCGGGCATACGGCAACAACCGGCTCGGCATCGCGCCCGAGACCCGGGGCCTGGGCGCGGTCCTCGGCGAACAGGGCGTGCACACCGTCTTCATCGGCAAGGTGCATGCCTATCGGCCGGTGGCCGAACTGGGATTCTCGGAGACCATAGAGACCTACGAAGGCGCATGGGAGTTCGATGAGGCGCAGCGCCGCCGCCCGCTTGCCGTTCGCCCCGGGGGCGCGAAACGCCTCGATGCGTACGGTCCCCGCGAGGCGCCCTGGGGGAACGACGTCACCTACATGAATGCGGCCGTGGAGTGGCTTCGGACACGCGCTGCCGGGATAGATCGCCCGTGGGTCCTCTACGTCAACCTGGTGAAGCCGCACTTTCCGCACTTCTGCACCGAGGCGCTGTGGGACCAGTACCGCGACCACGGCGATCTGCCGGCATACGGAGTAGAAGCCGAGACGGCGCAGCACCCCTACGCGGTCGACCTGCGGCGGCACTTCGGTCTCGAGGACGTCGAGGAACGGCAGATCCGTGGCCTGCGCCGCGGCTACTACGCGTGCGTCAGCTTTATCGACGAGCAGCTCGGGCGGCTGCAGTCGGCACTCGGGGAATCCGGTCTCGAGAGCACCACGAACCTCGTGTACACCTCAGACCACGGCGAGATGTTGGGCAAATTCGGCCTGTGGTGGAAGTGCAGCCTGCTTGAGGATGCCGCGCGCGTCCCGTGCATCGCCGCGGGACCGGACTTCGAGTCGGGCGTGCGCACGGCGACACCTGTCGACCTGCACGACGTCCAGGCCACCGTCTTCGCGCTGACGGGCGCGCAACACCCGAAAGACTGGTTGGGCGCTCCCCTGGGGACGCTGGCGAGCGACGACCGCGACAGGGTCGTCTTCTCCGAGTACCACGGCCACGGAACGCGTGCCGGCGCGTTCATGGTGCGCCAGGGGGACTGGAAACTCATCCACAACGTCCAGGCGCCGGACCAGTTGTTCGACCTCGCCAGGGACCCGGAAGAAATCGAGAATCGATACGGGGCGTGTCCGGCCAAGGCGGGGGAACTCTCAGCGGCCCTGGCCGGGATCTGCGATCCGGCGTCCGAGGACCGAGAGGCGGAGGCTTTCTGGGAGAGACAGTTGCGGCTGGACCGGCAGGGGGAGGCTGACAGTTAGGGGCTCCCAGGCGAGGCCCGTGGTGCGGGGAGCAGGGGTTTTCGGCGCTCAGCGGATGCAGACGATCTCCGCGCCGACATCAAGGTTCACCCACGCGCGATCGGCGGTCAGGGCCGGCCAGCCCCGCAGAGTCGCCGTCGCCAGACATGCGCGGTCCCCCAATCCCAGACCGAGGCTACGGGTGACAGGGCGATAACGCCCGCTCAGAAGGGCGTGGCGGGCGTCGAACGGGACGATCTCGATGCCTTCGAAAACGAGCGCGACGTCCTCGTCCTTCCAGCCGCCGCCGTGCAGCTTTGACGCTACTTCTTCGGCGTTGACGGCCGAGATGACCGCGCCGGACTCGAGCGCGTCGAGCACCACATCTGCGCCAGGCTCGTGGAAGACATCCGCGAGGACGGCCGACGCGTCGAGCACAAACCGGGTCACTACTCGTGCGCGGCCTCCGCGCGGCGTTCTGCGATGAACTCGTCGACCACGCTCTCCTGGCCCTTGCGATGGGCGCGGGCGATGGCCCGCACGCGAGCGCGGGCGAGCGCGAGCGTCCGAAGCGTGATGCCGTCCTTCTCGAGGGAGACGGTCAGGTCCTGACCGTCCCGGATACCTAGCGACCTGCGCATCTCGGCCGGGATCACGATGCGGCCGGCGGCATCGATCCGCACGCGCTGGGTCGTTGTCTGGTCAGGTTGCGGATTGGCAGGAGCGGCCGGCATTACCGTGTTTCATCAAGTATGGTCGATATGATCGAATATACCATGCCAAGGGGCGCATGGGGTGTTCGAGGCAGGCACCGAACGACCGTTCCCTGCGCCGCGGCCTCCTCTCAAGCCGTCCCCCAGTCCTTCCACCGCACCGGATCGGCCCAGCGCTGCCCCACGTCCAGGAATCCGCGGGGCCCGCGTTTGCCAAACTCGAAGGGATCGCCCGTGCCCTCCATCCACCGGTGCAGGCGGGCTTCCATCTCCTCGACGGCCGGCCGGGCTTCCGGGTCGTGGACGATGTTCCGCGTCTCCAGCGGGTCCTCCTGGCGGTCGAACAGCCAGGGCCCGCGTTCGTGATCGAACCAGCGGGCGTAGGTGTAGCGCTCCGTGCGGACGCCCCGCCACCGGCCGACCCACGCGGTCCGGTCCGGCCAGCCGTTGCCCATGTTCATCAGATAGACGGAGTCGCGGGCGCCCGGCGTGCGGTCGGCGTCCTCCGGAGGCGATCCACCTCTCCACGCCTCGGAAACGTCGCGGCCCTGCAACCCGTCCGGTAGTTGGACACCGCACGCGCCGAGGAGGCTGGGGACCATGTCGATGGCGCCCATGAAGGCGGCGCTCCTCGATCCGGGCGGCGTCCCTCCGGGCCAGCGGATCAGGAACGGGATGTGGGCGGACTCGTCGTAGGGCGTCGCCTTGGACGCCCGCAGGAACGGGTGCATCCAGGAGTCCATGGGCTTGCCGTAGCCGTGGCTCGAGAGATGGTCGCCGTGGTCCGACGAGTAGCAGACGATCGTGTCCTCGGCGAGACCGAGGCGGTCGAGCGCGTCGAGCAGGCGTCCCATCTGGGCGTCGAGACCCGTGCAGCACCCGTAGTAGTCGGCGATCTCGCGCCTCGCGAAGTCCGCCATCTGCGGCGGGACGTTGCCGGGCACGTCGACGTCGGCCGGATCGTACAGGGCGTATTCGTCCGGATACCGCGGGTACGGCCAGTGCGGCGGGCGCCAGGACACGAACAGCGCGAACGGGTCGTCCTGGCGCTCTTCCCGATGCTTCTCGAGGAACCGGATGGCGAGATCGGTCTCCACGGCCGGTGACCAACCGTCGTGGCGGACCGGATCGCGCTCGTTCTCGAAATAGCGCTGGTCGAAGTAGTTCCCGCCGACCCCCTCCACCGCGGCGAGGTAGTCGAGCCCGTAGCGATCCTCGGCGGGATACGGGCCGACGCCGAGGTGCCAGACGCCGATGTGGCCCGTGTGGTACCCCGCGGACCGCAGCGTGCCGGGCAATGTCGGGATGTCCCGGAACGGCTCGTACTCGTTGTCGATGACGCCGTTGCGCCAGCCGTACCGGCCGGTGAGCAGGATCGCCCGGAACGGCGAGCACAGCGGGTGGTTCGAGAACATGTTGTCGCAGACCATCCCCTCGGCCGCCATCCGGTCCAGGTTTGGGGTCTGCACGACGGGGTTGCCGTTCGCGCCCAGCGCGGTGTAGCGCTGCTGGTCCGAGAACACGAACAGCAGGTTCATGGGGGTCGGCTCCGGCGGCGCCTATCCGAGTCCCTCGTAGAACCGCGCCGTCATGCGGGCGCCGCGCTGGTCGCCGAGCATGTCCATGTCCATCTGGTTCATGACGTAGGACAGGCACGCGCGGTTCGTGTGGTCCAGGAGGATCGTCGAGCCGCCGGCGCCGCCCCAGAAGCACATCTTGACGTCCTTCGGCGCGTGCTCCGCGAAGAAGCCGGAGAGGCCGTACCCGATGCCGTGCCTGACCCCCATGCCCGCCATCTCGCCCTGCTCGCGGAAGATCTGCTCGATGGTCGCGGGCGACACGAGGTCGACGCCGAAGGCGCTCCCGCCGTTGGCGACGGCGGTCTGGGCGCGCACGACCGCGCGGGCGTTCCCGTGCCCGTTGCCGGCGGGGCTCTCCGCCCGGCGCCAACCGGGGCCGTTCGTGACCGGGGGCATGATGTCCGGCGTGCCGTCCTCGCGGCCGCGCATGTACTCGGGAACCATCTCCTCGGGCATCTCGGGGATCGGCCCGCCGGAGAGCATCTCGGCCGTCCTGCCGAAGTGCGCGGGATCGAGCCCGATGTGGAAGTCCGCCCCGAGGGGGCCGGCGACGTTCTCGCGGAAGAAGGTCCCGAGCGACGCGCCGGTGATGCGCCGGACGACCTCCCCGACGAGATAGCCCTGCGTGATGGCGTGGTAGCCGCACTCCTCGCCGGGCGTCCACCACGGCTCCTGGCGTTCCAGCACGCCGATGACGTAATCCCAGTCGTACAACTGTGCCTCGGTGAGCTTCTCGCCGAAGCCGGGCAAACCGGCCGTGTGGCCCATGAAGTGGCGGACCTCGGTCGACCCCTTGCCGTTCTGGCCGTACTCGGGCCAGTACTTCGTGACCGGGTCGTCGAAGTTCAGCTCGCCGCGGTCGAAGAGCACCAGGGCGCACAGCGCGGTCATCGTCTTGGTCGTGGAGAAGACGCACACGATGGTGTCCTCTTCCCACGGCAACGTCTTCGCGCCGTCCCGGTGGCCGGCCCAGATGTCCACCACGAACTCGCCCTCTACCGTCGCGGCGAAGCTGGCCCCGACGTCACCCCGCTCCGCGAAGTTGCGCTCGAACTCCTCGCGCAGCGCGGCGAACCGCTCGTCGCAGTGGCCGTGAATCTCCATCTCTGTCTCCTTGCTTGTTTCTGGCCGTCAGGAACTCCCGACGTTCCTCGGCACGTCCCGGAACGGGCCCGTGTCCATGCGCGGCTCCTTCGGCATGCCCAGCACCCGCTCCGCGATGATGTTGCGCTGGATCTCGTCGGTGCCGCCCGCGATGGAGGTGGCCGGCACCGAGACGAGAATCTCGGCGATCAAGCCTTCCAACGGACCGTCCCCGCCCGACAGCATCGCGTCGGCGCCCGAGATCAGCGTGTGCACCCGCGCCGCGGCGCGGGCGACGTGGCTTGCGGCGAGCTTGCCGAGGGAACCTTCCGGCCCCTGCGGCCGACCCTGTTCCTGGGCCGCCCGCGCCCGCCGCGCCGTCCACTCCGCGGACTTCACCAGGGTTAGGAGCTTCGCCACTTCCTGGCGAACGACCGGATCGTCGAGGCGCCCCGTCTCCCGGGCGCGCGGCAGCACGAGGTCCACCCGTCCCGCGCGCTGCGGATACCACTTGTAGGGCTCCATGATCGTGGCGGTCTCGCGCGCTTCCTCTTCGTAGATGCCGCCCACGCGCTCACGCGCGGAGGCGTGGGTACGCAGTGCGTCCGCCCCGCGCCGCTCGTGGGCCAGCGTGGTCATGGCGACGCGCCAGCCGTTGCCGGTCTCGGACACCTGGTACTCGGGCGGGATCCGGGCGTCCGTGAAGAACACCTGGTTGAACGACGCGTGCCCGTTCATCTGCCGCAACTGGTGTACCTGGACGCCGGGCTGCTCCATGTCGAGCACGAAGTACGTCAGTCCCTGGTGCTTCGGCACGTCCCAGTCGGTGCGGGCCAGCAGCAGGCCGTACTGGGCGTGATGCGCGCTCGTGGTCCAGACCTTCTGGCCGTTGACCACCCACTGCTGCCCGTCGAAGTCGGCGCGCGTGGTCGCCCCCGCGAGGTCGGAACCGCTCCCCGGCTCGCTGAAGAGCTGGCACCAGGTGTCCTCGCCGGTCAGGATGCGGCGCAGGAAGCGTTCCTTGTGGAAGTCGTTGCCGTGCTCGAGAAGGGTCGCGGCCGCGAGGAGGCGGATGCCGGCTTTCGCCACGCCCACGGCGCCGACCTTCGCGAACTCCTCGTCCACGGCCTGGGAGAGCGGCGCCGGCAGCCCGAGCCCGAACCACTCGCGCGGCCAGTGCGGCACGCCCCAACCGGCGTCCGCCAAAACGTTGCGCCACTCCACGAGGGGGCGGTCCGGGTCCCAGTGCGCTTCGAGCCACTGGCGGACCTCTGCGCGGATCTCGGCTTCGCTCCGTTCGCTCATCCCGCTACTCCGGCCATTGTTCCAGCATCCGCTCGCGATGGTGGGTCGCGTCTCCGAACAGCACCTCGGAGCTCTTCGCGCGCTTGAACCAGAGGTGCGTGTCGTTGTCCCAGGTGAAGCCGATGCCGCCGTGCAACTGGATGCAGTCCGCCGCCGCCTGCAGGTAGGTGTCGGACGCGGAGGCTTTCGCGAGCGACGCCAAGGCCGGTGCGTCGGGGGCGCCGTCCGCGACGGCGGAGGCGGCCTGGTACGCGGCGGACTTGGCGAGTTCCACTTCGAGCAGCATGTCCGCGCACTTGTGCTTGACGGCCTGGAACGAGCCGATCGGACGGCCGAACTGCATGCGGAGTTTCGTGTAGTCGACGGCGGAGTCGAGCATCTGCCGCGCTCCGCCGACCATCTCGCTCGCGAGCGCCGTCGCCGCGTCGACGAGGATCCGCTCCAGCGCCGGCGCGCCGGCGCCTGGCTCGCCCAGGGGTTCGGCGCGCACGTTCCGGAACGTGAGCCGCGCCATCTTTCGGGTGGCATCGACGGTCTCGAGCAGTCGCCGCTCGAGGCCGTCCGCGTCGCCGGCGACCGTGAAGAAGGAGATGCCATCGTCGCCGACGGAGCCGGGTTCACGGGCTGCCACGACGATCAGGTCCGCCGTGTGGCCGTCGATGACGAAGCTCTTCACACCTTCCAGGCGAACGCCGGCCCCGTTGCGCCTGGCCGTGGTCCCGATCGCCTCGGCCTCCCACCGTCCGTTCGGCTCGGTCAACGCGAGGGCGCCACGTCGTTCGCCCGAGGCCAGCGCCGGCAGCAGGTCCGCCTTTCGGCCCGGTTCGCCGGCGTGCAGGATCGCGTCCGCGGCGAGTACGGCGGAAGAGAAGTAGGGCGCGCAGAGCAGCGCGCGTCCCATCTCCTCGCAGACGATACCGAGTTCCACGAAGGAGAACCCCTGTCCCCCGAACATTTCCGGGATGTGCACGGCGGACAGGCCGAGTTCCCGGTTCAGGCGGTCCCAGACCGCGGCGTCGAACCCCGCGTCGGTCTCCATGAGGCGGCGGACTTCGACCGTGGGCGATGTCTCCCGCAGGAAGCGGGCGACGATGTCCCGGAACTGCTCCTGCTCTTCGGTGAACGCGAATGCCATGACGTTGCCGCTACCGGACGCGCCGGACCTTGATGCGGTGGCCGGTCCGTTCGCTGGACAGGTTGTAGGAACCCAGTGCGCCCCGGGCGATCTCCACGTTGTCGCCCACCCGGTAGCGGGCGCGCGGCTTGACTTCGATTTCGCGCCACACCTGGCCGTCCTCGAGGGTGAGGCGATGGTTCCCGCGGGCGAGCTTCACGACCTCGACCACCTGGGCATCGATGGACTGCAGCTCCGGCGGTCTCTCGACAGGCGGCTCGTCCCTGCCGAACAGGCCGCGCAGCCGGCCGAGACCGCGTTGGACAACGTTGCCGTCTTCGGAAGCGCTTGCCGGAGCGGGCGCAACGGGCGGGGCGGGTGGAGTATCGGGGACCGCGGGCGGTGCGGGCGTGACGGCGGTTTCCGCGACCGCGGACGGCTGCGGCGCCGTCTCCGGCGGGGGAATGCCGTCGTAGCATGCCAGCCGTTGGGTGTCGTCGGAGATGTTCCGGCAGGCTTCCAGCGCGTCCCGTCCCGGGTCGGCGACGATCAGCGTCGCCGTGCCCAGCAGCACAGTCACCGCGGCGCCGCGGCGCCAGGCGCGAAGCGTTCGGAACGAGACTCCCATGCAGCAGAAGATGCGAGAGATCGGAGCGGGCGTCAAATCCGCTAGCATGGACGGCGCGACGCCGAGCGCTGCGCAACAGTTTCATCGACCAGGAGGCCCGACATGTCAGACACCCCCGTACCTGCCTACCTCGTAGTGTGCGGCACCACGATCGGCGAGATGGATCCCCGTTACGGCGAACACGCGGCCGGCGTCGCGGAGAAGGCGGAGCTGGCGCCGATCGCCGGTGGGCTGATCGGCACGAAAGTCGAAGTGCTGGAAGGGTCGTTGCCGGCCGGCGAGACTCTCCTGGCCGTCGAGCGCTGCGCGTCCGTGGAGGCGGCCAAGGAGTTCTACTACTCGCCGGAGTACCAGAAGGCCATCGAATTCCGCAAGGACAGCATCAAGATCCACTTCATCGCGGTGGCCGAGACCATCACCGAAGCGGAGCTGGAAGCGGCTGCCGCGGCGGCTGCAGCAGCGGACGGATGAGCGGACGCCCAAGGGCCCCGGCGTCCGGCAGCGAGTCCGGAGGACGGTCCATGGCGACGAACGGAGTGGCCGTTTGCCGGCTTCGTTGACATCACATCCCCCAAACCGTGACGGTCCGGCGCGCCGAGGTCTCCTCGCGCCGGAACACCTTCTCGTCCCAGGACTTGCCCGCGGTGCGGTCGAACAGGACGAGATGGCCCTCCGTGGCGTCGCATCGGTCCATGTACGCAAGTGTCTGGGCGACACCCTCGTGGATGGTGCGCTCCAAACCGCCGTGCAACACCTTGCACTCGATCGCGGAGCGCGTCTCGCCGGCATCGCCGGTTGACGGCCAGATCACCAGCAGGTCCGTGCGCATGCGACCGAGACCGTACTCCCTTTCGATCCTCCCGCCGCCGTTCACGATGCGCTGCAGGAAGGCCTGCAGCAGGAGCTGCGGCCCCGCCTCCCGGTAGTCGAACCGCTCCACCCAGTGTTCCGAGTGTTGGCGA
Source organism: Pseudomonadales bacterium (assembly GCA_965208745.1). Classification (GTDB taxonomy): domain Bacteria; phylum Pseudomonadota; class Gammaproteobacteria; order Pseudomonadales; family Azotimanducaceae; genus VXNE01. The sequence goes on along the minus strand of CBDBPN010000004.1, from coordinate 1,952,680 downwards.
AAGAACGTCTGGAAGGCCGACAGGCAGGCCGGCTGGCAGGAGTTGGCCATCGGCATCGACGTACCAGGCCTGGTCCTGGATCAGCGTGGCTTGGGTCGTATAGGTGAGGCTCCGGGGAATGACTTCGCGATAGATGGGATTGGCGATGGCTACCGGGTCATCCTGCCCGATCAGCCCCAGGTCGCGGACGTAGTTGAGGTCGTCCTCCGGCACCGGGCTCGGGTAATCGGTACCCGCCAGCAACGGCTCGACGACGCGGCGCACGCGCTCCTCTTCCAGTTTGTGGACGAGCTGGTCGAGATGTACCACCCGACGTGCGATGAGCCGTTCGCGTGCTTCGTGGATGGCGTCGACGGAAATCGGACGAGAGCGGTCGCGCCCCGCTTTGCTCTCGAAGCAGGCGTCGTACGCCAGGGCGTTCACGAGCCACGGTTGGCCGCTGGTGGCCCCCCAGATCTCCGCCTTCGCGTCGTCGGTCCAGGGCTGTCCCGTTTCCTCGGTATGCTGCATGAGGAGCGCGTCCAGTTCCGCCGCGGTGAAGTTCCCAAGACGTAGTGACCGGGCGCTGATGTTGAACGCACTCCCGCCGAGCACCATCGCATTCTCGTCCGACGAGCGGATGCGGTAGTCGCGCACGTCCCGTACGCCGCACAGCACCATGCTCTGCGGGAATCCCCGCGGTCGCCGGGGATAGCCGCCCCGCAACTGTCGCAGGACCGCCAGGAGCGTGTCGCCGACCAGCGAGTCGATCTCGTCGATGAGCAGCACCAACGGTTGCGATGCCGCGCCGGCCCAAAGACTCAACGCCTCCCCCAGCGCGGCGTGCGGCCCGGCTCTCTCAAGGACCGCCGGCCAGACCCCGTCGAGAAAGGTGTCTCCGGCGAGCCGCGCCTCGAGCGCGAGTTGGGTCAAGATCGCCCGTATGGCCGCCGCCACGTCTTCACGGGCGGACTGGGCGACCTCCACGTTCACGTAGACGCAGCGATACTTGCCAGCGCTCGTCAGCCGGTCGGCGAGTGCCAGCAGGACGGAGGTCTTGCCGGTCTGGCGGGGGGCGTGCAGCACGAAGTACCGCCTGCGCTCGACGAGGGTCAGAACCTCTTCCAGGTCGAGGCGTTCGAGAGGCGCGAGCAGGTAATGCTGCTCCGCCACTACGGGGCCTTCCGTGTTGAAGAAGCGCGCCGGCGTCATGTCGGTAGTATCGCATCGGCGCATGAGGCGTCGATGACTCGGTCCCTTGCAGGCCAGAATCGCGCGCCGAACGCGTGTTGCCGACCCGCGCCCTCCTCTCGGCGTCAACGGGCTCAGGCGTCGTCGAAGTCGAACAGCCGAACGCGCACTTCGTCGCCCCCTACCACGTAGTCGGCCCGGGATACCGGGTTCTGTGTCTTGCGGCCATTGCCTTGCTCGAGGTAGTCGGCAGAGACTCCCTGGGCGGCCAGAACGTCCACTCCTGTATAGGGCAGGCGCCCTTCGAAGTTGGCGCCCGCCACGACCCAGCCGCCATTCAGCTTCGCCGATGCCGTCGCGATGCCGTGGCGCCTCCAATAGTTCGTGGAGAACCCGTCCCCGTTCGTCTGCTCGAATCGGTGGATGGCAACTGCTGCCGCATCGACCGCCTTCACCAACTGGCGCCGAACACCAGCAACGCGCCCTTGCGCCGGTCGTCCAGCGCCCGTGCGGCTGCGGTCGCGTCGTCTGCGAACTCGGATTTGAGGAGCAGGCCGCAACGCTCCTCAAAGGACAGATCGAGGTAGGCGTTCGGTTTGTCCTGCTCGACGAAGTACCCGCCGGACAGCACGACGGCGTCCACCGGCGCGTGCCGCTCCAATGCCTGTGCGATCTCGTGGAGGAGTTGCCGGCGGCGAGCGTTGCACCTGACACTCGGCAGCCCCTTGAGGGAACAGCTAGCGATTCGGGCCACCGGCCCCTCCTCTCGTTGGCCGTATTCGGCGCCCACCAATACCGACCGCTACCCAAACTCGCGCGCGACGTCTTCCATCGCGGCGTCCGCGCGTTGCGCCGCGTCGTCGATCAGTTCCTCGTCCATCACCGTCGAGAGCGCGATCATGCCGCGGCCCGCGACCATCATGCCGTGGTTCAGCGCGGCGAGATGGAAGCCCGCGCTCTTGTCGCCGTCCCGGCTCAGGATGGTGTTCGGCGGGGCTTCCTCCTGGAAGAAGATCTGGATCAGGGAGCCCCGGCGGTTGAGGCAGAACGGCAGTCCGTGCTGGCCGGCGCTGCGCGTCAGCGAGTCGGCCAGGCGCTCGCCCAGCGCGTCCATGCGGTCGATGCGCTCCGCGGTGAGTTCCCGTACGGAGACCACGCCGGCCGCCATCGTGACGGGATTGGCGTTGTAGGTCCCGGAGTGGAACCCGCGCGGCTTCGCCGGGTCGAAGATGCCCATGTACTCGTTGCTGCCGCCGACGGCGCCGACCGGGAAGCCGCCGCCGATCAGCTTGCCGAGCATCGTGAGGTCCGGCTCCACGCCCATGAGCGCCTGGGCGCCGCCCGTGGCGAGCCGGAAGGCGATGACCTCGTCGAACACGAGCAGGGCGCCGGCCGCATGGGTGGCGTCGCGCACGCGGGCCAGGAACTCGGGCGTCGCGCTGACCACGCCCCCACCCCCCATCACCGGCTCGATGACCACCGCCGCGATCTCGGAGCCGTGCTCGGCGAGAACGGCCTCGAAGTCGGCGGCGTCGTTGAAGGTCGCGAGATAGGTGCGGTCCTGGGCGTGGTCGTCGTAGAGCCCGGGGAACGACCCCACCTCGAACTCCATCAGGCTGCCGTGGTAGCCGTAGCGCGCCATCAGGACGTTGGTGCGCCCGGTGATGGTGCGCGCGATCTGCAGCGCCAGCATGCCCGCCTCGGTCCCCGAGTTGGTGAACCGGACGCTGTCGAAGGAACCGACCCGCTCGATCAGCGCTTCGGCGAGTTCGGTCTGCCACACGTTGTTCGCGGTCCACGCGGTACCGAGGCCGACCTGGCGGCGGGCGGCCTCGACGATCGGCGGGTAGGCGTGACCGTGCACCAGCGACGTGTAGTTGTTGATCAGGTCGAGGTACTCGCGCCCGTCGATGTCGACGATCCTGGCGCCGTCGCCATGCTCGATCGTGAGCGGATAGGGCGCGTGGTACGCGGCGCCGCGGGAGTTGCCGCCGAGGACGGCCCCGTGGGCGCGGCGCTGGGCCGCGGCGCTCTTCGGCGTGTTCTTCTCGTACGTCGCCTGGATGCTTTTCATCGTGGCGTCTCCGTCAGGACCCGGGGAAGCGGGGCGCGAAGCTGGGGTCGCCCGGGTACAGCAGTTTTATACCGTCGATCAGCGTCGGTATGCCGACCGAGAGGTGCGACTCCCCCTCGTACTCGCGGCTGCTGAGCGTGAACCCCTCGTACTGGCGCCCGGCAAGGCGGTCGCAGAGCTTGTCGTACGCCATGGCGATGTAGCGCAGTCCCTCCGAATAGGACGTGCGTTCCAGCGAACCGCAGGTCAGGTAGGCGCTCGCGTTCAGCGTCTGCCCGGCGTCCCAGCACCGCTGCTCGAGGTCGAGCACGAAGTCGTCCGGAAAGATGTTTCCCGGGCTGCCGATGATGTACCGGTCGAAGAGCGGGAAGCGGCTGAAGAGCGCGTACGACGAGAACAGGCCGCCGTAGGAGTGGCCGAACAGTCCGGCCGGCCCATCGAGTACCGGAAAGTTCGCCTGGACGACGGGATGGAGTTCCTCCGCGATGAACCGCAGGAACGTGTCGGCGTGGCCGTGCGCCGCGTCGCCGACGACCTGCCGGGCCTCCTCGGAGACCGGCGTGCCGGGCGGCGTGAGGTCCCGCGCCCGGGTGACGATCCATTCCGCCATTCCGCGCCCGTACCCGATGCCGACCACGACGATGGGCTCGAGCGGCAGGTCCCAATCCATCGCGCGGGACAACTGCCCGCCCACGGCGGCGTATGCGGCGGGGAAGACCAGGTCCGCGTCCGTGACGTAGAGCACGCGAAAGGCGTCAGGCACGTTGGTCAGTCCGAGACCGGCGAACCCGGCCAGGTCGGGCACCGCGACCGAAATCTCGAAGGTATCGCCGACGAGGTCGGAAGCAAGGTGGAAACGGACGGCGCCGGGCAGCCCGTCGAGGTTCTTCGGTTCAATGCGCATGTGAGAGCTCGATGCCGGACGGTGGCGGCCATACTACGATAGTGCGGACGGGACGCACGATCCGGCGGAGGCTTCATGCGAACGGCCCTGGTGGTCGGAGCGACTTCGGACATCGGCAGGACGATCGCGCGCCGACTCGCCGACGAGGTCGGGATCCTCCAGCTTGCCGGGCGCGATCCGGAGCGGCTCGAACGGGAGGCCGAGGACCTCCGGAGCGGCGCCACCGAGCACGTCTCCGTGCATCGATGCGACGTGCTGGCCGCGGACGGAGGAGCGTCCTGTCTCGAGGAGCTCGACCCTTTCCCCGATTTGGCCGTCTGCGTCGTCGGCGGGGCCGGCGACCAGCGGGAAGCGGAGCGGGACCCCGGCGCGGCCGAAGCGACGATGCGCACGAACTACCTCGGTCCCGCCCTGTTACTCGGCGCCATCGCCGAGCGTTTCGAGGCGCGTCGTTCCGGCGTGATTGTCGGCATCAGTTCCGTGTCGGGCGAGCGCGGTCGCCGCTCGAACTACGTCTACGGGTCGGCGAAGGCCGGGTTCACGGCGTTCCTCTCGGGCCTGCGCCACCGGTTGGCGGGCAGCGGCGTACACGTCGCGACGGTGAAGCCCGGATGGGTCCGCACGGGCACGAACCGGGGGACCCCTCCATGGCTGACGGCGGAACCCGCCGACGTGGCCGAAGCCGTGTGGAGGGCCGTGCAGGCGCGCAGGAACGTCGTCTACGTGCGCGGCAGGTGGCGCGTGATCATGGCCCTGGTCCGCGCGATACCGGAGCCCCTGTTCAAGCGGTCGCGCCTGTAGCCCCTCCCACGGTACAAACGACGATGGGAGCGTAGCGACCTGGCGGGGGTTGTGCCATGGGGGGTCGGCGCGGCTGGGCCGGAGGCGGCGCCGGTGCGCAGCGCCCGCGAACTCCGTTCGCGGCGCGAAGCGCCGGACCGGCTCTGGGGCGCTTGATTTCGCCATCCGCGTGCCATCTAAAATACGCGGTTCCACCCACCTGTGTAGGAAGCTACTCGAATGGCCGAAGCGCTCACCGACCACGCCGAGCTGGGGTTCGATCCCGACGCGTTGCGGAACAAGTACCGCGAGGAACGGAACAAGCGTCTGCGGAAGGACGGCAACGAACAGTACATCGAGGTCAAGGACACCTTCGCGCACTTCGTGGAGGACCCGTACGTCGAGTCCTTCGAGCGGGAGCCCCTGACGGACGACACCGACGTGGTGGTCATCGGCGGCGGCTTCGGCGGACTGCTCGCCGGCGCGCGGCTCCGCGAGGCCGGAGTCCAGGACATCCGCGTGATCGAGAAGGGCGGCGACTTCGGCGGTACCTGGTACTGGAACCGCTATCCCGGCGCCCAGTGCGACATCGAGTCCTACATCTACCTGCCGCTGGTCGAGGAACTCGGCTACATCCCGAAGGAGAAGTACAGCTTCGCCCCCGAGATCCTCGAGCACGCCGAGGCGATCGGCCGCAAGTACGACCTCTACTCCAACGCCTGCTTCCAGACCGAGGTCACCAACATGGAGTGGGACGAGGAAGCGCTGCGCTGGGTGCTGCACACCAACCGGGGCGACCGCATGACGGCGCGCTTCGCGGTCATGTCGAACGGCCCGCTCAACCGACCGAAGCTGCCCGGGATCGAGGGCATCGAGTCCTACCGGGGTCACTCGTTCCACACGAGCCGCTGGGACTACGGTTACACGGGCGGCGATTCGAACGGCAACCTGGACAAGCTGACGGACAAGCGCGTCGGCATCATCGGGACCGGCGCCACCTCCGTGCAGTGCGTGCCGCATCTCGGCGAGACGGCGAAGGAGCTATACGTCTTCCAGCGCACGCCGTCGTCCATCGACGCGCGCGGCAACAAGCCGACCGATCCCGATTGGGCGAAGTCCCTCGCGCCGGGCTGGCAGCATGAGCGCATGACGAACTTCAACGTCCTGGTGACCGGGGGCCAGCAGGACGAGGACCTCGTCAACGACGGCTGGACCGACATCATCCGCAACCTCGCCGTGATCGCGGCCACCCGCAGGGCGGGCGAGGCGGAAGACGACCCGGCCGCGATGGCGGAGCGCGTCGAACTCGCGGACTTCAAGAAGATGGAGCAGATTCGCTCCCGCGTCGACGACATGGTCGCGGACCCGGAGACCGCGGACGCGCTGAAACCCTGGTACCGGCAGTTCTGCAAGCGCCCCTGCTTCCACGACGACTACCTCGCGACCTTCAACCGGCCGAACGTGACGCTGGTCGACACGAAAGGCCAGGGCGTCGACCGGATCACCGAAAAGGGGATCATGGCGAACGGCGTCGAGTACGAACTCGACTGCATCATCTTCGCCACGGGCTTCGAGGTCGGCACGGAGTACACGCGCCGTGCGGGCTACGACATCACCGGCAAGAGCGGCCGGACGCTCTCCGACAAGTGGGCGAACGGCCTGCGCACCCTGCACGGGTTCCAGACCAACGGCTTCCCGAACTGCTTCTTCATGGGCGTGACGCAGGGCGGGTTCACGGCGAACTTCCCGCACATGCTGAACGAGCAGAGTCTCCACATCGCCTACATGATTTCTCAGGTGATGGACAGCAACGCCAACTGCCTGGAGACGTCGGTGCAAGGCGAGGACGAGTGGGTGGACACCATCAAGCGGATGGCGATGTTCAACCAGAAGTTCCTCGAGGAGTGCACGCCGGGCTACTACAACAACGAAGGCCAGCCCGGCGTGGGCAACTCGCTGATCGGCAGCGCATACGGCGGCGGTCCGGAGGCCTTCTTCCAGATCCTGCGGGACTGGCGTGACGAAGGCGGCATGCGGGGCGTCGAGCTCTCTTAGGAGGCCACGCCAACCGGACGTCGCCGACATGGGCCGCGTCCGCGTTGCCTTGTTCCTGGCCTGCGTCGTCTTCGGCGCGGCGGCCCTCGGCTACGAAACCGATCCCTACACGAACCGGCACCTGGACATCGCCGACAGCACGGCGGTGCTCGACCGCGAAGTCAACGCGGCGCTGGACGCCGTCGCCGCGGCCTGGGAGGGCGGCGAGAACGAGTGGCGCTTCGTGAACCTCACCCACCGGAAGCTCGGCGGGCCATGGCCGGTCGACCGGCTGGAACGGTGGGCCATGCGTTCGGACGAGGTGGAGCGCCTCCCGACCACCCACTCCGAGTCCATGTACGGCCAACTGCCCATCCGAGCCACGCGCACGGCCCGGTTCTTCGGCTTCGGACGCACCATCAAGCTCAACGACGTGCTCATCGGCACCGACAAGATCGGGCATTTCTTCTCACAGGGGCGGAAGTTCTATCGCCGCTACCTGCGCTACCGCGACGAGCGCGAGGCCGGGCGCCGGGCCGTCATGACCGAGCGCCTGCTGTTCGGCCGGCTGATGACCGGCATCTTCTCGAACGCGGACCTCGTGGCCAACTACGAGGGCTACCGGTTCTATCGGGGGCTGTTCCATGACGGGGTCATTGGGGACCGTCCCGCCCTGATGACGTGGCGGGACGGCATGCCCGAGCGGGTGGGCGACTTCACGTGGGCCGACCATGTCAACGACTTCTGGGACGAGGCGCTGAACCCCAACGCGTACTCGCGCACGTTCGGGAGGCACCTCGAACGGTGGCTGCTCGGGCACTGCGAGGTCTACCGGGCGCATCCCGACCGGTTCGCCGTGCCGGACGCGGATGTGCTCTCGGAGCGTTACCAGCACATCGGGCTGATCGATACGAGCGAGCTACGGCCCGAGGTGTTCTTTCCTGGGCACTGCGGCTTCGTCCCGGAGGGGGGCGGGTCGCCGGCGTTGGGGCCCGAGGTCGCTGGGCGTACGCCTTAGCTCAAACTTGACCTGGCGCGGGCTCGACATGGCCGGTCGGCACTGGTGGGAAGAGTAGGGCAGGGGGCTCTCGCCACGCACGCCCCGCCAAGCTGGCTATCGGGACTGGGCAACTTCCCGCATGGGACGAGTCAGCGGCGCCGGGAGAGCTCGCTCGGCTCGCTCGAGTTCCTGGAGCACTTCATCGACGACAGTACAAAGCTCGTCATAGAGGCGCACGGGGTCAGACCCGTGAATCCCGGTAATGACGTCCGGGCAACGCCCCAGGTAGGCGGCATCCCGATCACTCCATTCAATCCACTTGTGGTATCGGTCGCTCGGTCTCACTTGCCCACCTCCTCGACGGCGCGTCCAACCTGCGGTTCCTGATACGGCTTCGCGTCGTCACCAAGCCTCCCGCTCACCGTAACCGCGCCTCGAAAGCCGGGATGCATGAACTTCCGGTGAGAGCCCTTGCCTCCGGCCCTGACCTCCACGAACCCCGCCGACCGCAGGTCATCGACTAGCTGCCGTACCTTGCGCGGCATGGGAATCGCGCGTCCTTGCCCGGGTGCCGGGATTATCGTACTGCCCCGCGTCCCGGAGCGGAAGATTTGCCGCCGGGCGAATGCATGTCAGGCTTGCCGTGGGTTCAACGAGGAGCCGCGCCAGATTCGGCGCAAAGCCAGCCGCGACGCCGCTGCGCCATATATCCAGGGAACGGGTACCCCGCGTCGTGCGGTTCCCCTGGCGCGCGGGAAGGCCCTCCCGGTCACCCGCCGCGAGTCCCTGTAGGACGGTTCCTCCGCCGGTGTGCCTGCCGCTCCCTGCGACCGTCCCAGACGGTAGTGACGGCGTGACCCTGCAGGCAGAACACCACGCCGTCCACCGTGACCTTGCACCTCGCACCTCCACCGAACTCGATCAGCCGGCTTGCCTGCGGGGAGTCGAGCGAGCGGACGATCACCTCGCGAACGTCGTCGATATCTACGTCGAGAACGCGCTCCAGATACCGCACGACGGCGTGATCGGTGACCTTGATCATGGCGAGTCTCCCGTTCCCCCGTCTTGTTGCTGCCCGGAACCCCGCTGGTCGTTTTCCCGACCGAACTCCGAAGCGACATCCTTGAGAAGTGCCTGAAAGCGCTCACACGCGTCCCGCACTTCATCGCTGAGCCGGTTTTCCAACCAATCGACTTGAGCCCCTTTTCGCATCCTTGAGCAAGAGGAGGCGAGGCATCTTGGAGAGTTGGGCATCTCCGTGGACCAGGGCGCCGAGCGCTACCAGCACATCGGGCTGATCGATACGAGCGAGCTACGGCCGGAGGTGTTCTTTCCGAGACACTGTGGCTTCGTCACGGAGGAGCCGGCGTCCCCGGCGTTGGGGTCTGCGGTGGCGGGGCATACGCCGTAAGGGTGAGCCCCTGGCGTCGATCAGCCGCCGCCACAGAACGTCCCGCCGGGCGCTATCGACTAATAGGCGTAACTCGCCTGCAATCCGAGCGGCAGTCCCACGGCCCAGTACGCCAGCAGAAACAGCGTCCACACCACCAGGAACGCGACCGCGTAGGGCAGCATCATCGACAACACCGTGCCGATTCCCGAGTCCTTGACGTACCGCTGGCAGAAAACCACCACCAGCGGGAAATACGGCATGAGCGGCGTGATGATGTTGGTCGAGGAATCGCCCACCCGGTAGGCGGCCTGGGTCAGGTCCGGCGAGATGCCGAGCTGCATCAGCATGGGCACCAGGATCGGCGCGAGCAGCGCCCACTTGGCCGAGGCGGAACCGACGAACAGGTTGACCACCCCGGTAATGACGATGGCGCCTACCACGGTAATGAACGCCGGCAACGCCGCGGCTTTCAGCAAGGCCGCGCCCTCCAACGCCAGCAGCGCGCCTAGGTTCGAGCGCCCGAACTCGGCGATGAACAGCGACGCGAAAAACGCCATGACCAGGTAGTAGGCGAGCCCGCTCATCGCCCCGGTCATGCCGGCGATGATGTCGCGGTGCCCGGTAACGGTTTTCGCGGCGTAGCCGAAGACGATGCCGGGCAGCAGGAAGATCAGGAAAATCAGGGGAACGATGCTGCGCATCAACGGCGCGGAACCCGCCGTGAGTTCGCCGTCCGGCGAGCGCCAGGCGGAACCCTCGGGCAACGCGCTGAGGAACAGGACAAGCAGCGCCAGGCCCATCGCAAGAAGGCTTGCGGTCAGGCCCCTGCGCTCGTCCGTCGTCAGCGGCTCAAGTCGCGGCACTTCGGCCAAGTCGCCGTCCAGCGCCGTACCCGACAGTCGAGGCTCGATGATCCGGTCGGTCAGGTACCAGCCCAGGCCGACGATCAGCAGCGTGGATGCGGACGTGAAGAACCAGTTGTTGAGCGGGTTCAGCACCATATCCGGATCGATGATCTGTGCGCCCGCCTGGGTGATCCCCTGCAGCAGGGGGTCGAGGGCCGAAGGCACGAAGTTGGCGCTGAAGCCGCCCGATACGCCCGCGAAGGCGGCTGCGATCCCCGCAAGCGGATGCCGGCCGGCCGCCTGGAAGATGACGGCGCCGAGGGGAATCACCAGCACGTAGCCGGCATCCACGGCGCTGTGGCTGATGATGGCGATCAGCAGCAGCATCGGCGTGACGATCGCCCGGGAAGTGACGTTCATCAGCGCTTTCAGGCCGGTGCGGATGAAGCCTGTGTAGTCGGCCACGCCGATGCCGAGCATCGCCAGCAGCACGACGCCCAGCGGATGAAAGCCGACGAAGGTCGGCACCATCCGGGACAGAAAGTGTGCAAGTTGGTCGGGAGTGGCCAGATTGTGAATCTGCAGGGCGCTGCCGGTGCGCGGATCGATGTGGGAATAGCTGAACGGGGCGAGCAGGGCGGAGAACACCCAGACGGCGATCAGGAGCAGCAGGAACAGCACGGCCGGATCGGGCAGCCTGTTGCCGAGCACCTCGACGCGGTCGAGAAACCGGACGAGCCGGGTACGCTGTCGTTGTTCGTTCATCGTCCCAGGGCGATCTCCCGAAAGGCGCTACCCCTGGTCCTCGGTACAGATGAAGCTCTCTGCGTCACGGACGTCGCCAGGACCTTCGTACTTTGCGACCTTCGGATAGGGGCAGATCGGACGGGTGAATCTCCTGACTCCATCTCCTTCCCTGCCTACGTCCGGCAGCGCCATCGTCCAGCTGGCTCCCATGACGGCGAGTGCCTCAAACCATCGGGAAACGCCCGTGTGGGCCCCGATGATCTCTTCCGGCGCCTGGCCTTCCTCCACCCAGTCGACCATCGGACCGACGTAATCCGCGACCCACGCGCCGGGTCCACCCGCACAGTGGAGCATCCCCGGCACCATGTACACGCGCGCGAAATCATCCATGGGGCTGCCGCCCAGCTCCTCCGCCCTCGCCATGTAGTCCAGCATCGACTGGGGCCGGATCGGAAAGTCATTCCACCCCTGGTAGACGATCAGTTTGCCGCCGCGATTCCGAAAACCCTCGAAGCTGCCTTCAGGCACGTCAATGGAACTGGTCTCCCGCGCCAGCTCCTCGCGGTCGTGGACCAGATCGAACTGGTCGACCTGGTAGTTCGGCTTTCTGTGGTACAGATTCCGGATGTTCCCGGTCCCCATCAGCTCGGTGGCGGGTGGGGCGCCGGGTGTCCCGACCACCCAGAACAACCACTCGTCCTCTGCTTCTCCGCCCGGCATCACGCCAGGAGACAGGACGCGTCCCTGTTCATCGGTCACACCGGAGTAGATCGCCCGTGCGGTCCGTATCTGGCCCTCGGTGAGACACCCTTCCGCTTGCCCGGAATCGCACTGGAGCGCCTCGAGGTTCAGCATCTCCACCGAACACTGCCTGGGATCGCCAATGACGCCGTCGGCGACGCCGTCGAGCATGTCGCAGGCCCCCCTTGACGCCTCGTCCAGCAGTTCCAGGGCAGCCGCCGTCAGGGGATTCTCCGACTGCCAGCGCTCGACGGCCAGACCCCACGGGCTCGTTTCGCTCCACGCCATGGCCGGCGCCCCGGCGATGATGCCGTCGAAGTCCTCCGGGTATCGCTGTGCCTCGATCAGGGAAGCCCGGCCACCATTCGAGCAACCGGTCAGATAAGAGTGGTCGACATCACGACCGTAGAACGTCCCGACAACCTGTTTCGCCAGTACGGTCGAGAGATGAATCCCTCGATAACCGTAGTCGATCCGCGCCTTGTCGTTCCTGAGGAAGTCCGGTTCAGCGCCCTCGTGGCCCGTATCCGTGGTGGCCATGGCGAATCCTTCATCCAGGAGGATGGTGGTGTTACCGATGTAACCGGCCAGGCCCCCGGGAGCGTAGAACATCAATCGGCCCTGCCAACCCTCGAGGGGCATGGTGACTTCAAAACGGATGGTGCGTTCTATGACGCCTCTGACGCGACAATGCGCCGGGACATCGCCGGTGGCATCCACGAGAACCCCCGGTTCAACCGCCTGGCTATGATCCGTCAGCTGATAGAGCCGATCGCACCGCACGCCATCGGAGGCAGGTGCGGATTCCGAATCCGCCGGGGCACAGGCTGTGCCCAGGACGAACAACGCGGCAGACAGGATTCTGTTCACGACTGCCTCAACGGCTCGTTTCCGCCAGCCAGTTTTCCATCTGCAGCTCCGGCACGCGTCCGAACTCCCGTTCGTTGTTCGTGACCAGCGTCGCGCCAGCACTTCGCGCGTGGGCTGCGATCAGCAGATCGTTCGCTCCCATGATCCGACCTCCTTGCGTAAGCGCTTGCCGAATCTCTCCATAGTGAGTGCCCGCGGTCGCATCGAACGGCAGGATGTCGAGATCGACGCAGAAAGCCTCGACCTCCCGCATGTTCTCTTCGATGCGAGCCGAGTGAGCAGCGCCGAAGCAGAGTTCGGCGTAAGTGATCGACGACGTGCATATCGCCCGCGCATTCGACACGAACTTGCCTCGCAGTGCCTGATCGCGTTCGTTGATGAGGTAGATGCACATGTCCGTGTCCAGCATGAACATCAGCGCATCTCGTCGCGGTCATCCAGGGGCGGTTGGCGGCGCTCCGGGAGCGTTCCGCAGGTGTCGGAATCGAAATAGGCGGCCCAGTTCTTTCCGAGCGGACGCAACGTCAGGCAGTCGCCGTCCTTGATCACTTCGACCTCGGAGGTCTCGAATCGGCAAGGGGCCGGCAATCGGACTGCTTGGCTGCGTCCACTCCAGAAGACTTTGGCGACACCGCGGTAGTCAGGGACCTTGGACAAGACAACACCCCGCTCATGCACTATCTCATGATATCTATCAAATGCGAGATTCTCAAAGGGGCAGCGACCTTGTGGACGCCCATTGGCCCCGGTCCGCTGCTATCCGAGCACCACCAGTTCCGCCCCCTCTTCCACCCGCTCTCCCACGGCGACGTTGAGCGCGCTGACCTTACCGTCCCCCGGCGCCGCGATGTTGTGCTCCATCTTCATGGCCTCGAGGACGACGAGCGTCTGACCGGCCTTGACCCGGTCGCCGACGGCAACGGAAACCGCGGCGATGCTGCCCGGCATGGGGGCCGCGACCTTGCCTCCGGCACTCGCGACGGCGCGGAAGTCGCTGGCGTCGAGCACCCGCACCTGCAGCCGCTCCGTGGCGCCGTCCTTCACGACGAACACGTCCGTGCCGATCCGGTAGACGGCCGCCGAGAGGCGGACGTTGCCGACGAGGGCATGCACGTGCTCGTCGGCGAAGACGACGTCGCGCGCTTCGAAAGCGCCGTCGGGCGTCTCGACATGGTAGGCGTCACCGGCGTGGGTGACGTCGACGTCCAGCCGCTTCCGGCCGCGGCGGAGGGTGAAACGCTGCTCCCGCGCGAGGTTGGTCTGGAAACCGTCCGCCGTATCCCAGGGGCCGGCGTCCCGTACGCCGGCCACGAGCGCCAGCGCCGCCGCGAGCACGCTCAGCGGATCGTCATGCGGGGTGAGCGCCGCCGCCTCGTCCTCGGCCAGGCTGGTGGTATAGGTCCCGTCGAGGAAACGGTCGTGGGCGAGGACGTTGCGCAGGTACGGCACGTTGTGCTCGACGCCGACGATCTCGGTCTCGCGGAGCGCTTCGCGCAGCGCAACGACCGCGGCGGAGCGGTCGGCGCCGTGGGCGATGACCTTCGCCATCATGGGGTCGTAGTGCACCGATATCTCGGCGCCGGTCTCGACGCCCGTGTCCACGCGCACCGTGTGCGGCCAGGCGACGCGATGCAGTCGGCCTGTCGAGGGAAGGAAGTTCCGCCGCACGTTCTCCGAGTAGACCCGTGCCTCGATGGCGTGGCCACGTATGTCGAGGTCATCCTGGCCGAAGGGAAGGGGCTCGCCGCCGGCGACCCGTAGCTGCAGCTCCACGAGGTCCAGGCCGAGGATGGCCTCGGTGACCGGATGTTCCACCTGCAGCCGCGTGTTCATCTCCATGAAGTGGAACTCGCCCGCTTCCGCGATGAACTCGACGGTTCCCGCGCCAACGTAGTCGATCGCGCGCGCCGCACGCACGGCCGCCTCGCCCATACTCGTCCGCAACGCGGCATCGACCGTGGGCGCCGGCGCCTCCTCGATCACCTTCTGGTGGCGGCGTTGCACCGAGCAGTCGCGCTCGAACAGGTACAGCGTGTTGCCGTGGGTGTCCGCCAGTACCTGTACCTCGATGTGCTTGGGGCTCGTCAGGAAGCGTTCGAGCAGTACCCGGTCATCGCCAAAGGCGGCGCGGGATTCGCGTCTCGCGCCCTCCAGCGCGGCGGAGAAAGCAGCAGCGTCCTGCACCAGCCGCATGCCCTTGCCGCCGCCGCCGGCCGAAGCCTTGATCAGAAGCGGGAAGCCAACGTCCCCGGCCTGCTTTGCGAGCGCATCGGGGTCCTGGTCGTCCCCCAGGTAGCCGGGTACCACCGGGGTGCCGGCCTCCTCCACCAGTTTCTTCGCCTGGATCTTCGAACCCATGGCCCGGATGGCGTCCGCCGACGGTCCCACGAAGATGCAGTCAGCCCCGGCGCAGGCGTCCGCGAACTCGGCGTTCTCCGACAGGAACCCGTAACCGGGGTGCACGGCATCCGCGCCGGTTGCCGCCACGGCGCCGAGCACGGCGTCGATGTCGAGATAGCTGCGCGCGGCGGGCGCGGGTCCAATGCGGATCGCCTCGTCGGCCTGCCGGACATGGGGCGCGTGCGCGTCCGCGTCGGAGTAGACAGCCACCGTCTCGATCCCCATCCGGCGCGCCGTGCGGATGACGCGGCAGGCGATCTCGCCGCGGTTCGCGATCAGGAGCGTGCGGATCATCTGCGCAACCGGGGGCTACATCCGGAAGACGCCGAACCGGCTCGGCTCGACGTCGAGTTCGCGGGTCGCCATCGTGAGCGCCAGGCCGACGACGCGGCGCGTGTCGACGGGATCGATCACGCCGTCGTCCCACAGCCGCGCGCTGCCGAAGTACGGGTGCCCCTCGTGCTCGTACTGCTCGCGGATGCCGTCCATGAACGTCTCCCGGTCCGCGTCGGCCCACTCCTGTCCGCGCGCCGCCATGCCGTCGCCGCGCACCGTGGCGAGGACATGCGCGGCCTGCTCGCCGCCCATGACCGACACGCGGGCGTTGGGCCAGGTCCACAGCATCCGCGCGCCGTACGCGCGTCCGCACATGGCGTAGTTGCCCGCGCCGAACGACCCGCCGATGACGACCGTGAGCTTCGGTACCCGCGCGCACGCCACCGCGGTCACCATCTTGGCGCCGTCCTTGGCGATGCCCTGGTTCTCGTACTTCTGTCCGACCATGAAGCCCGTGATGTTCTGCAGGAACAGCAGGGGCACGCCCCGGCGGTCCGCGAGCTGGATGAAGTGCGCGCCCTTGAGCGCGGACTCCGAGAACAGGATGCCGTTGTTGGCGAGGATGCCGACCGGCGTGCCGGATATCCGCGCGAAGCCGCACACCAGGGTGTCCCCGTAGAGCTGCTTGAACTCGTCGAAGTCCGAGCCGTCCACCAGCCGCGCGATGACCTCGCGCACGTCGTAGGGGGTACGCGCGTCCCGGGGCAGCACGCCGTAGAGTTCCTCGGCGGGGTAGGCGGGGTCGTGCGACTCGGTCACGTCCACGGTGGGGCGATAGCGGACATGGCTCGAGGCGACGGCCTCCCGCGCGAGGGCGAGGGCGTGCTCGTCGTTCTCCGCCAGGTAGTCCGTGACCCCGGAGATCCGCGAATGCACTTCGCCGCCGCCGAGGCTCTCGGCATCCACTTCCTCCCCCGTGGCCGCCTTCACCAGGGGCGGCCCGCCGAGAAAGATCGTGCCCTGCCCCCGCACGATGATCGCGATGTCGCACATGGCGGGCACGTACGCTCCACCGGCCGTGCAGGAGCCCATGACGACGGCGAGCTGCGGGATGCCGGCGGCCGAGAGGTTCGCCTGGTTGTAGAAGATCCGGCCGAAATGGTCCTTGTCCGGGAACACGCCGGACTGCATGGGGAGGAAGGCGCCGCCGGAGTCCACGAGGTAGACGCACGGCAGGCCGTTCTCGAGGGCGATCTCCTGGGCGCGGAGGTGTTTCCTGACGGTGATCGGATAGTAGGTGCCGCCCTTCACCGTCGCATCGTTCGCGACGACCACGCACTCCCTGCCAGAGACCCGCCCCACTCCCGTGACGATCCCTCCTCCCGGAATGTCGTCGTCGTAGAGGCCGTGACCGCCAAGCTGGCCGATCTCGAGGAACGGCGAACCCTGGTCGAGAAGCCCCCTTACGCGGTCCCGCGGCAACAGCTTGCCGCGTCCCGTATGGCGCTTCCGCGAGCGTTCGTCACCCCCCTGGGCGATCGTCTCGACCAGTTGCCTGAGGTCCGCGCTCAGTTGCCGGTGATGGGCCGCGTTGGCCGCAAAGGACGGGTCGCGGGCGTCGACTTTCGACCGCAGGATCGCCATGCGTGGGGGACTCCGGTTGAGCGACGGAGTGTCGCAAGGGGGGAACGGCAAGACAACACGGCGTCGTGGAGACGCGAATGTGACGGCATCTCGGACGCCTCCGTACTTTTATGCGCTAAAAAAGCTAACTAGACATGACTTTTATGCGGATAAAAGTGTGAAGTGATAGACTTCCAAGCTGGTTGGTCACAGGCGACGCCCGCTCATGGAGCGCCTGCTGTACGACGATCTGCTAGCCTGGAAACGAGCGCCGACGCGCAAGCCGGTGCTGCTCGACGGCGCGAGGCAAACGGGCAAGACGTACCTGGTGCACCAACTCTTCGGTCCCCGCGAGTTCCGTAGGGTCCACCACCTGGACTTCCGCCTCTCGCCAGAACTCGCCGACCTGTTCGCGGGCGACCTCGCGCCGCAGACCATCGTGGACAACATCGAGCTCCACTTCGACACCGACGTGGACATCGCGCAGGACCTGATCTTCCTCGACGAGGTGGGCGAGTGCCAGGCTGCACTGGACTCGCTGAAGTACTTCGCGGACCTGGCGCCGACGGCGTTCGTCTGCGCATCCGGCTCGAACATCGGGCTGCCGACGTCCTTCCCGGTCGGCAAGGTGCGCCAACTCGAACTGTTCCCGCTCTGCTTCGAGGAGTTCCTCATGGCGTCCGGGCAATCGCGCCCGCTTGCCACGTTTCGAGCCCGCTCCGACAGTGTCGCGGCGCACGAGCGTCTCTGGTCGCTCTTCCTGGACTACTGTTTCGTCGGTGGAATGCCGGAGGCCGTGGCGGCATGGTTCCACGACGACGCGGGCCGTCGGGAACGCGCCGCACGGGTGGATGCGATTCACCGCGACCTGCTCGTCGGCTTCGAGCGGGATTTCGGGAAGTACGCGGGTCCGGTGCACGCCGCGCACATCGAGACCGTGTTTCACAACATCCCGCGGCAACTTGAGACGACACAGGACGGCTCGGTGAAGCGCTTCCGCTTCAAGGGCGTCGTCGAACGCAAGCGGAGCTACCTGGATCTGAAAGGCCCCATCGACTGGCTGGTCAAGGCCCGGCTGGCCTGGAAATGCCATCCCCTCGACTGTCGGCCGACCCTGCCCCTGCCACATCTGGCCAAGGAGAGCAGGTTCCGTCTCTTCCTGTTCGACGTGGGCATCCTGCGCCACATGCTGCGACTGCCCTACGCCATCCAGCGCGACCCGAAGTACGCCTACAAGGGGTTCATGGCGGAGAACTTCGTGCAGACGGAACTGCGCGCACGGGTGGCGTACCCCACCTATGGCTGGGCGGAGGGCCGTGCCGAGGTGGAGTTCCTGCATCAGACGACAGAGGGCGAAATCGTCCCGGTGGAGGTCAAGAGCGGCACGCGCGGTAGGGCCCGCAGCCTGAGTTCTTACATCGACCGCTACGGGCCGCGTCGGGCGATCACGCTCACCGCCAGCCCAAGGGGGCACGCCGCGGCGGTCGTGGAGAACTGGCCGCTCTACGAGGCTCAGTTTCTGCGGGAGTTGTAGACGATCCTCCGGTGCGTGGCCCGTTCGTGCTCGACACCGTCGCAGGACGCTCAAGTCGGAATGCCGTGCTCCAACCTCCCGATCAACCTGATCACATCCCGGGCGCCGAACTCGGTGGTCGCGTAGTCCATCGGCGTCTCGCCACCCAGCGCCGCGGCGGGCGTGCCCAGCCACTGCGCGACGGCGCTCTCGTCGCCAAGGAGGTCGGCGGCCCTGCGGTACAGCTCCGC
Source organism: Pseudomonadales bacterium (assembly GCA_965208745.1). Lineage (GTDB taxonomy): Bacteria > Pseudomonadota > Gammaproteobacteria > Pseudomonadales > Azotimanducaceae > VXNE01. Next base: position 1,934,059 of record CBDBPN010000004.1, on the reverse strand, counting down.
GTAGCGCACGACACGGTCGGACTCTTCGGCGGACAGGCAACCCTCGGCGCGGCGTCGCGCGTAGGTCGGTCTCGACAACTTGAGCCAACGTTGCAAGGCAGCGGACGTAACCTGAAGGCGTTCGGCCAATCGCTCCAGGGACTCGACCGGCAAGCCCTCGCGGACCGTCTCGACGGTGACCCCTTGCGGCTGCCTGAGAATGGCGGCCACGGTGACCGGCCGTGTGCGAGCGGGGCCGGGCGTCGTATCGGGGGAGGTGTCCTCGCTCGAACGCTCCGACCGAGTGCCAGGGACACGCATGCTAGCGGTGCATCATTTGGTTCATTGGGAGTGTACGCGACGGTACCTTGGATGCGAGACGACCTATGTCGTGAAAGCCTTGCGCCGTCGACACCCGCCGCGCCACCGTCAGGTCGCCCAGCCGGCGACCGCGACCCGCGGCACGTGCAGGTAGTACTGGTCGAACGCGTAGCGCGCACCTGCCTCCCGGAGACGCTCCCGGAGATCGTGCAGGGGCACCTCCAGTGCAGCCTCCCCGTCCCGGTAGCGTTCGATGGACGCGCCGACCGCCCGCCGCCCCGAAGCCTCGGTCGTGTCCTTGAGGTACCCCCGGAGGTGTTGCAGGACGTTGGTGTGGCTGCTTCGGGTCGGTCGGGCCTTGAGGCCGCGCATCAGCGCCCCGAGGTAATGCCCGGCGGTCGCCTCGACGTCGCCGGACAGGTCGGCCAACAGGCGTCCCAGGCGTCGGTACGCCGACACGTCATGGGCCATGACAAGGTACTTGCATGCGCTGTGGAAGGCGATGAGCCGCGGCGCGTCGATGCCGGCAGCCGTGGTGCGGCGCCAGAAGGCATGGACGAAAGTGCGTGTCACGAAGCTCTCGAGCGCACCGGGGTCGAAGAGATTCTCGCCGTCCTCGAGGGGCAGGGCAGGTCGCGCCTTGGCGATTTCGGCAGCGAAGAGCCCTGTCCCTTCCGGCGCGGCGGGACCGTGCGGGTCGGTGTGCAGCGGGACCCCCTCCAGCCCGCAACTCGGCGAGCGCGCCTTGAAGACGTACCCGTCGACATCGACGAGGTCCGGGAGCCGTGTCCCCGCGTACGCGCGCAGCCGGTCGCTGACATCGACGGAGGGGTCCTCGACCCCCACGGCCCGCGGTGACGCCGCTGTGCCGACGAGCCGGATGGGCGGGCGGGGCACCCCGAGACCGATACCGACCTCCGGACAGATCGGCCGGAACTCGTACAGCCCTTCGAGGGCGCGTCGTGGCCAGGCCGACGCGCGGTGTCCGCCGTCGTACCGGACCGGCGCACCGGTGAGACACTCGCTCACCGTGATCGTGAGCGGGGGCTCCGGGTACGGCGGCAGGAGATCCCGAAAGGCCTGCACGCGGTTCAGAACAGCCGGATCCCGGGCACCTTCACTCGCACCTGGTGAAGCGCGGTGGAGGCGGTCAGGAAGAACGTGCGGAAGTCGTCCCCGCCCCAGGTGAAGTTGGCGCAGAACTCCGGGGTTTCGATGACGCCGAGACAGGTTCCGTCCTCCGGGTGGTAGACGTGTACCCCGCCGGGACCGGCGCAGAAGACGTTGCCGACGCTGTCCGTCTTGAGCCCGTCGGGCGCGCCCCGGCCTTCCCCCGTGGACTCCGCGAAGACGTCGCCGCCCGACAGGGACCCGTCGGACTCGATGCCGAACTTGCGGATGTGCAGTCGCGGCGTGTCCGCCACGTAGAGGGCGCTCTGGTCCGGGGTGAACGCGAGCCCGTTCGGCATCTCGAAGTCCCGGGCCAGGCAGGTCAACGACCCGTCCTTCGGATCCAGCCGGTACACGCCGCGGAAATCAAGGTCCGGGTCGCGACCGTCGCCCGTAGGATCTATTCGCCCGTAGGTCGGGTCGGTGAACCAGATCGTGCCGTCGCGGCGCACGATGATGTCGTTGGGGCTGTTGAGTTCCTTGCCGTCGTAGTGGCTCGCGAGGACGGTGACGGATGCGTCCGGCTCGGTGCGGGTCACCCGGCTGCTCTGGTGTTCGCAGGTCAGGAGCCGACCCTCCAGGTCGTAGGTGTTGCCGTTCGCCTGGTGGCTCGGCGTGCGGAACGTATCGAGGCCGCCGGCTGCGCTCCAGCGGTACAGGGTGCTCGCGAAGATGTCGCTGAACGTCAGGTGCTTTTCGGTGGGGTGCCACGCCGGACCCTCCGTGAACTGGAACCCCGTCTCCAGGGTCGTCAACCCGAGGTCCGCGTCGACGATGTCGAGGAAGCGCGCGTCGCGCGTCTGAATGCCCATGTGTTGTCCTTGTCCTTCTGCATCCCGCGCCCGGCAGGCCCGCCGGCCGCAGCGGGCGCGTAGCGTAGCGCACCGGGCCGCAAGGCGTCTGCGCAACACCCGCTCGGAGTACAATGCGCGGTCCGCAATCAGGCGCAGGCAGGCATCGGAGGCGTACGTCGTGGGGCTCTTCTCGAAGTTGACGGAAAAACCGTGGTTACCGGACCAGACCGGCGTCGCACAGCTTCGAACGGGCGGGTTCCCGGTCCCCAACCGGAAGGTCGCGCTGGTCGTCTTCCTCGCAATCGTCGGCGTGCTGTTCTTCCTGTTCTTCGCCGCCTACCACATGCGCATCGAGCTCTCGACGGACTGGGTCTCTATGCCGGAGCCGGGGCTCCTGTGGTTCAACTCGGGCGTTCTCATCGTGTGCAGCCTCGCCTTCGAGTGGGCCCGCTCGGCCGGCAGCCGCGGCGACGTTGCGCGCCTGCGGAACGCATTCCTGCTGGCGGGCGCCCTGACGGTGGCATTCCTCATCGGCCAGCTCGTCGTCTGGCAGCAGATGGTCGACGCGGGCTACTTGGCGCAGCAGAACCCGGCCAACGGGTTCTTCTACATGATCACCGGCGTCCACGGCGTGCACCTCCTCGGCGGACTGATCGCCTGGGGACGCGCCGCGCGGCGGATGTTCGGCAGCGGCGCCATCGGGGACGCACGCCAGAGCGTCGACCTGTGCGCGATGTACTGGCACTTCCTGCTGCTCGTCTGGCTCGCCATGTTCGCCCTGCTACTGAACACATGAGAAGAGGCCGGGCGCGGCGGCGCGGGAGTACCGTACCCGGCAGACCATGGCTTCGCGTAGCGCAACCGCCGAACAGCGCCTGACCCTCGACATCGAGGGCATGACCTGCGCCGCGTGTTCGACGCGGCTCGAGAAGGCGCTGACCCGAGCGGAAGGCGTCCGCGAAGCAGCCGTCAACCTTGCCACGGAGCGCGCGGTCGTCACGATCGACGCCGGCGAAACGGACCTGCCGTCGGTGGCGGAGGCGGTCTCGCGGGCCGGCTTTGCGGTGGGCCAGGAGACCTTGTCGTTCGCGGTGGAAGGCATGACGTGCGCGGCCTGCGTCGGCCGCGTCGAGAAGGCGCTCCGAAACGTCCCCGGTGTCTTCGATGCGAACGTGAACCTGGCCATCGAGCGCGCCCACGTGACCTTCGCCCACCGCTGCGCCGATGCCGAACAGCTGGCGGACGCGGTCGCGAAGGCCGGCTACCGGGCGCTGATGGTGGAGCCAGAAGAGGGCTCTCGGCAGGCCAGGGAGCAGGCGCAACTCGATCGCGAGCGGCGCGTCCTGATCCTCTCCGCGGCGCTGACCCTGCCGATGGTCATCGGCATGACGCTCGATGTGCTCGGCTACGAGGACCTGCACGTCATGCCGTCCCTCGAGGTCGCCCTGGCGACGCCGATCCAGTTCCTGATCGGTCTGCGCTTCTACCGGGGGGCGCTCAACGCCCTGCGCGGCGGCACCGCCAACATGGACGTGCTCGTGGCGCTCGGCACCACCGCGGCGTACGGTTTCAGTTGGTACCTGCTCCAGACCCTCGGCGAGGAGGCGGACGGCGAACTCTACTTCGAGGCGTCGGCGGTGATCATCACCCTCGTACTCCTCGGCAAGTACCTGGAGAGCCGGGCGCGCCGGGGCACGACGGCCGCCATCCGCGCGCTGATGGAGCTGCGTCCGGAGACCGCGCGGGTGGAGCGCGCGGACGGCACGGAGGCGGAGGTGCCGATCGCCCTGGTACGGCCCGGCGACATCGCGGTGGTGCGGCCGGGGGAACGCATGCCCGTGGACGGCGCGGTCGTCGACGGCGCAAGCGAGGTGGACGAATCCCTCGTGACCGGCGAGAGCGTGCCGGTGGCGAAGACGGCGGGGGATTCCGTCACGGGCGGATCGATCAACGGGGCCGGACTCCTGAAGGTGCGCGCAACCGCGGTGGGCGAGGAGTCCACGCTCGCCCGGATCATCCGCCTGGTGGAGAACGCCCAGGCCGGCAAGGCGTCCGTGCAGCGCCTGGTCGATCGGATCAGCGCGGTGTTCGTGCCCTGCGTGGTCGCGGTCGCCGCGGTCACGTTCCTCGGCTGGCTCGTCTTCTCGGGGGACCTCGAGACATCGCTCATCGCGGCGGTGTCCGTGCTCGTGATCGCGTGCCCTTGCGCACTGGGGCTGGCCACCCCGACCGCGATCATGACCGGGACGGGTGCGGCGGCGCGTGCGGGGATCCTGGTGAAGGACATCGCCGCCCTCGAGCAGGCACACCGCGTCGACACCGTCCTGTTCGACAAGACGGGGACCCTGACGGAAGGGCAGCCGCATGTCGTGGATGTCCACGCCGGTGCGATGACGGCGGACGAGGTGGTTCGTCTCGCGGCCTCCGTGCAGCAGGGCAGCGAGCACCCGTTGGCGGGAGCGATCCTGTCGGACGCCCGGGCCCGGGAGGTCGCGCCGGACCCGCTACGGGATTTCGAGGCGGTCGCGGGGCGCGGGGTGCGCGGTCGCGTCGACGGGCGCAGGGTCACGGTGGGCAGCGCCGCCTTCGCGGGCGAGACGGCCGCGGTCGACAACGCTCTGCTGGCCGTCGCGCAGGGGTGGGAAGACGAGGGCAGGACGGCGGTGCTCGTTTGTGTGGACACCGAAATGCCACCAGGCGCACCTTCCTCGGGGACGGGACAGGTCGCCGGCCTGATCGGCGTCGCCGACCCGCTCCGCGAGACGGCCGCGGAAGCCGTGGATCAGCTCGCGAAACTCGGTATCCGAACGTCGATGCTTTCCGGGGACGCCGCCGCCGTCGCGGAGCGGGTCGGCGCGGCGCTCGGTATCGGCGACGCGCGCGGAGCGGTGCGTCCGGACCAGAAGGCGGCGGTGGTGCGGGAACTCAACGAACAGGGACGGGTGGTCGGGATGGTCGGAGACGGCATCAACGACGCGCCCGCCCTGGCCGCAGCGGACATCGGCATCGCGATGGGCACCGGTACCGATATCGCGATGGAAACGGCCGGGGTCACCCTCATGCGTCCCGACCCGCGGCTGGTGGCCGGCGCCATCTCCGCGAGCCGCGCGACCTTCGCGAAGATTCGTCAGAACCTGTTCTGGGCCTTCGTCTACAACGTGGTCTGCATTCCCCTCGCCGCAGCGGGTTACCTGAGCCCCACCCTCGCCGCGGCGGCGATGGCGCTGTCGAGCGTCAGCGTGGTGGGCAACTCGCTGTTGCTGCGGCGCTGGCGGGCGGCGCAGTAGAATCTCCCCGAGTGGGCGGTCGCGCTCGACCGGGGGAGGAACGACCCATGGAACGGCTGGAACTTACGGTCGAAGGAATGCAGTGCGAAGGGTGCGTCGCGAGTGTGCAGAACGCGCTGACGGGCCGCATTGGCGTCACAGCCGCGACCGCCCGGCTCCACGACGGTCTTGTCACCGTGGATTTCGATGCCGCGGCGATCGACCGGGGCGGCATCGAGAACGCCATCCAAGACGCCGGGTTCGAGGTCCTTCCCGGCTAACTCTGCGTCATTTGGGGGGCGGGGGAGCAAATCGAGCCCACAGTCCGGAAAGCGTTCGTGGAGATCGGCGACAAGACTACGGAGCCTGCCGAACGACCTGCCGTCGCCCAGATCAATGGCTTGCGTACGGATCGAACTGAAGAGAAGTAGTTCCAGAGCGAGGGCTGGCGCACCTCGGCCACCGGGCACTAACGTGCTGGTCCAGCCAGCCTCCCTCTTGTAGCCGGTGATCGCGGCGGCATTCGTGCTGGCCATGAAATCCTGTAGCCGGCGCTCTTCGGCATTCATGACCCTGCAGCCGCTAAAGTGCACGAGACACCCTTGGGCTCCGTCAGCCCCAAGGAAGAGCGCAAGTTGTTCGAGCGTCACGTCCTGACCCTCCGACAGGGAGATGCCACCGTTCCACCCGTGGGTGGCGAGGTACAGTATCGACCCCTCCCGACAGCGGCGATACCACTCCTTGTCCAGGAAGAACTGCAGTTCCTGAACTGTCGCGCAGTCCCGTCTCGCGTAGGGCCAGAGATCCATGTTGCGCATCTGCTGAAGCATTGGCTCCACGGAAGGCTCGACGTTGCCGTCTCCATCGTCCCAATGCCCTTCGATGCAGTAGATGCGACGCTCAAGCTTCACTGCCGGACTCCCTCCTCGTGTCCTTGGCGCAACCCTGTTCCAACCGACTTTGCCAGCGCGTCGGCCATCTCCCCGCGACCGTCTTCCGCCACCCAAGTCTGCACGATGCCCTGGATGGCCATGGCGAGGGCGAGCGGCTCCTCGAACATCATGTGATGGTGGGTACGCGGGATCTCGACGACGGGGAGCATGCCGGCCGTGACCCGCCGCATGTAGTCCGCACCGGCGGTCCCTTCGTCCTGGCTGAGTTCGCCCAGGATCACGGCGGACCGGCAGGACAGGCCCACGAATTTCTCGCGCTGATCGCCCCCGAGGACCAGGTGGTCGTACAGCGTCGGATCGAACTTCCACGTCCAGCCGCCCTCGACCTCCCGTAACGACCGGCGGGCGACGTGGTCCATCACCGCCGGGTGACGGACCGGCTGGTCCGGCAGCAGCCGAAAGCGCGCCAGGGCCGCGTCGAAGTCCTCGTAAACGCGCGTCCGGCGGCTCCGGTATCCCGCGTTGTCCGCCTTGCCGCCCCACTCCAGGTAGTCCTCCGGGGAGACCACTGTGTAGTCGACGAAGACGATCCCGCCGAGACGGTCGCCGAAGTAATGGCCGGTCTCCAGGGCGACGAAGCCGCCGAGGCTGTGGCCGGCGACGAAAGGACGCGGCGGCAGTCCCGCGGCCTCGGACACGCGCCATGTCTCTTCCGCGAACGCCTCGCCGGAGTAGCGGTCGCGCCAGCCGCTGTCGCCGTTGCCCGACAGGTCGAAGGCGACGACGCGGAAGCGGTCGGCGAGCAACGGCGCGACGAAGCGCCACCACTCGATGTGGCCGCTGCTGCCGTGCACGAGGACGATGCCGGGGCCGTCCGTGCCCCAGCGCTCGTAGTGGATGTTCGCGCCGAGCACTGCGACGGACCCGGTTTCGGACACAGCGTCGAGTGCCTGGCGATACCACCAGGGCGGGTTGAGGTCAGGCATGGGCGGTATCGTCGGGCAAACCGGCGCGGAATACAACGCAGGCCGCGAGGACGGGAACGCACGCCAGGACGAGCCAGAGGACGCCGGGGTCCAGCCGGCCGTAGAGCGCGGTCAGCGGAGCCAGCCAGACCAGGGCGTAGCCCCACAGCAGGGCGGTGGTGCGGCCATGCCCCCACCGGCGCGCCAGCTTCTGGTAGAGGTGGTTGCTGTGCGCCTCGGCGACCCGCTGCCGCGTCACGAGGCGGACCGCCAGCGTGTAGGTGGCGTCGAACCAGAACACGGCCAGCAGGATGAGACTGGCGAGGAGCGGCAGGGCGCCCGTCTGCCAGAGGTACACGGCCAGGGCGCCGATCGTGAACCCCAGAAAACCGCTGCCGGTATCTCCCATGATGACCCGGGCGGGGGCCCAGTTGAGGCACAGGAAACCCGCGCACGAGGCGAGCACGACGCAGAAGGTGGCGTCGAAGGTTCCGCCCGCGCCGAAGTACAGCGCGCCGAGACAGAAGATCGCCGCCTGCGAGCCGGCGATGCCGTCGATGCCGTCCATGAAGTTGTAGAGGTTGACGAACCACGCGAGCCCGATGGCGCAGGTCGCGAGCACGATCGCGTTCCCGTCGACGGCGACCGCCACGGTGGCGGCAGCCACCGCGAGATGGATGGGGAGTCGCAGGCCGGCGGAGAGCTCGAACAGGTCGTCGAGGAGGCCGACCAGCGCCAGCGTCGCCGCGCCGCCGGCCAACGCGAGCGCGAACGGATCGCCCTCCGCGGCAGCCGACCAGGTCAGCCACGCCAGCGTCGGGACGACGAAGCCCAGACCGCCGATGTTCGCCACCGGTACCGAGTGCGCGCTACGGGCGTTCGGGATGGCCATGACGCCGAAGCGCCGGGCGAGGAGCAGGGCGGTGCCGGTGAGCGCCAGGCCCGCCACGAACGCGGCCCCGGCAAGAGTCAGCATGGCTGCACGGCGCCGGGCGCGTCCGTCCGGGTCATCGGTCGAGTGGTGTCCTGGCCTGATTCAGCGGACAGGAACCCTAGCACAGCGTCGGGAGCGCCCGGCCAGGGCGCCCGGCCAGGGGCGCCCGGCATCCAGGCGCCCCCGCGCCGGCCTAGTCGCCGAGGGCGATCCGTTCCTCGTTCCGCGCGACCGTGGCGTCGCCGATGCCGCGGACCTGGGTCAGGTCGTAGGCGTCGGTGAAGCGACCGTTCTCCTCGCGATAACGCACGATCGCCTCCGCCTTGGTCAGCCCGACGCCATCGAGCACGCGCGCGATGGTCTCGGCGTCCGCGGTGTTCACGTCCACGGTCCCTTCTTCGGCGTGGGCGTGGGCGCCGGCGGCCAGGATCAGCGCCAGCAGCGCCGAACGCGCCAGGGCGCCGGTGAATCTCCACGTTTTCATCGTCAGTCTCCTTGCTCGCGTTAGGGACTCCCAAAATACGGTCCGGTCACACGGTTGGCTGTGCGCCTGGGCTGCAAGATCCGTGCGCGTGGAGCCCGACGTCGCGTGCGCCATCTCGGGATGCGCGTATCGCCGCGGGGCGATCTCATGGTGGAACGCCGGGCCGTTTGGCACACTTGCGCCTGGCCTGCCCGGGTCGAGCCGCTTGGGACAGGGAACGCGCAAGCGGCCGGTGAGCCGCCGGGGTAAGGGGAGACCGATATGGATCTGACGGCGCACTGGGTCGGGATCGTGGCCATCGTGGTGTTCGTCCTGTCGTACGCGGTGGTCATCGCCGAGGAGTTCACGCATCTCAGGAAGTCCGTGCCCGTCATGCTCGGGGCGGGGATCATCTGGGCCTTCATCGCGGCGGAGTACGCGGCGGGCGGGATCGACCACGAGGCCGAGGAGGCGGTCCGCCACTTCCTGATCGAGTTCGGCGAGCTGTTCCTGTTCCTGCTCTGCGCGATGACCTACGTCAACACGATGAGCGAGCGCCGCGTGTTCGACGCGCTGCGGTCGTGGCTGGTGCTCCACGGCTTCACCTACCGGCAGCTCTTCTGGATCACCGGCGTGATCAGCTTCTTCCTGTCGCCCATCATCGACAACCTGACGACGGCGCTGGTGATGTGCGCGGTCGTGCTGGCGGTCGGCAAGGGCAACACCCGCTTCATCAGCATCGGGTGCGTGAACATCGTGGTCGCCGCGAACGCCGGCGGGGCGTTCAGCCCCTTCGGCGACATCACGACGCTGATGGTGTGGCAGCGCGGCATCGTGGACTTCTTCACGTTCTTCGCCCTGTTCGTCCCGTCGGTGGTGAACTACATCATCCCCGCCGTGGTGATGGCCTTGTTCGTGGAGAAGGCCACACCCCAGGTCGACGCCGACGAGAAGGAGGTGCGGACGCGCCGCGGGGCGAAGCGCATCATGTTCCTGTTCGGTTGCACGATCGCGACGGCGGTGTCCTTCCACAACTTCCTGCACCTGCCGCCGTTCCTGGGCATGATGACGGGGCTCGCGTACCTCAAGATATTCGGCCACTACCTGCACCGGACCGAGATGTCGCTGGCGCGGCGCCGGGCCGGGCCGGAGGCCGGCGACATCCAGCCCTTCGACAGCTTCCGGGAGGTCGCGCGGGCGGAGTGGGACACCCTGCTCTTCTTCTTCGGCGTCATCATGTGCGTGGGCGGCCTCGGCTTCGTCGGCTACCTCGAACTCGTGTCGCAGTACATGTACGTCGAGCTCGGCCCGACGTTCGCGAACACGATGGTCGGCATCCTCTCGGCGATCGTCGACAACATCCCCGTGATGGTCGCGGTGCTCCAGATGCTTCCGGAGATGGACATGACGCAATGGCTGCTCGTGACGCTGACGGCGGGCGTCGGAGGCAGCATGCTCTCCATCGGGTCGGCGGCCGGCGTGGCGCTGATGGGCCAGGCGCGGGGGCTGTACACCTTCTTCGGCCACCTGAAGTGGACCTGGATCATCGCCGTCGGCTACTTCGCGAGCATCTGGGTCCACCTGATGATCAATACGCGCTTCGACGGTGTAATGCCGTGACCCGCGTCTGGGACCTCCCGATCCGGCTGTGGCACTGGCTGTTCGGAGCCTGCGTGCTGTTCTCGCTCTACACGGGTCTCGCGGGCGATTTCTCGCTGATGCAATGGCACCAGCGGTCGGGCTACGCGATCGTGGCGCTGCTGATGTTTCGGGTCGGGTGGGGGCTGTGGGGAGGACTCTACGTACGCTTCCGCCACTACGTGACGACGCCCCGCGCGGTGCTGGCCCACTTCACGCCGGCCCTGCGCGCGTCCAGAGGAGACCTGCCGGCGGAGGCGCACACGGCACCGGGCATCGCCCTGGTGGTCGTGCTGTTCCTGGCGGTGGGGGTGCAGGCGACGACCGGACTCTTCGCGACCGACGACATCTTCCTGAACGGCCCGCTGCGCGGATACGTCGACGAAGGGGTCGCCGACGCCATGAACTGGGTGCATCACCGCGCGTTCTGGCTGGTGATCGGCCTCGTCTCGATCCACCTCACCGCCCACCTCGTCTACGGGGCCATGCGGGACCCGACGCCGCTCGCCATGATCACGGGCCGCAAGGCCGCGGACCTGCCCGCGACGGACCACTACCTCCTGCGGGCAGCGGTGACGATCGCCGTGACCGGCGGTTTCGTGTACGTGGCGCTGCGGCTGCTCTAACGCCCCGGCGCCAGCCCTGCTGGATTACTCCGCGCGATAGTTGTCGTGGCAGCCCTTGCAGGCCTGCCCGAGCTGCATCGCGGCGGGCATGACTTCGCCGCCGGCCGCGACGACATCGCTCAGGTTGCCGGCCGCCGCCTCGAAGGCGCTGAGCCGCACCGCGAAGTCCTCCGCGTCTTCCCAGATGCCGGGGAGCGCATCGCCGCCCTCCGATCCTGCGGGGAACAGGGTCGCGGCGATGCCGGACATGGCCTTGAGGGCCTCCGCGTGGGCAGCCAGATGCCCGGTGTGCCCCACCTTTCCGGTCAGGATGTCGAATAGCGCCGTGGTGTGTCCGCCGACGGCGGCCATGGTGTGCTGGCGGTACTCCATCGCGCCCTCGGACGCACTGAGGGGCAGCGCCAGCAAGGCGGTGGCGGCAGCGCCCAGGAGGAGGGAACGGCAAGTTCGCATGGCTGTCTCCGTCAGCGGCAAAGCCCCATGACACTACTTTCGTGCGCGCGCGGCAAGCACGGAGGTCGGACGCCGGCTCCCGGGCGCGTACAATTCCGCCCATGACCGTAGACATCGACCGGGTGCTCGCCGCCCCAGGGAGTTCGAGGCGGCGGCCGGGCTCGCGAGTTAACGCCCGGGCTCCTCCGCGTCTTTCAGCCTGTCCAGTTCACGCACGCTGCGGTCCCGCTCCCGCCGCAGTTGCCGCTGGGCGACGCGACCCTTGAGCAGGCTGACCGAGGCGAGTGCGAAACCGGCAACGAGCCCGCCCCCGAGGGCCACGAAGAGCCAGACGAAGACCGGCGCCGGAGGCGTCTCGTAGGCCAGCAGGCGCAGGCGCACCGGCGTCCCGTTGTCCATCACGAGGATCGCGGAGAGGGCGGCGAGGGCCAGTCCCGCGACGACCCAGAGCGCCAGCTTGAGCCGTCTGATCAAGATCCCCGGTCACCGCCGGCGCGCTGCTCGGCGAGCAGGCTGGCGTTGACCCGGTGGCGGAGGTCCTTGCCGGGTTTGAAGTGCGGGACGTACTTGCCGGCGAGCCCCACCTTCTCACCGGTACGGGGGTTGCGGCCGATGCGCGGCCCCCGGTAATGCAGCGAGAAGCTGCCGAAGCCCCGGATCTCGATGCGTCCGCCCCGCGCAAGCGTGCGGGACATCTGCTCGATGAGCGTCTTCACGGACAGCTCGACATCGCGCGTGGAGAGCTGCGGCTGGCGTCGCGCGATGATCTCGATGAGTTCCGATTTCGTCATGCCGGTCCGCGAGGCAGCCCGGGAGGGCCGGGCCCTCCGTCGCGGGCGCGTTTCGTTGTCAGCGCTCCTGGTCCGCGCTACGATCCATCTGCCGCTTGATGAGGTCGCCGAGCGTGGTCGGACCGCGGCGGCGGTCGGCCTCCCGGTCCCGGTGCTCGCGCAGGTTCGCCCGTTCCTCGTCCTGCTCCTTCGCCTTGATCGAGAGGCCGAGGTAGCGGTTCTTGCGGTCGACGTTGACGATCTTGACCGAGATCTCGTCGCCGGGCTTCAGGACGTTGCGGGCGTCATCGATGCGATCCATGCCGATCTCGGACGCCTTGAGGACGCCCTCGACTTCCGCGGCGAGCCGGACGACCGCTTCCCGCGGCTCCACAGTGATCACCTCGCCCGTGACGATGCTGCCGCTGACGTTTTCGTTCACGTAGTCGGTGAAGGCGTCCTCGTCGAGCTGCTTGACGCCGAGGGAGATCCGCTCGCGCTCGGCGTCGATGGCGAGGATGACGGTCTCGATCTCCTCGCCCTTCCGGTAGCGGCGCACGGCCGTCTCACCGGGTTCGTTCCACGAGATGTCGGACAGGTGCACCAGGCCGTCGATACCGCCCTGCAGGCCGATGAAGATGCCGAAGTCCGTGATCGACTTGATGCGGCCCTCGATGCGCTGGCCGCGGGCGTAGGTGGCCGCGAACTCGTCCCAGGGATTGGGGCGGCACTGCTTGATGCCGAGCGAGATGCGGCGCCGCTCCTCGTTGATGTCGAGCACCATGACCTCGACCTCGTCGCCCACCGCGACGACCTTGGATGGGTGGACGTTCTTGTTCGTCCAGTCCATCTCGGAGACGTGCACCAGTCCCTCCACGCCTTCCTCGATCTCGGCGAAGCAGCCGTAGTCCGTGAGGTTGGTGACGACGGCGGGTACGCGCGTGCCCTCGGGATAGCGTCGCGTGAGGTCGACCCAGGGGTCGTCTCCGAGCTGCTTCATGCCGAGCGAGACGCGGTTCTTCTCGCGGTCGAACTTCAGGATCTTGACGTTCACGTCGTCGCCGACGGTCACCACTTCGCTCGGATGGCGGATGCGGCGCCAGGCCATGTCGGTGATGTGCAGCAGCCCGTCGACGCCGCCGAGGTCGACGAAGGCGCCGTAATCGGTGAGGTTCTTGACGACGCCCTTGATCTCCTGGCCTTCCTGGAGCGAGGCCAGAAGCGCCTCCCGCTCCGCGCTGTTCTCCTGTTCGAGCACGGCGCGCCGGGACACCACGACGTTGTTCCGCTTCTGGTCGAGCTTGATGACCTTGAAATCGAGGGGCTTGCCTTCGAGGTGGGCGGTCTCGCGCAGCGGCCGGACGTCGACCAGGGAGCCGGGCAGGAAGGCCCGGATGTCGTTGATGTCGACCGTGAAACCGCCCTTGACACGGCCGTTCATGACGCCCTGGACGACCTTCCCGTTGTCGAAGGCGTCCTCCAGCATCTGCCAGCACTCGGCGCGGCGGGCCTTCTCGCGGGACAGCCGGGTCGCTCCCCAGCCGTCGTCCACGGCTTCCATGGCGACCTTGACCTGATCGCCGATTTCGAGCGTGAACTCGCCTCGCTCGTTGATGAACTGGGTGCGCGGGATGACGCCCTCGGACTTGAGGCCCGCGTGGACGATGACGACCTCGCTGTCGATTTCGACCACGGTCCCCGTCACGATCGAACCCGGCGCCATCTCGATGGTGTTCAGGCTCTCTTCGAACAGATCGGTAAAGCTCTCTGCCATGCTGCTATTCGTGTTTCCGTCTTCGCTCTCCCCGTCCTGGCGATCCGCTCGTGATGACGGGAAGTCCTAGTGAATCTCTCACGCCACCGGCGTGGCGCGCCCTGTCTGTCGTCTACCCCCTCCCTCGCGCGCCGGCGGTCAGACCCCGGGCCTCGACATGCCTCAGCACCTCGGCGACCACCGCCTCGACGGACATCTGCGTGGTGTCGATCGAGATAGCGTCCGGCGCGCGTTTGAGCGGCGAAACCGCACGGTTCCTGTCCCTCCGGTCGCGTGCCTGAATGCTCGCGAAAAGGTCGCGCAGACTAACACTCGATCCCTTTTCCATCAACTGCTTATGTCGACGGCGGGCCCTCTCCTCGGCGCTCGCGTCGAGGAAAATCTTGAGCTCCGCGTCGCGAAACACTTCCGTGCCCATGTCGCGTCCGTCCGCGATAAGGCCGGGCGCGACACGCATGCCCTGCTGCACGGCGCGCAAGGTCTGGCGCACCTCCGGCAAAGTCGCGACCGCCGCCGCCCCGACGCTGATGCGTTCTTCGCGGATCGCCGTCGTCACGTCCACGCCATCGACGCGGACCGCCGTGGCGCCCTGCTCGATGGCCAGGGCGCGCGTCATGGTGGCAAGGCGTTCCGGATCGTCGAGCGGAATCCCCCGGGCGAGGGCGGCCCACGCGACGATGCGATAGAGCGCCCCGCTGTCGAGCAGGCGCCAGCCCAGCCGCGCGGCGACCAGGGCCGCGATCGTGCCCTTGCCGGAGCCGCTCGGTCCGTCGATCGCGATGACCGGGGCGGCCGGACCGTCAGGCATCGAGCCTCCGGCGACGTTCCCGGGCGTCCGCCAGGCGTTGGCGCAGAGCACGCTTGTCGTCGTCGATGGCCAGCCGCGCCACGAGCTTCTCCGCCCAGGCCAGCACGGCCTCGCGGTTCTCGTGGAGGATGTCGCTCCAGATCGCGGGGTCCGCACCGGCGATGCGGCTGAAGTCCCGGAAACCGCCGCCCACGGTCGCGCGCAGCGTGTCGTCGTCGATCTCGGCAAGTATCTCCATCAACGCGAAGGCGAGCAGGTGGGGCAGGTGGCTCGTCACGGCCAGGATGCGGTCGTGCTCCTCGGGAGTTCGCTCGGTGACCCGCGCGCCGACCGCGCGCCACCAGCCCGCGACGCGGGCGGCGGTCTCCGCGTCGGTCTCGGCCACCGGGGTGAGGACGACGGAACGGTCCTCGAACAGGTCGGCGCGGGCCGCGGACGGCCCGCTTCGCTCCGACCCGACGACGGGATGGCAGGGCACGAAGTGCGGAGACACGCGGCCCTTTGCGCGCAGCGCGTCGACCACCGGGGACTTCACGCTGCCGACGTCGAAGACCACGGCCTCAGGGTGGCGGCGGCCCATCTCGTCCACGCGAGAGGCGATGTGACTGGCCGGCGTCGCGACGCACACGGCGTCGGGGCGGACCTCAGCGTCCGGCGGGTCGACCACGCCGCCGGCCCGCGCCTCGGCAAGGGCGCGCGTGTCGGTGTCGATCCCGTCGATGCGGTCGAACAGACCGCACCGGCGCGCCGCCAGCGCGAACGACCCCCCGATCAGGCCCGTTCCGACGAGCAGCAACGTCGCCACGTCACTCCACGTCGCGCAGGGCGCGGAGGAAGCGTTCGTTCTCTTCCGGAAGACCGACGGAGACGCGCAGGTGGCTTGGCATGCCGTAGTTGGCGACGGGCCGGACGATGACCCCCCGGCGCAGCAGCGCTTCATACAGCGGCATCGCCTCCCGACCGCAGTGGAAGGTCACGAAATTGCCGATCGAGGGGATGCGCTCGAAGCCGAGCGCGTCCAGCCCCTCCGTGAGTTGCCGCATGCCGGCGGCGTTCAGTGCCCTGCTGGTCTCGACGAACTCCGACTCGCCAAGGGCGGCCTCGGCGGCCGCCAGGGCCAGGCTCGACGTGTTGAAGGGCTGGCGGATGCGGTTCATCAGGTCCGCGAAGCCCGGCGCCGAGACGCCGTACCCGATGCGCAGGGCGGCGAGGCCGTGGATCTTGGAGAACGTCCGCGTGACGACCAGGTTGGGGTACCGCGCCACGAGCCGGATGCCGTCCGGATAGTCCGGCTCCGAGACGTACTCCGAGTACGCCTCGTCGAGTACGACCCAGACCGACCGGGGCACGGCGTCGAGGAATGCCGTGAGTTCGGCCTCGGCCACCCAAGTCCCGGTCGGGTTGTTGGGATTGGCGACGAAGACGATCCGGGTGGCGTCGGTGATCCGGGAGCGCATCGCGTCGAGGTCGTGCCGGAAGCGGCACGACGGGACCGTCACCAGCGTGCCGTGGGCGGCCGCGACGGCCAGCGGATAGACGACGAACGCGTGCTCGTCGACGATGCCCTCGGCGCCCGGGGAGATGGCGACCCGGGCGGCCAGCTCGAGCACATCGTTGGAGCCGTTGCCGAGGGTGATCTGCTCGGGAGGCACGGCGAGGTGTTCGGACAGGGCCGCCTTGAGGCGGTAGCCGCTGCCGTCCGGGTAACGCGACAGGTCGGCCGCGGCGCGTTCGAGCGCGGCGCGCACGGCCGGGCCCGGGCCACGCGGGTTCTCGTTGCTCGCGAGCTTGACGATGTCGGCAAGCCCGAGTTCGCGCGCAAGTTCCTCGATCGGCTTGCCCGGCTGATACGGGGTCATCCCGGCGACGCGGGCGTTGATGTTGGCGACGGGCGCCACGGTCAGGCGACGGCTCGCGGGTAGGAGCCGAGAGAACGTACTTCGACCGAGACCTGGCGCACTTCCGCGAGGACCGCCTCGATCTCGGCCTGGGATTCGTGGCCGTCGAAGTCGATGAAGAACACGTAGTTCCAGCTACCCACGCGGGACGGGCGGGTCTCGATGCGCGTCAGGTCGACGCCGTGGCGATGGAACGGCTCCAGCACGCCGTACAGGGCGCCCGGCTCGTTGCGGGTGGAGACGAGGATGGAGGTCTTGTCGTGCCCGCTGGGACCGACCTCCTGGTCGCCGAGCACGAGGAAGCGGGTCTTGTTGTCCGGTTCGTCCTCGATCTTGGTCGCGAGTATCCGCAGTCCGTAGCGCTCGGCTGCCATCTCGCCGGCGATGGCGCCGGCGCCTTCCGTCCGAGCCGCCACGCGCGCGGCCTCGGCGTTGCTGGCGAGCGGCGTGCGCGGCACGCCCGGGTAATGGCTGTCGAGCCAGCGCCGGCACTGGGCCAGGGACTGCTCGTGGGAGTAGATCGCCGTGATGGAGTCGCTCGAACCCGTCGAGAGGAAAGCGTGGTGGATCGGCAGCTCCACCTCGCCGCAGATGCGCAGCTTCGACGTCATGAAGCAGTCGAGGGTGTGGTTGACCATCCCCTCGGTGCTGTTCTCCACCGGCACGACCCCGCAGTGGGCGGCGCCCGACTCCACCTCGCGGAACACCTCGTCGATGGCCGCCTGGGCGCGCGTCGTCGCGAAGTGCCCGAACTGCTTGATGACGGCCGCCTCGGTGTACGTGCCGGCCGGACCGAGGTAAGCGACCGTCAGCGGCTGTTCGAGGGACAGGCAGCACGAGATGACCTCCCGGAAGAGGCGCGCCATGTCCCTGTCCGAGAGCGGTCCCGTGTTCTCCGCCTGGACGCGCTTCAGGATCTGCGCCTCGCGCTCGGGGCGGTAGAAGACCGGCACCTCGTCGCCGGGCGCGTCCGCCTTGATCTCCGCCACCTGCGTGGCACAGGCCGCGCGCTCGTTCAGGAGCCGCGCGAGGTCCCGGTCGATCTCGTCGATGCGCTGTCTGACTGCGTCGAGCTTGTCGTTCATGCCGCTTGCGTTTCAGCGTCGTGTTGCGGACCGGCGCGCGTTACCCGGCGTCGCGTTCGAACGCCGCCATGAAGTCGATGAGCGCGCCCACCGCTTCCTCGGAGACGGCATTGTAGAGGCTCGCCCGCATTCCCCCAACGCTGCGGTGGCCCTTGAGGTTGGCGAGGCCGGCGGCCTCGGCCTCGTCGAGAAAGCGGCCGTCCAGCGCCGGGTCCGCGAGCGTGAAGGGCACGTTCATCCACGAGCGGTCCGCGTCCCGCACCGGGCACCGGTAGAAGTTGCTCGCGCCGATCGCCGCGTAAAGCTTGTCCGCCTTGCGCCGGTTGCGTTCGGCCATGACGGCGAGTCCCCCCAGATCCTTGAGCCAGGCGAACACCAGCCCGGCGAGGTACCAGTTATACGTCGGCGGCGTGTTCATCATGGAACCGGCCTTCGCGTGCGCGAGGTAGTCGAGCATGTCCGGGGTATCCGGGCGCGCCCTGCCGGCGAGGTCCTTCCTGATGACGACGATCGTCAGCCCGACGGGACCGATGTTCTTCTGGGCGCCGGCGTAGATCACCCCGAACCGGGAGACGTCGAGCGGCCGGGACAGCAGCGTGGACGACAGGTCGGCGACGAGGGGCGCGCCGAGGTCGGACGGATAGTCGTGGTACTCGACGCCGCCGATGGTCTCGTTGCCGGTGACGTGGACGTAGGCGGCCCCGGGCGTCAGCCGCCAGTCCGCGGGCGGGGGGGCGTAGGTGAAGTTCGCGTCCTCCGAGGTCGCCGCGACGTTCACCCGGCAGAGCTTGCGGGCGGCGGCGATCGCCTTCGTCCCCCAGGAACCCGTGTGCACGTAGTCGGCGACGGAGTCGCGTTCCGTCAGGTTGAACGGCAGCATCGAGAACTGCAGCGTCGGCCCGCCCTGGAGGAAAAGGACGTAGTAGTCCTCGCCGACGCCGAGCAGCTCGCGGAAGTCCGCCTCCGCCCGTTCGGCGATGGCGATGAACACGGGGCTCCGGTGGCTCATCTCCATCACGGACATGCCCCGCCCTTCGTAGTCGAGCAGTTCGTCGCGGGCGCGCTCGAGAACGGGCAGTGGCAGCGCGGCCGGGCCCGGTGAGAAGTTGTGTACGCGGGTCATGGTGTGCCTTTAAGGGTTCGTCGGCGCGATCCGAAAACCGCGGCGCCCCGCGTGGAGCCGCCGCGCCGGTTCGTTCCGCGTCGGTTTGGGGTCAGTCGGTATCGGCCGGCTGGTCGGAGTCGCCGTTCTCGGACTCGACGATGCGCTCGAGCCCGACGAGGTGCTCCTCTTCCCGGAGCGCGATGAGTTTCACGCCCTGGGTGTTGCGGCTCACCAGCGAGATCTCGTCGGCGCTCGTCCGCACGAGCGTGCCCTGGTCGCTGATCAGCATGATCTCGTCGCCTTCGAACACCTGTGCCGCGCCGACCAGCGGGCCGTTCCGCGCGCCGCCCCGCATGGCGATCACGCCCTGGATGGCGCGTCCCTTGACGGGGAACTCCTCGACGCGGGTGCGCTTGCCGTAGCCGTTTCGGCTCGCCGTGAGAATGAAGCCGCCGCTCGGGATGATGAGAGAAATCACGGAGTGGCCTCTGCCGAGCCGAATGCCGCGTACGCCGCGGGCCGTCCGGCCCATGGCGCGCACGTCCGATTCCTTGAAACGCACGGCCTTGCCGGAGCTTGCGACCAGCAGGATGTCCGAGTAACCGTCGGTCAGGGCGACGCCCACCAGGTGATCGTTCTCCACGAGGTCAAGGGCGATGAGGCCGGCCGTCCGCGGGCGGGCGAACTGCTCGAGCGGCGTCTTCTTGACGGTGCCGCTGGCCGTGGCCATGAAGACGAACGCGTCCTCCGTCGCGGCACCGGACTTGCTCATGGGCAGGAGCGTCGTGATGCGCTCGTCCGCGTCCAGCGCGAGCATGTTCACCAGCGGCCGTCCCTTGGCGCCCCGGCTACCCTGCGGGATCTGGAAGACGCGCAGCCAGTACACCTTGCCCTTGTTCGAGAAGCACAGGAGCGTGTCGTGGGAGTTCGCGATCAGGAGGTGCTCGACGAAGTCCTCGTCCTTGACGGCGGTGGCCGCCTTGCCCCGGCCGCCCCGGCGCTGCGCCTGGTAGACGTCGAGGGGCTGCGTCTTCGCATAACCCTGGTGGGAAACCGTGACCACCATGTCCTCCTCGGTGATCAGGTCCTCCGCCGTCAGGTCCTGGTGGGAGCTCTGGATCTCCGTGCGCCGGGCGTCGCCGTAGCGCTCGCGCACGTCGACGAGTTCGTCGCGGATGACGCCCCGCAGGCGCTCCTCGGAACCGAGGATCTCCGTCAGGTCGCGGATCTCGTCGAGGATCTTGCCGTAGTCCTCCATGAGGCGGTCGCGCTGCAGCGCGGTCAGGCGCTGGAGCTGCATGTCGAGGATCGCCTGGGCCTGCTGCTCCGAGAGCCGGTAGACGCCGTCCTGGTAGCCGAACTCGTCGCCGAGGTCGTCCGGCCGGCACGCGTCGCTCCCCGCCCGGGCCATCAGCTCCGCGACCGACTCGGAGGGGAACCGCCGGGCCGTCAGCTCGGCGCGTGCGTCGGCGGGCGTGGCGGACTTGCGGATGAGTTCGACCACGTCGTCGATGTTCTCGAGCGCCACGGCCTGCCCCTCGAGCAGGTGCCCGCGGCGCCGCGCCTGCCGGAGCAGGTAGAGCGTCCGGCGGATGACGACTTCCCGGCGGTGCTTGAGGAAGGCCTCGAGCATCTCCTTGAGGTTCAGGAGCTTCGGCTGGCGGTCCACCAGCGCCACGCAGTTGATGCCGAACACCGACTGGAGCTGGGTCTGCGCGTAGAGGTTGTTCAGCACGACCTCGCCCGAGTCGCCCCGGCGCACCTCGATGACGATGCGCAGGCCGTCCTTGTCGGACTCGTCGCGCAGCTCCGTGATGCCCTCGACCTTCTTGTCGCGGGCGAGCTCCGCGATCTTCTCGATGAGGCGCGCCTTGTTGAGCTGGTAGGGGATCTCGGTGACGACGATCGTGTCCTTGCCCGAGTTGTCGGACTCGACCTCGGCCCGGGCGCGGACGTAGATGCGCCCGCGGCCGGTGCGGTACGCCTGCACGATGCCGGCCCGCCCGTTGATGATGCCGCCGGTGGGGAAGTCCGGACCGTGGATGTGTTCGAGCAGGTCGTCGACGGTGGCCTCCGGCTCCTCCAGCAGGAGCAGGCATCCGCCGATCACCTCGGTGAGGTTGTGCGGGGGGATGTTCGTCGCGAGCCCCACGGCGATCCCGGACGACCCGTTCAGCAGGAGGTTCGGCACCCGCGTGGGCAGCACCTCCGGCATGGTCAGCGTGTCGTCGTAGTTCGGGACGAAGTCGACCGTGTCCTTGTCGAGGTCGGCGAGCAGTTCGTCCGCGATGCGCGCCATCCGCACTTCGGTGTAGCGCATCGCCGCCGGCGGGTCGCCGTCCATGGACCCGAAGTTGCCCTGGCCGTCGACGAGCAGGTAGCGCATGGAGAAGTCCTGCGCCATGCGGACGATCGTGTCGTAGATCGCCTGGTCGCCGTGGGGGTGGTACTTGCCCATCACCTCGCCCACCACCCGCGCCGACTTCATGTAGGGCCGGTTCCAGGTGTTGTTCATCTCCGCCATCGAGTACAGCACCCGCTTGTGCACGGGTTTCAGGCCGTCGCGAACGTCGGGCAGGGCGCGCCCGACGATCACGCTCATCGCGTAGTCGAGATACGACCGCTTGAGCTCGTCCTCGATGTTGACGGAGAGGATTTCACGACCGCGGCCTCCGCCGCGGACCGCAGTGGAGTCGGACCCGGTATCGGACATGGACGGTGTTGGTGGAACCGCTCGGGAACAACCGCGAATTCTACCAGATCGAGGGTCCCGAGAGCGGTTCCGGATGCCCGAATCCGGTCCGCGACGCCCCGGTTTCACGGGGTTCCGGCGGACCCGTCCGATATACTTCCGCCATGTCCGCGCAGGTGCTCCATCCGCGCTACGTGCTGCCCGTCGCGCCCGACAACGTCGTGCTCGAAGAAGCGAGCGTGGCGCTCGAAGACGGTCGCATCGCGGCCGTCGGACCGCGCGCCGACATCGACGCGGGCTTTCCCGAAGCCGACGTATTGCAGCTCGACAGCCACATCCTGATGCCGGGGCTGGTCAACGCCCACGGCCACCTGGCGATGACCCTGATGCGGGGCGTGTCCGAGTCGCAGTCCCTCGACGCTTGGCTCGAGGAAACCATCTGGCCGCTCGAAGCGCGCTGTGTGGACGCGGAGTTCGTGAGGGACGGCACGGCACTCGCGCTCGCGGAGATGATCGCGTCGGGGACGACCTGCGCCAGCGACATGTACTGGTTCCCGGAAGCCGCCGCCGAGACCGCGAGCGCGGCCGGCTTCCGCCTGCAGGCGGCGTTCCCGGTGGCCGAGTTCGCGAGCGCCTGGGCGAGATCGTCCGACGAGTGCATCCGCAAGGGGCTCGAGTTGCGCGACCGCTACCGCGACGACGACCTGGTGCAGGTCGCCTTCGGTCCGCACGCCGCCTACACGACCGGCGAAGGAATTCTCCGGCGCCTGCAGACCCTGGCGGACGAGGTCGACGCCGGCATCCAGATCCACCTGCACGAGACCGCAACCGAGGTGGCGGAAGCCCGGGCCCGGACGGGCGGAAGCTGGGTGCAGTGTCTCGACGCGATGGGCCTGCTGACGCCGGCCCTGCAGGCCGTGCACATGACCCAGCTCACCGAGCGCGAGATCGAACGCGTCGCCTTCGGCGGCGCCCACGTCGTGCACTGTCCACGGTCCAACCTGAAGCTCGCGAGCGGGCGCTGCCGGGTGAACGAACTCCTGGCGGCCGGGGTCAACGTCGCGCTCGGCACCGACGGCGCGGCGTCCAACAACTCCCTCGACCTCTTCGACGAGATGCGTGCGGCGGCGTTGCTCCGCACGTCGCTGACGGAGGACGCGGCGGCGGCGCCGGCGACGGAAATGCTCGAGATGGCGACCCTGGCCGGCGCCCGCGTGCTGGGTCTCGACGAAGAGATCGGCTCCCTGGAGGCCGGCAAGCGCGCGGACCTGGTCGCCGTCGATCTCGCGCACCCGGGCATGCAGCCGGTCCACGACCCGACGGCGCAACTCGTCCACGCCCAGGCGGGCCGACACGTCAGTCATGTCTGGGTCAACGGGCGGTGTCTCTATGAGCAGGGGAGGTTCCACACCCTCGACGTGCCGCGCATCCTGGCCCGCGCGGCAGAGTGGCCGCGGAGGATGGCGTCGTGACCGCGGACGTCAACGTCGACCGCGCGGAGATCGAGAAGTTCGAGGCGCTCGCGCATCGCTGGTGGGACCCGGACGGCGACTTCAAGCCGCTGCACGACATCAACGCGGTGCGGGTGGCGTACCTCGCGGAGCGGTGTGGGCTCGCCGGCGCGCGAGTTGCCGACGTGGGCTGTGGGGGCGGCATCCTCAGCGAGAGCCTGGCGACGCTCGGCGCCCATGTCACGGGCATCGACATGGCGGAGAGTCCCCTGGCCGTGGCGCGGCTGCACGCCATCGAGTCGGGGCTCACCGAGGCCATCCGTTACGAGCGGACTACGCCGGAGGCCTACGCGCGGGAAGCGCCCGGGGCGTTCTCGCTAGTGACCTGCCTCGAGATGCTGGAGCACGTCCCCGACGTGACATCCACGGTACAGGCGCTCGCGGACCTCGCGGAACCGGGGGGCGACGTGATCGTCTCGACCATCAACCGCAACCCCAAGTCCTACCTGCTCGCCGTGCTCGGCGCGGAGTACGTGCTCGGGATCCTGCCCCGGGGCACCCACGACTACGGGAAGTTCATCCGGCCGTCGGAGCTCGCGAGGGCCATGCGGGCGGCGGGGCTGACCGTCGTCGAGATCGTCGGCATGCGCTACAACCCGTTCACGCGCGACTGCACGCTGGGCGACGACGTGGACGTCAACTACGTGGTCCACGCGCGCAAGGAAGTCTCCGGGTGACCAGGGGCGGCAAGCCCCGCTACCGTCCGTCCGCCGATCTGCTCGCGGGCCGCGTCGTCCTGGTCACGGGCGCGGGCGCCGGCATCGGCCGCACCGCCGCCCTCGCCTACGCGAGCCACGGGGCGGACGTCGTGCTGTTAGGGCGCACCCGCGGCAAGCTGGAAGCGGTTTTCGACGCGATCGCCGCGGAAACCGCCACGAAGCCGGTCATCGTGCCGGCGGATCTCGCGACACTCGACGAGGCGGCCGCGGACAACCTCGCGGAAGCGATCCGCGAGGACTACGGCCGGCTCGACGGCATCCTCCACAACGCTTCAGTCCTGGGACCCCGCGTTCCGGTCGCGCACTACCCGGCCGACGCCTGGGCGGAGGTCATGCGGGTGAACGCCATGGCCCCCGTCCTGCTCACCCGCGCGCTGCTGCCCCTGCTCGAGGCCGCGCCCGATGCGTCCATCGTCTTCACGTCGTCCGGCGTCGGCCGCGTGGGACGGGCGTACTGGGGGGCGTACGCGGTATCGAAGTTCGCGACCGAGGGACTGTCCCAGACGCTCGCCGACGAACTCGAGCACACCGGCGTGCGGGTCAATGCGCTCAACCCGGGCGGCACGAGGACGGCCATGCGCGCGGCGGCGTACCCGGCCGAGGACCCGGCCACCCTCCCGGAGCCGGAGGCGCACATGGACCTCTATCTCTACCTCATGGGGCCTGACTCGGTGGGGGTCACGGGGCGGAGCATCGACGCACCGGGGTGGGGCGGCCCGTAGGGACGCACTCAGCGCGCTGGATAGGCCTCCGGTGTACTTGCCCCGTGCCTGTTCCCAAGCCATGTCAGCATAGACGGTATGGGCACTACATAACGACGCTCCCCCGTTGGGGACAACACGCCCTTCTCGACCATTTGGCGGACGAACTCCACGGGTTCGACGCCGAAGTCCCGGTCTTCGTCCAGCTTCAGCCGCCTGACCTCCTGCCGACAAAGCTTGGTCAACTCCGGTTCGGTGTCGACTTCCCGCCGCATCACCTGGGCGGCAACCGCAGCAGCCAGCTTCGGCCAGCGGGCCAGCTCCCCTTCCAGCCGCCCCTGGTAGTATGCGTGGCGGTCCGCTTGGCTATCCGCCCGCAGCGTGTCCAGGTCCACCGCCCGAAGGCCGCCGTCGGTACGCACCAACTCGCGACAAAGGGCTTGCTGGGCGCAGAACAAGTGCTGAGGCCAGCCATGAGCCTCCTCCACAACCGTTTCCACGGCTTCTTGACGCTCCGCATCGGGCCCTTCGACGCCGAGCTTGTCGAGCATCATCGCCGTTGACTCCGCGCACTCCGGGTCCGCCATCCGCCCCATGTTGGTCGTTACGTTCTTGGCCAGCCGGGAAAGCCCCCCCACGCTCCGGAGACGGCTCTCGGTGTGCGACAGGCCGGTGAACAGGCACACCGCCGGCAGGTCGACACCGTCCGTGTGCAGGTGCACCAGGGCGTCCTGCTCCTGGTCAATCAGTTGCGCCTCATCCATGTGCAACACCAAGGTCGGCTTCGGGGCGGCCTTTTCCGCCACGAACTCGGCAGCAGCGTCGCCAACCGGCTTGATCTTGAGCCAGGCGCCCACCGCCTGCGCGGCTGCCCGCGCGACCTTGCCGCAGCGGGAGCCCTCAGCCGGGGAGCGCGAGGGGCGTGCCCCTCGCATGAGAGAGCGCTCGCCCTCTATGGCTTCTCCGACCCTGGTGAAGAGTGCGTCCCTGGACTTGAGGTCGCCTTTGCCGACCGCCACGAACAACACGCCGGTCGTCCTGTTCGCGCGCAAGTGAGCGGCCAGGGAGGTCTTGCCGCAGCCGGGTGCGCCCTGGAAGATGCGGAAGACGGCCTGACGCTTGCCGAATGACTCGCGCAAAGCGCTGTCGAACCGGGCGATCTCCGCTCCCCGACCAGCGAAAAAAAGCGCTACGTCGCGGTCGCCCTGATTGATGATCCGGGTCGCGAAATCGCGGTTGAAGGTCATGTCTCGACTATATCATCGACCCTACAACCAGCCTCGCTCTCACCCCGGTCTCGTGGTAGACGCCGACCGACGGCGCCGCCTGACCCACGCCCGCGCCTGACGCCAGGTGCGCCTGACGCCGCCTGTCGCGAGGAACTCCTCCGTCCACGTCGACCGGTCGACCGCGAAGTTGCGCCAGACGGCTTCGGCATAGGGGCGGCTCGCGGTCGCCAGGCTCGGGTAGAAGCCGCGCTCCTCGATGTCCCCGAGCACCGTCCGATAGTGATCGAAGACATGCCGGTCGAGCAGCGTCCCCGCCGCCTGGACGCTGGACAGCGCGCCGCCGCGGAGCTTGACTCGCGCGAGGGGCGCCCCTTCGCGCTCGTCCCCATCCAGCGATCGCAGGGTGATGAGTCCGGAGACGTCGAACGGACTGACGCCCTGGCGTTGCGCCGCGGCAGAGATCCGCTCCCACAGGCCGCGGAGTTCGACCTCGGGAAGAACGCTCGCCATGTCGACTTCCGCCAGGGAGTCGCGGGTCTCGCGGATGGTGTCCCTCAGCCCGTCCACGGACAGCGGCGGGGTGTCGAAGGCCGTCGCGGTGCGCTGGCTGGCATCCGCCACCGCATCGAGCAGGTCGTCCGCCTTCCGAATCGAGGCTGCGTCCGCGATGACGCCACGCTGCTCGAGTTCCTCGGCGAACTCGGCGAGGTACGCCCTGGACCCGTAGGCGACGTCACTGACCAGCGCGAGGATCAGCATCGGCGACAGGTGGACGGTCGCGAGGCTCGCAAGCTCGACGAAGTTACCGACGGTCTTGCGGGCCACGTAGCGCTCGACCCGCTCGCCCTGGTGACCTTCGCTCCCGCGTTCCACGCCGCCCATATCCTCGGCCATGAAGTCGAGCATCTGCCCGACGAAGCCGCGGTACGTCTTCGCATCCCGGAAGGCCTGCGGCAGCAGCACCGTCGCGGACTCCCGCAGGGCGCCGCCGACGACTCCCGCGGTGCTGCGCACGACACGTTCGGGCAGTGACAGGCCGTAGCGCAGGCGCCGCCGAACGAGCTGTCGAACCTCTTCGACTGGAACGCCCGTCTCGTCCACGGGCGTCACTGCGGCAGCTCCGGATAGGGGATCAGCAGCGAACGCGGCGGCTTGCGCCCTCCGCCCTTGCGGGGCGGCGGCCCGTAGTGCAGCCGAAGGAGCCCGTACAGCGCCGCGAGGTCTGCGGGACCGAGTTCCGCGGCCTGGCCGCGCCGGAGCCAGGACGGCAGCACGACCGGTCCGAAGCGGACGCGCTTCAGGCGGCTCACCCGCCGGCCGACCTGCTCGAAGAGCTTGCGCACCTCGCGGTTCCGGCCCTCCATCAGCACGACGTGGTACCAGTGGTTGGTGCCCTTGCCGTCGTAGTAGCGCACGTCCGAGAACTGCTGGACCTCCCCGTCGACCTCGATGCCCGCCTTCAGCCGTTCGACGGCGTCGTCGGCGAGGAGGCCGTCCACGCGTACGGCGTACTCGCGGTCGAGACCCGTCGAAGGATGCATCAGGCGGTGCGCGAGAGCGCCGTCGTTGGTGAACAGCAGCAACCCGGAGCTGTTGATGTCGAGGCGTCCCACCGTCATCCAGCGACCCCGATGGGTCGCCGGCAGGGCGTCGAACACGGTGGTCCGGCCGGCCGGGTCGCGCCGGGAACAGATCGTCCCCTCGGTCTTGTTCAGGACCAGTACGCGCGGACGCGGAGCGGGGCGCGGCGTCAACCGCCGGCCGTCAACCTCTATCCGGTCGCCGGCCTCCACCCGGTCCCCCAGCGTCGCGGTGCTGCCGTTGACGCGGATCCGTCCGGCCAGAATCCAGCGTTCCATCTCGCGCCGGGAGCCGAGGCCGCGTTCCGCCAGCGCCTTGTGCAGCTTCTCCGACATGAGAGCCCTCAGCCGGGGTGCGCGAGGGGCTTGCCCCTCGCAAGAAACCGCATCGTCCGCCGCTCAGCGATCCACCGTCGGCAAGGGGACGACGTTCTCGAGCCCGCTCTCTGCATCTTCCTCGAGCTCCGTCTCGAAGGCGTCATGGATCTCCTCCGTCAGCGGCGGCGCGTCGTCGCCCTCGTCGTCCCCGGCCGGCGTGATCAGCGCATGGATCTCCGCCAGCGGCGGCAGGTCCTCGAGGTTGGCGAGATCGAAGTAGTCGAGGAACGTGTTGGTCGTGCCGTAGAGCGCCGGCCGGCCGGGGACCTCGCGATGGCCGACGGACCGGATCCAGCCCCGCTCGAGTAGCGTACGCATGATGTTGGGACTCACCGAAACGCCCCGCACCTGTTCGATGTCGCCCCGAGTTACCGGCTGACGGTAGGCGATAAGCGCGAGGGTTTCCAGCAAGGCCCGGGAGTAGCGCGGCGGTTTCTCCTCCCAGAGCCGGCTGATCCACGGGCTCAGCTCCTGGCGGACCTGGAAACGGTAACCGCTCGCGACCTGCCGGAGGCGGTATCCGTGGCCCTCGAGGTCGAACTCGATCTCGGCGAGGGCACTCTTCACGGCCTGGCGCGGGTTGGCCTCGGGCAACTCGCCGGGCCCGAACAGCCGTAGCATCCGTTGGATGGAAACGGGTTCCGGGGACGCGAGCAACGCCGCCTCGAGAACGCGTCGGATTTCGGCCTGCTGGAGCATCGCAGCCGTCCCGTCAGGAGGCGGCGCGCAGGTAGATCGGCGCGAAGGCCCGGTGCTGCACCAGGTCGATCAGCCCCTCGCGGTGGAGTTCGAGCACTGCCAGGAAGCTCACGATGATGCCGTGCTTGCCCTCCTGCGGAGAGAAGAACTCCTCGAGCGGAAGGAACCGGCTGGCGGCGTTCACCCGGGCCAGCATGCTGGTCATGCGTTCGCGCACCGAGAGCGCCTCGAACTGGACCGCGTGATGCCGGTTGAGGTTGGCCCGGTGGAGCACGTCCGCCATCGCGAGCATCAGCTCCTTCAGCTCGACCGCCGGCGGGGGGTGCGCCCTGACGGGTTCCGGCGGCTCGGCGCCCGCGGGAAAGACGTCGCGTTCCAGGCGCGGCAGGTCGGCGAGCCGCTCCGCGGCGTCCCGGATGCGCTCGTACTCCCGCAGCCGCCGAATCAGTTCCGCGCGCGGGTCGCCCTCCTCGTCCTCCTCCGTAACCGGACGCGGAAGGAGCAGCCGGGACTTGATCTCGGCCAGGGTCGCCGCCATGGCGAGGTACTCCCCCGCCAGCGTCAACCGGAGCGCGGACATCAGCTCGATGTAGCGCATGTACTGGTCCGTGATCTCCGCGACCTGGACCTCCAGGATGTCGAGGTTCTGGCGCCGGATCAGGTAGAGCAGCAGGTCGAGGGGACCCTCGAAGGTCTCGAGGATCACTTCGAGGGCGTCGGGCGGGATGTAGAGGTCGGTCGGCAGTTCGTCGACCACGCGTTCCCCGACGATGGCGACGACGGATCCGCCGCGGCGCTTGCGGCGCTCGGCGTCGAGCCGCGTGACGCGGCCCTCGTCGTCGCTCATCGGTGGGTGACGCCCACGGCGGCCCGCACGTCCTCCATCGTCTCGCGGGCGATGTCGCGGGCCGCCTCGGACCCTTCGACGATGATGGTGCGCACGAGGTCCGGGTTCTCCTCGAACTGCGCGGCGCGCTCGCGGAACTGCGCCTGTTCCCCGACGATCGTGTCTATCAGCGGGCCCTTGCAGTCGATGCACCCGATGCCCGCCGAGCGGCAGTTTTCGGCGGCCCAACTGCAGACGGACTCGGACGAGAGCGCCTTGTGCATGGAGAACACCGGGCAGTTGTCGGGATCGCCCGGGTCGCTGCGGCGGACGCGCGCCGGATCGGTGGGCATCGTGCGGATCTTCTTCTCGGTGACCTGCGGGTCCTCGCGCATGGGGATGTCGTTGCCGTAGGACTTCGACATCTTGTCGCCGTTCAGCCCCGGAAAGACCGAGGTCTCGGTCAGGAGCGCCTGGGTCTCGGCCAGCACGATGCGGCCGCCGCCCTCGAGGTATCCGAACAGCCGCTCCCGGTCGCCGATCGAGAGGTTCTGCTGTTCGGACAACAGGGCGCGGGCGCGTTCGAGGGCCTCGCGGTCGCCGCGCTCGAGGTAGTCCCGGCGGGCCGACTGGTAGAGCCGCGCCGCCTTGCGCCCCATCTTGCGGACCGCCGCCTGGGCATGCTCCTCGAAGCGCGGCTCGCGGCCGTAGATGTGGTTGAAACGGCGCGCGATCTCCCGCATGAGTTCGATATTGGGCACCTGGTCCGCACCCACCGGCACCTTGCCGGCCCGGTAGATCAGCACGTCCGCCGCCTGCAGGACGGGGTAGCCCAGGAAGCCGTAGGTCGAGAGATCCCGGTCGTTGAGCTTCTGCTGCTGCTCCTTGTAAGTTGGCACGCGCTCAAGCCAGCCCACCGGCGTGATCATCGACAACAGGAGGTGCATCTCCGCGTGTTCGGGGACGCGGCTCTGCACGAAGATGGTCGACGCCCCGGGGCTGATGCCGGCGGCGAGCCAGTCCACGACCATGTCGAGCGTGTGCGCCTCGATGACGCCCGGATCCTGGTAATGGGTCGTGAGTGCGTGCCAGTCGGCGACGAAGAAGAGGCACTCGTACTCGTGCTGCAGCCGCACCCAGTTCTTGAGTGCGCCGTGATAGTGGCCGATGTGCATGCGGCCGGTCGGCCGCATTCCGGATACGACCCGTCGATCCGAGTCGGTGCTGCTCAAGTGAACGGGGTGATCGTGAACACGCGGCGGCGATTATAGCAGCGCCCGCTAGAGCGACGGCGCTCCCGCTAGAGCGATGGCTTGGGCGGCGATAGCTCGAAGTCGCCGAGCCCCGCCCGTGTGACCTGGGGCAGGCTGTCGGTGAGGTCGACCACCGTGGTCAGCTCCCGCAGGCAGGGTCCGCCGTCGAGGATGAGGTCCACCACGCCCTCGAGGCGGTCGCGGATGTCCTGCGCCTCGGTCATCGGGTACTCGTCGCCGGGCAGCATCAGCGTCGTCGACATCATCGGCTCCTCGAGCTGCGCGAGGAGGCCGAGACTGACCGGGCTGTCCGGAACGCGCAGGCCGATCGTGCGGCGCCGGCTCATCAGCCGCCGCGGCACTTCGCGCGTCGCCTTCAGGATGAACGTGATCGGCCCCGGCGTGTAGTGCTTGAGGATGCGGTAGCTGGTGTTGTCCACCATCGCGTACGCCGCGAGTTCGGAAAGGTCGCGGCACAGGAGCGTGAAGTGATGCCGCGGGTGCAGTCCGCGGATCTCCCGGATGCGGTCGAGCGCCGCCTTGTCGCCGATGTGGCACCCCAGCGCGTAGGTCGAGTCCGTGGGGTAGACGATCACCCCGCCACCCTTGGCGATCTCCGCCGCGCGGGCCAGCAGCCGCGCCTGCGGATGGGTGGGGTGAACGCTGAAGAATTGGCTCATAGCAGCTATTATCCGTGAAATATGAAGCAGTTGGTCGATTTCCTTCCGGTCCTGGCCTTCGTCGGGGTCTACGTGTTCACGGACATCTTCGTGGCGACGGCGGCCCTCATGGGGAGCGCGGTCGTGCAACTGGCCGTATTCAAGTGGCAGGGCTGGCCGATCAGCCGGCAGATGTGGGTGGTGATCTGGGTCGCCCTGGTCTCCGGCGCGCTGACGCTCCTCTTCCAGAACAAGACCTTCATCCAGTGGAAGCCGACGATCGTCTACTGGATCATGGCCTGCGCGATCGTCGGCAGCCGTTACGTCGGCACGGGCGACCACATCCAGAAGGCGCTCGGACGGATGCTGGTGCTGCCGGACCGCGCCTGGGCGTACCTGACCTGGGGCTGGGGCGTCGCCATGCTGGCGGCGGGCGGCGCCAACCTCGCGGTCGCCTACGGCTTCAGCGAGCAGGCCTGGGTTACCTACAAGCTCGTCTCCGCGTTCGCGATCCCGGTCGTCCTCACGGTGGGCAGCGTCGCCTACCTGGCCGCGAGCGGGCAGTTGCCCGACGGGGAGGCCCTCGAGCGGGCCGAGCGGCAGTGAACGGACCCCTGAGGCGGCTCGCGTGCACCTTCGCCCTCGCCGCCCTGGCGGCGCCGGGGTTTTCGGCGCTGGCCCAGACGACGATGTACATCTCCGACGAGTACCGCGTGCCGTTGCGCAGCGGCCCTTCGGGAGAGCATCGCATCCTGCATTGGGGCCTCCCCACCGGCACCGTCGTGGAGGCCCTCGAGGTGGACGAAGACGCGGGGTTCACCCACGTGCGCCTGCCGAGCGGCAACGAAGGCTGGTTGCCGAACCAGTATCTCGTGGGCGAGCCGATCGCGCGGATGCAGTTGGCGGACGCCGAGGAGCGGATCACCGAACTCGAGGGGCTGCTGGCGGGGAACGACGCGGCGGCGGCCCTGGCCAACGCGCGGGAGATCGAACGGTCCCACGCGGAACTCGAGCGGGCCCACGCCGAACTCGAGCAGGAACTGGAACGCGTCCGGAGTACCTCCGAGCAGGGACTCGGACTCTACGAGAACAACCGCGATCTGGTGCAGCTCAACACCAACCTGCGGGCGGAGGTGGACGACCTGCTCGCCCAGCGCGACAGCCTGGAACAGAACGTGGAGCGGCAGTGGATGCTGATCGGCGGGTGCCTGGTGCTGGTCGGGCTGTTGCTCGGCGTCGCCATCAAGTCCCGTCCGCGACGCAACTCCTGGGCGTGACGGCGCTCTCGGTCAACCTCAACAAGGTCGCCTGGCTGCGCAACGCGCGCGAAGGGGCGCGGCCGTCCGTGGCGGACGCGGCGCGCACCGTCATCGCCGCGGGAGCCCAGGGCGTCACCGCGCATCCCAGGCCCGACCAGCGCCATATCCGCCCGGACGACGTCGCGGTGCTGGCCGAAGTGGTGCGCGCGAATCCGCAGATCGAGTTCAACATCGAGGGCAATCCCTACGCCGGGCCGCGCGACAACGGGTATCCGGGCTTCGACCGGCTGATCGGGTCGGCGCGGCCGCACCAGGCGACGCTGGTGCCGGACGCGGACGGCCAACTGACGTCCGACCACGGATGGGACCTCTCGGACCAGGCGGACGCGGACCGGTTGGCGGCGGTCGTCGCCCGCTACCGCGGCTGGGGCGCCCGGGTGAGTCTCTTCGTGGATCCCGTGCCGGAACAGATCCGCGGTGCGGCGGACTGCGGCGCCGACCGGATCGAACTCTATACGGGCCCTTACGCCGAGATCGTCGAACGGTGCGGGGCCGAAAGTGACGACGCGGAGACGAGCCGCCGGGTCTACCGCGAAGCCGCGCGCTACGCCGGCGAACTCGGCCTCGGCGTCAACGCCGGCCACGACCTCAACCTGGACAATCTGGCGCGGTTCGTCGCCATGGGCGGGATCGCGGAAGTGTCGATCGGCCACGCCCTCACGGCGGACGCGCTGGAATGGGGCCTGCCGGCGACGGTGGGCAAGTACCTCGACGCGATAGCACAGGGAATCAGCAAGGAGCACAGGGAATGAAACACGCACCACATCGCCACGGACTGGTGGCCGGACTGCTGTCGGCGACGCTGTCCGGCACGGCCATGGCCGACAATCCGGTCGTCGTCCTCGAGACCAGCATGGGCGACCTCGCCGTCGAGCTCTTCGCGGACAAGTCGCCCAAGACCGTGGAGAACTTCCTCGACCTGGTCGACGCGAGCTTCTACGACGGCCTGATCTTCCACCGGGTCATCGAGGGCTTCGTCATTCAGGCCGGCGGTCACACGGCGGACATGACGTACAAGGAAGCGCCCCGCACGGTGGTGAACGAGTCGAACAACCGCGTCGCGAACGACCGGTACACGCTCTCCATGGCGCGCACCTCGGACCCGGACTCCGCGGGCGCGCAGTTCTACATCAACATGACCGACAACGACAGTCTCAACTACCGTCCCGGGCGGCCCGGCTACACGGTGTTCGGGCGCGTCATCGAGGGCATGGAAGCGGCGCACGAGATCGAGCGCACGAAGACAGGCGCCCGAATGGGCATGCGGGACGTGCCCGTCGAACCGGTGGTCATCACGAAGGCGTACCGGCGGCCGTGACAGCGCAAAGGTTCCTGACGGCGGCGGCCATCGCCGCCCTGCTCGCCGTGGTCGCGGCGGAAGCAAACCGGTGGCTGCTCGGCGGCAGCCACCTGGGCCTGCTCGCGGTGGTGTTCCTCGCGTGCCTGGCGTCCGGGCTCGCCGCGATGCGGATCGGCCGGAGCACCCGTGCCGGCGGTTCCCGTTCCCGGGGTCCCCGCTCCCGAGGCCAGGGCCGCGGGCGCTCGCGAGCGCCGCGGGATGCGCGTCCGAAGCCGCGCCCGGCGCCGGACGGACCCAGGGAGACCGGCACGGTCAAGTGGTTCAGCCGCTCGAAGGGGTTCGGCTTCGTCATCCGCGAGGACGGCGACGAGATATTCGTCCATCACCGCTCGATACGCTCCGACGGCGACCGGCGCGGCAACCTGAGGGACGGCCAGCGCGTGACGTTCGTCGCGGTCGAACGCAGCAAGGGCTGGCAGGCGGAGGACGTGTCGCCGGCCGGCGACTGACCGGCGGGTGAACCTGCGCGGGTTTCTCTCGGAGCGCGTCGGGGACGCGTTCCGCGCGGCGGGCGTGGACGAACCCGAGCCGATGCTGCGCCCGTCCGGGCGGCCGGAGTTCGGGGACTACCAGGCGAACGGGGCGATGGCGGCCGCCAAGCGGCTGCGCACGAACCCGCGCGACCTTGCCGCAGCCGTCGCCCGCGCATTCACGGACGCGGGGCCGGGGATTGCCGAGCGGGTGGAGGTCGCAGGACCGGGTTTCGTCAACATCACGCTCTCCGGCGCGTTCCTGTCCGAACGCCTGGGCAGCGTCGATATCGAGCGGACGCCGGACCCGGACCGGGCAGTCCTGGACTACTCCTCGCCGAACCTGGCCAAGGAAATGCACGTCGGCCACCTGCGCACGACCATCGGCGACGCCATGGCGCGCATCCTGGAGGCGCTGGGCCACGAGGTGATCCGCCAGAACCACGTCGGCGACTGGGGCACGCAGTTCGGCATGCTCGTGGCCCACCTGGAAGACCTCCAGGAAGACGCCGCGGAACTGAAGGACCTCGAGGTCTTCTACGCCGAGGCGCGCAAGCGCTTCGACGCGGACACGGCGTTCGCGGACCGGGCGCGGCGCACGGTGGTCGACCTCCAGCGGGGCGACGAGACGGTCCGGGGATACTGGCGGCGCTTCATCGATATCTCGCTGTCCCACTGCCGCGCGGTCTACGAGACCCTCGGGATCACGCTCACCGACGACGACCTCGACGCCGAGAGCCGCTACAACGACGCGCTGCCGAAGGTCGTCGCGGACCTGGACCGCGCCGGCCTCCTCACCGAGTCCGACGGCGCGATGTGCGTGTTCCTCGAAGAGTTCGAGGCCCCGGTCATCGTGCAGAAGCGCGACGGCGGCTACCTCTACGCGACCTCGGACCTGGCGGCGGCGCGTCTGCGCACGGACCACTATAGGGCCGACCGCGTGCTCTACTTCACCGACGCGCGGCAGTCCCTGCACTTCCGCCAGTTCTTCGCCGTGGCGCGGAAGGCCGGGTTCGTGGCAGAGGAATGCAGCCTCGAGCACCATCCCTTCGGGGCGATCCTCGGCCAGGACAACCGGCCCTTCAAGACGCGGACCGGCGGCGTGGTCAAGCTCGCCGACCTGCTCGACGAGGCGGTCGAACGCGCGCGGGGGCTGGTCGAGGAGAAGAACCCGGAACTGACCGGCGCCGAGGCCGACCGGGTGGCCCGCGCCGTGGGCATCGGCGCCGTGAAGTACGCGGACCTCTCGAAGCACCGTACGAGCGACTACGTCTTCGACTGGGACACGATGCTCTCCTTCGACGGCAACACCGCGCCCTACCTGCAGTACGCCTATGCGCGGATCCAGAGCATCTTCCGGCGCGCCGGCGTGTCGGCCGACAGTCTCGAGGCGGCGCAAGCCGTCGTGGAACCAGAGGAGCGGCGCCTTGCGGTACTGCTGCTGCGCTTTCAGGAGACCCTCGAGCAGGTCGCGAGCGAGGCGCTGCCGCACCTGCTCTGTGCGTATCTCTACGAACTGGCGAGCCGTTTCATGCAGTTCTACGAGGCGTGTCCCGTCCTCGATGCGCCGGGCGAATCGCGCGCGAGCCGCCTCAGGCTCTGCGCGCTGACGGCAGAGACGTTGCAGCGCGGGCTGGGTCTGCTGGGAATCGAAACGGTAGAACGGATGTAGCGCCGGCGCCCTCACGTGCCCCGTCGACGTTGCGGAACATGTGGGACCAGCTCCGGCATCTGCCGCTTCATGAAACCATCAAAGAGGGGGACGGTGAACGCCGTCTCGCCATGGCGCCGGCTCCAGATCATGCCCTTCGTGATCAGGCGTTGGCGCACGCTCGCCACGGCGGAGGTCCCGACTCCGAGCGTCTCGGCGATCTGACCTGTTGCGTGCGGTCCGGGGCCCAGTTCCGCCATGGCGCGCAGGTACTTCTGCTCCAGGGGCGTCAGTCGGTCGAAACGCACGCGGAAGAAGTTGCCGTCCAGGTGCGCGAGCACATCCGGCGTGGCGGTCTCCACCATTCCCGCGGTCACGGGACTCGCGGGCGCGGCGTTCCAAACCTGGAAGCCCCACTCCTGAATGAAATAGGGATAGTTCTGCGCGCCAGCCAGGATCAGCTCGACGGCGTCGGGCTCGAAGTCGGCACCCTCCGCGCGCGCCGGCTTCAGCAACGCGGCACGGGCGTCCGCCGGGTCGAGCGGGCCGACCGCAGGGTAGTCGAACAGGCGCTCGGCGTATGACTTGGCTCGGCCGGAAAGAGCGACGACCTGCGGCAGGCCGGCGCCGACGAACAGGAAGGGGAGGTTGCGTTGGGCAATCTCGTGGCAGCCGACGATGACGGCCCCGAGTTCTTCCGCGGCAAGGTACTGGACCTCGTCCACGAACAATGCAATGGCGGTGTTCCTGTCGGCGGCGGCTTGCGCCACGATGGCGAGTAGACGAGGCAGGTCCTGCTCGATGTCTCCGCTGTCCGCTTCGCCCGGCGCCAGGTCCACGCCAAACCCGAACGGCCCCACGTTGACCTTGAACGCCTTGGCGAACCCGGCGAGTGCGCTCGCCCCCTGCCTCAGGGTCCGGCCGGCCCTGCGGCGCAGATCAAGGGTATGGACGAGGTGGCGGAGTTCGGGGGTGAGCAGCGCCGGGAGGGACGCGCCTTCCGGCGCCTCGATCCGCAGGGTCTGGAAGCCCTTTCCTTCCGCCCCTAGACGCAATCGGTTCAGCAGGACCGTCTTGCCGACGCCGCGCAAGCCGATCAGCATCCGGCCTTTGGCGGGACGGCCTGCAAGTACCCGGTCCATGTCCGTGGATGCGTCCGCCAGCAGGGCGTCTCGGCCCGCCAACTCCGGCGGCTGGAGGCCGGCGCCCGGCGCGTACGGATTTCGCAAACGGTCCATGGGGCGCAAGTTAACACAATTAACAGGTTTATCGGGGATCCTGTTAACATCAATAAACTTGTTGATCTCGAGAGGCGCCGCCCTCGCCCAAGACCGGACAGCGCATCGCCTCTGCCGGCATTGGCCATTGCGAACCCTTCAGGTCAGACGACCGTGCCCGACATCGACGATGACCTCTGGAACACGAAGGGCTCCTGGGGCCGCCCCTGTCCTAGCTAGGGTCCCCGGCCGGTGGCACGGGATATGTCGTCGGCGCTGCGTCCAGGACCCACCACCGCACGGGCCGGACGCATCGCGGCATTCCACGCGTTCCACGACGCCAGGAGCTCCGCGACCCGCTCCGGCTCGCGTTCCGAAAGGTCCTGGCTCTCGCCGGCGTCCCGGCCCAGGTCGTACAGCCGGTGCGGCGTCATCTCGTCCCGCGGCTCCTGCAGCAGCAGCTCGCCCTCGTCCATCTGCGCCACGTAACTCACGAGCTTCCAGTCGCCGCTGCGGACCGCCATCTGCCCCCACGAGCGCCAGAAGAGGGCCTCGTGCGGACGCCCCGACGTCTCTTCCCGCAGGTACGGGAGGAGATTGACGCCGTCCAGCTGCCATTGCGGGTCGATCGGGACGCCCGCCGCCGCCAACG
This sequence comes from Pseudomonadales bacterium, assembly GCA_965208745.1. Lineage (GTDB taxonomy): Bacteria > Pseudomonadota > Gammaproteobacteria > Pseudomonadales > Azotimanducaceae > VXNE01. The sequence continues at coordinate 1,896,201 of CBDBPN010000004.1, read as the reverse complement.
CGGTCGGCAGGATGTCGAGCTGGATCGCCGGCTCGTCGTATCGTGCGCCGGACGGCAGCGAGCGCGGCCACGACACGACGAAGGGCACGCGGATACCTCCCTCCAGCGTGGTGCCTTTCGAGCCTCGCAGCGGCGAGTTGTCCGAGGCGTTGTACGCGTATTTGTGGACCGTGGGGCCGCCGTTGTCGCTGATGAAGAAGACGAGCGTGTCCTCCTCGATCCCGGATCGACGCAGTTGATCGAAGACGGCGCCGATCGCTTCGTCCATCGCGAGCGTCATGGCGTTGTAGACGCGCCGTACCGGGTGGGAGGTGTTCATGAACCGGCCGAGCCGATCCAGCGAGGCCTGCATCGGCGTATGCGGGGCGTTGAAGGAGAGGAAGAGGAAGAACGGCTCCGACGCATGGCGCTCGATGAAGGAGACCGCTTCACGCCCGAACGCGTCCGTCAAGTAGGCCGGCTCGGCCACCGGCTCCCTGCCGCGCACGATCTGCCGGTCGAGCGTGGCGCGCCCCTCCGGGAGGGTCATGACATCCAGGCCGCGGCCCTGTCGATCCGGGAAGAGGATGATGGGAACGCCCGGCCAGAAGCTGTGCCCGCCGCGCACGAAGCCGAAGAACTCGTCGAACCCGCGCCGCATCGGGTGGTACTCCGGGGGAATGCCGAGGTGCCACTTGCCCACCACGCCGGTCACGTAGCCCGCGGCCTTGAGGTGGTCCGCGAGGGTGGTTTCCTCGAGCGAGAGGGCATCGTCGGAAACGCCCTCGTGACCGTGCGCGCCGAAACGCTGCTGGTATCTGCCGGTGAGCAGCCCCGCGCGCGTCGGGGCGCACCACGTGCCGGACACGTAGCCGTTCGAGAACCGCACGCCGCGGGCGGCGAGAGCGTCCAGACTCGGCGTCGGGATGTCCGAACCGCCCTGGAATCCGAGGTCCCCGTAGCCGAGATCGTCCGCCACGATGAGCAGGATGTTGGGTTTGCGGTCCGCCGCCGTCGCGGCTGCCGCCGCGCAGCACAGCGCGACGACCGCCAGCCAGAGCCCCGTCGGGCGGAAGCAGGTAGTGAACACGGACATGATCTTGCTCCTCGGTGGGGGCGGCAGCGGATTGGACGTGCGCTTACGGGAGGGGGCGCATCCGCGCGTTCCAGTCGTTCCAGTGCGACAGGAGTTCGGCGACGCGCTCGGGCTCCTGGCGCGACAGGTCCTCGGTCTCGCCGACGTCCCGGGCCAGGTTGTACAGCCGGTGTGGCGTCACCTGGTCGAGCGGATCGTCGAGCCCAATGTCGCCCGTGTCGAACCGCGCCTGGTAAGTGACCAGCTTCCAGTCGCCGCTACGCACCGCCATCTGGCGGATCGAGCGCCAGAACAGCAGGTCGTGCGGCCGTCCCGACGCCTCTCCCCGCAGGTACGGCAGGAGGTCGACGCCGTCGAGCCGCCACTCCGGGTCGAGCGGAACGCCCGCGGCCGCAAGCGCCGTGGGCAGGAAGTCGAGCTGGATCGCCGGTTGGTCATACTGCATCCCGGACGGCAGGCCGCCCGGCCAGGACACGACGAACGGCACCCGGATACCGCCTTCGAGCGTCGAGCCCTTGGATCCTCGAAGCGGGCTGTTGTCCGACGCGTTGTACGCGAAGCGCCGGACGGTCGGCCCGCCGTTGTCGCTGATGAAGAAGACGAGCGTGTCCTCCTCGATCCCGGAGCGTCGCAGTTGATCGAAGACGGCGCCGATGGCCTCGTCCATCGCGAGCGTCATGGCGTTGTAGACGCGCCGTACCGGGTGCGCGGTCGTGGCGAACGCCGCGAGCCGATTCACCTCCGCCTGCATCGGGGTGTGCACGGCATTGAAGGAGAGGAAGAGGAAGAACGGATCCGACTCGTGGCGTTCGATGAACGACACCGCCTCGCGCCCGAACGCGTCCGTCAGGTACGCCTCCTCCGCGACGGGCTCGGTACCCCGGAGAATCTGCCTGCCCCTCATGGCGCGCTGCCTGATATCCGGGATCAGCGGACCCCGCCCGGTCCGATCCGGAAAGAGAATGAACGGCACGTCCGGCCAGAAGCTGTGCGCCCCGCGCAGGAAACCGAAGAACTCGTCGAACCCGCGCTCCACGGGATGGAACTCGGGTCCGGTGCCCAGGTGCCACTTGCCGATCACGCCCGTCACGTAGCCCGCGGCCCGCAGGCGGTCCGCCATCGTCGTCTCCTCGAGGGAGAGCGCTTCGTCGGGCGTCCCCTCGTGACCACGCACGCCGAAACGCTGCTGGTACCGACCCGTCAGCAGCCCCGCCCGGGTCGGGCTGCACCACGTGCTGGACACGTAGCCGTTCGAGAACCGCACGCCGCGGGCGGCGAGGGCGTCGAGATGCGGCGTCGGGATGTCCTCGACGCCGTGGAAGCCGACATCCGCGTAGCCGAGGTCGTCGGCCACGATCAGCAGGATGTTGGGTTTGCGGGTCTCGGCCGCCACGGCAATGGCCACGCAGCACGTTACGACCACTGCAAGAAGGGTGCGCATGGATTCGCTCCTCATCGCCGATCAGATTCCCAGTTCTTCCGCTTGCGCGAAGGCGATCTTCACAAAACCCGGGATGGTCTCCGCGCGTCCCACCTCGGGCCGGTCCTCGATCCACTTGAGGAGCATAAGCGAGCGCATGAGCAGGAACAGCGGCACCGTGTCGAGCAAATCCTCGCTGCCGGGGCGCCGCCTGGCGTACTCGGCGAACAGCGCATCCCGCGCCACCGCGAAACGCGGGCGTTCGTGCAGGACGTCCATCTGCTGCCAGAGCGCCACCGCCAGGTCGAAGCCGAACCAGCCGAAACCCGCGTCGTCGAAGTCGATCACCACGAGCCGCTCTCCGGCCCGGAGCACGTTGCCGAGGTTCAGGTCCGCGTGGATCATGCCGTAGCGGTCACGGTCCCCGGGTAACTCGGACAGCCGGGCCAGGACCGCGTTCCGAATGGCCAGCAGCCGGGCACGGTCCGTGTCCGGGACGCCGCCGATCTCCCAGAAGCGGCCCCAGAAGGGCGCCTCTCCGACCAGCCCCTCCGCGTCCCACGCGTGACGCCGGAAGCCCGGAGGCGGTGTCCAGCGTGCCGTGGCGTTGTGGAAGTCGGCGATGATCGAACCCAGTTCGGCGTGGCAGCGGGCGAGTTCCGCGTCGTCGTCCCTTCGCTTCAGGACGTCGTAGAGCCGCGTCGCCTCGATCCACTCGACCAGGCCGACATGGCGCGTCTCTTCCGACTCGGGAAAGGCCACCGTCGCGTATGCATCGCCGTCCACCGTCTCGACGGCGTTCGGCACCGCGATCCCCATCGCGGCAAGGTCGGAGGTCCAGGCGTGCTCCGACTCAAGTTCCCCGAGGTCGTGATACCCCGGCCGGTGTACGCGCAGGGCGAACCCCGCCCCTTCGCCCGCTTCGACCCGGAACACGGTGTTCTCGCTCTGCGAGTGGAGCGCGATCGGCGCACCTTCAAGCCCCCAGTGCAAGAGGGCGTTCCGCGCGAGCCCGGTGAGCGCCCGCTCCCTGGCCTTCCTAGCCGCTTGATCCACCGGACACTTCCTCGAGGGTTTCCACGAGCGCGTCGAACAGTTCGTCCGCGTGCTCTCTCTCGAAGACGAGCGGCGGGCGGATCTTGAGCACGTTGCGGAAGCGTCCCGCGTTCGAGATGAGGTAACCCTTTTCCTTCATGCGCTCGACGATGTCCGCGGCGCCTTGCCGGTCGGGCTTCCCGGTCTCGCGGTCGGACACCCAGTCGACGCCCAGGAAGAGCCCGTGACCCCGCACGTCGCCCACGGCATCGAAACGGTCGCCAAGCTCCGCAAGTCGGTCCTTCAGGTAGCCCCCCACCGCGTTGACGTTGGCGAGCAGCCCCTCTTCCTCGAAGACGTCGAGCACCGCGCCGCCGACCGCCGCCTGCAGGGGCGTCGCCGCCGTGGTGTTGAAGTAGAAGGACTTCGCGTGGAACGCGCTCGCAATCTCCTCGCGGGCGCCCACCCCCGACAGCGGGATGCCGGCGCCCATGGGCTTGCCCATCGCCACGATGTCCGGCACGCAGTCCATGACCTCGTAGCCCCACCAGCGCCCGGTCCTGCCGAATCCGGCCTGCACCTCGTCGAAGATCACGACGCCGCCGGCCTCCCGCACGAGCGCGGCGGCCTTCCGCATGAACCCCGCCGGCACGTCCGGCAACCCCTCGTTGGCGAAGATCGAGCAGAACAGCATGCCGGCGAACGGTACCCCGTCGGCGGCGAACGCCTCGATCGCCCGCTCGATCTCCGCCAGATACAGGTCGCACAGCTCCGACTCGGAAGCTTCCGCGCGGAGCGGACGGTACGCCTCCGGGAACGGCACGCGCCGGAAATCCGGCTCGAACGGCCCGACCGTCATGCGGAACACTTCCGCGCTGTTGCCGTGGTACGTGGCGTTGCTGCAGACGATGCCCTGTCCGCCCGTGAACGTCCGCGCCATCTTGAGCGCGACTTCGACGGCCTCCGTGCCCGTGCAGCACATCTGCAGGACCGACAGCGGATCGCCGTGGAGCGCCATGAGACGCTCGCAGTACTCGACCACGACCTCGCTGAGATAGCGGCTGTGGGTGTTGAGGGTCGCCGCCTGCCGCCGCAGCGCGTCGACGACCCGGGGATGGCAGTGCCCGACGCAGGGGACGTTGTTGTACGCGTCCATGTAGCGGCGGCCCCGGTCGTCGTACAGCCAGACCCCCTCGCCCCGGACGAGATGCACGGGCACCCGGTAGAACAGCGGCGAGCCGCCCATCGCGCGCTCCCGCCGCACCCTGAGGCCCTCGACGTCCATGACGGTTTCTCCCCCGTTCTCCCGGCGATTCTCCCACACGGCCCACCGCCCGGTTCTGGACACCGTGACGCGGGCTTTGCGACGATTGCATGCCTTAAGGACGACCAAACCGGCCGATGTCGAATCACCTGAGCGCGGCGGAGATCGCCAGTTTTCACGAGCGCGGCTACCTCTCGCCCCTGCCCGCCATCGAGGAGCAGGAAGCCCTCTCGTGTCGTCTCGCGCTCGAAGCGTTCGAGTCCGGCGGCGACCGCGGCAACGGCCTGGACACGCGCCTGCCCGCCACCGACCTGCACCTCCTGTTCCGCTGGGCCTGGGACCTCGTCCACGACCCCCGCATCGTGGAACCCGTCTCCGACGTGCTGGGGCCGGACGTCCTGCTCTGGTCGCTGAACTGGTTCATCAAGGAGGCGCGGGACGGCAAGTTCGTCACCTGGCACCAGGACGCCACGTACTGGGGCCTGGAACCCCACGATGTCGTCACGGCCTGGGTCGCCCTGTCCGACGCGGGACCGGAGACGGGGCCGATGAAGTTCCTGCCGGGCAGCCACAGGGGCGCGCTCCACAGCCACGAGAACACGCACCACGAGGACAATCTCCTGTCGCGCGGGCAGCGCATCGAAGGCGACCTCGACGAGACCTCCGCCGTCCTCGCGCCGCTGGCCGCGGGCGAGATGTCGATCCACCACGTACGGCTCGCCCACGGGTCCGAGCCGAACCGCACGGACGACCGGCGCATCGGCCTGGTGCTGCGCTACTGCGCCACGCACGTCCGCCAGACCCACATACCCCGCGACACGGCGACGCTCGTCGCGGGCGAGGACCGTTTCAACCACTTCGACCTGATGTCCGCACCGGAGGAAGACCTCGGTGCGGCGGAGTTGGCGCGCCACCGCGACGCCGTGCGGCGCATGGTCCAGGCCATCATGCAGTAGGCCCGGCGGCGCACCGCGCCGTCCCAACAGTGATATAACCGCCTCCCCATCCGGTCCCCGGGAGTCGTCTCCCCGAGCGGATCGACCATCCCGGCCAGGAGAGGGCAGCAACGATGAGTGAGTTTGAAGGCAAGGTCGCCGTGGTGACGGGCGCGGGGGGCGGGCTCGGGCGATGTCACGCCATCGAGTTCGCCAAGCGCGGCGCGAAGGTCGTGGTCAACGATCTCGGCGGCAGCGTCGACGGGACCGGCCAGGGCGACATGGCGGACGCGGTGGTCGCGGAGATCGAGGAACTCGGCGGGACCGCCGTCGCCAACAAGGCGTCGGTATCGGACCGCGAAGGGGCGAAATCGATCGTCCAGACCGCCATCGACGCCTTCGGACGCATCGACATCCTCGTCAACAACGCCGGCATCCTGCGCGACCGGACGTTCAAGAACATGTCCCTCGACGAGTGGGACATCGTGATGAACGTGCACCTGAACGGCACCGCCTACGTGACGCACGCCGCCTGGCCGCTCATGTACGAGCAGAACTACGGCCGCATCGTGTTCACGAGTTCCGGCTCCGGCATCTTCGGCAACTTCGGCCAGGCGAACTACGGCGCCGCGAAGATGGGCATGCTCGGCCTCATGAACGTGCTCGCCCTCGAGGGCGCCAACCACAACGTGCGCGTCAACACGCTGGGGCCCGGCGCCGCCACGCGGATGACGAACACCGTGCCGGGCCGCTCGGAGGACCTCGGGGAACCGGATCCCCTCCGGCATCCGAAGCTCGTGAGTCCCGCCGTGCTGTTCATGTGCTCCGAGGACGCGCCGAACGGCGCCGTCATCCACGCGTCGAACGGCAACTTCTCCATGTCCCAGATCGTCGTCAACGAACCCGTCCGGCTCGGGGCCGACGCCGTCTACGAGGACCTCGAGCCGCTCCGCGACCGCCTGATGGACATGACCGGAGCCAAGCCGCGGGAGCGCCGGCAACCGCGGCGGCGAGGCTAATCCCGACCGTGCGTACGCTTGACAGGGGCGAGACTGCAGCGTATTGGCCCTCAACAACCAACCGGTACGACACTATGTCGAGTCAGGAACGAACGGCGAGCGCCACTGAGCCTCAACGACGGGACGGGGCGATCACACCGCCTCGCACGACGGACTACGACCCGGATTGGCAGGAGAGAATCCGGATTGCGAAACAAGCCCACGAGGAAGCCCGCAAGGCGAGAGAAGGGAAACCTGCAACCTTTTCAAACCAGCTGGCTATCACCTAACGCCAGTTCGCGGACGCACAAGGAATGAGCAACTCAGCGGGACGGAGCCCGCTTTTCGAGGCACAACACGCGCTTCGCTACGAGCGCCAGCAGATCATTCGCGACTATCAGAGTGCCTACGATTGCCGCCTTGTGGTCATGAGCGACGCAATCTTCCCCCGCAGCATCTCGCTCCTCGAAGAGGCGCTCTTCGACGCAAGTCCCGAAGAAGATCTCCACATCCTCCTGCGTACACTCGGCGGCGACGGTGAAACGGCGCTAACTAAGGCTCGTCCGCCAGGCGCAATCACGATGCAAGGAACTCACCGTGGTCGTCCCGGACCAAGCCAAGAGCGCGGGAACGCTTTTCGCACTTGGCGCCGATCGAATCTACATGGGCCCCACCAGTGATCTGGGCCCCGTCGATCCTCAGTTCATGCTCTCCGGCTCGCTGGCGGCAGCGAAGGCAATCATCGCGGCGGTGGAAGAGGCTGAGCGCCGAGTGCAGGACAACCCCCAAACCTACCCCCTGCACGCTTCCCTGCTGGGAGACATCACGGGGTTGATGGTGCAGCAAGCCCGGGATGCCCTGGAGCGTGCCGACGCCCAGTTGCGTGAGGCACTCGCCTGCGTAGATAGCCGCTCCTCAGCGGTCGTCGACAAGACGGTCGCAACCTTACGCGGCCCTCTTCTGGATGATTCGCCGAGTCACGGCGCTGTCATCTCCTCCAAGGCTGCCAAGTCGCCAGGCCTGCCGGTTGACGAGGCTGACCCGAGCGACCCTCGCTGGCAGGCCGTTTGGCGCCTTTGGACCAAATACGTTGCTTTAGGTGCCGAGTTTGTCTACGAGGGGCAGACCGCCTCCCATATACACATCCCTTGAGAGACCCCATGAGCACGCGATTCGCGCCGCATGCAGCGTTAGTAGGCGAGCCCATCGTCAAAAGACGAGCACGTCGATGAACGACCTGCGCATCGGCGTCTGCTACGACTTCCGCAATCCACCGGACTCCGGGGTCAGCGACCGGACGCTGTACGCGGAGATCCTGGAGCAGGTGCAGTGGCTCGACCGGCTGGGCGCGGACCTTGTCTGGTTCACGGAACATCACTTCGTCGAGGACGGCTACCTGCCGAGCTGGATCCCGGTGGCCGGAGCCATGGCCGCGGTGACCACGCACGTCCGTTTCGGGACGGACATCTGCCTCGCGCCGTTCAACCACCCGATCCGCCTGGCCGAAGATCTCGCGGTCCTGGACAACCTGTCCGGCGGGCGCGTCGAAATCGGCCTCGGGATGGGGTACGCGCCGCACGAGTTCCGCGGTTTCGGGTTCCCGGTCTCGCGCCGGCTGTCGTTGACGAACGAGTGCGTCGAGGTGCTACAGCGGTGCTTCACCGGCGAGCGGTTCAGCTACTCCGGCAAGCGCTACCGGTGCGAAGACGTGGTCATCACGCCCGGCTACGTGCAGAAAGGAGGCCCGCCCCTCTGGCTGGCCGCCATGTCCGAAGCCGGCGCGTTGCGCGCAGCCCACTACCGCACACACTTCCTGCCCCAGGGGCCGCGCGCCACCTTCGACCGCTGGCATACGACGCTCACGGAGAGCGGGCGCACCCCCGCCGACTATCGCGTCGGCATCATCCGCAGCATCCTCGTCACCGACGACCGCAACACGGACTGGCCCGTGGTGCGCGCCGCCGAGCGCTATCGGATGGAACTGTACCGGCGCTTCTTCGAGGAGAGCGGCGAGGGGTTCGGGCCCGGCGACGTCGAACCGATCCCGCAGACGTGGGTCATCGGCAACGCCGAGGAGTGCGTGGAGCAGCTCGCCGCGTTCATCGACGAGTTCGGCATCACCGACATCGTGACGATGGCCGTGCCGCCCGGCCTGCGGGCCGAGCGCATGGGGGACAGCCTGGAGCGGCTCTTCTCGGGCGTGGCGCCCCAACTCAAGGCCAGGGGTCGGGCGGCGGCGTGACCCGGCGGCTCAGCAGGCCGCCACCTTCCCGAGGTCCAGCTCCCGTTCCTTCGCGAAGTCCAGCGCCGCGTTCGCCTTGACCCGGTTCGCCCGCGCCAGGGTCGAGAGCGCCGCGAACGCGATCCACTCCCGCGACACTTCGAAGTAGTCCCGGAGCGACTCGCGGGACTCGGAGAGGCCGAAGCCGTCGGTCCCGAGCACCGTGTACTCGCCCGGGAACCAGCGGGAAATCGAGAGCGGCAGCGACTTCATGTAGTCCGACGCCGCCACGAACACGCCCTCCTCCCCGGCCAGGACCTCCTCGACGTACGGACGCGTCTCCGCGCCGCCGACGCTCAGCATCTGCTCGCGCTCCGCGAGGGCGCCCTGGCGCGCAAGCTCGTTGTAGCTCGTCACGCTCCAAACGTTGGCCGGGAGCCCCAGTCCCCCCAGGATATCCGCCGCCGCCAGGGTCTCCATCATGATGGCCCCGCTGCCCAGAAGGTTGACCTGCGCTCCCTCCGCCCGCCGGAAGCAGTACATCCCGGCCACGATTCCTTCCTCGGCCCCCTCCGGGATCGGCGGCATGACGTAGTTCTGGTTCGTGACCGTCACGTAATAGAAGACGTCCTCGAACTCACCGTACATGCGCCGGATGCCGTCGCGGACAATGACCGCGAGTTCGTACGCGAACGCGGGGTCGTAGCTCACGAGGTTGGGCACGGTGGACGCCATCACGTGGGAGTGCCCGTCCTGGTGCTGCACGCCTTCGCCGTTCAGGGTCGTGCGGCCGGATGTCCCGCCGAGCAGGAACCCCTTGCACATCATGTCGCCGCACGCCCAGATCATGTCTCCGACGCGCTGGAAGCCGAACATCGAGTAGAAGATGTAGAACGGGATCATCGGCAGGCCGTGGTTGGCGTACGCGGTGCCCGCCGCCAGGAACGATGCCATGGCCCCGGTCTCGCAGATGCCCTCCTGCAGGATCTGGCCGTCCTCGGCTTCCCGGTACGGTGCGATCGTGCCGGCGTCCACCGGCTGGTAGCGCTGGCCTTCGAGGGAGAAGATGCCGGCCTGCGGAAACAGCCCGTCCATGCCGAACGTGCGCGCCTCGTCCGGCACGATGGGCACGACGTAGCGGCCGAGCCCGTCGTAGCGCAGGAGCTTCTGCAGCATCCGCACGACGGCCATCGTCGTCGAGACCTCGCGCTTGCCGGAACCGCGCAGCATGTCCGCGAAGAACTCGAGCGGCGGGGCTTCCAGCCGTTCGCACGCGACCTGCCGCGCCGGCAGGCTTCCGCCCAGGGCTTTCCGGCGGGCCTTGAGGTAGCGGATCTCTTCGCCGTCGTCCGGGGGTCGGTAGAACTCCGCCGCGTCGATCGCCTGGTCCGAGAGCGGGATCCCGAGACGCCCTGCCAGTTCGCGCCGCTCGTCGGAGGACAGGTGCTTCTTCTGGTGGACCGTGTTGCGCCCTTCGGACTTCGGGCCCAAGCCGTCGCCCTTGACTGTCTTGAGCAGGATGACGCACGGCTTGCCCTTCACTTCCGTCGCCTGCTTGAAGGCGGCGTAGATCTTGTGGCGGTCGTGCCCGCCGCGCTTTATGGTGCGGATCTCCTCGTCGTTGAGGGAATCCATCAGTTCCCGCAGTTCGGGGAAGTCCTCCACCCAGTGTTCCCGGACGACATCGCCGGGGGAGACCGTGTAGAACTGGTAGTCGCCGTCGACCGCCTGTTCCATCCGCGCCTGCAGGATGCCCTTCGTGTCGCGCTCGAAGAGCACGTCCCAGCCGCCGCCCCAGATCACCTTGATGACGTGCCAGTCCGCGCCGCGGAACGCGCGCTCGAGTTCCTGGATGATCTTGCCGTTGCCGCGCACGGGGCCGTCGAGGCGCTGCAGGTTGCAGTTCACGACCACGACCAGGTTGTCGAGGTGCTCGCGCGCGGCGATGTCGATGGTGCCGAGGACCTCCGGCTCGTCGGACTCGCCGTCGCCGATGAAGTTCCAGATCTTGCCGCCGTTGCGCGGTTTCAGGCCCCGGCTCTCCAGGTACTTCGCGAAGCGCGCCTGGTAGATGGCGCTCGGCGTCGAGAGGCCCATGCTCGCGCACGGCATCTGCCAGAAATCCGGCATCCGCCGGGGATGCGGGTAGGAGGGCAGTCCGCCCTCGGCTGCGAGCTCACGCCGGAAGTTCCGGAGCTGCTCGATGTCGAGCCGCCCTTCGAGCCAGGCGCGCGCGTACACGCCCGGCGACGTATGCGCCTGGACGTGCACCTGATCGCCGCCATAGTCGGGGCCCGGCGCCCGGAAGATGTGGTGGAAGCCGACCTCCATCATGGTCGCCGCGGACAGGTAGGTCGCGATGTGACCGCCCACGCCGGAACCCGAGTCGTACGCCTGCAGGACCATCGCCACGGCGTTCCAGCGCAGGATGTTCTCGATGCGCGTCTCGACGTCGATGCTGCCCGGATACGGCGGCTGCTCGGACAGCGGGATGGTGTTGCGGTAGGGCGTGTTGAGCGCGGCGTCCGTCAGCACGACGCCCCGGCGGGAGAGTGCGTCCTGGAGTCTCCGCAGCAAGGCTTTCGTGCCTTCCGGGCCGTGCTCGTCGAGCACGCCGTCGAGCGCCTCGAGCCACTCGCGCTGCTCGATCTCCCAATCGTCACTGCGTTCCGCCATGCGCCCGAGAATAGCAGCCTGTCGGATTTGCGTCTGCGCAGCAGGCGCAAGTGCGACAGAGCGATAGGACGGCGGGGGCTGGGGCCGAAGGCGGCGTCTGCAAGACGACGGCTTCGGTGGCGATAGCAGAGCGATAGGACGACGGGTGGCTGGGCGGTTCCGTGCGGGTCAGTCTGGCGCGGTGGCGGTTGTGCGCTCCTTCTCGACGAGGAAGTCCACCACCTCGAGCATCCGCTCCAGGCTCCCCGCCTTGTCGACCTCGATGCGGTACTTGCCCGCAACCACGAGGGTCGGAACGCCGCTGATCCGGTACGCCTGGCCCTGTGCCCGGGCCTGCCGCGTGCTGCTGACGACTCCGAACGAGCCGAAGACGCGGGAGAACTCTTCGTCCGGGGTGTCCGCGTAGCGGCCGAAGATGCGGCCGAGCAGTTCCGTGTCGCGAATGTCCATCCGGTGCACGTGGATGGCCTCGAAGATCGGCATGTGCACGGCCTCGAGGACGTCAAGCGCTCCCGCCGTGTAGTACGCCCGGCCCAGCAACTCCCAGACCGGGTTGAAGACCGCCGGGACGCGCCGGAACGCGACGTCCTCCGGCTGCCGCGCCTCCCAGGCCCGCACGAGCGGTTCGAAGTTGTAGCAGTGGATGCAGGCGTAGGAGAACACCTCGACCACTTCCACGGCCCCTTCGGGCGCACTCGTCTCGACCGGGATGGGCAACTCGGAGTAGTGGACGCCGGACTGGAACTCCTGGGCGTGCGCGGCCAATCCGAGGATCAGGCAAAGGAAGGCGAGAGCGTGTCGCACTTGCGTCGCGCCGGCGCGGATCAGTACAGGCCCTGGACGTAGTTGGCCAGCGCCGCGATCTCGGTGTCCGTCAGCCGCGACGCGACATCCCGCATCATGCCGCCGAACTCCTCGTCCGTCGTGCGGTGTCCTTCGCGGTAGGCCACGAGTTGCGCGACCACATAGTCGTAACGCTGTCCGGAGAGGCTCGGGAACCCGGCCGGGGCGTTGCCGCTACCGGTTGGGGAATGGCAGGCGGTACACGCCGCGACGCCCTTGTCCATGATCCCGCCGCGGTAGATCTGCTGCCCGGCTTCCAGGTTGTCCGGCGAGGAGCGGCCCACCTGGCCCGGCATCGCGGCGTAGTAGGCCGCGAGCTTCGCGAGATCGTCGTCGGAGAGCATGTCGAGCGTGCCGGCCATGAGCGGCGCCGGTCGCTCGCCGGACTTGAGCAGGCGCAGTTGCGTGAGCAGATAGCGCTCGTTCTGCCCCCCGATGCTCGGATAGTCCGGGGCGATGCCGGTGACGCCGTCCTGGCCATGGCATGCCCCGCAGGCGATCGCCATGGTTTCGACTTCGGCCGCGGCGACCGAGCCCGCCAGGGCGACGGCGACCACCCATCTGAAACAACGCATTTCGAAGCCCTGCAACAAAGCGCCGCGGTCCCCCTCCGCTGTCGGCCTCAAAGGCCCAGGAGACGGGTTGCCGGTTACACTACCGGCGTCGCGGCGAGCGGATTATACCCGCCATGCCCCTTTCCGCACGCTTCCTGACCAGCGCCTCCACCCTCGCCGAGTGCCCGCCGGACGACGAGCCGGAAGTCGCCTTCGCGGGCCGTTCCAACGCGGGCAAGTCAAGTACGCTCAACCGCCTCACGGGCTCGCGCCGGCTCGCGCGTGTCAGCAAGACGCCAGGCCGCACGCGGCTCATCAACTTCTTCGCCGTCGAGGGGGGCGGACGCCTGGTAGACCTCCCCGGCTACGGCTACGCCAAGGCCGGCAAGGCGGAGCGCGCGCGGTGGAGCCAGGCCATCGACGACTACCTCACCCGCCGCCAGATGCTGGCCGCCGTCGTGCTCATCATGGACGCGCGCCACCCCCTGCAGCCGTTCGACGTGCAGATGCTCGATTGGGCGGCCCAGACAGAGACGCCCGTCCTCGCGCTCCTCAACAAGTCGGACAAGCTGAAGCAGGGCGCCCGGGTCGCCGCGCACCGCGCGGTGGCGCGTCAGCTTGCGGACACCGGAGTCGGCGAGGCCATCCCATTCTCGGCCACCTCGGGGCTGGGGGCCGAGGTCGCGGAGGCGCGGGTGGCGGCGTTTCTGGTTGGGCTCGGTGGCGTCCCATCCGCCGCTACCAATGCCGCGGAAGCCGACGCTGTCCGTGGAACACGCGCAGGACCTCCATCTGGTCCAACAGAGGCCTGACCCGGTAAGGAACGACGTGGGGCGTTCCGCTCACCACGAGTTCCCGGGTTCCAGGAACCCGCCCGGGGCGCCCCAGCGCCGGATTGACCTTCAGATGCTCGACTGCATCGCGGATGCGCCGAACGAGTTCCCGTGCGGCGACGGGATTGTCCTGAGCAATGAACTCGGCCGCGTCATCGAGGTTCCTGATCGCCGTCGGCAGCCATCTAACCTGCACCGCCCCCCCACTTCCGGAACACCGCATCCACCGTTTCTTCGCTGGCGAACTCGCCCCGGTCCGCCTCCGCAACGGCCTCCTGAACCTCTGCGACTTGCCATTCGTTCAGGGCGACGTAGTCTCGGATAGCCTCCGCGGCAAGGAACGACTTCGATCGTCGGGTGGCATCGGCAAGCGCCTCGAGGCGCTCCTTGAGGTCGGGCTCCAGCCGAATGGTCATGGTCGCCGCCATGGCTGACTCCGTTGTGTTCGGATGTGTACATCCTAACACCCCGTAAGTGCGCCGACATCCTGGGTGACGCTAGTGCGCCTCGTCCCAGTTGTCCCCAACGCCCACGTCCACCACCATGCCCACCGACAGGTCCGTGGCCCGCGTCATGCGTTCCGTCACGCCGTCGACGAGCGCCGCGACATCGTCCTCCGCCACCTCGAAGACCAGCTCGTCGTGGACCTGCATGATCATCGCCGCGTCGAGGCCGGCGCCGGAGAGCCATCCGTCCACGTCGATCATCGCGCGTTTGATGATGTCGGCCGCCGTGCCCTGCATCGGCGCGTTGATCGCGGTGCGCTCCGCCGCCTGGCGGCGCGCCGGCTGGCGGGCGTTGATCTCCGGCAGGTAGAGGCGCCGGCCGTAGACCGTCTCGACGAACCCCGCCTCGCGCGCCTGGGCCCGCGTGTTCTCCATGTACTCGCGCACGCCCGGGTAGCGCGCGAAGTAGCGGTCGATGTAGCCCTGCGCGATCTTGCGGGGCACGCGTAGCTGGCGGGCGAGGCCGAAGGCGGACATGCCGTAGATCAGGCCGAAGTTGATCGCCTTGGCGCTGCGGCGCTGGTCGCCGCTGACATCGTCCACCCCGACGCCGAAGACTTCCGCCGCGGTGGCGCGGTGCACGTCCAGGCCGCCTTCGAAGGCCTGCACGAGCCCGTCGTCCCGCGACAGGTGCGCCATGATGCGCAACTCGATCTGGGAGTAATCCGCAGCGACCAGCTTGCGGCCGGGCGGCGCGACGAACGCCTGCCGGATGCGTCGGCCTTCCTCGGTGCGGATGGGGATGTTCTGCAGGTTCGGGTCCTGGGACGCGAGACGCCCGGTGGCGGCCACGGCCTGGCCGTACGTGGTGTGGATGCGGCCCGTGCGCTGGTTGATCTGGCGGGGGAGCGTGTCCGTGTAGGTGGACTTCAGCTTGGAGACCTGGCGGTGGTCGAGGATGATCCGCGGCAGATCTTCGCCCCTGTCCGCGTATTCCTGAAGCACGGCCTCCGCCGTCGAGCGCTGTCCCGTCTGCGTCTTTCGCAGGGGCGTGAGTCCCATCTTGTCGTACAGGATTTCCTGGAGCTGCTTTGGCGACCCCAGGTTGAAGGTTTGATCCGCTGCTTCGTACGCCTGCTCGGCAAGCGCCTCCACGCGGACTCCAAGCTCCCGCCCCTGTTCCGCCAGCCGGCCCGCATCCACCAGAGCCCCGGCCTGCTCCACGCGGGACAACACCGACAGCAGCGGCAGCTCGATGTCCTCGTAGACGCTCTGCAGCTCCCCTGTCGACTCCAGCCGCGGCCACAGCGTCCCGTGGAGCCGCAGGGCGACGTCGGCCTCTTCCGCGGCGTAGTCCGTGGCCGCCTCGACCGCGAGCGCGGGAAAGTCGAGTTGCTTGGCGCCCTTGCCGGCGATGTCCTCGTAGCGCGTCGTCTCGAACCTGAGGTGCTTTGTCGCGAGCGCCTCGAGGCTGTGGCGGCGCGTGCCGACGCTGTCGAGGACATACGACTCGAGCATCGTGTCGCTCGCGATGCCGGCCAGCGCGACATCGTGCCGGGCGAGCACGTTGCGGGCGGTTTTCAGGTTGTGGCCGACCTTGGGGACCGTGGCGTCCTCAAGGAGGGGCCGGAGGGCCTCGAGCACGGCCGCCAGAGACAACTGCCCGGCGCCGGCGAGGTCGTGTCCCACCGGCAGGTAGGCCGCCACGCCCGGCTCGACCGCGACCGAGAGACCCGCGATCCGCGCGTCCATGTAGTGGCCCCGGTCGGTGTGCACCGCGAGCGCGAATCGCCCCGCCTCCCGCAGCCGCCCCGTCCAGGCATGGAGCTCCGCCGGCTCCGTCACGCGAACGTAGTTCCGCTCGGGAGGCGGCGGTTCATCCGTTTCGATCCCGAGTTCCGCGAGCCAGGCACGGAACTCGAACCGCGTGAAGAGCTCGGCCAAGGCGTCTTCGTCAGGCGCCCTGGGCACCAGGTCCGCCAGCGCGACGGGCAGGTCGACGTCGCATCGAATGGTCGCGAGTTCCCGGGAGAGCGGGAGCTGGTCCAGGGTGGCGCGCAGGTTCTCGCCCACCTTCCCCTTGACGTCGTCCGCCCCCGCCATGACGCCGTCGAGACTGCCGAACCGGCCTATCCACTTCGCCGCCGTCTTCGGACCGACCTTCGGGACGCCGGGGATGTTGTCGACGCTGTCGCCCATGAGCGCGAGGTAGTCGACGATCCGCTCCGGAGGCACGCCGTACTTCGACGCCACGCCGTCCCGGTCGAGGGTCGTCTCGCTCATCGTGTTGACCAGCGTCACGTAGTCGCTGACGAGCTGCGCCATGTCCTTGTCCGAGGTCGAGACGACCGTGGGCCGCCGACTGGCGGTAGCCTGCGCCGCGAGCGTCCCGATCACGTCGTCCGCCTCGACGTCCGGCACGATCAGGAGCGGCATGCCCATCGCCTCGATGACCTGGTGGATCGGCTCGATCTGCCGCCGGAGGTCGTCCGGCATGGGCGGGCGGTTGGCCTTGTACTCGGGGTAGATGTCGTTCCGGAAGGACTTGCCCGACGCGTCGAACACGACCGCCACCGGGCTGCCCTCGAAGTCCTTGCCGAGCTTGCGCAGCATGTTGATGACGCCGAACAGGGCGCCCGTCGGGAAGCCGTCGGCGGTGGAGAGGTCGGGGAGGGCGTGGAAGGCGCGGAACAGGTACGACGAACCGTCGACGAGCAGTAACGGAGTGTCCTCTTGCATGCTACATTGCCTCCCGCCCGGTCACGCTATCACACGAGGCCACACCCTGCGCAGCGTCGTCCTCACCGCGGCCGTTCTGTCGCTGGCGCTGTACGCGACACCCCTCTCGGCCCAGGAAACCGCCCAGCGCGGACCCGACGTCACGCTCATCGAGGGCGAGGACCGGACGGTCTACGAGTACCGCCAGAACGGGCACCTGCGGATGGTCAAGATCGTCCCGGAGTTCGGTCCGCCGTATTACCTCGTCCCCGTCAACCCGAGCGAGGGGTTCGGCGACATCGACCAGGCGGAACTGCTCGTGCCGCAGTGGCGGATCGTCGAGTTCTGAGGACGCCCGGCGTCAGCTCGACGCGGCCTTCGGCGCCGCCGCCTCTCCCTCCTCCTCGGGAAACAGCGACGGGAAGAACCACTTCGCTCCCGCCGGCTCCTCGAGCAGCAACCGCTGCCGCTCCGTCAACGCCGCGTCGTCCGGCGCCGTCACTCGCGTGCGGGACCAGGAGAGCTGCGAAGCGCAGTACTTGTAGAGCAGCGTGTAGCGGTGATGGTCCGCACGCCAGGCGGCCGTGCCGTGGGTGAGCGCCTCGGAGAAGAACGTGACGCTGCCGGCCGGGGCTTCGGGGATCGCCACCACGTCGTCGTACCCGTCCTCACGGATGACCTTCGGCAGCTTGAAGTGGCTGTTGTGGCTGCCCGGAATCACGCGCAGGCCGCCGTGCTCGGGGCCGCTGTCCGTCAGGTTCCAGGCCGCCACGCCGAAGCCGTGCAGCGCCTCGTGACCGGGCGACACGAAGTACCGCCCGCGTTCCGCCCGCGTGAACGGCTGCGAAGCACCGTAGTCCGAGTGGAGCCGGCCGTTCGGCAGCCCCTTGCGCATGTGCATCCCGAAGATGCGGTCGAGGCGGAAGCAGTCGCCGAGCTGCGCGCGCATGACGTTCATCACGAGGGGGTGGTCCATCAGCGCAACGAACGGTTCGCCCCAGGCGAGGAAGCCGGGTCCCGTCGGCGCCGAACCGCCCGCGCTGCCGAACCGGTGGCTCGGCGGCAGGTTCTCGAGGTCCGTGGCGTCGACGGCTTCCCTCAACGTCGCGACCTCGTCCGGGGCCAACACGTCCTCCACGACGAGATAGCCCTTCAGGTCGTAGAGATAGGTCTGTAATTCGCTGACTTCGTGCATGCCGAGAGGCTATCAGCAAACCTGTCGGCTCTGTACCCGGCCGTCAGGTCGCGCCGCCGGCGTACTCCAGCAGCAGCACCATGAAATAGCCGCGGTCGTCCGTCCACATCCGCTGCTGGACGAACCCCGCCGCCCCCGCGAGCTCCAGGAACTCGTCCGGGTCGTACTTGTAGGAACTCTCGGTGTGGATGCGCTCGCCGGCGTCGAACGCGATCTCCGCGCCGTTCAGCCGCACGCGCTGGGGCGCCGTGCTCGCGAGGTACATCTCGATGCGTCCCCGGGCCGGGTTGTACTCCGCCCGGTGCTCGAAGCGGGCGGGATCGAAGTCCGCGTCGAGCAGGTCGTTCAGGTGCCGGAGCATGTTGAGATTGAAGGCTTGCGTCACGCCCCGGCCGTCGTTGTACGCCGCGTGGAGCACGTCCGCGTCCTTCTTGGCGTCCACGCCCACGATGAGGCGGCCGCCGCGCCCGACGACTTCGCCCACGGCCGCCAGGAAGCCCGGCACGTCGGCGCGGTCGAAGTTCCCGATGCTCGACCCGGGAAAGAACGCCACGCAGGGCAGCGCCGACGCGATGGCCGGGAGCGAGAACGGTCGGCTGTAATCCGCGCACGTCGGGTGGACGGCCAGCCAGTCGTAGTCCTCGTAGATCGCGCGCGCGGACTGCAGGAGGTGGGCGCGCGAGATGTCCACGGGCACGTAGGCGGCGGGCCGGCAGGCCTCGAGCAGGATGCGGATCTTCTCGCTCGAGCCGCTGCCGTACTCGACCAGACACGCCCGGTCGCCCACCGCCCGCGCCATGTCCTCCCGGTTCTCCCGCAGGATGCCGACCTCGGTGCGCGTCAGGTAGTACTCGGGCAGGCGCGTGATGTCGTCGAACAGCCGCGAGCCGGTCTCGTCGTAGAAGTACTTGGGCGGCACGGTCTTGGTCGCCCGGGACAGGCCGGCGAGCACTTCCGCCATGGCGTCCGGCAGGTCCGGTCGCCGGTCGTGGAAGCGGAACTCCCGCGTGGGCAGCGGGCTAACCGGCATCGCGCGCGAGCCGGAGGCCGGTGAACTGCCAGCGGTCCGGACCATGGAAGAAGTTGCGGTACGTGGCCCGCACGTGGCCGGGCGGCGTCGCGCAGGACCCGCCGCGCAGCACAACCTGGTTGGCCATGAACTTGCCGTTGTACTCGCCGAGCGTCCCGGGGAGCGGGCGGTAGCCGGGGTACGGACCGTATGCGCTCGAGGTCCACTCCCAGACGTCGCCGAACAGCTGCGCCATGCCGGGACCGGCGGGCCCGCGGGGATGCAGGCGTCCACCGTCCGCGAAGTGCCCCTCCTCGATCTGCTCACCGTACCGGGCGGCCACGGACTCCCACTCCGTCTCGAGCGGCAGCCGCGCGTCGGCCCAGCGCGCGTACGCGTCCGCCTCGTAGAAGCTGACGTGCGTGACCGGCGCGTGGAGATCGACCGGCGCGGGCCCGGACAGGCGGTACTCGAACCAGGCGCCGTTCTCCCGATACCAGTAGAGCGGCGCCTCCCAACCATCGCGACGCACGGCATCCCATCCGTCCGAGAGCCACAGGGCCGGCGCCCCGTAGCCGCCATCTTCCATGAACGCGAGGTACTCGCCGTTCGTGACCAGGCGGTCGGCCACCGCGAACGGCCGCAGCCACACGCGATGCCGGGGCGTTTCGTTGTCGAAGCAGAAGTCCGGACCCGTCGCGCCGACCTCCACGAAGCCCTCCGGGAAGTCGACGAACGTCGCGCGGCGCGACTCGCACGCGGTGCGGTCGAGGTCGTCGCGATACGCGGGACGCAGCGGGTTGGTCCCGAGGGTGTACTTCAGGTCCGTGACGACGAGCTCCTGGTGTTGCTGCTCGTGGTGCAGGCCGAGTTCGACGCGCGCGCGAATGTCGTCGTCGCCACGCGCAAGCAGCGGCCGCATCGCCGCGTCCACGTGCGCTCGGTACGCGTACACCTCCTCCACGGTCGGCCGCGAGAGCGTCCCGCGCTTCGGTCGGGGAAACGGCTGGCCGACGCCGTTGTAGTAGGAGTTGAAGAGCGTCTCGAAACCCTCGGCGAACGGCCGGTACCGCTCCCGGAAGCGTTTCAGCAGAAAGGTCTCGAAGAACCAGGTGGTGTGGGCGAGGTGCCACTTGGGCGGGCTGGCGTCGTCCATCGGCTGCACGCCGTAGTCGTCCACCGCCAGGGGACGACACAGCATCTCCGTTTGCTGACGAACGGCCGCGTATCGCGCGATCGGGTCGTCCGCGACCTGCGCGGCTTCCTGCATTCCCACCTCTGTTTCGCGCGGCGAGCATACGGGACCGCCACGGCGCATTTCAACAGCACCACCGCTATCAGGCGCGCCCCGCGAGGCTCCGGAACGCCTCCACGACATACTCGCCGCGGCGCGGGTCCTTGAGGATGGCGACGAAGCGGCCCTCCGGATCCACGATCGCGACGTGCCCGGAGTGGTCCACGAGATACCGGTCGGCCGGGACGCCGTCCGGCGCCGGCGTGCGCATGAAGCCCGCGGCCAACTCGAGCCCGAACCGCCTGAGTTCGTCCTCTTCCCCGGTCACGCCGACGAAGCGGGGCGAGAACGCCGCCAGGTACGCCCGTATCGCCTCCCGCGTGTCGCGCTCCGGGTCGACGCTCACGAACACCGCCTGGAAGCGATCGTCCGCCAACTCGCGTTCGGCGTCCCGCAGCGTCGCCATGGTCAGCGGGCAGATGTCGGGACAGGACGCGTAGCCGAAGAAGACGAAGGACCACTTGCCGCGCAGGGCGCCGTGCGCGAACGCGGCGCCATCCTGCGCGAGCAGCGGCGGAATCGCGATCTCCCGGGGTGCCGGCAGCACGATCAGCCCGTAGTCCGAACCGACCGCGTCGGCCGGCACCGCGTCCTCGCGCTCGCAGCCTCCCAGCGCCGCAAGCAGCACGGCCCCGCACGCCAGCATGCGCCGCTTGCGCGGAGCTACCATGCGGCGAGGGCGCCCCCCGGGACGAGGTGGTGGTCGGCGACCAGCAGCACGAAGAGCGCCATGAGGTACACGATCGAGTAGCGGAACGTGGCCATCGGCGCGCGTTCGTTGGCGCCACGCCACAGCACGACCGCCCAGTACAGGAAGCGGGCGCCCAGCGCGACCGCGCCGACGAGGTAGACGAGCCCGCTCATGCCGGCCAGGAACGGCAGGACGCTCACGACCGCGAGCGCCAGTGCGTAGTACAGGATATGCCGCCGCGTGTATGCCTCGCCGTGGGTCACGGGCAGCATCGGGATGTCCGCGTCCGCGTACTCCTCCTTGCGTTCCAGCGCCAGGGCCCAGAAGTGCGGCGGGGTCCACACGAAGATGATGAGCACGAGCAGGATCGGCTCGAGGCCCACTGAGTTCGTCACCGCCGTCCAGCCGAACAGCGGCGGCGCCGCGCCGAAAAGCCCGCCGATCACGATGTTCTGCGGCGTCGCGCGCTTCAGGTAGAGCGTGTAGACGAGCCCGTAGCCGGCCCAGGAGAGCAGGTTCAGCCAGGCCGTCAGCGGGTTGACCAGGAAATAGAGGACGAGCGTTCCCGCCAGGCCCAGCACCGCCGCGAACGCCGTGGCCGTCCCGGCGCTCAGCCGACCCTGCGCGACCGGCCGGTGGCGCGTGCGCGCCATGCGCGCGTCGATCCGCGCGTCCGCGATGTGGTTCACGGCAGCCGCGGATCCCGCCACCAGGGCGATCCCCACCAGGGCCCACAGCATGGCGGTTCCCGCCGCACCCGCCCCGGGGGCCAGCGCCATGCCCACCGCCGCGCACAGCAGCATCAGGAGGACGACGCGGGGTTTCGTCATCTCCAGGTAGTCGCGCCAGGGCGCGGGGACGCGTTCGATCGTCTCGCTCATCGTGGTGTCGTCAGGGGGCTTGGGCCAGCCGGGGACGGGGTCGTCTCGCCCACGTAGCCGCGGGCGGCAGCGTACACCGTCACGAGCGCGAGCAGCAACAACGCGCCGCCCGCGTTGTGCGCCGTCGCGACGGCCAGCGGCAGCTCGAGCAGGACATTCGCGATCCCGAGCCCGAACTGCACCACGAGCACGCCCCCGACGATCCAGCCGAGCCGCCCCCCGAGCCGCCAGGCCAGCCAGCCGACCAGGAACAGCACCACGAAAGCCCCCACACGGTGGGTCATCTGGATCGCGATGCGCGCTTCGCTCGACAGCGCTCCGCCCAGGTAGTTCGGACCGATCTCCTGCAGCACGTTGAAGCCCCTGGCGAAGTCCATCTCCGGCACGAGGCTGCCGTGACAGGTCGGGAAGTCGGGGCACGCGAGCGCCGCGTAGTTCGACGATGTCCAGCCGCCCAGCGTCACCTGCAAGACGACCAGCGCGATGCCGAGCGCCGCCGGCCGCGCGAGCGCCGCGGGGACCGCCACGCTACCGGCCATGCCGAGCCGCAGCGTGTAGAGCCACAGGAGCGCGAGGGTCGCGAACCCGCCGAGCAAGTGCGCTGTCACCACCTGGGGCCACAGCTTGAGCGTCACGGTCCACGCGCCGAAGGCCCCCTGCACCATTACCAGCAGGGCAAGGGTCAGCGGGATGGTCAACGCCGCTTTCCGGCGCCAGGCCAGGGCCAGGAGGACGAGCGAAAGGAGTCCAAGCGCGCTCGCGAAATAGCGGTGCACCATTTCCGGCCACGCCTTGTCGGGCTCCACCGGGGCATCCGGAAACCGCTCTTCCGCGACGACGATCTCTTCGGGGGACTCGGGCACGCCGAGGAACCCGTAGCAGCCCGGCCAGTCCGGGCAGCCGAGCCCGGCATCGACCAGGCGCGTGTATGCGCCGAGCACGACGACGACGAGCGCGAGCGCGACGCCCGCGCCGGCCAGGGAGCGCAGTTCCGGGGGCGAGCCGGTCACGCGCCCGCTCCCCCGCCCCGGTTCGCGCCCCACACCGCCTTCGCCACCACGAAGACGAACACGAGCTGTGCGAAGCCCAGGAGGAAGCCACCCGCGGAGGCGGCCGCGTTCAGGTCAGAGAGCGTCAAGGGATAGTCCGGAATACGCCGCAACATGCCGGAAACACCGGCCAGATACTGCGGAAGAAAGGCTGCGTTGAAACCGACGAACGACAACCAGAAGTGTACCCGGCAGAGGGTCTCGTCGCACGTCCGGCCGCTCCACAGGGGCAGCCACCGGCAGATCCCGGCGAACAGGCCGAAGAGCGCGAACCCGGCGAAGAGGTAGCGCGTATGCGCCGCCTCCAGGCACTGCCGGCCGACACCGCCGCCAGCCCGCCGAGGCGAAGCGGACCGACGTGTCGAAGGCCAGCGGGCGCCGCCAGACCGTCGCCACCCAGTTCCCCGAGAATCACCGCCGCAGGGACGGTCGCAACTTCCGTTGCGCCGGGATTACGAGGGGCCGGTCCACGGCGCGCAGGCATGTGTCGTCCTTGCGTACGAGCCCCGCCACGGCTTCGTCAGGCGACGCGCCGACGCTCGCGAAGCCGAACCGCCGCTCTCCCACCTCGTCGACGTACGCGTACTCCCACCGCCATTGGCTCGCGCGCACCTCGATGGTGAGGTCCGCGCGCCGGCCGCTTCCCGTTCCAGCCGCTCCCGGGTCGCCGGCACGGCGACCGCGACCACCGCCAACAGCGCCGCCACGGTCCAGACGGCCTCGGGACGGACAGGCGTCACCCTCGGAGGGACTGCGCGAGACCGCGCGTGGGCGGACGCACGCCGCGCCAGAGGAAGAAGGACTCCGCCGCCTGCTCGATCAGCATCCCCAGCCCCCCGGCGGTCCGTCCCGCGCCGCACTCCCCGCACCAGCGGCAGAACGGCGTTTCGCCGTCGAGCGTGTAGAACATGTCGTAGCAGAACGCGTCCTGCACCACCGCCGCCCCGATCGCGGGCCGCCCGCCCGCCACCCCGGCCGAGGTCCCGTTGATGACGATGTCGTAGTCCGTGTCGAGGCCGCCCAGCGCCGAGGCCTCCACCCCGGCGAAAGCGGCCGCCAGCCCCTCGGCCTTCGCCACGGTGCGATTCGCCACCGTCAGCCGGTATGGGCCGGCGTCGAGGAGCGGCCCGAGCACGCCCTGCACAGCGCCGCCGGCCCCGAGTACCAACACGCGGCGACCCCCGATCCCGACGCCGAGGTTGTGTTCCAGGTCCCGCAGCAGCCCGACACCATCGGTGTTGTAGCCGCGCGCACCCTCCCGGGAGACCGCGATCGTGTTGACCGCGCCCGCGCCCCGGGCGGCGCCGTGCACCGTGCCCCGCTCGGCGACCCACTCGAACGCGTCGAGCTTGAAGGGCAACGTGACGTTCAGGCCGCGACCGCCTGCTTCGAAGAACCCCTCCGCCGCCTCGCCGAACGCGTCCGCCGGCAACGTTCCGTACGTGAGGTCCTCGCCCGTCGCGGCCGCGAAATGCGCGTGGATGCGCGGCGATAGGCTGTGCCCGACCGGGTTCCCGATCACGGCGTAGCGGTCCGTCATCGGAGTTCCGCGCCGCTCCCGGCGACCCGAATCCTCGAAGGCCCGCGCCGCCCCGCGGTCGCGCCGGGCAGAACCCAGTCCACGGTGCGCCCGAAGTGCCGGCGCACGACCAGTTCGCTGCGGGCCGGCGGCCAGCCCGAGAGGTTGGCCGACGTCGAGACGAGCGCACCCCCGAAACGTTCCGCGAGCGCCCGGGCTTGCGCGTGGGCGGGGACGCGGATGGCGACCGTGGGCGCGCCGCCGGTGATCCACGCCGGGAAGCTGTGGTTCGGGACGACCCAGGTCGTAGCCCCCGGCCAGCTTGCGAGCACGGCGTCGCGCGCGGTCGGGGAGAGATCCCCAAGCTCCTCGGCGAACGGCGCGGGCGACGCCGCGACGACGATCAGCCCCTTGGAGACCGGGCGCCGCTTGATCCGCAGTAGGCGTGCGACGGACCCGGCATCGAACGGATCGCAGGCGAGTCCCCAGACCCCCTCGAGGGCGTGTGCAACCACGCCCCCCGTCTCGAGCAGATGCACGGCGCGCGCCAGGGCCAGCGAGGAGCCCCTCCGCCGTGCGTCACCGACCGAGATCGCGCTGCACCGACGCGTTCTGGGCGTTCACCCGCTCGCGTCCGGCTTCGCGGTCGGCGCCGAGCGCCGAAGCCAGGTCCGCATCCGCCACCGCCAGGATCTGGGCGGCCAGATAGCCAGCGTTGCGCGCGCCGGCCTTGCCGACCGCGACCGTGGCGACCGGAATGCCCCCGGGCATCTGCACGGTGGAGAGCAACGCATCCGCGCCGGCGAGCGGGCCACTGTCGATGGGGACTCCGATGACCGGCCGCACGGTCTGGGCCGCCACGGCCCCGGCCAGGTGGGCCGCCATGCCCGCCGCGCAGACGAAGATGCCGCAGTCCCGCTCCACCGCGTCGGCCACGTAGGCCGCGGTCTGCTCGGGCGTGCGATGCGCCGACGTGACGCGTACTTCGAAGCCGATATCGAGGCCCGACAGCACCTCCGTGCAGGCCTGCATCGTCGGCCAGTCGGACTCCGAACCCATCAACACGGCTACCCAGGCCATCGGCGGCTGCCTCCTTTGGCGTTGTTCAAGCGGGATCAGGAAGGCCGCCGAATATACCCGCCGCGATGAGCGGCGACAAACCCGAGCAGCTCGAGTTCCACCAAGGCCTCCGCGACCGCCTCGACCGCCATCCCGGTCGCCGCCACGACCTGGTCCAGCGTCGTCGTCTCGGCGCCGACCCGCTCCAGTACGGCCGCCAGGCGATCGGGCGCGCGTTCGCCCTCTTTCCGCGTCCGCTCCGCCGTGTCGTACCCGACGGCGTAGAGGACGTCGTCCGCGGTCTCGATCAACGCCGCCCCGCTCTTCAGGAGCCGGTGACACCCACCCGACAGCGGGCTCGCCACGGGCCCGGGCACGGCCATGACCTCCCGCCCCTGTTCCGCCGCCATGCGCGCCGTGATGAGCGAGCCGCTCTTCGTCGTCGCCTCGACGATGACCACGCCGAGGCTGAGCCCGCTGATCAGCCGGTTGCGTTCCGGGAACTGGTGCTTGCGCGGCGACCGGTCCGCCGCGTACTCGGAAACCACGGCGCCGCCGCCGTCGGTGATCTCGGCCGCCAGCACGGTGTGCTGTCGCGGATAGACCTGATCCAGGCCGCTCCCCAGCACCGCCACCGTCCGGCCCCCGCCCCCGAGCGCGCCGCGATGCGCGGCGGCATCGATGCCGTAGGCGAGGCCGCTTACGACCACCAGGCCCGCCGCCGCCAGATCGCCGGCGAGCGTTTCGGCGAACTGCCGCCCGGCCCGGGTCGCGCGGCGGCTCCCCACGATCGCCACAGACGGCGCCGCGAGTGTCTCCGCAGCGCCCCGCAGGTACAGCCGCCGCGGCGGGTCGGGGATGACCCGCAGACGTTCCGGCAGGGCTTCTCCCGACAGCGTTTCCATGTGCTCCTTGTACCGCCGGCCGCCCCCCGCCGCAGCCAGCCCGCGCCCCGAGTTCGCGTGCGTTCCCGTCCCGACAGCAGGCGGGACATCGCCCCGCGGACGCAGAAAGTTCTCTATCATTGCGCCTCCGGCGATGCCCACCCCACACCCGCATCGCGAGACGAAGATCCGACATGGCGCTGCTGCCGATCCTCGAATACCCCAATCCCCGCCTGCGCATCCGCGCGCAGCCCGTGCCGGAAGTCACCGCCGCCGTCCGTCGGCTGATCGACGACATGTTCGAGACGATGTACGCCGCGCCCGGCATCGGTCTCTCGGCCAGCCAGGTGGACGTGCACCGGCGGATCATCGTCGTGGACGTCTCCCCGGACCACGACCAGCCCCACGCCTTCGTCAACCCGGAGATCGAGGTCCTGGGCGGCACGCAGGAGCGCGAGGAGGGTTGCCTCTCCGTGCCGGGCTTCCACGAGGTCGTGCGCCGCGCGGAACGGATCCGGGTCACGGCGCTCGGCCGCGAAGGCGAGCCGTTCACGCTCGAGGCGGAGGGCCTGCTGTCCGTCTGCATCCAGCACGAGCGCGATCACCTCGAGGGCAAGCTGTTCGTCGACTACCTGTCGAGCCTGAAGCGCGGCCGCATCCGCAAGAAGCTCGCGAAACAACGACGCGAAGAGGCCGCGAGCGCTTGAGCCCTCAGCCGGGGAGCGCGAGGGGGGACTCCTCGCAAGAAGAGAGCCCTCAGCCGGGGAGCGCGAGGGGGGACTCCTCGCAAGAAGAGAGCCCTCAGCCGGGGAGCGCGAGGGCGGCCCGCGTCAGGGGGAACCCCTCGCAAGAAGAGAGCCCCGCCCTGACGCTGGGGTTCGCCGGCACTCCCGACTTCGCCGTCCGCATCCTGCGCGCCCTCCTGGACTCGCCCCACCGGGTGTCGGCGGTGTTCACCCAGCCGGACCGTCCCGCCGGCCGCCGCCGGCGGCCGACCCCCAGCCCGACAAGGCGGTTCGCCGAAGCCCACGGCGTCTCCGTGCACACCCCGGAGCGGATCGGGGAAGAACTCCCGCGCCTCGCGTCCCTCGATGTGCTCGTGGTGGCGGCGTACGGCCTCATCCTGCCGCCCACCGTGCTCGAAGCACCCGCGCGCGACTGCATCAACGTGCACGCTTCTCTCCTCCCGCGCTGGCGCGGCGCCGCGCCAGTCGAGCGGGCGATCATGGCGGGCGACACGACGACCGGCGTCAGCATCATGCGGATCGACACCGGACTCGACTCCGGACCGGTCTTCGCCCGGCGTTCCACCCCGATCGGCGCCGACGAAACCGGTGCGGCGCTCACGGAACGGTTGGCCGACCTCGGCGCACAGACGCTGCTCGAGTGCCTGGACCGCCTGGACGAAATCGAGCCGACGCCCCAGGACGATGCCCAGGCGACCAGGGCCCCGAAACTGACGGCGCGGGACGCGGTCATCGACTGGACCCGGCCGGCCGCGGACATCGCGCTGCAGGTCCGGGCGCTGTCCGGGCGCCGGTCCGCATTCGCCACCCGGGACGGCGAGCGCATCGGCATCCTGGCGGCCCGCGCCACCGATGGGGACGCTTCCACACCGGGACGTCTCGAGAGGACCGCCGCCGGGTTCACCGTCGCTTGCGGCGCAGGCGCACTCCTGCTTGACACGGTGCAGCTCTCGCGCGGCAAGGGGCGTCCCATGGTCGCGCAAGCCGCGGCGAACGGCTTCCCGGCACTGTTCGCGGCCGGCGTCCAGTTCGATGTGCCCGGCTGAAGCGCGAACGCCGCGCCCGGCAGAGTTGCGTGCCCGCGCCGCCCGGGCCGTGGACGCCGTCCGGCGGAGACGCCTCGCGCTCGACGAGGTCCTTGGCGCGGGAACGCCCCCGCTCGTCCGCGAACTGGCCTTTGGCGCCTGCCGGCGCTACTTCTCGTTGCGCGGGGCCGTCGACGCGCGCCTCTCGCAACCCCTGCGCGACCGCGACCAGGACATCTATGCGCTGCTCCTCGTCGGTCTCTACCAGCTGCGCCACCTGCGCGTTCCCGACCATGCGGCTGTCTCCGAGACCGTCGCCGCGACCCGCGTCCTCGGCAAGCCATGGGCGCGCGGGCTCGTGAACGGCGTCCTCCGTCGCGCCGCCGAGGCGCCCGCCGACCCCGCTACCGAAGAGGAACGCTGGGAACACCCCCGCTGGCTGATCGAGGCGTTGCGGACGGCCTGGCCAGATTTGTGCCCCGGGCTGTTCGACGCCAACAACGGCCGCGCACCGATGGCGCTCCGCGTGAACCGCACGAAACACGGGGTCCCGGCGTATCGGGCGCTGCTCGATGCCGCGGGTCTCGCCCATCGCCCGGGCATCCCTCGGGCCTCGCTCGTGCTGGAGACCCCCGTCCCCGCGGCGCGCCTGCCGGGTTACGACGCGGGCTGGGTCTCGGTCCAGGACGAAGCCGCCCAACTCGCGGCCACGCTGCTGCCGCTCGCACCGGATGCAAGGGTCCTCGACGCCTGCGCCGCCCCCGGCGGCAAGGCCTTCGGAATGCTCGAAGCGGATCCGTCCATCGCCGTGACCGCCCTCGACGCGAGCGCAAACCGTCTTCGGCGACTACACGGCGAGGCGAACCGTCTCGGCCACCGCCTCGCCGGGGTCATCACCGGAGACGCGACGGACACGACATGGTGGGACGGCACCCTGTTCGACGCGATCCTGCTGGACGCGCCGTGCTCGGGGACGGGAACCCTCCGCCGGCATCCGGACATCAAGGTGTCGCGTACGCGGGCCGACGTGGAGCGCGCCGCCGATCTCCAGCGCGCCATGTTCGCGGGCCTCTGGGGCGTCCTTTCCAGCGGCGGCACGCTGCTTTACTGTACCTGTTCCGTCCTGCCGGAGGAGAACGACGCCGTGCTGGAGGACTTCCTGGCCGTCACGCCGGACGCCGCTCCGGTCCCCATACACGCTTCGTGGGGCCGCTCCACCGAGCACGGACGCATCCTGCTACCGAGCCCCGGCGGACCGGACGGGTTCTACTTCGCCCGCGTCGCCAAGGGTCCGGCGGCGTGAACATCCTGATCCTCGGCGCGGGGCAAGTCGGCGGCACCCTCGCCGAGCACCTCGCGAGCGAAGCCTTCGACATCACACTGGTGGACATCGACGGCGCCCGCCTGCGCGATCTGCGGGACCGCCTCGATATCCGCACCGTGCACGGCTACGCCTCCCGGCCCGACGTGCTGCGCGAGGCCGGCGCGGGCGACGCCGACATGCTGATCGCGGTGACGCCGAACGACGAGGTCAACATGGTCGCGTGCCAGGTGTGCTACTCGATGTTCCGCACGCCCACGAAGATCGCGCGCATCCGCGCCGACTCCTACCACACCCGGACCGGCTTCTTCACGCAGGAACACATGCCGATCGACGTGCTCATCAACCCCGAGCACGTCGTGACGGAGCAGATCCGGGAACTGCTCGAACACCCCGGCGCCCTGCAGGTGCTCGACTTCGCGGACGGCCGCGTCAAGCTCGTCGCCGTCAAGGCCACGCACGACAGCCCCCTGGTCGGCCAGGACCTGCGTTTCCTGCGCAAGCGGATGCCGAAGGTCGACTCCCGGGTCGCCGCGATCTTCCGGCGCGGGCGGGCGATCCTGCCCGAAGGCGACACCATCATCGAGGCCGAGGACGACGTCTTCTTCATCGCGGCCGCCGACGACATCAACGCCGTCATGGCCGAACTGCGCCGGGTGGAGCGCCCCTACAAGCGCGTCCTCATCGCCGGCGGCGGGCACATCGGCGAACAGCTCGCCCGCGCCATCGAGCCGCTCTTCTCGGTGAAGGTGGTCGAGCACAACGCCGGACGGGCGGCCGAACTGGCGCAGCAGCTCGACTCGGCGGTCGTCATCCACGGCGACGCGACCGACAAGGACCTGCTGCTCGAGGAGAACATCGAGCGCACCGACGCGTTCTGCGCGGTGACCAACGACGACGAGGTGAACATCATGTCGTCGCTCCTCTCCAAGCGCCTCGGCGTCCGCCAGGTCATGACCCTGATCGGCAAGCCGGCCTACGTCGACCTGATGGAAGGGGGCGACATCAATGTCGCCATCTCCCCGCAGCTCGCGACCACGAGCACCATCCTCAGGCACGTGCGCCGCGCGGACATCGCCCGGGTGCACAGCCTGCGCCGGGGCGCCGCGGAAGCGATCGAGGCGGTCGTGCACGGCGACGCCAAGAGCAGCAACGTGGCCGGCCGCGCCCTCTCCGAGCTCAAGCTCCCGCCCGGAACAACCGTGGGCGCGGTCGTGCGGGGCGAGGAGGTCCTGATCGCGCACGACGACGTCGTTGCCCAACCGGACGACCACGTCATCCTGTTCGTGACGGACAAGCGGCGCATTCCCGCGGTGGAGCGCCTGTTCCAGGTCGGACTCTCCTTCTTCTAGAAGCGGTAGCGCCTTGCACTTCGGCGTCATCCTCCGCATCACCGGCGTACTGCTGATGCTGTTCAGCATCGCGATGCTGGCGCCCATCGCGGTGGCGCTCTTCTACGGCGAGGACACGATGGCGCCTTTCCTCGCCGCCTTTGCAATCACGTTCGGCGCCGGCGCCGTGCTGCGCTTCTCCCGGCCGCGGGCCGAGGGGGAGTTGCGCAGCCGCGAAGGCTTCCTGATCACCGTGCTCTTTTACGTGGGCCTGGGGCTCTTCGGCGCGCTGCCGATGTATTTCGCGCCGAGCCTCGCCCACACGTTCACCGACGCCGCCTTCGAGTCCCTGTCCGGGCTCACGACCACGGGCGCCACGGTAGTCAGCGGCCTGGACGACCTGCCGCGCGCCATCCTCTTCTACCGCCAGCTGCTGCAGTGGCTCGGCGGCATGGGCATCATCGTCCTCGCCGTGGCGGTGCTGCCGATGCTCGGCGTCGGGGGGATGCAGCTCTACCGGGCCGAGTCGCCGGGTCCCGTCAAGGACACCAAGCTGACGCCCCGCATCACCGAGACGGCGCGCGCGCTGTGGCTCATCTACTGCAGCCTGACGCTCGCCTGCGCGCTGGCTTACTGGGCGGCCGGAATGAGCCTGTTCGACGCCGTCTGCCACGCCTTCTCAACGGTCGCCATCGGCGGCTTCTCGACCCACGACTCGAGCCTCGGGCACTACGCGAGCGGCTGGATCGAGTCCGTCGCGATCGTGTTCATGATCCTCTCCGGCATCAACTTCGGCCTGCATTTCCTGGCGTGGCGGCGGCCGACGCTCTACTTCACGGACCGCGAGGTGCGCACGTATCTGTCCGCCCTCGTCTTCGTGGCGGTCGTGGTCGTCCTGAGCCTGCTGCAGAACCCGGGCGCCACGGAGAACCCGGTCCGCGACGGCATCTTCCAGGCGGTGTCGATCACGACCACGACCGGCTTCACCACCGCGAACTTCAGCCTCTGGCCCTCGTTCGTGCCGTTCCTGCTGCTCTTCGCAGCGTTCGCCGGCGGATGCGCCGGATCGACCGCCGGCGGGATCAAGATGATGCGCGTCCTGCTCGTGTCGCGGCAGGGTTTGCGTGAGATCCGGCGGCTGATTCACCCGAACGGCGTGTTTCCGGTCAAGCTGGGCCGCGAGGTGATCCCCGACCGCGTGCTGGACGGCATCTGGGGGTTCTTCGCGGCCTACGTCACGATCTTCCTCGCGATGGTCTGCCTCGTCCTCGCGATCTCCGGCCTGGACTTCGTCAGCGCATTCTCCGCCGTCGGCGCGTGCCTCAATAACCTCGGCCCCGGGCTCGGCTCCGTGGCGCTGAACTACGCCGACCTGACGGCCCCGACCAAGTGGCTCCTCGTTCTCGCGATGCTGCTCGGGCGGCTCGAGATCTTCACGCTGCTGGTGCTGCTGACGCCGGCTTACTGGCGGAGCTGACGCCGTACCGAAACATCCACGACGCAAATCTCGACCCTGCGCCCCTCGTCGTCAGACAGGCTGGCGCGCAACCGAGCGGCAAGTTCGGCGGCGTTGTTCGGTCGCGGCCCCGAAGGCGGGTTGCGACACAGCTCCCCCGAGCCGAACCAGAACACCCGATAGATGTCTCGGCCGTTCGTACCCGGGTCGCGGGCGCACCTCGGGATCAGTTGGTCGGCGATCGCCTTCCAGAGGTCCGGGCTCATACTGCGTTTCACTTCCACCGGCAGGTTGAAGTCGCCGCTCGACACGCGGATGTCGGCTCTGGCGCTCCCCGCGTACCCGCCCTCCGGTTCCGCGCTCACACCGAGGGGCGCAAGCCGCGGCCGCATGTCGGAAAGCAGCGTGTCCCTGCAAGCCTGTTCCAGCCTGGGCGCCGTCGGTCGATGCCCGTCGAGGTTCCAATACTGCTTCCAGTCGTTCGTGTTCCCCTCACGCACGCCGATGGCCAAATCTCGAAACACCTCCAGCGTCACGGCCGCCAGGTCCGCCGCATTCGCGGGCGGCCCCAGCTCCAACGCGTCCCTCAGGCGGTTCAGCGAGGGATGCCGGAACTCACTCTGGCGACGGGTTTCGCGTTGCCGGTTCCGCGCTTCTCGGAGGCGCTCCCGCCACGGCGCGAGAAGGGCATGGTCCACGAGCCTTGCCAACGCCTCCGACGCGTCCAAGGTCCCCAGGGAGGCCAGCGCGGCGATCAGCGAGGCAACGAGGTCCGACGCGTACGCGCCGTGGTCGAAGGCGACCACTCCCGCTCCGCCATCCAACGCGGCGAGCGAGCGTGGCCGATACGAGCCGCCGATTGCGGCGATCAGGAATTCAAGCGTGGACACCTCCAGTCGGTCGCCACGCACATTCGACGCGGCCAGGAACTCAGCGAGCCGCCTGACGCGCCGCTCTCGTGCTCGTCCCGCAAGGAACGTCTCGAGGCGCGGGGCGAACGCTTCGGGAGCGGCCAGGAGGCCCGCGCCGAGCCAGTAAGCGCGCTGCGCGGCGTCGAGACTCTTCAAGGAGAGTTTGCGTTCGACGAGCGCAAGAAACGGGCGGTGCGCGAGGAGCGCATGACCGAGTCCGATGAGGCGCCTCAGCGCCCCAAGCTGCCCCCCGGCGCCGTGCGCAGGGAACAGCCTCAGGAGCGGTTCCACCGCCAGACGGGCCACATCCGCCAGTTCCGGGCGCTCCAGGGCCGCGACGGGCCGGCTCGAGAAGTCCGCCTTCCGGCCCTGTGCGCGCAATGCCGCGACCAACAAATCGGCGACCAGATCCGGCCGGGCGCCCACGATACGGATGAACCAGGACGCCTCGTACGGGTCCGGGCCAAATCCCGGGGGCGGCGTGAACACGAATGCGAGTGCCCGTCGCACGTCCGCGTCTTCCAGAGGGGGACGACCAGGTCGCAATTCCGTCCCCTCCTCGTTCAGCGCGGCGAGATACGGGAACTTCAGCACCGAGTAGCGACCGCCCCGCGCGAGCTTGAGCACCTCCTCCGCGCTCGGCAGGTCGGCTCGTCGGGCGGTCGCTCGCAAGGTGTCCAGAGCCTCTTCCACCAAACCCTCGTCCGCCCCGACCAGTTCGAAGAGGCAAGCGCGCGGATCGTCGTGGGCTCCGACCTCCGGGAGCAACCCGAAGTAGGCCGACCCCAACCATCCCAGGACCTGTAGCGCTCCGTCGCCCCCTTGCAGCGCCGTCGCGCGGGCTCGATACGTCTCGCGCGCCCTCTCTTGCCGCAGGTCGTCTTCCGCAGACTCGGACGTCTCTCGGACCGCGAAACTCCGCGCCGCTCGCCGTTTCTGCCGATACCGGTCGAGCAGCGGCGGTTGCCCCGCAAGGGCTGCCTCCACCGTGTCCGGCGACAGACCCTCCTCGAGGTGGGCTCGACGGGAGACCCTCGCGAGGAGGAAGTCCTCGCCCCATTGCTCGTAGCTGCGGTCGCTCGTCAGGCGGGCCAGGCACCACGCCCCGAAGTCCCCCGGTTCTTCCGCGGCACCCAACCTTCGGTAGTGCTCATGAACGTGCTCCACCGACCCGCCGTAACGTCGCAAGCCGCGTTCCGTCAGGGCCTTGTAGAGGTCACCCCGCGCGGAGAGCCATGTCCCGATGGTGTGTCCATCCGTTCCGCCCGGGGTGTCTTGCAACAGCCCCAACCAACCGAACAGGCGCTCCGGCTCCAGCGCCTCCGATCTCTCCATGATCCGTGCAATGAGGCTGCGAGGCGCCGTTCGCAACAGGAAAGGCGCGTCCCGACCCAAGTGGGCATCTCCCAAGGTCGCCACCATGCCGTCCAGGACGACCGCCAAGTCCTCCGCGCTGGACCGCTCGGCCAGTTCGCGCGACCAGAAGTGACGGTACCAGCCGTAGAGGTTCTCTGCCTTGGGACGCCGCAGGTAGCGGCAGACCTCGCGAGGCGAAAGCGTCTCACGATAGAGCTTCCGCAACAGCAGACCGAGCAGGTTGTCGCTGGCGTCTTCGACCGTCCCCGCGAACACATCGTCGAGCAGGCGCCTCAACTCCGGCATGCCGTCCGCGCCCCGCGCCGCGGCATACGCTTCCAACGCCAGTTCCCGTATCCGCGCCGCTTGCCAACGCGCCCCGTCCCTCACCGTCGCCAGCAACTCGGGAGCAAGGCCCGGCATCGGATGGCCGCGGAGCGCCCGAAGAACGACGAGCGCGACCGTCTCCTTGCCCCAAGCCCCTCCCGGTCCCCGTAGCACGTCGCGAAACAGACCCTCAATCTCCGGTTGCGGTGAACAGAGATCGGCAAAGCGGGGCGAGTCTTCGTATGCGCGCCTGAACACTTCGGGATCCGCATCGGCGTCCCGTTCCAAAGCGTCGAACAGCGCGCGCTTCTCCTGCACGGAGAAACCCGCCACATCTCCATAGAGAATGGTCCCAAGCGCATCCCGATCCGCAGCTTCGCGGCGGATTGCCGGACAATGGGCGGCGACCCATGCGATCAGGCCCCGCAGCGCCGTCACGGGCCGCCCGTCCGCGCCGGCCGTCAACGCGAACAGGCGCGATGCCGGAAGGCCACTCCGGAGCCGCTCGGCAAGGTACCGGGCGCCGAGGAACTCGGCGATGTGTCGGTGCCTGGGAACGGCCACGCCCGCTTCCACCGTGAACAGTCTCGCATGGACCACCGTCCTGAGCGCGGGCAGGTCGTGGCGCGCTACTGCCGAAAGAGCCGGACGCGACTGGTCCGGAGCGTCACCCTCTAGGCTGTAACCCAAGTTGCCGGCAACCAGGGTCAGGGCGCACAGCAAGCCCCCGGCTTCGAGGAGCTCTTCGTCGGTCAACGTACGGGGTTCAGCCTGCCGACGTTCCCGGTTGCGCTCCTGCAGCAGTTGGCTGCAGGCGCGCTCCAACGTCTCCAGCCGCGTCTTCGGCCAAGGCCCCCCCGCGACTGCCCTGGCCAGCAAATCCAGGTCGAGGGGGTTGCCCAGCAGGCCATCAATGCCTCGGGCCCGCGCCTGCGTCAGAAAGCCCTCAACGTCCCGCACACGACCTGCTAGAAGACGACGGACGTCATCTTCAGAGAGCGGGTCGAGTCGCAGGACCGTGATGGCACCATCCCGCGACACTGCGGCGAGCGCCCCGCGGTCGGCCGCCCCGAACCAGTCGGCTTCCCGGCAGGAGAGCCGGAAACGGGGCATGCCCAGCCGGTCCAGCTTCCCGCGGATAGCGTCGAGCTTGTCCCGCCGGTCCGTCTGACCCGCCTGGACTTCGTCCAACCCGTCGATGAACAGCGTCTGCCCACGCCACTCCGGGCGCTCGTCGAACGTGAGGAAGTCACGGGCCGTGACGGGTTCCACGCCCTGCGCCCGGGCCTCCTTTTCGAAGGCCGTCGTCTTGCCGGCGCCTGGCGGCGCAAGCAGCACGTACCCCCGACACTCGCGGTACGCGCTCAGCAGTCTCGGCTCGGGCCGGGGCGAGGCGGCATCGCCGGCCCCCACTTTCCGTACACGTTCGCTCGACAATCACGACTCAAACCAGGCGTCCGCCGGCATTGAGAAAAAGTCGGCCAGCGATGTTCCGTCCCCGCCTATGACCTCGATCCGTTCCGGATCGAACCGTTGCGCGAACTCGACGAGCCCCCTGCGCCCCGCCCGCCGTCCGCCGCTCTTGATCTCGAAGGCAACGGTCCTGCGCCCCCGCTCCAACACGAAGTCAACTTCCAGGTCCCGATCCCGCCAGTACCGGACACGGTTCCATGGCGAGGCCGTGTTCCACAAGTGCGCGCCGGCCGCGCTTTCCACGAGCCGACCCCAGAATGTCCGGTCCGCCCGCGCCTCCGCGAAGGTGTAGCCGGACTGCGCGGACAGCAGTCCCGTGTTGAGCACGTTCAGTTTCGGGCTCTTGCGCCGCGGGCTGCCGCGCCGGCCGAGATACATCGGCAGCCCGGCGATGAGACCCGCCATCTCCAGGAACTCCAGGTAACGCGCCAACGTCGTCGTGTTGCCGGCGTCGTGCAGTTGGCCGAGCATCTTGTTGTAAGGAAGGATCTGTCCCGAGTACTCCGTGCCAAGATCGAACAACTGCTTGAGCAGGGCAGGCTTGTCGACTCGCTCCATCGCCAGGATGTCACGTTCGATGTTCGGCTTTATTACCGCGCTTTCGACGTAGGACACCCAACGTCCCTGGTCCCCGATGTAGTCGGCGGCTCCGGGGTAGCCTCCGAAATAGATGTACCGGTCGAGGTCGAGTCCGAATGCCTGAGCTATCTCCGAGTACGACCAATGCGCAAGACGGATGGTCTCGAAACGTCCGGCGAGGCTCTCCGACAGTCCCCGCTGCATCAGCAGCGGTGACGATCCCGCCAGAATCACGTGCAGCGGCACCTGCTCGCGCCGATCCGCATCCCAAAACCCCTTGACGAACCTCGACCAGTCCGGAATGTCCTGAATCTCATCGAGCGCAAGGATCAGGCCGTGGCCGGATCGCCTTGCCTGAACACGCGCACGCTGCCAGACGCGGACGAGCCACTCTCCATCGCGCCTTCCCGCAGGCAGGTCGATCGGCATGTCGGTCGTGGTGACATCGGCCACGGGGGCAGGGCCGCCGCCCGCGTGCGGATCGTCAACCGGGACGTACAGGGTGGGGCGATCAGTGCGCTCGAACGCCTGCTGAATCAATGTTGTCTTGCCCGTTTGCCGGGGTCCGGCGACCAACGTCAGCCGTCCTGCAGGCTCGCGCAGACGGGCGAGCAGTGGCTGCAACTGGTCCCGCTGAAAGTTCCCGACCGCCATACCGACGCTATTGAGTAACCTTGCTCAATAGCCTGGCAGAAACTTCCCTCGGGGTCGCCAGATTCCGCTACCTGTCCGGTTTCGCTCCCCCGCGCCGGCGCCTTTCTCGAAAGCGCTTGTACTCCCACTGGTACTGCGCCGGATCGCGCCGGACGGCCCTTTCCACCGCCTGGTTCATCGCCGTGGCGCTGACCGCCAGGTCCTCCGACCGGATCGCCCCATCGACGCGTTCGCAGGCGAGTTCGAACCCGCCCGGCGACCTGCGCACTGTGACCATCAGCACTTGGGTCTCCGGACCGATCAGGCGCCGTGCCAGGGTCATGGTGAGCACGTCGACCCCGAAGAAGGGCGCCCGCACGGCCGCGTCCGGGCGAGGTGTCTGGTCCGGCAGCACGCCCACCGCCTCTCCCGCGGCCAGGGCCCGCCGCACCTGGCGCAGACCGCCGACGTCGAGCGGCGCCAGGGACAGGCCCCAGCGCGTCCGGGACCGGACGATGGACGCTTCGAGCGCGCGCACCTTCGGCGGGTCGTAGAGGAACGTGATCGGCATGCGCGGCCCGAGGGCGAACGCGAGCACTTCCCAGTTGCCCCAGTGGGGACACAGGACGAGCGTGCCGCACGGGTGCGAACGCGCCGCCTCGAGCAACGCGTCTCCCTCCACCACGCTCAGGGCTTTGGCGAAGGCGTCCCTGCTCGCATGCCACACGAACCCGCTTTCGCAGCCCAGGCGGCAGGTCTCCATCAGGCTGCGCCGCCCGAGCTTGCGGCGCGCCCGTGCGTCGAGTTCGGGGAAGCACAGGGCCAGGTTCGCGTCCGTGACGGATGCGGCGGGTAGACGCAGCCACCAGCCGATCGTCCCGGCGAAGCCCCCGAGCGCCCGCGCCCACGACAGCGGCAGCCAACCCAGGGCCCGCACCAGCGCGATGACGATCCGGGCCATGCGCGACTACGCGCGCCCGGCGACCTCCCCGTGGCGGAAGCAGCTCACGAGGTGGTCGTTCACGAACCCGGCGCTCTGCATGAACGCGTAGCAGATGGTCGGCCCCACGAAGCGGAATCCCTCCTTGCGCAGGGTCTTCGACATCGCGACGGACACGGGCGTCTTGCTCGGCACGTCCGCCGGGGCCTCCCACCGATTCTGGACCGGCGCACCGTCCACGAAGCCCCACAGGAACGCCGCGGGGTCCGCCAGTTCGAGGAAACGCCGCGCGTTGCCCACCATCGCGGTCAGCTTGCCCCGGTGGCGGATGATGCCCGGGTCCTTGAGCCACCGCGCCTGGTCTTCGTCGCCCGTGCGGGCGAGACGTTCCGGGTCGAAGCCGAAAAAGACCCGCGCCATGTGGGGGCGCTTGACGAGGATCGTGCGCCAGGACAGCCCCGCCTGCATGCCCTCGAGCGTGAGCCGCTCGAAGAGGTCGCGCGGGTCCCGGACGGGCACGCCCCACTCGACGTCGTGGTAGTGGCGCATGTCCGCGTCGGAGAGGCTCCAAGGACAGCGCGGTTTGCCCATATCATCCGCGCTCATCGAGAGCGTGCCGCGGACAACGCCACGGCTTCACCTACATGTACAGGCTTGTTTTGCTCGACCGCGACGGCGTGATCAACCACCGGCCACCCCCCGGGCCCGACGGAGACCCCGGAAACTACATCAAAACTCCCGCCGAATGGCGCCCCATCGCCGGCGGCCCCGAAGCCGTGGCCGCGCTGAACGCCCGTGGCTGCGTCGTTGCCGTCTGCACCAACCAGAGCGCCGTCGGACGCGGCATCATGTCCGCGGAGAACCTCGCCGCGGTGCACCGGCACATGGACGCCGCCCTGCGCGCGGCCGGCGCCCGGCTCGACCGCGTGTACGTCTGCCCCCACCGCCCGGGGGACGCCTGCGGGTGCCGCAAGCCCCGGCCCGGCATGCTCCACGCCGCGATGCGCGACTTCGGCATCGCCGCGCCGGAGACATGTTTCGTCGGGGACTCGCCATGGGACATGGACGCCGCGCTCGCCGCCGGTTGCGAGCCGATCCTCGTGCGCACCGGCTACGGGGCGGAGGCGGAACCCGCCGCGCGCGCCGCGGGGGTCCAGCGCGTGTACGACAACCTCGCCGCCGCGGCGCGGGGGCTTGCCGGATGATCGCGGACCTGCGGGCGGCCCTCTTCTACGCGGGGTACGTCTTCTGGACGATCGCCTGGGGCAGCCTGTCCGTCGCCGTGGGCTGGATGCTCCCGGCCAAGGCGCGGTTCTCGTTCGTCATCGGCGCCTGGACCCGCATCGTCCTCGCCTGGCTCAAGGTCACCTGCGGCATCCGCGCCGTGGTGGAAGGGCGCGAGCACCTGCCGGACGAGCCCTGCATCCTGCTGGTCAAGCACCAGAGCACCTGGGACACGCTGTTCGTCCAGACGCTGCTCAGCCCGCAGACCACGCTCATCAAGCGCGAGTTGCTCTGGATCCCGTTCTTCGGCTGGGCGTTCGCGATCAACCGGCCCATCGCCATCGACCGGGGGGCACGCCGCAACGCGTACCGCCAACTGCTCGAACGCGGTACCGACCGGCTGAGGTCGGGCTTCTCCGTCACGCTCTTCCCCGAGGGGACGCGCGTGCCCTGGGGTGAGCAGCGGCCCTTCGAGGCGGGTGGCGCGGCGCTCGCCGCGCGCGCGGGCTGCCCGGTGCTGGTCGTCGCGCACGACGCCGGCCGCTACTGGCCGGCGCACCGCTTTCGGAAGACGCCCGGAACCGTGCGCGTGCGCATCTCTCCCCCGCTGGACACGGCAGGGAAAAAGCACAAAGAAATCAACAGGTTGGCTGAAGAATGGCTCGCCAGGGAGATGCGCTCTCTGGAACACAATCCTGGTCGCTAGCTAGCGCGGCCGGAAAGGACATCCGCAGGGGCCGTGGCACGGACTCGTCAAGCAGCAGCCTCATCCTGCTCGCCGGCGAGGATCATCCTGGCTCTCTCCAGCACGGCGACCGCTCGATCCCGGGATACCGAAAGGGAAGTCCTGCAGGAAGTCGTCGAGCCGGTCGCCCGCTTCCAGGTACTCCATGAGTATGCGTACGGGGACCCTCGTGCCGTCGGTAGGCGGCGCGTCGCTGCGAAGGAGCGTCCGCCGAGTCAGACGTCCAGGTTCACCACCAGCCGCGCGTTCGACTCGATGAACTCCCGCCGCGGTTCGACCCGGTCGCCCATCAGCGTGGTGAACATCCGGTCGGCCTCGATCGCGTCGTCGACCGTGACGCGCAGCATGCGCCGGACCTCGGGGTCCATCGTCGTTTCCCAGAGGTGCTCGGGGTTCATCTCCCCGAGGCCCTTGTAGCGCGAAAGGTCCACCCCGCGGCGCGCCTCGGCGTGCATCCACGCGTACACGTCCCCGAACGACGTGACCGCCTGGCGCCGTTCCCCGCGGGCGACGAAGGCGCCTTCCTCGAGGAGTCCGTCGAGGTCGTCCGCCAGCGCGCAGAG
Organism: Pseudomonadales bacterium; assembly: GCA_965208745.1. Taxonomy (GTDB): domain Bacteria; phylum Pseudomonadota; class Gammaproteobacteria; order Pseudomonadales; family Azotimanducaceae; genus VXNE01. The sequence continues at coordinate 1,854,972 of CBDBPN010000004.1, read as the reverse complement.
CGCCGCATACTCCGCCGAGCGGAAGAAGTCCTGGCCAAGGGCCGTCTCTTCCGTGCCGCCGTGGGCCGAGACCACCACGACGGGGTAGTGGATCGCGTACTCCGGGTCCGCGCGGACGTCTACTTCGGTCGTCCTGCCGTTCCCGTTGCCGTTGCCGTTCCCGCCGCCGTTGAGGCGCTCGGCGTACTGGCCGGCCCATTCCCGAACGCGCCCTTCGTCCCCCAGGTCGTCCAGTGTCAGGCGCGGGAGGTCGAGCATCACCCGCGTCACCTCCACCGGATACACGCGCGCCAGCGCCTCGAGCCGGCGCATCAGCTCCTGGTAGCGCCGCGCCAGGTCCTCGAACGAGGCGTCGAGCATCGCCGGGGCGTCCGCGTTGACGTACAGCCGCGCCTGCTCGAGCGCCGACTGCAGGAAATAGTCGTCCAGTTCCTCGTCGTCCTTGACGTACTGCTCCTGCCGGCCCCGCTTCACCTTGTACAGGGGCGGCTGGGCGATGAAGACGTGCCCATTTTCAATGAGTTCGCGCATTTGCCGGTAGAAGAACGTCAGCAGCAGCGTGCGGATGTGGGAGCCGTCCACGTCCGCGTCCGTCATGATGATCACCCAGTGGTAGCGGAGCTTCGCGAGGTCGAACTCGTCGTTTCCGATGCCGCAGCCGAGCGCCGTCACGAGCGTCCCGACCTCCTGGGACGACAGCATCTTGTCGAAGCGCGCCTTCTCGACGTTCAGGATCTTGCCACGCAAGGGCAGCACCGCCTGCGTCCGGCGGTCCCGGCCCTGCTTCGCCGATCCCCCGGCGGAGTCGCCCTCGACGAGGTAGATCTCCGAGAGCGCCGGGTCCTTCTCCTGGCAGTCCGCGAGCTTGCCCGGCAGGCCGGCGATGTCGAGCGCGCCCTTGCGCCGCGTCATCTCACGGGCCTTGCGCGCCGCTTCCCGCGCCCGCGCGGCGTCGATCATCTTCGTCACGACGTTGCGCGCATCGTCCGGGTGTTCGGCCAGGTACTCGGTGAAGAGCCGCCCAAGTTCTTGTTCTACGGCGGTTTTCACTTCGCTCGACACCAGCTTGTCCTTGGTCTGCGAGGAGAACTTCGGATCCGGGACCTTCACCGACACCACGGCCGTCAGCCCTTCGCGGGCATCGTCTCCGGTCGTCGAGACCTGCGCCTTCTTCAGCAGCCCTTCTCGCTCGATGTACTGGTTCAGGGTGCGCGTCAGGCCGCCGCGGAAGCCCGCGATGTGCGTACCGCCGTCACCCTGCGGGATGTTGTTCGTGTAGGCGAAGACCTGCTCCTGGAAACCGTCGTTCCACTGCATGGCGACTTCGACGCCGATCCCGTCGTCGCGTTCCGTCGCGAAGTGGAAGATGTCGTTGAGCGGGGTCTTGTTCTGGTTCAGGAAGTCGACGAAGGCCTTGAGGCCGCCCTCGTAGAGGAACTTGGCGCTCTTGCCCCCGGTGCGTTCGTCGACCAGGTGGATCGTGACACCGGAGTTCAGGAACGCCAGTTCGCGCAGCCGTTTCGCGAGGATGTCGTAGTGGAACTCGATGTTCCGGAACGTCGCCGGGGACGGCTTGAAGTAGCACTCCGTACCCTGGCGCCGCGTCGTCCCCACTGCCTCGAGCGGCGCCTGGGGCTCCCCGTCCCGGTAGGTCTGCAGGAACACCTTGCCTTCCCGCCGCACCGTGAGCCGCAGCTCCTCGGAGAGGGCGTTCACCACCGAGACGCCGACGCCGTGCAGTCCGCCGGACACCTTGTAGCTGTTGTCGTCGAACTTCCCCCCGGCGTGGAGGGTGGTCATGATGACCTCGGCCGCCGAGACGCCTTCCTCCGGGTGGATGTCGACCGGAATGCCCCGGCCGTTGTCCGTGACCGTGACGGACTCGCCGGGATGCACGATCACGTGGATCTCGTCGCAGTAGCCCGCCAGGGCCTCGTCGATGGCGTTGTCCACGAGTTCCTGCACCATGTGGTGCAGCCCCGTGCCGTCCTCCGTGTCCCCGATGTACATCCCGGGGCGTTTTCGTACCGCGTCCAGACCCCGCAGCACCTTGATGCTGCGGGAGTCGTAGCTACCGTCGGTCATGCTCGTTCACGACACCCTGTTCCACGTGAAACACTTTCGAACGGCCCGCGCCGAACGACTCGGCCAGACCCGGCTCGTGCGTCGAGGTGGCCAGGATCTGGCAATCCATCCGATCGAGGAGGCCAAAGAACCGGACGCTGTGGTCGTCGTCCAGCTCCGCCCATACATCGTCGATCAAGAACAGACTCCGGGCCCCCTGCTCGTCCAGTAGTGCCTTCGCCTGGCCGATCCGCAGGGCGCTCGCAAGCGCCTTGCCCTGGCCCCTGGACAGTACCCCGGCGGCCCTTCCGCGCTCCGAGCCCAGGCGAATGTCCGCGCGGTGTGGGCCTGCCTGTGTTGCGCCCGATTTTACATCGCGCGGGGTGCTCTCCGCGACCTCTTCGGCCAACGAATCGCCCTGGAATCCGGGGTGGTACTCCAGCGTCACCGCGAGCCCCGGCGCCAGCGCCTCCAGGCACTCGAGCACGGTCGGCCGGACCGCATCGAAGTACTCCCGCCGCGCTTCGGTGACCGCCTCGCCGAGTACGATCATCCTCCCGGTCCAGGCGTCCAGCGTCTCGTGATCGTCCGTCCGCAGGACCGCATTGCGCTGGCGCACGGACCGGACGTAGTCGCGCAGGGTGTCCACGTAGTCGTGTTTCACGTGAAACACGCCCCAGTCGAGCCACTGGCGGCGTTCCCGGGGACTGCCGAAGACCAGGTCGGCCAGATCCGGCAGCAGTAACTGCATCGGCAGGAGCCCCGCGACGACGGAGGCCTGCCGCACGGCCTCGCCGTTCAGGCGCAACTCCGTGTCGCTGGACCGTTCGCGCGCCATGCCCAGGGTGACGCGCCCCCGGACGGGATCGGAGCCGCGCAGGTGCACGGAGAGCGCCGGCGCGCCGTGCTGCACCAGGAACGAGACGCCGCGGCCCCGGAAGGACCGTCCGCGGATCAGCAGGTGCAGCGCTTCGAGCAACGCCGTCTTGCCAGCGCCGTTCGGACCCACCAGGACGTTGAGCCCGGGACAGAGATCGAGCGAAGCCTCCGTTACGTTACGGACGCAGCGGACCTCCACACGCTCGACGATCACGTCTTCTTGCGAAGGGGCAAGCCCCCGACGCGGGCCGCCCTCGCGCTCCCCGCCCGAGGGCTCTATAGGCGCATCGGCATCGCGACGAACAGGGCTCCTTCCTCTTCCGGCCCCTCGATCAGCGCGGCGCTGTTGCCGTCCGACACGGACATCCGCACGCTCTCTCCCGACAGCGCATCGAGGATGTCAAGCAAGTAGTCCGCGTTGAAGCCGATCTCGAGCGGATCGCCGTCGTACTCGACGGGGATGACGTCCTCCGCCTCTTCCTGGTCCGGGTTGTTCGCCTGTACCGTCAGTTCCTCCCCGTCCAGGGAGAGTCGGACCCCGCGGTATTTCTCGTTGGACAGGATGGACGTGCTCCGCAAGGACCGCCGGAGCGTCTCGCGGTCGCTCGTCACGTAGTGTTCGCCGTTCTTCGGGATCACGCGCTCGTAGTCCGGGAACTGGCCGTCCACGAGCTTCGAGACCAGTGTGTAGCCACCCTGCACCGCCCGCAGGTGGTTGCCGCCGAGCGCCAGCAGGAGCGGTTCCTCGCCCTCGCCCAGCAGCCGCCCGAGTTCGTTCACGCCCTTGCGGGGCACGATCGCCTGCATCCGCTCGACGCCCTGGGCCCCGCCCTGGCAGGTGCACATCGCGAGGCGATGTCCATCGGTGGCCACTGTGCGGACGTACTCCCCGGTGATCTCGAACAGCATGCCGTTCAGGAAATAGCGCACGTCCTGCTGCGCCATGGCGAAACTGGTCTGGGCCAGCAGGCGGCGCACATCGTCCACGGGCACCAGCACCTTGACGTCGCTCTGCGGCTCCGCCATCTCCGGGTATTCGTCCACCGGCAGCGTCGCCAGCGCGAACCGGCTCTTCCCGGACCGCACGGTGACCTGGTCGGCCACCTCCACGGAGATCCGCGCCCCCTCCGGCAGGGAGCGCCAGATATCCACGAGCTTCCGGCCCGGGATCGTCGCCTTGCCGCCGCGCTCGATCTCGACGCCGTCCCGCACACGGACGCTCAACTCGACCTCGAGGTCCGTGGCCGTCATCGTCAGGCCGTCTTCGCGCGCCACGACGAGGAGATTGGACAGGACGGGAAGCGTCTGCCTGCGTTCCACTACACCCGTCACGATGGACAGCGCACGTAGCAGCGTTTCCCTTTCAGTGCTGAACTTCATTTCACTCCGTTCCCCGGCTCCACCCGAACTGGTCCACTAGTCGCCGCAGCGCACCTCAGGTCGTCAGCAGTCGCTCCAGATTGCGGCAGTCCTCGGCGAGTTCGACGTTGCTATCCTTCGCCTCGCGAATTTTATTACAGGCATGCAGCACCGTGGTGTGATCGCGGTCGCCGAACGACTTGCCGATCTCCGGCAAAGAATGGTTGGTCAGCACCTTGGTCAGGTACATCGCGACGTGGCGCGGCCGCACCAGCGTCCGGCTGCGCCGCTTGGACAGGATGTCCGAGACCGTCACCCGATAGTGCTCCGCCACCACGCGCTGAATCTCGTCGATGGTGATCTGTCGCGCATGGATGGCGAGGATGCGCTTGAGCACGCTACTGACCTGTTCCGTGGTGATGCGCACGCCGTCGAAAACGGCGTTCGCGTGCACCAGTCGCAGGGCGCCCTCCAGCTCGCGCACGTTGGAGCGGATGCGCTCGGCGATGAAGAACGCCACCTCATCGTCGAGCTCGAAGCCCTCCGCCTCCGCCTTCCTGAGCAGGATGGCGACGCGCGTCTCGAGTTCCGGAGGTTCCACTTCGACCGTGAGGCCCCACACGAAACGCGACTTGAGGCGTTCCTCGAGCCCCTCCACGTCCCGCGGATACCGGTCACACGTCAACACCATCTGCCGGCCGGGTTCCGATAACGCGTTGAAAATATGGAAGAACTGGTCCTGCGACTGGACCTTGTTGGCGAAGAACTGCACGTCGTCGATGAGCAGTATCTCGAGCGTACGGTAGTGCTGCGTGAAGTCCTGGATCGTCCCTTCGCGGATAGCCTTCACCATTTCCTGGACGAACTGCTGCGAGTGGATGTAGACCACCCGCGCCCGGGACCGCTGTCGCAGCGCCTCGTTGCCGACGGCCTGCATCAGGTGGGTCTTGCCGAGCCCCGTGCCGCCGTAGAGCAGCAGGGGGTTGTACGACTTCCCGGTGTTGTTGGCCACCTGCAACGCTGCGGCCTTCGCCATCTCGTTCGACTTGCCTTCCACGAAGGTTTCGAAGGTGAAACCCGGGTTGAGCGCCTCCGTCGCCGTGAGACGTCCCGACCGCGCCGGTTGCGCGGATCGCACGCGATTGGTCTCCGAAAGCTCGACGACCATCGGGCTCGACGCGTCGCTGTACAGGTCGATCAGCTCCTCGATCCGCGCCAGGTACCGGGTCTGGACCTCTTCGCGAACGTAGCGGTTGGGGGCGATGAGGCGCAGGTGGGACTCGCCCTCGCCGTAGCGAGCGCGGAGCGGTCGAATCCAGGTGTTGAAGACCTCCGGCGACAGCTCGTCCTGCAACCGCGCGACACACTCCTCCCACACCATTTCGACCCCCCGAAAGACAACGCGGACCCTCCTCGGCGACCATTCTATGCACGTTGCCGATTCGGCTGCACGATCATCGTCGCGCGGGAGGCGCACCAAGCGGCCGACGGTCGTTTAGCGTACGCGCCATGATGCCCATAAGACCTTTTATATCAATCAGTTAGGATGGTTCAAACCTCTTGCCAGGTTGCCCGCTCCAGCCCCCCGGGACGGAAATCCTGTGCAGAATACGGTGCGTATCCTGTGGACAACTCGAAGTCCGCCGCCAAACGGGCGCGTTCTCCCGCGAAGCGGGCCACTTACCCGTAGGAAACCCACACCTTCGCCTGTGCGAAATGTCCTACGAATTGAACGCTTTACCTCCATTGCGCACAGCCGGACACGCCCCCAACAACAACAACGACCTCACATATCCTTCTATCCAGATCATTTGTATTGACGCTGGTGGAAGCGGCTCCCTACAATCGCGCCCCCGCCTGCGGACCGAGATCGTCCGGGGCGCACGGATGACGGAGGCGCCGTGAAGCGGACGTATCAGCCGAGTCGGATCAAGCGCAAGCGCACCCACGGTTTCCGGGCGCGGATGTCCACCCGTGCCGGGCGCAAGGTGCTGAACGCGCGGCGCGCGAAGGGCCGGAAACGCCTGACGGTCTAGCGCTGCCGGCACCGGCGACGGCCGCCCGGCACAGTCGCTCTTGCCCGTTGACCACCGTTTTTCGCGTGCGGCGAGGATTACTCGCAAGTCGGACTTCGACCAGGTCTTCGCTCGGCCACGCACTCGGATGCGCCAGGGGCCGTTACGTCTGCTGGCGCTACCGAATAGAATGCACGGAGCCCGCCTGGGACTCGTCGTGCCCAAGCGGGTCCTGAAACGGGCCGTCGACCGCAACCGCGCAAAGCGCCAGGTTCGCGAATCGTTTCGCCTTGCGAGACCGGGGCTGCCGGCGTGGGACATCGTAATCATCGTCACGGGAGCCGGAGACGTGCGGCAGGCGGCGAACCAACTCTGGCAGAGAGTGCAGTGACGGATCAGGATCCACACGCCGCGCGGAACCGGGCACGCGCATTCCCGACGGCGCTGGCCAGGTCGCTCGCGATGGGTTTCGTGCGTTTCTACCGCTATGCGCTGAGCCCGGTCCTGCCCCGCAGTTGCCGCTTCCACCCATCGTGCTCCGCGTACGCGCTCGAAGCCATCCGCGTGCACGGCCCCTGGCGCGGCGGGTGGCTCGGCCTTCGCCGCATCGGCAGGTGCCATCCTTTCAATGACGGCGGCTACGATCCCGTGCCCCCGCGCGCGGCGGACTGACCGATGCCGGCACCGGAAATCCAGCGAATCGTGCTCATCGTCGCCCTGGCGGTGACGGGATATCTCCTCATGCTGGCGTGGCAGGAAGACTACGGCCAGGCGCCGGCGCCCACGCGATCGGCGCCGCCGGTCGCCACCGAAGGGCCCGCCGAGACGCCCGCGGTCCCCGTCGTGGATCCGGGCATCCCCGTCGCCGAAGCCCCGGGCGACATGCCGACGGACGTCCCGGACATCCCCCTCGACGCGGAGCCGGAGCCGGTCGGTCGGCTCCCCGAGGTCGTGTCCGACCCTAGCCTGGTCGAGGTGAGCACCCCGACCATGACGGTCTGGATCGACCCCCGCGGCGGAGACCTCGTCGGCGTGCACCTGCCGCGGTACCCGGTCACGCTGGACCAGCCGGACACGCCGTTCGTGCTCCTCGACCGCCGCGCGGGCCACACCTACGTCGCGCAGAGCGGACTGATCGGACGGGACGGGTTTGACGCCGGCAGCGAACGACCGCTCTACGTGCCCGATGCGCGCTCCTACCGGATCGACGACACGCCGCAGGATGTCGTGCTGCGGTTCCAGGACGCCGACATCTCGATCGAGAAACGGTTCCGCTTCGACCCGGAGGACTACTACGTCGGGCTCGAGTACCGGGTGGACAACCGCTCGCCGGAACCCTTCGCCGCGAACCTGTTCGCCCAGCTCAAGCGGGACGACACGCTGCCCACGGGTAGCCAGATGTTCCTCGGTCCGAGGCCGTATCTCGGCGCCGCGCTGACCACGGTCGAGTCGCGCTACGAGAAGGTGGACTTCGAGGACCTCGAGGAGGAAACCCTCCGGGAGACCGTCGACGGCGGCTGGATCGCCATCCTGCAGCACTATTTCCTGAGCGCCTGGGTGGCGGACGCGAACACGCGGAACGCCTTCTACGGCTACCCGAACCGGCGCGGCGACGGCACCTACATCGTCGGCTTCACCGGCCCCGGGTTCTCGGTCGCTCCCGGCGAGACCGGAACCGTCGGCGCGGGCTTCTACGCGGGACCGAAGCACCAGAAACGCCTCGAGGCCATCGCGCCGAACCTGGGCTTGACGGTGGACTACGGCTTCCTGTGGTGGCTGGCCGTACCCCTCTTCTACCTCCTCGACTGGATCCACGAGCTGATCGCGCAGAACTGGGGCGTTGCCATCATCCTGATGACGCTCGTGATCAAGCTCGCCCTCTACCCGCTGTCGGCCGCCAGCTACAAGTCGATGGCGAAAATGCGCAAGGTGGCGCCGCAGATGAAGCGCCTACAGGAGCGCCACGCCGGCGACCGGCAACGGCTCTCCCAGGAGATGATGGAGCTCTACAAGAAGGAGAAGGCGAACCCCCTTGGCGGCTGCCTGCCGATGCTCCTGCAGATGCCGGTGTTCATCGCGCTCTACTGGGTGCTCTACGAGAGCGTGGAGCTCCGCCAGGCGCCGTTCTTCCTCTGGATCGACGACCTCGCCTCGATGGACCCGTTCTTCGTGCTGCCCATCCTCATGGGCGCCTCGATGTACTTCCAGCAGATGCTGAACCCGCCGATGCCGGACCCGATGCAGGCGCGCATCATGAAGATGATGCCCATCATGTTCACCGTGCTCTTCCTCTTCTTCCCGTCCGGGCTCGTGCTCTACTGGCTCGTCAACAACCTGCTGTCCATGGCGCAGCAGTGGTACATCACCTACCGCATCGAACAGGCGGACGCGGGCGCCGCCAAGGCCTAGCGCGGCCCGGCCTGACAGGGCGCGGGGCCCTCGCGGGCCGCCCGTGGGAAGCGACGTGACGCGGGAGGCAAGCGGGGACACCATCGCCGCGGTCGCGACCGCACCCGGCCGCGGAGGGGTTGGCATCGTGCGCGTCTCGGGACCCGCGTCCGCCGACATTGCGCAACGGGTCGTAGGGAAAAAGCTCACACCACGGCAAGCGGAGTTCGTCGCCTTCCGGAACGACCGGGACGACATCCTGGACCAGGGGATCGCGCTCTACTTCGAGGGCCCGCACTCCTTCACGGGCGAGGACGTCCTGGAACTGCAGGGTCACGGCGGCCCTGTCGTGCTCGACCTCGTCCTGTCGCGGGTCCTCGAGCTTGGGGCCCGGCGTGCGAACCCGGGCGAGTTCTCCGAGCGCGCGTTCGTGAACGGCCGCATCGACCTGGTGCAGGCGGAGGCGATCCTCGATCTGGTCAACAGCGCGACCCGGCAAGCAGCCCTCGGCGCGGTCCGCTCCCTCAGCGGCGCTTTCTCCGAACACGTGCACACCGTCGACCGGCAGGTGCTGGCCCTGCGCGTCTACTGCGAGGCCGCCATCGACTTCGCCGACGAGGAGATCGACTTCCTCTCGGAGTCCGACATCGGCGACCGCCTCGAGACGATCCGCGGCAGCCTGGCGACGCTGCGCTCGGACGCCGCCCAGGGCGCACTGCTCAACGACGGCGCGAGCATCGTCTTCGTCGGTGCTCCGAACGTAGGAAAGTCCAGTATCTTCAACAGGTTGTCGGGGGACGACCGGGCGATCGTCACGGCGATCCCCGGCACGACGCGGGACACCCTCACCGCAGACTTCGACCTGGACGGACTGCCGGTGCGGGTCATCGACACCGCGGGGCTCCGCGACACGGACGATCCGGTCGAGGCCGAGGGCGTCGACCGTACGCGCCGCGCGATGGCGCTGGCGGACATCGTCGTCGAGGTGGTGGAAGACCTCTGCCCGGGGCCAGCGACGCCGGAAAGACCGGACCCGACCCTCCTCATCCGCAACAAGACGGACCTGAGCGGTCGTGAGTCAGGCCGCGTCGAAGCCGGCGTCGTGCGGGTGTGCGCGCTGACCGGGGAAGGTTTCGACGACCTGGTCGCGGAACTGAAGCGGCTGGCCGGCTTTCGAAGCGGCGAGGGCGCCTTCACCGCGCGGCAACGGCATCTCGACGCCCTCGACGCCGCTGGCGCCGCGCTTGCCGCCGCGGCAAGCCGCCTGGACGAGGGCGAAGGCGAACTCCTCGCGGAGGAACTGCGCACCGCGCACGAGCAGTTGGGCACCATCGTCGGCGAGACTTCGACGGACGATCTCCTCGGCGAAATCTTTGCCAGTTTCTGCATCGGCAAATAAGCTACGCAGCCCAAACCGGGAGAATCAGGCGGCCCTCGAGGCCACGGCAATGACGCGCTCCGAGAACATCCACGACGTCGTCGTGATCGGCGGCGGCCACGCGGGCACCGAAGCGGCGCTCGCGGCCGCCCGCATGGGCGCGTCCACCCTGCTGCTGACGCAGAACATCGAGACCCTCGGGCAGATGTCCTGCAACCCCGCGATCGGCGGCATCGGCAAGAGCCACCTCGTCCGGGAGATCGACGCCCTCGGCGGGGCGATGGGCCTGGCCGCGGACGCCGCCGGCATCCAGTTCCGCACGCTGAACGCGAGCAAGGGTCCCGCCGTGCGCGCGACGCGGGCCCAGGCGGACCGCGCCCTCTACCGCGGCGCGATCCGCGGCATGCTCGAAAGGGCGTCGAACCTCGCGATCTTCCAGCAGTCGGTCGTGGACATCGAGATCGAGGACGGCCGGGCCGTCGGCGTGCACACCGACATGGGCCTCTTCTTCCCGGCCCGCAGCGTCGTGCTGACCACCGGCACGTTCCTCGGCGGGCGCATCCACGTCGGCCTCGAGAACAAGCCCGGCGGCCGCGCGGGAGACGCCCCGTCCAACGCCCTGGCGGAACGCCTGGGGGCGATGCCGTTCACCGTCGATCGGCTGAAGACCGGTACGCCGCCCAGGATCGCCGGAGACACCGTGGACTTCGACCGGCTCGAAGTGCAGCACGGCGACGAACCGCGCCCGGTGATGTCGTTCCTCTCGAACGCCGACGATCACCCGGGCCAGCTCCCCTGCCACGTCGCGGCCACCAACGAGAACACCCACCGGATCATCCGCACGGGCCTCGACCGCTCCCCGATGTACACCGGCGTGATCGAGGGCGTCGGCCCCCGCTACTGTCCGTCCATCGAGGACAAGGTGGTGCGCTTCGCGGACCGGACCGAGCACCGCATCTTCGTCGAGCCCGAAGGCCTCGACACGAACGAGCTTTACCCGAACGGCATCTCCACCAGCCTGCCGTTCGACGTGCAGGTCGCCCTGGTGCGCAGCATCGAAGGGTTCGAGCGCGCGCACATCACGCGGCCCGGCTACGCCATCGAGTACGACTTCTTCGACCCGCGGGGCCTGCACCACTCGCTCGAAACGCGCAACGTCGCGCTTCTTTTCTTCGCCGGGCAGATCAACGGCACGACCGGCTACGAAGAGGCTGCGGCGCAGGGGCTCCTCGCGGGGATCAACGCGGCGCGCCGGGTCGCCGGCCAGGAGCCCTGGGTGCCTGGACGCCACGAGGCCTACGTCGGCGTCCTCGTGGACGATCTCGTCAACCTGGGCACGAACGAGCCCTACCGAATGTTCACCAGCCGCGCGGAGTACCGCCTGCGCCTGCGGCAGGACAACGCCGATCTTCGGCTAACACCGGTTGGCCGCGACATGGGCCTGGTGGACGACCGCCGCTGGCGGACGTTCGAGGCGCGGCGCAAGTCGATCCGGGCGGCGACCGCGTTCCTGGAAGCGCAACGGGTCGCGCCGGGCAGCGACACCGCGGCGGCTCTCGCGACGCGCTGTGGCGAGTCCGTCTCGAAGGAGTCGACGCTGCTCGATTTCCTGAAACGCCCGCGCGCCCGGGCTTGCGACATCGCGGCCGTCGTGTCGGGCCTCGAGGCGTTCCCGGCGGACGCCATCGAACAGGTCGAGATCCAGGCCAAGTACGACGGCTACATCCGCCGCCAGGACGAGGAGATCGCGAAGGCGAAGGCGCGCGAAGAGGTCATTCTTCCGGCCGACCTGGACTACGACGGCATCTCCGGGCTCTCGAACGAACTCAAGGGCAAGCTCGCCGCGGCCCGCCCGACGACACTCGAGCGCGCGTCGCGCATTCCGGGCGTCACGCCCGCGGCGCTCTCGCTGCTCAGGATCGTGGCCCGGCGCCACGTCGGAAGCACCCGGACGGAGGCCCTGGAACGATCCGCGTAAAGGTGGACGCCGACGCACGCGCACGCCTCGACGCGTTCGGCGACCTGCTGCGCCGCTGGAACCGGGTCTACAACCTCGTCAGCCGCCACGACATCCGGCACCTGGAGGCGAAACACATCCAGGACAGCCTGACGCTCGTATCCCGGGTCCGGGGACCACGCATCGCCGACGCCGGCTCCGGCGCGGGCTTTCCCGGGATCCCGCTCGCGATCGTGGACGGTTCCTGGTCGGTCACCCTCATAGACCGCAGCGCCACCAAGGCCCGCTTCCTGCGCCAGGCGCTGATCGAACTCGGCCTCGAGAACGCGACGGTCGTCGAGGAGGATGTCCGCCGGTACCGGCCGGAGACGCCGTTCGACACGGTCACCGCCCGCGCGTTCGCGAAGCCCCCCGCCGCGTGGGAAGCGGTCCGGCACCTGCTGCACCCGGACGGCATCGCCCTGCTGCAAACCGGCGACGCGCTGTCGGGAACGTCCCTGCCCGGAGGCCGCGCGCATCCGAGCGAACGTGTCGCGGGGGAACGCTACGTGACCGCGGTCACACCGGAGGACCCAAGGCCATGACCCGGCGCGTGGCGATCGCGAACCAGAAGGGCGGCGTCGGCAAGACCACCACGAGCGTGAACCTCGCGGCCTCGCTCACCCTCCACGGCGCCAACACGCTGCTCGTCGATCTCGACCCGCAGGGCAACGCCACGATGGGCTGCGGTGTCGACAAGCACGCCTTGCCGCTGAGCATGTACGACTGGCTGGTCGGCGACGCACCGCTCGCGGAGGTGGTGGTGACGGGGGCGTCCGGCATGGAACTCGCGCCGTCGAACCTGGACCTCACCGCGGCCGAGATCGAACTCCTCGGCAGCGCGGACCGCAACGCCCGCCTGCGGGCCAGGCTCGACCGGGACGCCGAGCGCTTCGACTACGTCATCATGGACTGCCCGCCATCCTTGAGCGTGCTGACGCTGAACGCCCTGATGGCGGCCGACGGCGTGCTGATCCCGCTGCAGTGCGAGTACTACGCGCTGGAGGGCCTGACCGCGCTCCTCGACACCATCGCCGGCGTCCGCTCCCGGGGCAACCCGGGGCTCTCCATAGAGGGCATCGTGCGAACCATGTATGATCCGCGCACCGGCCTCACCCGCGACGTTTCGCGGCAGTTGATGAAGCACTTCGGCGATCGGGTCTTCCGTACCGTCATTCCCCGCAACGTCCGGCTCGCCGAGGCGCCGAGCCACGGACTCCCCGCCATCCTCTACGACCGGCACTGCGCCGGCGCCACCTGTTACATGGCCCTCGCGCGCGAGCTGATGGAGCGCGCAACGGTGCAGCGTCCTTGAGCGAGGCGGTCCGCCGGCGGGGACTCGGGCGCGGGCTGGAGGCGTTGCTCGGCGACGCAACGGTCACGCAGCACCCGGCTGCGACGGATGGTGACGGCGCCGCGTCGGCCGCCATCGACGAGATCTGGCGCAGCCCGTTTCAGCCCCGTCGGCGCATAGACGACGAAGGGATCGACGACCTCGCCGCGTCCATCCGTTCCCAGGGACTCCTGCAACCCGTCGTCGTCCGGCACCGCGCGGCGGGCGGCTTCGAGCTGATCGCCGGCGAGCGCCGTTGGCGCGCCGCGCAGCGCGCGGGCCTCGAACGCGTGCCCGTGATAGTGCGCGACGTGGACGACCGCGGCGCTCTCGCGATCGCCCTGATCGAGAACGTGCAGCGCGAGGACCTGAACCCGATCGAGGAGGCGCAGGGACTCGAGCGACTGCGCCAGGAGTTCGAACTGACCCAGGAGCAGGTCGCCGAAGCGGTCGGCAAGTCCCGCCCCGCGGTGGCCAACCTGCTGCGCCTGCTGAACCTGCCCGAGGTCGTCCGCGAACTGCTTGCGGCAGGGGACCTCGAGATGGGCCACGCCCGCGCGCTCCTCGCGTTGCCGGTCGAGGACCAGGAAGCGATGGCGCGCGTCGTGGTCAAGGGCCAGTTGTCCGTCCGGCAGACGGAAGCGCTGGTGAGGCGAGCCGGGAACAGGCCGGAACCGAAGCCGACCGCTGTGGATCCCGACATCCGCCGACTCGAGATACGCCTCTCGGAAAGGCTGGGCGCGGGCGTCTCGATCAACCACACTAGGAAGGGCGGCGGGAAGGTCGTGATCGCCTACGCGAGCCTGGACGAGCTGGACGGGATTCTGAGCCGGCTATAGATCCAGGCTTCCAGCGACCGGTGTCATAGCGGGATCGCTTCCTGCAATACGCGCTCCCGCAAGCCCGGCGGGAGGAACCCGACAGTCAGGACATCGGCGCGGCGCCCGAGCAGCGCCTCCACGTCGACGAGCATGCCCCCGAGCGCCAGTCCGGAAACTCCCGGCTGCAGTTCGACGAGCAGGTCGATGTCGCTGTCGGCATTTGCATCGCCTCGCGCCATGGAGCCGAACACGCGAACGTTGCTCGGGCCGTGCCGCTTCGCCAGGGACAGAAGCGCGTCGCGGTGCCGGACTATCAGTGGGTCGAGCGTTGTGGAAGGAGCCGATGACGGTGATCCAGTTGCGTTCATGTGTGTGGTCGAGCCGCCGGCCAGCTACCGCCCCTTGTAAACCGGGGCCCGCTTCTCCATGAATGCCTTCGGGCCCTCGACGGCGTCCTCGGTCTGGAAAACGGGTCTGGAGTAGGTGGCCTCCATCCGCAGGGCCTCGTCTTCCGGGTGGCCCCAGACCACGCGGGCCGACTTGCGGATGGCCTGCACCGCGATGGGCCCGTTGGCCGCGATTTTCGCAGCGATCTCCATCGCCCTGGGCATGAGCTCCGAGGGTTCGACGACGTAGTTCAGGAACCCGAGCGCGAGCGCCTCCTCGGCCGTGATCAGGTCGCCGGTCAGGAGCAGTTCCATGGCCTTGGCCTGGGGTATCTGGCGGGGCAGCTTGACCGTGGAACCGCCGGCCGGGAACAGCGCCCATTTCACTTCCTGCACCCCGAACTTCGCGTTCGGTGCGGAGACCCGGATGTCCGTGCCCTGGACCAGTTCCATGCCCCCGGCGATGGCATGCCCGTTGATGGCGGCGATCACGGGTTTGCCGGGATCCTTGCTCATCAGGTAGGCGCCCTGCCGGGACGTGTCGGTGAGGTAGCGTTCGTCCCACTCGTTCTCGGGTTGGCGGGCGCCCGTCATCAGGGGAATGAGCTGCCCCAGGTCCGCGCCCGCGGAGAACGCCTTGTCGCCGGCGCCGGTGATCACGGCGACGCGAATGTCGCCGTTGTTCTCGACCTCGGAGAACGCGTCGTAGAGGCGGACCAGGACCTCCGGGTTGAAAGCGTTCCGCGCCTCCGGTCGATTGATCGTGACGATCGCGACGTGGTCCTGGACATCGAATTCCACGGCTGTCATCGGGTGTCGTCCTCCATGGGCTGCCCCGGCGATTGTAGGGGACCTAGCCCGGATTTCTCAGTGCGCCGTGCAAAGGTGCACGATCTCAGTGGGTGCGAAACCCACCCGGCAAGGGTCGTTCCAGCCGGTAGCAATCGGAACGGTGGTGGAGGTGACGAAGCAGCCGAAGCTTCCGATGTAGAGGGTCCGTAAGGGACTTGGCGAGCGCGCAGGCCGTAACGTGCAGTGAACGCTGAGCAGGCCTCGAAAAGGGCAATGCGGAAGCCGACCCGCCTGAGTTTCGGGGAAGGCCGCCGCCGTTGGGGAAGGAGAGCGACACGCGCACCCAACGGTTCCGCCGGGGTAGTGGCGACGGCATGTGCGAAAGAGGGATCGTGTGCAACACGGGAAGCCCCTCGGGGCGGCTGGCGTGGCGGCGCTGGCCAACGGTGGTGTCGCGAGGCACGGAGCCGGCCCCTTGGGGTGGCGGAGAGGGTCGTAGTACCGCTGAGGCCGGGTAATGCCGGTGGAGGGAAGGACCCTTGGTCTGGGAACGGTGCTGGCAGGAGCGCGCGACGGGCGATTGACGAATGAGTCTGGCAACGCCGACAACGGTCGAGAAGCTGCGCAAGGCACTACATGCGAAAGCGAAGGAGGAAGACGGGTACCGCTTCTATCTCCTGTACGACAAGGTCTATCGGCGGGACGTGCTGAGCCAAGCCTATGCGCTGAGCCGCGCTGCGCGCGGCGCGCCGGGTGTGGACGGCGAGACGTTCGCGGGGATCGAGGCGCGGGGGTGCGAGGCGTGGCTCGACGAACTGGCGGAGGAACTGAGGAAGAAGACCTATCGGGCCGCCCCGGTACGCCGGGTGTGGATCCCGAAGGCGAACGGCGGGCGCAGACCGCTTGGCATCCCGACGATCCGGGACCGGGTGGTGCAGACGGCGGCGGTGCTGGTCCTCGAACCGATCTTCGAGGCCGACCTGCAGCCGGAGCAGTATGCGTACCGCGCGAACCGACGCGCGCAGGACGCGGTGCGACACGTCCACTGGCTGGTCACGCACGGCCACGATGAAGTGGTTGACGCGGACCTGTCCGGATACTTCGACAGCATCCCACATGCCCCACTGATGAAGTCGGTGGCGCGACGGGTGAGCGACCGGCACATGCTGGCGCTGCTCAAGCAGTGGCTGGTGGCGCCGGTGGAGGAGGACAACGGACGGATCGGCCGGACACGCACGACGCGGGCGAAGGACGAGAACCGCGGCGTGCCGCAAGGCGCGCCCATCTCGCCCTTGCTGTCGAACCTGTACATGCGGCGGTTCCTGCTGGGTTGGAAACGGCTCGGCCACCAACAGCGCCTGAACGGCTACATCGTGAACTACGCGGACGACTTCGTGATCTGCTGCCGCGGAACGGCGGCACAGGCCATGGAGGAGATGCGGGGGATGATGGACAGGCTGGGGCTGACGGTCAACGAAGACAAGACGCAACTACGCCGCCTGCCGGACGGGAGCTTCGACTTCCTCGGATACACCATAGGCCGCTGTCACGCAGCGCGCACGGGCCGTGCCTACATCGGCACGCGGCCCTCGCGCAAGAGCGTGCGCCGGGCCATGGCGGAGGTCAGCAAGCTGACCGCACGCCGCACGGCCTGGCGGTCTGCCGATGACGTGGTGGGTCGGCTCAACCGGCTGCTACTGGGCTGGGGCAGGTACTTCTGTCTGGGTCCGGTCAGCAAGTCGTACCGAGCCTTGGATGCCCCACACCCGACATCGGCTCCGCTGGTGGTTGTGTCGGAAGCACAAGCAAGGCGGCAAGGGGACCACCCGCCACCCCGACGAGTATCTCCACGAGCAGTTGGGACTCGTCCGCCTGACCGTGACGACGCGCGACCTTCCGTGGGCGAAGGCATGATCCCGGAGAGAGCCGGATGCGGGAAAACCGCACGTCCGGTTCGCCGAGCGGCGACTGGAAACGGAGTGGGTCTAAATCGGGTTATGCCGGCCCACCACCGCGCCAGTCGTCGACTCTACCCACCGGATGGGCTGAGGCCGCGTCCCCGGCGTAAAATGCAGTTGGCACAGGCATTTACGGAGACGGGAGACGCGGCCTCATGGGAACGGAGTGTAACGCGGGGCGGTTGACGTTTGCGGGTCTTGGGAGACGTTCGGTGGTGGGGGCGTTCGACGGTGGGGAGATCGCTTCGGACGGTGGGGCGCTGGCGCTGCGGGAGTTGGAGTGCCGGACGGGGATTCTGCGGCGGCTGTCGGGCTGTTTTGTCGATCACCGGAACCCGCTTCGGGTGGAGCACGCTGTCGAGACGCTGGTGAAGCAGCGCGTGTACGGCATCTGCCTGGGCTACGAGGATCTCAACGATCACGACGCGTTGCGCCGCGACCGGCTGATGGCGCTGTTGTGTGACTGTGCGGACGTGGTTGGCGCGGGCCGCCGCCGGGCCGCGGATCGCGGGATGCCGCTGGCCGGCAAGAGCACGCTGAACCGTCTGGAGTTGTCGGAGTTGGAGGGCGCCGCCGGGGACCGCCACAAGCGGATCGCGGCGGACACGGCGGCGATGGACGCGTTGTTGCTGGAGTTGTTCGTCGAGGCGCACGGCACGCCGCCGGCGGAGATCGTGCTGGACCTCGACGCGACGGACGACCCGCTGCACGGCGACCAGGAGGGGCGCTTCTTCCATGGCCACTACGACTGCTACTGCCATCTGCCGTTGTACGTGTTCTGTGGCGAGCATCTGTTGTGCGCGCGGTTGCGCGAGGCGTCGCACGGGGACGCCGCCGGGGTGCTGGGGGAGGTGCGGCGGATCGTGACGCACATCCGCGCGCACTGGCCGGACACGCGCATCGTGGTGCGCGGCGACGGCGGTTTCTGCCGCGAGGAGCTGATGGCCTGGTGCGAGGCGTCGGGGCTGGCGTACGTCCTCGGCCTGCCGAAGAACGACGTGCTGACGGGCATGGTGGCGGCGACGCTGTACGAGACGCGCATCATGGCCGCGGTGACGGGCGAGACGACGCGCCGCCACGACGAGTTGCGCTACGCCGCGGGCAGTTGGTCGCGCACGCGGCGCGTGGTGGCGCGCGTGGAGCACTCGCCGAAGGGTCCCAACCCGCGCTTCGTGGTGAGCAACGTCGCGGCGCTGTCCGAACGCGCGTTGTACGAGGACCTGTACTGCGCGCGCGGCGACATGGAGAACCGCATCAAGGAGCAGCAGCTCGACCTGTTCGCCGACCGCACCAGCGCGGCGACGATGCGCGCCAACCAGGTGCGCCTGCTGCTGCACTCGTTCGCCCACGTCATGCCGCGGACCCTGCGCCGCGTGGGGCTCGCCGGCACGCGGCTGGCGAAGGCGCAGTGCGGCACGATCCGCGACCGGCTGCTCAAGGTCGGCGTGCGCGTGCGCATCAGCGTGCGGCGCGTCAAGCTGTCGTTCAGCGAAGCCTGGCCGCGCGCGGCGCTGTTGCGCCAGGTGCTGGGCAACCTGCACGCCCTGTCGCCACCGCAATAGCGTCGCCCGGCGACGTTGCTCCCGCGTTTCCCGCCCGGTGGCGTTTCGCCGCCGCTTCCGCCTGCCCGCCAACCTTGGCGCCGGCCGCCCGGCCCATGCGTCCGCCCACATTTCGCGCAATCCGGCCCCCCGACAACCCCAAAATCGGCTCGTCCGGCCGCCGAAACCCATCGGACCGGCCGGGCACCACCGCCACCGCGGGTCTTTGCGCACTCTTGCGCCGTAGTCGGCCCCCGTTAGACTCGGTGGTGAGAAATCCGGGCTAGCTGTTCAGGAGTTTGTGGGCGCCCCCATCGTCGGGACGTGAGCGCCAATCCGCTTTCAGACCGTTCAATCGTGCAGAGCCGGGCTAGGGCGGCGGTGGCGTCCCGCCTCTGGGCGTCCCGTCGTCTAGCACCCCCCACTGATAAGGGATCTCAACGCATGTACCCGGGCGCACTTCCGTAAGGGCGTCGCGAATTGCGTCCACGAGCTGCCGGACCAAGCCCCAGTTCGCAGGGACCACTACGACACCGATCTTCCGGCCCTCCAGCGTCTGTTGGTGCGGGATTCCCTTGTCTGTGGAGATCAAAGCGCGGTAGCCCTCGGCTTCGGCCAAATCCAGCAGGTCGCCGTTCGTGCGAGTCTCCCAGCCGCGCTCTCGGGCGAGGTCAACCGCATGTTCGCCCAACAGCTTGCGCAGGGGCGCGGGGGTACCGTGATCGAAAAGTACCCTCAAAACCTTAGCGCTTGCCGCACTATCGGGGCCTGCATCTCACGGATCTCGTGATTGATGACCGCCTCGACCTGCTCCCTGGTCATCCCCGGATACCACTCCAGGAAATCCTCGATCGTTGCCCCGTCCTTCAGGTTCTCGAACAGGGTGGCGACCGGCATTCTCGTACCGCGGAAGACCAGGGCGCCGCTCATTCTCTCCGGGTCGCGCTCGACCGCAGGGCAGGTGCTCCAGTTCGTTCCCATGCGTTACTCCTGGCGGGCGTTCGCCCGCGCATACGACTTAGGCTATTGTAGATGAGGCCAGCGTTCTCAAGGGAGCCTGACCGATTCTCCCGGGGCGCGCTCCGTCAGGCGAGACGGCTGCATATGTCCGGGCCCAAGCGTCATCGGATTAGCCCGCGTGCGCGGGGAACACGGGCTCCGATCAGTCTGGGGCGCTCCTCCGAAGCCGTGGATTCTCGGGGCGGGCGCGGTCGCGGAGCGGTCAGGCAGGATGGTCGACCGCTTGGTTTGCAAGGCCAAGACTAAACTGTCGGACGGGCTTGTCCTGGGCCTGTCCCGTCCCGTGTCGGAGTCGTGCAAGCCGTCACGACGTGCGCCCAGGCCCACACAAAGTGCGGCCTTCGC
The DNA here is from genome assembly GCA_965208745.1 of Pseudomonadales bacterium. Lineage (GTDB taxonomy): Bacteria > Pseudomonadota > Gammaproteobacteria > Pseudomonadales > Azotimanducaceae > VXNE01. Next base: position 1,834,697 of record CBDBPN010000004.1, on the reverse strand, counting down.
CGTATTGACCGCCACTCGGGGGTCACCCGATACTGCGCCGAGAGAGCAACCTGCCACTCCACGGAGGGAATCCCATGCAGGAACTGTTCAACGACCCGAGATCCTATCTGGCGCTCGCCGCGCTCATTGGCCTCGTCTTCGCCATCGGTCGCTGGGTCGGTGAGGTGAACTCGGACAGGAAGTCCTTCAAGGAGTTCATGGCCGAAATGCGCCGGGACATGAGGGATATCCACCGGGACATCAAGCACATCCTCTCCGCCCTCGGCCGCCTCGGCCCCAGCGTCGTCGGCGGTACCAGCCCGCTTCGTTTGACGGAGTTGGGGAAGCGCGTTTCCGAAGCGATCGAGGCCCCGGCGCTCGTCGCCGAGCTCGCGCAGAGCCTGCTATCGCAGGCGGAAGGCAAGCGTCCCCACGAGATCGCCCGGATCGCCGACGACTACGTCCACGACACCTTCGGGCCGACTGCCGAGCAGTTGGACGGGTTCGATGCCGTCGCGTACGAGGAAGGCATCACCCGCTTCGAAGTGTTTCAGGTCATCGCCCTGGAACTGCGAGATCACCTGCTGGCTCAGACCTCTCCGGGACTTTGCCGGCCTCCGCCGTGTAGGACTTGCCCCGTCCCTGTGCGCCAGGGCTTACACGAAGTTCAGCTTCGGCCGTATTGACCGCCTCCGGGCACGGCTCGATACTGGCTGCGAGCAAAGGCCCTGCTGGAAGGTGCTCAATGGCCGCGAGTCGCAACCCTTGGATATTCCCGATGCCAAGGCGCCGCCCCAAGTCCGAGTGGGCGCCCGTCGATGCGTACGAGAAGTCGATGGCGGAGATCTTTGAGGAGCCGGGGGTGCAGGAGCAGATCGCCATGCTCGGCAGAATGTTCGACCTCCAGCAGCAGCGCGGCCGGGGCGCGGACCGAGAGGAGTGAGCCTCGGCGCGATCGTAGTCCCCGCGGTAGTCGGGTACTGGCTACTTCGGCGGACCCACTACTTCAAGCCTGCCGTAGCCAGAACGCCGAGCTATGCCTTCGCGTTCTTCTGTGCGTCTGTGGGCATCCTGGCCGGTGCCTTGGCCTTGGGCTTCACACGCCTGATCCATGTGCTTGTGCACGCGGAGCCCGCCGCCTGGTTTCCTTGGTGGCAGGCACAGTTGTCCTTCGAGGACCCATCGACCGCGACGGTCATGATCCTCTTCGCGGTAACGGCCTCGAGTGTCGTCAATCACCTGATCCCGGAGCAGGACGTGGCCCGCAAGTGGCTCGTCCCGGAAGAGGGCCGAGTCAACCGGGCGCTGCGAGAGTCCTACGAAAAGCGCCGTGTCGTTGAGGTGGTCACTGGCTCCGGCGACTCGTACATCGGGTTGATCGTCGGCGAGAGATACCCATGGGAGTGGGGCGACGATGTGGCCATCATTCCCGTCGCGATCGGCTACCGTGACGAAGGGACGCGAGCGTTGACCCTGACGAGCGTCCGCCAGGTGGGTGCGCGGCTGGACGAAGTCGAAGTCGTGTCCCTGCCAAGGACATCCGTGACTTCGGTGACGACATTCGCCGCGCACGGCTTGGGCCCTCTACCGGAGGGCGCCCGGACAGACGTTCCTCCACCACAGGAGACTCTCGCAAGGGCCGCGTAGCCGAGGGACCTGTCCCGTCCCGACGCCGCCGACCGTACGGCCCCGAAGGCCGCCGCCCACAACCCCCCGGCCCCTACAAAACCCCACCCCGCCTCCGTATAATGCGCGCGCCTCGCGCACCCTCCCCTTCGCGTACGAGCGTGGCCGTGCCGGAGCCTTACCGAATCGTGGGCTTGCAGGTCATCGTGGTCGCGGCGGTCGCGCTGCCGATGTGGCTTGTGGGAACGGCGCAGGCGGGGTCGGCGGTGCTCGGGGGACTCACGGTCGTATTGCCGAACGCGTACTTCGCGTTGGGGACCGTGCGGCGGGCGATTCCGGACGCAGACGCCGAGCGGCTGACCGAGGCGCGAAAGCTCCTCGGGCGCGGCATCGGGAAGTGGGCGTTGACCGCGCTCCTCCTGGTCGCGGTCTTCCGGTTCGTTCCGGTCGAGCCCCTCGGGTTCTTCGGGGCCCTGACGGTCGCGCTGCTGGCGCAGGCAGTGGCCCCGCTGATAACAGCGCGAGGCGTGTAGGGGACGCCCTTGTGGCGTCCCGAGTTGGCGAACAGAGAAAGGCAAAGTGGCCGAAACCTCAGCCGAATACATCCAGCACCACCTGACCAACCTCACCTACGGTCAGTGCTCGGACGGCGCGTGGCAGTTCGCCCCCTGCGCGGACGGCGCGTCGATGGGCTTCCTGTCGATCAACGTCGACTCCATGGGCTGGTCGATCGGCTTGGGCATCGTCTTCTGCGTCATCTTCCGCATCGCCGCGAGACGCGCGACGGCCGGAGTGCCCGGAGCCCTGCAGAACGCCGTGGAGATGCTCGTCGAGTTCATCGACGACACCTGCAGATCCATCTTCACCCACAGCAACGCCGTCATCGCGCCCATGGCGCTCACGATCTTCGTCTGGGTATTCCTGATGAACCTGATGGACCTGGTCCCGGTGGACTGGATCCCCGAACTCGCCTATGCCCTGGGCGTCCCGTACATGAAGATCGTCCCGACCACGGACCCGAACGTCACCATGGGCATGGCGCTCGCCGTCTTCGCCCTCATCCTCTTCTACAGCATCCGGCAGAAGGGCGCCGGCGGCTTCCTGGGCGAACTCGCCTTCCACCCGTTCCCCAAGGTGCTCGCCCCGGTCAACTTCATCCTGGAATCGGTCACGCTGCTCGCGAAGCCCCTGTCGCTGGGCCTCCGGCTCTTCGGCAACCTCTACGCGGGCGAGATGATCTTCATCCTGATCGCCCTGATGTACGCGGGCTGGGCCATCGGAATCTTCGGCGGAATACTGCAATGGGCCTGGGCGGTATTCCATGTGCTGATCATCGTTCTCCAGGCCTTCATCTTCGCCGTGCTCACCGTGGTCTACCTGGCCCAGGCGTACGACGTGGAAGAAGAGCACTGACAGCGTAAGACGCAAGAAAATAGGAGCGAACCGTGGAACTAGCAGTTCTCTTGTATGTGGCCGGCGGCCTGATGATGGGCCTCGGCGCCGTCGGCGCCGCCGTGGGCGTGGGCGTCCTCGGGGGCAAGTTCCTGGAAGGCGTCGCGCGCCAGCCGGAACTGTTGCCGATGCTCCGCACGCAGCTCTTCATCGTGCTGGGCCTGGTCGACGCCGTGCCCATGATCGCGGTCGGCATCGGCCTGTACGTCATCTTCGCCGTCGGCGGCTGACCGCCGGGGCGCCCTTCCCCCCTTCCTGGGAGAGAGGTAAACGATGGACATCAACATGACGCTCCTGGGCCAGACGGTCACGTTCATCGTGTTCGTGTGGTTCTGCTACAAGTTCATCTGGCCGTTCCTGATCGAAGCGATGCGGGAACGCCAGAAGACCATCGCCGAGGGCCTCGCCGCCGGCGAGGAAGCGGAGAAGGACCGCGAGAGCGCCCGCGAGCAGGTGGCCGAGCGCCTGAAGGACGCGCAGGCGGAAGCCCAGCGCATCGTCGACCAGGCGCGCAGCCAGGCGGCGCAGATGGTCGAACAGGCCAAGCAGGACGCCCGCGAGGAGGGCGACCGCCTGAAGGAAGCGGCCAACGCCGAGATCGAGCAGGACTTCAACCGCGCACGCGAAACGCTGCGCGGTGAAGTCGCGGCACTCGCCGTCCAGGGCGCCCAGCGCATCCTCGAGGCGGACATCGACCGCGACCGCCACGGCGAACTCCTGAACCGGTTGGCGGCCGAGCTCTAGGCAAACACCGATGGCCGAACTCGCCACCCTCGCCCGCCCCTACGCCAACGCGGTGTTCGACATCGCGAGCGAACGGGAAGCGCGCGACGGGGACGCCTTAGTCCGCTGGTCGCGCATGCTCACGGTCGCCTCGGCGGCCGTCGCGGAGCCGACGGTGCAAGCCATGATCGAATCCCCGGCCGTCACCGACGCGCGGAAGGCCCACGGCCTCATCGACGTCGTCCGCGACGAACTCGACGACGCCGGCCGCCGCTTCCTGCACACCCTGGCGGCCAACAAGCGCCTCACCCTCCTGCCCGAGATCGGCACGCAGTTCGAAGCCCTGAAGGCGGAGGCGGAGCGCGTGCTCGATGTCGAGATCGCGAGCGCCGTGCCGCTCAGCAACGACGAACTCGACCGCTTCACCGACGCGCTCAAGCGCCGCTACGAGCGCGACATCCAGCTCTCCACCGTCGTGGACGCGGACCTCATCGGCGGCGCCGTCGTGCGCGCCGGCGACACCGTGGTCGACGGGTCCGTACGCGGCAAGCTCGACAAGCTCGCGGAGTCCCTCACCCGGACGTAACCGCGCGCCACACGAATCGAGGAAAGACGAATGCAGCAACTCAACCCCTCCGAAATCAGCGACCTCATCAAGGACCGGATCGAGAGCCTCGACATCGCGTCGCAGCCCCGGAACGAGGGCTCCATCGTCAGCGTCTCGGACGGCATCATCCGCGTCCACGGCCTGGCCGCCGCGCGCTACGGCGAGATGATCGAGTTCCCGGGCGGCGTCTACGGCATGGCGCTCAACCTCGAGCGCGACTCCGTCGGCGTCGTGGTCCTCGGCGACTACGAGGACCTCTCCGAAGGCATGACCGCGCGCTGCACCGAGCGCATCCTCGAAGTGCCCGTCGGTCCCGGCCTCTTGGGCCGCGTGGTCGACTCCCTCGGCAACCCCCTCGACGGCAAGGGCCCGATCGACGCCGTGCGTACCGAGCCCATCGAGAAGGTCGCCCCCGGCGTCATCGCCCGCCAGGGCGTCAGCCAGCCCGTGCAGATGGGCATGAAGTGCATCGACGCGATGGTCCCCATCGGCCGCGGCCAGCGTGAGCTCATTATTGGCGACCGCCAGATCGGCAAGACCGCCATCGCCGTGGACGCCGTGATCAACCAGAAGGACAGCGGCATCAAGTGCATCTACGTGGCCATCGGCCAGAAGATGTCCACCATCGCCAACATCGTGCGCACCTTCGAGGAGAGCGGCGCGATGGACCACACCATCGTCGTCGCCGCGAGCGCCTCCACCCCGGCGCCCATGCAGTACATCTCCGCGTACTCCGGCTGCACGATGGGCGAGTACTTCCGCGACACCGGCCAGGACGCGCTCGTCATCTACGACGACCTCACCAAGCAGGCCTGGGCGTACCGCCAGATCTCGCTCCTGCTGCGCCGCCCGCCGGGCCGCGAAGCCTACCCGGGCGACGTCTTCTACCTGCACTCGCGCCTGCTTGAGCGCGCCGCGCGCGTGAACGCCGAGTATGTGGAGCAGGTCACCAACGGCGAAGTGAAGGGCCAGACCGGCTCCTTGACCGCGCTCCCGATCATCGAGACCCAGGCCGGCGACGTCTCCGCCTTCGTGCCCACGAACGTCATCTCCATCACCGACGGGCAGATCTTCCTCGAGACCGACCGCTTCAACTCCGGCATCCGCCCGGCCATGAGCCCGGGCATCTCGGTCTCCCGGGTGGGCGGCTCCGCGCAGGTGCCGTTCATGAAGAAGATCTCCGGCGGCGTGAAGATGGCCCTTGCCCAGTTCCGCGAACTCGCGGCGTTCTCGCAGTTCGCGTCGGACCTCGACGAAGCCACCCGCCGCCAGCTCGAACACGGCGCCCGCGTCGAGGAGCTGATGAAGCAGCCCCAGTACGCGCCGATGACCGTCGCCGAGATGGGCGTCTCGCTCTACGCGGCGAACGAGGGCTACCTCGAGGACGTCCCGGTGGAGCGCGTGCTCGACTTCGAGCGCGACCTGCTCGCCTACATGAACTCCGAGCACGGCGACTGGATGGCCAACATCACCGAGACCGGCGCCTACGACGACGACATCGAGGCGTTCATGAAGAACGCCATCGACCGGTTCAAGTCCACGCACAGCTACTCGTAGAGAGTCGCAGAGAGACGTAACGAGACACCGCCATGGCCGTCGGCAGGGAAATCCTCAAGAAGATCGGAAGCGTCGAGAACACGCAGAAGATCACGAGCGCGATGCAGCTCGTCGCCGCGAGCAAGATGCGCCGCACCCAGGAGCGCATGGCCGAAGGGCGCCCCTACACCCAGCACATCCGCCAGGTGATCGGCCACCTCGCGAACTCGAACCCCGAGTACAAGCACGTCTACATGACGGAGCGCGAGGTCAAGCGCTTGGGCTACATCGTGGTCTCCACCGACAAGGGCCTCTGCGGGGGACTCAACTCCAACCTGTTCCGGGAACTGGTGCGGAGCATGGCGGAGTGGAACGGCAAGGGCGTCGAGATCGACCTCATGCTCGTCGGCAACAAGGCCGCGGCCTTCTTCCGCGCCTTCGGCGGCAACGTCATCGCCGCGATCAACGAGGTCGGCGAGCAGCCGGTGCTCGAGGACCTGATCGGCGGCGTGAAGGTCGTCCTCGATGCCTACGAGGAGGGCCGCATCGACCGCCTCGACATCATCTCGAACGACTTCGTCAACACCATGACCCAGCGTCCCACCGTCCGGCAGCTCCTGCCGCTCGACGCGAGCGACGACTCCGCGATGCAGCACCGCTGGGACTATCTCTACGAGCCGGACGCGAAGGACCTCATCGACGGGCTCGTGACGCGCTTCATCGAGGCGCAGGTCTACCACGCCGTCATCGAGAACACCGCCTGCGAGCAGGCGGCCAAGATGATCGCCATGAAGAGCGCGACGGAGAACGCGGAAGAACTGATCGGCGAGCTGACGCTGCTCTACAACAACGCCCGCCAGGCGTCGATCACGCAGGAAATCGCCGAGATCGTCGGGGGCGCGGCCGCGGTGTGACGCGGCGCGCTTGAGACGAAGCAAGGCGCACAGGACAAGCAGAGGAAAGTCAGCAAATGAGCAATGGCAGCATTGTCTCGGTCATCGGGGCCGTCATCGACGTCGAGTTCGAGCGCGAGGATGTCCCCAAGGTCTACGACGCGCTCAAGGTCACCGACAGCGGGCTCACGCTCGAGGTCCAGCAGCAGCTCGGCGACGGCGTCGTGCGCGCCATCGCGATGGGCTCCTCCGAAGGCCTTTCGCGCGGCCTCGACGTCGTCAACACCGGCCAGCCGATCGCAGTGCCGGTGGGCGAGGAGACCCTCGGGCGCATCATGAACGTGCTCGGCGACGCCATCGACGAGAAGGGCCCCATCAACGCCCGCGCGACCATGCCCATCCACCGCAAGGCCCCGACCTTCGAGGACCAGACCGGCGGCATCGAGCTGCTCGACACGGGCGTCAAGGTCATCGACCTCATCTGCCCGATGGCGAAGGGCGGCAAGGTCGGCCTCTTCGGCGGCGCGGGCGTCGGCAAGACCGTCACCATGCTCGAGCTCATCCGGAACATCGCCATCGAACACGCGGGCCTCTCCGTGTTCGCCGGCGTCGGGGAGCGCACCCGCGAGGGCAACGACTTCTACTACGAGATGACCGACGCGGGCGTGCTCGACAAGATCTCCCTCGTGTTCGGCCAGATGAACGAACCCCCCGGCAACCGCCTGCGCGTCGGCCTCACCGGCCTCACGCTCGCCGAGCAGTTCCGCGACGAAGGCCGCGACGTGCTGCTCTTCATCGACAACATCTACCGCTACACCCTGGCGGGCACCGAGGTCTCCGCGCTCCTCGGCCGCATGCCCTCTGCGGTGGGCTACCAGCCCAATTTGGCGGAGGAGATGGGCATCCTGCAGGAGCGCATCACCACCACCAAGACCGGCTCCATCACCTCGGTGCAGGCGATCTACGTCCCCGCGGACGACCTCACAGACCCGTCCCCGGCGACCACGTTCGCCCACCTCGACTCCACCGTGACGCTTTCGCGCGCCATCACGGACCTCGGCATCTACCCGGCCGTGGACCCCCTCGACTCGAGCTCCCGCCAGCTCGACGCCAACGTCGTCGGCCAGGAGCACTACGACACCGCCCGCGGCGTGCAGGAGACCCTGCAGCGCTACCAGGAACTGCGCGACATCATCGCCATCCTCGGCATGGACGAACTCTCCGAGGAGGACAAGTCCCTCGTCTACCGCGCCCGGAAGATGCAGCAGTTTTTCTCGCAGCCGATGTTCGTGGCCGAGCAGTTCACCGGCCAGGAAGGCAAGTACGTCTCCCGCGAGGACACCGTGCGCAGCTTCAAGGCCATCCTCGAAGGCGACGCCGACGACCTGCCGCAGCAGGCGTTCTACATGGTCGGGACCATCGAGGACGCGCGGGAGAAGGCGAAGACGCTGAGCTAGCGCGTCGCGAGCCCAGGAGCGGAAGACCCGAGCTGAGACCGTCCACATGAACGCTACGCGAGGACACTAGGGCCATGGCGACCACCATGCACTGCGACATCGTGAGCGCGGAGAAGGAGATCTTCTCCGGACCCGTGACTATGGTGATCGCGACCGGGACGCTCGGGGAGCTTGGGATCCTGCCTGGGCATGCGCCGCTCTTGACCAGGATCAAGCCCGGGCCGGTGCGGCTGCAGTTCGAGAATGGGGAAGAGGACGTGTTCTTTGCGTCTGGGGGGTTCCTCGAGGTTCAGCCTAATGTGGTGACGGTGCTTGCCGATACGGCGCTGCATGCGGACGACATCGACGAGGCGGCGGCGATCGAGGCTCAGGGACAGGCGGAAAGGGCGCTTTCCGAGCAGGCGGCGGACTTCAACTTCTCGTTGGCTACGGCGCAGTTGGCTGAGGCGGCGGGGAGGCAGAGGACGTTGGAGGAGTTGAGAAAGCGGAGGCGGTAGGGAGCAGCGTGCCAAGGGCTTGGCGTAGGGCTGGCCAGGAAGTGCGGCAGCGCGTTTGAGCCCCACCCGCAACCGGCTTCGACATCGAAGCCCCTCACCGAAGGAACTAAGAACGGTGAATGAGATTCGTCCAGAACACCTGAGGCTCACTCATCTTCTCAATGGGCGCCTTTTTCGGATTCCCGATTACCAGCGATCATATAGCTGGACGTCACGGCAAAGGGCACATCTCTTCGGCGACATAGAGAACGTCTTTGGGAAGAGTCCCGACGCCAGCCATTTCATGGCCACCGTTGTCTGCCTTCGAAAGGAAGAGCAGGAACTGGGAACGGACCTTTACGACGTTCTGGATGTTGTCGACGGCCAACAGCGCCTCACCACGATCGTCATACTACTCAAGGCGGTCCAGCTAGTGCTGCGCGAGTCGGCATCGAGAAAAGACAAACGGCTCGCAAAAGAGATCAAAGAGCTTCTCGTCAAAGGCGCAGGGGGCGACCTCCTTCTTCTCCAGACCAATCATGATAGCAGCCACTACTTCTCAAACTACGTTCGGAAGGGGGCGTCCAAACCGCAATCAGAGGCCAAGACGATCGCCGATCGGGAGCTGCTTGCTGCCATCGAGGAGTGTCAACAGTTCGTGGCCTCCTGGCAAGCCGCCGAGCGTGGTCTTTCAGAGTTAGTGGCACTGCTAAAAAACAAGCTCACCTTCATCCTCTACGAGATATCCCAAGAGAGGGAGGTCTACACTGTATTCGAGGTTCTCAACAGCAGGGGAATAGAAGTCTCTTGGCTTGACCGCCTAAAGAGCATGCTGATGGGCGCCGCGTTTGAGCTAGACGACGGCGATGCAGAGCAGCTTGTTCGTGACCTGCACGTGATCTGGCGCGACATCTATGCGACGGTCGGTCTAAGGCAGGGGCTAAGCACCGAAGCGCTTCGCTTCGCAGCGACGCTTGTCGAGACGGAAGGCAACAAACCATTGAGCGAGCAGGCATCGGTGGATCTGCTGTGTGAGTGGACAGGTTCAGGGGAGGACATTAGAGAGATCGCACAGTGGTTGTTACGTGTCACTGAGGCTTGCGATGCCGTGCTGAAAAATAACAGGCTGGACGCGGTTACTCGGATAGCACAAGCGAGGCTGCTAGCTGTGGCCATCCACCTGATGGACGTGAACCAGAAAGACCGTCAGCGGCTCTTGGACTGTTGGGAACGTGTTTCGTTCAGGATCTATGGCATGTTCGATAAGGATGCCCGAACAGGCGTAGGAGATTACGTTAGGCTGGCGCGTCGGTGCACACAGAGTGAGGTAACAGCGGAAGATGTGGAAGAGGGCATTCTGGAGATCGGCTCGTGGTACCCCATTGAAGAGGCAGTCGATCGTCTAAAGGAAGCCAACTGCTATGAAGATTGGCAGGATGAACTTCGGTACCTTTTGTATAGATGGGAGGAGCACCTCTCGAGACAGGAAGGGAACAACTTCGACAACGAACAGTGGATCAAAATTTGGATGGAAACGGCTTCCAGGTCCATAGAGCACGTGTGGGCGCAAAGTCAAGCGACGGAAGACGTTCGACATCGTTTGGGCAATCTGATGATGTTGCCCCCCCGGCTCAATTCCAAGCTCAAGGACAAGGAGTTCTCGAAGAAGCGGAAAGCGTACAAAGACACAGGGCTGCTCGACGCGCAGGCGGTCGCGGGCAAGCGGAGTTGGACAAAGGCGGCGATTCGGCAGAGGGAGAAGAGGATTCTGGACTGGGCGTCGAAGGAGTGGGCCGACCGTTGACGGTCAGCGGTTGTGATGCAGGTGCGCAGGAGTAGGCCGAGCGGGCCATCTTCGATCAGGCGGCGGCACTCAGCTTCTCGTTAGCTGCGGCGCAGTCGGCAGAGGCGGGGAGGCTGAGCACGTCGGAAAGGAAGTTAAGGAGAGAGGCGGGGGTGGCAGCCTCTCGTGCCGGAAAGGCGTTCATTGGCTTGTTGCCCGAACATCCCATGCCCGGGGACCGTCGTAGCTGAAGCCTAAGTAACAGTCTACCAAGATGCTCTCGTCTCGCCCTTGAGCGAAGCCGCCGCGTGCCGGAACAAAGAAAGCGTCGACCCCTCCCCTGACTTCCACCACACCTTTTTGGGGCCCTCCTATGGACTTTATTCGCCCCGGGACACGCGCCAATGCCTCAGTGTCCCTCCAGAACTCTCCCTGCCACTCGCCTAAGCGGCTCTGGTGCACGAGTTGACCTATGCCGTCACCGATGCCTAACCATTCGAAGCTTCGCGTTCGGTCGCGGCGAAACCGGGTGAGTTGTTTACACTCTTCCAAGGCGCGTTCAGCATCGGCAGCGCCCTGGCTCGAACCCTCCAATGCCCTTAGTGTATGCAAGACGTAGGCGTAATAGGCGGCGTCCCACACACCGGTGTTCGCTTTCCAATAGGTTACCCGCTCAATCACGTGGTCTAACGAGACTTCAACTGGATCTAGCCTGGCTGCGCGCATCCAGAGGCGGAGGCTCGTAGAGTCGTTTGCATCCTCCTGCAAGTTGTCCTCCAACAGCTGGCGAACGCGCCTGAGTTCGTTGGCTGCCAGCCTCGTCCAGGAGTCCTCGCGGCGTCTAAGAAGCGTCCATACGATCTGTCGTCGAATCGGGGGGCGATGGACGTCCTGCCTCGCCAACAGGTTATCCCATGCTTGAAGGGCACTCGCGTAGTCACCGAAGAAACGCGCCAATCGCGCTCGACAGTTCTGGACATAAGGACTCGGTCGTTCCCCGCCGTAGAGATGTAGCACCTGATCCAAGAGATCGTCCGCCCGGTCCAAGGCGGTTTGGATGAAGGGGTCAATTCGAGGTTGGTGAGGACATCTGCAACAACATCTTGCTTACCACGCGCGGCGTAGTCGACGAGAAGGATGAGCGTCTGCACCTCGCTCACGTAACTGTGCTCTTCCTCGGGCCGGAGACTCCGGGCCCTTGTGAAGCTGTCGATTGCCAGTTTGGCCACCTCAGTGAGCGCGCGCAACTCCGTGCCTACACGGATGGCACGTCGCATTTCCTCGCGATGAACCATCCCATGCATATGATGTAGTACATGGTCGTCCGGCTGCAGCGCAATCGCGTAGTCAGCTCGTTGGAGGGCTCGGTTGTATTCGCCTGCTTGACTTAAAAGACGTGCGAGATGAGATTGGAAATGGGCTTCGTCCGGGAAGCGGCTCGTTAGATGCTCCAGTACCTCCATTCGGCCTTGCGGCGACGGTATGTCCTCAAGTAGCTGCGCGTAGCGTGTTTGAGATGCTCTCTCGGTGCCCAGGACCTCAACGTTATCGCGATAGATGAACACGCGGCGGGCGAGCTCAAGAAGTTGCTCACTTTCGGGGTAGCCTTCGGCGCGGCAGAAGTCGACAAACTGTTTAGCGTATTCGGAAAGCCGTTGCCTCCAGACTCTATCGGGATCTTGGGCGGTAGTTGGTGCCAAGTGGTGCCTGAGGATCTGGAGGGCGATCAGTTGGTGGGAAGGGCGCCATTCGCCGCGCGTGGTTTCGATGAGCAGACCCAGTGCTCGTGCTGGCTGGCCGGAGAAGGCGTCGGCTAGATGGAGAGTCCTGGAGACCGGCAATCCCAGGAGCATAGCGAATGCCTGCGCCGGTAAGGGCTGTTGGCCATAGTAATAAGCGACCGCGGCGAAGATGAGAATCTGGGCCTGCGTTTCGGTTAGATCAGGCATCCGCACTTCTACGTACTCCTTCAAGCCGCGATAGTCCTCTTCGAAGGCGGTCAAACCAAAGAAAAACGCGGAGCGTTCGGTACCATCGCTTCCTCCCGCCAGTTGCTCCAGAGCAGCTCTGCGCCCAGGAACCGCTTGAGCGTACACATCGCGAAAACGGTCTGCCTCCTCACCGGAAAGACCATCGCCAAGCCAAAATTGTCGAGGACCAACGTTCTGTTGGTCGAAGCGTCGCAGGACCTGCAAGAGCACGGCTGGAGTGTTGTTGGCTTTGAGCCGTTCGTAGAGGTCATCGATGTCGCGTTCGGCATGCTGCCCGCCGTCGACAACGACCAGGACACTATGGCGCGTAAGCCCGAAGATCCGACCTATCTTCTCGGCAGTTGTGTCCGGGGCAAGATGGCGCAGGACAGCGACGGGGTACGTCCGGTGGAGGTCCCAGGCGACCCGGCGCCCTACGGTCGTTCCGCCTGCGCCGGGCGCGTGATAGAGATTTATGCGCGTGGTCTGCCTGTTTTGTAGGTCCTGAGCGACACGCTGCGCGACAGCAGGGGAAATGTCGCGTTCGCAGTCGTGCCTTAGGTTGAGGTTGCGCCAGCTTATCTCTCCCCCTGTTCGAAAGTTCGTGGCATTGTCGTCGCCCTCCACGCCGACTCCGAGATGCGCGACGTCCAAGTCTTCACTCAACCAGAGCCAGTCGTCAGCGGGCAGCTCGATTGGAGCGCCCGAAGACGACGGCAGGACGCGTAGCGATCGGCTTGACTGGGACCGGCTGGCATGTAGCGAGGTGAGGCCGTGGCAAAGATCTGAAACGGGCATCTGTACGTACGTCCCGCCGCTTTCCTGAACTACCGAGGCGAGCGTGCCGCCCTCACCAACAACGATGAGTTCCATGGCTTCTCCGAAAGCGACGTGGAGTTCGGCCATAAGGTGAATCAAATATGGGCTGCCATCCTCATCGCTCCAGACGACAACAGCTACTACCGGGCGAGGGCTGACCGCCGAGGCAATTCGCTCTAGCTGACGAGAGAGCGCTCGCTTGTGCGTTTTGAGCCAGCTAATGTGGCTGCCGGTGGAGACGGACTCGCGTAGACCCTCGACGCCACGTGCGAAGTACCAATGGGTTGCTGGATCGGGTCTAACGGGAGTGTGAGAGTCGACCGCCCGATGTACGACCCGGCTTGAGGCGAGCGTGCTCCCGATGTGTTTCAGTAGACCGTCGACATCGCTTCTCGGGTCGAAGTCGATGACCGCTCGCCACGGCTGTAGGCTAAACGCCTCAAGGAGCGTCCCGGGTGTGGCCGCGAGCGAGTCGGCGGCCAGTAGGTAACAACGGTCAGACTCGAACCGCCGAACGCCGTCTAGGAACTGTCGCCAGGCATCGGTGTCCCAGGATTCCGTCCGGTCGTCCTCACCGGTTTCGAACCACCGGTGGATCCGCTTGAGGTCGGCGCCCACTGCGCGTACGTTCTGAGTTCCTCGTCGATAGTAAACGACACCTCCTTGAATCTGGAACGACCGCTTCGCCAAACCTAAGTCAGACGTCGAGGCAAATGGACCGTCTTCGGTGATGGGGATCTCGAGCACTCCAACTTGGTGCTCGTCCATGCGTAATGGGTAGTATGTGAACCGTGGTCGTGGGTGAATCGCCGTAGAGGGGAACTTGTCTTGGAAATCTACGTCGTCGAACTGCTCGTCTATGCCGACGACCTCGGCGCCGTTCTCAGGCGACCAGTTGACGCCGAACACAATGAAGGCGGACCCAGTTCGGGGCGTATTCGCCATCGCGAGCACGTCCCTGATGAAGTCGTAACGGGCTGATGCGAAATCGTAGGCTGCGGACTTGAAATCGAGGGTCTCGCTCTCGGGTGCGCGGAGGAGTGCTGTCAGATCTGCCTCGTTCACGGTTGCCTAGCGGTCGCTTTGGAGGGCCGTAGTGTCCCGCAAACGGGGGTTGAAGACTATAGTTCCGTCGGCAGACCGCGCAGATACACGCTACGCTCTCGGACTCTAAAGGTTGGATGCACGCGTGGTGTGCGCGCCGGAGAACAGCCGGAGCGCCGTTTGGAGAGGATGCGCATCGACGCTGTTGCCGCGGACAGCTCAACGTACAGGAATGGAGCTGAGGAGTAGGGCGGAAACCTGAGCGAATCGGTAAGGCGCGGCCGGTGACAAACTCGATCCGATCCACCGCTAGGCTGAAAGCCGAGCTTCCCCCTGGGCATCCTCCTTCAGGGTGAACTGTGCGTCGTGCGCCGCCATGACGCTTGCCAAACGTGTCCCAACCCACTCCGCGACCGGTGGGGTCACGGCGTTGCCGACGGCATGATAGCGGAGACTATCGATCCGCCTTGTCTGCCGCTCGTCCATCTCAAAAGGCAACGTCCAGTTGTCGGGGAAGCCTTGCACTCTCTCAACCTCAACTGGCGTGAAACGCCTCACCCGCCCATCGGGATACCATACGTAGTTCCGTGACCAATCGGTGCCCGTGTGTCGAGCAGACTCTGCGTATATGCAGTGGGCGATGCTCTTCACGAGGGGGCCTTGGCGAGTATCTCCAATGACTGTCTGAAAGAGGGAGGGAGATTTCTTCCCATTTGGTCGACTCGCCTTAGTATGCCAGTCGCCGCATTCGGGCTCAAAAAGTACTTCTCCGGGATCTCCCCAGCGTCTATGCATGGCAACAATGTAGACTCTTCGGCGCTGCTGGGGGACTCCGAAGTCTTTGCTGTTAAGCACACGCCATGCGACACCATACCCGAGTTCGTCCAGCGCCTTGAGTACGATGGCGAAGTCTCGTCCTCCATGGCTAGAGAGAAGGCCATGCACGTTTTCGAGGACAACGGCTCTTGGGCGGCGTCCTCGAACGAGCCGCACAAACTCGTGAAACAGTCCAGATTGGCTCCCTCGAAGCCCAGATCGCGGCCCCATTCTTGCCAGTGAGAGGTCCTGGCAAGGAAAGCCAGCTGCCCAGACATCTGCTTTGGGGATCTCTGAGTCATCGAGCTTCCTTATGTCGTGATGTAAAGGTGCGTTGGGCCAATGCTGCCTCAGGATGTCGCGACAGAAGGGTTTGATTTCGCAATGGAAACGGACCTTGAACCCCGCCCGCTCAAGGCCGAGGTCGAGGCCTCCGATTCCGGAGAAGAATGATGCTACGGAGTACGACAAGGCGACTCTCCCTAGCGCAGCATGCCAACCCTTGCTAGCATATCTCGCGCCTGCTAAGTTCGTCAACCTACGAATCGCAGTTGCGCGTTTTTGCGACACGCATACGGGGTCACGGGGATACGGCCTACGGTTTCAGTTGCATGACTACGTGTTCGGTTAGGTGGAGACCATCCGGTGGCCGGGGGGAATTCGAGTTCGTCCCCGGGGATTCCCTGCTCAACCGCGAGATAAGCGTCGATTTCGAGGCTTTGGGCCTTCGAATTCCAGCCGAGGTCGTTGGTGTTCATGCCCAAGGCAAGCCTCGGCTGCGCAAACACGAAAGCAACAATCGACGAAAGCTCCATTTGCCGCAGCTTGTTATGGCGGTGGCCGGACTACCAGAGCCTGCCCGCGAGGACAAGGGAGCCCCCATCAGGTTTCCCCTGGAAAACAAGCAGTTCGTTATGGATGCGATGGACTTCGACGTTGTTGAGGACGATGGAATGTCAATTGTCCTGGCGCCTTTGCGCGTCTCGGTCCTACACAGCGACTTTCAAGTGCAGCTAGGGGATCGGCTGGAGGCGTTGGCCCGGGACTGGCGCGAAATCGAACAGATTCGTGACCACAGCGCCGAGCTGGCGGAGGCAGTAGACGCACACAGTTCCCAGGTCAGAACGGTCACCAACTCGAGCGAGATCCGAAGGGCGGCCGATACAGTGATTGCACTAAAATCGAAGCTATTCGGGCTGACCAACGCGGGCTCGGCGACCACACTTATCGACACGGCCGAGAAGTCGGAAGTCGAGGCGGAGGAAATCGTCGGCAAGGAGGGCCGTTTACTCCTGCGGCTGCATGTCTACCGGGAGCGTGACCGAGGGTTTGCGCGGAGGGTGCGGAAGCACTACAGCTCTCTCGCTGGAGGCCGGCTTGAATGTCATGCCTGCGGCTGTGTGCCTGTCGAGGTCTACGGCCCGTCGGGCGAGAGCTGCATTGAGGCGCATCATAAGGTGCCTGTTGAGCAGCTCCAGCCGGACAGCGTCAGCTTAGTTGGCGACATGGCAATGCTCTGCGCGAGTTGCCATCGGGTCGTCCACTCGGTGCGGCCCGGCCTAACGGTAGAGAAAGTGACCCAACTGGTGGTGTCCCGCCGGTCGTAGCGGGCGATCTAGACGTGACAGATACGATCGATCCGGCCCGGCGGTCTAGGAATATGTCCCGCATCAAGGGGCAGGATACCAAGCCGGAGATGGTGGTGCGACGGATCCTGCATCGTATGGGCTATCGGTATAGGCTGCACCGGAAAGATCTGCCGGGAAAGCCGGACATTGTGCTCGCGTCCCGACGGAAGGTCATCTTCGTCCATGGGTGCTTTTGGCACGGGCACTCCTGCAAGCGGGGCAGTCGTCTACCCAAGTCTAACGTTGAGTACTGGCGGCGTAAGATAGCGCGCAACGTCGAACGCCACTCGGATCCAACTCGATGAGTTAGCCTCCGCAGGTTGGACAGTGCTGATATTGTGGGAGTGCGAGCTTACGGACACGAGTGTAGTGGCAGAGCGGCTAGGCGTCTTTCTCGACGGGACGGACAATCGCGGCCCGCGATTGAGCGGACCCGGGCCTATAGACCGAATACCCGCGGAAGCCCGACCTTTTGGGCGGCAGCGACTGAGGCTCTGGCAGAGCGCGGTCATACAACTCTTCGCGGAGCACCTCGACCGTCTCCCGCCCGTCGGCCTTCCACCCGCCTGGTGCACTTCTAGGTCCGGAAGGTGGGTGTGGCGACCGGGCCCGCGAGACCCGAATCCCCAATGTACCGCCCGGTCGTTCCGAGCTTGCCGGTTGGATCCTACAAGCCGCCGGCCGGTAGCGGAAAGGACCAACGCATCTCCTACATGGACCGTTAGAAGGCAGGCTCGAATCGGACTCTGGGGGGTGCGATACTGCGTCCTTGGCTACAGGGGAGGCGTCGGATGCCGAGTTTCGGTGATGCACGTCCCGTTTCGTGGGGTGTTGCCGTGCGTCGTTGCGACGCGTGCGCGCAGCCGTCCCTTCTGACCACTTCCTGCCACCCGACCGCAACGTAATGGCAAGCGCGAGCCATCTCAAGGCGTTGGTCCAGTCATACGTCGACGGTGACGAGGACCGGTTCCTGTCAGTCGCCATGCAGGTGGCTGCCCACGAAGCTCAGCTGGGCCACGGCAAGCTCGCCACCGAACTGCGCGAGACGATCGACGAAGCGAAGCGCCGCCGTGGGGTGGCCTCCCTCGTCTCGATCAGCAAGCCGCGAGGAGAACTTGCGAACCTCCTTCAGGTCTCTCAACCCAATGCGAGGCTGTGCGACCTGATCCTCGATCCGACGCTGTCCAACCAGATCGCACGCGTGATCCGCGAGCAGCGCGAGGCGACCAAGATCCTCGAGCAAGGGCTCTTGCCGAGGCGCAGGCTGCTCCTGGTCGGCCCACCGGGCACCGGCAAGACCCTGACGGCGTCCGTCCTCGCCGGCGAACTCGGCCTGCCTCTGCTCCGGGTGCGCCTCGATGGCCTGATTACGCGCTTCGTGGGCGAAACCGCCGCTAAGCTAAGGCAAATCTTCGATGCCATTGACCGGACGCGGGGCATCTACCTGTTCGACGAGTTCGACGCCATTGGGTCTGGCCGCGGCGTTGCCAACGATGTCGGGGAGATACGTCGTCTCGTCAGCAGCTTCCTCATGATGATCGAGCAGGACAGCTCCCGGAGCCTTGTGATTGCTGCCACCAATCACCCGGCGCTCCTGGACCGTGCTTTTTTTCGCCGCTTCGACGACATCCTGCACTACGAACTGCCGGACGCGCAACGCGCCGCGAAGCTCCTCAAGATGCGGCTCAGTAGCAGGGTCGCCCCGCAGGTGCGCTGGGAAAGTCTGGGCAGGGAAGCTTGTCCGTTGAGCTACGCGGAGATCACGAGGGCCGCCGAGGAGGTTCTGAAGGATGTCCTGATCCGCGGGGACGAGGAGTGTGTAGAGGCGGACGTCCGCGCCATGCTCAAGGAGCGGAAGGCCATCGCAGCCCGATTGCCAGGAGGAGCCTCCTAGCCCGGATTTCTCACCACCGGATGGGCTGAGGCCGCGTTCCCGGCGTAAAATGCAGTTGCGACAGGCATTTACGGAGACGGGAGACGCGGCCTCATGGGAACGGAGTGTAACGCGGGGCGGTTGACGTTTGCGGGTCTTGGGAGACGTTCGGTGGTGGGGGCGTTCGACGGTGGGGAGATCGCTTCGGACGGCGGGGCGCTGGCGCTGCGGGAGCTGGAGTGCCGGACGGGGATTCTGCGGCGGCTGTCGGGCTGTTTTGTCGATCACCGGAACCCGCTTCGGGTGGAGCACGACGTTGAGACGCTGGTGAAGCAGCGCGTGTACGGCATTTGCTTGGGCTACGAGGATCTCAACGATCACGACGCGTTGCGCCGCGACCGGCTGATGGCGCTGTTGTGTGACTGTGCGGACGTGGTTGGCGCGGGCCGCCGCCGGGCGGCGGATCGCGGGATGCCGCTGGCCGGCAAGAGCACGCTGAACCGTCTGGAGCTGTCGGTGTTGGAGCGCGCGCCGGCGGATCGCCACAAGCGGATCGTGGCGGACACGGCGGCGATGGACGCGTTGTTGCTGGAGTTGTTCGTCGAGGCGCACGAGGGGCCGCCGGCGGAGATCGTGCTGGACCTCGACGCGACGGACGATCCGCTGCACGGCGACCAGGAGGGGCGCTTCTTCCATGGCCACTACGACTGCTACTGCTATCTGCCGCTGTACGTGTTCTGTGGCGGGCATCTGTTGTGCGCGCGGTTGCGCGAGGCGTCGCACGGGGACGCCGCCGGGGTGCTGGGGGAGGTGCGGCGGATCGTGACGCACATCCGCGCGCACTGGCCGGACACGCGCATCGTGGTGCGCGGCGACGGCGGCTTCTGCCGCGAGGAGCTGATGGCCTGGTGCGAGGCGTCGGGACTGGCGTACGTGCTCGGCCTGCCGAAGAACGACGTGCTGACGGGCATGGTGGCGGCGACGCTGTACGAGACGCGGATCATGGCCGCGGTGACGGGCGAGACGACGCGCCGCCACGACGAGTTGCGCTACGCCGCGGGCAGTTGGTCGCGCGCGCGGCGCGTGGTGGCGCGCGTGGAGCACTCGCCGAAGGGTCCCAACCCGCGCTTCGTGGTGAGCAACATCGCGGCGCTGTCCGAACGCGCGTTGTACGAGGACCTGTACTGCGCGCGCGGCGACATGGAGAACCGCATCAAGGAACAGCAGCTCGACCTGTTCGCCGACCGCACCAGCGCGGCGACGATGCGCGCCAACCAGTTGCGCCTGCTGCTGCACTCGTTCGCCCACGTCATGCCGCGGACCCTGCGCCGCGTGGGGCTCGCCGGCACGCGGCTGGCGAAGGCGCAGTGCGGCACGATCCGCGACCGGTTGCTCAAGGTCGGCGTGCGCGTGCGCATCAGCGTGCGGCGCATCAAGCTGTCGTTCAGCGAAGCCTGGCCGCGCGCGGCGCTGTTGCGCCAGGTGCTGGGCAACCTGCACGCCCTGTCGCCACCGCAATAGCGTCGCCCGGCGACGTTGCTCCCGCGTTTCCCGCCCGGTGGCGTTTCGCCGCCGCTTCCGCCTGCCCGCCAACCTTGGCGCCGGCCGCCCGACCCATGCGTCCGCCCACATTTCGCGCAATCCGGCCCCCGACAACCCCAAAATCGGCCCGTCCGGCCGCCGAAACCCCATCGGACCGGCCGGGCGCCACCGCCACCGCGGGTCTTTGCGCACTCTTGCGCCGTAGTCGGCCCCCGTTAGACTCGGTGGTGAGAAATCCGGGCTAGCTAGCCCGCCCCATCCACTACTGGCACCAGCGCTTCGCCCCCATAGACGGCACCTTCTCCTTCGTCCGCCGTTACGAGGACGCCGGCTTCGACGGCCTCCTCTTCTTCGACACCCAGAACCTCGCGCCCGAAGCCCTCGTGAGCCTCACCGCCGCCGCCAAGGAGACCACCAGCCTCGGATTGGGAACTGGCGTAACCAACCCCATGACGCGGCATGCCGCGGTCGCCGCATCGGCCTTCTCCACGCTGCAGGTCGTCAGCAACGGCCGCGCCTATCTCGGGACCGGCCGCGGCGACTCGGCGCGCTTGCCCACCTGGGCTATGCGCCCACCTCGGCGGGGGCGTTCGAGAAGTACCTGTCGGATCTCATGTCCTACCTGCGCGGCGAAGCAGTCGACTTCCCGCCCGACACGGACGTGCACAAGCTCCACCTGGCGGACACGCCGGAGTCGAGCCAGATTCAATGGTTGCAGGACTTCCCCAAGGTGCCGGTGGGCGTGGCGGCCACCGGTCCCCGAGTCATCTCGATTGCAGCAAGGCTCGCGGACAGGATCGAGCTGATGCTGGGCGCCAGCGCGAAACGCCTCCAGTGGGGCATGGAAATCGCGCGCGAGGCCCGGCGGAAGGCGGGGATGGCGGGTGACATCCCGTTCTCCGCGTACGTGAACATCGTCGTCCACGACGACGGCGAACTGGCCTGGAAGATGGTGGCCCCGGCCATCACGAGCCAGTCGCGATTCGCGGCCATGCATGGCAAGCCCATTGGCCCGGTCTCGGACGAAGCCCGGGAGATCCTCGAGAGGGTCCATGCTTCCTACAATATGAAGCAACACGGCGCGCACGGGGCCCACTTCATCACCAGCGACTTCGCGCATGAGTTCGGCATCTACGGGCCGCCTTCCTACTGCGTCGACCGGCTCTCGGAGCTCGCGGAACTCGGCGTGGATCGGTTCATACTCGCG
Source organism: Pseudomonadales bacterium (assembly GCA_965208745.1). GTDB lineage: Bacteria > Pseudomonadota > Gammaproteobacteria > Pseudomonadales > Azotimanducaceae > VXNE01. The sequence goes on along the minus strand of CBDBPN010000004.1, from coordinate 1,813,266 downwards.
GGAGGGCCGGACCTGGCCATGCCGATACCTGAGATTGCGGCATTGGCGGAGCGTTTCGTGGCGGAGGTCCTTCCGGCGTTCAAGTAAGGAGTCGTCGATGTACACCCACTATGCCCCAATGGTCTCCTACTACTCCGCGAAGACGCGCGCCTGCCTGGGCTACAAGCGCATCCCCTTCGTCGAGCCCTACGAGCCCGCGACCTACCGGGACCGGATCGCTCCCGCGGTGGGGCGCACCGTCTTCCCGGTGCTGGAGAGCGACCAAGGCGAGATCCTCCAGGACACCACCGTCATCATCGATGCGCTCGAGGGGCGGCACCCCGAGCGACCTGTCTTTCCGCGGGATCCCGTGCTGATGCTGGTCACGCGGATCGTGGAGTTCTTCGTCGACGAGCTCTGGATCGTGACCGCGATGCAGACACGGTGGAACGACCCCGCCGCAAGGCGCTTCGTCATTGCGGAGTTCAACCGGTTCTTCGGGCAGGGCGACCCAGACGACATCTGGGCGAACGGCGATGCGGTGGCGGAGCGCATGCAGAGCTATCTCCCCGCTTTGGGGATAGACAAAGAGCCGGGGCAGCGCCTCATTCTGCGGCTGTTCGAGGAAGCGACCGAGCTCTTGGACCAGGCGGTCGGCCCCCGGCAGTTCGCCTTCGGGCCGCACCCGAGCCTGGCGGACTGCTGTCTCTACGCGGCCTACTACCCGCACCAGTACCGGGATCACGGCTCCGCGCAGGCGCATCTGAAGACGAAGGCGGCCAACCTCAGTTACTTCCTGGACAACATGCATGCGGCGTACGGCATGCCGGGAGAGGGAGAGCTTGGCCTGACGGAGCCGTTTCTCGCGTACCTGCGCTACATCGGGCCGATCGGCGCCGCGTATGCGACGAGCGTCGAGCAGCTCGCGCAGCCCGTGCTCGCGGCGGCAGCGCCGGGGGAAGAGGTGGAGCAGGGCCTGACGCCGGAGATCGAGCTGTTCGGGGAGACGTACAGGCGCTTCTGCACGACGTTCTCGGCCTGGAAGGCGCAGCGGGCGCGGGAGGCTTACGAGTGCCTGTCCGGGGAGGACAGGGAGCGGGGGGATGCGCTGATGGCGGACATTGGTTGGGAGGAGTTCCTGAGCGGCTCGACCGACGTCAGGATGGAGCGCGTTGGGTTCACGTTGCAGCGGGCCGGGTGATCCGCTGGGTGCGCCACCAAGCCGGTCGGGTTGCCGCGCCTGTCGCCGCGACCGGAACGGGGGCAACCGGCGGGACCGCGAGCGGGTGGCGCCAGGTCGGCCCTTCGACGCCTCCCACCAACGCCACCACCGCATCGTAGATGGCGAAGGCCCCCCGGCTGGTCAGGCAGCCATGCACGCAAAGCGCCGGGCGAGATATGTTTCGCAACTGCCGGCAACTCCGGCAGACGCGACCGTTCTTTGGGGTCGTCGTTTCGTGACCCAACCGACGAGGCCGAGTCGGCTCTCGGCCACGTCTGGAAGATCCCGCATGCCAGCCAGCAACTCGATCAGTGCCTCGCCCTCGAAAAGCGCCCCCGCCCTCCCTGCCGGAAGCCGAAAAAGCTGAGCAGCTACGCGAACGGGTGGCGGGGATCAGCGCCCGAGTGACTGCCCGACGGTCCGAGCCACCGCAGACGGCTCCGGGCAGGCAATCTCGTACCGGGTGCTGCGCCCTTGTCCATGGGAAACCAGGGCCCCCATACCCCGCAGATCGGCCAAATCCCGAGCGGCGGTCGCCGGGGAACATCTGGCGATGGTGGCGTAGTTCTTCCTGGACAGTCCTCCGGCGAATCCGGCCCGTCCTTCCCTGAAGACGCGGGCTGTCACCTTCCGCTGTCGCTCGTTCAACCGCCCGCCATAACGATCGTAGAATCTGGTCTTGCCCAGGACGAACCCGACTTCGGCAACGGCAATCTCCTGCGCCCTGTCGATGGTCTGGGTGAAGTAATCCACGAACCTGCCCAAATCGAACTCACCCCTGCCGATGGTTTCCAGCTCGGCGTAGTATCTGTGGCGATCCTCGTTTATGGCTGTCGCCAGACATGTGAGCGTTGGCCGCCCGAGTGCCCGCGAAAGCGCGTGATCCGAGATCGCCCGACCCACGCGACCATTACCGTCATCGAACGGATGGATCTTCTCGAACCAGACATGCGCGACGGCCGCACGGATCGGGCCGGGGAGATCCGAGGGGTTTCCGTTGTACCAGTCCAGGAACCGTTCCATCTCGGCCGGAACGGCCGCGGACGGGGGCGCCTCATAGTGAATCCGTGGGGGCCGGGCGAGGCTGCCCCCGCTGACGATTTGCATCGGCTCGGGCTGGTTGCGGTACGCCCCGCGCATCACGAGGGTCGTGATTTGATCCACGACAACCAGCGATTGCCAGCCCCCCAGCATTTCGTGAGAGAGAGGCCGATTCCAGTTCTGCCGCACGCTGACGATCAGCTCGGCAGCGGCGGATGCCTTGTCGCTGGCATGCTTGGTATCGCCGACCACCCGGCCGAAATGGGCCAGCAGGGATGACCTCACCGAGTCGCGGTCCAGTTTCTCGCCCTCGATAGCGTAGGAGGCAAGCACCTCGGAGAGCATCAGGTCGACAGATGCGTCGGTCTGGTTGGCGGCGGACAACGCATCGACCTGCCCGAGGAGGCGCTCGCCCTTGCGATAGAAGGTCTCGACACGCTCCGAGAACGCAGAGGCGTCGACGACGAAGTTCGGCCACTCAGGGCGTTGCCAGATCCACATGGGAGACTATTCTACAGGCTAATCGTCTCATGATCTGGCCGTTTTTGAGACGGTTACGCCCCCGAATCGCCTCGCGGGGATGTCCCGGCAGGGGCTGGAGAGCGCGCGTCTCGTCCATGCGCTGCTGGAAGAACGGCGCCTGCATCCGGCATGCCGGGAGGGGAGAGCTGGGACTGACGGAGCCGTTTCTCGCGTGTTTGCGCTACATCGGGCCGATAGGTGCCGCGTATGCGACGAGCGTTGAGCAGCTCGCGCAGCCCATGCTTGCAGCGGCCGCGCCGGGGGAAGAGGTGGAGCGGGGACTGACGCCGGGCTCTGCCCGACAAGACCTCGGCTCTTTCGGGTGATGGAGTTCTCTGTCGGCTATGCGGATCGGGTCGGAGCCGGTATGGTTGGTCGGGTGATATCTCGTTGCACAGTGTCTCGCCCGGAGGAACCGGTGTGGCGCGGTTCCATCCCCCGTGAATCGGCAGCGTAGCGATGGCAGTACACACCACCAAGCGGAATCCCGGCGAGTGGCTGCGCGACCGTTTGCTGGTCCGAGTGCTCGAAGGTGGCATGCTGACGATGTGGGGCATCGGGTGGCTTTTGGGCGGCCTGGTGTCGGTTGCCCTGGCGTCGTGGCCGATGGTGTTCGTCCCAGCCATCGCCCTGATCGCGACTGGCGCGTGGCGCCTCTTCCGCGGTTGGCGGCTCGCCGACGTCCAGAAAGGCGCGCGGGCTGAAGAGAAAGTGGGGGAGGCGATCGAGTACGCCCTTGTGCGGAGCACCTGTGCGGTGGCGCACGGCGTCACCGAGATCGCCCAGGCGGGCGACATCGATCATCTGGTGGCGACGCCAAGTGGCTTGTGGGTCGTGGAGACCAAGAGCGGAGGCAAAGCTCGCCGCTACCTGAAACGGATCGCCCAGAATGTCGAAGCGGTGCGGGAGTGGGCGCCACCGGGTGTCGACGTAACCGGCGTGCTCGTGTTTGCTGGCAACTTGCCAGTGGAAGTGAAGCACTCCTACGAGCGGGGAACCGAGACGATCCTGTGTTTCCCGGACGCCGACGCATTGATGGGGCACCTCCAGATCGAAGCCAGCGCCGCCGTATCGCTGGAATCCGGGGTTGTACCGGAGGTCTGGCGGCTGGCGAACCGACCCGTTGACGGCAAACTGGAAGCGGAATCCGCCGCTGACGGAACTCGAGCAGAGTGGGATCGAGTTGGCGCTTGATCGCGATGGGTCTCGGTAGCTGGAGCCTACCGACCCCCAGCGCCGTGACCGAGCGCCTCATCTGGATCGAGTCGCCACTGCAGCAAACTACAACAGCCTCGTAAGCGTGCTCAGCTCGACGCTTCACGACCGGCCGGAGTTCGCATCGAGAGCGTCTCCGAGGCACACGTCCACGACCATTCTCGCCCCGGCAATCAACCACGCGCTGCCACCTTTCACGGCCTTGGAGCGGCACCTTGCATCGCTTGACGCCCACCCACGCCGGGTCTAGCTTGGCGCAGACCCATTGGTCGTCGGGGAGGTGGAGATGACCCAGTCAGCAGAGGCGGCGGCGAAGCCGGAAGCACCGCCCACACCGCCCGAGCAGCCGGAGCTCTTGACGCAGGTGGCCGGCAATCTAGCGGGGATGTTCCTCGTGACGCCCGGGGCCCTGGATGATGCGGACGCGCACTTGGCGCACATCCGGGAGCTGGGCCTGGAGTCTCACATTCTCGAGCTGGAGGTCCGCGGATACACGGTCATCCCTCCCGAGATGGTGGCGCCCCCGGAGTTCACCGCGCGCGTTCGGGATGCCCTGCTTCGGCTGGCGGAAGAGAAAACCGGCGTGAAGCACGGCCTCGATCGGAATGGCGACGCCGGAAAGTACGCAGGCTTTGCCACCGGTGGCGGTTTCTTCCTCATCTTCTATCTGCTGTTCGAGGATCCGGTGTTCGAAGAGTGGATCGAGAATCCGGTCCTGGGGGCGCTGGTCAACCACACGCTGAAGGGACAGGGTCGTCTCTCGAGCTTCGATGCGCTCGTCAGGTGGAAAGACGCTTCACAGCTCGACCCCGACGTCCTGGACCACGCACTGCATTCGGATTCGCCACGCTGGCCGGACGGGAACCTGCTGGATGGCGGCAATCTCATGACCAACAGCGCGTACATCCTGACGGACTACACGAAGGAGAACGGATGCATCGCGATGGTGCCGGGGAGCCACAGGCTCGGTCGGCTGCCCTACCCGGGTGAGGGCCTGAAGGACATGGTCCCGGTGGAGGCGCCCGCGGGCTCGCTCATCTTCTGGAAAGGTGCCACCTGGCATGGCCCGGGCTACCCGAAGCTGACGGACGGGCTGCGGCTCACCATGAACACGACCTTCTTCAACCGCTCTCTCAAGACGGTCGAGCAATTCCAGCGTGCCGTACCGAAGGAGGTGCTCGATCGCCGCAACCGGCAGTTTGCGCTGCTGGTCGGCGCGGACGACATGACGGGCTTTGGGTCCGAAGGTCCCCAGCCGGCGTATCTTGAGCCGTACTCCTTCTTCTAGGAGAGACATTCGAGCGGCCGTCGAGCAGCTTCCGAGCCTCCAACTGGCGCGCTGTCTCCACGCCGAAGACGGTCGCCACAGGATGTTCCGGGCTCGCTTTCACTTCGGGATCAGAGAGGGACGATGATGAACATTGCGCAGCGGCAAACGATGCCGAGCCTCGATTCGATCATGTCCGACATCGAGCGCTACGGGCTCGCCCAGAACGCCGTGGAGTTGATGACCTACGGCTTCACCGTCGTCTCGCCCGAGAACCTCGGGATCACCGATGCGTGGATCGAGCGACTGCGCGACGCGGCGTTGGCCGCCTACGAGCGCAGGAACGACGTCTCGATCGACTTTCGAACCTCGTCGCTCACCGCGGCCTTCTACGATCCGTTCTTCGACGAGGACGAAGTGTTCATCGAGGCGGCGATCAGCCCGCCGAAGCTGGCGCTGGTCCGACTGATGCTGGGCCAGGGCGCGGTGCTCAGGAACAACCTGATCATCCTGAAGGGCCCGACCGCCGACGCCCCGGACGATGAATCCGCGCTGTTCCACAACCTGCCGCTGCACGTCGACCAGGACGTGGAAGGCATCCCGATGGGCGCCGGTCAGATCTGCCATCGGCTGAACTGCACGAGGATCCTGACCGACCAGGTCGACGAAACCGACGGCCCGACCCTGTTCGTTCCCGCCAGCCACCACTTCGGCCACAGGGTCCTGCCCCACGACACCGACGTCACCAACACGCCCTATCCGCTCGTGCGTCTCGAGGGGAAGGCCGGCTCGGTGGTGATCTGGCAGGGGGGCACGTTTCACTCCGCCATGCCGCGCACCCGCCCCGGGCTCAGAATCTCGATCAATGAAAACTACACCCGGCCCTGGGTCCAGGGCCGCAACGCCGACAGTTACATTCCCAATTCGCCCCGGCTATCGTCGGAGCTGGTCGATCGTCATCCGGAGCTCAAACGGCTGCTCGGGCTCTCGCGAGGCGAATACCGCGACGTTACGCGACGAAACGAGGGCGCCCCCCTCTTCGACCCCTACGAATAGGGGCCTGGCCCGAAGCGCAAACACTGACCCGCGAGAGGAACCATCGTATGGACCTGTCAGAGCTCCAGGAACGAATCGCCCGGCTCGAAGACATCGAAGCCATCAAGCGACTCAAGGCCCGGTACTGCGAGATCTGCGACCACGAAAACTACGATGCGGACGCCATGGCGTCCCTGTTCACGGAAGATGGTGTTTGGGACGGGGCGGGAGTCGGAAAGGCTGAGGGTCGGGAAGCGGTTCGGGAGCTCTTTGCCGGATTCCCGAAGCGGGTCGCCGCGGCACAGCACATCGTCGCCAACCCTCTGATCGAGGTCGATGGGGACCGGGCACACGGCGTGTGGTACCTCATCGCGGCCGTGACCGACAGCGACGGAACGACGGCCAGCAATTGGCCGGGCGCGGCCGCGCGGTACCACGAGGAATACGTCAAGCAGGACGGCGAGTGGAAGTTTCGGCGGGTGCGGGCCGGGTGAGGCTTCCTCAGCCGGCGGCCCTCGCCGCCTGGTACCCCGGCCGTTCGCTCAGCCGCGCGACGTAGGCCCGGCAGTTGAGGTAGTCGTCGCTGACCATGCCGCGGTGGTTCGCGAGCGCCAGGGTGTAACCGGTCATGATGTCGGCGATTCCGAAGGTGTCCGCGACGAGGTAGTTGGTGTCGGCGAGGGCGCCTTCGAGCGTGTCGAGGCACAGGCGCATCCGCGCCCAGCCGTCCTCGAGGACGAACGGGACCGTCCCGCCCTCCGGCGCGATGCGGTGGTGATTGGAGATCTCGCCGACCGGGCGCGCGAAGGTGGATTCCCCGAACCAGCACCACTGTCGGCAGAGCGCGCTGTCGGCCGTGCCCGGCTCGGGCACCAGGTCTCCGCCGCCGTAGCGCTCGACGAGGTAGTCGACCATGGCTCCGGACTCGAACATCGTGAGGTCCCCGTCGGTCATCACCGGAACCTTGCCTGTCGGGCTGAGCGCGCGCCATTCCGGCTTCGACCTGAACTCGGGGGAGAAGTCGATGACCTCGATCTCGTAGGGCAGCCCGCGTTCCTCGCAGAACCAGATGGGGCGGAACCCGCGGGTGCCTTTGACGTGGTAGATCTTCGGCATGGGGTTCTCTTCTCCGTCCGTACGAGCGAGCGGTGTGGGAGGCTAACGCTAACAGAGGGGACGACTCGACCCGAGTTGTTCTGCGAGGGTCGGCGCCGGTTGGAGTCGAGTCACGCTTCGTAAGGGCCTCCGGTCGCGATCTGTCGTGAGTTCTCGACCGAGGCGGCAGGCTTTCACCCCGATTGGCGCTGCGCGGCAGGCGACGCCTCGGCCCGCAGCTTCAGCCCGAGCGCGCCGACTACCCTGAGAACGGTGTCAAGCCTTGGAACGCGCTCGCCGGAGAGCGCCTTGTAGAGGCTCTCGCGGGACAGGCCCGTGTCGCTCGCCACCTGCGCCATACCCCGTGCGCGGGCGATGTCGCCGAGCGCCTTGGCCACGAACGCGGCGTCGCCGTCCGCCTCTTCGATGGACGCGTCCAGGTACGCCGCCATGTCCTCGGGCGTGCGCAGGTGCTCGGCAACGTCGTAGCGTGATGTGGCGGTCTTGGTCATGATCGCCACCAAGCGTAGCCAACAGGTTACGAGGTTCTCAATGCCGCCGAGCTCTCGCGGAACCGTGCTACAGTCCTGATTGACGATTGCGAGGGAACGCGAATCATGGTCAGCACCCCCGGCCCCGCTCAACAGACCCCAACGACCTTGGGAAACGTGAACCAGCGCCTCGTCCGGGTGCAGTCTCAACTGCAGCAGGTCGCAACCAGGCGCTGGGTTCTTGGCGGCGTGATCGGGGGGATGGTCACGGCGAGCGGTCTTGCCGCGGCGATCGCATTGATCGCCGTTGGAGTGATGGCGCCAGCGTCGTAACACCCGTGCCCCTTGGCCGAGAGTGCAGCCGAGCCGCGCATCGTAGCGAGCCCTTTCTGCTGATCACCCCCGCAGACTGGACGGGAGCCTGATGGCAAGCGCGAGCCAACTGAAGGCGCTGGTGCAGTCATACGTCGACGGTGACGACGACCGGTTCCTGTCAGTCGCCCTGCAGGTGGCTGCCCACGAAGCGCGGCTGGGCCACGGCAAGCTGGCCACGGAACTGCGCGAGGCGATCGACGAGGCGAAGCGTCGCCGGGGGGCCGCCTCCCTCGTCTCGATCAGCAAGCCGCGAGGAGAACTCGCGAACCTCCTTCAGGTCTCTCAACCCAGTGCGAGGCTGAGCGGCCTGATCCTCCATCCGACGCTGTCCAGACAGATCGAACGCGTGATCCGTGAGCAGCGAGCGGCGACGAGCATCTTGAAGCAGGGGCTCTCGCCGAGGCGCAAGCTGCTCTTCGTCGGCCCACCGGGCACGGGCAAGACTCTGACGGCATCCGTCCTCGCCGGCGAACTCGGTCTGCCGCTTCTCCAAGTGCGGCTCGATGGCCTGATCACGCGCTTCATGGGCGAGACCGCCGCGAAGCTGAGGCAGATCTTCGACGCCACGGGCCGGATGCGGGGCATCTGCCTGTTCGGCGAGTTCGACGCCATCGGGTCTGGCCGGGGCCTGGCCAACGACATCGGGGAGATACGCCGGGTCGTCAACAGCTTCCTCATGATGATCGAGCAGGACAGCTCGCGGAGCCTCGTGATTGCTGCCACCGACCATCCGTCGATCCTGGACCGCGCACTCTTTCGCCGCTTCGACGACGTCCTGCACTACGACCTGCCGGACGCGGACCGCGCCGCGAAGCTCCTCGGGACGCGGCTCAGCAGCAAGGCCGCGCCGCAGGTGTGTTGGGCAGCTCTGGGCAAGGAAGCTTGTCCGTTGAGCCATGCGGAGATCACGAGGGCCGCCGACGAAGCCCTGAAGGATGTCCTGATCCGCGGGGAGAAGGAATGCGTAGAGGCGGACATCCGCGCCATGCTCGAAGAACGCAAGGCCGTTGCTGCGCGATTGCCGGAGGGCACTTCGTAGATGGCGATCAGGGTAGGGAGACCCACCGGCCTGCAGCGAGAGCATGGTGCGAGCGAACGAGACGACGTGCAGTGCCGCGGGACAAGCTCTTACGCCTGCATGCCGCGCCGGGCTCGTACGGATCGACTGCTCCGTTGGAGTTGCCAATCGCAGGCATCTTGTCCAGCATGCGCGCCCCCATGAAATCCCGAGGCAACAATCCCAAACGGCGAATCGTCCCAACTGGCTGCTTCTCGCGAGCCGAGCTGGCGGCCTTCGCAGTCCGGGCACGGTACGAGGGAAGCGCCTTGCACAAGCTCAAGCCTGCGGACCACGGTTTCCACCCACCGGCGAATCCGCGCGCTTCCAAATCCCGGTGCGACGACATCCGGATAATCAAGCGCCGGGAGGCGAGTGACCTGTTGAGGGCCGCCTTCGCCAGGGGCATGGTCAGCGCCTGTGAGCCCCAGGCGCTTCCGAAGTACGCTTGGGCCGTCGATGCCGATCGCGAGGCCTACGAGGCGAAGCTGGGCCGAGAGGGCTACCATGGGCATCGCCTTGGGAGGACGACCGCGAAATGCGCGCCCCATAGCCGATCCGGTGCTTCGCTGCCGCTCGGCACCGGCGACGCCTTCGGCCCAGCCACGCCGACCCTGCATTCAGCCAACGGCGTCGGTCGCTCGCTCCCGATGCCCTTGGTTGAACGCAAGGCTGGGTGATCGAGGAATGGCTGGCCCGGATGCCATGAGGCTCGACCTTGCCCCACACCCGCTGGAGGACCCTGCGGCGCCGCCGGAGGAGGTGACGACTGCCGGCATCCTGTCCATCAGCGCTAACGGAACTCCCCTTACCGAGGGCGTGTCGCTCGGCGACGACGCGCTGCAGCCCGGGCCGCTCGTCTCGGCGTACCCCCTCGCGGAGTGGCTGGTGTGGAACTGGTGGCGGCTGCGGTGGGAACCGACACCGCCACAGGTCGACAGGTCCTGGGCGTTTGCGCATCGGCTGTCGTCGGTCGGCTCCGGATACCGGTGGCCCAATCTGGAGCTTGCCTGCGATGGCGAGCGCGTACGCCTCACGTCAGCGCCCTCCGCCGAACCCTGTGCCGCAACTTACCGTTTTGTCGGTGCCCCACGATCCGAGGCGGTGACCGCGGCGACGTTCGAATCGGCAGTCGATGCGTTCGTCGAGGACGCCGTCGGACGTCTTGGCAAGGGTGTTGCGCCAAACTGCAACCTCCGCATCCTGGTAGGCGAGCTAGCAAGGGATAAAGCGGACGGCGAACGTTCTGCTTTCCGCCGCCTTGAAGCCATGCTCGGCAGCGATCCGGGAGACGGAGACGCAGCCGCGATTCGTCGCCGCCTCTCCGATGCGCGCTCGCTGGGGGGACATGCCATCCTCGAACTGGCGGCCGGAGCGCCGTCGGTCAGCGCGGCGGATCTGAAAACCGATCTGGATCGCGTCGGGTTTGATTTCCGCTCGGGCGACGGAGTTGCACTGGACGCGTCCGCATCGGTTCCCGAGTGGGGCAGCACGGAAGCGTGGCGTATCGGCGTGGCGTTAGCCGGAGAACTTCGGGAGAGGGAGTTGGCGAATGGGGACCCCGTCACCAATCCACGCTTGGCCGAGATGGCGGGGGCCTCGGAACGGGTGTTGTCGGACACGGACAGCGCGTCCGATTCCCTGTCGTTCGAGTGGGAAACGCCGGAGCGGTCCGGGATGGCGCTCCGTTCGAGGTGGGCAACCGGCCGGCGCTTCGACCTCGCACGGTTGTTGGCAGAGCGCCTGTTGCGTCCGGTAGGTGCCGAGCCTCTCCGGGCGGTAACGAGGTCCTACACGTATGGCCAAAAGGCCCAGCGTGCGTTTGCTGCCGAGTTTCTGGCGCCGATAGACGCGGTGGACGCGTTTCTGTCGGGCGACTATTCGGAGGACCGGCAGCAGGAGGCCGCCGAGCACTTTCAGGTTTCGTGGTACACGATCCGTTCGCTGCTGGTGAACAACCACCGGCTGGGCCGTCAGGGGGCGCTCGATGCCCTCGACCGCATGTAATGGGCCGGAGGCGGCTCGTCGACCACGCTTGTCCGGTTGAAATCGCGCAAAAGCTGAATGGGCCGCGGTTGCTGCCGCGACGCTCGCGAATAGTGCTGCTGTCGCGCCCCAGGGGCCGGAGGTCTGGTCGCCGGACGGATTGAGACGGGATTGAGGCGGTGAGCACTAGCTAGCGAGGTCATCTTCGACGTGGCGGAGTCTGCGGAAGGCGGGTACGAGGCGCGGGCGCTCGGCCACAGCATCTTCACCCGGGGGAACGACTGGGCCGATCTCAAAGGGCATGGCACGGGAGGCGGTTCTCTGCCACTTCGGCGGCGACGCGGCTCTCCCGGTGATTCGGCGGCGCCTCGTGCGGGACGAGGAGAGCGACCATGGATTGGCGTGATCACATCACCGTGGATCCGGAGATCTGTCACGGCAAGGCCTGCATCGCCGGCACGCGAGTGCTCGTGAGCACCGTTCTGGACAATCTGGCGTCGGGCCTGACCCCGGAGGAAATCATCCGGACTTACCCAACGGTTTCGGGCGACGCCGTTCGAGCGGCGATCTCCTACGCGGCAGCATTGGCCAACGAAAGGTGGTTTTCGTTGCAGCCGTAGGGAGCTCGTCGCCGCGCGTCGGGCCGGAGAGCGCCGGAACCGCTACGTTTCGAGCGATCCGGGGCTCGCCTTCCCGGGTGCCGGGTCGGGAGGGAGGTATGTGTCGCCGACCGTTCGGCCGCCGCTGCCGTTCGGGCGGTTCAGGTTGCCTGCAACGATCTCCTCCGCCAGGTCGGCGGCCGCCGTCAGCGTTGCCAGGCCCAGTGCGCCGAGGTAGTCCGAGAAGGACTTGAGGTTCCCCGCGTCCGCCCGTTCGAGTGCCGCGATGTAGTCCGGCTTGCCCTGGGCCGTGACGATGGGGGGTGGCAGGCCGCGCCGGATGTAGGCCCACGCCATCAGCAGCCGGGAGACCCGCCCGTTGCCGTCCTGGAAGGGGTGGGTCTGTACGAACCTGTGGTGCAGCCAGGCGGCTTCGACGTTTACTGGAAGGGGATCCCGCCGAATCCGGTCGTAGATCGCGAAAAACCGGTCCATCTCCGACTGCACCTGCTCGGGAGGGCAGTATTCATGGATCACGCCGTCCGGTCGCATCGGGTTGTTCGACCGCACCTTCCAGGCGCCGCGGGTCGTGAACGGTATCTCCACGCGTCGCCCCTGCGGATCGATGCCGGGGACCGTCGCCTGGTGCCGGGTCAGGAGCTGATGCCACGACTTCACCAGATGTTCGGAGAGCGCCCGACCGCTGGCGACATCGTCGAACATCATGTCGTAGGCCGCCTCCTGGTCATCGAGCAGCCCGCGCAGTGTCTGACCGTCTATGGCTTCGACCGTGTGCGAGCCCACCGCGCCGGCGAACCCTTCGGCGATGAGCTTCTCCGTGATGCCGCGCCGAAGCGTATAGAGCCCCTCTATCTGCCCGGTCTCGATGGCGAAAGCGCGCACACGCTCGCGCAGCCATGCGTTCAGGAAGCGCTCCTTGCCCGCGTCGGATTTCAGGGTGGCGCGCGCGGCGTTCCAGCGGTCGGCGAGCGCCTGATGACCGGGCGTTTCCCAGCGCTCGGCGCCGTCTGGCATGTCGGCCAGGGGAGCCCAAGTTGAGGGGGGCTCGGCCATCGCGGCATTCTACTGTTGCGTTCGAGCATCCACCCGCATGTCTGGATTCGAGTGGCTGGATCTCGGGGCAGCACCTCCAGCATGGGCGGCTGCGCGTTGCGCTCTACGAGTTCGACAGCGTGCCCCTTCCCGACGCGCGCGCCGGTCGCGGCCGTCGGCGGGCACGCGTTCGCTGCACGCGACCGATGCCTCGCGCCGCCGGCACGGTCTCGAGCTGGCGTTCGATGGCTGCACGGATGTCGTTGCGTAGCGGCAGGTCCTGTGCAACGTCCCGCCAGCAGTCGCGGAAGCGCTCGCAGGTCTCCTGCGCGGCGCGGACGAAAACGGCCCGGGCGATGTGCGCCGAGTCAGCCAGTACAGCGAAATCGTCCAGTCCAAGCGACTCCCAGCGGCGTGCCGCGCCGATCGCGAGCGCCGGCGTGTCGCCGGGTATGTACGCCGTGGTGCACAGCAGGTCGTATGCTGGCGACAGTTCGGGCGTACGCCCGTCGCGGTACAGCAGCGACCAGTTCTTCGCATGCAGGTCGCCGTTACCGATCAGCGCGGAGAACATCAGGCGCGCCGCGAACTGTGCCAGCGAGCGCGTGTCGCAGTACGCGCCGAGAGGCAGGGCGATGTGCGCGTAGCCGCGCGGCCCGTACTTGTCTTCCGGGCGGCGTTCGAGAATCTGGCCGAAGTCCTCCATGTGCACGCGCCCCTCCGCGGCGCGGTCGAAGCGGCGCACCGCCAGCGCGGGCTCGGACGGCATTCCCGACGGCGGGAGGTCCGGCGGCAGCCCCGAGATGCGCTCCATGTCGATCAGGCATACCTCGGGGACATCGATGCCGACCGCGGCAGCCAGGCGCATCGAGGAGTATTCGTTTTCGGTAACGCCGGGGTAGTGCATCGATGGGCACTTCACGATCCAGTCGCCGCCCATGCCCCGTGCCGGCACGGTCAGGCCACCGCCTGCTTCCGCCAGCGCGGAGAACTTCAGCTGCACGCCTGCCAGCGAGAAGCGTAGCGGGGGGCCATCGGACGAGACGGGCGGCTCGAGCGTCGCCGGCTCCGCGTCCTCATCCGCCGCGTGCACGCGCACGGCGCCGGGCAGGTCGCCGCCGAGCAACTTGAGGATTTCATACTCCCGGGTGACGGGAACGTCGGCACGAGCGGCGACATAGCTGCGCAGGTGCCCCTCCGGCAACAGGTTGGCGAAGAACGGCGGGACCTGGCCGGAGCCGACCAGCATCCGGCCGCCTTCCAGCCCGCCGTCGCCATCGAAGTAGGAGAGGCTCAGTACCGGCCGGTCGCCGCGCTCGACGTATTCGGGATCGAACGTGAACAGGACGCGCCCGTCGGCGAGCTTCAGGAGTTCGCCCACCGGCGTCACTCCGAGCGAGACAAGCAGCCGACGGGCCGCCATCAGGAACCGTCGGCCCCGCCTTCGAGGAGCATCTGCACGGCGCTACGGGGTCCCGCGTCACCGGGCTCGTCCATGCCCCGCAACAGCCCTGTTACGGTCGGCAATGCGCGACGGGGGACCAGGACGCAGGCGTAGCCCAGGCCACGCGCAACCTGCTCGATGCTCGACAGGCGGGGATCGAGGGCGCCGTTCTCGATACGGGACAGGTGCGCTTGGCGCACCCCGGTGCGGTCCTCGAGTTCACGCTGGGAGAGCCCCTGCGCGCGTCGCGCGTCGCGCAACTGCTCGTGCCAGGGACGGGATACCGGTGTCATGGCGGTCGCTCGGGCTATGCTGTAATCGCATAGTGTAGGGAATGTGATGCTGAAACGGAATAGACTGAGGTGGCGACAAGGGGATTGTGGCCTTGGCTGCCGTTGCCATCGGCGACGACTGCCGACGCGGCCTCGCACCCTCCAACCGAGTGCTCGGGCACCGGGACACCCGCCGACAACCAGGGGGTGCAAGGCGTGAGCGAACAGGAGGGCGGGTACGGCGGCGTAATCCGGCTGGACCCGACGTCGACCCCAGAGGATTCTGCGGATGGTGGGAGCGTATAGTGCCCCCATGGACCTCGACGTGTACATCCGTGGAGTGCATGCGATGTCTCTTGATGCCGATCCTCAGGAGCCGCCACGGTTGCGCCCGGGCCCCTCGATGGCGGGCGTCTCCGTGGGATGGACGGGCGCAGAGGACATCCATGCGGCGCAACGGTGGCTGCGTCTCTGCCTGCCCGAGAACGGTGCGCTCGACGCCTACGTCGAACGCGCGGCGAACCTGCTGCTGGCACATCGGATAAACGCCGTTCCGCGGTTGCCCGAGACCGTGCTCTGGGGCAACGCCGACAGCGAGTATCCCGGGGCGGTCAGCATGTCCTCGGACGGCGCTCCGCCGCTGGCCTCAACGCCTGTCCCGCTGTCACAGTACCCCTTGGTGTCGGACGCTGACATGGGGGTGTTACTGGGGAACGCGGTGCACGAGGCGCGTGCCGGCAGCAATCGGGGGTATGGGGTGACCGCCCATCGTGCGCGCGCCTCACTGTCCGGGCAGCGCCCCAAGATCTCCCTCTCGACGAGCGGTGACGGCGCCTGGTGCCTTGGCGAACCGGGCTGCCTGAACACCTGGATCGTGAAGGTGGAGGACAGCCCAGGCCTCCCGGGTGAGGCAGGTGTCGAGAGCGTCTGTCAGGCAGCCATCGGTCTCGTTGGCGTGCGGGCGGCGCGCACCTCGGCAAGGGTTCTGGGTGGCTATCAGTGCGTGGTGAGCGAACGCTCGGACCGGGTCGAGGGCGCCGACGGCTGCATCGTGCCAATACACCAGGAAGAACTGCGCCAGGCCGCGGGCTGGGGAGGGGGGAAGTACCCGACGGGCATAGCGGGCGAGCCGCGTTGGAAGACCGTCTACCAGATCCTGCGCCGACACGCGGCCACGCCGGACGAGGCATGTGACGAATTCACGCGTCTGCTGGCCTGTACCTGGCTGCTCGGCCATGCCGACCTGCATTTCGGCAACCTGGGCTTCATCCAAGAGGAGGGACGAGTGCGGCTGGCGCCTGCGTACGATGTCTCGAGCAGCGTCGGGACGCGTTACGACAAGACGCTCGTCCTGGGTGTTGGCGGGCAACGGCACCCCCACAAGATCGGCCCGGCGCAATGGCGCGCCCATGCCCGCTCCTGCGACCTCGACACCGAGCGGGTGCTCGGTGTGGTGTCCGAAATGATCAATACGCTCCCGGACGCGTTCGCGCAGGCACGCACCCTGGGGAAATCAAACGACGAGAATCGCGTAGCCCGGCACGTTGACGGCCGTTGTGAGAAGGTCGCCCGGCACATCCGGCTCCGCGGCGAGCATTTTGCCAGGGGGATGGCGCGTCAGGGGGCGTCTCGGCAGTCTGATGCAGACGCAGCCTGCGATGGGCGCTCGAAGGGAAAGGAGGATGCCGGCCCTCCCGTGTGAGCGCCCCATAGCCGGCCCGGTCCCTCGCTGCCGCTCGGCACCGGCTCCGCCTCCGGCCCAGCCACACCTACCTTGCATGGAGCAACCGCCTGCGGTCGCTACGCTCCCTCTGGCGTCTGTTCCATGCAAGACCGGTGCTCTTGTGCCTCAACGTGGAACAGGACAAACGCGATGCGTGAACTGCGGCCGGCCACTCGCGCCGGAGGATCGCGTGTCGTCACGGTCGCGCCGATGACGCGCAAAGTCCGCTGGTACTCCCGAATGGCGACCTGTAGCGACGCCAGTACCGCGGCCGTCATGCAACGCAAGGCCGAGGCGCGAGCGCGTCGCCACCCTCCCAAGCCACCTCCGGACACTCGGTTCCGGCGATTCCTCGGCTGGCTGCTGGAGCATCATCGCAAGTACTCCTGAGTTCTCGCACACCGCACGCCGTCCGTGCTGGCGACAACAGGGGTATTCCGCTATCGTGCAGGGCAGCGCGAGTCACCCTGCGGAAGTGGGCGCCGCCTGACGGCTGAAGGAGCCTCAGGGAAGGCCTGAAGCAGCGGAGGAGTTTGAAACTGCGCCTCCAGGACGCGTTACTGCGGGGGTGGCTACGCGGTGCGGCATGAGTTCCCGCATCGACTTTCCGGAGAGGAAGATGCAGGGAATCAAGCGAGTGTTCTCGCTGGCGCTTGTCAGCACGTGTATCGGCGGCCAGGGAGTCGCTGCCCAACCCGAGGAACCCCTGGGTTCCGAAGCCCCGGTCGTCGAAGAAATCCTGGTGACCGCCCTGAAGCGGGAGGCGTCCGTCCTCGACACGCCCGCCTCGGTCTCCACCCTCGACGCCGGGGCTCTCCGGGACAAGGGCATCCACAACGTCTCCGACATCCAGTACCTGGTCCCCAGCCTCCATTACGGCGAGTTCCTGGGCAGACGCCAGGTTGCGATACGCGGCATCGGCGAATTCGCGTACGCCCCAGGCGTCATGGTGAGTGTCGATGGCGTCGTGCAGGCCGTCGGGTCCAGTTCCCAGCTATCGCAGCTCGATCTTGAACGGGTTGAGGTCCTGCGAGGTCCCCAGGGGACGCTCTACGGTCGAAACGCCACGGGCGGAGCGATCAACTACATCGCCGCAAGCCCCTCGGACGAGTTTGGAGGCTACGCCAAGGCCGGCTACGCGGAGTACGGGCACACTACGATAGAAGGCGTCGTCAGTGGTCCGATCGGGGACCGATTGGCGCTCCGTCTGGCTGCCAATCACCTGGATGCCAGCGAGGGCTGGATAGAAAACCTGGTCCCGGGCGAAGACGATCTGATGATGGGGCAGAAGTCCAACCTTCGGCTGATCCTTGCCGCCGACCTGGCAGACAACCTCGACGCAACCTTCACCTATGGCGCCAGCAGATCGGAAGGCCCCTGGGATGCCTGGCCGATGATCCATCAGCACTTCGACCTTGGAGTGGCTTCCGGACTGCCCCCCGTGAATGTCCTGACGGCGCCGCCTTCCAGCGTTCTGTTTACGGAGGAGGAGAGGAAGGTCCATAACCGGGGAGAATCGGACTCGGACCGCGAATACGATGTGTATAGCCTCACCCTGAACTGGGACGTCGCGGGCATCAGCGTCAAGTCCATAACCGCGTACCAGGACTGGGCGGACTCGTTCCTCGGCCCGGCGGATGCGACAAGTATCGGCCTCTTCGACCGACTTAGCGTCGCCGAGAACGAGACGTTTACCCAGGAGATCAACGTGTCGGCCACAAGCGGAAATCTCGACTGGATCGTCGGGATCTACTACATGGACGATGAGCGTTCCAGCATCCTCTTCTTCGACTTTCCTGTCCCGGCGTTGATCCCCCTGCCCGTGCCGATACAGCTCGACTTCAAGGAACCCTATTACAACACCGAGTCCAGGGCAGCATTCGTCGACGGAACCTATTCGGTGACTGACAGGCTCCGGATCGGCGCCGGCATACGCAGAACCGTGGAAGAAAAGGAGGAAGGACATACGATTACGTTCCTGGCCAAGTTCCCCGGGGGCCCCGTGCCAATTTTCGAACGCTGCGGTCCCACCTTGTTTGAACAGGCATGGGATGAGGCTGAGAACACCATCAGGGCGTCCGTCGAATATGACCTGGCAGACGCCCACATGGCGTATGCGAGCTACTCCGAAGGATTCAAAGTGGGTGGCGTCAACGCCTCCGATTGCGGAGCCCCATGGCTTCCGGAGACCGTCGATGCCTGGGAGATCGGCTACAAGGCCAGCCTCTTCGACGGGTCAACGACCCTGAGGGCGTCGGCGTTCGACTACGACTATTCGGACTTCCAGACCGCGCAGGTGATCGGTATTCAGGGAGTCATTACCAATGCCGGCGATGCCAAGATAATCGGGCTGGAACTTGAGCTGTCTTCGATCCTGACCGAGAACTGGAGTGTCGATGCGGGGCTGACCTTGCTCGACACGGAGTACGGGCACTTCTTGAACACCGACACGCTGAGGGCCGGCCTCGGAGCATTGGAAAACAAGGGGAATCCCCTTAGCTATGCGCCTGACAGGAGTTTCAATCTCGGCCTCACCTACAGCGTTCCACTTAGCGCGGGCGGGAGCTTGTCGGTGAGCCTGGACGCAGCTCACCGATCGCGCGTGTTCTACCGGGAGTTCAATCAGAAGAAGGACTCTACGGACCCCTACACGATCGTGAACCTGAACGTGAACTGGCAGAGCCCGGGCGCGGCGTATTCAGCCCGGCTGTTTGTCCGAAACGCTACCGATGAGGCGTATGTCACCAACATACAAGGATCCAACACCACGTACGGCCGTCAGGGTTCATGGAACATGCCAAGACAGGTTGGTGTGGAAGTAACCAGGTTCTTCGGCGCGCGGCAGGCCGAGGTTTCCCGGTGAAGGACATCGCTCGGCAGCCCGGCCAACACCCACCGAGCAGACGGCGGCTGCTGGGGAACGCGCTACGGGGCCTCGCGGGCGCCGGCGCGGCGTTGCCCCTGCTCCGCTCCCGTCCGGCGCATGCCGAATCCGCGCGGCCCCCGGACGATGTCCTGCTGCCGGGCCGGCTCGGCAATCCCGACCTCACCATGATCGAAGACCCGCGGCTGGACCCGCGGGTGCGCCGCGCGCTTGCCGGTGCGCCTCCGGGCGGCCCGGCTGCCGGGCTTCCCACGGTGACCCTAGAGTCGAGTTACGAGCAGTGCCTGGACTGGGTGAGCGCCATGGAACGCACGCTCATGAGCCAGGACTCCGCGGCCTTGGCGGCGATGCCCGCGTTCGATGATCTCGCGGAGCGGAAGGAAGCCATACCGGGCAACGATGGCGCGGACATAGATCTCTACCTGGACATGCCGAAGGACCCCGGCGCGAAGCTGCCGTGCGTGGTGCACATCCATGGCGGCGGCATGGCTTTTACAACGGCGACGCGTCCGGCGGCCGTCCGATGGCGCAAGACCCTCGCGCGACAGGGCATGCTGGTCGTCGGCGTGGAGTTCCGGAACGCCGGCGGCGTGCTGGGCAATCACCCCTTCCCGGGCGGGCTGAACGACTGCGCCAGGGCCGTGCAATGGGTCCATGCCAATCGGGACAGCCTGGGGGTCTCCTCGGTGGTGGTCGCCGGCGAGTCCGGCGGCGGCAATCTCGCGGTCGCGACCGCGGTCAAGGCCAACCTGGAGGGGTGGGTCGATGCCATCGACGGCGTCTTTGCGATGGCGCCGATGATCCTCGGGTTCTACACGTCGGTGCCCTCCGAGTTGCTCTCGTGGCGCGAGAACCAGGGGTACCAGGGCACCTACGAGATGATGCGGGCCATGACGAAGGTGTACGACCCGCAGGACGCGCACGAGACCGATCCGATGGCCTGGCCGTTTCACGCCACCGAGAGCGACCTGAAGGGCATGCCCCCGCACATCGTCACGAACTATGAACTCGACCTCATTCGGGACGACGGCGCCGTGTTCGCGCGGAAGCTGCTCGAGGCCGGCGTGCCGGCGGTGTCGCGCACCATCGACGGCGCGGTGCATGTGCCCGAGATCGCGATGTCGGACCTGGTGCCCGACCTGGCGCGGGACACCGTCCAGTCGCTGGTCGGCTTCGCGAACAGTCTGCGGGCGTGAGCCCGCCAAGGAGGCCGACTTCCATGGAACCGATCACGCTCTACGGAGCGCCGTTCTCCCTGTACACGGGCCGGGCGCGCAGCTACCTGATCAAGGCGGGCATCGACTATCGGGAGGAACCGCACTCCTCCCCGCACTTCTACGAGTCGGTCCTACCGAAGGCCGGCGGTCGCCGCGGGATCCCGACTATCGAGTTTCCGGACGGGACTGTCATTCGCGATGGCGTCGCGATCATCGATCACTTCGAATCGCAGAATGGCGGGGAGTTCTCGCCGTCGACACCGAAGCAGCGAATCGTCAGCCGCCTGCTCGACGCGATCGGGGCGGAGGGCTTGCTGCGCCCCTGCATGCACTACCGGTGGAACTTCGACCAGGACAACGACGAGTTCCTGCGGTTCCACTTCAGCACCATCTACGCCGAGGGCGACGTGGAGCAGGCGGCCCGCGAGCGGATGGCGTTCATCAAGGAGGAAGTGAACCCCGCCTGGGGCGTCACGCCGGAAAACCATGAACTGATCGAGCGGCTGCACCTCGGCACGCTGCAAACGCTGAACGCCCACTTCTCCGCGTACCCGTACTTCCTCGGCGGCAAGCCCTGTATCGGCGACTTCGGCCTGATGGCCCCGCTGTACGGGCATCTCGGGCGGGACCCGGCGCCGCTCTCGCTGATGCAGATCCACGCCGTGCGGCTGTACCGATGGACGGAACGCATGAACCGCCCGGAGCCCGACGTGGGGGAGTTTGCCAACAAGGACTGCGCCTACCTGGGCGATGACGAAGTGCCGGACACCCTCATCGCCGCCCTGAAGCACTTCGCCATCGACTATGTCCCCGAGAGCCGCGCCGCGTGCGACCGGGTCAACCAGTGGCTCGACGAGAACCCGGACACGCCGGCGCTCACCGAGGTGGAGCGGGGGTTGGGCGACTGCGAGTTCGAAGTCGAGGGGCAGCGGATCTCGGCGATGGCGCAGCCGTTTCGGTTCTACGTGCTGAAGCGCGTGCAGGACGAGTACGAGGCGCTGGGCGAGGACGACCAACGGGACGTGGAGACATTGCTCACGGCCTGCGACATGCGCGAAGTGCTCGAGTTCAAGCTCACGCGGGCGATCGGCAGGCACAACAACCTCGAAGTCTGGCTGTGACGGGACGGCGCTTAATCGGAAGTTCCCCCTGATTTCCCGCTGAGAATCGGGTCAAGGGATTGATTCGACAGGGATCGTTGGGTTTTCGGGGCGATGCAATGTTCCCATGTAAAGTGTGGGTTATGGGTTGCAATGGCGTGGCGGGACGATTATCATCGTTCCCATGTACATCGAAACCGTCCCGAACCGCAACTCGCCCCCCGCCATCCTCCTGCGCGAGGGCTGGCGCGAGGACGGCAAGGTCAGGAAGCGCACCATCGCCAACCTCTCCAGGTGGCCCCGCGCCAAGATCGAAACCCTGCGCCGACTGCTCAAGGACGAACCCCTCGTCGGCCGCGACGACGCCTTCGACATCGTCCGCGCGCTGCCGCACGGCCATGTCGCCGCCGTGCTCGGCACGCTCCGGCAACTGCGCCTGGACCGGGTCGTGGCCGCGCAACGCTCGCCCGAGCGCGACCGCGTGGTGGCCATGGTCGTCGCCCGCGTGCTGGAGCCGGGGTCGAAGCTGGCCACCGCCGCCGGCCTCGCCGCGGCCACCGCGCGCCACACCCTGGCCGACACGCTGGGACTGGGCGCGCTCACCGAGGACGACCTGTACGCCGCCATGGACTGGCTGCTCGCGCGCCAGGACCGCATCGAGCGGACCCTGGCCAGGCGCCATCTCGCGGACGGCGCGCTGGTGCTGTACGACCTGACCTCGGTGTACCTGGAGGGGCGCCAGTGCCCGCTGGCGAAGCGCGGCCACTCGCGCGACGGCAAGAAGGGCAAGCTGCAGATCGAGTTCGGGCTGCTGTGCGACGCCGACGGCCGGCCGGTGGCGGTGGAGGTGTTCCCCGGCAACACCGCCGACCCGGCCACCGTGGGCGCGCAGATCGACAAGCTGCGCGAACGCTTCGGGCTGTCCAGGGTGGTGCTGGTGGGCGACCGCGGCATGCTCACCGAGGCGCGCATCCGGGAGGACGTCAAGCCGGCGGGGCTGGACTGGATCAGCGCCCTGCGGGGGCCGGCGATCCGCAAGCTGGTCGAGGCCGGCGCGATCCAGCCGTCGCTGTTCGACGAGCGGGACCTGATCGAGATCCGCGCCGACGCGCATCCCGGCGAGCGCCTCGTGGTGTGCCGCAATCCGCTGCTCGCCGCGGAGCGCGCGCGCAAGCGCGGGGAACTGCTCGCGGCCACCGAGAAGCTGCTCGAACCCATCGCGGCGGCGACGCGGCGGAAGCACAAGCGCCTGACGGGCGCGGAGCGGATCGGCGCGCGGGTCGGCAAGGTCATCGGCAAGTACAGGATGGCCAAGCACTTCGACTGGGACATCGACGACGACGGCTGCTTCGGCCACCGCAGAAACGCCGCCTCCATCGCCGCCGAGGCGGCCCTGGACGGGCTGTACGTCATCCGCACCAGCCTGCCGGAGGAACGCCTCGACGCCGCGGGCGCCGTGCGCGCCTACAAGCGCCTGAGCACCGTGGAGCGCGCCTTCCGCAGCCTCAAGACCGTGGACCTCAAGGTGCGGCCGGTGTTCCACCGCAACGCCGACCGGGTGCGCGCCCACGTGCTGCTGTGCATGCTCGCCTACTACGTGGAGTGGCACATGCGCGAGCGGCTGGCGCCGCTGCTGTTCGACGACGAGGACCCGGCCGGCGCCGCGGCCGACCGCGCCTCCGTGGTCGCCCCCGCCCGGGTCTCCGAGTCCGCCCGGCGCAAGGCCCGTCGCAAGCGCGCCGACGACGGGCGGCCCGTGCAGAGCTTCCGCTCCCTGCTCGGCGACCTCGCCACCGTCACGAAAAACACCGTCACGCCGCGCCTGCCCGGCGCCGAACCGTTCGAACTCCTCGCCCGACCCACCGAACTGCAGCGCGAGGCGTTCCGCTTGCTCGGCCTCCGGCTACAGTAGCGTTCCCAGTAACAAACCGCCGATCCTCGCCAATATCCATACGCATCAGCAAGTTAGAGCACATCGACTCTGGAAGTTCCGCTTAATCAGTGACTGACCGGACGGCCGCTTCGGGCGACCCGACCACGGGGGATTCGACGCAGGACGCTCGGGAACCGGCCTTAAGCAGCGGCGGCCTGAGCTTCCTCGCCTTCCTGACCCTCCTCAACGTTCTCAACTTCGTCGACCGGCAATTGCTGTCCAGCTTCGCCAACTGGATCGTGCCGGAGCTCGAGCTCACCAACACGGAGTTCGGCCTGCTGACGGGCCTGGTGTTCATCGTGTTCTACACGGTAATGGGTCTCTTCATGGGCACGCTGGTCGACCGGATGAACCGGACCCGGCTGATCGCCGCGGGCGTCGGCCTGTGGAGCGGGCTGACGGCGCTGTCCGGCATGGCCGTGAACTTCGCGACCCTCGCCCTGCCGCGGGCGTTCATCGGGGTCGGCGAGTCGGTGCTCACCCCGGCCGCCATGTCGCTGTTCGGGGACCGCTATCCGTCCAGCCGGCTCGGGGTGGTCACGGGTATCTACGGGTTGGGCGTGCCCATCGGCATTGCATGCAGCTTGTTCATCGTCGCCTACCTGGAGCCGTACCTGGGGTGGCGGGGCTGCTTCTATGCGCTGGGCGCGATTGGCCTCGTGCTTGCGCTCGCGATGCTGTTCCTGAAGGAGACCCCGAGAGTGCAGCGGAGCGGGGAGCCGAGCGCCCCCACGCCGTCGTTCCGGGAGATCATCCGCGGCCTGTTCTCGGCCCTGCGCCATGCCCCGGCCCTGACCGTGACAGTGTTCGGCGCCGTGTCGTTCAGCCTGCTGCTCGGTGCATCGGTGTTCGAACAGCTTTGGTTCGTCCGGGAGCGCGGCTTCGACCGCACCGACATCGCGGAGATCAGCGCCTGGTTCGCCATCTTCGGCGGCATCCTCGGGACGCTCGCCGGCGGCTACGGCGGCGACGTCTTCATGCGCAGGACCGGTATCGGGCGGCCCATGTTCCTGTTCTGGGTGATGCTCGCGCTCGCGCCTTTCAACGTGGCCCTGCGCATCGTGGAACCGGACTCCCTGCTTTTCTGGCCGGGCGTGTTCTTCATCTACTTCCAGCTCGGCGTCTTCTACGGGCCGACCTTCGCGACCGTCCAGGAACTGGCGCCCCCGCGCATCCGGGGCACCGTGGTCGCGTTCTGCATCCTGATGATCCAGTTGTTGGGCATCGCCGCCGGGGCGGTGATCGCCGGGTTCGTCATCGAACTGCTGCAGGACGCCGCCGTGCCGGATCCGTACACGCGCACGCTGCTGGGCTTCACGTTCGTGTCCATGGCGTCGATCCCGTTGTTCTTCTACGGCGGACGGCGGTTTCAGAGGGACCGGGAAGCGCTCTTTAGGCGGGAACAGGCAGAAGGCGGAGCCTGAGGGAGCCGTCTCGCGCGCGCCTGCGCTACTGTAAGGAGGCCATGGCTCGGAAAGGGCCGCGAGCAACAAGCGGCCATGCGCGCTGCTGAGCCGACGTGGCCTGCGCCTTGACCGGACTGTCAACTACAGTTTACATTCTGCGCATGGTCGACGTGATCGAGAGCGCGACTTTCAAGCGCTGGATACGCGGCCTGCGAGACCGCGTCGCGGTGGCGCGGATCAACGCGCGTTTGCGCAACGTGTCCCTCGGCAATGCCGGGGACACGAAGGCAGTGAGTGAAGGGCTGTTCGAGATGCGGGTACATCATGGCCCAGGCTACCGACTCTATTGTCTGCGCGAAGGAAACACGGTCGTCCTGCTGTGTGGTGGTGACAAGGGCAGCCAGCAACGGGACCTCGAGCGCGCCGCGCGATTGGCGAAGGACTGGAGGCAAACGTGACCGAGAAATTCAGCAAGTGGGACGCCGCCGATCACCTGCGCACTCCGGAGGACGTGCGACTCTACGTGCAGGTTTGCGCCGACGAGGATCCGGGCGACGGCAGTCTGATCCGGGCGGCCCTGAACGACGTGGCGCGCGCCGGCAACATGGCCGGGCTCGCGCGCGAAACGGGCATGAGTCGCGAGGGGCTCTACAAGGCGCTGTCCGCGGACGGCAATCCGACCTTCGCCACGGTGATGCGGATCACCAGGGCATTGGGGATGCAGTTGCGCATCTCGTGACTGGCTAAGCTCCCGGTGGCCTGCGGGTGTCGCGTTGCGTGAACGCGGCAAGTTCCTGATCCGTCAAGCTCGCTCGGTGCCCAATGGCGGTCAGCAGCGTGCCCAGGGCCGCCCGCCCTTCCGGCAACAGGGTGTCCGCGAGGATGGCGCGCACCTCCGCTTCGGCGCTGCGGCCGTTCAAGGCGGCGCGCACACGCAAGGCGCGATACACCTCGTCGGGCACGTTGCGTACGGTGATCACGGCCATTTGCGAGCCCCAGCCACGCCCTCAATGCCAGCAAAGTACCGAATCGAAGGCGCTCTGACGAGTGCACGCGCTCGTTGCGGCAGCCTGCGGTACCGACGGGGCCTGGCACACGCCGTCCACAGGTAGACTGCGGACCCACGATCAGGGAGTCCACGTGACCTCACAACAACCGAGCAAGAGCGGCCGTACCGCAGCCGCCGTAGCGATCGCGATCGTGCTGGTCGCCGGCCTCCTGCTGATGCTGACCAACACGTCGCTCGGCGCGTACATCCTCCTCGACTATCTCGCCGACGACGACAGCGGCCTCGTCGCCGATCCCGCGGCCGGACCGCTCGAGCTCTCGGAGTTCGTGACCGCCTTCGAGGCGGCCCCGGCGATGCCGCCGGAGATCGATCAGCCCTCCGGCATCACCTACCTCGAAGCCGACCGCGCATTTGCGATCGTCACCGACCAGGCGGAACTCTTCGTGGTGAGCGACGACTTCACGACGGTCCGCTCCATGACGTTGGTGTTGGGCGGGCTGTTGGTGAGGCGACAGGGGGTCATGGAGGCCGCCGTGGACATCGGCGGACAGCGTATCGCGGTGACCGGCCAGACGGGTCGCATCGATGTCTGGCGCAAGGACGCCGGGCCGGAGTTCGCGCTGGAGACGACCATCGAGCTATCCGGCTATGCCGGCGAGGGCGAAGTCGAGGGCCTCGCCCGCAACTCGCAGACCGGCGAGTTGTACCTCACCTTCGAGGAGAAGCTGGCCATCGCCGTCGCCGACGCGACCGGCCGGGTGCTCCGGGAACTGACGTTCGAGGACGAGTTACGGGGACAGCTCAAACCCGGCCGCGCACTGTCCGAGTACCGGCTGTCGGGGCTCGACTACGCGGACGGACTGCTGTATGGGGTCAGCGAGCCCTACAACACGCTGTTCGTCATCGACCCCGAGCGCGGCCTGGTGCGCGTGGTCGGCATCGAGAACGGCGGGCCGATCTCGGCCATCGCGGTGCGCGACGGTACGGCGTATCTGCCGCTCGATCACAACTACGTCGACTCGCGGCCTCCGCTGATGGCGGTGACGGTGGATTGACAGCGCCGTTGGCATCCGATTCTCCATCCATTTCCATCCGATTAACGATCTTCCCAGCGCCCCCGGATCGCGCACGCGAGGGCCTCCTCGTGGTGCCTGATCGTCGCGTAGATCTCCTCGGCCTCGAAACCGAGTGCGACAAACCGATCCAGCAGCTCGCGTGACGTCCTGGCCATCGGCGTCTCGACGCCCAGTTCGTCCGCCAGGTCCAGCGCAAGCTGCAGGTCCTTCTTGACGAGCTGCAGGTCGAAGGTCGGCGTGAGCCGGTCCTTGAGAATCGCCGCGGTGCCGCTCCGCCAGACGGTGGTGCTTCCGCTCGAGTTGCTGACGACATCGCGCAGCAGGTTGGGATCGACACCTGCCTTCGTGCCGAGCGCCAGGCCCTCGACCAACGACCACATGCTGGTGAACGCCATCATGTTGTTGACGAGCTTGGCGGTCTGTCCGGAGCCCGCCTCGCCCATGTGATAGACGTTCGCGCCGATGTCGTCGAACAGGGGGCGCACGCGCTCGAAGACAGCGGATTCGCCGCCGACGATCACTGCCAGGGTGCCGTTTCGGGCACCGCGCTGACCGCCGCTGACCGGCGCGTCCAGGAACGCGATGCCGCGTTCCGCGGCCTGCTCCGCGAGCGCGCGCGCGAGCGACGGCGGGCTCGTCGAGAGATCGATCAGCACGCTTCCCCGCGGCATCGCGGACAGCGCTTCTGCCGCGACCGTCTCCACGGCCGCGGCGTTCGGCAGGGACAACATCACGACGTCGGCCCGGTTGGCTGCCTCCGTCACGGACTGCGCCGCGACGGCGCCAGCGTCCGCAAGCGGCGCGACGTGGGTGGCGTCGATGTCGAAGACGGAGAGGGCGCGTCCGGCCGCGAGCAGATTGGCGGCCATGCCGCCTCCCATGATGCCTACGCCGATGAACCCTATCTGCATTTTCCGTCGCCTCCGTCGCAGGTCGCGTTGGTCAAAGGCGAGTATGAGGGCTTGAGAAGCGCCCGCCTCGTCCAGACCGCGGACAGGCCAGGACACTTGGCGCCGCATGCCCCATCGGGTTACGTTGGTCGCCCCTGATGCGGAACCGTAGTTGAAGATGAGTACGCTCGGAACAGACTTGGTCGAGTCGCTCGGGGAAGCCTTGGCCCATGCGAAGGGCGAGGGTTTCCCGGTGATCGTGCATACGCCTGTGACCCCGCGCGAGGTACGTCTGCAAGCCAAACTGACGCAGGCGCAGATGGCGCTCCTGATGGGGATGAGCCTGTCCGGCTATCGCAAGTGGGAACAGGGCGCACGCAGCGTCAGCGGCCCGGCGGAGACGCTGCTCCGGGTGATCCAGAAAGAGCCAGAGGCGGTTCGGCGGGCGCTCTTATCGGGGTAGTCTGCTGTCGTCGGGGCGCTGGCGGCCCTCGAGGTAGCCGCCGATCAACTCCGCGAACGCCGTGATGTCGGTCTCCACGCTCGCTGCTTCGAGAGCGCTCATGTAGGCATTGCGGTCCTCCACCCGGATGGTGGTCCACGGATAGCCGCCGGAGGCCAGCATGGCGTTCATCAGGAAGCGTGCGAGGCGGCCGTTACCGTCGGGATAGGGGTGCAGGTAGCCAAACAGCCAGGCTCCGGCGACGGCGCGAACGGCAGGGCTCTCCTCCTCCTCAAACAAGCCCGCGAGCGCCTCCATGCCCTCCGCCACCACGTCGGCACGCGGCGGCACGTGCCGGGAACCGCGCAGGTAGACCGGTTGATTGCGGTAGTCCGTCAGCACCGCCGCCTGGTAGACGCCCGCCGCCACGAATGGCTCGAACATCTGGAAGTACCAATCGCGGTGCGCCCTCCGAAACAGCCCGGCGGGGTCCGCTCCGTGCAGGAGGTTTCCCACGGTACTGCGTACTGCCTGGTAGGCCTGCCAGTATCCTCGTGCGGCGAGCGCATCGCGCTGTTGTCGAGCCTCGGCGTCGCTTTCAGGGTCCCACGCACCCCTCTGTACGCGTTCTATCAGTGCGGGCGTCACGCGGTATCCCTCTATCGACAACGAATGGTAGGCGTCTTCCGCATAGGCGCTGTCGGTTTCTTTGAGGTAATGCGTCCGCCCGGTGTCGTCGGTTGGCAGACCCGGCGGCCGCGGCAGGGCCTTGAGGACCGGCTCCCGGGCAAGCTCCCAAAGCCCCTGCAGGCGAGACGCAATCGAAGAGGTTGACCGTCGCCGGGGAGTGACGCTCTGGACCGCCCTGGTCTCGGGCGGAAACGGATCGCTCTCCCGGAACCTGTGCCCGGTGCCCAACATCGCCTGTCGCACGCCATCCGCAATGTCGTGCCGGCCGACGTGGCGAAACGCCCCTGCCAACCTGCCCGCCACCTTGGAGTGGCTCCCGGACACGAGCCGGCGAGCCACGCCACCCAAGTCAGCTATGCCGCCGAGCACCGTGTGCGCGTCCAGGGGGTGGTCGCGGTAGAAGGACTCCGGTACGCGCAAGAGCGCGGCCTCGACCGTGTAGATCCGCACCCCCTCTCGTTCGCAGGTATCTTCGGAGGGAGGCATGCGTTCGACCTTGAGGTCGAAGAGCGATGTTCCGAACGGCAACGCGATCGAGTTGTTGCCGGCGGCGGTAGCGTGCACGAGGACTTGCCGGGGCACGTTCGTGTTCTCCGCGTGCCGCAACAGCGAAAGTTCCGGAGACAGGTGCCATCGCTCACCGAAGCGGTGCGTGGAGTACCGGGTGCAGAACTCCCAGAACGATGCGTACCACGGAGTCGTGTCGTGGCTCGCCGAGCCGGGATTGGAGAGCATCAGCCACCCGCGAGTGATCGGCAGCAGATAGCCGCTCCGGACCAGACGCTCGCGATCCTCGCGGCGGAATTCGGCACTGCGGAAAACGCGACGCCGCTCGCCCTGGCGCTCGAGCAGGACGCTCAGCGAGCGGGCCAGCTTCTCGTGCGGTTTCACCATGCCTCGCTTCCGGGCCCAAGCTAGCATGCGCCGATTTCAAGTACAAGATGCGCGCCCTTTGCAAGTATTAGGAGTGCTTCGCTTGCACGTGCGAACTGCGCGCCGATCCCAAGTGCCAGATGAAGGTGGGTGTCGGAAGCCCGGGCCTGCGCGGCGGGGGGCACCGGATCAACGCAGCCGCAGATGCGCGACCCGGGCGGGATCGTTGGAAATCCGGGCCAGGCGCGCGAGCAACGCCAGCGCAACGACCGCAAGGCCCGCGACGAGCCCCCACCAGATGCCGTCGATGCCGATGGCTTCGACGCCCGCGAGCCCGAAACACAGCGTCGCACCGGCCGGCAGGCCGATCACCCAGTAGGCGACGAGCGCGATCATCAGCGGGGCCCGCGTGTCCTTGTAGCCGCGCAGCGCGCCCATCACGGTGGCCTGCGTGCTGTCGAACACCTGGAACAGCGCCCCGATCAGCAGCAGCCCCGCCGCGAGCCGAATGACCTCTGCTTCCTCCGTGTAGAGCGCCACCAGGTCGTGGCGCCAGACCAGCAGTATGGTCGAGAGCGTGATGCCCCAGATCGCCGTCATCGCGGCCGCCACCCAGGCCGACCTTCTCGCATCCGAGAGACTGTCGGCCCCGACGTGGAAGCCCACGCGAATCGTCGCAGCCACGCCCAGCGACAGCGGGACCATGAAGGCGACGCCGACGATGTTGAACGCGACCTGGTGCGCGGCCACGGTCTCTACGCCGAGGCGCCCGATCAGCAGGGTCGCCACGGAGAAAAAGCCGGTTTCGGCGAAGAGCGCGAATCCGATCGGCAGCCCCAGCCGCAGGATGCGCCCGATCTCGCGGCCGTCGGGAAAGGAAAACGCCGCGAACACGCCGGACGCGCGCACCCTCGAAACGGATACCACCACGACCATGGCGACGAACGCGTACACCATGGCGATGGCCGTCGCCCAGCCGCAGCCGACGCCACCCATGGCTGGGATTCCCAGGGTCGGGTCGCCGTAGATGAACAGCCAGTTGAGCGGCACCTTCAGCGCCAGCATGCTGAGCCCGATGAACATCGCAGGCCGTGTCCAGGACATGCCTTCGCACAAGCAGCGCAGCGAGGCGTAGGCGAGCATGGCGGGCAGGCCGAGGCTCGCCGCGCGGATGTACTCGGTCGCTACGGGAATGGCCCGCTCGTCCACGCCGAGCAGCCGGTACGCTGGCTCCACGTTCCTGAGGAGCACGACCAGCGCCATCCCCCCGAAGACGGCGATCCAGAGCGCCTGCCGCACGACCGCGCCGCTGGCGCCGACCTGGCCCGCACCCCGCAACTGCGACACCGACGGCGTCACCGCCATCACGATGCCGGACATCAGGATCATCAGCGGCCAGTAGAGGTTGCCGCCCAGGGTGACGCCGGCAAGGTCCGTCGCGCTCACCCGGCCCGCCATGATCGCGTCCGCGACCCCCATGCCCATCTGCGCGAGCTGTGTCACGACGATGGGCAACGCGAGTGCGCCGAGGGTGCGGAACTCCGCCAGCGCGCGGGCAAACCGACCGGACCGCGCACTGGTCTGCGAGGCGAGCATGGGACCAGGTCCAGCGAAAAAGCGGCGCATGGTACAACGCAGGGTCCGGGGCCCGGTGCGAGCGGAGCAGATAGGAGATGCACGATGACACGGGAAGTCTCGATCGCGTTGGACGATGAGAGGGCCGTGTCGAAGGCCGATGTGCCGATACGCCCCGTTACTCGCGCATTGTTCTCCTTCTCGGGCTGCTAAACTTGGAAATAGTCTTCCGGACGGTCTCCAGTACCGTCGTTATGTCCGCGAAAATCCGCCCCACAGGACTTCCCGCAACCGGGGAGTATATGGTTCGCCCCGCGTTGCCAAGCGAAGGTCCAGGAGACAGCAGGTTCAGTTGCTCGCGTATATCCGGCCTCCGGTTGGGAGCGCTCCGCTCCCGGGCCCTGATGGAATCCGCACACGCCCGCCTCATTGGTTCTGAGGTCTTTGAAGACCGTACCCGGTTTCAGGCTCTTGGCGTGTCGGTCTGACCTGTCTGCCATGATCTGCCACTTCACTCACGCAACTCTGGGTGATCCTCTCTTCGCGTCCCTGCCGGGCCATCGTCACCTCCCACGTCGCCGGCGGTGCCGTGTCACCCGTCAGGGTCGTAGCGAAGCGGAGAAGCCGCGTAGCGGCTTGACTCGGTGCCGTCGGTGACGTCCCCGGCTGCTCCAAACATTGTCCGGGATGTTTCCTCATGCCGCCTCCAACGCTCCACCGGCGTTGAAAGACTCCCCACGCGCCAGAAGCGCCCACGCCGTTCGCGCGTTCTTGTTCGCCAACGCGACCGCAGATATCTGTTTCCCGCGCCGCTCCGCCAAATCGGCTGCCCAACAACTGCGTCGCGTCGGCTGTTTCGGCGCGTGATGCAGCGCCGACCGGGCACCGTGGATCAGCAGCATTCGCAGGTAGGAGTCCCCGCGTTTGCTGATCCCAAGAAGAACCGACCGGCCGCCGGTCGACCTCTGTTTCGGTACGAGGCCGAGCCAAGCCGCCATCTCACGACCGTTGCGGAACACCGACGCATTGCCGACCGCGGACGCCAATGCTGTCGCCGTCAGGACGCCGATCCCCGGGATCGCCATCAGTCGTTGGGCCGCCGGCATCTGTTGCGCCAGCAACGCAATCTCTCGATCGAACCGTTTCACCCGGTCGTCCAAGCGACGCAGCTCGTCCCCCAGCTCCCGGAGCAGTGCACGTGTAGGCACCAGCAACTCGTTCTCCGCGTCCTCCAGGACCTCGGCCAGCCGCCTCATCAGGGCATTGAGACGCCTTGGCACCTCGATCCCGTATTCCAGCAAGATCCCGTGGATCTGGTTGATCTGTGCCGTGCGATTGCGCACGGTCGACTGTCGCGCACGATGCATCTGCTGAACGTGCTCCTGCTCCACCGACTTCAACCCCACGTACCGCATCGTCGGCCGCGAAGCCGCCTCCGCGATGCCGTCCGCGTCGTTCACATCGTTCTTGTTGGACTTGACGTAAGGCGCAACGAACTGAGCGGTCATCAGCCGCGGCCGGTGGCCGAGACGCACGGCCAGCCGTCCCCAGTGGTGTGCGCCGCCACACGCTTCCATCGCCACCACCCGGCCCGGCGGCAGCAATGCCAGGTGTGACTGCAGGCCGGCCCGACGCAGGCGCTTGCGTTCGACCACCGCCCCTCTTTTGTTAACCGCCGTCACATGGAACACCGTTTTGGCCAAGTCCACGGCCACTAATGTGATTTCGCTCATGGTTCGCTCCGTTTCCTCTCGCTGAACTGGAAGGACGCAATTCTGGCCCCTCGAGGCATTGCGTTGAGGAGCGGGGCGAACCATTCCATTGGTTCTCGTTTCGCACGCTGGCATCAGCCGCAATGTCTCGCGGCTGGTGGCATCCGGCCGGCTGCGCAAGCTCGCGTCGAGGCTGTACACATCGGACCTGCGCGACGATCCGGCCGAGATCGTGCGCCGCAATCGATGGGACATCGTGGCAGGCTACTTCCGCGGCGCGCTGGTCGCCGACCGCACGGCGCTGGAGTTCGAGCCCACCGACGACGGTTCCGTCTGCCTGGTCACCCCGGCGGGGTCCGACATCGACCTGCCGGGCTTGCGGCTGCGCCCGCGGAGAGGTGCGGGGCCGACCGCCGAAGACCGCTCCTTCATGGCCGGTTTCTTTCTCAGTTCGCCGGCGCGTGCGTTCCTGGACAACCTGCGCCCTTCACGAGCTCGCCGCGGACGCTGTCGGCGCACGCTACCCAGAGAGCGCCTGGCAGCGGAGCTCGAACGCCTCATCGCCACCGCAGGCATCGAGGCGGCGAACCGGCTGCGCGACGACGCGTGCCGTATCGCGCCGCGGATTCAAAGGGACGCGGAAGCGGAAATGCTGGCGAGCATCATCGGTACGATGGCAGGTAACCGTGACGCGCCGTTGGCAAGCCGCGTGGCCCGTGCCGGGTCTCGAGGCCTGCCCTACGATCCGCAACGCGTCGCGCTGTTCGAGGGTCTCCAGGCGGAATTGCTCGGTCGCGGACCTGCTACAACGCACCAACGCCTTCCTCACGGAGCAGGAAGCCGACGATGCGGGTTCGACTTGCATTCCCCGCTGCGCAGGGGCGCTGCCCCTGAGGCTCGGAGGCGGCCTCCGGCAAGCCGGTCAGATAACGCGGATGAACACACGGTTCCTTAAGCCGGGAATCTGTCGTTATCAATGTCGTTCAGCATGCCGCAGCTTGCGAGCTGACGGATTCGTGAGTCTTCGGCGTGCAGCAGGTTGTACGTCCAGGAGCGCTCAGGCGCACTTAGATCGTTCAGCGCCAGCATGTCTTCCTCTGGCAGCACCAACCCAAGGTGTTCGAGGTTGCTTTCTACCTGTGAGACGGTCCGCGCTCCGATGATGGGCAACACGTCGCGTCCCTGCAGCCAGGCGAGCGCTACCGCCGTAGAGCTGACACCCAACCTGTCAGCGATTTCATCCACCTTTCTTGCGATCGCGTAGTCTCTCTCCGTGTGCTGGACGATTGCGCTCCAGTACTGATCGTCGTAGCGCTTGTTCTCCTGGACCCCGCTGCGCGTGTATTTGCCCGTCAGAAAACCGCCACCCAGTGCGGAATACGCGTTCATCGCGATGCCGAGCGACCTGGCGCAGGGCAGGATCTCTTGATCCAGGTCGCGCGAGAGAAGGTTGTACTGGTACTGGAGCGCGGTAATCGGCTCCCAACCACGCAGGGCGGAGATGGTTTGTCCACGCGCCACCACCCAGGCCGGCGTATTGCAGAGGCCGAAGTGGAGTATCTTGCCCTGCCGCACCAGGTCGTTGACGTTCCGCATGACGTCTTCTATGTCGGTGGTGTAGTCCCAGAGGTGAATCCATAGCAGATCGATGTAGTCGGTGTGCAAGCGCTTCAGGCTGTTTTCCACCGACTGCACCATGCTCTTCTTGTGGTTGCCGCCGCCGTTCGGGTGGTCCCTGACCTCCGGGTTGAGCATGCTCGGAATGGTGTTCGTAAACTTGGTCGTAACAACGTGACGCTCGCGATCACCGCCAACGAAATCCCCCAGGATCCGCTCGCTCATTCCGCCCTGGTAGACCTCGTTGGCCGTGTCGAAGTAGTTCCCGCCTTTCTCCACGAACTTCTCGAGCATTCTTCTGCTCTCTTCAGGGCCGGCGGAGGAGTCGGACTCCACACCCATCATCATGGTGCCGAGACAAACTTCGGATACTCTCAGGCCGCTTTTTCCCAATAGCTTGTACCGCATGTTCGTTACTCCTTGTCTTCCGAGACGCCGTCCAGCAGGCGTCGGTCGCAGCTTGCGAGGCGCGGAGTCTGCCCGTTCTCGAGGACGAAATCGAACGGGGCGAGGTGGTCGGGGGTGGTCGGGTAGGCCGACGCTTGCCGTCGCCCGTGTCGAAGTCGGACAATCCGCGTCCGGGACTGCTCGGCAAGACGGTCCTGCTTCCTCTTTTCCTATTGAGGGAATCGAATGGCCAGATTCAGGTTGAGCGTCAACGGCACGGACCGAGAGGTCGATGTCCGGCCCGACATGCCGCTTCTGTGGGTTCTGCGTGACAAGCTGAAACTCACCGGAACGAAGTACGGTTGCGGCATCGCGCAGTGCGGCGCCTGCACGGTGCAGGTGGACGGCGTGCCCGTGCGTTCCTGCGTGTTGCCGGTGCAGGCGGTCGCCGGTGCCGTGACGACCATCGAAGGGCTCGCGGCGGAGGGCGATCTGCA
Organism: Pseudomonadales bacterium; assembly: GCA_965208745.1. Classification (GTDB taxonomy): domain Bacteria; phylum Pseudomonadota; class Gammaproteobacteria; order Pseudomonadales; family Azotimanducaceae; genus VXNE01. Next base: position 1,777,582 of record CBDBPN010000004.1, on the reverse strand, counting down.
TCCCCTGCAGGCGGCCTGGATCGAACATGACGTGCCGCAGTGCGGGTACTGCCAGTCGGGGCAGATCATGAGCGCCGCTGCCCTGCTCGAAAACAACGCGGAGCCAAGCGATGCGGACATCGACGAGGCGCTCGCCGGCAACTATTGCCGCTGCGGGACGTACGTTCGCATTCGCAAGGCGGTGCACAGCGCCGCCAGGACCCACAACGCTGGCGGGGGAGCTTGAAAATGGCATTTTCATCCGGGCTCAGGGCTGTCTCAACCGGACTCACCCGACGCGACCTGCTGAAGGTCTCGGCGGTCGCGGGGGGTGGGGTGCTGCTGCAGGTGACGCTGCCGATGGCCGCCGCATCGACACCGGACGACGCGCTGGTCGGCTCGAAGGAACTCAACGTCTACGTGCGCATCGATCGCGACGGTCAGATCACGATCTACTCGAGCATCCCCGAGATGGGGCAGGGGATCAGGACCACCCTGCCGATGATCATCGCGGAGGAGATGGGGGCGCGTTGGGAGGACGTGAGAGTCCTGGACGCGCCGCTTGACGAGGACAGGTTCGGACTCCAGATCGCCGGGGGCTCCAACTCCGTGCCCCGGAACATCGGCACGATGCGGCGCATGGGCGCATCGGCGCGCGAGATGCTCATCGGCGCCGCCGCCCTGATGATGGAGGTGGAGCGGAAGGACCTGGAAGCTCGGGACAGCGAGGTGGTGCACCCCTCGGGCGAGCGCCGCTCCTTCGGTCAGCTCGCGAGCCTGGCCGCGGAGCAGCCCGTGCCCGACCCCGACACGCTGACCTACCGGGATCCGAGCGAGTACCGGATCATCGGGACGTCGGTGAGCGGCGTGGACAACTTCGTCATTGCCACGGGCCTGTCCGAGTTCGGCATAGACGTCGAGGTGCCGGGCATGAAACACGCCACCTATGTACGTTGTCCGCGTATCGGGGGCTCCGCCGTCCGTTTCAACGAAAGCGAGATCAAGGGCCTGCCCGGCGTGACGGATGCCTTCATCCTGGGGCCCAACGAAGCGGCGGGGAAGTCCGAGGTGTGGTTCCTGGACGGTGTGGCCGCCTTGCGCGGCGGCGTTGCGATCGTCGGCGACGACACCTGGTCGGTGTTCGATGCCCGCCGCCGGCTCGAGGTCGAGTGGGACGAGTCATTGGCATCGACCGACGATTGGTCCGCCATGATCGCCTGGGCGGAGCGCACCGCCCGGGAAGGCGGCGGCGAGGTGATTGCCGACAACGATGGCGTCGATGCGGCGTTTGCCGACGAGGCCAACCGGACGACCGAGGCTTTCTACCAGTTTCCTTTCGTGGCCCATGTGTGCATGGAGCCGATGAACTGCACCGCCGACTACCGCAGGGGCGGCAATGGCGAGCCGGACACCCTCGAGGTCTGGCTCGGCACCCAGTGGCCCCGGGAAGTGCCCCTGATCGCGGGCAACCTCTTCGGCATGAAGCCCGAACAGGTGCGGGTGCATACGCTGCGCATGGGCGGTGGCTTCGGACGACGGGGAGTCCACGACTTCGCGACGGAAGCCATGGCCATCTCACACCGAGCGGGCGTTCCGGTGAAGCTGACCTGGACGCGTACGGACGACATTCACAACGACCACTTCCGGGCCGGTGGATTCGAGCAGATGAAGGGCGCCGTGGGCCCGGACGGCAGGCTCGCGGCCTGGGAGCAGCACTACATCGGGATCGGCAAGAACGGTCGGCCCGTCATGGGATCCGGGCTGCGGGGCAACGAGTTGCCAGCCGTGGCGTTCCCGACTGCCCGCATCAAGCTCAGCATGCAGGAGATCGGGACGCCCTGCGGCGCCTGGCGGGCGCCCGGGTCGAACACCAACGCCTTTGTGGAGCAGTGCTTCATTCATGAGCTTGCGGTGCTGGCGGGCCGGGACCACCTCGAGTTCCTGCTCGAACTCATGGGCGAGCCGCGCTGGATCAAGGAAGGCGACGTCAACGCGTTGAATACGGGACGCGCCATCGACGTGATCAGGCTCGCGGCGGAAAAGGCGGCGTGGGGCAGGCCCATGCCGAGCGGCAGCGGCCTCGGCTTGTCCTTCTACTTCGCCCACGCCGCGCACGTGGCGGAGGTTGCCGAGGTACGTGTCACGGCAGACAGGAGGGTCAGCCTCGAAAAGGTGTGGGTGGCGGTCGATGTGGGCCCGATCATCAACATGAGCGGGGCGTTGAGCCAGGTGGAGGGTGCGGTCGTGGACGGCCTGAGCACCATGGCGCTGCAGCAGATCACCATGCAGGGGGGCGTCATCCAGCAGGATAACTTCGATGAATATCGGGTGATGCGCATCGGCCCGACTCCGGAGATTGACGTGCACTTCATCGAAAGCGACAACCCGTCGACCGGACTGGGCGAACCGGCTCTGCCGCCGCTCGCGCCCGCCGTCGCCAATGCCATCTTTGCGGCGACGGGTGAACGTGTGCGGTCGATGCCCTTGAGCGAAGCGGGTTATACGCTGGTGTAGGGGAAACCTACGGCTTCACGCGAAAGATCTCCCCCGTGGTCCTGAGCGCCTCGACCGTCCAGGGCTCCCCCACGCCCTCGATCAGCCACTCCATGATCGCCCACAGGTCCTTGTCGGTCTGGTCTGTATCCATCGGCTCGAGCCCTGGGACCAGCGCCGCGATCTCGACTGCGGCCGGAAACGGACGTCCGGAGCGGCCGATGAAGACCAGTTCGTAGACCCGGCCGTCGACGTCGAGTAGCCCGGGCGCCCCCAGGGGCGCGTCTTCGAGTTCGAAGGTGTCCGACAGGAAGGCGGCGAACTCCGGGTAGTGGCTGACGTCCGGGTCGGTCAGTACCGGTACGCTACGCGTGCCCGACGGTCGTTGCGTGATGCGGCGTACGCTCATCGGTCAACCCTCCTCCGTGATGGGAACGTGGCGTCCCGCAAACTCGACGAGGATGTCGCCGATCTCGGCGCCCGAGTCTTCCTGCAGGAAGTGATTGCCGGTGACGAGATGCGTGCCTTCCGCGTGCGGCCAGATCTCGTGCCACACCGGAGCGAAGGCGTCCGCGGCGAACACTACCTCCTCGCGCCCCCAGATGACGGTCGCCGGGAGCCTGAGTTCGCGGACACCGGCTTCGAGCCATTCGAAGCGCTCTCCCGCGATGTCCGTGGCCGGGTTGATCGGGATGGAGCGCGGCCACTGCCAGGTCAGCCGCCGGTCGTCCGCGTCTGGCAGCACCGCGACATAGACGTCCAGGGCGTCTTCCTTGATGCGCTCGCGATCGACCACGGAGAGGTAGGTAGTACGCCCGGGGAACGCGGCCTGCCGCCCCGACAGGAAGGGGCCGACGAGGGGCGCGTGCAACGTCAGCCACGGCATGATCCGGCGGTGAAACTCCGCGGACGGCTCCCGCCATGCCCAGGTGGACATCACGGCCACGGCCACCGCTCGCCCGGGCCGGGTCAGCAACGCGGAAAGCCCGGTCGGACCACCCCAGTCATGGCAGACGAAGAAGATGCCGTCGAGATCTAGCTGGTCGATCAGGGCGACGAGGTTGGCCGCGTGGTTGTCCAGGCTGTGCGCGCTCGCGGCGTGCGGATGTTCCGACAGGCCGAAGCCCACCTGGTCGGGCACGATTATCCTGTAACCCGCGCCCAGCACTGGCGGAATGACGTCCCGCCACAGGTAGCCCCAGGTGGGATTGCCGTGCAGCATCAGTACGGGCGGCGCGTCCCGCGGGCCTTCGTCGATGTAGTGCATGCGCCAGCCGTTGACGTTGGCGAACCGGGACTCGAAGGGGTAACGGCGCGCGGCGTGAGGGCCGAGGTCGGCGATGGTGCGGGTCATGGCAGCGGGTTGTCCTTCATGAAGTCGATGACCACCGCGGCGAGCTGTTCGCCCTGGTCGTCCTGGGGGTAGTGCAGGGCGTCCCGGATGATCGCGTGGTTCTGGCCTCTTGCGCCGGGGACCTCCTCCTGGAACTGGGTCGCGGCGGTTCCGGAATCGCTATCGCTGAACGCGGTGAGGAAGGGCTTGTCGAACTTCCGGAGGATCTCCCAGGCCTTGCGGTTGTCCGGAACCGCGGGGTCGTCGGGGAACAGCGGGATGAGGCTCGGGAACTGCCGCGCGCCCTGCTTGTACTCCTCGGCGGGAAAGGGTGCGGAGTAGGCGCGTCGTTCCTCGGCGGAGCAGTCGTTGAGCCACAGGGCGATGATCTCGCCCGGATCGAAGTCGGGGTAGGCGTCGCAGAACCGGATCCAGTACATGAACGACGGACGCGCATCGATGTCCGCCACCGCGTCCCGGGTCTGGTCCTGGAATCCGGCGGGTCTTTCGGACGCGAGGGCCCGCTTGCGCATGACCGCGTCCAGCTCTCTCGGGGGCAGGACGGGAGTTCCCGCAAGCAGTTGCCGGAGCTTCGGGGCCATCTCGTCCGGTATGCCGCGGGCGTCCGCCAGCCCCGTGTTGGTGGCGACGATCCTGGCGAACCGCCCCGGGTCCGCGGTGACGACACGCAGGCCGATCGGGCCGCCCCAGTCCTGCCCGACGAGCGTGATGTCGGTGAGCGACAGGCCGCGCACGAAGCCGTGCATCCAGTGCACGTGGCTGAAGAAGGTGTAGTCGCTGCGCTCGGCGGGCTTGTCGGAGCGGCCGAAGCCCACGATGTCCGGCGCGACGACCCGGTAACCGGCGGCCGTCAGCGGCGGGATCATCTTGCGGAACGAATAGGACCAGACCGGCTGCCCATGCAGGCAGAGCACGACCTCGCCGTCGGCCGGACCCTCGTCCACGTAGTGCATCCGCAACCGGCCGCCGCCGCCGTCGTCGACCTCGAGGTAGTTGGGCTCGAAGGGGAAGCCGTCGAGGTCCTGGAAGCGTTCTTCCGGAGTTCGCAACGCTCTCACGAGGACGTCCCCGACAGGCTCTTCGCGAACCCGACGACCGACCGGACGGTTTCCCGGTGCACGTCGGGGATGATGTCGGCCATCCCCTGGTCGGCGCCGTGGGTCGTGCCATGCACGGTGCGCGCGACTGCGGGGACTCCCGCTGCGAGCAGCTTGCGAAAGAAGGCCAGGCCTTCATCGCGCAGGGGGTCGAGCTCGTTGACGGAGATGACGTGCGGGGGCAGCCCTTCCAGGTCGGACGCTGTCGCCGCGAGCGGCCATGCAAGCGGGTTCGCGCCGTGCTCGCGTTCGGGATCGTAGACGGTCACGAGGAGGTCCATCTCCTGACAGTCCAGCATGTACGTATCGTTCTCGACGAGAGACAGGAGCTCGCTCGGCGGGTCTGCGTAGGCGCCGCAGATGTAGGGACACAGCGCGTAGATCCCGTCGATCTGGTCTACCCAACCTTCCCGCCTGGCTTTCAGTCCGGTTGCAAGGGACAGGTTCCCGCCGCCGCTCTCCCCGGAGACGGTGAGGGTCGAGATGCCGAGTGCATCCCGGTTCCGGTGTGTCCATCGCACTCCCGCGGCGCAGTCGTTCAGCCCCGCGGGAAAGGGATGTGTGCCCAGCTTCCCGGCGCCGTTCCTGAACTCCACGCCGACCACGACGAGGCCCTCCGCCGCAAGCGTGTTCCGCCAACGCTGACTGTCGGGGTCGGCCGCCGCCAGGATGACCATCCCGCCGCCGTGGATGTGCACGAGACCGGGTAGCGGGCCATCCGCCCCCTTCGGCCGATGGATGTAGAGCGTGATGTCGTTGTCGTCGGTCCCCCGGATCGTCTCGATCGACTGATCGATGTGATCGAAGTTCGGCATCGCCTCGAGTTGCAGGGCGAGGGTCTCGTCCATGGCGCCCTCGAGTGCCGCGCAGTACGCGAGACAGTCTTCGTAGGACGCGTCGGCGGGAGGCATTTCGACAGCGGGGGCGTATCCCTGGATCGCCACCGGCACGAGGCGGGGATCGCAGCGCCCGTCGGTTTCGACCGTGGCATCCGGGTTGCCGAGTCGCCCCGGTAGATCGAGATCTGAGGACATCGCTTGCTCCTAAGTTGGTTGGTCCGGTGCTACCGCTCTCCGGGCGAGAACTCCGCGTAGGGTTTCACCCAGTAGCCGGCGGAACCCTCGGCGTTCAGGCCGGCGCGTTGGTGTACTAGTGCTTCTACCCGTGCTCTTGCCGTGAACATGACCTCGAAGATGTCCACCGAGGGATAGAACACGAAGGCGTAGACGTCGTAGCGTCGGATCGCGGGTCCAACGACGACGCGATCGACCGTACCCATTACCGAGATCTGACCCCCGAGCTTGCCGAGCAGCCGCGTCGCTACCTGGCCGTATCGGTCGTATAGCTCTTCGGCGCTCGCATCGCTGTCCGGACCGCCGGTCGGGTCTTGCGGTTCCTGCTCGCGCAGGAGGAGGTTGAGCATGACGATCCCGTCGCGGTAGGGACCATCGAACAGGTTCTGCCATTGCGTCAGGTACCTGGCGTCAGCCACCACTTCGTCGATTGGCACGCTTCCACCGGGTTCGATCGACGCGTCATCGCGATAGCCGCGGAGGCGCCAGTTCATGAAGTGTAGAAGCTCGGGCGCCTGGGGCGCGATCTTCAGGAGGTGGTACCGGGCAATGTCGTCTTGGGCCGAGATCCTGCCGACGAATTCCCGATAGTCGGCCGCGCGGTCGAAGTTCACGATCACCACTTCGTCCCACGCGCCCAGGTCCTCGCCCCCCAGTTGAGTGGGCTCGAACCCCGCGAACTCGATCTGGCCGCCCTGAAAGAGGGGACTCTCCGGAGCGGGCTGCCAGGATGACCCCTCGCCGTACTTGACGAACACGGCGGTCGACGCGGCGGGGAGCATCAGGCTGCGGATGCCGATGCTCGCGACCGCCAGAACCAGCAGCCCCAGGGCGAGACGAACCGTCCAGCGTTTCACGATGACTGGACTCCCGTGGCCGTCTCCTCGGGCCGCGCTGCCAGCGCGGCCATGATCTCCGCGTGGCGCCCCTCCGTCAGGCGATAGTGCATCAGGCAGTAGACGGTGAAGACCACGAACACCCCGAGCATCGGACCGTACACGGCGCCCAGGTTGAACACCGTGGCGGCGTCCACCGCGCCCGGCGCCGCGCCGATCGGAAACTGGATGACGTCCAGGGCGAGCCCCCCGATGAGCGTGCCGAGCCCGGCGGCGCCTTTCGAGGCGAAGGAGAGGGCGCCGAAGAAGATCCCCTCCTGGCGCCGCCCCGTTTCGAGTTCGTGCTCGTCCGCCACGTCGGCCATCATCGAGTTGCTCGACACCACCGCGAGACCCCCGGCGCCGGAGGCGACGCCGAAGGCGACGAGCATGGGGGTGAGCAGGGCGCTGTCGTTGGCCGGAAACCACTCCAGCAGCCGCAGCACGATGGGGCCTACCGCGAACGCGTAGTAGAGGGTGGCACCGACGAGCATCGTGCGGCGCTTGTCGAACCGTTCGTGGATGCGCCGGGTGATGGCGATCCCGGCGAAGAACCCGACGGGCGTCGCCATCAGGATCAGCATCTTCGCCTGGTCGTCCAGCTCCCAGAAGAAGTTCGCCATGTAGAGCTGCAGCGCGGCCTGCAGGCCGACCATGACCTGGGAGCTCAAGGCGGCCCCGGCGAGCCACCTGAACGACGCGTTCCGCAGCGCCTCCCAAGTGTCCTTGAAGACGCCGACCAGCACCGCGCCCAGTCCCGGTCTTTCGACGAAGCGTGTGACCGGGAGATTGGGGATCTGGGAATGGGTCCCGGCGGCCGTCACGAAGATGGAGATGGCCATGCCGACGGCGAGCGCGAGGGCAAAGGGCGGGTAGTTGGCCGCCACCAGGTCGCCCGGCTGCTCGTCGATGTCCACCAGGAAGATGGCGAAAGCGGACACGACGGCGGCCAGGTTGCCGACGATGGAGAACACCCATCGATACGCGACGATGCTCGTCCGCTCGATGTAGTGATCCGAGAGCTCGGCTCCCAGGGCGAGGTGCGGCACGTAGTAGATCGTCATGGTGCCGCGGACGAGCACGGTGAAGACCGTCATCCAGGCGAACAGCGCCATGGTCGACAGCCCTTCCGGCGGCGCGAACAGGAAGTAGAACGCGAACGCCATCGGGATGGCCGCCACGTACAGGAACGGGTGGCGGCGGCCCCAGCGCGAGCGGAAGTTGTCCGAGACGGAACCCACGACGGGGTCGGTGACGGCGTCGAAACAGAGGGCGATGAAGATGGCGAGGCCCGCCAGCGTGCCCGAGAGGCCCAGCACCTGGTTGTAGTACCGCAGCACGAACGTGCCGAAGGCGGCGTTCTTCGCGCCTTCGGCGAACTGCCCGAAGCCGTAGCTGAGCTTGATCGGGAGGCGGACCTTGTCCGCGTCAGTGGCCAAGACGACTCCTCGCGGTTGTGCCCGGTCTTCCTGTCACGGGCGAGAGCTCAGGTGCGGCCGCAAGGCGATCGTGCGCGTCTCCTCGCGCAGGATCACCTTGGCGAGTTCGGCGACGATCGCGGCGATCTCTTCCGGGTCCATCGCGTTGGCCATGGCGCGGGACGAGGCTTCGTTGGGCCAGTCGTCCCACTTCCGGAACGGGCGGATGTTGAGGAAGGTCCCCTGTTCGCCGCCGGCAACCTGCTGGTACCAGAGTGCCGGGGGCGCCGACTCCCGGGTCTTCAGCGCGTCGGTGACCTTGCGGAGGTTGCGCATGTAGGCCCGGGCGGAAGTCGGCCGCATTGAGAAGACGCTGACCACCGCCATCGGATACGTGTCCACGTCATCCGGGAAGCGACTGTAGTCCGCCATGAAGCGATAGATGCCCCCGCTGACGGACGCGACGTGCGCGGACACGCTGGCGCGCCACCGGGCCGCGGCCTCGGCCGTGAGTTCCCGATTCGCGTCAAGGTCCTCCCAGGAGTGATCGCCGCTCATGATCAGGTAGTTGCCAGAGCCCTTTCCGGCGGTCACCGCAAACACCTTCCAACCCGGGCCGGAGGCCTGGTGCCTGGCCCAGTGCGCGTGTCCCCTGAGCGCCTTTTCGAACGCGACGACGTGGCCGGGCCTGGGAGACACCTCGTAGACAGACATGTGCGTCGCTTCCTGGGCGACCGCGGTCATCCCCAGCGCCAGGCCGAGGGCGCCGGCCATTCGCACGCACCGGTGCATGTCTTGCGCCCCGGCGAGCTACGGAGACCCGAGGTCCGGGCGCAGCAGGACGACCATCGTCTCCTCGCGCAGGATGACCTTGCCGAGTTCGGCGACGATGGCGCCGGATTCCGCCGGGTCCATCGCCTGGTTCATGGCCCGGGCCAACCCGCGGTTCGGCCAGTCCGCCCACTTCCTGAAGGGTCGCACGCTCAGGAACGTGCCCTGCTCGCCGCCCCCGACCTGCTGGAACCACAGTTCCGGGGGCGCCGACTCCTGCGTCCCGAGGGCGTCGGTGACCTTGCGGAGGTTGGGCAGGAACGTTCGCGCCGAGGTCGGCCGCATCGAAAAGAAGCTCACGCCACGGAACGGATAGGAGGCGAGATCGTCCTCCGGTGCGCGGGTGAACCCGGCGAGCATGCTGTAGATGCCGCCGCTCAAGGACTCGACGTGTTGCGACACCTCGGCCCGCCAACGGGCCGCTGCCTTCGCGGCAAGCTCTTGATGTTGATCGAAATCCTCCCAGGAATGGCGTCTGCTCACCAGGAAGTAGTTGCCCACGCGGTTGCCGTGCGTGACTTCGAACACCTCCCAGCGCCACGTCGAGCCCTGCTTTTCCACCCAATCCAGGTGCTGCTTGAGCGCCGCTTCGAACTCGAGTGCGTGACCGGGCCTGGGTGCGACCTCGAACACCGTGTTCTGGGTGGGCGGATCTGGCTGTTCCTGGCCGAACGCGAAAGAAGGGGTGAAGGCGAGCGCGACCACCGTGGCCAAGGCGTTCCGGAGCGTGCGGGGCATGGCATCCCACCTGTGTTCGGTCGGGGGCGACGGCCAGTATTGGACTCGGGTCCTTGGGCGTCAATGCGCCGTGGCCGGCGGCGCCGTGGCCGTGTGGACGGCGAATGGGCCCGGTGCGATACTCAACTATACCTTCCTCGGATTTCACCTAGGGAAACCGGCTCATGCAACGCTCTCCGTATTGGGCGGCCGCCGGTGCCGCGCTGCTCCTTGCGTCCCCTGTCACGAGTGTCACCGCCTTCGCGGAGGACGCCGCCCGGTCGGACGCCGCGGTGCTGGAAGAGATCCTCGTCACGGCCACCCGGCGGAGCGAGTCCGTCGAAGACGTGCCCATTTCGATCTCGGTGGTGGGCGCCGACGATATCGCAAGCTCCGGCTCCAACAACCTGAGGGACCTCGCGAGCCTGATACCGAACTTCGTGTTCGGGCAGGGCAACAACGAGGCGACGTCCGACATCTCGATCCGCGGCATCTACTCCCACGTGGCCCCCGGCCAGGTCGGATTCGACCAGGGCTTCAGCGTCTATGTGGACGGCGTCTACATGGGCAAGCAGTTCGCCGCCAACGCGGAACTCGGCACCACCGAACGCGTGGAGGTGCTGCGCGGGCCGCAGGGCACGCTGTTCGGCAAGAACACGATCAGCGGCGCCGTCAACATCGTCAGCAAGAAGCCCGGCAATGAACTTGAAGGGGACTTCAGCGTCGAGGCCGGCAATCGCAACCTCGTGCACGTGAAGGGCAGTGTGAATCTACCGCTCGTGGAGGACAGGCTCGCCTTGCGGGCCTCGATCGGGGTCCGGGAAGTGGACGGGTACCTCACCAACACGTTCTTGGACGACGACGATGTCGGCAATCTCGAGCAGACCAGCGGTCGGGTGCAGTTGCGCTTCACGCCCGGCGAGCGGACCACCGTGGACGTGAACTCGGATTTCTTCTCGGCGGACAGCGTCGATTACATCTTCGAGTACCTCTCCAGTCACCCGGCCAGCGACAACAGGAAGTTCACGAAGACCAACAACTATCCGGACTTCACCGAGCGGGATCTGTTCGGGATTTCCCTCACGGTGGAGCACCTGTTCGGCAACGGCTACACGTTCACGTCCATCAGCGGCTGGCGCGATGACGAGGTGTTCTTTGGCGCGGACATCGAAGGGTCTCCGCGCGACGTCTTCAGCGGCACCTTCGCCGTCGAGCCGCAACAGTTCACCCAGGAACTGCGCATCGCCTCGCCGACCGACCGGGCGTTCGACTTCGTCGCCGGCCTCTACTGGTTCGACCAGGAGGCCGACAGCATCGACGTGCTCATGCCGGGCAGCCAGTTCCCCTTGCCCCCGGCGGCGGGGTCCGCCCATCAGAGCCAGGCCGTGGAAGCCCAGAGCACGGCCGCCTTCGTGCACGCCAACTTCCGACTGAGCGATGCGTGGACGTTGTTTGCCGGCGCGCGGTACACGGACGAGACGAAGGAGCTGGTGGTCAACCCGATCGTCTGTCCCAATCCCATTACCTGTGCCGCCTTGCGGTTCCCCAGGTTGCCCGGGCCGACCGGGGCCCCGGTCGATGTGGAGACCAAGGACCCGACCTGGTCCGTCGGCCTGCGCCACCACGTCGACGACGATGTCATGCTGTACGGGACGGTGACGCGGGGCCTCAAGTCGGGGGCGTTCAACAAGATACAGAATCCGGCGGGCGCGCTGGCGGCGAACCTCCTGATCGCGGAGCCGGAATTCGTGACCAACTACGAGCTGGGCGCGAAGACGAGCTGGCTCGACCGGCGGCTGCAGCTCAATGTCGCCGTCTACTACATGGACTACGAGGACCTGCAGGTGCGCACGGTCTGTACGGTCTGCGGTCCGTTTCCTGTACAGAGGCTGTCCAATGCCGCGGCGGCGACCAGCAAGGGTTTCGAAGTCGAGCTGAGCGCCTTGGCGACGGACAACCTGACGATCATGGCCGGCGTGGGCTTCAGCGACGCGACCTACGACGACTTCAAGGGGGTCAGGGACAACAGGACCAGGATGCTCGTGGACGCCAGCGGCAACGACATTCCGGTGGCGCCGGACTGGACGATCAACGTCGCCCTACAGCACCGCGCGCGGCTCGGCGCCGGCACGGTGCGGTCGCGGCTCGATTACGCGTACATCGACGACCGGTATGCGGTCACGGGCGTGATCAACGACCCGGACTACTTCCTGCCCAGCCGGAGCCTGGTCAATGCCCGCATCGGCTACCGGCCCCAGGGCGACAATTGGGGCATAGCGGTGTGGGGGAGGAACCTCACCGACGACGACTCCCTGGTGTACGCGGCGTACCGCTCCGCGTTCGGCAGCGCGGGCCATGTGGGCATGTACCAGCAGCCGAGAACGTACGGCGTCACGCTCGACTACAGGTTCTGAAGGTGCTGCAGCTGGCTAACGGCCTTGAGGGGGGTCGCCGCGTTCTCTTGTTCGGGGTCCTTGCGGCCCTGTCGGCCACGACCCTCGGCGCGGCCGACCCGCCGTCCTTCGTTCGCGACCTCGACCTCATCTATCACAGGGAGGGCGGTTACGCGCTCACCATGGACCGGGTCGCGCCCGTCGCGGAGGCGAACGGCGCGGCGGTGCTGATGCTGGTGAGCGGTGGGTGGGTGTCCCGCCACGCGTTCCTCGAGCCCTGGGTGGCCGATCAACTGCCGCGGGTCCTCGCCCGCGCCGTCCTGAATCCGACGGAACTGCTGGCGCGCGGCTATACGCTGTTCCTCGTCGTCCATGGCGCCCAACCGAAGTTCACCATCGCGGAGATCCACGGACAGATTGGTGCAGCCGTGCGGCACGTCCGGCACAACGCCGAACGCTATGGGGTCGATCCGTCGCGCATCGGCGTCATGGGTGGATCCGCCGGGGGGCACCTCGCGCTGCTGCAGGGGACGAGGGGACTGGCCGAAGAGAACAGTAGGGTGCAGGCCGTCGTGGCGTACTTTCCGCCGACGGACTTCCTGAACTTCGGCGCACCGGGCCTGTTCGTCGACGACGCGATCCGGCGAATCGAGCCGGACGGCAGCAATCCGTTCCTGCAGGCGCTCTACCTGTTCGACCACGATCCGGAGAAAAACCGCCTCACCCGGATGACGGACGCACACAGGCTGGCGGAGCGCTATCGGGACATCTCGCCCTACTATCACGTCACCGCGGACGACCCACCGACGCTGCTGGTCCATGGCGATGCGGACGAGCGCGTGCCGATCCAGCAGTCAGAGCGCATCCTCGAAAGGTTTGAGGTCGAGGGGGTGGAACACCGTCTCTATAGAAAGGCCGGGGGCGGTCACGGGTGGGAGCCGACGCCGGAGGAGCGGGCCGTGGTTGCGGACTGGTTCGACCGGCATCTGCCTGAGGTGCCGTAAGCCCTGGGGCCGGCCCCCGTTGCGGGGCGGTGACATCATTGCGCCAATCGCTGGCGCTAAACCACCTGGGAGACTCGACCACGTGAAGCGACTCTCTGACGACGAGCGGCGCCGACTGCTCGAGTTGGCCAACTTCGGCGAAAAGGCCCCCGCCTCCGGCAACAGGGGGATGGTCATCTGCTCCCACCCGCTGGCGTCCCGCGCCGGGGTGGACGTGCTCAAGGCCGGCGGCAACGCGGCCGACGCCGCACTCGCCGCGTCCATCTGCCAGACCGTGGTCGAACCGCACATGACCGGCATCACGGGCGTGCTCTCGATGCTGCACTTCGATGCCGCGACGGGGGAGACGACCTACATGAACGGCAGCGCGGCGCGCCCGGCGGCGGCGCTCGACCGGTTTCGGCTGGCCGACGTCGCCGCGGGGCGGGGGGTCGCCGTGCCCGGTTTCTGGGCCGGTTTCGAGGCGGCCCATGACCGTCATGGACAGGCCTCGCGGGCAACCGTCATGGAAGCCGCCATCGGCTACGCCCGGGACGGCTTCGAGATCCACCCGTTCCTGTGGGGCGAGATGTTCACCGAGTTTGCGAAGGTCGGTCGCACGCCGCAGGGCCGGGAGATCTTCGCCCGGAACGACGTCATGCTGCGGCCCGGCGAGTTGCTCGTGCAGCAGCGGGCCGCCGACACGTTGACGGCGTTGCTCGAGGAAGGCAGCGAGTACTTCTACCGCGGCGCCTTCGCGAAGGAACTGGTCGACGTGGTGCAGGCGGCCGGCGGTGTGCTGACCCTCGATGACATGGAGCGATACGAGGCGCGCTGGCAGGCGCCCGCCGAGGGCACCTATCGCGGCTACAGGGTGCTCGGCTCGCCGCCGCCGGACCACGGCGGTTCGCACATGATCGAGATCCTCAACATGGTGGAACTGCTGGACCTGCAGAAACTGGGTCCGCCGACCGAGTCCGCCGAGACCCTGTTCCACATGACGCGCATCGCCAACCAGGTTTATCTCGACGGGTTCAAGCAGCACGACCCGGCCACCCACGAACTGCCGCTGGAGCTGATCCTCGGCAAGGACTACGCGCGCATGCGGTTCGAGCTGATGCAGATGGACCAGAAGCTCGACACGGGCTCGGCGGCTCCGCCGCCCGCGGGCAGCAACCACGTGACCGCGGTGGACGCCGACGGCAACGTCGCGACCATCCTGCACTCGTGCATGTCGCTGCCGTGGTCGAACGGAATGTTCGCGGGGGGCGTGACGGTGGTCGCGGCTGGCGCCCACTACCTGCGGGTCATGCCAGGTCCGGGCGACCGGATCTCGGCCTACGTATGCCCCAACATCGTCTTTGAGGGCGAGCGACCGATCCTGGCGTCGGGGTCGCCGAGCGGGAGCCTCCTGCAGAACATCCTCCACAACACGACGAACATGCTCGACTTCGGCGTCCCCATCGCCGAATCGGTGAACCGGCCGTCGTTCGGAGGGGCGCCCTACACCGGCCCCGCGGGGACGCTGCTCATCGAGGTCGACCTCGACGAGCAGGTGCGCACCGCCGCCGGAGAGCGCGGCATAGACTGGGCCGTGGTGAGCCCCTGGAACTGGGAACTCGGCTCGTTCGAGGGCATCTTCCTGGACGCCGACGGCACCGCGCACGCCCGCGGCGACCCGCGTAGGAACGCGATGGCGCTGGCGGTCTGAGCCCAAACCTGAACACGGGAGAATCGGAATGACCACATTTGTTCAACAAGTCACGAGGGGCGTCCTTCTGGCCCTGATCCTCTGCGGGTTCTCCGCGATCGCCGGGGAGGAGGCCGACGACATGGCGGAGATGATGAGGTCCTCCAACATGCCGGACGACGTGATGGCGCGGTTCAGTCCGGACAGCAAGATACCCAGGCGGGGGACGGTGGATCCCGCCCGCCTCGTGCGTGCCGAAGGGTGGGAGTGGGACCACGAGGTGCGGGTCTACCTGCCGGCCAGCTACCACCATACCGACAGGGCCTATCCGACGCTCTGGGTTACCGACAACAGCCTGGAGCTGATGCAGGCAGCGTTGACCGGAGACGCGATCGGTTTTGCGCCCGAGCTAATCGTCGTGGCGGTGGGGGCTCCGGGGGACACCAACGCGGCGGAGTTCCAGCGTCGCCGCAGCTACGAGTTCATCCCGGACAAGTCGCTGATGGGGCCGATGTTTGCGCCGATGCCGGCGGAGTCGATCGGTGGCGCGCCGGGCTTTCTCGACTTCCTCGTCAACCAGTTGCGCCCGATGCTCGCCGGGGAGTACCGCATGGACCTGGACGACCAGGGCTACGCGGGGCACTCCGGTGGCGGCCAGTTCGGCCTGTATGTCCTGCTCAACAAGCCCGAGAGCTTCGACAAGTACATCATCAGCAGCCCCGCCGCCTACCAGCCGTGGCTCGACATGGAAGAGCGCTGGCATGAGCACAACAAGGACCTGAAGGCCAAGGTGTTTCTCAGCGCCGGCGAAGCCGAGGCCGCGCATCCGGTCTGGTCCGGATCGCAGATCGTCTCCACGGTGGCGACGATGGCCGAGCGCCTCACCGTGCGCGGCTATCCCTCGCTGGAACTGACCGTCAAGATCTTCCCGGACGAGGATCACCTGACGGTGATGCCGATCGCCTACACGCGGGGTATCCGGGCGCTCTGGGGGATGTGATCCGGCAAAACGTGTGTTGCCCCGCAACACGCCCCTCGCGTATATTTCTTGCACCTGAGTGAACGCAAGATTGCGCGAGGACTGATTGGGGCACCAACGGATCGGGCGGCGTATCAAGGCGCTGCGAGAGGAACGGGGTCTGTCCCAGGACGCCCTTGCCGAGGTCCTGGGCGTCAAGGACCGGCAGACGGTTTCGGCTATGGAGACGGGCCTGCGGCGCGTCCGGGCCGAGGAGCTGCTAGCCATCGTCGAGCAGTTGCGAGTCCCCCTGGACTACTTCACGGATCCGTTTCGGCTGGACGGCGAAGCCCGGTTCTCCTGGCGGCAGAACAACGTGGCGCGGGGCCGGCCGGACGAGTACGAGCGTACGGCTGGCCGATGGATCGGGGCTTACCGCGCGCTTGCGGCCCAGGTCGGAAGGGAGGCGCCGTTGCTACGGCGTACGCTCGCGCTGACCAGGACGTCGAGTTTCGAAGATGCGATGCGCGCGGGCGAGCGTTTCGGGCGGGCCATGGAACTCGGACCGGTCCCCGCCGCGCGCCTGCGAGAGTCGATGGAAGAGGCGCTTGGGATCCTGGTGCTCATGGTCGACGCCGCGCAGGGCATCTCGGGAGCGGCCTGCAGGCTGCCTGAACTGGATGTCGTGCTGATTGCGCGCGGCGAAGTTGCCGGCCGCAGGCACTTCGATCTGGCCCACGAGTTGTTCCACCTCCTCACATGGGACGCCATGCCTCCCGAACATTTCGAAGAGGCAGACGACACCAGCCGCAACCGCGTGGAGCGGCTCGCCAACAACTTCGCGGGCGCCCTGCTGATGCCCGCGCAAGCGCTGGGGCCCGCGGCAGCCTGGTCGGGTCTTGGCCGGGACGCCATGATCGGCCGGCTGAACTCGGTGGCCGACGACCTCCAGGTCACGTCGTCCGCCCTGCGATGGCGTCTCGTCGCCTTGGGACATGTGTCCAGGGCGGAAGTCGAGTCGATCCCTGAAGGCAGGTTGCGCAACAACGGACACGGACGCCCTCGCCAACGGCCTCCCGCCCTGTTCTCGAGACCTTTCGCGGACGTGCTCGCGACCGGACTGGACCAGGGTCACATATCGGTGCGGCGCGCGGCCGCACTGACGGAGTTGCCGATCGAGGGATTGAGGGAGCTGTTCGCAGCCCACCGCGTGGACCATGCGTTTGACCTGTGAACGGAGTCTTCGATGGCGGCGCGGTGGTGCTGGTGGACACCAACACCATCATCGAGGCGCATCGGGTCTCCGCTTGGGCGGCGTTGTCGGGCGGTTACAGGATCAGCGGCGCACTCGCGAGGAGACGATCGACGTCAGGGAACTCCGGGCGTCGATGGCATCGGTGCACGCCACGGGACTGAGGGAGCACGCGGAACTGGCGTTGCGTGTGCCTGGCATCTGGCTCGACGAAGGCGAAGCGAGCCTCTGGGCTCATGCCCTTCAGAGGGACGACACCTGGTTGCTCTGCGGTCCTGACAAGGCAAGCCTGCGGTGCGGAGTGCGGCTGGGGCACCGGGAACGACTGGTTTCCCTGGAGGAACTCGTCGAGCGAGTCGGGCATCGTCCCAAGCCCAGGTTTCGGGAACAGTACACGAGGAGGTGGCTGGACCAGGCGCTGTCGGAGTTGGTGCAGTTGGAGATGCGGTCACTCCTGGGGTTCGCATAGATCCCCGAGCCTGCTGGGAGCTACACCTGGAAGAGGCGGGGCATGAAAGTCGCCAACTGGAAAGCCGGGTGGGCCACGCCACGGTCACCCCGCCAGCCCGAGATCCTGCGTCGGATGGAGGCGCAATGCGCCCGAGGTGGTCTGTCTCACCGAGACTGACCTCGCGCTCCTGCCCCTGGCGTTCAGCCGGCCGTGCCCGAGGGCGCCTACCCTTTCGAATCGACCCGAACGCTTACCACACGTTCGCAGCCGCGCGAATACGAGCCCGGGTAATCAGAGAAGAACCGGAACCGGGGATTGCCGGGTCTCCGGAAGGCGACCCAGGACTGCTTACCTGGCGACGATTCGGCCCCGAAAAAAAACCGGGAGAAGACCTTCACGGGGATGTCTGGGAGAAACGCGTCTTGGGCGCGCGATGTGGACATATCGACCCATTTGGAGACATAGATGGGCGCTATGGCTTTGGATTTGGCCTGACGCTCGCCGCTCGCTTCCTGATTCAATCTGCGAAGAGGTTCATTCACGTCCGAAGGAGGGCACCGGCCATGGACACGATAGATCCCAAGCGACTGAAGGAACTGCGGGGCGGCAGGGGCTCTCCCGCCGCGCCCTCGGGCGAGCGACAGAGATGTCAGTGCGTCAGCTCCAGCGGCTAGAGACCGGGGAAGGCATGGGGCGGATACACAACGACACGATGCGAAAGCTCACCGGCGCGTTTGGAGTGACCGCAGCCGTACTCAGGGGGGAGGCGCCGATTCCCGCGCAAGCCGCCGAGTTCCCCCAGATCGACGCCGACTGCCTGCGCGTCGTGCGGGAAGGCAGAGGCATGTCTCGCGCCGAACTGGCCGAGGTGTCCGGCGTGTCCGAGCGGAATCTCGCCCGGTTGGAATCGTCCGGCAGACGAGTACAGCCGGCCACGCTCGATGCGCTCGCCGGCGCTCTGAAGACCGATGCGCGGATTCTGACCGGACGGGGCGCAGTCCGACGGCCGAGCCACGCGGCGCCGCAGGGCCCGCAGGCGGAGTCACTGCCCAGCTACAACTGGCATTCGACCTGATCGAGCGTCGCTACGGCCCAAGCATGGACGAGGTCGTCGAGTTGGCCCCGCTCATGTTCGTGTTGCTCGCCGAGGGCTGCCTGGCCCGGCGGCGGGAACGGCTGGCCGAGGCGGGAAGCGGTCATGGGCAGAATGGAGGAACTCGCCCGCGAGCATCGCGAGTTGTACTGCCTGAAGTACCTCGGTCGCATACAGGATGGCTACTGGCAGGAGCACCAGTCCGTACAGGACCGTGACCCGCTGGGGAGGGTGGTCCGAGAGGACAGCCATTGGCAGTTGAGCTTCCAGGAAGACGACCTCCTCGCCGTCACACCGTTCGCCGACTACCTTTGCCACCTGGCTCAGGGCCTGGCCGGCCGTGTCGACTTCGTCTGGGATGCCGACCGGGAGGCCATCGTAGGTTCGGAGGATCCCATCTGTTGGGGCGCGGAGCCGTACCAGGTCTGCCGCGACTACCTCAACGAGTTGGGCGGCGACTCGAAGCACGCTCGGTGGGCGCTAGCGTACGGGGACGTCCGTCTGCCGCAGATCCCGGCAGGCCTGTTGGAGCCGGACGCAGCCGAACCGCGCTCCCGTTGGCTCGAAGAGCGGCTGAGCGACGCCTCGCGGGCGCACGGGGAAGAGTACGAGCAGTGGCTTGCGTCGCTGTTGGCGGAGATCGACGACATCCGACTCGAGCCGGAGGAGTCGCCGGACGGCGACGCGAGTGCGGACGATACGGAGGACCGCGCATGAGTTGGCCAGTCCGCCTGCACAGTTCGGCGTATGGCCTCGATGAGGATGAGCACCTTGGCGGCCTCCTCCTCCGCCGGGAGGCTGATCCACCCCCTTTCCGAGTCGGGCGTTTCTTCCAGCACTAACTCCAATGTTGGCGGCCCGGGTCGTCGCCGAAGCTGTTCGAGCGACTGAGCGATCCCTACGAAACCGCGGCCGGGGAGGAGAGCCTCTCAGTCCACCTGCTCCAGCGGCGGCAGGTTCAGGGCTTCGCGGAAGGTGTTGTGGTAGTGATGCAGCGCCGGCTCGTTGCGGCCGAAGAGCAGGTGCGTGAGGAGGCCACTTTCGGCGGACTGCTGTGCCTTCTCGCCCATGGCGTAGTCCTCCTGCTCGATCGTGCTGTCTAACACCTCGCGGGTGGCTTCGAGGCCCAGGATCGTCGCTTCGTCCCGGGCGTCCATGTCGTAGGCGTCCTCCGCGCCGATCACGCGGTCGCCGCTGGCCTCGGCCGCTGCCATGGCGGCGGCCGCTTCCGGGCTGTAGTAGTAGCCGATGCGGGTCAGTGAGCGGCCGGGATTGCCTTTCTCGGGGTAGATCCGGATGACCAGCATCTGGTCCCGGCCCACGTTGAACTGGACGTTCGGGAACAGGTAGTAGAGGACGTTCGCCACGTTGTCCGTGGACCATTCCGACTCGGGCAGGTCGCGCAGTTCGTCTATCTGGCGGGCGGGGAACACGAAGCGGTGGTTGCGGCCGAACGTTTCGTACGCGAGGGCGTCGCCGTAGAAGAGCTGGCCCAGGGTCTCCTTGTGCAGCCGCTGGAAGTGGTAGGTCTCGCCGAAGGTATCGTTGGCGAGCTTCCAGTTGAGGTTCCCCTCGATCACGGTCTCGCCCCGGTAGACGTGGTTGCCGGCGTTCCAGTTGGCCAGCTCCTCGTCCAGATCGCCCAGCAGCGCCGCCACGTCGAGTTCGCCGTCCGGCTTCGGATGGACCCAGAGCATGCCGTTGTGCTCCACCGCGGGCAGCTCGATCAGGCCCGTGCAGGACTTGTCGACCGGACCGAAGTCCCGCTCCCTGGGGACACCCACCAGCCGGCCGTCGTTGGCGTAGGTCCAGTTGTGGAACGGGCAAATGAAGCGCCGGGTCTCACCCCGGGACTCGTTGGCGACGCGCACGCCGCGGTGCCGGCAGGCGTTCAGGAAGGCGCGGAAGCGGCCGTCGTCGTCGCGGGTGGCGAGGACCGGGGTGCCGAAGTCGTCCGTCGTGAAGTACCGGGCCGGCGCATCGAGATCGCCCGACAGGCCGATGAACTGCGGATGGTTCTGAAAGAAGCCCGACCATTCCCGCTCGGCGAGTTCCGGGCTGACGTACGCATCCGTCGGCACCCGGTAGCGCACGCCGGCATCCACGTTCCGGCCTTCGTCGAGCTGCCGGAGCAACTCCTTCAGTACCACTACTTCGGTTTCTTGCTTCATCTTCTTTCCTTGATGGCGCGGGCGCGCGCCGGTTAACGGACGATGTCCGCCCAGGGCTCGTCCTCCTCTTCACCGCCGTGCTCGTCGGGGTCGAGAAAGAACCGGCGCATCGGGGCGTGCACCGGTTCGCGTCTCGGGAAGACCGCCAGCTTCTCGTGCATCGTGGCCACGATATCCCCATGATCGCTCGCCACGTCCCGACCCTCGTAGGGGTCCGCGTCCAGGTTGAAGAGTGCCGGCGAGTCGTCGTTGGGTCGACGGAGTTTCCAGTTGTCCATGTAGTAGGCCGCGCCGCTCGGGTCCTCGACGAGGTAATCCACGGGGGCGGGATGCGCTCGGCCGCGTAGCAACGCGGTCTGGTCCGCGCCGTCGACCGGTTGATCGGGCTCCGGCTCGGCCCCCGCGATGACGGTCAGCGTCGGCAGGATGTCCTGCACCGTGATCCTTTGGGACAGCGGCCTGGGTGGGAAGTGCCCGGGGAAGGATACGACCGACGGCACGCGGACGCCGCCTTCCCCCAGGGTCCCCTTGCCACCCTGGTAGGGGCCGTTGTCCGCCCCGCCGTCCTGGGTGCTGCTGCGGATGAACTCGAGCAGTCTCGTCCGCGCGGGGCCGCCGATGTCGTCTTCCAGCATGTTCGCGACGGCACTCAGCCTGTCGCGGCTGTACTTCCGGTGCGTGCCGCCGTTGTCGCTCATGAACCACACGAGCGTGTCGTCGGTCATGCCCGCCTCCTCGAGCGCGGCGAGGATGGCGCCGATGGCCTGGTCCATCTCGTCCACCATGGCGGCGTAGACCCGGCGGTTCCCATCCTCGATGTCGGCGTACCGGGAGACGGTTTCCGCGGGGGCCTCGTTTGGCAGGTGCGGGGCGGAGAACGCGACGTACAGAAACAGGGGTCTGTCCGTGTCCCGGTCTTCGATCTGGTGAATGGCGTCGTTAGCGATCAGGTGGGTCGCGTAGCCCTCCTCGCGCAGCGTCACCTCGTTGCGATGCCAGTCGCGCCTGCCGCCCCCCACGTGATCGTAGTGGCCTATGCCGCCGGTGAGGTAGCCGTACGCGTAGTCGAATCCTCGTGCGAGGGGCAGCATCTCGCGCCTGGCGTGCCCGAGGTGCCACTTGCCGACGAGCGCGGTCCGATAGCCGGCGTCGCGCAGGAACTCCGGCAGGATCCTGAGTTCGAGCGGCAGGCTGGCGTCACTCGTCTGGAAAATGGCGCGCTTCACGCCGGTCCGGGCGGTGGACTGACCGGTCATGAGGCTTGCGCGCGTGGAGGAACACGCGGGCGTGGCATAGAAGCGGTCGAGGCGCACGCCGGACTCGGCCAGGCGGTCGAGGTTGGGCGTGCGGATCTCGCTGCCGTTGTATCCGACGTCGCCCCAGCCCATGTCGTCGGCGATGATCAGGACGATGTTGGGGCGCGCGGCCGCCCCTGCGACGTTCAGCAGACAGGCGAAGGTAGCGAGAGCAAGCGTCGACAGTCGCATGGCGTCTTCGTACACGAGAGTAAGGCAGACGCAGAGCCTCAGGAAGCCCTCAACCGGCCGAGCACGAACACCGCGCCCGCGGCGATCAGCATCGGAATGGCGCCAAGCAGGAAGAGTTGCGACACGGACAAGGCCATCCCGATCGCCGTGCCGACGACGACGGGGCCGATGATCGCGCCGATCCGGCCGATCGCGAGCGCCCACCCGAGTCCGGTTGTGCGGGCCCCGGTGTCGTAGCTGATGCTCGCCAGCGCGTTGATCCCGAACTGGCAGCCCATGCCGGCGAGCCCGGACAGGAACAGGACGATCAGCACGAGCACAACGGAGTCCGTCACCTGGCCGATCAGGGCGATGGCGACGCCGGCGGCCAGGAATCCCGCCACGAGCGTTCGCGCGGCGCCGGTGCGGTCGATCAGCACGGCAATCAACAGACCCCCGATGACGCCGCCGATGGCGGACATGGCGGACACGAGAATCGCGCGGTCGAGGGGATAGCCGGCCTCGTTGAGCACGGTGGGCATCCAGCCGCCGATCGCGAACATGGTCAGCAGGTTGGCGAAGAACACCACCCAGAGGAGGAGCGTGATGCGCGTGCGCCCCTCCGAGAACAGGGCGCGGATTCCGACGCTGGCCTGTTCCGGCGCGAGGGTCTCGAACCGGCTCTCGGGTGTCGCACCGGCCTCGGGCGCGATCCGGTGGACGATCTGGGCAAGGGCGGCGCCGCGGTCCCCTTTCAGCGCGAGGAAGCGCGGCGATTCCGGCAGCCAGGCCATCGCGACCGGCACCATCAGGAGCGGCAGGACGCCGCCCGTCACGAACACGGACTCCCAGCCGAACACGTTGATGAGGGCCGCCGCCGCGACGCCCCCCACCATGATGCCGATCGGGAAGCCGACGAACATGGTCGTCATCAACAGGGCCCGGCGCCCCGCCGGGGCGAACTCGGCGGTCAGGATGTTGATGGTGGGCATCACACCGCCCAGTCCCAGGCCGGTCAGGAAGCGGTACAGGAACAGCTCGAACGTGCTCTCGGCGGTGGCGGTCAGCAGCGCGAACACCCCCATCACCGCCGCCGAGACGAGGATGACCGGCTTGCGCCCGATGCGGTCGGCGACGGGGCTGCCGATGAGCGCGCCGGCCATCAGCCCGAGCAGCGCGGAGGAATAGAGCTGCCCCATCACCTCCGGCGAGAGGGCGAACTGATCGGCGATCAGCGGCGCGACGTAGGCGATGATCTGGGCGTCGAAACCGTCGATGACGGCGAGGACGAAACACAGTACGACCACGCGCCACTGCAGGCGGCCGATGGGGTTCGAGTCGAGCAGTTCGTCGATGTGGATGGTCGTGGACATGCTTCCGCCTTGGCTCCCCGGGGACCCGGGTCGTCACACATACCGTAGTTGGTCCCACGTTGCCAATGGCGGCGGCCCCGGTGACGTGAGAGCATCGGGCCCGCTCATCGGACTGGAGCCCACCGTGACCGACGTCTCGCTTACCCCCTATCTCTCGCCCCACGACTGCGCCGCCGCTATCGCGTTCTACGAGAAAGCGTTCGGGGCCGTCGAGACCGGCGCGCGATTCACCGACCCCGAAGACAGGATCGGCCACTCCGAGATCACCATCGGGGGCGCCACGATCTATCTCTCCGACGAGTTCCCGGACTTCGGAGCGTGCAGCCCGCAGTCGCTCGGCGGCTCGAGCGCGGCCCTGCACATTCGGGTCGCCGACGCGGACGAGACCGCCCGCCGCCTGGTGGCGGCCGGGGCCGAGGTCCTCCACGAGGTGGCCGAGCAGGCGGACGGCGAGCGCCGGGGAACGTTCCTGGATCCGTTCGGCTACCGCTGGATGGTCGGCGAGAAGCTCGAAGAGGTGAGCAAGGAGGAACTGCGGTCGCGCGTGAGCGGCTTCGACGTGACCTGACGCCCCGCGTTACCCGCGCTGATACGCCTGCGCCATCCCCGGCACGGGGCTTGGCGCCTTCACCACGTAGTCCTTCGTGATGGTGCCGAGGTAGAGGTCGCGCAGCCCGGCTCCGCCCCAGCTCACGTTGGTCGGGTTCCGCATCAGCTTCCCTTCGGGGTCGTCCAGCATTGTGACGACTTCGCCTTCCGGGGTGATCGCCACCACCTTGTTCGCCATCACGAGCGTCACCCAGAGGTTGCCTTCGACGTCGAAGCCGCAGCCGTCGGTGAGGCCGAGGCGGCTGCGCCATTCGACCGGGAGCGGACGCTGCTCGGGCATCGAGGGAATGTCGAGTCCCAACACCGGGCCGTACCGCTCCGGCGTTCCCAGGCTGCCGTCCTCCCGGATGGGGTAACGCTGCACGTCGCAGCCGGTCGTCTCGCACACGAACAGGTGGCGTTCGTCGTAGTCCATCGCGATGCCGTTGGCGAAGCGGATGCCTTTCGCCACGACGCGCACCGTGCCGTCCGGGTGCAGCCAGAACACGAAGCCGTCGTCCGCGCCCGCGCCGGAAAGCCCCACCGACGCGTCCCAAGTGGAGTGGCTGCACCATATCCGGTCGGTGGAATCGACGAGGGGGTAGTTGCACCCGTAGAGCCGGCGCCCGCCGATTTCGGAGACCAGGGTCTCGACCTCGCCGGTCGCGGGATCCAGGCGCTGCAGCGGCCCGTAGCCGTCGTCCTGCCCGCCAAAGTTCGCGATCACGATGCGGCCCTCGAGGTCGAAGTTGATGCCGTTCGGGGCGCCTCCCGCATCGCCCCGCCTGACGAGGCCGCCGCTCGCGTCGATCATCGCGCACGCGCCGCCCCGGTCCGAGAGCCAGACTTCGCCATCCACGCTCACGGCCACGTCCTCGGGTCGGCGGGCGCCGTGGCCGACGGCTTCGCAGGCGTTCATGTCGATGGGTTGCAGCATCGTGTGGGTCTCCTTCCGCGTTGGACGCCGCGCGTTGGCTACACGGGCATGACACCGCAGATGTTCCCGCGATTCCAACGGAAGCAACGGAAGGGACACCCACCCCTGACGAACGGCACCGAAGTGGCACCGAAGTGACACCCACTCCGAAACTGGAAGACGACGGAAGGGACACCCACCGTGGGGGAGGTTGAAGGACACCCACACTTGGGGCGTGGCGGCGAGCGTGACAGTTGGTGTTCGGGATCTGCTTCCGGTACGGGCCACAGAGCGCAGAGGACGCATTTGAAGCACATGCCGGCCCATGCCGGTCGCGCCTCAGGCGTCCGCGCGTACCCAGCGAGGTAGCGTAAGGGTGCAGGCCCGCTGGCGGTGTGAAACTACCAGGGCGAGCCACGATGGGGGATCGTGCAGTTGGTCGGGCGGGGCGCGCCCCTCGGCGGCGCAGGCGTTGTGCAGGCTGCCGCCGGTCCACTCGACGTGGGCGCGATAGGCGCGAAGGGTCATCTCGAGTCGGGGAGCGGGGGGTGGCGCGCTGACGGTCCTGCCGGCACGGCGCACCAGCGGAGCGAGGGGCTCATCGACACGCTCGGGTTCCTGTTCGGCTTCCTCCAGGCGGCGCTGCAGCGAGGTGTGCTCGGGCGCATCGAGGGCGTGCGCCATGCCGGCGCGTAACGGGTTGAGGTCGTCATAGGCCATGCAGGCCCACACCGAGCGGTCGCTGGGCAGTTCTTTGGAGCAGAAGCGCCCCTGCCAGAAGCGGCCGGTGCAGTCGTCCTCAAGGTTAGCGCGCCGCGCGATCGGCTCGTTGAGGCAGCGCATGTACCAGGACAGGTCGCCGAGGCGGTCACGCAGTATGGTGAGTCGTTCGGGGTCGTCGAGCAGCGCGAGCACGGCCTGCTCAAGCGCTTGGTTGGGGTTCGGAGGGAACAAACGCAACCACCTTCGCGCGACTTCCTCTTCAGTGAACTCGAGGCGCTCTTGGGGTCGGTAGTCAACGGTGATGTGGTAGTGATTGGACATCACGGCGTACGCGTAGACGTGGACCGTGAAGATCTCGGCCAGTTCGAGCAGGCGGTCCTCGATCCAAGCGCGGCGATGGGAGCAGTCGCGGCCGGTCAGGGGGTCCTCGCCACACAGCATGGCGCGTCGAACGCAGCGTGAGCCAAGGTGGTAGAAGCCGCCCTGCTCGCGGTCGATGAGTTCCGATCGTGGCCGTGTCATCCACGCAGTTTCAGGCAGGTGGCGCCGTGCCGAAATCGGCAGAAGCCCATGGTGGACGTGCGCCTCTGGCCTGGCACCCCCGCAGCAGATACCTACGTGGCAGCAGCGATGGACTACCGACGGCGGCCACAGCGCTACAGATCCGGGGGAGGAAGCAGGTCCCCTCGGCGCTTCCCGAGTGGGTGTCCCATCAGGCGTCCCCATCAGGCGTCTAAGCGTCAAGTGGGTGTCCCATCAAGCGTCTCATCAAGCGTTCATCAAGCGTCTCCCATCAAGCGTCAGAGTGGGTGTCCCATGAAGAGGGAGGAGGGGATGAAGGCCCTGCTGTGGGAGGACCAGAAGGGCGGCAACAGCTACTACCTGAACCGGCACGGCAAGTCCGGGGTCAACATGCCGTGGGAGATGCACGAGTTCTACGACTTTCTCCACGAAGTGAACCCGGACGAGTACGTCTTCCGGTAGGGCGATAGAATCCCGCGTCCACCAGCGAAGGTCCATCAAGGGATACACATGAACCGCACCGCCGAACGTTGGCTTGCCGCGGCGCTCGAGCACTCCGAGACCTGGGGCATGGTCTGGTTCGGGCTCCTCTTCTGGGGCAGCGTCCTGTTCGCCGTCGCCCGGCAGACGTTCGCGGACGCGAGCCCGTGGACGGTCGGCTGGGCGGCGTATGCGACCGGTCTCGCCGTAGGCCTCGTGGCGAAGGTGCGCGGAGGCTGGCTGTGAGCGCGTCGTCGGAAGTGGCTGCCGGCGCGCCGGAGCCGGGGCCGGACCTCTCCATCGAGGCGGAGCGCGAAGTCGCCCGGCGTTTCATGGGCCGCATCCAGTGGGAGGCCATCGCGGTGGGCCTCGGGCAGTGCCTGGCCTGGTTCGCCAACTGGGGGCTCGTGCTGGCCGGGAGCATTCCTCTCTGGCTCGGCTTCGTCGTCGCGACGGTCTGCGCGGGCCTCGCCTACCTGCCCTCTCACGAGGGGCAGCACGGGAACCTCTCCGGCCGGCGGAAGCGTTGGAAGTGGCTCGACGGAGTGGTCGGCCAGATCAGCCTGATTCCGCTCGCGCAATCGCAGGGCGTGCTCCGGGTCACCCACCTGAAGCACCACGCCCACACCAACGACCCGGAACTGGACGTGGACTACCACACCAAGGGCCCGCGCTGGTGGCACGCCGCCCTGGGGGTGCATCGCGGGTACGCGTCCGGCCAGCAGGATGTCCTTGCGGCGCACATGGAGCGGGATCCCGCGTTCGCCGCCGGCCTGGCGAAGGGCACGCCGGTCTTCAAGGCGCTGCGGCTGATCCGGATCGCCATGGTCGTGATCTGGCCGCTGGAAACGCTGTTGCTGTGGTGGCTGCCGGAGAAGATCGCGGTGTCCTACCTGGGCGTGTATTTCTCGTGGTACCCGCACCATCCAATGGAGGACACGGGCCGGTACCGGGACACGCGCTTCTGGCGGATCCGGCTGCCGCGCTACCTCGACCAGTCGATGCAGCCCCACGTCATCCACCACATGTACCCGGGCGTCCCGCACTGGGACGAGCCGAAGGCGATGGAAGCGCTCCGACCGTTCATCGTCGCGCGGGGCGTCCGGGGAGCCGCGGACATCCCGGAGAAGGTGCGTTTCAATCCGCTGATGTCCCGAGTCCGGCCTCACCCTGATCTGGAGGAGCCATGAACTACATCGAACCCGCCGCCGCGCGCGAGATGGACGGCCTGCGGCTGGCGCTGACCGCGCACGCGCCGGCGCCCTACAGCCTGTCGGCCCGCGCGATTCTCGATCACCACGGCGTGCCTTACGTCCCCGTGCTGCATGTCGGGGGCGGCCCGAACGAGGATCTCGTGACCTGGACCGGGCACCGGAACGCGCCGGTCGCGGTGTACAACGACGAGGCGCCGCGGGTGGGCTGGCTCGAGATCCTGAATCTCGCCGAACGCCTCGGGTCGGGACCGTCGCTGGTTCCGTCCGACATCGACGACCGCATGTTGATGGTGGCTCTCTCGAACGAACTCATCGGCGAGAACGGCTTCATCTGGGACCTGCGGATCGTGATGCTCGGGCTCGGCGGGCCGGAGCAGGCGGCCGGGGCGCGTGTCCGGAACCCGATGTACGACCAGTACGGCTACAGCGAGGAAGCCGTCGCACGCGGTGTCGACCGCGCCGGGGCGGTGCTGGACCGACTGACCGTCCAGCTCCTCGCACAGCGCGACGCCGGTCGTCAGTACATCGTCGGCGACGCGCTCAGCGCCGTGGACATCTACTGGGTCTACTTTTCGCAGGCCGTGGGGACGTTCCCGGAAGCGGTCTGCGCGATGCCGAAGGGCATGCGGACCGTCTACGACGCCGTCGGCGAGATGCTCGGTGAGCGGGATCCCATCCTCGTCGAGCAGCGCGACCGGATCCTCGCCGAACACGGCCTGCCGATGGACTTCTGAAGGGCGGGACTCAGGGCGAATCCTCAACGCCTGCCGGCTCCGGCAGTCCCGAAGGCGTGTCGCGCAGCCAGGCGACCGCACCCGGCGTGCGCTCCCATCCCGCCCCGAATTCCCGGACGTATTCGATCGCCTCGTCCTTGCCGCCCAACGTGATGTAGTCGTCTGACGGACGAGGCAGCTTCGTCCGGCGGAGTAGCAGTGTCGGCACGTGCCGGTTCGACTTCAGGGCCGTCGCGAGCACGCGGCGGCTCCGCGCCGAGTCGCCGGAGTCTCGGAAAGCAGCGAGCGCCTGCGTGTAGGTCCACGCGGCAGTGCCGTCCCCCGCGTAT
This sequence comes from Pseudomonadales bacterium, assembly GCA_965208745.1. Taxonomy (GTDB): domain Bacteria; phylum Pseudomonadota; class Gammaproteobacteria; order Pseudomonadales; family Azotimanducaceae; genus VXNE01. The sequence goes on along the minus strand of CBDBPN010000004.1, from coordinate 1,748,409 downwards.
TCCTCGAGCAGCACGTCCAGTTCGTCGTAGCGTTCCATCTCCTGCCAGCCGGCGGCGAGCAGGTAGCGGATGCCCTGGTTGTCGTTGGGGTTGAGCCGCAGCATGTCTCGGTAGTGGGCGATCGCGTCCTCACGCTCCCCGGCAAGCCACAGCGCTTGGGCAAGGCCGGAGCGGGCCCGCATGTAGGGACGCGTGTCCAACACTCCCCAGAAGTGCCCCACATCGTCCTCGAACGCTTCCGGCCCGACGGCAAGCTCCCCCGCCTCGACGCCCCGGCGATACAGGTCGATGGCGTCCGCCACGCTCCCCGCCGTCTCCTCCGCCAGAAGCACGTATGCATCGGCGCAGAGGGGCGAACGCTTCAGGGCCCTGCGGGCGAGCGCGAGGCGCTGCCGCTTCGTGGGGGCCTCCCAGGCGTCGTACATGAACTCCTGCGCGGCGCGCAGGGCCTCCTCGGGCCGGCCGCCGGCGAAACCGCCGAGGAATCTCTCCATGGCGCGTCGGTCGGGGATTGGAGCCGGCGCCGACTGGGCCTGTGGCTTGCGCCTGACGGGCGTGGCCGCCCGTTTCTTCTTCCTGGGCGGCTTGCTCCTGGGCATCGTTCGATTCCGTAGGACGGGTGCGGGACACCATCGGGTCGGTGCAAGGGTACGGTACAGTCGGCCATGAACGAAATGCCAGGGTGGTCCGGCATCCTGCCCGAGACCGAGATCCGCAGGCTCGCGATCCATGTCTCGGAGCGCCGCGACGACATTGAGTTCCTCGAGTATGGCGTGGGGCGTCGTTTGCCATTCCCGAGGGGACCGTCCGCAGCGCCTTGCACGACTTCCGGATCGAGACTGTTGTGGAGGCCCTCGACCCGCTGCCCTATTGCATCGCGCCGCTTCCCGACCGCAGGTTCCTGCTGACGGAGAAGAAGCGGGCTTGTGCATCGTGTCCGCCGACGGCGTGCAATCGCCGCTCGTCGAAAGGAACCCCTGCGGCGCACGCGGACTCCGTCGACCTGCCCTTTACCGGGCTCGAACTGGGCGGCTTCCTCGGAAGGGCATCGTCCTGTTTTGACGATCGTATCGCGATCAGGTGGCGCCCGGCGTCGGCAGGCCACCGCCTCGGGTCGTGGGATACGATAGGTGGATGACCGTACGCCGCGTTCTCGGCATCACGCTCCTCGCCATCGTCGGCGTCGCGCTCGTCGGCATCGGCGTGGTGGCCTACCTCTACTACGAAGGCCTGACCCACGAACCCCTGGCGGTCGCCTACGGCGAGAACTGCAGCGTCTGCCACGGCGAGAACATGGAGGGCACCGGCCAGGGGACGCCCCTGGTCGGGGTCGCGTTCCGGCACGGGGAGACCGTCGAGGAAATCGCCGCGAGCATCGCCAACGGCTTCCCGGCGCAGGGGATGCCGGGCTGGTCCGGCATCCTGGCGGAGACGGAGATCCGCAAGCTCGCGATCTACATCTCCGAGCGGCGCTCCGATCTCGGCCGGGACTTCAGGGTGGGGATGGCCCTCGAGATCCCCGAGGGAACGCTCCACAGCGCGCTGCACGATTTCCGGATCGAGACCTTTGCCGAGGGGCTGGACCCGTGGCCCTATTCCATCGCGCCGCTACCCGACGGTGCGTTTCTGGTGACGGAGAAGAAGCGGGGCTTGCGCATCGTGTCGGTCGACGGCGAGCCGTCGCCGCTCATCGAAGGAACGCCGGCGGCCCATGCGGACGCCTTCACCGTTCCCCTCGTGCCACTGGAGATCGGCACCGGGTGGATGATGGAGGTGGCGGCGCATCCCGACTACGCGCACAACGGCTGGGTCTACCTGCACTTCGGGGACCGCTGCACCGACTGCAACGCTGTCGGCGGCGCGGTGTCGATGAACAAGGTCGTCCGCGGACGCATCGACGCTGGCCGCTGGGTCGACGAGGAGAAGATCTGGAGCGCGCCCCTCGAGGACTACTCGGACATGCCCGACCTGGCGGCCGGGGGGCGACTGTGCTTCGACGAGGAGCGGCGCCTGTACATCAGCGTTGGCATGAAAGGGCCGGTGAACTACTACGGCATCCAGGACTTGAGCGAGCCGTACGGGAAGATTCACCGGGTACACGACGATGGCGGAGTGCCGGTCGACAACCCGTTTCTCGATGACGCCGACGCGCTGCCCACCGCCTGGACCTACGGCCACCGGAGCCCACAAGGTCTGGAGTGCAATCACCGCACGGGCCGGGTCTGGAGCACCGAGATGGGCCCGCGGGGCGGGGACGAGATCAACCTGCTGCTGCCCGGCCGCAACTACGGCTGGCCGATCTACTCGAAGGGAGTCGACTACGACGGCACGCCGGTGGAGTACTGGAAGGAACTCGGCATCGCGTTGGACCTCGAGCAGATCGAGCAGCCGGTCGTGGATCTCACGCCCTCTCCCGCCGTTTCGAGTTTCGTGTTCTACGACGGCGACGCATTCCCGGCCTGGCGCAACCAGATGCTCGTCGGCACCCTGAAGGCGACAGAGTTGTATCGGGTGGAGGTCGATGGCGACCGGGCGGTCAAGCGTGAGACGCTCGTCGAGGACCTGGCCCGCATCCGCGACGTCGAAGTGGGCGTGGACGGCCTCGTGTACCTGTTGCTGGAGCATGCCTCCGGTGGACGGATCGTGCGGTTGGTGCCGGCGTCCGCGGGCTGACGGCCTGGCCGGGCCCAGACGCCGCTTCACGGCGTTCGTGATCGCCGGCGTGGTGTTGGTCTGCGCAGCTTCCAACGTCCACGCCCAGCGATACGAAGTCGATCCCCTGTCGCTCGCCTACGCCGAGCACTGCGGCGTCTGCCACGGCGAGAACCTGGAGGGGTCCGCGCTCGGAACGCCCCTCGTCGGCGCCGCGCTCCAGCACGGCGACACAGCCGCGGAGATCGGCGCGAGCATCGCCAACGGCTTCCCGGCGCAGGGCATGCCGGGCTGGTCCGAAGTCCTCGCGGAGCCGGAGATCCGCAACCTCGCGATCTACATCTCCGATCTGCGCGCCAACATCGACCGCCGGGATACGCGGCGGGACGTGCCGCTGACTATCCCCGAAGGGGCCGTCGCCGGCGAGCTGCACGACTTCCGCGTCGAGGCGTTCGCCTCCGGGTCCGCCACGAAGATCTACTCGATCGCACCGCTGCCCGATGGCGGGTTCCTGTTGACCGAGAAGCGGCGGGGCGTGCGCGTCGTCTCTGCAGACGGCGTGGTCTCGCCGCCCATCGAAGGCACCCCGAAGGTCGATTTGAACGACGACCCCGACGGACGCTGGCCCAATCGGCCGCACGGGTTGGGGTGGCTCATGGAGGTCGCGACGCACCCGGACTACGAGCGCAACGGGTGGATCTACCTGCAGTACGGGGACCGGTGCATCGACTGCAACGCGGTCGGCGGCGCGGTGTCGATGAGTCGGCTCGTCCGGGGACGGATCGAGGACGGCCGCTGGGTCGATGAGGAGGCCCTCTGGGGCGTGGGGGTCGAGCGTTACACGTGGCGGACGGACATGGCCGCCGGCGGCCGGATCTGCTTCGATGATGACGGCCACGTCTTCATCAGCGTCGGCTTCAAGGGGTTGACCGCGTATCACGGCATCCAGGACCTGAGCGAGCCCTACGGCAAGATCCACCGCATGCACGACGACGGCCGCGTCCCGGCGGACAACCCCTTCGTCGACGTGCCCGGCGCATGGCCGACCACCTGGACCTACGGGCACCGGGCCCCGGAGGGCCTCGAGTTCAATCGCCGCACCGGGCAGCTCTGGAGCACGGAGATGGGACCGCGCGGCGGCGACGAGATCAACCTGCTGCTGCCGGGACGCAACTACGGCTGGCCGCTCACTTCGAAGGGCGTCGACTACGACGGCACGCCCGTGGAGTACGGGAAGGAACTCGGCATCACGTTCGATCTCGCCGACATCGAGCAGCCCGTCGTGGATCTCACCCCCGCTCCCGCCGTTTCGAGCTTCGTGTTCTACGACGGCGACGCGTTCCCGGCCTGGCGGAACCACATGCTCGTCGGGTCCCTGCGGGCGACGGATCTCTTCCGGGTCGAGGTCGACGGCGACCGGTTCGTCGAGCAGGAAACCCTGATCGAGGATCTCGCGCGCATCCGGGACGTGGAGGTCGGCGTGGACGGGCTGGTGTACCTGCTGCTTGAGCACGGGACGGGGTGGGACATAGTGCGGCTGGTGCCGGCGGCTGGCGGTTGAGGTGCCCCGGGCGCTAACCGGGGCTGTTGCAGAAAAGTCCGCAATTGGACTACAACCTCGATAGACACCACCAATGGAGCCTTCGGTGGCCGCGCACGCACAGGCCCCGCCAGATATCGATCGCAGCCGCCTCTCGGATCCCGCGCTGCGTGCATTCCTCCGCATCGCCGACCTGTGGGGCCTCTCGGTCGATCAGCGGATGATCCTGCTCGGCGTGACGTCGCGGTCCACTTTCTTCAAGTGGCAGAAGAGCGGCTCGGCGCTCCCGAAGGACACGCTCGAACGCATCTCCTGCGTCCTGGGCATCCACCGTGCGCTGCAGGTGCTGCTGCCGGACGAGACGGCGGCGGACGCTTGGGTGAAGCGCCCGAATGCGGCGTTCCCGTTCGGCGAGGCCTCCGCGCTGGACCGGATGCTGTCCGGGCAGGTCGCCGACCTCTACCTGGTACGGCAGTACCTCGACGCGCAGACCGGCGGCGGCGCTTGATGATCCGCGAGTAAGGACGGCCTCGCGTACGGCTTCGATGCCGTACGGGCATGCTCGCGAGCATTTGTCGCCATCAGTTCGGGTAGTAGATGTACTCGTCGTCCGGCGACTCGGGCTGGTTCACGTGCTTGTCGATGCTGACCGCACCCGCGGCGCGCGATGACCAGAGCGGCGGCGCCTGTTCGGCCAGGTGGGCCGCGAGGAGCGCGTCGAGTTCGGCGACCTTGTCGGGCCGTGCCGTGGCCAGGTTGTGCTGTTCCGTCAGGTCGGAGGCGAGGTCGAACAGCCACAGGAACTCGTCGTTGGGGCCGCTGCGCTGGAGTTTCCAGTCCCCGTGCCGCACGGCGCGGTAGTGCGACTGCGTCCAGAACAGCGTCTCGTGCGGCACGCCGGACGCCTCGCCCACCGCGTAAGGCACGAGGTCGACGCCGTCCATCGTGCGGTCCGCCGGCATCGGCGCGCCGGCCGCCGCGGCCGCCGTCGCGTACAGGTCGAAGTGGTGTACCGGCGCGTCGTAGACCTGGCCGGGCGGGACCCGCGCGGGCCAGCGGAGCATGTACGGCACGTGCACGCCGCCCTCGAAGAACGTCATCTTCCAGCCGCGGAAGGGCCGGTTCACGTCGGGTAGTCCCAGGTAGCCGGCGCCGCCGTTGTCCGAGGTGAAGATGACGAGGGTGTTCTCGTCGAGACCATGTTCACGGAGCGCCGCCATGACGCGGCCGACGCTCCGGTCCAGGCCCCGGATCATGCCGGCGTACGTGCGCTCGGTGTGGCTCTCGATGTGCGGGTACGCGTCGTAATCGGCGCGCGTCGACTGCAGCGGGGTGTGGATCGCCCAGTGCGCCAGGTAGAGGAAGAAGGGGCGGTTGCGGTTGGCCTCGATCACGCGCACGGCCTCGTCGGTGTAGTAGTCCGTCACGTGCCCCCGAGGCTCGAAGGCCGGGCCGCCGTTGTAGCGCACCGCGTAGACGGTCTGCGTCCAGAGGAACCGGTCGATGGGATCGAACTCCTGCTTCGAGTTGACCACGTCGGGATCGTCCTCGGGTAGAAAGAGCATGCCGCCCATGGCGAGGCTCTCGTCGAAGCCCTGGTCGTAGGCGGCCATGCCGTTGCTCTCGCCGACGTGCCACTTCCCGATGTGCACGGTGTGGTAGCCGGCCGTCTTGAGGGTCTCCGCCAGCGTGATCTCGCTCGCCGGCATGCCCATGTCTTCCAACGCCATGCGCTCGAAAGCGGGGTTGGCGAGCGACGGACGCCGCTCGACCGGGCTCGCCGACGTCACGATACCCATGATGGGTCCCATCAACGCGGGCGTGGGCGTGAACTCGAAGCCGAAGCGCGTCCCGTACCGGCCCGAGAGAATCGCGGCCCGCGAGGGGGCGCAGGTTGCGTTGGCCGCGTAGCCGGTGGTGAAGTCGACGCCTTCGCGGGCCAGCGCGTCGATGTGCGGCGTCCGCACCGTACCGGCGCCGGCGCCGCCGCCGTGGGTGGAGACATCGTTCCACCCCATGTCGTCCGCCAGGATCAGCACGATGTTGGGCGGGCGCTCGCCCGGCGGCGCCGTCGCGGTGTCGGGGCCGCGCTGCCACGCCACGTCACGGGGCGGATCCACGTCGCGCGTCCACTCGGTCATGGCCTTCACGGACGTCAGCAAGACCTCGACCCGGAACACCCAGACGAGCCCGAGGAGGAGGACGACGACGAGAAGAATGCGAAGGAGCATGCGCGTATGCTAACAGCGTGTCGACCGCTCCAACCCTGTCGCTGGCGGGCACGCCGGCGGCGTCTCCCCTTGGCTACTTCAGCTGGACCTTCGGCCAGGCTGCGCGTGACCCCTACTACATCCTGGTCATCATCTGGATCTTCTATCCGTACTTCAGCAACGTCGTGGTCGGCGATTCCGTCAGGGGCCAGGCCCTGATCGGCTACATCACCGCCGCGGCGGGGTTCCTGCTCGCGGTCACGGTGCCCTTCCTGGGCGCCATTGCCGACAAGGACGGCAGGCGCAAGCCCTGGCTGGTTGCCATGGTGGCGGTCATGACGGCCGGGGCCTTGTGCCTGTGGTTCATAGAACCCGAGGAGCGGGGGCTGAGCCTCGGTCTCTCGGTGATGGTCCTGTTCGTGATCAAGATCTGCTTCACGGTCACGGAGGTCTTCCACAACGCGATGCTGCCGTCGATCGCGCCCGTGAATCGCGTGGGGCAGATCTCCGGGGTGGCCTTCGCGCTGGGCAACGTCGGCGGACTGGTGCTCATGATGCTCGTCCTGTTCGCCTTCGCCATGCCCGGGACGCAGACCTGGGCGTTCCTGCCGGAAGCGCCGCTGTTCGGGATAGATCAGGCGGCACACGAACACGATCGCATCGTCGGCCCGATTTCCGGTGCCTGGATGGTCGTGTTCATGTTGCCGGTGCTGCTGTTCACGCCGGACGGCAAGGCTTCGCCCTTGCCCATGTGGCAACTGGCAAGGGCGGGCGTACAGGACGTGGTCCAGACGCTGAAGCATGTCCGGCACTACGCCAACATCGCCCGCTACCTGCTTGCCCGCATGTTCTTCATCGACGGGATGGCCGGCGTGCTGACGTTTGGCGGCATCTATGCGGCCGGAACCTTCGGCTGGGGTACGACCACGATGCTCATGTTCGGGTTGTGCACCAGCGCCTCCGCGATGATCGGCGCCTACATCGGCGGCCGTCTCGATGACTATCTCGGTTCGAAGCGTACGCTCCAGATCGCCGTCGGCACGGCCTCCTTCGTGCTGTTGACGCTCGTATCGGTGCAGCCGGACACCATCCTGTACGTGTTTGAAGTGGGGTCCGAACCCGTCTGGGACTCGCCTTACTTCGCGACGCTGCCCGAGATCTTCTACTTCTGCACGAACCAGGTCTTCGCCCTGTTCTTCGTGACCGGCCTGTCGGCGTCGCGCACCTTGATGGCCAAGATTTCGCCGCCCGAGATGGCGACGCAGTTTTTCGGGCTGTTCGCGCTCTCCTCGACCGTGACCGCCTTTCTTGCGCCGCTGATGGTGGCGACAGCCACCGACCTGTTCGACTCCCAGAGAATCGGGTTCGCCTCGCTTGCTTCGTTGATGATCATCGGCGCCGCGATGTTGGTGAAGGTCAAGGAGGAACAGGCGACGGTCGTTGGGGCTTCGTAGAAATCCGGAAGTGCGGGCGGCGGGACGGTGAAGGCCGCGGACGGGCGGCATGCGCACGGGACGCACGCGTTGCCCGAGGCGGACCCGGCGCACCGCGTGGACAGCGCGAGCGAGTGAGCCGGCGGGACCGGCGTCGACCGCGGCCCCGACCTGGTCTCGACCCAGGCGCGCACGGCCTGTAAGGCAGGGACTACACGATCCGCGCGGCTCTGACGTTTCTCCGACGCGGTGGCGGTGGTCGATGGCGGCCCCGCGCTACGAGCCGGTCGAGGCCGACGAGGGCCCCACTGTGCGCACGGACGACACCGGGTTTGCGGAGATTGACAGCACGGTGGCGTGAGCGTCTAATACGGAAATGACATTTTCGTAAATCGCCTCAACGGGGGGAGTTTTGGAGTTTGGAATTCTGAACGAGTCGTGTCCGGGCCCAGAACCATGGTCGCCGGGCCGTGAGAAGCAAGTCATCACTGAATCGGTACGCCAAGCCGTTGAAGCGGAGCGACTGGGCTGGGACCAGTTCTGGTCGACAGAACACCACTTCCTGGGAAATCACTCTACATCAGGCGCGCCCGAGATCATCCTCACTTGGGTAGCGTCGCAGACCACCAGAATCCGAATCGGCCATGCGGTGGTCCTGGCCTCCAAACAGATCAACCATCCGTGGCGAATCGCGGAACGGGCAGCCACATTGGACCTGCTCTCGGACGGACGTATCGATCTCGGGTTCGGCCGCGGCGTCACCACCGACGAGCTGTATGCGTTCGAGGCGGAACCAGCGGAAACCAAGGCTCACCGTGCTGAAGTGATAAAGATGCTGCCGAGAATGTGGCTGGAGGACGAATTCAGCTGGGATAGCGATCACTACACCATTCCGCCTCGCCGATTATCACCGCGACCGTTTCAGGATCCGCACCCACCGCTCTGGATCGCGTGCGGAGGAGAAGAATCCTGGTTCGAAGCTGCCGAGGCGGGGGTGGGCGCGATGTCCTTCGGGTTTGGCGTCCCTGGCCGTCTGGAACGGTGCATTGCACACTACGATGCAAATGTTCATCAGGCGAAACCGGTCGCCAAGATCAACAACCGAAAGGCCTGCTCCACGTTTTTCTACTGCGGCAGAACTGAACAAGAAGCCTACAGAAAAGGCGCGCAGTGCATGCACATGTTGATGAACGTTCTGAACTACTACCTTAGTTGGGAACAGATGGACAAGCCAATCGAAGGGTTTGAACAGTACGGCGTGCAGTACCTTGAAAAGGTGTTTCCCGGAATCACCTCTGGTAGGCCTCACGAGGAAATCATCGCGGATCAAACTGAACAAGGGTCGATGATGATCGGCACCCCAGACCAATTGCTTGAGCAGGTGCGGGCTTACGAAAACCTTGGGGTGGACCAACTCATGCTCCTGCTGCAGTTCGGACATCTGACCCACGACGAGATCGTCGAGTCCATGCGGTTGTTTACTGAACAAGTGATCAACCGTCTGTAGTTGAGCTATTGCCTTAAATCCATTGGAGACAACAGAAGAGGGGGTGCAAGTGGAACATTCGAAATCAACCGTAGCAATATTTCTCTTGCCGATGCTGGCCCTCGCTGCCGAAGCGCAAGAGTCAACGATCGAGGAAATCGTTGTAACCGCAACCAAGCAGGAGACGCGTGCACAAGACACAGCAATCGCGCTTACGGCGTTTTCTGCTGAACACATCGAGCGTGACCAGATCAAGGGTCTGCGGGATCTACAGCTACAGGTCCCGGGTTTGGCGTTCAGCCAGGCGAGCAACATCGGTCAGGTATCGCTGCGAGGAGTAGGCGTTGACTTCACGAGCGTGGTTGCGGAATCGGGCATCGCGATCAACGTCGACGGCGTGTATCAACCGACTTCCTTCCAGGCCTCTCAGCCATTTACTGACTTACAAGCCATCGAAGTGCTCCGAGGTCCGCAGGGTACCCTCTATGGGCGTAACGCCACCGGCGGCGCAATCAACTTTATCTCAAAAACGGCGTCGCATGAACCGGAGATGTCAGTTGGTGGAATTGTGGGCAGTGACGATCAGTTTCGCGGTGAACTCTCGGTGAATGGGCCTTTGGCTGAAGATCGAGTAGCAGGTCGTTTGAGCCTTCTCCGTGAGCAGAGAAACAGCTATTTCGATAATGACGGTCCGGGCGAGCTATTGGACGTGGAATACAGTGCAGCTCGAGCTTCTCTGCGTTTTGATTTTGGTGATGCGGCAAATCTGGTTGTTCGCGGCTATTGGAGTGAGCTGGAGGGGAATGGGCCCGTGCACCACGCTGCAAGGATCCTCAACTTTCCAGCGCTCCTTGGCGCGAATCCGCTGAACCCGAACCCGCTGAACCCTGCAAATGCCTTACCCCCGGGAAGAGTGAGCAGTAGCGAGAACAGGGTCTTTCATGATACGCCGGAGACGAACGACATCACTCAGCAAGGTATCAACGCGACGCTATCGATACCGATACTCGGAGGCGAGCTGAGGTCTATCACAGCGTACACGGATGTCGAAATGCACTACATTGGGGATCTCGATGGTACAGACATAGGCTGGTTCAGCCAGAACGCAGACGAACAGAGTGAAACCTTCAGCCAGGAACTGAACTTCTTCGGTTCTACGCAAGGCGGAAATTTAAGTTATACGTTGGGCACGTTCTATCTTAAGTCGGAAGCCAACGGGCTATATCAGCCGCGACAACCAGCGACCACGGGCTTTTACGCTGAGCTTTTTTCGCTGATCACCGGAGGTCCATTTGACCCCGTGTTCTTTGCGTTCATCGACACGCCGTTGTCCGGCACTCCAATCGCCGAACCGTTCTTTGACTTTTGGGTCGATCAGGACACGCAGTCCGTCGCGCTGTATGCAGAAGGGACGGTCGCCATGACGGAAAGGCTGTCTACGGTTTTCGGCGTTCGCTGGTCACGCGACAAGAAGGATGCTAATCAGTTCGTCGTCGGCAACATCTTGCCCGCGACGTGCCGCGGCCTGTCGTTTTCCGATGATTGGTCATCGATAACGCCGAAGATAGCGTTCGAATACGACTACTCTGAGAACGTGTTGATTTATGTGTCGGCGACAAACGGGTTCAAAGGCGGGGGCTTGAACCCTTTCGGCTGCGGCAACGACTACGACCAGGAGGAACTCCTGTCTTACGAACTCGGATACAAAGGCAGGCTCGCCGACGGACGAATGAACTTGAACATGACGATGTTCTACTACGACTACGAGGACATGCAGGTCCAGGAGTTTCTCCAGGGTGGTGTGAGTGTAACCAATGCGGGACAGTCGGAAGTACTTGGTGCAGAGATGGAATTTGAGGCGCTGGTCACCAGTCGTTTCCGCGTTTCTGGATTCTTGGGTTATCTCGACACGGAGTACAAGGAAGGGTCAGCCTTTGATGCGGTGACCTCTGTCGAAACTCTGATCGCGGGCAACGACCTTACCAAAGCGCCTAAACTGAAAGCCCATTTGGGGCTGACCTATGACGTGCCGGTCGGAGCCGGATCGCTAACGTTCCATGCGAACGCGTCCCACTCATCCTCCTACTTCTTGGATGCGACGAATAATCCAATCAACAGGCAGGGGAGCTTCGGCATTTACAATGCGCGGGTCACGTATACGTCTCCGAGCGAGCGCTACGAGGTAGAGTTGTGGGGGCGAAACTTGGGAGATGAACGCTACTTCGACTACGGAGCGATTTCGAGCGCGATCGGAGGATTGCTTGTCGTATATAGCAACCCGCGTACTTATGGCCTCAGACTCAAATGGACAATGCGTTAGCCGGCTGTCGGACTTTGGGGTGTTCGCGGTCTATCAAGGCGACTTGTCTCGGCAAGGGAGAGTCGGCGGACTGAGGAGTGTCTTCGACGTCTGGCGAACCCAGGACCGGCGATACTCCGACCGATCGTTCTTGTGCATCAACCCGCTGTCGGCGTCCGTCGCGTTGATCTGCTCCTCGTCGCGCGGCTGCTGACGGACTAGCCTGAGCTTCCTGCCCTTGCGGATGCGCCTCTCGCGCGCGGCCAGCTTGCGCCCGTACTCGGCACGCGCGCCCGCTCCGGCTTCGCCTTCAGCTTTCTCGCGCCCCGGCAGTTGTTGCGGATCTGGCAACTCTTCAAGTGTCTGCCGCCTCAGGTCGCTCCAGCAACGCCCCGATCTCCAGCCGCAAGTGCTCCCGAAGCGGCTCCGCCCGGTCGTACCAGATGCTGGTGCGCTTGCTCCGCGTTGGCGTCTCGAGATCGCTTCGCAGCTCTCCCGCAGGAACTTGCAGATGGTGTCGTGGTGCGGTTGGCGTTCGCCGTCACGTTCGGCAGGTCGCGCGCTGGATCCGCCGCGAGCCGAAGATGCCGTTCGCGCTAAGCAGCGCCAGCGTCGTCCGCGGGCGCTGCGGCGCCGACCCTGTGCCCCGCTCGTTCATCTGGAACGACGGCATCGACACTCGATGCGGGAGAGCGCGATGTCCTTGCTCGTGACAGAGCGATTTTCGACCTCCAAGGATCGACGGGCCGTTACAGACCTCGGCCGGCGATAACACTCGGTCGACGTACCCGTGGAGCCCACTGCCGAGATCGACCAGGGCCCGGCCTCGTGCCAAGCGGCCGTAATCCAGTTGCGGGGCCATGACCTCCCGCCACTCCGGGACCCGTGGCTGCAGTGTGCACGGCTGCCCGGCCTTGAAGCGGCACGCGCACGTTGAGCTACCTCTTCGGTCATGGCTTGCGCCGCGAGCCCACCTCCCGCGCACGTGAGCCAGACCCCGGTCGATGGTGGCCGCGCTTTACCCTCCGGGCACGGTGCCGCACGTCACCATCGAACTCGAGGGGCCGGTGGCGCTCCATCGCCTCGACCAAGACTGGCAGCACCGCCTCATCGTAGATCCGCTGGCCGGGCCGGGTCGACGGGCCCTGCCAGGAGCCGGATTGCGTGCTTGTGATGCACTCGGCACGGCGAGAAACCCGTCGAGTATCTTGCTCCATGTTGCTTGCCCGCTGCTACGACTTCTCCACCGAATGCGCTCTGGGTTCATACCCATACCTCCCCGTCTGGGGAAGTCTGTCAGATTCGCAACGTTCGTGGACGAATAACCTCTTGCGGTATCCTTGTCGGAAATACATGCGTTGTGAGGATTGGATGGGCGAGTCGGAGAAAGCTGGACCTCAGGTTACGTTGGGGCGCCCAAGATCGCAGAGAGCGAGGGAAGCGATTATCCAGAGTGCGATAGAGCTCATCCGCGTCAAACCCTTCAACACGCTTACGGTTGTCGAAGTAGCCGCCAAGGCGCGCGTGAGCACCGCGACGATATATCGGTGGTGGCGGACCAAGGAAGACTTGTTGATCGAGGCGGTGGTTGAGAGATATGCCGATACACTCAGTTTTCCCGCAAGCAAATCGCCGCTTGAGTCCATTCGCAAACAGCTGATCAATGGGGCAAGGTTCCTCGCCACTGCGGAAGGCCAACTCTACCTGAACTTTGTGACCAAAGGAGAGTTGGACCCCTCCCAGCGAGAAACCTACTACCAAAGGTTTCAACTCCCACTGTATACAGAGTTCCTAAGGCTGATCAAACAGGCGATCGAAAAAGGAGAGCTACCGGAGAGAACACCTATTCCGTTGACCTACGACTTACTGAATGGCCCGTTGTTTCTTCGTGCACTCCTAGGGGACACCGGAACGTTCGGTTCCGCCTACATTAACCGAATATTCAACGTGGCCGTGGCTGGATTGTGGGAGCGGTTTGGCTAAGCCCCATTCGCGCCGACCGCAGGGGTTATTGCCGACCCGCTCCCTAGTTTGTGTTGCGCCGAAGGCCCCGACAATCCTCTCCTCAGGATTCACTTGCGACTGTTTCCGTCAAATCCCCGAAAGCAGCAACCTACACTATCTGAACTCCTGTTTTAGGGGCATCACTATTCCAGCGGTCCACGCCCCATCGATGGGAATAGCAGCACCGGAAATGTAGGAAGCGTCTGCGCTCGCAAGAAACGCAAACAAGCCAGCCACTTCGTCGACACTACCGAGTCTCCCCATTGGGTAGGTAGCGGTATTCGCGTCGAGGTCTAGTTTCTCGCTTCCTGGAGTCGCCGCACCCATCGGAGTGTCTATTCCGCCAGGTAACACCGCGTTTACTCTAATGTTGTGGAAGGCGAGCTCCAATGCGGCAGCTTTGGTCATGCCCACCACTGCGTGTTTAGATGCATTGTACGCACCAAAACCAGTTTGACCTACAACGCCACCTATCGATGAGTTGTTGATGATTGCGCCGCCACCGACCCGTTTCAGATGCGGAATGCATTCGCGCATCCCGAGGAACACTCCGGTCTGATTTACGTCTATGATCCTTCGATAGTCTTCCAGTGACATCTCTGACAGCGTGGAAAGCTGAGCTATCCCGGCGTTATTCACAAGAATGTCAATCCGTCCCCATTTCGACAGGGCTTCTTCGACGACTGTTTGCCACTGCCATTCGTCGCTAACATCTAGAGCAAAGAACGATGTTTGCGACGAATGATCTGCAGACAGGGCTTTCCCGGCTTCCTCGGAAATGTCCGTTATCAGGACGTTTGCGCCTTCCATGACATAGCGTCCGACAATGGCTTTTCCCATTCCACTGGCGGCTCCAGTGACTATCGCTACCTTTCCCTCGAGCATTCCCATCGTCAACTCAACTCAACAAAAGCGAAAGCTATGCGGATTGCTTGAATTCGATTAGCCCGAGCTGAGAGAAGATGGACATGTAGTCATCTCGCCCATTGACAGACGCTAATCTTCCGGTTCTCTAACTCATAGAGGCAGTTGCTATTAAACTCTATCCAGTACGAGTTGATTGGCCTTGAACAAGATGGCTCCCATCCACGATCACATAGCTGATTGGTCAGCGTCAACCTTTTCCTTCGTCGGCAACGAATGGGATTACGATGATGCCAAGAAAATGCGAAGGAGCAAGCGCGTTCGTCAGATCCCGAGATCCAGCTGATTGTAGTTCTTGAGCACGGTCTCGCGGGTCGTGGGTGACCAGCGCAGGGAGTCCGCCTCCGGCGCCATGGGTCGATACAGGTAGGGGGTCTCGTCGGGATAACGCTGCTGACGGGCGTCGATGGCGAGCTGGATGATCCGGGAGCGGCCGTGAATGCGTTCATGGTCGTACAGAGCCGGCTGCCGGCCCCGGAAGTTCCATCCGCGTACGCCCTCGACCGAGGCGCGCCGGTGGAAGCCGAAGACGAACGTCACGCGGGGCTCGCCCGATCGATTGGGGAAGGAGCAGTGCACCATCTGTCGGCTGCAGACGGCGACATCGCCCGCGGCACACAGAAGGGGCACGGCGCCGGGGAGCCGGTCGGAGCCGCCGTTTTCCGCGATCAACTGCCGGATGTCGGCCTTGCCCTTGTCGTGGCTCTCCGGAACGATCCAGAGCGCGTTCATCGGATTGGTGGGATACAACTGCGCCATGAAGTTGAAGCCGTGCGTTCCCGCATCGAGGTCGGGACTGTCCCAGTGGGTGAGCCCGTCCTGGTGCCATGACACCGCGGCGCCATAGTGCGCGGGCTTGACCCACACGGCATCCGTAAAGGGCACGAAGTCGGGACCGTTGATCGCTTCGGCGACACGCAGCAGTCCCGGGTGCCCGTACAGCCGGAGGTTGGCGTCCATAATCTGCAGGCTTCCGCTGATCTGCAGCACCACCTGCTCGGGCGCGTCCGGGGGTGCCTCGAACTCGGTCATCCTGACGGGGTAGCGACCGCCGGCGGCATCGGTGGCGCCCATCGGGTCGCTCAGAGGCCTCGCGAACTGAAACGTGGCGCGCTCGAACGCCTGATCGATGGAAGGTCTGCCCTGCGCATCGAGCTCCGCGCCCTCGTGCGCAGGAGCGCGTGCCATGACGCTTTCGAAGTCCGCCACCAGGCGCTCGACCTCATCGGTGTCGATCACGCCCTCGAGCACGTAGAACCCGTAGCGCCAGTAGGCCTCGAGAATGTCGGGATGCGGCTGCCCGTCTTCGGTGAACTCGAGCGGGCCGCGATTGGGCAGTGCATGCGCCCGTCGCGCGCCATCGCTGAAGTAGTCGCCCATGTCCGGTCCCCGGATGGCCCAGAGTGCATGATACGCATTGTTGCCCCGACGCCGGCAATTTGAGGGATCATGGCCGGGCCTGGGTGGACGGAGAGAGGAGACGCTCCATGAAGGTTGCCTGCTGGTTGAGTGGTGCGCTGGCCGCGGTGGCCGGCGGTCTGGGCGCGTTGGCGGCGGAGACGGGCGGCGCGCTCTGCGTGGACATGGGTCCGCAGACGCCGCGCGACATCGGCAGCGTCACGGGCCTGAACACCGAGCAGTTTCCGCTTGCGCCGGCGCCCGGCGAGATGAACCTCTGCAACATCCACACGCACACCAACGCCGAGCACAAGGGGCCGGGGTTCGGCATCTTCGTCAGCGACGCCGACGACGGAGGCTTCGCCTGCAACGAGACGCCGGACCTCGGCGAGGCGGATGTTGCACCGGCGCCCGGGGCCTACGGGGGTGTCGCGCCGGGCGAAACGATCGAGGTGCACTGGGTCCATACCTCCTGTGCCGCGACGCCGGGCGAAGGACTCGGGGCCTGCGTCCCGGAAGGCTGTGACGCCCCCCTGTTGCGGGTGGAAACGCAGGTGTTCCTCGTGGTCAACGACGCGGACGCGCTCGACTTCACCACGCTGGCCTATGGTGGCAACGTGGTCGACGGCCGGCACCAGGCGAAGTCGATTCCCGCGACCACCGGCGAGCCGGTCGTGTTTCGCGGTTCGACCACGGGACCGTCCTACGATCAGAGCAACTGCTCGCCGGCCCGCGTCACCTGGAGCGTACGGCCGCAGTGCGCCAGGCTCGACATCGCCTCGCTGCACCGCTGGGCCGAGCGGGGGAACGTCTTCAACGAAACCAAGTCGCACGGCGTGCGGCAGTTGGTCACGGCTCTGGAGTTGCTTTCGCCCATCGAGTGACTTCGACGGACCAGGGTTGACGGCCGGCAGTCTCGGAGATACGTTACATGTAACGAACTTCCAGGGCAGAGCGCGATGACGACCGATGACTCATCCTCGCGACCGCACGAGGTGCGCGAGCGGGTACGGAGCTATCGGGCGCGGATGCGGGCCGCGGGTCTGCGGCCGATTCAGATCTGGGTGCCCGACACCCGCTCGGCGAGCTTTCGGGTGGAGGCGCATCGCCAGTCGCTCGCGGTCGCGCAGAGCCCCGATGCCGATCTGGATCAGGCTTTTATCGACGCCGTATCGGACGATGGTTCGGAATGAGACGCGGCGAAGTCTGGACCTTGTCCGGCACCGGATATGTCGGCAAGCCAAGACCGGCCGTAGTCGTTCAGGACGACCGGTTTGACGCGACCGCGTCGGTGAGCGTCTGCGCGTTCACGACGGATGCGACTGAAGCGCCGCTGTTCCGCCTGGTGACCGAGCCGGACGACCACAACGGGTTGCGACTGACCTCGCGACTCATGGTGGACAAGATCACCACCGTTCCGAGGACCCGGCTCGGCGAACGCATCGGCCGCCTGGCCCCCGCGGATCTCCTCAGGCTCAACCGGGCAATCGCCGTCTTTCTAGGCTTGGCCTGACCTTCTCCGCACCCCCACCCTCCGCTCCCCCCTGTCCAACAGGGGATCAAGATATTATGCTTGCTGACAAATTTAGCAGCGCCAACGAGGGATGCTCATGTCCGCCAGGGCCATCGATATCGCCTACGTCCACCTCGCGGTGGAGGATCTGGACCGTCTGTCCGAGTTCATCGCCCGGTTTGGCATGACCTCGACACGGGCGACCACGGACGATGGCCGCGCCGTGCTCTACAGCAGCGGCACCGACGGCGCGCCGTACCAGCACGTCGCGGAACAGGGTGAGAACCGCTTCGTCGGCGTCGCCTTCGAGGTCGAGCGTCCGGAGGACCTCGAAGCGCTCGCGGCGGTCCCCGGCGCGTCGGAGATCGAGGACATCCAGGCGCCGGGGGGCGGCCGGCGGGCGCGGTTCACGGATCCGAACGGGTACGAGGTAAGCGCGATCCAGGGCTGGGAGCGGACGGCGCCAAGCGCGCCGCAGGAACGCCCGCCCATCAACACCGGCACCGCCCGGGTGCGCCTGCGCGAACCCGTGCGCCTCGAGACGCGTCCGTCGCAGGTGAAGCGCCTCGGCCACTGCGTGCTGTTCGTCCAGGACTTCCGCGAGAGCGAGGCCTGGTACAAGGAGCGGTTCGGCTTCCTGACGTCCGATGCCATCCACGCGGGACCGGAGGAAAACGTCATCGGCGCGTTCATGCGGTGCGACCGGGGCGACATGCCGGTCGACCACCACACCCTCTTTCTCCTGCAGGGCCCGGGAACGGGCATGCAGCACGCCGCGTTCGAGGTGCACGACTGGGACGACCTGATGCTCGGCCACGACGCCCTGGAGGAGGGGGGCTACAGCCACAACTGGGGCATCGGCAAGCACATCCTCGGCAGCCAGGTGTTCGACTACTGGCACGACCCGTTTGGCAACGTCATGGAGCACTTCACCGACGGCGACCTCTTCGACAGCACGCAGGCGCCGGGCCTGATGCCCATCCAGTCCCTGCTCGGCGTGCAGTGGGGCGCCCGGATGCAACCACCGGGCTGACCCTCGCGATCATGGAGCAGACCCCCGTCCTCATCGCCGGCGGCGGACCCGTCGGCCTGATGCTCGCCCTCGAACTCGACTACCACGGCATCGACGCCGTGCTGGTGGAACGCAACCCGACCACCACCCGCCACCCCAAGATGGACATCACCAACGGCCGCAGCATGGAGCTGTTCCGGCGCCTCGGGGTGATTGACGAGCTGCGCGCGGAGGCGGTGCCGGAAGACCACCCGGTGTCCGTGATCTGGGCGGACAACCTGGCCGGGCGGGAGCTCACCCGGTTCGACTACCCGAGCGTCAACGAGATGCGCCGGCTCCTCCGCGAGAAGAACGACGGCACGATGGCGGCGGAGCCGAGCATGCGCATCTCGCAGGTGCAACTCGAGCCGGTACTCAAGGGCGTGCTGGAAACCGTGTCGCGGCACGTTACCGTGCGCTTCGGCTGGGGGCTCGAGACGTTCGTCCAGGACGACGATGGCGTGACGGCCACGATCCGCCACACCGGGACGGGGAAGACCGAAAGCGTGCGGGCACGGTACCTGGCCGGTTGCGACGGCGCCGGCAGCGTCACCCGCGGTACGCTCGGCATTCCCGTCAACACCATCACCCCGGCCGACTACGCGGCGGCCGGCGACGACCACCACAACTACCTGGACACCGCCCGTGGCGAGCCGCCGGAGGATGCCGAGCGGGTGCGCCGCATGTTCATGATCCACTGGACATCGCCGGAGCTCGATCTCTTCGAGCGCTTCGGCAAGGCGTGGCATATCCAGTCGCCCATGGGCTGGTCGATCATCTCGCAGAACGATCGGGACACCTGGACGGTGCATATCCCGATGCCTGCGATACGGGATCCCGAGCACCGGGACCCGAAGGAGATCCTCTTCGAGTTCCTCGGCTGCGAGTTCGAGTGCGAGATCCAGGTCGCGAACCCCTGGGGTCCGCGCCTGGGCCTCGCCGACAGCTACGGCGCCGGACGCGTCTGGCTCGCGGGCGACTCCGCGCACCAGTTCATTCCCACGGGCGGCTATGGCATGAACAGCGGCCTCTGCGACGCCATGGGGCTCGCCTGGGTGCTGGCGGCGAACGTCGACGGATGGGGCGCCCCGGCACTTTTCGAGGCATACGAGATCGAGCGCCGCCACGTCGCGGCCCGGGTGCGCATCGGTTCCGCGAGGCACGCGGCGGTGCGCTTCCAGATCGCCGGACAGTACGACCCGCTGTTGCACGAGGACAGCGAAGCAGGGGTGGCGAAACGCCTGGAAGTCGGCGCGTTCATCAAGGACGCGGGCAACCTGGAGAACGAGGCGTGGGGCCTGGAGTGGGGCTACCGCTACGACGACTCGCCCATCGTCTGCCACGAGCGGGGCGAGGCGCCGGACTACGAGTGGGAGCGCGACGTGCCGGGCACTTGGCCGGGAGCCCGCGCGCCCAACGTGTTCCTCCCGGACGGGCGTCCGATCTTCGACACGTTCGGGCGCGGGTTCACCCTGCTGAGCTTTGGCGGCGGCCCTTGCCCATCCCTCGACGACGCCGCGCGGGAGGTGGGCCTGCCCCCCCCCCCCCGCGTCGTGCACATCGAAGATGCGCACGCGGCGAGCCTCTACGAGCGTCGGCTGGTGCTGGTCCGCCCGGACCAGCACGTGGCGTGGCGCGGGAACGCGGACCCGACGCCCGCGGAGGCCACCCTCATCGTCAACCGGGTGCGTGGCGCCCACGGAGAGACGTCATGAACCTGAGCGAACTGGTCGCCGCGGCGAACGAGCCGTTCACCAGCAGGTATCGCAACAGGCTGGTCAACGGCGAGGCGGGATCCGAGCAAGAACCGCGCTTCGAGCTGTACCATGCAGCGCCTTCGCTATGCTCGATGAAGGTGCGCACCGTACTGGCCGAGAAGCGGCTCCCGTACCACTCCCACGATCTCAATCTGATGATCCGCAAGGCCGAGGCGCCGGAGTGCTACATGCCGGGGTACGTCCGCTTGCGGCTCGAGGGCGCCCCGGACGCGGTGCTGGCGAGCGGTTACACGGGCCAGTCCTCCATGACAACCGAAGGGTTCGATGCGTGCGTGGTTCCGACCCTGGTGGACCACGAGACGGAACGCGTCGTGGTCGACTCGGCGAGGATCTGCGCATACATCGATGAGCACAGCGAGGGCGAGCGCCTCATCCCCGAGGCTTTGTCCAACGAGGTCGGCGTCCAGATCGCCCTGGTCGACCAGGCGCCGCACGTGGCCGTGCTCTACGGTGCCCACCCGGACGGCGACGTACGGCCGCCCGCGCTGGGCAGAAACATCGCCGGCGTGCATGCCAAGAAGATCGCCGCGATCGAGGGATTGAAGGCGGAGACGAGCGGCGACGAGAAGCTGACCGCGGCTTACGACAGCAAGATCGCGAAGGAAGCCGGTGGCGCCGACTTCATGCTCGACGCCGACCGCATGCGGGAAGCGCACCGGGCGATGGATGCGCACGTGGCGGAGCTCGAGGACCAACTCGCCTCCCACGCCGGACCCTGGGCCCTGGGCGAGCGTTTCACCATGGCGGACGTCATGTGGACCGTGAGCCTCTTCCGCATGAAATGGCTGGGCATCGGCGGCGCTTGGGAGGAGAATGCGTCCCGCCGCCGGGTGCGGGGATACGTGGAGCGGGCGTTCGAGAGGCCCTCGTTCCGCGCGGGGGCGCTCGACTGGCCGGGCGCGTACCCACCGTCGCCCCACGTCCCGGAGATGTCCGGGCTCGGTGCCACCATTCGCTTTGTCCTGGAAATGTTCCGGCGATCACGATGAAACGGGAGTCCCCATGAAGCTCAAGCTCTACCACTGCCCCTTCGCCTGCTCGGGCGTGACCATGAACGCGCTCGAGGAAGCGGGGCTCGACTACGACGACCAGTTGATCAACATCATGGAGGGCGAACAGAAGCGCCCCGAGTACCTGGCCATCCACCCGGACGGCAAGGTCCCCGCTCTCGCGGCGGACGACCACGTGCTCACGGAGAACCCTTCGATCCTGACGTTCCTCCATGGCATCGCCCCCCAAGCGAAGCTGCTGCCCGAGGTCACGAGCCCCATGGAGCGCGCGCGGCAGGTCTCGGACCTGGTGTGGTGCTCCGCCACGGTGCATCCGATGGTGCGCCAGATCCGCATGCCTATCCGCTTCACGGACGGTGACCCGAGCGGCGTGCAGGCCAAGGGGCACGAGTACCTGCACGGCGTCTGTACCCGGGTCGACGAACGCCTCGCAAGCAACGACTGGTGGTACGGCGCCGAGTGGTCGATCGTGGACGTGTACCTCCGCTGGCTCGTGACGACGGCCGCGTCCGCGGGCTTTCAGGTGCAGGACTACGCGAACGTCGTCGGCCTGGTCGAGCGCGTGCAGGAACGCCCGAGCTTCGAACGCGCCCAGGCCCGGGAAGACGCGGCCAGAGCGAACATGTAACGGCCTGCCGGTTCGATTTTGGCGGCCGATCTTCATATGCTGTCGGCCGGTACGAAACCACCCATCGGAGAAGGGACACATGATCGCCAAGAGACTCATGTTGGCGGGCGCACTGGTCGCCCTGGCGGGCGCGGCGTTCGCGGATGACTATGCGGAGTCCTGGGGGCCGCCCGTCGGCGCCACCGCGCCGGCCATCGCGGCCGCGGACCAGGACGGGACGACCCGGGACCTCGGGTCGCTGTGCGGAGAGCGGGGCGTGCTGCTGGTCCTCAGCCGCTCCGCGGACTGGTGACCCTTCTGCAAGGCCCAGTTGGTTCAACTGGAAGAGTGGCGGAGCAGATTCGAAGAGGCCGGGGTGCACATCGCGGCCATGACCTATGACAGCACGGAGACCCTCAAGGCGTTTCACGACGGGCAGGAACTCGGCTTCCCGCTGTTGCGGGACGTCGACGGGCAGCACGTGAACGCATTTGGCGTTCCCGACGAGAACCTGGGCCGGGGCATACCGCTACCGGGCATCTTCTGGCTCGCGCCGGACGGACGCATCAACGCGAAGTTCGCGGTGCCGGGCTATCGCACGCGCCCGCCGCTGACGGAAGTGCTGGCGGCTGTGGAAGCGGGGGCCGACGCCTGAATGGAGGAGCTGTCGGCCGTGGTGCGGACGGTCATCCCGGGCTCGATCCTGGTCTATCTGGTCTCGACGATCGGGATCGGGGTGTACTCGGCGACGCGGGGGGAGGGTCGCGGCGACTGGTTCCAATCGGACGCCGTGAAGTACGTGGCGGTGGTCGTGGTGGCACTGTCGAGCGTCCTGCCGACGGAGCTTATGAGCATCCGCTGGATGGCGCTGCTGCAGCGGGATGCCGAGGTGACCGCCAACCTGTTCGTGCTCGTGCCGGTGCCCGTGGTCGCGCTGATGGTCGCCTTGCAGGCGTTCGTGCTGTCGCGGGTCTATCGGGCGCGGCCGTTGCTCTTTGCGGCGGTCTTTCTCGGCGTGCATGCTGCCGGTTACGCCCTCTGGCTCACCCGGCTGTTCAACCCGCCGGCAGACGCTGCCCGGTACGCCGCCGTGGTCCTGGTCGTCGGCGGGGTCGTCATGTGGCTCTTTGCGCGGTTCGTGTGGCGGCGCGCACCGGCGTGATCGAGCGCTGGCCGCTGCCGGAGGGCAGATCATGACTCGCGTCGTCATAGCGGGAATCCGCCACGAGACGAACACGTACTGCCGGGACACGACCCCGGCGTCGGCGTTCCACCAGCGCCGGGGCGCCGCGATCCTGCGGGAGCGGGACACCGACAGCGCCGCGGGCGGCGCCATGCGCGCCTGCGAGCGGCTCGGATTCGAGGTCGTGCCGGTGCTGATCGTCGACGCCCAGCCGTCCGGCACGATCCAGTCGGAAGCGTACGATGCCTTCAAGCAGGAGATCCTCGCCGGGATCGCGGCGGCGCGCCCCGTCGATGGCGTCTTCCTGGACCTGCACGGCGCGGGCGTGGTGGAGCACCTCGAGGACCTCGAAGGCGATCTTGCGACGGCGGTGCGCGACCTCGTCGGCGAAGCGGTGCCGATCGCCGCGGTGTTCGACCTGCACGGCAACGTCACCCAGACGATGGCCGATGCGCTGGACGGCGTCTTCGCCTGTCACCACTACCCCCACGTGGACTTCCACGAGCGGGGCGACGAGGCCATCCGCCTGATCGACGCCATGCTGCGGGAGAACTTTCGGCCGGTCGTGCACGTCGAGACCGTGCCGATGCTGTTGCCGACGACGACTACCTTCCTCGGCAAGGGGAAGGCCATGCTCGGCGAGATGCTCGAAGCCGAACTGCCCGACGACGTCATCGACGTGAGCTGGTTCCACGGATTCCCGTACACGGACATCGCCCACGTCGGATGCCACCTCGCCGTCACGGTGCGGGGTGACCGGGAGCATGCCCGGACCGTTGCCCGGGGCGCCGCGGAGTCGCTCTGGCGGCAACGCGATGCGTTCCGGGTGCAAAGCCTCTCCGCGCAGGAGGCGGTCGCACGGGCGAGGGCCGCGACGGATCGTCCGGTCATCATCAACGAGACCTCCGACAACTGCGGCGGGGGCACGCCGGGGGACGGGACGCACGTGCTCCGGGCGATGCTGGAAGCGCGGCTCCCGAAGGCCTGCTTCGCGTTCCTCGTGGACCCGGAGGTGGCCCGGCAGGCGCACGACGCCGGTGTGGGAAGCACCATCGACGTGCGCCTCGGCGGCAAGACCGACGACCTGCACGGCGCCCCGCTCGAGCTCACGGCCTACGTCAAGGCGTTGCACGACGGCCGGCTCAAGATGCTCGCGATGGTGAAGGGCGCGTCCCTGAATCTCGGGCCGATGGCGCGGCTCGTCGTGGACGGCATCGACATCGTGGTGGCCTCGAACCGCAGCCAGACGTTCGACATCGGGCCCTTCCTGGCCGTCGGCATCGACGTGACGACCTACCCGATCGTCGCGCTCAAGTCTTCCAACCACTTTCGCGCCGGGTTTCAGGACCTCGCGGGAACGATCGTCACGGCGGACCCCCCGGGGCTGACCACCCACCGCATGGAGACCTTCGACCGCCTGCGCGCACCGGGCCCGCTGTGGCCGATCGACCCGGCGGCGAGATACGAAAGCCCGTAAGGGCGACCCTCGTGGTCGCCCGTCGTGACGGCCTGCACGGGTTTTCCAGGTGCCACGTCGCAGGTGTACGGCGGCGACCGCGGCGAGGACGCCGAACGCGAGCGCGGTGAGGTCGAACGACGCGAGCACCCAGTCGCCGGACGGGAGCGCGCCTCGGACAAGCCCTCCCCTACGCCGCGTGCAGCAGAGCGTTCAGGGCGTAGGCGAGTTTCGCGGCGGCGTGACCGGATTCGAATCGCGCCGCTATGTGCCCGTCGGGCCGCACCAGCAGGACGTCCTCCCGGGGAAACAGCGCGGCAAACCCGTCGTCGGCCGGGACAGTGTCCGCAGCGGGACCGACGCGGTGCATGCTGAGCGGCACTCCACGTTCGGCGAGTTCCTCGACGGCCGCATCGAGGGTGTCGGGGGCGTCGTGGTGCGCGAATACCAGGAAGCGGTCCAGGGCCACGAGGTCCAGCGTCGACAACGGCGCGCCGTCGCGTAGCAGCATGGCATGGGGCAGGCGCGCCCCGGGTGTCGTGGAGGGGACGTACTTCGACACGGGGTCTTCCGAGGCGGGCGGAGGGCCGTCGTCGATCACGCCGGCGCCCGTGTAGCAGACGCCGAGGTCGAGTCCCGACATGTTGAAATGCGCGGCCTGGGCGTCGACGGCGGTTTGGACGGCCGCGAGGCGGTCCGCGTCCGCCAGTACGGCATCCAGGTCCGCAAGCGTGATGCGCTGGTCGCCGTCCACGTCCAGCAGGGAGGCGACTTCCATCATCCTCATGGCGTTGGTCACGCTCTGCTCGGAGTTGGCCTCGGCGACGGGCCTGCGCTCCGGCTCGAAGGTGTCGAGCAGGCGCGGGTCGCCGCCGGCCTCTGCCGCCCGTCTCCTCCGTCGGCCGTGCCGAAACGAGCTTGATCGTGCCCGCCATGTTGTTACGGCCGTAGAGCGTGCCCTGGGGCCCGCGGAGCACCTCGACGCTCTCGAACATGTCCATGAGGAGGCCGTTGTTGCGCGTGAGGGGAACCCCGTCGAGGGACACGCCCGTCTTGGGATCGGCGTTGGGATCCGGGTCGGTGAAGTTGATCCCGCGGATGGTGAAGGAGGCGACGTTGGGGATGATGGCCATCTGCGTCAACTGGACGTTCGGGGCGATGCCGCTGAGGTCTTCGAGGTTCACTGCGCCGTTGTCCTCGAGCGCCTCGCCGCCGAAGGCGGTCATCGCCACAGGCACTTCCTGGATACTCTGGCTGCGCTTCTGCGCGGTCACGACGATTTCCTCGAGCATCGGTTGCGCGTCGTCGTCGGTCTGCTGGGCGGTACCGGATTGGGCGAGCAGCGCGGCGAGCGACATACCCGCGACAGGGAAGCTTCTCCGGAGATCAGTTTTCATGCCAATCCACCCGGTAATTTTTGAAGTGTAGAGAAACTAGGGCAGCTAAATTTACTTGTCAACAAATTTAGGGTCTTGTGGTATGAATGCTGCCAGAGTTCGCTGGATGGGAGTTGCCATGCCTTGCGTCCGCACCCTGCTCCTGGGCGGGGCACTTGCCTCTGGGGCCTGCGCGGTGGCGCTCGAGGACCCGCACGACACCGGGCCGGAACCGCCGAATTTCCTCGTCATCGTCGCCGACGACATGGGCTGGTCGGACATCGGCGTGCTCGGCGGCGAGATCCGCACGCCCTCCATCGACCGCCTTGCGCAGGAAGGCACCCTCGTCACGAGCTTCTACGTCGCGCCCACCTGCGCCCCGACGCGCGCGATGCTCATGACCGGCGTCGACCACCATGAAGCCGGACTCGGCGTGCAGTCCGGGCTCCGGGCGTCGAACCAGGTGGGCATCAACTACGAAGGGCAGTTGCACGACGGTGTCGTCACGGTGGCGGAGGCCCTGGCCGCGCACGGTTACCAGACGTTCATGACCGGCAAGTGGCACCTCGCGAACGAGCACGCCCAGGGGCCGCACAACCGGGGCTTCCAGCGCTCCTTCGCGCTGCTCACCGGCGGCGCCAGCCACTTCGCGGACCAGAGGCCCATCGCGCCCGTGGAGATCCCCGAGTACGTCCGGGACGGGGAACCGGTGCACGAACTCCCGGCTGATTTCTACTCGAGCACGGCCTACGCGGGGACGCTGATCGATTTCCTCGAACAGCGGGATGGCAACGCGCCGTTCTTCGCCTACCTCTCCTTCACCGCGCCCCACGACCCGCTGCACGTGCCGGACGAATGGCTGGACCGTTACAGCGGCGCCTATGCCGACGGGCCGGTCGCGACGCGCCGGGCCCGCGCGGAACGCCAGGAGGCCCTGGGGCTCATCCCGGAAGGGGCGGGGCTCTGGAACTATCCGCGGTTCCCGGCGTGGTTCCCGAATCACGCCGCCCCTTGGGACGAGCGGTCGGCGGAGCAGCGCGCGAAGGACGCCCGCCGCATGGAGATCTACGCGGCGATGGTGGAGCTCATGGATGCCCAGATCGGCCGCGTGGTGGATTACCTGGCCGCGCAGGGCGTGCTCGGGGAGACCTACGTCCTCTTCTTCTCCGACAACGGCGCGAGTTCGCCGGGACCGCTGGTCTATCCCGGCGTCACGCAGGAGTGGTTCGCGGAGCACTGGACCAACGCGCACGAGAAACGCGGGCAGCCCGGCGACTTCACGGTGCTCGGGCGGGAGTGGGCGAGCGCCGCCGTGACGCCCTGGAAGCTCTTCAAGAACTCCGTGAGCGAGGGTGGTATCCGCTCACCGCTCATCGTGCGGGGACCGGCCGTGGCGGCCAGGGGGTTCAACCCGGCCATCGCGCACGTGACAGACGTTGCGCCGACCCTCTATGACCTCGCGGACATCCAGCCGGCGAGCGATCCGCTGTTCGAGGGCAGGACGCTGCCGCAGGGGGTCTCGCTCCTGCCGGTGCTGACCGGCGCGGCCCCCTCGGTCCGCGAATCCGTCGGCGTGCACCTCTTCGGCAACCGCGGCTACCGGCGCGGACAGTGGAAGATCAGCAACACGCAGCCTCCCCTGTCCAACGGACAGTGGGAACTCTTCGACCTCGAGGCGGACCCCGGCGAAGTGCGCAACCTTGCCGAGGTTCATCCGGAGCTGCTCGAGGAACTGCTGGCCGAGTACGACGGGTACCTCGAGCGCCACGGCGTGATCCTGCCCGCCAAGTCGCCGCTGACCGCGGGTTTGCGCGAGCTCTATCCCGAGCCCTGCGACTGGTGGTGCGAGTTGCGGTTCTCGATTATTGGACTCTTGAACTGAGTAGTCGCGGTCATGGTCATGCTGAAACCCGAGGACATCCTCACGAAGGAGGTGCTGGACTGGGAGGGCATCCACCTACTGCACTTTGCGGGATCGTCCTGCTCGCAGAAGACGCGGATCGTCCTGGGTCTCAAGGGGGTCGACTGGGTGTCGCACGAGGTTGATCTCGTGGCGCAGGAGAACTACGGGGACTGGTTCATGGGCATCAACCCCCGAGGGCTCGTGCCGGTGCTCGTGCACGACGGTCGCGTCATCATCGAGAGCAACGACATCCTCGCCTACCTCGAGGAACTGTTTCCGGAGCCCGCGCTCGTGCCACCGGGGCGGGCCGACGAGATGGCGGCGCTGCTCCGGGCGGAAGACGACCTCCACCTGGACCTGCGCGCCATCTGTTTCCGCTACTTTTTCCCTGGCGCGGGGCCGCGCCCGGCAGAGCAGGCGGCCCGTTACGAGGCGGCGGGGTCCGGCACCGTCGGCGGCGAGCCGGACCCGCACAAGGCGGTGGAACTCGCGTTCTACGCGGACGTGGCGGCCAACGACGGCATCTCCGATGCGCGTATCCGCCGGGCCATCGAGGACTTCGCCCTTGCATTCAACGACCTCGAGGGGCGGCTTGCGGACGGTCCGTATCTCCTGGGTGCGAGCCTGAGCCTGCTCGACATCGCCTGGTACATCTACAGCTACCGGATGGTCACCTCGGGCTACCCGCTGCGGGAGCGGCATCCGCGGCTTGGCGCCTGGTTCGACGGATTGCATGCGCGGGAGGAGTTCCGCCGCGAGGTCGCGGAACCGCCGCCCCTCGTCGCGATGCGGGAGGCGATGCAGGCGGGACAGCGCGCGCAGGGTGCGACGCTGGCGGAGGTCGCGGGGCTCTCTCTCGCAAGCGCCCCATGACCACGCTGGTCGTCGTCAATGCGCTCCTGACGGTCGGGATCCTGGTCGCGCTGGGTTACCGGCGCCTGGCCGCGAAATCCCCGCCGCCGCCCCTCTTCCACCTGCTCAACTGCATCTACGGCCTGCTGCGGCCGGACTACCACACCGGGCGGCCGACGCCCGCGCCGCGGCTGGCGGCGGAGATGCGTTATCCCCCGACAGACCCGCCTCCTGACACGGCCAACCTGCACGGCGAGATAGAGGTCCTGGCGGACGGAACGGAAGCGACGCACTGGTACGCGGTCGCCGCCGGTATCACCTGGCACTTCGTGACGGCGGGGAACCCGGACCATGAAACCGTGCTCATGCTGCACGGCCTGCCGGAGTCATGGTGGGCCTTCCACCACCAGATCTCGGATCTGTCGAAGGACCATTACGTGGTCGCCCTCGACTGCAAGGGCTACGGGCATCCCGGCCGGCACCCGGAGGAGTACGCACGTTCGAGCGAGTTCGCGGCGGACCTCCGGGTCGAGCTCGTGGAGGCGAACCACTTCGTGCACATCGAGAACCCGGCCGCGTGCAACCGGGCCATCCGGAGGTTCCTTGATTCCGTTTGAGCAGGAGTCCGATACGATGTATGGCTCGGACAGATGAGCGATATCCTTCGAGTGCGAGTCATAAATGGCGGCAGGGGCTGAAGCGGGGAAACCGGTGCGCAAGCGCCGGCCGCAGGAGCGTGCGGAAGCGACGCGGCGCAAGCTGGTCGAAGTGGCGCTCAAGGAGTTCTCCGAGCGGGGCTTCGACGCGGTGACCGTGCGCGACATCGAGGTCGCCGCCGGCGTGCAGCGCAATCTCCTGAGCTACCACTTCGGCAACAAGGAAGAGATGTGGAAGGCCGCGGCTGCCCACGTCATCACGAAGCTGCAGGACTTCCAGGAGCAGCGCCAGGACCTGATGCGGGAACTCTCGCCGCACGAGCGGCTCACCTACACGATTCGCAGCTACGTGCGCTTCTCCGCCGGTAACCCCGAGCTCAACCGCCTGATGATCCAGGAAGGCAAGCGCGACAGTTGGCGCATTCACTGGCTGGTGGAGGAGTTCATGCGGCCGGCGATGGAGGGACTGCGGGAGGTGGTCGAAGCGGATACCCGAATCGACGACCGGCAGTTCGTGCACTGGTACTACGTCTTCGTGAGCGGCGCCATGATGTTCTCGATGGCGCCCGAGGCGGCGCTCCTGTTCGACGTGGACGTGACGGACGACGAGGTCGTCGACCGCCACGCCCAGACGATGGCGACGCTGCTCCTGAACGAGTTCCCTCGGTAAGGACGTCCTCTCAGGGCTCGGCGCGGTCGAGCTGTATCTCGGCCGGCAACTCCCGCCCCTGCATGAAGTTGACCATGAGCCCGGCGAGCTCCGGCCCCGCGTCCTCCTGCACGAAATGCCCGGCGCCCCGGATCGTGACGTTCTGCGCGCCGGGCACGCGTGACAGGAACGCCTGCTCCCCGCCGCGCGTGATCGGGTCGGAGTCCGTGAAGGCGACGAGGAAAGGCTTGTCCCAGTTCTCGAACACGCCCCAGGCTTCCTCGTTCTCGCGCAGTTGCGACGGCACGAGATACGGCATGATCTGCGCGGCGGCCTTGTAGCGCTGGTCCGGGAACGGGGCCACGTAGGCATCCGCGGCCCCTTGGTTGCCTCCGAGGAAACCCATGATCCGTCCGATGGGCAGGTCCTCGACGTGGTAGCTGTAGGCCACCCAGCGCGGGAACGTGAGGTTCGCCGCGAGCTCCTCGAGGGTCATCTCGCCCTCCCACCAGACCGCGAGCTTGAAGATCGTGTAGGCGATCCACCCCTGGAAGCCGGTGGCCGAGGGAAGTCCCGTGTTGGAAACGACCACCCGGGCGAAGCGGTCCGGCTCCGCCGCGACCACGCGCAGGCCGATGAGACCGCCCCAGTCCTGGCCGAAGAAGGTGACGTCCGTGAGGTCGAGGGCGCGTACGACCTCCAGCATGTAGTCCACCTGCATCGGGTAGCTGTAGGCGTCTTCGTCCGTGAACTTGTCCGACCGCCCGAAGCCGACGAGGTCCGGCGCCACGACGCGGTAACCGGCGTCGAGGAAGACGGGGATCATCTTGCGAAAGAGGTAGCTCCACGTCGGCTCGCCGTGGATCAGGAGCAGCGTCTCGGCATCCCTTGGTCCCTCGTCGATATAGTGCAGCCGGATGTCGCCGACCTGGAGGTAGTTCCCCGCGTACGGGAAGTCGGCAAGGCCCTCGAAGCGGGCGTCCGGGGTCCGCAGCACGCCGGGGCGCACCTCCTCGGCCTGGGCAACGGACGCCAGGGCCAGCGCGGGAAACGTCAACAGCGCCAGGGTTCGTCGGATCGTCTCGTGCATCGCCTCTTCCCTTTCCGGGCCTATCGTCCGGTGAAGTTTGCCACCGCCGCGGCGAGAATCCGGGCAGCCTCCTTGTTCGCCCGCACGATCGTGCGCATCCCGCCCTGCAATAGCGCGACATCGCCGATCAGGCTCCAGACGGCGTGTGCCTCTTCGTGGAACGCCAGCCGTTCCATGGCGACGAGCCACCGACGGATGCCGGGATACGGGCCATAGTCGGTGCAGTTCGCGTACTTCGCCTGGTTCTGTCCGAGTTCCTCGTAAGCGCTGATGTCCGCGAGCGTCGCCGTCGGGCCGGCGATGAACGCCGATTCGCGGAGCATGCCGTCGATGATCTTGAGCGCGTTCTCCACGACCTGGGCGTTGTTTCGGATCCCCGGAAAGGTGTTGCGTTCGAACCATCCCTCGTCGGGGTTTGCGACCTCGAACACCGCCGGCCAGATGGCGCGGCTCCATTGCACGACCAGTTCCCGCGTGTTGCGGTGGTGGAAGTGGAGGTACTGGTTCACCCGCGCGCGTCCTTCGGGCTCGGAGGGCCACAGGTCGCTCCAGCCGTGCTTCTCGCAGAGGTAGACGAGGATCGCGTGGCTCTCCCACAGCACGATGCCGTCGTCGTCGATCGCGGGGATGGTGCCGCGGGGGTTCACGGAAGCGAGGAACTCCGGTTGCTTCGCGTCCCGGTTCTGGCTCGTCATCACGAACTCGAAGGGCAGTTCGTGCATCAGGCACGTCCAGACGACCGCGCGGACCGGCTGCGAGTTGGGAACGCCGTAGACCTTCAGCATGGAGAACGCGCCTCAGGCGCTGCGCCTGGCTTCGAGGCCCTGCAGGATCGCGGCATGTCGCTCCCGGTCGATGTTGTACAGGAACGCGAGCCCGAGGCCGCCGAACACGATGATCCAGTAGAGCGGCCCGATCATGAAGAGCAGGCCGTCGACGACCTCCGGCGCCAGCGTCGCCACGTCGGCGCGCTCGGGGAAGCCGATGATCTCGAGGCCGAACCCCGCGAAGAGCCCGCCGAACCCCGCCGTCATCTTCGCGCCGAACGTCCGCAGGGCGAAGATCATGCCCTCGGCGCGGTTCCCCGTCGCCAGTTCGTGCTCGTCCGCGATGTCGGAGAGGCAGGAGTCGATGACGATGGAGACGGACTGGAACGGGATGTAGCCGATCACCCAGATGCCGAAGAACGCGACGAGCAGGGCGACCGTGCCGTTCTCCGGGAACCAGCCGACGAGGCGCAGGCAGAACGGCAGGCCGACCAGGAACCCGGCGGAATAGCAGAGCGCGATGACGCTGTACTTCTTGTCGATGAGCCGCGTCAGCCAGGCGCAGAGCAGGATCCCGAGGAACGCGCCCGGGACGCGCACCACCTGCTGCAGGGTGATCTCCTCCGACGTGAACTCGAAGCCGTAGATGAAGGCGTAGGTGACGACCACCCCCTTGATCCCGCCGGTGATGGACAGCACCACCCAGCAGGCGAACATGGAAACGTACGAGCGGTTGCGGAACAGTCCGCCCAGGTTTTCGAGGAGGTCGCGGAAGAAGCGCCGGTAACGCTCGCGCGCCTCTTCCGGGAGCGCAGCGAGCTGCTGGTGCAGGTGCGGGATCTGGTTGGCCGTCGTCAGGGTGCAGATCAGGACGACGACGGCCACGAATACGCCGCCGATCACGGCGAGCCACTCGTAGCGTCCGGCGTTCAGCAGTCCGTTGTCGTACTCGTCGGTGGTCGGGAAGATGACCATCAGCACGAACGCCGTCAGGGCGATGCTGCCGATGTTCATGACCACCCAGTTCCAGGCGAAGATCGACGTGCGTTCGTCGTAGTCGTCGGTGAGCTCCGCGCCGAGCGCGGCGTGCGGCACGGTGTAGAACGTCTTGGCGATGCGCAGGAGCACGAAGAACGCCGTGAACCAGAGGAACAGGCCGAACTCGGAGAGGTCCGGCGGCTGGTAGAGGCAGTAGAAGCTGACCCCGAGGGGCAGCGCCGAGAGGAACATGAACGGATGACGCCTGCCCCAGCGTGTGCGCACGCTGTCGGACAGCGCCCCGACCGTCGGGTCGGACACGGCGTCGACGATGCTCGCGATCAGGAACGCGGTGCCGCAGAGCGCCGCCGAGACGCCGAGGACCTGGTTGTAGAAGAGCATCGTCGCGATGCCGGCGGCGCCGACCATCGCCTCTTCGAGGGAGCCGGACGCGAACGCGAGCTTCGCCGGGCGCGAGAGCTTGCGGCGGCGTCCGGCAGCGTCCTCACTCATGCCGATGATTGTATGGGACGGTCGAAGCGCTGTTGGAGGTGAGTGCGGACCAAGTCCCTGTGATGGCGATTCCCTGGCGAGCAATGTTCTCGGCCCCGCTGAGTGTGTTCGCGCTTGATCGGCACTTGCTGCCAAACGGATTGGGGCGTCGGAATCTGGGCTTGGAGGTCATGGTTGATGGCAACGCAATCACCGCGTAGAGTGCGAGGAGGATCGAGGAGGCCGCATATGGCGAGCATTACCATTCGTAATCTCGAGGACGACGTGAAGACACGGCTACGTCGGCGTGCGGCTGTCCATGGCAACTCCATGGAGGAGGAAGCGCGGCTGATCCTGGCCGAGGCGGTGGCCCGCGAGGCGGCCCCGCGCAAGGGACTGGGCACCGCAATCCACGAGCTGTTCAAGCCGTTCGGAGGCGTGGAGCTGGACATGCCGCCGCGCAAGGCGACGCGGGAGCCGCCACGGTTCGATTGAGGCGTTGTCCGGTGGTTGTAGTTGACACGAATGTCGTCTCGGAACCGATGCGGGCGAGCCCTACCCGCGACGTGGTCCGGTCGAGGGGGATGGCGGTCGTGACCCGAAATGTCGCGGATTTCGAGGGTGCCGGTGTCGAACTGGTCGACCCGTGGGCCGCGGTGTGAGGGGGACCGGTACAGGAGGGCCTGCCCCGTCCCGTGCCTGCCATGTTGAACAAGGCCGGCGGTCCATGGGGAGCACCCCATGCCGAACTTGACGCTCGACGGCGCCCGTATCGAATACTTGGAGGTCGGCAGCGGAACACCGCTGGTCTTCTGTCACGAGTTCGCGGGCAGCCTGGAGAGCTGGGAGACGCAGGTCAGCCACTTCTCCCGCTTCTACCGGGTGTTCGCATACAACGCGAAGGGCTATCCCCCGTCCGAGGTGCGTGAGGACTGGCGCGAGTACACCTGGGACCGACAGGTTGCCGTCCTGCTCGGATTGCTCGATACGATGGACATCGACCGGGCGCACGTCTGCGGACTGTCGATGGGTGCGTACACGGCGGTGCAGTTCGCGCTGGCCCATCCCGAGCGATGCCGCGCCGTGGTTGCCGCGGGCGTAGGCACCGGCGGCGATGACCCCGACGCCTTCCTCAAGGACATGGACGCGCGGGCGGACGCGCTGGAGGAGCGGGGCATGGCGTCGATGGAGGCGTACCTGCGAGGCCCCGCGCGCATCCGCTTTCGGGAGAAGGACCCGACCGGGTGGGAGCGCTTCGCGGCGCTCTTTCGCGCGCACTCGGCCAAGGGCTCTGCCAACACGCTGCGCGCCTTCCAGGGGCGGCGTCCGAGCCTCTACACGCGCGAGGCGGACCTCGCCCGGCTCGAGGTCCCGCTGCTCGTCGTCTGCGGCGACGAGGACGATCCCTGCGTCAATCCGTCGCTCTTTCTCAAGCGCACGGTGCCGGGGTGCGGGCTCGCCGTGCTTCCGCACACTGGACACGCATGCAACCTGGAGGAGCCGGCGGCGTTCAACGCGGTCGTGGCGGAGTTCCTGGCCCGGGCGGAAGCCGGGCGCTGGGGGCGGAGGCCGGAAGACAGCGGCGACAACATCGGCGCCGTCGGGTCGGCGGCCAACCCGCGGTCCTGACGGTCAGGCCGTCTCCGCCATCTCCAGCACCTTGCGGACGGTGCGCCAGTTGCGCGCCGTGGCGCCGACGCCGAGCTTCCGCTCGACCGCGGCCGCGAGCTTCGACCGGGCGATGCCCTCGGGCGCGTGGAGGTAGAACACGGCATCCGTGAGTCGCCAGCGCTCGGAGTCCTTGCACAGTCCCCGGATCGCGTCCAGGTCCGGATCGGGCGGCGCGGACTCCAGGAAGAACAGTTGCACAGACCGTCCGTCTTCGGCCGCGAACGGGTTGTGCGTGGCGGCCCGCCGGAACTCGGCCGCGGTCAGCACCACCACGCGCGCGTCGACGCCCGTCCCCGCCCGCACCGCGGCCGCGATGGATGACGCGGACACGTCGCGTCCGTCCGGTGCGTCGAACACGACGTTGCCGCTCTGGATGTAGGTGCGCACATCGGCGTAGCCGAGGCGCTCCAGGATGGGCCGCAGGTCGGCCATGGCGACAGAGTTCCGGCCGCCGACGTTGATGCCGCGGAGAAGGGCGATCCGCGTGGTCACGTCGAATGACGACAGATGCCCCGGCGAGGCGAACTACTGCTGGCGCGCGTAATCCACCGCGAGCCACGTCTCGGGCCGGATCGTGACGGTGAAGCTCTCGGCGGTCCGCATGTTCTCGGCGTACGCCTTGCCCCCCTCCTCCCCGACGTAGCGGGTAGCGAGCTCCAGGATGTCCGCGTGAGTACCCTCCGCGATCCCCACGACGGGGCCTTCCGCCGTGACGTACGCGTATGGCGGCTCCTCCTTCTGCGCGCACAGGGACACCCGCGTGCCGACCTCGAGGAGTTGCGCCTTTCTCGACTCCCGCCCGAGCATCACCCACAGGTTCCCGCCCGGTTCGTAGCAGTACCAGATGGGCGCGGTCAGGGGGCCGCGGTTCTCCCGAGCGATCGACAGGACGCCGACGTGCAGTTCGCTCAGGAAGGTTTCCTTCTGCTCTTGCGTAAGCCCGGCCATGGTCCGCTCCCGGTCAGGCGGTCGCGTGGACCGCGCGCGCCCGCTCTATGACGGCGCGTACGGAGTCCAGCGACGTCTCCGGATCACCCGCGAGCTCCCGCTCCGCGAAGCGCTTGAGGGCCAGCTCGTGGTCCAGGAGGATCTGCACGACCTCGAGGTCTTCCTCGGGCGCGATGGCGAGGAGCCGCTCGAAACGCTCGATGGCGGGGTCGAGCAGGGTCATCATCTGCTCCATCGCCTCTCCCCAGGACAGCTTCGCGTACTCGGCCACGAAGGTGTCGACCTGCCGGTAGCCTTCGGGGTCCTGCTCCGCGGAGTCGTCCACCAATGGCGTCAAGGCGTTGCCCGTAGCTTCCTCCAGTTGCGCGAGGACCTGCCACTTGGCGCGATGGCCGGCGTCGTCCGTGCGTTCGGCGATCTGCTCGAGGAAGGCCTTGCCCCAGTGTTCTCCCTGCCACGCCTGCAGGATGCCGTCGCGGTATTCGCTGGTATCGGTGGTCATCGTTTTGCTCCCCTCGTCGTTTGGGCAGCCCTGAAAAAAGAGGGCCCGGCCCAAGCCTCACACGTTCCGCTTGCGATGGTCAAACGCGGTGCTCGGCCAGGGCGCTTGTCCTACTCGACTCCGGGTGGAGCACGCACGCGGGGTGTCGCCCGCGGCCCTATAATCCGGACTTTCGCCCCGCGGACTCCCGTATGGCGCTCGATGTCATCGTCCTGGCCGCGGGCCAGGGCACCCGCATGCGGTCGCAGCGGCCGAAGGTGCTCCACGAGATCGGCGGGCGGCCCATGCTGGGCCACGTGCTCGACACGGCGCGCGCCCTCTCCCCGGACCGGCTGCACGTAGTGGTCGGCGCCGGGGCGGACGAGATCCGGCAACGCTTCCTTGATGTGGCGGATGTCGCCTGGGTGGAACAGCCGGAGCAGTTGGGCTCCGGCCACGCGGTGCTGCAGGCGATGCCGGGCGTGTCGGACGGGGCGACGGTCCTCGTGCTGTACGCGGACGTGCCCTTGGTCGGGACGGCCACGCTCGAAGCCTGCGTCGCGGCGAGCGGCGCGTCGGGGCGCGTGGCCCTGGTCACGGCGGAAGCCGCGTGCCCCGAGGGTCTGGGCCGGATCGTGCGGGACGCCGAAGGGCGCGTTGCCGCGGTCGTCGAGGACCGGGACGCCACGGAGGCGCAGCGCGGGCTCACCGAGATCAACACCGGAATCCTCGCGG
This sequence comes from Pseudomonadales bacterium, assembly GCA_965208745.1. GTDB lineage: Bacteria > Pseudomonadota > Gammaproteobacteria > Pseudomonadales > Azotimanducaceae > VXNE01. Next base: position 1,711,267 of record CBDBPN010000004.1, on the reverse strand, counting down.
CGCCAGGCGAGCTGCTCGCGCAACTCCTCGCGCGAGTCGGCAACGACAACGCCCAGGGCGAGTACTACCTGACCGACGTGGTCGCCGAAGCCGTTGCCGATGGGGTTCCCGTCGCGGGTGTCCCAGCGGCCGACCCGGAGGAGGTGCTTGGCGTCAACGACCGGATCCAGCTCGCCGAGGCCGAACGGCGTTACCAGCGGCGCAATGCGGAAGCCGCCATGGGCGCCGGCGTGACACTGCGCGATCCCGCGCGGTTCGACCTCCGCGGGACGCTGCGTGCCGGGGTGGACTGCGTCATCGATGTCGGCGTGGTCCTCGAGGGCAGCGTCGAACTCGGCGCCGACGTGCAGGTCGGCGCGCACTGCGTCATCCGCGACTCCGTGCTGGCCGACGGCGTGACGGTGGAGCCGCACACCGTGATCGATGGCGCCCGTATCGATCGCGGCGCGGCCGTGGGTCCTTTCGCCCGCCTGCGTCCCGGCACGGAGCTGGGCGAGGACACCCGGATCGGCAACTTCGTCGAGACGAAGAAGGCGCGGCTGGGCGCCGGTACGAAGGCGAGCCACCTTGCCTACCTCGGCGACGCGTTCGTCGGCGAGCGCTGCAACGTCGGGGCGGGCACGATCACCTGCAACTACGACGGGGTCGACAAGCACGCGACCCGCATCGGCGACGAGGTCTTCGTCGGCACGAATACGACGCTGGTGGCGCCCCTCGAAGTGGAAGACGGCGCCTACATCGGCGCGGGGTCGACCATCACGACGCGCGTCGCCGCGGAGCATCTCGCGGTCGGCCGCGCGCGCCAGCGCAACATCAAGGGCTGGAAGCCGCCCGCCAAGAGGAAGCGGTAGGCCGCCGCCGTGTGTGGAATCGTCGGCGCGGTCGCGTACCGCAACGTCCCGGGCATCCTCCTTGCGGGCCTGCAGCGCCTCGAGTACCGCGGCTACGACTCCGCTGGTCTCGCGGTCGTGACCGACGGCCCCTGCATCGACCGCCGCCGCACTGAGGGGAAGGTGGCAATGCTGGCGGACAGCCTGCGAGAACGACCCGTACGCGGCACCACGGGCATCGCCCACACGCGGTGGGCCACGCACGGCGTCCCGAGCGAGGCGAACGCGCATCCGCACCTGTCGAACGGCCGTATCGCGCTCGTGCACAACGGCATCATCGAGGGGTTCGAGCCGCTCCGCGACGAGATGATCGCGGCGGGTTACCGCTTCGAGTCGGAGACCGACGCCGAAGTCATCGTCCACCTGATCGACTACTACTACGAGCAAGAGCGGGACCTGCTCGCCGCCGTGCGCGCGACGGTGCAGCGGCTCGAGGGCGCCTATGCCATCGGCGTCATCTGCCGGGACGAGCCGGGCCGCATGGTCGGGGCGCGGCTCGGGAGCCCGCTGGTCATCGGCGTCGGCATCGAGGAGAACTTCATCGCTTCGGACGTGCTGGCGCTGCGGCCCGTGACCGACCGGTTCATCTTCCTCGAGGAAGGGGACCTGGTGGACATCCGCAGCGACTCCATCGGCGTGTGGAGCGCGGCGAACGAGACGGTGGTGCGCGCGACGGTGCGCGTCGAGCACGTCTTCGACGAGGTGGACAAGGGCAACTACCGCCACCACATGCAGCGCGAGATCCACGAACAGCCGCGCGTCGTGCGGGACACGCTGGAGGGCCGCCTCGGGCGGACGCGGGTGCGCGAGCCGGCGTTCGGCGTGCGGGCGCCGACGGTGCTGGACGAAACGGACGCCGTCACGCTCGTCGCGTGCGGGACGGCGTACTACGCGGCGTGCATCGCGCGCCACTGGATCGAGCAGTACGTCGGGATCCCGGCCCAGGCGGAGATCGCGAGCGAGTGGCGCTACCGGTCGGTGACGGCGCTGCCGCGCAGCCTGTTCCTCTCGCTGTCGCAGTCGGGGGAGACGGCGGACACCCTGGCCGCGCTCCGGATCGCGAAGCAGGCGGGGTTCGCCCACACGGCGACGGTGTGCAACGTGCCGATGAGTTCGCTGGTGCGCGAGTCGGACATGGCCATCATGCTGGAGGCCGGAGCGGAGATCGGCGTCGCCTCCACCAAGGCGTTTACCGCAATGCTGGCGGATCTCCTCATGTGGACGATCCTGCTCGGCCGCCGGCGCGGCATGACGCAGGAACGTGAGGCCGAACTGGTCGGGGCGCTCCATGGCCTTTCCGACGCGGTGGATGCGGTGCTCGGGCTCGACGACCGCCTCCGGCTGCTCGCGGAGGAGTTCGTCGAACGGCGCCACGCCCTGTTCCTCGGCCGGGGCCCGCACTTCCCGGTGGCCCTCGAGGGCGCCCTCAAGCTCAAGGAGATCTCATACATCCACGCCGAGGGCTATCCCGCGGGGGAACTCAAGCACGGGCCATTGGCGCTGGTCACCGACGAGATGCCGGTGGTGGCGGTGGCGCCTAACAACGACCTCTTCGAGAAGACGCGCTCGAACCTGCAGGAAGTGCGCGCCCGGGGCGGACGGCTCTATGTCTTCGCGGACTCCGAGACAGGGTTCGAGGAAGCACCTGGCGTCCATGTCATCGAGGTTCCGAAGGTGCACGAGGCCGTCGCCCCGATCGTCTACACGGTCCCGTTGCAGCTGCTCGCCTATCACGTCGCCGTGCTGAAGGGCACGGACGTCGATCAGCCGAGGAACCTGGCGAAATCGGTCACGGTCGAATAGGCGTTGGACGTCACCCACATCCTGGACGGTCTCAACGAGCGTCAGCGCGAGGCGGTGACGGCGCCGGTCGGCAACCTGCTGGTCGTTGCCGGCGCCGGGAGCGGCAAGACGCGCGTCCTGGTGCACCGGATCGCCTGGCTGATCGAGGCGGAGGGCGCGAGCCCCCACAGCGTGCTCGCGGTCACGTTCACCAACAAGGCGGCGGCCGAGATGCGCTCGCGCACCGAGACGCTGCTCGACGCGCCGCCCCGCGCGATGTGGGTGGGGACGTTCCACGGCATCGCGCACCGGCTGCTGCGCATGCACTGGGAGGATGCGGGACTGCCGCAGGGCTTCCAGATCATCGATGCGGACGACCAGCAGCGGCTCGTGCGCCGGGTGCTGCGCTCCCTGGACCTCGACGAGCAGCGCTGGCCGCCGCGCCAGGCGTGCTGGTTCATCAACGGCCAGAAGGACGAGGGGCGGCGGGCGCACGAGGTGGTGACGGGCGAGGACCACTTCCTCGTGACGCAGAAGAATATCTACGAGGCCTACGAGGAAGTCTGCCGCCAGAACGGGGTCGTGGATTTCGCGGAACTGCTGCTGCGCTGTCACGAACTCTGGCTCGAACGGCCGGACGTGCTCGAACACTACCGGCAGCGTTTCGCCCACATCCTGGTCGACGAGTTCCAGGACACGAACACGATCCAGTACGCCTCCCTCCGCGTGCTCGCGGGAGACGAGAGCAGCGTCATGGCCGTCGGCGACGACGACCAGTCCATCTACGGCTGGCGGGGCGCGAAGATCGAGAACATCCACCGCTTCTCGCAGGACTTCCGGGAGACGAGCATCGTGCGGCTCGAGCAGAACTACCGCTCGACCGGGACCATCCTGAAGGCGGCCAACGGACTCATCGACAACAACACGGACCGTCTCGGCAAGGAACTCTGGACGGCGTCCGGCGACGGCGACCCGATCTTCCTCCACGACGCCTACAACGAGGTGGAGGAAGCCCGGTTCGTGGCGGACCGTTCGCACGAGTGGATCGACGGCGGCGGCAGCCCCGACGAAGTGGCCGTGCTCTACCGCTCGAACGCGCAGTCACGGCCGCTGGAGGAGGCGTTCGGGCGGGCGGGCATCGCCTACCGGATCTACGGCGGCCTGCGCTTCTTCGAGCGCGCCGAGATCAAGAACGCCCTCGCCTACATGCGCATGATGAACCAGCGTCATTCGGACGTCGCCTTCGAGCGCATCGTCAACCTGCCGGCGCGGGGCATCGGCCCGAAGTCGGTGGATGCCGTCCGCGCGCTCGCCCGGGAGCGCGGCGTCTCCCTGTGGCAGGCGACCAAGGAGGGCATCGCGGACGGGGGTCTCCGGGGACGGACGGCGTCGGTGCTGGGGGCGTTCCTGGCGCTGATCGACGACATGGCGGCGGAGGCCGGCACGCATTCGCTCCGCGAGATCGCGCAGGTCTGCGTCGAGTCCAGCGGCCTGATGGACTACCACAAGAAGGAGCCGGGGGAGCGTGGCCTCGCGCGCAAGGAGAACCTCGAGGAACTGGTCGCCGCGTGCCGCCGCTTCGAGACCGAACGCACCTTTCCGCTCGACCCGCGCGGGACGGACGGGGGTGACGAGGACGAGGGCTCCATCCTGGACGATTTCCTCGACCAGGCGGCGCTCGAGTCCGGCGAGTACCAGGCGGAGACGGGGGCCGCGGTGCAGATGATGACGCTGCATTCGGCGAAGGGCCTCGAGTTCCCGCTGGTCTTCATCACGGGTATGGAGGAAGGGTTGTTCCCGAGCCGGAACTCGGATGGCGAGCCCGGCAGGATGGAAGAGGAGCGCCGGCTCGCCTACGTCGGCATCACCCGCGCGATGCGGCAGCTTTATCTGACGCGCGCCGAGACGCGGTGGATGTACGGCACGGACTCGTACAATCCCGCGTCCCGGTTCCTGCACGAGTTGCCGGACGGCACCTGGCAGGAGGTGCGGCTGGGCGGTGCCGTGAAGCGCGCCCGGTACGGCCCGGCGGCGTCGCCGGCGCTGGAAGCCGCGGACGGCGCGCTGCGCATCGGACAACGGGTGCACCACGGCAAGTTCGGCGAGGGAATCGTGATGCAGAGCGAGGGGCACGGCGAACGCGCCCGTGTGCAGGTCAACTTCGCGGAGGTAGGGGCGAAATGGCTGATGTTGGGCTTTGCCAACCTGGAGACGCTGGATTGAGGAACAGGATCGACATGAGACAGGTACTGCACGTCATCGCGGCTGCGGCGCTGACCGTGATGTTGGTCGCCTGCGCGCCGGAGGCCGGGGATTCCGCGGGAACGGATGCCGCGTCGGCCGCCGACACCCGCACGTTCGAGTGGAAGCTCGTCACGACCTGGCCGAAGAACCTTCCGGCTCTCGGCACGGCGCCGGAGCGGCTGGCGGACATCGTGGGCGAAATGTCCGCCGGGCGATTTCAAATCAAGGTCTACGCGGCGGGCGAACTGGTCCCGGCCTTCGAGGTCTTCGACGCGGTCGCCGAAGGCAGCGCCGAGATGGGCCACGGCGCGGCTTACTACTGGCGCGGCAAGGCCCCCATCGCCGCCATCTTCGCGACGGTGCCGTTCGGCCTGAATGCGCAGGAGATGAACGGCTGGCTGCACTACGGCGGCGGCCTCGAACTCTGGCGCGAACTCTACGAACCGTTCGGCGTGGTGCCGCTCGCTGCCGGCAACAGCGGTGTGCAGATGGCCGGCTGGTTCAACAAGGAGATCAACTCCCTCGAGGACCTGCAGGGCCTCAAGATGCGCATCCCCGGGATCGGCGGGGAGGTGCTGGAACGCGCCGGAGGCGTCCCCGTGGCGATGCCGGGCTCGGAGATCTTCACGTCGCTGCAGACCGGTGTCATCGACGCGGCGGAGTGGGTCGGGCCGTACAACGACCTGGCCCTCGGGCTCCAGGAGATCGCCCAGTACTACTACTACCCCGGCTGGCACGAACCGGGTCCGGCCATCGAGGCGCTGGTCAACCGCGAAGCCTGGGACTCCCTGCCGACGGACCTCAGGGTGATGCTCGAGACCGCCTGCCGCGCCGTGAACCAGGACATGCTGGACGAGTTCACCGCGCGCAACGCCGCGGCGCTCCGGACCCTCGTGGAGGAACACGGCGTCGACGTGCGCCGCCTGCCGGACGACGTGCTGGCGCGCTTCGCGGAGTTCTCGGAAGAGGTGCTCGACGAAACGGCGGCGACCGACGAACTGTCGCAGCGGATCCTCGATTCCTACCGGGCGTTCCAGGGGAGCGTGCGGGAGTACCACGCGATCACGGAGCAGTCGTACCTGGATACGCGGGCGGGGGTTGGGCGGGAGCCATGAAGGCTAACGCGCCTTCGTCTGGAGCCAGTGACCATTCCGCCTGCAACAGTTCACGAGCGGTGACTTCGAAAGCAGACCGGAAGTTGCCGAGCTTCCGAAAGCCGCCTCTCCACGAAGGCTGTGATGGATGCCGTTTTCGGATGGCAGCAGTTCCGCAACGAGCTCGTATGGAAGCGGACCAATGCACCCAGCGCGTCACCAAGGCAGTTCGGATGCGTACACGACAAGCTTGTTGTTCTACGCCATGAGTCCAAAGGCCCGGCTACGTCCGGTTTACATCCCGTACCCCGAGGGCTCCGATCAATCGGAGTACACTTTGTTTCCGCCCTCGGACTGTCTAACGAACCAGGACAACCTCAAAGAGGGAAGATGATGGCGATCCCGACTGCGCAGGAGATCATCGAAGCGGCATTAGCCAAAACAGCCGAAATGAACTCGCGGGAGACGGATGGCGATTGGCTCGAAGTCGTCACGGTGGAGTCCGCTCCCTACATCAAGGAATGGGACGTTGCCGAGTGCTGGCATTGGGACGAATGGCCGGACAGGGAGGCGCACTTCCCGAACACCACCAGGCAGGATGTGGGGATTGATGCCGTAGCCAGGCGCCGTAGCGACGGGAAACACATCGCCATCCAGTGCAAGTCGCGCCAGCTCGACGACGAGGGACGCGGCGACTCGATCAAAAACAACGAGGTAGCTAAGTTCGCGGCCGCATCCGCGTCAGACGTCTGGGCTGAACGCTGGATTGTCACCAATGGCGCCAACCCGCTTGCCAGCGGCGCGGCCCAGTCGGCGTCGATGCACCCGAAGCCCCTCAAGCTGGTCAACATCACCAGCGATCTTCAGCAGCAGCGGCAGGCGAACGCCGCAGCCGAGGAATCCGAACAGGGGCTGGCGGACGCTGACGGGAATGAAAGCCTGCAAAGCAAGTCCAGCATGCAGGAGGAAGCCGTCGCCAGCAGCGTGCGCATCCTCCGGGAACAGGAAGGCTCGCAAAGCGGCGGTCTGCCGCTGGGCGAGGCCCGCGGCAGAATCATCCTGCCCTGCGGCACGGGCAAGACGCGCATATCACTGCGCATCATCGAGGAGCTCACGCCCGCGGGTGGGCTGTCCATCGTGCTCTGTCCGTCGATCGCGCTCGTCGGCCAGATCCGGCGCGAATACCTGCAACACGCCAGCATCCCGCTGGATGTGCTGGCGGTCTGCTCAGACGCCACGGCGGGCTACGACCCCAAAAAGGAAGGCAGCCGCAACGCCACACTGGACCCGACCGTTGACAACAGCAATGTCAGCGCCGCAGAAGTCAAGGGTAAGGTGACCACGGATCCCGGCGTAATAGCGGACTGGATGCGCCGGGACAGGATCGGCGACGGCATCAAGGTCCTGATCGGCACCTACCAAAGCAGCGCCAAGGTGTCGGAAGCGCTGCTGAAGGCTAGCGTCAGAGGTCACGTGATGATCGCGGACGAAGCCCACAGGACCGCGGGACTGAAGCGCAGGAACTCGAGGACCGCCGCAGCCAACCAGGAGGAAAAGAAGCTGCGCGACTTCACCGTCTGCCATGACAATGCCAGGTTCCCCGTCACCTACCGCGTCTATCAGACCGCCACGCCACGCATTTATGACGGCAAGCGGCCCACCGGCAACCCGAACTGGATCGTGCGCTCCATGGACGACGAGACCACCTTCGGCGTGGAGTTGTACCGCAAGAGCTATATCGAGGCCGTCCGCAACCGCTGGCTGTCCGACTACCGCATCATCGCCATGGGCATCAACGACCCGGAGGCATTCAGGACGGCGAACGAGCTGGCCAAGGCCACCAAAAGCACAGGGCGCGGCCAGCTGACCACCACGGACTACCTCAGGGGCTTGGCCTTCGCGCTAACCATGGGCGGCGGCACCCAAGGCGACAAAGTGGACATCAAGTCGTGCATCGCCTTCATGAACACGGTGGACAAGTCCAGGAACATGGCGGCGGACTTGCAGACCGGCAAGGTCAAGCAGTGGGTCTCGCGCTGGCTCGGCGAGAACGCGGACGGCAGGGCCGTGGCGGACTACAGCCTGGAGCACCTGGACGCTTCGAGCAACGCCGCGGCCCGAGAGACCGCAAAAGGGCGGCTGGCCGCGGCTGATTCGACGCATCCGCACGGTATCCTCAACGTGGGCATATTCGGCGAGGGCACTGATTCGCCGTCCTTGAGCGCGGTGGCTTTCCTGGAGGCCCGCAAGAGCCCGATAGACGTGGTGCAGGCCGTCGGTCGCGCCATGCGCACCGCCCCCGGCAAGGAACTCGGCTACATCGTCTGCCCCATTCTGGTTCCGCCCAGCGCCGATCCCGAGAAGTGGCTGAGCACCAGCGCCCCCGAGGAGGGATGGCAGGAATTGGGGCAGATTCTGCTCGCGCTGCGCGCACACGACCAGCGCATCGAAGAGAATCTTGAGGAGCTTCTGCATCTGTACATTCCCAAACCGCCGCCGGTGGAGCGCACCTTGGTGGCGGTCGCCAGGGGTGAGGGCAGGCGCATCCAATACGGCGAAGTCGAGGGGCCGCCCGGCGCCGCGCGGGAGGCGGTCGAGCAGGTATTGGCGGGCAAATCCCGCGCCGAAGCGGGCATACGGCGCCTTGACGAACAGGCCACCTACGGCGGCGCTTCAGGCGGCGAGCTGGAGGTGCGCCAGCCATCCGATGACTGGGAGCGCCCCGCCATCGGCGAGCCCGTGGAGATGACTCAGGTCCTCACGGCGAAAAGGAACGATGACGGAACGGATGAACTGCGCACGGATGCAGTGGCCCGGGACAAGCCGAAGGCGGGCGCGGCGCGGGGCATCGTCAACATCCAGAAAACCAAGGCCAAAGCCCGCAAGATGATCAACGCCGGCGAGGGCGGCATCCGCGTGCGGCGGGGCGGTCAGCGCCAGCCGCAAAAATCCGCCAAGGAGCGCGCCGAGGAGCAGGGCCAGCTGATGCTTAAGCTGAGCGGGCTCGAGGACCACGGCAGCGCCATCAGGATGAACCTGCTGTCAAAGTCGGGCCTCAGCGACAACCGGGTGCTGCGCGATCTGAACATTCTGGAATCGAGCGTGTCCGAGGCGGCTCACCATATGCGGGCGGATGGATTGCAGCCCCCGCTGAACAAGCACTTCCAACTCGATCGTCTAAAGGAAACCGACAAGAAGCAAGCCGACGGCTGCACCATCGCCGCGCTGCTGATGATGAACGCCGCCATGCTGCACCAGCGTATCAGCAACGGCGGCTGGCTTTCGGGCATCAGCGACCTCTCACTCATCAAGAACCAGGCCGACATCGTGCGGACGATCAGCCGCGAGTGGGAGCGCATCATGCGCCACGACTTCCGCCCGGTGCTCGAACCGGCCTTGGAAGCGATCTACGCGGTCGAGACGACCGGAAAGACCGCCGGCCTGGAGCGCGCCCTGCATCATCTTGCGGCCGAAGCCGAGCGCATCGCGGAGACCTACGCGGACATGGGCGCCGACCATGCCGGCCCGCTGTTCAACCGCGTCATGGGTAACCAGGCCTCCGACGGCGCTTTCTTCACCCGGCCCGTCGCCGCCTCCCTCGCCGCCCGCCTGACGCTGGATGTTTGCGGAGACCAGGATTGGTCTGACATCGAAGTTTGGCGCAAACACAAGACAGTGGACTTGGCATGCGGCAGCGGCACCCTGCTGGCCGCCATGCTCACCGACATGAAGCGCCGGGCGCTGGACAAGGGGGCGGACGACGAGAAGCTGACCCAGCTGCAGAAACTGGCGGTCGAGGACATCATCAAAGGCTTGGACATTAATCCCGTTTCGCTGCAGCTCGCAGCGTCCCAGCTAACGGCGGGCAACCACCGGGTCAGCTACCGCAGAATGGGCCTGCATCTGATGCCCTACGGGCCAGACAAGCATGCCCCGGATCGGTTGCAAGCCGGTACGCTTGAGCTAATGGGCCAGCGGGCCGTCGTGCAAAGACCCGGCGAATTGGATCTGGGCGACGACGCAATCAATTCCCGAGCCACTTGGGAGGCGACCGACGACACCGAATTCGAAGACGCCGTGGATGCCGTGAAGATGGCCCGCATCGTCATTGTGAATCCGCCGTTCACCAACCGCGCCAAAATGGGCGAGAAGTTCGCAGAGGAAACGCAGAAGGCGCTGCGCGCCCGAGCCGACTCGCTGGAGCAAAAGCTCACCCAGGCCGATCACGCCCTGATGGATTTCGCCGACAAGAACTCCATCCGACCGCTGTTCGTGGGTCTTGCGGACCATTGCGTGGAGCGGTCCGACGGTGTCCTGACGATGATCATCCCGACCGTAGCGATCACGGCTCCTTCCGGTCAGCGTGAGCGGCTGGTGCTGGCGCGACGCTTCCACATCCACACCGTGTTGACCTCGCACCAGCCTCGGAACATCAACTTAAGCCAACACGCATCCATCAACGAGAGCATCGTGGTGATGCGACGCCATGATGGTGAAAAGCCGCCAACCCGGTTCATCAACCTCGACCGAATGCCGACGGGCGACGATGAGACCGCCGATTTTCATCAATGTCTGCTGGACTGCGAGCAAGGCTTGATGGCGAACGGCTGGGGCGAAATCTCCTATTGGCCAGCCGAGCGCATCGAGGCTGGCGATTGGACCCCCGCGATTTGGCGCTCACCGGCATTGGCGAAAGCGGGCTGGGCGTTTGCTAACGACCCTAACCTGCGGCCTCTCGATTCGATTCCCGATTGCACGGCTCACGACGGCAGCCGAAGAGTGCGCGAGAATTTCGACAGATCGACTCGCGACAACGCCGAGAGCATACCCATTCTGGAATCGAAAGGTGCTGAAGGACAAAAGACGATCGAATCCACACCGGATGGGCATTGGGTCTTCAAGAAAGGACGGGAACAGCAAGCGAGGCACTACCTCGAATGGTCATCGCACCTGCTGATAACCGCCGGGCAACGCAATAGTACGGCGCGGTTAACTGCGACCGCCAGCGATTCCAAGTACCTTGGACAGACTTGGTTCCCCGTGGTCGGCTTGTCCTCCGTCGAAGCGAAGGCAATCGCTGTTTTTGTCAATTCGACGCCAGGACGGCTCCAAACCATGCGTGATCCAGGTAAAACGCTGGAGTTTCCAAGCTACTCGCCGCAGGCGACGAACAAGCTCAGGGTGCCGAACATCAAGGACGACCGTATCCGCCAGATGCTGGCCGACTGCTGGGAGCGCACCAAGGACATGGTCGTCCCCCAATTCCGCGACGGCGAGTGCGAAGTGCGCCGCCTGTGGGACCAAGCCGTGGCCGAGGCCATGGGCTGGGATGCCGCAGAGCTCAAGCGGCTGCGCCTGCTGCTGCACCGGGAACCCCATGTTCGCGGCCTGGGCTACGGGCAACACGCCGACGAAGTGGAAGTCGATCCCGCCGTCCGCGAGCGTTTCACGGAACTCGCCGACCGCTGGTACATGGAGACTTGCCTTATGTCCAACTCGGACCGTGCGGCCGCACACCCGGACCACATGGAAATCATCAGCATGGGCGAGCCGGTGGTGCCTCTGATACTGGAACGGATGCAGGACGGGAGGGGGCACTGGGACTATGCGTTGGGGAACATTACAGGGGCAAATCCTGTGAACCGGGCCGACTGGGGCAATATCGCCGCGATCCACGCCTCATGGCTGGAATGGGGCGAAGCCAATGGATATACCTGAATGGAGGCAAACGCTCGCAGCAGCATTCCCAAGGCTGGCCAGAGAGGGCTATGAAATAGTAGGGGAACCCACAAGGGGATATAACTGCGTAGCTTATGCCGCCGGCGACAATAAGAAGTGGTGGGATTTTACGGAAACGCGCTACTGGCCCGATTACGCCACGCGCACAGACCGCATGGAAGGCCTCATTGAGGTATTCACCGGCTTGGGATTTCAGCGATGCCGGGGCAACAGTCATGAAGGCGGTTATGTCAAGGTCGCACTCTACGAAGAACATGGAGTGTGGAAACACGCGGCCTTGCAGACACCCACCGGACGCTGGCGCAGCAAATTGGGTGAGGGGCCGCTCATCGAACACCTCAGACCGGAGTCGCTTACCGGTGAAGTGTACGGCAATCCGACAATCCACATGCGAAGGCAAGTGCCCGAGGACTCGCCGGGCTAGAGTAGGCGCGCTTCGCGGAAACTGAACACAGCGTCGCGAGTGACGATCAGATGGTCGAGGACGCGAATGCTGACCGTCTCGGCGGCCAGAACGATGGCGCGGGTGACCAACTTGTCCTGTTCGCTCGGCTCCGCTGTGCCGTTCGGATGGTTGTGCGCCAGGACGACGGCCGCGGCCCCACGGCGCAGCGCGGTCTCGACAACCCGCCGCGGATACACCGCTGCCCGGTCGATGGTGCCTTCCTGCAGTCGCTCAACGCCGCGCGGAAGCAGCCGATAGCCGGAGTCCAGATAGGCCACTTCGAACACCTCGTTCTGGTGGGCGCCTATGCGCATGCGCCAGAACTCGCTTAGGCTTTCCCGATCCTGCCGCACCTCTATGCCCTCGCTGGCCTGCCGCAGATAGAGCGCGGCGGCCTCGCGAATGACCCGCAAGGCGACCGCCGCGACCTCGCCAAGCCCCCTCACAGTGCGCACCTCGTCCATCGGCGCGTCCAGAATTGCTCGCAGGCTGCCGAATCGTTGCAGCAGCTCTTTGGCGGGCTGCTTCACATCGGCCCTGGGAATCGTCAAGGTGAGCAGGAGCTCGACAACCTCATGGTCCGCGAATCCATCAAATCCCCCTTGCAGGAAGCGCTGGCGTAGGCGGCGACGATGGCCGTGGTAGTGCGGTTGGGTCACAGTGAAGCCGCTTGACGATGCCGATGATGATTGAGATGGTCTTGGTTCGTTTGGACAGTCCGAGGGCGGAGATTAGGTGTACTCCGATTGATTGGGGCCCCGTGAACGGAAAGCTGCCGACGGCGACCGGCGATGTCAACGGCATCGTCGGGGCGCTCGCGGGCCAGGTATCAAAGAGCCGGTCGGAACGAAGTGGAGAGCCGTGCAGCGGCTTGACGCGGCGAGTGCCGCGGCGTTCCCGGTTGCCATGGTCCCCGGCCGGTTCACGCGACTTCCCCAGGGTGCCCCGGTAAACCTCGCCCGGCGTCCGGCCGCCCAGCGACGAATGCGGGCGCGACTCGTCGTAGAACCGGAACCACGAGCCGACGATGTGCTCGATGAAGATGTTGTCGAGATGGCGCCGTGGCCGTCCGTGGAACAGAGCGCGCCGCTGGCGCGCACCCTTTTGGTGAACGCCTCGACGCAGAGCGCGCCGTCCATGGTGTTCGACAGCCGCGACGACCGCACGTGGCGGCTGGCCCAGTCCATCACGGCCACCAAGAAAAAGAACCCCCGCGAAACAGGCATGTAGGTGATGTCCGCGCACCACACCTGGTCCGGGGGCCCGACTCCAGGTCCCGCAGCAGATACGGTAGAGGCGGTGCTTCGGGTTGGCGGCGCTGGTGCGCGGCCTGCGGTACACGGCCTCCATGCCCATCAGCCGCATCAGCCGGCGCACCCGGTGACGACCCGCGACCACGCCCACCCGGCCCAGGTGCCGGGCCATCTACCGGCTGCCGTAGAACGGGGTGCGCCAGATTCAGCTCGTCCATCCGGCGCATCAGCGCCAGGTCTCCGCGCTCTTGCCCAGCGGCTCGTAGTACTGCGACGAACGGCTCACGCAAAGAGGACCGCACTGCCGCGACAGCGACAGCCCGCAGCCGCGGTCGACCATCGCGGCCCGCTCCGGACGGCTGAGCGCGCCAACCGGCGCAGAAATAGTCCAACGCACGCTACGCGTGCGCCTCCACCGTCAGCTCGCCGGTCTTCGCGTGGAGGTTCCTGATCGTCGCATCGTGCTCCCCGGCGCGCTTCGATCCCGGCTGCGGGAACACCTCGTCGAGGCCCTCCACGGCCTGACGCTTCCACGTGCTCACCTGGTTCGGGTGCACCTCGTGGCGCGCCGCGATCGCCTGCACCGTATCCCGCTCCCGCAGCGCCTCGAGCGCCACACGCGGCTTGAAATCCGCCGTGAACCGGCGCCTCTTCCCTGCTAGCTAGGGCCTCCTCTCGACACGGGAGCACACCTTGGCGACCTGTCCAAACGTCGTCCTCCGGTGCGCCCCCCCTCAATACAACACCCCCGGCAACCAGGTCGCGAGCCCCGGCGCCAGCGCCAGCAAGGCCAGCAGCCCCAACTGCAGCACGATGAACGGCGCCGCACCCCGGTAGATATCGAGGGTCGCCACCTCCGGGGGCGCGACGCCGCGCAGGTAGAAGAGGGAGAACCCGAACGGCGGCGTCAGGAACGACGTCTGGAGGTTCACCGCGATCATCACGCCCAGCCAGACCGGGTCGAGGCCCATCGCGAGCAGGACGGGGCCGACGATCGGCACCACGACATAGGTGATCTCGATGAAGTCGAGCAGGAAGCCGAGCAGGAAGATCACGACCATCACTATGACGGTCGCGCCGAGCACGCCGCCCGGCATGTCGGCGAAGATCCCGGCGACCAGTTCGTCGCCGCCGTAGCCGCGGAAGACGAGGGAGAACACCGAGGCGCCGATGAGGATGAAGAAGACCATCGAGGTGGTCTTCACGGTCGAGGCGCCGATCTCGCGGAGGACGGACCACGACAGGGCGCGGTAGGCGATCGCGAGCAGGAGCGCGCCCATGGCGCCGACGCCGGCGGCTTCCGTCGGGGTGGCGTATCCCGCGAGTATGGAGCCGAGCACCGCGGCAATGAGGAGGATCGGCGGGGCGAGGCCGCGCATCAGCTGCCGCAGCGGCACGGCGGGAGGACCGTCCGTGGCTGCGGGGTCGCGCCGTGCCGGAGCCCGCTCGGGCCGGAGCAGGGCCGTAAGCGCGATGTAGCCGAGGTACAGACCGACGAGCACCAGCCCGGGGATGAGCGCGCCGGCGAAGAGGTCCCCCACGGACACCGTCTTGGGCGAGAACACCCCGAGGCCGAGCTGCGCCTGCTGGTAGGCGCTCGACAGCACGTCGCCGAGCAGCACGAGCGCGATGGAGGGCGGGATGATCTGGCCGAGGGTCCCTGTCGCGCAGATCGTCCCGGTGGCGAGCTTCGGATCGTAGCCGTGGCGCAGCATCGTGGGCAGCGACAGGAGGCCGAGCGTCACCACCGTCGCGCCCACGATGCCGGTGCTCGCCGCCATCATCATGCCGACCACCGTCACGGCGATGCCGAGGCCGCCGCGCACGCGCCCGAGGAGGACGGACAGGCTCTCGAGCAGCGTCTCGGCGATGCGCGTGCGCTCGAGCGTCACGCCCATCGCCACGAAGAGCGGTACCGCGATCAGGGTCTGGTTGGTGACGATGCCGAACAGGCGGCCGGGCAGGAAGCCGAGGTCCTTGAGGTCGAACACGCCGAACGCCGCGCCGCCGAACGCGAACAGGAGCGCGACGCCGGCGAGGGTCGCAGCGACCGCGTAGCCGGCCAGGAGCGCCGCGAAGACCGCGGCGAACATGAAGAGCGGCAGGAACTCGATCACGAAAGCAACGTGCGGAACTCGCGCACGGACTGGACGGCCGCGTGGGCGGCCAGCATGACCGCGGCGACCGGGATGAGCGTCTTCAGCGCGAACACCAAGGGGACACCCCCAACCTCCTGGGAGCCTTCGAGGACCGACCAGGAACTGGCGACGTAGTCGAGGCTCGTGAAGAAGATCACGACGCACAGGGGCAGGGTCAGGACGAGGTGCCCGACCAGGTTGACGATCCCGCGGGCGCGCATCGACATACGCCCGTACAGCACGTCCACCCGCACGTGACCGTCGTGCCGGGCCGTGTACGCGAGCCCCAGCATGAACACCATGCCGTGCATGTAGATCACGGACTCCTGCAGCATGATGGCGCTCGTGTCGAAGCCGTAGCGCAGCACGACGACGACACACGTCGCCACGATCATGCCGAACGTCAGCCACGCGACGGCGCGGCCCGTCCACTCGATGGCCCGGTCGATCATGCGGCGGCGCGCCCCGGCATGGCGTACTCGGCCACCGCGCCGGCGAAGAGGGCGAAGCCCACCCAGGTGTTGTTGCGGAAGGCGGCGAAGCAGCGGGACTCGTCGCGGTCCCGGATGAGGTGCTGCTGGTACAGGAAGAACGCCGCGGCGACGGCGAGCGCGGCGAACCAGGGGATGCGCAACCCGGCATACACGCCGAGCAGGCCGAGCAGGCCGAGCGTCGCCGCCTGCAGCGCCCCGATCATCGCGCGGTCGGCGCGGCCGAACAGGATGGCGATCGACTTGATGCCCGCGCGCATGTCGTCACGCCGGTCGACCATCGCGTACTCGGTATCGTAGGCGACGATCCACAGGAGGCTCGCGAGAAACAGGAGCCATCCCAGGGTCGGCACGCCCCCCGTGACTGCCGCGAACGCCATCGGGATGCCCCAACTGAACGCGACGCCCAGCACGAGTTGCGGCAGGTGGGTGTAGCGCTTCATGAAGGGGTACGCGACGGCGATCAGGAGGCCCGCCACCGCGAGCAGCCGCGTCTGCGTGTTGAGCGTCATCACCACGGCTAGCGCCAGCAGGGCGAGGACGACGAAGAGCACGCCCGCCTCGGTACGGGACACGCGGCCCGTGGCCAGGGGCCGGTCCGCCGTCCGCGTCACGTGGGGGTCGAAGTCCCGGTCCGCCATGTCGTTCACGACGCACCCGCCGGCGCGCATGAGAAACGTCCCGGCCACGAACGCGGCGACGATCGGCCGGGGCGGCGTCCCCTCGGCGGCGATCCAGAGCGCGGCGAGGGTCGGCCAGAGCAGGAGGAGCGTGCCCACGGGCCGGTCGAGGCGCATCAGTTGAACGTACGTGGCCAGTCTCGCGGGCATGGGCGAACGCGGACGGGTTATCCTTCGGGGCCGCGAGTGTGTCGGATTTGCGCCGCGAAAGCGAAGGGACGAGAAGGGAACGAAGCAGGCGACCGTGAAGAAGTGGCAGTGCATTGTCTGCGGCTGGATCTACGACGAAGCTGAGGGATATGAGGACGACGGCATCGCCCCCGGGACGGCCTGGGAGGACGTGCCGGAGGACTTCGTGTGTCCGGAGTGCGGGGTCGGCAAGGAAGATTTCGAGATGATCGAGATCGGGTGACCGCGCGAGCCTGCGGCTCGCGTTGGAGTTTCGCTGCCGCGAACACTCCCGTGGGCCGCGCGCGTCCGCGGGCGGGGCGGCATCCGGGCAGTAAAGGGGAAAGCGGATGAGTGAAAACAGCATGTGGAGTCGGATCATCGGCCTGCCGTTGCACTGGCAGATCGTGGCGGCGCTGGTCCTTGCGGCGCTGGTCGCCTGGCCGTCGAGTCCGGAGACCACGATCTTCGGGACATCTCTGGTCGGTGTCCTCGACTTTTTCGGCGGCCTCTTTATCAACGCCCTCAAGATGGTGGTCGTGCCGCTCATCCTGTCGTCGATCATCGTCGGCGTCGGCAACATGGTGAGCGGCGGCGCCTTCGGGCGGGTCGGCGGCAAGACGGTCGGCTTCTACGTCATGACCGGGTTCTTCGCCATCTTCACGGGGCTCGTGCTCGTCAACGTGGTGGCGCCGGGCGAGACGGAGTCCGCCCAGGCGATGCGCAACGCCCTGCCGGACGCGACCGGGGTCATGGCGAGCGTGGAAGGCCGCGGCGTCGCGGACCTGATCGGCGTGATCTCGCGGGCCGTGCCGTCGAACATCCTGGAAGCCGCGGTCGAGACGCAGCTCCTCGCGCTGATCTTCGTCGGCGTCGTGTTCGGGTACTTCCTGTCGAAGCTGACCGGCCCGGGCGGCGACACGCTGCGCAGCTTCTGGGAAGGCGTCCACGACGTGATGATCATGATCACGATGTGGGTGATGCGGTTCGCGCCGATCGGGGTGTTCGCGCTGGTCGGCAAGACGTTCATCGTGTCGGGGTTCGGGGTGCTCGGCGCATTGCTCCTCTTCTTCCTGACCGTGCTCGGCGCGCTCGCGATCCACTTCTTCGGCTGGCTGCCGCTCCTGCTCAGGCTCCTCGGAGGCCTGCGGCCCTACGCGTACTACGGGAAGATCCTGCCGGCGCAGTTGACCGCGTTCTCTACGGCGTCGTCGTCCGCGACCCTGCCCATCAGCATGAAGAGTGCCCAGGACGCGGGCGTGTCCCGGCGCGTGACGAGTTTCGTGCTGCCGCTCGGCGCCACGGTCAACATGGACGGCACGGCGCTCTACGAGTGCGTCGTGGTCATCTTCATCGCGCAGGTGCTGGGCGTGGACCTCAACTTCATGCAGCAGTTGATGATCGTGATCCTCGCGCTCCTGACGTCGATCGGCGTCGCGGGGATTCCGTCGGCGAGTCTCGTGGCGATCGCGCTCATCCTGCCGGCCGTGGGTCTGCCTGCGGAGGCCATCGCCATCGTGCTGGCGGTGGACCGCGTGCTCGACATGTGCCGCACCGCGGTCAACGTCACCGGCGACCTCTCGGTCACGGCGCTGGTGGCGAACGGCGAGGGCGAGGACCTGCCCTTTGGCCGGGCCCGCTTGGCGGCGGCGTAGCGCAAGCCATGGAACGGGCCACCATCCCGGCGATGGACGTCGAGCGCCTGGAGGCGGACGGCATCGCCGCGCTCAAGGGGGCCGGCTGCCTGGTGGTCGCCGGCGTCGCGACGCCGGCCGAGCGGGAACGCCTGCGAACGGATCTGGCGCCGTACATGGCGCGCACCCGCGTAGAGGAAGGCAACGACCCGGAGGCCTTCCTGCCCGGCCACACCCGCCGCATCATCTCGCTCGTCCGGCGTTCCGAGGTCGTGCGCGAGTGGGTCATGCACCCCATGCCGAGGCGCCTCTGCGACCACTTCCTGCAGCCGAACTGCGACGACCGCTACCAGTTGCACCTCACCAGTGCCCTGGAAGTCGGCCCCGGTGCGCATGCGCAGCTCCTGCACCGCGAAGAGGACACGCTGCCGTACTTCCCGCTGCCGCGGCCCAACCTGGTGCTGGCCACGATGTGGGCGGTGTCGGACTTCACGGTGGAGAACGGCGGAACGTTGCTGGTCCCGGGCAGCCACCGCTGGGCGAAGGAACGCCGCCCGAGAGAGGATGAAATCGCCGCCACGGAAATGGAGGCCGGTTCGGTGCTGGTCTGGCTCGGCGGGACGCTGCACGGGGCCGGAGCGAACGTCTCGGACAACTGGCGCTACGGGGTCATCCTGACGTACTCCGTCGGCTGGGTGCGCCAGGAAGAGAACCAGGCCCTGGCCGTGCCGGATCAGTTGGCCCGTGAGCTATCGAAGGACCTGCTCGACATGATCGGGCACACGACGAACGGTCTCCTGGGGTTGTCCGACCGGGGCTTTGGCAAAGGGACGCCGGCCTACGACGGGATCGTGGAGATGAACCAGTAGCGCGGCGCCCGCGCGTGATGGACCGAAGATCGACATCCGCACCCGAGGTGCGCCCGGACCGGCGCCTGGACGGCAAGGCCGCGATCGTTGTCGGCTGCCGGCCAGACGCCCGGCGAGACGGCGGGCAACGGACGTGCCGCGTCGATCCTCTTCGCGCGCCACGGCGCCCGGGTCCTGCTCGTCGATCGCGACCTCGCGGCGGCCGAGGCGACGGCCGTGATCGTGCGCGAGGAGGGCGGCGAAGCCGATGCCACGCAGGCCGACGTCCTGGACGAGGAGGCCTGCCGGGCGGTTTCCGAGACCTGCGTGGACCGGTTCGGCCGCATCGACGTGCTGCACTACAACGTCGGCATCGGCAAGAACGACGCCGGTCCGACGTCCCTGGACGCGGCCGACTGGGACCGAATCCACGGCACGAACACCCGGGGCGCCTTCTTCTGCGCGAAACACGTCCTGCCGATCATGCGGCGGCAGGGCTCCGGCTGCCTGCTCTTCGTCTCGTCCGCGGCCGCGGAAGCGTCCACGGGCATGGTCGCCTACAAGACGTCCAAGGCGGCCTTGAACGCGCTCTCCCACGGCATCGCGACCGGCAACGCGCGTCATGGCATTCGCAGCAACATCATCATGCCGGGGCTCATGAACACCCCGATGGCCATCGAGGGCTTCTCGAAGGCGCGCGGCATCTCCCGCGAGGAGGTGATCGCCGAGCGCGACGCGAATGTGGCGCTCGCGGGCGGCATGGGCAGCGCCTGGGACGTCGCCTACGCGGCGCTGTTCCTGGCGTCCGAGGAGGCCCGGTTCATCACTGGAATCGCCCTGCCGGTCGACGGTGGGGCACTGGCACGGAGGGGATAGGAAGTGACCACGAACGCACGGACCATGCCCGAGGTCCGCCTCGAGGATCTGGCGGAAACGGGTATCGCCCCGCTGGAGGAGGCGGGTTGCCTGGTGATCACCGGGGTGACCGGTGCAGCGGAGCGTGAAGAGTTGCGGCGAGAACTGGCCGCGGGCATGGATGGCGCCCGCGTGTGGGAAGGCGATGATCCCAAGGCTTTCTTCCCCGGCTACACACGGCGCCTCTCGTCCATGGTCGCGCGCTCGGAGACGGCGCGGGGGTGGGTCATGCACCCGCTGGCGAAGACCCTCTGCGACCATTTCCTCCTGCCGAACTGCGACGACCGGTACCAGCTCCACGTCACCGCCGCCATCGAGATCGGTCCAGGCGCGCGCAAGCAGGTGCTGCATCGCGAGGAGGACGCCTTCCAGTTCTTCCCCCTGCCACGCCCCAACCTCATCGTGGCCACCATGTGGTCCGTGACGGACTTCACGGCGGAGAATGGTGCGACGCTGCTCGTGCCCGGAAGCCACCGGTGGCCCATGGAGCGGCGGGCGACGCCGGACGAGATCGTCTCCGCCGAGATGGAGGCCGGATCCGTCCTGATCTGGCTCGGCGGGACGCTGCACGCGGGTGGAGCGAACGTCTCGGACGACTGGCGCTACGGCGTGATCCTGACGTACTCGGTCGGATGGCTCCGCCAGGAGGAGAACCAGTCCCTTTCCGTGCCGAGGGAGATCGCCCGCGAACTCCCGCAGGAGGTGCTCGACATGATCGGGCACACGATGAGCGGCTCGCTCGGCTTCTCGGAGGCGTACACGGGAGACATCGATACAGCCACCGCCGCGGCCGCCGGCGCGGCGGTCGTCGAGATGAACACCCAGAACGCGGGGTGAATCTCGATCTCGAAGGCAGGACGGTACTGGTCACCGGAAGCCACCGCGGTACCGGTCTCGTCATCGCGCGGGCTTTCCTCGTGGAGGGTGCCCGGGTCATCGTGCACGGCTTCGAGGCGGACGAGGCGGAAGCGGCGGTGCGCGAAATCGGCGGCGGCGAGCCGGTTTCGGGCGACATCCGCGAGGACGCGGGCGCCGATGCGGTGGCCGCGCAGACGGGGGACGGCGTCGATATCCTGGTCAACAACTACGGCGCGGCCGCGGGCGGGCGATGGTCCACGCTCACCGCGGCCGAGTGGGTGGCGATGTACGAGACCAACGTGCTCTCGGCGCAGCGCATGGTCGCCCGTTTGCTGCCCGGGATGCGCGAGCTCGACTGGGGCCGCATCGTCAATCTCGGCACCACCGGGGCGTTCGCCCCCGGCGCGCGCAACCCCCACTATTACGCCGCCAAGGCCGCCCTGTCCGCCCTGACCGCGAGCCTCGCGCGGGAGGTGGCGGGTACCGGCATCCGCGTCAACCAGGTGTCTCCCGGCCTGATCCGGACCCCGGAAGTCGAGGCCGGTTGCCTCCGGCGCGGCGCGCGGGAAGGGTGGGGCAGCACCTGGGAGGAAGTGGAGCCGCACATCGCCGCGGACATCCCCATCGGCCGGATCGTGCGGCGCGAGGAGGTCGCGGACCTCGTGCTGTTCCTGGCGAGTCCCCGCGCGGACGCCATCCACGGCCAGAACATCGCCATCGACGGCGGCGCCCTGAACCGCGTCTAAACCTCCACGTACCCAGCCTCGACTGTTGTCCCCCAGGTCGCGAGGACCGTGGCCTTGGTGCGGTCGTCGAGCCGTGCGCCGAGGGCGATCACGGCGGGCAGGAGCGGCGCGTCGCGCATGAGGTCGGCCACGCGGAACGACTGCTGCCCCGTCTGGCGCGTCCCGAGGACATCTCCGGGCCCCCGCAGTTCCAGGTCCTTCTCGGCGATGACGAAGCCGTCGCCGGTCTCGCGCATGACGGCGAGCCGGGCGCGGGCGACCTCGGTCAGGGGCGGCTCGAACAGCAGGATGCAATGGCTCTGCGCGCTGCCCCGCCCGATGCGCCCCCGGAGCTGGTGCAGTTGCGCGAGGCCGAGGCGCTCGGGATTCTCGATGACCATGAGGGAGGCGTTCGGCACGTCGACGCCGACCTCGATCACGGTGGTGGCGACCAGGACGTCTATCTGGCCGTCCTTGAAACGACCCATGACGGTCTGCCGTTCAGCGCCTGGCAGGCGCCCGTGCACGAGGCCGACCCGGAGACCGCGAAGCTCCTCCTGGAGTTCCGCCGCGACGTTCTCCGCGGCCTGCGAGTCGAGCGTTTCGGACTCCTCGATGAGCGTGCACACCCAGTAGGCCTGCCGTCCCTGCCGGCAGGCCGATGCGATACGCTCCATGGCGTCCTTGCGCCGGGAACTCGGCATCACGCGGGTGACCACGGGCTTGCGGCCCGGCGGCAGTTCGTCGATGACGGACACGTCCATGTCCGCGTAGAGGGCCATGGTCAGCGTCCGGGGGATGGGCGTCGCGGTCATGACGAGCTGGTGCGGCAGCCGGCCCTTGTTGCGCAGGGCCATGCGCTGATGGACGCCGAAGCGATGCTGCTCGTCGACAATGGCGAGGGCGAGGTCGTCGAACTCCACCGTGGATTGGATGAGTGCGTGGGTGCCGACGGCGACGAGCGTCTCTCCGCCGGCAAGCGCGGCGCGTCGCACCTGCCGCTCCTTCGCGGTCATCCGCCCGGTGATGAGGGCCACGTCGATGCCGAGGGGCGAGAGCCATGTGGAGAAGCTCTCGTGGTGCTGCTCCGCGAGGATCTCCGTGGGCGCCATTACGGCGGTCTGGCGCCCCTGCTCGGCGGCGCGGATGGCGGCAAACGCGGCGACGACCGTCTTTCCCGAGCCGACGTCGCCCTGGAGCAGGCGCAGCATCGGCTGTTCGCGCTCGAGGTCGGTCAGCACTTCCGTCACCACGCGGCGCTGTGCGCCGGTGAGGGAGAACCCCAGGTTGCGCAGCAGGTCGCGCCCGAGGCCCCGGCCCCGGGGCAGCGCGCCGGCGGAGTGACGGGCGCGCAGTGCCTGGCGCTGCTGCATCAGGAGAACGTGGGCGAGCAGTTCGTCCTTCGCCACCCGGGCGCGCGCCGCGTCGAAGGCCTCCTGGTCCGCCTCGGCCGCGGGACGGTGCAGGAACCGCAGCGCCTCGTCGACTGCGGGGATCGGTTCCTCCGGCAGGACGCTTCCGTCGAGAGCCGCGCCGGCATCGAGCGCCTGGCCGATCCACGACCGGATCCGGGGGCTCGTGAGCCCACTGGTCACCGGATAAACCGGCGTGAGGGTCGGTTCGGGTGGTTCGGGTTCGGTCGCCGACGTGCGGTACTCGGGGTGCACCATTTCCCGCCCCGCGGGCCCGCCCCGCACTTCCCCGAAGCAACGGACCCAGAGACCGGGACGCAACTGGTCGCGCTGATGCGGGGAGAAGTGGAAGAGCCGCATCGTGAGAAAGCCACCGCCGTCCGTGAACGTTGCGGTGAGGCTGCGGCGGCCCCCGTAGGCGAGGTCCGCCTTGACGATCTCGCCCCGCACCAGGCACGCATCGCCGATCGAAGCCTCGGCGAGCGGCACGAAGCGGGTGCGGTCCTGGTAACGGAACGGGAGGTGCAGCAGAAGATCGGAGATGGTCGCGACGTCGAGCCGTGCGAGCGCCGCGGCGGTCCTGGGCCCGACGCCCCGCAGCACCGTCACGGGATCGTCGGGCTTCATCGGCGTTACGTCGGCAAGACCAGCACCGCGTCCATCTCGACGAGGGCGCCCCGGGGCAGCGCCGCGACGCCGATGGCGGCGCGGGCGGGGTAGGGTTCGGCGAAGTACTCCCCCATCACCGCGTTGACCGTGCCGAAGTGCGCGAGGTCCGTGAGGTAGACGGTGAGCCTGACGATGTCGGCGAAGCTGCCGCCGCCGGCCCGCGCGACGGCGGACAGGTTGTCGAGCACCTGGCGCACCTGCGCCTCGGCGTCGTCGCTGACGAGTTCCATGCTTGCCGGGTCGAGCGCGATCTGGCCCGACAGGTAGATCGTGTCGCCGACGCGTACCGCCTGGGAGTAGGTGCCGATCGCGGCCGGCGCGTCGGCGGTGTGGATGGCCTCCCGGAACACGGCGACCGTCAGGCGGCCGGACGACGCACGCTCTGCACGGTGGTGACCGCCCGCAGCCGGTGCATGACGCGGCTCAGGTGGGGCTGGTCCGCGACGGACAGGTCCACGGTCACGCTCGAGAGTTCCGCGTTGCGCTCGTCGACCTTGATGTTGTTGATGCCCGCGCCGCAGTCGTTGACCGACGCCGCGACCTCGGCGATCGCCCCCTTGCGGCGGTTGATCGTCAGCAGCAGCATCGTGTCGAACTCGCCGGTCGTCGACTCGGCCCACCGGGCGGGGATGATCTCGTTCGGGTTCTTGCGGCGCACCTCCTCGAGGTTGGGGCAGGTTTCGACGTGCACCACGAGCCCGCGGCCCGGGGTGACGTGTCCGATGACGGCGTCTCCCGGTACAGGGCCGCAGCAGCGGCCGTAGTCGATCACGAGTCCCTCGCCGCCCCGGATCGCGACGGGGCCGCCCTTCTCGATGTCCACCGGCTCGTAGTCGGCGTTGTCGGCCGCGAGCAGGCGCTGCGCGACGACGTAGGCCATGCGGTTGCCCAGGCCGATCTCCGCCAACAGGTCGTCCAGCCGGCGCACGCCGAAGTCCCGGAACACCTTGCGCAGGCGGCGGAAGTCGAGGTCCTTGATGGAGGTGTTGGCGTTCGCCAGGGAGCGGTTCAGGAGCCGCCGGCCGAGCACGATGGACTCCGACCGCTGCTGGCTCTTGAGCGCCTGCCGGATGGCGGAGCGGGCGCGCCCGGAGACGGTGAACGTCAGCCAGTCGGGGCTCGGGCGAGCGTAATCATTGGTGATGATCTGCACGGTCTGGCCGCTCTCGAGCTGGCGCGACAGCGGGGCCAGCGAGCGGTCCACGCGGCAGGCCACGCAGTGGTTGCCGATGTCGGTGTGCACGGCGTAGGCGAAGTCGATCGCGCAGGCGCCTCTTGGCAGTTCCAGGATCTGCCCTTTGGGCGTGAAGACGTACACCTCGTCGGGGAATAGGTCGATCTTCAGGTTCTCGATGAATTCGACCGAGTCGCCGGCGCGCTGCTGGAGGTCGAGTACGCCCTTGACCCACTGCCGCGCCCGCGCCTGCCCGCCCTTGAAGGAGGCCTTGCCGGATTTGTACAGCCAGTGCCCCGCGATCCCGTGGTCCGCCACCGAGTCCATCTGGCGTGTGCGGATCTGCGTCTCGATGGTCACGCCGTGCATGCCGAAGAGGGTCGTGTGCAGCGACTGGTAGCCGTTCGCCTTGGGGATGGCCACGTAGTCCTTGAAACGCCCGAGCACAGGTTTGTACAGGTTGTGCACCACGCCCAGGGCGCGGTAGCAGGCATCCACCTGGTCCACGATGATGCGTACGCCGAACACGTCCATGATCTCGGCGAACGACTTCCGCTGCGTCTTCATCTTCAGGTAGATGGAGTACAGGTGCTTCTCGCGGCTCAGCACCGTCGCGTTGATCCCCTCGCGCCGCAGCGCCCCCTCGATGGAGCGCGCCAGCTCGTCCATCGGCGCCTTGCGGTTGCCGCGGGCCGCGGCAACGGCGCGTCGGAGGCGATCCGCGCGGAGCGGGTAGAGGGACTCGAAGCCGAGTTCCTCGAGCTCCACCCGCAGGTTGTGCATGCCGAGCCGGTTCGCGATGGGCGCGTAGAGGTCGAGCGTCTCCCGCGCGATCCGGCGCCGCTTCTCCAGAGGCATCACGCCGAGCGTGCGCATGTTGTGCAGCCGGTCGGCGAGCTTCACGAGGATGACGCGCAGGTCGTTGGCGGTCGCCATCGCCATCTTCTGGAAGTTCTCGGCCTGCGCCTGCTCGTTCGTCTTGAAGATCGTGGCGAGCTTGCTGACGCCATCGACGATCTGGGTGATCTCCCTGCCGAAGATCGTCTCGAGCCTCTTCTTGGTGGCGCCCGTGTCCTCGATCACGTCGTGCAGCAGCGCCGCGGCGATGGACCGGTGATCCATGCGCATCTCCGCCAGGATGCTGGCTACGGCGAGCGGGTGCGTGATGTAGTGGTGGCCGGTACGGCGCTTCTGTCCCTCGTGGGCGTCGCGCGCGAACTCGTAGGCACGCCGGACCCGCCGGACCTGAGGGTCGGACAGGTAGCGGGAGAGGGAGTCCTCCAGGGTCTCGAACGTGGCGGGTGCGGCGACCGCATCCTCGGATGCGGCGGCCGCGAGGCGAGTCTGGAAGTACGACTCAAATGTCGCTAGCTGGGTCATCTCCCATGTCGAACGGCATCGCTTCCGTGCCGATGCTCTCCAGTCGTTCGATTCCCTCGAAATCGACATCGTCAACCGTGATCTCCGGCGCGTCAAGAACCTCTTCGTCGATGAGGCCGTCGGCGATCTCGCGCAGGGCGATGACGGTCGGCTTGTCGTTCTCCTCCGCCACGAGCGGCTCGACGCCGAGACGGTAGAGCTGACGCGCGCGCCGGCTCGCCACCATGACGAGCTCGAAACGGTTCTCGACGTGTTCGAGGCAGTCCTGGACGGTTACGCGAGCCATCGGTGGATTCCGTCAAAATTCGCAGTGTCGGAATTTTACCTCACGCACGGGCAGGCAACACGCCCCGGTCTTGACACTGTCTTGACACGCCCCGGTCTTGACACTGCGCCCGTTCCTCGCCATGTTGCGCGCGCGGGCGCCCGTTGGAGATTCGCGGATGGGTGCGCCGCCAACCAACGTCGTCGAGACTGCGTTTCGGTGCGAGACGCGTTCAGGGGGAAGCATGAAACGACTCAAGCAAGTGCTAGGAATCGTGGGCCTCGGGATGGCCGCCGCGTTCCTGCCGACTACCACGGCCCAGGCGGAAGAGGCCGACGAGGAACAGGCGACCGGTGGCATCGAGGAGGTCGTGGTCACGGCCCGGCGCCGGGAAGAGACGGCGCAGAGCGTGCCGATCCCCATCTCCGCGCTATCCGGCGACCGCCTGGAAGGACGGGGCATCACGGAGATTCAGAACGTCGAACAGCTCACGCCGAACATGTCGTTCAACGAGAGCGTCGTCGCGCGCGGCACCGCGCAGGTCTTCCTCCGTGGCATCGGGCAGATCAACTGGGGACCGACCCAGGACCCGAAGGTCGGCATCTACGTGGACGGCGTGTACCTGGGCCGGCCCCAGGGCTCGGTCTTCGACTTCATCGACATCGACCGGGTGGAAGTGCTGCGGGGACCCCAGGGCACCCTGTTCGGCCGCAACACCACCGCGGGGCTCGTGCACGTCATCACCAAGAAGCCGGACTCCGTGTTCGACGCGACGGTGCGCGGGGGCTTCGGCAACGCCGGGCAGTTGAGTGCGGACGGTATGGTCAACATCCCCCTGATCGACGACGTTCTCGCCGCTCGGGTGGCGTTCCAGATGCGCAAGGACGATGGATGGATGAAGGACGAGGTCGGCCGCGAGTGGAACACGACGGACTCGCGCACGCTACGTGCGACGTTGCTCTGGACTCCCAACGACTCGGTGGAGGTGTCGCTGGCGACTGAGTTCTTCCGCGCGAGAGAAACGGGCGGCCTCGCGGACTGCGAACTCCTGATCGGCGGTCCGACCGGCTTCAACCTGTTCCCGTTCATCTTCGGGGTCTACGACGAGCTCGAGGCCGCCTGCGCCGCGGACGACAATCCCTACCGTTCGAACGACAACGACCCGAATGGTCTGTTCATCGACACGAACTCGGCGGCCCTGACCGTCACGTGGGACTTCGCGGACATGACGCTGACGTCCATCTCCGCGTACCGCGACATGAAGGAACTCAACGAGTCCTGGGGCTGGGGCAGCGACTTCTACGGCGGACCGTCCTACCACCTCGAAGTGCTGCAAGACGAGCACTCGCCCTATGACCAGATGTCCCAGGAGTTCCGCCTGGAGGGCACGCTGTTCTCCGACCGGATGGCCTGGATCACGGGCGTCTACGGCTTCACCGAAAACGCCATCCAGAACATCTGGGTGCCGCTGATG
Organism: Pseudomonadales bacterium; assembly: GCA_965208745.1. GTDB lineage: Bacteria > Pseudomonadota > Gammaproteobacteria > Pseudomonadales > Azotimanducaceae > VXNE01. The sequence goes on along the minus strand of CBDBPN010000004.1, from coordinate 1,682,989 downwards.
CGGGGCCTGCCGCCTCCCGACCCGGCGGATGCGCCGCTCTGGAATGCCCCGGCGCCGGCAGTGCTGGGATTCCCGACGTTCGGCGAGTTCGGCCTCTTCTTCCAGGAGAACGGCAGTCGCCGGCAACAGACGGACGCCACCAACAAGTCCTGGGCGGTGTTCGCGGAAGGCACCCTGGATATCACCGACGACTGGTCGGTCACCGCGGGATGGCGCTGGACGAAGGACACGCGGGAGTTCAAGCGCTCGCAGTGGACGAACGACTTCGGCTTCGACCCGTTCTACGGGTGCCCGGGCAACATCGGTCCCAACGGCCTAGCCTTACGCGAGTACTGCAAGCAGCAGGTCGAGTACAGTCAGTCGACGCCGCGGGCGATCGTCAACTACGACTTCACCGACGACATCATGGCGTACCTGAGCTTCTCGCGCGGCTACAGCTCGGGCGGCATGAACGGTGACGTCCGCATGCGCCCGTTCCTGCCGGAGATCTCGGACAACTGGGAAGTCGGCATGAAGTCCCAGTGGTTCGAGCGCCGGCTGCAGTTCAACCTCACGGTCTTCCGGACGGACTACGAGAACCAGCAGCTCACGATCGGCCGCGTGGTCGACGGACAGCCCATCGCGGACCTGATCAATGCCCAAAAGGCCACGATCGAGGGCGTGGAAGTCGAGTTCCTGGCGACGCCGGCCGAGGGCTGGTTCGTGACGGGAACGTACGGATACCTGGACGGTGAATACGACGAATTCACCGTCGTCGACAACGCGTTCGACCCGGTCACCTTCCAGGAGGTCCTCACGGTTCGGGACCTGTCGTACATCTCGTTCATCGGCTTCACGCCGAACCGGTCCTGGAACCTGAGCGTGGCCAAGGAGTTCTACCTCGACAACGCGGGGAGCCTGACGGCGCAGGTCGGCTACAACTACCGTGGCCCGTACTACGCAGCGGCCGCGCTGACGCGCCTCAAGCGGCACCGGACGGACCCCCTCGGCCTCGTCGACACGCGCCTGCGCTGGGACATGGCCAATGGCAGGACCTCCGTCTCCCTGTGGGGCACGAACATGACCGACGAGGAGTACTACCGCGGCGCCCAGGACCTCGTGGACCTCGGCATCCTGCTCTACTACTGGGCGCAGCCCCGGCGCTTCGGCCTCACGGTGGAACACCGGTTCGGCTCGTAGACGAAATCCGCTGGCGAGCCGCCGCCGGACACGTCGGCGGCTCGCCCGGCTGAGGGCTCCTCGCGGCCCAGCCCCTCGCCGTGCGTCAACGCCGCGCCTCGAAATCCACGATCGGGGGGTTCGTCATGAACGCGCCCCAGAACCGTTGTCCGCGTCCGGGTGCAACGCCACATCGATCCAGCCGAAGCCGCGGAACCCCGCACGCTCGAACGCCGCCGCGTGCGTTTCCGGCTTCAGGTAGAAGTTGTCGAAGCCGAACTGCCCAGCAGTTCGAACAGCGTGTACCGCTCGGCGTGCCCGCGGAACGGCAGCCGCTTGGACTCCCGGTACTCCCGGGCGATCGCATCGTACTCCGTCATGGGCCCACCGTTCGAAGCAACTCGGCGAGCAGGTCACGCACCTCGGGCACGTCCGCCCGCCGCCTGTCCCGCTCCGCGTGGACGATACCGGCCAGCGTGGTCAGGGCCTCCCCGAAGTCGTCGTTGACGACGGCGTAGTCGAACTCGGCGCAGTGCGTCATGTCGTCGATGGCCTGACGCATGCGGCGCTCGATGACTTCCGGGCCGTCCTGACCCCTGCCTTCGAGTCTTGCGCGCAGGGCTTCGCGGGAAGGGGGCAGGACGAAGACGCCGATGGCGCGGTCGAGCTGCGCGCGCACCTGCTGCGCGCCCTGCCAGTCGATCTCGAGGACGACATCCCGCCCGGCTGAATGGACTTCCTGCACCCGGGCCTGCGAGGTGCCGTAGTCGAACCCGAAGTTCGTCGCGTACTCCAGCAGGTCGCCGGCCCGGGCCATGGCGTTGAACGTCCTCTGGGTGACGAACCGATAGTCCCTGCCGTCCACCTCGGCGGGCCGCCTGGGCCGGGTGGTGTAGGAGACGGACACCTCCAGGTTGGGGTCCTGTTCGACGAGCGCGCGCACGAGACTGGTCTTGCCCGCGCCGGAGGGGGCGGAAACGACGATGAGCAGCCCGCTCACTCGACGTTCTGTACCTGTTCGCGCATCTGGTCGATGACGACCTTGAGGTCGACCGCGCGCTCGACGCACTCCGGGGGCACCGCCTTGGCGGCGACGGTGTTCGCCTCCCGGTTCAGCTCCTGCATCAGGAAGTCCAGGCGGCGGCCCTGGCGTCCCTCGGCGGCCAGGCTGTTGCGGCATCCCTCGACGTGCAGCAACAGGCGGTCGAGTTCCTCCGCCACGTCCGCTTTCTGCGCGAGCAGGGCGACTTCCTGCTCGAACCGGCCCTGGTCGACCTGCTTTACCAGCTCGGCGATGCGGCCTCGCAGCCGGTCCCGGATCAGGGTCGCCTGCGCCGCGGTCAGGGTACGGATCTCCTCGACGATCGCCTCGACGTTCTGGAGCTTGGCGTGCAGGATGGAGCCGATCCCTTCCCCTTCCCGGCGCCGGTCCGCGACCAGCTCTGCGACGGCCGCCTCGAAGCCGGCCCGCACGTCCCCCTCCAGGGCGCCTGCCGCGGCCGTCGGACCGGCGTCGAGCACGCCGGGCCAACGGAGCAGTTCGAGCGGGTCCGGGTGGCCGATCTCGGGCGCGTCCCGCCGCACCTGCTCGAGGGTCGCGAGCAACCGGAGCATGTTCGGCCGGTTGATGTTCACCGAAAGGCCGACCTCTCCTTCGGCGAGGCGCAGCGTCGCGTCGACCTTGCCCCGTCCCAGGGCGCGGCGGGCGACATCGCGCAACGACGGCTCGAGCGTCCTGAGCCCCTCGGGGAGCCGGAAGCTCACCTCCAGGAAACGGTGGTTCACCGAACGGACTTCCCAGGAGAGCGTCGGCGACTCGAATCGGCCGAATGCGGTCATGCTGGAGATCATCGGGGGATTCTACCCGTGGAGTCGCAGCCGGTCGCGCGGGCATAATGCCGCGGCCAGATTCAGGGAGTGGAGCAAACGTGCCGAGACCGAGCGGGAGGGAGCCCGATCAACTCCGCGCGGTCGAGATCGAGCGCGGCTTCACCAAGCACGCCGCCGGGTCCGTCCTCGTGGCGTTCGGAGACACGCGGGTCCTTTGTACCGCCAGCGTCGAGGACCGGGTGCCGCCGTTTCTGCGCGGTGGCCGAAAGGGCTGGATCACGGCCGAGTACGGCATGCTGCCGGGCTCGACCCACACGCGCACCGACCGTGAAGCCAGCCGCGGCAAGCAGGGCGGGCGCACCATGGAGATCCAGCGTCTCATCGGCCGCTCACTGCGCGCGGCGGTGGATCTGGGCCGCCTCGGCGAGCGCACCATCCGCATCGACTGCGATGTCCTCCAGGCCGACGGCGGGACGCGTACGGCGTCGGTTACCGGTGGCTGCGTGGCCCTCGTCGACGCGCTGAACCGCGTGGCCCCCGATGCGTTCACGAAACTGGTGGCGTCCGTGTCGGTGGGGGTCGTCGGGGGCGTTCCGGTGCTCGATCTCGACTACCGGGAAGACTCGACCGCGGGCACGGACATGAACGTCGTGATGATCGAGGGGCGGGGGTTCATCGAAGTCCAGGGGACCGCCGAGGGGGAGCCGTTCGAGCGGGACGCGCTGTCGCGGATGCTGGCCCTGGCGGAAGGGGGCATCGAGACGCTGTTCGGCGAACAGCGCCGCGCACTCGGGATGTGACGGTGGACGCGGACGCGTTCGTACGCTGGATGATGACGGAGGACGTGCTGCAGTTCGGCGACTTCGAGCTGAAGTCCGGACGCCGGAGCCCCTACTTCTTCAACCTCGGCGCCATCGACAACGGTTCGGCGTACGACCGCCTCGGCGCGGCCTACGCGGCGCTCGCCATCGCGCTTCCCGAAACTCCGCAGGTACTGTTCGGCCCGGCCTACAAGGGCATTCCCATCGCGGTGGCCGCGTCCGTCGCGCTCGCGCGGGGGCACGGAGTCAACGTGGGCGTCGCCTTCAACCGCAAGGAGGCGAAGGCGCATGGAGAAGGCGGTCGCCTGGTCGGCAGCGCCATGGAGGGCCAACGCGTCATGGTGGTGGACGACACGATCACGGACGGCGCGGCGAAGATCGAGGCGTGCGAGCTGATCGCGGCCGCCGGGGGGACCGTGACGGGCGTCCTCATCGCCATGGACCGGCGGGAACGCGTGGCGGGCGGCGGGACCGCCGTGGAACACCTCGAAGCTCGGCTCGGAGTGCCGGTGCGGAGCATCGCGCGGCTCGAGGACGTGGTGCGCGTACTGGCGGCGGACCCTGCGGACGCGGGGCGTCTCGAAACCGTGTTGGCCTACCGCGACCGGTACTGCGCCGTGGAGTGAGGTCCCGTTGGGGGCCGCTCAGACGATCTGGGTGCCGACCCCGCCGTCCGTGAATATCTCGAGCAGCGTCGCGTGCGGGACGCGGCCGTCGATGATCTGCGCGTGCGTCACCCCGGCCGCCAGTGCGTCGAGGGCGCAGCGTGCCTTTGGCAACATGCCTCCGGCGATCGTCCCGGCGTCGATCATCGCCTCGACTTCGTCGCGCGAAGCTGCGGAGAGGGTCGCGCCATCGGCATCGAGGATGCCGGGGGTGTTGGTGAGCAGGACCAGCTTGTGCGCCTTGACGTGGGCGGCCACGGCGCTGGCCACCAGGTCGGCGTTGATGTTGTAGGAGGCGCCGTCCGGTCCCACCCCGATCGGGGCGATCACGGGAATGAAGTCGCCCGCGGCCAGGGTATCGAGGACGCGGCTGTCCACCTCGGCCACTTCCCCGACGTGGCCGATGTCGATGATCTCGGGTGCCTTGAGTTCCGGCTGCTCGCGCGTCAGCGTGAGTCGGCGCGCCCTGATGAGTTCTCCGTCCTTGCCCGTCACGCCGACCGCGCGCCCGCCCTCGGCGTTTATGAGGGAGACGATCTCCTTGTTGACGAGGCCGCCGAGCACCATCTGCACGACGTCCATGGTCGCGGAGTCGGTGACCCGCATGCCGTCGACGAAGTGGGTCTCGATGCCGAGCTTGGCGAGCAGCTCGCCGATCTGCGGCCCGCCTCCGTGGACGACGATCGGGTTCATCCCCACGAGCTTCATGAGTACGACATCGCGGGCGAAGGCGTGCTTCAGGGCCTCGTCCACCATGGCGTTGCCGCCGTACTTGATGACGATGGTCGAGCCGTGGAACTGCTGGATGTAGGGCAGCGCCTCGATCAGGACGCGGGCCGTGGTCTCGCGGGTCATGGTGCTCTCTCTTGCGAGGGGTTCCCCCTCGCGCTCCCCGGCTGAAGGCTCTCTTGCGAGGGGTTCCCCCTCGCGCTCCCCGGCTGAAGGCTCTTCACTCGAAACGCAAGGCGGCGTCGATGGACGCGAGTTCCGCCTGGAAGCGCCCGCGGATCCGCGCGAGGGCCGCCGGGGTGTCGGCCTCGAATCGCAGGCTCAGGACAGGGCTCGTGTTCGAGGCGCGCACGAGTCCGAAGCCGTCCGGATAGTCGACCCGGATGCCGTCGATGGTCGTGACCGCCGCATCGCCGAAGTCCGCGGCGGCCGCGAGCCGGTCCACGATGCCGAACTTGGCGGACTCGGAAGTGGCGACCTTGATCTCCGGCGTCACGCAGGTGAGCGGGAACTCGCGGAAGAGACCATCGACCGTCGTCTCGGCGCGGCTCGCGATGTCGAGAAGCCGCGCGCCGGCGTAGAGCGCGTCGTCGAAGCCGTACCACCCTTCGGCGAAGCAGAGGTGGCCGCTGAACTCGCCGCCGAGGAGGGCGCCCGTCTCGCGGAGCTTCGCCTTGATGTGGGAGTGGCCGGTCCGGCACATGATGGGTTCGCCGCCGCGAGAAGCGATGACGTCCTTGAGGCGTTGCGTGCACTTGACGTCGTAGACGACGCGGGCGCCGGGATTGCGGCGCAGGATGTCCGTGGCGAAGAGCATCATCAGCCGGTCGGGCCAGATGATCGCGCCCGCGTCGGTGACGACGCCGAGCCGGTCCGCGTCTCCATCGAACGCGAGGCCGATGTCCGCGTCGCCCCCTTGCACGAGGTCGACGAGGTCGGCGAGGTTGTCCGGTTCCGCGGGATCGGGGTGGTGGTTCGGAAAGTTGCCGTTGACCTCCGTGTACAGGCCGACTACATCGCATCCCATGCGCTCGTACAGTTGCGGGGCGACCACCCCCGCGACACCGTTGCCGCAGTCGATCGCGACCTTGAGCGGACGGCGCAGAGGCATGTCGCCCGCGACGCGGTCGACGTAGTGCGCCATCAGCTCCCGCGCGTCCCTGGCGCCGTCGCCGGTGGAGAAGTCGCGGCGCTCGATGCGCTCCCGCAGGGCCTGGATCGCGCCTTCGGCAAGCGTCTTGCCGCCGATCATCATCTTCAGGCCGTTGTACTCGGCCGGGTTGTGGGAACCCGTGATCATCACGCCCGTACCCGTGTCCAGCACGTGCGTCGCGTAGTACAGCAGCGGCGTCGGCACGCAGCCCACGTCGGTAACGTCGCAGCCGCCCTCGGTCAGGCCCCGCGTCAGGGCATCCCGCAGGGGGGGCGTCGAGTGGCGGCCGTCGCCACCCACGACCACTCGGTTCTGTCCCTGCCCGCGCGCCTCGGCCGCGAAGGCGCGACCGATGAGATACACGGTTTCCTGGTCGAGGCTCGCGTCGACGATGCCGCGAATGTCGTAGGCGCGGAATATGTCGGGATGGATTGCCATGGCCGTCTTCCCGGGGGCGTCAGGCCAGATTTCTCTGCTGCGGTTCGTCTCTCCCGAGCTTCTCGTGGTAAAGCCCCGCGATGGCGTCGACCAGCTTGGCGGCGAGCGTCTCCTTTGGCTCTGTCGGGAAGACGGTCTCGCCCGACGCTTGGATCAGGACGACGGCGTTGTCGTTGCTGTCGAAGCCGATGGTCGAGTCCGACACGTCGTTCACGACGATGGCGTCGCAGCCCTTGCGGGCGAGCTTCTCCCGCGCATGCGTCAGTGCGTCGTGGGTTTCCGCCGCGAAGCCCACCACGCACGGGCGGCCGCTCGCCGCCGCCGCCTCCAGAATGTCCGGGTTCTCCTTCAGTGGCAGCGTGATCTCGGTGGCCGGCGCGCCCGCCTTCTTGATCTTGCGGGTCTGGGGCTCGGCGGGCCGGTAGTCGCCCACGGCGGCAACGCCGATGAAGATGTCCGTGTCGGGTAGCTCGGCTTCCACAGCCGCCTTCATCTCGTGCGCCGTCGTCACGTCCACCCGGCGCACGCGCGCGGGCGTCTCGAGGTGCACGGGACCGCTGACGAGGGTCACGCTGGCGCCGGCGTCGCGGGCGGCGCGGGCCATGGCGTAGCCCTGCTTGCCGGAACTGTGGTTCGAGATGAACCGCACGGGGTCGATGTGCTCCCGGGTGGGTCCCGCGGTCACGAGGACGCGCACACCGCCCAGCGCGGCGTCCGGACCCGCGAAATGCGCCTCCAGGGCGTCGGCGAGTTCTTCGGGCTCCAGCATGCGTCCGGGACCGGTCTCCCCGCAGGCCTGGTCCCCCTCTCCGGGGCCCAGGATGTTGAGCCCGTCCGCTTCCAGGCGGGTCACGTTCCGTTGCACCGCGGGGTGTTCCCACATCTGGCGGTTCATCGCCGGCGCGACGAAGACCGGTGCGGCCGTGGCGAGGCAGATGGTGGTGAGGAGGTCGTCGGCGGCGCCGGCGGCGAGGCGCGCCATGACGTGCGCCGTCGCGGGAGCGACAAGGACGGCGTCGGCCCAACGCGCGAGCTCGATGTGTCCCATGGCCGCTTCCGCTTCCGCGTCCCACAGGTCGTCGCGCACACGCTCTCCCGACACGGCCTGCAGGCTTGGGGCCGTCACGAAACGGGCGGCGCTCTGCGTCATGACCGGGATGATCTCCGCCCCGCGGGAGCGCAGATCTCGCACAAGGATTGGGGTCTTGTACGCAGCGATTCCACCGCTGATGCCCAATAAGATGCGTTTTCCGTGCATGGCGATGTCGGCGCGATGGAAGGGGCGGCACAGGATGAGGCCGCCGCGAAATGGACGGGGGACAACGATACCAGAGATGCCCGCAACGGACAGGAAAGAGCCTTCAGCCGGGGAGCGCGCGCGACCTTCGGTCGCATTGGAGTTTCCGCTTCGCGAAAACTCCCGCGCGGGGGAACGCGAGGGCGGCCCGCGTCAGGGGCCTGCCCCTCGCAAGAAGCCAACCGGCGGCACCGACGCACCGTTGGGCGCGGAACGCCCGCGAGAGCGGCTCCTCGGAAGGGGTCCGGGGGCGCTGGCCGATGCCGAACTCGTCGCGGCGCTACTGCGTACCGGCGACCGGACGCACGATGCCGTGGCACTGGCCGGGATGCTGCTGCGCCGCTTCGGGGGCGTGCGGGGCCTCTTCGACGCGGACCCGGAACGGATCGCGGCGTGTCCCGGCATGGGACCGGCGAAGACCGCGGCCGTGGTCGCCGCGCGGGCGCTGCTCGACCGGTATCACGCCGAACACGTCACCGCGGGCGAGGTGCTGTCGGGGTCGACCGCGACGCGACGTTACCTGAGATACCGGCTCGGGCGGCGCGAACGGGAGGTTTTCGGCGGGCTCTTCCTCGATGCGCGCAACCGGCTGATCGCGAACGAGGAGCTGTTCTTCGGCTCGGTCGACCGGACGGCCGTGTATCCGCGCGAGGTGCTCAAGTCGTCGATGCGCCACAACGCCTGCGGACTGATCCTCTACCACAACCATCCATCCGGCGTGGCGGAGCCGTCGCCGAGCGACATCCAGTTGACCGGGCGCATCGCGACCCTGCTCGAGGAGGTGGACGTGCGGCTCGTCGACCACGTCGTCGTAAGCGCGGACCAGCAGGTGTCGTTCGCGGAGCGGGGACTGCTATGAGTCGGTATGGCGCAAGAGGGCGAGCCGCACGGCCCGGAGTTCAGGATGGGCTGCTTGATGCGCCGTCGGCGGCTGGCGCCGACGCGCGTGCGTTGGCCAGGTCGATCAACTCCGTCAGGCGCTGCTGTATGTGACGTTGGCCTTCCTCGAGTCGGACGGTCCGTTCGTCCAGTCGGACGGTCCGTTCGTCCAGTCGGAAGGTCCGTTCGTCCAGGTCGGTCAGGCGCTCCTGGATTTGGCGTTGGCCTTCCTCGAGGCGGGCGGTCCGCTCGCCGAGGTCCGCGATCTCCTCCCGCAGCGCGTTGTCCCCGCTGTACATCTCCGTACGGAGATCGGTAACGCCCTGATAGAGCATCCCGAGGCCGCCGACGATGGCGGCCAGGGCCAGGCTCACGGCCCACTTGAAGACGCGCAACTCTCCAGCTATGCCGGCGACCGACTTGTCCACATGGCTGATGTCCTTGCGCAGCGCTTGGGCGGCCTGCTCGATCTCGCTGCGCAGCGTTTGGGCGGACTGCTCGATCTCGCTGCGCAGCGTTTGGGCGGAGCGCTCGATGTCGGCGCGCAGCAGTGCGGTGAACTCCTCCAGGTCGGCGCGGGTGACTGGGTGCGAAGATGCTTCCATGGCGGGCTCCAAGTCTAGGTCCTCCTTCTCCAAGCGTCCAATGAAGATGCCCGTCGAATTAAACGACCCGCGAAGCCGACCGAGAATAGGAAGAACGCCCTTGTCGGTGTAGGAGAATGCCCCGCGTTGCCGTGCGAGATGTCGTAGCCGGTTGCCGCGTCGTGCGCCACTCTGCTATAAATCGCCGCCCCCAAACCCAAGCGGCCCGATCATGTCCCAGGTCTGCCAGGTCACCGGCAAGCGCCCGATGAGCGGGAACCGCCGTTCTCACGCGGAGAACAAGACCCGCCGCCGCTTCAAGCCGAACCTGCACTACCACCGCTTCTGGATCGAGAGCGAGAAGCGGTTCGTGCGCCTGCGGGTATCGGCAGCCGGGATGCGGCTGATCGACAAGAAGGGCATAGAGACCGTGCTGGCGGACATGCGCAAGCGCGGCGAGAAGGTGTGAGCCATGCGTGAGAAGATCAAGCTGGAATCGACGGCTGGTACGGGCCATTTCTACACGACCGACAAGAACAAGCGGAACACGCCGGACAAGCTGGAGTTCCGCAAGTACGATCCGGTCGTCCGCCGGCACGTGATCTACAAGGAAGCGAAGATCAAGTGACGGCGTAGAGGCGTCGGAGGCCCGCCGTCGGCGACGCCGCTCTTCCCCATGCCAGAACTCCCCGAGGTGGAGACGACCCTCCGGGGAGTCGCGCCGGCCGTGCTCGGCCAGCGCGTGGCGGCGCTGACGGTCCGCGAGCCACGGCTGCGCTGGCCCGTCGAGGTGCCGGAGACGGTTTCCGGCCAGCGCGTGGTCCGCCTCTCCCGCCGGGCCAAGTACCTCCTGCTGCACCTCGAGGCCGGAGCGCTGATCCTCCATCTCGGCATGTCCGGGCGACTGCGTGTGGTCTCCGGCAACGCGCCGCCCGAGAAGCACGATCACGTGGATCTCGTGCTCGGCAACGGCATGGCGCTGCGTTTCACCGATCCCCGCCGCTTCGGGAGTCTCCACTGGCAGCCGGGCGCCTGGGAAGACCACTGGCTGCTCCGCGGGCTCGGCGTCGAGCCCCTGTCCGACGCGTTCGACGGGGCGTACCTGTTCGCGGGGTCCCGCAAACGGCGCGTCGCCGTCAAGAACTACCTGATGGATGCCCGTGTCGTCGTCGGGGTCGGGAACATCTATGCGAACGAGGCGCTGTTCAAGGCAGGTGTGCGGCCACGTACCGCGGCGGGGCGGGTGACGCGGGCGCGGTACGACGCCGTGGCTGCGGCAGTCCGGGAGACGCTGACGGCCGCGATCGACCTTGGCGGCACGACCCTGCGCGACTACGTGGGGAGCGACGGCGCGCCCGGCTACTTCCGGAACGAACTGTTCGTCTACGGACGTGAGGGCCTGCCCTGCCGCGTGTGCCGGACGCTCCTCAAGGGTATTCGGCTCGGCCAGCGCGGCACGGTCTACTGCCCGCGCTGCCAGCGTTGAACGGGCGGGGGGGAAGAAGGTTCAGCTCTTCCCCGAGCGGTAGTACTCCACGACCGCGGGATGCACGAACTCCGAGATATCGCCGTCGAGCAGGGCGATCTCGCGTACCAGCGACGAGGAGACGAAGGAGCACGAGAGCGAGGTGGGCAGGAACACGTACTCGATGCCGTGGTCCATGGCCCGGTTCATCTCCGCCATCTGGAACTCGTACTCGAAGTCCGTGACGGTCCGCAGGCCGCGGAGGATGAAGTTCGTGCCCTTGGTGCGCACGTAGTCGACCAGCAGCGTGTTGAAGCCCTCGACCTCCACGCGGTCGCCGAACTCCGCGAGCACGGTCCGGCAGAGTTCGATGCGGTCGCTGAGGTAGGTCGCCGGGTCCTTCTGCGCGGAAGTGCCGATGGCGACGGTGACGCCGTCGAACAGCTTCAGCGCCCGCTTCACCAGGTCGGTGTGGCCGTTGGTGATGGGGTTGAAGCTGCCGGGATACACCACCCGCATGGGAGTCCCTCAGACGCGATCCGGCCCGATACTAGCAGTGCCCCGGAGCCGGAGCCAATCGAACCGGCCCCCGGCCGGCCCGAGCAGGCGGAAGCGGCATGCCCCGGCCCGGGACTCCCGCAGCGTCTCCCAGCCGGGCAGATCTTCCGTGTCCGCGTCCCGGTCGCCCCGCGTACCGGCGTCCGCCTCCTCGAAGTACACCAGCACGTCACGTCCCCGGAGCAGCGCCAGGGTCTCGGCCCCGAGCCGCGTGCCGAAGGGCGGGTCGACGAACACGAGGTCCCAGTGCCACTCGCGCTGCCGCCCAACCCACTGTGGGGCCGACGCGACATGTACGCGGCAGGTCGCGCCGAGCCGCGTTGCGGCGGCCCGCAGGACGCCGGCGGCGGCCCGGTCGCGCTCGATCAGGGTCGCGGACGCGGCGCCGCGGGACAGCGCCTCGAACGAGAGCGCGCCCGTTCCCGCGAAGAGGTCCAGCACACGGCGGTCAACGACATCGCGTCCGAGCCAGGCGAACAGGGTCTCCCGGACGCGGTCCATGGAGGGGCGCAGCCCTGGCCGGTCGACAACGTCGAGCTTCCGTCCCTTCCACTTACCGCCGATAATGCGGATGCGTCCGTCGGCGCGGCTGCCGACGGGTCTGTTTCGTTGAGCCACGGGCGCCGGTAGCGGTAGTTCCACGGGGTGGGTTGCATGGTCGCCGAGGCTGCGCGGGAAGGGAAGCGGGAAGCCGGCGACGGCGCCCGGGGCGGGCGCGGCTTCCTCGGGCGACTCTCCGAACGTCTCGGCAAGACGCGCGCCCGGCTGGCGGCGGGCATCGGAGACCTCCTCCTCGGGGAACGCGAGCTCGACGCAGACGTGCTCGACGCGCTCGAGACCGCGCTTCTGGTCACGGATGCCGGGGTCGAGGCCACCGACCGCATCATGGACGGCCTCAAGAGGCGGGTCTCCCGGCGCGAACTCTCGAATGCCGCGGCGCTGCGCGACGCCCTCCGTCAGGAACTCGAAGAGATGCTCGCCCCGATGGAGCAGCCGTTCGCGGTGCGTCCCGCGCAGCGGCCGTTCGTCGTCCTGATGGTGGGCGTGAACGGCGCCGGCAAGACCACGACGATCGGCAAGCTGGCCTGCCGGATGCGCGCGGAGGGCCGCTCGGTCGTGCTCGCGGCCGGCGACACATTCCGCGCGGCGGCCGTCGAGCAGCTCTCGGAGTGGGGCCGGCGAAACGATACCGCGGTGATCGCCCAGGAGCAGGGCGCGGACAGCGCGTCGGTGATCCACGACGCCATGGAGGCGGCCCGGGCCCGCGGCGTCGACATCGTCCTCGCGGACACCGCCGGACGGTTGCAGGCGAAACGGAACCTGATGGACGAGTTGCGCAAGATCCGGCGCGTGGTCGGGCGTTTCGACCCGGAGGCGCCCCACGAGGCGATCCTGGTGCTCGATGCCGGGACCGGCCAGAACGCGGTAAGCCAGGTCGCGGAGTTCGACGACGCGGTGGGCTTGAGCGGCCTGATCGTCGCCAAGCTCGACGGTTCGGCGCGGGCCGGGGTCCTGTTCGCGATCGCGGCGGCGCTGCGGGACCGCCCCGCGCCGCTGCCGGTGTACTTCATCGGCGTCGGCGAGGGGGTGGACGACCTGCGCCCCTTCGATGCGCGCGAGTTCGTCGAGGCGCTCCTCGCCGAAGAAGGTCATGGGTAGCGTCGCGTTCCGCAACGTCACCAAGCGTTTCCCGAACGGCCACGAGGCGCTGAAGGATGTCACCGTCGAGGTGGCCGAGGGCACGATGGCCTTCATCCGCGGGCATTCGGGCGCCGGGAAGACGACGTTCCTGAGGCTCCTGCTCGGGATCGAAGCCCCGACCCGCGGCCAGATCCTCGTCAACGGCGTGGACATCGGCACGTTGTCGCGCCGGCGCCTGCCGAGGTACCGCCAGCACCTCGGGGCGGTGTTCCAGGACCCGCGCCTGCTGATGCACCGCACCGTGTTCGAGAACGTGGCGCTGCCGCTCCGGGTCACGGGCACGGGGGAGCGGGACATCGGGCGGCGCGTCCGTCCGGCCCTGGAAAGGGTGGGGCTCCTCGAGCGGGAGGCCTACCTGCCGGTGTTCCTCTCGGCGGGAGAACGGCAGCGGGTCGGCATCGCGCGCGCCGTCGTCAACCGTCCGAAAGTACTGCTTGCCGACGAGCCGACCGGCAACCTGGACCCGCACCTCTCGCGGGACGTCATGCGGCTCTTCCTGGATTTCCACCGCGTCGGAACGACGGTGATCGTCGCCAGTCACGATCACGGGCTCATCGAGTCGCTCGGCATGCGCGTCATCGAGCTGGAGCACGGCGCGCTTGCCGGTGATGGCCAGTGGCAGGCGGGCAGGGGTGGATAGAAAGGCCGATCCGTGGCCCGCCCACGCCCGCCCGGCGTTTGCGACGGTGCGCGACCACGCGCGCGTCGCCCGCGAGAGTTTCTACTTCGTCAGCTCCCGGGTGGGGGCCAGCCTCGTCATCTGGCTGCTCATCGGCATCGCGCTCGCGTTGCCGGGGGGGCTGTACCTCGTCGAGCGGAACCTCACCGGCGCAATGGATCGCTGGGAAGGCCGGGTCGGGTTCTCGGTGTATTTCGAGCCCGCCTCGGGCTCGGCTGGCGCGGAAGCGCTCGCCGCGCGGCTCGGCGCGCTGCGGGAGACGGAACGCGTGTGGGTCGTCACGCCCGAGGAAGCGCTCGAGGAGTTCCGGGGCCACGCCGAGGTGTCCGACGCGCTGGACCTGCTCGAGGACAACCCGTTACCGGCGAGTGTGCGGGTCGGCCTGGCGGACGGCGTCTCGTCCGCGACCATTGCGAGACTGGCGGCCGAAGCGAGTGCCGACCCTTCCGTGGAGGAGGTCGTCATCGAGACGACATGGCTCGAGCGTCTGGCCGCCATCGCCGCGGCGGTGGAACGCCTGGGATGGATGCTCGCCGGACTCTTCGGCCTCGGGGCGGCGCTGGTCACGCTGTCGTCGGTACGCCTCGCCATCGAGTCCCGGCTGGAGGAACTCAGGGTGCAGAAGCTGGTGGGCGGCACGGACGCCTTCGTCCGGCGGCCGTTCCTGTACCTCGGGATGATCTACGGCGTCGGCGGGGGCGTACTCGCCGCGGTGCTGAACGCCGCTGCCCTGCTCGCGCTGGAAGCCCCCTTGAGGACGCTCTTCGAGGGATACGGTCAGGACTTGGAATTGACCGGGCTCGACCACATATTCGCCGGCGTGCTGCTGGGGATCGGCGCGTTGCTTGGCGTGTGCGGGGCAATGGTCGCTTCCAGGCAACGCCTGCGCGGCCTCGAACCGGTCTGAGGAAGGGTGCTGGGCGGGATCGAGGATTAGCACTTGCGGTCGGAGAGTGCTAGGATTCGATCCGGGTGTTACCGGAGGTATCGAAATGGCCTCTAACGTACTGTCTCTCGACAGCTTGTCGCCAGGACGCGATCTGGACACCTATATCCAGACCGTCAACGCGTTCCCCGTACTCAGCGCCGAGGAGGAACGCGCACTCGCCGAACGCTTCTACTACGAGCAGGATCTCGACGCCGCGCGCGAACTGGTCCTCGCGCACCTCCGTTTCGTCATCCACCTCGCCCGCAGCTACTCGGGTTACGGTCTGCCGCAGGGAGACCTCATCCAGGAAGGCAACGTCGGGCTCATGAAGGCTGTCCGGCGATTCAATCCGGAGGTGGGCGTGCGCCTCGTGTCGTTCGCGGTGCACTGGATCAAGGCCGAGATCCACGAGTACATCCTGCGCAACTGGCGCATCGTCAAGGTGGCCACCACGAAGGCGCAGCGCAAGCTCTTCTTCAACCTGCGCAGCAACAAGAAGCGACTCGGGTGGATGAACCGGAGCGAGGTCGAGGCCGTCGCGAGGGACCTGGGCGTCGAGCCTGCGGTCGTCACGCAGATGGAAGGCCGCATGGCGGCCAGGGACATGGCTTTCGACGGGGCCATGGACGACGAGGACGAACCCGCCGTCGCACCGGCCCAGTTCCTGGCGGACGAGGCGGCGGATCCCGAAGCGCTGGTGATCGAAGACGACTGGGCCGAGCAGAGCACGGCGCGGCTGCACGACGCCCTCGACGGGCTCGACGAGCGCAGCCGGGACATCCTGCGCAGCCGCTGGCTCTCCGAGCGCAAGTCCACCCTGCACGAACTCGCCGCGCGCTACGGCGTCTCCGCGGAGCGGATCCGGCAGATCGAGGCGAACGCGATGAAGAAGCTGCGCGTCTCGCTCCAAGCCGCCGCCTGATTCCGCACCGGTACCTGCTCTCCCGCGCGCGTCCGGCACACCGCCGGGCGCGCGCTCAAGCATGACGCGCGATGCCCGCGTGTACGTCCGCCGCCGGGGCCGCCTGACCTCGGGCCAGGCACGCGCACTCGCCGAGCACGCGGACCGCTATCGGCTGACGGACCCGGCCGAGTGCGCCGCGCCCGTGCTGCTGGAGGTGGGCTTCGGCATGGGCCACGCCCTCGCCGCCTTCGCGGAGGCGCACCCGGACTGGACCTGCGTCGGCGTCGACGTGTACCAGCCGGGGATCGGTTCGCTGATCCTGCAGTGCGAGCGGGCGGAGATCGCGAACGTCCGGATCGTCGAGGACGACGTGCGCCGCGTCCTGCCAGGTTGGCCGGATGGCAGCATTCGGCTCGTCGCGGTGTACTTCCCGGATCCCTGGCCGAAGGCGAGACACCACAAGCGGCGCCTCGTGCAGCCGGCCTTCGCGGCCGAAGTGGCGCGGGTGCTCGAGCCGGGCGGCAGCGTGCTGCTCGCGACCGACTGGGCGCCCTACGCCGAGCGGATGCTGGAGGTCATGGAAGCGGAGCCGGGGCTCGCCAACGCGAGCGGGGCCGGCGCCTTCGCGCCACGGCCGCCAGAGCGTCCGGTGACGCGGTTCGAGTCCCGCGGCCAGGCGCTCGGCCACGCCGTCTGGGACCTCGCCTACACGAAGGCGTGAACGGTTCGCGCGATCAGAGAAAACGGGCGACGACCGCGTCGAGGTGCCGGTAGCCGAACTCCGTCAGCGCCAGCAGACAGGGGTCCATCAGGCCCTCTTCCCGCAGCGCCGTCACCAACCCGTCGATCGTCGCGCCGGACAGTCCCGTGCGTTCTTCGAAGCGCGAAGTCGCCACCCCTTCCACCAGGCGCAGGGCGTTCATCATGAACTCCACCGGCAGCGCAGCGGGATCCACCGGCGTGTCGACGGGTGACGGGTCCTTGAGGTAGAGCCGGGGTTGCGGGGCCTTGGCGGTGCGGACGACGCCGCGCGCGCCGGTCAGCTTGCCGTGAGCGCCGGCGCCGATGCCGAGGTAGTCGCCGAACGTCCAGTAGTTGAGGTTGTGCCGGCATCGGGAGCCGGGGCGCGCGTAGGCGGAGACCTCGTAGCGTTCGTATCCGTGGTCCGCCAGGAGCGCCTGTCCGGCCTCGGCAATGTCCGCCACCGCGTCGGGGCCCGGGAGTTCCGGAGGCCGCCGCGCGAATTCCGTCCTGGGTTCGATCGTGAGCTGATACCAGGAGATGTGATCCGGCGCGAGCGTGACGGCGCCTTCGAGGTCGGAGAGCGCTTCCGCGACGGTCTGTCCGGGCAGTCCGAACATGAGGTCGATGTTGAACCCGGCGAATCCGGCGGCGCGGATCGCCCGTGCGGCGTGCCTGGCCTCGTCGCCGTCGTGGATGCGCCCGAGTGCCCGCAGATGTCGATCGTCGAACGACTGGACCCCGAGGGACAGGCGGTTGACGCCGGCGCGCGCGTACTCGGCAACCGCGCCTGCGGTCTCGACGGTGCCGGGATTCGCTTCCATGGTCACCTCGACATCGTCCGGGAGCGCGAACGCGTCGAGCAGGCGCCCGAATGCGCTTGGCGAGAAGAGGCTCGGCGTGCCGCCACCGAAGTAGACGGAGCGGATCGGCAAGGCTGCGCGCCGACGCTCCCCGGCGAAGTCGTCGAGCAGTGCCCGGAGGTAGTCGGACTCCGGCAGCCGCGCCTTCAGCGGGTGCGAGTTGAAGTCGCAGTACGGGCACTTGCGCACGCACCAGGGCAGGTGCACGTACAGTCCGCTCACGGTCCGGCCGCCTCGGCCAGTTGGCGTGCCAGGGCGCCGGCGGCGATCCCTCGGTGGCTGCGCGCGTTCTTGATCTCCGGGGCGAGTTCCGCGGCGGTCGCCCGGAGCTCGGGCACGAAGAAGTGGGGGTCGTAGCCGAAGCCGTGGCCGCCGCGGGGCCGGTCCACGATCTCGCCATGCCATGCGCCGGTCGCGATGAGCGGGACGGGGTCGTCGGGACGTTCGAGGAACACGAGCGCGCAATAGAAATGGGCGCGCCGGTCCGCGACTCCGGCGAGGGCGGCCACCAGCTTCGCGTTGTTGTCGGCTGCGGACGCGTCCGGGCCGGCGAAGCGCGCGGAGTAGATCCCGGGAGCACCGCCGAGAGCCGGTACGACGAGGCCCGAGTCGTCTCCGATGGCCGGGAGGCCGGTCACGGCAGAGGCGTTGCGCGCCTTGAGCAGGGCGTTTTCGAGGAAGGTCAGTCCCGTCTCGTCCGGAGCCGGCACATCGAAATCGGACGCGGCGCGGAGTTCGACGGCCGCCGGGGCGAGAAGACTGGCCAGTTCCCGCAGCTTGCCGGCGTTCGCGCTCGCGAGCACAGCCCTGGCACGCATAGTGTCACTCCTCCCAGTACAGCGTCTTCTGGAAGGTCACCGTGGCGGCTCCGTAGCCGGGCAGGTCGGCCACGATGTCGAACCGCAGCGCCTCGGCGTGCGGGTAGGTCAGCGAGGCCAGGTAGTAGACGGAGTCTCCCTGGCGGACGGGCCGGAAGCGGAGCGGCTCGACGTGGCCGAGGAGGTTGCGGAAGGACCCGGTGACCGGCGCCTCGACCGCCCGCCCCGCGGCGTCCAGGACGGAGACGTTGGCGAGGGCCCTGTCGAGCCCGCGCACGATGCCGTAGCGCTCGGCGATCTCGGGCCGCAGGAAGCTCGCGTTGAAGACCGTGTAGTGGATGGCGTACTCGCCGAACACGGCCTTCTGCTCCGCGTGACCCCCGGCGGCGAGGAGGATGGCCGCGGCGACGCCGGCCCATCGCAGGCAATGGGCGGACATCAGCCGCTCCCGCGTCGCAGCCGGTAGAAGGCCGTCGTTCCGAACAGGTTGGGGAACCGGTTGATCAGCCGGCCGTGGCGGTAGGCGCGATCGCACACGAAGCGCTCGGTGATCGTCAGGTCGCTGTCGCGGCACAGCGTCTCGAAGTCCGCGAACGTGCACAGGTGGATGTTCGGCGTCGCGTACCAGGTGTACGGCAGGTGCCTGGCCACCGGCATGCGTCCCCGCGTCGCGAGCTGCAGCCGGCAGGTCCAGTGGCCGAAATTCGGAAAGGTGACGACGCACTCCCGCCCGACGCGAAGCATCTCGTCCAGCAGGCGGTCCGGCGCCTGCACGGCCTGCAGCGTGTTCGCCATCACGACCAGGTCGAAGCTCGCGTCGGGGAATCGGGTCAGGCCCTCGTCGAGGTCCTGTTCGATCACGTTGACGCCCGTACGGATGCACGCGGCGATCTCCTCGGCGCCGTTGTCGAGGCCGTAGCCGACCACGTCCTTGTGCCCCTGCAGGTATGCCAGCAACTCGCCGTGGCCGCAGCCGAGGTCGAGGACGCGCGCCCCCGGGGCCACCAGGTCCGCGATGATGCGCAGGTCCTCCCTCACTGGCCACACTCCTGGGCGACGCGGTCAAGATACCCGGACAGGACCGCCAGGTAGCGGGGCACGGGGAGCAGGAACGAGTCGTGGCCGTGGGAGGCTTCGATGCTCACGCTCACGACGTCGCGGCGCGCGGCCAACAGCGCGTCGACGATCTCGTCGGAGCGCTCCGGCGAGAAGCGCCAGTCGGTCGAGAAGGAGACCACGAGGTAGGCGCAGCGGGAGACCGCGAGGGCCGCGACGAGGTCGTCGCCATACTCGTGCGCCGGGTCGAAGTAGTCGAGGGCGCGGGTCATCAGGAGATAGGTGTTCGCGTCGAACGACTTGGAGAACGAGCGGCCCTGGTAGTGCAGGTAGCTCTCCACCTGGAACTCGACGTCGTGACCGGAAGCGATGTCGCCCGACCGGAGTTCCCGCCCGAACTTGTCCCCCATGCTGTCATCGGACAGGTAGGTGACGTGACCGAGCATCCGCGCGAGCATGAGTCCCCGGTCCGGGTTCGTGGCGGCCTTCACGTAATCCCCGTCGCGGTAGTCCGGGTCCGTCAGGATCGCCTGGCGGGCGATCTCGTTGAAGGCGATGTTCTGCGCGGAGAGCTTGGGCGCGCAGGCGATCAGGAGCGCGTGGCGGATGCGGTCCGGGAAGTCGATGGCCCACTGCATGGCCTGCATGCCCCCGAGACTGCCGCCGATGACCGCGGCGAAGGCGTCGATGCCGAGCGCGTCCGCCAGCATCGCCTGGCTGCGCACCCAGTCCTTGACGGTGACGTTCGGGAACTTGGGACCGTACGGTTCCCCGGTCGCGGGAACGTTCGAGCGCGGACCGGTGCTGCCGTGGCAGCCGCCGAGGTTGTTGAGGCTGACGACGAAGAACCGGTCGGTGTCGATGGGCTTGCCGGGCCCGATGCAGACGTCCCACCAGCCGGGGCGTCGGTCGGTCTCCGCGTGGTAGCCGGCGGCATGGTGGCTCCCGGACAGGGCGTGGCAGATCAGCACCGCGTTGGACCGGTCCGCGTTCAGTTCGCCGTAGGTCTCGTAGACGAGGTCGAAGGCCGGCAGGCGGACACCGCACTGCAGGTCCAGCGCACCGAAACTCCGCGTCTGCGGCGTCACGATGCCGACGGAGTCGGGCGGCAGGGCCACGGCCGTCAGAACAGGAGTCGGAACAGCCCCGGCAGGAAGAACCGTTGCAGGAGCGCCAGCACGAGGAAGACGATGAGCGGTGAGAGGTCGAGACCGCCCAGCGCCGGCAGCACGCGCCGTGCGGGCGCGAGCACCGGCTCACAGACCTGGTTCAGGAGGGAAATCACGGGGTTGTACGTCGCCGGGGCCACGAACGAGACGATGATCGAGAGGAAGATCGCGATCCAGTAGAAGCTCAGGAAGAGATCGAGCGTGCGGTAGACGCCGCCGACGATCGCGCCGACCTCGAGACCGAGGGACCGGATGAGTTCGACGACGGTCGCGTTGCTGTAGCTGCCCGTCATGATGACCGCCACGATGATGGTGACGATGCTCACGATCCACGTGGCCACGAAGGCCGCGAAGTCGAGGTTGCGGTACGAGGGGATCACGACGCGGAGTGGCTTCAGGATTGGGTCCGTGTACCGCACGATGCCCTGGGAGATCGGGTTGTAGAAGTCCGCGCGCGTGGCCTGCAGGATGAAGCGGATCAGGAACAGGACCGCGGCCGCGCTCAGGATGAACTGGATGACGAAGGCGACCGGTCCGCCCATGGCTACTCCCCGAACTCCTTCCCCAGTTCCCGGGATCGGCGCCAGGCACCCTCGATCGCCTGGCGAACCGCCGCGTCCACCCGGTTCGACGCAAGTATAGAAAGGGCGCGCTCGGTCGTGCCACCGGGAGAGGTGACGCGCGCCCGCAAAGCTGCGGGGTCCGCGTCGCCCGCCGCGGCCATCCGGGCCGCTCCGAGCGCCGTTGCGACGGCGAGGCGCCGCGCCGTGTCGGCATCGACGCCGATGGCGGCCCCGGCGTCGACCATGGCTTCGAGCAGGTAGAAGAAGTAGGCGGGGCCGCTTCCGGACAGTGCGGTCACGGCATCGAGACTCGCCTCTTCGTCGAACCAGACGATTTCGCCGGTGGCGGACAGGATGCGCTCGGCGAGCGTGCGGTGCCCGGCATCGACTGTCTCGCTGGGTACGGCGCCCGTAATGCCGGCGCCGAGGAGCGCCGGCGTGTTGGGCATGCAGCGCACGATAGGCTGGCAGGGCGAGGTCCAGCGGGCGATGGCGTGCATCGGGACGCCGGCGGCGATGGAGATGACGAGTTGCCCGGAATCGAGTTCGGTCGCGGCCACAGCGGCGGCGATCTGCTGGGGCTTCACCGCGAGCACCACGGCGTCCGCGCCGGCTGCGGCCGCGGCGTTGTCGGCGGTGGTCGACGCGCCCTCGAACCGCGCGAGTTGCGCCGGCACGGGATCCGCGACGGCGATGTCGAACGACGCGCCGGCACGCAGCCCTTTGACCATGGCGAAGGCCATGTTGCCGCCGCCGATGAAGGCGATGCGCGTCATCTCATGCCCCGCTCGCGCGAGCGTTCCTCGGACCGAAGATAGCCGTCCCGATGCGCACGCACGTCGCGCCCTCGGCGATGGCCACCTCGAAGTCCGCGGTCATGCCCATCGACAGTGTGTCCCAGTGGTCGCCGCCGGCGGAGCGGTGGATCTCGAAGAGTTCCCGCATGCGAGAGAAGCTGCTGCGCATCTCCTCCGGGTCGTCGCGGGGCGCCGGAATCGCCATCAGCCCCCGCAGCCGCAGCCGGTCGAGACCGCGCACGGTCTGGACAAGCTCGGGAATCCCCTGAGGGTCGACCCCGGCCTTGCTCGCCTCGGCGTCGACGTTCACCTGGATGCAGACGTCGAGCGGCGGCAGGTCGCCGCGGTGCCGGTGCAGCCGCTCGGCGATGCGCGGCCGCTCGAGGGTGTGCACCCAATGGAAGTAGCGGGCGATATCGCGCGTCTTGTTCGACTGGACCGCACCGACGAAGTGCCACACGAGGTCGAGGTCGTCGAGGGCGCGGACCTTGGGTAGCGCATCCTGCAGGAAGTTCTCGCCGAAGTCGGCGATCCCCGCGCCGGCCGCCTCCCTCACCTCGCCGCTCGAACGGGTCTTCGAGACCGCCACCAGCCGGACATCGTCTGCCTGGCGCCCGGCCCGAAGCGCCGCCTTCTTGACCGCCGCGGCCACGACGGCGGCGGGATGCCCGGAGCGGGCGGCGAGGGCCGGGCCGGCCACCGTCTACCCCACGCGCAGCAGGGCTTCGAGCCGCGCGCCGGCCTCGGCCGCGGATCCGCGCGGCATCTGTACCATCTGCAGTTCCGCGCCGGACGCGGCCCGTTCGGCGAGTTGCTCGCCGACGGACTCAAGGGGGCCGATCACCTCGATTTCCCGCACCATGTCGTCGGAAATGGCCCGCATCGCGCCGTCGCGGTCCCGGTCTCCCCATGCCGCGCGCGAACCGAGGACCTCGGCCTCGAAGCCATTGTCCGCCAACATGTTCCAGTAAAAGTCACCCATGCGGTTGATGTAGTGGAACAGGGGCTGGCGCGCCGCCTGCCACATCGCCTCGTCGTTCGACCCGTCGGTGACGTAGACGTTGGTGAACGGAGCGATGGTCACCGAGTCGGCCGGTCGGCCGGCCGACTCGGAAGCGTCGGACAGCGATTTGCGCAGCGCCCGGAACCGGTTCTTCGGCCAATGGATGGGGAAGATGCCGTCGGCGATCTCACCGGTCTGCTGGATCGACTTCGGCGTGATCGCCGCGATGTAGATGGGCACGTGGTCGCGCGGCCGCTCGTAGTCGAGCCGGAAGCCGCGGCCCATCCGGAAGATATCGCCCTCGTACTCCAGCCGGTCGCCCCGGATCAGCAGGTTGACGATCTCGGCGTACTCGCGCAGGCGCCGCAGCGGCCGGTCGAACGCGATGCCGTGGAAGTGCTCGATGACGCGGTGTCCCGACGAGCCGAGCCCGCACACCATGCGTCCGCCCGAGATGACCTCGAGCATCGCGAACTCCTGGGCGATGGCGGCCGGCGAGCGCGAGTAGATGTTGAGGATGCTCGTTCCCACGCTCATGCGCTCCGTGTGCTCGGCGAGCAGCGTCATCCACGGGACGGTGGAGGGGCCCCACGATTCGCCGGTGGCCACCATCTCGTAGCCCAGCGACTCCGCGATACGCACCTTCTCCAGGGACTCGCGCCACGCGTTTCCCCCTCCCGCCAGAACGCCCAGTCTCATGCCTGCCTCCGCTGCCGTACCACCCTTTTGAAACCATGCATGAATTCGAGACGGGACGCCACAAGGCCGTCGTCGTGCGAAGTAGCGCACGCGGAAGCGGGCCTCTGGCTCGCGGGAGGCATGGCGGCTGGCCGATAGCGCACGCCGGAGGGGTCGCTAGGATGGGTGCCGTCGGTGGGGTGGGGGGCGCATGGACATCGAGGCACTGTTGACGTTGGCGGCGGGTCAGGGCGCGTCGGACCTCCACCTGTCGGCCGGCATGTCGCCGCTGTTGCGCATCGACGGCGACATTCGCCCGCTGGACGGCCCGCCCCTCACGGCATCGGACGTCCGCGCCATGGTGCGGGCGGTCATGGGGGAAGAGCGGCGGCGGGCGTTCGACGGATCGGCGGAGATGGATTTCGCGTGCACTCTGCCGGACGGCGCCCGCTTCCGGGTGAACGCCTATCGGCAACACCGCGGCCCAGCGGTCGCGTTCCGGGCGATCCCGTCCGAGGTGCCCGGCATGTCCGAACTCGACATGGGGCCCGTGTATCGGGACATGGCCATGGCTCCGCGGGGGCTCGTGCTGGTGACCGGGCCGACCGGTTCGGGGAAGAGCACGACCCTGGCGGCCATGATCGACTTCATCAACGAAACGCGCGCGGGACACGTGCTCACGATCGAGGACCCGATCGAGTTCGTGCACCGGAGCAAGCGCTGCGTGGTGCACCAGCGCGAGGTCGGCCGGGACACGGAAGCATTCGAAACCGCCCTGCGGGCAGCCTTGCGCGAAGACCCGGACGTCATCCTCGTCGGCGAGATGCGCGACCGCGAGACGATCGCGCTGGCCCTGACGGCCGCCGAGACCGGTCACCTCGTCTTCGCGACGCTTCACACAGGTTCGGCCGCCAAGACCATCGACCGGATCGTCGACGTGTTCCCGGCGGGCGAGAAGGCGGCCGTGCGGACGGCGCTGTCGGAGTCCCTGCACGCCGTGGTGTCGCAGGTCCTGGTCCCCCGCATCGGCGGCGGTCGCGCCGCGGCGCGGGAAGTGCTCGTCGCGACACCGGCGATCCGCAACCTCATCCGGGAGGACAAGGCGGCGCAGATCTACTCGGCGATCCAGACCGGGGCAGCCGCGGGGATGCGGACCCTGGACCAGAGCCTGCTGGAACTGGTGCGTTCGGGGGTCGTGACGTTGGAGGCGGCCCGGACAAAGGCCAAGGTGCCGGAGGCCTTGGCGGAGGCGGTCCGTGGAACGGGATGAACGGCGCGCGGCCGCCGAGTTGAGCCGAGTCGACGCGGAAGCCGAAAAGCTGAAGGTCGAAGCAGAGAAGCTGCGCGTGGAGGCCCGGCGGCTGCGGCAGGGGATTGTCATGGACGGCGCGAAACTGGCCCTGGCCGTGTTCGCGGCGGTCCTCGCGGCGTTAGAATTGGTCCGCAGGCTTGGCTGGCTATAGGAGCAGAGAACGATGTTCGAACGTCATGAAGTGCTGCCAGGCGGGCTCAAGATCGAGCGGGAATGGTGGATCGCCGCCAAGCTGCTCATCATCGTCGCGGTCGCCGCCGGGGCGGCATACCTCGTCCACACTCTCATCCACTTGTAGGGCCCGCCCGTTGGCGAGAGCCCGGCCTTCGTTCAACGACGATCCGACCCGAGCGTCCCGAGCCAGGTTTCGGCGATCACTTGGGCGGCGGTCGCGTGGTCTCCGCCCCGCCCGACGGCCTCGAAGGTGGACAGGCGCTCGTCGGCAAAGGTCACGCCGATCCCGTAGCGCCGGCCGATCCGGCTTCCGAAGCGTCGTGCCGCCCGGGACATCTCGCTCTCGGTGTCGTCCATGTTGAGCGGCAGTCCGACGACGAATCCGTCGGGGCGCCACTCGCGTACCAGCGCGTCGAGCGCCGCCCAGACGGGTATTCCGTCCTTTGCCCGCACAGTGCCGACGGGGGAAGCGGTCCCGGCCCGGGGTTCGGTCACCGCAACCCCTATGGTCTTCTCTCCGAAGTCGAACGCGAGGTGCGGCATTTGGGAGGGCGGAAGGGTCAGGCGTTACCGCTGTGCCCGGACATGAGCGAAAAGTCGATGCCGAGCAGGCGCGCGGCCGACTGGACGCGATCTTCGAACGGGATGTCGAAGATGACGGTCTTGGAACTCGGGCAGGTCAGCCAGGTGTTGGCGTCCATTTCGCGTTCGAGCTGTCCCTCTCCCCACCCCGCGTAGCCGAGGGCGATCAAGTACTGGCGCGGACCCTCGCCGCGCCCGATCGCCTCGAGCATCTCCATCTCGGTGGTGAGCGCGAGGGCATTGCCCACCCGCACCGTGTGGCCGCACTCGACATCGTTCGTGTGGAGGATGAAGGCGCAGTCGCCCCGTACCGGGCCACCCTCGATCAGGTGTGTCGACGGGTCGATGGAGCAGGGCAGCTCCAGTTGCCCCAGCAGTTCGCCGACGGTCATGGACAGCGGACGGTTCACCACGAGCCCGAGGGCCCCTTCGCGGTTGTGGCGGCAGACGTAGGTGATCGTGTCGCTGAAGTAGTCCCCGAAGCTGCGCATGCTCGGCATCGCAAGGAGAAAGCGGTTCTTGAGGGACTTGTACTCCACCGCACGATGATACGCCAAAGCGCGCGTTACAGCGTCCGGAAGCCGCCCCGGCTCTTCCTGAACTGCCAGGTGCGGACGATCTCGAGCACGTCGGTGTTGCGCCGCATCTCGGGCGGGAAGGGCGCGAACGGGGCGGCCAGGCGCACGATCCTGAGCGCGGCGTCGTCCAGGATCCGATGCCCGGAGGACTCGAGCACGCGTACGTCGCTCAAGGTCCCGTCCGGGACAATGGCGACGAGCAGGCGCAGGCTTCCGTAGAGGTTCCGGTCCCGGGCCGCGTCGGGGTAGTTGAGGTTGCCGACGCGTTCGATTTTGCGACGCCAAGCCTCGAAGTAGTAGGAGAGCTCGGGGGTCGCCGGCGTCACGCCGGTCAGGCGGCGGACGCGGCTCGACCTGTCGTTCGCGGCGTCATCCCCGGCACGTGCGATCTCCCGTACGGTCTGCGCGTAGTTGCGCATGCGCCAGGCGTCAGGCGCTCGTGACCCGGTCAGCGTTTCGGGCGTGTTTGCGGGTACCTCGGGGGCCGGCGCGGGCGCGGCAACCGGTGTTGCTTCCACGGGGCGCTCTGCCGCCGGCCTCGGCGTGCGGGGCCGGGGCGCGGCGTCGTCCGAAGAGGAAGGGGGCGCGGTCTCGGGTGGCGGCGGCGCGAGCAGTATCGCGATGCTCTGGATGTCCCTTTCCGCGGGGCTCGGGAACGGCGACGGGAGGCCCAGGATCAGGCCGGCATGCACAACCGCGGCCAGGAACAGCGCGAAGAGCATCCGGTCCCGGCCCAACGCGTCGCTTGAGGACCCATCCTGCGCGATCCGCCGCCATGCGGACGCCGGGACGCTCATGGGAGCCTCAGCCGGGGGGCGCGGGGGGCTTGCCCAGGGGCTTGCCCCCCGCGCGAGAGAGCCCGAAGCGCTCCGCCAGGCGGTCCATCAGCATCCCGCCGACATCGAGCGAGAACTGGGCGTCGAGTTCGCGGATGCACGTCGGGCAGGTGACGTTGATCTCGGTGAGGTAGTCGCCGATGACGTCGATGCCGGCGAACAGGATGCCGCGGCGCGCGAGTTCCGGACCCACCTGGCCGGCGATGAAGCGGTCGCGGTCGGTGAGCGGGCGTCCGACGCCGGCGCCGCCGGCGGCGAGGTTGCCTCGGGACTCGCCCTGCTGGGGGATGCGTGCCAGGGCGTAGTCCACGGGCTCGCCGTCGATCAGCAGGATGCGCTTGTCGCCCTCGACGATCTCGGGCAGGTGGCGCTGCGCCATGATCTGGCGGCGGCCGAGGTCCGTCAGGTTCTCGATGATGACGCGCAGGTTCGGGTCGTCCCGCCGCGCGCGGAAGATGTTGGTGCCCCCCATGCCGTCGAGGGGCTTGAAGACCACGTCCCCGTGCTCGGCGTGGAAGTCGAGCAGCCGCTCGGCGCGCCGTGCGATCACCAGCGGCGGCGTGCAGTCCGGGAACCAGGTGGCGAAGAACTTCTCGTTGCAGTCCCGGAGGCTGCGTGGATCGTTCACGACGGGGGTGCCGCGCGCCTGGATGTGCTCCAGGAAGTACGTCGCGTAGATGTACTCCATGTCGAAGGGCGGGTCCTTGCGCATCATCACGAGGTCCACCGTGGAGAGATCGACTTCCTGCGGTGGTCCGAGTTCGTGCCAGCGTGCCGGCGCCCGCCCGGGATCCAGGGCCTCTAGGAACCCCGCGTCGAGGGTCACGTCCCGCAGGACGGCGCGGGGTGCGTCGTTCCTCCAGGCGAGGTCACCCTGCCCGAAGCAGCTCACGCGCCAGCCGCGCCGCAGCGCGGCGCGCACCATGGCCAGCGTGCTGTCCTTCTTGAGGTTCAGCGTGGCGATGGGGTCGATCAGGAAGGCGACGTGGACCATGTGCTTCCGTCCCGTCAGCTCGCCGTCCCGTCGGCCAGGCCGAGGTTCCCGGCGATGGCCAGGGTCGGAGGGGCCTTGTTCAGCGTGTAGAAGTGCAGGCCGGGCGCGCCGCCGTCCAGCAGGCGCTCGCAGAGACGGGTGACGACGTCGGTGCCGAAGGCGCCGAGCGACGCGTCGTCGTCCCGGTAAGCCTCGAGCCGGAGCCGGATCCAGCGCGGGATATCGGCGCCGCAGGCGTCGGAGAAGCGGACGAGACCGTCGTGGTTCGTGATCGGCATGATGCCCGGGACGATGGGCGCGTCGATGCCCCGGGCCCGGCAGCGGTCGACGAAGTAGAAGTAGCTCTCCGGGTGGTAGAAGTACTGGGTGATGCAGCCGTTGGCGCCCGCGTCGACTTTCTCCTTCAGGTAGTCGAGGTCCGCCTCGGGAGAGGGGGCGTCCGGATGGACCTCCGGATAGGCCGCCACTTCGATCTGGAAGCGGTCGTCCTCCGACTCGCGGATGAGCCGCACGAGTTCGACGGCGTGGTGCACCTGGCTTCGCGGTCCCACGCCGGAGGGAATGTCGCCGCGCAGGGCGACGATGCGGTCGACGCCGAGTTCCCGGTACCGGGCGAGGAACTTGCGCATCGCCGCGGCGGGATCCGCCCCCCAGGACAGGTGCGGCACGGCGTTGATGCCCCCTTCCCGGAGCGCGTGCACGGCTTCGAACGTCCCGGTCCGGGTCGACCCGCCGGCGCCGTAGGTGACGGAGCAGAACTCGGTGGCGTCGCCTGCGGCCTGACGCAGCCGACGGGCTGTGCGCAACAGGTTGGCGCGGCCCCGGTCCGTCTTCGGCGGGAAGAACTCGAAGCTGAGGCGGCGGGACGAGGTCCGCGCCGGCCCGGCTACAGCGCCGCGGCCAGGGCTTCCGCCTTGTCGGTCCGTTCCCATGTGAACTCGTCCCCGGTTCGACCGAAGTGCCCGTACGCCGCGGTCCGTCGATAGATGGGCCGCTTCAGGTCGAGCATGTCGATGAGCCCCTGGGGGCGCAGGTCGAAGTGCTCGCGTACGAGCCGAACGATGCGCGCGTCGTCGACCTTGCCGGTGCCGAAGGTGTCGATGTCGATGGAGGTCGGCTCGGCGATGCCGATGGCGTAACTGACCTGCAGCTCGCAACGGTCCGCGAGGCCCGCCGCCACGATGTTCTTGGCGACGTAGCGGCTGGCGTAAGCCGCCGAACGGTCCACCTTGGAAGGGTCCTTGCCGGAGAAGGCGCCGCCGCCGTGACGCGCCATGCCCCCGTAGGTGTCGACGATGATCTTGCGCCCGGTGACGCCGCAGTCGCCGAGGGGTCCGCCGATGACGAAGCTGCCGGTGGGATTGATGTGGACCCGGGTCTCACGGGTGAGCCAGTTGCCCGGGAGCACGGGCTTGACGATCTCCTCCATCACGGCTTCCTCGAGATCGCCTCGCTTGACGTCCGCGGCATGCTGGGTGGAGAGCACGACGGTGTTCACCCCCACGGGCTGCCCGTCGTCGTACTGGAAGGTGAGCTGGCTCTTGGCGTCGGGGCCGAGGAAGGACAGGGAGTTGCGGCGCGCCTTCGCCTGCTGCTGCATGAGGCGGTGGGCGTAGGTGATCGGCGCCGGCATGAGCACGTCGGTCTCGTTGGTGGCGTAGCCGAACATCAGCCCCTGGTCTCCCGCTCCCTGTTGGCGGTCCTCCGTCGCGTCCACGCCCATGGCGATGTCCGTGGACTGCATCCCCAAGGCGTTGACGACCGCGCAACTCTTCGGGTCGAACCCGAGGGCGATGTCGTCGTAGCCGATCTCCTCGATCACGCTGCGCGCCAGGCGGTCTATGTCTACCTGTGCCCCGGAGCGAATCTCGCCGCCGAGCACCACCAGGCCGTCCTTGATCAGGGTCTCGCAGGCGACCCGCGACTCCACGTCCTGCTCCAGCATCGCGTCGAGCACCGCGTCCGAGATCTGGTCCGCCATCTTGTCGGGATGCCCCTCGGACACGGACTCGGAAGTGAAAACGTGGAAGTCGGACATCGACCCGTCCAGGCAGTGGGGCGCGCATTGTAGCGCACCGGTCTGGCGGCCACCGGCGTCCGGGAGCGCGTCGAAACACGGGTCCGGGCCCGGGGTCCGGCCCCGGAAAAATGAGATACTACGACCGCTTGGAGAACACTCGAGAGACCCCCATGCCCTCCTCCCGAACGGATCGGGCGAACGCCGTGCGTGCGCTTGCCATGGACGCGGTGGAAAAGGCGAAGAGCGGCCATCCCGGGGCGCCCATGGGCCTCGCCGATGTCGCCGAGGTGCTGTGGCGCGAGGTGTTGCGCTACAACCCGGCGAATCCCGACTGGTGGAACCGGGACCGGCTCGTCATGTCCAACGGTCACGGCTCGATGCTGCTCTACGCAGTGCTGCACCTGACCGGTTACGACGTCAGCCTGGACGACATCCGCGAGTTCCGGCAGTTGCGTTCGAAGACGGCGGGACATCCGGAGTACGGCATCTGCCCGGGCATCGAGACGACCACGGGCCCGCTGGGCCAGGGGCTGGCGAACGGCGTCGGCATGGCGTTGGCGGAATCTCTGCTCGCGCGGGAGTTCAATCGGGGCGGCCTCCCCGTGGTGGACCACCGCACGTGGGTGCTCGCCGGCGACGGCTGCATGATGGAGGGGGTGACGCACGAGGCGGCGTCTCTCGCCGGCACCCTGGGGCTCGGCAAGCTCGCCTGCCTCTACGACGACAACGGCATCTCCATCGACGGCGAGACGCGGCACTGGCATACGGAAGACGTTGCGGCCCGCTTCGAGGCATACGGATGGCACGCCGTTCGGGACGTGGACGGCCATGACCCGGACAGCGTCCGGGAGGCGCTGGCGGCGGCGGTCGAAGAGACGGGGCGGCCGACGCTGATCTGCTGCCGGACGGTCATCGGGTTCGGCGCGCCGGCGATGCAGGGGACCGCCGCGGCCCACGGGGCGGCGCTGGGCGCGGGCGAGGTCGCCGCGACCCGGCGTCGGCTCAACTGGGGCTTCCCCCCGTTCGAGATTCCGCGCGAGGTGTACCGGGACTGGGACATGCGTCCGCGGGGCGCGGCACTGGAAGGGGAGTGGGAGGACCTGCTCGAGCGCTACCGGGAGGCATTCCCCGAACTCGCGGAGGAGTTCGAGCGGCGCATGCGGGGGACGCTGCCGGCGGGCTGGCGCCAGCGGCTGATCGCATACGCCGCGAAGGCGCAGGCCGCCGGAACGCCCATCGAGACGCGGAAGGCGTCGCAGGCCTGCCTCGACGTGCTCGGCCCGTCCATACCGGAGCTGCTCGGGGGGTCCGCGGACCTCACGGGGTCCAACGGCACGCAGTGGTCCGGCGCCGGGTGGCTGCACGAAGGCGGGCGCTACCTCAACTTCGGGGTGCGCGAGTTCGGCATGACGGCGATCGCGAACGGCATCGCGCTGCACGGGGGCCTGATCCCGTACTCGGGTACGTTCCTGGTGTTCATGGAATACGCGCGCAACGCCGTGCGGCTCGCGGCGCTCATGGGCATCCGCAACGTCTTCGTCTACACCCACGACAGCGTCGGGCTGGGCGAAGATGGGCCGACGCACCAGCCCGTCGAGCAGCTCACGAACCTGCGTACCACGCCCAACCTCTCCCTGTGGCGACCGTGCGACGCCGTGGAGACCGCGTACGCGTGGGCCGCGGCGCTGGCGCGGACGGACGGGCCCACCGCCCTGGCGCTGACGAGGCAGAAGACGGCCTGCCAGTCCCGGGAGGCGACGGCGCCGATCGAGAGAGGGGGCTACGTCCTGCGCCAGGAGGCCGAAGCGCTCGAAGTCGTGGTCATCGCGACCGGCTCGGAGGTGGAACTGGCGGTGGAGGCAGCGGCGCTGCTCGGCGACGCGGGACGCGGCGTGCGCGTCGTGTCGATGCCGAGCGTGGACGTCTTCCTGGCCCAGGACGCGGACTACCGGGAATCCGTCCTGCCCGCGGCCTGCCGCCGGCGGGTCGCCGTGGAGGCGGGCCACCCGGACTACTGGTACCGCTTCGTGGGGCTGGACGGTGCGGTCGTCGGCGTCGAGACGTTCGGCGTCTCCGCGCCGGGCGGGGTCGCGATGGAAGCCATGGGCATCCATGCGGCAGCGGTGGCCGAGGCCATCCGGGAGGTCGCGGCCCGGTGCCGATGATCCTGATGGGCGACCTGCCCCTGGCCGGCAGGCGCGTGCTCATCCGGGAAGACCTGAACGTCCCGATCGCCAACGGCCGGGTCGCCAACGCCGCCCGCATCGACGCGGCGGTCCCCACCATCGCCGAGTGCGCGCGGCAGGGCGCGTCGGTGATGGTCATGTCGCATCTCGGGCGCCCGACCGAGGGTGTGGTGGATCCGACGTTCTCCCTCGCGCCGGTGGCGGCCGTGCTCGGCGAACGGCTTGGCCGGGAGGTGCGTTTGATTCCCGCAGGACGGTACGACGCCGAGGTCGCTCCCGGCGAGGTCGTCGTGCTCGAGAACGTCCGGTTCGAGCCCGGAGAGAAGGCGAACGACGAGGCGCTGGCGAAGCGGATGGCCGCTTCCTGCGATGTCTACGTGATGGACGCCTTCGCCACCGCCCACCGGGCGCAGGCCTCGACCCACGGTGTCGCGAAACACGCACCTATCGCCTGCGCCGGGCCCCTGCTCGCGGGGGAGATCGAAGCCTTGCGTCGCACACTCGAGTCGCCGGCGCGGCCGCTGGTGGCGATCGTCGGGGGCGCGAAGGTCTCGACCAAGCTCGCGGTACTCGAGTCCCTCGCGGGGCTGGCCGACCGGCTACTGGTGGGCGGCGGCATCGCCAACACGTTTCTCCTGGCGGCCGGGCGCACCGTAGGCGCTTCGTTGGTGGAGGAGGATCAGGTCGACATCGCGCGGCGCATCGCGGATCGTGTCGATGTTCCGCCGCCGGTGGACGTGATGACCGCTCCGGAGATCGGGCCGCTCGTGACCGCCGTGCTTCGCGGGACGGACGAAGTCCGGATCGGGGAGAAGATTCTCGATATCGGCCCCGCCACGGCCCGCTCGTTCGGGGCCGTTCTCAAGGAAGCGGGCACGATTCTCTGGAACGGGCCCCTCGGCGTGTTCGAGCACGACCAGTTCGGTGAGGGCACCCGGGTCGTTGCGGAGGCGGTGGCGGCGAGCCACGCGTTTTCCGTGGCCGGGGGTGGGGACACGATCGCCGCGATCGACAAGTACGGGGTGCGGGAGGGGATCTCGTACATCTCGACGGGCGGCGGTGCGTTTCTGGAGTTCGTCGAGGGCCGGACACTGCCTGCGGTGGAGATTCTGGAGGCGCGGGGGCGGTAGGGGCCCGGAAACCTACCGGGTGTCGGTTTCGCGCGAGGTCGCTGCACTCGTCGCGTGCACCCCCTCCCCACGGAGGACCGTAACGGTTCGGACGTCGCGGCCTCGGCGTGCCTTAACGACCAGAAGGCTCTTCTTGCCACCCGCCTGCAGCGGACTCCATCTTGGCTCGGGCCGCTCGCTACTGCGGATTGCCGGAGTCCGCAGTCCGTGCGGCAAGGCCCGCAGTCGCCGCTTCGAACTCCCGCCGCACGTCTTGGTACTTGCATGCGCGAAAACGACTTAGCCGGTTCCAACTGACCGACTTCTGATCGGGGAGCTCGGATCCCAGAGCGACACGGAACCGCCAATGGTCCACGTTGAGTGCGGCGGCATGCGTTTCGACGGCGGTTGCGGCGAAAAGACAGAACACGTAGACGTCGGCACGGAGGGGCTGCTCACTGTTGCGACCGGTTGCCGGATTCCACTTGCGAGTCGGAGCGACGCGAAACTCGGGTCGCGACAGCTTGCGTTGCGCCCAGGACTGTACTCTGGCCGAACTCTTGACCTCGACGGTGACGTCACGACCGCCGACATGGGCTCGAAAATCGTAGGCGTCCCACTCACTGCGAGGGCGTTTGCTGACGAACCCAAGGAGGGCGGTGGCGACGAGGAATTCAGCCAAGAATCCACGGGTTGTATTGTCCAGCAGGCAGGACGCCGACCATTCCCAGTAGTCGCGCAGGTGGAGCGAAGGAATCCCTGTGCCCCGGAATGGCGTGTCTCCGCGCAGGAAATCCGAGGGCAGCGGCTCAAGTCTGTCGGTCATTGCCGCAGTGTACTGGAGGCACCGCACCACCATGGCAGGAGTCATCCAGAGGGCCCGCGACGAGGGCATGCGCCAAGGCCGCGTCGAGGGCATCCGTGAGGGCCGTGTGGACGGAGAGCGCGCCTCCTGGAGCGGCAGTTGCGGCGGCGTTTCGGCCCGCTTCCCCGGCGCTCGCGGACAGACTCCATGGCGCTTCGGCGGCCGACCTCAAGGGGTGGGCCGACAATGTGCTCGAAGCGCCGACGCTGAACGACGGTTTCGATCGCACGCGCCGGAGTTTAGAGGATCGGGAAACGGCTGCCGGCGACGGTCGGCAAAACGGCGCCTTCGCGGCGGGCGATCGACAGAACAATGCCCCCGCAAAGACGTATGGAGTCGCGGGCGAGTTGGTGGATGTCGGGACTCTCGTCGTCGGCCCGTCCGTGGAACAGACGGCTGCGGCGACCATAGACATCGTCCCATTTGGGCCAAAGGTCAAGGAGGCCGTATCGTTGCAGAAGCCGTTTGGTCTGCTGGCGAAGGCTCCGGTGGTGCGTCCTCCGGATGGCGTCCGCGACCGGGTCGCCGGGGTCGCCGAACTTGCGGTGAACGGCGTCGGCCGCCCATTCGATCATCTGCAGCTGGGCCTCTGTCCAACTGTCGTTGTCGGCCGCCAGTGCTTCGATCGATGAGACGGAAAGGACGACCTTGGCGAGGGTTCTCGATAAGGCCGGCCTCAAGCGCGGGATTGAGGTACTTCTGCACGAAGTGTGGGCGGTGCGCGATGTGCAGAATGTCCTGCATCTGGCACCGCCGCATCTCTCCCCTCAGGGCCAGGACCAGGAGCCCAACTTGTTCGGTGACTTGTTCGGTAGGCGACCTTTTTTCATTTTTTTTTTCAATAAGTTATCTTGTAGTCCGTCTTGTTCGGTGTCCTGTTCGCCGCCGCGACCTTCGGCACGCGAAAATCCCTCATGCGCAGGCAGCCGGACGCGAAACCAGGTGCGATCCTCGTCGGTTTCGAAACTCGGCGCCGGTGAGCCGTTGTTGCGCATCGCCCGCAGGATCTTCGGCACTCCGGTCGAGCGGCCCTCCGCCAGATCCAATTCCTTGAGGAACTCGCCGATTCGCCGATTCGCCGGTTGCGGTAGCGGCGGCTCACTGCCCTGCCCCGTTGTAGATCCTCCATCCGAATCGAGCGATCCGCGCCCGGGTAGCTCAGGACCAGCAGCTCCTCCGGCGTGATCCGCACTTCCACTGGCTCTCGCTCCTCGTAGGAGCGGTGGTAGGTGGCGTTGCCGAGAGCCTCCTCGATCGCTGCCGCCGGGAAGTTCCAGAACCGCTCGGCTTCGGGTCTGTCGGGGTGCTTGACGACCATCTCCGTGAGGTAGCGCCCCTCGATGTACCCCACCGCATCGCGCAGGATCGCCGCCAGCGGCCCTCGGAACTCCTTTTCCTCGAACTGGTCGCCGCCCGGGCCGTCGGGGAACCAGACGACATCGATCTGTGTCGCCGGGAAGAACTCGTGGGGTCGGTCGTTGAAGAACAGGAGGCCGATGTTTCTTCGGGAGTACAGCCTCGGAGGGGCCACCGACAACGTTCATGCGGCGTCCCAACGCTTCCATCGACAACCCCGGCATCTCGCCGAGGAGGTCGCTCCCGACTTCCTGTAGATACTCTCGTATCAGTTGTAAGGAGAGGTCATCCAGCGAAGCGTGCTGCCGATACCGGTCGTCGAACGGCACCGTTGCCGCCAGTCCCAGTAGTTCGCGCTCGTCCTCGCCGCGTGCTCGGACCACCCACTCTGCGAGATCGTCGTCGACTACGAGCAGTTCGTCTGCGACCTTTTCGATGCTCGCTACTACTTCGTCTTGGTTCGCTTGCGCCAGCCAATCCCAAAACGCGGGGCAGAAGTCGAAGCCGTAGTGCAGGTTCTTCGCCTGAATGAAGACGTTGGCGTCGAGCAAGTAGCGGGTCACGGCGCCGCTCGGACCTGCCGGGCCAGCTCCTCGAACGTGCTCCCGCGGCGCACTCCGAGCATGCGATAGGCGTCCCGGTACAGCGTCTGGCCTTCCGATGTGCTCGCGACCAGGGCTCCCGCAAACCGTCTGCCCACGCGCGCGAGCGTCGTACGGTAGAAGTCGCCGCCTTCCCCGTCCCGCCGCGTGAGGGACCGCAGACGCTCGCTCTCATCACGCCAAGCAGCTTCGAAACGCGCCGTATCAAGCCAACGGGCGTCGAGGAGCCGCCGCAACACCACCAAACCGCTGACCTTGAAGATGCGGGCAAGGCGCGTGAGTGCATCCGGCAGCCTTTCGCCGGCACTCAGTTCCTGGCGCAACGCCGCAAGAGGGACCAAGAACTCCGCAGCCACGGCGTTGCACCAGACCTCGTCCTCGCCAAGACCGGGGGAGGGGGCTGCCGGACAGTCCGACAAGGCCGAAGCTCCGAGCCAGAGATGTGCCAACTCGTGTGCGAGGGTGAACATTTGCGCAGCCTTCGCATCCGTGCCGTTGACGAAGACCAGTGGGGCGAGCGGATCGCTCAGGGCAAACCCACGGAACTCCGCAGGATCAAGCGTACGGCGGGTGTTGCTTCCAACAATCCCACTGACCATGACGAGGACGCCGGCCTCGTCGGCGGTGCCGATGAACATGCGCAAGGACTCGGTCCACGTCGAATACGTTCGACGATCCGCGACGTCGAACCCGAGCGTCTCCCGCATCTGGGTCGCGATTCGCTCGGGGGGAACGCCCCGCGTGGCGCTTGCGACGAACGACAACGGCTGTTGTCCCTCCATGCGCGCGAAGTTTCGATACCAGGTTTGGCGCTCCTGACAGGCCCGGATAACGTCGAGCAGGTCAGGGCTCGGTTCTGCAACAGGCGTTCCCGCGACCGTGCGGAAGTCCGGTATCGGCAGACGCTCGGCCGGGGGCTCGGAAAGGAACAGATAGCCGACCGGCACATGCACGCTGGAGGCAAAGGCATCAGCCTGCCTGAAGGTCGGCTGTCTTGTTCCCGCCTCCCACTCGGCCAGTTTCGGGAATCTTCCCGCGAGATCCTCGGGCGCGTGTCCCGCTCTTTCGCGAGCCCACGCAAGCAGTGCCGGGTTGACGGGGGCGCGGATCATGCGACTGACTCGACTGACCCATCGGCGTTCTCGGTCTGACTTATGCTAGCAGCGTGCACTTGGTGGGGAACAACGGTCTTGCGCGGTGACGGCACCTACGATCCGGCGTCCGGGTTCTCGCCGGACTACCGGCGTTTCTACGGCCTGGACCTGGGCCAGCGTTTCTTCGAGGTGGATGTCGGAGACGAACGGCTCGCGGCGCAGCTTTTCGAGCCCGCCGCCGGGGTGCGCGGCTCCGCGGTCGTGGTGCACGGATACTACGATCACGTCGGGCTCTACGGGCATCCGATACGCTATCTGTTGTCCCGTGGCCTGAGGGTCCTGGCCTACGACCACCAGGGCCACGGATTGTCGACGGGCGCCCGCGCGACCATCGATGCGTTCGACCGCTACGTCGACGGCCTCGAGGCGGTGCTCGAGGCGGCCTCGGACGAGCTGCCGGAACCCCGGTATGCGCTGGCGCAGAGCATGGGCGGCGCGGTGCTGATGGAGTACCTGATGCGTCCGGGGCGGAGGACTTTCGAACATGTGGCCCTGCTTGCGCCGCTCGTGCGGCCGAAGGCCTGGCGCCTGGCCCGGCTCGCCTACCTGGCCGCGCGGCCGTTCGTTTCCCGGGTCGCGCGGGGAGCGACGCAGAGTACGGAGGATCTGGACTTCGTGGCGTTCCTGAAGCGCGACCCGCTGCAGACCTGGCTCCTGCCGGTGCAGTGGGTCGGCGCGCTGGCGGCGTGGATACGGCGTTTCGAGCGGTATCCACGCGACGGACGACGCGTGCTGGTGGTGCAGGGCGGAAGGGACGGAACCGTGGACGGACCCCACAACGTCGACGTGCTGCGGCGCCTGTTCGAAGTCGAGCTCCTGGCGGTCCCCGAGGCCCGGCACCATCTCGTCAACGAGACCGCCGCCGTGCGCGAACGCATGTGGCGCTTCCTCGATCTCCACCTTGCCGCCGCCGGGACAACTCCGACAAACTCCGCAGGGTGAAAGAGGCACTCGAAGAGATCTTCACGCCGGAGCGGGTACGGACGTCCGGCGACGACCTCGGCGTCTGGGGCGTCGACTGGACCCGGAGCTTCCCGGTCGCGCCGGGGGCGGTGGTGTTCCCGGAGACGGTGGAGGAAGTCGTCGCGGTGACGCGCCTCGCCAACGAGGCGGGCTTCGGTCTCGTACCGTCCGGCGGGCGCACCGGCCTCTCGGGTGGCGCCGTGGCGTCGAACGGCGAGGTGGTCGTCTCCTTCGACCGCATGCACCGCGTCCTCGATTTCAACCCGGTGGACCGGATCGTCCGCTGCCAGGCCGGCGTCGTGACCGGGGTCCTGCAGGAATTCGCTGCGGAGCGGGGCCTCTTCTATCCGGTGGACTTCGCGTCGAGCGGGTCGAGCCAGATCGGCGGGAACGTCGCGACGAACGCCGGCGGCATCAAGGTAATCCGCTACGGCCTCACCCGCGACTGGATCGCGGGGCTCAGGGTCGTGACCGGGGCGGGCGACGTGCTCGACTGCAACAACGGGCTCGTCAAGAACGCGACGGGATACGACCTGCGACACCTCTTCATCGGAGCGGAAGGCACGCTCGGGTTCGTGGTCGAGGCGGACATCCGGCTGCTCGACGCGCCGCCGCCGCAGCGCGTCATGGTCCTGGGCGTCGAGCGCATCTCGGACATGCTGACCGTGCTCAGGAGCTTCCAGGGCGCGGTCACGCTGTCGGCGTTCGAGTTCTTCTCCGAGTCCGCCCTGCAACACGTACTCGCACACAGGGACGTGCCGCGGCCGTTCGAATCCCGCGCCCCCTACTACGCCCTGCTCGAGTTCGACGCGGCCGGGGAGGACGCCGCGCTCGAGACGTTCGAGGAGACGGTCGGGGCGGGCTGGGTCGGGGACGGCGTCATCAGCCGTTCCGAGGCGCAGGCGGCGGCGCTCTGGACGTTGCGGGAGGGCATCTCGGAGAGCATCGCCCCCCGCACGCCCTACAAGAACGACCTGTCGGTGCGCATCTCGGACGTCCCGGAGTTCCTGGACGAGATCGACGGGATCGTCGCCGAGCACTATCCGGACCTCGAGGTCTGCTGGTATGGCCACATCGGCGACGGGAACCTGCATCTCAACATCCTCAAGCCGGACGATGAGTCGATCGACGCGTTCTACGAGCGCTGCCACCGGATCAGCCCGGCGCTCTTCGAGGCGGTGCGCGCCCGTCGGGGGAGCATCTCCGCCGAGCACGGCGTGGGGCTCCTGAAGCGGGATTTCCTCGAGTTCTCGCGCTCCCCGGCGGAGATCGCATTGATGCGGAGCGTCAAGCGCGTGTTCGACCCGAACGGGGTGATGAACCCCGGGAAGTTATTGGCCTGAGGGGCTACCGGCGGGCGAACCCGTACTGCTCGGCTGCGTCCTCGATCCAGAGGCGAACGTAGTCGGCGTAACTGCGTCGGACGACCAGGTCGAAGGACCCGTCGGATTCGGCGGCAACCAGGGCGGTCGCCTTGGCGAACACCGTCTGTACGCACCGGCCGGCGGGGAAGTTCCGCGGGTGGAAGTCGTACGGGCTCGACTTCTGCAGTACGCGGCCTGCGGTCGGTCCCGAGAGGTTCATGAAGCAGTTCGCGCCGCTCGTCTCCACGATCGAGAAGGACCCTGTCAGGGTGTCGCGCAATCCCCGCTCGAGGTCCGCTTCCGTCCCGGCGGGCACGACGATCAGCCACTCGTCCGGCCCCAACCAGTAGACGGCAGTGTCGCCGGCGTGGTGCCAGGTGCACGGTTCGACGGGCAGCTCCACGCCGCGGAACGCGACCTCCCCCGGGTCGCCGCGCAGGTTCAGGCATCCCCGCGGGGACGGCACGCGCAGGACCACGCCGGGATCTTCAGACATCCTGGGCCGTCCCTTCCGGATCGTAGAACACGGGGTCCACGATCGTGACCGGTATGCCCCTGCCGTTGGCGAGGGAGCAGTGGACAGTTTCCCCGAGACGCTTCCGGCCGCCCCGCACCATGCCGAGGGCGATCGGGCGCGACAGGCGCGCGCTATGGTGGCTGGAGGTCACGTAACCCTGGTTCGGGCCCGGCGGAGCGGACTCGCGCGCGTTCACGAGCGGGGCGCCCTCTGGGAGCACGGAGTCGCCGCTGGCGAGCCCGACGAACTGCAGCCGGTCCTCGCGCAGGTGGTCGGCCAGGGACAGCGAGCGGTCGCCGAGGAAGCCGAAGGGTTTGTTCGCGCGGACGGCCCAGTCCATCCCCATGTCGCCCGGCGTCATGGACCCGTCGGTGTCCTGCCCCACGATGATGAAGCCCTTCTCCGCGCGCAGCACGTGCATGGTCTCGGTGCCGTAGGGCGTGATGCCGAACTCGTCACCGGCGTCCATCAACGCGTCCCAGACTTGCCGCCCGCGGTGGGCGGGCACGTTCACTTCGAAGGACAGCTCGCCGCTGAAACTGATGCGAAAGACGCGCGCCGGGACGCCGGCCACGTGGCCCTCGCGCACGTCCATGAACCGGAACGCGTCGCGGGACAGGTCGATGTCGCCGCACACCTTGCGCAGCACGTCCCGGGACTTCGGCCCGACGAGGGCGGCCGTGGCCCAGTGGTCGGTGACCGACGTGCAGTAGACATCGAGGTCGAGCCACTCGGTCTGCCGCCAGAGTTCGAGCCACTCGAAGACGGCCTCGGCGTTGCCGGTCGTGGTGTGCACCAGGTAGCGGTGCTCGGCGATGCGGGCGGTGACGCCGTCGTCGAAGATCGTGCCGTCCTCGTGCAGCATCAGGCCGTAGCGGCAGCGGCCGACGCCGAGCCGGCGGAAGCCCGTCGTATAGACGCGGTCGAGGAATACGGCGGCGTCGGCGCCCTGGATGTCGATCTTGCCAAGCGTCGACGCGTCGAGGATGGCGACGCCGTCCCGCGCCGCGAGACACTCCCGGTCGACGGCCTCGCGCATGGTCTCGCCCTCGCGCGGGTAGTAGCGGGGACGTTTCCAGCGGCCGACGTCCTCCCACACGGCGCCCTGGTCTTCGTGCCAGCCGTGCATCGCCGTGTGGCGCTCGGGGTCGAAGAAGTCGCCGACGTCGCGGCCGGCGACCGCGCCGAATGTCACCGGCGTGTACGAGGGACGGAACATCGTCGTTCCGGTGGCAGCGATGTCCTGGCCGAGGGCGCGCGCGAGGATCGCGACCCCGTTCACGTTGCCGAGCTTGCCCTGTTCGGTCCCGAAGCCCATGGCCGTGTAACGCTTGACGTGCTCGACGGACTCGTACCCTTCGCGGGCCGCCAGTTCGATGTCGGCCGCGGTCACGTCGAGCTGCAGGTCGACGAACTGCTTTGGGGCGCGGCTCGGCGGACGGCGGTGCGGTACGAGGAACAGCGCGCGGCCAGCGCCCTCGGAAGGCTCTGCCATTTCCGGAGCGACGCGGGATACGCGCCCGTCGCCATGGCCGGTGCGCGCGGCCGCGGCGGCGCCGGCCGCGGCCCCCGTCTCCAGGCACTCGCGCAACGTGCGCGCTCCGCCCGCCGCTCCGGCCCAGGCGGCTCCGTCCCCCGGGTCCGCCGGGAGAAACGCGACGGCGTCTTCGTTCCACACGGGCTTGCGGCCCGTCTGGGACCCCAGGTGCACCGTGGGGTTCCATCCGCCGGAGCAGGCGATGACGTCGCAGCCGAGGCGGCGCGACGGGCCGGCCAGGGTATCTCCCGCGCCGTCGAGGGGCGCGATGACCGCTTCCCGTACGCGGCGTCTTCCGCGCGCCTCGATGACGGCGTGACCCGCGACCACGTCGATGCCGGCCCGTAAGGCATCGCCTACCCGCGCTCCCGAAGGCTCTGGCCGCGCGTCGACGATGGCGGCGACCTCCCGCCCGGCCTCCTGCCAGGCGATCGCGGTGCGGTAGGCGTGGTCGTTCGTCGTGAACACGACCAGCCGTTCGCCCGGGACCACCGCATAGCGGCGCAGGTACGTGTACACGGACGACGCCAGCATGACGCCCGGCCGGTCGTTGTTGGCGAACACCAGGGGCCGCTCGATCGCGCCCGTTGCCAGTACCACCTGTCCGGCGCGGATGCGGTAGAGGCGTTCGCGCGTTCCGGCGGCGGGCCGCCCTTCCACGGCGCGTCTTTCTACGACGGTGACGAAGTTGCGGTCGTATAGCCCGCTGGCCGTGGCCCGCCGCAACAGGCAGGTGTCAGGGCACGATTCGAGTTCGGCCGCGGCCTCTGCGACCCAGGTGCCCCGTTCGGCAAGCAGGCTGCCGCCGAACTCGGGCTGCTCGTCCACGAGCATGACGCGGGCGCCGGCGCGGCACGCTTCGAGGGCGGCGGCCAGGCCGGCGGGACCCGCGCCGACCACCAGCACGTCGCAGTGGTGGTTGAGATGATCGTACGTGTCCGGGTCCGCGCCGCCCGGTACGTCCCCGAGACCCGCCGTCGCGCGCAGGAACCGCTCCCAGGTCCGGAACCCGCGCGCGTGCAGGAACATCTTGTAGTAGAAGCCGGCCGGCAGGTAGCGGGCGAGGGGTCCGACCGCGCCCTGCCACACGGCCCGGCTAGTTCGGGCGCGGAGCCCGGAGAACAGCTCGATCTCCGTCGCGCGCAGGTTCGGGATCGTGCCGGCGCCCTCTCCGACGTCCACGATGGCGTTCGGTTCCTCCACGCCATGGCCGACGATCCCGCGCGGCCGTCCGTACTTGAAGCTGCGGGCGACCGCGGTCACGCCGTGGGCGAGGAGGGCCGAGGCCAGGGTGTCGCCGGCGAAGCCCCGCATCTCGCGGCCGTTGAAGGAGAAGGGAATCGGCCGGTCCCGGTCGATCCGGCCGCCGTCCGGAAGGCGTCGCGGGGCGCGCATCTACGCGTCGTTCCCGGACGTGTCGGGCGGCGGCGTCCCAACGGGGTAAACCTCCAGGATCTCGTAGCCCACCGTGTCCCGGAGGACGTTGAAGTAGCGTCGGCATCCCGCCGCGTGGACCCACATCTCGCGATGCGGGCCGCGCGCGTTGGTGCGGAAATGGAGGTACTCGCCCCACTCCTGGTCGGAAAGCGCACCCGGGTCCTCCGGGCGGCGGATGTGCGCCTCGCCCGCGTACGAGAACTCCTCCTCGCTGCGGACTTCCTGGCAGTAGGGGCAGTAGATGCGCAGCATCAATGGGCCACGGCGGCGGCGCCGTGCTCGTCCACCAACGCTCCGGTCGCGAAGCGGTCGAGCCCGAACGGGGCGGCGAGGGGATGGGGACGCTCGTTCGCGACGGTGTCGGCGAACACGTAGCCGGATCCCGGGGTGGACTTGAACCCGCCGGTGCCCCAGCCGCAGTTGAAGTACAGCCCCCGGACCGGTGTCGGCCCGATGATGGGACAGGCGTCGGGGCAGAGGTCGACGATGCCGCCCCAGTGGCGGTTCATGCGGACCCGGCTGAACGCCGGGAAGAGTTCGCATACCGCGGCCACCGCATGTTCGAGCACCGGGAAGGACCCGCGTTGGCCGTAGCCGTTGTACGCGTCGGTTCCGGCGCCGATCACGAGGTCGCCCTTCGCGGACTGGCTGATGTAGCAGTGCACCGCGCCCGACATCACGACCGGGTCAAGACAGGGCTTCAGCGGTTCGGAAACCAGCGCCTGCAGCGGCCGCGACTCGATGGGAAGACGCAGCCCGGCCATGGCGGCCAGCACGCCGGAGTTTCCCGCGACGACGCAGGCCACCTTGCGTGCCTGAACAAGCCCGCGCGAGGTTTCTACACCCGTCACCGCACCGCCTTCGACGCGAATGCCGACGACTTCGGTCTGCTGCAGCAGGTCGACCCCGAGCGCGTCCGCGGCCCTGGCGTACCCCCACGCCACCGCGTCGTGGCGGGCGACGCCGCCGCGTGGTTGCCAGGACGCGCCGAGGACGGGATAGCGCGCGGTGGGCGAGCAGTTCATGAGCGGGACGAGCCTCTGCACCTCGGCGGTGGTCAGCACTTCGCCGTCGACGCCGTTCAGGCGGTTCGCGCCCACCCGGCGTTCGATATCGCGCATGTCCTGCAGGGTGTGCCCGAGGTTGAGTACGCCGCGGGCGCTGAACATGACGTTGAAGTTGAGTTCCCGGCTGAGGTCGCGCCAGAGGTCGAGGGCGAAGTCGTATAGCCGCGTTGCGGCGTCGCGCAGGTA
This sequence comes from Pseudomonadales bacterium, assembly GCA_965208745.1. GTDB lineage: Bacteria > Pseudomonadota > Gammaproteobacteria > Pseudomonadales > Azotimanducaceae > VXNE01. Next base: position 1,638,673 of record CBDBPN010000004.1, on the reverse strand, counting down.
GTTGGAGCGCACGATGGTGGTGTTCCGGCCTGTGTTGCCGCCGCCGAGGTAGCCCCGCTCGATCACCGCGACGTCCGTGACGCCGTGTTCTTTCGCGAGGTAGTAGGCGGTCGCGAGGCCGTGACCGCCGCCGCCGACGATGACGGTGTCGTAGGCGTCCTTCGGCGCCGGATTCCGCCACGCGCGTTCCCAGTCTTCGTGGTGCCGGCCGGCGTGCGCGAGAAGCCGCGGGAGCGAGTATCTCTCCATCAGCGGGTGCGGATCAGCGTGTTGTGGGGCAGCGGCATTTCAGCATAATCCCGGGCATCGGGGCGGAAGGCGGCGGCCTCGCGGGCTACCGGGTCGATGGCTACGAGCACTCGCTGCGGACGGCCAGCCGGGCGCTCGAGGCCGGGGAGTGCGAGGAGTTCGTCGTCGCCGTCGCCCTCCTGCACGATATCGGCGACGACCTGGCGCCCGAGAACCACTCCGAACTCGGCGCCGCCGTGCTGCGCCCCTACGTCGCGCGGCACACGCACTGGCTCGTGCTGCACCACGGTTTCTTCCAGGGGTAACTACTACTTCGACAAGATCGGCAGGGATCCGAACGCCCGGGACCGTCATCGCGGGCATCCCGCGTTCGAGGCGACCGTGCGCTTCTGCGCGGACTATGACCAGACCTCCTTCGACCCGGACTACGACACGCTGCCCATCGACCGTTTCGTGCCGACGGTGGAACGGGTCTTCGCCCGCGAACCCTGGGGGCCGCACACCGAGCGCGACTGGCCGGCCCCGGACTGAACCTGCGTCATGACCGCAGCCGGTCGTTCCCGGGGTCCCAGGGGCTCTCGGGTACGACCCGCGCGGGGTAGCGCTCGCCGAGGATCTCGATCTCCACCGCGGTGTCCTCCGCCGCGCATTCGGGCCGGACCATCGCGAGCGCGAGCGACCGTTCCAGCCGAAAGCCGTAGTTGCCGCTGGTCGCCCTGCCGACCATCTCGCCGTCGACGTAGAGCGGGTTGTTGCCGATCGCGTCGGCGTCGGGCGGGCCCTCCACGGCCAGAGTCACGAAGGCGTTCGCGAAGCCGCGTTCGCGCCAGGCGACGAGGCCGTCGCGCCCGATGAAGTCGTTCTTCTCGAAGCGCACGAAGCGGTCGAGGCCGGACTCGAGCGCCGCGTACTCGATGGACAGCTCCGTACCGATCATGCGGTAGGACTTCTCGACGCGGAGCGAGTCCATGGCCCGTATCCCGAAGGGCGCGACGCCGAGGTCCGCCCCGGCATCCATCAGGGCGTCGAAGATCGCGTTCTGGTAGACCAGTTCGTGGTGGATCTCCCAGCCGAGTTCGCCGACGAAGTTGAGTCGCAGCAGCTTCGCGGGGGCCAGGCCGACGGTGGCGTCCTTGCCGGTCAGCCAGCGGAACGACGCGTTGGCGAGGTCGACGTCGCAGACGCGCGACAGGAGTTCGCGTGACTTCGGGCCCGCGACGACCAGCACGCCCATGGATGCCGTCAGGTTGTCGAACCGTACGGAACCGTCGCCCGGCATCTGCCTCCGCAGCCAGTCGTGGTCGAGCCGCTGGAACGCGCCGGCGGAGACGAGGTAGAAGCGGTCCGCCGCCTCCCGGTGGATGGTGAACTCGGAGTGCACGCCGCCGTGCCGGTTGAGGGCGTGGCAGAGCCCGACCCGGCCCTGCCGCGGCAACCGGTTGGCGACCAGCCGGTCGAGGAATCCGGCCGCGCCGGGGCCGCTCACCCGGGCCTGCCCGAACGCCGTCATGTCGAGCACGCCGACGTTGTCGCGCACGTTGCGGCACTCGGCGCCCACCGGTTCGAACCAGCGGCTGCGTCGGAACGACCAGTGGTCCTCCCGGGGCACGCCGTCCGGGGCGAACCAGTTGGGCCGCTCCCAGCCGAACTTCTGCCCGAACACGGCGCCCCGTTCGCGCATGCGCCCGTAGCACGGGGCCGTGCGCAGGGGTCGGGCGGCGGGGCGCTCCTCGTCCGGGTAGTGCACCGTGAAGACGTTGGCGTAAGCCTCTTCGTTCTTCGCCTTGAGGTAGGCGCCGGTGGCGTAGTCGCCGAACCGCCGGGGGTCGACGCCCAGCATGTCGATGGTGGGCTCTCCCTCCGCGATCCACTCGGCCAGTTGCCAGCCCGCGCCGGCGGCGGCCGTGATGCCGAAGCTGTGTCCCTCGCTGAGCCAGAAGTTCGGGAGGTCCCAGGCGGGGCCCACGATGGGGCTGCCGTCCGGGGTGTAGGCGATGGCGCCGTTGTAGATACGCTTGATGCCGAGTTCCCCGAAGGCCGGCACGCGGCGGATGGCGGATTCGATGTGCGGCATGAGCCGGTCGATGTCGCCGTTGAACAGTTCGTACTCGCTGTCCTCGTGGGGACCGTCGAGGTAGCAGGCCGGCGCCCCCTGCTCGTACGGACCGAGCAGCAGGCCGCCGGCCTCTTCCCGCATGTACCACGATCCGTCGGATTCGCGCAGGACGCCCATCTCGGGCAGTCCCTGCCGGTGGCGCTCCTGGATGTCGGGATGGGCCTCGGTGACGATGTACTGGTGCTGGACCGGCAGGACGGGGATGTCGAGGCCCACCATCGCCCCGGTGCGCCGCGCGAAGTTGCCCGTCGCCGAGACGACGTGCTCGGCGAGCCAGTCGCCCCGGTCCGTGCGCGCCAGCCACTCCCCGCCCGGCGTGCGCTCGATGCCGATGACGCCGGTCTGGCGGTGGATGGCGGCGCCCCGCTGACGCGCGCCCCGCGCCAGCGCCTGCGTCAGTTCGGCCGGCTGGATGTAGCCGTCGTCCGGGTGGCGGATGGCTCCGATCAGCCCGTCGGTGACGGCCAGCGGCCAGAGTTCGCGGACGTCTTGCGGCGTGAGGAACTCGACGTGGACGCCGATGGTGCGCGCGACCCCGGCGTACTGGCGGTACTCGTCCATGCGGTCCCGGGTCATGGCAAGACGGATGTTGCCGACGGTGCGCAGGCCGATGTCAAGGCCGGTCTCGGCCTCGAGGTCGCGGTAGAGGTTCACCGAGTACTTGTGAAGCTGGCCCACGGAGTAGCTCATGTTGAAGAGCGGCAAGAGGCCCGCGGCGTGCCATGTCGAACCGGAGGTCAGTTCCTTGCGCTCGAACAGCACGGAGTCGGCCCAGCCCTTGCGGGCGAGGTGGAAGAGGGTGGCGACGCCGACGACACCGCCTCCGATCACCACCGCGCGGGCATGTTGCGTCACTGTCGTCCCCCGGCCACAGCCTCTCGCGGCGGACTGTACCAGCGCCACATCTCGGCGCCGGCGGCGCAGTCGACGTTCGGTGCGCCGCGGTCGGCGCGCCTGTCGGGATCCCACACGGTGCGCGTATCGATCCCGAACCGCGTCATGCCGGAAGCGTCGCTGACACCCCCGTGCAGGTGGGCGGCGGAGAAGGCGAGCAGTTGGCCCGGCGCAATGGACACGGGTATCGCGGACACCGGCGGCGACACGCGGGCGACGGGCAGCAGGGGGGAGTCGGCGGGCGTGCGCCGGAACTCATCGAAGCTCCAGTCGGCACTGTCATTGGCGACGGGATGCCGGAAGGCTGCGGGCCAGAGGAGCATCGTCCGCGTCCGGGAGAGGGGGTAGAGCGGGAGCCACCAGTTGACCTGCGCCGCGATGCCGGACCCCCAGGTATCGCGATGCGGCGGGAGAACCTGCAGCCGCGGGTGGTCGATATCCGTCCGCGAGGGGACGGCGCGCAACCGGATCCGGTCGAGCCAGGTGTCCTGCGCGCGGTAGCCGACCGCGGCGAGGGTGTCCCGCCAGTGCAGGGCCACCGCCGCGTCCGTTCCGACGACCTTGCGGGCCTGTAGCGCGAGGCGGCGAAAGGCGGCCGCCGAGAGATCGTTCTCCGCGTGGACCGGATCGTCCGAGGCGAAGACGCGCTCGAGGAGGGCGCGCGCCCGGCGCACGAGGAGGGATACGGAAGACAGGTCTTCGAACAGCATGAGCCGGCCGTCGAACAGGGCCTCGCTGAGCGACCGCGGCGGTGTCCCCCGCGCCCAGGGCGTGAGCCGGGCTGCGCCGGACATGTCAGGAGATTCCGGTGATTCGTCCGGACGCATCCACCCCGATATCCAGCGCGGCCGGCCGCCGCGGCAGCCCGGGCATCGTCACGATGTCGCCGCAGAGGGCCACCACGAATCCCGCTCCCGCGCACAGCCGGACTTCTCGCACGGCAAGCGTGTGGCCGACGGGGGCGCCCGTGGCCTTGGGATCCGTTGAGAAGCTGTACTGCGTCTTGGCGATGCACACCGGGAGGCGACCGTAGCCCAGGCGTTCGAAACGCTCGAGCTGTCCCGCCGCCGACGCGTGCAGCGACACCGCTCCCGCGCCGTAGATGCGCTTCGCCACGGTCTCGATTTTCGTCAGGAGCGGCGCATCGTCGCCGTAAAGGGGCGTGGCCAGTCCCGGCTGTTCGGCGCCGTCGAGGACGAGGCGGGCAAGGGCGGTGGCGCCCGCTCCCCCGTCTGCCCAGTGGGTGGCAACCGTGGACGCGACGCCGCACTCCCTCGCGATCGCGTCGATCGCCGCCAGTTCCCCGGCGGTGTCGCCGTCGAACCGGTTTGCCGCGACCACCGGGCGCAGGCCGAAGCGTTGCAGGTTCTCGATGTGACGTGCGAGGTTCGGCGCCCCGGCGCGGACGGCGTCGACGTTCGGCGTCGCGAGGTCCGCCGGGGACACGCCGCCGTGCCGCTTCAATGCCCGGACGGTGCAAACGAGCACGACCGCGTCCGGCCAGACGCCGGACTGGCGGCACTTGATGTCGAGGAACTTCTCGGCCCCGAGGTCGGCGCCGAAACCGGCCTCGGTGACGACCACGTCCGAGCACGCGAGGGCGGCGCGCGTGGCGACCACGGAGCTGCAGCCGTGGGCGATGTTGGCGAAGGGCCCTCCGTGGACGAAGGCCGGGCTGCCTTCCAGCGTCTGCACCAGGTTTGGCTGCAGCGCCTCGTTCAGCACGGCCGCCATCGCCCCGTCGACGCCGAGGTCGCGCGCGGTGACCGGGTCGCCGCTGCGCGTCTGCGCCACGACGATCGCCCCGAGACGGCGCCGCAGGTCGGCCGGGTCGCGTGCGAGGCAGAGGACGGCCATGACCTCGGAAGCCGCGGTGATGTCGAAGCCGCCCGCCCGTCGGGTACCGTCCCGGAGACGGAGCTCCACGTCGCGCAGTGCGCGGTCGTTGAGGTCCATGACGCGGCTCCAGGAGATCGTCTCGGGGTCGATGTCGAGTTCGTTGCGCCAGTGGATGTGGTTGTCGAGGACGGCGGCGAGCAGGTTGTTCGCGGCCGACACGGCGTGCATGTCCCCGTTGAAGTGCAGGTTGATGTCGGCCGCCGGCGCCACCTGCGCGCGCCCGCCGCCCGTCGCGCCGCCCTTCCTGCCGAAGCAGGGACCGAGGGACGGTTCCCGCAGGCAGGCGGTGGCGCGTACCCCGAGCCGGTTCAGGGCGTCCGTCAGGCCGATGCTGGCGGTGGTCTTGCCTTCGCCGGAGGGGGTCGGCGAGACGGCGGTGACCAGGACCAGCTTGCCGCGTGGCTCGGGCAGTTCTGCGAGGGACAGCTTGGCCTTGTGGTGACCGTAGGGCGTCATCATCTCCGGGGCCACGCCGAGCCGCTCCCGGGCCACGTCGACGATGGGTTGGACGCCTGCCGGCGTTCCGCGCAAGCGGGGGGCCGGGGCCCCCGCGCCCGTGGGCGGCCCCGTCCTTGCCCGGTCGGTGGCGCTGCCGTCCTGCAGCCCTCGCAGCCAGCGTGCCGTGGCGGGCAATCCGCCGAAGGTAAAGACGTGAATGCCCGCGAAACCGGCACTGCCCGGCGCGTTCCGGTACTCGGCCAGTTCACGCACCAGCGCGTCGGGTGTCCACCGCCCGAGGAGCCGCACCACGCCCGGCCGCCGGGTCAGTGCACGCGCCGACGTGGTGACGCCGCAGCGGGCGGCGAACGCGAGCAGGGTCCGCAGCCGGGCCGGCCCCGGGAGGCCGATGTGGACCGGGATGGGGCATTCGCGCTCGCGCAACGCTTCGAGCCAGGCGATGGCGTGCCGGGCAGAGAAGGTGAACTGCGTCGTGATCCACATCTCGGTATCCGTCGCCGCCGCGTACTCGAGCTTGCGCGCGAGCGCCGCGTCGAGGTCCCCGGCGCCGACGAGGGGATGCTCCTCCGGGTAGCCCGCGACGCCGATGCGGTGGAAGCCGCCGGCGGCGAGCTTGCCGGATTCGAGGACATCGAGCGTGTCGCGGTAGGGTCCCGCCGGGGGCCGGCGGTCCCCTGCCACCAGCAGGAGTTCCCGGACATCCGCCCCCGCGAGCCCGGCCAGCCAGTCGTCGAGTTGCGTCGCGGAGGCAAGCCATCGTGCGGGCAGGTGCGGTACCGGAGACAACTCCGCGCTGCGCAGACGCCGGCACGCGGCCACGGTGTCTCCCCATTTCGCGCCGGGAACGAAGGGGATGTAGACGGGCGTGCCGTGGGGCAGGTGGTCGCCGGGAGCGCCGATCGATCGGAGCTGCCGGGGCGAGAGTTCCACCGAGGCGGCGCGGGCGAGCACACGCAGGGTGTCGAGCACGTCCGCTTCGGGGGTGGCCGCGAACCTGTTGGGGGACGCGCGCATGGGATCAGTCGACGCTGTCGCGCCCCCGGGCCCGCGCCCGCTCCCGGGCGTTCGGATTGACGGACGGACGGAACGGGACGTCCACGACCTCGGCAGCCGCGGGTTCGCCGGACGGCTCCGAGTATTCCTCGGGCAGGTGTATGCGCAGGCCCGTGCCGGCGGAGCGCATCTCCCACGGCACGTAGCCGAGCGCGATGTTGGTCTCGAGTTCGGGCGAGAACCACGGCGAGGTGACGTAGCCGACGGGGTCGCCGCCGTCCGCGGGGGAGATCAGCCAGAAGTCGTTGGCGTAGTCGGTCACCGGCCGGCCGCCGAAGACCATCCCGACGAGGACGTTGCGGAAGGGCGGCGAACCCGCGTCGATGGCCCGCCGAGCGGCTTCGAGAGCCGCCTTGCCGACATAGTCGGCCTGCTTCCTGCGCGGCACCTGGTAGCCGAGGTTGCACTGGAACGGGAGCGTTTCCTGGTCCATGTCCTGGCCCCAGGACAGGATGCCGGCGGCGATGCGGCGGTGGTGGGCCGGCGCGGTGACCATGAGCTGGTGCCGCTCGCCGGCCTCGAGTACCCCGTACCAGAGGTCCTCCGCGTACAGGGTCGCGTCCTTGAGGTAGATCTCGTAGCCCTTCTCGCCGGTGAAGCCGGTCTGGGAGACGATGACGTCCCGCCCGTTCACCTGGCCTTCCATGAGGCCGTAGTACGGGATGTCCCGGACGCGCTCGCCGAACAGGTCCACCAGCAGCGCCTCCGACTTGGGGCCCTGGATCTGTACCGGCGCCACGTCGATCTCGGCGATGGACACATCGCGGCGGAGCCCGAGGTTCACCCCCCGCAGCCACATCTCGAGGTCGCTGTCGGCGAGCGAGAACCAGAACTCGTCCTCGGCGACGCGCAGCAGGACCGGATCGTTGAGCACGCCACCGTCCTCGTTGCAGAGGATGACGTACTTCGCGTGCATCGGCGCGATTCGCGCCGCGTTGCGGGTGATGACGTGGTTGACGAACGCCTCCGCGTCGGGGCCCTTCACCTGGATCTGCCGCTCCACCGCCACGTTCCAGAGCGTCACGTGGTTGACCAGCGCTCCGTACTCGACCATCGCCCCGCCGTCCTCGGGACGGACGTAGCCGCGGGGATGGTAGACGCGGTTGTATACGGTCGCCCGCCAACAGCCGGCCTCCATGGACAGGTGCCAATAGGGGGACTTGCGGACGCGCGTGGAAATGAGGAGGCCTACGGGCGTGGGCCCCGACTGCCGCAAGTTGATGGGAACGCGCCGGTCCGACTGATCGACGCCGACGCATTGCCTGAGCGTGTTCTTTTCCATCGCGATCCCGCATGCGATGCCGAGTCGGGCGCGGCGCGATGATTGCCCCAAAACGAGGTGCGCGATAGGTTCTGGACGCGACGCCGAATGGTCGTTATGCGACACGCTCCAAGCCGCCGCCGGGCGCCCGTCAGGTGCCGGTTCGGCGTCCCGTCGGCGGTGTCCTCAGGCGGTCGCGCGCCGCTCGTCGGAGGGCCTGCGTTCGTACTTCGCGAAATAGGACTTGGCGAAGCGCGCCGGCGTCGAGAAGCCGCACCGCGAAGCGATGGCGGCGACGGGCATACCGGTCTGCAGCAACAGCAGGCGGGCCTGTTGCAGGCGGACATCCAGGTAGTAGCGCGACGGCGTGCAGTGCAGATACTCCTGGAACAGGCGCTCGAGCTGCCGGGGGGAGACGGAGAGGTAGGTCGCCATCTCGCCCAGGGTGAGAGGCTCTTCGATGTTGGCCTCCATCAACGCCACGGCATCGACCAGGCGGTCGTGGTTCGCCGCCCCCGGCAGGTGGTGCAGGGGCGTGCGCTGCGCGTCGTGCTCGGTACGTATCCGCTCAACGATGATCTGCTCGGAGATGTCGCGCGCCAGATCGGGCCCATGGGCGGCGCCGACGACCCGCACCATCAGGTCGATGGAACTGATGCCGCCGGAACACGTGTAGCGGTCCCGGTCGATCTCGAAAAGCCGCGAAGACGCCTGCACGCGGGGGAATCGCTCGCGCAGGGCCGGCAGGTTCTCCCAGTGGATCGCGCAACGGTAGCCGTTCATGAGGCCGGCGGCGGCGAGGAGGTGCGTCCCGGTGCAGAGGCCGCCAAGGGTCACGCCACGCCTCGCCAGGCCGCGCAGCGTGTCGAGCAGGGGCCGGTCGCAGTGCTTCTCGACGTGGTAGCCGCCGCAGACGAACAGGATGTCGACCGGGCCGAGCGCCTCGATGTCTCCGTCCGGGACGATCCGGATGCCGTCGCTGGATGGCACGGGTTCGCCGTCGAGCGTCACGCAGGTCCAGCGGTACAGGGGGCGGTCGCTCATCCGGTTCGCGATGCGCAGCACCGCGATGGCGCTCGACAGCGTGACCAACGTGTAGTCGGGGGTCATCAGGAAGCCCATCGGCGTGGATCCCTTGTCCGCGAGGGGTGCGCCCTCGGGCTCCCCGGCCGAGGGCTCGTCTCGTGGAGGCGGTGCGGCGTCGGCCATGGGCGCGAAACGGACGCTTTGAAACGGTGCCGAAGTGTCCCTCTTTCTCCCCTGTCGGACAACGGTCGAGCGGGGCGCCGAAGGGACCGGCGGTGGCCCGGGGTCACGTTGCTTTTGGGTGCGCGTAGTGCTATTTGGGGGCCTGAACCCGACATTGCGCGCACGGCTCGAACAAGGGGGAGGCGTCCCATGAAGGAACGACGGACGAGGCATGGTCGGCGGCTGCGGCCAGGCTCGGAAAGAATGATCGTCGCCAGGAAAAAACCGTTGGGGCTCGCGATCTCGGCGGTCCTCGCGGGCACCGGAGCGGCTTCCGCGGCGGAACTCGAGACGATCGTCGTCACCGCGACGAAACGGGCGGAGAGCGCGCAGGAGGTCACGATCGCCGTGCAGGCGGTCACGGGTGACACGATCCGCGATCTTGGCGTGGAGACCTTCGACGAGTACGTGGAGTACCTCCCCAACGTCGTCGGAACCGGCAACGGCCCCGGCAAGAAGGAGCTCTACATCCGGGGCAGCGCCACCGAGCAGTCGGGGGTGACGATCACCGCGGCGCAGGGCTCGCAGCCGGGCGTCGCGCTGTACCTCGACGAGCAGCCGGTGTCCATGGGCGGACGGAACCTCGATGTCTTCGCCGTCGACCTCGAGCGCATCGAGGTCCTGTCGGGTCCCCAGGGCACGCTGTTCGGCGCCAGTTCGCAGTCGGGCAACCTGCGGCTCATCACCCGCAAGCCGGAACACGGCAAGTTCGCCGCCGGTTTCAACGGTCGGTTCGCAACGACCCAGGACGGCGCGGACAGCGGCGGCGCCGATGGCTGGGTGAATATCCCCATCTCCGACTCCCTGGCGGTACGCGCCGTCGTGTACAGCGACAACCAGGGCGGCTGGATCGACAACGTCCCCGGGACGTTCACGCCGAGCGGGGAGGTGGTCGACCGCAACAACGTCGCCGGCTTCGGGCCCGACCTGACCGGGGCGGACTCGATCGCGAGCGCCCGCAACGACGCGATCGTGCAGGACGACTGGAACGAGGCGTCCTACCGGGGCGGTCGGTTCAGCGCCGCCTGGTCCATCAACGACGACTGGGACGCGCTGGTCCAGCACACGGCGCAGACCCTGGAAGGGGAAGGGTCCTTCCTCGTCGACACGAGCCTGGACCAGGACCACGCGATCCGGGCCTACGCGCCGGAGTACAACCGCGACGAGTTCGGACTGACGACGTGGACGATCTCGGGGCGCATCGCGAACCTCGACCTGATCTACGCCGGGGGCTATCTCGACCGCGAGGTCGACAGCATCATCGACTACACCCACTACAACAACGGCGGCGGCTACATCACCTACTACCTGTGCAGCGGCAACGTCTACGACGCCACGGACGTCAACAACTGCTACGACCCGACCAAGCAGTACATGGAAGAGACGGGCAACGAGCGCAACACGCACGAGTTCCGCATCGCCACGGACGCCGGCAAGCGTCTCCGTTTCCTGGGCGGCGTCTACCTGAACGACGTCGAGACCACGCACATCGGTGACTTCCAGTACGCGGCGTCCAACCCGGCGTTCGCCGAGCACATCAGCAGCTACTACAACGACAACTCGGGCGACGGCTTCCTCCTCGGCAACATCGCCGTGCCCACCAAGGGCATCAACGCGTCGGGGCCACGCTCCCCGTACACGACGTTCTTCAACGATTTCACGCGCACCGAGGAGGAGCAGGCCGTCTTCGGCGAGGTCGCGTTCGATCTCTCGGACCAGTGGACGGTCTCGCTGAGCGCGCGTTACTACGACCTGACCTCGCAGTTGCGCGGCGCCGCGAACTTCTCCTTCGGCTGCCGCTACGGCATCGAGCCGCAGGGGTTCGGCAACTCCACGCGCACGGCCGACGGGCGCTGCAACAGCCACGCCTTCAGCAACGACGTGACGGCGCGCCTGGAGACGCTGGGCGACTACAAGTCGAGCGGCGACGACAACGTGATCCTGAACGCCCGCAGTCCGAACGGCGCCCGCGACATGTTCCGGGGCGGCGGCAGCAACGCGGCGACGCTGGCGGCCATCGAGAACGGCCACCTCGACATCGGCGACCTGCAGTCCGACGGCTCGATCAACGAGACGGACACGATCGTCAAGGCGACGCTCAGTTGGCGGCCGATGAACGACGTGCTCCTGTTCGCGACTTACGCGGAGGGCTATCGGCCCGCCACCCTGAACCGGAACGCGGGGCAACTCTCGACCAACCAGACCGGCGTCTACGAGAACTACGTCGTCCCGGTGTCCGCGCTCACGGACGAACTCTCGAGCTTCGAGGTGGGCATGAAGGGCGAGTTCCTCGATGGGACGCTCCGGATCAATGCGACCGCTTTCCAGACCGACATCGACGAGCTGCAGGTATCGCGCTTCGACCCGTCGAACGTGGCGTTCCTGTTCTTCATCGAGAACATCGGCGACGCGGAGAGCCAGGGTCTCGACGTCGACTTCATGTGGGCGGCGACGGACCGGCTGACGATCGCGGGCGCTTTCAGCCTCCTCGACACCGAGCTGACCCGGATCAACTCGCAGTTGCAGGGCATCGCGGTGCCGGTGGGCAGCGAGCTGCCGATGGCGCCGGAGTTCGCCGGCAACATCCGCGCCCGCTACGACTTCCCGATCAACGGCCTGGGCGCCAACGGCTACATCCATGCGAGCCTCAACTACCGGGGCGAGAGCGTCTCCGGCGTGGTCGGCAGCGCCGAGTTCATGGACGACACCCTGTTCCGGCAGTCGGGCAGGTACTCGGGGCTCGACCTGCGGTACGAAGGCGGAACCTACGGCAACATCGCGATTCCGGGCGGGCTGCCGCGGAACGCGCGTTTCGTGAATCCCGATGCGACGACGGTGAACGTCTCTTTCGGCATCGAGAAGGACGGCTGGCGGGCGGAACTGTTCGTCGACAACCTCGGCGACGAGGAAGCGCCGGTCATGCAGATCGCCGGCCACTACACGCCGGTGGTCACGGTCCAGCGTCCGCGGAGCATCGGACTGCGCTTCTCCTACGATCTCGAGTAAGCGCCACGCACCGCCGGCCGGTGGACGCGATAACCCGGGAGTAAGCGTGTCCGAGGCGGACGCCAAGGTCCGCGAAGCGCAGCACCTGCTGGGCCAGGGCGCGCCGGATGCGGCCGCGGCACTCATGGAAGAGGTGCTCGCGCGCGACCCCGAACACCACGAAGCCCGTTACGCCCTGGCCGTGGCGCGCCGACACCAGCACCGCTGGCCCGCGGCCCTCGAGACCCTCAACGCGGTACTGGCGGCCCGTCCGGATTTCGGCCGGGCGCACCAGGAGGCGGGGTACAACTACATCGCCCTCGAGAACTTCGACCGCGCCGGGCCGGCCTTCGAGCGCGCGGTCGCCGCGGACCCCTCCCTGGTCAATAGCTGGAAATGCCTCGCCAAGCTTCACCAGGACGCCGGCGACACGGAGCGGCTCGCAGCGGTCACGGACCAGCTCGCCTTCCTTCGGACCTTGCCCCCGGAACTGCTCGCCGTCGTCAGCCACCTGTCCGAGGACCGCTTGGCCGACGCCGAACGCCTGTGCAAGCGTTTCCTGCAGTCGAACCGCACGCACGTCGAGGGCATGCGGCTGCTGGCCGAGATCGCGACGCGCAACCGGGCGTACGACGAGGCGGAGTTCGTATTGGAGAGCTGCGTCGAGTTCCACCCGGAGCACCGCAACGCGCGGCTGCAGTACGTCAACGTCCTCATGCGCATGCAGAAGTTCGCGCGGGCGCACGAGCAGGCGGAGCGCCTGCTGCGGGAGGTGGAGGGGGGCGGAGTCGGGGCGGGCGCGGGGGGACGGGGCGTGCTGCAACGGCCGGCGGACGAGGACAACGTCCGTGCCCTGTACGCGTCCGCCTGCGCGGGGGTCGGCAGGAACGCCGACGCCATCGAGGCCTTCGAAGGCCTGGTGCGCCGGCATCCGGACAACCACCTCTACCCGGTGTCGCTCGCCCACGTGCTCAAGGCGGAGGGCGACATCGACGGGGCGATCGCGCACTACCGGAAGGCCTACGCGATCAAGCCCGATCACGGCGACGCGTTCTGGAGCCTCGCGAACACCAAGTCCCACGAGTTCACGGACGAGGAGGTCGGCCGGATGGAGGCCCTCGTCGCCGACGACGCGACGGGCGAGAACGACCGCATCCAGATCTGCTTCGCCCTGGGAGATGCCTGGGAGCGGCGGCGGGACTACGAACGGTCCTTCGAGTTCTACCGGCAGGGCAACGCGCTCAAGCAGCCGTCGACGTACCACAGCCCGGAACACCTCCAGGTCCGGATCGACGGGCAGGTGGAGGTGTGCACCGAAGCGCTCTTCGACCGCCGCCGGGGGGTGGGCTGCGACGCCCCGGACCCGATCTTCGTGGTGGGACTGCCGCGGGCGGGGTCCACCCTGATCGAGCAGATCCTCTCGTCGCACTCCGCCGTGGACGGGACAATGGAACTGCACAACGTCCTCAATCTCGCCAAGCGGCTGCGCGGCCGCGACACCGCCGGCGAGGCGCCACGCTATCCGCGCATCCTCGGGGAACTCGAGGACGACTACTTCCGCCGCTTCGGCGAGCAGTTCATCGAGGACACGCGCGCCTACCGGGGCGCGGCGCCGTTCTTCGTGGACAAGATGCCGAACAACTTCTTCCACGTCGGGCTCATCCGGCTGATCCTGCCGAACGCGAAAATGATCGACGCGCGCCGGCACCCCATGGCGTGCTGCTTCAGCGGCTACAAGCAGCTGTTCGGGGAGGGCCAGGAGTTCTCGTACGGACTCCCGGAGATCGGCAACTACTACCGGCGCTACGTCGGGCTCATGGACCACTGGGACCGGGTGCTCCCCGGTTTCGTGCTGCGCGTGGACCACGAGGACGTGGTGGAGGACCTCGAGGGGCAGGTGCGGCGCATCCTCGACTTCTGCGGACTGCCGTTCGAGCAGGCCTGCGTGGACTATCACGAGACGGAACGCAGCATCCGCACGCCGAGCTCCGAACAGGTCCGTCAGCCCATCTACCGCGGCGGCCTCGAGCAGTGGCGCCACTACGAGCGGTGGCTCGGGCCGCTGAAGGAGGCGCTCGGTCCGGAGGTGCGGGAGCGGTACGGAGTGGCCTGACGAAGCGGGCCGCCCCCTTAGTCGATCCGGGCGTCGGGCGCGAGGGCGGCGTTCAGTACGCGCTGGACGAAGATGGCGTTCACTCCGAGGCGGTTGCTGCGGACCGTCAGGGCGCGCATGTCGGGATGCAGCCGGGCGCGCGCCTGCTCGATCAGGGCCCGGTAGTGGGGAACGCCCTCCGCGCGGTGCCCGTGGAGCAGCCACGTTTCGCGCCAGTCCTGGGCGAAGCCGCGCATCCACGCGGCATGGGAGGCGACGAGTTCGGGCGGGTTGTCGGGATGGGATGAGAAGTCCGCGATCAGGTCCTCGATCAGCGCCGTGCACTCCCCCGGGGCCATCACCGGCAGGCTGGCGAATCGCTCCGTCCGAAGCGTCACGGACCGGCCCGGCTCGAACGGGACGAGCTTCGCGTCGGCCGCGGTGGCCGACGGATGCGCATCCTCCACGCTCCGGACCAGGTCCCAGAAGCGCGACGAACCGCTGGTGTCGATGACCAGGTGGATGCGCGTCCGGTCGCTGCCGTTCACCACGCGGTGTCTCCGCCACGAGTCGAAGATCCAGCACTCGCCGCCGGCCATGTGCAGGCGCTCCGGACCGCAGTGAAAGATCACCTCCGGGTTGGTGACGATCGGGATGTGGATGCGGACCCGGCTGAACCAGTGGTAGTTGAAGTCGACGTGCAGGCGCACTTCCGAGCGCGCGTCCAGCTTCATCAGCCGGGACCGTGACAGGACCTCGCCGAAACTCGCCATGACCTGGCGCGTGTAGGGACACGCGTCGAGATGCGGGGTGGGCCGTTTCTCGCCCTCGAAAGAGTCGTTGTCGCCGCCGCCGCTCGAGATGAGCGCGATGGCGGAGTTGCCGGGAAGGCCGCTCGGATGGCGCATCCAGCGGTCGGCGGGGAACTGGCCGGCCTCCACCGCAAGCCGTTCGGCGTCGAACCGGAACGGCAGGCGAATGAACGGCCGGCTCAGGCGCACGAGGCCGCCCGCGCGCGTTCGTACCCGAGGACATCGAAGTCGCGCCGGTAGAACTCAGTCACCACGCGCAGCAGTTCCTCGTCGTAATAGTCCGTCCACGCGCCGTGTTCGGTGGCGTTGCCCTGAACCAGGGGTGGGGCGGCGATGCCGAGGCGCCCGCAGGCCTCGTCGAAGGACTCCTGCAGCGTCTCGTGGCGCCCGACGAAGTCCATGCCGAGCGCGCCTCGTTCGTCCACCAGCATGTCCGCCTGCGGGCGCACGAGGGCGCGTTCCCGAAACCGGCGCACGCCGAGCGCCCGCTTCATGAAGGACGTCTCGTTGCCGGCGTAGCCCGGGTTGCGGCGGTTCAGCATGGCGCAGGCGGAGACGAAGCGTTCGTAGGGGTTGCGCACGCACGCGAACTTGAAATAGTCGCGGCAGATGGCCTCGGGCAGGTGGGCGCGGGCCTGGCTGAGCGTGACGTGGCCATGGCCGA
This sequence comes from Pseudomonadales bacterium, assembly GCA_965208745.1. GTDB lineage: Bacteria > Pseudomonadota > Gammaproteobacteria > Pseudomonadales > Azotimanducaceae > VXNE01. The sequence goes on along the minus strand of CBDBPN010000004.1, from coordinate 1,622,941 downwards.
TACGCGCGAGGGCGGGCACGGGAAGGCGCACCTGTTCGGTCAGCGACTGCTGCTGCCAGTCGTCGGGACCGAGAAAGCCGCGCAGGGCCGTGCGGATCGCATGCGTCCCCGTGCGCGGCACGGCGAAGAAGATGAAGCGGTGACTGTGGGAGACGATCACGGGTCGGCGGCGCTCATCGTCTCGCGGGCGTTGAACCCGATGCGGCGCTCCGCACCGTGGTTCGGGCCGGAGGCGTGCAGCGTCCAGCCGTGATGGAGGGGCGACGTCAGGATCGTGTACACCTGCGCCTCGGCGGCCGCGAGGATGGGCACGGCCGAGAGAAACCCGTCCCGCTCGAAGCGGACGCGCCGGGCGTCTACGCCGTCTCGTCTCACCGGGTCGATCATAGCGCCTCGCTTCCAACGGTGTGCGCGCGTGGCGGAGCATGGGCGCGGTGCGGCTTGGGAGAGGTCGTGAAGTGAGCGAATCGAGACCGATCTGGACGAGTTCGAGAGCCGGCTCAGGCTGTTGCGGCGGGGCGGCCGGGACTTCCGCGAGACCTGAGCGGCCGGCGGCCTCAACCCGGCGCCCTGGCGCCGCGGCGAGGCAGAGGAATCAGGCACCGGGTGGTCGCCTGGTAGTCGCGGTAGGACGGGTAGCGCTCCCGGGAGATGCGCTCGCCGAGCGGGATCGACCCGGCAAAGAGCGCGGAGAGGAGCACGAAGCCGAGGGCGGACCAGTGGATCCAGGTATCGGACGCGGCGACGGCGAACAGGTAGAAGACCCACCACATCCCCAGTTCGCACAGGTAGTTGGGGTGCCTGCAGAACCGGAACAGTCCGGTGGTCATGAACGGCTGCGCGACCGGCTCGCCGGCCTCCATCCTGCGCTTCTTGTCCTGCTGGAAACGCCACATCTGCTCGTCCGCCACCGTCTCCCCGACGAGCAGCGCGGCGAACAGGACGGTGGCCATGACGTCCAGGGCATTGAACGGAGCGTCCTGGAAAGCCCAGGCCTGGTGGATGGGCGCGGTGAACAGCCAGATCAGGAGCGTCTGCCCCGCGGCGACGAACACCACGTTGAGCACGTGGGAACCCACGGGACCGAGGCGCGCACGCACCACGGCCCACCGGTGGTCCTCGGCCCCGACGCGGAACCCGCCCTTGCGCGCCAGATTGAAGCTCAAGCGGGCGCCCCACAGCACGACCAGCGCCGTCATGACGTTCAGCCGCGTCGACTCGAAGTCGGCCGAGGCCGCGACGATCAGGCAGTAGACCGGGGGGCAGATCTGCCAGATCCTGTCCACCCACGAGTAGTCGCGCGTCGCGACCGAGAGCACCCAGCACACGGGGGCGAGGAGAATCGCGAGGTCCAGGGCGGCGCCGAACGGCGTTCCCGTCAGGGGATGCGCGAGGAAGCTGATGTCGGGCATGTGGCGTAGGCTCCAGGGCGATTTGACAACAGCTTCGGAAGCGCCGCAATCTCCCGGGGAGTCCTGGGGCGTCAAGGTGAGGGGTGGGTCATGCGCATCGAGTCCTTGGGTCACGTGGTCCTGAAGGTCGGTGACCTCGAGCGCGCGGAGGCCTTCTACCGCGACGTGCTGGGGATGACGGTCTGTGCGCACATGGAAGAGCCGCCCATGACGTTCTTCACGATGGGCAACCACCACGACTTCGCCATCGCGGGCCTGGGGGCGGACGCCGAGCGGCCAGGCGAGGGGTCCACCGGCCTCGCGCATGTGGCGTTCAAGATCGGCAACAGCATCGACGTCCTGCGCGAGGCCAAGGCGCATCTGGACGCGGCCGGCGTACGGACGAGTCCCGTGGACCACGAGGTCACGCAGTCGCTGTACTTCGAGGACCCGGACGGCAACGGGGTCGAGCTGTACGTCGACACGTCGGACGTGTGGCGGCGGGAACCCCAGAAGGTCGCCCAGGGCGAGCCCCTCGAACTGTAGCCGGCGGCGGCCTCGAGTCCCGTGCAGGCGGAGGAAGTCCCGACGCTGCGGGAGCGCGCGCGGATCGTCGCCGCGCTCGCCCGGAACCGCGCGACCGAAACCGAGCGCCTCGGACGCCTGCACCCGGAAGTCCTCACGGCGCTGCGGCGGGCCGGCCTTCCGCAGATGCTCAAGCACGGTGCCCCTTGCACCATCCGGGAGTTCGTGGACGTGTGCGGCATCCTCGCCGAAGGCTGCATGTCGACGGGCTGGTGCAACTTCGTCTGGGGCATGCACAACTACCTCGTCGACCGGTATCCGCGGGCGGTCCAGGAGACGGTGTGGCGCGACCCGGGGACGCTCGTGTCGGCCAGTCTCGGTCCCGTGGGCCACGCGCCGGCCATCACCGGGGAGGGCGCCGTCGTCAGCGGCCGCTGGGCCTTCAACTCCGGGTGCGACCATGCGGACTGGCTGCTCCTCGGCGTCTCGCAGCCGGAGGGCGAGCCTCACCTGGGCGTGCTGCGCAAGTCGGAGTGCGAGATCGACGACGAGAGCTGGAACGTCATCGGTCTCCGGGGGACGGGCTCGAAGGATGCGGTCTGCGAGAACGTCGCGGTCCCGGCGGAACGGCTCATGCCCTTTTCCCGGATCATGGTTCCCTACATGGCCCTCCTGATCCTGGTCATCGTCGGACCGGTTATTGGCGGCGCCCAGGCGGCCGTGCGGGAGTTCGCCCGCAAGATCGGAGGCTCGGCGCAGGACGGCCCGCTCCTGCGTCTCGGCGAAGCGAGCGCCGAGGTGGATGCCGCGCGTGCGGTGGTGCTGGCGGCGGCGGACGAGCTCGACGCCGATCCCACCCCGGACGCGTCCGTGACGACCCGGATCGTCCGCGACACGGCGTTCGCGGCGCGTCTCTGCAACCGGGCGACGCAGCGGTTGTTCGAAGCGGCCGGAGGGGCGGAACTGCAGGAGAGCCGGGAACTGCAGCGCATCTTTCGTGACGTGACCGCCGGCTGCGCGCACGCACGGCTGCAGTGGGAAGCGCAGGCGTTGCCGTATGCGCGCATGCTGGCCGGGGATCAGTCCGTCCCGGCGTGAACCGTCCGGGGCCGGGGCTATACTGCGGGCGGAAGGCGCGCGGAGGCACCCTCAAGATGGACCGGCAGACACTGGAAGAGACGGCGAACGCGATGGTCGCCCCGGGCCGGGGCATCCTGGCGATGGACGAGAGCCACCCGACGTGCAAGCGCCGGTTCGACTCCATCGGCGTCGAGTCGAACGAGGAGACCCGCAGGGCGTACCGTGAACTGCTGATCACGGCGGAGGGGTCGGCGGAACACCTGTCCGGCTACATCCTCTTCGACGAGACCATCCGGCAGCGGACGGCCGCCGGAACGGCCTTTCCGGACCACATCGCGGCGAACGGGAGCATTCCCGGCATCAAGGTGGACAAGGGCACGCTGGACATGCCGCTGCACCCGGGGGAGAAGTTCACGCAGGGACTCGACGGGCTGCGGGGCCGCCTGGTCGAGTACCGGGACCTCGGCGCCGGGTTCGCCAAGTGGCGGGCGGTCATCACGATCGGCGACGGGCTGCCGAGCGGCGCGTGCATCGGGGTCAACATGTACGCGCTGGCCCTGTACGCCTCGATCTGCCAGGACGCCGGGGTGGTCCCCATCGTGGAGCCGGAGGTCCTGATGGACGGCGACCACGACATCGACACCTGCGACGCGGCGACGCGGGCGACGCTGCGGGCGCTGTACGACGCGCTCGCGGACCAGGACGTCCACCTCGAGGGAACGGTCCTGAAGGCCTCCATGGTGCTCTCCGGCAAGGACTGTCCGCGGCAGGCCCCTGTCGCGGAGGTGGCCGAGCGCACGGTCGCCTGCCTGCGGAACACCGTGCCGGCCGCCGTGCCGGGAGTCGTGTTCCTCTCCGGCGGCCAGACGGCCGTGCGGTCGACGGACCACCTCAACGCCATGAACGCGGCCGGGTCGGACCTGCCCTGGCGGCTCAGCTTCTCCTACGGCCGCGCCCTGCAGGAACCGGCGCTCAAGGCCTGGGCCGGCGACGCCGCCAACGTGGGTTCCGCGCAGCGGCAATTGGCCCTGCGTGCGCGGCTGAACGGCGCGGCGACGCTGGGGCAGTACCGCGGGGAGACGGAAGCGGCCTGAGCCGCGTTACAGGCGTTCGACCCCGCCGGGGGTGCCCACCAGGACCGTTTCCGGTCGTTCGGCTGCGAAGATGCCGTTCGTCACGACGCCGGGGATGTGGTTGATCTCCCGCTCCAGGGCATCCGGATCGGTGATCGAGAGGCCGTGCACGTCCAGGATCGCGTTGCCGTTGTCCGTGACGAATCCCTGGCGATAGACCGGCTGGCCGCCGAGGCCCGCCAGTCGCCGCGCGACGAGCCCGCGGGCCATTGGAATCACCTCGACGGGAAGCGGGAACGCGCCTAGGCGGTCCACGGGCTTGCTGTCGTCGACGATGCAGACGAACGTGTCCGCGGTCGCGGCGACGATCTTCTCGCGGGTCAGCGCCCCGCCCCCGCCCTTGATCAGCGCTCTCGAGGGGTCCACCTCGTCCGCGCCGTCGACGTAGACGGCCACCGCCGGCGCCGCGTTCAGTTCGAGGACGTGGATGCCGTGCGCCTTTAGCCGCGCGGTGGACGCCTCGGAACTCGAGACCGCCGCGTCGAAGGTGTTCCGGATCTCGGCCAGCGCGTCGATGAACAGGTTCGCCGTGCTGCCCGTGCCGACCCCGACGACGGAGTCGGTGGCGAGTTGCGGGGCGATGAGGTCGCGGGCGGCCCGGGCAACGGCGGCCTTGGCAACGTCCTGGTCCATCTGGCCCGGGGCTATCCCCCGCCCGCCGCGGCTTCTTCCCGCGGCAGGATGTACCGGGCGTACTCGTCCTCGAACACCAGACGCGTCGGGTCGGTGATGTGGTCGACGTAGAGGCGCCCGTCGAGATGGTCGAACTCGTGCTGGAAGATCGTGGCGAGGAAGCCGCGCGCGTCGGTCTCGTGCGCGCGTCCCTGCAGGTCGAGGAAGCGCACGCGCACGTGCTGCGGCCGCTCGACCCAGCCGCGCAACCCGGGGATGGAGAGGCAACCCTCCCAGTACCCGGCGGCTTCCGGATCGACGACTTCGACCTCGGGGTTGACGCAGACGGTCAGGGGAGTCCGATCGAGTGCCCCGTAACGCGTCGGCCCGCCGGGCACCTCGACGACCGCGAGCCGCACGCTCTCGTTGACCTGGGGCGCGGCGAGCCCGACGCCGCCGTAGTCGTGCAACGTATCGATCATGTCGGCGACGAGGCGATGCAGTTCGTCGCTGTCGAGTTCTTCGGGGAGCAGCGGCCGGGCGACCCTCCGCAGGTTCGGATGTCCCATGCGGATGATCTTGCGAACGGCCATGCCGTCACTATAGCAGCATGGTCCGGCCGCGAGCCGTGAAGTACCGCCAGCCCCTTTCGGTCACCACGGCGTCCAGCGGCACGTCCCACTCGCGCCGGGGCAGGGCGTCGACCCGCTGCAGTTCGTGCGCGATGCCGATCATGATGGGGCGCTTCCGCGCCGCGAAGCGGCGGTCGTAGTAGCCGGCGCCCATGCCGAGCCGGCTCCCGTCTTCGCTGAACCCGACCAGCGGCGTCAGTACGGCGCCGAGGGCAAGCGGACCGACCGGCCGGCCGGGGAGGGGCTCGACGATGCCGAAACGGTTGGTGCGCAGTGGGTCGCCCGCCCGGTACGGCCGAAACGTCATGCGCGTGGCGGACTGGATCACCGGGAGCACGACGCGCGGGTGCCTGGCGATGAAGGGCCAGAGATCGACTTCGCCGTCGAAGGCGGCGTAGGCCGCGACGCGGCCGCGCAGGACCAGTGCGGACCGGACCAGATGCCGGCAGACGAGGAGGGCGTGGCGTGACTGGTCGGCTTCGGGTAACGCGCGCCGCCGGGCGCGCAGGGTCTTGCGCAACGACACGGACGACCGTCTCCAGCTCGCGGGCCGGAGGCTCACGGGACAATGGACCCGCAGCCTCCTCCGCCCGCTCGAAGGTCCGTCTCCCGATGGCGCCGCTGCCTGGTTTGCCCTGAACCGTTCGGGTTCAGAGCGGGGGTTCATGCGAGTGCCCAAGGCTTCCCGAAGCGGCCTGTGGGTCGACGCCATGGCGTCGCCGGGCCGGACCGGGCTTGCGCACCGCTCTCGCAGTGGAGCCCCCTTGGTTTTCTCAACGGTTCGAGGACGACACCAGCTGGCGAACACCTCAGGAGACTGCTCCTGAGTAAATCTCCGATCGGGAAATTACGCAAGCCCCCCGATTCGCTCCTGATTCGCTCCGCTCGACCGCGCGGCGCCGACCGAGGTCAGCCCTGGGCTTCGACGAGCGCCTGGGCGACCTTGTCCGTCAGTTCCGCCACCTTGTCGCCGGCGGCGCCCGAGACGCGCGTGGGGTCCGCGTTCGCGGCCAGATAGTCGTGGGCGATGTTGAGCGCCGCCATGACGGCGATGCGATCGAACCCAAGGACCTTCCCGGTGTCGTGGATCTCGTTCATGCGTTCGTCGAGCAGGCGCGCCGCGGCCGTCACCTGCTCCGCCTCGCCCACGCCGCAACTGACCTGGAACGGTTTCCCGAGAATCTTGACGGAGACGGTGACCGAGTCGGTCACGAGGCTTCCTCGAGGGCCTTGAGGCGTCCGATCATCGAGTCGACCTGGCTGCTCGCGCGTTCGTTGCGTTCGAGGAGTCTCGCGCGCTCGGCGGTCAGGGACTGCCGCTGGGCCCGAAGGGCCCGGTTCTCCGTGCTCAACGTGCGGACCACCTCGATGAGTTCGTCGATCCGCTGTTCGAGGACCCCGAGATCGGACAACGGCTCAAGCCCCCTCGATATCGCCCCTGGGTGCGGATAGTGTCGCGTGAATTCGCCGCCATGTGAAGGCGCGACGTCCTGTTAACATCCGCCGCCGGTCGTTTTCGTTCTCGTGGCCTATGTTTCGTGAAGGGCGCGTTCCCGCCGTGCCCCCCGAGGAGTACCGGGGCCGTCGCCGACGGTTGATGGACGCGATGGAAACCGGGTCGGTCGCCCTGCTGCCCAGCGCCCGGGTGCGGTACCGCAACCGCGACGCCGAGTATCCTTTCCGCCAGGACAGCGACTTCTACTACCTGACGGGGTTCGACGAGCCCGACTGCGTCCTGGCGCTTGTCCCCGGACGGACGCAGGGCGAGACAGTGCTGTTTTGCCGCGACCGGGACGCCCGGGCCGAGCGCTACACGGGGGAACGCCTCGGACCGGAACGGGCGGCCCAGGTGCTCGGCCTGGACGACGCCTTTCCGTATGCGGACCTGGACGACATCCTCCCCGGCATCGTCGAAGGCCGGGAGCGCGTCCACGTGACGCTGGGCGACCATCCGGACTTCGACCGGCGCCTGATCGGGTGGGTGACCGATCTGCGGGCGAAGGAGGCGAGCGGCGCGAGCCCGCCGGGCGAGTTCGTCTCCCTGAAGTCGCTCCTGCACGAGCAGCGGCTGTACAAGTCGCCGGCGGAACGCGGGCTGATGGAGCGGGCCGCGGAGATCACCGCCCGCGCCCACTTCCGGGCCATGCGGCGGTGCGCGCCCGGCGTGACGGAGGGGCAGCTCGAAGCGGAACTGGCGCACGAGTTCCTCGCGAGCGGGGCCCGTGCGCCCGCGTACCCCCCGATCGTGGCCGGCGGACGCAATGCCTGCGTGATGCACTACATGCGCAACGACGGGGTGCTCCATGACGGCGACCTCGTGCTGATCGACGCGGGTTGCGAGTTCGAGCACTACGCGGCGGACGTCACGCGCACCTTCCCGGTCAACGGAACGTTCACGCCCCCGCAGCGGGATCTCTACGAGCTGGTGCTTGCCGCGCAGATGGCCGCGCTCGACGCGGCCGTGGCCGGCGCGGACTTCCTGGCCCCCCACCGGGAGGCGACCCGGGTTCTGACCGGGGGACTGATCGACCTCGGTCTCCTCGGAACGAGTTTCGAGGAAGCGATCGAGACCGAGGCCTACCGCCAGTACACGGTGCACAACTCGTCGCACTGGCTGGGCATCGACGTACACGACGTGGGCGACTACCGGGTCGACGGGGCGTGGCGCACGCTCGAACCCGGCATGGCGATCACCGTGGAGCCCGGCCTCTACTTCCCGGACGACGGCTCGGTGGCCGACGTCCCGGCGCACTGGCGTGGCGTCGGCATCCGGATCGAGGACGACGTGCTGATCGAGGCGCGCGGGAGCCGCGTGCTGACGGCGCCAGTACCGAGGTTGGTCGACGACATCGAGGCCGTGATGCGTGGCTGAGGGGCCGTACGACGCGATCGTGGTCGGGGCGGGCCTGGTGGGCGCGACGGCGGCCCTCGCCCTCGGCCGCGCCGGCCGCCGCGTGGCCCTCGTCGACCGCCAGCGTCCGGGCGCCGCGCGCGGTCGGCTTGGCTTCGATGTCCGGACCGTGGCCCTCACGCCGGCCTGCTTCGAGTTCCTGGGCGTGGACGTGCCCGATGCCCGCGTGCGCCGAATGCGCGTGTGGGAGGAGGAAGGCACCGGGTACATCGAATTCGACAGCGCGGCCGCGGGCTGCGACGCGCTCGCCCACGTCGTGGAAGTCGGTGCGGCCGGCGCGGCCCTCTGGCAGGAGGCCGAAGCGCTCGATGGGCTGGATGTCCATTGCGGTGCGGTGTCGGGCCTGTCCGAAGGCGCCGCCGCGATGCGGGTGTCCGTCGGGGACGCCACGCTGTTCGGAAGGCTTGTGATCGCGGCCGATGGCGCGGAATCGGAAGTGCGCCGACTGGCGGGGGCGGAGGTGCTCGGCCGCGGCGAGTTCGACGCCGCCCTCGCAACCGTTGTGCGCACGGAGTCCGCACACGGGGACACGGCCCTGCAGCGCTTCGGCAGACACGGGCCGCTGGCGTTCCTGCCCTTGCCGGATGCCCACTGCTCGGCGGTGATCTGGAGCCAGGATCGAGCCGTCACGGAGCGGCTTCGCGCCCTTGACGACGCAGCGTTCCTGGCTGCGCTCGACACGGCTTCGGAGGGAGTGCTCGGCCCCCTCGAGGCCGTGGACCGCCGGTACGCCTTTCCGCTGGCCCAGCGCCTCGTGCGCGACTTCAATCCGCGGCCTCGGCTGCTCCTCGTGGGCGATGCCGCCCACACCGTGCACCCCCTCGCCGGCCAGGGCGTCAACCTGGGCATCGAGGATGCGGCACGTCTCCTGGACGTCGCGGAGGGCGCCACCGATCTCGGCCGGCCTAACCTGTGGCGAGGCTTCGCGCGGCGACGCCGGGCGCGGGCGGAAGCCATGGTCGCCCTGATGACCGCGCTGCGCAGCGCGTACGGCTACGGCGGCCCGGTCGGGCGGTGGCTCAGAAACGTGGGTGTGCGCGGCCTCGACGCGACCCCCGGGGCGAAACGGTGGCTGATTCGCGAGGCCATGGGGGACGGTGTCGTCGCCCGGGTCCTCTGACGTGGCCGGCCGCACCCCCCTGTTCGACGCCCAGGTCCGCGCGCGGGCGCGGATGGTGCCCTTCACCGGGTGGGAGATGCCCCTGCACTACGGGTCGCAGGTGGCGGAGCACCACGCGGTCCGCACCGACGCCGGCATGTTCGACGTGTCGCACATGACCGTGACCGACGTGACGGGCAGGGGCGCCAGGGCGTTCCTGCGCCACGTGGTGGCCAACGACGTCGCGCGCCTCGCGGGTCCGGGCAAGGCGCTCTACGGAGCGCTGCTGAACGAGGACGGCGGGGTGGTCGACGACGTGATCGTGTACCGCCTCGCGGACCGATATCGCGTCGTGTCGAACGCCGGCACGCGCGAGCGTGTGGGGTCGTGGCTGTCGAACCGGGCCGGTGCGTTCGAGGTGGCCCTGCGCGAGCGGCTGGATCTGGCGATGCTGGCGGTGCAGGGGCCGCAGGCCCTGGGGCGTTTCCGGGAGGCGACGGGCCGCGGGGAGGCGGACGGACTGGGGTCCTTCGACGCATGCGAGGCCGGCGACTGGATGATCGGCCGCACGGGGTACACCGGCGAAGACGGGATCGAGGTACTCGTGCCCGCGGAGGCCGCGGCGGCGCTCTGGGCGAGTCTCCTGAGGGTCGGAGTCGCGCCGGCGGGACTCGGCGCCCGCGACACCCTGCGACTCGAGGCCGGGTTGAACCTCCATGGCCGGGACATGGACGAGTCCGTCACGCCGCTCGAGTCGAACATGGCCTGGACCGTGGCGTGGGACCCGCCGGAGCGCGACTTCGTCGGGCGTGCCGCGCTGGAGGCCCGGCGCCGGGAGGCATGGCGCGAAAAGCTGACCGGAGTCGTCCTCGAGGAGCGGGGCGTCCTGCGGCGGGGGATGGCCGTACGGACGGAGACGGACGCCGGCGTGTTGACGAGCGGCGCGTTCTCGCCGACGTTGGGTCACGGCATCGGCCTTGCCCGGTTGCCCCGGTCGGCCAGGGGCGCGGTGAGCATCGACGTGCGGGGCGCCGCGCGGGCGGGCCGGATCGTGCGCCCGCCGTTCGTGCGCCATGGCAAGCGCGTACTCAAAGTAACGGGCCGTGTCCCCGGACCCCGGGAAGGGATGCGTTGAGTGCGATGCGGAGTGGTGCCGCGTCCTTGCTATCGGGTAGAGTATCGGTCCCCGGCCGGACCGTCGCAGGCGTCCCTCGCGGGTGCGCTGCGGACAACATTTCCAAGACCAAGAGGGAAAGCATGAGCGAATGTCCCGCGGAGCTTGTGTATGCGGAGACCCACGAGTGGGCCCGGCTCGACGAGGACGGCAACGTCCTGGTGGGCATCTCCGACTATGCACAGGACCAGCTCGGCGACGTCGTGTACGTCGAGCTGCCGGAGCTGGACCGCTCCGTGGGCGCGGCCGAGGAGGCCGGGGTCGTCGAGTCCGTGAAAGCGGCCTCGGACCTCTACGCGCCGGTGACCGGCACCGTGGTCGCCGTGAACGACGCACTCGAGGACGCGCCGGAACTGGTGAACCAGGACCCTTACGGGGACGGGTGGCTGTTCACGATCGAGCCGGCGGACGAGTCCGAACTGGACGACCTGATGGACGCGGAGACGTACGCGGATTTCTGCGCGTCGGGGGAGGACGCGGACGTCGGCGACGGGGACGACCTGGTCGACGGCGACGGCCTCGACGAGTCCTTCGACGTCGACGACGACTGATGGGCCTGGCGCCCAGCGCCGGGTGACCGCCGCGTAGCCCCGGGCGGGACTTGCCGCCGGGTCCGGGAATCCGGGAAACTCCCCGGTGTGTGGTGTCGCGACACCACCAGTTCAGGGTCGATGACGGATGCCTTTCATTCCTCACACCGACGCGGACGTGGCGGAGATGCTCGCCGCCGTCGGGGTCCCCGACGTCGAGTCGCTGTTCGACGAGATACCGCCCGCCCTCCGCTCCGGCGACTTCGAGACGGTCGCCGACGGACTGGCCGAGATGGAGGTTCTGCGCCGCCTTGGCGAGCGCGCCCGGCAGGACGAGGCCGGGCCGTGCTTTCTGGGCGCGGGGTCGTACGATCACCATGTGCCGGCTGCGGTCTGGGACATCGCGGGCCGCGGCGAGTTCATGACCGCGTACACCCCGTACCAGGCGGAGGCGAGCCAGGGCACGCTGCAGCTCATCTACGAGTTCCAGACCATGATGTCGGAACTGACCGGGATGGACGTCTGCAACGCCTCGGTCTACGACGGGGCTTCCGGCCTGGCGGAGGCGGTCCTGATGGCCGTGCGCGCCAACCGCCGGAGGCGCCGCGGGGACGCTTCGCCCGCGGTCGCGGTCGCCGGCAACGCCCATCCGCTCTACGTGGCGACGACGCGCACGATCATGCGCAACCAGGGCATCGAGATCGTGACGCTGCCCCACGCCGACGACGGCCTCGTCGATCCCGACGCGCTCTCCGGCCTGCCCGCCCCGCCCGCGGCGGTGGTGCTGCAGCAGCCGAACTTCTTTGGCCTCCTCGACAACGTGGACCCGCTGACCGACCGGGCGCACGACGTCGGCGCCCTGGTGGTGGGCTGCGTGAACCCGGTGTCGCTGGCGCTGTTGAAGCCGCCGTCATGCTGGGGTAGCGACGGCGCGGATATCGTCTGTGGAGACGGGCAGCCCCTGGGCGTGCCGATGGCCTCCGGCGGGCCGTCTTTCGGCTTCATCTGCACGCGGCAGCGCCTCGTGCGCCAGCTTCCGGGACGTATCGTCGGGCGCACCGAGGACCTCGGCGGCCGCCCGGGGTTCACCCTGACGCTGCAGGCGCGCGAGCAGCACATCCGGCGGGCCAAGGCGACCTCGAACATCTGCACGAACCAGGGCCTCCTCGTCACTGCGGCGACTGTCTACATGAGCCTCCTCGGACCGGTCGGCCTGCGCAACGTGGCGGCGGCCTGTCACGCGAGGACGCGCGAGCTCGTGCGCGAGCTCGACCTCCCGCCCCGCTTCCCCGGGGCCTACTTCCACGAGTGTGTCGTCGACGTGGGGCGCCCCGCGGACGAGGTCGTCGCGGCCCTGGCGGAACGTGGCGTCGTCGCCGGGCTGGCGCTCGGAACGTACTTCCCCGAGCTGGCGCACGGTCTGCTGGTCTGCGCCACCGAAAAGCGCACCGGCGAAGAGATGCGGCGCTTTGCGCGGGCGCTGGCGGAGGTGCGGAATGTCTGAGTCGATGCGTACGATCTTCGACCTCGGCCGCCCGGGACGCGCGGCGAACGCACAGGTCCCGACGACCGAGTCCGTCGAGGACTTGCCGGCGGAGGCGCTCCGCGACGAGCCGCCAGCGCTGCCCGAGGTCTCCGAACTGCAGGCCGTACGGCACTACACGAACCTGTCGCGTGCGAACTACTCGATCGACAACCAGTTCTACCCCCTCGGCTCCTGCACCATGAAGTACAACCCGCGCGGCGCCCACCGGGCCGCGAGCGCGCGGGGCTTCCTCGAACGCCATCCGCTCGCACCGGAGTCCCTGAGCCAGGGCTTCCTCGGCTGCCTGCACGACCTGCAGGAGATCCTTCAGGATGTCGTCGGGATGCCGGCGGTGTCGCTGACGCCGATGGCGGGAGCGCAGGGGGAGTTCGCGGGCGTCGCGATGATCCGGGCCTACCACGAGGCGCGCGGAGACACCGGAAGGCGCGAGATTCTCGTGCCGCAGGGAGCGCATGGCACCAATCCTGCGACGGCGGCCATGTGCGGCTACACGGTGCGCGAGGTCGCGGTGGCCCGGGACGGCGACGTGGACATCGCCGCGCTCGAGGCCGCGGTCGGCCCGGGGACGGCGGGCCTCATGACCACCAATCCCTCGACGTGCGGCGTGTTCGAGCGGCGCATCTCCGAGGTGGCGCGCATCGTCCACGACGCGGGCGGGCTCCTGTACTACGACGGCGCGAACCTGAACGCGCTCCTCGGCAAGGTGAAGCCGGGCGACATGGGCTTCGACGTGCTGCACGTGAACCTCCACAAGACCTTCGCGACCCCCCACGGCGGCGGCGGGCCCGGCTCCGGCCCGGTCGGGGCGGCGGAGCGGCTGGCGGACTACCTGCCGGGACCGGTGGTGGCCCGGGGCGACGACGGCTATCGCTGGGTGGAACCGCCGTCCAGCATCGGGCGGCTGTCGGCGTTCATGGGCAACGCCGGCATCCTGATCCGGGCGCTCGCCTACGCGCTGATGCTCGGTCGCGGCGGCATGCACCGGGTGGGCGAGTTCGCGACCCTCAACGCGAACTACCTCGCGGCGCGGCTGCGGGAAGCGGGTTTCGATCTCGCGTACCCGGACCGCCGGGCGAGCCACGAGTTCCTCGTCACCCTGGCCGCCCAGAACCGGCGTTTCGACGTCACCGCGATGGACTTCGCTAAGCGGCTCCTGGACTACGGAATGCACGCGCCGACGACGTACTTCCCGCTGATCGTCCCGGAGTGCCTGCTGATCGAGCCGACGGAGACCGAATCGAAGGAAGAGATCGACGCCTTCGTCGACGCCATGGCGCGAATCCTCGCCGAGGCGGCGGCGGACCCTGAGGTGCTGCGGACGGCGCCGCACAGCCTCCCGCTCCGGCGCCTCGATGACGTCAAGGCCGCGCGGGAACTCGATCTGCGTTGGCGGCCGGGCGAGGACGAAACGGACCCTGCGGAGAGACGCGGGCGGTAACCGGGTCGTCGCGACGTTAGAATGCGGGGCGCAATCCCGTCCGACACCCCGGAGTGACGATCTTGGCCGGTGACCGGCGATCCAGCCCCGACGGGGCGCCTTCGCGCCCCCCGCCCGTGCCCCGGGACGCGGCGACCGTGCTCGTCGTGCGCCAGGGGGCGGGCGACATCGAAGTGTTCATGGTGCAGCGGCCCGCTCGCGGAGACTTCCCGGACCTGCACGTCTTTCCGGGCGGCAAGGTGGACGACCACGACGGCGAACTCGAACATGCCTGCCACGGTCTCGACGACATCGAGGCGTCCCGGCGGCTGACGCTCGACCGCGGCGGACTTCGGTACTGGGTGACGGCGATCCGCGAGTGCTTCGAGGAAAGCGGAGTGCTGCTGGCCTACCGCAACGGAGCCATGTTCGAACCGCGCGACGAGGCGGAGGAAACTCGCTTCGAGGCGTACCGCAACGCGCTCGCGGCGGGCCGGACCGGCCTTGGCGAAGTGGTCGCGGCGGAAGGACTGACGCTCGCTACGGACCGGGTCGCCTACTTCAGCCACTGGATCACGCCCGAGATGGCGCCCGCGCGTTTCGACACCCGGTTCTTCGTGGCCGTGATGCCGCCCAGGCAGTCGGCGCGCGGTCACGTGCGGGAGACGGTCGGCGGCGACTGGATCTCGCCGACCGCCGCGCTCAAGCGGTTCGACGCCGACGAGTGGCTGATGATCTACCCGACGCTGAAGACGCTCGGGATGGTGCGGTCCTACCGCACGGTGCAGGCGCTCTTCGAGGCCGTCTCGGCCGGGCGCCACGCGATCGAGGTCACGCCGGAACTGCACGTGCAGGGGATGCAGTACCACTGACCGGGTGTTGTCACAGAGCGCACAAGACCGGCTGCCGGGGAAGCGTATGAACTGGAAGCTCTCGGAGGCAAAGAACCGCCTCAGCGAAGTGATAAGCAGGGCGCTGGACGAGTGTCCGCAACGCATCGAGCGCCGGGGTGAAGCCGTGATCGTGCTCGCGGAAAAGGACTACCGACGCCTCACGGGTGATCGCCCGCCGTTCATCGACTACCTCCTGAACGGCCCGTCTCTGGACGGCGTCGACCTCGAGCGCGACACGTCGTCGATGAACCCGTGGAAGGAATGACGCGATCGGATCGTCAGGGTTCCAACCCGAACTGGTACCCGCAACCCGTTCTCCCCCATCACCCTTCTCTTCGAGCCCTCGTCCAGCCCCGCGACCGATTCCCGGATCAACTCCGCCGCGTCGAGTCTCGAGTCGATGTGGGGATAGTCGCTGCCCCAGAGGATGTTGTCCTTCCCGACCAGTTCCAGCATCGCGCCGATCGATCGTTCCTCCGGCTCGGCGACGAAGTAGCAGTTGCGCCGGAAGTAGTCGCTCGGCTTGAGTTCGAGGGGGGCCATTGCCTGGAAGAAGTGGTGCTTCTCGTCGAGGCGGTCCATGAGATAGGCCGCATAGCCGCAGCCGGCCTCGACGCTCACCATCTTGAGGCGCGGGAAGCGGTCGAACACGCCGTCGAGCACCAGGGTCGCCATCGCCGGAATGAGCTGACCGGTAGCGCCGAGTCCGAAACCGAACGCCAGTCCAGCCCCGGACTGGTTCCAGGCGGAGAATCCGGCGGCGGCGCCCTCGAAGCGGACGATCACGTGCAGGCAGCCGGGGAGGTCCGCGTCCTGCAGGCGCGACCAGATCGAGTCGAAGTGCGGATCTCCGGGGCGCTTGCCGTCCACCACCTCGGGCGGCACGAAGAGCCCGCGGAACCCGAGTCGCAGGCAGCGGTCGAGTTCCCGCGCGGCCTCCTCGACATCGTGCCAGTTCACCACTGCGATCGGCACGACCCGGTCCGGCACGGTCTGGAAGAACTCGGCCTGCCAAGTATTGTACGCGCGGCAGTAGGCGTTGGCGAGGTCCGCGTCGTCGGTCGGGAATGGCAGGATGCCGATGGTGGGGAAGAGGACGCCGCGATCGACGCCCCAGTCGTCCAGGAGTCGGGCCCGGGCGTGCGGGTCGTAGCTCGCGGGCTCGCATCCGTCGGCGTAGCGGATCTGGCCGGGCGTGAACAGGTCGACCGGGTCGAGGTGCGCGCCACCCAGGGCTGCCACGACGCCTTCGAGCACCACTTGTTCCCCGATGACGAGCTTCTCGATGCCGTCCTCCTCCTCGATGCGGATGGCCCGGTCGCGGTAGCGGGGCTCGAGGTAACGCTCCCACAGGTCGGCGGGTTCCATGATGTGGGAGTCGCAGTCGATGACGGTCACGCTTTGTGCTCCGGGCCGGGACAGGAACGGCGACTATAGCCCGGATGCCGCCCCTGGCCTCGACAGTCCGCATGCGAACTGCGAGGCTCGTTCGTCAGTACAGCCCGCGTCCCGGGCAGAGGAACCGACCCGAGATGGACCAGACCGACTCGAACCTCCCCTTCTTCGACCTCGTCGGCAACGTTCGCGCCATGCGCCGGCTGAAGCCCGATCCCGTGCCGCTCGAATTGATCCGGCGCGTGCTGCGGGCGGGCGTGCAGGCGCCCTCGGGACAGAACACGCAGCCGTGGGCCTTCGTGCTGCTGACCGAACCGGAGTCCAAGCAGTGGTTCGCCGAGCGATACGCGGATGCGATCCGGGGCCGGTCAGGCCGCCGCGCGCCGAACCTCGACGGTCGGACTTCCGCATCCCGGCAGTTCCGCGCGTTGTACTACCAGTTGGAGCACATGCACGAGACGCCGTACATCCTGTTGGTGTGCGGCAAGCGGGACTGGCCGTTCCGTGTGCCGGAGGCGGAGCGCGTGGGCCTCGCGCCGCCGAGCTACGGCTCCGTCTATCCCTGCGTGCAGAACATCCTGCTCGCCTGCCGCGCGCTGGGGCTCGGCGCGGCGCTGACCACGATGCACCAGGTCTTCGAGGCGGAACTGCAGGAACGGTTCGGGATTCCGGAGGAGTACGGCGTCGTCGCCACCATCCCCATCGGCTGGCCTCTCGGCAAGTTCGGGCCCGTCCGGCGCTACCCGGCGGAGGACGTGACGTTCTTCGACGCGTGGGGGAACGCGGAGCCGGCGGGCGACTGAGCTCGGTCGGGCGCACGTCAGATATGTGGGGCCATCGTCGCACTGCATGTCGATGACGGGGCCTGCTGCCCGCCAGTCCCAAACCGGATGATCTCGTCCAGCTCCAGCCGGTCGCGTTTCCCCGGAAACACCGGCAGAAACGTCGCCGGGAACTGCGGCCGCAGCGCCGGCTCGATCACCTCCCCGTGGCGGCTGACGAACACGAGGCCATCGTCCTCCACGACGATGCGGAAGGCCCTGTGGTGTAGCAGCCGGTGGTGCGCGCTACACAGCAGCACCAGGTTGTCCAGGCGTGTCTCGCCACCGTCGATCCAGTGCTCGACATGGTGCGCCTCGACATACCGCTGGTGCGCGCAGCCGGGGAAGCGGCAGCGGTTGTGGTCCCGAAGCTTCAGGGCCCGCATCAGACGCGCCGGGACGATGCGCTGGCGGCGCTCGTAGTTCAGGAGATTCCCCTTTGCGTCCTGGATGAACTCCGTGACGTCCGCGTCGCAGGCGATCCGGCGGGCGTCCTCCTCGTCGATGCCCCAGTCCGGGTCGACGTGATAGTGGGCGCCGCCTCCGGCTGACTGCCCCGCAAGCTCGTTGCGGCCGATGGTGAGCACTACTTCATAGCGCTTGCCGCGCTTGCCGGGACCGTTCGCCAGGTAGTGCTCGGCGACCTCGACGAGCGCGTCGGCATAGCGTTGCTCGGTGTTCGAGAGTTGGAACTCCAGCCCGGCCGGCAGACCGGTCGCGCCTACAGGTTCGCCCTCGCCCGCGGCCGGTAGTTCCGTTTCCGCGGAAACATCACTCGGAGTGTCCGGTGCTGCTTCCGACGCTGCAGCGTCGGCGCCGCTCTCCTCCTCCAGCAGAGCCTCGTAGTACGCGTCCCGCTCGTCCTTCCGCGCATCGACCACCTTCTGCAGCGCCTGGATCACCAGCGCGCCGCGCTCCGCCGGCACCGCCGCCGTGACCACGACCATGCCGTCCTCGTAGTACCAGTTCAGGCTCCGCCGCGTCTCGCTGCGCACCCGTTCCCGTTCGTCCCCACCGATCCGCTCGTGCGTCCGGACCAGGCTTTCCAAGAGCCCTCAGCCGGGGAGCGCGAGGGGCTTGCCCCTCGCAAGAAGTTGCGCCGCGCTGCTGCTGCCGGCGATGTCCAGCAGC
Source organism: Pseudomonadales bacterium (assembly GCA_965208745.1). Classification (GTDB taxonomy): domain Bacteria; phylum Pseudomonadota; class Gammaproteobacteria; order Pseudomonadales; family Azotimanducaceae; genus VXNE01. The sequence continues at coordinate 1,604,651 of CBDBPN010000004.1, read as the reverse complement.
ACCGTCTCGCTGTCGCGCGTGGCCACCCGCGTGATGGCCCGCACCTTGGAGTAGCTCAGCACGCCGTCGCGGAACGCCGCGTCGATGTGGGGCAGGCGCGCCAGCGCGCGGCCAATGCGGATGCGCTCGCGGGCGGCGCAGGGTCCGAGGCCGCAGCGGTGGTCGAGCCAGTTGCCGAGGTTCGCGTAGCCGGCCTCCGCCCAGCCGCGGGTGCGGTCCATGGCGGCGATGAGCTTGATGAAGCGCCAGTCGGCGTGGTTGATGTGGGCGGCCGTATCCCTGACGGCGCGCCGCAGTTCGGCGGGGTCGTCGGGGATGAAGTCTAGGTCGTCCCGGAGGCGTTCCCGCATTTCCGGCGGGAGGATGCCGTACCCGGCGGCGTCATCGGCGACGGGCTCGACACTTGGGATGGTTTCTTCGGAGGACTGATACATCGCTTCCCTGCGCTTGGAGGAGGATCTTGAATACTGGATATATTATCAGTATAAGCGCCGTGTGTCATTGATTCTATTGGCGTCCAGCGGTGCGTTGCCGTTCAGCAGACGGCCGACCTCCGCCGCGTCCGCAGGTCGTCCGCAGGCCACCCCGCTTGTCCCTCCCCGCGAGTTGGGCTAAAAGGACAGGCTACCTCCCGGACCAGCGAGCCACCATGTTCAACACGCGCGACGGTCGGTCGGCCACGGAAGAGATCCGCAAGGAGTATAGGACCTTCGAGGTCGATTCCCTGACCCCGCACATCGGCGCGGAGGTGCTTGGCATCGATCTCGCCAAACCGCTGTCGAACGAGCAGGCCCAGGATGTCCACGACGCGTGGATGGACTGGAAGGTGCTCGTCTTCCGCGACCAGCACATCGATCGCGAGCACCACAAGGCGTTCGCGCGGCGCTTCGGCTCGTTGCACGTGCACCCGATGCAGCACGCCTACCGCGGGGACCCCGAGATCCTGAAGGTCAAGACGACGGCGGACTCGGCGTACACGGCGGGGGACGGGTGGCACACGGACGTGACGTGCGACGAGATCCCGCCGCTCGGCTCGATGCTCTACGTGACCGAGACGCCGGCGTCCGGGGGCGGCGACACGCTGTTCGCGGACATGTACCTCGCCTACGAGACGCTCTCGGAGCCCATGCGCGCGTTCCTGGACGGCCTGACGGCGGTCCACGACGGAGCGCTCCCCTACGTCGGTTCGTACAAGTCGACGCCGCCGGAAGGCGGCTACCCGCGGAACGAACATCCGGTGATCACGCGTCACCCGGGCACCGGCCGCAAGGTGCTCTACGTCAACCGGGGCTTCACGTCCCACATCGTGGGCCTGAGCCGGCCGGAGAGCACGGCGGTGCTCAATATGCTCTACCGCCACATCGACTCGACGCCCCGGCTCTGGTGCCGCGTCGCCTGGGAACCGAATACGCTGACGCTCTGGGACAACCGCTGCACGCAGCACCACGCCATCTGGGACTACTATCCGCATACCCGGTACGGGGAGCGGGTGTCGATCCTGGGGGAGGAGCGGCCGGCGGCCTGATCGCGGCCCGTTCCCCGGCCGCAGTCGCAAGCGTTTCCGACGGCGGGAGCAAGGCGGCTGTGCGCCTTTTCCGATCTTCTCGCGAGCGCTTGGCCGACAGAAGTTCACGCAATCAGCCCGGGGGCTGACTGGTAAAATCCGGGTCGATGACCCTTCCCAACTCCCGGAAGCGCAGGGGCGCGTACTACACGCCCGAGGCCGTCGTCTCGAGCCTCGTCCGATGGGCCAAGCGCGGTGAGCACGATCGGATGCTGGATCCGTCCTGTGGCGACGGACGCTTTCTCGCCAGGCATCGCAACAGCGTCGGCATCGAACAGGACGCTCAAGCCGCCGAACGCGCCGTCGCCCGAGCACCCTCAGCGCTCGTCCACCACGGCGACTTCTTTGCGTGGGCCGCCCTGACGAATGAACGCTTCGACTGCGCCGCCGGGAACCCCCCGTTTATCCGCTACCAGACTTTCAAGGGCGAGACGCGCGTACGCGCCTTGGAAATCTGTGCGGCGCAGGGAGCCCGGTTTTCGCGCCTGACTTCATCCTGGGCTCCGTTTCTGGTCGCGACGGCCAGCCTCCTGAAACCTGGGGGGCGAATGGCGTTCGTCTTACCGGCGGAGATCGGTCACGCCCCGTACGCAGCGCCTCTGCTTGAGTACTTGGTGCAGAGCTTTGCAGCCGTGCAGGTCGTGGCGATACGGGAGAAGCTGTTCCCCGAGTTGTCGGAAGACTGCTGGCTTCTCTTTGCGAGTGGATTCGGCGGTTCGAGTTCGACGATTGAGTTGTCGATCATGGAGCGGTTCGTTGCATGCGCCGAGCCTCCGCGGAGCGATGTGTCGGTTTCCGTCACGGAGTGGCGCGAAGCGTGGAACCGTCGATTGCGTCCCTATCTGCTCCCAGGATCGGTTCGCGAAGTTTACCGGGCGACCGCGCTTGACGAGGGGGCGATACGTTTCGGAGAGGTCGCTTCGATCGGCATCGGATACGTGACCGGCGCCAACGAGTTCTTTCATCTGCGACCGTCCCAAGCGATCGGTTGGGACATCCCGGAGGAGATGCTCCGGGCCACGGTGCGTACCGGAGCGTCCCTGCCAGCGCGCCGTTTGACGCGTCGCACCGTCGAATCGTGGAGACGAACGGATGAACCGATGCTCTTGCTCCACATTCCCAAACATGCGGAGCTACCCGAAGGGGTGGCGAAGTACCTCGGAACTGATCGAGGTCGTGAAGCACGGAACGCCTACAAGTGTCGGGTGCGGGAACCGTGGTACTCGGTGCCCCATGTCAAGGTGCCGGACTTCTTCCTGACGTACATGTGCGGTCGGGAACCGAGCTTGGTGCGGAACTCAGCCCGTGTTACCTGCACCAATGCCCTGCACTGCGTTCAACTGCATCCGGGCGCGGAATCGCGACGGCTGCACGAATGGTGGGGCAAGCCGTTTGTACAACTGAGCTGCGAACTCGAAGGTCATCCGCTCGGTGGCGGGATGCTGAAGCTGGAGCCGGGAGAAGCTAGCCGCGTGGTGTTCCCGAGTGCGGAACAGGAGCCGATGGTGGCGGAGGACAATGTTGGCGACGCCGTCTCTACCATGAGGGCCTGGCGGCACCATGGCGTCGGCTGACGATCTGGCTCGCAGCCGCGTATGCCGCCTCGTGGCTCGGCGGGATGCGCTGCGTCACTTCGCGGTCTATGACGGCCCAACGCAAAGCCAGCAGCACATCAAACCACTTCATTGGTACGTTGCCTGCCGCCTCGTGCTTGAAGGGGGATTCCGCCCGGAGGAGTTGACGCCGCGGCCACCCTTTGAGGCGGTTCAGCGAGGGGGGAGGAATTTGCTGCGCTTCGATCCGTCGAAGGCGACAGGGGGAGAGGCGACGGTGTTCGGCGGGCTGAAGACCAAGAACGTAGATGTCGTGGTGACCAAGCCCCAGTTGGGCCCGGTGCTCGCCGTCTCGTGCAAGGGCATGACGGGCGCCTTCCGCAATCTGACCAACCGAATGGAGGAAACGATCGGCGAGTGCACCAACCTCCACATCACCTATCCCGCGCTGGTCTTCGGCTATCTCTTCCTCGTTCGCGCCAACGAAACCGGGATGGTCATGGCGCCCAACGACGTGGCTGTCACCGAGGACGGTCATCCCGTCGAAGCGATCGTTCGCTTTCACGCCGCCCTGCGCGAGATGTCCGGGCGACACGGGATTCGGGACGACATCAGCCGGTACGAGGCCGTGTCCATGGGGTTGGTCAAGGTTCGGTCGGGTTTCGCGGGTCGCCTGCTGGCGGGTTTCCCGACCGAGGAGAGCCCGCTGCACATCGAGCGCTTCTTCTCCACGCTCTACCAGCGCTACGAGGAGCGGTTCGTCTACGGAGCGCCGAACCTCAAGTCCGTCACCAGCCGTCTCGAATGGGCGGCGGACTCGCCGGCGTTGGCTACGGCCGGGTCGCGTCTCGACTACGACGTGCGCCTCGCAGCCTGAGCCACACGACCGGTCAGCCCACCGCCCTCTCGAACTCCTCGATCGAATCGATCGGCGCGGAGCACACCAGTCCGCTGCACACGAACGCCGTAACCCTCTCGCGCGTTTCGGCGCTGACCAGCCGCGGCAGGTAGCCCGGCAGGACGCCCTCCTCCCCGTAGGGGATCCCGTAGATGCTGCGCCAGGGCCGGTAGCCTTCGCGCGCGATCTCGAGCCAGGGCGTGAGCGCATCGCGGGGTCCGCGTACGACCACCTGCTCCGGCGGCTGCACGGTCGCCTCGACGACGTTGAGCAGCGTGCAGTGGCCGGCGGGGTACTTCTCGATGGAGCCCCGGAGGGCCTCGAGCGTGCCGTATGCCGCGTCGAGGTACCGCGTCTCCCCGAAGAGGTGACCGAGCGTGACGAGGGCCTGCGCCGCGGTTCCGTTTCCGGGCGGCAGCGCCTCGTCCATGGTCGGCATCGGCCGGTGAATGAGTTCCTCGTGATCGTGCGCGGTCAGGAAGAAGGCGCCGGCCTCGCCGTCGTGGAAGTGCGTGAGCAGGGCGTCCGCCAGCGCTTGTGCGAAGCGCGCGTCCTCCGCGCGCCAGGAGGCCTGCAGCAGCGCCAGCACGCCGTCCAGCAGGTTCGCGTAGTCGTCCAGGTAGCCGGCGTATTTCGCCGTCCCGTCCCGCCAGGTCGCCACGAGGCGTTCGCCGTCCCACAGGTGTTCGCGAAGGAAGTCCGCGGCGCGCTCGGCCGAAGCCAGCCAGCCGGGTTCTCCGAGCCGGACGGCCGCTTTCGCCATACCCCGGATCGCGAGGCCGTTCCAGGACGTCAGGACCTTGGTGTCCTTGCCCGGCGGGGTCCGCTTGCTCCGTGCCGCGAAGAGCTTCGCCCGGGCGGAGGCGAGCAGTTCGTCCGCGGTCGCCGGGTCGAGGCTCAGCCGCTGTACGACCGCGCGCCAGGCGTCCCGGCGCCGCAGGTTCCACTTCCCTTCGAAGTTCGCGGGCTTGTCGAAACCGTAGAGAGTCTCCACGACCAGGTACTCGTCCTCGGTCAGGAGCCGCTTCACCTCGGGCCGGCGCCAGACGTAGTACTTGCCTTCCTCCCCTTCGGAGTCCGCGTCCAGGGAGGAGTAGTAACCGCCCTCGGGATGCTGCATGTCGCGCATGAGCCAGGCGGCGGTTTCGCGGACCGCGCCCTCGAACAGCGGATCGGGACCGAGCCCGAGGGCGTCCGCGTACAGACCCAGCAGGGGACCGTTGTCGTAGAGCATCTTCTCGAAATGGGGGATGGCCCACTGCCGGTCCGTGGCGTAGCGGCAGAAGCCCCCGCCGACATGGTCGTAGATGCCGCCTCGGGCGATCCTCGTGAGCGTGGTGGTCACCATCTCGAGGGTGTCCCGGTCGGGCGCGCCGGCGCGGGCGCCGCGGGCCCAGTGACGCAGTACGCGGTCCAGGGTGCTCGGCATGGGGAACTTGGGGGCGCTGCCGAAACCGCCTTCCGCGTGGTCGAACTGCGAAGCGAGCTGGTCCACGGCCTTCTGCAGCAAGTCCTGGTCCTCGACACCGGTGATCTCCGCCTCCGTGGGACGCAATGCCGAGAGGGCCTCGGCGAGCTTCTCACCCTGCTCCGTGAGTTCGGTGCGCTGGCTGTTCCAGCCGTCGGCCACCCGCAGCAGGAGGTCGGTGAATCCGGGCAGGTTGAAACGCGCGCGCTTCGGAAAGTACGTGCCGCCGAAGAACGGCAGCAGGGTGTGCGGATCGAGGAACATGGTGAGCGGCCACCCCCCGGTCTGCCGGGACAGGAGGTTGAAGGCCGTCTGGTAGACCCGGTCGAGGTCGGGCCGCTCTTCACGGTCCACCTTGACGTTGACGAAGTGCGCGTTCATGACCTCGGCGGTCGCTTCGTCCTCGAAGGACTCGTGCGCCATGACGTGGCACCAGTGGCAGGCCGAGTACCCGACGGACAGGAGGATCGGCGTGTCCGCCGCACGCGCTTCGGCGAGCGCCGCCTCGTCCCAGGGATGCCAGTCCACCGGGTTCGCGGCGTGCTGCAGCAGGTAGGGACTCGTTTCGTCGGCGAGCCGGTTCATGCGCCGGGCGGGCACCTCACGGGACCGGAATGCTGCCGGAACATACGGCAAAGGGTACGCGGTGACCAGCGCCGACCCGCCGGCCGGGGCGGGGCGCTTTTGGCGGATGCGGTCTTCTGTGGAACAATCGAGTGTCTTGAGCGGGTACGGGAGGGACGCCCGACTGCCAGCGGCGCCGGCGTCGACGGCCCTCCGGCGACGCGGAACGCATGCGCGACAGAATTGATGCGGACGGATATCGGCCCAACGTCGGGATCGTGCTGGCGAACGACAGGGGCCAGGTGCTGTGGGCGCGGCGCGTCGGCGGTCACGATGCGTGGCAGTTCCCGCAGGGCGGCATCCAGCGGCGCGAGTCTCCGCGCCAGGCGCTCTTCCGCGAACTGTACGAGGAGATCGGGCTGACGAAGGACCGGGTCGAGATCCTGGGCTGCACCCGGGGGTGGTTGCGGTACCGGCTGCCGAAGCGCCTGCGGCGGCATGACTCGAGCCCCCGCTTCAAGGGCCAGAAGCAGAAGTGGTTCCTGCTCCGGCTGCTGGCCGAGGACGCGCACGTCAGCGTGGACTCATCCGGCAAGCCCGAGTTCGACGCCTGGCGCTGGGTGAGCTACTGGTATCCGGTCGGCAAGGTCGTCGCCTTCAAGCGGGAGGTCTACCGGCGCGCGCTCCAGCAGCTAGCGCCGTCGCTCGTGGTGCGCGAGGAGTTCTGACGGTGCTGCAGGACCTCCGCCAGATCGTCCAGGACGTGGGCGCCGCTCCGAGCTTCAAGGCGGCGCTGGACACCATCGTCTCGCGCGTGCGCACGACGCTCGGCACCGAGGTCTGCTCCGTGTACGTCGTGAACCGGGATACCGGCGACTTTCACTTCGCCGCGAACGTGGGCTCGCGGTCGGACGCCGTCGGTCGGGTGGTCATCTCTCCCGGCGAGGGTCTGGTGGGCCTCGTCGCGGAGCGGGCCGAACCGATCAACCTGGACGACGCGCCGCGGCATCCGAACTTCGTGCATCTGCCGGAGATCGGCGACGAGGACTTCCACGCGTTTCTGGGGGTGCCGATCATTCACCACCGCCGCGTCCTCGGCGTGCTGATCGTGCGGCAGCGGGAGAGCCGCAAGTTCGACGAGGAGGAAGAGGCGTTCCTCGTGACCCTCTCCGCGCAACTGGCCGCGGTCGTGGCGCACGCGGAGGCGTCCGGAGACATCCGCGAACTCTCCGAACGTCTGCCCGGTCCGCAGGACACGCGCTTCACCGGCATCGCCGGCTCGCCGGGCATCGGCATCGGCACGGCGGTGGTGGTGCATCCGGCCGCCAGCCTCGAAGGGGTCCCGGACAAGGAGGCGGAGAACGTCACGGTCGAGCTGGTGCTCTTCGACCGCGCGATCGCCCAGGTGCGGCGGGACATCCACGACGTCGGCCGGAAGCTCGAGGCGACGCTCGCCCCCGAGGAGCGGGCGCTCTTCGACGCATACCTGCACATGCTCGACGACGACGCGCTCGCCGAGGAGGTCCGGGAACGGATCCGGCACGGACAATGGGCGCAGGGTGCGCTGCGCCAGGTGATCCTGGAGCATACGCGCGCCTTCGAGCGGATGGAGGACTCGTATCTGCGGGAGCGCGCCGCGGACGTGCGCGAACTCGGCCAGCGCGTACTCGCCTACCTGCAGGACATGCGGCGCAGGAGGACGCAGTTTCCCGACGACACGATCCTCGTCGGGGACGAACTCTCGGCGGCGATGCTGGGCGAGATCCCCATGGAGCGGCTACAGGGCATCGTGTCGCTGCGCGGATCGAGCAACTCGCACGTGGCGATCCTCGCGCGCGCCCTCGACATCCCTGCGGTGATGGGGGCCGTCGACGTCTCTCTCTATGGTGTCGAGAACCGCCAGCTCATCGTCGACGGGTTCTATGGGTCCGTGGTCGCGAACCCCTCACGCGCAGTCGTCGACCACTACACGGCCCTCATGGAAGAAGAACGGGAGTTCGCGGAGGAACTCGAGGAGTTGCGGGACCTCCCGTGCGTGACGCGTGACGGCCAGCGCATCGCGCTGTGGGTCAACATCGGTCTCGTCGGAGAGATCACGCGCTCCCTCGACCGGGGCGCCGAGGGGATCGGCCTGTTCCGGACCGAGGTTCCGTTCATGACGGAAGACCGCTTCCCGACGGAGGAGGAACAGCGGGCGATCTACCGGGAGCACATGGCGGCGTTCGAGCCGCGCCCGGTGACGATGCGCACCCTGGACATCGGCGGGGACAAGGCCCTCTCCTACTTCCCCATCTCGGAGGACAACCCCTTCCTCGGATGGCGGGGCATTCGCGTCACCCTGGACCATCCGGAGATCTTCATCTCGCAGGTCCGCGCGATGGTGAAGGCCAACGCGGGACTCGAGGGGATCCTGCGCATCATGCTGCCGATGGTCAGCAGCGTCTTCGAGGTGCGCGAGGCGGTCGGCCTGGTCGAGCGGGCGCACCGGGAGGTCGTCGAGGAGGGCTACGACGTCAAGCGGCCGCAGGTCGGCGTGATGATCGAGGTGCCTTCGGCGGTCTACCAGGCGCGCCAGATCGCGCGGCTGGTGGACTTCCTCGCGGTCGGCTCGAACGACCTCACCCAGTACATGCTGGCGGTGGACCGCAACAACGCGCACGTCGCGCAGCTTTACTGGGAGATCCACCCGGCGGTCCTGCACGCGATGCGCGAAGTCGCCAAGGCCGCCCATGCGGAGGGCAAGGGGATCGGCATCTGCGGCGAGCTCGCCGGGACCCCGGAAGGGGCCGTGCTATGCGTCGGGATGGGCTACGACGTGCTGTCGATGAACGCGACGCACCTCCCGAAGGTCAAGTGGGTCATCCGGCAGGTGTCGCTGCGGGACTGCCGCCGTATCCTTGCGAAAGCGCTGCGCATGGTCGACGCGCACGACATCCGGGACTTGCTGCGCGCCGAACTGATGGAAGCCGGCCTCGGACGCGTCGTGCCGCACCACGAGGTGCCGACGGCGGTCTGACGGCGGGCGTTCCGCGCGGCGCCGGCCTTCCCTACACGACGCGCGAGACGCCCCCGTCCATATTGATGGCGCAGCCGGTGAGGTAGGAAGCGCCCTCGGAGACCAGGAACAGCGCCACGCTGGCGCATTCCTCCGCCTCGCCCACCCGTCCCATGGGCAGCCGCTCGCCGGCACGGGCGACGTACTCGTCGAACGAGAGTTCGGAACCGGAGGCCTCGTACCCGCGGCGGATCTGGTCGGACTTGATGCTGCCGATCATCAGCGCGTTGACGAGGACGTTGTGCGGGGCGCCTTCGCCCGAGAGGACCTTGGTCAGCGCCATGCCGGCGGCGCGTGACACGGAGGTTGGGGCGGAGCGGGGCGGCGGGGCCTTGGCGGCCGTGTTCAGGATGTTCACGATGCGGCCCCAGCGCCGCTCCTTCATGCCCGGGAACGCGAGGCGCGAGAAGCGGATGGCGGCGAACAGCTTGAGGTCCAGGTCCGCCTGCCAGACCTCGTCGGTGATCTCTTCGAAGATCCCGGTCTGGGACTGCCCGGCGTTGTTGACCAGGATGTCGACGTCGCCGAGGTCTGCGACGATCCGGGCGTACGTCTCCTCGATCTGGCGCGGGTCCGTGACATCGCAGGCGTAGGCGCCCACGCGTCCACCCGGCTCGGCCTCCATGGCCGACTTCGCTTCCTCGAGCGGGCCCTCCCGCCGTGCGAGCAGTGCGACGTTCGCGCCGGCGCGGTGGAACGCCGTCGCCATCGCCCGGCCGAGGCCCAGGCTTCCTCCGGTGATGACGGCGGTGCGATCGTCGAGGCGGTAGTCCATGGGGGAGTCCTCTTCTCTGGGGGAATCTACAGGACCGCGCCCTCCCACTCGCTCAGCATGGCCAGGACTCTCTGCATCATCTCGTCGGCCTCTTCGGAGGTGATCGACAGCGGCGGCGAGATCCAGATCGGCACGCCGCGGCGGAACGCGGGCTGGCGCGCGGCGCCGTAGAGCGAGCTGTACATGGCGAGGCCGTGCTTCAAGGAGATGGACTGGAAGAGTTCCTGGGCGTCGACGCTCTTGTCGAAGAACGCCATCGTCTCCTTGTCTTTGACCAGTTCGAGCACCATCATGAGTCCCCAGCCGCGAACGTCCGCGACCGTCGGGTGGGAGAGCAGTTCGTCGCGGTAGGAGAAGACGCGTTCGCCCTGGGCGGCGCAGTTCTCGAGCAGCTTCTCGTCCCGGATCACGTGGATCAATTCGCACGCGGCCGCACACCCCAGGGGGTGTCCGCCGAAGGTGTAGCCGTGCACGAACGGGAAGCCCTGCTCGAACGGCACGTTGATGCGGCCGGAGACGGAGACGGCGCCGAACGGCACGTAGCAGCTCGAGATGCCCTTGGCCATCGACATGATGTCCGCGTCCACGCTGAAGTGCTCCATGGCGAACCACTTCCCGGTGCGGCCGAAACCCGTGACCACCTCGTCGGCGATGAGCAGCACGTCGTACCGGTCGCAGATCTCCCGGATCGTCCGCCAGTAGCTGTCGGGCGGAACGCAGGCGTAGTCCGCGCCGCAGCCGTGCGGGGTGGCCAGGAACGCGGCGACGGTCTTGGGGCCCGCGTAGTGAATCGCGTACTCGAGGGCCTTGGCGCACTCGACCCCCCACTCCTCGCGGCTCGTGCCTTCCGGCCGGTCGAAGTCCGAGTATTGCCGGACGTGCGGCCACTTCGGCAGCATGGGCTCGAACGCCGCCTGGACGACGGGGTTGTGCGACACGGCGAGCGAGCCGATGGTCATGCCGTGGTACGAGTCCCGGTGGCTGACGATCTTGTACTTGCCCGGGTTGCCGAGGGCCATCTGCGCCTGGCGCGCGAGCTTGATCGCGGTCTCGACCGCCTCGGATCCGCCCGAGACCAGGAAGGCGTGGTCGAGGTCCCCTGGGGTGATCTCGGCCAGCAGCCGGCAGAACTCCGCCCGCTTCGGGTCCGCGATGGAGGGATGCGTGTACGTGTAGTGCTCGAGTTGTTCCTGGATCGCCCGCTTCATCCGCGGGTGGTTGTGCGGCAGGTTGACCGCCATGGGACCGCCCGACACGTCGAAGTAGCGGTTGCCGTCCCGGTCGTAGATGTGCACGCCGTCGGCGCGCGCGATCTCGACATCCATCGGGTGGTAGGAGAACGCGTGGCGCCAGTCCCCTTCGGGGCGCAGGGTGCGGGGCAGGTTGTGGGTAGCGGTGGCGGTCGCCATGGCGTGCATCCGGAGGTTGGAAACGCCGGATGGTAGCACCCGCCGGGCGGCGGAGTTCTCGCCCTTACGCCCCGGACGCGCGAATCCTGATCGTCTCCGCGACGCGTCCGCCGGGCGCGCCCATGGGTCCGTAGAGCTGTTCCACGAACTCGATCCGGCCGTCCTCGAAGATGACTGAAGTCGACGCCCGCGTACCGTACTCCTCGCCGCGCAGGAACGCCGGCGTGGCGCGGCGCGCGCTCTCGATCTCGTGCCCGTCGGCGAGATACCCCTCCGACTCCTCGAGCATCAGTTCGAGCACGGCGTCCGCGTCGCCGTCGGCGGCGATGCGCGAGAGCGCCGCCGTGCCGCGTTTCGTCTTCGGCCACTCGTCCCCCAGCCAGGTGTTGGTCAGCCCGTAGACGCCGCTGACGAGCGTGCGCACGTCGCCGGTGCGGTTGGAAGCGTACACGAGGTCCTCACCGTCGAACACGATCAGGTTGAACCCCTGGTAGCGGGTCCCGTCGACGGCCTCGGCGTAGGAGCGCGCACTCTGGTTGCTTTCCAGGAACCCCCGCGTCAGGTCGCCTCGCGAGGCGGCCGGAGCGACCGGCAGGTCGAAGTCCGTGTAGTTGGTCAGCGCGGCGAAACGACCCCGGGTCGACACGCCGAGCCAGGTGCCCCCGGCCTCGAGGTCCCTGCCGCCGAACACCTGTGGTGCGCCGTCCCAGTAACGTGCGGCGTGGGCGGGGCGTGCGTAGAATTCGTCCCGGTTCGCGGCGATCACCAGCGGGCGGGCCGAGCGCCTGTCGTAGGCCAGCAGGATCAGGCACATGTCCCTGTAGGGTTTCGGCGCCGGGAAGGAGAGAAGCGCGCGAGTCTACCATGCACTACCCACAGCTGGACCCCGTTCTCCTGGACCTGGGCGCCTTCCAGATCCGCTGGTACGGCCTCATGTACGTGCTCGCGTTCGTCGCCTGCCACGTGCTGGCGACGCGCCGTGCCGCTCTTGCGAGGGGTTCCCCCTCGGGCTCCCCGGCCACAGCGGGTTTCAGCCGCCAGGACGTCGCGGACCTGGTCTTCTACGGCGTGCTCGGCGTCATTGTCGGCGGCCGCGCGGGGTTCGTGCTCTTCTACGGTTTCGACCAGTTCCTCGCGGACCCGCTGTGGCTGGTGCGCATCTGGGAGGGCGGCATGTCCTTCCACGGCGGGCTGGTCGGCGTGTGCGGAGCGCTGTGGCTGTTCGCGGCGAGGCGCGGCCGGGGGCTCTTCGAAGTAACTGACTTTGTGGCGCCGCTGGTCCCGGTGGGCCTTGGTCTCGGGCGCCTCGGCAACTTCATCAATACTGAGCTGCCGGGCCGGGTGACGGAGACGGCGGTGGGGGTGCAATTCCCCTGTCCGGCGGTCGGCGACTTGACGTTGACCTGCTTTGGCCAATACGAGGAGGTGGCGCGTCACGTCTCGAGCCTCTACCAGGCGGTCACCGAGGGCGTCGTGCTCTTCGTGCTGGTGTGGCTCTTTGCGGCGCGCCCGCGGGCCGCCGGCGCGGTGTCCGGCGTGTTCCTCGTCGGCTACGGGTGCCTCCGCTTCGCGACCGAGTTTTTCCGCGAACCGGACCCCCACCTGGGGCTGGTCGGCTTCGACCTTCTCTCCATGGGACAGCTCCTGTCGCTCCCCATGGTCGCCTTTGGTATCTTCCTGCTCGTACCCCGAACGGCGAGCCGATGAAACAGTACCTGGACCTGATGCGCCGCATCAGGGAGTCGGGCGTCTGCAAGGGCGACCGCACGGGTACGGGCACCTACAGTGTCTTCGGCCACCAGATGCGTTTCGACCTCGGTGACGGTTTCCCGCTCGTCACCACCAAGCGGGTCGTCCCGCGGCTCGTCATCCACGAACTCCTGTGGTTCCTCTCGGGCAGCACCAACATCGGCTACTTGAAGGCCCACGACGTGAACATCTGGGACGAGTGGGCCGACGCGAACGGCGAGCTGGGACCGGTTTACGGTGCCCAGTGGCGGTCCTGGCCGACCCCCGACGGCGGCACGGTCGACCAGATCGCGAACGTGGTGCGCGACATCGCGGAGAGTCCCGACTCGCGCCGCCTCATCGTCTCGGCATGGAACGTGCCGGAAGTCGCGAAGATGGCGCTCCCGCCCTGCCACACGATGTTCCAGTTCTACGTGGCGGACGGGAAACTCTCCTGCCAGCTCTACCAGCGGAGCGCCGACGTGTTCCTGGGGGTGCCGTTCAACATCGCCTCCTACGCGCTGCTGACGATGATGGTGGCGCAGGTCACCAGGCTCCAGCCAGGCGAGTTCGTGCACTCGTTCGGGGACGCGCACCTCTACGCGAACCACCTCGAACAGGCGGACCGGCAGCTCGCGCGGGAGCCGAGGGCACTGCCGGAGATGAGAGTGAACCCGGTCGTGACCGACATCTTCGGCTTCCGCATCGACGACTTCGACCTCGTCGGGTACGACCCGCATCCGGGCATCAGGGCGCCGATCGCCGTCTGAGATGGCTGGCGTAGCGGACCGGCAGTTCGCGGCGCGATTCGCCGAGCGCGTGCTCGCGGCGCCCTGGCGGGTGATCCTGGCCACGCTGTTGCTGGTCGCCGCCGCGGCCGGCGGCATCGCGACGCTCGAGTTCTCCGCCAGCTACCGCATCTTCTTCGACCAGCACAATCAGGAACTCCTGGAGCTCGAGGCCCTCGAGAACACCTACGGCAAGAACGAGAACATCGTCTTCCTGATCGTGCCGGACGATGGCGACGCCACGTCCGAGAACGCGCTGTCGGCGGCCGTCTGGCTCACGGAAGCGGCCTGGTACACGCCGTACTCTAGGCGGGTCGACTCGCTCGCGAACTTCCAGTACACGACCGCCGAAGGCGACGACCTGCTCGTGCGGGACCTGGTCGACCCGGAGGCGTTGACGCGGGCCGAGGCGCGGTCGCGCATCCGGGCCGTCGCCCTGTCGGACCCCCGTATCGCGGGAACCATGCTCGGTCTGAAGGCGGACGTTACGGTCGTCAACGTCACGGTCGAACTGCCGGAGGAGGGCCTCCTCGAAGCCGTGACCGAAGTCGCCGAGTCCGCGAGGGCCCTGGCCGCGGAGGCCGAGGAACGGTTCCCCGGCGTGGACCTCCGCGTCGTCGGGACGGTCATGATCAACCAGACGTTCGTGGAAGCGTCGATCAGCAGCCAGATGATCTTCCTGCCCGCCAGCCTGCTGCTCATGGCCGCGGTCCTGGGCGTGATCACGCGGAGCTGGGCGGGCGTGGCGACGACCGGACTGGTGATCGTCTTCTCCGTGCTCGCGTCGATGGGCCTCGGCGCCTGGGTCGGCCTGCCCTTCTCGCCGCCCATCTCCCCGGCGCCGACCATCGTCCTGATGATCGTCGTGGCGAACTGCGTGCACGTGCTGGTGGCGCTGCAGCAGCGGTTGCGGGCGGGAGATTCGAAGCACGACGCCATCGTCGAGTCCGTCAGGCTCAACCTGCACCCGGTGTTCCTGGCGAGCCTCACGACGGCGCTCGGGTTCCTGAGCATGAACTTCTCCGAGGTGCCGCCCTACCGGCACTTGGGGAACTTTGTCGCCTTCGGCATCGCGGCGTGTTTCCTGCTCTCCGTCACCTTCCTGCCGGCCATGCTGTCGCTCCTGCCGATGCGTGCCGGAGCCGACCGGAAGGTGCGCCGCGGACCCTCGATGCGCGTCCTGGCCGACGCGGCCCTGCGGCACCGGAAGGCGCTGTTCTGGGCCTCGGCGGTGATCGTGCCCGCGATGGTCCTGGCCATTCCGCGCAACGAACTGAACGACGTCCTCGTGCACTTCTTCGACGAGAGCGTCGAGTTTCGACAGGACACGGACTTCATGGACGAGCACCTGAGCGGCAACACGTCGCTGGAGTACTCGCTGCATTCGTCGGTCGAGGGCGGGGTCACGGATCCCGAGTTCCTCGCCGAGGTCGCGAACTTCGCGCAGTGGTACCGGGAACAGCCCGCGGTACGGCACGTCGCGGTCATCACCGACACCTTCCGGCAGATCAACCAGAGCATGCACGGCGACGACCCGGACGCGTACCGGATTCCGGAGAGCCAGGAGTTGGCGGCCCAGTACCTGCTCCTCTACGAACTCTCGCTCCCGGAGGGTCTCGACCTGAACAACCAGATCGACCGGTCCCGGTCGGCCACGCGCGTGACGGTTTCCGCGCGGACGCTCTATTCGAAGGACCTGCTGGAACTGAACGCGCGAGCGGAAGCGTGGATCGAGGAGAACGCGCCGCTCGTCGCCGATGTCAACGGCACGGGTCCGGCGGCGCTCTTCGCCTACATCGGGCAGCGCAACATCCGCGCGATGGTACTCGGGACGGTGGTGGTGCTCGTGGCCATCTCCGCCATTCTCCTGGTCGCGTTGCGGTCGCTCCGGCTGGGTCTGATCAGCATCGTCCCCAATCTCCTTCCGGCCCTGCTCGGCTTCGGCGTCTGGGGGTTGACGGTCGCACAGGTGAGCCTGTCGCTCTCGGTCGTGGTGGCCATGACCGTGGGCATCGTGGTCGACGACACCGTGCACTTCCTCAGCAAGTACCGGCGAGCGCGGCGCGAATACGGCCGGGACACCGAGGAAGCCGTGCGGTACGCCTTCGACACGGCGGGGCGCGCCCTGGTCACCACGACGTTCGTGCTGGTGGCGGGCTTCCTCATACTCGTGTTCTCTCCCTTCGTTCCCACCGCACAGGTCGGGGTCCTGACCGCGATGATCATCGGTTTCGCGCTCCTTGCCGACCTGTCGCTGCTGCCGGCCCTGCTGACGGTGGTGGACAAGGGGCCCGAGAAGCCTGCGGAGGCTTGATGTTCGACAACATATTCCAGTCGTTTCACGACACCGTCGCCCAGGCGAAGGAAGAGCGTGAACAGCTCGACCGGCTCCTGACCGTCTCCACGCCGCGGGAGCGTCTGCTCCTCGCGGGTGTCGCCCTGGTGCTGCTGGTGCTCGGGGCGTGGGGCTTTTTCGGCAGCGTGCCCCACAGCTTTGCGGTGAACGGCGTGGTGGTGGCGCCTGACGAAAGCGGGCGCGAAGGCGGGCCCGTGCAGGCGCTTGTGTGGCTCAGAAGCGATGCCGCGCGGGACATCGACATGGGATTGCCGGCGGTCGTGGAACTCGGTACGGCCGGTGGAGCGCCGGCCGCGCTGGTCGGCGAGGTCGAAGGCATTGCCGCCATGCCGATGTCCTCGGAACCGACGCCGTTCGAGCCCCCGGCGCCGGTCGCCCTGTATCGCGTCGACATCGTGCTGGACGAAGGCCCTGCTCCCGTACCGCTTGCGGGAAGGGAGTGCCGGATCGTCCTGGACCTGGGCACGCGGCCCCCGATCGCGCTCTTCGGCCCACTCTTCGGAAAGAGGCGACCGTAACGTGGCGCAACGCGCCTCCCAGGGCCGCAAGGCGGCGTCGGAGCCCTCGAAGCGGCGGTTGACCACGCCGGTCGTGCCGCAGATGCACGCGTCGGAGTGCGGCGCGGCCTGCCTCGGCAGCGTCCTCGCGCACTTCGGGCGCTGGGTGGCCCTCACCGAGCTGCGCGAGAAGTGCGAGGTCAGCCGGGACGGCAGCAGCGCGGCGAGCCTCGTGCGCGCCGGCAGACACTATGGCCTGGAAGGCCGTGGCATGAGCTTGCGCCCCGGCGCGCTCAGGAAGCTCCAGTTGCCGGCGATCCTGTTCTGGCAGTTCAGCCACTTCGTCGTCCTCGAGGGGTTCGACGAAGGCCACTTCTATCTCAACGACCCGGCGACCGGCCGGCGGAGGGTCCCCGAAGAGGAGTTCATCAGGGGCTATAGCGGCATTGCGCTGCGCTTCGAGCCGGGCGCGGACTTCCGTCCCGGGGGCGAGCCTCCGGGCCTGTTCGCGCAGTTGCGCGGCGCACTGGCCGGGTCGGGCAACGTGCTTGCGGGGGTGATCGCCTGCGGGCTCATGCTGACGTTGCTGGCGCTGGTCGTTCCGGCGTCGCTCGGGGTCTTCGTAGACGAGGTCCTCGGGAACCGCGGGCCGGCGGGGGGACTGGTGGCGGCGCTGCTCGGCGGCGGCGTTCTCGTGTACGTCCTGTCGCTGCTCAAGGACCGGTTCCTGAAGCGTCTCGCGACGCGGATTTCGGTGATTGGCTACAACGCGGGCCTGACCCGTCTGCTGCGGCTGCCGGTGGAGTTCTTTCACCACCGCCTCATCGGCGACCTCACGGATCGCGTCTCGTCCATCGACCGGATCGCGAAGAACCTGACCGACCGGTTCCTGGTGCTCCTGGTCGACATGGCCATGAGCGCGGTGCTGCTGGTCGCGATGTTCGCCTACGATGCCGTGCTTGCGCTGGTCGTGTTGTCTCTCGCGGTCGGCCACGGCCTGCTCGCCCGTTTCACGAACGCGCTCCGGGACGTGCGCAGCCACGCGATGCGGCGCGAACAGGGGTTGCTGATCGGCGTCGGCATGCAGATGCTGAGCCATGCCGACAACCTGCGCATGACGGGCGCGGACGACCGGTTCTTCGCGCGCTGGAGCGGCCAGCAGGCGCGCGAACTGCATGCGCGCCAGCTTCATGCGGAGCTCGGCTCCGTCAACACCGCGCTTCCGGGGGTCGTCGCCGCCGTCCGCGGCGCGGCGGTCCTGGCCATCGGCGGCACCATGGTCATGGCCGGGGACATGACCCTGGGGACCCTGGTCGGCTTCTACATCCTGGCGGAGATGTTCCTCGCGCCGGTCGGGCGGTTCCTGGAGTTCACCGATCAGCGGCAGGCGCTCGAGACGGACCTGCAGCGGCGGGAGGACATCGCAACGGCCGCCGAGGACCCGGTCTTCGAGCGTCGAAACCCGGAGTCGGAGTCCATCCCGACGTTCCAGGGGCGGCTCCAGCTTGCCGGCCAGCTCGAAATGCGGAACGTCACCTTCGGCTACAACAGGAGCCGGCCGCCGTTGCTGAAGGACTTCAGCCTGCGGATCGAGCCGGGGCAGCGGGTGGCGGTGGTCGGCCCGAGCGGTTCGGGCAAGTCGACGCTTGCGCGCCTCGTCGCGGGCATCTACCAGCCGTGGTCGGGCGAGATCCTGTTCGACGGCCATCCGCGGGACGGGATCCCCGAGGAAGTTCTGCGGCGCTCCATCTCCATGGTCGACCAGGAGGTGGTGCTGTTCTCCGCGTCCCTGCGGGACAACGTCACCCTCTGGAACCCGGCCGTCCCGGACGAGGCCATCTTCGCCGCGGCCCGGGACGCCTGCATCCACGACGAGATCCTCTTGAGGCCGGACGGATATGCGACCGTCGTCGAGGAAGGCGGCGCGAATTTCAGCGGTGGCCAGCGGCAGCGGCTGGAAATCGCGCGGGCGCTGGTGGGCAATCCCACCGTGCTGGTCCTGGACGAGGCGACCAGCGCCCTCGATGCCGCGACCGAAGAGGCGGTCGATGACGCCCTGCGGCGTCGCGGCGTCACTTGCCTGATCGTGGCGCACCGGCTGAGCGCCGTGCGGGATTGCGACGAGATCATCGTGCTCGAGGCGGGCGTCGAAGTGCAACGCGGCACGCACGACGAACTGATGGCCGACCGGGATGGCACCTACTACAAGCTGGTCAGGTCGGGCTGATGGCGGAGCGGGATCCCGAATACACGTCGGTAGCGGAACTCGCGGCCCGCTCCGGCACGTCCGTGCCGTGCGCCGGCAACCTCCCGGTGCGGCTCGACGACCCCGACAGTGCCTGGTTCATCGACCGGGGCGCCGTCAACCTGTTCCTGGTCGAATCGGCGGATGGGGTCGAGCAGGTGGCGCCGCAGCACATGCTTCGCCGCGAGTCCGGCCTGCTGCTGCCGGGGGTGGCGCCGGACGAACGGGATGACGAGCGGAACAAGGCCACGACGCTGAGCCTGGTCGCCAAGGGGTTGCCGGGCACGCTCTTGAAACGGCTGCCGGCGTCCAGGCTGTCCGAGGTGGACCCGGCTGAACTGGCGGAGCAGGCCGATACGTGGCTGACCGCCATGACGGACACGCTGTCGCGGTTCGCGACCCCCGTGCCGCGTCCGACGGCCTTGGCCGAAGCCGGCACGACGCGGACCCTGGCTCCGTGCACGCTTTTCGCGCGCCGAGGCGTGGTGTGGGTATCGGAGCCCCCGCGCGGCTCCGGGGCGTTCATGGATATCGTGGACCTGGCGGAACTCGCCGGGGCGGGCGGAACGCCGGCAGCCGTGCCGCTGACGCGGACGAGCTGGCTCAATCTGTTCAGCGAAGCGACGCTGACGGCCTGGTCCACCGAGACCCTGGCGCGGGAGGGCACGCTGCTGGCCTCGCTCGCCGCCTTCCACACCGCCGCTTTCGCGCTGGAACGCCTGAACCGGCGACTGGCGGTGGTCGATGAAGCGAATCTCGAACGGGCGCGGACCACGAGCCGGCGAACGGCCGAACAGGCTGCGCGGCAGAGGCTCTTCAACCTCTATGACCTGCCGGTCGAGCGGGGAACGGGCGTCCACGACACGGCGCTTGGGGATGCGCTCAAGGTCATCGGGCGCCACGAGGGCATCGACTTCACTATTCCGGAACGGTCTGCGGCTTCGGATGCACCCATCGGTCTCGTTGACGTCCTCGTCGCGTCCGGGGTGCGCGCGCGACGCGTGCGGCTTCAAAGCGCGGGGGATTGGTGGCGCGGCGACAACAACGCGCTGCTGGGGTTTCGCGCGGCAGACGGCCAGCCCGTGGCCTTGCTGCCGGGCGTGTTCGGGCGGTACCGCGAGATTGACCCGGTCACGAAGCGCAGTGTCCGGATGACGGCGAGTCGGGCCGCCTCGGTCGAGCAGGAAGCCTGGATGTTCTACCGGCCGCTGCCGTCCGGGAACGTGGGACCGCGGGACCTGCTGCGCGTCGCCCTGCATGGATCGGGTCCGGACGTTGTACGCCTTGCGGTCGCCGGACTCCCGGGCGGCCTCGTCAAGCTGGTGCCGGCCCTTGCCCTCGGGTTCGTGGCGCACCAGGTTGCGGGAGGCGGTAACGCCGGGGCGCTGTACGCGGTGGCGGTGGCGGTCGCGGGATTCGGCCTCCTCGGCGCGCTCCTGCACATGCTCCAGAGTACGGCGATGATGCGGCTCGAGGGGCGCTCGGCGTCGCGTGTCGAGGCGGCCTTCTGGGACCGCCTCATGCGCCTTCCCCCGAGCGTTCTGCACCGGCACCCGGCCGGCGACCTGGCCATGTCGGGGATGACGTTCCAGAATCTTCGGGACGGCGTGCAGGGAGTCGTCGCCGACAGCGTGCTCTCGGTCGTCTTCCTGCTTCCGGTGTTCGGCGTCATCTTCTTCCACGATGCGACGCTCGGGGTTATTGCCCTCGTCTTCAGCCTGCTGTCGCTGCTGGTCACGCTGGCCCTCGGGATGCGCCAGATCGCACCCCATGGGCGCATGATCGGCGCGGCGCGCCGCGTCGCCGGCCGGCTGTTCCAGATCGTCGGTGGGATCACCAAGCTGCGGGTGGACAACGCGGAAGGCTCGGCCTTCGCCATGTGGGCGCGGGACTATCGGGAGCAGAAACGCGCGGAGCTCGAGGTGGGGGTGCTCGAGGGACATGCGCGGGCGTTCGGGGCGGCCCTGCCGTTCCTTGCCGCGGCCGTGCTGCTCTTCGCGGTCGCCGCGGGGGACCGAAACCTGCCGGTGGGCGACTTCCTGGTGGTCTACACGGTCTTCATCGTCTTCCAGGCCGCCGTTGCCCGCGTCGGCGAGTCCTTCGGGACGATCGCGGCCGCGGCGCCGGCGTTCGCGCAGATGCGCCCGCTGCTCGCCGCGGTTCCCGAGTCCGAGGTCGGCGGCGACCCGGTCGAGTTCCTGGGCGGCGACATCCTGTTCGACCGGGTTTCCTTCCGGTACGACCCGGACGGTCCGCTGATCCTCGACGACGTCACCATTCACGCCCGTCCGGGAGAGTTCGTGGCGATCGCCGGGGAATCCGGCGCCGGGAAGAGCACGCTGTTCCGGCTCGCGCTCGGCATCGACCGGCCCAACGCCGGCGCGGTGTACTACGACGGACGCGATCTCCGGCACCTGAACCTGAAACAGGTGCGCCGGCAGATCGGTGCGGTCCCGCAGTCCGTCGGGCTGCACCCCCAGGACCTCTGGGACAACGTGGTCGGTCACCACGAGGAGGTTAGCAGCGAGGACGTGTGGGCGGCGGCGCGCGTCGCCGAGGTGGAGGAACAGATCAAGGGCATGCCGATGGGCATGATGACCATGGTCGGCACGAGCGGAGCGGTGCTGTCGGGCGGCGAGAGTCAGCGCGTCACGATCGCCCGCTCGGTGGTCGGCAGCCCGCGCGTCATGCTGCTGGACGAGGCCACCAACTGGCTGGACAACGAGAGTCAGGCCAAGGTGATGCGGAACCTCGCCGCGATGACCTCGACGCGGGTCGTCATCGCCCACCGCCTCTCCACGCTGGAGCGGGCGGACCGCGTCTACGTGCTGCAGGCGGGCAAGGTCGTGCAGAGCGGCTCCTTCGAGGAACTCGTGGAGGTGGAGGGCGTGTTCCGGGAGTTGGTCAGGAGGCAGATCGCGTGAAGCAGCCTCTCGACGTGGAGAACTACCTCGCGGCCCGGGCTGGCGACGACGGCGACTTTCGCGAGCGCCTGGTCGCGAGGCCGAAGGAGACGATCGAACGGGAACTCGGCGTGAAGCTGGCGGAAGGGCACGAGATTCACGTCCACGCGGAAACCGATACGGCGACGCACGTCGTATTGCCCCCGCCGAACAGGTACAGCGAGGCCGAGCGGGAGGAGGCACGGAAGGGGGCGTCCTCGCTCGAGTTCCTGAAGAAGACGATGTACGACCCCGCCCCGGCGAAACGTCCCGCCGCGGAGAGATCCTCGGCCGCCCGTGCGAGCGGGGCTTCGCCGGAGGCACTCGCCGAGGCAGCGAGGGAGAGCATCCGGCGCGGTCTCGCGTTCCTGGAATCCACCGTCGACCGGAACGGGGCCTGGCACTGCATCCGGTTCAACCTGGCGAACCCGGACATTCCGCGGCACTACGAGAAGCCCGGCTTCGTCTCGGCGCTCTGCGCACTTGCCCTCGAAGGTTGCGGGGAAGCACGGGCCAGGGCCCTCTGCGCCGCCACCCGGGCGTATCTCGTCAGCATCATGGAGTACCCGGGGCTGTGGCGGTATTACCGGCATCTGCCCCCGGACCTGGACAGCACGGCGCTGTGCTCGTTGGCGATCGGGGACCACCCCTGGATCGTGCTCGGCAGGAACGTTCCGCGAATTCTCGGGAACCGCGACGAGGAGGGCCGCTTCATGACCTGGGCGTTCGCGGAGGACGAACCCGGCGTGGTGGCCGACTTTCGCATCGAGGCCGACCCCGTGGTCAACGCGAATGTCATCGCCTACCTGGGCGATCGCCCGGAGACCAGGGATGCGCAACGGTGGCTGGAGGGGCTGATCGCGGAGGGCGGTCTCGAGGGCGCGTCCAAGTGGTATCCCGACACCGTCTCCGCCTACTACGCGGCCGCCCGCGCCATGACTCGAGCGGAACCCGCGCTGGCCGGACTGCGCCCCATACTGGCGGATCGCATCCTGGACCTGCGCGACGGCGAGGGCGAGTTCGGCAACGTGCTCCAGACCGCGCAGGCGGTCTCGGCGCTACACGGCGTCGGCGGTCTCCAGGCCATCGATGCCCAACGCGAAGTCGAGCGTTTCCTGGATGTCCAGCGGGAGGACGGTAGCTGGCCGGAACTGCTCGCGTTCGGGGACCAGTCGCTGCAGTGGGGGGTGATCGGGCAGATCGGGCACGGCTCGGAGGCGGTGACCTCCGCGTTCTGCATCGAGGCGCTGGGGCATCTCGTGGAGGTCCTGACCGGCTGATCCGGCTGGTAAGATGCGTTCGTCCGGTGTGAGGGAGCATTTGTCCAGGTAGAAGCTGCCATGGCCCAAGACACAGCCGCCGCGGCTCCCGACAAGCCCGACCTCGCGCAGTACGTCGAGCCGACCCTGCTCAACGCCCTTCCCCACTACCTGCCGTTGGGTATCTTCCCGCTGCTCGTCCTCGCGGCGATCCACGGCGGTTGGTGGCTGCTGCCGCCCTTCATCTTCATGAGCGTTTCCGGCCCCCTCGATCGGGCGCTGGGTCTCGACGGGCGCAACATGGATCCCGCCAACACGCCGGAACGCAAGCTCCTCTGGCACAACCTGCCGCTCTGGTCGTGGGCGGCGCTTTGGCCACCGACGCTGATCTTCGGCATGTGGCAGATCCTGGTCGCGGATGGGTTGGCGCTCTGGGAAGACGTGATCCTGGCGATCCTGTTGACGATGGAGGCCCAGGCGCTCTTCATCGTCGGTCACGAACTGATCCATCGGCGCTCGACGTGGGAGCGGCGGCTGGCGGAGTTCCTGCTCGCCTGCGGCTCCTATCCGCAATACGCCACCGAACACGTCTACGTGCACCACGCCAAGGTCGGCACGCCCCTCGACGTGGGCTCCGCTCCGAGGGGGGTGAGCTTCTGGCAGTACTTCCCGAGGGAAGTTGCCAGCAACCTCACGAGCTCCTGGAAGGCGGCGCGCCAACGCCTGGCGCGCCGCCGTCTGCCCGTGTGGCACTACGGCAATCCGTTCTGGCGCTACGGCCTGGCCGTGGCGTTCTGGTACGGACTGGCGTTCTGGATGGGCGGCATCTGGGCGGTCCTGGTGTTCGCGTTCCTCGGTTTCGGCTGCGTCTTCTCGATGAAGATCAGCAACTACTTCCAGCACTACGGACTGCGGCGGGTCCGGCTCGCGAACGGGCGCTGGGAAAAGGTGATGCCGCGCCATTCCTGGAGCGCCGACTGGAAGTTCAGCAACTGGCTGTTCTTCAACGTGCAGCGGCATGCGGACCACCACGCGATGGTGGCCCGCCATTTCCCGCTGCTGCAGATCGGTAGCCCCGACGAGTCTCCGGTACTGCCGGGGACCTACGCCGACATGATGCCCCTCGTCCTGCGGCCGAAACGCTGGTTCGGGAAGATGGACCCGCTGGTGGACCAGTGGCGCGCGCACTTCTATCCGGAGATCGACGACTGGAGCGCCTACGACAGCCCCATCGCCGCGGCACGGCCGGAAGCCTTCGACGCGATCGTCGAGATCTACGGGGGCGCCCCGCGGCTCGCCCACTGGATCGAGCGCAGTCCGGAACTGCTGGACACCCTGCAGGACCGGGAGTTCACGGATCTCGACCTGCCGCAGGGATTCGGCCCGGACGTCGAGTACGAGTCGATCGCGCGGCGCGGGCTCGCCCGGCTCTACTGGACGCTGGAGATGGGCGTGCGGGAGATGCGGGACCAGATCGCCGAGGTGCCGGCGGCCGACGCGGGGGAGACGGCCGAGGTCGTGCGGAACTGGTCGAACGACAAGGCATTCCAGGTCGGCATGCACGTGTTGCGCGGGAACCTCTCGCCGGCGGAGGCGCGGACCGCGTTGTCGAACCTTGCCGAGGCGTCCATCTCGACGGTCCTGGCGGCCGTGGTGGCGGACTTCGTCGACCGCGGGGGGCCACTGCGCGGTGGGGGCATCGCGGCCGTCTGCCTGGGCGACGTGGCGAGCCGGGAGGTCGGCCCCGGCGTCGCGATTCAGATGCTGTTCGTCGTTGACGGCCTTGAGTCCGGCGAGCGCGATCGTCTGTCCCGGAGCTTCCGCGAGCGTCTCGCCGACCTGGCACGGGACAGCCTGGTGTTCTCGCCGTTCCCGACGGACGAAAGTGCGCTGCCCGCGTGGCCGCTGTCCGAACTGGCCGGTCACGGCGGCCCGGATGCCGGGGACGTGCCGGTCCTCACCCGAGCGCGCTGCGTCTTCGAGTGTGGCGACGCCGATGTCGCCCGCCGCTTCGACGAGGCGCGGCGTCAGTTCCTCGGCGCGTGCGGCGCGAACGAATCGCTGATTTCGCGACTGCGCGAGCCGCCGGAGGACCCCACCGACACGGATGTGTCCGCATACGCGCGAATGCGCGGCGGGCTTGCCGATGTGGAGCGGGCCGCGCGACTGTTGCAGTTGACGGGTGACGGCGGATTCGAGGACCCGGCGCCCACCGCCGCGTCGGTGCTGCTCGGCGCCGGAGCGGGGGAGTTGGCCCAGGCCGCGGCCACGTGGCGGGATCTGCAGGGCGTCCTGCGGCTCGTCGTCGGCGAGGATTTCGACGCGTCGGCGGCGCCGAGGAGGACGCGATCCGCCATCGCGAGCGCCTGTGGGCACGAGGACTTCGATGCGCTGCAGGCGGCGGTCGCCGAGACGGCCGCCCGCGCCGCTGGCGAGGTCGACGCACTGCGCGCGCACCCGTGAGGGCGCCGGCCGATCGGGCGCAAGAGTCGCGAATGCCGGCGCAACGGGGCGTACTCCAGGCGACCACCCCTGCCGACCGGGGGCTTGTCGAACTCCCTGAGCTGACACCGCACCTCAAGTCCCACACCATCGGGGAAGGGCAGGCGCTGCTGGTGTCCGAGTCGTTCAACACGCTGCTGCACGGCGAGCTGTACTGCGATCTGCTGCCGCTGCTCGACGGTCGGCGGCCGGTGTTGGAGATCGTCTCGGCCCTCGAGGGCGCGCATGCCGCCGCCGACGTCCGGGCCGCCATCGCCGCACTCTCCGCCAAGGGCTATGTCGTCTCCGCCGAGCATGGCATGGACCCGGCGCGGGCGGCCTACTGGTCGGCGCTCGGCGCATCGCCGCGTTGGGCCGAAGCGCGATCGACCGAGTCCGCGGTCGCCGTGGAAGGGGACGATGGCCGGTTGGTCCGGCGCCTGGAAGAGTGCGGCGCCCGAGTGGGCACGGGGGATCCCAGGCTCACGGTCGTGGTCTGCGACGACTATCTCGAAACCCGCCTCGCGGAAGTAAATCGGCGCCACCTCGAGGCGCGGACCCCGTGGATGCTCGTCCGGCCGCGCGGCATGGAGGCGCTGTTCGGGCCCGTGTTTCGGGCGGACGGAGCAGGGCCCTGCCGGGACTGCCTGGCCTACCGCCTCCGCAGCCACCGTGAGGTCCATGGTTTCCTGCGCAACGTCGCCGGGGAGGAGGCCGCCTTCAAGCCGTTCGCGGCCTCGCCCCCGGTGCTCGAAGCCCTGTACGGCCTGATCGCGGCGGAGATCGTCAAGTGGCTGGTGCTCGACGAGGCGGCCCCGATCAGTGAACGCGCGATCGCCATGAACGTGGGCACGTTCGCGAGTTCACAGCATCGGGTGGTGCGTCGCCCGCAGTGTCCCGCCTGCGGCGACGAGGCCCTGTATCGGCCCGACCGGCCGCCGGTTCCGCTGTGCCTGAAGCCGAGTCCCAAGGCCCACCGGAACAGCGGCGGCACGCGGAACGTGGCGCCGGAAGTCACGCTGGCGCGGTACCGCCACCTGGTCAGCCCGGTGAGCGGCGTCGTGACCTGGCTCAGGCGCACGACCGACGAGACGGACGCCTGGCTGCACGTCTACTGGGCCGGCAGCAATCCCGGTATCCGGAGCCGCGACCTGAGTTCGCTGCGGCGCAGCCTGCGCGGCAAGAGCGCCGGCAAGGGCAGCACGCGGGAGCAGTCCGAGGTCAGCGCCCTCTGCGAAGCGGTCGAGCGCTACTCGGGCGCCCTGCACGGCGACGAGATGCGCGTCCGCGGTCGGTTCGTCGATCTGGCCGCACGCGATGAGGCCATCCATCCCAATGACATCCAGTTGTTCAGCGACCGTCAGCTCGACGAGGCCGACAGCATCAACGCCACGGACCACCCCTACAACGTCGTCCCCGCGCGCCTGGACCCGGAGGCCGAAACCGACTGGACGCCGGTGTGGTCCCTCAGCCGGCAACGCCATCGCTACCTGCCGACGCGGGCGCTGTACTTCGGTGCGGTGGCCGACCGGCGCGGCCCCGGGGACCTGGTCGCGGACTCCAACGGCTGCGCGGCGGGCAACACCCTGGAAGAGGCGATCCAGCAGGGCTTCTACGAACTGGTCGAGCGCGACGCGTTCGCCATCTGGTGGTACAACGGACTGCGCATGCCCGCGGTCGATCTCGGTAGCTTCGACGACGACTACCTCGCGTCGGCCCCCGATCAATACGCCCGCTACGAGCGGGAGCTGTGGATGCTCGACGTGACCGCCGACATCGCCATTCCCACGTTCGTTGCGCTTTCCCGCAGGCCGGACGCGCCAACCGAGGACATCATCTACGGCGCCGGCAGCCACGCGGACCCACGCATCGCGGCGTTGCGGGCGCTCTGCGAACTGAACCAGTGCCTGACCTGGCTGCCCCGTCCCGGAGCCCGGGACGGGCGGCCCATGATCGACGATCCGGTCGCACTCCGATGGTGGAAGACCGCGCGCCTTGCCGATTGTGCCTGGCTGGCGCCGGCGGCCGACGAGCCGGCCACGCAGGGCTCGGAATACCCGGCGACCGAGTCGGTGGACACCCGTGACGATGTCGAGCACTGCCGGGCGCTGGTCGAGGCGAAGGGCCTGGAGTTCCTCGTGCTGGACCAGACCCGGCCGGACATCGGGATGCCGGTGGCACGCGTCATCGTGCCCGGCATGCGGCATTTCTGGGCGCGATTCGCACCGGGGCGCCTGTACGACGTGCCGGTGAGCCTGGGCTGGCGCGAGCGGTCGTTGGCGGAGGCCGAACTGAATCCGGCGCCGGTGATCGCCTGAGGAGCGTAATGGACATCGATGAAGCCATCGCGGTTACCCAGGATCGTCTCGTCGAAGAGGGGGCGAGCATGGGGGAACTGCTCGGACACTTGAGGAGCGGGATTTCCCCCGTGCTCATCGGGGAGCCGCAATGGGAGCTCGTACTCGAGCGTGCGAGGCAGCTCCCGATCACGATGGGCGCCCAGCCTTTCGGCTTCGAGGTGCCGCTGCACGACCGTCGGCCGGAAGCCGATTTCGGCGTGTCGCTCGCGAGCGGGAACCGGTCGGGGGCGTTTTTCGAAGCGCTGGCGCGGAGCGACCAAACGGACGAGACCGCCCGGGCGGTCAGCCGCCTGTTCCGGGAGATGGAAGCCGAACACTCGCCGCTCCGGGAGATCGTCGGCCGCAAGCTGATGCTGGAGTACGACATCGGCTCGGCGGCGGGGAACAACGAACCGATGCCCGGACTATTCCTGCGTCCGAACGAACGCACCATCGTCAGCGGCGGCGGCCACGCGAAGGATGTCGGCATCGTGGTGGACGCGCTGGTTTCCAGCGTCGGCTGGGAACGGATCGCCGCCGAGCGGGAGAACGTCGAGCGCGTCTACCTGGCGCAACCGGAGGACACGCGGCTCGATTCGTTCGGGGTCTTCCCGTCCCGGGCGCGCACGGTGCGCCTCGCGATCATGGGCTTCAAGGGACGGCGGGCCATCGGTTCGTTCCTCGAGGACATAGGCTGGCCGGGGGAGGCCGGCGGCGTGGAAGCGGTCGTCTCACGCTTCGAGGAACGGGCGAGCATCGTGAGAAGCGGGGCGAACGTCGACGTGCGGGAAGACGGGGTCGGCCCGACGCTCGGACTCACCCTGGTCGTCAGGCAGAGGTATACGAAGGACTCGCGCTACTGGCTCGACGGCCTGACCGACTGGGATCCGTTCCTGGCCGCCCTGGCCGACGAGGAGCTTGTAGTCCCCGAGAAGTTGGAGGCGCTCGGGGGCTGGGCCTCGAAACCGACGACGCTGTTCGGGAAGACCGGGCGCTTCGTGATGCTGCGGGGCATTCACCACATCAAGCTGGTCGTCTCCGGAAACAGATTGGAGAAGGCCAAGGCCTACGTCTACATGGTGCTCTCGGGCGCCCTCCCGATCTGAAGCGGCTGTGGCGAGGCAAAGCAAACCCCCTTGCCCGGAGCCGGGCAAAGGGATGTTCTGTTGACCTACCGATGCATGCGGACGTGGGACGCCCGCCCGCTCACAAGAAGACCCGGGCCTACCAGCAGCAGCAGAGGCCGGCCGAGATGGCTTCGAGCTGCTCCTCGGTGATGAACGGATCCGGCGGTAACGCGAGATGCACGGTCTGCAAGTCGCTCTCATGCACCTGGATCGTCATCGACTCCGGGATCGCGATGCCCAACTCCTCGGAGATGGTGGTTTTCGGATCCGAAAGAAGCTGCTGCCGGAAATCCGGTTCCAGAGCGCATTTCTCGACGATCTGCTGAAGCATTTCATCGCCACTCTTCATGGGACTCCTCCTCGTCCGTGTTTCGAACGGCCCCTAACAGATGGACTATCGGAAACGCTAGCACGACCCTGCGACGCCGCGCAACCGCGGAGCCGTCGCTGGAGGGATTCTGCTAGGGGGCGCTTCGGAGAGTCAAGCTACAATGAGGCGCTGTCTACCTCAAGGATCTGCGCGGATGTTGCCTGACCGACGCAGAGCGGCAGACCGACCCGTCGAGCCAGGCCGACGGAAAAGCCTGCCATCCCCCCGGCAGGGTGCGCGCCGCGTCCTGGTGTTCTGCCTCGCAGGCGTCTGCTTCGCGAACGCGGATGCTCGGGCCCAGGACGAAACACCGGCAGAGAAGGGCCTCCGACTCGCGCAGGAGGCGAGCGCCCGCAACGACGGCTTCGGGGACTTCACCGCGGCCATGACGATGGTGCTGCGCGACCGGCATGGCCGCGAGAGCGTCCGGCAGATGCGCTTCAAGGTGCTGGAGGTGCCGGAAGACGGCGACAGGAGCCTGTTCGTGTTCGACCAGCCGCGGGACGTGCGGGGCACGGCCCTCCTGACCCACGCGCACATCAATGCCCAGGACGACCAGTGGCTGTACCTGCCCGCCCTGAAGCGGGTGAAGCGCATCAGCGCGGGGAGGCGTTCGGGGTCGTTCATGGGCAGCGAGTTCTCGTACGAGGACATGAGCCCTCCGGAGGTTGAGGAGTACACGTACGCGTATCTGCGCGACGAGGCGTGCGGCGACCTCACCTGCACCGTGACCGAGCAGGTTCCCCTGGACGAGAAATCCGGCTACAGCCGGAAGGTGGTGTGGCAGGACACGGGGGAACTCCGGACCTGGAAGATGGAGCTTTACGACCGCAAGGGCTCCCACCTGAAGACGCTCACCCTCGAGGACTATCGGCGGTACCTGGACCAGTACTGGCGTGCGGGTCGACAGACCATGGTGAATCACCTGACCGGCGCGAGTACGGTCCTCGAGTGGACCGACTTCCAGTTCCGCACCAATCTGGATGACGGGGAATTCACCCAGACGGCCCTCCGACGCGTCCGTTGATGCGTTTGGGCGGTGCATTGGCGACCCTCGCGATCCTGGGCGCCGCGGGTGCGGACGCGGAGGTTCTCGACTGGTCCGGCGACGTGAGCGTGCAGACGCGTTGGTATCCGGAGTCGCCGGCCTTCGAGGGCCAGCGCGCGGGCACCGCCGGGTTCGTGGCCGAACCGACCCTGTACGCGGACGTGGGACCCCGCGCCAGCTTTACGCTCACGCCGCTGCATCGATACGACAGCGCGGACTCCCATCGCACCCACACGGACCTGCGCGAGGCCTACCTGTTGACCCATGGCGACTGGGGCGACAGCGCCTGGGAGCTGCGCGTGGGAGTCGACCGCGTTTTCTGGGGCGTGGCCGAGCTGAACAACCTCGTGGACATCGTCAACCAGCTTGACCTGGTCGAGCATCCCCGCGACCGACCCAAGCTGGGCCAGCCGATGGTGCACCTCACGATTTCCGGGGACTGGGGCATCGCCGAGTCGTTTCTGCTGCCCTATCATCGCAAGCGCACGTTTCCCGGCCGTGCCGGACGGCTCAGGTCGGGCCGGCTGGTCGAGGAGGACGCCCTGTACGAGAGTGGGGCCGAAGAACGCCACGTGGATGTCGCGGTCCGCTACAGCCACGCGGTGGGCGTGCTGGATCTCGGGCTGACCGGGTTCGTCGGCACGAGTCGCGAACCTCTCCTCGTGCCTGGCCCTCCACCCACGCCGCCTTCGTCGAGAAACGCGCGATGGGTCCCGTACTACGAGCAGATTCGGCAGTTCGGGATCGATGCGCAACTGACGACGGAGGGCTGGCTGTACAAGGTGGAAGCCATTCGGCGCGAGGGAGCGCGCAACCTGCTCGGTCCGGAGGAGTCCTACCACGCCGCCATCTTCGGTGTCGAACGCTCCGTGTACGGCCTGTTCGGGACGGGAGCGGACCTGACCCTGCTCGCGGAATGGCACTACGACGACCGCGGACGCCGCGCCACCAGCGTCTGGCAGAACGACCTGTTCATCGCCGGCTTCCTCGCGTTCAACGATGTGCGGGGCACGGAGTTCGTGGCGGGCATCCTGAGCGACCTGCGGCACGACTACCGCGCGCTGAACATGGAGCTGAAACGCCGCCTGTCGGATAGCTGGTCGGCGCGTGTGGAAACGATCGCGACCCTGAGCGCGGACCCGCGGGACCCGACCTACGACGGTCGGCGAGACAGCTTCGTGGGCGTCGGGCTCACGCTGAGCTTCTGACGGCGTTGGACGAGCCGGTGGAGGTCACGGCATGATCCGGCCAGGCAGTCCGTCCCCGCGCAGGACCGCGGTCTTCGGACGGGGCGCCGCGGGATCCCTGGCGACCGCCAGCGTGACGCGTCTTCACCCCGACCCGGACCACGAGCCGCACCACGTCTACGACTCCCGCATCCCGGTCATCGGCGTGGGGGAAGGCAGTTGGCCGAGCCTGGTGCGGGAGATACAGCGACTGACGGAACTGCCGCACGAGACCATCCAAGAGCGCCTCCAGGGAACGCCACACTCGACGAGTTTGACGGGATGATGGGACTCCTGAAGCAGGCGGTGATCGACAAGGACGCCTGGGACCGGATGTGCGCCGTCCCGCTCACCAGCTACGCCCGGATGTCCCAGGGCCTTGGTTGTTGACTCCGCACCGGACCGACTCGCCACTCCATGCGCATCTCGCTGATCTGGGCCATGGCCAGGAACCGCGTCATCGGACGCGGAGACGGGCTGCCGTGGCGGCTGCCGAAGGACCGGACGTTCTTCATGTCCACCACCATGGGGAAGCCCGTCATCATGGGACGCCGCACGTTCGAGACGCTCGACCGCCCCCTCCCGGGCCGCACGAACATCGTGGTCTCGCGTTCGGGGTTCCGGGCGGACGGCATCGTGGCGGCGCCGGACCTCGACACGGCGTTCCGGCTCGCTGGGGAAAGATGCGAGGCGGACGGGGTCAACGAGTGCTTCGTGGCCGGCGGCGCGGACGTCTACGCGCTCTCGCTGCCGCGCGCGGACCGGCTCTACGTCACCCTGGTGGATGCGGAGCTGGAGGGCGACACCTTCTTCCCCCCGCTCGAGTTCGTGGACTTCGAAGTGGTCGCCGTCGAGAACCATCCGGCGGACGACCGGCACGCCTACCCGTTCACCATTCGCATACTGGACCGGCTTCCGTGATTGCCCGCGGGAAGACCCTGGGCCTGGCCGCACTGCTCTGCGCGGCCGCGTGCGCAACCGGCCCGACGTCCGCGCCGCCGAACGTGTTCGGACAGCTCGTCATCGAAGGGGTGCCGCGCCTGCCAGCCGAACTCGTCACGCGGCTCGAGGCCTACCAGAACACGCGCTCGGCGGTGTTTCTCGGTTGGCTCGGTGACGGCATCCTGATCAGCACGCGTTTCGGCAACACCGCGCAACTGCATCGCGTCGACGAGCCGCTCGGCATGCGCAACCAGATCACGTTCTTCGAGGAACCTGTGGCCGCCGCCGCTGTGAGCCCCGAGCCGGACGCGGGAGGGTTCCTGTACGTCAAGGATGTCGGCGGCTCGGAGTTCTTCCAGTTCTTCTGGCTGGACCTCGTCACGGGGGAGTCGACCCTCCTGACCGACGGGCGCTCCCGCTACTCCGACATCGCCTGGGCGGCGAGCGGCCGCCGTTTCGCGTACACGACCACCGAACGGAACGGGGTGGACTGGGACATCCACGTGCGGGAAATGGGATCGGGAGTGGTCGACGGCCGTGTCTCGGTCGCGCTCGAAGGGCGGGGCGTCGGCTGGACGGCCGTGGACTGGTCGCCGGACGAGACGCGCGTGCTCGTGCGCCAGTACGTATCCATCGACGAGTCCACCCTGCACGAGGTGGACCTGGCGTCGGGGAACACGCGCAGGCTTCTCGAAGGCCTTGGCCGCGCGTCGATCGTGGAAGCGCGTTACGAAAGCGGCGGGGAACGCGTCCTGTTCACGTCGGACCTGGGCGGCGAGTTCGTGGGGCTGCACCGGCTGGATCTCGGCACGGGCCGTGTCGAGACGTTGACCGCGGACATCCCCTGGGACGTGGAGGAGTTCACGGTATCCCGGAACCGCGAATGGCTCGCATTCACGGTCAACGAAGGCGGCTTGGGGCGACCGCGGGTGTTCGCGCTCCCGGACCTCGACCCGGTGCCGTTGCCGGAACTGCCCGAAGGTATCGTCTACGCCCTGGGCTTCAGCGCTGCCGGCGACGCCCTGGCGTTCGTGGTGAACCACGCGGCGGCACCCGCGGACGTCTACGGCGTCGAACTCGAGACCGGGAGCCTGACCCGGTGGACGCAGAGCGAACTCGGGGGGCTCGACGCGAACGACCTGGTGGCGCCGGAACTGGTCGACTACCCGAGCTTCGACGGCCGGCGCGTTCCGGCGTTCGTGTTCCGCCCGCGGGGTCCGGGGCCGCACCCGGTCCTCGTCAGCATCCACGGGGGCCCGGAGGCCCAGTTCCGGCCGGCCTTTTCGTACTCGACGCAGTTCTTCGTCAACGAGCTCGGCGTCGCCGTGGTCGCCCCGAACGTCCGCGGTTCCGCGGGATACGGGCGCACTTGGCGGTCGCTCGACAACGGCATGCTGCGCGAGGACAGTGTACGGGACATCGGGGCGTTGCTGGACTGGATCGACGGGCGTCCCGATCTGGATGGACAACGCGTGGCCGTCAGCGGCGGCTCGTACGGCGGCTACATGGTGCTTGCCTCCATGGTGCATTTCGGGGACCGGCTCAAGGCCGGCGTCGAGCGCGTGGGCATCAGCAACTTCGTCACGTTCCTCACCAACACGCAGGACTATCGGCGCGACCTGCGCAGGGTGGAGTACGGCGACGAGCGCGACCCCGAGATGCGCGCGTTCCTTCAGAGCATTTCGCCCCTCAACCACGTGGACCGCATCACCCGGCCCCTGCTCATCTCCCAGGGACTGAACGATCCCCGTGTCCCGGCGAGCGAAAGCGAACAGATCGTGGCGGCGCTGCGCGCGCGGGACGTGCCCGTGTGGTACGTGCTGGCGCGGGACGAGGGCCACGGCTTCCGCAAGAAGCTCAACCGCGACTATCAGCTTGCCGCCACGGCGCTGTTTCTCACTCGCTACCTGCTCGATTGACGGCACGAGACCGCCGCGTGTCCGCCATCGCGATCTGCGTGAATCCCATGTCCGGGCGGGACGTGCGCCGCCTGGCGGCACGCGCGACGAACATGACCCACGAGGCCAAGCGCGACATCGTCGCCCGGGTCGCGGCCGGCGCGGACGCGGTCGGCGTCCGCGACATCTACGTCA
This sequence comes from Pseudomonadales bacterium, assembly GCA_965208745.1. GTDB lineage: Bacteria > Pseudomonadota > Gammaproteobacteria > Pseudomonadales > Azotimanducaceae > VXNE01. Next base: position 1,569,924 of record CBDBPN010000004.1, on the reverse strand, counting down.
CGGCGGAGCCCTTCCGCATCGCGTCGATGGCGCTGTCGCTGCTGCCGCTGTCCGCGCGCGTCCACGTGCTCCGGACGGAGCTCCGCCACGATGCGCGCGACACCGAGGCAGCGGTGGCGGCGTTCCTCACTGCGGGAGTCGGAACCGTGGTGACCCTCGGGGGCGACGGCACGAACCGGGCGTTCGCGCGCGCGGCGCGTGACGTCAACCTCATTCCGCTCTCGACGGGCACGAACAATGTCTTCCCGACGCTCGCGGAACCGACGATCGCCGGCATGGTCGCGGGCCTCGCGGCGCGTGGCGAAATGGATACGCGCCGCGAACGCTGCAAGCTCCTGCACGTACGTTTCTCGGACGGCGTCACGGACCTGGGGCTCGTCGACGCGGCGCAGCTCGAAGGTGACTTCGTCGGCAACCTTCTCCCGTTCGATGCCGCGAAGCTGAGTCGCCTCCTGCTGACCCGGGCGGAGCCGGACGCCATCGGCATGTCCCCGATCGGCGGGCTCCTGGAGGTGGTGGACGCGAAAGACGACGCAGGGCTGCTGGTCGAAGTCGGACCGGGGCGGCCGGTCCACGCGCCGCTGTCACCGGGGCTCTTCGAGCGGGTGGAGGTCTCGGGCGTGACGCGTATCCCGTTCGACACGCCGGTGGTGTTCCAGGGCAAGGGCGTGCTAGCCCTCGACGGCGACCGGGATCACTGGCTGCGCCACGGACGTTCCGCGACGGTGTCGATCCGCCGCGACGGACCGTGGGTGATCGACGTTCGGGGGGCGATGCGCTGGGCGGTGGCGAATGGACTGCTCGGCGATGGGAGCGGCGCGAGGTAAGGGTCAGGCCTCGCTTTCTGGTGGGGCGTGGGCCGCTGGAGCCAAGTGGAGGTTCTCCAACCGGACGAGCAGGTTCTCGAGCCGCACGAAACGTCGCTCGTGTCGCTCGTTCATCTCCCGCAAGTCCTCGCGGATCGACGTGATCCCGCTCTTCACGGGTTCGAGCTTCGCATCGAGCTTCGCCTCCAGCATGTAGTCGAGCGCCGCAAGGAGTCCCGCCAGCACGGTGACCACCGCGCCGGCCGTCACCGCGATGTCCTTGACCCGGGCCAACGTCTGGTCACGCATTGCTCAGGCCGCCGATCGCCGCGCGCTCACGGTCGCGGCATCCGGGCTCGCGGGATTCACCGCGACCCTCCGCGTGCGTGGAATCACCACGAGATCCATGTCCTGCATGGCGATGGCGCCGAGCAGGGGCTGGTCACCCATGACGAGTGCGCCGCCAAACCCCGTCCGGTTGGCGAAACGCAGTTGCAGCGGACCGACGTAGGGCACGGACCTCCGGGTGCCGTCGGCCAGCACGATGGTCCGGATTTCAGCCTCCTCAAGGTCGAGTTGCCGCTGCAGCCGAGGCGGAATGCACATGAGGTCGCTGCCGGTGTCGGCGAGCGCGTCGATCTCCACCGGCGGCAGGTCCGGACGACGCGGGTTCCGCAGTTCGATCTTCGTCGTCAGTCCCATGGATCCCTCCGCGACCAACGCCATCATAACCCCGTCCGGAACGGCGCAAAGGGCCGATGTCGGACGGTAGACGTGCGAAATCGACGCCGCGGACCGTGCGAATTCAGCCGTCGTCCGGCCGCGCCGCGATCGCGCGGATCTCCACGCGGGCATCTGGAAACGCCAGCGCCGAGACCCCGATGGCCGTCCAGGCGGGCCAGGGTTCGGACAGGACCTCGTCCCGCACCTTCGCGAAAACCCGCATGTGCTCCGGCATGCCCACGTGGAACGAGGTCGTCTCGATCACGTCCGAGAGGTCGAGGCCGGCGTGCTGGAGGATGCGCTCGATGGCTCGCCAGGCGTTCCGGAACTCTTCTTCCGCGCTCTCGGGTACCTTGCCATCCGCCCCGAAGCCGATCTGGCCGGAACAGACGACGAGGTTTCCGGCTTTCACCGCGGAAGCAAAATGGAAGCGGTCGTACATGGCCCGGTCGCTGTCCGGAACGATGACTTCTGCTGGCATGGAGACTCCGTTTGCGGTGGGTTGAAGGTGGGAGAGTGTACGCTCCCCCGTCGCGGCTTGCGGGTGCTAACCTCTCCCCGGCCACGGGAGACCGCTCCGGCGCCGCATCGCTCGCCAACCATGATCGTCAAACCGCGCATACGAGGATTCATCTGCACGACCGCGCATCCCACCGGCTGCGCGGCCGGCACGCGTGCGCAGATCGCCCGCGCCCGCCCGCTCGACGGCGGCCCCTCCAACGCGCTGATCGTGGGTGCGTCGGGAGGCTACGGACTCGCTTCCCGCATCGTGTCCGCTTTCGGAGCGGGCGCACGGACGCTCGGCATCTCCCTGGAGAAAGCGCCGACGGAGAGGCGGACCGCGACGGCCGGCTGGTACAACAACGCCGCCTTCGAGGCCGCCGCCGCCGAGCGCGGGCTCTACGCGACGACCCTGGACGGGGACGCCTTTTCGGAGGAGATGAAGTCCCGCGCGATCGAGGAGATCCGCTCGAGCCTGGGGCGGATCGATCTCCTCGTCTACAGCCTCGCGGCGCCGGTCCGCCGCGATCCTCGCACGGGCGAGACGTTTCGCTCCGCCATCAAGCCGCTCGGCGAGCCGTTCCACGTCAAGACGCTGAACCAGGCGACCGGGAAGGTGCACGAGGTGGACCTCGAGCCGGCGACCGAGGAGGAGACCGCGGCCACGGTGGCCGTGATGGGCGGCGAAGACTGGGAATACTGGATCGCGGCCCTGCAGGAAGCCGACCTCCTCGCCCCGGGCTTCCGCACGGTCGCCTACACCTACATCGGCAGCGAACTCACCTGGCCGATCTACTGGCAGGCCACGCTCGGCAAGGCGAAGGAGGACCTCGACCGCGCGGCCGCGACCCTGCGCGAACGCCTGGCCGCGCTCGACGGGGACGCCCGCGTGGCGGTGCTGAAGGCGGTCGTGACCCAGGCGAGTTCCGCCATCCCGGTCGTGCCGCTCTACCTCTCCGTGCTCTTCCGCGTGATGAAGGACGCCGGCAACCACGAGGACTGCCTCGCGCACATCGACCGGCTGTTCCGCACCGGGCTCTATCCGGACCATCCGGCGGGGCTCGACGAAGTGGGACGCCTGCGCATGGACGACTTCGAGCTGTCGGAGCCGGTCCAGGCGGAGGTCCTGCGGCGGTGGCCCCTGGTGACCACCGAGAACCTCGGCGACCTCGGCGACCTCGAAGGGGTCCGCAACGACTTTCTCCGCATCTTCGGTTTCGGTGTCGACGGCGTGGACTACGAGGCGGACGTGGATCCGCTCCTCGGACGCGGCTGACGGTTTGGAATCCCGTTTCCTCTCGGCCTGCCGCGGCGAGGCCGCCGACTGCACGCCCGTCTGGCTGAACCGCCAGGCGGGGCGCTACATGCCGGAGTACCACGCGCTGAAGGGGGATACCCCGAGCCTCGAGTTCTTCACCACCCCGGAACTCGCGGCCCGGGCCACCCTCGACGCCCAGCGCATCCTGGGGGTCGACGCGGCCATCGTCTTCGCGGACCTGCTGCCGATGCTGGTCCCGATGGGGCTGGAATTGGATTACAGGGCGGGCGTTGGCCCTGTCTTCGGAAACCCCGTACGGAGCGCGGCGGCGGTCGAGCGCCTGGCCGTGCCCCCGGCCGAAGAGGGAACCGGCTACATCGCGGAGACGATCGGCCGGGTGCTCGCCGACCTGCCGGGCGACGTGCCGCTCATCGGCTTCGCCGGCGCCCCTTTCACCCTCGCGTCCTACGCGATCGAGGGCCGGGGTTCGCGCAACTACCTGCACGTCAAGCGAATGATGTACGGCGCGCCGGAAGTGTGGCAGGCGTTGATGGACAAGCTCGTGGACGCCGTCGCCGGTTACGTGGAGTTCCAGATCGACAGCGGCGTCCATGCGGTCCAGCTTTTCGACAGCTGGGTAGGCTGCCTCTCCCGGGCGGACTACGACCGCTACGTCGGGCCGAGCACGCGGCGCCTCATGAACCGGATCCGCGGACGCGTACCGGTGATCTACTTCGGCACCGGCAACGGTCACCTGGTGGTGTCCATGTTGGGGACGGGTCCGGACTTCCTGGCCCTCGACTGGCGCACGCCGCTTGCCGAGACGTGGCAGCGGCTCGGGATGCCCGCAGTGCAGGGCAACATGGACCCGATGGCGCTGTGCGCGGACCGCGCGACGGTAGCGGCACACGCCCGCCGCGTGCTGGACGAGGCGGGCGGACGACCCGGGCACATCTTCAACCTCGGCCACGGGATCGTTCCGGAGACGCCCGTGGACAACGTGAAGTTCCTGGTCGACTTGGTGCACGAGGCATCGCGCCGGTGAAGCGCGCACTCGCCGCGGCCGCTTGCCTGGCTGGCGCCACGCTCTGGGGCGCCGAGGAGATCGAGTCGATCACCGTCGTGGGCACGACTCCGGTGCGGGCGGACGACATCGACGAACGCGACTTCCCCGGCAGGGTTCAGCACTTCGACAGCGAGGCGCTGGCCCACAGCGGAAGCCTGGACGTCGCGAGCTTCCTGAAGCGCCGGGCGGGCGGGGTGCACATCCACTCCGCCCAGGGCAATCCGCTGCAGTCCGACCTCTACTACCGTGGCTTCGTGGCCTCGCCCCTGCTCGGCCTGCCCATGGGGCTGACCGTCTACCAGAACGGCGTGCGCCTCAACGAGCCGCTCGGAGACGCGATCAACTGGGACCTCCTGCCCATGAATGCGGTGGCGGGCCTGACCCTCGTGGGCGGATCGAATCCGCTGTACGGCCTCAATTCGCTAGGCGGGTCGATCGTGCTGCGCATGAAGGACGGCTTCTCGCACCCCGGCCACGCGGTGCAGATGGAAGGGGGGTCGCATCACCGCTTCGTGGGGAACGTGGAAAGCGGCGGCGGCAATGAGCGGGTTGCCTACTACGTCAATCTGCAGCGTTTCTACGAGCGGGGGTGGCGGGACCTCTCCGACTCCTGGGCGGAGAACGCGTACGCGACCGTGGGCCGGCGGGGAGCGGAGACGGCCATCGACCTGGACTTCCGCGCGAGCCGGTCGGACCTGACGGGCAACGGCATGTCGCCGAAGGGCCTGCTCGAACGCGACCGGGCCGCCGTGTTCACCGCACCGGACATCACGGGGAACGATGCCACGCTGTGGACGCTCCGGGGCAGTCGGGAACTCGGCGATGCGAGCGTGGTGGGGCACCTGTCCTGGCGGGACAGCGAGACCGCGTCGTTCAACGGCGACGGCCTCGATGAGGACTTCTTCGACGAGTTCGTGGAGGTCGGGTTCGGTGGCGTCGAACCCCTGCGCGGCGCCTTGCGCGGGGTGTGTCTCGCGGCCGTCGAGGATGAACTCGTGGACGAGGCCGGGGACTCCGGACTCGGGGGCGACGCCGCCTTCGTGGAGGCCGTTGCCGAGAGCGGTTGCGGCGCGGTCAACAACCTGAGCGACCGTACGCAGGACACGCTCTCCGCAGTGGTCGAGTTCGACGTGCCAATGCGCATCCGGGGTGTGGAACACGACCTGAGCGCGGGTGCGGGGTACTACCGCGGGCGCACGGTGTTCCAGTCCCGTCGGCAGTTCGCCCTGCTCGATCCGGCGCTGCGTTCCACGCTGGGCCCGAACGCCGTGGGGGGCAGCTTCGCGCCGGAAGGGACCGCCCTCGGCACGCGCATCGCGCGCGGCTACGCCTACGTCGGGGACACGGTGCGGGTATCGGACCGGTGGATGGTGTCGATGTCGGCGTACCTGCACGAGAGCACCATCACGCTGGAGGATCGCAGTGGCGCGCAGCCGCGGTTGAACGGCAAGCACGGCTACGACAACTTCAACTGGGGCATCGGGGCGGTCTACCGCTGGTCCCCAGGGTTGCGCGCCCACGCGGCGTACAACCGGGCCAGCCGCCTGCCGACGCCCATCGAACTCGCCTGCAGTGAGGAACTGGCCTTCAATCCCGTGACGGGCGAGACGGAGGAGTGCCGGTTGCCGAACGCGTTTCTCGCCGACCCACCCCTCGACGAAGTCGTCTCGGAGAGCCTGGACCTGGGTCTGCGCGCCGAGCGCGAGGGCCTCTCCTGGAAGCTGGGCGCCTTCCACACCCGCAGCCGGGACGACATCATCTGGCAGACGGGAGAGACCCGTGCCCACGGCCTCTTCCGGAACGTGGACGAGACGTTGCGGCGGGGTTTCGATGCCTCGCTGACCGGTTCCCGGGGACCCGTGCACTGGGATCTGCACTACGGCCACGTCAAGGCCAGCTTCGAGGACGACTTCGACGTGCTGAGCCCCAACCATCCGTTCAATGCCGGGGCCGAAGCCGATGACGGCGATGAGCCGGACGGAGACGACGACGGCACGCGTCCGGTCCGGGCCGGCAACGCGATTCCGGGTGTGCCCGAGCACCTCGTCAAGGCGTTCGTCGCATACGACGTGAGCGATCGTTGGGCGGTGTCGCTCGACATGATCGCGGTGTCGTCGAGCCATCTCCGCGGAGACGAATCCAACGAACTGGGAACGCTCGCCGGGTACGTGACGGTAAACGCCGGCGTCCGCTACCGGACGGAGAAGTTCGAGGCCTTCGTCCGCTTGGAGAATGTCTTCGACGAGGACTACGAAACGCTGGGCCTGATCGGCGAGGAGCCGGACGAGATCGTCGGCCTGGACGACCTCGGAGAGGATGTGCGCTTCTTCGCTCCGGGTGCTCCGCGTTCGGTCTGGGTAGGGATTCGACGGCGTCTTTGAACCGCCTCTACGGAACCGCCGCGCCGAGGGTCCGCAGCTGGGCTTCGGCGGCGTCGGCCCAACCGCGGTTGGCGGCGGGACTCGCGGGGCTCGGATGCAGGATGTGACCGACCGGCACACGGTCTCCCAAGACGGCGCGTGCCCGTGCCTCGCTCCACCGGCCGATGCCCACGACGCGCTCCGGCGCCAGGTGCGCCACGATCGCGGCGAGCGCCCGGTCGCACGCGCGGTACAGCGGCTGCCGCTCCGCGGCGGGCAGCTTGTCCGGAGTGCGGTTTCTGCCGGAGGCTTCCAGGAACGCCAACGGACAGTAGTTCCAGACGAAGAACCGCCGGAAGAATGCTTCCGGAGCGCCGAACCGGTCTCGCGCCCAGCCCCACAGGCGCTTGCCGCTGACTTCGCTGCGGGTGCAGGCAAACCCCTGTACTGGCCGCTTCGGGTGCTGAACTGCCGGTGGTTCGACGCCGCCTGCGATGCCGAGCCAGTCCCGTACGAGCGAGACTTCCCCGAACGGGACCCCGGTCTGCACCATGCCGAACGGTCCGGGGTTCATGCCCAGGAGGAGCGCCTCGACGCCGGGCCGGCAATGCCGTTCGAGGTATTGCCGGTGCGCGTCGAAGGCGTAGTCCAGCGGGTGGTAGACGTGTGTCACCGGCGGCGCGAACGCGAGGTCCCGGACGTCCCGCGCCAGCTTGCGGGCGATACGGACCGGGGCTTCGCCCTTCGGCGAAACCGGACCGCTCACGGGAGTTCAGAGAAGGCGCTGGCGGCGACCCGCATCACGTCGCGGTTCTCGTTGACGAGGACGAGCGATTCCGGGCCTTCCCACGCGATGGCCTCGAGCTGCTTCGTGACCTCCAGGTCGAGATCGAGCTTCCACGCCGTCCCCTCGAACCAGTTCGCGCCCGCGGCCGGGCGGTCGAAGAGCCAGAGAGCGACATACGTGGCCACGGCCAGTCGGGAACGATCAGGGGAAAGGTCAGCGCCCGTGGCCAGGAAGACGTCGTCCCGTCGGCCGATGAGCGTGAGTACGTTGTCGCGGTCGGTGTGTTCCGTGTCGAGACGATAGAGCTTCGCCCCCGCTTCCCATTCCGCGGCCTTGCCGGCCTGACGGTGCTTGGTGATGAAGTGGAGCTTGCCGCCGTCGACGAACACGGCCTCGCAGTCGAAGTGCCAGGCCTTGGCGGGGAAATGCTCCTGGTCCGGATAGCGGATCGGCAGGAAGGCGTGGGCGCGCATCTTCGCGACCGCCCGCGGGTCGGGCTCGTGGACGACGTACACGCCCATGTCCCGCCGGGAGTTGCCGTTGTTGCCGACATCGGCGATGTACAGCGTCCCGTCCGCGAGGGCGATGTCCTCCCAGTCGTGGTGCCGGGCGTTGTCGATGGCGTGCCCGGGCCAGTCCGCCGGCGGGCCGTCGACAAAGGGCGGCTTGAGCGGCGTCCCGTGGGGGTCGAGGGCGAACACGCGCGCCGAGTCGCCGCTGTCGTTGTGCACCCAGTAGAACTCGCCGGCCTCGGACTTCACGATCCCGCTGACCTCGGAGAGGGCGGGGTGCGTGAGCCGGCCGACCGGCTCGACCGCGTGGCCGACCGCTGCCGCGGCGCAAAGCGCCGCGACGATGATCCGCCTCACCCGTCGAAGGCGTAGCGGATCATCACACGCGAACCGTCGGCAAGTCCGGTCCGGAACGGCTCGCCGAACCGGCTCCAGCCGGTGTCTGCGTACTTCTCGCCCATGATCTCGAGGATCTGGGCGTGGACGTCGGCTGCGGTTTCGATGGATCCCGTGGCCATCAGTTCAGGCGCCTGGCGGAACGCGCCGTCGGACTGCGTCCACACCCCGAAGTCCCCGACCCAGATGCGGGCCCGCGTGAGGCCCTGGTCGACCGCGCGGGCGCGCCACCGGTCGGGCCCGGTCACGACGAAGATGTCGGATCCGTCGTAGGCGAACCAGATCTCGGCCTTGCAACGGCTCTCCTCCCCGTTGCTCTGGAGCGGGGTGAGGTAGACGAGGGGCGAGTTCGAGAGCCCGTCGGCCGCGTCGGCCCAGAGGAAGCGGCCGCCGAGCAGGGCGGCGGGGGCGAGGGACGCGCCGACCACGAAAGACCGGCGGGAAAGGGTGAAAGGGGGACGGCTTTCCATGGTCTGCCTCCAGCCACTGTGCGATGTATCGCGGGAGCGTAAGGGAGCGGCCTCGCAAGGTCCAGCCCCCGGTACCTTCGCATTCGCGCAACGGCGGGTCTACCATCCGGGGGCCGGCATAAGGGAGGGAAACGATGGGAAAGACGCTGCTGATCCTGTGCGTGGCCGCTGTCGGGGCGGCGTCTGCCGCGGAACGGAACGCGTACTTCGGCGACCTGCACGTCCACACGAACTTCTCCTTCGACGCGTTCTCGTTCGCGACCCGCGGCAGCCCGGACGACGCCTACCGCTTCGCCGCCGGCGGCACACTGGTGCATCCGGCGGGCTTCGAAGTGACCCTCGACGAGCCGCTCGACTTCTACGCGATCACGGACCACGCCGCGTACCTGGGTGCGCTGCTGGCCTTCTCCGATCCGCAGCATCCCCTGCACGAAGAGGTGACCGAGCTCGGCATCATCGACGCGACCACGGTCGCGGCGCGCGGGGGCTACCTCCCGGAGGCCCGGCCTTTCGTGGACGCGCACCGGGACGATTACAGTCGCGAGAGCGCCTGGGCCGAGATCGTGGCCGCCGCGAACCGGCACTATCGCCCCGGCGAGTTCACCACGCTCATCGCCTACGAGTACACGCCCTCGCGCGACGGCGGGAACCTGCACCGTAACGTGATCTTTGCCGGCAGCGACGTGCCGGAGGACGTTTTCGGACGCCTCGATTCCGCCAACCCCGAGGACCTCTGGCGCTGGATGAACGCGCAGCGCGAACGCGGCAGCGACGTCCTGGCGATCCCGCACAACTCCAACGGCTCGGACGGCTGGATGTTCGAGGACGTCCAGTTCGACGGCAGTGCGATCGACGCGGACTACGCCGACCTGCGCATGCGCAACGAGCCGCTGGTGGAGATCACCCAGGTCAAGGGCACCTCGGACACGCATCCGTTCCTGTCGCCCAACGACGAGTGGGCGGATTTCGAGATCTTCCCCTACCGCGTCGGCCAGTGGGGCAAGTCGCGACCGGACGGCAGCTATGTGCGCGAGGCCTTCCTGACTGGCCTGGCCCTCGAGGAACGCGCGGGCGTGAACCCGTATCGATTCGGCATCGTCGCCGCTTCGGACACCCACAACGCAGGCACGCGATTCGACGAGGAGACCTTCGCCGGCAAGGTGGGCGTCCACGATGCGTTTGCGCCACGGCGCGGCTCGGTGCCCGTGGGCGAATACGATGGCCTGCCGACGTATCGACACGTCTACCGGACGCACTACAGCGCGTCCGGCATCGCCGGCGTGTGGGCCGAGGAGAACACCCGCGAGGCGATATTCGCCGCGTTCCGGCGCAAGGAGACCTTCGGTACGAGTGGGACGCGCATCCGGATGCGCCTGTTCGCCGGCCACGATCTGCCGGCGGACTTGCACGAGCGGGCGGACATGGCGGCCGGCGTGAGCGGGGTGCCCCAGGGCGGCGATCTAGCGGCGCGCGACGCTGCGCCGAGCCTCGCCGTGCAGGCTCTCGCCGACCCGGGCGCCGCCCCGCTGCAACGTTTGCAGGTCATCAAGGGTTGGGTCGAAGACGGCCAGCAACACGAACGCGTGTTCGACATCGCCTGCTCCGACGGACTCGCCGTGGACCCCGAAACGCACCGGTGCCCGGACAACGGGGCGACCGTGGACGTCGCCACCTGCGCGATCAGCGCCGACATCGGGGCTGCTCAACTCGGGGCGACCTGGACCGACCCGACCTGGGACGGCGCGCCGCACGTCTTCTACTACGCGCGCGTCCTGGAGAACCCGACCTGCCGGTGGTCGACATGGGACGCGATCCGGGCGGGCGTGGCGCCGCGGCCGGGGCTTCCCGAGACCCTGCAGGAACGGGCCTGGACTTCACCGGTGTGGGTCAGGCCCTAGTGTGGATTCTTGCCGAGGCCTCGTCATTTGCCCGCTACCCGGAATTCGGGGCGCCGCCCGAGACTCGCGTCCGAGACGACTTCATCGCGAAACAGCCTGGGGTAGTAGTAGTGCCTCAGGGCGGCATGAAAGTCGCGCACGCGTTGTTCATAAGCGAGCGAGTCAGCCAGGCTCGTGCCCGCAAGGGCCTGCAGGGCGCGGGTCGAGAGCGCGGGCGGCGCAAGCCAGGCCAGAGTTCCAGCAAGCCGGTCACGGCTGATGCGCCCTTCGCGATAGGCCCGCGACAAGGGCTCGGCGATCTGGTCTCCGACTTGCTGAAAGGCGTAGTACCACTTCCATTCGAATGCCAGGCCGACGTCCGTGTATTCAGCCCATTCCGGATGGCGCTCGACGAAAGGCTCCATGGTCGCGGACTTGGGCAAGTCCCAGGCGTCGTTCACCGCCTCCCTTTGGGTAAGCATGATTTCGCCGCCGTCCGGCACCGGCACGGCGGCTTCCACCGAGTTCTCGATCACTGCGGGGACGACCACGGCGAGCGCCAGCCACGCGCCGACAAGCGCGGTCAGGTTGACCGGGCTGCTCCAGCCAAAGCGGTCGATGATCGCGCAAACGCCCCACCAGAATCCGATGTGCAAGGCCACGACGAGGCTTGCCAGCGCGAGCTTTGCGGCACCCGTTCCAGCCAGCAAGCCGCCGGCCCAAAGCGGCACGATCAGGCAGAGCGTCAGTGCTCCGACCAAGAGGACCGCCCGGGCGAACCAGGGACTGCCCCGGCTCGCCGCCGTTGCGCCAAGGAGTTCATAGCGTCCGCCGGCGCGCTCCCTGGAACGCAGGTCATGCAACAGGAGGATCAGCAGTAACGGAGCAAGCATGCTTGCTGCGAACGCGAAGTCGAAACGGCCGATCAAGGCAAAGTCGGGATTCTCCGCGTCGGTTTCGTAGATCTGTCCTTCCAGGGCGAGCGCGCGGATGTGGTGTTTCCAGGGCGAGGTACTGCGCTGGCCCAGCGCGGCAAAGGCGAAATCCGACGGGGCATCGTAGGTCAGGTGGAACGTGTAATAGGCCACGTCGCCCCAGTCCTGGTACAGACCCGTCAGCACTTCGCGTTCGGCGCGGTCGATTTCGCTCAGTTCGTTCAGGGCCGTCCGTTGCGCGGCGGCCTCGCGCAGGCCAAGAAGCACGGACAGGCCGGCGACCAGCACCGCCATCCCCAGCCAGAGCAACGCCGCCCTGTCTTTTGCGAGAAACTGGAGTTCCCTCATCGGCCCGGTCATGGCTGCATCCTTCGCGCGGCAAGAGCGCCAATGGCCGTGAGCATCAGGAGCCAGGCGAACAGCATGGCTGCGGGTGTGCCGGCGCGCGACAGGCGTTCACTGGTTGCGGCGGGCCGGAAGGAAAACGCATCGAGCACTTTCCAGTTTTCGGCCGACATGCGAGTGCGGTTCGCGGCCTCGGAATCGATGTTGCGATTGATGTCATCGCTATAGGGGAGTTGCTCCGCATGCACGCGATTGAGGCCCTGCACGAAGTCGAAGCGCACGACCTCGGCTTCGCGCAGGAAACGGTGGTGGGTCGCAAGGTCCGTCCCCGACAGAGCGCGGGAACCGGCCGCGACCGCCACGACCGGCGACAGCCAGCCAAAGGATGCGGCGACCCGGGCCTGACCCGCTTCGAGCGCCATGCGCTCTTCGGCATGCCTGTTCATCACCTCCGTCAAGTCCGCTTCCGCGGCTTGGGAGACGACGCCCCGGAAGTTCACCGGCAAGTCCTCCAGGCGAGTCACATCGTATTGCGCCAGCAGGTTTGCCTGAAGCTCTTGGAAGCCCGGCGCGCTGGCATCGTGGCCGTCGCCGACTTCGCGCAGTTCGGCCTGCATGTTGAGGTCGGTCTGAAGCTTCCCCGGGACCGGAATGGCGCTACTTGCGGATTCCACCGCGATGCGCGGAACGATCAAGGCGGTGCCCAGCCAGAGCAACGTCAGTATGCCGAGGGCGAGGCTGCGAGAGCGGGCCGTGCTCGACACGAGCAGGATGAGACTGCACCAGACCAGCAGATAGGCCGTGTAGAGCCCCACGACGCCGGCGCTGGCCAGCGGCGCCGCGCCCCGTCCGATGGCGACGGCGCACATGACGGCAAGCGGCAGCAACAGCGCAAGGGATGCTCCCGCAAGGGCAACCCACTTGGCCGTGTAGAGCTGCATTCCTGTAACGCCCTGCGCAAGCAGCGGCGCCAGGGTGTTCTCTTCGCGCTCGCGAACGATCAGGCCATGACCGATGGCGATGAGCAGCAGGGGCAGGAACAGTTGATAGACAAGAGCGGTCGTCAGATCCTCGAATCCGCCGAGTTCGGCGCTCGCCCTCACATCGGCGAACATGGCCGTGTTCTGCCGGTGGCCCTCGAGGAACATCGACTGCCCGGTGACCGAGTCCACGCCGGGGTCGATCATCGAAAGGGGCGGGGGGGCGCGGAACACATAGTGCCCGTAATGCACCATGCGATGCGGGTGACGATCGGGCTGAGACAGAAAAGTCGCTTCGGCCCCGGCCTGCTGTTCCGTGCGCCCATGATGCGCCTCGCTCATCCTGAGCGCGGTGACCACGCTCGTCGAGGTCAGCAACAGCGCAAAGATCAGCAACGCGCCAAACGCGAGCCGTGACCTCAGCCACAGCCGCCATTCCGCCCGAGCGATGGTCGTTAGCTGGCCCATCATGCTGCCGCGTGGGTGGCGAAGGCGGCATGGACCGCCTCGGTATCGATACGGTCCATGCCCGATGGCCGGTCGAACGTGCCGACGAGTTCCCCCCTGTGCAGCAGGTGGATTCGGTCGGCGACATGGCAGGCGCCGTAGACGTCGTGGGTCACCAGCAAGATGGTTCGGCCCCCCTCGGCGAGGTCCCGGACCAGCCGATTGAAATCGTCGATCGCCGCGGGGTCGAGACCGGAGGTCGGCTCGTCGAGAAGCAGGATGGGCGCCTCTCTCAGGATTGCCATGGCGATCGCCACCTTTTGCCGCATGCCCTTCGAGTAGGTCTGCATGCGCATTTCGCGAGCCTCCGCCTGCAAGGCGACGCGGTCGAGGGCTACATCGAGCGCCTGCCGGTCCGGGTCCGTCCCGGCTAGCGACAGGAAGTAACGGAGATTCTCATAGGCATTCAGGTGGCCGTACAACGTAGCCCCCTCCGGCAGGTAGGCAATGGCTCGGCGGGCGGCGCCTACATCCTCGCTTACATCACGGTCCCGAACATGCACACTGCCGGATACCGGCGTGAGGAAGCCGAGAAACGTGAGCAGCGTAGTTGATTTGCCGGCCCCGTTACCGCCCAGCAAGGCATGGATTTCGCCTTGCTCCAGCTGCAGGGAGACGTCCTTCAACACTTGCTGGCTGGAGCGTTCCACGCTGAGCTCCTTCGCGATGAGCATGGGCATTACTTGAACCTCCGAGTCCGGTCGACTGCACGATTTAGAAGTAGCTGAGCCAAGGCCTGTCGCGCTTCTCGCGATGCTTCACGATCAGAAAGCCCAGGGCGCCGAGCGACCAATAGTTGAGTCGGCAGGCCAGCGAGAGTCCAATCATGCACAGGCCGATAGCCCAGAGCACCTGCAGGAACAGGAAAGACCATGCCGAGAGCCCGGCCAGGAATATGAACACCGGCGCACACAAGTGGGTGACGTAGCGTGTGAAGAAAAGGTCGGGATCGATGGGCTCGAATATCGGGTCGCCCGTTCGTGTGTGCATGTGGAAGCGTTCACGAACGTGGTCCAACATCATCAGGAGGATGACCACGCCCCGCAAGATGTCGAGCGACGCGATCCGGGCCGCGCCGGCGCTTGCGTTGGTCATGGTCTGAGGCTCAAAGGGATAACCTGGTGCGACCGGTCCGAGGCGCGACTGGCCGGTGTCACGCCTCAGACCGAGGGCAGCTAGAACGAATAGGACGCCGTGACGCGGTAGCGACGCGGCGCACCCGGCTCGACCCAAACGTCCGCGTACGAATTGGTGTAGTACTCCTCGTCGAACGCGTTGTCGAGGTCGAAGCGAACAGCGACACGCTCGGTGGGTTGGATCAGCCCAAAGAGCCGCGCCGTGTTGTAGCTGGGCAAGTAGAAGTCGAACGCGGTAAACCCCAGCCGCTCGTCCGTGTATTGGAGGCCGGCGCCCACCTGCGCGGGCATGCCCCCCACCTCGAAGCTCTGGCTGACTTGGATACTCACCTGATGCTCTGGCGAGTTGATGAGCGGGTCACCGTCCTCGATCAGCACGCCCCAGTCAGCTTCGAGATTGCTCGTCGTGAATACGGCGTCGATGTACGCGTACGAAAGCCAGAGATTGAAGCCGGCCTCGAAGGCAAGGTCCGCGTCCACTTCGAATCCGCGACTCCGTGCTTTGCCTGCATCGCGGGAGAACCACCCGACCGCTACGGCCTCTGGCCGGTCGTCGTTCACCAGGATGTTGCTTTGGTCGACCTGGAACAGCGAAAACGTGAGTGCGCCAGAGACCGTTTCGGAGAATCGCCCTGCATCGAACTTCAGCCCAACCTCGGCGGACTCGGTGATGTTGGGAGCGAATTGCCTGCCTTGATAGTCGGAACCCGCTTGTTGGCGAAAGCCTTCGCCGTAGGAGGCGTAGAGGCTGACGCCCTCGTTGGCCGAGTACACCACGCCGAACTGCGGCGAGACGCGGGTATCCGATGACGAAGTGGTCCTTGCCGGAACCGCGCGAAGGTTGGTCAGATCCTGCTTGAAGTCATCCCAGCGCAAGCCCAGGCGAACTTGCACCCGATCCGTGATGTCGATCTGGTCCTGGATGTAAACGCCGCGTCCTTCCAGATCTTCCTTCCGGTTCGTGTTCGGTCCGGGCACCGGTCGCGGAGACTGGCCATAGCGTGGATTGAACACGTCGAGGAAGAGATACTCCGCCGGATCGAGCGTGTTGATATCGGTGGTCCCCGGAAACCAACCTGGCCGGTAACGCAAGATGAACCAGTCAAGTTCGAAACGGTCATAGTCGCCGCCCACGAGCAGTCGGTGGCGAAGCGAACCTGTATTGAACTCGCCCGCAACTTCCATTCGGGCCACGAGATAGTCGGACTCGAAGTTCCTGTAGCGGAAGAATCGTGACAACGTTCGACCATCCAGGAAGTACGTCTGGCGCCCGCCGAAGTTCGTCTCGGATGCGTTGCCTTCGAAAGACGTGTCTCGATACCCAAGACCGGCAAGCAGGCTCCAGTTGTCCGAGAAGTTGTGCTGCGCTTCGAGCTGATGACCAAGCACTTCCGTCTCGATGGGGCCGTCGCCGGGCTCGCCGACGAAGGTCTCACGCGGGGTGAAGCCAAAGTCCTCCGAATAGGCAACACCCCGATCGAAGGGGATCTCCTGCTCGGTGAACTCCAGTTCGTAGGTCACGCTGGTGGCATCCGAGACATCCCAGGTGATCGACGGATAGAGGCCCAGACGCTCTGTCTCGACCGTATCCCTGAAGCTCTCCGCATCCTCGTAGAAGCCGACCATGCGCAGTCCCAGCTCGTCGTTGGTTCCTGCGGTCGTTTGGACATCGCCTTCGAAGCGCATCTGATCCCAGCGCCCGTAGGTGGCGCGGAGGTTCCCCGTGCGCTCGAACTGCGGTCGTTTGGTCACGAGGTTGACCGTTCCTCCGGGCTCGCCACGTCCAAACAGCGCCGAGCGCGGCCCCTTGAGCACTTCCACGGACTCGATGCCTGCGAGGTCCCGTGGACCGGCGAAACCGCGGCCTGCGTTGAATCCGTTGACCAGGAAGCCGCTTGGCAGATTGATGTCGCCTGCGAAGCCGCGCACCGAAAAGGCGTTCCACAAGCCGCCGAAGTTGTTCTGGCGTGCGACGGACGCGGACAGATCGAGCGCGTCGTTGAGGTTTATCGCACCGGCTTCGCGAAGCCGGTCTTCAGCGATCGTCTGATCCGCGGATGGCTTCTCGAGACTGTCGAAGTTCCCTTGATACGCGCGGCGCTTGCCGATGACGAACACCTCTTCCACGACGCGCTCGTCGCTTGTCGGTGCTGTTTCCGCGGCAACAGGGGCCGCGTGGGGAATCGTGAGTGCGGCGGCGAACGCGAGCGCGACCGGCTTGGATGTGTGTTTAGTCACTTTCCTCAATCCAAAGACGTTTGAAGTACAACAGCGCCAAGAGCGCAGCGCACAAACCGCAGGCGCTCTTGACGGTGCAGGGAACCGAGGGGCTTTAGATCGAGGGAGGACCTGTAGGCGGAGGTCGAGTCGCGTGCAGGCGCTTGAGTGCCGCTTGTCTTGCGGATCGGGGTGCCGCAGAAACCGGGACGATGACGGGTGACCCAGCAAGGTCTGCGGGCGGAACGAGTCTTTCCTGGTCATCGGTCGCCATTGCCAGACACACAATCCCATCGTGCTCATGGGAACCTCGGCCGAACTCGGCCGCGTGCGCAACGGAGACTAGCTGCCCCGCGAGGAACAGCACGATGGCGAGCTTTGCGACCCAGTTGTGCCGAGTGATCAGCGACATGGGGCCATTCTGCACGAATCGGCGCATCGCGAAAAGCTACAGCGCGTCCGTCACCGCTCCTTCGCTCGCCGAGCTCACCAGCCGCGCGTACTTCGCGAGCACGCCCTTGCGGGCATAAGGCTCCGGCGGCGTCCAGGCGGCGCGCCGACGGGCGAGTTCCTCCTCCGGGACGGCCATGTCGATGTGGCGACTCTCCGCGTCGATGGTGATCTCGTCACCGTCTTCGAGCAGCGCGATGGGCCCGCCCTCGAACGCCTCCGGCGTGATGTGCCCGATGACGAAACCGTGAGAACCGCCGGAGAAACGCCCGTCGGTGATGAGGGCGACGTCCGCGGACAGGCCGCGGCCGTTGATGGCGCTGGTGGGACTCAGCATCTCGCGCATACCCGGACCGCCCCGCGGACCCTCGTAACGCACCACGACCACGTCGCCGCGCCCGACGCTGCCGTCCATGATGGCGGCCATCGCCGCTTCCTCGCCGTGGTAGACCTTCGCGCATCCCGTGAAGGCGAGACCTTCGTGGCCGGTGATCTTGGCCACCGCCCCGGTCGGCGCCAGGTTGCCGTAGAGCACGACCAGGTGGCTGTCGGGTTTGATGGGGTCCTTAAGCGGCCGGATGATCCGCTGTCCCTCCGGGTACGGCGCGACTTCCTCGAGGTCTTGCGCCAACGTCTGGCCCGTCACGGTCAGGCAGGCGCCGTGCAGCAGGCCGGCGTCGAGCAGCGTCTTCATCAGGGGTCGAATGCCGCCGATCTCGATCAGCTCGGACATTGCGTAACGCCCGGCTGGACGCATGTCTGCCAGTACCGGAACACGGTCCCCGATGCGCGTGAAGTCGTCGAGTTCAAGTGGAATGCCGGCGGCGCTCGCGATCGCGAGCAGGTGGAGTACCGCGTTGGTCGACCCCTCGAGGGCGATGCAGACGGTGATGGCGTTCTCGAACGACTCCCGCGACAGGATGTCGGAAGGCTTGATGCCGCGTTCGATCAACCGGGCCACGGCGGCGCCGGCGCGGTAGCTGTCCTGGCGCTTGTTGTCGCTGACGGCGTTCTGGGCCGACGAGTTGGGCAGCGACAGCCCCAGGGCCTCGATGGCGGAGGCCATGGTGTTCGCGGTGTACATCCCGCCACAGGAACCGGGTCCGGGGATCGCGGTCTTCTCGACCGCCAGCAGTTCGCCGTCGTCGATCTTCCCGGCGGCGTGCGCTCCGACGGCCTCGAACACGGAGATGATGTCGCGGCGCTCGGCGCCGGGCAGGATGGTGCCGCCGTAGACGAAGACGCTCGGACGGTCCATCCGGGCCATCGCCATGGCGCACGCGGGCATGTTCTTGTCGCACCCGCCGATCGTCACGAAGCCGTCGAAGCCCTGCGCGCCGACCACCGTCTCGATGGAGTCCGCGATCACCTCGCGCGACACCAGCGAGTACCGCATGCCGGGCGTGCCCATGGAGATGCCGTCGGACACCGTGATGGTGTTGAAGATCACGCTCTTGGCGCCGGCCTCGTCCGCGCCCATGGCGGCGGCCTCGGCCAGCGCGTCGATGTGCATGTTGCACGGGGTCACCATGCTCCACGTCGAGGCGATGCCGACCTGGGGTTTGCCGAAGTCTTCGGATTCGAAACCGACGGGGCGCAGCATGGCGCGGCTCGGCGCCTGTTCCACGCCGTCCACCACGATGGAGGAGTAGGGACGTCTGTCAGCCATGGCCTTGAAGCTCCTTGATCAGGACTTTCGAGTTGCGTTGGAAGTTGTACAGCACCTGTCGCGATACCGGCAGGTCGTCGATGGAGGCGGGCGCGAACCCCCGCTCCACGAACCAGTCCTCGGCGCGGGTGGTGAGGACGAACATGCGGCGGCAGCCCTCCTCGCGGGCCGCAGCCTCTGCATGAGACACCACGCGCTCTCCAAGTGTGGCGCCGGAGACGCGATAGCGGTGGCCCGGGTGCGTCGCGACGCAGGCGAGTTCGGCGGTGTCCGCGCCGTGGGGGAACAGCGCGCAGCAGCCGACCACGATGCCGTCGAGTTCGGCTACGGTGAAATGACCGATCTCCGCCTCCAGGCGGTCGCGGGGGCGGGGCACCAGGAACCCCTCGTCCTCAAGGGGTCGGATCAGTTCCACGATGCCCGCGACGTCGGCAGTCGTGGCCGGCCGGATGGCGCGATAGTCCTCCTTCGAGACCTGCGTGCCGACGCCTTCCGCGGTGAAGAGCTCCTGCAGGAGCGCCCCGTCGGCGCGGTGGGAGATCAGGTGGCAGCGCGGGACGCCGGCGGCGTTGGCTTCCAGGAGCGCCCGGAGCCGCGCCTCGGTCGCCGGGCCGAACTCGCCTTCCGCCAACGCCTCGGCCAGCGATTGCGGCGTCATGTCGCCGACATCGTTCACCCGGTCGATCTCGTCGTAGACGATGAGCTTGTCCGCGCCCACGCCGGCTGCCACCTCGGCGGCCAGTGTCTCCGGCGGCAGCACGTAGGCGGCTCCGGAGGTCGAGTAGCCGATGGGCGGTACCAGCACGATCGCGCCGGTGTCCAGCAGCCCACGTATCTCATCGGCGTGCACGCGTCGGACTTCCCCGGTGCGTAGCCGGTCGACGCCGTCGATGACGCCGGCCGGCTTCGCGGTCACCAGGTTGCCGCTCGCCAGCGTGATCCGGCTGGCCCGGAGGGGGCTCGAAGGGACACCGGTGGAGAAGAGCGCTTCGAGACGGCTTCGCGCCACGCCGATGGCGCCGACCACCGCGTCCATCGCCGCACCGTCAGGCAGCTCCCGGTCGCCCCGCGGCGGTTCGTCGGCGAGGCCGTGCACCACCACGAGCCGGACCCCGAGCACCTGCAGCAGCGCCAGGTCGTGCACGGTGTTGACCAGATTCGACGACGCGAGCGCGTCCCCGCCCAGCATCACCACGAACGCGCGGTTCCGGTGCGCGCTGATGTAAGGCGTGGAGTCGCGGAACCATCTTGCGAAGTCGGCGGAGTCCATGGGAACGGATCGTGCGAAGCCGGAACCGGCACATTTTAGGGGTCTGCGCCGTAGAATGCCGACGGATCGGCAGCGACGGTGTGGCCGTTGGGGAGCACGATCATCGCAGTCAAGGCGCGTCTCAGTGAACTCGGACTCGAGCTCCCGCCCCCCATGCGGCTCGGGGGACTCCCCTTCGAGGCCGTGCGCATCGCCGGGGACCGGGCCGTCATCGCGGGTCATTTGCCCCTCGACGCCGACGGCGCGATCGCCGGCCCGCTCGGCAAGGTGGGCGCGGACGTCAGTCCGGAGGAGGCATACGACGCCGCGCGGCGCGTGGCGCTCGCCATGATGGCGAGCCTCCAGGCCGCGGGCATCGATCTCGACCGGGTCGAGTGGCGCAAGGTGTTCGGCATGGTGAACGCCGCGCCCGGCTTCAACGCGCTGCCGGGAGTGATCAACGGCTTCTCGGACGTGCTCCTCGAAGTGTTCGGCGAACGGGGCCGGCATTGCCGTTCGGCGATAGGTGTCGCGGAGTTGCCGTTCGGGGCGCCGGTGGAAGTGGAAGCGGAGGTTGCGCTCCTGCCGGCGGTGGCGGCGGCTGACGCGCCGCCGCAACGGCCCGGTACGTCGGGCGCGCGCCTGCCCCCGGACCGGGGATTGCGCGCCGTGGACTACGGCGGCATCAGCCCCCTCACGCTGCCGGCGGAGGCGCTGCTGCGGGCGATCAAGGCGCTCTCCCACCTGTTCTGGATATCCATCGTGGGCACGGTGCTGGCGATCTTCCTCTCCGCGCTGGCCAACCTTGGCGGCTCGGCCGGCGGCATGCTCGCCTTTGGCGAGTACAGCATCCCGGTGTCCGTGCTGCCCATCGGGTGCCTCGCCTTCGCGATGTTCATGCTCTGGCTCACGGCCGCCCGGTTCAGGATGCTTGATGCCGCCTTGGGCGACGACGACCTCACCGCGAGCCTGGCGCGGGACATCTTCCGTCTCGACCCGCCGGTGCTGGACGTGTTCGATGCCGGCAACCTGCGTCCGGTCGCGCCGCTGTCCGGCTGTTCGGTGCTGCTCTGGACCTGGAGCCTCTTCTTCGGGAGCAGCATCGGCCTGATCTTCTCCGCCACCATCGACCGGGCGGCGATCACGTCCACGGACGCGGGGCCGATCTTCGGGGTCTACACCGCCGCTACCCTGGTGGTCATGGCGTACGGCGCCACGAAAATCGTTCGGCCCCTGCGGCACATCCTGGCCAGGCTCCACGGCGGGCGTTTCACCCTGGGCCCGGTCCGTCTCGCGATGGCGATGGCGGTACTGGCCGCAGGGGTGCTGGTCACCAACCCGGACTTCTTCACGGCGTTCACTGCGGAAGAATGGCGCACGGTGGGACCGAGTCGGGCCAACGCGGTGGACGGCGAGACGCTCGTGCTGGAAGGGGGCCAGATCGTGTCGCTGGGCGGCATCGCGGCGCTGCGTCCCGGCCAGACCTGCGGGGATGCCGAAGGCCGTCGCTACCCGTGTGGGGACCAGGCGACCGCTTACCTCCAGTCCCTGGTGCAGGATCGCTGGGTGCACTGCTTCGTGAGTTACCCCGACCTCGGCGTTTGCATGCCCCTGCAGGAGGGCGAGCCTCCGCCCGCGCAACTGCAGGACGCCCTCCGGCTCGAGAATCTCCAGGCGCAGATGGTCGTCGCCGGGTTCGCGTTTCCGGAGGGCGACGGCGTCGAGTTCATGGCCGAGCTACGGGACGAGGCACAGCGCGCCCGCGCGGGTGCGTGGCAGGGCTCCTTCGAACCCGTCGGCCCCTGGGCGGAGCGGCTGGGCCGGGATTGAGCCGCCGACCGCCCGGTTCCGTTGACACCCCTCGCGGGGGTCGTGGACACTGCGCTTGAGGTTTTGCGGAGAACGCCCGCGGGGCAACCCATGAACGTCGACGAACAGGACGACCTGCGCATCGTCACCCAGGACGGCGGCACCGTGGCGTACTTCGAATGCCTGCAGGGAACGTGGACGGAGGCGCAGTACCTGAAACTCACGGACACGTGCAATCGCCTGCTCGAGTTCACGGATGGACGCATCGAGGTTTTGCCCATGCCAACGGATCGGCACCAGACGATTCTGCAGTTTCTCCTCGTCGCCTGCCTGCCCATCATGGGCGAGACCGGAGGGGCGGTCCGTTTCGCGCCCCTACGATTACGCATCGGGAACGGCAGGTACCGGGAACCGGACCTGTTGCTGGTGCGCGACGCCGATGATCCACGGCGCGCCAACGCTTTCTGGACGGGGGCCGACCTTGTCATGGAAGTAGTGAGCCCACGCAATCCGCTGCGGGACACCCGCGACAAACGTCTGGAGTACGCCCGGGCAGGCATTCCCGAATACTGGATCGTCAACCCGATCGACGAGACCGTCACCGTGCTGGAGCTGGACGGGAACACCTACCTGGAACATGGCGTCTTCCGGCGGGGGGACCAGGCCGATTCCACGCGTGTCCCCGGCCTTGCCGTCGACGTCGCGGCAGTATTCGACGCCGAGTGATACCGGCCGGGTATCCGCAAGGAGCGTCCACGCATCGAAATCCACGCCGGCAACCGCCTGGAAACCCTCGCCGCGCGGCTCGCCGACTGCATCGGCCGAGACCCGGGGGACCCGCTCGAGCCGGAACGCGTCGTCGTCCCCCATCCGACGCTGGGACGCTGGCTCACCCTCGAACTCGCTACGCGTTGCGGCATCGCGGCCCATCAACGCCTCGAGCTCCCGGCACAGTTCGCCTGGTCGATCATGCGCGAAGCGGTGCCGGCGATGCCGAGGGAACAACCGTTCGTGCCGGACCGCCTGCGCTGGCGCGTCTTCGACGCCCTCGGCCGGCCTGGGGAAGCGGCGGAGGCGCCGCTGCGGCGTTATCTGGCCGATGGGGACCCGCGCAAGCGCTTCGAGCTCGCCGACCGGCTCGCGCGGGTGTACGACCGCTGCCTGCTGTATCGGCCCGAGTGGATTCGCGCGTGGGAGGAGGGTGAGACGCCCCACTGGCAGGCGCGTCTGTGGCGCCGCCTGACCGAAGACGTGCCGGCGCCGGCGCACTGGGTGGCCGCGGTCGATGCGTTCCGGGAGGCGGCGGAGTCTCCCGTCGCCGCGTTGCAGCTGCCGCTCTTCGAGAACCCCCCGGAACGAGAGCGGGAAGCGGTGGGCGACAAGCCGCGCCGGGTCAGCTTTTTCGGCATCGGCATGTTGTCGCCGTCCTACCTGGACGTGTTGCGCGCCGCCGAGTCGTACATCGACATCCACCTGTTCGTGCTCAGCCCCTGCCGCGAGTACTGGAGCGACATCGCGCCGAAACGCGTCATCCGGCGCAGGGCCGCGCCGCGCCGGCCCGAGGACGACTACCGCATTGAAGGCAACGAACTGCTCGCCGCCCTCGGCAAGCCGGCGCGGGACATGCAGGCCCTGCTCGCGGAACGCGAGCTCGCGCTCGGCTCGCCGGAGGAGTCCTACGACGAGTCCTCCATGCACACCGCCCTCGGCATGGTGCAGAACGACATGCTGAACCTGCGTACGGCCACCGAGGGCGCGACCGAGGCCCCGGCGCCGGCGGGGCTCGAGGACTCCTCGCTGCAGATCCACGCGTGTCACTCCGCGATGCGGGAGGCTGAGGTGCTCCACGACCGCCTGCTGGCCCTGTTCGACGAGCATCCCGACCTCGAACCGGCGGACGTGCTGGTCGTGACGCCGAATCCCGGGGAGTACGGACCGGCCATCGATTCGGTGTTCGCGACCGCCGAGCGCATTCCGTTTCACCTGGCCCGCCGTCCGGCGGCGGGAACGCGGGGGCTTCGGGCGCTCCTCGACCTCCTGGCGCTGCCAGGCTCTCGCTATGGCGCCGAAGCCGTGCTCGCACCGTTGGAGTGCGCCTCGGTGCGGGCACGGGTCGGGATTCCCGAGGAGCGTCTCGCGAGCGTGCGCGAATGGGTGCGCAACGCCGGCATCCGTTGGGGTGTGGACGGGGCGCATCGCCGCGACGAGGGCCTGCCAGGAGTGGAGGGGCACGCCTGGCGCCTGGGGCTGCGCCGCCTGTTGCTCGGTTACGCCATGGACGACGGTGATGCGCTCTTCGAAGGTATGGCGCCATGTCCGATGCGCGACCGGGGCCTTCCGGCCGGGCCGGAGGACTACGAGGCGCTCGGCTGTTTCGCGCGCTACTGCGATGACGCGTTCGCGCTGCGCGAATGGCTCGACGAGGCGTGCCCGGCCCGGGAGTGGGGCGCGCGGTTGCGGGAAAGCCTGGTGGCGCGTTTCTTCGCCGGTGACGAGTGGACCTTCGACGACGAGGCCCGGCGCGAGACGGCGACCGTGCTGCGTTGCATCGACGAATGGGAGACGCAGTGCGAGGTGGAAACGCCCGTCCCGTTCCGCGTGGTTCGCCAGGCCCTCGGCGAGGCGGCGGGGGCCGGGGACCGCATGGTCGCACGGCTGGCGGATGGCGTGACCGTGACGCGCCTCGGCGCCGGCCAGACCTTTCCCGCCCGGGTCGTGTGCGCCGTGGGGATGAACGACCGCAGCTTCCCGCGCAGTCCCGGCGCGCCGACCTTCGATGTCCTGGCGGCGGACGAAGAGCGGCGCGGGGACCGCAATGTCCGCGACGAAGACCGTTTCGCGTTCCTTGAGGCATTGCTCGCGGCACGGCGGGCGTTCCTCGTCACCTACACCGGGCGTGGACTGCGCGACGACGCGCCGATTCCCCCCTCGGTGGTGGTCGACGAACTGCGCGAGTATCTCGCGCGGCGGTTCGACGGGGTGGAATTCGAGGTGCGTCATCCGCTGCAAGCCTTCAGCCGGCGCTATTTCGACGACTCCGACGAGGCGCTCTACAGCTACTCGGATCACATGCGGAACGCTGCCGAAGCCCTGGTGCACGGGCAGGATGGTGTTCCGGGCCGGCTGCTGGTGAAGGTGGACGCCGTGTCGGACGCGGAACCTGCGGTGGACCTGGACACGTTGACGCGGTTCTTTGGCGCGCCGGCCAGGTGGTTCCTGCAGCGACGGCTCGCGGCGCGTCTCGAAGTGGAAGAGGTGGCGCTCGAGGAGGACGAGCCTTTCGGTCTTGACGGTCTGGCGCGCTGGCAGTTGCGGGACCGGATGTGGGGATTGCGGCGCCGCGGCGTGGACGCACCGGCGGCCGCGCGCCTGGCCTCCGCGGAACCCACCCTGCCGGAAGCGGCGTTGGGGACCATCGCGGTGACCGACGCCGCCGACGCGGTGGACGCGTTCCACGCGGCGATGACGGAACACGCCGGGGTGCTGGCAGCCCCGCCGTTGCCGATCGACCTCTTCCGCGGCGACATGCGGGTCACGGGCGTCGTGGAGGCGGCCGACGCGGAGGAGGGCTACTTGGTGCGGTGGCGGATCGGCTCCATCCGGGCCAAGGACCGCGTCGATGGCTGGCTCAGGCTGCTCGCGTGGATCCTCGCCGGGGACCGGCAACGCAACGCTTGTCTCCTGGGTTTGGGGAGCAAGGGTCTCGAGTCCGCATGGCTGCGGGGGCCCCCGCCGGACGAGGCCGCCGGCCTTTGGACTGCATGGCTTGACGCTTGGGCGCAGGGCCAGTCGCGGCTCCTGCCGTTCGCGCCCGAGACTTCCTGGGCATACGCGACCGCCATTGCCAAACCGAAGCGCAACGAGGACGGATCGCGGCTACGGCTCAGGGCGAAACGGGCGGCGGAGAACAAGTGGTTCGGTTCCCAATTCGGCTTCCCGGAAGCCAACGAAGCATACGCGGCCCTGGCGTACGACGGTGGCGGTCCGGTGGACGACCCGTCGTTTGAACCCTTGGCGCGAAGCCTTCTGTTGCCGCTCGTTGAGGCCGGCGGGAAGGCGCGACCATGAACGCCCCGGCCCCGGAGCGCACCGTGCTGGGACTCCCCCTCGCCAAGGGAGGCGCCACCCTGATCGAGGCGAGCGCCGGCACCGGCAAGACGTACGCCTTGACGACCCTTGTCGCGCGTTTGCTGGTTGAGCAAGGCACCGAGATCGGCGCGCTCCTTGTCGTCACCTTCACCAATGCCGCCACCGACGAGTTGCGCGACAGGATCCGCCACACCCTGCGCGCCGCGCTGCGCATGGCGACCGGGCAACCCGGCCGGCAGGACGCCCAGGCCGTCGAGTTGGTCGCGCATTGGGATGCCCTCGGGGTCGACCGAGACGACGTCGCAGGCCGGCTCGAGGTGGCCATCGCCGACCTCGACCGCGCCAACGTGCTGACGATCCACGGGTTCTGCCAGCGCGTGCTGACGGACTTCGCCTTCGAATGCGGCCTGTCGTTCGGCTTCGAAGTCACCGGGGACGGCTTCGACGTCGTCCGCGCGGTCGTGCGCGACCATTGGCGGCGGGTCCTGTACCCGGCGCCACCGGTCCGCGTCCGTCGCGCGATGGAGGCGAAGTTCCTCCCCGAGGAACTGGCGGACTGGGTGGCCGGCAAGGTCGCCAAGCGGGACCTCGACATCCGCGGCGCCGAGCGGCTAGACGCGGCGGCGAGGGCGCGGCTCGAGGACCGCGAGGAGGCTTGGAGAGTCGCGTTCGAGGACACCCGCGCCGCGGTGGCCGAAGCCGGTCGGGAGGCTGCCGACGCCGAACTGGATTCGGTCGGGTCGATGCTCGACCAGGCCGAGGGCTTGTTGACCGGGCGAGGCGGCGCGGAGTTTGGAGCCGCCGAACTTGCCGCCGCACTCGACGGGCGTCACGCCGCGTTGCGGGCGTGCCTCACGCGGCTCGATCGCGCCGGCGCCGCCTTGCGCGAGGCGTACGACGACTGGCTGCCGCGGGCCCGCCGCGAAGTCCTCGAGGAGGCTCGCGCGGCCATCGACCGCCGCGTGCGCGAGGACCGCCTGCTCGGCTACGACGACCTGCTGACCGTCGTGCAGCGGGCCGTCGGGGCGTCGCCGGACCTCGCTGCGCGTATCCGGGAACGTTTTCCCTGCGCCCTCATCGACGAGTACCAGGACACCGACCGGGCCCAGGCCGACATCTTCGAGCGCATCTATTCTTACTCTGGCGTGACGGACGGTGCGGACGCCGGCCGCATCTTCATCGTCGGCGACCCGAAGCAGTCGATCTATCGGTTCCGGAGCGCCGACATCTTCGCGTACCTGAAGGCGAGTGCCGACATCGGCCAACAGGAGCGCCTCCGCCTCGGGCGCAATTACCGTTCCGTGCCCGAACTCGCGGAGGCGGTGAATGCGCTCTTCGGGCGACCGTGTCCCTTCGTGCTGCCGGACATCGGCCTCGAGCCCGTGACCTCGGCCTATCCCCCGGCCGCGCCGCGCCTCGTCGTCGAAGGGGAGCGGGACATCGCTCCACTGCAGTTCAGAATCCTCCCGGGGCAGGGCCGGAAGAGGCCGACCAAGCGCGACGCTGCGAACACCGCCGCCGCCCGGGCCGCCGCCGAGATCGCGCGCCTGCTGGCATTGGGGGCCGAAGGTGGCGCGCGCGTCGGCGACCGGCCGCTCACGGGTGGGGACATCGCGGTGCTGGTCCGCAAGACCGAGCAGGGCCGGGTGATCGCGGAGAGATTGCGCCGTCATGGCATCCGCAGCGTCGAGATCGGCGACGCGGACGTGTTCGAGAGCCGTGAGGCGGAGCAGCTCGAACGGCTGCTCTGGGCGATCTCGAAGCCCCAGTCCCCGGACCGTATCCGCGGAGCCCTGGCCGGAGACCTGTTCAGTCTGGATGCCCCGGAAGTCGCCCGGTTGGTGGACGACGACGAGGCATGGAACGTCTGGAAGGAGCGGCTCGAAGCGTGGCGCGGGATCTGGGAGGCCCGGGGCGTGGCCACGGCGATCCGCAGGCTGCTATGGGACTTCGAATCGGTGCGGCCTCCGGTCGCGCGCGGGTTCGAGGACGAGCACGCTCCCCATGGCGTGGCCCGAATGCTGCGGCATCCCGAAGGCGCCCGGCGGCTGACGAACGTCATGCACCTGGCGGAACTCCTGCAGCAGGCCGAGGCGGACGGACGGCTGTCGCCTACCGGCCTCGCCGCGTGGTTCAGCCGACGGCGCGTCAACGCCAGGCGCGGCGACGAAGTCGCGCAGTTGCGGCTGGAGAGCGACGAGGATCTCGTCAAGATCGTTTCCATCCACCGCAGCAAGGGGCTGGAGTTCCCGATCGTGTTCCTGCCGTTCGCCTGGGACGCCCGCACCCCCGCTCAGAACAGGCGGATGGATGCGGTGTACCACGACCGCACCGAAGTGGGCTATCCGGAGGTGCTCGACCTCAACCCGGACGATGCCGCGTTCGAAAGCGAATGGCTGGAGGACTACTCGGACGAAGCGCGGCTGCTCTACGTCGCCCTCACCCGGGCGCGGCTGCGCTGCGTCGTGACGTGGGGGGCGGCGAACCAATCCGAACATGCTCCGTTGGGCTGGTTGCTCCAGGCGCCGGAACCGGAGGGGGCGGACGGGGATGAGGACCCGGAGTCCGCCCTCACGACCGCGGCGGCGGTGTCGAAGGGATGGCGGACACCGGATTGGACGTCGGCACTGGAACGCGTCGCGGCCCAGTGTCCCGGCGCCATCGCCATCGAGACGCTGTCCGGCGCGGAAGCGCCCGAGCCGGTCCGCCCCGACGCGCCGTCCCTTGCCCTGCGGGCGCGGCGCCTGGAGCGCGCGTTGCGGCGGACGCGGCAGATGACGAGCTATTCGGCCCTTGCGCGGGGTACGGGCGCGGCGACGACCACGCCCGACCACGAAACCGTCGAGATGCCGGACTACGACGGCGACGACGCGCCGGAGGCCGACGACGAAGTCGAAGCAACACAATCCGACCTGCGGGAAACGCCGGAGCGGACGCCGTTCACGTTCCCGAGCGGCCCGCGCGCGGGCAACTGCCTGCATCGCGTGTTCGAGCGCCTGGACGCGAGCGGCGAGTCTGCACAGGACCTCGACGCGTTGTGCCGCGAATGCCTCGCGGCCTACGGCTTCGAGGTGGAGTGGGCGGAGGTGGCGCGAACCATGGTCGAAAACACCCGCCGCGTGCGTCTCCGGGCGTCGGCGGGTCCGGGCGCCGCCGCGGGCTTCCGCCTGCGCGACCTGACACGGCCGATCGCCGAAATGGAGTTCCATCTCCCCGTGCGGAGCCTCGACCGGCAACGGCTCGGCGCGGCCCTTGCGGCCCACGGCTACGGCAACCCGTTCGCCGGGGCTGGCCCCAGACTTGTCGAGGGGTTCCTGCGGGGCTTCATCGACCTGGTCGCGGTACACGAGGGCTGCTGGTACGTCGTCGACTACAAGTCGAACCTCCTCGGGCCGTCGCCGGACAGTTACGGAGCGGAAGGCCTCGACGGCGCGATGGCCCGGGGCGGTTACCGGCTCCAGTACCTGCTCTACGTCCTCGCCCTGCACCGCTACCTGGGCGTGCGGCAGCCGGGCTACGACTACGAAAAGCACGTCGGAGGGGCGTTCTACCTGTTCCTGCGCGGCGTGGATCCGGAGGCGGGCATGGACCGCGGGGTGTACTTCGACCGGCCGAGCGCCGCCTGCATCGCCGCGCTCGATGGGTGCTTCGCGGGAGAAGGTCAAAGTTGAGCACCGCCACCATCGACGCCCTTTGCGACGCCGGCCTGCTGCTCGACATCGACCGGGCGTTCGCGGATCTCATCGCGGAGTGCGACGGCCGGGGACGGGAGGAAGTCGCGCTGGCGGCGGCGCTTGCGAGTGCGCGCTGCCGGGCCGGGCACGTGTACCTGGACCTGCCGCGTTTCGCGGGCGTCCCGCTCACGGCGGCGCTCGATGCGCCGGAGCCGCTCGCGGGAGAGAGCCCTCAACGGACGCCGGAACTCGGGGTCTGGCGTCGATTGCTCCAGGAGAGTCCCGCCGTGGCCGCCGCCGTTGGCGGACCCGGGAGCCCGGCCCCTCGGCCCCTGGTGCTCGACGAGCGCGACCGGCTCTATCTCGCCCGTTTCCGCGGCGCCGAGAGGCGCGTTGCGGACGGACTGCTGGCATTGGCAGCGCTACGCGGGACCTCCGGCGAGGGCCCGGAAAGGCTGCTCGGCGCCCTGTTCGCGGACGGGCATGCGCAACGTGGGGTGGCGGCGCGCACCGTGCTGGAGCGGGGTCTGTGCGTGGTCACGGGAGGTCCCGGCACGGGCAAGACCACGTTGGCGGCACGATTGATCGCGCTCCTCGTCGGCACGGGCCTGGCCCGGCCCGACGGCGTGCGGCTCGCCGCCCCGACGGGCAAGGCGGCGGCGCGTCTCCAGGAAGCGGTCGGCGCCCAGATGGCGGAGCTGGCCGCGATCGTTCCGGCCCTCGACGACTTTGCCGTGCGGGCAAGCACCGTGCATCGACTGCTGTCGCGCATGCGCTGGGAATCGGCAGCGGCGCCTTTCGACGCCCTGGTACTGGACGAGGCGTCCATGGTCGACCTGACGCTGATGGCGCGGCTGCTGCGGGCGTTGCCGGAGGGTGCCCGGTTGATCGTGCTCGGCGACGCCGATCAACTGGCGTCCGTGCAGCCTGGCGCGGTGCTTGGCGATCTCTGCGCCGCGGCGCGGCGTAGGGACTCCCCTCTTGAGCCATGCGTGGTCGTACTGACCGAGAGCTATCGTTTCGATCCTGGAGGGGGCATCGGTCGGCTCGCCGCCGCGATCGTTCAAGGCAACGCTCCCGCCGCCCTCGCGGCGTTGCGGGACACCGCGGACCGGGCCACCGAGTTGCGCGCCTTGCCGGGCGCGGGAGCCTTCGGGCGCCTGGCTGCGGCCTACGCGGACACGGAGGTCGTACCCGGCATCCGCGCCCTGCGCGCCCGCGGAGCCTCAGCGGCGCCCTTCCCGGGGGCCCGCGTGCTATGCGCGCATCGCACCGGTCCGTTCGGGGCCGAGCGGTTCAATCGGTTGGTGGAAGACCGGCTACGCGCTGCGGGAATCGTCCGGAAGGGCGAGGCCTTTTACGCAGGGCGACCCATCATCGTTACCCGCAACGACCCGCTCACCGGTCTGTCCAACGGCGACACCGGTGTCGTGTTGCGCAGGGAGGGAGGCCACGGGGAGGCCGTGACGCGCGTGTGGTTTCCGGAAGTCGGCGGCCCGGACGGACGCTTCGAAGTGGCGCCGGCGCGGCTGCCGGAGCACCAGAGCTTCTTCGCGCTGACCGTGCACCGCGCCCAGGGTTCCGAATACGACGAAGTCGCGTTCGTGCCCGGTGCGGCGGACTCCCGGGTGTTGACGCGGGAACTGTTCTACACGGCGGCGACGCGGGCGCGGCGGAAGGTCACGGTGTACGGAGACGCGGCGGCCGTGGCGGCGGCGGTCGAACGCAGGACGGAGCGTGCGGCGGGACTTGCGTTGGACGGTCCCTGAAGGGTGGCCGAAGCGTCAATCGGCCCGGCAGCAGTACCTCTCGATCAGTGCGGACAGCGCGTCCGTGGCCGGTTCGATGAACGCCGTGTCGAGATACTCGTCCGGCTGATGGGCCTGGTCGATGGAGCCGGGGCCGAACACCGCCGTTTCCATGCCGAGGGCGCGCAGGAACGGTGCTTCGGTGCCGAATGCCACGGTCCCGGCGCTCTTCCCGGACAGTTGCTCGAGGTGGCCGATCAGTTCGCCGTCGCGCGGGGTCTCGTACGGCGGCAGGCTCGGAGAGAGACGCGACACCTCGATCGCCGTGCCGTGGCGGGCCGAGACGGCTTCCAGGCGGCCGGTCATGTCGGCGCAGATCCGGTCGTGGTCCATGCCGGGGAGGGAGCGCAGGTCGATCTGTAGCCGGGCGGTCTCGCAGATGCGGTTCGGGCTGTCGCCGGCGTGCAGACAACCGAGGTTGAGGGTGGGTACCGCCACCTCGAACGCCGGGTTCGTGTAGATGTCCGCCAGCTCCCGCCGAAATGCGATGAGTTCGCCCATCACCCCGTGCATGGCGTCGAGGGCGCTGTTGCCCCGGGCCGGGTTGGACGAGTGGCCCGACCGCCCGGTGAGGGTGATGGTCACCAGCATGATGCCCTTGTGCGCGTGCACCGGCTGCAAGCCCGTGGGTTCGCCGATCACGGCCGCGCGGGCGAGGGGCCGGCCGATGGACTCCAGGTAGCGCGCGCCGGCCATGGAGGACTCCTCGTCGGAGGTGGCGAGCAGGGTGAGCGGATGGGCGAGGGTTCGGTCGGCGAAACGGGCGGCGGCGTTCAGGGCGAGGGGGAAGAAGCCCTTCATGTCGCAGGTGCCGAGGCCGTAGAGCCGTCCGTCCGCCTCGGTCAGGGTGAACGGGTCGTGGCTCCAGAGCGCGTCGTCGCAGGGTACGGTGTCCGTGTGTCCCGAGAGCACGAGACCCTGCGGGACGGTCTCTTCGCGATGGGGGGCAGCGCCCTTCGTCGCGATCAGGTTGGCCTTGCGCGGGTCGCTTGGCAGGGGCAGCACCTCGACGCTGAAACCGAGACCGGCGAGCCAGTTCGCGAGGTGGTCGATGACGGCGAGGTTGCTCTGGTCGCGGGACGGTTCGTTGCAGCTCACCGAAGGCTCGCCGACGAGCGTGCGGAACATTTCCCTGGTGTCGGGCAGTCTCATGGCTTGGGGCGCGCACGGGCGGGGGCGGACCGAGGATTCTCCCCCGATTCGCGGCGGCCGTTCAACGACACCCCTCCGCCCGCGGCCTCCGCGATGTTCCGCGATGTCGAACTACACCCTCTCGATCCGGACCCGTTAGACGACGCCATCAAGGTCCTCCGCGCCGTCGGCCCGAACCCGGCCGACGTCGTCCCTATTGGGTCTGAACGTCACGGTATGGGGACGGGGATGCCGGACGTGTGAAGCTGGCCGCTCGTGGCGCTCAGAGCATCTCCACGCGATGCTGTCGGCAAACGTCCACGAAGTCCTTCGGATTGAAGGTCAGTATGCCTGCCACGGGTACGTTCCGGTCTTCGATGACGGAGCGCAACACCGCGTCGACCAGGCTCAGGCGACGCCTTGGGGCGGAGGCCAGAACAGAGTTGAAGGAAGCCTCGCGGTACCAGGAGTCATCGAGCCGGTTGGTGTTCGGGGAAAGGACCAGCCTCTCGAACCAGGCGAGTGCACCCGGAAGTCCAACGCAGCGCGGGTTGAGTGTCTCGTACAGCACGGGCCAGGGCAGGATGATGATCGGCCGCACGTCCAACAGACCCTGCTTGTCCATGGCGGCGGAGTGATGCTGGTCCCTGCCGTCCCGCAGGGCGAAGAAGAAATTGCGCATTCCGGAGTGAACCCCTGAAGCTGGACAACCGGGCTCTGAGATTCAGGCTGCCTGCTGGGCATGTCGAGCCTCAAAGTCCCATGCAGTCGAAGCACTATCTCGAGCTTGGGGCGCCGCAAGGGCCCGGCTACGCCGCTTGCCGCCCGGTGGGCATGTCCGACAGACTGTCTCTTCCCCAACGCCGCACCGTGGAATCCACCAGATGGACGGACTCGCCGATCGCGGACCGCCGCCGAGCCTGGCCGAGCCGCGACTGCGCATGCTCGAGACCCTGGGCCTGTCGGCCGATCGGGCGACGTTGGCCGCGTGTGCCGTGAGCGACTTCGTCGCCACCCGTGCCCAGCTCGATGGCGAATGGTTCCGCGACTTCGCCGCGAGCCGTGCATGGCGTCGCCGCCCCACGCGGGCCGAGATCCGGGCCACGCTCGAGAGCGCGGTGGCCGGGGCGAGCCGGATGGACGAGTTGCTGGACCCGCTGCGCCTCGCGCGGCACCGGATGATGGTCGGTGTGGTCTGGCGGCATGTCCTCGGGGTCGCCGAACTCGACGAGACGACCGGCTGCTGCACGGACCTGGCGGACGTGTTCATCGACCTGGCCCTCGAGCGCGTGCACGAATGGACGGTGGAGCGCTACGGCGAGCCCGTGGGCGAGACGAGCGGGGCACCGCAGCGCCTGGTCGTGCTGGGGCTCGGGAAACTCGGCGCCGGCGAACTCAATCTGTCGAGCGACGTGGACCTCCAGTTCGCGTACCGCGAGCGCGGCCGGACATCTTCGGGGCGGAGCAACCAGCAGTTCTTCGTGCAGGTGGCCCAGGGCCTCGTCGGAGCGTTGGACACCCCAACCGGACAGGGTTTCGCGTTCCGCGTGGACACCCGCCTGCGCCCCTACGGCGGCAGCGGCCCGCTGGTCTGCTCCTTCGACGCACTGGAGTCGTACTACGCGGACCAGGGGCGGGACTGGGAACGCTATGCGCTGGTCAAGATGCGGCCCTGCGCCGGGGACCTCGAGGCCGGCGAGGAACTCCTCGTGGCGCTGCAGCCCTTTGTGTACCGGCGATACCTGGATTTCGGCGCCCTGAGCGCGCTACGTTCCATGAAGGACCGCATCGACCGGGAGCGGCGCGGCGCGGCGGTGCGCAAGAACGTCAAGCTCGGGTCCGGCGGGATTCGCGAGATCGAGTTCATGGCCCAGGTGCAGCAGCTCATCTGGGGCGGGCGGCGACTCGAACTGCGGGAGGCCCGCGTGCGCCGGGCACTGGAAGCCATGGCCCGGTTCGACATGATCGACACCGCGACCGCGGCGCGCCTGACCGACTCCTACGTGTACCTGCGCAACGTGGAACACAGCGTGCAGGCGATCGCGGACCGGCAGACGCACTCCCTGCCGGATGGAGAACTGGACCAGGCGCGCGTTGCCTGGATGATGGGCGCGGCGGACTACGGGTCGTTCCTGACCGAGCTCGACGGACACCGGGGGTTCGTGGCGGGCTGTTTCGAGGAGGCGATCGCCGTGCCCGAGACGGAGGCGGACCGGCGTTCGTCCGGGCTCTGGGACGGCGACGAAGAGGCGGCTCCGGAAGTGGCGCAATGGCTCGACCGGCTCCGGCGCGCGCGCGACAAGGCGAGCGTGTCCGGCGACGGCCGGGAACGCCTGGACCGGCTGATGCCCCTGCTGATAGAGCGCCTGGAGGGCCGGCCGGAGCCGCTGGAACATGGCCTGTCCCGCCTGGTACCCGTCCTCGAGGCGGTACTGCGCCGCTCGGCGTACCTCCTGCTGCTGATCGAGAACCCGCCGGCCCTGAATGCGCTGATCGACCTCGCGTCCCGGAGCAAGTGGATCGCGAACGAGGTCGCGCAGCATCCCGTGCTGTTCGACGAACTGCTGACCGGCCAGGAAGTCAGCGGCGTACCGGCCCGCGAGGACCTCGCCTGGGACATCGACTGGTCCATCGCGCTGGCTGGCCCGAACGATGCGGAGCGCGTGCTCGACGCCCTGCGGGAGTTCAAGCAGGCGCACGCTTTCCGGGCCGCCGCCGCGGAGATGGCGGGTCGGCTGCCGCTCATGCGCGTCAGCGACTACCTCACGTTCCTCGCCGAGGCGCTGCTCGACCGCACCCTCGCCTACGCTTGGCGGGAGACCTTCGGGACCGAGGAACTCGGCGACTTCGCGGTGATCGGCTACGGGAAGCTCGGCGGTCTCGAACTCGGCCCGGGGTCGGACCTCGATCTCGTCTTCCTGCACGACTTTCCGTCCACCCGCCAGCAGGAACTGCACCGGCTCGTGCGTCGCTTCCTGCACGCCCTGACCGTGATGACCGCCCGGGGCCACCTCTACGAGGTGGACATGCGGCTGCGCCCCTCGGGTCGAGCGGGTCCCATGGTCAGCGCGATCGACGGGTTCGCCCGCTATCAGCACGAACAGGCGTGGACCTGGGAGAACCAGGCCATTGTGCGGGCGCGCGTGGTCGCCGGCGATCCAGCCCTTGGAGAACGGTTCGATGCCACGCGCGTGGCGGCGCTCACGCGGGTGCGCGACCGGGCGAAGCTGCGGGACGACATCGTGTCGATGCGGGCCCGGATCGTGGATGCGTCGAAGGAGGACGTCGACCTGAAGCGGGACGCGGGAGGGATCGTCGACGTCGAGTTCCTGGTGCAGTACCTGGTCCTGGCCAACGCCCACGAACACGAGCAACTGTGCGCGTTCACCGACAACGTGCGGATCCTCGAGACAGCCGCCCATGTGGGACTCCTCGAACGGGACGAGGCCGCGGCGCTGACCGACGCGTACCTGGGGCTGCGTTCGGAGTTGCACCGCTCGGTACTCGACCTGCCCGACGCGACGCGCGCGAGCGACGTGCTCGACCGGTACCGCGAGACCATCCGGGGGGCATGGGAGCGACTGCTCGGTCCGGAGGCGACTTGAGAGCCTTCAGCCGGGGAGCGCGAGGGGCTTGCCCCTCGCAAGAAAATGCCTTCAGCCGGGGAGCGCGCGCGACCTTCGGTCGCGTTGGAGTTTCCGCTTCGCGAAAACTCCCCGCCAGCAGAGCGCGAGGGCGGCCCGCGTCAGGGGCTTGCCCATCGCAAGAAACAGTACAATGGCGGGATGGTGGCTGAACCAACATTCGCCGAGCGCGACGGCCACATCTGGATGAACGGCGGGCTCGTCGACTGGCGGGACGCCCGCGTCCATGTGCTCACCCACACGCTGCACTACGGCATGGGGGTCTTCGAGGGTGTGCGCGCGTATGCCACGCCGAGCGGTCCGAGCGTCTTCCGGCTGCGCGAACACACGGACCGGCTCTTCGATTCCGCCCACATCCTGGGCATTGCGATCCCCTACACACGGGAAGACCTGAACGCCGCCCAGTGCGAGGTGCTGGCCGCCAACGGGCTCGACGAAGGCTATGTGCGCCCGGTCGTGTACCTGGGGTCGGAAGCGATGGGACTGCGCGCGGAAGCGCTGTCGGTGAACGTCTCGATCGCCTGCTGGCCGTGGCCCGACTACATGGACCCGGAGTCGCGCGAACGGGGTATCCGCGTACGCACGTCGTCCTATACGCGCCACCACGTGAACATCACGATGTGCAAGGCGAAGGCCAACGGCAACTACATCAACTCGATACTCGCCCTGCGGGAGGCGCTCGACGCGGGATGCGACGAGGCGCTGCTGCTCGACAACGAGGGCTACGTGGCCGAGGGCAGCGGCGAGAACCTGTTCGTCGTGCGCGACGGCGTCATCCACACCCCGGAGCTGACCTCCTGCCTGCCCGGGATCACGCGCGACACGATCCTCGTGTTCGCGCGGGAACTCGAATACGAAGTCGTCGAGCGCCGCATCACCCGCGACGAGGTCTACGTCGCCGACGAGGCCTTCTTCACCGGTACGGCCGCCGAGGTGTTGCCGATCAGCGAACTGGACGGGCGCCGCATCGGCGACGGGCGGCGGGGCGCGGTCACGGAGCGACTGCAGTCGCGCTACTTCGACCAGGTGCGCGGCCGGCGGGAGGCGCACCCGGAGTGGCACACGCCGGTCCGGTAGCGCCGCCGGGGGCCGGTTCCCGGTTTCCATGAACACGCTCGTGGTCGGGCCGGCCTGGGTCGGCGACATGGTCCTGGCGCAACCCCTCGTCGCGACACTCGCGGCTGCGGGCGCCACCGTCCACATGCTCGCGCCGCCCGCGACGGCCCCCGTGGCGGAACGCATGCCCGGGGTGGACACCGTGCACCGGCTCAACGTCCCGCATGGACGGCTCGGGCTGGCGGAACGTCGGCGGGTCGGGCGGTCGCTGCGCGCGCATCGCTTCGAGCAGGCCTTCGTGCTGCCCAACACCTTCAAATCCGCCCTGGCGCCCTGGTTTGCCCGCGTGCCGCGCCGGACGGGCTGGCTCGGTGAGTGTCGTTACGGGGTGCTGAACGATGCCAGGCGCCTCGACCCGGAGCGGTATCCGCGCCTCGTCGAGCGTTACGCGGCGCTCGCGGGAGGCCCGTGCCCCACGCCGGAGTTGCGGGCGGACGCCCGCAACCTCGCGGTAACCCGTGAGAGGCTCCGGCTTCGAGACGCACGGCCGGTCGTCGCCCTGTGTCCCGGGGCGGCGTTCGGTCCCGCCAAGCGCTGGCCGGCCGGGCACTTCGCGGAGGTGGCCGGCGCGTGCGTCCAGGACGGCAAGGCGGTGTGGCTCTTCGGCAGCGCGGAGGAGCGGTCGCTCTGCGAAGACATCGCCGCACGCGTGCCCGGGGCAGTGAGCCTCGCGGGACGCAACGACCTCGTCACCGCCATAGACCTGCTCTCGGCGGCGGACTGCGTGGTGGCCAACGATTCGGGCCTGATGCACGTGGCGGCGGCGCTCGGCCGGCCCGTGATCGCCCTGTTCGGGTCGACGTCGCCGGACTTCACGCCGCCGCTCGGCGAGCGCGCCGTCGTCCTGCGGGAACCGCAACCGTGCAGTCCGTGCTTCCAGCGCACCTGCCCCCTCGGGCACCTGCGATGCCTCGTGGACCTGCCGCCGTCCCGGGTGCTCGGGGAGATCGACTCTTGCACGTCCTGCTGATCAAGCTCTCGTCCCTCGGCGACATCGTACACACGCTGCCGGCCGTCGAGGACGCGACCCGGCATGGCGTCACCTTCGATTGGGTGGTCGAGGAGGGGTTCGCGGCCGCCCCGGCCCTGCACCGGGGCGTGCGGCGCGTGATCCCGGCGGCCTTGCGCCGGTGGCGCCGATCCGCCCTGATGAGCCTCGGGGAGGCCCGCGCGTTTCGGCGCGCGCTGCGGCGGGAGCGCTACGGTCTCGCGCTCGATGCGCAGGGTCTCCTGAAGAGTGCCGTCGTGGGACGCTGGTCGCGGTCCGGGGACCTTGCCGGGTTCGACGGCGCCAGCGCGCGGGAGTCGGCGGCCGCCGCGTTGTACACGCGCCGCCTCTCGGTGTCGCGAACGGACCACGCGGTTGACCGGATGCGCGCGCTCTTCGCGGCGGCGCTGGGATACGAGTGCCCGGTTGGGGCGCCGGCGTTCGGCCTCGAACGGGGCGATCGGAAGAAGAACACCTGCGTTCTCGTCCATGGGACTACCTGGAACACCAAGCACTGGCCCGACCGTTTCTGGACCGCGATCGCCGCGCGCGCGGTCGCCGCCGGGATGACGCCGGTGTTGCCCTGGCTGACTGAAGCGGAGCGCGTGCGGGCGGAGGCGGTCGCGGCGCGCGTGGAGGGTGCGAGGGTCGCGCTTCCGCTGCCGTTGGGGAAGGTCATCCCGATGCTCGGGGAGGCGACCGCGGTGGTGGGCGTGGACACGGGCCTTTCGCACCTGGCGGCGGCGCTCGGCCGGCCGACGCTGGTCGTCTACGGCCCGACCGACGTGCGTCTGACCGGTTGCCGGGGGCCGCTGGCGGTAAGCATGCAATCGGATATCGGCTGCTCGCCCTGCCTGTCGCGGACGTGTCGGTACCGGGGTCCGGCGGTTGCGTGGGAAGGCGAACCGGTCCAGCCGCCATGCTTCGCATCGCTCGACCCGGAGCGCGTCTGGGCTGAGGTCATGGACCTCGGGGCACAGGCCGGCGCCTGAGAATCCTCGGGGGATGGGGTAAGGTGCCGTGCGTTCTTGTACGTCACGGAGTCATCTCATGCCGCATCCCCGAGCCGTTCGCTGGTTCCTGACGGCCGCATTCGCCTGGGCGGTGTCCGCCGGTGCGGACGAGCATCCGACAGTGCGTGATCTCGCCTGGATGACCGGGTCGTGGGCGGGCCCGGTCGGCGGAGGAACGACCCTGGAGGAGAACTGGATTCAGCCGATCGACGGCTCGATCGCTTCGCTGGTCCGGATGACCGGGAATGGCACGACCTCCATGGTCGAGATGATCGTGATCGAGGAAGAGAACGACAGCCTCGTGCTCCGGCTCCAACAGTGGGACCCCGGCTTCGTGCCGAGGACCCCGGGGCCGCACACCCTCACCTTGCGTGAGTTCGGCGACAACCGCGTGTCCTTCGAAGCGGGCGACGAGGCCGCATTCCGCAACCTGACGTATAGCCGGCCGGAGCCCGAGACCTTCGTGATCGAGGTGGACATGGGCGGCGGACAGGAGGCGAGGATCGAACTCAAGGCCCGGTGAAGCTCGCGTTCTGCATCTTCAAGTACTTTCCCTACGGCGGCGTCGCGCGTGACTTGGCCGGCATCGCGGAGGAGTGCGTCCGCCGCGGCCATTCCGTGCGGGTCTATGCCCTGCGCTGGGAGGGAGAGCCCCCGCCGGGGGTAGAGAAGATCGGAGTGCCGGTGCGGGGGACGACCAATCCCGCCCGCTATCGCCGCTTCGCGCGTTGGGTCGGCGAGCACCTGGGGGAGTCACCGGTCGACCTCGTGGTCGGCTTCAACAAGATGCCGGGTCTCGACGTGTATCTCGCCGGCGACTCCTGCTACGAGGAAAAGGCGCGCCATCAGCGCGGCTGGCACTACCGGCTGCTGCCGCGGTACCGTCATTTCGCCGCTTTCGAGCGAGCCGTGTTCGACGGGGACCGCCCCGTGAAGGTGCTGACGGTGGCGGCGGCGCAACAGCCGACGTTCAAGCGCTATTACGGCACGCCGGACGAACGTTTCTTCCGGTTGCCGCCGGGCCTGGAGCCGGATGAACCCGGCCGAGCGGTCGAAGGTGATGCGTCCGGCTGGCTGCGCCGCGAGTTCGATCTTCCCAGGGGCCAACAGGTGCTGCTCTTCGTCGGGTCCGGGTTCGCGACGAAGGGGCTCGACCGGGCGATTCGCGCGCTCGCGGACCTCGCGAGGGGCGGCAGCGATGCGGTCCTCCTGGTGGTGGGGGACGACAACCGGCGTCCTTTCGAGCGACTGGCGCAACGGGCCGGAGTCCGCGGGTCGTTGCGATTCGCCGGCGGCCGCGGCGACGTGCCGCGCATCCTCCAGGGCGCGGACGCGCTCCTGCTCCCCGCTTACAACGAGGCGGCGGGGGTGGTGATCCTGGAGGCGATGGCGGCCGGCTTGCCCGTCCTCGTCACCGACGTGTGCGGCTTTGCGCCTTACGTGCGGGAGGCCGAGACCGGTATCGTGTCGTCGTCGCCCTTCGACCAGGACCGGTTCAACCGCGAAGTGCGGGAGGTGCTCACCTCCGCACGACGAGCGGCATGGAGCGAGAACGGGCGCCGGCTGGCCGCGAGCGGCGCGCTCGGGGGCCGCCCGCGGGTCGCCTGCGACCTGGTCGAGCGATTCGTGCGGGGCGACATCCAGCTGAGTGTCGCGATCTGCGCACACCGCGTCGCTGCCCCGGAAGGGGTTTCACGGGACGTGCTTGCGCTTGCGGGCGCGTGCCGCGAGAAAGGCTGGCGCGTGCGCGTGTACACCATGTCCTGGCAGGTACCCGCCGACTCCGGGGCGGACGTGGTGGTCGTCCCCGTGGCCTCCATGGCCGGCCACAAGCGCGTCGAGCGTTTCGAGCGGTGGGTGCGCGGCGACTTGCGGCGAAGTCCCGTGCACTGCGTGGTGGGCTTCAGCAAGATGCCTGGACTCGACCTCTGCGTGACCGCGGAACCGTGTGCGCGGCGTGAGGCTGAACGCCTCCGGGGGCGCCTGTACCGGAGCACGCCCGGTTTTCGACAGCGTGCCTGTTCCGAGGAGGCGGTGTTCACTGGCGGTACGGCGGTCGTGGCTCGCAACGCGTCATGGGCGGCCGACTACCGGGAGCACTATGACGTGGAACCGGAGATCCTCGCGCCCATGGACGCCGTCCGGTTGTCGGCCGGTGACGGCCCTGGGCGCACCCGGGCGGACGTGCGCCGGGAATGGGGGACGACCGAGGACGACTGTGTACTGCTGTGCGTGGGAACGGCCGGGCTCGAACGGGTGCTGATGACCGTGGATGCGCTGCCCGACCATCGGCAGAAGGGCATACGCCTGGTTGCACTCGACGCCCCCGCCGGCGCGCGCGCCATGGCGGCCGGACTGGGCCTCAAGGACCGCGTCCGCTTCGCATCGATGGACGCCGGGGCTTGGTACGCGGGTGCCGACCTCCTCGTGCATCCCGCATACCGCGACCTCGCGGGACACGCCGTGCTCGACGCGCTCGCCGCCGGGCTGCCGGTCGTGACCGTCGCGGACGTCGGCCACAGCGAACACGTCTCGCGGGCGGAGGCGGGCACCGTGGTCGACGCGCCTTTCGAGGCCGAGGCGTTCAAGGGCGCGCTGATCGACGCCCTCGACGGGGAGCGCCGGCGAATCTGGCGCGAGAACGCCCTGCGGTACGTGGCCCAGACGCCGTTCGACGGCCTGGCGCGGGTGGTCGAGTTGATCGAGGAACACGTGGCGCGTCGTGGCCGAGCTCTATCTGCGTGACGACCTGAAATCCGCCTGGCGGGGGCGCGACCCGTTCGAGGTGGTGTGGGGCCTGTGCGGAGAGACCTACCGCGCGGTGGCGTCGCGTCGCACGATCCGGTTCGAGGAGGGCGGGACCGCCTACTTCGCCAAGATCCACGACGGCGTCGGGTGGGGCGAGATCGTCAAGAACCTGGTGAGCGGCAAGGCCCCGGTCACGGGGTCCCGGCACGAGTACGCCGCGTGTCGGCACTTGGCGGCGGAGGGCATCCCCGCGCCCCGGGTGGCGGCCTTCGGAAGGCGCGGGTGGAATCCGGCCCGTACACGGTCGTTCGTGGTCTGCGATGCCCTCGAAGGGTATGCGAGCCTCGATGAGCTCACCGACGCGTGGCGGACCGCGCCGCCGCGCCCGGGCGTGCGGCGCGCATTGGTCCTGGCCCTGGCCGACCTCACCCGCGCCCTCCACGCGGCCGGCGTCAATCACCGCGACTACTACCTCTGCCACGTGCTCGCGGACACCGAGGCGCTCAAGCGCGGCGCGGCGGTGCTCGCGGTCATCGACCTGCACCGGGCACAGGTGCGGCCCCGCGCGCCGCGGCGCTGGATCCTGCGCGATCTCGCCGCGCTGCTCTTCTCCACGCTGCACCTCTGCCTGTCCCGAAAGGACCGGTTGCGCTTCCTCGCGCGGTATACCGGCCTGCCCCTGCGCGACGCCCTTGCGAAGGACCCCGCGCTGTGGCGGCGTGTGGAGCGACGCGCGGGGCGGCTACTCGAGAAGGCGGTCCGGCACGGGATCGCGCGGCCGGCGTGAGCGGCATCGAATCCCGTGCGACGCCCTTCCAGTTCGAGGGTCGGGCTGGAGGCCGCCCCGTCAACATTGATTGCCTGGAGGTCCTCCGCCACCTCCCTGGCCGCCGGCTCGTCCTGCGCGGCCGTCTCGACGGACGGGACGTCGCCGTGAAAACGTTCTTCGGCGGCGGCGCGGCGCGGCGTTTTCACCGGGAGCGGCGCGGGTTGTCGCTGTTGTCGGCGGCCGGCGTCCCGACGCCCCGAACCGTCGCCGAGGGTCGTTTCGACCAAGGCTGGTGGCTTGCCGTCGAATGGGTGCATGGCCGCGCGGCGACTGCCGGGGACGGCGATGCGATCGTCGTTCTGAATGCCGCGCTGCACGCGGCGGCCGTCCGTCAGAACGATCCGCATCTCGGCAACTTCGTGGTTGTGGGCGACCGGGTCTTCATGATTGACGGTGACGGGGTGGCCAGGGGGGGCTCTTTCTTGCGAGGGGCAAGCCCCTCGCGCTCCCCGGCTGAGGGCTCCGGCCGGCGCGCGAGCCTGTCGGGACTCGCGTTGCAGTTGGCCGCGCTCGACGCGGACGCAGCGGCCATCGAGAAGAGCTATGGCCTGTACTGCGCGGCGAGGAATTGGCATGCGGACGAGGCCGAGTGCGCACGCCTGCACCGGTCCGCCGCGCGCATGCAGCGCCGGCGCGTGCGCCGTTTCCTGGCCAAGACGTTGCGTCCCTGCAGCCAGTTCGACGTAGGGCGCGTGGAAGGCCGGGAAGTGGTGCATGAACGCGCGGCGATGTGCCCGGAGCTCGAACGCCTGCTCGCGTCCCCCGGGGCGGCGGTCGAAGCGGGCGTGCGGCTGAAGGACGGCAACACGGCCACCGTCGCGCGTGTCGAGTCCGGGTCGCGGCGCTATGTCGTGAAGCGGTACAACGCGAAGCCCGGCAGGGCGC
Organism: Pseudomonadales bacterium; assembly: GCA_965208745.1. GTDB lineage: Bacteria > Pseudomonadota > Gammaproteobacteria > Pseudomonadales > Azotimanducaceae > VXNE01. The sequence goes on along the minus strand of CBDBPN010000004.1, from coordinate 1,525,946 downwards.
GGCGGGCGTGGGTGAACGGTCATCGGCTGTGCTTCCGCAACGTCCCGACGGCCCGGCCCGTCGCCCTCTTGGCGTCGCGGGGGACCGGGCCCGCGTACCTCGTGCTGGAGGACCTCGGCGGCACCACCCTGGACGACCACGTCGCGCGCCACGGTCTGGACGACGCGACGGCTGACGCCGTGGGCCGGTTGTTCGAGGCCCTGTCGCGAGACGGTCTGACTCACCGGGACACGAAGGCGTCCAACTTCGTCGTCGGGAACGGCACGGTGTCCCTGGTGGACCTTGACGCCTTGCGCCCCGCGCGCTCGCGGCGCGAGATCGCGGGGGATCGGAAGCGCTTCCTCGAGAACTGGGAGGCGCCCGTGGCCGAGCGCTTCGCGGGGGCGATTGCGCGCGCGCTCGAGGGGCGGACGGACGGGGACGGCACGACGTGATCGTCCTCGGGCTCTCCGGGGCGCTCGGTCACGACCCGTCCGCGGCGTTGCTCATCGACGGCGAGGTTGTGGCCGCCGCGGAGGAGGAACGCTTCATCCGCGAGAAGCACGCCCAGGGCCGGATGCCGCTGGAGTCGGCGCGCTACTGCCTGGAGGCCGGGGGCGTGCGCCCCGGCGACGTCGACGCGGTCGCCTTCCCGTACGCCCAGGTCAGCCTTTTCGGTCCCGGCCGCTGGCACTATGCCGCGCGGCACTGGTACGCGCCGGACCGCGCGCTCGATGCGCTCTTCAACGGCAACCGCAGGTTCCGTCGCAACCGTCGCCGGGTCCTCGAGGCGGGCATGGCGCTCGGCATCGACTGGGACCGCACGGCGTTCCGGCCCGTACTGCACCACCTAGCCCATGCCTCGAGCGCCTATCACCTCTCCGGGTTCGACCGCAGGACCGCGATCCTCAGCATCGACGGCAAGGGCGAGTACGCGACCACGTTCCTGGGCGTGGGCGATGGAGGCCGCATCGAGGGGCGCAAGGAGTTCTACGATCCGGACTCCCTCCCCGGCGCCTACGGCGCCATGACGGAGTACCTCGGCTTCGACATGCTGGACGGGGAGTACAAGGTCATGGGGATGGCGCCCTACGGCCGGCCGGACGCCTGCGACCTGTCGGGGCTGGTACGCCGGACGCGGCGGGGGTTCCGCGTCAACACCCGCCTGGTCAACACCGTCGGCTTGCGCCGCTATCGCGAGGACGGCCGTGGCCGCCACTTCGGCCGCGCCTTGGTACGGCGGCTCGGCCCGCCGCGCCGGGGCGACGCCGCCGACGAGCCCTACGTCCACTTTGCGGCGGCCATGCAGGAGTTGTACGAGGAGTGCTGCCTCGGGCTGATCGACGCGTGGCTCTCCGATGTGCTCGCGGAGACGGGACACATCGTCCTCGCGGGGGGCGGCGCCCTGAACGTCAAGCTGAACCAGAGGATCCTCGCGCGGCCCGACGTCGAGGCGCTGTTCGTACAGCCCGCCGCGGGAGACTCGGGCACGGCGCTGGGGGCGGCCACCTACGTCGCGGCCGAGGGTGGAGACCGGCTCGGCAGGATGGAGCACGTGTTCCTCGGACCGGCCTTCGATACGGACGCTTGCGAGCACGCGGCTCGGCAGCGGGTCGGTGTGGCGTACCGGAGGCTGGCGAACGTCGTCGAGGAGACCGCCGACCTGCTCGCCGCCGGGAAGCCGGTCGCGTGGTTCCAGGGGCGCATGGAGTTCGGCCCGCGGGCGCTCGGGGGCCGCAGCATCCTCGGCTGCCCGAGCATCGCCGGGATCGCCGACCGCATCAACGCCCAGATCAAGTACCGCGAGCGATGGCGTCCCTTCTGCCCGTCGATCCTGGACCGGGTGGCCCCGGACATCATCGGCACGGATCACCCGGCGCCCTTCATGACCGTGACCTTCGACGTGACGGAGGCGTGGAAGCGACGTATCCCGGAGGTGGTGCACGCGGACGGCACGGCGCGCGCGCAGGTGGTCGAACGCCGCTGGAACCCGCGCTACTACGACCTGATCGAGGCGCTCGAAGCGCGTACGGGCAACGCTGCCGTGCTCAACACGTCGCTCAACCGGCGCGGGGAACCGATCGTGTGCACGCCGGACGACGCGCTCACGATGTTTCTCGGCTGCGACCTCGAGTTCCTGGTGATGGAGGATCTGCTGGTCACGAAGCGGTAAACATCTCAGCTACTGTCAGCCCGCTAACATTCATGCCTTCGGTAACGGATCACCGCGCGGATGCCGTGGCGCCGCGCGCTCTTCGGCAGCGCCGTGTACCGCACCGCCCGCAGCAGCACCTGGGCGATCTGCCCCAGCGCATAGAACGCCTGATTGGCCCAGTAGGACCGGCACGGCGGATGGTGCGGGTCCATGTCGTGACGATCCCGGCGAGCGGCAGCGCGACGGTGACCATTTCCACCTCGGACGACGAAGAGCACGAGGCCGACGGGTCGGTGACGCTGACGTTGAACGCGGGCGGCGGCTACACTCTGGGCGCGCAGTCGTCGGAGACGGCGACCGTCACCGACAACGACGACGCGGCGCCGGACTACACCGACTATCAGATGGTCGTGGACTACCTCCTACAGGTACGGGACGACCCCGAGAACACGGACGCGAAGGACAATCCGGCGCACATTCTCAAGTGGAACCGGGTGCTGGCGGCCATCGGCTACGACAGCGGGGTGGACCCCATGCCGGCATCGGAGATCCACGAGAACGCGGAGACGTGGCCGGACAGCGCCTTCAAGGCGGCCTCCGACTACCTGAAGAGCCGAGGCGGGCAGCAACGGAAGCCGGAGGTTACGGTGACGGCCGGCGCCGGGGTGACGGAGGGCGGCGATGCGACCTTCACGGTGACGGCGGACCCGGCCCCGGCCGCGGATCTGGCGGTGGGCGTGACGGTGACGGCCGGCGGCGACTACGGCGCGGCGACCGGACAGCGGACGGTGACGGTCCCGGCCTCGGGCAGCGCTACCTTCACCGTCGGCACGACGGACGACAATGCCGACGAGGCCGACGGATCGGTGACGGCGACGGTGAACGCGGGCAGCGACTACACGGTGTCGGCGACGCGGGGCGCGGCCACGGTGGCCGTGGCCGACGACGACGACCCGCCGCCCACGCCGGTGGTGAGCGTCACGGCCGGCGCCGGGGTGACGGAGGGCGGCGACGCGACCTTCACGGTGACGGCGAGCCCGGCGCCGGCGGCGGACCTGTCGGTGGGCGTGACGGTGTCGGCCAGCGGCGACTACGGCGCGGCGACGGGCAAGCGCACGGTGACGGTGCCGACCACCGGCAGCGCGACCCTGACCGTCGGCACGGTCGACGACAGCGCCGACGAGGCGGACGGTTCGGTGACGGCGACGGTGAACGCGGACAGCGGCTACACGGTGTCCTCGACCCAGGGCGCGGCGACGGTCGGCGTGGCCGACAACGACGAGCCTGCGGTGGAGGTGACCGTCGCCGTGGACGATGCGTCGGCGGTGGAGGGCGACGTGCTGGAGTTCCGGGTGCGGCTGTCAGAGGCGTCCGCCGAGGAGATCAGCGTGCGCTGGTACACCGCGCCCGCATACCACCTGCCGGACAACCGGGCGAGCACGTCCGAGTATCAGTCTACGGAAGGGGAGATGGTGTTCGAGCCGGGAGTGACGGCGCTGACGGGCGAGGTTTGGCTGGAGCAGGACAGCGGGGAGGAGCCCGACGAGTACTTCGCGGTGGAGGCGTTCCTGCCCGGGAGCTGGAGGGAGCCGGACGCCGTGGGGACCATGACCATAATCGACGACGACTAGCCGGAACTTCCCCCCTGATTCCACGTTGATTCGCTGGTCAAGCGGTTGATTCCGATGGGATTTCGGATGGTCGCTGGCACGACAATCGTAGCCATGTAAAGGATGGAACAGGGAAGTATTTGATGTTGACTTTATTGGGAAGATGATTCACGATGCGTAGCCATGTACATCGAATCGGTCCCCAACCGCAACTCCCCGCCCGCCGTCCTGCTGCGCGAGTCCTTCCGACGCGACGGCAAGGTCAGGAAACGCACCCTGGCCAACCTCTCCAAGTGGCCCCCCGCCCTGGTGGAGGGCCTGCGCGTCCTGCTCGGGGGCGGCACCGCGGTGACGCGCCTCGGCGACGCCTTCGACATCGTCCGCGCGCTGCCGCACGGCCATGTCGCCGCCGTGCTCGGCACGCTCCGGCAACTGCGCCTGGACCGGGTCGTGGCCGCGCAACGCTCGCCCGAGCGCGACCGCGTGGTGGCCATGGTCGTCGCCCGCGTGCTGGAGCCGGGGTCGAAGCTGGCCACCGCCGCCGGCCTCGCCGCGGCCACCGCGCGCCACACCCTGGCCGACACGCTGGGACTGGGCGCGCTCACCGAGGACGACCTGTACGCCGCCATGGACTGGCTGCTCGCGCGCCGGGACCGCATCGAGCGGACCCTGGCCAGGCGCCATCTCGCGGACGGCGCGCTGGTGCTGTACGACCTGACCTCGGTGTACCTGGAGGGGCGCCAGTGCCCGCTGGCGAAGCGCGGCCACTCGCGCGACGGCAAGAAGGGCAAGCTGCAGATCGAGTTCGGGCTGCTGTGCGACGCCGACGGCCGGCCGGTGGCGGTGGAGGTGTTCCCCGGCAACACCGCCGACCCGGCCACCGTGGGCGCGCAGATCGACAAGCTGCGCGAACGCTTCGGGCTGTCCAGGGTGGTGCTGGTGGGCGACCGCGGCATGCTCACCGAGGCGCGCATCCGGGAGGACGTCAAGCCGGCGGGGCTGGACTGGATCAGCGCCCTGCGGGGGCCGGCGATCCGCAAGCTGGTCGAGGCCGGCGCGATCCAGCCGTCGCTGTTCGACGAGCGGGACCTGATCGAGATCCGCGCCGACGCGCATCCCGGCGAGCGCCTCGTGGTGTGCCGCAATCCGCTGCTCGCCGCGGAGCGCGCGCGCAAGCGCGGGGAACTGCTCGCGGCCACCGAGAAGCTGCTCGAACCCATCGCGGCGGCGACGCGGCGGAAGCACAAGCGCCTGACGGGCGCGGAGCGGATCGGCGCGCGGGTCGGCAAGGTCATCGGCAAGTACAGGATGGCCAAGCACTTCGACTGGGACATCGACGACGACGGCTGCTTCGGCCACCGCAGAAACGCCGCCTCCATCGCCGCCGAGGCGGCCCTGGACGGGCTGTACGTCATCCGCACCAGCCTGCCGGAGGAACGCCTCGACGCCGCGGGCGCCGTGCGCGCCTACAAGCGCCTGAGCACCGTGGAGCGCGCCTTCCGCAGCCTCAAGACCGTGGACCTCAAGGTGCGGCCGGTGTTCCACCGCAACGCCGACCGGGTGCGCGCCCACGTGCTGCTGTGCATGCTCGCCTACTACGTGGAGTGGCACATGCGCGAGCGGCTGGCGCCGCTGCTGTTCGACGACGAGGACCCGGCCGGCGCCGCGGCCGACCGCGCCTCCGTGGTTGCCCCCGCCCAAGTCTCCGACTCCGCCCAACGCAAGGCCCGTCGCAAGCGCACCGACGACGGGCGGCCCGTGCAGAGCTTCCGCTCGCTGCTCGGCGACCTCGCCACCGTCACGAAAAACACCGTCACGCCGCGCCTGCCCGGCGCCGAACCGTTCGAACTCCTCGCCCGACCCACCGAACCGCAGCGCGAAGCCTTCCGGCTGCTCGGCCTTCGGCTACAATAGCGCGTACCCAGTGGCGAACCGTTAGATCCCGGCGATGCCCCCGAAAATCAATACCTTGGCTCGGTTCGACTCTGGAAGTTCAGACTAGCGAGGCTTCGCCTCAGGCCGACGAGGCATGTGTTGCCGTCCGGGTTTGGTGACGGACTCCGGCCGCTGCTCCACTCTGGGGCGTGAGCCACGTTTCCGCAAACCGAACGGCGGAGGGAGCGCAACGGTACCCTCACCCGCGGGGCCCGGTATCGCGTCCACTCCCAACGCCGATGCCTATGGCCGTAGCCGCCGGCAACCAGAAGAACCACCAATGCACGCCGACCCGGTCCACCAGCTGCCGGCCGTCGGTCAGCCAGAACACGGCGCCGGCGGCGAGCAACGCGAGGGCGAGCCGGGCGTCCGGGGAGCCGAGCGCACGCACGAGCGTGAACGCCGTCCCGCCGAGGGCGGCGGCAAAGAGGACGCACCCCACGATGCCGCCTTGAAAGAGGACGGCGAGGTACATGCTGTGCGCGTGCCGGAAGGTGAGTTCTCCCAGCAGCGTATCGTCCGGCGTCAGGATGCCGCGGCCGAACCAGAGCCCCTGCCGCGCGACGTCGGCCACGACGGACTCCCAGATGGCGAACCGGAAACTGTCGCCCCGCGGCAGGAGGTGGTCGCGCGTGAGGTCGCTGGTCGCGAGGACCGCGGCGACGAGGGCAATGGCCGCCGCGCTTGCGCCAAGGTAGGCGGTGAAGCGGGCTCGCGATGGCGTCGTCGACGCGAGCCACAGCACGGCAACGCCGAGCGGGAGCGCGGCCCAGGCGGCGCGGGACCCGGATAGCAGGACAGCCAGGATCGCCGCGACAGCGCAGGCGCCGGCGAGCAGTCGCCAACGCGGTGCGGGCGCGCGCCAGACGGAGTCGAGTGCCACGAGTGCGACGACGGCGAACGCCTGAGCAGCCGTGACGGAGTTGTGCACGCGGCCGAGGCCATGCAGGCGGCCCTCGGGCGGCGGGTCGAGCAGGAAGTTGCCGATGGCCGCGACCGCGACGAGGCCTCCCGCCAATGCGAACCACCGGCCGATGCGTGGATGGGCGGCGCCGCGTGCGACGGAGTCCGCGAAGGCCAGCACGAAGCAGCCGAGCACCAGCGCCCGGACGCACACCCTGAAGATGTCCGGAACGCCGGGGTCTTCGGACCAGAGGCTCGTGAGGACCAGGTAGGCGAGCAGCGCCGCGGCACAGGCCGCCAACCGGGAGTCGGCCGCCGCGCGCCACAAGGCCGGGCTGCACAGCACGAGCACTGCCAGCAGGTACGTGGCCAGCCGGGGGATGCTGGGCAGCGGTGCGATCAGGACCCCGACAAAGGCGAGGAGAACGAGAAAGTCCCCTATGCGCACGCGGTCGTTGAGAAGACGGGTCACGCCTGCACGCGGGTTGGCGGGTCGCTGCCCGCGTTCGCGGGCCCTAGTGTGGTGTCCCGCAAGTTCCCAATGCTTCAGCGCGTCCCACGGGGTCTGTGGCAAGGCGCGTTCCCCGCAGGCAATGGTGGGGCCCATTGCCAAGGGGCGCAACGCGGCCACAGGCCCCGTGGGGCGCGCCCTGCACGCCACTGCCGCGTTGTGGTCCTTGCCAATGCGCCCTCCGGGCGGCCCGATATTCCCTGCGGACCACGCCTTGCATTGACGCGCAGGGCGAACTCTGAAGTATCAGGAACTTGCGGGACACCACACTAGAACGCGTGCGGCTGCACGGCCATCGCCAGCGACGACTCGATGTCCCAGATCGCGTTCGAAACCGCCTGGCCGATGAGGTCCATGCGCCGCATCTGCTCGATTCGCGCCGCGACGCTGTCCAGTTCGCGGGGGGACAGCATGCTCTTGAAGATGCCGCAGGCCTGCGCGAGACAGATGATGACGAAGTCGCGCGGGTCGGGGAGGTCGTCGCTGAAGAGCACGCCCATGATCCTGAGCTTCACCTCGCGCTCGGCCTTGCCGTCGATGATCGGGTAGCGGCGCGACCGGAACGCCCACAGGAAGCGGTCCTCGCGCTGCGTGAGGATCTCCTGCTCGACGAGGCGCGCCAAGGCCTCTTCGCGGATGTCGTCGGCGCGGCCGGCCACCCGTTCGACCCAGTAGCGGGAATCGTGGCTCTCGTTCGAGTCCGCGATCTCCGCCAGGGTCGGGTCCAGCAGACTGTCGCCCACGGGGGTGGGATCCACGAGGATCAGCTTCTCGAGGTCCGTATCGATCCGGTTCTCCAGTTCGAGATCCATCAGGACGCTGCCGCCCAGGGCGTAGCGCAGCGACCAGTCCGGCACCCGCGTGAACTTTCCGTTCTCGTCGTGCAGCAGGAGCAGCATGACCTCTTCGGCGAATCTCAACATGCGGGCGTTCTCCCAAATCGGTTCGACGGTCTCGAACGGAGCCAACTACGCCTGACCGTTCCGGCGTCGGCGTTCAGTCTGCCGAAAAGGACGGGAACGGGAAAGGGCCGCGTCGATCCGGTGCGATGACGTTTGACTTCTATAATGTCGATTATCATGATGATTGACAGCTAAGCTGTGAATTTGAGCCATGCGGGACGGAACGATCCCCCGTCGTCTGGACATGCGGGACTTGGTTGACCGGCGGTCGTGCTTCCTCTTCGGCCCAAGACAGACAGGCAAGTCGACGCTGATTCGACAGCAGTTCGAGGGAGTACCGGTGTACAACCTGCTCGACCGGGAGCTGTTCCTGCGGCTGTCGCGCAATCCCGCGCTCATTCGCCAGGCGCTGGACGGCGAGACGAGCGTCGTCGTGATCGACGAGATACAGAAGATGCCCGAACTCCTCAACGAGGTTCAGCTCATGATCGAGGAACGCGGCGTGCGTTTCCTCATGACGGGCTCGAGCGCCCGCACGCTGCGTCGCAAGGGCGTCAACCTCCTCGGTGGACGCGCGCGATCGAGGACGCTGCACCCGTTCGTGCGCGCGGAACTGGGGTCCCGATTCGATCTCGATCGGGCTCTGGAGTTCGGATTGCTGCCGTCCGTCTACTTCTCGGACGCGCCGCGCGAGGACCTCGCGGCGTATGCGGGGGACTACCTGCGGGAAGAGATCGCCGCCGAGGCGATCGTACGCAACGTCGGCGCTTTCAGCCGGTTCTTGGAGGTGGCGGCCCTTGCACACGGCGAGATGATCAACTTCACGAACATGGCGAGCGATGCGCAAGTGCCGGTGTCGACGGTGCGGGAGTACTACGAGATCCTCAAGGACACGCTGCTTGCCCATCAGGTCCCGGCGTTCACGGAGACCTCGAGACGCAAGGCGATCCAGACGGCGAAGTACTATCTCTTCGACATCGGCGTCGCGCGTTATCTCCAGGGGCGTCGCGGGTTGGCGCCGGGGACGGCGGAGTACGGGAACGCGCTCGAGAGCTTCATCTTCCAGGAGATCAAGGCGTTCTGTGACTACCGGCGGCTGGACACGCCGCGATACTGGCGGTCCAGGTCGAAGTTCGAGGTGGACTTCGTGTTCGGCGATGTCGCCGTGGAGGTCAAGGCGAAGCGGGTAGTAGGCGCCCGCGACCTGCGCGGAATCCGCGCGTTGCGTGAAGAGGGTCTTTTCGAACGCTATGTCGTGGTGGCCATGGAGACGGTCGCCAGGGAAGTGGACGGAATCCGCATCCTGCCCTGGGCAGTCTTCCTCGACGAACTGTGGGGCGGCACCCCCACGGGGGACGCGCCCGGGTCGGGTATGTAGAGGGCGGGGTCAGCCGGTCGAAAAGCTCACGGCGCGGTAACGCCGCGGCGCCGCTTTCGGCGCCGCCTTGTCCGGCGTCGTTCCCATGCCCCGTAAGGGGATTCGATGCCGTCGGGTCGCGTCTTGAACCGCCGGTGCAGCCAAAGGTACTGCTCGGGATGGCGCCGGATCTCGGACTCGAGGATCGCGTTCAGTCGAGCGGCGTCCGCCTCGTCGTCCCCGGAGGGGAAGTCCCCGACGCGCCGGAACCGCACGGACCACGTGCGCGTCTCCTCGTCGCGGAAGTGGCTGTAGAAGACGACGGGCGAGCCCCCCATGCGGGCGAGGCGCGCGGTGGCCACGACCGTGGCGGCGGGCTCCCCGAACAACGGGGCGAACACGGAGTGCCGGCGGCCGTAGTCCTGGTCCGCCGCGTACCACACGATGTGCCCTTCCCGCAGCCGCCGGGCCGCCCGACGCAGGTCGTGGCGTTCGATCACCGCGCCGTAGTGACGCCTTCGGCCACGGACCATGAGCCACTCGATGACCGGGTTGCGGTGGCCGCGGTACACGACATCGAACGGTACGCGGGACGCGAGGAGGGCGCCGGTCAGGTCGAGGGTGAGGAAGTGCGCCCCGGCGAGGAGGACGCCGCGCCCCTCCGCCTGTGCCTCGAGCAGGTCATCCAGGCCGTGACACCCGAGGCGGTCGGCCACCGCGTCCACGGGGCCGAGCCAGGCCTGGACCGTCTCCATCAGCCCGATGCCGGACGCCAGGAACGTCCGGCGCACGAGGCCGGCGCGTTCCCGGGGGGAAAGCTCCGGAAAGCACAGGTCGATGTTCGCGTCCGCGATGCGCCGACGACGTCCGCCCGCCCGCCAGGCGAGCAGCCCGAGACCGCGTCCGACGGAGGCCTGCCAGTGCACGGGGAGCCGGCAGGCGAGCCACGCGACCCCGACACCGACCCAGAGGGGCCAGTGGCGCGGCGCCGCGAGTTGTGAAGCCGACACTGCCATGCGCGCCCGGAACTGTACCCGCTTCGCGCGTCCGAGTGCGACAGGCTGCTAACATCCGGGCATGGCCGAGACGCTCCCTCCGGTCTCCCCGACGCGCATCGTCGTCGCGGGCGACGTGATGGTGGACCGGTACTGGTTCGGGGAGGCGGCGCGCATCTCCCAGGAAGCACCCGTGCCGGTGGTCGACGTCGTGGCTGCGGAGGACCGTCCGGGCGGGGCGGCCAACGTGGCGCTCAACGTGGTGGCGATGGGCGCCCGCTGCACGCTCGTCGGTGCGGTGGGGACCGATACGGCGGCGCGGGACATGCGCGCGACCCTCGAGGCCGCGGGCGTGGTGTGCGATCTGGTCGAAGTGCCCGCCCGGGAGACCACGCGCAAGCTCCGCGTCGTCAGCCAGCGCCAGCAGCTCCTCCGCGCCGACTTCGATGAGCCGCTCCCGGAGGGGGTCGGGGCCGAGGTCGCGTCGCGCGTCGAGGACCGCGTGGGCGGCGCGGACGTGCTCGTCATCGAGGATTACGACAAGGGCGCGGTGGATCGCCCCGAAGCCCTCGTCGCGGTGGCGCGCCGGGCTGGCGTCATCGTGGTCGTGGACCCCAAGCACAAGGACTTCGCCCGCTACGCCGGGGCGCAGGTCGTCAAGCCCAACCGGGCCGAATTCGAGCGGGCGGCCGGCGCGTGGCGCAACGAGGCCGATTTCGCCGACAGGGCGTTGGAACTGCTACGGCGGGCGGAGGTCGAGACGCTGGTGGTCACCCGGGGCGGAGAGGGGTCGACCGTGATCGATCGTGACGGGCGCGTCCGTCACCTGCCCGCGAGCGATGTCGAGGTGTACGACCGCACAGGCGCGGGGGACACCGTGGCGGCCGCGCTCGCCGTCGGCATCGGACTTGGCTGGGACGCCGTGGCGAGCGCCCGCGTCGCCAACCTGGCGGCGGGACTCGTGTGCGCGCGGATGGGTACCTCGGCGGTCACCGCCCCCGAGATCAACCAGGCGATCGCGGACGCCGAGCGTCCGGACGAGGGTGTGCTGACGCGCGAACAGTTGCTCGCGGCCGTGCGGCTCGCCCGCGGCCGGGGCGAGAGAATCGTGTTCACGAACGGCTGCTTCGACGTTCTGCACGCCGGCCACGTCGGGTACCTGGAAGAGGCCCGCGAACTCGGCGACCGGCTCGTGGTGGCCGTCAACGACGACGCTTCGGCGGGCCGGCTGAAAGGGCCGGGACGTCCCGTGAACGCGCTGGAGCGGCGCATGCGCGTGCTCGAGGGACTGTCCGCCGTGGACTGGGTGACGCCGTTCTCGGAGGACACGCCGGAGGCGTTGCTGGAAGCGGTGCGGCCGGAGGTCCTGGTGAAAGGGGGCGACTACGCCGAGAGCGGTGTGGTGGGCGCCGAACTGGTCCGGGGATGGGGCGGCGAAGTGCGCGTGCTGAGCCTGCTTCCGGACTGCTCGACCACGTCTATCCTCGAGCGCATCAAGTCCGTCTGACCGGGGACGTCAGTCGGCGCCTCGCATGCGTGCGACGGCCCGCTTCCGCTCGTTGGCGAGCGGGTGCATCACCCCGGCGCCCGGTGGCCACACTCCGGGCTCCGCCCCGATGAAGCGGGCCATCCGTTGGGTGCGCGCGGACAGCGACGTCCAGAGCGCGTGGGGCATGGTGGGCTTGAACGTCTCCCCGGGCGTCCAGGGCGCCACGTACTCGATGTTCGGCAGCGCCCGCACCTCGCGGCTCAGGTTGGGGGTGGCTCCGTGCCAGGCGCGGTTGTCCCGGAACACGCCGGCGCCGGCCGGCGCGCCGACGAGGGTGGAGAGCCGCATCCACTCCGGCTCTTCCTCGGGCGTCGGTGGCGGCTGCCGGGTCGTGTGCGTGCCGGGGATCTGGCGGATCGGCCCGTTCTCCCACGTGAGGTCGCTCATCAGGAAGTTGACGGTGACGAACATCGGCGTGCGCTCGACGATGAGGCGCTGCGTCGGGAGGTCGGGTTCGGCAACGCCTTCCGGAATGTCGATCGGTACGCCGAGCGCCCGGGCCTGCGCGAGACGTGCCTCCGGCAGCGAGTGGTTCTCCACGAAGTCGCGGTGCAGGTGCTGGTACTCGATCGCGCCGGGCAGGCACAGGTCGCCGCCGCCGCCCCATACGAGGTGGTCCGCGGTCCCGAAGATCGCCTCGAGCAGCGGCGCCGTGGTGGGGAGGTCGATCATCGACACCCAGGTGGGATCGTGCATGAGTTGTCGTGACGCGGAACTCGTGCCGTAGCTGTATCGGTGCGGCAGGCGACCCGTCTCGGCCAGGTACTTGCGGCCGTCCCGGCCCGGATGTGTGAGGATGTCCCGCAGGACCCTCGCGCAACTCTCGCGGAACGCCGCCAGGCGGTCCTCGTCCAACAGGTCCCGCACCACGAAGCCGTCGCGGTGAAAGATCCTCGCGGCGCGGTCCGGCTCGCCGGGGGTGCATATCTCGAGACCGCGTATGCCGTTGTGGGCGCGCAGATGTCGGCGTAAGGCTACGACCTCCGGATCGTCGGGCGCGCGGCACGCCGGGGCACGCGGGTCCGGCACGCCGAAGCGGCGGTCGTCGGGATTCGGGTTGCCGTCCGCGTCGACGGTCTCGTTGGGCGGTGTTCGCGCGTCCCACCCGACCGTCGTCGGCCGGTGCACGCTGAGTCCGTCGAGTTCGGCGGAGCGGTGTGCGGACGTCATGCGAACCCCGCGGCGACGATGTCGGCCTCGAGATGAACGGGATCGACGGTGCCGACGACGACGCTCGACACCCCCGGCAGCGCGGCGACGTAGCCCAGGCTCTCCGGCGGCGCCCTGCCGCTGTCGAGGGCCTTCTTCACGAGCACTCCGACTCCGTTCACGCCGGCGTCGCGAACCACGTCGATCTGCCGGCGGTCCGTGAAACTGAGTGCGGACATGAGCACATCACAACAGGAGAGAGCAAGTCGGCCCCCTTCTTCGGTCTTGTGCGAGAAGCCAGAAGCTCGGATCTTGCCGGCGCGCTTCAACGCATCGAGGGTATCGATGGCGCCGGACTGCCGCAGGATCTCCACGTCCCGTCCGTCGGAGTGGATGAGCACGACGTCGAGGTAGTCGGTCCGCAGCCGGCGGAGCGACGCGTCGACGCTCTCCCGAATCGCCCTGGCCGTGAAGTCGTGGCGCGACCGGCGGCCGTCGAAGGACTCGCCGGCCTTGGTGCAGAGCACCCAACGCTGGCGGGCGCCGTCGAGGAGCGCACCCAGACGTTCCTCGCTCTCGCCGTAGGCCGGCGCGGTGTCCAGCAGGTTTACGCCGAGTTCCCTCGCCCGGTCGAGCAGGGCGCGGGCCGCACGCGTGCCCGGAATCGCGAACGGGGCGACGGAAAGGCCGGCGTCGCGGCCGAGCTTCACCGTACCGAGCCCGATCGCGGAGACCTCGATCCCAGTCGACCCGAGTGTGCGGCGCGGCAGCGTCATGCGGACAAGGCCCGGAGCACGCGGTCCCCAAGGTCCGGCGCGAGAGCCAGCTTGACCGGCCAGACGAGCAGGGCGTTCTCGTGCGCGGCGACGAACGCCTGCTCCGGCCGGCGCCCGCCGGGCCGGGCCGGTTCCGCACGGTCGATCGACAGCGTCTCGAAGCGGCGCGCGTCCCAGTCGATCCAGGGCAGCGAAGCCCGGAGCGCGCGCTTTGCAGCCTGGACCTGCTCCGCCTCCGTGCGCCGAACGCCGGCGGACGCGAGCGCCCCGCCTAGGTAGTGGTAGCCGGGGTGCGTCGACACCGTCAGGTCGGGCTCGGCCGCGAGCCCGGCGACGCAGTGGGCGAACAGGGGCTCGGGATCGGGACTGTGCACCAGGACCTGCTTCAGGGGGCGCCGCCGCATGGGCGTCTCGAATCCCGCGGCGTCCGCCAGGGCGGCGTTTCCCGCACCCGCGGCGAAAACGAACCGCTCCGCCTCCACGGCGAGATCGCCGATTCGAAACGCCGCGACGCGACCATTCCGGACGATGACGCCCTTCGAGGGCACCTCCAGGGTGAGCAGGCGTTCGCCGAGTGGGGCGGAAAGGGTCCGGCAAAGGGACGGGACATCGACCGCGAAGTCGTCGAGCCGGTAGAGCGTACCTGCCTGGCCCGCGAACGGCGCCGGGTATTCGGCCGGCGACAGGCGCACCGCCCGGCCGTGCACGACGCGGCTTGCCAGGAACCCCGCGAGGCGCGCGGCGAGCGCATCCCGCGACCAGAGATGGCAGGCGCCGGACGCGGTCGCCACGCCGCCCAGGTCGATCTCGCCCTGGCCGGCCAGGCAGCGGCGCCAGCGCACGGGCATCTCTTTCAGCGCATCGAACGTGTCGTCCGTACGGCCGCGGAGTGCGTACTTGACGCCCCCATGGATGAGTCCCTGGGAAGCGAGGGTCTGCACGCCGGCGGCGCGGCCTGGGTCGCAGAGCGCGACATCGAAGCCCCGGAGCAGCAGGAGGTTCGCGATCCAGAGGCCGGCGATGCCGCCCCCGGCGATCGCGACATCGACCCGGATCGTCCGCATCGGGCCCGTTGAGCATCGGAGGGGCAGAAAGTATAAGCGCGGCATGCTGCTGCGCTTCGCGTACAACGTCCTCCTCTGCCTGGCCCTGCCGATCGTCTGGCTGCGCCTCTTCGTCCGGGCGCGGCGAGAACCGGCGTACGCGGAGCGCCGCGAAGAGCGGTTTGGGCGGGTGCCGGCCCACGTCGGTCAGGATGTCGTGTGGTTCCACACCGTCTCCGCCGGCGAGACCATCGGAGCCGCGCCCGTAATTCGCGCACTCAAGTCCCGGCTGCCCGAAACCCGCTTCCTCGTCACGACCATGACGCCGGCCGGCAGTGCCCAGGTCATCGAACGCCTCGGGGATATCGTCGACCACTGCTACGCGCCCTACGACTTCCCGTGGGCGGTGCGGCGGTTCGTGCGCCGGGTGCGGCCCCGCGCCCTCTTCCTGATGGAGACCGAACTCTGGCCGAACCTCATCGGCGCCACGCACGCGTCCGGCGCCTCCGTGTCCCTCATCAATGCCCGGCTCTCCGAGCGCTCGGCGCGGGGCTATCGGCGCGTGGGACCGCTGACCCGGCGGGTGCTGGCCCAGCTCGACCAGGTGATCTGCCAGTACGACGACACGGCGCGTCGCTTCGAGGAGCTCGGGGTCGCGCCCGAGCGGCTTGCGGTCACCGGGAGCATCAAGTTCGACCTGGCCTTGCCGGACGACCTCGACGACGAGGTGCGCCGGCTCCGTGAGGCCTGGGTCGCCGACCGCCGCGCCTGGATCGCCGGAAGCACACATCCGGGAGAGGACGAGATCGTGCTGGATGCGCAACGCGCGCTAGCCGAACGCTGCCCGGGCCTGCTCCTGATCCTTGCGCCGCGCCATCCGGCGCGGGCCGATCGATTGGCGATGCTGGCGCGGGAACGCGGACTGCACGCCGCGATGCTCTCGGCGGGACCCGGCGGCTGCGACGACCGAACCCCCGACGTGCTCGTGGTGGACGCCATGGGACGGCTGATCTACCTCTATGGGGTCGCCGACATCGCGTTCCTGGGCGGAAGCCTCGTTCCCGTGGGGGGTCACAACCCCATCGAGGCCGCCGCGCACGGCATTCCGCTGCTGATGGGGCCGCATCGATTCAACTGGACGGAGATCGTGCGCAGGTTTTCCGACGCTCAATGCCTGCACCGGGCCTCCCGGGACCGGCTGGCGGCGACGGTCGGCGATCTGCTGGCTGACGAGGGGCGGCGGCGGTCTGAAGGGCAGAGGGCAAGGTCCGTGGTGCGGGAGAATCAAGGCGTGACGGGGGAACTGGAAGCCCGCATGCTGTCGGCGTTGTTGGATCCAGAGGAAATACCATGAAAATAGAGCGTCAGAGAGTCTATTTTCATGGTAACTTTTGGATATGCTGCATCGGGATGCCCATCGCGTTATCGACATGGCCCTCGGCCGCGCTCAGGTGGTGGTGCTCGCGGGTCCGAGGCAGTGCGGAAAGACGACGCTCGCGAGGCAGTTCGTGGACCCGGAGTCCGTCAACTACTTCGACCTTGAGTCGCCGCCGAGCCTGGGTCGTCTCGAAGAGCCTATGACGGCGCTCTCCGCGCTCCGGGGACTGATCGTCATCGACGAAGTGCAATTGCGGCCCGAACTCTTCCCTACGCTACGCGTGCTCGCGGACCGCGCCTCCGCCCCGTCGCGCTTCCTGGTTCTCGGTAGCGCGTCGGGTGAGCTCCTTCGCCAGGCTGCGGAGAGCCTCGCCGGGCGCGTGGAGCGGGTGCTCCTCGGAGGCTTCACGTTGCGGGAGGTCCACGACCGGTCCCCCGACGCGGAGAGGGACTTGTGGCGTCGTGGGGGCTTGCCGCGCTCCTATCTTGCCGCGCGTGAAGAAGACAGCGTCAGTTGGCGGCGAGAGTTCGTGCAGGCGTTGCTGGAACGGGACTTCCCGCAGTGGGGCGTGACGGTACCGGCGGCGGCCATGGGGCGCTTCTGGGCGATGCTGGCGCACTACCACGGTCAGACGTGGAACGCGGCCGAGCCGGCCAGGGCGTTGGGCGTCCGCCCTGCCGTCGTTCGGCGTTACCTGGACATCCTTACGGACGCGATGATGGTGCGCCAGCTGCGGCCCTGGTTTGCCAATCTGGGCAAGCGGCAGGTGAAGGCTCCGAAGATCTACTTTCGAGACTCCGGGCTACTGCACCAGCTACTTGGCATCGACGCTGAGCGGGGCCTATTGACGCACCCCCGTGTCGGAGCATCTTGGGAGGGGTTCGTCATCGAGCAGGTGCTCGCGATGACGCCGCACGACGAGGCCTTCTTTTGGGCCACTCACCAAGGCGCCGAAATCGATCTGATCCTGCGGCGGGGCAACGATCTGTTCGGCGTCGAGTGCAAGTTCGCCGATGCGCCGCGCATGACGCCCTCGATTCGCAACGCGTTGTCCGACCTGGGCCTCGTCCGGGTGGCCGTGGTGTATCCGGGAACCCAACGCTTCCCCTTGGGCGACCGCGTGGAGGTCGTGCCGCTATCCGCCCTCTCGCGTGGCGAGTCGTTGTTTGCGGACGACGTTGCAGGGGATGGCATTTGAGCGGCGCCGCCGGCAGCGGCTTGCCGACTATGTCGCCGATGCGACGAACGAGGCGAGATCGGAGAGTCGGTGGCTCCAGAAAATCGTCAGGCTCTCTGCTTGCGCAGTCTGCAGGTTGTCTGGGTTGAAGACTCCGCCGATTACCGCGCACGGAACGATGGCGCGCTTGCCGAACTCCGCCGTCCAGGCCCGGGCCTTCCCGACCGCTTCGTGGTTGACTCTCTTGAAGGAGTTCACGGCGCTGTTCGACGTCTTGCACTCGACGGGCATGGCCCGACCGTCATGGAGGCGGATGACGAGGTCGGCGCGAGTGTCGCCGAGTTTGCTTTCCCCGCAGAACTGCCCGGGTGCAGGCGCTACGTCTAGGAGCGGCATGGCTCGCGCTTCCACCTCCTCGAAGCCGAGTGCGCGAAGCGTGGCCTTGACGGCGTCCTCCTGAAGTCGCTTTGCATCCGACCGGCGTGCGGTTTCGACCTTGCGAGCGGCGACGAGCACAGCGGAAGCGACTATGGCTTGTGTCCGCTCATGGTCTGTCGGTCGGCGACCCTCGTGAACCCAAGGGAAGCGATGGGGATCGATCACGTGCAAGACGATCTCCCGGACGCGCCGGGCCTGCTCGGCGTCGCCTCGCAGCGTGGTTGGCGCCAGCGTCGTCTCGGCCAACGTCTTCAGATCGTCTTCGGAGACAGGCGGGGCAGCCAAGTACCGGAAGGCGGTTTTCGCGTCCGCGGTCGCGACCAGTTCGGCAAGCTCGCGCGGATCAGCCGTCGCGCTCGCCAGCGTAGGCAGCCGGTCGATGATGGTTCCGAAGATCGAGGCGAACGTGGTGAAGAATTGCGAGTAGAGCGCTAGCGGCTCATCGAGACGCGACCGGCGAAACAACTCCTTGGCCGTTTCGGCGTCGCGTGTCAGTTCGTCCAGCGTCCAGCTCCTGGGCTCGTTCATGTAGCTCTTCCAACGGCGGAACTCGGACGCGCTCGAGTTCCTTGGGTTCGAACTTCGTCAGGCCGCCCGCGTAAGTTCGTCCGGAAGATGTTTGGACCTGCTCCTGGAGCCAGGCCGACAGAGCGTCGAGCACCTCTTCGGGCAGGGTGTCGCGGGGATAGATGCCGTGCGCGATGTTGAGATGCCGGGCTCGAGCCTTGTTCCGCACGAAGGCGGGAGATCGGCGAGCCATGTAGGTTGCCAGAATCGGTGCTGGCTCCCGCAATCCCACGGCCCACCAGGCCCGGCGGTTGCGAGCGATGTACGATTTGTCTGCGTCGTTGCATCGCGCCCACTCCAGGAAGTCCTCGACCCGCAGTCGGTCTTCCAGGTCAAGTTCGTCAAGATCGACGGGCAGGTCTATCACCCTCCGGAGCCTGTCGGCGGAGGCCAGGCAGGGGACGGCCTCGAACAGCTCGCGCGCTCTCGTGACGGTCGGCTCCAGGACGCACCCGGGCATCTGACCGGGTTGACTCCCGGCGATCCAGACGGCGTTGCAGCCGGTTACCTGCCCACGGTGTACCCGGCACAGTTCGCCAAGTTCGATATGGTTGGCGGGCGCGGGGTTGGCCGGTTTCAGGAATGGCGACCAGCGTCCGGCGCTGGCGAGAGTCTTCCTGGCTACTTCCTTCCCCGGCACAAGTGGTCGAAGTTCATCCAGTTCTTCGACCGCTCGGAGGGCGAGCCCGGACGACTCGCTGCCGACTTCAAAGCATGAGATCACCGCTGTGGTCGCCGTCTCGGCAAACGGCATGGCGGCGGGAGCGACTACGTGCAACGCCTTTCCGCCGAGGTCTCCAAGGAGCAGTTGGCGCATCAGTGCACCGTAGTTCACGTCAAGCCACTCTGCGGCGGTCACCAAGACGCCGTAGTCCCCCGGCCTTGCAAGCAGCAGCGTCTTCAGGAAGAAATGGATGTGCAGTCCGGAGAGCTTGCTCGCCTTGAGCCCGAGGCGCGATGCGGCGTTCGCGAACCAGGTCTTCCACGCGGGCGCGATCCCGTGGTGGCGGACGTAGGGTGGGTTGCCGAGAAACAGCGTCTGACCGTCGATTCGCGGAAGATCGACCTCCCGATAGTCGGCGATCAGCAGGGTCAGGCGGTCGGCGAGAGCCAGAGCGCGGGCGTTGGCGCGCAACACGAGCGCCGCTAGCGGATCGCTCTCGATGACGACCAGCTCGGCGTCGGGGAACGCTCTCGCCGCCGCGAATGCGAAACGACCGGAACCGGCGCCGGGGTCGACCACGCGCGCGGGAGTCCCGTTCCCCCTCGCCCATTCGGTCATTGCCGTGACGATTTCCGGCGGGGTGTAGACGGCGCCGTGCTGTCGCCTGACCTCGGGTGAACGCAGGTGGCAAAACGACGCGCCCAGCGGATCGGTGCCTCGTCGGATGGCCAGCCGAATCGGTTCGAGTTGTTCCTCGAGACCATTCTGCGCCTCTTTGACCAGAGCGCAATCTGTCGGCGTCAGCTCCGTATCGGCTTCCGCGATCACAGCCGCGAGGGCCGCGAGCTCTTTCTCTGAGTGTGGGTAAATCACCTGGCCGTCCGGTCCATTGTGGAATGCGCCGCGCCGCGCAACCATCTCGACCGCAGTCGTGCTGTCCGACAAGGACTCGGCGACAGGTGATTCGACGGGATCGGGCGGGTGACTTGGCGGACGCTCGCCCATAAGGAACTGTGTCGGTAGGCAGGCGCCGTTGTCAATAGGACATCGTCCCTTCGGCTGGTGGCAGATGGCTCGTTTTCGAGACGCCGGTATGGGACGGACGCCCCAGCCCGGAGCCTGTGCCTATCCGGTCGCGTCCGCTGTTGGCGAAACATGCCTATGATGGCGGACTGCATCGCCGGTCAGCCAGACGTAGGCAGCCCAGGCGTAGCCGTTGGGACCGGCATGAGACTCAGGATAGGTCGTTGCCAAGGCGCACTATCCGATCCGCCTGATCGAGGATTCGGGAATCGTGTGTGACACTGATGATCGTGACGGGCAGCCGCCGAAGGTTGGCCAGCACGCGCTGCTGGAGTGCGTCGTTGAGGTGCGCTGTGGCCTCGTCCAGAATCAGGATCCGTGGGTTCCGATAGACGGCGCGCGCGCTGGCGGCCCGCGTCGAGCCTCCACCCGTCGGTGAACGCCACGTCCACCCGAAACATGGACTGACCGTCCGCGACCGTTTCCCGGGCCGTCTCGAATATCGCGACAACCGCCCCCGGCTGAGCCCCATGGCGCTCGTGCGGAAAGGCGTCGAGCGTAGGGACGCGATCATCCCATCCCCGGGCGCGAGGACGAATCCGAAGCCACTCCCCCGAATGCGCGACGCCTGCATGCGAAGGTCATGTAGTCGCTCGCGCGTGTCCGCCCGGTCGCGGTCTTTGGACGCGGCCAGGCGAGTCAGGCGCGTGCCGGCGGTTGCGATGGCGGATCGTATCCGCTCTGCGCTCTGCCCCTTGTCGGAGAGGGCCAGAGCTCAAGTGGAGATCTCGTCCGCCAGCACCAGGAGTTCCGAAGCGGGCAGGTGTCCGGATCGGGCAAGACGTTGGCTGTCGCGCAAGCGCTTGCGGGCCGTGGCGAGGCGGGAGCGTAACAACGCGGCCTCGCGCTCAAGGCGCGTCAGCGTACGCCGGTCAAGGTCGGTCCGCTGCCGCTGTAGCATGGCGTCCGCCTCGAATTGGGCATCCAGGGCGTTGAGACGGCTGGCGAGAGTACGTCCTTGCTCGTCGATTTCCTCCAAGACGCTTTGCTCGACGGTTGTTTCCGGCGCGACTCCGTCAGCGGTGCCGAACTGCAGCAGGGCATCCCCGTTTCGGACTCGATCCCCCGGCTCCACCAGGCGCCGCGTTACCACACCCGCGCTGGCTGCCGTAACGCGTGCCCAACCCGAAGCCGGGGCCAGGTATCCGCGGGAGTGCTCTTTGCGTGCAAACTCGAAGGACATGGAGAAGACAACGAGCACCGTGACGGCGACGCAGGCCAGCGCACCGAGGACCAACCCCGAGACGCGTTTCGCCAGGAGCGGAGGCTGCCAGGGCTCGACGCGTAGACGCTGTGGCGCCTCAGGCCGGAACAGGTCCGCCGCCATCGATGCTGAAGCCGGTCCTGGCACCGGAATCTCTTGACGAGATCTTGTGAGGCTACTTCTGCCGGACTTCGTCGTTACGGTCGGTTTGCGGGAACAGGGCCCGTCGCCTTCGCAAGGTCGAGACCGAGGCGGCCGGCTCGGGTGACCCCGAATGTTCCCGCGGCATGTGACGCGCAGGCCGGTCGATGCCAACGTAACGCGTTTCCAGTTCGGACAGCGGTCTCATGGGTTGCCATTGTCCTCCGTCATGTTGCCAATCTCTCCTCGGGTGGGCACGAGGTACACATCCAGTGGGTTTAGCTGCCAGCCGAAAGCATCCAACCCGCCGAGAGCGTCCATGCCGATCAGAATCTGCCTCTGGCCGCTCCCTACGCCGGCAAACGTGACCTCGGCATCGTGAACACAGTCGACCGCGAAGGCGGAGTCATCACCGATGTGGAAGGTCTTGCTGCCGGCGTTCGCCTCGAGGAACGCATCGGAGCAAAACGTCGTCGTGGAGCCGGTGTCGAGCTTCGCGGGCAAGGGGTGACCCTGCGCAGTGGGAACCGAGACGTAGATACTGTGACTGCCATGCAGCCATGCTTGATTGCTTGGTTCGCCGGCCGCACAGGGACCGAGGGCGCCCAGGTGGAGCCGCCGGCCGCGCAGGTCGAAACACGCGGCTTCGTGGCGAAGCAAGACGTCCATTCCCACGATGTTCCCGAACTCCGGCGGCACCGGGCGTCCATCCTCTACCCAAGTCAGGTCGACCAACGTCGCGGGAACGTCCCGATAGACCGCGTCCTGCACCGTGAGACTGCCCAGCCTCGCGAAATCCATCTCGTACTCTGTAGCGAGCCTATCGACGCGGAGCCGGCCCGAGGCGAGAGTGTCCCCGGCGCGGAGCAGTCGGTTCATTTCCGAGATCGTAGTGCCTGTGTCCACAAGCGCGAGTGCCTGTTGGTCACGCACCTCGATGCGGACCCGCGGGAGAGGATCGTTGCGGTCTCGAGGTGACGGTCGGAACGGAACTACGTGGGGCCGCGGCCGGTCGTTGCGCGCGCGTGCGGCCATCAGGTTTGCTGTCTTCTCGGCGTGTTGCTCGCAGGAGCCAAGGACAGCCTCGATCAGTGTGTGGAACGCTTCGCGTGACTTTGCGGCTTCCTCGGGGTCAGCCGGTGGTGCGCCTCGCGGGCAGAAGGACGCGAACGGTCCGGCCTGTTCGGCCGTGCGGCCGAGAACGGAGCCGAGGACGCCCAGATTCGGACACTTGGCGTAGCCGAAGCACTCCACGAAGACATCGGGGCGGATCAGGTTCTTTTCTGGCTCCTGAAAGAAAGCGCGAAAAGCCCGCCAAGCGCCCTCGAAGTCCCCGATGCGATAACTGGAGATGACCCGTTCGAGGTGGCGCTCTGCGTCCCCGCCCGGGTCCTCGTACTCGGCGCCGGAGGCGGCGCCGAGTACGAGGCAGAGTGGCGCGAAGAACCGAACTGCCGGGTTGCGCCACCTGGCCAAAGCCTACTTCTCCTTCTTCTTGGCTGGATTGGTTGAAGTTGACGGTGCCCGGTGGGGCGTAGCTGCACTGCAACGGCTCGGTTTCTCAGCCTCGCTGCGGTTACTGCGCCGCTTCGACGTAGTACCGGTCGTGCCAGATGCCTTCGACGGGCTCGCCCGGCACGGGCATGCGCCAGTTGCGCACCCGTGCGTCCTCGAGCCGGACGCGGTAGAGCCCCCGGGGCTGGTTGATCGTGCGCTGGATGTAGTCCTCCGCCGCGTCTTCGCTGACGTAGCGGAGCGCGATGTCGCGGTACAGGTCGCGCCAGACGTCGTCCTCGCCCACGTCGTGGACGAGTTCGGCCGTCCCGTCGACGACGACCTTGTGATAGGGCTGGGACGCCTCGTCGATGCTGAGCGACACGCGGGGGTCCGCGCGCAGGCAGCCGAACCACTCGGACCGCGCCCGCGGTGTGAACCAGATCGCGCCGTCCCGGTGGATGAACCAGATCGGTGTGACGAGGGGGCTGCCGTCCGGGCGCACGCAGGCGATGCGCATCAGCACCTCCCGCGTGTCGAGGAAGGCGTCGCACTCGGCCGGGGTCATGTGCGGCATGTTGTGTTGTCCCGGCGCGTTATCGTCCGGACAGGCCCAGGACGCGGACGACGGGGTTCTCCGCGTCGCTGAAGGCGGAGAGCTGCAGGACGTCCGACTCGTTCAGCGTGCCTGAACTCTGCTTGAGGCGCAGCAGGTCGAGCACGTAGTTGTAGCGGGAGTCCGCGTAGTCGAACTGGGAAGCGAAGAGCCGTTGCTGCGCCTGCAGCACGTCGACGATGTTGCGGGTGCCCACCTCGTAGCCGGTCTGGGTGGCTTCGAGTGCGGACTCGGCGGACTTGATGGCGCGAATGCGGGCCTTGACGCGCACCACGTCGGTCGCGACGGCGCGGAACAGGTTGCGGGTGTCCCGTGTCACGGTGACCTCGCGTTCCAGCACGGCCTGGCGGGCCTGCTCGACCTGGTAGCCGAGGTCCCTGATGCCCGGAAGGATGCCCGGATGGTAGAGCGGCATGTTGAAGCGGAGCGCGTAGGTCTGGCCCTCGCTCTCCCGGGCGAAACCCAGCCCGCCCGGGTCGAGTTGGGATGAGCCGTGCGAGATGGAAAGGTCCACCTTGGGCAGGAGGCGCCCGAGGGTGGCCCGCCGCGAGCGCTCCGCCGCCTTCAGCCCCTCCCGGGCGGCAAGGACGGTCGGGTTCGAGGAGAGCGCGGCCTCGACCCACTGGGACTCGTCCATGGGCTCGGGGTCGACGATGGGGAGCGCGCTGTCGAGCCGGTCGACCTCGGAATGGGCGACGCCGGTGAGCGTGCGCAGCGTCTCGAAGAAGACATCGTGGTCGCCTTCCGCCTGGATCCGCCGGACGACCGCGGCGTCGTGGGCGGCGGTGGCCTCGAGCACGTCGGTGATGGCCACGAGGCCGACGTCGAACCGCTGCTGCACCTGTTCCATCTGGCGCGCCACCGCTTCCTCTTCCGCCTGCGCCGCCTCGAGCAGCGCCTGTGCGCGCAGCACGTTCAGGTAGGCCGACGACACGCGCACGATGAGGTCCTGCTCCGCGTTGGCCAGGTCGTGGTCCGCCTGGGCGCCCTGGGCCTGCGCGCTGCGGAACTGGTACCAGCGGTTCGCGTCGAAGACGGTCTGGCTGAGGTCCACGGACCAGCGCTGGCTGCCCGAGTTGTCCTCGACGGTCATGCCGCCGAAGTCGGGCGAAAGGGTGTGCTCCTGCCGGCTCTCGTTCTTGGACCCGTTCAGTTCGACGCTGGGCAGGAGCTGGGAGCGCGCCAGCGTGACCTGGGTCTTGCGCGACTGGTAGCTTGCGTAGATCCCGCCCAGGATCGGGTCGTTTGCCTTGGCCGCCTCGTAGAGTTCCTGGATGCTGTCCGCGGTCGCGTTCGGAGCGGCCGTCAGCCACGCGAAGAAACCGATGGCGACGCCGGCCCGCCAGGAGATTTGCGTCGTGCGGGGCCGGGCCACGGGCGGCGGCTGCGGGGCAGGGTTCTTCATGTCCACGGGTACCTTGGGGAGAGCCGTCGGGGGAGCGGGCAGTCTACCAAAGTCCCTTTCGCGACTGTCGGTCGGGGTGCCGTTTCGGTGGTCGGTCCGGCGCGTGTCGAGCGTTGCGTGGGAGGCCATGCAGCCCTCTACGGCCCAGGCCGTTTTATTCGTCGCGCCGGTCTGGGTAAACTCTCCCTGGTCCGGGTTGGGATGGCTTGGTTCGCCACGGTGTTCCGACAAGCGAGAATCGACAAGAGGTTCTGTGAAGCGGCGGCGGTACAGTATCGATCTCGGTGCGCACATCGCGGAGTGCGAGGCGAACTACGCGCGGCTGATGCGGCTCCTCCCCGATCTCCACGACACGGATCGCCACACCTTCAGCGTGCGTCTCGGGGAGAGCGAACCGAAGGTGCGGTTCGAGGTCGTCCAGCGCTGCCGCTACACGACCGTCGTAAAAGTCGTGCAGGACCCGCACCCGACGTCCGGGCAGACGTCCGGGCAAGAGGTGCCCGGGCTTGCCGAAACCCGGCTGGCGATCCGCATCTACCACGATGCGAAGGCCGCGGAAGTCATTGAGTACCAGAACGAGCGCGGCTTTCACGCCGTGTACGAGTATCCGAACGCGCGCATGCGGCATCCCGACGAGAAGGCCCAGGTCAACCGCTTCCTCGGCGAGTTCCTCGGCGTCTGCCTCGAGCATGGCGTGTCGAGCGAGCAGCCGATCGTTGCCTGACGTGCCGCCGGCGCCCCGGACCGCTGCGGGGAGCGTCCCCATCGTCCCCGTTCCCGGACCCTGAATGACTCTGACCGTACTGCAGGTCACCGACACGCACCTGTTTCCGGCGCCGGACGAGTCTCTGCTCGGCGTCCGCACCCAGGACACCCTCGACGCGGTCCTCGACCACGCGTTCCGCGAGGGGATGCCGGACGCGCTGATCGCCTCCGGGGACCTGGCCCAGGTGGGAGAGCCGGCCACGTACCACCGTTTTCTTGCAACCGTGCGGTCCCGGTTTGCCGGTCCGTGCCTCTGCGTGCCGGGCAATCACGACCTGGGCGAGGCTTTTCTGCGGATCCTGCCCACGCAAACGGTGCACCTCGGCGGATGGGACCTGCTCGGCGTCGATACGCACATCGACCACCGCGTGGACGGCGAGGTCGCGGAAGGAGAACTGTGCCGCCTCGCGGAAGCGCTGTCCGCGGCGGAGTCCGCCGGCCGCCATGTCCTGGTGGTCGGCCATCACTGCCCCGTCGACGTGGGCGCGCCGTGGCTCGACGAGCACCGGATTGCCAACGCTGACGCGCTCCTCGCCGTGCTTGCCGCATGCGACCGCGTGCGGGGTTACCTGGGCGGGCACGTGCACCAGGAGGTCGATCGGCAGGTGGGGGCCCTGCGGGTTCTCGCTTCCCCCTCGACGTGCTTCCAGTTCGCACCGCACTCGGAACGCTTCACGCTTGACGACGCCGCGCCCGGTTGGCGCTGGCTGACGCTGCACGCCGACGGCGCCATCGACACCCGGGTTGCCCGCCTGGCGGCCGCTGCTTCCAACCATCGCTGAGTCCATGCCCGACGCCTATTCCGCCGAATCCATCCAGGTCCTCTCCGGACTCGACCCCGTCCGCCGCCGCCCCGGCATGTACACGGACACCGGCCGGCCCAATCACCTCGTCCAGGAGGTCGTCGACAACGCGGTCGACGAAGCGCTCGCGGGGTACGCCCGGGAAGTCGAGGTGACGGTGCGCGCGGACGGCGCGGTCGAGGTCATCGACGACGGCCGGGGCATGCCCGTGGACATGCACCCGGAACACAAGGTGACGGGGGTCGAACTGATCCTCACGAAGCTCCACTCCGGCGGCAAGTTCGACGATGCGCACTACAGCTTCGCCGGCGGGCTGCACGGCGTGGGCGTATCGGTCGTGAACGCGCTCTCGACCTGGCTCGAGGTGGAGGTCAGGCGCGACGGCGGCGTGTATCGCCAGCGCTTCGAGCACGGCTACAGCAGGACCCCGCTCGAGACCGTCGGCGAAGTCGGCAAGCGGAACACCGGCACCCGCGTGACCTTCCTGCCCGATCCGGATTACTTCGACTCCCCCAGGGTCAGCCTCCCGAAGCTCCGGCACGTCCTGCGCGCGAAGGCCGTCCTGTGTCCGGGACTGAAGGTCGGCCTGGTGGTGGAAGGCGAGGAGCCCGAGTGCTGGCACTACGAGGAGGGCCTGGCCCAGTACCTCCGGGACGCGGCCGACGCCCCCGACCCGATTCCGCCGGAGCCGTTCGTGCACGAGGCCGAGGGCAACCGGGAAGCGGTCGCCTGGGCGCTGCAGTGGTGCCCCGAGGGGGGAGAACTCGTTGCGGAGAGCTACGTCAACCTGATCCCGACGCCCCTGGGCGGCACCCACGTCAACGGGCTGCGCAGTGGCCTCATCGACGCGCTGAAGGAGTTCTGCGAGTTCCGGGACCTCGTCCCGCGCGGACTGAAGCTGGTGGCGGACGACCTGTGGGACCGCTGCGCCTACGTGCTGTCTGCGAAGCTCGCGGACCCGCAGTTCAGCGGCCAGACCAAGGAACGCCTCTCGTCGCGGCAGGCGACGACGTTCATCGGCGGCGTGGCGAAGGACGCCTTCAGTCTCTGGCTGAACGAACACCCCGCCGGGGGCACGAGGCTCGCGGAGCTCGCCATCGCCAACGCGCAGAAGCGCGCCCAGGCGAGCCGCAAGGTGGCGCGCAAGAAGGTCGCGTCCGGGCCGGCGCTGCCGGGCAAGCTGACGGACTGTTCCGGCCAGGATGCGGAGCGCTCGGAGCTCTTCCTGGTGGAGGGGGACTCCGCCGGAGGCTCGGCCAAGCAGGCCCGCGACCGGGAGTTCCAGGCGGTGATGCCGCTGCGCGGGAAGATCCTGAACACCTGGGAAGTGGATGCGGGAGAGGTGCTCGCGTCCCGCGAAGTGCATGACATCTCGCTCGCCATCGGCGTGGAGCCCGGTTCCCGCGACCTCTCGGGGCTCCGCTACGGGAAGGTCTGCATCCTCGCCGACGCCGACTCCGACGGCGCCCATATCGCGACGCTCCTCTGCGCGCTCTTCCTCAGGCATTTCCCGGCGCTGGTGGAGGAGGGTCACGTGTACGTCGCGATGCCGCCCCTGTACCGGGTCGACGTGGGCAAGGAAGTGTTCTACGCCCTCGACGAGGCGGAGAAGGAAGGCGTGCTCGACCGCATCGCGGCGGAGAAGAAACGCGGCAAACCCGTGGTGCAGCGTTTCAAGGGCCTCGGCGAGATGAATCCCGTCCAGTTGCGCGAGACGACCATGGCGCCCGACACCCGGCGCCTCGTGCGTCTCTCCATGGACGCCGCGGACAAGACCCTAGAGGTCATGGACATGATGCTGGCGAGGAAACGCGCGGCGGACCGCCGCGGTTGGCTCGAGCGCAAGGGCGACCAGGCGGTGCTCGCGTGAGCGCGCCAGGGACGACGTTGCCGCCGGACGGCGGCGCGCCGGGCAACGGGGCCGAGGTGATGCCCCTTTGGGAGTACACGGAGAAGGCGTACCTCGACTATTCGATGTACGTCATCAACGACCGTGCGCTGCCCCACGTCGGCGACGGGCTGAAGCCCGTGCAGCGCCGCATCGTCTACGCGATGTCGGAGCTGGGTCTGTCGGCGGCCGCCAAGTTCGCCAAGTCCGCGCGTACGGTGGGGGACGTGCTGGGCAAGTTCCATCCCCACGGCGACAGTGCCTGTTACGAGGCGATGGTCCTGATGGCCCAGCCGTTCTCGTTCCGCTATCCGCTCGTCGACGGACAGGGCAACTGGGGCGCGCCCGACGACCCGAAGTCCTTCGCCGCCATGCGCTACACGGAGTCGCGGCTGTCGCGGTTCGCCGAGCTGCTGCTGTCCGAGGTCGATCAGGGCACGGTCGCCTTCGTGCCGAACTTCGACGGCACCATCGACGAACCGGTACTGCTGCCCGCGCGGGTACCGCTGGTCCTGCTGAACGGCAGCACGGGCATCGCCGTCGGCATGGCCACCGATGTCCTCCCCCACAACCTGCGCGAGGTCGCTAGCGCCTGCATCCGGCTGCTCGACGAGCCGCGGGCCAGTGCCCGCGATCTCATGGACCACGTGCGGGGTCCGGACTTCCCGACGGAGGCGCTCGTCGTCACGCCCCGGGAGGAGCTTCTCGAGGCGTACGAGACCGGCCGCGGCTCGGTGCGCGCGCGGGCGCGCCATGTCGTCGAGAACGGGGAGATCGTCATCACGGCGCTGCCCTACCAGGTGTCGCCGGCGCGCGTGCTCGAGCAGATCGCCGAGCAGATGCAGGCCAGGAAGCTGCCCATGCTGGTGGACCTGCGGGACGAGTCGGACCACGAGACCCCCACGCGGCTCGTGCTGGTGCCGCGTTCCAACCGGGTGGACGTGGAGCGGCTGATGAGCCACCTCTTCGCGTCCACCGACCTCGAGCGGAGCTACCGCTTCAACTTCAACGTGATCGGCCTGGACCAGAAGCCCAAGGTCCTGGGCCTCGTTCCGATGCTCTCGGAGTGGCTGGAGTTCCGCCGCGAAACGGTCCGGCGACGGCTGACCTTCCGGCTCGAACGCATCGACGACCGGCTGCATGTCCTGGACGGTCTCCTCGTCGCCTACCGCAACCTCGACGAGGTCATCCGCATCATCCGCGAGGAGGACGGACCCCGGGCCCGGCTGATGGAGCGCTTCGGACTCACCTCGGCGCAGGCGGCCGCGATCCTGGACCTGCGGCTGCGCCAGCTCGCCCGGCTCGAGGAAACGCGCCTGCAGGAGGAACGGGCGTCCCTCGGCGCGGAGCGCGAGGAGCTGACCCGCACGCTCGGCTCCAACGCGCGGATGAAGACGCTCATCAAGCGGGAACTCAAGCAGGACGCGGAGACCTACGGCGACGGCCGGCGCTCCGAACTGGTCGACGCCGCGCCGGCCCGCGCGTTCGCCGCCGAGGACCTGATCTCCAACGAGCCCGTGACGGTCATCCTCTCCGAGAAGGGGTGGGTGCGGTCGGCCAAGGGGCACGGCCTCGACCCGGAGACGCTGTCCTACCGGTCGGGCGATGCCTTCGGCGCCGCGGCCCGGGGCCGGACCAGCGACACGCTCGTCTTCTTCGATTCGACAGGTCGGGCCTACTCCGTCGCGGCCCACGAACTGCCCTCCTCGCGGGGCCAGGGCGAGCCCCTCACGGGACGCCTCAATCCCCCCGAAGGGGCGCGTTTCGTGGCGCCCATCCTGGGCGCCGGGGACACGACCGTACTGCTCGCTTCCGATGCCGGGTATGGCTTCATCGCCCGAATCGGGGACCTGGCGACGAAGAACCGCGCCGGCAAGGCGGCGCTCAACGTCCCCGATACCGGCTCGGCCCTGGTGCCCTCGGCGGCCTCCGGCAGGAGCCGGATCGCGGCCGCCACGAACCAGGGTCGGCTGCTGGTGTTCCCGGCCGCGGACGTTCCGGTGCTGTCGCGGGGCAAAGGCAACAAGCTCATCGACATCCCCGCGCGCGTCCACCGGGCCGGGGAGGAACGCCTGGTCGGCGCGGTGGCCCTCACGGAGACGGATCACCTGATCGTGCGGGCGGGGGCGCGGCACCTGCGCCTGCGCTTCCGGGACCTCGCGGCGTATCTCGGAGAGCGGGGCCGACGGGGCCGCAAGCTCCCGAGGGGATTTCAGCGCGTCGAGTCGCTCGAGGTGGAGGGCCGCTCCGAGCCGTCGGTCACGTCAGGCGGAAAGTAGCGTCCGCCGGCGGCGATGGCGGCGCGGCCACCGCGTTCACGATGCGGCAGTGGCCCAGCGTCGTGCCGGTCAGTGCGGCCTGCGAGAGGTCGGACGCCTCGTCGATCTCCAGCCGTTCGGGCCGCTCGATGCGTTCGAAGACGTCCTGGCTGATGGCGAGCCGGCCGTCGGGCGCCAGGGCGGACAGCAAGACGGCGTCGGAGACGTGGGCGGACTCCCCAGCGCCGGCGCCCTCGTCGTCTTCCCCGAGGTGCAACCCGAAACGGAAGCTCGGCGGGGGCGTGGCGCAGGCGCCGGAGGGCGGCGCCTGCAAGGTCTGTCCGAAGGCGACCGCCGCGGCGATCACCTCGAACGCCCGATCGGCGTCCGCGCGCTCCTCGAATCCGATCAGGACGCGGGCCCCGGGGAGTGTCCGTGCGCGTCCTCCGTGGGCGTCCGCGATGCGCAGGGCGTGCTCCAGGGCCTGGGCGAGGACGGTCTTCTTGCGCATGTCGCGCAGGCTGCCGTGGTTGAACAGGTTCGCCACGAGCACGAATCTCGCCTTTGCCGTCTCGGTGGCCGGCCGAGGGGGCGGTTCCCGCAGGGCGCGGCGCCGCAGCAGGACCATGGCCCCGGCCACGACGACAGCCACCGGTACCACGGGCAAGGAGGCGCCGACCAGTTCGGCCGGACCCGGGACGAAGCGACGGCGGTCCAGCACCACCCGGGCGTACCCCGCAAGGGTGTCCTCGACGGCCATGGGCGCGGTGTAGTGGCGCGTCCCCGGCGTGTTGGACTCGCCGCCGGCGAAGGCCAGCGTGCGCCCGTCCACGGTGTAGACGCTGCAACCGACGACTTCATCGAACGCCAGGACGCGGTTGACCAGGTTGCCCACGGCGATGCGGTCCTGCTGGAGCACGGCTGGCAGGCCGAGTTGCGCGGTCGTCTCCGCCAGCCTGGCGCCGAACCGGTCCATGCGGTCGTCGGCGTGGTCGGCGAGGGCGCGGCCAACGAGCGCCACCACGATCAGTGCGGCGGCCAGGGAACTCCCGAGGCTGATCCAGCCGAGGGTGAAGGCACCCCCAAAACCGTCTGATGTGTCGTTGTCGCCGCGTGCGCGGGACGCCTTCGAACGTAGCCGTTTGACGATCCTGGCGAGAGGGCGTAGCGTCAAGACGAAAGCGCGGCGTGGTGGCGGGTGGCGGATTCCGATCCGAGCGAGATTCTGCTGGTAAACGTCTCCGGGCAGGACAAGCCCGGGCTGATGGCCATGTTGACATCGACGCTCGCGCGATATCAAGCACGCGTGCTCGACATCGGGCAGGCGGTCATCCACGAGGAACTCAACCTCGGCATGCTCGTGCAGGTCGCGGCCGCGGCGGACGAGGGCGAGGTGCGCCGCGAACTGCTCCACACCGCGCGGCGGATGGGCGTCAGCGCCCGTTTCGAGCGGGTGACGGCGGAGCGTTACCGGGAATGGGTCGCGAACCGGGGCAAGTCCCGCTACATCATCACCCTGCTCGCGAACGGCATCAGCGCGGAACAGCTCGCCAGCGTCACCCGGATCATCGGCCAGCGTGAACTCAACATCGACTCGGTGCGGCGCCTTTCGGGACGCGTACCCCTCGATGGAGTGGCCGACGGCGAACGCGCCAGCGTCGAGATGTCGGTGCGCGGGCCACGGTCCGACCAGCGGGAACTGAAGGAAGCGCTGTTCCTCGCCGCGGGGGAACTGACCTTCGACTTCAGCGTCCAGGAAGACTCGGTGTACCGCCGCAACCGGCGACTGGTGGTCTTCGACATGGACTCCACCCTGATCAACGCGGAGGTGATCGACGAACTGGCCGTGCGGCACGGCGTGGGCGCCGAGGTGGCCCGCATCACCGCGGCGGCCATGCACGGGGAACTGGACTTCGAGGAGAGCCTGCGGCGGCGGGTCCGGCTGCTCGAGGGCCTGCCGCAACGGGTGCTCGCCGAGGTGGCCGACTCGGTCTCCGTGACGGACGGTACGCGCCGGCTGGTCAGCTCGCTGCGGCACTTCGGCTATCGGACGGCGATCGTTTCCGGGGGATTCGACTATGTCGGGCGCCGGCTGCAGAGAGTGCTTGGAATCGACGACGTGTTCACCAACTCCCTGGGGGTCGTGGACGGCCGGCTGAACGGCGAGGTGACGGGCGAAGTGATCGACGCACAGCGGAAGGCGGATATCCTGGTGAGCCTCTGCGCGCGCGAGGAGATTTCCCTGGAGCAGGCGATCGCGATCGGCGACGGCGCGAACGACCTGCCGATGCTGACGGCGGCGGGCCTTGGCGTGGCGTTCCACGCCAAGCCGTCCGTGCGCGAGTCCGCGAGTCACGCCATCTCCAACTTCGGGCTGGACAGCGTGCTCTACCTGCTCGGGTTCTCGGACCGGGAGATCGCGGAGACGCACTAGCTAGCGCGGATGTTGCACGAGGCCGCTCGCAAAGTTGCCGGAACTTGTTGGTTCTTCTGACGTTTATCGGGATCTGCCCGAGCGTTGGTGAGAATGCGGATTGCGCTGGGCGCGCCCTCGCCGGTCTTTTGGCCCTGTGCGCGCACGTGCTCCCTCAACCGTAGAACACCGCTATGCTCTCGGTCGCGAGCACGCGCACAGGACCAAAAAATCCTCGGCGATCATCGCGCCCCCTCGTGCAACATCCGGGCTAGCGCTCAGGGGTCGGCGCCCGGCTTCCTGACGTATCATCGCCGGCGTCCCGTCCCGTGAGAGCGCACCGTGGCGACGTACGCGACCAACGAGTTCCGCGCCGGCCTCAAGGTCCTGTTGGAAGGGGACCCCTGCACGATCCTCGAGAACGAGTTCGTCAAGCCGGGCAAGGGCAAGGCGTTCAACCGCGTCAAGTTCCGGAACCTCAAGACCGGGCGCGTCTGGGAGCGAACGTTCAAGAGCGGCGAGACCATCGAGGCCGCCGACGTGCTGGAGCTCTCCATGGAGTACCTCTACACAGACGGCGAGTTCTGGCACTTCATGAAGACGGACGGCAGCTACGAGCAGGTCGCGGCGAGCGCGGCCGCGGTGGGCGAGACCCAGCCGTGGCTCAAGGAGCAGGAGGTCTACGGCATCACGCTGTGGGCCGGCGACCCGATCTCCGTCACCCCGCCCAACTTCGTCGAACTCGAAGTGACCGAGACGGACCCGGGACTCAAGGGCGACACCGCGGCGGGCGCCACCAAGCCCGCGACCCTGTCGACCGGAGCCACCATCCGCGTGCCGCTCTTCGTCAACCAGGGCGATGTGCTGCGCATCGACACCCGGACCGGGGAGTACGTCGGCCGCGTCCAGGGGTGAAGGAGATGGCGGACTGGCGCCCTTCCTGCACCATGGACGTGCTTGCCGCGCGGGCCGACATGCTCGCGACGACGCGGTCCTTCTTCGCCGCGCGGGGCGTCGTGGAGGTGCAGACGGCGGCGCTGGCCGCGCACGGCGTCACGGACCCGGCCATCGAGAGCGTCCGCACCACCGACGGCCACTACCTGCAGACGTCGCCCGAGTACCAGATGAAGCGCCTGCTCGCCGCGGGAGCGCCCTCCATCTACCAGATCGGTCCCGTCTTCCGCGCCGGAGAGGCGGGGCGGTGGCACAACCCGGAATTCACCATGATCGAGTGGTACCGGCTCGGCATGGATGCGGAAGCGTTGATGCGCGAGGTCGCGGACCTGGTCGACGCGCTGCTCGGTCCGTCCGACTACGACCGGCGCGGCTACGCGGACCTGGTCGGCGTCCCGGTCGATTCGACGCCCGAAGACGAACTGGATCTCCGCATCGGCGAGGCCATCGCGGAACTCTCGCCGGCGCGGGTGTTCATCACGGAGTATCCCGCTCCCCAGGCGGCCCTTGCCCGAGTCGAGGGGGGCGTGGCCGCGCGTTTCGAGCTGGTGGTGGACGGCCTGGAAGTTGCGAACGGCTACCACGAACTGCGGGACGCGGGCGAACTGCGCCGGCGCATGGTCCGCGACAATGCGTTGCGCAGGGCAGAGGGTCTGGGGGAGATCCCGCTGGACGAGGCCTTCCTCGAAGCGCACGCGCACGGGTTGCCGGACTGCGCGGGCGTCGCCGCGGGATTCGACCGCCTCGTCGCGCTGAAGCTCGGCGTGGACGGTCTTGCGGAGGTGATGCCGTTCCCGGCGGAGCGGGCGTAGCCTGGAGTTCCGCGCCGTCGCGGGTCAGAGAGCCCCCAGCGGTTCCCCCATCCGCACGGGCATCCCCGGGACCAGATCCTCGCGCAGCGAAACCGCATCTGGCGGAAACAGCACGATGACGGTGGACCCGAGCAGGAAGCGCCCGATCTCCGCGCCGCGGTCGAACTCCCCGGCCGCCGCGCGCATCCGCAGCATGCGATAGGGAGACTCGGGACCGTCCCAGACGGTCTCGATGCTGGCCACGATCAGGGCGCCGACGAAAACGAGGACGAACTCGTCGAACACGCAGACGAGCCGCTCGTTGCGGGCGAAGAGTCCCGGAATGGCTTGGGCGGTACGGTCGTTGACGGAGAAGAGACGCCCGGGCACCTCGATCGTTCGCCGCAGCGTGGCGGGTGCCGGGGCATGGACGCGGTGGTAGTCCCGCGGGGACAGGTAGATCGTGAAGAAGGCGCCCCCGTCGCAGCGTTCCGCCAGAGTGGGGTCCGCCAACAGGCTCGACGCGGAGAAATCCCGGCCTTTCGCCTGCAGGATGCGGCCGTCGGCGAAGGGGCCGAACTGGCTGAGGTAGCCGTCCGCGGGGCTCACGACGGCATCGGGCGCGTCGGGCAAGGGACGCGCGTCCGCGCGGAGGGCCCGCGTGAAGAACGCGTTGAAGGATCGGTAGCGGTCGAGGCGCGGGTTCGCGGCTTCGTGCATGTCGACCCGGTAGTGGTGGGCGAATGCGCGGATCAGTGGCGTGGCCACGAGGCGGTTCTCGGAGCGCGCCGCCCAACCGGCGACGCGGGAAATCGCCTCTTTCGGCAGGGCGTACTGGAGCGCCGCGAAGGCGTTCAACGTTCGACCGGCGTGTCCGTGCGGTTGCCCCACTCGGACCACGACCCGTGATAGGCCCGAATGCGCGGAAAGCCGAGTAGCCGTGCCGCCATGTAGGTGAGCCCGGAGCGATGGTGGGTCTGGCAGTGCGTGATCACGTCGCGCTCCCGGGTGATCCCCCGGGCCGCGAGCCGCGCTTCGAGGTCCCCGATCAGGGTCAGGCCGCGTTGGCGGTCCATGAGGTCCACCCAGTCGAGATGTACGGCGCCCGGGATGTGCCCGTTGCGCGCGGCGGTCTTCTTGAGACCGGCGTACTCCTCCGCGCTGCGGCAGTCCCAGATTACGGTGTCCGCGAGGTCGAGCGCGGCAAGGACGTCCTCGAGTTCGGCGACAGGCTGCGGGTCCAGGTCGAAGTCGAGGCTGGAAGGGACCGGCTCAACGGGCGTGTCGGAGAACGGCAGGCCCGCCGCGGCCCACGCGTGCATCCCGCCGTCGAGATAGCGCCAGTCGGTATGACCGATCACGTCGAGCGTCCAGGCGAGGCGGCCGGCCCAGCCCCCGCCCTCGTCGTCGCAGGTCACCACGGTGCGGTCCGCGGTGAGCCCGAGCCGGCGGAACAGGGCGAGCAGCGCGTCGCGCGGCGGCAGCCTGCCCACGGCGGGAGGCTCGCCCCCGATCAGGTCGGCGGGCGCGACGTGTACGGCCCCCGGAAGGTGCGCCCGGGCATAGACCTGGGGTGACGTCACCTGCATTACGAGCGGGTCTTCGGCCTGCATGCGGTCGTGGAGCGCGGTAGGGGATATGGTCGCCGGGGTGGTCACGTCGCTGCCCCGCGTGGGGTCGTGGCGGGCGGATGATATATGCTGTCCCTCGCGATTGCTGCGTGGGCCGGCCGCGACAAGAGGGCGCTTGCGATGACGACGCATCTTGTCTGGATGGACCTCGAGATGACGGGCCTCGACGTCGAGGTGGACGGCATCCTCGAGATCGCGACCTTGGTCACGGACGCGGAGCTGGATGTCGTCGGCGAAGGCCCCAGCCTGGCCATCGCCCAGCCGGAGTCGACCCTCGCCGGCATGGACGAATGGAACGTCACGCACCACACGGCGTCCGGCCTGCTCGAACGGGTGCGCCGCGAAGGCGTGCCGTTGGTGGAGGCGGAGGCACAGACCCTGTCCTTCGTCGAGGGCTACGTCGGCGAGGGCGAGTCGCCGCTCTGCGGCAACTCCATCTGGCAGGACCGCCGTTTTCTGGCCCGCTACATGCCGACCCTCGAGGGCTACCTGCACTACCGCAACATCGACGTGTCGAGCGTCAAGCAGTTGGCGCGCCTGTGGCGGCCGGACCTTGCGGACCGGGTGGTCAAGTCGAGTACGCACGTGGCCCTCGACGATATCCGCGAGTCGATCGACGAGCTGCGCTTCTACCGGAAGCACTTCCTGCGGTGACGCGCGACCTGACGGTCGCGGCGTCGCTCACCGCGCCGCGGCGTCCTCGAGCCGCGTCAGCGCCCAGTCGATGTGTTCGCGGACCATGTCGTCCGCATCGGCACGACGCGCCTTTAGACCGGCCACGAGCTCGGGAGCATGCGCCGCGTTCCCGGCGGCGACGGCAAGGTTCCGTACCCACTGCCGGTAGTCGATGCGTCGGAGCGCCATGCCCTCCGTGCGGGCCAGGAAAGTCGCTTCGTCCCAGGCGAGGAGACCGGCGATGCGGGCGGTGTCCAGCCCGTGCCGCGGCGCGAAGTCGGCTTCGGCGGACTTCCTCGCGTAACGGTTCCAGGGACAGACGACCTGGCAGTCGTCGCAGCCGAAGATGCGGTTCCCGACCGCCTCCCGCAGTTCAGGGGGAATGGTCCCCTTGCTCTCGATGGTCAGATAGGAGATGCAGCGCCGGGCATCGAGTTGTCGGGGGCCGACCAGCGCGTCGGTCGGACAGACCTTGAGACAGGCCCGGCACGCCCCGCAGCGGTCGGGTACGGACGCTTCGGTCACGGGGAGCGGCAGGTTCGTGTAGATCTCGCCCAAGAAGAACAGGGACCCGGCCTCTTCGTTCAGGAGCAGCGTGTTCTTGCCGATCCAGCCGAGGCTCGCCTTCTCCGCGAGGGGCTTCTCGAGGACCGGCGCGGAGTCCGTGAAGGCGCGATACCGGCCCCCGGCGTGCCGGTCGATGCGCCGGGCGAGCCGGACGAGCCGGCGGCGCACCGTCTTGTGGTAGTCGCGCCCGAGCGCATAGCGGGAAATGTACGCCGTTTCGGACCGGGGGGCGGGAATCGCCGGCGCCGCGTCCGTCAGGTAGTCCATGCGGGCCGAGATGACGCGCACCGTACCCTCGTGCAGACGTTCGGGACGCAGGCGCTTGTCGACGTTGCGCGCCATGTATCCCATGGAGCCGTACAGCTTGCGCGACAGCCAGCGGCGCACGTCCGGCGCGTAGTCCGAGAGGTCCGTGTCGGTGATGCCGACCGCCGCGAACCCGAGTTCGCGCGCCCAGGTTTCGATGTCGCTCGCGAGCCGGGCGAGGTCCATGGCGGCTATAATTGGTGGATGCGCGGCCGGGACAGAGTCTACACGGCGGCCGAAGTCCGGGAGCTGGACCGGACCGCCATCGAGGATCGCGGCATTCCCGGGATCGCCCTGATGAAACGCGCGGGCCGCGCGGTGTTCGACGAACTGCGCCGCCGCTGGCCGACTGGCCGCTCCCTCACCGTGGTCTGTGGCTCCGGCAACAACGCCGGGGACGGGTACATCGTCGCCGGCCTGGCGGAGGAAGCGGGCCTCGACACCACGCTCGTGCAGGTCGGGGACGCGGGGAAGCTCCGCGGCGACGCGGCGCGGGCGCGGGACTGGGCGCTTTCCGTGGGCGTGGTCACCTCGGGGCTGGAAGGCCGTGCCCGAATGACGAGCGACGTGGTGGTCGACGCGCTCCTCGGTACGGGCGTCACGGGCGCCGTGCGGCCGGACCATGCGGCGGCGATAGAGTGGATCAACCGTTCCGGACGCCCGGTGGTGGCCGTCGACCTCCCGAGCGGGATCTCCGCGGACACGGGCGCCGTGCTCGGCAGGGCCGTGCACGCCACCGCCACCGTCACGTTCATAGGACGGAAGCTGGGCCTGTTCACGGGCGCAGGGGTGGACCACGCCGGTGAGGTCGTCTTCGACAGCCTGGGAGTGCCCGAGGACATCTACGGGGCGGCATCGGGCCTGCGGGTGCTGTCCCCCCCGGAGCCCCGAGACCGTCCCCGCTCCGCGCACAAGCACCGGTTCGGCCATGTCCTCCTGATCGGCGGCGACCATGGCATGGGAGGTGCGCCGCTACTGGCGGCCGAGGCGGCGTTTCGGAGCGGCGCTGGGCTCGTGAGCATGCTGACCCGCCCGGAGCACTGCGCGGGGGTGCTCGCACGATGTCCGGAGGTCATGGTCCGGGGCGTCTCGGAGGGCGACCAGGTCGCGGAACTGTTCTCTGCCTGCACTGTGATCGCGGTAGGGCCCGGCCTGGGACGCGGAAGCTGGGGCCGCGCACTGCTCACCCGGGCGCTCGCCGCCGGCAAGCCGCTGGTAATCGACGCGGACGGTCTCAACCTGGTCGCGGAGGACCGAGCGGAGGTTCCGCCAGCGAGCGTGATGACGCCGCACCCCGGTGAGGCGAGCCGGCTGCTGGGTGAGGAGCGCGTCACGAACCGCCCGGCGGCCGCTCGGGCGTTGTCCGAACGCTTCGGCAACGTCGTTGTGCTCAAGGGCGCCGGAACGCTGGTGGCCGAGGGCGGCGAACTGCGGGGCATCTGCATCGACGGAAACCCCTGGATCGCGACGGCCGGTAGCGGCGATGTGCTCACCGGGGTGGTCGCGGGACTGGCCGCGCAGGGGTTTGCTCTCCCGGAGGCGGCGGAAGCCGGGGTGTGTCTGCACGCGATGGCGGGAGACGCGGCGCGGCAGCGTTTGGCGCCGCGACCGCTGGTGGCGACGGATATCGTGGATCACCTTTGGCGGACCGCGCCGGATGCGGCTTGAGCTGCGCGACGAGGCGGAGACCCTGCGCTGGGGCGCAGCCCTTGCCGACGACCTCGAGCAGGAACTCGTCTTCCTGCGCGGGGAGCTCGGTGCCGGCAAGACGACCCTGGTCCGGGGCATCCTGCGGGGTCTCGGACACCAGGGCGCCGTGAAGAGCCCCACCTACACGCTGCTCGAACCCTATCGGTTCGGGGACCGCAGCATTTATCATTTCGACTTCTACAGGATCGAAGATCCGGAGGAGTTGTCCTTCATCGGAATCGACGAACTGTTGACCGATGCGGCGCTGAAACTGGTGGAGTGGCCGGAACGGGCCGGCGGGCGCTTGCCCGTCCCGGACCTCGAACTGGTGCTCACTATCGCGGGCGAGGGCAGGTTGCTTGAACTCGTCGACCGTCGTTAGCGCCCGTCGGTGCGCCCCGGTCGTGGCGGCCGGGCTCCTGGTCCTCGGCGCGGGGGCGGCCGGGGCCGCGGAACTCGAGCGCATCCGCATGCACCAGGCGCCGGACCACACGCGGGTCGTCTTCGACACCAGCGGTCCGATCGACTACCGCCTGTTCACCCTGGAGCGGCCGCGGCGCGTGGTCGTGGATCTCCGGCGGACGCGCGTTGGGCGTGGGTTCGAGACGCCGCCCGTGAAGGGGGACGTGATCGAACGGGTCCGGCGCGCGCGACGCGCCCGGGGGACGTACCGCGTGGTGCTCGACGTCTCCCGCGAGGTGGCGCCGAGACACTTCACGCTGCAGCCGGTGCCGCCGTACGGCCACCGCCTTGTGGTGGACCTCTTCCTGCGGGAGCCCGAGCGCCCGGCGCCGCGCCGGGAGGAGCCCGAGGGCCTGCGGGACGTGGTCGTGGCCGTCGACGCGGGGCACGGCGGCGACGACCCGGGCGCCATCGCGCGCGGAGGTGTCTACGAGAAGGACATCGTGCTCTCGATCGCGCGGCGTGTCAGGAACCACATCGACGGCGCGGACGGGTTCCGCGCGGTCATGGTGCGTGACGGGGACTACTACGTGAGCCTCCGGAGGCGGACCGCCATCGCTCGCGAGCATCGGGCGGACATCCTGGTGTCGATCCACGCCGACGCGTTCAGGAGTCCTCGCGTGCGGGGCGCATCGGTGTATGCGCTTTCCGAACGGGGCGCGTCGTCGGAGACCGCACGGTGGCTCGCGGACCGGGAAAACCGCTCGGACCTCATCGGCGGCGTCGGGCCGGTCTCGCTTGAGGACAAGGACGAGCAGGTGCGGTCGGTGCTCCTGGACCTGTCCATGGACGGGACCCTGCGCGCGAGTCTCACCGCCGGTGAGTCGGTGATGGGATCTCTCGCCGGCGTGACCCGCATGCACAAGCGCCGCGTCGAACAGGCGGGCTTCGCCGTGCTGAAGTCCCCCGACGTGCCGTCGATCCTCGTCGAGACCGGCTACCTGTCGAATCCCGAGGAGGCGAGCCTGCTCGCGACGGCGAGCCACCAGGAGAAGGTGGCCAGGGCGATCGCGGACGGCGTCCGCGGCTACCTGTTGCGCAACCCGCCCCCCGACGCGCGCATCGCGGTCATGGAGCATCGGGGGATACGCCACGTCATCGTGCGCGGCGACACGCTCTCCGAGATCGCGCAACAGTACCGGGTGTCCACGGCGATGCTGCGCAGCGCCAACGGCCTCACGGGGGACCGCATCCGGGTCGGCCAGGTGCTCCTGATCCCGTCCTCTTCCGGCAGTTGACGATGGCCCGCATCCGCCGGCTGTCGTCGTTCGTCGCCAACCAGATCGCCGCCGGGGAGGTGGTGGAGCGCCCGGCGTCGATCGTGAAGGAGCTGGTGGAGAACAGCCTCGACGCGGGGGCGCGTTCGGTCCGCGTGTCGATCGAGCAGGGCGGCGTCAAGCGGATCGTCGTCCAGGACGATGGCGAGGGGATGTCCGAGGAGGACCTGCCGCTGGCCGTGAGCCGTTTCGCCACCAGCAAGATCACGGACGCGCGGGACCTCGAGCGCGTCGCCACGATGGGGTTTCGCGGCGAGGCGCTCGCGAGCATCGCGTCGGTGGCGCGGCTCGCGATCACGGGCTCCACCGGTGGCGACGCCGGGGCCACGCTCGTCGTCGCGGGCGGCGAGGAGGTCAGGCATGGCCCCGCACCCCACCCCCCTGGTACGACGGTAGAGGTGTCCGACCTCTTCTACAACACGCCAGTGCGCCGCAAGTTCCTGAAGAGCGACCGCACCGAGGCGGGACACGTCAGCGATGTCGTGCGAAGGCTGGCCCTTTCGCATCCCGCGGTGGCGTTCGAACTGAAGCACGGAGCTCGGGTGATCGAGCGCCTGCCCGGGACCCCCGACGCGGGGGCGCGGGTAGCCAAGGTCATGGGGGACGAGTTCCTGGCGCAGGCCGTTCCCGTGGAGGCCAGCGGCGCCGGGGATGCGAGCCTGCACGGTTGGGTGGGCCTGCCCACCTACTCGCGCGCGCAGGCGACGGGACAGTTCTTCTTCGTCAACGGACGCGCGGTGAAGGACAAGCTGGTCGGGCACGCGGTGCGCCAAGCCTATCGTGACGTGCTGTTTCACGGGCGGCACCCGGTGTTCGTCCTGTTTCTCGACCTCGACCCGGCCGGCATCGACGTCAACGTCCACCCGACCAAGCACGAGATCCGCTTCCGGGACGCCAGGCGCGTGCACGACTTCGTGTTCGGCTCGCT
Source organism: Pseudomonadales bacterium (assembly GCA_965208745.1). Lineage (GTDB taxonomy): Bacteria > Pseudomonadota > Gammaproteobacteria > Pseudomonadales > Azotimanducaceae > VXNE01. The sequence continues at coordinate 1,483,508 of CBDBPN010000004.1, read as the reverse complement.
GAACCGGCTGTTGCGGGAGACCCGGCCGGGAGCGGAGCCGCCGCCCGTGCGCTACGCGACCGGGTCCGCGCGGGCGCGGCCCGCGATGCAGACGTCCATGAGCCTCGCGGAACTGGTCGCGGCGGAACGCCGCGACGGCCCCCCGCGGCGTGGCGTGGACACTCCGGCGTCCGCCGTGGAGGAAGGCGACGCGCCGCCGCTCGGCTACGCGCTGGCGCAACTGCACGGCGCCTACGTACTCAGCCAGAACCGCGAAGGCCTCGTGGTGGTCGACATGCACGCCGCCCACGAGCGCATCACCTACGAGAAGCTGAAGGCGGACTACCAGGCCGGCGCCATGGTCGGGCAACGCCTGCTCGTGCCCGTGTCGTTCGACGTGACGCCGCGCGAAGCGGACCTCGCGGAAGCGCACGCCGACGCACTGGAGACCCTGGGGCTCGTCGTGGAACGCCGGGGGCCGCGGAGCCTGGTCGTCCGGCAGGTGCCGTCGCTGCTCGCCAACGCGGACGCGGAAGGCCTGGCCCGCGACCTCCTCGCCGAATTTGCGGAGTTCGGGAGCAGCGACGCCATTCGCGCCCGTTCGGAGGAACTCCTCGCGAGCATGGCCTGTCACGGCTCCGTGCGGGCCAACCGTGCGATGACCCTGCCGGAGATGAACGCGCTCTTGAGGGAGATGGAAACGACGCCGAACGGCGGCCGGTGCAACCACGGGCGGCCCACGTTCCTGGTCCGGAGCCTGGCGGAGTTCGATCGCCTCTTCATGCGCGGGAGGTAGGCATGGCAGGGGCCCGGTCCCGCGTCGCGCTGTGCCTGATGGGACCCACCGCGGCCGGCAAGACGGACGTGGCGCTCGCGCTGGCGGAGCGGGCCGACGTCGCCCTCGTGAGTGTCGACTCGGCGATGGTCTACCGGCACATGGACATCGGCACGGCCAAGCCGGACCCGGAGACGCTGGCGCGTCATCCCCACGCGCTGGTCGACGTGCGCGATCCCGTGGACGCGTTCTCGGCGGCGGACTTCCGGGAGGGGGCGGACCTTGCAGTCCGCGAAGCCCTGGATCGCGGGCAGCTGCCGGTGCTTGTCGGCGGGACCATGCTGTACTTCAAGGCCTTTCGAGACGGCCTGTCCGAGTTGCCGGCTGCGGACGACGCCACGCGCACCGAGCTTGCGGCACGCGCCCGCGAGACCGGCTGGGGCGCGTTGCACGCGGAACTGCGGGCGGTCGATCCCGTCGCCGCCGCGCGGATCCGGCCGAGCGACCCACAGCGCATCCAGCGTGCCCTGGAGGTGTTCCATCTGACCGGGCGTCCCATCTCGGAGTGGTGGTCGGCCTCGGCGGGGGTCCCTGCGGAATCCCGCCTCGGCTGCGATCTGGTCTGTGTAGGCGTGCGGGCGCCGCGCGAAGTGCTTGCGGACCGGGTGGAGCGCCGTTTCGATGCGATGCTCGAGCGTGGCTTCGTGGAAGAAGTGAGCCGGCTCCGGGGGACGCCCGGGCTCGATCTCGGCAAGCCGGCGATGCGGGCGGTGGGATATCGGCAGATCTGGCGCCACCTCGATGGCGAGACGGATTCCGAGGCGATGCGCGAGGCCGCCCTCTCGGCCACCCGGCGGCTGGTCCGGCGCCAGATGACGTGGCTGCGTGCCTGGCCCGGCCTGATCCGGGCGGAGGGTTCGGTCACGGACATCGCGGACCGGATATTGCGGCGCGTCCCGCAGAGCGCTTGAAATCGTTCGCGGAGGTGGCACTATGCGTGCCCCCGTGGCGGAGCGCCCGCCCCGCCCCCAGGAGGTCGACATGCCGAAAGGCCACTCGTTGCAGGACCCCTATCTCAACACCCTGCGCAAGGAACGCATCCCGGTGTCCGTCTACCTCGTCAACGGCATCAAGCTGCAGGGCCAGATCGAGTCGTTCGACCAGTTCGTCGTCGTACTGCGCAACTCGGTCAGCCAGATGGTCTACAAGCACGCCATTTCCACGGTCGTGCCGTCGCGCAATGTGCGGTTGCCGGCCGCGGATTCGTCCGCCGGGGAGCGCGAGGGCGGCCCGCGTCAGGGGCCCGCCCCTCGCAAGAGAGTCCCAGTTGGGGAAGACAACGGCTGAGCGCTCCTCCCGGTGGGCCACCGCCGACCCGCGCGCCCACGTGACGGCGAGTCCGATGGAGGCGACCCGGCATGTTCTTTGACCGTCCGGAGCCCGGCCGCCGCGCCGTACTGCTGAGCCTGCGGCTCGGCGACGGCCGCGGTCGGAACGCGCCAACGGCCGCGTGCGTAGCCGCGGACGACACGTCGCAGGTCCGGCGCTCCCGCGCCGCCGTCGACGACGAGTTCCGCCACCTCGTCCAATCCGCCGAGATCCGCCCGGCCCGGCTGGTCGCGGGCGTGCGGTCGCGCCCGCACCCCCGGTGGTTCGCCGGGGCCGGCAAGGTGGAGGAGCTGGAATCGGCGCTGGCCGCGGAGAACGCCGACCTGCTGGTCGTCAACCACGACCTGACGGCGGGTCAACAGCGCAACCTCGAGGAGCGGCTGCGTTGCCGCGTGATGACGCGCACGGAGCTGATCCTGCACATCTTCGCGGACCGCGCGCGGACGCGGGAGGGTCAGTTGCAGGTGGAGCTGGCCCAGCTCACCCATGCACGGACCCGGCTGGTGCGCGGGTGGACCCACCTGGACCGGCAGCGGGGCGGTCTGGCGATGCGCGGCGCGGGCGAAAAGCAGATCGAGCTCGACGCGCGGATGTTGCGTCTGCGCATCCGGGGCGTGCGGGAACGCCTGCAGTCCGTCCACGGACAGCGCGAGCGGAGCCGCCGCCGCCGTCAACGGACCGGCGTGGCGACCGTCGCCCTGGTGGGTTACACCAACGCGGGCAAGTCGACGCTGTTCAACGCACTCACCCGCTCGGACGGCGACGGCTCGGGCGCCCTGGTCGCGGACCGGCTTTTCGCCACGCTCGATCCACTGATGCGCCGTGTCGAGATCGAAGGGGCCGGACATGTCGTGCTCGCCGACACGGTGGGATTCATCCGCGACCTGCCGGTCAGCCTCGTGGAGGCGTTTCGGGCGACCCTCGAACAGGTCCGGCAGGCCGACCTCCTGCTGCACGTGATGGATGCCACGGCGCCGGAAGTCGACGACCTGCGCCGGGAAGTGCGGGACGTGCTTGCGCGGATCGGCGCCAGCGACGTGCCGACCGTCGAAGTGCTCAACAAGATCGACGCGGGCGACCCGCCGGCCGTGGAACCGGGGGACGTGCCGCGCGTGACGGTCAGCGCCGTCCGCGGAGACGGCCTGACCGAGTTGCGGAACATGATCGGCGAGGCCGCTGGCGTCGCTGCGCGACCGCTGACGGTGGTGCTCGAGCCGTCCGCCGGGCGCATCCGGGCACGGTTGTACGAACGCGGCGCCGTGCTTTCCGAGACTGCCGCGGAAGACGGCCGCCTGGCCTTGTGCGTGCGGCTGGACCGGGAGGAGGCGGCACGGTTGCGGGCTGAGGGCGTGGAGTTGCGTGATCGGCAGGCTCTTGACACCCCTGCATGGCTGGGGCAGCGTTGATTGGGGCCGGCGTTTCCCAACGCACGCACCTTGGACCGTCGCGGAGGCCGCCATGAAAAACTGCTTCGTCGTGATCGCCAAGATGGACGAGAACGACGCTCCGTTCAGACTCGATGTCGCCGCCGTCTACCCCGACAATTATCCGCTCGTGCCGGGCCATGTCTGGGTCATCTCCGCACCGCCCGGAGCGGGCGCCTACGACGTTGCGGAGAACCTGAAGCTCGGCGCCGGCCCCAGCGGCATTGAAGACGCTTCCGGCCTCGTCGTCCCCGCCGAAGGCTACTGGGGCTACGGCCAAAAGAAGATGTGGGACTTGATGGAGGCCCCCTACAGGGGCGACGAAGCACTGCGGCATGCCGGATGACCGATACCGGCAAGGAAGCCGCCCGTAGCAGGGACCACGGCGAGCGGCTCGCCACTCTCGAAGAAAGGATGAACCACGTCGCCACGAAGGCGTGGGTCCTCGCTGGCGTCGCCGGTGGCATGGTCACGGCGATAGGTCTCGCGCTGCTCTTCGCTCGACTCTTCCTCGTCGCGCCGCCGCCCTGATCCTGACCCCCACCGTTCCGCGGCCCTCGTCAGCGGTGCTGGCAAAACAGGCTCCCGTCGACTGAGGCGACGGACGCGCTCTGCGACCGGACAACCCTTCGGGATGCTCACACCGGTTTCGAACCCTTCCCCGTCGCATCTGACGCCTCCGCGGTCCCATCGGGGTGTTAGCGCCACCCGAGCCGTCGCCCAGCGGGCGCCGCCCCGGGCCCCAGCCCAAGCCGCCCTGACACCGGTCCAGGACTGCGTCGGCTACCGCCTCCGCACTCCTGTACCGGTGTTAGAATCCGTCGGCCGTTCTGAACATGGGGGATCGGCGCGAGATGGCCTGGGACGACTCCGGGAGAGGAAGAGACAAGGACCCGTGGGGAACCGGCGGCGATCAGGGTCCGCCTGACCTCGACGAGGCGCTGCGGAAGCTGCAGGGGCAGCTCTCGGGGATCTTCGGCCGTGGCGGGGGCGGAGGCGCCAAACGCGGCGGCGGGATCAACATGTCCGTCTTCGGGATCGCGATCGCCGTGCTCGCGCTCGGGTACGGTTTCTGGGGCCTCTACCAGGTCGACCAGCAGGAGCGGGGCGTGGTGTTCCGCTTCGGCGAGGTCCGCGACGAGGTGGTTCTCCCCGGGCTGCACTGGAACCCGCCGATCATCGACCGCGTGGAACGGGTCAACGTCACGCGGGTCAACGACCACGAACACCAGGCCCTCATGCTGACCGAGGACGAGAACATCGTCGACATCGGCATGACCGTCCAGTACGTCATCGACAATCCGGTCGACTACCTCGTCAAGGTGAAGAACCCCCTCGTCAGCATCGACCACGCCACCGAGAGCGCGTTGCGGCACGTGGTGGGCAGCTCGACCATGGACCTCGTGATCACCGAGGGTCGGGCGGCCCTCGGCACGGAGGTGCAGGAGCGGCTGCAGAACTACCTGAACGTCTACGAGACGGGGATCCTGGTGTCGACCGTGAACATCGACGAGAGCGGCCCGCCCCAGCAGGTCCAGGAAGCCTTCGACGACGTGCAGAAGGCCAAGGAGGACGAGGCGCGATATGTCAACGAGGCCAACGCGTACGCCGAGGAGATCGTGCCGAAGGCGCGCGGCGAGGCGCAGCGGCAGATCGAGGAGGCCAACGCCTACCGCGACCGGGTCGTCGCGCGGGCCGAAGGGGAAGCCGAGCGGTTCAGCAAGCTGCTCGAGGAATACGCCCTGGCCAGGGACGTGACCCGCGACCGCCTCTACATCGACGCCATCGAGTCCGTCCTGAGCCAGAGCACAAAGGTCATGGTGGACGTCGAGGGCGGGAACAACATGCTCTATCTGCCGCTGGACCGAATCGCGCGATCGTCGGGCCTTGGCGGCTCGGACAGCGCCAATGACATCCGTCAGTTGGTGGACGACGCGTTGAGCGAGCGGCTCAACACCACACGCCGGAGGGATTCCCGCTAGCGGGATCGCCGGCACCCCACCGTCTCGAGGTACGCGACATGAGCTTTCGGATCGTCCTGATGGGTATCGTCGTGGTCCTGGTGGTCCTGCTGTTGATGGACGGCATTTTCACCGTCGACCAGCGCGAGCGGGCCCTGGTACTGCGTTTCGGGGCCGTGACCCGCGCCGATCTGGACCCGGGCCTGCACTTCAAGCTGCCGATCGCCGAAGAGGCCAAGAAGTTCGACGGCCGCATCCTGACCCTGGACTCGCGGCCGGAGCGCTACTTCACCCTGGAGAAGAAGCCGCTGATCGTCGACTCGTTCGTCAAGTTCCGGGTAGGGGATGTCGAGCGGTACTACACGGCCAGTTCCGGGGACGAGAACCGGGCCCGAAACCTGCTGTCGCAGCGCGTGAACGAGGGCCTGCGCAACCAGATCAGCCGCCGTGACATGCACGAGGTCATCTCCGGGCAGCGGGACGAGCTCATGGCGGAACTCACCCAACAGCTGAACACGGAGATGACTGAGGAGATGGGCGTCGAGGTCATCGACGTGCGCGTGAAGAAGATCGACCTGCCGCCGGAGGTGTCGAGCGCGGTGTACGACCGGATGAACTCGGAGCGCGAGATCGAGGCCCAGCAGCACCGGGCGACGGGTCGTGAGCTCGAGCTCGGCATCCGCGCCGACGCGGAACGCCAGGTGGTCGTCATCGAGGCGGAAGCCTACCGGGAGGCCGAACAGTTGCGCGGCGACGGCGACGCCAGGGCGGCGAACATCTACGCCGGCGCCTACGGGGCGGATCCCGAGTTCTATGAGTTCTACCGCAGCATCAACGCCTACTCGAACGTGTTTCGGGAGAAGGGCGACATGCTGATCCTCGATCCGAACAGCGAGTTCTTCAAGTACCTGAAGAGCGGCGAAGGCGCACGTTAGCGGCTTCGCAAGGGGCTTCGCGGGAGCAGTACTTTCCGGCAGGTTCGCGCCTGCCTCACCGACAGGGACGGAACATTGGGCCGCAACGTCGTCGTGCTCGGCACGCAGTGGGGTGACGAGGGCAAGGGCAAGGTCGTCGACTTCCTGGCGGACCGGGCGACCGCGGTAGCCCGCTACCAGGGCGGCCACAACGCCGGACACACGATCGTCGTCGACGGCAAGAAGACGGTGTTGCACCTGGTGCCGTCCGGGGTCCTGCGACCGCACGTCAAATGCCTCATCGGCAACGGCGTGGTCGTCGCGCCGGACGCCCTGCTGGAGGAGATCGCGCGGCTCGAGGGAAGCGGCATCGCGGTGCGCGAACGGCTCCGCATCTCGCCGGCCTGCCCGCTGATCCTGCCGTACCACGTCGCGATGGACGACGCTCGCGAACGGTCGCTCGACAACCGGAAGATCGGGACGACCGGCCGCGGCATCGGCCCGGCTTACGAGGACAAGGTGGCGCGTCGCGCCGTGCGCCTCGTCGACCTGTCGGACTGGCAGGGCTTCGCGGCGAAGCTCTCCGAGGTCATGGACTACTACAACTTCATGCTCGAGAGGTACTACGAGGCGCCGGCGCTGGATCCGGCGCGCACGCTGGGAGACGTCGCCGACCTGTCCGAGGCCTTGCTGGCGATGATGGACGACACGGGACCGTTGCTGCACGGACTGCGCGAGGCGGGGGAGAGCATCATTTTCGAGGGCGCACAAGGCGCGCTCCTCGACGTGGATCTCGGCACCTATCCCTACGTGACCTCTTCGAGCACGACCGCGGGGGGCGCGGCGATCGGGAGCGGCTTTGGCCCGCTCTACCTGGACTACGTGCTCGGCAGCACGAAGGCCTATGCGACGCGCGTCGGCTCGGGGCCATTTCCGACGGAACTCTTCGACGAGACGGGCGAACGGCTATCGACTCGCGGCGCCGAGTTCGGAGCGACGACAGGACGTGCGCGCCGGAGTGGATGGTTCGACGCGGTCGCCACGCGCCAGGCGGTGCAGATCAACAGCCTGTCGGGACTCTGCCTGACCAAGCTCGACGTGCTCGACGGGCTTGGGGAGATCCGCGTCTGCGTCGAATACCGCACCCGGGACGGCGCGGCCGCGGGTCCCCGTTTCGACGGGGAGTCCTACAAGGACGTGGTCCCGGTCTACGAGACGCTGCCGGGGTGGAGCGGGTCGACGTCCGGAGCGCGGGACCTGGACGCCCTGCCCGCGAACGCCCGGGCGTACGTGCAGTGCGTCGCGGAAGCGGTGGGCGTCCCGGTGGACCTGATCTCGACCGGGCCGGACCGGAGGGAGACGATCGTCGTCCGGCATCCCTTCGACGAGAGCCGTGCGTCGTGATCGACTCCCGACTGCTCGAGATACTGGTGTGCCCGGCGAGCCGGGGGCCCCTCGTCTACCGGCGGGAGGCGCGGGAGTTGTGGTCGGCGCAGGCCGGCTTGGCCTACCCGGTCCGGGACGGGGTTCCCGTGCTGCTCGAGGAGGAGGCGCGGACGCTGACGAAGGAAGAGCGGGACTCGTTGAAGTGACGGCCCCGCGCCGTTGGTGGCCGTCCCGGGATTTCCGATAGAATCCTCCCGGTTGCCCGCGACACGCGTTGACGTGGGGAACCGGAAGTCGGGAGCGAAGAGCACGGTGGAAAGAGCAGCGTTGACGAAACCCGGCCTGGCGCTGGTGAGCGATATGCCGGACATCGCGAGCCGCGAGCTGCGCGATCCGGAAGGCACGCTCGACTGGGTGGGCATGAGCGACGTTCACCAGCCGCTCACGATCCGCGACGGCGGGACCGTGCGCGAAGTGCAGTCCCAAGTACAGATCTACGTCGACCTGGCGGACACCCAGGCCAAGGGCATCCACATGTCCCGCCTGTACCTCATTCTCGACGAACACTCCGACACGCGCCCGCTGAGCGTCGCCGGTCTCAAGCTGCTCCTCGCCTCCCTGCTCCAGTCGCACCGCGGCCTCTCCGGGCGGGCATTCGTCCAGTTCGACTTCGACTACTACCTGCGCCGCAAGGCGCTCGTCAGCGAGAACTCGGGCTGGAACGCCTACCCCGTGTCCATCAAGGGAACGTTCATCGACGGCGAGATGCACCTCGAACTCGCGGTCGGCGTCTTCTACTCCAGCACGTGCCCGTGCTCGGCCGCGTTGGCCCGCCAGCTCATCCAGCAGAATTTCAAGCAGGACTTCGGCCATCGGCGGGAAGTTGCGGTGGCGGACGTCGAGTCCTGGCTGGGGACGGAGGAAGGCATCGCCGCGACGCCGCACAGTCAGCGCAGCATCGCCAAGGTACTGGTGAAGCTCGAGGACTCCCTGCCGGACTTCCCCATCACCGACGTGGTGGACCTCGTCGAGGAGGCGCTCCAGACGCCCGTTCAGACCGCGGTGAAACGGGAGGACGAGCAGGAGTTCGCCCGCCTCAACGCTTCCAACCTGATGTTCTGTGAGGACGCGGGCCGGCGGCTGAAGACGGCGCTCGGGGACGACCCGCGCCTGGTCGATTTCTGGGTGCGCGTCGAGCACCACGAGAGCCTCCACCGGCACAACGCGGTGTCGATCTTCACCAAGGGCGTCGAGCGGGGTTACCTCCCGATCCCGTGACGGGTGCGGAGCGCCTCGCTGGCCGCGTGGCGTGATCGACGGAAAGCGCGGGTTTCTGCCGGAATCCGACGTAAGCCGCCGGTTCTTGTTGTTTACCGCCGATTTTCTTCGTATAGTCGCGACGCCATGGCCTATGTGTCGAAGCGTCGGTTCGAGAGATGTCGCGAGCTCCGGGAGAACAAGGGGCTTAGCATGACGAAGCTCGCGGCAAACGCCGGCGTAGGACGCGACTTGTTACGTACGTTGGAAGAGGGGCACTGGCACACCGCCCCGAAAGTGATGGCCGTCTTTGAGGCCTTGCAGAGGGAGTACGGAGGCTCGCTGGAGGCAACGGAGGTAGAGCGCTACGCCGATGCCGGAGACGAGTTGGATGGAACCGGGAGTGAAGCCCATGACTGACGACGAACTGAAACGCCGGTATCGTGAGTTGCTCAGAAACCCGGCGATCAGGAAGGTCGGCGAGGCGCGCACGCCGAACCAAGCGATGCCGGTGGACGAGAAGGCCCTTTTGGGCTTCGTCAGGGAAACCGAGCGCTCGCACGCCAGCTTCGTGCATGACGTGTTTGAGAAACATGGCCTGAGCTGAGCTTCTTAGCCTCAATGGGCATCGGTCCGGCGCGGGCCGCATGGATCGATTTGCCGATGGAAGACGAAGACCGCGTGATCAAGAGGCTGCTCTTTCTGGAGCAGACCTTCGACGCACTACGGGACGAGTCCGACGATTTTCGGCATCTTCGGATGAACCGCGCCATTCTTTGCATCGTGGTGAAGTCGTACTTCGATGACGTGGATCGCCACAAGCGCTACCACGGGAGCCCGCTTGTCGACGAAATCAAGCAGGCCGGCTTCACGATCAAGTGGATCGCGAAGTTGCGACCCGTACATTTCGACTGCGACGATGCGGAGACAACCAGAGAACTCCTCTACATCAATGAGATCTTCGCTGTCCGCGCGGGACTGGCGTTCATGCGGCGCTCGCCCGACGAAGTCCCAGGGGAAATCTACGCGGACCTTCTCTACAACTGGGCGCTCAGGGAAGGAGCTTCTGGCGTTGTGCTTGGCCTGGCCGGGGGCATTAGCGTCCGGGATGCCGGCATACTCGGGGGCATGGCTCTTGAGGTGATCGATCCGCGTGGAGTGACGGTGGGGACGCTGGGGGCGTGAGCACTACCGCTTCAGCCCGGTCGCTGACGGTCGTCAGGCATCGCTGATCGAGACTTGGTGCCGCCGGCGTTGGGCAGTAGATCGGCGCAGCCGGCCCTACGGCCGCCAAAGTGACCACCGACACGCCCCTTGACCTACAGCCCGATCCCGTCGACCATGACGGCAACGAGATTTTCGAGTCGAGCCGGGGAGTGCGCTTCCTGGCCTCCCCCGAAGCCAAGTTCGCGAACGTCCCGGCGCCCACTTCCGAAGAGATCGAGCGCGACTTCCGCAACGTCACCCCGACGCCAGACGCTCGCGTGTTCATCCTCCGCACGATGCAGGCCCGCCAGCTCTGGCTCGGCCGCCTGCCGCCGACCCGCCCGGGCGACGGAGTCCGAATCCCCGGCATTCCGTTCGCGCACTTCATCCTGACCGGCCTGTTGCGGCGCCGCGCCGGCACCCTGGACCTCTGCCTCGACAACCTCGCCCGCCACGCCGACGCGACGGTCCGCGGCATCAACGGCTGGCGCCGCAAGAACGACCGTTGGGTCCAACGCGCCATTCCGGACGGCGCGAAACCCCTTTCCGATCCGGCGACCACGGCGCGCTTCTTCCTGGAGACACAGTTTCCCGCGCTGATGAAGCTTGGCACCGCGATCGCGCACTTCGATAGCGTCTTCGCCGAGGTGGCCGCCGCCACGGAGGTCGCCAAGGACGTCCGCGCCTGGAACCCCAATCTCCGGTACTACCGCGTCCATTTCGGCGCGATTCGGTCGATCCTCTATGCGGTCCAAGCGTCGCGGAAGCTCGACCTGCCGCGTCCGACCGATGCGCCCCAGCGATTCGATCTGTTGGATCCGGGGGCGTTGCCGGGCCGCAATACCAATACCTGCACCGACGCCCGACGACCATCCGCCGCCGACTGACCGTGCCCGTCGTCAGCAAAACCACCGTTCGCCTGTACCCGCCCGACATCGAGATCATCGACGCTTGGGCAGCCGCAAACCCGACCCAGATTCGGGCCTCACGCCTTCTCGCCCCACCGCGATCCGCCGCATGATTCGGGCCACGGCCCACGCCCCGCAACCCACCGCACCGCACCCTGATGCCTTGCCAGCTACGCGCGCCGACCTAGACGACGCCGTCTCGAGAATCCTCGCCACACTCTCCCCCTCCCAACGCACTAGATAGCGATCCTCCAGTCTGACTCCCCGCCGACCCATCCTTGAAGACCCCTCAGACTTCCCCAGCCGGCCCCAATGCGATACTGTTCACACGTACACGATGAACGGTACCTCATGCCCCCCCGTCCCCAGCGCCACCTGCGCACGGTTCGTGTAGCAACGACCGGGCCCGCCGCTCAAGCGCCCCACCAGCGCCGCGTACGGATCCGACTCCGCCCCCCGGGAACCTGAATGGCCAGCGGCAGCCAGCTCAAGGCCCTCGTACAGTCCTACATCGACGGCGACGACGACCGCTTCCTCTCCGTCGCCATGCAGGTCGCCGCCCACGAAGCGCGGCTAGGCCACGGCAAGCTCGCGACCGATCTTCGCGAGGCCATCGACAAGGCCAAGCAAAAACGCGGCGCAGCCTCCCTCGTCTCCATCAGTCAGCCCCGCGGCGAGCTCGCCAACATCCTCGAAGTCTCCAACCCCTCGAACCGCCTTTCGGACATGATCATCGAGCCCGACCTGGCGAAGCAGTTGCAGCGCGTCATCCGCGAACAACGTGTCGCCGGACGGATCCTCGACCACGGCCTCTCCCCGCGTCGAAAGCTCCTCCTCGTTGGCCCCCCGGGCACTGGCAAGACCATGACCGCATCGGTGCTCGCCGGCGAACTCGGCCTCGCCCTCCTACAGGTCCGCCTAGACGGCCTCATCACGCGCTTCATGGGCGAGACCGCAGCCAAACTGCGGCAGGTCTTTGACGCCACGCACCGAACGCGCGGCATCTACTTCTTCGACGAGTTCGACGCCATCGGCTCCGGCAGGGAACTCACCAACGACGTCGGCGAGATCCGGCGCGTGCTCAACAGCTTCCTGTTGATGATCGAGCAAGACCGCTCCCACAGCCTGGTGCTCGCAGCCACGAACCACCCCGACATTCTCGATCGGGCGCTCTTCCGGCGTTTCGACGACATCCTCCACTACGACCTGCCGGATGCGAAGCAAGCGACCAAGCTCCTCCGCACCCGACTTCATTCCAACTCTGCTCGCGTGCGCTGGAAGACGCTCGGCGAGGAGGCCCACGGCCTCAGCTACGCCGAGATCACACGGGCCGCCAACGATGTCCTCAAGGACGCCCTCATCGACGGCCACAGCAAATGCCGCGAGCGCGCCATCCGCACCATGCTCCAGGAACGCAAGGCGATCGCAGCCCGCCTGCGCGACGGGCCTCAATAGATGGCGAACGGGGATTCGGAGACCCATCGACATTTCATCCTTGAGGGCTTCACAGACACGGAGACGTACCGCGCCCGCGCCAGAGGCGGGGGCGGGCAAAACGTCCCGCCCCGCGACCGCCAAGAGCATGCCGCCGCCTTAAGCGCCCAACTCCGCGACGTTCGTACCGCCGCCGAGGATGCGGCTTCGAGCGCCGAGGATCCGGACGACGGTCTCGGCATCCAGGTGGAGTTTCAGAGTTTCCCGGACATCGACCTCGCCTTCGAGAGCCTTTCTCGCGAAAACCAAGGCATCGAGCTGCGCAACGTTCGGCATCGCGACGACGTCACCTACGCCACCGTTTTCGTCCCGACCGGAAAGCTCGAACACTTCGAGAGGCTCATCAGGGATTATCTCGACCGTCGCGAGGACCGCATCGGCCGTCCCCGCGACAATCGCCGACTCCTCGACGCCATACAGGCCATCCGCGCCGCAAGCGTCCGCGCTCTCTGGACGGACGACGACGAGGCGTTTCCCGAAGACGACACCGAACCATTCGCCTGCGAAATCTGGCTGCCTGTCGGACGCGACCGCAAAGCCGCCGTTGGAGCCTTCCGGGAACGTGCCGCGTCGCTTGGCATGCAGGTGTCAACGGGCGAACTCGTCTTCCCGGAACGTACGGTGCTCGTCGCCCGCACGTCCCTTGCCGCCATCCAGCAGTCCATCGCGACCCTCAATAGCATCGCCGAACTCCGCCGCGCCAAGGAAACTGCGGACTTCTTCGACGCCCTCTCGTTCGAGGAGCAGTCGGAGTGGCTCGGTCACCTCCTCGAACGCACCACGTTCAACGGCGGTGCGGAAGCTCCCCACGTGTGCCTCCTCGACACCGGCATCAACCGCGGACATCCGCTCATAAGCCCCGTGCTCAACGCGGACGACCTCCACAGCGTCGAGCCTGCCTGGGGTACCAACGACGACGCGGGCCACGGCACCGAACTGGCGGGCCTCGCCATAGCCGGCGACCTTACCGACATCCTCGACGACAACGCCGACATTGAGGTCGATCACCGCTTGGAGTCGGTCAAGCTCTTGCGGGACGACGGCGCCAACGGCACCGATTCCCGCCACCATGGCTACCTCACCGCCGAAGCCGTTTCGCGCCCTGAGATCGACCATCCCCGCCGTCGCCGCGTGTTCGGCATGGCGGTTACCGCCAGGGACAACCGCGACCGTGGCCGGCCGACGGGATGGTCCGCGACCCTCGACGCGCTGGCCGCCGACAGCGACAACCAAGGCGACACCCCGCGGCTTCTTGTCGTCTCCGCGGGCAATGTCAAAGACAACGCCGACTGGGAGCGGTATCCCGACAGCAACGATTCGGACGGCATCCACGACCCGGCGCAGGCCTGGAACGCTCTCACTGTCGGCGCCTACACCAACTTAACCCGCATCACCGAACCCGACACCGAAGACTACGAACCCATTGCACCCGGCGGTGCCCTCAGTCCGTTCAGCACCACCGCCCTCGGTTGGCAGCGCCAGTGGCCCCTGAAGCCAGACATCGTCCTCGAAGGCGGCAACGCCGCCGCTGACTCGTGGGGCGCGGTAACCATGCCCAGCCTCAGCCTCCTTACCACCCATCACGAACCGACCAACCGACTCTTCACGACCACGAACGCGACCAGCGCCGCGACCGCGCTAGGCGCGCGCATGGCCGCCCAGGTCATGGCCGTCTATCCCGAACTGTGGCCCGAGACCGTCCGCGCATTGATCGTCCACTCCGCGGAATGGACCCCGGCCATGCGCCAGGCGCACCTGCCCCCAAGCCACGCCAAGCGCCACTATCGCCAGCTCGTCCAGCGCTGCGGCTTCGGCGTCCCCGACCTCGACCGCGCTCTCTGGACGGTCGCCAACTCCCTGACCCTAGTCGTCCAGAGCACGCTGCAACCTTTCCAAAAGCAACGCGGCAAACCTCCCACCACGCAGGACATGCACCTCCATCGCCTGCCGTGGCCGCGCGACGCCTTGGAGTCGCTCGGCGACGTCGAGGTCGAGATGCGCATCACCCTCTCGTACTTCGTAGAGCCCAATCCGTCCCAGCGCGGCAACTCGCGCTACCGATACCAGTCCCACGGGCTCCGGTTCGACGTCAAGCGGCCAACGGAAGCCGTCAATGCCTTTCGCGCCCGTGTAAACGCTGCCGTCGAGCGGCAAGGGCCGGACCCCGCGACTTCCGATCCCCACTGGCTTCTCGGCGCCGCCAACCGACACAGAGGTTCGTTGCACTCCGACATCTGGCGCGGAACCGCCGCCGATCTCGCAAGCCGAGCACAGGTCGCCGTCTTTCCGACAATCGGCTGGTGGCGCACGCGAGACCGTCTCGGTTGCGCCAACCGTAACGCCCGCTACGCCCTAACTGTGAGCATCCGAGCTCCCGATACCGACGTAGACCTGTATGCCGAGGTAGCCAGCGAGGTCGCGATAGCCATCGACGCCTGACCCAAAGCCGGCGACAAAGCGCAGTACCGCCACCGCACCGTGGCTCATCGCCGGTCGATTCCTCCTGCAACGGGTTGACGATTACCGAGACCGCCCCAATATAGCTGCATTCAGGAACTCGGCCGGAACGTCGACCGTGACACGCTAGCCGTCGTGGCGTTGTCGTGTCGCCTGCGCTCAGCAGTGCCATATCGACTCGGCCCGGAGTTACCTGGAAATGCGGCCAGGCGCGGCGGTGCTGCCTGCATGGCACAGGCTTCATTCAACAACAAGGAGAAGGTTAATGGGGCTACAGACCCACTTCAACGCTTTCCACCAGAAGATCAAGCTCGACCGCAACGACGACGCGTACAAGAAGGCGCGTGCACGTGACGACAGCATCAAATCGGACGTGAAGGACTCCTTCAGCGACGCCGGCTATCCAGTCATCCGCGATTTCATCCAAGGCTCTCTGAGCACGTTCACCGGCGTCATCCCTGTCGGTGGAGACTTCGACATCGACCGCGCCTTAGTGATCGACGCGGACCAAGCCCCAGAGAACCCGGTGACGCCGAAGAAGGACGTGCTCGGTGTCCTCGAAGCCCGGCATTTCAAGAACGCGAAGATCAAGAAGCCGTGCGTCACCGCGGACTACGCGAGCGACGATGTCCACATCGACTTCGTGGTCTACAGGCTATCCGGCGACCAACACGAGCTCGCCGTTGGCAAGGAGCACTCGGACGAAGACCACCGCGAGTGGTCTGCTAGCGACCCCGACGGCCTGATCAATTGGGTCAACAACTCCGACATGTTCGTCTCAGATGACGCCAGCGCCTGCATTGCGCAGTTTCGCCGCTTGGTGCGTTACCTGAAGCGCTGGCGTGACGTCCAGTTCAGTGCGGACGTCGCTCGCAAAGTGTTCTCGATCGGTCTTACTGTGATGGTCAAGAGCCAGTTCCGATACTCCTTCAGCGCGGAGCGTGCGAGCCAGGATCTCACGGCCCTCCGGTCGACCGTCGAGGCGATTCTGGGGGGAGGGTACTTCAGCGTCGAGGGCGACAACTACCGCGTACGGGTAGACCTCCCCGTGCAGCCGTGGCGCGACATCTTCCACGGATCGAGTCTCGACACCGGGACGCAACTCTTCAACAAGCTGACCCGGCTGAAGGACCGACTGAAGGATGTGGCAGACCTGAGCGATGAGCGCGAACAGTGCAAGATCCTCAATGAGCTGTTCGGCGATGACTTCGTAGTACCGGACCCGCCGAAGGGCCAGAAGGCGAGCAAGGCCAAGTACGCATCCGCTGGTGTCGTCCCCCACTCGCAGGGTGCATGAACGGGATTGCCATCGCTCGGTCTTTGTCTGAGGCAGGTTACGACGTAACCCTCACAGACGACGGCAAAGGGCTCGCCGTTGAGTTCGGAACGACGTTGGGCCGAGTGGTCCTCGACCACCAGTTCCCCACCGAGCTGCTTCGCCCGCCGAAGTTCTTCCTCGCCGAGTCGCCCGTGCCCAAACTGGGACACGTCGGCATCGGTTCTGACGGGTCGCCGCGCGAGGTGTGTGTCGGCGATCCTTACTCAACGGCGGTCAACATCGACCGGCGTGATCGCGTCTACGCCGAGACGGTCCGCGAAGCCGTGGGCATGCTTAAACGGATGATCGAGGACCCGCCCCACAACCGGCAGGAGTTGCTACGGGAGTTCCATGCGCACTGGCGCTTGCTTTGCCGCGGACCGTCTGGGCCGAACGAGATATTCGTCGCTTGGGAGGCGGAACGATCAGAAACCTTGCAACTGCGCCGACCATCTAGCGGGAGCCCCGATAGCTCCTTGGTAACCGCGCCGGTCGCGATCGCTTCGTCTGCAGCGGATGCCGGTGCCCTCGACACCGTGCGTAAAGCAGCGCAGTGGACTCGACGGCCGGTGGTCGGAAAAGCGGTCGCGCTCCGTCTGGAGGAGCTCGAACCTGCGCCCGCTCCTGGTGACGACCTGCTCTGCTGGATCATCTCAGCCTTGACGCGGGTTACGGAGGACGGTCGCCAGATACTCAAACGGCTACGCAAGCGCACTAGTCGCGATTTCTGGCTCGTTTTCTCCGGGCCCACATCTGGCGGGGACGCTATGTTCGCGGTCCACCTTCGGTCTCGAGTGGCCGCGGTCTTGCCACGGTCGCCCGAGGCGGCCAAGGAACAACTTTGGACCCTGACGCCATACAGCGTTAGGCCCATCTCGCAAGCTACGCTCGTTCCAAGAGGAGGCGGTTCGCTGGACTTGCGCGGGAAGTCCGTGCTCCTCGTTGGCTGCGGCTCCGTTGGGAGTGAGCTCGCGGTCAGTCTAGCCTCGGCCGGCGTCGGACGATTGACCCTCTCAGACCCAGACCTCTTCTCGGAGAAGAATCTCTACCGCCACGTTCTGTCTGTCGGCGACATCGGGAAGCTAAAGTCCACAGCGTTGGCATCCGAGATCGTCCGTAAGCACCCCTGGGCAAACGTTACACCGTGGGCCAAGCCGCTTGAGAAACTAAGGGACGAACCGGTCTTGCAGTCCTTCGACCTGATTGTGATCGCTATCGGATCACCGAACGTCGAACGTGCATTCGCCGAGTATTGCCAGGTACGCGACCTGCGGGTGCCGCCGGTGTTGAACTGCTGGCTCGAAGGCCACGGCATTGGGGGGCATGCAACGTTGGCACTTCCTACGTCCGTGGGCTGCTGGTACTGCGCCTACGTTGATCCAGAGACCCTGACAAGAGGCCTTGTGTCGAACCTGAACTTCATCAAGCCTGGCCAAGTCGTGCTACGCAAGCAAGGTGGCTGTGGCACGCAGTTCTTGCCATACAGCGGAGTCGCCGCTCGGATCACCGCATCCATGGCAGCCGACCTTGCTGTGCGGTGCCTTACTGGCGACGCGACCGCGTCGTCCAAGGTCAGTTGGAAGGGTTGCGATGCCGCCGCGAGGGAAGCGGGCTTGGCGTTGACCTGGCGGTATCGCCACTTCAACGCGTCTTTGCAGGTGTTGGATCTGCACAACCCCGATTGCGATGTCTGCGGTGGATAGTCCCGTCGGCCATTTCGGGGGCCTCGATCGGCGCGTCTACGTGGCAGGGCGAGTCGCAGCCGTCTGGGATGCACATCGGCAGACCGCTTCCGACGCAGCCGAGTCCTTCGGCGTGCTCATTGGTACGACCTCGCCCGATAAGCGAAGGGTCTGGATCGAGACGGTCACGACACCCTTGGAGCGCGACGTACGCTCACGCTTCGCATTCAAGCTTCTCGACCCCGGGCACCAGCGTGCCGTGTGTGCTAGGTACGCGTGTTCAGGCGGCACAGCGATCTATCTTGGAACTTGGCACACGCACCCAGAGCCAGTGCCCTCGCCGTCAATGATCGACCGAAAGGATTGGGCGGCGTGCCTCAGCGCGAATCCGGGTCGACCGCTCTCGTTTGTCGTGGTAGGCACTCAGGAGACCCGAATGTGGGTTCGACCTAAAAGGCGTTTCACGCGACTACGATGGGAGAAGACCGGTGGACCCAACTGACCCGGCTTACACAACCGTACGGCAGACTCGTGAGCCGCCGCTGACGGAACTCGCGGCGGTAAGGGACCATGCGAATGCTGTGGCGCGCGTAGTGTCCTGGGATCGCGTTGGCGTGTTGATGGACGAAGGACCGCACGCAACGATAGTAGTCCTTCTTGCCGACGCCGACGTCGTCGCGACGGCACGTTTCTGTCTCAACGCCGCCGAGAGCGTCGGCGCACTGCGGGCCTATGCCACTTCGCATGCCGATCCCAACGATCCATTTCCAACCGAACTACGCTCGTGGCAAGGACACACCCTCACGCGCGCGGATACGTCCGATCTCCAACGTTTGACAACCGTGTGGCAAGAGTCGGCAGGCCAGCGCAAGGAAATGGACAGCGAGGCTTGGCAGACCGTCTACACCCACCTTGAACGTGAGACGAAGCGCAAAGGCCGCGGCAAGGACATCAGTGCCAAAACCCGCAATCAAGTGCTACTCGACTCACATGGGCGATGCATGTTCGCAGGCTGTGCCGCCGACCTAACGATCGACCCGATTACAGGAGCAAGCGGCAACTTCGGTACGTTAGCCCACAACGTCGCGTCCTCGGAAGGCGGCGCAAGGGGCGTCCTGTACCTTTCGCACGCTGCGTCCGACGACCCGACGAACATCCTGCTGCTTTGCGAGATGCACCACCGGCTTGTGGACACCGTCGCAGCCGCCGACTTCCCAGCTGCGACGTTATCGGCGATGCGTCGCCGGTTCACAGAAGACGCGACCGCAGCCTTGGACACCTTGGCCCTCAAGCCTATACCAGCCTTCGGCGTGGCGTGGCCCATCCACCGGCAGCGCATCGCGCTGCCCACATCCGGCGAGGTCCAAAGAGCACTGAAGCCTATACATGCCCGGCTCGATGGCCAGCTTCGCAGATTGAGCGACAACGAGGCGATCTTGGGATCGCTTCCAGAGGACTTGAAGTGGGAAGCGATGGCCCAAGCCGTCGAGAGCGGCTCGGAGTCCATCCTTCAACAGGCAGCCACCGAGCACTACCGTGCGGCTCTCTTCGCGATCGGGTTGATGCCCGCGTTGATCGCGCTCGGCGCGAAGCTGGGGAACAAATGCGACATCACACCCATGCTTCGCTACCGAGAGAGTGGCCTTTGGTACTGGCCATCGAACGAACCCACCGGGGAGTTCTATTCGCTGGAAGGCTTGGAAGAACTGCCGCGTAACGCAGATGATGTGTGTCTCGTTCTGGGGCTCACGGCGATGCCACCCGCGATGATGAAGACAGCGGAGACGCTCGGTCTCAACACGGTGTCCATCATTGCCACAGAAGCTCGCATGGGTAATGGCGCGCTTGCCCACCCCGGAGATGGTGCGTCGTTCAGGCAGCGTATCCAAGAACTACTACACCAACTCCGTGCCGCCCACGGCGTCCGTCGAGTTCACGTGCTGCCATGCGTGTCGAACGCAGCAAGCGTGTTCTTCGGCCAAGCCTTTGACAGCTATCACCCTGAGCTTCTGCTCTACGACTTCTCCTCCGATGGCAACACCATGAAGCCAGCCCTAAAGGTAGCCAATGAAGGGAATGCTTGCCGGGTCACCTCGGCCGGAACATGAAAGCGCCCTGGTTTTCCTCCGCGCGGTCGCTCGTCCTCGTAACTCTGGTCGGCATCGACGCCCGCAGCCGTCAAGGCAACGCGCTGTAGGTCGCGAGGCTCCAAACCCTGCACCTTGGAGACACGGGCTTAGCCGACCAGCAGGGTGTTCCTCAAACGCTGGGTTTGCGGTACGCGGCCGACAAGCCACGCTGCGCCACGATTCTACGTACCGCAACCCGTTCCGAAAACAACGCTTCACAAACCTACCCCGCGACAGACGGGTAGGTGGTCACAACCACCCTCCGCCAGGGTCTCCGCTCCCGGACACTGCTGTATATTTGAACACGTCATTGCGCTGAACTCATCGGACATGGCTATCGCGCCTATCCGGCTTCAGTGACCCCGTTGACCTCAGAAGAAGGGTCTCGCCGTCCCGTTCTCCCCCGATGCAAGCTACCCTTGGAGCGATTACGAACAACCGACGCAGCCCAATCCTCTGGACCCCTGTGGGCAACGACACGGTATGCCTGGATGCCGCCATGTTCCGGGCGAGACAGGGCCATGGGTTCGCCGTGGAGCGAGCCAACCATCTCACCGACGTGATTTCTGGCAACACCGCCAGACTCGTCGGCACCGACAACGCCAAGAACGGGCCCGACCGAGTCGTAAACGGCGAGTTCATCCAGACCAAGTACCACCAGAGCGCCGCTCGCGGCGTCGCAAACTGCTTCCTGCAAGGACGTTACCGGTACCTGAACCCCGACGGCACCCCGATGCCCATCGAGTTCCCGCGCGACCAGCACGATGCCGCCGTGAAAGCCATGGAACAGCGGATCCTCGCAGGGCACCTCCCGGGCATCGAGGACCCCGCCGAAGCCCCGCGACTCGTCAGGCGAGGGACCATCACCTACCGGCAGGCCGTCAACGTCGCCAAGTTCGGCACAATCGAGTCGCTCACCTACGATGCCGCGAACGGTATCAGAGTGGGCGGCATCGCCCTCGGAATCTACGCCACCGTGGCCTACGCCCTAGCCATCTGGCGGGGCGACAGCGCCAGCGAGGCGCTCCGCGCGGGCCCTTGCCGCCGGGGTCGACGTGGGCGGCATCGCGTGGGCGAGCAGCGTCCTAGGAGCTTGCGCCGTAGCACGCTTTTCGTCCGACCTGGTGGGAGCGACAGGCAGAGCGGAGGCGATTTTGCGCCGCAATGTGGGTATTCGATGCCGTTTTCAGGGACGAAATCTCGTCTAGGTGGGTTTTCAAGATGCCAGAATTTTCTACGGCGCAAGCTCCTAGGCCGGATCGACGGTTCTGGACTCGAGCCAGGCCGCCACGGTCTCCGTGCGCCACGCGCGCAACTGCGACCCCAGCTCCACGTCGGAGCGGGGGAATCTCCCGTTGGCGATCCAGTAGTAGATCGTGCGCTTGGAGACCCGCAGCATCTCTTCGAGATCCGCGATCCGGAGGACGCGGGGCTCGACGCCGCGGCGGGACGGAGAGAGGGAGGTGTGGTTCGTGGTCATGCCAGAATCCCTTCAGCTAGCGGGAACTGGCACTTCCATATACATGGATTTCACGGGGTTACAATAGCCCCGGTGGGCAGCTAGACTGACAAGTGCTACGCAACTCCGAAGAATCTGAAAAAACTTTTCAAATCAAGTGCTTATGTGACGTGTGTGGTGCCGAGGAGAGGACTTGAACCTCCACGGGGTTACCCCCACTAGCACCTGAAGCTAGCGTGTCTACCAATTTCACCACCTCGGCATGAAGCGGCTGCAGCTTGTCGCCGGGCCCGGGCGGACGCGCCCCCCGAGCCGGGCGCGCCATGTTCTTTCACGCCACCGGAGTTGTCAATTTGGCCCGTAGGAAGCGTGCGGGGGGGCGGACGCCGCAGGTTCCCCTGACGGCGCGGGAAGTCCGCGCGGCCCTGTCAGATGGGAATGCCCTCGACTGGCGGGGGCTGTGTGCGCACTTCGGGCTCCGCGACAAGCGCGACAGTCACAGGCTGCGCCGGCTGCTACGCGGGCTGGAGCATCTTGGTGAGGTGGTCAGGACGCCGGACGGCGGCTACGCGTCCGATCCCGGCGCGACGAACGACATCGACCAGGTGATCGAGGTCGATGGTGGCCTCGCGTTGCAGGGTTCCGGCGAAGCGCTTCCGCAGGACGCCGGCGTGCGCCCCGGGGACCGGGTGGAGGTACGGGTCGGTTTCGCCGGCGTCGAGATCCTGCGGGTCGTCGAGCCGTCGCCGGAGCCGCTGATCGGCTGTCTTGTCGAAGGTTACCGGGCGCGCTTCGTCGAGTCCGTCGACCCGCGTATCCGGGGACGCATCGACATCGAGGGCGACGACTATGCGGCCTCGGACGGCGACATCGTCGCGATCTTGCCGCTGTGGGAGGAACGGCGGCGCCGGCCCCCACGGGGGCGGGGGGCGGGACAAGGCCGGCTCGTGGGGCGGATCGTCTCCGTGATCGAGTCCAGGGACGAGGCGGACCGCGCGGCGCGCGCGCTGCTCGCAAGCTTACGCGTGCCGACCGAGTGGCCGGATGGCCTCGACCTCGGTGGTCCCGAAGCCGTCACCGCGGCGGACTGCGTCGGCCGCGTGGACCTGACGGGGCTGCCGCTCGTCACCATCGACGGCCCGGACGCCCGCGACTTCGACGACGCGGTGTACGCCGAGCGGCGGCCGCGGGGCGGCTGGCGGCTGGTGGTCGCGATCGCCGACGTGGCGCACTACGTCCGGCCTGGTACGGCGCTCGACCGCGAGGCGCGACGCCGTGGCAACTCCGTGTACCTGCCCGACCGGGTCGTGCCCATGCTGCCGGAGGCGCTGTCGAACGGCATCTGCTCGCTCGTCCCCGGGGAGCGGCGTTTGGCCCTTGTGTGCGACATGCGGGTCTCGGCCGCGGGGCGGGTGTCGCGCTACCGGTTCGACGAGGCGGTGATCGAGTCGCATGCGCGCCTGACTTACCGGGAAGTGGCCGGTACGCCGACGGCATGGTCCGCACTGTTCGAGGTCTATCGGGCTCTGCGGGGGCGCCGTGAGGAGCGCGGTGCGCTCGACTTCGACGCCCGCGAGTCGCGGCTGGTGCTCGCGAACGGCGCCGTGCGGCAGGTGGTCCCGGAAGAACGCAACGACGCGCACCGGCTGATCGAGGAGGCCATGATCGCCGCCAACGTCTGTGCCGCGCGCCACCTCGAACGGCTCGGGCCGATCTACCGGGTGCATGAACCGCCCCGGAGCGAGAAGCGCGCGCAGCTCGCCGAGGCCTTGGCGCTCGGCGGCGTCCGTCTGGCCGCGGACAGGATGACGCCGGGCGGGTTGCAGGCGGCGATGGACGCGGCGCGGCGCAATGCAGGCGTGCCGGCGTGGATCGTGGAGACGCTTGTCCTCCGGTCACTCTCGCAGGCGCGTTACGACGTGGTCAACGCCGGGCACTTCGGCCTCGCGCTGCCGAAATACCTCCACTTCACGTCCCCCATCCGCCGGTATGCGGACCTCGTGACCCATCGGATGATCAAGTTCGCCGCACGGCCGGAGGCGGACTGGCTCGGCGAGACGGCCACCGGCATCTCCGTCTCCGAGCGCCGCGCGGACGAGGTCAGCCGGGCCGTGGAGGAATGGTTGAAGTGCGCTTTCATCGCTGACCGCGTCGGCGAGCGGTTCGGCGGGACCGTCACCGGAGTGACCGAGTTCGGGCTCTTCGTGGAACTCGAAGGTCTGTTCCTGCAGGGCCTGGTGCACATCTCCAGGCTCGGGCGCGACTGGTACCGCTTCGTCCCCGAGACCATGAGCCTGGTGGCCGAGCGCTCCGGTGAACGCTACACCCTCGGCGACGAGCTACTGGTGGAACTGGCCGAAGTCTCCGTGGAGACGCGCCGCGTGGACCTGATTCCCGTGGGGCGCGAGACACGGCGAGGGAGCCGGACGGGCAGACCCCATGGCAGATAGCAGCGACCCGACCTGGCTGTACGGCATTCACGCCGTCCGCAATGCGCTCGAGGCCTCGCCCGGCCGCGTACGCCGGGTCTGGATCGTCGAAGGACGCCGCCGCGGCGGCGCGACGGGGGAGTTGCTCGCGGAAGCCCGCGCCGCCAACGTGCGCGTCGAGACGGTGGACCGGCGCGCCCTCGACCGGGTCGCGCCCGGGGTGCATCAGGGCGTGGCGGCGCAGTGCGACGTGATCGCGCCCGCCACCGAGGCGGAGCTCGAGCGGCGCTGGCCCGAGTTCGACAACCCTTTCCTGCTGGTGCTCGAGGGGGTGCAGGACCCGCGCAACCTCGGCGCCTGCCTGCGTACGGCGGAAGCCGCCGGCGTCGATGCCGTACTGCTGCCGAAGCGGCGTAGCGCGCCGCTCACGGCGACGGTGGCCAAGGCGGCGAGCGGCGCCCTCGACCGGCTTGTCATCGTCGCGGTAACAAATCTCGCGCGGCGGCTCGGCTGGCTGGCGGACCAGGGCGTGTGGCTGGTGGGCGGCGACGCGGCAGCGGAGACGGAGCTGTTCGGGTTCGACGTGCCCGCGTCCGTGGCGGTCGTGCTCGGCGGAGAGGGCACGGGGCTCCGCCGGCTGACCCGCGAGCGGTGCGACACCCTGGTGCGCATCCCGATGGCCGGTCGCGTCTCGAGCCTCAACGTCTCGGTTGCTGCGGCCCTCATGCTGTTTGAAGTCGCGCGGTCGCGACCTTAGAATGCGCCGCTCGGCCCGACCGCCCTGTCCGCCGGGGCAGTTCGGGCGAACGTGAACTCCTCGCCGCACACCGCGACAAGCGTGGCGGCGAACCCGAGAGGAGATACGGATGCGACATTACGAAGTCGTGTTCCTCGTGCATCCGGACCAGTCCGAACAGGTCCCCGGCATGATGGAACGGTACCGTGCGCTGATCGAACGCAACGAAGGCGTCGTGCATCGCATGGAGGACTGGGGGCGGCGCCAGCTCGCCTACCCGATCTCGAAGATCCACAAGGCCCACTACGTGCTGATGAACGTCGAGATCGACGCGGCGACGCACGAGGAACTGACGAGCGCCTTTCGCTTCAACGACGCGGTGCTGCGGAATCTCATCGTCAAGCGCAAGGAGGCGGTCACCGAGGTCTCCAAGATCTACGAGGAAGAGCTCAAGGAGCAGGAGAAGGAACGCGAGCGCGAGCGGCGTCGGGAAGAAGAAGCCGTCGCCCGCGCGGCGCGCCGGGCCGAGCGCGAGGGCGAAGCCGCCACGGCACGGCCGGCGACGGCCGCCGTGGCGAGGGACTGAGGCGAGGGACTGAGGCAAGGGACTGAGGGAGGCGGACCATGGCACGCGGTTTCAGACGCAAGCGGTACTGCCGCTTCACGGCGGAAGGCATCAAGGAGATCGATTACAAGGACCTCGACCTCCTGCGGCCCTACATCACCGAGACGGGCAAGATCGTGCCGAGCCGCATCACCGGCACGAGCGCCCGGTACCAGCGCCAGCTCGCGACGGCCGTCAAGCGTGCGCGCTACCTCGCGCTGCTGCCGTACACGGACCAGCACAAGTAGGCGGCGCCGATGCAGATCATATTGCTCGAGCGGATCGGCAACCTCGGCAACCTGGGCGACGAGGTGGCCGTCAGGAACGGCTACGCGCGGAACTACCTGATTCCGACCGGCAAGGCGGTGCGGGCCACCGAAGAGAGCCGCCAGGCGTTCGAACAGCGGCGCGCGGAACTCGAGGCCGTGGCGGGCGAGAAGCTGTCCGCCGCGGAAGCGCGGGGCGCCGGGCTGGACGATGTCTTCCTTACCGTGATGGTGCGCGCCAGCGAGGAGGGCAAGCTCTACGGCTCCGTCGGGACCGTCGAGATCGCCCGCGCGCTGACCGAGCGCGGCGTCGAGGTGGCGAAATCCGAAGTCCGCATGCCGGACGGGGTGATCCGGTCGGTCGGCGAGTACGAGGTCGAGGTGCAATTGCACGCGGATATCGTGCGTTCCGTCGTCGTCAACGTCGTGGCCGAGTAGGCCTCTGCCACCGAAACCGTTCACCCACCGGTCGCCAAGGGGTAATCCCCAGCTTCTCACCGGTGGGCGATCGCCTACGGTGTGAATGTGCGTCTTCCCTACAGGCGGCAAGCCTCGTTCTGTTGACCGGCGAGGCTGACCGGTTGACGCTAGAAGCCTCAACCTCCTGGCGAACTGGCGGTTATGGCTGAACCCGCACCCGACGCCCCTCGAACCTCCCGCCTCAAGGTTCCTCCGCACTCCATAGAAGCCGAGCAGTCCGTCCTCGGCGGCATCATGCTCGACAACGCCGCCTGGGAGCGGGTCGCCGACAAGCTCGAACCGGGCGACTTCTACCGGCCGAACCACCGCGTGATCTTCGGCGCGATGCGCGAGCTTGCCGACGACCTGCAGCCACTCGACGTGGTGACGCTGTCCGAAGCCCTGCGCTCACGCGGCCTGGTCGAGAAGAGCGGGGGCGTCGCTTACCTCGCTGAACTCGCGGAGAGCACGCCGGCGGCGAGCAACGTGCGCGCGTATGCCGACATCGTCCGCGAGCGCTCCACCCTGCGCCAGCTCCTCGGCGCGGCGAACGAGATCGCGGAGTCCGCGTTCGCGCCGGAAGGTCGCACGAGCGCGGAGCTGCTCAACGAGGCCGAGCAGGCGGTGTTCCGGATCTCGGAAGGGCGCCTGAAGGATGGCGGTCCCAGGGCCATCACCCCGCTCCTCACCGAGGCGTCGGAACGGATCGACCAACTGTCGAAGTCCGGCAGCCGCATCACGGGACTCGCCACGGGGTTCGCGGACCTCGACGAGAAGACGGCGGGGTTCCAGCCGTCGGACCTGATCGTCATCGCCGGGCGGCCGGCGATGGGCAAGACGGCGCTCGCCGTCAACATCGCGGAGTACGCGGTGATGCACAACGGCAGCGACCGGCGGGCCGTCGTCGTCTTCTCGATGGAACAGCCCACCGAGCAGCTCGTGATCCGCATCCTCTCGTCCCTCGGGCCCATCGACCAGGAGCACCTGCGCCGGGGACAGCTGCGCGACGAGGAGTGGGACCTGCTCGGGTCGGCGCTCGGCCAGCTCCGGGGCCGGCCGCTCTACATCGACGACACGCCGGCGCTCACGCCGAACGACATCCGCACCCGCACCCGGCGCGTCGCCCGGGAAGCCGGCGGCGTCAAGCTCGTCGTCGTCGACTACATGCAGCTCATGCGCACCGCGGAAAAGGCGGAGAACCGGACGCTCGAGATCTCGGAGATCTCGCGCAACCTGAAGGCGCTCGCGAAGGAGATGCGCTGTCCGGTGGTCGCGCTGTCGCAGCTCAACCGGAGTCTCGAGAGCCGCGAGGACAAGCGGCCCCGCATGTCGGACCTGCGCGAGTCCGGGGCGATCGAGCAGGATGCGGACGTGATCCTCTTCATCTATCGCGAGGAGGTCTACAAGAAGGACACCGAGAAGAAAGGACTCGCCGAACTGATCATCGGCAAGCAGCGCAACGGCCCCATCGGCACCGTCGAGCTGACGTTCACGGGCAACCTCACCAAGTTCGAGACCTACGTGGACGACGGCCCGTACGAAGACACCTACGAACACAATGTCCAGTAGGCCGAAGGTCGCCTTCGTCTGCGACGACTGCGGCGTGGAGCACGCGAAGTGGCAGGGACAATGCTCGGCCTGCGGGGCGTGGAACACGCTGCGCGAACTGTCGGTCCCGAAGGTCGCCGGTGCCGGGCGTTCGACGGGCTACGGCGGCGCGACCCCGGACGTGACCCGGCTCGCCGAGGTCGAGACCGCCCCGCTCGAGCGGTTCCCCACGGGGATGGGCGAGTTCGACCGGGTGCTCGGCGGCGGCCTCGTGCCCGGATCGGTGGTCCTGATGGGAGGCGATCCCGGGGCCGGGAAGAGCACGCTGCTGCTGCAGGTCACGGCTGGGTTGGCGGAGCGGATGCCAGTGCTCTACGTGAGCGGGGAGGAGTCCCTGCAGCAGATCGCGGACCGCGCGCGGCGCCTGGGTCTCCCGAGGGGCGGCCTGACGGTGGCGGCGGAGACCCGGGCCGAAGCGGTCGCGGACATCGTGGCACGGCTCGCCCCGCGCGTGGTCGTTATCGATTCAATCCAGGTCATGCACGTGGAGGCGGCGAGCGGGGTGCCGGGCAGCGTCACCCAGGTGCGCGAAGCGGCGGCCCTCCTCACCCGGCTCGCCAAGCAGACGCAGACGGTCATGGTGCTGGTCGGCCACGTGACGAAGGAAGGAAACCTGGCGGGACCCAAGGTGCTGGAGCACATGATCGACTGCTTCGTGATGCTCGACAGTCCAACGGGTACCCGCTACCGCACGCTCCGCGGGCACAAGAACCGCTTCGGCGCCGTCAACGAACTGGGCGTCTTCGCGATGACCGAGGACGGCCTGAAGGAAGTCTCGAATCCGTCCGCCATCTTCCTGCGCCGCCCCGCCGAGATGTCGCCCGGCAGCGTGGTCACGGTGACCTGGGAAGGCACCCGCCCCCTGCTCGTCGAGCTGCAGGCCCTGGTGGACGACCTGCAGGGCGGCCATCCGAAGCGCATTGCTGTCGGTCTCGACGCTCAGCGTCTGGGCATGCACCTGGCCGTTCTGCACCGCCACTGCGGCCTCTCCCTGTCCGACCAGGATGTCTTCGCGAACGCGGTCGGTGGCGTGCGCATCGTCGAGACCGGCGCCGACCTCGCGCTCATTGCGGCGGTGGTGTCGAGCTTCCGCAGCCGCGCACTGCCGCGGGACCTCGTCTGTTTCGGGGAACTGGGGCTGACCGGCGAGGTGCGTCCGGTCCCGCACGGGCAGGAACGGCTTCGCGAAGCGCGCAAGCACGGGTTCACGCAGGCGGTCGTGCCGCGCGCGAACCTGCCGAAGACGGCGCTCGGGGAGATCGAGGTGCACGGCGTCACGACCCTCAACCAGGCGTTGGAAGCGCTGTCCACGCTGGAGTAAGTGATCGTCAAGTGCCGAAGTGTTTCGCGATTACGTCCTCGAAGAAGCGCCTGATCAACTCCTCCACACCGCTGACGCGTGACCGTCCGTCGCGGAGACGGACCACGAAACGCTCCTTCTTCATCTCGTAGCCGACTTCGATCAGGCCCGGCAAGTTCTCGGCCTGTAGATACTCGATGCTCTCGTAGTGGAAGGAGCTCGCAGGCTCCTCCCGTGCGACGTGCAGGGTCACGTCACATCGCCCTTTCAGCTTCTGACTGGTGTGCCCGAAAAAGAACAAGTACCTGGCACTTGTCTCGCCGCGGCGAAAGTCCACTCGAAGGAACCACGTCCGCTTCGCCGACTCACCGTGGCGCAGGGCCGCGTACCTTTCGAACTCTAGGTTGCCGAAGTCCTTGAGAAAAAAGTCGCCCATCTGGGCCGCCTGACTGAGTACATTCACCGTCTGTTGCATATAGCTCTTAAGGAGTTCCATTGCGCTCTTCCAGACCTCGTATTCGTTCTCCGCACGGACCCGCTCGGGCTGAGTGAACTTGGCGGCCAACGATTGCGCCCACTCCGCTTGCTCCCGCTGCTCTTGGGCGGCGGACTCATACTCTTCCAGGCTCTCCTCGATGCACTCTGCCACCAGAGCCATGAGAGGAGTTAGATCAGAGGTTTGAGACAACTCCAAGGCATCGTAGTAGCGTAGCCGATCCTCCTTAGTGATGATGGCGATCGGGAAACCGTAGCGCATGAGCATGAGGTTCATCAGTAGACGGCCGACGCGCCCGTTGCCGTCAATGAACGGGTGTATGGTCACGAACCATGTGTGTGCTGTAGCAGCAACGACGAGCCCACGAAAACTTGCGAACTCGCAAGGCTCCGGAGTACTTGCGTCCATCAGCCAATCACTGAACTCGGTCATTTCGCTGGGCACGGACTCGGGAGCGGTTGGTTCGTAGCTTGAGCCACTAATCGAAACAGGAACGGACCGGTACGATCCGGCCTCCTCGTGTATCCCGTCCAGCACGAATGCGTGGAGTTGACGCAGGTCGTTCTGGGTGATCGGCTGATCGTTGACGCTGGCCAACTGCTCGAGCAAGTCCAGGGCTTCGGATAGGTTGCGTGCTTCAGCTTGGTCCTTCAATGGCTTGCCAGTGATGGTTAACCCGAGTTCCACCACTTGGCGTGTTTCGCCGACGGCGAGTAGGTTTCCTTCAATGGCGTTGGAGTGGTAGATGCTCTTGATACGGAAGTGTTTCCGGATCCGATGGAGGACGTCAGGCGATAGTCGCCCTTGTTCGCGCATCGTAGCAACTCTGTCGGAGAGCGTTCGGAATTCGAACTCTTGGGAGTCGTCATAGCCATATGGCGTTCCCTCGATGTCGAAATGGGTCATTTTCGGGCTGTCCTGTTCTAACTTGAGTGTGCGTGCCATCGAGGAACTGGACGGCTTTCATTGGGCCGTCAATTCTGGCGGATCAAGTTTGTAGTGTAGCCGCTACCTGCGCGTGACGCATGGAACGCGTGCCGAGAGGACGGACAGCTGAGGTGGTCCCGGTTCGTTGGACAGTCCGAGGGCGGAACTAAGGTGTACTCCGAAGGGTTTTGTGCCCTCGATGAACGGAACCTGCCGACACGAACCGACGATGTCAACGGCATCGTCGAGGCGTCGGTGGTCGTGGTGTGAAAAAGCCGGTCGGTGACGACCGGAAGGACCCTTCCGGTCGTCGCCGACCCGTTCGCCGCGGCACTCGCCGTGTCACCCGAAGGGCCGCAACGAAGTGGAGGAGCCGCGCAGCGGCTTGACGCGGCGAGGGCCGTGGCGTTCCCGGCTGTCATGGCCCCCGCCCGGCTCACGCGGCGTCCTCCACGATGCCCCGGTAGACCTCGCCGGGCGTGCGGCCGCCCAGCGACGAATGCGGACGCGACTCCCCGTAGAAGCGGAACCAGGAGTCGATGACGCGTTCGGCGTCGCGGCCGTCGGCCAACTCGTGCAGGTACACCGCCTCGTACTTCAGCGAACGCCACAGCCGCTCGATGAAGATGTTGTCAAGATAGCGGCCGCGGCCGTCCATGGAACAGCGCGCGCCGCAGGCGCGCACCTTGTCGGTGAACGCGACGCTGGTGAACTGGGCGCCCTGGTCCGTGTTGAAGATCTCCGGGACGCCGAGGCGCAGCGCCGCGTCCAGCGCCTCGACGCAGAAGGCGCTGTCCATGGTGTTCGACAGGCGCCACGACAGGACGTGGCGGCTGGCCCAGTCCATCACGGCCACGAGGTAGAAAAAGCCCCGCGCAACAGGGATGTGGGTGATGTCCGCGCACCACACCTGGTCCGGCCGGTCGATCACCAGGTCGCGCGGCAGGTAGGGATACACGCGGTGCTCCGGGTTGGCCGCACTGGTGCGCGGCTTGCGGTACACCGCCTCCATGCCCATCCGCCGCATCAGCCGTCGCACCCGGTGCCGCCCGGCGATCACGCCGTCGCGACGCAGGTGCCGCACCAGCTGCCGACTGCCGTGGAACGGATGCTCGAGATGCGGCTCGTCCAGGCGGCGCATCAGCGCCAGGTTCGCCGCGCTCTCACCCCGCGGCTCGTAGTACTGCGACGACCGGCTCACGCCGAGCAGCTCGCACTGCCGCGACAGCGACAACCGGCAGCCGCGATCCACCAGCGCGGCCCGCTCCGAACGGCTCAGCGCTCCAACCCGCGCAGAAAAAAATCCCGCTCCACCGTCAGCTCGCCGATCTTCGCGTGCAGGTTCCGGATCGTCGCCTCGTGCTCCCCGCCGCGCTTCGAGCCGGGCCGCGAGAACACCTCGTCGAGACCCTCCACCGCCTGCCGCTTCCACGCGCCCACCTGGTTCGGGTGCACCTCGTGGCGCGCCGCGATCGCCTGCACCGGCTCGCGCTCCCGCAGCGCCTCCAGCGCAACCCGCTTCTTGAAATCCGCCGTGAACCGGCGCCTCTTCCTGGCCATTCCAGTGTCTCCTCTCGACACCGGAGTACACCTTGGCGACCTGTCCAAAAAAGTGGGACCACCTCAAGCGTCTGGTCGGCAAACCAACGCTGGCTGCTCGTCGTTCCGGGCCGGAGACGAAGGCGCGTCCGGGGGTCTACGGTGGTAGCGGTCGGAGGGCGCGGCGCGTCGAGGGAGTCAAGGTGGGGTACGGGTGCACTCGGGCACACTGGCGGCGTTGTGACGAAACCCAGAAGCCATCCCCTGCTGCTGTGGCCGGACGGTGCGCCACAGGCGGCCGGAGATGAGGCCATCGACCGCCCCGCGCTGACGGTACACCTGCCGGATCGGAAGCACGCCAACGGCGCGGGGATCATCGTCAACCCCGGCGGCGGCTACCGCGTCCTGGCTTCGGACCACGAAGGCCTGCAGGTGGCGCGCTGGCTCAACCGGGCCGGCATCGCCGCTTTCGTGCTGCGCTACCGGGTCGGTC
Organism: Pseudomonadales bacterium; assembly: GCA_965208745.1. Taxonomy (GTDB): domain Bacteria; phylum Pseudomonadota; class Gammaproteobacteria; order Pseudomonadales; family Azotimanducaceae; genus VXNE01. The sequence goes on along the minus strand of CBDBPN010000004.1, from coordinate 1,450,913 downwards.
CGAAGTACCACTCGGACGTGTCGCTGCTCGACGGGCTGCGAGCGGTGCGCTACGTGCGGGCGCACGCGGTCGACTGGGGCGTCGCCCCGCACCGTCTCGGCATGCTCGGGTTTTCGGCGGGCGGGCACCTGGCGGCGGCGGTCGGCACGCGCTGCGACGCGGGACAGCCGGACAACCCGGACCCCGTCGAGCGGCAAAACTCTCGTCCCGACTTCCTCGTACCCGTGTATGCGGTGGTCAACGGTCCGGTACGGGGCCGCAAGGCGGACGAGTACACGCCGGCGGACGAGCGCGTCACATCGGACACGCCACCCGCCTTCATCGTTCACACCCACGAGGACGCCATCGTCTCCGCGGAACAGTCGCTGCTCTTCTACAAGGCACTGCTCGACGCGGGCGTCGAGGCGGAACTGCACGTGTTCGGGTTTGGCGAACACGGCCTCGGCCTGGGCGTCGGCGACCCGGATCTCAACCGTTGGCCGCGGCTCCTGCTGCGTTGGCTGCGCCGCTGCGGCTTCCTGACGGACGGGGAGCGCACCGCCGTGTCCGGGCGCGTGACGCTGGACGGCGAGCCGATGGGAATGGCATGGGTGACGTTCGTGCCGGACGACGAGCGCGCGCCGATCGCCCGGGTCCGCATCCACCGCGACTCGGACGGAGCCTTCGAGATTCCTGCGGACGTGGGCCCCGTGCCGGGACCGCACCGGGTCGAGGTGCACCACGTGAGCGAGCGGATCCCGCACACGAACACCGGCGGCTACAGCATGGAAGACGCCGTTCGGTACAACGCCCGGGTGGTCGTCGAACCGGGCGCGTACGTCGCGCTGCCGCTGGTGTCGGAGGCGATAGCCGCGCTGTAGGATAGTTGCCGCCCTCCGTGTAGGAGATCGGCCATGCAGCAGTGGCGACTGCTCGCCTTCGCCCTCGTGACATCTGCGGCTTATGCGGCATACGCGGACCCGTGCGACGCGGTCTTCTGCCTCGATGTGGTCGTCGTTGGCGTCGCCGACGGCGACACGGTGACCGTGCTCGACCGGGAACGGCGGGCGCAGTCGAGAGTGCGCCTGAGTGCGATCGACACGCCGGAGCGGGGCCAACCCTGGGGCACTCGGGCTCGACAAGCGCTGGCGGACAAGGTGTTCCGGCGCGACGTGCGGGTGGCGCCCGAGGGCGAGGACCGGTACGGCCGCGTGCTCGGCCGCCTTTACGTGGGGAATCGCGACGTCAACCGGGAGATGGTGCGTGAGGGCCACGCCTGGGTGTACCGGCGCTATTCCCTGGACGCCGGGCTGCTTGAAGACGAGAGGGTCGCGCGGGAAGGACGGCGCGGACTGTGGTCGTTACCGGAGTCGCAGACAGTCCCGCCTTGGGAGTGGCGTCGCGGAGCGCGGCGGCCCAGCCCTCGGGAGGCGGAGCGGCCGGCAGTCGCAGTCGGCGCCTCGGTAGCGCCGACCTGCGGGACGAAGTCCGTGTGCCGCGAGATGGCGTCGTGCGAAGAGGCGCGTTTCTTTCTCGTTCGGTGCGGGCTCGCCCGGCTCGACGGGGACGGGGACGGAGTGCCCTGCGAGCGTCTGTGCCGGTAGCTACCGGAGGACGTAACCCAGTTCCCGCGCGGCGTTCTTCAACACGGTGATCATGCTGGGGTCGTTCAGCGTCTTGTGGAACCCCGGGGACCGTGGCAGCACCTTCGGCTTATCGGCCCGATCGTTCAGAACGATCGCCACGGCGTTGGCATGCATGGATGATGGGTGGCGGAACCCTTGGGCTTCGGGGTAGGCGGCGTAGAGCGCTCTGGCCCAGTTTCGAGCCACTGAACGCGCACCGGTCATCAGTCCCATGGATGCGCCGATGCGAGTGGGGAAGGCGCCGGTGAGGTCGAGTAGCTTGAGGGACGACCTGACCGCAAACCCCACCAGGGCGGGCTTGCGGTCGGCGCGGTGGATGGTGCGGGTCTTCTGGAACGCTTCCGCGAGGCAGGTGACCGGGCTCTGTGCCAGGTACATGACTGCGCGGTGACCGTCCGTCCGGTCTTCGAGCTGGTGGTCGAAACGCGCGTCGGTAGGCCCGAAGGTACGGAACTGATTCCAGAGCGACGGGTGGGCGCCGCTCCGAAAGTACACTCGCCACAGCGGCTCTGCAGGCGCAAGCGAATACCACTCGGGATCGGTGAAGCGGAGCCGGTCGAGTTCGGGGTGCTGGGGAACCTTGGGCACTACCGCTCAGGCAGAACCTGGAGCACGGCGTTGACGTCCCGCCCCGCCTTCAGCCATTGAAGCGGCGTCATGTCCTGCAGATCCGGGTCGGCCGTCGTGAACCAACGTCGCGCCGAAACCGGGTCGAGATCGGCGATGGCTTGATTCACGGGAGCGATGTTGGGTACGAGGGCCTGCCCGGCGAGTTGGTAGACCGGGACGAACAGGCGTCGACCGATCCGAAGGGCGTAGAGGGCTTCCTCGCGGATCATCTGCCGCACCCGGACGGGCGTGATTCCCAGCCTTTGGGCGAGCGCTGTGGGCGTGAGGCTGGTCGTGCGGATGGCCGCGAACTCGGTGACGTAGTCCAGCATCGGATCCGTGTCGTCCGGCCTTTCGTCGACGTGCACACCGGCGCCTTCGAGCATGGCGGTCTCGACGTCGGTCAGCTCCGTGCGGCTCGGGCCGTACAACGCGACTTCGAGTTCGTCGATGGCCGCTTCGAGCGCGGCGTTCAGACGCTCCGGTGCGACGGCCTTGAGCCCGTGGGCGTGAAAGTACCGCGGGTCGGGAACTGCATCGGTATGGATCATGACGCAGGCACCGTCACTTTCGTTTTCTATCGGCGATAGTAGACGAAAATCGGGACGCGCGACAAGTCGCGCTACCCTCCCGCGGAGCCCGGCACGCCGTCCTCCTCGCCCCCCGCCCGATAGTCCGCCAGCACCCCGAGAAACGCCGCGCCGTACCGCTTGAGCTTGGCCTCCCCGACACCGTGCAGCGCGAGCAGTTCCTGCGCCGAAGCGGGTTTCACGCGCACCATCTCGCGGAGCGTCGCGTCGTGGAAGACGACGTACGGCGGCACGTCGGCTGCGGCGGCGAGTTCCTGGCGGCAGGCGCGCAGGGCCTCCCACAGGGGGAGGTCTTCCGGCCCCGGGTCGTAGTCAGTCTTGCGGGTGACCTTGCCGGGCCGTTTCGGGGAGGCGTCCTCGCGCAGCAGGATTCGCTCGTCGCCCCGCAGCAGCGGCCGTGACTTCCGCGTGAGGGACAGGGCCCCGAAGCGCTCGGGGTCGGAACGCAGGTAACCCTGCACGATCAGTTGCCGCACGATGGAGCGCCACTGCGTGTCCGCGAACTCCTTGCCGATGCCGTAGGTGCTCAGACGCTCGTGACGCCGGGCCAGGATCTTCTCCGTCTCCTTGCCGCGCAGGACATCGATCACGTGGCCGGCGCCGAACCGCTGGCCCGTGCGGTAGACGCAGGACAGGAGTTTCTGCGCCTCGATGGTGCCGTCCCAGGTGCGGGGCGGGTCGAGGCAGATGTCGCAGTTGCCGCAGTCGTCCGGAAGGTCGTCGCCGAAATACTGCAGGAGAGCCCGACGCCGGCACTCGGTGATCTCGCACCATCCGAGCAGCGCGTCCAGCCTGACCCGTTCGATCCGCTTGCGCGCGTCGTCGGCTTCGGACTGCTCGACCATCTGGGCGAGGCGGACGACGTCCTGGAGCCCGTAGATCATCCACGCGTCCGCCGGTTCGCCGTCGCGGCCGGCACGGCCGGTCTCCTGGTAGTACGACTCGACGCTCTTCGGAAGATCGATGTGGGCGACGAAGCGAACGTCCGGCTTGTCGATGCCCATGCCGAAGGCGATCGTCGCCGCCATGACGATGCCGTCTTCCCGCAGGAAGCGCTCCTGGTGCCTGGCCCGGACGTCAGACGGCAGCCCCGCGTGGTAGGGGAGCGCGTCGAACCCGCGCTCGGCCAGCATCCGCGCCGTGTCCTCCACCCTCTTGCGGGTCATCGCGTAGACGATCCCCGCACGCCCGCGCCGGGCCTCGAGGAAGTCGACGAGCTGGCGGCCCGCGTCGGCCTTCGCGTGCACGGCGTAGCGGATGTTCGGCCGGTCGAAGCCGCTCACGAAACGCGCCGCGCGGGGCAACCGGAGCCGCTCGAGAATCTCCTCGCGGGTGCGCGCGTCGGCGGTGGCCGTGAGGGCGATGCGCGGCACCCCGGGGAAGCGCTCGCCCAGGACATGCAGTCCCAGGTAGTCCTGCCGGAAGTCGTGCCCCCACTGGGACACGCAGTGCGCCTCGTCGATGGCGACCAGGGCGAGGCGCACGGTGCCGAGCAGCTCCAGGGTCTCTTCCTGGAGCAGGCGCTCCGGGGCCAGGTACAGGAGGTCGAGCCGCCCCGTCTTGAGGTCGCCGATCACCTCGGCCTGTTCGCGTGGCGGGAGCGAGGAGTTGAGGAAGCTGGCCCGCACCCCGAGCTGGCGGAGCGCCGCGACCTGGTCCTGCATCAGCGCGATGAGCGGCGACACCACGACGCCGACTCCTTCCCGCAGTAGCGCGGGCAACTGGTAGCAGAGGGACTTCCCGCCGCCCGTCGGCATCAGCACGAGGGCGTCGCGGCCCTCGGTCACCGTACGCACGACGTCCTCCTGCCGGCCGCGGAACCCGGGGTATCCGTACACCGTGCGCAACAGTTCGCGGGCGCGTTCGATCACGGGGCTGCTGTTCACGGGGCTACTATAGGGCGCGGCGTCCCGCCGCCCCATAGGAAATCGGCTACCCGTGCATGGAGCAAACGGCTACGGAAGCGCAGCGGCCGCCGCCGGTTGTTCCATGCACGGTCGGTGGGGCTGGGCCGCCGGCGGCTTCGGCGCACAGCGGCAGCGAAGCGGCGAACCGGCTGCTGGGCGCGTTTTGTCAGACGACGCCCACCGCGTGCGAGGAGTTGATCGGAATGGAGTACCCGGACGGCCCTCTGACCTGGAAAGAGTCGTGGATCCTGCCCCGTTCGATGTCCGTGGCCTCCACGCCGTCCGCGACGAACGCCGCGTGCACAGCGTCGACGTCATCGACCATCAGGTCGAACGGCGCGCGCTCGCCCTCGGTGATGGCGTCGTCGGATTTCGTGAGGATGAGGTGGGTGCCGCCCCGGAGCTCGAGGATGCCGAAATCGTCCCGCTCGAGGATCGCGCGCATGCCGTGCCGCACGAAGAACCCGTAGGCGGAGTGGACATCCTCGACGGGCATGGCCAGGTGGCCTACGGCGAAGACGGGGCGGGTGGAATCGGTCATGGCTTTCTCCGGGGCTCCGCGACCTGGACGACCGTCGATAACTTAGCACCGTTGCGCCGCTCGTCCCATGGCTGAGCGGTCGGACGCGAGCTTCACCGAGGGCGACCTCTCGCGCCACGTCGTCCGCCTGTCCGGGTTCATGATCCTCGGCTTCCTGGCGATGACGCTCGCGCAGTTCGTCGAGGCGGTCTATCTCGGCATCGTGGGCACGGAGGCGCTCGCCGCGGTGACGTTCACCTTTCCCGCGGTGATGGCCCTCGGCGCCATGACCCGGGGGCTGACGCTCGGCGGCGGGGTGCGGGTGGCGCGGGCCGTGGGCGTGGGCGACCGGGAACGTGCGGCCGTGCTGACGACACACGGGCTGCTGCTCGTGCTGATCTTCACGGTGGGCTGCGCGTCGCTCCTCGCCGGCTTTGCCAGACCCCTGTTCCACCTGCTCGGCGCGCGGGGCGAAGTCCTGGAACTCGTGGTGGCATACGCCCACGTGTGGTCGATCGGCTTTCCGCTGTTCGGACTGTCGATGGCCGGCACGCTGTACATGCGCTCCATCGGCGACCCGGTCTTCCCCGGCTATGTCCTCACCCTGGGGTCCGTGCTGCAGGTCGCGATCGGCCCGTTCCTGATCTTCGGGTGGGCCGGCCTGCCGGCGCTCGGCGTGGAAGGCGCGGCGTGGGCGTTCGCGGTGGCGCGTTCGCTGGCCTTTCTGCTGACGGTCTACTGGTTCGCCGTGCGGGAGCGCATGCTGCGGCGCTCGCTCAAGGGACTGGTCGCTTCCACGCGGGTCATCCTGCACGTGGGCATTCCGGCCATGGCGACGAACGTCATCGAACCGCTGGCCACCGCCGTGATCACCCGTCTCCTGGCGGGACTCGGCACGGCGGTGGTCGCCGGTTTCGGAGTCGCGGCGCGCATCGAGGCGGTGGTGTTCATGGTGGTCATCGGCATCTCTTCGAGTACGGCGCCGCTGGTGGGCCAGAACTGGGGTGCGCGACGCTTCGACCGGGTCGGCCGCGCGCTCGCGATCTGCTACCGGTACTGCCTGGCGTGGGGCGCGATCGCGGCCTGCGTCATGTGGATCGGCGGCTTCACGTTCGTCTCGCTCATCAACGACGAGCCCGGGGTGGTCGCGACGGCGACGACGTACCTCTACATTATCCCGCTGACCATCGGCTTCATCGGCATGACCAACGTCGCCAACGGCGCCTTCAACGCCATGTCGAAGCCGTTGCCGGCGCTGTGCCTGTCCGTGCTCCGGCTGTTCGTCTTCTACGTGCCGCTGGCGCTGCTCGGCAGCCGCTACTTCGGCTACACCGGGGTGTTCGTGGCGATGGCCTGCACCAACGTGATCGTCGGCCTCTGGGCACGAACGTGGAATGCCCGGACGATCGCGCGCGAACGGCGTCGACTGGCGCCCGCCTGAGCGGGCCCCGCTTCAGCGTTTCAGCGTTGCGCAGCCGCCACCGCTGCCGCCCGCGTCTCGTGGATCGGCACGATGTTGTCGAAGCCGCTGATCCGAAAGACCTCGTCGACCAGCTTGGTGAGCGAGCAGACCGCGAACTGCGCGTGCCGCTCGCGCACCGTCTTGGCGATCAGCAGCACGGCCCGGAGGCCCGCGCTGCTGATGTAGGAAACGTTCTCGAAGTCCAGGATGACGTTGCCGTCGGCATCTTCGATCGCGCCGGTCGCCGAGTCCTGAAATTCATGGGCGTTCAGGCCGTCTATGCGGCCCGACACCGTCAGGAAGAGCGTTCCACCGTCTCGTTCGGTAGCGATTTCCATGGGTGCCTCCTGCCTACATGTTAGCCCAAGGACGGCCGGGGTTGCATGGCGCGCGTTGCTTCGGTTGCTTCGGACTTGCTTCGGCGCGCCCGTTGGCGTTCCGGGTCATTGCGTCTCCTCCAGACCGTCGTCGTCGGGCATCAGGACGAACTCGGGGTAGGCCTCTATGCCCAGTTCGGCCGCGTCCTGGCCGAGCTCCTCGACGGTGGGGGAAACCCGGGCGCCCATGATCTTGTTCAGCGCCATCCAAAGCAAGAACGAAAGCGCGAACACGAAGACGCCGATCGCGAGGAGGCCGACGAGCTGCGTGACGAAGTTCCCTCCCGCGGCGATGCACACCGCGAGGGTGCCCCAGACGCCGGCGAAGAGGTGTGCGGGCACCGCGCCGACCACGTCGTCCAGCTTGAGGGACTCCATCAGCTTCATGCCGAGGGTGCAGATGATCCCGCCGATGGCGCCGATGACGATGGCCCAGTGGTGGTCCACGATGTCGGGCCCGGCGGTGATCGACACGAGCCCGGCAATGGCGCCGTTCAGCACGGCGAGGAGATCGACCCGGCCCAGGATGGCGCGGGACACGCTCACCGCGGCCATCACGCCCGCCGCCGCCGCCAGATTCGTGTTGACCAGCACGTTGCTCATGGCAACGGCGTCCACGGTGCCGGCCAGGGCCAGCTGCGAGCCCCCATTGAACCCGAACCAGCCGAGCCACAGGATGAAGACCCCGAGGGTCACCGCGGGCACGTTGGAGGGGGGCGTCGACCGGACGGAACCGTCGGCGCGGAACTTGCCGAGCCGCGGCCCGACCACCATGGCGCCCGCCAGCGCGGCCCACCCTCCGGTCGAGTGCACGATGGTGGACCCGGCGAAATCCTGGAACCCCATTTCGCTCAGCCAGCCGCCGCCCCAGGTCCAGGCGCCCACGACCGGGTAGACGATGGCGGTCAGCACGGCGGTGAACGCGAAGAAGGACCACAGCTTCACCCGCTCCGCCAGCGTGCCGGAGACGATGGACGCGGCGGTCGCCACGAACACCATCTGGAAGAACCAGTCGGACATCGTGGAGTAGCCCTGGTCGACCACCGGGCCGGCGGCCGACTCCTCGCCTGCGAGCAGGGAGCGTTCCGCGTCGGACGGGCCGTAGCCGAACTGGACCGTGCCGATCAGGCTGCCGACGTCGGTGTACATGAGGTTGTACCCGATGAGGTAGTAGGCGAGCCCCGCGATGGAGTACAGGCCGATGTTCTTCAGACAGATCACCGACGCGTTCTTGGTGCGCACGGACCCCGCTTCGAGCATCGTGAAGCCGGCGCACATCCACATCACCAGGGCGCCCCAGACGAGGAACGAGAAGGTGTTGAGCACGAACTGCGACTCGGCGCTCACCTCCGCGCTGACGGTGGCGGCGCAGAGGACGGCTCCGACGGCGGCTACGGCCGCGGCACTTCTCGGTATCGCCGCCGAAGCCGCCGCCCTGACGGGCGCCGCCTCTGGCCCCAGCCCAGGCCGTTCCAGCACGTCGTCGGGCATCGCGCTGTCGCGCGACGTCCGACACCCTGCCGGCTGGCGAAACAGCTTCCGGGCGCCGGTTCCCGTCTCGGTTGCCTCATGGTGCATGGCCCCTCTCCCCGCACGTTGCGATAGATTCTCCAGCCGCGCGACGTTGTCATGCCTTCTCTTCAATCCTGTCTCAGACCCACCCCTGTACCTTCGCCGCCTCCTCGCGCACGATCTCGGGCGCGCCGAGCAACTGGCGGTCCAGGCCGATCCGCTTGAACCAGTAGTGCAGCCCCAGCAGGTCCGTGAACCCCATGCCGCCGTGCACCTCCGTCGCCGTGCGCGCGACGAAGCGGCCGACCTCGGCCAGGTGGGCCTTCGCTTGGCATGCCATGAGCCTCGATTCGTCCGGAATCGCCCGCGCGGCGTGGGCGGCGTACCACACGAGCGAGCGGCACGGTTCCAGGGCGGAGGCCATTTCCGCGCACAGGTGCTTCACGGCCTGGAACGATCCGATGACCCGGTTGAACTGGCGGCGCTCCTTCGCATACGCGACGGCCTGGTCGAGCATGCTCTGCGCCGCGCCGAGCGTGTCCGCCGCAAGCATCGTGCGGCCGGCGTCTATGGCAGCGAGGAGTGGCGCGCCACTGTCGGTCGAATCCGGCAGCACGTCGGCGGGTGTTGCCTCCAGGCGAACCTCCGACGTGGAGCGGGTGCGGTCGATGGTGGGCAGGCGTCGCATGTCGGCGTCCGCCGCGGGCGTGATGTGCAGTGCTCCGGTATCGTCCGCGATCAGCAGCATGTCCGCGTCGGCGCCGTCCAGTACGAACATGGCCTTGCCGGTCAGCCTTCCGCTATTCGCCGTCACGCCGCCGGACTCCCGGCTGCCGATCTGCTCCGTCACGCCGACCCCGAACACCGTCCCGCCCCGCGCGATCCGGGGCAGCCATTCGTCCTTCTGGCCGTCGCTGCCGGCCAGCGCCAGGGCGAGCGGGGCCATCACGGAAGAGCCGACATAGGGCGCGGGTGCGACGGCGCCGCCGAGGCACTCCGCCACCAGCGCGGCCTCGAGGTGGCCGAGCCCGACGCCGCCGTACTCCTCCGGCACGACGATGGCGTGGACGCCGAGTTCGACGAGGCCGTCCCACAGATCGGCGGGACGGGTGTCTCCAGCCTCGGCCGCCGCGCGAACGCGGTCGAGTGGGCAGGACGCCTCGAGATAGCCGCGCACGCTCTCCTGCAACATGCGCTGCTCTTCGTTGAGCGCGAACTCCATCAGGCGGCCTCGCCGCCGAAGCGGGGGTCGGCGACCTTCGGCTCCTTGGGCAGTCCGAGGGCGCGTTCGCCGATCATGTTCTTCTGGATCTGCGCCGTGCCACCGCCGATGATGAGGCCGAGGTCCAACATGTAACGCTGCTGCCAGACGCCGGCGTCCCGGAGGTGCGGGATGTCCTCGTCACGATGGCCCCCGAATCCCTTCGGGGGATACAGCACGCCCAGTTCGCCGAGGATGTCGATGGCCATCTCCGCCATCCGGTGGTTGAGCTCGCAGCCGTTCAGCTTGACGATCCAGCGCGGCAGCCCGGGTTCTTCGTCGCGGATGTTGTGCGTGAGCACGCGCATGCCGTTGAACTTCATGGCGAGCATCTGGCCCTGCAGGGCCACCAGGCGGTCGCGGTACGCCGCCCGGGACATCAGCGGCCGCCCGTCCAGGGTCTCCTCCCGCATCATTTCGACGATCTGGTGGAACCGGCCCTCGGCCTGGTTCGGATCTCCGAGGCCGCCGCGCTCGTGCTTCAGCGTGGCGTTGGCGACGAACCAGCCCTCGCCCCGCCGGCCGACGAGCTGGCTGGTCGGCACGCGCACGTCCGTGAAGAACGTCTCGTTGAACGTGGCTTCCCCCGTCATGGTCACGAGCGGCCGCACCTCGATGCCGGGCGTGTCCATCGGGAAGAGCAGGTAGCTGATGCCCTGGTGCTTGGGCGCGTCCGGCTCCGTGCGCACCAGGCAGAAGATCATGTCGGCGTACTGCGCCCCCGAGGTCCAGATCTTCTGTCCGTTGATGACGAAGTCGTCGCCATCCACCTCCGCCTTCGTCGAGAGAGAGGCGAGGTCCGATCCGGAGCCCGGTTCGGAGTAGCCCTGGCACCACGTCATCGCGCCGCGGATCGTGGGCGGGATGTAGGTGCGCTTCTGCTCTTCGGTGCCGAGTTCGAGCAGGGTCGGCACGAGACGGTTGTCGCCGTCGTGGCCGGGACGGACCCGGGCCCTGCCGAACTCCTCGGCGATGATGTGCGACTTCAGGATGTCGGGTTCGGCGCCGTAACCGCCGTACTCCTTCGGGATCGTGCGGGCGGCATAGCCGTGCTCGATGAGCAGTTGCTGCCACGCCCTGGCCTCCTCGGTGGGTTTGCCGCGCTGCAGACCGGTGGGGGCCAGGTGCCGATGGGACTCGAGGAAGCCGCGCACTTCATCGCGGAAGGCCGCGTACTCGGAACTATAGGCGAGATCCAACGTGGACGCTCCCGGTGGAGTGGACGCTCAATCGTACTACAGGGCGTCCCGCCGGCAGCGGCCGGCCGTGGGCCCTATGCGCTGAACCAGAGTTCCCGCACGGCGCCGTCGAGGTCGTCCTCCATGCGGCGCTCGGCGTCGAGCACGAGCACGGGCCGTCGGGTCGTATCGTACGGCGTCCACTCGGGCTCTCCGGCGGCGCTCGGGACACCGGTGCGGGCGAAGGTCACCCAGTACTCCCGCATCGCGGGGCCGAGATCCTCCGGAGCCCCGGTCCCGGTGAACCGCACCATGGCCGGCATCGCGGGATCGTGGCCCCATCCCCACAGGAACATGAGTTCGATGGCATGGGTGGAGCGCAGGTCGGGGATGTCCGTCTCCCACGTGCACATCCACGACCAGCACCGGGAGCCGGCGTCCGCGGCGGCCTCGAGGATGCGGACCATGGAGTTGCGGAACATGGTGTCGGTGAGCAGGTACACGAGCTTGCGCCGCGGGTCCGCGCCGGGGGCGAAGCGTTCGTAGGCCGCCGGCGTCCGGTCCGGGTCGCAGCCTTCGGTCCGGAGCAGGTCGGCGGCCTCGTCCGCGGTCACTTCGGGCGGCAGGATCATGTCGGCGAACAGCGTGCCCTCGTGCCGGCAGCCGCCGCCCAGGAACGGCACGTTGCCGGTGCCGCGGGCAGCGATCGTATCGGCGACCGGGGCCGGGATCAGGGCGCCGTCGATCGCGGGCGAGAAGCTCACGTTGTCCTGGCGCCGCAGGCCCAGCGCGGGCGGGGCCGGGCGCTCCGGGTCGGGCAGCATGAGGCCGAGGAGGGCGTCCGTACTCGCGCCGCGCAGCGTCTCCATGCCGTTGGTGGCCGGGTCGCCCCCAAGGCGTTCGATACAGCGGTTGGCGAAATCGATGTGGCCGTCGCCGACCGGCAGCAGGTCCACGTGGGGGCTGTGCACCACGGCCTTGTGGAAGAGCCCTTCGGCGCGGGGGCAGCCGAGCAACATCGCGGTCGAAGTGCCGCCGGCCGATTCGCCGAAGATCAGCACGTTGCCGGGGTCGCCGCCGAACGCCGCGATGTTGTCGCGCGTCCACTCGAGCGCGCAGATCTGGTCCAGGATCCCGTTGTTGACCGACGACTCGAGCCCTTCCTCGAGGTGTCCGAGGTGCAGGAAACCGAGGGCGCCCATGCGGTAGTTGATCGTCACTACCACGACATCGTGTTCCCGGGTAAAGACCGAGCCGTCGTAGGCACGCCCGGAGCCGCCGATGTAGCCGCCGCCGTGGATCCAGAAGAGTACCGACCGCCGGGTGCCGTCGGCGGCCGGGGTGTAGACGTTGAGAAACAGGCAGTCCTCGTCCGTCGGCTCGACCGGGAGTTGCAGCGGGGCGTTCTCGTCGAACATGGCCGGCTGCGGGGCCGAGGGGCCGAAATCCGTGGCGTCGTAGACATCCTGCCAAGGCGCGACGGGCGCGGGTGGCCGGAAGCGCGCGGCGCCGGTGGGCGCCTGGGCGTAGCGGATGCCGCGGAAGGCGAGGCCGCGGTGGTGCCTGGCGCCGCGCATCCTGCCGAGCGGGGTGTCGATGACGGTCATGGTGGTGCGTTCCTTGCGGTGTTGCGTCGGCGGTCAGCCCGAGCCGAGTTGGCGGATCATGAAGAGGGCGAGCCCGACCAGGCCGATTGCGATGGCGGCTCCGGCGACCCACTCCGATGCCGTCGTACGGTGCTGTGGTTCTGGCTCGTCAGCCTCCTCCTCCACCACCTCCGCGGGGGCCCGTTCCGCCCGCTCAGTTACCTGGTCTTCGAGCGGTTCCCCCGGCCGGTCCGCGGGCAAGCTGGAGACGAAGCGCCAGGAGAGATACATGGCGCCAAGGCCCACGAAGAGCGCGACGGTGGTAATCAGGATCGCGCCAAGGGACACGGCCGTGCGCTAGAAGTGGTCGGGGCAGTGCGGCGCGTGCGGCGTCGCGAACAGGGCGTCGGCGCGGCGCAGGGCGGACATTTCGCCCTCGACCATGCCCCACGCGGCGAGCTCCCGGGCCGAGCGGCGACCCGTGTAGAGAAGTGCCAGGGCCTTGATCGAGAGCGAGAGGTCCGGGTTGCCGCCGCCGGGCGCCACCTCCGCGGAGCCGCCCGAAACGGCGACATGCCACGTGCCGGCGTTCCAGGGCGCCAGCGTGTCCTCGGAGACCGCAAGCGAGAGTTCCCCGTCCACGTCCCAGCCCCGCCCGGCCAGGGCAGCGGGCGCATCGACGACCCGCAGCCAGAATCCCTCGTAGTCTCGCGTATGCAGCATCCGCGGTTCCATGAAGTACTCGACGGCCGGGTCGTCCGACGGCGCGTTGTCCCAGCGGACGCTGCCGACGAGGTCGTGACGCCCGATGAAGCTCCACAGCGACCGGTACGCGTCTGGCGTGAGCCACGCGAGGTCCCGTATCGCGATTTCCTGGCCACGGCTCGCGTGGTCGCGCTTGCCGGTGCGCAGCGTGTAGATCGCGTAGCCGTCGGGCTGGCCGTCGGCGTCGCGGGAGACGGCGACGTGTAACGGTCCCTCGGCGTCGTCCTCGTCGAGGGCGTTGTTCAGCCAGAGCGGCCGCGCCCGGTGCAGGTAGCACATGCGGTCGGCGATGAAGGCGATGTAGACCTGCTTTGCCAGATCGTAACCCGATGCCACGTCCAGCCGCTCGACCGTGCTCGACCCGGGGTCGCCGTCGTAGAAGCCGATGTCCGCCGTGTCGACGCGGTAGTTGCGCAGCACGGACACCATCGCGTACCCGTAGCGTTGGTAGATGGCGGCCTGCGAGGCCCAGAGCGACGCCACGGCCTGGCCACGTTCACGCATGTCCCCGAACGCCTGTGTCGTGATGCGGCGAACCAGCCCCTGCCGGCGGTACTCGGGCAGCGTGCCGACCGCCGACACGCCGCCCATGGGAACGGCCGTGCCGTTGGCGCGCATCGTGAACGGGATGGTGGAGTAGCTTGCCACGAGACGCGATCCGTCGAACGCGCACACCGTCCACTCCGGGCGGGTGGTGGCGGTGATCGTGTTCTCGGCGCCGTCGCCGTGCTGGCCACCGTAGACGTAGCTCGTGAGCAGGCCGAGCTGGTCGAACTCCTCGGAGCTCACGGGGCGCAGTTCGATGGGCATGGGCGTTCCCCTGTTGATTCCTGCGCGTCGACGCCAGACGCCGGCACGGCTGTTCCTGGCGCATGTTCGCAGAGTTGATTGACCGCCGTCACCATACAGGTAACGTCCGCGCCATGTCCTACGCACGACAACTTCCCGAGGCGACCCGCATGCGCGCGGAGGCGATGGGGGATGACGGGTCGCGGTGGATCGCCGCCCTCGACGCGTCGATGGCGCACCTGGAGGAAACCTGGGTTGCGCGTTTCGGCACGGTGTTGCGAGGCGGGTCGGAGAGCCTGGTGGCGGAGGCCACGCTGGCGGACGGGCGCGAAGCCGTCGTCAAGGTCGGCCTGCCGGCATACGGCGACCTCTCTGGCGAGGCCAGGGTCTACGCGCTCGCCGGCGGTCGTGGTTATGCGGAACTCCTCGCCTGGGACCGGTCGGTCAACGCGTTGCTACTCGAACGGCTCGGGGCGCCGCTTCGGGACGCTTTCGCCACCACCGAGGCGCAACTGGCGGCCCTATGCCGCACGCTCGAGGATGCCTGGGTGACGGTACCCGACGCCCAGGGGCTGATGACCGGAGCCGAGAAGGCGCGGTGGCTCAAGGACTTCATCGAGGAGAAGTGGTCGGCGTTGGGGGAGCCCTGCGGCCGCGCGACCAGGGACCGGGCGCTCTCGTTCGCCGAGGAGCGGGAGGACGCCTTCACGCCGGCCAATGCCGTGCTCGTCCACGGCGATGCCCACGCGGAGAATGCGCTGCTGGCACCGTCGCTGGCCGGCGGCCGCTTCAAGTTCGTGGACCCGGACGGGCTCCACGCGGAGAAGGCCTGCGACCTCGCAGTGCCCATGCGCGAGTGGAGCACGGAACTGCTTGCCGGCGACACCGAGCGACTGGCGCGCGAGCGGTGCGAGATGCTGGCCGCGGCGACCGCTGTCGACGCCACGGCGATCTGGCAGTGGGGTTACATGGAGCGGGTCTCGACCGGGCTCACGATGCTCGACATCGGGATGCGGGAAGAGGGGCTCGAGTCGTTGGCGGTGGCGGAGCGGATTCGCGTGTCGTAAGTCCGCCCCGGCTCCTGCCCGGCCTTCAATCCCGTAGCGATTCCAGTCGCGTCAACCAGTGGTGAAACCGCGGACACTCGGTGCGGATTGCGCTCAGCTCGATCCGTTCCGCCACCTCCGGGCCATGGAGGCGCTTCCGGTAGCGGGGAATCGTGGCCGCGATGCGCTTGCTCGGCGCGGTCTCCGGGTCGTCGTTGATGTCCTCCGGGGTTGTGAACCGAGCACGCACGCTTCGGAGTCTCTCGACCTGGGACCCATCGGGGTCGAGGGTCGCGAATGCCTCGACATCGGCGAACAGCAAACTCTCGAACTCGTGACGCTGAACGTACGGGAAGAGTCGCTGGGGGTTCAGGCGCCGGACGCGTCTGGACACTGCATCCTGCAGAACCTCCTCCAGTTGCTCGATCATGTAGCTCCCCTTGTCCCGAAACCCGTAGTAGTCCACCAGGGAAGTCACGACATCAAAGGAGCGATATAGCGCCGAGATCTCCGAGCTCAGTCCATCCACCGTCACGTTGCCGCCCGAACGGCCGGCTGCACGCGCCCTGCCGATCAGAATCGGCCGAACGTCGATGGTCCTTGGCAGCAGGTGCGGAGCAAGCGTCCGCTTGACGAACTCCTCCTCGGTCTGGCCCTCCACCGAGATGGCCACCCGGATCACGGCCGGCCGCCGATGAGGTTCTTCTGCCAGAGTTCGCCCGTAGTGAACGCCTCCGCCAGCCACTGCCGGTAGTCCGCCGGGTCCAGGCGATGGAACTCGGTGCGTTGGTTGCACAACTCGGCCACGACGATCTCTTCGAGGTCGAACGCATCGACCAGCAGGGGAGACTGGGTGGCCACGATCACCTGCCTCTCCGTAGCGAGTGACTTGATCATGTCCGCGACGAGCGTGACTGCAGCCGGATGGAGGCCTAGTTCGGGCTCGTCGAGCAAGAGAACATCCGGGAGCATCTCGTCCGGCAGGTTCAGCAGGGTCACGAGGGCGAAGAAGCGGAGGGAACCGTCCGACGTCAGGTGCGCACCCAGGGTTTCGTCCAGGCCCTTGGGTTTCCATCTCAGAGAGGTCTTCCCATAGCTTTCCTCGAGTTGGAAGCGGTCGAAGACGGGGAGTATTCGTCCGATGTAACCGCAGATACGGTCGAATCGCTCCACATCCTCGTGCTCCAGCCGATACAGGATCGGGGCCAGATTTCCTCCGTGCGCACGTAGTGTCATGTTGTCCGCGATATCCCAATCCTGCGTGATCTGCGAGCTATGGGACGTGTCGTGGAACTGGAAGGCGGCGCAGTTGCGCAGCAGGTGCACGACGACGGAAGCGGTCTTGCGGTTAGTCTCCGGGCCGACTCTCGTTTGTGCCGCCTCGACAATGCGCGCTTCGTCATGGCCGCTGCCAAGATGCTGCCACTCGGCGGATCGCTCGAAGGCCTCCGCGCTGAAGCGGAACGCCTCCTCGGTGAAGAAGAAGCGGTCGGGGTGGCCGTGGGTCAGCGCGAAACGATAGTCGTTTCTTCCCGAGTCCGTCCGCAGCGATAGTTCCGCCTCGATCCTCGGAGTGCGGCGGCTGCCGCCGAACAACTGGTCGTTGGCCCCGCCGTGCCTGGCCACGAACTCGGCGAGGCGGCGCACGCGCAACATCCAGCTCATCATCTCGAAGAACCGGATGAAGTTGGACTTCCCGGATCCGTTGGCGCCGATCAGCACGGTGGTATCCGGGACGTTCTCTAGTGCGACATCGGCCAGCGAACGGAAGCCCCGGATACGGACGGAGTCGATTCGGTTCATTCCATCTTCCTTGCTAAGCGTCCACCTCCGCGTCCGGCCGCCCGGCGGAAAGCGCGTTCATCCAGGCGAGGCAGAGATCCCGCGAGCGGAAGGTGCCATACGCCGCGACTTCCTGACGCTCGACGATCGGGAAGGTGGAGTATATGTAACGGACATCGTCCCGCTCCGTGATGCCGTAGAGGTGAAAGTACAGGGCGTCGAGCTTGGCCCGGAGGTACAGGCGGCGGTCCTCGTCCCACCGGAACGGTGGTCGTACCTGACCCTCGGCGTCGACGTGACCGAGATCGCTGGCGAAGGCGGCCATGTCGTGCGCCGTGTAGGTGAGTTCGAGAATGGCCTCGCGGACGATATCTGCTGCTGACTTGGGACCGAACGTTGTTTGCTCGTAAGCTCGGAGATGTTGGCGGCGACGCGTTCCTCGTGGAGCCTGCTCCGGGCGAGGATCTGCCGGTGCAGCGTCTGCGCTTCGGCGCCCTCGGCGAGAAATGCCTGTCGCCCGAACAGGAGTACGAACAGCTTCAGGCAATGCCGACGCTCCGCGGCCGACAGCGCGAACAGGCCCTCGTTGTGGCCGGCCAGATTCAGGACGAGGGCCAAGTCCATCTCGAAGAAGCCCTCCGACACGGATCGCGCCCCCTGGAAGTACAGCCGCCAACGTGCGCCGTTGGTGAGGATTCCCCAACGCATCCGTCCTTCCGTCAGGTCGTCGGCGCGACGCAGGTAGCGGAGCATCTGCGTGGACGGCGCGATGGCTTGGTCGGAGCCCCGGTCCAGGCTGCGCAACCACTGCTTCGACTCGACCACCGCCGCGCCGACCGAGTAGCGGGCATGCTCTTCGCGGAGTTCGGCGGCCCGGCCCTTCGCGCGATCGTCGGCGAACAGGAGCCCGTCGGGCACGTCCAGGCGGCCGGTGGCGCTGAGATTCTGTTGCCGCAGATGCGCCGTCCAGCCCAGTTGCTCCAGCGTCGGCCAGATGAGGTCGTCCTCGGTTTCGGTCTCGTTCGGGCTGGTTCTCCGGGAGAAGCCCTCGAAGGTCTCTCGAAGGCGGGTTTCGACTTGGCGCAGAGCTTCGTCGGTCAGATCGCTCCAGGCCGACAGTTCGCCGAGGGACTCAGGATCGTTGAGAAAGTCCGTGGCGAACAGGCTGCCGCGAATGGCCGGATCGGTGTTCAGCGTCACTGCGAACGGTCGGTCAGCGTTTCGGCACCCCGTACAGGTACCGCGTGTTCACCTCCGCCTCGTTCCCGTCGGGGTCGAGCATGAAGAGGGCGCGCCCCTTGCCCCGTTCGCCCATAGGCCCCCGGGTGAAGATGTTGGCCGCGGCCGCGCGGGCGGCGACGGCGTCGAAGTCGTCCTCGGTCACGCTGAAGGAGAAGTGCATCGGTCCGCCGCCCCGGTGACGCCCCGAGTGCCCCCGGACCTGCAGCACGACGTGGCTGCGTTCGCACTGCAGGTAGGCCCGCTCCGCGTTGCGCGAGACGACCGGAATCCCGATGAGGTTCTCGTAGAAGTCGACGGCTTTCGCGAGGTCGTTGACGTCAAGGAAGATCTCTTCGATGCCGATGACGCTCATGCGGATGCCGTTTCAGGCCACGTCCTGCAGTCGGTTCGACCAGTCCCTGCCGGACGTCGCGGGGGGCAATGGCTTGCCATCGGCCAACAGGAGATCGATGGCCTCTTCGACGACCTGGCAGAGTTCCACGAAGACGGATTGCTCGTCGTCGCCGTGGCAGCCACCCCAGAGGAGACCCGGGCAACTGCCGACATAGCACTGGTCCTCTTCGGACCACTCGACGATCTTGACGTAACGGGCGCTGGTCTTCACGACTTCGACTCCCTGATCGCGCGGGTAACCGCGCGATCCTGATATCGCTTGGCGTCAGAGTTCAGACTACCAGACACGGTTACCGGCCTTTGCGAATTTCGGATGGACGAAGTGGAGCGTCGCGCACCGTTACCGGCCCCGCCGGGGACGCAATCGCCGAGGCGGTGCCCCGCGACGGCATCTCCATCAAGACGTGCCCTCGGGCGCTACCGAGCTGGCAGGAGTTCGTCCACGTTTCGGCGCAGGCTGCTCCTGGGAAACGATCATCCAAGGAGACCGCGTGCGGTCGCCGTCCTTAACCCTCAACGAACCGTTATCGGCGCAGCCTCAGTTGGTTACGAATCGGCAGTCGGTGCTCGTCCGGACTGGCGACGTTCAGGTCGCGGAGCTTCGCCAGCGAAACTGCTCGCTGGCCGTTCTTCTGCATCTTGCCGGCCGACGACCGGGCGTGCGGCCGCGCCCGTTGTATACCACTTCGACGAGAAGCTCAGGGTCCAGGCGCAGGACGAGCAAGTGCTTCGGTTCCGCCCTCAGGGCTACGCCTCGCTTCCCTTGCGTCAGCTTGATTTGGACGAACGTCTGCCCGTCAGCCGTGGTTGCGTCGTGCTCTGGGGTCCCCGCCCGCAGGAGACGGAGATCAAACATCCGGGCCGCTACGGCTTCGCCGATGCTGCCAACCAGATGCCCCATCAGGTGTGAACTTGCGGCCCGGAAAGAGCGCCTCAAGGCGATTCACGATCTCGTAGAGCGAGCCGAGCAACGCCGGTACCTCTGACCATCTGTCGGCTTCGCTTTCCTCGTTACCCATGGTGTCTATGACGTCCCGATCCAGCTACGAAAAAGGCCGTGCGATTCGACGATGGTAGAGCGGCCTCCGTCTAACGTCCGACCACGGCCCGCCTTCGCATACGATACTCACCCAACCACCACGCCACAGGCAGCGCATCTCATCCTCGGGGGTTGTCGGTGACGCTGGCCATGGAGGTTTGTCGCATCCGTTCCTGTCCGTCCGCAAGGCGGCAGCGCCACCGAGAGCCCGCGCTATGATCGCACGCGCGACGTTGTGTCGAGGAGACCCAACCATGCCCCGAGGCCTGTCCGACGAGCGCCTGCAGAACCTGCACGCCCATGCGAAGGGCTACGTCGACCGGGGCGCGCTGCCCGGCTACGCGTGCCTGGTCTCCCGCGGCACCCCCGACGTCTGGTTCAGCGCCTACGGCCACATGGACGTCGATCGGGACCTCCCGGTCTGGCGGGACACGGTCTTTCGCATCTACTCGATGACGAAGCCCATCACCAGCGTCGCGCTGATGATGCTCTACGAGGAGGGCCGCTTTCAGCTCGACGACCCGGTGTCGAAGTACATCCCCTCGTGGGAGGGGCTCGAGGTCTTCGGGGACGGTGACGAGCAGAAGTACACCACCGTGCCTCCGGAGCGCCCGATGACGGTCAAGGACCTCCTGTCGCACACCTCCGGCCTGACCTACGGCTTCATGAACAGCCACCCGGTGGACGCGCTGTACCGCAGCCGCAAAGTGGGCGACGGGGACCTGCAGGCCATGATCGACGCCCTCGCGGACCTGCCCCTGCAGTTCTCCCCGGGCACGCGCTGGAACTACGGCTACTCGACCGACGTGTGCGGCTACCTCGTGCAGGTCCTCTCGGACCGGGACCTCGACGCGTTCGTGGCGGAGCGCATCACGGAGCCCCTGGGCATGCGCGACTCCGGGTTCCAGGTCCCCGAGGCGTCGCTGCCGCGCTTCGCCGCGTGCTACGAGTACACCGGTCAGGACGCGTACCGCCTGCAGGACGACCCTCGGGAGAGCCGTTACCGGAAACCCCCGGAACGCCTCTCCGGAGGCGGCGGCATGGTCTCGACGATCGACGACTACCACCGCTTCGCCCGAATGCTGCTCGGCAAGGGGGAGCTTTCGGGCACGCGCCTGCTCGGCCGCAAGACCGTCGAGTACATGACCTGCAACCACATGCCGGGCAACTGCGACCTCGCCGCCATGGGGCAGCCGGTGTTCAGCGAAACGCCCTACGACGGCATCGGCTTCGGACTCGGCTTCTCGGTGGTGCTGGACCCAGCGGCGGCGGGGGTCCTGGACTCGCCGGGCGAGTTCGCCTGGGGCGGCGCGGCGAGCACCTACTTCTGGGTCGATCCCGTGGAGGAGCTGATCGTCGTGTTCATGACGCAGTTGCTTCCCTCATCGTCCTACCCGATCCGGCGGGAGCTCAAGACGCTCGCTTACTCGGCACTGGTCGACTGAGGGCGACGCGCGTGCGGGGACGCGCGCGGGCTCAGGGCAGCGCTTCCTCCGGCGGCACGGGCCGAGGCTGGCTCCTGGCGATCCGTACCTCGCGGATCGCGACGAACGGGTTGGCCCCGGCCGCCTGGTCAGTGCGCCAACGGTCCGTCGCCCGGGCAACCGTGCGCTCGTCGTCTCCCCGCAGCCCCTCCTCACGGAGCACGACGCGTCTGCCGCGAGGGGTTACGATCACGATCTCGTACCAGCAGCGCAGTCGCATCCGGAGCGGAGGCGCGCTGCGCTTCTCGAGTGCGCCCGTCGCCATCCAGTCCACGTAACGGAATCGCCTGCTCTCGTCCACCTGGCGCCAGGCTGCTTCCGGACTCCTCAACGACAGCCGGTTCGGCGCCAGCAAGCTCTCGACCTGCCGCGCGGCGTCCACGAGCGCGATCCGACGTTCGACCCAGGTGGCTTCCGCGATTCTCGCCGCCATCGTCGGTCGTCGCCCGGTGCCGATCGCCCCGGAAACACGCGGTTGTGCGTAGTCGTGGACGCCGCGCACCCAGATGCCGTGTTCGCCGTACCCGCTCGGCACCGCATGCTCCTCGCCGTCCGACCCCGGCTCGATGCGGTCGATGAACACCTCGCCGATCGTTTCGATGCCGTCGTCGATCGGGAGGAACGGGTCGTCGACGACGGAGTCCAGTTCGTCCAGTCCGCCGTGGATCTCGAAAAGCTCTCCCCGGGTCTTGAGTGCGCGGAGCACCACGACCGGCCCGGTGTATCCCGCCGGCGGCGCCAGCGATGCGCTGTCGTCCCGCGGCCCTTCCGTCGTGTCCCTGCGTACGCGATCCAGGACATGTCTCGCCTGCCGGAGCCGAGGCCCCCCGGTCCAGACCGTCCGGCCTCGCTCTGAACGCTTGGAGACCGCCTCGTCCAGGCGGATACCGGCGAGTTCCAGCGCCAGCCGCGTCGGCCGCAGTGCCGACCCGATGCCCTTGACGCTCCGCGTTCCAAGAGCGGTGCGGACCTGCTCGCTCGTGAGCGTGGTTCCCGAAGTCGAGAGCGGGTCCAGGATGGCGAGTCCAGCCCAGTACTTGTCGAGATAGCGGTCGCCGGACTCGTCCATACCCGTGACATAGTCCCCTTGCGGCCGGAAATCAATCCGGGCGACATCTCGCGCGAGTCGCGATCCGTGAACGGCGTCCTCGGGCGACCTGGTGAATGGCGCACATGGGCGGGTTCCGTCGGGCGGCTCTGGTGGCATCGGGTATCATCGCCCGGCGGCAAAGAGGGGGTTTCCTGCCATGCGTACTCTTGTCCTCGGCATCGCGGTCGTCGTGGTCGCGGTCCTGGCTTACGTCCTGGTGTGGCGCGACGCGCCGGAGCCGGCGCCCGAACCGGTGGAGACGCCAGAAGCCCCGGCGGCGCCCGCGGCCCCGGAGCCGACCATCGGGCTCATCGACGACGCGCGCATCGTCAACGCCGACAGCGAACCGGGCAACTGGCTCGCGCACGGCCGCACCTTCGAGGAGCAGCGCTTTTCGCCGCTGACCGCGATCAACCGCGAGAACGTGGGCGAACTGGGGCTGCAGTGGTACCGCGACCTCGGCACGAACCGCGGACAGGAAGCGACCCCCATCATCGTGGACGGCATGATGTTCATCTCGAGCACGTGGAGCCGCGTCCATGCGTTCGACGCGGTCACGGGCGAGGAGGTCTGGGCGTACGACCCGCAGGTGCCGCGCGCATGGTCGCGCTGGGCGTGCTGCGACGTCGTCAACCGAGGCGTGGCCGTATACGGCGGCCGCGTGTACGTCGGCAGCCTGGACGGACGCCTGATCGCGCTCGACGCGGCGACGGGGACGCTCGTGTGGGAGGTCGACACGCTCATCGACCGGGAGCGGCCCTACACGATCACGGGCGCGCCCCGGGCGGCGCGCGGCAAGGTCTTCATCGGCAACGGCGGCGCGGAGTATGGCGTGCGGGGCTACGTGACGGCGTACGACGCGGAGACCGGCGAACAGGCCTGGCGGTTCTTCACGGTGCCCGGGGACCCCTCGCTCCCCTTCGAACATCCAGAAATGGAGATGGCCGCCGACACCTGGAAGGGCGGCGCGTGGTGGGAGGTCGGCGGCGGCGGGACCGTCTGGAACTCCATCGTCTACGACCCCGACTTCAACCAGGTCTACCTCGGCGTCGGCAACGGCGCGCCGTGGACCCGGGCGATCCGCTCGCCGGGCGGCGGCGACAACCTGTTCCTGGCCGCGATCGTCGCCGTCGACGCCGACACCGGCGTCATGAACTGGTACTACCAGACCACCCCGGGCGACAACTGGGACTACACCGCCGTGCAGGACATCGCGCTGGCCGAGATGGAGGTGGACGGCGAGGTGCGGAAGGTCCTGATGCAGGCGCCGAAGAACGGCTTCTTCTACGTCATCGACCGGGGCAGCGGGGAGCTGCTGCGCGCGCACCCCTTCGCCACGATCACCTGGGCGACCCACGTGGACATGGAGACCGGACGTCCGGTGGAGAACCCTGAAGTCGATTACTCGGAGGAGCCGCAGTGGATCCTGCCGGGGCCCATCGGCGCCCACAACTGGCAGGCCATGTCGGTCGACGTGGAGGCGGGCCTGGTCTACATCCCGGCGCAGGACAACCCGCTCATCTACGGCATGTCGGAGGAGTGGCAGGAGACCGGCGTCTACAAGTACAACCCGGGTGCCTGGAACCTCGGCATCGAGTTCGGGCGCATCTCGCAGCTCCTGGTCGAGAACACCGCGGACGCGCCGGCCGCGAAGGGCTATCTCAAGGCGTTCGATCCGCTGACGGGCGATTCCGCCTGGACCGTCGAGCTGCCTCATTACTGGAACGGCGGCGTCCTCGGGACCGCCGGCGGTCTGGTGTTCCAGGGCGATGCGCAGGGGATGTTCATCGCGCGGGACAAGGAGACCGGCGAGGAACTCTGGCGGTTCGACGCGCAGGTCTCGATGATGGCCCCGCCGGTCACCTACCAGATCGGCGGCGTGCAGTACGTCTCGATCCTCACCGGCACCGGCGGCGGGGAGCTGTTCGCCGGCGAGACGAACACGGTGTCCGTGACACAGGGCAACCTCGGCCGGTTGCTGACGTTCGCGCTCGGGGGCGCCCTTGAACTGCCGCCGCCGACGGCCGTCGACCGGTCCATTCCCGAGCAGCAGCTTGCCGACGTCGGCGATGCGGAGATCGCGCAGGGCGAGCGCCTCTACAACAGCTACTGCGGGGTGTGTCACGGCGTGCTCGCACGCTCCGGCGGAACGATTCCCGACCTGCGCCTGATGACCCCGGAGATACACGGGATCTTCGACCAGATCGTGCTCGAGGGCACCCTGGCGCCGAACGGCATGGCCGCGTTCGACGACGTGCTGGCCCCCGAGGACAGCGCGCGGATACACGCCTACGTCCGCGCGCGGGCCTACGAGGACCGGGAGGTCGCGCTCGGCAACCAGGACCTGCCCCGGATGACCTGGCTCCAGTAACGGGAGCGATACGAGGCTGCCTCTCGTGCAGCGGTACTGACGACAGAGGAGACGATGAAGCGTTTGATGACATCCCTGCCCATGATCCTCGGGCTCGCGACCGTTGCGGCCCTGGTGCTGATGTTCATCCTGGTGGACGACCCGGCCGACAGCCCCGTCACCCCGAAGAAGGCGGGACCGGAACACGTTACGGAGGCGGCGCCGTAGCCGGCATCGGCCGATTCCCGGTCGTCCCGCCGGCCGGGGAGCCACTCCGTCAGAGGCGGTTAGTTCAATCTCAGGCCGACCCGGAGGCGCTCCGTGTCGTCCGTCTCCACCTGCCTCTCGTCTTCGTTGGGCAAGCCGGCGCCCGCGTACATGACTTCGTCGAGGTTATCCGTGCGCTCCCACAGCACGTCGTACTCCATCGTGGCGAAGTCCGCGCCCGCGCCGACGGCGACGAACGGCGTGAACCGCGTCCGGGTGGGCATGCCGTAGTCCGCCTCCAGTTCAATGCGGAACCGCTCTGCGAAGCGATAGCCGGCGGCGAGCCCGGCCAACGCGCCCCACCCGCTGTCGAAGCTGCTCGTCCACGCGTCCGCCGCGCCGGGATTCCGGTCGGGGGCCGTGCAGGCGGGCATATCGGCGTAGCGTGGGTTGATGAACTCGTCGCATCGGGCCGCACGGTCGTCGTCGCCCGAGACGAGGAGCGTCGACGGCGAGCGGTCGCCACCCAACGCGGCGCCCGGGTGGAAGTCGGCGTTCGCCGCAGCGGCGAGAAGTACCACGGTGCATGCGGCGGCCAGTGCACGGTGCGTCCCGAGCCGTGCTGGATGCGACGCTATCAGCCTTCGGGCATCGCCTTCGCCGGCAACGCCGGCGGCGGCACGCGGCTGAACTCGAAGCGCGGCCGCTCGCCGGCCACGGCAGAATCGAACCCGCTCCCGTAGTCCGCCCCTTCGATCTCGGTCTCGCTTTCGGGCGCGAGCGCCTGGCGGCTCAGGAACCCGTTCAGCGGCTCGCCCTCCTGGAGCCGGGCGAGTGCTTCGGCGGCTTCTTCCGCCGTCGCCTCGTCCCACGGGATGCTGTACGCGCGCGGCGCGCCCTGCGCGAGCCCTGCGTCGTCGAGTTCCCGCACCCAGAAGTAGATCGCGCCCGGGCCGCCGGAAGCCTTGTCCGGTTCGTCCACCGTCACCCAGTGCAGGCGGAACCGGTCTGGCAGCGATTCGGGTGTGGCCCATCCGAGCAAGCCCTTGTGTGCCTGCCAGGCAGCGACGTAGAGCCCCGTCACGACGACGATGGCGCCGGCCTTGACGGCGAGCGGCAGGCGCGTGCGGAGGTTGAGGTGGGCGAGCAGCGCGGCGAGGGCCGCGTACGCCAGCGCAAGTCCAACCAGGGCGCCGATCATGCCTTGCGCCCCGACACTTTCACGAGGAGGTTCTTGCGCAGTTCGTTCGTTCCCGTCACCTCGCCGTTCGCCCCGACGGTGAAGCGGACGGCGGTCTGCTCGTCGCCGACGCCGGTGAGTTCGCGCGTGCCGTAGTAGACCAGCTCGACCCTCGGGTTGAGCTTCTCGACCTTGATGGACACCGGCAGCGGTTCCGGGTAGTTGGCCTGGTAGTGCAGCACGTTGACCACGTACTCCCCGGGCTTCAAGGCGCGCAGGGTGACGGTTTCCTGGTTGATGGGGTTGGAGATGGTCTTGCCGTCCAGGGTGACGCGGTCCTGGAAGAGGCCGCGGTCGTCCCGGTCGAGGTGCATGAGTCCCGTGTCGCGGTTCCGGTACCAGACGAGGTTGCCGCCGGGTCCCTCGACGAGGGTGTCGACGTCGTCAGGGTGGCGGTCCGCCCACCGCACGGTGACGAGGATCTCGGCCTTGGATTCGACGTTGCCGCCCTCGGTGGGATCCGCCATCAGCGAGAAGGCGGCGACGAACATGAACGCGAAGCCGAGCAGGGCGTTGAACAGGAGGTCCGTGAAGGCGTCCTGGGACTCGGAGCGGCCGTAGATGCTATGGCGCATGATCTTCTTGCGAGGGGTTCCCCCTCGCGCTCCCCGGCTGAGGGCTCTCCTCCCGCTCAGCCCCGTTGGGCGTCAGGTACACGTCCGTCAGCACGGCCAGGCGCGTCGCGAGCTCCGCCGCCGAGGCGTCGAGCATGTGGTACTGGAGCTTCAGCAGCGTGCTGGTGACGAGGCCGGCGAGGGTCGTGTAGAGGGCCACCGCCATGCCGCCGCTCATCGCGGAGAGCAGTTGCTGCATCAAGCTCGGGTCGAACTCCTCGATGTCGCCCACCGGCAGCAGCATCAGGATGAAACCGACGATCGTGCCGAGCAGCCCGAGTTTGAGCAAAGCGTCGCTCGCGAAGTGCCCGAGCGCGTGCCGGTTGGCCAGTTCGTCCCCGAATGCCGTCAGCAGCGGTCCGGCGTCGCCGCGCGCCCCGCGCTCGTCCCAGTTGTGCAGGAAGTGCCCGATCAGGCCCTGGCGTAGCCGGGACAGGTCGGGCCGTTCGGTCCTTAGCTCGCCCTCGAGCGCGGCGAATCTCTTCCGCTCTTCCGTCAGCGTGTGGGAAAGCCAGAGCCAATGGCCCGTGGCGACCGCGTAGAGCCCGATGATGACCCAGGAGATGTAACTCCGGTCGGCGTCCAGCGCGAGGGTGAGCAGGCCGCGGTCGGCCGTCAGCCACACGCCGAACGCCACGAGCCCCAGCACGATCAGGGCGCGCAGGATCAGGTTCGTGTCCGTGGGCCGGGTCACGCGGGATGTGCCTTGCAGAGCGTGCGCCGAAACGTCAGGACGACCGGTACTCCTCCAGCCACGCGTTGAACTCGGGCGCGCGCTTCTCGCGGAACGAGAGTCCGCCCTCGCGCGCGTCCGGATGGTGGTCGGTCACGGCGGTCTTGGCGGCGATCTCGTCGAGGGACTGCTCGAAGGTCATGTCGGCGGCGTTGTAGACGGAGCGCTTCAGCATGCGGATGGCGACCTGGGGGCCGTTCGCGATGTCCGTCGCCAGCGCCATCACCCGCTCCTCGAGTTCACCGTCCGGCACGACCTCGTGCAGCAGGCCGAGTTCGAGGGCTTCCTGTGCGCCCACGATCCGCCTGTTGATGAAGAAGTCCATGGTCTTCGCGACCCCCATGAGTTGGACGCAGAGGTACTGGCCGCCCTCGTCGGGCAGCAGGCCGAACCGCAGCGTCGCGCTGCCGAGACGCGCGCCCTCCGCGGCGATGCGGAAGTCGCAGGCGAGGGCCAGGGTCATGCCGGTCTGGATGGCGACGCCGTTGACGGCGGCGATGGCGATCTTGTCGCAGTTGCGGAGCGCCAGGTTGACGGTCTGGGAGAGGTGGCGCAGGCCCTCGTAGGTGCCGATGGGATTGTCGTGGCCGTGGGGAATCGGCGCCATGATCGGTTCGCCGCCGATCTCCTTGGCCTGACCCGAGATGTCGTCCCCCGCGCAGAAAGCGCGTCCCTCGCCGGTGATCACCAGCACGCGGACCCGGTGGTCCATCTGCGCCTGCAGGACCGCTTCGATCAGGTCGCGCTTGATGGCCTGGTTGAAACCGTTCAGCCGCTCCGGCGTGTTGAAGCGGATCCAGGCGATGCCGGGGTCGCGAATCTCCACTTCGAAACCATGGCACGCGCCTGTCTTCATCATGTTTTGTCTCCTTCTGACGGGGTGGGTCCGACCCGGCCCCGGTGGCCGTTCTCTTCGCGACCATCATATCGCCTGCGGTAAAATGTATCGTTTCGCGCCGCGGGAGCGGAAGTGTCCATAGTTCGAGCGAGACGCGAGTCCCGCGCGCTCACCGCCCAACCCCCCACCGCGGAGGAGACGGAGCCCGGTCCGGAACCGACCGCCTCCGAAGAAGGGCTGATCCCGGCCGACAAGTCCATCTTCGCGTCGCTGAAGATCCGCGACTACGCGCTGCTCTGGAGCGGACTGGTCGGCTCCGCGTTCGCGATGAACATGCAACTCGTCGCCCAGGGCTGGCTGGTCTACGAGATGACCCTGTCGGCGCTCAACCTGGCGTGGGTGACGCTCTCGTTCATGATTCCGCAGGTCGTCTTCGCGCTGGTGGGAGGCGTGCTGGCGGACCGTTTGCGCAAGCGCCAGGTGATCCTCTACGGTCAGGCGCTGAACGGCGTGGCCACCCTGTTCATGGCGGTCATCGTCCTGACCGGCAACGTCTCCTTCTGGGACTTCATCTGGGTCGGCTTCCTGAACGGGACCCTACTGGCGCTGTCGATGCCGGCGCGTACGGCGTTCATCCCCGAGATCGTCGGCGAGCCGCTGATGTTCAACGCCATGGCGTTCAGCACGGGCGCGTGGAACCTGTCGCGCATCCTCGGCCCGGCGGCGGCGGGGTTCCTGATCGCGGTTTTCGCCGGTGGCGACACGACCTCGCACTTCGGCGTGGGGCTCGTCTACCTCGTGCTGTCCGTCCTCTACATCGTGTCGTCGGTGACCGTGCTCTTCATGCGCCACACCGGCAAGCCCTCGCGCCGCCGGGCCGCGACCGGCCCGGTGCGGGACGTCATCGACGGCATCGACTACGCGCGCCGGTCGCCGATCGTCGGCGGCCTGATCCTGCTCTCGATCGTGCCATTCCTGTTCGGAATGCCGATCAACACGCTCATGCCGGCGTTCAACACCGACGTCATGCAGGGCGGTCCGGACGATCTCGGGCTCCTGATGACGGCGATGGGAGTCGGGGCGATCCTCGGCTCGCTGCTGCTCGCGAAGATGGGCGCGCTGCGCCACAAGGGGATCTGGCTGTTCCTCACCTGCTTCCTGTGGGGCGGCACCGTGGCCGCGTGCGGAGTGCCCGACACCGCCATCTGGGCGATGGTGGCGGTCGGCGCGGTCGGCTTCATGAGCGCCGTGAACATGTCCATGAACCGCACCATCGTCACCCTGCAGGTCTCGCCGGTCATGCGCGGCCGCGTGATGTCCATCGACATGATGTCCCACGGCCTGATGCCGCTCGGGATCCTGCCGATCAGCTATATCGCCCAGGCGGTCAGCGTGCAGGTCGCGTTCGTGGTGAGCGGCGTGCTGCTGTCGCTCATCACCGTGGGCCTCTGGTTCTGGCTGAGGGAAGTGCGGGCCATCGACCAGGGCTTCGCCGTGCACTCCGACTGACCGGCGGCCAGGCTGCCACCAACCACACGAAAGAGGGATACCCATGGACCTGATCGAAGGCATGATGACCCAGAAGAGCATCCGCCGTTACACCGACGAACCGGTCACGGAGGACGATATCCTGCGGTGCCTGCGCGCCGCCATCCAGGCGCCGAACGGTGGCAACGCCCAGCCCTGGCAGTGGCTCGTGGTCACCGACGCGGACAAGCGGCGGCGCATCGGGGAGCTTTACAAGCGGGCCTGGGACCGGTACTGGCCGGCCGTCACGCGGGGTGCGGTGCCGCCCGAATCGGAGGAGGAGCGCCAGCGGGGGATGCGCACGGCGCGTTCGGCGATCCACCTTTCGGAGCACATGGGCGAGGCGCCGGCGATGGTGATGCTGCTCGGGCAGGCGGAGTACAAGAACTCCCAGTTGATGGACGACGACGGCCCGGTGGACATCGGTCACACATACTACACGTCCCTCGTGCCGGCGCTGCAGAACTTCATGCTGGCAGCGCGGTCGCTCGGAATCGGCACCTGCCTCACGACGCTGTTCCGCGTCCACCAGGACGAGATCCGCGCGGTCTGTGGCATACCGGACGAGTACGAGATCGAGGCGCTCGTCCCGATGGGGCGGCCCCGGGGCAACTTCGGCGTGGCGCCCCGGAACCCCATCGAGACCGTCACGTCCTGGGAGACGTTCGGGGCGTATCGGGGGTTAGGGCGGCCCTTGCCGTGAGTGTCCTGCGACACCGGACCCAATAGCCTCGTCCGGGACCGCGTCTCGACGTGACAGGCAGCCACCTGTTCGCTACGTTGCGGAAACCATGAAGGTCTTCCTGGCCCACGCCCACGACGATGCGGCCCTCGCCGCGCGCATCGGTAGAGCGCTTGCGGAGAGCGGCCTCGACGTCTGGGACCCGGACCACGACCTCCTACCAGGCGACAACTGGGCAGGCGAGGTCGCGCGCGCCCTGGAAGAGTCCGAAGCCATGGTCGTCCTGCTGACGCCGGCGGCCGCCAGTTCGCCAGACGTGAAGCGCAACATCGCGTACGCTCTTGGTGCGAAGAACTACAGCAACCGGCTGATCCCCGTCGTCGTCGGCGGCCTTGAGCGCTTTCCCGCCGCGGAGGTTCCATGGATCGTCCGGCGCATGCCGTGGTTCGAGCTGGACGACACCGAGACCGAGCCTCCTAAAGTCGAGCCGATCGCGGAGGCGATCCTCGGCCACGCCTGACGGTCGCTCCGATCGCCGGTGCCCTTTCCCGACGAAGTCTTCCTGTCCCACTCGAGCGCCGACAGGGCGTTCGCGGCTAGGCTAGGCTCGCCCAAGTCCTCCGGGACCACGGCGTCCCGGTGTGGTACAGCGACACCAACATTCGGGGTGCCCAACAGTGGCACGACGAGATCGGGGCGGCGCTTCGACGTTGCGACTGGCTCGTAGTGGCCCTGACTCCCCCTGACTCCAGAGGCTGTGGCATCGAAGTGGGTTAAGCGCGAGCTTCTTTTCTCCCTGCAGCAGGACCGGTTCGACGGCAGGATCGCGCCCATCCTGTACCGGTCGTGCAACCATGACGGCCTCTCCTGGACGCTGGCGTCGCTGCAGATGGTCGACTTCCGGGAGGACTTCGACCAAGGCTGCCGCGAACTGCTGCGGATTTGGGGCATCGGGTACGCGCCAAGGGAGGCGTAGTAGGTCGGGTCCCTGTGGTGTCCTTCAGCATGGACAAGTCGACGACGGAAGCGTAGCGACTCCGGTTGTTCGATGGACGGGGGCGGCCAGCGGGCCGGCTGCGGGGCGCTACAGTCGCAGCACCGCGCGCAGCCGGTCGGCCATGGACACCAACGTCGTTGCGGCCAGCACCCAACCCAGCCCCGATACCAGGCCGTCGGGAGGCCACTCCCAACCGAGCGCATTGCGCGTGATCGGTATGCCGGCCAGGACGAAGTAGGCGATCCCGTTGTAGCGCCCGATGCGGCTGGTGCGGAGCGCCTTGCCCGCGAGGGCCTTGCTGTCCAGCGTGTACTGTACGAACGCCGCCGCGACGAGGACCGGGAGGACGGCCGGAGCGAGGTCGAGGGCGGCGAGGGACGCCAGCACGACCGTGCAGAAGAGCGCGTCGGTCGCGTGATCGACCAGGCCGCCGAGCGCGGAGACCTCTCCGCGCCGCCGTGCTACGGGTCCGTCGAGGAGGTCGGTGACGACGGCGAGCCAGAAGAGCCCGGCCGCGAGGGGCCAGTGCAACGTGAGCGTCGCCCAGGCACAAGCCGGCGCCGCGAGCAGCCTGACGGCGCTCAGCGCGTTGGCGACCGTGAGCAGGTCCGGGCGCACAGGTCCGCAAGCTAACCCGACCTGAGCCGCGCGAGACGCCCGACGCAGTCCGCCTCGATATCCCTGGCCTCGGCCACGAGGTCGTGCCGGACGGCTTTAGACCGCGTCGCCTCGGACGCGTCCCGCAGGCGACTTGCGACCGCGGCGTAGCGCTCCCCCAACTCCCGCGCCGGGCCAGGCTGGAGCCATCCGGGCAGGGCGTCCTGGGGCGGTTCCGTGAAGTAGCGCGCGGCGAACGCCCGGCACTCGCCCCACACCGAGGCGTTCCACCAGTTGCCGTGCTCGTCGATCTTCCCGTTCCCAAGCGCCGCGAGCCAGAGGTCGTACCCGTCGGGGCCGAACCGGTAGGGCGCTTCCGTGATCCCGGCAGGTCGCTGCCATCCTTCGATGGCGAAGTCGAGGGCGTCCGCGAGCGGCGCCTCGGAGCGGGCCGCGCAGGGGGCGAGGCGGTAGAAGGCGACCGGCGGCCCGCTCTGGCACTCGTCCCAGGTACCGAAGGTCAGCCGACCGGGGGTGCTCGGCGCCTCGGAGCCCCATGGTCGGGCGAGGACGAACCCCTCCTCGTCAAAGCCCTCGATGAGTTGGTGGTCGAGGTTGAGCAGCGAGCACACCGCGCCGCGTTCGAGCTCCCGGCGTACGCGGTCCTCCAGACGCCGCTTGTCGCCGGGAGCCGCGGAGGGTGGCAGCGCACCCAGTTCGCGCATCTCCAGGCCGAAGTTGGCGAGCAGGGCGAGGGATCGCCCGAAGTCCCAGCAGTACGGCCCGCTCGGGCAAAGGTCCGGGTGGATGTTGAGGGCGAAGGCATGCCCGGAGAGCACGAAGGCCTCCTCCGGCGTGCGGTCGAGTCCGTAGTGCCGCGCCGACGCGACCGCCACGCCCAGCAGCGACGTGTCATAGGGCGGCTGTGGGGTTTCCGTTGCTCTCATCGGGACGCCTCTCTTGGGTTAGCCGATTGGAACGGGGTCGGTCGTCTGCGTCGCCCGCCGCGGGTCGAACGCGTCCCGGACTGCCTCGCCGACGAAGATCAGCAGGCACAGCATGACCGCCAGGGTGAAGAAGCCGGTGAGCCCGAGCCACGGCGCCTGCAGGTTGCTCTTCCCCTGCTGCAGCAGCTCTCCGAGGGAGGGCGAGCCGACGGGCAGGCCGAACCCCAGGAAGTCGAGCGCCGTGAGGGTGGTCACGGCGCCGCAGAGGATGAAAGGCAGGAAGGTGAGCGCCGCGACCGTGGCGTTCGGGAGCACGTGGCGGCGCATGATCGTGAAGTTCGAGACGCCGAGGCTCCGTGCCGCGCGCACGTAGTCGAAGTTGCGCGCGCGCAGGAACTCGGCGCGGACGACGGACACCAGGGTCATCCAGCTGAACGCGATCAGGATGGCCAGCAGCAGGAAGACGTTGGGCTCGAAGATGCTCGCGAGGATGATGAGGACGAGCAGGATGGGCAACCCCGCCCAGATCTCGACGACCCGCTGTCCGGCCAGGTCGATCGCGCCGCCGAAGTAGCCCTGTATTGCGCCGATGGTGACGCCGATGATCGAGGCGAAGAAGGTGAGGGCGATGCCGAAGGACACCGACAGACGGAAGCCGTAGATCAGGCGGGCGAGGACGTCCTTGGCGCCGTCGTCGGTGCCGAGCCAGTGCCGCGCGGAGGGCGGGGCCGGCGCGCCGGAGTCGATGTACAGGTCGATGGTGTCGTAGCTGTAGGGAATCGGCGGGTCGATGGACCAGCCGCCGAGCCGCTCGACGAGATCCTGCACGTAGGGGTCGGTGTAGTCCGCCTCGATGGGCAGCGTGCCCCCGAGTTCGACCTCGGTGACCAGCGTGAATGCCGGGAAGTGCAGCGTGCCGTCCAGGTAGAGCACGATTGGCTTGTCGTTGGCGACCAGCTCCGCGGCGAGCGACACCCCGAACAGTACGCCGAACACCCAGAGGGAGTACCACCCGCGGCGGTTCGCCTTGAAGTTGGCCCAGCGGCGGCGTCCTAGCGGCGTCATTCGCGCGTCTCGAAGTCGATGCGGGGATCGACCAGCACGTAGGTCAGGTCGCCCACCAGGTGCATGACGAGCGCGATCAGGCTGAACACGAACACGGTCGCGAAGAGGATCGGGTAGTCGCGTTTCACCACCGCCTCGTACGAGAGGAGCCCGATGCCGTCGAGGGAGAAGATCACTTCGATGAGCAGCGATCCCGTGAAGAGTATCCCGACGAAGGCCGCCGGGAATCCCGCGATCACGATGAGCATGGCGTTGCGGAACACGTGGCCGTAGAGCACGCGCTTCTCCGCGAGACCCTTGGCGCGGGCCGTCAGCACGAACTGCTTGCTGATCTCCTCGAGGAACGAGTTCTTGGTGAGCATCGTCAGCGTCGCGAAGCCGCCGATCGTGAGCGAGACGATCGGCAACGTCAGGTGCCAGAAGTAGTCCGCGATGCGGTCCGGCCAGGAGAGTTCGCTCCAGTTGTCCGAGACGAGTCCGCGCAGAGGGAAGATGTCGAAGTAGTTGCCGCCGGCGAAGACGACGATCAGCAGGATGGCGAACAGGAACCCGGGCACGGCGTAGCCGACGAATATCACGGTGCTCGTCCAGATGTCGAAGCGCGTACCGTCGCGCACCGCCTTGGCCACACCGAGGGGGATGGAGATACCGTAGATCAGGAGCAGCGACCAGAGGCCCAGCGAGATCGAGACCGGCAGCCGCTCGATCACGAGGTCCACCACCGGCCGGTCCTGGAAATAGCTCGTCCCGAACTCGAAGCGGACGTAGTTCCACACCATGGTGAGGAACCGCTCGTGCGCCGGCTTGTCGAAGCCGAACTGGCGCTCGAGGTCCCTGAGCAATTCGGGGTCGAGACCGTAGCTGGCCGCGGTGCTGTCCGTGGCCGACATCTCGAGCGCCGCCGTCTCGCCGCCGCCGCTGATGCCGGCCGTGGCCGACATCTGTCCCGCCGTGACGCTCGCGATGATCTGCTCGATGGGGCCCCCGGGCGCGAACTGCACGATGGTGAAGTTGATGAGGATGATGCCGAGGAGCGTCGGGACGATCAGCGCGATACGGCGGAGGATGTAGCGGCCCATGTCAGTCCCCCAGCCGTGCGATCCCGTCGGCGACGTGACGCGCCTTCCGCTCGTCCCACCACCAGTTCTCCATGAACTGCGGGTGCAGCAGCGGACCGCTCTCCGGGATGCCGAACTTGTCCCAGTAGACGAGGCGGAAGCCCGGCTGCGCCATGGCGGGGACGAAGTAGAAGCGCCACAGCAGCACGCGGTCGAACGCGCGGGTGGCCGCGTAGAACTCGCGCGCGTTCTCGGCGGACTGCACCTGCCTGATGAGGGCGTCCAGCACCGGATCGCGGATGTTCGGCCAGTTGAGGCTGTAGTCCGCGTCCGCCGCCGCGCTCCCGAAACGGGACTCGAGTTCGAAACCCGGCGTGTTGGCGGGGATGTACACCTGCACGCCGGAGTCGAACGCGCCGGTGCGCATGCGGTACAGCCAGTTTGAGTTCTCGGGCGCGCGACCCGTGGTCTCGATGCCGACGCGGTTCAGGGCGTGGAGATAGGGCATGTACGCCCGCAACGTGGTGGCGGCAACGAAGACGAAGTCGATGGTGAAGGGTTCGCCGGTCTCGACGTTGCGCATCACGCCGTCGTCGATGATCCAGCCGGCCTCGCGGAAGAGGGCGATGGCCCGTTCCGTGTTGTCCCGGTTGTAGCCGAAGCCGCTGGACGGCGGCGCCCGGAACGGCTGCGTGAACAGGCGCTCGGGCAACTGGTCGCGGAAGGGTTCGAGGAGTTCGAGTTCGTCCTCCGACGGCAGTCCCGACTGGGCCATCTTCGAGTTGTGGAAGAAGCTGTGGCCGTGGTCATAGAAACCGAACAGGATCACGCGGTTGATGTAGGGGAAGTCGTACAGCAGCCAGAGCGCCTCGCGCACCCTGGCGTCCTGGAAGCGCTCCCGGTCCATGTTCCAGAAGGTGGGCCACCACAGCCCCCAGGGCCGCGTGATGTAGAGGAGCTCGCGCTTGAAGAGTCCCGCCCGCACGGCCGGGAAGTTGTACTGCGTCGCCCAGTTCTTGGACACCGTCTCCTGCCGCACGTCGATGATGTCCGCCTTGTGGGCCTCCAGCATGATGTGCTCGTCGCGGAAGTAGTCGTACTTGACCCGGTCGAAGTTGAAGCGGCCCTTCATGGTCGGGAGGTCCGCGCCCCAGTAGTCGTCCACGCGCTCGTAGGTCACCGAGCGGCCGAAGTCGAAGTCCGCGACGCGGTAGGGCCCGCTGCCGAGCGGCGGCTCGACCGTCGTCTTTCCGATGTCCCGTTCCGCCCAGTAGTGCTCGGGGAAGATGCGGAACGAACTGTAGACGAAGGGCAGGAGCGGGTTCCGCCGCCGGCCCTCCCGGGTGACGAAGCGCACCTCGTTGTCCGAGACGATCTCGACGCGGTCGAGATCCAGCAGGGCCGACTTGTAGTAGACGGCGCTGTGTTCCTTCATCGCGTGGAAGGTGAACGCGACGTCGCGCGCCGTGAGTGGGGTCCCGTCGTGCCAGCGGGCGTTCTCGTTCAGGTGGAACTGCACCCAGCGATAGTCGGGATCGACGGCGATGCCGTTGGCCAGCCGGCCGTACCAGCTCGCCGGCTCGTCCTTGGAGTCCTCCATCAGCCGGTCGTGGAGGAGGTCGTCGAGGCCTTCCGCGTCGCGGCCCTTCTCGGTGACGTAGTTGAAGTTGTCGAAGGTGCCCATCTGCGGCAACCGCAGCGCGCCGCCCTTCGGGGCGTCGGGATTGACGAAGTCGAAGTGCGTGAACCCCGCCGGGTACTTCAGCGGCTCGATGTAGGAGAGCCCGTGCAGGTACTCGACAGCATGCGCCGCTGCCCCGAGGAGTGCGGCGAGCACGATCGCGCTGCGCCGGGATGCCGTCATCGCGTCCGATGCTAACAGGGTGTCGGACTTCGTGCGGCAGCACGAAGTCCGGCACCCTGTTGGAACGGCTTCGGTGGCGCTACCACCGGGGCCGGCGGGAACGAGTAGAATGCGCCGGTCCTCCGACCGGTCCTCCCGATGGCTCCCTTCCCGCTCGCCCCGCGGACGTTGGCCGTGTGCGCCGTGCTGATCCTCGCTGCCGGCGTGGGCGGCGCGGAGGCCCCGGTCGAGGCCGCGCCCGGCGAAGCGACCTACCGCGTGCGGTGCGCGGCCTGCCACACCGCACCGGGCAAGGACATGGGCCCGACGCTCGACGCCATGCGGCGGATGAGCTACGGCCAGGTGCTGTTCGCGGTCACGCGGGGCAAGATGCGCGAGCACACGCGTGGGCTCAGGCGCGAAGAGTTCGGAGCACTGGTCGCGTTCGTCGCCGGAGACTCGGGCGCCGACGCCGCGGACGTTCCCCTGTGCCCGGATGGCGCGATCTCGCTCGACGCGACGGTCCCCGGCTGGGGGTTCGGTCCCGCCAATACGCGCTTCCAGCGAGAGACCGGGATCGACGCGGTGAACGTGGCGAGCCTGGAACTCGCCTGGGCCTTCGGTCTGCCGGACGTCGCCGAAGGGCGTTCCCATCCGGTAGTCACGGTCGACACCGTGTTCGTCGCGGCGGTCAGCGGGTACGTCTTCGCCCTCGACAGGGACACCGGCTGCACCAAGTGGCGCCACGCCGCGGGTACGCCCCTGCGCACGCCGCTGTCGCTCGGCCGCGCGGGATCGCGCGACGCGCTCTTCTTCGGCGACGTGAGCAGCACGGTGCACGCGGTGGACGCGCTGACTGGCGCGCCGATCTGGAAGCGGGAGGCCGGCCTTTTCGACGCCTCGACACTCACGGGTGGCATCTCGCAGCACGAGGGGAAGCTGTTCGTGCCGGTGTCCGCCTTCGGCGTCGCGCTGGCCCAGAACCCGAAGTACGAGTGCTGCAAGAGCCACGGCGCCGTACGCGCGCTCGACGCGGCGACGGGCGAGATCCGCTGGACCACGCGCATGACGCCGCCGGCCGAGAAGACCTACAGGAGCGACGTGGGAACGCAGATGTGGGGCCCGTCGGGCGCCGCCGTCTGGACGACGCCGACGGTGGACGCGCAACGCGGGCGCATCTACATCGGGACGGGAGAGAACACGTCAACCCCCGCGACGGACCTGTCGGACGCCATCGTCGCCCTCGACATGGAGACCGGCGAGATCGCCTGGAGCTTCCAGGCCACGGCCGGGGACGCCTTCAACATGGCTTGCGGCTTCCGCAAGGGGCCGAGTTGCCCGAAAGAGGACGGACCGGACTTCGACTTCGGGGCCACGCCCGTGCTCACCCGGCTGCCGGACGGCCGGGACATCCTGGTGGCCGGACAGAAGTCGGGGGTCGTGCATGCCCTCGATGCGGACGATGGCACGGTGCTCTGGCAGACGCGGCTCAGCGACGGGACGGCCCTGGGCGGGGTGCACTGGGGGATCGCGGTGTCGGCCGACCGCGTGGTTGTGCCGATCGCCGACCCGGAGTTTCCGCTCCCCGGTTACACGCCCAGACCCGCCGTGCACGCGCTGGACCCGGCTACGGGCGAGGTCGCCTGGACGCACGCGGCGGAACGGGGCTGCGCGTTGGACGGCTCGGCGCGAGGCGCGGGGGAGGCGTGGCCGGAGTGTTCCTTCTTCTACGGCTTCTCCGCGGCGGCGACCGCCACGGAACAGCTCGCGTTCGCGGCGTCGCTCGACGGCACCGCTTACGCGTTCTCGCTGGCCGACGGCGCCATCCTGTGGTCGTACGACACGGTGCGTCCGTTCGAGACCGTCAACGGCGTCGACGCCCACGGCGGCGCCATCGACAACCCCGGCATCCAGGTCGCGGGCGACATGGTGTTCGTGCAGTCGGGGTATGCGCTGTTCGGACAGATGCCCGGCAACGTGCTGCTGGCTTTTCGGGTGCCGGAGGGCTGAGTCCGGGACCCTGGGTCACTCGGCGCCGCTGTGCAGCCTGCCCACCGCGTCCAGGGTGTCCGCGTCCCCCGCCGACTTGTCCGTCCGGTAGCGCTTGACCCGCGCGAAACGCAGTGCGAGGCCGGCGGGGTAGTGCGGACTGGTCTGCACCTCGTTGCAGAGAATCTCGACGACCAGCCGCGGCTCGACGTACACGGTGTAGCTGTCGCGGGAGACCTCGAGGTCGAGCAGTGCCCGCGTCTGCCACGCGAGCATCTCGTCGGTGAGTCCCTTGAAGGTCTTGCCGAGCATCACGAACCCGCCGGCCTCGGGATCGCGTGCCCCGAGATGCAGGTTGCTGAGCTTGCCGCGGCGGCGGCCGTGCCCCCACTCGGCGGCCAGCACCACGAGGTCGAGCGTGTGGGCCGGCTTGACCTTGAGCCACGCCTTGCCCCGGCTTCCCGCGGCGTAGGCGGAAGCGGGGTCCTTGACCATGACGCCCTCGTGGCCGGCGGCCAGGGCGGCGTCGAGGAATTCGGACGCGGCGTCCGCATCGTCGGTCACCGTTCGGGGCATGTGCAGGGTTCGGGGCACGA
The DNA here is from genome assembly GCA_965208745.1 of Pseudomonadales bacterium. Lineage (GTDB taxonomy): Bacteria > Pseudomonadota > Gammaproteobacteria > Pseudomonadales > Azotimanducaceae > VXNE01. Next base: position 1,411,373 of record CBDBPN010000004.1, on the reverse strand, counting down.
ACTCGTCCAGCAACGCGATGCGTTCCGTGAGCGGCGCGCCGATCGCGTCGTCGCCGTCGGCGTGCAGGCAGTCGAAGAAACGCGCTTGAAGGGGTAGCCGCTGGCGGAGTTCGTCGACGTTCTGGCGCCGGCCGAAGCGCCGCATCGTCGTCTGGAAGGGCAGGGGGCGACCGCTGGAGTCGAAAGCGATCACCTCGCCGTCGAGGACAAGGTCCCGCGCCGGGAGAGCGGTCACCGCCTCGATCAGTTCCGGAACGCGGCCCGAGACGTCGTTCTGCTGCCGGGAGAAGACCGCCACGCCCCGACCAGACTTGTGGATCTGCACGCGCGCGCCGTCCATCTTGTAGTCGAGCAACGCACTGGTCACCGCGTTGACCGCGCTCCCGACGTCGTCGGCGGTCTGCGCCAGCATCGACTGGACGGGCGTACCGACGGAGAGCCGGACGGCGCGCAGCCCGGACGTACCCGCCGACATCGCCAGCGCCGCAACGCCGGGCAGGTCTCCTTTCAGCATGTAGGCATGGCGCACATCGGCGGCCGTGCATCCGCCGGCCCGGGCGATCGCCTCGACCATGACGCCGTCCAGCGCGCCCTGGCGGAGTTCGCCCACCAGGAGCCGGATCAGGAAGCGTTGCTCGTCCGGGACGCAGCGGCCGAAGAGGGCGCGCAAGGCCTCGCGTCTCGTCGCGGCGGAACCGGAGCCCGTGGTGGTCCGGATGCGCTCCAGCGTGGCGTCCACTTCCGCGATGGTCAGTGTGGCGACGTCCGAGGCTGCGACGGCGGCGGCCTCCCGGAGCGCGGCGGGCCCGACCCCGATGCGCCCGTGCGGCAGCGCGCCGGAGAGGTAGGCCACGCCCGTGGGCAGTTCGTTTGGGCCCAGGGCGCGAATGACGTCCGCGAGCGCGTCGCGCTTTGCGTTGCGGCTCCGCGTCGCCGCTACGGCGGAGGACACTTCGACCAGGCGCTGGAGCTTCAACGGCACGGTCCCCCGAGGGAGCGTAAGGACGGCCGGCGGTTGTACCATGCCAGGCCATGCTCGAACCGCTCCGTACCCGCATCCAGTTCGCGCTCGCCGCCATGAACGCGGAGGCGCCTCCGGATACGCCGGAGCTGGACACGCTGTTCCGGCGGCTCCTCGCGGACGACGCGGACGAGCGCCGCCGGGCCACGCAACGCATCTGGGAGATCTGGTGCTCGCACGCGGAGGAGGCGGCCGTGCGCGCCATGCGGAGCGCCGTGAACGCGATGGAGAACGGGAAGCTGCGCGACGCGGGGGCGATCCTCGACACGATGGTCGGCCGCTGGCCGGAGTGGGCGGAAGCGTGGAACAAGCGCGCCACGCTGCGTTTTCTGGAAAAACGTGACGGGAAAAGCCTGGACGACATCGCCTGCACGCTGGAGCGCGAACCGCGGCATTTCGGGGCCCTCGGAGGCTTCGGTCAGATCTGCCTGCGCGCAGGGGACGAGTCTTCGGCGCTGCTGGCGTTCGAGCGGCTGCTGACCATCGATCCCCATCTGGAGGACGTCAGGAAGGCGGTGGCCACGCTGCGACGCAAGGTGTACCACACGATCCACTGAACTCGACATCGGAGTTGCACCGGGCCGCACGAATCTGGGACGACTTGCGGTTTGGCTCCTGCTTCGCGTGTTCCCCGGCCCTCGATCGAAGCCGGTACACTACGCGGCCTCGGGCTTGTTGGATGGAGATTCCCCACAGGCTGGGCGTGATGGAAGTCGCGAGCGGACGATACGACCTTAGCGTCGTCACTCCGATGCACGGGGGCGTTCGACCGAATGGAACCTCTGCTGGACGGTGCGTTGGGTCGGGTCGGGCGCTACGGCGCATTGCCGGTCATGGAGTTCAGGAGCCACAGCCAAGAGGGATCGACTCGCAGTTTCGGTGCCGTCGGGCTCGTCCCCGCAGCCTCCTGAGAGACGAGGGTAGTGGACAGGCGAGTCGTGGTCGATCGTGCGCCCCCGGCCTTCGCGAGCGACTCATACGGGAAGCTGGTGCATCACGGTTGGCATCCCCGCGGAGAACGTTTTCGATGTCGAGAATCTAAGGGACCTGATGCGGTAGCCTGAGCGTCAACGAGGGTGTCGATCTCGTCCGTGGCGCCCGCGATCTGCTGCTGGCGGCTGCGTGCTCGTTGTGGGACCCACGCCCACTATATCGTGCTGGGGCGACGCAACGGAGCTAGTTGACCGTGTTCGCCTAGGCCAGACCGAGCAAGGCAGTTTCGTCGTGACTTTGCTGACACCAGTAGTGCCTCCGCCGATGCAGACCAATCTGTTTGAGGAACACGATCATCCGGTCGACTTGCCGATGGAGAGGCGGGTAACCAAGCGTCTCACAGAAGCTCTCTTGGCGGTCCGAGCCGCGACGGAAATGGCAGCTGGAGGAGACGGATCAGCCTTCGTTGGAGCCGTCGCGAAAGGTGTAAGTGCCAATCTATGTGATGCGTTGGTCAGAGTGATCGGGGAGTTTCCAGCGATTGACATTAGGACTCTCGCCAAAATAAATTGGTCATTATGGGTTCCTGGGAGACAGGCTGTAGTTCCACTCGCCGTGGAAGGTGTCGCGCTTGATCGAGAGCGTGTCCATCTGCTGGTCGGTGACCTGTCGGCCGGTCGGGTAGAGGCCTTCGTCCAGTTCGGAGCGGATGGCCAGTCCGCCCTTGGTGGTGGTGGCGCCGATCAGGTTCACCACCACCTCGTGGCTGATCAGCGGCTGGCCGCGCCAGTTCTCGGTGATGTGGCAGAACATGCGATGCTCGATCTTGTTCCATTTGCTGGTGCCGGGCGGGAAGTGGCACACCGAGATGCGCAGCCCCAGCGCGTCCGCAAGCTCCTGCAGCTCGAACTTCCACAGCCGGCTGCGGCTGCCGTTGGAGCCGCCGCCGTCGGCGGTGACCAGCAGGCGCCGCGCGTCGGGGTGGGCGCGGCGCCCCATCTGCCGCCACCAGCGGCGCAGCGTCGCCACGGCGAACTCCGCCGTGTCGTGGTCCACGCCGACGCTCACCCAGCCCGCGTTGGCGGTCAGGTCGTAGACCCCGTGGGGGATCGCCTTGCCGAGTTCGCGGTCGATGAAGTCGTGCACCTTCACCTCGTCGGGGCGGCCCTTCGGACGCCATTCCCGCCCGCCGTTGCGATACCGGCCGATCAACTCCTTCTTCTTGGTGTCCACCGACACCACCGGCTGCCCGAGGCGCTGGAACGCCCGCACGCGCCGGTCGATGCGCCGGAACTGCGCGTCGCGGTCCGGATGCCGGCGCCCCTCCAGCGTCTTGCGGTTGGCCTGCAGGCTGTAGCCCAACTCGTGCAGCAGCCGGTTCACCGTGCGCTCGCTGACCGCATGCCCCGCCGCCCCCAGCCGCCGCGCCAGCCGCGCCGCGCTGCTGCAGGTCCAGCGCAACGGCCCCTCCGGGTCGCCGCGCGTCACCGGGTCGAGTTGCCTCTCCAGCGCGGCAACCAGCCCGGGGTCACGCTCGGTGAGCGCCTTGCGCCCCCCGCCCGGACTGCGCAGCCGGCCCGGTTGCGTCCGTGCCGCGCCCGCGGCCAGTTCCTTCAAGCCCGTGCGCACCGTGCCGCGCGACATCCCCGTCGCCTCGGCGACCCGCGTGATGCCGCCCCGGCCCAGCGCCCGAGCCTCCGCCGCCGCCCATAGCCGCCGCGTCCGCTCGTCCAGCAACGGCCCCAGCACCGCATACTTGCTGGCCAACGCTTGCGTCACCACCGACATGACGCCGAGCATACCAGAGCAACACCATTTCGGACAATTTATTTTGGCGAGATTCCTTAGCGTCGCCTGGGCTAGCGCCGATGTGGTGCTAGAGAGGGCCACAAGGGGTAGCCCGTTCTTGTGAGGACTCCTTCGCGCTGCTATCGCGTGCGGCTATGTAGGTTGGACCGTGTATCTTCTGAATTCTCCGAGAAGGTCTTGAGGCGGAATCCCAGGTCGTGGGCGACGGTGCTTAGAGTGCGTCGAAGAACGCACGGTTAGGAATCACCCGCTCGACTGTCTCGGTGACGACGCCCAAGCCCTTCTCCTTGAGCAGCAGGCAGAGCTGCTCACCATCGATGAGGTCGATCGCCATCGCGCCTTCCCGAACCGCTTCGCGCTCCGCGTCCCTCGTGAATCGACCTGCGGTGATGAGAAGCCCCTTGTCCGCTCTGCCCGCCAAGGCGCCGCGGAAGTCCCGGATGCTGCTCGGCCCCACTGTCTTGGCGTAGCGCTTGCACCGATAGTTCACGTGGAACGAGAGCAGGTTCATCCGAAGTACGCCCGTCCCGTCAATCCCGCCGTCGCCAGAGCGCCCAGTCACCTCGACGCGCGTGAAACCGTGCTCGCGGAGGAGCCGCTGGCAAAGTCGTTCGAACGCCGCGGGCTCGATTCGCCGCAAACTTTCGAGGAGCGCGGCCTGCCACGAATCTTCGGTCGTCGCTTCGTCCGTGGCTTCGTTCTCATCGTCCGCCAGCGCCTCCGCGTCTTCAGTCCGCTCTGGTGCGCATTCTGCTGGAGTCGGGCCAGTTCAATCGTCTCGTCAGCCGACCCGATTTGCCGTCCAGCTTCGGTGATTGCCCAGACCCCGCGCGCGGAGTTGTCCACGGCGCCGATGCGCCGTAACCGAGTCCGTGCCCACGCGCATCTGTAGGTGAACTCCGATTGCGGCCCGTCACCGTGGATGACCTCAAGGACCGCCTCGTCGAGGTCCATGTGGGTGGCGACCTGATCGTCAAGTTCCTGGATGGACGCCGAACCGCCCAACCCGTCCAAGGCACGAAGCGTCGGCCACATTAGGTCGACTTGCCTCGGCATGCCTTTCTTGTCTGCCACCCGTTCTCCTTCATGCTAGCTGCGGCCCGCAGTGCCGCGAAGCCCTGCAATCTGACACAACACCCGCGCACGCCACCGCCAGTCGGCGGCCTAGTCGGGCCCCCTGTCACGGCGTGGCGGCGAGCAAGCCGCCCACGCTAGACGCCGTGGCACCAGACGTCAACCGGGGATTCCTCGTCGGCCCTCGTCGGCACCCTCGTCGGCGCGCGATCCTCCCTCTCTCCTTGGCGAGAGCCCGGATCCGGGGCGAGCAGGCCTGATGCGCCCGATTGTCGCCACACGCCGCAGGTCGGACGACCGATCGGGCGCGATCCGGCTCGTGGCCTGCCACGCTCCCTTGATATCGTCGATCCCGCTCGACTTGGTGCCAACAGGTTCGGGAGACTTGGTCGCGAAACGGCTCTCGATCATGAGCGGATGAGTGGGGCGGCGTGTGGCGCATGCCAGGCCTTGAGGCTAGTATGTGAGATGATCGGAAACCGGCTCGATGCATCCGCGCGGACGAAAAGTGTCGACGCTCCGCGCCGAGCCATACGAGCGGGCGGCGGACTGACGGATGGCTCGCGCGGACCTCATTCTCAATCTTGTCAGGGCAAGCCGCCTTGGCGACGAAGCGCAGGTCCGCAAAACGGTCGAAGCGCTGGCGGCAAACGAGCGGGCCAAGAACCACACCATCCTCGCGGACCGTCTGCTTGCGCAGCTCCAGGTCGAAAACGGGCGCAACGCCACCTCCATTCCTGCCACACGAGCGCCTGATACGCCGCTGCTAGCGGAGAAGGTTCCTTGCCGCCGGCTGGATGAGTTGGTGCTAGCCCCGTTGGTCGAGGAGGCGGTGCGAGAGCTGGTTGCCGAACACCACCGGGCGGACCTACTGAGGGCGTACAACCTGGAACCCCGGAATCGGCTGCTTTTGGCCGGGCCTCCTGGCAACGGCAAGACGACGCTCGCCGAGGCGCTGGCGGACGCCTTGGGCGTGACGCTGTTCGTCGTCCGGTACGAGGCCGTGATCGGCAGCTACCTAGGAGAGACCGCCCAGCGTATAGCTCAGGTGTTCGAGCATGCCAGGTCGCGACACTGCGTCCTCTTGTTCGACGAATTCGACGCGGTCGGCAAGGAACGGGGCGACGCGCACGAGACGGGAGAGATCAAACGGGTGGTGAGTTCGCTGCTCCTGCAGATCGACGCGTTACCGAGCTATGTCGTGGTGGTCGCGGCCAGCAACCACCCGGAACTGCTCGACCGGGCGGCGTGGCGGCGTTTCCAGGTCCGCCTCGAGCTGGGGCAGCCGACTCAGCGGCAGATTGAACACTGGTATCGCGGCTTCGAGGGGCGGACGGGGCACTCCTTCGGTATGCAGCCCAAGGACTTGGCCCGGAAGCTGCGGGGACTGAGTTTCGCGGAGGTTGATGCCTTCTGCACGGATCTCCTTCGGAAGCTCGTTCTGGACGGGCCGGACGCCCGTCCTCGGGAAATCCTCGAATGCCGGCTGCGGCAATGGAAGCATCGGTTTCGGGTGGAGCAAGTCGATGGAACCGAATCGAACGCCTGATCCATGGCCGAGAGCGACCATCCGATCCTGGTGTTCCCTGCGCCTGCGCTCGCGGAACGGGCCCGAAGGTTTGGCGGCGGCCAGCGGCCGAGACGCCCCGGGGCACGTAGACAGGGTGAACGGCTAGCGCCCCAGTTCGAGCGCCTGCAAGACGCGCTTAGGAGTCGAAGACTCTCGCTGCAGGGCAGCTCGCTCGGGATCGAGCCCGAGCAGGTGCTCGTGCTGGTGACCGTCGGGCCGGTGGCGAACTTCGTCCGGGCGGTGGAGAGAGTAGAGGGGCTCGAGTGGCTGGCGGAGTACGAACTCGAGGACATCGCGCCGGGGGACGGGTTCGAGGACGAGAGGGATCCAGAGAGGAGCCTGGGCGGCCAGCTCTTCCTCATGATGTCGGACGGGCGCGCGCTCGCGGAACTTCAGAGTCTTTTCGAGGGATGGCGCACGGATCCGGACGCCCGGTTCCCTCGTGGCCTCGCACCGCTCAAGCTGGCGTTCGAGCATCTCCGCGAAATCCGGCCGTGGGATGTCGAAGATAGGCTGGCGGACACGGGTCTTCTGGAGGACTGGCGCCAGCGGATGGCGTTCGGGCAAGAGACCGTCTCGTTCGAGGCGGAACTCTGGTACCGGCGGACCGCGGCGCGACGGCGGGCCGCTGCCGAGCAACTGCGCCAGCTTATGGAGGCGCTGGATGGGGAGATCGTCACCGAGTGTGTCGTCGAGGACATCGCTTACCACGGCATGCTGGGCCGGATCGACATTACGCGCGTACGCGAACTGATCGATCGACCGCAAACGAGGCGCGATGTCGGGTTGTTCCGTTGCGACGATGTCATGTTTCTCCGGCCGGTCGGGCAGTGCGCGGTACCGATCGGGGACGACTCGGCAGAGGTTGGCGTGGCGCAGCCGCCCGAACCGCAGGGCGCTGTCGAGGGGACGCCGGTGATAGCCCTCCTCGACGGGATGCCGCTGACAGGACATGTCCTGCTGGACGGCCGCCTTGTTGTCGACGACCCGGACGGTTACGAGGACGCGTATCAGGCCGCCGAGCGAAGCCACGGGACGGCGATGGCTTCGTTGATCTGTCACGACGACCTCGATGTTGGAGGGACGGCGGTCGCGAAGCCGGTTTACGTGCGCCCGATCATGCAACCGCGTCGGTGGTTCGATGGCCGCTTCGTCGAAGCGGTGCCGGACGATGTCCTACCGGTGGATGTCGTCCACCGGGCAGTGGTTCGGCTGTTCGACGGCGAAGGTGGGGAGCCGCCTGCGTCGCCCGGCGTTCGCGTGGTGAACCTGTCGATCGGCGATCCCGCGCGTGCGTTCGTGAGGGAGATGAGCGCTTGGGCGCGATTGCTCGACTGGCTGTCGTGGAAGTACGGCGTCCTGTTCGTCGTGAGCGCTGGGAATCATGTCCGGGAGATCTCGCTGGACGAGTCGAGACCAGGCGTTAGGGCGCTTCCCCTTGAAGAGCGCGAGCGGCTGGTGATCTCGGCCGTGGCGAAGGACACGCGGAACCGGCGCCTGCTGTCACCGGCGGAAACGCTGAACGGATTGACTGTGGGCGCCGTCCATATGGACGGGTCCGGCCCGGGACCGAACCACCTTGTCGATCCCGTTGGAGCAGGAATGCCCAACGTCATTTCCGCCCACGGTCCCGGGTATCGACGGGCGATCAAGCCGGAGATCCAGCTACCGGGCGGTAGGCAGATGTTGACGGAGGACCGGGCACCGCCGGTGGGAACAACCGTTCTGCGGCCGGACTCGTCGTTGCGTGCGCCGGGACAACGCGTTGCGACGCCGGGGCCACCGGGCACGCTGAACGCGACCCACCACACTCGGGGCACGAGCAACGCGACCGCGTTGGGCTCGCGAGGTGCGTACTTCTTCTACGAGCTCCTCGACAACTTGCGCAAGCAGGGAGACAGGGGGATTCCGGGAGGCTTCGACGCGGTGTTGTTAAAGGCGCTCCTGGTACACGGCTCCCAGTGGGGTGGCCTGCTGGGGCCGTACCGGCGGGCCCTCGGAGCGGGGCATCCACAGCGTACGTTCCGCGACTACGTTGGGCGGTTCTTGGGCTACGGGCGGCCCGACTTCGGGCGTGTGGCGGCGGGTGCGGAGCAGCGGGTGACTGTGCTGGGATTCGGGTCACTTGCCGACGGCGCCGCCGCGGTGTTCGCGCTTCCGCTCCCACCGAGCCTTTCCGGGGTCAATGCCATGCGGCGGGTGACTGTCACGCTCGCTTGGATGACGCCTATCAACAGCCGGCGCCAGAACTATCGGGTGGCGCACTTGTGGTTCGACGTGGCGGAGAACGTGGCAAGCACGCGTGCGTGCGCCGATCATCGGGCCGTTCAGCGAGGAACGTTACAGCACGAGGTGTTCGAGGGGCGGGACGCGGTAGCCATCCAAGAGGGCGATAGCCTGACTGTGAAGGTCAGTTGCCGCAGCGACGCAGGCGCTATAGTCGAACCGGTACGATACGGCCTGGCTGTGACTCTGGAGGTGGCGGAAAGCTTGTTGTTGCCCATTCCGATCTATGAGGAAGTACGGGAGCGGATCGCCGTTCCCGTTCGGCCGGCAGTGGGAACGGGCTGAGGGTGTGCCCTCGATGACCGTGGCCTGGAGCTAGCCACGCTGGATGTTCCACGGAGGCGCGAGTTCCCGTATCAGTGCCCGTTCGACCGTCTCGATGACGTCGCTTGAGCTGGTCCCGGTTTTTTGGACAGTTGGCTAAGGTGTACTCCGGCGTCGAGAGGAGACACTGTGATGGCCAGGAAGAGACGCCGTTTCACGGCGGAGTTCAAGAAGCGTGTGGCGCTGGAGGCGCTGCGGGAGCGGGAGCCGGTGCAGGCGATCGCGGCGCGCCACGAGGTGCACCCGAACCAGGTGGGCGCGTGGAAGCGGCAGGCGGTGGAGGGTCTGGACGAGGTGTTCTCGCAGCCCGGCTCGAAGCGCGGTGCGGAGCACGAGGCGACGATCCGGGACCTGCACGCGAAGATCGGCGAGCTGACGGTGGAACGGGATTTTTTTCTGCGCGGGTTGGCGCGCTGAGCCGTTCGGAGCGTGCCGCGCTGGTGGATCGCGGCTGTGGGCTGTCGCTGTCGCGGCAGTGTGCTCTGCTCGGCTTGAGCCGCTCGTCGCAGTACTACGAGCCGGTGGGGGAGAGCGCGGCGAACCTGGCGCTGATGCGCCGCTTGGACGAGTTGCATCTGGAACATCCGTTCTACGGCAGCCGGCAGTTGGTGCGGCACCTGCGCCGTGAGGGCGTGGTCGCCGGCCGGCACCGCGTGCGGCGGCTGATGCGGCGGATGGGCATGGAGGCGGTGTACCGCAAGCCGCGCACCAGTGCGGCCAACCCGGAGCATCGCGTGTACCCCTACCTGCTGCGCGACCTCGTGATCGACCGACCGGACCAGGTGTGGTGCGCGGACATCACCCACATCCCTGTTTCGCAGGGGTTTTTCCACTTGGTGGCCGTGATGGACTGGGCCAGCCGCCACGTCCTGTCGTGGCGCCTGTCGAACACCATGGACAGCGCCTTCTGTGTCGAGGCGCTCGAGGCGGCGCTGCACCTCGGCGTGCCGGAGATCTTCAACACCGACCAGGGCGCCCAGTTCACCAGCGTCGCGTTCACCGACAAGGTGCGCGCCTGCGGCGCGCGCTGTTCCATGGACGGCCGCGGCCGCTATCTCGACAACATCTTCATCGAGCGGCTGTGGCGTTCGCTGAAGTACGAGGCGGTGTACCTGCACGAGTTGGCCGACGGCCGCGACGCCGAACGCGTCATCGACTCCTGGTTCCGCTTCTACGGGGAGTCGCGTCCGCATTCGTCGCTGGGCGGCCGCACGCCCGGCGAGGTCTACCGGGGCATCGTGGAGGACGCCGCGTGAGCCGGGCGGGGGCCATGACAGCCGGGAACGCCACGGCCCTCGCCGCGTCAAGCCGCTGCGCGGCTCCTCCACTGCGTTGCGGCCCTTCGGGTGACACGGCGAGTGCCGCGGCGAACGGGTTGGCGACGACCGGAAGGGTCCTTCCGGTCGTCACCGACCGGCCTTCCCACACCACCACCACCGCCGCCTCGACGAGGCCGTTGACATCGGCACCGCGCGTCGGCAGGGTCCGTTCATCGAGGGCATCAGACCACTCGGAGTACACCTTAACTCCGCCCTCGGACTGTCCAACGAACCAGGACCCCCTCAGCTATCGTCCATGCGGCAGAGCCACAAGGTCACCGGTGAGGACGTGGCAGCGATTCGGGCGTTAAGGTGGCAGTTTGTGGCCTGGCCGTCTCGATAGCAGTTCTTGGGATGGATCTTGCCGTAACCTTGGTTCACCCGCTTCTTCATCGAGTCCTTGCATCGGCCGATGTACTTCAGTGCGGCGCCAGAGTAGTACGCGTAGACTCCTCGGGCGTCTAGCGCCGAAGTGTCCGAGATGGAGAACGTCGAGTAGGCCAGATCGCCGTATAAGTTCAGAAACTGCTGGTAGAACCGATCTTCGGAGAGCTTGAGCTGAAGGAGAAACTCGCCCAGTGGCGAGTCCAGGTGATCAGGGTAGTTGGCCGTGCACTCCTGCGCCAGGCCATGGTAGCGACGATGGGCCAATGTCTCCCGGAGCGTTTTGTTGTTCTTGTTGGCGAACACGTTCTCGCATCGGTCGTTGACGAAATGCAGAGCCACGTGGCTGAAATCAAGCGTAGTCTCACGCAATCGCAGGGAGCGAGTCGCTGGGGCCATTGCGGAGGTTCTTTGGAGTCAGCGGGAAGGGCGCGGGGACAGGCAGCCTATCCGCACTGACGCGCCTGCGCCATGCTCGGCCCCTGGATTTGGACCGCCACCACGAAACCCGATCCGGTGCTCCGAGGCTCATTGCTGTGTAGATCGTGTGCGTCGTCGCAACCAGGTCCCCACCGGGCGGCGGCCCTAACCGTTCTCGGGGGCGGCGCTATAGCAGGGGGACGGCGTAGAATGGCCGCCGCCTGCTGCCGTGGGGAAGCCGCAAAATGCCGAGACTAACGACGTGGACCGCCGCCGCCGTCTTGATCCTTGGGGGGCTCGCGCGTGCGACCGAATGCCACGACGCAGCGCTCTACCCTGCGCACTTGTCGGGCGTTGGCTTCCCAACCATCCTGAGCTTGATGGAGCGCGGCAACGATAGCATCGAAACGCTCGCCCGCTGCTCTACCGCCGACTGCATGCTGAAGGCTTTGCGTGGCGCATGCCCGATGTACTGCGAAGCGGGCGGCGTACTGGCGGCGGTCATCCGGGACGATGTATCGCAGCGGCGCTACGGATGGATGTATCCACACCTGCTGGACTTGTCGATGTACTGCGACCAGGCGTTGCTGCACGCCAACGCGGACGCGTGGGGGAGCGTCCCCGATTATCTGCGTTACATGCGCGAGGCGTCGCTCGAGATCGCCGTGCAGGCGGATTCCCCAGGCCGATGAGGGCAGGCCGGCGGCTTCTGGCCGACACCACGCCCGCAAGTCGTTGCGCCCGGCATAGGAAACATCAGTGAAACAGAACACGGAGGCAGCATGGCCGACACGGACGCAAGGGCCAGTGCGAGCGGGGTGGCGCGAATAGCGACCCTCGCCAAGTTCTACCTGGGCTGCATTGAGGCCGAGCAGGCGGCCGCGCTCGCCGTCCGCATAGGCGGCGACTACCTAGAGGCTGGCGCGGGCTTCACCGAGGAGGGGACGGCGGTGCCGATCTCGGACGGCTCAGGCGCCGCCAAGTGGTGCGCGAAACGCTTGCGCAGTGACCCCCGAGGGTTGGTGACCATCGGCTGGCCGGTCTGCGTCGGACCGGATCCGCAGTCCCGTGAACTGTCGGTCTCGCCGCTGCTTGTTGGCGACGCCCGCGTCTTCCAGGGCGACAGCGGCGAATGGCGTTGCGAACGGGCAGGTGGCGGCGTGGACCTGAATTCGGGGGCACTGGGCCTGCTGGGGTTTGCGGACGAAGATCGCCTGGCGATCGAGACGGCCATTGCCAAGAGCGTCGCCGTCGATGAAGCGAAGGGCCTGCGGGAGCGAGCGGCGGCCATTCTGCGGGAACTTGGTGAGCACGGAGTCGAGGGGCTTGCCGACATCGGCACATCTCCTCTCGTATCTATCGACGGGAACAGGCGCAGCCAAGTAGTCAACGCTGCGATTCTCCTCCCGCCCGTGTCGGGGAGCACCTTGATCTTCAATCTCACCAGGGACCTGGGCGAGCTTGCCGCCGGTGAAGGGGACCTGGGAAGGCTGACCGGGGCGGCGTCCGTGATGTTTGGCGGCACCTTTTCGGGCAGTTCGCCGGAGTCGGTGAACCCTATGCCGACCGTTGGCCAATCGTCCGTGCAGCAGGACAGGGCCGTCCACTCGGCGATGACGAACCCGCTGACCGTGGTGACCGGTCCGCCGGGTTCAGGCAAGTCTCAGGTGGTCCTGAACACGGTGGCCGCCGCCGTGTGCCGGGGAGAGACGGTGCTGATCGCCTCGAAGAACAACAAGGCCGTCGATGTCGTGGTCGAACGACTGCGCGCCACCGCCCCACTTTGCCCCGTAGTTCGCGCCGGGGCCGCATCACAGCGCCAGGCGCTGGCCAGCGCAATCTCTCGCCTGGTCGGCGAGGCGGAGCGGGCCGAACCGGCCCAAGGCCTCGTGGATGCCAGCGACGAATGGCACGGGGTTCACAGTCGAGTGCGGACGGTGCATGAGGCGCGCGAGCAGCGCCTGCTGACACTCCAGGAGATGCAGTCGCTGGAGAGTCGGCTGGCCAACGCACCACTAGCCGATGGTGTTCCCGACGACCTGAAGGTTGACGCCGTAGACCACGCGGCCGAGGAGGTTAGGGTCGCGATTCGAGGGCTCGATGTTCCAGGCCAGTTTGAGACGCTACGCGACCTTGATGAGCGTGAGCGACGTGACGGGCCGCCTCTGGAGGGTGAGCCCCGGGGCGTCGACGCCTCAGACGTCAAGGCTGCTACGGACGAAGTGGGGGTGGCGCTTGCGGCGCTTGCGCGCCGGCCGGGGCTGTTCGGTCGCCGACGCAGACGGGAACGGCGCATGTCCGCGGTCTCCACCGCGTTGGAGCGCTTCTGCGAACGGATGCCACATCTCCGGGAGCGCGCGTTGAGCATCTTCGCGCAGGTGGATCCCGAGCAACCCGAATTGGGCGCTGCCGAGGTTCACGACGCCTTCGTCCGGGTCGCGCGGGAGGCCCTCGACGCCGCCAAGAGAGCCACCACGCGGCGGCGGCTGGAAGCGGCAAGGGCGGGCATTGAGAAGCGAATCGCCCGCCTGAGGGACACGGTGGCGGCATTCGGGGATTGCGCGCCACATCTGCGGGAGCGGGCGGAGGCCGGCTTTGAGCGTTTGGACCCGCTCGCCGCGGACCCCGGCGTCGACGAGGCGGGCGCGATGTTGGATGCCGTTCTCCTGCAAGCCCACGACGACGCCAAGTCTGTAGCGGACAGAAGGCGGCGCGAGGCGCTGCGCGAACGTCTGGAAGAGCTTCCCGACATGCACGACTCCGAGGACCACCTGTGGGAACTCTCCGAGCAGCGCTCCAAGGCGGGCTTGGGTCTTTTCCGCGCAAAAGTCCGCCAGATGCAGACTGACCGTCCGGAAGCGTGGCAAGCTGCCGGGCGGCTGGCGAGCCGCATCCAGGCGGCGGCGAAAGGCAACGCGCGCGTCTCCGAAGTGCATGCCCTTGTTCCCCCGGCGCTACCCGCACTGCCCGTGTGGTCCGTTACGAACCTGTCGGCGCGAGGCACGTTGCCTCTGGTGGACGGCCTGTTCGATCTGGTCGTGATTGACGAGGCATCCCAGTGCGACGCTGCCTCGGCACTGCCCTTGCTGGTGCGGGGGAAGCGGGCGATGGTGATCGGCGACGAGCGACAGCTTCCGCATATCACGACGCTGGGCGAGCAGCGCGAGGGCGCGATCGCCGCGCGCTCCGGCCTGGGCGCTGATGAGCTTGCAACGTATGGATACCGAGCAAACAGTTGCTTCGGCGTGGCGTTGTCGTGCCTGGCACGCCCAGCCATCATGCTCGACCTACACTTCCGGTCGCATCCAGCGGTCGTGGAATTCTCCAACCGGCAGTTCTACGCGGGCCGGATGAAGATGTGTGGGACGGCGGGGCCGCCGGCTGGCATGTCCGCCATCGAGTGGGTTCAGGTGCGCGGGCGCTGCGAGCGCGGCTCGGGCAATCGCAGTTGGCAAAACGGCCTCGAAGCGGCGGCGGTGGCCGCACGGGTGGCTGAAGACCTCGCGAGCTACCGGCGGGGGAATCTGTCGGTCGGAGTGGTGACGCCTTTCGCCCCGCAGGCGAGAGCGATCTTATCGGCCCTGCGCCGGGAGGGGGTCGACACCGACAGCGAGGGCATTGAGGTCGCCACGGCGCATCGCTTTCAAGGGGGCGAACGTGACGTCATCTACTTCTCGCCGGTGATCGACGAAGGGTCAAGCCGTCAAGTGGCGGGATTCGCGGCTGACCCGAACCTGCTGAACGTGGCCCTGACACGCGCACGCTGCCGCCTTGTGGTCGTCGGAGGGGAGGCTGCCTGCCGTAAGCACCCGAACCACTTGGCGGATCTGGCTGTACATGTGGCCAAACTCTCGGAGGCGCCGTTTGACAGTCCGCTTGAGCGGGATTTCCACGCAGCCTTGCGCGAGCGGGGTATAGAGGCGGAACCAGGAGTGGCAATTGGTCGCTATCGCCTTGATCTGGCCATACGGAGCGGGGACGCGATGGTGAACGTTGAGTGCGATGGGGCGCCCTTTCACACGGAGCAGGAGCGGGACGCCGAGCGGGACCGGGCGTTACAGGAGAAGGGTTGGACCGTGATTCGGTTCGGCGGGCGGCGCATTGAACATCGGCTTGAGGAGTGCGTACGCGAGGTGGTTGATTTGGTGGCGGCGGACTCCGAGCCGACCCTCGATATGAGGGGGTCCTGGTTCGTTGGACAGTCCGAGGGCGGAGTTAAGGTGTACTCCGAGTGGTCTGATGCCCTCGATGAACGGACCCTGCCGACGCGCGGCGCCGATGTCAACGGCCTCGTCGAGGCGGCGGTGGTGGTGGTGTGGGAAGGCCGGTCGGTGACGACCGGAAGGACCCTTCCGGTCGTCGCCAACCCGTTCGCCGCGGCACTCGCCGCGGCACTCGCCGTGTCACCCGAAGGGCCGCAACGCAGTGGAGGAGCCGCGCAGCGGCTTGACGCGGCGAGGGCCGTGGCGTTCCCGGCTGTCATGGCCCCCGCCCGGCTCACGCGGCGTCCTCCACGATGCCCCGGTAGACCTCGCCGGGCGTGCGGCCGCCCAGCGACGAATGCGGACGCGACTCCCCGTAGAAGCGGAACCAGGAGTCGATGACGCGTTCGGCGTCGCGGCCGTCGGCCAACTCGTGCAGGTACACCGCCTCGTACTTCAGCGAACGCCACAGCCGCTCGATGAAGATGTTGTCGAGGTGGCGGCCGCGGCCGTCCATGGAACAGCGCGCGCCGCAGGCGCGCACCTTGTCGGTGAACGCGACGCTGGTGAACTGGGCGCCCTGGTCGGTGTTGAAGATCTCCGGCACGCCGAGGTGCAGCGCCGCCTCGAGCGCCTCGACACAGAAGGCGCTGTCCATGGTGTTCGACAGGCGCCACGACAGGACGTGGCGGCTGGCCCAGTCCATCACGGCCACCAAGTGGAAAAACCCCTGCGAAACAGGGATGTGGGTGATGTCCGCGCACCACACCTGGTCCGGTCGGTCGATCACGAGGTCGCGCAGCAGGTAGGGGTACACGCGATGCTCCGGGTTGGCCGCACTGGTGCGCGGCTTGCGGTACACCGCCTCCATGCCCATCCGCCGCATCAGCCGCCGCACGCGGTGCCGGCCGGCGACCACGCCCTCACGGCGCAGGTGCCGCACCAACTGCCGGCTGCCGTAGAACGGATGTTCCAGATGCAACTCGTCCAAGCGGCGCATCAGCGCCAGGTTCGCCGCGCTCTCCCCCACCGGCTCGTAGTACTGCGACGAGCGGCTCAAGCCGAGCAGAGCACACTGCCGCGACAGCGACAGCCCACAGCCGCGATCCACCAGCGCGGCACGCTCCGAACGGCTCAGCGCGCCAACCCGCGCAGAAAAAAATCCCGTTCCACCGTCAGCTCGCCGATCTTCGCGTGCAGGTCCCGGATCGTCGCCTCGTGCTCCGCACCGCGCTTCGAGCCGGGCTGCGAGAACACCTCGTCCAGACCCTCCACCGCCTGCCGCTTCCACGCGCCCACCTGGTTCGGGTGCACCTCGTGGCGCGCCGCGATCGCCTGCACCGGCTCCCGCTCCCGCAGCGCCTCCAGCGCCACACGCTTCTTGAACTCCGCCGTGAAACGGCGTCTCTTCCTGGCCATCACAGTGTCTCCTCTCGACGCCGGAGTACACCTTAGCCAACTGTCCAAAAAACCGGGACCAGCTCACCCTATTCCCTTCGTGAAGGCGGGCATCGTCGGCGCGCTCTCCTTCGGGGCCACCTCGGGGCTCTACATCGACGCTCACGGCAACGAGGGTTTCAGTGGTGCAGCAGTTCTCATTTTGAGTATTGAGTCATTGGGTATCGGAGTTCTCCAGGGTTGGTGGATTGTTGGCCGGCGGAGTGGTGTTGGGGTCAGGGCGGCTGTGCGGCGGGTCCGCCGGTGGCGAGCAGGCCGATCAAGGCGTTCCAGTCGGGGAACACCTGGTACTCGGTGAGGGTGCGCAGGTGCTCGAACAGGCGTGCGCGGGTGCCGAGGCGCGCGCGGGCGCGTCGCCAGAGGGACTCGGCGAGTTCGCACGCGGTGTGCAGCGCGAAGGCGAGCAGGTTGAGGACGACGAGCACGGCGGCGAGGGTGTCCTTGCCGTGGCCGAAGTTGTGTTCGAGGTGGTAGCCGTGCTGCTTGAGGACGTTGAAGGTCTCGTTCTCGATCTTCCAGCGGGCGCGGGCGCAGTCGGCGAGTTCGGCGATGTTGTCGCGGGTTACGGGCAGGCTGGTGACGAAGGTTCCGCGGTAGGTGACCTTGCCGTTCGGCCGCGCGCTGGTGATCTCCAGCCAGTTGACGCGCAGGGCGTCGTCGCCGTCGCGGATGGGCAGGTCGGTCATCCAGCGGTGGCGGTGGATGCGCCGGCGGGAGCCGGCGCCGGAGGTGACGCGGCGCGACGGCAACCGGATGCCGTCGAGGTACTCGTACAGGGTCTGGTGGCTGGCCGGCTTGGCGGTGGGCAGGAAGTCGCCGCCGGCGTCGAGCATGGCCCGGCAGACGGGCTGGCAGGCGTACAGGTCGTCGCCGAGATGGACCGGGCGCAGGGCGGCGCAGCGGTCGCCGCGGGACCGCAGCCAGCGCTTGACCGCCTGGCGTTCGCAGTCCTGCTTGGCGGCGCCGTCTTGCGGCGCGACGAACTCGGGGGGCAGCGGCAGCGCGCGCGACCGGCCCGGCGCCACGACGGTGGCGGCGAGCATCTGGTGGAAGTGCTCCGTGCCGCCGTCGTTGCGCTTGCGGGTCGAACAGTTGTCGCAGTGGATGTTGCGGGAGCGGAAGTACTCCGTGCCGTCGATGGCGACGAGCACGCGGTCGTCCAGGCAGCGCATGGAGGCCAGCGCGCCGTGCGCGCCGAGGTCCTCGACGAGGGCGTGGAACTCGTCGTCGAAGTGTTCCGTCGGCACGCCGTCGAGCAGTTGCCGGATGTGGTTGTCGCAGGGGATGCGGTCGAGGCCGAACAGGGTGTGCGCGTTGCAGCGGCGACCGCCTTCGGCGAGCGCGCGCTGGTGCGCCAGGAACGACGGCGACCGCATGAAGAACACCGACAGCGCCGCCATGCCGATGTCCGCCATGGCGTGGCGGCGGTTGCGCCCGCGGCGCCGGTCCGGCAGCTGCGCGAAACACGCCCGCAGCCGGTCGAGTTGGCGTGCGAGGAACCTCACGGCGGCGCGCCGGCCTCCACCGCCATGAGCGCCGCCAGCACCGCCAGGCGCTCCGCCGGCGGCATCGCCGCGTAGCGCCGGCCCCAGCCATGCGCCTTGCGCTTGACCATCTGCCGGTGCGTGAAGTTCCGTCCCGCGCGCGCGGCCCAGTGCACCCGGTCCGGTTCGAAGTTGAACCACACCTTCTCGGTGACCACCCCCGCGTGGTTCATCACCTGCAGCGACACGCTGCGCCAGCCGCCCAGCAACTCGTCGTACAGCGCCGACGGGTATCCCGACACCATCGCCGCGCACGGCAGGCCCTTGAGCAGTTCCAGCAGCGCCACGTGGTCCGCGTCCTCGTAGTCGTGCCGGTAGCGGCGCTCCGACTTGCGCGCGCCGCGCAGGTACGGCGGGTCGCTGTACACCAGCTCCGAACCGTCGAACGCGAACCCGGCCAGCCAGGCGTGGCAGTCCGCTTGCACCAGTTCCACGGCATGGCCGCACTCGAACGACGCCAGCGCCCGCCGGTCCAGGTCGATGCCGATGTTGCGCAGCGCCCCCGGCTTGCGCCGCATCACCGCGCCGCCGCCCAGGTGCGTCTCGATGTACACCGCGTGCGGCGGCATCAGCGCCACCAGCGCCTGCCACAGCCCCGACGTCGCCTTCGATCCGAACCACGGGTTGCCCATGGCCCGCACCATAGGGCCGCCGCCCTATGGTGTCAACCCGTTCGCCGACGGAATCTCCGACTCCGTTGCCCCGTCAGGTCAAAATGAGAACTGCTGTCAGTGGTGGCCCGGTAGTGTTTCTGCCAGACGATGCGCGTGGCCGAGAGTACCGGGTGGCCGGTGTTGTAGCGCACTATCCGACTCCATTGCTCAAACCCGTGGTAGACCAGCAGGGAGACCCGATCATGAACGCCGAGGGAGAGCCTGTCGCCTACTTCGCTGAGAATCCAGGGATCGTTGTGGCGTACGATATCCGGCACGCGACCGATCTCACGGACGCCAACCCGATCGGTCTGGTTCTCAGGGAGGAGGGCTAGCCCGGATTTCTCAGTGCGCCGTGCAAAGGTGCACGATCTCAGTGGGTGCGAAACCCACCCGGCAAGGGTCGTTCCAGCCGGTAGCAATCGGAACGGTGGTGGAGGTGACGAAGCAGCCGAAGCTTCCGATGTAGAGGGTCCGTAAGGGACTTGGCGAGCGCGCAGGCCGTAACGTGCAGTGAACGCTGAGCAGGCCTCGAAAAGGGCAATGCGGAAGCCGACCCGCCTGAGTTTCGGGGAAGGCCGCCGCCGTTGGGGAAGGAGAGCGACACGCGCACCCAACGGTTCCGCCGGGGTAGTGGCGACGGCATGTGCGAAAGAGGGATCGTGTGCAACACGGGAAGCCCCTCGGGGCGGCTGGCGTGGCGGCGCTGGCCAACGGTGGTGTCGCGAGGCACGGAGCCGGCCCCTTGGGGTGGCGGAGAGGGTCGTAGTACCGCTGAGGCCGGGTAATGCCGGTGGAGGGAAGGACCCTTGGTCTGGGAACGGTGCTGGCAGGAGCGCGCGACGGGCGATTGACGAATGAGTCTGGCAACGCCGACAACGGTCGAGAAGCTGCGCAAGGCACTACATGCGAAAGCGAAGGAGGAAGACGGGTACCGCTTCTATCTCCTGTACGACAAGGTCTATCGGCGGGACGTGCTGAGCCAAGCCTATGCGCTGAGCCGCGCTGCGCGCGGCGCGCCGGGTGTGGACGGCGAGACGTTCGCGGGGATCGAGGCGCGGGGGTGCGAGGCGTGGCTCGACGAACTGGCGGAGGAACTGAGGAAGAAGACCTATCGGGCCGCCCCGGTACGCCGGGTGTGGATCCCGAAGGCGAACGGCGGGCGCAGACCGCTTGGCATCCCGACGATCCGGGACCGGGTGGTGCAGACGGCGGCGGTGCTGGTCCTCGAACCGATCTTCGAGGCCGACCTGCAGCCGGAGCAGTATGCGTACCGCGCGAACCGACGCGCGCAGGACGCGGTGCGACACGTCCACTGGCTGGTCACGCACGGCCACGATGAAGTGGTTGACGCGGACCTGTCCGGATACTTCGACAGCATCCCACATGCCCCACTGATGAAGTCGGTGGCGCGACGGGTGAGCGACCGGCACATGCTGGCGCTGCTCAAGCAGTGGCTGGTGGCGCCGGTGGAGGAGGACAACGGACGGATCGGCCGGACACGCACGACGCGGGCGAAGGACGAGAACCGCGGCGTGCCGCAAGGCGCGCCCATCTCGCCCTTGCTGTCGAACCTGTACATGCGGCGGTTCCTGCTGGGTTGGAAACGGCTCGGCCACCAACAGCGCCTGAACGGCTACATCGTGAACTACGCGGACGACTTCGTGATCTGCTGCCGCGGAACGGCGGCACAGGCCATGGAGGAGATGCGGGGGATGATGGACAGGCTGGGGCTGACGGTCAACGAAGACAAGACGCAACTACGCCGCCTGCCGGACGGGAGCTTCGACTTCCTCGGATACACCATAGGCCGCTGTCACGCAGCGCGCACGGGCCGTGCCTACATCGGCACGCGGCCCTCGCGCAAGAGCGTGCGCCGGGCCATGGCGGAGGTCAGCAAGCTGACCGCACGCCGCACGGCCTGGCGGTCTGCCGATGACGTGGTGGGTCGGCTCAACCGGCTGCTACTGGGCTGGGGCAGGTACTTCTGTCTGGGTCCGGTCAGCAAGTCGTACCGAGCCTTGGATGCCCCACACCCGACATCGGCTCCGCTGGTGGTTGTGTCGGAAGCACAAGCAAGGCGGCAAGGGGACCACCCGCCACCCCGACGAGTATCTCCACGAGCAGTTGGGACTCGTCCGCCTGACCGTGACGACGCGCGACCTTCCGTGGGCGAAGGCATGATCCCGGAGAGAGCCGGATGCGGGAAAACCGCACGTCCGGTTCGCCGAGCGGCGACTGGAAACGGAGTGGGTCTAAATCGGGTTATGCCGGCCCACCACCGCGCCAGTCGTCGACTCTACCCACCGAGTCTACCGAGGGCCGACTACGGCGCAAGAGTGCGCAAAGACCCGCGGTGGCGGTGGCGCCCGGCCGGTCCGATGGGGTTTCGGCGGCCGGACGGGCCGATTTTGGGGTTGTCGGGGGCCGGATTGCGCGAAATGTGGGCGGACGCTTGGGCCGGGCGGCCGGCGCCAAGGTTGGCGGGCAGGCGGAAGCGGCGGCGAAACGCCACCGGGCGGGAAACGCGGGAGCAACGTCGCCGGGCGACGCTATTGCGGTGGCGACAGGGCGTGCAGGTTGCCCAGCACCTGGCGCAACAGCGCCGCGCGCGGCCAGGCTTCGCTGAACGACAGCTTGACGCGCCGCACGCTGATGCGCACGCGCACGCCGACCTTGAGCAACCGGTCGCGGATCGTGCCGCACTGCGCCTTCGCCAGCCGCGTGCCGGCGAGCCCCACGCGGCGCAACGTCTGCAGCATGACGTAGGCGAACGAGTGCAGCAGCAGGCGCAACTGGTTGGCGCGCATCGTCGCCGCGCTGGTGCGGTCGGCGAACAGGTCGAGCTGCTGCTCCTTGATGCGGTTCTCCATGTCGCCGCGCGCGCAGTACAGGTCCTCGTACAAGGCGCGTTCGGACAGCGCCGCGATGTTGCTCACCACGAAGCGCGGGTTGGGACCCTTCGGCGAGTGCTCCACGCGCGCCACCACGCGCCGCGCGCGCGACCAACTGCCCGCGGCGTAGCGCAACTCGTCGTGGCGGCGCGTCGTCTCGCCCGTCATCTCGGCCATGACGCGCGTCTCGTACAGCGTCGCCGCCACCATGCCCGTCAACACGTCGTTCTTCGGCAGGCCGAGGACGTACGCCAGCCCCGACGCCTCGCACCAGGCCATCAGCTCCTCGCGGCAGAAGCCGCCGTCGCCGCGCACCACGACGCGCGTGTCCGGCCAGTGCGCGCGGATGTGCGTCACGATCCGCCGCACCTCCCCCAGCACCCCGGCGGCGTCCCCGTGCGACGCCTCGCGCAACCGCGCGCACAACAGATGCCCGCCACAGAACACGTACAGCGGCAGATGGCAGTAGCAGTCGTAGTGGCCATGGAAGAAGCGCCCCTCCTGGTCGCCGTGCAGCGGATCGTCCGTCGCGTCGAGGTCCAGCACGATCTCCGCCGGCGGCGTGCCGTGCGCCTCGACGAACAACTCCAGCAACAACGCGTCCATCGCCGCCGTGTCCGCCACGATCCGCTTGTGGCGATCCGCCGGCGCGCGCTCCAACACCGACAGCTCCAGACGGTTCAGCGTGCTCTTGCCGGCCAGCGGCATCCCGCGATCCGCCGCCCGGCGGCGGCCCGCGCCAACCATGTCCGCACAGTCACACAACAGCGCCATCAGCCGGTCGCGGCGCAACGCGTCGTGATCGTTGAGATCCTCGTAGCCCAGGCAAATGCCGTACACGCGCTGCTTCACCAGCGTCTCAACGTCGTGCTCCACCCGAAGCGGGTTCCGGTGATCGACAAAGCAGCCCGACAGCCGCCGCAGAATCCCCGTCCGGCACTCCAGCTCCCGCAGCGCCAGCGCCCCGCCGTCCGAAGCGATCTCCCCACCGTCGAACGCCCCCACCACCGAGCGTCTCCCAAGACCCGCAAACGTCAACTGCCCCGCGTTACACTCCGTTCCCATGAGGCCGCGTCTCCCGTCTCCGTAAATGCCTGTCGCAACTGCATTTTACGCCGGGAACGCGGCCTCAGCCCATCCGGTGGTGAGAAATCCGGGCTAGGACTCGGCCAGTTGAGCCGGAGCGGCGAGTCGTTGCGTTCGCTGGAGGAGACTCGCCAATCCTGCGGCAGGCTGCTGCCGCATTCCGGGACCGCGAGCCGCAACCCGAAACTCGGTTGTTCGGCTTTGTGCATCTGTTGAGGCGCGGCGAAGGAGAAGACGACGTTGGGACGATCAGCCTCAACACTTCGGTCGACGGCGGGTCCCGGTCGGTCACGGCCACTCTGACGCAAGCGGACTACGAACGGGCCATTCAGGCTCAGAAGGAGAAGGCGCCTATCGTCTTGGAGGGGGACCTGGAGCGCACGGGTCAGCGTTGGCGGCTATTGAGCCCTCGAGTCACGGACGTCATTCACGACGACCCCACAGGCGAGGAGGCGGCGGGTTAGGTTCGGTCTTGAGGCCCCGCCGGTGCTGAGGTAGGTGTAGACGCGTCAGGGACGCCAGACGAGGCTCACGCCGAGGCCGATCTCCCCGCTCTCGAGGTCCACGGGCACGGTCACGAACACGTCGTCGAAACGGACAGTCCGTTTCGAGTTGCCGTGGTCCGTGTAGCGCAGTTCGCCCCGCAGGCCCACCGGGCCGAGCGACTTCTCGAACGCGACCCCGGCGACCCAGGCGTCGTATTCCTCGTCGTGTCGTTCCCGGCGGTCCGTGAACTCCCCGGGCGGGCAACCGGAGACGAGCGGGCATCCCGTGTACGAGGTGCTGAACGTTGCGTCGAGGCGCCGGACGCCGACGAACGCGGAGAGGTCCGCCCCGAACATGGGCACGGATCCGCCGAGCCGCGCGGTGATCCCGTAGCTCCGGTCCTTGGCGAGGGACCAGTCTTCCGGCCATGCCTCGCCGAGCTGGTTGCGTCCCGGTGACGCGCCCGCGCCGGGAAGGCGCGAGGATGCCTCGCCGCCATGGGTGACGATGTCCCCCTCGATGTCCAGGTGGAGGGGCCCCAGGCCGAAGCGATAGCCGAGCACCAGTCCCGCGTCCCAGGTCGT
Organism: Pseudomonadales bacterium; assembly: GCA_965208745.1. Lineage (GTDB taxonomy): Bacteria > Pseudomonadota > Gammaproteobacteria > Pseudomonadales > Azotimanducaceae > VXNE01. The sequence continues at coordinate 1,387,326 of CBDBPN010000004.1, read as the reverse complement.
GTCGTCCGCGGAGTCGCTGGCTGAGAAGATCCGGCCCGCGTTGGCCGACACGTTGCTGGCGTGCCGGCTGTCCACCGCCTTGCTGTAGTCGACGTCGTAGAAGGCGGCGGACGCAGAGACGCCCAGGTAGAGCCCTTCGGCCGCGGCGGAGAGCGTGGCGCCCAACGCCGTACCAAGGGCGAGGATACGTGCGGCGGTGAAGTGGTGTCGCGAGATGGGCGGGGCCTCCAACGGACGCGGCTCATTATTCGCGCGGGCGTGCGAACGGTCAACGGGGCGCCTTGCGCCGGCCCGGGGCCGCCCTATGCTGCGCCACAGCCACCTCGCGGAGGACCGATGTACCGAATCGACTCGGCAGCGCGCGACGCCTTCGAGCGCGACGGTTTCGTGGTGCTCGAGCCCGCCATCGACCGGGACGCCCTCGCGATGCTGCGCGAGGAATGAGACGGCTTCGTCGAGCGCACGGACCGCTGGCTGGACGCCGGGGCAGGCACACCCACAGCATCATGCATCGCGGGCGCCGTTACTTCATCGCCAATCGCCATCGCGAGAGCGCGCGGGTGCCGGGACTCCTCTTCGGGGACCTGATGCGCACCGTATCGACGGCGTTCCTCGGACCCACGGTCTATCTCTTTCACGAGCAATGGGTCGTGAAGGGCGCCGAGCAGGGCATGCGTTTCGCGTGGCACCGGGACTCCGGCCACATCCGCTTCCAGGAGCCGGACAACCCGCACGTGCCCTACCTGACGTGCTGGTGCGCGCTCGACGACATGACTCCCTGATCGCCCAAGGCGGCCTGATCGTCGCGCTCAACCCTGTGGACACCAACCTGCCGCTCCCCGCGGTCACGGATGTGCGCCGGCAAGCCGGTCGCGTTCCCACGCCCGTATCTTCGGAACGGCGGCATCGAAGAGGCGTTCGTAGTTGAGCCTTTGGACCCGGTCCCGCGTCGTCGCGTCGAGCCGGTCCCAAAGCGGACCGTAGTCGGCGTACGTCTTCGCGTAGCCGTCCCAATCCGCGGGCGCCACCGAGTCGGTCCCGAACAGGAAGCGCGTCGGGTGCCTGGTGATCAGCGCGGCCCAGGCTGCTGCGGACCCCTCGTCGTGCACGACATACCTCGCCACCTCGTCCCACGAGATGTCCAGCGCGACGTGGTCGTAGCGGATGTCGCCCAGCATCGTGTCGAGCAGCGCCAGGTGCCGGTCGGTCGGCGCCACGAACCTGCCGAGTCCGGTGTGCGCCCAGATCACCGATGCGCCGGGGTGCGCCGCCAGCAGCGCCAGCAGATCGTCGTAGTGCACGGGATGCTCACCCTTGCGCACCCGGTCGATGTCGCAGTGGAGAATCGCGACGAGCCCGATCTCGGCCACCGCCTCGAGGATGCGGTCGAGCGAGGGATTGCGCAGGCTCGCCGTGTGGCCGGCGACTTTCGACGACACGAACTCCTTGTGCACGCTGAACTCGCCGATGCCCGAGAACACGCCGGGGAAGGTCAGCAGCACGCGCCGGATGTGATCGGCAGCGTACATGTCCGTCGGGTTGAAGCCGGTGATCATCGGATCCACGCGCGCCTTCCGCGCCTCGTCCAACGACATGTACTCCATGGCGATCGTCGCGTCGACGAACGAGTAGTAGTACAGCGCTGCGCGTCGGAGAGCAGGTAGTAGTCCGGCGCGCGGTCGCCGGAGACGAAGTGGTCCCACTTCTGCTGCAGGGGAATCCCGAACATCGCGACCCGGTCGACCCGGTCGCCGACGATCTCGAAGTACCGGCGAGCCGTGATGCCGCGCTGCACGTAGTTCGTCAGGTGGAAGTGGGCGTCGTGGAAGAGCGGCGCTCCCCCTCCGCGACCCTCTGCCGCGCCATCGTCGCTCCCGTCCGCCGCCAACGCGCCATGCGCCAGGCATGCCGAGAGCAGCAGCCCGAGGCAGGCCCGAACGCATTGCGTTCGCTTTCCCGGCAGCTCGCGACCGCCTCCGGCGGCCCCAGATCCAGGGCCGGATGCAACGGTGCCGGCGACGTTGGGTGCTTCGGGGCTCGGTTCCATACACGTGAGTGTGCCACCTCCCGGACTGCTTTGCCGATTGGCTGATTGACCGTTCAACTCCGCAGCGCTCATGCGGTCCAGTGAGCAGCCGCCGCAACCGACAGTCCTGCATGATTGCCACGAGGACGCACGCGATACCCGGGCAGATCAGCCGACTCGCCGCCCACGTTGACAGGTCCGACGAGGCCCAGGCTGGCCCAGGCACGGGCTCTTGACTTAACCCGCAGTTTTCCCTTGGAGAAACACGGACCCGCCCGGACAGTCCGTCGCTCGACAAAGGCCGGGACCCGGGTTCCGGCGATACACGTCCCGGATCAGACCGCGCGCCACAAACTGGTACGCTCAACAAAGGCCGAGACGTAAGTCCCGACGACACCCGGCGCGCTGCAACGACATGCTCGACACCGACATCATCGCTCAACGAAGGCCGGGACGCGAGTGCCGACGAGGCCGAGCGGCTGGGCAGGGTGCCGGACGCGGGCCGTCGACGCCCTGCGGGCGGTGGGCATGTTCCGCGCGGTCACACCGCACCAGTACGGCGGGCTTGAGGTCGACCCCGCCGCCTTCTTCGAGGCGGCCTGCCGCGTCGCCTCCCGCTGTGCGTCCACCGGCTGGTTCGCGTCGCTGATCGGCATCCACAATTGGCAGCTCGCCCACCTGGCGAAGGAGGCGCAGGACGAGTACTTCGCGCCCGGCCCCGACACCCTGGCGTCGACTCTCGTACTCCCCTACCGGGCAGGCGGAGTCGGTCTCCGGCGGCTTTCGGCTGTCCGGACGATGGGACTCCAGCATGGGCGTTGACCATGCCGCGTGGGCGATCCTGGGCGCGGTGATCCGCGACACCGAGGAGCCCGAGTTCCGAAGCTTCGTCGTCCCGCGGCGCGACCTCGAGATCGACCCCGGCAGTTGGGAAGTGACCGGGCTGCGGGGCGCGGGCAGCGGGCGGGAATTGCCCGGGCTGCCCGGCCGGCTGTTTGACCGGACGCAGATGAGATCGCTGGCGCTCTCGGCCTGATGCTTGCCTCCCGGGGACGCCATGCTGTCGCGCTCCCTTCAAGTTCGATGGGTTTGAGCCGAGAAGAAAAACCAGATATGGTTGAGCTGCTTGATCGAACGGGTGAAAAGCATGAACGGCAAATCAAAACGTTTCATCTGCGCACTCTTGGCCAGTGCAGCAATGGTTGCGGTAGCAAATACTGATCAATGGATTGACGGTTGCACAACAGACTGGAACACAAGTTCCGCTGCAGAATCCTGCACACTCACATCGATGGAAGTCAATGACACCTATGAAAACGTGTTTGGATTGGAGTTGCCATTTTGTACGGTAAAGGCTAGGTGTAAGGAAGAATGGTATCCACAACTGAACTGGCAAACATATAATGATGATGAATATACTGGAACTACGCTAGATATGACTCAGTTGGTCAATTGTGATGGTAGGCTGCATCTGAATAATTGCCCAAGTTACTTTTGAGACCTCGCCGATCAGCCTGGCGAGTTTCGCGGGAGAGAGTCCGGAACTGGAGCACCGAGAACTGCACGCGTTGACCGTGCTTTTCACAGACGTCCGCTATGCGCCGGAGCCTCGACGCGCCGGCACCGTCCGGTAACGGCGATGTCGTAGGTCAGCAGTATGTCCATGGTTTCAAGGAAGCACGAATGGCGCGTAGTCAGGTAGGTCGCCCCGCGGATGACGGGCAAGCAAGGTCGTGAACGGATGGCAACGCCCACCGGCCAACGTCCCGTCCAAGCAGACGGTGACGGAGTTCGGTGTCCTTGTGCTCCTCCCACGCGCCGATCGGCTTGGGCCTGCCGCCGTCGCTCAGATACACGGCCCCGCCGGGGGTTTCGTCGAAGTCGTCGGGGCCGAGTTGTCGCCGCCGGACCAAGGTCACCACGAAGCGGTCAGCGAGCCCAACCTCGCCTGGTCGAAGCCGGTCCGTTGTCCCTCACCCGGTTGGCTTCGCCCATCAGCGAGGCCCGGACGTTCTCCAGAGTAGGATCGCCCAAGCGCCCATGGATCTTCATCAGTCGGTGATGGAGCCACTTGACGGTGCCCGGCCCTGCGGGATCAAGCGGGGCATGCGCCACGTCCCCATTCGCGTCCACGGACAGATCGGTAATCGTCGAGGACAACGTCCACGAATGGGGGTCACTCCGCGACGGGCGCCCGCTTGACGAAGGATTCCACGATACCCTGCGCCGCAACTCGCCCGCCTAGCGCCAGTGCACTGCGAATTGGGAGGTCGGACAATCGTTCCTCGCCTGGCCATGACTCGACAAACACCTCCAGCGGGTCGAAATCGGCGCGCGACAAGACAGCCTGGTGACCCGTCGCCGTCCAGTGGTGGCGGAGTCGGGGGTCCAGCACGGTGGTTCCGGCCGCGCGGCGATGCCGTCACCGACCTGTTCGACCCGACCCCCCGCACCCGGTGTGCCGGCCAACAACAACGCGCTCGCTTTCATGCCGCGTGTTCACGAACCGCTGGCGGCGGCGCTGAAGACCATCTACCGGGCGCCGACCGAGGCTGCGGCGGTCGCGGCGCTGGATGCCCTCGAGGCGGGTCCGTGGGGCCAGAAGTACCCGGCCATCGTGAAGAGCTGGCGCGGCGCCTGGCAGCTTCGGCCAGAAACTGCCGTTGCATGTCGCCGCGCCGCGCGCCAAGGGCGCGCCGGATGCCAATCTCCAGCCTGCGTTCCGCAACCGACGCCAGCATGGCGTTCATCACCCCGAACCCGCCCACCACCAGCGAGATGCCGCCGACCGCACCGAGCAAGAGCGCGAACAGGCGCATCTGCGCCTCCATCTGCTCGATGATCGGCACGGGGCTGTCCACGCGGACGGTCAGGTTGGGAGCGGTCAATCGGAAGTGGCCTTGGATTTCCTCGGTGGCCGCCAGGTAGTGAACGTCCGGGGCCGTGCGCAGCGTGATGCCTTGCAGCTCCTTGGTGGCCAGTTTGCGCAGCGCCAGTTCGAGCGGAATGAGCACGCTGTCGGTCAGCCTCGTGCCGGGCGGACTGGAGTGGGCGTTCGAAACGGGAGAACGGCACGATCTCCGTCCTCTCCCAGGAACGAGTGGGCTCCCGGAACACGGTCTTCCCCCATCGCATGGAAGCGGGCACGAACGACCTGGTGGGATACGACGGCGACGAACCGGGTCAGCTCATCGAGGCTCCGGCCGGCAGCATCGCCGTGTTCCGGAGCACGACCCTCCACAAGAGCGGGGCAACGCCACGGACCGCCCGCGCCGCGCCCACCTCCCGCAGTACAGCCGGGAACCGATCCGCCGGGCCGACGGGTCCGTCTGGTCGCTCGCGATACCGTTCGTGCGGGACGGCGAGGTGGTCTACGACCAGGGCCGGAAAGCCGCCGCCGGAACGCTTCCGTAGCACCGTCGGCGCGATTTCCTGCGGGGGAGCGGCGAAACCGGTAGAGTGCGCCTGCCGGGCCGCGATCCGCCGCCTGGACCACTCGAGGAACAACATGCCGTCAACCGCGGATTGGGGCGCATCCAGCCGCCGCAACCGGCTCCTGCTGGCCGAGAACGACCCCGAGATCCACGACGCGCTGGTCGGCGAGGAGGCCCGCGAGCGCGCCGGCATCGAACTGATCCCGTCCGAGAACTACACCTACCCGGAGGTGCTCGCCGCCCTCGGTTCGGTGTTCACGAACAAGTACTCGGAGGGTTATCCCGGACGACGTTACTACGGCGGCCAGGAGTACACCGACGCCATCGAGCGTGCGGCGCGCAGCCGGGCGCGGGAGCTGTTCGGCGCGGAGCACGCCAACGTCCAGCCGCTTTCCGGCGCCCCGATGAACGCCGCCGTCTACCTCGGCATGCTCGAACCCGGCGATACGGTGCTCGGCATGGACCTTTCCCACGGCGGACACCTGACCCATGGAGCGCCGGTCTCGCACATGGGCAAGTTGTTCAACTGGGTGCGCTACAAGTCGGACCCGGCCGACGCGGGGCGCATCGACTTCGACGAACTCCGCGACATGGCGCGCCGCCACCGGCCGAAGCTGGTCGTCTGCGGCTACTCCTCCTACCCCCGCGACTACGACTACGCGCAGTTCAAGTCCATCGCTGACGAGGTCGGGGCAATGACGATGGCGGACGTCTCCCACATCGGCGGTCTCATCGCCGCCAAGGCCATGTCCAACCCCTGCGACTACGATTTCGACTTCGTCACGACCACCACCCACAAGACGCTGCGCGGTCCCCGGGGCGGCATGATCCTCACGAAGAAGGACTACCGCCGGAAGATCGACCAGTCGGTTTTCCCGGGCCTGCAGGGCGGACCGCACATGAACCAGGTGGCGGCGGTCGCCATCGCCCTCGGCAAGGCGCTCGAGCCCGAGTTTGCCGAGTACGCGCGGCAGGTCCTCGCCAACGCGCGCGTCCTCGCCGCCGCCCTCGTGGAAGGAGGCGCGGACCTCGTCACCGGCGGCACCGACAACCACATGATGGTGCTCGACTGCATCGCGAGCTTCGGCATCGACGGACGCGTCGCGGAGGAAGCCCTCGACGCCGTCTCGATCACGACCAACAAGCAGGTGATCCCGGACGACCCCAATCCTCCGTTACGGCCGAGCGGCATCCGCCTCGGCACGCCCGCCGCGACCACGAGAGGCATGGGTCCCGAAGAGATGAAACGTCTTGCCGGGTGGATGCTCGAGACGCTGCGCCACCACGACGACGAGGCGGTGCACACGCGGGTCAGGGAGGAAGTCGAGGCCACCTGCGCACGGTTTCCCGTGCCTGGTCTCGGGGACTGAGCGCTTGCGGGGGAGCCCACTGTGCGCGCCTCGATCAGGGCGTTCGCTCACGCGACATCGAGGCGTTGGGGAACTCAAGCGCCCAGCCAGTTCTCCATGTCGAGCCCCGTGATGCTTCGAAAGTGGCGATCGTTGTTGGTGACCAGCACATAGCCGGCGCTAAGCGCGTGGGCGCCGATCATGGCGTCGTTGTGCCCGATAGGGGTTCCCGCCCGCAAGAGGGCTGACTGCACCCGGGCGTACACATGCGCCGCCTCCGCATCCCAAGCCCGGATAGCGCTCAGTCGTTCGCACAACGAGCCGATGATCGCGTGGTGTTTGCGCGGGTCCGAGGATCGTTCCGCGCCTAGTCGTAGTTCCGCGTAGGTGATCGCCGAAATCGAGAGGTGCGCACCCGAGCGAACGCGGGTCTGATCGTCGCGAGCAATCGCCGATCCTGCCTCCGCATGAGATAGCTGCAGACGTCCGTGTCCAGCATGTAACGCATCAGAAGGCGAGGCGCTCCGGACCCATCAAGTCGGGCCGGTCGGCGAGGAAGCTCTCCTCGGCCGGCGGAACTTCGTCCGCCAGCGACTCCCAGGTCTTGCGCGCGGGCAAAACCACCAAGGCATCGCCGTCCTTGCGCAGAATCACTTCATCCACGCCGTCGAACTGGAACGCCTTCGGGATGCGGACCGCTTGGCTGCGGCCGTTCATGAACAGTTTTGCCGTGATCTCCATTGTCCGTCCCAACCATTCCGAACTCGGTATATCACAGCCATATGCCGTCCCGCCAGCATTGCGAGGTGTGACCGTTGTGAGCCTGTTGTCTGCCCGGCGGCGCTTCCCTCTTTCCGCCGCCTTCCCGTAACCTACGCCGTTTCCCTGCAAGCTGGAGTGAACGATGGGCGTGGAGACGACACTCTTCGACCTGACAGGACGCGTGGCGCTGCTGACGGGCGCGTCGAAGGGCATGGGCCTCTACATGGCGGAGGGTCTTGCCGAACACGGGGCCAGGGTCGTGGTGTCGAGCCGCAAGCTCGACCAGTGCGAGGCGGCGGTCGCGCAGATCAACGAGAAGTGCGGTGAGGAGCGGGCCATCGCGATCGCCTGCAACATCGGCTACAAGGAACAGCTCGAGCAACTGGTCGCCGAGACGCGCAGCCGACTCGGACCCATCGACATCCTGGTCGCGAACGCGGGGGTCAACCCCTTCTACGGCCCGATGTCGCAGATCCCCGACTCGGCGTTCGACAAGATCATGGCTTCCAACGTCCGCTCGAACCACTGGCTGTGCCAGATGGTCGCCCCCGACATGGTCGCGAAGGGCCGCGGCAGCATGATGATCACGGCTTCGACGGGCGCCTTCAATGCGTCGGAGATGCTCGGCACCTACGCCATCTCGAAGCTTGCGGACATCGCCCTGGCGCGCAATCTGGCGCTGGAGTACGGTCCGAGCGGCGTGCGGGTCAACGCGATCTGCCCGGGCCTCATCAAGACGGACTTCGCCCGCGCCCTGTGGGACAACCCGGAAGCGAAAGCGAACGCGGAGACGAACACGCCGCTGCGCCGCCTCGGCGAACCGGAGGACCTGAAGGGCGTCGTCGTGTTTCTCGCTTCGGACGCGAGCACCTTCATGACGGGCCAGGCCCTGACCGTCTGCGGCGGCACGAACATGTGGAGCTGACAGGGGTTTCGCCTGCGGCTTCTGATTTTGAGCGTTCCGGGCGGCTTGGGGGTCCCGCGCCACCGGTGCGGCTCCTTGTGAGTTACAGGACGGCGGGTGTATCAGAGCAGGCCGACCAGCCGCTTGCTGGAGTGTGCTCCCAACCGAAAGAGCTTGTCTGACTGTTGAGATGCGTGTGCCCAAGCGCGGGCGAGATCCGAGTCGATGCCGGTTACGATCAGTTCGAACGACTTGTTCGCGAGCCGACGGAACATGATCGCTGCGTTGGAGTAGTCCGGGCCCCCTTGAGCGCCAGTAGGCAGGTTGAGCCTTTCCATCCTGTTGTCGCCATGCCAGGTCAGCGGTCGACCTCGCCAGATCTGTGATCCCATTCGCAAGAGTGGTTGGCCGATCTCGACGACGCCGCGCCTCGTCGTAGGCAGAGAACTCGAGCCCGAAGAAGCGGTGGCCACCACGCGGCAGTTCGAGTTGATTGCCGGATCCGCCCTGGAGCTTTTCGACGTGCAGCCATAGCTGATCGAAGGCCATGAGGTTGATTTGCCCGCTGGCGACCGCAACCGCGAGAGGCGTCAGCTCCCCCGCTTCGGTGGCGAAGGGAGTTACAGGCTCTGTGTCTTCTCTACGGGGAACGGGAGTACGTAGCGCGCTCCTTACGCTTTCGTACCGCTTGACCATGTCCTCCGTCAGTGCTTCCGTGTCCTCGCAAATCGTGGAGAATGCCGCATCGACGTCTGCGGACGGCACTCCTTGCTGGAGCCACCCGGCTTCGACGTTCGCGGTCAAGCCACGGCCGGTGAGGTTCGCCGACGTGACCAGGACACCTGACGTCTGGTCATCCGCATGGAATGCATAGACCTTGGGATGGAATGCCCGCGTCGGCGTGGTGCTGTCGTCAGCCAAGGCGTTGGCGCCGGCGATCCGTACGGTGGCGTTGTCCAATGCCAGCCATCGCGTCAGTGCCGCAGGCTCGGTGGTCGAGTAATCGAACGACGTGACGAGGGTCTTCGGCATCTTTGAGAACGCCTCCTCGCCGACAGACTGGGCCAAGACGTCTAACAGCATCTTACTTCCGGAAAACGTCGTGTACGCCGCTGCCACCTTCAGCTCTATCACGCCGCGCGCGATCAGGTCGGCCATGGCGTTCCGGATCGTTGCCGGACGTGTCTGACTCTGAACGACGATCAAGACGACACCTCCCTGGCCTCGGTTGTCCTCATCCGAGGGTCACCGTGCGAGCGCGACCGAGACAGGGCGACCGCGGAGAGGTCGAACAGCATCTATCACTCTCGGAAGCGGTCGAGAACGGCCACCGGCTCGTGCAGTCATGATACCGACCGTCGGCGCCCGTCCCGAGCGCAAGACGCGCGGTTTCGCAGCACTGCGGCGAGGGCATCGAGCTGGGCGTGCGGAGGTGAACCGCTCAACAGCGGCTTCAGTAAGATGCGGTCAACAAGAACGACGGAGGAGGCACCGCCAGATCGGACAGCGGTCTTCAATGCTCCGAGCGCGTCACCTGCCAGGCACGGGATTGGAATCTGTCGAAGGTGCGATGCCTCGAGCTTCAGCGCGCCGCCGCCCAGCTTTGCGCCCATGGTCTCCATGAGCAGGCGGCACCATGTGCTGTTGAGAAGTGCGGTCAGGACGTCTGGCGACCACCTTGCGTCATCTGACCAAAACGTTGAGAAATTCGCGTCAACCAGCACCTTCGGGTCGGTGTTGGCGTAGGTCCGAGGAGTGTCATGGTTGACTCGTGGTACTAGAGCTTGCGGGGCGTGTCGGGCCACGAAGTCGGGAAGCATGTACCAGAAACGGGGCGGCGAGTTCGGACCGGCGGGACGGACGTTCGTACGCACGGCGGAGAGGTCGGCGACTGTCGAGTGCGCGGTTCCAGGCAAGCTCGCGAGAGCGGCGGCACGGACATGGTCGGCCAGGTCTGCGGGCATCTCTTGAGGGACGGTCAGGCCCGAGCGCTCGTATACGGGCAAAGCAGCGTTGACGGTGTCCATGTCCTCCGGCAGAACCCAGGCCCGCAGGTCAAGCACGAGCGTCGGCGGGCCGTGCGATGCGAGCGTGGCGAGTTCCGTCTGGCGATGCAGGACCGCGCGGAGCGCGACCGTTGGCACGAACACGATCCGTGATTCGAACGCCGTGCCGGTCGTCACCGGTGTCAGCCCGCCCGATGGCTCGCCGGCGCGTTGGACATAGAAAAAACGGTTGCATCCCGTGCGCAGTCCCTGTCCGACTCGAAGTCCCAGATCCTGCAACGTACAAACGGAACCAGCCCGCATGTTTGGTTTGATGATGTCACGAAGAGCGTGGGGCAGCCAGCCGGGGCCAGGGCCGCGACTCGGCCTGACGCGTTGCGTCCACGGCGATTTCGGAAAGGCCTCGAGCACCCTCAGCCAGACTGGCGGCCGACCGCCGGCCTTTAGGGCGTCCCACTCGTCTCGATCGGAAACGGTCCGCAACGATGTCCCTTCGGGGCGCGAGCCCGACTTGTTGCCGAGAATCCAGGAGGCCAGCTTGCCTTCCCTCTTGCCGTCGCTGAGTGTCTGACCAGCCGGGGTTGCATGGGTTGCGACCCGATCAAGCTTCACCCAGTGGCTCTCGAGCCACTCCTGACGATCCGATAGCGGCACGGCCGCCGCTTCGTCGGATAGACGGCGGGCGACGACAAGGTGCGTACCTACAAGCGCGTCCGGAAACCAACCGGGGGGCGAATCCTCGACGACGGTCTCGACGTGGTAGGCACGCAGGAACAGGTACCGCACCACGTTGGCGTAGTTGCGGGTGCGCCACGTGGCCGGCAGAACCAGAGCCAAACGGCCACCGGGGCGGACGAACAGGCCGCACAGCAGGCACGATGGAATGGACATGTCGGCCAGCCCCGAGTAACCGTTTGCCAGCGCAACCCATAGGTTGCGTACTGGTCCATCCAGAACCGACGTGGCCTCCAGGAGACCGGTTCGAACGGCTTCGCCCCGATCTCCCATAGACTGATACCGAACGTACGGAGGATTGGCGATGACCAAGTCGTAGGCCGTGTCGGCGAGCAGGGAAAAGGTGGCCGCGTTGAATGCATCCGCACAAAGAACACGCAAGTCCGTGTCGGCTCCGCGCGTCAGTAGCTCCAGCCGTCGTCTGCAAAGCTCCGCGACATTGGCGTCGATTTCGACAGCGTGGAGTTGACGGACGCGAGCGGGACGCTCGTCGGCGACCGCGCACGTCGCCTCGAGGAGATCACCGGTTCCAGCCATCGGATCGAGCACGCGCCTGGTGTCTTCCCGGAAGGCAAGATGTGCGAGCAATCGGCTGATCCGGGCTCCTGTGAAGAACTGCCCCAAGGCCTTGCGGCGAGCAATAGGAAGTGATTGCTCCAACGCACGGGCTTCCGCGCGAAGCCGTGTAACTTCGTCACGGTGCACGATCAACCTCGACAGCCTCCTGTGCCGCGAACCAAGTGTAAAACTGGCGTGCGTCGACCGGGACATCCTGATGGTTGGATAGGTAGTGAGCCACGAGGCGCGAGTAGAGGCGGGCGGGCGTTTGTTCCGAGAGTTCCAGGTGAGACGACTCGTGCTTGATCTTGGCTGCAACCTCCCAAGGGTCCTCATTCATGTGCTCGGGCGCATGCTGGCGTCTACGCAGAAGTAGAACGGGGTCGCCGCGCACTGCGCCGGTCGTGGTGACCTGTTTGAAACTCGCCTGTTTCTTGTCGAGGATTCCCGCGTGATCCACATCAAGCCCTGCGTCCGTGTAGGCGTTGCGAAGCGCGTTCCAGACGCCAGCGGTGGCCGAATGGAACACAACGGTAGCGCATGACGAGGGCTTGAGAATTCTGCGGACTTCCCCCAGCGCCGTCGTTAGAAGCGCTTGGTAGTCGTCGATAGTCTTCCGTTGGCTAGGACTTACCACGACCTCCTCCGCAGTGTCCGTACGTTTGCCTAGCCACCCCTCGTTCAAAAGGGCGATCTCCGAGTACGGGATGTTGGCGCCGAAGGGTGGATCCGTGAAAACGTAGTCGATGGAGGCGTCGGGGAGGTCCACCGCGCAGCTCGACCTCTGATGCACGGTGACACGGGCATTGCGACCATGGATCGACTGGAACGCCTTGGTGACGGTCGACAGTTTGCGATCCAGCCCGCGGAAGACGTTCTTCTCGACGGGTAATCCGCTGATGTACAGGACGCCTGATTGTGCACTAGTAACCACTAGGTCTCTCTGCCCAGATTTCGCAACGACACGAGTCATCATCGTTGTGTGCGATGCGTTGTAGCTAAGCAGCCAGAACCGGATAGCATCCCGCAAGGCGGCATCTATGCTGTCGGACTGTTCCCAAAGACGCGAGAAGGCGATCAAGTTTCTCCGGCTGTAGAAGTGATGAAGGTGGGACACGCCGTGGTGATAACCGCGTCGATGGAGGTCGCCCCAGTTGATGCGCAGCTTTGGAACGCACGCCGGAATCGGCTCCCGCTCTATCCGAGCTAACACCGCAAGGTCATCTTCGGTGGGCGGCCTTCGCCAGTTTTGTTGGTGGGTCGCGCCATACACGCGCGCGACGGAACGGCGCCGTCGTTCCTGCAGGCTTCCGGTCAGGTCGTCAAGCGTAATCTCGCACACCCGCTCCAGAGTGCCCGTCCGATGCTCCGCGAAGCAAAGGGGACAGCGGAACAGGGGGCTGACGCTCGCGGGATCGAGCGAGACGCAAGCTTCCCACATCGTCGCAACGTGACCACACGTCGGGCAGCGGAGGCTGTCGCTCCAAACGACGTGGCGGATGGCGCCTGGGTGGCCGTCGGGGTCCTTGGCCGAGTACAGCCAACCGAAGTCGCTGCCTACATCGCGAAGGAGTTCCGTCGCCGCGCTTTGGAACCGCGTCGGGTCGGGCGGATTGTTGAGAGTGCGCGAAACGAACGCACCTAGGTAACCCAACTCGTACAGTATCGCGTTGCGCGGCCCCCATTTGACCGGCAGGCCACGTCGTTTCGCCTCAAGGCGCAGCGTACTTGGTGGATCTTCGCAAAGCGCTGCGGCCAGACCGGTCGTCCCACTGCCGGCAAAGCCGTCGAAGACCGTATCGCCCGGTTGTGTGTGTGCCGCGACGTAGAGCGCGACCGCCTCTGGGTCGATCTTCGTCGGATAGGGGAAAGCCGAGTAGAGCGGCCCGGTCCTTCGTGCGGCAAGAGGGCGACCGTAAAGGGAAGCCGTCTGGCGCGGGGTGAGTGCACCAAGCGTGGCCTGCGAGGATGTTCGTCTCGGCAACGTGCGACGCTGTCCTTAGCCTAGAGTTGGTCATTGGCCGCCGAACCCGACCGGGGCAAGCGTAGCTGCCGATTCTAGCATTGCGCGGTCTGACCGTGGTTGCCGAGATAACATCCTGCCCATGAAGGCGCGCGGTTTCGTCATGCAGGCGAGCTACCGCATCCGCGGCGAGGCCACGGTCGTGCACCTGCACGGGCGCCTCGAGAGCGGCGAGACCTTCCTCGTACGCGATGCGCGGCAGACGCCCTGTTTCTACATCCGCACGACCGACGCCGAGCGGGCGCGCGCGTGCGGGGCGACCCGCCAGCGCGCGACGCATCGCCGTACCTTCGCGGGCGATCCCGTCACGTGTGTCGACGTCCGCACGCCTCCCGATGCGCCGCCGCTGCGCGATCGCCTGCAGGACCGCGGCATCGAGACCTTCGAGGCGGACGTGCGCTTCGCGGTGCGTTACCTCATCGACCGCGACGTCAAGGGCGGCGTCGCGCTGGACGGAGACGCGCGCCCGGGCGGGCAGGCCGGCGCCGACGGGGTCGACTGGGTATTCGAAGATCCCGAGGTTTCGCCGGCAGACGTGCACTTGGCGCCGCGCGTCCTCTCCTTCGACATCGAGACCGATCCCAAGGCGAGCCGGCTGCTGGCGATCTCCCTATACGGCTGCGGGCTGGACGAGGTCCACATCGTCGATCCGGATGGACGGGCGATGCCGGAAGCCGCGGTGGCGGCGGAAGACGAGCACGCCGCGCTCGAGGCGTTCTGCCGCCGGGTCGCCGAGACGGACCCCGACGTGCTGACCGGCTGGAACGTCATCGACTTCGACCTGAGCGTCCTCGGCCGCATCGCCGCCCGCGTCAAGCATCCGTTCCCTTTGGGACGCGAACCGGGGGCGCTACGGGTGCGCGCGGCGCAGGGCTACTTCGGCAGCGGGCAGGCCAGCATTCCGGGGCGGGTCGTGCTCGACGGGATGGACCTCGTGCGCGGCGCCTTCGTGCGCATGGACGACTACTCCCTCGATGGGGTCGCGCGGTCCGTGCTCGGCGAGGGCAAGGCGGTGGAAGGCGATGTGCGCGACCGGGCCGGCGAGATCATGGACCGCTACCGGAACGACCTTCCGGGCTTCGCCTACTACGCCCGCACGGACGCGCGACTCGCCCTCGAGATCGTCGAGGAACTGAATCTGGTGTCCCTGGCGGTGGCGCGCAGCCGCCTCACCGGCATGACGCCGGACCGGGTCTCCGCCAGCATCGCCTCCTTCGATTTCGTCTACCTGGCGGCACTCGGCAAGCGCGGGATCGTGGCCCCCTCGGTCCGCTCGAGCGACTCGCGGGTGTCCGCCGCGCAGGCCGGAGGGCATGTGCTCGAACCGGTCACCGGCATGCACGACCACGTCTGGGTGTTCGACTTCAAGAGCCTGTATCCGAGCGTGATGCGCACGTTCAACATGGACCCGCTGGGCTTCGTGGCCGATCCGCGTCCGGGAGACGGCACCATCCGAACCTCGAGCGGCGCGGCGTTCCGGCGCGAAGAGGCCATCCTGCCCCGCATGCTCGATCGCCTCGCCGCGGCGCGGGAAGCGGCCAAGCGCGACGACGACGCCGTGGCGTCCCAGGCGATCAAGATCCTGATGAACTCCTTCTACGGCGTCCTCGGGACGCCGGCGTGCCGGTTCCACAACACGGCGATCGCGAACGCCATCACGGGGCAGGGCCGGCACTTCCTCCTCTGGTGCAAGGCGTGGCTGGAGGAACGCGGGTTCGAGGTGCTGTACGGGGACACGGACAGTCTCTTCGTGCGCTCCGGCGAATCCGAGCCGGAGCGCGCGGCGGCGCGGGGCCGAACGCTGGCCGTCGAGATCGATGCCGCGGTCGCCGAACATGTCCGTGCCGAGTGGGACGTCGAGAGCCGGCTGGAACTCGAGTTCGAGAAGCTCTACACGCGCCTCTTCCTGCCGTCCGTGCGCCACGGCGCCGCCGGCGCCCGCAAGCGCTACGCGGGCGTGGTGGCCGGGACGTCCGAGGTCGAGTTCGTCGGGATGGAGGTGGTGCGCCGGGACTGGACGGAGCTGGCGAAGGCCGTGCAGCGGGAACTCTATGCGCGCCTGTTCGGGGACCGGCCGGTCGACGAGTACCTGTCAGGCGTCGTGCGGGCCCTGCGCGCCGGGGAGCTGGACGAGGACCTCGTCTACCGCAAGGGGCTCCGCAAGCGGCTCGCGGCCTACGATCGCAGCAACCCGCCGCATGTCGCCGCGGCGCGGAAGTCGAAGACGGCGCCGGGACGGCTCGTCTCCTACGTCATCACCCTGGCCGGGCCGGAGCCCCTCGACAACATCACCGCGGAACTCGACCGCGAACACTACGTCGAAAAGCAGGTACGCCCGGTGGCGGAGCCCGTCCTCGACACCCTCGGGCTCGAGTTCGAGCACGTCATCGGCGACGACACGCAGCTCGAGCTTTTTTGACCCCGTCGGGGCTTGAATGGCTATAGCGGATACGCTATATGGCGGGCATGGTGGTTCTTTGCGAGGAAGTCGCGCAAGACGCCACGCGGCGCGCTGGCGACGCAAAGAAGCGGATGAAGCAGGTGTAACGATGACGAAGTTGAAAGAGTTGAAGCAGCGCTTCATGGAGGACCCCGAGTTCCGGGAAGAATACGCTCGTATCGACGAAGAGTACGCGCTCATTGAAGCGCTGGTGCGCGCCCGGACAGCGGCGAAGCTCACGCAGGCGGAACTTGCCCAACGGCTCGGGACAACCCAGTCCGCGGTAGCGCGGCTGGAAGGCGGGCGAGTGTCGCCGTCCTTCGCGACGCTGCGTCGCTATGCCGAGGCGACCGGCTCGCGGCTCACTGTGGACCTGGTTCGGAGCGGCGGCTAACGCCCGCGACCGTCAGGACGCCCCGTTGCGCAGAACGCGCCCTGCCCGTGCCCCCGAAAGCTCGTCGTCGCGCAGCACGACCTCGCCGTTGCAGACGGTGGCGTGATAGCCGGCGGCGCGCTGGATGAAGCGCGGCGCGCCGAAGGGAAAGTCGTGGACGATCTCCGGCATGCGCTCCTCGACCCTGTCGATGTCGAACACGTTGAGGTCGGCCCGCTTGCCGACGGCCAGCACGCCCCGGTCGTCGAGACCCAGCACGCCGGCCGGCACGGAAGTCATGCGCCGCACGGCCTCCTCCAGCGTGTAGACGCCGGTGTCGCGGTGCCAGTGCGACAGGATGAACGTGCTCCAGCCGGAGTCGATCATCTGGCTGACGTGCGCGCCGGCGTCGCCGAGGCCCGGCATGGCCCATTCGGTCTGGATGAGCTGCTCGAGGGCTTCGAGGTCCACGTTGAAGCCGCGCATGTGGAATAGCGCCCGGCCGTCGGTCTCGTCGGTGATGCGCAGGAACGTCTCCACCGGATGTTCGCCGGCGGCCTGGGCAAGGTGGTGCAGGCTCTCGTTCAGCCCCCGCGTGTAATGCGGGCGCGCGCCGTCCCCGAGGTAGAACCAGCGCCGCGCCTGTTCGGCCACGTCGTCGTCGAGCTTCTTGACCTCGTCGACGATGCGCTGGCGCGTGTCCGGGTTGCGGATGGCGGCCAGCCGCGCATCCGGGTCGAGATCGCGTAACGCGTCCCAGGACTGGACCGGGACGCGGGCGGGGAAGAACCTGTCCGTCGACAGGCCGCCGACCCCACCGCCGCTGCGGGGGACGGTCACGGACGTGACGTTCAGACCCTCGGCCCGCATCTGCATCACGCGCTCGTTCAGGCGCTCGTGGCCAAGTTCGACGGCGGAGCTGAACAGGGCCCCGCGCGCCATGCGCGCTTCGTCCGCGATGAGGTCCAGTTCCGCGTCGAACTCCCGGAAATCGGAGACGGTCTGCATGAGACCGCCGTGGGCGCCCACCGCGCGTGCAACGGCGCGCAACTCGTCCCGGTGGGCGAACGTCCCGGGTATGGAACGCCCGTCGGGCAGTACATGCTGTGGCAGCCGGTTCGTCGAAAAGCCCACCGCCCCTTCCGCGACGGACCGGCCGGCCAGTTCGGCGATCTGCCGGATCTCGTCCTCGGTGGCCGGCTCTTCCACGGCCCGTTCGCCCATGACATAGAAACGGATCGCGCAGTGGCCGACGAGGCCGGCGATGTTGATCGACGGGCCGAGCGGCTCGAGGGCGTCCAGGTAGCCGCCATACGATTCCCAGTTCCACGGCAGGCCGTGCAGGATTGCGTTCTTGGGAATGTCCTCCACCGTTTCCATCATGCCGGCCAGGAACTCGCGGTCGGACGCCTTGCAGGGCGCGAAGGTGACGCCGCAGTTGCCGAGGAGCGCGGTCGTGACGCCGTGCCACGAGACGGAGGTAACCTGCGGGTCCCAGCCGATCTGGGCGTCGAGGTGCGTGTGCAGGTCGATGAAACCCGGGGAGACGGCCAGTCCGCGGGCGGAAATCTCTTCCTTTCCTGTCTGAGCCACCGTGCCGATCTCCACGATGCGGTCGCCGTCGACCGCGACATCGGCCTCGAACGGCGGCGCACCGGTTCCGTCGACGATGGTTCCACCACGAATGACGAGATCGTGGGCCATGGTGTTTCCTCCCCGGTTAGCGCAAGCGTTGGAATGATAGGACGTCAGGGCTTCTCGCGCCGCACCCAACGGCTCCTGGCGGCGACATCCTCGATCTCCTCGCCGGCGTCGCGCCAGCCGCCGAATCCCGACTCGAGGTGGGCCACGTTGCTGAACCCCATGTCCGCGAGCGCAGCTACGGCGAGGGCCGAGCGCCCGCCCGCGGCGCAGAACAGCACGGTGCGGCGGTCCTCCTGGAACCAGTCCCGGTAGTAGGGACTCCCCGGGTCGGCCCAGAACTCGAGCATCCCGCGCGGCGCGTGCCGCGCGCCGGGGATCGTGCCGAGGTCCACCTGCTCTTGGATCTCGCGAATATCCAGCAGGAGGACATCTTCCCCGGCGGCGAGTTCGGTCTTGAGTTCCTCGACGGAGAGGTTCTCGATGTTCTCCTTCACCGCCTCCACTGCGGCGAAGATGCTCTTGATGGCCATGGCGCCTCCGTCATGATCGGTCCGGGGTAGGCCGTCGGATTCTACGGCCTCATCCGTCGAGGCTCACGCTCTTGACCAGCGCGAAAACGGACTGGCCCGTCTCGAGCCCGAGATCGTCGGCCGCCGCGCGGGTGATGCGCGCGCGCACGTGCTCCCCTCCGACGTCGACGAGCACCTCCGCGAACGGCGAATCGGGATCGGTGACCAGTTCCGCCACGGTACCTTCCAGGACGTTGCGGATGCTGAGCGCGCGTGGCCGCGTCGTGGCCACCGCCACGTCCCGGGCGCGGATGCGCAGGCGCGCCGTGGCGCCCACATCGAGGTGCGAAGCCTCGGGCAGGGAAATGGTCTCGCCCCCGACATCGAGCCGCGTCAGCCGATAGCCCGTGTCGTGCCCGGTGACCCGCGCCTCGATCACCACGCTCGCTTCCAGGGGGCCCGCGATGGACTGGACGTCGAGCCGCTCCAGCACCGCCGGCGTCGGCCCGAATGCCCTGACGCGCCCGTCCGTCAGCACGAGCGTACGGTCGGCGAGCCGCGCGACCTCGTCGATGGCGTGGCTCACGTAGAGCGTCGGAACGTGAAACCGCGCAGACAGCGACTCGAGGTACGGCAGGATCTCGGCCTTGCGGTAGAGGTCGAGCGCCGCCAGCGGTTCGTCGAGGAGGAGCAGCGTCGGCCGCGTCAGCAACGTCCGCGCCAGGGCGACGCGCTGCCGTTCTCCGCCGGAAAGGGCGTCCACGCGCCGCGGCAGCAGCGTTTCGAGATCGAACGCCCCCACCACGTCGTCGAACGAGATGGCCGGGTCCACGTTGCCGGCGCGCCGGGACGCGTAGCGGAGGTTCCCGGCCACGTCGAGATGGGCGAACAGGCGCGCGTCCTGGAACAGGAAGCCGCACCGCCGGCGGAAGGGCGGCATCGCGACCCCGCGCGCGGTGTCGAGCCACGCCTCCCCGGCCACGACGATGCGGCCCCGGGCGGGCTCGAACCCCGCGAGCGCGCGCAGGAGCGTGCTCTTGCCGCTCGCGCTCGGCCCGAACACGCCCGTGATGCCGGTGAACGGGACACGCTCGGCCACGTCGAGCCGGAAGTCGCCGAGGGCGACAGACAGGTCGATGTCGAGGTCAGAAGGCACGGACGGGGAATCGCCGGTTCATGCCGTAGACGGCGAGCAGAACGAGGAACGAGAAGCCGAGCAGCGCCGCGGAGAGGACGTGGGCGTCGGCGTAGCGCAGGGTCTCCACGTGCTCGTAGATGGCGATGGAGACCACGCGGGTCTCTCCGGGGATGTTGCCGCCGATCATCAGTACGACCCCGAACTCGCCCACCGTGTGTGCGAACGTCAGGACGCAGGCGGTGACGAACCCGCGCACGGATAGCGGGACCGCCACGGTGAAGAAGGCGTCCAGGGGGCGCGCGCGGAGACTCGCGGCGGCTTCAAGCGGCCCCTGCCCGACCGCGGCGAACGCGCCATGGAGCGGCTGCACCATGAACGGGAGCGAGTAGATCACCGAACCCACGACGAGCCCCGCGAACGAGAACGTCAGCGTCGTGCCGGTCGCTTCGACCCAGAACGCGCCAATCGGCGCCGTGGGATTGAGCAGGATCAGGAGGTAGAACCCGAGCACGGTGGGCGGCAGGACCAGCGGCAAGGCGGTCAGGGCTTCCACCGCGGGCCGCAGGACGCTGCGCGTCGTCGCCAGCCACCACGCCAGCGGAGTCCCCAGGAGCAGGAGGACCAGGGTGGTGACCGCGGCCAGGTGCAGGGTCAACCCGACGGCGCCGGCGTCCATCAGCCCGCCTCCGTGCGTTGCGCTGCGCTCGGAGCCGATGGCACCCGGTACCCGGCGGCCACGAGGATGCGCCGTGCGTCGGGTGTGTCCAGGAACGCGAGGAACGCGCGGGCGGCGGCGTTGCCCGCGCCCCGGCGTAGCAACACGAGGTCCTGGCGTATGGGCGCATGCAGCGTCTCGGGTACCGCCCACCGGCTGCCGGCGCTCGCGGGACCGCCCGCCGTGAGCTGGGAGAGCGCGACGAGGCCGAGTTCGGCGCTGCCGGTAGCCACCATGGCATGCGCCTGGCCGATGTTCTCGCCCATGACGATGCGGTCCCGGAGCGCGTCGTAGAGCCTCAACGCGCGCAGCGCTTCCCGCGCCGCGAACCCGTAAGGGGCGAGTTCCGGGTTGGCGATGGCCAGTCTGCGGAAATCGCCGGCCCGCAGCGCATCGACTCCGTTTCCTGGGACGCGGTCGGGCTCTGCGCTCCAGAGCACGAGACGCCCGACGGCGTACGTGCGTCGCGAACCGGGTACGGCGAGGCCGACCGCCTCCAGTCGTTCCGGACGGGTGCGGTCGGCCGCCATCAGGATGTCGTACGGGGCGCCGTGGGTGGCCTGGGCGTAGAGCGTGCCGGTCGCTCCGGTGGATACGCGGATGCGGTGCGGACCGTCGCGCTCGAAGGCGGCTTCGAGTTCGGCCATCGCGCCGGCAAAGTTGGTGGCCACCGCGACCAGGGCCTCTGCCGCGGCCGCCGGCGCGGCCGCCAGCGATAGCGCCACGAACAGGGTGCCCGTACGCCAGGTCACGGCTGCGCCGCGGTGGGAGGAGCCTCCCGCAGTTCCTCGGTGAACACGCGGGCCGCCAGCCACATTTGCCAGACGGCCAGCAGCGGCAGCGCCTTCATCACCACCAGCGCCCACCGGAGGGACTCGTCGCCGAAGGCCGGGGCCAGCAGGTCCGACAGCGCGCCTACGGCGAACGGGCCGAGCCCGACGCCGATCAGGTTGGAGGAGAACATCAGGATCGCGCCGGCCAGGGCCCGTGCGTGAGGTCCGACGAGGCCCTGCACGGCCGCCAGCAGTACGCCGGCGAAAACGCCGGCGGCCAGCATCGCGAGGACCGCCGAGGCGAAGGCGAGCTGCCAGGTGGGCGCCAGGTAGAAACCCAGCAGGAAGGGTATCGAGATCAGGGTCCCGAGGAGGGGGACGTACACCTGCCAGGCGGGGTTGCGTCTCGACAGCCGGTCCGCGATGTAGCCCCCGACCATGACGGCGATCAGGTTCGGGATGCTCAGCAGGCTCAGCAGGAAGCCCACTTCCTTCAGGGAGAGCTCATGGGAACGCTGCAGGAACGGCGCGTGCCATTGCCCGGCGCCCACGTTGCTGAACCACAGGATGCCGACGGCGATCATCAGGTGACGGAACGCGCGTCCCTCGAACAGGTGCCGCGTGGCCTGCCACAGGGACCCGCTGCGCAGGGGCGAGGCCAGGCTTTCGACGCGCCCCCGCGGCGGCGCCTCGGCCACGGTGTAGCGGACCAGCAGGGCGAAGGCCACCCCGGGAAGCCCGAGCACGATGAAGGCCGTGCGCCAGCCGTACTCGTGCCCGATGTAGCCGGCGAGCAGCGTCCCGAGGAAGATGCCGATGTGGGCGCCCGCGACGAACACGGCGATAGCCCGCGCGCGCTGTTCGATGGGGAAGTAGTCCGCCAGCAGCGCCTGGGACGGCGGACTGCCCCCGGCTTCGCCGATGCCGACCCCGATCCGGGCGAGCAGCAGGTGCCAGTAGGCGCCGGCCAGTCCCGACACGGCCGTCATGAGGCTCCAGATGGCCATCGCCCAGGCGATGACGCGCACCCGCAGACCCTTGTCCGCCAGACGGGCGATGGGGAATCCGCAGACGGCGTAAAAGATGGCGAAGGCGAGGCCCGTCAGGATGCCCATCTCGGTGTCGCTGGCGCCGAGTTCCTCCTTGATGGGCTGGATGAGGACGCCGAGGATCGCGCGGTCCCCGAAGTTGAAGAGGTTCACCCCCATCAGCACGAACAGCACGTAACCGCGGTAACGCGGAGAGAATTCGCGCCGGGGGGTCGCGTCCGCGGCGGGCTCGCTCATCGGGAGGCGCGGGCGCCTGGCGGCGCGTTACCGGCGGGGGCGGGGGCGCCGGGCACGCCGGACCGCCAGGAAATGGTCATGAACTATTGCTGGCCGCCCGACACCATCGCTGCTAGTATGCAACGGATTGACTCCAGCCGCCGTTGGCCTCCTCGGGCTCCTGATCCATAGATACGTGTTCGCTCCGCAACGAATACCTGCGTTCTCGCAGGTTTTCAGCATGCGTGCGCGTTTTGAATTTGGATCAGTGCCGTGGGCGCCGATGAGGTGACGGAGTTGGACTTGGACGGGAGACGAAGCACTTGAGGATCTACATCGGCAACATGCCATACGGCATCACCTCCGAGGACCTGTCGGAGCTGTTTGGCGAATACGGCCATGTGCAGGACGCCACGGTCATCATGGACCGGGAAACCGGGCGTTCGAAGGGGTTCGGCTTCGTCGAGATGCCGAACAACGGCGAGGCGGACCGCGCGATCAAGGAGTTGAATTCGACGCAACTCCAGGGACGCATGATCACGGTCAACCAGGCGCGGCCGCGAGGCGACCGCATGCGGCGCTAAGCCGCGCGTCAGGCTTCCAGCCAGGGATTGGCGCGGCGCCGGGCGCCGCGTATCCCGACTCTACCTCTGCCTCGGACCCCGCCTGCCGGCGGCTGGTCACCAGTGGTAGGACGCCCTCAGATACCAGGAGCCGCCCTCGAAGTTGGCCGCGGTGCGCCGCGCGTACGGCAGGCCGACGTTCAGCCGGTTCGCGTAAGGAGGTCCGATCACGTCCGGATACTCGTCGAGCACGTTCGTGCCGCCGAAGGCCAGGCGCGTGTGGTCGCCCACGTCGAAGCGAAGTTCGAGGTCGACGAAGACGGTTGACCCGAGCAGCTTGGTGGGCGCGTTGCCGTCGACGCCCCGGATCCGCCCCCGCTCGTCGTAGTGCTCGCCGTAGTAGTTGGCGCGCACCATGAGGTCGAGGCGCGGGGTCAGCAGCGTGCTGGCCGTGATGCTGAAACGGTCTTCCGGATAGCTCTGTTCGATGTCCTCCACGTCGGCGGCGCTCACCGGGAGGATGCCGTTCACCCGTGACTGGCTGGCCACGTCCACCTCGTTGTGGTTGTAGGCGAAGCTGAGATCCGTGCGCACGCCCGAGTCCCCCCAGTCGAAGTGCATCGACGCCACGACGTCGACGCCGGTCACATCGAGGTTCAGCGCGTTGGTGAAGAACTGCACGTTCCGGGCGACGCCGGCGGCGTCGAAGAACGGGAGGTTCTGCGTCTTGTAGATGCGCCCGTCGATGTCGATGGTGTACAGGTCCGCGGTGACCTCCACCGGCCCGACTGCGGCCCAGAGGCCGATGCTGTAGTCGATGGACTGCTCCTCCTCGAGGGGCGCTCCGCCGGCGGCGAGGGCGGAGGGATGGTCGGGCGGCACCGTGCCCGACTCGACCTGCAGGCCGGTGTCGTTGTCGAACGTGGTGGTGATTTTCTGCAGGTTCGACTGTCCCGGTGTCGGGGCGTGGAAGCCCGTGTTAACGGACGCGCGTACCGTGAACCAGTCGGAGACGTCGACGCGGCCGGCGAGCTTGCCGTTCCACGTGTCGCCGAAGTCGGAGAAGTCCTCGTAGCGCAGCGCGTACTGCAGCAGGGCGCGCGTTCCGACTTCCTGCTCGAACTCGCCGTACAGCGCGCTGTTGTGGCGGGAGAACGTGCCGGCGTTGATCGGCTCCAGGCCCTTGAAGCCACTGGATCCGGCGCCCAGGTAAGAGTTGCCCTCCCCGGCGATCACGGAGAACGTCTCTTTGCGCCACTCCGCCCCGAAGGCGAACTGCACGCTGTCGGTGAGGCGCCGCGTGAAATCGGCGTTGAGGTTGAGTTCCTCCTGCCGCAGGGCGCCGACGTCGAAGTCCATCTGCGCGGGCAGGCCGTTCGAGCCCAGGCCGACGTCCGGATTGACGGTGTTGTTCAGGAAGAAGTCGAGCGTGTCCTCGCCGTGGCCGACGCTGAAGTCGTAGCCCAGGCCGCCGGCGTCGCCGCGGACTCCCGTAACGATGCTGTAGTCCCGGTGGTCGCCGTCGAAGAACGGGGTGAACCCCTGCGGCAGCCGGTCCTCGATGCCGAGCGCCCGGATCGTGCTGTGCGCCTCGTTGGCTTGTGTCGCCGGGTTGTCGCCGGACCGGTAGAAGAAGCGGTACCGGCCCTCGGTGGACGCGTAGTTGGCGTGGAAGTACGCATCCGCGGTGTCGGACAGGGGCACGCCGCCGTTCAGGAAGAAGCGGTAGTCCTCGGTCTGTGGTCGCCCCCAGGTCTGCACGAACGGAGCGTCGTCGAAGGGCGCATCGACCCCGACGCCCTGGACGCCGGCGTCGATCAGTGCCTGCGCGTTGGGCCGTTGTCGGCCGCGCGACAGCCCCTCGTTGTCGACGAACTCGAGGCTGATGTTGAGGAAACCATCGTCGCCAAGGGGTAGTCCGACGTTGCCGGCCGCCTTCATGCTCTCCTCGCCTTCGAAGAACCGACCGTAGTCGACACGGAACTCGCCGCCCTCAGCGGCATCCTTCATGCGCAGGTTGATGACGCCCGCGATGGCGTCGGCGCCGTACTGGGCGACGGCGCCGTCGCGCAGGATCTCCACGCGCTCGACGGCGATCGCCGGGATCAGGCCGATGTTGGGGCCGTGGGCCCCCTTCCCGGCGGCGGGAACGAACTCGGCGATCAGGGCCGCGCGGTGGCGCCGCTTGCCGTTGATCATCACCAGGGTCTGGTCGGGCGCGAGCCCCCGCAACGAGGTGGAGCGCACGAACGTGTCCCCGTCTCCCGACGCCGTCGGAGCGTTGTAGGAAGGTGCGAGGGCGCGCAGGCTGTCCGTCAGGTCCGCGTGGTTGCCGACGCGGCCGATGTCTTCGGAGGAGAGCACGTCCACGGGAGCGACGGCGTCCGAGGCGGACCGCGCCGTCGCGAACCGGGAGCCGATGACCACGACTTCCTCGATCGGCGCGGCACTGTCCGCTTCCTCCTGTGCAAGCGCCTCGGCGACGGGTACGGCGAGCAGCAAGGCTGCCGCCAGCGTGGATGTGCGGGTTTGCATCGTTTGACCTCCCTGTTACTGCTGCGGGGTGCCCGGCAAGCGCGATCTGCGCGGCGCGCATTGTAGCCGTTCCCTCCGGCCTCTCCTTGCCTCTCCTTGCGACACCGGGTCCGCCTAAGTGACCATTGCCTGCCGGGGCACGAAAGAGAGGGCGCGAGATGGAAGAACGCGGCTGGCGCGCGGAAGTGGCTGAGATCGAACGGCGTCGGCGCCTGCGCGAACGGATGGGCGGTCCGGAAGGCGTCGAACGCCAGCACCGGCACGGCAAGCTGACGGCGCGGGAACGTATCGCCGGGTTCGTGGACGACGGGTCGTTCCGGGAGTTCTACTCGCTGGCCGGCGAGGGGACGTACGAGGGCAACGAACTCAAGTCTTTCATCCCGCGTGGGGTGGTCGAGGGCACGGCCCGCGTCGGCGGGAGAAAGATCGTCCTGACCGCCGGGGACTTCACCATCCGGGGCGGTTCCGGCGGCGGCGGGGGCGGCATGGGCTCGGAGCTTGCGCCGAACGAACGCGCGCGGGAGTGGAAGGTCCCCCTCGTCCGTCTGCTCGATGCCGCCGGGGGCAGCGTCCGGCACTTCGAGGAGATCGGCCGCACGTACCTCCCGGACGGCAGCTCCTGGTGGCTGATCGATGTCGACATGCTGTCCAAGGTTCCCGTCGTCGCGGCGATCCTGGGGTCGGTCGCAGGGGGCCCCGCGATCCATGCCTGTCTCGCGCACTTCAACGTGATGGTGAAGGACACGAGCCAGCTCTTCCCCGGCGGACCGCCGGTGGTGAAGGCCGCGCTCGGCTACGACATCTCGAAGGAGGACCTCGGCGGCGCGCACATCCGCACGCGCGTCAGCGGCAGCGTCGACAACCTGGCGAACACTGAGGAGGAGGCCTTCGAGATGATCCGGACCTTCCTCGGCTATCTGCCGTCGAACGTCTGGGAGTTGCCCCCGCGCGGGCCAACCGAGGACGACCCGGAACGGCGCGACGAGGCGCTGATCGACCTGATGCCGCGGGACCGCCGCAAGGTCTACGACATCTACACCCTCATCCACTCCGTGCTGGACATGGGATCGTTCTTCGAGATCGCACCTCGCTACGGGCGTGCGCGGATCACGGGCCTCGGGCGGCTGCACGGCTATCCGGTGGGCGTGATGGCCAACAATCCGCGCCAGCACGGCGGCGCGACGGACGTGGCCGGGGGCAGCAAGGTCATGCGGCTGCTGCAGCTCTGCGACGTGTTTCACCTCCCAGTCGTGAGCCTCTGCGACGAGCCCGGGTTCATGGTGGGGCGCGAGGCCGAGAAGCAGGGCATCGAACGGGCCGGAGCGCAGCTCCTCGTGGTGACGTCGCAGAGCCGGATTCCCTTCGTCACGGTCGCGATCGGCAGGGTGTTCGGGGTCGCGGGTTCCGCGCATCACCGGGCGAGCGGGATGTTCCGCCGCTACGCGTGGCCGTCCGCGACCTGGGGCTCCATGCCCATCGCGGGCGGCACGTCGGCGGCCTATCGGCGGGAGATCGACAGCGCCCCGGACCCGGAAGCGAAGCGGCTCGAGATCGAGGCGCGGCTGCACGCGGTCGCTTCGCCGTTCCGCACCGCGGAGGCGACCGGGCAGGACATCATCGACCCGCGCGAAACGCGCTCGGTGCTGTGCGAGTTCGCGGAGGAGGCGCAGCGGGTGTTGCGGACGCAACTCGGGGAGCCTCGGGTGCCGTATCGGCCGTAACGCGGACTCCTGGCAGGTCCCGCGACCCGCGCGTCGGTTCAGGGCAGGTCTTCGAGCATGCGGCCGGCTGCGACGGCGCGGACGCCCTTGGCGAGCGGAAATGTCTCCGTGCCGGCGTGGATTACGTCGAGCCGTTCGAGTCGCAGGTCTGCGACTGCGCTGCGCAGGGCACGTGTGAGGGCGGGTGCACTGGTGCGCTTGACCTCCACACCCCGGAGCCGGCCGTCGCGATAGACGATCAGGTCGATCTCCGCGCCGGCGTGCGCGGCCCAGAAGTAGCACTGCCGGTCCTCCGCTCCCAGGGCGCGAATGGCGTTCTCGATCACGAAGCCTTCCCAGGAGGCCCCCACCTTCGGGTGCCGTTCGAGGGCTTCCTGGCTGGCGACGTCGAGCAGCCGATGGAGCAGGCCGGAGTCACGGACGTAGACCTTGGGCGACTTGACTTGGCGCTTGCCAAGGTTCGCACTCCAAGGCTTGAGGCTGCGCACCATGAAGGTGGACTCGAGGGCGTCGAGGTAGCGGCGAACGGTGTGGTGCGTCACAGCGAACGCCCGCGCGAGTTCCGAGCCGTTCCAAGTCTGCGCATGGTAGTGGGCGAGCATGCTCCAGAAGCGGTCGAGCGTAGCGGCGGGGATCGTGATGCCCAATTGGCCGATGTCCCGCTCCAGGAACGTGGACACGAAGTCCCTGCGCCAGCGGTAGCTGGCCGCGTCGGTGCGGGCCGTGAATGAGGCCGGAAAGCCCCCCCTGAGCCAGAGGTCGTCCAAGCGCTCGGGACCGGTCTCGGCGAGGGAAAGGGCCGGTAGTTCGTAGTAGGCGATACGGCCCGCGAGCGACTCCGCACTCTGCCGCAGAAGGTCGGGAGACGCGCTGCCCAGCACCAGGAAACGGGCCGGGAGGGGCCGCCGGTCGGCAAGCACACGCAAAGGAGGGAACAGGTCTGGACGCCGCTGCACTTCGTCGAGGACGACGAGTCCCTCGAGGTCCGAGAGCGCGAGCAGCGGATCGGCCAGCCGGGCCAGGTCCGCGGACGATTCGAGATCGAACAGGTGCGCAGGTGCCGGATACGCTTTGGCGAGTTCTCGAGCGAGGGTTGTCTTGCCCACCTGGCGCGCGCCGATCAGGCCGACGACCGGGCGCTCATCCAGGAGGTCGCGGACGCTGGTTCGATGCTCGACGCGGGGCAACATCTTGTCGAGAATATCATGAAAATTGGAATACAAGATTCCAATTTTCGATATTTTTTCACTGCGGACCGTCGGCTGCGATGCGCCCCGTCCAGGTGGACTCGCTACTCGGTGACAGCTTCGAGACGCACCGGGACTCCCTGGCACGTGTCGGCATCACCCGCCATCCAATCCACGATCTCGCTCGCGAGTCCGTAGTACTCCCGCCGCAGCCGGTGATAGAGCGCGTGTGAACCCGGATCGGGCGAGGCGACGTATTGTCGGAGCGCACCGTTCCGTTCGACCGTGACGGCGGGATCCCGCGTGCCCACGACGAACGCCAGGATCGCGCCAGCGGGTGCGCCGACCAGGATGTACGGCCACTTCATGTGTCGACCCGGCAAAACGCTTGTGCGGTAGGAGGTGGTGGGCGCGGCTGGATTCGAACCAGCGACTTCTGCCATGTGAAGACAGCGCTCTAACCAACTGAGCTACGCACCCGACTTGTCGGCGCGCCACGACGCGCGGCCCCGAAGGGGAGGGCAAGTGTTCACGGGAAGGGCGTTGCGGTCAAGCCGCGGCTGCTCACACCACGGCTCGCGCCGCGGCCTCCATCGTCGCCTTCGTCACCGCGAAACGGTCGTCCCCCCAGGGCAGGGGCATCAGCACGGGATACTCGACCCCGGCATCGACGTAGCCGCGGATGAAGCGCGTGACCTGGTCGGCGTCGCCGATGAAGTCGATGGCCTGGATCATGCGGTCCGAGACCGCGGCCAGGGCGCCGTCCCGGTCGCGTGCGGCTTGCCGCGCGCGGATTTTGTCGACCTCCTCCGCGAAGCCGCTCGCGCGGAACATGCGGGCATAGCCGTCGGCCATCGCGTAGTTGAACAGGTCCCTGCGGGCGGACTGCGCACGCCGCTCGAAGTCCCCGACAGCCGCGTGCACGTAGGCGAAGACGGTCGCGTTGCCGCCGCCGGCGCGGACGCGCTCGATGCAGGGAGAGACGTGGGAAGCCGGGATGTAGTTCAGCAGCACGCCGTCCGCGACCTCGCCGGCGAGCCGCAGCATGCGGGGGTTGAGCGCCGCCATGACGATCTTCGGCCGACGGTCGCCCAGGCGGACGCCGAGACGGAACCGCCGCACCTGCCAGAAGTCGCCCTCGAAGGTCACGGACTCGCCGGAGAGGCACTCGCGCACCAGGGCGACGTACTCGCGCATCATGGCGAGCGGCCGGTCCGCGCCGGGCTTGCCGTGCTGCCGGAGGATGCCGGGTGCGGAGACGCCGAGGCCGAGCCAGACGTCGGCATCGGGGCTGAGCCCCTGCAACGTGGCGGCGGACATGGCCGTCAGGGGTGGTGTGCGGAGCTGGATCGGGATGACTCCCGTCCCAAGCCCGAGCCCGGGCGCGACCGCCGAGACGGCGCCGAGCGGAGCGAAGGCATCCGTGGCGGTCGCTTCGGCGGTCCACAGGGAGCGGTAGTGCATCGATTCGGCCAGTCGCGCGATCTCGATCGACCGCGCGCAACAGGTTGCGCGCGGCCCCAGCACGGCGAGGCTGCCGACGGTGACGCCTAACGGTGTTGCTTTGGACATGTTCCTGCTCTCCTTGCGGGAGTTGACGTGGTGCGTTCCCTGAGGGCACGCTCGGGCAGCGGAGGAGGATACCCATGCCAGCCAGCCGAATCTCCGGGCTTGTGCCCATGCTGCTCTGCGAGGATGTGCAGGAAGCGCTCGCCTTCTACACGGACATACTCGGTTTCGAGGTGCGCGACCGCATGGACGATGTCGGACGGAGCGGCTGGGCGTCGCTCCAGTGCGGCGGCGCCCGGGTCATGCTGGCGAGCCCGACGAACATCCCGGAGGCGCCGAAGGTCGACGGCCGGCACACGCAGGCGTTCCACTATTTCTACGCGGATGACGTGGCGGCGCTGCACGCTTCCGTGGTCAGGCGAGACTGGCCGGCTACGGACGTCGTCGTCCGCTTCTACGGCATGAAGGAGTTCGAGACCACGGACCCGGCCGGCCACATGCTGATCTTCGGCCAGGACACCGAGGAGCCGCCGACTCCCGAGTGACGGTGCGGTGACCGGGGTGGCCCCGCCGCCCGCTCCCGATGCTTCGGAGGCGGGCGCCGTGTGCCGGAGGCCGTCCTACCGCCCCAGGCGGTGCGTCACCTCCAGCCGGTACCGCCGCGGCTCGGCCCAGTACTTGCTGTTGGTGCCGAGGTCGCCAGGCGCCGTCAGGTCGACCGCACCCAGGTAGTACACGCGCCCCAGCAGATTGTTGCCCGTGAGGGAGATGGTGGTCTGGCCGTTCGGGAGCGCCCACACGAAGCGGGCGTCGAGCAGCCCGTACTTGCCCTGGCGGGAACTCTGGCGCGTTTCGAGCGTGTTGTAGACGCGTCCTCGGAAGGCCCAGCCGACCTGCCCGGCCAGCGTGCCGCCGTTGGCGAGCACCTGGGTTTTGCCTACGCCGATGCTGTAGGTGTACGGCGCGCCGCGGACGGTCTCCGTGTCGGAGAGGTCCCGCACGACGATGATGGACTCCTGCCCGACCAGGCCGAGGTTGTCCTCGACCGTGAACTCGTCGTAGTCGCCGTTCAACCAGCCGAACGTTCCCTGGGTGTACCAGCCGGCCGGCAGTTCGACGCGGAACTCGCCCTCGACGCCGAACAGCGTCGCCTCCTGGGCGTTGATCAGGTCGGCCGTCGGTAAGCCGTTCACGATGCGGCTCACGGTGATCTGCTGGTTCTCGTAGGTGTTGTGGAAGGCCGTGAGGTTGAGCAGCCGGGTGCCGTTGCCCCAGGTCGACTTCATGCCGCCTTCCCAGTTCCCCGAGATCTCCGGGTCGTAGGGCCGGATGGCCACGTCCTGGTTGAAGCCGCCGCTCGAGTACCCCTTGCTCCAGCCCGCGTAGAGCATCACGTTCTCGGCCACGTCCCAGCTCAGGATCGCGCGCGGGGTGACTTCGTTGAAGGAGACATCGTCCATGCAGGTGGTGCCGTTGCGTACCGGCCCGGCCCCCGGGCGGCAGGTGTGTCCCGGTCTCGGCCCCCCAATCCCATAGTTGAAGTCGGAGCGCTCGAACTCGCGCTTGTCGCGGGAGTAGCGTGCACCGGCGGTCAGGGACCAGCTGTCCGCGAACCTCCAGGTGAGCTCGCCGAAGATGGCCTGCGAGGCGTTGGTGCCGTCCATTGTCTGGTTGCGGCTGCCGCTTCCCTGGAAGGCCGCCTGTACGAAAACGCCCAGGGGAAGTCCGGGGACGATGCCGCTTGGGAGGCAGTAGACGGGCCAGACCGCGCAGTCGGGCGCCACCGCCCCGCGGAAGAGGGGTACGTCCAGGTTTATGACGTTGTTCTCCTCGAACGCGTACACGCCGACCACCCAGTCGAGGCTGTCGTTCAACGCCGTGCCTGCCAGGCGGAACTCCTGCGACCACTGGTCGCCCTCGTCGTCCGTCGTGCCGAGCACCTCGATCAGCGAAGCGGTCCCCACGGCGTCGGTCCCCCAGCCCCAGGAGCCGTTGTAGCTCGTGAGGTCCCGGAACGAGGAGATGGACGTGAGGTCAGCGAAGCCGAGGTCCACGGACACGTCCAGCGTGACGCTGTAGGTCTCGGCGTCGCTGCTGCTGTCCGGGTCGTTGTCGTCGGACCGATAGGGGGAGGTGCCGAGACAGGCGTTGCGCAATTCATCGTAGATGTTCAGGACCCAGGCGGCCCACATGACGCTGAAAGGCGCCGCGTTGGCGCCGTTCGGCGGCCCGCCCCACTCGCACGAGGCGAGCAGGGCCGTCTCGTCGGCACGGTAGGCTTCGACGATGAGGTCGGCGTGGGCGCGGTCGTTCGGCGTCCAGCGGAAGGACAGCCTGGCCATCGTCGAGTTCTCGTCGCCCCAATCCTCACCGGTGCCGACGTTGCGCACGTAGCCGTCGGCCTCGCGATGCTGGACGGCCAGCCGGGCGGCGAGGACATCGTTGAGCGGGAGGTTGAGCATCCCCTCCACCCTGCGCGCGTTGTCGTTGCCGATGCCCGCCCCCACCGAGTAGTCGAACTCGTCCGTCGGCCGGTTGGTGATGATGTGCACGAGTCCGGCGGTCGTGTTGCGTCCGAACAGCGTACCTTGCGGGCCCCGCAGGACCTCCACGCGGTCTACGTCCAGGAAGTCGAACTGCCCGCCCTGGGGTCGGCCGAGGTACACGCCGTCGACGTACGTCCCGATTTTCGGATCCTGGGACGGTGCCCAGTTGACCTGTCCGATACCGCGCAGGAAGACGCTCGACGTGTTCCTGGCAACGCCCGACACGTTGAAGTTCATGTTGGGCGTGAGCCGGGTCAGGTCGGTCAGGTCGTCCGCGGCCCGGTCCCGGAGTCCTTCGCTGGACAGCGCCGTCACGGGAATGGGGACTTCCTGGACCGTCTCTTCCCGCCGCCGGGCGGTGACTACCAGTTCCTCGATGACCTGGGCGCCCTCTCCGGCGTCCTCCGCGTGGATGGGCGGCACGGTCAGGAAAGCGCCGGTGAGCAGCACGAGCAGTGTTTTCAGTCTCATGGTGTTTGAGTCCTCTCCAGAGTCTCCGTGCCGGATAGTACGGGACGATGGGGGCTCGCGCACTCGGAAAGTCGACGCGGCGGCAATTCGACCAGGGGTGATCGGCTCCGGCAGGTGTCAGAGCTTCCGCAGCCAGGCTGCCATCGCAGGGTCCACCAGCATCCAGCGTCCGTCTTCTTCTTCCTTCTGGATCAGATCGTCCCGCTCAAGCGCGTCCCGCGCCCGCACGCCGGTCGATACCGGTAGCCGCAGCGTTGCCAGGAAGCCGTGTGACGTGGGATGCGGCACGCCGTGCTCGGCCTCCGCGATGCCCCGCAGCAGCGCCCGCTGGCTGGGCGCGAGGCGCGCCACGCGGCCGGCGGCGACGCCGCCTTCCTCGGCCACCAGCCTCGCCCACATGGCCTCCACGTCATCGGCCGTGGGTGCGGCATCTGCCCGCCATAGCGGTCCGCAGAGCGCGTTTACGTAGTGGGGATGGCGGTTGGTCAGGGTCAGGATGCGGTCGATGGCTTCGTCGGGGACGCGCCGCCGCCAGCGTGACCGTCCCGCCCGCAGCAGGAAATGGCGGTAGTCCTCGGCGCCGATGCGCTCGAGCGTCATCTTTCGGCAAAGGCGGTACAGGGGGCGCTCATCGTCCTCGAACATCGACGCCAGCAGGTGTTTGCGGCTGCCGGCGAAAACGTACGTGACGTTCCGCGCCCGTTCGACGGCGTGACGCACCGCGCCTTCCAGGCTTCTCGGAGCACCGTTCTGCAGTTCCGATAGCTGCTGGAATTCGTCGAGCACGAATGCCACCCGCCGACCGTAGGCGCCAGCGGCCTCGTCGAGGGCGAGCAGCATCTCGACGATGCCCTCGTCCGTCTGGCTGGGTGCGGCCAGCTTGAGGCGCAGGCCGAAGGCGCCCAGGGAAAGCTCTGGCTTGAAGGCGGAGAACGCCCTTGTGAGCTTGGCTGTCGAGGTCTGCTTGCCGGGGGGGAGCCGGGCTCCGGTTTCCTCCAACGCCACCCGGAGCCGCGTTTCGAAGGCGTTGACGTCGTGAGTCACGAGCAAGTCAAGCCGCGCCGTCACGATGTCCGGCGCAAGGTCGCGCGCCACCTGCTCGATCAGGCTGGTCTTGCCGATGCGCCGACGCGCCCAGATCCAGGTGTGCACGCCCTCGCGGATGTTGCCGGTCAGCTCATCGCGCTCGCGTAGACGGTTGCAGTGCGCGCGGCCCGTGGCGACGCCCAGGGGAAAGAGCTCGGCGGCGGTAGCCATGTGGCGATTCTAGCGCACTACGCAAAGTTCGGATACGCACAATACGGATACGCAGTTTTGCATATCCGTATTGTGCGTAGTGACGCTCGCTCGCGTTCGGCGTCTGCGCGAACAGCGCGCGGGGCTGGGGTCAGTACGAGTTTCTCACGCGCTGTGCCCCGAGCCCTTCCTCGTGGCGTTCCTTGCACAGATCGCCGACGAAGTCGTCGGCGGCGCGCTCGCAGAGGTAGCAGACGCCGGTGCGTTGTCCGATTCCCTTCGAGAACCTCGCCTGGATTGCAGTCGTACTCCCTCGACAGACGGAGGAAGTTCAGGGTGATGTTCTGCGTGCGCTCTCTGGTCTTCCCCTTTGCGTGCGGTTCAAGGACCGCCGGCACACTGTAGGCACGTAGCGAACGCCGCCGAATCCGCTGGGCGGGCAGGCCTATGCGACCTTCACCCCCTTCGGCGCCCGCTGCTTCATGAACCCGAACATGTACCCCGCGATCCGCCGGATCTGGATCTCCTCCGCCCCCTCCGTGATCCGGTAGCGGCGGTGGTGCCGGTAGATGTGCTCGAAGGGCTTGTGGCGCGAGTAGCCGAGGCCGCCGTGGACCTGCATCGCGCGGTCGGCGGCCTCGCAGCAGAGCCGGTTCGCGTAGTAGTTGCACATCGACACCTTGTCCGAGACCGAGAAGGCGCCGTAGGTGTCCATCTCCCAGGCGGTCTTGTGGATCAGCGCCCGCAGCATCTCGCACTGCGTCTGCAGCTCCGCGAGCGGGAACTGGATCGCCTGGTTCTGGGACAGCGGCTTGCCGAAGGGTTTGCGCACCTTGGCGTACTCGACGGACTCGTCGATGCAGTACTGCGCGGCGCCCAGGCTCGAGGCGGCCTGCCGGATGCGGTTCTCGTTGAAGAAGTGCTGCACCACCTGCAGCCCGCGACCCTCGCCGCCGAAGATCGTGTCGTGCGGCACGCGCACGTCCTTGAGCGAAATGCGGCCGTGGTCGGTCGGCATGTTGAAGGTCCAGAGCATCTCCTCGATCTTGAACCCGGGGGCATTGGTCGGCGTGATGAACGCGGTGATGCCCTCGCCATCGCCCGCCTTGCCGGCGGTGCGGGCCATGATGAGGTCGTACTTCGCCTTGTGGATGCCCGTGTTCCAGGTCTTGGCGCCGTTGATGATCCACTCGTCGCCGTCGCGTTCGGCGTGGGTGTCCATGTGCGTGGCGTCGGAGCCGTGCTCGGGCTCGGTGATGCCGAAGGCGAACCCGCGGCGCCCCTCGGCCAGGTCGTCGATCCACGCGGCTTTCTGTTCCTCGGTTCCGTACTCCAGCATCAGGAGGAGGCCGACGTTGTTGCCTACGATCGAGTGCTCGGTCTGCAGGTCGCAGTGGAGCCCGAGACCCTTGGCAGCCAGGTGTTCCCGGATGACGGCCATGCCGAGGTTCGTGCCGTCCTTGCCGCCGTAGGCCTTCGGGAACGGATAGCGGTAGTGCCCGGCGGCGTCCGCTCGACGACGCGCTTCGGCCATGAGTTCCTCCCACGCCTCGTTCGGGAGGCCCCCACGGTCCCAGTCCGTGCGCGCGTCCTCGCGGCGATGGTCGAAGAAGCGGATGTTGTCGTCGGCCTCCTCGAGCGGCTTGATCTCGCGCTCGATGAAGTCGTCGAGTTCGGCGAGGTGGTCGCGCAGGTCGGCGGGGATGTCGAAGTTCATGGCGGACGTCCGGGGAGATGGTGGCGCAGGAGGTTACGGGACCAACGGCCGGCGGTCCACGGCCAGCCCGGACGGCCTTGCAAGGGACGCACCGGGCATTAGAATATCCAGAGACCCAAGGATATCCAGGAGTATATTGTGCTGGTGGCCAAGTGGGGAAACAGCCTGGCTGTCCGGCTTCCCCGGCAGTTGGTGGACAAGTTCGGTCTGAAGGCGGGGGACGAGCTTGAGGTCGTCTCGGCCTCCGCCAGACGCATCGTGCTCGCCCGCGACCAACGGAAGGAACTGGCGGTGGAGCGCATGCGCGCGCGGGCGTTGCGGATTCCCGACGACTATTGCTTCGACAGGGACGCCGCCAACGCGCGATGACGACGTTCCTCGATACCAACGTGCTCGTCCACGCACAGGGCGATGGTCCGAAGGCGGAAGTCGCTCGCAAGGCAATCCTGGACGGCGGCACGATCAGCGTGCAGGTCCTGAATGAGTGCGCTTCGGTGCTGCGCCGCAAGTTTCACCTGGAATGGGATGCCGTTGAAGCGGTTGTCGAGGACGTCTGTACCGCTTTGGGTGCGGTCCGGTCGCTCGATGTCTCGACGCACACCGAAGCGCTCGATCTGGCGCGGACGCACGGCATCAACTTCTACGATGCGCTCATTCTCGCTTCGGCGCTGGAGGCGGGTTGCGACGTGCTGCTCACGGAGGACCTGCAGGCGGGGCGCCGCATCGCTGGACTGACCATCGTCAATCCCTTCGCCTGAGGGGCGCCGCGTCGATCCCGCTTTCGCATTTCAGACCAGACGCCACCAGGGGACCGCAAGCACATCCGGCGCGAGCCACTCGACGGTGTCGCCGTCGTGCAGCAGCAGTCCGGCCCGTGCCTGCTCGGGATACTCCCGGCGGAAGGACCGCAGCCGGACCGTGTCGCGCAGACGAGGATTGGCGGTTGCCTTGACCTCGATGGGCAACAGCGCACCCCCCGCCTCCACCACGAAGTCCACCTCGTCGCCGCTGGTCGTACGCCAGTAGGCGATCTCCGCAGGGTCTGCCCGCGCGTCCCGCCAGGCGAGCAAGTCGCTCAGGATCAGGTTCTCCAGATGGGCCGGGGTGGGATCGGTGGCAGCGATCCGCAGGGCAAGTCCGGTGTCGCACCAATAAAGCTTGGGCGATTTGATGAGTCGCTTCGTCCTGTTGACGGCGTACGCGGGCAGGCGCACCAACAGGTACGACGTCTCGAGCAGGTTGAGGTAACGGTGGACGGTGGGTTGGGGAATCGACACGTCTCTCCCCATTTCCGTCTGATTGACGACTTGACCGATGCGCAGGCAGGCCGCTCGGACGAGCCGCCGGAAGTCGACCAGCGAGGCGATCGAAGACAGCGTCGCAAGGTCTCGTTCGAGATAGGTCTGGATGTAGCCATCGAACCAGATGGACCGCTTTGCCTCGGTGTCGATGTGGACCGCGGGGTCCGGAAAGGCGCCCCGCCGAGCCGCGGCGCGCCAGTCCTCCGGGAACGGTGTCTGTCCGGCCACGACGTCCTGCCAGGCGGATTCCGGTGCGGACAGCAGATCCTCCCAGACGCCTGTTTGCCCCAGACCGAGCTGCTCGCGTCGTGTCATCGGCCAGAGCGTCAGATAGCTCGCACGGCCCGCGAGCGACTCCGATACGCGCGCCATGAGCGCCAGGTTGGCGGAACCGGTGAGCAGGAACCGGCCGGGAGCTCGGTCGTTGTCCACATGTCGCTTGATTGCCCGCAGAAGATCGGGCGCCCGTTGGATTTCATCCAGCGTGACCGGCTCCGGACCACCGAGCAGGCTGTCGGGATCGCGCTCGGCGGCATCGAACGCATCGAGATCGTCGAGGGACGTGAAACGGCGCGGACCCGGAGCGAGTCGTTGGACCAGCGTGCTCTTGCCGGTCTGGCGGGCGCCCGTCACGACGACGACAGGCATCACCTGGAGGTGCTCTTCGAGCAGCGGCTGAACGGCGCGTGGCATGAAATCATTCATATTCCGAATGATAATCATCCACGGGGTGAATGCAAAACATCGCGTGGCGTGCAGCGAAGCCGCACCACGCCTGCACGGAAGTCCCGACGGAACGCTACACTGGAATTTGGTACCTCTCGATGGAGCTTCCGATGACGGACGGTCGGCGGTAATGGACGCACCGGTCAACGGCCCCGCCAACGAGGCGCTTTGGGCGCGTACCGACGCCGTGATTCCGGGCGGCGGCATCTACCTGACGCGCTCGGTCAGGTTCGCGGGGCGCGACGTGATGCCGAGCTTCATCGCGTCCGCCGAGGGTGTCGGCTCATCGACGCGGACGGCAGGTCCTTCCTGGATTTCAACTGCGGTAACGGGCCGAACCTGCTGGGCTATCGCCACCCCGAGGTCGATGCCGCGGCCGCGAGCCAGACGGCCAAGGTCGACCTCGCAGCCTTCTTCCCGGAGGTGATGCCGGCCTACGCGGAACGGCTGCTCGAGTGGGGCGACGGGTTCGACTGGGCGCTCTTCACGAAGAACGGTTCCGACAGCACGAACCTGGCCATGCGCATCATGCGCACCGCCCGCCGCCAGCCCTACGTCGTGCTGTTCGAATCGGCCTACCACGGGTTCGGCATCGAGATCGCCCTGGCCCCGGAGACGACCTTCGACGAACAGCACAAGTACGTCATCCGGGTTCCCTGGAACGATGCCGCGGCGCTCCTCGAGGTCGCGGACACGTACGGGGAACAGGTGGCCGGCGTCATGCTCAATCCCCTCGACCAGAACCCCGCCCAGCCGACGCGCGGGGTCAGCCCGGAGATCATCGACGCCATCGCCCGGTTCAGGGAGCGTACGGGGGCGCTCGTCACGGTCGACGACGTGCGCAACGGTTTCCGTCTGCACCCGCGGGGCTCGCATGTCCACATGGGCATCGACCCCGACCTGCTCTGCCTGGGCAAGGCGCAGGCCAACGGCTATTCGACCTCGACCGTGCTCGACCGGGAAGCGTTGCGCGCCGCCGCCGAACGGATCAACTTCACGGCAACGTACATGTTCTCCGCGGTAGCGTTCCGCGTCGGAATGGCGACCATCGACATCTACGAGCGGGACGGCGTGTTCGACCACATCGTCACATCGCCCGCCGGGCGTTCGAGCTGACGCCCACGGACGTCAGCCTGCTATGAAGGCGCCGAACATCGTCTTCATGCTGACCGACAACATCGGTTACGTGCTATGGCGGCGGCATCACCCGGGGCGCCCCGACCCCGAGGCTCGATGCGTTCGCGGCCGAGGGCATGCGGCTCACCAACTTCAATGTCGAGGCCGAATGCACGCCGACGCGTTCGGCGTTGCTGACCGGGCGCATGCCGCTGCGCACGGGCTGCCACCGGGTGGTGCCGCCGGGCATCCGGCAGGGCATGGCGCCCTGGGAGTACACGCTGGCCGAACCGGACCCTGCTCCCCGGTCGAACCCTACACCACGGAGAACAGGCCCTTCGTCGATGCGACGATCACCGAGAAGTCGGTGGCGTACATTCGCGAGCACGCGCAAGGCGACCGGCCGTTCTTTCTCTATGTACCCTTTTCCCTCGTGCACCATCCCGCCTTGCCGCATCCGGACTTCAAGGGCCGCACGCGCACCGGCGACTTCGCCGACTGCAAGGTGGAATGTGACCATCGGTCCGGGCAGATCCTCGACGCCGTCGACGAGGCGGGGATCGCGGACGACACCATCGTCGTGTGGGCCAGCGACAACGGCCCGGTGCTGATCCCGAGCATCGGTCCTCAGGCCGATTCCGGTCCCTGGCGCGGCCGCCTGGGAACGGCTTACGAGGGGCAACTGCGCACCCCCGCATCGTCCGTTGGCCGGGTCGCGTGCCGGCCGCCGCGGTCAGCAACGAGATCTTCAGCGTGATGAACTTCTATCGAACCTTCGCCACGCTGGCGGGCGCCGCCGAGCGGGTGCCGACGGACCGGGCGATCGATAGCCGCGATCAGTCCGACGTGCTCCTCGGCAGGACCGACAAAGGACCCCGCGAACACCTCCTGTGTTTCATCAAGGACGAACTGGCCGCCATCAAGTGGCGCCAGTTCAAGATCCACTACGTCGAGTTCCGGCCGGAGGCCGGCCGCAGGACGAGGATAGAACTGAACAATCCGCAACTCTTCAACGTGGAGCAAGATCCCAAGGAGGAGTGGGACATCATGGAGCCGAACACGTGGATTGCCGAGGTCCTCAACGGAATCGTCCGCGAGTACCACGCGTCGGCGTCGCGGTGCCCGCACGTGCCGTTCAGAGGCGTCGGGCCGGGGGAGAAGGGAGATATCGATGCCGAACTCGCGGCCTTCGACACAGGCCGGTAGCGTGGCCGGCTTCCTGGGTTTGATCGTTGCGGCATGGCTCGCCGCGCCCGGGTCCGCCGCCGCCGAGGACGCGGGCGTAGTGCTCCAGTGCGCCCGGGTGATCGACGTGGAGCGCCGCGAAGTGCTCGAACCCGCCGCGGTGCTGGTTCGGGGCAACCGAATCGAAGCCGTTGGAGTGGACCTCGCCGTGCCGGAAGGGACGAGTGTCTTCGACCTCGGCGACCGCAGTTGTACGCCGGGCTTCATGGACACGCATGTGCACCTCGCCCACGACGGCGGGGTGACCTCAAATGCCGTGACCTACAGCCGTTCCGCGTCCTGGCGCGCCCTGCGCTCCCTCGCGAACGCGCGGGCCATGCTGCACCGGGGATTCACCACGATCCGCACCCTGGGGTTCGACCGCTACTTCGAGACGGTCGACCTGCGGGACGCCATAACGAGGGGCGAACACCAGGGGCCGCGCATCTTCGTCGCGCCCCACGGCGTGCAGGGCGAGGGCTCGGCAACGTTCCTCGGCAAGCGGGCGGTGTACCCCGAGGGTCCGGTAGACGATCTCCGCTTCGTGCGCATGGGCACCGGGCCCGTCGAGATGCGCCGGATCGTGGCGCAGGAAATCTCCTACGGCGCCGACTGGATCAAGCTGCTCGATGCCTTTGGCACCAGCATGACCGCCGAGGACATGAAGGCCGTGGTGGCCGAAGCGCGGCGGCACGGGAAGCAGGTCAGCCAGCACGTGACGCTCGATCCCGAACACAGGGCGGCGAGGCTCGCGGTCGCGGCGGGCGTGGACTCCATCGAGCACGCCTTCATCACCGACCCGGAGGTCCTCCGCGAGATGGCGCGGAAGGACATCCACTACGTGCCGACCATCTGGATCATCGACTACATCGCGCGCCAGCCCCCGGGATCCGTCCTGAGCGAAGGCTTCGTGCTCGACGAGACCATGCTCGCGTCGATGGCGCCGCTGCTGGCCGTGTTGAAGGAGAGCACCCGGCTCGCTCACGAACTGGGCGTTCCGATCGCGCTCGGCAGCGACACCGTATTCGGGCCGGACCGCATCGCCGATGCGGTGGAGGAGTTCCGCCTGGTGGCGGAAGCGACGGGCGACAACTGGACGGCCTTGCGCGCCGGCACTATCGTCGCGGCCGAAATGCTCGAACGCGACGCGGAAATCGGGAGCATCGCGCCTGGCAAGCTTGCGGACATCGTCGCGATGCCCGGCAACCCCGTCGAGGACATCGGCGTCACCGAGCGGGTCGATTTCGTCATGAAGGACGGTGCGATCATTCGTCGCTGACGCGGAACAGGAGGAACACGGCATGGAACAGTCAACGGAGCCTTCAGCCGGGGAGCGCGAGGGGGCACCCCTCGCAAGCAAAGAGCCCGGACGATGGGACTTCGGTCTGACCGACGAACAGGAAGCCCGCGCGGCGCGGCTGCACGAGGAGTGCCTGGTGGCGGACCTGATGAACCAGCACCCGGGCGGCGCCAACATCTTCAAGACCTACGACCCGCGGCAGTTGAAGCAGGCGCTCGGCGACGTGGAAGAAGGCCTGTCGGGCGTCGGCCAGGCGATCGCGGCACCCTATCGCCTTGCGGCGACCGGACAGTCGGACGAGATTCACCGCTGGTGGCGGCAGAGCGGGGTGGACCTCGGTGTCTTCGGGGTGCGGATGGGCCCGCCGCACAT
Source organism: Pseudomonadales bacterium (assembly GCA_965208745.1). Taxonomy (GTDB): domain Bacteria; phylum Pseudomonadota; class Gammaproteobacteria; order Pseudomonadales; family Azotimanducaceae; genus VXNE01. Next base: position 1,345,148 of record CBDBPN010000004.1, on the reverse strand, counting down.
CATCGAGGCGATGGGCGGCTACCGGGAGATGGTCGATCTGCTGTGGGGCCTCGGCTGGCTAAAGAAGTGCACCACCGCCGCCGAGATTCGCGCCGCCAAGGCCGAGGGCGCGGTCGCCATGTACGGCTACTGCCAGCCCGTGTACGGCCTCTCCCAGGACATCGACGACGTGAACCGGGCCTACGACGACGGGCTGCGCGTGCTGATGCTCACCTACAACCGCCAGGACTATGTCGGCGCGGGTTGCACCGAACCGACCGATGCCGGAGTGTCCCGCTACGGTCGCCAAGTGGTCGAACGGTGCAACGAGCTCGGGATCGTCGTCGACACCTCGCATTGCGGGATGCAGACGACGCTCGACGCCTGCCGCCTGTCGGCTACGCCGGTGCTGGCCAACCATAGCTGCGCCCAGGGCGTCTACGGCCACGCCCGGGGCAAGAGCGACGGGGAGCTCGATGCCATCGCCGATACCGGCGGCCTGGTCGGGCTGGTCGCCGTGCCTTTCTTCCTCTCGCCGGACCCGGAGGCGTCGGTGGACGTGGTGCTCGACCACATCGACTACATCAACGAACGGATCGGCTGGCGGCACATCGGCATCGGCACGGACTGGCCCATGCAGGCGCCGGAGGACGTCATCGAGGCCACGCTCGGCGCCATCGTCGACGAGATTGGCTTCCGCCCGGAGGACAATATCTCCACCACCCACACGCTGCGCGGCTTCCAGGACTACCGGGACATGCCCAACATCACCCGGGGCCTGGTCGCCCGGGGCTACGACGACGAGCAGATCGCCGGCATCCTCGGCGAGAACTTCATGCGGGTGTTCGAGGAGGTGTGCGGGTAGGTCAATCACAACAAGGCTTGTCGTCCAGCGTGCGCGGCCCGCGCAGGGGGCGAGTTCGTAGGGGCGGGGCTCGTCCCCGCCCGTCTTGCAGATTCCGGCAGCTCTGCCCCGGGCCGGGACAAGCCCGGCCCCTACGTCGGTGCCTGGCGCCAGTCAGGAGATGCGGTCGTGGTGGGCCGTCCGCGCCGCGACCATGAAGTGCGCCCAGGACCACGCGAACAGCACGAGCGAGAACACCAGCGCCCAGCGCAGCCCGTCGCTGCCGAGCGAGGGCGTCAGCAGGTCCGACGTGATGCCGATGGCCGTGGGCCCGAGCCCCTGGCCGAGGATGGCCGAACAGAACATCACAATGGCCACGGCGGTGGCGCGCTGGTGCGGTTCGGCGACGGACTGCACGCTCGCCATCCCCGGCGCGATGCTCGTGCCGGCGATCACGGAAGCCAGGAACACCAGCGCAAAGGAGGTCATCAGGTCGCCGGTCGCGAAGGCGGCGCCATACGTGGGAATGCACGCCAGGTACGCCCAGGCGGGCCACCACAACTCCCAGCGCCGGTCCCGCGCGATGTAGCGGGGCGCGAGCACCGAGCCGATAAAGGTGCCGATTACGCCGCCGAGTCCGCTGGCGATGCCGACGCCCCAACCCACCTCGGTCAGCGTCATCTCGTGGACCCGGATGTAGAACGCCGGCGTCCACTGGGCGATGCCGTAGACGCCGAAGAGTCCGAGGGAATAGGCGATGACGATGTGGACGAACGTCCTGCGGCGCAACAGGCTGGCCACGGCCACGCCGAACGACTGCGCCTCGGGTTCCGGCGCGTCGGAGAAGTTGCCCCGGGGCGGGTCCTTGACGGTGAGCTTGGCGGCGAGCGCCAGCACGACGCCGGGGATGCCGACGATGAAGAAGGTGGCCCGCCAGCCGTAGGTGTCGGCGAGCCATCCCGCGGCGATCAGTCCCACCATGATGCCGGCGGCGCCGCCGGTCTGGAAGATGCCGAGCGCCAGCGCCCGCCTCTCCGCGGGCACGTAGTCCGTCAGCAGGCTGTGGCTCGACGGCACGCAGCCGGCTTCCCCGACGCCGACCCCCACGCGCGCCAGCAGCATGTGCAGGAAGTTCTGGGCGAGTCCGCACAGGGCCGTCATCGCGCTCCACAGGGCCATGCAGACCGAGAGGATCGTGACCCGTGAGCGGGTGTCCGCTAGCCGGGCGATGGGAATGCCGAAGGTGGCGTAGAAGAGCGCGAAGGCGAAGCCGGTCAGGAGCCCGAGCTGGGTGTCGCTGAAGCCGAGGTCGGCCTTGATGGGCTCCACCAGCATCGACAGCACCATGCGGTCGAGGTAGTTGAAGAACGCCACCACGGCCAGCATGAACAGGACGTAGTTCAGGTATCCGTCGGATACCGCCATCTTCGGTTGGACGGCGGACGGTTGCGCGGTTGCTTCGGCCATGAACGCTTGGACGCAGCGGGGCCGGTCCCTCCGCAGTCCGCCCATGCATAATGCTCCGCCCCTTGAGTTCGCAGGTTGCCCCCATGGCCAGATTGCCCCATGCGGCCGCGCTACTGATCGCCGTCCTCTGGCAAGGGCCTCTCCTGGCCCAGGACGCCCCGCTCATGACCGAAGGCGCGCGCTACACGATGTCCTACGAACCTCCGGTCAGCCTGCGGGCGCCGGGGTTCGACTGGGACCATCAACTGACCGTGGCCCTGCCCGCGACCTACGGCGCGCTGCCCGGGAAGTCCTACCCGGTGCTCTGGCTGACGGACGGACCGGGCATGATGCCGTTGACCGTGGGGCTACTGAACCTGCTCGTCATGGGCAACCTCGTGCCGGAAATGATCGTCGTGGGCGTCGGTGCGCCGAGCGAACTCGGCCTGATGGCGTTCAGCCAGCGGCGCGCGGTGGATTTCGCCCCGCCCGGCGACACGTACTTCTACGGAGGATTCGCCGGGGAACAACTGGCGGCCGGAGCCCGTGCCGCGGGCTTCAGGGCGCCGCCCCAGCGGGCCGACCGGTTTCTCGACTTCCTGATCGACCAGGCGCGACCGGCGCTCGCGGAAACGTACCGGTTCTCCGGCGACCATGGCCTGTTCGGGCACTCCGGCGGCGGCATGTTCACCGGCTACGCGCTCTTCGCCCGCCCGGGAGACTTCGGGAAGTACATCATCGGCAGCCCGTCCATCAACGCCACCGACCGGGCGGTGTTCAGGATGGAGGAGGCCTTCGCGGAAGCACACAACGACTACGACGCCGAAGTCTTCCTCGGCGCGGGAGAGGCCGAGATCGCCGATCCCAACATGGCGGCCTGGGGCATCGTGAGCGCGCCGGTGCTGCTGGCGGAGATCCTGAAGCTCCGGAACTACCCCTCGCTGGAGGTCACCACGAGGATCTTCCCGGGCAAGGATCACTTCGCCGCGGTCGCTGACATTCTCGGCGAGGGCATCCTTGCGCTCTGGGGAGACGAAGTGGAGGCGCCCGGATCGGCGTTGGACGACGTGGATTGGGAGGACATCTCGCAGGAGTAACGGCGGCGGTGTCACCTCTCCGGGTTGGGGTTGGCGGCCCGCACTGCGTCCACCCGTCCTGTGCGCCCCCTCCTGCCCGGACGGGCTTCCCCTGGTGTGGGCGCACGAACGCTTCTCGTGGATGTCGGGTGGAGAACGATGACTGAATTGTTGCGATGCCATGTGCGGTGGGCCGGGGCGATGTTGGGCGCGCTGGTCCTGTGGGGCTGTGCGGAGTCGGCCGATGCGCCGGATACCGATGCGCCGGATGCCGGCGCGGCGGCGGATTCCGCGGAGGGGTCGGCCGCGGTGGTCGCGCTTGCGGACCGGATCATGGCGGACCTGACCGACGCCTCGGCCTCGCTGCAACTGCTCGAAGGGCGGCGCGTCCTGGCGATGGACGACAACAGCTTCGCCTACGTGGAGCGGGAGGCGGCGAAGGCCGCGGCCGCGCTCGACGAACTGCGCGCGATCGACGAGTCACAACTGGGCGACGACGACCGGATCACCTACGCGATCCTCGAGGGCGTGCTGCAGGCCGCCACCGAGACCCCGACCCACTTCTGGCACAAGTTCAACGTCACCCCCTACGCGGCGGGTTTCGTCTTCAGTTCCATGGTCCCGCGCGCGTTGGGCGGCTACACCTTCGAAACGCAAGAGGACATTGCGGCCTATCTCGGCCTGCTGGCGGATCTTGGGCGCTACGTCAGGGACGACCTGACCCGACTGCAGGGCCAGGCGGAGCGTGGCATCCTGCTTCCGAAGCCGGCAATCCCCGGGGCCAGGACAGTGTTCGAGGCGTTGCGCGCCGGCATCGGGAACCTGGCGGCGGTCGCGCCCGAGCGCGTTGCGGCGCTGTCCGAGGAGGAGCGCGCGGCCCTGAACGCCCGCATCGAGACGACCATCGCCGAACAGGTGCACCCGGCCATCGATGCGCTGCTCGACTACCTGGGCGACGACTACATGGCGCGGGCGCCGGAAGCGGTCGGCCTCGGCCAGTACCCCGGCGGCGAGGCGGCCTACCGGTTCGCCATCCTCCAGCAGACCACCGTGGACCTCGACCCCGCGGACATCCACGAGCGCGGCCTCGCATACATGGCGGACCTCCAGCAACAGATGCAGGCCATCCGCGACGAACTGGGGTTCGAGGGCACGGCGGAGGAGTTCCACGAGCAGATGCGTGCCGACCCCCGCTTCTTCGCGCAGACCCCGGAGGAGGTGGCGGACCGCTACATGGCCTACATCCGCGAAGTGGAACCGCACATCCCGGACTACTTCTCGGTGCTCCCCGAGGCGCCCTACGGCGTCCGGCGCCTGGACCCGGCGGCGGAACCGGGCATGACCTTCGGCTACTACCAGACGCCGACGCCCGCGAATCCGCGCGGCGAGTACCGTTTCAACGGCTCGAAGCTCGAGAGCCGTCCGATGGTCTGGACCGGCCCGCTCATCTTCCATGAACTGATACCCGGGCACCATTTCCATATCGCCCTGCAACTGGAGACCGAGGCGAGTTCCCGGCTCCGGCAGCTCACGAGTCTCTTCTACGCGGCGTTCACCGAGGGATGGGCCAACTACGCCGCGAGCCTGGCCCTGGAGATGGGGGTGCTCGACGAGCCCTACGAGCGCTACGGCTGGCTGCTCTTCGACGCCTTCATCGCGAACCGGCTGGTGGTGGACACGGGCATGAACCACCTGGGCTGGCCGCGCGAGCAGGCGATGGAGTACATGCGGGCGAACACGTTTTCCAGCGCGGAGGAAATCGCCACGGAAACCCTGCGCTATTCGACGGACATGCCCGCGCAGGCGCTGGCCTACAAGCTGGGCCTCGAGAAGTTCCGGGAGATCCGCGCCGCGCAGGAGGCGAAGCTGGGCGACGCGTTCGACATCCGCACGTTTCACGCGGCGGTGCTCGGTAGCGGCGCCATGCCCTTGCCGGTGTTGGAAGCGCATGTCGACCGGTACATGAGCCAGGATTGACCTGAGCCGCAAGGAGAGCAACCCGATGATCCGAACAGCCCTCGTCCTTCCGATCCTCGCCGTGGCGGCGCACGCAGGGCAGCCGCTGGACGTGATGGACGTCTTCGAGTTGGAGTACGCCACCGACGCGCAGATCTCGCCGAACGGCGAGCAGGTGGTCTACGTGCGTCACTTCAACGACGTGATGACCGACCGCCGCTACCAGAACCTCTGGATGGTCGATGCCGACGGATCGAACCACCGGCCGCTGAACACCGGCAAGCACACGGCGAACTCCCCCCGCTGGTCGCCTGACGGGCGCCGCCTGGCGTACCGGTCGGACGAGAGCGGCAGCATGCAGCTTCACGTGCGCTGGATGGACACGGGCGATACCGCCGCGGTCACCAGTCATGCCATGCCGCCCGGCAACTTCGCGTGGTCGCCCGACGGCGACCGCATCGCGTTCTCGCGTCTCGTCCCGGAACCCGCGCTCGTCATCGGCGAGATGCCGCCGGCGCCGGACGGCGCCGAGTGGGCGCCGCCGCCGAAGTACACCGACATGCTGGCCTTCCGCTTCGACCAGGTCGGGGACGTACCGCCGGGGTACATGCACCTCTTCGTCGTCGCCGCCGACGGCGGTACGCCACGACAGGTGACGCGGGGCGAAAGGCAGTTCGGCGCCGGCTCCTTCGCCTGGGCGCCGGAAGGCGAATCCCTGATCGTCTCCGCCAACCTCACGGAAGGTGCCGAGATCTACGACGTGGGCAATCCGGATGTCTACGAGGTCGCGCTGGCCGACGGTTCGCCCCGTCGGCTCATCGACCGGAAGGGACCCGACGTGGCCGCGTCGGTGTCGCCGGACGGCAGGCACATCGCCTACGTGGGCTATGACGACAGGTACCGGGGGCATCAGCAGAACGACCTGTACGTGGCGGACCGCGACGGTTCCAACGTCCGGAACCTGACCCTGGACTATGACCGGCACGTCCAGGATTCCGCGCGCCGCGGGGGCGGCGGACCGCAATGGGCGCCGGACGGCAGCGGCATCCACGGCGTCGTGCTCGACGCGGGCAATGCGCGGCTCGTGCTGTTCTCGCTGGACGGCGGCCGCCGCGTCGCCGTCCCCGACATCGGCGCCACCGAGATGGGCTACATCAACCACAACACCCTCTGGTCGACCAGCGACGAAGGCCGCCTGGCGTACACGGTGCCGGGCCCGGCCATGCCCGGCGACGTCGCCGTCGCCGATCCCGGCGGGGCGGGGCGCATGCTGACGGACCTGAACGCGGACCTCTTCGGCGAGCGGGAACTCGGCGCGGTGGAGGAGTTGCGCTGGACCTCGTCGCAGGACGACCGCCCCGTGCACGGCTGGATCATCAAGCCGCCCGGCTTCGACCCGTCGCAGAAGTACCCGCTGATCCTGGAGATGCACGGCGGGCCCTTCGCGGACTACGGCGACGTGTTCGACACCGAGAAACAGCTCATGGCCGCCGCCGGCTACGTGGTGCTCTATACCAACCCCCGCGGCAGCATCAGCTACGGCGAGGAGTTCGGCAATCTCATCCACCACGCCTACCCGGGAGACGACTTCCACGACCTGAACTCCGCGGTGGACCACGTGGTCGGCATGGGCTTCGTCGACGAGGAGCGGCTCTACGTGACCGGCGGCAGCGGCGGCGGCGTGCTGACGGCCTGGATGATCGGCAACACCGACCGCTTCCGCGCGGCCGTGGCGTTCTATCCGGTGATCAACTGGGAGAGCTTCATCTTCACGGCGGACCTGTCCGGGCTGTTCCTCGAATACTGGATGCCCGGACTGCCCTGGCGCCACCGGGACAACTTCGAGGCGCGCTCGCTCCTGCGCGTGTCGGAGAACGTCAAGACGCCGACGCTCATCATGACCGGGGAGGAGGACTGGCGTACGCCGATGTCCGAATCCGAGCAGTACTACAAGGCGCTCAAGCTGCAGGGCGTGGAGACGGTGCTCGTGCGGGTCCCGGAGGAGGCGCACGGCATCGTCGCGCGGCCGAGCCACGCGATGTCGAAGATGACGACGCTGCTCGGGTGGTTCGGAAAGCACGCGCCCGAAGCGGACGGCTGAGCGGCATGGATCGTCGGCGCCATCGCCTCCCGCTCGCGGCGGGTGTCGCCGCATGCCTGCTGCTCTCCAACGGCATCGCCCGGGCAGACACCCTCGCGTTGACCGGCGGAACGGTCATCGACGGCACCGGCGCGCCGCCGATCGTCGACGCGACCGTGCTGGTCGAAGAGGGGCGGATCGTCGCTGTCGGACCGGACGTTGCCGTCCCCGCGGACGCGCGCACCCTCGATGTCCAGGGGAAGTACCTGATCCCCGGGCTCATGGACGCGAACGTGCACCTGATGATCAACATCCGTCTCGAGACCCTCATCAAGTTCGAGGACCGTTACGACGAGATCGTCCTGGAAGCCGCCCAGATCGCCCTGAAGACCGGGCAGACGACGGTGTTCGACACGTGGGGGCCGCTGGCCGCGCTCAAGGCGGCCCGGGACGCCATCAACGCGGGCGAGGCACCGGGCAGCCGCATCTTTCTCGCGGGCAACATCATCGGGTTCGGCGGCCCGCTGTCGCCGGACTTCCTGGGCGCCGCCGCTCCCTTTCTGACGAAGACGTTCGTCAAGCGCATCAACGAGACCTGGGAGCAGGGCACGGGCCGCGACCTCATGTGGATGACGCCGGACGACGTCCGCGCAGCGGTCGCCGAGTACGCGGGCAAGGGCATGGACTTCCTGAAGTACGGCGCGAGCGGCCACACCGACATGTTCTTCATCCAGTTCTCCCCCCGGGTGCAGCGCGCCATCGTGGAGGAGGCACACAAAGCCGGCATGACCGTGCAGGCGCACACCACCTCGGTCGAGAGCCTCGACATGGCCATCGACGCCGGGGTCGACATCGTCACGCACGGCGACATCTCCGGACCGCAGGTACCCATACCGGACGAGACGTTGCGGAAGCTCGTCGACCGGGGCATCCCGGTGTCCGTCCTGCCGATCACGCAGCGGCGCATCGACGAGTACGCGGAGATCCACCCGCGCGTCCCCGGGGCGATCCTGGCCCCGTACATGAAGGTCGGCCGCGAGAACCAGAAGGCGATGATCGAAGACGGAGTGACGATGCTGCTCTCGACGGACGCGGGCGTCGAAAACCCCGTGGTCGCCGCCGAATCCGAGGGCCCGAATGCGGATCCCCGAACGAAGCTCGGCGAAGGGCACTTCAACGCGCTCGCCGGGCTCGAGGAACTGGGCATGGCGCCGCAGGAGATCCTGCGGTCGGCCACCAGCCACATCGCCACGGCCTATAGGGTCGACGACCGCCTGGGAACGCTCGAGCCCGGCAAGACGGCGGACATCGTGGTGCTCGGCAAGGACCCGTTGCGGAGCGCGGCCCACTACCGGGAGGTCGAGATGGTCATCAAGGACGGCGCGGTCGTGGACCTCGATGCGCTGCCGGTCGCGCCGGTGATCAGTTCGATTCCGGCGCCGGCAACGCCTTCCCCCCGGGAGTAGCTAGGCGCAGGCTCCGCCGGGCTGGAGTGCCCACCCTGCCTCAAGGCGCCCACGCCCGAAATGAGTAACGCGGGCGTTGCTGCAATCGCTCGGACGCCCCCAGATCGATGCTGTCGCCATGCCCTCAGCAACGCAGAGACGCTCCATGTTGGCGGGCCTCTCCCTGAAGTCGCCTATCGGGCTCGACGAGTCCGAGGTCTGGCCCATAGCGGACGCGCTGCACGGCTCGATGCCACCATCGCCTGGCACCTCGCGACGTTCGCTGTCGCTCAGTCCCGGCCTGCCCGGTGGGTGACGCACGTGGTACGGTCACGGTCCGTCATGCGATACGCACGTTGGAGCGGGACGGCTGGCGGAAGGTTCGGACGCGGGGAAGTCACGCCAGTTCCGGCATCCGGCGAAACCCGGGACGGTCACGGTTGCGGGGAAACCGGGAGACGACCTCGCCCGCGGGACATGGGGCAGCATTTTGAAACAAGCCGGACTGAGCGATTGAGGGAGTGATGGAATACACCATCGTAATCGAGCAAACGCCGCGAGACTTCTCCGCCTTCGCGCCGGACCTTCCCGGTTGCGTCGCCACCGGGGCGACCCGGGAGGAGGCCGTCAGGGAGATGGGCGCGGCCATCGCCTTTCACATCGAGAGCCTGCGCGAACACCGGGAGCCCATCCCGGCGCCGCGATGTACGGCAGCCGTGGTGGACGTGGCGGCTGCCGGGTGACAGCGGGAGACTGAGCGCGGCTTCAGCGCCATCGGGCGTGCATGGCAGGGGCCGGTGTCGTCTCTTCAAGTGCTCCGCCTCCTGTCGGCGACAGGTCGCGGTAGCGCTTGCTCAGCGCACCGGCGAAACCGTGGTCGACCGGGTAACCGACGCCGACGACGGAATGCGGCGGGAATCTCGCCCGAAGCAAGCAGTCGCGCCGTCTCCATCACGCTTCATGGCGAAAGCCCTGCACCGGAAAACGGGTTCGCGTCGAGGGCACTCGGCGTACCATGCTGCGGAGATGGCTCCCCCTTTGCGTCGTTTACGGTCAGGCGCCACTTTTTGACCGAAGACCCCGGAAACGGAGCACAATCGCGAAACCCGCGCACCCCAGGGGGGGCGACGATGGAGATTTCCCGCAACGATCCCCCGTCCCGAAAGACCGCCGCTGTTACCGCCGCAGCGCTTGCCGCGGCCCTCTCGGCCGGCTTCGCCGGCCAGGCCCTCGCAGAAGAACCGTCCATCGAGGAAATCGTCGTCACCGCGCAGAAGCGGGAGCAGCGACTGCAGGAGACTCCGGTGGCCGTGCAGGCCTTCGCCGGGGAGTTGCTGGACGACATCAGCGTCCGCGACCTCAACGAGGTCATGACGCTGGTGCCCGGCGCCTCGGAGGAGCTTTCCAACACGCCGGGCCTGCGCCGTTTCCAGATCCGCGGGATAGCCCAGTCCCTGGGCGACTCCACCGTCGGCTACTACGTGAACGATGCAGCGTTCCTCGGTTACCAGATCAACTTCGCCCCCGTGGCGCGCACATTCGACATGGAGCGTGTCGAGGTGCTGAGGGGACCGCAGAGCACCCTGTACGGCAACGGTTCCATGGGCGGCACCGTACGCTACATCACCAGAAAGCCCGACCTCGTCGACTTTGAAGGCGCCTTCCGCGCCGCCTACACGGATACCGCCGGCGGCGACAACGGAAACTACTTCGACGGCGTGGTCAGCCTGCCGCTGGTCGAGGACCGCCTGGGGGTGCGCCTGGCGGCAAGCCAGGAAACGATGGGCGGCTACCAGGAGGACGCGCTCGGCAACGAGGACATCAACGAGTTCGAGATCACGACGGTACGCGGCGAGGTGCTGTGGCGGCCGGCGGACTCGGTGTCGGTCGAGCTGATGGCCCTCACCAACGAGGCGGAGTCGGACGGCGGCACGCTGCTCATTTCGCTGGACCCACCCGTTGGCACCAGTCTCCCGGGCGACTACAACAACAACTTCTTCGACCTCTACTCGGGCACGCTCAAGTGGGATCTCGGCTTCGCCACGCTCACGGCCAACGTGGCTCGGGTGGAGTTCGACAACGAATCCGAGCAGGTCATTCCCTTCCCGTTCGCGCCGGGCGGCCTGCTGAGCGTGGCGTATGCAACCGACTCGGAGGCCCTGAACTCGGAGACACGCCTGGTGTCACAAGGCGATGGACCCCTGCAGTGGGTGCTGGGTTTCTTCTACTCGGACAGCGAGTCGGAAGCTGACACCGCAACAAACCTGCCTTCGCTACTGCCTCCCACGCAAGCCGCATACGGCTCGGAATCCGTTTCCGTTTTCGGGGAAATCTCGTATTCCCTGATGGACGGCACCCTCATACCCCTGGTTGGGCTGCGCTACTTTACGGACGACAGAGACTCGACAACCATCGGTGGGGGCATAGACAGCTCGCTGGACGACACGTTCGACTCCTGGAACCCGAGGTTCAACCTGCAGTGGCTGCCTCGCGAGGACACCAATCTGTACATCAACATCGCGAAAGGGTTCCGCAGCGGGATATTCAACACACCGTTTTATTGCAGCGGCCTGCACCGGGGGCTCGGAGGCCTGCCCTGCTCGGACGCCGTGGACTCCGACACCCTCTGGAGTTACGAACTGGGCGCGAAGTGGACGCTCGCGGACGGGCAGTTGCTGATCGATCTCGCCGGCTACTACATGGACTGGCAGGACGTTCAACAGGCCGCGCCCTTCCTCGGACTGTTCCAGTCCTACCAGTTCGGCGACGCGGAGGTCATCGGCCTGGATGTCGGTCTCCTCTATGCCCCTGCCTCCATCGAAGGCCTGACCTTGCAGGTCACGGCCAACTTCAACCAGAGCGAATTCGTCGACCTGGACCCCACGCTTGACGCGACAGTGGTCGCCGACGAAGGCGACAAGCTGCCGTTCGTTCCGGACATGACCCTGTCGGCGACGGCGAGCTACACCTGGAACCTGTCCGGCAACTGGATGGGGCACGCGTCGCTCACCTACAGCCGCATCGGCAGTCAACTCGGCCAGTTCGGCACCGATGCCGAAGGGGATGACCGCGATCTGCTGCGCGCGCGGATAGGCGGGAGCATCGGCAACTTCGGCGTCCATGTTTTCGGCAAGAACCTGCTTGACGAGTCGGACGCCATTTACTCCCAGACACCGGTCATGGGTCTCGTCACCTTTACCCAGGATTATCCGCGGCAGATCGGGGTAGAGGTAGGTTATGACTTCTGAGGCAACATCTTTGAAGCTGTGTTTCATCCGGCACCTGTTGCTGTGCACGGCTGTCCTGACGGTCTCTGCCTGTTCCCAGGAACAGGAGGTGGAGACGCCGGCCGCGGAGAGATCGGAGCCTTCGCCGGAGACCGTCCCGTTCGAGAAAGGCCCCTACGAAGTCAGGGTCGAGCGGAGCCACTTCGTGCCGATGCGCGATGGCGTGCGGCTTTCCACGGACCTCTACTTCCCCGTCGGGGTCGAGGGCCAGCTACCCGTCATTCTCGAACGGACGCCGTACGACAAGGGCAGCAAGCGCAATGCCGACCCGGACGCGCCCATCTCGGGGGCGAACCAAGCCTACTACTATGCGAGTCACGGGTACCTCTTCACGGTCCAGGACCGACGTGGAAAGTTCGAATCGGAAGGCGACTACGTGGTCCTGAACGGAGACGTCGAGGACGCCGCCGACACGCTCGACTGGTTCGCAGAACAGCCCTGGTTCAGCGGCAAGACCAGCATGATCGGCTGCTCGATTCCGGGCGCCAACCAAATCAAGGCGGCGCAGACGCTGCATCCCGCCCTGACGTCGATCATCCCCCAATCCGCCGCCACCGGGCATGGCACCGCGGGCGGCACCATGGCCAAGCTCTGGAAGCGCGGCGGCGCCACCAACCTGACCATGGCGCTCTGGGCGCACTTCTCTGGCACGAACCTGTTCTACCGCCCCTCCCGCCGGCTCTCGCGGGAAGAGTTCCTGCAGGTGGCCGACTTCTACGAACCGGCTCCGAATCTTGGCGTCGATCTCTTCTCGCTGGCGGGAGACCCGGACCTGTACAACAAGTACTTCGTCGACACCATGCTGGTGCTGCCTTCGATCGACATCGCCGAGGTCCTCGAATCGCCCCCGTCGGACTGGGAAGACCTCACCCGCGAACCCATGGATCCCTGGTGGGACGGGGGCGATTACCTGGAGGACGATACCCGGGTCAATGCGGCGGCCCTGCACATCAACTCGTGGCACGACTATGGCGTGAACGAGACCTTCCTGCAGTTCCGCCACTTCAGCGACAAGGCCGAGACGCAGTACGCGCGCGACAACCAGTTCGTGATCATCTCGCCGCTGGCGCACTGCAACATCGAATCCGTTTCGTCGCGGACCGTATCGGGCCAGAGGGACATGGGCGATGCGCGCAAGGACATCTGGGGCACCTATCTCAGGTGGTGGGACTACACCCTGAAGGGCCTGGAAAACGGCTTCGACAAGGAACCGAAGATCCAGTACTACGTCCCGGGGCGGAACGCGTGGAAGTCGTCGGATGTGTGGCCCATCGAAGGCACCACCCCGACCCGGTTCTTCCTCACCAGCGGCGGCGATGCCGGCGGCAGCATGGACTCCGGGAGGATCGTCTCTGCGGCGCCGGATACCGCTGGATCCGACACCTATGTCTACGATCCGGCCAATCCGATCATGGAACCGATACGCGCCGTGCACAGCGGCAGCTTCGATCTCTCGGACGTGCAGGCACGGCCGGACGTGCTCGTGTACACGAGCGAACCGCTAACGGAAGGCATCGAGATCACCGGCAAGATGCGGGCAACGATCCATGTATCCACGGATGTCCCGGACACGGATCTCTCCGTGAAGCTCTACGACGTCTACCCGGACGGTCGCGCGTTCGCGCTGCAGGAAGGCTACCTGCGGCTACGCTATCGCGAGGGCTACGACAGGATGGTCCTGATGGAGCCGGGCGTGGTCTACCCGATCGAGATCGACATGCTGGTCTACGCCAACTACTTCCAGCCCGGCCACCGCATCCGCGTGGACATCACGAGTTCGAACCTCCCGACCTATGACCGGAACATGAACACCGGAGGCGACACGGTCCGCGAGTCGGAGGGGCGCAAGGCCACGATCACGGTCCATCACGGTGGGGAGTATCCGTCCCACGTGGAGTTGCCGATCGTTCCGACGTAACCCGGCGATTGGGGAGCAAGCAGGATGCCCATACCCCGGTTTTCGGCCGACACGTCGGCGCGTGACATCAACGCGGCATTGAGCGAAGCGGGATGCGCCGTGGTCACCGGGGTGATGGATGCCGGGTTGCGGCAGTCCATCACCGACGAGTTGGCGCCGCACATGGCGAACGCGCGCCTGATCGAAGAGGACGACCCGACACAGTTCTACCCTGGCCGCACCCGTCGGGTATCCGCCCTCGTAGCGCGCTCTCGGAGCGTGACCGACCACCTCGTCGCGCACCCGTTGAGCCTGCAGGTCTGCGAGACGCAGTTGCGGCCCAATTGCGAGTACGGCTACCAGCTACATGTCTCCGCCGCTCTGGACGTTAGGTCCCCGCCGGTCACAAGTGGCCGGCCGAGAGAGAGGCTGCGCCCCACGAGATCCTGAACGCGGAGATGCCGGCCGGTTCGGTGCTCTTGTGGATGGGTGGAACGCTGCACGGCGCGGGGGCGAACATGTCAGGAGACTGGCGCAACGGCGTGATCCTCACCTATTCGCTGGGCTGGGTGCGCCAGGAAGAGAACCAGTACCTGAACGTGCCGCGGGAGCGAATGGCGGAGCTGTCGCCGGAAGTGAGGCGAATTGTCGGGTTCGACATGTACGCCGCACTTGGATTCCACCAGCGGAAGGTTGCCTGAAACAAAGCAACCCACGTCGGCTGCGCGAGGAGGCGTGCGTGCACGGCCCCACCGGGGGTAGGCGGCTTCGGAGGGTGGGTCTGATCTCCTCGCGAAGGAACCTCGAGAACGCCGCCCGGCCCCCTTGGCGTCACCGGTTCGGTGCCGGCCGCCCACTTGCTCGCGGGGCGGGAGACTGAGCGGCCTCGCCGCCTTCCGCACGCCCCCGGCGTTGCTACAATCGGCCCGATGCCGCAGACGGATGGCCGTCGCCATGCCCGCAACACCGCCCCAGCGTTCCACGCCGGGAACCGACCCTTTCAAATCCCCGATCGGCATCGACGAATCCGCACTGTGGTCCACGGCCAACGCGCTGCGCGGCTCGATGGACGCCGCCGAGTACAAGCATGTGGTGCTCGGCCTTATCTTCCTGAAGTACATCTCCGACGCCTTCGAGGAACGTCACGCCGCAGTCCTCGCGGAGTGGGGCGAGGAAGCGGCGGAAGACCCGGACGAATACACCGCCGAGGCGATCTTCTGGGTGCCGCCCGAGGCGCGCTGGGCGCACCTCAGTGCCCAAGCCGGGCAGGCCACCATAGGCCGAACCGTTGACGATGCGATGGCGGGCGTCGAGCGAGACGACCCAGCGCTCAAGGAGGTGCTGCCGAAGGACTACGCCCGCCCCGCGTTGGACAAGCAGCGGCTCGGCCAACTGATCGACATGATCGGCAACATCTCCGCATGAACGCGACTCTTGAGGCGATGGCCCAGGCGTTGTTCAAGTCGTGGTTCGCGGACTTCGAGCCGGTGCGGGCGAAGATGGCGGGGCACGACACCGGGTTGCCGCCAAGCATCGCAACCCTCTTTCCTGGGAAGTTGGCTCGGGTCGAAGCTCGAGATGTGCCCGTCGGATGGCACACGGGCACGCTTGCCGAAGTCGCCATTGCTCGCAGGCAACACGTTGTTCCCACGGACTGCGGAGAAGAGACCCCCTACATCGGTCTGGAGCATATGCCCCGACGCTCGATTGCCCTTGGCTCATGGGGTTTTGCGCGAGCTGTCAAGAGCGCGAAATCTCGCTTCCAGAAGGGGGACATTCTCTTCGGGAAACTCAGGCCATACTTCCACAAGGTTGGCACCGCGCCGGTCGATGGTGTCTGCTCAGGGACTAGGATGCCGCGGACAAGCTGGAAGACCACGGGCCGCTACGCGATTGGCATTCCACCGAGTCAACTGGCTTTCGCCTACCAGCAGGTCACGCAACCCGCCCTTGACAAAACTGTCGTGAACGTGCGCTCCAGCCGAACGCTTGCGTCTCTCCGAGACGCCCTCCTCCCAAAACTCGTCTCCGGCGAACTCCGTGTCCCCGACGCCGAGCGCATTGTCGAGGCTGTCGCATGAGCGTCACCGAAGAGGACATTCGCCGTCACCTGCGCCTGGGCGAGGACAGCGCTTGCGAGTTCAAGCAGATCGAGTTCAACGGCAACCAGCCGACCAGCCCGAAACGGGACGATCTCGCCGATGAACTCGGTGCTTTCGCCAACGCGGACGGTGGCGCGATGCTCTGTGGGGTGACGGACGACGGCGAACTACAGGGCCTCTCCCCGGAACAGCTGGTAGCCGTCAACCGCCTGTTGGTCGAGCTGTGTACCGACGCCGTTGAA
The DNA here is from genome assembly GCA_965208745.1 of Pseudomonadales bacterium. Classification (GTDB taxonomy): domain Bacteria; phylum Pseudomonadota; class Gammaproteobacteria; order Pseudomonadales; family Azotimanducaceae; genus VXNE01. The sequence continues at coordinate 1,328,794 of CBDBPN010000004.1, read as the reverse complement.
CCGCCGCTGCGGGTGGACATCCACCACCGGGAGATCGACGGTAAAGCCCTGGTGGTCGTGGAGGTGCCGCGGGGCGTCGCCGTTCACGAACGATCCGGACGGGCGTTCATTCGCGTTGGCGCCAGCAAGCGTCCGTTGCGTGGCGATGAGCGCCTGCGGCTAGCGCAGGCGCGGGCACAGAGCAGTCACCAGTGGTTCGATGAACAGACCGTGCCCCACACGGGTTTCGAGACCCTTGTCGAACGCCTGTGGGAACCGCTGCTCAGCACGACCGGAGCCGCCGACCCGCGCCGCGGCTTGAGGAACCTGCGCCTTTTGGCGGCGGAAGATACCGGTACGGAACGCGCCACGGTGGCCGGCGTGCTCCTGTGCACGGCCGCGCCGCACGACTGGCTTCCGCAGGCGGCGATCATGGCCACCCACTATCGCGGCTTGGATCGCGCGTCCGGCCAGTTGGACGCGCGCGAAATCGTCGGGCCGCTGGCCGTCCAGATCGCGGATGCGGTGCAATTCGTGATCCGCAATATGCGCGTCGCCGCGCGTAAGACGCCGGCAAGGGTGGATATCCCGCAGTACCCTGCGGCAGCGATCTTCGAGGCGGTCGTCAACGCCGTCGCCCACCGCGACTACTCGATGCGGGCGCGGAGGATCAGGCTATCCATGTTCAAGGACCGTCTTGAGATCGACTCGCCCGGCCAGCTGCCCAACGGCCTGACCGTCGAAGGCATGGCGTCGACGCAGGCCACCCGTAACGAAGTGATTGCCGCGGTGTTCGGGCGTACTCCCGTAGGCGACATGCCGGGCGCCGCGCACCGCGAGAACTTGATGGAGCGCCGGGGGGACGGCGTCTCGATCATTCTGAAGGAGACCCGTGCGGCCACCGGCGCGTTACCGGATTATGAGGTCGCTGGCGGCAATCTGACATTGACGATCCCGGCAGCCAAGCTCCAACTCACCCCGGCCGATTCCACGGTCACCGTGCATTCCGCTAACGAACCTTTGTCCGGTGTCGAGGTTCTTGCGCTGTTCCCGAACAACACCTGGCAGCGCTCCGTGACGGATGAGTCCGGCGAAGCGGCGCTTGACCTGTACACCACCAATCTTCCGATGACCGTCTATGCGGCAGCGCCCGGATTTGCCGCTGGGCTTGCGCGAGGTTGGAGACCCGACCGGGGCGGCCTGATGCTGGAACTCGCGCCCCTGCCGAGTGGGGGTGCGGCTATCTTCCGTCAGGAGAGTGGACAGCTTCCCGGCCTGCGCGGGCGCATCAACCCGATCCTCGATAGCTCCGACCGCACGTACCTGTACGCGAACAACATCGCCATCGAGCAGGGACGGCCGCAGCCCGTGACATTCCGCGTCGGCAGGCCGCTGCGGCTGACGGACGCCGACGGCGCGGAACTGGCCGTGACCATCGTGGACATCGTCGGCCAGTCGGCGCTGCTGGAGTACCGACCGTTCGAGCCATGACGATGAACTCCGGCGCGAGAGGACCTCGGAGGCCGTCGAGCGATCCGCGCACTGGCAAACGACCCGGCCTCTGGTGCGCCCATCGTTATCCGTGAAATCGCCGACTGTTACGGCGAGCGGCCAGATCGGTTGGTGGACCAGAGTGTCTAGCTCTAGCGTCAGCCATCTGACGGTCCGCGGTTTCAAGTCGATTGCGGCCCTGAAGCGTTTCGAGCTTGGCTCGCTAAACGTCCTGATCGGACCGAACGGGGCAGGGAAGTCGAATCTGCTCGACGTGTTCCGCATGATGGGGGCGCTGGCCAATGGGCGGCTTCGGCTGCTCGTGGCGAAGGAGGACGGTCCGGACGCGCTGCTCCATCGTGGCCGCAAGCACACGTCGGAGATGGAGATCGAGCTTGGCTTCCCGAATCTCACCTACCGCGTCCGCCTGGCCCCCGTCGGAGAACATTTGGATCAGCTAGCAGAGTGGCTGGACGACCACTCCCTTGGCGCACTTTGGATGATGAACACCTTTGGGGGAAGGCCCTGACCGTGACAGAGTCGGTCGTTGCGGGCGAGGGCCAGAGAGAAGAACGCTTCATCAAGGGGCTGGTCGGCCAATGGCCCGACCCAATGGAATCATTGCGCCCACTCGATCGCGAGCCGCCCCGGTGACCATCGTCACGGAATCCATCGTCGAGGACGCCGCCCTCGACTGGTATCGCGCCCTCGGCTACCACGTGCTCGCGGTCCCGGACCTCGGTCCCGGTCCCCACGCGCTCCGAGAAAGCTACGCGGACGTCACGCTCGATTCGCCATTGCGTGGTGCGCTCGCAACCTTGAATCCCGCACTCCCGGAAGAAGCGTTGGGGCACGCCCTGAGGAAGCTGCTCCATCCGCAGGGCGCGATGCTCGAGGCCCGCAACCGCGACTTCCACCGCATGCTTGTCGATGGCGTGACCGTGGAGTTCCGCGACCAGGGCGGCGCCGTCCGGGGCGCGCAAGCGCGCGTCATCGACTTCGACGATCCTGCGGCGAACGACTGGCTAGTCGTCAATCAGTTCACGGTTCAGGAGAACCAGCACACGAGACGACCGGACCTCGTCGTGTTCGTCAACGGACTGCCGCTGGGCGTAGTCGAACTGAAGAATCCGACCGACGAAAACGCCACCGTCTGGAGCGCATGGCGGCAGTTGCAGACCTACAAGTCAGAGTTCTCGACCCTGTTCACCATGAACGCCGTGCTGGTCGTTTCCGACGGTCTCGACGCGCGCATCGGGTCGCTCACGGCGGGCCGCGAGTTGGTTCAAGCCCTGGCGGACGATCGGCGGCCAGGAACTCGCGCCCGTGTTCTACCCGGAGCTTCGCGTCTTGATCGAAGGCGTGTTCGAGAAGTCGCGTTTCCTCGCGCTGGTCCGCGACTTCATCGTCTTTGAGGACGACGGTGGTGCACTGGCGAAGAAGATCGCGGGCTACCATCAGTTCCACGCCGTCGAGACCGCCGTCGCCGAAACGTTGCGGGCGGCGGAACTGCAACGCTCGCGAGAGATGCGCCAAGTCACTGGCCGCTACGAGTCGGGCCGACCCGGCGGTGACGCCGGCGATCGCCGCATCGGCGTCGTCTGGCACACCCAGGGTTCGGGCAAGAGCCTGACCATGGCCTTCTATGCAGGCCGCGTCGTCCGCGAACCGTCCATGGAGAATCCAACCGTCGTTGTGCTGACCGACCGCAACGACCTCGACGACCAGCTCTTCGGCACCTTCGCCCGGTGCAGCGACCTCTTGCGCCAGCCACCCGTGCAAGCGGAATCCCGCGCGGACCTGCGGGCGAAGCTTGCCGTCGCGTCGGGCGGCGTGCTCTTCACCACGATCCAGAAGTTCTTCCCGGAGGAGCGGGGAGACCGCCACCCGATGCTGTCCCCCCGGCGCAACATCGTGGTAATCGCCGACGAGGCTCCACCGGAGCCAGTACGACTTCATCGACGGCTACGCCAGGCACATGCGCGATGCACTGCCCAACGCGTCGTTCATCGGCTTCACGGGTACCCCGATTGAGCTGCAGGACGCCAATACCCGGGCGGTGTTCGGCGACTACATCAGCGTCTACGACATCCAGCGCGCCGTCGAGGACGGCGCCACCGTGCCTATCTACTACGAGAGCCGCCTCACGAAACTGACGCTGGACGAAACCGCGCGCCCCAGCATAGACCCGGACCTCGAGGAGGCGACCGAGGGCGAGGAGGTCGAGCGCAAGGAGCGACTCAAGAGCCGGTGGGCCCAACTCGAGGCCATCGTGGGGACCAGGCAGCGGCTGCGACTCGTCGCCGAGGATGTCGTCGCCCACTTCGACGAACGCACCGACGCCATGGAAGGCAAGGCGATGGTCGTGTGCATGAGCCGCCGCATTTGCGTCGACCTCTTCGAGGAGCTTGTCCGCCTGCGCCCCCACTGGCACGACGAAGGCGATGCCGGTGGGCGGGTCAAGGTCGTGATGACGGGTTCTGCTTCGGATCCGTCGGAGTGGCAGCGGCATATCCGCAACAAGGCTGGCCGCGAAGCCCTCGCGCAGCGCTTCCGAGACCCCATCGCGCGCGTCAACCGCGTGTTCCGGGACAAGCCCGGCGGTTTGGTCGTGGACTATCTCGGCCTGTCGCACGAACTGAAGCAGGCGCTTGCCACCTACACCGAGAGCGGCGGCACCGGCCAGACGGCCGTAGACAAGGGCGAGGCGGTCGCGCTCATGCTGGAGAAGCACGAGGTGTGCCTCGCCATGCTGCACGGCTTCGACTTCGGCGCATGGGCGACGGGCACACCCGGCGAACGCCTGACCCTGCTACCGGCGGCGCAGGAGCACATCCTCGCTCAAGAGGACGGAAAGGATCGTTTCGTCGCCGCCGTGCGTGACCTGTCGAGGGCGTTTGCGCTCGCCGTGCCAAGCGACGATGCAACGCGCATCCGGGACGACGTGAGCTTCCTTCAGGCCGTGCGGTCGGTGCTCGTCAAGCGTGCCGCGACCGAGACCCGACCGCAGGAGGAACTCGGCGACGCCGTCCGCCGGATCATCTCCCGGGCGGTGGCGCCCGAAGGCGTCGTCGACATCTTCGCGGCGGCGGGACTTGCCAAGCCCGACATCTCGATCCTGTCGGACGAGTTTCTCGCCGAGGTGCGCGGCATGGAGCATCGGAACCTGGCCGTGGAACTGCTTCAGAAACTCCTCAAGGGAGAGGTGGCCGTCCGTCGCCAACGCAACGTGGTGCAGGCGCGGTCCTTCGCGGAGATGCTGGACGTCGCCATCCGCCGGTACCAGAACCGGTCGGTGGCAGCGGCGCAGGTCATTGAGGAACTGATCGAACTGGCGCGTGAGATGCGGGAGGCGGGTGTTCGTGGTGAGCAGTTCGGGCTCTCCGACGACGAACTCGCCTTCTACGACGCACTGGAGACCAACGACAGCGCCGTGCAGGTGCTTGGGGACGAGACGTTGTGCGTGACCGCGCGCGAGCTTGTGCGCACGGTGCGAGCGAACGTCACCATTGACTGGACGTTGCGGGAGAACGTGCGGGCGAATCTACGCCGTTTGGTCAGGCGCATTCTGCGGAAGCACGGGTATCCGCCGGACAAGCAAGAGAGGGCTACGAGGACGGTGATTGAGCAGGCCGAGGTGTTGTCGGCGGGGTGGGTTGCCTGACTGGCGAAGTCGCTTCCGTCGCGGCGCGCTTCAGCTCGAAGGCGACCCGGCCCTCTCCCTCGACGTGACAGAGAATGTCTGGTACGGGAGGCGTGCGCGAGACGATGGAGTTGGGGTCGATCACCAGGGAAGAGCGCTCGGCGAACTCCCGAAAGACCCTCAGCTCGCGGTCCGACTTCGTTGTGGCGTTGGACATTACCCTGCTTCACTCCACGGTCGGGCACGGCGCGGCGGATGCTCGGGCACCACTTCAGGGCTCCCAATGCCCAAACACGTACCGCAGCCCGCGTGACCACGCCCCGGGTCCGACCGACATGTGGGTCTCGTCCGGCATGTTGTGCACGTCGATCTTCAGGCTCGGATACTCGCGGGACTTCAGCTTCGCAACGAACTCGGGCGTGATCGACGCCATGCGGGGCCACCCATATCTCTCGTAGGCGTCGTATGCCTCCTGAACCTCCGGCGCCGGCATCCCCGGGGGAGGATTGTCGAGCCACCCTCCCACCTGAGCCTTGAGCAGATCGACCGTCTCCAGTCCGCCGGCCGTGACGAACACGGTCGCGTCGACATCGCGGGTCCGCGCGGCCGTCGCCTCTTCCCACTGCCACACTTCCTCCTGGTTCCACCAGATGGACGGGCTGATGACGATGTAGCGCTGAAAGCTCTCGGGTTCGGTCAGGAGCGTCCAGGCGACGAACAGTCCGGCGATCGATGCGCCCCCGATCGTGGCGTCCTGGGGGTCCACCGGATAGGCGGCTTCGATGGCAGGCTTGATCTCCTCCCGGAGCAGCGTGAGGAACGCCGGCCCGCCCCCCGGCGTCACGGGTTCGAGCCCGGCCGCCCACTGGCGGGTCATGTCTTCCAGTGGGCCGCCCTTGGTCGGCGACAGGTCGCGGTAACGCTTGCTCAGGGCTCCGGCGAGGCCGTGGTCCACGGCGTAGCCGATGCCGACGACGAACGCATTGGGGGTCTCGCCCATGAACGCAAGCAGGCGCGCCGTTTCCATGACCGCGCCGAAAACGCCGTTGGCGTCCAGCACATAGATGACGGGGTACTTCTTCCCCGGCTCGACGAAGGTGGGCGAGGCAACGAATATCCGGAACTTCTCGTCGATGGCGGCGGAGTAGTAGTCGACGAACTCGGCGTTGTGCAGCCCGGTCATCGGGGTCATCGGGCCGAGCTTGCCGTCTGCGAACGACGTAGCGGCCATGGCGCCGAACAGGAGCGCCGCGGTCGCCGGACCGAGCTTGCCCATCCGCCTCATGTCGAAACCTCGCCCGGTTCGCGTTGACGATGCTCAAGGTACAACGGGGCTGGCGACCGCGCCAAGGCCGCGTCTCGGCTGAGGGCTGACGAGCGGTCTGCGTCCATTGGCATAGCTGCGCCGACCGGCGCGCCGTATCCGGATGCCATGACGCGCATGCACCGACTCGCCGTCCTGTTCTGCCTCCTCGCCCTGATCGCCTGCGAGCAGGCTCCGCCCGACTCGGAGGCTCGGGTCCCGGAGCCCGCAACGCCGGCGGCTGCCACGGCCATCGATCTCTCGCCCGAGGCATGGGACCCAGACGTTCTGGCCGCGTATCGCGCCGCGATCACCGATCAGTCGGTGACGAGTCGGTTCCCGGGCCAGTCGCTGGTGGATGGACTGGCCGCCGCGGGCGCTCCACTACGGACGACCGGCACGACCGGCCTGGTCGCCTCGACCTCGAGCCCGTTCGCCGTGCACGCCGGCCTCGAAACGCTGAAACGGGGCGGCAACGCCATCGATGCCGCGCTCACGGTGGCGCTCACCCAGGTCGCGGATCATCTTGGCGGGGCGACCAGCTATGCCGGGCAGTTGTCCCTGATCCACTACGAGGCCGCCACAGGGATCGCGCATAGTCTGAACGCGGGTTACGCCACGGTGCTCGGGGAGGGCGACCCGATGAGCATTCCCGGTTACGGCATTCCGTCCGGCCGGGCGGTCATGGTGCCCGGGTTCATGGCGGGCATCGAGGCCGCGTCCGAGCGCTTTGGGCGCGTGCCGTTCGGGGAACTGTTCGCGCCGGCCATTCATCTCGCCGAAGAGGGCGTCCCCCTCTCGGGCGCCAGGGCGGCCATGATGCGGCAGCGCGAGCACGTGCTGACCCGTCTCGAGAGCGGTCGGGAGCTGTTCCTCGATGCGGACGGCAAGCTCCCGGATGCAGGCGACCTGTTTCGGCAACCGCGCGTCGCGGAGTTCCTGCGCAGGGTCCGCCGCGAGGGCGCGGCGTACATGTACGAGGGGGACTGGGCGAGCCGCTTCGTACAGGCCGTGCAGGCGGAAGGTGGGCACATGGCCCTGGAAGACCTGGCCCGCTACGAACCGGCATGGGACGAGTTGCCGCCGGCCCGGGTTCGCGGAGTCGACATCTACGGCAGCCCCAACCTCGTGGAGAAGCTGCGCCTCGCGGAACTCGCGGACCTGCGGTCGCGCGGGCACTACAGCGCGTCGGCGGACGCGCTCTACTGGCTCATGCGGATCGCGCGGGTGAACAGCGCGATCGGCCCGCACCTCGTCGGCGGCGGACTGCCCCGGGAGGACGCCGAAGCCCTGCTGGTGTCGCTGGACCTGTCGGACGAGGGCCGTTACGCGCCGGAGATGACGGGACGACTGTGGGCGGCCATGCAGACACCGGAGTGGGCGGAGGTGCAGGCCCGGTCCGAGGCGGAGCAGGTCCGGCAGGCAGAGATCATCGCCAACCTGATTCGCGACTTCGCGGTGCGCGAACAGGAAGATGAGGCCCCGGAAGGCGGGCGCCCGGATCACACGGCCGGCATCGCCGTTATCGACGCCGACGGCAATGTCACTTCGCTCGTGCACTCGGTGACGAGCGCGGTCTGGGGCGAACTGGGTGTCTTCGTGGAGGGCGTGTCCGTAGTCGACCCGGGCGCGTTCGCACAGGCATCCATCGAGGCGACGGGCCCGGGACGGATTCTCGGCGTCTATGGTGGGAGCGGCATCCCCTCCTGTCCCGCGATCGCGCTCCGGGACGGTGAGCCGCTGCTCGCCTGCGGCAATGTCGGCGCGAGCTTCGACGTGGTCGCCCAGCAGGGGCTGGTGAACATGATCGAATACGGGATGAGCCCGGAGGAGGCGGGGATGCAGCCGATGTTCTACAAGCAGTGGCCGCCCGGCCAGCCGGTGCGGCAGCTTGTGGGCGGGGAGGGGAACTTCACTCCAGAGTTGCTTGCCGAAGTGCGCGCGCGGGGCATCGACATCGAAGGCACGACCGATCCCGCGCAGGTGACCTCGGGTGGCATCTGGGTGGTTGGCGCGCGGGATCCGGAAACGGGCGTGCTGGGCGGGGCCGTCACCGCGGGCACGCGCGCCGGGGACGCCAACGACTTTGCCGGGCTCGTGGAAGCCTACTGATCTGGAGCGTAAGATCATGAATGGAACGGGGAGCATGAGAGCGACGCTCGGTGTCGCGCTGACGATGGCGGTCGCGCCGCTGGCCGCGGCCGAAGACAATCGGCAAGCGGTCTTCGAACGGTATCTCGACTTCGCCGCAATGGTGCGGGGCGGCTCCATCGAGCCCAACTGGCTCGCCGACGGATCGAGCTTCTGGTTCGCCGACGGCGGGCCGGCGGACCGCGTGATCTGGCGGGTGGACCCGGCCGCCGACGTGGTGGAGCCGCTGTTCGACGTCCCCCGCCTGCGCGCCGCCATCGCCGAAGCCATCGGCCACGAACCACCCTATGCGGGGGTCCCGTTCGAGACCTTCCAGTTGACCCCCGACGGCGCCACGGCGAGCTTCGCCCTGGAAGGCGGGCTGTTCAGCCTGGACATGGCGACGTACGAGGTGGATGCCCAACCCGCGCCGGCGGCGACGCCGGCCGCCAACGTCAGACCGGGCACCTTTCCGCGCCGCGGCTATTTCAGCCTGCCCGTGCCGTCCCCCGAGGTCCTCTCCCCGGACGGCAAGTGGTACGCGACGCTGATCGACGAGAACGTGGCCTTGCGCTCGGCGGCGGACGGCAGCATCCACGCGCTCACCGCGGACGGCACCTTCGATGACGCCTGGGACGTCGAGAGCACGCGCCTCACCCTCGGCGCCGGCATCACGATCATCTACGTGCCGTTCACGCCCTGGTCGCCGGACAGCCTGAAACTCTGGGCGACCCTGACGGACCGGTCGAAGCTGCCGCGCAAGGGGGAGCTCCACTACATGGAGACCCTCGAGCGCATCGTCCCGCGGCCCTTCGCCGTGGCCGGAGGCGACCTCGATCACGTGCGGCCCCACATCCTGCACATCCTGTCGGGGGAGCGGATCGCCGTCGACGTGGATACGGAGGACTGCTACTTCGTGCTGCTCGGATGGCTGCCGGACGCGTCGGAGGCGCTGTTCGCGCGGTTCTCGCGGGACTTCAAGACGGTGGACGTCATGGCCGCGCGCGCCGGTGACGGGTCCGTGCGCACCCTGTTCACCGAGACGGCGGAGACGTTCGTCAAGATCCAGCACGACGTCGTCTCATTCGGCAACGCCGGCTTCACCGCGCTGCCGGACGGGAGCGGCTTCCTCTGGGAATCGACCCGCGACGGCTGGAATCACCTGTACCTGTATCGCAACGACGGACGCCTCGAACGCCAGTTGACGCGCGGGGACTACCCGGTGCTCGAAGTGCAGAAGGTCGACCAGGAGAACGACTGGGTGTACTTCACGGCCCACGGCGAGCGTCCCCGGGTGTACGACACGCACCTGTACCGGGTGCCGCTCGGCGGCGGCGCGGCGCAGCGGCTGACGCAGGACGAAGGCCAGCATGCCGTCGGGTTTTCCCCGTCGCTCGCCTACTTCCTCGATACCCACTCGAGCCCCGGCCGGGCGCCCCGCGTCGATCTCCGCGCCGCGGACGGCTCCCTGGTCCGTACGCTGTCCGAAGCGGACACCTCCGCGCTGGAATCGCTCGGCTGGACGCCCACGGTGGAGTTCAGCGTCAAGGCGGCCGACGGCGAGACGGATCTCTGGGGCGTGATGCACCGGCCTTACGACTTCGATCCCGGGAAGCGATACCCGGTACTCGAGTACCTCTATGCGGGCCCCCAGATCGTCGCCACCGACCGGTCCTTCTCGCTCGGGCTGTCGAAGACCCAGAACCTGCCGCGGGCCATGGCGCAGCTCGGCTACGTGGTGGTCACGCTGGACGGGCGCGGCACGCCGGAGCGCTCGAAGGCGTTCCAGGACGTCATCTACCGGAGCTGGGGCAAGAACGAGATCGCGGACCATGCCGCCGCCATCCGCCAGCTCGGTGAACGGCACCCGTTCATGGATCTCGACCGCGTCGGCATCTGGGGCCATTCCTGGGGCGGCTACTACGCGTTCGCGGCGCTGGCCCAGGCGCCGGACCTGTACCGGGCGGCGGTGTCGAGCGCACCGGGCTACAACCCTTACGCGTCACTCCTGTACGAGCCCTACCTCGACCTGCCGCATCGGGCCAAGAGCGCCTACGAGTTCGCGTCGCCCTATCGCCTGGCGCCGCGGGTGCGGGGCAGGCTGATGCTGGTGGGGGGTCTCGCGGACTTCGCGACGTTTCCGGAGTTCATGCGCATGAGCCGGGCGCTCATCGACGCCGGCATCGACCACGACCAGGTCGTGCTTCCGGAAGAGGGACACGGCTACACCGGGGTTGCCGAGGACTACTACATTCGCAAGCTCGCCGGGTTCTTTGCGAGAAACGTGATGGAGGCGGAGCGGTAGCCGCTGCGTCTCCTTCAGGAAGTGTTTGCCAGGGAGGTTCCTCGGGCATGAGACGTCGACAGTTCGTTACCGGCGCGGCCACGCTGGCCGCGGCGCCCGCCATTGCGCTCACCGGCCAGCCCGCCGCCGCGGCTGCCGGGCAGGCGGGGGGTTCGTCGCTCGCGGACATCGGGGAGCTGCTTTCGGAGCTGATCCCGCAACTCGCCGGACAACTCGGTTCGCCGGGGTACGTGGCGGGCATCTACCAGGACGGGTCGGAGTGGCTGTTCGCGCACGGCGTGCGCAACTTGAACACCGGCGATCCCATGACGACGGACACGACCTGGCTGCTCGGCTCCATCACCAAGGTGCTGACCACGACCCTGCTCCTGAAGTACGTGGAGGCCGGCCGGATCGATCTCGACGCGCCCATCACCCGCTATCTCCCTGACCTCCGTCTCGCCGAGCCGGGCGCCGCGGAGCGCATCCGGGTGCGGCAACTCGTCAACCACACCAACGGCATCGACGCGGACACCCTCATGCCCGCGAAGGAGTTCGGCCCCAACGCCGTGCAGTCCTACATCGATGCGCTCGCCGGGATCGGCACCCTGTTCGCCCCGGACGAACTGCTGCACTACACGAACCCGGGTTTCACGATCGCCGGGCGCATCATCGAGACGCTTTCGGGCAAGCGTTTCGACCGGACGCTGGAGGAGGAGATCTTCGCGCCCATCGGCATGGACCGCTCGGTCACTTCCGCCACCCAGGCGATCCTGCACCGCACCGCGGTCGGCGCCCTTCCCGGCCCGGACGGCGAGATGTCCGCGGCGCGGATGTTCATGCTTCCGGTGTCGGCGGCGCCGGCCGGAGCGACTCCGATCGTCAACGTCCCGGACCTCATCGCATTCGGGCGTACGCACCTGGCCGACGGCGTCGCGCCCAACGGAACGCGCGTGCTCTCCGCCGAACTCTGCAGGGCGATGCGCACTCCGACCTTCGATCTCGAGACACCCAACGCGCCGCCGATCGGCCTCGGCTGGTTCCTGCCGCCCATCGGCGGCACGACGGCGTGGTGGCACGGCGGCGGGTCGCCGGGAGGCACCGCCGGGCTGACCGTGTTTCCGGAGTACGACCTGGTGATCGCGAGCTTCGGCACGGGGCCGGGATCGAGCCCCATCCACGATCGGTTGGTCACCACGGTGTTGCAGGAGCACGTCGGGCTGACCGTTGCGCCGCCATTCACCGAAGCGCCGACCACCCTGCCGATGAGCCACTACGCGGGCGACTACGAGTCCTTCGAGTCACGTGCGGAAGTGCGTGCCGGGAAGGGCGACGACGAACTCGACGTGACCTCGCACTACCTGCCGGCAAGCGAGGAACAGGAAGAAGTGCTGAGGGGCTACAGCGGCGCCGCCGGGGACGCGACGCCGACGGTCACCTACGCCGCGATTCACGACAACCTGTTTGCCCCGGCCGCGTTGCCGAGGGAGTTCTTCTCGGGCATCTGGGGGCGCATGGCCCTACTGTCGTTTCACGACGTCGGGAGCCGCCGATACGCGCATACGCGTTTCAGGGCCATGCCGAAGGCGGGTTGAACGCCTGCCCGGGGGCGGCGAACACGACGAACCGGCGCGAGACGACAGCGGTAAGCGGCCGTCGACGCAGTCCGCGATGGCGGGCTCGGCGGGCTGACGGAACCCTGAAGCGCGATGGCGGGGTGCTACGATACGCCGGTGACTCGGCGACGGCTTCCGATCGGTGTGCAGACCTTCCGCAAGCTACGGGAGGATGGCTGCTATTACGTCGACAAGACGCCCTACATCGAACTCCTGGTCGACGGCGGTACACACTACTTCCTGTCGCGTCCGCGGCGCTTCGGCAAGAGCCTGTTCCTGGACACGTTGAAGGAGCTGTTCGAGGGCAGTGGCGAGTTGTTCGACGGGCTCTCCATCCACGGCCGGTGGGACTGGTCGGCGCCTAATCCCGTAGTCCGCCTCGACTTCAGCAAGGGTGACTTCACCGTGCCCGGCTACCTGGACCGCAACACGATGGCCCAGCTTGATGGCCTGGGAAGGCGGGCCGGTGTCGCCTGCGCATACGACACCGCTCCGGAGCGGCTGAGTCACCTGCTGGAGGCGCTGCACGAACGCACTGGCGAAAGGGTCGTGGTGCTGGTCGACGAGTACGACAAGCCGATCCTGGACGCGTTGGAAGATACGGGCCTCGCGCGGGCCAACCGCAACTACCTGCGCGGGCTGTACTCGACCCTGAAGTACGCGGACGCGCACGTCCGCTTCAGCTTCATCACCGGGGTGAGCAAGTTTTCGAAGGTGAGCCTGTTCTCGGGGTTGAACAACCTCCGTGACATCACGCTGGACCCGCGTTATTCGAGGATCTGTGGCTATACCGAGGACGACCTCGACGAGGTCTTCGCCCCGGAGTTGGCCGGCCTCGACCGGGATCGGATCCGGGAGTGGTACAACGGCTACTCCTGGCTCGGCGACGAGAAGGTGTACAACCCATTCGACATCCTCCTGCTGTTCGACTGCCGCGAGTTCAAGGCGCACTGGTTCGAGACGGGCTCGCCGACGTTCCTGGTGGACATGCTGTTCCGGCGGCGCGTGCGCTCTGCGGACCTTGAGGACATGCTCGCGAGCGACGAGCTGCTGTCCACCTTCGATGTCGACGAGATCGCGGTGGAAGCGCTGCTGTTCCAGACCGGCTACCTGACGATCCGCACGTGGGAGCGCGTCGCCGAGCAAACGCTTTACAGGCTGGGGTACCCCAACCGCGAGGTGCGCGCGGGGCTCAACGAGCGGCTGTTGCGGCGGCTGGGCCAGGACGGGACACGCCAGATGGCGAACAGCGTGCGGCTGTATCGGCTATTGGAGGCGGAGGACATCGCCGGCATGGAGGACCTGTTTCACGCCTTCTTCGCCAGCATCCCGTACGAGTGGTACACGAACAACGACATCGCAAACTACGAGGGGTACTACGCGAGCGTTTTCTACTCGCACTTCGCCGGGCTCGGTCTTGACGTGACCGTGGAGGAGAGTACGAACCGCGGGCGCCTGGACATGGCGGTGCGTTTCGGCGAGCGCGTGTACGTGTTCGAGTTCAAGGTGGTCGAGCAGGCTGGCGAGGGGGCGGCGATGGCCCAGCTCGTGGAGCGTGGGTACGCCGACAAGCATCGCTCCCCTGGGGTGCGCGTCCACCTGGTCGGGGTCGAGTTCAGCAGCGCGGCGCGCAACGTGGTGGCGTTCGAGCACGCGGCGGCCTAACTCAACCAACGCTAACCCGGCCGAACCCGCACGGTGCAGACGACGCGTTTCGCGCCCACTTCGAACTCGGGTTCGGGTTGCCCGTTGTCACGCAGCGCTCGACGTGCCAACGGGATGCCCGCTCCGTATCGCTGCACGAGGCCCAGCACGCGCATCGCGTCCGCCAGGTTCGGATTGCGGTAGCTGATCAGACCCGGCCGGCCGAACGTCGCCGGGGTGACGTCGCCGTAGGCGCCGCCCGAACTGACGATCTCGACCCGATCATCGAACCAGGACACCTGCACCGCACTGTTCGACGATTCGTAGGTGCGGTGGAGCACCGCGTTGCGGGTCAGCTCCTGCAACGCCGTGAGCGCGTAGCTCGTGCGCCGTATCTCCTTGTGCGCTGTCCCGAAGTCAACGGCAACCCGGACGTGGCCGCGCATCGTGCTGTCGAGGTCGCGCAGCACTTCCTCCACGGGGCCCTCGAAACGTTGGCTGTCGACCACCGGACCGGCGCGGCCCGTGCCTCGGAAACGCAGGAACTGGACGTAGGCGCCGGGCAGGTGACGCACCGGGTTCGGGCAGAGCACCAGCAAGCCCGTTGCCGTGGGCACCGGATCGTCCACTGTGGCGATCATCTTGGTGGCCGCGAGGCGTTCCTCCATCGTCCGGTCGTTTCGCGCGAGTACGTCGGCGTCGAAGGCGCGGGGCAGATACAGATACTGGAACCTCGGCAGATCGAGGTCGGCGAGGGTGGCGCCCCGCATGGGCCGCGCGTCGAACGGCGCGTCGCCGTGGCGGCGCTTCTCGTTGAGGATGCGTTCGTCCTGGGCCGTTGCCAATGCCCTGCGCGGACCTACCCGGATCCAGATGCGGCCGCCGTACCGTACCGGGGGAGAGTCGGCCGGCTCGACGGTCACGACCGCCACCTCCCGGTTGGCCAGCGGGCGCTTGGACACCGTCATCGTTGGCGGCGGCAGGATGTTGCCGTCCGTCTTGCAGTGGGCGAGGCGCTGCAGCAGCGCGTCGTTGACCTCCACCTCGCTCGGCGAGCCGTCGTCGTGAAGGCCGATGAAGATCACGCCGGCCCGGCGGTGTTCAGGCAGATCGTTGGCGAACGCGCAGATGGCCTGGCGCACCGTCGTCGGCGCCTGCCCGTCGAAGGTGGCCTTGCGCTCGACGAGATCCGACTCGGTGTCGGCTGCCATCGCCTCCAACTCGGCATCGGTGTAGGCCATCCAAGCGGCTCCGCCCCGGGCGCGTTAGTGGTTGCCTAGCATGCCACGCGAACCTTGGCGTGTGCCGACGCGGCGCCGGACCGGGCCAGGGCGCAGTCCCTCAGGGTTGGCGATACGCCTTGCGAATGGTCACGGGCTCGCTCAGGAGCTGACCCCGCAGGTAGTCGTTGTCCGTGGGGGCCGTGGACTCCTCCTGGTGAATCCCGTGCACCACGTCCATGCCCGACGTCACGCGTCCGAAGGCGGCGAAGCCGAGGCCGTCGGCGTTGCGCGTGCCGCCGAAATCGAGGCTCGGCTGATCGCCGATCGTGACGAAGAACGCACCGCCGCCGGCACTGCCGGGGTCCGTCCTGCCGAGTGACAGCGTGCCGTCGAGGTGGCGTATCCCGGTCTGTTCGGTGGTCTCGTGGGAAACCGCGGGCAAGGCCTTCGAGGGGTCCGTCAGGCCGCCCTGGATCACTTCGATGACGGGCGAGCCGTTGTCGTTGCTGCGGCGCACGACGCGGTAGAAGGCGCCGCCGTCGAAAAGCCCCTGGTCGACGTGCGCCAGGAAACTGCCGGCCGATTCGGGCGCGGCCTCCGGGTACACGGCCACTTCGATGTTCCCGGCGTCCGTTTCCAGCGTGATCCCCACCGCGGGCCCCCACTCGTCCGGGGCCGCCTCCGCGCCCTGCGGCGCCTCGGGTTGTGCGATGGCAGCCATCTGAATCGCCGTCGCCTTCTCCAACATGTAGTCCGAGGAGGACTTGGCGCTGAAGCCGGGCGGCGGTTCCAGTCCCGCGAGATGCCGCACGAAATAGTCCCACATGCGCACCATCCCGTAACCCGGCAGGGCATGGCCCGCCTGGGGCATCAGCACGAGGTCGAACACCTTGTTGGCGTCCATCAGGGCCTGCGTGAGCTGGAAGAGGCCGCCCGGGTGCACGCCGAAGTCCAGCATGCCGTGAATGAACAGCAGCTTGCCCTCGAGGTTCGCGGCGTGGGTCAGGTTCGCCTGCTCGACGTAGTTGTCGCCCGCCAACAGGCCTTGGTAGCGCTCGCCCCAACTGTGCCAGAACAGCCGCTGGTCGTGGTTGCCAGCGATGGAGACTCCGACCTTGAAGAACTCCGGGAACTTGAGCATCCCCCGGGCGGCCATGTAACCGCCGCCGGAGACACCCGTGATGCCGACGCGGTCCGCGTCCAGGTACGGAAAGCGCTCGGCAAGCTGCCGGATGCCGGCGACGTGGTCTTCGAGGTTGCTTGCGGTCTGCAGCCGGCCGTAGGACGCCTCGTGGAAGGCGCGCGAGCGTTCCGTCGTGCCGCGCCCGTCCAGGATGACCACAACGAACCCCAGTTCCGCCAGGGACGTGGCCGAGTCGAGGCTCAGGGAGCCCGCGGAGCCGAAACCCGACTTGGGCACGTTCGCGACCTGCGGCCCGCCATAGATGTAGTCGATCACCGGCCAGGACCGGTCCTCGTCGAAATCGGACGGCTTGACCATCACGCCGCGAATGTCCGTTTCGCCGTCGGCGGCGGTAACGGAGAAAGGCTCCGGCCAGGGCCGCCCCTCGGGCAGCGAGTGCGGCGTCGCCTCTTCAACGATCATGCGCTCCTCGCCATCCGCCGACATGAGCGCGGTGACGTTGGGCCGGTCCGGCCGCTGCCGGGTCTCCACGTAGAAGGCGGCGCCGGGAGCCAGCCCGGAAACCGCGCCCGGATCCTGGCCGAAGACGGTGAGGATCAGCAGCGAGAAGTCGCCCTGCGAGAGCACCAGGCGGTCGTCGTCGCCGGAACTGAGCACGGTAAGTTCGGACGTGTCCAGGTTCACGCGGGCCACTTCGCGGAAGTACGGATTGGCGTCCGGCCGGCGGCCGCCGATGGTCAGGAAGAGCTCGCGCCCTTCCCGGTCCACCCCGAGGACATCCCGCACGAGCCAGTCGCCGGCCGTCAGCGCGCGTCTCTCCTCGCCCGTCGCCGCATCGTGCAGGTACAGGTGTCCCCAGCCCGACTTCTCCGAGTACCAGGCGAACTCGCCGCTCTCGGGCAGGGGCACGATGAAGGTCGGCATGTACACGTTGGAGCCGAGTTCCAGGTAGGTGTCCGTGGTCTCCCGGAACACCACGCGGGTGAGCCCCGAGTCGCGGGCCGCGGTCACCACGCGGACTTCCCGCTCGCCGCGCAGGATGTCCACGAAGTAGACCGCCGCGGAGTCCGCCGACCACCAGGCCCGGTTGCCCCCGAAGGGGGTGTCGTTCATGCGGGTGGCCGCGAGATCCGCGTAATGAATGGGCGTCTGCTTGCCGGTGTCGGTGTCGATGATCGTCATGCGGAACCGCGTGACGTGCTCGTCCCCGGGCAGCGCCTGCCGGTAGTCGATCACCCGTGGGCGAATGCTCCCGTCGGCGGGCGCGAAATCGATCACCGGCAACGACTTCACCTGCCGGTCGTCGGTCTGCGCGGTGAACACGTACCGCGAGTCCGGCGACCAGACCGCTTCCGGCCGAACCGCGGGTCGGCCCGTGGCGTGGGGATTGGCCCCGTAGGCGTAGAAGGGCGCGCCGTCGGTGGTGAGCTGCTTCTCCTCGCCGGAAGCGACATGCTTCAGCCAGAGATTGTGGCCCTTGGAATAGACCGCCCGGGATCCGTCGGGGGACACCAGCCAGGACGGGTCTTTGGGATTCGCGTCCAGCTCCGTCAGCTCGCCGTCCTCGAACCCAAAGAACCGACCGGCGATGGTGAAGGTCACGGCAGGGGGTTCGATCTCGACGCCGACGATCGGCAATGCGGAGGCGTCCATCTCCTCGCCGGTCTCTTCGGCGAGGGCTGCAGCGAGGGCGTCGTGGTCGAAGGCGGGCCGTTTCTCGGCGCGCCCCGCATCCACCAGGGTGTACTCCTTCCCCTCCGGCGTTTCGCGCTCGTACCAGAAGGTCGATCCGTCGATCCACCGCGGATGGACGGCCTGGTTGAGCATCCACCGGTCCTGGAGGTGCGCCTGGACGGCGGCCGCCCGCTCGTAGGCCGGCCACAGGGGATGGGCGGACTCCTCCTCCGCGGCGAAGACGCCCGCACTCGACAGAAGCACGACCCCGAGGAGAGGGGCGAATCCGGGGCGGGCGCAGGGGTTGATCGCGTTCATTTGGCCTCCAGCAGGTACCACTCGCGTTGGATGTCGGTGAGTTCGGAGAGTTCCCGGCGCCAGCCGCGCGCGGCGGGATCGGTGGTCAGGAACGCAAGCGCGGTCGTCATCGCCGCGAGTTCCCGATACTCCACCCAGGCGCTCGCGTTCTCCCGGTCGCTCCCGGCCGAGGTCAGGGCGCCGTAGTACTTCACCGCGATGTCGGTATGGTCCGCGTCGCGCAGCAGCCGGTCGAGCTTCCGCACGTGCTGCGGCATGTCGATGAGATTGGGCACGATCGATTCTGAGCGGAGCTGCAGCCAGTGGACGGCGATGGGCGGGTCTTCCCGCGCGCCCGTCAGGCGGGGCGCATCGTCCAGGGTGTCCTCCGCCTGTGCCTCGGAATAGAACGCGAGCTTCCCCGACTGCATGAGCGCGACCTGGTTGGCGATCCAGCCCGGGTCGCGCTGCGCCGTGAACTCGGCGTTCGTCCAGTCCCGAAGGTCGCGGTAGCGCTCGGCCCAGATCAGTTCCTCGCGCTCGGACGAGGGATTCAGGGGCCAGAACCCCTGTACCGCCTGGCGATCCCGTTCGACCTCTTCCAGCGCATCCGGCAGGGCCGCCGGGAGCGCGCCGAGAATCTCCTCCTGCATGTCGAGACCGGGTGCGCCGCGCAGGATGGCGAAGTGCAGTACGTTGCCGAAGCGACGTGCGTGTCGTTCCTTGTCGGTTTTCGCGACCGTCATCCGTCGAACCGCTCCAATCGGACCAAGCCTATCCGACCGAGTCCTATCCGACCGAGTCCTATGACGCGGCCCTGCCCGACACCCTCAGTGCGTCCGCCTATACTGGCCCGGTGATGCGCAAACCCGTGATCGGCATTACCTGCACGCGCCGCGAGATGGAACTGATGTCGAGCGGGATGGAAGTCTATTTCCTCGACTGCAGTTATGCGCAGCACGTTCGTGCGGCCGGCGGTGTGCCGGTGCTGCTGCCGCAGCTCGGAATCGAGGAGGCGCTCGACGCCGCGCGGAGCATCGACGGCTTGATCGTCAGCGGCGGGGACGACGTACACCCCGGGGCTTATGGGGCGGCTGACGAGGGCGTCTCGATCGAGACGGACCTCAAGGCCGACCTCGGCGAGATCGAACTGCTGAAGCAGGCCGTCGCCCGTGCGGTTCCAGTGCTCGGCATCTGCCGCGGCGTGCAGATCGTCAACGTGGCCTTCGGCGGGACCTCGCACCAGGACATGCTCGGCGACAGCGACTGCCACCCGCCGCGTCCCGAGGTGCTTGCCGACGTGCTCGCGCAAAGGCACGACCTCGAGGTCGCGCCGAACAGCAGGCTCGCGAGGATCCTGGGGTCCGGGTCACGGCAGGTGAACTCCACCCATCACCAGGCAGTCAGCGAATTGGCGCCAGGGTTCTCGCCGGTTGCCTGGGCGCCGGACGGCGTCGTGGAGGCGATCGAATCCGAAGGGCCGGGTTACGTGGTCGCGGTGCAATGGCATCCGGAGAAGCTGCCGCCACCCCGGGACCAGGAACTGTTCGACGATCTGGTGCGGGCGGCGGGAGAGGGGACTGCCCTTTCTACGCAGTCGCGTCCAGATTGATGGTTTTCGGCGTGTAGCTCACCGGGAGCGGCCCCATGCCGTTCCAGCCCACTTCACCGACGACCAGGTAGTCCGGCAGGTGGCGCAGCACCTCCTCGACGGCGACCCTGATCTCCAGCCGCGCCAGGTGCGTGCCGAGACAGCGGTGCTTGCCGACCCCGAAGGCCACGTGCACGTTGGGTTTGCGGCCGAGCACGAACCGGTCGGGTTCGGGGAACTTCGCCTCGTCGCGGTCGGCGGAAGCGAGCAGCATCATCACCCGTTCGCCGGCGGCGATGGGCTGGCCGTCGATTTCGGTGTCCCGGGTGGCCGTGCGGGCGATCCCCCACACCGGCGAGTAGAGGCGCAACACCTCCTCCACCGCCTCGGCGATGCGGGCGGGCTCGCGGATCAGCCGTTCCCGGAGGCTGTCGCTGGCGCTGATCTGCAGCAGCAGGTTGCGGATGGTGAAGGCGGTGTTGTCGAGGCCCGCGATCAGCAGGAACCAGCAGAAATCCATGATCTCCCGGTCGCCGAGGGGCTTGCCGTCCACTTTCGCCGCCAGCAGCGTGCTGATGAAATCGGACCCGGGATGCGCGCGCCGCCGCGGAATGATCTCGTCGAAGAAGGCCACGATGTTGTCGGAGGCGCGCCGCGCGGACGCCGCATTCCGGCGCTCGTAGACGATCTCCTCGGTCTAGGCCTGGAGGTCGCGCAACTGGGCCTCGTCGCCTTCGATGTCGAGCAGCCGGCAGATGACGTTGGTGGGCAGCAGCTTGGCATAGCGCTCGCTGAAGTCCGCCGAACCTGCTTCCGAGATTTCCGCCAGCAGCCGGCGGGCGCAGTGACGCAGCATGGGCTCGCGTGCCGCGACGGCGTCGCGGGAGAGTTCGCGGGCGAGGATGCTGCGCAGGGCGGTGTGCTCGGGCGGGTCCGACTCCATTGGCAGGGCCCGGCCGTCGTACTCCATGGGGGGTATGGCGATGCCCTTCGAGGAGCAGAAGGTCTCCGGGTCCAGGGCGACCCGGAAGACGTCCTCGTAGCGGGACACGGCCCAGAATCCGTCGAAGGCGTCGACCCAACCGACGGGACATTCGCGGCGAAAGCGCTCGTACACCGGGAAGGGATCCTTGCGGAACGCCGGGTCGTACGGCTGCCAATCCGCGGTCGCCGGGCATTTCGGGGCCTTGCTCATGGGCCCGATCAGGCGACGTAGCTGCCGGTGCGCAGCACAGGGGTGCGCTCGCCCTCGGTATCGATCAGGTCCGCCGAGACGGTGATCGGGCAGTCCCGCGCGTACGGATTGTCGATGTGCAGCACGGTGTTCTCGTCGATGAAATGGGCGGGCCCCACGGTGCCGCCGAGAAAGTCGCTGCGGCCGAAACCCCAGTGGAAACCGGCCTTCTCGTCCTCGATGTAGAGCCCCGAGACCCGTGCCCCCCCGGGTTGCAGCCGAAGGCGATCTCGCCGACGTTGCCGCGCATGGGATCCACGTCGAAGATCCGCCGGTAGAAGTCCCTTGCCGGTTCTTCGCCTTCCACCGCCACCACCCGGTTCGTCTCCACCCGGAACAGGGCCACGGAACCGTCCTCCGCCGCTACTGGAATGGTGCCCTCGGTGCGCGGCTCGTCGCCCGGAATCTCGCCTTCGTAGGGGGTGAACCAGACCTCGCCGCTCGGCAGGTTGATGAGGGGCATGCCCGCCTTGTCGCGGCGCAGGTAGCCGTTGTCGACGCCTGGGTCGCGATGCCGCAGATCGAACCGGCAGCGGTCGCCGGTGGTGAACGCCACCTCCGCGGCGACCGCGTTGTCGACCAGTGCCTGGAGCCTGGCGCAACGCTCCCGCAGGGCTTCGTAGTCTATGGCGAGGCAAGCGTCTTCCATGTCCTTGCGCAACAGGGGGGCGCTCGCGGCCCGGAAATGGGCGGCGCCCGGTCGGCGCAGGGACGCCATGGCCGACCCCGACGTCATGGACACTTCGTTCATGCCGATCGCGAGACTGACTTGGTCGAGCAGGTCGTCGATGCCGACATCCCGGCCGGCGAGCCGGCCGCGTTCCGGGAAGCGGGCGTGGTGCCCGGCCGCGGCGGCGTGCCGCAGGATCGGCAGCACCTCGAAGGCCCGTTCCTCGCCGAGTTCGGTGAATGCGGTGTGCCAATCCTCCGCGAGGGCGTAACGGGCCTCCCAGTCCGGGTTCATCGGGGTCCGCCCGGTCGGCTCGTCCACCAGAATGAGAACCCGCTCTCCCGGCTCCGGCGCGAACACCTCGTCAATGAAGCCGCGGAGTTCGAATTGCCCAGGATTCATGGGTACGGTCGCAGTGGCTCGACGGTGGTTGTACTGTATCGGCTATCCATCGCGAGGGACGGGCGGCTCGGTGACCGGCGGACAGGACACTCTAAGGCAATTCATCCGGAAGCATAAGCTGGACGCCGTGTCGGTGACGGTGGCCGACCTGCACGGGATCGCGCGCGGCAAGAAGGTGCCGGCGCGGCGCATCCTGGAGGGCGACGCGTCGCCCATGCCGGTCCCGGCCAGGTCGAGATCAACCTGGCGCCCGTCCCCGCGCTGGAAGCGGCGGACCAAGGGTTCCTCTTCAAGTACGCCGTCAAGGAGCTGGCGGCAGGGCGGGATGTCTATGCGAGCTTCATATCGAAGCTGTCCGCGGACGGTTTCGGCAACGGCACCCACCTGAACTTCTCGCTGTGGCGGGATGGCGAGAACGCCTTTCATTCCCCGGACTCGGAAACCGGGACGTCGGCCCTGATGCGGCACTTCGTCGCCGGCCTGGTCCGCACCCTGCCGGACTTCACGTTGATGTATGCGCCCACCGTCAATTCCTACCGCCGCTTCGTGCCTTACTTTTCCACCGGCATGATGTTGTCCTGGGGATTCGACAACAAGTCGAACGCCATCCGTTGCGTCACCGAGAGCCCGTCGCTGACCCGCGTCGAGCAACGCACCGCCGGCGGCGACGTGAATCCCTACCTGCTCCTCGCCGCCTGCATCGGGGCGGGCCTGCACGGCATCGACAACGAACTCGAACCGCCGCCGCCGACCGAGTCGGATGCCTACGCGGACGCATCGCTGGGCCGGGTGCCTGAGACCATCGACGAAGCGGTGGAACGGTTCGAGCGCAGCGAGGTCGTGAACGCGGTTCTGGGAGAGGATTTCGTGCGCTTCTACGCGCACAGCCGCCGCATCGAGTCCCAGTGCTTTGCCGCAGCTATGGAAGGCCTCGACGACGAGGGCGTGTCGGACTGGCAACTGGCCCGTTACCTGGAGATGGCGTAGCCCGAGGCGCTCAATATCCGACAGGCCGGCTGTCGTTCGCCGGCGTCAGCGCCCAGACCATCGAGACGCCGCCGCTGCGCTTGCCGGTGGCGGGGTCGATCATGGCGCCGGACCAGCCGCCCTGGAGCACGTCGTCCTCGTAGAGGTTGGCGCCCATGGCGTTGGCGCCGGCCACGACCTCCGGATCGAACCTGCCTTCCACGATGCTGGTCCGCTCGGTGAGCCCCGTCGAGGTGAACTCCGGAGAGCCGAACGCCGGCGCGCTTGCCGCTTCCTCGGGGCTGTAGCCGAAGTCCAGGATGGAGTGCAGGACCTGGATGGTCTTCTGGTGCAGGCCCATGCCGATGGAGCCGAAGGCGAGCAGCGGGACGCCATCGCGCATCACGATGCCCGGATTGGTGGGATCGGGCAGCCGGACGCCCGGGCCGGCGGCGCCGATCTGGGCCTGCTGGTGCGCGCCGGAGTCCGGAATGGAGATGCCGTCGACGAAGATGCCGGTCATGCCCCAGCTCACGGTGTTGATGGAGTGGACCATGCCGAGCATGTTGCCCCACTGGTCCACGGTGGCGATGGTGTCGGAGTGCGCCGGCACGGGTTGCGGGGGACGCGCGAACGGGATGTCGCCCGCCTGCAGCGCCGCCCAGAGCGCGCGGCCGTGGGCCTTGCCGAGTCGCCCTTCGAGGGACATGTCCACGCCGGGGACCTCGTCGGCGAGATGCGGGAAGAGGTAGCCGACCATGGACAGGCGCGTGAGCTGCGTCAGCCAGAACAGGGCCTCCGGCGATTCGGTGTAGTGCCCCATGGACTTGATGTCGGCTGCTTCCAGGACGTTCAGCGCCTCGGTGGTGTTGACGCCGCCGGTGGCCGGAAGCCCGTGGGAGAAGACCTGGTGCCCGGCGTAGTCCGCCACCACGGGGTCGCTCCAGAGGACCTCGTAGGCCGCGAGGTCGTCCATGGTCATCCGGCCGCCTTCCTCGCGCACCGCCGCGACCAGCTTCTCGGCCCACTCGCCCGTGTAGAGATAGTCCACGTTGCCGTCGGAGGCGACCCGGCGCAGCGTGGCCGCGAGCGCAGGCTGACGGAACGTGTCGTCGAGTTCGTAAAGGGAACCGTCGTCTCGTGAGAACACCGCCAGGGTCTCCGGCCGGCGGGAGAGGACGTTGGAACGGAATGTCAGGTTCTGCACGAGGCCGGCGTTGAACGGGATGCCTTCCTCCGCGATGCGGATGGACGCGTCGAACAGGTCCGCGAAAGGGACCTTGCCGAAACGCGCATGGCTCGCTTCCACGCCTTTCATGAATCCGGGCACCAGGGTCGCGCGGCCGGACGGGTGGATCTTCGTGGACAGGATGTCGTCCATGTCCACGCCCGGGATGGTCATGGGGTCGTCCTCGCCGGCCACCGTGTTGTACGAGGCGTTCATGTTGTAGACAGTGTCGGTCTCGGCGTCGTAGTAGACGAGCGTCATGATCCCCGCGAAGCTCACCCAGCTCCCGGCGGCGAGGGTCACCTGCGCCATCGCGGTGGCCAGGGCGGCGTCCATCGCCGAGCCGCCCGCCTTCAGGATGTCGACGCCCGCCTGCACCGCCGCGGCGCCGGTAGTGCCGACGACCATACCCTTGTCGACCTGTCCCGGTCGCGCGTCTTCGCGGGGGGCCTCGTCCGAAGGCGCGCAGGCCGCGAGCAACGCCGCGCAGGTCAACGCGGCCGTCCGTCCCGTAGTGTCGATCATGTCACCGAGCCCCTGCCTGTCCGACGGCGGATGTTAGCTCGGGGAAGGCGATGAGTTCGTCGGGCGCCGCGCCCGAACTGAGGGGAGGGCCGGATCGGCGCGTCGTTTCCGAACGCAAGTCGGGCTTCGTTCGCGTGGAGGAATCCGGACATGAAAGCTCTCGAAACCATCTATTCGCGGCGAGACGCCCGCAGCATCCGCTGGCTGCCCGCGCTCGCCCTGCCAACCCTGCTGCTGGCCGGAAACGTCGCCCACGGCCAGCAAGCGCTGGAGGAAATCGTCGTCACGGCGCAGAAGCGCGAGGAGAACCTCTACGAGGTACCCGTGGCGGTGAGCGCCTTCGACGACGAGAGGCTCGAGCAGGCGATCCTCGACGACGTGGCGGACCTCGGCCGCTTCGCGCCGAGCCTGACGGCGAACAACGTCTCCGCCGGGGGATCCAACATCTTCATGCGCGGCGTCGGCAACGAGATCATCGCCGTGGGCGCCGACTCCAGCGTGGCGATCTACGTCGACGGCGTCTACACGCCGCGGTTCACGACGGCGCTCAACAACTTCGTGGATGTCGAGCGGGTGGAACTGGTCAAGGGACCGCAGGGGACGCTCTACGGCCGGAACGCGACCGGGGGCGCCATCAACATCGTCACGAAGCAGCCGTCGGCGGAGACGTCGTTCAAGGGCGACGTGGAAGTCAGCAACTTCTCGGGACGCAAGGTGCGGGCTGCGGGAGGGGGCGCGTTCTCCGATAGGGTCTTCGGCCGCCTGGCCCTGGTCTACAACAACAAGGAGAACTACTCCTACAACCCGGTCTTCCGCGAACGCCTCGACGTCGAGGACATGTTCGCCGCCAACGCCTCGCTCAAGTGGCAGCCGAGCGACCGCTTCGAGGCGCTGCTGCGTTACGACCAGTTGCAGGACCACGCGCTCGGCGTCGTCTCGACTCGCGTCCTCGCCCCGGGCGCGGGGCACGCCGGCCTCGCGTTCGACCCGGACCCCTTCGTCAACGGTTCCGACTTCCGGGTCAGCGACTCCAGGAACGACATGGACTCGCGCGGCTTCAACGCCAGCCTCACCTGGGATTTCGAGAACTTCCGGATCACCTCGCTCACCGCCTGGAAGCACTTCGAGACGGACCTCGACTACGACGCCGACGGCACCGAGCGGCCGCTGCTCTCGGTAGTGCCGGTTTCGGAAGAGGAGTCCCGGACGATCTCGGAGGAGCTGCGCATCGAGTACACCGGCGCCGGCGCGTGGGAGTGGATGGCCGGGTACTTCTATTTCGACGAGGACGCGCGGCAGGACCTGAGTCTCGAATTGCTCGGCGGCGTGCTGGCGCTGGTGCCGCTCTCCGACCTGGGCGTCGAGGCCTGGGCGCTGTTCGGAGAGGTCGCCTACAACCCGACCGAGCGGCTGAAGCTGACCGCCGGCCTGCGCTACAGCGACGAGACCAAGGACCACGTGACGATCATGAACGGGGTGATGCTGCCGGACTCTTCCGGCACGGCATCCTGGGACGCGTTCACGCCGAAGTTCACCATCGGTTACGACCTCGGCGAGGACCTCTTCGTCTACGCCACCGCCAGCCGCGGGTTCAAGAGCGGCGGCTTCAACTCGGTTTCGAACTCGCCGGTCTTCGACCCGGAGTACCTCTGGAACTACGAGGCGGGCCTCAAGGGCACGGCCGCCGACGGCCGCGTGCGCGGCGCCGTCACGGCCTTTATCTACGACTACACCGACATCCAGGTGCGCATCTATCCCGAGGTCACCGGCGCTCCCATCCCGATCGGCAACGCGTCCAAGGCGGAGGTCACGGGCATCGAGATCGAAGGCAGCCTCATACCCTCGCCGAGCTTCCAGCTCGACGCGTCCATCGCCTGGATCGACGGCACCTACGAGGACTACATCACCGCGAACCCGAACGCCGGCAACGCGCTCCAGGATCTCTCCGGCAACCGGATGATCCACTCCCCGAGGCTCAAGGCCAACCTCGGCGCGGAATACGCGTTCGAAGTCGGCGGGGCGGGGTCCCTTGCGCTGCGCGGCGAGTACATCACCAGCGGCAAGATCTACTTCGACCAGTTCAACGTGGACCAGACGAAGCAGGACAGCTACGAACTCTGGAACGCCTACGCCACCTACACCAGTTCCGACGGGCGCTGGACGGTGGCCGCCTGGGGCAAGAACCTGGGCGACGAGGTCTACGTGCTGCAGATTTACCCGAGTGGCCTGCTCGGCATGCGCGGGCTGCTGGCGCCGCCGCGGACCTATGGGCTCCGGATCGGGTACAGCATGTGACGGACACCGGATTGGCGGGAAGGAACCGATGAGAAAACGACTGACCGATGTGCGCCATGGGCTGGTCCTGGCCTGGGTGCTTGCCTGCGGGCTGGGCGGCGCGGCCTGGGCGCAGGACGCGGCGGATCCCGCTGCCCGGCCTGCGGAGATGGAGGTTCGGGTGGCCATGCGCGACGGCGCGAGGCTCCTGACCTACGTGAATCTCCCGGCGGGCGAGGGGCCCTTCCCAACCGTGCTCGTGCGCACGCCCTACCTGCTCTCCATCGGGCCGCGCCACAACCCGATCATGGATGCCTACCTCGACGCGGGCTATGCGGTCGTCTGGCAACTCGCGCGGGGCATCGGCGACAACGACGGGCATTACCGGTTCATCGCCGACGACCGCAACGACGGCTACGACTGCATCGCGTGGATCGCCGCACAGCCCTGGAGCGACGGCAACGTCGGCATGGACCATGGCTCGTACAACGCAATGACCCAACTCCAGGCCGCGAGCACCGCTCCGTCGGCGCTGAAGGCGATCATCCCGTTCGTGCCGTCGTCCCACTTCTTCCGGGAGACGCCGTACTCGGGCGGCATCTTCATGCGCTACCACATGCTGAACTGGCACAAGCTGCTCCGGCTGCGCTCTTTCGAGGAAACCGGCGTGGGCTTCATGGATTCCCGCCGGGTCATCGACGACCCCGAGTGGCAGCGGCTGCTCACCTCACGCCCGCTCATCGACTCCGCGAACGGCTACCTCGATGGCGACGAACTCGCCCAGTACCGCAGGTTCCTCGAGGAGCCGGTCATGAACAGCGACTACTGGCGCGAGACGATGATGATGGACGAGCACTACGCCAGGGTCGCCATCCCCGTCCTGCTGGTGAGCGGCAACTTCGACCCGACCACCGGCACCCTGCATGCCTGGCGGGCACTCGAGGAGAACGCGCCGAATCCGCAGAACCGCAAGCTCCTGATCGGTCCGTGGAACCACGGCGGTTCCTACGTCGGCATCCCGCCGGCGGAGGGACCCTACGAGTTCGACGGCGCCGGCGTCGTCGACATGTCCTCGCTGCGCATCGCCTTCTTCGACCGCTATCTCAAGGGGCTGCCCGCGTCGGTGTCCCTGCCGCAGCGCGTTCGCGTGTTCGTCACGGGCAGCAACGCCTGGCGGGAGTTCGACAGCCTGCCGGTGCCCGGACTCGCTAGAACATCGGTCTATCTCGCAAGCGAGGGCGCGGCCAACGGCGTGGAGGGCAACGGGTCGCTGGGGTTCGA
Organism: Pseudomonadales bacterium; assembly: GCA_965208745.1. Classification (GTDB taxonomy): domain Bacteria; phylum Pseudomonadota; class Gammaproteobacteria; order Pseudomonadales; family Azotimanducaceae; genus VXNE01. The sequence goes on along the minus strand of CBDBPN010000004.1, from coordinate 1,300,195 downwards.
GCCCGGTTCGGCCGCCCCCGCCGACGTGACCATCGCCGATCCGTCGAACCCGGTGGTGGCGATCACCGACCTGATGGCGGGAGTCGGGGAGTATTCGGAATCCCACGGGAACGAAGCGGTACTGGTCTACGATTCGGCGCCGCTCGACGAGCCGCTGACGGTCATCGGGGAGAGCCAGGCCGTGGTCCATGTCTCCATATCGACGCCGGATACCGACCTGGTCGTGAACCTGCACGAGGTCCACCCCGACGGCAGGGCCATCCGCCTCGGGGCCGGAGGCGGCCTCAGGCTGCGCTACCACGAGGGTTTCGACCGGGAGGTGCGACTCGAACCCGGCAGGATCTACACGGTGCGGATCCCCCTGGCGTACGTCGGGCACACCCTGGCCGCGGGCAGCGTGCTACGCGTGACGGTCTCGGGCACGGAGTTCCCGATGCTCGACCCCAACCCGAACACGGGCGAGCCGATCGCGACCGCCACGCGGATGCAGACCAGCGAGATCAGGATTCATCACGACTCGGAGTACCCGAGCCGCGTCGAGTTGCCGATCGTGGAGCTTTGATCTGCCGCATCAGGCGACCGGACGCCGGTAGGCATCGCGCCGGTGGGCTACACGGACGACCAGCACGACCAATGCGGTCTCCTTGACCTCGTAGAGAACCCGGTAGTCGCCCACCCGCAACCGACGGATGCCCTTGAGCCCTCCCTTGAGGGGACTCCCGGCCATCGGACTATCGACCAACCGATCGATAGCCTGCGTGACGCGCGTACGGTCGGACAGGGGGACTCGCTGAAGCTCCCGGGCCGCGCTCCGCTTAATCGTGATCGAGTACCTTGGCACGGACTTCGTCCCAGTCCAGCACGGGGTCGCTCGGATCCTGGAGTCGTTCGAGGGCTACGGACAGGTCGTCAAAGTCCTCGAGGTAGTACTCGATGGCCTGGCGGACGATCTCGGCGCGGCTACGATTCAATCGGTGGGCGGCGGCGTCGAGGGCTTCGACGACGTCGTCGGGCAAGCGGGCGGTAATCTGGCTCATGTGATGGCGCTGACTTTCGGTGAATGTCAAAGACATCAAGGTAATGCACGGCAACGCCCGGGTTCAACCAGCGGTGGCGCCCATTGGCGTAGTGCCATGCGGGCGTGACCGGTCTAAACCCTTGACAGGGCCTGCAGTTGCGCGACGGCCGTACACCCTTAGTCGGCGCTGTCCGGTTCGTCGTCCCAGTAGCCGCAGGCGCTGTCGGCGCGGCCGATGAACCTGAAGCCGCCGGCGTCCGTCCCGAGGTCCGACGCCGCCGCCAGCTTGCCGCTGTCCGGATACTCGCAGACGTCGGTCGTCGCCACGGAAGAGATCGCGAGGAACTTGAGGGGCGTGGCTCCGGTGTTCGTCAGCTTGTGTGCGAACTCGGCACGGCCACGCGGTGCGCCCAGGACATCTCCTGCCTGGACTTCGTAGGTCGCTTCGCCGAATCGGTAGCGGCCGCTGCCCTCCAGAATGACGAACATCTCGTCGAGCGCATGGTGGACATGGTACGGGCAGCCTGACTTGCCTGGCGGAACCTCGCTGTAGGTTGCCCCGAGCCTCGTCAGTCCCATGAGGTCCGCCACCCGGTTGTCCGCCGACGCGTAACTCTCTCCCCGCGAGAACGATTTGAGCGGGAGCGCGGATAGGGTCACAACCGGTGTCACGGCCGTCGCGTTGCGATCGGTGTTCATGGGGCCTCCCCGATTGACTGCCTCGCCAGGATCTCCGCGTCGCGCGCGTATTCCTCCTGAATCGCCTTTAGTTCCCGCTCGATGCGCGGCCGGGGCCACCAGTCACCACGCAGCATGACCCCGGCGATCTCGCGGGCGTTCGCGACGTCCTCCAGGGGGTTCGCATCGAGCAGCACCAGGTCCGCGCTGCCGCCGGGCACGATGGTCCCGAACTCGCCCACGCGCTCGAAGTAGCGCGCCGGCTCCGAGGTGGCCGCGGTCAGGGCCTGGTAGGGCGTGAGGCCGGATTCGACCAGCAGCGCCAGTTCCTGGTGCACGTTGTAGCCGGACGCGGCCGTGTCGGTACCGAGCAGCAGGGGCGCGCCGGCGTCGCTCAGCGCCTTGACCAACGCCATCCGCGGGATCCGGGCGGCCTTCAGCCCGGCGCGGGCCCTGGGCCGGAAGATGTCGTAGAGATACTCCTGGAAGACGCGCAGCATCGGCGGCGTGTAGCGGGCCTCCTCCTCGTTGAAGACGGTGTGCCGGTCCCACTCGGACTTCACGTTGTCCTGGACGATGAGCGTGGGGCAGTTCCAGGCGTCGTACCGCGTCGTCATCTCCGCGAGCTGCCTGATTTTCTCTGGCGTGCAGTAGTTCATGCCCTGGTAGACATCGTCCATGATCGGCTCGAGTCCGGCCTCCGGCCCGGCACAGGCCATGTCGTAGCCGGAGAGGTGCTCGATGGAACGCATGCCGCGCCGCAGCGCGTACTCGACGTCGATCGGCATCGGCACATGCCCGACCACCGGCAGGCCGACTTCGTCCGCGGCTTCGACGATCGCGTCGAAGACGGGTTGCGGAAGCGTGGAGTAGATCTTGACGAAGTCGTAGCCGGCCGCCGCCATGTTGAACACGTGGGTAGCCGCCTCCTCGCCGGTCGCGAAGGGCGTGGTCGCGGCGTGGAGCGGTGGGTCACCGTCCATCGCGCCGAGAGCGGTGAAGATGCGTGGACCGATCGCCTCCCCGCGCTCGATCCGCTCCCGAATCTCCAGGTTGGCGGGGCCGCCGGCTGTGTCGCGCAGGGTGGTGACGCCGAACATCACGTACTGCCGCAACTGCTGCGACTGGACGCGTCGGGTCATTTCCCGCGTTTCCGCCTCCATGGCCGGGAGGTCGCCCGGGTTGGTGTGCGCGTGCATGTCGATCAGGCCCGGAATGAGGAACTTGCCGGTGCCGTCGATCGTCTCCGCGCTGCCGTCGCCGCACGAGGCGCCCGGTGCGCAGACCGCGGCGATCAGCCCGTCGCGCACCAGGACCGAGTGGCCTTCCAGGACGACCGCTCCGGTCATGGGAATGACGTTGGCGTGCTCGACGAGACGTTGCGCCGCGCCGGCTTGGGCGCCGAGCACGGCAAGAAGCAGAAACGGATGGTGGAGTGCCTTCATGGATGGCTACCTCGCGGGTGGCAGCAGGTCTGCCCGGTCGAACAGCACCCCGCTCTTCATGACCTGCTCGATCGCCTGCAGGTTGCCAATGTCCGCCAGCGGGTCGGCGCCGAGGACCAGCACGTCCCCCTGCTTGCCGGGCTCGATGGAGCCGACGCGGTGCGCCTGTCCGGCCACCGCCGCCGCGTTCAGCGTGGCGGCCACGATCAGGTCCGTCGGCGGTACGCCGGCGTCGCCCATGAGCTTCAGTTCGTAATGCAGGGAAGGGCCGTGCAGCAATCCGAGGTTGCCCGTATCGGAGCCCGCCGCGAGCGGCACGCCAGCATCCAGGAGCAGTCTCGTGTTCGCAGCCGCAACGGTGGTGACCGCTCCGTACATCTCCATGACCGCCGGAGGCGGGGCCGGGACTTCGTCGACTTCGTACCAGGAAGCGATCACCTCGGGGTCGCCGCATCTCTCCTCGACCGGGAGGAGATCGAAGCTGCGCGCGTAGACGTCCACGAAGTTCCGCTGCCAGACGGCGAGGGTCGACACGACGACGATGCCGCGCGCCTTGGCCAGTTCCAGGAACGCCTCGTCGAGGGGAGCGTCGAGAGGCACGTGCTGAAGGCTGTCGACGCCGATTTCGACCAACACGCGCGCCGGCGCGAGCTCGGTGACGTGGCTGGTGACCGGCAAGCCGTGTACCGCGGCCTCGGCGACGATGGCCTCATGGACGGCGGCATAGTCCGCCTCGTACCCGGAGAACGGTCCGCCGAGGTAGCCGCTCTTGACCAGATCGGCCTTCCACTCGGCCCCCCGCCGGATGGTCTCGATGGCGTTGGCGGGGTCCATGACCGAGCGCACCGACGTGTCGCCGTCGAACGGCGGGAAGAGGATCTCCGCCGGCACCAGGGTGACCGGGCCGTGGGCGACGTACACATCCGGGGCATCGGGGCGCGCCCGCGCCTGCTCGCGCACCTCGTACTCGAACCGCGGTCCGCCGACGGATACGGCGCCCGTCACGCCGGCACACATGTAGGAGGTGAGCGTGACCGGTACCCTCTGCAGCATCCAGGCCACTTCCTCGTGGTAGGGCACGAGGTGGGTCAGGTCGATCTGTCCCGGCTTTGTGTAGATGCGCCCGGACTCCATGAAGTGGACGTGGGCGTCGATCAGCCCCGGCACCAGCCACTTGCCGGCGACGTCGACGATGCGGGCGCCTGCGGGGACTGCGATGTCGGCACGGGCTCCGGTGGCCGTGATGTCCGTTCCGTCGACAAGCACGACCGCATCGCCAACCGGCGCCCCACCCGTGCCGTCGATCAGGGTGGCGCCGAGGAAAGCCGTGACGGAGGAATCGCCGGCGGCAGGGGCGCTCGGCGGGGGATCGGCGGGCTCGCCGCCGGCCAACCCCACGCACAGGGCGGACAGGAGGACCGGATAGAGTCTCATCATGTGTGGCGTGTCTCGCGCGAGCACCGCATGAGACGCAGGACCCGCATTGTCTCCCCAAGGCTGCGGCCCACCGCGGCCTGCTGCGTCCACTGTCGAACGCGCCCCCGGCGATGAGATGGAGCATCCCATGAGTCTGTACGTACTGGCCAACTGCGAACTGTTCGACGGCGTGAACGACGCGGTCGAAGGCGGCATGCACGTCGCCATCGAGAACGACCGCATTCGCGAAGTCTCGGAGAAGCCCATCGCGCTGGACGGCGCCACGGTCATCGACTGCGGCGGCCGCTTCCTGATGCCGGGCCTGCTCGACCTGCACTTCCACGCCTACTCGCCCACCTTCGACATGCACGCGCTGGACCGCATGCCCAAGCCGTTGCTCGTGGGCTATGCGATCAAGCATCTCGAAGACGCGGTGCAGCGCGGGTTCACCACCGTGCGCGATCCCGGCGGGGGCGATGTCGGCCTGTCGCTGGTCGTGGAGCGGGGCCTGATACGGGGCCCGCGGTTCCTGTACGGGGGCAAGGCGCTCTCGCAGACCGGCGGCCACGGCGACATGCGACCCGGCGTGGAGGAGGAACCCTGCAACTGCGCCTACTCCGGGGTGATCTGCCAGGTCGTGGACGGCGTGGACGAAGTGCGCAAGGTCGCGCGGGACGAACTGCGCAAGGGCGCGGATCACGTGAAGGTGTTCATCTCCGGCGGCGTGGCCTCCCCGAGCGATCCCATCTGGATGCCCCAGTTCACCAACGACGAGCTGCGCGCCGCCGTCGAGGAAGCGGCCACCCGGCGCAAGTACGTGATCGCCCACTGCCACACCGATGACGGCGCCCAGCGTTGTGTCGAGACCGGCATCCGGTCCATCGACCACGCGAGCCACGTCACCGACGCGACGGCACGCCTGATCGCGGAGGCCGGCGCGTACACGGTACCGACCCTGGCGGTCGTCCACGAGATCCTCGAAAGCGGCGCCGAGGCGGGCATGCCCCAGGAGAGCATCGACAAGGTGGGCGGCATGCTGGACACGGTGCTCACGTCCATCGAGTCCTGCCGCCGGGCGGGCGTGAAGATCGGCATGGGCACGGACCTCTTCGGCACGGAGTTCCACGACATGCAGGCGAGCGAGATGCGCTTCCGATCCGCCGTGGACAGGCCCATCGACATCCTGCGCTCGGCGACGTCGGTGAACGCCGAGATCGCCCAGCGGGGCGACGATCTCGGGCGGGTGGCGCCCGGCTACCTCGCCGACCTGCTGGTGCTGGACGGGAATCCGCTGGACGACATCAGCATCTTCGAGCGCTACCGGCAGGAGATGCCGCTGGTGATGAAGGGGGGTTCCTTCATCCGCAATGCGTTGAGTTGACGGTCTGGCACGATCGGTGCTCCCGCGTTCCGGACCGACCCGCGGATTTCGACTCACCGCCAGATAAACCTTCGATCAGACGTAATATACCTTGCGATTAGACGGACCTAAACCTTTCAATTGGACGACCGCAATGTTACAAACGGCCGATGGATCGTCCCCGGCTCCATCCGCGTCGCGCAGAACGTCCACTCGTCGAGGCGCTCGAAGACTCGCCGGTTGTCCTGATTCACGGTCCCCGCCAATGCGGCAAGACCACGCTCGCGAAAATGGTGTGTGCCCCCGCGACGCTGTCTCCGCTTCCCGAGCCGCCTGCGCCGGAGCGTCGGACCGCCGCGTCGGCTGAGCCGGAGAGCCGCGAATACCAGTATCTGAGCTTCGATGACACGGGCATCCGCGCAGCGGCGGATGCGGATCCGATGGGCTTCGTCGCGAATCTGCCCGAACGCGTCATCCTTGACGAAGTGCAGCACGTCCCGGAGCTTTTCAGCGCCTTGAAGCTCGAGGTGGACCGCCGGCGAGTGCCCGGCCGATTTCTGCTCGCCGGTTCGACCAATGTCCTGCTGCTTCCTCGTCTCGCCGACTCGTTGGCCGGCCGCATGCGGATCGTGCGATTGCATCCTTTGTCACAGAGCGAACTGGAGGTCGGGAACGGCGATGACTCCGTTGCCGGGCATGACTTTCTCGATGGGCTGTTTGGCGAGGGATTCGGAATGCGGCGAAGCGACCGCCTCGGCGCGGGCCTGGCCGAGCGCATCGTCGCCGGCGGCTATCCGGCGGCACTGTCGCGTCCCACGGCGCGGCGTCGGGCGAACTGGTATCGCGACTACATCGATGCCCTCGTGCAGCGGGACGTTCGGAGCCTGGCGCGCATCGGCTCCCTGGAAGCGTTGCCGCGGCTGCTCGCACTGGCGGCAAGCCAGTCGGCACGGCTGTTGAACTTGTCGAACCTCGCATCGCCCTTCCAGGTGAGCAGGCCGACGATCCACGACTACCTGGCGCTGCTCGAGCGCATATTCCTGCTCGAGCGGTTGGCCCCCTGGCACAGCAACCGGGGGAGTCGCCTGATCAAGACGCCCAAGCTGCACATGGGGGATACCGGCGTCGCATGCTCGTTGCTCGGCATCGACGCGGCGGGATTGACGAAGGATGGGTCGATGCTAGGCCCATTGCTGGAGACCTTCGTGTTCCAGGAAATCCGGCGGCAGGCAAGTTGGGTCGACGAGCGTGTGGCCCTTTACCACTACCGCGACAAGGACAAGGTGGAAGTGGACGTCGTGGTCGAGCGCGGCAACGCGGTGGCGGGCGTGGAGGTGAAGGCGGCCGCCACGGTGAAAGGGATCGATTTCAAAGGCTTGCGCAAGCTCGCGAGAACGGCCGGCGCCCGCTTCGCCGGGGGGGTCGTGCTCTACGACGGGGAGCTTTCCCTGAGCTTTGGGGACGGGCTCCATGCCGTACCCATCCGTAGGCTCTGGGCACAAGCAGGTGACGGAACTCGATCCGAAAGCGACTGAGACCCCACGCGGTCTTCGGCCCGGTCACGGGAGCTTCGCGTGGGAACGCGCGAACTGGGCGTCGATGCACGCATCGTAGATGCCCATCATGCGCTCGAAGCCGTCCTGGCCGATCAACAGCGGATTCCTGCCGTCCACGCGCCCCCTGGCGTGCTGCTCGAAGTTCCCGACGAACCAGGCGTGGGTGCTGATCAGACCCTCCACGCCACGCTCCCTGCCGAGGCTCCAGAACTTGTGCAGGGAGTTGTGCATCTGGCTGAGCGTCGCAAGGTCTTCATGCAAGGCCTGGCCTCCCCACATGGCGACTGTGCGGGTCTCGCCCTGGTCCTGCACCTCGATGATCGGTGACAACGTGCCGGGCGTGTGTCCGGGCGTCAGGACGAAGGTCACGCTCGCGTTGCCGAGGCTCAGGACGTCGCCGTCCTCGACTTCGACATCGCGCTCCGGCTGCACCACCGGCGGGTATCCCGTCCGGACGAACCAGGGATAGGAAATGTCGTCGGAAAGGGCATCCCAGTCCGCCACGGACATCAGGATCGGTACGCCGTACTCCTGCTTGAGGTATTGCGCGCCGCCGTAGTGGTCGACGTGGGCGTGGGTGACGACCAGGTGCTTCAGGTCGTTGGGGTCGAGGCCCATTTCGGCCATCCCGGGGAGGAGGATCTCGTTCACCTGCCCCTCGTTCGTCAGGGAATCGAACAGGATCAGCCCTGCGCCGGTATCGAGTACGAAGGTCCCCCACGCGTACATGCCGATGTAGTAGAGGTTGTCGAAGGCGGCGAAGGGCTCGATCCCGGGGGCATCCGGAACCAGGAACCCCGGAACGGTCCTGATGGCCTCCGGAATGGTGTTCGCGGCGGGCCTGCACAGGAGCCCGTCGGCGAGGAAACGGAAATCGTCGCCGGCGATGTCGCGGGCCTGCTCGACGTGGAAGGCGACGGCCGGCAGCGCTTCGAGCGCACCAGGATCGTCTTCCGCGGCCATCGCCAGCCAGGGAAGGAAAAGAGGCGCGAGGAACAGCGCAGGGTGACAGGTACGTTTCATGGAATGGCTCGATCCGTGGAGAGAGTGAGCCGTGAGCGCTCGCGGACGCTACGACACGCGCGAATCGTCCGTCAAGCCGGCAGCGGCCCGCCCGCCGGGGTGGGGTCGAGGACAGTCGCGTGCGCCTTGGGCGGCCAAGGGAATGCCCCGACATGGGAGAGGGAAGTTGAAGGACAGACACCTTGTTTTCATGGCGGCGGTTTCGCTGGCCCTGGCGTCGGCAGCGTTCCCTTCGAATCCGCGGAACGCGTGCTGCGTTTGGCATCCGACAGGCTCGGCGGTCACCTGGACGCGATTCCCGACGGGGAGGTGCTCGACCGGCGCTTCTGGATCCTGCGGATGGCGTTCCAGGTCTTCAACGGACATGCGGCGTTCGAGACCGTGCGCCGGCCGGACGCCCCGCCGGGGGGCGAACGCCTGATTCCGACCGGCCTCGACGACGTCTGGCGCTTCCGGCTGCGCCCGGGCATCGAGAAGGTGAGCTTCGACATGCCCGGATGGCGCCTCGGCTATGCGAAGGACGCGCAGAACTCGTACGCGATCTTCCAGGGGATGAAGCGGGAGGGAAGGGTGCCGGCCGGTACGCGGTTCCAGGTTTCCCTGCCCGCCGTGAACAGCGTCTGCAACCCGGCGATCTTCGGCACGGACGAGGCGGAGCTTGCGATCGTCCGGGCGGGCTTCCAGGAAGCCATGGTCGCCGAGGCCCGCAAGGTCTGCGAGATCATTCCTCCAGGCGAGCTCGCCGTGCAGTTCGACTGCTCCTTCGAGATCACCGACGTCCACGGCGGCACCGGGCTGCCCATCGAAGGATCGATCGAGCGCAACGTGAAGCAGTTCGAGGGACTGGCCGAGGCCGTGGCGGACGAGGCGTTGCTGGGCTTCCATTTCTGCTTCGGGACCTTCGGCGGCTGGCCCCGGTTCGCGCCGCCGGACCTCGGCCGCGCCGTGCAGCTTGCCAACGCGGCGAAGCGCGCCGTGTCGCGCCGCATCGACTGGATCCACATCCCGGCGCTCGACACGAGCGAGGAGGCGTTCTACGCGCCGTTGGCCGACCCGACCTGGGGGACACGCGGACCTACCTCGGCCTGATCCACTCGATGGACAGCCTCGAGGAGCGCTATCGCACGGCCCGGAAGTTCCTGCCGGAGTTCGGTCTCGGCGCCTACTGCGGGCTCGGCCGCCTGTAGCCGGAGCAGGTGGAGCCGAGCTTCAGGGACCACCTGCGCGCCCTGGAGATCGCGAGGGACGTTGCCGGGTAGGACGGCGCTGCCTCATTCGATATGCGCGTCGAACCACTCCCGTATTGCGTTCATGCGGTAGCGGCGCAGGGGCGGCGGGCCGATCAGTTCCAGGCCGTGCGAACAGTTGGCGAGCCGCAGCAGTTCGACCTCGCAGCCCGCTGCCTCGAGCGCCGTGTAGAACTGCTCGGCCTGCTCCATGGGACAGCGCAGGTCGTTCTCGCCCTGGATGAGCAGGGTCGGCGTGCGGCACTTGTGGGCGTGGGCCAGGGGTGACAGGTCCCAGTAGCGGTCCGGCACGCGGTGCGGGTCGCCGTCCATCTCCAGGCTGATCAGTTCCTTGCCAGCATCGGAGACCCCCCACATGCTGAGCATGTTGTACACGCCCTGTTCCGGCACGGCCGCCTTGTAGCGGCGGGAGTTGCCGATCAGCCAGCCGGACAGGTGCCCGCCGCCGGAGACGCCCGTGACGCCGAGCCGGTCCGGGTCGGCGATGCCGTCCGCCACGAGCTTGTCCAGGAAGGCGTCGAAATCCTTCAGTTCCGGCTTGCCCCAGCAGCCGATGATGGCGGTGGAGAAGTCGTCCCCGTAGCCGGTGGAGCCGCGCGGGTTGCAGTAGGCCACCGCGTAACCGGCGCCGACCAGTTCCTGGAAGTCGTCGTTGAAGCTCCAGCCGAAAGCGGCATGCGGGCCGCCGTGTATGTAGAGGATCGTCCGGTAGGGCGGCTTTTCGTGCTGGGGTTTCAGCACCCAGCCCTCGACCTCGACGCCGCGGGTCACCCGGGCCGTCACGCGCTCGACCTCCGGCCACTGGATGCGCGCCTGCCAGGGCCGGTTGTGGCGGGTCAGCGTCCGCTCCGTGCCGGACTCGATGTCGAAGAGCGCCAGTTCCGGCGGGGCGTTGGGGGTCTGGACGGCAAGCAGCAGCGAGCGGTCGTTGCCGTCGATGAGCCCGATCACCCGCTCGCCGGCCACCACCGTCTCTGAGCGGCGGGCGCCGGCGAGGGAGATGCTGCGGACCTGTGCCTCGCCGCCATCCGTGATCGGCATGCACACCCCGTCGCCGATGACCACCGGCCGCGCCGGTGTGCGCGCCGCAGGCGAGTTGGTCTGGATCAGGCCCCCGACCGCGATGTCGAGATCGGCCGTGCGGGACCGCGCGCGCTTGCCGTTGATGCCGATGACGAAGAGCTGGGACTGCCGCGACAGGTTGTCGCCGGGGAACCCCACGAAGCCGAGTTGACGGTCGTTGCACCAGAAGAAACTCATGATCGCCTGGTTGTCGGCGACGGTCTGAGCGTTTTCCCCGGTCACGTCGACCACCCCCAGGCTGCCGCGCATGAACTCGTGGTGTTCCTGGCCGGTGAGCAGGTAACCGAGCCGCGTACCGTCCGGCGAGAAGGCGAGGGCCATGACCACGCCGTCGTGGCCGGTGATGGGCTTCGGCTTCCCGCCTCGGCTCGGCATCGTGTACACGGCCTGGCCCATGTTCTGCAGGTAGCCCACCCCGTCCATGCGGTACCAGCTACGCGAGATGCGCACGTGGTCGTTTGGTCCCGGGGGCTGGGGCGGTGCGGCTAGGGCGGTGAAAGCGATGGTCCCGCCGTCCGGGGAAAGGTCGAATGCGCCGACACCCTGGGGCAGGTCGGTGAGCTGATCCGCTTCCCCGCCGTCGAGCGCGATGCGGTGCACCTGCTGGACGTTCGAGCGGGTGGACAGGAAGAAGACCGACTTGCCGTCCGCCGCGAACCTGGGGCTCGAGTCGTCGCCGGCCTCGCCGGTCAGCCGCCGGGATCGCCCGCCTCGGGTGGAGACCTGCCACAGGGAGGTGGCCTGGCGTTCTTCCGCGCCGCTGCCGTGCGTCTCGGACAGGACATAGACGGCTGTGGCCCCATCGGGGGAGAGGGCGCCGCCCACCACGTAGCGGGCCTTGTAGATGTCGTCCTGGCGCAGGGGTCTGAGGGCGGGTGCCATGGCGTGCTCCTTGGGTAGGCTGTTCGTCGCTGGACAGTAGACGCGACCGGGGGCGATGAACCGTAACCGCCGCGATACTCTATCTTGCGAGGGGCGCGCCGCCATCGGGCTCCCCGGCCCCTACCGGCGCGCGAGCGTGCGGCTGGACGGGTGTGGGCGTGCCGCGTGTCGCCTTTGGATCAGCCTGGCTCGTCGACTGATTCCAGCAAGCCCGCGCCAGTGTCGCAGTCAATGATCCGTTCGCCCACCAGCCCGAGCGCGTCGGGATCGGCTACGCCCTCGAGACGGCGCGAGAGTTGCGCCGCGGTCTCGGCCCCGAACTTACGCTCCGCCTGACGGCACAGCAGCGTGCGCTGGCCTTCCACGCCTTCGGCCCGGACGCGACCGACCAGTTCGGCCTTCCACTTGTTGAACCGCACTTCGATCATGCTCGTCATGTCGGGTGTCTCCCTGCCCTCGACCGCAGAGCCTTCAGCCGGGGAGCGCGAGGGGGCACCCCTCGCAAGAATCGAACGGCGGCAGCGTGCCGCCCTCCGACAGCTTTGTCCACAACTCTCCCGCCCACGCGTACAGCGCTTGGCGGAACGGCAACTCCGCCGCGCCGGCGAAGCGCGCCAACTCCTCGACGACCACCTCCACCAGCCGCTCCGGCGCGTCCTGCCGCAGCAACCGCGCGACGGCCCTCAAACGGTTGTCGCAAGGCCAATCGTCCAACCCCGCCCGCACCAGGTCAACCAGCAGGTACGCCGGCGGCTGGAACGCCGCAAGGTAGGCGGCAGCGTCGGGGGGCAGTGGCCGCAGCGGCTCCAGGCCATCCGGTGCGGACCACCGGGCCGCGCCGTCGTAGACGACCACCGGCAGCACCGGCGGCGTGTCGTCGGCGGGTATCGTTCCCTGGCGGCGCAGGGTATCGAGTTGCCGGGCAACGTATTCGCCCATACGCCCCGCCATGTCCTGGTCGCCATGCGGCGACGATAAGCAGCGCGCCAACCCTTCGGAATGGCGCATCGCCGGCGCTCGCGTGCGACATCGGCCCGCCGTCGTGTGGGAGGGTCGCCGCGAGTGGGTGTTTCGTGGCAACGTCCGACGATTGCGGCCCGGCTGAGGGGTCCGGCCGTGTTGCGCGTCTGATCTCGCAAGGAAGAAGGAGCGACCTCGTGCTACCTATCGACTGGCTCATCTGCGCGGCCCTGGCCGCCGGCATTGGCTTCTGGTGGGCGATCGGCGTGCCGGTGCGCCGACGCATCGTCGTCGTGGCCTCCCTCGTCGCCCTGGTCCTGGGCGTGGTGGCGGTCATGGACCATCGCTGGCAGGCGGTGGGCGCCATCGTCGTCGCCGTGCTCCTGCTGGTTGCGGTGTTGCTCGGCAAGCTCCGCGAAGGCAAGAAGCCACTGCGCGTTCCCTACGTGGGCGGTTCGCTGCTGACGGTCCTCGGGGTCGGCGCGTTCGGGCTGCTGTTCGTCTTCGTGGTGACGACGCTCCCCACCCCGTCCGGTGAGCACCCGGTAGGGGTGCGGGATTTCGAGTTGGCCGACGACACGCGCACGGGCGTGCTGGCGGCCGGGGACGACGAGCCGAGACGCCTGCTTGTGCGCATCTGGTATCCGGCGGGAGACGTAACGGGACTGAGCCCGCGCCCCTACTTCGACGACCGGGAAGCCGTGACCACCGCCACCGGCCTCGGCAGCGCGTTGGGCATGCCCTTCTTCTTCCAGTACCTCAAGCACAGCTCCACCAACTCCCACGAGAACGCACCGCTCCTGGACGGCGCGGCGGAACAGCCGGTCGTGATCTACAGCCACGGCTACACGTCTTTTCTTGGCCAGAACACGGCGCTCCTGGAGGAACTCGCGAGCCACGGCTACATCGTCTACTCCGTGCAGCACACCTACGATTCGTCGCCCGTGGCGTTTCCGAACGGCGATGTCGCCCAGATGGACCCGACGCTGATCACCGAAATGCTGGAGCAGGCGGCGGAGATGCCGGAGGAGCAGGTGATGGGCTTCATCGCCCCGACCTTCGACGAGCGGCGCCGGGCCACCAGGGCCAACTACGAGAGGGCGATGGCGGACGGGCAGCGCATCGCCTCGGTGAGCGCCGACATCTGGCGTGCGGACCGCATCTTCGTCCACGACCGCCTCGAGGCCGGCGAGGTGCCGGACCACGTGGCCGGCATCGTTGCGGCGGGCGAGCTCTCCTCGGTCGGCGAGATCGGCATGTCCTTCGGCGGCTCGACCACGGGCGGCGTCTGCATGGTGGATCCGCGCTGCGGGGCCGGGGTCAACCTGGATGGCGGCGACTACGACTTCCGGCCGTTCAACCGGAACATCCCGGTCCCGTTCCTCATGTTCTATTCGGACGTGGACGTGATCGCCGCCATGCTGTCCGAAGATCCGGACGCCGCGGGCCACGGATTCAACGACTTCTCCTACGAACGCCACGAGACGGCCGGCCTGCGGTCCGATGTCCATCGCCTGGTGGTCGACGACGTCACGCATCTCGGCGTGTCGGATTTCACGCTGTTCATGCGCACGCCGTGGCGCAATCCGCTGTTCGGAAGCATAGGGACCGAGACCATCCTCGGGGCGCAGAACGACTTCGTGCGCGGGTTCTTCGACAGGCACCTGCGCGGTCTCGCCAACGGGTTCCCCGACGTGGAGTTCGCCCGGTACGCCGACGATGTGCGGCAGGATCGCGTGGACGATCTCCGCGAGTGGTGGCTGGCGGCGAACCCCATGGACCGGACGGTGCAGGTCGTTCTCGAAACCTCGCTGGGTGACATCGAGATCGCCCTCTACCCGGAACGCGCCCCGCTGTCGGCGGCGCAGTTCCTGGCCCACGTGGACGGCGGGCACTACGACGGCGCGAGCTTCTACCGCGTGACCCGGCGGTCGGAGGGCGGTGGGATCGAGGTGGTCCAGGGTGGCCTGCTGGGCCACGTGATGAGCGCGGACAGCGAAGATCTGGAAACGTACGCTGACGTGGACTCGCCGCTGCCGCCGGTCGCGCACGAGACGACAGACCGCACGGGCATCCCGAACGAACGCGGCAGCATCGCCTTCGGGCGCCTGGAACCGGGGACGGCGAACTCGGAGTTCTTCTTCAACGTGCAGGACAACCCCGTGCTCGACACCGGGTACGAGGCCGAAGCCCTCGACGGGGAAGGCTATGCGACGTTCGGCCGGGTGCTGCGCGGGATGCGCGTGCTGGAGCGCATCCAGCGGTTGCCAAGCGATGCGCCGACCGCCATGGAGATGCTCCAGGGACAGATCCTGGAGGGGCCGGTGACGATCCGGCGGGCGTACCGGGTCGAGGGCGCCGGGGCGTAGAAGACAAGGGAGTCGCGGACATGCTTGACCACATCATTCTTCTCATCGCCGACCTCGAGACGTTCAAGAGTCGATTCGAGGCGGAGACCGGGGTCGAGCTCACCGTCGGCGGGGCCCACCCGGACCTCGGCACGGTCAACCTGCTGGCCTCGGTCGGCGAGGGGGTCTACCTGGAGTTCATTGCGCCGAACCCGGAGCTCGACGAGCCGGAGGGTCTTGGCGCCAGGCTCGTCTCCTACGGGGAACCGCACATCGCGAGCTTCGCCCTGAGAACGCAAGACATGGAGGCGACGGTCGCGGCGGCGGAGGCGGCGGGCCTCTCCACCCTGGGTCCCGCCGCCGGCTCCAGGGAGACGCCGGACGGGGTCCTGCTCTCGTGGAGCGGCCTCTATCTCGTCGGGCACGACCAGGGCGACCAGGTGCCTTTCTACATCGACTGGGGCAACACGCCCCACCCATCGGACACGTCCGTCCAGGGGTTGAAACTCCTGTCGTTCCGCGCCGTCCATCCCGAGCCGGAACACCTCGCCGCGATCTACCGCGGCATGGACATGCCAGTCACCGCGGTGGCCGGCGCGGCACCGGGGTTCGAACTCCGCATCGAGACGCCCCGCGGCGAGTTGACGTTCGCGTCGACCCTGGGTGAATCGATCTTCGCGCCGGGGATCCTCCCCGAGGACTGAGCCGCGCGCCGTGAGACGACTCGACGCCTACAACTACCCGGAGCGCGAGGCGGACCTCGCGGGGGTGATCGAGCGGGGACCCCACCGCATCCGGTGGGCGGTGAGCGGCAATCCGGACGGCATGCCGCTCATCATGAGCCACGGCGGGCCGGGCGGGCAGAACAAGCCCTTCTACCGGACCATGTTCGACCTCGACAAGTGGCGCATGGTCCAGATCGACCAGCCCGGCAACGGGGTGTCGGAGCCGGCCGGGGAGCCCTCAGCCGGGGAGCGCGAGGGGCTTGCCCCTCGCAAGAAAAAGCTCGCCGAGAACACGACCTGGCTGTCCATCGAGGATATGGAGACCCTGCGGGAACAGCTCGGCATCGAGCGATGGGTAGTCGCGGGCGGCTCCTGGGGCTCGACCCTGTCGATCGCCTATGCCGAGACCCATCCGGGGCGGACCCGGGCGCTCCTGCTCTTCTGCATGTGGCTCGGGGACCCGAACAGCCTGGACTTCTGGTTCGACTGCGGGCGGCACATCTTCCCGGAGTGCTACGAGGACGGCGTCGCGGGTATGTCGGACGAGGAGCGGCGGTACCCCGGCAGGACGCTCTGGCGGCGCATCCTGGGCGACGATGCGGACCTCGCGAGCGATGCGGCCCGGCGCCTGCACGACTACGAACAGGTCCTCATGCACCTGCACCCGCCGACCGCGAGCGGCGGCGGCTACGACCCGGAGGTGTTCAGCCGCATCATGGCGCACTACATGGTCAATGACTGCTTCCTTGAGCCGAACCGGTGGATCGACAATGCGTCGCGGCTGGCGGACATCCCGGTGGTCATCCGGCAAGGGCGTTTCGACATGTGCACGCCGCCAAGTACCGCGTTCGCCTTCCAGGCCGCGGTACCCCACGCGGACCTGCGCATCGTAGAAAACGCGAGCCACATGCCGACGGAACACAACCTGCTGCGGGAAATCGTGCGAGCCGGCGACGACCTGCACGATCTGCTGACCCGGTGAGGGCACCGGCCTGGACCCACAGGCTGCGGGAGCGGATCGTCGACCTCTCCGTGCAGGCGATTCTGATCGTGTTCGCTGTGCTGCTCGCCCTCGGCGCGGAAGAGTGGTGGGACGAGCGGGAACTCCTGGCGACCGCGGCCGAGGTGCGGCTCGCGGTGGAAGCCGAGATCGAGGGGAACCTGGCCGAGCTCGAAGCCGCCGAGGCCGGACTCACCGCCGGGAGGGCGATCATCGACCAGTTGGTGGGGATATTGCGCCAACGGCAGCGCGACGGCGTCGGGCTCGAGGCGCTCGACGAGTCGCTCGACGAGCTGGACCTTCCCTTTCCGAGAATCTCCACCGCGGCCTGGCGCGTGGCGCAGACCAGCCGGGCCGCCCCTTATCTCGAGTACGGCTGGCTGATCGAACGTGCCACGCTGTACGACTCCTTCGAACGGTACGCGATGGTCTGGGACTGGATCGTGGAGGACGCGGCCAACGTCACCGGCATCGCCGAGGACGACCCGGACATCGCCCTGGCGAAGGTGCGAACGCTCCGGGGCCACCTCTCCGTGCTCGGCGGGATTCACATCGGGTTGCAGAAGCGCATCGCCGAACACCTGGGGCGGGGCGCCGCCACGCCGGCGTTGGCCGAGGTCGCGGCCGACGACAGCCGCCTGCGCCGACTGACCCTGCGCGACGGCCGCACGCTCGTCCATGCGGAATACGGCGATCCCAACGGTGCGCCGGTCGTCGAACTCCACGGCGGCGGCGCCAACCATCTCTCGGGGGTGGTCTACCATCGGGATGCGCTGGCCGGGGGCGTGCGGGTGATCTCGGTGTCGCGTCCCGGCGTCGGCGGCTCCACGCCCCACGACGGTTTCGCCGTGGCCAGCTACCACGACGACTTCGTGCAACTCCTCGATGCGCTGGAGCTCTCGCGGGTCGTGGTCATGGGCAACTCCAACGGCGGGATGTTCGCGCTCGCGCTGGCGCACGCGCTGCCCGAACGGATCGCCGGAGCCATGCCCCTCAACCCGGCGACGCCGGTGTTCGACGACGAAACGGCCTGGATCCTGACGCCCATCTACCACGCGCTCGCCGAGTCGGGACCCGCGGCGTGGGTGGAGGGAACACGGGAACTGGGCCCATCGCTCGCCGCCGGCAGCGACGAGGAAATCGCGGCATACCGGGCGTCCGATCCTTATCGGCAGTTTCCGGAAGACACCGAGACGGAGGTCGTGCGGGCGTACTTCGCGGCGGCCGAGTTCGAATCCGACGCGCTCCTCCGGGAAGTGGGATTCGTGCTCGACCGTGCGGGATGGGGCTTCGACATCTTCGACATCCGACCCCGGGTCGAGTTCTACACGGGCGTGAACGAGGTCGGCACGCCCTACAACAAGGTATGGGTGGAGAAGCTGCCCAACGCCGGGCTGCACCTCACCACCGGTGGCCACATGGGCCAGACGGGGCCCGCAACGCGCAGGCTGCTCATGGCATGTGTCCTCGCCCTTCACCGTGGCCAGGCCTGCGCGCGCGGGGAGGCCGCGCACCAAACTGAGAGGAGGAAGGACTCGTGAACGACGGGCGACTGATGCTGGGGCTGGTGGGCGACGTCCTGGTCGACCGCGAAGATCCGCCGGAGGTGTTCAGCAAGGTGCAACCGGTGCTCGATGCCACCGACGTGCTGTTCGCGAACCTGGAGGGACCCTACACCGACGATCCGCACATGCCGCCGAGCGCGCCGGTGCAGGTGCTTCCGGCCGCGCGCAACCTCGATGTCTACGCGCAATGCGGGTTCGACGTGGTGACGCTGGCCAACAACCACATCGTCGACGCCGGTCACGCGGCCATGCTCGACACCCGGGCGCGCCTGAACGCGCAGGGCGTGGCGACCTGCGGTGCCGGCCGCGACCTGGCGGAAGCCCGGGCCCCGGCGATCGTCGAGGCCGGCGGCCTGAAGATCGCCTTCCTCGGGTATGCCTCGATCTTCCCGTCGGGCTATGAAGCCCGCTCCACGGTGCCGGGCGTCGCGCCGATGCGGGCGCACAACGTCTACATCGACGCCTACGACAACTACCACGCGCCCGGGTGCGAGCCCAGGGTGAAGACCGTGCCCTTCGATCAGGACATCGCCAACCTGCGCGAGGACATCGCCCGTGCCCGGGAACGAGCGGACCTGGTCGTCGCCACGTTCCACTGGGGCGACTTCATGAAGCCCTTCCACCTCACCGACCACGAAGTCCGCACCGCCCGCTTCTGTATCGACGAGGGCGCGGACATGGTCGTCGGGCATCATCACCACGTGCTGCGCGGGATGGAATGGTACGAAGGCAAGCCGATCCTGTACGGGCTCGGGCATTTCGTGTTCGACCTGCGCGCGGAGTTGCCCCCGGACCTCCTGGAGATGCTGGGTGGCGCCGGGGAGGACCCGGACTTCTACGGGGTAGCCCCCCGGGAAGGATGGCCGCTGCTGCCGCTGCACGCCGAGTCGCGCATGACGCTCCTCGCCTGGGCAAGCGTGGAAGCGGGCGGCATCGCCAGCATCGGCTTCGTGCCCTGCATGCTGCGCCCGGACGGCCTGGTGCATCCGGTGAGTCCGGGTTCACCGGAAGGGAAGGAGGTGGTCGCGTACGTGCAGAAGGGGTGCGATACCCAGAAGCTGAACGCCCGCGTCGCGCCGGCGGAGTTCGAACTCGGGGGATGCCCAACCATGCAAGTCGTGCCGGCGGACTCCTGACGCGAGGTGTTCATGGAGCAACTGATGAAGAAAATGTTGATTGCAGCGCTTTTCCTCGCGTCTCTCGGGTCGGCGGGAGGGGCCTTCGCCCAGGAGACGGCGGAACAGCCGGCCCCGGTCTGGAGAATGGTCTACTACCGGATCAAGCCGGGCCAGGCGCAGGCGTTCTGGAACGACTTTCGCGTGAACGGCGCGGCCATATTCAGCATGGCGAAAGAGGAGGGGATCCTCGCCGACTTCATGCTGTTCAGCAATCCGTACAAGGCCGCTCCCGACGAATGGGATGCGCTGTTGATGCTGAAATACGACAACTGGGCGGGGCTGGACGACATCGAGGCGCGGGCGGGCGAGTTCTACCTGGAGCACTACGGGGCCGAAAAGCTGCGGACGCTTGAAGCGGAACGGGAAGCCATGCGCGACGTGTTGTCGAACCGGGCGGTGCGCGGCGTACCGCTGCCCTGAAGGGAAGCGAAAGGGAAGCGAAAAGGAAGCGAAAAGGAAGCGAAGATGAGCAACGCCCTCCACGTGCTGCTCAGCCAGGACTGGGCGGGTCTCGTCATCGCGCTGGCCGTTGCCCTCGTCGGCGGCGCGTCCTGGTGGTGGGGACACCGCGCCGGTGGGCGATGGCGGCGGCGATCGGGTCTCGGCTTGCTGGTCGTGGCGGCGTTGCTGGCGGCCGGCGCGGTCGTCCACATCGTGCGCGTCGCCGGGGCGCGAGCCGATCATCCGCCCCCGGGCCAACTCGTCGACATGGGCGGCTATCGAATTCACGTGCTGGCGGAGGGGGAGGCGCGCGGCAGGCCGGCGGTGGTCTGGTTGCCGGGCGGGCACAGCGCCGGGCTCTATCTCCATCATCTCCACGAGGGCCTCGCCAGGGAGGCGCGCTCCGTGCTGATCGACCGGCCGGGTACGGGCTGGAGCGATGTCGGCCCCTTTCCGCGGTCGACGGCGCTGGAGGCCGAGGAGATCGTCGAGGCACTGGAACGGGCCGGCGAACGGCCGCCCTTCGTGCTCGCCGGCCATTCCTTCGGTGGCCTGCTGGTTGCCAACGTGGCCAGGCGCTACCCGGAACTGGCCGCCGCCGTGGTGCTCCTGGATCCGACACCGCCCGACACGATCATCTACGCGCCGCACAACCCGGTACTCGGCGGCATGCGCGCCGGTATCCTCGCGAGCGCGGTGCTCAGCCTGTTCGGGATCGGCGAGGCGACGCTGGCCGGCGCCGGGAGCGCCGAAACCGATCCCGAAATGACGCGGATCCTGCGCCTCATGGAGGAACGCCTCGGCGCCGAACTGATTGCCTCGCTGCGCGCGATCGAGTCCGGCACCCGCGCGCGGGTCGCCACCGCTTCGATCTTCGCCGAACTCTCCCCGGAAGGGATGGCTTCCCGCGGGTGGGACACCGTGGTCTACGACGGCGATCTGGGCGATCTTCCGCTCTACCCGGTCACGCCCGGCGACATGGGGGACGCGGAGGCGTTCTTCAGGACCATGGCAGAGGCCAACGACGCCGTCGGGGAGCAGCGCTTCGAAGAGCGCCTGCGTCGGTTCTACGAGTTGACGCGGCAACGGTACCTGGCGGCGTCGAGCCGGTCGGAGCGCATCGTCACGCCCGCCGGGACGGGACACAACTTCCCCTACGAGACCCCCGGGTTCGTGATCGACGTCATCCGCAGGGTGCTCGACGAGACCGGCCGGGCATCGGCTCCGCGCTGAGGGTATCCACGAGCGGGCTGATTGAAGCGCCCGCTATGTCCCGACGTCCCCACTCCCTGCTGAGGTGGCCGGCAAGCCCGAGGAGTCGTCCGCCTCTGCACTCCATTCCTCCCCTCGTTCGGGCGCTTCGTTGAGCAGGAAGGCGCCGAACGACGGGATGGGCATCCGGTAGATGCCCTGTCGAGGGTCGTGTTCGAGGAAGCCGCAGTGGATAGCGGCCTGGATGAAGCGGCCCACCTCGTCTCTTGTGACGCGTGGTTCAGCCGAACTCAACACCTGGTCGATCTGCGTTCCGCCCATTCCGCCGCTCGCCCGCAGTTCGGAAACCAGCGCCCTGGCCAGTTCTAGCTGGCCGTGCCGCGCCAGGCTCGCGGCCCGTTGTTCATAGTATTGCCAGCGGGACCGGTCGCCGGCGGCAATGGCCGAGGCGAGCGATGCCTTGGCGGCGTCGTACCCGCCGCTCGGTGCGGGATGGCTCTCCAACTCGCCAAGGGTGGCGATCAGATAGCCGGCCAGGTGCTGCGGCCACCCGTTGCTGCGGGCCACGATAGCCTCCTTCCATCCGTCGCCGCTGACTACCCGAAAGTGCGCGAAGCACCGGTTGACGGCTTGCCGGCAGGCGGTCTGATCCAGCGGGCCGAGGGGGATCCAGCGTTCGGCCACCGTCCGCGAGATGCCGACTGAGCGAAGCGCGTCCGCCGTCCCGGGCAGCCCGAACACCCACAAGGACAGGGGCGCCCCCGCCGCCCCCTCGTGGATCATGGACAGGCAGGACGCCCGTCCGCCGTCCGGATTTCGGGCGGGGATGTTCTGGCCTTCGTCGATGAACAGGACGATCTGGTAGGCGGACCACTGGCCGGCGCGGGCACTGGCCTCGTCGGCAATGGAGGAGTGCGACGTTCCCTGCGCGGCGCCGACCGAAAAGCCGGTGATCGAGAAGCCCCGCTTGAGGATGCTCCTGACCGCGGCTTGGGCGCGGGCGCCGGCCGCCGAGGCGAGGAGGTCCCGTGCACGGTCCGCAATGCGGTCGAACGCGTCGCCGCGGGTTTCGCGAGGTTCGGCCTCGATCTGCTCGGTCGCCTCGCCCAACAGATCCGCCGCCTGGCGGGCTGCGGCCCGCTGGGCGCTGGGAGCCCGCTCCGCCAGTTCTCTGACCTCGGCGATCAGCAAGTCGCGCCGTGTCCGCATTTCCGGGGCGGCGAGTCGCTCGGCGATGGCGCGGTCGATGGTGCGCCCCAACGCCTCCGCGGAAGGGGTGATTGCCGCATGGACAACGACCGGGAGCCATTCCCGTCCGCCTGGGGTCGGCGGGCGCTGTGCGGCTTCGCCGATGCACTGCGCCATGAGCGCGGTCTTCCCGGCGCCGGGGGGGCCTTCGACCACATAGGTGGCGTCGGCCGCGAACCCGTGCTCCAGGTCGCCCATCGTTCGCCGGAACGCGTTGATTTCGGGTTCCCTGCCGGAGAAAAACGGCACGCCGCGGCGGGGGAAGAGCTTAGCCCGGTCCCGGGTGGCCAGAAAGGACTGCAGCCCAATCTCGTCCTGGGGGCGCAGGCCGCCGTCATCGATGTAGGGGGCCTGCACGGAGGTTCTCCTTTGCGGTCTGTGGAGCGATTCTATCAGCCTGTCTCCCTGACCCGGCACCGTCGATCTCGCCGTCGTGCGGTCCGCGGCATTCCCCGTGGTGAGGGAAGTTGAGCGCGTTGCGTCTTAGACTTGCCGGAAGGAAATCCTCAACCGTATGAGGGAGAGATCATGCAGCCGAACAGATTCAACCTGCGGGGCCTTGCGCTGGCGGCACTGCTCGCCTTCACGCCCTTCGCCGTGACTTCGGCGGAGGAAGACGACGATGCGCCCGTGATCGAAGAAGTCGTGGTGACGGCGCAGAAACGGGACCAGTCGCTCATGGAAGTGCCCATGTCGGTTTCGGCGCTCTCGGCGGACGATGTCGCAACGATGGGGGCCGTCAACCTTGCGGACATCCAGTTCAAGATTCCGAGCCTGTTCGTCGCTTCTCTCGGCGGTATCACCGAGACCATCCGCGTGCGAGGAATCTCCCCTCCCGGCAGCCTGTTGCCTACCGTTGGTCGCCTCGTAGACGAAATGACGATCAACGCGGAAACCACCGGCTACGGACTCTCCTTCCCGCTCGTGGATATCGAACGCGTCGAGGTGCTCAAGGGGCCACAAGGAACGCTCTACGGCGAAGGGTCCATCAGCGGCACCGTCAAGTATCTCACGCGCAACCCAACCCCGGGAGAGATTGACGGTATCTTCGAACTGAGCGGCCGCTCGGTCGATGATGGTGGCGATGGCTATCGGGGCTGGGTCGCCGGGAACGTGCCGTTTGATTCGGACGTATTTGGACTGCGGCTTGCAGGGTACTTTGAGGAAGCCCCGGGCTGGGTCGACAGCACTTTGTTTGGCGATGACGCCAACACGATGGATCGCTGGTTGATTCGCGCCAAGGCGGTGTTCACGCCGACTGATCGATTCACCGCCAGCCTCATGTGGGAAACACAGGAAAACGAGGTTCCGATTCTTGGATATAGCGACCTCAATTTCAAAACGACCGCCTACTATCCCGTTCCAAGTGAAACGGGGTACGACATGGCGAATCTGGTGCTCAAGTGGGAGCTGGAGAGCTTCTCGATCACGAGTTCAACTGGCTACCAGGACCGTGCTGTGATCACTGCATTCGATATCTCCGCGTTCAAGGCGTTTCTGGAACCGGTTTTCCCGGGTTACACGGACTGGGCACCCTTGTTCGGGAACGAAATCGCGATCCCCAACTATATCACCAATATCGGATATTGGCTTGACACTGTAGTCGAGACGCTTACCCAGGAAGTGAGAGTAAACGCAGAAATCTCCGACGATTGGCTACTGACAGCGGGCGTGTATTACAAGGATTCAGAGCATTTCGCCCCGTTGATTTCCGACTACTACCCGGATCCAAACGTGCTGCCCTTTCAAGCGCTGGAGGGCTCCCTGTTGATCGAAACGGAAGCGCTGGCCTATTTCGCCGAGGCAGTGGTTTCTTTCACTGACCGCCTGGAGGGCACGCTAGGTGTTCGCTATTACACGGATGAGCGTGCATCGGAGAACATCGTGTCCTCGTTTGGAGCCCCACTTTCGGTGGTCGACGGCCTTGACAATGACTCGACCGTGGCGCGGGTGGTGCTCAAGTATGAATTCAACGACGATCTCATGACCTATGCGAGCTTCGCCCAAGGCTTCAGGTCTGGAGGTGTGCAATTCTTCGACACTGAGGCGTTTTTTGGCCTGCCGAATGCGTTTGATTCGGAAGATCTCTCCACGTGGGAGGTGGGGGCCAAGGGAGTGTTGGGTGACGGAACCTTCAGGTACGAGGTTGCGGCCTTCTTCATGGATTACGAGAACATTCAAATCTACTTCTCGAATCCACTTGGTTTCCAGGCTTTCGCCAACGGTGGCGCGGCCGAAGTGCGCGGGTTTGAGTTTCAGGGCTCGCTTCGCCTTAGCGAGAGCTTTTACCTTGAGGCGAGCTACGGCCTCAACGACGGAGAATATACCGAGGATACTCTGACGCACAGGTCGGGCGAACCGATGGACTCGGTGCCAGAGTTTACGTTCTCCGTTTCGGCGGACTATACCTTCGGACTCCCCGCGGGACTCACGGGTCATGCGCGCGCAGATTACATGGCGTCAGACGACACTGAAGTCAACATACGCGGGTTTGGCTACACTGAGGAAAGCCAGACGAACGATGGTCTGGTGACGCTGAACTTGCGGGTCGGGGCCCTGAGGGACAACTGGAGCGTCCACTTCTTTGTCGAGAATCTGACGGAAGAAGAGAACGTACTTGGCAGACCCATTGGAGCCTTGGCGGACTACTACCTGCAACAGCCGCGCACCATGGGCATCAGTGTCCGGGGAGGCTTTTAGAAGGAGAGCGCATGGCGGTGCCGGGCCGGGGGGTGGCTGAACGACACGGTTGATTCGAGGTCGGACGGTAGCTCAACGCTCGGTGAGGTTCGTCTCGAGGCCCGTCGGGCAGCACGCCGAGGAACCCTGCGTCGGCCGCTCATCCTTCGTGAGTGGCATTCGCGGTTTCCGAAGGGGCCCGTCGAAAGCCTGCCATCGCGAACCCGCAAGTCGTTCGCCGTCGGGGGCCTGTCCCCGGCGCGCGTCGCGTGCAAGGCGACAGGCCGGTTGAGAGGTTGGCCCAGTAACGGGTAAGATTCGACCGATAAAGGCGTCAGCACGTCGTTAGAGGTCGAATATGGCCTATACAAGCATGTCGGAAGGCCTGACCTCCCGCGCACTGCGCACGGAATTCGGGCGGCGGCTCGCGCGCCGGCGCCTCGCGAGGAATGTGACGCAGGAGGCGCTCGCCGAGAGCGCCGGGGTCGGACTGCGTACTTTGCGGCGCATCGAAGCGGGGGAGCCGAGCGGCTTCGACAGCGTGTTGCGAATTGCGATCGCGCTTGGGCTCGCGGACGCTTTGACCAGTTGCATTCCCGAGCACGCGATCCGGCCGCTCGAGCGCGTCGACTCCCGGCGCGGAGAACGCCAGCGTGCACGGCCGCGCAAGGCTGGCGAAGCATCAGGGAGCTGGTCGTGGTCGGAGCCTGAGTGACCGACGCGAGCGTGATCCTGTGGGGCCGCCGGATCGGGGCGGTTTCGTGGGACGCCGGGAGTGGAACAGGGGTCTTCGAGTACGACCCGCGTTTCGCGCGGGCCGGCATCGAGGTCTCTCCGGTGGTCATGCCGGTGAGGGAGGGCCCCTACGAGTTTCCGGAGCTCGACCACAGGGCGTTCAAGGGCCTCCCGGGGCTCCTGGCCGATGCGTTGCCGGATCGCTACGGCAACGCGCTGATCGACGCTTGGCTGGCGGAGACGGGTCGCACGCGGGAGTCGTTCAGTCCCGTCGACCGGCTCTGCTACATCGGTACGCGGGGCGTCGGGGCGCTCGAGTTCGCGCCGGCGATCCGGCGGCCGGACCGACGTCACCGCATCGAGGTTGCTCAGTTGGTCGATCTCGCCAATCGCGTTCTCCACGAACGGGAGCGCCTGACGGGAAGGCTCGACGGTCAGGACGACAAGGCGGCCCTGGAGGACATTCTCAGCGTGGGGACCTCCGCTGGCGGAGCCAGGGCGAAGGCCGTGTTGGCCTGGAACCCGGCGACCGGGGAGTTCCGGACCGGCCAGACCAGGGCAGGGGACGGCTTCGAGGACTGGCTGCTGAAGTTCGACGGCGTCGCGAGCCCCGGGGACACCCAGGTGGCGGACGCTCGGGGTTACGGCCGGATCGAGTACGCGTACCACCTGATGGCGCGTGCAGCCGGGATCGAGATGTCGGATTGCCGACTGCACCACGAAGAGGGGCGGAGCCACTTCATGACCCGCCGCTTCGACCGCGACGCCCGGGGGGACAAGATCCACATGCAGACGTTCGGGGCGTTACGGCACTTCGACTTCAACATGGCGGGTGCCTACGCCTACGAACAGGTGACGGAGACGATCCGGGCCATGGGGCTCGGGATGGCCGTGGTCGAAGAGCAGTACCGGCGCACGGTGTTCAACATCGTCGCCCGCAACCAGGACGATCATGTCAAGAACATCGCGTTCCTGATGGACCGCAGCGGCGCTTGGCGGCTTTCGCCCGCCTACGACGTGGCGTACTCGTACAACCCGACGGGAGCGTGGACGCACGAGCACCAGATGAGCGCAGCCGGGAAACGCGACGGCTTCGACCGGGAGGACCTCCTGCGGTTCGCGGACAACTCGGGGCTTAGGAAGAGCTCCGCGAGCCGCGTGATCGATCAGGTCGCGACCGCGGTGCGGGACTGGCCACGGTTCGCGGAGAGCGCGGGGGTAGACGGAAACAAAGCCCGGCGGATCGGCGTTGCCCACCGACTTCGGTCGGTCCTGGCGGGGAGTCGCGTCCGGATCAACCCCCCTCGACCAGTGCCTTGAGCGCGTTCAACTCGTCCTGGAACCGCTTGCGGTTGTCCTCGACGTATGCCTCCCGGTCGAAGGCCGGGCCGCCGGGCGGAGCCTCCTGTTGGCTGTAGACGTGGTAGGCCACGCGCGTGCCGCTGTCCATCGCGGTCAGTTCCCACGTGGCGAAGCCAATCAGGGCGCCGTCCAGGGCGTTCAGCCGGATCGTGCGCCGGGCCGGGGGGTCGAACTCGACGTTCGTGATCTCGAACAAGGGCGTGTCGGGAGCGTCCGGCATCACGGCCTGGAAACGGTGTTCCACACCCTCGACCGGCACCAGTTGCGCGCCCGCCTTCCAGGCACCGGGTTCGACGATGTGCGGCCAGATGCGTTCCGCTGGAGCGGCGATGGTGACGGCGTTGTGGGTCACGAGGCTCAGGTCGACCGGAGCCTCCGAGGTGGTCTGGGCCTGCGCCGAGGTGTTGGCCAGCGCGAGGCAGGCCATGGTGGACAGGACGCCTGCCCGCTTCAATGGTTGTTTCATGCTGCGACTTCCTCAAGCCGGTTGCGGTGGAACTCCCCACCCTTCATCACCACGGGAATGTCGGCCCCGTCGCTCTCGAGCACCTCGAGGTCCTCGAGCGGATTGCCGTCCACCACCAGGATGTCGGCGTAGGCGCCCTCGGCGATCTCGCCGATGTCGCCCTTGGCGTCGAGTATCTCGGCGTTCACGCCCGTGACCTGGCGCAGGATCTCGAAGTTGCTGAAGACGGGCTTGCGCAGGCCGAACTCGGTGCACTGCATCTTCTGCAGCGGCGCGCCGATCAGGTCGGTGCCGAAGCCGACCCGCACGCCCGCCGCCTTCATGTGGCGGAGCCGGTCGACGGCCTCGTCCTTCACCATGTCGAGCTTCGCGAGGGATTCGTCCGGGTAGCCGAGTTCCCTGCCATGCTCGACCAGCGCGGCCATCACGGCCAGGGTCGGCACGATGCTGGTGCCCGCTTCGGCGGCCATGGCGGCGGTGTCCGGTTCGATCAGGGTGCCGTGCTCGATGCAGTGCACGCCGAGCCGGACGGCGCGCTTCAGCGCCCGGTCCGGGTGGATGTGCGCGGTGCAGTACACCTGGTGGTTCTCCACTTCCTCGACGATGGCGCGCACCTCCTCGTCGGAGAACTGGGTGCCCTCCAGGGGGTCGGAGGTGGTCGAGATGCCGCCGGAGCCGGTGAACTTGATGAACGAGGCGCCCCGGCGGAGTTCCTCGCGCGTCGCCTTGCGCACCGCGTCCACGCCGTCCACCACCCAGCCCAGGGGATTGGCGAAACTGCAGCCGCACATCACGATCTCGTCGTCGTGGTGGTGATGATGGTGCTGGTGGCGCATGTCGAGATGGCCGCCGGTCTGGCTGAGCGCGCGGCCGCAGAAGTAGAGCCGCGGTGCTTGGATGAGGCCGAGCTGTATGGCCAGCGACAGCCCGAAATCGGCGCCGGCCGTGTCGCGCACGGTCGTGAATCCGCGGTCGAGGCAGTCGCGCAGCATGTTCGCGGCGTGGTGGGCGATCATCGTCATCGGCAGGTGCTGCGCGCGGGTGACGTTCAGGTCGTAGGCGTAGACGTGCACGTGGGCATCGATCAGGCCCGGCATCAGCACGCGGCCGCCGCAGTCGATCACCTCCGCGCCCGGGTCCGGGGGTGCGGCGGAGACGGCCGAGATGCGTTCGCCCGTGACGGTGACGTTGACCCGCTCGAGGGCGTCGCTCACCCCGTCGAAGACCTGTGCGTTCGTGAAGACGATCATGCGGTTCCGCTCACGAAATGGATCGTCTGAATGGACGCAGGTGTTGCGGCGCCACCTCACAAGAGCGGCACCGGGGCATTGGTCACGGTGACCTCTCGGGGCGGCTCCATGCCGTGCAGGTGCCGGACGAAGTAGTCCCAGGTGCGCTGGATGACGTAGCCCTCGCCGGCGGCGCCGTGGGTGCGGTTCGGCATTGCGAGCAAGTCGTAGGGCTTGTTGGCCGCGACCAGCGCATCGATCAGCCGGAACGCCTGCACCGGGGGCACGTTTTCGTCCAGGTCGCCGTAGACGAGCAGGAGGTGTCCCTCCAGGCTGTCCGCGAGGGCGGTGATGTCCAGGGGCGCCCAGTTGGCCGGGTATGCGTCGGGCGCCGTGCGCCTCGAAGAGCCGTCCTCGTAGACCGGTGCGCCGGTCATCGTCTCGAACCCCGGGTAGATGGCGGCGTAGTCATACACGCCGGCCCCGGAGACGGACACCTCGTAGAATGCGGGACGGCTCAGGATGGCCTGCGCGGCGAAGGTGCCGCCCCAGGACCAGCCGTAGATGCCGGCCCGTTCCAGGTCGATCTCGGGGTGTTGCTCGGCAAGTTGCCGGATGGCGGCGATATGGTCGTCGATACCCACCTGCGTGAACTCGGTGTAACCGGCGTTCCGGAACGCGTTGCCGCGTGCCGGCGTGCCGCGCCCGTCGGTGACGGCGACGGCGAAGCCCAAGCGCGCCAGGGCGCTCTCGCCGATGGGGTTCCTGCCCATGTGCGCCTCCATGAAGTTGCGCGGCGCCACGTGGACCTGCGGGCCGCCGTAGGCGGAATCGATGACCGGATGCCTGCCGCCGGGCAGCGTCCGGGCCGGGGCGTAGTAGACGGTCGCGATGTCCGTTTCGCCGTCCGCCGCCTTGACGAGTTGACGCACCGGGGCCTGCCAGCCGGCGGCGTAGAGCGCGCTGGCGTCGGCGCGTTCCAGCTCGGCGACGATGCTGCCGTCCCGGGTGGAACGCAGGACGGTAACCGGCGGCTGGTCCACCGTGGACCAGGTATCGATGAAGAGATCCAGGTCCGGCCGCACAAGCGGTTCGCCGGGCGCCGTCCCGTACAGCACGGTGAACAATGGGATCGGGTCCGCCGGGATCATGTGATCGGCGTCGTTCTCTGTCAGGAGGACCGGGTCGCCGCCCTCCAGAGAGGCACGGTAAAGGTGCCGGTAGTAGGGGTCACGATCGGCTTCGCGGCCCCCGGCGGTGAAGTAGACCTCCCGGGCTTCCTCGTCCAGCGCGTGGATGTCGAACACCGCCCAGTCGCCGGACGTGATGGCGCCCTGGCGATCCCCGGTCTGCGCATCGTGGAGGTACAGGTGGCCCCAGCCGCTTGCGTCGGAGTACCACACGACCTCGTCGCCGTCGCCGAGCAGGCGGATGTTGGGCCGGTTGTACATCAGCGTGTTCGTCTCGAGGCGCACTGCGGAGGTCTCCTCGAGCACGGCCACGGCGTCACCGGTAGCGAGATCGACGCGGAGGAGCGCAACGGCTTGCGCAGTGGGCGTGGCGACGACCATGAACGCCTGGCCGCGGGCAGTGCTCCAGCCGAGGACGCCGGCGTCGAGGAGGCTGTTCACTTGGTGCCCCTCGGGCAGTGCGATCGGCACGCTGGCGCCGGTCTCGACGTCAATGGCGAAGAACTCGATCTGGAGCGTGTCCGCATCCCCGGCGATCGGCATGCGCAGGTCGTGCACTACGGGCCGGCGCGACCCGTCCGTCGGCACCCACTCGACGAACGGCATCGCCGGCAGGCGTCGTTCGTCGACGCGGGCGGCGATCAGGGTACGGCTGTCGGGGGACCAGGCCGTCATGTAGGGCGGCAGCGGCCAGTCGGTCTTCCTGCGCGGGATGGTGATCAGCGTCGTGTCGGGCCACTTGCCCCAGGAGAGCCCGGGCGTTCCGTCGGCGGTCAGAGCGCGTTCGTCGCCGGTCTCGAGGTCGATGGCGTGGAGATTGTCGTCCCGCGCGACGACGGCGGTCCGGCCGTCGGGGGAGACCAGCCGGTCGGCCGGCGCGGCATCGGCCGGCGCCGGGGTGCAGGAAGCGGGTTGCAGCGTGCATGTCACGCGCTGTGCCTCCGCTCCGACGCCCACGTCGGCTTCCAGGCTCGACAGGTCGTCGGCGAGGGTCAGCGTGCCCAGCGCGAGGCTTGACCCATCCAACGGGTCTTCAACTTCGAGCGCCTCGTTGATGGCGGCCGCCACGGCATCGTGATCGAAGGCCCTGGACTTCTCCCCGTTCGCCGCGTCGAAGACGACGTACTCATGCCCTGCCTCCGTATCGCGCCGATACCAGAAGCGGCCCGTATCCCCCAGCCAGTGCGGTTCCACGCGGGCATTCTTCACGAGGCCGGCCACGTTGCCTTCGAGCAGCGCCGCGGCAGCGGTGTAGTCGGCTGCCGTCAGCGGCCCGGCATCGGGCTGCACGCCATCGACCGACTCGGCCGGAGCACAGCCCCCGAGCGAAAGGAGGCAGACTCCGACAAGCGAGCTTCGGAGGAAGCGTTCTGCGTACACCGGGCGAATCTCCTTCGGATCAGGCAACGGTGACTTTGGCCCCGTGGTCCGCGATGCGGTTCTCGAGGCCGGATGCCAGGTGGCTTGCGGCGTCGCCGTTGTCTTTCAGATGCGCGTCCATCTGGGCCAGGAGCAACGCCTGCAGGACGGCGTGCGCCTTGTCCGTCGCCAGCATGTCCTCGTGACGGCCGACCGTCCGCAGCATGACCTCGACATCGATGCCGGGTATGTACGCGCCCTGCTCCCTGAGCTGTTCGACGAACGCGTCGTGCCGCTCCTCGCAATGCTCGACGAACTGGAAGTGGCCGATGTCGTGAATCTCGACCATCCGCTTGGGTTCCGGCAGGTCCTGAAAAAGGGCGCGCATCGCGTCGATCAGGACCAGCGCGTCCCGGTCCCCGGCGACCAGCAGGGTGGGGACGGGCCTGGGCCAGGCATCGAGGTCGAGCACGGCCCGGTTGTCCGCCATCCCCGGGGAGAGCGGGCTGTCGCCGAGACCGGGCGTCAAGGGGACGGCTGCGGAGAAGCGGTCGTCCTCCTGCAACATCATCAACGTCGTCCAGCCGCCGAAGCTGACGCCCGTGATGCCGATCCTGTCGGCGTCGAACCTGATGTCGCCGCCAGCCGCGCCACCGAGCAGCCGGTCCGTCACGAACCGTATGTCCCTGGGCCGCGTCTCCCGCAGGGGCGCCAGGTCGTACCGGTCCCCGGGCTCCACGATCTTGTTGTCCCCCGGGTGATCGGCGGCGGCGACGACGTAACCGTGGCTCGCGAGGTGGGTGGCCAGAAACCCGGCGCTGAAGCGTGAGTCGGTGGCGCCGTGGGAGTAGACGACGAGCGGAAACACGTCGTCCCTCGGCGTTGCGTCGCGGACCGCGGCCTGGCGCCTGGGTCGCCACGGATTCGGCGGCTCGAAGGAAATCACGTCCTGCGTGTCCTGCGCGAGGTCCTGCCCCCGGTGCGCATCCGTCGCCGGGAACCAGACTGCCAGGGGAATGTGTCGTCCGTCGTCGTCCAGGTCGAGGTGTCTGACGCCGACCGGGAAGTCGCCGCGCGGAAAGGGGTCGTACGACATGGGGCTTGCTCCGCTTCGAATCCGCTGGCCGGACTGCGCTATATGCTCAACCGCACCCCGGCGACGTAACGGCGTCCGTAGGCTTCGACCTGGTTCGGGTTCCAGGCGCGTCCGGTATAGCGGACATCGGTTTCATCCGAGAGGTTGTTGGCGTCGACGAAGACCTGCACCTTGTAGCCCGTGAGCTCTTCCAGGTCGTAGCGGACGGAGAAGTCCAGCCGCTTCTGTTCGTCCCACCAGATAGCCGTGGGGTCGTCGAACGCCACCGCTTCGGTTTCGTCGAGCCATGCATCGCGGTAGCGATAGCTGACCCGTGCGGACAGACCGTAGTTCTCGTAGAACAGGGAGACGTTGTAGGCGCTGTCGGACTGCCCGGGCAGATCGAGTTTCGCCCCCTGGACGGACGTGTACTCGGAGTCGATGAGGGTGAGATTCGCCTCGAGGCCGAAACCGGACCAGAAGCCCTCCATGTAGTTGTCGAGCCTCCCGGTAAACGAGATTTCGAGCCCCTGGAGCCTCCCGTCCTTGCCGTTGCCGAACGCCTGCAGGGTCCACGTCTCACCCGGTGGAGCGATGTCGGAATAGACGCTGCCGAGGACCCTCTCGTTGGCTTCTCCGATAACGTTGTCTATGGAACGATGGAACACTGTGACGGCCAGGATGCTGGCCTCGGCGAAGTACCACTCGTACGCCACGTCCACACCCCAGGAGGTCTCTTCCTCGAGGTCCGGGTTGCCGCCCACCACGGCGCGGCCCACGGGATTGATGGAGGCGGACGCCCGGGCTTCGATGTAGGTCGGGCGGCTGATGCCGCTGGAGAACGAGAACCGCAGCTTCTGGTCGTCGCGGAAATCCCAGTTGACGTGGGCGCTCGGGAGGACGTTCGTGTAGGTTCTGGATACGTGGAGCGGCTCGAAGGTAGTGCCGACCAGCCGCGATCCGGCGGTTTCGTAGTCGGTGTCCTCGATCCTGACCCCCAGGACGATGTTGCCCCAGTCCCGATCGATGGTCTGCATGATGTACGCCGCCATGATCGTTTCCTCCAGTGCGAGTACTTCCTCCGGGGGAAACGGTGCGCGCGTCAGGCCGTTGGCTTCCAGGGCGTCGCGGATCGCCGCATTGTCGGCGTGGTAACCCCCGATCGTATTGTTGAACTCCGTGTCCCACGGACCGGAGTAGAACGGCTCGACGGGGAGACCGAAGCCGCTGATCACGACGGAGAGCGGCGCGCCGCCGCCAGTGGCGTCCCGTTCGTCGTGCTTGAAGCCGAACTTCAGTTCGCCCCAGCGGTTGGGTCGGTTCACGTGGAGGTTGAACTGCTTCGCGTCCGTGTCCAGGGTGCCGAACAGTTCCGCAAACAGCGGCAGGGCATACTCGACGTCCTGGAGGCGCTCGTCGAACGTCAGGATCGGCTCCTGTGCGTCGGAAAGATCGTAAAACACGTTGCTGACCTGGTTGAAGCCGAGCAGGTACGGGACTGGCAGATAGGAATCGAACCACGTGTCGATCTGGCTGTAGCTCGCGTCTACGTCCCAGTCCCCGATGCTGAAATCCGCGCCGAGCGTGACCACGTCCGTTTCGTTGATGTAGTCCCCGTCTTCCAGCGCGCGCGTAACCGAGGCATTCGGTATGGTGCCCCTTTGCGCGGGAATGTCCGCGGGGAAATTGAAGACCCACTGGTTGCGCTCTTCCGCGTCAGTGAACTCGGTGCTGAGCACATCGACGTAGACTCTGCCTCCGTTGTCGAGGTAGTACTCCACCGAGCCGCCGTACGCTTCGTCGCCGCGATCGACGAAGTAGTTTCTGAAGTCGAGGAGCACCGGTACCAGGTTGCCGCGGGTGCCGGCGTACTCCATCTCGCGGTTGTCGGTGATCTGCTCCCGCAGGTTGTCCGAGGCGTAGACCAGGAAGCCGAACCTGTCGTTGGAATAGGATACGCGTGCGTTGCGGCGGTCTATGCTGCCGCCACCGAGATCCTGCTCCCCGATGCCGTACTCGGCCGTAGCCGACCAGCCCCTCACATCCGATGGCCTGAACGCCTTGATGTTGATGTAGCCGGAAATGGACTCGCCAGGCATATCGGCCGTGATGGCCTTGTTGGCCACGACCTGACCCGTGATGACGGCGGGATAGGCGTCGAATCTCGGGATCCTGCCGTTCTCGACACCGGGAATGTCGATGCCGTTGAAGGCCGTCGTGGTGTAGCGCTTCGGCGATCCCCGAAAGCTGACATAACGCGCCTGCCCCTGGTCCCGTTCGATCGCGAGCCCGGCGAGTCTGCCGAGCGCATCCGCGAGGTTCTGGTCCGGGAAGCGGCCGATCGCGTCGGCCGAAATGATGTCCGCGACATTGTTCGCGTTGCGTTTGGCTTCGATCGCGGAGATCTGGCTGGCACGGATCGGTTTCGCGACGACCACCACTTCTTCCACTTCTTCGGCGTGCGCCAGACCGATCGCGGCGAAAAGTGCCAACGCCATCGCCACGTGCTTTGCATGCTGTTCCACAGGATCCCCCCCAAGCTCGTGCTACATCCATACGGGCGAACGGGCGCCCAGGCGACTTCCGCCGGTTACGTCAGTGTGTTCGAGTTCGGAAGGCCTCGCGTCCGTTGCGCGATGCTACTCCAGATTTGGCGATCCCGGCAGGTGGAGAGTTGTCCAACGCTATGTGAGCCTGAAGGGCGCCCGGGTTTCCAACGCTAGGTGAGCCTGAGGCGTTCGGTTCGGACGATCATTCGGAGGATGATCGTGACGCTTCGGACCGAACGGCTCCACTCGCTGGAGCAGATCAGGGGCTTTCTCGACGGCAACGAGGAAGTGGGCTTCAGGCCGCTGGACCGGGAGGAGGCGTACGGGTTCGTGCGCCGCACGCTGGTGCGTCTGGACTACGATGCGCTGGGCCGTGCCGGCAAGGGCACGGTGCGCGAGTTCTTGGGCAAGGCGACGGGGCTGTCGCGCGCCCAGGTGACCCGTCTGATCGGCCAGTACCGGGCGACGGGCCGGGTCGAGGACCGTCGCGGGGCGAACAGTGGGCGGCCGTTCGCGCGGGTGTACACGGCGGCGGACATCCGCCTGCTGGCCGAGGCCGACGAGATCGGCGGCCAGCTCTGCGGTCCCGCGGCGTGCGCGGTGCTGCGCCGGGAGTACGAGGTGTTCGGCGATGCGCGCTTCGAGCGCCTGGCGCGACTGTCCCCGTCGCACCTGTACAACCTGCGGCGCTCGAAGACCTACCGCACGCGGCGCACGACCTTCCGGCACACGCGGCCGACGACGGTGCGGATCGGCGAACGGCGACGGCCGGAGCCCGACGGCAAGCCCGGCCATGTGCGCGTGGACACTGTGCACCAGGGCGACCGCGACCGCGTCAAGGGCGTCTACCACATCAACCTGATCGACGAGGTCACCCAGTTCGAGCACCTCGGCGCCGTGGCCGCGATCTCCGAGGCGTTCCTGGTTCCGGTGCTGGAGGAGATGCTGATCACGTTGCCGTTCGTGGTGGTCGGCTTCCACGCCGACAACGGTTCCGAGTACGTCAACCACACCGTCGCGGCCATGCTCAACAAGCTGCACGTGCCGGACTTCACGAGGTCGCGCGCGCGGCACTCCAACGACAACGCCCTGGTCGAGGGCAAGAATGCCAGCGTGGTGCGCAAGTGGTTCGGCCACGACCATATCCCGCAGCGCTTCGCGCCTCAGGTCAACACCTTCGCCAGGGACGTGTTGACGCCGTACCTGAACTATCACCACCCATGCCTGTTCGCCACCGAGGTCCGCGACGGCAAGGGCAAGGTGCGCCGACGCTACCGCCGCCAGGATGTCGCGACACCCTACGAGAAGCTCAAGTCGCTGCCGCACGCCGAGCGCTTCCTCAAGCCCGGTGTGACCTTCGCCGAACTCGACAGCGCCGCCCTCGCGGTGTCCGACCTCGAGGCGAACCGCCAGGCGAACCGCGCCCGCGACGAACTGCTGCGGACCATCGCCCAGGCCAACATCTCGGCGGCGTGACGCTCTCCCTCAAGATCCCCGTCGCCCGAATCAAGGACCGTGCTCGGCGCGCCGCCCGCCCGCTTCAAAAGCGGGCGGCGCGCACCAGGCGTCGTCGCCCCGTTCTTGGGTGACCTTCTCACCAACCCGCCCAGATACGGCAACCCAGAGCATTGCCGCAAGCCCCCCACGCGGCCTAGGATGCCGACACACACATACGTCCGAACCGGCAATCCGCGCGCCCAGCGCCCACGCCACGTTCAGGCTCACAATCTCATTGGAAAACGCTGGTGGCGCTGGCGCGGCGAAACGGGGTGGCGCGGAGTCCGCGCGTCGCTTACGGTACGGGCTTGGCATGCGGTAGCCGCGAACGCGAATGACCCTGAGCCGGAAGGATATCGAGGCGTTCCACGCGGACGGAGCGATCGCCTTGCGCGGCGTGGTGGACGCGGAATGGCGGCGTGTCCTGGCCGACGCCATCAAGGACGACATCGCGAACCCGGGGTCCTTCTACCACGGCTACGAGCCGGAGGACGGACGCGGCCGCTTTCACGGCAACCTGCGCACCTGGGAGTCCCACGACGGCTTCCGGCGCTTCTGCTTCGAGTCGCCGCTGCCGCGCATGGCGGCGGAGATACTTGGCTGTCGCCGGATCAACCTCCTCTACGACCAGCTCTTCGTGAAGGAGCCGGGCACGCTCAATCGCACGCGCTGGCACAACGACCAGCCCTACTGGCCCGTCGACGGGAACCAGATCCTGTCGTTCTGGGTGGCGCTCGATCCCACCACCGCCGGGACGGGGGCCGTGGAGTTCGTGCGCGGGTCCCATCGCTGGGGGCGGTTCTACCAGCCGGAGGTGTTCGGGCGCACGCACCTGGACAGCTACGAGAGCAACCCGGACTACGAGCCGGCGCCCGATGTCGAGTCGGCGCGGGCCGACTACGACATCTTCAGCTTCGATCTCGAACCCGGCGACGTCTACGCCTTCCATGCGCTGGTGCTGCACGGCGCCGGCGGCAACGAGAGCCGACAGGTGCGCCGGCGCGGCTATGCGGTCCGGTACACGGGCAACGACGTCACGTACTCGACCCGGCCCGGCACGAACCGGGACCTGCGCAACGGCGTCCTCAGGGACGGCGACCCTCTGGACAGCGCGCAGTACCCGCGGGTCTGGGAGGCCGGGGGCGGGCGCTAGTCACCGATGGCCTCCAGGAACTCGCGCGGGTTGACGACAGCGAGGCCCCGGCAGAGTTCCTCCGGAAAGTGCTTGCGGTTGCCGGTGATCAGGTAGTCAGCGTTCGCGGCCACTCCGACCTCCAGAAACGGCTGGTCGTCCGGATCGGGAAGCTTGATCCGCAAGGGAGTTGCCGCCAGCCGCAGGCCGTTGCGCACCAGCACCGCAAGCACCGTCTCGACACTCTCGGGCGGCAGGGCGAGTCGAGGCCGCGCGAGGACATCGCGGTACTCGGCGAGAATGCGTCCGTCCAGGCAGACGCGATGCGCGCCCGAGGCAACGAGGTCGACTACAGTTCCGGGTCGTCCGTGGGGTGACAAGAGGCCCGACACGAGGACGTTCGTGTCCAGGACGACCCTCATGGGCGCCGTGCGGCTCTGGCGGCAGCGACTTCCGCGTCGATCTCGTCGAGGGACAGCTCGGCCGCGCCGGACTCCCGCGCGCTTTGCCGAATCGATTCCAGGGCTTGCAGCGCCTCCGCCTGCCGGAGCGCTTCAAGCGTGCTGTCAAAGATCTCGGGGGAGGTGGCCACCAGAAACGCGATGGGCTTGCCATTGGAGGTGACGACCATGCGCCGCTGGGCCTCCAACGCCTCCCAGACCGCGGCCGATCGACTTCGGAGTTCCCGGACACTGATGAAGTCCATTGCGCCTCTTCTCGATTGTGTACATGATTGTGTACTCTAACGGAGGCACAGCGTCAAGGCGGGGGCTGTTGCGAAGGGCGCACACCGCGTCCCCGATCCCTCCATGGTGTTGCACGACTCGCCCGACGGCCGCGGTTTACCGGTTCTCGCCCGGAGGAGAGGATCTCCAGGGAGTCAGGTCGCGGCGCTCCCCCAGACCTGACCGAAGACCCGCAGGAGCTTCGCGCCCAGGATGCCGCGTATCTGATCGTCGGTGTAGCCGTGACCGACCATCAGCTCACGAAGTGGGACTTGCGGCATGCCATGCTCCTCGGCTACCGATACCACGAATTGCCCATCGCGGTCTCCAGCCGCGAGCGCCACGCTTCCAGCTCTCCCCGCTGCTCGACGATTTCGGCAAAGTCCGGCGTGACACGCTCGCTCGATCCAGTGCATAGCTGCCCATAGATCGCGAAGTCGGCGATGCTTGGCTTGTCCGAGCAAAAGAACGGATTTCGGGCCAAGAGCACGACCAGATCGTCAAGCCGCTTTCCGAGTTCGCGTACCAGCATCTCGTATGGCAGCCGGCCCATGCCTTGTGCTCTGGGCTGCCCGCCGACAAGGCGGCGAAGTATGGGCTTGGCGAGTATCCGCATGGGTGCGGGTACGAACCGGGCGTTTTGAGCAATCGTCCGATTTTCGTTCTTCTCATGCCATCGAAACGCCTGCACGCTCCAATACAGGGATTCGTCAGCCCAGTCTTCCAGGATGCGTTGGTGAGCAGCGACCGTCGGATCGCTCGACACGAGCGGTTTATCCGGGTGAATCTCGTCGAATCGCCGCAAGATCAACGTCGAGTCGTAGACCGCTTCGCCGTCGAAAAGAGCAACCGGCACCTTGCCCGTCGTGGCGTTGTATCTGCCAAGCTCCCCGATGCTCACGTACTCGTCATGATCGTAAGCGAACCCTTTGTAGTCCGCGGCCGCCAGAGTCTTCACGACGAATGGAGAAACGGCAGGTCCTACGATCCTGGTCTCGCTCATCGCTCACCCTGTCCTTCGGGCTACCTCCAGACCTGACCGAAGACGCGCAGGAAATTCCGGCCCAGGACGCCGCGTACCTGATCGTCGGTGTAGCCGTGACCGACCATAAGTTCGGTCAGGGGCGCGATCACCGACGGGCCGGCGATGGCCAGGCGGTTCATCGGCGGATACTGCTCCTCGCCGTAGAGTTCCGTGTACTGCGGGACGACGTTCTCCACCGGCAGGGGCTCGTCCATGAGGGGGACGTGGTCGAGGCCGAGCCCCACGTGCCGGTCGCCCACCAGTTCCGCGACGTAGTCGACATGGCGGAACATCTGCTCCGCCGAGGGGTCGTACAGCGCCTCCGACAGGAACAGCGAGACGCCGTTGATACCGATCACGCCCCCCGTGGCCGCCGCCGCGCGAATCTGGCCGTCGCTGATGTTGCGTTCGTGATCGCGCAGCGCCCGGGCCGAAGAGTGGGAGAAGATCACCGGCGCCGTCGAGTGCTCGCACATCTCCAGCGTCGAGCGCTCCGACATGTGGCTGCCGTCGCAGACCATGCCGACCCGGTTCATCTCGGCGACGAGCGCGCGGCCGAAGTTCGACAGCCCCGGGTTGTCGTGGTCGTGGCTGCCCCCGGAGGCCAGGTTCTTGTCGTTGTAGGCGAGCAGCATGTGCCCGACGCCGAGCCCGTACAGCACCTCCACCAGGTTGATGTCTCCTTCCAGCGGGGTCGATCCCTGGAAGTTGAAGTTGACCCCGAGCTTGCCCTCGGCCTTGGCGCGGGCCACGTCCGCGACGTTGTGCACGAAGACATACTCGTCCGGGCGTTCGAGGATGTACCGCCGGTTCGCCGCGAGCACGTGCAGCATCTGGCCGGTGGTCTTGGTGAAGTCGGACCCGGCGGTCATGGAGAGCCAGGTGACGTTCGCCTTCTTGTACTTGGCGATCCAGGAGTCGTAGCCCACCGGCTGCATCGAGATCGCGTGAATGGGCGAGTTGGCGCCCGTCATGTCGAGGATCGGGCTGTCGGCCAGCAGCTTCAGCGTCCGTTCGGACAGGGCAGGGCCGGACGCGGCGGCCCACACCGGAACCGCCTGCGGCAGCAGGGCCATGCCCGCCGCTGTCCGGAGGAGTCGCCTTCGATTCACCCCGCGTGCCTCAGCCCCGCGGCAGGTGCGGCCCGTACAGGTAGAGGAGCGCATCGTTGATCGCCGGGGCGAGGATCGTCGTATGCGTGTGGCCCGGGTACATCTTCGATGCGAACGTGAGCTGGTCGTTGGGGGTCGAGTGGAGCACGCTCACCAGGCTGTTGTAGTTGCGCCCCATGTCCTCGTAGAACGACACGCCGCCGTTGGCCTCCATGGCGCCGAACGACAGGTACATCTTGGTGTCGTGCACCAGCTTTCCTCTTGCGAGGGGTTCCCCCTCGCGCTCCCCGGCTGAGGGCTCTCCCTCAAGCAGCTTCCGCACCTCCCCGATGTAGTCGACGCCGGTGGTGAACAGCCCCGGACTGCCCAGGAAGTACTTGTCGAACAGCTTCGACTGGCGGCGGAACGCGTGAAACGTGAACGTGCCGCCGTAGGAGTCGCCGAGGATCCCGGCGGGCCGGTCGCTCACGTCGTAGCGTGCGCGGATGAGCGGATCCAGCTCTTCTTCCAGGAAGCGCAGGAAGTTGTCCGCGCCGCCGATGGTCTGCTCCGGCGGCAACTCCCCGGGTTGCAGGGGCGTCGCCAGGTCCGTGTGCGTGTAGTCCCGGGTGCGCGCGTTGGGCTGGTCCTCCGGGTAGTCGACGCCCACCATCACCAGGGGCGGGAAGCCGGGCTTGACCAAGTCCACGACCTGCAATCGGGCGATGAACGCCGCGATCGCCAGGGCCCAGGAACCGTCCAGCACGTAGACGATGTCCAGCGGGGGGAGTTCGCCGGTCCTGCCGAGGAGTTCCAGCATCTGCGCATCGGGTTCCGAGACGCCGACCGCCAGGCGGTCGCCGACCGCTTCGGAGTCGATGACGAAGCTCTCCGATCCCCGGAGCGGCCAGGGTGCGTTCGAGGCCGTGACGTTGGGGGTGTCGGCGGCCCGTGCGTCCAAAGCTCCGGGAATGGACGTGGCCGCGGCCAGCGTTGCCGCCCCGGACAGGAAGTGTCTGCGCTGCATGGTGGTCTTCCGATCGTCGCCGACGGTTTGGCGGTTCGCTTGCCAAGGACGCAGCGGATCAGGCCCGTCCTCAGCAGGGTAATCGCAAGTCGGGAGGCTTAGCTCATGTCGCCCCGCCTCGAGAAACTGCTCGCCGAGGCGATCGTCTGGGACAACCACGCCTGCATGCCCGTACGGGCCGGGGACGTCTCGTTCCTCGACGACCTCGAACGGCATCGGCGCAGCGGCGTCTCGTTCGTGAGCCTGAACGTCTCCTTCGACCACTTTCCCTGGCACTTCGGGTTCAAGATGCTGGCCACGTTCCGGAGCTGGATCAAGCGACACCCGGAACGGTACCTGCTGGTCGACCGGGTGAGCGACGTGCATCGCGCGAAGCGCGAGGGCAAGCTCGGCGTCGCCTTCGACCTCGAGGGCGCCGTGGCCGTCGACGACCTGCCGGAACTGGTCGAGCCCTATGCCGCGCTCGGCGTGAAGTGGATGCTGATCGCCTACAACCGCAACAACCGCGTCGGCGGCGGGTGTCAGGACGACGACTGCGGCCTCACCGACTTCGGGCGGCGCGTGATCGACGAGATGGCAAGGGTGGGCATGGTGCTCTGCTGCAGTCACACCGGCTACCGCACGGCGCGGGAGGCGATCGAGTACTCGGCGAATCCGGTGATCTTCTCCCATTCCAACCCGCGGGCCCTCTGGGACCACGAGCGCAACATCCCCGACGATCTGATCGAGGCGTGCGCCGCGAGCGGCGGGGTCGTCAACGTCAACGGCATCGGCTTCTTCATGGGCGACAACGACAACTCCACCGACGCCATCGTGCGGCATATCGACTACGTCGCGGACCTCGTTGGCCCGGAACACGTCGGGCTCGGGCTCGACTTCGTGTTCGACGCCTCGGAGCTCGATGACCTGATCGCGGCCGATCCGGAACTGTTCCCCCCGGAGAAGGGCTATCGAAGCGGGCTGCGCATGGTGGAGCCGGAGCGCATACCCGAGATCGCCGAGCGGCTCTTGAACCAGGGTTGGGACGACGACGCGTTGCGTGGCCTGCTCGGCGGCAACAACATGCGCGTTGCGGAGCAGGTTTGGCGCTGACGCTATCTGGATAGGAGGATTCCGATGAAGCGAACGAAGCGATGGTCCTGGGCCTGGGCACTGCTGCTCGGCATGACGGCGGGCCCGGCGATGGCCGAGGCGGGGCAGGCGGTCGCCCACGACGGCTCCC
Source organism: Pseudomonadales bacterium (assembly GCA_965208745.1). Classification (GTDB taxonomy): domain Bacteria; phylum Pseudomonadota; class Gammaproteobacteria; order Pseudomonadales; family Azotimanducaceae; genus VXNE01. Next base: position 1,257,448 of record CBDBPN010000004.1, on the reverse strand, counting down.
CGATCTACTTCGAAGTGCACGGCGGTGGGGAGAAGTTCCTGTTCCTCGGACCGGGCACCGCGGCGGCGCGCGCGCTGCCGGCCTTGCCGGGACAGGAAATGATGCCCGAAGTCTTTCGCGAAGCCCTTGGGCAGGCGAAGCAGGCGTACATCGATGCCCTCGGTTCGAAGTACCGACTGATCTTCATCGAGTACCCCGGGATCGAGCCGAAGCTATACACCCTGACCCCCGCCGCCGTCGCGCGCGACTACCTGGCGATCGCGGATGCGGCCGGCGCCCGGGAGTTCGCCTACGCGGGGTTCTCGTGGGGGTGCGTCACCGGCCTGCAGTTGGCGTTGCGCACCGATCGGTTGACGGCGCTGGTCTGCGGGGGCTTCCCGGTGATGGACGGCGTCTACGAGGACATGCTCGAGACCGCGCGCACGATGACCGAGGGTACGGGCACCCTCTATGGCCTCGTGTACGACTCGCCGGAGAACGGCCGCCAGTTCCTGACGTACTACGAGGGCCTGCAAAGCTTCGATGACCGGGCGGTCCAGGGCGCGCTCGTCGTGCCGCGGCTGAACTGGATCGGTGACCAGGACGTCCCCACCCTGAACGGCAAACCCCTGACCCACATGGGGGAAGTGATCATCCGCAACCGGGCCGAACTCGAAGCCGCGGGCTGGGACGTCAGGATCCTGCCCGGCAGGAACCACCTGGACGCCGCCGCGCCGGACGTGCACATCCCGGTCATCGACGAGTGGCTGTCGGAAGTGTTGCGCTAAGCGGAAAGCAATGATGATTTCACGAATACGGATACCGACCGCGGTTGCCGGCGTGCTTGCGTGTTGCATGGCCTGGGCGCAGCCAAACCAGGTCCAGGTCGAGGGCGCCCACTACGCCATGCAGCAGTTGCCGGCGATGCGCTTCCGGGCGGAGGGCTACGACTACGACCACGAAGTCCTGGTCGCGCTGCCGGCCACCTACAACGCGCTGCCCGAGAAGCGCTACCCGGTGCTCTGGGCCATGGACGGCGCGCTCCTGTTCGACATGACGGTTGGCCTGGCGGGCTTCTACGCTGCGGGCAACCGGATCCCGGAGCTGATCGTCGTGGGTGTGGGGCATCCCAGCGAAGAAGGACTGGCGGGGCTCGCCAAGCGGACCGTCGATCTCTTCCCGCCGGGGTCGTCGCTGTCGGAACCGGGACCCGCCATGGACTACCTGCGCGATGAGATGTCGCAGGTGGGATTCGAGCCGGAGGACGTCTTCGCCAACGTCAAGGGCGACGCCTTCCTGGCCTTTCTCATCGACCGGCTGCGCCCGCTCTTGGCCGAGAAGTACCGCATGGCGGACGACCACGCCCTGTTCGGGCACTCCGCGGGCGGGGCGTTCACCGGCTACGCGCTGCTCGCGCGCCCCGGGGCCTTCGATCGCTACATCATCGGCAGCGGCACCAACGGGCTCAGCCTGACCATGGAGGCGGAGTACGCCGCCGAGCACGACGACCTTCCGGCCCGTGTCTTCGTCGGCGCCGGCGACCTCGAGGCCAACAATCTCCCGATGTCGGCGCAGCGCATCGTCAGTCGCACGGTGCTGTTCGCGGAGAACCTGCTGCTGCGCCGGTACCCCTCGTTCGCCCTGCAGACGCGGCTGTACCGCGACCGGGACCACTTCGACGTGTTGCCGATCATCATCGGGGACGGGCTGAAGTGGGTGTACGCGGATGCCGCCGAGGAACTTGAGCCGCCGCTTTATTGATCGGCGCCTCGGGGCGCGCCCGCATGCCGCCCTCTGACATCCTGTAGTCTTGTTCCGTGGGGTGTCGTTGTGGGCGGGCCGGCTATGTGCCGTTTGCGCCCGGCGGGCCGCCGCAACAAGGCTCCGCCTTGCTCGGTCGTCCACCCAAGGGCAGCCATGGCGTCAAGCACGGGCAGGTGGAAGACGATGTCTGGCAGGTGGGGAACGCAACGGCTCCACGTTATCGACGAGGTCCTCTCGACCGCGCTTCGGTTCGCCATTCGCAAGCGGCTCGCGGGTACCGCCGGCGATTTGACCACCGACACGCTCGTCGCATGGGTGCGGGCCGGTGGCTGCCCCGACTCCGAGTGGCGGGGCACGGTGCGCGAGTTGCTTTGGGAAATGGACGCCGACGAGTTCGGCGGGCTGCTCTGGCATCCGGAACTCACCCCGAAGCAGGTCGGCGATTTCGTCCGGTCCACGGGCGCCCACTTGCCGGTATTCCCCGGATTCCGCGTGCCCAACGTGGCGCTGGTCGACATGCTCCGGCTTGTGCTGCCCGACGAGGACTGGCCGGACACGCCCGACGATACGGATCCCGAGTGGCGGGCCGAGAGTCTGGCGGTGGGAACCGGACGGTCGTGGTAGCCGTCGCCGGCCCGCCGGGGGAGTCGCTGGCAAGGGCCGCGGCCCTGATTCGCGAGACCGCGCCCGACGCGCTGGACACGCTACGGCTCGGCGGCGGGACGGCGCTGGCGGCGATGTGGGCGCACCGCCTCAGCACGGACATCGACCTCGTATGTGACCCGGCGACGTTCGAGCGTCTGCGCGCCGACGACTCGCCCTTGCCGACGGCCCTGCGACGGCTGCACGAGGACGGTCGGATTCCCCGACCGCGGTTCGCGGGGGGGCTGATCGGATGGGAATACCCGGACACGGGCGAAGTGGGCATCGTGCCCGGGACCGGCCCTGGCGAGGACCTTCTGTCCGGCGCGACGGACACCGCGACTGGCGTACCGCTCGTCGCACCGCGCAGGATCCTCTACGCCAAGCTCGCGGGCCGGGTTGCCGGCGGCAGGAGGCTGCTCGCCCGCGACGGGTACGATCTCGCGTGCGCGTATCGATACGACCCGGACGCCATCGCATGGGCGGCAGGCCACTTGGCGGAAAGCGAACGCGCCGTCGTCGGCCGTCTCATGGAGACCGTTCTGGCATCGCCGCGGCGGATGCTCGAAGGTCGCCCGCTCCTGGAGTGCCTGCACGGGCGCGTTGCGCACGACCCGTGGCGGGCGTTCGCATCGCTGCATTTGGGGCGATCGACAGTGGACGATCACTTTCCCCTGCCCGGCCGGGCCGTATAGAAGTCGTGGACGTTCAGCCCGATAGGCGGGCCGGGCAGGAGGCGGATTGCCGCGGATGCGTCCTATTCGGGAAGCCGGAATTCACGAAGCACGATGAAACCTGACACACGATCCGTTGCCGCGGCCGCGATTGCCTTCTGGACCGTCGGTGGCTGCGCGACCGACAGCGACGAGGCGCGGCAGGACCCGACCGGGCAGGACCCAGCCGAATTCGAATCCGCAGCGCTGATGGCGCTCGTGACCAACCTCCGTCCGGAGGCCCACTGGATCGGGGACGAAGACCGGTTCTGGATGAAACAGGAGACCGGAGACGGCGCCCGTTTCGTGGTGGTCGATGCCGCGTCCGGCGAGCAGGCCCCGGCGTTCGATCATGCCCGACTCGCGGAGTCGCTTGCCGATGCGGGACTCGAGGACGCCGACGCGGACAACCTGCCGCTCACCGCGCTCGGCATGGAGGGCGACAGTTTGCTCGTCACCACGGCGAGCGGCGTGTTCGCCTGCTCCGCGGATGCCACGGAGTGCGCGAAGGACGAATCGCCGCCGCCTTCGTCCGCGGAACGCGCATCGCCGGACGGAACCCGCACGGCGTTCATCCGGGCCGCCAACCTCTGGGTCCGGGACCTGGACTCGGGGGAGGAAACGCAACTCACCACCGATGGCGAGGACGGCTTCGCCTACGGACACCTCGGTTTCGAACTGAACCGGATCCAGCGCCGCCGGTCCGGCGAACCGGCGCCGATCGTGTCGGTGAACTGGTCTCCCGACAATCGTTACCTGGCCGCCATGCGCGTGGACCTGCGGGCCGTGCCGGCGCGCTCCTACATCAAGGAGCACCTGCCCCCGGACCTGCCCTTCACCGCCGTTCATCTCGACCGCGTGCTCGTAGCCGCGGAAAAGACGGCGCCGCCGCGAGAGATCACGGTCATCGACACGCAGACCGGCCGCATCGTCCGAGCGGACATCGACCCGGCCCGCCTGCAGGACTTCGCGCCCTTTCAGTTCTCGTCGAATGTCCTGTGGTGGAGCATTGATGACGAACTCTTCTTCGTCACCGCGGACCATGGTGGCCAGACCTATGGCATCGCCGGCATGGACCTCGATACGGGCTCCGTGCGCACGGTCGTGGAGGAGAGCGAGGCCCACTTCTACGCGTTCTCGGCGCGGGACTACCACCGGCCGAACTTCCACGTGACTGCAGACGGGTCCGAGGCGCTCTGGTACTCGCAACGCTCAGGCGCCGGACAGCTCTACCTGTACGACGCGCGAACCGGCGAACTCAAGAACCAGGTCACCGAGGGCGGCGTGGTCTTCGACGTCATCCGTGTCGACGACGCCGCGCGGGAGGTCTATTTCACCGCGGGCGGTCGCGAGGACGGACGCAATCCCTACTTCGCGCACCTGTACCGCGCATCGTTCGAAGGCGGCGACGCGGAACTGCTCACGCCCGAGGACGCCGCCCACGAGTTCTTCCGCTACGCCCTGGGTGTGCGGGTCGGCTTCGGCTCGCTGTCGAAGTTCTCGCCGTCCGGCGACTATTTCGTCGACGTCTTCTCCACCCTGGAGCAGCCGCCGACGATGGTGATCCGCGACCGCGACGGCAACCTGGTCGCCGAGGTGCTGCGCGCCGACGCGTCGCGGCTGCTCGCGACCGGCTGGCAGCCCCCGGAACGGTTCGTCGTCAAGGCGGCGGACGGCGAGACCGACCTGTACGGGGCATTGTTCAAGCCGCTCGACTTCGATCCCGCGCGCAAGTACGCGGTGGTCGACCATACCTACCCGGGACCGCAGATCGACTCCGGACCCCACACCTTCCTCGACAACTTCGCCGCCATCACGACGCGCGACGCGCAGGCGACGGCCCAGGCGGGTTTCGTGGTGGTGACCGTGGACGGCCGCGGCACCACGCGCCGCGATCGGGACTTCCGGTATGCCTTCTCGGGCACGGAGGATCTCTTCGGCGCCGCGGACCACAAGGCGGCCATCGAAAACCTGGCGGTCGACCGGCCCTACATGGACACGAGCCGCGTCGGCATCACGGGGGCTTCGTTCGGGGGCTACGGCTCTCTGCGCGCGGCGTTGCTATTCCCCGGGTTCTTCGACGTGGTCGTCTCCCACGTCGGTCCCCACGAGTACCTCCACTCGGTCACGTCGGGCATCTCGGTGGAACGCTTCTTCGGCGTCCCGGGTACCGACCGCGACATCCACGAGCTGACGAGCAACATCGCCATCATCGACCGCCTCGAGGCCGACCTGATGCTGGTGTACGGGGAGATCGACGAGAACGTGCCGTTCCGGGCGGGGATGGCCATCTTCGATGCGTTGATGAAAGTCGACAAGGACTTCACGTCCTACGTCGTGCCCGACGCGAACCACGGCGGCGCCGCCGCCCATCCGTACATCGTCAAGCGGCAGCGGCGGTTCTTCGAGGAGCACCTCGGAGGCCCGGCGCCCTGAGCCGGGCTGCGATGACGACCCCGAACGTTACTCGGCTATCCGGCAGCAAGGAACGATGAGGACCATCGCCTCGATCACAGTAGCGCTGGCCGCGACGCTTGCCGCGGACCCGGCCCCCATCGTGCAGCCGGGCAAGCCGGGGGAACCGGCGCGTGAGCTGACTGCCGAACAGGCGATCGACGTCGCCGTCAGCAGTTACTCACCCGACGATGTCCGCTTCATGCAGGACATGATTCCGCACCACCAACAGGCCGTGGAGATGGCTGCACTGGTGGCGGACCGCACCAACCGGCCGGAGCTCGTCGACGCCGCCGGCCGCATCGCTCTCGCCCAGCGGGACGAGATCGAGTTCATGGAGCAGTGGCTCACGGACCGCGGCGAGGCTGTTCCGGATCCGTCGGATCACGCCGCCATGCACACCGACCATCGCATGGCGGGCATGGCCACGCCCGAGCAGATGGCCGATCTCGCCGCCGCGACGGGCACGGAGTTCGACCGGCTCTTCCTGGAGTTGATGATCACGCACCACGATGGCGCGGTGACGATGGTCGAGGAGCTGCACGAACAGCCGGGCGCGGCGTACGACCCGGTGTTGTTCGAGTTCACCACGGACGTCACCAACGATCAGACCGCGGAGATCGAGCGCATGCACGCGCTCCTCATCACGCTTTCGGACGACCCTCGCGCCGGCCTCAAGGCCGGGTTCGAGGATCCGGGCCGGGCGATCCTGAACCTCGCGCTCGAGGCTTCGGTGCCGAGGCCCCCGGGTTTCTTCGACCCGGAGAATCCCGCCAACCTGCCCCCGGAGCTGCCGACGGACGACGAGCCCGAGGATGGCTCAGGAGCCGACGAAAGCGTTGCGGACGTTGACACCGATCCCGAGGGCGAAGGCGAAGAAGAAGAGGAGGAGGACTGGGAACGCGGGCCGCTGCTGAGTTTCTCCAACACGGACATGGCCTTCCGTGACGACGTGCTGTTTGCCGGCAGCTACCACGGCTTCAACATCTACCGGCTCGGGGAAGCCGTGCCGCAACAGCTCAGTTCGGTGGTGTGCCCGGGCGGCCAGGGCGACGTCTCGGTCCTCGGCGACCTGCTCATCACGTCGGTGGAGGAGACGCGCGGACGGGTCGACTGCGGCCTGGAGGGCATTGCCGAAGACGTGAGCGGCGACCGGTTCCGGGGCATTCGCATCTTCGATGTGGGCGACCTCCGCCGGCCAGTGCAAGTGGGCGCGGTCCAGACCTGCCGCGGCTCGCACACCCACTCGGTCGTCGCGGCCGACGACGAGAAGATCATCGTCTACAACTCCGGCGTGGGCATGGTTCGCGAAGAGGACGAACTGGCGGGCTGCATCGACGAGACGCCGGGCGACTATCGGACGGCGCTCTTCCGCATCGATGTCATCGAGATTCCGGTCAAAGACCCTTCCAGGGCGCGCATCGTGCACAGCCCCGCGGTGTTCGCCGACCCCGAAGACGGCACGCTGGCCGGCCTCTGGCGGGGAGGCGACCACGGCGAGCATACCCAGGAGACCCACACCACCGACCAGTGCCACGACATCACCGTGTTCCCGTCGCGGAACATCGCCGCCGGGGCCTGCGCGGGCAACGGCATCCTGTTCGACATTTCCGATCCGCTGAACCCGACCCGAATCGATGCGGCGGTCGACAAGGGCTTCGCGTACTGGCACTCCGCAACGTTCAACAACGACGGCACGAAGGTGCTGTACACCGACGAATGGGGCGGCGGCATGATGCCGCGATGCCGCGCCTACGACCCGCTCGACTGGGGCGCCAACGCCATCTACGACATCGTCGACGGGAAGCTCGAGTTCCGGAGCTACTACAAGATGCCGGCGCCGCAGGACGAGCAGGAGAACTGCGTGGCGCACAACGGGTCCGTGGTGCCGGTGCCGGGGCGCGACATCTTCGTCCAGGCCTGGTACCAGGGGGGCATCTCGGTGATCGACTTCACCGACTCGGCCAAGCCGGTGGAGATCGCCTACTTCGACCGCGGCCCGGTCGACGAGGAAGACCTGACCCTCGGCGGATACTGGTCCGCGTACTGGTACGACGGGAAGATCTACGGGACCGAGATCCTCCGCGGGATCGACGTGCTGTCGCTCCTGCCGAGCGACTTCCTCTCGGCGAACGAGATTGCCGCGGCGGTACTCGCCGACCAGGGCCGGGAGTTCAATCCCCAGCGGCAACAGAGCTTCGACTGGCCGGCCGAACCGGTGGTGGCCCGGGCCTATGTCGACCAACTGGCTCGCAGCGATGGGTTCGACGAAGCGTCCCTGGCGGATCTCGATGCGGCGCTCGACCTGGCGTCCGCGGCCCTGCGGGGAGAGGCAAGTGACCCGGAGCTGGCCGATCGGCTCGATGCGTTGGCGGCGTCGGTCGGAACCGGCGCCGGCGGGGACCTCGCAGAGAAGCGGCGAAGCGGGTTGGTGAAGACGCTGCGCGGCATCGCCGTTCGGCTACACCATCGATGACGACCGGGAAACGCCTCCGCGCGGCGGCTACGGCCGAGGAGGTGTTCGGTACTCAGCACGGTCTCTTCTCCCGCGCCTACACTGGCGACGATGACCCCCTCTCCGAAGCGCGCCTGAAAGCGCTCTTCGGTTCGCAAGCCGCCATGGAAGGTCCGCTGGCGCCGACGGGCATCGGTTGCCGCTTCCACGGGGTGGACGTTGCGCAACGACTCGGTGCCGAGCAGGCGGCGTACCTGATCGACGCCCTGAGCATGTACTCGATCATCGTGTTTGGCGGCCAGGATCTGGGGCGCGTGTCGCTGGCGCACTTCGAACGGTTCGCGAATCACTTCGGCGCACCGCAACCCGTCCCGAAGGTAGTCACCGAGGGTGTCGTCGATGCGGTCAACGAAGCCGTGGCCCGGATCGCCGGTCCCGAGGGCGAACGCCTCGAGCACCTGCCGGTCCCACCCGAATCCTCGGCGCTCTACACCGTCACCAACGTGGAACCGGTCAGGGACGGCTCTGTTCGGGTTCTGACGCCTCGACCGAGGGCGAGGAATCCCAGCTGGCAGGACATCTCCGAGGAGGTGCGCTGCGAGGTGCTGTGGCACACGGACCAGGACCATGAACGGATCGCCTGCAACACGACGATGTTCCTGGTCCACAAGCACCCCACGGCGCGAGATCCGGCTTCCGGAAACTGGCTGGGCAGCTATCCCGAGGTCGACTACGACACCTTCTACCGGCATCCCGACCTCCCGGAAGGCATGGGACATTTCCATACCACCGATGCGAGGTTGGTGCGCTTGCGGCAGCAGCATCTGCCGCTGAACGCGGAGACCGCCTTTGCGGACACCGTCGCGGCATTCGAAGCCCTGCCGGGCGCGGAGCGGGAGCGGCTCGAGAACACCCGGATGGTGAAGTACGAGAAACCGGGAGACGACGTGGACGGCAAGGGCTACTACTGTCCGCTGATACGCACGAATCCTCGCAGCGGACGCAGGATGATCTACTCACCCGTCTATGGCAGCCGCTTCGTCCTGCAGAACATCCCTCCGCCGCAGATCGAGGGCATGACCAAGGCGGAGACGAAGGCGTTCCTGGACGAACTCGAGGCGCACTGCCTCCAACCCCGGTTCCGATACAACCACCTGCACCAGGAGGGGGACCTCGTCATCTGGGATGACTACGCGTTGTTGCACTGCCTGCCGCCGGTCAAGATCGGCATCACGAGCCTTGAAGACGCGCGCCTCTACTATCGCATCGCCACGAAGGGCGCGCCCAGGTTGACCCTGCCTCGGCGGGACTCCAGGGAATGGTTGCTGCAAAACCTGAAGGACACTTACACCACGGCTCCCGAGATTCTCGAAGTTGGGAGCGCGTAATCTCTCCGTCATTGCGTTGCGGCACTTCATCGAACGGGTCCGCCAGGGGCCTCCTTGGCCGACCCGGAGCGAGCCGTTGCAGGACTACTGTCGGAGGTCGGCGGCGCCATCGGACGCGTTTACATCCACCCGGACGGCAGGCAACTCGTGCTTTGGGCTGAACTTCCAGAGTCGAACCGAGCCAAGGTATTGATTTTCGGGGGCATCGCCGGGATCTAACGGTTCGCCACTGGGTACGCGCTATTGTAGCCGAAGGCCGAGCAGCCGGAAGGCTTCGCGCTGCGGTTCGGTGGGTCGGGCGAGGAGTTCGAACGGTTCGGCGCCGGGCAGGCGCGGCGTGACGGTGTTTTTCGTGACGGTGGCGAGGTCGCCGAGCAGGGAGCGGAAGCTCTGCACGGGCCGCCCGTCGTCGGTGCGCTTGCGACGGGCCTTGCGTTGGGCGGAGTCGGAGACTTGGGCGGGGGCAACCACGGAGGCGCGGTCGGCCGCGGCGCCGGCCGGGTCCTCGTCGTCGAACAGCAGCGGCGCCAGCCGCTCGCGCATGTGCCACTCCACGTAGTAGGCGAGCATGCACAGCAGCACGTGGGCGCGCACCCGGTCGGCGTTGCGGTGGAACACCGGCCGCACCTTGAGGTCCACGGTCTTGAGGCTGCGGAAGGCGCGCTCCACGGTGCTCAGGCGCTTGTAGGCGCGCACGGCGCCCGCGGCGTCGAGGCGTTCCTCCGGCAGGCTGGTGCGGATGACGTACAGCCCGTCCAGGGCCGCCTCGGCGGCGATGGAGGCGGCGTTTCTGCGGTGGCCGAAGCAGCCGTCGTCGTCGATGTCCCAGTCGAAGTGCTTGGCCATCCTGTACTTGCCGATGACCTTGCCGACCCGCGCGCCGATCCGCTCCGCGCCCGTCAGGCGCTTGTGCTTCCGCCGCGTCGCCGCCGCGATGGGTTCGAGCAGCTTCTCGGTGGCCGCGAGCAGTTCCCCGCGCTTGCGCGCGCGCTCCGCGGCGAGCAGCGGATTGCGGCACACCACGAGGCGCTCGCCGGGATGCGCGTCGGCGCGGATCTCGATCAGGTCCCGCTCGTCGAACAGCGACGGCTGGATCGCGCCGGCCTCGACCAGCTTGCGGATCGCCGGCCCCCGCAGGGCGCTGATCCAGTCCAGCCCCGCCGGCTTGACGTCCTCCCGGATGCGCGCCTCGGTGAGCATGCCGCGGTCGCCCACCAGCACCACCCTGGACAGCCCGAAGCGTTCGCGCAGCTTGTCGATCTGCGCGCCCACGGTGGCCGGGTCGGCGGTGTTGCCGGGGAACACCTCCACCGCCACCGGCCGGCCGTCGGCGTCGCACAGCAGCCCGAACTCGATCTGCAGCTTGCCCTTCTTGCCGTCGCGCGAGTGGCCGCGCTTCGCCAGCGGGCACTGGCGCCCCTCCAGGTACACCGAGGTCAGGTCGTACAGCACCAGCGCGCCGTCCGCGAGATGGCGCCTGGCCAGGGTCCGCTCGATGCGGTCCTGGCGCGCGAGCAGCCAGTCCATGGCGGCGTACAGGTCGTCCTCGGTGAGCGCGCCCAGTCCCAGCGTGTCGGCCAGGGTGTGGCGCGCGGTGGCCGCGGCGAGGCCGGCGGCGGTGGCCAGCTTCGACCCCGGCTCCAGCACGCGGGCGACGACCATGGCCACCACGCGGTCGCGCTCGGGCGAGCGTTGCGCGGCCACGACCCGGTCCAGGCGCAGTTGCCGGAGCGTGCCGAGCACGGCGGCGACATGGCCGTGCGGCAGCGCGCGGACGATGTCGAAGGCGTCGCCGAGGCGCGTCACCGCGGTGCCGCCCCCGAGCAGGACGCGCAGGCCCTCCACCAGGGCGGGGGGCCACTTGGAGAGGTTGGCCAGGGTGCGTTTCCTGACCTTGCCGTCGCGTCGGAAGGACTCGCGCAGCAGGACGGCGGGCGGGGAGTTGCGGTTGGGGACCGATGTACATGGCTACGCATCGTGAATCATCTTCCCAATAAAGTCAACATCAAATACTTCCCTGTTCCATCCTTTACATGGCTACGATTGTCGTGCCAGCGACCATCCGAAATCCCATCGGAATCAACCGCTTGACCAGCGAATCAACGTGGAATCAGGGGGGAAGTTCCGTTTGGGGCAAGGATGGCGACGACGCCAAGCCCTACCAGGAGAAGCAGGTGACGGACTTGGCGAAGCGATAGGAGAGTCGGTCATGGCCACGAAGCACTACAGACTAGACGAATGCGAAACCTGACCCGCCATGTCGTGCGAAACAAGTGGGACGAGCCGGGATGTAGCGGGACGAAGTCAAACGGTGGTTTGACTCCAGGCGAGGTTTCAGTCGTCGTCGGCCGCGGTGGGGTAGAGGGTGGCGCGTTCTTCGGGGTCCAGGCCGAAAATCTCGTCCTGCATGCGCGCGATCTCCGGGTGGGCGCGCAGAAAGGCGTTCGTTTCGGCTTGGTCCTGCATCTTCGTGGCGAGGTTGTCGAGGCCGAGTGCGCGGTTGGCGGCCGCCGGGTCGCCGCCGTACTCGGCGAGGTCGCGCTCGTCACGCTCGCGCCACGCCTGCAGCAGTTCCGGCTGCGTCATGCCCGGCTCGCCGGGTGCGAGCAGCTGACCGTCGATGTCGTAGCGAGGCTCGGCCATCAATCCAGCTCTTCCAGTTCGATCTCTGCTCCGCGACCGCGACGAGTGACGCGCAGCACCCGGAACCGAGTGCCTGCGGCGAACAGGATCTCCCGTTCACCTCGGAAAGCCGACCACTGCTGGATCCGCTTGCCGTGGCGGGAGTGTATCAGAAAGTGCACGCTGCCCCCGAAGGCGGCCCGCCCGACGGACGCGCTGGTAAACGCCCTCTCCGTGATGATCGAACCCTCGACGTACTCGGCGATCTCCCTGGCGGACAGCGTTGTGCCACGGCGCACGATGCCGCTGTAGTCGGGGAGCTTTGCGAGGGCAGCATTGAGCGTGTCGCGATAGTTTGCGACGGCGGCCCAGCGCTGCCGGTCCATCGAGCGCAGCGAGGCGTTAAGCGGCCGGTAGCCCCACGTGCTGTCGGATGTCGTGTAGGCGTAGCGTGCCGTCACCTCCGGGTCGCTCAGGCCGTGCCGCGGCGCTTCCGCGGTGATCGTGGCCACCCCGCGCCGCAGGAAATCCCGGTACCGGCGGCCCATCTCGCGCACGAATCCCGCTTCGTGCGCGGGCATGTTGGCGGCCCGGCGCGCGGCGCGCATGGCGGCCCGCACCCGCGGCACGATTTCCGTCTCGAGCAACGTCGCGCGATTGCGCAGCAGACCGAGGATGGCCTCGCGGTCGGCGTCCGGCACGCCGTCGACGGCTGGCACGAGGTCCTCGAAGTCGTTGGTGCGCGCGCGCAGCTTGCGCACCGCGGCGATCTGGCGGAGCGCCTTGGCGCCGAGCTCGTCGGCGCTGTTCAGCCCGGCGGCGTCGAACACTCGGGCGTAAGCCGGGTTGCGCGACGGGTTGGCGAAGCCGTCCCACTCGCTCAGTGTCTGCAGGCGCTCGAGGGGCTTGCGCCCCTCCCGTGCGCGGAACAGCAGCGAGCCGCCCTGGTCGATGCGCGCGATCTTGTGGCGTCGCGGGTTGACGACGACGATGTTGTCGAGCTCGAGGCCGACGGCATCCCAGTTCGCCAGCCAGACGTCGGCCACGTAGCCCTTGAGTACTTCGTCGGCGCGTCGCTGGCGCATCGGCAGCTTGCCGAGCTGCGCCTGGTGCTCGATCAGGTCGTTGGCGATGCCGCGCAGGCTGCCGTCTTCGGCCCGGATCAGCGAGGACTGCGGCGCGTCGAGATCCAGTTCCCGGTAGACGCGGTTGGCAACCGCCTCGGTGTACGCCTGGGTGGGATCCTCGTACAGCTTGACGTAGCGCTGCGGCCCGTCGCTGCCGCGGTAGACGCCCCCGGGGTTGCTGCCGGTCGCGCGCCGCACCTGCTGGTGCGTGGCGACCCCCTCCGACAGCTCGGGAATGCGGTTCGGGTCCTTGATCTGGAAGCCCTGACCGACCAGGCCGACGTTGTGGTCGAAGCCCGGGTCGATGCCGAGCGGTACCTGGTGGACCTCGCCCGTGCGCTTGTTGAGCCACTCGCGCGTCTGCATGGCCGGATCCGGCGAGACGGAGTAGCCGTAGCGCTGCAGGTCGTCGTCGGACAGCTGCACGACGATGCAGCGGCAGTGCCAGCCGTTGGGAGGAAAGTGGGTCTTCCACCACGGGTGGTCGACGGGCAGCACGGTACCGTGCCACAGGGCGTGCTCGGGGCGCGTACGGGCGTCGAGCACGGCGACGTAGCGCAGGTATGGCATGACCGGCTTGAGGCGCTCCACGCGCTCCCATCGGCCGTGTGCGCTCGCCATGCGGATGTTCGTGTCGTAGATGGTGCGCAGGCGGTGCGGGCTGCCGAGCTGCACCAGGCGCTTCTCGCCGGTGACCGGATCGACCATCTCCTGGCGACCCCACCAGCCCTTCGACCGCAGCGTCGGCTCGAGGCGCTGCTGGAACTGGCGGAAGGTCATGCCCTCGGCGATCGCTTCGTCGACCACCTCGCGAATGTCCTCCAGAATGTCCTGGCGCATGACCTTGGCGACGGTGAAGGCGCGGGCGTGGGTGGCGGCGTCGATGTCGCGCCAGTCGAAGCCGAAGAAGTAGCCCTTGCTGCGGAAGTGCTCGACGGCCTCGCCGGGCGAGACCTTCAGGATTTCAGGTTTCGCCATCGGTCGGGATGACGATGCCGGACAGCTCCGCGGAGAAGGTCAGGTGGTGCAGCAGCCGGGCCACGGACGCGTCGTCCATCCGGTCGAACAGCTCCGGCACGCGTTCACGGAAGGACTGCAGCGAGCCGCCGTCGGCGAGCGCGTCGCGCGCGGCGGCAAGCACCGGCTCGATCACGGGGTCCATGAGCGGCTGCCAGTTGCCCGTGGCCTGCGCGACCGCGAGGTCGATAGCGTCGTCGACGGCGCGCGGACGTGCCTGCGCCAGCGCCAGCATGAGCGCGCGAGCCGCCGCGGGATCGGCGCCGGGCGGCCCGTCGCCACCCGGCATCGGTGGCGGTGCCGGGGCCTCGAGCACCTCGTCGGCGTCGGCGGGCATCTCGAACCCCATGATCTGCCGCACCTCGTCGGCCTTGACGCGCAGGCCCATCGGCACCAGCGCCGCGAGCACCTCCGAGATCAGCTTGCGGTCCGGCGCCGCCTCGCGCTCGATGACGACGCGCGGGTACTCCCGCCGCTCGCCGCGGTTGAGCGCCACCATCGGCATGATCAGGTCGCGCCGCAGGGTGGCGGACAGTTGCCGGCCGTCGGAGTGCTCGATGTCCTTGCGCACCAGCTCGTGGACCTCGCCGAGCGAGCGGGCGCCGCGGTCGCCGGCCTCGGTGGTCAGCGTCTGCCCGAGCACCACGATCGACAGCTGGTTGTCGATGTAGCCGACGAGGTCCTTGTAGATCTCCGAGCGGCCCTGGACGCTGCGCTCGCCCTCGAACTCGATCTCCATGGACGCCGGGATGATGGCGGCCATGTCCGGCACGACGTTGGCGACGGCGGTCCACAGCGCCTGCAGATCCTTCTCCGACGCGCCCGGCTCGAACTTGCCGATGCGGATCGGCATGCCGTACGCCTCCGCGAAGCGCACCCAGTCGCGCATGGTGTAGCGCTTGAAGAGCCAGGCCCACGCCGCGATGCGCGCCAGGCCGCCGCGGATCGGCAGGCCGGACTTCGCGGCCGCGAAGTGGCACACGAACTTGTACGGCAGGAGATCCTCCCAGCCGCCCTCCTCCGAGCGCAGCATCAGCGTGCGGCCGGTGGTGAGGTCGAAGTCGAACCACTGCGGCAGGCGCCACTCGAGGCGCTCCGGCATCCACTGCCCCTCGGACATGTCCCACACGATCTCGGCGACGCTGTAGCCCTTGCCGATGGCGTCCAGGAGGTCGTAGAGATCGTCCTCGATCGAGTCGCGCTCGAAGAACGTCTGGCAGAGCTCCGCGTCGGCGACGTCTTCGCCGGCGTCGGACACCGGTTCGATGGTCACACCGATCTGCGCCACCGAGCGCTTGCGCGTGTTGAGCACGCCGGCGTAGTGCAGGTCGCGCTCCTCCATGATCTCGGCCAGCGCGACGTAGCGCTCGGAGGCGCCGTCGCCGGGCTGCTCGGCCTCGCGCAGGATGGCGGCCATCGCGTCCGGGGTGACCTCGCCGACCTGGTGGGTCCAGATCGAGCGCACGCCGCCTAGCGTCGGGTACGCCTGTTCCCGGCGCAGCATGCGCGTGCCGATCGGGCGGCCGCGATGGTCGACGACGATGCGTCCCGCCATCAGCGCACCCTCCAGTTGCCCGCGTTCGGCTGGAAGCTGTCCCAGCGTCCGCGCGCCCGCCGCCGGCCGTCGTCACGCGCGGGCTCGCGGCGCATGCGGTGCCGTGCCTTGCGCATGTGCTCGTCCTCTTCCGTCGGCTTGACGGGCGTGTAGGAGTACTCGGGCGGCGGACCGGCCGCGGCCGCGGTGGCCAGCGCCAGCGCCCAGAAGCGGTCCGCGTGGCCGTCGGTGTCGCCGTCGGCGATCAACCGCGGGCCGCCCGTCGTGCCCGTCTCGGCGCGCACGGCGTGGAGATCGCGGCGCACGTCGTCGTCCTTCGGGATGCGCAGCTTGCGGTCCTGCGCGCACTCCAGGAGCGCGGTGGCGATGTCCAGGCGCCGCGGGCCGGTCATCTGTACGCCCTCGACGCGGTACTCGCCGTGCTTGCGCCGCTCGATCTCGACGAACTCCTCGCCCATGCCCGTCTGGTCGATCGCGACGCGCACGGGCCGGTACCGCCTGACCAGGTCGTCGATGATGTCGTGCTGATTAGAGAACGGGATGTTGCGCATGACGACGAGTTCGCGCACCCAGCGCACGTCGCCGACCACCTCGATCACCACCGCCACCCACAGGTCGCGCCGGCGCGCGATGTCGACGCCGAGGTAGAAGTTGCCGCGACGGTCCGCCTGATCGGCTAGCGCCAGCACGTGCCGGGTGCCGTGCTCCTCGTCAGTTTTCTGGTAGGCGTCCTGCTGCGCGGCGCGGATCAGCGCCCACGAGAGCCAGGCGCCGCCGCCCGGGCTCGGGATGCAGTCGAGCTCCTCCTCCGCCGACGAGCCGTACTCGGCGCGCACCGACGCCTCCCACTCCCGCTCGCCCTCGAGTGTCCACGGCTGGTCCATCTCGCGGCAGATGCGCTTGTAGACGCCGTCCTGGATCGCCTGCCGGAACGTGACGCGGTGCAGGCTGCCGGGGCGCTCGCCGTCGCGGATCTCCCGGACCAGCTCGTTGAACGGCGAGCTCTCGCCGTTGTGGGTGGACAACACGTGCACCGAGCCGCCCCAGATGCGGAACGCCATGGCGGCCTTCAGCACCTCCTGGAGGTCGTCGACGAACGCGGCCTCGTCCACGATGCCGCGGTCCCCGGGCCGGCCCTTCGAGCGGAACGCGCGCGGCGCCGACGTCATGGCGAAGATCTCCTTGCCGCTCGCCAGCGGCAGGCGGAACGCCGGGTGCTTCTCGTCGTCGCCGAGATCCAGCAGCACCTCGTCGACCGCGGCGGCGCCGGCGTTGAGCGCCAGACCCCAGTCCGCACAGTCGTCGATGAACCCGCGCGTCATGTCCTGCGCGTAGGACTGGTAGTAGATGTTCCCCCTGCCCTCGCCGGCGTGCATCACCGAGTCGTACGCCTCGGTCCAGGAGAGGCCGATGCGGCGCGACTTCTCGATCAGCTTGAGGCCGGCCGTGTCCCGCACCCACCGCGCCTGGTACGGCAGCAGCGTCGGCACGCTCACGCGGCGTCGCCCTCGATCGCCTCGCGGATCGCGGCCGCGGTGTCCTTCGACACGCCCTTTCTGCGCGCCACCCGGCCGGCCTTCACGGCCGCCTCGCGCAGGATCTTGCGGCGCTCCTGGCGCACGGTGGTGCCGGCCCGCGCGGTGTCGGCCAGGGCGCGCGCCGCGGCCGACAACGCCTTCAGGTCGTCCTCCTCCGAAGCGAGCAGGACGTCGTAGAGCTTCTGCTGGATCATGCGCAGGCCGGCGTCCGCGACGGCGCCGGTGTCGTCGCCCGCGGCGCCGACGAGCGACTCGGCGCCCTCCGTGGCGAGCCGCACCTGCTCGATGCGGCGCTCGAGATTCGCGCCGTAGCGGTGCACGCTGGAGCGCGCGATCTCGAAGCCCTGCGACCGCAGCCACTCGGCGAGCTGCGTGTAATCGCCGAACCCGCTGGCGATCAGGCGGCTGTCGAGCTCCTTGCGGACGTCCTCCGGGAGCGTCGCGACCTTCGAGCGTTGCAAGTCACTCCGCTCCGCTGCCCCAGTACTTGGGCGGGCGCGCGATGCCCGGCTCGCAGTCGACGACGTAGCTGGTGACGTCCCATCCGTGGCGCGTGAGCTTGCCGCGCCAGTCCTTCAGCTCGTGGCGCGTCAGCTCGATGAGCTTGCGGTCCTCCAGGTAGTCGAGCTGGTTGCGGATCCAGTCGCGGTTGATGTCCGGCCACATCGCGATCAGCGTGTGGAACATCATCGTCTCGGTCGCGCCGAGGTGGCCCGCCACGTTCAGCACGCGCAGCAGCTCCCAGCGTCCGGACTCCAGTTTGGTGAGTTGCGCCTTGTCCACTAGCGACCCCCCAGCCGTTCCTCGATGCGCACCAGGCGCTCGCCCATGCCGTCGATCT
This sequence comes from Pseudomonadales bacterium, assembly GCA_965208745.1. Lineage (GTDB taxonomy): Bacteria > Pseudomonadota > Gammaproteobacteria > Pseudomonadales > Azotimanducaceae > VXNE01. The sequence goes on along the minus strand of CBDBPN010000004.1, from coordinate 1,239,353 downwards.
TGTTCCCGAGCAGCGACATCTGCGTGATGTAGTCGTTGCGCCGCACGTAGCTCTCCAGCAGATCGGTCTTGTCGGCCTTCGCCTTCATCTCGGCTTCCATCACGGAAACCCGCTCCTTGTTCAGATTGACGGTGCGCACGGCCCATCCCACCGCCCCGACGACCAGCAGCACGAGGCCGTTGATGACCATCGAAACAACGTGCGCGACTTCCACTACGTCTCTCCCGTGCGCAGTTGGTCGGCGACGTCGTTCGCCCGCGTCTCGCCGACGGTCCGCGCCCACCCGCTGTCGAGCACCTCGTCGCCCGCGGCCTGCCAGTCGCCGCGCCGCACCGCGGCGACCAGGTCGACGAACGTCGGCAGCGTGGTGGCGAAGCCGAGATGCGCCAGCGCTTCGCGCCGCACGGGGTCGAGCGCGGCCCAGGTGTCGGCGCCGACGGTCGCGGCCGCGATCCTCGCGCCCTCGCGCATGTCCGCCCGCAGCAGCGCGCCGCAGTCCGCCTCGTCGACCCGCAAGGCGTGCCCGACGCAAATGTGCCAGGTGCCGCCGCCGTCCCGGTAGGGATCGAGGCTCAGGCCCTCGTAGGCGCGCAGGGAGGCGTCCAGGCGCATCCAGTTGAGTACCGGGCCGTCCGTGGCGCCCTCCGCCGTATCGCGTCCGTCCGGCGCTGTGGTGCCGCGTGCGGGCCGGTCCCGCCGTGCCTCACCCCCCGGCGCCATCCGCGGCGCCGGGGGGGTTGGCTTACGCCCCTGGGGAGGGGCTTCATGAAATTCTGGAAAGGCGATCTCGCACGCCCCCAGGTATATCTGTGGCGCCGCCAGGCACAGCGCCCGGGCGTCACGCCGCTTCTGGCGCGACTTGCGGAACTCGTGGATGCGGTTGGCGACGTCCTCGGCCTCGTCCAGGGCCGGACCGGCCACCGTGTCGACCACGACGGCGACCGGCGCGGCCGCGGCGTCGAACACCGCGTCGGTCAGCCGCTCGGCCGCGGAGCGGTCGTCGTCCGGAGCGCTCGCGCAGCTCGCCGCCAGGCAAGTTGCGAGCAACAAGATGGAGCGTGGCCGCGTCACCACCCCTTCGGGAGTCCGTGTATCGCCAGCGCCGCGTTCGCCATCATGGACGCCTGCTGCATCAGCGAAATGAACGTGCTGCGCTCGCGGCTCGGCGGCAGCCGCGGCGCCAGCTCGAGGACCGCATCCCGCATCACGTCGCGGACCAGGTCGTGCGCGCGGATCCGCTCCGCGTCCGGCGGGTGGTGGGTGAAGAGCTCGACGATCTCCGCTTCGGTCATGCGCTGAACGGCCAGGGGTTGTTCGTCCACAGGCGTCGCTTGCGGTGGAAGCGAAACCAGCTGAGATGCCATGTGCCGGGCGCGCCACTCACCGGATCATGTCCTTGGCGACGGCGATGGTGCCGATCGACAGCACCTTGAACGCCTCCACCAGCACCGCGCCCTGCGAGACGTAGCCGTCGATCGCGCCCTGCGCGACCACGTCCCCAGCGTACAGGCCGCCCGTGGTGGCGTACGCGAGGCCGAACAGCCACAGCAGGTTCTTCCGCCACGGCACGGACGGCTTCTCCGTCGCGGTCTCCTGGCCCGGGTCTTCGGGCGCCATCACAGCGCCCGGGTGACCGCGAACGCCAGCGAGTTGACCTCGTTCGCCGCCGGCGCGTCGGCGCGGCCGCCGAACGGGTCGGACAGGAACTCGAGGCCGTTGCTGTGCTCGGCGCGGATCTCGATGCCCCAGCCGTCGCCGAAGCCGCGCGTCCACGCTATCGCGGCGTCGCAGTACGGGTCGTCGCCGTCCGTGCCGGTACAGTCGCCCCGGAACTCGAGGTGCTCGCCGAGGGCATAGGAAGCGGCGAAGCGCGGCTGGCCGTTGGCGACGTTCCAGCCGCCCTTCACGCGCAGTACTCCCGGCAGGGCCGAGTCGATCTCGTAACCGATCATGGCCGCGGCGGTCGCCTGCTTGACGGCGCCGAACACGAGGCGGTTGTCGGCGTCGAAGGCGGTCACGCCGTGTTCGTCGTAACCGATGTCGATCGCGAGGAAAGAGTCGCCGACGAAATCGAAGGTCTGCGTGCCGGCGACGTCGATCGTCAGACCCTGCTCGGTGCAGTCGCTGCCGCGCGGCTTGTCCTCGACGTCGCCGCGGAAGCGGAAGTTGCCGAGGCGGTACGAGTAGCCGAGGCGCGTCGTGTACGTCGAGTCGACGCCACCCGGGTGCGCGCAGCCCTGTGCGTCCATGGAGCCGCCGAAGGCAATGGTCTGTGCGGCCTTGACCGGCACGGGCACCTCGACCGGGACGTCGACGGGCACCTCGCGGTCGACGTGGACGACCTGGACGGCGGGCACAGCCTCCGCGATCGCGTCCGCGATCACCTCGCGGAGCTCGTCCTGGTTGATGTGCGGGCCGTCGGTGGCGAACGCCGGGAAGGCGACGGCCAGCAGGACGGCGCACGCGAATGCTCGGAACCTGACCATGTGGGGAAAACCTCTTGTGAGAACGCCCGCAGGCGAAAGGGACGCGCGCAATGGTCGGAGGGGCGGCGTGACGCAATCGAGTAGTGCGCGTCACAGAAGCCCGCCCTACAATCCCTCCTCATGACCGTGCCCAAGGCCGTCGTGGCCATGTCCGCCGCCGTCGACTCCGCCATGAGCGACCTGCGGTGGGCCGGCACGCTGGACGACGACGAGCGGCAGTGGCTGCTGATCGAGGCGCTGTGCCGCGAGCTGCACCCGCTCGGCCAGGTGCAGGTGCCGAGCGTGCAGGCGCTGCGCGAAACCGTCGAACGGCAGGACCGCGACGAGGCCATCCGGCGCGAGTTCGACGGCCGCAACTACCAGGCGCTGGCGCGCAAGCACCGCCGGTCCAAGCGGCAGATCCGGCGCATCATCGACCGCGGCCGCGGTCACTGATTGGCGAGTCGTTTCGCGGTGCGGCGTCGATAGCGTCTCGAGGCTGCCGACGCAGCGTCTTGATCGAGCGGAGCGACGAGGACGACTGCTTCATCGGCAGCGCCTGGCCCCTGGTGGGGCAGTGTTGCCACGGGGAAACGCGAGCCGAGGTCGCGGGCAAGCTGGAGGCGATCATCGAGGACTTGCTGGACGATCCCGACTGGCTGAAGAACGTGCCGGAAATCGCAGCGAGGACATACTCCGGCAGGATCACGCTGCGGGTCAGCCCCGAAGAACACAAGCTGCTGGCCGCGCGGTCCGCCTCGCGTGGCATGACGATCAACGGCTATCTCAAGGAGAAGGCGCTCGGGTAGCGCCGCCGAAGCCATCCCGCGGGACGAGCACTGCGTCATTTTCGACGGGCAAGCCCCTCGGGCTCCCCGACCGAGATGGTTCTCTTGGGAGGGGCAAGCCCTTCGCGCTCTCCCGCGCGATGCCCTGGGACGGAGCCCTGGCAGAGCTTGCTACCAGCTCTTGCCCTCGAGGAAGTCCAACACCCGGGGCACCCACGCGTCGAGCGGCAGGTTCATGTGGTCGTAGCCTTCGATCACGTCGACTTGCCAGCCGGCGGCCTCGAGCCCTGCCTTGTTCTCGATGATCGGCTCGGCGATCGGTAGCGTGAGATTCATCGAGGGGACGCCAACGTCTTCTGACCCCACGTAGAGATAGAGCAGTCCGGCCCGGTCCCGCATGGATTCGACGGCGTCTTGTTCGGTCCAGTCGCCGCTGCCCATGTCGGCGACGATGTCGGCGTAGAACCTGGTATTGGAGCGCATGACCTTCCCCGCTGCCGTGTCGGCGGGCAGGCTGCTCGAAGTCGCGCCGGAGCCCTCCAGTATCTCCGCGTACGGCGCGCCGAGTACGGGCCAGCCTCCGATGGCCAGGCCGGCACAGCGTTTCGTCCGGCTCGCGACGTGTATGCCAAATCCCGCGCCCCATGAGTAGCCCATGGCGACGAAGCGGTCGATGCCGGCGGCGTCGGCGACCGCGACGTAATCCTCGGCCACCGTTCCCGGGTTGATATCGCCGGACAGGGGGCCGGTGGACTGTCCGGTCCCGCGCGGGTAGTCCACGTGCAGCACCTGGTACTTCTCGGTGAGCGTCTCGAGGAGTTGCCTGCTCACCTCGGTGCTGCTGCTCGTGCTGCCCAGGTCCTGCATGATGCGGTCCCAGCCCTCGGTCCACGGGTAGCCGACCCACAGCGTGGGGGCATCGCTTGGTCCGAGCAGTCGGTAGTGGATCCGGACGCCGTCGGCGGTTTCGGCGAAACCCTCCTTGGTTGCGGTCAGGGAATCGCCATGCGCCAGTGACGCAAGTGCGAGCAGGCCGCCCATCAGCACGAGGGCGATACGCTTCCGAGGCGATACACGTCGTCTCATTGTTCCGTCCTGTTCGTTCCGTGTTGAGGTCAGACCGCGAGCGCCATGGCGTTCCTGCGCGGGTCGCCGCGGGCGTGGGCCGTACCGTCGGCATCCAGGAAGATGCCCTCGAACGAGCCGTGGTGCCAGTTCCACGGGTTGACCACGTCCCAGGCGATGCCGCGTTTTGCGGCGGCCTTGCGCACCTTCTCGTCGAGGTCGACCTCGACGAGAAGCTTGCCCGGGCTCGTGTAGGACCCGCCGCCGAAGCGCGGCCGGTTGACCGACTCCGCGATGGGGATGCCGAAGTCGACGATATTCGTGGTGTTCTGCAGGATGTTCTGCAGAAGGCTTACGCTCGGCGAACCCGACGCCAGCATCGGCCGGTCGCCGGCGAACACGATGTTGGGGCACACGTATGCCGAGATACGGTCGCCGGGACCGGGCATCACGCGCATGTAGTGGGCGCCCGCCGCTACGACGGTAACGCCGCCGGCGAACAACCCGTTCGACCACGGCAGCGACATGCAGGAGTGCAGGATGGTCGAGACGTTGCCGTCGGCGTCCACCGCGGTCACGTGGTTGCTGCCCGCGGGTGGCGGCGCCGGCCCCGCATCGACCGTCCGGTCCATCTGCATCAGGTCGAACCGCATCCGCGCGTAGTCCTTGCTGAGGATCAGCTCCAGCGGCAGTTCGTGGGTGGCCGGGTCGTGCTGCTTGAACCCGTCGAGGTAGACCTGGTTGGCGATACGCGCCATGTGGAACAGGCTCTCGGCGGACTCCGTCGGCGGACCCAGCTTCTCGAGGTCCAGCAGTTCGACCATGTTGAGAATCTCGATCAGGTGCGAGCCGCCGTGGTCGGGGGGCGGCGAGCCGAGCACCTTGTGGCCGCGATAGCTGCCCTCGGCGGGGGGCTGCCAGCGTGCCTCGTATTGCTCCATGTCCTCGAGGGTGAGGACCCCGCCCGCCGCCTGCACCACGTCCACGAGTTCCTGCGCGAACGCGCCCCGATAGAAGTAGTCGTTGCCTTCCTCGAGCAGCGCCGTCAGCGTGTCGGCGGCGCGCTCTTGCACGAGCAGGTCGCCGGGCCGGGGCAGGGTGTCGTTCCGCGAGAAGATCTCCCGGCCCTGCGGCGTACGGCCGATCTTCCCGTACTCGACGAAGATCTCGCCCCAGAGGAACGGATGGATCTCGAAGCCGTCCCGCGCGTATCCGATCGCGGCTTCCATGACGGTTTCCCTCCCGGCCTGCCCGTGACGCGCGTGGGCCGCCTCGAAGCCGGCCCAGAAGCCGGGTACGGCGACGCCGCGGCCCGTGGCGAGGTCAGCCGGGGAGAACCCGTCGAGCGCCGCCGCGGGGCGCGCCGCGCTGCCGTTGACGTAGGTGGTCTCGCCCGTCGCCGCGTCGAAGTACAGCATCGAGAGCACGCCGGTGATGCCGGTCATGTGCGGTTCCACGACCGTCTGGCAGATGGATGTCGCGAGTGCCGCATCGGCCGCGTTGCCGCCGGCCTTGAGCACGTCCACGCCCGCCCGGGTCGCCAGGGGGTGGGAGCAGACGACCATGCCCTTGCTGCCGGAGGCGGGTTCCTTGCGGCCGAAGTGGGCCAACTCCAGCAGGCGCCGCCGCTCGTCGTCGGAGAGCAACGCGATCTGGTCGGCAAAAGCCAGATGGCCTTTGTTCAGAAGCGGCGGTGCGAAGGCGCCGGCCGCCGCGCCGGCGGCCAGGGACTTGAGAAAGGTCCGGCGGTTGCCGAACGGATGGTGAGTAACGGCAGGCAAGTTGAACGCTCCCAAGGGGTTTCGAACCGGATTGGACCAATGTTGCTACCGCCTTGCAACGTTCCGGGTGCAAGGCTCGCTTGAGCACCGTCGGCGGGGGCGGCGGGAGAGAGTTGCCGTCCGGCCGCGGGCTGGTCAGAGTGCCGCTGTCTCGGCGGGGATGCCGAAGCGGTGTCCAATGGGACGAATCGTCGCTGCAATGGAGATCCAGAACGTAGCGCAACCCGACTGCGCGCGGCGGATCGATGCGTTGGTCGACACCGGTGCCAGCCACATCACGTTACCGAGTGCCTGGCGGGATCGGTTCGGCACGTTCGCTGTGGAGGAGGAGGTAGACTTCGAGACAGCGACACAAGAAGTCGCCGCAGGCATTGTGTGTGGGCCCGCACGGATTCGGGTGGAGGGGTTTCGGGTCATACACGGCGAGGTGCTATTCGTCGACATGGTGCCCGTCGATGGCGAACATGAGCCGTTGCTTGGCTACATCGCCCTGGCACAGTGCGGCGCCGCGGTGGAATTGATCGGTCGCCGGCTGCTGCCCGTCAGAGCCATGGAGCTGAAGCGCTTGAGCGGTTTGCGGCCCGTCGGGTAGCCGAAAGGTCAAGGGCGCGTGGCGGCTGGCGCTGTCGAGCGGCGGTATCGAGTTCGACGCCCAAGGGCGCTGCTCAATCCGGGTGGTACCGCCGCGCCCGTGTCCGTCCCTCGGCCCGAACCAACCCCGTTGCGACAAGCTCGTTCAACAGGCCACGCGCGTAGGCTGCGTCCCGGTGGATCAGCATCGCGCCTTCCGCGGACGACAGGCTGCCCCGATGACGGATTTCGTCGAGCAGCGTCTGCCGGTCGTCCGGCAGTCCCGTCCCCGCTTGGGCGATGGTCTTGTCCGAAAGCACATAGCGCGACCCGCCACGAACGCCGACCCGGCGCAACAGGCCCTTCGAGACCAATCGCGCCAGCATCGCGTCGATGTCCGCTTCCGCCATCCGGGCACGCAATGCGCGCGGCGTGACGCCGCCCCCGCGACGAGCCGCGACCAGCACCCGGGCCTCGTCACGCCCGAGCTCGTCGGCGCCGAGCTGGTTGAGCCAAAGCTGGTCGTCGACGTCGACCAACACCCTGTTGCGAAGCGTCACCGTGACCGAATCGGCGGTCGCTTCGAACGTCGGCGGTTCCATGAGTCGGGCCTCCATCTCGCGGAACATCCGGTCGACTCCCTCGCCGTACTCCTCCACGTAGCCGAGCGTCTTCAGCACCCGCATGATCCGCGGATTTCGGCTGTAATGTTCCCCGCGCATGTTGTCGACCGTGATGTGTCCGGGCAGACCACCCGGGCTTCTGACCTCGACCCGGTCGTCCCACATCGTGACGTCCACGGTCGCGCCGGCCAATCCGTAGTCCCGATGCGCAAGGGCGTTCACTACAGCTTCCCTGACCACCGTCGGCGGGTACGCCGGCAAGGCCTCCCGTCGGTCCCCGGCCACGACCTCCAACCCGCCGCCGTGCCGGGAGATGAAGTCCATGGAGCACGCAATGGTCTCCGCCAATGGGCCGGCACACTCCGTGCGCTCGATCGAGGGCCCGGTCCCGGGTCCGGCGCCGGAACGCCGGACGAGCTGAACGGCGGCGCCGCGCAGTACGTCACGGGGATCCCTGGCGAACAGCACGACCGCTGCGCGAAGCACCCGTTGATCCAGGGGCGGCGATGCGGCGATGGCAACGCGCAGGTCGGCGAGGGCGCGCGGGACGCGCGCGGCGTCAATCGGCGGACGGCCGTCGGCGAGGAGCGCTTCGTTGATCGCTTCAACGGAGAATGCGGACGGGTCGAACGTGACCACCGGTTGGTCTTCGGCGGTGCGTTGCTCCCGTTCCCGGACGAAACGTGCCATGGCATCGCCGCGTAGCGGCTGAGAGGCCCCGCCGACCCTCCGCAGCAACCGGCCGTCCGGCGTCGTGACGATCCGGCCGCGGACTGCGGGAACCGCCGTAATGGTCAGGCCGAGGTCGGCGACGGTGACTTCGCGAAGCTGGACGTCAACGCCGCACTCCATCGCGATGCGCGTGATCCGGTCCTGCGTGTTCTGGGAGAGCGGACAGCCGACGATACGCCGCTGATCGTCCACGCCGTGGACGATCAAGCCGCCTTCGGTCATCGCCATCGCGGCGATCGTGTCGCGGACATCGGTGGCAACGCCCCGCTTGAAGTCGAGCTGGGCGTGCTCAACGTGGCCGAACAGCTCCCGGAAGGCGTCCTGGGTGAGGGAGCCGGGCACTTCGCCGATCTGCGGAACCGTCGCCATTGTCGTGAAAGATTATCAAATCTTTCTCAGAAAAAGGCGTTACGAGCCTATTCTTGGGAAAGATTAAACAATCTTTCTGAGCCACAGATCGGTCAACACCGGTCCTGTGGAGTGGGTATCAGGCAGCCTGTTCTACGATCCTGACCGGGCTCTCCCCCCGGAAGGCGGCCAGCAGGCCGTCGCGCTGGAGCGTGAGCTTGGCCCGGTTGGCGTCCTTGACGTGCCCGAAACCGCGCAACTGCAAGGGCAGCTCGGCCAGTTGCACGCCTGCGCCGTAGTTGGCGTCGGTCAGGCCGGGCAGCAACTCCTCGAGCAGGGTGCGGTAGTCGACGATGTCCTGCCGCTCGCGCCGCCGTTCCGGGGAGTATCCGAAGAGGTCGAACGCGGAACCGCGCAGGAACCGGAGTTTCGCGAGCAGGCCGAACACCCGGAGCGTCCAGCCGGGGAACTCGCGCTTGGTCAGGTGGCCGCTGTTGGGATCTCTTCGTGCCAGCAACGGCGGCGCCAGGTGGAAGCGCAGCTTGTAGTCGCCGGCGAACTGTGCCGAGAGCTTGCGCTGGAAATCCCCGTCGCTATAGAGGCGCGCCACTTCGTACTCGTCCTTGTAGGCCATCAGCTTGTACAGTGCTTCCGCCGCCGCCCGGGTCAGCCTGCGCTCGGGGCTGTCGGCCTCGCTGACGCGGTGGACGAACTCGGTGTACTCCCGCGCGTAGGCGGCGTTCTGATACGCCGTCAGACGGTCCGCCCGGTCGGCGATCAGTTCGTCGAGCGAGAGGCGCCGGGGTTTGTCGAGGGCCTTCCCGACCAGGCTCGTGACCGGTTCGGGATCGTGGGCGGCGCGGCGGCCCCACAGGAAGGCCTGCTTGTTGAGGTCCACCGCGACGCCGTTGATCTCGATGGCCCGCTCGAGCGCCTGGTGGCTGACGGGCACGAGACCCCGCTGCCAGGCGAAACCGAGCAGGAAGAGGTTGCTGGCGATGGAGTCGCCGAGCAGCTCGGTGGCGATGCCGGTCGAGTCGATGAAGTCGCAGCGGTCTGCCCCGACTTCCTCGCGGATGCTCTCCTGCATCTCCGTGGTGAGGAACTCGGCGTCCGGGTTCAGCACGAACGCGGCGTTGGGTGTTTCCGCGCAGTTCACCACGGCGTTCGAGCGGCCGGCGTGGACCTTGGCCAGGGCCTCGAAACCGGAGGCCACGGCCAGGTCGCAGCCGAGCAGCAGGTCCGCCTCGCCGGCCGGTATGCGCACGGCCTTGATCTCGTCCTGCCGGTTCGAGACCCGCACGTGGCTGACCACCGCGCCGAACTTCTGGGCGAGACCGGTCTGGTTCATGGTCGCGCAGCCCCGGCCCTCGATATGCGCGGCCATGGCGACCAGGGCCGTGACCGTGAGCACGCCGGTGCCGCCGACGCCGGTGACGACGGCGTTCCAGGGAGCGTCGATGGTCGGCAGTTGGGGCTCTGGCAGATCGCCGAACGCTGCCCCGACCGAGCCGGCGATGCCTGCGCGCTTGGCCAGTTCGCCGCCGTGGACGGTCACGAAGCTCGGGCAGAACCCGTTGACGCAACTGTAGTCCTTGTTGCAGGCGCTCTGGTCGATCCTGCGCTTGCGACCGAGTTCCGTCTCGAGCGGCACCACGGAGAGGCAGTTCGAGGCGCGGCTGCAGTCGCCGCATCCCTCGCAGACCGCGTCGTTGATGAACACGCGTTTGGGCGGGTCTTCGAGCATGCCGCGCTTGCGGCGGCGCCGCTTCTCCGCGGCGCAGGTCTGCTGGTAGACGAGCACCGAGACGCCCTGGAATTCGCGCAGTTCACGCTGCAGGGCGTCCATCTCGTCCCGGTGGTGCAGGCTGAAGCCGGGCGCGTCCCGGAACCGCCCCTGCCAGGCGCCGGGTTCGTCGCTGACGAGGGCGATGCGCTCGATCCCTTCGCCGCGCAACTGCTGGATCAGGTTCGGTACGGAAAACTCGCCGTCCACCGGCTGCCCGCCCGTCATGGCGACGGCGTCGTTGCAGAGGATCTTGTAGGTCATCGAGACGCCGGCCGCGCGCGCCGCGCGAATGGCCAGGATGCCCGAGTGGTTGTACGTGCCGTCGCCCAGGTTCTGGAAGATGTGGGGCGTGTCGGTGAACGGCGCCTGGCCGATCCAGGCGGCGCCTTCGCCGCCCATCTGCGTGAACGTGGCGGTGTTGCGGTCGGCCATCCAGGTGGCCATGTAGTGGCAGCCGATGCCGGCGGCCGCGCGGCTGCCTTCCGGGACCCGCGTGGAGGTGTTGTGCGGGCAACCGGAGCAGAAATAGGGGGTGCGCTCGGCGGTCTTGCGAGGCCGCGCCAGGGAGCGCTCCTTGTGCTCCAGGAAGGCGAGCCGGGCGCGCATGGCGTCGGAGTCGTGGAAGCGACCGATGCGGCCGGCGATGGCGCGGGCGATGGCGGCGGGGGTCAGTTCGCCGTAGTTCGGCAGGAGAATCCGACCCTCCTCGTCGAACTCGCCCACCACGCGCGGACGCTTGGCCGCCGGCTGGTTATAGAGTTGGCCGGTGAGCTGGTCCTCGACGATCGAGCGCTTCTCCTCGACGACGAGGATCTCTTCGAGTCCCTCGGCGAATGCGTGGGTCGAGACCGGTTCCAGCGGCCAGCTCATGCCCACCTTGAAGACGCGCAGGCCGATCCGGGCCGCGGTCGCCTCGTCGATGCCCAGGTCTTCCAGCGCCTGGACGACGTCCAGGTAGGCCTTGCCGGTCGTGATGATGCCGAAGCGGGCGTCGGGGCTGTCGATGACGATGCGGTTCAGGCCGTTGACGCGGGCGAACTCCCGCGCCGCGTAGATCTTGTACCGGTTGAGGCGGACCTCCTGTTCGTGCCAGGAGTCCGGCCACCGCGCGTGCACGCCCCCCTCGGGGAACGTGAAGTCCTCCGGGACGACGACGTCGACCCGGTCCGGATCGATGACGGCGGAGATGGATGAGTCCATGCTGTCGGTGATCGCCTTCATCGCCACCCAGCAGCCGCTGTAGCGGGACAGTTCCCACCCGTAGATGCCGAGATCCAGCACTTCCTGGACGTTCGCGGGATTGAGCACCGGGATGGAGGCGCCAATGAAGATGTGCTCGGACTGGTGGGGCAGGGTGGACGACTTCGCCGCATGGTCGTCGCCGGCGATGGCCAGCACGCCGCCGTAGCGGGAAGTGCCGGCCGCGTTGGCGTGCTTGAAGGCGTCCACGCTCCGGTCCACGCCGGGGCCCTTGCCGTACCACATGCCGAAGACGCCGTCGTACCTGGCGCCGGCGAACAGGTTCGTCTGCTGGCTGCCCCAGACCGCCGTGGCCGCGAGTTCCTCGTTCAGGCCGGGATTGAAGTGGATGTTGTGCTCGTCGAGCCAGCGCCCCGCCTGCCAGAGGGCCTGGTCGAAGCCGCCGACCGGGGACCCGCGGTAACCGGAGATGAAGGCCGCCGTGTTCAGCCCGCGCGCACGGTCGCGCTGATGCTGCATGATCGGCAGGCGCACCAGCGCCTCGATGCCGGTCATGTAGGCCCGTCCCCGCTCCAGTGCGTACTTGTCGTCCAGTGAAACGGGCTGCAGCGCGGGAGGCGGGGTCGCCATGGGATGTCATCTCGCGGTTCTTCTCGAATTCATGGTACTCCCACCGGGACGGATTTCTATGCTGATTAGCTATACATTTCTTCGAATGGCGCATAGATTATTCGCAGAACGTGATGTGAGGGGAAAGGCATGCCTCAACAACTGGGCAAAACGGATGTCGAAATCCTGCGCCTGCTCCAAAACGATGCGAACCTGACCACCGGGGCCATCGCGGAGCGCCTCAATCTCTCGCAGTCGCCCTGCTGGCGCCGCATCAACCGGATCGAACAGGCGGGATACATCAAGAAGCGGGTGGCGTTGCTCGACCGCCGCGCACTGGGAATGGAGGTGGTGGTGTTCGCCACGGTCAACCTGACCAGCAACGGGCGCCGCCGGCTGGAGGAGTTCGAAAAATCCATCGCCGGGCACCCGGAAGTGGTGGAGTGCTACACCATGGCGGGCATCTGGGACTACGTCCTGAAGATCGTGACGCGCGACATCGCCCACTACGAGTCCTTTGCGCGCAACACCCTCTTGAGCAACCCCTTCATCGGCGAACTGCACTCGCACATCGCGGTGACGGAGATCAAGAACAGCACGGAGTTGCCGATCGAGACGCAACTGTAGAGGACGCCCTCGTGGCGTCCCGTCTCGAAATCGTGCACGCCCCACCACGGGCGGGGACAAGACCCGCCCCTGCAAAGCCGATGGAGGTTCATCCATGAAGTCACCGTTTCACTGTCCGTTCCTGCCATTGGCGTTCCTGGTCTGGTCCAGCGCGGATGCGCACGCTGCGGAGCACGAGCCCTATCGCGTGGACGCGGTGCCCGCCGAGGCGTACGACCGCGCCGTGGCGCTCACCACTGTCGCGGTCCAGGGCACGGTCAAGAACCCGTCGGTCACGCCCCACTGGCTGCCTGGCGGCGAGGCGTTCTGGTATCGCCGGGATGCCGGGGACGGCACGGAGTACGTGCTGGTCGACGCGGACACGGGCAGCAGACGTCCCGCCTTCGATCACGAACCGCTGGCGAAGGCGCTGTCGACAGTCGATGGGCAGGCGCGCGCGGCGAACGCGCTGGCCATCGACGCGATGCACTTCGACGAGGCCTTGTCGTCCGTCGACCTGAAGGCCGGGGAACTGGCGGCGCGCTGCGACCTGCGGGCCGCGACCTGCGAAACCCTGCCGGCGTGGCTATCTCGTCGACATGGCGGGCGGGGACGTACCGCGGCAACTCACGCGCGGTCCCTGGCTGGTACACGACCTGCTCTTCGCGGACGAGGCGGAAGGCTGGTTCTACTACACCGCCGGTGGCAGGGAAGAGGGTCGCCATCCCTACTTCGCCCACCTCTACCGCACCTCGCTGCAGGGCGAACGGACGGAACTGCTCACTCCTGAAGACGCGCACCACCGCGTGATTCCGGCCAGCTTCTTCCTCGGCGGCACGAACACGAACTTCTCGCCGGACAGACGTTACTTTGTCGACAACCACTCGCGCGTCGACCGGCCCAACCGCGCCGTGCTGCGCCGGAACGACGGGACGCTGGTGGCCATCCTCGAGGAGGCGGATGCGAGCGCCCTGTACGCGCAGGGCTACCTGCCGCCGGAACCCTTCACCGTGAAGGCGGCGGACGGCGAGACGGAGGTCTACGGCGTCCTCTACCACCCGAAGCACCGGGAGCCCGGCATCAAGTACCCCGTCGTCGAACAGATCTACGGAGGTCCCCAGACGACGGTGGCGCCCGTCCGGTTCGAACAGGCCGCGGCGATCGACCGCGTGGGCGGGCAGGGGAATCTGGCCGGCATGACGGAGTTCGGTTTCGCCGTCGTCGTGATGGACGTCCGGGGCACGCCCATGCGCTCGAAGGCCTTCCACGACTACATGTGGGGGAAGCACGGGGAGTTCGCGCTCGAGGATCACGTGGCGGCGATACGGCAGTTGGGCGAGCGGTATCCGTGGCTCGACCTCGAGCGCGTCGGCATCACCGGCCACTCGTGGGGCGGATACTCGTCGGCGCTCGCCATGCTGCGCTACCCGGACTTCTACCGGGTGGGGGTCTCCTCCGCCGGCGTGTACGACTACCGGTACCTGTACCCGGTGTTCATCCGCTGGACGGGGGCCCCGGAGTTCGAGGGCGGGGGCTCACTGGCGCCCGACGACACCGCCCGCCCCGTCAACTGGGTGGCCCCCGCCGCGTTGGCCGAGCACCTGGCGGGCAAACTGCTGCTCGTGCACGGGGACCTGGACGAGAACACGTTGCCGGCCTCGACCCTGACCCTGGTCGATGCGCTGGTGGAGGCGAACAGGGACTTCGACCTCCTGACCCTTCTGAACCGGGACCACAACTACACGAACGAACCCTATTTCATCCGCCGGCGCTGGGACTACTTCGTCGAGCACCTGCTCGGGGCCGAACCCCCGGCGGGCTACCGCGTTTCTTACGACGACTGAAGCGCGTCGATCAGGGCGCACGCCCTCCCAGGCGGCCCGGCCTCGACGTCCAAACCATGGACGACAGCGATGCGCTTATCCGAACAGTTTCAGCAGCACGAACAACAGCGCGGCGGTCGCCACCTGTGCCGTGACGATTCGAACCGTCAGACGGGCTTCGAGCCTGTCTATCGCGGTTTGGAGGTCGGCCTTGGATGCCAGCGCATCGTTGCTCTGGGCGAACGTTTCAACAATCGCCTCGGCCTGTTCCTGGGACAGACCAGCTTGGGCCATCCGCTTGATCGCTGCGACCGTATCGATGGTGTTAGGTGGTCATGGCCCAACTCCGGACTGTCCCGACCGAATGGTTGGCGGGACGCTACGACGGTTATCGTAATACCTCCGCCTCGCCACCGCCACGCGCGCAACAGGCTGTTGTAGCCTCTCCGGCCTCGACCTCCGCACAGAGAAAACGACATGGGTCGGCGTAGAAGGACACCTCGGAGACCGCCGAGACGCGAGTCGCGGGAGCGTCCGCGCGGGGCGGGAAGATGACCGCGTTCGATCACGCCGCGAAGTGGATCCACGGGGAGATGATCGTCGGCGGCGCAACGATGGCGTTCGGTCTGATTCTCGTCGTCTGCGGAGCCCTGCTCTGGAAGTTCGGAGCGTCTCCGGCGGCCCGGGCCATGGTGGCGCCGCTCGTGGTCGTGGGCGCGGCGCTGGCGGTCATAACCGCGGTGCTGTTGCTGAACAACGTGTTCCGGCTCGAAGCGTTTCAGCAAGCCCATGCCCTCGACCCGACCGCGTTCGCAGAGCGGGAGATCGCGCGTGTCCAGGGCTTCATGGACTGGTATCGGTACACGATCGCTGGCGGCGCGGTTGTGGTGATCGGGGGCTTGGCGCTGTTCCTCCTGCGTGGGGAGCCGTTGGCGCAGGCCATCGGGCTCGCCGCCATCGTTCTAGGAGCGACCGCGCTGCACATCGACTTCTTCTCGAAGGCGCTGTCGACGCGTTACTTGGCCGACCTGACCGCCCTCGTGGCGAGCGGAGGGCCACCCGCACCGACACGGGAAACCGCGCCGCAGAACGGCGCGGGCTCGTAGGCCGGCTTGGCGCGCCTGACCGTTACAGGATTCTCCGGTACTCGACGGCCGTGTCGTCGGGCCCGCTCGGGTGCGCGACGATCTTGACGGGCCATCCCGTGTAGAAGCCTCCGCCCATCCAGACGGCGAGTTCCCGGGTTCCGCCCGCGTCGCTGACGACGATGTCGTAGCGGTTCGCGCCGGTGAAGTAGAAGTGCCCGACGATGACTTCGCTGGGGTGCCGGGTCGCGGTTATCGTCCCGGTCACGGTGGCCCCCAACCCTTCCGGGCGCCGTATGGGGATTTCGCGGGTCTCGCCGTCCTGCATGGTCGCCAGGACCGAACCGAGCAGGAGCCAGTCGAGGGCGGCGCCGGTGAGGATGTGGGCGTCTCCGCCCGGCAGTTCGTAGACGAACCTATCGACGGCGCCGTCCGCGGATACCCGTTCGTCGGTGACTCTCCGCGCGAAGCTCCCTCCACTGGCTTCCACGCGCGTGTTGCGTACTGACCCGTCGGGACCGAGAAACTGTCCGAGAAACGCCGTCGAGCCGTCCTCCATCGGTACCGATGCGATGCGCTCCGCACCGGCACGGCCCTCGCCCCGCTCCAGCACGAACTCGGCGCTGACAAAGACGCTCTCGGACCCCTCGACAGGCCAGGCGGGCGCGTCGCGGAACACCGCCGCCTTGCGCTCGCTGGCTGCCGTAATGGTCGCGAGCCGCTCGTCGAGGGCCGCGCGATCGAACCAGGTCCCCGCGGCCATGACCCCGTCGATGTCCCGGTAGGCGGCGATGTCGGCCAGCGGGTCGCCGTCGAGCAGTACGAGATCGGCCCGCGCGCCTCGCGCCACGATGCCGCTCTCACCCGCCTCGTTCATGAACTCCGCCGCCGCGGTCGTCGCGGTCTGCAGTGCCGCGTAGGTGGACAGCCCGGCCTCGACGTACAGCTCGAGTTCGTCGACCATGCCGAAGCCCACGAGTGCCCAGGGGTTGGGGGCGTCCGTTCCGGCGAGGATCCGGGCCCCGGCATCGTGGAACGCCTTGAGCTGGCGGAGGTCCTCTTCGAGCTGAAGCTGGGCCCCGCGATAGGTGTCGGGCGTCCACGCCGCCCGGAAGGCCGCGGACATCTGCCAGAAGGACATCACCGTGTAGTCGACGTACCGCGCCGCATCGCGCGCGGAGAACACGGAGGCTTCCTCAGGGGACATAGCCGTGCCCCGGATGGTGGTCAGGGTGGGCACCGTCCAGATGCCGGTCTCCCTGGCAAGGTCCGCCAATTCCCCGAGCTTTGCGTCATCGTAGACCGCATCCAGCGAGATCTCGCCCGAGCCGATCCGCGCCGCGTACTGCGGGAAGGCCGGATCGAAGCGCGTGTGGTACTCGGCGCCGTCGGCGAGCGTTGCGGGCCCGATGCCGATCAGGTGTTCCGCCGCCTGCATGCCGGACCGGAACGCGTGGTCCGCGGCGACGGCGTCGGGAATGTGTCCCGCGAAGGGAATGTCGTTCGCCTTGGCCGCCTCGGCGATGGCGTCGAACGCCTCGACGCTGAGGTTGGAGTAGACCTTGATGAAGTCGTAGCCGGCGGCCTTGTGCCGGGTTACCACATCCATGGCGTCGGCGGCGTCGAGCACGATGTCGCTCCCGTAGTGAATGACGGGCTCGCCGTCGACGATACGCCCCCCGGTGAAGATCCGCGGACCGGCGATGGTGCCCGAGGCGACGCCTTCGCGGAGCTCCAGGACCGCGGGCTCTCCCCACATCGCGCGGATCAGGGTGACGCCCGTGGCCAGGTAGGCATCGAGATCGGCGGTCGTCATGGGGTGCGCGTGCATGTCCGCCAGGCCCGGCGCGAGGTACTTGCCGCTGCCGTGGATGATCCGGGCGCCAGGCGGAACCGCGACGCTTCCGGCGGGCCCGACGGCCGTGATCCGTCCGTCGGCGATGACGACGTTCTGGTCCGCGTCGACGCGGTCCGAGGTCATCGACACCACGTTGACGTTGGCGAAGGCGTAAGCGGGCGCGGTCTCCTCTACGGGTGCCGCGGGTGCGTCGGCGCCGGGACTACATGCCGCGAGTCCGGCCGTCGCCAACGCTGTCAGCCATGAGACAACGCGACGGCCAACCACCGCTCGGCGCAACATCGTGCAAGGGCCTGGTTTCATTCGTGCACCTCCCCGACTCGGACTGAGTGATCTTGCCGACGATGCGTCATAGGACCACGGCACGTGGGCGATTGTCTCCCACTCCGTCCCGGGTCCCACAGGCTGAAACGATGAGCGCACAACGAACGTCCCGCGCCGGCCCATGCCGATGCGTCCTCCTCGCATGCGTCCTGCTGGTCGCCGGAGTCACCCATGCCTCGCCCTCGGACGAGGCGCTGGAACTGCTCATGGAGGATTTCTGGGAGGGCCAGGTCCGCGCGTCGCCGCTGGCCGCCACCCTGTGGGGGGAGAACCGGTACCGCGACCGTGTCGACGACCTTAGCCCGCAAGCGCTCGCGGCCCGGGTCGCGAGGCTCGACCAAGCCATCGCCGCGCTCGGGGAGATCGATCCGCGTGACCTGAGCCCGGCGAATCGCGAGCACTACGAAGCCTTCGAGTGGATGCTGGCCCACGAACGGCGGAACCTGGACTTCGGAACCCGCTTCTTCACCATCACCTCCCTCGGCGGCTGGCACACCCGTTTCGCCGACCTGATCCGGGCGACCCCCTACTCCTCGGAGCGGGACTACCGGGACCTGCTGGCGCGCCTGGCGGGGTTTGGCCCGTACGCCCGGCAGAACGTCGACCTCCTGCGCATGGGCATGGAAAGCGGATACACGCAGCCGTGCGTGTCGCTCCAGGGATACGGCAGGTCCATCACCGGGTACCTGTCGGACACGCCGGAAGCCAGCGTCTTCGCCCGACCGTTCGCGGCCATGCCCGATTCGCTTCCCGCGCCCGTACGCGAGGAGTTGCAGTCGGAGGCCCTGCGCGTGATCGACGAGGTCGTCAATCCCGCCTACCAGGCTTTCGCGGACTTCTATGCCGAGAGCTACGAACCGGCGTGCCGAACGTCGGTGGGCCTGTCGTCGTTGCCGGGCGGCAGGGAGGCCTACGACCATGCCCTGCGCTACTACACCAGCCTGGACACGGATGCCCCCACGATCCACGCCCTCGGCCGCCGGGAAGTCGCCCGCATCCGCGCGGAGATGGAAGCGGTGATGGACGAGGTGGATTTCGAGGGCGAGTTTGCCGAGTTCCTCGCCTTCCTGCGCTCCGACCCGCAGTTCTACGCGAGCGATGCGGAGACCTATCTGCGACACGTCGCATGGATCGGCAAGACCATCGAAGCCCGGTTGCCCCAGTTCTTCTCCCGGCTACCCAGCAACCCCTACGGCATCAGCGTGATCCCCCGGCAGATTGCGCCCATGACCGCGACGGCCTTCTACCAGCCCGGTGCTGCGGACGGCACGCGGGCCGGCCAGTACTTCGTGAACCTGTACGACCTGTCGAGCCGTCCGCTCTACGAGCTTCCCGCCCTGGGGCTGCACGAATCGGTGCCCGGTCACCACCTGCAGATCTCGCTGCAGGGCGAGAACGAGGACCTCCCCGACTGGCGGCGCTTCTACTACTTCCACGCGTTCGGCGAGGGCTGGGGCCTGTACGCCGAGTTCCTCGGGGAGGAGATGGGCATCTACAGGACCCCCTACGAGCGTTTCGGGCGGCTGATCTACGACATGTGGCGCGCGGCGCGCCTGGTCGTCGACACCGGCATGCACGCCATGGGCTGGACCCGCCAGGAGGCCATCGACTTCATGCTCGCCAACACGGGGCTGACGCCTGCCAACGTCGTCGCCGAAGTCGACCGCTACATCACCTATCCCGGCCAGGCCACGGCCTACAAGCACGGGGAACTGAAGATACGCGAACTGCGTCAGCGCGCCGAAGCGGCGCTCGGGGACCGGTTCGACCTGCGGGAATTCCACATCGCGCTGCTCACTGGCGGTTCGTTGCCCCTGAAGGTGCTGGACAACCGGATGCAGCGGTGGATCGATGCGCGGAACGGCCCTTAGCTCAACCGGGCGCCGCGTGCTCGAACGCGGCGATATTGCGGGACGCGCTGCTGAACTCCACGCCGACCAGACGGACGCGCACTCCGGGCGCGCGATACTTGTCCGCGTACCGCCGTTCGCGTAACTGCGCCATCGCGCTGCCTTCCCCGGCCTGCTCCACCACCTTGAATTCGAACAGGTACACCCGATCCTCGAAACGCACCGCCATGTCCAGGCGGCCCCTGTTCGTGCTCTCCTCCACCGCCACGTCGAGCCCCAGGCCCGCGAAGTACGAGTAGAAGACGCTCGCGTAGTAGCCCTCGTAGTCCGCGATGTCGTTGTTCGTGTACCACTGGTGCGGATTGCCTGCGAAGAAGGCGTGGAACAGCTCCTCCATGCCAGCGATGTCGTCCGCCTCCAGCAGCCGGTACAAGCGAACGGCGTTCGCCATCTGGCGCGTCCCGTCCTGTCCCAGCCGCCGCAGCAGCCGCTCGTTGAGTCCCGCGCGCACCTCGCGGTTGGGGTACCCCAGCCGGTAGAGCGTTTGCTCGCCAAGCTCCTCCCGCTCGCGGATCGTCAGGTAGCCGGTCTGGAACAGCAGCGCCTCCGGCGCGATCTCGTCCACGTCGAAGGTGGACAGCAGTTCGTCGCTCGCCAGCATCCCGTCGAGGTCCACCGAGCGCACCCGCCGCCGGAACAGCGTGTCCACCAGCAACGTCGGCGAGCCCGTCTCGAACCAGTGCGCCTTGAACTTCCGCGTCCGGAACAGCAGCAGGATGTCGAACGGGTTGTACACCTTCTCGTCGCCGAGCCAGGAATAGCCGTTGTACCACTCGCGGATCCGTTCCCGGTCGAGACCCGGCAGTTCCGGCCCGAACACTTCCTCGACGTCCCCCTCCGTGTAGCCGCAGATCGCGGAGTATTGCGGCTCCAGCGTGATGTCCGTGAGATTGTTCAATCCCGAGAACAGGCTCACTTTCGAGAATTTGCTCACCCCGGTGATGAAGCTGAAGCGGATGTCCGCGTCGCAATCCTCGATCACCGCGTACAGGCCGCGCAGGTAGTCGCGGTTGGCGCGCGCCACCCCGGGCGTGTCGAGCGCGTCGAGGATGGGTTTGTCGTACTCGTCGACCAGCACCACCACGCGCTCGCCGGCCCGCTCGCGAAGCGCCCGGACGATCTCGCCGAACCTCTCCGGCGCCGAGGGGCACGTCGACTGCACGCCGGTCTCGCGCTCGACGCGGCCGAGTTGCGCCATGACGCTGGCCCGCAACCCGTCCGGTGTCTGGAAGTGGCCGCCGCCGAAGCTGAGGCGGACGACCGGATGGTGTACCGACCAGTTCCACCGGCCGTGGATCGCCAGACCCGTGAACAGCTCTTCGCGGCCCTCGAACAGATCCTTCAGCGTGTCCAGGAACAGGCTCTTGCCGAAACGCCTCGGACGCGACAGGAAGAAGTGCTTGCCGTCCTCGAGCAGCCGCTCGATGTAGGGGGTTTGTCCACGTAGTAGCAGCCATCGTCCCGCACCTCGCGGAAGGTCTGGATGCCGATGGGCAGTCTGCGGCGGGCCATCGCGGCATGCTATCAGCGTTGCACAAGCAGACGGCGGACCTCGCGGAGGCTCATCTGCACGAAGTCCTTTCTCCAGCCTTGGGACAGGTGTTGGCAATACACTGCCGGGCAACCTTCGATTTCGGCGCGACCGAAGCCCCGCCATCCGCGTGCGTCGCGTCGTTCCTCCCGCCAGGCCCGCTCGATCCCCATCGCCTCGCTCGCCTTCCTTCCGAACACGAGAGCCGCTCGCGGACGCGTGGCGGTGATTATCCGGCGGACCCATGCCACGGAGAACTCGCGCCATTCGGCCTTCGCGCCAGTCTTCGCCATCCAGCGGCCCGCCTCGGATGATGGTGCCTCGGGAAAGCAGGCCGCCATAGCCACGCTTCGCCGTTCCAGTGTTGCGGTCAACCCGGCCGCTTCGAACTGCGTGCGCAAGTTGCCGCCGAATCGGAAGTCGTCGTCGAGGTACAGGAGCTTCTCCGGCCAGATCCGGTTCGACGGCGAATCGTCTCCGGCGCCGCCCTGGAAGGAGAGGAGAAACAAGTCGGGGCGCACCATCGGCGGGCCGTACAGGATGGTGATCTTGTGCTTCACCACTGCCTGCAGCGAGGGTGCCTCGAGACGCTCGAACGTCTCTCGATACATCCGCCGCGCCAACCGCTTCAGTTCGGGCAGCCCGTCCTGGTTTCGTGGGCCGTTCATGGAGCAGCCGGGTCACCATACGCAAGCGCGAACACCGTGTCCGTCATCCAGCGCTTGAAGCCGTCGTTGTCCATGAACTGCTTGAAGAGTTCCGCGTCGTCCTTCATCACCGATGTCATGACCCGCAACAACGCCCGGTCGTGCTCGATCCGCGCGTTCTGCTCGTCCGAGTTCCGGCGCGCGTTGCGGAACGCGGTGTCGTCCGCCACGCGCGAAGGAATCGTTTCCGTGATGAGTTGCCGGACCCGGTCGGCGTCCTCCCACCCAATGTCGCCGAAATGCTCGTTGAATACCCGCAGGATGTTCGATAGCAGGTCGACTTCCGGCTCCGGCCGTCCACCGCCGCCCGCAGTCGGCACCGGGTCGATCATCGCGTCCTCATCCGGCAGCAGGACGCTCTGCGCCGCCCGCTTCTCGACCCGGTAGCTCTCCATGTCGATGGCTTCCAAGATGCCGCGCGAAAGGTCGTCCTCGCGCGGCGACGGCAGCTTGGGGATCAGCAGGTCCAGAAAGATCGAGCGTTCCTCCCAGGCGACCCTCGTGTACGGCAGGACGCAGGAAAGGAAGCCGTAGGTCCGCACGAAAGCCTTCGCGCTTCCCTTGAACGCCACCTGGCCGTCCTCGTCGAGGTCCTCCTTGTAGACCGCGACGCACGCGTCGAGGACCGGATCGAGCCGGTCCCGATCCTCGCCGTCCACGAAGCGGCGAGCGATGTCCTTTACCTGCTCCTCCGTGTACACGCGAGCGCCGTCGAGTTCGGCCTGCAGGTCGTGCAGCTTGTCCGGATCGGTTTCGTCGGCGAGCACCGTACCGCGGAAGTAGTCCGCAAAGGCGTCCCGGATCGTGTCGCTGTCGTTCACGAAGTCGAGGACGAACGCGTCGTGCTTCTTCGGGTGCGCCCGGTTCAGCCGCGACAGGGTCTGCACCGCCTTGATGCCCGACAAAGGCTTGTCCACGTACATCGTGTGCAACAGCGGCTCGTCGTAGCCGGTCTGGAACTTGTCGGCGCAGACGAGGAAACGGTAGGGGTCCTCCTGAATCCGGTCGACAATATGGCGCGACGGAAAGCCGTTGAGAGTCGCCTCCGTCACCTTCGCACCGCCGAACTCGTGCTCGCCGGAGAACGCGACGATCGCGGCGTACGGGCTCTTGCGTTCGCGCAGGTACTCGGTGAGCGCGCGGAAGTACTGGATCGCGACCGCGATGCCGCCCGTGACCACCATCGCCCGGGCCTGCCCGCCGATCCGGTTCCTCGCCAGCACCTGCTCGTGGAAGTGGTCCACCATGATCTCCGCCTTCAGCCGGATCGCGTGGTCGTGGCGTTCCACGTAGCGCCGCAGCTTCCGTTGGGCCTTCCTCGCGTCGAACTCGGGGTCGTCCTCGACCGTCTTCGCCAGGCGGTAGTAGCTCTCGACTGGCGTGTAGTGCTTGACGACATCCACGATGAAGCCCTCTTCGATGGCCTGCTTCATGGTGTAGCCGTGAAATGCGCGGTGCCGGACAGCGCCGTCCGGCCGCGAATCGCGCTCGCCGAAGAGTTCCAGCGTCTTGTTCTTCGGCGTCGCGGTGAAGGCGAAGTAGCTCGCGTTCGGCAGCAGCTTCCGCGACTCCATGATGCGGTTGATCCGGTCCTCGTAGGTCTCGTCCTCCTCGACCTTGCCGGCCTCGGAGAGTGCGCCCGCCATCGCCGCCGATGTCTTGCCGCCCTGGCTCGAGTGCGCCTCGTCGATGACGATCGCGAAACGGCGGTTCCGCTGGCCGTCTCCGATCTCGTCCAGGATGAACGGGAACTTCTGCACCGTCGAGACGATGATCTTCTTGCCGGACTCGATGAACCGCTTGAGGTCCCCAGCCCGGTTCGCCTTGCCCACCGTGGCGCCGACCTGCGCGAACTGGCCGATGGTGTTGCCGATCTGACGGTCCAGAATGCGACGGTCGGTCACCACGACGATCGAGTCGAACACCGGTTCGCCGTCGCGCTTGAGGTCGATCAGTTGATGCGCGAGCCAGGCGATGGAGTTGCTCTTGCCACTGCCGGCCGAGTGCTGGACCAGGTAGCGCCTGCCCACGCCGTTTTCGCCCGCGTCCTTCAGCAGGCGACGCACGACATCGAGTTGGTGATAGCGCGGCCAGATCTGCGTCTTCCTCTTTCGCCCGGTCTTCTCGTCCCTCGTCTCGACCACCTGGGCATAGTTCTCGAGGATCTCCGTCAAGCTTTCCCGGGCCAGCACCTCACGCCACAGGTAGCCGGTCTTGATGCCGTCCGGGTTCGGGGGATTGCCCGCCCCGTCGTGCCAGCCGCGGTTGAAAGGCAGGAACCAGGAGTCGCCGCCAACCAGGTGCGTGCAGAAACGCGCCTCGTGCTCGTCGACTGCGAAGTGCGCGACGCACCGGCCGAACGCGAAGAGCCGCTCGCGGCGATTGCGGTCCTTGCGGTACTGCCGGACGGCATCGCCCACCGTCTGCTTCGTAAGGCTGTTCTTCAGTTCAAACGTGAAGACCGGCAGGCCGTTGATGAAGAGCGCGATGTCCAGCGCGCGCTGCGTTTCGTCGCGGCTGTAGCGCAACTGGCGAGTCACCGTGAAGAGGTTCTGCTCGAAGCGCCCGCGGGCCATCTCGTTGCCTTCCGAGGGCATGCCGTGGAACAGCTTGAGGTCGCGCGGGCCGTGGCTGACCCCGTGGCGCAGCACGTCGATGGTGCCCCGCTTGCTGATCTCGCCCTGCAGTCGCGCGAGGAACTTGCGCCGAGCGGGTCCGTCCACGGACAGTTCGAGCGACTCCGACGCCTTCGGCTGGGTGGCCTGCATGAAGGCGGCCAACTGGACCAGATCCAAGCAGTGGTCCCGGTCGTAGTCGAGCCAGCTCCCGGCACGCCATCCGACCCCGCCATAGGCATCCCGCGCTTCCCGGACGGAGTCCGCCTTCGGCGGTTCGCAGGGGTCACCGGTCAAGGCGATGCAGATCAGCCGCTCGAGACCTTGTTCGCTCGTGTCGGTCGTCATGCGTCCGGCCCCAGTTTCGGTATCGGGACCTCCTTGACCTTGCCCGGCTGGACCTCGCTCATCGCCGCGCGTATCTCCTCGATCCGACGCCGGACTCTTGGCCACGCCGTAGTCATCAGCACCACGATCCCCAACTGACGGCCAGTCAGATTTTGCTGATGCCGCATGCTCTGGTCCGTTGTGACGATGAGCTGGTAGCCATCCTGTTCGGCCCTACGGATCAGCTCGCCGTTGCCGAGCAGCTCCAATCCCTTTGTCCGCTGATCGATCCACTGAGTGCTCGCCAACGTGCCCGCGAAGCGCCGCCGGTGTCCCGTGATCAAAGAGAATGTTCACGGCAGACTCGGAGTCTTCAGGTACTCCACTTCGTGGTCGAGGACGGCTCTGACCTGCCATTCCTCGACATCCGGGTACCACTCCAGGAAATCCTTCACGGTGGCGCCGCTCTCCAGACTCTCGAAGAGAGCGTACACAGGCACCCTGGTTCCGGAGAACGCCCAAGCACCGCTGATCTTGCCGGGGGTGCGTTCCACTGCGGAGCACTTCGTCCAATTCGTCATCGAGTTGCCTCCATCGAGCTTTCCCTGCTGACGCCAATGGCGTCTGCCACTGAGAGTTCGCCCGAATTGTGGGCAGCGTGTCGGATGTCGATCTTGCCCGTGACCACGTCGGCGACTAGCCGGCATTGATACTCCCGCGCCCGACTGATCCGGGCGCGAATGTTTCGTATGCAAGCACGTGTCGTGGCGATCCGCGCGTCAACCGCATCGGCGATCGCCGTTTGTTCGTCCGACGGCGGACAAGGAGTCGGCATCTGCTTGAAGTCCTCCCAATACAGCCGGTTGCGGTCCCTTACGATTCCGCGGGAGTACTTGTCCACTTCGGTCATGTACGAGCGCGTGTGGTATAGGTAGTCGAAGTACCGTGAATCCGTCCCCGGCATCGGTCTGGCGACGACGTACGCGGGACTCACCAGCCCGTCGGTCGGCGCGACCCCGACCGCTCCCTGCCACATCCGCATCATGTTGTATGTCACATCGCTTTGGCTGCGCGCTTGTAAAGACTGCGGTCGGACATCACCTGCTTTCGGCCTGAGTCGCCAAACTCCCGCAACTGAACGCCAGTCCTCAACGATACCTCCAGGATCGGAAGCTCCGGATGGCCAGTCTCGTTACGCTGAGCGAACACGCGTCCGTTGCGCACCATTTGCCAATGTTCAGACATCTCGCCGAGCCAGTCGAATCCTGACGCGCTGTAGGCCGAATAACGCCGCCCCGTCCGAACGTCCACCTGCCCTGTCACCGCGTGTTTGACGAAAGCCTGCTGCTGCTCTTCAAGCAGCGCCACCAGCTCCTCCTTGGCGCGGATGTGGTGATCGACTCGACTGGTGGCATGATCGAGATAGCGTGCGATGGCGGCTTGTTCGGCGAGGGGGGGAACGGGTAGCCACACCGACTTGATTGCGTTGGGCGACAGACCGTAGCGAGTAACCCCGTTGGCTCGCACCCGGAACTGCAAGCCACTTGCGTTACCTTGGAGCACACGCAGGAGGAACTCACCTTTGATGTCGACGCGCGGTCTGAGCAAGGCCAGATGGTATCCGCACAGGACATCGTCCGCCGCTTCCTCGACGACGGCAGGCACACCGATGTCGGTCCAGTCTTCGGAGTCCTTGGTGATGAGCACGTCGCCCTTTTGCAGCCTGAAGCGGTGGACTTCGGCTGCCGTAGCGGTCGCAGCCGTGAAGTTCATGTCACTGTGGATGCGCTCATGGTTGTACACGTCTACGTAGTTGCACAGGCGAACCGCCTCTTCGTCATCTCGTACGTGCTTGTCTACGTTGCTTGCACGCATGTCGACGAGGTTGCGTAGTCGCCGCACCACCCAATGCGCCGGCACGTCCCCCAGCCACTCCACACCCGAGGGCTTGTACGCGGGATAGGGACTCCGTCGCTCGACCGAACTCTCCGCAGTTGATGGCGTGTCCCGTTCCACGGCCTCAGGCCGGCATGACTTCGTCACGCAGAAAGCGCAGACAGATGTACTTCGGGCGTGTCATCGGCGCCGTGTCGTCGAGGTATTGGTCGACCGCTTGCTTGACGTTGACGCGGATCGCGTCGAGGGAGTCTCCCTGGGCATGGATCGCGCCGGCCAGCGCGCTTGCCATGTATCGGCCGCTGGCTTCGTCGTGCGTGATCTCGATGACGACCCGCGTCTCTTCGCGACCGTCCACGCGGTGGGTGCCGTGGTCGCTCCAGCGGGTGTCGGGCGGGGGCTTGGCGTTATCCCACATCCTGGCCAGCACCGGATCGGTGGGTCGGCGGGAGCGCAGCCACTCAAGCCGTTCGTCCGCAGACAAGTGCTTTGTTTCCTCGTACATCTCGTCGCGGACCTTCCGGGTCCACGCCACGCAATCGAACGACTTCTGTCCGGTTTCATCTCTCATGTTCAAACGCCTCCGGAGTGCGGATGTCGACCTCATCCACTCCCATTTGTCGATTCACCTCGTTGAAGAGGTTGATTCGGCGCACGTTGACGATATGTCGGAAGTTCCAGCTCACCAGCACATCGACCTTCGCGATGGTTGCGGCGGCAATGTGCTCGGCATCGTTTCGCATGTTCTCTCCAAGGGCGCCGCGCTCGATGTAACGGTCGGCGAGTGTCTCGATCTCGCCGGTTACGGGTATGGTTTCGTAGACACCCTCGCCAAGGCCACGGAGAACCTGCTGGACTGCCTCGGGGGGCACGTTCCAGTTCTTCCAGCGTCACGCTCGACACCACCAGCGTTGCCTCACCCCGGGCGCAACGGTCGATCAGGCGTTGCGACGGGCCGCTGAACTCGTCGTCCAGGCAGCCCCCGATCACGGAGGTGTCGGCGTAGATTCGGAGTTTGCCAGAGGTGGCGTAGGAGTCACGCGGTTCGCGCACCATCAGGTCGTCGAGCAGCCCCGTGGACTGCGCTTCCAATGCCGCGATGTCGGTCATGATCTCCTCCAATGTCCGCATCGGTTCCGGCTTGTAGAAGTACCGGTTGAAGCTGATCTCGTAGCCGATCTTCACGCCCTCCGGTCGATACCAGGCATCGGCGGCATAGGGGAGGACTTCCCGGCGGAGGAACTCCTCGATCCCCCCGTCCTCCCGCAACGGAATCTGCTCCGTGTCCCGCAGGTCCGCGTCCGGCTCGTACTCGACCACGGCGGGTTCGCCGCTGATCGTGGCCTCGAACAGTCCACGCAGCGGGTCGCCTTCCGTGCCGCGCTTGTGGATGCGCCTGATCACCGCGGGGGCGCTCTCGCCGCGGGTGCCGTGCTCCCGCAGTGCCTTGATCTCGGAAGCCTTGTAGGCGCGCTCGGCATCGATGCCCTCGATCCGCAGCGGCCGTTCCACCGTCACCTTCCAGTAGCCGAACGCGTCGTTGTCGAAGATGCGGCTCTGCTCCGTTTCCGCGAAATCGAGGAAGGCGCGACAGATGCGCTCGATGTCGTCGTCCCCGAGTTCGCAGTTCTTCTTGCCGAGGTTCTTTCGAAGGGGCCGGTGCCACGCCGTCGCGTCGATGAGCTGTACCTTGCCGCGCCGCGCGGCGGGCTTGCGGTTGGTCAGCACCCACACGTACGTCGCGATGCCGGTGTTGTAGAACAGGTTGAGCGGCAGCGCGACGATGGCCTCCAGCCAGTCGTTCTCGATGATCCAGCGCCGGATGTTGCTCTCGCCCTGCCCGGCGTCGCCGGTGAAGAGCGAACTGCCGTTGTGCACCTCCGCGAGGCGGCTCCCGAGCCTCGTGTCCTGCTTCATCTTCGAGAGCTTGTTCGAGAGGAAGAGCAGCTGGCCATCGCTCGAACGCGTGACCAGCGAATACTCCGGATCGTCGGCGTGGTCGACGACGAACCTTGGGTCGCGCATGTCCTTCTTGCCGCCCAAGCGCTCCAGGTCCATCTTCCAGCTCTTCCCGTAGGGCGGGTTGGACAGCATGAAGTCGAACTCGTGGGACGGGAACGCGTCGGCCGAGAGCGTCGAGTGCTCCGGACCGCCCACGATGTTGTCGGCAGCGTCTCCCTCGCCCTTCAGCAACAGGTCCGCCTTGCAGATGGCGTAGGTCTCCGCGTTGATCTCTTGGCCGTAGAGGTGGGTGGAGACCTCTTTGCCATGCTCGGTCGCCAGTTTGCGCAGGGTGTCTTCCGCCACGGTCAGCATGCCGCCGGTGCCGCATGCGCCGTCGTAGAGCAGGTAGGTTCCGGACTCGATCTCGTCCGCGATCGGCAGGAAGACGAGCTTCGCCATCAGCTTCACGGCGTCGCGGGGGGTCCAGTGTTCGCCCGCCTCCTCGTTGTTCTCCTCGTTGAAGCGGCGCACCAGCTCCTCGAAGATCGTGCCCATGCCGTGGTTGTCGAGCCCCGGATGCCGGATCGAACCGTCCGCGTTCCTGACGGGTTCGGGGCTCAGGTTCACGCCGGGCGATGTGACCCTCTCGATCAAGGTGCCCAACGCGTCGGCCTTGCTCAGCTTCGGCACCTGATTGCGGAACTCGAACGAGTCGAGGATGTCCTGCACGTTGCGGGAATAACCGTCCAGGTAGTCCAGGAAGTCCGCTTCTAGCCGCTCCCTGCTCGCCCGCGAGCGCAGGTCGCGCAGGGTGAACTTCGACGTGTTGTAGAACGCCTGCCCCGCAGTCTGGCGCAGCGTCGCTTCCTGTTCGACGATGCCCGCCTCGTCGAGGGTTTCCTTCATGGCGAGGACATCGGCCTTGCCATCCTCCAGCACCGCGTCCAGACGCCGGAGCACCGTCATCGGCAGGATCACGTCCCGGTACTTGCCACGCTGGTAGAGGTCGCGGAGCACATCGTCCGCAATGCCCCAGATGTAGTTGGCAACCCAGTTCAGGTCGCCACCGTTGGTCATTCGTCCGCCGTCCCTAGCTAGGCCTCGCGGCCGCGTCCGTCGACGAACGGGTTGACCGCCACGACGCCGCCGTAGTCCTGGCCGCGGTTGAGATCCTCCGTGTAGAGGGTGTCGCAATCCATGACGAAGCGCACCGCGCTCAACCACGCTTGGGCTTCACGTTCGGCGTGCCGACTGCCTCCCGCGCCTCGGCACTGGCCCGGCTTCGGTCGTAGAGTGCCTCGCGGGGCAGGTTGTCGGTCATCCGTAGCCCTCCACCGTTGGCGGTGACCTCCTCGGCTGTCTCGCGGATGCCCCGGGCCCGGTGTTCGGCCTCCGACGCTCCAGCCTGCGCCTTGGCGGGATGGGCAAGGCTTGCAAGGAATTCGCGCACCAGAGCCGACACCGAGGTGTCCAACTCCGCTGCCCGCATCCGGGCGAGACGGTGGGTGTCCGCGTCCACGGAAACCGTGATGTTCTTTGTTGCCACAAGTTCACACTAACGCCATATGTTTGGTCGGCATCGTAGGCTCGGTATCGGAGTCGGTGCAACACCGGGGATCGAGCCGCCTCCGCTTCGTCCGTCGCTTCCGCGGGGCGGGTTCGTCAGGCCCCGCTTCCTTCCCAAGTTTGGGGGTCCTCGACGCAATGGCCAGCCAGCCGCCGCACCTGCCCCGCGAGGTAAAGCGGCAGCGAGAGAAGGCGATAGTCGATCGCGGAACCGTCCGCCAGCCGCCGCGTGTCCCGGAGCAGACTCGGCGTATCCGCGTTGAATCGAATGGCCAGGTCGCTCGACTTCTCGGCCACGAACCGGTGGAGCGAACGCAGCGAACCGGTCTTTCCGGCCTTCACCTCGACGGGCACGACGCGGCGCCCGATCCCGAGTACGTAGTCGACCTCCGCCGTCGCGTTCCTCGCTTCGCGGGCCCAGTAGTGCAGCGCCGGCGTTTCGTAGGACGGCCCGGCCATCAGCAGTTGTTGGCCAACGTACTGTTCGGCAACGGCGCCGTTGTTCACCAGTTCAAGCGGCTCGTTGCCCAGGTCGAGGACGCTGAGACGCAGCGCGGCGCACATCATCCCCACGTCCATGGTCAGGCACTTGAAGTAGCGCTCGTTGACTTCGGCGTCCAACGGCAGACCGTTCGCGGCCGTTCGCCGAACCTTCCACGCCACCCGGGCCATGCAGAGATGCGCCAGCGCATCCGCGACTTCCGCCGCCCGGTGGTCCCGGCTGACGCCTGAATACTTGAACTTCCGGCCGACCATCCCCGGCAACCGGTCGAACACCAACTGCACGCGGTCCCTCAGGCGGCCGTGGCTGTACTTGCTGAAGTCGTCCCTGTAGGCCGCGAGTACGTTCTGCTGGACTCGGGCGACCGAGGCGAAGTCCCCCGGCTGGACGCCCGGAGTGGACACGTAGGCGGAGACGGCCTCGGGCAACCCGCCGACGACCCAGTACTGGCGCAGGAGGTCCAGGTACTGGCGATGCAGGGCGTCCGGAATGTCCTCGTCGAGCGAGAAGCTCCGCAGGTACTCGGCGAGCTGGGGTCGTCCGACGGCGACCAGGAAATCCTCGAAGTCCATTGGCCCGAGGTGGAGGAACTCGATGCGCCCGACGGGCATCGAGAAACCCCGCTCACGAAGTGCCAGCTCCAGCAGCGAACCCGCCGCCACCACGTGAAGCCCCGGCATCTCCTCATGGAAGTAGCGAAGCGCCGCCAGCGCCTTGGGCACCGCTTGAATCTCGTCCAGGAACAACACGCTTTCGCCCATGGCGATGGGCTGACCCGTCATGAGGCTCAGCGTGGAGACGATGCGTGCCGGGTCGTTGCCTGCGAACGCTTCGCCGAGTTCGGGGTCGCGTTCGAGGTTGATGTCCACCAGCGACATGCCCGATGCACGGGCGAACTCGCGCACCAGGGTCGACTTGCCCACTTGCCTGGCGCCGCGCACCACCAAGGGCTTCCGGATGTCGCCGTCTGCCCACTCCTTGAGGTGTCGAGTCTCGTTGCGTTCCAGCACGTCCGCCATGGCGTCGAGCTCCGCCGCCAAGCCATGTCATCGTCAAAAGACTAGCAAATAATCTCCGGTGAAATGACAAAATACAAGGCTATTTCATCGCCACAAGAGATGAAACACGGCTTTGACGCGGCGACTCGCGAGGCGCTTCGAGACGATCAAGGTCTTGACGTGGTCCGGGCCCGAGCGTGGACGGCACGCGCTGCGGCCAAATCCTGCGCGGGGTTGCCGAGACTCTTGTAGACCGTGATCTCGCTATCGTCCGTTCGCCCCGGCACATTGCCGTCGATGGCCTGCCCGATCTCCCCGACGATGTCATCGAGTGTGAAGTGTCCCTCCTCGACCGCAAGGAGCAGGTCGCCGGCTTCGGCGAGGGCGAACTCGGTGATCTCGGTGTAGACGCGGGCCCGCTCGAGCACGACGCCGTCCGCTTCCCGGGTGGCCGGATTGTGGGCGCCGACGAGGTTGACGTGCGCGCCCGGAGACAGCCAGTCACCCCGGAGGATCGGCGTATGGCTGCCGGTAACGGTGCAGACCAGGTGTGCATCGGCCACGGCCTCGGCGGGGTCGGCCACTGCCTGAACCCGAGCGCCGCCCTCGTTGGCGTGGCGCTCGGCGAAGGCCGTTGCCTTCTCGAGATCCCTGCCCCAGATCCGTACGTCGCGCACCGGACGTATCGCGAGCATGGCTTCGAGGTGCGTTGCCGCCAGCACGCCGCAGCCCAGCACGGCGAGCGTCGAGGCGTCTTCCCGGGCAAGCACGCGCGTCGCGGCGGCGCTCGCGGCGGCCGTGCGCAGGGCGGTGACCGAAGCCGCCTCCACCAGGGCGAGCGGCGTGCCGTCCGCGCGGTTGAAGAGCAGGATGTAGCCCTGCACCGTCGGGATGCCGCGGGACGGGTTGTCCGGGAACAGGGTGACCAGCTTGGCCCCGAACACCTCGTCGGCCCCGATCTCGCCGGGCATCACCCCGAAGTAGCCGGTGCCGTCCGCGACGGTGAGCATGGAGCGCAGCGGCAGTTCGATGTCGCCCCGGCTGACGGCGGCCTGGGTGGCGGCCATCAGGTCTATGCAGGCGGGCATTGGAAGCGTACGGAAGACGGTGTCACTGTCGAGGACGGGTACGTTCACGGGCGGTTCCTTCAGCGGTCGACTTGCGGGTGCGGGCCTGGAGTTCGATGCCCGTGCCGATAGCGCCCCGCAACCGTCGCCTTCGGCTCCGCTCGCGGCCCAGCCCCACCGGCCTGCCAGCCCGCGCCGTCTTACGGCGCGGGCTCGTAGGTTACGAAACGCAGGTCCGGGTCTCTACCTCAACCCGCTCGCCGGGGATCGACGCGCCGAGCCATTGAGGTAGGCCGGGGCTGTTGCGTCACGGATAGACGGATCATGCAACCCGTGGGTGGCGCAGCCGGCCAGGAAGGAGCACCTCCCATGAGGGGTTATTCGTTCTCGACAGTACTCGGGCGGGCCCTGCGCGGCCATCGGCGCTGGCCGCCCGCCTGGCGTGCCGCGGAACCGGGACGGGCCTATGACGTCGTCGTCGTTGGTGGCGGCGGGCACGGCCTCGCCACCGCCTACTACCTGGCGAAGAACCATGGCATCACGAACGTCGCCGTACTGGAGAAGGGCTGGCTCGGCGGCGGCAACACGGGGCGCAACACCCAGGTCACGCGGTCGAACTATTTCTGGCCGCAAAGCGCCGCGTTCTTCGAGCGCTCGCTCGAGCTCTACGAGGGCCTGAGCCGGGACCTCAACTTCAACGTGATGCTGAGCCAGCGCGGCATCCTGACGCTCGCGCACAGTCATCACGAGATGGAGGCACTGCGGCGCTGGACGAACGCGATCCGCATCAACGGCATCGATTCCGACGTCCTGACGCCTGCGGAGATCGGCAAGCTCGTGCCGTTGCTCAACCTCGATGCCCGCTTTCCGGTGCATGGCGGGTTCATCCAGCGCCGCGGCGGCATCTCCCGGCACGACGCGGTGGCCTGGGGCTACGCCCGTGCCGCCAGCGCCCTGGGCGTGACCATCGTCGAGCAGTGCGAGGTCACCGGCTTCGACGTCGAGCAGGGCAGGGTGACGGGGGTGTCCACCAACCGGGGCGCCATCGCGGCGGACCGCGTCTGCGTCTGCGTGGCCGGGCACACGAGCGTGCTGGCGGCCAGGGCGGGTCTTCGCGTGCCGATCACCAGCATGGCGCTGCAGGCGATGGTCAGCGAGCCGCTGAAGCCGTGCCTGGACACCGTGGTGCTCTCGCCGGTGATTCACGTGTACGTCAGCCAGACGGACCGCGGCGAACTCGTGATCGGCGGTGGCGCCGACGGCTACGGCAGCTATGCGCAACGTGGAGGCGTGCCGCTGCTCGAGGAGAACCTGGCGGCGCTCATCGAGCTGTTCCCCGCGTTCAGCCGTCTCAGGCTGATGCGCCAATGGGCGGGGATCGTCGACATCACGCCGGACACTACCCCGATCATGGGTCCGACGCCGGTCCGGAACCTCTACGTGAGCGGCGGGTGGGGCACCGGCGGCTACAAGGCGATTCCCGCCGGGGGCGAGACCATGGCCCACACGATCGCCCACGACGCGCCGCATCCCCTGATCGCCGATTTCGGTCTGGACCGGTTCGAGACGGGGGCGCTCATCGACGAGGGCGCGGCGTCGGGAGTGTCGCACTGATGCTCGCGATTCCCTGCCCGTTCTGCGGCGAACGGGACGAGGCGGAGTTCCGTTACGGGGGCGAAGCGCTGCAGGAGATTCCGCCTGCCGAAGCCAGCGATGCCGAGTGGTCGGACTACCTGTTCAACCGGGACAACCCGAAGGGGCT
This sequence comes from Pseudomonadales bacterium, assembly GCA_965208745.1. GTDB lineage: Bacteria > Pseudomonadota > Gammaproteobacteria > Pseudomonadales > Azotimanducaceae > VXNE01. Next base: position 1,204,862 of record CBDBPN010000004.1, on the reverse strand, counting down.
CGTGCACGAACGCTGGTGCCACAGCTATGGCTGCAACCAGTGGTTCCAGGTGGTGCGCGACACCGTGACGCACCGGATTCACGCGGTCTACACGGTCGGCGAACTCCGCCCCGACATCGACCGTCTGGACGGCGCGGAAGCGCAGGCTGGCGGGTGAGGGTGCCGCAGCCCTTCCGCAAGCCCGAAGGCGGCCGGATCGACCGGACGCGCAGCATCGCGTTCACGTTCGACGGGCGAGGCTATGTTGGCCATCCCGGCGACACGCTGGCCTCGGCGCTGCTGGCCAACGGCGTGCGGGTCCTGGGGCGCGGCATGAAGTTCCACCGCCCCCGCGGCGTCCTGACGGCGGGCAGCGAGGAACCCAACGCCTTGCTGAACGTGGACTGGGGTTCGGGGAGGATCCCGACGGTCCGGGCTACCGCGATGCCCCTGCTCGACGGCCTCGAGGCCAGGTCCCAGAACTGCTTTCCGTCGGTCAACTTCGACCTGGGGCGCGTGCTCGATCTCACGCGCGCCCTGTGGCCCGCCGGCTTCTACTACAAGATGTTCAAGTGGCCGCACTGGAGCGCGTTCGAGTGGGCGGTGCGACGTGTCGGCGGACTCGGGCGCGTGCCGGCGGGTACGGACGCGACGCGCTACCGGCACCTGAACGCCCGCTGCGAGGTGCTGGTGGTGGGATCGGGTCGGTCTGGCCTCACGGCCGCGGTGGCTGCGGGCCGCCGGGGCGAGGACGTGCTGCTCGTCGAGCAGGACATGGAGTTCGGCGGTTCCCTGCTCCACGACCGGATGGAGATCGACGGCGTCGAATCGGAGGCGTGGCTGGCGGCAACGCTGGCTGAACTCGACGACATGGACAACGTCCGGCTCATGACCGATGCGACCGTCGCTGGCTGCTACGACCACAACCTGCTCACGATCCATGACCGCGGCGCCACCTGGCGGGGCGACGTAGCCGTCGAGAGCTTCTGGAAGATACGCGCCGGGAAGGTCGTGCTGGCCACCGGCGCGTTCGAACAGCCGATGCTGTTCGGCAACAACGACCTGCCGGGCGTCATGCTGGCCGGCGCCGTGCACAAGTACGCCGGTCGCTTTGCCGTGGACTGCGGCCGGCGTGTTGCCGGCGTCGTCAACAACGACTGCGGATGGCGTTCGCTGTTGGCCGTCCACGATGCCGGAACGCCCGTGTGCGCCATCGTCGACACGCGGGGCGAGGTCGAAGCGGGGCTGCTCGAGGCCGCGGGGGAGCGCGGCATCCCCGTGTATCTCGGGTCGACGCCGCTGACGGCGAGGGGATCGCGCGGTCTGCGGGCGTTGCGTTTCGCCGTGGCCGATGGGTCCGTCCAGCAGGTGGAATGCGACGTTATCGGCATGTCCGGGGGCCGGAACCCCGCGACCCAGCTCTACTCGCAGGCCGGCGGCAAACTGCGTTACGACGCGGCGTTGCACTGCTTCGTACCGGACCGCGATCCCGAGGGATGGGAGACGGTGGGCGCCGCAAGCGGCAGCTTTGCAGGGCGGAACGGCTCGCCGATCCTGCCCTGCAAGGCGGCGCCCGTGCGCCCGGGCCGCCAGTGGGTGGACTTCCAGCACGACGTTACGGTCGCCGACATCGGACTCGCCGTTCGCGAGAACTACGTCTCGGTCGAGCACATGAAGCGCTACACCACGGCCGGCATGGCGGTGGACCAGGGCAAGACGAGCAACCTGAACGCCCTGACCGTGCTCGCGCAACTAACCGGCAGGACGCCGGGAGAGGTGGGGACGACCACCAGCCGGCCGCAGTTTGCCCCGGTGACCATGGGCGCGATCGCGGGCAACCGGCGCGGCGATTTCTACCGGCCGCCGAAGCTGCTCGCCGCCCATGACTGGCATGCCGCCCAGGGCGCCGTGTTCGACGACTACGGGAGCTGGAAACGGCCGGCCTGCTACGGCCCCGGCCGCGACGCGGCGATCGCGCGGGAGGTGCTGGCGGTGCGCCGGTCGGTGGGCTTCTTCGACGGGTCACCGCTCGGCAAGATCGAGGTCCGGGGGCCGGATGCGGCCACGTTCCTCGACCGCATCTACGTCAACAACGTCCGGACGCTCAAGCCCGGGCGCGTCCGCTACGGGTTGATGCTGAACGAGAACGGCATCGTCATGGACGATGGGGTGTTCGTCCGCGTCGCCGAGGATCGCTTCCTGGTCAACACCACCTCGGGGAACGCGGACCGTGTCGCGGCATGGCTCGAGGAATGGCGCCAGTGCGAGTACTTCGACCTGGAAGTCGTGCTGAGCAACGTCACGTCGCAATGGGCGGTGGCGACTCTCGCCGGGCCGGGCGCGCGCAGCGTTCTGGAGTCGCTACCGGGACTGCTCGACCTGTCGACCGACAGCTTCCCGCACATGAGCTTCGCCGAGGGCTGTCTCGCCGACGGCACGCCGTATCGCCTGCAACGCGTGAGCTTCTCCGGCGAGCAGAGCTATGAACTCAGCGTGCCGTCGGACCGCGCCGTGTCGATCTTCGAACGGCTCCGGTCCGCGGCCGGCTCCGGGGAGGTCGTGCCCATCGGAGTCGAGGCCCTGATGGTGCTGCGTACGGAGAAGGGGTTCATTCACGTCGGCGTCGACACGGACGGCACCACGAATCCCCTGGACATCGGTTTCAGCGGCATCGTCGCCCGCAAGCGCCGCGACTTCATCGGCGCGCGGTCGCTCGCGCGGCCAAACGACCGGCGGGAGGACCGCCGGCAACTGGTCGGCTTCGAACTCCTCGACGGCGACGCGAGCGTCGCGGCCGGCGCCCACGTCGTGACGGGAGGCAACGGCGCAACGCGGAGCGAGGGCTTCGTCACGAGCGCCTGCCTCAGCCCGACGCTCGGCAGAAGCATCGGCATCGGCCTCCTCGAGGGAGGCTTCGGACGCAAGGGCGAAGAAGTGCTCGTGTACGACGGCGGCCGTACCACGCCGGCGCGCGTCGTCGAGCCCTGCTTCTACGATCCGGCGGGGGAGCGGATGCGTGCCTGAGGGGCTGGACATCCGGATCGAGCACGCGGCGGGCCGCGCGCTCGTCTCGCTCCGGGTTGCACGAGGCGCCGCCGCCGACGCCGTCCACCGGCTCCATCTGGCCCCGCCGCTCAGCGCCGTGGGGGACGATCCGCAAAGCCTGTGGCTCGGCCCCGATCACTGGTTGCTGGCGAGCCGGCGGCAAACTGCGCCATCCATGGTCGAACGGTGCGAAGCGGACCTTTCCGGCGTGCTTCACAACGCCGTCGACCAGTCGGCGGCATTTTCCGTGCTGCGCGTCGCGGGGCGCGATGTTCGTGACGTGCTGGCTTCAGGCGCGGCGCTGGACTTCCGGGAGTCGGGTTTCCCGCCCGGCGGCTGCCGCCCGACCCGGTTCGCAGAGGTTGCCGCCGCCATCGTGCGGACGGGAACGGACGAGTTCGAGATCTATGTCGATCGGGGGTACGGGAAGTACCTGCGCGATTGGCTCGAGGATACGGCCCGCATCGCGGAGCGCGCTGTCGGGCGAGACGGCTAACACCAGGAGAAGGGGATGATTCAGAACAGGCATCGTGTCACCAAGCTCACCAGGCTGGTGTTCGTGAGCACCGCCCTGGCGACCACCGTCGGGATGGCCGTACCTGCCCTGGCGCAGTCAGCGGACGAGAGCGCGGGCGTGATCGAGGAGATCGTCGTCACCGCGCGTCTGCGGGAGGAGAGCGCCCAGGACATCGGCCAGAGCATCCGCGCCATCGCCCAGGACGAGATCGAACGGGCGGGCATCGTCGACTTCGGCGACATCGCGCGCCGGACGGCGGGACTGGACTTCACCTACCGGGGTCCGAACGCGAACGAGGTGTCCATCCGGGGCGTCGCGAAGATCGTCAACCAGGGCACCCTGGACATCCTCGGGTCGCAGCCCGTCGTCAGCCAGTTCGTCGATTCGGTGCCGATCCAGGCCGCCAGTTCCCGCCAGCGGGACGTCAACACGTTCGACATGAGCCGCATCGAAGTCCTCAGGGGGCCGCAGCCCACCTATTTCGGGGAGGGCTCGGTGGGGGGCACGGTGCGCTACTTCAGCAATGCGCCCACCCTGGAAGCCGGGATTCGCGGTGCGGCGAACGTCAGGATGGGCAGCGTCCAGGACGGCGGCGAGGCGCTCACGGTGCAGGGGGTGATCGACGCCACGCTCGTCCCCGACGTGCTCGGCGTGCGGGTGGTCGGCTTTACCCGGGACGACGAGGGGTTCATCGACAACGCCCTGACGCGGACCGACGACTACAACGACTACCAGAGCCAGGGCGGCCGCGTCTCCGTGGCCTGGCAGGTGAGCGAGCGGTTCCATGCGCGCGCCGTGGCGCACTTCACGGAGGACGACCACGCCGGCGACTGGCTCGCCGACAGCGACGGTTCCGACCTCCGGTTCAGCCAGCGCCCGATCGACGAGGACTGGGACGACGACTACGAACTCTACAGCCTGACGTTGGAATACGACTTCGGCCGCTTCGCCCTCACTTCGGTGACCGGCTACTACGAACGCGAACTGCTCTGGTCGCGATACGACTTCGTGCAGGGCCAGAACTCCGGTCCGGTCCTGTTCGGACAGATTCTCGATGTCACGACCGAGACCTACGGACGTGACGAGAGCTTCAACCAGGAACTGCGCCTGGTGTCGGATTTCGACGGCCCGGTCAACGTGCTGCTGGGCGCCTACTACAAGGACCAGGAGGGCTTCGGCTACTCCATCGCCCGCAGTCCGCAGATCGTGCCGCTCACCACGCTCGGCAACCTGCTCCTGGGAATCCCGAGCCCGGGCGACGACCTGTTCTTCGGGTCGGACGTGGAGTCGGGGCCGTCCAGCCGCGAGCAGCTGTCGCTGTTCGGCGAGATCACGTGGAGCATCGCGGAGAACGTGCGGCTGATCGGCGGGGTCCGCTGGATGGACGAGGACCTCACCTCGCCGACCCAGAATCCCGCGACCAACAACGACCCCATCCTCGCCACCTGCATTCTCACGAGGAGCTTCATGCCGCGGCCGCCGACGTTTGCCGCGGGCACCGACGATCCCTGTGGGGCGGCGATCTACATCACCAACCTCCAGTTGCTGAGCGCGGTCGGCCTGCAGGACCTCACGGAGGTGGAGACGTCCGTCGACGGCGAGTGGCTGCCGAAGGTCTCGGTCGAGTGGGACTTGAGCGAAGGTACGCTCGCCTACGCCTCCATGAGCAAGGGCGTGCGCAACGGCGGGCTGAACTCGACCTTCGTCGTCGCCACGGCCCCGGAAGTGCCCAACGACGAGGTGGACTTCGAGCAGGACGAGATGACCGCCTACGAGGTCGGGCTCAAGAACACGCTGCTCGACGGGCGGTTGGTGCTCAACGCCGCCGTCTTCCACAACGACTGGGACGACATCCAGGTGCTGCTCATCACCAGCGCGGGCGGCCTCCTGGACAATGCCGGCGACGCCTCGAGCTCCGGCTTCGAGGTGGAGTCGGTCTGGGCCATCAACGACTACGTCTCCTTCACCGGCGCGTTCAATTACACGGCGTCGGAGTTCTCCGGCGACCAGTTGTACGAGACGCCGCTGGCGGAAGCGGTGCGGGAAGCCCTGGGCCGTCCGCCGGCCGTGATCGACGACGGCAACAAGCTACCGAACGTGCCCGAGTACAGCCTGAGCCTCGCCCTGGACGTGCTCTATCCCGAGCTGTGGCAGGGCCTCGACTTCGTTGGCCGCGTGGACTTCATGTGGATCGACGAGCGCTACCAGAGCGCCCTGAACAGCGAAGACTCGCTGTTGAGCGACTACAGCCTCGTCAACCTGCGCGCCGGCGTGCAGGGCGAGAACTGGTCGGCGATCTTCTCGATCGAGAACGTGGCCGACGAGCTGAGCGATCAATCCCGCCTGCAGACGGGACCGGCGGGAAACATCGTGTTCTCGTCCTACGTGAACCGTCCGAGAACCTATGGCCTGAACCTCACGGTTCGCTTTTGAGGGCAAGCTCGCGGGTCAATCGGCCGCGAACGCGTACAGGAGATCGGCGTAGGCCTTCTCGATCTCGGCGAGGCCCGCGACCTTGCCGGCGGACTCGATCACGTAGACCTCGTTGGGGGCGTGGGCGCCGCGCCCGTGACCGAGGCCGAACGGGATCATCGGCAGGCCGAGGCGCTCGGTGAACTCGTGGAAGGGCGCACTGCCGGCGACGCGGGGATTGACGATCGGCGTCGCGCCGTAGCGCTTGTAGACCGCGATGGCGGAGCGGGCCAGGTCCGTGTCCACGGATGTCTGTGAGGCCGGATAGGCGGCCAGCACGTTCATGGCGATGTCCTGGAACCCGTGTGCGTCGAGGTGGGCGCGGATCTTCTCAAGGGCTGCCTCGGGATCGATGCCGATGGGCAGGCGCGAGTCCATCTTTGCCGTGGCCATGTGCGGCAGGATCGTCTTGACGCCCTCGTCCGTGTAGCCCGCCCAGATGCCGTCGATATTCAGCGTCGGCGTGTAGATGAGGTCGTGCAGCACGTCGACGCCCTCCATCCCGTCGATCCAGCGCTCGACGCCCAGCAGTTCCCGCATCGTGCCTAGGTTCGCCTTCTCCACGTAGCCGGCGATCAGCGACTGCTCCTCCGCCGTGGGCGGGCGCACGTCGTCGTAGTAGCCGGGCACGGCGATCGTGTTGCCGTCTTCGCCGACCAGCGTCGAGATCGCCCGCACCAGGCGCAGCACGGGCGAGTCCGTGATGGCCTTGTACGAACCGTGTATCTCCGCCGCGACGGGCCCGCCCCACGCGCCGCCCCTCGCTTCCAGTTCCCAGTAGATGATGCCCTTGACGCCCAGGATCAGGCTCGTCTGGCCCTCCGTGTCCTGGCCCGACATGGGGAAGATCACGCCGTCCGCCTGCTGGAGGCGCGCCTCGTAGCGGTCGACGATCTCGGGGTAGTTCGGCGAGCCGAGTTCCTCTTCGCCCTCCGCGGTGATCATGAGGTTCACGGGCAGCTCGCCGTCCACCGCGAGTATGGCCTCCACCGCGTTCAGGAAGGCGCGCTGGGGGCCCTTCTGGTTGGTCGCGCCCCGCGCCATGATGGCCCGGCCCTGGTCGGTATCGACCATCCGGGCCTCGAAGGGCGGCGAGCGCCAGTCCTCGGGATCCACCGGCTGCACGTCGTACATCATGTAGACCATGAGCGTCTTCTCGGCGCCGGCGTCGTAGTAGCCCCAGACGCCGGGATGGCCGGCGGTTTCCACCAGTTCGGCTTCCGCGAAGCCGAGCGCCTCGAAATCGCCCCGCACCATCTCCGCCATTTCGCGTACGCCGACGTTCTGGGCGCTGATCGAGCGCTGGCGCATCCAGCGCTGCAGCGCGGCGGTGTGCGCCGCGGTCTCCGCGTCGATGTAGGCGTGTACGGCCGCATGGTCGCCGGCATACGCGGCCACGCTGTCGGTGGAGAAGGGATTCGAGAGGTCGATCGCGTGCTTCGGCCTTACGATGTCGGTGGCGAAAACGAGGTTGGCGGTACACAGGGCAAGCCCCAGCAGGAATCTCATGGGCGTTCTTCCGATGGCGGTGCACCTATGACGCTCGGGCGGCCCGGTGCCCGCAGTGGAGCTACTTTCGGAAAGTCGTAAAATACTACCCGGCGTTGCGGGGGGGCAGGATCCAATGCCGCTCGTTACCGTCAAGTTACAGGCAACCGGCGGGATTTCGCGGAGCCCAGCCACGGCCCGGTCGAAGTGTTCTCTCCACGCGGGTTCCTCGAACTGACCGCCCAACCCGATTGACGCCGCATCCGCGTCCCGGTCGTTGAGGGATAATGCGCCGTCCTGCGTCGGAGCCTGCATGACGAATCATGGAGTACCCGTGACCGCCCCCATGGAGGACGGCGGCCATGGGTGAGTCGAGCGCGACCGCTCCACGGCGGGGGTCGGCACTCGACGACCGGGGCCTGCGCACGGTCTCCCGGCTGCGCCCGGAGGACTGGCTCAACGCCGCGCAGCGGCGGCTGGTCCACGGGGGCATCGACGCGGTGAAGATCGGCCCGCTCGCGGAGGACCTGACGGTCACGCGCGGCAGCTTCTACTGGCACTTTCGCGACCGGAACCACCTCCTGGAGACGCTGCTTTCCCAGTGGCGGGGCCAGAGCCGCGAGATGTTCGAACGCCTGGTCGGAGGCGACGGCGCGTCGGGCATGGAAGAGTTCGTGCGGCTGGTGCACCTGTGGGTCGACGAGTCGGAGTTCGACCCCTCCCTGGAGTCGGCGATGCGTGATTGGGCGCGCACCTCCGACGACGTCTCGGCGGTCGTCAAGACGGTGGACGAGGAACGGATCGCCTACATCAAGCGCATCTTCCTGGACTTCGGCTACGGGGAGGACGAGGCCTTCATCCGCGCCCGCATCACCTACTTCCACCAGGTGGGGTACTACACGATCGGGTACAACGAATCCCTCGATGCCCGGATGGCGTTGCTCCCCATGTACGTCTACGTGCTGACCGGCAAGTTCGCCCCGGAAGAGATCGCCGAGTATTTCTGATCGCCGGCGGCGCCGCCGATGAGGGAGGGAGGGCCGGATCGCGTCCTAGTCCACACACCGTTTCTGGAGAAGCGAGCATGCCCAGCTTCCTCGCTGGCCTGTGCCTGACGGCGGCGGTCGCCGTGCCGTCCCTGGCCGTGGACATCCCAGCCGACCGCGATGCCGCCTATCGGGCGTATCTCGACTACCAGCGCATGATCGACGGCGGTCGCATCGTTCCCCACTGGCTGCCGGACGGATCGACGTTCTGGTACGAGACCGGGGGTCCGAACGCGAGGGAAATCCTCAAGGTCGATCCGGCGGAGAACACCGTCGAACCCCTGTTCGATGTCACCCGGTTGCGCACCGCGCTGACCGAGGCGCTGGGCCACGAACCGGCGGGTGCCGGCGTGCCGTTCGCCACGTTCCAGTGGGCCGGGGCCGACAGCATCTCCTTTGCATTGGAGGGCGCGAGTTTCACCCTCGACCCCGGGTCCTACGAGGTGACCCGGCAACTCCCGCCGTCCGCGTTCTCCATCGCGCTCGTCAAGAGCGAGGCCGAACGGGTCCTGCCCGGGACGTACCTCCGGGAACGCTTCCAGGGTCTCGGCCCGATGCCCTCCCCGGAAGCCATGTCGCCGGACGGCAAATGGTTCGCGACGGTGCGCGACAACAACCTGGCGCTCAGGGCGACGGTGGACGGGCAGGAGGTGATGGTCACGGCGGACGGCACGCCCACCGACTTCTGGGATGTGGAGGCGGCCCTCTGGCAGCCCTGGTCGCCCTCCGGGGAGCAGATCGCCGTCATGAAGCAGCATGCGGGCGGGATGCCCTCCATCCCCACCATCAAGTGGCTGAAGCCCCTGGAGGAGGTCCGGGAAGTCCTCACCATCCCGGCGGGGGCCACCCTCTACCGGTCGGAACTGTACCTGCTCGACATCCACGCCCGGGCGCCCCGGCACGTGGACATGGGGGACAACACGGACCATTACCTGCGCGTGCTCTCGTGGCTGCCGGACGGCTCGGAGCTGATCGTCGCGCGTTACGACCGCCTGCTCAGCCGGGTGGAACTGCTCGCGGTGGATGCCGTCACGCGCGAGGTGCGCACCATCCTGACCGAGGCTTCGGAGACCTTCCTCACCAATCATCACGAGGCCATCTGGGCGACGGAGACCGGGTTTTTCCTGCTCCCGGACGGGCCCGGCTTCCTGTGGAACTCGGAGCGGAGCGGCTGGGACCACCTGTACCACTACGACATGGACGGCCGCCTGGTCAGGCAGCTCACGAGCGGCGAGTGGCCCGTCAAGGACGTGGTGCGGGTCGATCAGGACGGGGGCTGGGCGTATTTCACCGGGCACGGCGACCAGTCGCGGCCATACGACACCCACCTGTACCGCGTGGGTCTGGATGGACGGGGCTTCGGACAGCTCACCGAGGGCATCGGCCAGCACGCGGCCAACATCTCGCCGTCCGCGCAGTACTTCGTCGATACGTACTCGAACGTCGACGCGCCGCCCCGCACGGAGTTACGGGCCTCTGACGGCACCCTGGTGCGCGTGCTGGGGGAGGCGGACATCGGCCGCCTCGAGGCGTTCGGCTGGGTGCCGCCCAAGGAGTACGTGGTGAAGGCGACCGACGGGGAGACCGATCTCTGGGTGACGATGTACTTCCCCAACGACTTCGACGCCGAGAAGCGGTACCCGGTGGTCGAGTACATCTACGCCGGGCCTCAGACCACGTGGCGGCCCGTGGATTTCGGCGACGATCTCGGGCCGTTCGGCGCCCTGGTCGGCCGCTCCGGGAACTTCGCGCGGGCCCTCGCGCAACTCGGATTTCTCGTGGTCATCCTCGACGGTCGCGGTACCCCGGAACGTTCCAAGGCGTTCCACGACACGGTCTACATGAACTGGGGGCAGTTCGAGATCGACGACCATGCCGGCGCCATTCGCCAACTCGGCGAGCGGCTGCCGTTCGTGGACCTCGGCCGCGTCGCCGTCATGGGCGCGTCCTGGGGCGGCCACTTCACCTTCCGCGCCATGACCCAGGCGCCGGACCTCTACAAGGTGGGGATCAGCGAGGTGCCCGGCTACGGCTCGCGCCGTTTCACCCTCTACGAGGTCTATCTCGGGATGCCGCAGGAGAACAAGGCCGCCTACGATGCGGCGGATGCCTTTGCGCTCGCGCCGCGACTCGAGGGCGAGCTGCTGCAGGTCGGCGGCATCAACGACACCGGCACCCAGGCGGACATGTTCCAGATGACCGAGCACCTGGTCCGCCTGGGCAAGCAGCACCGCATGATGATCTATCCCGACACGGGGCACGGCGCGATGGGCAAGACAGGCGAGTTCAACATGGAACTGAAGAGGCGGTATCTGGTCGAGATGCTGAGGCCGTTCGAATGAACGGATGGACGCGGTTCCTCTTCTGGTCCACCCCGCTCGCGGTGGTATGGGGTTGCGAGCCCGCTGGCGTGGACGACGCTGCCGGGGCATCGGATCGTGCCGGGGAGGCGGCGATGGTGCCGGCGGAGGCCTACCGGCGCGCCGAGCGCTTCCTGCTGGGCAAGCAGGACCGGTATGTGCTCAACGCCTCGGTCACCCCGAACTGGATCGGCGAGGGTGACCGCTTCTGGTACCGGCGCGCACGCGCCGAAGGCGGTACGGAGTTCGTGACCGTCACGGCCGCGACCGGCGCACGGGAACCGTCGTTCGACCACGCGTTCATCGCCGGTGAACTGTCCCGGCTGGACGAGGAGGGGGAGTACACGGCAACGACGCTCCCGTTCGAGACGTTCACCTTCAACGAGGACGGCGGCATCGACTTCTCTGCTGGAGAGGCGTTCTACCGATGCACGGCGGCAGGCTGCGCGGCGTCGGAGCCGCCCGCACCGTTCACGCCGCTGGAGACCCCTTCCCCGGACGGCAAGTGGGCCGCCTATCACGACGACGATGACCTCTGGGTCCGTTCGGCGGACGGGGAAACCCGCATCCGGCTGACCACGGACGGCGAGGAAGCGTGGCACTACGGCGGCCAGGTCGGCACCAGCGTCTCCTACATCTCGATGCAGCGGCTGCTGGGCGGGCACGCCCCCCAGGTGAAGTGGTCGCCGGATTCCGCGAAGCTGCTCACCCAGCGCGTCGATGAGCGCGGCGTCGGGGAACTTTCGATCATCGAACACGTCCCGGCCGACGGCAGCCGGCGGCCGCGCACGCACACGATGCGTTACGCCTTCGCGCGCGACGAGGTCAAACCCCGGGGCCGCTTCGTGGTGTTCGACATCCCGAGTAGCGCGCGCACGGACATCGACTATCCGGACATCGAACTCACCTACGCCGCGATCACAGGCCCCGACTCCGGGGAAGTCTGGTGGCGGGAGGATTCCGGCGGTTTCGCATTCGCGCACCGCAAGCCGTTTGCCCGCGGCTATTCGATCCATCGTGTCGACCTGGACACGGGCGAGGTCCGCATGGAAGTGAACCGCGTGAGCGAACGCACCTCTTCGCCGGGGCTCGCGACGCCGCTGCCGCCCCAGGTGGTCGACTTCGCGGATGGCACCCTGGTCTGGTTCTCCGACGAGAGCGGTTACGGGCACCTGTACCGCAAGGACGCCGATGGGCAGGTCGCCCAGATCACGTCGGGCGACTGGAACGTGGGAGCGATCGCGCACGTCGATCGCGAGGCGGGACGGCTGTACCTCCTCGGTTCGCAGTCCGAGGCGGACGGGAATCCGTACCATCACTTCGTCTACGGCGTCGATCTCGACGGGTCGAACTTCGCGAAGATCACGCCGAGCCGCGGCAACCACGGCTCGATGATTTCACTGGTTACGGGCGCTTCTCCCTTCTCCCCCACCGGCGATCACCTCGTCGTGACCTGGAGCACGACCACGGACCCGGGCCGCACGGAGTTGCTGACCAGAGAGGGCGAACTGGTCGCGGTGCTCGAAACCGCCGACGCCTCGCCCCTGGAAGCGGACGGCTTCGTCCCCCCGGAACCGTTCACCGTGACCGCCGCCGACGGCGAGACCACGCTCTACGGCACGCTGTTCTTCCCCGCCGATTTCGACCCCGGGCGGTCCTATCCCATCATCGACTCCATCTACCCGGGCCCCCAGATCTGGCGCGAGCCGCATCAGTTCGCCGGTTCGCTGTACGGCCTGTTCGGCGCCCAGGCGATGGCGGAAATCGGTTTCGTGGTGATGACCGTCGATGGACGCGGCACGCCGGGGCGCAGCCGCGACTTCCACTTCCCACCCGGGGTGAACCTGCTCGATTCCGCCGGCAGCCTGGACGACCACATCGCCGCCATCGAACAACTCGCGGCCGAGCGGCCGTACATCGACGCGGAACGCGTGGGGATCTACGGCTGGTCCGGCGGCGGCTACGCCTCGACCCACGCCATCCTCCGCTACCCGGATTTCTACAAGGTGGCGGTGTCCGGCGCCGGCAACCACGACCCGCGGACGTACCTGCCCATCTGGGGTGAGAGCTACCAGGGGGACACCGACGATGCCTACTACGAGGCCGGCTCCAACGCGCACCTCGCCGGCAACCTGAAAGGCAAGCTGTTCCTGATCCACGGCGCGCTCGACGACAACGTGCATCCGGCCAACACGTACGCGGTGGTCGAAGCACTCATCGCTGCCAACAAGGACTTCGACCTCCTCATCCTGCCGAACGCGGCACACGCTCCCGGAGAGTCGACGGGGTACTTCTCGCGCCGGCAGTGGGACTACTTCGTCACCCACCTGCTGGGGATGCGGCCGCCCGAGGGGTACCGGGTCGGCGCGGAGTAGTCGGGCGATCGAGTGATTCCAATGGCGAAACAGGTTTGGGAGACAACATCATGAGCACCGAAGCGCGGCTGCCACAGGCCATGCAGGACCTCACCCACGAGGTCGTGACCGCGGACAGCAACGGGATCGACTACGACGTGTGGACCTGGCGCCCCCCGGGGTGCGAGCAGAGCGATCAGACGTATCCGGTGCTGTTCGTGCTCGACGGCGCCATGTTCATGGGAACGGCCATCGAAACGGTGTCGGTGATGTCGACCATCGGGGAAGCCAGGCCGGCCATCCTGGTAGGTGTATCGACCGCACCGCCGGGCGCACACGGGATTCAGCGGACCATCGACTACTCCGCCGAGGTACCCACCGACGAGGTCCGCGCAGCGGCGCCCGGCACCGAGTTTTCCTTCTGGAAGATGTACGAGAAGCTGTTCGAGGCGGCCGGGATGCGGTTCGAGGACGGCTTTGGCGGAACGGACGCGTTCCACGCCTTCCTGACGGAGCAAGTCCTGCCGGACGTGACGTCCCGGTATCGCGTCGACCTCGACGAGGTCGGCGTGGCGGGACACTCTTCGGGTGGAGACTTCGCGGTGGACACGCTGCTGCGGAAGCAGAGCCCGATCAGCCGGTTCATCGTCGGGTCCTACGGCACGGACGTGCTGGAGGCCAATCTGCCCGAACGGGAGAAGCGGTTCGCCGCCGTGGCGGCCAACCGACCGCTTCGCGTGTTCTGCGGATACGGCGGAGCGGAAGAGGACGACCCCTATCTCACGCAGTACATCGAGCGTGGCGTCGCGCTCCTGCAACGCCTGCAGGCCGCCGATCCCGCCATGGACGTCACCATTCGACGCTTCGACCGAGAGACCCATGGCTCGGTATTCGCGCACATATTCTCATCCGGCTACCGGGAGATTTGGGGGACGGGCATCAGCTTCGTCGAGGCGATGCGCGGGGTTTCGATCGACCTGTGAATCCATGAGTTCCGCTGGAAGCGATGAACAGGCGGGGGTTCCTGCGGAACGGTAGCCTCTTCCTGGGCGGAGCCGGCGTTGCCGCCTCGACCTGGTCCCTGGGTTCCGAGTCGGCTTCCAAGCAGGCGGGCCGAACCGGATTTCGATACCCGCCCGCCCGAAAGGAACCGGTCAGGAAGTCGATCGGCGGCATCGAGTGGATCGACGACTACGCCTGGCTGCAGGAAGAGACCCCGGAGGTGCTCGCCTGGCAAGGCGCACAGCACGAGTTCGCCGGGTCGTTGCTGCGCGACGGCCCGGAGTTCGACCATGTGCTTCGCCGACTGGACAGCACGGGCGGGCGGTCGAGCCGCATGATTGCGCCCGTGCGCAATCGCGCGGGCCGGTGGTTCGTGCATCGCCGGGACAGCGACGCCGACCGGCTCCTCGTGTCGGACACCATGAATGGACAGGACCGGGCGCTACTCGGTCCGGAGCGGCTGCGCGAGTTGCTCGTCGTCGACGATGCGCCCCGCATCGCGGGGCTTGAACCGTCGCCGGACGGGACGGTCCTGGGGTTTGCCATCGATGGCGGTACCGTTCGCCACGGAGACTGGCGCTTCCTCGAAGTCGACTCCGGACGATTGCTCGAAATCGGCTACTCGGGGGACTTCATGTTCGAGCGACCGGAGTGGTTCGCGGACTCCAGCGGCTTCTACCAGCCGACGCGCACTTCCGATGGCCTGCATGCCTTCCGGTCGCGGATCGTCGATCCAGCGCGTGCGGGACTGGCCGGCCAGGCGAAACCGGTAACGCTGGCCGCGGCGGACCTGGACATCGGCTTCAACAAGCTCGGCCAGCTCTCCCCGGACGGGCGGCGTCTGCTCGTCTCGAGCTTCACGCCCACGCCGCGCAAGCCTTACTGGCCCCGGTATCGCCGTGGAGCGGCACTGCGCCGAAGCGGCTGATGGGTGCGCATTCCGTACTTCGTCGCCCGGAGCATATCTGCCGATGCGACCGGCCTGGCGCCGGCGCTGGTGTACGCCTATGGCGGCGGCAACATCGCCTGGCTGCCGACATTCGTGTGGCAGTACCAGCCGCTCATCGAGGCGGGCGGCGTCTACGTGCACCCGATCCTCCGGGGCGGCGGCGAGTACGGGGACGCGTGGGCGGCCCAGGGCAACCGGGGGCACAAGCAGCGCTGCTTCGACGATCTCTACGCGGTTGCCGAACACGCGATCGAGTCGGGCATCACCACGGCGGGCCAGTTGGCGTTGTCCGGGGAGAGCAACGGCGGGACGACCGCCGGCGCGGCCCTGACCCAGCGGCCCGAACTCTGGGCGGCGGTGATCCCGCGCTTCCCCGTGCTCGACGGGCTCGAGCCCTTCCCGTTCACGCACGATCCGGGCCTCAACGCGGCGTACGTGCCGGTGCTCTACGGGGATGCGAACGACCCGGAATTCGCGAAGATCATCGCCGCGTACTCCCCCTACCAGAACATCCGGGATGGCGAGCGCTACCCGGCCGTGCTGCTGATGCTGGGCCTCATGGACCCGCTCTGCCTGCCCGCCAACGACCGCCGCATGATCGCCCGGTTACAGGCCGCCAACGCCTCCGACAAGCCCGTCATCGCGCGTTTCTACGACGATACGGGGCACGACTTCGCCGCGGACGAGGCGTTGGCAAAGGCCCAGATCGCGGAGTACCTGGCGTTTGCGATGCGGCACACGCGGCTGAGGGTCACACACAGCCAGGAGGCGGCGTGTCGCACACTCTCCTGAGACGATGCCGCCCGCGGATGGCCGGGCACAGCAGCGATCAAGGTCAGACTGCTCGCCGGCGGCGTGGTAGACGACTCGAAGCCTCCAGGCGGCGGCTCCTGCCCGTCCTCCGGGAGCCGTGTGCGCCGTCGCCGCATTGATCGCGGGCGGATCTCTCACGGGAAGTGGCGGCGATGGCTGATTCGATATTCGCCGCAGGCGCCTGAAACTACCCCGGAACGCACCACCGGACTCGGCACATGGCGAGAGCGGTCAGCCACGACCAGAACTTCAAGAACCTCATCCTCGACTATCCGCGCCACGCGCTCGCGTTCTTCGCTCCGGAGGAGGCGCCCGCGCCCGAGGACGAGGTGGAGATCGTGCCCCTGCGGCAGGAGCAATTGCAGGAGCGGCTCGGACAACGCTACCACGAGCTCGACACGCCGCTCAGGGTCGAGTGGCGCGACGGCCGCCGCGACGCGGTGGTGTTCGCCCTCGAGGAGGAGCCCCACGGCGGTCGCTTCTCGCTCCACCGGCTGGCGCGTTACTGCCTGGAAGTCGCGGAGTTGTTCGATACGAATCGTGTCGTGCCGGTGGCGATCTTCCTGAGGGACAGTCCGGACCCGAAGACGCTGGCGCTCGCCCCCGAGCGCGGCGACTACCTGACGTTCGACCACCTCTCTTGCCGGCTCGACGCTGTGGACGCCGGGGCGTGGCGGCATAGCGACAACCCGGTCGCCCTGGTGAATCTGCCAAACATGCTTCGGCCGCCGGACATGGACCGGGTGGATGTGTTCGCGCACGCGGTACACGGCCTGCGGGCCGTGGAGCCGGACCGCGCCAAGCTCGCGAAGTACGTCCAGTTCATCGACATCTACGCCGCGCTCACGGAGAATGAGTACGAAACCTACCGGCGGCGTTATCCGGAGGAGAGCAAGACCATGGCGGGAATGATCCAGAGGGCACACGACGAGGGCCGCTTGGACGGAGAACGGACGGTCCTGGAGCGGCTGTTGACGCGGCGCTTCGGTCCGCTTACGCCGTCCGTCTCGGAGCGGTTGCAAGAGGCGTCGGCGTCCGATTTGGAGGCGTGGGCCGAGAAGGTGCTGGATGCGCGCGCGGTGGACGACGTGTTTGATCGGGACGCCGGGGAGCCCGCGCCGTAGGACGGCGCGGGCTTGTAGCCGATGGGGAATGGGCCGCGAGCGTAGCTTCCAGCCGCCACCTTGGCCGCGCGGTCGGAGACGCCTTTCTGCCCGACGCAGAGGGAAGTTCCCGGGCACCGACCCTTGCGGGAGCCATGATGGCGACGATCAAGGCCGGGCTGCGCATTGACGACAGCGCAGATAGCGGAGTAGCGCCCGCCGCCGCTGCGGCATACGGCGCTGAAGGGGAGGCAGTCCGCCCGGATTTCCTGACTCCTGCGGTCGATGGGCCTATTCCGCCGCCGCGACCCCGTTGAACGGCTTCGCGATGCCGCCACTCAACGTGCCGGACTCGCGGTCGATCGCGACTCCGATCAGGTAGCTCGACTGGCCGTAATGCTCGGCCTCGTCCAGCACTTCGACAGCCACGCCCAGGTCGCGTACCGCCTCGATCAGCGCCGGGTCGAAGTCGCCGCGTCCCACCTGCTGAACCACCCGGTCGTCGACGAGTTCCGGCCGCCAGAACTGGGGCGTATTGATGGCCTGGGCGGGTCCGGTCTCTCGTCCTGGTTGAGCCGAAAGCGGCCCTCGGACTGGTAGGTGCCGCGCATCTCCTGGACCAAGACGGCGAAGCCCTGCCCGGCGAAGATCCAGGCGCCCTTGTAGCGGTCGGGGCGGTACCAGCGGTGCTTTCCGTACGGCAGGCGGATGAGGATGGCGCCGAGCTTGCGGTCGGCCCCGACGGGCAGGTAGACGTCCGTGGACAGGCGGGTGCCGTCTCGCATGGGCACCATGACGCTGCGGCCGACCTCGACGTCGTAGCGCGGCTCGGGGTCGGGGAGCGGAGTGGCGAAAAAGGGCAGGGCAACGGCGAGGAGCCCCCCTGCCAGGAAGGCGGTAGGCAGACGACGCCGCCTCTCGGTGGCTGGCCGCTCGCGTTTGCATGGTGAAATCCGGGGCGGACAATGCGATTCCTCTGGGCGAAGAGAACTGATGACGATGCCCGAAGACATGGATCGTGGCCCGACATGAGTTTCGGTGCGGACATGAACGTCAAGCGGGCCGCCCTCCGCCGGTGATCAGGTGGTTCAAGGCCTGGATCATCCCGGGCGCTGTGTTCCAGTCGGTCATCGTCGGCGGGGGGTACGGCACGGGCCGCGAGGTCGTCAGTACGTCTCGAGCGCCGGGCCCTGGGGCGGGCTGGCCAACACGGCGTTGATCGGCGTGCTGTTCGGGGTGTTGCTGGCCGTGACCTTCGACTACGCGCGCCGGTTCGAGGTCCGCGACTACCGCCTGTTCATCAAGTCCCTACTCGGCCCCGGATGGATGCTCTACGAGGCCGTCATGATCGTCGCCCTCGTGCTGGTCCTCGCCGTGGCGGGGTCCGCAGCGGGGCAGGTGCTGCAGGACAGCTTCGGCGTACCGTTCGCGGCGGGGGTGGGCCTGATGCTCGCGATCGTCGTCACGTTCAACTACGTCGGGCGGGAATGGATCGAGCGCACTCTCACCGCCTGGGGCCTGCTGATGAGCGTGCTCCTGGTCGTGTACACCGTGCTCGTGTTCCTCGTGCAGGGTGCGTCGATCTCGGCCGCGTTCGTCGGCGCCGAACTGGAAACGGGCTGGTGGCGGAGCGGCGTGCGCTTCTTTCTCTACACGGCGATGATCGTTCCCGTGCTGCTCTATGCCACCGACCACTTGGAGACCCGCATCCAGGCGTGGGGCGCCGGGCTCGTCGGCGGGGTGCTCGGCACGCTGCCGGCGGTGCTGTATCACCTCACCTTCATGGCGGGTTACCCGGACATCCTCCGGGAGCCGCTGCCCACCTACTGGACGCTCCTGCGGCTGGCGCTGCCCGCGGCGGTCGCGGTCTACGTGATCGTGCTGTTCGTCACCATCGCCCAGACGGGGGTGGGCATTCTGCAGGGCATCAACGAGCGGCTCGACGCGTGGTGGCGGGAACGGAGCGGGGGCACGCTGAGTCCGCGGCTGCACGCCACCATCGCCGGGTCCGCCGTGGTGCTCAGCCTGCTGCTCTCCAACTTCGGCATCGTCGCCCTGGTCGCGCAGGGGTACGGCACCCTCGCCTGGTTCGGGATCTTCCTGTTCGTGGGGCCGGTGATGACGATCGGCGCCTGGCGGCTGTACGGCGCCCGCTGAGAGGCCGGCCATGACCGTTGGAGCGACCGACCACTCCGGCGCGATGTCGATCCTCGATTGCTTCGACGTGGCGCTCGCCACCGTGCCCGACAAGGATTTCCTGCGGTTCCGGGAGGGCGGGGCGACCTATCGCGAGTTCGACGCCACCTACCGTCGCCTGGCGGCGCGGCTCGCCGGCGCCGGCATCGCTGCGGGCGATATCGTCCCCGCCTGCTTCCCCAACTCCGAGGCGGCGGTCGCGACCTGGTTCGCCCTGACGCACCTGGGGGCGGTCTGGACGTCGATGAACGTCTACATGGTCCCGGAGCATGTCCGCTTCCTTCCGAGCCTTCCCAGGACGGCGACCGGGAAGGTGGCGAAGGCGGAGTTGAAGGACGTGCATGGCGGCGCGGCGGCCCCGCTCTGAGGGTCGTCCCGGCCGGATGCGTCTTGCGTGGCATTGCCGGTCGCGGAGTTCCGCATGACACGCCTGACGTCCCTGCTTCTGGGTCTCCTCGCGAACGTCGCGTCAGCCGGCGACATCGACCTGTCGCCACGAGGCTGGCCCGCGGGGGAACTGGAACGCTACGAAAACCTGTTCGGCGCCGAGAAGCCCCTGGCGGAATCCAGGACAGGCATCGTCGTCAGCACCACCGCCGCCGCGGCGGCCCGGGCGGGCCTCGAGGCGCTCAACCAAGGTGGAAGCGCCGTCGATGCGGTGCTCACCCATGCCCTGGCGGAGATCACCCTGGTGGCGAGTTGCTGCGTCAGCCACGCGGGGTTCATGGACCTCATGGTGTTCGAGGCGGCCACCGGAGAAGTGCATCACCTCAACGGCGGCTGGAACACGGTGCTCGGCGAGGACGATCCGCTCTCCATCCCCGTGGACGGCGTGCCGAGCGGCCGGGGCTCGCTGGTGCCGGGATTCATGGCGGGGGTGGAGGCGGCGCACGAGCGCTTCGGCAGGCTGCCCTTCGCCGCGATGTTCGGCCCGGCGATCTGGTTCGCCGAGGAAGGATTCGAAGTGCTGCCGATGCTCGGGGGCATGATCGGAATGCGCAAGGACGTGCTCTCCCGCCGACCGGACACGCAAGCCGTCTTCACGAAGGACGACGGAAGCTGGTATGCCGCCGGGGATCATTTCGCCCAGCCGGAGCTGGCCCACACCCTGCGGCAGGTGGCGGACCAAGGGGCGCGATACATGTACACCGGCCCCTGGGGCCGCAAGCTCGTCGAGGCGGTGCGGTCCGAGGGCGGCAAGATGACCCTGGAGGATCTCGAACGCTACGAGCCGACCTGGCACGCGGCGCTCGCATCGACCTTCCGTGGCTACGACGTGCATGCCACCGCCCAGCCCAACCTGGGCGGGGTGAACATGATCGAGGCGCTGAACCTCGTCGAACAGGCCGACCTCGGGCGGCTCGGCCATTACACGGAGTCGCCCGAGGCGCTGTTCCGCCTCACCCGGATCGCCCGCGTGATGGACATCATGGGCACGTCGCTTACGCATCACGTGACGCCGGCCGAGCTGTTCGAGCGTCATGCCCCGGGGGTCGCCACGGCGCCGGAGGAACGCACCTCCAAGGCGGCGGCGAAGCGGCTCTGGCAGGCCATGCAGACCGACGGCTGGGACGATCTCAATGTCGCGGCCTACGAATGGCGGCCCGATCCGTCGTCCGGCAATCACTCCGACGCGGTCGTGGCCGTGGATGCCGAGGGGAATGCCGCCGCGCTGCTGCACACGATCAACACGGCGCTCTGGGGCACGACGGGGATCTTCGTGGACGGTGTCGCGATCGCCGACTCGGCCAAGTACCAGCAGACCAAGATCGCCCGGGCAGGCCCGGGCAAGCGGCTGCCCATCGAGACCAACCCGGTGCTGATCTCCCGAGACGGCAAGCCCGTGCTCGTCTCGTCGAGCATCGGCATGGGCGTGCACGAACAGACCTACCAGGCCATCGTCAACATCCTGGAGTACGGGCTCGATCCCAGGGCCGCGGCGGAGAGCCCCCAGGTGCTGCGGCCGATGAGCGGCGGTCTCGACCGGGCGCTGGGCGCCGAGATCGAGAACGCGGCCGCCCAGACCGTGGAAGCGGGCGCCTTCGATGCCGGGCTGCTCGAGCAGGCGCGGGCCATGGGACAGCCGATGCAGGAGATACCCGGCGAGTCCGCCGGCGGCTGGCGGGGATACTGGGTCGGCATCCACATCGACCCCGAAACGGGCATCCGCCGCGGCGCGGTATCGCCGTACTTCGATGGTTGGGCGCTTGGGCAGGACGACTGAGCGACTGCGGTTTCCGCGAGGCTGACCAGGAAGGCTAGCGCAATGCACCGGAGAACTTCCTTGCGACACCGCATCGACTCGACGATGGGCCCGTGCACACTGTGCCTGGGTTTGTCGCTGACACTGGCGCTCGGCGCCTGCGCGCCGCCTTCCACCCCGGCAATGGATGCCGAACCGGCGCCCGCGGGCCGGGACATCCCGTTGACCGAAGTCGTCCACACGGAGGACGAGAAGGACCTGCGGCTCATCCACGCCCTGCGCGCGTTCATCCCCGCGCTGATGCGCAACTACGGCTCGCCGGGGTTGAACATCGCGCTCGCGCGCCGGGGAGACGTGGTCTGGGAGGCGGGGTTCGGCTACGCGGACCTGGCCGAAGGGAAACCCATGACGCCTGAGACGGTGTTCCAGTCCGGTTCCATGGGCAAGCTCTACACGGGCATGGCGATCATGAAGCTCGTCGAGGAGGGCGTCCTCGAGCTCGACGGGTCGATCAACGACTACCTCCCCTTCGAGGTGCGCAATCCCCTCGGCGGCCGGGACATCACCGTGCGCGACCTGCTGACGCACAGGCCCGGGCTCACGCAGGACGCCGCCCTGAGCCTGTTCGAGCGGCCGAGATCGCTGCGTGAGGAAATCGAGGCGGAGTACGGCCGCCCGATGGTGCCCATGATGGGCGGCGACAGCATGCCCCGCTGGCATGCCAAGGCGGGGGAGACGTTCATGTATTCCAATCTCGGCATGGGCACGCTCGGCCTGATCGTCGAGGAGAACAACCCGGAGGGGCTGTCCTACTCGGAGTTCGTCGAGAAGCACTTCATGGAGCCGCTCGGCATGCGCTACTCCCAGTACCCGCCGGTACAGGACCGCGAGCACATCCGCCCGGACATCTTCGAACGCAGGTCCACCGGCTACATGCCCATGGGATCGGTCTGGATACCCACGCCCGCGGTCTACTTCGGCGAGTTCCCGGCGGGCGGCTTCGTCGCGACGCCGGGGGACTTCGTGCGCTTCTTCCTGGCGTTCCTGAACGGGGGCGAGTACGGGGGCGCGCGGATCCTCGCGGCGGAGACGGTCGAACTGGCGTTGACGCCGCAGTCGGAATCCATGGGCGGCATGCAGATGGGCCTGGCATGGATGCTCGGTAACGTCGGCGAGCCGGTCTACAACATCCAGCATGGCGGCGCCCACATGTACGGCTGGCAGAACTCGGGGATCGCATGGCCCAACTTTGACACGGCGGTGGTCTACGCGACCAACAACTGGGCGGTCCCGGAGATCGCTCCGGACGTCGCCATGCTGCGCAGCTTCATCGAGCACTGGCTGCTCGTCGACGCCGCCGTGCCGGACGTGGCCGAGCGCCGTACCGGCGCGGACTGGGCCAGGAAAGTCTCGTACGTCCGCGGTGTGCTGTTCACCGCCGCCTTCAACTACGCCATCGCCATTCCCACGCCCGTCTCCGACGAACAGATCCAGCGCGCGGCGGACGCCGCGATACTCAACCCGGACCGGGCCGCCACCCAGGACAACTGGGACCGCGAAGCGTTCGTTCAGGGTGCCCGCGACCTCCGCGAGCATGGTACTGACACGGCGGCGGTCTCGACCTTCCTCACGGACAACGCGGTGGTCTCCGGGGACGAGTTCCGCCAGGCCTACCTGGAGATCGGCGGCAACCCGGAGATGAGCACGTTCTTCAGTGCGCTCTTGACGGTCGATCGTGGGCCGGATGGGCTAGCCGAAGGGAGTTAGCCTCGAGCCGCATCGGCCCGTAACGGCCCGTAACGGCCCGGAGGAGTTTGCGCCTCACAGGATCGGGGCGATCACGCGCAGAGTTTGACTGTCGTTGCCGGGTGCCCGACACGTCCGTTCGCCGGGGTGGCTCTCGAAACCGAGTTTGGTCGTCTGGATCGAAGGCAATGCGACCGCGAGTAGGGGAAGAAGCACACTGGATGGCGCTGGAGGCGTCGTTTTGCTGTTCGATGAAGTGGACAGGCAGCTACATCCCTGCTGGCAGCACGCCATCGTGCTTGCGGCAGTGAACACAGACTGTCCTGCGCGGAGCCGAGTCATGTCTGATCGTCGGCGAATGTGGCTTTTGACTACGCCCGGGTGCAGGAGCATGATGCGCCGCCATGTCGCGCTTGCGTGGCACTTGCCTCGCCGGCGTTTTTGATTGTGCTCACCGTCATTGGCGGATGCGCTCGCAGTGTATGCGTGGTTCGTATGCGTTCGGGTGATCGGCTATGTCTCTTGGCGATTGGCGATGCAGCACGGGAAGCGGTTTCGGCTGGGTCTGGAAGGGCACATTAAACCAAGTAGGCACCAACGCATGACTGAAATGAACGAGACCGCAGCCCTGAAGGAACTCGGCGACGCGTTGGCCGAGATCGAGGAAACGTCTCCGCACGCTACCGACGGCAAATGGCTTGAACGGCTCACCGCCGACTGCGCTCCCTTCATTGCCGAATGGGATGTTCATGAGGCGTGGACCTGGGAGAAGTGGCCTGGGAAAGACCACCCCGACAGCGGCATTGATGTGGTCGCCGAGCGGACCGACGGCGAGCTCATAGCTATTCAGTGCAAGTCAAGGCAACTCGATGAGCAAGGTTCGGGGCTACCCATCAACAAGGAAGAGATCAACAGCTTCATCGCCGAGTCATCGGCCGTCGGAGTCTCCTTTGCCGAGCGTTGGCTAGTTGTCAACGGCGGGGTAAATGTCAACCCCAACGCCGATCGGGTCATGGAAGGGCATGACGTTGCGCATATCAATATCTATGCGGACATCAAGAAGCAATACGATGATGCGCTTAGCGTCCGTTTGGAGGGTTGCCCTCACTGCGACCCAAACGCCGATATAGAGGCCAAGCAGACGCGGGATTGCATGCAACGGGAAGCCGTGCGGGTCTCCGTGGATGCCCTGAAAGCCCTTGCGCAAAGCGGCACGGGATCGGCCAGAGGGCGCATCATCCTGCCGTGCGGCACCGGCAAGTCGCGCATTGCGCTCCGGGTGATAGAGCAGTTGACCGAGCCGGGACAGGTCTCCGCTATCCTCTGCCCTTCCATCGCGCTGGTTGCGCAGCTGCGTCGTGAGTTCCTCATTCACGGCAGCAAACCGCTTGTCGCACTTGCTGTCTGCTCCGACCAAACCGCCGCGCGCGGAGACGACCTGTCGAAGGACCAGACGGCGGACTTGAGCTGGACCAGCGCTCGCGACGTGAAGGGGCGCGTGACCACGGAAGCCGACGAGATTTCCGATTGGATGGGGACGTTGCCCGAAGGACGCATCGGCGTGATCTTCGGCACGTACCAGTCGAGCCACAAGATCGCCGAGGCTTTGACTTCAAGTCACACGACACTTGCGGTGCTGGTTGCCGATGAAGCGCATCGGACGGCAGGTATCCGGCGGATCAAGGGGGATAACGAACGGTTGCGCGACTTCACCGTCTGCCATCACGCGAGTCGCTTCCCGGCGACCTACCGTGTCTACCAGACGGCCACACCGAAGATCTACAAGACTCCGAGGGAGCGCAACGCCGAGCGGCGGACAAAACCGGACTGGATCGTTCGCAGCATGGACGACGAAAAGGGAACGGCTCGAGGATCTGATGAGCGTCTACCTGCCTCCCGCTCCCCCAGAGGAGGAGGTAGAGGCCACCCTGGTGGGCGTGGGTTCCGAAACGGGGCGCGCCGAGTGGTGGCTGCACGAAGGCAAGCAGGGCGGCGTTGAGCGTGCCGTCGAGCGCGTCGTTACAGGGAAGGCGCGGGGCGCGGAGGAGTTCCGCCCTCTCGGAGAAGCGATGCCCAAGTCTGGGGCGGATGCTCCTGAACAACCGCCAAGAAATGAACCCCACCGGATCGTAACCGGCAAACTTAACCGGGACGGCAGCGTTGACATCCGCGAGCAAGGGGTCGAGAGGGACAAGCCCAAAGCAGACGGTACGCCAAGCCCCATCAACGTGAAAAAGACCAAAGCGACGGGCCGGAAGATGCTCAACGGCGAAGCGGGACGCAAAATCCTCCCGCGAAAGCGAAGAACATCAGAGGAATTGGCGGAACTCCGGGAACAACGGACGCTGAATCTGCTCACGGCGTCCAAGGCCGACGACATGGGGATTTACGTCAACCTGCTCGAGAAGTCCGGGCTTTGCCGTAACAAGGCGCAGCGTAGCGTCAACACGCTTGAGGAAGCCATTGCGGAAGCGAGGCTGCGGCTAGATGAGGATGAGCTCACCGCCCCGCTCGACGCGCACTTCGGCCTGGACCAACAATCCGGCGCGGCGGGCAAGGGCTCCGCCGATGGCTGCACCATCGCGTCGCTGCTGCTGATGAACGCCGCCATGCTACACCAGCGGATCGCCGCGGGCACCTGGCTGCCTGGGATCGTTGGCCTGGACGCGATCAAGGTTGCGCCGAACGCCGCCCAGCTCGCGTTACGCCATTGGAACGCGATCACCCGCCACGACTTTCGCCCGGTACTCGAGCCTGCCATTGAGGTCATTGAGCGCGTGCAGGACACGGGGCGGGAATCGGGTTTGAACAAGGCGATGCGGCACATCGCCGCCGAAGCGGAACGACTTGCTGAGGGGTATGCGGACCTCGGCGCCGACTACGCGGGCGAATTGTTCAACAAGGTCATGGGCAACCAGGCGTCCGATGGCGCGTATTTCACGCGGCCGGTGGCGGCCTCGCTGTTGGCCCGGCTTGCGCTGGATGTCGCCGCTCCCGATGCGGACTGGGCCGATCCCGGATCATGGGAGAGCAACCGGGTGGTTGATTTGGCGTGCGGGTCGGGAACGCTGCTTGCCGCGTCGCTGACCGAAATGAAGCGCCGGGCGCGGGAAACGGGGGCGGGCGAACGGGAACTCGCGGAACTGCAGAAGCTCGCGGTGGAGAAGACTATCGTCGGGCTGGATTTCAACCCGGTCTCGCTGCAACTGGCGGCTGCCCAACTCACCGCGGGCAACGCCGAGGTCGCTTACCGGAACATGGGCCTACACCGCATGCTCTACGGGTCGAAGGGCGACCATCTGGGTAGCGTAGGGGCTGGGTCCCTCGAGTTGCTCGGCCAGAGCAGGCTTATCGGCAGCGGCGGTGAGCTGGATTTGGGTGAACAGGATGTCGGCTCGGAGCGCTTACCGATGGCCGAGGACGATCCGACTCTCGAAGACGCGGTCGACGCCGTGCTTGATGCGCGGGTGGTGATCATGAACCCGCCGTTCACGAGCAGAGAGAAGATGGGGGAGAAGTTCTCTGACGCGATTAGGACGCGCTTGAGGGCGAGGGTCGACGGGCTGGAGAAGGCGTTGGTCCGAAACGATCCGGAACTGGACGGCTTCGTGAGCAAAACGTCCATCGGGCCGCTGTTCGAAGCGCTAGCTGACAAGTGCGCCGACGCCGTCAACAGCGTTGTGGCCATGGTTTGGCCGACCATCGTATTCACCGGTCCTGCGGCGCTACGCGTGCGTCAGATCTTCGCGAAGCGATTCCACATCCACACGCTTCTGACCTGCCATCAACCGGGCGAGATCAACTTGAGTCAAAATACCTCGATCAACGAAAGCCTGCTCGTTGCCCGACGTCACGGGTCGGAGGCCAAGCCGCCGACGCGGATCGTCGCCCTCGACCGAATGCCGAGCGACGACCGTGAGACTGCCGAACTGCACGACCGCCTCCTCCGATGCGAGGCGGGACCGCTGTCCGACGGCTGGGGCGAGGTGTCCGAGTGGCCAGCCGAGCGCATCGAGGCCGGCGACTGGACGGCGGGGGTGTTTCGAGCGCCCGAACTGGCCAACGCGGCGTCCACTATCGCCACCGACGAATCGCTCCCTCGGATGGAGGATCAGGGCATGGTGCCGTCCGCAGTGTTGGGGGGAGGGGGAGGGGCGGAACGCGACTTCCGACCGGCCGATGCAAGTGCGCCGGGCACCTTCCCGGTTTTGGCATCCAAGGGTGCCGAGGCCCAGCGGACCATCCGAGGCGTGCCCGATCAATATAGGGCACCAAAGAGGTCGGTTCCGCGCCGTGAATGGGTGGACATGCCCGGTGCGGATGGACTCCAGCATCCCGACACCGCCCGTCGAATCGCGAGCCGAGCGGCCCACTTGCTGGTGACTGCCGGGCAGGACACCGGTACGGGCCGTCTAACGGCCGTTGCGCAGGAGGAGCGGCATGTCGGCGTGGGTTGGCTGCCAGTGCCGGGCGTCACCTTGGAAAAGGCGAAGGCTGCGGCCGTGTTCCTCAACTCGACGGCAGGGCGTCTGCAACTGCTGCGCAATCCCGGACGGAAGCTGGCGTTTCCGCAATACAGACCTGCCGGCCTGAAGACCGTCCGTTTGCCCGATCTCTCGGACAGCGGTCTCGTCGACGTGCTGGCCCGCTGGTGGGAGGCCACGGCGGAGACGGAGGTACCGCAGTACCGGGACGGCGAGTGCGAGGTACGGCGCATGTGGGACGATGCCGTGGCCGATGCACTGGGATGGGACAAGGATTGGCTTGCCGGTCTTCGGCATCTACTTCACCAGGAGCCTCATGTCAGGGGGCTTGGCTACAACCAGTTTGGATGAAACGACGCTGGGGGAACCCCTCGCTCGGGCAGGGCCGACGATGTGCTCCCGGGAAGACAGTGACCGCTCACGTTCGGGACAAGCACGGCGCTCTCGGAGTTAGCGTCCTCTGCTGAAGAAATCTACGGTATCCTGCAATCGTACCAACGCGACTCCACGCGCCGAATGAGAGAGTCGCGCGAGCCGGTTGCATGTGGCCGAACTTCACCGATGGCAGGGTCTTCGTTCTGCGCTGTAGGGCGGCGTTCCGGTCCTTGGCAAGCGCGAGGACTAGATGGTTGCCGCTCCCGTCCGTGGGTCCGGCGTCTCGTGGATCACTCGAGCCTGGCCACGTCAGTGCCCAATCCGTGAAGCGCCCTTTCGATCTGGTTTCTTATCAGCTCCGGAGCTTGGCGCAGATGGACAACTTCGCTTTGTTGATTGACTTGAACTCGGCCCGCTGCAAATGTCTCCAACGCGATCAGCCGGCGCTGGAAATCCGCGAACTCGAATTGCTCTCTCCAGCCTGCTTGCTGATACACCGCGCGATACGGAACAACGGACCCGGCGGCCTCGTCCTGTTGGCGCTCCCATATCTGGTCGAGCAGTGCCCCAAAGTCAAAACCGGTCCCCGGTTCCTCTAGTGCCTGGACCTTGGCGAGCTTCCGTTCTACAGCCTCTAACGCTGTGACGACATCCTTTATTGAAGCAAGGGGATAGGAGAACCGGGTTACGGCGCTGTGGATTCGCGCAAGGAAGTCCACGGTCATGATCGCGACGCCGCCGGTGGACGCACACTCCTGATAGACTGCCGATTGATCGCTGCGGCTCTCCAAACCGGCGAACTCGCGCGCTACTATGACGGCATGTTCAGCGCCTGCCAAGTCCCTGTGGCTGGCGGCTGCGCTCACTTCGGCTGCATCGTTGCTTATCGGGCCCTGGGAACCCTTCGCTTCCACAACGAAACTGTAGCTCTCGGGTCCAACCGTTGCGATCACCAGAACGTCTTCCTGACCGCTCCCCCCTGCGTGTTTAGGCACGAACCCCATGTCCCCGAACACCTTGGCCACAGCCAGCTCGAATGCCGTGCCCCCCGAATAAGAGAGGCGCCGCATTTCTTGAACGACCTCTGGCGCCTCTTGGTAGGACTTAGCCAGCCCGCGAAACAGGCCGTCGCGCCATTCCATCACTGCGGACACTTCGTCGGTTTGGAATCCGACCTCCAGCAAGTGGCCCTCAAGCAAGCGCTCGGCTACGGCGAAGAGATCAACTGTTCTCAGGAACTCCCGCCCTGCTCTCGAGTGTCCGGCCCGTTGCTCCAAAACCGCGTAGTACGGATGAGACGAGTTCACCTGCAAAGCACTATCGGGAAAGTTCACCACGGAGATCGCGTTCTCTTCCCCCAAAGGTTGTCGTTCCACGGTGACGTTCAGCGGGTCGAAATCGGCCACGTCATCCGTAGGCGCATTTAGTGCAAGCGCGTTCAGTGGCCCCCGATAGTACATGCGGGAACGCACCGGGAGGGCAGATCTCGCGCTTTCCTCTTCTTCGCTCGCTTCGTCTCTAGCCTCGATCGCGCTCCGTGCTACCCCCATTAGTATACGTTGCAGTATCTCGAGTTCGCGGACGCCGGTACTCACCCTGAGGTGCTGCCGGTCGGCCAGTAGCGCGTCGTCGAGGCCGTCAGCGTGGATGATGAACTGCGAGCGGAAGAAGCTCTGAAATGACGGATCAGGGATGTAGAGCTTGTCGTCTTCAGGATTCGTCAGACGACCGCATACCATGAGGAAGAAGCCGTGGCTACGGCCGCTGTCCGCAGCCCGGTACTTAAGGAGCGTATCGTCGAAGAGGCGAATGTGACCCCATACCTTCCCGATGGTCGGAAGCAGTATGTATGGTGTCTCCGCTTCAGGTTGGCCGGGGTCGAGTCCCACCTGTGTGCCGAACTGGACTGGATCAGACGCAAGGCTCACCGACTCATGGGCGGTGCCGTCGTCGTCCCTAGACAAATCACCCCAGCGGGATCTGATGGCTTCCACAACCCTTTCGGCCCCGAAGTCCCATTCGACCGCAGCCTCCTTGGCGAGCTTCGACTCCACGAGCTGGCCATTCACGCGGATCGAGAAGTCGGGACGAAGTGGCATGCCATTGCCGAGAACCCAAGTCAAGCGTCCAGGCCGAAGGTCTTGGATTTTGAGATCTTCGATGATCGCAAGCGTCCAAGAATCGTTCCGGAAAACTCGTTCGGCGGATGCTGGCTGCGTCGTGAATAACGAGGACACTAGGTCTCGTGCCCTTTCGGCTGTCAATTGCACGACGGGTGCCGTGATATCGTCGTCTTGAGGTACGTGTATCTGCTGGTAGTCCACGCACACGAGATAAAACTGTGAACCGTGTCGGCACAAATGGCTGATCACGTTGCCGACCGAGTAGGAGGCGAGCTTGCCGATCCCGAACTTCCCAATCAGCTTTCGGTCCTTGCCTTCGTATGTCGCGTTTCGCTGGTCGGTCTTGGGACTCTTCGCGATCCACCAGAGCTTCTTTAGCCCCTCTATGTCCATGGAATGGCCATTGTCCAGAACCAGCACCCGATCGCTCGTGTGCGGCCCTGGCGTGAACACTTCCACCTCGGTGGCGAAGGCATCGAAGCCGTTGGCTACGAGTTCCTCGACTGCTTTGTTAGGCGAGTCGTAGAGGTGCTCGGAGAAGTGCTCGATGATCTGATAGTCGACCTGCAAGACGACTTCGCCGACGATGTCTCCCAAGCCAGCTAGCTGATCGTTTATTGTCGCCATGCCACCCTCGACCTAGGCTACGGCTGGCGCTCAAGACGGCGAGATGCGACTTGACACCGAGGATCCGATGCCGGGACACGTTTTCTTGTTTCGATCCCAGAACCAAGCAGGTCCGCGATCACGCCGCCATGCATCTCGGTGAACCGGGGCGGCACGGCCTCGCCAATCATCGCTCGAAGTTCTGAAACCCCCCTAGAGCGTAGCGTAGTTCCCCAATCGAAGTTCTCGGGGATCGTCTGCAGGTGCGCGCATTCCAGGGGACTCAGGACGCGGTTTTGGAAAGGATGAATTGTGCTGCTCGCCCCTATACGGCCGGAAGCTGTCGTGATAGTAGTGGCGGGTCGCCCCGGATCCATTCGCCGATAGGCGGCGCGTCGAAAGCCGTGTATCAGGCGTGGCTTCCCATCCTCTACCACCACCGGACGAAGAAGGGGTCGTGAGCATTGTGGGCACTCTGCGGATTCGGCGGCCACGGCTACCGGCCCACAGTTCGGGCATGCGTTGTTGTCCCACGCGCTCGAGGCCCGCCCTGTGGGCATTGAAGCGACCATCCGATAGCGCTCGTCCGTCCAGGTCGGCACGTAGTGCAGGCGATTCTCCACGTCCCGCGCGGATGCCGCGTTCTTGGCGTCCAGCTTGGTGGCGCCCAACTCTTTGAGCGCCTCGGCCAACGTGCGCTGTTCGCCGCCATGGTCGCTTGCATGTGTGGGTTTAGGATACGGAGCGTCGGCGGCAGTTTCGAGGATGCTGACAACGTCCGAGTTGCGTCGGACGAATGTGAGGAACGCTCGCTTCCGAGTCTGCGGCACACCGTAGTCGGCTAGGTCGCTGAGGAACGGGTAGACCTCGTAGTCGTGGCAGAGACGTTCGACGAGCAGGCGCGCTGCGGAGATGCCAGTTCCGGTATCCGGATGTTCGACCAAACGTCGGAGGAACGCTGTGACGTTCTCCACCACGACGACCGTTGGATTGAGCGCTTTGGCAACGGATGCGATTGGCAGCACAAGGAGGTTGCGGGGCTCTCGGGATCCGGCCTTCGCGTCGTCTTGATTGCCCCGGTCGTTGCGTGCCGTGCTCATGCCCTGGCACGGCGGGCAGGCGGCGAGCAGTGCCGGCGAACGGTGGCCGGCGACGGCCTCCCACTCCTCCACCACTTTCGGCCACGTTTCCGTCAGATCTCCGCAAACGCCCTCGGCATGAGGGTGGTTACGAAGAGCGACATCGAGCCGGGACTGCACGAGTTCTGCCATCACGCGGAAACGGAAGCCCGCTCTCGCGAAACCTAAGTCGCCTGCTCCGCAATTCGAGAAGAGGCTTACCGCGTCGAGGGTCGGTTTGGCGTCCGTCGGCATCGTCGCGATTTTATCGCAGTTCCCGTTGGCTCAAGCTCTGACTGCACCTGTAGGCTCAACCCGCCCCTTTTTTTGCCGTTCGTCCTAGCATCCGAGGGATCGGCACCAGCCCCCTGCAGCGCGATGGGTGTCCCCGAGCGCGGCTTTAGACGACGGGGGTTTGTCTTGCTTCGGACACGCTTTTGGGGAGACGATTCGCGCGCAGGGTTTCGTCGACCGCCTTCGCGTCGGGGAAGACATCGAGGAGATCCGGCGCGACGACGACGTTGGCGCCTTGCGCGTACCGTCGCGCGGTGACGCCTCGGACGGCGCCGGAGAAGTCGTACTCCGGACGCATCGTGTCGCGGTCCCCTGGGGGTGCGTCAGGTGCCTTGCTCATACTGCTGCCTTTCGTTGCGCGTCGCTGGGCGCGCGCTGATGAGTCGAGTGCGGGGGGTCGCGTTCCTCGCCGAGGGAGTGGTCCGGATGCGTCATGAGCATGGCCAGGGGATCGGCAAAGACCGTGGACGCCTCGTGGAAGGAAACCTCGTGTTTGCGCAAGTTGGCATCTGCCTTGTTCGCATCCCATTCGAACTCGTAGCTCACCGGCCAACGTTAAGGCTTTTGCGGGCGGATGCCAACGATGGGACGGCGACCGGGTTTGGCCCTCCTCAACCGAGTGCCGCGGCCGCCTGCTCGCCGGCCCGGCCTCCCTCCGCGATGGCGTTGCGGTAGTTCATGCGCCAGCCGAGTTCGGAGTGGCCGTAGAAGATGCGGCCGTGGCCCTTCTTCATGGGCGCGGTGAGGCCCTCGCCGTTCTCCCCGCCGAAGTAGAACCCCGGTTGCGGCGCGATGTACGCGTGCCCCCAGCGGTTGAGGATGATGCCGGCGATGTCGCGGCGGGCGTCGAATCCGGCGGGCCCGAACAGTTCGTTCATGTGGGTGCGGATCTCGCGCTCGTAGTCGAGGTAGGGCTTGGCGAGCAACTCGGCGCGGGCGATCCGGGCCTGGGCGTCGATGTCGAGGCCAGGCGTGTAGAAGGGCACGTAGAACGTCATCACCATCGGCAGGTCGGGGTGGTAGGGGGCGGTCAGCCCGCCGACCTTCATCGGCGCGCGGATGCTGCCGACGAAACCGAAGCCGTCGTACCAGCGCCCCGCGCCGATGCCGAGCCGGTGGAGGAAGCGCCAGTTGTTGAGCGCCACGTTGACGACCAGCACGGCGCCATGATGGAACTGCGCGTAGTTCGCGCGTAGGGGTTCAGGCATGTCGGCGACGATCCTGCGGGCCATCTGGCCGCTGGCGGCGATCGCCACGGTGCGCGCGCGTAGCTGTTCGGCGCGCCCGTCGCGCAGGTAGGTCACGCGTACGCCGTCGCCCTCGTGCCGCACGTCGATGGCCGTGGCGCCGAGGCGCAGGCGGGTCGGCGCGCCGCTCCTGTCGAGGGCGTCGAAGTCGATCCTGCCATGGGCGATGTTCACAAGCCCGTCCCCGGGGATGGAGTCGGGGATCAGGTACTTGACGATGTAGCGGGCATAAGTGGTGTTGCCCCCCGGGAAGCTCATGATCTTGATCTGGGAGAAGTCGTAAGTGTCGGCGGCGAAGTAACCCTTCATGCCGGGCAACTGCAGCAGGTAGGCCGCGTAGGCCGAGATCACGTCGCATCCGAAGCCGTAGTTCGCGATGGCGAGCACGGGGTCGATGTGGTCGGCGACGCCGGGATGCAGCTTGAGTTCCCGCACCAGGTAGTCGCGGTAGCTCATGGCGTCGAGCCAGCGACCCAGGCCCTCCATGGCGTGCGCCGTCTCCTTGCCGGTGTAAGCGCGGAGCATGTCGCGGCGGAAGGGGGCGGACCACGGCGTGCGGGCGAGGCCGTCTTCCCAGATGTTCTTCACCCACCGTCCGCCGTTGCCGTCTCGGAAGAAGTGCCCGACGTCCAGGTGCGCTTCGCCCCAGAACATCGCATCGTAGCTGTCGTGGGCGAGGCGCAGGCCGAACGTCTCGTCGGCATCGGCGAACTCGTACTCCATCGGCATGCCGACGGCGCGCCACACGTCGTCCGACAGGGTGGTCCGGCCGACCGGCGGCATGAAACCGTTGGAACCCTGGGGTCCGAACAGCCGGTAGCCGCCGACGGAGAACTCGTTCTCTTTCGCTTCGCCGCCGAACACCGGGTGGTTGTCCAGAACCAGGCAGGTTCTGCCGTCAATCCCGGCGTGGAACTGGAAGGCGGCGGCGAGGCCCGCGAACCCGCCGCCCACGACGACGAGGTCGAAGGTCTCGCCGGTTGGTGAAGCTGCGGCGAGCGCGCCGGCCTGGCCGCCGTCGCGCAACACGTGCGCGGCATCCATGACCGCCTGGGTGTTGCCGTTGCTGGTGGCGTAGTCGCCGACGCCGCCATAGCCGTCCCAGGGGTGGAATCGCGCGGTCTGCACGGCTTGCGGGGTGGCAACGAGCGGGGCGCAACCCGACAGCAGGGTCGCGCCGGCGCCGACCAGCGTGGAACCGATGAAGTCCCGCCGCGTGATGGGCTCGCCGATGCCCAGCCGTCGGTCGCGGCTGCTCAAGTCGCCCTTTGCCATGCGTCACCCTCCGACTTTGCGGCACTCCGCTTAGCGCCACCGAAGCCATCGCCCTGGCGGCGCTGCCTCCAGCCCCAGCCAAGAGCCGTCCAGCACTCCCTGCTAGACGCAACGCCCTTTCGCTTCCGCAGCTTTTGGACGGGCGATTCGTGCCTTCCATACAGCACTGTACTGTTTCCATACATTGCCGTATGTTTAGGGAGTCACAGAGCTCATTGGGGGGAGGGCATTGTGCACAGCCTTGCTACCGCCGTTTCTCTGCGAGGGGCAAACCCCTCGTCGCGACGCAACGACTACGTGTCCGACAGCTACGCCGCCTACAGCCGCCAGTTGCGCACCTTCTTTCAGCGCACCGTCAGCGAGTCGGAGGCGGAGGATCTGCTGCAGGAACTGTACGTTCGGCTGATTCGCCAGGTGGACCGGGCCCCGCCCACGAACTGCAAGGGTTTCCTGTTTTCCGCGGCGGCGAACCTGCTCCGTGACCGCTGGCGTCGCCGTGCGGCGCGGCGGCTCGACCAGACGGATTCCCTCGACGGGTTCGGCGATCTCAAGGACGCCGAAGAACACGACCCGTCGCTCTGGACGGAACAGATCGAGCAGCTCGAGGAACTGGACCGGGCCCTGGGGCAGGTCAGCGACAAGGCCGCGAGCGCGTTCCTGTGCCATCGGGTCGAAGGGTGCTCCTACGCGGACATCGCCGGCCGGATGGGCGTCTCCGTGAGCATGGTGGAGAAGTACATATCGAGCGTCCTGGCGGAACTGCGCCAGGCGCGTCTGTAACCGTCGGCGTTCGGCCGGCGTATTCGAAAGTTCCAGCCTGAGGAGAGCCGACGTGCCTGGAGACTACGAGTTGGGTTTGGGTGCGGAGCAGGAGCAGCGCGCCGCCGAGTTGCACCGGACCAGCATCAGCATCGACATGTGCAGCATGGGGCCGGGAGGACCGGCGCTCTACGATCGGTTGCCCGGCGATGTCGTCGAGGAGCGCCTGCCGCCGTCGATGAATCCCTGGCAGCGCTTCCTCGAGGGCATGGAGTTGCCGTACGCGCTCACCGCGGAGGGGGCGTCCGACGCGCTGCAGGTCTTCTGCAAGGGCCACAGCGCCGCGAGCTTCGCCATGGGCGGCGTCAGCGAGCGTTCGCTGGAACCGCTCGAGCGGCTGAACGAACAGGTCCAGTCCGTGCCTTGGATGGACTTCGCCGGCACGGTGGCGGACTTCCGCGCGGCGCACGAGGCGGGCGACTACGTTACCTACGGTTTTGCCCAACCGGGCCTCGAAGGTTTGCCCCGGGATCTCGGGCAGTTCGACCGGGCCAAGGCGCTCGGCACGCGCTCCGTCATGCTCACCTACAACCGGCAGGACTTCGTCGGCTCGGGCTGCACCGACCGGACCAACGCGGGCCTCAGCAACTACGGTATCGAAGTCGTCGAGAAGATGAACGATATCGGGCTCATCGTCGACACGTCCCATTGCAGCCGGCAGACGACCCTCGACGCCTGCGCGTTCTCGAAAGCGCCCGTCACGGCCAACCACACGAGCGCCGAGGGCGTCTACATGCACGACCGGGCCAAGTCCGACGAGGAACTGAAGGCCATCGCGGACACCGGTGGACTGATCGGCGTCTACGCGGTGCCCTTCTTCCTGGCGCCGCCGGAGGCGAAGGCGACCGTGGACGTGATGCTCGATCACATCGACTACATCGTCGGCGTCGTAGGCTCCGAGCATGTCGGCATCGGCACGGACTGGCCCTTCATGCTCAGCCACGGGATCGCGGAAGAGACCATTGGCCAGAACACCGAGGAGCTGGGATTCCGTGCCGAACACGGCATCACCATCCGCCAGAATCTCGTCGGCTACGACGATGCGCGGGACTTCGTCAACTTCACCCGGGGCCTCGTCGCGCGGGGATATCCGGACGAGGCCGTCCGGGGCATCCTCGGCGAGAACTTCCTGCGGATATTCGGCGAGGTGTGCGGATGATGCGTTCGGTCGCGGCCGTCGCCCTCGCCTTGCTCCTCGTCGCGTTGGCCGGCGGTTGCGCGGAGGAAACGACGATGTCCGACGCGGCGCCTGGAGCTCAGTCCGAAGCGCCTGCGGTCGATCTGTCCCCTGGCGGCTGGCCCGCCGGGGAATGGGAGAAGTACCTCGCGCTCGAGGACATCGCGTTCCCGGGCAACCCCCTGGTCGAGGGCAGGCAGGGCGCGGTCACGGGCAGTTACCACGCCCTCGCCCAGCGGGCGGGACTCGAAGCGTTGCGCCAGGGCGGATCGTCGGTCGATGCCGCCATGACCACGGCGCTAACGCAGGTGGCCCTCGGCGCCGGGGCGGTCATCAGCTACTTCGGCATCATGACGATGGTGCACTACGACGCCGCGGCCGATGAGATCGTCTCGCTCAACGCCGGCTGGAACGCGGTGCTCGGCGAGGACGACCCGATGTCCATCCCCGGCACGATCGGCATGGGTTCGGAAGAGGAGATGTACGGCTCCGACGAACCGAGCGGCCGCACCGCGCTGGTGGGCGGCTTCATGAAGGCCGTGGAGGCGGCGCACGGTCGCTACGGCAAGCTCGACTTCGAGCACCTGTTCGCGCCGGCGATCCATATCGCCGAAGCGGGGATCCCTTTCAGCACGCGGCTGGTCAGCTTCCTCGAACCGCGCAAGCACACGCTGTCGCGGCTACCGGAATCGAAGGCTGTGTTCACGAACGCGGACGGCGCGTGGATCGAGGCAGGGCAACCGTTCCGTCAGCCCGCACTCGCAGGCAGCCTGAAGGCGATCGCCGAGCAGGGCGCCGACTACATGTACACCGGCCCGTGGGCGGAGCGGGCGGTGGCGGCGGTGCAGGCGGACGGCGGCAGCATGTCGCTCGAGGACCTGGCGGCCTACGAGGTGATGTGGGTCCCGGCGCTGGAGGCGGACGTGGGGAACTACCGGATTCACGCGAACGGTCTGCCGTCCTTCGGCGGCGTCAACATGATCGAGGCGCTGCACCTGGGCAAAGCGGCGGGCATCGAGTCCCTCGGCCACTGGTCCACCAACGGTGAATCCCTGCGCCGCGCATCGAACCTGACGTTCAACATGATGCTGTCGATGGTGCCGACCGAGGTCCTGGAGCAGCTCTACCCGGGGCTGGATCTCAGCCATGCCAGCCGCGTCCGGCCTGAAACGGCGGCCGCCCTCTGGTCGCGCATGGAGGAGGGCGCGATGCCGGCCCAGTACGCGGAAGCGGCGCCGTCCCATTCGGACACCGTGGTCGCTGTCGACCAATGGGGCAACATGACCGCCGTGACGCACTCCATCAACTGCGTGGTGTGGGGCGCCACCGGCATCATCGTCGACGGGATTTCCATCGGCGACCCCGCGGTCAACCAGAAAGCCGCGGTGGCGGCGGCCGGACCGGGCGGGCGCGTGGCGGATCCGATCGAGGTGGGCATCCTCACCCGGGACGGGCGCCCGGCCGTCGCGTTCGCTTCCATGGCCACGGGCCTGCACCAGCAGACGTTCCAGTCTTTGTTCAACACCATTCACTTCGGGATGAACGTCAAGGAGGCGGTGGACGCCCCGGCGTTCTTCCTGCCGAGGCCCGTCCTCGATGCGTCGTCCGCCGAAGCCGTGCCCAAGTGGGTGGTCCGGGTCATGGCGGGAGAGTTCGACGAGGTGGTGCTCGAAGCCAGCGGGCTACCCGTGGAACAGTTGCCCGCCGAGAAGCGCCGTTACACCCAGGGGCTCTGGGCCGGGATCAGCCGGGACCCGGAGACCGGCGAGCTGATGGCCGCTGCCCATCCGTACACGAACGGGGGCGCGTTCGCGTACTGAGCACTCGAGCCTCAGGCGCCCTTGGCGAGACCCCGCCGCCGCGGATCCGCAACCCCCTCGATCATGCCGTCGGCCAGGCGCACGCCGTGGATGCTCCCCATGTTGCTGTCCTTCGGGGAGACGCGGTAGAGATCGTGCCCCTTTGCGGCCAGGCCGGTCAGCACCTCTTCGCTGAAGTCCCCTTCGATCTCGATGGCGGTCATGCCCGGATGCGGATGACCGAACCGCGGCGCGGACACGGTGTCCGTCAGGGACATTTCGTACTCGACGGCGTTCGCCGCCCCCTGCAGCAGGCATTCCATGAGGGAACGGCTCGGCGTCGCCATGGCCAGCGCCGGCTTGCCGTCCCGGAACAGCCAGAGTTGGGTCGAGAACCCCTGCGGCATGTCGGTGAACTTGCGGATGAAGGTGGCGCGATTGAGGATGACGCCGCCGACGTTGATGCCCGTGCCGAACGGCTCGGACGAGCTGGAATGGGTCCCGGCCGCCACGTTGCCGGCCGCATCGACGATCGTCAGGGCGCAGGTCGCCGCGGAGAAGCCCCGGAACGGACGCGGCGGTCCGCTGCGGATCGCCTCCACGACCTCGGCGGCGTGTGTCTCGGAGACCCATTCGGCCTGGGTTTCCGGGGTGATGTCCCGGCCGCGAATCCAGAGCTCCTGGGCCAGGCGCACCTGGGTGTGGAGCGCCTCGACGGATTCTGTCGGGCGGCCCATGCTCCCGAGGTCCGCGGCCTCGTAGACGCGCAGACCGAGCTGGAAGAGTGCGCCAGATACGGGTGGCACCTCGAACCCGCGATAGGGCGTACCGCCTGCTTCGCCCGGCTTCCAGGGCGGCGACACCAACGCCTGGTCGAAGTTCTTGAGGTCCTCGTAGGTGATGCCGCCGCCACGGCGCTGGACTTCCGCCGCCAGTTCCCGGGCGAACGGCCCCGTGTAGAAGTAGTCCGGGCCTTCGTCGCGCAGCGCCTCGAGCGTCGCCGCGAGCGCCGGCTGCCTGAGCATGTCGCCGACGCCGAGCATGTAGCCGTTTCGGAACCAGGCGTCGCGGCCGGTATTGGGGAAGCGGCCGATCATCTTGCGGGTCGCCTTGGCGTAGCCCCACAGCATGTGGTCGATGACGAAGCCCTCGCGCGCGAAGACGATGGCCGGTTCGAAGAGGTCCTTCCAGGGCAGCTTGCCCCACGCCTCGTGGCAGACCTCGAGCCCCCGCACGAAGCCGGGCACCATCGCGCCCCAGGCCGTCCAGGACTTGCGCTCGTCATAGGGCTCCTCCGCCGGGGCGCCGCTCGGAAAGGCGAAGAAGCCGCCGCCCTGCTTGAGTTCACCGGTCTCCGCCTCCCAGAACGCCATGCCGAAGCCGCCGCCCAGCGTGGTCATGGTCGGTTCCAGCGCGCATTGCGCGATGGCCGCCGTCATGTACGCATCGGCGGCCGTGCCACCGCGTTCGAGTGCCCACAGCGCCGCCTCCGTGGCGTAGGGATGGTCGCTCGATGCCATGACCCGGCTGCCGGTGGCGTGGACGTTCGCGAGATTGGGCTGGATGGGTTTCAGGTCCTCGCGAGCGAGGGTCGCCCAGTCGCGCTGGCCTCCGGCAGCGGCGCGGGGCGCGAATGCGAGCGCGGCCGATCCGGCCAGGGCGGAAGTCAGCATGTCGCGGCGGTGCATGGCGGTCGGGCTTCCGTCGGGGTGTTGCAGGCAAGGACGCAGGCCGGCAGCGGTACCCTCACATGGAGCGATCGCCGGCCCAGTTCGGTACGCTCTGCCGTTGCTTGCACATGGCCCGAATCCGGTAAGCTTTTTTGTCCAACGTGCGCAGGAGCAGCCATGGGACTGGTCAACGCCGATCTGAAGCTCTCGAATCCGGCTCGGGACATCCAGCCGCTATATGTCCGGTCCTTGGTCGACACGGGCGCCATGAATCTCTGCGTCCCGGAGCATGTGGCGGTGCAGCTCGGCCTCGAAGAGCTGTACAAGCGCGAAGTGACAATTGCCGATGGCAGCACGCACCTGGTGCCATACGTCGGCCCGATAGCCATCGAGTTCGAGAACCGGGGCTGCGTGACGGGCGCACTGGTGCTTGGCGATGAGGTCCTGCTGGGCGTTGTGCCGATGGAGGACATGGACGTCCTGGTGTCGCCGGCGACACAGACGCTCATCGTGAATCCAGCCAACCCGAACATCGCCAGGGCGGTCGTGAAGGCTGCCCGCTAGCGCCACCGAAGCCATCGCCCTTACGGGCGCGGGGTCTTCTTGCGAGGGGCAAGCCCCAAGCCCCTGCGCGGGCCGCCCTCGCGCTCCCGGCTGAAGGCTCCTGGCCCCAGCCCAAGCCGTTCCAGCACGGCGTTGGGCGTCACACGTCGGGCATCGCGCTGTCGCGCGAAGTCCGACACCCTCCTGGCCGTGGCGTGAGTCCGCGGTGGGCGACGGAGCAACCCTACCGCAACAGCTCGAACACCCCCGCGCCGAGGAAGTTGCCGATCAGGTAGCCGAAGATGCCGCACAGGATGCCGGGCGTGACCAGTTCGTGCCACCCGGACCGCGCCGCCAGCGCGGCCGCGGTCGGCGGGCCGAGCACGCACGC
Organism: Pseudomonadales bacterium; assembly: GCA_965208745.1. Taxonomy (GTDB): domain Bacteria; phylum Pseudomonadota; class Gammaproteobacteria; order Pseudomonadales; family Azotimanducaceae; genus VXNE01. The sequence goes on along the minus strand of CBDBPN010000004.1, from coordinate 1,163,668 downwards.
GTTGGAGGCGATGGCCAGCTCCCGCGCGCTGAAGCCGAACAGGCGGCCGAGACCGAATGCGACGAGCGCATGCGCGGCGATGATCACGAAGGCGAAGAGCATCAGCATCGGCGCCTGGCGCAGCATGGACACCAGGTCGACGCCCGCGCCGAACACGCCGAAGAAGACGTAGAGCAGCAGCATTCCCAGCGTGAAGTCCCCTTTCAGCGCCTGCATCTGTCGGCGGGCCAGGTTCGCGACGGCGATGGCGATCACCGTGATCGCGAGGATCGTGAAACGCGGGTGCCCGGCGAGGGCCGCAATCCCCGTGCCCACGGCGCAGACGGTCAGGCTCAACCCGAGCGCCAGGCCCATGTGGGTCAGGTCGGGCCCGTCGGCGGCCGCTTGCGGTCCCGGTTCGGCGGCGGCGGGTGCCGGCGCCGGTGCGGAGGCGGCGTCCCAGCGGGCGAACCAGGCGAATGCGGGCATCGCCGAGAGCAGCATCAGGTACGCGAGTCCGACGCTCGCTTCCGCCCCGAGCACCACGGCGAAGCGGGTCGGGTCGTCGAGCCCCACCACCTTCGAGACGGCCACGAAGTTCATGCCCCCGCCGGTGTAGCCACCGGTGATGACCGCGGCGGCCTGGGCGGCCACGTCGCCCACCGGCACGAGGAAGAAGGCCACGAAGACACCGAGCACCGTACCGCCTGCCGCGAGGAGGAACGCGAAGAGCAGCTGTCCGGTCTCTGCCACGATGAGGCGCAGGTCCGCCTTGAACAGCAGCAGCGGAATGGCGGCCATCACGAAGTACTCGGAGACGAAGCCGTAGCTCGGCGCCTCCAGCGGGATCAGTCCCAGGTTGGAGAGCACGAGCGCCAGGAGGATCACCAGGACGGGAGCGGAAGCGCGGCTCGCCCACGCGAAGCGTTCGGCCCAGCAGCAGACGCCGACGATGGCGAAGAGCAGGGCCATGAGCCCGAGGTGATTGTCGGGGGCGATCAGCATGTGCGTCGTCGGCCTACGGGCGACGATACGCGACGTTGACGTAGTGCAGGTCGGCGGCGCCCACCGACAGCGGCGGCGCCACCGCGAACGCGACGCCGAATGCCCCGGGCCCGGCCGGCTGGACCTCGAAGTAGTTGCCGAGATAGAGCAGTACGTGGGGACGAGGGCCCTGCGCAAGGTCGAACGGTTCGGACAAGGCGGTCTCGGTCCAGGACTCGCCGTCGAGCGACACTGCGAACCGCGCGCGGGTAGTGATGGCGCCGTCGCCGGCCACGTCGTCGCGGGCGTCGTACCAGAACACGCCGAGAGCTCCGTCGGGTGCGGCGCCGATGGCCGCGTTCCAGGCCGGCCCCTCGACCTCGGCCACCGTCGCCGGTGCGCTCCAGGACACGCCGCGATCGTGGGACGTGGCGACGGCCACGGTTCCGCGGTTGGCCGTGGGGTCGTACATCGACGCCACCTGATGGAGCGAGCCGTCGGGACCCAGGGACACCGGCATGTCGATGGCGAGCACCATCTCGTTTTCGGGATGCATGAAGGCGGACGTGTTCGATTGCAGGGGCAGGGGACTCGGTTCGCTCCAGCCGTCCTCCGATCGCCGGCTAAAGACCATGGCCGCCGTCGCCGGGTCTTCGCCGGCGAGCGTCACCGCCAGCAGTTCGCCGTCCTCGAATTGCAGGAGGTCCAGCCCACCCCTGGCCGCCATGACGGTTTCTGGTTCGCTCCAGGACGCACCGCCGTCCAGCGTGGAAGCCATGTACACCGCGCCGTCGTCCAGGTGGGACTCCGTACCCTCAGGCTGGCTCGGATTTCGATGCACATGCCAGGCCACATGCGCGACGCCGGGCCGCGCGGGGTCCGTGGCGACGAGGCTCGTATGCTGGTACTCGCCCGGCGGCGAGACGACCCGGGGCTGCGACCAGGTGCGGCCGAAGTCCGCGGAGGTCGACACCGTCACGGCGCTGTTCATCCAGTACTCCTCGCCCAGCACCAGCGGCTGTCCTTCCGGAGTGAAATCGCCCTGGACCGATACGAGGTAGAGGCGATCGTCGGCGCCGGCGGCGAGGTCCTGGTCGCCGTAGCTGTTGTAGGAGGTCCCGGTGCAGGGCGACAGGCCGGGAGGTTCCGCTTCCCGCCAGGTCGTGCCCCCGTCTTCGGAAGCCGCGGTCGATACGGCCAATACCGGGTCGCGCATGAAGGCGACGGCGATGCGTGCTGGATCGGTTGGGGACATCGCCAGGCGCGGATCGGTCTCGGTGTCGTCCGGGTACGTGTAGCCGTCGCTGAGCTTGCCGCAGTCGCCGTCCAGTGGAGAGGTCCCCGTGCCGATGCGGACAGGCTCACCGACCACCAGTTGAACGCTTTCCTGCGCCTCGACGCTCTCCACTACTGCGTCTCCGGTTTGTTCACGCCCGGTGTCGCAACCGGCAAGCAGTGCGCCTGCGGCCAGGCAGGCGCGGGTTATCGGAGTGTTCACGTTCCTTGACCTCCGCAGCGACGTCTTGGCCAACGACCCGGCCATGGGAAGAAGGAGATCATAGTTCGTCTCGGCAATGATCGTATGATCGGTTCGGAGCGGGGTCGAAGCGGGGCAGCTCAACCATGCGCTACCGCAATGATCGAGTCCTGCCGGGAAATCGACGAGCGCTCGGGGGCAAGGTGCTCGACGCCCTCGGGAACCTCGCGACGTTCAACGAAGAGTAGGGCGGTAGCTAACCGCGAAAGATGCACCAGACGGGGAGAACCACGATGTCCGAGTTCCACGACCTCACCATGAACGCCATCACCGGCGAGCCGGTGCCGTTCGCGCAGTACAAGGGAGGGGCCTGCCTGGTCGTGAATCTCGCCAGCCAGTGAGGCCACACCCGCCAGTACGCAGGTCTGCGTACCCTGCATGACGAAGGCAACGTGACCGTGCTGGGCTTCCCCTGCAACCAGTTCGGCGGGCAGGAGCCGGGTACCCACGAGGAGATTCTCGAGTTCGCGCGGTCCCGCTACGACGCGAACTTCCCGATCTTCGAGAAGGTGAAGGTCAAGGGTCGGGATGCGTGCGAGCTCTACCGCTACCTGACGTCGCGGATACCGAGCCCCAAGGGCAAACCCGATGTCGCCTGGAACTTCACGAAGTTCCTGGTCGGTGTGGACGGCGACGTCCTGGCCCGCTACGAGCCCCGCGTCACGCCTGAAGAGATCGCGGCGGATCTCCCGAACCGCGTGTAGCCACGCCGGCGGCCTGCCCGGGGCCTACGGCGAGATAGGGGTACCGACGGGAAGTAGGTCGCGATCCGGGAGGTATCCGCCGTCGCCAACGCCCAGCCCATCGTCTGGGCATGCGCGCCGATGAAGAAATCCGGCAGGGGGGTCTTCGGCGACGCCTGGCCGGAAGACCGCCGCCGGTGGCGCCGATACTCGCCGTAAGCCGAGGCGCAAGCCTCCGCCGCTACGGCAGGCACGTCGAGGATCGCAACGCCCCAAGCGCGAAGTTGCGACGCCGCCGATCCCGGATCCGCCTCCCCAACGCAGAGTTCGGCCAACCATATTGCGTTCACGCCAGCGTCTTCCCCGCTTACCGCGTCGGCGATCGTTCCGCGTGCCCATTCGCCATGCGGGGCGCTTGCGTCGGAGGGGTAGATCAGTACGTTGGTCTGCCCAGGATCACGGTTCTCGAGTCAGCCGGCGAAGCTCGTCCCAGGAACGCGTGGGACGCAGCGGGGATCCGGAGATCGCATCGAGGCAGTCCTGACGACTCATCCGTGGTTCCGACTCGGGCCGATACAAGCGGACGAGCACATACCGTCCCTTTCCGTCCCGGTGAATGTCGAACACATCCCCCGGTTCCGCGCCCGGGATCACCACGCGCCTCTTGGCGTCTGCGCGAGCTATCTTCACGGTGGGATTGTCCCACGCCTTGGGCGGCGTCAGGCCAACAGGATGTTCCGGATGATGAAGAGCGACAGGAACGCCTGCACCACGAATATCCCCGCCACCGCCCAGCGTACCCAGGAGCCGGGCAGCACGCGCGAGTCCATGCGCCGTTTCTGCAGGTAGAACGTCAGGAAGCTCTGCAGGGGCAGCATGAACGCCCCGTACGTCGCCCCGAAGGTGACGAGCACGATGGGCTGCGGGAACCACAGGTAGAGCCCGCCGCTCACGATGGGCATCGCGACGACGTAGCCGGCGATCCACTTGCGCCGCAGGGCGAGATTGCTCCGCGGGATGAAGCCCAGGGTCACAAGCAGGTCCGGGAAGCTGCGGGACCCCGCGCCGATGCCGGACAGGGACGTCGAGAACAGGATGCAGAACGCGCCGAAGCTGAACAACCAGAAGGACCACGGGCCGAGGGTCTGCGTATACATCCGCGAGAGGACGGCGATCGTCTCGGAACCGGACGGCAGTTCGCCGATGCGATGCAGCACACCGGCGCCCAGGAAGAAGAACGACAGCGTCGCGAAGGTCAGGATGATGAGCGTCACCCAGACGTCGGTCTGGACCACGCGCACCCAGCCCCTCGCCCGGTCCACCCAGCCGGGATCGTTGCGGTCACCGCCCACGAAGGTCGGATAGCCCTTCTCGACGCACCAGTAGGTGTAGGCCGCGATCTCCCCCGAGGCCACGCCGGTGGCGCCGTACATCGCCAGGGCCAGCACGGCGTGTTCGAGCGGGAAGTCGAAGGTCAGGCCGGACAGGATGTCGGCGCCGGTGGCGCGGAACTCCGTCGTCTGCATCAGGAGCGCCGAGACGATGGTGGCCGCCGTGAAGCTCATGACGAGCACGAGCATCGCTTTCTCGAGGCGCATGTAGGCCCCGGAGCCGAGGATGAGCATGACGAGAGCGGCGGCGGACACCGTGGCCCACGTTTCGGTCATCCCCGGGACCAGGGGTCCGAGCAGCAGCCCGAGGGCCTGGCCGGCGCCGCCGATGATCCCGCCGCCGATGAGGATGCCGGGCACGAACCCCACGAGGCCGAGCCAGATCGGCCAGGCGACGCGTTCCTTGTTGAAGAAGCGGAGCTTGCCGGGCAGCCGGTTCAGGGCGCGCAGGTACGTGTCGCCCGTGGTGATCACGTAGCGCGCCAATTCCGCCTGGATGAGGGACTTGATCCAGCAGGAGAACAGCACCCACCAGAGGAGGACGAAACCCGCGGCCGCTCCGAGCCCGGCCGTCAGCAGGATCTCGCCGGAACCCACGATGGAGCCGGAGACGACGATGCCGGGACCGAGGTTGCGCAGCCGGCCGAGCAGCCCCCGCGGCGGTTCCCGGGTCTCGCCGGGGCGGATGGTGTAGGGATCGTCGCTCAGCGTGCGTCTCCCTGTCGGCGCCCCGGCTGCCCGTTCACGCGGGTCAGGAAGCGCTCGGCGTGCAGGCGTAGTCCGCGTACCGCACGGGCCGGTCCTCGTCCAGCGTCTTGAACAGGAAGGCCTTGCCGCGCATCCGGACGTGTACCGTCTCGACCAGCAGGGCGTCCGACTCCGGGTCGCGGAAGAAGGTGGTCTCCTGGCGGAACTCGTGGATCTTCACGGTGGGACCCGGCGAAACCTCCTCGAGCGCTTCCAGCACGAACAGCGTTGGTGCGAACCCGGACTTGCGCACCGTCAGCGTGCCCTGCAGCTTGTCCAGGAACGGAGGGGCGTCGCTGTCCTCGGACGGCGCCAGGGCGAAGGTAAAGGTGAGCGTCTCATAGTCCTCGTTGGCGAGGACGACGGTTTCCTCGCGCGCCATCGCGGCGAGGTCGAACTCCGTGGGATGTCCGCGCCGCTGGCGGTCCTCGGAGCCCCGCTCGTAACGATCGACTTCCTCGAGGGACGGCGACCTGTCGCCGATGGCGACCAGGCGCCAGCCCTCGCCCGGCGTGAAGCGCTCTTCGAGCTCGCGTCCCTGGATCGTCGCGCGCGTCGTGTAGCTGCACGACAGCCGCTCGTCCGCCGGCGGGTTCGCGTCGGCGACCGACCGGAACAGGGACAGGGCGCGGTCGTCCCCCGCGGCGAGGACGAGCAACAACGTAGTGCCGGCGAGGACGCCCATGTCAGTGCTGCCCTATGGCGACCGTCTACAGACCCAGCCGCTCGAACTGCGACGGCGGTGCGTCGACCCGTTCCATCGTCCGCCGGAGCAGGTCCACGTAGCGCGCCTCCGCCGGCTTCCCGACGAGATTGCGCGTCTGCCCGGGATCGTTGCCGAGGTGGAAGAGTTGCGAGTCGGCCACGATGTCGGTGCGCCGCATCCCGGAGCGGGCGCGGACCACCGGCATGTCGGTGTAGGGCAGGAAGTTGCCGAACTCCGCGTCGCGGAACATCCCGGCGCCCGGCAGGCTGTGGAAATGGTAGGATGTCGGGATCTGGTAGTGCATGAAGAGCGGCGCGTTGTCGGCGCGCGCGGCGGCGCGCATGTACGTGTAGCTCCCGTCGGTCACGTTGACGGGCATGCCGAACCAGCCGTACAGGACGGCCTCGCGGGTCACGGGCGCGTCCTTCTCGAACACGCCGCGCAGGGACTCGCCGTGGATCGCGTGCGGGCACTCCACGCCGAAGTAGTCGAGCAGCGTCGGCATGACGTCGATGTTCTGGGTGAGTTGCGCGCGCCGTTGCCCCGCGTGCCGGTTGCCCGGCAGCTTCGCGACGAACGGCAGGTTCGAGAGTTCGTTCCAGGCGTGCCACCGGTTCTTGCCCGTGCAGCCGTGCTCGCCGATCAGGTGGCCGTGATCGGTGGTCAGGATGATCAGCGTCTCCTCGAAGATGCCCTGGCGCTGCAGTTCGTCGAGCAGCCTGCCGAGATACTCGTCCGCCATCGACAGCGTTCCGGCGTAGCGGCGGCGCAGGTGACGGATAGCCTCCGCTCCGCCCTCGGCGCGGTCGTAGCCCGTCCACAGGTTCAGCGGTCCCGACCAGTCGTCGCCGTACTGGTCCACGTAGACCTGCGGGCAGTCGAACGGCTCGTGCGGATCGAAGCCCTCCACCCAGAGGAGGAACTCGTCGGCGCCCTCGTTGCGCTGCAGCCAGTCGACGGCGCCGAGGAACGTCTTCGGCGTCGGGAACTCCGCGGCGGAGGTGAAGCGCTCGGCGTTCAGGGCGTACTGCTCGGTCCACCGCCCGAGATGCTCCGGCTCCTGCGGCGGCCGCGCGCGGGACTGCCAGCAGTCGTTTTCCTGGCCACGGTGGAACTGGTAGGTGTCGAACTGGGTGTGGTAGTTCTCGCCGCCGACGTGGAAGTAGTGGTAGTGGTCGGTCTCCATGTGCGACCGGATGCCCGCCTTGCGGAGCATCCCGGGGAACGGCACGTCGAACGGCTCGATGGCGCCCCAGGGCCGCTCGAGGAAGTTCAGGCGTCCCGTCATGATGTCGCGCCGCGCCGGCATGCACGGGGCGGACCCCAGCCAGTGGTTGTCGTGGACGACGCCGCTGTTCGCGAGCCGGGTGATGTTGGGCGCCCGCACCCAGTCGTTGCCGTAGATCGGCAGGTAGTTGCGGTTCAGGCTGTCGAGCAGGATGAAGATGGCTTTCATGCGGGTCTCCGATATGGGTTGCGGGCGCGGCTCTAGAAGCCTTCGCCTTCTTCCTGCGTCGGCATGCCGGAATAGTGCACGTGATGGATCTGCCAGACGCCGTCCTCGCGCTTGTAGATCTGCGTCTCGCGGCCGGCCGAGTTGATCGGCGTACCGTCGGGAAGACTCGCTGCGAAGGTCCAGTAGAAGTCGCACCAGGCCGCATCGTCCGTAAGCACGTGAACCTCGAAGTCACCGATCTCGAGGCGACGCGTCGGCAGGCGCCCCATCGTGTCGACGTAGAAGTTCTGCCGGATCTCCGGCCAGCCGCGTTGATGGCCGCGCGGGTGGATGAACGAGACGCCGGGCTCCTGGCTCCAGATCTCCTCGGCCAGATCGAGGTCGAGTTCGTTCGTGGCCCGCGCATAGTCCTGAAGGATCGCGGCAATCTCGGCCTCCGCCTCCCTCTCCGCATGGACGGAGGCGGGCGCCTCCTGGGCCAGGGCGGCGCTGGCCCCGAGCGTGGCGAGGACGAGGGTAGCCAGGAATTTCAGCATCGCTTTCTCCAGCATTGGGCTTGTTGGTGCGTCAACGCTTGCCGGCGTCGAGCTTGTACGTAACCGTGGCCATGGCGATCTCGGCTCCGTCGGAGTCCGTCACGCTCACTTCGCCCACGGAGATCGTCCCGCCCCGCCGGCGTACGGTCGCCGTGGCGACGAGATCGACGCCGACCGCGAGGCGCAGGAAGTGGATCGTGAACCCCACCGTGGCGCCACGGGCGTTGGGCGGCGGGTGGGGCAGCGACCAGAACGCCGCGGTCGCGGCCGTGTCGACGAACGCGCTGATGGCGCCGCCGTGGATGCGCCCGACGCCGAGGTGTGGCCGGTACGGGAGGCGCAGGACGACGCGGTCCGGGGCGGACTCGACGAACTCGATGCCCATCGTCCGGGCGAAACCCTCCTGCACGATGCCGTGGACACGGTCCAGACCCATGGCAGCGCTATCGCAGGTAGCTCGACCGGAACTGGATGCCCCAGTGGCCGTCCACGCAGGTCGCGATCCAGAACGTGTCGAAGCGTTTGTACACCTTGCCGTCCGCGTGCCGGCGCTCGTTGGTCAGGGCGAGGTGCACCTTGTCCTGCCCGACATGGATTGCCACGACCTTGCCGACGGTCGTGCGCGCCCAGCCTTCCGCCTCCAGGCGCTGCTTGCCGGCGCGGCTGCGTTCGATGAAGGCCTCCCGGGTGGGAATTTCCGTGAACGCGCCGTTGGCGAGGCGGATATGCGGGTAGTTGAGCGTGTCCGCCAGCGCTTCGTGGTTCTGCGCATTGAAAGCGTCGATGAACCCCTGCATGGCGGCGACGGCGGCTTCGCGCATGGCGGGACGGGCTTCCTGTGGCTCAAGTTGATCGGCGGACCGGACCCGGACCGCGAGCGTGATAGCTTACCGCATCGTTTCGTCGAACAAAGGACCTTACGTGCCCGCACGCTCCGAACGCCGCAGCTTCTGGACCTGGGGCTACGTCTCGGACGAGCCGTCCGAAGCGGAGCGCAATGCCTCGGCAGCGCGGCTGTCAGCCCGCTTCGGGCGCGACGTGACGCCGCCCCGCATCCCTGATCTCGCCGACATCTCCTTGAGGCCCGCCCGCCTTGACGTTCCGGACCGTCTCGCGGGGTGCGTGACCACGGACCATGTCGAGCGCGCGACGCATACGTACGGCGGACACTCGATGGAACTCCTGAAGGCACTGCGCGGCGTCTTCGACAACCCGCCGGACGCCGTCGCGCATCCGCGTACGGAGGACGAACTGGAGGCCGTGCTGGCATGGTGCGACGGCGGGGGTTACACGGCGATTCCCTACGGCGGCGCGACCTCGGTGGTGTGGGGCGTGAACGTGCCCGAGGCGTCGGACGCCGCGGTCAGCATCGACCTCGACCACCTGAGCGAGGTGCTCGAGATCGACGAGGTGTCGCGCGCCGGCCGTTTCCAGGCCGGGATCCTCGGTCCGGACCTGGAAGCGGCGCTACGACCGATGGGGCTCACGCTCCGTCACTTCCCCCAGAGCTTCCCGTGGTCCACGGTCGGCGGCTGGGTGGCGACGCGTTCCGGCGGACACTACGCGACCAACCACACGCACATCGACGATTTCGTGGAGTCGACGCGCATGCTGTCCCCCGCGGGATGGATGGAGACCCGGCGCCTGCCGGGCAGTGGCGCCGGCCCGAGCCCGGACCGCCTGGTGATCGGCTCCGAGGGCACGCTCGGCATCATCAGCGAGTGCTGGCTGCGCCTCCAGAAACGCCCGACGTTCCGCGCCACGGCCGGCATCACGTTCCCGGACTGGCACGCGGGTACGGAGGCGGTGCGCGCGGTCGTGCAGGCGAAGCTCTGGCCGGCGAACCTGCGCATCCTCGACCCCGTGGAAGCGGGCGCGAGCGCCGGGCTCGACGGCAGGTCGGCGTTGCTCATCATCGGCTTCGAGGCGGCGGATGTCCCCCAGGGCGCGAACATCCGCCAGGCCGTGGCGCTGGCCCGGGACCACGGCGGGCGTATCGCGGACGAAGACATCCTGATCGACGACGGCGGTGGGAAGGCCACGGGCCGTGGTGGCGCGGTCGGGGCGTGGCGCAACGCCTTCATCGGCGTCAACGCCGGCGCGACCAACGGCCTGGGGCTTCTGTCCGACACCTTCGAGACGGCCATCACCTGGGACCGCTGGCCCGAGTTCGACGCGGCGGTGCGGGATCGGATGACGCCGGTGCTTGCGGAAGTGCTCGGAGAGGGCGCCGCCCTTTCCTGCCGCTTCACGCACGTCTATACCGACGGCCCCGCGCCCTACTACTCGTGGAACGGACGGGCGACCCTCGGGGGCGAAGCCGCACAGTGGCAGGCGATCAAGGACGAGGCGACCGCCGCGGTCGTCGACGCCGGCGGCACGGTCACGCACCACCACGCCGTGGGACGCATGCACCGCCCCGGGTGGGACCGGCAGCGGCCCGAGCTCTTCGCCGAGGTGCTGAAGGCTGCCAAGGGGCGTCTCGACCCGAACGGCATCCTGAACCCGGGCGTCCTCATCGACGCCTGACGCCTCATGTCGCGGTTCGGCGTCCTGTGCGTTGTTGCGAGCGCGGTCGCCGCCCTCGCGGAGCCTGATCCGGATCGCTCCGGGATCGATTACCGGCACGGCTTCTCCATGTTCGGCGAACTGAAGTACCCGCCGGACTACACCCACTTCGACTACCACAACCCGGAGGCCCCGAAAGGCGGAACCCTGGCGATGGCGCACATGGGCGGCTTCGACACCCTTGCGCCCCTGTCGTCCACCGGCGCGCGGGCGCCCGGTTCGGACCTCACCCTGGACCGGCTGCTGACGATCTCCGGGGACGAGATGAACGCGTACTACGGCGACCTGGCGGAAGGGCTCGCCGTGTCCCCGGACCGGCGTTGGATCGCGTTCAAGCTGCGCCCGGGGGCCCGCTGGCACGACGGCGTCCCGATCACGTCGGCGGACGTGGCCTACACGATGGAAACGATCCGGACGGATCCGTTCGCCGCGGGACTGCCGGACGTGCTGGGCTGGATCGCGTCCATCGAGGTGCTGAACGACCGGGAGTTCGTCCTGCACACCCATGCCGACGTGACGGCGGCCAACTTCACGATCCTCAACTTCATGACCGTCCTGCCGGCACACTATTGGAAAGGCCGCGACCCGCGCACGCCCGACCTGATCCCACACCTGGGAAGCGGTCCGTACCGCGTGGCGGACTTCGACCCGGGCCGCCAGGTCCGATACGAGCGCGTGCCGGACTACTGGGGCCGCGACACGCCGCCGAACCGGGGCCGATACAACTTCGACGTCCTGCGCTACGACGTGTACCGGGACGCCACGGTGGCCCGGGAGGCGTTCCGGAAGGGGCTCTTCGACTACTGGATCGAGCAGGACTTGCGGCACTGGGTATCGGCCTACGACACGCCCGCGCAGGCGCAGGGCTGGCTCGTGAAGGGCAAGTACTACCTGCGGATCGAGATCGGCGTGCGCCTGATGCTGTCGTGGAACACCCGCCGGCCCCCGTTCGACGACCGGCGGGCGCGCGAGGCGCTGACCCGGGCGATGGACTTCGACTGGCAGAACCGGGCCCTGCACTGGGGGCTGCACGAACGCGCCGAGAGCCACTTTCCCGACACGCCGTTCGCGGCCACCGGTCTGCCGGACGAGGCGGAACTCGCGCTGCTCGAGCCGTTCCGCGACACGTTGCCGCCGAAGCTCTTCACGGAGCCCTTCGCGTTTCCGAAGTCGAGCGGCACCGGACCCGACCGGGCGAGTCTCGAACGTGCCCGGGCGCTGCTCGAAGAAGCCGGCTGGCGGGTGCGCGGCGAGGCGCTGGTCAACGCGGACGGCGCGCCGTTCGAGATCGAGTTCCTGTCACGCTCGCCGGCGGACCAGCGGACGCTGCTGCCGTACATCGACAGTCTCGCGCAACTGGGTATCCGGGGCACGATCCGAACGGTGGACAGCACCGCCTACTTCAACCGACGCCGGAGCCTCGACTTCGAGGCGAGCCTGCGCAACCACGACATCCTCCTGCCCCCGATCATCGAACTGAAGGGGTTCTTCCACTCGATCTCCGTGGACATGCCGCTTACGCGCAACCTGGCCGGCATCGCACACCCTGCGGTGGACGCCCTGGTGGAGACCGCCACGGACGCGACGTCCTTCGAGACGATGCGGACCGCCCTCAGGGCGCTGGACCGCGTACTGCTCTGGGGGTACTACCAGATTCCTTGAACGCGGTAGCGGACCCGTTTCTCGCGTACTGGGACAAGTTCGGGCGGCCCGCGCGGGCGCTCGACGCGAAATACAAGTCACCGTTCCCGCATGGCTGGTGGTACGACACCGAGAAGGCGGCGCGCATCCGGCTCGGAGACTGAAGGGCAGGGTACAGTTAGAACTACTACTTCGGATTATCATGATATTCTGAACTGCATGTTCAAGCGCCAGCTCCGCCTTCCGACGCCAGGGGCCGAGACGTTTTTCCTCTGGGGGCCGCGTCAGGCCGGCAAGACGACGCTTCTCGGGGAGCACTACGGCGAGTGCCGCCGGGTCGATCTGTTGAAGGCCGATCAGTTCCGGCGTTACGCCGTGAATCCGGAGTTCCTGCGCCAGGAACTCGAAGCCGAGGATGGCGGCGACCGCACGCAGGTCGTGATAGATGAAGTTCAAAAGGTGCCGGCGCTGCTGGACGAGGTCCACTGGTTGATGGAGAACCGCAACGTCCGGTTCGCCCTGTGCGGTTCCAGTGCGCGAAAGGTCCGCCGGGGCGCCGCCAATCTGCTGGGGGGCCGGGCGGTTCGCTATCGGTTGCATGGCTTGACGGCTGCGGAGATCGGGCCGGGGTTCGATCTGGATCGCTTGCTGAATCATGGCTACCTTCCCCGGATCTTTGGTTCCGATCGTCCGGCCAGGCTGCTGGACGCTTATGTCGCCGACTACCTGAAGGAAGAGATCGCAGCCGAGGGTCTGGTCCGCAATCTGCCGGCGTTCTCGGGCTTCCTGGACGCGGCAGCGCTTTCGGACGGCGAACTGATGAACTTCTCCAACATCGGGACGGACTGCGGCGTATCGGGCCACACCGCGAGATCGTATTTCGAGATCCTGGAAGACACCCTCCTTGGCCGCTGGCTGCCCGCGTACCGGAAGCGCCCGAAACGACGGGTCATCGGCGCACCCAAGTTCTACCTCGCCGATGTCGGCGTCGTGAATCGGCTGGCGCGTCGCGGCAGGCTTTCCCGGGGGTCGGAGGCCTATGGCCGGGCCTTCGAGAACTGGGTCTTCCACGAGCTGTCGGCTTGGCTGGACTATGCGGACGACGGTGACGCGCTCTCCCATTGGCGGGTCGCCGGCGGCACGGAGGTGGACTTCGTGGTCGGCGAAATGCGCCTCGCGGTCGAGGCCAAGGCAAGCGCTCGGATCGTCGCCCGCCATCTCAAGGGCCTGCGGAGCCTCGTGACAGACCATCCCGATGTGGGACGGCGGGTCGTCGTCTGCCTCGAAGACCGTGTCCGACGTACCGGGGACGGTATCGACATACTGCCCGCGGAGACCTTCGTCGCCCGGCTGTGGGGCGGCGGATTGGGCTGAAGAGGGGGGCTACGCCGTATGCGTCAGCCCCACGGTTCGAGCACGACCTTGGCGGCCTCTCCCCCGAAGAACAGGTCGAAAGCCTCCGGCGCCTGCTCGATGCCCATCCGGTGGGTGACCATGTCCGCCGCCGGGAGGCCGCGCCGCACGAGCGCCTCGAGTTCCTCGTGGTCGGTCGGGGCCGAGTACCAGGTCCCGATGACTTCGATCTCCTTCAGCGTGAAGTGCTGCATCGTGTCGATGGTCGGCCCGGTGTCGCTCACGCCGACGAGCGCCATGCGGCCGCTCTTGCGCAGCGCGTCGAGGCACAGCGTCTGCGCCTCCGGGGCGGCGGAGCATTCGAGGGCCACGTCGATCCCGCGCGGGCCCGCGATTTCGGCGAGCCGGGCGCGGATGTCGGGTTCCTCCGCCGGGTTCACGCACACGTCGGCGCCGCATTGACGCCCCTGTTCGAGACGGGAGGGATTGAGGTCGAGCACGATCGTGCGCGCGTTCAGGAAGCGGCACAGCATCGTGGCGGCGAGGCCGATGGGGCCCTGGCCCGTGATCAGCACGGTGTCGAAGCCGGTGACGCCGAGGCGCTTGATCGCCCGGAAAGGCGTGCCGATCGCGTCGCCGAAGAGGGCGCCGGTCTCGAAGGAGATGTCGTCGGCGAGGGGCAGGCAACTGCGCTCGTTGACCAGCACGTACTGGGAGTGGTTGCCGGGGAAGCGGCGGCCGGGAGGTCGGTCGCAGAGGACCCAGTGGCCGGCGAGGCAGTAGCGGCAACTCCCGCAGGGGGCGGCGGCGTGCAGCGCGACCCGGTCGCCTTCCTTGACGTACTTCGAGCCGCGCGCCTTGGCGACGATCCCCGCGCCCTCGTGGCCGGCGTTGAGGACGTTGTTCGCGCCCATCCGGGAGGGGCCGTCCCAGGCGTGGCGCTCGGAGCCGCAGAGCGGCGAGGACACGACCTGCACGACGACCTCGTCGCCCGTTGCCGGGTCCGGGTCCGGCAGGTCTACCACCTCCACCCCGCAGTTGCCGAGCATTCGGACCGTTCGCATGTCAGTTCCTCGCTGGTGGTCTACAGACCGATCGCTTGAGCAAGCCGCTATTGGAGGCGCTCGCGTAGACCTTGCCGCGCGGGCGGTCGATGAGTGCCTTGTTCTTGAAGTCCGCCATGAGGGCTGCGTCCCGGGTGAAGAGAAGGCGGGTACCGCTCGCTCTGGCCAACGCGAGCACGTGTGGGTCGTCGGACCGCAGGTCGGGTCGAGTGGAGAGACTCGCTTCGTCTGCGGCAAGGCGTTCGTACCGCACGAGCCGAGCCTTGCCCGCCCGGACGTAGACCTCGAGCCTCCGCTTCAGGTTGGGCGAACGCTCGACTTCGGCGCCGAATTTGCCGCCGGTCGAGTAGACCAGCGTGCCGCCGCGATCCAGCCATGTCTGGATCGGTACTGCGTCGTCCGTCGTGGGGTCCGAGAGCAAGTCTCCGAACGTGGCCGCGTCCGCGATGAGGCACACGCCGGTCTCCTCAGTCGGCGAAGCCGAGGAGCGTGTCCGTCTCCCTGGCGAAGAACGCCCGGTAGCTTGGGGGAGCGCCCTCGAGGTTGCCGTCCGCGTCCAGCGTCAGGCTGTGTATCGTCACCGCGTTGCCACGCGGCTCGAAGTAGAGAACCGATACGTCCTCCGGAGCGATCTGCTGCTTGCGGACGGAGATACGGACCCGGTCCACGATGTAGTCGCTGTGGGTCTCGATCAGGAACTGGTGGCGGCGGTTCCTCGCGGAGTCCACGAACAGGCTGGCGAGCGCCGCCTGTCCGCGCGGATGCAGGTGAACCTCGGGCTGCTGCAACAGGAAGGTCCTGCCGCGGTGCCGCATTGCGTCGACCAGAATAGGCAGAATCTGACTCACCCCGTAGCCGACGTCCATGAAGTTCGCGCGCGGTCCACTCCGGACCTTCACGTGCAACTGAAACGGATCGCTCATTTGAGTGCCGTGGCGCTTGACCCTGACGTCGGAGAACATGCCGGATTCGCGACCGAATGCGACGAGCGAGTTGTGGAGTTCCTCCCAGTCGGGGCGGTCGGTTCGGTGCAGTCGCATCATCAACATGGGCACGTGACTGCCTTCTGAAGACGGACTGTCGCTGACGGGGTCGTAAGTGCGCGCAGGTTTCGCTCGGAGGGGCGCGCCCGGCACCAAAACCGGCGTAGGCGGGGACAGCGCCTCCGAGAGAAACCATGGGTCTTCCGTGCTGTCGGGCAACAGCTCCCTCAGATAGCCGACGATCCGGTCCAGACCCGGTTCGTTCCGACGATGCACGAACATTGCTGTCCCGAGCCGGAAGTGTCGGAAGTCCTCGTTCATCGACGCTTCGTGTCCGGGGATTCTCCAGGAAGTTTGGCCAGGCGCCCCCGCGCTGACTTCGAGGAAGTCCGCATCCCCGAAGTCCCACCGGAAAGACGACACGCACGGCTGTGATCCCTGCTCGGCGAAAGCCGTCCAAAACCTGAACTGGGGCACGTTCGGCGACTCGGCATCCAACAAGAACCCGAGCTTGAACTCGTCGATCCTGCCCTTCGGTCCCCGCCGGGAACGGACGATGTCCCGAAACGAACCCATCAGGAAGGGCTCTTCGTTGAAGTCGGGTTGCTGTGCAAAGCGGCCGAAGCGGGTGGGGAGTTCCGACAGGATGCGGTGGCCAGCCAGGAACGTGGACTTTCCGGTGCTGTTCTCGCCGACGAGCAGGGTAATCGGGCGCAGCCGACCGCGCTGCGCGCCCTCGAAGCAGCGCACATCTTGCACGATCAATTCCTGCACACGACTCATCGGTCATGCTCCGCCGGGCCGGCTGCCGTTTTCAACTACGGTGCGGCCCCCTTCTTTGGTCGGGCGAGGGTATCACGCGGCCCCTTGCGCCCCGTGGGGCGATTCGACAGACTCGGCTCGGATGGCACTGATCCGGGAGGGGCAATGAACCGGCTCGTGGCATGGTTACGCGGGGAGCGGCAGGCGGCCAAGGCCGGGCGGTACGCTTTCGCCCTCGCCTTGGTTTGCGGCGGGACCGCCTTCGGCGCCGGCGTGACGCCGTCTCCGGTCGCTGCTACGGAACTAGGCCCGCCGGCCCCGACGTGGTTCATCGTCAAGGGCGTCCTCGGCGCCGCCTTTGTCTTCGATGCCGCCGACGGCGAGATGCGCGGGACCCTGTCGCTTACGCCGTGGACGCCGACGGTGCGCCGCCACGCGGGCCGGGGCGAGATCTACGCGGCGGAGACGCACTACACGCGTACTTTCGGCGGCGAACGCACGGATGTGCTGCGCATCTACGCCCACGAGACGCTCAATCCGACGGCCGAGGTCGTCATTCCACCGAAGATGACGGCGTTACACCCGCACTATCTCGGGGTCCTTTCCGGCGGCCGGTACGTGGCCGTCTTCAACATGACGCCGGCCCAATCGGTGACGGTGGTGGACGTCGAGAACCGGCGCTTCGTAACGGAGATCTCGACACCCGGTTGCGCGACCATCCTGCCGGCTGGCGAGCGGGGCTTCCTGATGCTCTGCGGCGACGGCACGCTGCAGTGGATTGGTCTCGACGAGAACGGCGCGGAAGCCGCCCGCGTGCGCACCGAGCCATTCTTCTCGGTGGAAGAGGATCCCGTGTTCGACCACCCGGTGCGGACGGCGGACGGCTGGCAACTCATGAGCTTCGCGGGCAGCACCAGGGAGGTCGTCGTGCGGGACGGCGAGATCGTGCTCGGCGAGTCCTGGTCGCTGCTCGGGGAAGAGGACAAGGGATGGAGGCCAGGTGGCGACCAGCCCTCGGCGTTTCATGCGGGGCTGGACCTGCTCGTGATCCTCATGCACCAGGGTGGTGTGGACACGCAGGACGATGCGGGCCCGGAGGCTTGGGTCTACCACCGCGCGGCCAAACGCCGCATCGGCAAGATCACTTTCGAAGCCCCGGCTTCGGCGCTCCTCGTGGTGGAAGGCGACGAACCCCTGCTCGTCGCATCGATCGGGGCCGGCGCGCAGGTGTTCGAGCTGCGTACCGGGAAGCGGCAGCACGTCATCGATACGGGCGGCGGCGGCCGACTGCTGGCCTATTGAGGGAGTTGTGGAGAGTTCCCCCATGCCGGCCGTCGCAGCGGGTTTCGCCGTACTCCTCGGGTCTGCCGCCTGGGGGAAGTTCCGTAACGCGGCAGGGTTCGAGGCGATCCTTGCGGACTACCGGCTCCTGCCCGGATCGCTCGTGCGTCCGGTCGCACGCGGCATTCCGGTCGTGGAGGGTGTCCTCGCGGGGGCCTGGATCATCGCTCCATGGCACGCCGATGCGGCACTGCTGGCGAGCATCGCGACCGCGGCGATCATGCTCGGTTACGGGGTTGCGATGGCGGCCAACCTCTCTCGCGGACGTTCCTGGATCGACTGCGGCTGTGGCGGCGGCGAGCAGCTCTCCTGGGTCCTGGTCGGGCGCAACGCCGTCTTGGCGACGGTGGCCGTCGTCCCGTTGGTCGCGAGCGGCGCCGGGGTTCCGGATTGGGGAGATCTCGCCATGGCCTTGCCGATGTTCGCGGTGGGCGCGTGCCTCTATCTCGCCACCGGCGTCCTGGTCGCGAACGCCGCCGCCATGCGGCCGTGGGCGGAGGACCCGTCGTGACGGGAGTTCTCGACGTGCTGCTCTGGGTGGTGGTGGGCTTGCTCACCCTCGCGGTGCTGGCCCTGGCCCGCCAGGTGGGAGTGCTGCATCAGCGGGTCGCCCCCGCCGGGGCGCTCGTGCCCACGCGGGGCCCGAAGATCGGCGAGTTGACGGAAACCGTGGAAGCCGAGGACCTGGCGGGCAGCCCGGTCGGGATCGGTGGTCTGGCGCAGCGTGCGAACACCCTGGTGCTCTTCATTTCTCCCACCTGCCCGGTGTGCAAGTCGCTGCTGCCCGCGGCGAAGTCACTGGCGTCCGCGGAGGGGCTCGAACTGGTTTTCGCGAGCGACGGATTCGACGCGGAGCGGCACCGCGCGTTCGCCGGGGAGGTGGGCATCGGCCGGTTTCCGTACGTGCTGTCCCAGGCGCTTGGCATGCGTTACGGCGTGAGTCGACTGCCGTTTGCCGTGCTGATCGGCGAGGACGGGGTGTTGCGGGGACGCGGGCTGGTCAACACGCGCGAGCACCTGGAGAGCCTGCTGGAATCCTGGCGTACGGGTGTCGCAACGCTCCAGGACTACGTGTTCGGGACCGAGGGCGTGGAAGGAGCGGAGGGAGCGGACGGCGTCGGCCAATACGACCCCGCCGCGACGGAGCCTCTTCCTCGAACGGAGAAGATACGATGAACGACGTGGACGGCCGCCGCGCGATGGTGGCGCGATGGTTCGACTCGGTGACCCGGCGCACGACGACGGGACTCGCGGAGCGCACTTCGCGCCGCGGTTTTCTGGGACGCCTGGGCGGTGTCCTGGCCGGCGCGGGAGCATTGCCGCTCCTCCCCGTGGAACGGGCTTTCGGGGCGGAGGAGTCGGACGCTGCGCCGCTGCCCGCGGGCGACGCGCCGGAGATGGCGGGCCTGACCGAGTTCGGCGATCCGCAAAGCTGCGACTACTGGCGCTACTGCGGCCTCGGGGGCACGCTCTGCGCGTGCTGCGGCGGCAGCGAGAGCACGTGCCCGCCGGGTGCGGAGCCGTCGCCCATCACCTGGGTGGGCACGTGCCGCAACCCGGTCGACGACCGGCAGTACCTCATCTCCTACAACGACTGCTGCGGCAAGGCGGTGTGCCCGCGGTGTTTCTGTCATCGCACGGAGGGCACGAAGCCCGTGTACTTCGCGAGCAAGAGCAACAACATCCTGTGGTGCTTCGGGACCGACAGCCACGCCTACCACTGCACCGTCGCGGCAGTGATCGGGGAGGTCACGGAGGACGATTCCGCCGCGGAGACGGAAGCCACGGGATGACGCGCTGGCCGGTTTCCCCGCCGGCGCGGCGGCGGAGTCGCTTGGCGGTCGTGCTCTGTGGCGCGATTGCGGCGGGAGGAGTTCAGGCGCACGCGGATCAGGGCGCGGCGGCCCGCATCGACTACCTCCTGCATTGTTCCGGCTGCCATCGCCCGGACGGCGCCGGCGCCCCGCCCGAAGTGCCGTCTCTGCGAGGTCCGATCGGCAGCATCGTGGGGACGCCGGAAGGCCGGGAGTACGTGGCCCGGGTCCCGGAGGCGGCCCAGGCTCCCTTGTCGGACCACGCGCTTGCCGGGGTGTTGAACTGGATGCTGCGGGAGTTCAGCGCACACACGCTCCCCGAAGGATTCCGACTCCTGGATGCCGAGGAGGTCGGAGCCGCGCGGGGCCGCGTACTCTCGGATCCCCTCCGGGAGCGCGCGCGTCTGGTAGGCCGCTACGAGGGGAAGGCGAGCGGCTACTGAGCAAGTCGTCGGCACGGCTTCGGCGGCGCTAACGACCCTTGAACGTGGGCGTCCGCTTCTCGCCGAAGGCGGTGATCGCCTCGCCGTAGTCCTCCGTGTAGATCATGTTCGTGACGCTCTGCTTCTCGAGTTCGAGGGTCGCCTCGAACCCGATCTCGGCGGCGTTCTGCAGCAGGCGCTTGTGGTTGACCACGGAGAACGGCGCACGCGTCATGATCCGCCGGGCGAGCCGTTCGGCCTCTGCGTCCTCCTCCCCGGTGGGCACGAGTCGGTTGACGAGCCCGATGCGATAGGCCTCGGCGGCGTCGATGAACTCGCCGGTCAGCGCCAGTTCCCGGGCCCGGTGCAGGCCGATGCTGAGCGGCAGCAGCTTCGTCGCGCCGCCCGTGATGGTCATGCCGGCGTTGCCTTCCGGGAAGCCGAACCTGGCGCTCTCGGCGGCCACGATCAGGTCCGAGTCGATCGCGATCTCGAAGCCGCCGCCCACGGCGAACCCCCGCACCGAGGCGATCACGACCTTCCTTGCCATGCGGATGATGCGCGGGATTTCCTGGAGGCCCTCGGTGATGTCCTCGACGATATCGAGGATCGGGTGCATCTCGCCCGTCTGAAGCTGCGGGTACTCCCGGAGCGCGTTCTTGAGGTCCTCCCCGGCGCAGAAGGCGTCGCCGACGCTGCCGATGATGATCGCCTTGACCTCCGGGTCGTCCGCCGCGTCCCGCAGGGCGCGCACGAAAGCCCCGAGTTCCTCGGAATCCAGCGCGTTGAGAATCTCCGGGCGGTTGAACCGGATCCAGGCGATCCCGTCCTTCACCTCGTTCAGCAGCTTGGCCATCTACATGCGCTCCTTCACCAGTTGTTCCGCCGCGTGGGCGATGTCCGCGACCTGGGGCACGAGCCGCCGCTCGATGCGCAGGCTCGTCGGCAGCGCCACGTTCTTGGCCGCCAGCCGGCGGATGGGGGTCTTCATGGCGCGCACGACCTCCGGGGCCGCCTCGGTCACGCGCATGGCGACTTCGCCCGCGGCGCCCGCCCGCTTCATGGCCTCGTGCACGATGAGGAGCGCCCCCGTCTTCCTTACCGAGTCGACGACAGTGTCCACGTCCATCGGCACCAGCGTCCTCAGGTCCACGATCTCGGCGCTGATGCCCTGCTCCGCCAGCTCCTCGGCCGCGGCGAGCGCGCGCAGGACCATTCCGGACCAGGTCACGATCGTCACGTCGTCGCCCGCCCGCTTGACGTCGGCCTGGCCGAACGGGATCAGGTACTCCTCTTCAGGGATCGCCTCCTTCTCCTCCCGGATCATGACCTCGCGGTGGGTGTAGAACAGGACGGGGAAGTCGTCGCGGATGGCGGTCTTCAGCAGGCCCTTCGTGTCGTAGGCCGTGGACGGCATGACGATCTTGAGCCCGGGGCTGTGCATGAAAAGGGCCTCGGGCGAGAGGGCGTGGTCGGCGCCTTTCGCCGCTCCGCCGAGCACGGAGGCCATGACGACCACCGGCAGCGGGCCCGGGTGCTTCCACTCCTGGTAGGCCGTGCCGAGTCTCGCGAAGATGGGATCGAAACAGCCCATCTGGAACCCGCCCGTCATCACGTGGGCGATGGGCCTGAGACCTGCCAGGGCGGCGCCGATGGCGGTCTCGATGATCGCCGCCTCGACGACCGGCGTGTCCCGGATCCGGTCGCCGCCGAACTCCTCGAACAGCCCGCGCGTGCAGAGATCCGCCCCCGCGGTGGGCGACTCCATGGTGATCACGTCCTCGCCCCACATCACCACCCGCTGGTCGCGGCGCATCTCCTCCCGGAACGCGGCGTTGATCGCTTCGCCGCAGTCGAGCATGCGCACCTTCGCCTCGGGATTCGCAGCCATCGTTTTCTCCTGCCCGCCTGGGCCGCCTACAGTTCGGCCACCGCGTACTGGATGTACTGTTCGTAGTCGACCCTGGGTCGCTGTCGACCGTCCGACATCGCGCGCGCGATCTCGTCGTCCACCTCTGCGTCGATGCGCTCGACGTCCTCGTCCGTCAGCAGGCCCATCTCCGCGAGGGTCTTCCGGAAGCGCGGGATGGGATCGTTCGCGCGCGCCTCCTCGAGTTCGCCGTCCGGCCGGTACCGTTCGATGACGACTTCGCCGGGGGCCCTCTCGAAATACGGGCTCAGCCGATAGGTCTCGGCCACGATCAGGCCGGGACCGCCGCCTGTGCGCGCCCGCTCGACGAACTCGCGGACTACCTCGCAGGTCGCGATCGCGTCGTTGCCGTCCACGCTTCGCCCCGGAATCCCGTAGCCCCGGGCCCGGTCGGCGAGATCGTCGAACCGGTACACCTTCGAGTACCGGGTGCCGCCGCAGTACTGGTTGTTCTGCAGCACGAAGACGATCGGCAGCTCCCAGGAGGCGGCGATGACCATCGCCTCGTGGATGGAGCCCTTGCTCGCCGTCCCCTCCCCGAACGTGCACACGCAGACCTGGCCCGTCTTGCGCATCTGCGCCGCTGCGGCGAAGCCGGTGTAGACGCCGACGTCCTCGCCCAGGGCGAGACTGAAGCCGAGGTAGCCCCGTTCGGCATCGAACAGCGCGCCGGAAAAGACGTCCGCCAGTTCGTAGCCTTCCTTGGCGAACAGGCAGCTTGTCTGCCGGAAGTTCGGCTTGTACGAGTCGTCGCGGCGGAGATTCGCGCAGATGGCGGCAGGAATGGCTTCCTCGCCTTCGCCGGCGACGAAGTTGCCGAGGCTCGAGCCATGCCGATACATCTCGTACATCGTCTCGTAGAGCTTCCTGGTCGTGACCATCGTCCGGTACATCCAGAGGAGCTTCTCTTCGGGGATGTCCACGCTCATGCGCTGAACCCCCCGTCGTGGGCGATGACCTGGCCGCTGATGTAGGCGCCCGCCTCCGAGGCCAGGAACACGGTCAGCATCCCCAGCTCGCGCGGGTCGCCGAAGCGCTTGAGGGGAACGCTGCGGACCACGCGCCTGAAGCTCTCTTCGTGCTCCTCGCGGGAGATGTTCCACGACGGGACGTACCACGACTCCGTCGGGCCGATGGCGCCGGGTGCAATGCAGTTCACGGTGATGTCGAAGGGCGACCACTCCCGGGACAGTGCGCGGGTGAACTGGTGCACGCCCGCCTTCGTCGCCGCGTAGATCGTGCCGATGTCCCCTGCCCGCAGGCCCGCCACGGAGCCGATGGCGATGATCCTGCCGCTGCGCTGTTCGATCATGTGCCGACCCGCGGCGACGGCGCAGCGGACGTAGCCCTTCAGGTTGATGTCGAGCATCGCCTCCCACTCCTCCTCGAGGAGGGGCGAGTCGAAATGGGCATCGGCGCGCATCCGGAGTGGCGACCCGCCGTCCACCAGGATCAGCGGTTTCTTGATGTCGATCCCGGCGTTGGACACCAGGATGTCGACCTTGCCGAACTCGGCGACCGTCGCCTCGACCATGGCGTCGACCTGTTCCGTCTGGCGCACGTCGGTGGGAATCGCCAGGCTGCGGCGGCCGCGTTCGCGGATCTCCTCGCTCGTCTGCTCGATTTCCGGAAGGACATCCGTTGCCACGACATCGGCGCCGGCGTCGGCGAGGGTCAGGGCGATGCCCTTGCCGATGCCGCGGGCGGCCCCGGTGACGATGGCGGTCCGTTCGGTCAGGTCGAATTCCGTAAGGCTCATGCCCGGCTCCTCCGGTGTGGGGTGGCTATGCCCGGCGCGTCGTGGGTCGCGGCAGGATTGTACGTTGCCGGTTCAGGAAGGACTTGCGCCTTCGCTGAGGATCGACAGGTAGGCATCGTAGGCGAAGAGCCGGCCGCGGCGTTTGCCGGTGATCTCCCGGGCGATTCCGCCATGGGTCAGTGTTTCCATCGCCGACGCGGCAGCCTGGAAGGACAGGCCCGTGTCCTTGCAGGCCACGGGCAGCGACAGGATCGGCCGGGCCTTGAGCGCCTCGTGCATGCGCAGGGCGGACCCGAGCCGTCGTCCCCCGCCCTGCGCGAGCCGCTCGCGGTCCTCCCCGAACAGGGCGGACAGCCGGTCGGCGGTGGAGACGGCCGCCTCGGCGGTGACCCGCACGCCTTCGAGGAAGAACGCAAGCCAGGACTCCCAGTCACCATCGAGGCGCACGCGGTTCAGCAGTTCGTAATACATGGCCCGGTGTTCCTTGAAGAACAGGCTGAGATACAGCAGCGGCTGCTTGAGGATCCCGGCGTCGTACAACAGGAGTGTGATGAGGAGCCGTCCGACACGGCCGTTGCCGTCCAGGAACGGGTGGATGGTCTCGAACTGCACGTGTGCCAGCGCCGCTCGGACCAGAACGGGCAGATGGTCTTCCGCGTTCAGGAACCGTTCGAGAGCCGCCATGCAGTCGGGGATCGCGGTATGGGGTGGGGGTACGAAGACGGCGTTCCCCGGTCGCGTGCCGCCGATCCAGTTTTGTGAGGTCCGGAAATCCCCGGGCGTTTTCGAGCTGCCCCGTCCCTTCGAGAGCAGCACCCGATGGATTTCGCGCACGAGGCGTATGGAGGGGGGCAGCCCATGGTCGAGCAGCCGCAGCCCGTGTTCGAGCGCCGCCACGTAGTTGGAGACTTCCACTACGTCGCCGAGCGGTGCGCCCGGAACCTGTTCGAGTTCGTAGAAGAGCAGGTCGGAGACGGACGACTGGGTGCCCTCTATCTGGGAGGAGAGCACCGCCTCCTTGCGGACGTAGGCGTAGAGAAAGAGGGCCTTGTCCGGCAGGTGCGTGGCCATGCCGTCGAGGCGTCCCACCGCCAGTACGGCGCCTTCGAGCGACTGCTGGAGGGCCGCGTCCAGGTTGAGCGGAGGGATCGGTGGCAGGTCCGACGGTATGAACGCGTGGACGTGTTCGCCGGCAACGGCGGTGACTTCGTGCCTGCCTCGGTTCTCGCGGAGCACTCGGACGTCCCCGTGTTGCCCGTTACGTAATAGCGTCGGCTGTTATTCTATATTTTTGAGTTATTCGAAATAAGGGGCCGCACAGGCTTGGCCCTCATGCACGTGATCCCGACGATATCCTGTCTCTTATTCTTATTTTGTGCCAAAAGAGAAATAGCTCTGGCGCTTGTTTCCCGATGCGGAACACTGCGGACCGGGCCGGGTCTGCTCGACCTCCGGAGAACTTGCGGTGGCAACCGAGGAGTACCCGGTGGTGGGTCAGAGTTTCATCGCGCTGGACGAGCCGAAACACAGGCCGCAACGGATGGCCGTCGCACCCGCCCTTGCGGCGCGCAACCTCGCCGAACTCGAGCCACTCATACGCGAGCGGGTCATCGACATTCTCGAGAACCTGCCGGTCGGCGAAACGTTCAACCGGTGCGGGAAGTGTCCATTGAACTGACTGCCAGAATGCTCGCGACCCTGCTCGGTTTCCCGTACGAAGACCGACGCAAGCTCATCTACTGGTCGGACCTGACCACGACCGTTCCGGAGGTCACCGGCGACGACAGCATCGACACGGGCAGGCGGTACGAAGAACTGATGGGGGCGGCGTCGGAGTTCTATCGCCTCTGGGCGGAACGGGCGCAGGAGCCGCCCGGGTTCGACCTGATCTCCCTGCTCGTCCACAACGAGAACACCGCTCGGATGAACGAGGATCCAGAACCGTGTTCCCGGATGCGGACAAGCTGATCATCGATCGCCCCAATGCGCGGGCGCACGTCGCCTTCGGCTTTGGCGTGCACCGGTGCCTGGGAAACCGGCTGGCCGAACTCCAGCTACGCGTGCTCTGGGAAGAAATCCAGCAGCGTTTCCGCAAGGTGGAGGTCGTCGGCGACGTGGAGCGTGTGGCCAACAACTTCATCCGGGGCATCAGGGACGTCCCCGTACGCCTTCACCCCCTTTAAGGTGCTCCGGGTGAGACGCGCCGCCGCAGCCAGTCCGTCAGGGTCTCGCTGACCAGCCGGCTCGCGTCCTGCTGCACGAAGTGTCCGGCGCCTGGGATGGTGACGAGCGTCAGGTCCCGTTCGAGCCAGTTCCAGGTTCCGTTGAGTCCGCCCGGCAGGAGCGCCTGGTCGTCGAGGCCGTGGAACATCAGGAGCGGGCTCTGCACCTTCGGGAACTCCGCGGCCGGCGCGGAGACATCCTCGGAGAGCCGCGGGTAGTTCGCCTTGTAGTAGTTCAGCATGGCTTCGAAGTCCGAACGCTCGAAAGCGGCGGCGTAGTGCTCCCGGGCGGCCGGGTCCTGGACCCAGCCGGTCAGGCCCTCGACCGTCAGGTACTCGTGCGCGTCGGGCTGCTGGAAGTTGCGCGCGTACTGGCTGTTCTCCCGCTGCTGCGGATTGGTCGCGAGCTCCCGGCCGAGCCCCGCGGGATGGGGCAGGTTGAGAATGACCAGGGCACCGACCAGATCGGGCCGCGCCATCGCGACGTTCCAGGCGACCGCGCCGCCCCAGTCGTGTCCCATCACCACGGCGGACTCCTCGCCTTCGGCGGCGATGACGGCCGCGATGTCCGTTACGAGGTTCGGCATCGCGTAGCTCTCGACGCCCTCGGGCTGGTCGCTCAGGTTGTAGCCGCGCAGGTCGACGGCCGCGACGCGGTACTCCGCCTCGAGCGCCTCCATCTGGTCGCGCCACGTGTACCAGAAGTCCGGAAAGCCGTGGATCGCGACCACCAGCGGGCCTTCCCCGGCGAGGGCGTAGTGGATGGACACCCCGTCGTTGTCGGCATACTTGTGCTCGACGCGTTCGAGCAGGTCGGCGGCAGCCATGGCGGCGGTCAGTGTAATGGCGGCGGCGGCCTTGGTCAGCATCGGTTCCCCTCCGGGCGGTTCGGCGCGCAAGTCTAAGCGCTGCCGCGGCGACTTGGTGTATTTTCGGACGCCCGTCCGCCCGGAATCCGCATGCGTCACGCGCGCCTGACCGTCGACCTCGATGCGCTCGCGGCCAACTACCGCGCGTTCCGGGCGCGGGCGCCGGATGGCGCGGCGGCGGTGGTCAAGGCGGATGCATATGGGCTCGGGATGAAACCGGTGGCCGCCCGGCTCGCGTCCGAGGGCTGCGGCCGGTTCTTCGTCGCCACGGAGGCGGAAGGCCTCGCCCTGCGGGAGACGTTGGCGGCGGACTGCGACATCTTTGTCTTCTCGGGCGAAGTCTCGGCCGCGGGTCTCCTTCCGGTTGCCAATCAGCCCTCGCAGCTTCGCGCGGGACCCGTGGCGCTCCACGTCGACACGGGCATGCAGCGCCTGGGTTTCGCGCCGGAGGACATGCCGGACGACGCGGACGTGGTCCTGCTGCTGACGCACCTGGCCTGCGCGGACATGCCGGACCACCCGCTGAACGCCGTGCAGCTTGAGCGCTTCGAGGCCGTCGCGGCCCGTTTCCCCGGGGTCCCGGTCAGCATTGCGAACTCGGCCGGCATTCTCAATGGCGTACGTGGCATCGGCCGACCGGGTATCGGGCTGTACGGCGGCAATCCGTATAGCGGCCGGGACAATCCGATGCGGTGCGTGGCGACGCTGGAGGGGCAAGTCCTGCAGGTGCGGCATGTGCCCGCGGGGGAAAGCGTGGGCTACGGCGCCTCGCGGGTCGTCACGCGAGACACCACACTGGCGGTCGTCGGCGCGGGGTACGCCGACGGCGTTCCCCGGCGGCTGTCGAACCGTGGCGAGGTCGCGTTCGGAGACGCCCGGTTGCCCATCCTCGGCCGCGTGTCCATGGACCTGACCCAGGTCGACGCCACGGAGGTCGCCATCGAACCGGGCGACTGGGTCGAGTTCTTCGGTCCGACGGTCGGCGTCGACGAGGTCGCGGCGTGGTCGGAAACCATCGCTTACGAGGTCCTCACCGGCATTGGCCGAAGGGTCGAGCGGCGCTATCCGGCCACGGCGGTTGGGGTATGATCGACTGTTGTTTGCCGCGATTTTCTTGAGGGGGGACGGTTCATGGCCGAAGTGAATGCGAACGGTGTGCTGAAAGGGCAGGTCGCCGTCGTCACCGGCGCGAGCCGGGGCATCGGCGAGGCGATCGCGAAGCGCTTCGCGATGGAAGGCGCGAAGGTCGTCGTGTCGGCGCGCACCGTGGAGGCGTCGGACCATTTCCTCCCGGGAACGATCAAGCAGTGCGTCGCGGACATCGAGGCGGCGGGGGGCACGGCCGCGGCGATCCGCAGCAATCTGGCCGACCCGGAAGAGCGCCAGAACCTCATCCGCGAGACGGAGAGCACGTTCGGCCCGGTGGACATCCTCGTCAACAACGCCGCGGTGACCTGGTTCCTGCCCGTGCTCGACTTCTCGGAGAAGCGCTACCGCACCATGATGGACGTGCAGGTCTACGCGCCGTTCGAGCTCTCGCAGCTGGTGCTCCCCGGCATGGTCGAGCGCGGCTCGGGCTGGATCCTCAACATCTCCTCGCACGGCGCGATCCATCCCGAGGCGAACGCGCCGGGCGGCCACGGCGGCACGGTCTACGGCATGTGCAAGGCGGCCCTCGAACGGTTCACGACGGGTCTGGCGCAGGAACTGTACGGCAAGGGGGTCGGCGTCAACGTCATCTCCCCGGGCCTCGTCGCCACGCCCGGGGTCGTGCATCACAAGCTCATCAACGAGACGAACAAGGACCGGGTGACCCCGGTCGAACACATGGCGGAGGCGTGCCTGCGCCTGTGCCATGGGGACGCGTCGACCATCACCGGCCGCATCGACTACGCCGACGAGGTGATCGAGGAGTTCGGCCTGGAGCCCGCCGATCTGGTCTGAGACACGACCCGGGCGGCGGCTGGCTGCCGCGGCGTTACGAGAGCGACTCCTGGAACTCGAGCCACGTCTCCACCGAGAGGTCGGGCCGCTGGATCACGGAACCGTGCCCGACGTCCGCGAGGACGACGAGCCGTGCGTCGGGGGCACGCGCGGCGAGGTCCCGGCTTGACGGGAGGTTGGGATCCAAGTCGCCGGTGGCAACGAGCACGGGCATCGTGAGTCGATCGACTGCGCCCGGAAGATCGAACTGCCTCATCGCTCCGAGACTCGCCTGGGCGGCCTCCGGGTCCGCGTGCACGTTCCATCCTTCGGGCGGCTGGAAGCGGATGCCGGCCGCCCGCTGGCGGCGTACGGCTTCCCGCGTCCCTTCCCGCTGCGCCTTGACGTCGGGTCGGCCGATGCTCGCGTCGTAGAGCGCCGCGGTCACCGCCCGGCCCGGGTGGAGGGCACTGTAGGCGAGGGCGGCGCGGGCGCCCCAGGCGAACCCCCAGACGTGGCAGCGCTGCACGCCGAAGTGGTCCAGGAGGCCGTTGGCGTCGTCGGCGTATCGCTCGAACGTGTAGTCGGTCGATGGGTCCCCCGCGGGCGCGCTGTCGCCGTGCCCGCGTACGTCGAAGCGGATGAGGCGGTATTGGTCGGACAGCCGCGCGACGACCAGGTCCCAGGAGCGCAAAGTGCAGTTCGCGCCGTGCCAGAGGAGCACGGCGGGGGCGTGTTCGGGACCGTCGGCCTCCGCGTGGAGTGTGGTGCTGTCGATCTCGATCTTCATGGTGGCGCCTTCTGTCGTTGGTGGCGTGATCCGGTGCTTACGCCGCGACAAGGCCCGGGGTGACGAGGAGGCGATCGCCGAGGTCGATCAGCCACCGTGGGTGTTGCCTTTCGTTCCTCGGTCCACTCTGTCGAGCAGGCCGGTGCCGGACTCGCCGTCGACGATCCAGCAACCCACGTCGGCAAGGGAATCGGCCTCCGTCACCGCGACAACCCGCCGGGCCAGCTCCGCCGCGACCGCTGCGCCGAACTTGCGCTCGGCCTGGCCCCGCAGCAGTTCCCGCTCGTGGGCCAGACCCTGCTCGACGCCCCGCTCGACCCCCTGCCGCGGCCATTCCTGCTCCCAACGCCGCGCCCGTTCGGCCAACCCCGACATTCGTCCTCCCGCTCGGACAACTCCCCAAGCAACTCTGCCGCCGTCGCGTCCGCCCCGGACGCCAGCACCATACCCGTCGTCGCCGCGAGCCATTCCAGGGTACCCGCCAACACGGCCCGCGCACCGGCGTCGTCGACATCCTCCCGCAGCCACGCCGACAAGTCGTGCAGCTCCGCCTGACCATCCGCCGGCGACGCTGCGGCCTCCAGTCGGAACAGCGCCGCGATCGCGTTGCGCGCCGGCAGATCGTCCCGCGCCCGCCGGTGCGCGTCAAGCAGCATTGGCGGAAGCCCGCCACGCTGCGGAAGCAGGCACTTGCCTGCCGTGGCGTACGAGACTGTCCGCGCGGGCGATGAGCGATGTCGGCCGCGGGCGGATTGGATAACGGCAGGGCCGACAACGAGCTGATGGAGGCCTGCCCTCGCGCGGTCGCACGTGGATCGCGGCCGCCGGGACGGGAGCACCCGCGCGACGCGTCCTCTGCAGGCTCGTCTTCCGCGGGAACGGACTCCTTCACTCGACGGCGCGTATGGGCAACTCCGTCTTCTTGACGACAGTGCGGAGCGTGAAGCTCGAGTGTACCCGGCTCACGCCCGGCAGCCCCGTCAGGTGACGGCTGTACACGCGCTCGTAGTCGGCCGCGTCCCGCACGATCACCCGCAGGAGATAGTCGGCCTCGCCGGACGTCAGGTAACACTCCATCACCTCGGGAACGTGGCGTACGGCCTGCTCGAAGGCGAGCAGGTCGTCGCGCTGCTGGGAGTGCAGCGTGATCTGCACGAGCACGTCGTCCGGGTAGCCGGCGCGGGCCTGATCGACGAGCCCGACGTAGCCCCGGATGATGCCGCTCGCCTCGAGATTGCGGGTCCGGCGCAGGCAGGCGGACTCGGAGAGATTGATGCGCGCCGCCAGGGCGGTGTTGGTGAGGCGTCCGTCGTTCTGCAGCTCGTGCAGGATTTTTCGGTCGGACCGGTCCAGGTCGGCAAAATTCTTCACGTTTCGTCGATTTCGAAGAGAGACTATTGCGAAGCGTGTGGGAATCCCGTCAAGAATACAAGCGATCTGATTATGACGAGGAACATTCCGGCCTGTGGTCGGAAAGGACGAGCAGAATCGATCGGGCTCAGGCGTCCGAGACGATGGAATCCTGCGAACTGAGTCCCGGAAACGTGCAACAACGCAAGCACCTGCCGCACCGCGTGCTCTACAGTGCGTGGCATGCGCATCGGAATCCCCAGGGAAGTGAAGAGCCAGGAGCACCGTGTCGGCCTGGCGCCGGCCGCGGTCGCGCCGCTGGCCGGAGGGGGCCACGACGTGATCGTGGAAGCGGGCGCCGGCGGTGACGGCGGCTTCTCCGACGAGCAGTACGTGCTCGCGGGTGCGCGCGTCGGCAGCGTCGAGGCGGTCTTCGAGTCCGAACTCGTCGTCAAGGTCAAGGAACCCCAACCCGAGGAGTGGCAGCGGCTGCGCCGGGATCAGGTCCTCTTCTGTTACCTGCATCTCGCGGCGTGTCCGGAGCTCGCGCGCCACCTGGTGGACGTCGGAGTCACGGTGATCGCCTGCGAAACGGTGACGGCCGAGGACGGCTCCCTGCCCATGCTCGCTCCCATGAGCGAGATCGCCGGCCGCATGTCCATCCAGGTCGGCGCATGCGCGTTGCAGTGCGAGAGCGGAGGCCGCGGCGTGCTGCTGTCGGGCGCGACGGGCGTGATGCCGGCGAGCGTGGTGATTCTCGGCGGAGGCGTCGCCGGGGCGAATGCCGCGCGCATGGCGCTGGGCCTCGGCGCCGATGTCACGATCATCGAGAAGGCGCCGGCGCGGCTGATGCGTCTGCGCAAGTGCTTCGGGAACCGGGCGCGGGTGCTCTCGGCGCGCACCGAGCTGATCGAGTACGCCGTCCGGGGCGCCGACCTGGTTATCGGGGCGGCACTGGTCCCCGGCGCGGCGGCTCCGAAACTCCTCTCGCGGGAACTGGTGCGGTCCATGCGCGACGGCGCCGTGCTGGTCGACATCTGCATCGACCAGGGCGGCTGCTCCGAGACCAGTCGCCCGACCACACATGACGCCCCGACCTATGTCGAGGAAGGGGTGGTGCATTACTGCGTTACGAACATGCCCGGGGCGGTGGCGCGGACATCGACGTTGGCGTTCAACAACGTCGCTCTCCCCTTCGTCCGGACGTTGGCCGACAAGGGCTGGCGCGCCGCGCTGGCCGATGATCCGTGCCTCGCCCGGGGCTTGAACGTTCACGCCGGTCGCATCAGGCACCCGGCGGTCGCGGAAGCGTTGGCGACCGCCAACGTCTCCCGTGCGGGTGCCGCCAACCCCCCCGCACCCCGGGGAAGCCACAGCTTGACCGGGGCGCGCACGAGCGCGGCGTAACGTTCTTGAGGATGGGCGGTCCGCTGGGCCGCCGGCAGGGAAGCGGCGGAGCCGGGGCGCAATGCCCCGGCTCTCGCGAAGGCTCTCGGGGGGCGCCGACGCGACCGCCTTGCGGGGGCTCTCGCTCGTTCTGGTGCACGCCCCTCTTGCTAACATTGCCGCGATGCGAATCACCCATCTCACACTCAAGAACTGGCGCAACTTGCAGATCGCGTCTCCGGCGGGCGGCTTTCAGGATGCCGTTGAGACTCGTGGCGGCATCCCACGGCTTCGCTGCCTGGCGGCGAGAAACTACAACCACGGGCGGGTGACCATCCACATCGGCATCGGGAGCGATGCGTGCCCGGACGAGTGGAGCTACGAGATGACGTTCACGGCCGAGCAGCGTGGGCGTCATCGGCCGGTTCTGGCACGCGAGATCGTTCGCCACCGCGGAGAGCCGGTCCTGCACCGGCCGACCTCGGAGGACAAGGACGACCCCGAGCGCATGACGCAGACCCACCTGGAACAGGTGAACGCGAACCGCGACTTCCGGGCGATATCGGAGTTTCTGGGATCTGTTCGCTATCTGCATCTTGTCCCGCACCTGATTCGCGAGCCAGAACGTGCCGGCAGTGTTCGGGAAGACCCCTACGGCTCAGACCTGCTGCTGCGGATGGCCAAGACGCCCTCCACCACGCGATCTCACCATCTGCGCCGAATCAGCGAGGGCCTGCGGGCGGCAGTCCCGCAGATGGACCAGATCGAACTCGTTCAGGACGAGATCGGTCATTGGCACCTGGAAGCCCGCTACCAGCATTGGCGGCCACGGCCGGCGATCCAGGACGAGCGGCTGTTTTCGGATGGTACGTTGAGAATGATCGGCCTCCTCTGGTCACTCTTGGAGGGAAAGAAGGGTCGGGGACCGGTCCTTCTGGAGGAGCCGGAGTTTTCCCTGCACACCTCAGTGGGGAAGCAGTTGCCGACGGTCTTCAATCGTGTTGCGGGTGGCGGCGGCCCGCAGATCCTTCTGACGACGCACTCGAACGAAATCCTCGAAGACCCGGGTCTTGGCGTGGACGAGGTTGTCCTTCTTACCCCGGGTAAGGAGGGGACTGAGGCGTTGCCCGCAACGTCCGTTCAGGATGTCCACGCCCTTTTGGATTGCGGCATGAGCCTGGCGGAGATCCTTGGGCCGAGAACGGAACCGGATGAGGTGACGGGCGTGCCCAGGTGGCTCGCCGGCGCGTGACGTTCGTGTACATCGCCGTGGAGGGCGATACAGAACTGAACGATCCAAAACGTCACGTGGTCGAAGTCTGCCGGCACTCACCGTCGCGAGCGGTGCGGGACACTGTCCCGCCTCGTCCGGGCAGTGGTCGTTCCGTGGGAGCGGAGTACGCCAGTCGGATATCGGACTTTGCCCGACGTTCGTGGAACATTGAGAGCGCGGCGCCGCGGTCGCCGAGTCTCGCTCGTGCCCTCTCCGCCCTTCGCAGTCGTGTCGCGCGGGGTGTCTGGAGATGAATGGTCCGCAGGGGCGGCCTGCGTAGGGCCCAACACCGTCGAAACTGCCAGCCCATAGGAGAGTTACCCATGGCCGATCCGCTGCACAACGAGTTTCCGCCCGAGTCCATCGAGGCGAAGGACCTCCGGCACCTGCTCCACCCGACGACGAACCTGGCGGACCATCATCTGCGGGGTCCGTCGGTGCATGAGCGCGGCGAGGGCGTCTACCTGTGGGACAACCGCGGCAAGCAGTACCTCGAAGGCATGGCCGGACTCTGGTGCACGGCGTTGGGCTATGGCGAACAGGAACTCGCCCGCGTGGCGGAAGCGCAGATGCGGCAGCTCGCCTACTCGCAGCTCTTCGGAGGCAAGACCAACGAGCCGAGCGTGCTGCTGGCCGAGAAGCTGAAGGCCATAATGCCCTTCGACGCCGGTCGCGTCTTCTTCGGCCTGTCGGGCTCGGACGCCAACGACACCCAGGTCAAGCTGATGTGGTACTACCACAACCTGATCGGGAAGCCCGAGAAGAAGAAGATCGTGTCGCGTCTGGGCGGTTATCACGGCGTGACCGTGGCGAGCGGCAGCCTCACGGGCCTGCCGCCGTTCCACAAACACTTCGACCTGCCGATTCCGAACGTCCTGCACACCGCGAATCCCCACTACTACCGGCAGGCCCGCGAGGGCGAGACGGAGGACGACTTCACCACGCGGCTCGCGAACGAACTGGAGGACCTGATCCGCTCCGAGGGACCGGAGACGGTCGCTGCCTTCATCGCGGAGCCGGTGCTCGGCGCGGGTGGCGTCATCGTGCCGCCGGACGGGTACTACGCGAAGATCCAGGTGGTCCTCAAGAAATACGGCGTCCTCTTCATCGACGACGAGGTGATCTGCGGCTTCGGGCGCACCGGCAATCCCTTCGGGGCGCAGACCATGGGTATCGCGCCGACCACGATGAGCGTCGCGAAGGCGCTCTCCTCGGCCTACCTGCCGATTTCCGCGGTGATCGTTCCCGAGTGGATGTACGAGGCCTTCGTCGCGGCAAGCCCGGAGGTGGGCAACTTCGCCCACGGCTTCACCTACTCCGGACACCCCGTATGCTCGGCGGTCGCCCTGCGCGCGCTGGAATTGATGGAGGAGCGGGACGTGTTCGCGCACGCGGCCCGGGTCGGCGAGACGTTCCAGGCCGGTCTCGCGGCGCTGGCGGAGCATCCGCTGGTCGGCAACGCCCGCGGGAAGGGCTTGATCGGTGCGGTGGAGCTGATGGCCGACAAGGAGGAGAAACGCGCCTTCGACCCGGCGCTCCAGGTCGGCGCGCACTGCATGGACCGGGCCCTCGAACACGGCCTGATCGTGCGCAGTCTCGGGGACATCGTGGCGCTCTGTCCCCCGCTCGTCATCACCGATGCGCAGGTGGACGAACTGCTCACGAAGCTCGCGCGGGCGCTCGACGACACGCTCGCCTACGTGCAGCGGGAGGGCTGACCGGCCGCGGTCAGTCGGGCAGGCGGAAAGCGGCGTAGGTGGACCCCGACGGTGGCCCGAGGAGACCGCCCCCGGCCGCGATCACGACGTACTGCCTGCCGCCGGTGCCGTAGGTCACGGGCGTCGCGTAGCCGGGCGCGTCGAGGTCGGCCTCCCACAGGAGTGTTCCATCGGCTGCGCCGTAGGCGCGGAACCTGCTGTCCGGCGTAGCGCCGACGAACAACAGTCCCGATGCGGTGAGCAACGGTCCGCCGGCGTTCTCCGCGCCCAGGCCGCGCTCCGGATGTCCGGGATACCCACCCAGCGGCACGTGCCAGTCGATCGCGCCGGTGTCGAGATCGAGGGCGACGAGGGAACCCCACGGGGGCGCGTTCGCCGGCAGCCTGTCGTCGCCCCGAAGCGTCACCGGCTCGACCGCAACGTAGGCCCGCTCCGTCGTGCGACCGTGGTAGGTGAGGTAGTCGGGTTCGGCGACGAGATACTCGACGATTCCGGCACGGTCCACTTCGCCGACTGCGGGCAAGGGCTGCATCGCGCCCCGCCCCTTCACGATGGTGGCCTCGATCTCGCGCTCGGTGAATCTCGCGCCGATCCCGACAAGACTCGGACCGCCGGCGCCGTAGCGGTCCTGCCGGTCGACGAAGAGGCCCTTGCGGTCCACGCCATGACAGCGCGCGCAGTGCGCGAGGTAGGCGTCCTGGGAACTGAAACCCTCCGGGACTTCGATCAGCCGTAGTACCGACGCCGTCTCCTCGATGTTGACGAACAGCTTGCGCGCCGCGGGGTCGTAGGCCGCGCCGCCCCAGCCGACGCCGGCGTCGACGCCCGGAAAGAGCACAGTTCCCGCCATCGAGGGGGGCGCGAACTGGTCGCGCACGAGGCCGGCCATGGCCTCGCTGAGGCCGAACTCCTGGCGTGTGAGACGTACCGCCGAGGTGGTATGTACCGGCGCGGCGCGCTCGCCGCGTACGGAGCTCGGCGGTGCGGGGACCTCCTCCGTCTCGAGCAGGGACGCGCCGGTGTCGCGGTCGAAGAGGTGCAGGTAGCCGGAGCGCGTCGGCAATGCCACGGCGTCCATCAACTTGTCCTGCCGTGAAACCTGGACGAGGGTGGGCGGCGCGGTGAGTTCGCGTCCGCGCAGACCCTCACGCACGAGCTCACGTCGCCACCGGAGTTCGCCCCTGCGGACATCGAGCGCGAGCAGGCTGTCCGACAACTGGTGGTCCGCTCGCCCCTTGCCTACGTACTCGGGCGTCGGCGGTCCGGTGGGGACCAGGAGGAGCTCGCGGTCCGCGTCGAGCGCCATGCCAACACCGGCGGAGACTCCCGCGCGGAAGTGCCATGCAGGCGTCCCGGTTGCAGCGTCCACGGCGAGGATGGAGGTCTCTGGCGTGTCTCCCTCGAGGCCGATGACGACAAGGTGCTTGAAGACCGTGGGTGGCGACGGGGCGACCACCTCGGCGCCGTCCGCGAGGGTCCGCAGGTCCAGTCGACCGTCCTCGGCGAAGGTGGACACGGCTTCCCCGGTGTGGGGGTCGAGGGCGAACAGGTAAGGCCCCGCACTGAAGAACAGGCGGGCTTCCGCGCCGTCTTCCCACCAACTCAGACCGCGCTGTATGCCGCCCGAGGCCTCCGTCTCGAACTGCCAGAGGACCTCGCCCGTGGTGGCGTCCAGGGCGAAGGCGTTGAGGCGCGGCGTCAGTCCGAAGAGCGTGCCGTCGACCACCAGCGGGCTGGTGACCATGGTGGAGACACCGTCGCCGAACTCGTTGGTGTCATGGACCCAGGCGGGCTCGAGTGTGGCGACGTTCCCGGGATGTATCTGGGCAAGCGGCGAGAAGTGGCTGCGCCCGGCGTCGCCCAGGTAGACCGCGGCGTCGGAGTCAGGCAGTTCCTCCGCGCAGCCGGCCAGGAGCGAGACCACGCAGGCGAGGGAAAGGACGCGCGGCGGGGACAAGGGAGCCGCTACCGCTCGGGCAGGGCGAAGGCCAGCAGCTCCTGCGGTTCGCCGCTGCCGCCGCCGGCGATGGCGATGTACTGTCGCCCCTCGTGCATGTACGTCATGGGCGAGCCCTGCAGCGAGCGGTCCACCTCGACCTCCGCGAGCACCTCGCCCGTCGCCTTGTCCTGCGCGCGGAGCCAGGCGCCCGCCGGGAAGGCGTCGGCACCGTACGGCCGATCCTTGGCTATGAAACCGATGAGCATCGTCTTCGTGACCACGATGCCGCCGGCGGAGACGCCGCGGTAGGCGGTGCCGAGAGGACCGAGATTCAGGCCGGCGAGCGCGGGATGATCGGTCGGGCCCTGGCCCTGCGGAACCTGGAAGACGTGCTCGCCGGTCTTCATGTCGATCGCGGTCAGGCGGCGGTACGGCGGCTTCAGGAGCGGTAGTCCCTGCGGCCCGTCCGTCGTGTGGTACTTGATCTCGTAGGCGAAGTCCGACACCCCCGACTCGGGCAGGCCGAAGGTGACGGACTGTCCGGTCTCCGGTTCGACGAGGGCCATGGTCGTGGGCCGGGTCTTCGACTCCACGTAGAGGATGCCCGTCTCCGGGTCCCACGACGCGCCGGGGTACGAGGCGCCGCCGCCGGCGCCGGGAACGACGTAGGTCGCGAGCTTGCCGCCGTCGCCTTCCACGATGAGCGGCTCGAAGATCGGGCCGAGTCGGAACTGCGCGGCGATCTTGAGCGCTTCGGCCTTGAGCTCCGGCGTGAAGTCGATGAGGTCGTCCTCGGTGATGCCCTGGCGGTCGAAGGGCGCCGGCCTGGTGGGGAACGGCTGGGTCGCCGCGGTCTTCTCGCCGGGGACCGTGCTCTGCGGGACCGGGCGCTCCTCGATGGGCCAGATAGGCTCTCCCGTCACGCGGTCGAAGACATAGGCGAAGGCGGTCTTCGACATCTGGGCGAGGACCTTTCTCGGTTGTCCGTCGATCTCGACGTCGATGACGTTCGGCGCGGAGGCGATGTCGTAGTCCCAGATGCCGTGGTGCACCGTCTGGAAGTGCCAGACCCGCTCGCCCGTCTCGACATCCACGGCGACGACGCTCTCGGCGAACAGGTTGTCGCCGTGCCGTTCGCCGCCGTAGTAGTCGTTGGTGGGCGTCGAGGTCGGGAGATACACGTGGCCGAGTTCCTCGTCGGCGGACATGTAGGTCCAGACGTTGGTGTTGCCCTGTTTCTCCAGGGTCTCCGCGGGCCAGGTGTCCGCGAACGGCGCGTCCTTCGGGGGGATCGTCTCGAAGCGCCACTTGAGTGCCCCGGTGCGGACATCGTAGGCGCGCACGTGCCCCGGGGGATTGCGCATCTCGGAGACGTAGTCGTGGACGCCCGATCCGACGACGATGGTGTCGCGTACGACGAGGGGCGGCGCGCGGTGGCCGAGATGGGCCGTGACCCAGTCGCCGTCGCCGAGGTCGTTCTTGAGGTCCACGACGCCGTTGACGCCGAACGCCGGGTCCGGCTTGCCGGTCGCCGCGTCGATGGACACGAGTTGCTTGCCGAGGGTCGCGATGAGGATGCGTTCGACCTCGCCGTCCGTCCAGTATTCGACGCCCCGGGTGTGCCGCGGGAGCTGGGTCGGCATCTCTTCGGCCCAACTGCGCGGATCGTGCAGCCAGAGCTGTTGCCCGGTACCGGGATCTAGCGCCACGACCTGGCCGTGGGACGTTGCGGTGTAGAGGCGGTCCCCCACCTTCAGCGGAGTCGCCACGTAGGTCCCCGTCTCGTAGACGTCACCCAGGCGTCGGTCCGCCGACTCCCACCGCCAGGCGATCTCGAGCTGCTCGAAGTTGTCTGGCGTGATCTGGTCGAGGGGCGCGTACTTGGATGCCGCCAGGTCGCCCTGGTGGTGGTGCCACTCGCCGTAACCGGGGGGCAGTTCGGACGCGGGTTCGCAGCCGGACAGGAGCAGCGCGCAGGCGAGGGGCGCCAGGACCCGGAGCAGTTTCTTGGTCATTGGACTGCGACTCCTCTATCCGGCGGGGGGCGGTCCCAACCAACGACCGGCCTGCATGACGCGCTCGATGCTACGCGAATTCCCGATGTCCTCGCTCGGATCCCGGGACAGGAGGACGAGGTCGGCCGCCTGGCCGGCCGCGATCATGCCGAACGTCGCGTTGTCTCCTTCCAGCACCCAGGCGGCGTTCGCCGTGCCGGCCCGGATCGCCTGCAGCGGGGTGAGGCCCGCCTCCACCAGGAGCGCGAGTTCGTGGTGCGTGCCCCAGCCGAAGGGCACGTTACCGGCCCCGCTGTCGGAACCGACGGCGATGGTGACACCCGCTTCCTGCATCTGCCCGACGAAGCGCTGCATCCGTCCGTACACGCTCCGCAGTTGGCCATCCTGCGGGTTCGCGAGCATGTCCGCCCGGGTCTCCGCCAACTTCATCCGATCGATCCGCTCCCGCCCCCATGCGCGGAGCAGGGTGGGGTCGTCCAGCACTTGCGGATGCTCCGCCATGAGCCACGAGTCCTGGGCCTTGGCGAGGGCGGGCGCGAACGATACCGCCTGCCGCCTCGCCCACCGCGCGAACTCGGCGTCGACGGGCGCGCGGCGCACGGTATGCACGAAGTGTCTCATGCCGACGGCGTTCAATTGCCGGACGTCTTCCTCGTCGTAGATGTGCGCGACCGCGGAAAGGCCGTGCCGCGTCGCCTCCTGCACGAGCGCGGTGCGGATCTCGGCGCTGATCTTGGGAATGGGCGCCGTGCCGTCGTTCCAGTCGAAGCTCCACGCCAGGCGGCCGTCGAGGGTCGCGTCCACCCACATCTTGATGAGGTCGACATCGGCGGCGGCGAGGTCGCGCACTATCTGCCGGGCTTCCTCCTCGGTGGTCGGCCGCTGGATGACCTCCCCGGGCGGCATGCCCTGCGGATGCGAGAACCCCGCGCCCGCCGTATACAGCCGCGGCGCCGGGATCCTGCCGGCCTTGGCATCCGCGATGACGGTCAGGTTCTCGGCGCCGTCGGCGCCGAGGCTGCGCGCGGTCGTGACTCCGAACTCGAGTTGCAGGGCGAACAGGCGTTCGAGCCCCTCGCGTCCGTCACCGTAGTGGTTATGCAGGTCGATGAGTCCCGGGATCAGGAACTTCTCCGCGGCGTCGACTACGGTGGCGTCGGCCGGTACCTGGACATCGGCCGCGGCCCCCGCCGCCACGATGCGTTCGCCGCGCACCAGCACCACGGCGTTGTCGACGCGCGGTGTGCCCGTGCCGTCGATCAGCGCGGCGCCGACGATGGCGGTCGCAGGTTCATCGGAGCCGGCCGCCGCAAGCGCGAGGAGAGCGCCGACGACGCATGCCAGGCGCCCCGGTCTGCATTGCTCCATGTCCCTCACTTCTCGGCGCGGTCCGGTGGCCCGTGCCGCTCGGTCCACTTGCGTTCGAGCGCGCGGGCGCCGCGCAGCGTGTTGGCGAGCGAGTAGTTGCCTTCGTGGCACGCGTACTCGTAGAGGCGCTTGTCGCTCTTCGTCCACGGGAACTCGCCGCTGTACGGGGCCACGTGGTCGGGGTCGTGCACGGTGAAACGATAGAGCAGGCTCTCCGCGTCGAGGGGGCTGAAGCGTTCGACTATGCGCAGCCCGTCGCGGGGTGCGTGGGGAGACATGAAGTCCTGGAAGTTGGTGGTCTCGACGACCAGCGTGTCCCCTTCCCACCAGCCGATGGAGTCGCCGCCGAACGACACGATATCCGCCGGGACATGCTCCGAGTTCAGCCGCACGATACGCGGCCAGTGCATCCACTCCGTCAGGATCAGGATCCGGTCGTCCGACTGCACGATCGTCTTCATGTTGTTGTACGCGGAGGGCCGCACGGGCACCGTGAGCGACATGTAGAGGCAGCGGTCGCCCACCGACATCCCCTCCGGGTGGTCGTAAGGGTCGCTGCCCTCCGCCAGCCACCACGCTTCCCCGGGGTACTTGCCCTTGTAGTAGGGGCGCAGCGTCGCGCGCCTTGCCTCGCCCGCTTCGGACAGCGCCGGCAGTTGCCCGTCGGGCGGATCGACGATAACGGACGTGCGGTACGCGCCGCCGACCCGGTAGAAGTCGCAGTACTGGCCGCCGCAGTCGAACCAGAAGTAGTCGTGACTGCCCGGCGTGTAGCTGCCCGATCGGTCCACCCCGCGTTCGCGGGCATCCCCCGTGAGCGGCTGCAACTGGCCCCGGCCGGGGTCGATCGGGGCAGCCGCCGCGTCCACGCGCTTGCGGGCGGCGGCCTTGAGCTCGCGCACTGGCGATCGGTCGCGGAACCGAGTTGGTCGAACTCTCCGCCGACGGTGCGGTCGGCGGGATCGTATCGCCCCTGGAACGGGTAGTGCGGCGCGTGGTGGGGGAGGTAGAGCAGAAATGGCGCGCCCGCGTGCGCTTCGATGAAGCGGACGGCATGCTCGGTGACGAGGTCGGTCAGATAGCCTTCCTCCGCCTCGAGCCTGGCGTCGGTCCACCAGTCCGGACGCCCCATCATGTCGATGTGCGAGTGGTAGTCGAGGTTGCCGCTCACGAATCCGCGGAACGTGTCGAAGCCGTGCAGCGTGGGGTTGAACTCGGGGCGGTACCCCAGGTGCCACT
Source organism: Pseudomonadales bacterium (assembly GCA_965208745.1). Classification (GTDB taxonomy): domain Bacteria; phylum Pseudomonadota; class Gammaproteobacteria; order Pseudomonadales; family Azotimanducaceae; genus VXNE01. The sequence continues at coordinate 1,121,920 of CBDBPN010000004.1, read as the reverse complement.
TTCCGAAGATGGCGGTGGCGTAACCGTCCGACCGCATCACCTCGGCGATCGTCGTGGCATCGGCGCCGATCCCTTCGTGGTGCGAGGGGCGCGCCGGGTTGGCGAACAGCACGCCCGGAATGCCCAGCCGCTGTTGGTAGAGCCCGGTCATCAGCCCAGCGCGGGTCGGCGAACACACGTTGCCGCTCGAGTGGAAGTCGGTGAAGCGCACGCCGCCCGCGGCCAGCTCCTCGAGGTGCGGCGTCTCGATCCAGCCGCCGTAAGGACTGATGTCGCCGTAACCGAGGTCGTCGGCCATGATCAGCACGACGTTTGGGCGCCGTGGGCTCTCCGGCTGCCCCGCACCGTTGTTGGAGGGCGTGGACTGGCCGCACCCGGACACGCCCAGGCACGTGACGAAGACGGCGCACCACGCGTGTTTCACGAGATCACGGCCCTGCCATGGCAAGCGTGTGCGGAGTCTCCTGGACCACCTGTATCAGGGCGCCGAAGGTGTCCTGCGGATGGAGGTAGAAGCCGTAGGCGGCCTGCTCGCCGTCCCCCCCTAGGATCCTGAGCCCATTGGCCTCGAAGTACTCGCGGGCCACCGCGAGGTCCTCGACCGTACAGGAGATGTGGTGGAAACCCTCTCCGTGCTTCGCCAGGTAACGGCCCACACCGCCTTCGCCGGGCGTGCGGGGGGTCACGAGCTCCACCTTCTTGCCGCCGATCATGAACGTCATCCAGTCGAAGCCGTCCGCCTCGATCGTGCCGGCGTCTGGCAGCGGTTCGCCGCCCAGGACTTCACAGAACAGTCGACGCGCCTTGTCCATGTCGAGAACGCCGATGGACACGTGATCGAGCCTTGCGAACATGCACTCTCCTTGTAGGGGACGCCCTGGTGGCGTCTCAGAATCGTGCACGGACGCGCGGACGGGGACAAGCCCCGCCGTGGACGGACGGCGTGGTTGGGCAGCGGGCCGGCCATGGGGCGCTACAGTTGCATCCGTACGCCGGCGAAGAGGCGCCGCCCGGTGTTCTGCTCGGCGTTGAACCACTCCCGGCTACCCGTACCGACGACGTGGTACAGCGTCACGTTCTCGTCGGTCAGGTTGATTGCCTCGAGGCTGAGCGTCACCTTGTCGTTCAGGTGGTATTTGACGCTCGCATCCCACTGCTCGTACGCGTCCACCAGGATGGGGTGACCGCGCGTGTCGGTCAGGTCCTCCAGGAACTCGTCCCGGTGGTTGTAGGCGATGCGCGCGCTGAACCGCCCCTTCTCGTAGAAGACGCCCACGTTGTACGTGTTCTCGGACAGGCCCAGGATGCCGAACCGCGTGCCCGTCAACTGGTTGAGGAAGTCCTCCGCCGAGTCGATGAACGTGTAATTCAGCGTGACGCCCAGCCCGTCGAACGGCGCCGGCAGGTTGGCGAACGTGTTCTGGTAGGCGAGTTCGAAACCCTTGACCGTGGTGTCGGGACCGTTCAGCGGCTGGTTCACGCGCAACGTGACGGCCTCGTCCGTCTGCGGGTCGATCACTTCCGGCAGCGTGCGGAACGTCGTCCCGGTCTCGACGAAACCCTCCGCCTTCTTTTGGAAGGCTCCCGCGGACGCGATCGCATAGTCACCGAAGTACCACTCCAGCGCGAGGTCCGCCTGGTCAGCGGTGATGGGATCGAGCGTCGGGTTGCCCGAGCTGATCAACCGCAGCACGGCGGATCCACCCTGTCCGGGGTTCAGCGAGCTGAACGCTGGCCGGCTCATCACGCTGGCGGCCGCGGCGCGCAGGATCAGGTCGTCCCGGAGTTCGAAACGCAGGTTGAGCGACGGCAGCACCTCGGCGTACGAGTTCGTCGAGCCGCGCAGGAACGGCTCGGAGAAGATCAGGTTCGCGAGCGTCGGTGAGATAACCACGAACCCGGTGACGTCCTGTACCAGGCCGGTTGCTTCGGTTTCCGTGTCCACGTAGCGAATGCCGAAGTTGCCCGAGAACGGCGTGTTGCCGATCTGGCCGCTGAAGTTCGCCAAGACGTACGCGGCCGTGATCTGCTCCTCGTAGATGATGTCCGAGGCGGTCCGCTCGGTGAGGCCGTCGAGTCTCGACTGGGGAATCTCGTCGCGGCGACCCACGAGGAAGTGGTCGACGGCGGCGTGGACGTCCGGATTGAGCCACTCCGTCAGGAAGTTCGTCTTGATGCCGGTCAGGAAATCGCTTACCGGAAACGGCCTGACCCCGATCACGGGTTCACCGAACCAGTTCGTCGCGAAGACGCCCCGGCCGTAATCGTTGCGTTCGCGGTCGCGATAGGAGACGCCGACCTCGATGGACTCGACGAACTCGCTGTTCGGGAACGTGTATTCCGCATCGGCGCGGAACTGCAGTTCGTCGTCCTCAAGGACCTGCGAGCGATCCCCCACCCCGACGGTGACGAAGTCCGCCGGATTGCTCAGGTCGCGACCAATCGTGACCGCCGGCGCGTCCTTGCCCGTCATCTCCGTGCGCACCTGCACGCGTCCGCCCACCTCCGTCAGGTAGAGGATCTCTCGACCGTCGTTCTCGGCCTGGGCGATTGCCAGGTCGAAGCTGACGTTCAACCGGTCGTTGACCGTGAATTCGAGATCGAGCCCCGTCGTGATCGACTCGACCTCGTTGGTCGCGACCCACGGGAACGGTCGCGGCACCGCGTTGACCGTATCGAAGGTCGAGAATACGTTCGTGCCGCCGTCGTTGACCTGCACGACGTCGACCATGCCCGAGGCGATGCTCGCGTTCGTGCGCAGGGGCAGGCGGAGCAGGAAGGTCTCGCGGTCGAACTCGGAGTACAGGAGGTCCCAGGTGACGTCGACCCGCTCGTTGGGGCGCCACTGCAGGGCTGCCGAGACGTTCATCCGTTCGCGCTCCTGCTCCGTGTACACGGCCCGCACGTTCTCCGGGTGGAAGCCCATGACCTCCCGCGTGCCGTCGCCGTCCAGGTCGTAGGCGCGTTCCACGGGCGTGAAGCTCGTGATGTCCACCTCGTCCTCGCGCAGCGTGCGGTCGTCCCACTCGGCCGAGATCATGAAGCCGAGCGTGTCGTCGGCGAACTTGTCGCTGAACAGGGCGAACACGGAGGGATCCGTCTCGCCGGCCAACTCCCCGTGTATCGCTCGGGCGCTTACGCTGACTACCCGACGTCCGATGTCGATGGGCCGGCGCGTCTGCACCTCGACGATGCCGCCGAGTCCGCCCTCGTAGTGATTGGCCTGCGGGGACTTGTAGACCTCCACCGCCTGCACCAGCCCGGATTGGTACTGGTTGAACCCGACGATGCGCGAGCCGTTGTTGTTGGAGTTGCGCGCATCCCCGGAGGCTTGGGTCTGTACGTTGGAAACCTGTGCCCGGCCGTTGGTGGTGACCTGGACGAAGTCCGGGCCGAGGCCCCGTACGGTAAGGAACGCGCCCTCGCCCTTCTGCCGGTCGATGCCGACGCCGGTCACGCGCTGCAGCGACTCGGCGAGGTTCTGGTCGGGGAACGCCCCGATGTCCTCGGCGGTGATCGCATCGACGAAGTTCTCGGCGTTGCGCTTGCGGTCGAGCGACTGTCGCAGGCTGCCGCGGATGCCGACCACCACGACCTCCTCGTCGTATTCCTGGTCGGTGGCGGAACCCGCCTCCTCGGCGAACCCGGGGGCGACCAGCAACGCCGCACCCAGTGCCGTGGCCCGCAGAATCGGGCGCGGGCGCCCTTGCGCTGTCCATCGAGTCATGACTCTGCCTCCTCTTGACTCACACGTCGTCGAGTCGACCACGGCAGGGGGCAGTTGGGAGGGGGTGAAGCGTGCCGCGTCAGGTCGTGCCGGGAATCCGGTGGTCATCCGGGACAACAGCGTGGCAGGGTCACCGCATGGCCCTCCTCCCCACGGCGACTCGGACTATGGAAGCTACACCGGTTTGGAGGTAGGTGTCTACATCAACAGAGGCGCCTAACCACGCCCGGGGATGTGATCGTTGCAGCACGGTGTTGCCGGAGTTGCCGACAGCGGCCAAACGGCCCCGCATGACCTCGCGGCGAGAGGCTGGCTAGTGACGAGTCAGCAGTGTGCCTTATACAGTGTAAGAGGGACTTGCGCTGTTCTGAGAGCCACGGATGGTAGGGGATGGGGGGGTTCGGTTTTTTTCTTTACCCCGAGAATGCGGCGTTTTGAGTGGTTTCGTGGCGGCGCGGGTGGGCTGCGGGGGATTTTCACCCCACGCGGGGGCGGGGCGCCGGGGTGCGTGGCGGCGCGCGTCCGGCGGCGGGTTGCGTAGACCTGGGAAAAGGGGTCGCCATGGGGCAGGATGGCTGCGCCAAACAAGACCACCGCCGCTCCCCGGAGGGAGAACGACCATGGCGACGCAACAGAGTGTGCTGTTTTCCTGGGACGATGTCGAACGGTTGCCGGAGTTGCGGCGGCTGGAGTTCGTGCTGGAGCAGCTGCCGGACGCGGATCTGGTGGCGGCGCTGGAGTCGCGCCGCGGTCGCGGCCGGGGCGAGTACCCGGTGCGGGCGATGTGGCGCGCGCTGGTGGCGGGGGTGGTGTTCGGCCACGCGTCGTCGGCGTCGCTGTTGCGCGAGTTGGGTCGCAACCCGGCGTTGCTGTCGGTGTGCGGCCTTGACGCGCTGGGCCGGCAGTCGGCGCCGCGGCGGACGCTGGCGCGGGGTGCGGACGGCACGACGACGGTGGTGGAGGAGGCGCGGTCGCGGCGGGACGGTGTGCCGACGGCGTGGGCGTTCTCGCGGTTCCTGGCGAACGTGGTCGGGCTGGAGGAGGAGAGCGGCGCGGTGTCGGGGATGGTGGACGCGCTGCGCGGGCGGCTGCTGGCGGAGTTGCCGGGCTACGGGACGCACCTGGGCTACGACGGCAAGGCGGTGCCGAGCCACTCGACCGGCCGGCGCGACGCGACGACCGGCGCGACGACGGACACGGACGCGGACTGGGGCAGCCACGAGACGCGCGGGACGGACCGCAACGGCAAGGCGTGGCGGAAGGTGAAGACGTGGTTCGGCTACGGCCTGCACCTGATCGCGGACACCGAGCACGAACTGCCGGTGTGGTTCGAGGTGACGCGGGCGTCGCGTTCGGAGGTGAAGGTGCTGGACGCGGGGATCGACGAACTGTTCGGGGCGGCGCCGGAACTGGCGGCGCGCTGCGCGGACTTCTGCGCGGACCGGGGCCTGGACGCGGGACCGCTGAAGCGGAAGTTGTGGGACGCGCACGGGGTGCGCCCGCTGATCGACGTGCGGGAGCTGTGGCGGGAGGAGAAGGCGATGCCGGACCACGATCCGTCGCAGCCGATCCTGCGTTCGCTGTCGGCGGACGGCGGCGGCAACGTGCTGCACGGCGGGAAGGGCGAGGTGTTGTGCCGCTGTCCGGCGACGGGCGCGGTGCGGCCACTGGCGTTCCAGGGCTTCGAGGCGGACCGCGGCACGCTGAAGTACCGCTGCCCGGCGGCGGCGTACGGGCTCGACTGCGCCGGTCGGGAGCGGTGCCTGCGCGACGCCGGGTCGACGGCCGGGGACTATGGGCGGGTGGTGCGCATCGACCTGGCGTCCGCCGACCGGCGCACGTTCACGCCGACGCCGTGGGGCAGCCCGTCGTGGCGGCGCGGCCACCACCGCCGCGGCGCGCTGGAGCGGATCAACGCGCGGCTCGACAACAGCTTCGGGTTCGAGCGCCACTTCGTGCGCGGGCGGGCGAAGATGCGGGCGCGGCTGGGACTGGCGCTGGCGGTGATGATGGCGCTGGCGCTCGGCTCGGTGGCGGCGGGCCGGCCCGAGCGCATGCGCTCGCTGGTGGATCCCGGACTGCCGCTGGCGGCGTAGCGCCGCCGACACGCCGTTCGCGACCGCATCGGCGCCGGCCGGGGATCGCCCGCCCGCCCGCGGCGCCCAAATGCGAACCGTTCTCACTTGCGCGCCCCCGAACCGACTCTCGACGGCGCCTCCCGGAACCGCCGCACCCGTTCCGCCACCGCCGTCGCCGGTTCCAGTCGCGGGCAAGGATCACGCGCCCGAGAAAAAACGCCACAGCGCAACTCCCTCGTGTAATGAATTGCAGTGCGACGCGTCCCGTGCAATGCTTGGGCCGGAGCCGGCCAGCGTGGCGAGATGCGCATGCGAAACATCACCCTGAGTGCGGACGCGGACACGATCGACGCTGCGCGCGCGCGGGCGGCGGCGGAGAACACGACCCTCAACGCCGAGTTCCGAGGTTGGCTGGAGGGATACGCCCGGCGTTACCGGGCGAATCGCGCCATGCATGCGGTGCGTGAGCTGCGGGCCAAGTACGCCACTGGCGGGCGCAGATTCAGCCGGGAAGAGCTGAATGAGCGTTGAGGACTTCCTGGATACGAACGTTTTCGTGTACATGCTCGACGACACCGACGAGGTGAAGCGCCGGCGGGCCGGGGACCTGGTAGGACGCAGCATCGAGACGGGGAACGGCTGCATCAGCTTTCAGGTGGTGCAGGAAACCCTCAACGTGGCGACGAAGAAGCTGGGTTTCTCCGGCGACGACGCCGGTACGCTGCTCGCGAATGTGCTTGGTCCGCTCTGGACCGTCTACCCCAGCAGGGATCTGTACGCACGTGGACTGGCGTTGCGCGAGCGGTACGGGTTCAGCTTCTACGACGCGATGATTGTCGCGGGCGTGATCGAGTCGGGCTGTGTCCGTCTCTACAGCGAGGATCTTCAACACGGTCAGCGGATCGGGTCGCTGACGATCAAGAATCCGTTCCGGCTGTAGGGGAGGGCTTGTCCCGTCCCGCTCCGAGTTTCGTGCGCGAAACCACCCCGGGGCCGGCGCATCGGGTGCCGCTGTCGCGCCAGGCGCTGCAGGTGCTCCAGCGCGCCCGCAAGCTCCGTCCGGGCCGCGGGCCGGTGTTCCCGGCCGGTCGTGGCGGCGGCACCCTGCCGGACAACGCTACGTGGCGGCTAGTATCGCGGCTCGGCGTCAACGCGACGCCGCACGGCTTCCGCTCCAGCTTCAAGGATTGGACGCGCAACCACGCCGTCGACGAAACGCTGTCGGAGTTCGCGCTGGCGCATGTGGAGAGCTCCGAGACCGTGCGCGCTACGGCCGCGACGATCTGCTGGAAGAGCGGCGGACCGTGATGCATCAGCGGGCCGACTACCTCGCCGCCAGCGCTTGAGCGCCACCGGCGCACGCCCCGGCCACACGCCGCTACCGCCTGACCGGCCGGCTACGATTCCTGTACATCAATCCATCTGCCAACTGATGCGGCATTCATCTGTCGCCGATACTCCGTCGAAAGGTCACCAACGGGGCCAGGAGGATTGACGTAAATCGGCAATCTGACTACATCGTCTAGTGTCATACCTTCAAGGCAATCCGAGACACGATCTCTAACCATATCAAATAGGGCCGCCGTCGGTGGCTCCTCTACCACCTCACCAGGCCCCTCAGCCGCACCGATGCTAGCCTTTGCGTCTGGCGCAGGTATTGCGGCGATAGTCGATTGACCTTCGTCAACCACACTGCGCCGGGTATAGACATATCCCGTCGACTTGTCCCTAATGCTAAGCGCATGAACCAACCATAAGGAGAAGAAGCCGTGAACGTTGCCACTAAGCGCCCCATGCCTAGTGCGCGACACGCACCTGTCGTTGATTATCCTTGCCACCAAAGGCCAGAACCCGACAGCCAATACAACCGCCAGAACGCCCGCAAGCAAGCCGAGCAGCCAAAAGGTCGCAAGGAGGAGGAGAGCAACAGTATTATAGAAGACCATTGTTCCGCTGGATTGACCCCGGGCATTCCCGGAGCGGTGGCCACCACTCGATCGACGCCGACGTCAATCACCTTTCTTTCCCAAAGGTACTTTATGGCCGAAAAAATGGCCACATAGGGCGCCAGATCATCCGGAACTCCCAGAACATGTATTCTGTCTCCATTATTGGGCATCTCTCGCCTTCCAATTCAGCATTCTCTCGGACAAGGGCATATGAATATTGCAGTTGCTTTCTGATCGTCTAAGGAAGCTCTGAATAACTCGGTGCGTGTGGGATAATGATTGTCATGGGCGGTGTTTCGGGAGGCGTGATGCATCAGGCGAGTTTTGCGGAGCGGGAGCACGACGTGAAGAAGCGCAAGACGCGCCGGGAGAAGTTTCTTTCGAAGATGGACGGGTTGATTCCGTGGGAGCGTTTGGAGGCGCGCGTCGAGCCGTTCTATCCGAAGGCGGGGCGGGGCCGTCGGCCGTACCCGTTGCGGGTCATGCTTCGCGTTCACTGCGTGCAGTTGTTCTACAACCTGAGCGATCCGGGTATGGAGGACTTGCTCTACGAGTCGGAGTCGGTGCGGCGCTTCGTGGGCCTGCGGCTGCTCGGGGCGTTGCCGGACGAGACGACCATCCTGAACTTCCGCCACCTGCTGGAGCGGCACCGTCTGGGCGAGGGGTTGTTCGCGGAGATCAACGCGCACCTGGCGGCGCGGGGTCATCGGCTGAGCCGGGGGACGATCGTGGACGCGAGCATCGTCGACGCGCCGAGTTCGACGAAGAACAAGGACGGCGAGCGGGACGGGGAGATGCACCAGACGAAGAAGGGGAACCAGTGGTACTTCGGCATGAAGGCGCACGTCGGCGTCGATGCCGAGTCGGGACTGGCGCACAGTCTGGCGACGACGCCCGCGAACGTCACGGACGTCGAGACGGCGCACGCGGTGCTGCGCGGCGACGAGGCCGAGGTGTGGGGTGACGCCGGCTACCAGGGTGTCGGCAAGCGGCCGGAGAACGAGGACCGGGACGTGGTGTGGAAGACCGCGATGAAGCCCGGCAAGCGCCGGCTGTTGGACAAGTCGGGTCCGGCGGAGGCGGCGGAGAAGCGCAAGGCGTCGGTGCGGGCGAAGGTGGAGCATCCGTTCCTGTACGTGAAGCGTCACTTCGGGTACGACAAGGTTCGCTACCGGGGCCTGGCGAAGAACACGCAGCGGATCGCATTGCTGCTGGGCTTCACGAACTTGTTGATCGCCGGCAGGTACGCCACCGCCTGACGCGGCGCCACTGCGCCCGTCGCGCGCGCGACGGGATCCGACAAGCATGTTTTCGGCCCCTTTCATCCACGGGCGTTGTTATAACTTCTCCACTTATGCCATCAGGCACTAACCGGCGGGGAGCTCTTTGTCTTATGCCACGAAACGGGACTTGTTCGGAGCTTCCCTAAGTCAGGTTCCCCAGCAATCTGCAACTGCAGCGACCGCACGGTGCAGTCAGCTCAATTGTCTTTTTCCTTCGGTCCCCAGTTGATCTGGCAATAGTCAGCGGAGCGTTGGTTCTTCGCCTCCTTCAGGCACTCCATCAGCTTCTGCTCGCGCTGGTACTCATCGTAGTCGAACTCGAAGAGCGCATCCAAAAGAAAGAAAGCACCGAAGAAGATGCCGCATGCGACCGGAAGCGCGATGCTGAAGCCAACGGCACTCGAAAGGATATCCTTCATGCGTTCGAGTCGGTATTCGCGCCTGATCCCGAGCGCTTCTCGCGGGGTCATTTTGCCATCCTCACAACGACTCGTTAGCGTCCCGAGTGGAGCACGTCAGGTGCTTACGCCGGGAATGACTGGAACAAGCCCCGCCCCTGTACCCTTCCCAGTGCTCCGTGCCGAGAGGCGCGGAGCGGGCAGAACTGCCGGGAGCTACCGGCCGCCCCTTGTGCTGCGAGCACCTATGTAGGACCTGTGCCCCGGCAGTTCCGCCACGATGGATGCCCAGTGAACAGTTTGCGCCACGAGCGCCGGTACAGGGACAGGCAGGCATCGTGGCACGCCGAGAACCGACCGGCAACCATGAGGAGGGGACGATGTCGGAACTGAACTGGTACGTGGGGGTGGACTGGGCGTCGCGGAACCACCAGGTGTGCGTGCTCGACGGCGACGGTGCGGTGCGTGGCGAGCGGGTGTTCGCGCACGGCGGTCCGGGGCTTTGGGCGATGGCGTCGTGGATCCTCGAGACGGTCGGCGGGGCTGCGCCGGCGGCGGTGGGTGTGGCCATCGAGACGCCGCGTGGTCCGGTGGTGGAGAGTCTGCTGGCGCACGGTCTGGCGGTGCACTCGATCAACCCGAAGCAGCTGGACCGGTTCCGCGACCGGTACTCGCCGGCGGGCGCCAAGGACGACCGTCGCGACGCGCGGGTGCTGGCCTCGGCGCTACGCACGGACCCGCACTGCCTGCGCCGCGTGGCGACGTTGGCCGCAGAGCTCGTCGAACTGCGCGAGTGGACACGCATGCGCGCGGAGCTGATCGGCGAGCGGACGCGGCTGACCAACCGCATGCACGAGATGCTGTGGCGCCACTACCCGGCGTTCAACCAGTTGGTCGGCGACGACCTGGCGGCGGCCTGGGCGCAGGCGCTGTGGCAGCGCGTGCCGACACCGGCGGCGGCGCACCGGACGCGCCTGTCGACGTACGAGAAGCTGTTGCGGCGGCACCGCATCCGCCGCGTCGACGCTGCGACACTGAAGGCCCGGCTGACGGAGCGGCCGCCGGACATCGAGCGTGCGACGGCGACTGCCGCCGAGGCGCACGCGCGCCTGCTGGCGCAGCGGCTGGCCATGGTCGCCGGACAGTTGGCCGCGGTCGACGCACGCATCGACGCCCTGCTGGGGGAACTCGGCGGCGCCGACCCCGGCAGCGCCGCGCCAGCGGCCACCGCCGGAGAACCGCGCGATGCCACCATCCTGCGCTCCATCACCGGGATCGGCCGGAGCGTGCTGTCGATCCTGCTCGCCGAGGCGGGCGACGTCTTGAGCCGGCGCGACTACCGGGCGCTACGCAACCTGTGCGGGACGGCGCCGGTCACCCGGCAGTCCGGGCGGACGCGGACCGTGACACGGCGCTTGGCGGTGCACGGTCGGCTGCGTGATGCGGTTCTGCACTGGGCGCGCGTCGCCGTCCAGCACGACGCCGCCTGCGCGGCGAAGTACCGCGCGTTGCGGGCACGTGGCCACGGTCACTACCGCGCCCTGCGCTCGGTGGCCGACGGCTTGCTGCGGATCGCCTGCGCCATGCTGCGCGACGGGACGTTGTACGAACCCCGGTGCGTCCGACCATGAACGGCGCGCGCTGCGCCTCGTGGCGGAGGACGCGTAGCGGCCGAAGCGACGCGGCGCAGCGCGCGCACGTCCTGGCCGCACGCACCGCGGCTCGCACGCCGCATGCGGCAGCATCGCGGCGGCTGCCGGGGCCAAAACCGGGGGAGGCCAACGCCGGGAACCAGTTCCCGAAACCGACTCCAAAAAAAGGACTTGCAAAAAGGTGAACAGTCCTACATTCAGATCGAGGGCTCCGTCGGGTCGGCCCCGTCGCGCGGCGCCCCGGTACCGCTCGAGCCCATGAAAAGCGTCTCGCCGTTGGTGAACGTCATGCGGCGCCCGTTGGCGCGCAGCGACTCGTCCTTCGCCTGGAAGCCGTCGATGATCACCTCGGTACCGAGCGGCACGGTGTTGCGGGTGATGCCCCGCCGGAACAGGGTGTTGGGGGTGCCCGCCTCCACCATCCACACCGTCGTACTCCCGTCCTCGTTCGCCTGCTCGACGTGGAACCAGGCGTGCGGGTTCACCCACTCGATGCGCTGGATGGGGCCGCGCAACTGCACGGGCAGGTTCGGGTCGAACTCGGCGCCGAACGCGTGATGGGCGGTGGCGGCCGGGGCGGACAGGGCCGGCACCACGATGGACAGGATGCCTCGGAGTTTCACCTTCTTACCCTCCCGGTTCGTTCAGCGGGGCAGCGGATAGCGCCGCAGCTCCCCGTACATCAGTTCCTCGACGAACGCGACGCACTTGAAGTCGAGCAGCATCGCGTCTGGCTCCATGCGCCGGTACAGCGGCATGCGGATCGTCCACGGCTTGGTGAAGGTCTCCGGGTCGTCGATCGTCGCTTCGTACGCGAGGTGGTTTGGACCCATGGGCGTGAACCGTTCCACTACCGTCATCGCGGGGCTGTGGTGGTTGCCGGCGCGGTCGAACCAGGTCTGGTCGTGCTGGGACGTCACCTCGATCACCAGCGTGTCGCCTTCCCAGCGGGCCACCGACTGCCCCATCCAGGAGTCCGCCGGGGCCGGCCCCGGGTCCTCCATCATGATGTTCCGGTTGGCGCTCGCGAACTGGTAGACGAACTCGAGGTGGTGCGGGCTCTGGAAGATCTGGAACGGCTGCGGCAGGTAGTTGGCCCGTGGGATGCCTGGCAGGAAGCACTTCACTTCCGGGTCCAGCTCGCTCCAGTTCGCGCGGTTGGCGTCGCGTTTGGCGAGCGCCTCGGGTCTGTAGGGGAGCTTGCCGCCGACCACCACGCCGAGGCTCGGCGGCACGGCTGCGGTCGCGCCCATGTACAGCGTCGGAATGCTCGGCACGGGCCCCATCGGACCGTCGCGCAACTGTACCGAGGCGCGGGCCATGTGGCGCTCGATGTCCCAGTTGGCCTCGTTCATGGCCTGCCACACGCCGTTGAGATCGGGATTGACTCCACCGGGTCCGCGCGGGGCCTGCCACGCTCCGGGTTCCTCCACGGGTGCGCAGCCGAGACACACCAGGAGGACGAGTGCCGGGATGCTCCTTCTCATGCCGCCATCACTCCTCGCCGGCTTCGGGGGACCCGTGCTTCGCGATCCACTTGCGCTCCAGCGTCCGGGCGCCGCTCAGCGTGTTCGCGAGCGAGTAGTTGCCCTCGTGGCAGGCGTACTCGTACATGGGGTAGTCGCTCTTGTGCCACGGAAACTCGCCCGAGTACGGCGCCACGTAATCCGGGTCGTGCACCGTGAAGCCGTAGAGGAGGCTGTCGCCGTCGATGGGGCTGAAACGCTCGACGACCTTGAGTCCCTCGCGCGGCGGATGCGGTGCGTTGAAGTCGATGAAGTTGGTGGTCTCGACGACCAGGGTGTCGCCTTCCCACCAGCCGATGGCGTCGCCGCCGAAGGAGCGCATGTCCTCCGGGAGGTGCTCGGAGTTCAACCGCACGATGCGCGGCCAGTGCATCCACTCGGTGACGATGAGCACCTGGTCGTCGTTCTGCACGATCGTCTTGGTGTTGTTGTAGACCACCGGCTGCGACGGGACGGTCAGCCCCATGTACAGGCAGCGGTCGCCCACGGACTGCGCTTCCGGGTTGTCGTAGGGATCGCTGCCGTCCTCGAGCCACCAAGCTTCGCCGGGATACTTCGCCTTGTAGTAAGGCAACAGGGTCGCGCGCCGCGCCTTGCCTGCCTCCGACACTTCCGGAATCCGGCCGTTGGGCGGGTCGACGATCACCGACGAGGGATACTGGCCGTCGATCTGGTAGAGGTCGCACTGCTTTCCGCCGCAGTCGAACCAGTGGTAGTCGTAGCTGCCGGGCGTGAAGTCGCCGGAGCGGTCCACCCCGCGGTCCCGCGCATCGCCCGTGGGCGCCTCGAGCGCGTCGCGGTCGGGGTCGAGAGGCGCCGCCGCCTGCTCGACGCGGCCGTAAGAGGCGTTCTTGAGTTCGTCGACTTCCTCCTGGGTGAAGTGCGTCCGTTCGCCGAGGTCCGGATTGCGCTGCCAGGGCGTGAGGGTCGTGATGTCGTAGGTTCCCGAGAAGTCGGGCTTGCCGTCGTCCATGCGCGGTACTTCGCCGCCCGCGGTGCCCGTCAGCAGTGCGGCCACGCCGGCCAGTACCGGAGTCAAGTGTCGTCTCTGCATATCCAGTCGCCGTCGAGGGGTGTTTGGTTCGCGACGCTACGCGCGCACACCCCTGTAGTCAACGGCGACGGCGCGTGTCGCCGGGGCCACGGCGTGACATCGCCCACAGGGTCAGCCTGCCATGGGGACTGCCGCCCACAGTAGTACACTCGGGCGACGAGAGGACTTGAAGGAGACGGGGAAGATGGCGACTGCCTCTGCGGAAATCCGGGCCAAGCTCGATCACCCACTGATCGACGGCGACTCCCACATCATCGAGTACACGCCCGTGCTGATGGACTTCGTCAAGGCCGCGGGCGGCGAGGACGCGGCGAACGAGTTTGGCGCCAACATGCGGGGACGCGTGTCGGCGGGCTGGTACCAGATGAACTGGGACGAGCGCAAGGACGCGAGGGCGATCAGGGGTCCCTGGTGGGCGCTGCCTACCAGGAACACGCTCGACCGGTGTACCGCCATGCTCCCGAAGCTCTACCACGAGCGCATGGACGACTTCGGACTGGACTACGCGGTCCTCTATCCGACGATGGGCCTGGGGTTCAACGGCGCTCAGAACGACGAGTTCCGGCAGATGGTGTGCTACGCGTACAACGAGTACGCGGCGGCGACGTATGCCGAGTACGGCGACCGCATGACGGTCGCGGCTGCGATCCCGCTGCACACCCCGGAAGAGGGCATCCGCGAGCTGGAGCATGCCCATGCGCTGGGGCTCAAGGTGGCGATGATCCCGTCGTACGTCAAAAGGCCGGTGCCCAGGGTCGCCCGGGAATACCCGGAACTCGCGAACGAGGTCTTCTGGCTCGACGATCTGTCGGTCGACAGCGAGCATGACTACGATCCGTTCTGGGCCAGGTGCCTCGAACTCGGATTCCCCGTGGCCGCGCACACGGGCGGCATGGGACTCCACGAGCGCAGTTCCGTTTCCAACTACATGCGCAACCACATGGGGCACTTTGCCGCCGCGGGCGAAGTACTGGCCAAGGGCCTCCTGATGGGCGGTGTCACCTACCGCTTCCCCGACCTTCGCGTGGCCCTGCTCGAAGGCGGGGTGGTCAGCGGCACGCGCCTCTATGCGGACATCGTGGGCCGGTGGAAGAAGCGCAACGTGGAGCGCCTGGAGAACCTGGATCCGGCCAACATCGACCTGGACCGGGCCAGGGGGCTGTTCGAGCGCTACGGAGACGAAGGCACGCTGGCCAACATCGAGGAGTTGCCGCGCACCCTCGGCATGGGGGCCCCTGACGTCCCGCTGGACGTGCGGGACGACTTCAAGGCCATGGGTGTCTCGAAGGCGGAAGACATACCCGAGCGGTTCATCCCGAATTTCTACTTCGGATGCGAGTCCGACGATCCCCACGCGTGCATCGCGTTCAACCGCAAGGCGAACCCGTTCGGCCAGCAGGTGCGGGCGATCATGAGTTTCGACCTCGGGCACTGGGACGTGACCGACATGGGGCATGCGGCCGCGGAAGCGTACGAGCAACTCGAGTACGACCTGATCAACGAGGAAGACTTCCGCAACTTCGCGTTCACGCATTCGGTGCAGTTGTACGGGGGACCGAACTCGGACTTCTTCAAGGGCACGCGCATCGAGGACGAGGCGCGCGTGGAGCTGGCGGCGTAGTCCAGCCCGGTCGGGGTCTCGGTGCTTCGGAGTCCATGACCACGGAACGGCCCACGCTCGTGATCGAGGGCGGGCGGATCGTCGACGGACTCGGCGCCCCACCGCAGACCGGCGATGTCGTCATCGCCGGCGAGCGGATCGTCGGGGTTGGGCCGGGCGCGGCAACGGAGTCCGTCGCGGTCGACCGGATCGACGCCACCGGCATGACCGTCATGCCCGGCCTGATCGACGCCCACTGCCACATCAGCTTCGACGAGCCGAGTTCCAACGACGAACTGTTCTTCCACCGCCGGGAGGGACTCGCGGCGATCATCGCGGCGCGCAACCTGCAGAAGGTCTACCGCGCCGGCGTCACCGGCATTCTCGACCCGGACAGCCTTTACGAGACCAGCATCGACCTGCGCGACGCTGTGGAGGCGGGGATCGTCCACGGCCCGCGCATGGCGGTGGGGGGCAACGCGCTGCTCACGTCGGTGGGCGGTACAGCCGGCCGCCTGCTGCCGGACGAGGGCCGGCGCGGCTACGGCAAGGTCGTGCGGGGTCCGGAGGAGATCGTGGCGGAGGTGCGGCGGCAGATCAAGAACGGCGTCGACTGGATCAAGGTACACGTCACGGGGCTCACGCCGCGCCAGCAGGTCACGGGCGAACTGCAGGTGTGGAACTTCGACGAGCTGCGCCTGGTCGCGGACACGGCCCACGAACTCGACACGCCCGTCGTCGGCCATTGCCGGGGCGCCACCAGCGTGCGCGACACGGCCAAGGCCGGCTTCGATCTGATACTGCACGCGACGTACATGGACGAGGAGGCGCTCGAAGCCGTGATCGAGGCGCGTGTGCCCATCGTCCCGACCTTCACCTTCCAGGCCAACCTGGCCGACCACGGCGAAGCGGTCCGCGCGTCTCCGGGCCTGCAGGAGATCTTCCGGCGGGAGATCGAGGACAGCGCGGCGATGCTCAAGCGCGCGAACCGCGAGGGCGTGCCGTTGCTGTGCGGGACGGAGAGCGGCTTTTCGCTGACCCCGTACGGGGACTGGCACTACCGGGAACTCGAGATCTTCGTCCGGGACCTCGACTTCACGCCGCTGGAGGCGATCCGGGCCGGCACGAGTGCCTGCGCCCGGGCGTTGCGCCTCGACGGCGAGAGCGGAGCGGTCGAGGCGGGCCGTCTGGCGGACCTGGTGATCGTCGACGGGGACCCGTCCGAGGACGTGACCGTCCTGGCGGACCAGTCACGGATCCGGGAAGTGATGGTCGGAGGTCGGCGCATGCCCCTCGGTCCGATCGAACCGGAACGCGGGGATCCGCCCGGCTGGCGCGTCAGCACGCACAGCGACCGGATCCTGAACCGCGACTTCGTCAGTCGATGACTTCGCCGCCGTCCACGACGTGGGTGGCGCCGGTGACGAAACTCGCGAGATCCGATGCCAGGTACAGGACCGGGCCTGCGATTTCGCTCGGGTCGGCGATGCGCCGCTGCGCCTTGGCGTCCTTCGCGAGAATCTCGTAGCCCGCCTCCACGCTGTCGGCGAAGCTGAGCGCCAGGCCCCGCAGCATGTCCGTGTCGACGCCGCCCGGAACGACCGCGTTGACGCGAATCTTCGCCCTGCCGAACTCGAGGGCGTGGGAGCGGGTCAGGCTGATGACGCCGGCCTTCGACGCCGAGTAGGGCGAGCCGTACGGGCTACCGACCAGCCCCAGCACCGAAGAGACGTTGATGACGTTCCCGCGCGACTCCCTGAGGTGCGGGACCGCGTGCTTGGTCATGAAGAAGACGCCCTTGAGATTGATGTCGACGACCCGGTCCCAGTCCGCCTCCTCGGTCTTCTCCACGGGCCCGCCGCCTCCGACGCCGGCGTTGTTGACGAGCACGTCGAGCCCGCCGAGCCCGCCGACGGCGGCGTCGACGATCGACTTGCAGGCCGCTTCGGGCCCGACGGAGCCAGGGGCTGCCACGACACGGTCGCCACCGTCGAGTTCCGCCACCGCCTTCCCCGTGGTTTCCTCGGTGCTGCCATTGACCGCGACCCGTGCGCCGGCTTCGAGGAAGGCTTCGACGATCGCCCGGCCGATGCCTCGCGTGCCGCCGGTGACCAGGATGCGCTTGTCGGTGAAGTCGAGTTGCATGGGAATTCCTTGCTATGTGTTCAGGTTGGGTCGACGGCCTTGTGTTCGCGTTCGAACGCCTGCCAGGCCGGCAGGTCTTCCGGATAGTCCGCCTCGAACCAGGCGCCCTCGAAACACAGCCGTTCCTTGTTCTTCAGAGCTTCCAGGTAGCGTTCGGCGGGCACGTAGTAGAGGAATCGAATAACGCGTTTCGAGAATAGCCATCTGCCGGCGACACGGCGGAACTCGTCGTCGTACTTCATGGCCGCGAGGCTGGCGACGCCGTTGACGAATGTCTCCGCGTGGCTCGCGACGAGCCCGGTGGCGCGGTCCGCGTCCGAGTCGTCGAAACCGACCGACAGGTCGTGCGTCCAGTGATACCCGGGGCCCCTGACGCGGAACGCCCCGACGAACATCTCCGCGATGGCGTCCCGGCCCACGGCGCGGAGCACCCCGCTCGGCGAATCGAAGACCGCGTCCTCGGTGAAGAGCCCCGCCAGCCGCGGGATGTCGTGCTCGTCGCAGGCTTCGCAGTACGCGGTGACCAGTTCCTGGATGGCGAAACGGGACTCGATCCGGTCGATGCGACGTTCCAGGGCAACGATGTCCGTCATGGGGCCTCTCCCAGCGCTGTGATGTCGCCGTCCATCACGCCGGCGACGGTGCGGTGGTAGTGCTGCACGCCCGGCTCGTTTCGCCCGATGAGGAACTCGCGATTGGCGTTGGCGGGCAGCGCCGCCTGGATCGTCGCGACCACGGCGTAGTCCTCGTCGCGGACGGCCTGCAGGGTCATCTCGCTGAAGGTGCGTGCGGCTTCGTGCCACTCGTCCGTCCGTTCGGCGGTGGAGCAGAGCACGGTCTGGCGCGTGACGGTGGTCTCGTGGGTCGGCCCGGGGAAGATCTGGCTCACCAGGCAATGCCCGCCGACGATCCCGGAGATGGACAGGTTCGGGAACACGGAGTGGATGATGCGGATGTAGTCGTCCGGGCGCCACTCGGACTCCGACAAGGACTCCATTTCCGGCAGGTTGCGGCGGCCGAACGTCAGCCGCTGGTGCGGACCGTAGACGTCGTGGACCAGGAGGTTGCCGATCGTGTGCTGGCCGACGGTAGATCGATGCACCGAGTCGTGGTGGTAGACCTCGAGGTACCCATCGAGCGTCGCCTTCCAGCCGGGTCCGTCCAGCTCCCGCTGCTCGTAGACGACCCAGTCGTCCAGTGCGAGGGAGTCTAGCCTTGCCCGGAAGTCGCCCAGCCACACGTCGATGTCGAAGGCGACGCCGGGCGTCAGACAGGCGAAGATCACCCCCGAGCGTTCCGCGCAATGCAGTTCGGTCAGGGGCCGCGTTTCGCGGTCCACGTCGCCGAACGACTCGGCGGCATGGACGCCCACCAGCTTCCCCTCGAGATCGTAGGTCCAGGCGTGGTACGGACACGCGAACCGCTTCCGCCGGCCGCTGCCGGCGGGGCAGACGATCGCGCCGCGGTGCCGGCAGACGTTCAGGAACGCGTGCGCGCTCCCGCGCTCATCCCGCGTCACGAGGAGCGGGATGCCCATCAGGGTCTCGGCCTTGTACGAGCCCGGTTCGGGCAGCTCGAGGGACAGGGCGACGGCGATTGGCAGTTCCCGGAAGACACGCCGCACCTCCTTCGCGTACCGTTCGGGGTCGGCGTAGGCCGCGACGGGCAATCGCATCTGCCCGGGAGCGAGATCGGTCGTCCCGTTCTGGAAGTGCGCAAGCGCGCGGCGGGCCAGTTCGGTCGCGTCTTCGTTCCCGCTCATATCCCCTGCGTGGCTCGGACCTGCCGTTTGAAGCGTACTACAGGGATGTGCAACGATTCCGGCGATCTACAGGTCCGACCAACAGGGTGACGAGAGATGTCCGAAGGATTCAACCCGGAATTCGATCCCACCGGCATCGAGGGGGGTGTCGACACGAACGTGCTGCCCTGGATGGCGGTGCCCGGCGCGGCGGGAGTGCACCTGAAGCCCCTGCGCGCGAGCGGGGAGAGCGGGATGTGGAGCGCCGTGCTCAAGATCGAGGCGGGCGCGCACCTGCCGGCATCGAGCTGCCTCGGCGGGATGGACCTGTTCGTCCTGTCGGGCGAGATCCGCTACGAGGAAAGCGGCGCGACGAGTACGCTGGAGCCCGGCACCTGGGGCTACGTCCCGGCGAATACCCACATCGCGTCGATGGCGGCCCCGGGCGACTCCGAGTTCCTGGCCAACTTCTACAACGCGTTGGCCTTCCTGGGTCCCGACGGTTCCGTGCGTTCGGTGTTGACGAGCGCGGACGTGGGCCGCCTGGCGGACGAGCAGGGCATTGGGCTGGTCCCCAACACGCTCGCCGAGTGCATGCGGGCACGGCCCGACCCCTTCGCCGGACAGGGCGAGCCCCTGGCCATCGCATCCGGCAACGCCAGCCAGCTCGTGGTCGGCGAGAGTGCCCCGTCGAACGGCGACTCGAGGTTCCGGCACCCGCACTTCGTCGACACCCGGGCCGTGGAGTGGGTCATCAATCCCGGCCTGCCGGACATCGCGTTGAAGATCCTCCGGGTCAGCGAGGAGACCGGCGTCGTCTCGCTCGTGGTGCGCCACAACGGCGTGGCCGGCCCCCACAATCACCTCGGCGCCAGCGATTTCCTCGTGCTCAGCGGGCGCATCGGCTACCGCGCCGGACCGCCCGAAGGGTACGGCCCGGGCGTCTGGTTCTTCGAGCCCGCCGGCGCGCGCCACGACGCCACGCAGCGGCTCGGTGACGACGACCTGATCTACCTGGCGAACGTCTACGGACCGCTGACGTTCGATACGGGCCGGGGTACGCCGATCGAGGGGGTGCTCTCCTGGATGGAGTACGACGCGCTGGCGAAAGCGGCAGCCGCCGCGTAGCACCGTGCCTACCGCGCTGATCACCGGCGCCGCGCACGGCCTCGGCGCGTGCATGGCGGAGCACGCCGCGCGGCGCGGCTACCGGGTGGGCGTGCTCGACCTCGACCTGGAAGAAGCCCTGGCGGTTGCGGACCCGATCGGGGGCGTCGCGCTGGCGGCAGACGTCACGGAGCCGGACCAGGTCGAGGATGCCGTGGAACGGCTCGCCGAAACCCCGAAGCTCCTGATCAACAACGCCGGCATCCTCCGCACGGGGCCGCTGATCGACCATGCGGTGGAAGACTTCAGCAAGGTCGTGCAGGTCAATCTCGTCAGCGTCTTCATCGTCTCGCAGATCGTCGCCCGCCGGATGAAGGACAACGGCGGCGGCGCCATCGTCAACCTCGCCTCGATCAACGCGATCCACCCGGCGACCCTCTGCGGCGCCTACCCGGCGGCGAAGGCGGGGGTCGTCGGGCTCACGCAGCAGATGTCGCTCGAGTGGGGCCGGTACGGCATCCGGGTCAACGCCATGGCCCCGGGGTTCATCGACGCGGGAATGGGCAAGCCGTTCTACCGGAATCCGGCGATACGGGAACTGCGCGGCAACGCGGTGCCGCTCGGCGGGATCGGCTCGGCGGACGACGTGGCCGAGTGCGCCATGTTCCTCGCGTCGGATGCGGCGGCCTACATCAGCGGCCAGAGCATCGCCATCGACGGCGGCGTGATCAACAGTGTGCTGATGCAGTTGCCGCGGGAGTAGCCCCCGAGGCCGTCCCATGTCCGACGCTGACGTCGCCTACCTGCCCGCGTATCGGCTGTGTGAGCGGATTCGTACCGGGCAACTCGGCAGCCTGGAGGCGACCGACCTCTTCATCGCACGCATCGAAGCGCGGGACGGAGACATCAACGCCGTCGTGGTACGCGACTTCGACCGCGCCCGGGACGACGCGAGGGAGCGTGACCGGCGACTCGCCAAGGGTCACGACGTGGGGTCGTTGCACGGCCTGCCGATGACCATCAAGGAGCAATATCACCGCGCCGGCCTGCCGACCACCTTCGGCTATCCGGAACTCGCCGACAACGTGCCCACCTGGGACTCCGACCTGACGGCCGCCCTGCGGGCGGCCGGTGCGGTGATCATCGGGAAGACCAACGTGCCGCTCGGCGGGGCGGACTTCCAGACCTACAACGACCTCTACGGCACGACGAACAACCCTTGGGATCTCGCGCGCACTCCGGGCGGCTCCTCCGGCGGGTCGGCCGCCGCGCTCGCGGCCGGTTTCGCGCCGCTGGAGGCGGGCTCCGACATCGCCGGCTCGATCCGCAACCCCGCCCACTTCTGCGGCGTATACGGGCACAAGCCCACCTGGGGAATCGTGTCGCAGCGGGGCCATACACCCGTACTGAAGCACCCGACGCCGGACCTGGATCTGGTCGTGTGTGGCCCGCTCGCCCGCACGCCGGAGGACCTGGCGCTGGCGCTTCGCGTCGTTGCCGGCCGGTCCATCTGGAACAGCGGTTGGCGGCTGGACCTGCCGGCGCCGACGAAGACCCGCCTCTCCGAGTTTCGCGTTGCCGTCTGGCCGAACGACGACATCGCGCCCGTCGACGACGAGATTGCCGACCGCGCCCGCATGGTTGCGCAAGCGCTCCGCGACGCGGGCGCCACGGTCTCGGAGGAGGCGCGTCCGAACATCGACCCGCGGCACAGCCACGAAACGTATCGGAACCTGTCGTACTCCGTGGTGTTCGCCTCCGTAGCGCCGGAAGAGTACGAGCGCAACCGGCGCGATGCCGAACGCTACGCCCCGGACGACCGATCCGACCGGGCGGTGAGCGCCCGCGCGATGGTGTTGAGCCATGCGGACTGGCTACGGGCGGACGCGCGGCGCGGCCGGCTTCGGCTCCGCTGGGCCGAGTTCTTCCGGGACTGGGACATCCTGATCTGTCCGCAGATGGCCGCGCCCGCATTCGAGCACGACCACACCGTGCCCATCGAGGAGCGCACCGTCCGGGTCAACGGCGAACCCCAGGATTACTGGAGACAGGCGTTCTGGTCCGGTCTCGTCACGGCGCCCTACCTGCCGAGCACCGTGTTTCCCACCGGACTGTCCCGCCGGGGCCTGCCGATCGGTCTGCAAGCCGTCGGCGGCGCGTACCAGGACTATCGGACCATCGATTTCACGCGCCTGCTGGCGGAGGAGATCGGCGGGTTTCAACGCCCTCCGGTCGATTGACAACCGAGCCGGGGCGTGGCGTGATAGTTCGCTCGTGCGAACCGGGGGATACCATGTCCGAGCAAGTGACCGAAGCGACCGAAAATCAATACCTGACGGACATGTTGGCCGGCGGACCGGACAAGCAGGCGCTCGCGCGCACGTTGGCCACCATCGACCGACTGGGCCTGAACGCCAATCTGGTCGAGCTCGACACCCAGGGGTACACGACGATTCGGGGCGTGCTGTCCGAGGATCAGGTCGAACGCGCCAAGGCCGCACTGTTGAAACGGGTCGAGGAGAACACCGGTCACCCGGTCGATATCGAGACGGACACGGACTTCAAGAGCGCCATGGGCGCCAGCATGGATTACCTGCACTACATGCTGTACGAAGATCCGGTGTTCGAGGAAATCCTGATGGCCGAGAAGCCCCTGGCCATCGTCAGCTACCTGGTGGGCGAGAGTTGCGTGCTGTCCAGCCTCGGCTGCCACTTCAAGGCGCCGGGCCCGACCGGCGTGGTGACGTTGCACGCCGATACGCTCGGACCCCAGCCGTTCGCCACCCACGCCCAGACCGCCAACGTGAACTACGCGTTGACACCTTACAGCCGCGAAGCGGGCGCGACGGCCCTGGTGCCGGGCAGCCACAGATTCGCGCGCCAGCCGACTCTCGCGGAGTCGTCCCTGATCGGTGAGCAATGCAACCCCGCCGCGGTCCCCGCCGACCTGGCGCCCGGCGATTGCGTGGTTTGGCACGGACACACCTGGCATGGGTCCTTCGAACGCGAGATCCCGGGTGTTCGGATGAACCTGGCGGTCTACTTCGCGCGGAATCACGTCGTGACCCAGGAACGCCACAAGGGCGTGGTGCCCCAGGAAGTGTTGGATCGCCACGCCAACGACGACCGATTCAAGCGCCTGCTGGCCGCCGAACACGCCTATGGTTGGGAGGGGCAAGGACCCGACTACGGGCGCATGGCGCAATTGCCGACGGGTTGGTACGACTGACCGGACGCTATCCCGGGCCGAGGGCTTCGATCCGTAACAGGGCGCTCGCCTTCACGCTGTCGCGGAACCGGCGGTAGGGGGCGCGCAGTTCCGGGCGCTGTTCCATCCAGCCGAGCACCATCAGGTTCCGCATCAGCAGGAATAGCGGCAACAGCTCGAGATCCTCGTCGGCAAGTTGGCGCCGGCCGCGGTAGCCGCGAACCAGCGCCGCCTGCATGGCCCCGAAATGGGGCGACGTCTGGTTGTTGAAGAGGGCGACCGCCAGTTCGTGCACGTGCCAGCCGAACCCCGCGTCGTCGAAGTCGATGAGCCGTGCCTGCGCCCCGTCGACGAGCACGTTGCCGGGATGCAGGTCGGCATGAATGAGCCCGTAGGTCTGCCCATGGGTGCCGTACTCGAGGAGCCGCTCCCGAATGTGCGCCCGCGCTCGCGCCAGGGCCCGGCACTCATCGGCGGAGAAATCCGGCACTTCCCAGAAACGGCCCCAGAGGGGGGACTCTCCGACGAGGCCGTCGGCGTCCCACGCGCGCCGGGTGAACTGCGGCGGCGGCGTCCAGTTCGAGGACGCGTTGTGCACCCCGGCCGCGAGGCGTCCGATCGCCTCGAAGTACGCTTCGACCCGCTCGACGTCGTCGGTCCCGGCCAGGATCCTGTCGAGCGGCTCCCCCTCTATCCAGCGGGCCAGGCCGACCAACCGCTCCTCCCCGTCGACCTCGACGGTCACGAACTCCCGGCCATCCGGTGTCGGGACACCTTCCGGGACGTTCAGCCCCGATGCGGCCAGGGCGCGCAGCCACATGCGCTCCGAGACCATCTCCGCGTGGGTGTTGTAGCCGGGCCGGTGAAAGCGGAGCACGTACTTCCGCCCGCCGCGCTCCGCCCGGAACGCGACGTTCTCCATGACGTGGACGAACTCCACCTTGGCTGGGGCCAGCCGCCACGCCTCGAGGACGCGGAGCGCTACGGGCGCATAGACGCTCTTGAGTCGGTCCTCGTCCACCCGCCGGGTCAGCCGCCGAGCCGCAGCAGCTTCTCCGCGTTCGGCGTCAGGCTCGCGTCGAAGGCGGAAGTGGAGGTCGGCGTGTCCCAGCCGCCGAAATTCGTGCCGTAGACCAGCCGGTCCCGCCCGACCGCCTCGATCAGCAGGTCGCGCGCACCCTTTCCTTCCACGTGCGCATCGAACCAGAGCTTGCGCACCTCGTGTCGAAAGCCCTTCTCGCGGACGGACTCCGGCGCCCAGTCGCGGAACTTGGCGATGCCCTCGTACCGCCCCATCAGGAACGGCAGGGCGCCCCCGCCGTGGGATACGCAGATGTCGAGGTCCGGATGCCGTTCCAGCACACCGCCGTAGATCAGCGCAGCCACCGCCAGCGACTCGTCGTAGGCGTAACCGACGATGAGGTCGAGATTGAAGCGATGGAGTCTCGTGTCCGCCGGCATGCCGGCGCCGCCGGTGGAGGACGGGTGCAGGAACAGCGGAACGTCGAGGGCGACGAAGGTCCGGTAGAGATCGTCGAGACCGGGATCGTCCAGCGGAAACGGATAGTCCGTGCCGACGTAGGCGGCGACCAGGCCCAGTTCGCGCACGGCGCGCTCGAGTTCCCGCGCGGCCGCATACGGGTCCTGCATCGGCAGCGCGGCGGCGCCGAGCAGCTTGCCCGGGTGTCGCGCGACGAGTTCGGCCATGGCGTCGTTGTGCACCCGGCAGAACCGCAGCGCCGGATCGGGTTCGATGCCGTGGAAGAAGGTCAGCGGATTGGGCGAGAGGAGCTGCAGGTCGATGCCGAGGCCGTCCATCAACTCGAGGCGCTTGCCGACGTCCATGAACACCGTGCCGCGATAGACGATCGACATGCGGAACTCGCCGACGCGGAAAGTCGAGGAGCCGTCCTCGATGAGTTCCGGTCCGTGCCTGCCCGCCTTGCCGAACCCGGCCTCGAGGACCGCGTGGGCGTGGACGTCGATGACCCGGTGTGGCGCGTGCATCGCCGCTAGCGTAGGCTCCCCGGCTCTCCCGTGTCGAGCGACACGAACATTTGAGGAGGACACCCATGCCCAGGTACGTGATCGAGAGAGACATCCCGGAGATCGGATCCGCGGCGCGCGACGCGTTGCGCGAGGCATCCCAGAAGTCGAACGGCGTACTGGCCGAGATGAAGGCCGAGAACAAGAACATCCAGTGGGAGCACTCCTACGTCGCCGGCGACAAGACGTTCTGCATCTACATCGCCGACAACCCCGCACTCATCGACGAGCACGCGGAGCGCAGCGGCTTCCCGGCGAGCGTGGTCACGCCGGTCAAGCGCATGATCGACCCGGTCACGGCCGAGGCGGACTGACGCACCCCTCCAAGAGAAACGACGTATCCCGACTCTCTCCCAGACCCTCTACGAGACGCCGGAAGCGAACGTCGCGCGCATCGTCCTGAACCGGCCCCGGGCCTTCGAGCTGAACGCCGCGCTCGACTTCGCGGGGCAGGACAACGAGATCAAGGTGATCCCGCTGTCCGAGTCGCTCATCGCCGCGATGTGGCCATAGGAGCACGTGGGTGTCGAGCAGCATCACCGATCGGCTTCCCACTCGACGCCCAGGGGAGCCACGACACCTGCCCGGTCTCGGCGACCTCGTCCATGAGTGTCAGCCACTTCGCCTTGAACTGGGAGGCCTTCAGAAGTTCCGCTGGACCTCGACGCCCATCACGCGCGGATTGCCCCACGCGCCGAACTTCCCGCCGTTGAACGCGCCGGAGTTAAAGCCCGAGACGTAGTCCTCGTCGGTCAGGTTCTTGACGAAGAACCGGGAACGCCAGGCGCCCCCGGCGCTCTCCCAGACGACGTTCAGGTCCACGACGGTATAGGCGTCCTGAACGTACCCGCCCTTGGCCGGGTCGAACTCGCTGAAGCTGGTGTCGTCCCGGTACGCGATGTCGAGCCGGTAACTGAGCGCGTGCCCGGACGCGAGCGTGAGTGCGTAGCGGATGCCGACATTCAGACTCAGCTCGGGAACGTTGTTCAACGGATTTCCCTTCACCTGCTGAAAGCCGAACTGGCGCGCCAGGCCGCTGAAATTCAGGAAGTCCTTGTACTGCGAGTCGATGTAGCTGAAGCCGGTCGAGAGCGAGAGCCGATCGTTGATCTCCGTGACGGACTCCACTTCGGCGCCCGTCAGCTCCGCGCCGCCCGCGTTCGTGATGATCGCCCGGACACCGATGACCTGGAGGAGCTGGAAGTCGGTGTAGTCGTACTGGAACACTGCGGCGTTGACGGACGTTCGGTGGCCCAGCCTGCCCTTGAAGCCGATCTCCACGGACTCTACTTCTTCGGGATTGTAGGGAGGATCACAAGCAAAGAACGAGACCCCTCCGGCCTTGTAGCCGTCGGAATACGCGGCGTAGACCCTGTTTCCGTTGTCGAAACTGTACTGATAGCTCGCTCTGACCGTCGTCGACGAATACTCTCTTTCCACGTTTCGAGAACAGGTGCGCGGTCCACCACCGATGGCGTAGAGGAAGAGACCGTTGTTCTGCTCGACCGTCCAGTCGTCCTCCGTCTGCCTGATGCCCAGGCCTACCTCCGAACGCTCTCCGACGTCGAAAGTGACGTCGGCGAAAATCGCCCTGGACACAGTTTCGGCGCCGGGCATGTCGTAGTCCAGTCGGGCCTCGCCCGGGAAGACGGGGACTACGGGGTCGAAGTGAAAGAGGCTCTCGTTGACGTGACGGTCGTCCCAGTAGAAGGCGCCGACGATCAGGTTCATGCGCTCGTTTGCGATGTTGAGGCTCAGCTCCTGGGTGAAGGTCTCGGTGTTGTTTTCGCCGCTCTGGCTGACGTAGTCGAACTCGAGGCCGTCCCGATCCTGCCTTGCCTCGAGATTGTATTCCTGGTGGGCAGTGATGGATTTGATGGTTCCGAGACGTGTTTCCAGGTTCAGCGTCAGCGCGGCGACGTGGTACTCCTGCTCGATCTGGCTGCGCCCGAAGTATTGATCCACCGTCTGATAGACCTGGCGGGGGTGAATGGTGAGGGGATCGTCGTGGTTCGGGATCACGCTGACCTGGCGTACGTCCTCCAACCACACGTAGGGCGCCGGCACGCCGTCGGTAGTGGTGGTGGCGAGCATGAGGCCAGCGTTGAGCGCGTCGTGCAGGTCGGAGTCCACCTTGAGTCGGAAGGCTTGTCGTTCGCCCACGCCAAGCTCGTGGGCGCCGGCGCTGAGATTCCTGGTGAACCCTTCCCCCTTGTCCGCGAGGTTGAAGGCGGCGCGGAAGCTGGTGCTCGGGGAGACCGGACCGCCGTAGGCACCCTGCACCGTCCACTCCTCGTACTCGGAAAGCCCGAGTCGCACGTAGCCGTTCGGGTCCTGCGAGGGGGCTGCCGTGATGTAGTTGACGACCCCGCCAACCGAGTTCCTGCCGTAGAGGGTTCCCTGGGGTCCCCTGAGCACTTCGATTCTCGCCAGATCCAGGGTGGACAACTGGGCCGAGGAGTCGCGGGACTGATAGACCCCGTCGGTGGTCAGGGCAACGCCCGGTTGGCCGTTGAAGGCGCCGATGCCCCTGATGGAGATGTTCGCCCCGTAGCCAAGCTGTGTGAAGTTCATGCTGGGCACGGCGAACTTGAGATCGTCCGGATTGACGATGCCTCGGTCCTCCAGTTCGCCCGCGCCGATTGCGGAGATCGCGGCTGGCGCCTCCTGGACGGTCGTCGCTCGCCGCAGGCCCGTGACGACGATCTCTTCGATCACGTCCACGGTGTCCGTCTCACCGTCGGCCTCGGCCAGGGCCGGCGTACCCCCCGCCGCAACCACCGCGGCAAGCGCCCGGACCGACCAGCGGACCAACGCGGCAAGCGGTGACTGCCCGTCCGACTGTCCGCGGGCTTGATCGTCCGGCAGAGCGTCCGACGCCGCGTGCGCTTCCGCCACGCGTCGCGAAATGATGATGGCCGGCCCCTCCATCCGGTGTTCGAGCCCTGTGCCCTGGAGCAGGCGCTCGAGGGCTTCGGCGATCGGGAAGGTTCCGATAAGCCCGGTGGTCGATGCGTTGCGGGCATCCTCGCTGATGAGGACGGAGAGTTCCGCCTGTTCGCCGAACGCGATCAGTGCCGTCGTCGCGTTCGTGTCCGTGATATGGAAATCGACAAGCCTCGCAAGGACGGCTTCAGTTGCGGCCATGGCCTGCATGTTGTGCCCTCCCGATTCGCTGTCCGCTTCGGCGTACACCGAGTTGGCCGCCGCAATGACGACGGCCGCTGCGTACGACAGGAACGACACGCGACAGGCGAAACACCCTAGATTTGTTCGCCGCGGTGCGAGGCGCACGGTCGGGCGCCGGTCAGGACGCGTCGTACAGGATCGTCAGGTCGGCGGATTCGGCGACGGCTCGTACGGGGACGACCCTGGACAACAGGTCCACCATGCTTCTTGCACTACGGATCTGGATGATGCCCGTGACGGGGTGGTCTGGAACGCCCGACGCGACGCGGATCTCGCCGGGCGTGTACCGTGACACCTCGCGCGCGACCTCGCGCAACGGAGTGTTGTCGAACACCAGTTTGCCGGTCTGCCACGCGGTCACGTCCTCGGCATCGACCACCTCGACCGCGAGGATGCTGCCGTCGGTGCGCAGTCGGGCCTGGCGGTCGGGCGTGAGGAACACGCGGCCCGGGGACTCCCCCGCACCGGCTGGCTCCGCGGCGTCGTTGCCCGCGGGAACGGTATCGAGGGACGCGACGGACGGGGCGATCGCCACCTCGCCCTCGAGCACGGTGACGGTCAGGTCCTCCCTGCCGCCGAGCAGCACGGCGAAGCGGGTACCGACGGCGATCACGCTGCTGCGACCCGCGCGGACGATGAACGGACGGCGGGGGTCGTAGCCGACGTCGAACAGACCCTCGCCCCTGTGCAGCGTGACTTCCCGGGTGGACGCCGCGAAGCGCACGTCGATCGCCGAGTCCGTGTTGAGATGGACCCGCGAGCCGTCCCGGAGGGCGATCTGGCGCTGCTCGGCCTTGACGGTTTCGAACCGCTGCGCCGAGGGTTGCGCACCCCACTGGAAGATCAGGACAGCCATGAGCAGCGTGGCGGCGGCCGCGACGCCGCCGACCCGCCAGGCGCGATGCCGCTGCCGGCGGGCGCCCATCAGATTGAGCTGGGTCAGTCTGGACCGGGCCCGGTCCTCGAGGCCGTCCAGCCCTTGCCAGTCCCGTTCGACCGACGCGTAGACGCGGGCGTGCTCGGGATCCGCCGCGAGCCACTCCGCGTATGCATGCCGATCCGCAGTTGGGACCGATCCGGCCCGCAACCGCACGAACCAGTCCACGGCCTGTTCCAGGACGTCAGGGTTGTCGGCCATGGTCATTCGTACCCGTCTGTTGAGGTGTCCAGCGCGCGCGAGATGCTGCGCAACGCGCGCCCCATATGGTATTCGACCGACTTTCGCGACAGTCCCACCTGGTCGGCGATCTCGCGATACGTGAGTCCCTCGAAGCGGTGCAGCAGGAACACGTGACAGGTCTTCTCGGGCAGTCGCGCCATGGCATGCCAGGCACGGTTCAGTCGCTCCCTGTCATCGACGATCCTGCTCGGGTCGGCCGCGGCATCCGTGTTCTCGAGCGTCGAGGCCTGGCGGTCCCCCGCGACGCGGCGGTTCCGCAGGTGGTTGAGGGCCAGTCGGTACGCGGTGGTAAACAGCAGGCCTCGCGGGTTCGCGATGTCCTCCGTGTCGGCCACGCGGCAGAACCGCTCGAAGGCGTCCTGGGCGATGTCCTCCGCATCCCGGGGATTTCCGAGTTGCCGCGTGAGTAAGCTCACCAGCTCCGGAGACGCGTCGCGATACAGTTCGGTGACGTTCGTCCGGGGCCGGTCGGCCGGCGGTGCACCGCTCGAATCGATCCGGCGCAACGTCTTCGCGCCGGCACGCTTGGCCTCCATTCCGTCCCTTCGTTCGCGTCCTGGCGACATGGTTCAAACGACACCTGGACGGTCGATCACCCTAAGCGCGCCTGCGACAGCACCTTGGGATGGTCCTCCACCGAAGGCGGAGCCATCAGTCGTCGCTGCTGCTCGGTGACCTCCGGGTACGCGTCGATGTCGTAGGGCTCCTTTCTCCAGGTCGAGTGCGGAGGGCTGTACTTGTAGAGTAGCGCCCGCCGTTCGTGTTCGGCGCGCCACGGCGCGCTTCCATGAATCAGCGCTTCCGTGAAGATCAGCACGTCGCCCGCCCGGACCGGTGGCTGGTGGACGTAGTCGGGCAGGCGTTCGAACCGGCGCACGTCGTCCGGCAGGTTGGGGAGGAAGTTCGTCTTGTGGCTGCCGGGGATACATGCGAAACCGCCATCGCCCGGACCCACGTCGGTAAGAGCCCAGGTCGCGACGGTGAGGCCGTTCCGCATGATCCCGTCACTGTAGTAGTACCAGTGGTCCGTCTCGTACCGTCGGGGCCCGCCGTGCAGGCGATGGGGATCCGTGCCTCTGCGCGTGAAGATCGTGTAGTCGTGGTCGGCGCGCAGGCGCGAGCCGAGGAGTTCGATCAGGTAGGGAAGGACCGTCGGATGGTCCATGAGATCGAGGAACGGCTTGCCCCAGCGCGAGAACGCCTCCAGGCGCCGGTACGGGCCGTCGTCGGGCATGCGGGGCCAGGCCCTGTCGGCGAGTTCGGACAGTTCCGCGCACTCGTCCAGCGTCAGGACGCCAGGAACCACGACGTAGCCCTGCAGGTCGAAGCGAAACCGCTCCTCCGGGGTCACGGCGGGTTGCCTATCGGGGATCCATGATCGTGACCGTCCCCTGCGCCATGGCGCACAGCCGGCCGCCGTTGTGGACATCGATCCGCACCACCGCCTGCGTCCGCCCCATGGTTACGATCGTCGCGTAGCCGTCCACCTCCCCCTTCGTGACGGGGCGCGTCAGGTTGATCTTGAACTCCGTCGTCGCGGCCCACTGCCCGTCCTTCATGACGGGGTAGCAGACTGTCCCCAGCAGGTGGTCGCAGAACGCGGAGAGGACGCCGCCGTGCATGTTGCCGAAGGGTGTCAGGAACTCGTCGCGCACCGCGAATCGCCCCTGCATCGTGCCGGGGCCGACCGCGACCGTGGTGAACCCCAGGAAGTCGTGCAGCCCGCCCGACTTCCGGCGGTTGGCGAGGAAGCTGTCCGCGACCTGCTCGTTGAAGTCGAACTTCGGGGCGGTCTCCGGTGCGCTCATGTCACGGCCCTAGTTGCGGGGGCCGGCATTTTAGCAACGGGCCCGGCCCGCGGCGGCTACAGGCGGGCCAGCTTGAAGTTGTCCCACGTCACCTGCCGCTCGGGCACGAACACCATCCAGCGCGCGTTCGAGCCGCTCGCGGTCGCGTCCATGGGCGGCGGGTCGTCCACCGCCGGTTGCCCATGCCCACCGTTGTACTTCCGCGCGAACTGGACGCGGGCATCAGCGAGGTAAGGGTCCGCCGCTTCGGCTTCGGCATCCTCGAGCACGGTCGCGGTCCCCTGCAGGGTGACGGCCTGCAGTTCGAGGAAGCGCTCGTTGCGGTCGACCACGATCGAGCACGCTGGATTGCGCCGCAGGTTCACCACCTTCTGGCCGCGCCCGTAGAGATAGACGCGTCCGCCCGCCCACGCGAACCACATCGGCGTGAGGTTGATGCGCGTGCCGGGGCCGAGGGTAGCGATGCGGCAGTTCCAGGTCGTGGTGAGGATTTCCTCGATCTGCTCGCCGTCCAGCGCGAGCTTCCGTGAGATGGGCATGCGGCATCCCCTTGCCGGGTTCAACTGAAGACGGACGGTTTCCCGTGCAGGCTCATCCGCCGGAGGATGCGGGTGTCCCCGGGACCCGTGGCGGCGCCGATGGGCGTGGCGCTGTGCATCGTGGTGGGGTTGTCCCAGATCACCAGGTCGTGGACACGATGGCGGTGGCTCGTGAGGAACGGCGCCTGGAAGGCGTGATCGCATAACTCGTTGAGCAGCGCGGCTCCGCTCGCGCGATCCATCTCCCGGATCCCTTGGCTCGTGCCTGTGATCGCGTAAAGAGTCCTGCGGCCGCTCACGGGATGTCGCCGCACCAGGGGATGAAAGACGGTCGTGCTCTGGTCCCAGCCGTCCGGAGGAATGGGTGTGTGATCCCCGGGCCGCGCGCTCACGGAGACGCCGTGGCGGTGCTCGACGGTAAGGTCCCCGATCTCGGCGCGGGTGGATTCCGGGAGCGCCTCGTAAGCCGCCGCCAGGTTGCAGAAACGCGTCTCGCCCCGTTCCCGGGGTGCCGCGACCGAGTAGAGCATCGTGAACGACGCCTGCACGGGCGTGAAGGACATGTCGGTGTGCCAGTGTGCGGCGCCGCGGGGGTAGCTCGACGTGTCCACGCCGATGTTCGTGACTTCCAGGATCTCGGGGTTGTCGGCGGTTTCGTCGAAGCGCACGGGCTTGCCGCAACGGTAGCCGAAGCGCACGTAGTCCTCGTCGCGCAGTCCGCCCGTGCGAACGACCGCGAAACGTTCGTCGTAGATGGCCGAGAGAATCGCGGTCAGTTCGTCGTCCGGACAGCTCGCGAGGTCGACGTCGGAGACCTCGACGCCGAACGGACCGGGGAGGCGTTCGATCCTCACCGCGGCTCCCCTGGCGTGCGCAGGAGGTTCTCGGGATCGAGGTCGCTCACCCATCCGAGCGCGGGACTCGCCCGGTAGCCGATGAGCTGTTGCGCGCGCTCGGGCAGTCCGCGGGCCACCTCCCGCGGTATGGCGAAGAACTGGTTCTCCTCCGTCGTCAGCCAGTCGACCATGAAGACGAAGGTGACGGACGTCCGCGACTCGTCGCGGCTCGCGGCCAGGCCGTGCAGGGTCTTGCCCGTCCACAGGGCCGCCGATCCCTTCGGCATCACGGCCCGCGCCACCTCGTGCTCCTCCGCAACCCGGTCCCGCGGTCAGCGATGGCTGCCGGGAACGAGTGGCCCCGTTCTCCAGCGAGAAGTCCGTCAGCGCCCAGACGATGGCCAGCGCCCGCTCGGGGGTGTCCGGGTCGTGCTCCAGGAAGGGCCGGAAGGTGTCCATCTCCCGGTGGAGGAACTGATGCGCGTCTCCCGAACACACCTGCCTGGCGCCGGAGATGTTCAGCCGGTAATGATGGCAGTTCGGTCCCAGTACGGGGTCGCGTGGCTTCATCTCCAGGTAGTCTTCGAAGGCCGCGTCGAGACCGTCTTCCCACGTCGCGGAGGGACGGGACTGCGCGGCGGACGCCGCCATCGGCGCCTGTGGCAGCAGGATCGCGTCCGCCACCTCGAGGAACGTCTCGTTCAGCAGCAGGTCCCCGGCGATCTCCGGGGCGTGGACGAAGATGTCTCCCATGCCGCGCGTCGGCGCCCCGAAGAAGCTCTCGCCCCCGGGTTCCTGTGCGCGCAGGGTAGGGACGATGCGCTCGGCGATGGCGTCGGCGATGTGCGGTGCCGCCAGTTCGTGCACGACCGCGGCCCCGTCGCGTCGGAGCGCTTCGGCAATGTCATCCGGCGGGCCCGTCGCGCGAAACGTGGCGAGGGAGGGACTCATCCGGATCTCGCGGCGGCGTCCACCGGGTCTCAGGCCGGGAACAGATCGACGACGCGGTCGTCACCGAGCATGCAGTAGCCGCGCTCCGGCGTGAATTCCACCAGCCGCGCGTACTTCTCGGGCATCCCCTCTATGGTTTCGATCAGCTGCTTGCCTCCCGGGTTGTCGGGCTGCCGGTCGGCGTAACGTCGTGCCAGGACGACGGCGAGGCCTCCGGCGCCGTCCTGCGAAACCGTCGCGCGGCCCTCGAACGAGACCCACTGGTACGCGTCCTCGTCCATCTCGCTGGACACCGTGAGCGTGATTCGGTCATCGTTCTGCAGGCGCTTCAGCTTCGGCGAGTTGGCCAGCGAGAAGAACCGCACGGTCGTGCCGTCCCAGTCGTACCAGAGCGGCACCGTGCAGGGCGAACCGTCCTTCCGCAGGGTGGTCACGACGCCCAGTCGCGTTCTTTCCTCGAGGAACGCCTTTGCTTGCGGATGCATGTCTGCCATGGTTTTCCTGCTCCGTGGTTCGGATGGTTGCGGCGGCGATGATTGCAGAAGCAAGGGGTTCTGCTGTCCAATGCGGCCGGGGACCCGGGAGGCAGTATGCCAAGCGTCGTCGAGGAAATCCCTGAGCGGTTGCAGCCCGCCGCGGACGCGGCGTTGGCCTGGATCAACGTGCAACAGGGCGCGCAGTTCCGCATCACCGGCCTCGTCGACCCGGACGCGGCGCTGGCAGGGCCTGCCGGAGAGCCGATGGACCTGGGCCTCGTGCTGTGCGATGGCGATCTCTGTCTCCGCGAGCAGGTACGCGTGCGGGCCGTTGGCGACGGCTACGAAGTGAGCGGCGTGGAGGCCGGGGCCGCGGAGATTCCGGTCCACCTCGACCCGCCCGTGGGGATACGCCGGGAGTGGGTCGACCGGCAGCTCGAGAAGCACGAGTTCATCCTGTTGCTCTACTACCGCGGACTGTGGTGACCCCCCTGCCGCTCCGAGTTGCGGAGCTATGTGAAGTCCGGGGTCGTGGACGCGGTCCGCGCCGCCGGCGGCGAGGTCTTCGGCATGACCAGCGAGCCGCAGACTCTCGCGACGGAGGCGGAGGATGCCTGGGAGATCGGCTTCCCCTGCGTCGGCGATCCCCATCACGAGATCCGGCACGACCTGCGGGACCGGGGCTGGCTCAACCTCTTCGCCAACAAGGACTACGGGCATCTCCGGATGCGGTCGTGGGCCAGCCACCCGAAGGGCTACTTCCAGCCGGCCGTGCTGGCGGTCGGGCGCGGCGGCCGCATCCTCTACCGGTGGCGGTGCCGTCCGCAGTACAACAACATGAACGGCGCCGGTCAGCGCCCGACCCCGCAATACGTCTGGCGGGAGATCGAGTCGCGGCTCGGCGGGGAGGCGGCGGACGCACCGCTGGACGAGGCGCCCGAGTTCGCGAGGAAGGACGTCTCGTGGCCCGTCTTCCTGAGCATCCTCCTGGCACATGGCTGGTTCCTGCGCCCGCGGGCGTTTCCGCTGGGCCGGGAGGGCGACAGGCCATCCGTGCCGGCGCCGAAGATGATGCGCCGCATCCGTTTCTTCACCGCGGGCTGGCTCGCCGCGTTCCTGGTGCTGCCGGCGGCTTGGGTGGCGGCGGCGCTGGCGGCGTGGGCGGCGGTGGCGTCCTTCGGGATCGTCGAGATACACCGGCAGTTCCAGCACGCTCCACGCGGCGAGCCGGTGGACTGACGGACGTTCCCTTGCTCGAACTTAAGCCCCTGAACGGCACCCTCGGCGCGCGCTTGGCCGGCGTGGACCTGCGCTGCCGGGACACCGACATGGTGAACGAGGTGAAGCGCGCGCTACGGGAGCACAAGGTTCTGGTGTTGAGGGATCAGCGCGCCGTGCAACCCGACGACCTGCTTGCATTTGCCGAGCACTTCGGTAACGCCGAACGCGTAGCCCATCCGATCTGGGACGACCTGCCGGGACACGTTGGCGTCAAGCGGATCACGGGCAGCGAGTATCCGACCGGCGTCGACGTAGGAGATAGCTGGCACACCGACGGCCCGCCGCGCGAAAAGACGCAGTGGTACACGTTCCTGCAGGCGATCGACGTGCCTCCGTACGGTCGGGACACTCTGTTCGCGGACATGGAAGGCGCGTATCGGCGGCTGTCCCCCGCATTGCGGGAGTTTCTCGAGACGTTGACGGCGCTCAACAGTTGGGGCAGCGCCAAGCCCGATGCCGAACCCGTCGTGCACCCGGTGGTCATGGAGGACCCGGACACCGGCGTCAAGTCGCTCTACGTGAACCAGCTCTACACCACGCGCATCCGCGAACTGCGCCAGGACGAGAGCGACGTGCTGCTCGCCTACCTCTTCCGCCAGACGGCGGTGCCGGAGCTGCAACTGCGGGTCTCCTGGCGCCCGGGGACACTGGTGATATGGGACAACGAGAAGACCCAGCACTACATCGTGCGCGACAAGCCCCACCCCCGCGTCATGCACCGGGTGATGGTGAACACCGGGCGTTAGCGCCGGCCGTCGCGCACGGACGTGTGCCGACGCGGGGCCGGCAGATGGGCACGATGCGCATTCCCGAACCGTTCTTTCCGCTCATCAACCGCGCGATGAAGGTCCTGCTGGACTCGCCGCTCCATGGCCTGATGAGCAACAGCGTCCTGACGATCCGTTTCACTGGACGCAGAACCGGCCGTGTGTGGTCGCTGCCGGTCCGCTACCTGCGGGAAGACGGTGGCGGGCTGTTCTGCCTGACCAGCCGGGACGCGGCGTGGTGGCAGAACTTCCTCGAACCCACGCCGGTCGAGCTGCAGCTCGCGGGCGAGCGCGTGGCGGGCGTCGCGCGGTCCGTCACGGACGATGCCAGTCGCAAGGAGGCAGCGCTGCGGCGCCTCCTGGAACGGTTCCCCGGCGACGCGCCCTACCATGGCGTCTCGGCGCGGGGCGAGGGGTTCGAGGAGGCGGTGGCGCACGCGGTGCTCGTACACTTTGCGTTGGGAGATTGATGGAGGAGGCCCGAGATGGAGCTGTACGACGCGATGAGAACGGCTTTCGCGGCTCGCGATTTCACCGGCGAGGCCGTCCCGGACGAGGTGCTGCACCGCATCCTGGACAACGCCCGGTTCGCGCCGAGCGGCGGCAACCGCCAGGGCTGGCGCGTCATCGTGGTGCGCGACCCGGCGAAGCGGGCGGCCCTCGGACCGCTGATCGAACCCACGTTCAAGCGCTACCTGGCGGAGGTCATGTCCGGCGCCAACCCGTTCAACGTCGTCGAGCCGGCGCGTGTCGACCAGTCCGCCATCGACGCCGTGCGCATTCCGCCGGGCTTCATCGAGAACCTGGTGCACGCGCCCGTCGTGCTCCTCGTCACCGTCGACCTGTCGGTCGTGGCCGCCATGGACAAGGATCTCTCGCGCATCGCCGTGGTGCCCGGCGCGTCGATCTATCCGTTCGCCTGGAACATCCTGCTCGCCGCGCGCAACGAGGGCCTGGGTGGGGTGCTGACCACCTTCCTGGTCGCCCACGAGCCGCAGGCGAAGGCGCTGTTCGGCGTTCCGGACGGCCACGCCCTGGCGGCGATGTTGCCGATCGGAAAGCCGGTGCGGCAGCTCACGCGGCTCAAGCGCAAGCCGGTGGACGCGTTTGCGACGGTGGACGGGTTCGACGGGGCGGTGTTCTCGGGCGGCGTGGCGGGAGTTGCTCAGTAGATCAGGTTCGCGCCGAAGTCTGGCGTCCTGCCGCCCTCGACCAGCGCGGCCCAGTCCTTCAGTTCGTCGCGCGGCCAGAAACCCGCACAGAGCCTGAAGTACTCGAGGACCACTTCGCGCTCGCCGCGCTCGAGCAGGTCCGCTGCGAGACGCATGTTCGGGCCAAAGGAGCCGAGCTGGGGTGATCCGGTGAGCCGCATGGCGGCCATGAGGTCCGCGGGAAACTCTGCCGCCAACGCCGGAGCGTTCCCGATACCGAACGGCAACAGGGCCAGGGCCGTGACGGTCAACCATCGATTCACGGGTCGCCTCCTGCGGACCGGTCGCCAACGACGGGGTGCAGCGTAATCGTGTCGCTCCCCGTTTGCATGTCGGGCGCCGTTCCCGAGGCCAGGGCTTTCCTGGAGCCGGCCGTCAGTCACGCCAGACCTCTTCCCAGGCGTCGAACTCCGCTGGCGTGATCCGGTAACGCGCAAAGTTGCCGGAGTGCAGGCCCAGCAGTTCCCGTTCGGCGATCTGGCAAAACTGGTCGCGTTCGGAATGGTCGATGTGCCTTTTCGCCCAATCGCGGACGTGGGAGCCGGCCCGCCGCTTGTCCATGCCTTCGCGAACCGCGGTGCGGACCAACTCGCGCAACCCGTCCCGGTGGCGCATTCGAAACGGATCGGGTTCGCCGAGCGACTGGCGCACGGCGCCGTAGAGAGCCGCGGAGCGGCCGTACGCCCAGAGAAAGACATCCCGGAGCAGTTCCGTACGCTTGAGTTCGTACACGCCGAGGATGGCTTCGATGTAGAGAGCGCTGGGCACATCGTCGAAGGACAAGGGCGCCAGGTTCGCCCGGATCAGCGGAATGTTGGCCGCGAGTCGCGACACACGTTTGTTGACGTCGTCGAACGGCTGCAGATACGGCAACTGGGCCATCGCGAACAGAGCCTGCTCGAACGGCTCTTCGATGCGA
Source organism: Pseudomonadales bacterium (assembly GCA_965208745.1). Taxonomy (GTDB): domain Bacteria; phylum Pseudomonadota; class Gammaproteobacteria; order Pseudomonadales; family Azotimanducaceae; genus VXNE01. The sequence continues at coordinate 1,083,249 of CBDBPN010000004.1, read as the reverse complement.
TGGGCGGTGGCGAGCACCCGGTCGAATCGTTCCTCGATGAGTTGCGGTGCCTCGAGGGGATGAAACACCGACCCCCCGACTCCCACGCGCCCTCGCCGCAGGCGCCCCGGCGCCCGCGGATCGTCGAGCAGGCCGTCCGCCAACGCCGCGTGAAGGTTGAGCAGCGTGTAACGGTTGAAGCCGATCTCGTTGCCGGACTCCACGAGGAACTCGATGGCGTCCTTGTGGTTGAGGATCATCTGCGCTTGCCGGCGGTCTTTGCCTTCGACTTCTTCCCCGACCTCGATCAGCCGATGCGTTTCGAGCAGCGAATAGGTGTTGCCCTCGAGACGGCTCGAGTTCCAGGATAGCGGGATCAGAAGCCTGCCCAGCAAGTGGCGGGCGAACGTGCCGGCCGGTTGGTCGACCCATTCGAGCGTGCCGGTCGTGTGCAGTCGAGCGCGCTCTTCCGACGAGAGATAGCTGGACTCGTTGGGCCGGTAGGAATCAAGGAAGGCCGCGTCGTAGCCTACCGGGTCGCGGGCCCGCTCCGGCTGGCGGACGTATTCGCGAATGCTCCCGCCCGCCTCCGACAGCGGCGGTAGCACGACACCTGTCGAACCATGCGTGGAGAGATCGACAGACGCCGGCGAAACTGGCGCGGCGCGGGCTGCCGGCACGCGGTACCGCGCCCAGCGGCCCGATCCCGTCATGAGCAGGCGGCGGTCCTCGACCAGGGCTTTGAGTCGATATTGCAGCGTCCGGCGCGGCAGGTCGGCGGGCAACGAGTCCGCGACTTCCCCTGCGGTCACCCCGTGCGGATGCCGTCGAGCCGCGTCCATGATCGCCTGCAGGCTGTCTTCGGGGATTCGGCGTTGCGGACAGGCCGGATTCTGCTATCCAATGGACCGCTCGCGCAGAACCCCTGGACGGAGCACGCAGGCTTGGCAATACCCAGCTCGGAAGACGTCGAACGGAGGGAATTCCGCGCCCATTGCCGCGAATGGCTCGCGAACAACCATCCCGGCCGCCCACCCGTCCCGCTTCCACTTTCGCAGCTCCTGATCGACGACCCGAGAGCCGTCGAGTGGCTGCGGGGCTGGCAGAAGTCCGCCTACGACGCGGGCCTCGTCGGCTGCGACTACCCGGTCGAGTACGGCGGTGGCGGCAGGACGGACTGCCAGGCCATCGCCAACGAGGAGATGCACGCGGCGAAGATGCCGTATCTCGTCAACATCGTCGGCATGGGGATGGCCGGTCCGACGATCCTCTTCCACGGCAACGAGGACGTGAAGCGCGAACTCCTGCCGCCGCTGCTCTCGGCGGAGCACATCTGGTGCCAGGGCTTCAGCGAACCCGGAGCGGGCTCCGATCTCGCCAACCAGCAGACGTTCGCGCGGCGCGACGGCGACCACTGGATCGTCAACGGCCACAAGGTCTGGACGTCGCTCGCCCACTTCGCCGACTGGATGATCCTGCTCTGCCGCACGGACCGGGGCGACAAGTACGGCGGCCTCTCGTACTTCGTGGTGCCGATCAACGCTGCGCTCGGCAACGGCGTGACGGTGCGTCCGCTGATCAAGATGACGGGCGAGACCGGCTTCAACCAGGTCCTGTTCGACGATCTGGTCGTCCCGGACCGCTATCGTCTCGGTGCGGTGGGCGAGGGGTGGAAGGTGGCCATGACCACGCTCACCCACGAGCGGGGCGCGGCGGCGCTGGTCAACCCGGCGTCCGGAGGCATGCCCCTCGAGGAGGAGGGCGGCGTCACGACCTCGAGCGTGAGTTCGCTCGTCGACCTGGCGAGGAGCCAGCCGCGGGGCGACGGCACCGCCGCGGACGATGCCGGGATCCGGGACGAACTGGTGCAACTCATGATTCGCCAGGAGGCGCAAAAGCAGAACGTGCGCCGTGCCAGGGTGCCCGCCCTGACGGACCATCCCACGCGACTGCCGCTGCAGGGCAAGGTCACGGGCAGCGAACTCACGCAGGACATCGGCGCGCTGGCGTGCCGGATCGAGGGCATGGGCAGCACGTTGGCCGTGACGGACGAACGCGCGCCGGCGGGCGGCCTGTATCCGCTCGCGTACATGAACAGCTTCGGCGGCACGATCGCCGCCGGGACCAGCGAGATCCAGCGCAACATCCTCGGCGAGCGCGTGCTCGGGCTCGCGAAGTCGAAGTAGGCGGGAAGCGGCGATGGCGGGACAGCCCGAGAACTTCGGCTTCGGCGAGGACGAGGCGATGCTGCGCGACGAGGCGCGCAGGTTCTTTCAGGACCACTACGGCGCCGACGCGTTGCACACGCTGGTCGCCGGCGACAGCGACCTGCACCGGCCCAATGTGGCGTCCTGGGAGCCGGACCACTGGCGGCAGATCGTGGAACTCGGCTGGCCGGCGGTATGCGTCCCGGAAGCCCAGGGCGGCGTCGGCATGCCTCTGGTCGCGGCGGTGGCGCTGGCGGAGGAAGCGGGGAGGGCCGGGTTCCCGTCGCCGCTCCTCGGCACTTTCCAGGCGGCCTTCGTCCTGCAGGCATGTGACACGGCTGGGGCGCGCGACGCGCTACGCGACGTGGCCGGCGGCAATGCAACGACCGTCGCGATGCACGACCGGCGCGGCGGATTTGGCGCCGGCGCCACCGACGTGACGTGCGCGGACGGCCGGCTGCACGGCGCGGCTTCGTTCGTTCAGGAGGCGCGCAAGGCAGATCGCTACCTCGTAAGGGCGCGTCACGCCAACGGATGCGGGCTCTATCTCGTCGAGGCCGGGGCGGACGGTCTCGAAGTGGCGCCGGACGTGATCGTCGACCTGACGCGCGACCAGGCGACGCTGTCGTTCCACGGAGTCGAAGCGGCGGAAGTCGCCCCTCCGGGGCTGGGCGACGCCGCGCTCGGCCGTGCGCTCCCCGCCATGCTGTGCATCGTGTCCGCCGACCTCGTTGGCGCCGGCGAGTGGCTGTTGCAGACCACCGTCGAGTACGCGAGGACACGCACGCAGTTCGACCGGCCGCTCGGCTTCTTCCAGGCCGTCAAGCATCCGCTGGTCAACTGCATGCTGGCCATCGACGGGGCTAAATCGCTCACCTACAACGCCGCCTGCGCCGTGGACCACGAGCCGGAGCGGGCCCTCGCGTACGCGCGCATGGCGAAGGCCGCGGCCAGCGCCATGGCGGTCTCGACCGCGAGCCGGGCGGTGCAGTTCCACGGCGGGATCGGCTTCACGTGGGAATGCCACGTGCACGTGTTCTTCAAGCGACAGATGCACGGCCAGGTGCTGCTCGGTGACGCGCGGCATCACCGGGCGCTCCTGGCGGACGAGGTGATTGGCGCGATGGCGGCGTGAGGTGGACGACGGCTCGGGGAAGGAGAGGAAAATGACACCGTTGCGATGGATCTGGTTGGTGGTTGTTCTTCCGTACGCGGTGTTCTTCGGTTGGTACACCTCGTTCGGAGGACCGCTCGGTGACGAGGAGATCGCGGGCTACCTGCGCATGGCTCAGGAACGGGGCTCGCCGATGCCGCCGGAGGCGGTGGCCACGCTGAGACGGTTCATGGAAGAGGACACCGGCGACGACTTCGTGATGGTGAACGTCGTCGACATGTACGACACGCCGTTGCAGATCCCGGGGGTCGAGCCGGGCGAGACCAGCGACGAGGTGCTCGCGAAGTACATGGAGTACATGACCCCGGCGCTCTTCGCCCGCGCGTCGCATCCCGTCTGGCTGGGCACCGCGGCCAACACCGCCATGGACCTGATGAATGCCGAGGGCATGGAGGGGTGGACCCGCGCCGCCGGCATGCGCTACCGCAGCCGGCGCGACCTGCTCGACATCGCCATGAATCCGGAGTTCGCCGGCCGGCACGAGTTCAAGGTGGCGGCCATGCGCAAGACCATCGCCTTTCCCATCGATCCCTGGTTCCAGTTGGGGGATCCCCGGCTCGTGCTGGCGCTGGTGCTCGGCCTCGTTGGCTGCGCCTTGAGCTGGCTGGTCACGGCGCGGGAGAGGCGGGGCGAGGGAAGCGGAGGCGCGTAGCGGGACTTGAGGCCGCGACCACACGGGATCATTCCAGGATCGTCGCAAGGCGGGCGAGCACATCGTCGGTGACGGGCTTCGGCACCGCTTCGAGGCGTTTCCCGTTGCGGGCTCTGAGATCGAGGGCGCGTGGCTGATCGCAGCGGATTGCGCCGACGGTGCGGGTGCCCGCACCATCCAGTGAGACCGCGAAGCCTCGCCGGCGCGCGAAACCCCCGCCGGTAGTGATGGGCAGCACGATGGGCGTGCCCGTGAGTTCATTGAAAGGCTGGGGCGAGACGATTAGGACGGGGCGGGTTCCCTGCTGCTCATGCCCGGCGGCGGGATCCAGGCTGACCCGCCAGATCTCGCCGCGACGCACTACAGAAGCTCTTTGCCCACCGGGTTGGCATCAAGCCACGGGCGGTCTTCATCGTCGACCGTCCCCGAGTTGTCGCACTGCGCGAGAAGCTCATCGAGGGTGTAGATGGGACGTGTCCTTGGTGCGATCACGAGCCGCCCGCCCTCGACCCCGATGTCGACCCTGGCGCCGGCGCGAAGTTCCAGAACATCGAGCAGTGCGGGGGGCACTGCCAGCATGACGGAGCCGCCGACCTTGCGCAGATTGGTGGAATGCATGTGACTCCCCAGCGTTATATTGAAATATAACATGGGATGCGCGAGTTGGCGGTCGCGGTCGCCGTCGCCGGCTCGCCGACGGAATGCGACGCGACGGGCGTATAGTCAGGGCAGGAGGGCAGTGCCCATGAATCGACGCCAGGTTGTTCGATCCGCGGCTGCGGCCGGGCTCCTCGCTGGGGCGGGACCTCTCGCCGTGGCGGGACAGCTTCCGAAGACCCCGCGCGACTACACCGGCCCGTTCTACCCGCGCGGACCCCGCAACCGTACGCACGACCTGATCGTCGGAACGCCGCGCGCGGACGTCCTGCGCCTCGGCGGCCGGGTCCTCACCCCGGACGGCGAACCGCGTGCAGGCGTGCTGGTGGACATCTGGCACGCGGACCCGCGGGGCCGGTACAAGCATCCGCGGGACCGGGGCCAGGATCGCCTGATGGAGGAGTTCCTCTACTGGGGCGAGGCGGTGACGGATGACTCCGGGACCTTCGCGTTCCGCACCTACGTGCCGGGCAGCTACGCCGCGCGGCCGGCCCGGCACATCCACTACAAGGTCCGGGCGGACGAGAAGGAACTCCTCACCAGCCAGATCTACTTCGCGGAATTTGGCGGGCCGGGGCGCCAGGCGCGTTCCCGGAACGCCGCGGCGCTCCAGACCGCCGGCGTGAAGCAGGCCGGGGCGGGCGAGGTCACCGCCGACATCGACATCGTGATCTGAAAGGCGGGGGCCGTCCGCTACACCGTGTCTTCAGGGGCCGCCGCAACGTCCGGTACGCGCGCCAGTGCGGCGTCGTAGCGCGCCCGGCTGGCCCGATTCGCTCGCTCGTCCAGATACTCCTCGGTCAACAGTGCCGCCACCTTTTCCGCGGCCGCGCTCGCGATCAACTGGTTGATGGACACGCCGTCGCGTTTCGCCAGCACTCTGATCTGGTTGTGCAGTGAGTTCGGCAGTCGCAGGCTGAGTGTGCTCATGTCAGCTCTCCAATCTCGGTTAACAGGACCTGCGGTGAGATGACTCGCAAGCCGAACCGCTCGGCACCGGCAAAGTCCTTCCTGTTGAACGTCACGATGCCGTCGCACGCTCCAGCTACCGCTACCTCGAGTACGTGATCGTCTTTCGGGTCACGCAAGGTAGGTCGCCAGAGGTAGAAGACCGTCTGCCTGCGCGCGACCCGGCAGATAAAGTCAAGCAACTCCGCGAGTTCCGTGGCGGACAGCCAAGGCGAGTTTCGCGCGAGGGCATCCTCGTACTCCAACACCAGCGCCACGGAGACACTGATGTCGAATCTGCCGCTGCCCACCAAAGCGAGCAGCCTGTAAGACGCACCTCGTTGTGACCTCGTCCCTGCGATCAGGACATTCGTGTCCAGTACCACGTGGGGGACCATGGTTGGTATCGTATACGATACTCCATGGGAATGGCCAGTCGAGCGTGGTCTGAGCGACATGGCGCCGCATGGCGTTTTCCGCGCAGGTGGCTTACGAGACGATCAATCCGGCGGGATCAGGCAGGAGTGAATCGACTCGTCCCCCTCGATCTCGCGCGCCAGCGTCCGGATGGCGAGGCTCGCGTCCTCGAGGGCGAAGTCGTGCGTGTGCATGTCGGCCACGGGCACGGTGCCCGACTCGATCAGGCGGATGGCGTTGCGGTAGCCGGATGACGTGACGCCGATGGCGCCGCGGATGCTGATCTCCTTCATGACGATCAGGTCCGAGACGAAGTCATCGACCGCCTTGAATCCCTTCATGCCGGCGAGCACGACGGTGCCGCCGGGACGCACGATCGACAGGGCGTCGGCGATCGGCTTCGTCGCGTAGGCGCTGACGTCCAGCACGACGTCGGCGCCCCGCCCGTTCGTGATCTCCCTGACGCGCTGCACGGCGTCCTCGTTGTCGACGTCGATCGTGTGGTCCGCGCCGAACGCACGCGCCAGGGCGAGCTTCCGTTCGTCCGCGGCGAGCCCGGTCACGATGATCGTGCCCGCGCCTACGGCTCGACAGGCGATGACGCTCGCGAGGCCGCGCTGTCCCGGCCCCAGGATGACGACGGTGTCGCCGGGCTGCGTGTCGGGAATCTCCACCGCCCAGCGGAAACCCGCGCCGAGCGGGTTGAAGATCACGCCGATCTCGGGCGGGAGCGTCGGGTCGACCCGATGAACGATCGAGTTCGGGTGCAGGTACATGTACTGGGCGTAGCCGCCCCAGAGGCCCGGTTCCTCGGTCAGCGGGATGAACGAGTAGATGCGGCGCGTGTCGCACAGGTGGTAGTGCCCGGAGAGGCACGGCTCGCAGTGGCGGCACGAGAGCATCGTCTCCACGGCTACCCGGTCCCCGACGTCGACACCCCAGCGGGCGGCGGCGCGGTCGCCGATCTTCGCGATTCGCCCCAGGGGTTCGTGCCCGGGAATCACCGGCATAGGCGTGCGCAGCACACCCTCGAACTGCTCGTAGTCGCTGCCGCAGATGCCGCACGCCTCGAGGCGCAGGATCGCGCCGTCGTCGTCGATGTCCGGGATCGGGATGTCCCGGGGTTCCAGGACCCGCCGGGCGGTCTGGACCATGGCGAAGGAGGTCCTGGGTAGCGTCATCGGGTTGTGGCCTACCTCCCCTTCCAGTCGGGCGGCCGCTTCTCGGCGAACGCCCGCGGCCCTTCCACGGCGTCCTCGGAGCGCCGACGCCGACGCTCCCACTGGTACTGCGTGTAGTACGCCTGGGGAAGCGGGAGGTCGAGACCGCGCATCGTGGCTTCCTTCGTGGCACGCACCGCCAGGGGTGCGCAACGCAGGATGTCCGCGATCCACGCGTCCACGGCATCGTCGAGTTCCGCGAGCGGCACGACCTGGTTGACGAGTCCAAGCTCGTACGCGCGCGCCGCGGACATGTGGCGCCCGGTCAGGAGGTAACCCATGGCGGCCTTCAGCCCGACCTGGCGCGGCAGGCGGTGGACGCCGGCGGATCCGGCGATCAGCCCCCGCCGCGGCTCCGGCAGGCCGAACTCGGCGTGATCCGCGGCGACGATGATGTCGCAGGCCATGGCCAGTTCCAGCCCGCCGAGCGCGAAGCCGTTGACCCGGGCGATCACCGGCTTCGGAAAGTACCAGCGCTCGATGATGCTCGTGGTCTCGGCCGCCATGCGCGCCCACTCGGCGCGCTGCTCGGGCGTGGCCTCCCGCTCCCGGGCGCGGTGCTTGAGGTCGGCCCCGGCGCAGAACGCGCGCTCGCCGGCGCCGGTGAGCACGGCGATCCAGATGTCGTCGTTGGACTCGACCTCGTCGAAGCGCCGCGACAGCGCGTAGCGCAGTTCGGGGTTCTGGGAGTTCATCGCCTCGGGCCGGTTCAGCGTGATGCGCGCGACGTGGCCGTCGACTTCGAATTCGGTGGGATCCTGCATGGCGGGTTACAGTTTCGAGCGGATGCTCGCCTCGCCGAACTTGCGCAGGTCGACCATGCTGCCGGGTTTCGCGGTCCCGAAGAACAGGTTCTCCCCCAGCAGGCCGCGCATGGCCTCCGTAGCGGACGCCATGTACTCCTGGTCCTTCAACAAGTAGCTGTAGTCGTCGATGGGCTGGGTGTAGAGCCGCTGGTAGGTGGCGTGGAGCACGGTGCGCGTGCCGTCGACGCGCCGCACTCCGGCCCCGTGCCAGACCGACCCGTTCCAGACTGCCACGCCGCCCTTCTTTACCTCGATGGGGACCGTTTCCGAGCGGGTCTCCGTCGGCGTGGGGTGCCGGCGCTCCGCGTGGGAACCGGGCACGACGCGCGTGGCGCCTTCCTCGGCCGTCATGCCTTCGCAGGGAATGCAGAAGGTGATGACGCAGTTGTGCTCGGGGAACGGCGCCGGCAACCAGCCCTGGTCGGCGTGTACGCCGGCGCTCTCGGCGTCGCTCCGGTACATGATCGACCCGATGATCTGGCTCGCGCGCAGCCCGTTGCCCACGCTCACCTCCGCGAACGCGAGGATCTTGGGGTTGGTGGCGATGCGGTCGACGGCGGGATGGCGGCCGAGCAGGAACGGCGCGACGCGGCTGTCCGCCCCGGGGACCGGTTCGGAGAGGCCGTGGATGGCCTCGCGCAGTTCGTCCATCTCCTCTGGCGGCGCCACGTCCTCGATCGCGGCGTAGCCGTGCGCGCGGAACTGCGCGAGGGCGTCGGCAAGCCCGAGCTCGTCGACACGCGCCCGCAGATGGTCGGCTATGTCGTCGGGCCCGAGGAGGCCCCTGCTCTTCTCGACGCTTTCGAGCAGCGGCTTGAGTTCCTCGGGCGATCCCTCGAGAAAGCGCCTTGCCGTCTCCGTGAACGACTGGTCGTCCGTGGTCTGGGCCGCTTCGCTCATGGCGTGTCCTCCGGGTAACGTCGTCCGAATATACCTGACTCCAGGCACCCGGCAGGTACACTGCGACCCCTGTCGCACCGATGCGGGTACGGAACGCTTGGCCAACCTGGGTCCCACCGAAGACCAGAAGCGGCGCTACGCCCGCGACGGCGCGGTCAAGGCGCAGGGACTGCTGAGTCCGGCACAGGTAGCGAAGGCGAGGGCGTGCTACGACTGGGCCATCGCCAACCCGGGTCCGCACGCGCTCATCCTGTACCCGGGAACGCCGCGCGCCCACCGCTGTGACGTCCGGAACCCCGCGCTATGGAACGCCGGCCTGGAGGCGTTGGTACACGAGTTGCCGTTCGCCGAGTACCTGGCCGAGCTGTGGGGTTCCGAGCACGTCTGGTACCTCGCCGAGGAGCTCTTCGCCAAGGAGGGCGGCAAGGTGACCAACACGCCGTGGCATCAGGACAGTTCGTACATCCCCCTGCGGGGCGGTCACTGGGCGAACGTGTGGATCTCGTTCGAGTCCCTGCCGGCGCGCAACGCCATCTCGGTGGTGCGCGGCTCGCACCGCGGCACGCGGTACAACGGCATCGTGCACGACAACCTGCCGGCGCCGCTCTATCCCGACTCGGACCTGCCCCGGCTCCCGGATGTCGAGGCGGACCTCGCGCGCGACCCGGCGTCCTGGGAGATGGTGTCCTTGAACTCGGAGCCGGGAGACGTCATCTTCGTGCATCCCGGCGCGTTGCACGGCGGTGCGCCGGTGGACGCCGTCACCCCGGACCGGCACACCCTCGTGCTGCGGTTCTTCGGCGACGACGCCACGTACGATCCGCTGCCCGGCGTGGACCTGCCCTGGATGGTGGACCAGACCGACGGCGCGCCGTTCCGTTCCCCCATCTATCCGCAACTGCGCTGAGACCTCGCGAGGAGCCGCCATGAATGCCGAAGCCCGGGCCACAACCGTCACCAATCCGATACTCGGCCCGACCGTCCCCCCCTGGGAGATCTCGGCGGAACTCCGACCGGTGGTGGAGGAACTGGGGATGGTCGAGAACTGCCGGCAACTCGCGCAAGAGGGCTGGACGGTCATCAGGGACGCCGCGGATCCCGAGTTCTTCGAACGCCTGCGCGAAACGATCCTCGACAGCGAAGGCCAGTACTGCCTGCTCCGGCACGAGCCGGTCTTCGGCGAAGCGGCGATCAATCCGAAGGTGATGGCGCTGGCGGAGTTCTCGGTGGGCCGAGGCTGCCTGCTCGGGAGCCTCATCTCTTCGATCCGCTCGAAGGGCGGCCCGCAGTCGGCGGTGCACTCCGACCAGGCGTTCTTTCCGAGCCCGTTCCCGCAGCACAACATGATGCTGACGGCGTGCTGGGCGTGTGACGACTTCACGAAGGAAGGCGGCGCGACGCTGGTGATCCCCGGCACGCACGGCCACCTGCGCCCGCCGACGGAGGAGGAGTCCGCCGCGGCCGAGGGCGCGATCGCCGCCGAGTGTCCGGCGGGCTCCATCGCGGTCTGGGACGGTCGCGTGTGGCACGGCAACTGGCCACGGAGCATCGACGGCAAGCGCGTCGTGCTGCACGCCACGTACTACCGCCTGCTGATGAGGCCGGCGGACAACTACGCGGACATCGCCGATGCGCTCATCGAGCGGCACGGCCCCCGGATGTCGCAGCTCCTCGGCGAGGACGACTTCCTCTACAAGAAGAACTTCGACTACGTCGGGGACTACGAGACGTTCGCGAGGACGCTGGCGAACGCGAGGAGCTGAGGCTGGTGTCCGCAAGAATCGACCCGATCGTCTATCCGGAAACGGACGGTCGGCCCATGCCTGACCCGAGCTATCAGAGCGTCACGTGGCGCTACGCGCTCAACGCATTGGAGGCGCACTGCCACGGTCGCGGCCTGTACGTGGCGGGGGACATGTTCGTCTACCTGGAGGAGGGCAACCCGGCCAACTGTATCGCGCCGGACGTCTTCGCCGTGCGGGGCGCGAGCGACCACAAGCGCGACACGTACAAGGTCTGGGAGGAGCCGGGCGGAATGCCGGACTTCGTCCTGGAGATTGTCTCCCCGAGCACGTGGCGCGCGGACTTCGGGGAGAAACGCGACCGCTACGCGTCTCTCGGCGTGGGCGAGTACTGGCTGCACGACCCCCACGGCCGTTACATGCAAACCGGGCTCGCCGGCTTCCATCTGGTGGAGGGGTCCTACTTACCGCTTCCGTCGCGAGAGAGCCGGCGCGGGCTCTCGATCACCAGCGACCTGCTGGGGCTGGACCTGGTGCTCGACGGCGACGACCTGCGCTTCTTCGACCCGGTCGGCGAGCGGTTGCTGCCTACCTATGGGGAGTCCGTGGCGCGTATCGCGGAACTCGAACGCCTGCTGGCGAGCGAGGCCGACGGCAAGAAGCCTGCGTAGGGGACGCCCTTGTGGCGTCCCGTCTGGACATCATGCAAGGACCACCCCGGGCGGGGACAAGCCCCGCCCCTGTACCCTTCCCAGTGCTCCGTGCCGAAAGGCGCGGAGCGGGCAGAACTGCCGGGAGCTACCGGCCGCCCCTTGTGCTGAGAGCACCTCTGTAGGACCTGTGCCCCGGCAGTTCCGCCACGATGGATGCCCAGTGAACAGTTTGCGCCACGGGCGCCGGTACAGGGACAGGCAGGCATCGTGGCACGCCGAGAACCGACCGGCAACCATCAGGAGGGGACGATGTCGGAACTGAACTGGTACGTGGGGGTGGACTGGGCGTCGCGGAACCACCAGGTGTGCGTGCTCGACGGCGACGGTGCGGTGTGTGGCGAGCGGGTGTTCGCGCACGGCGGTCCGGGGCTGTGGGCGATGGCGTCGTGGATCCTCGAGACGGTCGATGGGGTTGCGCCGGCGACGGTGGGCGTGGCTATTGAGACGCCGCGCGGCCCGGTGGTGGAGAGTCTGCTGGCGCACGGTCTGGCGGTGCACTCGATCAACCCGAAGCAGCTGGACCGGTTCCGCGACCGGTACTCGCCGGCGGGCGCCAAGGACGACCGTCGCGACGCGCGGGTGCTGGCCTCGGCGCTACGCACGGACCCGCACTGCCTGCGCCGCGTGGCGACGTTGGCCGCAGAGCTCGTCGAACTGCGCGAGTGGACACGCATGCGCGCGGAGCTGATCGGCGAGCGGACGCGGCTGACCAACCGCATGCACGAGATGCTGTGGCGCCACTACCCGGCGTTCAACCAGTTGGTCGGCGACGACCTGGCGGCGGCCTGGGCGCAGGCGCTGTGGCAGCGCGTGCCGACACCGGCGGCGGCGCACCGGACGCGCCTGTCGACGTACGAGAAGCTGTTGCGGCGGCACCGCATCCGCCGCGTCGACGCTGCGACACTGAAGGCCCGGCTGACGGAGCGGCCGCCGGACATCGAGCGTGCGACGGCGACTGCCGCCGAGGCGCACGCGCGCCTGCTGGCGCAGCGGCTGGCCATGGTCGCCGGACAGTTGGCCGCGGTCGACGCACGCATCGACGCCCTGCTGGGGGAACTCGGCGGCGCCGACCCCGGCAGCGCCGCGCCAGCGGCCACCGCCGGAGAACCGCGCGATGCCACCATCCTGCGCTCCATCACCGGGATCGGCCGGAGCGTGCTGTCGACGCTGCTCGCGGAGGCGGGCGACGTCTTGAGCCGGCGCGACTACCGGGCGCTACGCAACCTGTGCGGGACGGCGCCGGTCACCCGGCAGTCCGGGCGGACGCGGACCGTGACACGGCGCTTGGCGGTGCACGGTCGGCTGCGCGATGCGGTTCTGCACTGGGCGCGCGTCGCCGTCCAGCACGACGCCGCCTGCGCGGCGAAGTACCGCGCGTTGCGGGCACGTGGCCACGGTCACTACCGCGCCCTGCGCTCGGTGGCCGCACGCACCGCGGCTCGCACGCCGCATGCGGCAGCATCGCGGCGGCTGCCGGGGCCAAAATCGGGGAGGCCAACGCCGGGAACCAGTTCCCGAAACCGACTCCAAAAAAAGGACTTGCAACAAGGTGAACAGTCCTACAGCTTCGACCGGATCGTCGCCTCGCCGAACTTGCGCATGTCGACCATGCTGCCCGGCTTCGCCGTCCCGAAGAACAGGTTCTCGCCCAGGAGCCCGCGCATGGCTTCCGGAGCGGACGCCATGTACTCCTCGTCCTCGAGCAGGTAGGTGTAGTCGTCGATGGGCTGGGTGTAGAGCCGCTGGTAAGTGGCGTGGAGCACGGTCCGCGTGCCGTCCACGCGCCGCACTCCGGAGCCGTGCCAGACGGATCCGTTCCAGACCGCGACGCCGCCCTTCTTCACTTCGATGGGGACGGTCTCCGACCCGATTTCCTCGGGCGTCGGGTGGCGCCGTTTGGCACCCGAGCCGGGCACGACGCGCGTGGCCCCCTCTTCGGCCGTCATGCCCTCGCAGGGAATGCAGAACGTGATGACGCAGTTGTGCTCCGGGAACGGCGCCGGCAGCCAGTTCTGGTCCGCGTGAACGCCGGGGAGGTCGGCGTCGCTCTTGTACATGACGGAGCCCGCGAACTGGCTCGCGCGCAGTCCGTTGCCCACGCTCACCTCCGCGAACGCGAGGATCTTGGGGTTGGTGGCGATCCGGTCGACGGCGGGGTGGCGGCCGAGCAGGAAGGGTGCCGAGCGCATGCCCACGCCGGGGATCGCCGGGGCTTCTGCGAGGCCGTGGATGGCTTCGCGCAGTTGGTCCATCTCCTCCGGCGGCGCCACGTCCTCGATGGCGGCGTAGCCGTGCTCGCGGAAGTGCGCGAGCGCAGGGCCGAGGCCCAGCTCGTCGATCCGTTCCTGCAGGTGGTCCGCCACGTCGAGGGGACCGAGCAGACCCCGGCTCTTCTCGACGCTGTCGAGCAGCGGCTTGAGGCGCTCGTCGCTGCCTCCCAGGAAACGTCTCGCTGTCTCGGTGATCGCCTTGTCTTCGGCGACGTCTACGGCTTCGCTCATTGCATGTCCTCCGGAAAGTCGGTGCCCGTCAGAGCTGGTAGCCCACCTCCAGGCCGATCTGCCGGGGCGGGAACCAGAACAGGGGCGTGTCGAGATAGGTGCTGCGGCCGCGCAGGGTGTGGTAGTTGTCGACGTTGGTGGCAAACGCGGCGATGCGCCACTTGTCGTCGGCGCTCCGCAGCGTGATGCGGGCGTTGGTCCTGCGGTAGCTCGGCATCGGGCGCAGATTCCCGGTGTCGGCGAACTGCTCGTCCACCCAGGCCCGGTCGGCGTGCAGCACGGCGGTCCAGCCCCCGGTGAGGGGCAAGGTGTAGTCGGCGGCCAGGGAGGCGGTCTGGTTCGGCGCGAAGATCATCTCGTTGCCCTCGCCGCTGTAGGTCGAGAACCGTGGCGCCCGGGTCACTTCGGTGGTCTTCGCGTCCGCGGCGAACCGGACGTGGAGACGCTCGGTCACCAGCACCCCGACCTCCAGTTCGAAGCCCTGGACTTCGGCGCCGCCCGAGTTGGTGTTGTAGACCTCGGTTCCGGGGGTAAGCGCGGCGAGGAACGGCTCGGCCTCCACCACGATCATGTCGTTCCAGTCGATGCGGTAGCCGGACGCGAGAACACGCACGCGTCCGTCCCACAGCGTGGTCTTGAGACCCAGTTCGTAGCTCTCGACGTCGTCGCCGTCGAAGAACCGGTGGGACAGGGCGACCTGCTGGGCCTCCCGCAGGATGGGCGAGGGCGGTATGCCGAACGCCTCGGCGGCCTGGATCTGGATCTCGAGCTGCCGGTAGTTGAACGCCATGTGGTTGTTCACGTTGCCGGGGCGGAAGCCCGTCGCGTAGTTGAAGTAGACGAGCATGTTGTCCGTGGCGCGCCAGGACAGCACGAACTTGGGCGACACCGGGTTGTCGTCCGTGCCGGAATCCGTGTTGGAGAAGTACTGCTCCATGTCGGAATAGCGCAGGCCGACCGTCACTTCGAGCCGGTCGGTCAGGTCATAGCTGATCTCGCCGAACAGCGCGTATTCCTCCAGCAGGTCCGTGTGCGTATTGGCGGGCACGGTGAGCAGGGGGTCGAGAAACAGTCCGAAGATCTCGCGGCCCGGGAAGTAGTTGGCGACCTGCTGGTTCTGACTGTGGTCCTCGCTGTCCTTCCAGAAGGCGCCGGCGGTCCAACGCAGCCGCCGGTCGCCCGGCGAGACCAGGCGGAACTCCTGTACCCAGCGTTCGCTGTAGGAGTCGATGAAACCGGCCATCGCCTGCAGGTTCATGCCGTCAGGCGTCACCACGGGGCGGGCGAGGTTGAAGAACCCGGGGAACCCCGGACAGAACCCCCGCGAGATCGCCGGGGCGCACCCCGGATGGTCGGCGGCGAGGGTGGAGCCCCCGTACACGAAGTCCAGCAGCCAAAGTCCCTGGTATCCCGCCAGGGTGGTCGACGTGATGCTGCGGTCCGTGAAGGACGTCATCGACTCGAAGTTCGCCCAGGAGAAGTCGATTTCCACCACCAGGCTGTAGATGTCGACCTCGTCGGCGGCCTCGGGCGGGTACCCGGGTATGCTGGGGGCGGAGGTCTCGAAGGCGCGCCGCGTCCGGACGCTGCCGGCCGTCTCCTGCTCGCTGCTGTAGATCGTGCCCATGACGGCGAACTTCTCGGCTTCGTAGCGCAGCGCCGCCCGGACTCCTGTGCGCGCGGCGGTGTTCCAGTCCTGTGCCAGTATCTCGCCGGCGGGACCGACATCCTCGATGAAACCGGCCGTCTCAGCGTCCCAGCCCGTCAGTCGCAGGGCGAAGCCGTCGCCGAACGGGATGTTGACCATCGCATCGACGCGATAGGAGTTGTCGTCGGACTCGGCCATCTCGCCGTAGCCGACGTTGACCGCGGCGTCGAACTCCGTGGGATCGGGCTGCTTGTAGAGGTAGCGGATCGTGCCGGCCATGGAGCCCTCGCCGAACAGCGTCCCCTGGGGCCCCTTGAGCACTTCGACGCGGTCGATGTCGAACAGCGTGCCGCTCACCTGGGCGTCGGGGCCGAGCGCGGCGGTGACCGGCGTGCCGTCCAGATACACGCCGACGACCGCGCCCGTCAGGAAGTAGCCGACGTCGCCGGTCTGCGAGGTGATCCCCCGGATCGTGTAGCGGTTCTCTCCTTCCAGGCCGCCCTGCATGTCGAGGCCCGGCACCATGGTGAAGATGTCGTCCATGGTCTGGGCGCCAAGGTCCTGGACCAGACTGTCGGTGACGGCGCTGATCGCCTGCGGCGTGTCCATCAGGTTGGTCTCGCGGTACGTAGCGGTGACGATCACTTCCTCGAGGATCCTCGCGTCGCCCTCCTCGGTCGATTCGGCGCGAGCCACGGAGGTCGATAGCAGCAGTGTCAGCGCCGGGACGACCAGCCCGTAGCGAATGGAACGGCTCTGCATGGCGTACATGCACCCCTCTCCATGGTGAGTCCCGATTTGAATGATGCGCGCTTCGCTCCGGGGATTCCAGCCGGCGGCGGGCCGGCCTCGGGCCGGAAAAGGGGGCGTTACCAGGTGTCCACCCAGCCGTGCTTCTTGCCTTCTCGGTGGATCACGGGCGGCGCCGAGTCGAGCCCCGTCACGAGCCACCGCCGGGTGGTGGCGGGGTCGATGACGTCGTCCACCTCGAACACCGTCCCGGCGTTGAGCGCCCGCGACCAGGCGTAGGCCTCGGCCACCAGTTCCTCGTAGCGCGCCTTGCGCTGCGGGATGTCCGTGATCGCCTCGAGCTCCCGGCGGCGGCCGAGCTTGACGGAGCCTTCGAGGCCCATGCCGGCGAATTCGCCGGTGGGCCAGGAGACCGCGAAGAAGGTTTCGTCGAAACTGCCCGTCGCCATGGCGAGGGCGCCGAGTCCGTAGGCCTTGCGCAACACCACGACGAAGTACGGCACGGTGAGGTTGGCGCCGGCGACGTACATGCGGCCGCAGTGGCGGATCAGGGCCGCCTTCTCCGCCTCGGGGCCGACCATGTTGCCGGGACAGTCGATGAGCGAGAGGATCGGGATGTCGAACGCGTCGCAGAGCTGCATGAACCGCGACGCCTTGTCGGCGGCGTCGGCGTCGATGGCCCCGCCGGTGGGCGAGTTGGAGTTGTTCGCGATGACGCCCACGGGGCGTCCCTCGATACGGATGAAGGCCGTCAACATGGCGAGCCCGAACTTCGGCCGCAGTTCCAGCATCGAGCCGATGTCGGCCAGGGTCTCGACCACCTTGCGCAGGTCATAGACGGCCCGCCGGTTCTCGGGAACGATGTGGCGGAGGATGCGCTGGTCGTGCTCCTGCCAGGCGCCGGCGCGGCCCTGGAAGAACGACAGGTAGTGCCTGGCGGCGGCGGTGGCCGCGGCCTCGTCTTCCACCACGATGTCGATGACGCCGTTGGGCTCCTGGACGCTGACCGGGCCCACGTCGCCCGGCGCGTAGACACCGAGCCCGCCGCCCTCGATGACCGCCGGTCCGCCCACGCCCAGGCTCGAGTCCTCCGTCGCGATGATCACGTCGCAGGCGCCGAGCAGCACGACGTTGCCCGCGAAGCAGTACCCGGAATTGACCCCGACGATCGGCACGAGGCCGGACAGCTTGCCGAGTTCGCGCCAGGTGCGTGTCTGCAGCCCGCCGACCGAACCGACCGAGCGGTTGCCGCCGCTGCGGATTCCGCCATGCGTGCGGCCGCCGCCGCCTTCGGTGTAGAGCACGACCGGCAGCCGGTACTGCCGGGCAACGCCGAACATGCGGTCCTGCTTCTGGTGGTTCTTCCCGCCCTGGGTGCCGGCGAGGACGGAGTAGTCGTAGGACATCGCGACACACCGCGCGTTCTCCCGCCCGACGAGATCGCCGTTGACCCTGCCGACGCCCATCACCATGGCGTCCGCCGCGGTCCTCGTGATCCGTTCCGCGAGCTGCTCGGGCGTGTCGTCGCGATAGCGCGTGGCCGTCACCAGGGCGCCGTACTCGAGGAAGGAACCCTCGTCGCAGAGGTCCTCGATGTTCTCGCGGGGCGTGCGCTTGCCCTGGTCGTGGCGTTTCGTTGTCGCCGCGACCCGCGCGTCGTCCATCGCGAGGCTCCGGAAATGCTCGACTTCGGCAACGTCGGGGCGGATGGCGTCGAGGTCGATCTCCTCCCCCGTGCTGTACTCGCCCTCGACGGTGCGCGGTTCGACGAAGACGATCGGCGTGCCTTCGAAGATCGTGTCGCCGACCTCGAGCGCGACCTCTTGCACGACGCCCGCCTCGTCGGTCGCGATCACGTGCTCCATCTTGAGCGCCTCGAGTACCGCGACCGGCTGCCCCTTCTGCACGGTGTCGCCGACCTCGACGCGGAGTTCCACCACCATGCCCTGGATCGGCGCGGCAACCGCCAGCGTGCCTTCCGGGCCCTGGAGGAAAGGAGGCGGCGGGGCCGCGACAGGTGCGGACGGCCCAGCGGCGGGTTGCACGTTCAGCACGGCGAGCGGGTCGTCCGGGTCGACCTTGGTGCCGGCGTGCTCCACCTCGCGCTCCGGGGTGAAGTACCGCACGCGCTCCCGGGAGGACTCGAGGAGCGGGCCCATGTTGTCCTCGACGTAGCGGGTGTGAATGTCCCCGCCAGGGAGGTCCGCCTGCTGCAGCAGCGCCTGCAGGAACGCGGTGTTGCTGCGCACGCCCTCGATCCGAAACTCGGAGAGCGCCCGCCGGGTCTTGCGGACGGCGCTCTCGAGATCGTCGGCGTGGACGACGAGCTTGGCGAGGAGCGAGTCGTAGAACTGGCTCGTCGTGTAGCCGGTATAGCCGCAGCCATCGACGCGGATACCGGGACCCGACGGCGGATCGTAGGCGGCGATCAGCCCCCCGGACGGACGCGGCGTGCCGTCGGGATGCATGGTCTCGAGATTGACGCGGGCCTGCAGGGCCACCCCCCGCGGCGTCGTGATCCCGGACTCGCCGATCCCGAGTTCGGCCAGCGTCGCCCCCGCCGCGATCCCGAGCTGCAGGGCGACCAGGTCGAATCCCGTCACCTCCTCGGTGACCGTGTGTTCGACCTGCAGGCGCGCATTGGCTTCGATGAATACGAAGCGGTCAGCATCCACCAGGAACTCGATCGTCCCGACCCCCCCCCGGTAACGCGCCGCCGACGCGATCCGCACCGCGGCGTCGAGCATCTCGCGACGCACTTCCTCGCGCAGTCCGAACGCCGGGGCGACTTCGATGAGCTTCTGGCGCTGGCGCTGCAGGCTGCACTCGCGGTCCCACAGGTGCGCCACGGCGCCCGTCCCGTCGCCGACGACCTGCACCTCGACATGCCGCGCGTGCTGCACCAGTTCCTCGACGTAGAGATCGCCGGAGCCGAACGCCTTCTGCGCCTCGGAGGCGGCGCGGGCGAACGCCTCGTCTAGGTCGGACCGCGTTGTGACCGGACGCATGCCGCGACCACCGCCGCCGGAGACCGCCTTGAGCATCACCGCTGCCGAGGACCCGAGCGTGTCGAAGAAGGCGCCCGCCTCGTCAACGGACACGGCACGACTGCTTCCGGCGGGGACCGGCACGCCGCACTCCTCCGCGAGGCTACGCGCCATCGCCTTGTCCCCGAACCGTCCGAGCGTGTCGGCGTCAGGCCCGACGAACACGACGCCCGCCTCGTCGCAGGCGGCGGCGAACTCGGGTGACTCGCTCAGGAATCCGTAGCCGGGGTGGATCGCCTGGCAGCCCGTCTCCCGCGCGAGTTCGATCAGGCGGGCACTGTCCAGGTACGCGGGCACGCCCACGGCCCCGAGGCTCACCGTTTCGTCGGCGTGCCGGGTGTGCAGCGACTGCGCGTCGTCCTCGGCGAACACCGCGACCGTGTCGATGCCGAGGTCCGAAGCCGTGCGGATGATGCGGATGGCGATTTCGCCGCGATTGGCGACAAGGAGTCTGTTGATCACTGGTGAAGGGTCGGGAACCGTGGAGTTGGTTCGATGATAGCGTTTTCGCGGCCACCTCCCCGCGACCAGACGCGACTGGCGGCCCTGGTGGCGGAGGACCTTCTACGTTGCCTGCCAAGTCCGCTATGCCAGTGGAACCATCTCTTGTTCCATCTCGGCCGCCGGCAAGGCGCGGATGCCGGTGGCCAGGGCATAGCGCCTCGTGCCGGCATGGATCACATCCAGTCGGTCGAGGTGCAGTGTGTCGAACGACGAGCGCATGGAACGGGTGAGGCGTGGGGCTTCCGTGCGCTTGATCTCGAATCCATGGCGCTTCGTGCCCGAGACGATGAGCAGATCCAGCGAGGCGCCGCTGTGCGTGGACCAATGGAAGCACTGCTCGATACGCGCCGCCATGCGGGCGATGATCTGAGCGATGGCAAAGCCCTCCCAGGACGCGCCGACCTTGGGATGCGAGAGCACATCGTCGCGAGACTTGAGGCCCAGCAGGATGTGGAGAATGCCGGTGTCGGCAACGTACACCTTCGGTGCGCGCACCTGGCGCTTGGCGATGTTCTCGAACCACGGTTGCAGTTGCCGCACGACAAAGAGCGAGGTCAGCAGATCGAGGTGGCGCCGCACTGTTGTATGGGATACGCCGAAAGCACGCCCGAACTCGGCGCTGTTCCATGTTTGGCCGTGCCAGTGGGCGAGCATCGTCCAGAATCGACGCATGGTCGCTGGAGCCATTGAACCCGTTACGTCCGCCACGTCACGGGACAGGAATGTCTCGACGAAGCTCTGCCGCCAGCGTGCGCTCGCGGGCTCCGAGGTGGCGAGGTAGGAGCGGGGCAGGCCACCGCGCAGCCACAGGCGGTCCAGGTCGTCCACCTCCGTGATGTCGAAACCGCCGAGGTGGTGGAAGGCGACCCGGCCGGCCAGGGTCTCGGAGGTTTGCCGCAGCAGTTCGGGGGATGCGCTGCCGAGCACGAGAAAACGGGCGGGTGTGGCCGGGCGGTCCGCCAGCACGCGCAACAGCGGGAAGATCTCCGGCACGCGCTGGATCTCGTCGAGCACCACCAGGCCCTTCAGGGGTCGCAGGGCCAGTCCCGGTTCGTCGAGCAGGGCGGCGGTCGCGGGATCCTCGAGGTCGAACCACGTCGTATCGGACCGTTCCGCCGTGAGTTGCCGCGCCAATGTGGTCTTGCCGACCTGCCGGGCACCCAGTAGCGTGACCACCGGGAATTCCGCCAACAGCAGACGCAGCCGGGAGAGAGACTCGGCTCTGACGATGTCCATCATTGAAATATGAGCGACTTACGTTCAGATTTCAATGGTGGAAGGATGCGCGGAGGCGCGGCCCCCGCGTTGCTACACTGGTCCCTGGGCTCGAAGACCGGGGAGACGTGATGGACATCTGCGCCGGAACCAGCAAGGGGGTGGTCACGCTCGGCAGCGCCGGAGCGAAGCATGTGCTCGAGAGCCGCGGCGTGCGAGAACTGATGGGCATCGGCGGCCGTTGTTTCGCGGGTACGGGTGACGGGCTGTTCGCGTCCGACGACTGCGGGCGCACGTGGCGCGCGTCGGGTCTCGAAGGCAGAGAGGTCTGGCAGGTCCGCGACGACGGCGACGGCACGCTCTATGCGGGGACGGCGCCGACGGGGCTATTCCGGAGCGAGGACCGCGGCGACACCTGGATGGAGCTTGCCGGGCTCGCGGAGCTGGCCGACGCGGGCGGCTGGTGCATCCCCCTGGATCCGCCCATCAAGGCCCGGGCCCGGGCGCTGGTCGTTTCGGGTCCGCGCATCTGGGCCGGTGTGGAAGTGGGCGGCATCGCGATGTCCGAGGACGCGGGCGAGACCTGGTCCATGGTCCTGCCGGGCGACAACCCGGACCTGCACATGATGTTCGCCCACCCCACGGACCCGGAAACGCTGTACGCGTCCACCGGCTACGGCCGCCTCGACG
This sequence comes from Pseudomonadales bacterium, assembly GCA_965208745.1. GTDB lineage: Bacteria > Pseudomonadota > Gammaproteobacteria > Pseudomonadales > Azotimanducaceae > VXNE01. Next base: position 1,061,479 of record CBDBPN010000004.1, on the reverse strand, counting down.
GCGTGGCGGAGATGGTCGAAGGCAATGCCGGCGTGTTTCGCTCGGACGACGGCGGCGGCACCTGGACCTACGCCTGGAAGGGCATCACGCCCCGGTACTCGCGGCCGATGTGCATCGATCACCGCGCGCCCCACGGACTCACCGTGGCGAGCGCCCCCACGGCGTTCTCCAGCTATCGTGATCAGGACGGTGCCCAGGCGATGCTGTTGCGATCGGAGGACGGCGGCGAGTCCTGGCGCTCGCTCTGCGACGCGGATCATTCGCCAAGCGCGGCCAACTTCCACGGCCTGACGGTAGACCCGGAGATGCCGGGCGGGGTCCTGGTCGGTACGGACACGGGCGAGGTGTGGCGCGTCAGCGACGGCGCCGACTGGGAACTGTGCGGGCAGGGGGTGCCGGCCGTACTGTCGTTGGCAGCGGTTGCCTGACCGCCGAGTTGCTTAGGCTGCGTCGGGAGGAAGGATGGATCGGGAGGAAGGATGGATCGGGAGGAATTGGCCCGACTGGCTGCGCTGGTGCGGCGAGGACTCGACGGCGGCGAGGCGTTTGAGATTGTGCAGGAGCTGGACGACCTAAGAGGCTTCGCTTTTGCGGAGGGTAAGGAATGCCTGGACGCAATGCTGGTCGAGCGCGTTCGTTCCGAGGATCGGTACTGGTTCCTCTTCGTCAAATGGGCCGAAACCCGCGGGTACTACTTGGTGATCTTCCCTGCGAAGAGAGGGTCTCCCCTGGCGGAATTATGGCGCCTAGAGCAGGGTCGGGCCGGACGCGAGTTCGTCTGGAAGTACGGCCCCGTGAAGCGGGATGGGCGCAACCAGGAACGGAAGAGGCGATTCGAGGCGCTTGCCGGTCGGCAGGAGCAGCGGATCCCAATCCCGGAGCAGGTCGGGGGCGTCAGTGTGTTCCTCAACGATCTATTCGACCTTGCGGCAAACCGCCAAGCGGCCGATGACCTCGGCCCACCGACTACTGACCAAGAGCAGGGTTGGCAAGGAACCATTAACGATGAACGGGGCCGACGTCGCTTGGCGCACCGTGCGTTCCGGATTCTGAACACCATCCTGTACGGCCCGCCAGGCACGGGCAAGACCTACGCGACGACACGGCGATGCGTCGAGAGCTGCGACGGGCAGGCGCCACAGCGGCCGGACGAGTTGCGCGCCCGTTACAGTGCGCTGATGGGCGAAGGCCGCATCGGATTCGTTACCTTCCATCAGTCGTACGGCTACGAGGAGTTCGTGGAAGGTCTCCGTCCCGTGGCAGCGGAGGGTGGCGGCATGACTCTGGAAGTCCAGCCGGGTGTCATCAGGCGTATGGCGGAGAAGGCCCGCTGCGACGGGGCGCGTCCCCACGTCTTGGTCATCGACGAGATCAACCGAGCCAACGTGTCCAAGGTGATGGGCGAACTCATCACGCTGCTCGAGGAGGACAAACGCGAGGGTGCGGCGAACGAGGTCGCCGTCACGCTTCCTTACTCAGGCGAGCGCTTCACCCTCCCGGCGAACTTGCACCTTCTGGGTACGATGAACACGGCTGACCGATCCATTGCCTTGCTGGATACGGCACTTCGGCGGCGCTTCCAGTTCGAGGAGATGTCGCCCGACCCCGAGCTACTCATCGAGTCGGGAGAGCGCACCGGGGTGGACCTCCCAAGCGTCCTGCGCGTGATGAACGAGCGCCTCGAGTACTTGGTGGATCGAGACCACCTCATCGGGCACGCGTGGTTCATGGACGCGCGAACCCGAGAGGACGTGGACGCGGTGATGCGACACAAGATCATCCCGTTGATCGCCGAGTACTTCTACGACGATTGGAGCAAGGTCGAGGCTGTGCTTGGGGGAACGGGTCACTTCGTGGAGCGGCGACGCCTCGATCCGCCGCCGGGTCCGGATGCCGGTGTGGGCGAGGACCGGTATCGGTGGACAGTACGCCAGGCCTTCTCCGAGGATGCCTACGCCCGTTTGCTGAACCGTTCGGCGGCGACCGAAACGGGAGAGTGAGCAAGGCAATTTCAACGCACGCGATACTCGAATGGGGACACCTCCCCATCGGAGAGAAGGGGGTGTCTCCTGACGGTGCGCGGCGACTCCATTCGCTCGCCGACCGCGAAACCCGACGACTGCGCGTACCGCGGCCCGTCTTAACGAGGACGGCTATGCCGAGTCTGCGGGCGGGGCAGGTTGTGGGCGTGCTCTCGGTACCCGGTGTCACGGTTGAGATACTCCCCAAAATCGACGGCGAGCGACCCGCGGGCGTTCGACGGGCGCTGACGAGGATGCTGGCGGTCGCTTGGGGCTTGCCGATCGCGGACGGCGAACCGGCGTTGCTGGCGACGCAGCGCGACGATCTGCTGGAAGTGCTCATCCGGCTGTTCTCCGATCGGTTGTTGGTCGCGGTTCGGCGTGGACTGCCGCACCGATATCGTGCGAAGGAAGAGGATCTCGCCTATCTGCGCGGCAAGCTCCGCGTCAATCGGCAGTTCACCCGCCACGCCATTCGGGCTGATCGTGTGGCGTGTCAGTTCGAGGAGTTGTCTGTCGACACGCCGTTGAACCGCGTGCTCAAGGCGGCCGTGACGCGGTTGACACGCGTCGCGAGGTCGGCCGCGAACGTGCGCAGACTCATGGAGCTTCGCGCCCGTTTCGAGTTCGTAGGTGACAGTCAGGATCCGAGCCGCGAACCGGTGCGCTTGGACCGCACGAATGTCGCGTTTCATCGCCTCTTCAGGTTGGCTCGGTCGCTTTTGGGGGGCGATTGGCAAGGCACGGCGATGGGCGGCGCAGAGGGTTTCGCCTTGCTGTTCCCGATGAACGACTTGTTTGAGGAGTTCGTCGGACGGAGTGTGAGAGAGGCACTCGCGCCAAGGGACGTCCGTCTACAGCACACGGGGAAGTACGCGCTGGAGTCCGAATACGAATCGCTGTTCGCTTTGCGGCCGGACATCGTTGTGGACGGGGAGATCGTGATCGACACGAAGTGGAAGCGGCTCGGGACCGACAAGCCGACCCTTGGTGTGGAACAGGCGGATGTGTACCAAATGCTTGCCTACGCGCGTGCCTACGAAGCGCGGCGGCTAGTATTGCTCTTTCCGTGGCACGAGGGTTTGGCTACGGAGCCCATCCTGCGTCGTTGGCGGGTTGCCGGGACGGCGACAGTCTTCGAGGTGGCGACCGTGGATGTGGCTAAGCCGCAGATGGTCGTCAGTGCACTCAGGAAGATCGTGGCGGAGTCCGACCGCACGCATTCGACGTTGCCGTTGCCCAATGCGGGCGTATGACCGCGGTGCCTGACGCGCGCCTCGAGCGCAAGGTCGGCCTCGGCGGAGCGGTGTTCCTGCTCGTCGGGCTGATCATTGGCGCGTCGATCTTCATTCTCCCGGGACAACTGGCCGCCGCGGCCGGACCCGGCGTCGTCTTCGCGTATCTCATCGCGGGCGGCCTGGCCATCGTCAACTGCCTGATCGCGGCCCAGGTGGGGACGATCCTGCCGGTCAGCGCCGGCGACTACGTGTTCACAAGCATCGTCCTGCATCCGCTCGTCGGGTTCCTCGGGGTCTGGGCAGGGATGATCGGGATCGCCGTGGGCGTGCCCGTCCTCGCGTTCGGCTTCACGGACTACCTGCGCTTCTTCGTCCCCGAGTGGGATCGACTGGCGATCGCGATCGGCATCATGCTGGTGCTGCTCGGGCTGAATCTCCTCGGTCTCCGGACCAGCGTGCGCACGCAGGTGGTCATGGTCTCGATCTTCGTCGGTTCGCTGCTGGCGTTCGGCATTGGCGGCCTCTTCTACATCGAGCCGGCGAACCTGACACCGATGGTGCCGAACGGCATCGGCTCGGTCATGAGCGCGGCCGTGCCGGCGTTCTTCTCCTACGGGGGCTTCCTGACGGTGGTCGTCGTGGGCGAGGAGATCCGCAACCCGGGGCGCAACATCCCGCTCGCCCTGCTGCTCGCCTTTCTCGTCGTGGCGGTGACCTACACGCTCGTCACGATCGTGTTGCCGGGGCTTGTCCCCTGGCGCGAGCTCGGCGCCATCGTCGCGCCGATGAGCTACGCATCCACCCTGTTCCTGCCCGACTGGTTTGCCGCCGCGATCACCCTCAGCGCGCTGCTTGCGGCGGCGACGTCCATCAACGTGGTCATTCTCGCGACATCGCGGAGCTTCTTCGCTCTCGCGCGCAACCGGGTCTACCCACGGGCGCTCAGCCGCGTCAGCCGCCGCACGGGGGAACCGAACATTGCGATGATCTTCGTCGTGCTGATCGTGCTGGGCGGCATCGCGGCGCAGGGCACGGTCGTGCAGTACGCGTCCGTCAGCGTGATCGGCATCATGATCTTCGGGATCATCTGGGCGATCGCGCTACTGCGCCTTCCCGCGGCCATGCCGGACCACTACGCGAAGGCGGCGTTCAGGCTGAACGGGACGGGGATACGCGTGGTGGCCGCCATCAAGATGGCGGTGTCCGTGACGTTTCTCTACATCGGCGTGCGCGACAACCTGGTGCCGGGTTTCTTCTACATCGGCCTGATAGGACTTGGCGTCGTCTACTACCTGTTCCGCCAGCGATATCTCGACAGGGTGGGGATTTCCCTGCGGGACCTGCTGCGGAACGAGGCGGTCGAGGCGGCGGCGGCGACCGCAAGGTCGCGTGGCTCCATTGGACAGTGAGAATAGCGTTCAGCTACGCTTAATCACGAATCTCATGGTACGGGTTCGAACTGATGCAATCCGAAGCACTCGCATGGCGCCATCTCCTTGCAGAGGAGGTGGAAGCATTGCCGGCGCGGGTCAAGGTGACACTTGGGGCCTCCGGGGAGGACTCGGAGTGGATAGTGCTCCGCGCCGGAGACCACGAACTTGGCAGGACGGTCGACCGTGCGATGCGGCTGGTCAACATGCTCTCGACAGGCCCCGAGGATCACGGGAAGGATCTCGATCGACTGCTCGCGATGCTGTTGGAGCGCATGCCGCGAACCGGCGCGGAGGCGGACCTGTGGGTCGACAACCTCGAGCTTCGGACCGACTACTTGCGGGGGACCCCGACGTTGTCGGCCGCGGAGGTGCATCGGTGGTCGGGCCGGACGTCAGGCAACCCGAGCGAGCCGGCTTCACGGTGGAAGAAGGAGAAGAAGATCTTCGCCGTCCGCCAGGGTAGAGGCGACCGGTATCCGGCTTTTCAGTTTCGCGACGGTGCACCCCATCCGGCCCTCAAGGGCGTCCTGAGCGCGTTGCCTGCGGAACTGACGGGTTGGCAGACGGCGCTCTGGTTCGCGTCGGCGAACGGCTGGCTGGACGGCGACGCGCCGCAGGACCGGTTGGACGACAGCGAAGACGTGGTTGCGGCGGCCAGCCGGCTGGCGGAACCGGCGCGTGGCTGACGGTCCCGAGGGTGCGTACCTTCCCCCGCCTCCCGACGACCTCGAGTCACCCAATGTCGTAGTGCTCACGGCCGGTACGGCGCTGCACCGCATACACGACCGGCGCCTCGGTGGTGACGCGTTCAACCACTGCCGGGGAGCGCCCACACGGTTCGCCCCTGTCCAGGATCGTCGCGGTGAGTGCGTGGCGTCGCTGTACGCCGGCAGCACACTGGAGTCAGCGATCTACGAGACGATTCTCCACGACGTTCCGGTGGCCGGCGTGGGGCCGAGGACGTTCCGCTGACGCAGGTCCATGACCGGATGCACAGTGTGCTCACGCTCCGACGCGACGTGCGACTGGCGAGCCTGAGGGCGCCGGACCTGCGCAAGTGGGGTATCGCGCGCTCCATGTTGATTGCCAGTCCGCCGACCGCCTACGCTCGGACAGCGTCCTGGGCCAAAGTCGTTCATGACCGCTTTCCGAGCATCGAAGGCCTGCTGTGGACGTCGAACCAGTGCGACCCCGATGACGCCGTAACGTTCTTTGGCGATCGGGTGTTTCCGACGGACCTCGCGGTGGTAAGTAGCAGAGATGGAAGGATCGACCGATCGCTCCAAAGCGACATGCGCGCGGCGGCCGCTCGCGGCGGGATCTACATCTCTACCTGAAGTGACGGCGGAGCCTTGCTAACGCCCGGCGACGTCCTTGATGAAGCGGTCCAGCGTCTCGACCTTCTCGGCCTGCCCACCGAGATTGAAGTCTGGCACGATGAACTCGTCCACCCCGATGGACGCATAGGCGTCGAGCGTCTCCCGGACCTCCTCGGCGGTGCCGATGACGGTAGGCATCGCGATGTCGGCGTTGCGCATCTGCTCCAGGTAGCCTTCGTCTTCGCTCAGGAAGAGCAGGGCGACCGCAGTGCGCCGGATGGACTTCGGATCCCGGCCCAGGTCGGCGCAATGCCCGTCGAGAATCTCCATCTTGTGCCGCAGGGTCGCGACATCGCCCCACACGTTCCACGCGTCGGCGTGTTGCGCGGTGATGCGCAACGTGCGCTTCTCCCCGCCACCGCCGATCAGGAGGGGCAGGGGCTGCTGGACCGGTTTTGGCTCGAGGGAGGCTTCCTCGAGCTGGTAGAAGCGCCCGTCGAAGTTGGCCTTGGTCTCGGTGAACAGCGCCTTGATGATTGCGCAGGCTTCGTCGAGCCGCTCGAGGCGCCCCCTGACCGTGTGGAACGGGATGCCGTACTGGCGGTGCTCGTTCTCCTGCCAGCCGCTGCCGAGGCCGAGTATCGCGCGGCCGCCGGTCATGTGGTCGAGGGTCGCGGCCATCTTGGCCAGCACCGCCGGATGGCGATAGGTGTTGCCCGTAACGAGAGTCCCCAGCCGCAGCCGCGGTACCGTCGCGCCGACCCCGGCGAGGGTCATCCACGCCTCCGGCCAGGGCGCGCTGGTATCGGGCGCATTCGGCATGAAGTGATCCGCGTACCAGAGACCGTCCCAGCCGGTCGCCTCGGCATGGCGGGCGAGATCCGCGACTTCGGAGAATGACAGAGTGGGACTGGGCCAGAGGCTGAGTTGCATGGGCTGCTTCCTTCTCAAGTTCGCGCGCATGACAGGGCATTTCGCGGGTCGAGTGCAAGTGCCGGTCAGTTACAGCTCCCCGAAGGGCAGGGCCGTCACGCCCGGGCCGAGGGGCAGGCGGACATCGCCCGGATGGACGACGTAGCCTGACAGGGCGGCGCTTTTCATGTCTCCCCGAAAGGCTTGGATGGATGTGGCCATCCTTGGCCGGGGCGTCGCGGACAGCTTGACCTCGATGGGGACGAGCCCGCCGGCGGTTTCCACCACGAAGTCCACCTCCGTGCCCGCGCGAGTGCGCCAGAAGTACACGCGCGGATCGTCGCCGCGGTGCGTGTAGGTGCGGACGATCTCGGACAACACGGCCGTCTCGATGATGGCCCCGCCCATCGGGCCCGCGGCGGCGTGGTCCGCGTCCCTTAGCCCCGCGAGATGACAGAGCGTGCCGACGTCGGCGAAATAGACCTTCGGCGTCTTGACCAGCCGCTTGCCGACGTTGGCGAAGTAGGGTCGCAGGACGAAGACCTGGTAGGTGGCTTCGAGCACCGAGAGCCAGGCCTTGATCGTGTTCACCGCCACACCGAGGTCTCGGGCGATGTCCGTGAGACTGAGGAGCTGGGCGCTTCGGGCGGCGAGGACACGGAGGAAGCTCCGGTATTGCGTCAGGTCTCCGACCTGCCGCAGGGACCGCACGTCCCTCTCCAGGTAGGTCTCGATGTAGCTGCCGTGCCAGAACGAGGCGTCGCGGTCGGGCTGCGTCGCCAGCTCCGGGTAGCCGCCGCGCAGGAGGCTCTCCCACAGTTCGCCCGGGCCTGGGTGGAACTGGGGAGGCGGGAAGTCCCGATCCTCCCAGGCGAGGGGCCTCGAGGCATCGTCCGCGACTTCCCGCCTCGACAACGGCAGGAGGCGAAGCATGGCGGCGCGCCCGGCCAGGGACTCGGTCACGTTCGCGGCGAGAAGGAGATTCTGGGAGCCGGTGAGCAGGAACTGCCCGGCCCGGTCACGGTCGGCATCGATCTTCTCCTTGATGTAGGGCAGCAGCTGCGGCGCGTACTGGATCTCGTCGAAGATGGCGGGCGGGGGATACAGTTCCAGGAACCCCCGCGGATCTTCCGCGGCGGAAAGGCGGACGTCCGGCGGCTCCAGGGAGACGTAGCGGCAATGCTCCCCGAAAAGGCGCTGGAGCAGGGTAGTCTTGCCGGACTGACGCGGTCCCGTCAGGACGACGGTCGGAAACTCGCGGGCCGCTTTCTGGAGTACCGGCTGCAGCGAGCGCTCGATGTATGCCGAAGTCATAGGGGATATTATGCATTTGGAATGCAAAATTGACACCTAGAAGTGGCTTGGGGCCTGCCCGTCACCGTGCAATGGCGGTGGAAGGAACTGGGCGTCTCCCACGGCTCGGCGAGCCCGCTCTCTGGGAGCGCTTCGCCGGCGGAGAGTGACGGTTTGAGATCGCCTTGCCGATTGGCCGTGCGGTTGCTCACGGCCTGCGTTTCGGTCAGTGTGTCTGTGTGCGCGGCCGGGGACGAGCCCGAAGCCGACGAGACCGTCACCGTCCGCGGGGACACCGTCGACCGCATCGGGATCGTCCCGTCCGAGCCGGTCGACGTGGTCTTCGGCCTCGACAAGTCCCTGTTCGAGACGCCGCGTTCGGCCACGAGCATCGCTGTCGAGACCATGGACCGCCTGGGCATGACCGACATCGACGACCTGGTGATGCTCTCGCCCTCGAGCTTCACGCAGTCTTTCTTCGGGGTCTCGGGATCGCTCGACCTTCGGGGCACCTCCGGCGAGAACTACTTCAACGGCATCCGCCGCCTCGACAACCCCGGCAACTACGCGACGCCGATCGGCGCGGCGGACCGGGTGGACATCGTGCGCGGACCGGCGTCCGTGATCTACGGGGCGAGCAAGATCGGCGGCTACATGAACTTCGTGCCCAAGTCGGCGCGCGCGGACACGGGGCAGTATCTTCGCAACCCGACGGGCGAGGTGTCCGTGACGGGGGGCCGTTGGGACAAGGCGGTCGTGGCCGCGGAGGTCGGGGGGCCGGGGTCGCTCGGAGAGCGTCGGTTCGGCTACTACCTGTTCGGGGAGTGGGAGGACTCCGGGAGTTACTACCGGGATACCGCGACGAAGAACGTGATCCTGCAGGGAACGTTCAACGTCGACCTGAACGACCGCGTGCGGCTCCTCTGGGGCGGCATGTACCACGACTACGACGGCAACGAGATCGGCGGCTGGAACCGGCTCACGCAGGAACTCATCGACCGCGGGACGTACGTGACGGGGCTGGCGAGGCCGCTGGACGCGGACGGCGACGGGTTCATCTCGCACGCGGAGTACGACGCGACCAATGGCGGGGCCGGGCTTTTCGGGTTCGTCGTGGACCCCGCGAGCCGCGCGGAACCCTGCGTCTTCGGAGGCGACTTCGCCCTGGACCCGACGACCGTTGGCACGGCCCGTCTCGACGGCGACGAGGTTCTCGTGGCGCGGGACGACGTGCTGCGCACCGAGGACTTCGTCTTCTACGCGGACCTCCACTTCACGCCGGGACCGCGCTGGCGGGTGACCAACAAGCTCTACGCCGAGCGCTACGAACACCTGTCGGAAGTCGCATACGGGTTCGCGGAGTTCGCGGACTCGCGCGTGGTCGAAGACCAGTTGATCGTCACCTTCTCCGAGGCGCGCAACTGGGGACGCGTGACCCTCGTGGCCTCCCCTTCCATTCGCCGCACGGACTTCGAGCACGCGAACGACTTCAACAACGAGCACTTCGACCGGCGTGACCTCACGCGTCCGTCGACGGCGCGCGACCGGCGCCTGCTCGCCACGCAGATCGACCGGGACTACACGAACTACTCCGAAGGCTCCTACACGTCCCTCGGCATGGCCGTGCTCGCGGACCTCGACTGGGACAGCGGACTGAACGCGGTGCTCGGCGTCCGCCAGGAACGCATCGACCTGCGAAGCCGCCAGCCGGCCGGGCGAACGCTGTCCGGGGCCGGCATCCGCGCGAAGGACACCGAGGACGCCTTCTCGTGGACCGCCAGTCTCTCCTATCGGGCGCGCGGCGCGTTCATGCCCTACGTGACCCTTTCCGAGCAGACGACCGTCATCGTGGGGCAAGGCGCCGAGATCCTCCCGGGGAACGTCGCCGGGGGCCAGGCCGTGGCCAGCTCCGAACTGGTGGAGTTAGGCGTCAAGGGTGCGTTCCTGGACGGGCGCTTGTTCGTCCAGGCGGCCTACTTCGAGCAGGAACGGACCGACTTCAGCGCGCAGTCCATCGCCACCAACCAGGCGTCCCGCTCCGAGGGCTACGAACTGGAACTGCGCTGGCAGGCGACGGAACGGCTGTCGGTGATCGCGGCGTACACCCATCTCGAAGTGGTCAACCTCAATACCCTCGAGAACGGCGGGCGTTTCAGCTTTCTCGGCGCCGGCGACCTGCCCGACACGGACCCGACGACGTTCTACGGCGGCACGGTGGGGGGCTTCGTGACGCTCGCGTCGAACCCCGACGCGGTGCGCGCCGGCGTCCCGAAGGACCTGGCCGCCGTCACGGCCCTCTACGAGTGGGGCCGCTTAAGCGTGTTCGCGAGCGTCGCCGATGTCGCAAGCGTGTACTCGGGCTTCTCGCAACGGGTGAAGCTGCCGGCGTACACGCTGGTGAACGCGGGAGTGCAGGTCGGCGGACGCCGGTGGTCCGTGACCGTTTCGGGCAAGAACCTGACGGACGAACGCTACTTCCGGGCGAACTTCCCGAACCTGTTTGGCGGCGTCGTGGTGCTGCCGGAGTTGCCGCGGCACTTCCAGGCCAGCGTCGCCTGGAAGTTCTGACGTGGGCGGTCGCCGAGTTCTGTGGGACACTCACCGTTCGGACTGTGGAGGAGAGAGCCAAGTGCACCGAAACGAGTTGGGCGGCGTGCCGCTCGTACTGGATCCTGAGTTGCTCGCGGGCCGCGGGTTGGAAGACGCCCCGGCACAGGTGGGCAGGGAGGTCGGCAATCCGCGCCGCATCGTGGTGGCGCCGGAAGCCAATCCGAAGAACAGCATGCTCTTCTACGGCGACGTGATCGTCGTGGTGTACGAGAGTCCACCCGGCACGTTCGAACTCGAGGACACGCTCTTCGACGAGTACGTCCACGTGCTGGCCGGGAAGCTGATCCTCACGGACCGACAGGGGAACGTGCGCGAAGCCGACACCGGGGACCACATCCTCGTGCCCAAGGGCTTCTGCGGGACCTGGAAGATGGAAGGCGAGGTCTATCGGGAACTGGTCGTCGCGGAGAAGAAGACGCTGATGGAAGACGCGAAGGCGGCTTGAAGACGTAAGCCGTTCGCGTCAGCGGAACTGACGGGTCGGGAACGCCCAGGTCAGGTCGAGACCCCGCTGCCGGTCCTCGTTGGCCTTCTGCCACTCCTTGCTGGTGACCATCTCGCGCAGGGACTCGGGACTCGGATAGCGGACCAGGTAAAGGTCCTCCCAGGTCTCCTCGGAGACCAGCGGTAACTGCGCGCGCAACACCAGCGCCGGACTGCCGCCGAGCTCGCGGATCATTGGTTGGACCACCTGCCCGTACTTCTGGTACTCCTGCCGTCCGCCGTCGGCCTTGAAACGCAGCAGGTTGAGCACGAAGATCTCGTCGTCCCCGTCGGCGGTCACCACGTCGAGGGCGGGCGCGGCCGGAAACTCCGCCTGCCTGAACGCATAGAGCACCGTGCGTTTCAGCCCCGCGGTACGGTAGGGCAACCCCGCCTGGTAGTCCGGGTCCGCCATCATGTCGAGGAACGCCGCCCTGCTCGGGTAGTACACGAGGGCGACCCGGTCCCAATGCCCGGCCGCGGGGTCGTCGGAGAGGGGTGTACCGTTGTAGAGGATGTGCGCGTCCCGCTTCTGGAGTTGGGGCAGTACGACCCGTCCGTACTTCCCGTAGGACTCGCCGCCGTCGTCCGCCAGCTCGAGCAGGTTCAGCATGACCACGGGCTCGTCGTCCGGAAGGTTGCCCAGTGCGGCGAAGGTCGCCTCGTCCGGGAGGAAGTTCTTGGTGCCCAAGGTCTCGCTCCGTTCTCGGTGATGGGTCGCGGGAGTCGCGCCGGAGTATACGAGACGGAAGATGCCGTAGGCTCTCGCGGTGCGGGCTAGCGAAGGAGCGGTCATGAAGCTTGAGAATCGAGTGTGCGTCGTCGTCGGCGCGGGCCAGACGCCGGGAGAGACCATCGGCAACGGCCGCGCCGCAGCGATCACCTACGCGCGCGAGGGCGCGAAGCTGCTGCTGGTGGACCACGTCGAGGAACGGGCGGAGGAGACCCGGGCGATGATTGCCGGCGAGGGGTTCCAGGCGGATGTCCTCGTGGCCGACGTGACCGATGAAGCCGGTTGCAGGGCGATTGCGGAAGAGGCCGCCGCACGCTTCGAACGGATCGACGTGCTCCACTACAACGTCGGCAAGAGCCAGGGCGATGGCGAGGTGGCGGAACTCGCCCACGAGAACTGGTCCGGCATCATGACGCTCAACCTGACCGGCTACTACCTGACCTGCAAGCACGCCCTGCCGACCATGCGGGCACAACGGTCGGGCGTCATCGTCGGCATCTCGTCCATGGCCGCGCACGGGGCCCACATGAACATGACCTACGGCGTCTCGAAGGCCGGGATGAACGCGTTGACGAAGTCGATGGCCATTCACAACGCCCGCTACGGCATCCGCGTCAACGCGATCATGCCGGGCCTGATGGACACCCCGATGGCCATCGAGCGCCGGGCGCGGGAGCAGGACCGGTCGCGCGACGAAATCCGGGCGGAGCGTGCGCGCCAGGTGCCGCTGCTCGGGCGGCAGGGCACCGGCTGGGATGTCGCGAACGCGGCCCTGTTTCTGGCGTCCGACGACGCGGCCTACATCACGGGCATCTGCCTGCCGGTGGACGGAGGGCTGTCGGCGCGGGGATGACTTCCCCGGGAGGGGGATCGAAGCGGCGCGTTACCTGAACGTGACGCCCTCGTAGTCGTTCGCGACCATCTCGCGCAGGCGCCTCGCGTACTTCGGGCCGCCCCCGTTGTAGATGATGTAGCGGGTCTTGCCGTACTCGTGCCCGTCGAGGTTCGAGTTGTACCCGGTGATCCGGCTCTTGGCGGTGCGCAGGAGCGGCCCCTCGTACATCTCCTTGACGTGCTCGAGCCACTCCGCCTCCGCGCTCTTCTCCGCGTCGAACCGGCGATAGCCGTGCGTCCACATGTACTCGAGCAAGGGCGTCGCCCAGTCGACGGCCAGCTCCAGGCCGCGGGGGAAGTTCGTCGCGGCGCCCTGCGGGCCGCCAAGCATGACCAGGTTGGGGAAGCCGGCGCCCATGAGGCCGAGGTAGGTCACCGGGCCGTCGGCCCACTTGTCCCGCAGCCGACGCCCGCCCGGTCCCTGGATGTCGATCCGGTCCATGGCGCCCGTGAACGCGTCGAAGCCGGTGGAGTAGACTCGCGCAGCCCGAACCTGTCGACGACGTAGTGCAGGTAGCGGAGGGTCTCCGGTTGGGGCGAGAACTGCTCGGTCCAGTGCCACCCGTCCAGCAGTTCGCGCGAGAACGAGTAGCCGTACGTGAAGCTCTCCGAATCGAAGCGCGCTCCGGGATAACGGTTGTGGTACCAGGTGCCACCGAGGTCGGGGTTGGCTTCGAGGACGATGGCGCGGACGCCGAGGTCTTCAGCCGCTTGATCTGGTAGATGCCGGCGACGCCCGCGCCGATGACGACGACCTCGTAGTCGGGCGCCGCGCCAGCTTCCTCGCGGGGCGCGAGCACCTCGGCGGTCTGCCCGGACATGCTGCTTCCTTCTCCTGATCTTGTGCTTCCCTGGGGCGGACGCAGTTTACTCGCTGCCGACCGCCGCCAGCTTCTCCTGCATGCGGGCGCCCGTCAGGATGTTGCGCAGCCCGTAGTTCCCTTCGTGACAGGCGTACTCGTAGATCTGCTCCCCGCTCTTGCGCATCTGCTGGGCCACGGTGAACGGGCGCGTGTAGGTGGCGGGGTCGTCCACTGTGTACTCGTAGCGCAGGGTGTCGTCGTCCACGAGACTGAAGCGCTCGGTGAGCCGCATATGCTCGGCCGTACCGACCGACTCGAAGGGCGTGGGCGCGAAGCTCGAACGTTTCTCGGGGAAGTTCGCCGTCTCGACGACCAGCGTGTCCCCTTCCCAGCGCCCCAGGGACGAACCCGTCCAGGGACGGATCTCCATTGGCGGACGCCCGCGGCCGTCGGTGGGGATGATCCGGGCCTCGTGCACCATCTCCATGAACACCACGACGTAATCCGGCGCGTGGATGATCTTCAGGTTCTGGTTATAGCCGCCGGGCCAGATCGGCGGCCCCGCGTTGAACCCGACGATGCACCGCTCGGCGAGGCCGCGGCTCTCGGGATCGGCCACGCCGACGCCGCCGACGAGCAGCCTGACAGGCGGGTCTTCCGGTTGATCGTCTCCCATGGCCTGCCGCCGGACGCCGGGTTGCGTCGGCGGCAGCCGCCCGTCGGGCGGGTCGACCAGGAGCGACGAACGCCGGTCCCCGCTGACCCGCGCGCCGTGATCGAACCAGAAAGCGTTATACGGCGTGGCGTCGCCCTCCGGCGGAGGCGGCCGGTCCGGATCGCTGGGTGCATGCTGCGCGGCTGACACCGCGTCCGCCTTGGCTTCGATCTCGAGCGCTTCCTCCGGGCTCAGGAACGCCTGCTGGTCCTCCGGGCGTTCCAGGGGCGTCAGCGTGCGGAAGTCCCACACGCCCGACAGGTCGGGATGGCCATCACTGGTGCGTGGCGGGTTGTAGTCGCCGCCCGCAGCGGCTGCGAGGAACAGGCTCGCGATCCCGACCACGAGGGGGAAACGGTCCCGCAGCGAAGACGCGTCCGGAGTTGGAACGGTCCGCATGATCCTGACCCCTCCTGCTGGCCCAATTGGACTATCGGATCATACGAGATCGGGTGCCTTGCGTAACGGGTCGCGAGCGCCGACTATTCGGCGGCGTGGAAACGACGTGACGGGTCGTGCGCGCCTACCTCCTTCTCACCTGCACGTCGATCTGCTTCGGCGCCAATACGACGTTCGCGAAACTGCTTGTCGGCGAGGCGTCGCCCATGGTGGTGGTGGCGCTGCGCTGGCTCCTGGTGGTGGTGTTGCTGGTGGCATTCAACACGAAGAGCCTCGTCCGCGACTGGCCGAACCTGAAGCCGCACCTCGGGTTCCTGTTTGCCATGGGCGCCCTCGGGTTTGCCGTTTTCAACGGCCTGTTCTACATCGCCGCCCACCACACCACGGCGATCAACATGGGCATCATCCAGGGCATGATGCCGGTGTTCGTGCTGGCTGGCGCGTTGCTCGCGTACCGGACGCCGACGCGGACGCCGCAGTGGGTCGGGGTCGGCGTGACGCTGGCCGGGGTCGTCGTCGTGGCGTCCGCGGGGGACGCCGAGCGTCTGCTGCAACTGCGCTTCAACCGGGGGGACCTGCTCGTGGTGCTCGCCACGATGCTCTACGCGGGATACACGGTGGGTTTGCGGCGACGGCCGGCGTCGACGGCGCTCGGGTTGTTCACCGTGCTCGCGGCATCGGCGTTTCTTGCGTCGGTGCCCATGGTGGCCGCGGAAGCCTGGCTCGGCGAGTTCCAGGCGCCGACGCTGCGCGGCTGGGGCGTGATCGCGCTGGTGGCGCTGTTCCCGTCGTTTCTCGCCCAGATCATGTTCATTCGCGGCGTCGAGATCATCGGGCCGGGCCGAGCCGGGACCTTCATCAACCTCGTGCCCGTGTTTGCTGCCATCATTGCCGTGGGGTACCTGGGCGAGGACTTCCGCGTCTATCACGGCGTCGCCCTGGCGCTCGTCCTCGGTGGTATCTGGCTCGCGGAGCGTGGGGTGGGAACCGCACCGGATCGCGACAGCATGGGAGAAAAGCCTTGAAGTCACGAATTCTCATGGCGTTGGGGGTGGTAGCGGCCGCTGCGCTGATCTTCGTGATCGCGATCACACGGGATGGAGAGCGGGTCGTGCCGAACGGGGAAGGAGTGGTGACCCTGGACGCCGGCGACTTTGAAGCGTTCCGCCTGCCGGAGGACGCGGCGACGTTCGTCACGGACGGGTACGCGAGCTACTTCGTCGAGGTCGAACCCGGCATCAAGGTGCACGTGCTCGAAGTGGGCTCCGGCTTCCCCCTCGTGCTCCTGCACGGCAACCCCACCTCGGGATTCCTGTACCGGAAGGTGGCTGCGGCGCTGCCGACCGATCGGGTCCGCGTGATCATGCCGACCCTGGTGGGGCTGGGATTCTCAAGCAAAGTGCCGGCGAGCGAACACACGTTGGACAACCATATCCGCTGGATCGGTGGCGTGCTCACGAAGCTGCAGTTGGCCGGAGTGGTTTACGCAGGACAGGACTGGGGCGGACCGATCGGCATGGGGGCCTTCGCGCGCTCGCCGGAGCTGCTGAAGGGGGTCGTGGTGCTGAACACGCTCTTCGGCGACAGGGAAGGCGAGGGGGACCTTTCGCAGGGCCACCGGATGGCCGCGAGGCCGGTCGTCGGAGAGCTCGTCTTCGAGGTGGTCCTTTCGATCTTCAGGAACCTGCCGCGGACCCAGGGCGACCCCGACTCCCTCCCGGTCGAGGTGCTGGAACTCTATGCCCGCCCGGTGGAAGAGAGCGGCAACGACAAGGCGCCGCTCGCCATGATGCGCATGGCGCCCAACGGACCGGACCATCCCTCGATGCCCGCGATGACGGCGATCGGCCAGTACGTTCAGGGGTTGGACATTCCCGCGGAGATCGTCTGGGGCAAGCACGACCCGATTCTTGGCGGTCAGCTCCCGGCCATGCGGCGGAGCTTCCCGAATGCGCCGGTGACCGAAACTGAGGGCGGCCACTTCCTGCAGGAGGAAGTGCCGGACGAGATCGCCGCGGCCCTGATGCGGATCGTGGATCGGGTCCAGGAGACTTAGTGGGTAAGCCGCGCTACCGCCCGGGCGGCTTGCCTGCATATACTCGGAGACATGGCAGAAGCAATCCAGGAATTGAGCGGGCACGACTCGCTCGCAGGTGCCCCGGTCCGCGAAGAGCTGCTCGGGGCGAGCGATGCAACGATCGACGACGCGACGGCCCACGGCGACCCGATGGTGCTGAGGGGTCTGATCTACCAACTCACGGGCGATGAGGAGATCGCGGCGACGACCCCCGTGGTGCGCCGGGGCGGCGGCCTGTTCGGCGGCCTGACGCTGGATGAGAAGGACGCCGCCCTCGTGCGGCGCAAGGCCGCCGAGTTCCTCAAGTCCTACCGGGACCGTGGCGCCGGCGACCTGGGCATCGGTCCCGCCGAACGCTTGCTGACCAGCATGACCCTGACCATCGGCTCAGACCCCGAGACCGATGCGGTGGACCTGTGGCTCGAGGAGCTGGCCCTGAATCCCTGGGCCCGCGGCCTCGAATGGTCGCGGGAGCCGACACGGCGACGCGAGGACTTCTCGGTCACCGTCATCGGCGCCGGCATGGGGGGTCTCAACGCGGCCATCCAGCTCAAGCGGGCAGGGATACCGTTTTCGGTCGTCGAGAAGAACGGTGATGTCGGCGGCACCTGGTACGAGAATCGCTACCCGGGCGCGCGGGTGGACACCCCGAGCCGGCTCTATACCCACGTCTTCGGCGTCGACTACAGCTACGCGTATCCGTTCTGTCCCTGGACGGAGAACCGCAAGTACTTCAACTGGGTGGCGGACACGTTCGACGTGCGCGGCGACATCACCTTCAACACGGAGGTCCGCGCGCTCGAGTGGGACGAGGCGGCCTCGATGTGGGACATCGCCGTCGACGGCCCGGAAGGCCGGCGCACGCTGCGCTCGAACGCCGTGATCACGGCGGTGGGCTTCCTCAACCGGCCCAACATGCCGGACATCCCCGGCATGGAACGTTTCGGGGGCCCGTCCTGGCACACGGCCCGCTGGCCCGCCGAGTTCGACCCGAAAGGGAAGCGCGTGGCGGTCATCGGCACGGGCTGCACGGGCTACCAGATGGTGCCGGAACTGGCGCTCGAAGCCGGGCATGTCACGGTCTTCCAACGCACGCCCCAGTGGCTCTTCGGAGCCCCGGGCTATCGTTCGCCCTTCCAGTCGCAGGTGCCCTGGCTGGATCGCAACCTGCCGTACCACACGAACTTCATGCGCCTGCGCATCGCGGGAGGGTTCATCGCGGGGTTCGGGCCGCTCGCGACGATCGACCCGCACTTCGAGGACGAGCACGCGACCAGCCCGGTCAACAAGGCCGCGCGGGACAACTGCATCGCGTTCCTGGGAGAGAAGCTGGGGGATCCCGACCTGGTCCGGAAGATGACGCCGGAACACCCTGTCCTGTCGGCGCGTCCGGTGCTGGTTGACCCGGAGTACAGCATTCTCGACGCGATCCAGCGCGAGAACGTCACGCTCGTCACCGATGGCATCCGGGGGATCACCGAAGCCGGCGTCGAAACCGAGGACGGCGAGGTTCACGCCGTGGATGCCATCGTCTATGCGACCGGATTCCGGGCGACCGAGTACCTGTTCCCCATGTCGATCACCGGCCGCGGTGGCAGGACCGTCGAGGAACTCTGGTCGAAAACCGGCTCCCAGGGCTACCTGGGCGCGATGATCCCGGGCTGCCCCAACCTGTGGACGCTGTACGGTCCGAACACGAATGGTGGCCTCCTGGTCCCGGCGTTCCAGGAGATGGAAACGCTCTACGCCTTGAGGTGCATCGAGCGGCTCATCCTCGACGAGCGCAAGTCGATCGACGTCCGGGAGGAGCCCTACCGGCGCTACAACGAGATGCTCGACGAGCGCAACCTCGGCATGGCGTGGAGCGACTCCCGCGCGGAGAACTACTACTGGACGAAGTTCGGGCGCTCGGCGACGCAGAATCCGCTGACGCCGCTGGAGGTGTGGAACGCGCTGCGGGAGCCGGACTTCGCGGACCTCGACGAGCGCTGACGCCGCGCGGCACGCCGCCGGAGACACCGGCGCCAAGGTGCTCGGGGAGTCCTCCCGGCGCTTGGGGAGAAGTTACCGGCGCGAGTAGGCGACCGCCCGCAAGAAGCCGTCCACGTAGAGCTTGCCCTCCGGCTTGGCCAGGAAGTCGTAGCGACCCATGAGTTGGGCCATGGGCTCGCCGTACCGTTCGACGAGGCGATCCTGGACCGACCGGGCATAGACCTCCATCTGCCGCATCATCAGCCGCGTGTAGGACACGTGCAGAACGGCGCGCTCGCCCTCGATCGTCCGAGGGGCGTTGTCGTGCCAGGTCCGACCGTCCCACACGGCGATCGACCCGGCCTTGCACTCGATGGGTACGGTCGCCGTCGAGCGGATCTCATCGAGGTTCGGCGGCCGACGTCGTGCCGCGCTGCCGGGGACGACGGTGGTCGGGCCGGCCTCGGGCGTGAAGTCATCGCAGGCCCAGCACGCCGTCAGGAAGAGGTTGTGGTCGGGAAACGGCACGGGGTGCCAAACCTGATCGCAGTGCAGCCCGATGCTCCGGTCCCCCTTTCTGCGGATGGACGAGGCAATATTGCTGAGGATGAACCCGGCGCCCACCGAGAACTCCGCGAGCGCCATCATCTTCGGGTTGATCGCAGCTTCGGCGACGACCGGATACTTCGACATCAAGGTGGAGCCCATGGATCCGGCCCTTGCTCCGGGGTCATGGGAAGCGGCCTTGAGGATGGTCGCCCGCAGATCGCGCCAGTATTCCGGCGGCGCGACGTCCTCGACCACGGTGTAGCCCTGCTCCCAGAGCTCGCGGCAGTTGCGCTCGAGACCGAACTCGCGAATGCGCGGCGCCAGCTCCTCGGAGATCTCGCCCGCGGGAATCGCCGGGCTGGCCTGGAGCCGGTTGAAGACGTCCTGAAAACCGTCCAGGTCGCCGCCCGAAACGGACTCGCGGGCCCGATCGACCAGATCGTCGTCGGAGCCGCGCTGGGTGCGTGCGGGAAGCGGCGGCGCCACGTGGGCCGCCTCCTCGCGACCGTCGTCGTCCCCGGAAAAGTAGTCGCGGAAGCTCCGGCTCGGCAGCAGCCTGAAGTCGCCGTAGACGGCATAACGAACTCCACCCCCGAGCGCGCACGACGCAAGCCCGCAGAGCACCCCGGCGACGGCCGCCGAGGCGAGCGCAGCGCCGCCTGGGGACGGGTCCCCCATGAAGGGGATCGAGATCACGCCGAGCAGCACGATCAGCCCCATCGCGGCGCACACGATGTGGAATACCAGGACTGAACGCGCCACGATCCGCCGCCAGTCCTCGAACATCTTCATGAAGTCCATGCCGTCTGCCCCCCGTAGACTGTCGGCAGCATCTTACTGACAAACTCGATGTCGGACTCCGAGGTCTGTCCCTAGCGCCGAACCTGTTTGTGGACTATATTTGGACCGATTAGGAAGGCGGGCCGATGACACTATCCAGCCAGATCAAACCCATCAGCTACCTCAAGACCCACGCCTCGGAGATCGTGCGCACGCTTGGCGACCGCGGTGAGCCCCTGGTCATTACGCAGAATGGTGCGGCCAAGGTCGTGGTGCAGGACATCGACAGCTTCGAGAAAACGCAGGAGACGATGGCCCTGCTCAAGATGCTCGCCCTGGGCAACCGGCAGATCGAAGCCGGGCAGGTGCAGCCTGCGGCGGAGGTCATCGCGCGGCTGCGGGAGCGCTGATGGCTCTTCGGGTCGTGCTCACGGATGACGCGGCCCGCGACCTCGAAGAAATCTGCGGCTACGTCTCACGCCGCGATTCGTCGGCTCGAGCGGACTACGTCCTCGATCAGATCGAGAACGCGTTCCAGAGCCTGGCCGAGTTCCCCCATCGTGGGAGCTATCCCGGGGAGTTGCTAGACCTCGGGATTCGGGAGTACCGGGAGGTCTTGTTCAAGCCCTACCGAATCATCTATCGGGTGATCGAGGAGACGGTCTACGTCCTCGTCATCGCCGGCGGGCGGCGTGACATGCAGTCGCTGCTGCAGCGGCGCCTCCTACACGCATAGCGCGACGCCGTTGAATCGATTGGATGGCTGCGTGCGGTGGGGGACGGGACGGGGGCTCGCGAACGAACGCAGGGCTTGGAGATAGCGCGTTGACTGACGAGGAACTGTACGACCTCGCCCAGGCATCGGACGAGGAGTCGTTTCCGGTGGAAGTCGTGAAGGCCCTCGTCGGCGGCGAGCACCCGATCGCGGTCTTCTGCCGGCACCGGGGCATGCGGCAGCGACACGTCGCGGAGAAGGTCGGCATCCACCCGACCCATCCTCTTGCGAGGGGTTCCCCCTCGCGCTCCCCGGCTGAGGGCTCTTCTCTCGCAGATCGTACGAGGACGGCGGCAGGGCTCGACCAAGACGTTGGCGGCTATCGCGCGCGTTCTGAACGTCGGGCTGGACGACCTGATTCTCTACGAGAGCGATCGTTCGGCGTGAGATTCGAGTTGATTGGCTCCGCCTGCTGGGCTCGAACCAGCGACCCGCTGATTAACAGTCAGCTGCTCTACCAACTGAGCTAAGGCGGAAAGGCGCGCTAGTCTACCACCGCAGGCGTCGGCGGCAACGCTCGCTCGCGGCGGCTTCGCGGCGGCTGTGGCAGGCGTGGAATCGAGACGCGACGGAACAAGCCCACCGCCAGCCTCCTCATCTCGTCCCCCAGCCCCCGCAACAGCGCGCGTCCCGCGTCCGGCAACTCGTTCTCGGCGCCCTCCAGCACCTCCGCCATCCGTCGCGCACGGTGCACCTGCGGCGAGGGGCGTTCGAATAGACCGATGGACTCCCTGAGGAACGCCCAGTATCCCCCAGAAAAGGCTTGTGACCCTTGCCCCCGAAACGCAGGCCGATGCGGCCTGCCGGCGTTGTTCCGATTGTCCCCGACAGCGTTCGCTGCTTCGCAGGACGGCTCCGCTGCATGCGAGGAGCGATTTCTTCGAGCGCCGCCGCTTGCTCATGCACCAGTGGGCATCAGACTACCTCGAGGGTACCGCCTTAGATCCGTCCGAACTCGTCGACCCCTGGCCGAAACCGCCGTGCCGCCAATACTGCCCACCCCCCGAACCACCCATCGACCGAATCGTCCGGCTTGTGGTCGATCAGTCGACTATCCTCCTAAAGCCGCTTTTGTGCCGCGTTCCATCAGCAGACGCAGGCGCCAGCCGCGCCATTGGCTGCGGGGAATCTCCGGCACCGTCACGACAAACTGTCGGGACACTTGTGATCGTCCATCGCTTGCGACAACGGTGACAATGGCAGTTCCAGGCGCAACCGGTGTGAGGGTCAGGACATCATCGGCTAAGTCCGCCGCCACAGTCCCGAGGTCGCTCGATGTCACCGTGAAGGAAAGCTCGGCTGCGTTGAAGAAGACGCCAAAGATACTCGTCAGACTGATGGTCTCAGCGCGGTCAGCCGACAGGGTCCTGTCTGGAATTCCGTACAGCCACAGCGGCTCCCCTGCTACGAGCCTGACGCCCGGGTAGCATGGCTTCAAGCGACCGTAATCTCTCGCGTTGACATCTTCGCAGCCCAAAGTCGTCGGATTCTCCGGCACAGTCGCCAAAGCGACCCTGACGACGCTCTCGCCATGAGGTGCAACCAGGACACCGTCACCCAGCAACTGCCCGGCTAGAAGGCCAGCTTCAGCGGAGGTGGCTCTACCTCCTTCCACAGACAGTCCCGCTGTCATCGCAAAGGGCGCACCTTGATCTATCTGAAGTGCCACCGCCTCGACGCCGGACGCAGATCGAGCGGCTCGCGCCAGATCGACGACGAACGGAAACGGTGTGCCGGGATTGTCACGCAGCGTGACCGACGTAAGCCCCGCAAGGCCTGCGAAGATTCCCTCAGGCAATCGTGTCAGGTGGTTGCGGGACAATCGCAACTCGCCTAACTCGTGCACTGTCTGGAACACGCCAGGGTTCAGTTCCCGGAGCCCGTTGCCCGACAGATCGAGGACGATAAGGTTACCCAATCCTCGAAACGTATCTGGCGCCAGTTCTCCAAGTTCGTTCTGGCCGAGCATGAGAGCGTACAGATTTCCCAACTGGTCGAAAGTGCCCGGTTCCAGAAACTCGAGTCCGTTGTCGCTCAAGTCGAGTCGCCACTGTAGCGTGGGGAGTTCGTCGAAGACGCCCTTGGGTAGCGTCCTCAATCGATTGCCATGGAGATAAAGATAACGAAGGCTTGACAGCCCGCGGAACGTGTCGGGGTCCAGTTCCGAGAGTTCGTTGTTCTCCAGATTCAGCCAACGCAGTCCGGCGAGACCGTCGAACGTTCCGGCCGCCAGACGGGTCAGGTGGTTGTGCCCCATCTGCAGAACATCAAGTCGTGGGAGGCCTCGGAAGGCCCCGGGTTCAACCGAACCGATCTGCCCGTGGATCACGTACAGGTCCTTGATCTCGTCAAGCCCGTCGAAAGCTCCTCGTTCGATTCGCCCGATCTTGCTCTTTTCGATCCGCAGCGTAGTCAACTGTCGGAGACTGCTGAAGGCTCCCATCGGTAGGCTTGCCAGATCGTAGCGGAGCAAACGTAGCGTCTGGAGTTTGGAGAGCCCAGCGAACGTTTCTTCGCCAACGTTCTCGCCGCCGTTCAACTGCAGCTTGCTTAGGTTGACCAATGGCTCCAGCGCTCCCGACTCGACGCCGGCACCCGTCAGCGACAGCTCGACGACGTTGACCAGACCGTCCAGTGTAGAGGCGGGCAAGGGCGCTTCCTCGGACCAATCCAACGACAACTCGCCGAGATTGGTCATGCCGTCAAAGTCACCCACAGCCGGCACTGCTTCGGCCTTGACCTCCAGGCGCGGGATTCTCTTGAGATCATGAGTGTCAACGTCCTCGCAGGGTTTTCCTAGAACCTCCGTGATTGCTTCTAGGGCGGCGACCGACCGGTCGCACACCGGTTTCGGCACACGATCGCTCGCCTGGCGAACCGGGTGCATTTCGCCGGCAATCCGAAGTGCTACTGTTCTCTCCCACCCGTCGTTTGGCTCAATGCGGTAAGTTACCTGGCCGTTACCGGAGCCTCCCGAACCGGACCGCAGCACAACGGCGGAATCATGGGTCGTCACCGTCCATGGACACCCGTCGTTGGTTTCGACCTGTATCGTGAACGTTCCGCCTGACGCCGGCACGATGGACGATCTGGCAGACAGTCGGTAGTCACAGCGGGTTTCGCTCGCTCGAAATCTTGCGATTGCCATCCGCGTGTTGGCGAGGCTGCGAACCGCGTCCGCCGGACCGTCGATGTGGGACGACGGCTCGTCCCCCGGGACGCCCATTCGGATGCCTCTGTACTCAGCGAGAGGGTCTGAGAAACGCTGAAGGCCTGGCCCCCCCTGATTGTCCATGACGGTGGCGTTCCGGATGCCCGTGTCGGGATCCCACAGCGGCAGCCCCGGCAGCGCGTAACCGTGGCTGTAGGGATACGGGGTGTTCTCTACGTCCGGATTGGCCCCGTTGCGCGGGTGCCGCAGCCCCATGTTGTGCCCGAGTTCATGCGCGAACGTACCTGGCCCGTACAAACCCACGATTGAGAATCCGAGGTGCTCGGCCCTAGGATGCAGCGGGCTAAGCCATGCGAGACCGCCAGACTTCCACAGCTTCAATGTCACGAGATCAGCGGCGTAGGCATCCCGAATCGCCTGGACGTCGGCGATCCGATAGGTTAGCCGATGAAGCGGGAATTCCTCGTCTGCAGGAAAATCCGCTATCTCAGCGAGACCGACCAGGTTCACGCGCTGACGCACGCCGCTCGCTCGGTACGCTTCATTCGTCCAAGCAACGTCGAGGTCGACGATCGCCCGCATCAAGGTGTGGCCGCCAGCGATTCGGCGAACGGTCGGCGTGTAGAAGACGAACACGTCGATCACCGAGCCATCGTCCTCCGTGAGCACCGCCGTCTCGACCGGCTTGAAAGGAGAAGTTGACGCAAACTCGCCGACTCGTGGTGCGCCAGGGTCAAGCGGAATCAGGCCGCCCTCGCACTGCGCAACAAGCGTTGGATCGATCTGGTCCACACGGACCCTCCCGCCGCGCCCAAGCAGTCGATAAACACCCTGGGGCCCGCGAAGATCGCCCGCGACTGCATCGCCGTTCACGACGATCGTAAAGCGCCCTCCCGACGATCCGCTGCCCGACAACGCAAAGCCCCCCGAGGTGGCCACGGTGCGCTCAACGATGCCGTCGAACTCAGGACGTTCGAAGAGGTTCAATCGGATTGATCTACCGCCGGTTTCCGTCGCCAACTCATCGGTTCGGGACTCTCGGATTTGCGCGAGTTCGGCCAAATCGATGAGAGTCGTTCCTCGAAAACGCAGGAACTGCCTGTCGGCGTCCGTCAGAACCGGGTTGGTGGGTGCGCCCGCTTTTGGGGAAGGCACCAAGGAGGGCGCCGTCTGTGCGACGGCGATCATGGGTATCGCTGCCATCGCTGCTGTCGTGAGGAAGGGAAGCCGAAACCTGACTCGCCGCCTTGCGCGGCGGTGGTGACTATGCGGCGGCCTGATTCCGTGAGTCATGCCAGCCTGATGCCGCAGAGGTCGCCCAGCAGTTCCGCCTCACCGCTTACGGCGTCAACCGCACAGCCGATGCCTAGCTCCACATCGCACGCATGGGTTGCCGCGCCCATTGGCGCGTCGTTGAGTAGCTTCATGATCCTCTCGGTGCGCCCGCCGTGCTCCAGGAGTCCGTGGCGGCAGCCCGATAGGATACTCCGACCGCCGACCATCGGTAATGGCTTCAGGCCACTACCCAGCCACTACCCTAGTTCCTGTCCGGGAACTTCTAACCAGTTGAAATTGGGGTGGAAATAGTGCGTCCGGGGGCTTTGAACCGGCGTTTCGGCTACGCTTGTCGTTGCGAACCAACAGAACGAGCCGAAGCCGCCGGAAGTGCAATGCGCGCGACACGCACTACGCAAACGAGCCTATTCGATCCGCCGCCCGTTGACCACCCGGTCGCCGACGGCCTGGAGTGCGTTTCGGCGTGGCTGGATGCGCATCCCGAGTTGCTCGACGGGGTTGCGTCGGATCTCGGGGTCGCGGCGGGCGCCGGGCGCGGCCGGCACGGTCTGTCGTGCGAGGCGGTGCTGCGTCGCGCGCTGTTGATGCACTTGCGCCAGGAGAGCTATCGCGGGCTGGGGTTCCTGCTGCGCGACTCGTTGTCGGCGCAACGCTTCGCGCGGGTGGACGCGGCGCGGCCGCCGCGCGAGTCGGCGCTGCAGGCGACGATCGGGGCGCTCGGCGCGGCGGGTTGGGAGCGGATCAACCGCGGTCTGCTGGAGGCGGCGCGGGCGGCGGGGATCGAGACGGGAGCGCGGGTGCGGGTGGACAGCACGGTGACGGAGACGCACATCCTGGCGCCGGCCGACAGCCGGCTGCTGTGCGACGGCGTGCGGGTGCTGACGCGGCTGCTCGGGCGGGCGCGGGACGCGTTCGGGGCGGCCGCGGTGGCGTTCCACAACCACCGCCGCGCGGCGAAGCGCCGGGCGCTGGAGATTGGGCGGCGACGCGGCAGGGATCGACGCGCGGCCACGGACAAGCCCTCCCCTACGTACTCGGCTGATACCAGATCGGCGAACTCCAGGCGCGTTCCTGCTGCGTCGCATGCAGGTCCGGGTTCGGCGGGATGCCGAGGCGCAGGGCGTCCCAGGTGGACCAGCGGCAACTCGGGTTCTCGAGCACGCGGGCGTAGTAGAACGCCTGCTGGTCCGCGTCAAAGTCCGGGTCCTGCCACACGGCCGCAAGCTCCACGTCTCCCGCGTTGCTCGTCACGCTGCAGTCGGCCAGATTCACCGCCGCGCCGTTGTCGGGACAGCGATGCGTGTCCGGGTCCGGGCTCCCGTTGTCCGAGCAGGCCACGTCGAACACCCGCTCGCGCGCCTCGCCGTCCTCGACCCATCCCTTGACGATCTGCGCGCGTTGCAGCCAGCCCTCGTGCGGGTCGCGGGCGGCCCAGACCAGGAAGCGCGGCGCGCCTTCGCCGGCGTCCGGCAGCATGCCGCCCATCGGCACGCCGTGCGCGTAGGCCTGCTCCAGCCAGTTCGGCGCATCCGCGACACCGCTCGGCAGGTCGAAGCCGCCGAACAGGCGCACGCGGATGCGCGGCCCGGAGGTAGCGAACGTCTCGCGCCGCCGCATGGCGTCGTAGAGCGCCTCGCGCGTGTTGGCCTCCGCCCAGACGCCGGCCAGCCCGCCGGTTCCGTGGGTGGCCTGGCGCGGCGTCCAGAAGCCCTCCCAGCTCGCGTTGGGATCCGCGTGGTTCGGGTACGCCGAGCCGCGCGATACCGGACTGTTCGCGCCGCTGCTGAAATGCCGATCCTCCTCATAGGGCGCCCCGGTGAGGTGGCTGTCGGAGGCGCCGATGGCGCCGAGCTGATAGGGGTTGAAGCCGCTGCTGTCCTGCATCCTGAGTCCCGTCAGGAGCGCGTCGCGCCAGTAGCCGCCCTTGAAGACGGAGATGGGGTCGGTGTTCTCGCGGCGGTTCAGGTAGTACTGCACGATCTGGAAGTCGGCCCACTCGTCGTTGGGCGAGAGCAACGGATGCGCCTCCGATGTGCCTTTCTGCTGCGTCATCTCGGCGATGGGCTCGTTGCGCATGCGCTTCTCGGCCCAGGCGGCGTCGATGGGGATGCCCTTCCAGGTGGTCTCCATGAAGGCGAGGCCGTCGCTCTGGTTCATGTTGTGGGGGATGGCGAGGCCCTCGAGGCCCCGCTCGCGCTGCGCGTCCAGCCAGGTCCACAGGTCTTCCGGGTCGTCCGAGTCGCGGGCGCTGAACGGACGCTCGGGCGCGTCGCCCCGGAATACCACGTTGCGATGCAGGTGGCGGCCGCCGACCGAGAGCGTGTACTCGTATCCGCTGAAGGTCGTGAACGTCCCCGGGTCGTTGTGGCGCTCGGCGGCGGCGACGATCTTTCGCCAGGCGTCGGCGATCACGTCGGCCCCCAGCAGTTCGTGATCCACGGCGGCCAGCCGGCGGATGCTGTCGAGGACGTCCGCGAGGGACGAGGATACGGGGGTAAGCGCGTCGGCGTCGGAATGGCCGTAGGTGGGGCTCGTCGGGTCGAGTTGCGCTTGGTGGACGCCGAGGTATTCGGCGTGGTCGCTCACCATCAGGAAATCGAGCGCATGAGAGATCCGGAGCGTACTGCCGTCGGGGTGCGGGATCGCCTTGCCCTTCGCGAACTCGTAGGCGTCGTCGGGCGTGGTGCGCACGTTCATGGCCATGAACGCGTCCATCGAGAACGCGGTATGGATGTGGGTGTCCCCGAACCACGCCTGGCGGTCGGGCCCTTCGACGGCCCACGCGGCGGTGGTGAGCGTGGATGCAAGCAGGGCGATCGTGGCTTTCTTCATGCGTTTGTCACTCGTCAGATGGACTCGGGGAGCGCGCCGCGCCAACCGGCGTTCAGGCGCTCGGATGCCGCCTCGACGGCCGCCGCTTGCGCGGGGTCGGCCGCCAGGTTCGTGAACTCGCCGGGATCGTCTCCCAGATCGTAGTACTCGCGAAGCACCGCCCCTTCGCCGTCGAGCGGCGCCCACTGGGTGTAGCGGTACGCCTCGGTGCGGATCGAGTGTCCGTGGTAGTCCTCGCGCCGGGACTCCGAGAAGGCGGCGGTCTTCCACGGTCGTTCCGGGTCCTCGAGCACGGGACGGAAGCTGGTGCCCTCGAGTGCATGCGCCGGGAGCGGGAGACCGCAGAGGTCGAGCAGCGTGGGGTAGAGATCCACCAGTTCCACGAAACCCTGGACGGCCTCGCCGGCGTGGGCCGTGCCCGGCACGCGGACGATGAGCGGTACGCGCGTCGACTCCTCGAACTGCTGCGTCTTGCGCCAGAGGCCGAGGTGTTCGTTCAGCAGGAAGCCGTGGTCGCTGGTAAAGGTCACGATCGTCGAGTCCGCGAGCTCCAGTTCCTCGAGCGCGTCGAGGAGCTGTCCGACGTACGAGTCGATCATGGTGACCATCGCATGGTAGGCGGCGATCGCCTGGCGCCGTTGCCGGTCGCTGTGCGCCGCGTCATCGGGGCGAATCTGCCAGCCCGGCTCCGGGACGTCGTCGAGGTCGCCGTCCAGTGCCGGCGGCAGTTCGATCTCGTCGACGGAATGCTGCTCGAAGAACTCCACCGGCCCGACCCACGGCTGGTGCGGCTTGTGGAAGCCGGCGGCGATGAAGAAGGGCTCCTCGCGATGATCGGCCAGGAGCTCGATGATCCGGGTGGCCGTCGTGCCGTCGGGGGTCATGCGCGGCGACTCGCGGGTGGCGCGCCAGGACAGGGGCAGGCCCGCCGGTCGTCCTAGCGGAGCGAGCACTTCCGCGCGCGACATGCCGTTCTCGGACCCTTCGGTCCAGGTGTTGTCGCGCACGGCGGAAAGGTCGACCCCCGGCAGGTAGCCGGGACCGTGATGGCGGCGCGCCGGTTCCCGCGACAGGGCGTAGCGCGAGACGTCCCAGCGGATCGCGTGCTCGAAGCGGTTGTGCCCGATCTTGCCCACCCGGCCGGTGAAGTAGCCGTGCGCGGCGAAGTGTTCGGGGAGCATCGCCAGATCGTCGCCGATCCGGTGCCGCGGCCAGGTCTGGCCGTCATGGACGTCCGTGGACGTCGGGCGAAGCCCGCTCAGGAGGGACGCGCGCGACGGATTGCACAAGGGGTTCTGCACGTAGGCGCGATCGAACCGGACGCCCTCCGCCGCGAGCCGATCGAGGTTGGGCGTCTTCGCGGTGGCGTAGTTGGACCGCGGCGTGGAGCCCGCGTAACTGCCGAGCGCGACGTTCAGGTCGTCGGCGATGATGAACAGGACGTTCATGCGGGTGGGGTCCGCCGCGTTGGCCGCAAAACCGAGGGCGAGGGCCAGCAGCCACGGGAGCGCTCTGCGATGGGTCATGATTCGAGGCCTCCAGCCGTCAACGCGCCAGTACGAGCTTGCCCAGGACACGGCCGGCGAGCTGATCTTCGAGTGCCCGTACGTACTCGCTTGCGGGGCGCTCGGTGACCGGCGCGACCCGGAGCCTGTCCTCCTCGATCCATTCGATCAGCGTGGCGGCGAGTTCGGCGTTCATCCCGGGACGTGCGCGGACCTCTCCGCCCCAGTCGACCCCCACGACGGCGGAACGTTTCAGCAGGGCCAGGTTGAGCGGCAGCCGCGGGATGGTGCCGCTGGCGAACCCCACCACGAGAAACCGGCCGCCCGGAGCGAGCGAGCGGAACGCCGGCTCGGCGACGTCGCCGCCGACCGGATCGTAGACGACATTCAAGCCCTCTGGCGTGACCGCTCGCAGAGCATCTCGCCAGTCGTCCCGGGAGTAGTCGACCGTGGCGTCCGCGCCGGCGGCCTCGGCCGTGGCCCGCTTGTCGGGCGTGGATGCCGCGCCGATGACGCGTGCGCCCATGGCCTTCCCGACTGCGATGGCCGCGCTGCCGACGCCGCCAGAGGCCCCCAGCACCAACAGGGTTTCGCCGGAACGCAGGTGTCCTCGGTCCCGCAGGCCGAAAAGGGCGGTGAGGTAGTTCGTGTACAGGCTCGCGGCCTGCGCGGCGGCGAGGCCGGCCGGAGTGCGGTGGCACCGGCCGGTTCCAGTACACACGTAGTCGGCGAGCGCACCGTTGGCCGTGCCGAACACCGCGTCGCCCGGCGCGAAGTCGGTGACGTCCTCGCCGACGGCCTTCACGACGCCCGCGAACTCGCTGCCGGGATAGTGGGGCAGCGAGGGCTTGACCTGGTACTTCCCCTGGATCGTCAGCCCGTCGACGAACCCGATGCCCGTCGCCTCGACGCGCACGAGCACTTCGCGCGGGCCGGGCACCGGGCGTTCGACGTCGACTTCCCGGAGGGAGGCGGGGGGGCCGAAGGCTTCGCAGATTACGGTTCGCATCGACGACTACCCGAACAGTTCGCGGTTGGCGCGACGCAGGAACATCAGGCCGATCGCCGCGTTGAAGAAGATGAAGAAGTTGTGCATGACGAGCCCGAAGGCCGAGAGCTGGGCCGCGTTGTCCTGGTAGAGCACCACCCATATCGTGATGGCCGCGGCGCGCATCGGGGTCGGGATCGCGGCGGCGAAAAAGATCACCGGCAGCACGCCCAGCATGTCGAAGAACGTCGCCTCGACCCCGAACAGGCGCAGCGCCAGGGTGTACACCACGACCGCGCCGAGCAGGGCGGGCGAGCGGATCGCGGCCACGATGACGTAGCGCCACGGTGACGCCTCGCGGAACGCCTTCAGCAGCGCCCGCTCCTTGAGTCCCTTGCCCACCGGGATGACGCCGCGGAAGAAAGCCACCCAGACGACGAACAGCGCGAGCACCCCGACGCCGATCCAGGGCACGAGTTCGAACTGCGGCGGCAGCGTGTCGGACGCGATCGCGTAGCCGACGTTCGCCCAGAACGTCAGGTAGAGCAGCTCGCAGAACATGATGAAGAGCATCGACGAGCCGACCTCCCAGCCGGCGACGCCGTGCCGGCGGTTGAGGTAGAGCGCCATGGCGCCCTTGCCCACCTGCTCGTTCACGATCGAGATGATGTAGGCGCTGGCGCGCACCGGGAGGATGTCCCGGTAGGGCACGCGCGCGTTGAACCACGAGACGACGCGCCACACGACCGCGGAGTCGACGAGGAAGAAGAAGACGGAGTACGGGATCATCAGCGCGAGCCAGGTGCCCCACGAGACGCTGGCGAACACCTGTAGCAGGTAGTTGGCCATCGTCTCGCCCTCGCGCGCGGCGGCCGCGTCGATGCGCGTGTACAGCCAGGCGAAGCAGGCGATCGTGACGAGCCAGAGCAGTGCGCGCTGCCAGATGGGTGGCGCGGACGGGGCGTGGTCGGTGTCGGCGGTGGTCACGGTGCGGATTCCTCGACGAAAGCGGCGCGCAGGGCGGCGTCAAGCGATGTCAGTTCGATGCCCAGCATCGCACGAGCCGGCTCGGGATCGATCGCATCGTCCTGCTCGAGGACGCCAAGCATGTCACGGGTGAGTGGTGGGTCGGCGAAAAGCGTCTCCGCCAGCCAGGCAAACGCGTGCGCCGCGAAGAGGGGTGTGGTGCCGAACCGCACATCGGCGCCCAGGACCGCGGCCGTGCGTTCGACGAGCGCGCGGTGCGTCAGGGACTCGGGGCCGCCGAGTTCCACCACCGTGTCGCCGGCCATGCCGGGCCTCGCGGCGGCCAGCAGCGCCGACATCACGTCGGCGGCGGCGATGGGCTGCTGCACGGCGGCGCCGCCGCGAACCAGCGATGTGCGGCCGGCGGTGGCCTGACGCCGCAGGGCGTCGGTGGCCGGATCGCCGGGCCCCAGCACCATCGGGACACGGAGGATGACCGCGGGTACGGGCGAAGCCAGCAGAATCTCGTCGGTCCGTCCCCGCGAAGCGAGACAGCCGTTGCGGGACGCGGGGTCTGCGCCGAGGATGCTCGTGTGCACGATGCGTGACACGCCGGCTTCCGCGCACGCGGCGGACAGCGCTTCGGCGGGTCGCTCGTGCGCGTCCACGTATCGATTGATGCGGGTCTGTTTCAGGATCCCCACGAGGTGTATGGCGGTGCCGCATCCGCGCGCCGCTTCCGTGAGGCCGGCGCGGTCGCGGTAGTCGACGATCCGGACGTCGCGCCGCTCGGGGTGCGGGAGGTCGTCGAGGCTCCGTGCCGCGCGCTCGGACCGGACCACGGCGCGCACCGGCGCGGCCTCCGGGTCATGGGCCAGGGCGCGGATCAGCAGGCGGCCGAGGTGGCCGTTGGCGCCGGTGACGAGGACGCCGTCCGTGACTTGCTCGCTCATCCGGGCGGATGATCCCCGCGTTCGGGCGGTTGGGCAACCGTCGATTGGCGTGGGGCTTGCACTATGCTGCGCCGAGCCAACGCACGACAGGAAGCACGATGGATTACGGGTTCTTTGGCTTCAACACCGGTCCGCTCAGCAACCCCGGCGCCATCGAGCGCGTCGTCGTGTCCGCGGAGCAACTCGGGTACGAGTCGGTGTGGAGCGCCGAGCACCTGGTCATGATGGACCCGGAGGATCCGGTCCTTCCGGTGCCCCCGAAGTCGAACCTCGTGGGATCGATCGCCAGCCTCGCGTTCGCCGCCGCGAAGACGGAGCGCATCAGGATCGGCTCGGGGATCATCCTGATCGCCCTGCGCGACCCCATCATGCTGGCCAAGGAACTGGCGGCCGTCGATGTCCTTTCCGGGGGGCGCCTCCTCGCCGGGTTCGGCGTCGGCTTCGTGCCCCGCGAGTTCGAGACGCTCGGCGTACCCTGGGAGGAACGCGGTCCGCGCACGAGCGAGCACATCGAGGTGCTGCGCACGCTGTGGACCGGAGAGCAGCCGGCGTTCGACGGGCGGTTCACGAAGTTCTCCGGGGTTCAGTCGCGCCCGCTGCCCGTCCAGAAGCCCCACCCGCCGATCATCCTGGGCGGGGACTCGCCTCCGGCGCTGCGCCGGGCGGTGGCGCAGGCGGACGGCTGGTACAGCTTCCACGACGTCGAAGGGACGGCGCAGATGCTGAAGGCGCTCGAGGAGGCGGCGAAGGCCACCGAGCGCCCGGCGTCCCTCGGTCGGCTGAACATCATCGTCAGCCCCTTCGGGCCGATAGACGCGGACACGGCGAAGCGCTACGAGGACCTTGGGGTCGATCGGCTGGTCCTCGTGCGCGACTCGTTCGAGACGAGCATCCCGCCGAGCCGGGAGGCCGAGGACACGATCGTCCGGTTCCTGGAGGACCAGGCGCGGGATATCGGGATCGGGTGATCCGTCTTTCACTCACCCGTGGAGTTGGCGCAGCTCGTCGGGCGTGAGTGCGAGGCCGAACGCGGTGAGGGACTCGGCGGTCTCCGTGAGCACGCGGGGTCCGATGAGCGGGAAGCAGGGGAACGGCTGGCTCAACACCCAGGCGAGTGCGACGACGATGGGCGAGACACCGCGCTCGGTCGCCATCGTGACCGCCCGCTCGCGGCGGGCGAAGTTGTCCCCGGCGAACCAGCAGCGCCGCATTTCGTCGTCGCTCGGCTGGTTGCCGTAGCGGGGGTCCACGCCTGACGACTCCCGGGCGCGGACCGCGTCGAAACGGGACGTGAAGAAGCCCCGCGCCTGGCTCGACCACGGGAACAGCGCCACACCCTCCGCCGCAAGCCAGGCGCGCCAGTCGGGGGTCGAGGCCGAAACGCAACCGGGCCAGACCGAATCCACCATGCGCGCGAGGCTGAACTGGTTGGAGACGGCAACGAAGGGGCGCAGCCCGTTTGCCCGGGCGTAGGCGTTGGCCGCGCGGACCCGTTCGAGCGACCAGTTCGATGCACCGAAGGCGCGCACCCTCCCGGCGTCGCACTCGTGGTTCAGGGCGTCGATCCACTCCGCCACGTCGATATCGGGGTTGTCGCGGTGCAGGAAGTACAGGTCGACGTGGTCGGTGCCGAGGCGTTCGAGCGAGACGTCGAGTTGGGGTGCGACACGGTCCGGGAAGTTCGCCGGTGTGTGGGCGCCCTTGCCGATGATTACGATGTCGTCCCGGACGCCCCGGTTGGCAATCCACGTCCCGAGCAGGGACTCCATCCGGCCGCGTCCGTAGATGTGCGCGGTATCGAAGGCGTTGCCGCCGCGCTCGAAATAGTGATCGAACATCACCGCCGCGTGGCGGATGTCGGGCTGGTTGTCGCAGCCCATCACGAGGCGGGACACGGGCTTGTCGATCCCGGAGACCGTGCCGTGGCGCATCACCCGTTCCGCGACGGCCAGCGGACGTCCATGGACCGGCGCCGTCTGCCGCTCGGGCCGCTCCATGCCGAACACGAGGCCAATGCTCTCGCGCCACGCGTCGAGCGTGCGCGCGTTGCCGAGACTGTCGGCCCAGGACATGTGCGGTGACTCGCGCGCGCCGTGGCCGAGGGCTTCCGACACCGCGTCCACCTCGTGGACGTAGAGCGGCGCGGCCTGGCCTTCGACGACCTCGACCTCGGCGGGACGGCGGATCTCGAACCGCCAGCGGCCGTCCCCGTCGGCGCAGAACCAGGGGCTCGGGATACGGATCGAACCGGCGGACCCGGAGATCGTCACCCGGTTGGGCAGGCCGACGGAAACCGCCGTGGCGGCCTGGGCGACGATGCCCGAAGGGAAACGCAGCACGGCCGCGGACCAGGCGTCGACGCCGGTCTCGGCGAAGTTTGCGACGGCGCGCACGTCTTCGGGCTCTTCTCTTGCGATCAGGCGGCACATCGAGACCGCGTAGCAACCCACGTCCATGATCCCGCCCCCGGCGAGGTTGTTGCGGTACAGGCGGCTGTCCGCGGAGAAGGGCGCAGCGAAGCCGAAACTCGCGTCGATGTGCCGCACCTCGCCGATGGCGCCCTCGCGGACCAGCTCGACGACGCGCTCCGTCATCGGATGCGTGCGGTACATGAAGGCTTCCATGAGGAAGGCGTCATGCTCGTGGGCGGCCTCCACCATGGCCATGACCTGGGCATGGTTCACCCCCATGGGCTTCTCGCAGAGCACCGCTTTGCCGGCCTCGAGCGCCCTGATGGTCCACTGCGCATGCTGGGGATGCGGCGTGGCGATGTGGACGGCATCGACCTCGGCGTCCCCGAGCAGCGCCTCGTAGCTGCCGTGTGGGGTGGCGCCGGCACGGTCGCGCACGAACCGCTCGGCCGCGTCCTGTGTGCGACTGCCGACCGCGGCGAGGACTGCGGTGTCCGAGGCGGCTATGGCGTCAGCGAACGTGCCCGCGATACGGCCGGTCGCGAGGATTCCCCAACGGACGGTCATGCAGGAGGAAGGCTCGTTGCCCACTCGGTCAACGTCCGGGCGAAGAGTTCCGGGTCTTCTCCATGCATCGAGTGCCCCATCCCGGGGAAGGAACGGTACTCGACCGGCTGCCCGGCCGCGCGGATCAACTCGCACGCGCGGTTCGCCTGCAGGTCCGAGAGCGCGCCGAGCAGTGCTCCGGTCGGCTCGTCCACGGCACGGAAGTGATGCGTCAGCAGGACCGGCACGCGCACGCTCTCGAGCATGCGGGCGTGATCGCAGCTCGCGGCGACCGTCCCGGACACGAATGCGCGCCCCCACTCCGGGTCGTACTCGCGCAGGTTCTGCGGCGGCTCCTCGCGGGGCGTTGCCGCGGCGGCGAGCCAGCCCGGCAACTCGGTACGCGCGGCTGCGCGCAGCGCGGCCCAGTCCCCGATGCTCCACTGATCGCCCAGGTACTTGTTCCAGAGCGCGAACAGCGCTCCGGCCCCCTGGCGAATCGACTGCCCGCACGCGGGGTTTGTCTCGGAGCTGAACAGGGGCGGGTCTTCATGGTGGGCGCCGCGTACCTGGCCGCGTTTCGCGTACGCCGACAGCCATGCGGCGAGCACGCCCCCGGACGACAGTCCGCTCACGACGGTCGGCCGGCCGATCGCGACGTCGATGAAACGGACCAGGTCGTTGCCCATGTTGTCGAGGGTGTAGCGCCCTGGCGTCCAGGTGGATCGACCCTGCCCGCGCAGGTCCACCGCGAAGGCTTCGAACTGATCCGCAAGCAGGGGCAGGGCGGCTTCGTAGCCCCACCAGGACTCCGACTGTCCGGGTATCAGGAGCAGGGCGGGCCGGTCCGAAGCGCCGACCCGGGCGTAGTTCATGCGGACCTCGCCGAGGTCCACGATCCGTTCGTCGAACGCGTGGGGGACGAAGACGTCCGCGAGGTCTTCGGCTTCGTAGCCTCCCATGGCCGTCAGGCGGACTCTGGCAGCGCCGCCTGCCACCCCGCGCGCAGTTGTTCGGACAGTTTGTCGATCAGGCTTCGGTGGGCGGGGTCGGTGGCCAGGTTGCGGTACTCGAACCGATCCTCGTCGTGATCGTAGAGCTCGCGATCCGGCTCGCTCTCCGGCGCGTCCATGGGCGTCCACTCCGTGTAGCGGTAGCGTGCCGTTCGCAGGGTGCGGCCATGGAATCCCTCGAGCACGCTCTCCGAGAAGGCCGCCGACTTCCACGGCAGTTCCGGATCGTCGAGCAGCGGCCGGAGGCTGGTGCCTTCGAGCGCGTGGGCGGGCTGCGGCAGGTTGGACAGGTCGACAAGCGTCGGGTACAGATCGACCAGCTCGACGAGTCCCCGCGCGACCTCCCCGGCATGCCGACCGTCCGGCAACCTTACGATGAGCGGCACCCGCGTCGACTCCTCGAACTGGTATCGCTTGCGCCACAGGCCGCCGTGCTCGCTCAGCAGGAAGCCGTGGTCGCTGGTGAACACGACGATGGTGGACTCGGCGAGATCGAGGACCTCCAGGGCCGCCAGCAACTGGCCGACGTAGAAATCGGTCATGGTGACCATCGAGTGGTACGCGGCGATGGCCTGCTTGACTTGTCGGTCGCCGTGGTCGAGGTCGTCCTGGTACGGCTCGAATGCCGCGGCCGGCAGGTCGTCCGTGTCGCCCGGCGGCGTCTGGGGCAGGTTGACCTCGTCGGGCGGGTGCTGGGCGAAGAACTGCGCGGGCCCCACCCACGGCTGGTGCGGCTTGTGGAAGCCGGCGCCGATGAAGAACGGCTTGTCGCGGTTGTCCGCCATCAACTGGATGACGCGCGTGGCGGTGGTCCCGTCGGGAGTCATGCGCGGCGACTCCGTCGTTGCGCGCCAGGACAGGGGCAGGCCCCCCGTCCGTCCGAGCGGCGCCAGGACGTCGTCGCGCGACATGCCGTGCTCGGACCCTTCGGTCCAGGTGTTGTCGCGCTGCGCCGACAGGTCGATGCCCGGCAGGTATCCCGGCAGGTGGAAGCGAAACGCAGGCTCTCTCGAGAGCGCGAAGTTCGACGAGTCCCAGGACACCGCGTGCTCGTAGCTGTTGTGTCCGATCTTGCCGACCCGCGCCGTGAAGTACCCGTGGTCGTGGAAATGCTCGGGCAGGAGGCGCAGGGCATCCCCTATCACGTCCCGGGGCTCCCTTCCGTTGTCGTAGACGCCCGTGGTGGCCGGTCGCAGTCCGCTGAGGATCGATATCCGCGACGGGTTGCAGAGCGGGTTCTGCACGTAGGCGCGGTCGAACCGGACCCCCTCGGTCGCCAGCCGGTCCAGGTTCGGCGTCTTCACGCCCGCGTAGTGCGGCGCGGGCGTCGACTCGAGGTAGGAGCCGAGCGCGACGTTCAGGTCGTCCGCCATGATGAGCAGGACGTTGGGACGCTCGGCAAGGCCCGTATCGCGCAGCGGCACCGCGGCGGGGAGCAGGAACCGGTCCGTCCCGTCGGGGGCCTGGGCATGGCCGGGCAGGCAGAGCAGTGCGGCGAGGACCGGGAGTGCGAATCGCTGTTTCATGGTCTGCCCCGCCTTTCGCCTACAGCTTGTAAATGCGCTTCACGTTGCCGCCGAGAACTTTCTCCCGCGTCGTCTCGGGCAGCTTGTTGGCGTAGACGATCAGGTCGTCGACCCAGGTGTGGGGGTGGTCCGGATGCGGATAGTCGGTCGCCCACATGAAGCAGTCGTCGCCGACGTGCTCGATGGTGTAGGGCGCGATGGTCTCGTCCGGGTCGCCGGAGATGAAGCACTGGCGGCGGAACAGCTCCGATGCGGTGAAGCGCCTGGAGTGCATCGACCTGTTGTAGGCGTCGAGCCGGTCGAGCATGGGGCCAACCCAGCCCGATCCGCCCTCGAGCACGCCGAGGCGCAACTCGGGGAAGCGTTCGAGGGTGCCGAGGCTGAAGAACGAAATGAGGGCCTGCTGCATGATCGAGCGCAGCCAGATCATCTCCCCCCACGGACGGCCGGCCCTGGGCCAGTCGAAGATCCCGTCTGCCGCGGCGTGCGGCGTGAACGTTGGGTGGATAGCGAGCGGCACGTCCAGTTCGCAGCATTTCGCGAAGAGCGCGTCGTGTGCGGGGCTGCCGTGGATCACGCGGTTGTGGTTGAAGGGGTTGACCCAGGCGCCCCGGCAGCCATCCTTCACGGCCCGTTCCAGCTCCGCCGCGGATCCTTCGACGTCCAGCAGCGTGAGCTGCGCGATGGGGATCAGCTTGCCGCCGCCGTCCCGGCAGAAGTCCGCGATCCAGCGGTTGTACGCGCGGCAGTACGCGAGGCTCAGTTCCGGGTCGGTGAGTTCGACCTCCCACAGGAGACCGATGGTCGGATAGAGGAGGCAGTACTCGAGGTTCTCCCGCGCCATGAGGTCGAGACGCTCGGCCGCGTCGCAGGCCCCGTAGGGCATGCTGTCGGCGTAGCGGCGTTCGGGGCTCGGGCGCATGTCCTCCGCTCCCATCGCGCCCATGACGCCGAGGGAGCCCTTGTTCGTTCTTACCGACGGCCGCCGGTCGATCTCCAGGTACTCCAGGCCGGCGTCGTCCACGCCGATGCGCATGGCCCGCGGCCTGTAGCGCTCCTCGAGGTAGTTCTCCCAGAGGTCGGGCGGCTCGAGGATGTGCCCGTCGGCGTCGACCGTGCCGTCGTATGGAAAGCGCTTGATCTCGTAGGCCACCTGTCTTGTCCTCTTCCGCGAAAGGCGTTCCGCATTATGCGAAAGGCCGCGGCGCGCGGGCAACGGCGTCCGGCTTTCACTTGCGAGGGGCAAGCCCCTGCGCGGGCCGCCCTCGCGCTCCCCGGCTGAAGGCTCTGCTAAGCTCGGTGAAATGGTCCGGACCAAAGGGAGCGAACGATGGCCGAGCAGGTTCTGGAAGACACGCCGGCTTCGACGGACGGTGAATTGCGGGCGGCGCCGCTGCAGTCCGGCAAGGCGCAGGCGGACTTCGCACGCGCCTGGGAAGGGATCCAGCGCCTCGGACTCGAGCAGCACGTGGCCGAACTCGAAGCGGTCGGCTACACGGTCATTCCGCCCGAGAAGCTGGCGACGCCGGCGTTCCTGGAGCGCCTGCGCGGCGCCTTCTGCGCGACCGTGGAGCGGCGGACCGGCATCGCGCTCGACCTCGAGCGGACGGGCGCCCTGGACGGTCAGGGGGCAGGGGCGTGGGCGCCGTTCACGTTCCTGCTGTTCGAGGATCCCGTGTTCCAGGAAGCGATACTCAATCCCGTGCCGCTCGCGCTCGCGGACTACACCGTCGGCCGCAGTTGCATGTTCTCCACCTGCATCGGGCTGGTGAAAGGTCCGGGGGACGCGCCGCTCGGGCTGCACACCGACAACGGCGCCCTCGCGGTCCCGGCGCCGTATCCGGCGTACCCGCTGTTGCTGAACTGCACCTGGGTATTGACGGACTACACGAAATCGGGCGGGGCGCTCTGTCTCGTGCCGGGCAGCCACTCGCTTGGACATGGCCCGCGGGGCGACGAGGTCGCGCAGCCGACGGCCATCGAGGCCCCCGCGGGCTCGATGGTGGTCTGGAGCGGGAGCATCTGGCACGGCTCATATCCGCGCAGGGACCCCGGGCTCCGGCTCACGCTCGTCACCATCTACACGCGGCCCTTCGTCATTCCGCAGGAGCGCTACCGCGAGGAAGTCACCCAGGAGATCCTGGACGCCAACCCGCCCCGCTTCGCGGAGCTCATGGGCAAGAACCTTTACCAGTACTCGTTCAAGGAGGAAGGGTACGACCTGAACAAGGTCGCGCTGACGCCCGGCAAGTCCTGGTGGGATTGAGCGACGCATCGGGGGTAGAAGGTCATGCAGTTCGGTCTCTGCGTCGCGACCCACATCGACAACATCGGGCTGATCGAGCACGCCGAGCGGCTCGGGTTCGATCGCGTGTGGGTGCCCGACTCGCAGATGATCTGGTCCGACTGCTACGCCACGCTTGCGCGGGCGGCGGAACGGACGTCCCGCATCCAGCTCGGCACCGGCGTCGCGATCGTGGGCACACGGATCGCACCGGTCACGGCCCATTCCGTAGCGACCATCAACCGCATCGCGCCGGGTCGTACGTTCCTCGGCATTGGAAGCGGTCATACGGCGATGCGGGTCATGGGGTTCGATCCGATCAAGGCGCCGGCTTTTCGCGAGTACGTCCGCGTCGTGCGGGAACTGCTCGCGGGCGAAGAGGTGGAGTACACGCTGAACGGCGAAACCCGGCGGATACGTTTCCTGCACCGCGACCTTGGGTTCATCGACATCGACGACCCCATTCCCATCTACGTCGCCGCCAATGGACCGCTCGCGTTGCGGGTGGCCGGCGCTTACGGCGACGGCCGCGTGGCGGGGCTGGAGACGCCGGGGGCGTTCCGCCGGAGCGTCGATCGCATCGACCAGGGGGCGGCCGCGGTCGGGCGGACGCTGGACCGGGACGCCTTCCACACCGCCGCCCTGACCGGCGTGTGTGTGCTGAAACCGGGCGAGCGGCTCGACTCGGACCGCGTGGTGGACCGGTGCGGGTCGATGGTCGCGAACGCGCTGCACGGGCTATGGGAGATCGTCCGCCTGCGGGGCACCGAGGAGATAGTCCCGGAGGCGCTGCGGCCGACGTGGGAGGCGTACCGGGACTTCATCGCCGCAAAGAACCTGCCGCGCGAAAGCGCCGGCCAGGTCGTGCACCGCGGCCACTGTACCTACCTGCTCGAGGACGAACGACAGTTCGTGACGCCCGAGGCGATCCGGGCGACCGTACTCGTCGGCGAACCGGACGAGATCATCGAGGCGCTGCGGGAACGGGAGCGGGCGGGTCTGAACGAGGTGCTCCTCCTCCCGCCGATGGAGTTCGCGGAGGAGATGCTGACGGACTTCGCCGAGCAGGTGATGGCGCGCTACTGAAGCGGGCGGCTCGAGTGAACGGGAGAGGAGGGGCGGACTTTTCTCGAGCCCACCCCTCCCGGCGCCCGCTCACTGCTTCAGCCGAACCAGTTCGTTGAGCACCCCGTCCAGGCCGCCGTAGACCGACAGGTTGCCGACCTTCTCGGTGACCCGCTCCAGCGTCTCCAGCTCCTTGAGACGCAGCGCGACGGCGGATCACGTTGGCTTGGGCCGCCTTCTCCGCCTCCACCACCTTGCCGAGCAGCTCCTTCATGTCGCCAGGCAGGATGATGTCCTTGACACCGACGCTGTCCACGGCGATGCCGATCTCGGCGAACCGCGGCCCGACGCGCTCGGCGACGGCCCGGTCGATGGCCGACTTGTCCTCCAGGAGCGCGTCGAGCGTGCGCGTCCCGACCGCCGCCCGCAGCCCGAACTGGATCTCCTTGTACAGGTGGTCCAGCGGATCCTT
The DNA here is from genome assembly GCA_965208745.1 of Pseudomonadales bacterium. Taxonomy (GTDB): domain Bacteria; phylum Pseudomonadota; class Gammaproteobacteria; order Pseudomonadales; family Azotimanducaceae; genus VXNE01. Next base: position 1,019,445 of record CBDBPN010000004.1, on the reverse strand, counting down.
GGCCGCGCTCACTGCCCGCGGTGCATCGCCGGACGGGCCCAGGAACCCGAACCATGGAACGCCGCACGCCGCCCAACCTCCGTCTGGCGGGTTCCCCCGCCGTCGAAGCGACGACTGCGATCGTCCTCGTCGCCGCCTCTCGATTCGTTTCCTCCGTTCACCAAAAAGCCTTGTTCGGCAATCCGACCAGGGCTTTTTCAGTACCTGGAAGGAATGCCTTGCGCATCGCTTCCAGGAGATCGTGGAAGGTCAGCGCATGCTGGCAGGGTGTCGGGCTTCGCGCAACAGGTCGGCGTGCGGCAACGGCCATGCCGTCGGCGGCGCGCTCCTGAAGCCTGCTGGTCTGGATGTTGCTGAAAGCACCTGTCCTGCCCGTCGAATGCCACGGTCCCGGTGAGGGCGCGCGACCATAGCGCCGATTTGGCGGGTGTCAACAGTCAAACAGTCAGCGCGCCGAGATGCGGAACAGCCAGACGTCCTGCGGGGCGTCCGCCGGATCCCGGTCGGCGATCCGCGGGTACTTGGCGGCGACCGACTCGACGAGGTCATCGAGCGAAACCTCCGTCATGCGTTCGGCCCGCGCGGGGTAGACATGGTCGCCGATCTTCACGCGGACGCGCGGGTCCCGGACCACGTGCGCCGGCCACTCTTTCTCGCTGCCACTCATCGCTGGAATGACGAGATCGCCGTCGTGGACGAAGCAGATCGTGGTGACGGAATGCGGATCGTCCACGCGGGTCTCGACGGCCACGGTCTGGTGGTCGTTGCACGCCGACCAGTCGGAGGGATAGGGCAGCTCTTCGCCGGAGAGGCGCTTGCCGCTGACCATGAAGATTGGGTCGGTGCGGAAGACGTAGAGCGCGCCGGCCAAGATGACCAGGCTACCCAGTACGCCCGCAGTCCACTTCAGGAGCTTCATGGAGCTTCTCCGGCTTGAGTCATGGGATGTGGATCCTGGGCCGCCACGATAGCACCGCTTCGGGGAGGGCTGCCGAAGCGCCGCCCGGCGTGGCTCCGCTTGCGGCGGGAAGCATGAGGCGCCCCTGAGGCAATCAGAAGTTATCCGAACCGGATAACTTGGGATAACCTCGGTTTGATGTATGCCTAGTGTGATCTCGGCGTCGGTCCGAACCCAAAGTTTGCGAATCTAGGCGCGGCACCTCCCGAGCGGGTACCACGCCCTCGCCGAGGGCCGCGGCTTCCGCCGGGCGCAGCCGCGGGCGCTGGCGCTGGCGGTCGGGCTGGAACACCGGGCGGGGGACGGGGAGGCGGCCCTGGGGCATGTGAGGCGCCACGTTCGCCTGTTCGCGGAGTCGCCCCTTCGCGCTGCCCATGGTGCTGGAGCAGGGGGCCTGCGAAGAACCGGTGCGGGACGTTCTTCGCCGCGCGGATCCGGGTTTGCCCGAGAGCGAAAGCGCAGGGCTGCTGCTGGCCGCGATGCGCCGCGCCGGAAACCGCTCCGGGCTGTCGCTCACCGACCGCGAACGGGAGGTTCTGCGGCTGGTGCGGAACTGCCACGACGACCCGTGAACGGGGGGCAAGGCCAACAGCCGTACCTGACGGGCACTGGAGTTCAACGGCGTCGAGACGGCGGCAACGACCGACTGCACGTTTCGCTCGCCAATGCACATGGCGATTTGGGCTATATTGGGCCTCTGGTCACCACAGTACGCGACATCGCACAGCGGACTGTAGGTGGGATCTGCGCCGGCCGCGGCGGGAGGTACAGCGTCGTTTCCGGGAGCTGGAGGATGGTGGCCGACGGCAACTCAGACGGCAGCTGGACCATCGAAGATGTCGAACCCGAACCGTCGGACTAGCGCCAAACGGTTTGGCGGCCGGGCGGGCTGGGGCACGGTGACGCGAAACGAGCTTGCGGTCGCGCCGATGGCCGCCGCGGTCACCGGATCTCCCGCCGAGCCGTACCGAGGATACGCACTTGATGCATGATCCCCCGATTCCCCGGAGGAATCAAAGAGGATCGGTATCGCTGAAAACGCGCTCGCGACGACCCGCCGCGGGGATCGCGGCTGTCGCGTTCACCGTGTTGGCGACACTCGTGTGGCTGTTGGATGACGGCGGCCCGACCGGTCCCGAGGCGCCGGCGGGCCAAACGAGGACCGAACGGCTTCCCATCCCCGCGGCCGACGCGACGGACGGGGCGGCCGCGGCGCCGACCCCCGACATGGCGCACCGTAACCCTGGCGCGTCGCAGTCTGCCGACGCCACGGCAGCGTTGCCGCAGGGGTACTCGGTCGTCCGACATCGCGGGCGGATGGTCGCAGGCGGCGCCATGGCACGCACCGACGACGAGCGGACGGCCGGACCGGACTGGCTCCGTGCCGGGGACGGGCCGCGGCGACTCGAGGCCCTGGCGGCGGCTGCCGGCCGGCCGTGGGCGTTCGGCTACGTCGAACTGGCGTCTCCCGCGGGCCGGACATCCCTGGAACGGTCGCTTGCCGACGCGGGCGCGAGAGTCGTCGGATCGTCCGGCCGCCTGATCCGCGCGCGGCTGCCCGGAGACGCCGGGGCGCTTCGGGACATCGCCGCGCTGCCCGACGTGGCCGGGCTCGGCGCCGTCCCCGCGGCGGTCAAGCTGCGCGGCTTCGACGTCGAAGGCGGCGCGGAGGCGGATGGCGGGCCCCTGCCCGTGTTCGTCACCCTGATGGAGGAAGACGGCGACGGGGGGTGGGGCCGGAGCCTGGAGGCGCTTGGCGCGACCGTCGGCGCCTACGACGCCGACATTCGGGCGTACACGGCAACCGCCACCCGTGAAGTAGCCCGGCTTCTCGCCGAATCGGACTTCGTGGCGGCGGTCGAGCCGATCCGCGAGGTGACCGCGTTGAACGACACGGCCGTGCCGGCGATGGGCGCCGACGCGATACGGGCATGGGACGGGACGCCCGGGATGTTCTCCGGCACCGGCGGCGCGTCCGTGCCGGTCGGCGTCATGGACACGGGTCTCAACCTCAACCACCCGGACATCCGCGAGGGCCGGGAGAGCATCTGCGGCGCCAACTTCGCGCCCGCCGCGGACGACGCGGACGCGCGGGCTCAGGACGAGGACCTATGGCTCGACATCCGTGGCCACGGCACGCACGTCACGGGGACGATTCTGGGCAACGGAGCGGACGATTCGCGGTTCGCCGGCATGGCGCCGTCGGTTGGGCACATCCGGTTCGCGAAGGTGCTGCACCCGATCGGCGGTGGGCGTGGCGACGGCGTCAGACGGGGCATGGACTACCTCTCCCGGGAGTCGGATTGCGGCGGCGCCTCGGCGAAACCGGCACTGGTCAACATGAGTCTGAGTTCGGATTCGAGGTATTGGGAAGGGCGATCCGCCGGGGAACGCAAGCTGGACGCGACGGTATGGGGCCACGGTCAGCTCTATGTGGTCGCCCAGTCGAACGCCGGGGAGTACAGCTTCTCGAATTACGCTGCGGCGAAGAACTCGCTGGCGGTGGCGGCGGTGCACGACACCGGGGGGCATGCGACGTTCACCAGCGTCGGTCCCACCGCCGACGGACGTCTGGCGCCCCTGGTTTCGGGTACCGGGGTGCACGTGCATTCGGCGCGCGGCGGCGGCAGTCCGGGCGGGTACGAACGCTTGAGCGGCACGTCCATGGCCGCGCCCTCCGTGTCCGGAGTGGCCGCGCTGCTGATGGACGCCGCGCCCGAGCACAGGGGCCGGCCCGCCCTGGCGCGCGCCCGGCTGATGGCGAGCGCGATCCGTCCCGATGCCTGGTTTGGCGATGCGGGCGCGTTTCCGACAGACAACAGCGGCGGGCCGGGAACGCTCCAGGCGGTCTACGGGCTGGGCAAGGTCTCGGCCCGAACCGCGATCCTGGAGCGCGACCGGGCGGACGGCTGGCGGAGCGGGAGCGCGACCTTCGAGCCCGAGGACGGAGAATACGCCTACGTCGACATCGAGGTTCCCGAGGGCGCGAGCCGGCTCGACCTGGTCATGACGTGGGACGAGCCGCCGGCCGAGGCTATCGCGGACTCCGTGCTCAACGACCTCGACCTGTGGCTGGATCGAGACGGGGACTGCGGTCGCGCCGAATGCGGCGAGCACGCGTCGGCCTCGCGCATCGACAACGTGGAGTGGATCGTCGTCCGCGACCCTGAACCCGGGACCTACCGGGCCAAGGTGGCGGCCAGGGCGGTCTACACGGCACCGCCCCGTGCGGCGCTCGCGTGGACCGTGATCCGCGGACCCTCGACGCCGCAACTGCGGATCGAGGCCACTCCGTCGACGCTCGGCGCGGAGTCCGTCCGGGACGTGCGCCTCGAGGTTTCGGTCGACGGCTACGTCGCGGCCGGCACCCAGTTGCGGATCGACTGCCGCGGTCCCGATGGTTCCGGCGCGTGCGACGGCGTCGCCGTCGACTCCGTCGCCGAACTGCGCGACGACGGGTGGCGGAACGATCTGGAGATTCCCGGTTCGGACGACGCGGCATCGTTCGGCCAGGGGTTCTCGCTCGGCGAAGTCGACGGGGCTCGGGACATCCTGCTGCGCTTGCGCACCGGCGGGCAACCGGCCGTGCTGCGCCTGTCCGCGGACGCGTGGAACGCGAAGGCGGCGCTGGCCTGGATCGAGATCGGCGGAGGAGAAGCGCCCGGATCGACATTCGCGAACGACGACTTCGAGGACGCGCAGGAACTGTCGGGAAGCGAGGGCAGCGCGGAACTGGATCTCCTGGCGGGAACGCCCGAGCCGGGCGAACCGGGAAGTCACCGGCTCCTCGATGGCCCGTTCGTCCAGCGACCGAGTTCGTCCGCATGGTACAAGTGGAAAGCGCCTGCGTCGGGTCGGTATCACTTCGGCGTCGTGGGCGCGGAACAGGGCAAAGGCTGGAACCGCCACAAACCCGACGCGGTGCTCGCAGTCTTCGACGGTGAAGTCCCGGTGTCGCTGAAACCGGTTGGCGACGGTCGCTCGGTTTCGTTCCAGGCCGCGGAAGGCGACGCGTTCCGCGTTCGCATTGCGACGTTCGCGCGTGCCGAGCCGCTGACTCTGCACTGGTCGACAGGCCGACCCGCCAACGACGACTTCGCGCGGGCGGAAACGCTCGACGGCGACGTAGGGCAGATCGATTCCACAAACGCCGGCGCGACGCTGGAAGAGGGGGAGTCGTGGGGCAGGCTCGGGGGCACCACCTGGTACCGATGGACGGCGCCGGAGGACGGGGACTGGCTGTTCAATAGCAATGCGAGAGTGCTTGTCTTCGAGGGCGACGGACTCGGGTCGCTTCGGCTCGTGTCGCCGTCCGGGTTCACCGGGGACGTGCGCGTGCCGGTTCGCGCGGGTTCGGAGTATCGGATCGCCGTCGCGGTGAAGGACGGGATCGGACTCGATGCCGGACCCTACTTTCTGCAATGGTGGCGGGCGGACTCCGCGGACTCTTCGAACGACCGGTTCGCGGCGGCCACGGAACTGGCGGGCGGCACGAACGGCAGCGTCGAGGTGGGAGTGGACACGCTCTCCTCGGTGGAGCCGGACGAACCTGTCGAAACCGGCGTGCGGACGCGCTGGTGGAAGTGGGAGCCTCCCCTGGACGGCCGCTACACCTGGCGGATCGGGGATGCCGGTGCGTCCTTCGACACTTTGCCCAGCCTCCAGATCCGCGCTTTCGCGGGAGAGTCGCTCGGGGAACTTCGAATGCTTGGCGGAGCCGGACCGGGCGCGCCCCACGAGTTCGCCGCGGACGCCGTGGCGGGGGAAACGCTGTACTTCGCGGCGGGTTTCCCCGCCGACGGCCCCGACGCGTACGACGTGCCGAGAGCGTCGGCAACGCTCGCGTGGGGCGTCACCCCGCCGAACGACGGGATGGCGGGGGCGGTACACCTCGATACCGGATACGGTTCGGTCTCCGGCTCCAACCGCCACGCGACGACCGATGCGGGCGTTCGCGTCGACGTGGTCGGCCGCTCCGCGGTGTGGTGGACGTTCGAAGCCCCGGCGGACGGCTGGTACCGGTTCTCCGCCGACGGGGAAGGCGGGCCGTGGGCGGTGACCGTCCACGACGAGGCCGGCAACGAGGTGTCCGCGTCCAGCCGATGGCAGCGGTCGGAGGGCACGGGAGCCGAAGTGCTGTTCTACGCGGCCGCCGGCTCGCGGCACGCGGTATCGCTGGGTACGGCGGGTGGCGGAACCGGCGGCGATTTCACGCTGGGCTGGGACACCGCGGAGCCGCCGCTCTGGCTGCGGTACGCGGGACGGCTCGCGGACGGACACCGCGACGGCGGCGGCAGTCCGGTCGAGATCCGGATGGCCGGCGATCTCGCCTTCGGTGGCGAGGCGCTGTACCTTGCGTCGGGACTGGGGCTCTCGGTGTTCGAGCGCGACGCCGAGAGCGGCGGACTGACGTTCGCGCAGCTTGTCGACGATGATCTCGAACACGCATCGCTGGCTTGGGACGCCGACCGTTCGCGGCTGCTCGCCCACGACTGCGGTGCCTGGACGTCGTTCGAAATCGAGGGCGACGGACCCGCCGTTTCGGCTCCGGTGGACGTCGCAGTGGCCGACGACCCGGCCCGTTGCGGACACCTGCTCATACACCCCGAGGACACTTTCCTGTATCGGGTCGGAGGCGCGAGCATCGACGTATTCGCTGTCGATGAAGGCGGCGGGGTGCGGTTTGCCGACAACTACGAGGGTAACTACCTGGAAGGCTCTGCGTTGTCCTTGGACGGATTCCTGTACGGGTCGTCGGGGTCCGCCCTGATCGTCCTCCGGACGGACGCCGAGACCGGGAAGCTGTCGCGGACCAGCACCGGCGAGCGACTCGCGTCACCGCGGTGGCAGCACGACCCGCTTGTCGCTGTCGGCGGAGACGGGACGCTGCTGTTCGTCGACGATGGCGAGGCGGTCCACGCGTTCTCGCTCGAGGATCCGCTGGACCCGGAGCGCCTGGCCACGCTGCCGAGGACGTTCCCGAAGCGGTGGGGCTACGACGTTCGGAATTCGTGTTTCCTTGCCGCCGCGCGGGGGCATTCCGCGCTCGACGTGTTCTGCGAGGGCTGGGGCTACGTTGCCGAGTGGCGGTCCGCCGGGGCGGCCTTGGCGGAAACGGAGCGGATTGAGGAGGGGCTGCCCGACCGCTTCAACAACGCCCTGCCGAACTTCGGCAGGCTGCTGGGCATCGCGGTCAGCCCGGACGGCCGGCACGTCTACGCGAGCACCGCGGCGCACGGGATCCTGACGTTCGAACGGGTCGCCACGCCGCGGGACGCGGCGCGGCTGGCGCTGCCCGACGGACCCGATCTGTCGGTGGTCTCGGTTTCCGTGAACGACCCCGCTCCCCTCCATGGCCGGCTGTTCCGCGTCGACGCGACCGTGCGGAACCGCGGCAACGCCGGGTCGGACTCGTCGACCCTGCGCTTCTACCGGTCGTCGGACGCCGTGATCGACCCCGACGAGGACGACGAAGAAGCCACGCGACATGTGCGCCGGCTGGATCCGGGCGGCGAGGCGGGCATCGTCTCTTCGATGACCGCGCCTTCGAGCGGAGGCACGCATTACTACGGCGTCTGCGTGGACGCGGTCGACGAGGAGTCGGACACCGCGAACAACTGCTCGAAGGCGGTGGAGGTTCGCGTGGCGACGCCCGACCTGGTGGTCGAGACGCCCGCGGTGGACAACGACACGCCCGAGGCGGGCGCGTCGTTCACGCTGAGCGTCACGGTCCGCAACCGCGGCGACGGCCGGTCGAGCGGCGCCGCAACGCTGCGGTACTACCGTTCCGCCGACAGCAGGGTATCGTCGGACGATAGGCAAGTCGGTACGGATGTCGTGGGCATCCTCCGGCCGGGCGCGGACAGCGGCGAGTCGATCCGGCTGACCGCGCCGTCGAGCGCCGGAACGTACTACTACGGGGCCTGCGTGGACGCGGTCGACGGCGAGTCCGATACGACCAACAACTGTTCCGACGGCGTGGAGGTCGACGTCTCCGAAGGCAGCGGGGGCGGTGGCGGCGGCACGGACGACCACGGCGACACGTTCGCCGACGCGACCCTGGTATCGATTCCCTCGACGACCGCCGGCGAACTCGAAGAGGGCGGCGACCGGGACTACTTCCGCGCCGAAGTGAACCAGGCGGGAACGTACAGCGTGGAGACCACCGGCGGCACCGACACCTACGGAACGGTGTTCGACGGCGACGGCGTGCTGCGTGAGGAGGACGACGACGGCGGGAACGGCGCGAACTTCCGGATCGAAGGCGACCTGGAGCCTGGAACCTACTATGTCGAGGTGCGGGGGTTCAGTTCTTCGACCACGGGAAGTTACGAGGTGGCGGTGCGCCGCGAGTCCGGGGGAGGCGGCGGGGACTCCTACTGCCGCGACGACGACACGATCCAACCCGGCGGCGAGTGCGAGATCCACGGCACGAACGTCGCCTTCGACGTCTCGGAGGAAGGTCGTGGTTGTGTGAGGTCCGGCGGGATCGTCCTTTGCGACGGTAACGCCATGAGCTACCGGAACACGACGCTCAACGGAGAGAGGATCACGCTCGTCGCCGACCGCAACCGCGACGACAGCTGGACGATCGACGATGTCGAGCCCGAACCGGAGTAGCGTGCTTCACTTCGAGACCTCGGGCGGAGCCGCGGCAAAGACACAACGCTACTGGAGCAGGGCGCGTATTGGAGTTGACCCGCTTTTGACGCGATGATCTCGGCGTCCGAGCGTGGTCGTCCGGCCGTGGAAGCGATCGACGACGCGCTCATTCGCCGTTTCGGACACGTGGTGGAGGCGAACGCAGTCAAACAACGCATCGACCGTCTCGTCCGCCCCGTGATGGAAGCCCGTGGCTTCGTGCCCGTCAGGAGACGATGTCCGGCCAAGTCGGCTCTGTTCACGTCGGGTACCGTGAATGGCTCAAATCGGCCGATCATGGCAGTGCTCGGCAAGCACGGCCTCGAGTTCGACGCGGATGACGTCAGCCGCGAGATTCAATCCGCCATCGAGATGGTTGGTGGCAACAGACCTTTTGCCGAGCGGTTTATTGGATTCGCTTGGAAGGACCGCAGCGACATCGCCTTGGCAACGCCCGAGGGCCCGCTCGCCATCCTTGGCAACGCGATAGACCAAGCGCTTACGGAGGCCGCTTCCAAGCGCGACGTTGCTGTTCCTGACATCCAACTCACGGTGGCAGAACGCTCGTTTGTCCGGCGCCAAGGCTCGGCGGCTGGATCGACTGGCGCCGCTATCGATCGTCCTGCGAAAACCGCGTTCAAGCCGGGCGCCCTTTGCGCCACCGCCCTTACGCCCCCACAGGCGGCTCGTTTGCTCGACCGCGATTGCGACAGAATCGAGGAATGGGTGCGCCAGCGCCGTCTCCACGGCCTTCTGCTCGGGAACGGTACCGTTGGACGCATTCCCTTGTTCCAGTTCGACGACGGCGCACGTTTCGAGGCTCGCGGGCACGTTGGCGGTCGGAACCCCGGGCTGAGCCTTGCCGGAGGGCCTCCAAGCGCCGCCGGAGCGCCTCGACCGGTTTGTTCCGCGCCTCGAGGGCTCCAACGGGGGTTCGACGCGATCCATTCTCTACGCCGCGGAAGATTGGGCGAGGTGTGTCGCGGAGGTGTTTCAAGACCAACGTCTGATTGGCACCCACGTCGGCGATCCGTGGCTCGTCGCGTTCACTTTCGAGCGCAATCTCCGCCTCCTCGATCTCTCCGGGCTGTGGCCGACCCGCGCGGAAGGCTCTGCGGCGATTGGCTCTGGAGACCGAGAAACTGCACGCGCATGGTCGAGGGCCATGTACGATGCGTTCTCCGACATCGCCGGCCTCCGATACGGCTCGGCGATGCATGCCGGAAACACGGCCTATGCGTTCTACGACGGTGCCAGCCGACCGTGAGCGCGACGCCTGTTTTCCACGTGCCCTTGGCTACGACGTCATCTGATCTGTGATCGGTCGGCCCAGGCGAAGCTATCGAAAAACCGACAACTCGGGGTAACTTCGGTTGATGTGCAGGGGCGGCAAGACGTGCTATGGATGGGCACGCGGGACGCGGAGGCTTCGTGACGAAACCCAAGTCGACCTGCTATCAGGCGGTCAGTCGAAACGCCCCAGCAACGGCCTCCGCTTGCCGAAGTCCGGCCCCTCCCGCCCGAAACCGAGGAAGTTGTTGACGCCCAGCAGGTCCGCGAACTCCGGCGGGTTGCGGTCGAGCATCTCCTGGGTCACGCCTTCCCGGATGAGTTCCTGCGTGCGGATGTAGGAGCGGCAGTAGGCCACCGCGGCGTTGACCCGGAGTCCCGGCACCTTGCGCTCGTAGGCCGCATGCCACGTGTTGCCCGAAGTGACGACCACGGAGCCCGCCTTCATCTCGAGCGGTATGCAGTCCGGGTTGGTGTTGACGTTGCTCTCTTCCTCGGAGACCGGCCGGCGCATGAGCTGGTTGCTCCCCGGGACGACCGCGAATGCACCGAGGTCGCGCTCGTAGTCGACGAGCGCGTAGTTGGCCACGGCGACCGACACCGGGTTCGAGAGCTGCAGCGTCCACTGGTCGGTGTGCAACTGCGGCACCGGACCCCCTTTCGTGCGCACATGGGAGTAGATCGTCGAGAGCACCATGCTGCGCCCGAGGAGGTAACGCATCAGGGCGACGGTGTACGCGTTCTGCGCGAGCTTCTCGAAGATCGGATCCTCGTAGAGCAGGTAGCACCCTTCGCGCACCGGCCCGCCGTCCCAGGTGTGGAGATCGAGCTGCTTGCCGGTCTTCTCGCTCACCTGCGCGACGATGACGTCGCGCATGTACTCGACCATGTCCATCGGGACAGCGTCGGGCACGACGGTGTATCCCTGCTCCTCGAGTTCGAAGACGTGCTCCTCGAGACCCAGGCGGCGTATCTCGCCGAAGACGACCTCGCGAGACGTCGGTTCGGGCGCTTCCTGCGGCGCGACGGCCTCACTCATGGGGAAGGTCCCTCCTGGTGTCAGTCGAAACGGCCGAGGCCGAAGGACTTGATCTTGGAGAAATCCGGCCCCTCGCGGCCGAAGCCGAGGAAGTTGTTGACGCCCAGCAGGTCGGCGAACTCCGGCGGATTGCGGTCGAGCATGTCCTGGGTCACGCCCTCGCGGATGAACTCCTGCGTGCGGATGTAGGAGCGGCAGTAGACGACCGCGGCGTTGACCCGCAGTCCGGGCACCTTGCGCTCGTACGCGCCGTGCCACGTGCAGCCCGCGGTCACGACCACGGAACCGGCCTTCATCTCGAGCGGTACACAGTCCGGGTTCGTGTAGACGTTGCTCTCCTCCTCGGAGACCGGCCGGCGCAGCAACTGGTTGCTGCCGGGCACGACCGCGAAGGCGCCGAGATCGCGCTCGTAGTCGACGAGTGCATAGTTCGCGACGGCCACCGACACGGGGTTCGAGAGCTGCAGCGTCCACTGGTCCGTGTGCAGCGGCAGCGGCGGATCGCCCTTGGCGCGGACGTGGGAGTAGACGGTGGAGAGCACCATGCTGCGGCCGAGCAGGTAGCGCATCAGGGCGATCACGTACTCGTTTTGCACCAGCTTCTCGAAGATCGGGTCCTCGTAGAGGAGGTAGCAGCCTTCCCGGAGCGTGCCGTCGTCCCAGTGGTCGAGGTCCGGCTCCTTCCCGGTCTTGTCCGCGACCTGGGCCAGTATCACCTCGCGCATGCGCTCGACCATGTCCATCGGCACGGCGTTCTCGACGACGGAGAAGCCCTGCTCCTCGATCTCGACGACGTTCTTCTCGAGTCCGAGCCGGCGGATCTCGCCGAAGACGATCTCGCGCGACGTCGGTTCGCGCTCCTGCGTCAGGTCCACTGCGGCTTCGCTCATGGGGCAGACACCTCCAAGGATGGGTCGGGCGGGAGGCGGGTGATGCTAGCGGACTCGCAGGAAACGGACAAGCCGAAGCCAAGCAGAGGGAGTTGCGCTGTGGCGTTTTTTCTCGGGCGCGTGATCCTTGCCCGCGACTGGAACCGGCGACGGCGGTGGCGGAACGGGTGCGGCGGTTCCGGGAGGCGCCGTCGAGAGTCGGTTCGGGGGCGCGCAAGTGAGAACGGTTCGCATTTGGGCGCCGCGGGCGGGCGGGCGATCCCCGGCCGGCGCCGATGCGGTCGCGAACGGCGTGTCGGCGGCGCTACGCCGCCAGCGGCAGTCCGGGGTCCACCAGCGAGCGCATGCGCTCGGGCCGGCCCGCCGCCACCGAGCCGAGCGCCAGCGCCATCATCACCGCCAGCGCCAGTCCCAGCCGCGCCCGCATCTTCGCCCGCCCGCGCACGAAGTGGCGCTCGAACCCGAAGCTGTTGTCGAGCCGCGCGTTGATCCGCTCCAGCGCGCCGCGGCGGTGGTGGCCGCGCCGCCACGACGGGCTGCCCCACGGCGTCGGCGTGAACGTGCGCCGGTCGGCGGACGCCAGGTCGATGCGCACCACCCGCCCATAGTCCCCGGCCGTCGACCCGGCGTCGCGCAGGCACCGCTCCCGACCGGCGCAGTCGAGCCCGTACGCCGCCGCCGGGCAGCGGTACTTCAGCGTGCCGCGGTCCGCCTCGAAGCCCTGGAACGCCAGTGGCCGCACCGCGCCCGTCGCCGGACAGCGGCACAACACCTCGCCCTTCCCGCCGTGCAGCACGTTGCCGCCGCCGTCCGCCGACAGCGAACGCAGGATCGGCTGCGACGGATCGTGGTCCGGCATCGCCTTCTCCTCCCGCCACAGCTCCCGCACGTCGATCAGCGGGCGCACCCCGTGCGCGTCCCACAACTTCCGCTTCAGCGGTCCCGCGTCCAGGCCCCGGTCCGCGCAGAAGTCCGCGCAGCGCGCCGCCAGTTCCGGCGCCGCCCCGAACAGTTCGTCGATCCCCGCGTCCAGCACCTTCACCTCCGAACGCGACGCCCGCGTCACCTCGAACCACACCGGCAGTTCGTGCTCGGTGTCCGCGATCAGGTGCAGGCCGTAGCCGAACCACGTCTTCACCTTCCGCCACGCCTTGCCGTTGCGGTCCGTCCCGCGCGTCTCGTGGCTGCCCCAGTCCGCGTCCGTGTCCGTCGTCGCGCCGGTCGTCGCGTCGCGCCGGCCGGTCGAGTGGCTCGGCACCGCCTTGCCGTCGTAGCCCAGGTGCGTCCCGTAGCCCGGCAACTCCGCCAGCAGCCGCCCGCGCAGCGCGTCCACCATCCCCGACACCGCGCCGCTCTCCTCCTCCAGCCCGACCACGTTCGCCAGGAACCGCGAGAACGCCCACGCCGTCGGCACACCGTCCCGCCGCGACCGCGCCTCCTCCACCACCGTCGTCGTGCCGTCCGCACCCCGCGCCAGCGTCCGCCGCGGCGCCGACTGCCGGCCCAGCGCGTCAAGGCCGCACACCGACAGCAACGCCGGGTTGCGACCCAACTCGCGCAACAGCGACGCCGACGACGCGTGGCCGAACACCACCCCCGCCACCAGCGCGCGCCACATCGCCCGCACCGGGTACTCGCCCCGGCCGCGACCGCGGCGCGACTCCAGCGCCGCCACCAGATCCGCGTCCGGCAGCTGCTCCAGCACGAACTCCAGCCGCCGCAACTCCGGCAACCGTTCGACATCGTCCCAGGAAAACAGCACACTCTGTTGCGTCGCCATGGTCGTTCTCCCTCCGGGGAGCGGCGGTGGTCTTGTTTGGCGCAGCCATCCTGCCCCATGGCGACCCCTTTTCCCAGGTCTACGCAACCCGCCGCCGGACGCGCGCCGCCACGCACCCCGGCGCCCCGCCCCCGCGTGGGGTGAAAATCCCCCGCAGCCCACCCGCGCCGCCACGAAACCACTCAAAACGCCGCATTCTCGGGGTAAAGAAAAAAACCGAACCCCCCCATCCCCTACCATCCGTGGCTCTCAGAACAGCGCAAGTCCCTCAAGCAGCGGAAGGCAGAGGGTACGGCTATGGCCGTGAGCGTGGGCCTGGGCCGACGAGCCGTGCTGCTGAACGCCTGGACGCTGGGCACGGCCCATCCGGACGGATTGTTGGGTGTGATTCCCGAGATGTTTGTGTTCACCCGGCGTCAACATCGTCGCGGGCTTCGTGATCGCGTACGGGTGGCGGCGCAAGAACTACCACGCGGAGTTTCGAGGGAAGCGCATCCAGGGTTGGATATGCATTGCATTGGCACTCCTGCTAGTCCCGCTGGCGAATTTCGTTTTTGTCACTATCGGGACGCGCTGGTGACGCTGCAGCAGGAGATTTCGAGCTACACAGACTATTACGAGAGGTGGGCTGTGCTTTTCCGGACGGCGCTCGATGCTGCGTTCTCGTCGGACGAGTGGGTGCCGAAAAGCATGCAGACTGTCGCCCTGATTTTCGGGGGAGTCTTCATGGCCGGTCTGGTCGCCTTCAAGAGCTGTCGCGCCGACGACCCCTATCCGGGTTTCGGCAAGCTGTCTCGCAAGAGGGAGAAGGCGCAGGATCGTTATGTCGCCTCGGTCGAGGAAATCAAGAAGCGCATCAAGGAGACAGTGGGGGACGCTACAGCGCGCTTCTCGGGCATTGCGAGCGAGAGTGCGGCGGCCCCGGCATTGGCCGCCGAAATCCGTAACAGGTTCGAGCTTTGGGCCAGCGCCTATCTGACCTTCATGGACGTCATCAACACGGCTGGCAAGGCACAGCTCGACAAGTACCGGCAGACGAGCCGAGGACTCAAGCGGTGGCCCGAGACTCTCGACGCGGCGTTCGACGACTTTGCCGTCAATGAGGAGTCGTCGGCACCTCCGCCACCAACCAGACCTATCGGACCCGCAAGGAAGCGATATCGAGCCACTGCCTAAGGACTGCCAAAAGATCGTCGCCGTAGCCCGAGAACGATGCCAATCGGAAGTGTTTGCTCCTTTGTCCGCGCTCGATCCGAATGACAAACGTCACCACGAATACGTCGATCCGGTGGGCGCAGTGAACGAGATCAGCGCGAGCATCTCGGCCGAGTTAGCCCTCATGGACAAGCCTACGGGCGATTCGTCGTGAGGCGACGACTCAAGGAGCACGATTACCCAATCGCACCGCCCGAGCGCGGCACCGATCTCATCGTGCCACTGCTGGCCACCTTGGATGTTCGCATCGCTGTACCAGAAGGGAACGCCATGGCTACGCAGCACCTCCACCAAGCGTTCGACGAACGGTCGGTCAAGGGCGGCGTGAGAGATGAATGCCTCTCGGGGCAACGTCAACGGTCTGTTGGTCGAGGTCAGGCGGCGCTGCGAATTGCGTCCGCAATCGGCTTGACCTCCGGCAGTCCACCCTGGCCTTCGCGCAGTTCGATCCAGGGCATTCGCCGAACGATCCAAGGTATCCCGCCATTCGGAAGACGATCCCGGTCGCCGACGACAACGGGAATCAGGCGGTTGCTGTAGCCTTTTGCGTCCTCGATCGTGATGCGGCCTTCCATCGCGTCGCCGTCCACGAGGACCCGGTAGCGTTCCGTCACCACCCGCGCGTCGCTGGAAGGGGCGTTGCGGCTGATGCCGCCGAACGCAGGGGTGGCGCCCACGGTCCGGATGACGAGGGTGTCCCCTTCGAAACGCCCGGTCGCGACCCCCACTGCCGAGGGATGTGCGTCTTCCCGTACGGCGTCGCCGAGGTGCACTGTGCGCCTGGTGCTGAAGTACTCGTGCGTGATCTCGACCCGGTCGGGTCCGGCGCGCCACTCCTGGAGATACGGCGTCATCGCGATCGACGGCAGTCCGGGTGAGCTGCAGTTGTTGGCGGGATGCTCGGACGGGTCGAACGCGTCGAAGGCCGCGCGGCCGGCGTCCGTCATGATCCGGCGGACCATGTAGTCGGAGGGCGTGAGCCCCTTGTCGTCGGCGGTGAAGCCCAACGGTCGGCCTTCCGCGTCGCGCGTGGTCCCGCGCCGGGGCATCCGGGGTGGACTGGGCACGACCAGCCAGATGCCCTCGAAGGCCCGGGCAGCGGGTGGAGGCTCCGCGCCGGTTGCGGCGGGAGCGAGGATGAGGGGGAAGAGAAAGACGAGGAATCTCATGGTCGTGGGGCCGCTTCGGGCCCATGTTAGCTTTGCCGATGGGGTAGACGGGGGAATCTGCGATGCAAGTGCGATCGAGTCTGGCAGGAGGCCTGTTGCTGGCGCTCGTGGGATGCACCGACGACGCGCTGCGTGTCGAGGAGTACGGCTTCGCGCCGTCGGCCGAGGCAGGCCGGACGGACGGCTACAACGCCCAGCGCAACGTCTACTTCGGCGACCTGCACGTGCACACGCGTCACTCCATGGACGCTTTCAGTTTCGGTACGACCGTGTCGCCCGACGAGAGCTATCGCCATGCCAAGGGCGAGACCGTGATGAATCCCTTCGGTCACGAGATGCGGCTGCGGGAGCCGCTGGACTTCCTCGGAGTTACCGATCATGGCGTCTTCCTGGGCGTCGTGGCCGAGTGGGCGAACCCGGAGAGCAGGACCGGCCGGTTGCCGGGAGTCGAGGCCTTCCACAACATCAACCGGCCCGAGAACCTCGACTACTGGTCTCTTCAGACTCGCAACTGGGCATTCCGCGGGGCTTCCGGACGCGTCCGCTCCATTCCGGCCGGTCCCTGGGAGCGGTTCCAGGCGTGGCGCACGAATCACCCGGCGCGGGCGCTTGCGGCGTTCGACGACAGCGCGCACCGCTCGGCATGGGAAGACATCATCGGGGCTGCGGAACGCCACAACGACCCGGGCAACTTCACGACGTTCATCGCCTATGAGTGGACGGCTTCCACGCCCCGGCCGGAGTCCGCGGCGTACCATCGCAACGTCGTCTTCGCCTCGTCGCGCGCGCCGGCGCGTCCCTTCTCGTCTATCGACTCGCACGAGCCGGAGGACCTCTGGACCTGGATGGAGCGGCTGCGCGCCCAGGGCGTCGACAGCCTCGCCATCCCGCACAACTCCAACGGGTCGAACGGCCAGGCCTTCCGGCTGCGCTACTCGGACGGCCGGGCGATTGGGCCGCACTTCGCGGCGTTCCGGATGCGCAACGAGCCGCTCGTCGAGATCACCCAGGTCAAGGGCACGTCGGAGACGCATCCGCGCCTGTCGCCGGATGACGAGTGGGCGGGCTTCGAGATCCTGAACACGCGCAAGGGCAAGACGACCCAGTGGAGCGAGCCCCGGGGCAGCTATGTGCGGGACGCGCTCAAGAATGGCATCGCGTTGGCCCAGGAGGGGCGGGGCAATCCCTTCAAGTTCGGCTTCATCGGCTCGAGCGATACCCACAACGGGGCGCCGTCGTTCGACGAGTCGGCCTTCTTTGCGTCATCGCCGTTCTTCGGGACGGCGGAGAACCGGTCTTCGATACGCGTCTCGCCCGAACGCCTTGACCACCTCGCGACGCTGCCCCCGGAGGTCCAGCCGTGGGTCAGAACGTCCGACGAGGAACAGGGCACGTGCTTCGGCATCCGGGACGCACAGCGGGCGGCATCCGGACTCGCGGCGGTCTGGGCCGAGGAGAACACGCGGGAGTCGATCTTCGCCGCCTTCCGCCGCAAGGAGACGTACGGCACCTCCGGCAACCGCATCCGGCTCCGGTTCTTCGGCGGCTTCGGCTACTCGGGGCTCGACCTCGAGGCCCGTGACCTCCTCGAGCGCGCCTACGCGGATGGCGTGCCCATGGGAGGCGATCTGGTCGCATCGGACGCCACGCCCCCGCGCTTCCTCGTCTGGGCACAGCGCGACGCGCACGGGGCGCCGCTGCAACGCGTCCAGGTCGTAAAGGGCTGGTATGACGCGGGGTTCCGCAAGCAGACCAACGAACGGGTTTACGACGTGGCCTGTTCCGACGGACTCGCCGTCGATCCGCACACGCACCGCTGCCCGGACAACGGCGCGCGCGTCGATCTCTCGGACTGCTCGATTCCGGGAGACCTGGGCGCCGCCGAACTCAAGGTTTTCTGGAGCGACCCGGACTTCGATCCGGCCGACGGCGATGCCTTCTACTACGCGCGTGTACTCGAGAACCCCACGTGCCGCTGGAGCACCTGGGACGCCGTGCGCAACGGCGTCCGGCCCAGCACGGGACTGGCGGTGACGATCCAGGAGCGCGCCTGGTCGTCCCCCATCTGGTACGCGGCGCCCTGAACCGCCGACGCCGCCCCCGCGCGGTGTGCGCGACACCTTCCTATCGTCACTGTGACGGGAGGGGACTGTCATGCGAAGGTGGCCGACGGGGACCCTGGGGCTCCTGCTGATCCTGGCGGGATGCACGGACGACTCGCTGCAGGTCCGGGACTTCGGAAACGAGACCGCCGACGCGCCCCGGGGCGCGGACTATAGCGCCGACCGCAACGTCTACTTCGGTGACCTGCACGTCCACACGCGTTACTCGATGGACGCCTATCTCCTCGGCACCGAGGTGTCTTCCACGAAAGCTACCGTTACGCCAGGGGCGAGACGCTCACCAACACCTTCGGCGTGGAGATGCGCCTGCGCGAGCCCCTCGACTCATGGCCGTGACCGACCACGGGGTGTTCCTCGGCGTGATCGCGCAGTGGGCCGACCCGACGAGCAGGACGGGGCAGCTACCCGGCGCCGCGCCGTTCCATAACGTCAACCAGCGCGAGTTCAATCGGCACTGGGCCTCCCAAGAGCGCACCGTGCTCTTCCGCGAGAACATGGGGCGTTTCCGAAGAGAGCCCGCCGACGCGCTCACGCGTTTCGAGGCGTGGCGGACCAACAACCCGGCGGTTGCCTCCCGGTCGTTCGACTACGACGCCCATCTCGACGCCTGGCGCGACACGATCCTGGCGGCGGAGCGCCACAACGATCCGGGCAACTTCACCACGTTCATCGCCTACGAGTGGACCGCCTCGACGGCCCGCCGGAGTCCTCCGCGTATCACCGCAACGTGATCTTCGAGTCGTCGCGGGCGCCGGTGCGGCCTTTCTCGCTCATCGACTCGAACGACCGGGAGCAGCTCTGGGCGTGGATGGACCGTCTCCGCGCCCAGGGGGTCGACAGTCTCGCCATCCCCCACAACACCAACCAGTCGAACGGCCAAACACGCGCAAGGGCAAGATCTCGCAGTGGAGCAATCCGCACGGCAGCTACGTGCTGGAAGCGCTTGCGAACGCCATCGCCCTGGAGCAGGAAGGGCGCGGCAACCCGTTCAAGCTAGGCTTTCTCGCCGCCACCGACACGCATAACGGGGCGCCGTCCTTCGACGAGTCGAACTACTTCGGCTCCGCGCCGACTTCCGGTTCGCCCGAGAACCGCGGCGCCATTCCCGCCTCCCAGGAACGCCTCGACTACATCTCGGGCCTCGAGAGCAGGAATGGGCGGCGCTCGTCGACGAGGAGCAGGGGACCTACCTCGGCATCCGGGGAACGCAGTTCACCGCGTCGGGTCTCGCTGCGGCATGGGCCGAGGAGAACACGCGTGAGGCCATCTTCGCCGCCTTCCGCCGCAAGGAAACTTCCGGCACTTCGGGCAACCGGATCCGGGTGCGTTTCTTCGGGGGGTTCGACCTCGCGAGCGTCGACCTCGACGCGCAGGTGGACGACGTGGCAGGCGGTGCGGGCGGGCTTCGAGCCGCGGGACGGTATCCCGGCGACGGTACAGGAGCGGGCGTGGTCTTCGCCGATCTGGTACTCGGCACCAGTTGTCGATTGACCCGAGCTGCGTTTACTTCAACCTCTCGGGTTCACTATAGAAAGTCCGCCTCCGTTGTGAACTGCTCTACCTGTGCACGGGCGAAGCGATAAGTCACAGTCGTGCGCTGGTCGGGAACGGCTTTTGCCGCTGGATCTCTGACGTACCAGATGCGCGGCGAAGTGCTCCCGACAAAATCCACTACGGCGAGGACGTAAAGATCGCCATGAGTTTGCGCGGCTGCCCACTCTGACTCGCGCAGCTCTAGGTTGGCGAATCCGAACGAAGATTTGACCTCTACATAGAGCTGTTCTTCTTCCCTGCTTGCCTCCAGGTCGTAGCCGATCCCGGGCTGATTCGCCCGATAGAGTACTTGCCAGCCGTGAGCTTGTAGGTCTCGGGCTATTGTGATCTCGGCTTGAACGCCGGAGTTCAACCCGGCGTCTGCTGGCTCCTCCGGTAACTCGCCGGGTGCGGACTCTACTCCAGTCGGAGCCGGGTCGTCTTGAGCCACCCGGTTTCCAAGTACGTCCCCCAGCAGCTCCGCGTTGAGCGTCGACTCAGGATCGCAATCGAAGAGGTGACGGACCTGGTCCAGAGAAAAGCCGAAGTCAACTGCCAACTCGGGAATACCAACCCTCTCCCGAATCGGAAAGACGCCAGGCCCCGCTAGGCAATAGAGCATCGCTATCAGCGGGAAGACGGGAAGCGACCGTCCATTCGGCGTCAAGTAATCTCGGAAGACGCTAGCATGGTCCAAGTCTACTACTTGATACCCTTCCTTCGACAACCGTAGCCAGATCGCATGCTCCTCGCCCCGGTACTCCGTTCTTCGAATGCCGCATCGATACCGTCCGGGCGTGCTGAGCGATTGCATGTGCGGACACCCGAGACGGTGTTGCGGATCCGCTAACAGATCAAAAATGGTTTCCGCTGTCGCCGGGCACCCTATTCCTTTCTGTATCCCGAAGTTGTTTCGCCAAGTGTTCACCGGGGATGTTCGCCCGGCCACGGTACTGCCAGAGCGCGCGCTGTATGGCGCACCCGGTGCGGTGCTCCCACCGAACGGTGACGTGAGTACGACATACGGTTGGGCACGGTGTGTCTTGGTGTAAAGCCGGTCGAGGAACCTCTGTATGTCTCTTGTCGACGTACCACCTGGGTTACCCAACATGACGATCTTCCCTTCAATCCTCATTCGGCGTAAGCCGAAGTACAGACTAATGAATCGGCCACGCACGTTGCCCGCTCCGAATTGCGCCAGTAGTCCCAGTGCTGTATCGAGTACGGGGGGATGATCGACCACTATCATGACGAGCAGGTTACGTTAAACGGAAGTGATCTTCGGACGCCAATGGAGCGGGGCAGTATCGGTGCACACCGATCAACCCCCTCACCCAGCGTTGGTAGTCGCATTGAGGCTCCGTCCCATACGGAGCAGGGTAATCGGCGGAGTTAGCAGCTTCGGTGGGTAAGTCGCCGATCGCGTCGCGTACGTTGACTGAATTCCTCGGCACAGAATCTACCGCCTGAGGCTGATACTTGGCCATCATTGGGTTGAGCATCTGGTGGTGCGGAAGCGGCCAAACAGGTGCCCTGTCACGGACGCCGAGGAGGAAGAGACGTCTTCGCAACTGTGGAACACCATAGCCCTCCGCATGCGCTACGACGATCGATGTATTGTATCCTTGTCTGTGAAGGGACTTCTGAACCTCTTCAAGTATGCGCTTCCTTCCACGAAAGACGAGCGACGCAACGTTCTCCATGAGCACCTGTCGCGGCCGCAGCAGGGAGACGACTTCCACGAACGCGAAGACCAGCTTGTTGCGAGGATCATCGAGCCGACAGTCGCCGGCGGTAGAGAATCCTTGACAGGGGGGGCCGCCGGCCACTAAATCAATACCGTCATCAACGTTGCGCCGTTTGATCTCTTTAACGCATTGTCGGAGTTCGGAGGCGTCGGAAAGGTCGGCCGCCGTAAGTCGCGTATCGTCCGTTCTATTCTCCTTGAACGTCCGAAGTGCTCGTTTGTCCACATCGACGGCCGCAACGTTCCGGAATCCCGCCCACTCTAGGCCAAGGGAGAGCCCACCGGCGCCGCAGAAAAGGTCAACCAAGGGCCCTGGTACGAGGACCCTACCAAGTTGGAACGCAAGTAACGGAGGCACAGCGTTTCCAACTTGGGAATAGGGCGCTCGTCCTCTCCCAAAGAAACGATACGTGTCAGGAAAGCTCTGGAGTCGAGCGGCCTCGCGTATGGTGATTAGTCGATCCGCGGAAGGGTGTATAAAACACCCATTCCCTGGCCTATTGAAGTAAGTGGAGATCGTGTAGCTTGGTCGGTCCCATCTCAATCTGCCATAGTATGTACTACGGCTCCCCTTTCCTTGGGCAGCGCCGATGCGTATCTGCCGGACGCGTGCGGAGTCGATGTTATCGGGGAGATTACGCCAGTTGCCTCCCTCTGGTACGGCCGCTACTACCTGTGCGTCCAGATCGCTGAGCGCTCCGGAGACGTGATCCAAGATCATGCGGCTTCTCTAAGTAGCTCCGGCAGTCTTGAGTTGATGCCCGTCCGGTGGGCGTTACCATCTACTAGGTCTGCGAGATCAATGAAGTGGATCGGTGTGTTGACGTTTCGCTTCAACCACCTTTCTGCGACTTTCGCCGACCGATTGTGGCGGAGAATCAGGGCCAGCTTGGATAGTCGTCGACGCGAACTACCTGGCACGGCCATCTCCAATGAATCGGATATCGGTACCCAACTTAGGATCTCGATCCGCCTTGATCGCGTCGCAAGGGCGCCGCTGCCCACGACGACTGTAGAGTTTGTTCCGGTTCTATCTGGTACCGTGCCAAGCATTGAGGCACCCCATATGCCAAATGCCGTGGGGGCGTCTTTCAAGAGCCTTCGAGCACCTGCCGCATCGCTGGGGAAGCCCCTAACGGAAACGTTGGCTAGGTTGACTTCCTGCCGGACGCGCGCGAGTGCAATGGCGCATGCCATTATAGAGTTGTCCATAGAGATCCACTGGCGACCTAGGCGCTCCGCAGCGACGGCGGTGGTGCCGCTGCCCGCGAATGGGTCCAATACCAGGTCCCCTGGTTTTGAACTCGCCGCTATGATTCGTTCGAGGAGAGCGATCGGCTTCTGTGTCTCGAAACCGACTCGCTCCCTCGAGTGCGAGTCGAGTCGATTGATGTCAAGCCACATGTCTTGCACTGCGACGCCGCGTCCCTCATCGCTGTAACGTTTGAGCCGTGGGATGCCGGTTGAAGAATGGACGAGCCGTCCGTCGCGGTCGAACTGCTCCATCTTTTCCTTGCGCCACGCCCAGTGTCGGCCTGGCGGGGGCAGTTGCCCCTTCCACTCGTAGTGCGCTCGAGTACCTTCGCGATCTCCCGGGGCGGTACACGTGATCAACTGGTAGTTGCCGCGCTCATCGTGTAGCCGAAAATGCTTCTCCAGGTAGGTGTCGGCATAGGGCTCGAACACAGGGTTCCAGAGGTAGTCGCTGCTCTTCGAGTAGAATAGGAGCGTATCATGAACGGGCCCGTAGCGCCGGGAGCTATTGTGAGCATGCGTTCGCTTCCAGATGATCTCGTTTCGAAAGTTCTCTGGTCCGAAAATGTGGTCGAGAAGCAACCTGAGGTGGTGGCTTGCCGCAGGGTCACAGTGAACGTACAACGAGCCGTCGTGTTTGAGAAGGCGGTGCAACTCAGCCAGCCGTGGAGCCATCTCTACCAAGTAAGCGGTCGTTGGATTTGGGCCGAGCGTGCTCGCGAGGGAAGTTACAAAGTTCGATACGGGCGCCGCCAGAGACTCACTCAGATTGTTGAGCGTGTGGCTCGTTTCATCGGTCCAACGCCAAGTATCAAAGAAGGCGTGTGACGTCTCCTCTCGCTGCGTACGACTTTGGCTCAACACGGCCGTGTAGTTTCGGCCGGAGTTGAAAGGAGGATCGAGATACGCGAGGCGGACGGACTCAGCGTCGAGTGCGCGCATACCGGCCAAATTGTCCGTTGCCCAGACGGAACGCTGCTGTTTCTTACGCATCGTTTGGTCGCGCAGTCAATAGGCGGATTGGTCAGGGGCCACTGTGGACACCTCTGTGCCGTGTTGCACAACTCATCGACATTTCCGCAGTGAGGCCCCGATGGCCGTCGCGAACGCGGAGTACGGTATCGTCGCCACGACCCGCTTGGACCCAACGGAAGCGGATTGGCCGACTACTGCCGGCGAGGCTCAGCGCTTCGCTGATGCGATACAACTCGTGTCCTTCGAGCGTGCTGGCACGTACGCTACGGGTTCGATACGCCTCGGCACAGTAAGACAGGGTCCCGCTACGAGATCAACCCTGCAGATAGAACTGTATAGAATCACAGGCTCGAGGTCAACGGCCTTGAGGGTGGGGTTGAAAGGCCGCGTTGTTCGGACTCTGGCCCGAGTCCGCTCTCGCTTCCGACCTATCTGGCTACGCTGACTCGGCGCCGCTCGAACACCCGCACGGAATGGACGTCGCGGCCACCCGTCTCGACGGACACCTCGACACGAAGCCGGCGTCCACCCCGTTCCAGCCACATCGTCTCCCGCCCACGCGTCAGGTTGCGGCGCGAATCGATGACCAGGGCCCCTTCGCGCCAGCCCGCGCGGATGGTCCAGAAGCCGCGCTCGCGTTCGCCCCAGGAGATGTCGCGGTACGTGCCGTCGGCGTACTGGATGCCCATGGAACGGGCGTCCTGCTCGATGGTCATGCGGCGCGTATCGAGTACGGGGAAGTCCTCGGTCACGAAGATGCTCGAAGCCTCCGCGTCGCGCTGACGGCCGCGCAGGACATCGCGGTCCTCCAGCCGGCGGATCTCCTTGAGGTCCGGAGCGGCGTCGCTTGCTTCGGTATTGAGTTCCCAGGTCCCGGAGAGGTCGAAGATCGCCGGCGGCGGCTCCTCGAGCGTCGACTCGCAGCCCGCGAGCACGAACACGGCGAGGATGGCGAGGGTTCGCGGCATTACAGGAAGCTGCGTACCGCGTCGAGGAATCCGTCGGGTTTGTCGAGCGGCACGGAGTGGCCGGAGCCCGAAACCTCGGCGAAACGGCAATCGGGGATGTCCCGCACCATGCGATCGGCCACGCCGCGGTCGAGGATGTTGCTGTCCTCGCCGCGGATCAGCAGGGTTGGCACGTCGATGGCGGCGACGGAGCGCCAGCCGTCCTCGACGGAGGGCCGGGGCCGCACGATGTTGGGATCCCGCAACGCGCGGTCGTACCGGTAGGTCCAGCGACCGTCTTCGGTGCGCGCCAGCGAGTGGCGAACCCGGTGCAGGTGATGCGCCTCGGGAGGAACGGGGTTGTCCTCGCGGGCCCGCGCGAAGGCGGCGTCCACCGACTCGAACATGTCGCTGCGGGCGACGCTCTCGCCGATGTTGCGCATGCCTTCGGCGGCGATCTCGGGGGCGATGTCGACGATGACCAGGCGTTCGAGCGGGGACGGGCGGCGCCCGGCGTACTCGATCGCGACGATGCCGCCCATGGAGAGTCCCAGCAGGACGAAACGTTCGAGTCCGAGTGCGGCTACGAAGGCCTCGAGGTCCTCCACCATCTCGAAGGTGCCGTACTGGTCGGGCGGCGCCCAGCCGCTCTCGCCGTGGCCGCGCTGGTCGAGGGCCAGCACCCGGTAGTCGGATGCCATCGTTTCGGCGAAGGCATCCCACGAGCGGGCGTGCCCGGTGTAACCGTGCAGCAGCACGAGATCCTGGGCGTCCGGCCCGGGTCCGTCCCAGTCGCGGTAGTGGAAGCGCAGGCCGCGCAGTTCGATGAGTTCGTCGACGACGTCGGCCATGGTTCACTCCGTGCGCAGCGCTTCGATGGGATCCTTGGCGGCGGCCTTCCGCGCGGGATAGAAGCCGAAGAAGATCCCGATGGCGCCGGAGAATCCGAGTGCCAGGACGACGACGGGCCACTGCAGGAGCACGGGCCACTCCGCGATCCTCGCGATGCCGAACGTTATCACGAGGGCAATGAGGATGCCGAGGACCCCGCCGATCAGGCACAGGGTGACGGCCTCGACCAGGAACTGCAGCAGGATGTCGCGTCCCTTCGCGCCGACGGCCATGCGCAGCCCGATCTCCCGGGTCCTTTCGGTGACCGAGACCAGCATGATGTTCATGATCCCGATGCCGCCCACGACGAGGGAGACGGAGGCGACGGCGGCGAGCAGCATGTTGAAGACCTGCCGGGCCTCCGCGCGGGTCTCGACGATCTCCGACATGTTGCGGATGCCGAAGGGATCCTCGGCGCCCGGCCGCACGCGGTACCGCTGGCGGAGCACCTCGGTGATCTGGCGCTCGACGTCGTCCATCATCCAACCCTCGGCGACGGACACGAAGATGGCGCTCACGGTGTCCGACCGCGGTCCCGCCCGCCCCAGCACTCGGCCCCGCGCGGCCTCGAGCGGGATCATGGCGATGTCGTCCTGATCGAACCCCATCGAGCTCTGGCCTTTCTCGACCAGCGTCCCAACCACGACGAACGGGACGTTCTTGATCCGCACGGTCTGCCCGATGGCGTTGCCGGCGCCGAAGAGTTCCGTCGCCACGCGCGACCCGAGCAGGGCGACCTTGCTGCCGCTGCGTATCTCCTGGGGCTCGAGGTCGCGGCCCTCGTCGATCTGCCAGCCCCGGGCCACGAGGTACTCGTTGTCGATGCCCTGGATGGTGGTGGACCAGTTGGTGTTACCCACGACCACCTGGGCAGCACCGCGCATCGTCGGGGCGGCCGCGACGATCTCCGGGATCTCGGCCTTGAGCGCCCGGGCGTCGGCCTCGGTCAGCCGCATCTCGGTGCCGCTCGCCGTGCGGACGCCCCCTCGGCTGCGCGCCCCGGACATGACCATGAAGAGGTTGCTGCCGAGGGAGCTGATCTGGCGGTCGATCTCGGCCTGGGCCCCGGCGCCGACCGTGACCATCGCGATGACCGCGGCCACGCCGATGATGATGCCGAGCATCGTCAGGATGCTGCGCATCAGGTTGACGCGCAGTGCCTCGAGGGCGACGCGCAGGAGTTCGACGATGGGCATGATCAGGCCGTCATCCGCGCCGGCTGGCGCTCGTCGGCGATGACGCGGCCGTCGCGGAACCGCAGTACCCGGCGGGCGTAGCCGGCGACTTCCGGTTCGTGCGTCACGACCAGGACGGTGATGCCGCCCTCGTTCAGTTCCTGGAAGAGCTCCATGATCTCCACGCCCGTGGCGCTGTCGAGGGCGCCGGTGGGCTCGTCGGCGAGCAGCACGACGGGCCGGTTGACGAGCGCCCGGGCGATGGCGACGCGCTGCTGCTGTCCCCCGGAGAGCTGCGCGGGGACATGTTCCATGCGGTCGCGGAGGCCCACGCGCTCCAACGCTTGCTCCGCGCGAACGATCCTCTCCGCGCGGGGCACGCCCGCGTAGAGGAGGGGCAGCTCGACGTTGTCGAGGGCGCTCGTGCGGCCGAGCAGGTGGAACTGCTGGAACACGAAGCCGATCTTCCGGTTGCGGACTTCGGCGAGGGCGTCTCGGGACAGCTCGGACACGGTCTCCCCGTCGACGACGATACGGCCCCGCGTAGGCGTGTCGAGGCAGCCGACCATGTTCATGAACGTGGATTTGCCGGAGCCCGAAGGGCCCATCACGGACAGGAACTCGCCGCGTTCGACGCGCACCGACACACCGTCCAGGGCGCAGACGGTCTCGTTGCCGACGATGTAGTCCTTGCGCAGGTCTTCGCAGACAAGCATGTCCGCCGACTTCCGCTATCCGGACCGTCGCGTGGCGCGCACGATGACTCGGTCCCCTTCGGCGAGGCCCTCCCGCACTTCGGTCGACTGCTCGTCGGCGAGACCCGTGACGACGCGTCTCGGTGTCGGCTCCCCGTCGTCGAGCATCCACACCGTGGCGCGACGGCGGTCGGCGCCCCCGGCCTGCAGAGCGTCGAAACTGCGCAACTGATCCGCATCCAGCACCGCCTCGAGTTCATGGCGCAGGTTGGCGCGTAGCGACCGCATGCGCTCCCGCATCAGTGCGCGGTCGCCGCCCGCACCCTGCAAGGTCTGCTGTACGGCGGTCCGCTGGCGTTCTTCGATACCGTCGAGGAGCGCCGACTGATCCGGCGTGAGGTCGAACTGTTCGCGTATGGCAGCTACCGGGCTGCCTCCGGGTCCGCCGGGCCGAGCGCCGGCGCCCATGCCTGGGGGGCCGAAGGGGCTTCGGCCAGGCTCGGATACGGGTTCCTCGGTGCGCACGCCCCGGGGCGCGAAGCGGAGCGCTGCGTTGGGGATCTTCAACACGTCGGACTTGCTCCCGAGGATCATCTCGACGTTGGCGGTCATGCCGGGCAGCAGGGCGAGATCGTCGTTGGCGGCGGTCACGATCACCTTGTAGGTGACCACGTTCGATAGCTCCTCCGGGGCCTTGCGGACCTGCTCGATGCGGCCCCGGAATTGCCGGTCCGGGTAGGCGTCCACGGTGAACCGGCACCGCATGCCCTCGCGTACGCGCCCGATGTCGGCTTCGTCGACGCTCGCCTCCACCTGCATGCGCCGGAGGTTCTCCCCGATCTCGAACAGCACGGGCGCCGTGAAGCTCGCGGCGACGGTCTGGCCTACCTCGACCTGGCGGTTGATGACCGTGCCGGACACGGGAGACCGGATGTTCGTGCGTTCGAGGTCCAGTTCCGCCTGCGCCAGGGCGGCCCTGCGCTGCTCCAGGTTCGCCCCCGCGTTGGTGATGGCCGCGTGGGCGATGGCGACCTGTGCCTCGGAGGTCTCGACGAGCGTGACGTCCTGATCGAGTTCCGACGCCGAGATGTACCCCCGCTCGACGAGGGCCTGGCGCCGCTCGAGTTCGCGCCGGGCCTGGCCCAGGGTCGCGTTGGCGCGCGCCAGTTCGGCCTCGCGGCTCTCTATGTTCGCGAGCGCGACGGTCACGTCGGCGCGGTTCTGCTGGACGCGGGCCTCGAAGGTCCGCGGATCGATGCGCGCGACGAGGTCGCCGGCTTCGACGGTGTCGTTGAAGTCCGCGTGCAGTTCCGCGATCTGTCCCGAAAGCTGGGAGCCGACGATGACGGTGTTCAGCGCGCGCAGCGTTCCGGACGAGACCACGACGCTCTCGATGTCCCCGGGCTCGACCGTGGCGGAGGTGTACTCGAGCTGCTCGGAGGTCGGGGCCAGGGCATAGAGGGACCAGCCGCCCGCCACCGCGAGGGCAATGACCCCGAAGAGAGTCGCTCGCGTTTTCATTGTGGTCGAGTATACGGAACGCCGGACGCGTTCCGTCGGCCCGAAGAGGGCCACCCATACGAAGACGGGGGTTAACTCTGCTACCGTGGGCCGACGAGTGGACCGCGAGACGACTCCCGAGACAGGAGGGAATCATGAACGGCATTGACTACATCGTGAGCGTACTCAAGGAAGAGGGAGTGAAGTCGATCACCTGCTTCCCGACGAACCCGGTCATCGAGGCCGCGGCGAAGGTCGGGATTCGCCCGATCATGTTCCGCCACGAACGCGGCGCCGTGATGGCGGCGGACGGGTTCAGCCGGACCAGCGACCGGCAGCGGTTCGGGGTTGTGGCGGTCCAGTCCCAGGCGGGGGCGGAGAACGCGATGGGCGGGATCGCGCAGGCGTACGCGGACAACATCCCGATCCTCGTGCTGCCGGGCGGCGTACTGCGCAGCCAGATCTCGGTGCGCCCCAACTTCTCGGCGGCGGCGAACTACGGCGGCATCGCGAAGCATGTCGAGGCGATCTATGACCCGGGGCAGGTGGGGGACGTCATGCGGCGCGCCTTTCACCACCTCAGGAACGGTGCGCCGGGTCCGGTCGTCGTCGAGTTGACGGCGGACGCGTGCCACCAGGAAATGCCGGAGCGGGGGCAGAGCTACCGGTCGCCGAAGGCGACCGTGCAGTGTCCGACGACCGGCGACCTGCGCGATGCGGCGCGGCTGCTGCTCGAAGCGAAGAAGCCGTTGATCTGGGCGGGTGGAGGCGTGCTGCTTGCCGGGGCGACGGAGGAATTGCGCACCCTGTCCGAACTCTCGGGTGTGCCGGTCTTCTGCACCATGCCGGGCAAGTCGGCCATGAACGAGACGCACGCGCTCTCGCTGGGCGCCGGGAGCGGGATGACGACGCTTGCCGCACACCGGTGGCTGAAGGAGTGCGACGTGCTGCTGTGTCTGGGCTCGAGCCTGACGCGCACGCCGTACGGACAGCGCATCCATCCGGGAAAGACGCTGATCCAGAACACCAACAACCCCGACGAGATCAACAAGGACGAGTCCGTGGACCTTGCGCTGGTGGGGGATGCGAAGCTCGTGGTCGAGGGCCTGATCGACGAGGTGAAGGCGCGCGTCGGCGAGGAGGGTGTCGGCGATGCAGCCGAAGTGAAGGCGGAGATCGCCGCGCTCCGGGCGGGGTGGCTCGAGACCTGGAACCCGCTGCTGCACTCGAACGAGACGCCCCTCAACACCTACCGGGTCATCCACGAGATCGACAGCGTCCTCGACCGCGACAACAGCATGGTCACCCACGACGCCGGCGCACCGCGGGACTCGATGGTGCCCTTCTACACGGCGACGACCCCGCACAGCTACATCGGCTGGGGCAAGACGACGCACCTCGGCTTCGGCATCCCCCTCATGATCGGCGCGAAGCTCGCCCATCCCGACCGCTTCTGCCTGAACCTGATGGGGGACGGCGCCTTCGGGATGTCGGGCCTCGACATCGAGACATCGGTCCGGGCGGGGCTCCCCATCACGACCGTCCTGCTCCACAACGAGGGCATGGCGACCTACCCGGAGGGGTTCTTCCCCGTCGCCCGCGAGGAGTTCGGCGTCTCGAAGATGCAGGGCGACTACGCGAAGATCGCCGAGGGCATGGGCGCGGTGGGCATCACCGTCCGGGAAGTGGACGAGATGGCCCCGGCGCTCCGGTCGGCGCAGGAGTTGAACGCCGACGGACAGACCGTGCTGATCGACGTGCACTCGAACATGGAGGGGAGGCGGTCGGCGTTTCGGTAGCGCCCCGCAACCGTCGCCTTCGGCTTGTACACGCGAGGGGCAAGCCCCTCGCGCTCCCCGGCTGAGGGCTCCTCGCGGCCCAGCCCCACCGGCCGCCGCGCCCGCGCCGTCCTACGGCGCGGCCTCTTGGGGGTGTGCTTCGGCAACGCTTGAAGTTGCTTCGAAATAGTCATATATCTGGTCAGATCGAGCAGAGGGTATCGCGATGACCGGAACCTGGCAGGTTCAGGAGGCGAAGGCGCGCTTCAGCGAGTTTCTCTCGGCGAGCCTGACGGATGGCCCGCAAGTGGTGACCCGGCGGGGTGTCGAGACCGCGGTACTCGTCCCCATAGAGGAGTGGCGCAGGCTCCGGGAGTCCGCGACGCCGCGACTCAAGGACGTGCTTCTGATGTCGGGGGCGAGAACGGAGGACCTGGCGCCGCCTAGAGGGTCGGAGCGCACGCGGCCGCCGCCGACGTTCGATTGACGGTGTATCTCCTTGACACCAACGTCGTGTCCGAACTCCGTCGACGGAGGCCTCATCCTGCGGTCGCGCATTGGATGAGCGGTATCCCGCCGGGAGAGATGTTCGTGTCCGTCGTTACGGTCGGAGAGATACAGGCGGGCGTCGAGCGAACCAGGGAGCAGGACTCGGACAAGGCCGCCGAGCTTGAGGCGTGGCTCGCACGGATGGTCGCGAGCCATGAGATCGTGCCGATGGACATCGCCGCGTTCCGGGAGTGGGGTCGCCTCAGACACCGACGGTCCGACACCCTGCTTGTCGACGCCATGATTGCTGCTACGGCCAAGGTGCGCGGGCTGACGGTGGCGACGAGGAACGTGGCCGATTTCCGGGCACTGGGTGTCGAGGTATTTGATCCTTTTGCGGGGACCGCCGTCTCGGAAAAGTCCTGACTCCGGGAGCGCGGTGGTTCACTGCGCCCCCGCCTGTGGCAGCCGCGCCGCCTTCTCCGCGTCGTACCACCACGCGTCCGGGAAGCTGGTGCGGAACTCGGCGTCGTAAGGGGGCCGCCCGAACTTGTCCCAGTAGACGACCCGGGGTCCCTCCACTCCGACGATCGGGATCATGTAGAAGTGCCACAGCAGAACGCGGTCGAGCGCCCGCTGCACCGCAGTGAGTTCCTCCCGGCTCCGGGCGTTCAGCACGCGCATGACCAGGTCGTCCACGACCGGCAGGTCGATGCCGGGCCGGTTCCGCGTGAAGGGTCTGTCGATGGTGTCGGAGTGGAAGTAGGAGATCACCTCCGCGGTGGGCGGCTGCGCGGTCCCGTACGTGTTCAGGGTGATGTCGAAGTCGAAGACGTTCAGGAGGTTGACGTACTGCGCGGTCTCGACGAGCCGGATCTTCGCGTCGAAGCCGAGGAGACGGAGCTGGTCCGCGTAGTGCGTCAGCAGGCGCACGTCGCTGATCGTACGCACGAGCAGGGTCAGCTCGAAGGGCTCGCCGGCGGCGTTCCGTAGCCGGCCGTCTCGCACGTTCCAGCCGGCCTCCGCAAGGAGCCGGCGCGCCGTCCCGAGCGCCCCCCGGTTGCGTCCGAAGCCGTCCCCGCGGGGCAGTTCGAACGGCCTGGTGAACAGACGCTCGGGCAACGTCGCCCGGTACGGTTCCAGGAAGGCGAGTTCGGCGGGGCTCGGCAGGCCGGTGGCGGCGAAACGGGTATGGGGAAAGTAGCTTTCGACGCGTGCGTTGAAGTGGTCGTTCAGCACGCGGTTGAACCAGTCGAAGTCGAACGCGAGGGTCAGCGCCTCCCGGACGCGCAGGTCGGCCAGGCGCTCCCGGCGGGCGTTGATCGCGAGGCCCCGCAGGATTCCGACGTACATGGCGTAGTTGTGCTGGCGCTTGACGAGAAAGCCCTTGTCCTTGGCCGGGATCTCGTACCCGTGGCGCCAGTAGCGGGGGTCGGACTCGGTCCGGTAGTCGACCAGGCCCTTGCGGAAGGCCTCGCGGGCGACGGTGGCGTCGCGGTAGTAGTCGTAGCGGATGAAGTCGAAGTTGTGCCGGCCGCGGTTCAGGCCGATTTCCCGGCCCCAGTAGTCGGGCACGCGCTCGTATAGCAGGAAGCGCCCCTGTTCCGCCGCCGCGACTCGGTACGGCCCGTTGCCGAGCGGCGGTGTCAGGGTGGTGGCGGAGATGTCCCGGTCCCGCCAGTAGTGCTCCGGGAGGATCGGCACCTTGCCCAGGCTGATGACGACCCCCGCGTTCAGCCCGCCGGTGTCGTGGAAGTGGAAGGTCACCTCGCGGTCGTTGTGGATCTCCGTCGCGGCGACCATGCTGAAGGCCACGCGTACCCCGGCCCACGAGCTCTTCCCGATGTGGTCGAACGTGAACGCCACGTCCCTGGCGGTCACCGGCATGCCGTCGTGGAACCGCGCCTCGGGGCGCAGCCGAAAGCGCGCCCAGCGGTAGTCCTCCGGAACCATCACCGCTTCGGCCAGGTTGCCGTAGTACGTGCCCAGCTCGTCGTCGCTGCCCATGAGCAGGCCGTCGTAGAGGACCGACTCGAAGATGACGTTCATCCCGGGCGTCGGGACGCCTTTGCCGAGCAGCGGCGTGAAGCTGTTCCAGTTTGACTGCGAAGCGCGGACGAGGGTGCCCCCTTTGGGCGCGTCGGGATTCACGTAGTCGAAGTGCGCGAGATCCGGTGGGTACTTGAAGGAGCCGAAGAACGAAATGCCCTGCTCCCACCGCGGCTCGGCGAAAGCGAGCGTCGCGCCCAGCGCGAGTACTGTCAGGAGAGGTCGAATGGCGCGGTCCTCGAGACGGCCGGCGGGATCATACAAACATGCGTGCGGCATCGAACGTGTCGTTTCCGCCATAATGCGCCGCTTTGCGACACCCCCGGACTCCCGTATGCAGATAGGAATGATCCCCGTCAATATCGGCGTCAGCACGGCCGAGGAAGTGGTCGGGCTCGCCCGCCTCGCGGAAGACTCGGGTTTCGAGTCGGTGTGGACCTTCGAGCATGTCGTGGTGCCCCTGGAGTACGAGTCGAAGTACCCCTACGACGCCTCCGGGAAGATGGGGGCGTCCCCGGAGACGCCGTTCGTCGACCCGCTGATCGCGCTCACGGCGGTGGCTGCGGCCACGAAGACCATCCGGCTCGGCACCGGCGTCAACATCCTCCCGCAGGCGAACCCGCTGTTCCTTGCGAAGCAGGCGGCGAGCCTGGACGCGCTCTCGGGTGGGCGCCTGCTGCTCGGGCTCGGCATCGGCTGGCTGCGCGAGGAGTTCGACGCCATGGGCGTGCCCTTCGAGCGTCGTGGCGCCCGTTTCGACGACTACGTGGAGGCCATGCGCAAAGTCTGGTCGGGCGACGTGGTGGAGCACGACAGCGACTTCGTGCAATGGTCCGGCTTCAAGAGCTATCCCCGGCCGGTCCAGGATCCGCTGCCAGTCATCATCGGCGGCTCCAAGGGCAAGGTGCTTGAGCGCATCGCGCGGCATGGCAACGGGTGGTACGTCCCCGGTACGGACATCGGCGAGATCGCCGCCCTGCTGGCGCCCCTCAAGGACGCGTGTGCCGACGTCGGCCGGGACTACTCGGAGATAGAGATCACCTGCATGTGGCCGGGCCGGGGCGGCCCGGATGCCGTGCGTCAGTTCGAGGACCTGGGCGTGCACCGGCTGGTCGTGCCGCTCTTCGCGCTGGGCGGCGACCCGGCGAGCGCGCTGCCGCGCTTCGGCGAGGAAGTGATCGCGCAGGTCGCCTGATGGAGTTCAGGGCGCTCGCGCTCGATCTCGACGGGACGCTGCTCGTCGGCGAGGACCTGCCGGCGGAGAACCTGCGCGCGCTCCGCGAAGCACGGGATGCCGGGTACCGCATCCTGATCGCAACCGCGCGATGGCGGCAGATGGCGCTCCGGATCGCCGAGGAAATCGGCGTGACCGATCCGGTCATCGCCTGCTCGGGCGCCGAGGTCTACGACCCGGCCGCGGAGGAGGACATGTTCGACGAGCGCTTGCCGGCGGACTTCGCGGCGGAACTCTTCGCCCTGTGCGACGCCAACCGCTGCATCGCGACGGTGACGTTCTCCGAGCGGGTGCTGGTGAAACTGGACGGCGGGCCTGAGACGCTGACCCTGCCGAACCTGGAGTGGACAGCGGCATTGACCGGCGCCGAGCCGTCGCTCCCGCGCGTCGCGGCGATCCAGGGCAGCGCCGTGGTCGCCAGGATCCGGTCCGAGCTAGAGCCGAGGTACTCGGGCCGTGTGCACATCGCGGACTCGATCGGTCCGAACGGCAAGATCATCCTCACCGTCACCGGCGCCAATGCCAGCAAGGGGCACGCGCTCCGCGCCGCCTGCGGCCACATGGGCATGGGCGCGGAACAGGTGGTGGCCTTCGGCGATGCGGAAAACGACATCGAGATGTTCAACGCCGCCGGCGCGTCGGTCGCGATGGGGCAGGCGGACGAAGCGACGAGGCAGGCCGCGACGTTCGTGAGCACGCCGAACACCGAGGGCGGGGTGGCGCGTGCGGTGGAGCGTTTGTTGCGGGAGGGGACGCTGTGACGTGCGTCCGACGCGTGGCTCGCATCGACGAGCGGTTGAAGACATTGGCGACCCGGGACGACGTGTCCTCGGTGAAGGTCTGGTTCGTAGTCACGGCCATCGCCCTGGTCGTGGGTGTCGCGACCGTGGTATCGGCCATCCGATAGCCGCGCTTCCCGGCGACGGGTCGGCCTCGCTGGTGTAACTTGGCGCCGAGCATCAGCTTGGAGGCGCCGCGATTCGCCGCGACGCGAGCCGACTGGACGGAGAACCCACCACATCCCGGGCGCGGGCCACGCGCAGGCGCGGCTGGTGGGCGGTGGCCGCCGCCTTGACAGCCTGGGCTACCGGGCCGGTCGTTGGCACGGAGCCTCCGACCTTCGTCTCCGTTCCTGACGATCTCGAGCATGCTGCTGCGCATGACGCGGGAACTGCGGCCGAGCGCGGGGAACAACCTGTTCGTGTTCGCGTTGCCTGAGTGATCGCGGGTCGCGGTGGACGAGGAGTTCCAGTCGCGTCTCGAGGCACGCGTGGCCCGGTTGCGGGACGACACCGGGCTTAGCGGCGTAGCGGTCGCCGTCATGAACGGCGGCAGACTGGCCGCGTCAGCCGCCAGCGGCGAACGCCGGCGCGGTTCCGGCATCCCGGTGACCGTCGACGACCGGTGGCACGTCGGTTCGATCACGAAGTCGATGACGGCCACCCTGCTAGCCGTGCTCGAAGAGGATGGGCGACTGGCCTGGGAGGACACCTTGCCGGCGTTGCTGCCGGACATCCCCATGGCGGGCGGGTGGGACGCCTGCACGTTGCATCACCTGTTGACCCATACCGCCGGCGCTCCGGCGAACTTTCCGAACCGTGTGCAGCGGGTCTGGCCCGAGAGCACCGAGGGACTGGTGGCGGCTCGGCGCGGCTTCATCGCCGACGTTCTGCGCAAGAAGCCCCGGTCCCCCTCCGGCGCCCGATTCGCCTATTCCAACGTGGGTTACACGATCGCCGGCCACATCTCCGAGACGGTGACCGGCACGCCCTACGAGGCGCTGCTGCGGGCGCGCGTGTTTGCGCCAATGAAGCTTGGGAGCGCCGGCTTCGGGCCGCCGCGGGGCGACGCCCCGCACCAGGAGCCGATCGGGCATGGCGTCCGGTTGCGAAGGTTCCGAAGGCCCGCAGACCCATTCAGGACGCGCGCCGACAACTCGCCGGTGATGAGTCCGGCGGGCGCCGTGCACATGACCATCGCCGACCTGGCGCGCTTCGGTGCGGCCCACCTGGCCGGAGAATCCGCCACGTCGCCACCCCTCGTGCCAGGGGCCGCGTGGGAGCGCTTGCACACCCCTTTCCTCGATGACTACGCGAGCGGCTGGTTGCGTGTCGAGCGCGAGTGGGCGGGCGGCCCCGTGCTCTGGCACAACGGCAGCAACACGCTGTGGTACGCCCTGCTCATGCTCTTGCCCGCCAGGAACACGGTGCTGGCCTTCGCGACCAACGACGGTGCGATACGGGTGGCGGAGACCGCGTTCATCGCGTTGGCCCGTGAACTGGGCGGGTGAGGCAGTGCGTTTTTGGCGGCACGTTGCCGCAGCCTCAGAACTCGGCCGCGACACCATCCGACGCGACCGGGCAGCCCAGCAAAAGGCCGCTCATGCCGAGAACGGTCCGGTGCGTTCCGTCGGGCCCCATCATCGCGCGGATGGTGGGCACGGCGGCCGGTAGCGTCAAACGGGCGCTTATGATGACGCCACGCAACGCAGGACCATGCCGAATGAGCGAAAGAGGACCGAACACCCTGGCGGTACACGCCGGGGAGGCGCCCGATCCGGCGACGGGCGCGTCCGCCCCGAACCTCGTCATGTCGACGACCTTCGCCCTGGAGGAACCGGCCGGCTTCTCCATCAACGCATTCGAGGGCGAGTTGCCCTACATCTACACCCGATGGGGCAACCCGACGGTCAAGATGCTGGAGGAGAAGCTCGCGGCGCTGGAAGGTGCGGACGACTGCGTGACGTTCGGCTCCGGCATGGCCGCGACGTCCGCCGTGCTGTTCTCGGGTCTCAAGGCCGGCGACCACCTCGTGATGAGCGACGTCAACTACGCCGGCACCACGGAGCTCGCCCGGGTCACGTTGCGGGACTACGGGATCGAGACGACCGTGGTGGACACGACCGACCTCCCGGCCGTCGAGGCCGCGATCCGGCCGAAGACGCGGATGCTCTGGATCGAGACGCCGGCGAATCCCATCCTGCGCCTGACCGACATCGCCGCGGTGGCCGGGATGGTCAGCGACCGCGACATACCGCTGGTGGTGGACTCGACCTTCGCGACTCCCGTCGCCACGAAGCCGCTGGAACTGGGCGCGGATCTGGTCGTGCACTCGCTGACGAAGTACATCGGCGGCCACGGCGACGCTCTCGGCGGTGCCGTGCTCGGCAGCCGCGAGCGCATCGAACCACTCAGGACCGACGCCATCGTGCATTTCGGCGGGGTACTGAGTCCCTTCAATGCGTGGCTCATCGCCCGCGGCGCGGCGACGCTGCCGATCCGGATGCGCGCGCACGAGGAAGGCGCCTGCGAGGTAGCGCGGTTCCTCGAGGGCCACCCGTCCGTCCGACGCGTCAACTACCCGGGGCTCGCCTCGCATCCGCAACGCGAGCTCGCGAAGCGGCAGATGGCGAACTGCTCCGGCACCCTGTCCTTCCAGGTGCGCGGCGACGGCGCGGCGCTCGCGCGGCGGATGGCGAAGGAGCTGTCGATCATCCACTACGCGGTGTCGCTCGGACATCACCGCAGCCTCATCTACTGGATCGACACGGCCGCCCTGATGGAGTCGACGTTCCATCTCGAGGGCCGGCAACTCGCTCGCTACCGGGAGTTCGCGGGCGACGGGGTCTTTCGGCTGTCCGTGGGGCTGGAGGATGCGGAGGATCTCTGCGGGGATCTGGATCGCGTGCTGTCGTGAAGTCGGGACCACTCGGTGGATAGGTCGACCTTGTTATCCCGCGGTGGGATGCCTATGCTTCCGCGCCGCCTCGGATTCGTCCGTTTCGTCGGCACGTACTCCGAGTACGACAGGATCGACGCAGCCCATGTCTGACCGGGACCCCTTGCATGGAACATCCGACGACGGGAGCGCAGCGACCGACGGCGGGTGTTCCATGGACGGACGGCGGGGCTGGGCCGCGGGCGGAGCCGCCGCCGAGCGTCAGCGAGGCAGCGGGCCGGCCACGGGGCGCTACCGGCCACTGAAGCCCATCAGGACCGAAGCAGAGTACGACGCTTCGTTGGCCGAGGTGGACGCCCTGATGGGCGCGGCGGCGGACACGCCGGAGGGAGACAGGCTCGACGTGCTCTCAGTGCTGATCGAGGCCTACGAGGCGGAGCGCTGGCCCATCCTGGCACCCGACCCCGTTGCGCTGATCGAGCACGTCATGGAGGCGCGCGGGTACCGGCAAAGGGACCTCGCCGTGCTGCTCGGCTCGCAGCCTCGCGCGTCCGAAGTCGTGCATCGGCGCCGGGCGCTCACGTTGCCGATGATCCGGGCGCTGTCCGTGGAATGGAACGTGCCGGCGGATGTGCTGGTGCGGGAGTACGAGCTGGCGCGTTCGGCATGAACGGATCAGTGGCACCGGGGTGGCCTCGCGAGGCTGGCTCGGAAACATGGGCTTGCGCAACCACGGCCGCGTGCCTGCGGGAAGGCGCTGAAAAGGAACTGCACCGATGAGACTCAGCCCCATGGATGCCATGTTCCTGTACACGGAATCCGTCAGCGGTCCCATGCACATCTCTTCGATCTATGTCCTGGAAGGGGAGTTGAGTCGTGCCCGCGTGCACGAGCACTTCGCGGAGCGTATCCACCTGATTCCGAGCTATCGGCGCAAGATTGCCCATGTCCCGCTCAACCTGGGTCATCCCAAGTGGGTGGACGATCCCGACTTCGACCTCGGCCACCACGTTCGGCACCACGAGCTGCCACCGGACGCGACCCTGCAGGACGGCATCGACGCCGCAACGAAGCTCAACGAACCGATGCTGGACCGCAGCCGGCCCCTGTGGCTCGTGTATGTCATCACCGGGATTCCCGACCGCACGCTGATCCTGCAGATGACCCACCACGCCATGATCGACGGCGCCTCCGGAGTGGAGCTCACCACGGTGATCTACGACTTCCAGCCGACACCGCGGGAGATCGAGCCGCCGGACGCCCCGTGGGAACCTGCCGGGACGCAGACGGGCATGGACCTGTTTAGCGAGGCCTTGCAGGAGAATCTCGCGAAGCTGCGCGACGAGAGCGTGCGAAGCCTGCTCCCGAACGACGGCAAGCAGCGCGAACTCGTGGCGCGCGCCGCGGAGGTTTTCGGCAACTTCCTGATGCGCCCGGCGATCACGGCCCCGTTCAATGCGGGCGCGGTGGGTCCGCGGCGACGCGTGCGCTACCTCAAGAAGCCGTTTGGCGAGATACGGGAGATCCGACGCGCGCTCGGCGGGACGATCAACGACGTCGCGCTGACCGTCGTGTCGGAAGCGGTTGCCCGTTACCTGCGAGCGCACGACGAACGCGTCGACAGGCAGTACCTGCGGATCATGTGCCCCGTGAACGTCCGCACGGAGGATCAGGGCGGCAGCCTGGGCAACCAGGTCTCGGCGGTGTTTCCTATGCTCCCGGCCTGGCCCATGCCGAGCCGTGGGCGTCTCGCGGTGGTGCGTGCCGAGATGGAGCGCATCAAGCAGCGCGAGGAGGCGCAGGCGATGACGCTTGCATCGGAGACGGCGGGGCGGGTCTGGCCGCTGGCGATGGCGCCCACGCAGCTTGTCGGCACGCCTTTCGATCCCACCGCGCTCGCCGCCCGGATGCCCGCGCCAGTGGCCGTCAACACCGGCTGGCGGCCACCGAACCCCGGGATCAACTTCGTCTGTACCAACGTGCCCGGCGTCCAGGTGCCCCAGTACCTGGCCGGGCACCAGGTGCTCGACACCATCGGGCTCCTCGTGCTGACGGGCAACGTCGGCTTCAGCATCACGATCCTGAGTTACAACAAGGAGCTGTTCTTCGGGTTCATCTGCGAGCCGCGGCTGCTCCCGGACCTCGAGTCGATCGTCGAAGGCGTGGACAGCACGTTCGAAGAACTGCTCGAGGAAGCGCGCCAGGAAGCCGCGCAAACCACAGAGTAAGGAATAGGGAGGCGGTTCATTGGCAAGGGCAACGGACAACGGGTTTGATACGAGCGGTCTGGCCGACCGGTACCCGCGGGCGTTTCAGCTCGCCGACGGCTCGTCGGTCGAGCTGCGGGTGATGTCTTCAGACGATCGGGACGCGATTCTCGGGTTCGCGCAGGCGCTACCCGAGGAGGATCTGTTGTTCCTGCGGGTCGACCTGACCCAGCCCGACGTGGTGGACGCGTGGGTGGGCAACATCCGCGACGGTCGCATGGCCGCGCTTGCCGCGTACCGGGACGACGTCTTCCTGGGCTACGCCGCCGTGCATCGGAACCCCGCGCCGTGGATGCGCCACGTCGGCGAGCTTCGTGTCAACGTGGCGCCGGCGGTGCGCACGCAAGGGCTGGGCCGACTGCTGGTTTCGCACGTCTTCGACATGGCGAGGACCTTCGCCCTCCAGAAGCTCGTCGCGCAGATGACCACGGACCAGCACGGGGCACAGGCGGCGTTTCGGAGGCTTGGCTTCGTACCGGAAGCGCTGCTGGCGGATTTCGTGGTGGACCGTGGCGGCAGGTCCCGGGACCTGGTCATGATGACGTTCGACGTCGAGGGATTGACCGACCAGGCAGGCGGGCCGGTTCGGATCTGACGCTCGTCGGCCGCCGCGGGGCACTATGCGAGAAGCGGAACGCCCTCGGCGGTCGCAGCCCGCGCCAAGGTCCGATCCAGCGTGGCGAGCGGTCCGTCCGTACGGAGGGCCAGGTCCAGGTATGAAGCGTCGTACGCCGTCAGGCGGTGCCTGCGGGCCAGCGCCATCACGCGGCTGCTGCCGGGCTGTCTCTTGCGAGGGGCAGGCCCCTCGCGCTCCCCGGCTGAAGGCTCCCACTCGATGCGGATCGGCAGGCGCCCGAGGTCATCGAGAAACGCGTTCGCGTCCTCGGATTCGATGCGCCCGCGCCACTCGTTGACGATCAGGATGTTGCGTATCTCCACCCACCAAAGGGCTGGAGCGATAGCTTCGTCTTCCCGCAGATGATCCATCGCCGTCTCGGCCGGGGCCGCGTCCTCATCCTCGAAGCACCACGATGCCGCTACCGAGGCGTCGATCACGAAGGGCATCAGCCACGGCGTCCCTGGTCGCGGGCCTCCAGGATCTCCCCGGTCGAGACGGGCGCACGGCGTGCCCTGGCGGCCCGCATCCGGCGGATGATCTCCCCGACCTGTTCGCCCGGCTCGTGAGCGACTCCCACGATCCGGGCTATCGGGAGGCCACGACGCGTGATGGTCACGGTTTCCCCGTGCTCGACGCACCGTAGCAGTTGGGGGAGGCGGGTCTTCGCTTCGTACGATCCCACAGTGGGCATCGTTCGTCCCCAATAGACCAGTTATCTAGTCTATTAGGCCCTTGATGGCGTGGAATCGTCAAGATCATTCCATGATGAGATGGGTTTGGTCGTGACGGACCAACGTCGGCCCGGAGATTGGACGCGGCTGCCGCGTGGCGCTTCGCCCCTCCGAAAAAGATATGTTATAACGTGACTGGAGAACGCAAGGACACCTTGCGCTTGAGTTCCGCGACCGTGTTCCATCGCAGCAGCGGGAGCTGCCCCCAATCGGGCAACGCGAAGGCCATGACCGACGCGCCACCCGGACCTCGCCGCCTGCTTCGGCGATGGGCCCTGCTAGGCGCATGGGCGCTGTGCGTCGCGCAAACGGTCGCCGACACGCATGTCCACCTCGAGGGACACGAAGAGGAGGCCTGCACGGTCTGCGCGATCGCCGAAACGGGACACGTTGCCGAAGTCGACCGGGTTGACGCCCAGCCGAGCGATTGGCGGCGGTCCGACAGCTTCGCGGGGTTCTCGGCCACCCTCCCTCCCCGTGCCTACGAGGTCGGCCGGCCCCGCGCCCCTCCCGTCTC
Source organism: Pseudomonadales bacterium (assembly GCA_965208745.1). Classification (GTDB taxonomy): domain Bacteria; phylum Pseudomonadota; class Gammaproteobacteria; order Pseudomonadales; family Azotimanducaceae; genus VXNE01. Next base: position 977,261 of record CBDBPN010000004.1, on the reverse strand, counting down.
CTGACCACAACGCATGCAAGAGCGCGCGGCCGGTCCCCGTGTCGCGTCCCCTGTTCGTTCGGTCGGAGATGGGCAATGAAACGCAAACTGATTCCCGTGCTCGCAGTGGCACCGTGGCTGGCGCCGGCGGCGCTCGCCGGAGAAGCGGTTGCCGGGGAAGAGCCGGAGGTCATCGAGGAAATCGTCGTCCGGGCACACCCGCTCGCGCGGGACGGCCTCGCACAGCCCAGCGACATACTGGAAGCGGACGAACTCGAGCGCAAGGCGGTGGACAACATCGGCGCTACCGTGGGCAACGAGCCGGGCATCCACAACAGTTCCTACGGCGCGGGTGCGGGACGCCCGGTCATCCACGGCCTCAGCGGCGCGCGCGTCCGCGTCATGGAGGAACGGATCGACACGCTCGACGTTTCCGTCAGCAGCGGCGACCACGCGGTCACGGTCGACCCCTTCGTGGCCGAGCGCGTGGAAGTCCTGAAAGGTCCGGCGACCCTGCTCTACGGTTCGGGCGCGATCGGTGGCGTGGTCGATGTCCACACGGGCCGCATCCCGCGCGAAGTGCCGGAGCGCATCCGCGGCACCCTCGACCTGCGCGGCTCCGACAACGGCGACGGCAGGAACGGATCCTTCCGGCTGGACGGTGGCGGGGGCAACGTTGCGTGGCACCTGGACGCGTTCGCCCGGGAGGCGGACGACTACGACATCCCCGGGTTCGCCGAGTCCGCGGCCATGCGCGCCCTGGAGGATGAGGAAGAACACCACGACGACGAAGAGCACGGCGACGACCATGATGACCACGAGGCGGATGACCACGACGAGGACGAAGGGCACGAGGACGAGCACGAGCACGAGGACGAGCATGGAGACGAGGAGGAGGTCCGCGGGCACCTTGCCGGTAGTGGCCTCGAGGTCCGGGGCGGTTCGGTCGGCTTCTCCTTCGTGGGCGACAACGGTTTCGTCGGCCTGGCCGTCAGTCGCCTCGACTCCGAGTACGGCATCCCGGGCCATAGCCATGCCCACGGCCACCACGACCACCACGGAGAGGCGGGCCACCACGACGAAGAGGGGCACCACGACGAGGAGGAGCACCACGACGACCACGAAGACGAGGCGCTGCAAGAGCATGAAGACGAGGCCCCTCCCATCGTCGACCTCGAGCAGACGCGCGTCGACCTGGAGGCCGGCCTCGAGGACCCGTTCGGCGGCTTCGAGAACCTGAACCTCCGGCTCGGCATCAACGATTACGAACACGCGGAGAACGAAGCCGGCGAGGTGGGCACGGTCTTCTCGAACGAGGCCTGGGAAGCGCGCGCGGAACTGACGCATGGTCCAGCCGGCGGCTGGAGCGGCGCCCTCGGGGTCCAACTCGGCGACCGAGAGTTCTCGGTGGTTGGCGAAGAAGCCTTCACGCCCCCTGTCGACACGTCGTCCGCCGGCCTGTTCTGGGTCGGCGAGCGTCCCGTTGGCGAACTCGGGCTCGAGGCGGGCCTGCGTTACGACCGGGTCGAGCACGCCCCCGCGCACGGCCGCAGCCGCGACTTCAGCGGTGGCAGCGCTTCGCTCGGACTCATCGTGCCGCTCGGCGAGGGCTGGGAGGGCACGCTGGTGGCCGACTACTCGTCGCGTGCTCCGGTGGGCGAGGAACTCTTCTCCGACAGTCCGCACCCGGGCACGGGCGTTTTCGAGATCGGGGATCCGGGGCTCGACCACGAGCAGGCCCGGAACCTGGCGGCCACGATCAGCGGCGGCCGCGACCGCTGGTCCCTGCGGGGGACCTTCTACTACACGGACTTCGCGGACTTCATCTATCAGGCCGCGACGGACGAGGAAAGGGAAGGCTTCGACGTCCGCCGGTACGCCCAGGCCGACGCGACCTTCGCCGGCTTCGAGGTGGAAGGCCGCGTGACCGTCGGCGAGTGGGGCGCCGGGCGTCTCGACCTGGGCGCCTTCTTCGACATGGTTTCACCGGAAATCGACGTCTCCGGCAACGACAACCTGCCGCTGATGCCGCCGGACCGGGTCGGCGTGTCCCTCGAGTTCACGAGCGACCGCCTGCGGGCCAACCTGGACTACGTGCGGGCTGCCGATCAGGACGACGTCGCCGAGTTCGAGTTGCCGACGGACGGTTACGACGACCTGCGCGCGCGCATCGCGTGGCGTTTCCGCCCTGCCGACATCACCGTCGACCTGTACCTTGCCGGGCGCAACCTCACCGACGACGAACAGCGGCTGCACACGTCCGTCGTCAAGGACCTGGCGCCCCAGGCGGGACGCACGATCGAAGCGGGACTGCGCATGCGCTTCTGATGCCGGGTCCGGGTCGCCGCGGCGCTGACGCCGTGACCATGTGCTGCGGGATGGCAGGCGGAGGACTGGGAGGCGCCGCGGCAAAAGGCGGGTCAATCCGTTGAAACGCTGGAGCTGCGAAGCGGCGCGACCCTTATCCTCAGCCGGTTCAGCCCGGGCGGGCCTTTGACCGTGCTCGGTGGAGATACACTTGAGGCGCGGCGCGTGGACGACACGTCCAGTCTCTTTCGGCAGGCGCCCGGATTGTCCCTGACGAGCTTTGACGACGGACGATTCGCGTACTTCCAGTTGCGCGGCATCGGCCCGTTGTCGCAAGCGATCGGCCCGGACGATGGCTCCGGCACGGACTACGTCTGCTGGGCGGCATCTGCCGAACAGGTGCTTGCCGAAGCAGGCGCTTTCGGACTTGCGGGACAAGCGACGGACAACCTCGTTGTCCTGCGCAAGGCAGCGTCGGCCGGCTGAACGCCGATGTGTTGAAGGCTACCCGGTCTGCCGCGGCCGGACGCTGGCGCGGGGCGGGAGGTCCCTGGCAGGGCCGAGAGTCCTCCTCCCGGCCCTCCCGACGCGTTGGAAGCCGATCCAGGTACCGGTGAGGGCGCCAACGGTCACCCCCAGCATGAGCGCCCACATCATCAGGTCCCAGACCGGCCGGCTTCGGACCACGGCCGCGAAGTCGCCCCTGTGGAGGGCGTGGAAGATCCAGCGCAACCACTGCCGCTCGCGGTCCACCGCGTAGGAGAGCTCACCGGTGACGCTATCGAGATAGAACCTCTCGCCGTCCCCGTACTGAATCCGGAACACCGGAAGCGGTCTCTCGTCGTGGTGGCTGAAGTAATAGGCGTCGTCCTCGGTCAGCCAGCCCGCATCGGCGATGGCCATATCGGGCCGCAGTGTGCTTGCCGCTTGCGCGAAGAAACCCTCGGAGAGCGTCTCCGGATGCAGCGTTTCGCCATTGAGACGTACTCGCTGCCCGTCCCGGTTCAATGCGACCGCGTAGATCTGTCCCCCGAGCATCGATACGTCCAGGCGCACGGTAGCACTGGGGATGGCATCTGCCGACATCGCGTTCACGAACGCGCTCGCCTGCTCGTATGTCACGGCCCCGCCCTTCAGCCGCTGGTGTTCGGCTTGGAATCCGCGGCCTTCCAGGGCCCCGAACGGGCTCATGGAGAACAGGCCGCTGACGAGCCACGTCAAGGTGAAGAGACCGAAGATGAGACCGGCGTAGTGGTGCCACAGGGCCGAGCCGCGATAGGGCGAGCGGTGGCCGTTGCGCCGCGTCTTGAACTGTCGCAGCCCGATATAGACGCCGATGACGGTCAGGAACAGGCTCGCAATGGTCAGCCAGATGACCACTTGCGCCCAGACAGCCGTGTGCTGACGCAGCGCGGTGGGATAGAGCCAGTGGACGACGGCGCCCATCCAGTTCAGGAACCGCTGCCTGAAGGTCGTCATCTGGACAACCTCTCCGGTGGTACTGGAAACGTAGAGTTCCGTGCCGAAGGGATCATCCATCGCGAAGTGAAACAACGGGCGGTGCGGGTGGTAGCTGGCGTACACCGTCCATTGGTCGCGTTCGAGCACCTCGACCAGCCTCGGGGTGCCCTGCAAACCGTATCCCGGCGCCGCCGTGGCTGCGATGGACCGGGCATCGGCCGGGTGGAACGCGCGAAGGTGCTCGCCGTCCCGCAGGTCGATGACGTGTTGGCGGCGCCCGTCCATCAGGCGGAGCACTGGCGTCCCCGCCATCATCTCCAGCCGGAAACCATCGACGTCAACGTTGCCGAAATCCGAGGGCAGCCGGCAGCACCCGGTCAGGTCCAACGGTTCCAGGCCGGCGAGGCGTTCGGTGTCGTCGAGCTCGGGATACTGCTCGTACATCATCACGAAGCCCGACAGGCACCAAAGGGAGATCACCGCTCCGAGGGCGATGCCCAGGTACCGGTGAATCAGGAACAGCAATCGGATCATGTGCCGACCGGGTGGACCGAAGGCCAGGTTTACAGCCGATATGCGTAAGCGACGTGGAACGTCCGCGGCGTCCCCAGGTTCGCATAGGGATAGGAGCTGCCGTCGATGTCCATGAAGCTGCGTCCGAGGGACGAGGCGTAGTCTTCGTCCAGAGCGTTCTCGAGCCGGAAGCCGACGCGGTGACGGTCCCCGTCGCCGAACCGGTAGGCCGCACCGAGATCGAGCACCGCGTACCCGCCGTGCTCCACGCGACCGACGCCGCCTCCGACCGAGTCGAAGAGGTCCCCCACCTGCACGAGGGTTACGGCGAATTCAATCGGGGAGTTGGCCGACCGGTGTGTCACGCTGGCCTTGAGCGTACTCTCCGGCACGTCGGTGATCTGTTCGCTTCCGCCTTCCGCCTCCGCGCTCGTGGCCACGTAGTTGATGCTGGCAGTCCAGTCGGGATTGAACTCGTAGGCGAGGTTCACCTCCCAGCCGTCGAAGTCCACCGTGCGATCGGTGTTGACCCGCATCCCGTCGACGACGCCGATGAGGTCGTCCACCGCCCGCCGGAACGCGACGACCTCCCAGCGCAGACCGCTCCGGCCGCCGAGGGCGACGTTGACGTTGCGACTCTTCTCGCCTTCCAGGTCCGGATTGCCCAGCGTGCAGCAGGGATCGTTGCCGTAGAGCTGCCAGGCGTCGGGCAGACGGAAGGACGTGCCCGCGCTGCCGCGAAGATAGAACGCGGCGTTGAAGTCGTGCTGCAGGCTGAAGTTGCCCACGGTGACATCGCCGTCCCCGCTGGGGCTGTTGTACCTGAGTCCAAGTGCCATCCGCGTGTTGGCGAGCAGGTTCTCGTTGGTCCTGACCTGACCGAAGAACGCATTCACCGATTCGGTCTGGTCGGCGATCAACAGGACGTCGTCGCTGCCGGAAAAGCGCTGGTGCTCGTATCCCGCCGCATAGTCGAACCCGCCGCCCGTTTCGACCCGCGTCATGGCCGTCAGGCCGTAGTCTTCGTAGCCCCAGTACGAGCCATCGTTCACGGTTCGCAAGCCGCCCGTGATCGCTCCGTTGTCGTCCAGGACGTTGTAGATCCGGGTGTAGTCGGTGTCCCAGGTATGCGAGTACGCCTTGACGAACAGACCGATGTTGTCGGTCGCCTGCAGGTCGTACTTGAGCGTCACGATGTCCTCGTCGCGGGCGTTGAACGTATCGTGGTTGAGGTAGGGGCGCGCGAAGTCGAGCTCGGCGTCCGTGTGCTGATAGTGGAGCGACAGCCGCGCGCGTTCGCCGATGTCGTAGGCGTACTTCAGACCGAGCATGGTGATGTCGTAGCTTCGGTCCCTGTCGGTGGTGCTGGGCTGGATGTCCTCGCTCCTGTACGGCCGAATCCCGTCGGCCTCGTCGCTCGAAGCGTAGACCACGAACTGGTGCCCCCCCGCCGATCCTCGATAATCGACGCTCGCGTGGACGCCGTCGTTGCCGTCCACCGCAAGCCCGACCCGACCCTCCCGGCTGTCGGAGAAGGGCTTGGTCACGACGTTCACCACGCCGGCCACCGACTGCGTGCCGTAGAAGATCCCCTGGCCGCCGTAGAGCACTTCGATGCGTTCCACCATGTGGGCGGGCACGGTGTCGAGGGGGCTGGTGGAGTTGTACAGCCGATTGTTGATCCGGACGCCGTCGATCAGCCAGAGGATGTCCTGGCATCGCGAGCCCTGCAGCGAGCAGCCCACGTAGTCGAAGGCGCCGTTCTTGGGCGCCAGGTAGAGCCCGGGAACCTTCATCTGCAGGCTCTGCGCCACGTCGTTGAAGCCGCCGAGTCGCAGGTCGTCCGCCGTGATGACTTCCACGCGGTTACCGAATTGCTGAAGGTCCAGGGGAATCGTCTCCTCGACGCGGTCGCCGAGAACGATGACCTCCTCGATCACGCCAGACGCCTCTTCGGCCGGCGCTGCCGCGGCCATCGCGGCTGCGACCAGCCACGGTGCCGCTGCGTACAGGGACAGTTGTTTGGGTTTCATGGCCCACCTCCAAGTGAACGAACATGCACAGGACGCGCGGGGGATGACCGCGAGAGCCTGCTTGCGTCGGGGTCAGGAGGCGGAGACGGGTGGGGCGCGGGGCCGGCCGAGCTCGTAGGGTCGCAGAGGAAGGATGGCCGAGAACGCCGGGAAGCCGGCTGACCGGCGCCACTTCGACGGTTCCGCGGCAATCGCATCGACCTCCTGGACATGCCCCGTATCGGAGAATGCACAGACCGTGCAGGCGTCCTCTTCGTGTTCGTCCACGTGCACGTGCGCGTGGGCGACCGCTTGCACGACGCACAGCACCAGTGCGGCAAGGGAGGCCCATCGCCACGCCCGGCGGTGAGGTCCGGATGGCACGCCCGTCATGCGTTGCGCATTGGGAAGACCCGCGACCTGGCCGCGCCACCCCCAGTGCGAACCCGACCGCGGCGCGTTGCCTGACCGGGCGTGGCTGCCGCCGCTGTGATGGAACACGGCCAGGAAACTCAAGCGTGATGCCGCTGCGATCATCCGGCGGTACGTTATAACATATCCTTTTCCGCACCTCGGGAACTCGCTAGATGGCCACGCTGACCTTCTTGACCCACACGATCTTCGACCACGGCGCCAGCCAGAAGCTGGGCCAGGTGTTGGCGCTGCAGGGGATCGAGCGGCCGCTGCTCTGTACCGACCGCGGGCTGGTCGGCCTGGGCATGGTCACGGAACTGGCCGTCGCACTGGGAAACGAGCGCGCGCCGACCATCTATGACGGGACACCGGAAAACCCCACGCAGGCGGCGGTGGAAGAAGCGGCCGCACTGTATCGCGAGGCGGGGTGCGATGGGGTCGTCGCTTTCGGCGGCGGCTCCTCGATGGACCTGGCCAAGGCTGTGGCGCTCGCGGTGACGCACGAAGGGGACTTGCTGGAGTACACCGCGGGTCTCGGCGGCACCGCGAAGATTGGCCCCGTGGCGCCGCTGGTCGCCGTCCCCACCACGGCGGGCACGGGTAGCGAGGTCTCGAGTGGGGCGGTCATCATCATGGCCAATGGCGAGAAGCTGATCCTCGCGAGTCGTCACCTCGTCCCGCGCACCGCCGTGTGCGACCCGAGCCTGACCGTTGGCCTGCCCCCGCGCCTGACGGCGGCAACCGGCATGGACGCGATGACGCATTGCATCGAGGCGCTGCTCTCGCCCCAGGTGAACCCCCCGGCGGAAGCGGTGGCCTGCGACGGCATCGAGCGCGGCATCAGGAAAGGCAATCTGCTGCGAGCGGTTCAGGACGGGAGCGACAAGGATGCCCGGTGGCACATGATGATGGCTGCCACCGAAGGCGCCATGGCTTTCAGCAAGGGGCTCGGGGCTGTCCACTCCATGAGCCACGCCTGCGGCGCCGACCAGACGCTCCGCCTGCACCACGGCACCTTGAACGCGGTCCTGCTCCCCACGATTCTCGACTTCAATCGCGATCACGTGGGGGACAAGTACGTGCGGCTCAATGCCGCGATGGGTTGCGAAGCCGGGGCGGATCCGGCGGAGGTCATTCGAGAGCTCAACGCATCCATCGGACTTCCCGCGGGCCTGGGTGAGATGGGTGTCCAGGCAGACGCGGGTCCAAGCCTTGCCGAGCACGCCGCGAGGGACGTCTGCACGTTCACGAACCCCCGTCCATGCTCGGTAGGGGACTTTGAGAGGCTGTTCGAAACCGCGCTTGCGTGAGGGCAGGAGGCGAAGGCCGCTGCAAGAGCGCACCCAAGGGGACTGCGCCGCCTCACAGGAGTTGGGACAGTAGCGTTCGTGCCGGGACAACGATGGGTCGTCGGCCCGGTTCGGCGAAGCAATCCCGCTCCACATGGTCGGCGTCGACCGTCACCTGGAACGCAAAGGGAGCGTCGAGCCGGTCCTGATAGTAGCGCAGGTGGGGACTCAACGACTCGTCCCGGTACTTCACTTCCGCGAGCAGCCAGGGTCTGCCGCTCCGGATCACCACGAAGTCGACTTCGCGTTTCTCCTTGTCCCGGAGGTAGCCCAGTTCGAAGTCGCCCAGCCCGAGATCGTTCCACCCATCCACCGCCTTCGCGAGGTGGCAGCCGACGAAGGTCTCGGCACGCTTGCCCACATCGTTGACGTTCGACCAGTCGCGCAGGTACCACTTCGGTTCCTTGCGGAGCGAGCGGGTCACGTTGGTGAACCAGGGGCGCACGAGAAAGCCCAGGTGGAGGTCGCTCAACGCCGCGATCCATCGGCGCACGGTGTCGGCGGACACTCGGATCCGCCGGGCGATGCCGTCGTAGACCACCTGTTCCCCAGAGCGTGCGGCGAGCAGCCGGACGAGCAACTCCGTTTGGTCGAGTTGCTGTATCCGGGTGAAGTCGCGGATCTCTTCGCGGACGAGTTGCACGACGCGGAGCGACTGCCAGCGCCGCGTGAAGCGCGCGTTGCGCTTGAGAAACGGCTCGGGAAAGCCGCCGTGCTGCCAGAGTGCGGAGAAGTCCGCGTCGTCGACCGGCGCGGGTGGTCGGATGATGTCGGACTCCGGTGGGAACGCTTGCGTCACGGTCTCGGCGACGGAGAGCGGATGCATCCGATACGACAGGTACCGCCCCATCAGGCTGTCGCCGCCGCGCCGATAGACGTCGAGGCGGCCACTGCCCGTGACGGCGATCCGCACCTGGCCCGCATAGCTGTCGAAGAACCCCTTCAGGAAGGACTGCCAGCGAGGAAACTTGTGCAGTTCGTCGAACAGTACGACTGGCGGCGCCTCGGACAGGCGGTCGAGGTGCAGCGTGTCCGCGAGATGCCGGGGCCCGGCGAGCACGGCTTCGCGGTCATCGATGTTGTCCCAGTTGAGATAGGCATCGGCCTGCAGGCGGCAGGTGGTGGTCTTGCCGACCTGCCGGGGACCGCTGACGAACGCCATCTGACGATGGCTGGCCAGGTGCTCGGCGAGGAAAGCGTCGTAGATGCGGGGCGCGGTCATGCGACCATTATCTTTTATGTCGTGGAATGGTCAAGACCATTCCACGATGATCTAGATTTTGGACGGCTGCCTCCGAAACCCGAATCGGTCGCCGTGGGATTGACCGGCTCTCGGGTAAAGCCGTACAGTAACTCTGTACTTGGACACGGGCTCCTGGAATGATCCACGAAACGACCTATACGCAGGCCCGAGATCGCCTGGCCGCGCTGATGGATCAGGTCACGGACACGCGTGAACCCGTCCTGATCCGGCGGCGGGGGCGCGAGGCGGTCGCCCTCATCGCAGCGGATGAGCTCACCGGCTGGATCGAGACCGCCCATCTCCTGCGCTCGCCCAGGAACTCGCGACGCGTGCTGGAAGCGGGGGAGCGGGCGGCTCGTGGTGAAGGCGAAGCGGTCGACCTGCTGGAACTCAGGCTACGCCTGGGCCTCGCCGGGGAGTGACTCCTGCCGGGCACTGGCAAGCGGTCATGGACCGCGACTTCCTTGCCGATCTCGAACACTGGACCCGCACGGATCGACGTCGCGCCTTGCGTACGCTGCGACTCGTGGAAGATGTGCTGCGCGACCCGTTCGACGGCTCGGGCAAGCCCGAGCGGTTACGGGGTGCGCTGGCCGGCAAATGGTCGCGCCGCATCGACCAGGAGCACCGGCTGGTCTACCAGGTCGACGGCGATCGCGTAACTTTCCTCGCGGCGCGTTACCACTACTGAGCACCCTGTGCGAGACGGGCTTGTCCCATCGCGTCCCGAATGCATGCATGCCACGGGCGCGAGACGGAGTCCGGCCGAACGGACGCGTGCAAAAGAGAACGGCCCGCGACGCGGGCCGTTCTCGTAGCGGAGGAGGCCGGGAGCCCTACAGGCTGTAGTTGAGCTGCAACCCGAACGTGCGCGGCCGCCCGAAGCGGTAGCCGACCTGGTTCAGCTCGTACACGACGCGCTCGTCGGTCATGTTGCGCACGTACAAGCCGATCTGCCAGTCGTCGCGCCCGATCAGCAGCTTGACGTCACCGGTCTGGTAGGCGGGCGCCGGGCGCTCGTTGTTCGCCGTGTTCCAGGACTCGCCGACCCAGTACGCGTCCACCCTGGCGGTCGCGTTGAAGTTGCCGAGCGGGAAATCGTAGGCGACGCCCAGGAACTGGCTGTACGGCGGCGCGTTCGCCAGCCGGTTGCCGGGCTGGATGTCGACGCCGAGGTAACGGCCCGAGGCCGCCGCGTCGATCTCGGCCGTCCAGTTCCAGTCCCCGCCGAAGTTCACGGTCAGGTTCTCCATCGGAACCATGCGGAACTCGTACTCGAGGCCCTGACTCTTGGCGGCGCCTTCGTTGCGGAGGAGGTCTATGCCGAGAATACTGACCTGGGGAAGCTCCGGAATCTGGACGGAGAGCTCTATGATGGTGTCTTCCCAGTCGATGGAGTAGATCGCGGCGGTGAAGCTGAAGCGGCCGTCCGCGAGCGTCGCCTTCACGCCGAGTTCGATGTTGACGGTCTCGTCGCCTTCGACGGTCTCCACGGCCTTCAGCTCGTCGTACCACTGCTGGGCGACGGGGTTGGTTGCCCGTATGGCGTCGAGTTGGACGAGCGGGGCGGCGACGGCGGTGTTCACGAGGCCCGGCCGGTAACCCTGGGAGTAGGTCAGGTACGCCATGAAGTCGGGCATGGGGCGCCACGTGAGCGTCACCTTGGGCGAAAATATCTCGGAGACGATGCCGAGCTCGTTCACCGGGTCCGACCGCGTGGACACTCCGTCCCGTGCGACGGTCAGATCGTAGGACACGTCGGCGTACCGGGCGCCGAACAGGATCTCCCACTGGTCGCTCAGGGCGTAGCTCACTTCGCCGAAAACCGCCTCTTCTCCGAGGTCGGGATAGTCGGTATTGCCGGGGACAATGACGTTGTTCAGAAACAGGATGATCGCCTGCTGGGTGGGGATGGGAATCTCCGGGTAGAAGTTGTACTGCAGAACGCAGTGCGTATCGAGACCGTCATAGGCCGGCGGGCCGCCGTTGTGGCAACGCTCGTGTTCCCCGCGCTGGGACTCGTCCTCCTTGTAGTAGGCACCGACCGTCCACTGCCAGCGGCTGTCCGTGTTGGACACCAGGCGGAATTCCTGCACGAAGCGTTCCGATGCCCGGTAGAACAGGCCGTCACCGCCGAGACCGGTAAACAGGCCAGGGCCGCACGCAGGCTCGAGACCGAGGCAGCCGCCGTCAACGAGGCCCTGGACGGCTGCCGAGAAACGCGGACTCGTCTCCTCCGAGTAGTCGATCTCGCGGTCGAAGAATGAAGTGCTCGAGGTGAAGTCCGCGAATGGCAGCTCCCACTCGATGCTGAAGTTGTACATCGTCTGTTCGTCGTAGCCGCCGCTCTGGTGGTGCCAGTGCCCGAGGTGCGTCTCGTACGGGTCGCGACGGTTGAACTGGTCGAACTGGCCTTCGCAGATCGTTCCCGGGAGGTCGTACACGGGAACCTGTCCGCCCGGGTCCGAGGGCGTCGACTCGGAGAAGCAGTGGTACGCGAGCCCGGGGCCGCCGTACTCGCCGTCGATGACGTTGATCATGCCGGAAATTTCGAGGGTGTCCGAGGGATACCAAGCCACCACGAGGCGCATGCCGTCCTCAAGGAACGTGTCAACGTCCTCCTCGGACCGCGGGGCGACCTGATCGAGGATCCCCTGCCGGTCCCGCCGGTAGAGCACGGCCCGGGCGGCGAGGCGGTCGCCGAGCGGGACGTTCAACATGCCGTCGGTCCGGTAGGACAGGCCGTCGGACTCGCCGATGGCCTCGATGTTGGCCTGTACCGCGTAGTCGAAGCCGCTCGGGTCGGGCTTCTTGGTGATGTAGCGGATCGAGCCGCCCAGCGCGCCTTCCCCGTAGAGCGTGCCTTGCGGGCCTTTCAGCACCTCGACCCGCTCCAGGTCGAACAGCGGTCCCAGCGTCTGCGCGAGGCCGCCGGTGGTGGCGTCCGTGATCGGCATGTTGTCGAAATAGACGCCGACCGTGGCCCCGCCACCGTTCGACGGCGGGGTGATGCCGCGCACGGTCAGGGTGTTGTAGGTCTGCGAGTTGCTCCGATACGCGAGGCCGGGGATGGACTGGTAGAGGGTCTGGATGTCCTCGATGCCCTTGTTGACGATGTCGTGGTCGGTGACCGCGGAGATCGTCAGCGGGGTGTCCATCAGGCGGGTGTCCCGGTACGTGGCCGAAACCACGATCTCCTCGACGACGCCGGACGCCCGTTCGTCGTCGTCCTCCTCGGCCAGCGCCGGGGGCGCCGCCAGTGCGACGGCGGCGCCGGCCGCCAGAATGCGAAGCGCGTACACGCTCGATGCTCTCCTCATCTCGATGCTCTCCCTTGATGGCGACATGGCCCCCTCCCCCACCGCCCGGTAGCGGAGTCCGCATCGCGAGTTTGATGTAGTCGGAAGGCGCGATGTCTATGCTCCACGAATCGCGGTTCCTGTCAATGGCACGCCAAGCGCCGTGTTTGATGGCGGGTGTTGGCTGCGGATAGCATCGCGCAACGTTCACGGAGCCGTGGGAGAACGGATGGCCGCACGCAAGCGGAAGACCGGGCCCGGAAAGCGCTGGCCGCGGCAACCGGTGTTCCGTGGCTGGTTATCGACCGACGAGGAAGAGTTCAAGCGCCGGGAGTGGCGTGGGCGGACCGAGATCGACCGGGTGGAGGTGGTCGATGAGGACCACGCGCCGTTTTGCGACTACCTGGTCACTTCGTCGAACGGCAACCGCTATCCGGTGGAGATCCGCTCCCTCGGCGAACGCATCAACTCGTGCGCCTGCCGCGACTTCGCCACGAACGGCCTCGGCACCTGCAAGCACATCGAGGGCGTCGTGCAGCGTGTGCGCAGGCGTGGCGGACCGGACTCGAGCCCTCGAATCGAGGTGTACATGGGCGGGCGGCGCGCGGTTTCCCTGCGAATCGCCGTCCCCGATGTCATTGCCGCTGTCGACCCCGGGCTCGTCGAGGATGTGCGGCGCGAATGCGACAAGGCGCGGCGCGGCTCGGGGAAGGCCGTCGATGGGCTCAAGCAGGCAGCACTGGTCAACCCGGACGCTCTGCGGGTGTCGCGCCGGGTGGACGCCTGGGTGGCCGCCAGAAAGGCGGCGCGCCGCGGGCTCCGGAGCCGCAGGGCCTTCGAAAAGCAGTTGGCCGCCGGCGAGCGGTCCATCGACGATCTGCTCAAGCGCCCGTTGCTGCCCTATCAGGTCGAGGGCGTTCTGCATCTGGCCTTCGGCGAACGCGCATTGCTCGCCGACGACATGGGCCTCGGCAAGACGGTGCAGGCCATCGCGGCCTGCGCGTTGCTCAAGGAACTGCGCGGCATCAAGCGCGTTCTGGTCGTGTCTCCGGCGTCCCTGAAGACCGAGTGGGAGGAGCAGATCCGGTTGTTCTCCGATCTTCCCGTCACCGCCGTGTTCGGCAATCCGGCCCAGCGGCGTCGTCATTACCGGTGCGGAGAGTTCTTTACGCTGTGCAACTACGAGCAGGTGCTGGCGGACGGCGACGAGCTGCTGGCGCTGGCGCGGCCGGACGTGGTCATCCTCGACGAAGCGCAACGGATCAAGAACCTGCGGACGAAGACCGCCGCCGCGATCAAGAGGCTCGACAGCCGGTATGCGTTCGTGCTCACCGGCACTCCGCTCGAGAACCGCATCGACGACCTCTACTCCATCCTGCAGTTTGTCGATCCGGCTTTACTGGGCCCACTGTTCCGCTTCAACCGGGACTTCTACGAGTTGGACGACCGGGGACGAGCGGTCGGCTACAAGAACCTCGGTGAACTGGCGCGGCGGATCTCGCCGGTGATGTTGCGCAGACGCAAGGAGGACGTGGAACGCGAGCTGCCGGGACGCACCGTCAAGACGTTTTTCGTGCCGATGACGGAGACGCAGCTAAGCTTCTACGAAGACTACGAGCGTCTCGTCGCTCGCATCGCGTCGATCGCGCGGCACCGTCCCCTCACGAACGAGGAGTTCGAGAAGCTGCAGCGCCACCTCGCTTGCATGCGCATGGTCTGCGATACGCCCCACATCCTGGACGGCCAGTCCCACGCCTGCCCGAAACTCGACGAGATCGAACGCCTGCTGCCGGATCTGCTGGAGGATCCGGGACGCAAGGTGATCGTCTTCTCGGAGTGGGTGCGCATGCTGTCTCTTGTGCGCGAGTACGCGAGCGAGGCCGGGTTCGAGTTCGCCTGGCACACCGGCGAGGTGCCGCAGCAACGCCGCCGGGCGGAGATCCGCAGGTTCCGCGAGGACCCGGAATGCCGGTTGTTCCTGTCGTCCGAGTCGGGCGGCGTCGGGCTCAACCTCCAGGCCGCCGACACGGTCATCAACCTGGATCTGCCGTGGAATCCGGCCCGCTTGGAGCAACGCGTCGCGCGCGCCTGGCGGAAGCGGCAGACACGACCGGTCACCGTGGTCAACCTCGTCAGCGAAGCCACCATCGAGCACCGCATGCTTGGGCTGCTCGATCAGAAGCGAGCGCTGGCGGATACCGTGCTGGACGGCCGGGGCGATCCGGCGCAAGTGAAGATGCCGAACTCGCGCGCGGCGTTCCTCGAACGACTGAATCGCGTGCTCGACCAACCGGCGCCGGCCGAGCCGGACGAACAGGACCCGCTCGAGGCGTTGCGCGACGACCTCGTTGCGCGACACGGACCGGCGTTGCGCCGTGTCGTCGGACGCGAGGGAGACGGCGGCGTTCTGATCGTCGTCTCCTTGCCGCCGGACCGCATCGCCGAGGAGGAGCGCCGCCTCGCCCACGGGTTCGACGGCCCCATCAGCATCATCGACGAGGCCACCCACGATGCCATGCTCCGTCTAGCGAAGGCCGGGTTCGTTTCCGTGGCGGCGGATGGCGTGCGCGACGTGTTCCAGGGCCCGGAGCGGGAGAACGGCGACGGCCGCAAGCTGCGCGCCGGCGAACTCGTCGGACGGGCGCGGCACAAGCACAAGGCTGCGGCGCTCCTGGACGGTGGCGGTTTTGCGGAGGAGGCGTTCGCCCCCGCCGTGGACGCCGCGCTACTCGCCGTCGCCGCGGTCGCGGTGCTGCGTGGGGCGCGGGAACCGGACGACGCCGAGTCCGCCGCCGCATTCCTGATGCAGCCGGAACCGGACGGCGAGTTCGGGAGTCCGCCGCACGGCGTGATCGGCATTCTCTCCGGCGACCGCAGCGACGAGGGCATCGCCCCGGTCGGCGACCTGCTCGACTGGGTCGACGAGGCGATAGGCGCGGTGCGCGCCTGAAGGGGGCGGGCGTTGGGGTGGACGCCGCCCCTACCGTTTGGACGCGGCCGGCACCCTTGTCCGCCCCGGGACGATCGGCTGTACAAGCAGCGCCTTGTACGCGCCTTTTTTGGCCCGACAACGGCCCCTCGACGGTCGAACTTCAACCACTACCTCCAAGGTAGGACCAAGGCAGGACCAAGGCAGGGTTCGACCGGTGATTTGAATGACCTTATCCGATATTATCTTGACGTGAAAAATCTGGGTAAGGTGTCTTGAATTGGATCCTCGGCTGAACCCTTACGCGCCTGGGGCAGGTACGATCCCGCCGGAACTCGCCGGGCGCGACGACTTGATCGAACGCGCCGCAGTCGCGTTGGACCGTGTTCGCGCGGGGAGGTCGGCCCGCAGCGTCATCCTCCATGGGCTGCGCGGAGTGGGCAAGACGGTTCTGCTCAACCGCATCCGCATCGAGGCGGAGGCGCGGGGCATCGCAAGTGTCAAGGTCGAGGCTCCCGAAGGCCGGTCACTGCCGGCCTTGCTGGTTCCGGCGCTACGGGCGGCCCTCCTGCGCCTGAGGCGCGGTGGGGCGCTCAGCGGCGGTCTGCTGAAGGGCATGAGGGCGCTCGCGGGCTTCGCCGGGGCGCTCAAGGTCAAGTATCAGGATATCGAACTCAGCATCGATGTCGATCCGGAAGCGGGGCTGGCCGACAGCAGCGACCTGGGCACGGATCTCACGGATCTCCTGGCGACCCTTGGGAAGGCCGCCGGCGAGCGCGACACCGCGATCGTGCTATTCGTCGATGAACTGCAGTACGTGCCGGAAGAACAGCTCGCCGCGCTGATTGCGGCCTTGCACAGGGTCAGCCAGGAGCAGTTGCCGATTACGATGGCGGCGGCGGGACTCCCCCAACTCGTCGCGCGGACCGGCGACGCCAAGTCCTATGCCGAGCGGCTCTTCGAGTTCGTGGCCGTCGATCGCCTCGACGATGGGGGCGCCCGCGCCGCCCTGGTCGTGCCCGCTGCCAGGGAGGGTGTCGCGTTCGACTCGGACGCGGTCTCCGAGATCCTGCGGCAGACGAGCCGCTATCCCTACTTTCTTCAGGAGTGGGGCAAACATAGCTGGGACGTTGCCGATGCCTCCCCCATCATGCTCGACGATGCGCAACGCGCGACTGCGGAGGCGATCGCCGAGCTGGACGCGAGCTTCTTCCGCGTGCGTTTCGATCGGCTGACGCCGACACAGAAGCGCTATTTGCGCGCCATGGCGGAACTCGGAGCGGGACCCCATCGATCCGGCGACATCGCCCGGCTCTTGGGTCGCAAGGTCACCTCGGTCGCTCCCACGCGCAACGCGCTCATCGGCAAGGGCATGATCTACAGTCCCGCGCACGGCGACACGGCGTTCACCGTGCCGCTCTTCGACGACTTCATGCGACGGATCATGCCGGAGCCGTAGAGGCTTCGGTGAACTCACGGCTGTTGACCATGTCGACGGCGGCGACCGCCGAGGTCGCGAGCGGGGCGTCCATCGGGCGCGTGTCGCGGTACGTCGCGAGACGACGACCCCCTCGATGGGACCGGCGACTTCTTCCCCTCGTCCTCGGCCGACCCGGAGGCGGGAGGTTCAGGCGGCGCTCCGGGCTGGTCCCGTCAGCCCGGGGGCCGGCCTGGTCATGCGCCGCCCTGCAGCTCCCGCAGCTTGCTCAACGCCGCGTCCGGATCCGGCAGCGTCCGCGTGTGTTCTTCCGTGTGACGCACCACGCCGTCGGGATCGACGATCATCAGCGTCCGGTTGGCGATGCCGAAGGAGTCGTTGAAGATCCCGAGCTGTTTCGCGGCCGCGCCGTGCGGCCAGAAATCCGCGAGCAGCGGATGGCCGATGCCGCCCATGGCGGTCGACCAGGCGCCGAGCGCGAAGGTGGAGTCGACGGAGAGCCCGAGCAGGGCCGCACCGGCTTCTTCGAATTGCTTCAACCCACGGTTGAAGTTCGCGGTCTGGTTGCTTCAGCCACCGGTGAAGGCGAGGGGGAAGGTGTGCAGCACGACCCACTTGTCGCCCTGGAAGGAAGCGAGGCTGACTTCCTGGTTCTGGTGGCTGCGCAGGGTGATGTCGGGGACGGAGTCTCCGATCGCGAGCATGGGGTTTCTCCCGTATCGTCAGATGGTCGCAGACAGCATACACCGCCACACCGCGGGACCGCGGGACTTGGCGAATTGCCACTGTCGAGCCGATTTACGTACAATAATCCGTACGTCACTTGGGAACGACACCGTGGAACGGGTACTGAACTACTCGGAAGTCCGTCAGCACCTCAAGTCGGTGTTGGATGCGGTCGTGGATGATCGTGTCGCGGTAGTGATCCGACGCAAGTCCGGAGAGCCTGTGATCATGATGGCGAAGTCCGAACACGACGCGATGATGGAGACGTTCCACCTGCTGAGTTCGCCGCGGAACGCGGAGCGTCTGCGCACGGCGATCGCTGAGGTCGAGGCGGGCGACGTCATCGCCGCGACCCTTGCGGACGGCGTGATCGAAGAGGCGCCGTGACCGGAAGTACCGCTTCGGTACAAGTCGCGTTCTCACGTCAGGCTTGGGCCGACTACCAGCACTGGGTGCGAACGGACCGCAAGGTGGCTCAACGAATCGCGCGTCTGATCGAGGACTGCCTGCGCGACCCGTTCGGGGGCATCGGGAACCCGGAGCCGCTCAGACACGACCTGGCGGGCTACTGGTCCCGGAGGATCACGCAAGAACACCGCCTCGTGTACAAGTTCGAGAAAGAGCGGTGCGTGGTCGTGCAATGCCGCTATCACTACTGAGCCGAGCGGTTTTGGCGGAGGCGCGAGGCGTGAATCAGGACCGGTTCGAGCGAGCGCCCCGCATCTCTTCAAGATCGCCTTCCCACCCCGAGCCTCGCAGGTGCCGGGCGGTGTCCGCCGCCTCGTCCCCGTGCTCGAGCACCCGCTCGTGCACCGCGTGCATCGCGTCGTACATCCGCTGCGTTGCCTGCGGCACGGTCACGCCAGGCTCGAACACGATCGGGTCCAGGATGTGCGCCCCGACCGGTCCTGGCTGGATGGTGCGGGTCCCGACCGGCCGCATCTTCCGGAGGCCCGCCAGGTACACGGGCACCACGGGGACCTTGTGCTCGAGCGCCAGGAGGGACACGCCGTGGCGAAAGCGCGAAAGCCCCCGGCCCCGGGCTCGCGTGCCCTCGGGAAAGATCATGATGTTGCAGCCCCGCTCGAGCAGCCACTTGGGGTAGTCGAGGGCGGCCGAGCCGCCCCCACGTCGTATTGGGTAGGAGCCGTTCACCAGGGACTGGTACCAGGGCTGCAGCGTGATCTCGCGGCGTCCCTTCAGGAACCAGCGGTCGGCGGCGGCGCCGAAGTAGATGTTCCACTTGATCCGCTCGGGCAGCGCGTGGAACAGGACGAAGTGATCCATGTGGCTCGAGTGGTTGCCGATCACGATGCAGGGGCGGCCCTTCAGCGCGGCGAGCTTCTCCCGGCCCGTGACGGTGAGGGGGCGGCAGTACCGTTTCACCCACCGCGTGAAGGCGTAGTGGCGCATCGCGCGGCGCGCGAGCTTCGCCCAGAGCCGGATCTGCCAGTGGTGGGGACCGGCGATCCGGGCGTCCTGGGAGATGAGCCGCTGGAACAGCGGGAGATCGATGGCCGGCAGGATGTCGATGTCGGCGGTGGCGCTGATATCGTGGGCGATGGACGCCCGGTATGCCTTGAAGTTGTCGGGCGCCACGACGATGGCGCACTGGTCCCATTCGCCGAGCAGGTGGAACGAGTGCAGGATCTTCGCCTCCCACCGTTCGAGCGCCTCGTTCGCCGCGAGGAGGACGGAAGGGTTCGCGCGCACCGCCTTGACGCCGTGCGAGCGGTAGCGCATCAGCATCACGTAGTGCGGCATGGAGAGAGAATCAGCCGGCGGGTGGTTTCGACCCTTGCAGCATCTCGACGAAGGCGTCGATCGGCAGGGCCGGCAGCGTCGTGACCTTGATCGTGCCCCGGGAGCCGAGTTCCATTGCGATGCGCGCCATCACCTCGTTGCTCGGGGCCTCGATGACGTTGACGAAGTCGTAGCCGCCGAGTACCGCGTACTGGGCGGTGACCCGCGCGCCCATGCTCTCCACTTCCTTGTTCACCGCCCGCAGCCGCTCCGGGCGCTCCATGAGCGTCTTGCGGCCCTCGTCGGTGAGGGTGCTCAGCATGATGTATGCGGCCATGGGTCATGTCCTCACGTATTGGCCCGGCGCCGCTTCCAGCACCGGGTAGTCCGCGTTACCGAGCGTGTCCCCGGCGGGCGCCGTCTCGTCCGCCCCGTGCCGCAGCCAGTCGATCCAGTCCGCCGTCCAGGCGCCTCCGTGCTCCTCCACCTGCTCGGGCCAGGCGTCGGGATCCTCCGGCAGGGCCTCGCCGATCCAGTACTTCAGGTGCCGGTTGTCCTCCCGCGCGCAGATGGTCTGCGTGTGGTTCTGGTTCGTCAACACGAACCGCACGTCGCCGCCGAACAGCCGCGCGCTGCGGTAACAGCCCTTCCACGGCGTGATGTGGTCCGTGCTGCCGGCCAGGATGTACACGGGATAGTCGATCTGTCCGAGGTCGATGCGCTCGCCGAGCAGTTCGAGTTCGCCCCGGGCGAGGTCGTTGCGCCACGCGAGGTCGAGGAAGTCGCACTGCATCTCCGCCGGGACGCGCGTGTAGTCCATGGACCAGAACAGGAGCGGGTGTTTCGGGGGCGCCTCCCCGAGGAGGTAGTTGCTGCGCAGGAAGCTCATGACGTTCTCCTCGATGCGCAGCATGGCGAACATCTCGAACACGTCCTTCTCGGCGAAGAGTCCCTTGGCCCGGACCACCGCTTTCTGCGCGGCGACGGACCGCTCGGAGACGAACAGCCCGAAGTCGCTGTCCTCCGGGTGGTTGTCGAGGATGCTCACGACGAGGGAGAGGGACCGGATGCGGTCTTCGCCCCGTGCCTGGAGGACGCCTGCCGCCGCGGTGGCCACGAGTCCTCCGGCGCACAACCCCATCACGTCGACCTGCTCGCTCCCGCCGATCTCGCGGATCGCCTCGATGGCCTCGATGGCGGCGCCGGCGTACGTGCCGAGGTTCCAGTGGCGCTGCTCGGGCTTCGGATTGCGCCAGCTCATCGCATACACCGGCACCCCGGCGTCGAGCAGGCGCCGGAACAGGCTTCGGTCCGGCGTCAGGTCGCCGAGATAGAAGCGGTTGACCTGGCTGAAGATGTACAGCAGGGGCGTCTTGCGGACCCGCTCGGTCGTGGGCGCGTACTGCAGCAGCTCGAAGACCTCGTTGCGAAACACCACGGCGCCGGGGGTCGCCGCGACGTCGCGGCCGAGTTCGAAGGCGTCGCGGTCGGCGACGGCGGGATAGCCGTGGTTGTTCCGCAGGTCGTCGACGAAGTTGCGCAAGCCGCCGGTCAGGCTGGCGCCCCGGGTCTCCGTTGCTTTCGCCATCGCCTCGGGATTGCCGGCCAGCGTGTTCATCGGCGCCAGCACGTCCTTGGCCGCGTCGAGCACGAAACGGGCCCGCTCGCGGTCCATGCCGACGAGCCCGGACTTCTCGAGCCAGGTGTCGAGCGCCTTGGTCCAGGCGAGATACGACTGCCCGACCCGGCGATAGAGCGGATTGTCGGACCATGCCGAGTCGCGGAAGCGAGCGTCGCCGGCGGCGGGGGCGAGATCGCTCGTGCCGAACAGGATGCTCCCGAAATCCCGCCAGAAGCCCGAGTACGCTTCGAAGAGGGCCGCCGGCTGCCGTGCCGCGGCGCCGACGACCATGGCCCAGGCGTCGGTGATGGCCTTGGCGTCGACTCCCAGCGCGGCGGAAAGGGCGACGCCCTCCCGCTCCACGTCACCGGGGCCGGTCCGGTCCGTCGGTCGTGCGGTGTCCGCCATGATCGTGTCCTCCGGTGGGCTTGCGCCGTGGCACGGCACGTTAGTCACGTTTGCCGTCCAAGTCCATTGGGCGGTGGGGGCTGGGGCCAGGCGCCGAGCGCCAGCGAGGAGCCTGGCGGCGTTAGCGCGAGCTTGCGCTCGCGGCCGGTGCCGTGATGTCCTTCTCCTCGCCGCCCTCGGTGGCGGCGATGGCGGCCCGGCCCGCGATTCCCGAGAGGAAGCGCTTGAGCCAGCGCGGCTGGTACTGGAGCCAGGTCACCAGCGCCTGGTTGGCGACGCCCGGAACCCGGATGACCTCTCCGGCCCTGCATGCCCGGTAGCCTTCCTCGGCCACGTCGGCGGCGCTCGCGAACATGAAGTCCGGCGCGGCCTGCAGGTCGTCGACCATCTCGGTGCGCGTGAGGCCCGGGCAGAGCGCCGTCACGGTCACCGGCGTGTTGGCCAGCTCTTCGGAAAGCGCCTCGGTGAACGACAGTACGAACGCCTTGCTTGCCGCGTACACCGACATGCCGGGCAGTGCCTGGAACGCGGCGACGGAAGCGACGTTCAGGATGCGTCCGCGGCCGCGTTCGAGCATGCCCGGCAGGACGAAGTGGGTGAGGTCGGTCAGGGCCCGCACGTTGAGGTCGATCAGGGCGAGCGACTTCGCGGCGTCGGCGGCCACGAACTGCCCCGAAGCGCCGGCGCCCGCGTTGTTGACGAGCACGTCCACCTCGAGGTCACGTTCCCCGAGACCCTTCTTGAGCGTGGCGATCCCGTTGCGGGTGGCCAGGTTGGCCGGGATGGTCTCGACCCGCACGCGCTCGCCGAGTTCCGCCGCGGCTTCGGCGAGCCGTTCTTTCCGCCGGGCGGTGATCACGAGATCGTGCCCGTGTTCGGCGAACACGCGGGCCAGTTCACGGCCGATACCGGAAGACGCTCCGGTGATAAGGGCGATGGGATTGTCGCTCACTGCTGTTCTCCTTGGCTTGCCGAAGTGGCGTCGCGCAGTGCCTGGAAGGCGTTGTCGAGGCACGCCCCGAAGTGCTCGGGGTCCGGGATCATCCGCGTACACGAGGTGAAGGCGACCACGAGCTGACCGCAGTAGCTCGAGATCGGCATGATGAGGCCCATGCCCTGGGTGATCGGACCGATCCCGATGCTGGTCACCATCTTCGCGCCCATGGAGTAGAGCGGCACGGCGGGCCCGGGCACGTTGGTGATGCTGACGTTGAAGGCGGATCGCGGGTTTGGCATCTGCGTCGCCATGCGTCCGGCGAGGGCGGCCGTGAACGCGGGCACGAACTGGGCGTAATCCGTGGCGAGCCGCGAACCCCCGGCTTCGGTCATCGACTTGTTGGCCGCCGTGCGTTCCCGGATCGCCCGCAGGCGCTCCAAGGGGTCCTCGATTTCCGTGCCGATGGGCAGGAACATCGCGGAAACCCGGTTCCCGAGGGTGTCGCGCTCGGCGTCCGTGCGGACGTTGATGGGCGCCATCGCCACGATGGAGTCGCGCGGCAGTTCATTCTTCGATTGCAGGTACGCGCGGATGCCGCCGGCGCAGATCGCGAGCACGGCGTCGTTGACGGTCGCCCCGTCCACGGCCTTGCGGAGCTTGCGGACCGTGTCGAGGTCGAAGTGCCGGGCGCCGATCACGCGGTGGGCGGAGACCCGGCCGTTGAACCGCGTGCGCGGGACCGCGAACGGCTGCTGCGCGTTGCTCGTCAACGCTTCGGTCATCCGCGGGAGCGAGCGGGTGGTGTCGGCCCACACGCGCAGGAACTTGAAGGGCGTTGCGAAGTTGTTCGTCCAGGCGCGGAAGAGGAGTTCGGCGCCGGGCGGCTCCGCGTCCGGCTGCCACCCCCCGTCGGGGGCGGGGACGGGCTCGACTTCGGGTGTCAGGTCGTGGAGCAGCTCCACGAGGTGCATGCCGGAAGCGCCGTCGACGGCGGCGTGGTGGGTCTTCGACAGAACGGCGAAACTCCCCTTTGGAATCCCCTCCAGATCGTCCAGACCCTCGATGATGTAGAACTCCCAGAGCGGCTTCGACAGGTCGATCGGCCGCTCGAAGATGCGCGCGGCCATCTTGAGGAGTTCGGCCCAGTCGCCCGGCCGCGGCAGGCCGATGCGCCGCAGGTGGTAGTCGAGTTCGAAGTCCTCGTCCTCGATCCAGTACGGGTAGTCGGCGTTGAAGGGCACCGACACGAGACGCCGGCGGGATGCGGCCCACAGGTGGAGGCGTTCCTCCTGGAAGCGCGTGTAGTGCGCTTCGGACAGGACTTCCGGGTCGGCGGTGGAGGGGTCGTAGATCGCCAGGCTGCCGACGTGCATCGGCGTGGCCGAGGACTCCATGAACAGGAACGATGCGTCCTGCGCACTCAGTTGCTGTAACACGTTTCCCTCGCTTGCGGTTGCGGTCGTGTCAGCCTGGGATCGCCGGTTTCCGCTGCCCCCGCGGAACGCCGGAGCAGCGTGGAAGAAGAGAGTGCAACGCGCGGGCGATCGAGGAGGGGTAGAGGGAGAACGCCCGCGCGCTGCTGCTCAAGCGGTTCGGTCTTGGCGGTGGCCGTTACGCGGCCTCCTGCTCGGCGGCGGGTTCCACCGTCGCCTCGAAGGCGCCGCGGACCAGCTCGCCCGCCTTGCCCATGCTGTCGCGCAGGATCTCGCCACGGGCCTTGAGCGCGTTCTGGGCGCCGTTCCAGACCGTTTCGCCGTATTCGCGCTGCAGGGAGACGAGTCCGGGAAGATCCTTGACTTCCGGCAGCCTCGCGAAGAACGACTGGTTGGTTTCGACGAAGGTGCGGAAGGAATCGGCGTCGAGTTCGGCCATCCGACGCATGGCGCCGGCGTTCAGCTCGAACAGTTCACGACCCAGTTGAAGCTGCTTCTCGAAAGGGTTCATAGCGTCTGACTCCCGTGGTACTCGTTGGTGCTGCACTGCACAACGGCGCGTATTGTGCAGTGCGCAAAAACGGATGTCAACAAGGAATGCGCCGTCATCCTTCGTTCCTTGATCACGCGGCGGCCCGTGGCATCTCGACGGACTTGCGGCGCATCACGGGTAGCGGCGTGGGGTCGGCATCTGCAGAGGTGGCTTCCTCCTCGAAGAATGCGCCGCACAACGCCTCGTATTCGGCCACGAGGTCGTCGCGGAGAGTTCCGGCGTCCGGTAGCGCCTTCGCGCAGGCGGTGATGCCGACGTAGAGCTTGTCCACGTAGCTTTGCACGGTGATGTTCACGCCGAGTCCGTGCGCGGGGATGGACACGGGGTAGTGGGTCAGCATGCGCGCCCCGTTGGAGTAAAGCGTCTCCCGCGGTCCGGGGACGTTGGACACCACGACGTTGAAGGCCGGGGGCATGGCATTGGCGGTACCGCCGACCTCCATGAGGGTGGCGGCCGCACGCATCGCGAGGGGCATGCCCCAGGCGGCGGGATCGCCCTCGAATACGCCGGCCAGGTCCGCGGTCACGTCCTTCGCCACGGCGGAGGACTCCAGAATCCTCTGGATGCGGGCCGCCGGATCCTGCTGGTCCGTGCCCAGGCTCACCCGCATCATGGTGACCTGGTTGTTCATCGACGCATCGCCCGGCCTGCGCAGGGAAACCGGGCAGCCCGCGATCAGGGACCGCTCGGGCAGTTCTCCGGCGCGGCTGAGATACCGGCGCAGTCCGCCCCCGCAGATGGCGAGGAACACGTCGTTCAGCTTCGCGCCGTGCCGCTTCCCCGCGGCCTTGACGGCGCCGAGGTCCATTTCGGCGGTGGCGTAGCCGCGGCCCCGCTCGACGGGGGCGTTGAAGCGGGTCCAGGGCGCCGGCTCCGCCATGGCGCCGAATCCGGCATTCGGGTCCAGCATGCGGCGCTGCAGGCGTATCGCGGTCTCGACGGTGTCGAGCGCGCTGGCGGCCTGGCGGATCTGGAAGGCGGTGACGTTCTCCCACGCGGCGACGAACAGGTCGGTCAAGGACGGACGGTTCTGCGTCGGGAAGTCCGCCGGCGGCGGTGGCACTTCGCGGGGTGCTTTCGTGTTGTCCATGAGTGTCTCGGTGGCGGCCTGTCCCGCCATGCCGTCGAGGCAAGCGTGATGCGCACCCGAGTAGTAGGCGATGCGTCCATCTGCCAGGCCGCAAAGGACGACCGTCCGCCACAGCGGCCGACGGCGGTCCAGGCGCTCCTCGTGAATGGCGGCCACCGCGGCCTCGAGCTCGGCCCGCCCGCCGGGCGCCGGCAGGTCGCGTCGGTAGATGTGGCGGTCGATGTCGAACTCGGTGTCGGGGACCCACACGGGATGATCGGCCAGGAACGGCGTCTCGACGAGCCGGTTGGTCAGGTAGGGCACCAGGTGAAGCCGGCTCCGGAAGAGCGCCTTCAGGCCGTCGACGAACGTGTCCTCGTCCACGCCTTCCGGCAGTTCCATGATCTGCACGGAAGAGACGTGCTGCGGGCACCGCTCCGTCTCGTTGTAAAGGAATCCGGCGTCCAGTCCGCTCAGCTTGTACATGTCAGTCCCTTGCTCGACCGTGAACGCGCTCACCCGTCGATGGGCGCTACGGGCAACGGCTATGCACGAGGCATGCCATCCCCGACCGACTCACGCAACTTCTTGATTTGCGGACATGAGCTGCCCGCTCCACCAGCAGATCGGCGCCGTGACCGCACAGATGCGGTGCGCCCCTCGACCGGCGGGCGCGCATTTTAGGGCGGAATCACGACGCGTCAATGACTTTTTTCGCAGGACGATCGCAGGACGGGCACGGAGGAGCGAGAGGTTCGCGGTCGCGCATATTGCGCTGCAACAAAACCTTGACCGTGCGCTGCCACGTGGTAGACACTCGCGGGAGCAGGTTGCCGGGAGCGGCGATGTACGAGTCGGTGGACGTGGCGGAGCAGCGGAGCGGCGCACCCTCGCCGCTGCTGTCCATCGCGGAGTTGCCGCGCACGCTCTGCGAGGCGGCGGGTTTCGGTCAGTTCTGGCCGATGCTCGCCCAGGCGCCGCGCGGCGATGGCCACCCGGTGCTCGTGTTGCCGGGATTCACGGCCAGCGACGCCTCGACGCTGCCGCTGCGCCGTTTTCTCGACCGCCTGGGCTACGAGACGCTGCCGTGGCTCGCGGGCACCAACACCGGCAGTCTCGAGGTGCAGTCGCGGATCGTCCTGCGCTTCTACCGGCTCGTGCGTACCTACCGCGTGCCATTGACCCTGATCGGCCAGAGCCTGGGCGGCATCTTCGCCCGCGAGATCGCCCGGCGCTTTCCGGATCACGTGCGCTCGGTCGTCACGCTCGGCAGTCCCTTCCGCGTCACGGACGGTCAGGGCACGAATCCCGTGGTCCGTCGGCTCTTCGAGCGTCTGTCCGGGTTGACGGTGCGCGAGATGCGCAGCCGCGTGCGCGGAGGGCGGGACCTCGGGGCTGCGCTGCCCGTGCCGTCGACGGCGATCTACAGCCGTACCGACGGCGTTGTCTCCTGGCAGTCCTGCCTGGAAAGGGACGCCCCCCTCGCCGAGAACGTGGAGATCGTCGGAAGCCATTCGGGGATGGCCGTGAATCCGGCCGCGATCCACGTCATCGCGGACCGGCTTGCCCAACCCGCGGAGGCGTGGCGGCGGTTCGACCGCACAACGGGGCTTCGGCCCCTCGTCTATCCGGAACCCCGCTACGCGGCGGACTGATGCGCCGCTACAAGAAATATCCGAACCGGCGGCTCTACGACCAGGACCGGAGCACCTACGTCACCGTCGAGGATGTCCGGCGCGAGATCGTCCGGGGCGAGAGCATCGAGGTGCGCGACAGCCGCGAGGACCGCGACATCACCCGTACCGTGCTCCTGCAGATCCTGGCCGAGCAGGAAGAACAGGGTCACGAGCCGATTCTCACCAACCGGGCGATCGAGCAGATCATCCGTTTCTACGGAGACCGTTTCGGCGGGGTCGTGTCGAGTTACATCGAGCAGGGCATCCTGACGTTCCTCGAGCACCAGGACCAGTACCGGGAGCGGCTGCGCAAGATGGCGGACGTGAACCCGCTCGACGTCATGCGCCAGGCGATGGAATTTCTCGATCCGGCGCCGCGGGCGCGGGGGGCGGGGGATACCACCGACGAGGGGGAGCGCAACCCCAGGGACACTTGAGGAGGCGCTCGCTCTCATGGAAGGCGCCTTGAGGGAAGGACCAGATGCGATACGAGATCATCTCCGCGGACTGCCACATCGACCTGCCCTGGCTGCCCGAGAACCTGTTCCGGGACGAAGCCCGGGCGACGCTGAAGGAGCGCATGCCCTACGTGGCCAATACCGAGAAGGGTCGGTACTGGGTCAGCCGAAACGGCGCGCAGTTCGGTCTTCAGAACGGGATGGGATCCGCGGGACGCGTCTACGTGCCGGGGGAGATCCACCGGTCGGACCGCATGGCGGAGCAGGGCCTGTATCGCGACGGCGTGGCCGGCATTCCCCGGCTCACCGACCCGGAACTCAGGGTGCGCGACCAGGACCTCGACGGCGTCCAGGGCGAGGTGATCTACGGGATCCTGGGGGCTGCGACGCGCCTCGGGGACGACGAGGCGGCGGACGAGGTGATGCGCATCTACAACGCGTGGCTCGCGGACTTCTGCGCTACGCGGCCGGAGCGTTTCGCCGGCATCGCCAGCATTCCGAGCCACGATGTCACGGCGGCGTGCGACGAAGTGCGCCGGGTCGCCGAGCGCGGGGCGCTGCGTGGGATCGAGGTCGCCAACACGCACGAGATGGCGCCGCTCTTCGACCCGTCATGGGAGCCCCTGTGGGCGCTCGCGGAGGAAGCCGGGCTACCGCTGCACTACCACACCATCGGCCCGCGCCCCGCGTACGACTTCGACGCGCTCGAGCCGCTGCAGCGGCGCCAGGCGTTCGCGGCGTTCATCACGAGCTTCCAGCTCGCGATGTCGAAGATCATCATGGAGACGATCTACGGCGGCGTCCTCGAAGCCCACCCGGGGCTCCGGCTCGTCATCGGCGAAAGCGGGATCGGGTGGATCCCCTACATCCTCGAGCACATGGACCTCGAATGGGAGGACCAGTTCAAGGACCTCACGCTCACCATGAAGCCGTCCGCGTATTGGCGCCGGCAGTGCTTCGCCACCTACCAGTCCGACCCGATCGGCATCCGCCTGCTGGACATCCTGGGCGAGGACAACGTCATGTGGGGCAGCGACTTCCCGCACCCGGACGGCGTGTGGCCGGACTCCCGGGAGTTCATAGAGCGGGAACTCGACGGCGTTGCGCCCGAAGTGCGGCGCAAGATCGTTTGCGAGAACGCCGGGCGCCTCTACGGCTTCATCCAGTAGCCGCCACTCGACGACCCATGCAGGTCAGGAGCATCGAGACCCGGCATTGCGATGCCGGCTGGCGCAACTACCACTTCGTCAGGCTCGTCACCGAGGACGGTGTCGTCGGCTGGAGCGAGTACGACGAGCACCAGGGGTCGATCGGCGTCACCCAGGTGATCGAGAAGCTCGCGCCGATCGTCGTCGGCGAGCGCGTGCACGATACCGAGCGGATCTACGCGATGCTTCACGCGCGCGCCCGGCAGTCGATGACCGGGGTGATGGCGATGGGCATCGGCGCCATCGAGAACGCGCTGCTCGATGCCAAGGCGAAGACGCTCGGAGTGCCGTGCTGCGACCTCCTGGGCGGACGCGTAAGGGACGCGATCCGGGTGTACTGGTCGCACTGCGGCACCTGGCGCATCGCCCGGCCGGATTTCTATCCACCGGCGATCACGGATGCGGCGGGGGTGCGGGCGCTGGGCGAGGAGGTCCGGGAGCGGGGCTTCACCGCCTTGAAGACCAACATCTTCGACCACACCGGCGAGCGCGCGCGCGGGTGGAGTCCCGGTTTCGGGCGCCCCCACGCCCCGGACCTGAACGTCGAGCGGCAGGTCATCCGGGGGCTGGTGGGGCATCTCGAGGCCTTCCGCGAAGGCGCCGGTCCGGACATCGACATCCTGCTCGACCTGAACTACAACGCGCGCCCCGAGGGCTACCTGCGCATCCTCCGTGCCCTCGCAGATTTCGACCTCTTCTGGGCGGAGATCGACACCGAGTTCCCCGAGGCGCTCGCCGACGTGCGCCGCGCGAGCCCGCACGCGATCAGTTCCTGCGAGTCGCTCATCACCCTCCCGGCGTACCTCCCTTATTTCCGGCTGCGGGCGATGGACGTCGCGATCATCGACGTGCCGTGGAACGGCGCGTGGCAGTCGATGAAGATCGCCGCGGCCGCCGAGGCGCACCAGGTCAACGTGGCGCCGCACAACTACTACGGGCACCTCGCCACGATGATGAGCGCCCACGTGAGCGCCGCCGTCCCGAACCTGCGCATCATGGAGACGGACATCGACCGCCTGCCCTGGGATGGGGAGATCTTCACGACCGAGCCGGACATCCGGGACGGCCACCTGTACGTCCCGGACACGCCGGGCTGGGGCACGGAGCCCGACGAGGCGGCGCTGGGGCGGTATCCGGCGAAGTAGGGGCCCCATGGGCGTGGGGCCCCAGGTTTGCGGCTACGGATCGAAGGAGTGTCCGTTCCAGGGGTCGAGCGTGCGGACCCCTGTCGGGATGAAGTCCTCGACGTTCCGCGTGACCACGGTCATGTCATGGACCAGGGCCGTCGCCGCGATCAGCGCATCTCGCTCCGGCCGCGGATCGGGTACGTGCAGGCGGGCACAGCGGAGGGCCACCGCCGTGTCGATCGCCAGGATGCGCCGCGAAAAGGCTCCCGGGACTTCGCGTTGGAGCCACTGGCTCAAGCGCTCTCCTTGCGTCTGATCGCGACGCGACTTTGTGCGCCGGATGCAATATCTCGAGCGGCGAAACAGCGTGCATCCCCCTGCCGCCGCTGTTAACGTGCGCGTCCCGCGCGCCCGTAGCTCAGTTGGATAGAGCGTTGGCCTCCGAAGCCAAAGGCCACAGGTTCGAATCCTGTCGGGCGCGCCACCTTCCCCGCGGTCACAGATGGGGCGCTACCACGGCGTCGATCAATGCCGTGTCCAGGTATGCGGTGCCACGCCGAATCTGCCCGTCGACCACTTCGAGGGCCCAGCAGTAGACCTGGTCGTAGTCGGGACCGGCGACGGTGTCCGCGTGGCTTTCGAACAGCACGGCCACGTCGCTGCCGTCCGCGATGACCTTGCGGATGGTCGGCTGGATCGGGCTCTTGAAGGCCTTGCGCAGCATGTTGCCGACGGTGTCCTGGAACGCCTGGCGACTGTTGTAGGTGCCGGAGATCGCGGTGGTGCCGATGATCGTCCACTCGAGGTCTTCCGCCATCAGGTCGAGTACGGCGGAGAAGTCGCCGCGCTCCCACCTGGAGAACGCATCGCCGATCAGCCGGCGGTTCGATTCGGTCCTGTCCACGGTGTGTTCCCTCGGATCCGTCAGAGTGTGGCGACCTTGTTCCGCTCGATGAGATCGAAGTCGATCCGCGCGCCGAGCCCCGGGCCGTCGAAAGCGTGCACGAGGCCGTCGCCGTCCACGACGATCTCCTCCACGAGCCCATGCTTCTGCACGGCGTCGGGGAGCAGCACCTCGAAGTACTCGCAGTTCGGGATCGCGAGGATCAGGTGCAGGTTCGCCACGTTATTCAGCGAGTTGCCCCCGTGGTGCACTTCGTAGTTCATGCGGAAGGCCTCCGCGAGGTGCGCGGTCTTGAGGCACGACGTGATCCCGCCCTTCACGGCCACGTCGCCGCGCAGGAAGTCGGTCGCCCGTTCCATGACCCAGGGGGCGTAGGAGGTGGGCCCGGCCGGCGGCATCTCCGTCGCCATGATGGGAATGCGCAGGCGTTCCTTGAGCTTGACGTAGTTGTAGAGGTCGTCGTCGGCGAGGGGGTCCTCGTACCAGTAGAAGCCGAGTTCTTCCACGGCCCGTCCCACGCGTAACGCCTCCGGGTAGTCGTACGACCAGGTCGAGTCGAGCATCAGCCGGAAGTCGTCGCCGACGGCCTCGCGCACCGCTCGGCAGATGCGGATGTCCTCGTCCGGAATCGCCGGGGGGTGGATCTTGTAGGCGGTCCACCCGGTTTCCTTGTGTTGGACGGCCTCCTCCGCATAGGCCTCGGGAGAGGGCAGCACCGCGGAGCTGGCATAGGCGGGGACGCTCGACCGGCACGAGCCGATGAGTCTGTGCACGGGCACGCCGGCGGCGCGTCCGGCAAGGTCCCACAGCGCCACGTCCACCGCCCCCGCGGCGCGCAGCATCTGGCCCCGGCTCCGGCGCATCATGCCCTGCCAGATGCGCTCCCGCGCCAGGGCGTCCTCTCCGATGAGGAGCTGCTTCAGCGGCCCCGCGATGAATGCGGCATCGGTTTCCGCCGAGCCGTAGGCCGAACCGACGAACGCGTGACCCAGGGCGCCCCCTTCGGCTTCGACGCGGACCAGCCCCATGCGGGTACTGCGGCTCTGGGAGCTTGCGATCGTGCGCGTGTAGCGGGTGGGCGGAATGTCCTTCCACTCCCACAGGGTGACGGACACATCGGTGATGCGCATGACGTTGAACGTGGCTCCACGGCTTGGCAGTGCGCCTCGATGCTACGCTATCCGGCTTGGGCGGTCCTCGAGCCGTTCGTCGTTCAAGAGGGGACCGGGAATGCGGCGCGTGTGGATCGTGATGCTGGCGGTGCTGGCCGTCGCCGTGGCCGGTTGGTGGTGGACGAGCCGCGAAGCGCCAGCTCCGCAGCCCGTCGCCGATGCTGCGACGACGGTGGACATCGCGCAGGGCCGAGTGACAGGGTTCGTGGACGCGGCCGGCGGCTACACGTGGCTGGGCATCCCGTTCGCCGAGCCGCCCGTGGGGTCGTTGCGGTGGCGCGCGCCACGGCCGCCGGCGCCGTTCACCGCGCCGCTCGCTGCCCTGGCTTCCGGCGACGGGTGCGTGCAGTACAAGGGCATGCTGGCGGACTTCGACGATCCGGACGAAGACGGGATCGTGGGCAGCGAGGACTGCCTGTATCTCAACGTTCACGCCCCGGCCGGCGCGTCCGTGGAGGGCAGGCCCCGACCTGTGATGTTCTGGATTCACGGCGGGGGCAACACCGTCGGGCACGCGGGCCCCTACAACGGCAGCGTGCTTGCGACCCGGCACGACGTGGTCGTGGTGGCGACGAACTACCGTCTCGGACCCTTCGGCTGGTTCCGGCACGCCGCGCTGCGCGGCGCGGACGCGAGCGCGGCGGACGCATCGGGCAACTTCGGCACGCTGGACCTCGTGCGCGGGCTCGAGTGGGTTTCCGACAACATCGCGGCGTTCGGCGGCGATCCCGGCAACGTCACGGTTTTCGGGGAGTCGGCGGGCGGCGCCAACGTCCTGGCGCTCATGGCCTCGCCCCGCGCGGCGGGGCTCCTGCACCGCGCCGTGGTGCAGAGCGGTGGCATGTTCTTCGACACGCCTGCCCGGGCGGAGCACTTCGTGGACGACCCCGTTCCGGGCCACGAGCGCAGCTCGAACGAGGTCCTTGCCGCCCTCCTCGTCGCGCGCGGCGACGCGGCGAGTGCGGACGACGCCCGGGCACGCTTGCGCGCGATGGAGGACGAGGACGTGCGCGGCTTGCTCTACGGCGCCGCGGCCGCCGAGTTGATGGCGCTCTACGACGACGGCGGGATGGGGATGGTCTCGGCGCCGACGGTGTTCGGCGACGGAGCGGTCCTGCCGGCGGGCGGACCGGCGGAGCTCTTCGGCGACACGGCGGACTACAACGCCGTCCCGGTGATGCTTGGCACGAACCGCGACGAAGTGAAGCTCTTCATGGCGATGAGCCCGGAGTGGGTCGAGTACCGCTTCGGCTTCCTGCCGCGGCTCAAGGACCCGGAGCGTTACGACCGTTCAGCGGCCTACGGTTCGCTCGGCTGGCGTTACAGCGGTGTCGACAACCTCGCCCGCATCCTGCACGAGGCGCAGGGCGACTCGGTGTACGCGTACCGTTTCGACTGGGACGAGGAGGGCAGCATCATGGGCTACGACCTTTCCAGGGCGATGGGCGCGGCGCACGGACTGGAGATCGGCTTCGTGTTCGGCGGCTTTGACGGGACCGCGTCGGCGCTCGGCGGCATCTACGACGAGGATCGGCTGCCGCAACGCGACGCGCTGTCCGCCAGCATGATGTCCTACTGGGCCGAGTTCGCGCACACCGGGAAGCCGGGCCGGGGCCGTGATGGCGCCGAGGTACCTTGGTTGGCCTGGAGCAACGCGGCCGGCGCGCCGAAGACCATCGTCTTCGACACGCCGCGCGACGGCGGCGTCCGCATGAGCGCGGAGGAAGTGACCTTGCCGGGCCTCAAGGCGCGCCTGCTCGCCGACGCGTCGTTCACCGAACAGCGCGAGTTGTGCGAAACCTACGTCAGCCTGTTCCGGGACGGTCCGGCGTGGGATGAGGGCGAGTACCTGGCGCTCGGAGACGCCGGCTGCGAGGACTATCCGCCGGAGGGATTCTCAAGGTTTTGATGTGGTGTCCCGCCCTTTTGCGGGACACCACACCAGCGTCGCTCTGGCAAACTATCCGGGCCGATGCCAGATCGGCGAACTCCACGCGCGGTCCTGGATCGTCGCGTGCATGTCCTGCCGGGGCGCCACGCCCGCGCGGATCGCGTCCCACGTCGACCAGCGGCATTTCGGGTTCTCCAGCACGCGGACGTAGTAGAAGGCATGCTGTGCCGGATCGAAGTCCGGATCGCTCCACACCGCCGAGAGTTCGGCCGCGCCCAGACCCTCGCTGACGTCGCAGGTCGCGAGATCGACCGTCGCGCCGTTGTCGGGACAGCGCTGGGTCCCGGGATCGACCGTGCCGCCGTCGGAGCAGGCGACATCGACCACCGTTTCCTGGTGTTCGCCGTCCTCGATCCAGCCCTTGACGATCTGCAGACGCTGCAGGCCGACCGTGTTCGGATCGCGGATGGCCCAGGCGTAGAACGCGGGAGCCCGTTCCCCGTCGGCCGGGAGGTCCGCGCCCATGGGCACGCCGCCCGAGTAGGCCCGGGCGATGCTGTCGGGCGCGTCCGCCAGGTCGCCGTCAAGGCCGTAGCCGCCGAAGAAGCGGACCTGGATGCGCGGACCGCTGGTGCTGAATGTCTCCTTGCGGCGCATGGCGTCGAAGATCGCTTCGCGGGTGTTGGACTCCGCCCATACTCCGGCGAGTCCCGACGCACCCCAGAACTGCGATGCACCGTCCGCGTACTCCGAGCCATCCTCCGCGGGCTCGGGGAGAGGCACCGAGCCCCGCATGTACGGCTCGATGTCCGTGAAGCCGGTCTTGCTCCAGTAGTCGTACTCGTAGAAGGAGCCGGCGGCGTTATGGGTGTCGGACGAGCCGATCACGCCGAACCGGTACGGGTTGAAGCCCTCGGTGGTCTCCATGGCCAATCCCCGGAGATAGGCGTTGCGCACGTAGCTGCCGGGCGGATGGGACGTCTGGTCCGTGGCGACCTTCAGCTCCATGAGCTCGAAGTCGGCCCACTCGTCGTTCGGCGACAGCAGGGGATGCGTGTCCGACGTGCCCTTCACCTGGGTGTTCTCGACGATCGGCTCGTTGCGCATGCGCAGGTCGGCGTAGCCGGCGTCGAGCGGGTCGCCGGCGAAGGTCACGTCGCTGAACATCCAGCCGTCGGAGCCGTTCGAGTTGTGCGGTATCGCGAGGGCGTCCATGCCGGCGTCCCTGTTCGCGTCCATCCACGCCCAGAGATCCTCCGGATTGAGGGAGTCGAGGCGGCTGAAGGGCTGCAGCGGCACCTCGCTGCCCCGGAAGATCACGTTGCGGTGGAGGTTCTGGGTTTCCGGCCCGGACGTCGTGTACTCGTAGCCGATGAAGGCCGTGAAGCTGCCCGGATCGTTGTTGCGCTCGGCGGACTCGATGATCTCCTGCCACGCCGAGCGGGCCACGTTCCGGTCGTCGAGGTCATCTACGCGGTCCGGGTCGCCGAAGCCGTCCCGCAGGTGTCCGACGACGGCCTGAAAGCCGGCGCCCGAGCCGGCTGCGTCCGTCGCCCCGCGTACCGCGGATGCGACCGGGTGGTCGCCGTACGCGGAGGTCTCGTCCGCGAGTTCCTGCATCATGCCGAGATAGAACGCGTGGTCCGAGACGGCCAGGAAGTCGAGCGGCGCGTGCAACTGCATCATGCGGCCCGCCGCGTGCTCGATGGCCTCGCCCTTCGCGAAGTCGTACGCCTCGTCCGGGGTCCTGCGCGTGCCCATGAGATAGGCGTCGAACGACAGGACCGTATGGATGTGCGTGTCGCCGAAGTAGGCGTTGCGCAGCGGGTTCGACGCGATGTCCGCGGGCGCGGGCGCTTCCTCCGCGGCTGGCGCGTCGGGCGTCGTCTCCTCCGGCGCCGGAGCTTCCTGGGCGCAGCCCGCCGCCAGTACCAGTAGCGCGAGTGCGCAGATGGAGTGCCTCATGGTCTTTCCTCCTAGGTCGTTCGTTTGTGGCGCCGTCACCGTCGACGCCACGGCGGCACCGCGTCCCAGTCGAACGGCTCGATGCCTTGGTCGTTGATCAGCCAGACGCTCGGTCGCGCCCGGCCCTCGTCGAGTTCCAGGAACCCGATCGTCCCGTACTGCGTGTCGTAGTTGTGCGGATAGGTCGGCGAGCCGGGGTTCACGCAGAGGATTCCGTCCACCTCGTTGATGAGTTCGGTGTGGGTGTCCCCGTAGACGATGACGTCGGGCGTCTTGTCGGGGAAGAAACGCTCTACCCAGCGCGCGACGGTGAAGTCCGGCGGACGCTCGTTCGCGGGGATGTAGTGGGTGAGGCCGATGGTCAGGTTCTCGAGGGGGAGGCTCCATGCGTAGCGCAGGCGGGGGTCCTCGGGCTGCACGTCGCGGCCGCCGGAGCCGTCCTCGCCGTTGCCCCGGGCGGCGTACACGGGCGCGATCTCCTCGAGGGTGTCGAGCACCCAGAGTTCGTGAATGTCCCCGGCGTGGAAGATGTAGTCGACGCCGTCGAAGGCGTCGTAGACCTGCGGCCAGAGCGTGGCGCGGGCTTCCGGGATGTGCGTGTCCGCGATCAGGCCGACGTTCAGGGACATGGGCGGTGCGCCGGGGAAATCGGATACCCTACGCGACCACCGGGGGGAATCACAAGGCAGGCCTTGAGCATGCTGGATTGGGGAGAGGTGCGCCGGCGCGCCAACGAGGACGGCGAGTTCCGTCTCCACGCGCGTTTCTGGAGCAGCCGCGTCCGCCTCGATGTCGGGGACGAGCAACACAAGCTGACGGTCTCGTCGGGGGAGGTCACCGACATCGAGCCCTGGTTCGGCGTCGTGGCGGCCAACCTCTCCATCGCGGCCCCGCGGGAGGACTGGGACGCGCTGCTCGAGGCGGTGCCGCGTCCGTTCTACCAGGACCTCTACCCGGCGACGGTGCACCACGGCTTCGAGGTCACCGGGGACACGGCGCATTTCTGTGCCTACTACCCGGCGATCCGGCGCCTGATCGAGATCATGCGGGAGGTGAACAATGCCGAGGTTTGACGCGGCGGTGGGACGGTACGTGTATCTCGAGTTCGAGGGCGTCGAGTACCGGATGTACTTCGAAGAGGCGGGCGAGGGCGTCCCCGTCCTCCTCCAGCATACGGCCGGCGCGGACGGACGCCAGTGGCGCCACGTGCTCGAGGACCCGGAACTGCAGTCGCGGTATCGCCTGATCGCGTATGACCTGCCCTATCACGGCAAGTCCGTGCCGCCGACCGGAAAGGCGTGGTGGGGCGAACCCTACAAGCTCACGAAGGACTTTCTGATGCGCGTGCCGGTGGGTCTCGCCGACGCACTGGAGCTGGCGCACCCGCTCTACATGGGCAGTTCGATCGGCGGTCATCTCGCGGTGGACCTCGCGATCCACCATCCGGAACGCTTCCGCGCCACCGTCGGACTCGAAGCCTCCGCCTATACCCCGGGAGGCTTCATCGACGAGTTCTACCACCCCGAGATCGGCAACGACTTCAAGGCCCACGTCATGTACGGAATGATGGCGCCGACGAGTCCGGAGGCGTACCGGCGCGAGACGACGTGGGTGTACAGCCAGGGCGCGCCGGCCGTGTTCAAGGGCGACCTGTACTACTACTCCATCGACCACGACGTGCGGAACAGCGCGCACGGCATCGACACCGAGGTCTGCCCGGTCTACATCCTGAACGGCGAGTACGACTGGAGCGGGACGCCGGAAGCCGGTGCGGAACTGGCCACCATGATCCCCGGTGCGAAGTACCGCACGATGGAGGGGCTCGGCCATTTCCCGATGTGCGAACACCCGGAACGGTTCCTCGCCGAGATCCGGCCGGTGCTCGACGAACTGGTGGCCATGCCGGCGACCGCCTGACCGTTCTGGCAGGGCGATAGCGAAACCGCCCCGCCCGTGCGGCGTTGACATGCGATCTCATGGTCCGACATATCCGGAGTGTCACTTCCCGATTTGTCAGGCTACGGGTATTCGAGGGATTTGCTCCGGCCGCCAGGCATCTGGCGGCCCACTCTCCGGCCGTCGCGCGGACGGGCGGCGGTCAGACCGGGAAGATGACGCTGCTGACGAAGTTGTTCCCGGAACGCCGGTACGTCAGCCTCGATCTGCCGGCCGAAGCGCAACTGGTGGAAGAAGACCCGGGGACCTTTCTCGCCAGGCATCCCCCGCCGCTTCTCGTGGACGCGGTGCAGTATTGGTACTCCGAGCCGAACGCTGTCCGGCTCCGCCGGCGGCCCGACGCGGAGGGACGCTTCAGCGGGTTGCTCCCATGGCCACCGCCGGCGCCCCTACCCCGCGCACCGAGGCGGAAAGCCACTTGAGCGCCCCGACCGCGATGGCGAACAGCGTGCCGCTCACCGCGAGTGCGCTCGCGACGCCGAACGTGTCGGCGATGAACCCGAGGGGGATCATCCCGAGGGGCATGAGCCCGTGCGACATCATGTCGATGCTCATCACGCGCCCGCGCATGCGCATCGCGACCTGGCTCTGGATCAGGCCCCGGTTCAGCGCCATGTTCCAGGCGCTCATCCAGCCGAACACGGCCACCACCGCCATGGAATAGGGAACCGCCGAGGTGAAGCCGAGGGCGGCGGTGGCTGCCGCCCAGCCGAAGCAGGTCGCGATGAGCCAGGCGCCCTTGTGCCTGAGATCGCCCACAGAGGCGAGCAGCAGCGAGCCGATGATCGCGCCCGCGCCCATCGCCGACATCAGCAGGCCAAGATCGTCGGAGCCGCCGCCGAGGACATCCTCGTTGAACGCCGGCAGCAGCGTGTTGAGCGGCATGCCGAACAGGAACGCGGCGATGGAGAGCATGATCAGCCCGAAGACGGGCGGATGCGCCCGCACGTAGGCCACGCCCTCGAGCAGGTCGGCCAGCGGACTCGTCGCCTGGCGCGGATGGGGTGCGCCGGGGTTGTGCACGAACAGCATCGTCACCGCGGCCACCAGGTACAGGGCCGCGATGACGTAGTACACGATTCCGACCCCCCGCATGCTCGACGTGTCGCCGCTCGCCACCCACGCGATGAGAAACCCCGCGATCACCGGACCCAGGATACGGGCGAAGTTCATCCCCGTCGTGTGCAGCGCCATCGCGGTGAAGATCAGGCGGCGGGGCACGAGGTCGGGGACGAACGCGTGGCGCGCCGGGATGGAGAACGCGAGGACCGTTCCGTTGAACATCCCGAGCCAGATGAAGTCCCAGAACGTGACGTTCTCCGTGACGATGATGGTCGCCATGAAGAGCGTCGCCACGCAGTTCAGCAACTGGGCCGTCACGAGAATCCGGCGCTTGCGGAAGCGGTCCGCCAGGACGCCGCCCCAGAGGGAGAAGAAGACCTGGGGGACCATGAAGGAGAGGGTCACCCACGCGAGATCCATCGCGGACGACGTCATCGAGTAGACGAGCCATCCGCGCGCGATCATCTGCATGTTCATCGCGAACGACGCGCCGAGGCTGCCGCTCCAGAGACACAGGAAGTCGCGGCGCTTCAGGGCGTTGACGATGTGGAGGGAGGACACGGCAGGGCGGGGAAAACGCACAAGTCTAGCACGCTGTCGGGTCGAACTTGCCCCGGGCTTCCCGGGTGAGTCGGACGGGTCGCCGGGGTGCGACGGCGCTCACACTGCGCGCCTGAGATGGCGCACGCGATCTGCCGACATCGGCTAATGGCCACCGTGCCTCGGCTGACTACGATGCACGAGTGCACGATCCGATCTACCGCCGGTTGTTCGCGTTCCCGCGCATGGTGGCCCACCTGCTGGAGGCTGTCGGCCATCCTGATTGGATCCGCGATGTCGACCTCGGCACGCTCGAGCGGCTGCCGGCGGAACACGTCGGCGACAGTGCCCAGCAGCGCCGCGGCGACGCCGTGTGGCGTGTCCGCTTCCGCAACGGTTGGCTGTACCTTCTGGTTCTGCTGGAATTCCAGTCCGGCAACGACCCCCGGATGGCGTTGCGCAACCTCGAGTACACGGCGCTCCTCTACCGAGAGCTGGATCGCCGGGGACAGCTCGGACCACCCGGCCGCTGGCCGCCCGTGCTGCCAGTCGTGCTGTACAACGGCGCCTCGCCGTGGACGGGTCGGCTGGACATGCGCGCGCTGATCGCGGACGTGCCAGAGGTGCTCGTACCATACCAGCCGGCGCAGCGCTCGCTGCTGCTTGACGAGCGTCACGTGGCGGTGGACGATCTCCCACTCGGGAACCTGATGCGCGCCGTGATTGGCTTCGAACAAAGCCGCACACCGGCGGACATCGTCCAGGTGGTTGGCACGTTGCGGGGCTGGCTGCGGTCGCCGCGGGACTCGGAACTGGAACGGCCGTTCGTGGAGTGGGTGCGGCAAATGGTGGCACTGAGCTCCGAACAGGCCGTGGCGGAACTCGGCGGAACCCTTGAGGAGGCGACAGTGACGCTGGTCGAACGGATGGCAGAGTGGCCCGCGCAGTGGCGGGAAGAGGGACGCCGGGAAGGTGTGGTGGCGCAGCACGCCCTGCTCGGGCGCTTGGCCGCGGGACGATTCGGCGACGCCGTGGGCCGACAGGTCGAAACAGTGCTCGGCGACGTCGAGGACTGGGACCGGCTCGCAGCGGTCGGGGAGTTGATCGTCCGTGTGGACAGAGGATCGGAACTCCTCGACGGCGTTGCCCGAATCCTGGCTCCGAGAGAGGGATAGCTAGGCGGGCCGGCGCTAGCAATCGAGCCGAAACGCATCTCCGTCCCGCACGACGCGTCCCGCCGTTGGCCCCGCGAAGTGCGTCCCGATGACCAGCACCGGTCGGTCCGCATAGCGCTCGATGATGCCCCGGCGCGTAACCGCGCTGGCGTCCGGGTCGACGTCCGCGGTCGACGACCACTCCGGGTGCGCGATCTGGCAGGGGTGATGGATGGCGTCGCCCGTGATGAGAGCTTCCTCGCCGCGGGACGTAATGTGGACGCTCACGTGGCCGGGCGTGTGCCCCGGCGTGGGCTCGAGACGTACCTCGTCGCTGACGGCGTGGTCGGCGGCCACGAGGTCGGCCAGTCCGGCGTCGAAGATCGGCTGCACGGAGTCCTCGATGACGGGTCCGTACTCTTCGGTCTGATCGGTCGCGCGCCAATGCGCCCACTCCTCCTCCGCGTAGAGGTAGCGCGCGCGCTCGAACGTTGGTTCCCAGCGCCCCTCGACCAGGCGCGTGTTCCACCCCACGTGATCGACGTGCATGTGGGTGCAGAGCACCGTCTGCACGGCGTCGACCGCGAAGCCCGCGTCCGCGAAGTCGTCGAGGAAACGTGACTGCATCCGGTTCCAGCGCGGGTAGTTCCGGACCTTGTCGTTGCCGATGCAGGTGTCGACCACGAAGGTTTCGTCCCGGCACTGGAGTACCAGGCTGTGGAAGGACATCAGCAGCTTCTTCGCGGGGTCGGTGAACGGCGCGAGCCAGGGCAGCCGGTCGACCAGGTCCGGGGGCGCCTGGGGCAGGATGTAGCCGCCGATGCTCGCCGAGGTCAGCTCGACGACGCGGGTCACGGTGACGTCGCCGACGCGCCAGCGCAGGAAGCGCGAGAGGTCGCCCATATCCATCGTCCGCCTTTTTCGGGCACTATAGCAGCCGCATTTCGGACGGGATCGGGGGAGGATCGGGTGAGATACGGCGACATCGAGGTTCAGCACGACGGGTACGTGGCGACACTGGAGATCCAGCGGCCGCCGAACAACTTCTTCGACGTCGAACTCATCAACCACCTCGGCGACGCCTTCGATGCGCTCGATGAGGACGACGGCACGCGGGCGCTGGTCCTGTGTTCCGAAGGCAAGCACTTCTGCGCCGGCAACAACTTCGCGGACAGCGCGCGCAACGCGGTCCGGGATCGCGCGCCCGGCGCGCGCAATCCGCTCTACTCGGCGGCGGTGCGCCTCTTCTCGGCGAAGAAGCCCGTCATTGCGGCCGTGCAGGGCGCGGCGGTGGGGGGCGGTTTCGGCCTCGCGGTGATGGCGGACTACCGCGTGGTGTCCCCGGCCGCCCGTTTCACGGCCAATTTCGTGAAGCTGGGCTTTCACCCGGGCTTCGGGCTGACGCACACGCTGCCGAAGATCGTGGGCCAGCAGAAGGCCAACCTGCTGTTCATGACAGGCCGCCGGATCAACGGCGAGACGGCCCACGAGTGGGGCCTGGCCGACATCCTGACGGACGTGGACGACCTGCGCCCGGCGGCCGCGCGGCTGGCGGCGGAGATCGCCGAGAACGCCCCCCTCGCCGTCGAGTCGGTGCGGGCGACCGGGCGGCAGGGGCTGCCGGAGGCGGTGCAGGCCGCGACCGACTGGGAGAACGCCGAGCAGGCGCGCCTGCAGAAGACCGAGGACCACAAGGAAGGGGTGCGAGCGGTTTCGGAGCGGCGACCGGGCAACTTCGCCAGGCGTTGATCGCTGGGGCAAGCCCCTGCGCGGGTTGCACTTGCCCTCCCGCGTCGCTCAGGCAGTCTTCAGGTCGAGCTGCGCGCGGATTTCCGCGTGGGCCTTCTCGTCGAGCTTGAAGCGGCTGAACAGCGCCGCGCCGACGGCGTAGCAGACCAGCGGGAACAGACCGTATAGCGAGACGATGGCCACCTGGACGGTCATGGTCTGTTCCTGGTTCGGCACGAATCCCGACGCCTGCAGCACGAAGCCGGTCAGCGCCAGCATCACGCCCATGGCGCTCTTGTAGACGAAGTTCCAGGTGGCGAAGTAGGAGCCCTCCTTACGCTCGCCGGTCAGGTGTTCGTCGTAGTCGATGACGTCGCCCTGCACGGACGGCCCGATGGTGCCCCCGGCGCCGGCGGCGAGACCCGCGAAGAACGCCAGCACGAAGATCGTCACGAGCCGCTGCTCGACCGTGTCCAGGAACGGGAGCGCGAACATGCCGCCGAACGACACGCCCGTCAGCACCATCGAGAACATCCAGAGGCGCACCTTGCCGAAACGGCGCGACAGCGGCAGCCACAGCGGCACGGACGCGGCGGAGGGAACCATGTACGAAAGGATGACCAGCGGTGCCCACCGGGGCGCGCCCACCACGTACTGCATGACGTAGAGCGTCAGGACACCGATGGCCGCGGAGCCGACGTTCTCGATGAAGGTGACGACGATCAGGAGCCGCGCGTGGACGTTGCGCCACACGTCGGCGAAGGCCTGGAACGGCTTCTCGGTGACCCGGCCCTGGAAGTCCGCACGTTCCCTGAGCAGCGGGACGGAGCCGAGGAGCGCTGCCGTCATCACCGCGGCGGCGACGATCGCGAGCGTGAAGGTGACCTCGCGCACCGCGGCCTCGCCGACCTCCTCCGCGTTGATGAGCGCCTGCATGCTCCCGAGCGCCAGGATCGAGCCGATGGTGAAGGCGGCATGGCGCATGCCGAACAGCCGGCTGCGCTCGTGGTAGTCCTCGGACAGCTCGGCGCCGAGGGACAGGTGCGGGACCAGGAACACCGTCATCACCGAGTAGAAGCCGATGATCGCCGTCGCCATCCAGGCGATGCGACCGGCGTTGCCGAGGGCCTCGGGCGGGGCGAAGACCATCACGAAAATCGCGGCGATCGGGACCACCGAGGCCAGGATCCAGCTGCGCCGCCGGCCGAACCGGCTCTTCGTGCGGTCGCTCAAGTAGCCGACGAGGGGGTCCGACACCGCGTCCCAGACGCGCGACACGGAGAAGATGATGCCCATGACCGCCGGCGCGATGAGCAGCACGTCCGTGGAGAACTTCATCACGTAGAGGTTGACGAGCAGATACATGTAACCCGCCCCGACGCCGGGCGCGCCGTAGGCCAGTACCGCCGGCCACCGGACGCGGCCGGTCGCGGACTGTGCGGCCGCGAGGTTCACGCGTTCCGGATCGTCAGCCCGCCGTCGACCGGGAGGGCTACACCGGTGATGAAGGAGGCCGCGGGCAGGACGAGGCTCAGCGTGCCGTGGGCGACTTCTTCCGGTTCTGCGTAGCGCTTGAGCGCGACGCGCCGGCGGGCGTACTCGCGCTTGTGTTCTTCGGGAATCTGCTCGGTCATGCCCGTGCGGATGGGCCCCGGACAGATGCAGTTCACGGTGATGCCCTCGGTACCGAACTCCACGGCCAGGGAGCGGGTCAGGCCGATCACGCCGGTCTTGGCGGCTGTGTAGGGGCTGCTGTACTTGGTCGCGCCGAGGCCCTCGGTGGATGCGATGTTGACGATGCGGCCGCCGTCCGCCTTGCGCAGGTGCGGCAGGGCCGCGCGGATCATGCGCACCTGCGCGGTGAGCAGGACGTCGAAACCGCGTGCCCAGATCGCTTCGTAGTCGTCGCTGTCGACCGGTCCGGCTGCGCCGATGCCCGCGTTGTTGATGAGAATGTCGATGCCGCCGAAGGTCTCGGCCACCTCCGCGACCACGCGGTCCACCGCCTCCCGGTCCGATACGTCGAGCTGCCAGCCCCGGACCGGATAGCCGGCCTCCTCGATCTCCTGCACGACCGTGTCGAGTGGGTCCTGGTTGATGTCCATGGCGGCGACCTTCGCGCCCTCGTCGGCGAAGAGCCGGGCCGTCGCGCGCCCCATGCCGCTCGCGGCCCCGGTGACGATCGCTACCTTGCCCTCGATGGAGCGGCTCAGGGCGGATAGTGTCATGGCGTCCTCGCTGGTCGTTTGCCGGAACGGGCGAGTTTGTAGGAACACGCGGTCGGGCGGCAAGCCCGGCCCGCATGCATGGCACACTGCCCGCGGGCTCGGCACAAGGGGCAAGACATGA
Source organism: Pseudomonadales bacterium (assembly GCA_965208745.1). Classification (GTDB taxonomy): domain Bacteria; phylum Pseudomonadota; class Gammaproteobacteria; order Pseudomonadales; family Azotimanducaceae; genus VXNE01. The sequence goes on along the minus strand of CBDBPN010000004.1, from coordinate 932,637 downwards.
AACTCGGCATTGGTGTGGGCTACAGCGGACGGCACCTCCGGATCCCCATCGAGAGGATCCAGCTCGCGGAGCAACTCGGGTACGACTCGGTCTGGTCGGCGGAGGCGTACGGCTCCGACGCGTGGTCGCCGTTAGCCTTCATCGCGGCCAAGACGAACCACATCCGGCTTGGCACGGGGGTCCAGCAACTCGCCGGCCGGCCGCCGGTGATGGCCGCCATGCAGGCCGCGACGATCGACGCGCTGGCCGGCGGCGACCGCGTGATCATCGGCGTGGGCGTGTCGGGACCGCAGATCGTCGAGGGCTGGTACGGGCAGCCGTGGGGCAGGCCCTACTACCGCGTGAAGGACTACGTGGCGATCATCCGCAAGACCCTGGCGCGCGAAGTCGTCGAACACGAGGGCCGGGAGATCTCGCTGCCGTTCACGGGCGAAGGCGCGCTGGGCATCGGCAAGCCGCTGAAGTCCATCCTGCACATGAACCCGAACATCCCCATCTGGCTCGGCACGGGCACCGAGACGATGGTGCGGCTGACCGGGGAGATCGCCGACGGGTGGCTGCCGCTGCGCTACACGCCGGAGCATGTCGACCAGGCCAAACAGTGGCTGGCCGAGGGGGCGGCGAAGGCCGGCAAGACGCTCGACGACATCGAGATGCAGTCGAGCGTTGCCGTGCTCATCACCGACGACGTGCGCGCCGCGATCGACGCGGCGAAGCCGAACGTCGCGCTCTACGTGGGCGGGATGGGACACCGGTCGCTGAACTTCCACAAGCAGATGATGATCCAGCGCGGCTTCGGCGAGGCCGCCGAGCGTATCCAGCAACTCTACCTCGCGCACCGCAAGGACGAAGCCGTGGCCGCCGTCCCGGACGAGTTCGTCGACGAGGCGGCGCTGTACGGTCCCAAGGAGCGCATCCGCAAGCGTTACCGCGACTGGGTGGACGCCGGTTTCAGCGGGCTCACCGTCGGTACGGAACAGGAAGAGGCGGTACGGTTCATGGCGGAGCTGGCGGGGTTGAACCGGAGGGCTTGAACGCCCTCGCGGGCGCTTGTGGGCCTGGGGGCACGGCCCTTTCATGGAACATCCGGCGACGGAAGCATAGCGACCGACGGCGGATGTGCCGTGATAGGACGGCGTGGCTGGGCTGCGGGCGGAGCCGTTGCCGAGCGGAAGCGAGGCGACGGGCCGGCCATGGGGCGCTACAATGCGCCGTCGCGCGCGGGTCGTTAGCTCAGTTGGTAGAGCACCGGGCTTTTAACTCGTTGGTCCTGGGTTCGAGTCCCAGACGGCCCACCAAGCGCGGCTTCCGGCTACCTCTGGTCGACATCGAAGTCGCGAAGGTGACAAGCGGCACCGAATCGTTCGACTTGCCACGTGACCTCCGCATCAAAGGGCTTGCGCAACCGAAGAGCCCCGGGTGACCTCGCCAGCCCCCGAATCCTGCTTCTAGCCTCGGAGACGGTACGTTCAACCATTGAGGTGGTCCTGGTTCGTTGGACAGTCCGAGGGCGGAGATAAGGTGTACTCCGGCTGAGTTGATGCCCTCGATGAACGGGGCCTGCCGGGGCGGTGTTCTTTCCGTACAGGGTGCGTTGCGGACCGCGCAGCACTTCCACGCGCTCGAGGTCAAAGAAGGGCACGGCGAGCAGCGACGGGTTGCCCTTGTAGCCCTCGTCCAGGTACGCGGCGACGGGGCCGGACCGGTTGTAGCTCCAGTCGTTCATGGACACGCCGCGCAGCCCGAACACCGGGGTTCCGGCGCCCTGGACGGTCGAAGCAATCATGTTCGGCGCCTGTGCCGACAAGTCCCCCGGGTACTCGTAACTCGGCTGGTCGGATTTCGGCCACGGCAGCTCGCCGCTGTACGGTGCGGCGTAGTCCGGGTCGTGCACGGTGAACCCGTAGAGCAGCGAGTCCCCGTCGATCGGCGAGAGTCGTTCGACGACGCGCAGCCCGTCCCGGGGAACGCCGGGCCCCTCGAGGAAGTTCGTGGTCTCCACGACCAGCGTGTCGCCTTCCCACCAGCCGATCGAATCCCCGGCGAGCGAGCGGATCTCCGGATCGAGATGCTCGGCATCGATCCTGACGATACGCGCCCAATGCATCCACTCGATGTTGATCAGGAGGTGGGTGTCGGTCTGCACGACCGTCTTCATGTTGTTGTACATGGTGGGGATCATCGGGATGGTCGCGTCGGCATAGAGGAGGCAACGGTCGAGTAGCGTCAGCGTCTCCGGGCCGTCGTAGGGGTGGCTGCCCTCGTCCAGCCACCACGCGGTGCCGTCGTTCTTCAACAGGTCGTCCGGTGGCTCGATCTGATTCTGGTCCTGTGGTTGCGGGCCGCGCGGACTGGGGCCGGCGCTGCGCCGCGCCTGCCCGGCCTCCGTCAGCGCAGGCATCCGCCCATCGGGCGGGTCGACGAGAATCGACGACCGGTAGCGTCCGTCGATCTTGAAGAGACTGTCGCCCATGTCGAGTCAGGCGAGGTTGTAGAAGCCGATGTCGGCGCCCTTCTCCGGGGGAGGTCGATTCGGGTCGCTTGGCGCGTCGCCCTCGGTCACCACGTCCGCAGCCGCCTTCTCGAGCTTGCGGACCGCGTCGTCGCCCAGGTACAGGCTCTCGCCATGCGCCTGCGGCCGCTGGAACGGCGTGAGGCTCGCGATGTCGTAAATGCCCGAGAAATCGGGCTTGCCATCCGCCCTTCGCGGGATGTCGTCGCCGGCCGACACCGGCAATGCGACGGCGAGAAGCGCGCAGATCGCGACGTTTTGGACTGTCATGGTTGCTCTACCTCCGGGGCGAACAGACGAATGGCGGCCACCCTCTCCGGCGTCAGGCAGGCGGCGGCGCCTGGGTTTCGTTCGGGGGAGCAGGCGAGTGTGCCGGGGCCGAAATCGCAGGCCGTCGGGTCGTGCAGGATGTCGAGCAGGTGGGCGGTCCCGGCAGGCTGCCGTGCCCGCGCCCGCGTGCCTGCTCAGTAGAGGTGACAGGCCACGATCCGCTCCCCCTCGCCGGGGTCTTCCACCACCCGCAGCTCCGGCGTCTCTCCCTGGCACACGTCCATTGCCTTCGGACACCGGTTCGCGAACCGGCACCCCGGCCGCACGTTCACCGGTGAGGGGATCTCGCCGCGGATCGCGGTAGGCGGGCGGTTGCGCTCGGTGGCGGGGTCCGGTTCCGGGTTCGAGCCGACCAGCATCTCGGTGTACGGGTGCTTCGGATGGAAGAACACCCGGTTCGCGGGGCCGAGTTCGATCAGCGAGCCGAGGTACATCACCGCCATCCGGTCCGAGATGTAGCGCACCATGGAGAGGTCGTGGGCGATGAAGAGCATCGTGAGGCCGAGCGACTCCTTCAGCTCTCCGAGCAGGTTCACCACCTGGGCCTGCACGGAGACGTCGAGCGCCGAGATCGGTTCGTCGCACACGACGAACTCGGGTTCCATGATCAGCGCCCGCGCGATGCCGATGCGCTGGCGCTGGCCGCCGGAGAACTCGTGCGGGTAGCGCGATGTGTGTCCCGCGTTCAGGCCGACCCGTTCGAGCCAATCGGACACACGTTCGCGGATCTCCCGGCTGGCGAGGTCGGTGTGCAGGCGCAGGCCCTCGGCGACGATCTCGCCCACGGTCATGCGCGGGTTCAGGGACGAGTAGGGGTCCTGGAAGATCATCTGCATGGCGCGCGCGTAGCGCTGGAAGTCGGCGGGGCCGTAGCGCCGCGGCAGGGTTTCGCCCTTGTAGACGACGTCGCCGGCGGTCTTGTCGTGCAGGCCGAGCATGGTCTTGCCGAGGGTGGACTTGCCGGAGCCGCTCTCGCCGACGAGGCCGACGATCTCGCGCGGAGCGATGTCGAGGCTGACGTCGTCCACGGCGTGCACGATCTGGTTGCGCCCGAGGTCGAAGTGGCGGGTGAGGCCGCGGATCTCGACGAGGGCGTTCACTGAGCGCTCCCGGTGTCGGTGTGTGTCCCGTAGTGCACGTCCGCGACGCGCTCGGTGCAGTCGGTGTGGTGCAGCCAGCATTGGGCGGTGTGCGCTACGGCGATCGCGAACGGCTCGGGGTGGCTGTCCGAGCACACGCGCATGGCGTGCGGGCAGCGTGCGAAGTAGGCGCAGCCGACGGGCGGCGCGAAGAGGTCGGGCGGCGAGCCGAGGATGGGCGTCAGGTTCTGCTCGGAGTCGTCGCGGTTGGTGGGCATGGCGTCCTTGAGGCCGAGCGTGTAGGGATGCGCGGAGCGGTAGAAGACATCCTCGGCGGTGCCGGTCTCGAGGATCTCCCCGGCGTACATGACGGCGACCTGGTCCGCCATCCGCGCGACGACGCCGAGGTCGTGCGTGATGAGGATGATGGCCATGTCGTTGCTGCGCTGCAGTTCGCGCATGAGGTCGAGGATCTGCGCCTGGATGGTGACGTCCAGGGCCGTGGTCGGCTCGTCGGCGATGAGGACCGCCGGCTCGCAGGCCAGTGCCATCGCGATCATGGACCGCTGCAGCATGCCGCCGGAGAACTCGAACGGGTACTGGCGTGCGCGCTTGTCGGGCTCGTTGATGCGCGTCATCTCGAGCAACTCGACGGCGCGCGCGAGCGCCTGGCGGTGACTCTGGCCGCGGTGCACCTGCAGGGTCTCTGCGATCTGGTCGCCGATGGTCATGGTCGGGTTCAGGGATGTCATCGGGTCCTGGAAGATCATCCCGATCTGGGAGCCGCGGATGTCCTCGCCGTTGACAGTCTTCTGTCCGAGGATGTCGTGGCCGCGGAACAATGCCGTGCCGCCGACGATGCGCCCCGGGGGCATCGGGATGAGGCCCATCACGCTCTGTACGGTGACGGACTTGCCGCAGCCGGACTCGCCGACGATCGCGAGGGTCCGGCCGGCGTGCACGTCGAACGACACGCCGCGCACGGCGTGCACGGTACCGCCGTAGGTGTCGAACTCGACGGAGAGGTCGCGGACTTCGAGCAGGGCCCGGGCGTGGTCGGTCGCCGCGCCGTGTGTGTCCCGGTCCGTCATTCCCGGGACCTCATGCGCGCGTCGAGGGCGTCGCGCAGGCCATCGCCGAGCAGGTTGAAGGCGAGCACGGTGATGCTGATGAAGACGGCGGGGAAGACCAGTTCGTGCGGGTGGGTGAGCATCGTCTTGATGCCCTCGTTGCACATGCTGCCCCAGGACGGCGTCGGGGGCGCCACGCCCATGCCGATGAACGAGAGGAACGCCTCGGTGAAGATCGCGCTCGGCACGGCGAACGTGAGCGTCACGAGGATCACCCCCATCGTGTTCGGGATCATGTGGCGCAGCACCAGGTAGTTCGTCTTGGCGCCGAGTAGGCGCGAGGCGGAGACGTAGCCCTCTTCGCGGATCTGCAGGATCTGGCCACGCACGAGGCGCGCGGCGGCGGGCCAGGCGAGGATCGCCATGGCGATCATCATCGGCAGGATCCCGCTGTCGCCGCCCTCGATCCCGAACAGGATCCGGAACAGGATCATGAAGAGCAGGAACGGCAGTGCCACGACGAAGTCGGCGAAGCGCATGAGGATCTGGTCGGTGCGTCCGCCGGCGAACCCCGCGGCGCTGCCGTAGAGGATGCCGATCAGGACGTAGACGAACGGCGCCACGATGCCGATGAACAGGGACACGCGCGCGCCGTGCATCAGGCGCGCGAGCATGTCGCGGCCCAGGTAGTCGGTGCCGAAGGGGTGCAGGGGCAGCGACACGATCTCGCCCTCGCCGAGGGCGGCGGGGGAGTCCGCGAGGCCGCGCTTGAAGGCTTCCTCCGCGGTGATGACGCGCTTCGGCACGGTGGCCACCGTCGCGTAGGCGGGGGCCTCCATGCCGTTTCGGTCGAGCGCCGCAATGGAATAGAAGTAGGTGCGCGGCTTGAGGTCCAGGCGGTCCTCGAAGCTCACGCGGTCGGGCGTGAGGATGTCCGCCAGGGGCAGCCCGAGGGCGTCGTCCGGCGCGGGGTCGGCGATGTTGCGGTAGACGCGGTAGCCGCTCGCGCCGGCGATGGGGTCCCACTGGACGCGCACGGCCTGGGTGTTCGCCTCGCCGACGATGGAGACGGAGACCGTCGGAGTGGTCATCTCCGCCGCGGACCGGGCCGGGCCCTCGACGCGCGCGGTGGCGCCGCTCCAGGGCGCGTAGGGGGGCACGATCACCGCCTCCCGGTCCGCGCCCGGCGCGCTCGAGATCTGGTCGAGGTCCTGCGCGGAGGGGTCGACCTGCCAGACGAGGGGCCCCGCGAGGGTGAAGACGCCGAGGGCGATCACGATATAGAGCGAGATCAGCGCGCGGGTATTGGCCTTGAGGCGTACCCAGGCGTCCTGCCAGTACGACAGGGACGGACGCGAGATCGTCTCGACGTCCCGGGAGACGGACACGCGTTCGAAGGAGAGCGCCGCTTCCGCCATCACTCGAGCCTTACGCGCGGGTCGACCAGGCCGTACAGGAGGTCCACCACGATCACCATGAAGACGAGGAAGGCGCCGTAGAAGACGGTGGTGCCCATGATCACCGTGTAGTCGCTCTGCTGCACGGCCTCGACGAAGTAGCGGCCGAGCCCGGGGATCGCGAACACGAGTTCCACCACGAAGCCGCCGGTGGTGATGGCGGCGATGGAGGGCCCGAGCACGGTGATGACGGGCAGGATGGCGTTCCTGAGCTGGTGCTTCAGGAAGATGCGCGTGGGGGGCAGGCCCTTGGAGTTCGCGGTGCGCACGTAGTCCGAGTTCACGATCTCGAGCATCGACGAGCGCATGAGGCGCGTCAGGAATGCCATCGTGCCGAGGCCGAGCACCAATGACGGCGCGACCATGTGCAGGACCGTGCCCCAACCGGCGACAGGCAGGACGGATGTGCCGAACAGGTCGTTGAGATTCACCAGGGCGAGCTGCCCGAGGGCCGCGAAGACGAAGCTCGGCACCGAGATGCCGAGGATCACCAGGAACATGATCACGATGTCCGGCAGGCGGTTCCGGTAGAGCGCGGTCAGGGCCCCGAACAGGATGCCGCCGAGTCCCGCGAAGGCGATGGCGAGGATCCCGAGCGTGGCGGACACCGGGAAGTGCTCGCGGATGATGTCGTTGACGCTGCGGTTCTCCTGGGAGAAGGAGATGCCGAAGTCGCCCTGGAGCATGTTCGAGAGGTAGATGGCGTACTGCTCGCCGAGCGGCTTGTCGAGGCCGTACTTGGCCTCGAGGTTCTTGCGGATCTCCTCGGAGACCGCCTTGTCGGACGTGAGCGGGTCGCCCGGGATGCTGTGCATCGCGAGGAACGTGGCGGTCGCGATGAACCAGACGGTGATGACGCCCTGGATGAGTCGCTTGATGGTGTAGCGGAACATCGCGCGCGCTACAACACGACCGCGCCGACGCGGGCTATGGCGCGGAAGTGGGCGTCGAAGGTCAACAGCGTCGCTCCGACGTGGACCGCGGTTGCGGCGATCCAGAGGTCGTTGGTCGGTACCGGTCGACCTTGCCCTCGCAGCTCCGCAAACACCTCGCCGTAGACGCGGGCGACGTGCTCGTCTGTCGCCAGGACCTCCACGGCCGGGTGGGCCAGGAACTCATCGAGCTGCGCCGTGTTGCTATCGGTGCGACTTCCCTGCAGGAACCCCGCCCACAACTCGCCGAGAACGACGCTTGGCACGCCGATCCAATGCGCGGCGTCGAGATGGGCGACCACGCGCGGCTCGCCCCGGCGGAAGTTGCTGTACGCGGACGTATCGAGGCACAGGCGTGTCATCGCCAGAGGTCTTCGTCGATCTCGTTGAACGTGGCGACACGCTCCTCGAACTGCCGAAACTCCTCTTCGCTCCATGTGCCGGCCAAGCGGCGCAGGCCGTTGCTGCGGGTCTTGCCCCGCACGCCCAGGGACTCCTCCATCAGCGAGAGGACGGTGCGGTTGAGAGACATCCCGCGCCGGCGCTTTTCGGCGTCGAGTGCGGCGCTCAGCTCCGGGGTGAGGTTGCGTATCGTCATGGTCCTCATGGATTTCGCCCAAGCGACTGCACTTAAATGCACTCTATGAATGCATTCGCACGATGTCAACGACGTCTCGGGTGGGTTGCCCATCACCCCTCGATCCACGCGTTCGTGAAGTCCGGGTCCGTCCCCACGGCCCGCCGCACCACCCCCATGAGCCGCGGGTCGCGCACGTACACGCTGCCGCGTTCGTAGTTCATGAGGATCACGACGTCGTCGTGGAGGATCTGCTGGATCTCGGCGAACGCCTGCATGCGCTCCTCCGGGTCGAGGGAGCTCTGCGCCACGGCGACCCACTCGTCGAGGACCGGGTTCGCGTAGCGGCCGCGGTTGTTCTGGTTCCACGAGGCGAAGAGGTCCCCGAAGGTGAGGGGATCCGCGTAGTCCGGCCCCCAGCCGGCGAGCACCATGTCGTAGTCCCCGGCGGTCATCTTGGCGAGGCGCTGCTTGAAGATCTGGCGGTCGATCTTCACCTCCAGGCCGAGGCGCGACTTGTAGACCTCCTGGAAGTACTCGGACTGCTTGTTCGACGCGGGGTTGTCGCCGGTCAGGAAGATGAGCGGCGGCATCTCGTCGAAGCCGAGTTCCTCCTTCGCCCGCGCCAGGCGCTCCCGCGCGCGGTCGATGTCGACCACGGGGCGCGGCGCGGGATATTCCTGGCGGAAATAACCGTTCACGCCCTTGAGCCAGACGGGAAAGAGCGACTCTCCCGGCAGGTTCCCGGGGAGCTTGATCACCTTGTAGACGAGCTCCGAGGAATCCGTGACGAGCTGCATCGCCTTGCGCAGGTTGAGATTCGAGGTGACGCGCTCCGGGCGGTGGTTCAGCCCGATGTAGAAGACGGAGCCGTCGATGAAACGGTGCAGGTTCCAACGGCGGTCGAGGGCGTCCTCGAGGGTCTCGGCGGAGAGGCCCGCCATGGCGATCTTGCCGTCCTTGTAGAGGTTGATCACCGCGTTGATGTCGGAGGTGATGTAGGCGTGGTCGATCGCGTTGATGCGGATGCGCTCCTGGTCCCAGTAGTGCGGGTTGCGCTCCATGCGCAGCGATGCGCCGTGCACCCACCGGGCGATGACGAAGGGGCCGTTGTAGAGGAGGTCCCCGGCGTCGGCGCCGTAGCGTCCGTTGGTCCCGTCGTAGAACGACCGCTTGATGGGGAAAAAGGTCGGGAAGGCCATGAGCTTCTCGAAGTACGCCGTCGGGCGCTCGAGCTCGACGACGAGGGTGCGGTCGTCCGGGACGTGGATGCCGACGGCGTCGAGGGGCACGTCGCCGGTGTTGGCGGCCACGGCGTTCTTGATGGAGTACAGGATGAACGCGTACTCGGATGCGGTGGCCGGGTCGAGCGCCGTGCGCCAGGCGAAGGCGAAGTCGTGGGCCGTCACCGGGGTGCCGTCGCTCCAGCGCGCGTCCTCGCGCAGGTGGAAGGTGGCGCGCTCGGGGCCGATCTCCCAGCGCTCGGCGACGCCGGGGACGATGCGGTTGAACTGGTCGTAGCGGAGCAGCCCTTCCATCGTGTGCCCGAGTACCTGACCGCTCACCATGTCGGTGGCGCGGGTGCTGTCGAGCTGGGGCGGTTCGGTGCTCAGGGCCACGGTGACCGTGCCGGTAGCGGCGTCGAGGGCGTCGTTCGAGGCGCCTCCGCCGGTGGCTTCCGAGGCCCAGGCGAGCACGGCCATGAGCAGGACGAACGCGCCGATGGCGCCGAGGCCCAGGAGCAGCAGGTCCCGGCCGGCGGTCTTGTTGAAGATATCCGTGCCGGAAGCGGGCGGGGCGGGCTGGGGTTTCGGTGCGGCGGTGTCCGTGCCGCCGGCGGTCGCCGCCGTGTGTGTCCCGTGCACGAGGCGGCGCAACGGGCGCAACGAGGTCATTGCACCGTTCGGAGCAGGTTGCCGACGACCCGTTCGAGGTGCATGAGGGAGTTGCATTCCTCGGCCTGGTGCACGTATGCGGTGTACTTGCGCATCTCGGCGTCGCCGACGGTCCAGGTGGCGCGGGACTCGGGGTTCAGCCAGAGGACGCGCTTCGCGCGGTCGTACATCTCCTTGAGGATCTCCGTGCGCGGGTCGCCGTAGTTGTTGCGGGCGTCACCCAGGATGATGATCGTGGTGCGGTTGTCCACGTCCTCCATGCAGGTCTTCCTGAAGTCCTCGAAGGCTTGGCCGTAGTCGGTGGAGCCGCCGCTGTAGTCGCGGAGGGTCTTGGCGATGGCGTCCTCGATCTTGTTGCGTTCGAAGAGCTCCGTGACCTCGGCCAGGTCCGAGGAGAAGGCGAACGAGCGCACCTTCGGCATCACTTCCTCGAGGCTGTAGAGGAACATGAGCATGAAGCGGGCGTAGTTCGCGACGGAGCCGGAGACGTCGCAGATCGCGAACACCTTCGGACGGTCGACCTTCACGGACTTCCAGTGCAGGTCGAAGATCGAGCCGTCGTAGGCCATGTTGTGGCGCAGGGTGCGTGGCACGTTGAGCTGGCCGCGCCGGAAGACCTTCTTGCGGCGGGAGTGCAGCGCCACCAGCTTCTTCGCCATCTTGTAGACGACTTCCTGGATGAGGCGGAAGTTGCGGTGCTCGACGTTGGACAGCTTGACCTTGCGCAGGAGTTCCTCGCGCAGACGCTTGCCGGAGGCGTCGGCGTGGAGGAGGAACTGGCGCTCGACGTAGTCGCGCACCTGCTCGCGCAGCCAGTCCCGGCGTTTCTTGAGCTCCTGGCCGAGGCGGCGTTCGGGGATGGCGCGGCTCCGCTTGAGCTCGCCGATCTCGCGCTGGAGTTCCGAGAGGCCCATCTCCTCCATGATGCGGCGGGTGTAGAGGCCCTTCTGGGTGAAGACCTGGATCTCTTGCAGGTCTACGGCGCGGCCCGCGTCGGCCATCTGGACGGTGAGTTCGATGCGGCTGTCCTGCATCAGGAGCCGGCCGAGGCTCGAGTGGGGGTCGGCCATGTCTCCGGGGCCGAGGTCTTCTTCCTCCTCCTCTTCCGCGGCGAGGAAGCGGTTCTTCCTGTTCTTGCTCTTGCCCTTGCCGCCGCCCGCGCCGCGCCCCTCGCCCTGGCCGTTGCCGCCGCCCTGGCCGTCCCCGGCGCCTTCGCCGTCCTCGCCTTCGCTGTCCTCGATGTCCAGCACGGCGGTCTCGCCGGCGACGTCCTCGAAGGCGAAGAAGCGGTCGAAGGTGTCGTCGAAGGTCTCCTTCTCGTCGATCGTCTTCGGGAGCATCAGCGAGAGGGTGTCCTTCAGGAGCCGCCGGTCGCGGTAACCCACCAGCTCCACCGCGTTCAGGGCGTCGAGCGTCTCCGCCGGGGACACACGCACCTCCGCGTTGCGCAACGCGGCGATGAAGTTGGTGAGAGTGCGGTCCATGGAGTCGGTGTGTGCGGGACCGTCGCCTGGCTAGGACCCGGTTTCCATCGGCAGCGATGCGTCGCGCGCCCACTCGGACAGGGATCCGTCGTAGAGCGCGACGTCCTCCTGGCCGCAGAGCAGGCAGGCGAGTGCGTCGATGGTGGCCGTGACGCCGACGGCGCAATAGTTGATTACCCTGGGTGCAGAGAGCAGTCCCTTCGCATCGAGCGCATCGCGCAGCGCGGTAGCGTCCTTGAAGCGGCCGTCTTCGAGCAGATCGGCAAAGAAAAGGTTGGTGCTTCCGGGGATACGGCCGGGTCGCCCCATGCTGAAGGCCCCTTCGCCCGCGAAGTCCTCCGGCGACAGGGAGTTCACGGTGCGCACATCGGGGTCTCCGATCGCGGCGAGGACCTCGTTCCTGTCCGCGAACAGGGCGGGGTTCGGGGTCGCCGTGAAGTCGCCCGGCGCGTAGCTCGCCGGTTCCGTCGAGAGCGCGTGTCCGGCCGCCTGCCACGCTTCCAGGCCCCCGTCGAGCACGCGCGCGTGGCGATGGCCGCAGTAGTGGAGCAGCCACCAGGCGCGGGTGGCCAACGCGATCAGTTCGCGGCTGTACACCACCACTTCGGTATCGCTGGAGATGCCGAGCCGGCGGAACAGCGCCTCGAGCTGGGCGACGGGCGGCAGCGTGAAACCGAGGTCCGAAGAGGTGTCCGATGCGTCGTTGACCAGGTCGAGAAATTGGGCGCCGGGGATGTGCCCGTCGTTGAAACGGGCCAGGCCGGACTCCACGCCGAAACCGCCGTCCGGTGTCGGGGCGAAGATGACGGTGGCATCCAGGACGCGCCGGCCTTCGAGGTTGCCGGCAAGCTCGCCGGGCGAGATCAGGTACTCGGAATGGGCGTAGGGCACTGCTGCACACCTGGGAGGTGGTCCGTAGCTTAACTCATCCACCCCGCGACCCGGTTGGCGCGAGAGGGACCGAAAAGCGGTCGGGTTCGCATCGGCCCCTCCTTCCGGTACGCTTGCCGAAGGGTCGGTCCGCACCGGGACCGGATCGCCGACTCCGAGCCGTTGCGTGGAATGCCCCCGAGTCGCTGGAGCAATGACGGTCGACCACAAGATATTCCTTCCAGAGTCGCAGCTTCCACGGAACTGGTACAACATCGTGGCGGAACTGCCATTCGACGTTCCGAGGCCCTTGCATCCGGTCGAAAACCGATGCGTCGAAATCGAAGACTACGATTGGCTGTGGCCGCGCGAGTGTCTTCGCATCGAGCTGCAGGAAGGCGAGTACGGGACGGACGCCTGGATCGAAATCCCGGAGTTCATCTCGGACGTCTACCGTCGCTACCGGCCGTCCCCGCTCGTGAGAGCCCGCGCACTGGAGACGCATCTCGGGACCCCCGCGGAGATCTACTACAAGCGTGAGGACCTCAATCCCGCGGGAAGCCACAAGTTCAATACGGCATTGGTGCAGGCGTACTACGCCGCCCGCGAGGAAGACTCCGAGATACACAGCCTGGTCACCGATACGGGAGCCGGTCAATGGGGCGCGGCCCTGGCCATGGCGTGCGAGACGCTCGGACTCGGTTGCTTTGTATTCATGATCAGGAAGAGCTACGACGAGAAGCCCTATCGCCGTTACCTGATGCGCATGGCGGGCGCCGACGTGTACTCCTCGCCCAGTGTGCTGACGAGCACCGGGCGGGAGGTCCTGAAGGACGACCCGGACAACTCCGGCAGTCTCGGCATCGGCATGAGCGAAGCGATCGAGTTCGTCAGGGAGGATCGCGGCCGGCGGCTCGCATTGGGGTGCATGTCCTACTATGCCGTGGTCCATCAATCCATCATTGGCCTGGAGACCAAGCTCCAGCTCGAACAGGTGGGCCGGTCGCCCGGCCTGATGATCGGCTGCGTCGGTGGCGGCAGCAATTTCACGGGATTCATCGCACCGTTCGTGCGCGAGAAGATCGACGGTGGCGCCGTCGAGTTTCGCGCTGTCGAGCCGGACTCGATACCTACGCTGAGTCAGGGCGAGTACCGATACGACTGGGCCGACTTCTCCGAACTGACACCCCGGATCCTGATGTACACGCTCGGCCATCGGTTCGTGCCGCCCCCGGTGCACTCGGGCGGACTGCGGTATCACGGGAAGACACCCGTGCTCTCCGCGCTCGTCAAGCACGACGTGGTTTGCACCAGGACCTATGGCCAGCGCGAGGTGCTGGAGGCGGGGCGCGTGTTCCTGAAGACCGAAGGGGTTCTCGCCGCGCCGGAAAGCGCCCATGCGGTGCTCGGAGCGATCGATGCGGCCAGGGAGGCTTCGAGAAACGGGCGCAAGCAGGTCATCGTCTTCTGCCTGTCGGGCCACGGCTACCTGGATCTGAAGGGCTACTCGGACGTGCTCGACCTTGACGCACCGAATTAGCACACCGTCGCGGCTGCATTTCACGCTGATCGACATGAATGGCGAGATTGGCCGTATCGACGGCAGTCTCGGCCTCTCCATCGAGTACCCCGGCGTGGAGCTCGAATTCGGTCCGCACGAGGCAACCGTGGTCCGGGGAGGCGGCCCCGGTGAGCGAGAGCTGGTTGCGGCCGAGATTGCGGTCGCCAGCGAGATTCTCGGCGTCGAACCCGGCATCGAGGTCCGGATCCGGCAGATGATCCCCGCGCACCAGGGGTTGGGGTCCGGCACGCAGACGAGGCTCGCGGTTCTCGGCGCGTTGAGTCATCGGTTCGGATTGCACCATTCGCCGCGCAAGCTCGGGGCGATGTCCACCCGGGGAGGCACCTCGGGAATCGGCATCAATGCCTTTCGATGCGGGGGGATTCTGCTCGACGGAGGCCATTCCGTACGCGTGCAGAAAGAGTCGTTCGCGCCATCCCGCTTCGCTGCCAAGGCGGGTCAGCCGCCGCTTCTCATGCGCAACGACTTCCCGGCGGACTGGGGGATTGCGCTGTTCATTCCGGACCGTCACCGGGGCCTGTCGGGCCAGGACGAGCTTGACTTCATGCTTGCCAACACCCCGATCCCGCTCGAGGAAGTGCAGTCGACGTCCCACATCATCCTGATGCGCCTCCTGCCGGCGTTGCGGGAACTCGACCTCGGGACGTTCGGCTCCTGTGTCAGCGCCCTTCAGGACGTCGGCTGGAAGCGGCGGCACTGGACTCGCGCCGACGTCGAGCCGCTGCGGTCCGTGCGGGCCGCCTTCGAGGCGACCGCCGGGATCGAGGGCTGCGGGCTCTCGTCGACGGGTGCGACGGTTTTCGGTTTCTTTGACGGGACCAGGGTTTCGGATGAAGCGCTGACCGGCGGCCTGCGACGCGCACTGAGCGACAGGGGGGCCATGCCGGGACGAGTCGTGTGCACGAGAGCGAACAACTCGGGCATGCGCCTCACATCGGTGGCTTGAGCGGAGAACGCAAGGTACGGTAGCCGAGGATCGAACACGACAACCTGGAGGAAACCTCATGGCGGCATATGTGATTGTCAATGATGAAATACTGGACGAAGGCACGTTCTCGGAGTTTCGGGAGCGGATCGGCGCGACGGTTGCCGCCCACGGCGGTCGATACCTGGTGCGTGGCGGCAGCGTGGAAGTGGTCGAGGGCGATTGGTCCCCCGGTCGACTCGTAGTGATCGAGTTCGACGATGGCGCCGCGGCGCGTGGGTGGCTCGACTCCTCCGAGTACGCCGAGCTCAAGGGAATCCGGCAGCGGTCGGCGAACGCCAACCTGGTAGTCGTCGAGGGAGTGTGACAACACTGGGGGTCGTCCCGGGGGTTGCTCGAATGACCCCTGGCCGGCCCAACCGGTCACGAAGGACGGTGTGCGTCGGCCGGGCGTGAACACGCCCAACAAACACCTTCGGAACGAACCCGACGAACCCTGTTCGACGCAAACCGGGCTGAGCGTTACCGTACAGGCCGCCATTCTCGGCGTGATCAACACGGTGGTGATGGTCGCCATGGTGGTCAGGGCTGCCGGCGAGGGTCAGGCGTACCTCGCGTGGGCGATCTGTTCGGCACTCGTCATCGGCGGCGCCGTAACCTCCCTGCAGGCGCACCGATTGGGACGATTTGGCGCCGGGCACCTGCTCCTGTGCGGCGCCGGACCGCATTTCGTCGCCATTTCGGTGGTGGCCATCCAGGTCGGCGGATGGCCGACGCTCGCCAGCCTGGTCGTGGTCTCTTCCCTGGCCCAGTTCGCCTTTGCGGCCTGGCTGCCCGTCTTGAGGAGGATCGTCACGCCCGTCGTCTGCGGTACCTCTCTCATGCTGATCGCCATTTCGGTGATCACGGTTGCGGTCGACCGGCTGGGCGACGTGCCCGAGGGGACGGCCCCGATTGCGAGCCCGCTGGTGGCGGTGGCAACGCTCGGCGCTGCGGTTGTGGCCTCCCTGAAGGGCGGGGACATCCTCCGACTGTGGGCGCCGCTCATCGGCATCCTGTCGGGGTGCGTCGTCGCCGCGGTCTTCGGCCTCTACGACCTCGACTTCCTGAGGCGGGAGTCCTGGTTCCAGTGGCCGGACTTCGGTGCGTGGCAGGGCGTGGACCTGACCGTGGGAACGGAGTTCTGGACGCTCCTGCCGACGTTCGTGGTCGTAACGCTGGTCGTTGCCGTGAAGACCAGCGGCGACGGCGTGGTCATCCAGCAGGTGTCGCTTCGGAGATCGCGCGCCATCGATTTCAGGGTCGTGCAGGGGACGGTCAACGCTAGCGGTCTCGGAGCGCTGCTGTCGGGGTTGGCCGGCACGCCCCCGACGGTCGTTTACTCGCCGTCGACCGTTTCCCTGATCAACCTGACGGGTATCGCGTTCCGCAACATCGGCTATTGGATTGGCGTCGCCCTCATCCTGATCGCCTTCTGCCCCAAGGTCACCGCGCTGTTGCTCGCCGCCCCGAGCGCGGTGGTGGCTTCGCTGTTGCTGATGGTGATGGGGATGCTGCTCGTCGAGGGCATGCGCATGGTGTTCAGGGAAGGGCTCGATCAGCGGAACACGCTTGTTGTCGCGATGACGCTGTCGGTGGGGCTCGGCGTGGAGAGCCTGAACGTGTTCGGAATGCGTCCGGACAGCCTGTGGATGTCGATCCTCGGAAACGGCCCGACCGCCGGTATTGTCGTGATGATCGCCCTGACCACGCTCCTCGAACTGACCAGCCCGCGGAGCAGGAAACTGGAGGCGACGCTCGAGACATCGTCGCTGCCGGCAATTGACGCGTTTCTTGAGGACTTCGCCGCCGAAATCGGATGGCGCGAAGAGTCGGCCAACCGGCTGCGTGCGGCCGGCGAGGAGTCTTTGCTGAGTCTGCTGCCCGCGGAGGACGACGGCGGCGCGGCAGGTACGCGACTTATCGTCCTGGTCCGCTCACAGGACGACGTCGTCGCCATGGACCTGCTCACCGTCTTCGAAGAAGAGGAGAACATCGAGGACCGACTGGCGTACATGAGCGAGGAAGCGGAAGTGCAGGACGATCGCGAACTGTCTTTCCGGCTGTTGCGGCACTACGCCTCTTCGGTTCAGCACCGGAAGTACCACGGCGCGGACGTGGTTACCGTGAAGGTGGAGCGGACGGACTGAACCGCGGCCCGTCGGCTTGCCGGGAGGCCTCGAGGATCAGACCGAACTCGCCTGGACTGTCCAGCAGGAGCCGCGCCCCGGCCGCCTCGAGTTCCTCACGCGTCCCGTAGCCGTACAGCGCGCCCGCGGCGAGCATGCCGTTGGCCGCCGCCCCGAGCATGTCGTGGCTTCGGTCACCGACCATGACCGCGGCGCCGGGGCTCACCCCGCTCTCGCCGAGCGCCCACCGAAGCACGTCGGCCTTCCCGGTACGTTCGCCGTGCAGCGTGGCGCCGAAAACACCCTGGAAGAAACGGGCGAGGCCGAAGTGGTCCACGATCCGGGTTGCGTAGACCTCGGGCTTGCTGGTGGCCACGAAGAGCGCGACGCCTTCGTCTCGAAGCAGACCCAACGCCTCCGGCACGCCGTCGTAGAGACGGTTCTCGTACAGGCCCGTTTCGGCGAAACGCGCTCGAAAGTGCTGCAGCGCGACCTCGGCCGCGGCGCGGTCCCCCAGCAACGCTTCGAGACTCTCCCTCAGCGGGGGACCGATACACCAGGTGAGGTCTTCCGCGGGCGGCGCGTCCACGCCGGCCTGCTCGAGCGCATGGCGTATGCAGCGCGTGATGCCGACCCACGGGTCCGTCAGCGTCCCGTCGAGGTCGAAGAAGATGCCGTCGATGCGGCTCACGGGGGTGTTGCGTGGACCACAGTGGGCGGTCGCCGGGGCGGTCACGATGCCACACCAGGGTAGTGTCCCGCGACCCCCCGACGTATCTTGCGGCATCGCCGACGCAGGGGCGTGCATGGACGAGTTCGACTACATCGTGGTGGGCGCCGGCTCCGCCGGCTGCGTGCTGGCCAACCGGCTGAGCGCGGACCCGGACAACAGCGTGCTGCTGCTCGAAGCCGGCGGACGTGACTGGCATCCCCTCATCCATGTGCCGGTCGGTTTCTGGAAGATGGTCAACAGCCCGAGGGCCAACTGGTGTTTCGATGCGGAGCCGGAGGCGGCCACCCACCATCGGCGCCTCCCGATCCCGCGCGGCAAGGTGCTCGGCGGGTCGAGCTCGATCAACGGCATGCTGTACGTGCGCGGCCAGTCACGCGACTACGACACGTGGGCGCAGCTCGGCAACCGGGGCTGGTCCTACGAAGAGGTGCTGCCCTTTTTCAAGCGGTCGGAGCGCTTCGAGCGCGGCGGCGATGCGTTCCGGGGCGGGGACGGCGAGCTGAACGTGGCGGACATCATCGAGCGGCACCCCCTGCTCGATGCGTTCGTCGAAGCCGGCGCCGAACTCGGCTACGCGAAGAACCCGGACTACAACGGAGCCTCCCAGGAGGGCTTCGGCTACTACCAGGTGACGCAGCGGCGGGGCCGGCGGCACAGCGCCGCCCGGGCGTTCCTGAGTCCCGCGCGGCGGCGGTCGAACCTCACGATACGCACACGGGCGCTCACGCATCGGGTGCTCGTCGAGCGTGGTCGCGCGGTCGGCGTACGGTACGGGTCGGCGCGGTCCAGGGGGAACGCGACGACGGAGGTGCGCGCACGGCGGGAAGTGGTCCTCGCCGCCGGGGCGGTGCAGTCGCCGCAACTCCTGGAGCTGTCCGGAATCGGACGGCCGGACGTGCTCCGCGAACACAACATCCCGGTGGTGCGGGAGCTGCCGGGCGTGGGCGAGAACTACCGGGACCACTACCTGAGCGCGGTGGCCTGGCGGGTCCGGGATGCGCGGACCCTCAACGAGGGCACGCACGGGGCGCGATTCGTGCTCGCGGCGCTGCGGTACGGGGCCACGCGCCGGGGCGCCTTCACCTATCCCGCGGGCATCACGCACGCGTTCGTGCGCACGCGTCCCGAACTCGAGACACCCGACCTGCAGTTCCACTTCGCCCACGCAAGCCATGTGCCCGGCGAGAAGGGGACCCTCGAGAGAGAGCCGGGCATGACGCTGTCGGTCTGCCAGCTTCGGCCGGAGAGCCGCGGCTCGATACATATCCGGGGGCCCGATCCGATGGCGCCGCCGGCCATCCGTCCGAACTTCCTGAGCGCGCAGGTGGACCGGGACGCGCTCGTCGAGGGCATCCGTATCGCGCGGCGCATCGGCGCCGCGCCGTCCCTCGCGCCCTACCGGGAGCACGAGTTCTCCCCGGGCCCCGGGGTCCGCACCTACGATGAGATCCTGGACTTCTGCCGGCGGGTGGGTTCCACGGTCTTCCATCCGGTAGGCACCTGCAAGATGGGCAAGGACGCCGAAGCCGTGGTGGACGAGCGGCTGCGCGTGCGGGGCCTCGCGGGTCTGCGCGTGGCGGACGCCTCGATCATGCCGACGCTGGTGTCGGGCAACACCAACGCGCCCGCGATCATGATCGGGGAGAAGGGTGCCGCGATGATCCTGGAGGACCGCCGCTGACGGTAGGTTGGACGAAGCCGTCGTGTCGAACTCGTACCAGCGCGACGAGACGTTCAGCCAGGAACTGCGGCTGATCACCAACTTCGACCCGGCGATCAACTTCGTCGGCGGCGTCTACTACACCGACTCCGACGCCAACGCCCGGGGATTCGCCACCACGGACTCCTTCTTCCACACCGTGATCTTCGGCACGGACACGTTCTTCGGGTCGGATTTCCATATCGAGGGGGAACAGCTCGCGGTGTTCGCCGAAGCGCAGCTCTCCCTGCTCGAGGATCGTCTGCGGCTGTCGTTCGGCGGCCGCTACTACGACCAGGAGTTCGTACAGCCCTACGACAAGCCGGTCGCCACCGTGCCCGCGCTCGCGCTCGTGGGCCTCCCGTCGGAGATCGACGCCAACTTCCTCGGCGTCGACGCGGTCCGGGCGGACGTGGAGGAAGTGCTGCTGCAGGGCCAGGTGGAGTACCGGCTCTCCGACGAGACGCTGCTGTACGCATCGGTCGCCGAGGGCGCGCGCAACGGGTTGTTCAACAGCGGCGGCACGCTGCTCCTGGGCGGCGTGTTCCCGGGGACGCCGCTGTACGACGAGCTGATCGCCTTCGAGCCCGACTTCACGCTGACCTTCGAAGCCGGGATCAAGACCGCTTTCGCCGACGGCGCCGCGCGGCTGTCGCTCGCGGCCTTCTACACGGACTGGGACGAGATCCAGACGAACCTCCGTTTCGTCTCGTTCAACCTCACCAACACCGTCGGCGACGCGGACATCCGCGGCATCGAGGCGGAACTCAACTGGCAGATCGACGCCAATCTCGAACTCTACGCGGCCGTCAACTACCAGGACGCCGACTTCTCCGAGGACGTGCCCCTGCTGTTCGACGCGAACGCCGTGCCGACCGCGTTCGCCCCGGAAGGGACGCGCATCCCGCAGGTGTCGAACCACAGCGGGTCCGTCGGCTTCGAGTGGCGCGCCCCCGACGCCCTGCCGGGCCGCGACGTGGTGGTGGGCGCGAGTTACGGCCGCACGGGCAGGAGGCTGAACAACCTCGAACTGAACGATCTCAAGCACTGGCTGCCGGCGCTCGACCTCGTCCACGCGCAGGTCGGCATCGAGACATCGAACTGGTCGGCGTTCCTGTTCGCCTATAACCTGACCGACGAAGTGGTCCCGACCTTCGACATCGGCGAGTCGCTCTACGACCTGCAGTTCATCAACCGGCCGCGGACCATCGGTATCCGCTTGCGTGCGGACCTTTAGAAACGCGGAAAGCCAACGACATGACTGAGTCTCGGAAGGACGGCGCCCCGGAGCGCGTCGAACAGCTCGACTTCGCCGACACGGCGGCGGCGGTGGCCAAACTCCTGGAGGTCCCGCCGGAGTCGGCGCTCGACCTGCGCGCCCTGAACGACGCCCTGTCGGGCGCCTTCAACCAGGACCTGCCGGACGTCGGTGCGGTGCACGAGGACGTGGCCATCAACGACCATCTGCGCACGAGCGTCGTCGTGCCGGACGGGCCGGGGCCGTTTCCGGTGCTGCTCTACGTGCACGGCGGTGCCTGGGTCGCCGGGGGCCCGCGCCACTACGCGAAGCTCTCGAGGCGGTTCGCCGAGGCCGGCCTTCTCACGTTCGTGGTCGACTACCGGCTGGCGCCGGAGCATCCGTTCCCGGCGGGCTGGCAGGACTGCGTCGACGCCGCCCGGTGGGTCGCCAGGGAGTGCGACCGCTGGGGCGGCGACGCGTCGCGGCTGGCGATCGGCGGTGACAGCGCGGGCGCCAACCTGAGCGCCGCGGTCGTCCCGGCCCTGGCCTCGTCGGACGTGAATCTCAAGGCCATCGTCCTGATCTACGGCGCCTTCGACTTCGAGATGATGCTGAACCGCCCGGCGCACGGCGAGGTGGACGAACGCCTCAACCTGGCGAACCGGATCGCCGCCGAGGCGTATCTCGGAGACGACCTCGAGACCCTGGTGTCGGATCCCAGGGTCTCGCCGATCCATGACATCTCCGGGATGCCGCCGGCGCACATCGTCGTGGGTGCGGAGGATGCGCTCGTGCCGCAGTCGGAAGCTCTGGTCCGGAAACTCGAAGCGGCGCGCGTGGAACACGAGTACTTCTGCGATCCGCACATGCCGCACGGCTACCTGCAGATGGAGATGCTCCCGCCAAGCGCGCCGGCCCTCGCGCGCATCGTCGCGTTCCTCGCGCGGCACCTCGCTCTCGGGGAGGGGCGTCAGGGCCGGTAGGCGATCGGCGAACTCCAGGCGCGCTCCTGGATGGTGGGAGCTTCGGCCGTGGTCGGGGCGACGCCGGCGCGGATCGCGTCCCAGGTCGACCAGCGGCAGGTCGGGTTCTCCAGCACCCGGGCGTAGTAGGTGGCGCGCTGCGTTGGGTCGAAGCCGGGATCGCGCCAGACGGTGGCCAGTTCCACGGCGCCCTTGTCCTGCGAGTAGCTGCAGTCGGCCAGGTTCACGCCGGCGCCGTTGGCGAGACAGCGATGCGTCTCGGGATCCGGGGACAGACCGTCGGAGCAGACGACGTCGAAGACCCGCTCCCGGGACTCGCCCCCTTCGAGCCAGAGCTTGACGACCTGCCCGCGCTGCAGCCAGGCCGAGTTCGGATCGCGCAGGGCCCACAAAAAGAAACCTGGCTCCCCATCCGCACGGGGAAGGTCGCTGCCCATCGGCACCCCGCCCGCGTCGGCCAGGGCGGGGGCGTCACTCCGGTCGGCGAGGTCTTCAGGCAAGCCGTAGCCGGCAAAGAAGCGCAGCCGGATGCGCGGCCCGGAGGTCGCGAAGGTCTCCTTGCGCCGGAGTGCCGCGAAGATCGATTCGCGGCTGTTCTCCTCGGCCCATACGCCCGCGAGGCCGGAGGCGCCCCATTCCAGCGCCATGGCCGTCGGCAAGGCGGCCAGGCCATCGCCTGACTGGCCGGGCACGCTCCCGCGCAGGTCCGGGCGACCGTCCCCCAGCTTGCCGAAGTAGTTGTCCTCCTCGAACGAACCGGCCGCGTTGTGGCCGTCGCTCGCCCCGATGAAACCGAACGCGTATGGGTTGATGCCTTGCTCCGCTTCCATCTCGAGCCCGGCGCGCAGCGCGTCCCGGGCATACGCGCCGGTGGTGGCGCCTTCGGCGAGCTGCATGCCTCCCTCGGCGTCGAGTTGCGTGGTGCTCTTTTCCCAGATCTCGAAGCCGGCCCATTCGTCGTTGGGGGAGAGCAGCGGATGGGTCTCCGAGGTGCCCTTGACCTGCGTGATCTCCATCAGCGGCTCGTTGCGCATGCGCTGCTCGGCATACGCCGCATCGAGGGGCCCGCCCTCATACTTCGTGCGCGCGAACATCAGGCCCCGGCTCCAGTTCGAGTTGTGCGGGATTGCGAGCGCATCCATGCCCCGGGCGCGCTGGGCATCGAGCCAGGTCCAGAGGTCTTCCGGATTGGGCGAGTGGTACGCGCCGAACGGCACGGCCGGCACTTCGGCGCCCGCGAAGATCACGTTGCGGTGGAGGTTCGCGAAGCTCGGCATCGAGGTGTACTCGTACGCGACGAACGTCGTGAAGCGTCCGGGTTCGTTGTGGCGTTCCGCGGCCTCGACCGTGCCATGCCACGCGTCCCGTACCACGGCCTCGGGGTCGAGTTCGGCGCCCGGCCGCCCCCCTGTCAGGGCATCCGTGAACATGGCGACCATCGCCGCTATCGGGTCGTCCATGTTGCTGCCCTTCGCCAGCGGGTGTTCCGGATCGGTCAGCGCGGGCAGCACGCCGAAGTACTCCGCGTGGTCGGTGACCGCGACGAAGTCCAGTGGCCCGCTCGTGAGCCGGATCGGATAGCCCAGCGGATGGGCGATCGCCGCGCCCTTGCCGTAGCGGTACGCGTCGTCCGGCGTCGCCCGTACGCCGCCCATGCCGTAGGCGTCGATCGAGTTCGCCGTGTGCACGTGGAGCTCGCCGAACCAGGCGCTGCGCACGGGCGGGGTGGCCGCGGACTCCTCGGCGGCTGCCGCAGTCAGGAACGGGCAACCCCAGATGAGGGCGGCCACCGGAAGCAGGAGTCGTTTCGGGCGCATGGGTTCGGTCTCCCTGGTTTCTGGCGAGTGTAAGCGGATGCGGGCCGGGCCGCCCGGAGTCTGCTTGGGTCGTTCCTGTGTAGCAAACTGTATCCGTCACGTAGAGTAAGACGCGAGACCCGCAACAGGCGAGCGCCCTTTCAGCCCATGCTTCGTCGCCGACCCTGGATGACCGAAGAACACCACTTGTTCGCCGACTCGGCGTCCAGGTTCTTCGAGGCCGAACTCACGCCCCACATCGATGCCTGGCGGGACGCGGGCATGGTGGACTGGGACTTCTGGCGCAAGGCGGGGGCGGCGGGACTGCTCGGACCGGCCGTGCCGGAGGAACTCGGCGGCGCCGGCGGCGACGTCTCGTTCGACGCGATCGTCGGCATGGGCCAGACGCGCGCGGGCGAACTGGGGGTGGAGCGCGCACAACATCGTCCTGCACTACATGCTGTCGTACGCGACCGAAGCCCAGCGGCAGAGGTGGATCCCCGGCATGGTCAGCGGGGACCTCGTCGCCGCCATCGCCATGACGGAGCCCGACACCGGGTCCGACCCGCAGGCCATCGAGACACGGGCGGTACGCTCCGGTGACGAATATGTGATCGACGGTCGAAGCTCTACATCACCAACGGACAGACGGCGGACCTCATCGTGGTGGTGTGCGAGACGGACCCGGCCCAGGGTGCCCGCGGCGTCAGCCTGGTGGTGGTGGAGGCCGACGCGGCGGAGGGTTTCACGCGCGGCCGCAACCTGAGGAAGGTGGGGCTCGACGGCGCCGACACCTCCGAGCTCTTCTTCAGCGACGTGCGCGTGCCCGCATGGAACCTGCTCGGGGAGGAGGGCAGGGGCTTCGTGCAGCTCATGTCGCAACTGCCCTGGGAGCGGCTGATGCTCGCGGTGCTCGCCGACGCCGGCATGGAGTCCGTGATCGCCGACACCCTGGCCTACGTCAAGCAGCGCCGGGCGTTCGGCCAGCGGGTAATGGACTTCCAGAACACGCGCTTCAAGCTCGCGGAGTGCAGGACGCGGCAGAACGTGACGCGCGCCTTCGTCGACAACTGCATGGTCTCGCTCGTCAGGGGAGAGCTCGGCGCGGACGAGGCGGCGCAGGCCAAGTGGTGGGCCTGCAACACCTTCAACCGGATCGTGGACGAATGCCTGCAGCTCCATGGCGGCGCGGGGCTGATGCTTGAAACTCCCGTTGCGCACCACTATCGTGATTCGCGCTTCGGCCGCATCGTCGGCGGTACCGAAGAAATCATGAAGGAGATCATCGCCAGGTCCATGGACGACGAAGGCGGCTGAAGCGGGTCTTGAAGAGCAAACCATACACCTCCAGGGCTGAGAAGAAGCAGCTCACGCGCAAGGCGCTGATCGACGCCGCGACCCAACTCCTCGCCAGCAACGGCATCCGGGGGACGACCCTGGAGGCCGTGGCGGAGCGCGCCGGGCTGCACGTGCAGACCCTCTACCGGCACTTCGGCAACAAGGGTGAGCTGTTCGCCGCCCTGGAGGAGTCCCTGTTCCTCGAGCAGAAGGCATTGCTCGAAAACCCCGGACGGAAGGCTTCCACCCTGGAAGTGCGTTACGGGATGGACGTGGCCGGCCTGCGACGCCTCCATCAGGACGGCGTGAAGAACGCACTGGTTTCGCTCACGGATCCCGAGTGGGCGGGCGTGCACATGCTGACTTCGTACCGCTACGAAGATCTGCTCTCCGAGCACCTGGCCCGGGAGCTCGGGTGCGAGCCCAACGACCCGGAGCCGCGGCTGCTGGCCGCCATGCTGCAGTGGGGAGCGGCCAGCGTGCTCCGTTCCATGGACGACGCCACGGCCAGATCCGAGGAGGCCCTGCTGGCGCTCTACAAGCGCACCTTCGACCTGATCGCCGAGGTCAAGGAGTCTTTCGCGCGCTGATTTGCGGGTGACGCCGGCTCAGGCGTACGGATCGGTCCCCGTGGCCATGAACGGCGCGACGGTCTCGGGCCGATCGACGTTTTCCCGGAACGGGTAGGTGTGCTCGCCGAGCACGCGCTTGAGTTCCGGGTACTTCTCCATGAGCTGCGGCGAGATGTCGTCCCACATGTGGATCGGCCGCATGTGCATGCGCATGTAGACCTGCACGAGGGTGACCCGCAGCCCGGGCTTCGTGCGCGGCGTCGTGCCGTGCCAGGTGGCGCCGTGCCACAGCGCCAGCGATCCGGCCTTGCCGATGAGGGGGAAGACCTTGAACGGCGAGTCGTCGCCGAGCCCCATCGCCGCCTCGTGGGGCAGCGTCGCCCGCCCGTAGTGGTGGCTGCCGGGCACGAACACGGTGGGGCCGTCCTCCGCGCCTTCGTAGTCCGTGCACAGCCAGGAGGCGTTGCAGGCGTGGGCGATGTGACCGCCGCCCGGCGGAATGCCGTGGGCGTCGCTGTGCAGGCCGACGCTGGCGGAGGGGTCCACCTCCTCCTGCGTGGGCGGCTTGATGATCCAGCTCTGTCCCGTCAGGCACACGCTCTGGCCGCACAGCCAGCGGATCAGCGCGAGGGCGCGCGGGTTGGTCGCCGCCTCGACGAAGGCCTCGTCCTCCTGCAGCAGGTACCAGGAGTTCTTGCCGATCGTCTTCAGGTCGGGCTCGTCGGACGTGTGGTCGTTGATCGCGACGCCGTTGCGCTTCTCGAACGTGCGCAGGATGGCGCCCCGCAGGCGCTCGCCGAAGGTCGCGTCGCCCATCTTCTCGGGAGGCACGACCGTCATGCCGTAGGCCTGCAGCTCCACCGCGTGCTTCAGGAGGTCGTACTTCGCGAGGTCCCGGACGATCGGGTCCGCGTTGGGGGAGACCCCGTATTCGCTTATGTCCATGGCGCGCTCCTGGCGTGCAACCCAGCTTCGTGTATCAACATAGCATGACATCGTCGGGGGCTGCCCCGGCGGGGAGAATCGACGACGGCGCGTATCAGGCGTAAGGGTCCGTCCCGGTCTGCATGAACTGCATGATGCCCTTCATGTTGTCGATGCTCTCCTTGAACGGGTACCCGGGGTCCCCCAGCACGCGCTGGAGTTCCGGGTACTTCTCCAGGTACTCCGGCGGCACGTCCTCCCACAGGTGGTGCGGCCGCATGTGCATGCGCATGAACACCTGCACGAGGGTGAGGCGCAGGCCGCTGTTGGTGCGCGGCGAGGAGCCGTGCCAGAGGCCGCCGTGCCAGATGGCCAGCGAGCCGGCCTTGCCGATGACGGGGACCAGCGGGAACGGGGCGTCGTCGTCCATGCCCATGGTCGCCTCGTGGGGCAGCGTGGCCCGACCGTAGCGGTGGCTGCCGGGCACGAACACGGTCGGTCCGTCCTCCGCGCCGGCGTAGTCGGTGCACAGCCACGACGCGTTGCAGAGATGGGCGATGTGCCCGCCCCCGGGCGGGATGCCGTGGGCGTCGCTGTGCAGGCCCACGCCGGTCCGCGGGTTCTGTGTCGGTGGCTTGATGATCCAGGTCTGCGCCGTCAGGCAGGCGCTCTGGCCGCACAGCCAGCGCACCAGCGAGAGCATACGGGGGTTGGTCGCCGCCTCGGCGAACGCCTCGTCCTCGTGCAGCAGATACCAGGTCCGCGCGCCCATGTCCTGCTGGTCCGGCTCTTCGGTGGTGTGGTCGGTGATCTTCACCCCGCTGCGTTTCTCGCAGGTGCGCAGGAGCGCGCCGCGCAGCCGTTCGACGAAGCCTTCGTCGACCCCCATCTTCTCCGGCGGCACGACGGTCATGCCGTACGTGACGAGTTCAACGGCGTGCATCAGGAGATCGTGCTCCACGAGTTCGCGCACGATGGGATCCGCGTGGGGGGAGACGCCGTATTCGCTGATGTCCAAGGGCTTTTCCGGGATTGGCTGGGGCGGGTCGGTATACCACAGAAGGTATCGCGTGTCCGACCGGAGCGCTGGAGGTACAATCGTCAGCATATTCGATGCTATGACGTGCGACATACCATATGGCTCATCGCACCACACTGCTGCTGGACGACGAGACGCGCGCCGCCGCGCGTGAGTTGGCTCTACGCTACGACTGCTCGACCTCCGAGGCCATTCGTCGCGCCGTGCTGCGTCACCGGGAAGCCGTTCTTGGCATCCCGCCCGCGCGCCGGGCCGAGCGCGTTCGGGTGCTCGAGCGGCTGTTCGAACTGTTCGAGGGCCATGACGCGGATGAGGAGATTCGCCGTCTGAAGGAGGAGGACGGGGGGTTCTGATGACCGTGCACGTGGACACGGACTTCCTGGTCGAGGCGGTGACGAATGCGGGTTGGGAGAGGCGTCGGCTTCTCCAACTCGCCGACTCGGACCGGGCGATCGAGATCAGCGCCGTCGCGTGGTACGAGTTTTCAAGGGGGCCTCGGACGCCCGAACAGATCGCCACTGCCCGGGCGTTCTTCGCCACGGACGCCGTGATCCCGCTCTCGGAGGAACTGGCCGCGTCGGCGGCGGACACGTTCCGCCTCCTGGGGTCGCCACGGCGGCGAGCCGCGGACATCGCGATCGGGGTCACGGCGGCGGCGCGGAACGCGACGCTGCTCAGTCGCAACTCCAGGGACTTCGCCGGGATACCCGGCCTGCTCGTAGAAGGGGATCCAGCCCGATGAAACTGCGAACCACTCCGCTGGCGATCGTGCTCTCGGTGTCGATCGCCGCTCCTGCAGGAGGCGTAGACCCGGAACCGACAAAGCACGATTGGCTGGAGGCAGCCGTCGCCGGCGAACACCGCGATCCCGCAAAGCGCGCCCGCGACCAGTACCGGCATCCGGTCGAAGTCCTCGCCTTCTTCGGCCTGACGCCCGACTCGAGCGTCGTCGAGATCTGGCCGAGCGGCGGCTGGTGGACCGAGATCCTGGCGCCGGCGCTGCGCGACGAGGGCGTCTACTACGCGGCGGGTTTCGCCATGACCGCCGACCGTACGCCCGAATGGCGCAAGAACGCGCAGAAGCGCTTCGCCAAGGAGCTCGAGGCACGGCCGGAGCTGTACGACGCGGTGGTCACGACGGAGCTTTCCGTGCCGGAACGCACGACCATCGCGCCGCCCGGGTCCGTGGACTTCGTGCTGACGTTCCGCAACGTCCACAACTGGATCCGGGGCGACTACGCGCCGGAGATGTTCCACTTGATGGCCCGCGCGCTGCGGCCCGGCGGCGTGCTGGGGCTCGTCACGCACCGGGCGCCGCCGGGCTGGACCGCGGAGGATGCGAAGACGAAGGGATACGTGGCCGAGGCGCTCGTGATCGGGATGGCGGAGGCGGCGGGACTGGCGCTCGAGGCGTCGTCGGAGGTCAACGCGAACCCCCTGGACACACACGATCACCAGGCGGGCGTATGGACGTTGCCGCCCGGGCTTCGGGCGTGTCGTGAGATGGCCGAGGGCGGTCCGGAACGGCAGGCCTGCGAGCGCCGCTACCGCGCGATCGGCGAGTCCGACCGCATGACGCTCAGGTTCCGCAAGAAGGCGGTCGCCGGGGCGGACTGAGCGTGGCGGCGCGACCGCGTTCCGGGCGAGGAGGTGACGGGGAGGGTGGTGGCAGGGAGTTCATCGAGCCTGATCTCAAGGACCGAAAGGTCTCGGTAGAGGTCCCCCTGGCGGGGATGCGCATTGGCGAACAACTCGCTTGGTTCGATCGACAGCAACCCCGGGACCGTGCGCCGGGGGCGACCATGGACGACCTGCTGGACTGAACGGCGGGAGGCGACTCGCCCCGGGCCGTCACCCCTTCCGGCTATAGGCCAGCTTGCGCGACTCGCGCTCCCGCAGGATGCCGTCGAGGATCGCCCCCGCATCGACCCGGGGCGCGGGGTCTCCGAGCACGCCCGCCACGCGCCCGTAGTTCAGCAGGTAGCGGGAGCCGTCGCGCGTGCGCTTGAGGAACCCGCAGTCCACCATCCGCCGCCGCAAGGTGACGTGATCGATGCGCGCGCGGACGGACTTCAGCCAGCCGATCAGGAGTTCGTTGACCTCCTCCTCGCCGTAGGGATGCCGCCGCACCAGCGCGCCGGCGGCGACGGCGAGCACGGTGTCGCGGCGCTGTGGATGGCTCGGGAATCCCTGCAGCCGCCCCGGGCGCAGGAGCCTCCGGAGCAGCTCTTCCGCATCTTGCCGGGCGGTCATCGGGTCGGAGGCG
Source organism: Pseudomonadales bacterium (assembly GCA_965208745.1). GTDB lineage: Bacteria > Pseudomonadota > Gammaproteobacteria > Pseudomonadales > Azotimanducaceae > VXNE01. Next base: position 903,166 of record CBDBPN010000004.1, on the reverse strand, counting down.
GCGGCGTCGGGTCGCCTACCCCTTCAGGGCCTTGTTCGTCAGCGTCGTGATTTCGACGTCCACGTTGTCGATGTCCTCCTGGAACTTGAGGATCACGTTCAGCGTGTCGCGGACGAGCTGGGGGTCGAGGGACTCCGTGTGCAGGAGCAGCAGCGTGCGCGCCCAGTCGATGGTTTCGCTGATGGCCGGCACCTTCTTCAGGTCGAGGTCGCGGAGGTCCTGGATGAAGCTCACGAGTTGCCGCCGCAGTTCCGGCGGAATCTCCGGCACGCGCGCGTGGATGATGCGCTGCTCGAGGTCCGCGTCCGGGAACGGGATGTAGAGATGCAGGCAGCGGCGCTTCAGGGCGTCGGAGATCTCGCGGGTGTTGTTGCTGGTGAGAAACACCATCGGCGGCTCGCGGCTCGCCTTCACCGTGCCGATCTCCGGGATCGAAACCTGGAAATCCGACAGGATCTCGAGGAGCAGGGACTCGAACTCGTGGTCCGACTTGTCCACCTCGTCGATCAGCAGCACGCAGCCGTCCTCCTCGCGGAGCGCCTTCAGCAGGGGCCGCGGCTCCAGGAACTCCTCCGAGAAGAAGATGTCGCCGAACTCGTGCAGGCGCGTGACGGATTCGGCGAACCCCTGGGCGCCCTGCAGCACCTCGTCGAGGGTCTCCTTGAGCACCTGCGTGTAGAGGAGCTGCTTGCCGTACTTCCACTCGTAGATGGCCTTCGCCTCGTCGAGACCCTCGTAGCACTGCAGGCGGATGAGCGGCAGGCTGAACATCTCGGCGGTGGTCTTGGCGAGCTCGGTCTTGCCGACTCCCGGCGGGCCTTCGATCAGGACGGGCTTGCGCAGGTGGTAGGCCAGGTAGACGGCGGTGGAGATCTGGTCGCTGCAGATGTAGCGGTGGGTCTCGAAGCTGTCCTTCAAGGCCTCCACGGACTCGGTCAACTGCGCGATGTGGGTCGCTGGCTCCGCCACGTCTCCCTCAACCTTGGCGCGACACAAAGCATGCTATTATCGCCTTGCGGTCGTCGGATGTATACCGACAATCGTGTTTTTTCTTTCTTTTCAATAGGTTGAGTGTGGTCTTGGGCCGTCCCGACCCGGTGCCGTGCTACCCTGCATGGGAGGCCACATGACAGGCCCCGTCGCCGCGCTTTCCCGACGCGCTGGCGGCGCCCTCCGGGACCTCGCGCCGATCGTCGGCGTCATCGCCTTCTTCCAGATCGTCGTCCTGCAGCAGCCGTTTCCAAACTTCGGGAGCGTGTTCGTGGGGCTCGTCTGCGTCGTGGTCGGCCTCGCGCTCTTCATCCAGGGCCTCGAGAGCGGGCTCTTTCCCCTCGGCGAGGCCATCGCCCACGCCTTCGCCCGCAAGGGCAGCGCCACGGCGCTCCTGGCGTTCGCCTTCTGCCTGGGTTTCGGCACGACCGTGGCGGAGCCGGCGCTGATCGCCATTGCCGCCGAAGCCGCCGAGGTGGCCTCCGAGGCTGGCGCCATCGCCGCTAACGAGGCCGCGCGAGACGACTACGCGTTCAGCCTGCGCATGGTGGTCGCCCTCTCCGTCGGCGTCGCCATCGTCATCGGCGTCCTGCGCATTCTGAAGGGCTGGCCCATCCACCGCATCATCATCGGCGGCTACGTGCTCGTCACCGCCCTGACGGCCTTCGCGCCGGACGAGATCGTGGGCGTCGCCTATGACGCGGGCGGGGTAGCCACCAGCACGATCACCGTTCCGCTCGTGACCGCGCTGGGCGTCGGTCTCGCCACCGCCATCAAGGGCCGCAACCCGGTGACCGACGGCTTCGGCCTGATCGCCTTCGCGGTCCTGAACCCGATGATCTTCGTGCTCACCTTCGGTCTCGTCGCGTGAACGCCGTCGCCGACTTCGCGATGCACTTTCTCGGCACGGTGGCCGGCACCGTGCTCGACGTGACGCCGATCGTCACCATTCTCGTCGTGTTCCAGCTCGTGGTGCTGCGGCAGCGCGTACCGAACCTGCGCGGCATCGTCACCGGTTTTGTCTGCGTGCTGCTGGGCCTCGCCCTGTTCCTGATCGGCCTCGAGCAGGCGCTCTTTCCCATCGGCGAGACGATGGCGCGCCAGTTGACGGAGGCGAGCGTCGGCGACGTGTCCCCAAGGGTGGGTCCCGAGGCGGGGGTGGATTGGCGCGACTACGTGCTCGTGTATGTCTTCGCCGCGGCCATCGGCTTCGCGGCGACCGTGGCGGAGCCGCCCCTGATCGCCGTCGCGCTCAAGGCGGAGCAGGTCTCCGGGGGCGCGATCGGCGCCTGGGGGCTCCGCATCGCCGTGGCCGTCGGCGTCGCCGCCGGCGTATCCCTCGGCTGCTTCCGCATCGTGACCGGCACGCCGCTGCCGTGGTACATCATCGCGGCCTACGTGGTGGTCATCGCGCAGACCTTCCGCGCCGGCAAGACCATCGTGCCGCTCGCCTACGACTGCGGCGGCGTGACGACCTCCACGGTCACCGTGCCGGTCGTGGCGGCGCTCGGCCTCGGCCTCGCGGCCAGCGTGCCGGGACGGAGTCCGCTGATCGATGGGTTCGGGCTCATTGCTTTCGCGAGCGTCTTTCCCATCATGTCCGTACTCGGCTATTCCATGGCGGCGTCGTGGATCGCCCGGAGGCGGCAAGCCACACGTTCCATCGAGGAGGCAGCATGAAGCTGAAACTGATCTTCGCGCTGGTCGACGACGAGCGCACCGACGCGGTCATCGACGCGGCCAGGGCGGCCGGCGCGACGGGCGCAACCGTCGTGACCGGGGTGCGCGGCGAGGGGCTCAAACCGCAGAAGACGTTCCTGGGACTCGACCTCAGCACGAGCCGCAACGTGCTGCTGTTCCTCGTCTCGGCGGCGCGCGCGCACGAGATCCTGATCGGCATCGGCCGGGCGGGCGAGTTCGACGCGGAGCCGGGGACGGGCATCGCCTTCCAGGTCGACATCGAGGACGCCATCGGTTTGCGCACGCAGTTGCCGTCGATCCTCGGCATGAAGGAGCCGGCGTGACCCTTCTGTCGGGTCACCGGCGCCGGGCGTTCGCCGTCGCGGTCCTGTGTGCGGTCGCGGGCACGGCAGCCGGGGATGTGCTCATTCGCGCCGGGCGGCTCCTGGATACGGCGGCCGGGGAGGTCGTCGAGGCCGCGACCATACGCGTCGCCGGGAACCGGATCACGGCGGTGACGACCGGTTACGCTGCACCCGGCGAGGACGACGAAGTCGTGGACCTGACCGGCGCGACGGTCATGCCGGGCTGGCTCGACATGCACGTGCACCTGTCGTCTCAGCAGTCGCCGACCTCCGCCGTGGACCGTTTCCGGCTCGATCCCGCGGACGCGGCGCTCAGGGCGACACGCTACGCGGAGCGGACGCTGCTGGCCGGTTTCACGACGGTGCGTGACCTCGGCACTTACGGCCGGGTTACCCAGGCGCTGCGCAACGCCATCGAGGGCGGCTGGGTCGTCGGCCCGCGTGTCCATACGTCGGGCAAGAGCCTCGCGACCACCGGGGGCCACGCCGACCCCAATGTCGGCCTGAACCAGGACCTGACGGACGATCTCGGCCCGGCCGACGGGGTGGTCAACGGCGTGGACGATGCCTACAAGGGGGTGCGCGCCCGCTACAAGGAAGGCGCGGACCTCGTCAAGATCACGGCGACCGGCGGCGTACTGAGCGAGGCGCGGAGCGGGGAGAACGCGCAGTTCACGGTGGAGGAGGTCGAGGCCATCGTCGCCGCGGCGGCGGACTACGGCTTCAAGGTGGCCGCCCACGCCCACGGCGCCGAGGGCATGAAGCGGGCGGTGCTCGGGGGCGTGCATTCCATCGAGCACGGCACGTACATGACGGACGAGGTCATGGCGCTGATGAAGGAGCGTGGCACCTATCACGTTCCGACGATCATGGCCGGCAGGTTCGTCGCCGAGAAAGCGGAGATCGACGGGTACTTCTCGGAGACCATCCGCCCGAAGGCCGCCGCCATCGGACCGGTCATCCAGGGCACCTTCGCCCGCTCGTGGCGCGCGGGCGTGCCCATCGCTTTCGGCACGGACAGCGGCGTCTCGCCCCACGGCGAGAACTGGCGCGAGTTCGTCTACATGGTGGAAGCCGGCATGCCGCCGATGGACGCGTTCCACTCGGCCACCGTCGCGGCGGCGGACCTTCTGGGCACCGACCAACTCGGCCGGATCGAACCGGGCATGCTCGCGGACATCGTCGGCGTGCCCGGGGATCCCCTGCGGGACATTGCGCTGGTCGGCGATGTGCATTTCGTGATGAAGGACGGAGTGATCTACAAAGGCCCATGAAGCTCGACTGGCGCATCTGGCTCGGGGTCGGCGCGACGGCGGTCTACCTGCTGCTGGCGCTCGCGTACGTGGTGGCGCAGGGCTTGGGGGAGTTCGTCTCGCTGCCCGCGGACAACCTCGGCAGCTTCCTCGAGGGCGCGTTCGCGCCGCTCGCGTTCCTGTGGCTCGTCATCGGCTACTTCCTGCAGCAGCGCGAACTGCACGAGGCCAGCCGCGCGCTGCGGGCGCAGCACGAGGAGATCCGGATCGCCAACGCGCAGACGGCGCTGCAGACGGAGCGCCTGAAGGCGAGCGAGGTGCACGCGCGGCAGCAGGCCTACCTCGATCTCGCGAACCAGATGCGTGCGCAGCTCGGCTCCATCGCGGGGCTCCTGTACATCTCGAGCCAGGCCGCGGACCTCGGCGGGCACGTCAGCGTCGAGGAACAGGGGCGCCTGTTCAAGGAACTGAGCGCCAACGACACCGAGGTCTTCTCGCGGGAGATTCTCTACCTCTACCAGACGACGCCCGACGAGTCGCAGCGTTACGAGTTCTTCTACGGCACCACAATCCGCGCGCGGCACTCCAACCACTTCGCGCAGACGTTCGAGAATCTCCTGAAGCGCGCCGAGCGGGCGGACGACGAGTTCGTGTTCCGCAACGCGCTGCTCTACAGCGTCCACGGCATCGTCTACCGGATACTCATCGACTACCGCCAACAGGCGCCCGCGGAACTGTCGTCGGCCGAGACGACGGGTACGTACTTCGACCTGCGGCTCACCGGCGAGGACTGAGCGGCGCCGTGGCGGGACCTCTCGACGGCATCCTGGTCGTCACCTTGGAGCAGGCCGCCGCGGCCCCCATGGCGTCCTGCCGGCTCGCGGACGCCGGTGCCCGCGTCATCAAGCTGGAACGTGTCGAGGGGGACTTCGCGCGCGGCTACGACACGGCGGCCAACGGGCAGTCGTCCTACTTCGCCTGGCTGAACCGGGGCAAGGAGTCCCTGGCCGTCGACATCAAGGACGAGGCCGATCGGGCCCTGGTCCACCGCATCCTCTCGAAGGCGGACGTCTTCATCCAGAACCTCGCGGTCGGTGCGGCGGCGCGCTCGGGCCTGGGTTCGGAGGACCTGCGCGGACGGTTCCCGCAGCTCGTCACCTGCGACATCTCGGGCTACGGGGAGGAAGGGCCATACGCCAACATGAAGGCGTACGACCTCCTCGTGCAGTCGGAGTCCGGGTTGGTCTCCGTCTCCGGACCGCCCGGGGAGTACGGCCGCGTCGGCGTCTCCGTCTGCGACATCGCGACCGGGGTCACCGCGGCGCTCGCCATCACCGAGGCCCTGTTCGAGCGGGAGCGTACCGGCCGCGGCAAGGGCATCAAGCTGTCTCTCTTCGACGTCATCGCCGACTGGATGGCGGTCCCGCTGCTGCATCACGACTACACGGAACACGGGCCGGAGCGCGTGGGGCTCGCGCACCCCTCCATCGCGCCGTATGGCGGCTTCGCGACCGCCGACGGCGTGATGCTCGTCATTTCCATCCAGAGCGACCGGGAGTGGCGGGACCTGGCGGCCAAGGCCATGGAGCGACCGGACCTGGCACAGGACCCGAAGTACGCGACCAACGCGGACCGCGTGCGGCGCCGCGACGATGTCGACGGGGCCGTGGCGGCGTTTTTCGCGGGACACACACGCGCGGAGATGGAGACGCGCCTGCGCGACGCGCGCATCGCCTACGGCGCGGTCAACGATCTCGCGGGCCTCTCCTCGCACCCGGCCCTGCGGCGCTGGACCGTCGGCAGCGAGACGGGCGACGTGGCGCTGCCGGCGCACCCGGACGCCGCGCGGGATCTGCCCGAGGACGTGGCAATCCCCGCCCTCGACGAGCATGGACCCGCCATCCGCGCGGAGTTCGGATAAGGGGCGGCGCTCAACCCAGATCGAGAGCAAAGCGCAGCGCTTGGGCAATCCCCGACATCTTCTCTTCCGACAGGCGCGTGATCGTGGCGCCCAGTCTCGCTCGCGGCACTGTCTGCACGTGATCGCAGTTGACCGCGCACTCCCGCGGCATGCCATCGCCGGCAGACAGGACGACCTCGCTCGGAATGTCCCGGATGTGGGTGGTCACGGGCGCGACCGTTACCTCGCCGAGGCGAGCGATGATGGAGTCGCGGGTCAGGATCACGACGGGGCGACGCTTGTCCGGCGCCGCGAACCGATACCAGCGCACTTCGCCGCGAAGCATCAGTCATCGCCCCAGGCTTCGTCACCCCACGCGTGGTCGGATTCCGGGATGTCGAACTCGTCCGGCCTGGGAGGCAGACGCCGATAGCCGGCGATGTGGCGCTCTTCGAGTTCCTTTTCTTCCTGCCGCCTCAGCTCCTCCTTCAGAGCGTGCCTGGCAAACGCGGAACGCGTTGTACCGAGCCGTTTCACACGCGCATCGATGCGCGCGACAAGTTCGCTTTCCATGGTCATTTGTATGGTCTTCATAGCGAGACAGTATAGCGACACCAATAGCTATTCTCATGACTAGGCGTAAGAGCGTGCGGTGCCGCGACGGGACCCGCCGGCACACGGCGCGTGATTTCGGGTAACTTCACGCCCGTCGCACACTGCCGGAAAAGACCCCATGCCGTCGCGCCGCGAACTGATCCAGCTCACCGACGAGGAGATCCGGGACTACCTGGCCACGGAGAAGACCCTCATCATCGTCTCGAATGGGCACAACGGCTACCCGCACGCGATGCCGATGTGGTTCTGGGTCGACCGCGACGGCTGCCTCCTGTGCACCACGTTCGGCAAGAGCCAGAAGGTGATGAACTGGCGCCGCGACCCGAAGGCGACCCTGCTCGTCGAGAGCGGCGAGGAGTACGCGGAGCTGAAGGGTGTCCTCATCTACGCCACGACCGAGATCATCGAGGACCCGGAACAGGTCGTGGACACCCTTGTGGACGTGAACGCCGGCGACCGCGAACTCGATGCCGAGGAACGCGCGAAGCTCCGCGAGGCGGTCGCGCCAAGGGCGAACAAGCGCGTGCTCCTCAAGTTCAAGCCCGAGCGCTACGTCACCTGGGACCACGCGAAGCTCGGCGGGCGCTACTGAGGGGCGCGAAGGGCGATGTCGTCGGTGACGGAGCGCGATTACTTCGACGTCGAGACCGGCGTCCTCGACCGCTGCATCTTCGCGGACGAGGACATCTACCGCCAGGAACTCGAGAGGATCTTCGCCCGGGCCTGGAACTTCGTCTGCCACGAGTCCCAGATCCCCGAACCCGGCGACTACTTCACGAACTGGATCGGCGAGGACGAGGTCGTTGCCGTGCGGGGGCGGGACGGCGTGATCCGCGTGCTGCTCAACACCTGCCCGCACCGGGGCAACAAGGTGTGCCGGGCCGAGATCGGCAACGCGAAGCGCTTCGTGTGCTCGTATCACGGCTGGCGCTTCGACCTCGACGGCGCGCTCGTCGGCATGCCGAAGGAGGATGTCTTCTACCGGGGCAACCTCGACAAGCGGGCCTGGGGGATGACGGCGGCGGCCCAGGTCGCGAGCTACCAAGGCTTCGTCTTCGCGACGCTCGACGCGGCGGCGCCGCCACTCGAGGACTACCTCGGTTGGGTCGGACGGCTCGGCATGGACTTCATGGCGGCGCAAGGCGAGGTGGAGTTCCTCGACGGCGTGCAGAAGAACCGCGTGCGCTGCAACTGGAAACTCGCCGTCGACAACGTCCACGACTGGTACCACGTCGGCGTGTCTCACGGGTCCTCTTTGCGCGCGGGGCTGTTCGACGAGGAGTTCCTCGGGCCGACGGACCAGATGGTGCTGCTCGGTGAGTACGGCCACGGCATCTCGGGCCCGGGGATCACCGAAAGGAAGTACGAGGAGTGCGTGGCGCGCCTGGACGCGGGGGAGCGCAGCGTTTGGTACGACGCCATGGTGGCCCGGCGCCGCAGGGCGTCGGCGGAGGATGCCCTCGGTCCGGTCGGCCGCCGGTCCTTCGGGCATCCGAACATCTTCCCGAACCTCTGGGTCTCGACGAGTCCGCAGGTCTGCCTGCGTATCCCGCGGGGACCGCTCGAGACCGAACTCTGGTGGTTCACCTACCAGACGAAGGAGATGAGCGAGGGCCAGCGGCGCCGCAACCTTTACATGGCGAACCACTACTTCGGACCGGCAGGGCTGCTCGAACAGGACGACGCGGAGAACTGGAGTCACGCCACGTCCGGAGCAAAGGGCGCGTTCTCGCGGACGCTGCCGGCGAATCTCACGATGGGCAAGGGCGCGGACCGGGTCCTGGCGGACCGGTCGGGCCAGGCCCGCGTCGAGACCGTGGTCAACGAGCACGGCCAGCGGTGGACCTACCAGTCGTGGCAGGAGTGGATGCGCGCCGAGAACTGGCGGGAACTCATCGCAAGTCACTCGATGCCGCCGACCGGCGCCCTCTGATGGAGGACGGCCGGGACCGCGGCCGCGAGCGGCTGCTGCTCAAGCACGAGGTCGAGGAGTTCCTGTTCCTCGAGGCCGATGTCCTCGACTCCCGGCGCTACGAGGACTGGCTCGAACTCCTGACCGAGGACATCCACTACTGGATGCCGGTGCGCCGGACCACGACGGCGCGCGAAGTGGACCGGGAGTTCACGAAACCCGGCGGTGTCGCGTTCTTCGACGACGACCTGGCGACGCTCAGGATGCGCGTGGACCGCATGCTCATCGGCCGCGCCTGGGCTGAAGATCCGCCGTCGCGCACGCGGCGGCTCATCACGAACGTCCGCATCGTGGAGGGCGACGGGCGGGGCGAGGGCGCCGAGGTGACCGTCGCGTCGAACTTCCAGCTCTACCGGACCCGGCTGAACAGTGACGAAGACTCCTGGATCGGTCGGCGCGAGGACGTCCTGCGCCGTGTGGCCACGGACTTTCGCCTCGCGAGACGGCACATCTTCCTGGAGCAGACCGTTATCCTGTCGCAGAACCTGAGCAGCTTCTTCTGACCTCGGACTGCGAACGGCCGATGCTTGAAGTCCCCGAACCGCGCGGCGTGCATCGGCTGCGCATGGACGACGGATACACCGTGACGCTGCGGCGCCACGGCAACCCGGACGGACCCCGCGTGGTCCTCAGCCACGGGAACGGCTTCGCGGTCGACGCATACTGGCCGTTCTGGTCGCACTTCGTGGACCGCTTCGACCTGTTCGTCTTCGACATTCGCAGCCACGGCTGGAATGCCGTAGGGGATCTCGACGCGCACCACATCGGTACGGCCGCCGTCGACTTCGCGTCCATCTCGCGGGCAATCGACCGTGCCTTCGGCGCCAAGCCGAAGGTGGGCGTGTTCCATTCGCTTGCGTTCGGGACCGCCACGGAGTACGCCGAGTTTCTCGCGGACAAGCCGGCTTTCGAGCTCGTGGGCGCCGAGGGGCTGGAGCTATTCGCGCGCACGACGTTGCGTCCCGCGGCAAACGGGGGCGGTTACGAACTGCGTTGTCCCCGGGACCACGAGGCGCAGCTATGGGACGAACTCTACCCCTTCGCCCGCACCATCGATTTCGCCGCGATCACGTGCCCGGTCAAGGTGATCGGTTCGGACCCCACCCTGTTCAACTCGTTTCTGCCCGCCACGGTGATGCCCGAGCTGCTGCGGATGGACTACGACTTCGTCCCCGACACGACCCACCTGCTGCTGTTGGAGCAGCCGGACGTCTGCGCCGCCTATACGCTGGAGTACCTCGAACAGACGGGCAACGCGGAACGATAGGCGGCCCGTTGCCGCAGCACGTCTGGCGGATTTCCTACGCCGAGCCGGGGCGTCTGCCGCTATCGGCCGGGCCGCTGACGGCGCAGAGTCCCCGGTTTTGCCGGGAGATCAGCCATGTTCCGAACCGCCTTCGTTCTTGTTTGCAGCCTGTGCTGCCAGCTATTCGCTGCCGAGGCACGTTACGGCGATGGGGTCTCGCTCGCGAACGCCTACCGCGGCAATGTCGACCTGTCGCGCTATTGGGTGAGCGAAAAGCTCGACGGCGTGCGCGCACGGTGGGACGGCGAGGCCCTCTATTCGCGTGGCGGCCATCGGTTCAATGCACCGGTCTGGTTCGTCGACGACTTCCCCGCGGAAGCGCTTGACGGCGAGTTGTGGATGGGCCGCGGCACTGTCGAGGCGTTGTCGGGCGCGGTGCGTCGGCAGACGCCGGACGCTGCCCTTTGGCGACGGATCCGTTACATGGTCTTCGACCTGCCGGAATTGCATGCGCCGTTCGACGAACGACTGCAACGGATGCGGCGGATGTTCGCCGATCCGCCGTCATCGCACATCGCCCTTGTCGAGCAGTTCCGGGTCGCCGGCGAAACCGAGCTGATGGCGGCCCTGGACCGGGTCGTCGCCGACGGCGGCGAAGGCCTGATGCTTCGCGACGGGCGGTCGTACCACCGCGCGGGCCGCAGCGACGATCTTCTGAAACTGAAGACCTACGAGGACGCGGAAGCGGTGGTGGTCGCCCACCTGCCGGGCAAGGGGAAGTACTCGAAACTGCTCGGCTCGCTGCTCGTCGAGATGCCCGACGGTCGCCGATTCAGGCTCGGCGCCGGGTTTTCCGACGCCGTGCGTCGCAATCCGCCTCCGCTTGGCGCGACCGTCACTTACAAGTACACCGGAACCACGGTCAACGGCATTCCCCGCTTCGCGAGTTTCCTGCGCGTCCGGGACGAACGCCCGGGTCCGGGACGAACGCCATAAGGGGTGACCCGGTGCGGAATATGGCCCCCACTCCGCCGCCTCCTCGCGGGCTGATGAGCGCCCCATAGCCGGTCCGGTGCTTCGCCGTCGCTACGCACCGGCGTCGCCTCCGGCCCAGCCACACCGACCTTGCATGGAACCAACGACGGCGGTCGCTGCGCTCCCTCTGTCGTTTGTTCCATGCAAGGGCGTGGAGCGCGCAGGAATGTGGGACGGTCCAGCAGGGCCGCGAAGGGCGGGTGTCAAGGGGCTACGCTCGACCGAGAAAGGCGGCCCGGTTTTCCCGCGTGACGTATCGATCGAACTTCGGCTTCAGCAGCCGATCATGGACCTCTGTGAATGTCTCGTCCGAGAAGAACTGAACGCCGCCGGCATTCTGCCAGCAGCTAAAGTAGCTACTTTAGCTCGTTCTGGCAGGGATCGTCCTGCGGTCAGGCCACCCGGGCGCCCGGATCAGGCCGCCCTTCGCTGCGCCTTCATGCGTACCGCCGGCCTGCGCTTGAGGCGTTGCGACACCGGATCGATCTCGATGCCCACGGACTCGAGCGCCGTCAGGCCGAGGATGGGCTCCACGTCATCGGGACCGAAGCCGACGGTCGCGCCGACGATCTCGCCCATGAACTCGACTTCGGCGGGTGTGATGTCGACGGTCTCGCGGCGACCGTCGGCCAGTTCGTAGGTGCGTTGACCTCTTGGCGTTAGACCGATTCCGCGCAGCGCGTTGGCTGGCACTATGCAATCCGTCGAACCGGCGTCCACCCGGAACAGGCCATCCCATGACCTGTCCCGTTCGGCCGGGTTGCGAATCGTGACGGTGACCTGAACGATGCCCATGGGAACGCCTCGCTTGTGACGGCCGAGTTGTACTCGACGCCGTCGCTGGGCCGCAAGGGCGGAATCCGATCAGCCAGCGTCCGGATCGAGCGAACACTCGCTCATGAACCGCATCATCTCGGTGCCGTCCTTGCTGTCGTAGAAGCGGATCATCGCTTCGTTGAACTTCAGCCGCCGACGGGCGGGAATGGAGATGCCGTCCTCCCCGGCCGACAGCAGGATCCCGTTCATCATGAGCCGTGACGTGCGCTTGTTGCCGTCGTAGAAGAACTGGTGCAGGGCGCCGAAGAGGAACGTCGCGACGGCGCGCTCGCACACGTTCGGGACCCGCTGCAGCGCGGCAACCCCGGCGGCGTAGATCTCCGACAGGGACTCGGGCGGCGGAGGCCGGTGATCCGTCCCGGCAATGGTCACGGAGCCGGTGCGGAAGACGCCCCACTCGACGGCCTCTTCGCGTGCGACGAGTGCGTGCAGTGCGCAGAATGTGGGGCGGTCCAGCGCGAAACTCCCTGACTCGACGCGGTGTAGCAGCTCCTTCCAACTGGCCGCCTGGTTCACCACCTGCCGCTCGTCCTCCACGCGGTGGCCGCCGACGGTGACGCCTTCGAGCAGGGTCTTCACTTCGGGGAGGGTGAACGGATTGCCTTCGAGCGCGACCGTGTCGTGGACCACGCCTTCAAGCACCTTCCTGACGCGGAAACAGGCGCGTCGCACCTCCGGCGCGCGGGCGGCGTGAAAAACGACGGGGTCGTAGCGAAAACCCAGGCGCTCGAAGAGGGCGGCGTCCATGGACGCGAGTTTAGTCGAGTTGCCGGACGACCCATGGCATTGCCCCCCGCTCGGGTGCTATCGTCGCACCCGATTCGCCACGGGAGTCTCCGGTCCATGGAAATCTCCATCACCTATTGCGGCGTCTGAAACTACAAGCCGAAAGCGGTCAGTCTGGCTGCCGGTCTGAAAGAAACGTTCGGCGTCGACGCCGAGCTGATCCGCGGCGGGGGCGGCATCTTCGACGTGAAGGTGGACGGCGACCTCGTTTACTCCAAGCACGAAACGGGGGAGTTCCCCGACGAGGCGCGGCTCATCGGCCAGCTTGCCGAGGCGCGTCACGCCGCGGGGTAGGACGCTGCGGGCGCCAATTGGCTGGCGCCGAACATCGCGTAGATCCTGGTATCGCCCACCGCGCCGAGGTTGTCGCGGTGGTCTGACTTGCACGTGGCTTCCCACTCGTAACCAAGGCGCTCCCCGACCGCCTGGCTGCGGCGGTTGCTGTCGTCTATGCGAAGTTCGACGCGCCGGCCGCCCAGCCGGTCGAACGCGAAATGGGTCAGGGTGCGGACGCCCTCGGTAACGAAGCCGCGGCCGACAAACGCCGTGTCCAGCCAGTAACCGATCTCGAAGCTGGGCACGTCCGGGTCCCGGGTCTGCAGGCCGGCGCTCCCGATGATCCTGCGGTCGTCGGCGAGTACGAGCAGCACGTGGAAGTCCACGCCTTCCTCGAACCTCCTGCGGGCGTAGGCGCAGAACCGCCTGGCGTCGTCGATGCCGTAAGGGGCCTTTGCCCAGGGCATCCACCGGTGGAGCTCGGGATAGGAGGCGGTCACCGCCTCGAGCAGACCGGGGGCATCACGCGACGTCAGGGGCCGCAGGATCAGGCGTTCCGTCTTGAGTTCCCTGGGAAAGCGGGTCATCGGAGCGCTTGCGGGGGATACCCGTCCGACGTCAGTACTTGTAGGTCTCCGGCTTGTATGGACCCTCTGCCGGCACGTTGATGTAACTCGCCTGCTCGTCGGTGAGGCTCGTCACGACACCGCCGAAGCCCTCGACCATCAACTGCGCCACTTCCTCGTCGAGCTTCTTCGGCAGGACCTCGATGCCGACGGGCGCGCGCTGGTCCGCCGGCTGCTCCGCCCAGCGCTCGGAGTAGATGTGCATCTGTGCCAGCACCTGGTTCGCGAAGGAGCCGTCCATGACCCGGGACGGGTGGCCCATCGCGTTGCCGAGGTTCACGAGCCGTCCTTCCGAGAGGAGGATCAGGTAGTCCGAAGGATCGTCGCCGCGGAAGATCTGGTGGACCTGGTCCTTGACCTTCTCCCAGCGCCAGTGTTCGCGCATGAAGGCCGTGTCGATCTCGTTGTCGAAATGGCCGATGTTGCAGACGATCGCCCCGCGCTTGATCGACCGCAGCATGGCGGAGTCGCACACCCCGGTGTTGCCCGTGCAGGTGACGAGGAGGTCGGTGTCTCCGAGGAGCCGCTGGTCGATGTCCTCGGGCCGCCCGGTGTTGCGGCCCTTGAGGTACGGGGAGACCACCTCGTAGCCGTCGAGGCACGCCTGCATGGCGCAGATGGGATCGATCTCGACGACGCGCACGATCATGCCTTCCTGGCGGAGGCTCTGGGCGGAGCCCTTGCCCACGTCGCCGTAGCCGATCACCAGCGCGCGCTTGCCGGCCATCAGCATGTCGGTGCCGCGCTTGATCGCGTCGTTCAGGCCGTGGCGGCAGCCGTAGCGGTTGTCGTTCTTCGACTTGGTCACGGAGTCGTTCACGTTGACCGCGGGGACCCGGAGCGCGCCGTCGGCGAGCATGTCGTAGAGCCGGTGCACGCCCGTGGTCGTCTCCTCGCTGATGCCGTGGATGGCATCGAGCATCCGCGGGTAGTCCTCGTGGACCATGAGGGTCAGGTCGCCGCCGTCGTCGAGGAGTAGGTTCGCGTCCCAGGGTCGGCCGTCCTTCTCGATGGTCTGGCGGATGCACCACTCGTACTCCGCCTCCGTCTCGCCCTTCCAGGCGAACACCGGGATGCCGGCGGCGGCCATCGCGGCGGCGGCGTGGTCCTGGGTGGAGAAGATGTTGCAGGAGGACCAGCGCACCTCGGCGCCGAGGGCCACGAGGGTTTCGATCAGCACCGCCGTCTGGACCGTCATGTGGATGCAGCCGATGATCCGTGCCCCGGCCAGCGGCTGCTCGGCCTGGTACTTGCGCCGCAGGGCCATCAGCGCCGGCATCTCCCCCTCGGCCAGCGCGATCTCGCGGCGACCGAAGTCGGCCAGGCCGATGTCGGCGACCTTGTAGTCGGTCATGGGTGCTCCTGGGCGGGCAAACGCGGGATTATACAAACGGGCCTTGCGTGGTCGGCGGGTCCGCCCGCCGACTGCTACTCGTCGCTGTCTCCGCCGAACAGGAAGCCTAGACCGATCCCGATCAGGATTCCCACGATCCAGGACTCGCGGTTGGCTTTCTTCCGGGCCGCGCGCTCCAGCTCAAGAGCCCGCGCCTCGACCCAGCGGTCGAGCGCCCTGGTCTGGGACGGCGCGCGGAGCCTCAGGAAGATCTCGATGACGGCGGTCTTCTCGTCAGCCAGGCCCCGCTTCTCCGCCGCCGCCAAGGGGTCCTCGAGAACCTCCACGATCCCGTCGAGCCATTCCTGTAGCTGTTTGGCGATGTCGCGGTACACGCTCGTCAGGAGCCTCAGGCCGTGCTTGTCGCCGGGGTCGGGATCGACCTGCCGCACCTCGTCCCAGTCGTCCAACAGCGCGTCTAGCCGGCTCTCCAGGCCGGCTACGGTCCAGCGAGCCCGTGCGGGAGTCGCCGCGGGGTCCGCGAGCACGACGGCGAGCCGATCATTGATCTCGTCCTCGAAGTTCCTGGCCCACTCGCCGAGCTGTTCCAGGTGCCAGGCGACGAAGTCGATCATGTCCGAAACGGCCTCGGTTCGGCGGGGTGCGGCGACCGTTCGTGAACGGAAGCTCTCGGCCATCGGGACCATCGCTTCCTCGAGGGCGGTCAACTGCGGGGACAGTAGCGACTCGTTGGCCATGCCATTCACTCGGGGGCCAGCTCCGCCCGAATCCGCGCCGCGTGCTCCCGCAGCTCCGCGGGGTCCGCCATCGACCGCGCGTGGAACGCCAGGCCTTCCCCCTCGTACCGCGGAACGACGTGGAAGTGGATGTGGAACACGGTCTGCCCCGCGTCCGGCCCGTTGAGCTGCATCAGCATCATGCCGGCGGGCTGGAACGCGGCCTGCACGGCGTGGGCGACGCGGCGGGTCGTGGCCATGAGTTCGGTCCAGGCGTCGTCGGGAAGGTCGAAGAGGTTCTCGGCAGGCTGACGCGGGATGACCAGGGTGTGTCCCGGGCTCTGGGGCATCACGTCCATGAATGCCAGGCAGTGTTCCTCGTCGAGCACGAGGGCGGCGTCGGCCTCGCCGCGGAGGATCTTCGCGAAGATGTTGTCTGGGTCGTAAGCCATGCGCGTGCCCGCCCTACATCTCGAGACCGCGGGGCGCGCCCGGGCTCGCAACCGCCTGCACGCGGGCCAGGATGTCCTGGAACCGCTCCTCCTGTTCGGGCGTCTCCCGCGGGACGCCGCCAAGGGTGGTGCGCGTGGCGTACTCGCGGTGCTCCCGGAAGAAGTCGGGGAGGCCGTCGTAGGTGGAGGTCTGGGCCAGCGCCAGGATGTCGTCGACCGTCACGGTGTCCCGCATCTCGTCCCACTTGCCCTGCAGCGACAGCGCGTGCAGCTTCATGCCTAGGTCGTCGAGGCCGTGCAGGGCGAGCACCTTGTGGTAGGTGCGCGTCGAGCCGTAGAACGACAGGGTCCGGCGCATGGCGAGGGCCTTCCGCTCGATCTCGGCGTCGTCCTCGCCGACGATCAGGTAGCCGGCCTCGGCCACCTCGATGTCCGCCCAAGTGCGCCCGGAACGCTCGAGCCCCTCGCGGATGGCCGGCAGCAGCACCTGCCGCATGTACTTGTCCGACATGATGCCGCCGTGGGGCATGGCGATGTCCGCCACTTCGCCGGTGACCCGCGCCATGCCCGGACCGACGATGGCGAGGCCGACCTTGGGTCGCTCGAACGGAATGGGTCCCGGATTGAAGTTCGGCGTCATCAGCGTGTAGGTGTACTGCTTGCCGAGGAACTCCGCGGGCGCGCCGTCCTGCCAGGAGTCCCAGACCGCCCGCATCATGCGGATGTACTCGCGCATCCGCGGGGCCGGCGGCGACCACGTGCCGCCGAAGCGTCGCTCGTTGTGCCCCTTCACCTGGCTGCCGAGGCCGATGGTGAAGCGGCCACCGGAGAGATGCTGCAGGTCCCAGGCTTCCATCGCGAGCACCATGGGACTCCGCGGGAACGCGATCGTGACCGAGGTCTGCAGGCCGATCCGCTCGGTGGCCGTCGCGGCCATCGTCATGATGAGCAGCGAGTCGTGCGCCAGTTCGCCGCAGGTAATGCAGTCGAAGCCCGCCGCTTCCGCAGCCCGCGCCTGTTCCGGAATCTCGGCCGGCCAGCCGCCGACACCCGTGATCACTTTCATCCAGGATCCTCCTGTAGCGGGAGCGCCTTACGCCACCCCCAGTCGCTCGAACTGTTCCGCCGGCGCCTCGACCGCCGCGAGGCCCTCGCGCAGCAGCTCCACCATGTCGGCCTCGTCTGTGCCGCCGAGGCGGTTCTCGTCCTCGCCGGGATCGAGGTCGATGTCGTAGAGGTGGTGCTCGCCGATGCGCGGCCGGGCGCACCAGTAGGGCAGGGGGTCGCCCTCCGCGAAGGGCTGGCGCAGCACGGGGATGTCGCTGCCGGGCATGTAATCGATGGTCGCGCGCCGGTCCGGCTTCGGGAACGTCGGGTCGAAGCGGTGGATGGGCATGGTGGACCAGCGGTTCGACCACATCGACAGCGGGAACGGAGAGGCCGCGGGGGCCCGCGCGTACTTGCGGTGCCCGTCGTACACCTGAACCCAGTTGCCGAAGATGCCGCCGAGGGCCCACTCGCGCACGGCGTTGGCCCTGCCCTCGAGCAGCGGCGCGAGCGACTTGCCGTGCGTGCAGTGCCCGGGAGTGATTCCGAAGATGTCGCAGAGCGTCGCGTGGATGTCGACGTTGGTGGTCAGCGCGTCCACCCGGCGGCGGTCGGCGCCCGGGTAGTGGATGTAGAGCGGCGTGTGTCCGAGGGGTTCGTACTGGGGGACCATCGGCTTGCCGAACAGGTCCTTGTCGCCCAGGTAGTGCCCGTGATCGGTGCAGAGGACAACCATCGTGTCGTCCCAGAGCCCCTGCCGGTCGATGGCGTCGAGCACCTTGCCGAACCAGTGGTCGATCATGGAGAGCTTCGAGCCGTAGTTGCAGCGCACGTGCCGCGCTTCGCGCTCGGTGATGACGCCGCGCTCCACGCCGCGCACCGTGTAGGGCGGCCAGATCATCACGTCGCCCTTCCAGGTGTCGTCGTAGCGGTTGACCCAGGGGGCGGGAGTGTCGAAGGGCTCGTGGGGGTCGAACTCGTCCACGAACAGCAGGAAGCGGTCGAAGTGGGCCGCGTTGCCGTCGATCCAGTCCGCCGTCGCCTGCATCGTCTTCGGCCCGGGGAAGTCGAGTTCCTCGCGGAACCAGGTGCGCGACTCGTCGTAGTGGAATGCGGCCTGGGTCGCGGGCAGCGCCGGCGCCCCCATCCACGAGGGGTCGGGCCGCGAACGCCACGGGTCGCCTTCGTGGCCGCGCAGGTAGTTCCAGGCGTAGAAGTCCGTGTGGTAGTTCTCGCCGCCCGTCTCGAACAGGTGCGGGTGGTCGGTGACGAGCATGGTGGTCACGCCGTCGCGCCGCAGTTGCGCCGTGATCGGCTCCTCCCACAGCTCGATGGAGCCCCAGGGCTTCCAGAGGAAGTCGAGCGCCCCGCAGAGGATGTCGTGGCGGGCCGGCATGCAGGGCAGCGAACCGGTGAAGTGCCGTGCGAAGCGCACGGCGCGTTCCGCGAAGCGGTCGATGTTCGGCGTCTCGAACTCGGTGCCGCCGTAGTCCTCGATCATGTGGCGGTTCAGGCTGTCCAGCAGGATGACGATGGCGCGTTGCGGGCCGGGGCCGGGGTCCGTCATGGGTCCGTCTCGTGTGTGTCCGTGTCCATGCTACGCCAGCGGCTCGGCGGTGCGCCACGGACCGGGCGGCGGGAAGTGCTTGCTGTGCTAGGGTCGGCGGGATGAACCACGATCCGCGTGCCGTCGCCGAGCGGCTGGCCGGCATCTACGGCCACGCCGTGGAGTCTCCGCTGATGTACCCCACCGGGGTCGCCTTCCTGGGCCGGCTGCGATTGGCCGGCCCGGACTCCGAGGTTGTCGACGACGTTGCGCGGCTGGTGGAGCCCCTCGTCGCGGCTCCGGAATCCGTGCCCGACTGGGCGCCGTGCCTGGCGATGGCCTGCTTCGCGGACGCGCTCTTCAAGGCGACGGACGACGCACGTTACCGGGACTTCCTCGTCCACCAGGCGAACCGCTTCGTCGCCGACCCCGACATCCGCGTGGAGGACTTCTTCTTTGCCGGAACCCTGCTCGGGCGCGCGCATGCCCTCACGGGCGAGGAGTCTTACCGCCGCGGGCTGCTGGAGTTCCTTGGCTCGGTGGACACACGCCAGCCGAACGGCCTGTACTGGCACTGCCACGCATCGCCCTGGTTCTGGGGCCGCGGCAACGCCTTCGCGGCCCTCGGCTTCGCGGAGGCGCTGTCGCACCTCGGTACCGCCGGGACGGAGGCCCTCGCGACGGCTCATCTCGAGCACCTGTCGGCGCTGGCGTGGCACCAGGACGACTCCGGCCTCTGGCGCCAACTCATCGACGCCCCCGAGACCTATCTCGAGCACAGCGCCACGACCATGATCGGCGTCGCCCTCGCGCGGGGCCTGCGGGACGGCCTGCTCTCGGACGATCCCTGGCGGTCCGTGGCGGAACGCGCCTGGGACGGCGCGGCAGCCCGGATCGGCCCGAACGGCGAGCTGGACCAGGTGTGTGTCGGCACGGGACCGCTCGAGTCCCGCCAGGACTACGTGGAACGGGCTTTCAGTACGGGCACGGACCCCCGCGGCGGCGCCATGGCGCTGTGGTTCGCCGCGGAGATGGCGGCCCTGGTCAGCACCGAGTCGGAGACGACGACATGACCACGTTGCCCGGCGCGCCCCGCCGGAAGGTGAGCGCCTGCACTTCCGACTGCCGGCCGATTCGGCGCGTGTAGGGGACGGGCTCGTCCGAGGCGATATGCCTATCAACCCGTTGATTTAACGGCATTTGATCGACTGTGTCCAGCTCCGGATTACTAGGTCCGTTGCTGGTTCCAGTGAGAGACGGGATTCGTCCGATAGGGCGCCAACTTTGCCGCTGGGCGTGGTCCCAGCAGTCAGTTCGGCTGCTCCGTCGGGTACTCAGCCACGTCGACGCCGGGAAACGCGCTGCCGGGGAAGCGCACGCCGGCAGCGGATACAATGTCTACGACATCGATGGTGAGACGTACGGTCGCGGCCCGAATCGAAGCGACATCCGCGAAGGTCAGGCGATCATCCAGTTGCTCGGGCCCACGATTGCTTTTGCGGAAGAAACGAAGCGCGATGGAACCGTCGTCCTCAAAGCCCTGCCACGCGCCGTGGGATAGCGCGTTTCGCCACACTCGGAGCTCATCGAGGCGGCAGAGCACATCGGCTGCGAGATCGGTCTGAACTCTATCGTCGTCGAACGCCTTGGCGAGCTTCTTCGCGAGTGCCGCGAGAGGGTCGGTCAACGATTGTTCGAGTTCCTTCGCCCACTCGTGATACGCCGCTCCCGCGTCGTGGGAGTCGGCGAATCTCCCGGTGCTAGTCAGCGCGAAGTAGGCCCGCGCGAGGGTGTCTTCGAGATGGGCGAAGGTCGCGATGGTCCGTCCGAGCTCTTCCCAGAAAGCGGGCTCGCCACGATTTGTGGGCCAATCTTCAGGTAGGCGTGTGCGGTCGACGAGGATAGGCACAGGTTCGCCTACTATCGGATGGTAGGAAGCTGTGTCGTGGGTCGCCCACGCGGACTGGGCATTGTTAGGCGGGGGTGACTTGGCTTCGGCTCAACTGGTTCGGTGCCATTCGAGCTAGTTGTGCCAAGCATCGCACCGCCGCCAAAACTCCTGTAAGCACTGCCGTGCGCTCTCAAGATGAACGTCGCTGATGTTCTCCGAGTCGCCGAATGTCCAAATCACCCGGTCGCTTACGGTTGCCTCCGCCAGCAGGGCGTCGATCTCGATTGGCGCGGTGGTATCCGTTCCTGGAGGGTGAAGATCGGCGGACCATACTTCCGATTGCTGCACTAGCGCCGCCTGGTCGGGTGCGACTATGCGCATTGTCCGTGCGGCATGCGTATCGAATCGGATCGTGAGGGTTGTCGCTTGGATTGGTCCTCTCGAGCTTAGGCTCAAGGCCCGCAGATGCGAACTGTGCCGCCAGCCCGCTGGGTTAGCGCAATGTGCGCTGATCGTACCGCGATCCTCTGCGTCGCTTACGACGATCGACAGCAGCGTCCGCTCGTCGGTGAATGGATCGGCGTTATCCAGTAGGACAACGTGGGTGTCTTCCTCGAGGTTAAAGCAGGCATCATCGAACAGGCCGTCGCCAGCGACCGAAGTCAGGCCGAGCCCGCAGGCTGCGATCAGGAAGGCTCCGGTGGCTCGCTGTTCCAATGCAGCGTCCCAGTTTTCTGGGGGAACCAGCGAAGGGTAGCACGTGGCTCCGGCGTGACGTGATGACGTGCGCCACGTCACTACCGGCCGGTCGGTCGCAGGACGCTGCAAAGCATGCGCGGTGCATTGGAGGCGTGGCGGAAACCCGGTAGTGACGGGGCGCTAAACCGGCCTGGCGCGCAGTGGCGGCAAGGGTCTGCTAAACACGCGGGTGATGCAGGCGTAATGATGGCGTGCTATGGTCCGCCGCGCTCACCTGCCGCCTTACGGGGGCGTTGCCGGACGATGGTCTGGCGTGAGACGGCACCGGAAGGTGTCCCACGTGCCTCGCCGCAATCGCGCGGCAGCGCGGTCGACGCGCCGCAAGGGCACCGAGCGCCACGTCGCGGTCGCGCGCGAACGGGGGCGACTCCTGGACGGCCTTTTGCGCTGCGACGCGCGGACACCGCGCGGCCCGACGAGCGGTCGGGCGTAGCAGATGGCAACGGGCCGTGGCGCGAGGTCTCGCGCGTGACGGAGGAGGCATCCGAAGTCGTGCCCCTGGCGGGGCAACGCAACAGGCTGGCGCGCCGAATGGCTGGCGGGACCGGTGTCCTCGGGACACGCCGCGGCCGCCGCATGCGACGGCAAGGGAACACGCGTCGAAGGGGCTGAACGCAGCGATGCGGATCCGTATCGTCCTCGTCGAAGGACGGCGAATCGCCCAGCAAAACTAAGCCAGACGCCGGCCCGGGCCGCTGACGCGGCCCGGGCGCGGTAGCTTCCTTCTGCCTCACACAGACCATGCAAGGCCGACCGGCGACGTTGTCGTCGGCGGGGTTCGCCGTGGCGGCGTTTCGCAGTTGCTGGAGACGCGGTCGTGGACCCGGCGGCGGGGGAGTGGGAGACTGGAGGGTGCCAACGGGAGGGCGCGCCCCGGCGCTACCGGGGAAGGTCGCGGAGACCGACCATGCCCTGCCGTTCGTTCCGGTCGCCTTCCACGACAGGCGCGCCGCCGGGGAGATCCCGATGCGTGATCTGAACTACGACCTGAAGCGGCTGCAGTTTTCCGGGAAAGCAGACTGGCTATGAGAGGCAGACATGCTGGAGCGACATGTGGTTCTGCGTAGCGGGCGCAAGGCCGACCGGGAATGGTGGTACGCCACGAAGCTCGGCCTGGTCATCGTGACCGCCCTGGCGGCCGCCTACCGGGTGCATACAACGCTCCTGTAAACGCGGGGCGCCCCCCTCGGGCCCTACCGATGCTCTGCCAAACCTCGACGAATCCGATGGAGACCACCGGGGCGCGACGCGCGTCCGCTGCGTGGTCGCGGGCAAGCGCACTCGTCGCGGCGGCCGATTCTGGCCGTCAATGGCCCGAATCCGGCACGGCTGGAGTGCCGAACGGCGCGGAGAGTGCCCTGAAACCGGATTCGCGGCGGGAACTGGTCGATCGGGGCACTCTCCGCGGCGACATGGCCGCACCGGTCCCGTTCAGGCGATGTAGGCGGCCCACTCCGCCATCAGCCCGCGGCGCCGGTCGAACAGGTCGCTGCGCCGGTAGGCCGCTTCCACGCGGTCGCCGTTGACGTGCGCCAGGGCGAGCTCGCAGACCTCGCGCGGCGCGTCCGTGCACTCGGCGGCCCAGTCGCGGAAGCTGGAGCGGAAGCCGTGCGGTACCGCGTCGATACGCAGCGTGTGCATGAGCTCCGACAGGTACTTCTGGGGTATGGCGCGGTCGCGCGGCGACGGAAACACCCAGCCGTCCGCGGCGGCAAGCTCCTGCGCCTCGTCGAGCACCTCGAGAGCGCGGTCCGACAGCGGCACGCGGTGCTCGCGGCCGTTCTTCATGCGTTCGGCGGGAATCGTCCATACCGCGCCGTCGCGGTCGATCTCCTCCCAGCGCGCGTTGCGCACCTCGCCCGAGCGCGTGGCAGTCAGCACCAGGAACTCGAACGCCAGCCGGATGCCCGGGCTGGTGTCGCAGCCCCGCACCCGCGTGAGCGCGGCGCGGACCTCCGCGTGCGGTAGCGCCCTCTGGTGCCGTTGCACGGCGGCGTTCCTCGGCAGCGCGGCCGAGATCGCGTCGCCGGCGGGGTTGTCGGCGCGGAGGCCCTGCGCGACCGCCCACTTCATGACCGCGCCGATGCGCTGGCGCACGCGACTGGCGGTCACCCGCTTGGTGGACCAGATGGGCAGCAGCACGGCCATGACGTCGGCGCTGGTCACGGCGTCGACGGTCTTGTCGCCGAGGCGCGGCAGCGCGTAGGCGGCGAGGCTCCTGCGCCACTGGCGTTCGGAACCGGCCCGGTCCTTCCAGTGCGGGCCGTGGATCCCGATGACGGTCTCCAGCGCCTCGGCGAAGGTCGGCACGGACTTCCCCGAGCGGCGCGGATCGTTGCCCTGGGCGATGGTTCGGGCGTTCTCCAGCGCCCGCTCGCGGGCCATGGCGAGGGTGACGACGGGGTAGCGGCCGAGGCCGAGGCTGGTGGGCCTGCCGTCGATGCGTACACTCTGCGTCCAGGACTTGTTGAGGCCGCCGCGCAGCGCGGGGCGGACGAGCAGGCCGAGGCCGAGTCCGCCGCGGCCGTCGCCGTAGCGACCGGGGGTTTTGGCGTTCCGCACGAAGGTGGCGGACAGCATGAGGGGTCGATTGTTCACTTCCCATTCCCTGTTCGGTTACAAAGGGGTGTTGAGAAGCAGTGTGCCTCGGAGATGCCTGAAACGCCAAAAAGTTTATGTTTATCAGAAGGTTAAAGGACTTCCAGCGAAGTCCTGGAACCCCCGAAAACCACCCTTCGGTGGAGGGCTCGTCCCGTCCCGTCTCGAATCGATGCACGGCCCCGAAGGGCTCGCCCCGTCTCGAATACACGCGTGGCCAGCACGGGCGGGGACAAGCCCGGGACAAGCCGCGCCCCTACGGATGAACGGCACCGTGCGCCAGGTAGACGCGAGTGCGCCCGAGCCTGTCGCATCGATCGAAGTGACGAAGGCCGTCTTCCATCGGCCCGGCGCACCGCAACCGGGCCGCGAGAGCACCTGCACGTCGGATTGCCGGCCGATTACGCTGCGCTGAAGCCACGTAGCGGCCGAAAGTAGGCAGGAAGCAGCTATGGACTCCCTGGGCCGACTGGAGGCGTCACACTGCGCATGACCGCTGCCGACGGCCGGTTCCGCCCAACGTGAACCGTGACGCTGGCGTGGGCGTCCAGGGCGGCAAGCATGCGCATGAGTCGGTCGAGCGTGAAGCGGTCGAGGTTCGCATTTCGGATTCGGGAGAAGTCTGCCGCAGCGAAGCCGGTCAGTTCGGCGGCCTTCCGAACGGTGAGCCCTTGTTCGTCCAATGTCTTGATGACTTGGGCCGCGAGGACGGCTTTCGCCTGCTTGAGATCGGCTTCAGGATCGCCGAGATCCCGGAAGACATTGCCGCTTCCACCGACCAGTTCGAGCTTGTGCTCGTCACTCATTGCTCCAGTTCCCATCGCAGTCGACGCAACCTCTGCCGCACAAGGTCGATGTCGGGTTTCGGCGTCTCGATGCCTGTCCTGGACTTCTTCTGGAAGGCATGCAGCACCCAGATGGACCCACCGATGTCGGTGACGTAGATGGCTCGCCATGCGTTCGTTCGATAGCGCGTCGCGATCTCCATGACACCAGAGCCGAGGCCGTGGAGCGGCTTGGCGATGTCCGCCCTGCCACCTTCAGCCGCAATCGTCAGGGCCGTGTGAGGTGCGATCCTGGACGGGGAGCGGGAAGTTCTCGTAGGCCTTCCTCGCCGCCCGCACCCATCCAATCGACCGAACTTCCATGTTTCACGAGGCGCAAGTTGTCATTTTCGACTACAACAATCAAGCGCGATGGACAGGTTGCCTGTTCGGGCGAGCCCCGCCGACCGGGGGGTGGTGTCGCGGACGCTCGAAGCCGGGTCCGAAGTTGACATAGACTGCCGGGTCCGTGCAGCGGCACCCCCGGAGGACCGACCGTGACCACCCCGTACCCCGACCACCCGCAACTCACCGGCAACTTCGCCCCCATCCGCATGGAGTGCGACATCGACGACATCATCGTGCGCGGCGAGTTGCCTCCGGACCTCGACGTCACCTACTACCGGAACGGCCCCGATCCGCAGTTCCCGCCGCGCAGCGACCACCACTGGTTCGCCGGGGACGGCATGCTGCACATGTTCCGGATCCGGGACGGCCGCGTGCGCTACCGGAACCGCTGGGTGCGCACCGTGAAGTGGACGCTGGAGCGCCGCGAGGGGCGCAGCCTGTTCAATCCGTTCAACCCGATGGACACCGATCCCGTCGCGCAGGGCGTGGAGACCGACGGACTCGCCAACACCAACGTGGTGTGGCACGGCGGCCGGCTGCTCGCGCTCGAGGAGGGTCACGCGCCCTTCGAGATCGACCCCGAGACGCTCGACTCGCAGGGCGCCTGGACGTTCGACGGGCGGCTGGAAGGCCCGATGACGGCGCATCCGAAGATCGACCCGAAGACGGGCGAGATGCTCTTCTTCGGCTACATGGCCGACGGCATCTTCAGCCCGGGCGTGAGCTACCAGGTGGTCGACGGCAACGGCGTGCTCACGCGGTCCGAGCGCTTCCAGGCCCCCTACGCGAGCATGGTGCACGACTTCATGGTCACCGACGAGCACGTGCTCTTTCCCATCTTCCCGCTTACCGGCAGCCTTGAGCGCGCGATGCGCGGCGAGCCCGCCTTCGCGTGGGAGCCGGAGAAAGGCACGCACGTGGGCGTGATGCGCCGTGACGGCTCGGTGGAGGATATTCGCTGGTTCGAGACCGACCCGTGCTACGTGTTCCACCCGCTGAACGCGTACACCGAGGGCGACCGCATCGTGGCCCACGTGATGCAGTTCGAGGAGGCGCCGCTGTTCCCCAAGGTGGACGGCAGCGCGCCGGACCCGGAGAAGGCCAACGCGCGCCTCTGCGAGTGGGTGATCGACCTCGCCGACAACTCGAATAGCATCCGGAGGCGGTATCTCGACGACGTCACCGGCGAGTTCCCGCGGCTCGACGAGCGCTTCGCGGGGAACGCGTATCGGCACGGCTACTACGCCGCGGCCATCGACCGCGCGGCGGGCATCGGCTTCGACGCGATCGCGCATCACGACTTCGACAACGGCCGGCGTACCCACTACGCGCTGCCGGGCGACGACGTGACCGGTGAGCCGGTGTTCGTGCCGAGGTCGCCGGACACGCGGGAAGGGGACGGCTACCTGGTGAGCGTCGTCTATCGGGCCGCGGAGAACCGCAGCGACCTGGTTGTCCTGGACGCGGCCAACGTGGCGGACGGCCCCATCGCGTGCGCCGAACTGCCCCACCGCGTGCCCTACGGGTTCCACGGCAACTGGAAGTACAACGCGCCGCGCGCCGGCTGAGGCGCGGCGGGGACACGGGCCTGGAGGGAACTCGCGCCTTGCGCATCCGCAGCAAGCTGCCCGACGAGGGCACGACGATCTTCACGATCATGTCGAAGCTCGCCGCCGACGAGGGGGCCATGAACCTCTCGCAGGGATTCCCGGACTTCGATGCGCCGCCCGAGTTGCTCGAACGCGTCGGCTACTACCTCACCCACGGCTACAACCAGTACCCGCCGATGTCCGGGATCGAGCCGCTGCGGGAGGGCATCGCGCGCAAGGTACGCGAACTGTACGACCTCGAGGTCGACCCGGAGAGCGAGGTCACCGTCACTTCCGGCGGCACGGAGGCGCTCTACTGCGCCATGACCGCGGTGATCCATCCCGGCGACGAGGTCATCCTGTTCGACCCGGCCTACGACGCCTACCGGCCGGTGGTGGACCTGAACGGCGGCGTGCCGGTCCGGCTGCCCCTGACGGCGCCGACGTTCCGGCCGGACTGGGACCGGGTGCGGGACGCCGTGAACGACCGCACGCGCCTCGTCGTGGTCAACACGCCGCACAACCCGTCAGGCGGCGCGTGGACGGCGGACGACACCGCCGCGCTCGCGGATATCGTCGCGAACCGCGAAATCTACATCGTCTCGGACGAGGTCTACGAGCACATCGTTTTCGATGGGCGACGCCACGAGAGCATGGTGCGCACGCCCGGGCTCTTCGAACGGAGCTTCGTCGTGTCGTCCTTCGGCAAGACGTACCACGCCACGGGGTGGAAGGTGGGCTACTGCGTCGCCCCGGTCGCGTTGACCCGGGAGTTCCGCGGCATCCACCAGTGGGTGAACTTCACGACGCCGACGCCGCTGCAGCACGGCCTCGCGGACTTCCTGGAGCAATGTCCCGAGCACCACCGGGAGCTCGCCGGCTTCTACCAGCGCAAGCGGGACCTGTTCAACAGCCTGGTGGCCGAGTCGCGGTTCGAACTGACACCGTCGGCGGGCACGTTCTTCCAGTTGCTCGACTACTCGGGCGTCAGCAACGAGCGTGACGTCGACCTCGCCCGCCGGCTCACGGTCGAGCACAAGATCGCGTCGATCCCGGTGTCCGTGTTCTACGCCGAGCCGCCGGACCAGCGGTTCCTGCGCTTCTGCTTCGCGAAGGACGACGACACCCTCGTACGCGCCGCCGAGATCCTCCGCGGGCTGTGAAGGTCGCCGTCGTCCAGACCGCCCTCGACTGGCACGACCCGGCCGCCAACCGCCGGCGTTTCGATGCGTGGTTCGAGCGGGTCGAACCGGGGACCGAGCTCGTCGTCCTGCCGGAGATGTTCAGCACGGGGTTCACGATGGACTCGCGCGACGTGGCGGAGACGATGGACGGACCGACCGTGGCGTGGCTGCGGGAACGGGCGGCCTCGCTCGGCGTGGTGCTCGCCGGCAGCGTCGTGATCCGGGACGGGGAACGGTGGTTCAACCGGCTGATCTGGATGCCGCCGGACGGAGTAGAGACGACGTACGACAAGCGGCATCGCTTCCGCATGGCCGGCGAGCACGAGCACTACGACGCCGGGGACGAACGGGTTCTGGTCGCGCACGGGGAATGGCGCGTGTGTCCGTTCATCTGCTACGACCTGCGCTTCCCCGTGTGGTCGCGCAACCGCGGCGATTACGACGTTCTCCTCTACCCCGCCAACTGGCCCGCGGCGCGCCAGGCGCACTGGAACGGCCTGCTCCGGGCGCGGGCCATCGAGAACCAGTGTTACGTCGTCGGCGTGAACCGCGTCGGCGAGGACGGCAACGGCGTCGTCTACCGGGGCGGCACCGCGGTGTACGACTTCGAGGGCAATGCGCTGGTCGAGGTGTTCGACGAGGAGCGCATCAGGCACGTCGAGTTGGACCGGGCGGCGCTCGACGGCTATCGTGCCGCGTTTCCCGCGTGGCGGGACGCCGACGATTTCGAGTTGCGCACGTAGGGACCGCCTCCACGCGGACAGATGCAGAATACGATCCGAACCTTCGCGCTCGCCGCGCTCCTCGCGTGGCTGCCGGCCTGCGAACGCGGCGAGACGACCGAGCACCCGGGCAAGCGCACCTACGAACGCTACTGCTTCTCGTGCCACGCCGCGGGCGTTGCGGACGCGCCGATATTCGGCGACCGCGCGTCCTGGGGGACGCGCCTGGAGAAGGGGGAGGACGCCCTGCTCCAGTCGGTGATCGACGGGATGCCGCCGGGCATGCCCGTGATGGGGCTCTGCTACGCGTGCAGCGAGGAGCAGCTCCGGGACTCGATCGACTACATGCTCGAGGCGTTTCCGGAGGAGTAGGCCAATCCCGCGACGACAACCCGCCAGCGGCGTATCTTGCTGCGAGGCAGGGTGATGCCATATAGTGCCTGAACCTAGGACTTTCAGGCAACTAAAGGTATCACCTATGCCACATCTGGGACGGTTGCCCGACGATGTCTGCGACACGATCCGATCCGCGCGCGTCCGGCGCGGGTGGAGTCAGCGGGAGGCGGGACGGGCGGCCGGGATTACACAGCGCCATCTCTCCAGGATCGAGAGCGGTGGTCTCGTGCCTCGTTACGACACTCTGCTGGACCTCGTGCGAGCGCTCGACCTGGACATCGTGATCGTGCCTCGCGTGTTGGTGGCTCCGGTGCGTGCGCTGGTGCACGACCACGACCATCCCGACGCGCCCAGTGCGTTGTCCGGTCCGCTGTTCGCGGCGGAGACCGATCCCCATGGCGGATAGACCGACATCGGCGCTCCCGGACGCGTTGGTCGTCTCCTTGGGAGACTTGCCGGTCGGAAGGGTCCTGCGCCTGGCCGGTGGCCGCCATGCGTTCACGTTCGACGAGGCCTATGTGGACATGCGGTCACGTCCGATACTTAGCCAGTCGCTGCTCACGGCGTCGGGGTAGTTGGGACAGGATCTGCGGGCCTACGGGGGAAGGCTGCCGCCGTTCTTCTCCAACCTGCTGCCGGAAGGCCCCCTGCGCGACTGCTTGGCCGACCTGGCCGGGGTTCGTCCGACGCAGGAGTTCGCGCTCCTTGCGGCATTGGGGGCTGACCTGCCCGGCGCCGTGGTTGTTGCGCCCACCCACCCCTTCCTGGAGCCGCAGAGCGAGGTTCAGCATGCGGTTCGGACCAGCCGCACGGACGGTGGTCTCCTGCGCTTTTCCCTGGCCGGCATGCAGCTCAAGTTCTCCGCGCTGCAACGCAAGGGCGGAGGGATGTCCATCCCGGCCGGCGGGGTTGGTGGAGACTGGATTCTCAAGCTGCCCTCCCCTTCGTTCGACGCCTTGCCGGAGAACGAGTTCGCCGTCATGTCCCTCGCCGGACGTATCGGTATCCCCGTGCCGGAGGTGCGGCTCGTGCGAGTCGAAGACGTGTCCGGATTGCCCGCGGGGATGGTGGAGACAGGCGGGACTGCCCTTGCCGTCCGGCGCTTTGACCGGGAAGCGGTAGGCGGGCGCGTCCACATGGAAGACTTCGCCCAGGTGTTCGGCGTG
The DNA here is from genome assembly GCA_965208745.1 of Pseudomonadales bacterium. Lineage (GTDB taxonomy): Bacteria > Pseudomonadota > Gammaproteobacteria > Pseudomonadales > Azotimanducaceae > VXNE01. The sequence continues at coordinate 872,993 of CBDBPN010000004.1, read as the reverse complement.
TTTCCGGAAGCCAAGTACGACGGGCGCACGTATGCGAATGCCGCGGCCGTCGTCGCCGCGGCCGCCGGGCAGGAAGCCGCCAACGACTTTGCCCGGAGGCTGGTGTTCTCGGTGATCACCGGTAACGGCGACATGCACCTGAAGAACTGGTCGTTGCTGTACCGGGATCCCCTGAGCCCGACTCTGAGCCCCGCCTACGACCTGTTGTGCACGCGGGTGTACCTGCCCCGGGACCGTCTGGCGCTGCGGTTTGGCGACAGCAACAGGTTGGTCGGCGTATCGGCGGACCGGATGCGAAGTTTCGCCCACGACGCCCGCCTTCCGGTCGCTCCACTTCTGCGGCTTGCCGGCGAAGTGGCGGAGCGTACGAGAGATGCATGGCGGGATCTTGAGGAACGGGGCTCGCTGCCCGCGCTCATCGAGCGAACCGTCGACCGCACGATCGAATCACTCGCGGAAGCGACGTTGGCGTCCGCTGGCATCGACGCAGGTTGAGGCGCTTGCGTGGTCCATCCCGCCACTTATTGGCGAACGGGACGGGGCCGCCCCGGAGGCGCGCTCGTCAAGCCATTGATCTGGAAGGGACTTCCAGGCTGGAACGATTCCTGCTAAGTAGTCTGCAGACCAACACGGGAACGGACCCATGACCCACTGGCTTCCAGGCGACATCGTCGCGCGACGCAAGGGGTTCCTGATGCACCAGGGCGTGGTGCTGCGCGACGGCACCGTGCTGCACAACACGCCCCTGCGCGGCGAACACGTCTCCTCGGAGGCGGAGTTCCGGCGCGGCAAGCCGATGCGCGTGCGTCGGCTGGACGAGGCGCAGCGCGGTAGCACGCTGCGCTACGCAGAGCAACGCGAACGGCGGGGCTACAACCTCTTCACCAACAACTGCGAGCACACGGTGACGCGAGCGGCCGGCGGACGCGCGGAGAGCCCGCAACTCGTGACGTGGGCGGCCGGCGTGGGGACCGCGGCGGTGGCGTTCGCCCTCACGCGCCACCCGCTGGTGGCCGCCGCCGGCTACGCGCTCGGACATCGGGTGGCGAGGCGGCTGACCCAGGGTACGGACAGACAGCAGGAGACAGGCAGATGAACCGAACTTACTCGGTCGAGTGGGATTCCCGGGACATGTGTGTCGACGGGCGGCCCGTGCGGAGCCCGCTGGCCCGCTTCCTCGTCGCCGCGTGCGCCGTGGCCCTCGGGGCGGCGGCGGTGTGGCTGGCGCTCTTCGTCGTGCTGCCGGTCGTGGGCGTGACGGTGAGCATCGTCGTCGGCGTGGTGCTCGCCGTGATCGGCGGTATCGTGGCGCTGCTCTTCGCGGCGCCGTGGGTCCTCGCGTTCCTGGCGGCGATCGGGCTCCTGAAATGGCTGCTGGGCCGGTGAGCCCTCGCCTCCGCTAGACCCGGTACACCCGTTCCGCCGTCCCGTAGAACATGGCGTGCTTCTCGTCCTCCGAGAAGTCCGCGACGATCTTCTTCATGCCGTTCCACATGACGTGGTAGGAGATCGACAGGCGGTCCACCGGGAAGTTGCTCTCGAACATGCAGCGGTCGGGGCCGAAGCACTCGATCGTGTGCAGGTAGTAGCGCGCCTGCGCGGCGGCGAACTCGTCCGACGTGGGCGGCAGTTCCCGGTCGTGCCAGCCGAAGCCGTTGTCCGGCATCGCGAGTCCGCCGAGCTTCGCCACGACGTTCGGGCATTCGGCGATGGCGGCGATGTCCTCCCGCCACTGGACGAAGATCTCCTCCTGCCGGCCGGCGTAGGCGCCGACCCCGAGGGGCGTGCCGAAGTGGTCGAGGACCATTGTCGTCTCCGGCACCGCGCGGGCCAGGTCCAGGTAATCCCGGTTCTGGTGATAGAAGTGCCAGGTGTCGTAGGTGTAGCCGAGGCGGCCGAGCGTGCGCATGCCGGCGCGGAAGGCGTCCTCGCCGTACGGGCAGGGATAGCCGCGGCCCATGTTCGTCAGCGTGCCGGTGGTGTCGTGGGGACCGGCGTGGCGGATGCCCCGGAACAGGCCGTTGCCGGCCGCCTCGTGCGCTTCGAGGACCTCCTCGACGGCTTCCCCGAGGAGGAGGTCGGCGTGCGAGACGATGCCGGCGATGGTCGCCGCGCCCTCGCGCGCCGCGCTCTCGGCGGCGACCCGGGCGATGAACTCCGTCTCGCCTATGGGCCGTAGATGACGGGGCCCTTCGGTCCGGTAGCCGGAACGGCAGTCGACGAACACCGTCTTCTCGATGCGGTGCCCGGACTCGGTGTCGCCCCACAGGTCCTCGAGCACGTAGCGGCCCCAGAGCGGGGTCTCGACCTCCCACAGGTGATGATGCGTGTCGATGATCGGGCGGTCGGGCTCGACGATCTCTTCCTGGACGGCGGCGTACCAGGCTTCGGTCCGGGGTGTGGGCATCGGTTCCCTCCTGTGATGGGGTGCAAGGGCGTCCCCTACAATACACGTTGACGATCAGGAGTCGCCCTTGCGCGTAACCCGCTTCTTCACCACGCCCGACGGGGGGTCGGCGTTCGACGAACTGGAGATCCCCTGGGGCGAACCGACCCGGGATCCCTGGGGCAACGCCATGCGGGTCGGCGCCGCGTTCTCCTCGCCGGCGGTGCGCCTCTTCGAGATCGCCGAAGGCGCGTTCCAGGACTGGCACAACGCGCCCCGCCGGCAGCTCTGCTTCATGCTCGAGGGCGTGTGGGAGATCGGCACGACGGACGGCGAGAAGCGCCGCTGGGGCCCGGGCGAGGCGTTCCTGCCGGACGATGTCGAGGGCCGGGGCCACACGAGCGAGGTGATCGAGGGGCCCGTGCGCATGGTCTTCGTCCCGCTGCCGGACGAAGTGGACCTGGACACCTGGCGCGCGGGCTGACCGGCGCGCCGGGTCGGCTCAGGACAGCCCTTCCACCGGAATCGAGGCCCCGTGCACCGCGTTGGCGGCGTCTGAAGCCAGGAACAGCGCGACCGCCGCCACCTCCGACGGCGCCACCCACTTCGAGAAGTCCGCCCCCGGCATGTCCGAGCGGTTGCGCGGCGTGTCGATGATGCTCGGCAGGATGCAGTTGACGTTGATGCCGCTGGCCTTGAGTTCGTCCGCGAGGGTTTCCGTGAGCCGCAGGACCACGCTCTTGGACGCGCAGTAGGCGCCCATCGCCCCCGTGCCCCGGAGCGCCGCGCGGGCCCCGATGTTCACGATCCTGCCCGAGCCGCGCTCGCGCATGCCCGGCACGGCGGCGCGCACCGCGTTCAGCACCGTGCGCGCGTTCAGGTCGAACATGAAGTCCCAGGTCTCGTCGGACGTTTCGTCCACCGTGTCGCCCATCGTGAAGCCGCCAGCGATGTTGGCGAGGATGTCGATCGTCCCGATCCCGGCAAGGGCTTCGGCGGTCGCGGCGCGGTCGGTGAGGTCCGCGATGACCACCGGCCAGGGCGCGTCCGCCGCGGCGATGTCGACGCCCGTGACGCGCGCGCCGGCATCGTGAAGTGCCTGTGCTACGGCCGCGCCGAGAACGCCGGCCGCTCCGGTCACGACGGCGTTCCGGCCCTCGAGGCCGCTCACGCGAGCGCCTCCAGCGCCTCCCAGTGCAACGGGCCGAGCGCGCCGTCGGGGTGGACCGGCTGGATGCACACGTGGCTCGCGCCGGCGTCGTAGTGCGCCTGGATGCGCGCGCGGATCGTCGCGGCGTCGCCCCAGGCGAACGTCGCGTCGATGAAACGGTCGGAACCGCCGTCCTCGAGGTCCGCCCGCTCCATTCCCATGCGCAGCCAGTTGTTCTGGTAGTTCGGCAGCGCCAGATACATCCGGGCGGTCTGGCGGCCGAGTTCCCGCGCCCGGTCCGGGTCCTCTTCGAGGATCACCTTCTGTTCGACGCAGAGCCACGGGTCCGGACCCATGACGTTGCGCGCCATGGCGGTATGGTCCGGCGAGGTGAAGTAGGGATGCGCGCCCTGGCAGGTGTCCCGCGCGAGTTCCAGCATCTTCGGGCCGAGCGCCGCGATGACCCGCGGCGGCGCCGGGTCGGGCTTGGGCCCGCTGTAGGGCGACGCGTCCATCTTCTCCAGATACGACCGCATGGTCGTTACGGGCTTGCCGTACGTGAGCCCGCGCACCCCCTCGACCATGGGCTTGTGCGAGACGCCGAGGCCGAGCAGGAAGCGGTTGCCCGACTGTTCCGCCAGCGTGTTCTGCGCCGCCAGCGTCACGCCGGGCTCGCGGTGGTAGATCGACGCGATCCCGGTGGCGACGACCAGCTCGCTCGTATTGGCGAGCAGCCACGCCGCGTGTGCGAAGGGATTGCGGCCGACCGTCTCCGGGAGCCAGAGGGCGCTGTAGCCCAGCGACTCGATGCGCTGCGCGGCGTCCGCGGCCTCGGCTGCGGACATGCCGTCGGTGAAGTACCAGACGCCGGGTTTGGTGAGATCCATTGGTGTCCTCGCTGCTGTCGGGCGACTCTTGTCCCTGGAACGCGCGGGATGATACAGAACGACGATGGCTTGCAGCGGTGCGGCATTCCGCTGCAAGGTGGAGCCGTGGACAGAAGGGACTTCCTGGCGCGCATTCGGAACGTCAACGTGTGGAGCTCCGGCGGCCAACGGGCGCCGAGCAAGCCATTGCTCCTGCTCCTCGCCCTCGGTCGGCTCCAACGCGGCGAGCGCCGCCTGGCTCCGTTCGAGGAGATCGAAGGCCCGTTGACCGGGTTGTTGCGGCGTTTCGGGCCGCCGCGCACGGCCCTGCATCCGGAGTATCCCTTTGGGCGCCTGCGCGGCGATGGCCTTTGGGAGGTGCCCGGGGCCGACAGCGTGCCCAAGTCCGCGTCCGGCGACTTCCACAAGACTGCGCTGCGCCGCCAAGGGATAGAGGGAGGACTGTCGGAGGCGGGCCATCGGTTGCTACTCGGGAATGCGGAACTCGTAGCGGAGGCGGCACAGCTTCTGCTCCAGGGCCATTTTCCCGAATCCCTCCACGACGACATTCGCGGCGCGGTTGGACTACGCGCGGAGTGGGTGGTACGAGACGCGCGGGCCCCTGTCCGCGATCCCGGCTTCCGCTCTGCCGTACTGCGCGCGTACGAGAGGCGGTGCGCCGTATGCGACTACGACATCCGCCTCGGCGACGACCTGCTCGGGTTGGAGGCTGCGCACATCCGCTGGCACGCGGCCGGAGGCCCGGACGAGGTCAGCAATGGCCTTGCCCTGTGCGGCTTTCATCACCAGGCGCTCGATCGCGGCGCATGGGGGCTGGAGTCACTCCGTGAGGGGTTCCGCATCGTGGTGTCGAGCGAGGTACATGGGCAGAGCGCGGCATTGCGCTTGCTGCGCGACTTCCATGGCGAGCGCCTGCGACGACCGTTGTTCAGCCACGACGTTCCGCTGGTCGCGCACGTGCGATGGCATCGCAGACAGGTGTTTCGACTGCCGGCGTTGACCATGGGACAGGATGAGTCGTAGGGCTGCGGGGCGCCGGCAGAGCTTGTTATCGTGGTGGCCGCGACGCTGCGCGAGGGAGGAATGGAACGGAAACACACGCTGGCGAGGGCCCGGCAATCCGAGGTCGACCCTACCGAATACGCATATTGGCGAACGCTGACGGACGCCGACCGCGCACGTTACTACGATGCGGCCGTATACGACGTGCGCAGCGCCGCCATGCAGGAAGCACGGTTTGGCTTGATCGTCGCTGGCACGCGTGGCCGGCAGGCGGCCCTGATCGAGGCCATCACGAAGGCGTACTTCGACTCCCCCTTACAGCGCGCGTTGCGGAAGGCGGAAGCCGCCGCCGACGCGGCCGCGCGGAGAGCCAGGGCCCGGGCCCTGTGGGATGCCGGTTACGTTGAAGTCAACGACCAATTGTTCGAACTTGCCGAGTTGAGCGAGCGACAACGCGCCCTCTTGAACCCGGAGCGGCAAGACTAACGACGCCGGAAGCACCGGCGCGGTAGCGCCCGAAACCGATCGGACACCAGCGCGACCCCGCACCGGTCACCGCGAACGTTGCTCGATGGCTCGACGGGCCTCGCGACGGTTTCCGCGGATGCTCGCAACCGTGTGGGCAGTCGGGCGTATTCGATATCTATTCAAAATACACGCGAGTTTTTTTGCATGACGTAGGAAACTCTCGTATCTTGCACTGCATGGCTTCCCTCGCCCGCTACCTGTTCCCCCAAGTCCAACGCGACCTCGAACGCAAGATGGTGTTCGTCGCCGGGCCGCGCCAGGTCGGCAAGACCACCCTCGCCCGGAGCCTGCCGGGGGCGACTGACGGATACCTGAACTGGGATGTCGACATCGACCGCGAGCGCATCCTGCGGCGGGAGCTGCCGCCCGCCGACCTGTGGGTCTTCGACGAGATACACAAGTACCGCCGGTGGCGGGGCTTCCTCAAGGGTTTGTGGGACGCGCGCCGGGAGGGACAGAAGCTCCTCGTCACCGGTAGCGGGCGGCTGGATCTTTTCGGCTTCGGCGGCGACTCCCTCCAGGGCCGCTATCACCTGCTCCGGCTCCATCCGCTCTCGGTGGCCGAGGCCGGCATTACCGACGCCGAGGGACTTGCGGACCTGTTGCGCCTCGGCGGGTTCCCGGAGCCGTGGCTCGGCGGAAGCGAGGTGGAGGCGCGCCGGTGGTCCCGCCAATACCGCACCCGGGTGCTGGAGGAGGACGTGAACGCGCTGACGGGCATTCGCGATCTCGGGCGCCTGGAGGAAATGATGCTCCGGCTGCCCGATCTCGTCGGGTCGCCGCTTTCGATCAACGCCCTGCGCGAGGATCTCGAGGTCGCCCACCGGACCGCGTCCAACTGGCTGGACACCCTGGAACGACTCTTAGCCATCTTCCGGTTGGCACCGTTCGGGGCGCCGCGCATCCGGGCGGTCAAGCAGGAACGCAAGCACTATCACTTCGACTGGTGCGTCGTCCGCGACCCGGCGGCGCGTTTCGAGAACCTGGTCGCGTGCCACCTTTTGAAGTGGGTGCATTTCCAGCAGGACACCGAGGGCCGCGACGTGGAGCTGCGGTACTTCCGGGACGTCGACGGACGGGAGGTGGACTTCGTCGTGACGGAGGATCGGGCTCCGATGCTGCTCGTCGAGTGCAAGCTGGCCGACCGGGCGATCGACCGGGGACTGCGCTACCTGGGCCGGCGCTTCCCCGACGCGCGGGCGATCCAGCTCGCGCTGGACGGCCGGCGCGACTTCGTGACGCCGGGGGGCGTGCGGGCGATGCCGGCGATCGACTTTCTCCGGACGCTGGCGTGATCGTGGCGGACACACGTTACGACCCGTCCACGGACCCCTCGACCGTGTAGGGAGTACATAATCCTCTAAATGATGCCGATAATGTATACAATTTCCGCATCATCGAAAGGAAATGTCACAGCAAACGGTCCGGCGGGGCTCGGGCGGCGCCAAGGCTGCACCGGGCGGCGTCGAGGTGGTAAGGGGCGCGAATGAGACGCGGCGAAGCGCAACAGTTGCTCACCGCCACCAATCGGTGGTGGCGCGATCCCGTTGGCTGGCACACCCGGGATCCTGACCTGCGCGAAGCGGCGGAAGCGCCCTACGACTACCGCGCCGGCGTTCTGAGCGACCTGACCCCCGGGGGCCTGTATGTCCTTCGGGGTCCGCGCCGTGTGGGGAAAACGGTGGCGGTCAAGCATGCCATCCGGGACCTGATCGCTTCCGGCGTGGCGCCCCGGCGCATTGCGCACATGGCGGTGGACGGGCTGCGCAGCCGGGACCTGCCGCTGCTCGTGGACGCCGCGGACGCTCTGTTGCTCGATGACGGCAACCGGTTCTGGTTCTTCGACGAGATCACGGGGATCACGGACGGCTGGCCGGAACGTCTGAAGTGGCTGCGCGACAACGATCCCCGCTTCCGCGCGGATGTCGTGGTGCTCACGGGTTCGTCGGCCGTCGACCTCACGGCGGCGACGAAGGCGCTGGCCGGCCGTCGGGGCGCGGCGCAGGCGCCGGATCGGGTGCTGCTGCCCATCGGCTTCCGGTCGTTCGTGTCCCTGGTGGTCCCGGACGCTCCCACCATCGGCGACGGACCGTTGGCGATTGCCGAACTCTCGCCTCCCCGGCTCCGCGCGCTTGCCCGAGACCTGGCGCCCTGGCTGGACACCTTGATCCGCGCCTGGGAAGTCTACCTGCAGGTCGGCGGCTTCCCGGGAGCCGTGGCCAGCTACCTCTCGGCGCGCGCAGAACCCCAAGCGTTGCGCGCAAGCCTGCTCGACGCGATCCACGGCGATGCGTTCCGGCGAGCGGACTGGTCGCGTCCCCAGACCGTCGACCTGCTGCGACGCGTCGGCGCCGGTCTCTGCTCGCCCCTGAACGTGACTTCCCTGGCGGATGACATCGGTGTCTCCCAGGGTGCGGCAAAGCACCGGCTGGACGATCTGCGTGAGGCCTTCGTCGTGTGGCCCTGCCATCGCGAGACGGACCTGCGACCCCGGCTGCGAGCCCAGCCCAAACTCTACTTTACCGATCCCGTTTACGCGCAACTCGCGGACGCTGACCCGGGGATAGTCGCCGTCAATGAGTCGGTCGGCGTGGATTTCGCCCGACTGTCGCAGCAGCAGTTGGGTGTGGCACTGCAGCGCGCCGCCGAGCGCGCGGCGCCGGGTTCCTACGTCGCCTTCGACCGCGTGATGCACCATCGCACCGCAACGAGGCGGGAGATCGATTTCGTCGGTCCGGGTTTCGCGGAACTGGCGTTCGAGTCGAAGTACGTCGATGGCAGGTGGCGACGCGATACGGCGACGCTCCGGGCGTCCCGGTGGCGTGGCGTCATGGCGACGCGCTCGGAACTCGATCTCGACGATCCCGAGACCATTGCCGTTCCCACTGGCGTGCTCGCGTGGTTGATCGACTCGTGAGTGCGGTCCGACAGTGACGCTCACCCGAACCGACCCCGCCGAACGCCCGAGCATCGCCCAGCTCGCGTTCCCGTCGATCCTCGGGAACCTGCTCTACTCCGTCGTCGCGATGGTGCAGACCAAGTTCGTCGGCGAACTCGGGCCGCAGGCGGTGGCGGCGGTGGGCGCCGGGCAGCGCGTGTTCTTCGCGCTGCAGGCCGTGATGATCGCGATCAGCGCGGGGACGACTGCGCTCGTGGCGCGGGCCTGGGGCGCGGAGGAGTACGACGAGGCCGGCCGGGTGACGATGGCGAGCCTGGTGCTGGCAAGCGCGTTCGGGCTGGCGCTGACGCTGCCGGGGGTCCTGTTCGCGGACCAGCTCGCGACGGTGTTCGGACTGGACGAGGAAACCGTGGCGATGGCGGCGGACAACATCCGCTGGCTGTCGGTGTTCAACGTCGCCTTCGCCGTCAACTTCATCCTGGGCGCCGCGCTGCGGGCGGCCGGCGACGCGTGGACGCCGCTTTGGGTCGGGATGGGGGTCAACGTGATCAACGTGCCGCTGCTGTACGTGTTCATCTTCGGGGAGTGGGGCTTCCCGCGGATGGGCGTCGGCGGGGCGGCGGTGGCCGCGGGGCTGTCGTTCCTGGTGGGCGGCCTGGTGCTGGTCGGACTCTGGTATCGGCAGGTCCTGGTCGTGAAGTACATCGCCGCGGCCTGGCTCACCAGGAGGCGGCTCCGGGAGCTGGTCCGCATCGGCTATCCGGCCGGGGCGGAGATGGTGGTGTTCCAGGTCGGCTTCTTCGCCTTCTTCATGCTGATCGGCAACTACTACGGCACGGAGGCGTTCGCGGCGTACAGCGTCGGGGCGAACCTGCTGATGATGTGCATGGTCGTCGGCTTCGGGTTCTCCATCGCGGGAGCGACGCTGGTCGGCCAGCATCTGGGCGCCGACGACTTCGACGCGGCGCGCGCGAGCGGCTGGCGTTCGATGCGCTACGCGATGCTTGCGATGACGGGCATCGGCGCGGTCGTCGCCGTGTTCGCGGAACCGCTGGCGCGCTTCTTCCTGGGCGACGAGCCGCTGACCGTGCGCTACACGGTGCAGATGACCTGGCTGCTCGCGGCGATGATGCCGCTGCTCGCGGTGGAGTTCGCCGTCGGCGGCAGCCTGCGCGGGGCCGGCGACACCCGGGCGCCTCTTGTCGCGACGTTCGTGGGCCTGATCGGCGTGCGCTGCACGCTCGCGGCGCTCTTCACGTTCCTTGGCTTGCCGGTCGTATGGGTCTATGCCACGCTGATCGGCGAGTATCTGGTCAAGAGCGCCATGCTGTCGGTGCGGTTCCGGTCGGGGCGCTGGAAGACCCTGGTGCGATTCGAGCCCGGCCTGGCGCTGGGTGCGCGTTGACGGCCGGCGGCGCAAACATCTCCACGGGGCAAGTTAGTCGAAAAGGAGAGAGGACCATGACGTCGGTACTGATCGTCGCGGATCGAGCCGGAGAGGAGCCCGTCGCGCTGCCGCGGGGCCTCGCCCTGGCGGAGCGGATGGGCTGGGACGCGGACGTGGTCGCCTTCTGCTACGAGTCGCTCGGCAGCATCCACGACCGGCTGAAGCGCGTCGAGGCGCGGCACCACCTGACGGAGCAGCGCCGCGCGGAGGTCACCGCGGAGATCGAACGGCTCAAGCCCCCGGAAGTGGCGGTCGAGCTCGCCGTCGCGTGGGACAAGTCCGTGCACCTGTGGGTGGACACGCGCTGTGCCCGCAAGCCCTACGCCGCGGTGATCAGGAAGGGCCACCGCTCCGGGTCCTTCCTCTATACGTCGACGGACTGGCACCTGCTGCGGGAGGCGGCGGCGCCGGTGATGATCGCGGCGGAGGACCAGTGGTGGCCGACCCGCTCGATCGTGGCGGCCGTGGACCTGCACACGCGGTCGCGCGGCAAACGCGAACTCAACACCGCCATCATCGAGACGGCGCGACGCTACGCCGACGCCGGCGGCCATCCGCTGCACCTCGTGTACGCGATCCACGTTCCCCACATCCTGACGGAACTCGGCCTGATGGACGGGGAGGCGCATGCCCGCAAGATCGCCGAGGACATGCATCCGGTGACCGACCGGCTGTGCGACGAACACGGCATCCCGAGGGAGAACCTGCACATCCACGAGGGCGCCGTCGAGCACGTCATCGCCGACGAGGCCGAGCGGCTGCACGCGCAACTCGTCGTGATGGGCACGGTGGGACGCCACGGGGTCGGCGCGAAGGTGCTGGGCAACGCCGCCGAGCGGGTACTCACGTTTCTGCGGACGGACGTGCTGGCCCTGAAGCCGGGGATGGCGCCGCCGTGATGCCCGGGTCCGGGCGGAGCCCGTAGCGGGCGCCGGATCGATGCCGGAACTCCCGGACCTCACCGTTTACCTCGAGCATCTCGAGCGGCGTGTCGTCGGGGAGCGGCTCCTCGACATCCGCCTGGCGAGCCCGTTCGTCCTGCGCTCGGTCACGCCCGCGGTGGAGGACGTACGGGACCGTCTCGTGACGGACACGCGGCGCGTGGCAAAGCAGCTCGTCCTGGTGCTGGAAGAGGACCTCTTCATCGTGATCCACCTGATGATCGCGGGACGGCTGCGGTGGTACGAGCCCGGGCGCGCGGTGCCGAAACGCGTGGGGCTGGGCGCCTTCGACTTCTCTTCGGGCACGATCGTGTTCACGGAGGCGAGCAAGAAGAAGCGCGCGTCGCTGCGCCTCGTCCGGGGCGAGAACGCGCTGGCGGAACTCGACCCCGGCGGTCTGGAAGTGCTGACGATCGACCTTGGGACGTTCCTCGCGCGGTTGCGGGGATCGCGGCACACGCTGAAGCGCACCCTCACCGACCAGCGCATCTTCGCCGGCATCGGCAACGCCTACTCGGACGAGATCCTCCTCTACGCCGGTCTCTCGCCCTTCAAGCGTGCCCGGGACGTGAGCGACGCGGAGGGGGAACGCCTGTTCGAGACGTGCCGCAAGACCCTCACCGAGTGGGTGGCGATCCTGCGGAGGAAGGCCGGGGACGCGTTCCCGGACAAGGTGACGGCGGTCCACGACGAGATGGCCGCCCACGGCAAGTACCGCCAGCCGTGCCCCGTGTGCGGCGCGCCGATCCAGCGCATCGTCCACGCGGAGAACGAGAGCAACTACTGCGCGCGGTGCCAGACCGGGGGCCGGGTCCTGGCGGACCGGTCGCTGTCACGGCTCCTGAAGGACACCTGGCCGAAGCGGATCGAGGAACTCGAGGGACACTGACCCTCAGCGACCCTTGAACACGGCTTCACGCCGTTCCACGAACGACATCATGCCCTCGCGCGCGTCCTCCGTGCCAAGTGTGCGCTCGCGCATGCGGGGGATTTCGGCGAACGCCGCATCCTCGCCGTCCTTCAGGTAGACGAGCGCCGCGCGCTTGATCTCCTGCACGGCGATCGGGGCGCACTCGCAGATCTCGCCGGCGACCTGCCGGGCGCGCTCGCGCTGCGTGCCGGCCGGCACGACCTCCTGCACCAGGCCGAGTTCCCGCGCACGCCCAGCGTCGAACTCGTCCGCCCGGAGCAGGTGGTACATCGCGTTGCCCCAGCCGGCGCGCTCGACGTAGCGAACGTGCGCGCCGCCGAAGACGGCGAGGCCGCGCCGGGGCTCGAGTTGCCGGAAGCGGCAGTCGTCCGCCGCGATCACGATGTCGAAGCCGAGCATCATCTCGATCGCGATCGTGAGGACGAGTCCCTGGACGGCCACGACGACGGGCTTGCTGCAGCGGTTGTTCATGGAGAAGACGTCGATGGCGTCCGCGTCTGGTGCGCGGCGCGACTCCGCGCCGGGACCGAAGAACCGCGGCAGGTCGAGGCCCGCGGAGGTGTGGTCACCTGCGAACTGCAGCACCCCCACCCAGAGGTCCGGGTCGCGGTCGAGTTCTCCGAGGGCGGCGGAAAGCTGGTCGAACATCCCCGGCGTGAAGCTGTTCCGCTTCTTGACGCGGTCGACGGTCATCACCATCACCTGCCCGTCCCGCTCGGTCGCGACCGTCCCGTTGTCGTTACTCATGCGTGTTGCTCCCTGTCGTCGATCGAGTCTGCGCCCGGATCTGCGTCGACGAGACATCGACCCGATACTCCGCTTCGCTCACGCCCTCGCACAGTTCGCGCAGGCCGGGCGGCAGGTCGAGATCGTCCAGCGTGACGAACCGGTCGCCGTCGCGACGTCCGAACGCGAGGAAGTGGCATCCCCGGTCCGCGATCTCGTCGAGCGCGTCGGAGACGTTGCCTCCGCGGTAGTACTTCGGATCGGCGATGCGGCGCATCGTGTCCGCCCCCACCACGAAGGTGACGTCGCCGAACGTGCGCGCCTTCTCCACGAAGGTGGCCGTGTTGGTGAAGCAGAGCGCGTCGGCATCGAACTGCGCCGCCCGTTCGCGCAGGTCGTGAAAGTTGAGCGGCGGCTTGTCGACGTTGTGGATGGAGACCTCGAAGGTGACCGGTACGCCCAGGCGCGCGGCGGCGACCCGCGCCATGCGGCGGTGACCGTCGTGCAGGGGGTGGAAGGCGCCGGGAAAGAGCGCGCGGGGCCGGGGATCGCCGACGACCTGCCGGGTGCCGGCAAGCAGTTCCTGCCACGCGGCGTCGCCGGATGCGACATCGGCATCCAGGCGCTCGGCGTCCAGCAGTTCGGGGGCGGCGCTCGTGACGCCGCAGGCCGCGGTCAGGGCATGGAAGGCCATGTCGGCGAGCACGCGTTCTTCGTCCGCGCGTGTGCGCGCGCCCTTTTCCAGGTACAGCGACCACGTGTGGGTGACGGACGACGTCTGCATCGCCAGGTGCGCGCGGTGCTCGCCCTTCTTGGGCCGGTTCGTCGCGAGACTCGCCGTCACCGCGAAACCGAACCGGTCCGGTCCGGGGTCGAGTCCCGTCGCCTGCAGGAAGCAGCGCATCGCCAGATCGCGTGCGGTGGCGGGGCTGCAGGCGGCCTCCGGCTCGGCGCCGATGAACGCGGCGAGGGCCGCGTGTGCATAGGGAACCGCCCCGTAGATCACCGTTCCGGAGGCGCCCGGAACGGACATGAGGTCGGAGAGCAATAGCGAGCCGCCCCCGGAAACCGCGAACACCCCGCGCTCCGGACGGTCGTGGAGCCGGCGGACGGCGTCTTCGCGGGTCACGTGTCCAGGAAGTCGCGAACGATCGAGAGGAACGTGTCGAGCTGGTCGTGGTGCGCCCAGTGCCCGGCGTTCTCGATGCGCTCGACGCGCACGTCCTGGAAGGGCTCGGCCCGGCCGTCCGCCGCCGGGTTCGACGCCCACGACTCGGCGCCGTAGATGAGCAGGGTGGGGCACGAGATGCGCGCGTGGAGCGCCCGGTTCTGTTCCGGCGAAAGGCCGATGGGCGCGAAGGTGCGCACGTAGTTGTCGAACTTCCAGCTATACGTGCCGTCTTCGTTCTGGTTGCTGCCGTGGATGGTCAGGTGCCGCGCCTGCGCCTCCGACAGGTGCGGGTTTTCGGTCTGCATGCGCTGGAAGGCTTCCTCGAGCGTCGGATAACGGCGCGGCAGGCGCCCCGAGAGCTGGCGGAGGTTGTCCACCCAGTGCCGGAGGCGGCCGTGGACGGCGAGCTGCTCCACGCCCCCGGTGACGCTCGGCGGCGGGCCCATGCCCTCGATGGAGACGAGCTTCGTCACGGTCTCCGGATACACGCCGGAGTAGGCCAGCGACACGGAGCCGCCGAGGGAGTGGCCGATGATGGTCACCGGCGTCATCTTCGTCTGCCGGAGGAGCTGGGCGATGTCGTAGACGTAGTCGACCGTGTTGTAGTCCCCGCCGATCATCCACTGCGAGTCGCCGTGGCCGCGCAGGTCCGGGGCGATGATGTGGTAGTCGCGCGAGAGGTCCTCGGCCACCCAGTCCCAGTTGCGGCAGTGGTCGCGACCGCCGTGCACCAGCAGCATGGACGGGGCGTCGTCGTTGCCCCAGTCCACGTAGTGCAGGCGCAGGCGCTGCGAGAAGTAGACGTGAGAGGTGGGACCGCCGTTCGGCATGGCGGCGGATTATAGACCGGCCTCGGGCCGGCCCCGCTCCCGGTGGCGTACCGCGCGTCGGGTAACATCGAGGGTCGTCCCGGACACCGGCGCCCTGCCTTGCGAAACGAGTTCCGCGTTCCGGGCCCGCGGCGCGAGCGTGCCTCGGCCCGGGACCTCGGCCACCTGAAGCGTCTCTTTCCGTACGCCCGGCGGTACGCGTGGGCGCTCGGCGGGTCGCTGGCCGGGTTGCTCGTCACGCGCCTGCTCGACGCCGTCGTTCCGCAGTTCCTGAAGATCGCTATCGACAGCCTGGCGGACGAGGCGATCGAACCGAACCTGGCCGTGCCCGCCCTCGCCATCCTCGGCATCGTGGCGGCGCGGTTCCTCGTCTACGTCCTGTCCCGCCGCGTGCTGCGGCGCATCTCCATCTCGATCTGCTACGACCTGCGCAAGCGCTTCTTCAACGCCGTCCAGTACCAGGGGCCCGGGTTCTTCAACCGGTTCGGGACCGGCGACCTGATGTCGCGCGCGGTCAACGACATCGGCATGGTGCGGATGGTCGTGTCGTTCGGGTGGGTGACCGTGGTCCTGTTCGGGTTCACCCTCGCGGCGGGCCTCTACTTCATGATCGACATGTCGCCGGAGCTGACGGCGTGGGTGGTGCTCCCGCTGCCGGTCGTGGCGCTCACCGCGTTCTTCATGGCGCGCGGCATGTTCCCGTACTTCCGCGACCGCCAGGAGGCGATGGCCGACGTCACGTCCTTCACGCAGGAGAACCTGAACGGCATCCGCACCATCCAGGCGATGGCGCAGGAGGAGCACGAGATCGCACGCTTCCGGCGCGTCGGTACGCGCTACGCGCAGAAGGTCTACCGCGCGACCCGTTACCAGGGGTTCATGAACCTCGCGATGGCGATGCTGATCCCCATCTCGCCGGTCATCATCTTGTTCCACGGCGGCTCGCTGGTGCTGGCCGGTTCCCTGTCCGTGGGTGAGTTCACCGCTTTCTCGGCGTACCTGCTGATGGTCTCCGGCTCCATCACCGCGATCGGCTGGTCGCTGTCGCTGTTCACGGCGGCGGCGGCCGGGACGCAGCGCATCTTCGAGGTGCTCGACACGCCGCGCGAGGTGACGGACGCGGCGACGGGTCCGCTTCAAGCGGAAGTCCGCGGCGGGCTCTCGTTCGCCGGCCTGCGTTACGGACATCCAGGGGCCGCGCGCCCGGCCATCGACGGGATCGACCTCACCGTCGCGGCCGGCGAGACAGTGGCGCTGCTCGGCCGCGTCGGGTCCGGCAAATCCACGCTGCTGAAGGCGGCCGTGCGGCTCCTCGACACGCCCCGGGGCATGGTGTTCCTCGACGGCCGCGACGTCTGCGACCTGCCGCTGGCCCGGCTGCGCGAGGCGATCACCCTGGTGCCGCAGGACCCCTTCCTGTTCTCGACCTCGCTACGGGAGAACCTGACCTACGACGCGCCGGGGCGCGCCGACGACCTCATCGTCCGGGCCGCGGAAGCCGCGGGCCTGCTCGACACGCTGCGGGAACTGGCGGACGGGCTCGACACGCCGGTGGGCGAGCGGGGCGTCACGCTGTCGGGCGGCCAGAAGCAGCGGGCGACGCTGGCGCGGGGCCTGATACGGAACGCGCCCGTGCTGCTCCTCGACGACTGTTTCTCGAGCGTCGACACCGAGACCGAGGAGCGGATCCTGCAGCACCTGCAGCGGCTGCGCGGCGGGCGCACGACGCTGCTCGTCTCGCACCGGGTGTCCACGGCGCGGCACGCGGACCGCATCTACGTCATCGACAACGGTCATGTGCTGGAGTCGGGGACACACGCGGAACTGCTGGCGCAGGGCGGCTACTACGCGGACCTCGAAGCGGTGCAGAGCAACCAGGACCAGGACCGGGCGCGCAAGAGCCGATTGCTGCACGAACTGGAGGTGGATGCGCCCGCCTTGGCTTCCGTGGCTGGGGGCGATGCATGAGCGAAGCGAGCCGCGACTACTCGGCGTTCGATGCGGAACTCACCCACCAGGCCCTGAACCTGCGCCTGTTCGCGCGGCTGCTCGGCTGGATGAAGCCGTACCGGATCACGCTGTTCACGAGCGTCGCGCTGGTGGTCGGCGCGGCGGCGATGAGCGTGCTGCTGCCGGTCATCCAGGGGCGGGTCGTGGTCGACACCATCCTGCTGCCGGACCCCGCGTCGGCGGACCTCCCCGACTACGGCCTGGTGGACGCGACGGAGTGGCTGGTGGCCAGCCTCGGCGTCGAGCCGCTGACGGCGGCGGTGCTGCTCTTCATCCTGCTCGTGCTCGCCCAGGCCGTGCTCATGTTCGCGCATCGCCTCACCCTCGCGAGCAGCGCGCTCAAGGCCTTGCGGGATCTGCGCCTCGACCTGTTCGCGGCGCTGGAGCGCAAGCCCGCCTCCTTCTACGACCGCGTTGCCGTCGGGCGAGTGATGACGCGGGTCACGAACGACGTCGAGAACCTCTTCGAGCTGCTGCTCGGCTTCGGGATGCTGGCCGGCGAGTTCGTACCGTTCGTCCTGGCGCTCTTCCTCATGTTCCACATCAGCACGGAGGTGACGGGGTTGCTGCTGCTCGTCATCCCCGCGGCGGCGGTGGCGACGTACGTCTTCCGCATGGCGATGCGCGAGATCTTCCGCCTGGTG
Organism: Pseudomonadales bacterium; assembly: GCA_965208745.1. Taxonomy (GTDB): domain Bacteria; phylum Pseudomonadota; class Gammaproteobacteria; order Pseudomonadales; family Azotimanducaceae; genus VXNE01. Next base: position 855,441 of record CBDBPN010000004.1, on the reverse strand, counting down.
CGTGACTCGGTGTCGGGGCTGAACCAGTACATGCAGGAAGACCTGATGGGCATCGAGGTCGTCCAGCTCTCCGGCCGCGAAGCGCGCAACGCCGAGGAATACCGCCGCCGGAACCAGGAGAACCGGCGCCAGGAGTTCCGCGCCATCGACCACGAGGTCGTTTTCGAGACCTTCAACACGAGCCTCGCGAGCGTCGCCGTCGCCGTCGTGATCTGGTACGGCGGCGGGGAGGTCGTGCGGGAGGAGATATCCCTCGGCTCGATCATCCTCTTCAACCAGTACATCAACATGATGATCAACCCCGTCGTGGCGGTGGGGCAGCAGTTCAACACGCTGTTTCGCTCCATGGCGTCGGGCGAGCGCATCTTCCAGGCCCTCGACTGGGACGAGCGGATCCACGAACCGCGCGCGCCGGTGCGGTTGCCCGAACGGCTGCGGGGTGGGATCGAGTTCCGCAACGTGCGCTTTGCCTACCCGGGCGGAGAGGATGTCCTGAAGGATGTCTCCTTCCACATCGCGCCCGGCGAGAAGCTTGCCATCGTTGGGCCCACCGGCTCGGGGAAGAGCACGGTGATCCGGCTCCTCGCCCGGTTCTACGACTTCGCCGACGGGATGATCTTCCTCGACGGCACCGACGTGAACGCCATCGCCACCCGGGACCTGCGCCAGCGCATCGGCGTCGTGCTGCAGGACTTCCACGTGTTCTCGGGTACGGTGCTCGACAACATCGCCCTCAGCAATCCCGCGATCACCCGGGAGCGGGCGCAGTGGGCCGCGCGAGCCGCCAACGCGGATCCGTTCATCCGCCAGCTCGCGGACGGCTACGACACGGAACTCGCGGAACGCGGCCACAACCTCTCCCAGGGCCAGCAGCAACTCCTCGCCTTCGCCCGCGTGCTCGCGGCGGACCCGGAGATCCTCGTGCTGGACGAGGCGACATCGAGCATCGACACCGGGTCGGAACTCGCCATCCAGGAAGCCCTGCACCGCATCACGGAGGGGCGCACGTCCATCGTCATCGCGCACCGGCTGCAGACCATCCAGGAGTGCGACCGCGTGCTCGTGCTGCACCGCGGCCGGGTGCGGGAACACGGCACCCACGACGAACTGATCGCGCGGCGCGGCATCTACTACACGCTGCACGAACTGCAGTTCCAGGACAGCGCGGTCGCGGCGGAACTGCAGGGGCTGGAAACGGAGCCGGCGGCGCCGGACGCGCGTTCCCGCTGGGTCGGGCCCCGGGACGGGCGCGGAGACCTGCCGGACTTCGATCCGGCGGAGGGTGGGCCGGGGAGGTTTTGAAGCACGCACCGAAAGGCGGCTGCGGATGATGAGCGCCTCTGCGGCCCCGAGAGTCGCCCGCCCATTGCGTGCTGGCGCACGCGGGCGGCTCTCAGGCTGGCGTGGCCGCGTTTCGCGGGAGGCATCGCTGCGAACATCGCCCCAATCATTCAGGTGGCCAGGCTTCGGCGGCGCCGGCCCAGTGACCGAGATCGATCTGGTCGGCAGCGATGGACGGCGCCGAGCACCGCCCCTGACTCGGGCGACGGGATCTTGCGAGAGCGTCATGCCGCCACCTGCGGGACTGGGTGAGCCGAACACGCGGTACGCCAAAGTGCCGCGCGAGTCGCGGATCAACCCGTCGGGAGAACATCGCCCATTTCAACGTCCCCGCGCGGTCGGTACGACGTCGTTGTCGTGGCGTGTCTTCGCCGATGGCTTGTCCGCCCCGGCGTCGCCGAGCGCCGGGGCTCGGTTGAAATGGGCGATGTTTCGTGTGGGGGGTGAGGACGAGTGGATTGGGGTTTGGCGGCCCTTTGGGCGCCGGCGAATGTGCTGCTGAACGTGCGCAGGCATTTCTGGCGGCGGCGCCGCCCATCCGACGTAACGCCGCCCGGTTGGCGCTTGTGAGCGTCGCCTCTATCCGCCCGCTTCGATCTCGCGGACGAGACCTTCGTAGCGGACGCCGAACGCAGCCACCAGCCGCTCGGCGTAGCGGAGCGCGCCCTCCGTCTCGCCCAGGTCGCGCGAGATGGTGGCGAGCGCTTCGAGCGTGGCGCGGTGTCCGCCGAACTTCCCGAGACTGTCCTCGAGCACCAAGAGCGCCGACGCGCCTTCGCCCGCGTTATGGAGCGCGAGGGCGTAGACGTAGCCGTTGCGCAGGTGCTCCGGGTCCAGTTCGTACGCGCGCTGCAACTGCTCGAGGGCGCGCGCGGGCTGGCCCTGGCGGATGAGCCACAGGCCGTACGCGTAAGCCGCTTCGCTGCTCGGGGGGCGCATCCTGGCGGCTTCGGCCAGGTGCGCTCCGCCCTCATCGTCCCGCCCCGATGCGCGGTACAGGTCCGCCAGGTTCACGAGCGCCGGAATCCAGTGCGGCGCGATGTCGAGCGCTCGCCGGAGGGCGGCTTCCGCGGCCGCGTCGTCCCCGAGCGCGGCGTGGACGACGGCGAGGTTGGTGTGCGCCTCGGGACGCTCCGCATTCAACTCCTGCACCGCCCGATGCTCCTGCAGTGCGTCCTCGATGAGCGCGCGGTCGGCGGGGGATACGGACCCTGCCAGCAAGGGAGCGGCGGCCGGTGCGGCCGAAACCCGGACCGCGCGCAGCGGATCCCTGAGGAGGCGGCGGAGCGCGGCGAGGCGGGGCGCGTCGGGGAGACGCGACAGGTGTTCGAGGGCGCCGAGCCGTACGAACGGGTCCACATCGCGCAAGCCGGCTGCGATGGCGTCCTGGGAGAAGCCGAACTCGTACGGGCCGAGCGCAAGCAGTGCGCTGCGGCGGACCAGACCGGGCAGGCTGGCGTCGGTCGCGGCCTCCGACAGGGCCCGTTCGGCATCGAACCGCTGCGTGGTGGCGAGGGCGAGGACGTCGGCGGCGCCGGGTAAGGGAGGCGCGCCCGTGCGCCGGGCGATCTCGTCCGCGGCCCAGGTCGGGGAGCGGTCTTCGTGGCAGCCGTTGCAGGCGTTCGGGACGTCGAAACGCAGGGTCAGGTCCGGGCGCGGGACCCGGAAGCCGTGGTCGCGCCGGTCGTCGACGCCCATGTACACCTTGCTCGGCATGTGGCAGTCGACGCATTGGACGTCGTCGTGGAAGTGGTGGCTCGGGTCGTCGTAGCGCCGCGCGGTGAGCGTCGGGAAGTCGGGGCGCGGGTTCTCGGAGTGGCATTGCGTGCACAGCGCATCGCCGGCCAGGAGCGGCTCGGCCGTGTGCGGGTCGTGGCAGTTGCCGCAGGTGACGCCCTCCTGGTACATGCGGCTCTGCAGGAACGAGCCGTAGACGTAGACCTCGTCCCGGATCTGGCCGTCGGCGTGGTAGAGGGGCGGGGTGACGACGGCGGGCAGGTAGTGGTCGAGGAACGCGGCGCCGGGCCGGAACCCCTCGGCGAGCTGCGCCCGGCGGCTATGGCAGGGGGCGCAGGTGTCGATCTCCACGGCGGCCGCGCCGTAATCGGCTTCCGGGGCCGCGGCGTGCAGCGAACCGGGGCCGTGGCACGCCTCGCAGCCTACGTTCATGAGGGAGTGCGCGGTCGCGAACGATCCGGTCCGGGCATCGAGGCCCTTGCGCACGTCCGTCGAGTGGCAGTCGGCGCAGATGGAGTTCCAGTTCTGCGAATCGGACGTCCAGTGGAGGACATCGTCGTGGGCGATCCGCTCGTCGGGATAGAGATGGAACCACCCCTGTCCCCCCGGGCGCGCGTCCCAGGCGATGCCGAGCGCCTGGAAACGCCCGGGCTCCGTCTCGAGCAGGTACTGCTGCAGCGGCGTGATGCCGAATGTGTAGGCGACGCGGTAGGTCGCGATCGCGCCTGAGGGACCGTCCGTGTCCACGAAGTACCCGTCGCCCTCGCGGCGGAAACGGGTCGTGACACCGTCCTTCGTGAAGGACGTGTCGCCGAAATCCCCGACGACGGTGGCGGGGCCAGGGGTCCGCATCGCCAGGTCGTGGTGGGAACCGGACCAGCGCTCGAAGGCCCCGGCGTGGCAGGCGGCGCAGGCCTCGCTCCCCACGAAGGTGGCCGCGGGAGGCGGAAGGGCCTGCGGCGGGGACTCCGGCGGTTCGCAGGCGGTGAGGAACACGCAGACGGCGGCGGTCGTTGCCGCCCGCCGGAAGCGGGCCGTCACGCGTCCTCGAGCGCCGCGCGGGCCGCCTGCAGCGTCTCGGGGTCGGCCAGGAGCGGGGCGGGCCGCTCGAGGTCGAGTTCGGCGATCGCGTGCACCAGGATCGACGCCACGGCCAGGCGGGCATACCACTTGCGGTCGGCCGGCACGACGTACCACGGCGCGTGCGGCGTCGACGTCGCGCCGAGGGCGGCCTCGTAGGCCTCGGTGTAAGCGTCCCAGTGCTCCCGGTCGCGGATGTCGGACGGCGAGAACTTGAAGTGCTTCGCCGGGTCGCGGAGGCGGCCCAGAAAGCGCTCCTTCTGCTCTTCCTTCGACACGTTCAGGAAGATCTTGACGATCGCGGTGCCGTTACGGGTCAGGTAGTCCTCGAACGCCACGATGTCCCGCAGCCGGTGATCCCAGACGTCCGGGCCGATCAGGGACGGATGCAGGTGCTGCGAGCGCAGGTGCTCCTGGTGGACGCGGACGACCAGCACTTCCTCGTAGTGCGAACGGTTGAAGACGCCCACCTTGCCCTGTGTCGGCAGGTGCCGGTGATAGCGCCAGAGGAAGTCGTGACGCAGTTCCTCCTCGTTCGGCACCTCGAAGGAGGTCACGTCGCAGCCCTGGGGATTCATCCCGGACGTGACGTGCCGGATCAGGCTGTCCTTGCCGGCGGCGTCCCGGCCCTGCAGCACCAGGAGCACGGCCCACTGCCGCTGGGCCGCAAGCGCGCGCTGGCGCCCCGTCAACCAGGCGGTGTGGGCCCGCAGGAGCGCCCGGGCGAGGGCCCGGTCGCGGGTGGAGAACGGGCCCGTGTCGGCGGGGTCGTGGTCCGCCAGGGATACCGGCGCGCGGTCGATCCGGTAGTGGCGAACGGCCTCGGTGAGTTCGTGGGCGGCGCCTCCGTGCGCACCCTTCGCACCGAGGTCGGCGAGGATGGAGTCTTTGGCCATCCGCAGGTCGCGTCCACACTTCTCCCCTGACCAGCCGCTATTCTACCCGGCCCCGGTATGCTTCCGGCCATGCGCTGTTTCGTGGCCGCCTTCCTGCCCGCCGCGGTGCGGGACACACTCGTCGCGCTGCGACCGGCGGTGGACGGCGTGCGTTGGGTGGCGCCGGAAAAGTACCACGTCACGTTGCGTTTCCTTGGAGAGCTGGACGCGGGGGCGGCAGCGTTCTGGCGGGAGGCGGCGGAGGCGCTGGACGGGCGTTTCCCCGTCGAGTGCAGGGTGGTCGCGATCGACGGGTTTCCGAACTCGCGGCGGGCCCGTGTCGTTGCGCTGCGCGTGGACTCCGGCGGCCTGCTCGAGGTGCTCGCGGACTCGCTTCCCCCCGGCGGGCGCGATGCGCGGCGGTTCCGTGCGCACGTCACGCTCGGACGAGCGCGCCGCCGCCCGATCCGCCTGCCGGCTCCGCGCCCGGTGGACATCCCGTTCCGGCTGCACGGCGCCGGGCTCTACCGCAGCGTGGGCGGCCGGTACGAGAAGATCGGACCCGGGATGCCGCTCGCATAGGACGGGCTGTCTGGCCCCGTCGGCAACCGCCCCTGTTGGCGCTCCGTACCGAGGCTGTCCGCATCCGCGCTGTCATAAACGCGTCACGACCGGCCGGTACGATGCGCGGCCCATGAAAACCATCGATTTCGGGCCGCTGTTGGCGGCGGTGTTTCTGGCGTCCGGAGCCCTCGCCGGGGAGCCGACCGACGCCTCGACTCCCGACTCCCCGTCCGCATCGCGGCCCGACGCCGCGGAAACCTGCGCCGACGGCGCGCGCCAGGCTCCACCGGTTGTCGCGGAAGGGGACGTGGGTGACGCGCCGGGCGATCTCTCCGCTACGGAGTGTGGCGCGCCGACCAGGCGCACGGGCTGGTTGTCGGAGCGCATCGAGAGTGACGTGCCCATCGACGTGCTGGACTCGAAACGCATGTCCCGCGCCGGCGACAGCAATGCCGCCTCGGCCCTGCGCCGGGTACCGGGCCTGACGGTGGCGCGAGGCAAGTTCGTCTACGTTCGCGGACTCGGCGAAAGATACTCGAGCGCCTCCCTGAACGGCGCGACCGTGCCGTCTCCGGACCTGTCGCGCAACGTGGTGCCCCTCGACCTGTTTCCGTCCACCATCCTCGAGGCCATCTCGGTGCAGAAGGGCTTCTCGCCGGAGATGCCCGCGGCTTTCGGCGGCGGCAACGTCGACATGCGCACCAAGCAGATCCCGGAGGACCCGGTCTTCAGCGTGAAGTTCAAGACCGGCTGGACCAGCGACAGTGGCGAAACGGGACTGTCCTATCGGGGCGGCGGCGACGACCGGATGGGCAAGGACGACGGAACGCGGGCGCTCTCGGGTCAGATTCGGGAGGCGATCCGGACCTACCGGGGCGACTTTTCCGAAACGAACATCTACAACACCCTGCGTCTCGCCGGGGGCTCGCCAACCCTGGCCGACGCCCGGGCGATCAACCGCCAGCTGGCGACCGCCCTGAACCGGGATGTCGACATCCGGCCCCGGGACCTCTCGCCGGACAGGAAAGCCGAGGTCGCCGGGGGTTATCGCTGGCTCCTCGGCGAAAACTGGGAGTTCGGTTTCCTGACACTCGGGGTCTACGAAACCGACTGGCGCAACAAGGACCGGATCAAGCGCGGCGTCACGCGACCGGAAACGGACTTCGAGCGTCGGCAACGCACGGTGCAGTCCGTCAGCATCACGGGGAGCGCCAACCTGGGCTTGCGCTTCACGGACGATCACGAGATCGGTACGACGAGCCTGATCCTGCGCGATACCGCGGACGATGCGAGGTTCTCGCTGAGCTGCGGACAGGGCAAGTTCAACGACTGCGCGGACGATCGCCCGACGCAAGGCCGCACCGGGCACATACGGTTCGAGGAACGGGAACTGATCATCAACCAGATTCGGGGCGAGCACCGGTTGGGTGACGACACCCTGGCCAGATTCCCGGCCCTCGAGAAGCTCTCCGCGCTCCGTGACATGACGGTCAGCTGGTACTACTCGGAAGCCGGGGCCGGGACGGACATCCCGAACGAGGTGCGCGTGAAGTCCCTGGACGTGCTCGATGCGCCCTACGGGAACGTGGTCGGCACGACCATGCGCTCGTCGGGAGCGGCGGGAGACTTCCGGTTCTCCGACCTCGACGACGAGGTGGAGACCTGGGGCTCCGACGTGACCTTCCCGATGCGCGCGGGAACCTGGGACATCGAGCTGTCCGCGGGGCATGACCGCTCGCGCAAGACGAGGTTCTACCGGCAGATCTCCATCGGCATCGGCGGCGTGGGGCCCGGTTTCGACGATATCAACGGGGGCGCGGCCAGCGAGGTCTTTTCGGACGCCAACCTGATGGACCCGAACAACGGCTTCACCACGTTGTTCGGCACCGGCGGTTTCGGGCTGGAGAGCTACTACGCGGAACAGGTCACGGAGGCTGTCTACGGCAAGTTCGACATCCTGATCGACGACAGGTGGCGGATCTCCGGAGGCGCGCGCCATGAGGACTTCACGCAGGTCTCCGTGCCCATCGACCCGCTGCAGTTCGGCGGTAACCGCGTCTCTGCCCGCCAGATCGCCTCCGCCAGGATCGAGAAGGGCGACGTCTACCCGTCCCTGGCGGTCACCTACATCCGGCCGGATTTCTGGGCGGACGACTTCCAGCTGCGCTTCAGCTGGGGTGACACGGTCGCCCGGCCGGACATCCGGGAAGTGTCCCGGTCAAGCTACATGGATCCGCTCACCGATGCCCGGGTGCGCGGCAACCCGTTCCTCGCCCCTACCGCGCTGACCAACTTCGACCTGCGCGCGGAGTGGTTCTGGGACGGCGGGGACCAAGTGACGGTCTCTACCTTCTACAAGGACGTGACGGACCCGATCGAGACCCTCCAGGGTGCTGCGACGGACGACGACATCCTGTTCGCCTTCGTGAACGCGGACGCGGCGGAGATCTACGGCGCGGAGTTCGAGGGGCTCAAGAACCTCGGCTTCCTGCGGGGTCTGTTCGGCCGGTGGATCGAACAGCTCTACTTCGCCGGCAATGTCACGCTGTCGGATTCGCGACTCGACATCCATGCGAACGGGTTCTCCGGGAACATCACCAACACCTCGCGGCGCATGACGCAGCACTCCGAGTGGGTCGCCAACCTGCAGCTGGGCTTCGACTCCTTCGACGGAAGGCACGGGGCGACGCTGGTCTACCACAGCTTCGGCGAGCGCATCTTCTTCGGGGGCATCGACAGCTTCGACGACGCCTACGAGCAGCCGTTCCACGCGCTGGACTTCATCTACACCTGGTCCGCGACGGAGCGCCTGAGCGTGAAGGTACGCGTCAAGAACCTCCTTGGCGAGAGCGTCGAACTCGCGCAGGGCGGCGTCACGATCCTCGAGCAGGATGTCGGGACGAGCGCGCTCCTCGACGTGAAGTGGTCGCTGTAGTCGGTTCGTGGCGGACCGCGCTCGGGGAGCGCGCGCCGCCGTCCTTGCCCGACGGAAATCCTGCCCGACGGGCCTGACGTCCGGCTGCCGAGCCGACCGGCATCGCCGTTGGGACCGCTCAGTTTCCGTAGTACACTCGCCGGTCTCCATGAGAGTGGTCCGGCACGCGCCGGGCCGAACCACTGACAGACCGACAACCGAGAGACAACCCGGAAAGGAGGGAAAAGATGCGTGATGTGGTAGTGGTAGACAGTATCCGGACGGGTCTTGCGAAGTCCTTCCGCGGCAGCTTCAACCTGACGCGTTCCGATGACATGCTGGCGCATCTCATCGACTCGCTGCTGGACCGCAACCCGAACGTCTCGGCGGACGAGGTGGAAGACGTCGTGGTCGGCGCGGCGAGCCACGCCGGCGAGCAGGACGGGAACCTGGCGCGTCTCGCGGTCGTGCTGTCGCGGCTCCCGATCACCACCGCGGGCCTGACCATCAACCGGTTCTGCTCCTCGGGCCTGCAGTCGATCGCCATCGCGGCGAACCAGATCGCCTCGGGCAATACCCAGGTGGCGATCGCCGGGGGCGTCGATTCCATCTCGATGCGCACGCGGCAGGAGCCGGGCAAGTCCCAGCCCAACCAGCGCCTGCTCGACGAGAAGCCGGACATCTTCATGGCCATGGGCAACACGGCGGAAGTCGTGGCGCGCCGCTACCAGGTGACGCGCGAGATGCAGGACGTGTACGCGCTCCAGAGCCAGCAGCGTTACGCCAACGCCCAGCAGGCCGGATGGATGGACGAGGAGATCGCTCCCATGCCGGCCACCATGCTGAAGACCGACAGGGAGACGGGCGAGGAGAGCCGCGTCGACGTCGTGGTGGACCGCGACGAGTGCAACCGTCCGACGACGACCCTCGACGGCCTGGCGGGCCTGCCCCCGGCCTTCGAGGAAGACGGCACGGTGACGGCGGGCAACGCGTCCCAGCTCTCCGACGGCGCTTCGATGACCCTGCTGATGAGCGCGGAACGCGCCGGTCAGCTCGGCATCCAGCCGATGGGCGTCTATCGCGGTTTCACGGTCGCGGCCTGCGAACCCGACGAGATGGGCATCGGTCCCGTGTTCGCGATTCCGCGGCTGCTCGAGAACGTCGGCATCCGGCAGGACGACGTGGATCTCTGGGAACTCAACGAAGCGTTCGCGTCCCAGTGCGTCTACTGTCGCGACGAGCTCGGCATCGACAACGAGAAGTACAACGTCAACGGCGGCAGCATCGCCATCGGACACCCGTTCGGCATGACCGGTTCGCGGCTCACGGGCTCCATCCTTCGCGAGCTGCAACGCCGCAACCAGAAGTACGGCGTCGTGACGATGTGCATCGGCGGCGGTCAGGGCGCCGCGGGGCTGTTCGAGGCCGCCTGACAGGCAGTTCCTCCGGGAGATCGGCCGAGTTGCCGCTCGGCCGTTTCCCGGGGCGCGGGGCGGCGGCCGCCTTCTCGCAAGGGGAGGGCGCCGCGGGCCGCGGGAGACGGAAGAGAGGGTCGTTGCAGGGCGTGTACGCAAGACGCTTGCATAGGGCTCGACACCCGGCGCCGGGGCGGCGTGGCCGCGATTGGCGTTGGGGGCTCTGTGCGTTCGTCGGCGCGCTCCTGGCCCTGCCCGCCGGGGCGAACTCCAATCCCTACGCCGAGTACTCGGACGAGCAACTCACGCGGGTCGCCGCGGACTGGGAGGCGCTCGGCAGCGAGGAACGACGCGACTTCTTCCTCGAGATGCGCCGGCGCATGGCGGAGCACGGTAGGGGCCAGGCCATCCCGGTGGAAGTCCGCCGGCGGTTCGGACGCACCGTCCGGGGGCCCGACGGCTCGGTCGTACACATCGAACAGGTCGTGCGCATCCGGTCGCGCCCGCCGGAGGCGGCGCCCGGAGCGTCGGTCGACGAAGCCTCCCCCGGGGAGGGCCCCGACGACTACGGAAAGGGTTTCGAACGGCGCGTGGAGGAGGCGGAGGACACGGTGGGTGCGCCGGTGGTGAAGGTCAACAAGACGGTCAAGGGCGATTGACCGAGTCGGCGATGGCCCATGACAAGGCGACTCTGCTCGTGGTGGACGACGACGCGGAGTTGCGCGAACTCGCGCACCAGTACCTGGAGCAGAAAGGGTACGACGTGATCGGCGTCGAGGACGGCGCCGGCATGGACGAGGCCCTGTCCGCGCACGACGTCGACCTGGTCATCCTGGACGTGATGCTCCCCGGCGAGGACGGCCTGTCCATCGCCAAGCGGCTGAAGCGGACGTCGACCGTGCCGATCATCATGGTGTCGGCGCAGGGCGAGGACGTCGACCGCATCGTCGGCCTCGAGGTCGGCGCCGACGACTACATGACGAAACCCTTCAACCCGCGGGAACTGCTCGCGCGTATCCGTGCGGTCATGCGTCGCACGGCGGGGCAGGACAGCGGGTTGGAGTCGCACACCGTCGAGTTCGGCGCCTTCCAGCTTGACCTGAATGCGCACCGGCTGACCGACGGAGACCGGACCGTGCCGCTGACCACGGGGGAGTTCGACCTGCTGAGCGTCTTCGCGCGCCATCCCAACAAGGTGCTCGACCGGGACCGCATCCTGGATCTCCTGACGGGCGCCGAGCGGTCGCCGTTCGATCGCAGCATCGACGTCCGGGTCACGCGCCTGCGCGGCAAGATCGAATCCAACCCGTCGTCGCCCGTCTTCATCAAGACGATCTGGGGCAAGGGATACATGTTCTGCCCCGACACCGCCTGACGGCGCCGCGCGGGACGGGTGGCGGCGGTGGCGGGAGGGGGTCGGAATCCGCCCAGGCTCCGCGCGAGGCCGCGGCGGACCTCCCTCCTGGCGCGCACCAACGTCGTACTGGCCTTCAGCGCAGTTGCAATTGCGGCGACGGCGCTGGCGGCGCTGCAGGTTTTCGTCGTCGGCCCGATGACCGAACGCTCCGCGGACGACGAGGCGGGCCTCGTGGTGCTCTCCGCGCAGACCTGGGCCGAGCTGCCGGACTACACCGACGCGCGGCCCGCGTTCGAGCTCGAGATGGCCCGCATGCACGACCTGGTCATCAGCCAGGACATTCGCGACCTGCCGCCGGCGGCGGAGGACAACGACTACCACGCGCTGCTCCGGGCCCGCATCTCGGAGCGTCTCGGCGCCCCGGTACGGCTGCTCGAAGGCGACGAGCTGGTCTGGGCGGAGCTGCCGATACCCGGGGACCGCCTGCAGATCGGCTTCACGCCCGGAAACCAGGACGACCAGTTGCCGTACGTGGGGCTGATCATCGGCGTCGTCGGGGCCGTCATCGTGCTGGTCACCTCGTCCCTCGTGGTGCGCCGTATCGCGCAGCCGCTCGCGGAGACGGCGGGCGCGGTCGAGGCGTTCCGCGGCGCGGAGGGGTTCTCGCCGCTGCCCGAGATGGGACCCCGCGAACTGGTCACGCTCGCCGAGAGCTTCAACCGCATGGCGCGCGAGATCAGCACGTTGCTGTCGAGCCGCACGACGCTGCTGGCGGGCATCTCCCACGATCTGCGGACCCCGCTCGCCCGCATGCGGCTGGCGGTCGAACTGCTGCCGGACGACGTGGACCGCAAGCTCGTCGCCCGCATGGAAGGCAACCTCGAGAAGATGGACGAGCTGATCGGCGACGCCTTGCGGTTCGCGCGGGGCGCCGGCGAGGCGGCGCAGGAACTGTCGCTCAAGCCGTACATCGAGTCGGTGGTCGCGGACGTGGACGCGGGCGTCCCCGTGCATTGGCATGGCGACGAGGAGGCGCGGGGCCTCGTCGCGCCGGGCGCCTTCACGCGGGTCCTGGCCAACCTCGTCGACAACGCGCGCCGACACGGCGAGGACGCGGCCGTCGTGGTGGAGGTGGGCGACGAACTCACGGTGCACGTGGTGGACAGCGGGCCCGGGATTCCCGAAGGAGACCGTGATCGGGTGTTCCAGCCGTTCTTCCGCCTCGACCGTCCGAGCGCGCGCGAGGCGGGCGGCAGCGGGCTGGGGCTCGCCATCGTGCAGCAGCTCTGCCTCGCGCACGGTTGGCGGGTCGGCATCGGCGCCAGCGCGTCCGGCGGGGCGGACGTGTGGGTTTCCGTCGGCACGCTGATACAAACAGACACAAAACCGCCCGCCGGAGAAATCAGCGGGAAACAGCCCTTTGGCAGGATGTCCGTGGGGTGAGACGGATTCGGTCGCCTTCGGGCTGAAATCATGGCCGAACTCACCGGGGCGGAGCGGAACCTGCACATTGGGACGGCTCCCGCCGGGCAAGAGGCAATCTCTATCCCCCTCGCGGCCTCGCCCTTTGAGGTCGACCTGGCCCGCCAGCTCCCTCTCCAGGCTGGCGGGCTACCTATTTGGGGCTTCGAAAGTCACGTGTGCCGCAGGCGCGGTGCGACGTGCTCCGAGTAAACTGAGCCCATGGACTTCAACGAAATCCTCTACGAGGTGGACGGGCCGCTGGCGCTCGTCACCATCAACCGTCCCGCGCGCCATAACGCAATCTCCCTGGACACCCTGGAGGAACTGCACGGCGCGTTACGCCTCGCGGCGACGGACGACGACGTCCGCGTCATCGCGATCACGGGCGCCGGGGGACGGGCGTTCGCCTCGGGGTCCGACCTCTCCGAAGTGCTGCACCGCGACTTCCGAAAGGCCCTCGAACCCATCGTGCAGGGGCTCGCGGACCAGCTCGAGCGGACGCCGAAGCCGACCATCGCCGCGATCGACGGCATCTGCATGGGCGGCGGACTCGAGGTCGCGCTCGGCTGCGACCTCCGCATCGCCACGCACCGGTCCCGCTTCGCAACGCCGGAGGGGAAGCTCGGCATCATCCCCGGCGGCGGCGCGACCGCGCGCCTGCCGCGCATCGTCGGACGCGGCTGGGCGATGGAGATGATGCTGATGGGAGAGCCCATCGACGCGGAACGCGCGCTCTCGATCGGTCTCGTGACGCGCCTCGTCGAGCCCGAAGAGCTGTTGCCGGAGACCCGCCGGGTTGCGGAGCACCTCGCGAGTTTCGCCCCCTTCGTGCCGCGCACCATGAAGGCGATGGTGAACTTCGGCATGGAGGCGAGCCTCGCCGGCGCCCTGATGCTCGAGAAGTACGCGCAGGGCGCCCTGGTGCAGACCGAGGACAAGCAGGAGGGCATCTCGGCCTTCCTCGAGAAGCGCAAGCCCGATTTCAAAGGGCGCTGATCCTTGGTACCTTTGCGGGTTTTGGACGACCCTCAGGGGGAGCAATGGCCGTAGACAAGTTCCCGGTCGAGTCCGGGCACATCATGATGTTCGCCCGCTCCGTCGGCGACGACAACCAGATCTACTACGACGAGGACTACGCCAAGTCCACGGAGTGCGAAGCGATCGTCGCGCCGCCGACGTTCGTGCAGGCGAGCGCGCAGTTCGACCCCGACTACTTCCTGCGTCCGAAGGTCGGCGAGCCCTGGTTCGGCTCCGGCGGCAAGCCCACGGGCGTCGTCCGCGAGAGCGGCGGGGGCGGCGGTGGAGGCGGCCTGCACGCGGAACAGCGCTACGTCTACCACCGGCATCCGCGCGTCGGCGACATCCTGACGGCGACCACGAGGCCGGGGAACAAGTGGGAGCGGCAGAGCCGCCGCGCCGGCACGCTCAAGTTCTCGGAGACCGTCACCGAGTACCGCGACCAGAACGGGGAACTCGTCGTCACGGCGACGGGCGTGGGTGTCCAGACGGAACGTCCCGTCGATCAGGGCTAGAAAGGGGAAGACAGACATGGCTTTGAAAGCTGCAGACCTGAACGTCGGCGACGCCCACACCGAGCGCGTCGTCGAAGACCTGAAGCGCACGCAGATCGTCCAGTACGCGGGCGCGTCCGGGGACTACAACCCGGTGCACACCGACGAGCTGTTCACGAAGGAAATCGCCGGCTACCCCACGGTGTTCGCCCACGGCATGCTGACGATGGGCATGACCGGCCGCATGCTGACCAACTATGTCGGCGACGGACGGCTCACGGAGTACGGCGTCCGGTTCACCAACCAGGTGTGGCCGGGCGACACGCTCGACGCGACCGCCACGGTCGTGAAGGTGGAGGACGGGCTCCTCGATCTCGACATCGAGACCGTCAACCAGCAGGGGGACGTGGTTCTCAAGGGGAGCGCGCAGGCCCGCGTCGACTGAGGCACGGATGGCAGGGGCGTGGCCCAGCCGCGCCCCTACCAGTTCTCCAGCGACGTCCGCACGTCCACCTCGAACGACCACGCCCGGCGCGGCTGGTTGTAGAGGAACTCGTAGCAGTCGACGATCCCGCCGATGTCGATCATCCGGTCTTCGCCGAGTCGCTCGGCGAACTCTGGGAAGCCTTTCTTGATCTTCTCCCCGCCGATCGGTCCGTCCACGACCACGTGGCCGACGTGGATGCCTTCCTCGCCGTACTCCTTGGCCATCGCCTGGGCGAGGTTTCGTAACGCGCCCTTCGAGGCGTTGAAGGCGCCGAAGTTCGCGCGTCCGCGCAGCGAGGCGCTGGCGCCGGTGAAAAGGAGCGTCCCGCCCTTGCCGCGCATCCTCCGCACCGCCTCGCGGCCGAACAGGAAGCCGCCGAACGCGCCGACCCGCCAGGAACTCTCGAAGTAGCTCGCTTCCATCTCCGCGATGCGCCCGGGCGTGTTGTTGCCGGCGTTGTAGATCGCGAGGGTCAGTTCGCCGGGCGCGGCTTCGGCGGCGTCGAACAGCGCGATGATCTGCGCTTCGTCGGTCGCGTCCGCCACGACCGCGGTCGCGTCGTCGCCGATGCTCGAAGCCAGGGCCTCCACCTTGGCCGCGGTGCGCCCGGCGACGAAGACGTGATGACCGCGTTGCGCGAAGCGCACACAAAGCTGGCCCCCGAGTCCGTCTTCCGGCCCGACGCCTATCACGATCGCCTTGCGTGCGGTTGCCGTGTCCGTCATGGCGGCCTTCCTAGTGTAGCGTCGCTTAAATAAGTGGACTATGAGTCCGATATGGTGCATGGTGTCCGACGGGACCGCGACGGACACTCTTGGCATGGGACGAGCGACACCTCCAATGGACATCACGGTGCGGGAACGCGAGGCGCTGGAGGCGGTGACGCGGAGGAGCACCGCGGCGCGCCGGGATCATCAGCGGGCGGCGATCGTGCTCCGGCGCGCGGACGGGCTCAGCCAGACGGCCACCGCGCGGGAGCTCGGCGTCAGCCGACCGGTGGTGATCAAGTGGGAGCGTCGTTTCCGCGAGGCGGGGATGGCCGGTCTGGCGGACGCCAAGGGGCGGGGGCGCAAGCCGAGCATTCCCGCGGAGGTGCGCGAGCGGATCATTCGCGGCGCCACGCAGCCGCCGCCGAACCGGACGCGCTGGTCGGTGCGCGCCATGGCGCGGGCGACCGGGGTGTCCAAGGACACGGTGCGGCGCCTGTGGCGCGCCAACGACATCAAGCCGCACGTGACGCGGACGTTCAAGCTGTCGAACGATCCGCACTTCGAGGCGAAGTTCTGGGACGTGGTCGGGCTGTACCTGGACCCGCCGGACCGGGGGCTGGTGCTGTGCTGCGACGAGAAGAGCCAGTGTCAGGCGCTCGAGCGCACGCAGCCCGGGTTCCCCGTCCTGCGCGGCTACAGCGCCACCCGGACCCATGATTACAAGCGTCACGGCACCGTCACCCTGTTCGCCGCGCTGTCGTACCTGGACGGCAAGATCTTCGGCCAGACCGCAGCCCGGCACACCCACCGGCAGTGGCTCGACTTCCTGCGCCACCTCAACCGCGAAACCCCCGCCGGCGTGTGCCTGCACCTGATCGTCGACAACTACGCCACGCACAAGCACGCCAAGGTGAGGTCCTGGATCGACTGGCACAACCGACGGCATCGCAAGGCGCACGGCGTGGACCGCGTCGCCTGCCACTTCACGCCCACGTCGAGTTCCTGGATGAACCTCGTCGAGCGCTTCTTCCGCGACCTCACCGTCGATGTCGTGCGCGACGGCAGCTTCACCAGCGTCGCCGAACTGGCCGACGCCATCAACGCCTACCTGGCCGAGCACAACCTCAACCCCGGGCGCTACGTCTGGCGCAAGTCCGGCGCCGAGATCCTGGCCAAGATACAGCGCGCCAGACAGGCCCTGGCCAACGCCTCAAATGAAAACTAATTTATGCGACACTACACTAGTTGGCGAATGCCGCGCGCAGCGCGGAACAGGCCTTTTCCATACCGGGGCGGGCGGCCGGAACGACCGGCCCCTGGGCGAAGAAGCCGTGGATCAGCCCGTCGAAACGCACGCACTCGACGGTGTTCCCGGCGTCCTCGAGCATCCGCGCGTAGGCCTCGCCCTCGTCGCGCAGCGGGTCGAACTCCGCCGTCATGACCAGCGCCGGCGGGAGCCCCGACAGGTCGGAAGCCTGCGCCGGCGAAGCGTAGGCGTTCGTCCGGTCGGCCGGGTCCGTGTAATGGTCCCAGAACCAGTGCATGGCGTCGGTGGTCAGGAGGTAGCCCTCGGCGTTGTCGCGGTAGGAGTCGGTGTCGAAGGTGGTGCCGTCGGTCACCGGATAGACGAGCAACTGGAAGTCGATCGCGGGGCCGTCCCGGTCCCGGGCCATCAGCGAGACGACGGCGGCGAGGTTGCCCCCCGCGCTGTCGCCGGCAACGGCGAACCGGGCCGGGTCGGCGCCGAGGGAAGCCGCGTTCTCCTTCGCCCAGCACGTCGCCGCGTAGCAGTCGTCGGCCGCGGCGGGGAAGCGGTGCTCGGGCGCGAGCCGGTAGTCCACGGAGACGACGATGCTGTCGGCGCCCTTGCACAGTTCCCGGCTCTGGCTGTCGGCGGTGTCGAGGTCGCCGAGCACCCAACCGCCGCCGTGGAACATCATGGTGACCGGGAAGGGACCGTTCCCTTCCGGAGTGTAGATGCGCAGCGGAACCGCCCCGCCGGGACCCTCGATGGAGACGTTCTCGACCTTGCCCACCGGGATGTCGGCGGGTGGCTGCATGGCCCGCATCATCTCGCGGGCGGCGGGCGGCGGCATGTCGATGAGATTCGGCCCGCCCGCCTCGGCGAGTTGGGCAAGCATGGTCTCGTACTCGGGATGCAGGGGCATGGGCAGGTCTCCGTGTAGGGCAACGCCGCGCGGGGACGCGCGGGCTCGTCCCGAAAGGCGTGCGCGATGGTACCATCGCCGCGTTTTCCCAATGAGGCAAACCATGTCCGGACTGGACGGAGCGGAGGAAGCCGCGGAGGTTGCGAAGCAGTTCGCATTCCTCGAGAACACGCTCCTCAAGAACCGCACGCTGACGATCTTCGGCGAGATCACCCAGGCCGTCGCGCAGCGCAGCGCCGAGCGGCTGCTGGCGCTGTCGTTCGAGAGCGACGACCCGATCACCCTCTTCATCGGGTCGCCGGGCGGGCACGTCGAGTCCGGCGATACCGTCTTCGACATGATCCGCTACATCAAGCCGACCGTGCGCACGGTCGGCACCGGCTGGGTCGGCAGCATCGCCACGCACATTTACCTGGCGGCGGACAAGGACAACCGCTTCGCCCTGCCGAACACGCGGTTCCTCATTCACCAGCCCGCCGGCGGATTCGGCGGGGACGCGTCGGACATCGAGATCCACGCCCGCGAGATCGTCAAGACGCGCGAGCGCATCAACCAGATCATCGCCGAACAGACCGGTCAGCCCCTCGACAAGGTGCAGCACGACACCGACCGCGACTACTGGATGAGCGCCGAGGAGTCCGTGGAGTACGGGCTGGTCGGACGCATCATCGAGTCGGTGGCGGACCTCCCCGGCTGACCGTCGCGCCCGGACGGCGCATGGCGGAGGAGCTCCGTATCCGCGTCGACGGCGGCCCCGTGCCGGACGTCGGCGCTCTCCTTATGCGCGCGCGGGAGTCCATCGCGACGCTGGTGTTCGGCCACGGCGCCGGCGCGGACATGCGCCACGCGACCATGGAAGCGATCGCCCAGGCGTTCGCGGTCGCGGGGATCTCGACCCTGCGCTTCAACTTCCCGTTCAAGGAACTCGGCAAGTCGCGGGTGGACTCGAAGGACACCGCGGTCGCCACGGTCGCCGCCGCCCTGGCGTGCGCGAAGGACACCTGCGAAGGACCGTACTACCTCGGCGGCCACAGTTTCGGCGGCCGCATGGCGACGCACGCCGTGGTCGATCTGGGGCTTGGCGTGGCCGGCCTGATCTTCGGCTCCTTTCCGCTGCACCTCGCGGGCAAGCCGTCCACGCACCGCGCGGACCACATGGACGCGATCGACGCGCCGATGCTCTTCCTGTCCGGCACCCGGGACGGGCTCGCGGAACCCGGACTCCTGATCCCGGTCGTCGACCGTCTCGGCGCGACCCTGCGATGGCTCGACACCGCGGACCACGGCTACAAGGTGCGGAAGCGCACCCGCAAGCGGACCGACGATGTGTTTGCCGAGATGGCCGGCTACGCGAGGGAGTTTGTGCTGGGGTAGGGTCGTAGCGGTCTGGACGAGAGCCGGTGTCGGTTCCCTACTGTTGCTCGTCATTGGAACAGTCTTTCGAGCGCGCCACGCTGAGCTGCATGCTTCCCGGGGTTGGTGTCCCTGAGCTTCTTCAGATTGACCGTCTTCCAGCGAACGGCCGGAAGGTCCGCAGCGGCTGGGAGGCCGAGCAGCCCAAAGTCGGGCTCGGCATCGTGGAGGGAGAGTAGGAACGCCGCGACGTCGCCGTGCAGGCGAGAGCTGACGTCCGCGTGCAACGTCCGGGCTGCGTCGGCAAGCGCCTCTGGCGATACCGTTTCGCGGGTCATCCCCACGAACTCTTCGTCGTAAAGGTCCTTTCTGAATGGTGTCGGCGGGGCCAGGAGCTCGTGCATCGGTCGCCCCGAACTCGCCACGTAGACCATGAACACGCGGAACAGCTCGTCTGTCAGACCCCCATTCTGGTAGAGCAGCCTGACGTCGAAGAGGTCGCGCGGGTGCCGGCGGTCGAGCGCCGCGTGGAGCTTCCCGCCGTACAGGTCCTCGAAGGCGAGCACGTTTGCCTCGACGAACCCGAAGCGCTCAGTCACCGCCTCGGATGTCGTCATCGTCCGCGCCGGATACACCGCCCCACGCGTGACCGGAGAGGTCTCGATCTTCACTTGGGCCTGGCCGTCCCTGACGATTACGCGCGTGTCGGCGCCGCCGCCTCCGGCGGCGCGACGTGCCTCGAAACGCGGGTAGCGCGCAGCGATGGCCACCGCGATGCGTTCTAGGGCATCGTCGATGTCCTGGAGCGATGATGGGCGATCCGTGATCGGCAGCCAGGTCAGGTCGAGATCGACGGACAGCCTCGGCAGGTCCCGGTAGAACAGATTGATGGCCGTGCCTCCCTTGAGCGCGAACGCGGTCTCGCGTGCGATCTCGGGCAGGGCGCTCAGCAGCAGGCGGACCTGTGCCAGGTAGCGGTCAAGCATCGCTGTCCGTCGCTCGAGGGTCTGCGGGCATCAGCGTTTCCGGCACGGAGATGCGGTAGGCCGGGTGGAACCGACCGCCATCGACCAGCGCCCGCGGCCCGGACCCGAAATCGACGGCCGAGGCGTCGATGTGCTCGCGCCACGCATGGCCGTGCCGGTCAGCGAAGACGAAGAACAGCCTGCGGACCTTGACGCTGTGGCAGGCGGCCAGCAGCGCAGTGAGCCGGCGGGGCCGCAGTGACACCAGGCCCTCGAAGACCCTGTCGAGGTGGTCGAAGCTCGCGTGCCGCGGCAACTCGTCGAGTGCCTCCAGGATGGCGCGTTCGGGGGACGACACCCAGACTGGCCAGCGCCACACGTCGACCGCCGCGCCGGCCCCGATGTCGAACTCCTCGATACCGACCGGGTCGTCGCCGAAGAGCGTGCGCCGGCGGACGACGATCTCCGTCGGTGTCGGCAGGCGTTTCAGCCAGGACGGCACGTCGCCGTAGAAACGCACGCGCCGCCTGCGTCCGAGGGTGAGGTAATGCGCGTGGCCAGCCAGCTCGAGAGCGCTCTCGCCGCCCAGATGCACGGGGTAGTTCATGAGGCGTTGCAGGGAAAGTAGAAGGATGGCCCAGAACTCGCCCTCGCCCGGCACGCCTTGCGGCGCCGGGCGCCGGTACACCCCGCGGACGAGTCGTTCGAGCCAGCCGCGGGCCACGTAGTCGTGGATGGACTTCGGGTCGATGCCGCGGGCTGTCAGCCAAGGCGTGTCTACCACGAAGCCCGGTGGAACCGTATCGAGGAGTGGCTTTAAACGCGGCTTTCTTACATGGTTCATTCCCAAAAAAATAGCACTACTTCGAAAAGAACGCCAACGTGACTTTGCAGAGTCGCGTAGAAAATGGCCTATTACCATGTAAAACAAGAACGTTCAAACCGACCGTGGTTGCCGGCGGTTGGACGTGGTGGCGCACCCGTGAAGGCGGTCGACCGCCTCGGCGCGACCCTGCGATGGCTCGACCCCGCGGGCCACGGCTACAAGGTGCTGAAACGCACGCGCACGCGGACCGACGATGTCTTTACCGAGATGGCCGCTTACGCGAAGGAGTTCGTGCTAGGCCGATGACGGTGCGACGCCCAAGGCTTTCGAGGCCATGAGAGCATACTCCTCCCGGCTGAACCCTGGAGTTACCCGCCATGACGCGACCCGAGGCTCATCTCCCCGGCAGGCTCGGCGACCCCGACCTGACGATCGCCACCGACCCGCGACTCGACCCACGAGTGCGGGCGACGCTCGAGGGCGGACTCGGGGAACTGGCGCAGGCCCCTCCGGTCGGACCGGATGCTCCCCTGGCGGACATCCTCGCGTTCATCGCGGAGTTCGAGGCCGAAGGCGCCGCGATGGACGAAGGCTACGCGGACCTCCCGCCGGTGGAGGGCGTGGACAGGCGCACGGAAGTCATCGAGGGCGTCGACGGCAACGCGATCACGCTCCACATCGTTCAGCCGACCGCGCGGCGGGGCCCCGTGCCCGGCATCGTGCACACGCACGGCGGGGGCATGTGCTTCTTCTCTGCCGAAGAGGCGCCCTACGTCCGCTGGCGCGACGAACTGGCCGCGACGGGGCTGGTCGTGGTGGGCGTCGACTTCCGCAACGCGGCCGGCAAGATGGGCGTGCATCCGTTTCCGGCGAGTCTCAACGACTGCGCCAGCGGCACGCGTTGGACGTACCGAAACCGGGAGACGCTCGGCGTCTCGCACGTCGTGGTCTCCGGCGAGTCGGGGGGCGGCAACCTCAGTATCGCCACGGCGCTCAAGGCCTTGCGCGAGGGCTGGATCGACGAGATCGCCGGGGTGTACGCGTGCTGCCCCTACATCGCGGGCGAGTATCACCCGCCGCTTCCCGAGCTGGTCTCCTGGCGGGAGAACGGTGGCTACATGATGAACGAGGTGATGGGCAAGGTGACGGCCACGGCCTATGACCCGGGCCGCGAGAACGCCAGGAACCCGCTTGCCTGGCCCTACCATGCGACGCGGGACGACCTCGTCGGGCTGCCGCCGCACGTGGTGTCCGTCAACGAACTCGACCCGCTGCGGGACGAGGGTCTCATCTACGCGCGCAAGCTCATGGCGGCCGGCGTGCCGACCGTGAGCCGCACCGTCAACGGCACAGCCCACGGCGGCGACACGGTGACGCCGCAGGTACTGCCGGAAGCCTACTACGCGACCATCCGGGACGTTCACGGATTCGCCTGCGCACTGGGATCCGCGTGACCCGGATCGTCCCGAGCGGGGCAAGGCGGCATAATGGCGCCTTTCGGTCAGGCGGAGCGCGCGCAAGATGAAACTGGTCACCTTCACGCACGGGGATCGGACCCGTATCGGGGCGGTCGTGGGAGAACTCGTGGTGGACCTGTCCGCGGCGGCCCCGGAACTGCCGACGGACATGGTCGACTTCCTCGCGGCGGGCGACGCGGCGATGGCGCGGGCGCGCGATGCGCAGACCGACGCGGACCACGCGCTCGCCCTGAACGACGTCGAGTTGCTGGCCCCGGTGCCGCGCCCGGGCAAGATTCTCGCCATCGGCCTGAACTACCGGGACCACATCGAGGAGACCGGGGCGAAGCCCCCGAAAACCCAGATCTGGTTCAACAAGCAGACGACGGCGACGAACGCTCCGTACGGCTCCATCGCGATGCCGTCGGTCTCGAGCTATCTCGATTACGAGGGCGAACTGGTCTTCGTCATCGGCAAGCGCGGCAAGCACGTGCCGAGGGAGCGGGCGCACGAGATCATCGCCGGGTACTGCTGCGGCAACGACGTGAGCGTGCGTGACTGGCAGCGGGCGGCGCCGACGATGCAGATCGGCAAGTCCTTCGACACCCATGCGCCGTTCGGGCCCTGGATCGTGACGTCCGACGAGATCGGCGATCCACACACCCTGGGCCTGCGCACGCTCGTCAACGGCGACACCCGCCAGGACTCCAACACCGAGCACCTGGTCTTCGATTGCTTCGACCAGGTCGCGCACCTGACCCAGGCCTTCACGCTGGAGCCGGGCGACGTCATCTACACCGGTACCTCTTCGGGTGTCGCACTGGCGATGAAGCCGCCGGCGTGGCTCGAGGTGGGCGACGTGGTGCGCATCGAGATCGACCGCATCGGCCACATCGAGCACACCATCGCGCCGGAGGAGGCGGCGACGGTCGTCGGCTGAGCAGTCCGGGCGTCAGTCGGCGAGAACCGCCCGCTCCAGAGCAAAAACGTGGGGATCGTGGGCCTCGAGTCCACGCAGCGCCTCGGCGAGTTCCAGCAGGTAGTCCACGTTGCGCCCGCTCGGGCCGACGGACTCGCGGATCTGCCGGGCCATCTCGTCCATGGGTGCGTCGCCGAGGAAGGCATGGTTGTCGATGGGCGCCACGTAAACAACACCCTCGACCTCCGCTGAGCCTGCGAACGTGAGGGACACGGGCACCCGTTCGTAGCCGTTCTTCTCCCGGTAGTCGAGGTGATCGAAAACGGCGTGCTCGATGCGGTACGCCATGCCGATGCAGGTTTCGCCGGGTACGGGGACGAGGGTGACGACGCGGCCCGGGGCGTCGGGGACGCCGCGGTGGTCGTGCGACCCCTGCCAGAACCTGCGCGCCCAGCCGGTGACGGTGGCCGTGCGACGCTCCAGGAATGGGAAATCCGGACGCCAGATGAGGGACCCGTAGCCGAACACCCAGACGGGCGCCCGGGTACTGCCGTCTGCGGTGTCGGAACCCACGCCGCGACTCAGCCGTAGATCGCGAGCTCGGCGCGCTCCCGGGCCTCGCACGGGTCGGGAGTCGCCTCGTATCGCACTATCTGCGCGACGTATTCCTCCGGCAGACCGGCTTCGCGTGCGCCCGCGAGCACGTGCTCGAGATACCAGGAGTACGGCCGCAGGGACCGGTCGATCCGGATCGCGCAGTAGGTGAAGGCGCTTTCGAAATCGCCGCGCGGTCCCTCCACCTCGACCTGCTCCTTGCGATAGCCCCAGCCCAGCCCCTCGACCCGGTCGAGGGGGGCCTCGTCCGCGGGATCGAGGTCGTACAGGACGCCGACGACCCGGTTCGCCGAGTCGCCGGTGTGGAACGCGTCGCACTTGCCCGACCCGTCCTTGCCGACCTTGTGGAAGCGCAGCGCGAAGCCGGGGAGGGAAAACACGCCGATCGGCCGGGCGCTCTCCGTCCGTGCGCGCAGGCGCTTCGAGGACATGTTGGATCCGTACGCGAAGTACTTCATGTCCCGCCGGGCGTTGCGATCAGGAGAGTCCCTTCGACACCTCGAATGCGCGGGCGGCGGCCGTGCGCAGGCCGCCCTCCGCCAGGTAGTCCGCCGCCGTGAGCGCCAGCGCCTTCGCGCCGTCCAGCGCCGCCCGGTCGCCGAGGTCCGAAGCCGCCCACTTCGCGAACTCGGGGTTGTGGATCACGACGTGCGGCGGCGCCGCCGCCAGGATGGGATGGATGGACGGCACCCGGTGGCTGACGTTGCCCATGTCGGTGCTGCCGCTGCCGAAACCCTGGCGTTCGAAAGGTTCGAACGTGCGGCCGAGTCCTTCGGCGTGGCGCTGGAAGCGCTCGGCGAGCGGTTCGTTCGTGTTGAGGTCCAGGTAGTCGACGTCGGCCCACAGCACCTCGACCTCGCAGCCCGACCCGCGTGCGCCCGCCTCGAAGCAGGCCTGCACCCGCGGCTTGAGTTGCGCCAGGGCCTCCTGGTCCTTCGCGCGCACATAGAAGTCCCCGGCCGCGCGCTCGGGCACGATGTTGGGCGCCTGCCCGCCGTCGGTCACGATGCCGTGGATGCGCTCGGTGGGGCGGATGTGCTGCCGGAGGTTCGAGATGGCCTGGTAGGCGAGCAGCAGCCCGTCCAGCGCGTTGATGCCCCGGTGCGGCATGGCCGAGGCGTGCGCGGACTTGCCGTGATAGACGACCTCCACCTCGGCGACGCAGATGCACGGCATCGTCGCGAGGTTCACGCCGGCCGGGTGCACCATCAACGCGGCGTCGACGCCCTGGAACGCCCCGGCGCGCGCCATGACTTCCTTGCCGCCGCCCTTCTCCTCGGCGGGTGTGCCCAGGAAGGTCACGGTCCCGTCGAAGCGTTCCTTGACGCTGTCGAGGGCGAGGGCCGCGCCAAGCGCCGCGGTAGCGATGATGTTGTGGCCGCAGGCATGGCCGATGCCGGGCAGCGCGTCGTATTCGGCGAGCACGGCGACGTTGGGTCCGCCGCCGGTGCCGATCCGGCCTTCGAACGCGGTGTCGAGCCCGTAGGCGCCGCGCTGGACGGGAACTCCGAAGCCCGCGGCGGTGTCCGCCAGGAGCGCGCTGGCGCGCACCTCCTCGAACGCGAGTTCCGGGTGCGCGTGAATCTCGTGGGAGACGCGGAGCAGGGTGTCCGCGTGGTTGTCGACGAAGCGGGTGATGTCTTCTTTCATGCTGGCGAGGCTAACAGATGGGACGCGGCCGTGGTCGATTTCAGACGATACGCGAACCGGTCTTCCCCCAGTACTCGTCCTTCAGCAGCCGCTTGTAGAGCTTGCCCGTCGGCAGCCGCGGCAGTTCGTCGCGGAAGTCGACGCTCTTCGGGCACTTGTAGTGGGCGATGTGCTCGCGGGCGTATGCCATGAGTTCCGCCTCGAGCGGGGGGCCGGGCTCCGCGCCGGGGGCCGGCTGCACGACGGCCTTCACCGCTTCGCCCATCTCCTCGTCCGGCACGCCGATGACGGCCACGTCCATGACCTTGGAGTGCACGACCATGGCGTCTTCGATCTCCTGCGGATAGATGTTCACGCCGCCGGAGATGATCATGTAGGTGGCCCGGTCCGTGAGGTAGAGGAAGCCGTCCTCGTCCACGTAACCGACGTCGCCGAGGGCGCTCCAGTTGGCGTGTTCGGGGTGCTGTGCCTCCTTCGTCTTCTCCGGATCGTCCAGGTACTCGAACGGCAACGCCGGCAACTCGAAGTAGACGATGCCCGGTTCCCCCACGGGGAGTTCCCGACCGTCCTCGTCGCAGATGTGGATGACGCCCAGCACCGGCTTGCCGACCGTGCCCCGGTGCTCGAACCACTCGTCGGGGCCGGTGTGGGTGAACCCGTTGATCTCGGTTCCGGCGTAGTACTCGTAGAGGATCCTGCCCCACCACTCGAACATCTGCTCCTTGACCTTCGGCGGACAGGGCGCCGCCGCGTGGATCGCGACCTTGTGGGAGGACAGGTCGTACCCGGCGCGCTCCGACTCCTCGAGCTTGAGCATGCGGGTGAACATGGTCGGCACCCATTGGCTGTGCGTTACCCGATGTTCCTCGATGGCGGCGAGCGCATGGACGGGGTCGAAGCGCGGCATGATGACGGCCGTGCCGCCGAGCGACTGCACCCCGGTGCAGAAGGCGAGCGGGGCCGAGTGATACAGCGGCGCCGGCGAGAGGTAGACGCTCTGCTCGTTGAACCCCCAGAGCATGCTCTGCAGCGTGCCCACGAGATTCGCGTCCTCGTCGATGGAAGCCTCCGGCAGCGGACGCAGGATGCCCTTCGGGCGCCCCGTGGTCCCGGAGCTGTACAGCATGAACGTCCCGGCGGGCTGTTCCGCGAGCGGCTCCGCGGGATGGGCGGCGATGGCGGTTTCGAAGTCCTCCCAGCCGTCGATGGCGCCATCGAGCATGAGCCAGGTGTGACAGTCGGGGGCGTACTTCGGGATGTTCCGGGCGACATCGGCGCGGGCGCGGCTCGCGACGAGCACCTGCGACCTGGAGTTCTCGACGATGTAGCCGGCCTCCTCGTCGGTGAGGTAGCGGTTCACCGTGGTGAGATACAGGCCCGAGCGCAGCGCGGCCCACACCACGTCGAACCAGGCGATGTGGTTCTCGGCGAAGATCGAGATATGGTCGCCCCGCCTCAACCCACGGTCGTACAACAGTTTCGCGAGTTGGTTCGAGCGGTCGTTCAGCTCCCGGTAGGTGCGGGTGGCGCCGGTCGCGCTGTCGATGACGGCCGGTTTGTCGGGGGACAGTTCGGCCCATTTGCCTGGATACATGGTCGGCCCTGGAGGTGGGGTAGGGGGAACGGGCGAGTTTGGCCGATCCGAGGGGCGGGCGGCAAGGGCACGTCAGGGGCCTAGCTTCCCGATCGGAATGGTCCCGACTTCCCCGCGACGCCACGTACCGTACCCGCTCGGCACGATGACGGCGAGAGCCGACGGGGCGCTGCCTTGCACTCGTTCGGCGAGCCTGCGCAGGTTCCTGGCGCCGACGTCCACTGCCGCCCAGCGACCGTCAGCGGTCTCGACGACCGCATCCACCTCCAGATCGCCCGAGGAACTCGAGGTCGGCGAGCAGACGGTCAGGCGTGGCGACCAGGGCCGCAACCGCCAGCGAAGGGTCCACGAAGTGCCTGACCGGAATCAACAGGCGATTTGTCGAAGTATCAGCGGGTGATTTGTCGAAACGCCGAACGGGTCGCACTCGGGTCGTCGTGGCCACGCGTCCACGACCGAAAGTGTCAGTCGAGGCCGAGCACCCGGCGCAGCTTCCCGGTGTCCGCGTCGAACACCGTGCCGACGTTGAGCTCCTCGAGTTGCCACAGGACCGCCTCGAGCCGTTCCCTGCCGATTTCCGTGCGCGCGGCCTCGCGTGGCGTCTGGTCCTTGAGTTCTACAAGCGGCTCGTCGGGCCATCGCTCCCAGTGCCCCTCGGCGATGTCCTCGAGCAGGCCAGCCGCGGTCTCGGCATCC
This sequence comes from Pseudomonadales bacterium, assembly GCA_965208745.1. Taxonomy (GTDB): domain Bacteria; phylum Pseudomonadota; class Gammaproteobacteria; order Pseudomonadales; family Azotimanducaceae; genus VXNE01. The sequence goes on along the minus strand of CBDBPN010000004.1, from coordinate 827,743 downwards.
CATTCGTCATCGCCCTCGGCGTCCTCCGGAAACGTCCAGTCCGGTAGATCCCCAAGATCGTCCACCACCTGCTTGTCACGGAACGCCGCCCGGTCTCCGAGGCGTGCCTCGCACTCGCGCTGGAAGGCTTCGACCCGGCGCGCGGAGTCCGCGAAGACCTCCAGGTGGGGACCGTCGATCCGGATCTGCCCCAAGGCCGCGTCGGCCGAGGCGTCCTTCCGGGTGGCGCCTTCCCGGGCCCACGGAAAGGACACGGTCACGAGCTTGCCCGCGGCGTCGGTCTGGCGCGGCTCGTCGCGGTCCAGGCCCCTCGCCAGGGGCAGGAGGGCGTCGCTGGCCTCCTGGGGCGTGCAACGCAGGTCGTAGTGCAGCAGCGTGAGCTCGACCGGGTCGCCGTCCGCGTTCTCGATGAGCGGCGGCTCCGGATCGAGGAGTGCCTCCTGCAAGGTCGAAGTAGAGGGCGCGCAGCTCCGCCCCGCGGCCGGCAAACGCCTCGGCCGGCGCATCGGGCTCGATTCCCCACTCCTCGCGCAGGTCGATGACGTGCTCGGCCCAGGCGGGCGGCAGGATGTACGGGGCGCAGCCGAGCAGGATCGAGTCGCCGTCGAGGGTGACCACCTGCGCGTAGAGGATCGCTCCCCTGGGGAACTCTGCCGCATCGACCTGCTCGTGCACCTCGTAGTCCCGCCGGCGGAGCATGTCCCGCAACGTCACGGTACGCCCCGGCTCCAGGCCGCGGACCATGTAGAAGCTGAACGGCTGCGCGCAGGCGGCGTCGATGAACCGCCTCGTCAGGGTGTCGGTCCGGGACTGGCGATGCTCGAGGTAATGCAGTGCGATCGGCATCTGGGGACGACTGTCCTCCGGGTCGAGGCCGGCCGTCTCGGGGATCCAGGAATAGGGGCACCAGGCCGAGAAGGTGTCGAACTCGACCGGCAGGTCGTCCTCATCGAGAGCGTCCGCGAAGAGCCCGTCTTCGTCGAACGGCGTTTCGTCTCCCAGCGTGAAGTCGAACCAGGCGTCCGCCAGCCAGCCCGGGCCGTAGCACCGCTCGGCATGGGTGGCGAGACGCCCGCTCAGCTTCTCCGCCAGGCGCTCCATGCGCCGCCATCCGGGCGACGTGCTCTGCTCCCGCAGCATGCAGCAGCGCTTGTACTTCTTCCCGCTCCCGCAGGGGCAGGGGTCGTTTCTGCCGGTTTTCATGGGCGTGTGTGAGTCAATGATCGCCCACCGCAGCCGCCCCCATCGCGCGCATGGCCTCGTCCGTGGTGAGGAACACGTCCCCCGACAACTCCTCCGACAGACCCGCCGTCCCGAACTGGTCCCGCACAGGGCCCTTGACCTCCGACAGGTGCAGCGCCACGTCCCGTGCCTCGAGTCGGTGGCTCAGGCGGCGCAGCATTTCGAGGCCCGAGTTGTCGATGAAGCTGATGGCGCTGCACACGAGCACCAGATGACGTGCCTCCGGGTGGCTGGTGAGGATTTCCAGCAAGCGGTCCTCGATGTCGTGGGCGTTGGCGAAGTGAAGGTTCTCGTCGACGCGCACGGCGACGGCGTGGGGCTTGGTCTCCGTGTCGTAGCGCGCAACGTTGCGGAAGTGGGTTGAGCCCCCGATCCTGCCGAGAACGGCGATGTGCGGCCGGCTCGATTGCCGCAGGAAGAGCGCCACCGCCGCTCCCGCACCGAGCAGCAGGCCGCCTTCGACGCCGAGGAACAAGACGCCGAAAAGGGTGAGGAGATGCACCGCGACGTCGGCCCGGTAGAAGTGCCAGTGCTCGCGCAGAGCGGAAAAGTCGATGAGGCTGACGACCGAGACGATGACGATGGCCGCGAGGGTGGCGTGGGGCAGGTAGCGGAACAACGGCGTGAGCCAGAGCAAGGTAACGATGATCGCGGTGACGCACACGAGCATGCTGACCTGGGTGCGGGCCCCGGCGGAATGGTTGATGCTCGACTTGGTGAAGCTGCCGGCCACCGGGTACGCTCCCGTCAACGCCGCCCCGAGGTTCGACGCACCGAGCGCCAGCAGTTCTTGGGGCGCGTCCACGCGCTCACGCTGGCGCGTGGCGAGGGTGGACGCGATCGAGTAGGTCTCCACGAAGGCGACGAGCGCGATGATCACCGCCGCGGGGGCGAGATCGATCCAGAGGGCCGGGTCGAGGGGCGGCAGGGTCAGGTCCGGTAGTCCGCTTGGCACGAACCCCACCGCGGCGACGTCCAGGTCGAACAGGAAGACGCAGAGGGTCGCCACGATGGCGACGAGCATCGGCCCCGTCCGCGTCATGGGATGGTCGGGGTTGCCGAAGGGCAGGCTGCCGAAGCGCCGCACCGCCCACACGCCGAGAATGCTCGCGCCGCCGATGGCGAGCGCTACGGGCGAGACGTCCGCGGCCGCCTGGACGAGCCGCGAGAGCTGCTCGTAGGGGTTCCCTCTGGTGTCGATGGCGAGCCCGGCGAACGCCGGCAACTGGCTGATGAGGATGAGGATGGCGGCCCCGTTCACGAAACCCGCGATCACCGGGTGACTCAGCAGATTGACGATGCCGCCCATCTGCAGGACGCGCAGCAGCCAGAGCACCACGCAGACCTCGAGGCACAGAATGGAGGTGATCGAAAGGTAGGCGTTGGAATACGCGGGAGCGTACTGGCCGACGGTGGCGGCGACCATCAGGGCCGCTATGGCCACGGGACCGACCACCAGTTGCCTGGTGGAGCCGAGCACGGCGTGGATCGCCATCGGCGCGAGACAGGCGTAGAGGCCCGCCTGGGCGGGTAGGCCGGCGAGAAACGCATAGGCGACCGCCTGGGGCACGGTGACCACGCCCAGAACCAGTCCGGCAACGAGGTCGTGGTAGAAATCCTCGCGTCGATAGCTGGGGAGGATCGTCAGGATCGGCACGAACCGCGTGACGGAGCGGCGGGTTGCCAGCGCGCCAAAGGCCTCCGCGCCCCGGCGGGGATCTCCCGCCGGCGCGCCGATGCGCCCACGCGCAGGCGTCCGCAGGCGACGTGCCCAGTCCTTGACACTCGTGAACATGGGGCGCAACTCTATCAGTCCGCACCGCGACGCGGCGCGGGACGCCCACAGGGAGGGCAACACGAGGCAGAAACGGAGGTAGGAATGGACACGCAAGCCGCGGTCGCGTTCGAGGCGGGTCAGCCGCTATCCTTGGAGACGGTGCAACTCGACGGCCCCCGGGCCGGCGAGGTCATGGTCGAGATCCGGGCGACCGGTATCTGCCACACCGACGCCTACACCCTGTCGGGTTCGGACCCGGAGGGCCTGTTTCCGGCGATCATGGGGCACGAAGGCGCGGGGGTCGTGGTCGAGGTCGGCGAAGGCGTCACGAGCCTCGCCGTGGGCGACCACGTGATCCCGCTCTACACGCCGGAGTGCCGCCAGTGCAAGTTCTGCCTCTCCGGCAAGACCAATCTCTGCGGCGCCATCCGCGAGACGCAGGGACAGGGGCTCATGCCGGACGGGTCGTCGCGTTTCTCGCTGAACGGCGAGACGATCTTCCACTACATGGGGACCTCCACGTTCTCGAACTACACGGTGCTGCCCGAGATCGCCGTCGCGAAGATCCGCGAGGACGCCCCCTTCGACAAGGTCTGCTATATCGGCTGCGGCGTGACGACGGGCCTTGGCGCCGTCATGAACACCGCCAAGGTCGAACCCGGCTCGAACGTGGCCGTGTTCGGGCTCGGCGGCATCGGCCTCAACGTCATCCAGGGCGCGCGCCTCGTCGGCGCGGACCGCATCATCGGCGTCGACATCAACCCGGACAAGCGGGGGCTCGCCGAGCAATTTGGCATGACGGATTTCATCAACCCGCAGGAAGTGAATGACCCGGTCGGCGCGATCATCGACCTGACCGACGGCGGCGTCGACTACTCCTTCGAGTGCATCGGCAATGTCGAGGTGATGCGCCAGGCCCTCGAGTGCTGCCACAAGGGCTGGGGCGAGAGCATCATCATCGGCGTCGCGGGATCCGGCCAGGAGATCGCGACGCGTCCATTCCAGCTCGTGACGGGACGCGTCTGGCGCGGCACGGCGTTCGGCGGCGCGAAGGGGCGCACGGAGGTGCCGAAGATCGTCGACTGGTACATGGACGGCAAGATCAACATCGACGACCTGATCACCCACACCATGCCCCTCGGCGGGATCAACGACGCCTTCGACCTGATGCACCGAGGCAAGTCGATCCGGTCGGTGGTGGTGTATTGAAGGGGTGAAACGTCGATGAAGGACGAGACCCGACCAACCGACAGGTCATCCAGGGCCATGGTCGCAGAGACTCCGCGTGCGGGAGTGCCACGCCGGCCGGCCCGTATCGAAGCCGTGTCGATGGGCGGGGTAGTCGCCGGCCACGACCTGGACAAGGCGCTTGAGTTGGCAGCACGCCTGGAGGATGAGGAAATCGTCCGTAGGCCGCGGGCGCGCAGTTGACGGGAACAGGGAGAGAGAACATGGAAAGAGACGCGTGGCTGGCGCAGGTCCAGGAAGAGATCCTGGAGCCGGACCTGCCGATCTGCGACCCGCACCATCACCTGTGGGACCACCCAACCAACCGCTACCTGCTCGACGAGCTGCTCGCGGACACGGGGAGTGGCCACAACGTGGTCTCCACCGTGTTCATGGAGTGCATGGCGATGTACCGGGCGGACGGGCCGGAAGCCCTGCGGCCCGTCGGCGAGACCGAGTTCGTCAACGGCGTCGCGGCGATGAGCGCGAGCGGCGGGTACGGGGACGGACGCATGTGCGCATCCATCGTGGGTTTCGTGGACCTGACGCTGCCGGACGCCGGCGCGGCCCTCGACGCACAGATGGCGGCGAGCCCGCGGTTTTGCGGTATCCGCCACGCGTCGGGGTGGGACGCGAGCGAGGAGGTGCGCAACTCGCACACGAACCCCACGGAGGGGCTCCTGGCCGACGGGGCGTTCCGCGCCGGTTTCGCGGAGCTCGGGAAGCGTGGGTTGACCTTCGACGCCTGGATGTATCACACGCAGATTCGTGAGCTGACGGCGCTGGCCCGGGCCTTCCCGGATCAGCCGATCGTCCTCGACCACTTCGGCGGCCCGCTCGGGATCGGGCCCTACGCGGGGCGGCGGCAAGAGATCTTCGCTGCCTGGAAGGACGACGTGGCGGAGCTGGCCCGGTGCGAGAACGCGGTCGCAAAACTCGGCGGGCTCGTCATGCCGATCAACGGCTTCGGCTTCCACAAGCGGGAGACCCCCGCTACGTCCGACGAACTCGTCACGGCGACCCGCGACTACTACCTGCACATGATCGACTGCTTCGGACCGGACCGGTGCATGTTCGAAAGCAACTTCCCGGTGGACAAGCAGAGCTGCTCGTACCACGTGCTCTACAACTCCTTCAAGAAGATCGCGGCCGGGTGCTCGGACGCGGAGAAGGCGGCGCTGTTCCACGACACCGCGGTGCGGGTCTACCGAGTGGAGACTTGAAGGGACGCCGCTGCGTCAGTCCTCGTCCGTGGTGGTCCCGTTGGACTGCTCCAGCCACCGGAACAGCAGCAGCGCGACCGTCGCGCCGACGAACTGCGCCACGATGAAGGCCGGCGCGTGCGCCGGGAGGATGCCGGAGAAGGTATCCGTGAACGAGCGCGCGACGGTCACGGCCGGGTTGGCGAAGGAAGTCGATGCCGTGAACCAGTACCCCGCCGTGATGTAGAGCCCGACCATCGCCGCGACCGCGTTCGGGCGCACCCTGAGCGTTCCGAGTATGGCCGCGAGGAGCCCGAAGGTCGCGACGCCCTCCGCCAGCCACTGCCCTCCGCTTGAACGCGCCTTCGACGACGCCTGCAGCAGTTCCATGTCGAACATGGCGTGGGCGAGCAGGGTGCCGGCGAGACCGCCCGCCACCTGGACGGCCACGTAGGCCAGGGCGAGCGCGACGCCGATCTCGCGGCGCAACGCGAAGACGAATGTCACCGCCGGGTTGAAGTGCGCCCCGGAGACCGGACCGAAGATCGTGATGATGACCACGAGGATGGCCCCGGTCGCGACGGTGTTGCCGAGCAGCGCGATGGCGTCGTTGCCGCCGGCCAGGGTCTCTCCCATGATCCCGGAGCCGACGACGGTCGCGAGCAGGAGGAGCGTGCCAGTGAATTCGGCGGCGAGCTTGCGGGGGGTGTCCACTCAGGCCCCGGGTTTGCGCGACCCTGCCGAGGGTGCTGGAGGGATGGGAGGCATGGCCGAAGGATACCTGTTGGGTGTTGCCGTTTGACTACGGACACCCGGAGCGGGCTCCCCGCGGCGGTGTATTCTCGCGTTCCCTCAGACCGACTCGCGTGATTCATGCCCGACATCCAGCACCGCACCGTCCAGACCAACGGCATCGACATGCACATCGCGGAGATGGGCGAAGGCCCGCTCGTGCTGCTCTGCCACGGCTTCCCGGAATGCTGGTACTCCTGGCGCCACCAGCTTCCGGCGCTGGCGGCGGCGGGCTACCACGTCGTCGCGCCCGACCAGCGCGGTTACGGCGAGACCGATGCGCCGGAAGACATCGACGACTACAGCCAGTTGCACCTCGTTGGCGACATGGTGGGTCTCGTGGCGGCGCTCGGCGAGGAGCAGGCGGTGATCGTCGGCCACGACTGGGGCGCCCCCGTCGCCTGGAATGCCGCGATGTGGCGCCCGGACGTGTTCCGTGCGGTCGCGGCCCTCTCGGTGCCGGTGTCGGACCGGGGACCGGTCCCGCCCACCGCCATGATGAAGTCGATGTTCGGGGACCGCTTCTTCTACATCCTGTATTTCCAGACGCCGGGCGTCGCGGAGCACGAACTGCAGCACGACGTCCGCGCCACCATGCGGAAGTTCCTGTTCGGTGCGTCCGGGAACGCGCCGCGCGGCATGGGGGTGATGGATGCTCCGCCGCACCGGTCGGCGTTCATGCTCCCGCAGCTCGAGGACTCCGAGACCCTGCCGAACTGGCTGACGGAGGAAGACCTCGACTACTTCGCCGACACCTTCCGCAAGAGCGGCTTCCGCGGCGGGCTCAACTGGTACAGGAATCTGGATCTCACCTGGGAGCTGTCCGCGCCCTTCCAGGGGCGGAAGATCGAGCAGCCGGCGCTCTTCGTCAGCGGGGACCGGGACCTGATCCGGAACAACCCGGGTTTCGAAGAGGCGATGCGGCAGGTGGCGACGAACCTGGTGGACGTGGTGATGCTCCCGGGGATCGGCCACTGGACCCAGCAGGAGGCGCCGGAGAAGACGAACGCGGCGCTGATCTCGTTCCTCGACGGCCTCTGATCGTAAATCCCTCAGTCCCCGGGATACTCGAACGGGGTCCGGTCGGCGAACCGCCTGAGCACGTTCCCCGCAATGCGGGCGATGTCGTTGTCGTACCCGTTGTGCGACAGCGCGCCGGCGAACGAAATCGAACCGGTGGAGAAGACCGCGCCCCCGCTCGCCGTCTCGTAGAACAGCATGTCGGCGCGTACGTCCGGGTCCTTCCGGTCCGGTTCGCGGGACTCGTGCAGTTCCTCGATGACGCGGAGCATGCCCGGCCGGTGGTTCTCGGAACTCGCGATGACCACGGCGTGCCGGGGGGAGCCGAGCGTCGGGTCGTGGCGGTCGATCTCCTCGCCCGCCGCGCCGCCGCCCTGGGTGCCGTAGTCGCCGACGATGTCCCCGCTCTCGACGCCTTCCATGGCGAACGCCACGCGCGGGTCGCGGGCGCCGTCCCGTAGCCGGTAGTACGTCCCGCCGTCGAACCCCTGGGCGGCGAACCCGATCCCGGCCACGTGGTTGGGTGGGCGGCCGAGACGGCGCCACAGGCCGCCGTACTCTCCCGTGAAGGAGTGGTAGTACTCGCCGGGTTCCGCGATCCAGCTCCGCGTGCCGCCCTCGGCGCGGCGCACCTCGATGATGGCCGGGTCCTCGGGGTCGAACGCGATGCGCCAATAGAACCCGTTGCCGCCCATGTACATGAGCCGACCGCCGTCCCGGAGGTACTCCTCGAGGCCGTCCAGCATGGCGGTCGAGTAGTACTCGGGGTGGGTTCCCGTGACGATCACCGCGTAGTCGGAGAGCAGGGCGGCGCCGTCGTGGTGCAGGTCCTCGTCGGTGACGATGTCGTAGTCCGCGCCGGTCCGTTCGAGCCAGGCGACGAGGTTCGTGTCGGCGTTGAACGACCACATCAACGTGCGCGGCTTCAGGTTGAGGACCGGCCGCCGTCGCGACGAGTACATCACGCCGCTGCCGTCGCCGTGGTACTCGTACATCGACTTGCCGACCTCGGGACGGGCCAGGAAGTACGCGTCGCTCGGCGTGCGGTTGCGCGAGAAGGACAGGTACTGGTTGGCGTACGCCAGGTAGGTGGCGGTCGAGGCCAGGAACAGCACCGGCCCTCGCCGCGCGCCGGGTGCGGGACGCACGAAGAACACGGCGTGGTCCTCGCTGGTTTCGGTGGTCAGCCGCACCGCGTAGAGCCCGCTCGGCAGGTCGGCGGGCACGTCCCACTCGATGTCCGCCTCCCAACCCGCGTCAGTGATGTCGTCGTCGTGGAAGTGGATGGCGGCATACTGGGCGGGGTCGTCGTTCCAGTCCTGCGTCGAGCCGTCCCACCGGGCGCCCTTCACGGCGCGCGCGGGGTGCTGGTGGATCGTGGCTTCGAACGTGCCGGTGGTGTCGGGGAGCGTCTTCGCGGCCATGTCCCGGCTGAAGTCCCACGCGGCGACGGTCCGTCCATGCTGCTCGAACCGCGGCGCCTCGATGCGGCCGTTGAAACCGGCGATGCCGTCGCGCGCGGCGAGATACCAGGCGCCTGGGGAAGTCGTGGCCGTGAAGGACGCGTTCGCGGAGCATTCTCGGGACGCCGGCTCGGCCGGTGTCAGCCCGCGGGTGGTACACGACAGCACCGTCTCCGTGTCCGTCGCGACGATGCGCACGTGGTGCCAGCGGTCCTTCGAGACCGGTTCGGACAGGCGTATCTCGCCGTCGGCGTGGGTGAGCACGAGATGCGCTTCTACGATCTCAAGCGTGATCCCGGGGCCCGAGAGAATGGTCTGCTGCGGGCGGTCGGGTGCGGTCGGCATCACGTCGCATGCGAAGGACACCGCATCGAATCCGGGCAGTCCGTGCAGGCACGCAAACGAGCCGGGCTGGATCGGCTGTTCGCGGGCCGGATAGTCGCCGTTCAGTGCGGCATCCAGCTCGTGCTCCAGGAAGCCCGTGCCGCGGGGCCGGTCGTCGCCGCAAACGAGCTGTACCAGGTGCGCCTGAAAGCGATTGCCCACGTGACACGTGACCATTACCCGCAGCCGGTCCCCGGCGGTGACGGACAGGGGGTCGACGTAGGAGGCGATCGTCTTGGCATCCATGGGCCAGTCCTGCGGGCGCGCGGCGGCGTCGGGATGATATGGCATTGGTTCCGCGTCCCGATGGACCGGGCGCGGCGGCTCGCATACGCTCGGGTCCCGTCGCGGCCGTCTGAGCGGGTTACCTCACCCTCTGGCATCAGCCGTGAAAGACAAGAGGAATTCATGCCCAAGACCATATCCAGCGTGATGAAAATCAACATCCGTGCCCGCTCGAAGGATCGGATCAACCTGCTGCTCAAGGACATGCTCGGTGGTGAACCGGGACCCGATCGTGGCGCCAACACCATTGGCGATTTCGAAGGCGCCTTCATAAACGTCGGAGGCGTGGTCTTCGATGTCATGGTGCCTACCGACCCGGATGGCGGTCTGGCGAAGGTCATCGATAAACACGGGGAGGGGATCGACTCGAGCTGCTTTGCCGTTGAAGACATGGACCACACCAGGAAGGTCTTCGCGGAGCAGGGAATAGAGTTCGCCCGGTATCGGGAGTTCAACGGCAATCGAATCGCGTTCGTCCACCCGAGGGACGCCAGCGGAATCTCGCTGGAATTCATCCAGCAGCCGGAAGCGGGAGCGGGAAGAGAGGGAGGGCCCTGAGATGCCCGCCGGAACGACGATTGCCATCACCGGGGCGGGCAGTGGCCTCGGCAAAGCCTGGTCCAGGGGTTTCCTCGCGGATGGCGCCAGCGTGATCGCTGCCGATGTGAACCCGGCCGGACTGACGGAACTCGAGGCGCTCGGAGCCGTTGCCGTCGTCTGTGACGTCGCCGATGAGGCGGCCGTACAGGCCATGATCGCAGCGGCGGTCGAGCACACCGGCCGACTCGACGCGCTGTTCAACAATGCGGGGTTCGGGATGAACCGTCCGTTCTCGGATGTGCCGGCCGGCGAGTTCGAGCGACACGTTGAAGTCCACCTCTACGGCATGATCTACGGTATGCGGCATGCGCTGCCCGTCATGCAGCGCCAGGGCAGCGGCAGGATCATCAACACCATCTCCCGCGCTGCCGAGTTCGCGGCGCCGCGGAACGCTGCCTACGCGGCAGCCAAGGCGGGGATGTGGGCGGCAACCCGGTCAGTCTGCCGCGATGTTGTCGAGGAGGACATTCGAATCAACATGCTGATCCCCGGTCCGACCAACACCGCAATCTGGGGCCGCGAAATGCCACACTTGCAGTCACCCGAGGCGACCTACCCAACGGCGAAACTGCTTGCCACCGTACCGAAAGGGGGTGCTCATGGCGAGGTGTTCTGGGACGAGAAACCCTACCCGATCTTCAAGGGTCTGTATGAGGATGCATGAGTCCGCCGATCCTTGATGGTGATCTGAAGTGGACCGACCGGTGGAGCGTCGCCCCAACATCGTCCTGTTCATGACCGACCAGTTGCGCCGGGACGCCCTCGGCTGCTACGGGAACGCGATCTGCGGCACACCGCACCTCGATGCGGTCGCTGAACGCGGCGTACGGTTCGACCACGCGTACACGGTCTCGCCGGTGTGCTCTCCCGCCCGCGCGTCGATCATGACGGGCCTCTACCCGCACAACCACGGCGTGATGCTGAACACGCACATCGCGCCGGCCTGGAGCCCCGGTCTGTCGCCGGATACCCCGACCTTCTCGAGGATCCTGGCGGACGCCGGCTACGCCCTCGACTACGTCGGCAAGTGGCACGTCCACGCCGACCTCGGCCCCCGCGACTTCGGCTTCGACCGGCACGAGGAGTGTCCCCGCCGGCAGCGGCCGGTCCCCGGAACGGAGTCGTTCATCGACTTCGGCGACGGCAACCGGCAACTGGCCGCCGCCATCGACGGTACGGACGCGGACGAGACCCCGCCGGCCGTGCTGACCCGCGCCGCGATCCGGATGATGGGCGAACGCGCCGGGGAAGCGCGGCCGTTCTTCCTGCGCATCGACCTCCTCGAACCGCACTTCGCCTGCGTTCCGCCGGAGCCTTACGGTTCCATGTACGCACCGGAAGACATCCCGCCATGGCCGAACTTCCATGACGATTTCGCGGACAAGCCAGTGGGACATCTCCGCAAGCTCCGCGAGTGGCGTCTCGAGGGCCGGGGGTGGAACTGGTGGAGCCGGGTGGTCGCGGCCTACTACGGCGATGTCTCACACATCGACGACCGCGTGGGCGAGATCCTGGCCGCGATCGACGAACTCGGCATCGCGGACGACACCGTCTTCGTCTTCTCCACGGACCACGGCGACGCCCTGGGCAGCCACGGCCACTTCGAGAAGGCCGGCACCATGTACGACGAGATCTTCCGCATCCCGTTGCTCGTCCAGGGTCCCCCGGACCTGGTGGAGCCCGGGCAAGTCAGCGAGTTCGCACGGTCCATGGAGCTAATGCCAACGTTCGTCGAATGGGCGGGAGCAGAGGTCCCGGACGGTCTGGACGGGCGCAGCCTCGCACCGCTCGCGCGCGGCGAGCGCGTCGAGGACTGGCCGGACGCGGTCTACTGCGAGCATCACGGCGAGGTGTGGGGATACCAGTCGCAGCGCATGGTGCGCACGCGGCGCTGGAAGTACGCCTACGACCCGCACTCCACGGACGAACTCTACGACCTGGAGAACGACCCCGGAGAGCTCGTCAACCGGGTCGCGGATCCGGCTTGCCGGGATGTCCTGCGGGAAATGCAGGCCCGGCTGCTGGGCTGGAACGACGCCACGGGAGACATCTTCCAGTGGCGCTGGGTGCGCTGGAACTTGCCCGAGCCGCTGTCGCCGGGCGCGGCGGCGCGGAAGGCGACGCTGACCGGGTGAAGATCGTCCTGAGCCGCAAGGGGCTCGACAGCGCCGCCGGCGGCATCCCGAGCCCCCTTGTCGACGAGCGGCCGCTGTCCGTGCCGATCCCCGCGAACGGCACGCCGTCAGCGTGCCGCTACCGCGATCTGGCGAGCCCCATACCGGAAATTCTGGACGATCTCGGCAGGGGAATGGACCAGACCGAGCGCTGCCACCTCGACCCCGATATCGACGCGTCCATCGTCCCGGGGCGACGCCCGTCGGGCTGGCGCGGCAGCCTGGGCCAGGTTGGCGCCGCGCAGTCGCACCTCGCGAACCAGGCCGTTGGCCGGGATGACGTGTTCGTCTTCTGGGGACTGTTCCGGCCGGTCGAACGGGCAGAGGGCAGATGGCGCTTCGTCGGGAAGCCGCAGCATCGTATCTTCGGCTGGCTGCAGGTCGCCGAGGTGCTGGTGGTCGGGGAGGACTGGCGAACGGCGCTGCGACGCCATGCCTGGCTGAACGGCCATCCGCACCTCCGCGCGGGCTGGGGTCCCGCCAACACGGTCTACATTGCTGCGGACACGTTGCGGCTGGGCGGTTCGGACACGGGCCTGTCGGGCTTCGGGCGCCTGCCCCTGGGGAAGCGCCTCAGCGTCCCGGCGGATAACCGCGTGTCGATGTGGGACGTTCCCTCCTGGCTCGATCCCTCGCGCGGCGGCACCGGCATGACCTACCATCCACCTGCGCGGTGGCTGGGTGACGGCACGCTGCGCTCGGCGCCGCGAGGACAGGAGTTCGTGGCGAATGCGGGCTCGCGCAGGGACGCGCTGGAATGGCTCGAAACCTTGATCGGCGGGGACGACACCGGGGACTGACCGGTAGGCGAGGCCGGCCGCCCGTCGGCGGAGTACTGCTCCCGCTCGCGGCCGGGACCCTGTTTCTGCTGGGGGTGGTGGCGTGGCGTTTCCACCCGCGAAACGGACCGGCCCGCCTCGGTCTCCTGCCTTCGGCGGCGCTGGTGGTTGCCGCGTGCCTCTACCTCGTCGTCTGGACCGGGAGACTTGTCGCCGGGGGAAACCGCTTGCCGTCGTTGCCTTGGGGAGAGCTGGCCGCGGGCGTCGACCTGAGCCCGCTTCTGCCGGTGCAGCTCACCGTGGTCGCCCTGGCGGGCGCGTTCGCCACGCGGCTCGACCCGGTCGTTGGCGCGGGGGCCCTCGGTGGCGTCGTTGCGGGGCTGTTGATCCTGGGTGGCTTCGGCTTCGCGTGGGACGCGGCCGGCCTGTCCATGGATCACGTGATCCTCTACGCGGTCCTGGGCTGGGAACTCATCGTGCTCGCGGGGATTTCCGTGGCGGTCCATACGTTCGCCGGACACCGTCTGGCCGGCGCCCTGGCAATGCTGCTCGTGCTCCTTTGGGACGCCTGCGCCGTCGGCCTGGGCTTCGAGCATGTGCTCTACCGCCCGAGTCTGCCGGAGGCGGCGGATTTGCAGATCACGGTGGGTGCGTACTGGTCGGCGTTCGCGGTGCTCCTCGTGCTCTCCGCGCAGGCAAGACGGCTCGTCACGCCCGGGTTGCGATCGGCGGCGGCGGTCGCGGGAGTCACCTGGGTCGGGCTCGGGGTATGGATCTTCTACAACACGAACGTGCTGAACACCTACGAGACGGCGGCGGACATCGCGGCCTACCGCTCCGAATACGAAGCGCGCTTCGGGCGTTTCGCCGAACTCCCGACACCCGAGGTGCTGGCGCTCGACCTGGCGGTGGACATCCATCGGGAGGGACGCGAAGTCCGGGGCCGGGGTTCGATGCTGCTCGGCAACACCGGCGTCACGCGCATCACCGAGTTCGTCGTCTCCTTCCCGCGCGCGCTGCGCGTGGAGGCGCTCTCGATCCCGGCGACGCTGGTTGAGCAGGCCGATGACCTCGGCGCCCGGCGCTACATGATCGATCCGCCGCTCCGCCCCACCGAGCGGGTCAGGATGACGTTCGACGTGGTCCGGGAACACAGGGAGGACATGACGTTCGTCGCTGCCGGGGACATCCTGCCGTTTCCCGGTTACGACGTTTCCCTTGCACCGGCGGACAGCCACCTGCGCCTCAGGGTCCGGCTCGGAACGCGCCTCGACCACGAGGGCGTCGCCCCGGGCCGGCTCGTGCGCGCCTGGCGGGAGAACGACCGCGGCTACTTCGAGTACGAGGCGGACGCGATCACATGGCCGCGCCTGTCATTCGGCTCGCGGCGGCCGTGTGGTCTCGCCCATGGCGCCCGTGTAGAGTCGGGCAGCGGCTCGCTGGTCCGGGGAGGAGACGGTGCGCAGGCTCTGGTTTCTTGCGACGGTGCTGTCCTGCGTGACCACGGTCTCGGCGGAGGAGAAGAACCCCTGGTTCGGTGACCTCCACGTCCACACGCGGTACTCCTACGACGCCTTCTTCTTCGGCACGTTCGCCTCGCCGGACGACGCCTACCGCTTCGCGAAAGGCGAGCCGCTCATGCATCCCGCCGGCATCGAGCTGCAGCTCGACCGGCCCCTCGACTTCTACGCCGTCACCGACCACGCCTACTTCCTCGGCATGTGGTGGGCGATCAAGACGAACCCGGACCACCCGCTGCGCGCCAATCCCGACGCGGTACGGATCGCGGAGGCGGAGGGCCGCTACGAACGCGGCGTCGCCTACCGCGTCGCGTTTCGGTGGCCGAAAGAGCAGTACCCGCCCGAGGACATGCGCTCGACGTGGCTCGACATCCAGGCCGCCGCCGGGCGCCATTACGACCCGGGCCGGTTCACCACGTTCATCGCCTTCGAGTTCACGCCCGAACCCGATATGGACGGCCTGCACCGCAACGTGTTCTACCGCGGCACCAAGGCGCCGCCCACGGTGATCGGCCGGAGCGACACGCTGAACCCGGAGTTCCTCTGGGAATGGATGGACCGGTACCGCGCCGAGGGCATGGAGGCGCTCGCCATTCCGCACAACATGAACCTCTCGAACGGACGCATGTTCGAGGGCACGTACTTCGACGGTTCGCCCCTGGACGCCGCCTACGCCGAGCAGCGCATGCGCAACGAGCCGCTGGTCGAGATCACGCAGATCAAGGGCACCTCGGACACGCATCCGGCGCTCTCGGCAAACGACGAGTGGGCGAACTTCGAGATCGCGCCGTTCAAGCTCGGCGCCGGGTTCAACAAGAGCCAGCCGCACGGCAGCTACGCGCGCGACGCGTTGCTGAACGGCCTGCGCTTCCGCGACCGCATCGGCGTCAATCCGTACCACTTCGGTTTCATCGGCTCAAGCGACACCCACAACGCCGGCGAGCGTTTCGTCGAGTCGAAGTTTGTCGGCAAGGTGGGGGACTTCATGAGCGACCCGGTCGACCGCGGCTCCGTCCCCGTCCCGCCCGGCGGTCGCGGCCAGCCGTACCCGAAGCCGGACGAAAACCTGTCGGCAGCCGAGCGCGAGTACCTCATGCGCGCGCCGCAGCTCGGTCACCTCGAGACCGCCCGGCGCTACTACAGCGCGGCGGGCCTGGCGGGCATCTGGGCTCCGGAGAACACGCGCGAGGCCCTGTTCGACGCCATGCGGCGCAAGGAGACCTTCGGGACCAGCGGCCCACGCATCACCGTGCGGTTCGTGGCCGCGGAGACCCTCGACGGCGCGCCGGACGCGGATTACCGCGACGCGCCCGCCGGCGGTGTCGCGCAGGGCGGCGACCTCGTGTTGCCCGCCGGCGCTTCACCACGGTTCCACGCCTGGGCCATGGCGGACCCGGCGAGCGCGAAGCTGCAGCGGCTGCAGATCGTCAAGGGCTGGGTCGACGACGGCTGGCCGAAGGAGCGGGTGTTCGACGTCGCCTGCTCGGACGGGCTCGCCGTCGATCCGGACACACACCGTTGCCCCGACAACGGCGCGACGGTGGATCTCTCCGACTGCAGCATCACCGAGGGCAAGGGCGCGGCGTTGCTCCGGGGCGACTGGGAGGACCCGCGGTTCGATCCGGACCACCCGTCCTTCTACTACGTCCGCGTCCTGGAGAACCCCACCTGCCGCTGGTCGACCTGGGATGCGATCCGCGCCGGCGTCATGCCGCGCCCGGACCTCGAGGAGACGCTGCAGGAACGCGCGTGGTCGTCGCCGATCTGGGTGGACGGCCGTTAAAGGCTGGTACGTCCGAAGGACCTTTCCGCTGAAACCCGTGTGCTAGCATCCCAGCGCTCGCCGCGGCGTTAGGTCCGATCCCGGGTTGATCCCCGGGAGCCGTGCCTTGTGTGCGTACTCTGACTGGAGGATGTTGGCGATATCTGCCGATAACGGCGGATATCTGGGATTTTCTGTTGACATCGGCAGAATAGCGGCTAGAGTCCATCTTCGATGGCTTCGCCGATTTCCAAGAGCACGTTCCCGAGGTGTCGGGATTTGCGAGAGAACGCTGGTTTGAGCATGAGCAGGTTGGCTGGCGCGGCTGGCATCAGCCGAGATCTGCTTCGCTCCCTTGAGGAGGGTAACGCCCACTCTAGGCACAAGGTGGTCTCCGTGTTCAACGCGCTTCAACAGCATCACGACGGTGGGCTCCGGCAAGAGGACGAGTTGTTCCCGTATCAAAAGCCGAAGCCTGCCAAACGCAGAGCTGCATCGGATTAACCGAGGAAAGGCCTATGTCGTTGCCAAAAGGCGAGGAACTTGAGCGGCGGTATCGCCCCCTGTTCGACAATCATGCGGTTCAGGAGGTGGTCCACGCTCGAACACCCAATGACGCTGCACCGGTCGACGAGGATGCGATTCTGGAGTTTGTCAAGTCTTCCGAAGAGGCACATGCGGCCTACTTGAGTGCCGTTTTTCGGTTGCTGGAGGAAGACTAGGCAGCCCGAAGAGTGAGAGCTGAACCTCCTAGCTCAGCCGGCGTATCCCTATGGCCCTCACGCCCGAAGAAGCCAGACTTGCGCAACGGCAGGCGCTCCTTGAGGAGATCTTCTCTAGTCTTCGTGACCATCTAGGCTCCGACTTCGATCATCTGGAGGTCAACGCCGTCGTGCTGCACAACGTCGTGGTCAGCTACTTCCACGATGTGGATCGGCACAAGGATTTCCATGGCACCGACCTTGTGGATGAGACTAAGCAAGGGGCGTTCACGATGAAGTGGATCGTCAAGCTGCGTCCAGTACAGTTCCAATTGCCCGCTGAGGACGTGACGAAGAACATTCTGTATATCAATGAGATATTTGCTGTACGTTGCGGCCTCGCCTTCCTGCAAGTTTCTCCCAGTGTCCTCCCGGACCGGCTTTACGCGGACCTGCTTTACACGTTGCGCAACAGGCCGGTTGACGAGCGGATGCTCTTTCTCTGGTTGACCACGCTCCAACAGGCCGTCGCTGGGCATCTCGGAGGAAAGGGTGCGGACAGCCGTGCTTGACAGTGGCGCCTAGTGGGTCAAAGCCGACCAGGAAGTACACGCCGCTGTCCATAGTCGCGCTGTTCTTCAGCTCGGTTGAAGCGAGTTTGGCCTACAGCTTCTCGGAGGCTCCCTTCGGGATGCAGGTCGCGATCTTCCTCTTCATGGGCCTGTTCGCCGTAGCCATCGCGGTCGTGTTTTTCCTGTTCCTTTGGCACAGGAACTGGGTGTTCTATCCCCCATCGGAGTTCGCCAGTCCGTCGGTTGAAACGTACATCAACGCGATGCGGGGAAGTTCCGGTCCCAAGATCAGCGAAGTCGCGGCGGACAGTGTTTCTAAGGCGCTATCCGATGTCGACCTCCTAAAGAAGCTCGACTTGTCAGACCAGACCGAAGAAGGACGGAGACGGGCGCTCGAAGAACTCGCTGATGAGATCCGCGCCCAAGCCGCTTCGAACGTGGAGACTGCCTTGCTTCGTATCGATGCTAGGCCCCTCAAGGGCGACGACGCGCCCAACTGGGAACAACCGTACGACCCCAAGCTACCGGTGAACGTTTTCCTTGATCAGGTGTGGTTGGGCATGCAGCCGTTTCCTCCGTATGACTACGGTACGGTGTGGGTACTCAAAGACGTCCACTCGGGCAAAGTCTTCGATGAGATCGGTCCAACTTGGGCGAAGCGGACGGGATCTGGGGACACCGACCACCGGCTCCTTGAGGACGTTGGGCTGACGGGCGGTATGGCGCTCCACGTGCTTGCCGCCGGCTGACCGGACTTCCGGCGAGGACAGCGACGAGCTGATTGCCGAGCGTCACGCCGGTCTCCGCACTTGGACGAGACGACCCAACAGCGCGCCGTAGTGGTTTGGGTCGAGGCGCGATGGGTGGAAGTCAATCGACCGACTGGAGCTGCCGCATGCCCCACCGGCGGCCGACCAGCGCCAGCAGCAACATCGCGGCGAGGGGTGGGGCCACCGTCCAGAGCACGATGTGCCAGCCGAAGCTGTGCAGCAGCGTGCCGGCGAGCAGGCTCGCGACTGCCGACATCCCGAACACCCCGAAGTCGTTCACGGCCTGCGCACGGAACCGCTCGCTGGCGCGGTAGGTCGTGACGAGTTGCGTGGTGCCGCCGATGAACAGGAAGTTCCAGCCCACGCCGAGCAGCACCATGCCCCACCAGTAGTGCATGATCTCGCGCCCCGCGAGCCCGATCGCCACCGTGGCGCCCATGGTCAGCGCGCCCACTGCCATCAGTCGGGTCGTGCCGAGCCGGGCGAGCAGGGGCGCGGACACCAGCGACGGCAGGTACATCGCCACCACGTGCGCCTGCACGACCCGGGCGGTCTCCTCGATGGAGTACCCGTCGACCACGTGCATGCTGAGCGGCGTCGCCGTCATGACGAACACCATCGCTCCCTGCCCGACGACCGCCGCGGCCATGGCGACCAGGAAGCGTGGCTGCGCCACCACGCTCGGGAGCGGACGCGGCGGCGGTGCCTCGTCCTCGGCGCGGCTGGCGGCGACGTTGCGGAACCCCAGCAGCACGGCTCCGCCGACGACGTAGCACGCCGCCAGGGCGAACATCGCGCCCTGGTACGGGTGTTCGGGATCGAAGCCGGGACTCCGGGCGACGATCTCCGGTCCGAGGATCGCCCCGCCGATGGACCCGACCAGGATGATGGAGACCGCCCAGCCGACGCGGTCGGGCGGGACGCTCTCGGCGGCGGCGAAGCGGAACTGGGCGCTGAACGCGAGGGTCACCCCGACCAGGGTGGCGCCGGCCGTGAACGCGGTGAAGCTGGAAGCCCCGAGCCCTGTTCCGGCAATCACGGCGCCGACAAACCCCATCGCGGCCGCGCCCAGGAAGGCGGCGCGCCGGCCGATGCGCTGCATGAGGAGCGCCGCCGGCACCGTGCCCGCGGCGGTGCCGACGACCATCAGGGACAGGGGCAGCGTGGCGAGGGCGGGATTCGACGCGATCTGGCTGCCGACGATGCCGCCGAGCGTGACCAGGGTGACCGTCCCCGTGAGGAAAATCACCTGCGCGATGAAGAGGACGACGACGTTACGGGGCGGAATCATCGCTCCCGCCGCCAGCTTCGGAGCCCCTGGCGTCCCCGGCGTAGTACACCGTGGCGCCCGCCGCGCCGCCCGACCCACCGCGGTCGAGCGCGGCGGGCGCGGCGTCCATGCCGAGCGGGCGCAGGACGAACGCGCCCACGCGCAGGTCCGGCAGCTCGGGGTCGGCGGGCGCGATGGTGCCTTCCCGCACCGCGCTCCGCGCGTCGATGCCCCATCGGCTGACCTCGTTGAGGCTGTAGCGCGTCCAGTCGTCCCCGTCCTGCCGATACAAGGTGCCCCAGACGAGGCCCGGGTCGCCCGCCTCGCCGGCGAGCCAGGCGTATTCGTATCGGCCGTCGCGGTCGAGGTCGATTCGTACGAGTGCGTGCGTGGCGTCGTCGTGGGTGCGACTCCACTCGCTGTCGACCGTTTCACGTAGTTCCGGGGGCAGTTCGAAGGGCGCGGGGCGGTAGAGGACGGTGGCCCACCGGTCCACGCGCGGCCCATCTTGGGTCCACGGATCGGCTATGCGCGCGGCCAGATCCGGCTGCGTCTCCTCGTACTCGTCGTGCAACGCCTCGAGCCGCAGCCACGCCGGCCGCGCGAGGTGCCGCCGTGCGTAACGGAAGTCGAAGTCGCGCAGTTCGATTTCGCCGGCTTCGACGCGTCCGAACTGGCTCGCCAGCGAGATCTTGCGGAAGTCGAGAAGCGGAGTGTTGACGAGCAGCGTCGTGCCGAGGACCACCCAGCCCATCACGACGTTGACGCGGCCGAGCGCCGCCGGCCAGCGGTCCCGGTGCCGGACGATGCTCCACGTGTAGCCGAGGGAGAACGCGGCGAGCAGCACGGCGAGCGTCAACGCCCAGCACCGCTCGACGGTCCAGCCGTACTGGGCGACTCGTAGCGAGAGCCCGTAGACGGACAATGCCGAGACCACCGGGAGCAGCGCGACGCACACGTACAGCGGACGATGCACGAACAGCGGGTAGGGCGCGTGCCGGTCCGTCTGGTACACGGCGTTGACCGTGAACAGCGTGATCGCGTTCAAGGCCATCAGGAGCGCCGTGCCGTTGCCCGTCTCCCAGAGCGGCGCGAGCCCCGTGAACGGCAGGGCCGCGAGGAAGATCGCCACCACCGCGGCGGTGAGCGGCAGCAGCAGCCGCATGAGCCCCTCGAGGAGGCTCGTGACGCCGTCGATCACCCGGGTCAGCCGCCGGAAGATGAAGACCCCGAGCCCGAACGCCACTGTGAGCACGGGAAACAGGAACCAGTCCTCGCGGAAGAGTTCCTGGAAGAAATCGATGCCGATGACGGCGAAGAGCGCCCCCCAGAGCGCCAGCACCAGGGCGACGCTCCCGGTCAGCGTCCACGAGAGCCCGAACACCCCGAAGTTCCGCCAGGACCGGCTGAAGAGCGCCGGGTAGTGGATCCGCTCCCGCGCGGCGAACTGCTGCAGGTACATCGCGCCCTTGAAGCAGGCGACGAGCATCGTCAGCACGAACGCGGCGAAGAGCGCGCCCGTGGGAAACGCGTTGATCGGGGACGCCTGCCAGCCGACGTAGACCGCGAGCAACGCCAGCGCCGCCGAGAACGCGGTCACGAACAGCGCCGCCCGCTTCAGGTTGTCCGCCTCGACCGTCAGGAGGAAGAGCGTGGGCCCCGTGACGGCGAGCGTCCAGAGCGGCAGATTCAGCGCGGGCGTCTGGCTCGGCCAGGTCTCGTGGGTCAGGGCGCGCCACAGCAGCAGCAGGACGAGGCCCTGCGCGAAGGCCACGACGACCATCAGGTTGCGCGGCAGCGGCAGCGGATCCCGTGCTGCTCTCTCATGCGAGGGGCCCGCGCCTCGCGCTCCCCGGCTGAAGGCTCCCGCCATCTTCGTCCCCGCCGGGCTGGCGGATCAGAAGCTGAACGCGTCTCCCGTGAAGGCGCGGAAGGTGACGAGCGCCTCCTCGGCGTCGAACGTGCCGGGCATCGAGAGCGGCGCCACGATGGTCGTGTGGATCCCCCGGTCGGCGTCCTGGCGCACGCGGTTCTGCACTTCCTCGACGGTGCCGATGGTCGCCAGCTCGTCGATGAGTTCGTCGCTGAAGGCGCCGGTGGTCCGTTCGCGGTCCCGGGCCGCCCACCCCTCGCTGACCTCCCGGGCCACGTCCTCGTAACCGGCCCAGGCGAGGAAGTTGTTGTACACCGGGTTCGCGTAGTAGGGCGCGAAGGTCGCCCGGAACCGGGCGTAGCCGACCTGGCGGTCGTCGGTGACGAGGATCATCTTGCGATTCACGACCTCGACGTCGCGCCAGTCCTTGCCGGCCCGCTCGGCGCCGATCTTCACGTGTTCCATCATCCTGGGCAGCGCACCGTTCGGCCACAGGTTGAAGATCACGCCGTCGCCGATCTCGGCCGCCATCTCGATCATCTTCGGCCGCAGCGCGGCGAGATAGAGCGGCGGCGGGTTCTCGAGCGGCGGCTGCCGGTAGCCCTGGCTCGACAGCGTCGTGAGCTGGAAGTTGGTGCGTTCGCCCTTGAGCATGGAGCGCACGATGATCGCGGTCTCCTTCACGCGCGTCAGCGGCTTCTCGAGCGGGATGCCGTTGAAGCGGGTCATGATGGTCTCGCTGGACGAGCCGAGGCCCATGATGAAGCGGTCGCCGTAGACCTGTCCGAGGACGTTCGCGGTGGCCGCGAGGACCGAGGGCGCGCGGGTGTACACGGGCGTCACGGCGCAACCGACGCGCAGCCTCGGAATGTGCGGTGCGATCGCGGCGATCATCGTCAGCGAGTCGGGCGCCCCGGAGTCCGCGAACCACGCATCGGCGTAGCCGTTGGCGTCCGCCCATTCGACCAGTTCGATGTTGTCCTTGAGGAAGGGACCCACTGGCAGGGTGACCGCCATCCGCTTCGCCAACGCCATGTCGTCTCTCCGCTGGTCCAAGGACGCCGGAAGCGTCGCATTTTGCGGCGTCCGCTGGCAACCGTATATGCTTGCCGTCCCCCGGCTGGCCGGGACCGGACGACCGACATGAGCGACGTGGAGATCACCCCCGTACGGCCGACACACCGCTTCGACGAAGCCGCGTTGCACGCCTACCTGAGCGAGCACGTGGCCGGGTACGCGGGACCGCTCGGCGTGCGCCAGTTCGAGGGCGGCCAGAGCAACCCCACGTTCCTGCTTGAGACCCCCGGCGGCAACTACGTGATGCGCAAGCAGCCGCCCGGCGAACTGCTGCGTTCGGCCCACCAGGTGGACCGCGAGTACCGCGTCATGGACGCCCTGTGGCCGACCGAGGTCCCGGTGCCGAAGATGTACGCCCTGTGCGAGGACACGAGCGTCATCGGCACCAAGTTCTACGTGATGGAGCACGTCGAGGGGCGGCTCTTCACCAACACCCGCCTGCCCCTGCTGTCGCCGGAGGAACGCCGCATCGTCTACATGGACATGGTGCGCATCCTGGCGCGGCTCCACACCGTGGACGTCCACGAGGTGGGTCTCGCCGAGTTCGGCCGCCCCGGCAACTACTTCGCCCGGCAGGTCAGCCGCTGGTCCAAGCAGTACATCGCGTCGGAGACCGAAACCATCGAGGCGATGAACGCGCTGATCGACTGGCTCCCGGAGAACCTGCCGGAGGACGTGCCCCCGGTTGTCGTACACGGGGACTTCCGGCTGGGGAACCTGCTGCTGCACCCGGAGGAGCCGCGCGTGGTCGCGACGCTTGACTGGGAACTCTCGACCCTCGGCGACGGGCTCGCGGACCTCGGCTACTGGATGCAGGAGTACCACGGCGACAAGGACCCGAACCTGGGCCTCGCCGGGGCCGACCTCGAGCCCCTCGGCATTCCGACCGAGGAGGAACTGGTCGAGGCCTACTGCCGCGAGGCAAACCGCCCGCCGATCGACAACTGGCAGTTCTACATCGCCTACAACATGTTCCGCTCCGCCGGCATCATCCAGGGCGTCTACAAGCGCGGTCTCGACGGCAACGCCAGCTCGGAACACGCACTGGAGCAGGGCGGCATCGCGCGCCGCCGGGCGGAGTCGGGGTGGAAGCTGGTGCAGGAGACGCTGCGGGCCTGACCGGTTTGCACCGGTCAGGCGGGGTCAGCGGTCCTCGAACCTCCTTACAGCATCTCCTCCGCCACCAGTTCCAGTGCCTGCGGCGAGCCGCCCGCGATCATCATCGTGGACACGCGCCCGACGGCGATGGCGGCCTTCCAGCGCTGCAGCCGGTCGCGGATGCGGTCCGCCGGGCCGATCAGGTGGCAGGCGTCCATCAGCTCCGGCGGCACCGCCGCCATCGCCTCGTCCCGGCGGCCGGAAAGATAGAGGTCCTGGATCTTCACCGCCGCCTCCTCGAAGCCGAGGCGCTTGGCGTAGTTGTTGTAGAAGTTCTTGTCGCGGGCGCCCATGCCGCCGATGTAGAGCGCCATGCTCCCGCGGATCGGCATCATGCACTGCTCGAGATCGTCGCCGAGCGCGACGGTCACGAACGGCGCCACGTCGAACTCGGCCCGCGTGCGGTTCCCCGCCGTGAGCCCCTGGTTGATGGATTCCTCGAAGACGTGGTCGTTCTCCGGATCCATCCAGATCGGGAAGAACCCGTCCGCCACTGCCGCGGCCGCCGCCACGCCACGCGGCGTGATGCTCGCGGCGTAGATCGGGATGTCCTCCTCGCAGTGCAGGATGCTCTTCAGCGGCTTGCCGAGGCCGGTCGCGCCGGGGCCGCCGTAGGGCAACTGGTACTGGTCGCCCTCGAACGTCGCGGGCGCCTCGCGAGCGATGATCTGCTTGACGATCTTGATGTACTCGCGCAGCCGCGTCACGGGCTTGCCGTAGGGAACGCCGTGCCAGCCTTCCACGACCTGCGGGCCCGACGCGCCGAGGCCCAGCATGAAGCGGCCGCCGGAGAGTTCGGCCAGGGTCATCGCCGTCATCGCCGTCATCGCGGGGGAGCGCGCGGGCATCTGCATGATCGCGGTGCCGACCCGCATCTTCTCGGTCTGCGCCAGGATCCAGGCGGCCGGGGATACGGCATCGGAACCGTAGGCTTCGGATGTCCAGAAGGAGTCGTAGCCCAGGTTTTCCGCGTGACGGACCTGGTCGATGGGAATGGAGATCTTGCGGCCGCTGTAGCCGCCGAGCAGACCGAGTTTCATGGGTGTGGCCTTCAGGGGAAAGCGGGGAAGGCTATCAGATGCGTCTGTCGGCGACATGGGCTGTCGGCGCCTTGGAGGCCGTTGGGTCGTTGGCGCCAAGTTGGGTCGCATCGCGCGAGAGAGACCAGCGAATCCGCCAAATGTCCTGTACCATAAGCCGAATTGCCGGCCGCGGTCAGGAGTGGACATGGCTTCGCCGAGTGCGCGAGGAGACGCGGACTACAGGACCGTGGTGGCGTCCGTCCGCGCCGGGGTGGCGGTCGCGGATGCTGTCGCGATCATGCAGACGTGGGCGATCCCGGTCGGGAAGTTCGCTGGAGTACTCGGCGTCTCCGAGCGCAAGTGGAGCCGGGTCCGAGTCGCACCGGCCGATGCCGTGCTGTCGCCGGTGGAGTCCGACCGGCTGATCCGTGTCATGCAGGTGCTGAATCACGCCAAATCGATATTCGACACTGACAGCGACGCGGTCGCCTGGTTCTCGACACCCAACCCGTCGCTCGCCGGGGAAGCCCCGCTCTCGTGGCTGGATACGGATGCTGGAGTGCACGAGGTGGACGATGTACTCACGCGGCTGGAGTTCGGGGTGTACGGGTAGAGTCAGGGACTGACCGGCTGGTGCGCATCCATCGGCTTACGCTGCCGCGATATGTGCGGACGGCGCTCTCGGGCGAGGGAACGTTGCGCGTCGGGGGCAGGTGGACGCCCGTCGGGCTTCCGGCCGTCTACGCGTCGGATTCCATCGCGTTGGCCGTGCTTGAGACCCTGGTACACGCGTCTTCGTCGTTGGCACCCGCGCACCGCGTGGTCGTGGTCGAGTTGCCGGACGGGATGGACGTCACGACCGTGGAAGCAGATGAGCTACCAGAAGGTTGGCGCGCCACTCCGGCGCCCCTGTCGTTACGGATCTTCGGCAGGGAATGGATCGAGGCGTCGGCGACGGCGGTGATGAAGGTCCCTTCGGCCATCGTTCCGGCCGAAAGCAACTTCGTGCTGAATCCGCTGCATCCCGAGTTCGCTCGCCTGGCCGTAGTTACGGCCGACCCGTTCGAGATCGACGTGCGTCTGTTCAGATGAGCGGGTAGGGGATCGCCGGCGTTCCTAGGCCGCGTGCGCCTCCAGATAAGCGATGATGTCCCGCGACTCGTACATCCACCGCACCTCGCCGTCCTCCGAGGTGATCTTGAGGCACGGCACGGTCGCCCGCCCGCCGCCTTCGCGCAGCTCCCGGTCGGCCTCGCGGTCGAGCATGGTGTCGCGCATCGGGATGTCGATGCCGGCGTCCGCCAGGAACGCCTTGACGCGGCGGCAGAAGAGGCACCAGCCCTGCTGGTAGAGGACGTACTGTTCGCTCATCCGGGCAATTGTGACACACTGCGCGGCGTGGCCGACAGACGCACCAGGCACCGCGCAAAACAGGCCGAGCGGCTGCGACGGATCCGCATCGGGCTCCTTGCCGCCCTCGGCGTGTTCGTGGTCGCGCTGGGCGGCGCGGGGCTGTTCTACGGCATCGGAGCCGACGTGGGCGGGGAGCCCGCGGAAGGCGAGCACTATCGCGAGATCACGCCTCCGGAGGGCGCTTCGCGCGCGCTGGAAGTCGTCGAGTACTTCTCGTACGCCTGTGTGCACTGCCGGAGCTTCGACCCCCTGATCGAGGACTGGAGTTCGACCTTGCCGGAAGGCGTGCGCTTTCGCCGCGCGCACGTGGCGTTCAGTCTCGGCGTGGCACTCCTGGCCCGTGCGCACGTCGCGCTGGAACAGGAGGGGGCGCTCGAAGACAACCACGAGCGGATCTTCCGCGCCCTCCATGACCGCGGTCGCCAGTTCCCCACGGCGGAGTCGCTCGCCGACTACGTGGACGGCTTCGGCATCGACCGCGAGCGTTTCCTGACGGCGGTCCGCTCGCCGCGCGTGGCGCGGGTCGTCGCCGAGAACGACCAGGCGTTTCGCGACTCCACCTTGGTGAGCGTCCCGTCGCTCACCGTCGCCGGCAAGTACGTCATCAACATGGACATCGGGCGCAAGCAGGCGCTCGAGGTCGCCGACCGGCTGGTGCGGAAGGAACTCGAGAGTCGGTCCGCCCAGGGCGCGGCCGCCGAAGCCGGGTAGCGGGACACCGCGGCCCTCCCCAGGGCCGCGTGTCATAGAATGCCGGTTTCCTTCCCCCTCGATGAAAGCATGCCATGTACCGTATCGCCCCGTTCCTGTTCGCCTGCTGCCTCGGCGCGCTTGTCGCCGGATGCGCGGATCGCCCAGAGCCTGAGTCGGCCGAGCCGTCCGACGCCGCCGAACCAGCCCCGGAGGAAGCCGTAATGGCTGCTCCCACCGACGGCGCCGCGTTCCTCGAGCAGAACGGGCAACGCGACGGGGTCGTGACCCTTCCCTCCGGCCTGCAGTATGAGGTCCTCGCGGAGGGCGACGGGGCGACGCCCGGTCCCACGAGCATGGTGACGACCCACTACCACGGCACGCTCATCGACGGCGCCGTGTTCGACAGTTCCGTGCAGCGCGGGCAGCCGGCTTCCTTCCCGGTCAACGGCGTCATCGCCGGCTGGACGGAGGCGCTGCAGCTCATGCAGGTGGGTGACAAATGGCGGCTCTACCTGCCGCCGGAACTCGCCTACGGCGACCGCGGCGCCGGCGGGGCGATCGGCCCCGGCGCCACGCTCATCTTCGAGGTGGAGTTACTCGAGGTGCGCTGAGGGCATAGCGGCCCGGGGTCAGGCCTCGTCCGGGCCGCCGCCAGTTGCGCGACGCTGAAGGTCTTGCCCACGAAGATGGCGATGTCGATGCCCTCGACGCGCTCGACGGCCAAGGCCGTCGGCCGTGCCCGCGTCGGCTGCTTGTCCAGCAACCGGACCTGCTTCTCAGCGATCAGCGCGTACCGGACGTTCAAGGGCAACTCCTTGTCCATCTCGAGTTCGCATACGGAGAGCAGGTACTTGACTATGGGCAGTGACCGGCGCAGTTGCCGCGCCGCCATGCCCATTTCGTTCAAGGTCTTCTTGAGTTCCACGAGGACGACCCCGCAGCGGTCGCCGAGGTCACGGAACAAGGCGTAGTCGCACCTTCTGTTCCAGTCGGATTCGGGGGCTTGGCGCAAGGCGGAGGAGTGGCCGACCTTGCTCACGTTCACGGCGAGCGATGCCTTCGGGTTGCCGGTCAGGACAACGCGCATGGCGGCTTTGCGCTCGCGCAGGTGGATTTCGCCGGCGGTGTTGGGTGTTACCCGTGTCTGCTGCCGAAGCACTGCCGTCAGGCACTGGGCCAGGTCCCCGCTGGGCATGCCTCATTCCGCCTGGTAGATCGCGGCGGACAGTTCGTTCGAGACCCGGTTGATGTCGTCGATGGTCTGGTCGAAAACCGCCATTTCGACACCGTAGCCGTCGACCTTGCAGCGGGTCAGCCCGTGATCCTCCGCTACGTACGCACGCACGGTGTCCGGGTTCAAGCCCTCGTCGCGCGCGTAGCCGAGCCTGCGCCCGAGCCGGTTCCGTTCTTCGCCCTCGAGCCGGCTCAACATGATCAGGTTGTTGATCTCCTTGATCAGGTAGTCGCTGTGCGTGGTGACGAGCACCTTGATGCCCGTGTTGACGAAGCGGGCGAGCACGCGGGCGAACTCGATCTGGTTGGCGGTGTCCAGGTGGCTCTCGGGCTCGTCGACGATCAGCAAATGCTCTTTTGACGCCATGTACCGCAGATAGAAGTACAGGTCGGACAGCCCCCTGGCCGAGGAAGATGCCAGGTGTAGGGGGATGTCGAACGTGCGGCCCTTGCGCGCCTTGGATCTGAACCGGATGTCGCCGTCGTTGGCCGTGTAGTAGCCCTGCATCAGTTCCTTGATCTCGTTGTCCAGGCTTTCGGACTCGACCTTCACGCGATTGCGGAGGTCGGGGATGCTCCGCGTGTAGTCGATGTTGTCCTTGACGGGCATGGCGTATCGGCTGGCGACGCGGTCCACGATAAGGAAGGGCATGTCGAGGCGCCGACTCTTCTGGTCACCGAGTTCCTGAAGCATCTCGACTAGCTTGTTCTTGGTGAAGTCCAGTTCTTTGTAGAACAGGGAAATGCCGAAACGCTCTGCAGAGAGGATGAACGGCTCCGGTAGCTCGGGGAGGACGATGTCGGCTAGGATGTCCATCGGATCGGTCGGTCCATGGCCTCGTACGTCACGTGTTGCGGCCAACATCTCTAGGTCGACCTTGTCCTTGCCGTAGGCAACGTCTATACGGTGTCTCCTGCCAAAGATGACGCGCCTGTCCTTGCACCCCGATCTAGCGGTGTGCGCCCGGACGGTCAACAGGGAGTCTTCGAAGGCCTCGGGCGGGGAACTAAACACTCCATGGATGCCATGACGCGAGAACTGTCCGGCACTGTGCAGCAGAACCCTCCGCCGGATGGACTCAAGGTCGGACCAAGGCAGGGAGAGGCGAGAACCGACCTTGCCCAGCAGAAAGGCGCGAAATCGGCGGAGAGTGTCGGGTTCGGAGCGTCTTTCTGCGGATGGACGGCGGCGGGGTTGCGCGTAGCTACGCCAAGTCCGTAGGAAGCCGTACAACGTGTAGACGATGTAGGTCTTGCCGGTGTTGTTGCGTCCCGCGACCACGGTCAAGTCGCCGAGCTCAAGATCGGCGGCATCGATGGGCCCGATCTTCTCGAAGCGAAAGTGCATCCCTTTCACCTCAAGGCGCGACGTCGCGTCACGACCGTGGGCACTGGCTCCTCCTCCATCGCGGTGGCAAGGCGAATATACGCCAGAACGTCAGCAGCCGTGTGTGATCGATGCCGGCGACGCGGCGTTGCGGCCGAGCGCACGAAGCGGCCCGGGCGGGCCACCCGCGCTTGGGCCGGCCTAGGGCCGCGAGAGTCTCAGGCCGTAATCGGCGCCAACCGGTTGTGCAACTCCACGATCCAGGGCGGCAGCACGCTCATGTCGCCCTGGATGTCCGCCTGCGGCGCGTCGGGGTCCGGTGCCTGCTTCTCGCGCTCGGCGAGATACTCGGGCGTGTACACCGTGCGGGCGCCGGGTAGCGCGGCTTCGTAGTCGCCGCTTAGGCGCAGGTCGACATCGTCCCGCTCCCCGACCCCGACCGTCACCGACTCGCCGTCCAGGTAGAAGTGCCACGCCGCGGTGCCTGACGGCGCGATGTGCGCCGGGGCGTCGCTGAACACTTCGCAGACGCTGCACTTCAGGTTCTCGTCGCCATGGGTGGCGACCAGCTCCTCGAGCACCGCGCGGGCGGCGTCCACCCAGGCGGCGCTCGCGAATTCGACTTTGGCGGTGGTGTTCATGCGTCTTTCTCCTTGGTGCGGGTGCGGGTCCGTGATCTCAGGCGAACGGGTCCGTGCCCGTGTTCACCATGTCGCCCATCTTCTCCGGCGGGACCACGGTCATCCCACAGGCCTCGAGTTCGACGACGGTACCGTAGTCAGAGATATCCATTGGGTTGGCAGTGGCCGGGGACACGAAGATACTAACGTACACCCCCCCGGATTGGAGTGTCCATGGCAGGCCCCCTGAGTCCCTTTCGCATAGTCGACCTCACTTCCATGGTGTCCGGTCCATACGCCACGCAGCTCCTCTGCGACCAGGGCGCGGACGTGATCAAGGTCGAAACCCTCGGCGGCGACCTCATGCGCTACGCGGGTCCGGCGCGCGGCGGCATGAGCGCCCCGTTCCTCTCGAACAACCGGGGCAAGCGGTCCATCGCGCTCGACCTCAAGCAGGAGCGCGGCATGGCGATCCTCGAGGGGCTGATCGAGACGGCGGACGTGTTCGTGCAGAACTTCCGCCCGGGCGCCGCGGAGCGCATGGGTCTCGGCGAGGACCGCGTGCGCGCGCTCAAGTCCGACATTGTCTACGTCTCCATCAGCGGCTTCGGCGAGTCCGGTCCCTACGTGCACAAGCGCGTGTACGACCCGGTCATCCAGGCGCTGTCGGGCGTCATGGACATGCAGGGTGGCTTCGAGTCACCGCGGTTCATGAAGACGATCCTGCCCGACAAGCTGACCGCGGTGACGGCCGCGCAGGCGGTCACGGCCGCGCTGCTGGGCCGCGAAAGGACGGGCCAGGGCGACCACGTCCGGCTGGCGATGCTGGACGTCACCGTCGTCTGGATGTGGCCGGACGGATTCCTGAACCACACGCTGATCGGCGACGGCGTCTCCGAGCCGATCCCGATGGACGTGTACGACCGGGCCTTCGAGACCACCGACGGCCACATGGTGGCGTTCGTGGCCTCGGACGACGAGTGGCGCGGGTTCGCCCGGGCGGCGGGACGGCCGGACCTGATCACGGACGAACGCTACAAGGACCTGAAGTCGCGCGTGGCGAACCTCGGAGAAACGTTCGACGAGATACGCGCCGTGCTGCGGACCGGCACCACGGAGGAATGGGTGGCGAAGCTGGACGCGGAGCAGGTCCCGACGGCGCCCGTGAACAAGATCATGGAGGTGTTCGAGGACCCCCAGGTCGTTCAGAACGGGACGATCCGCCGCATCGAGCACCCGCAGGGCGGCGCGGCGTGGGAGGCGCGCCCGGCGGCGCGGTTCGCCGAGCACGCGCTGGACCCCCGGGCGCCGGCGCCGATGCTCGGGCAGCACACGGAGGAGGTGCTGGGGGAACTCGGGATCGAGGATGTCGAGGTCATGCGCGAGGCGGGAGTCGTGGCCTAGCTTGGGAGTCTGCTGTCGGGGGTACCCCCATGGACGGCTGGGAGTCCTCGGTCAGGCGGTCTGAAGTCGCTTGGCTGTACGGATCGAAAGTTCCTCTGCGTTGCCAGTGGTTTAGGACGCGAAGATACTGACGTCCGCCCCCCGGATTGGAGTGTCCATGGCCGGCCCCCTGAGTCCCTACCGCATCGTCGACCTCACCTCCATGGTGTCCGGTCCGTACGCCACCCAGTTGCTCTGCGACCAGGGAGCGGACGTGATCAAGGTAGAGGCGCCGACGGGAGACCTGATGCGCTACGCCGGGGCCGCGCGGGGCGGCATCTCAGCCTTTTACATGGCGAACAACCGGGGCAAGCGTTCCGTGGTCCTCGATCTCAAGGACCCGCGGGGCATGGCCGTGCTCGAGCGCCTGATCGCCGGGGCGGACGTCTTCGTGCAGAACTTCCGCCCGGGCGCGGCGGAGCGGATGGGTCTCGGCGAGGATCGCGTACGTACAGTCAAGGAAGACATCGTGTACGTCTCCATCAGCGGTTTCGGCGAGTCCGGGCCCTACGTGCACAAGCGCGTCTACGATCCCGTCATCCAGGCCCTATCCGGGGTGGTGTCGGTGCAGGGCGGCTCCGACAAACCGCGTTTCGTGCGCACGATCCTGCCGGACAAGGTGACGGCCGTGACGGCCGCCCAGGCGATCACGGCGGCCCTCCTCGGTCGTGAGCGCACGGGCAAGGGCGACCACGTGCGCGTCGCGATGCTCGACGCCACCGTCGCCTGGTTGTGGCCGGACGCGTTCATGAACCACGCCCTGATCGGCGAAGGGGTGTCGGAGCCGGTCTCGATGGATGCCTACGACCAGCCGTTCGAGACGGGCGACGGGCACCTGGTGGCGTTCGCCGCCTCGGACGCGGAATGGCAGGGACTGGCGCGGGCGCTGGACCGCCCCGACCTCGTGACGGACGAGCGTTTCAAGGACCTCCCGGCACGGGCGGCGCACTTCCCCGAGGCGGTGGCTGCCATACGCGAGGTGCTTGCCGACGGAACCGTGGCGGACTGGGTGGAGAAGCTCGACGCGGAGCAGGTCCCGGCGGCCCCCGTGAACACGGTGGAGGATGTCTTCGAGGATCCGCAGATCGCGCGCAACGGAACGATCCGCCGCTTCGAGCATCCGCACGCCGGACCCGCCTGGGAGGCAACGCCCGCCGCGGGGTTCGACCAGCACGCGCTCTCGCCCGGAGCGCCGTCGCCGGCCCTCGGCGAACACACCGACGAGGTGCTTGCGGAACTCGGGATCGAGGATGTCGCCGCCTTGCGGGAGGCGGGGGTCTTGGGTTAGGGGAACTCTCCGTGGACGAGAACAAGATCGACGAGGCCGTTTTGGCCCTCCTCTATCTGGGGATACACGAAAGTGGCCCGATGATGGAGGGAGCGCGCACGTGGAAGTCGTTCGACTGGGACGCCATGGAACGGTTGCACAGCAAGGGTCTGATCTCCAATCCGGTCGGCAAGGCGAAGTCGGTTCTGCTGACCGAAACGGGTCTGCGCGACGCGGAGGAGGCCTGCCGCCGCCTCTTCGATCTGGAGGACTGAGGCGGCTCCTGTCTGGGCGGATCAAAGTCCCGGGAAGGCGCGCACCCGGATCGTCTCGGCGGCGGCGCGCCCCAGGTCGTCCACGACGCGCACGGTGAAACGCCCGGGCCGCGGCGTCCAGAAGTAGCTCTCGCCCGGTTCCGTGCTGGCAACCAGGCGGTGGTCGACGAACCAGAACATCTCGCGCGCGTCGCCGTCGACGACGGCTGAGAACGGCACGCTCCCTTCCTCGGCGCTCGGCGCGCCGGCGTGGTAGACGAGCGATCGTTGCGGCGACCGGATGCGCGGCGCGAGTCCCGTGGCGGAGGTTTCGTCCAGCCCGCAATCCGGCGACCAGGGCGGCGGGCGGCGGATGGCGATACCCGCCCGGCGGAATACGTCGTGCAGGTTCGAGGGCCAGAACTCGTAGACGGCCCGTTCGGTGTGGTCATCCGCCTGGCAGCTCCGGAGCCCCGTCCGCCGGTCTATGTCGATGGCGCGGTAGACGGTCGATACCCGGATGGGCGACACGCCCGGGATGAACCAGGATTGTGTCGTGCGTGGGCAGTGGGGTCCGGGCAGGTCGCCCGTGGTGGCGCAGACATCTACCTGCCGCAGGTTGAGGGCGCCGGGCGCTTCCGGTGACTCGTCCTGCACGGCCCACCACGGGCGGGACTCGGGGAGACTGTCCGCGATGGCGAAGAACAGCGGTGCCGCGGCTTCGCGGCCAACCAGGGCCGGATTCGGGCTGCCGTCGAAGTTGCCGACCCAGACGGCCAGTACGTAGTGGCCGATGAGCCCGACGCTCCAGGCGTCTCGGAAGCCGACCGAGGTGCCTGTCTTCCAGGCAACGGTCGGGCGTTCGTCGAAACCTCGCGCGGGTGCATCCGGCCTCGCTACGTCGCGGAGCATGTCCAGCACCAGGAAGCTGGCTTCCTCGCTCAGCAGCCGTTGAGACGGGCTGGGCGCAGAGTCGGGCACGACCGCGAAGTCGCGCCAGATGCCCCCGCCCGCGAGCGTGGCATAGAGCCGCGTCAACTCCTCCATGGTGATCTCGCTCCCACCGAGGGCCAGCGCCAGGCCATAGTCCGCAGCGGGCCGCAGGTCCGTCACGCCGGCGCCCTGCAGCCAGTCCCGGAACCGGTCCACGCCGAAGTCCGCGAGCAGTCCCACGGCCGGCACGTTGCGGCTGTAGACCAAGGCATCGCGCGCAAACACCGGCCCCAGGAACCCGCGGTCGAAGTTCTCCGGCGTGTACGCGGCGTAGCGGCGCGGCGCGTCCTCGAGCAGCGTCATCGGGTGGATCAGCCCCGCGTCCAGCGCCAGCGCGAAGAGCAACGGCTTGAGCGTCGATCCCGGCGAACGGGGCGCCCGCACGCCATTCACCTGGCCCGCGATCCCCGCGTCGAAGAACCCCGCCGACCCGACCAGCGCCAGCACCTCCATTTGTCGCGTATCGACCAGCATGGCGGCCGCGTTCTCGATGCCGTCCCGGCGGCGCCGCTCCACGTGCTCGGCGATGCGCGCCTCGACCAAGCCCTGTAGATCGAGATCCAGCGTCGTGCGGACAAGGGAACGTTGGTCGTAACGAACGTGGTCTCGCACGAAATGCGGCGCGTGCGACGGCAAACGCGCTGGCGACCGGAACGCGGGCTCGAGCCGTGCCCGGGCGATCATCCCAGAATCGGCGTCGCTCGTCCCGGACACCCACGCCGCGAGGAGCCGTTCGCGGGCCGCCAGCAACTCTGCCCGACCCCCCGCCCGTGCCGGAAACCGGTCCGTCGGGTTCTGCGGAATCACCGCCAGCGCAAGCGCCTCCCCCAGGCTGAGCGCGCTCGCCGGCTTGTCGAAATAGATCCGGCTCGCGGTGCCGATGCCCTCGATGCTGCCGCCGTAGGGCGCCAGGTTCAGGTACGCCTCGAGAATCTCCGCCTTGCCGTAGTGCCGCTCGAGCTGCAGCGCGCGGGCGGACTGCACAAGCTTGCCGAAGACGCTGCGTGTGTCCATGTCGAAACGCAGCCGGGCAAGCTGCATGGTGATCGTCGAACCGCCCACCACCCGGGTGCGTCGCACATAGGTCGTCCACGCCGCACGCGCGAGCGCCAGGGGATCGACGCCGGGGTGCCGGTAGAAGCCGCGGTCCTCGTAGAGCAGCGTCGCCTCTTGGGCCACTGGCGCGATGTCGTCGAGTTCGGCGAACAGGCGATAGCGGCCGTCGTCCGCCGGAACGAGCTTGAGCGGACGGCCTTCGCGATCCGTCACCAGGGTCGAGAACGGGATGTCGCCGTAGAGCGCGGGCTTGGGCACGAAGGCCCAGGAGAGCAACACGCAGACCGGCATCGCGACCAACGCTACGAGCGCGCCGAAACGCCAGCGCGGGACGACGCTCACATGCTCTCCACGACCAGCCGGCCGGCCTGGGAACGTCCGTGCACGCTGCGGTGGTACATGGCGGCGGCGTGGGCGGCGGGCGCCGCGAACTCGCCGGGGCTCGTGGCCTTGACGCGGTACCGGAGCTCGACCATGCGCTCACCGAAGCTGCCGTAGTACACGAGCCGGTCCTCGCGTACGTCCAGGTAGTCGCTGGACCATGCGCCGTAATGCCTGCGGACGGACTCCGTGACGATCTCGAAGCCGCCTGGCAGCAGGTCCATGACGGCGACGTTGCGGACGAGACCCGCGGTGGATCGCACGCGCAGACGCACGGTGAGTTCGTCCCCGACGCGGATCCGCTCGACCGGCTCTCCCTCCGCGTCGAGGTAGACCCGGTCCAGTTCGATGCCTTCGGCGATGCGTTCCGTGGGCACCTCCACGTCGAACCCTGACTCGCTCGCGGTGTAGTAGATGCCGCCGGGCGCCGCGCCCGAGATGTCCAGCCGCTCGACCGACACCGGCAGGGAAGCTCTGGCGAACACGCCCGGCGCCTGGTCGACCTCGACGAGACCGTCTGCAGCCTGGGCCGTGATGGCGGGTGGCGACAACTCGCCCCGCGCTTCCAGATTCCGGTGGATCGCCCCCAGCGCCAGAACCGTGTACGCCGCTGACAGCGTGTTGAAGCGGTCCTCGAAGACCGGCTCAACGAGTCGCTGCACGGCGTCGCCGTCGAGACCCGCCATGCGCTCCGGGAAGTGCCGCGCCAACAGGTACACGTACAGCGCGTCACGGCCGAGGCCTGTGTCGAAGTCGGTGTCCGGACGAGTCGACTCGCCGAGTCGATAACCCTCGATCAGTTCGTCCGCCAGCACGTCGTTGCGCAACAGCGCGTGGCTCGCCGCCATGTACGCGCTCACGATGTCGCCGCGCCACTCGTCCGCGGCGCCCACTTCCAGCGATTCCTGCAGCGCGTTGAGATAGTTCGTGGTGACCCGGCCGCGCCGCGTCAGGAGGTAGATGGCGTAGGCGCGGGTGCGGGCCTCGGCGAGATCGAACGGCGTCTGGCTCTCCGGCCCGCCGGCGATCCGGCGCAAGTAGGCACCCGAACGCCTGTAGAGGTCGTCCGGCACCGGCATCCCCAGTTCTCGCGCATCCGTCAGGAAGTGCGTGATGTACACCGAGGGGAACGCCGCGGACTCCCGCGACATCGACCAGAACAGGAACCCGCCATCGGCGTTCTGACGCGGGCGGAGCAGGGCGATCGTGTTGCGGAACAGGGTCCGGTACTCCTGCCGGTCCAGACCGCTCGACTGCGACTCGAGCAGGCCCAGTTGCGGGAACGCCTTGCTGACGATCTGTTCCGCGCAGGCGTGCGGGAACGTCTCAAGGTACGCCAACAGGCCATCAGCCAGCGCGAGCGGGCTCGCCGAAGCCGTCACCCGTCGGTCCGCGAAGGCCTCGTGCAGTCGCCGTGGCAAAACCACTTCGGCCTCGCCGTCGGCCTCGAAGCCGGCATCGACCGTGGTCAGAAACGGACTCGCCGGCCGCACGGACAAAGTGGCCCGTCGCTGCACGGACACGTCGTTCACGCGCCCGGCGAACGTCACCGACGCCGCCCCCGGCGAAGCTCCGGCACGCATTCGGAAGAGCGCCCGCCCTTCGTCCCCTTCGGCAACGGCCACCGCCCGTTCCGCATCGTCCGCCGACAACCGCTGCAACGCCTCGGCGGAAACAGTCACCTCCGCCTCCTCGCCGGATCCCTCGACGTAGTTCGCGACTCCCACCGCCACGTCGAACACGTCGTCCGGCGCGGCGGCCAGCGGCAGGTTCGGCGTGAGCACGATCTGCCCCCGCACGGTGACCGGCTCCGCCTGTGCGCCGAGCCTGGCGGCCGCGACGCCCACCGCCATCACGCGCAGTTCACCGTTGAAGTAGTCCGGGATGTCGATGGCGATCTCGCGTTCCCCGGAGTCCGCTTCAAGGATGCCCGACCAGTACACGACCGGCGGTTCGGAGCGCCGCCGGAACGGGTTCAGGTTCGCGCCGAGCAGGCGCGCCAGGTCCCCGCCGCCCGGGGCCGCCGCACGGCGCAGCACGTCGTAGTCCGGGAGGATCAGGTCGACCATCTGGTGTGTGTCCACCTGCAGCGCCTTCTTGCGCAGGTAGACCTCCAGGGGATCCGGCGTGTCGTAGTCCGCCACCTGGAGGATCCCCTCGTCCACGGCAAACAGCACGAGCCGCGCGGGTTCCGACGCCGTGTAGCTGACCGTCAGCGCGTCGCCCGGGCGGACGAGGTCCGGCACCACGAGGTCGATGTCCAGGCGGCGGGCCGCGCGGTCGACGGAGAAGGGCGCGACGGCGTAGCTCAGCGGGCTGACGAAGATCTCCTCCGAATCGATGTCCCGCACGAATGCGACATTGACGTAGGCGTTGCCCTCCAACTCCTCGGGTACGCGGATGCGCGCCAGGGCATTGTTCGTTTCCGTCCGGAACCACTGGAAGGCATGCACGCGGTCCCGCTCGATCGTCACCAGGCCGGTGCCCGCATAGGGCGCCGTCACCTCCAGGAGAATCTCGTCGCCCGGCGCGTATTCGCGGCGGTCGAGCTTGAGGTCGAGCTCCGCGTCGCGTTCGAGATTGACGGCGACGTTGGCCGTCCCGGCCACCGCGAACTCCAGCCGGCTGAGCCGTCTGTTTCCGGCGTCGACGATGTCGATCGCGAAACGCCCCGGGCGGGAGGTCGGCAGCGCCACTTCGGCGCCCTCCGCCGGCAACGTGAACGCGGTCCGTTCGACTTCCGTCTCCTTCGGCACCGACTGATACGCGAACCGCCCGCTCGGCTGCTTGACCAGCGCCGACACATAGCGGCGTTCGATGAGCACGGACTTCAGACCCTCCAGCGCCACCGGGTCCAGATCGCGATCGATCGCCAGGAACCGCACCGTGCGCGCGCTGTCCAGGGTGACGAAATCCAGGGCCCCGTCCGTGCGGAACCCGACCAGCGCCTTCGCCGACGACACGAACGTCCCGGCCAGCGCCTTCACGCCGCGCCCGCCGCTCGCCTCGAACCCCTCCGCGTTGAGCAACAGCCTGTAGATGCCGTTGTCGTACTGGCCGATGTCGAACGGCAGCGTGGCGATGCCGTCGGCGCCGGTCGTCGTCTCCTCGAGTTCGAGGGTGACCGCCTTCACTGCCGTGCCGGGGTTGCGGAACGGATCGGTGAACACGAACCCCGGGTGCTCTGCGAAGTTCGGCGACACGGGCGTCAGCCGGACGGAGCCCTTCACGCGGCGGCCCTGCGCCGGCGTGCCGAAGAGGTTGTGCAGCGTCACCCGCGCCAGGTGCGCGGATGGGTGGAGCCACGCGCGACGGGGCACCTCACGCAGTGACGGAGCCTCGTCCGGCGTATCCGCGACCTGCTCGACGATCGCCGCCCGGATGCGCAGCCGGTCCGGCTGGTACTCCTCGACGCGGAACGACGTGTCGCCCAGGCTCTGGCGACCTCCGTCTTCGTGCACGAGGTAGACGCTGGCGCGGTAGGTGCCGGTCGGCGATTCCAGACGGGTTTCGAAGTCCCAGGTGAGCAGCCCGTCGTCCGGGAGGGCGACGCGGGTCTCGAGCGCCGTGTTGCCGCGGGCGTCGGTGATCCGCATCTCGATCGGCGCGCCCGGCGCGGACTCGAAGTCGCCTTCGCGCACGATGCCGAACAGGCGTGCCGTCTCGCCCGGCCGATACAGCCCGCGGTCCGTGTAGAGCGCGGCCCGCAAACGCTCGGCGTCATCCTCCGTTGTGTGTTCCCCGCCGATGTTGAACCCGGACCAGGTCAGGCGGCGGTCGTCGCGCCGATAGGGCATGAACGTGACGTCGGCCCCGTGGCGCACCACGAACACCGTCGGCGTCCGGTCCCGCTCGAAGTCCTTGGCGGAAGCGAGCGTAGCATGCCCTTCGGCATCGGTGGTGGCCGTCAGGACGGGGAGTCCGTTCTTGCCGAGGAGCTGCACCTCGGCGCCGGACACCGGCTCCCCGCTCGCGATCGAGTGCACGAAGACGTGCTGGCTCGCGTCGGCGTTGGTCTTGACCAGCAGGCCGAGATCCGTGACTAGCGCCATGCGCCGGTCCGCCCTGCCGATCACGCGCTCGCGTTGCGGGTCCCAACCCTGGACCTGCACGAAGAACACGCCGCCCGCGTCGAGGAACGGATCGAGGTCCAGCGTCGCGAAGACCTGGTCGCGCGGATGGGCGGCGTTCAGCTCGACGATACGGGTGGTCAGCGCCGACAGGTTGTCCGCGTCGAACGCCCACCCGATGAACCGGGGATCCCGGATGTCGCCGTACGTCTGGCTCGCCAGGTGGTTGAGGGTGTCCGGCAGGAGCTGCTGGACATCCACCCGGACGGCCGAAACCCCGCGCCCCGAGAACGTGAGGAGGCGGTTGCCGGTCAGCGGCAGGAGGGCCCCGTCCTGCGCGATGGCGGCCTCCGTGGGGTAACCCGTGGCGCGTACGACCGCGTCGTGGCCCGAAGCGAGTACGAAGTCCCCCGCCGACGTTAGGCCGGGTGCGACGCGCAGGTAGACGAAGCGGCCGGGCGGCGCATCGAACGTGACGCTTTGCAGCATGGCGGCATCCCGCTCGGTGGGATTGACCGTCAACGGCAGCGGCTCGGACTGCGCGCGCACGTCCTGCGTGGCCTCGCCGGGCGAACGCCAGCGGTAGTGGGAGTAGGTCCTCTCGCCGACACGACGGTCCGTTGGCAGCAGCCATGCCCGCACGGCGCCGCCGAACGCCTCGGTGTTCACCTGGTCGGTGAAGGACACCATCGCGGTCTGGATGGGATCCCCCTCCGTGTCTCGGACGGTCGACGCGGTGATCTGCTCTACGCGGAAGTAGCTCTCGCGGTCGGGCACGCGCACCTGTGCGAACAGGGGCTCCTCGAACGTCCCGTCACCGTCCGCGGGCTCGAGATCCTCGTCCACCGTGATCGTCACGAAGTTCTCGTGCTCCGGAACCGCGACGATGTCGGAGTGCACATGGCCGGTGCGGTCGTGGGGCCCGTACTCGACGCTGAAGCCGAGTTCACGCGCCTCGGACGCGGGCGCCTCTTCGAGTCCTTCACGCATGGCGAGGGCCAGGCGTTCCTCGAAGTCGCCTCGCGCGACCGCGTGCGAGAAACCGAAGCTGGCCGTCACGCGGCGTTCCGCGACGATCTCCGGGTGCTGGTAGAAGCTTGCTTCGAGGAGCTCGGCGACGAAGGGGGGCGTCTGGAACTCGACGACGTGGCTGGCCAGTTCAATGTCCGGCGCGAACAGGTCGGGGGAGAGCCGGACGCGGTAGTCGCGGTCTGCGGGCCAGTCCTCTTCCGGCTCGAACGTTAGTCGATTCTCCGTCACGAAGATCCACTCGCCGGGGAGCGGTGGGTCTAGTTCGACGCCTTCCTCGATGACGGTGCCGACGAGATTCAGGCGCGCGGCGGACAGTGTCGCCGGAGTCTCGTCCTGAGCGGGCGGGTAGGCGAAGTCCAGATGGAGGGGTGCGACGACCAGTTCGCCCCGTTCGATGCGGGAGAGTTCCGGCGCGTCCATCTCCGCCTGGACCTGAAGGGGCTTTGGCAGGCTCTCGTAGTAGAGATAGGCGCCCACGGCCAGCGCGGCGGTTGTGACCAGCGCCGCGCCGCCGTATCCCGCCCGCCGGGGACTCGCGCGTTGCAGCCATGTAGGGGGACGCCAGGAGAATTCGCCTACTGCTGAGACGACGAATCTCGAGAGTTTCATTGGGGGGTGCATTCCCTTGCGATGAACTCCTCACACTAGCGGCGTTTGTGGGAGGGAAAAGGGAGGAACTATGGAAGTTCGGGCGGGGCCTCGATTGTCAGGGTGCCTGTTGGGATCGACCCGCGGCGTCCGTTGCGCAGGAACACCCCCGGTCTCCGCTTACCGAGAAGCTAGGAAGCGGAGGGCTTGATGGGACCTGACGATCAGCCGCGAACCAGCGGGAACTCCGGTCCGTCCAGCGGCGCGCCGTGCGCCAGTCTCACTTCGCGGAAGGGCGGCGAGGTGACGCCTTCGCGCACGGCAAAGGTCGCCCCGTCCCCGACCCAGCGGCTGGAGAAGGCGCGCCGGCGCGGTGCGGCGAGCGGTTCGGCGGCGCCCCGTGCAAGGTGCGGAAGGTGAAGGCGACCACATCTCCGGGTTCCAGCGCCCAGCGCAGAATGTCGTAGTCGTCGCGGTGCGCGTCGATGTCGGATGGGGCATCAAGGGGGTCGCCGGCGTTCAGCGGGGTGCGGTTGAATCGTTCCGGCCGGTACAGCTTCCCCCAGCGATGGGACCCGGCCACGAACTGCGCGCAGGTTTCGAGCGGCACCGGGTCGAGCACCAGCCAGAGGCTGCAACTCAGTTCGGTGTCGACGCAGTAGTAGGGCAGGTCCTGGTGCCAGGGCGTGGGAATTCCGGTTCCCGTTTCCTTGACCAGCACGTGCTCGTGGAACAGCCGCGCGGTTTCCGAGCGCATCAGGGCGCGCGCGACATCCGCCGCCTGCGACTCGAACAGGAACTCCCGGTACTCGGGAATCCGCGACCAGTTGCAGTAATCGCCGAAGAAGCGGCCGCCACCCTCGTCCCGGTAGTCCCGCACGTCCGGTCCGGGGTGCGCGATGTTGCGCTCGACGCCCCGGCGCAGGCTGTCCACCCAGGCATCGAAGCGCCCGCGGACGGGAACGGCGCCGTCACGCTCGAAGGCGGCGATGGTGGCTTCTTCGGCCGGGGCGGATGGGCGGTTCATTCCTCATCGGGGCGCTGCAACGAGCTTGCAGCGTAACACCCGCAGGACTTGCGCCAGCCGGACGCGCCCTTGTTCTCGATGGGACTGTCGAGCACGAGAAACGGCCTCTGATGGCGTTGTGCTCTTCGACCGAACCGCCGACGGGACAGGGGACATGAGTCTGGCCTGCCTCGATCAACGGCCTGAGCCCGACCGCACCGAGCGCTTGGACGAGCCGCGCTCTGTGGACTGCTGGCGATACCTCACCAACATCTTCTATCCTCGGCGGTGCGTTCTGACGTCGCGAACGGAGCGAACCCATGACCAACGGCGATCCCAACATCCTGTTCATCTTCAGCGACCAGCACCGCCACGACGTGCTCGGGTGCGCCGGCCACCCGGTGGTCGAGACGCCCCATCTCGATCGGCTTGCCGCCGAGGGCGTACGGTTCACCGAAACCTGGTGCCAGAGCCCGATATGCCAGCCATCCAGGGCGTCCGTCATCACCGGGCAATACACGCATCAATTCAACATGTTCAGCAATACGGGGCCACTGGATCCGGGCCAGCCGACGGTGATGCAAGCACTACAGGAGAAGGGCTACGAGACAGCCACGATCGGCAAGACCCACTACCATGGCATGCCGACTGCCGAACAGGTCGAGGAGAGCGGTGGTTCCTTCGACATGCGTGGGTTCGCGCCTTTCGTGCAGGACTTCGGCTGGGACCACGTGCTCGAAGAGTACGACCGTTACGTCCATGTCAACAGGAACGTCAGAACCCCTTACACCGATCACCTGGCGAGCCACGGTGTGTTCGAGCCGTACCGGGAGATGATCAAGAGCGTGTTTCGCCTGACGCCCGATCACTGGCGCGCGCAGACGTCCGTGTTGCCGCAGGAACTCGACCTCTCCTACTTCCTGGCAGATCGAGCCATCGACTGGCTTGGCGCCCGGACGAGCGACAAGCCGTTTCTACTGATGTTGGGCTTCGTGCAGCCGCATGTGCCCCTGATCGACGATCCTGTCTGGGCAGAGTACTACCGGGATGCCGACATCGAGTTGCCGGACCAGACCGTGATCGAGGCCCCGAACGCGGTTTGGGGCGAGCACCTCGACTACCTCAAGGGTCATTCGCAAGTTCAGGAGATGGACGACGTGTCCATCAGGGAGGGCATTCGCCACTACCTCGGCATGGTCTCGCTCATCGATCAGCGGATCGGTGACGTGATCAGGGTTCTTGAAGAGAGGGGCGAGATTGAAAACACTTGGATCATCTACTCCTGCGACCACGGCGAGATGCTCGGTGAGCACCACCTGTGGGCCAAGCAGAACTTCTACCGGGGGTCGGCGAAGGTGCCGTTGATCATTCGGCCACCCGGGGGTATCGCGGGCCGAGCGGATGACGGGCTTACGGAACTGACGGATGTCACTGCGACGATGGCGGACATCGGTGGTGCTTCGCTACCGACGTGCCGCGGGCGGTCGCTCTTGCCGCGCGTGTCCGGCCTAGGCCCATCCGGGCGCGAGCATGTGTTTTCTCGGATTCGCTCGTTTGCGGCTTTGCGCGGCGAACGTTATCGGCTGACGGTTGACGTCGAGTCCGACACGCCCTGTGAACTGTTCGATCTGACGGATGATCCTGGGGAGTTGCGTAATCTTGTGAACGAACCGGCAAATGGCGGTTTGATCGAAGAGCTCAGGAACACTGTGCTCGCCGAACACTTGGCGAGCTGATCGAGCAGCGTCTAGTGTATCCACTAGGCTTGGCTGGTGCGTCATGGCCTATGACTGGCCGAAGTACACAGCAAATTGGCCTTTAATGAGGCTACTTGGTTGGACAGCGCTTCAGGAGAGAACCGGGCAGACCACTTGGCAAGGCCCAAGGTCGTGATCGCCTACGACTTGTAGCGCCGCACTCTCTTGAACCATTGGTCGACCAGATCTAGTTCTTCTTCGAGATCGCCTAACTCGGGCGCGACGTAGTTCAGATGCGCGCTCTTGTCGTGCCGTTTCGCCCACCGTGACACGCGAGCGTAGCTGTCGTTGAATTGTATGTAGTCCTCGGTCGTGAATGCAGCCAGGACCTTGACCATCATCGGACGCACCTCCAGCCCTCCGTCCGCGAGGATCGGCCCGACGATCTCTTGGCTGAAGACTCTCTCCCACGTCTCTGAGAGCTTTCCCGCCCACGCGGCCACGGCGTCCTCGTATTGCTGGTCGTCGAAATCCGGTGATCTCTGTCGAATCTTAGCCAGATCCTCCCTGAGCTCGCCCAGACGCGCGCCCACATCTTTAGCCGGAACTTCCCCCCTGATTCCACGTTGATTCGCTGGTCAAGCGGTTGATTCCGATGGGATTTC
This sequence comes from Pseudomonadales bacterium, assembly GCA_965208745.1. Classification (GTDB taxonomy): domain Bacteria; phylum Pseudomonadota; class Gammaproteobacteria; order Pseudomonadales; family Azotimanducaceae; genus VXNE01. Next base: position 783,335 of record CBDBPN010000004.1, on the reverse strand, counting down.
GGATGGTCGCTGGCACGACAATCGTAGCCATGTAAAGGATGGAACAGGGAAGTATTTGATGTTGACTTTATTGGGAAGATGATTCACGATGCGTAGCCATGTACATCGAATCGGTCCCCAACCGCAACTCCCCGCCCGCCGTCCTGCTGCGCGAGTCCTTCCGACGCGACGGCAAGGTCAGGAAACGCACCCTGGCCAACCTCTCCAAGTGGCCCCCCGCCCTGGTGGAGGGCCTGCGCGTCCTGCTCGGGGGCGGCACCGCGGTGACGCGCCTCGGCGACGCCTTCGACATCGTCCGCGCGCTGCCGCACGGCCATGTCGCCGCCGTGCTCGGCACGCTCCGGCAACTGCGCCTGGACCGGGTCGTGGCCGCGCAACGCTCGCCCGAGCGCGACCGCGTGGTGGCCATGGTCGTCGCCCGCGTGCTGGAGCCGGGGTCGAAGCTGGCCACCGCCGCCGGCCTCGCCGCGGCCACCGCGCGCCACACCCTGGCCGACACGCTGGGACTGGGCGCGCTCACCGAGGACGACCTGTACGCGGCCATGGACTGGCTGCTCGCGCGCCAGGACCGCATCGAGCGGACCCTGGCCAGGCGCCATCTCGCGGACGGCGCGCTGGTGCTGTACGACCTGACCTCGGTGTACCTGGAGGGGCGCCAGTGCCCGCTGGCGAAGCGCGGCCACTCGCGCGACGGCAAGAAGGGCAAGCTGCAGATCGAGTTCGGGCTGCTGTGCGACGCCGACGGCCGGCCGGTGGCGGTGGAGGTGTTCCCCGGCAACACCGCCGACCCGGCCACCGTGGGCGCGCAGATCGACAAGCTGCGCGAACGCTTCGGGCTGTCCAGGGTGGTGCTGGTGGGCGACCGCGGCATGCTCACCGAGGCGCGCATCCGGGAGGACGTCAAGCCGGCGGGGCTGGACTGGATCAGCGCCCTGCGGGGGCCGGCGATCCGCAAGCTGGTCGAGGCCGGCGCGATCCAGCCGTCGCTGTTCGACGAGCGGGACCTGATCGAGATCCGCGCCGACGCGCATCCCGGCGAGCGCCTCGTGGTGTGCCGCAATCCGCTGCTCGCCGCGGAGCGCGCGCGCAAGCGCGGGGAACTGCTCGCGGCCACCGAGAAGCTGCTCGAACCCATCGCGGCGGCGACGCGGCGGAAGCGCAAGCGCCTGACGGGCGCGGAGCGGATCGGCGCGCGGGTCGGCAAGGTCATCGGCAAGTACAGGATGGCCAAGCACTTCGACTGGGACATCGACGACGACGGCTGCTTCGGCCACCGCAGAAACGCCGCCTCCATCGCCGCCGAGGCGGCCCTGGACGGGCTGTACGTCATCCGCACCAGCCTGCCGGAGGAACGCCTCGACGCCGCGGGCGCCGTGCGCGCCTACAAGCGCCTGAGCACCGTGGAGCGCGCCTTCCGCAGTCTCAAGACCGTCGATCTGAAGGTGCGCCCGGTGTTCCACCGCACGGCCGACCGGGTGCGCGCCCACGTGCTGCTGTGCATGCTCGCCTACTACGTGGAGTGGCACATGCGCGAGCGGCTGGCGCCGCTGCTGTTCGACGACGAGGACCCGGCCGGCGCCGCGGCCGACCGCGCCTCCGTGGTCGCCCCCGCCCGGGTCTCCGAGTCCGCCCGGCGCAAGGCCCGTCGCAAGCGCGCCGACGACGGGCGGCCCGTGCAGAGCTTCCGCTCGCTGCTCGGCGACCTCGCCACCGTCACGACAAACACCGTGATGCCGCGCCTGCCCGGCGCCGAACCGTTCGAACTCCTCGCCCGACCCACCGAACCGCAGCGCGAAGCCTTCCGGCTGCTCGGCCTTCGGCTACAATAGCGCGTACCCAGTGGCGAACCGTTAGATCCCGGCGATGCCCCCGAAAATCAATACCTTGGCTCGGTTCGACTCTGGAAGTTCAGTTTAGCCTTCCATGGGTGCACGTCGGCACAGAAGCCGGGAAGCTTCTCACCGCCCCGGCTCCTCGCCACCCAACGCTCTGCGACATCTACCTCCTGCCTGAATGCGGCGCCTTTCAGCTCCGCAACGAAGGCGATGTCGTGCGTGAAGACCACGACTTGTCGCGTCTGGGCGAAATCCACGAGACGTTCGGCCACTCGCTCGCGACGAATATGATCGAGCGAGGTCACGGGGTCGTCCAGAATCAGCGCTGAACCGGAATCGTCGAGGGCGGCTTCGGTGAAGCAAGCCGCTAGTCCAAGTGCCGTTCGTTCACCCTCGCTAAACGGAACTTCCCCCCTGATTCCACGTTGATTCGCTGGTCAAGCGGTTGATTCCGATGGGATTTCGGATGGTCGCTGGCACGACAATCGTAGCCATGTAAAGGATGGAACAGGGAAGTATTTGATGTTGACTTTATTGGGAAGATGATTCACGATGCGTAGCCATGTACATCGGTCCCCAACCGCAACTCCCCGCCCGCCGTCCTGCTGCGCGAGTCCTTCCGACGCGACGGCAAGGTCAGGAAACGCACCCTGGCCAACCTCTCCAAGTGGCCCCCCGCCCTGGTGGAGGGCCTGCGCGTCCTGCTCGGGGGCGGCACCGCGGTGACGCGCCTCGGCGACGCCTTCGACATCGTCCGCGCGCTGCCGCACGGCCATGTCGCCGCCGTGCTCGGCACGCTCCGGCAACTGCGCCTGGACCGGGTCGTGGCCGCGCAACGCTCGCCCGAGCGCGACCGCGTGGTGGCCATGGTCGTCGCCCGCGTGCTGGAGCCGGGGTCGAAGCTGGCCACCGCCGCCGGCCTCGCCGCGGCCACCGCGCGCCACACCCTGGCCGACACGCTGGGACTGGGCGCGCTCACCGAGGACGACCTGTACGCCGCCATGGACTGGCTGCTCGCGCGCCAGGACCGCATCGAGCGGACCCTGGCCAGGCGCCATCTCGCGGACGGCGCGCTGGTGCTGTACGACCTGACCTCGGTGTACCTGGAGGGGCGCTAGTGCCCGCTGGCGAAGCGCGGCCACTCGCGCGACGGCAAGAAGGGCAAGCTGCAGATCGAGTTCGGGCTGCTGTGCGACGCCGACGGCCGGCCGGTGGCGGTGGAGGTGTTCCCCGGCAACACCGCCGACCCGGCCACCGTGGGCGCGCAGATCGACAAGCTGCGCGAACGCTTCGGGCTGTCCAGGGTGGTGCTGGTGGGCGACCGCGGCATGCTCACCGAGGCGCGCATCCGGGAGGACGTCAAGCCGGCGGGGCTGGACTGGATCAGCGCCCTGCGGGGGCCGGCGATCCGCAAGCTGGTCGAGGCCGGCGCGATCCAGCCGTCGCTGTTCGACGAGCGGGACCTGATCGAGATCCGCGCCGACGCGCATCCCGGCGAGCGCCTCGTGGTGTGCCGCAATCCGCTGCTCGCCGCGGAGCGCGCGCGCAAGCGCGGGGAACTGCTCGCGGCCACCGAGAAGCTGCTCGAACCCATCGCGGCGGCGACGCGGCGGAAGCGCAAGCGCCTGACGGGCGCGGAGCGGATCGGCGCGCGGGTCGGCAAGGTCATCGGCAAGTACAGGATGGCCAAGCACTTCGACTGGGACATCGACGACGACGGCTGCTTCGGCCACCGCAGAAACGCCGCCTCCATCGCCGCCGAGGCGGCCCTGGACGGGCTGTACGTCATCCGCACCAGCCTGCCGGAGGAACGCCTCGACGCCGCGGGCGCCGTGCGCGCCTACAAGCGCCTGAGCACCGTGGAGCGCGCCTTCCGCAGCCTCAAGACCGTCGATCTGAAGGTGCGCCCGGTGTTCCACCGCACGGCCGACCGGGTGCGCGCCCACGTGCTGCTGTGCATGCTCGCCTACTACGTGGAGTGGCACATGCGCGAGCGGCTGGCGCCGCTGCTGTTCGACGACGAGGACCCGGCCGGCGCCGCGGCCGACCGCGCCTCCGTGGTCGCCCCCGCCCAAGTCTCCGACTCCGCCCAACGCAAGGCCCGTCGCAAGCGCACCGACGACGGGCGGCCCGTGCAGAGCTTCCGCTCCCTGCTCGGCGACCTCGCCACCGTCACGAAAAACACCGTCACGCCGCGCCTGCCCGGCGCCGAACCGTTCGAACTCCTCGCCCGACCCACCGAACCGCAGCGCGAAGCCTTCCGGCTGCTCGGCCTTCGGCTACAATAGCGCGTACCCAGTGGCGAACCGTTAGATCCCGGCGATGCCCCCGAAAATCAATACCTTGGCTCGGTTCGACTCTGGAAGTTCAGGCTAAAGACACGGGAGAGCTCGGTGGTCTGTCTTGCACCCACAAGCTTAGGCAGGTGGAGCAAGGTGCCCTTGTCCGCCCTCGTCTTGGCGATCGTCACCCGATCCAGGCCAAGCCGGTCTGTTTCCCGCGTAAAACGATCCCTGACCATCTCCGTGATCGTTTCCTCGGAGAGGTCTTGTATCTTCCTCGTGATCGGGCCCGTGTTCGCCGCTTGCTTCAGTTGCTCAAGGTGCTTCCTCTCACCCAGTCGCGCAATCTCGGCAAGAATTTCGTGGCGCGCACCCCGCACTTCGATCAACAGCTCAATCTCGAGCCGCTTCTTCGTAACTCTTCGCAAGCTCTGTGCAATCTGCTCCGGGTCGTCCAAGTCGCGCGCGAGCCCGAGCGACTTAGCTGCTGCCTGACGGAGTCTTTCGACCACGTCCCCGACTCCCGGAGCTTCGATCACGTCCGCCCTATCCGAACGCGTCGTCGCGTTGGCCGCCTTCTGTATGACGTCGTACCGCCCCAGCAAGGTCTTTACCAAGGCTAAGTCACCCGGGTGCGTCTCTTCTAGGGAAGCTCTGAATAACTCGGTGCGTGTGGGATAATGATTGTCATGGGCGGTGTTTCGGGAGGCGTGATGCATCAGGCGAGTTTTGCGGAGCGGGAGCACGACGTGAAGAAGCGCAAGACGCGCCGGGAGAAGTTTCTTTCGAAGATGGACGGGTTGATTCCGTGGGAGCGTTTGGAGGCGCGCGTCGAGCCGTTCTATCCGAAGGCGGGGCGGGGCCGTCGGCCGTACCCGTTGCGGGTCATGCTTCGCGTTCACTGCGTGCAGTTGTTCTACAACCTGAGCGATCCGGGTATGGAGGACTTGCTCTACGAGTCGGAGTCGGTGCGGCGCTTCGTGGGCCTGCGGCTGCTCGGGGCGTTGCCGGACGAGACGACCATCCTGAACTTCCGCCACCTGCTGGAGCGGCACCGTCTGGGCGAGGGGTTGTTCGCGGAGATCAACGCGCACCTGGCGGCGCGGGGTCATCGGCTGAGCCGGGGGACGATCGTGGACGCGAGCATCGTCGACGCGCCGAGTTCGACGAAGAACAAGGACGGCGAGCGGGACGGGGAGATGCACCAGACGAAGAAGGGGAACCAGTGGTACTTCGGCATGAAGGCGCACGTCGGCGTCGATGCCGAGTCGGGACTGGCGCACAGTCTGGCGACGACGCCCGCGAACGTCACGGACGTCGAGACGGCGCACGCGGTGCTGCGCGGCGACGAGGCCGAGGTGTGGGGTGACGCCGGCTACCAGGGTGTCGGCAAGCGGCCGGAGAACGAGGACCGGGACGTGGTGTGGAAGACCGCGATGAAGCCCGGCAAGCGCCGGCTGTTGGACAAGTCGGGTCCGGCGGAGGCGGCGGAGAAGCGCAAGGCGTCGGTGCGGGCGAAGGTGGAGCATCCGTTCCTGTACGTGAAGCGTCACTTCGGGTACGACAAGGTTCGCTACCGGGGCCTGGCGAAGAACACGCAGCGGATCGCATTGCTGCTGGGCTTCACGAACTTGTTGATCGCCGGCAGGTACGCCACCGCCTGACGCGGCGCCACTGCGCCCGTCGCGCGCGCGACGGGATCCGACAAGCATGTTTTCGGCCCCTTTCATCCACGGGCGTTGTTATAACTTCTCCACTTATGCCATCAGGCACTAACCGGCGGGGAGCTCTTTGTCTTATGCCACGAAACGGGACTTGTTCGGAGCTTCCCTAGATCTTGCAGATGGGTCTCGATAACTCCTCCAAGCACGTCAAGTGAGGTCAGCTTCTCTAGCAACGTGGTTTGCTTGCGCCGAGCCTCTTCTCGCCGAACCTGAATGTCGTCCTTGACGAACTGGTCCAGTCGGGTCAGTGTGCTGTTGCCAGATTCCCCGAGCTCCTGCAGGCACAACACGCACCGGCTGTCGCCGCGCGAGACAGGGAACTGTTGGTCGGGGTAAGCACGCTCTTCCGAGAACCGCTTAGCAGAGTCCCACATCACCCTCCACGAATCTCCGCCTACCCCCGGCAGGGGTTCCGCTCGAAGCGACTGGGCATGCTGGTCAGCCGCCAGATCCATCTGCCTGACTACGTCTGTAGCCTCATCTAGCTCTTCGATAGCCTTTGTCCCCAGTACCGAGTCGACCAACTCGATGTGGTCGCCCACCGCGTTAAGCCTGTCAGCTGCTCTGCTCAGGTTCCGCCGCGCCTGAAGCGTGTCGGACGACCTCAAGGCGCTCTCCTCGGCATGGACGGTGCCCAAGGACATCCCGGGGTCGTCCAGTCCGGCCAACAAGGCGTCTAGCTGACCGATGGAGCTTCCGGAGTGCAGCCCGTTCAAGAACCGTCCAATCTCGGTCTCGCTCGCTTCTTCTGTCACCTGAGGAATGCTCCGCGCGTTGTGCGCGTTTTCGTCCAGCTTGGTGTCAATGAGCACTCGTATCCTGCTGCAGGCCTTGATGAGCCCATCCATCACGAACAGGGCGTACGGTCGGTAGGGAAAGTCCGCCTCGTCTGTGAGGTAGGTGTCTCCGCACGCACTGTCGTAGAACAGCATGCGCTGCAGTTCCGATCGATTCGACTCCGGCCATGTGACCTCTTCAACTTCCTCCCCGATGCGTACTCCGAGCTTCGCCGTCGGTTCAAGCCCGGGCGTGTCCCGGAAAACGTCTGTCAACACCATCTCGCTATGCCTAGACCGAGCGATACGCTTCAGTAGCCTCGCGTACCCGGACTTACCGCTTCCGTTGTCGCCGTACACGATCGTGATGCCGCGCTCGGGACAGGTGAGCGGTACCGTCGACGATAGAGCGTTCACATGAGCCGGTTCGGATACCGACGCCAAGCTCACCGGCGGTGCGTCCGGTGCCGACGTCACAAGATGCCCCGGTTTCAGTCCACCGGGCGTAAGCTGCTTCTTCGCGACGACCGCGTCGACAAGCTCGCCCAGCGCTTCGTCCGACAAGGCCCGCCCCTCCGCAACCGCGCATAGCACCATCTGCTGCCATGGCGGCCGCGCCCGGCTCCACTCGACGATTCCTTCTTCTAATGGCATCTCTCCCGGCTCCTCTGCTCTCGAAACGCCCCACTACTTCCCGGCTAGCCATGCGATGCTTCACTCACGCAATGCACAATCAGGGGAAGGGGCAATGGTACAAGCGCTATCACAGCAGGCGAACGCCTGCGCCGAACAGGAAGTGCAGCACTCGTCGCTCTTCTCGGTTGAGGAGTTCCGCCCGACTACGACTGTCGAACAAGGTGCGGCTTTAGCGCGCCATCAAGGTCGACGGCGAACAGGCGCCTCTCGACCGCAACGTCTATGAACGCAACCGGGCCTAAGATGAGGAACCCACCAGTTATAGCTGCTCGTAGATACGCTCCATTCCCTGGTCTCCTCGCTGGTATCCTGGCCGGGCCTGCGGGAAGGTCTGAGCCAGAGCCTCCAAACCATGGATGCGGTCCAGTCGCATCATCTTCCAAAATCCCTCGCCTTCGTGCGATTTGCTTGGGCCGCTGACCTGGAAGACCCGGACGACCTCATTGCCCGCGGTGCTGATTCCGCAGGCATGCGGCTCTACGTAGCGCGAGCCTCGAGGATCGTAGTAGTCGATGAGGAGAATGTGGCGTCCCTGGATAGCCGAGATGATGTCCTTCATCATGGGTTGAAGTCTCCGATGCGACGAGGTCGGCGTATCAGGCTTGCGATGCAGAGGATGAGCCTAAACGTATGGTTCGCCGCGTACTCGGAACTCCACGACTTGCCTGGGAGCGACCGCCGACGGGTGTTCGGTTTTGGGGTTCAACTCTCTAGCTCGGAAGATACACGAATGAGCGCCCGGCGACGAGTCGAGTGCGCCTGCGCTGGACCTGATCGACTGTGACGAACCCCGTCCGTTAGAGGCCACGCGAGGTCTCTTGGTGCAGACTCGCGGGGGCCGCGCCATGCTGCACGGTTTCCCACTCGAGCCGCGGTGGCCGCGGCACGAATCGGCCTCGGTGCCAAAGTCGACCATCGCATGGAGCAGCACGGGATGTTCGTCCAACCATGTGGAGACCATCTGCGAGAACGCCGCTGATGGGATGGTCAACGGGTTCGGGTGGCTCGGGGCTTGGTCGTCACGTCAGCTTGGATGACGCGGACGGCGACTGATCGCTACGCCGTAGTAACCTACCCAAGTCCACAATGTGGTTAGGCGACTCAGCCTTGTAGTTCGATGGATGACAGGTGAGAACGATGACCTGTGAGTCCTCCGCCACCTGCTCCAGGAGCCGCCGCGTCCGCCTCATGCGCAACTCGTCGGTCTGCGCGAGTTGGTCGTCGAGCACCACGAACGTCCCCAAGGCTTCGACGATCGCCAGTCGCAACAGGAGCGCGATCTGCTCGCGGGTTCCGACCGAGAGCGTACCGAACTCCCGCTTCGACCCACCCAGTTCGATGCCCGTCGCATCGAGCTTCGGCCCGATTGCCAGCTCTCCGTACCGGCCGGCGGTAAGACTAGCGATCCGTTCGCTGACTGGCTCCACCAGGGCGCTGCCGAGATGCGCTGCCCCTTGGCGCTCGGCCTCGCTCAAGGTCTCCTGGAGGAGTTGCCAAGCCCGGTAGTCGAGTTCGAGTTCCTGCTCGCGCCGTGCCAGTGCGTCCGCCGCATCCTTCGCCTGCTCGCGCTGCTCGTCGAGCTGCTGACCGCCTGTCTGCTCAAGCGCGCCCTCGGCCCGGCGCAGCTCTGCCTCGAGTTCCTGGATACCGCGATCGGCCAGTTCCGCCTCTTCGCGCATGGCGGTGGTGTCCGGTTCTTCCGCCCCCAATGTCGGCAACGCCTCAAGGGTCACCCGTGCCTCGTCATGCGCAGTGCGCAGAGCATCCAGATCGAGACCCCTCGCATTCTCGATGAGAATCGGAGCCTCGCCCTCGAGCCGAGCCAGTTCCGTCTGCGCCTCGGTGAGCGCTTCATCAGCCTCTTCGAGCGCCACTTGCTGCCGCGTTTGCGTCTCCGTGAGGCTCTCGAGAGCGGTGCGGGCCTCCCCAACCTCGTCTGCGGCTTCGGTGCGCAGCTCCCGGATTTCCGCTTCAACGGCGGCGAGTGAGCGATCGAGACGCCATTTCTCCTCCTCGGCACCCTCCAGGACAGCCTTCCAGTCCTCCAAGGCCGCCGACCGTTCAGCAAACTGTGCTTCTTGCTCTTCCCGGCGGCCTCGCTTGTCCTCCAGTTCGCGTGCATCGCCCTTGATCTCGACCGCCATCCGCTCCGACAGCGACCGGCGCTTCTGGAGGTCTTCTTGCAGGGTCTCGATCTCGTTGCCGAGTGCGCCCTCATCAAGGGCAACGTCGAAGGTCGCAATCAGCTCTTCGACTGTCTGTCGCTCTTCCAGGTACTTCGCGATGTCCCTGGCGTACCTATCGCGCTCCGCCCGCCCGGTGGCCAGCCGCTGCTCGACCGCGTTGAGTCCTTCCGCGCGAAGCCCGGCCGCTTCGGCTTGGCGACCCAACTCGTCGGCCTGAGACTTAAGCCCCTCGGCGCGTTGGCGCAGGGCGACGAGCTCGTCCAGGCTGCTAGAGCCGGTTCGGCCGAACACTGGACTCGAAGCGGCCTCCCAGCGGGCTTCGGCGGCGGTCGCCTCCTCCTTGAGGTCTCGGCCGCCCCCGCGCACTCGGACCGTCGCGACACCGGGCAGCTCGATAGCGAGTTCCCGGTCGGCCTCGAACTCCGTGGGTGTACCTGCATCCGGCATCAGCGTCCGGACGTTGCCGTCGACGTCCACCGTCGTCTCGATGGCAGCTAGCAGTGTCAGTTCCGCGGTGAGCCCGACGGAGAGCTTTGCTGTTGCGACACGCCAATCCTCTTCGGCAGTGCGCAGGCGCGCCAGTTCGGCTTCATCTGGTGCATTGAGGGAGGCGGCCTCGTCACGCAAGGTCGCAGCCTCGGCCTTCCCTTCCGTCGCCTGCCGTGCCTGCTCGCGCAGTTCGGCCTGTTCCTTCTGTAGCGCTTCCGTCGCGGCCGTAGCCGCCCGGTACCGCACCGCCAGCTGCTCGAGTCGCAGGGCCTCGATTTTCTCTTCGTCTCGTGCGTTGGTGGCATCGGCCTTCTCGAGGAGATCGCGCTTCTTCGCCAGCTCCGTCTCAAGCCTTTCGATTTCCTGCGCACTTGCCTCGACTGCCGTCCCGAGGTCGCGGGTCTCCGTCGCCTTCTCGACGCGCGCCGTCTGTGCGTCCAGCTTTCGCTGCAGTTCCAGGCGGGCATTCTCGCGTTCCCGTTCGCGAAGCCGGCGCCGCTGCTCCGCATCGCCCGATTCGAGTTCCTGCAGATTCGCTCGCGCCGCTTCCACGTGAGCGGCCGTGTCGGCCAGTGTCTCCGCGCACTCCTCGCGTTTCGCCTCCAGCGACTCAATCTCTCCCTTCGCCTCGGCAACCGCATTCTGGCTCGCATTGCGTCGGTTAATGATCGCCTCAGCCGCCAAGAACTCCTCCTCGGCCGCCTCGAAGGCGGTTTCTGCGGCGACGCGGGCATGATGCCGCGCGATGGCGTTCCGGAGTCGGTCGCGGTCCACGCGGGCGTCCAGGAGCTGCCGGCTGACCTTGTCGATACGTTCCCTGACGTTCGCCGTTTCCTCGCCCTGACGGCGAACGTCCCGCTCCCACTCTTCGGCCCGCCGTCGGTCATCGGCCAAGCCCCGCCACGGCGACGCCTTCCCCGTTTTCTTCCTTCCGGTGGGCGTAAATGCCTCGTCGACTCTCGCCTGCACTACGTCGACGATCTGCTTGAATCGGGGATCCTCGGCGAGTGCATGCAGGGCCTCGGTCAGGCGATCCCGGCCGGAGTCGTCGGCATCGTCGGCGAGGCTCTGACCGAGGATCGCCTCGACGTCGCTTTGATCGGACAGCAACGCCGTGGTGATGAGTGACGACGGCATGCCCCGACGGCCTCGACCGCCAGGCGCCTCGATACCCCACCGCAGGATCTCCTGCAGTTTCCCGTCGACCTCGCGGCCCCGCGCATCGGTGTCGAAGTGCTCCGCGTCGCGCGAGGTGTCGAGGAACGCCTTGCCACCGCTGGCGGAGAAGATCTTGCGGACCCGCCACACCCGGCCATCGTCGTCCTCGAATGTGACGCTCACCTCGGGCGGCTCCTGGGCATTCCAGTCCTGCAGGGAACTGGCCAACGAAGACGTGGCGGGCAGCAGGAACGCGGCGCGCAAGGCTGCTACCAGCGTCGACTTGCCGAGTTCATTGGGGCCGTGTAGGACGTTGAAGCCGCGCTGCAGGTCCACCGCCGCTTCGGCGATCCCGGCGCAGTGGCGGACCTCGATGCGGCGGATCCACATGGCTCAGGCCGCCTCCGTTTCTCTCACGAGCCGGTAGAGGTGATGGAGGGCGCGTCCGGCCACTTCGGGTTCCGTCTCCGCCCTCGCCCGGAGTCGCTCGACAGTAGCGCGGACCGCCTCGGGCAGACTCGCTCCGAACTCGATAGGCGCGTCCGCCGCTAGCCGGAAGCGCTCACGATTTACCGTCAAGACGCCGACGCGCGGACTGGCCGCCATGGAACCGGACAATTCGCCCAGTAGACGCTCCGCCTCGTCGTACTCTGCCATCGGCACCTCCATGTCGAGAACGAGGCGCAACACCGTGCGACAAAGCTGCGGGTCGGTGAGGAGAGTCCTCAACGCTGGCACGGACGTGCAAGTCTCCTCTCGCCAGGTCCAGCGTCCTATGGGCTCAGGACGGACAATGGCACGCCGGCGTCGATCACGGGGAAAGAAGACGAGGGCGACCCTGCCAGTGTCGCGCTCACCGAAGTTCGTCGCTTCCGGCGCGCCTGGATACACGGTAGGCGCCGCGGCGTCTGGCTCGACCTCCCGGAACGCATGAGTGTCGCCAATAGCCAGATAGTCGAGGCCACGATCTGACGCGGTCCCCTTGGCGATGGGGAAGTTCGTCTGGTGGCCCTCGATGTCGAAGGTCTGGCCGTGCACAAGCCCGATCCGAATGCGGTCGTCGCCCTCATCGCGCTCCGGCAGGGAGGCGGCGAGGTCGGTCTGGCCCGCCCGCGAGGTGCAGGGGTTGGCGATCACCACGGCGTTCTCGCCCACGGACAGTTCCCAGGCCTTGCGGTCAACGACATGGACGTAGGCCGGCAACCCGGCGCGGAATTGGTGCGAGGCGTCGTATAGGGAGTTCGGCGTCAGCGGGTCGTGGTTGCCCGGTAGCAGGATCACGGGCCGGGTCCAGTCGCGGCGCGTGAACTCGCGCAGCACGCCGCCCCACCAGGACTCGTCGGGCGACGGCTCGTCGAAGAGGTCACCCGCACAGAGCACTACATCCACGTTCCGGCTCTCCGCCAGGTCCAGGATCCGCCCGACGGCCTCGAGCCGTGCCCGGGTCAGCTTCTGTTCCTGCTCGCGCTCGAAGGCCGGGAAGCGGCGCCCGAGGTGCCAATCGGCGGTGTGTAGCAGCGTCAGCGCCACGTCGTCCTCCTTTGCGGGTGCAGGGTCCGTCACGCGATCTCGAACGCGGCAACCAGCAGGCGTTCGACCGTAGGCGCGGCATACCGCCGGTTGTGCGCCCGCTGGCGGGCGCGTTCGTAGGTGTCGTCGTTCCTCCCCTCCAACGCTTCGATCTGCTGGTCGATGCGCTCCAGTTCGGTCTCCGAGGCACGCACCTGCTTGTCGGCCCGGCTCCGCTGTTCGGCACCCATCGCCCGGTCGCGAGCATTCTCGGCCGCCACGAGTCGTTGCTGTTGTCGTTCCCGCGTGCGCCGGAGCACCAGCGTCCGGTCCGCGAGGTACCGGTCGAGCTGGTCCATCGTGTCACGAAAGTTCGACTCGTCCGCGCCCGCCAGTTCGTGCTGGTCGAAGAACAGTTCCTCGTTCACGACCTCCTCGAGGTCCTCCTCGGTCACGTGCAGTGGCGGGTCGAACGGCGGTACGTCCGCGCACGGCTGGCGGATGAGGTCGAGCGCGGCCTCCGCGGGGCGCAGCACCTCGGCGTCCTCGAAGACCGCGGTTACTCGCAACCGGTCCTCCCGCTCGAAGCCATGGTGCGCGATCCGAGTCAGCGCCAGCCGCCCGCGGCGACCCCTGCGTTCGCGCAGCGCCGGCGGGGCGTTGGGGCCGAGGTCGAAACGCACCCGAAAGTCGGTTCCTGCGGCGCGCGCCTCGGCCACGGCCGCGGCAATGAGCGGGTGGGAGAGGTGGAGGGTGTCGATGCCGTTGCCCGTGCCGCCGCCGACGGCTACCGACACGCCGCCAACGAGCGTCCTCGGCAAACGCGCGGATGCACCGATATGGACAAGCCGCCGTTGGTCACGCTCGTCGGCGCTCCAAGGCACCCCGGCCGCGTCCAGATATGCCTTGAGCATGCGCTCGAGTTCCGCGTCGAAGGTGGCGAGTTCCTCCGTCAGATCCGTCCGGATGCGCCTGAACACGTCGCGTACCGAGTTGTCGAGGCCGGTTTCGATGAGGCCGACGGTGCGTTCGCGGACCCGTTCGAGTGCCTGTCGGCGACCTTCCATCGACTCGCCGAGGCGTCGCAGTTCCTCTTCCACCTCGCCGACCGAGCGCGCCCTCTCCCAGATGCGTCGCAGTTCGCCTTCGAAGTTCGGTCCTAACGCCGAGACTAGTTCCTGGGAGGCGTCGGACCGTGGCGTCTGGAGCACAACGTCGGACATGTCGAGGACATCGCCGAAGAGGTCGAGCTTCGTGCTGAGGATGTCGAACGTGAGCCGTTGCGCCTGGTTGTCGCGGGCGAGGAAGTTGATGACGGTGACGTCGCGTTTCTGCCCGTAACGGTGGCAACGGCCGATCCGCTGCTCGATCCGCTGCGGGTTCCACGGCAAGTCGTAGTTGATGACGGTGTCACAGAACTGCAGGTTCAGGCCCTTGGCCCCCGCTTCCGACGAGATCATGACTGTGGAGCGCTGACGGAACTCGTCGACAAGTGCGAGACGTACGGCCACCGATGCGCTTGGCGTCCGGGCGCCGTGGCCGTTGGCGTCGCGCCACGCGTCGAGGGCTGCGCGCGCCCGGGGCGAGTCGTTGTTGCCCCGGAACAGCGTGATGTCCTCGTCGCGGAGTTCCGTCTGTTCGAGCAGGAGTTCGCGCAGGTAGTCCTGGGTCGTTAGGGACTCGGTGAAGATCACGACCTTACGCCGGTCCGCCGGCCGGTCCATGACGAGGCGTACTGCCTGGACGAGACTCGCCGCCTTGCTGTCCCGCGGCAGCGCACGGGCGCGGCGGACGAAGTCCTCGACCTGCGCGAGTTCGGCCCGGACGGCCTCGGCTTCGATCGGCGGCGGCGAACCTGGAGCCGGAGGCTTCGCCGCTCCGTCCTCGCCGACATCGTGCTCTTCCTCGAGGTCCCGCACGAACTCGGTTACGGCCGCCTCGCCGGCATCGCCCGCCCCGAGCATGCTGCGCAGCCTGGACGCGACTCGGTCCAGGCTCTCGGCCAGGGCCGGGATCGACGACGCCATGCGGCGGTGAAATCCGAGCAGGAGCAACTGGCGGGCGTTGCCCCGAAAGGCATGCAGGGTCGGCGACAGGAGGTAGTCCGTGACGTCGTTGTAGAGGGCGCGTTCGTCCGGACTCATGCGGTACTCGAAGAGCTGCGCCCGCCTCCCTACGAAGGGCCGGTCCAGAAACTCTTGGGCCTGCCGGCGGAGCGTGCGTTGCACCACGGCGGCGAGCCGCTGTCGCAGCTCCTCGGATTGGTGCGCGGCGACGCCTCGGCCATCGTCGGCACAGAAGACATCCTCGAACACGGGCTTGTCCCCGAGCAGCGTACCGCTCGGGTCCACGTACTGGACGAGTCCCCAGAGTTCGCGGAGGGAGTTCTGGATCGGCGTCGCCGTCAGGAGCAGCACGGGGGATGCGCCGATCACCTGGCGGACCCGGTGGGCCATGAGCGCCTGCGGACTCTCTTTGTCGTAGATGCCGTCCCTGCCGTAACGCCGGTGAATCCCGGCAAAGACTTCGTGCGCCTCGTCGATCAGGCAGAGGTCCCAGGGTGCGGCCATGAGGCGCGCTGCTCCTGTCTCACCACCGGCGTACTCGCGCCCCGCGAGAAAGACGCCGTTGCCTTCGGTGTCGACCGTCGGATCTGCCGCCTCGAGCGCCTCGATGTCGAACAAGTCGACAAGCTCGGCCTGCCACTGACCCAGGAGCGGGCGCGGTAGCACGATGAGGATCCGTGTTGCGCCCTCTGCGAGCAGTTGGGCGATCACCAAGCCTGCCTCGATCGTCTTGCCGAGTCCGACTTCGTCCGCGAGGATGCAGCCGCCCTCTGGAATCCGCCGCAGGGCGAACATTACCGCGTCGATCTGGTGGGGATTTGGGTCCACGCGTCCCCGTCGCTGGGATGAGACCTGGCGGCGACGCTCTCCGGCGCGGCGCTGGCGGACGAGGTCTTCGGCGTAGTAGCGGCGGTGGATGGGGTGCATGGCCATGGCCGGGGTGCAAGTCTAGCTGGGGCGGCACCCTTGTCGAAAGCCGACTGCGCCAGCGAAAGACACGACACTAGGCCCGCGTCCTGAGTTTGGGGCACGCCCGTCAAGTAGGCGGCGCGGCCGGCGAGGTGAATGCCCGCGCTGCCTCCGAGTGGCGACGCAGCAAGAGAAAACCGTGTCACTCAAGCGAACTGGAGAGCTGCTGAGCGCCAACGGACGAGAGTGTCTTGCCACCGGGCGTGTCACGGCCTCGACTCGCGCCGAAGGGCCCGAAGGCTCCGTCTTTGCGCTTGCACCCGGACGCAGCACTCTGCTTCAATCCTACGGGAACGGCCCGGCGCGCTGCTCGCTGCGCATCGTGTCTCGCACACTTTCGCTGTCGAGAGCCGTTGCGCCCAACCCTGTAAAGACATACAGTAGCGGCAGGTGGCAGACAATCGCACGCCTGAAGTCCGATCTAGGATGATGGCTGCGGTCCGTCAGCGAGACACGGGACCTGAGATGGTCGTGAGGCGGCTCCTGCACGGTATCGGATACCGCTACGCACTCCATCGGCGCGACCTTCCCGGGCGTCCCGATCTCGTGTTCGCACCGCGGCGCAAAGTCGTTTTCGTCCACGGCTGCTTCTGGCACGGCCACAACTGCCGGAAGGGTCGCCTGCCGGCCACCCGTGTTGACTACTGGAGGAAGAAGATTAGCCAGAACAGAGCTAGGGATTCGCGGAACGTTCGCGATCTCGAGGCAGACGGTTGGCAGATCTGCATCGTTTGGCAGTGTGAAACGACAGATACTGATTCACTGACAAGTCGTTTGACGCGCTTTCTCGAAGGAGACTCCTCGTGACACGACCAACTGTCGTTGACCTTTTCGCAGGTGTCGGTGGATTGAGCCTCGGGTTTGAGCAGGCCGGCTTCGATGTGGTTGCGGCCGTCGAACTCGATCCGATCGACGCCGCCACGCATTCGTTCAACTTCGCTCGATGCCGGACCATTTGTCACGATGCGACCGAGATTCGCGGGGCCGACATCCGCCGGGTCCTCTCGGGACCGGTAGACGTTGTCGTCGGGGGCGCGCCCTGTCAGGGCTTCTCGATGATTGGGAAACGCGCCCTTGACGACCCGCGAAACCAGTTGGTTAGGCACTTCCTACGCTTGGTCGTCGAGTTGGAGCCTTCCGTCTTTGTGCTGGAGAACGTACGTGGGCTAACGGTCGGTAAACACCGGAGGTTCCTCGACGAAGTCGCGGCCGAGTTCCAGCGGGCTGGGTACTCGCTGACTCTCCCGTGGCAGGTCTTGAACGCGCGTGACTACGGCGTTCCACAGGACCGGAGGCGACTCTTCTTGTTGGGGGCGAAAGGTGTTCCGACTCCACGCTACCCGCTGCCCGAGATTATGTCAGTGACGCCGACTTGCCTCGACGCTCTGGAGGACGTTCCGAACGCCGAAGACTTCGACGAGTTGCACATATCCGACTCCGTGCGGGTCGAGCTCCAAGCGGTTGGGCTGAACGCATACGCAAGGGCGATGAGATGCCTCAACAACGATGCTTGGCACTTCGGCTACGTCCGCGAATGGGACCCCGCGTTGCTCACAGGCAGCCTACGTACTGCGCACACGGCAATCTCGCGGCGAAGGTTCCGAGAAACGCCGCCGGATACGGTAGAACCCATCTCCAGGTTCTACAAGCTGGCGGCGAACGGTGTGTCCAATACGCTTCGCGCGGGGACCGACTCGGCCCGCGGCGCATTCACCAGCCCCCGCCCCATCCACTACCGTTATGATCGATGCGTAACCGTCCGCGAGATGGCCCGGCTCCACGGCTTCCCTGACTGGTTCCGTTTCCATGTGACAAAGTGGCACGGAGCACGGCAGATTGGCAACTCTGTGCCCCCTCCGTTGGCGAAGGCCGTCGGGATATCGGTCCGTGAAGCGCTCGGGGTCACACCGACACTCCCCATCGACTCGGTCCCGCTCGGGGACACTCAGCTTCTGGACATGGACATGACCGAAGCGTCTGCCCACTGGGGCGTGGACGTGCCGATCGGAAAGCGGGACCGCAAGAGCGGAGCGACCAAACGCAAGCAGCAGGAGATCGAGCGTGAACGGACTGCAGTGACAGCATGAACCGGTATCAGAAGATCATCGAGAAAGTGTTCCTCGACCGCTACAGACCAGGTGACGTGGCCGTGGACTTCGTTCGAGAGGACTTAGTGGATGCTGCGGGTGCGCTCGACGTTCGTGTTCCGAGCAATCTTGGCGACATTCTTTACACGTTCCGCTACCGGACAGATCTACCCGGGTCGATTTCGAGCAAAGCGCCGGCTGGGAAGGAGTGGACGAACCACGGTACAGGTCAGTCGTCTTACCAGTTCCGTTTAGTGACCGTCAATCGCATCGTCCCCAATAACGCACTGATGACGATCAAGATCCCCGATGCCACACCTGAGATCGTCTCGGCGCATGCCATGTCTGATGAACAGGCTCTACTGGCCAAAATCCGCTACAACCGTTTGCTGGACGTATTTCTGGGCGTGTCTGCCTATTCCCTCCAGAATCACCTGAGGACCACCGTCGAGGCCATAGGCCAGATCGAAGTGGACGAGATCTACGTCGCCGTCGACAGTGCTGGCAGGCAGTTTGTCCTACCGGTTCAGGCGAAAGGCGGCAGCGACCAGCTCTCCGTAGTCCAATCGCAACAGGACCTGCTCTGGTGTCGCGAGAGGTTGCCGGATTTGATCTGTCGGCCCGTCCTGACTCAGTTTGCCCAAGGCGACTTGATCGCGATGTTCGAGGTCACGATGGAAGACGGCGAGATCAAGGTCGTCCAAGAAAGGCACTATCGTCTCGTCCCCGCCTCCGAAGTGACCGCACAAGACCTCGCCCGGTACCGTAGAGTCGGTCAGTAGCGCTTCCTTACCGCTCCAAGGGGACCTCTCCCAGTCAGTGGGGGTTGCTCCTTTCGCGCCCAATTCTGCCGAGCCCCAACCCTTCGGGAATCCCAACGCGCCACTCAGCGAAAGTCTCTTTGTTGGGCACGAGTGCCGAGCAGCCTCCCGCCGCACGACGCTAGCGCGGCCGCCGTTTGCCGACCCCTGGGCAATCCCGTGCCATCCCCCGTTCACCGTCCCCTGCCCTCTTGAACGGCATGCCACTCTTGCCTTACCGTACCCAACCCATCGCCAAACCCGAGTAGCCCGCATGTTGGACCTGTCTGCCGCAAAGGACGTAGCCGACCCAATCCGCGTCGAAGCCTCCAATCGCCTGTTTACCGAGTTGGGAAACAACACCTACGACTTCAAGGACCTGCTCTCTGAGCTCATTGACAACTCAATAGCCGCCAGGATCGATGGCCAGTTTTTGCACATTACCCTCACTCTCGGCGTGTCCCAGTCCGACTCTCTCGAGAACTGGCTAACCATCCAAGACGACGCCTCCGGCATCTCGCCCGAGACTCTAGGCGAAGCGATCTCGCCTGCTGCCCGCCAATCAACCGGCTCTCTCAACGAACACGGGCTCGGGATGAAGCAAGCCGTTGCCGGCCTAGGTAGCCTGCGTTACCTGGCCACACGGGCCGAAGGGGAGGTGCGGGCCCGCGTCGTCCAAGACTTTCAGTTTGGAGAAATATATCCAAAGCTCGTAGAGACCAGTTGGAACCGTGGCACTGAGATCGCGATACGTGAGCTTAAGCCCATCGTCCGTACGCATCCGATTTCCTTCTCCCGAGACATCGTGCCTTATCTCGGCGCACGCTATCGGCGGTTTCTTACTACTGAGTCGCCCAAGGCGAGCATCGTGATTCGCATGGTGGACATAGATGAGGTTGATCAAGACGGCAGCCCCAAGGAACTGAACAGCTGGTCCGTTACTCAGGTCAGACCGATCTACTATCATCCGAACACTCACCTCAACTCGCCAGTAGTCGACCATAGGACGTTCTCAGGCGACGGCTGGGAGGCGGATTTGGTGTTCGGGTACTCCCCGGAAGGGCACTACGAATGGGAGGATCTCGGTCTAAATGAACCAACCAAGTTCCATCCGTACGCCGTATCCATGTCGAAGCAAGGCCTCGACATCCTCCTGAATGATCGGGTGATAATGTTCCACCAACTGCCCGAATTAGGAATCGTTGGTACGCGACACAATCAGTATAATGCTATTCGAGGAGAGATAGTCCTCAAGTCGGGGTTTACTACGGCGATAACTAAGAACTCGATAATCGCGAACGAGCATTGGGACGAGTGTAAGTCGAAAGTCGCGAAGTACCTTTCGGATAACGACCTGGTGAAGTCGAAGACCTTCCCGGACGCGTTACCGGAAGCGGCGCTTCGGGATCGCCTTGCCAACTGGTTGAGGACAAACGACTTGGCGAAAAGGGAAGACGTTAAGACGGAGTACCCGGTGGAAGGGTTGGGTGGTAGGATTGACGTACTTGCGGATGGAGAGGTATGGGAAATCAAGCGGGACGACGCGAGTGGCCTGGATGTGTACCAGCTATTTGCTTATCTGGATATGACTGAGTTCAAACGCGGATTTTGCTGGCAAAGGGGTTCAAGACGACGGCCCAAGCAGCAAGGGACCACATCAACAAACGCCACGATGTAGAGATTACCTTGACACCGCTGGATCATTATCCGATCAATCATCCCTTGACCGAACGCGAGATGGCTACTCACTTGTAGCCGGAGAAAGAAGCTCTACGGTCCAGTTGGGGGACTCAGGGCTTCCGGTCACCGCAGCAGCTCGATCCAGTGTAATAGTGGGGAGTCCACGGCTTCCGCGAGATGCATCTGGCAGCCGATGTTCGCTGTTGCGACCGCGTCCGGACCATGCTCGGTCAACGCAGCTGCCTTCCGGTCCCGCAATTCGGACGAGATCGCTGGCTGCAGCACCGAGTAGGACCCAGCGGAACCGCAGCACAGATGCGGCTCGCGCACGGGTACCAGCTGGTACCCTGCATCTGTCAGCAGTCTCTCAACGAGCCCCGCAATCTTCTGTCCATGCTGCAGCGTGCACGGCGCGTGCCACGCCACGCGGTCGATGTCGGTCCGTTTCTCGAGCGTAAAGTCCGCTAGCAGCTCCGCGACGTCGCAAACCCTGCCCGCGAACTCCTGCGCGGGCTTTCCGTAAAACGGATCGTCCCCGAGCAAGTGCCCGTAGTCCTTCAGCGTGACGCCGCACCCCGTCGCCGTCGACACGACGCGATCCGCGCTCCTCCAATCCACCTCGTCAAGATTGCGCCGCATGGCGGTCCGCCCGTCCTCCACGTCGCCTAGGTGCAGGGCGAGCGCGCCGCAGCAGCCTTCGTTGCCGTCGGTCCGGACGGACAGGCCCCGGTTAGTCAACAAACTGACCAAATGCCGGTTGGTTTCCGGAGTCATCACCCGCTGGACACAACCCTGCAGGAGGAGAATCTCTCCCGTACCGCCAGCCGGCTCCTCTGCATCCGGCCGCCGGATCATGCTCCGCAGCCGCTTCGGGGCAAACCGCCGAAACCTCGCCCCAAGCCGAAGCCAGCGCCGCAGCCACTTGGGCGACGCAATCACCCCCTTCAGCCAGCGACGCACGATGCGTTCCACCCACGGTCGCCTGAGCCCCTCTTCCACAAATCCCCGCCCGATCTCCAGCAGTTCCCCGTAGCGCACCCCCGAAGGACAGGTCGTCTCGCAGGCGCGGCAGGTGAGGCACCGATCGAGGTGCGTCCGGGCGGTGGCGTTGGGCGTCCCGGCCTCGAACATCTCCTTCATGAGGTAGATGCGGCCGCGCGGTCCGTCGAGTTCGTCGCCGAGGACCTGGTAGGTGGGGCACGTGGCGTTGCACATGCCGCAGTGCACGCAGCTACGCAGGATGGCGTCGGCCCGCGGTCCTTCGGGCGTCGCTAGGAAGTCGGCAGCCAGGTCAGTCCGCATCGGCCACCGCGCCCGGATTCAGGATGCCGTCGGGATCGAAAGCCGTTTTCACACGACGCATGTACTTCGCGACGGCGTCCGGCGTGCGGCGTGCCCCGTCCCCGAAAAGCGTCGCGAATCCTTGGTGATCACGTGCCGCGGCGTGCACCGTGTCCGGATCGGCGTCGGTGCGCCACCACACCCGGGCGCCAGCCCATTCTACGAGCGCGTCTGATTGGTCGAACGCCGCGCCCCTGGGCAGCGACAGCCGCCAGAGCGTGCCCGCGGAGTCCGGTGGCTGGAAGAACGCATGCGCATGATCCCGCACCGCGTCGAAGAACGCGTCGTCCTTCGCCTCGAGATCCATGCCGAGGGTGTCGCGGGCGTGTCGTACGCCGTCCGTGCTGCCGGCGAGGCGGATGCGCAGCACGCCGTCCACGTGGCACGTTCCCGTGACGGGCAGGGGTTTCCGGAGGATGCCGCGCACGACGGTGGCGGCTTCGTCTGCGGAGCAGGTTTGTGCCAGGACGGCGACGGCTTCGGGCGCCGGCTGGACGCGCATGCTCGCCTCGAGGAGCAGCCCGAGCGTGCCGTACGCGCCGGTCATGAGGCGTGACACGTCGTAACCGGCGACATTCTTCAGCACCTGTCCGCCGAACGCGAGGGATTGGCCGAGGCCGTTCACGATGCGCACGCCGAGCACCGCGTCGCGCGCGGAGCCGAGCCAAGGTCTCCCGGGTCCGCTGAGTCCGGTGGCTACCGCGCCGCCCACGGTCCCGCCGCCCCCGAAACGCGGCGGGTCGAAGGGCAATGCCTGTCCGTGGGCACGCAATGCACGCTCGATTTCGTCGAGACCGGTGCCGCCGCGCGCCGTTACCACCAGTTCGTCGGGCCGGTAAGCGACGATGCCGGTGTGGCGGAGCGTCGAGAGGCTCGCCCCGCCTTGCGCAGCGGCCTCCGTGAGGAACGCCTTGCTGCCGCTCCCGCGGATGGTGACGGGCGTTTGCTGCTTGCGCGCGGCGGCGACCGCGGCGCGCAGGTGTTCCGAGTCGTCGCGTCCGGGCCGGGTTTCTTCGGTACCGCGGGCGGCGTCTCGGGTCGCGCCCATCAGGGCGTCCGGTGATAGGTGCGCGCCATCAGAACCGCTCGAGCTCGGGATGGGGAAGGGCGCCGCCGTGGATGTGCATGCCGCCAATCTCCGAGCAGCGCACAAGCGTCGGGATGGCCTTGCCGGGGTTCATCAGGCCGCCCGGGTCGAACGCGGCCTTCAGGCGGTGGAACTGGTCGAGCTCTTCGTTGTCGAACTGCACGCACATCTGGTCGAGCTTCTCGACGCCGACGCCGTGTTCGCCGGTGACGGTGCCGCCGACGGACACGCACAGGGTGAGGATGTCGCCGCCGAGTGCTTCCGCCTTCTCCATTTGGCCGGGTTTCGCCGAGTCGTACAGGATGAGCGGGTGCAGGTTGCCGTCGCCGGCGTGGAAGACGTTGGCGACGGGGAGTCCGTAGCGCTCCGAGAGTGCTGCGATCTCCGCGAGCACGGCGCCGAGTTCGCGGCGCGGGATCGTGCCGTCCATGCAGTAGTAGTCCGGGGCCAGCCGGCCGGCGGCGGGGAACGCGGCCTTGCGCCCGCGCCAGAACGTCTCGCGTTCGGCTTCGCTTGCTGCGAGGCGCGTCTCCGTGGCGCCCGCGTCGTCGAGGATCGCGCGCACGCGTGCGATGTCCGCCTCCACTTCCGCCTCGATGCCGTCGAGTTCGCAGAGGAGGATGGCCGCGGCGCTGCGCGGGTAGCCGGCGTGGGCGAAGTCTTCCGCGGCCTCGATGGCGAGGGCGTCCATCATCTCGAGGCCCGCCGGGATGACGCCGCCCCGGATGATGGCCGCGACGGCGTCGCCGGCTTTGCGGATGTCGTCGAAGGCGGCCAGCAGCACGCGCTTGACCGACGGCTCCGGGAGCAGCTTGACCACGACTTCCGTGACGACGCCCAGCATGCCCTCCGAGCCGATCATGGCGGCGAGCAGGTCGTAGCCCGGGGCGTCGAGGGTCTTGCCGCCGAGCACGAGTTCGTCGCCCTCGATGGTCTGCACGGTGATGCCGAGGACGTTGTGCACCGTCAGGCCGTACTTGAGGCAGTGCACGCCGCCGGAGTTCTCGGCGACGTTGCCGCCGATGCTGCAGGCGAGTTGCGACGAGGGATCCGGCGCGTAGTAGAGCCCGTGGTGCGCCACCGCCTCGGTGATCGAGAGATTCGTGACCCCGGGCTCGACCCGCGCGGTGCAGGTGTCGGTGTCGACCTCGAGGACGCGGTTCATCTTGGTCAGCGTCAGCAGGACGCCATCGGCGAGGGGCCGCGCGCCGCCGGAGAGACCGGTGCCGGCGCCGCGGGTCACGACAGGGGTGTCGTGTTCACGGCAGATCTTGAGGACGGCGCGTACCTGTTCGACGGTCTCGGGGAGGACGACGACCCAGGGTTTCTGGCGGATGGCCGTCAGGCCGTCCGTCTCGAAGGGACCCAGTGCCCGGGTCTCCGTGATGACGCTGGCTGCGGGGAGGCTGCGCTTGAGCAGTTGGATGACGCGGGGGTCGCGCATGGGTCTTCGCTCGGTGCCGTGCGGGTATTGTACGTGGTGCGTCGAGGGGTCGGGTTCGGGGCGGTCGATCCGATACACTCGTGGGGTCGCAGCGCTTGGGTGGGGAGTTCGTGAGGACGGTCATCAAGAACGCCCGGATGGTGAACGAGGGAACGGTCACCGAGGGAGATCTCGCCATTCGTGACGGACGCATCGACCGGATCGGCGGGGTCATCGACGGGGACCGCGAGGTCGATGCGCGGGGGGCGTGGCTGATCCCCGGCATGATCGACGACCAGGTGCACTTCCGGGAGCCGGGGTTCGAGCACAAGGCGGAGATCGCGACGGAGTCCCGCGCGGCCCTCGCCGGCGGCATCACGAGCTACATGGAGATGCCGAACTGCGTGCCGCAGACGGTGACGGCGGCGGCGCTCGAGGACAAGCACCGACGTGCCGCGGCGAAGTCCGCCGCCAACTACGCGTTCTACTTCGGCGCCACCAACGACAACCTCGAGGCCATCAAGGCCGTGGACACGTCGCTGGCCTGTGGCGTCAAGGTGTTCATGGGTGCCTCCACCGGGAACATGCTCGTCGACAATCCGGAGACGCTGGACGGCATCTTCGCTTCCACGCCGCTGGTCATCGCGACCCACTGCGAGGACACGCCGACGATCCTCGCCAACGAGGCGCGGGCGCGGGAACGCTACGGGGACGACATCCCGTTCGAGGTGCATCCCGAGATCCGCTCGGAAGAGGCGTGCTGGAAGTCCTCGAGCATGGCGGTGGAACTGGCGAAGCGGCATGGCAGCCGGCTGCATGTGTTGCATCTGACGACGGCGCGCGAGATGGCTCTGTTCGAGGCGGGGCCGGTGGAGGGGAAGCGGATCACGGCGGAGGTCTGCGTGCATCACCTGCACTTCGATGCGAGTGCGTATGCGGGGCAGGGAGCTGAAATCAAGTGCAATCCGGCGATCAAGCAGACGGCGGACCGGGATGCGCTACGGGCTGCGCTGGCGGAGGATCGGATCGATATCGTGGCTACGGATCACGCGCCGCATACGCGGGAGGAGAAGGCGGGGTCCTACCTGGAGGTGCCTTCGGGGTTGCCGTTGGTGCAGCATGCGCTGTTGATGCTCTTTGATCTGTTTCCGGTGACGACGGTGGTGCAGAAGACGGCGCATGCGCCGGCGTTGCGGTTCGAGGTGCGTGAGCGGGGGTTCCTGCGCGAGGGGTACTGGGCGGACCTCGTCCTGGTGGACCAGGACGGGCGGACCGTGGTGGACGACGAACCCGTGCTCTACAAGTGCGGGTGGACGCCGTTCTCGGGGGTGACGTTCGAGGCGCGCATTACGCACACGTTTCTGAACGGGCGGCTGGTGTATGGGGATGGGGAGGTGGTGGGGGCGCAGCCGGGGATGGCGCTTGAGTTTGAGCGGGGTGGGTAAGGGAGATCGTGGTAAGACGCGGCCTGAGCGTCACTCCATGCCTCCTTACCGTGCTTGAAGGTACTCGCGGGTGGCTACCGTCGGCGCATTTGCGCATACCAGCGGCAGCAGATCCTCGACGGCCACTCCCTGGAAGCGATCCGCCACGACAAGCGCGGTCCAGGTGTCGTGGAGGTCGGACCCGAGACCGTTGAGGTCCGGGACGTTATCCGGTTCATCAGCTCCCTGTTTGCCCGCGGCGCCACATGGAGCAGAGAGACGACGTCCGCCCCCATTTCGCCGTGCTGCTCCATGGCGGAACACAGCAACTGCTGGCGCATCAACTGGTCAAACGGATCGAAGAACAGGGTTTCGTGAGTGACTTGGCCAGTGATCTGACAACCCAGCTGATCTAGGTGCGGCCGATAGATGTCGTCCAGCCGATCCGTTCCAGACCCACTGAAACGCAGACTCGCCTCCTTACTGTAGTACTCCGTGTACTTCCACTCACCCGCGACGATCTGGATGCTGCCGTCACCGCGGCGGAACCGGACGCAAAAGTCCAGACTTGTGAATCCCGCGCCGCGCGTTCGGGCTTCGTCTGCGGCGACGTTGCCACGGCTCAGTTCCCCCAGGTAGTTGCGTTGGCCGATCCACTCGAAGACAACGAACGGCGAAGCCCCGTCGGGCAGGGGGTCGTCTAGTTCGATGGGAAGCATCTCGACCGCGTCGTAGCCGAGTTCGCGAAACACGACCGCCAGTTCCTGTGGAGCCCGGACGAACGGAAACCAGCAGTTCAAGCAACAACTCTGCGAGCAGCACAGGTGGTTGCTGGGCATCCCGCGCTTCCCGTCGTGCCAGCCTATGTCCCGGTCGCTGAAGCACCCAAGGGCCGCCTCCCGGACTCCGGTGTGGAGATTCTCGTCCGCGTGGTCCTTATGCAAGCAGAACGTCCGCCGCGCCTCTCGGTACATGCCGGGGAAGCGTGCCCCCTGACTGAATAGTCCCGGCTTCAACGGTTCCAGCCGGCTTTTCTCGCGGTCTCTGACTGTCATGCAGTACCTTCAAGTCTCATATCCGCTGGCCTCGCTGCAACTCCTGCTCGCTAAGGTTGGTTGGGCATTGTCAACGGGGTGACGCTGCCGTCGTCGCCTCGGCGACGAACGCCTCCACGACGGGCGAGTCGTGGTCCACCAGCGCCTCCGCGCCGACCGTCTCGACATAAGACGCGATTGCCGAGCGCACGTCGTCGAGTGCCGCCTGATAGCTACCGCCCTGGCCGACCACTACGCCCTTCACGCCCAGCGGATAGGCTACGTAGCCGTCGGGGTGCTTTCGACGATCGCCTTGATCTAAGTTTCCATCCGCCATTCCCTATGCCCGGGGTCGATCAGGCGCGCGCTCCGGCGGGTTGCGCCTGTTGCGCACCTGCGAAGGCCGCATGGCGCGACGGAAAGCCCGGAGCGGCTGCCACGCAGAGTAAGTCGCAACTCTGCGGGGCTGGCAGGCGCCCGAGCGTGTCGACTTGACCCCTCCGCGCCCGTCCGATCGGTCTCGGGCCGCTTGCGTCGCTTGGCCGGGTCACGGCTCCGGTTCTCCCGATCCGGGGACAGGCCGCGGACGGGCCGAAACCTGCAAGCCGAGCGCATAGCTCGACGCGAAGTAACGCAACTCGCGCTCGCCAAGGGCGGCGCCCACCTTGTGAATCACGTCCTCGGTCGTGGCTCCGGCCGCGACAGTGGAGAGTAGCCAGTCGTTGCGCTCTGCCCACTCTGGGACAGTGACCTTGAGCACGAGAGCCATGAGCACGCCGCACAGTCCCGTCTCGAACTGGCTGATGCGCCGACGGATGGGATCGATGTAGCACTCGATGTCCACGGCCCGCAGATTGTCAGCCTCCCCCCACATTCCAAGGCTCACGGTGGTCTTGCCCGGCGCAGGGTGGAAGCGCGCCATGAGCACGTCGCTTGTCCCCGGATCGTCGTAAGCTCCAAAGGTGCCATAGGTCAGTGGTAAGCCCTCACGATCGATCACTGACGTGAGAGAGCGGCTCCGGTCTCGACACCGCTGCCGGTTGCGGCGGCGGCAGATTATCGCGCGGCGGTGACTGCTCACAGCCTGGAACAGCAACGACGATTGCGAACGCCGCCATACCCTGCGCGGTGCTCCGGATGGTCACCGGCTCTCTCCCCCCGCGTTGTCGTGCCATGCGTCGCAACGGCGTCTGAAGTCCCGGAGGCATCCCCGCGATGCGGCCAAGTCTAGGCGCGCCGCGGCACCGTTCCTGTCGGCGACGCCATCCAGACCCGCGAGGATTCGGGCGAACAGCATTGACTCGCGAACGATCATCGAGTCGAGCAGCCCTCGCAAGTCATACTCGAAACTGCTAAGCGCACCGCGTTTGGGCCAAAGCACCACCGACTCTCCGGCAACTGCACCCAAGTAACGGCGCGACGCCTCGCGGTCGAACCGCAGCCGTAGTGCATCAACGCCGGAGCTAGACATCGACGGACTACGGTTGATGGGATGGAAGGTGATGGAGCGGATCGGGTGGTACTTGGCCTCGTCCTGTGGATGGGCACAGGACACGACTACACAACCCGGTTCTACGCCGCGGTTACAGGAGCTCCCAAGCAGGACGGAGAGGCGCCCTCGCGCATCCTCGAAGGGGTCTTGCTCATCGACGATCCGACATTCCGACGCGCCGACGTGTGTGCACAGTGCCAGCGCCGTGAGCCTGGCGGCGACTCTGGCAGGCACCCAGAAGCCGCACGCCGGCATGCGGCAGTGCCCCCACGGTCTGTCAGTTTAGCGACCCCCGTATGAAGACGCGGCGGGCCCACCGACAATGGCAACCGGTCGGGCCACCCTCCGCATCAGGATCACGCGCCCTCGTCGCAACGCCGCTTGAAGTCAGTCGGGTAGTAGCTCGCCGCGCCGACGTCGAAACTCGCAACCGTACGCGGAAATCCAACGACCATGACCTGCGTCCTACTGGCCCGCACTGCCGCGTCGAACATCACGACTTCGTGAAACAGCCCGTACATGGAATGGCGTTCCCAACGCCGTCCAAGAGGACAGCAATGACAGGCCGTTACGTTAGCACGGGCACAACGGAGTCACCAGACAGATCCTGGATCCCGGTAGCATCCCTTGTCGCTCCCCGGCTCGAGACTGACTCAGCACTACGTCGCTTTCCCGCTACGCACATCCGTCGCCGGCCAGCCGCCCAGGCACTCTGCGACCGCTCGCGGAGATAGTGATGGCGCGAAGGCCGTGTCAGACGCTATCACCCTGGAACGCGACCACGCCGAGGGTGGTCTCATGGGCATCGACCAGCACCAGCTCGGGCGACTCAGGAGCCGGTGGCGCGACGCGGCCGTCCTTCATCCGCTAGACTCGGGTGCCATGGCAGAAGGCACAACACAACTTGCTCGCATGCGCCAGTGGCTGATCGAGCTCTTCCAACTCGGAGCCTTTCGGGTGGCGGCTCTGTCTCTGTTGATCATCTGCTTTGGTGCTTGGGCGACATGGCATTGGTGGTGCTTCCTTTCCTTCAAGGACACGCCAACCAACGCTATTCGAAACGTCGCCCTGATTGGAGGCGGGTTGATTGCCTGGATTTTCGCGTTCTGGCGTAGCTCGATCGCCGAACGTCAAGCGGACATCGCGAAACAAGAACACCATCACGGTAGATTCCAGAGTGCAATCGAACTGCTCGCCAAGGAGGGCCGCCACAACGGCCATGCCCGCCTTTCCGGCCTGCATGCCCTCCGCTACCTTACTCGTGATGAGCCGGCGTTCGGTCCTGACGTCATCGAAGTCGTCACCACATTCATGCTTGAAGCCTCGACCGACCAAGAGTACGTGGAACGCGAGGAACGTGAGTTCACGCTGGCAAGGCTCACCGCGGAGTTCGTCTGCGACACCTTGGATCGAGAGAGGCGGCTCGATGTCACATCCCGCCGGAGGCTCCGCGAAGACGTCGCTCGCGCTTGCGCCGAGGTCGCCCGGAAGCTCTCAGAGAGGGAAGTGCCGCGGTAAGCAGGTCTTGGTTACTTCTCCGCGGCGTTGCGTCGTGAGGTCCGACGCCGCTGCTATCGACCAGCTTCAGAGCGACCGCTCCCGGCTGGATTCCCACATCGCGGTGAGGGGAGGGTTCTCG
Organism: Pseudomonadales bacterium; assembly: GCA_965208745.1. Lineage (GTDB taxonomy): Bacteria > Pseudomonadota > Gammaproteobacteria > Pseudomonadales > Azotimanducaceae > VXNE01. Next base: position 753,638 of record CBDBPN010000004.1, on the reverse strand, counting down.
GGCTCAAATCTAGTGTGTTGCCTGCCGTTATCACGAGATCCTTGCGGCTCCAAACTGCAATGTCTGCGTCAAACGCTCTTGGACGAGTTCAGGACTGCCAGGGAATAGCAGAGAGGCAGAATCGCCAAACCGCTAGACCGAATCAGGGCTTGGTGGGAGAGACTGACGCTGGGACAGACACCACCCCCCGCCCCGACTCCCATCTTCCCCCAGTTCGTTGACTCCCGGTCTCTCCCGCTGTAGCGTGCTCGGTCGGTCACAGCTTCAAGGAACCCCAAAGCGAATGACGTCTAGGCCGGACTGGATCACGCTGAACGTCACCATCAGATCCGATGACCTACTACTAGGAACACTAGACAGTGAGTTGCGTCGTGACGGCGACGCTATGAACGAGTTATGGCCAATGCACCGCCGACTTCTAGGTTCAGGGGTGAAGTGGTGGGAAGTAGTAGAGGCTGATGCAGGACAGCCAGCACGCTACATCTTGGCTCGTGACAACGCTGACCAACAGCACCTATACGGAAAGCTCTGGGTCGGCGGTAACAGAGTGGAGCTTTTGTCGGTGGGTCGAACACGACTGATCCCACATTCGTCTTGGAGGCTCGACGTAGTTCTAGAAACCCCTTGGAGTTTGTGGATTCCCGAGATGGTGCCTTGGTGCTCGAAGGGTGGGAGGTCAGCCGGAAGCTCCTTGAACCAATCTTCTTCAAGGGTGCTTGAAAGAGATCGTGCAAGGGTAAGCCTGCCCGGACCTTTTGGGGCCCTCCCCCGCTTTTAAGCCGTAAGGATGGAAGACGTCGTAGAACGGGAGCGAGCGGTAAGGTCAGCACAGCGGAAACGACCTGAGCGTCTCCGGGGAGGTCCGGCATCTTGGAGACTGCGGACGGGAGGGGGCGGTCTCTGCTGGGAGGGCCGTCAGGAGCGGTCGATGGCAATGAAGGGGTCTGACGCAACCCAAGTGCGTCAAGCTCAGGACGCTGCGCCCCGGAGTGCTACTTAGACCAAGGACAACGTGCGGCGTAAGCTGCACTCGCCTAATCGGCGTGTCAAGGTGGGTCGAAACTGCCCGAGTCGCGTGGGACGGCGTTCTCGCTCGTCAGTTCGCGCCGCCGATCGGGCGGGTATGGAGCCGGGTTGGTCAGTGATCTGCGTGCGGGCCCTCGATCATCTCCACGAGATCCTTCTCACGAGCGACATAACGCAGCGGCTTTGAGACCTTCTCCAGCACGCGCTCCTCGACCAGGCGTCGTATCCAGGCATTGGCCGTAGGCTTCGTCACTCCGAGTGCATCCGCGATCGCGGCAGCTTGCTTCGGTTCCACGCAAATCGCCGCTACAAGGGAACGCACCTTCCGATACAGGGCTTGGGCGGGATCCGTAGTTTCGTCTTCCGCCTCGGTGGGCAGTCCCGCTTTCCCGGCCGTAGCGTTCGGTTGACTCGTTGTGGAGCTGGAGTCGCCACCCCTCGAGTTCGCACCGAACACCGGATCGTCGAGGCCTTGCAGCCATTGCCCTCCGAGTTTGACCAGCTCGGGATTGCCGGAGTCCTCCGCCTCGGTTGGCTTGACCCAAAGCGGCACCCATTCCCTCTTCAGGTTCTCCACCGCGCCGTTCCACGTCCCGCCGCGGCCGGGGGTGCTGCATACAACGATGGCGTCGTGGGCGAGGCAATACACGTACTTGTTGCGCGCCATGGCGTTGCCGACCACGAAAGGCGCCTCCGGATTGAACGGCGAGACGAGTGCCAGATCTCCGGACATGAGGTGTTGGCGGTACTTGGTCGACGTCGCGGCCCGAAGGAGGTTCTCTGCCAAGACGCCGACGGCAGTCCCTTCGGCATGGAGCGCGCCGAACATCGCGGCGTGATCCACGCCCGCTGCGCCACCCGAAACGACCAGCTCTCCGCATTCGGCGGCGCGGCGACCGATGCGGGCGGCGAAGTCGATGTCCGCATCGCAAGCGTGTCTCGAGCCGACGACCGCGATGCTGCTCGCGTTCAGCAGCTCTCTGTTCCCACAGCCGAACAGGATCGCCGGCGCGGCGCGTTTCAGGCGGTGTTTCAGGCGGCGGGGATAGTCGGCGTCCGATCGCGTGACCACCCACAATCCGGCCCTCTGCCATTTCTCCAGCGCAAATCCGAGTGCCGGGCCCCGGTCCAGTAGGGCCTGGGTACGCTCGACGGTTAGCTTGGGATGCTCCCAATGCTCAAGCATGTCCGACAGGTTGCAGCTCAGCAGATCGCCTGGCCCGAGCGACTGGTCCTTGAGCCACCCGGCGAACTCGCCCCACTCCACAGGCGTCAGCGGCTTGACCTTCGCTGCCTCGGACTTGCCAAACGAGACGTTGAGCAGCATCACCGCTTCGGTCTCGCGGGTCACTTCCACATCAGCCTCCGGGGCTCGCCGTGGCGAGTGCGAACGGGAGCACTGCCGTACAGCCGGCTTCCCGGAGCAGCGCCGCAACGACCGTGAGCGTCCACTTGGAGTCCACGATGTCGTCCACCAGCAGGACGGTACCCTCCTGGACCTGGCCTTCAAGGGCGAAGGCACCGTCGAGATTATGGCACTGATGGAATCTGTTCTGCTGCGCCTTCTGAGGAGCGTTGTCCCTCGCCTTCACCACCACTGGAAGGAAAGGCAGCGACAGCGCTGTCGCCAGGCGGCTTGCGTAGTCCGGCACCAGCGTGGAAAGGCGATTCGACGGCACGCAGGTGACCCAATCCGGCGAGAGATCAGGTCGCCAGCGGTCCCTGATCATCTCCGCCGCCGCCTCGACAAGCTCGTCTCCGAAGCGACCGGCACCCTTATCGCGTGCCACGACTTCCCCCCAACCGGCATCGCCCCATCTGGACAGTACTCGTCCTGTCTCCGCGCGTAGTGCTGCGGGCAGATTCCCCGACCAGCCGTATTCGGGAAACGATCCCTTCACCGCTTGCTTGTTGCATGTCAGCGGCATCTCGGCGTGGCGGAGAAACCGGTTGGCGACCACCACGGTTTCTCGGGGAATCGAAGTATCGACGATGGGACTGCCCATGCAGGACGCGCACTTTCCGCACGGCTTCGGTTCGGGATCGTCCAGCGCTTCCGCCAGGAACAGCATCAGGCAGCCCGGCTCGTCGACGTAGGACTGGACCTGTTGCCACTCCTCTTCCCTCTGCGCGGTCAGGCGTTCCACCCGCTCGGAATCGATCCGGTAGGGAACTGCGGTTCGCCGCCACTTGGTGCCGTCCTGGATGATCGGCGCCGGGTTTTCCACCGACAGTACCTTGAGGACCTTTTCGATCTGGCCGTGGCGCAGGTTCAACTCCTGCTCCAGCTCGCCGATGGTCAGGCCCTCCTCGCTCTCCAATGCGCCGACCACGTCACTCACCCATTGTTCCTCGGGAAACGCGGTCCGGCGGAAGTAGTCGTGGATCTCGCTGTCTTCGACACCGGACAGCAGCACCCCAACTGCCTGATCAGTTCCGCGTCCCGCCCGGCCGACCTGCTGGTAGTACGCGATGATCGACCCGGGCGCCTGGTAGTGCACCACGAATCCGAGATCGGGTTTGTCGTAGCCCATGCCCAGGGCCGTCGTCGCCACGAGGGCCTTCACCTCGTTGCGGTCGAGAGCGAGTTCCAGACGGCGCCGGTATGCGTTGGAGTCCTCGTAGCTCTCATGGGCGACATCCGAATGGTACGGACGGACAAGGACGCCACGTTCATTGAGCCAGGCGGAGACCTGCTCGGCATCCCGTTTCGTCAAGGCGTAGATGATGCCGGTGCCGGGGAGTTCGTCGATTTGTTCTGCAAGCCAGGCCAGACGCTCCGCCTGGGTCGCCAGGCGAAGCGTCTGCAGGTGCAGACTCTCGCGCATCAACGGCCCTCGCTGCACGCTCACCTCGCCCAACTGCTGCGTCGCGTCATCGATGACGCGGTCGTTGGCGGTCGCGGTAGTGCCGACGATCGGCACGTTCGCCGGCATTCGTCGCAGCACACTCCCAAGCCGCCGATAGTCGGGCCGGAAGTCGTGGCCCCAGTCGGATATGCAGTGCACCTCGTCCACGACGAGCAGCCCGATGCGCTCCGATACAGGTAGCAGCAGTTCATCCACGAAAGTCTCGTTCGCCAGGCGTTCCGGCGAGATGAGCAGCACGTCCGCCTCGCCCGACAGGACGGCGCGGTGCAGTTCTGGCCACTCTGAACGGTTGGTGGAGTCGATGGAGATCGCACGGATGTCCATGCGTCGGGCAGCCTCGACCTGGTTTCGCATCAGGGCCAGCAACGGCGACACGATCAAGGTCGCGCCTGAACCGCTGTCGCGGAGCATGCGAGTCGCGACGAAGTAGACCGCGCTCTTGCCCCAACCGGTACGCTGGACCAGGAGCAGCCGTTCTCGACGGTTCACCAGGGCATCGATCGCCTCCCATTGTCCGTCTCGAAACTCGGCGCCCTGGTTGTCGAGCAAGCGCCGCAGGAGCTTGAGCGCTGCCGCTCGGTCGGTCATCCGTCCCCCACTTACCCAGTCCTTCGGGTTGTCCCGCTTCGGCCGCAGCCCGTGCCCTAGAACATCGTGTTGTCGTTCTGCGACGACTCGGGGATCACCTGCAGCACATCCCAGTGCTCGACGATCTTCCCCCGGTCGTCGAAACGGAAGATGTCGATCCCCGCGTAGTCCTGGTCGCCGGGCCACGTCTGGTGGCAATGCAGCACGACGAACTCGCGCTCCGCGACCGCGCGCCTGAACTCGACGCGCTTGCCCGGGTACTCTGCGGCCATGCGCTCGAAGTACTCGACGAAGGCCTCCTTGCCGTCGCCGACGTGCGGGTTGTGCTGGATATAGCGGTCGCCGACGAATTGCTCGATCGCTTCCCGCGGCCGGCACTCGTTGAACATCAGGTCGTAGAACGCCATGGCGTTGCGCTTGTTGTTGGCGGGGTCGGCGGGCATCGTGTCGGCCGGTGCCTTGTCAGACCGCGTGGGCCCGATCCGCGGAGTGGAGCATGGTGTGAGGAGCGATCATCCGCGATCCAGCACTTCGTAAAGGACCTCGCGGTCGGAGAGATCGACGTTGGGTGGACGGATCCCACGAATTGTCGTCAGGGACAGTCGGAACGCCGGCTCCGGCGACGGGTCCTCAAGCCTGAGGACCAGGGCGTTCTCGACGAACCGGTCAAGCGTGACGCCCTCTTGCGCCGCCCGCTGGCTCGATCGCCGCAGCAACTCGTCGTCGAGATCCAGAGTGGTCTTCATCCCGGCCTACCAAGCCTCACTACTCGGCGCTCGCCTCCCGCAAATCCGGCAACCGATACCCCTCCGCGTCCAACCCAGCCCGCACCGTCTTCTTGTCCATCTTCCCCGTGGAAGTAAGCGGAATGGACTTCACGTACAGCACGTCGTCAGGCAACTGCCACTTCGCAAACTGCGTCGCACAGTGCGCGAGAATCTCCCCGCCGGAAACCTCCGCCCCCTCATCGAGAATCACCAACGCCACCGGCCGCTCGTCCCACCGCGGATGCGGCTGCGCCACCACGCAGGCCTGAGCCACCCCCGGCAGGGCCACGATGTGATTCTCCAGGTCCACCGACGAAATCCACTCGCCTCCAGACTTCACGAGGTCCTTCGACCGGTCGGAGATGATCAGATACCCGTCCGCGTCGATCTTGCCGACATCGCCGGTGATGAGCCAGTCGCCGTGGAAGCGCCCCGGCTGCGGGTTGCGGTAGTACTCCGAGCAGATCCACGGGCCGCGGATGAGGATCTCGCCCACGGTCTCGCCGTCGTGGGGCAGCCGGTTGAACTCCTCGTCGAAGATGTCGAGCTCCAGTCCCGGCATGAGCTGTCCGGCCTTGGCGACGTTCTCGAACTGCCGGTCCTCGGGCAGGTCCCGGTGGTCGTACTGCATGACCTTGCGCGAAAGCGTGGCGAGCGGGCTCGTCTCCGTCATGCCCCAGCCCTGGATCATCTCGACGTCGAGGGTGTCCCAGTACCACCGGATCAACGAGGGGGGCGGGGCGGAGCCGCCGCAGGTGAGGCGCCCGAGCTTCGAGGTGTCGTAGGCGTCCGGGTGGGCCTCGTAGGCCGCCTTAACGCCCTGCCAGATCGTGGGCACGCCCGCCGAGATGGACACGCCCTCGTCCACCATCAGTTGCAGCAGCCGGGCCGGGTCCATGAAACGGTGGGGCATGACCTGCTTGCAGCCGAGCATCAGCGCCGCCCAGGGGACGCCCCAGCCCATGGCGTGGAACATCGGCACGACGCCGCACACGGTGTCGGTGGCGGACAGCGCCATCGAGTCCGTCATGCAGATCGCCATGGTGTGCAGGTACTGCGAGCGGTGCTCGTACTCCACACCCTTCGGATTGCCGGTGGTCCCGCTCGTGTAGCAGAGGCCGAGGGGGGCACTCTCGGGGAGGTCGGGCCAGTCGTAGCGGGTGGGCTTCCCGGCGATGAACGCCTCGTAGTCCACCGCGGGCGCGACGGTGGTCGACCAGTCCTCGAAGCCTTCGCTCGGAACGACGACGACCTTCTCGACGGTCGGGATGCGTCCGGCGAGCTTCTCGAGGATGGGCAACGCGTCGGCGTCGGCGATGATGAGCCGGTCCTCGGCGTGGTTGATGATGTACTCGAGGTCGTGTTCCGACAGGCGGATGTTGATGGTGTGCATGACAGCGCCCATGCCCGCGGTAGCGTGGTAGGCCTCGAGGTGCTGCGAGCCGTTCCAGAGGAAGGTCCCGACCCGGTCGCCGATTTCGATCCCGGCGTCGGCCAGCGCGTGGGCGAGCTGGTGGGCGCGGTCGCGCGTTTCCGCGTAGGTCTGGCGGCGGGTGCCGCTGGCGGTGGCGGTGACGATCTCGACGTCCGGGGCGAGGGTGGCTCCGCGGTCGATGATGCGCGACATCAGCAGGGGGGTGTGCTGCATACCCATGGGGCGCTCCGAGTCTGGGTCGGGAAGGGGCCGGGATTCTACACGCGCGTCGTGGTGGACGCCCTCGCCGGCGTCACCAGTCGAGGACTTCCACCTCCGGCGTGTCGGGCATCTCCTCGGCCAGCAGCCAGCGTGCGAACAGGATGCCTTCGTTGTAGCCCGCCGTGCTGATCCAGTTCCGCTCGACGGGCCGGTGCGAGAGGTGCACCACGAAGCCCCCGTCCGCCTCCGGTACGGCGGCGCCGCTGTTGATGCAGACGGGGAAGTCCCGGTAGTTGGTGGACTGCATGTAGAAGTTCCAGGTTTGCAGCCCCCAGTAGCACGCCTCGGGCGAGCGGAAGCGGATGCGCATGTACTGGTCCTCGCGCAGCCGGAAGCGGCAGAAGCAGTAGATGTTGTCGACGGTGCCCCAGCCGCCCTGTTCGGCGTCGAACGCGAACGGCGGCAGGAACTCGTTGATGGGGAACTCCACGGGCAGCGGGGCGAGCCAGGTCGTGCACTGGAAGAACATCGCCATCGTGCGGATGCGCCGGGCGAGCTGGTCGTCCGTGAGCGGGAGTTCCGGAGGCTGCGGGGATACGTTGGCGATCTCGAGGACGCTCTCGCGGGAGTTGGGCCGGTCGAAGAAGTACTCGCGCGTGAAGAGCGTCACGGAGTCGGCGTCCATCTGGAATTCGTTCGGGCCCTGCGGGTACGGGGTCAGCTTGATCTCGAACGAGCCGTCGTCCGCGAACGCGATGTCGCGGTGGTTGACGTTCAGCGACACCCGGTCGGCCAGCTCGCCGTGCGGGTCGCCGCCGTAGAGGCAGAAGCTGAGGTAGCAGCTGTTGAAGCGCTGGCCGCGGATGACGTACTCCTGGTCGCCCCGGACCTGCGAGAAGTAGTAGACCGAGTCCACGTTGTCGCCATAGAGCCTGCGGTTGCGGTCGGCCAGCAGCATGAACTGCGGGCGGAGCGGATCGTTGTGGAGGTAGAACTCGACGGTCGTCTCGAGCAGGTGGAAGAGGTGACGGTAGCCGTCCACCTTGCCCTGCTCGTCGAGGCCCTTCTCGGGGTTCAGGAACGTCTGGTCCGCCTCGCGGATCACGTCGAGGAACTCGTCCAATGCGGCCCGGCTTTCCATCATCGTGTGTCTCCCTTCGCCTCGGCACTCTTGCGCCGTTCTCAAGGCGCACCGGGCGATAGTATTCTGCGGGAGGTCGCCGTGGGGGAAGCCGCATGGAACAGCGTGGTCACCTGGCCGTTTCGGGAGGCGCGCGCATCGCCTACACGGCGTACGGACCGGCGCCGGGCGCCCCGGTCTGTTTCTGCCCCGGCCTCGGCGGAACGCAGCTCGGATACGCCGCGGATGCGGAGCACTTCGCCGAGCGGGGCTACCGAGCCATCACGTTCGACCTGAGAGCCTTCGGCGAGTCGACGCCGCCGGACGTTGTCGAACCCTCGACGTTCACGCTGGAGGTGCTGGCCCAGGACCTCGTCGCGCTACTCGACCACCTGGACATCTCGCAGGCCCACTACGTGGGCAACTCGCTGGGAGGCGTCATCGGCCTCGAGGCCGTCCGTTCGCATCCGGACCGGGTCCGGTCGTTCACAAGCTTCGGGACGACCTATCGCCTGAGTCTGCCGAAGCTGACGGTGGCGCTGCAGTACTGGACCAACCGCGTCATCGGGCCGAAACGGATGCCCGCTTTCGTGGCCCGGAACTCGAGCACGTACGAGGAAGCCAGGTCCATCGTTCAGGAGATGTTCGAGGGCTACCCGGTCCTCGCCGGACGCTGCATCGGATACGGCATCTACAAGTACGACTACCGGGAGGTGGCGCGGAACTGGGGGAAACCCATCCTGCTCATCCAGGGCGGGCTCGACAAGTCGATCAACAGACAGCTCTCTTCGACGCTCGAGGCGCTGTCAGCCTGCGATCACTTCCAGCTTCGAACCGTCCCGGAAGCCGGCCACTTCGCCAATCTCGACCGCCCGAACGAGTTTCGCGAACTGATCCGGGAATTCCTCGAAAGCGCTTAGTTAGCCGGTCCCCGTCCGGACCGCGGGCCCCTCCAAGTCCCGGAGAAAGTCCAGGTAGTCGCCATAGTGGCGCCGTATGTCGGACTCGGTGAGGCCGATCTGGTCGAGCGAGTACTCGTGCTCGCCGTGCCGGCCGCGCCGCTCGTGGACCAGGAAGCGCTCCATGCGGGCGCGGCTCGCGGCATCCAGTTCCCAGCCGAAATGCGCGTAGAGGCGGTCCACGACGCCCATCCGGTCTTCGGCGAAATCGTCGAACCGCACATCGACGATCTGGTCCTCCTTGTCCAGTGCGGCCCGGTCCGCGAGGGCCCTGTCGAAGTAGTCGGCCCACACGTGTAGCTGCTCGCGTCCGGTGCGTGCCGTGTCCTCGTGGTCGGAGTAGAGCGAGCGCATGGAGGAGATGAGGCTTGCCGTCGAGGGCACCAGCGCGGAAGGGTCGCGATGCGTCATGACGATCCGGGCGTCCGGGTAGACCTCGAACAGCGCCTTGAGCCGCATGAGGTGGACCGGGGACTTCAGGAGCCAGCGGTCGGGCCGCAGGCCGCCGGACTGCAGGTGCTGCAGGAAGCGCCGGTGCCAACGGAAGTTGCCGACCTGGTCGGCGGCGTTCGCGAACCACTCGTGGTAGGCCGGCAGGTAGCACTGGGCGATGAACTGGAAGCTCGTGAAGTGGAGTGCCGTGACCGCGATGCACTCCTGCGGCGAGTCGGCCTCCATGTAGTGCTTCCTGCGGAAATCCGGCACGAGCGCGAACAGCCGGGCGAACTCCTGGCGGATGGTGTCGAGCCGCTCGTTGGCTTGGTAGTCGGTCGGCGTGGGTGCGGGGTAGGGCAGAAGACACTCCCAGCACAGTGGAGACCGATGGGCGGTGTCGAGGTGGAGGAGGGCTTGCAGGATCGTGGTGCCGGACCGCGGCATGCCGACGATGAAGACGGGCCGGTCGATGCGCTCGTCGGCGATCTCGGGTCTGGCAGCCAGGTTCTGCTCGACCCGGAAGCGCGACTCGGCGTTGCGCTTGACCAGGTTGCGGAGCGCAATCTTGCCGAAAGCGTTGGGCTTCGCGTCCGCGCGGATCGAGTCCAGCAACTGGCCGAGGCCCTCGGACATCGCGTCGTCGGCGTGGTCGAACCCCGTCGCCGCCGCGGCCTCGTCGAGCACGCGCCCCGGATCCGGGTCGACGAGCCGGATACCGCACCGCTCGGCGATCACGCCGGCCCGGTTGAGCAACCGCAGCGAAACGGAACGCTCGACCGGGATCGGCGCGTCGTACATCAGGTCAGCTTCTTGAGCTTCGCCGCGATGGACAGGTCGCCCTGCACCTTGATCTTGCCGGAGGCGACGGCCATGAACGGCTTGATCTCCTTGCGGCCGAGCTGCCCGAACGTGTCGAGAGACATCCTGACCGAGCACTCGGGCTCGATCGCCTGGCCGGTGGCGATGGAGACCACGTTCGTGTCGCCCGTGCCGTCGATCAGCAGGATCTCGTCGTCGAGATAGAAGGCGAGGGTCTTGCCGAGGGGGTCGATGCCGGCGGCCTTCTCGGCCATGTCGGCTCGGATCTCTTCCATCGTCATGGTCGTTGCTCTCCTCAGCCGAACGCCCGTTCCGCCGCCGTCCGCGCCCACTTGTAGTCCGCCTTGCCGTTCGGTGCCCGGCGCACCTCGTCGACGAACAGCACCTGTTTCGGCAGCTTGTAGCCGGCGAGATGGTCGCGGGTGAAGTCGATCAGCCCCTGCTCGTCCACCTGCTCGCGTTCCTCCTTCGAGGCGACGGCGACCACCCGCTGCCCGAACCGCTCGTCCGTCAGGCCGACCACGAGGCAGTCGTAGACCGAGGGATGCAGCTTGACGGCCTCCTCGACCTCTTCGGGGTACACCTTCTCCCCCGCGGTGTTGATGCAGTTGCTGCCGCGCCCGAGGAGGGTGATCGTGCCGTCCGCGTCGACGGTCGCGTAGTCGCCGGGGAAGCTGTAGCGGACGCCGTCGATCTCCTGGAAGGTGGCGGCGGACTTCTCCGGGTCCTTGTAGTAGCCGATGGGCACGAGGCCGCTGGTCGCGAGCTTGCCCACCTCGCCCGATCCGGGCACGACGTCGCGGCCGTCGTCGGCGATGACCCTGACTCCGGGGTTGATCTGGAAGCGGGCGGTCTGCGGGTGTTCGTCGCGCGTGGCGACGGAGGAGCCCATGCCTCCCTCGGTGGAGCCCATCGCGTCGACCAGGCGCATGTCGTGGTGCTCGAGGAGCCGCTCCTTGATCTCCGAACTCCACATGACGCCGCTCGAAAGGATGCCCTGGAGGGACGAGAGGTCGTAGGAGAACCCGCGCTTGGCCGCGTCGTCGAGGGCGTCGAGCATGGGTTTCGCGAAGGCGTCGCCGACGATCGTCACGCCGGTGCAGCGGTTGCGTTCGACTTCGCTCCAGATCAGGTGCGGGTCCAGTCCGAGCTTCGAGATCGTGACCACGGTGCCGCCCTGCAGGAGCGGCACGAGGGACCCGAGCCACATCCCGGTGCCGTGCATCAGGGGGCAGGCCGCGAGACTGACGGGGAAGGCGTCGGCCGCGCGCATGGCCTCGATGACCGCGGGGATGTCCTCCGCGCTCGACGGGACCGCGAGTCCCAGGCTCGCGACGGCGCCCATCATCACGGAGATGAACTGGCCGTGCGTGTACATCACGCCCTTGGGCATGCCCGTCGTGCCCCCGGTGTAGAGCATGTAGATCTCGTCGCTCGAGCGCTCGATGCGCGCCATGGGGGCGTGGTCGCGGATGGCGCGCTCGAAGTCGACTGCGTCGGCCAGCAGGGCCTCGGTGCCGTCGTCCACCTGCACGTAGAGCTTGACCTTCGGCAGCCGGTGCCGGATCTCCCAGATGCGGGCGGCGTAGCAGGCCTGGTAGAAGACGGCCTCCGCGTCCGCGTTGTCGAGCAGGTAGACGAGTTCGTCCGCCTTGTAGCGGTAGTTCACGTTGATGGGGACGCCGCGCGCCTTGAAGATGCCGTACTGCGCCTCCAGGTACTCGTTGGAGTTGTGGAGGTAGATGCCGACCTTCGCGTCGTGGCCGATGCCGTGCGCGTCGAGGAGCGACGCGACGCGGGCGGCGCGCTCGTCGTACTCCCGCCAGGTGCGCGTGCTGTTGCCGCAGATCAGCGCGGGGCGCTCCGGAATCAGGTCGGCGATCGTCTCCCAGACGGACGCGAAGTGCAGTGCCATGTGTCCCCCCTAACGACGTGTGGGCGGGAAGGTAATGAAAGCTGCGGAGGCTGTCACGCGTCGGGGCAGCGCCTGCCCGTAGAGCAGGCGGTCGTGGCGGGTGCCCCGCCAAAACATGGCATGTCTCGCCATCTTCGACGTGGGTGAGTGCGCGCGTGCCGGAAAAACACGTGTGCGCTCAAAGTCTTGCGGGCGTGGCAAACCTGGCACGGTGTTTGAACGACAGAAGTCACAGGCGAAAAGCCAACCTACTCGAATCGGATAACGAAATGTTCAGGCTCTCGAGAATTCACGCACCCCGCGCAACCTTCGCCGCCTGCGTGCTGCTGGCGGCGGTGCTCCTGGCCTTCGGCCTGGTGGCGGACGCCCACGTGGCGGAGTCGTCGGTCGCCTACGTCGGCGAGGGGTGGGTGCCCGACTGGTCTACGCTGCGCGCCCTCTGCGTGGCGGTGCTGCCTTCGTGATGGAGATGGAAATGGAAGACTACGAAATGGCGGCCCGGCGGCGGCTGCGCCTCGACCACGACGAAGGCTGGCTCATGGGGGTCTGCGCCGGTTGCGCGCGTTACCTCGGCATCGACCCCGCGTTCGTGCGGGTGGGGGCGGTCGTGACTGGCCTCTTCTTCCCGAAACTCACGATCGCGGCGTACCTGGTGTCCTGGCTGGTGCTCCGCAGCCGTTGACGGCCTATCCGGCCAGGAAGCGGAGCATCCAGCGCCCCACGGCCGCGTCGTCGGTGGGGCGCGACAGGGAAGCGATCCCGGGCGCGTAGGCGTCGCCCAGGAGCGACTCCCGGAACGTCATGAGGGCGCGCGCGTAGCCTTTCTCGAACTCGGGATGGCCCTGCAGCGTGAGGAAGTGGTCGCCCAGGGCGAAGGACCCGATCGGGCAGAAGTCGTTCGACCCGAGCAGGCGCGCGCCGGGCGGCATCCGGACCACCTGGTCCTTGTGGCTCGACAGCAGGGAGACCGCCGGAAGCTGGGGCCGCATCCACGGCTCGTCCGCCAGGATGCGCATCCGGTGCACGCCGACGCCCCAGCCCGCGGCCGCCGCTCGCGCCTCGCCCCCGAGGGCGTGGGCCACCAGTTGATGTCCGAAGCACACGCCCACCGTCTTCTTGCGCGCGGCGTGCAGCGCCCGCACGTAGTCGGAGAGCGTTGCTATCCAGGGGAGGTCGTCGTAGACGCTCTCTCGCGAGCCGGTGATGACGTAGCCGTCGCAGGCGTCGATCTCGTCGGGGTACTCCCCGTGCTCCACGTCGAACAGCTCGAATTCCACGGGAACGGACGCGTCCGCCGCCGCCCGTGACAGCAGCGACCGGAACATGTCGGGATAGCTGCCGAACGCCTCCCGAAACTCCTCCCGCACCGAGTCCGTCTGCAGGATGCCGATGCGGGTCATATGATTTCGAAGTACCGGGCGAGCTGCCAGTCCGTGACCGTGCGTTCGGCCTCCCGCGTCTCCCAGTCCCGGCTCGTGACGTAGTGCTCGGCGAAGGCGTCGCCGAACAGGTCGCGGGCCGCCTCCGACGCCGCGAAACGGGCGTTCGCATCGCGCAGCGTCGATGGGAACCGCAGGTCGTCGGGCAGCGTGTCCTCCACGTCGTACCCGTTCCCGGCGACGGGGTCGGGCGGCTCGATCTCCTGCTCGATGCCGAGCACGGCCGCGCCGACGGCGGCGGCCGCCGCGAGGTAGGGGTTGGCGTCGGCCCCGGACACGCGGCACTCGATGCGCTGGGCCGATGCGCCCCCGGTGATGACGCGGAACGCCGTGGTCCGGTTGTCGAATCCCCAGGTCGCGGCCGTCGGCGCCCAGGCGCCCTTAACGAGGCGGGTGTAGCTGTTGACGGTGGGCGCGAGCATCGTCAGGAGTTCCGGAACGTAGCGGATCAGGCCGCCGACGGCGTGCCGGAGCCGGGCCGGCAACTGCGACACGTCCGGCGGACGTTCCGTGGCGCCGAACGCGTTGTCGCCGGCGTCGTCGACCAAGGAAAAATGGAAGTGGCCGCTCTGGCCGGGGTAGTCCATCGACCACTTGGCCATGAACGTGGCGATGGCCTCGCGCTTCGCGAAGAACACCTTGCCGAAGGTCTTGAAGAGCGTCGCCCGGTCCGCCGGAGCGAGACCGTGCGACGCGGCGAGGGCGCCTTCCCAGACGCCGGGACCGGTCTCGCAGTGCAGTCCTTCGAGGGGCGTGTCGATCTCGTCGCAGTAGTTCATCAGCCCCCGGAAGAGATCCGCGTTGCTCGACGCCCGCAGCATCGAGTAGCCGAAGTTCCCGGGCGTGAGCGGGCGCAGGTCGCGGTAGTGCTTCTCGCGGACCGAGTGCGGCGTCTCGTCGAAGACGAAGAACTCATACTCGAAGCCCGCCTTGAGGGCGAGTCCGTGACCGGCGGCACGGGCCAGGGCCCGGCGCAGCGTCGAGCGCGGACAGACGGGGTGGTAGTCCTCTCCCTCCGTCGCGAACTCGCCGATGAAGTAGGGCACGCCCTCGTCCGGCAGCCAGCGCTCGGTGTCGACGACGAGCCGGTAGTCGGCGTCCGGGAACCCCGTGTGCCAGCCGGTGAACGCGCCGCCGTCGTACAGTTCGTCCGCCACGTCCCAGCCGAAGACGCAGTCGCAGAAACCGCCGCCCTTGGCGAGGAGACCGGCGAATTTCTCGAGGCTCACGTACTTGCCGCGGATGACTCCGTCGATGTCCGTCAGGCCCAGCTTGACCTGGCGGGCGCCCCGTTCGCGATAGCCGGCGATCTTCGCCGCGACTTCATCCGTCACTGTCCTGTCCCCCTCGGCGCCGGACCCGCACGCGGGTCATGCCGGGTCTGTGGATAACTCTTTGGATAACCGATGCACATACGGCGCTATCCCGCACCACACTTGGGCATGGGGAAATGACCCCAAACTGGGCGATACTCGTATTCCTTTTTGTTTTCAATGGATTGGCGCGGAACTTTGAACCGGCCTTTGGAAATCCGCCCGTAACTTATCGGGCGGACGGCACAATCGGGTCGCCTGTGCATAATCGGCGGCTCCCGGGCCCTTGAAACGTACGCGCGGCCGTCAGTGCAGGAAGGCGAACATCCGGCGGCGGTACCGCTGGGCCACGTCCGAACCCTTGCCCATCGTGGCCATGATCCGAATCATCGTGGTGCGGCCCGCATCGTCGCGGAACTTCCGGTCGGTCTGCAGGATCGCCATGCACTGGTCGAGGGCTTCGACGTAGTCGCCGGCCATGGCCTGGGTGAGGGCTGCCTCGTAGCGCGCGTCGAGGTCGTTCCCGTCCGCGGCCACCCGCGACAGGGCCGCGGCGCCGTCGACAGACGCCGCTTCCCGGGCCAGCTCGAGCCGCATCGCGGGCCGTTCGCGTTCCGGCGTTTCCTCCGCAATAGAGGCGAGGACGCGCTCGGCATCGTCGAAGTCGCCGCGGTGCACGAGCACGTCCGCCCACTCCACCTTGAAAGCCGGGTTGTTCGGCTCGGCCTGCAGCGCGGCCTTGAGCACCTGCAGGGCGCCTTCCCAGTCTCGCGCCGCGGTGAACCGCTCGAGCTGGTCCTTCAGCCGCTCCGCATCGGACATCGTCAGCCTTTCGATGAGCTGCCGCAGGACGGCTTCGCCCTGCGGGCCCTCTAGCTGGTCGGCGATCTGGCCGTCGACGATGACGCGGATGCTGGGGATGCCCTGGACGCGAAGCTGCTGCGCGAGCTGCGGCGTGGTCGCGACATCGGAGAGCGCCAGGGCGAACTTCCCCTGGTACTGGCTCGCGAGGTTCTCGAGGGCGCGCTTCGTGTCGGCCGCGGGGGGTACCTGGTCCGTCCAGAAGAGCAGGATGACCGGCACCTCGCGGGACCGGTCCACGACATCGGACTGGAAAGACTCGAGGGCGACCTCGAAGACGTTGGGCCTGGCGTCCATGGCGTCGCGGGCCTACCCGGCCCTCAGGAAGGCTGCGGCACGATCCGGATGTACGGTTTCGGCGCCTGCCAACCGTCCGGGTAGCGCTTCCGGGCTTCGTCGTCGGACACGGCCGGGACGATGATGACGTCCTCGCCGTGCTTCCAGTTCACGGGTGTTGCGACCTGGTGCGCCGCGGTGAGCTGGCACGAGTCGAGCAGCCGGAGCACCTCGTCGAAGTTGCGGCCGGTGCTCATCGGGTAGGTGAGCATGGCCTTGATCTGTTTGTCCGGCCCGATCACGAAGACGGAGCGGACGGTGGCGTTGTCGACGGGCGTGCGGCCCTCCGAGGTGTCGCCGGCGTCTTCGGGCAGCATGTCGTAGAGCTTGGCCACGTTGAGTTCCGGGTCGCCGATCAGCGGGTAGTTGACGGCGTTGCCCTGCGTCTCCTCGATGTCCTTCGACCAAGCGCCGTGGCTGTCCACGGGATCCACCGACAGCCCGATGATCTTGCAGTTGCGCGCGGCGAACTCCGGCTCTAGGCCGGCCATGTAGCCGAGTTCGGTCGTGCAGACCGGGGTGAAGTCCTTCGGGTGCGAGAACAGGATCGCCCAGCCATCGCCGATCCAGTCGTGAAAACCGATCTCGCCCTGCGTGGTCTGGGCGGTGAAATCCGGTGCTTGGGAGTTGATTCTGAGAGACATGACCGTCCTCCCTGGATTAGGGAGGCGAAGGCTATCACTCCTAAGGGGAAATTTGGCCCGTGACGAGGGTTAACGCGCCGTTTCGCGCCACTCCTCGACCGAAGTTGGACAGCGCAGGTCGTCGATGCCGGGGGCCGCGTGCGCATCCTCCGGGTAGCGCCTCGGGTTCGCGGCATGGACCGTCTCGTTGCACCGTTCGAGCATCCCCTCGTAGCTGAGTCCGGTGTAGCTGTCCGTCTCGAACTCCATGGAGCGGCACAGGCAGCTCTCGACGTTCTTCTCGTAGGAGATGTCGCGCGCTTCCTCGCTCTCCAGGGGGGAACAGGCGACCGCGGCGCAGAGCGCGGTCGCCATGGCGGCCCGGGATACGCTCACGTCAGGGCGTGTGCGCTTCGAGGAACGCGATGACCGTCGCCACCGTCCCGTCCTCCGCGGGCGACTTCCACCGCTCCACCAGGGTCGCGTTCGGCGCGAGGTCCGCTATCTCCCGGGACGTGCTCTCCGGGTGGTAGGGATCGCTCCCCATCAGGACGAGCATCGGGGTCTCGCAGGACGCCACGAAGTCGCGGCCGACGTTGAAGTCGAAATCCCCGTCGTACATGTTCGAGCGGAAGCTCCGCCACGCCGCCTCGTCCGCCTCGGGGTGGTCGGGGGCGATGTCGTCCGCCCAGCCCTGGAACATGTCGTAGAAGAGCTGGCGGTTGTCCTCGAAGCCGATCGACTGCTGCAGCACCGCGGACGCCACGCGCTCGGGCGCCGCCTGTATCAGCCCCAGGCAGTAGGGTCCGCCGATGCACCCGCCGAGCAGGTGGGTCCGCTCGATGCCGAGATGATCGAGCAGCGCGATGTGGTCGGCGGTGTAGGTGTGCCAGCCGTCGTCCGCGGACACCGGCGCGCGGGAGCGGCCGGCGTTGCGCTGGTCCATGGCGATCACCCGGAACCGCGTCGACAGTTCCGCGATGGGATCGAACTGGGAGCCCTCCCAGAAGGTCGCCGCGGAGCGCATGCCGCCCGGCGCGAACAGGAGCACGGGAAACCCGGCGCCGTGGTCCTCGTAGTAGAGGGTGATGTCGTCGCGTTCGAAAATGGCCATGACCGGTTCTCCTTGTGTTCGTCAGTCCTGCGGCGGGACGTAGCCGGCCGGCCGCTCGTATGCCTCCCCGGCGAGGAAGCGTTTCATCTGGTCCGTGAGGAAGCGGCGCGCCTCGAGGTCCAGCATGTTGAGGTGGCGCTCGTTGATGAGCATCGTCTGCACTTCCTGCCACTCGCCCCAGGCCCGGGCGGACACGTTCTCGAAGATGTCCTGTCCCAGGGGGCCGGGCAGGGGCGGCGCGTCCAGTCCCGGCAGTTCGGTACCGTACTTCCTGCAAAGCACGTTGCGGCTCACTTGCTCTCCTTGGGCGTCGCGCCGCCGGAAGGGTGCGCGAGATCGAGATCGAGGTCCAGTCCCGCGAGCAGCCTGCGCGCGACCCCCGAGAGACCGATCTCGCGTCCGTCGTTGGGTCGGTACCAGGCGAAACCTCCGTCCTCCGTGGCCGCCGGCCGCCGCCGGACCCAGAGGTAGTGCGGCGTGACGTCGAGGTGGAAGTGCGTGAACGAGTGGCGGAACGGCGGCGGGGCGGCGCTGCGTTCGACGTCGATGTCCCATTCCCGGACGAAGGACCGGACGTCCTTGTCGAAGGGCCGCTCGACGGGCGACCAGAGCCCGCCCCAGACCCCGGTCGCGTCCCGTTGCTCAAGGAGGCAGGCGCCGTCGGAGTCGATGAGTACGAAGGCGCGGACGGCGCGGGCCTGGCGGTCCCTGCGGGGCGGGGGTGTGGGCAGGCCGTCCTGCATGCCGTTGGCGAAAGCGAAGCATCGCTCGTGGACGGGACAAGCGGTGCAGGCCGGATTGGTGCGCCGACAGTGCTTGGCGCCGAAGTCCATGATCGCCTGCGTGTAGTCGCCAGGGCGGTCGGCCGGCGTGTGGTTTTCCGCGAACGACCAGAGCGCGTTCTCGGTCGCCTGCTCGCCGGGAGGGCCGGTGAGGCCATGGAAGCGGCAGAGCACGCGCCTGACGTTGGCGTCCAGGATCGGGACGGGTTTGCCGAACGCGATCGACAGGATGGCGCCGGCGGTCGAGCGGCCGATCCCGGGCAGGGCGGTCAGCGCTTCGAGGGTATCTGGAAACGGGGGCTCGGTGTCCGGGGGAGCCGCGGCGACGATCTGGCGGGCGGCGGCGTGCAGGTTGCGGCCGCGGGCGTAGTAACCGAGGCCGGTCCACAGGTGCAGCACCTCGTCGAGTTCGGCGCGGGCTAGCGACCGCACGTCCGGGAAGCGCCGCACGAACCGCTCGAAGTACGGCACCACCGTGGTGACCTGCGTCTGCTGGAGCATCACCTCGGAGACCCAGACCCGGTAGGGCGTCTTCTCGATCTGCCAGGGCAGGTCGTGGCGTCCGTGTTCCTCGAACCACGCGAGCAGGCGGTTCGCGAACCAGTCGTCGTCCGGGGATGCGTACGCGTCCACGCTCGGAGGATACCGGTTCGCGGCGCGCGCCTATACTTGCGGGCGTGAGCGATGTAGGCACCTGGGACCCGGGCGATCGGGTCACGCTGAGCGAAGGGCATCTCGAGTGCGTCCGCCGGGCCGGCAAGCACCTGGAAGATGCGGACTTCGGCCTGGACGAAGCGGAGTTGCGGTCGCTGGCGCCGCTGATGTCCCTCGATGCGGATCAGTGGGATGCGGCGGCCCGTAACGAGGACGGCCGGCAGCTCGTAGCCTGGATCCGGTTCTTCACCCTCGCCGAGGCCCGCCTGCCGGGCTTCGAGGCCGGTGCCAAGTCACCCGTCATCCCGCTGGCCCGCGCACTGCGTCGGCGCGGCGAGTACCCGGCCGACCTGACGGCCTGGATACGCGCGCACTCCGACAACCGCTTCCTGCCCCACGGGAGCCTGCTCGACCGGCTTTAACCCGCAGTCCGCGTGGTCATCTCGCAGTGGGGGCCGTGCGGATTACAGGGCGCCGAGGTCTTCTAGTGCCATCGTCAAGCGCCCTTCGAAGTCGACGAAAGACTTTGCCCCTCTCAAGGCATCGACGGACTGACGTTGGGCGATGGCCGGTAGGAGCGCTGCTTCATCACGTCGCCGTCTGCCGCGCAACTGCCGCAACGCAGTGCGGAGTTGACCCTTGGGGTCCGTCAGTCTCTCTGCCTCGCGGGCGGTGGCAGGGAGCCCAAGTCCTTCGGGAGGGCCTGTGAATCCGAGGGCGTCGAGAACGGCCGTTGGATCGGCCAATGCCCACGCTTCCGTCTCGTGGCGCGGGCGGATCAGCACGCACCTCGGCGGGGGGGAAGCCGCAGACCTCCCGCATCTTGAGGCAATAGGCATCGCTGCGGCTCCCGAGCGTTGCCGCTTGACCCGAACTGCCGGTGTCCGCGTGGACGAAGATCAGCAGGACCGCGTCCTTTTTCCCACAGGCTTCCTCGGCAACGGCGTCCACGGAGCGACCGGATTGTCCGAGGCGGAAAGCCGGTGTGCTCGGTGCTTCGACCGGCCGGACCCCACGACCACTGACGAGGTCGTCGACCAACCTGGGAATGAGCACCTCGAAATAGTCGAAGTCCGACGAGCCTTCGCAGAACAAGGCGTAGGCCAGGTACACGCTCAGATCGTTTCCGTCGGCCTGCGCAGAATGGCGTCGACCTCGGCCCGCGTGAGGCCGGATTCGGGGTCTGTCGAGACGCCCGTCCGCATCCGCGTACGCAGAGTGCGTGGCTGACCCCGGCGGCTAGTTCCAATCACGTCGCAGGCCACCACCTCTCGATCCTCGAGGGTAGCCATCACCGCCGGGGAATGTGTGTTGATCAAGACCTGAAAGCAGCATGCGGACTCGCCCCCGAAGTAACCGGCGGCAGCGCGAAGAATCTCGATGAGCGTCGCTGTGCGGGCTTCGTGCACGCCGTTCTCTGGCTCCTCGAAGCAGAGTACTCCTCCATGCTTTGGATCGTTCAGCAGCGTGAGCAGGGCGAGGAGCCTGAGCGTCCCATCAGAGATGACCCGCGAGCTGAAGGAAACGGAGTCCGCCAACTCGATGTTGAAAGAGTGCTCGGAAGCATCCCGCGATTCGTCGACCCTCACGCGCGCCACGGATGGGATCAAGGAGGACAGGTCGATGCGTATGTCAGCCAGGACGCCTTCTGGGCGATCCTCGCTCTGGGTTTCGGCCTGCAACTTCGCGAGGACGGTCGCTAGATTCGACGCGTCCGGCAGCAAGCGCCGTGGCGCCATACGATCCGTCGGCCGCCTCGAGGCTTGCGGGTCGACGTGCAGGAACTGGATGGACGCCAGCATCTCACGGAGGGCGTAGAGGTGCGGAAACTCTGCGGTCGCGATGGTGGACAGGGCGGTGCGAGGTGCCTCCGCGACGGACAGCGTCACCGGGCGCCCGCGCTTGTTCGGCCCGTCCTGACGGATCTCCATGACCTCCGGCTCACCGTCGGGTGAGGTACGCGTGCTGATGAAGGGCTTCAGACGACCGTCGTACAGGATGGGATGGCCGTCGCCAATGTCTGCCTGCCTTTCACTCCGCTTCGGTATGGTTGCGCAACGCTCGTGCCGAACGTAGACATTCCGGAATCGATTGTCGGCGTCCACCCGTGCGGCCAGTGCGACTTCGTAGCGCAGCCGCTGAGCACGGAGTCTGAACGGCGTTCCAAAGGCGTCTACACCGTCGGGCTTGAGGAGCACTTCGACGGCGAAGGTCATTACGCGCCTTCGAAGACGGGCTTGGGTGCGCCGGAACATTTCCACTGGCGTCCCTCGGAGTGCCCGCATGGCGCCGCCTATGTCGTTTTGAGCCAGGCCCGAGATGAAGGTGACCGCGTCGAACAGGTTCGACTTGCCCGACCCGTTCGGTCCGACGATCGCCATGAAGGGGCCTAGGTCCAGGCTAAATTCCTGGAAGGTCTTGAAACCGTCGATCTCGATGCGGGTGATCATCTTTGTCGAGCCGGGCCGACCATCGTCAAGACGCGGCAGCGGGCCTCGCCCGCCCAGCGCATGCGTCGAGACTCTACGCCTTCGAGCCTTTGGGATAAAGCTGCCGGTGTGGACGCACGCGAGCCCAGCACCGCGGGGCGACCACCGACGTTCCTGCGCCGTGGTTTTTCAGTGAATGACGCCTTTCAGGCGCGGATCGAGCACGTCGCGCAGCGCATCCCCCACGAAGTTGAACGCCAGCACCAGCAGGAAGATGGCCACTCCCGGGACGATCGACAGCAGCGGCTGCCGGTCGAGCATCGGGAACGCCTGCTGCAGCATGGAGCCCCAGGTGGGCGTCGGCGGCTGCACGCCCACGCCGATGAAGCCCAGCGCCGCCTCGGTGAGGACGGCGTAGCCCATGGAGAGCGTCGCCTGCACGATGACCGGCGCGATGCTGTTCGGCAGGATGTGCTTGAGGATGATGCGCACGTGGCTCATCCCGCCCGCCTCGGCGGCCGCGACGAAGTCGAGCTCCCGGATGGTGAGCCCCTGGCTGCGCACAATGCGCGCCATCCAGGGGACGTTGGCGATGCCGATGGCGACGATCACGGTGGCGAGCGAACCGCCCATCGCCGCTGCCAGCCCGACCGCGATCAGCAGGCTCGGGAACACCACCA
This sequence comes from Pseudomonadales bacterium, assembly GCA_965208745.1. Taxonomy (GTDB): domain Bacteria; phylum Pseudomonadota; class Gammaproteobacteria; order Pseudomonadales; family Azotimanducaceae; genus VXNE01. The sequence goes on along the minus strand of CBDBPN010000004.1, from coordinate 731,272 downwards.
GGGCGTCCATGCCCCGCATCACGATGTCGTCGACCAGTCCCCGGAAGTAGACGGAGATCAGGCCAAGGGGGGCACCGATCACGACGCCGAGGCCGACGGCGCCCACGCTCACCATGAGCGCCACCTGCGCGCCGTCGATGAGGCGCGCCAGGGTGTCGCGGCCGAGACGGTCCGTGCCGAGCCAGTGCTCCGACGTCATGCCGGAGAGCAGGTTCTCGAAGTCCATCTCCTGCGGGTCGACGGGCACGACCCAAGGCGCGAACAGGGCCGCGAAGAGAGTCAGGACGATGACGACCGCCCCGAAGACCGCCTGCGGAATGCGCGCGAGTTTCAGCATCACGTCGACCGAGGGCCGGCGGTGCGCGCCGGCCGACTCGACCGGCGCTGACGTGGCCGCCACGGTAGCGGACGCCTTATCGATCATCGTACTTGATCCGCGGATCCAGCCACGCGTACGCGACATCGGTGACGAGGTTCGCCACCAGCACCGCGAGCGCCATCAGCAGCACCGCGCCCTGGGCGGCCAGGAAGTCGCGCATGAAGATGGCCTGCACGAGGAACTGCCCCATGCCGGGGATGCCGAAGAGCGTCTCGATGACGACCGCCCCGGCGAAGATGCGGCCGGTCTGCAGGCCGAACACCGTCACCACGGGCAGGAGGGCGTTGCGCAGGGCGTGTCGCCAGATGACCGCCTTCTCGCGCATGCCCTTGGCGCGGGCGGTTCGCACGTAGTCCTGGGCGAGCACCTCGAGCATGGCGGAGCGGCTCTGGCGCATGATGATCGCGCTGCTCGTGATGCCGAGGGCGAACGCCGGCAGGATCATGTAGCGGATGCCCTCGAGGGGGTCCTCGAAGATGTCCACGTAGCCCTGCGTCGGCAGCCAGCCGAGCGTCACGCCGAACAGCAGGATCGCCATGATGCCGAGCCAGAAGTTGGGGATCGCGACCCCGCCGATGGAGAGCACCGTCGCCACGTAGTCGATGGGACGGCCCCGGTAGACGGCCGAGGCGATGCCGGCCGGCACGGCGATCAGGACCGCCATGATCCAGGCCACGACGCCGAACTGCAGGGTGACCGCCGCCCGGGTGCCGAGTTCCTCGACGACGGGCCGCTGGTTCTGCGTGGAGCGGCCGAGGTCGCCTTGCACGGCCTTGCCGAGCCAGATGGCGTATTGCACCGGGATCGCCCGGTCGAGGTTGTGTTCCTTGCGGATGAGTTCGAGCTGCTCCTCGTCGAGGGACTCGCCCGGCCCGACGAGGGCGCGTGCCGGGTCGCCGGGAATCGCGTGCATGAGCCCGTGCACCAGGAACGTCACGATGAGCAGCACCGGCACCATCTGGAGCAGGCGTCGCAGGAGGTAACGCCACATCGTGACTGGCCGCTATCCGGAACCCGGGATCACCGATCGCCGTCCGTTGCGTCGGCGATCCAGATCTCGCGCAGGTTCATCTTGCCGTCCCAGCCCATCAGGCGGTCCAGGTTCCGCACCCTGAGGGGCGCCGCCGCGTAGTTGACGCCGTAGATGAGCGGCACGAACCACGTCTCCCGCAGCACGAGGTCGTTGAGCTCGAGGTAGACCCGCTTGCGCGAAGCGAGGTCGTAGAAGGAGGCGCCGCGCTCGACCAGGGCGTCGACGTCCGGGCGCGGCAGGTTGGCGGCGTTGTAGTAGCCGTCGCTCTTGAAGGCCAGGGACGCCAGCCAGTCGGGTTCGGGATAGCGGCTCCACCCGGTCATGTAGAGGGGGTACTGGCGGCCGTGGAAGAAGCGCTCCGTGGCGACGCCGGCGTTCAGCACCTCGATGTCCATGGTGATGCCGACCCGGCGCAGCATCGCGCGCACGATCTCCGCCGCGGGGATGTGCAGGGCGTTGTTGTTGGTGGCGGCGGTGAACTCGAACCCGTCGGGCTTGCCGGCCTCGCGCAGGAGCTGCCGCGAACGTTCGGGATCGTAAGCCGGCCGAGCGGCACTCGGCTCGTGCGCCCACGCGCCGACGGGCCACATGCCGGAGTCCGCCAGGATCGCGTTGTCGAAGTAGATGGCGGTGTTGATGGCCCGGGGGTCGATGGCGTGCATCACGGCGCGCCGCAGGCGCGGGTCGTCGAGCGGCGCCATGGCCACGTTGAAGGCGAAGACGTGGGCGATGCTGCCGCCCGGCATGGTCTCGATCCGGAAGCGGCGGTCCCGGCGGAACGTGGACACGTCCTTGTAGGGGAGGTAGGCGACGTCGATCTCGCCGGTGCGCAGCGCCGAGACCAGCACCGTCTCGTCGCGGATCACCCGGATCGTCACCTCGTCCAGGTAGGGCAGGCGGTTGCCGGCCTCGTCCACGCCCCAGTAGTCGTCGTTGCGCACGAGGTGGACGGCGGTGCCGGTAATGACGCCGGCGACGCGGAACGGACCGGTGCCGGACGGGTTCCAGCCGTAGTCTCTGCCCAGCTCCCGTACGGCGCCCGGGGAGTTCATGACCCCGCCCCGGTCGGCGAGCATGTTGAGCCCCGCCCCCCATGGACGCTTCAGGTTGAGGCGGACGCGGTGCTCGCCCAGCACGTCGACCGAGTCGATCACGGTCATGGAGGCGCGGGGGGTGGCCATCGTTGCGGGATCGAGAATCCGCTCGACGTTGAACTTGACGGCCTCGGCATTGAACGGCGCGCCGTCGTGGAAGCGGACGCCCTGGCGCAGTTCGAACGTGATGGCGTGGGGGGCTTCGGAGATCTCCCAGGAGGTCGCGAGGGAGGTCGCGGGCCTCGGCGCGAGCTCGGGGTCGGCGTCGACGAGCTGGTCGAAGATCTGCCGCCAGTAGTAGGCGTCGCCGCCCGACCGGCCGAGCACGGCGTCGAGGGACATGGGTTCGTTGGTGTAGCCGATACGCAGGTGGCCGCCGTATCGGGGCTGTTCCCCGACTGCAGCCGTCGCGAGCAACGCGATGCAGGCCCCCGCCGCACGGCGCCGGACCCTGCCGATCACGTCCATCGAGTCGCCATCGCGCGTTTGCCTCTAGGCGCGTTCAAGGCATGAAAGTGTAAACGCGCGAGTTGCGGCGGATTTGACCCATCGCGCCGCGATCCGACAAGCTCTCCGGACTTCCTGTGCTTCGGACCGGGGATGGACCAGGCTGCCGCGCCGGACACGTCGGACTTCGGGGACGTCGTCCTCAGGGTCGACGACCTCGTGACCACCTTCCGCACGCCGGACGGCGTGGCGCCGGCGGTGGATGGCGTCTCCTTCGAGGTCCGCGCCGGGGAGACCCTCGGCGTGGTCGGCGAGTCGGGCTGCGGCAAGAGCGTCACCGCGCTCTCGATCCTGGGGCTCATTCCGAGTCCCCCCGGTAGCGTCGAACGCGGCACCGCGTTCCTCGGCGACCGGAACCTGCTCGCGCTACCGGAGCGGACGCTGGCGGACGTGCGCGGCAACGAGATCGCGATGATCTTCCAGGAGCCCATGACCTCGCTGAATCCCGTGCTCACCGTCGGCTACCAGATCGCGGAGACGGTGCGGCGACACGACGGCGGGACGCGACCGAATGCGATGCGGCGCGCGGTCGAGATGCTGGACCTCGTGGGCATCCCGGAAGCGGCGCGGCGGGCGCGCGAGTATCCGCACCAGTTGTCCGGGGGCATGCGGCAGCGCGCGATGATCGCGATGGCGCTGTCCTGCGAACCGAAGGTGCTCATCGCGGACGAACCGACCACGGCCCTCGACGTGACGATCCAGGCCCAGGTGCTGGACCTCATTCGGGAGCTGCAGGGCCGGCTCGGCACGGCCGTCATCCTGATCACCCACGACCTCGGAGTGATCGCGGAGACCGCGCACCGGGTGGTCGTGATGTACGCGGGCCGCAAGGTGGAGGAGACCGACGTCACGACGCTCTTCGACGCTCCGCGGCATCCCTACACGCGTGGCCTCCTCGCCTCCGTGCCGACGCTCGATGCGCTCGGCGACGGCGCGGCCGGCGAGCGGCGGCTGGCGGAAATCCCCGGCGTCGTGCCGAAACTCACGGGACTCCCCGAAGGGTGCGCGTTCGCGCCGCGCTGCCCCCTCGCGGACGGGCGCTGCGCAAGCTCCCGCCCGGCATTCGAGGAGCAGCGGCCGGGCCACTGGGCGGCGTGCTGGCATGCCGATGCGGCGCTGGAGGCCGAGTCGTGACGGACGCGAGCCCGGTCCTCGAAGTCGAGGGACTCCGGAAGTACTTCGTGTCGCCGCGCCGGCTGCTCGGTCCGCCAGCCGGCGTCGTGCATGCGGTGGATGGCGTCAGCTTCACGATCGGGGCGCGGGAGACGCTTGGGCTCGTGGGGGAAAGCGGCTGCGGGAAGTCCACGGCCGGCCGCACGGTGCTGCGGCTGCTGAAGCCCACCGAAGGCACGATCCGCCTCCTCGGCGACGACATCACCCACCTCGAGAGCCGCGCGCTGCGCCCCTACCGCCGCCGCATGCAGATCATCTTCCAGGACCCCTACTCGTCGCTCGATCCGCGCATGACGGCCGGGGACATCGCGGGCGAACTGCTCGGCGTGCATGGCGTTTCGAGCCGCGCCGAACGTAACGAAAGGGTGGCGGAACTGTTCGCGAGGGTCGGCCTCCGGCGCGACCAGATCGCGAACTATCCCCACGAGTTCTCGGGCGGTCAGCGCCAGCGCCTGGGCATCGCCCGGGCGCTCTCCCTCCAGCCGAGCCTGATCGTCTGCGACGAGCCGGTGTCCGCCCTCGATGTCTCGATCCAGGCCCAGGTCATCAACCTGCTGATGGACCTGCAGGCGGAGTACGGGCTCTCCTATCTCTTCATCGCCCACGACCTCGCGGTCGTCGAGCACATCAGCCACCGGGTGGCGGTGATGTACCTGGGGCGCATCGTCGAGTTCGCCGACAAGCGGGAGCTGTTCGCGAACCCGTTGCACCCCTACACGGAGAGCCTGCTCGACGCCGTGCCCGTGCCCGATCCCCGCCGGGTCCGCCGCCGACGGATCGTGCGCGGCGACGTCCCGAGCCCCATCGACCGGCCCTCGGGCTGCCACTTCCACACGCGCTGCCCGTATGCGGTCGAGCGGTGCCGGCGCGAGGACCCGGCGTTGCGGGAAGTCGAACCGGGGCACGAGGTGGCGTGCCACCTGCGATGAGACGCCGATCGGGCCGATGTCGCACACGACGTCGGGCCGTTGGCGGACAGCCATCGCGCCGGCCGAAGCTATACTGAGCCCTCAGGGATTCACGGGATCCCTTACGGAGACGGCGGTGAAAGCGGTTCTCCCGGCAAATGACACCTGCCACGCCTCGCAGGAGGCGCTGGATGCGCTCGTCTGCGACGCGGCGCCGCGACAAGGCTGCTGGACCGAGGCGGACTACCTGTGGTTGACGGACCGGGCGGAAGGCCGGATCGAGTTCACGGACGGACACATCGAACTGTTGCCGATGCCTACGCTGGCGCACCAGCTCATCCTCGGTCTTCTCTATGAAGCCTTCGTGGCTTGGGTCCGTCCGCGCGGAGGAGTGGTCGTCTTCTCTGGCCTGCGCCTGCGCGTACGCGAGAACAAGTTCCGCGAGCCCGACCTCCTGCTCTTGCGCGACCGGCACGAAGCCCGTAGCGGGAACCGCTTCTGGCTCGGCGCGGACCTCGTACTCGAAGTCGTCAGCCCGGATGGCGAGAAACGGGACCGGGTCCGGAAGCGGGCCGATTATGCGGAGGGTCGCATTCCCGAGTACTGGATCGTGGACCCGCCCGCCCGGACGCTGACCGTTCTCACCCTGGCGAATGAGGCCTTTACGGAGCACGGCGTCTTCGGGGACGGCGACACGGCCACGTCGTTGCTGTTGCCCGGCTTCTCGGTGGACGTGACCGCCTTGTTCGATGCCGCCAGGGAGTCCGTCGGCGCGACCTGACGCACCGCCGACCCGCGCACGGCCGCAGCCACCGCCCCGGTATAATCGCCGCGTGAACCGCTCCGCCTCCATTTCGCGCGACACGCTCGAGACGAAGATCCACGTGGAGCTCGATCTCGACGGGTCCGGCGCGTCGCAGTGCGAAACCGGGCTGCCCTTCCTCGAGCACATGCTCGACCAGGTGGCGCGGCACGGGCTGGTGGACCTCACGGTCGAGGCCGAGGGCGACCTGCACGTCGATGCGCACCACACCGTGGAAGATGTCGGCATCGCGCTGGGCCAGGCCACGGCGCGGGCGATCGGGGACAAGAAGGGCATCACCCGCTACGGCCACGCGTACGTCCCCCTCGACGAAGCGCTGTCGCGGGTCGTGCTCGACTTCTCCGGCCGACCAGGGCTGACGTGGGCGGTGGATTTCGTGCGTCCGCGTGTGGGCGAGTTCGACGTGGACCTGCTGCACGAGTTCTTCCAGGGGTTCGTGAACCACGCGCAGGTCACCCTGCACGTCGACAACCTGAAAGGGGCCAACGCGCACCACCAGGCCGAGACGGTATTCAAGGCCTTCGGCCGCGCCCTGCGCATGGCGGTGACGCGCGATCCCCGCAGCGAGGCGTTGCCGAGTACCAAGGGCACGCTTTGATCGTCATCCCGGCGATCGATATCCAGGACGGCCGCTGCGTCCAGCTCAAGCAAGGCATCCAGGACTCGGCATCGGTGTACGGGGACGACCCGGTCGCCATGGTCGAGCGGTGGACGAGCCGGGGAGCGCGGCGCATCCATGTCGTCGACCTCGACGGGGCCTTCGCCGGTGCACGGGTGCACGGGCGCGTGGTCGAAGGTATCGCGGCCGCTGCCGGGGACGTCCCCGTGCAAGTGGGCGGCGGGGTGCGGACCGCCGAATCGATCGAACGCTACCTGGACGCCGGCGTCAGCCAGGTGATCGTGGGGACGCGGGCTATCGAGGATCCCCCGTTTCTCGCCGCCATGGCGGAGCGCTTCCCGGGGCGCGTAATCCTGGGTCTGGACGCTCGGGCGGGACGCGCGGCGACGGCGGGCTGGGACGAGACCAGCGAGACCGGCGCGGTGGAGTTCGCCGCCAGCGTCGCGGACCTGCCGCTCTTCGCCATCGTGTTCACCGACATCGAGCGCGACGGCATGCTCACCGGCGTGAACGCCGAGGCGACCGCCGCCGTGGCGGCCGCGGGCGGCGTGCCCGTCATCGCCTCGGGCGGTGTCCGCGACCTCGACGACATCCGTCGGCTGAAAGACCTCGGCCTCGGCGAAGACGCGTTGCTCGGAGTGATTGCCGGGTCCTCGCTGTACGAAGGAACGCTCGACCTCGAGGCCGCACAAGCGCTGCTCGACCCGTAGGGCACCCGGCTTTGTGCCGCCCCGTTGCTGCCGCCTGCTCGATCCGTACGCGGACGAGGACGAGCGGTGCGAACGCCGTCGCCCCCCGGCGAACCGAACATCGCCCTTTTCACGGGTGAGCCCGCGCTTCCCACCCGCCGCCCACCGCGAATGGCATGCGGCGCAACGAAACATCGCCCTAGTCGAACGGGCGCAGGCCAAGGCTCTCGGTGGCGGCATCCTCCGCCGAGAAACATCGCCTTATCGAAGTCCGTGTCGGGCGTTGAGCCTGCTGGCCACCAACGGCGTTCTCGTGGCCGCGTCTCCACCGGCGGCTTGTCCGCAGCCGGATTGGCGAGCCGAAGGGCCGAGTTCGATAAGGGCGATGTTCTGTTTTGGGGGGAGGGGCGGCAGCGCCGGACGGCACGCGAACAAGGGGAAGAACCCCGCCGGCTGCGGGGGGGAGGGGGGGTGCAGCCGGCGGGGGAAGGTCCGTCAGTGGACCTTGACCTCGATCTCGCGCGGCTTCGCCTTCTCGCGCTTGCCGACGGTGATCGAGAACACGCCGCGGTCGGCGGTCGCCTCGATCGCTTCGTCGTCGGCGTCTTCCGGCAGGCGGAAGTTGCGCGTGAACTTGCCGAAGCGGCGTTCCGTGCGATGGACCTTCTCGGACTCGTGCGTACGCTCGTACTTGCGCTCGCCCGTGACGGTCAGGACGCCGTCCTTGAACGTGACGCTCACGTCCTCCGGCGACATCGCCGGCAGTTCCACGTCGACGCGGTAGGAGTCATCGAACTCCCGCACGTCCACGGGCGGCAGCCAGTCGTTGTAGCTCTCGCCGAGGAAGCCTCGCGCGAAGAGGTCATCGAACTCCCGGATGGGATTCCAGCGCATCAGGGTCATCTCGGTGCTCCGTTGCAGTCTTCGATGACCCCTACGTAAGGGCGTGCGAAGGGATTCAAAGGCCTTGAAATCGCCTGAGAAATCCCCACGCGGGCATCTTTTTCGCGTTACTGGGGGTCCTCGTTGAACATCGAGGTCCGTCCGCCGTCCACCACCAGGTCGTGACAGTTGACGAAGCGCCCCTCGTCGCTCGCGAGGTACAGCGCCGCCGTCGCGATGTCGCGGTCGAGGCCCGACACTTTCAGCGGCGTCGCCCGCGCCAGGTTGCGCTGCAGCTTCTCGAGCTTGCGGGCGTTCTCCTCGTCCGGCAGCGTGTTCGCGCGCTCGGAGCCGCCCCAGAAGATGGGCGTCGCGATGGCGCCGGGCGAGATCACGTTGACGCGGATGCCCTTCGGTCCGAGTTCCACGCCGGCGAGTTTCGAGTAGTGGGTGAGGGCGGCCTTCACCGCGGAGTAGAGGATGTTGCCCTGCAGGTGGCGTATCGCCGCGACACTCGAGTTGTTGATGATGCAGCCGCCGCCGCTCGCCAGCATGTGTGGGATGGCGAAGCGCATGCCGAGCACGCAGCTCGTGAAGAGCAGCCGGAAGCCGTAGTCGACGTTCGCGGCGGTGATATCCGGGACGGTGCCCGCCGTCGGCCCGCCCGCGTTGTTGAACAGCACGTCGAGCCGGCCGAAACGCTCCGCGGTGTCGTCGATGACGCGGCGGATGTCTTCCTCGACCATGACGTCCTGGCGCTGGTAGGTGACCCGGCCGCCCAGTCGGTCGGCCAGAGCCTGGCCCTTCTCCTCGGAGCGGCCGGCGATGACGACCGTGGCCCCCTCGTCCGCGAATAGCTCGGCGGTGGCCGCGCCGATCCCGCTGGTTCCCCCGGTGACGATGGCGACCTTGTCCTGCAGGCGGTTGCCCATGGATGCTCCTCGTGCGCAGTGCGAAAACGCCGGACTATAACCCGCGCCTCTGTCTCATGGACGGCCGCTCAGAAACCGACCGCGCGTCCCGCCCCCCGCGGGTCGGACACGCCGAGCAGCTCCCCGTCGCGGAGCATCACCGAGTTGGCGTCGCCGATGCCGCGGCCCCAGCGGATCGCGTCGATGTGCTGGTGTCCCATGGCTTCGAGGGCGGCCACCGTGTCCGGAGAGACCCCGAACGGCTCCACCATCACGCGGTCCGGCTTCCACTGGTGATGGAAACGGGGCTTGCCGACGGCGTCGGAGAGGTCCATCCCGTGGTCGATCACGTTCATGACGACCTGCAGGACGGTGGTGATGATGGTGCTGCCCCCGGGCGAGCCGGTGACGAGCAGGGGCTTGCCGTCGCGAAGCACGATGGTCGGGGTCATGGAGCTCAGCATGCGCTTGCCCGGCGCGACGGCGTTCGCCTCGTCCCCCAGCAGTCCGTAGGCGTTGGGCGTGTTCGGCTTGATCGCGAAGTCGTCCATCTCGTTGTTGAGCAGGAACCCGGCGCCCGGCACGACGATCTTGGCGCCGTAGCTCAGGTTGAGCGTCGTCGTGTAGGCGACGGCGTTGCCGGCCGCGTCCATGACCGAGACGTGGGTCGTGTCGGGGGACTCGTTCGGGACTTCCCCCGAACCGATGTCCTCGGAACGCGAGGCGCGCGCCGGGTCGAAGTTCGCGAAGCGTCCCGCCGCGTAGTCCTTGTCGATGAGCGTCGCGACCGGCGTCGGGTAGAAGTCCGTATCGCCGAGATGGTGGGCGCGGTCGGCGTACGCCCGCCGCTCCGCCTCGATCATGCGGTGCATCGCCGCGGCGCTGCCGTAGCCGAAACCGCCCATGTCGTGGGGCTCCAGCATGTTCAGCATCTGCACCAGCAGGACCCCGCCGGACGACGGTGGCGGCATCGAGACGATCTCGTGGCCGCGATAGGTGCCGCGGATCGGCTCCCGCCAGACGGACCGGTATGCAGCGAGGTCCTCCAGAGTGATCAGTCCCCCGCCCCGCTCCATCTCGGCCACGAGCAATTCGGCGGTCTTCCCCCGGTAGAACCCGTCGTGTCCCTGCTCCCGGACCCGTTCGAGCGTCGCCGCGAGATCCGGTTGCACGAAACGCTCGCCGGCCGCGAACGGCGCACCGTCGGCCTTCGTGAACGCGGCCCGGCTCGCCGCGTAGCGCTCGAGGCGCGGCAGGTGCCGGCGGAACTGGGCCTCGAGGTCCTGGTCGAGGAGAAAGCCGTCCTGGGCAAGGGCGATGGCAGGATCGATGACCTGGGTCCTTGAGAGCGTCCCGTGGCGCTCGTGCACGTCGAGCAACCCCGCGACCGTACCGGGCACGCCGACGGCCAGGTGTGAATGCGTCGAGAGCCCCGCGATCACGTTACCGTCGTCGTCCAGGAACATGTCGTGGTCGGCGGCGCCCGGCGCCCGCTCGCGGTGGTCGTTGGTGACCACGGAGCCGTCGGCCAGCCGGATCACCATGAACCCGCCGCCGCCGATATTGCCGGCGGACGGGTACGCTACGGCGAGGGCAAACCCTGTCGCGACCGCGGCATCGATGGCATTGCCGCCGTTGCGCAGCACGTCCGCGCCGACTTCGGAGGCGAGGCCGGAACGCGAAGCGACCATGCCGGTCTTGCCGCGGACTTCCGCGGGGCTGGCCGCATCGAGGTTCGCAAGGGTCAGCGTCGAGGCAATGCAGGCAAGCGCGACGTGGCGCATGGGGTCTCCGAATCGGGGGGCCGCGCGAGTATAGCGCCCCATGGCCGGCCCACTGGGCAAGATGTTAGGTTGCCGAGCGGCGGGCGTGTGCAGGGGCGGGAGATTGTGAACTCGGACAGCGGGCCGTGGGACTACCGAGTGGCGGTACGACATGTGGCGGTGTCTCTGGCTCTTTTGCTGTGGGCGCAGGGCGGTGCCGTTACGCTGGCACAGGAGTACGACCTGGGCGAAGCGGAGGCGGAGCTCGCCAGTGCGCTCGCAGAGTTCCGCGAGCAGACCCGGATCCTGAGCGCGGAAGCCCAAAGCGCGATCGCGGGCGCGGGCATCGAAGTCCGACGCGACATCGCCTACGCGTCGATCGACGGCGTGGACGCCGAGCGCCTGAGTCTCGACCTCTATCTTCCGGGTCCGGACCATCCGCGCCAGGCGCACGCGGCCATCGTGCTCTACCTGCACGGCGGGGGCTGGATGGCGGGGAGCAAGGCGCGGTCCTTCCTGCAGCCGCTCGTGTTCGTGCCGGAGGGTTTCGTCTTCGCTTCCGCCAACTACCGGCTGCGGCCCGAGGCGACCGTGGCGGAGATGGCGCAGAGCGCCGCGCACGCCGTGGGGTGGCTGGCCCGGCATGCGGGGGAGTTCGGCGGCGATCCGCACCGCATCTTCCTCATCGGCCACTCGGCGGGGGCGCACCTGGTGTCGCTGCTCGGTACGAACGCCGCGTTTCTCGAGAACGCGGGCGTGCCCCCGGCTTCCGTGCGCGGCGTCATATCGCTCGATACGGCCGTGTACGACCTGCCGGGGCTCCTCGCCGGCACGGCGGGACAGATACACCGGATCGTCTTTGGCGCGGACCGCGAGCTGCAGGAAGAGGTCTCCCCGTGGCATCACGTGCGTTACGGCGAGCCCCGGCGGGCGTTCCTGATCTTCTACTCGGACGGGCGTCCGGAAGGGCCCACCCAGGCGATCCCGTTCGGGCAGCGGTTGCGGGACGCGGGCCACCTTGCCACGGTCGTCGAGGCCGTCGGCCACGACCACGGGCAGGTGAACAACCTGCTCGGGACGGAAGGCGACCTGCCGACGGCGCAGACGGTCGACTTCGTGAAGCGCCATGCCGGCGCGTCGGACTACCGGGAGGCGGCACTTGAAACCGAACTGGTGCCGAGTCCGGTCGAGTACGGCGTGCTGCTGCCCGGCGAGGACGTCATGGAGGAATCCGCCAAGGTCGACGGGAAACTGCCCGTTCTCCTGTTCCTGCACGGAGGCGCCGGCAACCGCAGTCAGCTCGCGCGGTGGCGCGGCATGTTCGAAGCGGGATGGCGCTCCGGGGCGCTGCCGCCGATGGTGGTCGCGATGCCGTCGGCGACCCCGCGGAGCTACTACGTGGACTACCGCGACGGGTCCGAGCGCTGGACCACGTTCCTGGCCGGGGAGTTCCCGCGCGCGGTGGCCGCGCGGCATGGCGGTGACCCGGACCGCGTCTCCATCGCCGGATACTCCATGGGCGGCGTCGGCGCCCTGCGTGTGTCCTTCCTGCATCCGGAAGCGTTCGTCGCGGCCGCGGGTATGGCCGCCGGCATCGACCCCGCCCTCGAGTTCGACGCCCTCCCGGCCTGGTACGAGCCGTGGAAGGACCCGCGACTCGGCGACCGCTTCGGCACACCGGTGGACCCCGCCTTCTGGGCGGCGAACAACCCGGCGAGCATCGCGGCGTCCGATCCGGACCGGCTGCGCGACAGCGGCCTCGCCATCCTCGTCGAGTGCGGCGCGGAGGACCAGCTCCACAACCACGTCGGCAACGAGTTCCTGCACCGCGTGCTGAGCGACCACGGGATTCCCCATGAGTACCGGCTGGTGCTGGGCGAGGGTCACGTGCCGATCGCTCCCGAGCGCCTACAGGTCGCGTTCGAGTTCCTGGGCAGGGCCGTCCGCGGGCAAGGGGAGGCGAAAACGGCCGCGCGGGCGCGTTTCGATGTCATGGTGGAGCCGATGCGGTCCTGGGGTCCGCCCGGGCACGAGCCATGAGCACTCGACTGTCCACCCCGACGGCGCTACGGCGCATCGCGCTATCGCACCAGGGCCTCCTGGGTTCGCGACGGCTGGGCGGTGGCCTGGCCGGCATGCGCAAGACCCTCGATCGGCTCGGCTACGTGCAGATCGACACGATCTCCGTCGTTGCCCGCGCCCACCACCACACGTTCTGGTCGCGCGTCTCCGGGTACCGGGAGGACGGGGCCAACCGACTCATCCGCCGCGGCGAGGCGTTCGAGTACTGGGCGCACGCGCTCGCGTTCCTGCCGATGCGCGACTACCGCTTCTCCTTGCCGGTCATGAACGCCTACCGGCGGGGCGAGGAGAAATGGGTGCGCTCCCGCGACCGACGCCTCATGCGGGCGGTGCTCGACCGGATCCGGGAGGAAGGCCCGCTCAGGGTGCGCGATTTCGAGGCGCCCAACCGCAAGGGAGGGCGGACCTGGTGGAACTGGAAGCCGGCCAAGGGCGCGCTCGAGCAACTGTTCATGCAAGGGGACCTGATGAGCGTCGGGCGCGACGGTCTGGAGAAGATCTACGATCTGGCGGAACGCGTGCTGCCGGCGGACGTGGTGACGGTCGAACCGTCGATCCCGGAGTTGGCGGACCACCTGGTCGAGATGACGCTCCACGCGCACGGTTTCGCGGCGGCCCGCACGTTCACGCAAGGGATCCGGTACGGCGGCGCGCGCAGCAAGGAGACCCGGGCCGCGGTGCGCGGGGTGCTCGAACGCGGCGTGCGGAGCGGGGAGCTGGCGACCGTCGACACTCCGGGCGGCGAGCGGTTCTTCGGCCGTGCCGACGTGCTCTCCAAGCGCCCGGGCAAGCCTGCCGCGGTGGCCCGGATCCTCTCGCCCTTCGACAACAGCGTCATCCACCGGGACCGCGCGCGGGAGATCTTCGACTTCGACTTCCAGTTCGAGGCCTACGTCCCCGAGGCGAAGCGGCGCTGGGGGTACTTCTCCCTGCCGATCCTGTTCGGCGACACGTTCGTCGGACGCATGGACTGCAAGGCGCACCGCGACGCGGGCCGGTTCGAGATCAGGCACCTGTACGTCGAGCGGCCGTTGCCGGAGGCCTTCGGCGCGGCGTTCGCGGCGGCCGTGTGGGACTATGCGCGCTTGACTGGCTGCGACGACGTGTACGTTTCGGCCGTCACGCCCGCGGGCGACCAACCGAGGATTGAGCGATGTCTTACGCACACCCCGAGTACCTGATCGAGCCGTCGGAACTGGCCGCGGACCTCGACAACGCGGACCGGCGCGTCCTGGACGCGACGGTGTTCCTCGGACGCGCGCCGGGCGGGGGTTACCGCGCCGAGTCGGGACTCGAGAAGTACCGCGAGGGGCACGTCCCGGGGGCCGCTTTTCTCGACTTGATCGAGGCGGCGTCGGACACGTCGACCGGTCTCGGCTTCACGCTGCCGGCGGCCGGGCAGCTCGAGGACCTGTTCAGGAGCCTCGGGGTCTCCGATGACACCGAGGTGGTGCTCTACAGCACGGGCCACATGATGTGGGCGACCCGCGCCTGGTGGCTCTTCCATTACTGCGGCCATCCGCGGGCGCGGGTACTGAACGGCGGTTTCGATGCGTGGCAGGCCGGGGGGTTCCCCGTCTCGACGGAGACGCCGACAGTCGCGAAGGGCACGTTCACGGCGGCGCCCAGACCCGAACTGTTCGCGGACCAGGATGCCGTGCTCGCGGCGATCGGCGATGCGGGCATCTGCACCGTGAACGCCCTGTCGCCGGACGTGCACTCGGGAGAGTCGGGCCTCTCGTACGGGAGGAAGGGGCATATCGCGGGCAGCGTCAACGTGTTCTACGACGATCTCCTGGAAGCGGGGCGTTTCAAGGATGTCGAGGGGCTGCGCACGGCCCTCGAGGCGAAGGGGCTTCTGTCCGCACCCAGGGTCATCAGCTACTGCGGCGGCGGCATCTCGGCCACCATCGACGCCCTCGCATGCCTGCTCGCGGGTCATGAGCGGGTGGCGGTCTACGACGGCTCTATGTCGGAGTGGGTCCGCGACGAGTCGTTGCCGATGGAGACTGGCCCGTAGAGCCTCCGCCAACGTCTCACGCCGGACACGCGCAGCGTCTGTCGCCGCTGAGTGCAAAAATCGCACGTCCACGGGCGCGATCTCCCCTTCAGGAACCGCGACGGCTTCCGCAAAGTCGCCGTGAGTTGGGGAGGGCGCGCGAACGGTGGGACACGACGACACACGAGCAAGCGAGGAGCTGCGCAAGCTGAGAGCCGAAGGCGACAAGCTTGTGGCCGAGTTGCGCCGCATCCGCTTGATGAACATCCTGGACGTCCTTAAGCTGGCCGCGATGATGTTGGGTGCCGTCGTGGCGGGGTTGACGGCGGCCAACTCATTCGGGTGGTTATAGGAGGCGGGTCATGTTCGAGAGACACGAAGTGCTTTCCAGCGGCACGAAGGTGGACCGCCAATGGTGGCTGGCCACCAAGCTGACCGCGCTCATGGTGGCCACGGTCATTGCGGGCTATTTCACTGCGATGGCCCTCATAGCGTAGGCAGCCTAGGCCGCTCCCTACCGCTCACTGCACACGGAAGCGGCGATTCTCTTGCGCGGGCCGCCCTCGCGCGCCCGGGCTGAAGGCTGCTGAAGCTGACCGGGAGCGGAGTCCCCGGGGTCAGGCGCCGACTTCCCGCTCCGGCCCGACCTGTCCGCGCATGAACAGCCGCCCATCCCGACGGTATACCGCCAGCGCGTCGAGGAACTCGACAGGTCCGTAGTCCGGCCATGCGCCGAGCAGCCTGTCCCGCACCATGTGCACGGTCAGGTCGTGCGTGACGCAGAGATCGATCTGGCGCTCGGCAACGGGGTGATCGAGCTTCGCGGCGACGATGTCGAGGACGAGCCGCGCCGCCTGGTCCGCCGGCATCATGGCGTCCCGCGGCAGCTTTCCCCGCACCCAACGGTCGATGAAGCCGTCCATGCCGTCCGACTCCTCCAGCGCCCGGAACATCTTCATCTGGTCGAGGACGTAGAAGACGCCGAGCCCCTCCACGGGGCGCACGCGCGTCGCCTCGCCGCCCCTCGACGCGTGGCCCAGCAACGCGAGCTGGGCGGTCTCGATGCAGCGTTCCGGCGGCGAGGCGTACCCCCGCAGCGTGTGGGATTTCGGCAGCGCTTCGCCGAGGCGGCGCGACAGGTCGCGGCCCTCCTCCGTGAGCGGATTGACGAGATCGTGCACGTTCTTGTTGAACTCGCGGGCGGAGTGGCGCATGAGAAGCGCGATGTGGTCCGCACCGCTCGCGACCAGTTCGCGCACGGTCTCGATGGTGGCGTCGCCGAACATTCCCCTTTAGTATCCCACGGCTTTGCGCATCGGACGCCCATCGGCCCCCATGGTCGAACCGCGGGCGTCGTACCCGAAGGAGGATCGCATGGGACGTTTGGACGGCAAGGTCGCCGTGGTGACCGGCGCGGGCCGGGGAATCGGACGCGAGATCGCGTTGCTGATGGCCGCCGAGGGCGCCAAGGTCGTGGTGAACGACCTCGGCGGAGCCACGGACGGCACCGGCGGCGGAGCGGTGGCGGAAGAGGTGGCGCAGGAGATCCGCGACGCGGGCGGCGAGGCGGCCGCCAACACCCAGTCCGTGGCTACGGTCGAGGGGGGCGCGTCGCTGCTCGCCACCGCCGTGGAGCACTTCGGCGGCATGGACATCCTCGTCAACAACGCCGGCATCCTGCGCGACAAGTCGATCTTCAACATGGAAGAGTCCGACTGGGACGCGGTGCTCGCGGTACACCTGAAGGGGCACTACTGCTGCTCGCGCCCGTTCGCGAAGTACCTGAGGGAGACGGGGCGGACGGGGTGCCGCATCGTCAACTTCTCGAGCGTCTCCGGGCTCTTCGGCAACTTCGGGCAGGCCAACTACGGCGCGGCCAAGGCCGGTATCGCCGGATTCTCGCGGGTGCTCTCGATCGAGCTCGCGAAGTACGGCTGCACCGTCAACACGATCTCGCCGGGCGCCCTGACGCGCATGACCATTCCGCTGCGGGACGCACGCGGCGAAGAGACGAGCCAGCAGGACCTCGACACGGGCGGCCCGCAGCACATCGCGCCGGTGGTGGCGTGGCTCTGCACCGACGAGGCGGCGGGCATCTCCAACCAGATCGTCCACTGCGCCAGCGGGCTCGTCGGCATCATGCAGCAGCCGGCGATCATCAAGAGCTTCAAGAAGCCGGGCGGCGGTCTGTGGACGCTCGACGACCTCGACGACTACATGCCGCAACTGGTGGATGCCCGACAGGCCAACGTCGCGGCCGCGCAGGAGTCGAGCGCAGCCGTGGACATCGCCTGACGGGAGGGAAACGATGCGCAACGCCAGCGACTACGAGCGCGTGCCGACCAACGGCGTCACGCTGGCGGTCCACGAACATGGCTCGGGCAAGCCGGTCGTGCTGTGCCACGGCTGGCCGGAGATGGGCTGGTCGTGGCGTCACCAGGTGGGCCCCCTCGCCGCCGCGGGCTATCGGGCGATCGTTCCCAACCAACGGGGCTATTGGCTCTCGGATCGCCCGGAGCCGGTCGAGGACTACGACATCAACGCCCTGACGGGCGACCTGGTCGGCCTGCTCGACCACTACGGGGAAGAGCGGGCGGTCTTCGTGGGCCATGACTGGGGCGCCATCGTCGTCTGGGCCCTGGCGCAGTTGCATCCCGACCGGGTGGCGGGGGTCGTCAACCTGAGCGTTCCCTTCATGCAGCGCGGCCCCACGGAGTGGGTCGGCTTCTGGGAGTCGCAGCTCGGCGGCGACTTCTACATCGTGCACTTCAACCGGCAGCCCGGCGTCGCGGACGCGGCGTTCGAGGAGAACACGCGCCAGTTCCTGCGCAACATCTACCGGGCGGAGCAGTGGAAGGAGCCGGGCCCGCCGGCGCAGCCCGGCATGCCGCTTATCAACCTGGCACGGCAGGCGGAGCCACGCGGCAAGGCGTTCATGGACGATGAGGAACTCGACGTGTTCGTCCGGGGGTTCGAGGAGAGCGGCTTCACCGGGGGCATCAACTGGTACCGCAACTTCACGCGCAACTGGCACATCCTGGGGGACGCGCCCCAGGTCGTTCAGACACCGAGCCTCGTGATCTACGGCCAGTACGACGTGGTGCCGAAGTCACCGACCCTCGAGCGGCACGTTCCGAACGTCGAGGTGCACACCCTCGAGTGCGGCCACTGGATCCAACAGGAGAAGGCCGCCGAGACGAACGCGCTGATGCTGGAGTGGCTCGGGCGGCACTACCCGGCGTAGCCGCGTTCGGGGCGCTTGGAGAGATATCCGCGTCCACGCCGGGACGAAATCGCACGCACTTTGGTGAAACCGCCCGTTTCTCCGTAGCCGGCCCTGGGCGATGCTCTGCTGCCCCTGTTTGGGCGCGCCAACAACCCCGTGCTACTTTCCCTTGCGACGCGCCGCGCGGAGGCAGCGCATGCCGATGAAGAAGTCTCCCTTTCCCGCGGAGGATCCCCTGTATCCGAGTTCGGACGGCCAGCCGTTGGCTGAGAACGACTGGCAACTCCACGCGATCCTGGATGCGGTGGCGGTTCTCGACGTGCACTTCGAAGAGCGTCCGGATGTCTACGTGTCGGGCGACCTCCTCATCTACTACGAGGAGGGTGAGCCCCGACAGTGCGTGGCGCCGGACGTGCTCGTGGTCTTTGGCGTCCCCCGCCGCCGCCGGATGGTCTACAAGCTCTGGGAGGAAGGGAAGACGCCGGACTTCGTTCTCGAGGTCGCGTCGGAGAATACGTGGCGTCAGGATGAGGGCCCGAAGCGGACTCTCTACGCGGAGCTCGGGGTCCGCGAGTATTGGCTTCTCGATCCCCGTGGGGAGTACTTCGAAGCGCCCTTGCGCGGGCTCACATTGTCCGATGGTCGGTATCGGCCGTTGCCGGCCAAGGTGGAGGGCGGTCGCCGCGTCTTTCGCAGCCAGGTCCTGGGGCTGGACCTGCGGCTCGAAGACGGTCGGCTGTGCTTCCACGATCCGGCCACCGGCAAGGATCTGCGGACGTTGCGCTCGGCGGAAGCGCGCATCGCGGAACTGGAATCCCGCCTCCGGGAGGTGGATTCACTCCGCTGAACGCTCCTACCGGAAGTACACGAACTGCAGGAACGCCTGCGTGCCGCCGCCGCTCGTGACGCCGTCCACCACCGGTACGCCGCCGAACTCCTCGCCCTCGTCCCCGAGCACCGTCGTGATCCCCATCTGCATCCGGGTGAAGTCGGACGGTTCGTAGACGAGCGCGGTCTGCAGGAGGCTCGAGCGATCGTCCAGGTTCACGATGGCCGTCAGGCTCTGGGTCCACAGGGCGCTCCACTGGTAGGTGGCGCCGACCGCCAGGTAGTCGCGCATCATGTTGAAGAGTTCCCCCCGCGCGAGCCTGGTGACGAGCGGGTAGGGGAGGTCGGACCGGCCGGCCGGCAGTTCGCGCACGCCGAAGTCGTTGTGGAAGTACTCGACGAAGCCGAATGCCGCGCGCTGGAACAGGTCGAAGGCCCAGTCGATGTTGACGATGCCGGAGACGTACCAGTCGTCGTCCACCTCGAGGCGCGTTCCGGTGACGTCGGTGCGCAGGATGGCGCCCCCGATGGGGACCCGCACGGTGAAGCCCAGCACGTCGTCCAGGTAGTGGCGCGCGCCGAGCACCTCGATCTCGCTGCCGCCCAGGAAGCCGTGCCACTTGATCGCGCGGCTGGCGCTGTCGGTCCCGACCTTGCCGTACTCGTCGCGCCGCGCCACGTACAGGAACTGCAGGTCGCTGCCACCGAAGGCCTGCTCGACGAGGACCACGTCGTCCCCGGGCTTGTACTCGCGGTCGACGGTGGTCGGGGCGAAGGGGTTGAACAGGTCCATCGGCTGGAACACGCGTCCGCTGCCCCAGCTCACGGCCTGGCGGCCCACCGTCACGGAGAGGTTGCGGCGCCGGTACTCGAGGGCGAAGCGGTCGAAGCGGTGCACGGCGCGGTGGCGGCGGCCGTCGTCGATCTCCCAGGTCAGCCGCATGAGGCGCCGCGCGTCTTCCGTCGGCGTCTGGTCGAGGGTCTGCTGGGCGGCGCCGCTCGCGAGCGCGAACGAGTCCCCGTTCAGCCAGGAGAGGGAGTAGTCCGCGATGAAGCGCAGGCTGCTGTCGGAGTCGCCGCCCTTGCGGTTCGCGTCGGCGCGCACGAGCACGCGCAGGCTGCCGGTGTGGTCGATGGCGGGCGTTCCGCTCTCCTGGCGCAGGAAGTCCTCGTCGGGGAGCATGGCGCCGGCGGTGAACCACTTGAGCCGCCCCTTGATCTCGGAGTCCTGGGCCTGCGCCGGGGCCGCCGTAGCGAGGCACAGAGCGGCGAGCAGTGCGCCGGAGCGCACCGGCCGGCTCCACCGGCCGTGGATGATCGGGGTGGGGTTTGCGCCGACGATCAAGCGTCCGGCGACGGGGCGGTCGCGCCCGCGTCCGTGGACGCGCCGTCGCTCTCGATAGCGCCGTCCCGCAGGTTCACCGGCCGCTTCGCGTAGCCCATCACCATGGGGTCGTGGGTCGCGGTGACGATCGTGACGCCGTGGTTCTCGTTGATGTTGCGCAGCAGTTCGAGCAGCTCCTTCGTGGTCGCCGTGTCGAGGTTGGCGCTCGGCTCGTCGGCCAGGAGGAGCACCGGGTCCGTCACGATCGCGCGGGCGACCGCGACGCGCTGCTGCTGTCCGCCGGACAGTTCTCCGGGCCGCCGGTCACCGATGTCGTCGAGCCCAAGGCGGTCAAGGATCTCGAGGGCGCGTTCCCGGCGCTCGTTCGCGCCGATGCCCTGGAGCTGCATGATGAACTCGACGTTCTCGACCGCGGTCAGGACCGGGATCAGGTTGTAGGCCTGGAAGACGAAGCCGATCTTGCGCAGCCGCAGGTCGGAGAGCTGGGCTTCCGACAGGCCGCCAAGATCCTCTCCGTCCACGGAGACCGACCCGTCGTTCGGCCGGTCGAGGCCGCCGATGATGTGCAGGAGCGTGGACTTGCCGGAGCCGGACGGCCCCGCCAGGCTGACCCAGTCGCCCTTGTGGACGGCGAAGTCGACGCCGCGTAGCGCGTGCACCGGCACGGCGTCGTCGGCGTAGACACGCGTCACTCCCTGACACTGCACAACTTCTTCAGACATGCGTTTCTCCTTTTGAAGCGCCGTTATCGGCGCATGGCCTCGAGCGGACCCATCTTCATGCAGCGCACCGCCGGAGAGGCGCTTGCGACGAATCCGAGAATCAGGCTCAGGACCACGACCAGGATCACGTCCTGGGCGAAGAGCTGGGGGACGAGCACGTTGCTGAGCCCGAAGGTCGAGAGCGCCTCGTTGAACGCCGCGAGGTCCACGCCGTCGGCGATGGGCAGGTAGGCCAGCACGCCGATCACGACCCCGCCGGCGATGCCGGCGCCCATGATGAGCGTCGATTCCAGCACCACCTGCAGGAGGACCGAGCGTGGCCGCATCCCGATGGCCCGCATCATGCCCATCTCGCGCGTGCGCTCCATGACGGCCGTCACCAGGGAGTTGACCAGCCCGAAGGACAGCGCCCCCATCATGATGAAGAAGTAGACGAGGATGACGACGTCGATGATCGCGGTCATCGCCGCGGCCGTCGGGTCGAGCTGCTGCCAGGTCATCACGTCGAGCCCGGCGAACACGTTCGCGAGGCGCTGCAGCAGCGGGGGACCGAAGCGCTCTTCCGTGAGCCTGACCGAGAGTTCCGTCACCACGTTGGTCTCGAGCAGGTCCTGGACGGTGTCGCGGCCCGTGAAGACGAAGATCTTCTCGAGCGAAGAGGTGTCGGAGCGGTAGATGCCGGCCACCCGGTAGCCGGCTTCCCGGTTGCGGCCGTCGGCGCCCTGCGTGATCAGCACGATGCGCCGGCCGACCTGGGTCTCGATCCGCTCGGCCAGCCCGGCCCCGACGATCACGCGCCGGTCGGCGGCGTCGGCGAGCCCTTCGCCCTGAATCGCGAGCTTGCCGACGAAGGAGATGTTCTCGCTGGCGGGATCGATCCCGACGAGTTGAATGCCCCGGGTCTCCCGCTCGCTCATGATCACCGCCGGGACCCGCACGCGGGAGGCCCACCCGGCGACCATGTCCGACGTGATGCCCTCGAGCGCGTCCGGCCGCCAGTCCTGCGCGACCTCGAAGCTCTGGGCGATGCTGGGGTCGTCCAGGTAGCCGGGCGCGAGGATCTTGACGTGCCCGTTCATGAGGTCGACGGCGTTGTCGGCCATCTGCACCTGCATGCCCCGGATGAACGAGTTCGCGAGGACCACGGCGGCGATGGCGAACGTGATGCCTCCGAGCAGGATCCCGTTGCGGCGCTTGTGGCGCCAGAGATTGCGCCAGCCCAGTTGTACGAGGAGGCGGAGCTTCATGGGATCACCCTCTGCTTGGGGATAGGACGGTTGCTCATTCTTCTGCCCGCAGCGCTTCGACGGGGTTCAGGCGCCAGATGCGCCGCGCCGGGATGGCGGCGGCGACCTGCACGGCCACGACCATCATCGCCGTCATCAGGAGCGCCCCCGCGGAGTCGAACCGGGGCATCATCACGTCTGGCAGGAAGAACCTGTCCATCATGTCATCGAAGTCCCCGAACGCCGAGAAAGGAATGCCCTCGATGGCGCTGACGTACACGAACACCAGGGACGAGACGAGGCCGAGCGCCACACCCATGAGGCTCATCCAGAACCCCTCGAGCTGCACCATGCGGAAGATCGCGGCCGGCGACATGCCGACCGCCTTCAGCATGCCGAACTCGGCCGTGCGTTCGAAGACCGTCATGACGAAAGTACTGACGACCACGAAGGTCACGATCACCATCAGGAATCCGGCGAAGAGCGCGGACCCGCCGATCTCCCCGACAACGGACTGCTCGAGTATCGGCATGAGTTCCTGCCATGGACGCACGGCGGCGTTCCCGTCGAGCGGAACGATCATGGCCGCGAGGTCGGCCGCGAGCGCGCGGGCGTCCCGCGGGTCGCCTGTCAGCACGGCGATGGCGTGGGCCTCGTCCTCCAGGCCGAACGCCTCCGCGAAGTCGTCGAAGTGGACCATCGCGAAGCCGCGGTCGAGGTCGGGGATTCCCGACTCGAAGAGCCCGACCAGGGTGACCGCCATCGCGGCGACGCTGCCTTCCTTGCCGGTGCCGAGGACGATGATGTCGTCTCCTGGCGCCACGCCGATGTTGCGCGCCAGCTTGCTGCCCATGAAACCCTCGCCGGCACGCTCAAGCGGCCGCCCGCCGGGCAGCGTCTGGCTGGCCAGCGTCGCGAACTCGACGGCGGGGTCGATGCCCGTGATCTGGCCGCCGAAACTCCGCTCGCCCGAACCGTCGGACACGAGCCCGAAGCCCATGCCGCGCGGCGCCACGGCCTGTACGTCCGGATGGCCCGTCAGCGTCCCGGTCAACGCCGCCAGTCCTTCGACCGTGTTCCGCATCCGCGGATCGTCCAGGTAGTCGGGATGCTGTACCTGCGCGTGCCCGGTCAGTTGCGCGGTCCCGACTTCCAGCATCGAGTCCAGGGCGCCGATCTGGATCGAGCGCGAGAATACGATGAGGAGTATGGCGAACCCCACGCCTCCGGCCGTCAGCCAGGTGCGCCGCGGGACGCGCCAGAGGTTGCGCCAGGCCATGGTGATCAGCGCCCGGCCGGAGGCCTTGCGTACCGGCCTCGATGCGACGGGAGAGAGCGCCAGTTCGGACATCACTCCTGGTCCCGGAGCGCATAGACCGCGCTCAGCCGCCAGATGCGCGGGGCGGGGACCGCGGCGGCGAACTGCACCACGGCGATCATGACCCCGGCCATGAGCAGCGCATCCCGGGTGGCGAACGCGGGTACCAGGGTGTCGGGCAGGTTCAGCCGCTTGTACATCCCCGCGAGGTCCCCGAACTCGGACACCGGGACGCCCACGGCCGCGACGGCGGACACGACCGCCAGTGCGGCCGCCAGGCCGAGTGCGACGCCGAGCAGGCTCATCCAGAGCCCTTCGAACTGCACCATGCGGAGAATCGCGGCCGGCGGCATGCCGATCGCCTTCAGCATGCCGAACTCGGCAGTGCGGTCGAAGACCGTCATGACGAACGCGCTGACCACGACGAAGGTCACGATCACGGTCAGCATGCCGGCCAGCGTGAAGCCGATGGTGTCCTTGACGACCACGAGTTGCGCGAGTTGGGGCTGAATCTCCTGCCACGGCAGCACGCGGGCCGCGCCGGCGCTCGCGGCGCTCTCGACGCTCTCGATAGAGGAAGCGATCGACGCCGCGAAGCTCTGTGCGTCGGCCGCGTCCTGCCCGAGCACCGCGACCGCGTGCGCCTCGTCCTCGAGTCCGAACGCGCCGGAGAAGTCGTCGAAGTGCACCATCATGACGCTGCGGTCGAGGTCGGCGACGCCGGATTCGAAGATCCCGACGAGGGTGACCGCGATCGCGGCGACACCGCCCTCCTTGCCCGTACCGAGCAAGAGGACGGAGTCGCCCACCTCCGCGCCGAGATTGCGGGCGAGAACGCTGCCCAGGAACCCTTCCCCGGCGCGCTCCAGGGCGCGGCCGCCCGGCAGGGCCCGTTGCGAAACCGTGGCGAACTCGACGGCGGGATCGATGCCCAGGACCTGGGCGCCGAAGCTACGCTCTTCCGACTCCGACTCGGCGGACACCAACGCAAAGCCGATCCCCCGAGGGGCCACCGCCCGCACGTCGGGGTGCCGGGCGAGGGCCTCGGTCACCGCGGACAGCCCCTCGACCGTGTGCCGCATCCTGGGATCGTCCAGGTACTCGGGGTGCTGGACCTGGACGTGGCCGCTCATCCGCTCGGTGACGAGGTTGATCGCGGCGCCGAAAGCGCCCCCGTGCATGGAGCGCATGAACACGACGAACAGGATGGCGAAGGCCACGCCACCCGCCGTCAGCCAGGTGCGCCGGGGGACGCGCCACAGGTTGCGCCAGGCCATGGTGAAGAGCGCTCCACCGGCGGCGCGCCGAACGGACCGCGAAGCCGTGGAAGGGAGTGTCAGCTCGGCCACGTCACTCTTCGTCCCGGAGCGCATCGACCGCGTTCAGGCGCCAGATGCGCGGGGCCGGGACCGCGGCGGCGAACTGGACGGCCGCGATCATGACGATGGCGATGAGCAGCGCCTCGCCGGTGACGAATGCGGGGACCAGTGTCTCGGGCAGACTCCGGCTGCGTATGTCCCCCCGTTCGTCGGCGATGGCGGACACCGGAATGCCTTCCACGGAAAGGGCGGATACGGCCGCGAGGGCGACCGCCATGCCGACCGCCATGCCGATCAGGCTCATCCAGAGCCCCTCGAGCTGCACCATGCGGAAGATCGCGGCGGGAGGCATGCCGATGGCCTTCAGCATGCCGAACTCGGCGGTACGTTCGAAGACCGACATCACGAACGCGTTGACGACCACGAACGTCACGATCACGATCAGGATGGTGCCGAACACGAACCCGCCGCCCTGTTGCATGACGATGTACTGCTCGAGTTCGGGCTGGACTTCCTGCCACGGCCGCACGCGTGCCGTGCCGGTGGCCGCGGCCGCTTCGACTGACGGTGCGAGTTCGGCCGCGAAGCCACGAGCGTCGCCCGGGTCCTCCCCGAGGACCGCGACGGCGTGCGCTTCGTCACGCAGTCCGAATGCCTCGGAGAAGTCGTCGAAGTGCACCATCATGAGGCTGCGGTCGAGGTCCGGGTTGCGGGACTCGAAGATCCCGACCAGGGTGACGGCCGTTGCCGCAACGCCGCCGTCCTTCTCGGTGCCGAGCACGATGATGT
This sequence comes from Pseudomonadales bacterium, assembly GCA_965208745.1. Lineage (GTDB taxonomy): Bacteria > Pseudomonadota > Gammaproteobacteria > Pseudomonadales > Azotimanducaceae > VXNE01. The sequence continues at coordinate 705,637 of CBDBPN010000004.1, read as the reverse complement.
CGCCACCCACCTGGGCGCCCAGGTTGCGTGCCAGGATGCTGCCCACGACGCCTTCGCCCGGCCGTTCCAGGGGCCGTCCGCCCGGCAGGGTGCGTTGGGCCAGGCTGGCGAACTCGACGGCGGGGTCGATGCCCATGACCTGCGCCCCGAAGCTCGTCTCGCCTGCCTCCGCGTCCGCGGACGCCAGCCCGAACCCCATGCCCCGCGGCGCCACGGCGCGCACGCCGGGGTGCGCGGACAACGCCTCGGTCACCGAGGCGAGTCCGCCGACGGTGTACCGCATCCGCGGATCGTCCACGTAGCTTGGATGCTGTACCTGCAGGTGGCCCGTCATCTGCTCGGTCGCGAGTTCGACCGTGGTGTCGTAGACGCCGGTGTGCATGGAACGAATGAGCACGACGAGGAAAACGGCGAACGCCACGCCGCCGGCAGTGAGCCAGGTGCGCCGCCGCACGCGCCAGAGGTTGCGCCAGGCCATCGTGACGAGCGCTCCGCCGATCGCGCGCCGGGCGGGGCGCGACACGGTGGGCGAGAGCGTCAGCTCGGCCACGTCACTCTTCATCCCGGAGCGCTTCGACCGCGTTCAGGCGCCAGATGCGCGGGGCCGGGACGAGCACGGCGACCTGTATGGCCGCGAACATCGTCACCGTCGCGACCACCGCCGCCACGGGGTCGAACACGGGCACCAGCGCGTCCGGCATGTTCAGCCTGCCGAGCATGTCCTCCATGCCCTCCAGGATCGCGCCGAGGGGGATGCCCTGGACGGAGAGGGCGGCCACGAGCGCCGCGGCGACGGCCACGCCGAGCGCCGCTCCGAGGACGCCCATCCAGAGCCCCTCGAACTGCACCATGCGGAAGATCGCGCCGGGGGGCATGCCGATGGCCTTCAGCATGCCGAACTCGGCCGTGCGTTCGTACACGGTCATGACGAACGTGTTCACCACCATGAAGGCCAGGATGACGACCAGGATGACGTAGAGGACGTATGCGCCGCCGAGCTTCATGACGACGAACTGCTCGAGTTCCGGCTGCACGTCCTGCCACGGACGTACGCGCGCGGCGCCTGCCCCCGGCCCGCTCGCGGCGTTTTCGACCAAAGGGCCCACCTCCGCGGCGAAATCGCGCGCGGCGCCGGCGTCCCGCGTCAGGACGGCGATGGTGTGGGCCTCGTCATGGAGACCGAATGCCTCGGAGAAGTCGTCGAAGTGCACCATCATGAGACTGCGGTCGAGTTCGGGGTTGCCCGACTCGAAGAGCCCGACGAGGGTGACCGCCGTCGCGGCGACGCCGCCGTCCTTCTCGGTCCCGAGCACGATGACGTCGCCGCCCACCTCCGCGCCGAGGTTGCGCGCGAGCACGCTGCCGAGCAGGCCCTCGCCGGTCCGCTCGAGCGGCCGCCCGCCGGGCAGGGTGTCCTTCGCGAGCGTGGCGAACTCGACTGCGGGGTCGATGCCCATGACCTGGGCGCCGAAGCTCGTCTCTCCGGCTTCCGCGTCCGCGGACACCAGCGCGAAGCCCGTGCCCCGCGGCGCCACGGCCACGACGGCCGGGTGGCGCTCGAGTATCTCGGTCACCGCGGCGAGACCCTCGACCGTGAAACGCATCCTGGGATCGTCCAGGTACTCCGCATGCTGCACCTGCGCGTGGCCGCTCAACTGCTCGGTCGCGAGCTCGATCGTCGTGTCGAAGGCGCCCACGGCGATCGAGCGATGCATCACGATGAAGAACACGGCAAAGCCCACGCCGCCGGCGGTGAGCCAAGTGCGCCGCCGCACGCGCCACAGGTTGCGCCAGGCCATGGTGACGAGCGTGCCGCCGACGGCGGGACGGGTGCTTTCGTCGACGGTGGGCGTAACGGTCAGTTCAGACATCTCACTCCACCTCGCGCAGGGCCACTACGGGGCGGATTTTGCGCAATCTCAGGGAAACCAGGAAAGCCGCGATCGACGTGAGGACGCCGAGCACCGCCGGGGCCAGCGTCAGGGCGCGCGCGTCGAGGACCAGGCGGATCCGCTCGGGGATCAGCAACGCATTGCCCAGCATCTCCTCCGCGTCCTGCGGGATGCCGATCCCTTGGGCGCCGATGGTCGAAACGACGAGGATGGCGGTGCTGGCCCCGATGGCCGTGCCGACGGCCCACATGCACAGCGCCTCGACCTGCAGCATGGCCATGATCGAGCCCGGCCGCATGCCGACGGCGAGCAGCATGCCGAACTCCCGGGTACGTTCGAGCACGGTCATGACGAGCGCGTTCACGATCACGAAGGCGACGACGATCACCAGCGTCCAGAGCAGGATGACGCCCCCGCCGGCGTCGAGCTGGATGCTCTCTTCGACCTCTGGCATGAGTTCGGCCCACGGCCGCACGCGCGCGGCATCCCCCGGCCCGGTACCTGCCAGCGCGCCGCGCACCTCCTCGACCATGGCGTCGATGCCGGGGATCGAGTCGGTGAACAGCACGATGCGGTGGGCGTCGTCGCCGAGTTCGAACGCTTCCTGCACGACGGGCAGGCGCACCTGCAGCAGCATCCGGTCGAGCTCCACGAGACCCGACCGGAAGAGCCCGCCGACCCGTACCGCCAGCGCGGCGACGCCCCCCTCCCGGGTCGAGCCGAGGACCACGAGTTCGTCCCCCACGGAGATGCCGAGGTTGCGCGCCAGCCTGTCGCCGACGAACGCATCGTCCGAGCCGGTCAGGTAGGTGCCATCGACCAGGCTGCCGGGCAGCCCGGAAACACCCTGCTCGCCTTCGGGATCGACGCCGACGACGACGGCGCCGAAGCTCCGCTCCTCGCCGTCTCCCTGGTCGGCGGAGACCAGGGCGAAGGACTCCGCCCGCGGCGTGGCGGCGACGACGCCCGGCAGGTCGGCGAGTCGTCGCGTCAGTTCCGTCACGCCCGGCACGGTGTAGCGCAGCCGCGCGTCGTCGAGGTAGCGGGGATGCTGGACCTGGGCGTGCCCGCTGTCCATGCGGGCGGCGAGGTCGCGGAGATCGTTGTACATGCCCGCCTGGACGGACATGAACAGCATGATGAGCAGGATGGAGAACGCCATGCCGCCGGCGGTCAGCCAGGTGCGGCGCGGGTTGCGCCAGAGGTTGCGCCAGGCGACCAGGAAAAACAGGCCCCGCCCCGCGCCGCCGCCTCGGGCAGCCGCCGGAGCGAGCGCCGCGTCCGCCATCAGCTCGCGCCGGCTTTGAGGGCGAATACCGTGAACGTGCGGTCGGGCAACTCGATGTCGAACTCGGCCGACGTGATGACGATTTCCGTCCAGCGGCCGGGCTCGTCGAGTTTCTCCATGCGCATGCGCGTCGGCACGACGCGGCCGCCGATCTCCCGGATCTCGAGGGTCCGCATGCGCTTGAGCTGCTCCATGCCCTGGTCGTAGAACGCCTGCTCGAGCATGACGTAGTCGTCGCGGATCACCCAGATTTCCTTGCCCCAGACCACGGGCGCGTCGTCGTGGGGGATGGCCTCGACGGTGTAGATCGTGTGACCGTCTTCCTGCCGGATCTCGGTGATGCGCAGGGCGTAGTGCTGCAACAGGTTGTCGGCGCGCGACAGGTCGTCGTACGAGAAGTCCGAACCGGCCCAGCTCTGCGACCGCATGCTGTAAGGCAGCCGGATCGTGCGGTTCAGCTTGGGCGTATACGTCCACATCTTCTCGCCCTGCTTGAGCAGGGCGTTGCCGGCGTCCTTGGGCGGCGCCGTGAAGCGCATGAGCGCGTCCTCGCGCCCGCGGCTCCAGGAGACCATGGAAGAGGACCGCTCCCAGTCGGGACGGTGCACGAGCATGGACATTTCCTGGTAGGAGGACTCGTCGCCGCGGACCAGGTCCAGGGCGCCGGCGACAAGTGCGTAGGCGTCCATCTCCTCGGCCTGCAGGCCGGCCGCAGCTAACGCCGTGAGCAGGCCGGCGCACAGCCGGACGGTGCAACGCGGGGTCTTCACAACGCGCAATTAGACACCCTCGGAGGGGGGTCAGTAAACCGGAGAGATAGCGGGGTACTGCAACGCGGGCATGCGGGGGAGCGCGAGCGAAACCCTCGCGGACAAGCCCTGCCATACAATTCGCGGGGCTGCGGGGAGCGCGATGGACATTGACACCTACTACACCGACCACTGGAAGCACATCGAAGAGGAGCGGATCGCCCGCTACGAGCGCATGTTCGAGTGGCGGGACGGCCAGGCGGCCCTGCTCTCGCCCGCGGCCATCGAGTCCGGACACCGGGTGCTCGACTTCGGCTCCGGCCCGGGGTTCATGGCGCTTGCGATCGCGGACATGGTGGGCGAGTCCGGCCGCGTGCACGGCGTCGACATCAACGCGCGGTTCGTCAAGGATGCGACGCAACGGGCAGCGGGACGGCGCCATGTGTCCTTCCACCATGTCACCGGCGCCGACCTCCCGCTCCCGGACGCCGCCGTGGACCGGGTCGTCTGCAAGAACGTCCTCGAGTACGTCCCCGATCTCGACGCCACCCTGGCGGAACTGCGCCGCGTCCTCGCGCCGGGCGGGCGGATCCACATCATGGACAGCGACTGGGGCTTCGTGGTGGTCGAGCCCTGGGGCAAGGAGAACGTCGACCGCTACTTCGCCGCGGCATCGGTCGCCTTTCGGGAGCCGCACATCGGCCGCAAGGCCCAGGGGCTGCTCGCGAAGCACGGCTTCGACGACATCGAGGTGCGCATCCAGGCGTTTGCGGATACGCAGGGCCGTTCGCTCCCCGTGATCCGCAACATGCGCACTTACATCGACGCGGCCCTCGAGGCCGGCGGCGACACCGGCCTTTCGTCCGAGGAGGCGGATGCGCTCGTCGCGCAGGCGGAGGGAGCGGTGGCGGAGGGGACGTTCCTCTTTTCGCTCCCCCAGTTCCTGGTCACGGGTTTGAAGATGGATGCGCGAGGGTAGGCGCAGCCGTCCTTTGCTTGGCCAGTGCGGTGGTAGCTTACGGGCGTGTTGGCATCGCGCATCGATCAGGAGGGAGGAGTGGGACTGAGCAGGGTTCGCGTACGTAACTACCGGGCGCTCGCGGATGTCGACCTCGAGGTCGGACCGATCAATGTGTTGTTCGGCCCGAACGGAGCCGGCAAGTCGACGTTGCTCGACACGATTTACTTCTTCCGTGATTGTGCGATTCGGGGCGTTGAGATCGCTTCGTCCGAACGCGATCATGGCATCGGACTGCTGTGGGATGGCGCCGGCGACGATGCCAGCATTCTGGTGGAGCTTTCCGGTTGCGGCGTCGCCTACGAACTGTCCTTCTCGCTGGCTCCCGGCAGGATCACCAAACGAGACTGTGGGATCTCGGGAACAACGCTTGGTCCGTCTTGAGGAACATCCAGGACAAACGCAACGTCGACGAGCGTTACGGGACAGTCATGCGGTACATGCGAGCGGCGTTCCCGACCTTTGACGACATCGTGTTGGAGCAGACCGGCCCGGGATCGGTCTATGCGAGCTTTCGTGAGAATGGCAAGAGCCAGCCAATCTTTGCGTCCGGCGCATCCGACGGCATGCTCCAACTGCTTCTTCTGCTAATCGCCTTGTTCTCGGAGGATGATCGAGAGTCGGTGCTGCTGTTCGACGAGCCGGAGCTTTCCCTGCATCCGTGGGCGGTTGCGGTGTTCGCGGATGCGCTCAAAACGGCCGCTGTGGACTGGCAGAAGCAGGTGTTCATCGCGACCCATTCGCCGGTCCTCATCAGCCAATTCGACCCCTCGGACATCCTTGTGGCGGGGGTAGAAGATGGTCGGGCGCGTTTCTGTCGCTTATCGGGGATGGAGGAAATCCGAGACCTTCTTGACCAATACGCTGTGGGGGCGTTGTACATGTCTCAAGCTATCGCCGCCCAAGGCCCTGCCGCCGAGCCCGAGGAGTCCTGAGTGTGACGCCCCCCATGGGGGAGAGCGATACGGGCCGGCGTTTTTGCCGATTCGGACTGATCGTGACAGGAAGGACTGAGGAAGTCTGTCTGCCGGACCTGTTTCGCGTAGTAACGTCGTGGGGTGGATGGTCCTTCAAGGTAATCCGGTGGGTGGGCCAACGCTCGCCGAATTCTTCCCCGAGACGAGTGCAGAGGATGGTAGGTACGGGGAGGGTCATACCGGACAAGGATGCGTCGGACATTGGAATCCCCGCTCGGCGATTCCTGGATTCTGGTGACGACACGTTCGTGCTGTTGGTGGATGATCTCGAAGCGAGCCGTGCGAATAACGCGAGGGCCGTGTTCGATAGGTATCGCCTCGCGGTCGATACGATGCTGTCGGAGCGGGCCTGCCGGGCATCGGTGCATTTTTTGGTGCCCATGCTGGAGGCGTACTACTTCGCCGATACGAGCGCGGTCAATGCCGTGCCAGGTACAGATCTGGCCGACCATCCGGGTGACGTGGAGACCATCGGTCATCCGAAGAACGAGCTGGGCGGTTCGCGTCGGCTTCGATGCGACCCGGGACGGCCCCGCGATCGTTCGGGCTCTCGACGTCATGCATGTGCTGTCCCGGCCCGACACGTGCGCATCGCTACGAACGATGGTGCTTTGGGTCTGCCCGGCGATTGGGCAGGCGGGTCGGCTCCTCGACGGTCGCCTGTTCGACGTGACGAAGGCACAGCTTCCGGCGCTCGTGCACCGGAGGCCCTAAGAGGACCTCGCTGGCGGCGCGCCTACCCCGTGTACCGCAGCCCGCTCGCGATCCCCGCCATCGTCGCCCGGAGCGCCTGGGCCACCTGCTCGTCCTCCCCTTCGCGCAGCCGCGCCAGGAGTTCCGCCTGCAGCAGGTGCAACGGGTCGAGGTACGTGTCGCGGATGTCGATCGAGTCGCGCGCCAGGGGATCGTTGGCCAGGAGTTCGGCTTCGCCCGTCAGGGCGAGCAGGTCGTTCTTCAACACCGCGAGGCGTTCCCGGACGATCTCGTGCACGTCCCGGTGCGCCTTCGGGGTCAGCCGGTTCGCATAGAAGTCCGCGAGCTCGATGTCGGTCTTGGCGAGCATGGCCTCCAGCGTGTCCATCTGCATGCGGAAGAACGGCCAGTCCATCATCGAGCCGAAGGCGCCGTCGGTTCCGTTCTGGCGCAACGCGTGCAAGGCGGTATCGCTGCCGAGCCAGGCGGGCAGGATCAGCCGCGCCTGGGTCCAGGCGAACACCCAGGAAACCGCGCTCAGGTTCGAGATGTCCGGGAGCGCGTGCCGGTTGTCCGGCAGGCTGTTTCCGATCGAGGCGGTCAACTCTTCCTCGGGCGTGATCTCGCGGAAGTAGTCGACGAATCCGGGGGTGTCGGCGACGAGTTCCCGATAGCCGCCGAAGGCTCTCCGCGCGAGGTCGTCGATGGCGCTGCGTTGCTCGGAAGTGGGGGCCGCCGGCGGATCGAGGCTCGCCTCGATCGTGCCCATCAGGTAGCGCATCAGCGTATCGCGGGCGAGTGCCGAGTCTCCGAGCTTGAAGCGGATGGCTTCTCCCGGCTCGGTCACCCGGAGTCGGCCGGCGATGCAGCCGGGCGGCTGCGACAGGATCGCGGCCCGCGCGGTCTCCCGGCTACGGCCGACGGCCCCGCCGCGGCCGTGGAAGAGGACGAGCCGGACGCCGTGGCGGCGGGTCGCCTCGGTCAACTGCTCCTTCGCCTGGAACTGCCGCCAGGCCGAGGCGAGTTGCCCGGCGTTCTTGGCCGAGTCCTCGTACCCGATCAGTACGCGCTGCTCGCCTTTTGTTTCGAGGGGCAAACCCCTCGCGCTCCCCGGCTGAGGGCTCTCGACGTAGTCGCGGTACCACGGGATGGACAGCAGTTCGTCCACGGCGCCCGCCACGCGGTCGAGGTCGCTCAGGGTCTCGAACTCCGGCGTGATCGGCAGCTTCGCCGTGACGCCGGACTCCTGCAGCAGCAGGACGGCGGCAAGCACGTCGGTGGGCGTTTCCGCGTCCGCGACGATGTAGTGGGCGATGCCGGCGCCATCGAATTCGGCGAGCACGCCACAGGCGTCGAGCACCTCGCGGGACTCGGGCGTCGCCGGCCACTCCTCCGGAAAGAGCGGCCGCCGGTTGCCGAGTTCGCCCTGCAGGAACGCGAGACGCTCCGGCTCGGTCCAATGCGCGTAGCTGCCGCTCGGTCCGATGTCGAGATACTCGGTGATCTCGTCGAGGACGGCAGTGTGCCGCGCCGCGCTCTGCCGGATGTCGAGCGACACCAGCGTGACGCCGAACGCGTGTACGCGCCGCAGGGTGTCCCGCAAGGGGCCGTCGGCGATGACCGCCATGCCGCTGTCCCGCAGCGAGCGATGGCACAACTCGAGCGGCTCGAGCAGTTCCTCGTCGGTGAAATAGATGCCCTCGACCGGCGCCGGATCGAGGCGCTCCGCCCAGTCGCGCGTCTTCGACAATCGCTCGCGCACGGTCTTGAGCAGTGCCCGGTAGGGCTCGGGATCGTCGCCCACCCGGTTGCGCAGGGCGCCGTTGCACTCCTTCATGGAGAGGTCCGTCTGCAGTGCCTCGACGTCCCGCAGGTACAGGTCCGCGGCCATCCAGCGGGCGAGCATGAGCACCTCGCGGGTGACGGCCGCGGTGACATTGGGGTTGCCCTGTCGGTCGCCGCCCATCCAGGACGCGATGTGGACCGGGGCGACGTTGGTGGGCAGAGGCGGCAGGTTGCGCCGCGCGAGGGCGTCGTCGATGTCCCGCAGGCACGCGGGCACGGCGTCCCACAGCGAGTTCTCGACGACCGCGAAACCCCATTTCGCCTCGTCCTGGGGCGACGAGCCTTCCCGGCGCACGTCGTCGGTGTGCCAGGCCTCGGCGATGAGGCGTTCGAGGCGGCGCTCGCTGGGCCGCGGCCGCTTGAGTTCCGCGGCGATCGCGTCGTACTTGAGCACGAGGGTGCGCCGCAGCACCTCGGTCGGATGCGGCGTGAGGACCGACTCGACCCGCGTCGTGCCGAGGGCGGTCACGACGTCCTCCGGGGGCAGGCGGTCGAAGAGGTTGGCCCAGGCGGTCTTGGCGTCCTCTTCCAGGTTGCGGACCTGGTGGTCCTGCTCGGCGATGTTCGCGAGGTGGAGGAACTGGTTGAACGCGCGCGTGACGTCGATGACCTCGTAGCTCGGGATGTCCTCGAGGTAGCGATAGAGGTCGAACCACGCGCCCTGACCGCGCGCCGCCTTGGCGAGGGCGCGGATGGTCTCGATGCGTTCGAAGAACTCGTGGCCGCGGTCCCGCTCGATCACGCGGCCGAGCAGGCGGCCGAGCATGCGCACGGTCTCCCAGAAGCCGGGGGCCTCGCGGCGTTCGACGTCGGGCGCGTGCGTCGCGTCGGGGTTGGTGGCGGGTGCGGACATCGGCTCCTCTACGCGTTGGTCAGGCCCCTGCGTCACGCGGCTGCTGAACGGCCTTGAGTCGCACGGACGGTCGCCGCAGGACCCGTTGGTGGATCAAGTCGATCTCTACCCCGACAGATTGCAGCGCGGTCGCCCCGAGTACCGGTTCTGCATTCGCATCTCCAAAGATGACCACGCCGCCGCGACGGCGATGTCGAGTTCGACCGCTCGACCGTCGGCGAGCCCGTACCGGCGTCTCCCCTCTGGCCTGAGGCCAATGGCCTGCAGATGGGGCCAAGGCGCCAGCGAGTCGATGGCGGCGGTAGCGACGAGAAACACGCCTTCCCAGCTGCTTGCAAGGATCGGATTGCGGCTGGTAGCGGGGACGTGGGCGGTGCCCATAGGCCCCTCTCGCCTGCCGTTCCTCAAAGCCATGCGCCTCGAACCCGAGCGTCCGACAGTTCTCGTCCACCGTCCGCTGCGTGTCGGGTGGGACGCCCTCGGGGAACTCCGCCTCGATCTCGACCGTGACGCGCACCTTGGCGCCGGGCAGGGTGGTGAGGTGTTGCAGAACCTCCTCGGCCAGATCGCCCATGTCGCGGCCCGCGCGATCGGGGTCGATGGTCGTCATGCCGAAGAACCTCCGTGACGGCTTGGGCTGCGGAGACTTCGGCTCGGGGCCGTTCGATGGCTCGTAGGGGCTCTTTTCCTCCTCGCAGGACCCGGGTGGCGGTTCCGGAACCTCCAGTTGTGCGCGCGCCGCGTCCGGCTTGACGAGCATGCCGGCGGCATCCAGGTAGATCGCCGCCGCTCCGCCGAGCGCGAGACCTTCGTAACGGCCGTCGCCGGAGATGCTCGTCGCGAAGCCGAAGTAGTCGCCGCTTGCGACGCCCGTGCGATCACGGCGGCCATCAGGCGCAGGACGCCGCGGGTGCGCTGAAACCGCTCCGGCGTGGACCAGTCCGCGTACAGCCGGTCGAAGAGTTCGGGGTGGATAGGATGGGACGCCTTGAGGCGCTCGAGATGGCGGGCCTCGCGGGACTCTGGCGGGAAGTCGCCCCCGCTGTCGCGGTAGAGGCCGCTGAACGCCCGACACACGTCGTCTCGCGCGGCTTCGTCTTCTAGGGGCAGGAAGAGCCGACGGCGGGCGACCTCGAAGCCCTCCTCGGAGCCGACGGGCTTCCAGATCGCCTCCATGCGCCCGAAGGTGTGCTCGATCCGTTCGAGGGTCGCCTGACCCGCTTCGCCGCCCACCTCGATGTCGGACTCGGGAATGGTGGCCACCAGCACGGTGTTGCGGCTGGCGCGCACGGCTTCGGTGAGTTCCTGCACGAAGGTCTGGACAGCATCGAAAGAACCGGCAGGCAGACCTTCCACGCCATGGATCTTGCAGCGACGTGACGTTCGCCAGACGATCCGGCGCGATACGGTCGCGGAGCAGGTGAGAGAGCGCAAGCAGCGAGTGGGTCTTGCCGCCGCCGAAGGCGGTCTTGAGTTGAATGACGGGCTCGCCGCCGTTTCCCGCGATACGCCGGAGCGCCGCGACAAGCAGGCCGCGCATGCCCTCTGTCAGGTACGTGCGGGCGAAGAACTCGACCGGGTCCTGATACTCGACCTCCGCCGTGCCTCGCGCCACCTCGCCCGTCACATAGGGCGCCAGCACGCCTGTCAGAAGCTGCAGTCCCTCCGTTACGCGTTGGTGATTGGTCGCCACGGCTCTCACCCTCAGGCCGCTCGCGGGCTACAGCCCGTGTGCAGACCCAGAGCGAAAGACCACCCGCACGAAACCTCCGCCATGCGGCTCGTTCACGATTTCCGGTTCGGTGTCGTTGAATTCTCGCATGGCGCGACGCATGAGCGGCCACCCGCGACCTCGCTTCTCCATCAATCCGGCGACCACCATGGCGTGCGCCATCGACTCGTTCCGAGATCGCGGGTGCGTGCCCGATCTCACGCTTTCCACACGCATGTGGTTCGGCAGCGCCCCGGGGCTCGTGACCTCGATGCGATCCGAGAGGACCTCAAGCAGTACCGAAGATCCGGTGACCGCGTAGTCCCGGTGAACCACAGCGTTGACCAGCGCCTCGCGCAACGCGAGCTGCGGTACCAGAACTTTGTCTTCTCGCAGAACACCGCGATAGACCTCTCTTCTGCCCAGGCTGCCGCACCAGTCCAGCGCCCGAAACACCTGTTCGTCGAGCCGGCCTTTTGCTTCGGCAACACTCACCACGTCGGAGGCTCGATCTTCGCCCGCATAGGCCGCACACTTGACCAACAGGCTGGAAGTCTGTGGATGACCTTGCGGATCGCGCCCAAACGCGGTCAAGCCATACAACGTCGGATGCAGCTTTCCCTCTGAGGTCGCGAGCAGCCCCGCGTTGCGCATGTCATCTTCGAGAGGGGGCTGAGGGTCTTCGTCCGTATCGAGACCCTGCGCCTGCAGGAACGCTCGGAAGGCGCCCGCGTCGAGGTCTCCCGGGGTCGCTGATCGGATCACCTGTTCCTCCGTCAGCACGAAACCGAAGTCATTCAAGAGCGACTGGGTCTCGGACGGCGAAGGTTGCACGCTGCTGCGTCCTCTGCGGACCCAGTAGCGTCCTTCGTAGTACAGGGGTTCGAAACCCCTTGGCTGGCGATGCACGTCGATCCAGTGCACCCAGCCATTGGGATCCTCATGTCTGCCACATCGGGCCTCGATCGGCACGCTGCAGCCTGTTTGGAGGAACTGGGTCAGCCGCTCCTGCACTCGCTCGGTGTCTTCCTTCACCCCAAGAATGGTGCCGTTGTCCTCCACCCCGAGTACGATCAGTCCCCCGTCGCCGTTGCCGAATGCACATAGGGCCCTGCCGACACCCGACAGGTCGCCGAGGCCCTGCTTGAATTCCGTCTTGGCGTCCTCCCCCCTCTCGATGCGCCCAAGTACGCTGAGCCAGTCCATATGGAGCCTGCTAGAACCCGTACTTCTGCCGGCGCAGTCGAAACGCCTCTTGTCCACCGTCCACCGTGCGAACTATGGCGGCCCGCACGTCGGGTTCTTCAATCGCGCCCGATTGCGCGACTCGTCCTTGGGTCGCCGTGGCTTCGAGTTGAATGACCAAATCGGCATCCCCATTCACCACGATGTTGGCGTCGTGCGTCGCGACGACGATCTGGCGCCGCCCCTTAAGTCGCTTGAGCGCCGGCAACACCGTCTCGAGCAGGAATCGGCTGTCCAGTTCGTCTTCGGGCTGATCGATGATCAGGGGTCGGTTGTCATCCGTTTCCAGCAGCAACGATAACAGCACGCTGACGCGCTGGCCCCCGGACAGTTCGTCCAGCCGCCTATAGCTGCCCCCATCCAGTCGTAACTCGAGGCGATAGCGATCCGGGCACCGTAGCGCCGCAAGACGGCGTCTGCTGGCGCCGTCCAGACTCTCTCGGAAAGTCGCTTCGACGGCCCGACTCATGCCAAGCCCGCGGAAGGCGTATTGGTCTTTTCTTCCCAAGGATTCGATGAGGGCCTGTGGCGATGGCTTGTCCTCGTCGGCAAGCTCGTTCCACCACCGTGTGATGCCGCGCTGTTTCAGGCCCCCCAGGAAGTTCGACAGCGGATTGCTGTCCCCGCCGTCGACTCTTTGCGGACGAATACGGCCACCGAAGATACTCTCGACTTGGGCCATCACGTGGTCCAGCAACTCGCGCTGTTGCCGGATCAGACCTTCGCGCTCGGCACGAGTTTTAGCGAACGCCTGCTCCAGGGCGGTCAGGCTACTCTGCGTGGCTTCCAGGTGGGCGTCATAGCTTGGCAGCAGCGACGCCTGCCTGTGTATCTCCTGAAACTCGCGAAGCTTGGCGGTATCCAATCCCCGCTCCGCCAAGGCTCGCACGACTGACGCATGGACCTTTTCGTGATGGTTGTGCGCCAACTCGGCCAATTCTGCAGCATCGCGGGCCAAATCACCCAGCTCGGCCGCGAGTCTATGGGACTGCTCTACGATGTCCGCGCGCCGGTTCTCGAGGTTGATGGCAGTCTGCGAGAATTGGTCATCTCCCGGCGCCCCAGGGGGTTGGGCTTCCCGCAGGCGCTTGCTCAACTGGCCGGCGTCGGTCTCCATCTCTTGCGCGGCTCCGGCGAAATCACGAAAGCGCCGCTCATCGCGTGCCGCTAGATGGAGGCCGTTCACTCCGACCTCCGCGAAGGCGTCCAGTTCGCGCTTTGCAGCGCCTGCGCGTTCGCGGGCTTGTTCGGCTTCGGCGAGATCCTGGTCCAACTCTATGAGGCGCGTCGCCATGCGTCGCAGCTCGGTGTCCAGCCCTTTGATCCTGGCGCCGTGTCCTTCGATCTCGGGAGTCTCGCTGCCCACCAGTTTGGTGAGAATGTCCTCGACCGCGGAGCTCTCCTGAGACAGCCGCTGCAACTCGTTCTGCGCGAAGAAGAGCGCCGGCCACCGGTCAAGAAGGGGGGCAGTCGGGTCCGTACCCGGACACTCAAACCGCACTTCGGGCGATCCGGCAGCGAAAACCTCACCGCCTCGTGCTTGCACCTGCCGCCGGACGAACTCGTCGCTGGGCAGTGGCGCCTTGGCATAGACTCGCAGACCGTCCAGGAACGTGCTCTTGCCGGTCATGCTGCCCCCGATGATGCACGTCAGATCGGGGCTGAGGCGGAAGCCGGCTCCGGGACCTTTCCTTGAGCCAAAGAACGAACCGGCCCCGGAGACCGTCACTTCCTTCAACCACGGACGTTGGCTGAGCATCACGTCGAGCCCATCGTGGCGGCGCCGCAAGCTACCGCCGGGCTCCCGCTCGTACGCGATCCGCAGACGCGACTCGCTTGCGACAAAAGCCTGTCGCAGCGCTTCGGTACGTGGCGTTCCCAGCTTTAACCAAGTATGCCTTTGACCCACGTTTTCGATGGAGTAGGCATCGCTGGCATGGAAAAACGCCTGCCGGTGCTCCTCCATTGCGGGAAGAAGAAATCTCCCAGGGTTCCTTGCCTTGTCGAAATCCGCCGGCAGCTTCTGGTCACCAAGCTCGTAGCCGCTCAGCCGGTGGCAGGGAAAACGCTCGAGGACGCGGCTCCCGATTTCCCTCAAGACACCGTGCTCTCTCTCGATATGGGGAGCAAGGGCGATGAACCCCCAAGGGGCTTCCGATTGGCTGCTGTCGGACTGCCGTTGATCCAGCGTGTGGAACACCTCGATCGCGTCTTTGTCGGTCGGGTGCAAGGCACTGTGTTGCCACGGTTCCCGACCGTCCATGACCGCGTCGTAGAGGGCGAGGTAACGATCCCGCCCGATCTCCGGATCGAACAGAAACAGCAGGTGAACGCCTTTGCTCCCGACGTTTATGTTGGGCTCGAAGCCGGGGAACACTGCGAATATCTTCTCTCGAAACGGGACGCCTTCGTGCTCGCCTTCGTTCCACTCGTCGACGATGGCCCATGCGGCACTGTGCTCCGGACCGGTTCCGGCGCGGGGGGAATGCGGAGTCAATCCGATGACCTGTACGCCGCGTGCGACCGCGGCCTCCAGGAAGCGCCGCGCATAGCGCCTCATGACCTCGGGGTCGCTCGGGTCGCCGGACAATCCGTCGGGTAGCTTGGCCCTCCCGCCATGGTGATCGTCGATCGTATGGACGTGCAAGTCCGCTTTGAACCAGCGTGCACCGGGAATGTCTCGTTGCCAGCTCGGCGCGGGGTTTCTCGTGAAGGTCATGTGCCTATCGATCTCTCAGCGACGCACATGAAGGTATCCGACTGGCCTCGCGCGGCTACGTTGGCGGGTTGCACGGTCAACTTGCATCCCTTTCCCGTCGGAGCTCAAGCCCGGCCAGTTCCACCTGGCTGTTGGCGAGGTCGGTCATTGCAGCCTGAATCTGCGGCCAGGACGTGGCGAGGGCATTGCAGGCCAGCGCCTCGGCGCTCCAGCCCTTGCGCTCGGCACGGCGTGCAGGCGATAGGCGAGCGCTCCGGCCCGTTCGCCCCCGCTGGCTCCCATGGCCGCCACGAGACGCGCCGCCTCCGCAACGCCGCCGCCCGACTCCGCGGTCAGGACCCGCGCCAGGTGCTGGACGCACTCCCAATCGGCGATGCGGTTGTCGGTGGCCGGATCCCAGTTCGCGTCCGGTTCGTCGTCCCGCTTCAGGCGCACCTTTCCGCCGCCGCCCACCAGCACGCTCCAAACCCTCAAAAGAAGTGTTCTTTGCCGTAAACAGGACTTCTGCCTCGCCGCAGGTCCGCTCGTCCATGCCGTAATGTTCGAACCAGGCGACGCAGAATCGGGTGTCCTCGTCCATGTCGCCGGTTGCCTCGGCGAGTAGGGTCTCGTCCAGGACGCGATCGATCTCCGCCAGGGCTCGCCGCCCCGTCGGCTTCCAGCACTTGCGCGTAGCGAGAGAATACGGCCACGCCGGGTCCGATGACGGCTTGCGTGAGGTCGACCGGAGCGATGTTCTCGGCCTGCAGGCGGTGAATCGCCGCGGGGAGCTCGCGGTGCAAAGCGTCGACGAAGTCGCGGTGCGACACGACGGGGACGTCTGGAGGACGAGGCCTGCAGGCCAGAACGATCGGGTGAGCATCGTCTCCCAACCCGTGGACGCCGTTGCCCCGTCGCCGCTGCCCGTCGACTCCGTCTCCGCCTGCTTGTAGGCATAGAACATGGTCTCAACCACAAGGTCGGAGAACGTCGTCAGCGCGACAAGCTGACGATCAGTGAAGAGGTGTCCCCAAGTACGGAGCCCATAGGCCGAGCATACTCCGCCGGTGATCATGGCACGGGTCGGTATGTCGAGGGTGTCGGCGTCGATGAGTCGCCCGGAAGTGCCTTTCGCCATCGCCGCTTCGCGCTCCGCCCGGTCACTGCGGCCTGAGCGTAACACTCGCCCGGGTGAAGTAGATTTCCGTGCGGCCTTCGAATCCCGGATCGACGCCGAATGGCAACCAAGCCCGTCCATCCTCGGACGGGTGAACGGGTGCCGGGATCGACTTGCCCGGCAACGCCTGGCGCTCCCACTACGGCGGCTGTTCGCAACTACGGGAGTTGGCGACGTTGCCGAGCACGACGGCGTTCTCGCCGCCCTGCGACTGGTTGCCGACATCGACGTTCATCCGCAGGTCGCCGCCGATGAGGATCGGCAGGGGCTCGACTCCGGTCGCGCCCGCCTTGATCCAGACGCTCTCGCCGGGCGCGCCGCCGATGTCGAAGCAGCCGGAAGGGGTCCGCGTGGCGATTTCGACGCCCATGGTAGCTTCGTACGCCGCGCCGGGGACGAGGCCGGCGACGAATGCCTGGGGCCCTCGGTCGAACCCGTAGCGGAACGTGCGGCGAATGGGAGTGGGGGACGTGCCGAGCGTCGTCACCGACACCGCCGCCGACCAGCCGCTCTCCCCCGCCTCGTTCTCGGCGCGCACACGAACTCGTACGCCGTGCCCCGCTCAAGGCCGGTGACGGTGGTTTCGGTGGCGGCGCCCTCGTGCGTCCAGGCAGAGAGTCCGTCGGCATCCGTCGGACGAAACTGCACGTCGTAGTCAACGATCTCGAACGGCCCGCCTTCGGGCGCCGTCCAGGACACGGTCACGTGGTCGAGCGCGACTTCCACCACGCTCGGCGACGCCGGGGACTCCGGGACGTGGCGCTGCCAGCGCGGCCGCAGAAGCCAGTGCGGCAGGTCGTCGTCGCTCGCCTCCCGCTCCGCCGCGGCTGCCGCGCCGGAGGGTGTGCCGAGCGCGAGCAGGCACGCAAGGCCGCCTGCGGTCAAGGCCGCGAAGGTCCGGTTCGTGAGTCCTTCGTCGCGCAATCCCGCTCACCCCGCGCCGCGCTCCACCAATTGCCGCGCGATGATGATGCGCTGCATTTCGTTCGTCCCCTCGCCGATGGCGAGCAGTGGCGCGTCGCGATAGTAACGCTCCACGTCGTTGTCCGGCGAGTAGCCGTAGGCGCCGTGGATGCGCATGGCCTCCATCGAGTTCTCCACGGCCGCCTCCGTGGCGGCCAGCTTCGCCATGCCGGCCTCGAGGTCGCACCGTTCGCCGGTGTCGAAGATGCCGGCGGCGCGCTCGGTAAGCAGGCGCGCGCTCTCGACGCGCACGGCCATGTCGGCGAGCTTGATCTGGATGGCCTGGTGCTGCGAGATCGGCTGGCCGAAGGTCTTGCGCTGCTGTGCGTAGGAGAGGGCGGCGTCGAGGGAGGCCTGCGCCACGCCGACGCCGCGCGCGGCCACGTTGATGCGGCCGAGCGCGAGCCCCGAGAGGATCTGCTGCAGCCCCCGTCCTTCGGCTTCCCCGACCAGATTGGCCGCGGGGACGCGCACGTCGGCGAACTCCACTTCCCCGGTGTCCACGCCGCGGTAGCCGAGTTTCTCAAGCTTCGTCGCGCGATAACCCGCGTCCTTCGGAACGACGAGTAGACTCATGCCCCGATGGCGGGGCGTGGCGTCGGGGTCCGTCTTCACGAGGACGGCCAGGACGTTGCCCTCGACGGAGTTGGTGATCCACTGCTTGGTGCCGGTGACCACGTACTCGTCCCCGTCGCGCACGGCGCGCGTGCGGATGGCCTGCAGGTCCGTGCCGCAGTCGGGCTCGGTCAACGCGATGCCGCCCCGCAGTTCGCCCCGGGCCAGGCGCGGCAGGAACGCCTCCTTCATCGGCTCCGTGCCGAAACGCTCGATCGCGTTGCACATGATGAGGTGCGAGTTGAAGATGCCGGAGACCGACATCCACACCGCGGAGACGCGCTCGACGATCTTCGCGTAGACCGAGGCCGGCAGGCCCATGCCGCCGTAGCGCTCGCCGATGGTCGCGCCGAACAGACCGAGCGTCTTCATGCGCTCGACGATCTCGTGGGGATAGGCGTCGGCCTGCTCGAGGTCGTGGGCGACGGGTGCCACGTCCCTCGCGAGGAACTTGTCGACGGCGTCGAGAATCAGGGTTTCGTCGGACATGACTCCCCCCTCAGGCGGCGCGCCTGGGAATCAGCATGCTGCGCTCGAACTCGATCACGACGTCCCCGGTCTGCTTGGTGCCGGTCGTGCGGACCGTGACGATGCCCTGGTTTGGGCGCGAGGACGATTCCCGCACCGCCAGCACCTCCGACCGGGCGCGCAACGTGTCGCCGACGAACACCGGCGCCGGCAGGCGGACCTTCTCCCAGCCGAGGTTGGCGACGGCGCCGCGGCTCACGTCGGCGACCGACATCCCGGTGACCATCGAAAGCGTCAAGCAGGAATTCACGAGCACCTTCCCGAACTCCGTGCCGGCCGCAAACTCGGCGTCGAAGTGGACCGGGTGCTGGTTCATCGTGAGCAACGTGAACCAAGTGTTGTCGGCCTCGGAAATGGTCCGTCCGGGCCAGTGTTCGAACACGGCGCCGACTTCGAAATCCTCCAAGCAACGGTCCGGCATCCAACCCCCCGGTGGCGCGATCAGTCAGGGTGGGAAATACTAACGTGCTGCGCGGGGACTCCCTACCGAGACGTCAGCCTTCCGAGGAGCTTGCAGTGGACTTCAACCTGGCCACCGTCAACGAAGCGATCGCCGAGGTCATCGCGGACCGGGAGGCGATCGTGTTCCGGGACCGGCGCTTCACCTACGCGGACTTCAACGAACGCACGCGGCGGCTCGCCAACGTGCTCACGGGGTACGGGCTCGGCTGCCACACCGAACGGTCGGACCTGCGCGACTGGGAGAGCGGCCAGGACCACCTGGGGCTCTATCTCTACAACGGCAACGAGTACCTGGAGGGCATGCTCGGCGCGTACAAGGCCCGCGTCGCGCCGTTCAACGTCAACTACCGGTACGTGGACGAGGAACTCGTCTACCTGCTGAACAACGCCCGCACCCGGGCGCTCGTCTACCATAGTTCGCTCTCCGAGCACGTCGCGCACGTGCGGGACCAGGTGCCGAGCCTGGAGTTCCTCCTCCAGGTCAACGACGAGGACCGTCCGTTGCTGCCGGGCGCGGTCGAGTACGAGGCGGCACTGGCGGGGGCGTCGCCCGCGAAGCCGGACCTGGAATGGTCGCCGGACGACCTCTACATCCTCTACACCGGCGGCACGACCGGCATGCCGAAGGGCGTGCTCTGGCGGCAGGGCGACATCCTGATCGCGAGCCTGGGCGCCCGCCGGACCGGCGGAGAAGTGCTGCAGACCCTCGACGAGTACCTGGCGCGCGCCCGGGGCGGCGACCGCCGGCACCTCCCGGCCCCGCCGTTCATGCACGGGGCCGGGCACTGGGTCGCGCTGCAGGCGTTCCACACGGGGGGCACGGTCGTCATCCAGAGCGAGGTGCGCCGCTTCGACGCGGCGGACATCCTCGACCTCGTCGAACGCGAGCGGGTCAACAACCTGCTGCTGGTGGGCGACGCGTTCGGCCGGCCGCTCGCCGATGAACTGGCCCGCCGGGAACGGGACCTCTCTTCGCTGCGCAACGTCATCACGGGCGGCGCGATCATGACGGCCAAGCTCAAGGCCGAGCTTCTCGCGGCGCTCCCGCGGATCACTATCATCGACTCTGCGGGTTCGTCGGAGACCGGCGGCCAGGGCACGCAGGTGAGCAACGCCAAAACGGGGGCGTCGACGGGGCGGTTCAAGCTGTCCGCCCACAATGCCGTCTTGTCGGATGACTTGAGCCGCACGCTGGCGCCGGGCCACGAGGGGCTCGGCTGGTGGGCGCGCACGGGCAACATCCCGCTCGGCTACCTGGACGACGAGGCGAAGACGCGGGCCACCTTCCCGGAGGTGGACGGCGTGCGCTACTCGGTGCCGGGAGACAAGGTCCGTCTCCTCGAGGACAACACGCTCGAACTCCACGGCCGCGAGTCCGTGACGATCAACTCCGGCGGCGAGAAGATCTTCGCGGAGGAGGTGGAGCAGGCCCTGAAGCACCACCCCGCCGTCTTCGATGCGGTGGTGACGGGGCGTCCGTCGGAACGCTGGGGCAACGAGGTCGTCGCCATCGTCAAGTTCCGCGACGGCATGCACGCGGAGGAGGACAGTCTCCTGGAGGAGTGCGGCAGGCACATCGCCCGCTACAAGCTGCCGAAGGCGTTCCTGGTCGTTCCGGAGATCTTCCGCAGTCCGTCGGGCAAGGCGGACTACCGGTGGGCGAAGGCGCAGGTGAGCTGAGCCTTGGACGTTGAGCGGGGGGACTGACATCGTGCCGCGCGTGCACGTGGACGAGACGGCGTTCAATCACGAACTCGCGCTGCCGTACGCGCTGAGAATCGAGGACTTCCGGATGGCCATGCAGGACGTCTACGACTTCCTGCATGACGTGAACAACCACCTCGTCGACAAGAGCTTGCGACGCCTTGAGCAGATGCTACGAGCGGCGATCCTCTCGGGGATCCTGTCCGACATGCTGACCGCCAGCCTGGCGAATCACTCTCGCGCGCTCACGGAGAACCAGCACTTCAATGGCCACCCGGACCTCGTGGTCGGCGGAGCCCATCCGGGAGACGCCGTGGCCGCGGGCGAGCAGGGGGTGGAGGTGAAATGCACGAGGAAGCCGGGTGGCGCCGTCGATACCCACGGTGCACGAGAGCAATGGATGTGCGTCTTCGTTTATGAGGTAGACGACGAAACGGAGCCGGCGGTGGCCCGGCGGCCGGTCGAATTCGTCGAAGTCTACCTCGCCCATGTGAACGTGGAAGACTTCCGCCGCAACGAGAGGGGCGAGCTTGGCACTCGCACGGCGACGCTTCACAGGGAGGGTCTCCAACGTTTTCGGCAGGGCTGGCTGTACCGCAAGGCGGCCGCGTGACCGGCTTGCCAGTCACCGCCGCCTTGCAGGCGCGGTCGGAGCGAATTCCGCTAGTTTGGGAATTGCCTCGCACGCCAAATCGAAGTAAGTGACATCGTTCTCGATGCCGATGCTCTCGTAGCCGACGTGCTCGGCGGCGGCGAGTGTTGACCCGGAACCCGCGAATGGGTCGAGCACCACCCCGTCTCCGAGGGGCAGTGCGGCCCGCACGATTAACCGCAGGAATGCCTGGGGTTTGAGGCTTGGATGAGGTGCCAGGCTTCGCTCGCCACGACGGGTTGGCGCTGATTCGATCACGTCTCCGAACGGTTTGTCCTTGGCCGGCCGCCGTAGGCCACCGGTTCCCCACTTCCGAAGGTTGTCCTGCACCCGGCCCTCGATCGGTTCACGAAACAGTACCCAGGGCTCCCAGTTGGACCGGGGCATCACGCTGACCTCGGGGAACTTGTCGTGTGCACCCTTCGGACGGTCGCCTCCGCGCATGGTGGTCGTCAACCTGATGATCTCGCCACGCCGCTCCAAACCGCTGCGGGACAGCGCGTTGGCGACGATGAACGAAAGGAGAGGCGACGAGGCCACGAAGACATGGGCGCCGGGAACCAGGCGAGGCCGCAGCCTGCGTCCCCATTCGTGGAAGAACCTGTCGAGTTCCTCCAGTTGGACTGGCGTCAGCGTCGTGAACCGCGGCAGCGGCGATCGCCGATGACCGTCGAACGACGGAGGGAGACGCCAGACCCCGCCCTTGCGGTCACGGAGCTTGCGCTGCTGCTCAGGGCTGTACTCGTGGAGCCCGTAGGGAGGGTCGGTCACCACTGCGTGCACGCTTCGCGGCGGACGTTGGTCGAGCCAGTGCAGCGCCTCGTCGTTGAACAGGGTTGCGCCTCCGAACCGGAACGGCTCTTTGTACGACGGCTCGGCTGATGGGGCGGAGGTGGGCAGAGAGAGATCTCGCTGCCCGGCTATACGATAGAGACCACGATCCTCCCTTGCGAAAAGCCCGGGAGTGTTCAGAGACAAGTACGATTGGACTGACGAGCGAGGCACAGGGCCGGCCGCCCCACTGGCCCTTCTGCAGATCTCCGCGACGGTCAGCGACCCCGACGCTTCTTCCAGCACTTCAAGGATCGCATCGCGCACCTGACCTGGCCGCCACCTGTCCTTTGAGCCCTGCATGGCGGCCGATTATAAGACGTCAGGACGTCATCTGTGGGACTCCGACAGTTTGGCCTGGACACCGGCCGAACCGCTACGGGTAACCTTGCATGGAACATCCGCTGACGGGAGCGTAGCGACCGACGGCGGGTGTTCCATGGACGGACGGCGGGGCTGGGACGCGGGCGGAGCCGTTGCCGAGCGCGCGAACTGTGTTCGCGTTGCGAGGCAGCGGGCCGGCAACGGGGCGCTACAGGCGTTGGTTTTGTACGCTCGCTCGTGGGGGGTGCGGCATGTCCTTCTCGCGACTCTCATTGGCCAGGACGGCTTTCCACGCCCATTCCTCGAACGCCCATCTCGGCGGCAGGATGATCCATCCATCTTTGCAGTCCCCCACCGCCGTATATTCTCCGCAGGCCACGCAAAGGGCCGTGATGGCGCACACAAAGGCGGCGCGATCGTCATGATTCGTCAACGAGTGGACGGGCTCTTTCCACTCCTTGGCCCCGAGCAGGTCCTCCACGAGCTCGGCGAGTGTTCGATTCGGCCTTTCGTGTCCGTCCAGGTGGGAAAGGTAGCGGTCCGACCGCTTTCCTCCAGACAAAGCAGCCGGGCGCCGCACCAGGACACCGAGGAACGATGTCGGAAACGCCTCCACGATCGCGTGTTCGTCGACCCGCTCATCGTGGCTGGCTGGCCGGACACGGCACAGGCGCTTCACGGTCTTGGCCGCGAGGTTGGCCTGCTTGTTCAGTTCCTTGCCGTTCGGCGAACTCGACTGGCGGGGCTTCCGGATCCTTTTGGCCAGTTCGCCGCGGCTCAGGATGCGCTCCGCGCTGCGGTAACGCCCGATCATGTCGAAGCCTGTACGCAATGGCCCGTCGACGGCGCGGGCGACATGACGGATGGCCTCGCGTCTGTCGTCATCGTTCGCACGGAACCGGCGCACCTTCCAGGCGATGCTCCCTCTGTTCCAGGACAGGCGACAAACGGCGCTCGACCTTTGCTTCCGGGACCACCCGACATCGACCCCGAGGATGTCTCCCTCGGCAACGCGAACACCGTTCACTTCCTACGGTTCCGGCAGCCCTGCGGCTCGCACCGCAGCATACGATCACGTCCCCCGGGCCTTGTCGCTGGCATATCAGTCCTTGAGCGCTTCCAGATCCGCGATGGCGGAGCCAGGAAGGCGCGTGCGGAACGGCGGCATGCGGTTACTTGATACCGAGACGCTTCTTTGTCTCGTCCAGTGAGAGGCCGCGCCCGTCGTTCAGATCGTCGAGCCCCGCAACCACGGCGCGCATGAAAGCTCTTTCTTCCTCTGCCGCGTCGTAGTCCGCAACCGACTGCAGGACGGCGACACCTCGCCCGTGACTCGTCAGCAGCACCGCTCGATGCTCCCGCGCTGCCCGCCTGATGACGCGACCCGGACTCACCTTGAGATTCGACAGCGAAATGACGTCGTCCGAGCACCTCATGCGTCTCCCGTCTCGGCCCCCGGTGGTCATGGCTCCTGCCGCAACTCGAACCCGTTGCCCTCGCAGTCCACGAACGAGGCCACGCGCACCGGCACGCCGCCACCGGGTTCCCGCAGCTCTACGAGACGCCCGCCGAGCCGCTCGATGTCGACCTGGACCTCTTCGATGTTGTCCACCAGCAGATTCAGGCCGGCATGAGGAAGGGGCGCTTCCGGCTCCGTCGACTGCGGGTGCAGGATGTGCAGCGCAAGCTGGATCGCGCCGAGGTCGAGCGTGGTCCACCCCGGAGACTCGAACGACGGGCGGACGTCGAGGGCCTCCGTGTAGAACCGCTTGGCCCGCTCCATGTCGTGCACGTAGTGGATCACCAGCGGGTCGCGGCCGCGCATGCGTACTCTCCCTGGCCTGGCCCGGCGCCTACCGCCGCGCCTTGTGGATCTTCGCCATCAGCGCGAACACCTCGCCCACGTCCGGCGCCCCGGGCGCACCGAACTCCCGGTACAGCGTCGCCACGTTGACGACGATCCGCTCGGCGTCGCCCCAGGAGTCGAAATCGGTCAGCGAGATGTCCATCGCCGCGTCGTACGCGGGCAGCCCGGCGTCGTACCGCTTGCGCGCCTCGTCCCGCACGTAGACCAGGTAGTGCCGGACGGCCTGCACGCCCCGGTGGTCGGTGATCGGCCCGTGACCCGGCACGATCGCGTCGAGATCGAGGCCCAGCATGTGGTCGCAGGCGTCGATCCAGTTGCCCACCGGCCCCACCCACAGGATCGGGTGGCCCTCGATGAAGAGGATGTCGCCGGTGAACATGAGCCGGTCGTCGGGCACGTGGACGAGGATGTCGCCTTGGGTGTGGCACGGCCCGACCTGCTTGAGCGACACGGCCTTGTCGCCGCAGCGCAGCGCGAGTTCGCCCTCGAAAGTGCGTGTCGGCAGCGTCTGCTGGATGTTCTCGAAATCGAAGTCGCTGAAGCAGTACTGGAAGAACTCGCCGACCTCGCCCATCTCGGGCGCGCGGCGCATCATCTCGGCGAGGCGTTCCGGGGAGTCGTTGGCGAGTTCGTCCGCCGTGGCCTGGGAGGAGATGATCTCGGCGTCGGCGACGAGTTCGTTGCCGTTGCAGTGGTCGCCGTTGGCGTGGGTGTTGACCAGCGTGCCGATGTCGTTTGCGGCAGGCTCCGCGGCCCGCATCGCCTTCAGCATCTCGGCGGTGAGCGGCACGTCGAAGAGCGTGTCGACGAGCACCGCCTCGCCCTCGGAGACGATGAGGCCGGCGTTGCTCCAGCCCCAGCCGCCGTCGGGCTGTATCCACGCGTAGCCGCCCGACCCGAGGTCGTGCAGCCCGTGCTCGAATGGTCGGATTCCCAGTGACATGGCGCCTCTCCTGCCGCTTCGCGAGCGTGCGACGGCGACCGATAATGCGCTAAGTTCCGCGCCCGTGGAAGAGTTCGAGAAGATCAGGCCCTACCGGGACGACGAGGTCGCGGCGGTGCTGCGCCGGGTGGTGGCGGACCCGGCGGCCGCCCGGGGGGTCGCGCGGTTCCTCGCCCCGGGCTGTTTCCGGCGGGCGCCCGGGATCACCTGTTGGGCGCTCGCCCGTGCCCTCGCCTGGCGGACGCGGAACCTGCGGTCCGTAGACGATCTGCACGTCGAAGTCGGGCACTGGTTCGGACGGCTCATCCGCCGCACGACCGCGGGGCTCACCTGGAGCGGGATCGAGACGCTGGAGACGGGGGAGCCGCATCTCTTCGTCTCCAATCACCGCGACATCGCGCTCGATTCCGGGTTCATGAACTACGTGCTCTGGTCGTCCGGCCACCGCACCTCGCAGATCGCCGTGGGCGAGAACCTCTTCACGCACGGCTTCACGACCGATCTCATGCGGCTCAACCGCGGCTTCATGGTGCCGAGGACCGGCGGCGGTCCGCGCACCCAGTACGCCGGGATGCGCACGACGTCGCGCTACATCCGCGCTGTACTGGAGGCCGGCGAATCGGTCTGGATCGCGCAGCGCGACGGGCGCGCGAAGGACGGCATCGACCGCACGGAACCCGCGCTCCTCAAGATGTTCCTCCTCGCGTGGCGGGGCGAGTGCGATGCCATCGGAGACTGGCTGCGGCGCGTGCGCCTGGTGCCGGTGTCGATCTCCTACGAACTCGACCCGTGCGCGGCGACGAAGGCGCGGGAGCTGTACCTGAGGGCGCGGGACGGTGGCTACGAGAAGCTCAACGGGGAGGACCACGCGACCATGGTGCAGGGCATCCTCGGCTTCAAGGGCGCGGTGCACGTGGCGTTCGGGACGCGGGTCGAAGGCGACTTCGCGAACGCGGAGGCCCTGGCGGCGCACCTCGACCGGGTGATCGTGGGCAACCTGCGCATGTATCCGACCCATGTCTTTGCCCTGGAGGGCCGCGGGGATCTCGGGTCGCGCGTCGCTGCGGCGTTCCACGAGGCCCTCGAGGGCTGTCCCCCCGAACACCGGGACTACGTCCTCCTGCAATACGCCAACCAGTTGCGCAACCAGCGGGAACTGACGGACGGTGCCGTGACGTGATTGCGTGGGGTCGCCGGACGCTACCTCAGGCGGTCCAACATCCCCTCGAGGTCGCAGATGGTCTGATTGCCGCTCTGCAAGAGCTCCGCCCTCCGGCACACGAGGAACCGCCGGTCGGCCTCGATCAGGTCCGCATTGCGGTTGAGGGACGCCAGGTCGTCGCGAGTGGGGCGGCTGGTGAGCTTGACTTCGATCGCCCAGCGTTCTCCGCCGAACTCCAGGACCAGGTCGATCTCGCGCTGATCGCTCGTGCGGAAGTGAAACGCGCTGTGGGCCGCGCCCCGGGTCTCCAGCGCGGTGAGCACCTGCTGGATGACATAGCCCTCCCAGCTCGCCCCCACCCAGGGCTGGCTCAAGAGCGCGTCGGCGCTCTCGACGTTGAGCAGGGCATGCAGCAGTCCCGTATCCCGCCAGTAGACCTTCGGCCGCTTCACGAGGCGCTTCCCGATGTTCGCGTGCCAGGCGTCGAGCCGGCGGAACAGGAATGCCCCGACCAGGTAGTCGAGGTAGGAGTTCACGGTGTGGTAGGAGAGCCCGAGACTCTTGCCGATCTGGCTGGCGTTCCACTCCTGTCCGTGGGCGGTCGCCAGCATCCGCAGGAGACGCAGGGTGGTCTGGGGTGCGGCTGGAAGACCCCAATTGGGGAGGTCGCGTTGCCTGAGGAGATCCAGGTAGTCGCGCTGCCAGGTGGGGAAGGTCCTGCCGTTGAGCACTCCGCCGTCGGGGAAGCCGCCCATGAGCCAGTGGCGGTCCCGCTGGGCCTTCGACTTGAGTTCGCGCAGTGCGAACGGTGCGAGTTCGACGACGGACAGCCTGCCCGCGAGTGACTCGGACACCCGGGTCATCAACGTCGGCGAAACCGAGCCGAGCAGCAGGAAACGGCCCCACCGGTCGCGTTCGCGGTCGATCTCACCTCGAAGTCGGGCGAAGACATCGGGCCATTCCTGCGCTTCGTCGAGCACGAGCAGGTCGTGCCCGGCGACCGCATCCTCCCATTGGACATCCAGCCGCAGACGGTCCGGCTCCTGCTCGATGTCGAAGTAGCGTTTGCCGAGCCGGCGTGCAAGCGTCGTCTTGCCGGACTGGCGCGGCCCGATGAGGGCGACCGCGGGATAGTCGCGGAGGCGGTGGACGATCAGCGACGAGATGGCCCGGTTGAGCATCGTTGTATTTTAGAAACGAGTTTCTATTTTGCAAGAACTGTCATCGGCGTTTGCCGGGTCTTCGGCGAGTGGCTACAGTCGCGGACCGCACCGTGGCCTCGCGGCGGCATGCAACGGCGGATCAGGAAATGGCGCGTGATCTGACTTCGACCATCGGCCGGCACTTCGCCGAACGCGGCTATTGCGTCGTCGATCGGGCCTTCAACTCCCGCGACGTGGAGTTGATGTGCCAGGAGGCCGTGGACGTCTGCCTGGGCAACCGGGGGTTCATCTCGAGGAGTCAGGGGGCCGAGTGCAGGACCGTCGACGACGTCAACGATCGCGTCATCGCGGTGCACTTTCCGCACAAGGTGTCGGAGGTCTTCCACGGCTACCTGGCGCACGAATCGCTCACGCGGGTCCTCGCCGAGATCGTCGGGCCGAACGTCAAGTGCATGCAGTCGATGATCTTCATGAAGAGCCGGGGCCTGCCCGGGCAGGCCTGGCACCAGGACGAGGCGTTCATCCCCACCGCCGACCGGAGCCTCGTGGGGGCGTGGATTGCCCTTGATCGAGCCACTGTCGAGAACGGCTGCCTCTGGGTGATCCCGGGCTCCCACCGTCATGGAACGCTGTGGGAGATGCGGCGGCACGACGATCCCCGCTTCGACGACACTCCCGAGACGTTCGGTTTCCCCTACGAAGAGGAAGCGGCGGAGCCGGTCGAGGTCGAGCGGGGCAGCGTGGTCTTCTTCCACGGGTACGTGCTCCACCGGTCGCTGCCCAACGCGGCGCCGGCCGGCTACCGGAGGGCGCTGGTCAACCACTACATGAGCGCGGAGTCGCCGCTCAAGTGGTCCGGGGGGATACCCGAGAACCTGCGGGACGACTACCGCGACATCGTGATGGTCGCCGGCACGGATCCGCGGGCGGAACTCGGAGTGGAAGACCTGTCGCTGCCGTACTACCGCACGCGAGACCTCGCCGCCTGATCAGTCCACCATACCGTCAAAGTAGCAGCACGGGTTGCTGCGAAGGCTCTCGGCAGATCTCGATGCCCGTGAGGCTGCCAAGATGCGGTCGACCGTAGCTCGAAACCGCGCCCGGGACTGCTACGAGGCGGCGCGGCGCAACGAAGAGCGGACGCGCTCGGGGACGCTGATCGCAACGAAGCTGCTGGCGGGGAACAGGTAGTCCTCACCGCTTTCGTCGACGACGCGCAGGTCGCCGGAAAGCGCGGCGTCGCCATCGGGGAGTGTCCTGTAGATCTTGTGCAGTTCAAGGGAAACCGGGTAATCCGCGTTGTCGACGCAGACTACGTACTCGGTGTCCCTTAAGGCTGTCGGTTCGGTCATGGTCGGTCCAGATAGCGCTTGCGCTTGATCTCCTTGCGGCCGATGCCGTGCGCTTCGTACCAGTGCAGTTCGGCCAGCCGTATGTCGCCGTTGTCCAGTTGTATGCGGGCGGTCCCCTTTCGCTTGCGCCAGTTGGCCGGACCGTGGGTCCGCTTCAGCCTCGAAAGCTCGCGGATTCCCGCGCCCCGGGCGATGGTTTCCGCGTGCGAAAATGCGCCCGAGGATGCGGAAGTTCACGGTGGTCTCACACGCCGCCTCGGCCTGTGGCGGAGGGTTCCAGACGGTGCGCGGCGGGTCAAGAACAACACCACGCCGGGGCAATGGTCTCGCGCGCCGACGCGCCATCGGACGCCGGCGCGCCGGGCCCCGGCTGGTGGTTCATATGGGCGGGGCGGCGGCCTGATCAGTCCACCATCCCGTCGAAGTAGCGCACGGCTTCGGCGAACGCGTCGCGGCCGATCTCGATGCCCATGAGCCGCCCCGGGATGTCGTCGATCGGCGGATGGATGCCGCCCCAGATCCGGGACAGGCTGCACTGGTCCGCGGCGTCCTGGTACGTCGCCCACTGCAGGGTCATCTCCACGGACGGTCCCGCCTCGAACTGCAGGAACGCGTCCGCGGGAATGCGGAACTCGCTCATGCCGCCGGGGAAGTAGGCGTCGCCCGTCAGGGCCGAGAGCACTTCGGCCGCGGCCCGCGAATAGGTGGAGTGTCCGGAAACGTACCCCGCGAAGGGCGGGGTCACGAAAGTGGGCCGCTGGTAGGGCCACCAGTCCTCGGCCCGAATCCAGCCGACCCCCGCCACCTCGACCTCCGGATCGTCGATGAAATCGGGTCCCCGCCATGAGTAGAACTTGGGCTTGCCCACGTGTTCGTGCGACGGGCCGCGCAGCGGATCCTCGTCGTCGATCAGCTCGACGAAACCCGGGATCAGGGGGATGCCGTGCTCATGGTACGAGGGGAGGTTGGGGTCGCTGCCCTGCCCGAGTTCCGCCATGCCGCGGAGCGCCGAGATCGGCCGGATGTAGTCGTACCAGCCCTTGGCGCCCCAGGCGGCGATCGCCGAGTCGTGCATGGCCCCGCCCAGCGCGAAGTAGGTCTTGAGGTCCCATTCGAGCCGTTCGAGTTCGAGACCGGCGCCGGCGAGACGCCGCTCGAGCAGCGGGTGATCGTTGACCTCGTTGGCGATGACGAACCAGTGGCCGGGCGGGGTCTCGGACTCGGGCCCGTCGGCCCAGAACTCCGCGAGCACGCGGGTGTAGTCGCCGCGCGGGACTTCCTGGGGTGTGTACGGCGCGCCGGTCCTGGGGTTCCGCGGGTAGCCGGTCCCGGGGTCGCCGCCGGACCGGGTGTCGTAGAAGGACGCGTAGTCGCGAAACTCCTGGGGATAAGACTGGATGTTGCCGAGGGACGCGGGCGAGATGTCCATCGTGACGCCGTCGGCGGGGTCGAGGTGCGATGCCCACACGGCGACCAGGGAGAAGGCCCACCGGTATTGCTCCCCGAGGGGCCCGTCGATGGTCGGCGGCGGGCCGGGATCGTGGTAGAGGCGGTACTCGAAGCCGTCCCGCTCGAGGACCGTCATGTCCTGGTCCCGGAGGGCGAACGGAACCACCCAACCCCACTCGGGGCCGAGGAACTCGGGCGTCCCTTCGACGACGTTGCCGGCCTGGTCGATGTAATGGGGGAGCGACAACGGCTGCCAGCGGTTGAGGTCCTCGACGTTCGGATTGCCCGGCAACGTAGGCTCCAGCGGTGGGTTGACCGGGCGATAGAACCGATTGGCGTAGTCGGCGGCTTCGTTCGCACCGTCTACCAGCCCGAACCGGAGATAGCAGTCGGCGACGTGGTTCCCGAGCGCCTCGGCGGACCCGTCCCGGTAGTCGAGCGTCTCGATGTCCGGGTCGAGGTCCAGGGCCTGCATGAGGGTCTCCGTGTCCCGGAAGATGTCCCGGACGCCGGGCGAGTTGGCGAAACGGTGTCGGATCAGGCGATACGCCGCGAAGCTGAGGGCGCCAGTCTTCGCCCGTTCCGGATCGGCGGCGTCCGGCATGCCTGCGAAGGAGCAGGACTCGCCGGCCCGTTCGCGGCCGAGCAGCCACGCGGCGCCGCGGTCTTCGAGGACCGACCACGCGTCGTACATCGCGGCGGACACGTGGAACAGGTTGCGCGCGTGCACGGTGGGTCTCGCGAAGTCGTTCCTGATCGACTGCAGCAGCACCTCGTTCCACCTGCGCGCGACGCTGGCGTTTTCCCCGGGGGCCACGCCCGGGAGATAACGCGCGGTGACGTGGACCACGCGGTCGAGGAGCGTGATCGTCGTTTCGCTGGACGAGGGATCCGCGACCTCGCCACCGCTCACCTCCCAG
This sequence comes from Pseudomonadales bacterium, assembly GCA_965208745.1. Taxonomy (GTDB): domain Bacteria; phylum Pseudomonadota; class Gammaproteobacteria; order Pseudomonadales; family Azotimanducaceae; genus VXNE01. The sequence goes on along the minus strand of CBDBPN010000004.1, from coordinate 674,556 downwards.
TGCGAGAAGTGATAGTTGTCCCGGGGCGAGTCCGCGCGGATGTCCACCTGCTCGCCGATCGCGAAGGCGCCGCTGCCGGCGCCCTCGAGGACCACGAGCGTGGCGCCGGCGTTCTCGTCCGGATCGTAGCGGGGATGCGCGATGTCGACGTACCGGTCGACGGAGACCATCTGCTCGAAGGTCTCTTCGCCGTCCGGCCAGAACACCCAGAGCCGCTCCACCTGCGTGGCCGTCCCCAGCCCGATTACCTGCGCGGTCGGGTTGTGGGACGCGAAGTTGCTGCCGAGGTGCACCTCGCGGAGGTAGTCCGTCCCGCCGGCGTCGAGCACGATCCGCGCGCCCACCGCCGACGAGTTCGGATGGCGGCCCTGCAGCCGCACGCCGAGGTAGTGGTTGCCCTCCGTGTCGTTGCGGTACAGCGTGGCCGCGTTCTCGGCGTTGGCGTGCAGCAGCAGGATGTCGACGTCTCCGTCGTTGTCGAAGTCCGCGCACACGACGCCGCGCCCCTGTTCGGTGTCGTCGAGCCCCAGGGTCGCCGCGCTGTCGCGGAAGCCGCCCGCGCCGTTGGAGACGAACGCTCGGGACGCGTCCCGGGTGAAGCCGCCGTACTCGTCGAACTCGGTCCAGCCGTTGGTGTGGTAGATGTCGAGGTCCCCGTCGTTCTCGAAGTCGAGGAAGCAGCTTCCCCAGCCCCAGCCGCCGTCCGCGACGTCGGCGTCCTCGGTCGCGTCGACGAAGACGCCTTCGTCGTTGCGATAGAGCCGGTTGCCCACCCTGGAGACGTGTGACGGCACGTCCTCGCCGATCGCCAGGATGCTGCTGACGAACCAGTCGAGGTCGCCGTCGCCGTCGTAGTCGCCGACCGCGGAGCCCATGCCGTTGCCGTCGACGATGACCTCGTAGTCCGTCACGTTGCGGAACGTGCCGTCGCGGTTGTTGAGGAAGACCTGCGAGAAGTTGAAGTCCCCGACCATCAGGAGGTCCGGGTACTCGTCGTCGTCGATCCGGGCGAACGTGGGGGTGAAGGTCGGATCGAACGCGCGCTGGCTGATGCGCGGGTCGGTGTTCAGGATCACCGACGGCGCGATGCCAGCCTCCTCGCTGACGCTCGAGAACCGGATCCGGCCGGCCTCGCTGTCGTTGCGCCAGAGGTGCTCGGTGTCCCCTACGCCGCCGAGGAAATCCCTCGGGGTACCCCAGTGTCCGAGGGCGAGATCGAGGTCGCCGTCGAGGTCGTAGTCGCCGAAAGCGGGGGACAGGGAGTACTCCGCCCGCGTGCGGTCGAGCCCCGACCCCGGCGTCACGTCGGTGAACGTGCCGTCGCCGTCATTCGAGAAGACGAACGTCGGGTCGCCGTCGAGCCCGGGGATGAGCAGGTCGAGGTCCCCGTCGCCGTCGAGGTCCGCCATGGCGGGCGAACCGTGGCGGTAGGTGCGCTCGCCCGGTTTCGTGAACGCGACGCCGGCCTCCGCCGCGACGTCGGTGAACCGCATCCCGCCGTTGTTCCGATAGAGCAGGTTCGGACCGAGGTCGCCCCGCACGATGAAGACGTCCACGTCTCCATCGCCGTCGTAGTCGCCGGCCGCCGCGCCGCTCGGCGCCACGATCGGGACTTCCGGGTTGCGCATGTCGGAGGCGAAGCCGATCGTGAACGAGATGCCGGAGTCCGCGGTCACGTCGGCGAACAGCGGTTCGGTTTCCTCCTCGGGCGGCGGCTGCGCGGTGCCGTTCCCGCCGGAGGACCCGGGGTCCGGGGCAGGGGGCGCGCCCCCACCGCCGCCCCCGCCTCCGCCGCAGCCGGCGGCGGTCAGCAGCAGGAGCAGGAGAGGCAGGACGCGCGGCGGGAGCGGCATCGGCGGACGGCGGCCCGACCCACGCCGCCGGGGCGTCCGTGGGCCGGAAGGAGGTTGGGGGAACTACAGACGATAGAAGACCTTGAAGCCGAACGTCTCCCGGTAGTAGTGATTGAACTCCGTCCGCTGGGGGATCCCGGCGGAATACTTGCGGCGTTGCTCGTCACCGACGTTGAAGCCGAACACGCTGACGCGGAACTTCTCGCTGAAGTCGTAGGATACGTTGAAGCTGACCAGCGTCGTGTCGTCGACGTTCAGGAAGTTCCCGAACACGTTGGGCTCGATGTACTCGCTGCGGTAGTCAACGCCCACGCGGGCCTCGATGTTGTAGTTGGCCCACCAGAAGCTGACGTTCGCGACGTCCTCGGACAGCCCGGTCAGCGCGGCGCCCTGCGATCCCACGCTGCCGCCCAGTGCCGGGCGGCCGATAGGGATGACGTTGGACTCGGTGAACGCGTAGTTCGCGCTCATGCCTACCGTCGCGAGCGGCTCGGAGAGGAAGCCGAAGTTGGTGTTCACCGCGACTTCGAGTCCCCGGATGTAGCCGCCGTCGCCGTTGCCGAGCGTCTCGAGTTCGACGTTGACCGGCCCGCCTGGGACGACGTTGCCGAACCCGTCCACGGAGTCCGCCGTCGTGACCACGATGGTCATGAACTCGGTGCCCACGAAGGATTCGAGGTCGGAATAGTGCCCGGCGACCGCCACCGAGGCGAACTCGTTCGGGTACCACTCGTAGGAGACGGCCGCCTGGGTCGCCACCGTGGGATCCAGCATCGGGTTGCCCGCGGTGCCGTTCGCGCCGAAGCCGCTGATGAAGAGCGTCTGCGAGGACTTCAGGTCGTCGAGCGGAGCCCGGTTCATGACCTTCGCGAGGCCGAACCGGAGCAGCCGCGTCTCGGAGAGTTCGAAGGCCACGTTGAGGCTAGGCAGAACCTCGGAGTAGTCGTGGTCGGGGCTGATCGCCGTCGCCGGGACGTTGACCCGGTCCGGCGTCGTCCAGCCGGGGGATTCCGAGTCCGTGTTGGTCACGCGCACGCCGATATTGCCCCGGAACGGGACGGTTCCGAGTTCGCCGACGAAGTTGAGCTGCACGTGGCCGGACACCGTCTGTTCGTCGATGCTGCCGGACTGCTGCAGCAGGGTGTTGCGGGACTGCACGGGGTTCATCGCTTCGGCCTGAGGCGTCCTCGCCGTGAAGCGGTCGTTGCGGATCTTCACGGGGTCCCAGATGATGAACTTGGGTCCGCGCTCTGGGGTCGCGATGTAATCGACGAAGCTCGCATCGAGCGGTCGCGGTGTCAGCAGGACGGGATCGACGTCGGGCACGATCGCCGCGTTGAAGCGGTCCGCCAGCAGGGCGAAGGTCTTCTCGCGGTCGGTGACGCGGGCGCCGAACTCGATGCTCGTCAGGCCGAATCCGGAGCCGCCGTGGTGGAAGTCGCGCTCGACGTCGAGCCGGAACGTCGTCAGTTCGTCGCTCGAGGCCTCGCGGTACTCCTCGAACTGCCGCGGCACCCAGATCGTGGGATCGAGCATGTCCTCGGCCACGGACAGCGTTGGATGGTCGCCGAGCGCGTTGAAGGTCAGCGTGAACGTGGGGCCGCCGAAGCCGCCGGTGGGCGCGAGGTGGGTGGTGGCGTTGAAGAGCCCGAAGTCGCTCTCGGCCTCCGAATAGCTGACGTCGCCGGCGACCGTCCAGTCGCCCCGGCTCCAGCTTACGTTCAGGCCGGTGCTCAGCACGTCGTGCTCGACATCGTGGTACTGGTTGAAACTGGAGCTTCCGCCGCTGCCGAATCCGGAGGCGTTCGTGCCGGGGACGGTGATCGTGCCGGACACCACTTCGTCCATGCCGCCGCGGTTATTGAAGACGGCGTTCATGAGCGACCAGCCCCGGTTGGTGGTGCCGATGAAGTTCATCCCGTTCATCCGCTTGTCCTGCACCCGGCGGGAATCGAGCAGGTCGAAGTTGACCTCGACTTCCTCGCCCATCCACTGCAGGGCGACGAAGGCGCTATTTCTTTCCTCGGCGCCGCCGCCGTTGATCAGCGTGAAGCCGGCGGGAATCACCTCGTCACCGGTCATGCCGTCCCCGTCCACGTCGGGCGGCGGCGAGCCGAACCCGCCTCCAGAGAAGCCACGCCAGTCGAACGGGTTGACGTCGCCGTCACGTCCGAGGACCTCGTCGGCGTAGGCATAGGACAGCACGACGCCGAAGCTGTCGGTGAGCTGGTCGATGTAGACGATGCTGCCCTGCCCGCCGCTGTCGCCCGCCTCGATCACGTCGTCCGAGACCTGGGGATAGGTCATCTCGCCGTTGAAGACCACCTCCCGCTCATCGAACGCGAGCGGCCGTATCGTGTTCATGTTGACCACGCCGGAGAGTCCGCCCTCCGGGAGGTCCGCCCGGGCGGTCTTGTAGACCTGTACCGCGGTCATGACGTTCGGTGGGTAGAGCGCGTACTCGACGTTGCGCGTGGTCGCCACGGTGACCTGTTCGCGGCCGTTCAGGGTGCCCAGGGTCAGGTCCGTCGTCCCGCGCACGGAGAGCTGGCTGATGACGCCTTCGTCGTCCCGCGCGCCGGCCACCCCCGGCAGCGCGGCGATCACCTCGGCGATGGACTTGGCGGGCAGCACGCCGATGTCCTCCATGCCGATGGCCTCCATCTGGTTGTCGGCGTTGCGCTTCTGCGAGATGCCGTCCTGGAGGCTGCGCTGGAACTTGGCGGTGACGACCATCTCCTCGATCACCTGCTCCTGCTCGGCGCCGGCCGCCGCTCCGGTCAGGCCGACGTGCGCAGCGGCGGCGAGCAGGGCCAAGGCCGCCGTCCGCAACATCGAGGGGTTGTGTTTCGACATCGGCTTCTCTCCTGAAGTGGCGTTTCCGTTCGTCGTTTTGGAGTGGGTCCGGGGTTCGGAAGGCCGAGGTGCGGTGCACCGGCACGGAGGCATGGTGCCGCGGGTGCCAAAGTCGGAAATGCGCACCCCTGCCAAGTGAATCAATGCTAGGAAGGCCCGCGATTGCAGACAAGATCGTGCATTCGTATGCATTCGTCCCATACGAATGCGAAACGGATGCGAAGGAACGGTCGGAGCCACCGGGGGGAGGCCAGTCGTGGGCGCTATACTGCCGGGCAGGTAGCGCACAAGCCGGAGTCGCCCCCCAGGTGACTTCCGGTGGCGCCCTCCGGTCGTGGCCCATGAAATCGACCAAGACGACATCGCTCGACATCGCGGCGCGCGCCGGCGTATCCCAGTCCACCGTCTCGCGCGCGCTGCGCGACAGCCCCCAGGTCAGCGCCGCCACGCGCCGGCAGATCCAGCGGATCGCCAAGGAAATGGGCTACACGGTGGACCGCAACGCCAGCCGCCTACGCGCACAGACCACCAGCACGCTGGCGCTGCTGCTGTGCGAGGACGAGCCCGAGTCCCACATCAATCCGTTCTTTCTCTCGATCCTGAGCAGCGTCGCCCACGCGGCGGCCGGCCACGGCTACGATCTCCTCGTGACGTTCCAGCAACTCAGCGAGAACTGGGTGCAGGACTTCCAGGACGCACACCGCGCGGACGGCATCATGCTGCTCGGCATACGGGACCGGGAGAGCTACGACGCGCAACTGATCGCACTGGCCACGAGCGGCACGCCGTTCGTCATCTGGGGCCTGGACTATCACGTGCCGGGTGTTTCCAGCTACGTCACCTGCCAGAACGAGCAGAGCGCGAGGGAGATCACCACGCACCTGATCCGCCTCGGCCATCGGCACTTCGCGTTCGTCGGGCGGACATCGGCTGCCAATCCCGAGTTCACGCATCGCTACCACGGCTACCTGGACGCGCTGGCAAGCCACGCCATCGCCACCGATCCCGGCCGGCACATCGCCGCCAATTCGGCGGAAGCCGAGGGCTACGACGCCGTCGAGGCGTTGCTCGCGGGCGGTGGACCGCTCGACGCCATCGTCTGTGCGAGCGATCTCATCGCCATCGGCGCCATGGCGGCCCTGCGCGACCGTGGCCTGGACGTCCCCGGAGACGTCGCTGTCGTCGGGTACGACGATCTCCCCATCGCGCAGTACACCCGGCCGGCGCTGACGACCGTACGCCAGGACACCGAGCTTGCCGGGCGCAAGCTGGTCGAGCACTTGATCCGCCTCATTGCCGGGCAGGTCGTGCTGCCCGACGAGTTGCCCGTGAGCCTGATGATCCGGCAGTCCTGCGGCGCGTAACGGGCGTAACGGGCCTATCCTCCATCGAGGACGAGGAGCACGTCATCCAGGATCTTCGGCTCGCCCGGTTCGCCGCCGCCGAAGAACCACTGGGTGGGCTCCGGCCTCAGGTCGGTATAGTCGCCCTCGGCGGAGGACCCCCAGGTGGTGACGTAGATCCTGGTGCCGGCCCAACCTTCGACGCCCAGGGCGGCGCCGCGGTAGAAGAGCGTGATCGTACCGGCGTCCTTGTCCGCCGTGATCTCCGGCGATACGCCGAGTTTCTCGCCCTGGCGTTCGGCGCTGCTCCCGGCGGCGCGGTAGGTATAGCTGCTCCATCCCCGGGCGACATGGGCCAGGTCCCACTCCATCGAGTTCGGGGCGTGGGCGTCCATCAGCGGCAGCACGGTGGCGCCTTGCCGCTCCGGCAGGTCGAAAAAGGTGGTCACCATGACGTTGTCGAAACCGAACGGGGGTAGCCACGGGGTGGTGATCTCGGCCATCGTCAGCGTCAGTTCGAGGTTGCGGCCGGCTGTGCGGGCTTGCGCGGCGAGGATCTCGCGCTGGCGGCGGCTCTCGGGCTGCTGGGGGATCAGGTAACGCCCCGTGGGGCCGTGGGCGTCGTCCGGGGGGTCTTCGACGGCGGCCCACAGCTCCGGCTCGGTCACGCGCGTGGTGTAGGCAACGCGGGCCGAGAGTGCGTTGGATCGTGGCGCGTAAACCTCGAGGTGGTTCCTGGTCTCCCCCAGGTCGCGGACGGGGACGGTGACCCGCCAACGCCCCTGCGCGTCCGCCACGAAGTCGATGGCTTGATCGATGTTGCCGTTCAGGATGAGGCGCAGGGGTAGGTCGCCCTCGCTGACTTCACCCGTCAACTCGAAGTCCTCGTTGAGTACCGCGCGCTCGATGGCCCCCGCGTTGACAGCGATGGTGACCTCTGCGGCCTGCGCCCGTTCGTCGGTGGGGCTTGTCCCGGCGGGCGCAAGCACCGCGACCGCTCGCGCCGGCAAGCGAAGACTCAGGCGGCCATCCGGGTCCGTAGCGGCGTCGCCCTCCCAGTTCTCGGCGAACAGCGGTTCGAGCCGGGTCTCCGGCTGCAGCCCCGTCGCGAGGCGATGCACGAGGATGCCGTGGTCGGCGCTGTTCATCAGCGCGAGCAGGACATCGTCCCCGTGTTGCCGCCGGTAGGCCAGAAGCCCCGGCCCGCTCGGTTCGGACCCCAGGATCGTCAGGTCTCCCCGCCGCAGGACCGCCTGCTCGTGGCGCAGGGATGTCAATCCCTGGAGGTAACGGAAGTACTCGGAGTCTGCGTCGAATGAGCCTTCGGCATTGCGGTACCCGCCGGCGAACATGGCCTGGCGCGCTTCCACGAGCCCCTGTTCCGTGCCCTGGTAGACGATGGGGATGCCCGGAATGGTGAAGACCAGGGCCAATGCCTGCCTGAGGGCGGCGGGAGGCGCGGTCGACAGGAACCGTGCCGTGTCGTGGTTGTCCACGAAGTTCGGGATCACGAACGGGTCCGCGTAGCGTTCCATGAAGGCCGACAGGCGATACGCGAGGGCCGCCGTCTCCATGCCCTCGCCCAGGACCCGGCGGATGCCGTGGTAGAGCGGGTAGCCCAGCATGGAGTTCGGGCCGAGCTGTCCGTCCCGTTCCAGGTACGCCGCGACCCGGCGCTCGCCGGCGTCGTGGTAGGGCTCCGAGATCGCGGTCGCTTCGCCGAAGGTCAGGAAGTGCTCCTTGCCCAGTTCCCGCGCGTAGGCGTAGAGCCCGTCGTCGTCCCGCAGGAAGGCGTTCCAGAACGGGAACGGCACGAGGCTGGTCGTGTCCATCCGGAAGCCGTCGACGCCGTACTGGGCGATCCAGTCCTTGTAGATCTCCTTGAACGCGGCGATCACGCGCGGATTCTCGGTATTGATGTCGCTGACGTGTCCGAGGGAGTAGTAGTGCTCCTGGTGGGGCGAGGCGAAGTCGTTGATGCCCGGCGTCCAGTGGTAGATGTCCGCGGCGGCGTGCTCGGGGTTCAGACGGTCGACCATGTTGAAGGGGTACTGGGTCGGGGCGGGTTGGTGGGAGTCCGGCTCGAGGAGGCGGAAGTTCTTCGCGGTGTCCTCGGGATCGTACTCGCCGTCGTAGGCGAAGAAGTTGCCGACGTGGTTGGCGACGATGTCCTTGACGAGGTACATCCCGCGGCAATGGAGTTCGTGGGAGAGCCGCCTGTAATCCTCGGCCGTTCCGAAGTGCGGATCGATCTCCTGGAAGTGGGTCGGCCAGTAGCCGTGCCAGCCGGTGGCCTGGTACGGCGTGCTCCACCACTGGTTGGCGAACACGGGAGAGACCCACACCGCGGTGACGCCCAGGTCCTGCAGGTAGTCGAGCCTCTCGATCAGGCCCGTGAGGTCGCCGCCGCTGAAGTGCGACGGCAGGGTCGGGTCGTACTCGCCGAAACCCTGGTCGTTGTTCGAGGGATCGCCGTCGGCGAAGCGGTCCACGAAGGCCATGTAGACGACCTGGTCGCGCCAGTCCGGCGACGGCACGTGGAGCAGCAGGTCGCCGTCGGAAGCGCAGGCCTCCGATGCGCTTGCCGCGCGATCGGTACCCGAACACGCGAGGAGCGTGAGAGCTACCGCGGCAAGAGAGGCGTTTCTCATCGGCCGGGAGAATGGCACAGGCCCTTGTCGCATTCTTGCGGTCCGGGCCCTGAATACGATTGCAGCGGTGGCGGGGCTCGAGGCTTACGGGGCGTCTGTGCCTCCCCAGTTCTCGGCGGTGTCGTCGTCGTGGCGGTAGACGATCTCGCCCCCCTCCAGGAACGGCACGGCCAGGTTGAACCGCTCCCCCGTGCGGGTGTGCACCATCGGCGCGGAGACGTATTGCGGCAGGTAGACGCGCCGCATCGTGTCGGAGACGTTCGGCCCGCTGCGATGCAGGTTGTAGCTCGTGAACGCGACGACGCTGCCGGCCGGGGCGTCCACCGCGAATCCCGGGTTGTCCCCCGTGTAGCCGATCAGGTCGTTGGTGTCCGGGTCGCGGTCGTGGGTGATGACGTTGCCCCGGGTGCCCGCGCTCTCGTGGTCGAGCACGTACACGGTTCCGTTGCTCTCGCCGACCTCGTCGAGCGTGCACCAGCAGGTCAGGTACGGCGGGTGGTCGGTGTCCGGATCGACCGCCTTGACGTAACCCGAGTCCTGGTGCCAGGCGAACTTCATCCCCTGCTCGGGGCCCTTGACGACCCACTGCTCGTTGAACAGGTAGGCGTCCGGGCCGAGGGTGTTGCGGCAGACCTCCGCCATCAGCTCGCCGTACAGGAAACGCCACAGCCGCCGGCTGTAGCGGTACATGTTGTTGACGAAGTAGCGGCGCCCCCGCCACGACAGCGCACCGCTTGGCAGCAGGCCGGCGTCCATCCGGGCGTCCATGTAGCCGAGGAAGTAGGAACACTCCTCGCGGAGCATGGTCAGCACGTCCGGGGGAATGACCGACTCGAGGACCATGTAGCCCTGCTCGGCGAACTGCCGCCGGTCCGCATCGGAAACTACCGACATCGCATGCACCCCCACTCCGGGATTGTCGCGCACATGGCGAGGCCTTTCCGACAGCGGCCAGAAGGGTGCAATCGTATTCATCCGGGGGCCCGTGCGCGCTCCTTGAATTCGCCCCGGCCTTCGGCTAAGCACGGGTGGGTTGGGATCGACACCATTCGAAGAAAGCATGTCAGCCAGGACCGTTCTCTGCACCGCACTGCTGCTTCTCGCCTCGGTTCCCTCTGGCGGGGACGACCGGCAGGGCTCCGTGCCGGTCGAACTCTGGCACACGTTCGGCGTCGACTCGATGGAGGAACGGATCTTCACCGAAAGCGTGGAGCGCTTCTCTCTCGCGCACCCGGCGATCGCGGTGGAGGTCGTCCGGATCCCGTACCTGCAGAACCTCCAGCAGTTCATCAACGCGGCGCAGGCTGGGGAGGCGCCTGACCTGATCCGCCTGTCGGAAACGGAAGTGGGAAAGATCGGGCACATCTCTGTGGAGGGACTCCCGCTCCTCGAGGATCTGAGGCCGCACCTGACCCCGCGGCAGAAGCGGGCGTTCGTCCCCGACGCCCTGTCCGCAATGCGTTACGAAGAGGCGTTGTACGCGCTGCCGGCGACGCGAAGCTGCATGACCCTCCTCTACAACGCGGCCCTCTTCGACGCCGCGGGGCTCGCCTATCCCCACTCCGGGTGGCGGACCGAGGACCTGCTGGACGCGGCGAGATCCCTCACGACCGCGGACGTCGCCGGGATCGCGTTGCCCGTCAAGTGGTCGTACTGGTTCGTGCCCTTCATCTCGGCATGGGGCGGCGCCCTGTTCGATGACGCGGGCTATCCGACGCTGCAGTCGGAAGCGACGGCCGCCGCCATGGAGTGGGTGCTCGACCTCGGCCGGGTGCACAGGGTGACGGGGTCCGTCAACAGCATCGAGTCCATGTCGACGCGGTTCCAGACCGGTCGCGCGGCCATGGTGATCGACGGCGCGTGGAACTGGGACCGGTACGCGGAGTCGGGCATTCGCCTGGGCCAGTCGTTGCTCCCCTACAACGGATCGACGGGCCGGCGGCTCGCTCCGATGGTCGGCTACTTCGGGTGGAGCGTGGCGAAACAGAGCGGCGTGAAGCCCGAGGCGGTGCAGCTTGCGCTGTGGCTGTCGTCGGCGGAGGTCCAGAGGGAGTTCTCGCTCGGGACCTACAGCCTGCCGACCCTGACCGCGGTCATGTCGGACCCGGTGATCGGCCAGCATCCGGTACTGGGCGGGTTCATCGAGCAGGCGCGCCTCGGAACCCCCGTGCCGACCACCCGGGTCACCGCCATGCTGTTCGAGCAACTCGATACCGCGCTCGCGCTCACGTCCGACGGGTCGATGACCGCCGAGGCATCCCTCGCGGCGGCGGACGGTGAGATACGCAAGATGCTGGGCTGGTAGGGATGCCTCCCCGTCGGCCCCAACTCGCAGGATGCGCGTGGCTCCTTGCCCTGGTCCCGCTAACCGCGCTCGCGGATGCCGTGCCCGAGGTGACCGTCGACGCCGCGAAACAGGAATACCGGCGCATCCACGTCGACGTGCGCCACGCGGCGGGGCCGGAGACGAGCGCATACGAGGTGTGGTTCTCGGACCGGCCGTTCCGGAGCACGCCCGACGCGGAGTTGCACTCGACCGTGCTCATCGGGGATGTCTCGGGGCTCGCGCGGACCGCGCCGGCCTTCGACACCCAGGACTGCTGGACGGGCGGCCTGCCGATCCACCGCAACGCCGACGACCTGCCCGTGGTCGCGCGGGACGCCGGGGGGTGGTCCTGCTCGCTGTCCGGCATGGCGCCGGGAGCCGATCAGTGGATCGCGGTGGTGCCCGTCGATGCGGACGGTCGCGCGGCCGCTTCCTTCGAGCCCGTCACCGGGCGCACCGGCGTGGCGGATGAGCGGACCCCGGAGCCCGACACGCTGCACATCACGGTCACGCTCGCGGCGGTCGTCCTGGCCGCCGTCGTGTTGCTCGCGTACCTCCGCTTCCGGGACTTGCGTGGGGGCCGGGCGGGGACGCGCCACGCGTACGTCTACGTCGCGCCGGCTCTCATCGGCCTCACCGCCCTGACGTTCTACCCGATCGCCTACGGCGTGTGGCTGGCCTTCACCGACGCGAGCCAGAGCCATCTCGGGCAAGAGAACTGGAACGGGATCGGGAACTTCGTCACCGTCGCCTCCAGTCCGGGAATCCTGCGCGTCGGCGCGTTCACGATGATCTGGACGTTCACCAACGTCGCCGCGCATGTGGGGATCGGACTGCTGCTCGCCTACACGCTGACCCGCCCGGGCATTCGCGGAAGTACGCTGTACCGGACCGTCCTGCTGCTGCCGTGGGCGATCCCGGGTTACATCTCCGTGCTCGCCTGGAACGGCATGCTGCAGCCGGACGGGCTGCTGAACGCCATCCTGGGAACCGCGATCGACTTCACGGCCACGCCCAATGCCGCCCGCGCGTCGGTCATCCTGGTGAACATCTGGCTCGGCATTCCGTTCATGATGATGGCGCTCTCCGGCGCCCTGCAGGGCATCCCGACGGACATGTTCGAAGCGGCGGAACTCGAGGGCGCGTCGCGCTGGGACCAGTTCGTCCGCCTCACGCTGCCGAACCTGAAGGGCACCCTCGTGCCCATCTCGCTGCTGGGCTTCATCTGGACGTTCAACACCTTCAACACCATCTACCTGATGACGCGCGGCAACCCCTACGTCGGCTTCGGCGAGCCGGGCGCGACCGACACGCTCATCACCTACGTGTTCAGCGTGGCCTTCGACTACGGGCAGTACGGCGTCGCGGCCGCGTGGTCGGTGGCGCTCTTCCTCCTGCTGGTCGGCATCTGCTACGTCTACGTGAAGCGCTCGGGCGTCCTGGAGCTCGCGCGGTGACGGCGGCGACCGGGATCCTGGCGTGGGTCGTGCCGGCCGAGGTCGCGGCGTTACGGCGCTGGCTGCCGGCCGCGGTGGGCGTCCTCGCGGTGATCTTCGGCCTGGAACTCCTGCGCGGCGAGGGGGCGCGGCAGGTGGGTATCGTGCTGGCGATGGTGCCGCTCGGCGGCTGCCGGGCGTGTCTGTCCGGGAGCACGCATACCTGGAAGCGATACGTTGGTGCCGCGTTCGCGACGGCCTCCGGCGCGACCGGGATCGCCATTTTCGCGAGCGGCGGAACCAGCGTCTATGAGGTGTGGACCGCTGGCTGGGTCGTCATCCCGGCGGCGGTCGCCTTGTACTGGCTCCTCTCAACCCGGGTGGCGGGCTGGATGGCTGGGCGGGCCGACGCGGCGTTCGTCGACGCGTGCCTGCGCGGCAATCGGCGCCTGGAACCGCGGCTCGCCCAGGTCGGGGCGCAGGTATTGCTGCTGCACGCGTGCGTGCCGGTGATCGTGCCCCTGGTCTGGATCGCGGACGTCGCGGTCTCGCCCGGCAACGTCCTGGGCGGGGCCATCGGCGACGCGTTCTCCGCCGAGCACTTCGCGGCGATCCTCGGCAGCGCGGCGTTCGGGACCTGGGTCGCCAATTCGCTCATCGTCTCGACCGGGACCACCGTCGCCGGACTGCTGCTCGCCATCCCCGCGGGCTACGCCTTCAGCCGCTACCGCTTCAGCGGCCGGCGGGCCTCCATGTTCCTCTTCGTCCTGGTGCAGATGTTCCCCGGCATCATCATCCTGCTGCCGTACTTCATGATCATGAAGTCCCTGGGCCTCCTGAACACCAGCATCGGCCTGATCGTCGTCTATTCGGTCACCGCGCTGCCGCTCTGCGTCTGGATGCTGAAGGGTTTCTTCGACTCGATCCCGCGGGAGATCGAGGAAGCCGCGGCGATCGAGGGATGCACGCGCCTGCAGATCTTCCGCCGTGTCGTCCTGCCGCTCTCGCTGCCGGCCGTCGCGGTCACGGCGCTGTTCTCGTTCCTCACGGCGTGGAACGAGTTCCTGCTGGCGCTCGTCTTCAACACGTCGAACGACCAGTACACGCTGCCGGTGGGGCTCGCCTCCATGATCCCGGCCACGGGCCAGCAATGGGGCGACTTCGCCGCCGCCAGCATCTTGGTCAGCGTGCCCGTCGTCATCCTCTTCATCGCGTTCCAGAAGTCCCTCGTGAAGGGGCTGAGCGCCGGCGCCATCAAGGGTTAGCGGGCGATGTCGACGGTCGAGTTCGCCCACGTCACCAAGCGGTTCGAGGACGGCACGACCGCGCTGGATTCGCTCAGCCTGAGGGTCGAGGAAGGGGAGTTCCTGGTGCTGCTCGGTCCCTCCGGCTGCGGGAAGTCGACCGCGCTCAGGCTGCTGGCCGGCCTGGAGGAGGTCACCGCCGGCGACATCCTGATCGGGGGCAACCGGGTGAACGACCTCCCCGCCGGGGCGCGCGACCTGGGCATGGTCTTCCAGTCGTATGCCCTCTACCCGCACATGAGCGTGGCCGACAACCTCGGGTTCGGGCTGCGTTACGGCCGGCACCGGGAGGCCATAGACGAGCCGGAGATCCGGGAGCGCATCGCCGGCGCGGTCGACATGCTCGGGCTCGGCGATTTGCTCGAGCGAAGGCCCCGCGAACTCTCGGGCGGGCAGCAGCAGCGGGTCGCGATCGGCCGGGCGCTCGTGCGCAGGCCCCGGGTCCTGTTGATGGACGAGCCCCTCTCGAACCTCGACGCAAAGCTCAGGAACCGCATGCGGCTCGAGATCCGCCGCCTGCACGAGTTGCACGGCACAACGACGGTGTACGTCACCCACGACCAGGTGGAGGCGATGACCCTGGCCGACCGCATTGCGGTCATCGACGGCGGTCGGCTGCAGCAGCACGCCCCGCCGCTGGACGCCTATCACCGCCCGGCGAACTCCTTCGTCGCCTCGTTCATCGGCACGCCGCCCATGAACCTGGTCGAGGGGGAAGCGGCCTCCGGGCGGTTTCGCTCAGGGGAGCTGTCCTTCCCGCTGCCCGAGCACCTCTGCGACCGGACCGGGCCCGGGTTCTACGGCATTCGATCGGAGTCGGTGCGCGTGCGCGAGGCTGGCGAGGCCGCGGACAGCGTTCCCGCCACCGTAATCGGTCGCGAGAACCTCGGCAGCACGTCCGTGATGCATCTCGACGTGCTCGGACACCCGATCACGGCATCGATCCGCGCCGGTCCGGAGACGGACGTCGTTCCCGGCGTGCGTATCGCCGTTTCCCTTACCCACGCTGCGGCAGTCCTGTTGGAGGAATGAGGCCTTTGAGCGATACCGGCAACGAGTGGTGGCGGGGCGCCGTCATCTACCAGATCTATCCGCGCAGCTTCCAGGACACCAGCGGCGACGGCGTCGGCGACCTCAGGGGTATCCGCTCGCGTCTAGGCCACGTGGCCGACCTCGGCGCGGACGCCATCTGGATCTCCCCGTTCTTCACGTCGCCGATGAAGGATTTCGGGTACGACGTCGCGGACTACCGGGACGTCGATCCGGTGTTCGGCACCCTCGGAGATTTCGATGCGTTGCTGGAAGAGGCGCACCGGCTGAAGCTCCGGGTGATCATCGACCAGGTCTACTCGCACACGTCCGACCGGCATCCCTGGTTCCGGGAGAGCCGCGGGAGCCGCGACAACGAGAAGGCGGACTGGTATGTCTGGGCCGATCCCAAACCGGACGGGTCGCCGCCGAACAACTGGCAGTCGGTCTTCGTCGGTCCGGCGTGGACGTGGGACGCCCGCAGGGAGCAGTACTACCAGCACAACTTCCTCGCCGCGCAGCCGGACCTCAACCTCCACAACCCGGCTGTCCAGGAAGCGTTGCTCGACGTGGCGCGATTCTGGCTGCGCCGGGGCGTGGACGGGTTCCGGCTGGACGCGATCAACCACGGCATGCACGACCCGCGGTTGCGCGACAACCCCCGGGCGAAACCGCCGTTTTTCGCGACGTCGAGGCCGTACCTCATGCAGGAAGCGCGTTACACGATGAACCATCCGGACATGCCGGCGCTGCTGGAACGGTTCCGGCGCGTAACGGATGCGTTCGGGGAGATCTTCACGGTGGCGGAGGTGGGTTCCGGCGACCCCCTGCCGATCCAGAAGGCCTACACCGCGGATGCGAAACGGCTGAACAGTGCGTACGGGTTCGAGTTCCTGGGCATGCCGGACCTGACCGCGGACAGCGTGCGGCATGTCCTCGGGCGGTGGAACGGCGACGCCGGTGAGGGATGGCCCTGCTGGGCGTTCTCGAACCACGACGCGCCACGCGTGGTGAGCCGGTGGCGGCGGCACCCGGACCCGGCGCACCGGGCCAGACTCTTCGCGCTGCTGCTGGCCACGCTGCGGGGCAGCGTGATGGTCTACCAGGGCGAGGAACTGGGCCTGCCCCAGGCGGACGTGCCATTCGACAGGATCCAGGACCCGGAAGCGAAGAACAACTGGCCGCAGACCCTCGGCCGCGACGGCGCCCGTACGCCGATGCCGTGGCGCCGGGACGATTCGTTCGGAGGCTTCAGCGGAACGGAGCCGTGGCTGCCGTCCCCGGCGGAGCACCGGGCGCTCGCGGTCGATACGCAGGCGGACGACCCGGACTCGACGCTGAGCTTCTTCCGCAGGGCGCTCGGCTTGCGCCGCGCTTCGGATGCCCTGCGCACGGGTGACCTGCGCTTCCTGGAAGGGGCAGGGGACCTGCTCGCGTTCCACAGGCGGTCTGCGGAAGGCTCGGCGTTCTGCGCGTTCAACCTGACGGACCGGGAAATCCGGTGGAGTGCGCCTGAGACCGGTCCGGTCGACCGTCAGCTCGCCGTGGGTTGCGAGCCGGTGGACGGGCGGTGCCCTGGCACAATGCCGCCCGGGAGCGGCTACGTAGGCGTCTGGAGCGATCCGGACGGAGTCGCCTCGTGAGTCATTGGGACCTCACGGACCCGTTCCGGGAGGCTCGCGCGGCGCGCGGCGTGCTCGAGGCCGATTTCGCCGGGGAGACCATCCCGATGATTCTCCGCCATGGGGATGTCCGGCGGGCCGCCCGGGACTTCAAGGCGTTCAGCTCGGACACGCCTTTCCGGGTGCCGATCCCGGGGGAAGAGCCGTTTCGCGACGTGCGCGAACTGCCCATCGAGACCGATCCGCCGGAACACACCGCGTACCGGGCGCTGGCGCGCCCCTTCTTCGACCGGCCGCGGCGCCCGGAAGTCATCCGGGCCGTGTCGGAACTCACGGGGTCTCTTCTCGACGAGGTGGTGGGACGGGGAGCGGTCGAGATGATCCATGGGCTGGCCGTCAAGCTGCAGTCCCGCGCGTTGGCCGTGATGCTGAACCGCCCGCCCGAGGACGGTCTCGTCTGGGAGACGTGGTACTCGAACGTGCTCTACGACGACGCGACGCGCGCGGAACTCTACCGGTATCTTGACCGCGTGTTGCCAGAGGCGGCCGCCAATCCCGGCGACGACTTCTTCGGGGCGCTGTCCACGGCGACCTACGAGGGCCGGAAGCTCACGGACGAGGAGCTCATGGGTTTCGCCGTCCTGACCTTCGCCGGGGGCAGGGATACGGTCGTCTCGGTCATCGCCTTCGCGCTGGTGCATCTCGCGGACCACCCCGAGGACCTCGCGCGCCTGCGCGGCGACGCGGAACTGGTGCGCAGCGCGGCCGAAGAGGTCGTGCGGGTCTGCTCGCCCCTCACCCACATCGGCAGGACCTGTCCCGCAGGCGCGCGGATCGGCGCCGCCCGGGTCCCTGCGGGCCACCGGGCGTCGCTGTGCTGGGCGGCGGCCAACCGGGACGAGCGCGTGTTCCCGGACCCCGACGAAGTCCGGCTCGACCGGCGCAGGAACGTGCACGTCGCCTACGGCTTCGGCCCGCACTTCTGCCTCGGGGTGCACCAGGCGCGGTTGATCCTGCGCTCGGTGCTGGAACACGTGTCGACGAAAGCGAGCAGTGTCGAGTTCCTGGCCGGCGAACCGAAGTACGAGGAATGGCCCGACTACCGGCGCCAGACCGGGTACGAGTCGCTGACGTTGGCCCTTCATCCCATTGAGCAATGAGGATTTCCGCACCTTGAACGCACCTCGCCAGCTCCTTTGCCTCGCGACCCTCTGCCTGGCCGCGTACGGCCACGCGGACCGCCTGCCCAACATCGTGCTCCTGATCGGCGACGATCACGGCTATCCCTATTTCGGGTTCATGGGCGATACGAACGTCGTCACGCCCAGCATGGACGCGCTCGCCGCCGGGGGCGTCACGTTCTCCGTGGGACACACGACGGCGCCTTACTGCCGTCCGTCGCTCCGGACGCTGATCACGGGCCTGCACCCCATCGAGTACCAGCTCCGGCTGAACGAGCGTGTCGAGGCCCGGCGCGCGCGGTCGGGCTGGGAGCGCATGAGCCCCCGCGACCGGGCAATCTGGACGACGGTCCAAAAGGCCAACGGGATGGCGAGCTTCGACACGCTGCCGAAGCTGCTGGCCGCGAAGGGCTACGTCAGTTGGCAGGGGGGCAAGTGGTGGGAGAACTCGTACCGGAACGGCCATTTCGACGAGGGCATGACGGAAGGCTGGGACATGTCGCTCTACGGGACCGACGCCTTCTTTCACGAGTTGATGGGTTCCGAGGGCAACGAACTCGTCCGGGAGACGGTGGAGCCCGTGTACGACTTCATCGACCGGCACGCCGAGAGACCGATGTTCCTCTGGTTCGGGCCGATGCTGCCCCACGTCCCCCTGGACGCTCCGTACCGCTACCGCAAGTACTACGCGGACATGGACGTCTCGGAGTCGGCCAGGAGGTACTACGCCAACATCACCTGGTGGGACGAGGGCGTCGGCAACCTGATGGACCACATCGAGTCCAGGGGGCTGCTCGAGGACACGTTGTTCATCTACCTGAGCGACAACGGCTACGAGCAGGACGCGGACGTGGAGTACGTGACCGACAGCGAGGCCCCGAGCCCGGAACTGGCCTCCGGCGGGTGGACCGGCAAGGGCGCCCTCTACGACCTGTCCGTGCGTACCCCGATCGTCTTCTACTGGAAGGATCGGCTGGCGGCTTCCTTCAACGAAACGAGCCTGGTGTCGTCGCTGGATATCGTTCCGACGATCCTGGACATCGCGGGCGTGGAAGTCCCCCAAGAACTCCGGGGCCACTCGCTCAAGCCGCTGCTCGAGGGCCAGGGTACCTCAAGCGAGCGTACGGAACTCATCGGCTACAGCGACAACCGCCGCTCGCACGTGGCGATGGGCGAGCGCGCCGAGGGCTACTACGTCCGCACCCACCGCTGGCACTTCTGGTGGTACGCCGGGACCGACGACATGCGCCTCTACGATGTCACGGTGGACCCGAGGGGCCGGCACGACCTGAGCGCGGCGCGGCCGGACCTCGTCGAGGGGTTCAAGCGGAGGATCGAGGCGTGGAAGGCGGAAATGGGGATGCCGGAGGCGATTCCGATCTACGAGTAGGGCGGTTCCGCCGGCCTTTGCCCGGGCCCAGTGACCGCGCCGACGATGCGTTCGCGCTCCCCGTCCTCGAGCCGGTCGGCGGCGTCCCACTCGGCGATCTGCGCATCGGAGTACAGGTCGATTTCGACCACGTCGCCGCTCTTGACGCCCAACCGTTGCCGGGTTGCTCCGCGATCGGAGTCGTTCAAGGTTGCCGACATCTCGTGGATTCCTGTGCCGGGAGGACGGCAGATTTTAAGAATGTCGAAGACACGGCACCACGACCAGGGGGGCCGCCGTCAGGCGCGGAACGCCGAAGAAAAGGGTTCCGCCCCGAAGGACGGAACCCCCTGTGATGCCGACTGCTCGGTCTACAACCGAACGCGCACCCCAGCCTGCATGCGGCGTCCGCTGTTCGAGATGTAGTACAGCTGCTCGAGCCGCGAGACCGGGCCGACGAGGTTGTACTGGTCGACGTTCTCGTCCGTGATGTTGATGGCCTCGAACACGACCGCGATCTGGTCCGTCACCTGGTAGCCGAAGCCCGCGTCGAGCTGCCAGTAGTCGCTCGTGAACTGCGGGTTGCCCCGCAGGCTCGTGATCGAGGTCAGGAAGCTCTCGCGCTTGTTCCACGCGACGCGGGCGCTGACCTTGTACTTCTCGTAGAAGATCACCGCGTTGGTGGTGTTGCGCGACAGGCCCGGCACGTCGAAGGCGACGCCGCTGCTCGGGTTGATGAACTCGGCGTCGGTGTCGACCCACGTGTGGTTGAAGATCACGCCCAGACCGTCCCAGGGCGAGGGCAGTTGCGTGAACGCGTACTGCGCGGCGACCTCGATGCCGCCGATGAACGCCCCGTCCTCGTTGCTCGGACCCTGGTACTGCAGGCGCACGTTGCCGCCGGACTCCGGGTCGTACAGGGTGCTGCCGTCCGGTTCGATCCAGTCCCGGAGTTCCGTGATCTGGATGATGAACGAGTCCACCTGCTTGCCGAACGCCTGCAGCGCGATGATCGCGTCGTCCGTCGGGTACCACTCGATACCGATGTCCAGTTGCTCCGCGATGTAGGGCTCGAGGTTCGGGTCGCCCTCCTGGACGCGGCGCGTGGATGCGTGCTTGGTGCCGCCGGGGTTCAGGTCGACGAACGCGGGCTGCGTCATCACCTTGCCCCAGGCGAAGCGCGCGATCAGGTCCTCGCGCAACTCGAACTTCAGGTTCAGCGCCGGCAGCACTTCCGCGAAGTTGTTGGGGTGCGCCTGGAACTCGGCGGGCCCGAGGTCGAACTCCCACACGCCCGCGTCTTCCAGGAAGACCATGGTTTCGACGGGCTGCACGTTGCCGGTGGAGGAGCGGTCGATCTGGATCCAGCGCGCGCCGACGTTGCCGGACCAGGGAAAGTCGCCGATCGTGCCGGACATCTCGATCATGAAGTACGCGGCCAGCGTATCCTCGGTGATGGTGAAGTCCTCGGCGTGCGCGGTATTCGCCGCCTCGAAGCGCACCGGGTTGATCTCGGCGCGGCGGTTGACGAGGTACTTGTTCCGGACGTCATCGTGATCGGGCAGGAGATATGCATCGGGCCATTCGGCGCCGCTGATGCCGCTGAAAGGACCGTCGACCGGCACGTTGTAGTGGTTGACGTCGGTCAGCTTCTCGCCCGGGAAGTCGCCGTACCGGGGACCGAACGCAAAGCTGCGCCGCTTCCAGAAGCGCTCCCGGTCGCGGAAGCTCAGGCCCGCGTGGAAGGCGGTGCCGTCGTCGAAGTGGTAGGTGGCGTCGAAGCGGTACTGCGTTTCCTCGTCCTCGGAGATGTCCAGGCCTTCCCGGTAGAAGATGAAGTCGTAGACGTTCGGGTCGAGCAGGTCAGCCTCGACGGTGATCTTCGGGATGTAGCCGTCCCGGATGTCGTAGATCAAGGGCACGGCCGGGATGTCGTAGTAGGTGTCGGGCCGGAATCGATCCCGGTTCCCCGTGGAGCGCGAGATGTCGAAGTTGAGCGTCCACTTCTCCGTCGGCGTGAACTTCGCGTTCACGGCGAACTGGTCGGTCACGATGTCTTCGGTCCGCGGGCGCTGGAAGGGCCGTGGCCGCGAAGTCTCGGTGCGGATGTACGTGACGACCTGGTTCTCGTCGAGCATCACCTCGCTCGCGCCGTTGGCAAGACCCGCCTGGTAGCGCCACGGCACCTGGAAGTCGTCGTAGTCGCGGTCCATCTGCGAGTACAGGATGTCGACGGTGACGTCCCACTGCTCGTTCGGGCGCCACTGCAGCGCGGCGCTGGCGTTGATCCGCTCGATGTCCTCCACCAGGACGCCCTGCCTGAGGTTGCCGGGCGCGTAGCCGCAACCGACGTTCGGGTTCGCGATGCCGGGCAGGTCGCAGCCGCGCAGCAACTCGCCGGTCGCGAGGTTGATGGCGTTGTTGAAGACCTTCGGCTCGTAGTCGGGAACGTTGAACCAGTCCTCGCGCGTGATGCGGTCGTCGCCCGCGACGCTGACCAGGAAGCCCATGGTGTTGTCCGCGAACGAGTCGCTGTAGACGCCCGCGAAGCGGTAGCCGTTGTCGTCGGCCAGCTCGTCGTCGGTCATGAAGACGTTGCCCGCCATGATCCGCCGCCCGCCGTTGTCGAACGGCCGCCGGGTGCGGATGTTGATGGTGCCGCCCATGCCGCCTTCCATCAGGTTCGCCTGGGCCGACTTGTAGACCTCGACGGCCTGCACCAGTTCGGCCTGCATGGACTCGAACCGGAAGGTCCGCTGCTGGGTGTGGTCGCCGATGTTTCCGGCGAATGCTTGCGTGCCGCCGGACAACGCGCCGCGGCCGTTGACCAGCACGCGCGTGAATTGCGGCCCGAGACCGCGGATCGACACCTGCGCGCCCTCGCCGCGCATGCGGTCGATGGCGACGCCGGAGACGCGCTGCAGCGACTCGGCGAGGTTCTGGTCCGGGAACTTGCCGATGTCCTCGGCGACGAGCGCGTCCATGACGTTGTCGGCGTCGCGCTTCATGTCGATGGACTGCCGCAGACTGCCGCGGATGCCGGTGACGACGACCTCCTCGATG
Organism: Pseudomonadales bacterium; assembly: GCA_965208745.1. Classification (GTDB taxonomy): domain Bacteria; phylum Pseudomonadota; class Gammaproteobacteria; order Pseudomonadales; family Azotimanducaceae; genus VXNE01. The sequence goes on along the minus strand of CBDBPN010000004.1, from coordinate 652,523 downwards.
AGTTCCTCGTCGTCCTCGCCCTCTGCCAGGGCGATCTGGGTGCCTGGCAGGGCCAGGGCGAAAGCGGCTGCGAACAGGGTTACGCGCCGCGCGATGCGGTGATCAGGATGCATGAGTTCTCCCCCCTTCTCTCCCGCCCCGAATTGAGGCACGACTACATCAAGGCGTCAAGCTCGATCGATGGAGCCGGAATCCCCAAAGAAAAAAGGGGACGCCGCAAGGGCGTCCCCCGATGGTTCGTCCCGTGGGCCGGGGAAGAAGGGGTAGTTTTCGGGTAAGCGTTCGGTCGTTCCGGTACGTCCGGGTAGTTTCTATCGGTTGAGGATGCGCTGCCAGTCCTTGCGCAGGGGCCTTAGCCAGATGTCCTTCTTCGGCTTGTCGAAGCGGTTGTTGGTGTCGTAGCGCCCGCGTCCCTGGGTGGTGCCGACGCGGGTCCAACCGGAAGCGCGGTAGACGGCGCCGGTGTAGCGCGGGGTCTCGACGAAGGTCTCGATCAGCACGGGGGTGGTGCTGTAGCGCGCCGTCCAGTCGAGCGGCAGTTGGCGGCGCACGATGGCGAGGATGTGCGAGCCGAGGTTGGGGATACCATCACGCTGACGGCGGGGATGGCGACCGCAGCTGCCCCGTCAGCGACAGTTCCACGCCTTGCATGGTCCCGAAGGCCGTCCTCCAAGGTCGCATCCCTGCCTCCACGGCGAGTGGTCTCTTCCCGCGCCGCTGGCCGTGTCCGATGCGGCCCGACGCCGCGACCTGATGATCCGCCAGCAGGCCGTCCTGTTCGATGGGGCGCGCCAGATCGGACACGACCATCGGCGGGTTCGCGGCATTGACGCGACGGAAGAGGTCGGCAGCCCCGCCTTCGCGACGGAGTCGCAGTCGGTCTCGGGGTGTCGCAGGGCGCGCGTGGCGCTTCGGGCGGGCAAGGGGAAACGGGAGGCGCCCCAACGGACGCCTCCCGCGATTCAGCTGTTCAGTGTTACTGGACGATCCGGGATCTTCGCGATCTCCGAACCCGCACTTCAAGTGCGCAAGGCCCCGATGCCTTTTCCGGTGCCGCGTTGTTGCGGCGACTGCGCTCGGACCGGCGGTACCCGGCCAGTCCTCGCTCCAGTCCTTCGGCGTGTCCCGGTTGCGGCGGGTGAGTAGCCGCCGCACATGCGAAACCGTGGGCACCCGCCACGCTGTCGGTCAGGCTGCAATGCGTACTGCAACGGTATCGTAGTGACGGGCGCTGTGAGCGTGCTAGTCGTCGTCGATGATGGTCATGGTTCCCACGGCGTCCGGCTCCCGGAAGTTGCCGGGCAGGAACGCCTCCACCGCGAAGTACTCGTCGGGCTCCTCCGCGTCGTCCTGCTCCAGCCACACCTCGCCGGTCAGCTCGGTCACGCCCGGCGCGAACGCCAGCTCCCCCTCCGCGGCCGTGTAGTCGGACCTGTGCGCCCGGTTGTCCAGCACGTGCCACGCGGGCGCGGTGTACCAGCTCACCCTGACCTCCGCGGTGGACGCCCCGGACAGCCGCACCCGGAACTCCAGCACGTCGCCCTCGACCGCCGACGCGTCGTCCACGGCGACGGTCACCTCCACCTCCGGCGCCGGCTCGTCGTCGTCCGACACGGCCACCGAGGCCGCGCCCCGGGTCGCGGACACCGTGTAGCCGCCGCCCGCGTCCACCGTCGCCGTCACCGAACCGTCGGCCTCGTCCGCGTCGTCGTCCGCGGTGCCCACCGTCAGCGTGGCGCTGCCGGTCGTCGGCACGGTCACCGTGCGCGCGCCCGTCGCCGCGCCGTAGTCGCCGCTCGCGGACACCGTCACGCCCACCGACAGGTTCGACGCCGGGGCCGGGCTCGCCGTCACCGTGAAGGTCGCGTCGCCGCCCTCCGTCACCCCGGCGCCGGCCGTGACGCTCACCTCCGGAACCGGGGCGTCGTCGTCGGCCACGCCGACCGTCGCCGCGCCCCGGGTCGCGGACACCGTGTAGCCGCCGCCCGCGTTCACCGTCGCCGTCACCGAACCGTCCGGTTCGTCCGTCGAGTCGTCCGCGGTGCCCACCGTCAGCGTGGCGCTGCCCGCGGTCGGCACGGTCACCGTGCGCGCGCCCGTGGCCGCGCCGTAGTCGCCGCTCGCGGACACCGTCACGCTCACCGCCAGACTCGACGCCGGCGCCGGGCTCGCCGTCACCGTGAAGGTGGCGTCGCCGCCCTCGGTCACACCGGCGCCGGCCGTGACGCTCACCTCCGGCACCGGGGCGTCGTCGTTGTCGGCCACGGCCACCGTGGCCGCGCCCCGGGTCGCGGACACCGTGTACTCGCCGCCCGCGTTCACCGTCGCCGTCACCGAACCGTCCGGTTCGTCGGCCGAGTCGTCGGCCGTGCCCACCGTCAGCGTGACGCTGCCCGTGGTGGGAACGGCCACCGTGCGCCGGCCCGTCGCCGCGCCGTAGTCGCCGCTGGCGGACACCGTCACGCTCACCGCCAGACTCGACGCCGGCGCCGGGCTCGCCGTCACCGTGAAGGTCGCGTCGCCGCCCTCGGTCACGCCGGCGCCGGCCGTGACGCTCACCTCCGGAACCGGGGCGTCGTCGTCGGCCACGCCGACCGTCGCCGCGCCCCGGGTCGCGGACACCGTGTAGCCGCCGCCCGCGTTCACCGTCGCCGTCACCGACCCGTCGGCCTCGTCCGCGCTGTCGTCCGCGGTGCCCACCGTCAGCGTGGCGCTGCCGGTCGTCGGCACGGTCACCGTGCGCGCGCCCGTCGCCGCGCCGTAGTCGCCGCTGGCCGACACCGTCACGCCCACCGCCAGGTCGGCGGCCGGCGCCGGGCTCGCCGTCACCGTGAAGGTGGCGTCGCCGCCCTCCGTCACCCCCGCGCCGGCCGTGACGCTCACCTCCGGCGTGGGCGGCGGCGTCTGCGCCGACGCCGCCTCCAGCGCCGTCAGCTCGGCCACCACCTCGTCCCAGACGGGACTGCTGTGCCGGTCCGCCATCTCCCGCGCCTCGGCCGCCGTCATCGGGCCGCCCGTCACCCCCGTGCCGTCGTGCTCGCCGAACGCGACCAGCACCCGGTTCCAGCGGTTCACGTGCGCCGTCCCGTGCTGCGTCTGCGACGCCAGCTCCCGCACCTTCGCGATCACCTCCGGGTCCACGGTGTGGCCCGTCTGCTCCTCGTCCGCTTCGTCGTCGTCGGTGACGCTCACCGTCTCCGACGACCGCGCGCCCACCGTGTAGCCGCTGCCCGCGTTCAACGTCAGCGTCACCGACCCGTCGGCCTCGTCCTCATCGTCGTCCGTGGTGGTGACGGTCACCGTCGCGCTGCCGCTCGCCGGGATCGTCACGCTGCCGGGCGGCGCGCCGTACCCGAAGTCGCCGGACGTGGCGACCGTCACGCCCACCGCCAGGTCCGCGGCCGGCGCGGGGTTCGCCGTCACCGTGAAGGTGACCGGCTCGCCCTCGGTTCCGCCGGCGGCGCCGGCGATGTTGACCTCCGGCGTGGGCGGCGGCGTCTGCGCCCGCGCCGCCTCCAGCGCCGTCAGCTCGGCCGCCACCTCGTCCCAGACGGGACTGCTGTGCCGGTCCGCCATCTCCCGCGCCTCGGCCGCCGTCATCGGGCCGCCCGTGACGCCCGTGCCGTCGTGCTCGCCGAACGCGACCAGCACCCGGTTCCAGCGGTTCACGTGCGCCGTCCCGTGGCGCCACTGCGACGCCTGCTCCCGCACCATCGCGACCACGTCCGGGTCCACGGTGTGGCCCGCGCCGTCGTCGTCCGCCACGGCCACCGTGGCCGCGCCCTGGGACGGGGACGGCCAGTAGCCGTCGCCGGCGTCCACCGTCGCCGTCACCGAGCCGTCCTCCTCGTCCACGTCGTCGTCCGTCGTGCCCACCGTCAGGGTCGCGTGCCCCGCAATCGGAACGGTCACCGTCCGCGGACCCGTGGCCGCGCCGTGGTCGCCGCTCGCCGACACCGTGACGCCCACGGCCAGGTCCGCCGCCGGCGCCGGGCTGGCGCTGACGGTGAAGCCGGCGTCCCCGCCCTCGGTCACGCCGCCGGAGTCGGCGGTGACGCTGACCACCGGCCGGGACGTGTTGGGCGCGGGCGTGTCGAAGTCCACCGCGAAGGTCTCCGCCGGCGCGCCCGCGGCGAGGGTCCTCACCGTGAGTTGGCCCAGGTTGTCGCTCCCGACCCGCACGAAGACCGTGTAGTGCGTGTCGGGGTCGAGGCCGGTGATCCGGTGCTCGGTGTCCGTGGTCGTGATCTCCTCCACGACCGGGATGCCCGAGAAGGACCTGTGCCAGCCGACCAGGTACGTCCGGCCGTCCCCCTGCGGCCTCCAGGCGACGGTCGCCGTGGTGTCGGAGACGCCCTTGAGCTGGAACGCGGGCGGCGGCGGCAGGTCGTTGTTGTCGATGTACACGCTGGCGTGGCCGTGGAACTTGCTCCGCCGGTAGCCCTCGCCGAAGTCCACGGTCGCGCCGAGCGTCCCGTTGGAGTCCCAGTGCGCGTCGTCCACCGTGGGGACGGTGAACGTGGCGCCGCCGCCGGTGGGCACGCTGACCGTGCGCGCGCCCAGGTCCGCCTGGTACACGACGTTGCCGGCGGACGGGCCGGCCACGTGCACGGTGACGTCCAGCGGCGCGTCGGGCGCCGGCTCCGCGGACACCGTGAAGACCGCGTCCCCGCCCTCGGTGATCGTCCCGCTGGCCGCGCCGATCGACACCTCCGGCACGCGCTCCACGATGACCGACGTGGGCTCCGCCTCCACCGGAGCGCCCGCCGACAGCGTGGTGAAGCGCAGCACGGGGCTGGCGGTCGACAACTGCGTCGCGCCGTGGTCCTGGTAGTACACCACCGCCCGGTACTCGGTGTCCGGCTCCAGGTGCCGGATGTTCCAGGCCGGGTCGGAGGGCTCGGCGCCGGTGTAGGCGTCCTCGGGCCGGTGCGGGGGCACGTTCGGATCGTCGGCGAACGGCGAGGTGGTCGACCACCAGCGCACGTCGTAGCCCTCGGCGCCGACCACCCGCGGCCAGCTCAGGTCGATGCCCGTGTCCGACAGGTTGGCGTAGGTCAGGTCGCCCACGCGCTCCACCACCGGGTCCGGCAGGTCGCCCGGCAGCCGCTGGCAGCCCACGCAGGAGCCCATCGTGCGATGGAAGGTGAAGCTCTTGGTGCGCACCACCGCCGGCGGCGTCGCCGTCGAGATCTGGTTGTCGTTGCGCTCGTACAGCTTGTAGCCCTCGACCTCGAAGCGCACGAAGCCGGCGACGTTGGCGCCGACGTTGATCTCGACCTGGACCGGCGTGCGGCCCACGGTGACCGAGCCGCTGGAACTGGCGAACTCGCCGGTGCCGAAGCTGTGGAGATGTCCGGCGGCGGGGCTGGTGAACCAGACCCGGTGGGAGCGGAAGTACTCCGACGTGCCGGAGTTGGACATCGGCTCGGGGAAGCTGGCGATGACGGAGAAGCGCTTGGTCTGACTCGCCCCGCCGCCCAGCGTCGACGGATCGGTCTTCAGCCGCACCCAGAAGTAGTGCGCCTTGGTCCCCGTGTTCAGCGACTGCGGGAACGCCAGCGGCAGGCCGCCGTCCTCGATCGACGTCCAGGTGGCGCCGTCGTCGATCGAGAACTCCAGGTCCTGCTCCCACTCGTCGTCGTCCCTGATGATCAGCGGCACGTGCGCCGCCGGGAACTTGATGGACCCGTTGTCCGGCCCCGTGTCGGCGCCGTGGTCCACCTGGTCGGGCGTGTGGATCAGGTACGTGAGGTGGTCGAAGGCGTCGCTGTCCTGGCCGGCGGCGACGGACACCGGACGCCACTTGTTGGCGTCGTGCTCGTAGATGAACTGGGTCTCGAACGGGCAGCCGTCGTGGCGGTCGAGCCCCACGCCGGCGGTGCTGCCGTAACCGGGAGCTACCCCGTCGACCTTATTCGCTTCCGTGATCGGATCGCCGATGGAGAAGCCATTCGCCGTCCGGATCCCGGTGTGGCACATCAGCCGGTCCCGGTCCGGGCCGCCCGGCCCCATGTAGCCGCCGACGAAGGTGCTGCGCGGCTCCGCCACCTGGTCGCTGACGTAGAAGTGGTCCCGGTTCTCCGGGTCCACCGCCCGCCACTGGTAGGTCACCGTCGCGCCGCCCTCCGTCAGCGTGATCGTGTGCGGCGGGTCGTTCCTGGTGTAGTTGACGATCACCCAGTCCGTGGAGCAGGTGTTGTCCGTGACCGTGCCCGCGCAGGTGCGGAACTGCACGAAGGGGTCGGCGGGGCCCAGGTTGAGGCCGATCTTGAGGGCCTCGGAGTTGGTGCTCCAGCTGTTGCCCGTCACGTTCCAGAAACGGCTGTCGTCGCCGATGCTCCAGCCCGCGGACAGGCCCATCAGGCGCTCGGAGTTCGAGGCGGTGGCGCGAATGGAGTTCGTGCCCTGGAGAGTATCGTACAGGTCCCTCGCCACCACCCAGTAGGTTGTGTTCGACGCCAGCCGCAGGCCCGAGCCGTCGTCCCCCGAGTACGTGAAGGCGTACGTCCGGTCCGTGCTTCCCGTCTGGAAGGCGGGGTTCTCTAGCCTGGTGAGCGTCGAGTTCCAGTCCGGCCCTCCACTGGAGTCGGCGAGGACCTCGACGACCACTTTGGAACCAATTCCGGAATCGCTGACCTGGGCGAACTCGATGTCGACGCTTTGCAGGCGGTAGTGGTCGCCGTCGTTGCCGGTCGTGAACGACACCGCGCGGTCACTGATCAGACCGTGCGTGGTCAGACCGTGCGCCGCGCCGTCCGGCTGCCCGAGGTTGCTGAGGACCGGCTGCACGAAGGGGTCGGGGTCGTCCACCAAGATGCGACCGCTGACGGTCATCTTCCTGGACAGGCTGAAGCTGGTCCAGGAGCCGCCGCCGCGGTTTCGGTACAAGGCGGTGTCGGCGATGCTCCAGCCGTCCGCGCCGCCGGCGTCCTCGGCGTCCGACGCGGTGTTCTGGATGATGTTTGTGCCGCTGGGAGTGCCGGTTACGTCTATCACCGCCCAGTAGACGGTGTCCGGATCGAGCCGGATACCGGAGTGCGTGAAGCTGTTTGCGCCGGAGGCGATCGTGCCGGGGTTCGTCAGGGTGGCGACGAGCCCATCCGGATTTCCGCTGCTGTCGCTTCTGATCTCGACATTCAGCTTCGAAGCGAGCCCGCTGTCGGCGATCGACGGAAACGAGAATTCGACGGCGGTCAGGGTGTACCCGGCGACGTTGCTGCCCGTCGTGAACGCCTGGGCGTGGTCGTGCTGCACGAAATTGCCGGTGCCGCTGTTCGGCTGGCCGGCATTGCTGACCAGCGTTGTCGGTGTCTGCTGCGCGTCAGCCGGCTGCGCGGTCAGCGCCGCCAGCAACGCCAGCGCGAGGAGCGCGGCCCAGGGGCGCCTCATCGGGCCGGCCGAAAATCCGGGGGGGGGGGGGGGGGGGGGGGGGGGGGGTGGGGGGGGGAATGGTAGAGTGCGTTATTCATGTCGACCCCTCGGCGTACACATTGTTTCGCCGTCGGACTGGCCAAAGAACCAAAGATCACCTTTCTCTAATACCACAGAGACACGCTCATTGTCTCGCCTGACTTCACGAATCGTCACACCGCCTCACCGTTCGACAGAAAAACGAATGGCACTTCGAGTTGTTCCGCCGTAGTGCCGCCCCTGGTCCTGCGCCGTCACCGGATCGGTGCTCGCCCGCTTGGCCTCCAACGCCGCCATAGGGCGTCCTTGACAGCCAGAGCGCGTAGTCCGCCTGCGTGCCGTTGGGAGGCGCGTACTCGAACATGACGCTCGAACCGTCGGTCACGTTCCATCCCGCGTCCTGCAGAGTTGCCTGTTGCCCTTTGTCGCAATGTCGCAAGGTCGCAAAACGCGCCAGCAGGCCGCTGACAATCGCATAGCCGTACCAGTAATCAGGCAAACACGCCTGCTGGACATACGACAGAAAATACATTTAAATCAGCAAGTTGATGACAGTGTGGCGCGCAGGCGACGGTCGCGGCGGCCTCGGCCTGCTCGTCAGGCCCGCGCTACGCGGTGGCGTCAACAAGTCCTGGACGCAGAGTGTACGCATCGACGCCCGGCCCACCAGCCCCGGCCTCGGCCGCTACCCCGTCGTCACCTCGCCATGGCCCGCGAGCGTGCGCTGGAGACCGCCCGCGCGATCGCTCAGGGCCAAGATCCCCGCCGCTCGGGCAAGGCCGTGCCGACCTTCGCTGAGGCGCGCTGGAGACCGTTATCGGTATCCACGCCCCCCACAGGAAGGGCCGGCGCGGTTCCGAACGCCAGTGGCGCACGAGCCTCGCCACGTACGCCTTGCCGCGTCTCGGCGCCAAGACCGTCGATGCCGTGACCAGCGCCGACGTCATGGCCGTGCTGCTGCCCATCTGGTCCACCAAGCGGGTGACCGCCCAGTCGCGTACGCCAGCGCATCGGCGCGGTCATGAAGTGGGCGGTCGCGCAGGGCCTGCGCGCCGACAACCCCGCCGGTGACCCATTGGCGTCCTCCAGAACTTCAGCGCCACGAACCGCATTTGACGGAGGTGACGACGCCTCGACGATCGCGTGCCGTCAAGCGACCGCTTTGGCGTTCTCACATCGTTCAGATCAAGCACACCACCCCGTGCTACCGCACCCCGGCATCCGCGCCCGCCCGCTGCTCGTGGAGGGAAAGGCTCGAGGGACAACGCTTGAGAGTGAGTGTCACGATCTCCGCCGACGTACCTCACTCGGTCTCGACGCGTCCCGCCCGCGCCTTGTCTTCTTCGAGCAGGGCCGCCGAGCTAGGCGACCCAGCCGCAGAGCCCCGGAGCCCCGTCCCCCGTCCCGATGGAGAGCGCCCCGCCTCACCCTCAAACCGGCAACCAAGCTAGTGTAGCGTCGCTTAAATAAGTGGACTATGAGTCCGATATGGTGCATGGTGTCCGACGGGACCGCGACGGACACTCTTGGCATGGGACGAGCGACACCTCCAATGGACATCACGGTGCGGGAACGCGAGGCGCTGGAGGCGGTGACGCGGAGGAGCACCGCGGCGCGCCGGGATCACCAGCGGGCGGCGATCGTGCTCCGGCGCGCGGACGGGCTCAGCCAGACGGCCACCGCGCGGGAGCTGGGCGTCAGCCGACCGGTGGTGATCAAGTGGGAGCGTCGTTTCCGCGAGGCGGGGATGGCCGGTCTGGCGGACGCCAAGGGGCGGGGGCGCAAGCCGAGCATTCCCGCGGAGGTGCGCGAGCGGATCATTCGCGGCGCCACGCAGCCGCCGCCGAACCGGGCGCGCTGGTCGGTGCGCGCCATGGCGCGGGCGACCGGGGTGTCCAAGGACACGGTGCGGCGCCTGTGGCACGCCAACGACATCAAGCCGCACGTGACGCGGACGTTCAAGCTGTCGAACGATCCGCACTTCGAGGCGAAGTTCTGGGACGTGGTCGGGCTGTACCTGGACCCGCCGGACCGGGGTCTGGTGCTGTGCTGCGACGAGAAAAGCCAGTGTCAGGCGCTCGAGCGCACGCAGCCCGGGTTCCCCGTCCTGCGCGGCTACAGCGCCACCCGCACCCATGATTACAAGCGTCACGGCACCGTCACCCTGTTCGCCGCGCTGTCGTACCTGGACGGCAAGATCCTCGGCCAGACCGCAGCCCGGCACACCCACCGCCAGTGGCTCGACTTCCTGCGCCACCTCAACCGCGAAACCCCCGCCGGCGTGTGCCTGCACCTGATCGTCGACAACTACGCCACCCACAAGCACGCCAAGGTGAGATCCTGGATCGACTGGCACAACCGACGGCACCGCAAGGCGCACGGCGTGGACCGCGTCGCCTGCCACTTCACGCCCACGTCGAGTTCCTGGATGAACCTCGTCGAGCGCTTCTTCCGCGACCTCACCGTGGACGTCGTGCGCGACGGCAGCTTCACCAGCGTCGCCGAACTGGCCGACGCCATCAACGCCTACCTGGCCGAGCACAACCTCAACCCCAGGCGCTACGTCTGGCGCAAGTCCGGCACCGAGATCCTGGCCAAGATACAGCGCGCCAGACAGGCCCTGGCCAATGCCTCCAATGAAAACTAATTTATGCGACACTACACTAGTACTCTGGAGTGGACAAACGCCAGCAAAGTCGGCTAAATCAAGGGGTTGATGGCATTGGGTTTCGGACAAGCCCCGCCCCTGTACCCTTCCTACAGCTTTACGCGTACGCCGGCCTGCATGCGCCGCCCGCTGTTCGAGATGTAGTACATCTGTTCCAGCCGCGAGACCGGGCCGACGATGTTGTACTGGTCGACGTTCTCGTCGGTGATGTTGATGGCCTCGAAGACGACCGATATCTTGTCCGTCACCTGGTACCCGAACCCCGCGTCGAGCTGCCAGTAGTCGCTCGTGAACAGCGGGTTGCCCCGGTCGGCCGCGATCGAGGTCAGGAAGCTCTCGCGCTGGTTCCACGCGACGCGGGCGCTGACCTTGTACTTCTCGTAGAAGATCACCGCGTTGGTGGTGTTGCGCGACAGGCCCGGCACGTCGAACGCGACGCCGCTGTTCGGGTTGATGAACTCGGCGTCGGTGTCGACCCAGGTGTGGTTGAAGAGCACGCCGAAACCGTCCCAGGGCGAGGGCAGTTGCGTGAACGCGTACTGCGCCGCGAACTCGATGCCGCCGATGAACGCCCCGTCCTCGTTGCTCGGACCCCGGTACAGCAACCGGACGTCGCCGCCGGACTCCGGGTCGAACAGCGTGCTGCCGTCGGGTTCGAACCAGGTCCGCCGTTCGGTGATCTGGATGATGAACGAATCCACCTGCTTGCCGAATGCGTTGAGCGCGACGATCGCGTCGTCCGTCGGGTACCACTCGATACCGATGTCCAGCTGCTCCGCGATGTAGGGCTCGAGTTGCGGGTCGCCCTCGTTCACCTGGCGCGAGGAGACGTGCTTGGTGCCGCCGGGGTTCAGGTCCGCAAACGCGGGCTGGGTCATCACCTTGCCCCATGCGAACCGCGCGACGAGGTCCTCGCGCAGTTCGAACTTCAGGTTCAGCGCCGGCAGCAGCTCGGCGAACTTGTTGTCGTGCGTCTGGAACTCGGCCGGCCCGAGCTGGAACTCCCACGCGCCCGCCGTCTCGTAGAAGACCATCTGCTCGACGGGCTGCACGTTGCCGGTGGAGGCGCGGTCGAGCTGGATCCAGCGCGCGCCGACGTTGCCGGACCAGGGGAAGTCGCCGATCGTGCCGGACATCTCGACCATGAAGTACAGGGCGAGGGTATCCTCGTTGATGAAGAACTCCTCCGCATGCGCGGTGTGCACCTCCTCGAAGCGACTCGGGTCGATTTCGTCGCGGCGCCGGATGAGGTACTTGTCCCGCACGTCGTCCTGATCCTGTATGAGCCAGGGCTGGGGCCAGTCGGCGCCGCTGATGCCGGAGAAGGCGTTGTCCGGGTTGCGCCGGTGCCCGACTTCCGTCAACTTGGTGGCTCCCGCGGCGAAATCGCCGTAGCGGGGACCCATCCTGAAACCCCTCCGCCGCCAGGTACGCTCCCGGTCCCGGAAGCTCAGGCCCGCGTGGAAGGCGGTGCCGTCGTCGAAGTGGTAGGTGGCGTCGAAGCGGTACTGGGTCTCCTGGTCCCTGGACGTGCGCGTCTGGGTCGAGAAGACCTGGAGGTTGTACTCGTTCGGGTCGAGCAGGTCCTTGTAGACGTTGATCTTCGGGATATAGCTGTCGCGGATGTCGTAAGTCAGGGGCACGGCCGGGATGTCGTAGTAGCTCTCGTGGTAGGGCGAGACGCGGTCCCCGGACGAGTGCGAGACGTCGAAGTTGAGCGTCCATTTCTCCGTCGGCGTGTACTTCGCGTTCACGGCGAACTGGTCGGTCGTACTGTCTTCGACACGGGGACGATTTCTCGGTCGTGGCCGCGCCCTCTCCGTGCGGATGTACGTCACGATCTGGTTCTCGTTGAGCAGCACCTCGCTCGCGCCGTTCGCGAGCCCCGCCTGGTAGCGCCACGGAATCTGCCAGTCGTCGTAGTCGCGGTCCATCTGCGAATACAGGATGTCGGCGGTGACGTCCCACTGCTCGTTCGGGCGCCACTGCAGCGCGGCGCTTAAGTTGACGCGCTGGACATCCTCGATGAGGATGCCCTGGCGGAGGTTGCCCGGCGCGTAACCGCACCCGACGTCGGGGTTCTCGACGCCGGGCAGGCTGCAGCCGCGCAGCAGCTCGCCGGTCGCCAGGTTGATGGCGTTGTTGAAGACCTTCGGCTCGGAGTCGGCAACGGCGAACCAGTCCTCGCGGGTGACGCGGTCGTCGCCCGCGACGCTGACCAGGAAACCGAGCGTGTTGTCGGCGAACGAGTCGCTGTACACGCCCGCGAAACGGTACCCGTTGTCTTCCGCCAGGTCATCGTCGGTCATGAAGGCGTTGCCGGCGACGATCCGCCGTCCGCCGTTGTCGAACGGCCGCCGGGTGCGGATGTTGAGCGTGCCGCCCATGCCGCTTTCCATGAGGTTCGCCTGGGCCGACTTGTAGACCTCGACGGCCTGCACCAGTTCGGCCTGCATGGACTCGAAGCGGAAGGTCCGCTGCTGGCTGTGGTCGCCGACGCCGCCGGCGAAAGCCTGGGTGCCGCCGGACAGCGCGCCGCGGCCGTTGACCAGCACGCGCGTGAACTGCGGACCGAGACCGCGGATCGAGACCTGTGCGCCTTCGCCGCGCATGCGGTCGATGGCGACGCCGGAGACGCGCTGCAGCGACTCGGCGAGGTTCTGGTCCGGGAACTTGCCGATGTCCTCGGCGACGAGCGCGTCCATGACGTTGTCGGCGTCGCGCTTCATGTCGATGGACTGGCGCAGACTGCCGCGGATGCCGGTGACGACGACCTCCTCGATGAGTTCCTCGTCGTCCTCGCCCTCGGCGAGGGCGGCTCCTATGCCGGGAAGGGCGCCTGGCAGGGCCAGGGCGAAAGCGGCCGCGAACGATGCCGCGCGCCGCGCGAGGCGGTGGTCAAGATACATGGGCTCTCCCCCCATCCTCCCTGACCGCTATTGAGGCATGACTATATTGAAGCGTCAAGCTCGATTGATATGGTGGGATGGCTCGTGGACGTGCTCCGCCTGGGAGTCGTGCGCGATGCGCGCAAGAGAAAGGGGGACGCCGCAAGGGCGTCCCCCAAGGGACGGGACGAGCGGGCGCTACAAGCGGACGCGTACCCCGGCCTGCATGCGCCGCCCGCTGTTCGAGATGTAGTACATCTGCTCGAGCTTCGAGACCGGGCCGACGATGTTGTACTGGTCGACGTTCTCGTCGGTGATGTTGATGGCCTCGAAGACGACCGATATCTTCTCCGTCACCTGGTACCCGAACCCCGCGTCGAGCTGCCAGTAGTCGCTCGTGAACTGCGGGTTGCCCCGGAGGCTCGAGATCACGGTCAGGAAGCTCTCGCGCTTGTTCCACGCGACGCGGGCGCTGACCTTGTACTTCTCGTAGAAGATCACCGCGTTGGTGGTGTTGCGCGACAGGCCCGGCACGTCGAAGGCGACGCCGCTGCTCGGGTTGATGAACTTGGCGTCGGTGTCGACCCAGGTGTGGTTGAAGATCACGCCGAAACCGTCGAACGGCGAGGGCAGTTGCGTGAAGGCGTACTGCGCCGCGAACTCGATGCCGCCGATGAACGCGCCGTCCCCGTTGCTCGGACCCTGGTACAGCAGGAAAAGGTCGCCGCCGGACTCCGGGTCGTACAGGGTGCTGCCGTCGGGTTCGAACCAGGTCCGCTGTTCGGTGATCTGGACGATGAACGACTCCACCTGCTTGCCGAACGCCTGCAACGCGACGATCGCGTCGTCCGTCGGGTACCACTCGATACCGATGTCCAGCTGCTCGGCCACGTAGGGCTCGAGATTGGGGTCGCCTTCCTGGACGCGGCGCGTACCGGAGTGCTTGGTGCCGCCCGGGTTCAGGTCGGCGAATGCCGGCTGGGTCATGACCTTGCCCCAGGCGAAACGGGCGATCAGGTCCTCGCGCAGTTCGAACTTCAGGTTCAGCGCCGGCAGCACCTCGGCGAACCTGTTGCCGTGCGTCTGGAACTCGGCGGGTCCGAGGTCCATCTCCCAGATGCCCGCGGCTTCCAGGAAGACCATCTCCTCGACGGGTTGCACGTTGCCGGTGGACGCGCGGTCCACCTGGATCCAGCGCGCGCCGACGTTGCCCGACCAGGGGAAGTCGCCGATGGTGCCGGACATCTCGACCATGAAGTACAGGGCCAGGGTGTCTTCGGTGATCGTGAAGTCCTCCTCGTGCGCGGTGGCCGCCGCGGTGAATCGGGCGGCCGGGATCTCGTCGCGGCGCCCGACGAGGTACGTGGCCCGGACGTCATTGTGATCGGGCAGGAGCCAGGACTTGGGCCACGTGCCGGTGCCGCCGATGCCGGAGAAGGCATCGTCGACCCGCAGGGGGTAGTGGTTGACGTCGGTCAGCCTTTCGCCCGCGAAGTCACCCCAGCGGGGACCGAAGCTGAAGCTTCTCCGCTGCCAGAAGCGCTCCCGGTCGCGGAAGCTCACGCCCGCGTGGAAGGCGGTGCCGTCCTCGAAGTGGTACGTGGCGTCGAAGCGATACTGGGTTTCCGTGTCCTCGGCAACGTTATGGCCCTCCCCGTAGACGATGAACTGGTAGACGGTCGGGTCGAGCAGATTCTCTTCGATGGTGATCTTCGGCACATAGCTGTCGCGGATGTCGTAGATGAGGGGCACGGCCGGGATGTCGTAATAGTTGTCGCGGTGGAAGCGATCCCGGTTCCCGGTGGTGTGCGAGATGTCGAAGCTGAGCGTCCATTTCTCCGTCGGGGTGAACGCCGCGTTCACGGCGAACTGCTGGCTCTCGATGTCTTCGACACGGGGGCGCTGGAACGGACGCGGGCGCGCGGTCTCCGTGCGCATGTACGTCACGATCTGGTTCTCGTTGAGCAGCACCTGGCTCGCGCCGTTGCCGAGCCCCGCCTGGGAGCGCCACGGCACCTGGAAGTCGTCCATGTCGCGGTCCATCTGCGAGTGCAGGAGGTCGACGGTGACGTCCCACTGCTCGTTCGGGCGCCACTGCAGCGCGGCGCTGGCGTTGATGCGCTCGACGTCCTCGAGGACGACGCCCTGGCGGATGTTGCCGGGCACGTAACCGCAACCGCGGTCGGGGTTCGCGATACCGGGAAGGCTGCACCCCTTGAGCGGCTCGCCGGTCGCCAGGTCGGTGGCCCGGTTGAAGATCTGCGGTCGGTAGTCGACGATGTTGAACCAGTCCTCCCGCGTGGTCCGGTCGTCGCCCGCCACGCTGACCAGGAAGCCGAGCGTGTTGTCGGCGAACGAGTCGCTGTAGACCCCCGCGAAGCGGTAGCCGTTCTCGTCGGCCAGGTCGTCGTCGGTCATGAACGCGTTGCCGGCGACGATCCGCCGTCCGCCGTTGTCGAACGGCCGCCGGGTGCGGATGTTGAGCGTGCCGCCCATGCCGCCCTCCATGAGGTTGGCCTGCGCCGACTTGTACACTTCGACCGACTGCACCAGCTCGGCCTGCATGGACTCGAAGCGGAAGGTCCGCTGCTGGCTGTGGTCGCCGATGTTGCCGGCGAACGCCTGGGTGCCGCCGGACAGCGCGCCGCGGCCGTTGACCTGCACGCGCGTGAACTGCGGACCGAGACCGCGGATCGAGACCTGCGCGCCCTCGCCGCGCATGCGGTCGATGGCGACGCCGGAGACGCGCTGCAGCGACTCGGCGAGGTTCTGGTCCGGGAACTTGCCGATGTCCTCGGCGACGAGCGCGTCCATGACGTTGTCGGCGTCGCGCTTCATGTCGATGGACTGCCGCAGGCTGCCGCGGATGCCGGTGACGACGACCTCCTCGATGAGTTCCTCGTCGTCCTCGCCCTCGGCGAACACGGCCTGAGTGCCTGGCAGGGCCAGGGCGACGGCAGCGGCGAGTACGGCCGCGCGACGCCACCTAGAGTCCGGGTTGGTGTGCATGAATCCTTCTCCCCAAGGTTGCACTTCGGATACAAGACTATATTAACAGGGGAGGCACGAAAGAGCGGGCCGCCGAGCGGCCGCGCGAGGAAGGGGAGCTGAGAGAAAAGGAAGGAGAGTCCCACCAAGGCGGTGGAACCCTCCCCGGAGGGGATTACAGGCGGACCCGGATACCGGCCTGCATGCGCCGCCCGCTGTTCGAGATGAAGTAGAGCTGCTTCAACTGCGACACGGGGCCGACGATGTTGTAGCGGTCGACGTTCTCGTTGGTGAGGTTGATGCCCTCGAAGACCAGCGAGATGTTGTCCGTCAACTCATACCCGAATCCTGCGTCGAGCTGCCAGTACGGGTTCGTGAACTCGGGGTTGGAGCGCGTGCTCGACACCCGGAGCAGGAATCCGTCGCGGCGGTTCCACGCGATGCGACCGCTGAACTTGTACTTCTCGTAGAAGATCACAGCGTTCGTCGTGTGCTCGGAGAGGCCCGGCACGTCGAACGCGGCGCCGCTGTTCGGGTTCACGAACTCGGCGTCGGTGTCCACCCAGGTGTGGTTGAACTGGACGCCCAGGCCGTCGAAGGGCGAGGGCAACTGCGTGAAGGCGTACTGCGCGGCGACCTCGAAGCCGCCGATGAACGCCCCTTCCTCGTTACGCGGTCCCTGGTACTGGAGCCGCACGTTGCCGCCGCTTTCCGGGTCCGGAATAGGCGCGTTCGTGTTGGGGTCGATGAACTCGATGAGTTCCGTCACCGTGATGATGAACGAGTTGACCTCCTTGCCGAACGCGTGCAGCGCGATGATCGCGTCGTCCGTCGGGTACCACTCGATGCCGATGTCCAGTTGCTCGGCGACGTACGGCTCGAGGAACGGGTTGCCCTCGTTGACGCGGCGCGTGGACGCGAGCTTGAAGCCGCCCGGGTTCAGGTCCGCGAAAGCGGGCTGCGACATCACCTTGCCCCAGGCGAAGCGTCCCACCAGGTCCTCGCGCAGGTCGAACTTCAGGTTGAGCGCCGGCAGCACCTCGGCGAAGCGGTTGCTGTGGGTCTGGAACTCGGCGGGGAGGAGCAGGAACACGAACACGCCCGACGCCTCCGAGAAGACGACGTTGTCGATCGGCTGCACGTTCCCGGTGGAGTCGCGCTCGACGCGCACCCAGCGGGCGCCGGCGTTGCCGGACCAGGGGATGTCGCCGATGCTGCCGGCCATCTCCATCATGAAGTACGCGCCCAGCGTCTCCTCTTCGACGATGAAGTCCTCGGAGGATGCCGAGTCCGCCGCGGTGAAACGTTCCGGCGGAATCTCGTCCCGGCGGTCGACCAGGTAAGTCTGCCGCACGGAGTCCGGATCGGCCGACAGCCACTGCTTCGGCCAGGTGTCGGAACCGTCGATGCCGGACCAGGCGTCGTCGACGGGCAGCTCGTGCCAGTCGACGGCCGTCAGCGGCTCACCGATGAAGTCGCCGAAGCGGGTGCCGATGGCGATGCCGCGCCGCAGGTACATGCGCTCCTGATTCCGGTAGCTCACGCCCGCGTGAAACGCGGTCCCGTCATCGAAGTGGTAGGTGGCGTCCGCGCGGAACTGCGTCTCCTCGTCCTCCGAGAGGTTCACCTGGTCCTGGAAGAACGAGAACGTGTACACGTTCGGGTCCGACAGGTCGGCGTCGACGGAGATCTTGGGGATGTAGCTGTTGTTGATGTCGTAGGTCGCGGGCGCGCCCCCGGCGATGTCGTAATAGGTGGTCGTCTGGATCTCGTCCACGTCCCCGGTGGCGTGCGACAGGTCGACGTTGAACTCGAGCCGCTCGGTCGGCGTGAACTTGAGGTTGACGGCGAACTGCTGCTGCTCGGTCTCGGTGTCGAAGTCGCGGGGGAACGGCCGCGGGCGGGACCCCGTGGTGGCGAAATACGTGGTGACGTCGTTCTCGTTCAGGTGCACCTCGGTGGCGCGCCCGGCGAGCCCGGCCTGCGTGCGCAGGGGGTTCTGGTAGTCGGTGTACTGGCGCTCGAGTTCCGAGTGCAGCAGGTCGAGCGTGACCTCGAGGTCCTCGTTCGGGCGCCACTGCAGTGCGGAGGAGAGGTTGAGGCGCTGCTTCTCCTCGATCACGATGCCCATGCGGACGTTGCCGCCGGTGTATCCGCAACCGACGTTGGGGTTGGCCACACCGGGCAGGTCGCAGCCGCGCAGCAGGTTACCGTTCTGGTCGATCGCGTTGCGGAAGATCTTCGGTTCGTAGTCCGGGATGTTGAACCAGTCCTCGCGGGTCGTCCGGTCGTCGGCCGCGAGGCTGACGAGGACGCCGAAGGTGTTGTCGGCGAACGTGTCGCTCCAGACACCGGCGGCGCGGTAGCCGTTGTCGTCGGCGAGGTCGTCGTCGGTCACGTAGGCGTTGCCGGCGAGAATCCGCTGGCCGCCGTTGTCGAAAGGCCGGCGCGTGCGGATGTTGATTGTGCCGCCCATGCCGCCCTCGAGCAGGTTGGCCTGGGCCGATTTGTAGACCTCCACGGCCTGCACGAGTTCGGCCTGCATCCCCTCGAAGCGGAAGGCGCGGTCGCCGGTCAGGCCGCCGATGGCGCCGGCGAAGGAACCGCCCGCGCCGGAGAGGGCGCTGCGGCCGTTGACCTGGACGCGCACGAACTGCGGACCGAGGCCGCGGATCGAGACCTGCGAGCCCTCGCCGCGGACCCGGTCGATGGCGACGCCGGGCACGCGCTGCAGCGACTCGGCGAGGTTCTGGTCGGGGAACTTGCCGATGTCCTCGGCGACGAGCGCGTCGACGATGTTGTCGGCGTCGCGCTTCATGTCGATGGACTGGCGGATGCTCCCGCGGATGCCGGTGACGACGACCTCCTCGATGAGGGCATCGTCGTCGTCCTCGGCGAGCGCCACCTGCGTCGTTGGCAAGGCGAGCAGGAAGGCAGCGGCGCACACAAGGGCGCGGCCGCCTGGCGACGGCTGGTCAGGTTTCATGGATGTCTCCTCTCTCCGACGGCGAATGAGACACGAGGACGGCGAACGCGTCAACCTCGCGGCTCGTACCAAATGGGCGAGCTCCAGGCGCGTTCCTGGTGGGTCGCCGGGAGGAAGGGGTTGGGCGCTATGCCTAGCCGCAGGGCGTCCCAGGTGGACCAGCGGCAGCTCGGGTTCTCGAGCACGCGGGCGTAGTAGAACGCCTGCTGGTCGGCGTCGAACGCGGGGTCCCGCCAGACCGTCGCCAGTTCGACGGCGCCCTTGTCCCGCGTGATGCCGCAGTCGGCGAGGTTCACCCGCGCGCCGTTGTCCGGGCAGCGATGCGTGGCCGGATCCGGGCTGCCGCCGTCCGAGCAGGCGACGTCGTAGACCTGCTCCCTCGCTTCGCCGTCCTCGACCCAGCCCTTGACGATCTGCAAGCGCTGCAGCCAGCCCTCGTGGGAGTCGCGGGCCGCCCACGCGAGGAAGCTCGGCGCGCCTTCGCCGGCGTCCGGCAGCATGCCGCCCATCGGCACGCCGCGCGCGTAAGCGAGCTCGACCCAGTCCGACGCGTCCGAGATGCCGTCGGGCAGCGCGAAGCCGCCGAAGAGTCGGACCCGGATGCGCGGTCCGGACGTGGCGAACGTCTCGCGCCGGCGCATGGCGTCGTAGAGCGCTTCGCGCGTGTTCGCGTCCGCCCACACGCCGGCGAGGCCGCCGGTGCCGTGGGTCGCCTGGCGGGGCGTCCAGAAGCCTTCCCAGATCGCGTCGGGGTTCGCGTAGTCCAGGTACGCCGAGCCCCTCGAGAGGGGCGTGTTGGGGTTGCTGCTGAAGTGGTTGTCTTCCTCGATCGGCGCCGCGGACACATGGCTGTCGGAAGCGCCGATCGCACCGAGCTGGTAGGGGTTGAAGCCGCCGCGTTCCTGCATCTCGAGCCCGGTGAGCAGGGCGCCGCGCCAGTAGCCGCCCTTGAACACCGAGATCGGGTCCGTGTTGTCGCGCCGGTTCAGGTAGTACTCGACGATCTGGAAGTTGGCCCACTCGTCGTTCGGCGACAACGACGGGTGCGTCTCCGAAGTGCCCTTCTGTTGGGAGATCTCCGCGATGGGCTCGTTGCGCATGCGTTTCTCGGCCCAGGCGGCATCGATGGGGACGCCCTTCCAGGTGGTCTCCATGAAGGCGAGGCCGTCGCTCTGGTTCATGTTGTGGGGGATGGCGAGGGCCTCGATGCCCTCCTCGCGCAGCGCGTCGAGCCAGGTCCAGAGGTCCTCCGGGTCCCCGGAGTCCCGCGAACTGAAGGGGATGTCGGGCGCGCTGCCGCGGAAGACCACGTTCCGGTGCAGGTGGCGGTTGCCGGGCGTCGGCGTGTACTCGTAGCCGATGAAGGTCGTGAACGTGCCCGGGTCGTTGTGACGCTCGGCCGCTTCGATGCTCTTCGCCCAGGCGTGCGCGATGACCGCCGGGCCCACGAGTTCGTGGTTCTCGTCGCCGAGCGCGAACAGCGCCGCGATGACGTCCGCCAGCGCGTTGGAGGCCGACGAGAGCCGGTCGGCTTCGGGATGGCCGTAGGTCGGGCTCGTCGGGTCGAGAAGCGCCTCGTTCGCACCGAGATACGCCGCGTGGTCGCTCACCATGAGGAAGTCGAGCGGCGCGCCGGTGATCCGGAGCATCGTGCCCGTCCGGGTGCGGGATCGCCTCGCCCTTGGCGTAGTTGTAGGCGTGGTCCGGGGTCGTGCGTACGCCCCCGGCCATGAAGGCGTCCATCGAGTACACGGTGTGGATGTGGGTGTCCCCGAAATAGGCGTTGCGCTCCGGGCCCTCCGCCGCGTAGACGGTCGCGGCGACCAGGGAAGCCAGAAGTGCCGTTGTCGTCCGGCTCATGATTGCCTCCGGCGCGCCGCCGTCATCCGATGTTCCCGAGCCACTCCGCGACCCCGCGCCCGATGTCGTCCGGGGAGTCTTCCTGGACGAAGTGCGCACCGCGCACGGTGATCTCGGCCTGGTTGGGCCAGGTGCGGCAGAACTCCCGCTGCGCGCCGGTCAGCATCGCGCCCGGTTCGGCGTTCACGAACAGCTTTGGCACTTCGCACGACGCCAGCCAGTCCGCGTAGGCCGCGGCGATCTCGGAGACGTCGGCGGGCTCTCCGGCGATGGGGATCTGCCGTGGCCAGGTGAGCGTCGGCCGGCGGCTCTCGCCCGGCGTCATGTAGGGGCGCCGGTACGCGTTCATCTCCGCCTCGCCGAGCTTGCGCATGACGGACCCGGGCAGCACGCGTTCCACGAACAAATTGCGCTCGAGTACCAGGTCCTCGCCGGCGTCGGAGCGGAAGCCCTGGAAGATGCCGACCGCGCCTTCCGGCCAGTCGTCCCAGCTCGGGATGGGCCGGACGATCGCCTCCATGTACGCGATGCCGCGCACGGCGTCCGGGTGTCGGCGGGCCCAGTCGAACCCGAGCGCCGACCCCCAGTCGTGCACCACCAGGGTGACGTTCTCCACGACACCGAGCGTCTCGAGCAGCGCGTCCAGGTATTCCCGGTGCTCCACGAAGCGGTAGCGGTCCGGCCCGGAGTCTTCGAGCTTGTCCGAGTCGCCCATGCCGATCAGGTCGGGGGCGATGCAGCGGCCGAGCCTTTCGAGATGGGGGATGACGTTCCGCCACAGGTACGAAGAGGTCGGGTTGCCGTGCAGGAGGACGATCGGGTCGCCGCTGCCGGTCTCGACGTAGGCCATGCCCTTCCCGAGGACTTCCGCGTACTGCTTCGGATAGCGCTCGAGTCCCGACACGTCCGGTCCGGGCTCGAGGCCCGGCAGGAACATCGCGTTGGCGCCCGGAGCGTGCTCGACCCGGATCGGAACGATCTCGGAGTACGCGTCGCTCGCCCACCACGCCTTGAGGTCGTCCATGGTCGGGAAGCGGAGGATGACGTTGTGGTTCGGCGGCTCGTCGCCGTCCGCGCGCTCCGCCGGGCCGGCGGCGAGGATCCAGCCCCCGTAGGGCTTGATGGTCTGGAGGATCCCGCGCTGGTAGGCGCGGAAGCCGTCCGGGTTCCGGATCTGGAGGTGGGCGACGAGGAAGGCGGCCATGGCGGCTCCTTGTGGGGAAAGGCGCAAACGTCCGATGGTTTCACAGGTCGGGCGCGCAGTCACGCGGGCGGCGTGCGGGCGATCGCCCAGATGCGCACGGCGCGGGCGTCCGCAGCGAGCAGCGTGCGCGCGACTTCGGCCGCGGTCGCGCCGGTGGTGAGCACGTCGTCCACGACGGCGACGTCGGCTCCGGCCAGGCCTTCCCCGCAGCGGAAGGCGCCGCGGAGACCGCGCCGGCGGGCGGCCGCATCGAGGGACTGCTGTGGAGGCGTGTGACGGATCCGCGTGACGCTGCGATAGTCGACGATCAGGCCGCTTGGCCGTGCGATGCGTGCCGCCAGGAGCGCGGCCTGGTTGTAGCCCCTGGCGACCCGCCGCCGCCAGGTGAGGGGTACGGGGACCAGCACATCCGGTGGCGATTCCGAGTGGAAGGCGTCGCCGCCAAGGTGCGCCAGGACCCGCGCTTCGAGGAGTCCGTTGCCGCGCTTCAGCCCGTGGATCAGGCGCGTGAGCGGCTGCCGGTACAGGAACGGGGCGACGGCCGCTTCGTACGGCGGGGGCGCGAGTTCGCAGGCGGGACACACGCCGCCGGGAACCGGCGTCGGCCCCGCGCAGCGCGGACACGGATCGATGTTCCGGGCAAGGTCGGACTCGCAGGCGGCGCACAGGTCGAGGGGCCGGTGCGTGCGGCTCCGGCACAGGACGCAGACGGCGGGCATGAGGCGCCAGAGGAGACTCTGCATGGTACGGGCGAGGTTGGTCGGCGTGGCGGCATGGCCACAAGGAGTGCGCGGTCGCCGCGACCGCGTTGCGGGAGATTTGCCCGGCTCAGTGCACGCCGTCGACGATGTCGTCCAGGAGTGCGCGGGCTCCGCCTTGGGTGAATCCGGTCAGGAAGGTCTTGGTGCGGTCCGGCAGGTCCGGGCCGGTCTCCAGCCAGGCGGTGTCGGCGCGGTCCGGCGATTCCACGAAACGCCAGCCCCGGGTCTCGGTGACATAACGCCCCGGGTGCAGGAGCCAGTCGACGGCCGCCGAGTCCCAGGGATGGAAGCCGGTCTCGCCCGGGAAGGTGCGAAGCCAGTAGTCGAGCCAGGGCCGGGTGCGCGGCAGGAAATGCTCCCGGATCGCCGACGGCCGGAGGCGTTCGAGTTCCGGGGCGCCGATGGACACCTGGCTCGTCAGCTCGAACCCGGCCATCGTGACGGGTACGCCGTGCTCGAGGACTGCCCGCGCGGCGTCGATGTCCTGCTCCACGTTGAAGTCGTTGACCGGCCCCTTCCCGTGGAGGAAGAAGCGGTTGCCGACGCTGCGCCCGCCGACGATGACGACGGACAACGCGTCGGCGAGGTGCTCGGGATAGCGCTCCGCCAGGAGGCCAAGGTTGGTCAGCGGGCCGATGGCGGCGATGTGCGCGGGTTGACGGGCCAGTACCTCGGCCATGAACTCCACCGCGTCGTTGGTCCCGCCGCGATTGGCCGAAAGCGATTCCGCGGCGCCGGTCGCAACGGGTACCGCACCGCCCTTCAGGGCGACGATCTCGCGGGCAACCCGATCGGCTGACGCGAGCGGCGCGTTGCCGAACACGGTCGTGATCCCCAGCAAGTCGATCTCGGGCGCGTTGAGCGCGGCGACAATGGCGTACGCGTCGTCGATGTCGCGCGGCCGGCCCTCGTGCTCCACGCCGAGGGCCACGTCGGTGTCGATGATCAGGGGCACCGTCATCCGGAAACCAGGTGGACCGCCTGGTCGATCCAGCGGCCTTTGGCTTGGATGTCCGCGTCGAGGGGCAGTTGGGCGACGCCGAGCAGGCGCCGCAGGATCTCGATCCCGGCGAACCCGTTTGCCATCGCCGTGTCGAACCGCGGCGGCGGGACGTAGGACTCGGGGAGACGCGGGGCATGGCCCGTCAGGACCAGGTGCGCCAGCAGCACGCCGGTATCGAACTCGGGCGGCCCGACGAACGCGAACTCCGGATCGATGACCTTCGGACCGTCCGCGTGGCGCAGCCAGCTTCCGGGGTAGAAGTCGCCGTGCAGGAGCGCGCCGCTGCGGGCGCCGAGATAGGCGGCGCCCAGTTCGCGCGCGCGGTGCATCACGGACTCGTCCGCGCTTGCCAGCCGCTGCAGTGCTCCCAGTCCCGGCGTGATGCCATCGAGATCGAGCCCGTTGTCCGCGACGAAGGGGATCTGGAAGATGTGGGCATGGTTCAGGGCCCGCATGTCGGCGTTCTCGAAGATCGGGTCGGGGCTGGTGCGGGCGTGCAGAATGGCCAGCCAGGCGCCGAGGGCGTCGAGCCCCGCAAGGTCGCCGTCGCGGTAGGCCGACGTGAAATCCGTCGCGGCGCCGAGGTCTTCGAAGGCGAGGAGGTGATGCTCGGCGACGTGCCCGAGACAGGCCGGCATCGCACGCGCCAGTTCTGGACAACTGCCTGCCTCGCGATAGAAGGCCGCCTCTACGCGGTCACGAGCGTGGGGCGCGGGGATCGCCGGGTACTTCGCCACGAACGGCACGGACTGCTTGAGCACGATCGACCGGGTGCGCGTCGCGAGGCGCAGGGTCCGGTTCATGTTGCCCTCGCCGGCGGGCGCCGCGGAAAGGACTTCGTCTCCGGCGTCCAGCCAGCCGGCATGCCGCGCGACCTCGACGACCGCGTCGAGGTCGCCGGGGAGGAGGTCCATCAGCGGATGGCGACCGGGTTGATGACCGCCTGCACCGCCCCCTCGAAACGCGGCTGGCCGAGGACGAACAGGAACTCCCAGCCCTCGTCCGCCACGAGCGCCCGCGTGTCCATGTTCTCCAGGATGTAGACGCCGTTCTTGGCCAGCAGTTCCACGTGCACGGGGAAAGCCTGTTCCGGGTCCTCGTGCGGTATCGCCTCGACGCCCCAGGTGTCCGAGCCCACCGCGACCACGTCGAGGCCGGCGAGGTACTGCGCGCCGTCGACGCCGAGACCGGGCTCGCCGCCCATGAACGTGGCGTTGTCAACGCCCGAGTGGTTCAGCCAGCCGGTATGGAACAGGACGACATCCCCGCGGCCGATCGTGACGCCCTGCGCCTCGGCCCGGGCCCGGATCTCCGCCGAGTTGAACGCCGTCCCGGCCGGCACCGGGTGTTCCCCGTAGTGCGCCGCCATGTCGAGCAGGACGCCGCGGGTCACGATGGGCGGCAGCTTGTCGATCGAGAGCGCCGTGAGTCCCCGAGGCGTCACGAAGTCCTTCGCCCGGTGGCCGTTGTAGTAGACATGGTCGGCGCCGAGGTGTCCGAGGCCGTCGATCTGGCTGCCGATGCCCATCCACGTGTAGAGGAGATCGTCGTGGCCGGTCGCGCGGTTGGACCCCATCGTGGGGCCGGTGTCCTGGCCGGGCTGGATGATCGTGATCGCGTAGTGCCGCGGCGGGTAGGCGGGGGACTCCCAGCCAGTGACGACGCCGAGGGGATAGGCCTTGCCCGTCTTCACCAGCCCGGCGGCCTGCACGACCTTCTCCGGCGACAGGAAGTTGATGGCGCCGAGCGTGTCGTCGGCGCGGTGCTTCGACGGGTACCAGTCTTCGGCGCCGGCCGAGGTGGCGGCAAGCGCGAATAGGAACAGGGCGCGTCGCATGTCTGCCTCCCGAGGTACAAGCGGCCACGGGATGATACGGCAGGCGCCTGGCGCTAGCCGTCAGTGGGTCTGCGTGTGCGGGTGTTGCGTTGCTCGAGGGCGCGTTCGAAGCTGACCAGGCGGCGGATGAGGCTGTTGTAGCGCCCGTAGGGGTCCTCGACGTCAGGCGCGCGGCACAGGGCGTCGTAGAGGGCCAGTTCGGGCGACTGCTCGAGCGACGGCGGATCGGGAAACCGCAGTCCGGCGTCGCGCAGCCGCGGCGCGCCGATCGCGACCAGCAGCGCTTCCACGGTAACGGCGCCACGATGGAGCGCGGCGACTCCGGCAGCGACGAGGTCGGCCCCGGGCAGGTCGCCCGGGATGTTCGGAACTGCGGCGGGAGCGGCGGATTTGCTCACGATTTGCTCACGAAGCAAGCCCGGCCGTTTCGACCGTGACCTCGACGCGGCGCCGGAACGACGGGATGTCGATGGCCGGATAACGCGGGAAGTCTGGCGCGATGGCATCGAACAACTGGGCCAGCAGGTCCGTGCGGACGAGGTCCCGGGCGATCATCGCGCTGACGTCTCGCAGGTCCTGCGCGTGCCCGCGTTCGAGCTTGGCCAGCGCCTGCGCGCAGAAGTCGTAGTGCAGGAACTCGACCTCCCCGTGGCGGGCGACGAAGAGGCTGCGTTGGCGCCAGTCCGGCAGCGGCGGGATGAAATCGTCCGGGGCGGCCAGTTCGATGTTCATGTCAAGCGCTTCCTTGGCGCGTGCCATGGCCTCGAACACGCCGGGCGGCTCGGGGTCGAGCTTCAGGTCCACGTCGACCGTGGTCTCCCGCCAGCCGACGAGGACCGCGGAAGCGCCGCCCACGAGGTACACCCGCCCGGCGCCGCGTGCTTCCCGCCCGAGGCGGCGCATGAGTTCCCGCACCCTCGCGGCGTCACTCTCGCCCCGGGGCATGGCACCTCCGCGACTGGACCTGCACTCCGGTCGAGTATGGGCGTGCGATAGGGAGTACGGCAAGGCGGAGGTTCGCGCGAAGGACCCGGCCGGCTTCCGGGGTTCCGTGGTAGCGTGTGTCCCCGGTGACCGGGAGGCGCTCGTGATTCGACATTCCGCTGCCTGCTGTCTGGCCGTGCTCCTGGCTTTCGCGGGCGTGGCCTCAAAAGCCGCCGAGCCGGAGGACGAACGTTTCGTGCGCGGCTGGCGACTCGCGCTCGCCGACCGGGCGCCGGCACCGGAACGCCGCCCAAACGTGGTGCTGATCCTGGCGGACGACCTCGGTTACGGCGACGTTTCGATCTACGGCACGCGTCTTGAGACCCCCCACATCGACCGCATCGGCCGCGAAGGCGCCGTCTTCACGCAGGGCTACGTCACCACTCCCGTCTGTTCGCCCTCCCGTGCCGCACTGCTCACCGGGCGCTACCAGCAGCGGTACGGCTTCGAGTACAACGCGCGGCAGGCCGCCGACGTGCCCGACGTGGGCCTGATCGAGGCGGAACGCACCATCGCGGACCACCTCGGCGCCGTCGGCTATGTCACCGGGATGGTCGGCAAGTGGCACCTCGGCTTCCAGGCCAGGCACTACCCGACGAACCGCGGTTTCGACGAGTTCTACGGGCACCTTTCCGGCGCGACGAGCTTCATCGACGTGCAGTCGCGTGGGGCCGTCTCGTTGCCGCGCGACGCGGTACTGCGCGAGCGGTATCCGGGCGACCCGCGAACCGATCTCGTGGTCCGTGGCACGCAGCCACCGTCGCCGCCGCAGCGGCGGCGGGGGAACCGCATCCTGCGCGGGCCGGAGGGCACAGTGGTGCGCGAGGCCCGCTACATCACGGACGTGTTCGGCGACGAGGCCGTCGCGTTCATCGAACGGCATCGGGAGGAGCCCTTCTTCCTGTACGTGCCCTTCAATGCGCCTCACTCGCCGTTCGAGGTGACGCGGCGGTACTACGACCGTTTCGCGGAGGTCGAGAGCGAACTGCAACGCATCTACTTCGGCATGATCGCCGCCCTCGACGACGCGGTCGGCCGCATCCTCGATGCGCTCGAGGCCCACGGCATCGCGGACGACACGCTGGTGGTCTTCCTGTCCGACAACGGCTGCGCGGCGTACTTCCAGGGACTGTGTTCCTGCGATCCGCTGTCGGGGGGCAAGCTCACCTACTACGAGGGGGGCGTCCGCGTACCGTATCTGGTGCGGTGGCCGGGCCGGATTTCGGCCGGCACCCGGATCGACGAACCCGTCTCGACCCTCGACGTCCTGCCCACGCTGCTCGCGGCGGCCGAAGCGCCGTTCCCGGACGACACCGCGCTCGACGGGCGCGATCTCGGACCGCTGGTGGACGGACACGGGCGCTGGTCCCACGACCGGTTCGTGTGGCGCAACTACCCGACGGTCGCCGTGCGGCAGGGGACGATGAAGCTGATCAAGCCGCACCAGGACCGGCCCGGCGGCTTTCTCTACGACCTGGCCGCGGACCCGCGGGAACAGGAGGACCTCGCGGAGGCGCGGCCGGACACCGTGGCATCGCTGGAGGCGGAGATCGAGGACTGGCGCGGGATCGCCGTGGAACCGCTCTGGTCCCGCCGCCCGCCGGTAAGCTACTCGGTCTGCGGGATCGAGCCGATCGGCTTCGAGAACTGAATCCCGCCGCCGCCCGGGGCCGGTGTCAGTCGTCGGCGAGGGCGTGCTCGAGTTTCTGACGTATGCCCCCGAAGTCGCCGTTCGACATCACCACGACGTGACTGGTGCGGCGCCCTGGGCGCGTCACGTGGTCAACGATGGCGTCGATGTCGTCGAGGAGCGTGCCGGGACGACGCTCTTCCTGACCAGTTCGTTGAGGTCCCAGCGGATGGTCCGCGCGCGGTACCAGATCACCTCGTCCGCGGGCGCGCAGCAGTGGGCCAGTTCCTTGCGCAGCGCGCCCAGGGACATCGTGTGCGTGCGCGGTTCCACCACGGCGACGATGCGCTGCGTGCCGACGCGGTGGCGTAGCGCCTGCAGCGTGGCGCGGATCTCCGTCGGGTGGTGGGCGAAGTCGTCGTACACGCGCACGCGGCCCTTCTGCGCGAACAGCTCCAGCCGGCGGCGGACGCCGGCGAAGGACGACAGGGCGCTTACCGCCGTTTCCGGTGCGACGCCGGCATGACAGGCGGCGGCGATGGACGTGAGTGCGTTTGACACGTTGTGGGCTCCGACGAGCGGCCACTCGACGCGCCCCACCGTCTCGCCGTTGCGTGCCACGTCGAAGGCGCCGCCGTCCCGCTTGCCGCGCCCGGCGTGCCAGACATCGCGGTTATCCGATTTGGAGCCCGTCGGCACGTCCTCCGGGTTGCCGACCCGGGACACGGGCGTCCAGCAACCCCGGTGGAGGACGTCCTCGACGGCCGGGTCCTGGGCGGGGGCGATGACGAGGCCGTTGCCGGGCACCGTCCGGACCAGGTGGTGGAACTGCGTCTTGATGGCCTCGAGGTCGGCAAAGATGTCCGCGTGGTCGTACTCGAGGTTGTTGATCGCGAGGGTGCGCGGCCGGTAGTGGACGAACTTCGAACGGCGGTCGAAGTACGACGTGTCGTACTCGTCCGCCTCGACCACGAAGAAGGGCGCGCGGCCGAGCCGGGCCGAGACGTCGAAGTTGCTCGGCACGCCGCCGATCATGAACCCCGGTTCGAGACCCGCCTGCTCGAGGATCCAGGCCACCATGCTCGCGGTCGTGGTCTTGCCGTGGGTGCCCGCGACGGCGATCACCCAGCGGTCGGCCAGCACGGCCTCGCCGAGCCATTGCGCGCCGGAGGTGTAGGGCAGGTTCTCGTTGAGGATGTGCTCGATGGCCGGATGTCCGCGCGGCAGCCGCGCGTTGCCCACGACGATGCTGTCCGGCGGCGGGTCGAGCTGCCCGGGGTCGAAGCCCTCGAAGACCTCGATCTGCGCCGCCGCGAGCTGGTCGCTCATGGGGGGATAGATGGCGTTGTCGGAACCGCTGACACGGTATCCGCGGGCCTTGGCCAACTGCGCCAGCCCACCCATCAGGGTACCGCCGATACCCAGGAAGTAGACGCTCTCCGTCAACTGGCCGTTCCGGCCTGCTCGAGCCCCGGAAAGCCGATCGCGACGCCCGCGACGAGGGTGCTGACGAGGGAGACGCCGAAGGCGATGAGGATGCCGAACGCCAGGGACGTGTTGAAGGAGTGCTGGAAGATGAACCCCCAGACGACGATCAGCCAGATCTGCAGCGGCACCATCACGAATGCCTGGATCCCCGCGACGGGAGTCAGGAGCGCGGGCACGACCGTCAGCAGGAAGTCGGTGCCGGCCAGCGCCGCCAGCGTGGCCGGGAAACGTCCCGCCATGCCCCGGAGGAACAGCGCGAGCCACGTGATCGCGCCGACGGTCGCCAGCGGTATCACGGCCCAGCCGAGCGCCCAGGCGGCGCCTACGTCGCCGACGGTCGTGTTGACGAAGGTCGAGAGTGCGATGTCGGCGAGGACCGCGGTGGCCACGAACCAGGTCCGCCCGGGCACGGACTCCGGGCCGATGCGTAGCAGGCAGAGGTTCCAGAAGAGTTTCAGAACGGTGGCCATGGCGGCATTGTCGCACAAGGATCGGCGCTCGCACGGAGCGGGGAGACGGCCGGCTCGTTCTACAATCGGGGCGGGCGACGCGACGGGAAGGGGCCGGATCGATGGCGCGGAGCGAGCAGCGCAAGCAGCCGAGGAAGGCGCCGGCCAAGGAGCCGCGCCGGAACGCGTTCTATGCGCAGTCGGGCGGCGTGACCGCCGTCATCAACGCCACCGCTTGCGGCGTGATCGAGACCGCGCGGCGGCACGGGGACCGGATCGGCAAGGTCTTCGCGGGGCGCAACGGGATCCTCGGTGCGCTGCACGAGGAACTCATCGACACGAGCCTGGAGTCCCCCGACGCCATCGCGGGCTTGCGGTCAACGCCGAGCGGCGCCTTCGGCTCGTGCCGCTACAAGTTGGCGTCCATCGACGAGAACGAGCGTGAGTACACGCGCCTCATCGACGTGTTCCGGGCCCACGACATCGGCTACTTCTTCTACAACGGCGGCGGCGACTCGCAGGACACGGCCCACAAGGTGTCCCAGCTCGGGAAACGGCTCGGGTATCCGGTCGTCTGCATCGGCATTCCCAAGACCGTGGACAACGACCTGCCGCGGACGGACACCTGTCCGGGTTTCGGGTCGGTGGCGAAGTATGTAGCCGTGTCGGTGCGCGAAGCGGCGCTGGACGTCGCCTCCATGTGCGAGACCTCCACGAAGGTGTTCATCCTCGAGGTCATGGGGCGCCACGCCGGGTGGATCGCGGCGGCGGGCGGGCTGGCGCAGGAGAAGCCGGGGGATCCGCCGCACGTCATCCTCTTCCCGGAGGTCCCGTTCGACGAAGCGTCGTTCTTCGCCCGGGTGCGGGACACGGTCGACCGGGTCGGGTACTGCGTCATTGTGGCGTCCGAGGGGACGCGCTACCCCGATGGGACGTTCCTCGCCGAGTCCGGCGCCCGGGACGCCTTCGGGCACGCCCAGCTCGGGGGCGTGGCGCCAACCCTCGCACGCATGGTGCGGGAGACCCTGGGCTACAAGTACCACTGGGCTGTCGCGGACTACTTGCAGCGCTCCGCCCGCCACATCGCTTCCGCCACCGACGTGGAGCAGGCGTTCGCCGTCGGTCGCGCCGCGGTGGAGTTCGCGTTGACGGGGCGCAATGCCGTAATGGCGACGATCGTGCGCGAGAGCGACGAGCCGTACCGCTGGCGCATCGGCGAGGCGAAGCTTCGCAGCGTGGCCAACGTCGAGCGGAAGCTTCCGAAGGCGTACATCTCGAAGTCGGGCTACGGCATCACGGCGGCGGGGAGGCGCTACCTCAGGCCGCTCATCGCCGGAGAGGACTATCCCGCCTACCGGGACGGGCTGCCGGACTACGTCACCCTGCGCAACGAGCTGGCCCCGAAGAAGCTGCCGCCCTTCGAGGCGTAGCCCCGCGTCAGGGCATGTAGGGCGTGGGGCTCGGACCGAGTTGCGTCTCGAGCACCGACTGCGCCATCTCCACGAACTCGCACACCATCGGCCGCGTCTCGCGCGGATCGATGATCTCCTCGATGTTGAAGGCTTCGGCCGTCCGGAAGGGCGAAGCCAGCGCTTCGAGACGGTCCTCGATCTCCAGCCGCTTCGCCTCCGGGTCGTCGGACTCGGCGATGACGCGGCGGTACGCCGCCGACACGCCGCCGGCGATGTGCATGGAGCCCCAGTGTCCGGAAGGCCAGGCGACGCGCTTGAACATGCCGCTCGGACGGTCGTGACACTGTCCCGCGACGCCGTAGAGTTGCCGCGTGACGATCGAGATCCAGGGCATGCGCGTGCGCAGCGTCGCGCAGAGCATCTTGGCGCCGGCGCGCACGATGCCCTGCTGCTGCTGCTCCGGTCCGACCATGAAGCCGGGTTCGTCGGCGAAGTACACCATCGGCAGGTGGAACGTGTCGCAGAGCTGCAGGAATCGAATCGTCTTGACCCCCGCCGCGACGTCCATCGACCCGCCAAGGCGCTTGGGGTTGTTGATCATCACACCGACGGGATAGCCGTTCATCCGGGCGAGGCCGAGGATGCGGGAGCGCCCGTAGTGCGGCGTGATCTCGAAGAAGGAGTCCCGGTCGAGGACCGCATCGAGGATCTTCCGCGGGTTGTACATGCGGCGTTTCTCCCGGGGGATGATCGACAGGAGCGCCTCGTCGCGCCGGTTCGGGTCGTCGTCCGTCTCGACGCGCGGCGCCATCTGCCAGACGTTGCTCGGCAGGTAGCCGAGGAAGCGCTTGATCATCTCGAAGGCCTCGGCCTCGCTGTCTGCGAGGTTGTCGACGACGCCGCTGCCGAACACCTGGCTCCGCTCGTCGCCGAGGTCCTCCTTGCTGATGTCGATGCCGAGGGCGGCCTTGACCACCGGCGGTCCGCCCGGAAACAGTTGGCTGATGCCCTTCACCATCACGTTGAAGTGCGCGAGGCACGCGTCGACCGCGGGCAACCCGGCGACGGACCCGAGTACGGCGGCGACCACCGGCACCTGGCAGAGCAGGTTCTCGACACCGGGGGTGACCGGATTCGTCGGGATGTACGTCCGGCCGATCTGCTCGAAGGTCTTGACGCTCCCGCCACTCGCGTCGAGCAGCCGGACGAAGGGCAGCCGCCAGTCGAGGGCCATGTTCTGCGCGTGTCCGCCCTTGTTGCCGATGGAGGCGTCGGATGCGCCGCCGCGGACGGTGAAGTCGCCGGCGGTCAGCACGGCCGGCCGCCCGTCGAGCCTCGCGAGTCCGATCACCATGTTCGACGGGCGCACGTCCGTCAGTTCGTTGCCGTCGTAGGTGGCCGCGCCGGCGAGTTCGCCGATCTCCTGGAAGGACCCGCCATCCGCCAGCAGATCGACCCGTTCGCGCACCGTCAGCTTGCCGCGCCGCCGCTGCTCGCGGATACCGGCCTCCCCGCCCATCTGTGCCGCGAATCGCTTGCGCCGCTCGAGTTCCTCGATTTCGCGCTGCCAGACCATGGATACCCTCCACCAGGATCGTTGGTGGCGTATGTTAGGTCACGCGGGGGAACCAGGTGCCAGCGCCCCGTCCGCGGGTGGGCGGGGCTGCCTGTCTGGTAACCTTGCAGGTGTCGGAACCGGAGCCGCCGTGGAGAGCGCAGTGATCGATTGCCCGAGTTGCCGCAGGGCCCTGGTCGCGGCGATTTCCGCGGTGCCGCTCCTCTTGGGGCCGGCGGCGGTGGCGGCGGACTTTTCGGAAGCCGCCGCGGAGACGAAGCCGAAGTTCGACCTCCGCTACCGCTTCGAGACGGTCGACCAGGACGGCATCGAGGAGAAAGCGCGCGCCTCCACCGCGAAAGCACGCGTGTCCTGGGTGATGGATGCCGTGGAAGGGTGGTCGGTGGGCCTCGAGGCGGACCACGTCTTCACGCTCGGGGCTGACGACTACCATTCGCTCGAGAACGGGCTGACGCAGTTCCCCGTCGTCGCCGACCCGACCGGCACCGACCTGAACCAGGCGTTCGTACGCTTCCGGAACGGCGGCACGATCGTGACCGCCGGCCGCCAGCGCATCCTCCACGGCGAGCAGCGTTTCGTGGGCGGCGTCGCCTGGCGCCAGAACGAACAGACCTTCGATGCGCTACGCATCCGGACGACCGGAGAGCGCGTCGGCTTCGACTACAGCTACGTGGCGCAGGTCCGCCGCATCTTCGGTCCGGACGACGGCATCCAGCCGGCCGAGTGGGACACCAACGCGCACTTCCTGCGCGGGACGTACGCTGCGGCAGAGGGTCACGAGCTGGCCGCTTTCGCCTACCTGCTCGATCTCGAGAACGACAACGGCCCGGCGAACTCCAACGCGAGCTACGGCCTCAACTACGTGGGGACATACGGCCCCGCGACCCTCTCCGCGCGTGTCGCGTTGCAGCGGGAGTGGGGCGACAACCCCCTCAGCTATGACGCGCCTTACTACTTCGTCGAGGCGAAGTGGCCCATCGGGCGGGTGACGATCGCGGCGGGCCACGAGGTGCTCGGCAGTGACGGCGGCACCGCGCCCGTCCGGATGCCGGTCGCGACCCTGCACAAGTTCCAGGGCTGGACCGACAAGTTCCTGACCACTCCACCCGCTGGCGTCAAGGACACCTACCTGACCTTCTCCGGCAACGTGGGCCCGGTCGCGCTGACGGCCGCCCTGCACGACTTCGTCGCGGCCAAGGGCGGCATGGACTACGGCCGCGAGGCCGGCGTGTCCGCCGTCTGGTCGATGGGCCCGTTCGGCTTGCAGTTCAAGTACGCGAACTACCGCGCCCGCGAACTGGCGACCGACACCAACAAAGCCTGGTTCGTCGTCAGCTACGCGTTCTGACGGCGGCGAGGGAGCGCGCCGGCTCCGCGTTTCCCACCGCCCGCCCACCGGCGCTCTGGTGTTTGAGGGGATCGCGCCCCTGGACGGCCCGTGGAAAACGCTCCCTGCCCGGGCCGCCCGTTCGTCCCCGGCTCAACAGCCAGGCTGGGCACCACCAGGCGTCGCGAACCCTATCCCCCGCAACAGAACATCGCCCTTTTCTTTCGTGCGGGCAGGCGTCCGCAGCCCCGTTGCCCGCCCCGAGAACATCGCCCTATTCAAAGATCCCCACGTGGGCCCAGCGGGACTCGTCGGCCCGCCCGGCGCTCCGCCGCGGCAGGCGGCTTGGTGCGCGGCCCAGCGTTTGATTAGGGCGATGTTGTGTTTGGTCAAGCGACACAGGGGGAGCGGACGCCGACGCCGGGCAACGGGCACTAATGGTGGGCGGGGTTATCCACGCCTTGTCCACGGCGCCGGTCCCCGATCATGAAAAGGCGCGGTGGGGAAGGGGTGGACAACCCCTTCCGCTGCGTTTGAATTGGGCGATGTTTGGTTGAGGGGAGGGGCCCCGCGGAACCGGGGTCTTCTGCCCGATAACTGTTTACACGTACAGTATTCTGGAGGTAGGCTTTTCCCTGAGCCCAAGACCCTCCAGGAACCGCTCTGGTGGCAGCCCAACGTCGGCGGCGACCCCGCCAGGCAAGCATCGAGTTTCGCGCCCGCGGCCGTGGCGGCGCGAGGCCCGGCGCCGGTCGTCCGCGCACCCGGCGTTCCCGGTGGTGCACTACTCCATCCAGAACGACCACGCGCACTTCGTCGTGGAAGCCCAGGGCAGGGTATGCCTGGCGAACGGCATGAAGAGTCTGGGGGCCCGTTTCGCCCGCTGCGTGAACCGCGTGTTCGGGCGCGCGGGGCGGGTGCTGGCGGACCGCTTCCACCACGTGGTGAAGCGGACGCCGACGGAGGTGCGGCGGGCGTTGGCGTACGTCCTCCTGAACGTGCGCAAGCACTTCTGGCAGCGGCGGCGTCGCTAGCTAGCCGCCGGTGGTTCTGGACGGAGCGAGTTCAGGCCTCTGGTTCGACGGCTGGAAGGGCCGTGCACCGCCGGTCGGGCGTTACGCGGACCCGGGGCGCGAGCAGGAAGTGGCGCCGGCGAAGACTTGGCTGTTGACCAAGGGTTGGCGGCGCATCGGTCTGATCGATCCCGCCGAAGTGCCTGGCGCCTCACTGTGGCGCCGCAGGCACGCGCGGCGCCACAGATTGTCGCAGGTAGCGGCGTAGGGCGTCAGAGCAACGGCGCGATCACGAGACTCACGATCGCCATCACGTTGATGAGGATGTTCATGCTCGGGCCGGAAGTGTCCTTGAAGGGGTCGCCGACGGTGTCGCCGACGACGGTGGCCGCGTGGACGTCCGAGCCCTTGCCCCCGAGGTTGCCCTTCTCGACGTACTTCTTGGCGTTGTCCCAGGCCCCGCCCGCGTTGGCCATGGTGAGGGCCATCAGCACGCAGCCGAGCAGCGCGCCGCCGAGGGCGCCGCCGAGCGCCTGGGCGCCGATCCCGAAGCCCACGACGGGCGGCAGCGCCACGGCGATGGCGCCGGGCAGGAGCATGCGCTTGAGCGCGGCGGACGTGGCGATGTCGACGCACTTGGCGTTGTCGGGCTCGGCCGTGCCCTCGAGGAGGCCCGGGATCTCGCGGAACTGACGGCGGATCTCCTGGATCATCTCCATCGCCGCGTCGCCGACCGAAGTCATGGTGATGGAGGCGATGAGGAACGGCGTAATGCCGCCGATGAAGAGGCCAATCAGCACCTCGGGGTTGCCGAGGTGCAGCGAGAAGTCCCCGCCGCGGTTGTACGCGACCGTCTCCACGAAGGCGGCGATGATGGCGAGTGCGGCAAGCGCGGCGGCGCCGATGGCGAAGCCCTTGCCCATCGCGGCCGTGGTGTTGCCGAGTTCGTCCAGGGAGTCCGTGATGGCGCGGGTGTCCTCCCCGAGCCCCGCCATCTCGGCGATGCCGCCGGCGTTGTCCGCGACCGGGCCGTAGGCGTCCACCGCCATCGTCATGCCCACCGTGGCGAGCAGGCCGACCGCGGCGATCCCGACCCCGTAAAGCCCGGCGAGCTGCGTTGAGACGAAGATGATCGCGCATATGGCGAGCAGCGGAATGACGACGGACTGCATGCCGACCGCGAGGCCGGTGATCATCACGGTCGCCGGCCCCGTCTCGCCCGACTCGGCGATGCGCACGATCGGCTTCGAGGACGTGTAGTACTCGGTGACGAGTCCGATGATGACGCCGCCCACGGCCCCGGCCAGCACGGACCACCAGATCGCCTGCGAGATGCCGGCGTTGCCGATGAGGAACCACGCCGCCACGATGAACAGGATCGGCGTCACGATCATGCCGATACGCAGCGCCAGCGCCGGGTTCGAGGCGGATCGGCTGCGGACGATCGCGATGCCGATGATCGAGCAGACGAGGCCTGCGGAGGCCAGCAGCAGCGGGAGGGACATGAGGGCCGCGCGGCCGTCTTCCGTTGCCGCCTCCGGCACCAGGTTGCCCAGGGCCACGGCGCCGAGGGTGGCGGCGATGGCGATCGTGGCGATCATCGACCCGCAGTACGACTCGAAGATGTCCGAGCCCATGCCGGCGATGTCGCCGACGTTGTCGCCGACGTTGTCCGCGATGACGCCGGGGTTGCGCGGATCGTCTTCCGGGATGCCCTGTTCGATCTTGCCGACCAGGTCCGCCCCGACGTCGGCGCTCTTGGTGTAGATGCCGCCGCCCACGCGGGAGAAGAGCGCGACGCTCGAGGCGCCCATGCCGAAGCCGTGGATGTGATGGGCCGTGTGGGGATCGCCGCCGAAGAAGTAGTAGACGATGCCGAGGCCGAGCAGGCCGAGGGACGCGACGGCGAGGCCCATGATGGACCCGCCGAAGAACGCGACGGACAGCGCCGCCGGCGCGCCCTGCGTGTGCGCGGCGGTGGTCGTGCGTACGTTTGCCTTGGTCGCGGTGTACATGCCGATCCAGCCGGCGCCGGCCGACGCCAGGGCGCCGACGATGAACGCGAGGACCGTCGAGGCGCCGAGTCCCGGCGAGAAGAACAGGATGACGATCAGGATCCCCGCGAAGAGCGCGAGCATGAGGTACTCGCGGCGCATGAACACCATGGCCCCGATATGGATCTGGTCGGCGATGTTCCGCACGTTCTCCTCGCCTTCCGCATAGCGCTTGACGAGTGCGTACACGACGAACGCCGCGATGAGTCCGACCAGGCCGAGTGCCGGCGGAATGACTGTGAGCTCCAACATCGATTACCCCGAGACGTGCTGATGGGACCTCTCCGAGGTCCGTTGGGGCGCCTGGGCGCCCGGGACATGGCTTGCGGGCACCCCGGTGCCGCGGTCGAGCGTGCGTGCGGGAGGCCGTCGCTGGCCGGATTCGGACGCGCCCGCGGGCGCCCCTGGCGCATCCCCGGCCTTGCCATGCCGGCCGGGTCCGCGATGGGGCCGCAATGATACCGGACGGTCGCCCGAAAGGTCAGGCAGGCCGCCCGATGCCGAACGGGGCGCCCCAGCCGAGCCCGTCGAGGGTGGTCGTCTTCGGCCGGTACTCGCAGCCGATCCAGCCGCCGTAGCCGAGCCGGTCGCAGAGGTCGAACAGGAACGGGAGGTTCACCTCGCCGTACTGGGGTTCATGGCGGCCGGGGACGCTCGAGAACTGTATGTGCCCGATGAGGTCGAGGTGGTCGGCCAGTCCGCGCGCCAGGTTCCCCTCCATGATCTGCCGGTGGTAGAAGTCGAACTGCAGGCGGACGTTGGAGCGGTCCACGGCCTCGATGCAGCGGCGCGCCTGGTCCGTCGTCGTGAGCAGGTAGCCGGGCGTGTCCTCGTCGTTCAGCGGCTCGAGCAGGATGCGGATGCCGTGCGGCGCGGCCTGGTCCGCCGCGAAGCGCACGTTCTCGACGAACGTCGCCTCCGCGCGGACCCGCTCGTCATCGGCGACCACACCGGCCATGACGTGGATCATCGGAGCGTGGAGCGCGCGCGCGTACGCGAGGGCTTGCGCGAAGTCCCGGCGGAAGTCGTCGACGCGGTCAGGCAGCGCCCCGCGCCCGCGCTCTCCGCCCTCGGCGTCCCCGAGGGGCGTGTTGAGGAGCACTAGCGCGACTCCCGTGTCGTCCAGCCAGTGCCTGACCTCCGCCGCCGGCCACGCGTACGGGAACAGGAACTCCACCGCGCGGAAACCCGCCTCGCCAGCGGCCCGAAACCGCTCCGCGACGGGCAGTTCCGGGAACATGGTGGAGACGTTGGCGGCGAAGCGGGGCACGGCAACCTGAGAGGTGTGCGATCAGTCCATTTTACGAGGTGTACGGGGTCGGGTGCGTGCGCGGAACTGAGGAGCTCTGCGCTTGGCCATTGGCATCAACATCGGTCGCGGATACCGCAGTCCGCAGTATCGGCCCCGGCTCGCGACTGCATACGAGTGGTACGATGCGCCAGCGCATCGCTAGGGCGACCGCAGGCGGGGGCGCTACCCGCCGTGTTCCGAAGTGGGAGCGGCCAGAACAATGACGATTCGGCGACTGAGGCTAGAGCAGTTTACGGCCTTTGAAGATTTCGACATCAAACTCTCCCGGGGCGTGAACGTCTTTGTCGGTGACAACGGGACGGGCAAGACTCATCTGATGAAGGTCCTCTACGCTGCATGCGACATCACCCAGACGGAGATGGCTTTTGCGGACAAGCTGGTCCGGGTGTTTCTTCCGTCGGGCCGGCGTCTCGGCCGACTTGTTCGCAGGCGTCGCGGGATTGCGCAGTCGGTAGTGTCCGTGTATGGCAGCGACAAAAGATCCCTTCGGCTACGGTTCGAGACAAGGGCGACGGGCGAAGTCCGGGAACGTTCCCTCCGATGGAGACAACAACCGATCGAGAGCGCATTCATCCCGGTTAAGGAGATGCTGTCGAACGGTCCTGGCTTTAGGTCGCTCTACGCCAGAAGGGAAGTTCACTTCGAAGAGGTCTATGCAGACATTCTCGATCGTGCGTACCGGCCGATACTCCGCGGCCCGATGGACGCGGACCGCCGGATCGTCTTGGCCACTCTTGGCGAGGCGTTGCAGGGCCGGGTCACGGTGAAGAACGAAGAGTTCTACTTCCGGGATCGGAGAGGCAATCTTGAGTTTGCGTTGCTTGCGGAGGGCATTCGTAAGCTGGCGTTGATCTGGCTCCTGATTCAAAACGGAACTCTTCTTGAAGGCTCCGTTTTGTTTTGGGATGAGCCAGAGGCCAACCTCAATCCTTCCGTGCTAGGAAACGTCGTGGAGACGATTCTGGAGTTGCGACGGTTGGGCGTACAGGTGTTTTTGACCACGCATAACTTCTCAGTGTTGAAGGAGCTGGAGCTGCGGCGACGGGAAGATGATGGAGTGAGATACCATGCGCTGTGTCGTGATCGTCAAACCGGGCGAATAGACTATCGGACCAGTGCAGACTACCTGAGCATGAGTCCAAATTTGATCGAAGAGTCGATCAGCGATCTGTTCGACCGCCAGGTTCGGCGGACGATGGTTGGTGAATCGTGACGGTCTTGGAGGAAGGGGATCTGCAGATGGCCGTGCCGGACAGCTTGCAGGGTTGTAGGTTTGACGGTTCGGAATACGACGCATCATACTGCATGAAGGCAGTAGACTTCGTTCTCGAAGCCAAAGATCGTCACCTATTCATCGAACTAAAGGACCCGCAACATCCGAATGCACCGCTGGGTTCTGCGGACGACTACCTCAGCCGCCAATTGGTAAACGACTTGGTCAGTAAGTTCCGGGACACGTTTCTCTACCGATGGGCAAGACACGAGGTCACGAAGCCAGTGTACTACTACGTCGTGGTAGCGATCGAGTCCTTAACGGCCTATGATCTTGCCGTTCAAACAGATCTCGTCAAACGTCGTTTACCAGTGCGCGCGGCCATGCCAGGTAGTTGGGACAGGGCTCTAGTTGAAGACTTCGCGTTACTCAATGTGGCAGCGTGGAACCGCAACTTTCCGACGCTTGGTCTGTCTCGTATCTCGCAGTCGGCTTGATGGGGTCAGGCACCTGCGGTACGGCGACCGGTTTCCTGGCGTTTCCGGGAGAGTGGCCCGCCAGCTACGGGCGTCGCGACTCTTGGAGCACCGTTGGAAGCTCCTGCGACGGTGGATCGAAGCTGGACGCTGATTCCCGACCGCGGTCACGCACCTCCACAGCCGGTTGTTATCGGGACGTCGGGGCTCATTGGGCGGCGGCTGGCCCCCGTGGCAAGTTGTCTCGCGTAACGTCTTGCATCGATCATCAAACTCAACTAGCAGCGACCTGGCTCGCGCGACGTCGAAAGAGGTCCGAGTAGACGGCATGCCAAACACTTCTACGTCCATCAAATCGCTGCGTATAGCTCGATCGAGCACCAACTGGGTGGACTGCCCGATGGCGAGAAGCCATCTCTCGGCGCCATTCATCTCCATGTTGATGGCTTCTTCGATCGGACGTGCGCTTTCCGTTGCTTGGCTGAAGTTGTAGGAGATGAGCGCGTGGACGGCTTCCCTTCCCGAAGTCAAGTAGCTGGCCGAGGCCGGCGTCCGGTACTCGTTTTCTTCGTTGATCGCAGACGTTGTGTTGTTCTCTGGGCAGACGCGATAGGATGTTGGGCAAAACGTGTTTAGGTAACCGGTGTTGGCTAGGCTCGCGTGTGCGGACCGGCCTCACCCCTGCGCCAGCAAGGCGCGCAGGTCGATGATCGCCGCGTTCGCGCGGGAGATGTACGAAGCCATCACCAGCGAGTGGTTCGCGACGAAGCCGAAACCCGTGCCGTTCAGGATCATCGGGCTCCAGATGGTCTCCTGGGTCCCCTCGAGCTCCCGCACGATCTGCTGGAGGCTGACCCGGGCGTTCTTGTCGTCCAGGACGGGGCCGAAGTCCCGCTCGACGGCCTCGAGCAGGTGCAGCAGGGCCCATGCCTGCCCCCGCGCCTCGTAGAACACGTCGTCGATCTCGAACCAGCTCGTCTTGAGTTGACTGTCGCCGACGCCGGGCGTCGACTGGCTCGCCGCGGGATCGCCCGACAGGGCCATGTCGAGCTGCCGCTTGCCGACGCTGGCGGAGAGCCGTTGCGAGAGACTGCCGAGACGCGTCTCGACGGCGATGAGCCAGGCCCGCAGGTTGTCCGCGCGGGCGTAGAACTGCGCGTCGGGCTGCTCCGGGTCGGACAGGCGGGCCAGGTAGCTCTCCAGGTAGTCGACGCCGTCCCCGTATTCGTCCTCCGTCCGGGGGAAGATCCAGCTCGAGTTGTTGAAGAAGAACTTCGCTTCCGCGAGTGACAGGTCCGGGTCTTCCCTCGACTGGCTCTGCGACCGGCTCAGGTCCGCGCGCAGGACGCGGCTCATGTCGCGCATCTGCACCACGACGCCGAACTCCCAGCTCGGCACGTTGTCCATCCAGACACCGGGCGGGAAGAGGTCGTTCGAGAGGTATCCCCCGCGCTTGTCGAGGAGCGTCCGGCCCATGCGGGTCATGGCGGCGGCGGTATGCGAGCCGGTCACGACGATGTCGGCGGTCGTTCCCGCGGTCACGTCGAAGGCGTCCGGCTCGCTGTCCCACCACCACCAGAAGAACAGCACGCCGAGCAGGTACACGCCCACCAGCGCGCCGCCCACGCGTGCGGCGAGACCTGCCATCCCGGTGTCCTCGCCCGGTCGAAGGGTCCATCTCATGCGAACGTTCCTCAGTGGGCGCGTATCTCGAACGCGCCGCGGATGCTCTGACCAGCGGTGAATTCGAACACGAACGGCGCCTCCTGGGTACCTTCCGTGTCCGCATCGAACAGCATCAGGTGCCTGCCGCCCGGACGAAGGCGGACCGTGGATCGGGCCGGCACCACGATGCGCTCGAGCCGCCGCATGCGCACCATCCCCGCCTCGTCGCGCGATTCGTGGATCTCCACGGACGAGGCGATCGGGGTGCTGACCGCCACCAGGACGGCGTCTTCCGGGCCGGCGTTGACCATGTCGCAGTAAGCGGCCGTGACGGTCTGGCCGGGCAGCGTGTCGCGGACGTAGCCGTTCGCCACGACGACCGCCGCCGCCAGCACCAGCGCGCTTCCGGCGAGCACGCGTCTAACCGCTCTCGCCGGCGGCATCCGGGTCGGCAAACAGCACGACGACGACCCGCGGGGGCCAGCCGATCTCCATCTCCGCCCGGATGCGGCGGTCGCCGGGAGCGCGGTTGAGCTGCGCGTAGATCCAGCGGCCCTGCACGTCGCTGCCGGCGCGGATGAGCACGCGCGCGTTGGGTTGGCGTGCACGGACGCCGAGACGGGCCAGGGCCTCGGCCGCGTCGGCGGTCCGGTCGCGTACCGCTGCGGAGGAGAGATCCAGGCGGATCCGCTCGGCATCGCGCAGCCGCTGCAACTGCGTGTACAGGGAGGGTAGCGAAGGATGATCGGCGTCAACGAGGCGCGCCCGGTCGAGCATGGAGCGCGCCGCTGCCCAGCGCTGTTGCCGGACCGCTTCCTGGGCGCGCTGCAGGAAGTGTTCGACGATGCGCTCGATGCCGTTCAGGGCGTCCTGCTGGTCCGACACGAGTTCGAGGACGGCCAGGTAGTGCGTGAGTGCGCTGTCCGCGGCGGGATGCAGCAGCCGCTCGTCGCGGAACGCCGCCTCCGCCCGGTCGAGCAGGGCGTTGACGCGCTCCGTCGGCGGGGCCGGCGGGACAGGCTCCGCCGGGCGCGGGGGCGCGGGCAGGGTGGCGCGTTCCTCCACCTGGCAGGCGGTGAGGGCGAGGAGGACGATGGCGATGGAGGCTTTCGACAGTTCGATGCGGCGCAAGGGAAGACCCGTCCGACGCGCTCGCGAACCTGCGGCACGCAGTGCAGCGACGCGCCCGATGTTGCACGATATAGGGACGCCCCATGACCATCAACCGACCATGCGACCGTCTCCGCCCCGGACCCGTCTCCGCGGGATGACCCCGATGCCCGGGCTTTCCCGCTCGAGGCTCCTGTCCGGGGCCTGGATCATCGCGCTGGCGCTGACGTGGTCCGTGCCGGGAAGCGCCCAGGGCGTCCTCGAGAAAGGCGCCAACCCGTTCGAGGAACCCGAGTTCCTGCCCGTGGACGAAGCCTTCGTGCTGACGGCGCGGGTCACGGACGAAGGCGTTCTGGAGGCGGACTGGCGCATGCCGGACGGGTACTACCTCTATCGCCACCAGTTCGGTTTCGAAACGCGCGACGGCACGACGCTCGGCACGCCGGAGGTGCCGGCGGGCCTTCCCAAGACCGACGAGTTCTTCGGCGACGTCGAAGTGTTCTACGGCGCGGCCACGGTCCGGGTGCCCGTCCTCGAAGCGGGGGGCGACCCGTTCGAGGTCGGGATCGAGTACCAGGGCTGCGCCGACTACGGCCTGTGCTACCCGCCCGAGCGCAAGTGGCTGCGCTTCGCCGCGGCGGGCCTGGATGCGGGGCAGGGCGGCGGGAGCGGCGTCCCCTTCCAGGAACTGGTGGTGATCCTCGCATCGGCGCTGCTGGGAGGCCTCATCCTGAACCTGATGCCCTGCGTATTCCCGGTGCTCTCCATCAAGGCGCTGTCGCTGCTCGGCGCGCCCGAAGGCCGTGTACGGGACGCGACCGGTTTCTCCGCCGGCGTGGTCGCGACCTTCGTGGCGCTCGGCCTCGTCCTCGTCGGGCTCAAGAGCGCGGGCGAGGCCGTCGGCTGGGGGTTCCAGTTGCAGTCGCCCGGCTTCGTCACCGCGATGGCCCTCCTGTTCTTCGTGCTCGGGCTGAACCTGCTGGGGGTCCTCGAGACGCCCGGTTTCGGAGTCGGCGGCTTCGAACGCGCCGGTCCCTTCGCCACCGGGATGCTGGCTGTGGTGGTG
This sequence comes from Pseudomonadales bacterium, assembly GCA_965208745.1. Taxonomy (GTDB): domain Bacteria; phylum Pseudomonadota; class Gammaproteobacteria; order Pseudomonadales; family Azotimanducaceae; genus VXNE01. The sequence continues at coordinate 608,140 of CBDBPN010000004.1, read as the reverse complement.
GCGACGCCCTGCACGGTGCCGTTCATGGGGGCCGCGGTCGGCTACGGCCTCGCGCAGCCGGCGCCGGTCCTGCTCGCCGTGATGGCGGCGCTCGGGGTCGGCATGGCGCTGCCCTACGCCGTCATCGCCGCGGTGCCGCCCATCGCCCGGCGCTTACCGCGGCCCGGCGCGTGGATGGCCACGCTGAAGCAGGTGATGGCCTTCCCGATGTTCGCGACCGTCGTGTGGCTGGTCTGGGTGCTCACGCAGCAGGCGGGGCCGGGGGGCGCCGCCTGGGTCCTCGCTGCCTTCGTCGCGGTGGGCTTCCTTGCGTGGCTCGGCTTGCGCCGGCCCGCGCGGCTCCGCCCGGTCTGGCTTGCCGTCGCGGGGCTGGCCGCCCTTTCCGTATGGACCGTGCCGTCCTCGGAGCGGCCGACAGGTACGTCGACGCAGGGATTCGACATGGCGGTGGTCGAGGCGCATCAGGCCGCCGGCCGCCCCGTGTTCCTGAACTTCACCGCGTCCTGGTGCATCACGTGCCTGACCAACGAGCAGTCGACCCTCGGCACGGATCGTGTCCAGGGGTATTTCGAGGAGCGCGATGTGGCCTACGTGAAGGGCGACTGGACCAATGCGGATCCGGCCGTCACCGAGGTACTCGAGCGCTTCGGGCGCAGCGGCGTGCCGCTCTACGTCTACTTCCCGCCCGAGGGCGATCCGGTCGTCCTCCCGCAGATCCTGACACCGGGCATCGTGATCGACGCTATCGAAGCGGCCGGTTGACCTTGCTTCGTCCTCTAACTTGCATGCAAAAGTATGATAAAGCATCGTTTCTGTCGTTAACGTGCGAAACACGTGGCATACTGCGCCGCATCGTCCGGGCGCTGCCGGACGGATCGCAAGCGAGGGCGCGGTGGCACGCATCCTGGTCCTGAACGGGCCGAACCTGAACCTGCTCGGAACGCGCGAGCCCGACGTCTACGGCGCGACGACGCTGGACGACATCCATGCGCGGCTCGACGCGCTCGCGAGCGCCCGTGGTCACGAACTCGTGACCTTCCAGAGCAACGCCGAACACGAACTCGTCGAAGCCGTGCAACGCGCGGGCCGCGACGGCACGGCGTACATCGTGGTCAACCCCGGCGCGTTCACCCACACGAGCGTCGCGCTGCGGGACGCCTTTCTCGCCGTTGCCCTGCCCTTCATCGAAGTACACCTGTCCAACGTGCACGCGCGGGAGGAGTTCCGCCGGCACTCCTACCTTTCGGACGCCGCCCAGGGGGTGATCTGCGGTCTGGGTGCCGCGGGATACGAGTACGCGCTCCTCGCCGCGATGGCGGCCCAGGAGGAGTGAGCCAGCGGGTGGGCGAAAAGAGGAGACGGAGCCTTGGACCTCAGGAAGATCAAGAAGCTGATCGAACTCGTGCAGGAGTCGGGCATCGCCGAACTCGAAGTCCGTGACGGCGACGAGTCGATCCGCGTCGCCCGCGCCCTGCCGGGGGCGGCGCCCGTGGTGGCGGCCCCGGCGGCGTTGGCGGAGACCGTCGCGGACGGTGGGGCGCGAGAGACTGAGGCGGTCGGCGGACAGGTCGTCCGGGCGCCCATCTCCGGCACGTTCTACCGCTCGCCGGCCCCGGGCGAGGCGCCGTTCGTGCGCGAAGGGGACGCGGTCGCCCCCGGGGACGTGCTCTGCATCATCGAGAGCATGAAGATGATGAACCGCATCGAGGCGGAGCTGACCGGGACGGTCGCGGAGATCCTGCTCGAGAACGGTCGGGCCATGGAGTCGGGAACGCCGCTGTTCCGCATCGCCTGAAGGAGCGGCGCGGGGGGCGCTGCACATGCCCTGGATACGGGTGTCGGTCGCTGTGCCGGGAAGCGAGGGGGAAGCCGCCGGTGTGTGTCTGGAGGGCCTTGGGGCCGTCGCCGTGACCTGGTGCGACGCGGGAGACGTCCCCCTTTTCGAACCGTTGCCGGGGGCGCTCCCGGACCTCGCGGCCTGGCCGCAGATTCGCGCGCTGGGCCTTTTCGATCTCGAAGCGGATGTGGCCGGGATACGGTCAGCCTTCCGCGGACGCGAGATCGGCATCGACTTCGTAGGGGACGAGGACTGGAACGGCAGCTGGCGCCGCTACGCCGAGATACGCCGCTTCGGCCGCCTGACGGTCGCGCCGTCGCACCTCGAGGTCACCGCCACGGACACCACCGTGCTGCGTCTGGACCCCGGGGGGGCGTTCGGGACGGGCGCACACCCCACCACCCGCCTCTGTCTCGCCTGGCTTGCCGGACAGCCCCTGGAGGGCCGCGCGGTGCTCGATTACGGCTGCGGGTCCGGCATCCTCGCCATCGCGGCGGCCCTGCTCGGCGCGCGGGCCACGGCGCTCGACCACGATCCCCAGGCGCTCGACGTAGCGCCGCGCAACGCGCTCGGGAACGGGGTCGCGCTCGAGGTTCGTGGGGCCCAAGGCTCTGCTCCGAGCGGCTACGACGTGGTCGTCGCCAACATCCTGGCGGGCACGCTCGTCGCGGAAGCGGACCGGCTGCAGGAGGCGTTACCGGCCGGAGGCCGTATCGCGCTCGCGGGCGTCCTCGACGAGCAGGTGGAATCCGTCGGCGCAGCCTATCCCGCTATCGCGTTCGAGGCGCCGCGGGCCATGGCGGGCTGGGTCCTGCTGCACGGCGAGCGCAGGTGACGCGATGGCCCGCCGGCTAACGCTTTCCCGTCGCACGGGACTCTGGGCCGCGGCTTGCGCGCTGGCGGCCTTCGGCCTGGTGGTCCAGGTGCTCTGGCTGAGCTTCGACGCCTGGGCGGGCAACGCCGCGCTGCGCCCCGTCTATGCCGCGGCCTGCGCCGTGCTGCCCTGCACCGTGCCGGTTCGAGACTCGGTGGAGGACCTGTCCGTGCGGGATGTTGCGCTCCGGGCCCGCCCGGAGGCGCCCGGGACGGTCGTCCTGCAGGCGCTGCTGGTCAACGAGGGAGCGTTCGAGCGACCGCTGCCCCGACTCGAGCTGCGCCTTCTGAACCTGGTGGGGGAGGTGGTGGCCGCACGGCGGCTCGAGCCCATCGACTATCTGGCCACGGGTGGGCGGGGCACGCTGAGGGCCGGCGGATCGGCGCGCATCGCGGTGGAACTCGGGAGCCCGGGCATCGAGGCGGTGAACGTCGTCCTGGTGCCGCGGCTGTGAACGGCGGCACTGGTGCATTGGGGTGTCGGGGGTCTGGCGCGTCGTGGGTCAGGTGCGCAGTCCCGAAATCGTGGCTGGGGCTGGGGCCGAGTCAATCCGGAGTGCACGTGGTCGACGAGCTGCCGAGGTCGACGCTCGAGAAGATCGCGAAGAACGTGTTGCGGGACCGCCTGCCCCCCATCACGGAGGGCGACTGACCGCAGGTTGATGAGCAGACGCGTACAGAGGTAGCGAATGAAAGCGAAGCAGACGGGATTCCTGTGCCTTGTGGTGACGGCAGCGCTGGCGCTCTCCACGGCAGCCTCCGAGGATGTGGGCGGGGACTCGCCGCAGGCGCGGTGCGATCGCCTGTACCTGCTCACGGACGAGGACCATGCGGTGAGCCCGGGCGTGTTCGTCGAGGCGTCGGGCGACGTGCCGGCCCATTGCCGGGTCGACGGCGCCATCGACGGTACGATCCGGTTCCGGGTCACCATGCCGGTCGACGGTTGGTCGGGACGGCTCATGTACCTGGCGCCCGGGGGCCTCGCCGGCGTGATCGGCGACACCACGAGCCTGCTGGATGAAGGGTTCGCCATGGCGACCACGGACTCGGGGCACGAGGAGGCGAACAATCCGGGTTTCTACCGGAACGACCAGGCCAAGATCGACTTCGGTTTCCGGTCGAACCACCTGACCGCGGTGCTGGCGAAGCGCGTCGTCGCCGCGTTCCACGGCCGTGAGGTCGAGCGCGCCTATCTCTGGGGCTGCTCCAAGGGCGGCCATGGCGCGCTGATGGAAGCGCTGCGCTTCCCGGACGACTTCGACGGCATCGTCGCCGGAGCGCCGGCGGTGGACCTCGTCACGGGCCTGATCGCCCTGGCGATCGAGAACGCGCGCCGGCAGCAGCGTCACCCGCTGACGCTCGACGACGTTGCCGTGCTGGAAGCCAACACCCGGCGCGCATGCGACATGCTGGACGGGTTGGAAGACGGCCTGATCGGAGATCCGCGCAAGTGCACCGTGGCCCTGCTCGAACTCGACCGACTCGAATGCGGGGCGGGCCAGACCGAAGGCTGCCTCACGGCGGGTCAGATCGAGACGGCGCGTGGCATCTACACGGGGCTGACCGACGCGTCCGGCGAGGTGGTCGTGCCGGGTGTCTATCCGGGCGCGGAACTCGGCGGCGACTTCGAGCTCTGGGTCACCGGGCCGGTCGCCTTCCTGGACGGCACCGCAAACGAACTGACGTCGCAGGTGGCGGTGGAGATCCTGCACCGGCAGCCGGGATTCGGCCTGGATACGTTCGATACGGTGGCGGGGATGGCGGACCTCGCGCACGCCGCGGCTGCGGTGCATCTCCCGCCGCCGGACTTCGGCAGGTTCATGGCGAGCGGCGGCAAACTGATCGTCTACAACGGCTGGCACGACATGCCCTGCCGCGCCGGGGCGTTAGAGGCGTTCTACGAGGAGGCCCGGCGGTTGAACGGCCCTGACGCGGTCGACGAGTTCATGCGCGTGTACATGGTGCCGGGCATGGTGCATTGCCTTGGCGGCCCGGGCGCCTGGGCGGCGGACTACGTCCAGGCCATCATGGACTGGGTCGAAGACGGCGTTGCGCCGGACCGGATCATCGCGCGGCATCCCGGGAGCTTCACTTTCATGGAAGGCCAGGTCGCCGTCGGTGGATCGATCGTGAGCTGGAGCGAGCAGATCCTGAAAGCTGGCGCGGCAGCGGGCGCCAACCAGTTCACGCGCCCGCTCTGCCCTTATCCGCAGTACGCGAGGTACAACGGCTCCGGCGACCCGGACGACGCGGCCAACTTCGATTGCGTGGTCGACTAGCCCGCGCGCGGCTACGCGCCATCGCCCGAAGTCCGACAGCCTGCTAGCGCCACCGAAGCCGTCGCCCTGACGGGCGCTGGGTCTTCTTGCGAGGGGCAGGCCCCTCGCGCTCCCCGGCTGAGGGCTCCTGCCCCCAGCCCAAGCCGTTCCAGCACGGCGTTGGGCGTCATACGTCGATCATCGCGCTGGCGCGCGAAGGCCGACACCCTGCTAGCATGAGCGCCGCGCCCGCCCGGCAGACGCAGGGCCGTGGAGGGCGCGACAGGTTGCGCGGGAATCTCGTCTGCCAAGGGGCTGATCTGACCGATGGCCGAGCGTACGCCCGTCCGCCGAGCGCTGCTCGCGTTGTCGGACAAGACCGGCGTCGTCGAGTTTGGCCGGGGTCTCGAAGCACTCGGCATCGAGCTGCTCTCGACGGGCGGTACCGCGGCCACGCTGGCGGCAGGCGGCGTCGCGGTGCGGGAGGTATCCGAGCACACCGGCTTTCCGGAGATCATGGACGGTCGGGTCAAGACGCTCCATCCGGCCATCCACGGCGGCATCCTGGGCCGGCGCGCGGCAGACGCGGAGACGATGGCGCGCCACGGCATCGCCCCGATAGACCTCGTGGCGGTCAACCTGTATCCCTTCGAGCAGACGATCGCCCGAGAGGACTGCACGGCCGAGGAGGCCGTGGAGAACATCGACATCGGCGGGCCGACCCTGCTGCGGGCGGCGGCCAAGAACCATGCCGATGTCCTCGCAGTCGTCGACCCGGAGGACTATTCCCGCGTGCTCGAGATGCTCGACCAGGGCGGCACGACCCTGGACGAGCGCCGCTCGTTCGCCGCCCGGGCGTTCGCCCACACGGCGGACTACGAGGCCACCATCGCCGGGTGGTTCGCCGAGGACGCCTTCCCGGAGCGGCTGACGCTCGGCTTCGTCAAGCGCTCGGGGCTGCGTTACGGAGAGAACCCGCACCAGACCGCGGCGTTCTACGTGGGACGACGGCCCGAGCCCGGCACGGTCGGCAATCTCGTGCAATGGCAGGGCAAGGAACTCTCCTACAACAATATCGCTGACACGGACGCGGCGCTGCGTTGCGTGCAGGCCCTTGACGGGCCCGCCTGCGTGATCGTGAAGCACGCCAACCCGTGCGGCGTGGCCGTGGCCGAGGACCTCCGGGCGGCTTACGAGCGGGCGTTCGCCACGGACCCCACGTCGGCGTTCGGGGGCATCGTGGCATTCAACCAGGCGGTGGACGCGGCGACCCTCGAGGCCGTCGTCGGGAACCAGTTCGCGGAAGTCGTCGTGGCGCCCGAGGTCGCGGCGGAAGCCCGGGAGGCGGCGCGCGCCAGGAAGAACCTCCGGCTGCTGACCGTGGGGGATCCCGCGCCGTCAGACTCGGCCCGCGAGTTCCGGCGGGTCGCCGGCGGCCTGCTGGTCCAGGACGAGGACCTGCTGTGTCTCGACGAGGGGGCGCTGCGCACGGTCACGGCGCGGGAACCTACGGACGCGGAGATGGCGGACCTGATGTTCGCGTGGAAGGTCGCCTGGTTCGTGAAGTCGAACGCGATCGTTTACGCCCGCGACGGCCGCACCGTGGGGGTGGGCGCGGGACAGATGAGCCGCGTGGTCAGCGCGCGCATCGCGTCGATGAAGGCGGCGGATGCGGGCCTGGCCGTCGACGGCGCCGTGATGGCGTCGGATGCGTTCTTTCCGTTCCGGGACGGCGTGGACGCGGCGGCCGAGGCCGGGATCACGGCCGTCGTCCAGCCGGGCGGGTCGATGCGCGACGCTGAGTCGATCGAGGCGGCCGACGAGCACGGCATGGCCATGGTGTTCACGGGGGTGCGCCACTTCCGGCATTAGCGAGCGGGTCGACTGCGTCCGGGCTGACAGGGGAGAAAGGGGCCAATGAACGTCCTGATCGTGGGGGGAGGGGGACGCGAACACGCGCTTGCGTGGTCGGCGGCCCGATCCGCGGAGGTCGAGCGCGTCTTCGTGGCGCCGGGCAACGCCGGCACGGCGCGCGAGCCGAAGGTGGAGAACGTGGATATCCCGGTGGACGCCTTCGATGTACTGGCGGACTGGGTGCGATCCAACGGCGTCGTGCTGACTATCGCCGGGCCCGAAGCCCCGCTGGTGGCGGGCCTCAGGGACCACTTCGACGCGGAGGGCCTGGCCTGCTTCGGGCCCACCCGGGCCGCCGCTCGTCTCGAGGGCTCGAAGGTGTTCGCGAAGGAGTTCCTCGCCCGCCACGACATCCCGACGGCGCGGTACGCGTCGTTCACGGACGCGTCCGCGGCGCGCGCGTACATCGAGAAGACGGGCGCACCGGTCGTGGTCAAGGCGGATGGGCTCGCCGCGGGCAAGGGGGTGACGGTCGCCCGGGACGTGGAGGAAGCGGTGCACGCGGCGGAGGAGATGCTGTCGGGCGCGCGGTTCGGGGCCGCGGGGCGCGAGATCGTGGTCGAGGAGTTCCTCGAGGGCGAGGAGGCGAGCTTCATCTGCCTGACGGACGGCCGCACGGTCGTGCCATTCGCGTCCTCGCAGGACCACAAGGCGCGCGACGACGGCGACCTGGGCCCCAATACGGGCGGCATGGGCGCCTACTCCCCGGCGCCGGTGGTCACGCCGGAGGTGCACGAGCGCATCCTGGACGAAGTCGTCAATCCGACCGTCCACGGCATGGCGGCGGACGGCGCGCCTTACCAGGGATTCCTCTACGTGGGCCTGATGATCATGCCGGACGGGGCGCCCAAGGTCATCGAGTTCAACTGCCGCTTCGGCGACCCGGAGGCGCAACCCGTGCTGATGCGGCTGCGCAGCGACCTGGTGGACCTGTGCCGGCGCGCCCTGTCGGAGGGACTCGACGGAGTCGAACTCGCTTGGGACCCGCGCGCCGCGGTGGGCGTCGTGATGGCGGCCGGCGGATATCCGCTCGACTATGCCCGGGGGCGCGTCATCGACGGACTGGACGACGACCTGCCGGACGCCAAGGTCTTCCACGCCGGCACGGCGCTGGCGGGAGACCGCGCGGTCACGAACGGGGGCCGCGTGCTGTGCGTCACGGCGCTCGGCGCGTCGGTCACGGAGGCGCAGGCCCTGGCGTACGAGCGCGCGGCGCGCGTGCGGTGGGAGGACGCGTACTACAGAACGGATATCGGATATCGCGCAATAGCCAGGGAGAAAGGCTGACAGCCAGCGGCCTCCGCTTCTGAGACGATGGCCACATGCTTGCCAACGTGCTCAGACGCTTCCCGGCCTTCGCCGGCCTCGATGCCCAGACCCTCGAGCTCGCGGCGCGGCACGCCCGCCTGATCGAGCTCCCCGCGAACCGGTGGCTGCTGCGCCGCGGGTCGCGGCTCGAACGGCACCTCTACCTGGTGGAGGGCGCCGTCGACGCGGTGGACGCGCAGGGCCGGCGGCGGGCCGTGGAGCAGGAAATCTACCGGCCCGGCGACGACGTCGCCCTCGAGACACGGGCGGCGACCCGCGTACTCTCCGTCGACCTCGCCCCGCTCCGGTTCGCGATGCAGCCCTCGGCGGTGCCCGAGCCGCAGGTGACCGCCGTGGAAGGATGGCTCGACCGGCTCCTCGCCTCGCCCCTCGTGCGGGCGATGCCGGCGCTCACCTGGCAGCGCCTGCTGCGCAGCGCCGAGCGGCTCGCGCTTCCTGCCGGGGACCGGCTCGTCGGCGCCGACGCCGTCTACCTGGTGCAGTCGGGACAGGTCGCGCGGGAGGGACGGGTGTTCCGGCCCGGGGACTACTTCGGCGAAGAACTCGCCTTCGCCGGCGATGACTTCGCGGCGCGCCCGCGGGAGTACGCGATCGTCGAGGACGCGGTGCTGCTGGTGCTGCCGGGTGATGCCGCGCGCGGCCTGATCGAGGAGTACCCGCTCCCGGAGCAACCGCCGGCCAACGCGCAGGTCCTCGACCTCGACCGCGTGCCGGTGGCCGACCTCGAGTCCGCCGCACGGCTCCTGCGGGAAGACCGGCCGGTCGCTATCCGGGGCGGGCGCCCGGGGCAGCGCGCGTTTGCGCTGGTGTCGCTGACGCGGCTGGGGTTCTCGGCGGTGCCGGTCGCGACTGCCGGCGGACGCTCCGGGAGCCAGGGCGGGGGCGGCGAGCGTGCTACGATGCAGCCGCTCCCGCCGCAACGAACCGGTGAGGATCGCCGCCCGGCGGGCGGGAGGAGTGGGACCATCCATGAGCCCTGAACTGATCGCCGTGCTGACGCTGAACGCCGTGCTGTTCGGCATGATGTTCAAGTTGATGCTGCAGTTGGACACGTTGCGAGAGCGCACAGCGCGCCTCGAGGGCCTGTTCGAGGGTTTCGCGGCCCGGCAGGGCCAGGAGCCGGGCTGAGCCGATCCGTTGAACGTCGACGACCTCATCGGCGTCTTCGACCGCGGCCTGCGGACGCTGGCGGGTGTGGGCACCCCCGCGACCCCCGCCCCGGACGTCCCGGAGGGCGACCTCACCGAGCCCGAGCGCGCGCATGCGGCGGGGCTGATGCGCGTCAACCACACCGGGGAGGTCTGCGCCCAGGCCCTCTACGAGGGACAGGCGCTGACGGCCCGGCGCGGGGAAGTCCGGGACGCCCTCGAGCGGGCGGCCGCCGAGGAAGTGGACCACCTCGCCTGGTGCCGGCAGCGGCTCGACGAACTGGATGCACGCCCGAGCGTACTCGATCCGCTGTTCTACGCCGCGTCGTTCCTGGTCGGCGCCGCGGCCGGGGCGCTGGGCGACCGGGTAAGCCTCGGTTTCGTCGAGGCCACGGAGGACCAGGTCGTCCGCCACCTCGACCGGCACCTGACCGAACTGCCGGCGGAGGACGCGCGCAGCCGTGCGATCGTCCTTGAGATGCGGGCCGACGAGGCGCGCCACGGCGTCAACGCGTTGCAGGCCGGCGGCCGCACGTTTCCCGAGGGCGTCAAGCAGGCCATGACCGCGGTCTCGCGCATCATGACGGAGACGACCTACCGGGTCTGACGCCGCGATGAGCGACTTCGCGGAGCGCTACGGACCCTGGGCGGTCGTCGCGGGCGCTTCGGAGGGCCTCGGAGCGTCCTTCGCCGCCTGCCTGGCGCGACGCGGCGTCCACCTGGTGCTCCTCGCGCGGCGGATGCCGTTGCTCGCGGAACTCGCCGACGCGTTGCGCGCCGAGCACGGCGTGGAGGTGCGTTGCGTCGCCCTCGACCTGGGGGACGCGGACTGGCCGGATGCGCTCCGCGAGGCGACCGCCGACGCGGAGTTCGGCCTGCTCGTCTACAACGCGGCGATGGTCCCGGTCGGCCGGTTCGTGGACACGGAGGCGGATGCCCTCGAGCGGTCCGTGCGGGTAAACGCCCTGGCGCCCGTGCGGTTTCTGCGGGCCTTCCTGCCGTCGCTGTGTGCGCGGGGACGGGGCGGCGTAGTGCTGATGTCTTCCCTGTCGGGGCTCCAGGGCGCGCCGCGCGTCGCGGCGTACGCCGCCACCAGGGCCTTCAACGCCATCCTGGCGGAGGGGCTCTGGCACGAGTTGCGGAGCGACGGCGTCGATGTCGTCGCGTGCTCTGCCTGCGGTGCCGACGCCGGGACACCTTCGGTCGACCGATCGCCGCACGCCCGGGATGCTCCCGCCGGACGTCGTGGCCGACCGTACGCTGGACGCCCTCGGACGTGGACCGGGCCTGGTTCCCGGCGTCCTGAATCGCTTCATGGCCCGGGTCATCCGCCGGGTACCTCCCCGCCGCACGGCGATCCGCCTAGCGGGATCCGCCACGTCAACTACCGGGGCGAGATCCCGATGGCGACCGGCCTCGCCCTGTCCCTCGGCCGCCCCGAACTGGTCGGCCCGTGGCTCTACGTCCTGTACTACGTGTTGCTGCTCGGCTTCCGGGAGCGGGACGACGACCGCCGCTACGCGGCGAAGTATGGCGCCCTCCGGGAGGAGTACCGCGCCGCCGTGCCCTGGCGGATCGTGCCTCGGGTGTATTGAGCGGGGGGCGCATCTGCATTACATTTGGGCCATTCAAGCCGTTTCGTAAGGAATTGAGGTGGAGACAGCCAAGGTCACGGCCAAGGGCCAGATCACGATTCCGAAGGCAATCCGGGAGGCGTTGTCGGTGAATCGCGGAGATGTGCTCGCGTTTCGGATCGACGACAGCATTGGGGTCCGGGTCTTCCCAGTTCGAAATGCCCCGAAACCCCTCAGGGGCTTTCTCTCCGACGCCGCCGACGCCGGCAAGCGGGATGACGCCTGGCTGCGAGTGACGTTGCGCCGTCGGGCGGCGGCCAAGCACGGACGGACGTGATAGCCCTCGACACCAACGTGCTGTTGCGACTGCTCCTCGACGACGAGCCACGTCGGGCCGGCCCGGCACAGGCGTTGGTGGAGAGGACGGCGTCGGCGGGCGACAGGGTGCTGCTGCCGGACATCGTGCTCTGCGAACTGGAGTGGGTGCTGGACTCCGCCCACGGGTTTTCCAGGGCGAGGGTGGCCGAGACCTTGCGTCGGCTGCTCGACGCGGAGGAGTTCGAGTTCATCGACCGGCCAGCCATCGTGCGCGCCGTTGCGAGCTACGAGACTGGCGACGCCGACTTCTCGGACTACCTGATCGGCGAGTCGGCCGCGGCTCGCGGCGCGGCGGTCACGTACACGTTCGACCGCGCGCTGTTGGCGCACCCGGGGTTCGTCAGGCCGGGTTGAGCGCGGGCGGGCGGAGGCGATGGTCGCCGTTTGGGCTACTCGCGACTCAGCGGCGGGTGATAGATGATCTGGACCGTCGTGCCGTCGGGATCCCTGCAGTAGCAACTCCGCGCCCCGTCCCGGTGGGTCTTCGGCGCGTGCAGGATCGGCACGCCGCGGTCGGACAGGAAGGCGTGCCAGTCGTCGACATCGTCCATCCGGTCGACGAGGAAGCCGATGTGGTCGAGGCGCTGGCCCGCCGCGTCCGGGCTGCCCTCCGCGCGGTGCAGCGCCAGGTTGTCGGTGCCGGACGTCAGGTAGCAGTTGTCGGCATCCGGCTGCCACTCGATCGCCATGCCCATGACGTCCCGGTAGAACGCGAGCGTCGCGTCGAAGTTCCGGGCGTGCAGGGCGACATGACGCAGGCCCGCGGTGGGCCGGGGTCGCTTCATCCTGGGTTCGGCCATGCAGTTCCACCGGGGGCAAGGGGCGAGCGAGTGTAGCGCCCGGTGGCCCATTCCTGCGACTGCTCCCAGAGCCGCGCGGCGGCGGTCTCGTCCAGGGCGTCCGGCGACGGCCGCGCCGGGCCGCACCGCTCGTAGTAGCCGCCGCCGCGGACATCCGCGTCGGTGGCGCAATGGATGGCGGTCTGCGCGCCCTGCTCCGGGTTCAGGAGGACCAGCGCCGCGAGCGGGGCGGCGAGTGTCCGTAGGTGTCCAAGGCCGCGGGTCGTGGCCATCCCCCTGGCGACCAGATTGGTGTAGGCGGAGCCCGGATGGAGGGCGACGGCTCGCAGGAAGCCGTCGCCGCCATGCCGGCGCTGTAGCTCGGAAGCCAGGTGAATGAGGGCGAGCTTGGACTGGCCGTAGGCGTCCCACGAGCGGTAGCGGCCGGACGGGGCGAATAGCCGTGCGTTGCGGCCGCGGGTGTGCTGGTGCGACGCGACGTTGACCACTCGCGCGTCACCGCGCGGCGCCCGCTCTCGAGGAGCACGGGGAGCAACGCGGCCGTGAGCTGAAACGTCCCCAGGTAGTTCGTGCGCCAGTGGATCTCGACCCCGTCCTGCGACAGCCGCGGCTCGCGCCAGCGCCCGAGGGGATCCAGCAGGATGCCGGCGTTGTTCACGAGCACGTCGAGTTGCGAGTACTCGTCCGCGTACCGGTTCGCGAAGTCGTCGACGCTACGGCGGTCGCGGAGGTCGAGGCGGCGGGCTGTCACGCGGTCGCCGTTGCCCCCGTCCGCGCTGAGGCGCCGCCGCAGCGTCCTCAGGAGCCCGGCCGGGTCGTCCAGCGCGGTGACGACGACGGCCGCGCCCCAGGCCGCGAGGGTCCTGGCGATCTCGTAGCCGAGGGAGCCCGCGGACGCCCCCGTCACCGCCATGCGCCGGCCGGACAGGTCGACACGGCGGGCCCGGGGCTTGGGCGTGACGAGGTGGAACGTGTGCAGCAGCCCGCTCCGGACCATGTCGCCGAGGTGCCCGTCCGCCATGCGCCTCAGGCCGGCCGGACGGGAGCGCACCGCCGCACGAGCGCCTCGCTGACGTCCCAGAGCCGCGCGCCGTTGGCGGGGTCGGTGGCGAGGTCGGAGGGACGTTTCTCGCGCATGATGTGGAGGTACATGCCGCTTCGCGCTCCCGGATCCGGGGCGCAGCACAGATAGCTCACGGGCTCCGCCGCCCGGGCCGGGCCGGGGAACAGTTTCATGATCGGCGTCAGCAGCGGCCTGAGCGCGAGCGGCGCCTCGCGCGCGATGTCCGAGGCCACGGGCCCCGGGCACAAGGCATGCACGGCGACCCGCGTTTCCGCGTCGGGGTTCAGCCGCCGGGAGAGTTCGGTCGCGTACGTGCAGAGGTGCAACTTCGAGAGCCCGTAGTACCTGAGGCCGTCGCGGGTGCCGTAGTCCTGGAAGGCGCCGAAGCGCTCGAAGTCGATGGGCCCGGAGGACCGGTGCGCCTCCGACGCGACGAAGACGACCCGTGGCGGTGCGTCACCCGCCGTGGCGGGACGGATCACGCCATCCGCAAGCCATCGGTCCAGCAGCACCCGGTTCGCCAGGAAGTGCACGGCGAACATCAGTTCGAAGCCCTCCTGCGAGCGGGGCGCGCGGGCCGGCATCAGGCCGGCGTTCAGCACGGCGATATCCAGAACCACCTGCCGGTTGCGCAGCGTGTCGCAGAGGTCGTGTACGGAACGCAGGTCCGCCAGGTCGACCCGCAGCATCTCGACGCGGTCCGAGCCGGACGCGCGCCGTACCTCCTCCCCGGCGTGCGGATGACCTCCGCGGCAGGCCATCAGGACGCGGCCTCCGCGCCGCGCGAGGTCGATGGCCACGGCCTTGCCGAGGCCCGTGTTCGCGCCGGTCACCAGGCAGCGTTTGCCCCCGATGCGGACGTCGGGCGCCACCGGAGACACCGTGGCCTCGACCGATCCCCTGTCGCGCAGCGCCTGCGCGATCGACTCGACGATGCGTCTCATGGCGGACCCGCCAGGCCGGCACGCTCCCGGGGGATGGCGTGCCGCTCGCGGTAGGCGGCGAAGCACCGCTCGATGGATTCGGCGGTGAGGTCGAAACTCTCCGGGTCGTAGAAATGGCGGCCGCAACGGTGCTGCGGGTTCCGGCGGATTGTGTTTTCCGCCCGCTCAAGGGCTCGGTCGTCGAACGGGATGCCGGCCCGGCCGTAGATACTCCCCAGTTGCGCGATCGGGTCCCGCAGCAACTCGTAGTAGGAGACGTCGACGAAACGGCCCGGATCCGAGGCCGCGCGCACGGCGGCGGCCCGGTCCACCATGCGCCGTATCTGCCGGACCCAGTGCGCCGCGACCTCCCGGGGGTCGACGCGGTCGCTGAACACGCCCCTGCCGTGGGCGACCATGCTGCAGAACGAGACCACGCACTGGCCGGGGTCGCGGTGCGTCTGCACGATGGTGGCCTCTGGAAAGACCGCGAGCAGGATGTCGAGGTACTCGAGGTGGTGGGGCGTCTTCAGCACCCAGTGCCGCGTCGGACGCTGCCACGCCAGCGCGCGGAGCACGGTGCGGAAGTACTCGTAGCAGCGCGTGTGGTCCTGTCCGGCGAGCCATCCGGCATAGCTCGGCACGTGCATCGTGGCTTCCGCGGACTGGCTCATGAAGCACAGGTCGAGCAGGAGCACGTCCTCCTCGGGCGCGTCGTGCCCGGCGGGATGCACGGCGAAGAAGGCGGGCGCGAGGTAGGCGATGCCGCGCTCCGCCCACCTGGCGCGGCGCAGCCGGGCGCGCGGTCGGTCGGGCGCGTCGCCGGGTAGCGGGAGGGGGTTCATGCCCTGCGGTCTCGATCCAGTTCGGCAGCCCGGGGTCCTCGTGGGCCACGGCCAGGTCGTCTTCGGCCGTGCCGCGCATCCGGCGCAACGCGAGGGCGGCGCGCCGGAACAGGGCGAGCAGACCGATGGCGAACTTTCTCATGGTGTGGGCCGATCGACCCCGGGCACGATCCGGTTAACCGACCTCGGCCTTGAGCGAGGCGACCTCGGCCTCGACGTCCACCTCATCGGGCAGTTCCCTGCCGGCGCGCCGGTACCAGTAGCCGGCGTTCCTGAGGTCCCCCTCCATGACGTGCACGATGCCGTGCGCCCAACTGCCGAGGGCGGAACCGTCCTTCTGCACGATACCGTGCGCGGCCTCCCACTCCCCCTGTTCGAGGAGCGCGATCGCGTCTTTGAGAGCGGCCATGCGGCAACGCTAACATTGGGACCGGGGCGGCGCCAGAGGGCGCCGCGATGTGCGCTAGTCCGGTAAGGAGGAAACCAGTTGCCAGCCCGCACTTCCATCCGATGGTCCACGCGTTTCGGCTTCATGATGGCGGCGGTGGGCTTCGCGGTCGGCCTGGGCAACATCTGGCGCTTCCCCTACGTGACCGGCGAGAACGGGGGCGGGGCGTTCGTGGTCGTGTACCTCGTCTGCGTCGTGGCGATCGCCCTGCCGATCCTGGTGGCCGAAATCCTGCTGGGGCGCCGCGGGCGCTCCGATCCGGCGGGAGCGGTGGCCGCGGTGGCGACGGCGGAGGGTCACAGCGCGCGCTGGGGCGCCATCGGGGGGCTCAACCTCGCCGCGGCGTTCCTCATCACGACGTTCTACTGCGTGATCGCGGGATGGGTGTTTCACTACCTGCTGGAGTCCGTCCTCGAGGGGTTCGCCGGCGTGGACGCCGGGGAGGCGGCGGCGCGGCTCGAATCGCTGCTGGACGATCCCCTGGCACTGACGGGCTGGGCGTGGCTCGCGCTCGCCGTCAGTGCGGGCGTCATCGCCGGTGGCGTGCGCTCGGGCATAGAGCGGGTGGTCAACGTGCTCATGCCCCTGCTCTTCGCCCTGCTCGGCGGACTGGTGCTTTACAACGTGTTCGCGGGCGGCATGCCGGAGGCGATCGCGTACCTCTTCGCGCCGGACTTCGGCATGGTGACCGGCTCCACCGTGCTGGCCGCGGTCGGCCAGGCATTCTTTTCCATCGGGGTCGGCATGGCGGGCATGATGGCGTACGCGGCGTACCTGCCCCGGGGCGAGTCGATCGGCCGGAGCGCGAGCACCATCGTCTTCATGGACACGCTCGTCGCGCTGGTGGCCGGCCTGGTCGTCTTCCCGATGGTGTTCCGCTTCGGGCTCGATCCCGCCAGCGGCGAGGGGCTCATCTTCCTCACCCTCCCGGTCGCCTTCGCGCAGATGCCGGGCGGGCAATTGGTCAGCGTGGTCTTCTTCGTGCTGCTGGCGGTGGCGGCGGTCACGTCGATGGTGGGGGTCCTGGAACCGATCACCGCGTGGGTCGAGCGCAGGACCGGCCGTGGCCGCGTGTTCTGCACCGTCGCCGCGACGACGGGAGTGGCGCTCGTCAGCCTGCCCGCCGTCCTCGCGCACAACCTGTGGGCGGAGGGGGAGTTCCTCGGCGTCGGCCTGATGACCGTGTACGACTACCTGCCCTACGACGTGCTGCTGCCGCTGGGCGGGCTCCTCATCGCCGTGTTCGTCGGCTGGCGGGTCGGTTCCGAGACGGCCCGGACGGAACTCTCGCTGGCGTCACCGCGGATGTTCCTGGCCTGGCGGCGACTGCTCCGCTACGTCGCGGCGCCGGCCGTGCTGGTGATCTTTCTCTTTGGCCTGCTGGGATAGGAGGGTCGTGGCGTGATTCCGAGCGACCGCAGTCCGGTCACCTTCCGGGACGAGTTGCCGGAGAGCGCCGACGCCGTGGTCGTGGGCGGCGGCGTGATCGGCATCTCGACCGCCTGGTTCCTCGCGCAACGCGGCGTGGACGTGCTGGTGCTCGAGAAGGGCCGCGTGGCGGGCGAGCAGTCGAGCCGCAACTGGGGCTGGATCCGCAAGCAGGGGCGCGATGCGGACGAGTTGCCCATCGCGATGGAGAGCCAGGAGATCTGGGCGGGGCTCGCGGAGGAGATCGGCGAGGATGTCGGCTTCGCCCGGCGCGGCGTCGCTTACCTCGCCGACACCGATGAGGAACTCGACCGGCATGCGCAGTGGCTCGAGGTGGCCGAGCGGCATCAACTCGATACACGGGTGCTCACCGGCCCGGAGGTCGATGCCCTGATCCAGGGACCGCCCGGACGCTACGCCGGCGCCCTGTACACCCCGAGCGACGCGCGGGCGGAGCCGTTTGTCGCGGTGCCTGCCCTCGCGCGGGCGGTGCAGCGAGCGGGCGGACGGATCGTCGAGGACTGCGCGGTGCGCGGCATCGAGTTCCAGCGCGGCGCGGTCTCCGGGGTGATCACGGAGC
Source organism: Pseudomonadales bacterium (assembly GCA_965208745.1). GTDB lineage: Bacteria > Pseudomonadota > Gammaproteobacteria > Pseudomonadales > Azotimanducaceae > VXNE01. Next base: position 590,742 of record CBDBPN010000004.1, on the reverse strand, counting down.
GGGGCAGGGTGCGCACGAACGCGGCGGTCTGCGCCGGCGGGGCGTGGAGTTCCGTGCTGCTGCGGCATCTCGGCCTGGATCTCCCGCAACTGACCGTGCGCGCGACGGCGGCGCGCACGGAGCCGGCGCCGGACATCTTCGACGGCGCCGCGGCGGCTCCCGGCCTCGGGTTCCGCCGGCGGGCCGACGGCGGGTACACGGTCGCCTTCCCCGGCACCAACGAGCACTTGGTGGGGCTCGACTCGTTTCGGTACCTCCCCCGTTACGCGCGGACGCTGGCTGGCAGCGCGCGCGGCATCCGGCTGCGGTTCGACGACGACCTCCCCGGTCGCATGACCCCGCGGCGGTGGACCGACGATCGGGAGAGTCCGTTCGAGCGCGCACGCGTGCTCAACCCGCGCCCCTCGGCGCGGGCGCTGCTGCGCACTCGGGAGTCCCTGGCCGCGAGGCTGCCCGCGCTCGACCGTCTGCGCTTCGTCGAGGCGTGGGCCGGCATGATCGACGTGACGCCCGATGTCGTCCCGGTGATGGACGAGGTCGAAAGCCGCCGCGGACTCTTCGTCGCCACCGGCTTCAGCGGCCACGGCTTCGGCATCGGCCCGGGCGCCGGCAAGGTGATGGCGAACCTCGTGCTCGGCGAGTCGCCGGGTTACGACCTGTCGCGGTTCCGGTTCGCGCGGTTCAGCGACGGGACGCCGATGCGGCCCGGGCCGGGGTTGTAGCGCTAGACGGCAACCGCGTTTCGCGGTGGCGGGACCATAGTAGACTGCACTCTGGCGCGGTTTCCGGGGACGAGCAAGCCGCCATGCATTGCCTGACCGATTTCAAGAACTTCGCCTACGCGGAGCTGGATCTCTTCGAGCCGTTGACCGTTCTGCTGGGGAGGAACGGGTCGGGGAAGACGAACCTCATAGAGGGCGTTGAACTGTTCGCAACCCTTGTCCGGGGCGTGCCGTTCAACGAGATCACGGATATCGACCGAGGCGGATCCTTCGAATTGCGTGGCGGCCTGCGGTCGTGCGTTCGTTCCGGCAGCGAGACGCTGGGACTCCGTTTCGATCGAGCCCTAGTCGGAGACCAGCCGGTCGACTACTGCATCGAGATTGCCACACGGGGGAAGAACGACGTTCAGCTAGCAGCGGAAGAGTTGAGGATCGGAGGGCGCCTCCTCTTCGCTGCGAGAAACTCGGGCGAGGAGTTGATGCGGGTCAAGTATGCCAATTCCTCACCTGGTCCGAATCCGACGTGTACGCTCTCGGCGTCCCGCTCGGTCCTCTCGCGCTACGAAGAGGTCATCAGGAACAGCCACGCGAAGGCTCCCAAGTTCCGCGCACCGCTGCAGATGGTGGAGGAAGTGAGAGGCTACTTGCGGAACGCATACATCTTCGATCCGCAGCCTAGGGCGATGCGCGAGTACGCTCGCATCGAATCCGCCCCCCAACTCCTGCGTAACGGGGCCAACCTGTCAGCCGTGCTGTTCGCGTTGAGCGAATTCGACGAGGGAACGAAGCGCGGGTTGGAACGGATCACGGAGATCGTGCGACAGATTCCGGAGGAGCCGTTCGCCAGGATAGGGTTCGAGGAAACCTCGCTCGGCGACGTCATGGCCGGCTTCGTGCCGGACGAAGGAGGACAGGCCAACGGCAGGAAGCTGGTCGACGCGCGAATACTCTCCGACGGCACCTTGCGGATGCTCGCCATTGTCACCGCTCTGGAGACGGTGCCGGAACTCTCGCGCATCGTCATCGAGGAGTTCGACAACGGGCTCCATCCGAGCCGAGCCAAGATGCTGGTTCAGGCGCTGTGCGAAACAGCTAGCCGCCGTCGCTTGAACGTGGTGGTGACCACACACAACCCGGCGTTCATGGACGCACTCGAAGAGTCGCAAATGGATGGCGTCCTCATTTGTCACGGGGCCGAGTCCGGAGGTGGGTCGCGGGTCGCCAGGCTAGGCGACATGGACATCGCCGGCACCGTCGGACTGCGTGGTGGTCTGGGTGATTTCGTCACCCGGGGCGCGCTCGACGCGCATCTTGCCCCAGACTTCGGCGCGACGCGGGCCAGGGAGACGCGTGAGTGGCTCGCGTCGCTGTCTTGAGCGGAGCGGCGATTCTGGACACATCCTGGCTGCTCGAACTCTATCGGGTGCCGGGCTACTTCAAGGAATCGCGAACGCAACCCGTGCGGGACCAGACCGCTGAGTTGACCGAGACCGGTTGCGAGCTATTCGTGACCGTACCCGTGCTGTTCGAGGTAGCGAGTCATATCACGCACGTCCGTGACGGAGGCCGTCGGCACGACGTCAGCGGACGGCTCCTCGGGGATATCCGAACGTCCCTCGGTCGTGACACTCCGTGGACGATCACCAGGATCGGGTCGGAGATCCTGCTGCGTTCGCAGGATGTCATCCGCCTGGCAGCACAATTTCTGGAGTCGTCGGGTCCCAACTACTCCTTTGCCGACATTTCGATCATCGATCTGGCAGCGGAGCTTCGCCGGCCGGGACGATCGGTCAAGACTCTGGCGTTCGACAACAGGGCTATTCAAAAGTCCCCGACGGTTCGCTGACGTTCTCGGTTTGTTTCCGATTTTGCTGGCCATTCAAAAGTCGCTGTGGTGGAGGTGCGGCATGGGTGGCACGGACGGCGGTGGCGGCGGGCGCTGGCTGCGCGAGGTGGAGGTGCGTGCGGTGCGCGGCGTGGAGGAGCGGCGGCGCTGGGACGCGCTGATGCGCGAGCACCACTACCTGCCGTACCGGGGCCTGTTCGGCAGGTCGCTACGGCACGTGGCGGTGCGGGGAGAGACGTGGCTGGCGCTGCTGGGCTGGCAGGCGGGGGCGTTCAAGGTGGGGGTTCGGGACGCGTGGATCGGCTGGACGCGGAAGCGGCAGTTCGCGCGGCTGCACCTGATTGCGAACAACGCCCGCTTCGCGGTGCTGCCGGCGGGCCGGGTTCCGAACCTGGCGTCGCGGGCGCTGGGGCTCGGTCTGCGGCGGCTGTCGCGGGACATGTGCGCCGCGCACGGTCATCCGGTGCTGCTGGCGGAGACGTTCGTGGATCCGTCGCGGTTCGCGGGCACGTGCTACCGGGCGTCGAACTGGGTGCTGCTGGGGCGCACGCGGGGCTTCTCGCGGGCGCCGGGCGGGCGCGCGCGGTGGCGCGCGAACGGCCAGCCCAAGGAGGTGTACGTGTACGAGACGGAGAACGGCGCGGCGGCGGCGCTGCGCGGCGACGAACTGCCCGGCGACTGGCGGGCGGACGGGGCCGGGGCGGCGCCGGCGGCGCCGGAGTTGCGCAGCCTGCACGCGTTCCTGGCGGACATGCCGGACTTCCGCAAGGCGCGCGGCGTGCGCTACGGGCTGGCCTGCTACGCGACGATCATGGTCGCCGCGCGGCTGGCGGGCTACCGGGGGGTGGCCGCGTTCGGGGAGTTCGCGGCGCGCATGGACCAGGAGCAGCTGGCGGCGGCGGGCGCGTTCTTCAGCCCGAGCCGGGGGCGTTACACGGCGCCGGCGGCGTCCACGTTCCACTACATCCTGTCGTCGCTGCCGCCGGACGCGCTGGACCGGGCGCTGGGCGCGTGGACGCGGCAGCGCAGCGCCGGGGCGGTGCCGGTGGCGCTGGACGGCAAGGACGTGCGCGGCGCCTCGAAGCAGACCGCCGACGGGCGCCGGATGATGGTCGCGGCGGTGGAGCACGGCGCCGGGCTGGTGCTCGGGCAGGTGCGGGTGGGCGACAAGACCAACGAGATCCCGGCGGTGCGCGAGTTGACGCGTGCGCTGGACCTGGGCGGGCGGGTGGTCACGTTGGACGCGCCGCACGCGCAGCAGGAGACCGCCCGCGCCCTGGTCGGGGACTGCGGCGCCGACTACGTGGTCACCGCCGTGAAGGACAACCAGCCGACCATGCTCGACGACCTGCGGGCGATCGACTGGAGCGAGGCGCGTCACGCCGACGGCGGCTGGGAGAAGGGCCGCGGCCGCCTGGAACGGCGCCGCTGCGCCGCGCTCGACCTCGGCGGTCCCGAATGGGACGGCCACGCCGGCCTGCACGGACGGCGGCAGGCGTTCCGCATCGAGCGCGAGCGGCACATCGTCAAGCAGGGCTCGGAAAGCCGCGAAACCGCCTACGGGCTCACCTCGCTCGACCCCGCGCGGGCCGGACCCGGGGAGATCGCGGCCCTCGTCCGGCGCCACTGGGAGATCGAGAACCGGCTCCACCACGTGCGCGACTTCACCTACGACGAGGACCGCTGCCGGGCGCACGTCGGCAACCTGCCGCGCAACCTCGCCCGCCTGACCAACGCCGCCATCTCCATCGTGCGCCACGACGGCCGCTTCCAGCACCTGCCGCCCGCCAACCGGCACTACGCCGCCCGCCCGCAGGAGGCCCTCGACGCCGTCCTCAACACGCCCCCCGGCTGAGCGCCGCGTCCCGCCCACAGCCACTCCCCGCCGTCGCGGCGTCGGCACCCTCGTCCACGCGTCGGCGGAACACCCCCAATCCACCCCCGCGCGGCCCGCGAAAAAACGCCAACCGACACCCCCGGGGACCAGCCGAAATCGACCGACGCCCACACCGCTCCCGCCAACCATCGGCCAATCACGGACTTTTGAATAGGCCTGCGTTCGACAAGCGGCTTCTCTCCTATTCCGATTGAAGCTCTGGTCACTCGGGTGAAGCTCGCAGTGGACCGCACACCATGGTCAACGGCGCTGCGGCCGGAACGGCTCCGGGTCGACCGCCGGCGTCTCTCCCAGCAACAGGTCGGCGAGCATGCGCCCGGACCCGGCGGCCTGGGTCCACCCCAGTCCGCCATGCCCGGTATTGACGAAGACGCCCGGAACGTCAGTGCGCCCAACCAGCGGCAGTCCGTCGGCGGACAGCGGCCGCAGCCCCGTGAACGGTTCCACGGTGGCGGGATCGAGCGACCGGGCGAACTCGGGCAGCACGGCCTCCACCAGTCCCATCATGTAGGCGACGCGGTCCGGGTGCAGGCGGGTATCCGCGCCGGCGAAGTCCACGGTGCCCGCGACACGCAGCGCGTCGCCGAGGACGTTGACGGCGGCGTGCACGCCCATGTCGGCGATGACGTGCCGCGGCCGCATCGGCCAGTCCGCGAGCGGAATCGTCAGCGCGTAACCCTTGGCTGGCGCTACGGGGAGGCGAATGCCCAGCGGCCGGGCGAGACGCGTGGAGTACGTGGCGGCGGCGATGACGACCGCGTCGGCGCGCAGGGGTTCCTCCGCCGTCCGCACGGAGAGGCCTGAGCCGCCGTTCTCGATGCCAAGGACGGGCGTGTCATACCGGAACGTGACGCCCAACTCCGCTGCCCTCGCGGCCAGCCCCTGCGTGAAGCGTGCGGAGTCCCCCGACTCTTCTCGTGGAAACCGGATCGCACCTTCGAGCCGGTCGGCGATCGGCCCGAGGCTCGGCTCGTGCTGCAGCAGCATGTCCCGGTCGAGACGTTCCCAGACCGCTCCGGCCTCACCGAGGTGCTCGAGGATCGGTGCGTACCCGTCGAGCGCCGCGCGGTCGCGGAAGACGAACAGCGATCCGCACGAGCGCTGCGCGTAGTCGATGCGCTCCTCTTCGCGCAGTTGCGCCATGCACTCGCGGCTGTACCGGCCGAGTTCGCGGTTGAGGCTCGTGTTGCGCAGAAACGTCTCGGTGGTCGCCGCCCGCAGGAACCGCAAGCCCCAGGGGACCAGCCGCAGCAACTGCGACGTGCGCAGGAGCTTGGGCGCGGTCTTGCGGTTCGCGCCGAGACTCTCCCACCACCACCCGGGCAAGGCGCGCAGGACGCCTGGCCGGTTCCAGGGCTCCGGGCACTCGGACTGCAGGTAGCCGCCGTTGCCGAAGCTCGCCTCCCGGGCCGGGCCGGAGTGGCGCTCCAGCGCGGTCACCCGGGCGCCGCCGCGCGCGAGGTAGTACGCGCTGCAGACCCCCTGCAGGCCGGCGCCGACGACGATCACGTGCATGGACATGCGCGGCAACCTCCCCTATCGGAAGAACAGTCTCTCCAGGACGTCGCCGGGATCCTCCTCGCGCATGAACGCCTCGCCGACGAGGAATGCCTCGACGCCCGAGTCACGCATCCGGCGCACATCCCCGGCGGTGTGGATGCCGCTCTCGGTGACCACGGTGACCTCGGGCGGAATGGCCGGGAGCAGCGCAAGGGTCGTGTCGAGGCTGGTCTCGAAGGTCCTGAGGTCCCGGTTGTTGATGCCGATCAGGGTCGGCCCGAGTGCGAGGGCGGTCTCGACCTCCGCGGCATCGTGCACCTCGATCAGCGCGTCCATGCCGAGGTCCCGCGCGAGCGCGTCGAACTCGGCGAGCCGGTCCGGGTCCAGCGCCGCCACGATGAGCAGGATGCAGTCCGCGCCGAGCGCACGCGACTCGAACACCTGCCACGCGTCGACGACGAAGTCCTTGCGCAGCGCCGGCAGCGCGGTGGCGTCGCGTGCCGCCGTCAGGTACGTGTGGTGGCCCTGGAAGTAGCGCTCGTCGGTGAGGACGGAGAGGCAGGCGGCTCCGGCGCCCTCGTAGGCGCGGGCGATGCCTGCCGGCTCGAAGTCGGGGCGGATCACGCCCTTGCTCGGCGAGGCCTTCTTGATCTCCGCGATGACGCCGGGGCGACGTTCCCGCAGGGCTGCCGCGAACCCGCGGGGCGGGGGCGCCGCCTCGGCCGCCGAACGCATCGTGGCAACGGGCCGTGCCCGTGCCCGCTCGGCCACTTCGCAGGCCTTGTGGGCGAGGATCTCGTCGAGGATGGTCATCCGGCGGCGACCGTCATCCCGCGGCGATGAGACGCGACATCCGGACCAGTTCGTTCAGGCGCTCGCGGGCCTGGCCCGAGGCGATGACGTCCTGCGCCATCGTCACGCCGTCGGAAAGGCTGAGCGTCACGCCGGCGGCATAGATGGCGGCCCCCGCGTTCAGGGCGACGATGTCCGCGGCGGGCTCGTCGGCTGCATCGAGCGCCGCTTCGACCAAGGCGAGGCTGGCGGCGGGCGAGTCGGCGCGGAGACCGTCGACCTCGTGGCGGGCGAGACCGAAGTCGGCGGGCTCGACGTCGTACTCGGTGATCGTCCCGGCGTCGAGTTCCACCACGTGGGACGCGCCGGCGATCGACAGTTCGTCGAGGCCGTCCGCGTGCACGACCAGCACGCGTTCGGCGCCGAGCAGCGCGGCCACCTCGGCGAGGGTGCGCTGCCACTCCCGGGAGAACACGCCGATGACCTGGCGCCGCGCGCCGGCCGGGTTGGTCAGCGGGCCGAGCACGTTGAAGACCGTGCGCACGCCGAGTTCGCGGCGTACCGGACCGGCGTGCCGCATGGCGCCGTGGTGCACCTGCGCGAACAGGAAGCCGACGCCGACCTCCGTGACGCAACGCGCGATCTCCTGCGGCGCGAGGTCCAGGGACACCCCGGCGGCCTCGAGCACGTCGGCGCTGCCGCTCCTGCTCGTCATGCCCCGGTTGCCGTGCTTGGCAACGTGGGCGCCGGCGGCCGCGGCCGCGAACGCCGCGGCGGTGGAGATGTTGAACAGCTTCGCCCCCCCGCTGCCGCCGGTGCCGCAGGTGTCGACCAGGTGGGGCACGTCGACGTCCACCTTGGTCGAGACGGCCCGCATCGCCATGGCGGCGCCCGCGACCTCGTCCGTGGACTCGCCCCGCATGCGCAGGGCGATCAGCAGTCCGGCGATCTGGGCCGGGGTCGCCTCGCCGGCCATGACGATGCCGAAGACCTCGCGCGCCTCGTCGCGCGTGAGCTTCTCGCCGGCGGTCAGCCGCTCGAGGGCGTCCTGCATGTTCATGGGCAGACTCCGCCGGGTCGGTGAAGGCTCAATTATCGCCCGCGGCCCTGCTTTCTCCCAAGGAAGCGCCCCTTAGCCGGTCCGGTGCCTCGCTGCCGCTCGGCACCGGCGTCGCCTCCGGCCCAGCCACACCGACCTCGAGGAAGTTGCGCAGCACGTCGTGGCCGACCGGGGTCATGATCGACTCCGGGTGGAACTGCACGCCCTCGACGGCGTGCTCCTGGTGCCGCACGCCCATGATCTCGTCCGGCGTCCCGTCGGCGTGGGTGGTCCAGGCGGTGACCTCGAGGCACTCCGGCAAGGTCTCCCGTGCGACCACGAGCGAGTGGTAGCGGGTCGCCTGGAACTCCGCGGGGAGTCCGGCGAAAACGCCCCGGCCGTCGTGGCAGACGGTGGAGAGCTTGCCGTGCATGACCTCGCGCGCCCGCACGACGTCGCCGCCGTAGGCCTGGCCGATGCTCTGGTGCCCCAGGCAGATCCCGAGGATCGGCACGGTCCCCCCGAAGCGACGCACCACGTCGACCGAGACGCCCGCCTCGTTGGGCGTGCACGGCCCGGGCGAGATCACGATCCGCTCCGGCGCCATCCGCTCGATGTCGTCGACGCCGATCTCGTCGTTGCGGTGCACGGTGACGTCGGCGCCGAGTTCGCCGAGGTACTGGACCACGTTGTAGGTGAACGAGTCGTAGTTGTCGATCATCAGGAGCATGGATTCGGCCTCCTCGGGTTTCAGGCGCGGGCCACGAGCAGGGTGACTTCCTGGCTGAGCACGACGGCGCCGCCGTCGTCGGTGACGGTGTCGGCCAGCGTCAGGATACCGACGTCGGGCCGGCTGTCCGACGGCCGCTTGCCGACGCAGCGCGTCTCGTAGGTGAGCGTCGTCCCGGCGCGCGCGGGATTGGGCAGGCGCAGCTTGTCCTTGCCGAGCATGGCGACGACCTGGATGCGGTCCTCGTGATCGAAGAAGAGCCGCGTGCAGACGGCGAAGAGATGCGCGGACGACGCGACCAGGCCGCCGAAGACGGACTCGGCGGCCGCGGCGGCGTCCGTGTGGAAGGGTTGCGGGTCCCAGTCCGCGGCGAAGTCGACGATGGCCTCGCCGGTCAGCGTCCACGTCCCGACGACCGAGCGGTAGTCGTCGGGGATGTCGTCGAAGAAGTGCATGGCCCGGCGCCGCTCACCGCACCCGGGGGGCCGGTACGGGATCCCCGAACGTCTCCATGTCGTCGTCCTGCCGGATTTCCTGCGCGGACAAGCTATAGTGCCCGGACGCGGGACGCGCAGCCTACCGAAACGGGGTGGGGCGTGCCATCGCGCTTCGGGAAGGCTCCGGGGAAGAAGCGGGAAAACGGCTCCATGAAGGGATGGGTGCAGGCGGCGATCCTCGCGGTCACGGTCTACGTGGGCCTCTGCGCATTCCTGTTCCTCATGCAGCAGCGGCTCATCTTTCATCCACGTCCGGTCGGTCACGTCCCGGTCGGGCCGCAGTTCGCGCCCGCGACCGTGCAGAGCGGGGATGTCACCCTGCGCGGCTGGATCGTCAAGGAAGAGTCCGAAGGGCCCGTCCTCGTCTATTTCGGTGGCAACGCCGAGGACATATCCGGACGTCTCCGCGACTTTGCGGCCCTCGATGCGACGACCGTGCTGATCAGCTACCGGGGCTACGGAGGGAGCGACGGGGTTCCGACCGCGGGCGACCTCGTCCGCGACGCGGCCGTCGTGGTGGAGACGATGCGGGAGCGTTTCGGCCCGGAGCGCGAGCTGATCCTGTTCGGGCGCAGCCTCGGCGCGGGCATCGCCGCCCTGGCGGCCGGCGCCGCTCCGGTGGACGGGCTGATCCTGCTGAGCCCCTACGTCAGCATCGCGCGCATCGCCCAGCAGCGTTTCCCGGTGTTCCCGGTGCGTTGGCTGCTCCGTCACGACATCGACGCCTCGACGGTGGCGGCGAGCCTGCCCGAGCGGTTGCTCGTCCTGTACTCGCGTCACGACAACGTCGTGCCGACGGCCGAGTCCCGCGCGTTCGTGCGCCTGCTCGTATCCGAGCCCCAGGTGGTGGAGTTCCTGGGCGACCACAACGCGCCGATGACGGTCCCGCCGATCTGGGCGGCGATCGAGGGCTTTCTGAACGGCGGCGACCGCGCGGCGTGACGGGAGCGTGACGGGCGTCGCGGTGGTAGCGGGGGCCGTTCCTCACTATGCTGGCCGGCCTCGACCCGAAGGCGAACCGGCGGGGGACGACATGACGGCGGTCACCAACGAAGAGCTGCGCGCCGCGCGCAAACGCGAGGTGGCGCTGGGTTATCGCATCTTCGGCGCGCTCGGCTGGGGCGACCTGGGCGACGGGCACATCAGTGCCCGCGACCCGGAGCGGACCGACTGCTTCTGGCTGCTGCGCGGCGATGTCGCGTTCCGGGACGCGCGCGTCGATGATCTCGTGCTCCTCGGGCCCGACGGGAAGATCGTGGAAGGCGGCGGCGGCGCGAACCGTCCGGCGTTCTTCATCCACTGGCCCATCCTGGCCGCACGCCCGGAACTCGTCAGCGTCGCCCACACGCACACGTCCTTCGGCACGCCGTTCTCCGCGGAGGCCCGGCTCCTGGAGCCGATCACGCAGGAGGCGTGCGTCTTCTTCGAGGACCACGCGCTGTTCGACGACGAGGAAGTGCAGGTCCAGGGCCTCGACTGCGGAGTCCGCATCGCGGCGGCGCTCGGGCGAAACCGCGCCGCCGTCATGCGGAACCACGGGTTGCTGACGGTCGGCGCGTCCGTGCGGGAAGCCGTGGCCTGGTTCGTGACGATGGAACGGGTCGCGGAAGCGCACGTGAAGGCTCGCGCGGCGCGGCCGATCTCGGCGGACGCGGCCCGCTATGCGAAATCGGACCTCGCGACCGATGCCCAGGCGGACCGCGTGTTCCACTTCCTCGTGCGGCATCACCTGGGGCCGTCGGCCGAGGCGGAGTGCGCGGGCGCGGCGGATGCGATCCGCGCGGTCGGCGGCTGACTCGGCAGGCGTCAGGCCAGCCATGGGGCGATACGGCACGGTCCGGAGCGTTCTGCTCGCGCTCGCACTGTTGACTGGCGCCGGCCCGCCGGCCGCGGCCGACGGGCTGGTCGAGGGACCCGAACTCGAGTGGGACGTGTCCCTGTGGGGCAAGGAGCGCGCGGGAACGGCCGTCGCCGACGAACTCGCGGCGCGCGTCGAGGCGCGCACGGGAGGCCGCTGGCGCATGTCGCTGGCGTACGGGGAAGCGCTCTCCAAGGCCCGCGAGAACCTCGACGGGCTTGCCATCGACGCCTTCCAGGCCGCCATGGTCTGCAACTTCTACCATCCGCGGAAGAACCCGGCGCTGATGGTGCTCACGATGCCGTTCCTGCCCATGAACGACGCGGACCAGGACCGCCGCGTCCGGGAGGCGGTGTATGCGCACCCGGCGGTCGTGAAGGAACTCGCGCGGTGGAACGCGATGGTCTACACGTCCTCCTTCCTGCCCCAGTACGAACTGCTTGGCCGCGGGGCGCCGCCCCGGGAACTGTCCGGCTGGAAGGGACTGACCGTCCGGGCCGGCGGCGGACTCGGGCAGGCCATGAAGCTCCTCGGCGCGACGCCGGCGAGCTCCACGGCGACGGAGGTCTACACGGGCGTACAGCAGGGGACCATGGACGCCGCGTCCTTCCCGTTCACGTACGGGCACGTGTCGTACCGCATTCACGAGGTGGCCGACTGGTTCACGGGCAACCTGGCGCCGGGGACTTCCGACTGTCCGCTCGCCTTCTCCATCACGGCGTACCGGGCGCTGCCGCCGCAGTACCGGGCGCTCCTCGACGACCTGAAGGAAGAGGTCATCGCCGCGCAGTTCCAGGCGTACCGCGACGTCGACGCGCAGAACCTGCCCATGCTGCGCGAGCGCCTCGAGGAGATCCGCTACACGGACGCGCAGCTCGCCGAGTTCCGCGCCCGCGCGGGCCGGCCCGTGATCGAGGCGTGGATCGAGGACAACGCCGACCGCTTCGACGCGCGCGGCCTGGTGCGGGCGGTGTTCGCGGCTGTGGGGCAGTCCTACGAATGAGCCCTCAGCCGGGGAGCGCGAGGGGCTAGCCCCTCGCAATAGAGGGCCCATGACGGATCGCTTCGGGCGGCTGCTCGACCACGCCGACCGATCGCTGGGTGGCGTGGAGAACGGCCTCAACCTCCTCGCCGGCGTCCTGATCTTCGCCCTGATGCTTCTGGGCGTGGTGCAGATCGTCCTGCGGACCGTCTTCAACGCGCCGATCTTCGGGTACATCGACGTCGTCGAAGTCGCGATGGTCGGGTTCGCCGTGCTGTCCATTGCCTTCGTGCAGCGCGTCGGCGGCCACGTGCGGATGGAGATGCTGGTCGGGAAACTCGCCGGCCGCGCGAAGTGGCTGGTGGAGGCCCTCGGCACGGGGCTCGCCGCGTTCATCGTCGCCGTGCTGATCCCGTATTCCTGGGCTCACTTCGAACGCGCGTTCGAGTTCGGGGACAGCACCATCGACATCGAGCTCGTCACGTGGCCCGCAAAGCTCGTGGTGCCCGTGGCGCTCTCGGTCCTCCTGCTGCGGCTCACCGTGCAGTTCGGCGGTTACCTGCGGCTGGCGGCGGCGCCGGAGCTCGAGCCGGTGGCCGTGCCGTCGATCCGGGACGCGGCCGAGCGCGCGGAGCACGAGATCCTGCTCTCCGAAGGGGACGACGCGGACCGGGGGCCCCGGTGACCGGTCTCGACGACTTCTGGATCGGCATCCTCGGGGTCGGCCTGCTCGTCCTGCTGGTGGCGCTCGGCGTGCGGGTCTACGTGGCCGCGGCGCTGACCGGCTTCCTCGGGCTGCTGGAACTCAAGGGATGGAGCGTCGCGGGGGCGATCGCCGGGACGATCCCGCACTCGAAGACGGTGACCTATCCGCTCTCCGTCCTGCCGCTCTTCATCCTGATCGGTTTCCTCGCGTTCCACGCCGGGCTGACGACACGGCTGTTCGAGGCGGCGCGGCGTTGGGTCGGATGGGTGCCCGGCGGCCTGGCGGTGGCGACGGTGTTCGCGAGCGCGGGCTTCGCCGCGGTGTCCGGCGCCTCGACGGCCACGGCCGCGGTGTTCTCGCGCGTCGCCGTCCCGGACATGCTGAAGAGCGGTTACGGCAAGCGGCTGACCGCGGGCGTGATCGCGGCCGGCGGCACGCTGGCGTCCCTCATCCCGCCGTCGGCCATCCTCGTGATCTACGCCATCATCGTCGAGGAGTCCGTGGGCAAGCTGCTGCTGGCGGGCCTGGTCCCGGGCGTCGTGTCCGTCCTCATCTACACCGCGCTGATCGTCGGCATGTGCGCGTGGCGGCCGGAACTCGGGCGCCCGGTCACGGGATTCACCTGGCGGCAGCGCTTCGCCAGCGTCCCGGGCGCCCTGCCGATCTTCCTGGTGGTGGGCATCGTCTTCGGGGCCCTCTACACCGGCGCGGCAACCCCCACGGAGGCGGGCGCGCTCGGGGCGATGGTGGTGTTCTGCCTGTACATCGCCCGGGCCTGGCGGCAGCGGTCGCTGCGGCAGGCCGGGGGGCGGCTCCGGGAAGCGCTGATGGAGACCGCGAAGCTCACGGTGATGATCTTCACGCTGGTCTGGGGTGTCTTCCTGTTCGTGCGGTTCCTCGGCTTCGCCGGACTGCCGGAAGTGTTCGCCGACTGGGTGGTCACCCTGGACATGCCGCCGGTCGTCATCGTCATCTGCATCCTCCTGGCCTATGCCGTGCTCGGCATGTTCATGGACGCGATCGGCATGCTCGTGCTGACGCTCCCGGTCGTGTTCCCGGCGGTCGTGGCGCTCGGCTACGACCCCATCTGGTTCGGCATCGTGGTCGTCAAGATGGCCGAGATCTGCCTCATCACCCCGCCCATCGGGCTCAACTGCTTCGTGGTCGCCGGCGTCGCCCGGGAACTGCGGGACCCGTCCGGCCGCTCCCTCGAGATCCCCCTGCAGGACGTTTTCCGCGGGATCGGACCGTTCTTCGTGGCGGACGTGCTGACCGTCGCGGTCCTGCTCGCGGTGCCCGGCATCGTCCTGTGGCTGCCGAACACGATGGGCGGGTAGGGGACGGACGCGCGGGCGTCGGTCGCGGCGCCGGCCTCGGGAAAGGACCCCTCGCCAACAGAACATCGCCCAATTCAATCGGGGAAGGCGGGCCTGGGCGATGGGCATCCCTCCGTAACGAACATCGCCCCTTTCGAATCCCGCGGGTCTGCGCGCGGTCTGCGCGCCACGACGTTGTCGCGGCTGCCCTCGTGGCACGGCCCGATCGACACACTGCGGGCCCGATTTGAAATGGGCGATGTTCGGTAGAGGGGTAAGGGCGCGTGGATCGGGCTTCATGAGGCGGCCCTTACAGCGACGGCTCCGGGCGGGCTACCATGCGCCGTTCCGCGGCGCGGCCAGGATCCCGAGACCCCGATGACAGCAATCTCCCCCGCGGAAGGCTCCGTCGCCGTCACCGGCTGCTCCGGCTTCACCGGCGCCCACATGGTGCGCGAACTCGCCATTCACGGTTACCGCGTCCGCGCCTGCATCCGGGACGCGGCGTCGTGGCGGGGCCAGGACGCCGTCGCCTACCTCGAACGCCTGCCGAACGTCGAGATTGTCGACGGCTGCGACCTGTTCGTGCCAGGTTCCTATGACGCGGCGTTCACGGGCTGTGTCGGCGTCTTTCATACAGCCGCCGTGCTCGGCAACTCGGCGGACGGGAAGTCGCAGCCCCTCGGCAGCGGCGATGTGGCGCGGGACGTCTACGACGGCGGCCTCGTCGGCACGCGCAACGTGATCGACGCGGTCAATGCGAGCGGCACGGTCCGGCGGCTGCTCTACACGAGTTCCATGGCGGCGGTGCGCCCGCGCGAGGCGCCGGCCCCGGACGGCTACGAATGGACGGAGACGGACTGGGCCTCGGACGGAGCGGACGACGCGGCCTGGAACCATCCGCGCAACTCCTACACGCGCAGCAAGGTGGACACGGAGCGGTTCATCAACGCCGCGGCGGACGCGAGCGGCGGGCGCTGGGACGCCATCACCATGAACCCGGCGATGATCTGCGGGCCGGTCCTCTTCCGGGCCCAGGTCGGCCAGTGGATCGAGCAGATCGGGCGGCTGGCCGGGGGCATGGAACCCAACTGGCCGTCCAGGTACGACACGTACTACGACATCATCGACGTCCGGGACCTCGTCAAGGCGCAGCGCCTCGCCGCGGAGTCGACCGTGGACCACCGCGCGGGTCATGGCGGTCCGCGCTACATCATGCACGGCAGCGGCGGCCGCTCCGCCGTGCGCCTCGGGACCGAGGTGCTCGACGTCATCCAGACCCAGTTCCCACGCTTCGAATTGGGCGCTCCCGCGACGGTGACCGGCAGTGGCGAGCCGGTGCGGGTGGAGACCAGCGGGGTCAACGACTGCAAGAAGGCCAAGGCGGTCCTCGGCGCCACGATCCGGTCCGTCGAGGAGACGATCCGGGACGTGGTGGAGACGTCCGTCGAACTCGGGATCGTCGAGCCGCGGCTGCGGGCGGGCGCCTGACGGTTGCACTCGCGTACACTTGCCGGTTTTTCGCCAGGGGACGACTTCATGAAACTGGGATTGGGCATCGGTCCGTTCGGGCCGCCGGGCGGCGCCCGGCTCGTCGAACTCGCGCGGGAGGCCGAGGCGCTCGGCTATGACACCATCTGGGCGCCGGAGATCTACGGGGCGGACTGCTTCACGCCGCTGACCTGGATCGGGGCGCACACCGAGCGCATCAATCTCGGCACGTCCATCATGCAGATCTCGGCCCGTACCCCGGCGAGCGCCGCGATGCACGCGGTCGCGCTCGACTACCTGTCGAACGGCCGGTTGATCCTCGGCATCGGCGTCTCGGGTCCACAGGTGGTGGAGGGGTGGTACGGGCAGCCGTACCCCAAACCCCTGGCGCGCACGCGCGAATGGGTGTCCATCTTCCGGAAGGTCGTGTCGCGGGACGGACCGGTGGCATTCGACGGCGACCACTACCAGTTGCCGCTCGAGGGCGGAACGGGTCTCGGCAAGCCGCTGAAGCTGATCCTGCACCCGGTTCGGGAGCACATCCCTGTGTACCTTGGCGCCGAGGGTCCGAAGAACGTGGCCATGGGCGCGGAGATCTGCGACGGCTGGATCCCGATGTTCCTGTCGCCGTACCGGATGCGGGAGCAGTACAAGGACGCCCTGGCGATCCGCAACAGCGCGTTCGAGATCGCGGCGAGCACCACGGTGATCGTCACCGACGACGTGCAGGCCGCCATCAACCAGGTCAAGCAGAACGTGGGGTTCTACGTGGGCGGCATGGGCGCCAAGACCTTCAACGTCCACAAGGATCACGTGACGCGCATGGGCTTCGGAGAGGCGGCCGACCGCATCCAGGAACTGTTTCTCTCCGGGCGCCGGGACGAGGCTATCGCCGCCGTGCCGGACGAGCTCTGCGACGAGATCTCCCTGCTCGGTCCCCGCGAACGCATCCGCGAGCGCCTGCGGGCCTGGCATGACAGCCCCGTCACCATGTTGATGGTCGGTTCGGGAGACCGCGATACGCTACGCCTGATGGCCGAAGAAGTACTGTAGGAACCGTCGCAATGCTGCAGATGCAATCGACCGTCCGCCCGGACGGTCACATGGAACTCGCCGTCGTGGACGTGCCGCGGCCCGAGCCGGACGCGGACGATGTCGTCATTCGCGTGGAGGCGGCGCCGATCAACCCGTCTGACCTGGGCTTGCTCCTGGCCGGCGCCGACGCATCGGCGGCGCAGGCGCTCGCGGATGGCGGCGTGCGGCTCAAGCTACCGCCCGAAGCGTCGGCCATGCTCGCCGCGCGCCTGAACCGCCCCACCCCCTGCGGCAACGAAGGGGCCGGGGTGGTGGTCGCCGCCGGCGAGAGCGAAGCGGCGCAGGCGTTGCTCGGCAAGACCGTGGCCACCTGGCGCGGGGCGATGTACTCCCAGTTCAAGCGCAGCCGGGCGAGCGAGTGCCTGGTGCTGCACGAGGGCACCACGCCGGCGGAGGCCGCGTCCTGCTTCGTGAACCCGCTCACGGTGCTCGGCATGGTGGGCACGATGCGGCTCGAGGGCCACACGGCCCTCGTGCACACGGCGGCCGCGTCGAACCTCGGCCAGATGCTGCAGAAGGTCTGCACCGCCGAGGGCATCGGCCTGGTCAACATCGTGCGCCGCGAGGAGCACGTGGCGCTGCTGCGCGGCATCGGCGCGCGACACGTCGTGAACTCGAGCCTCGACTCCTTCGAGGCCGACCTGGTCGAGGCGCTCGCGGACACCGGCGCGACGCTGGCGTTCGACGCCACCGGCGGAGGAGGCCTCGGGGGACGCATACTGGCCGGCATGGAAGCGGCGCAATCCCGGCTCGGCGGCGCCGCGACGGCGTACGGCACCGCGGTGCACAAGCAGGTCTACATCTACGGCGGCCTGCAGCGCGGCCCGACGGTGTTCGACCGCGGCTTCGGCCTGGCCTGGGGCATGGGCGGCTGGCTGCTGCCGATCTACCTCCGGCGCGTGGGTGCGGAAGAGTCGGAGCGCATGCGGCAGCGCGTCGCGGACGAGATCAAGACCACGTTCGCGAGCGACTACGGCAAGCGCGTGTCCCTCGAGGAAGCGGTGACGCCGGAGGCCATCGCCGCGTACGGGCGGATGTCGACGGGCGAGAAGTACGTGATCGAACCGCAGCGTTGACGCGCGATCGGACGGCTACCGGGCGCCGTCGGTCCGGCGTTCGATCTCGCTCCTGATCTCCCTGAGCACGACCGCGCAGGTCCGGTCGAGTCGCGGGCTCCGCGTCGCGAGTTCGGGGTGGGCGAATCGGTCGGAGTGGAGGCCGTCCAGGGGCTCGTCATCGATGGCGAGCGTTCTTGACATGCCGTCGTCGTCAAAGGTCCACGTGCAGGAGACCACGAGATCGAAGTCGGCTGGACCGTGGCGATAGCCACTCCATCGAAACGTGTGCGTGACTCTGAGCAGCCGTTCGTCCGAGAACTCGAACCCGGGCCCGACGATGAGGTCGCGCTTCGTTTCTTCCCATTGGCCGGCCGTCAGGAGACCGCTCGAGTTGGTTTCGGAGCCGCGGAAGGCGACGTACGAGACCTCCCGGCGATGCTGAAACAGCGCCGCCAAGTCCGCCAGAGCGCCTCGAAGTGCTTCGATCGTTGGTCGAATGTGCTTTCCGTACGCCGTGTCCAGAAAGTCGATATCCGTCTCGGAGGGCGCTGGAACGGCTCGGGCTCGCGCGAAGGCCGCTGTCTCGCGTACGACCTCGAGGCGTTCGAGAGCGTCGCTCAACTCTTCGAACGGCACGACCTCCGCTTGGCTGCGTGACTGGCGAACCGCCCCTCCGTACACGACCGCCTTCACCGCGATGTCCGGAATCGTGCGCGCGACGGCGTCGAGCGTAGCGAAGGCATCCGACGCGACGGTCGCGCCGGCCTTGATCTCGAGCGCCGTCAGGCCGCCGGCCGTCTCGAACAACAGGTCGCACTCCAACCCGCGGCTGTCGCGGAAGAAGGACAGGTTGTCCGGCAGTCCACGATTCAGGCGATGTTTCAACGCCTCGACCACGATCATGTTCTCGAACAGGGATCCGCGCAGCGGATGCGTGTTGACCTGGTCGGCTCCCTCGATGCCGATGAGGTGCGCGGCCAGCCCGATGTCGTAGAAGTACAGCTTGGGCGATTTCACGAGCCGTTTGCGCACGTTGCGATGGAACGGGGGAAGGCGGAACGCGATGAAGCTCGCCTCCAGCACGCCGAGCCAGTTCCTTGCCGTCGTGTGCGAGACGCCCGCGTCCCTGCCCAGCGCCACCAGGTCCGTCAGTCGCCCGACCCTGCCGGCGCACAGGCGCACGAAGCGTTCGAAGGTCGACAGATCGCGGATACCGCCGAGACGCCGCACGTCCCGCTCGACGTAAGTCGCGAAGTAATCGCCGAGGGCTTGCCGCGGCTCGATGCCCTGGTCGTACACCCTCGGGTAGAAGCCCGAGTAGAGGATCTCGTCCAATGTCGCCGGGGCAGCAGATCGCTCGCGTTCCGCCAGCGTGAAGGGCAGAAGCCGGAGGAGACCCGTGCGCCCCGCCAGCGACTGGCTGATGGCCTCGGAAAGCTGGAAGTTCTCGCTGCCGGTCAGTACGAACAGGCCGTTGCGCGCCTCCCCGTCGGCGTGGACTTGGAGGTAGGACAGGAGGTCGGGGACCCGCTGCACCTCGTCGATGATGGCCCCACCTTCGAGGCGGGCCAGGAAGCCGCGCGGGTCGGACGCCGCGAACTGTCGCTGGTCGGGCGCTTCCAGATTGGCGTAGGCGAGGTGTGGGAACGTCTCGCGACAGAGCGTCGTCTTGCCCGACTGTCGTGGTCCGGTCACCGTGACGACGGGGTACTGGCGGAACAGGTCGACCAGACAGCCGGTGATCTCGCGCTCGATCATGGAATCGAGTGTACAAGGCGGTTGCGCAATATGAAATAACTAGTTGCATATTGCACAAGACTCGAGAGCCGCAGTGCTACAACAGGCGATCCGTGGCGGTCGTTCCCCCGTAGCGCCGGTCCCCGGTCTCCTGGCGCAGCAGCTCGAGCTCCGCCTTGAGCGCCTGCCGGCCGGCCTCTGCCGCGGGATCCGTCGGGTAGTACGCCAGTTCACTCTCGGGCTCGCCGGCGACGCGCGTGCCGATGAGTACCCGCGGCTCCCCGTATTCGTAGGGCCTGGCCCGGTGCGCGATGGCGCGGTTGTCCCAGAGCAGCGTGTCCCCTGGGCGCCACCGGTGCGTGTACACGCGTGCCGGATCCGAGACCACGAAGTCCACCAGGGAACGGATGAGCCGCTTGCTCTCGGCGCGTTCGAGCCCGGGGATGCCGAAGGCGTGCCGCCCGACGAAGAGGTTCGGGACGCCGGTCTCCGGGTGCACCTTGACCAGCGGCCGCAGGTACGCCTCGCCGTGATAGATGCCGCTGTCCTGGGGTGGGAAGTCCCCTACGTCGTTGGCCTGGGAATACTGCGTGGAGTGGTACGCGGCGAGCCCCACGATGCCGTCCTTCGTGGTCTGGTCGAGGGCCGCGTAGCCCGCCCGGAGATCCGCGAGTTCGGTCTCGCCGTCCGCTTCGGGGACGACGACGGCCGACAGCATGGCGCACTTGCTGCTGATGGGCTTGTACGTCGAATCGGTGTGCCAGGCCTCGTTGCCGACGTTGGTACGCATGCGCTGGGTGTCGATGGCGTAGACCTTCCCCAGGCTGCCGTCTTCGCGGAGTTCCTGGTTGGACATGGGGACGGCGGCGAATTCGAGCTCGCCGAACCGCCGGCCGAAGGCCACGTTCTCTTCGTCCGAAAGGAACTGCCCGGGGAAGAGCAGGAACCCGTAGTCCAGGAAGGCCGCGTGGACGCTCTCGAAGTCGGCATCGGTGAGCCTGCCGAGGGAGACCTCGGTGACGGTCGCGCCGAACACCTTGTCGGGGATGGGCGTAACTTCCATGGTGTGCTCCTACAGCTTCGAGAAGTCAGGCCTGCGTTTCTCCCGGAACGCGGCGAGCGCCTCGCGGTTGGCCGGCCCGCCGACCAGCTCCGCGAGCGAGGCGTTCTCGGCGGCCGCGGCCTTTCGGAGGCGGTCGCGCGCCGGCTCCGCGATGAGACGCTTCATGTGGCTCAGCGAATCGGTGGGGAGCGCCGCCAGGTGCGCCGCCCTCGCCTGGACGGCGGCGGCGAACCCTGCGTCCGGAAAGACCTCGAGGACCAGCCCGGCGGCCTTGCACGCGGCGGCGTCCATCCACTCGGCGGCCATCAGGAACCACATCGCCTGCTGACGTCCCATCAAGGCTGGGAACGTCTGCGTGCTGGCGGCCTCGGCGACCAGCCCGAGCTCGGAGAAGGGACACCGCAGGCGGGCGTTCTCTGCCATGAAGGCGAAGTCCGCGAGCCCGACGATCGTTGCGCCGACGCCCACCCCGAGCCCGTTGATCGCCACGACGAATGGCTTCGGGAAGTCCAGCACTACCTCCACCATTCCCGCGAACCCATGCCGCGGAGCCGGACCGCCGGCAGCCATCTCCGAAAGGTCCGCACCGGCGCTGAAGGCGCGTCCGGTTCCGGTGAGGACGATGACCCGGCATGCGGAATCGTCCCGCGCCGCGAGCAACGCGTCGGTGAGGTCGTCGTACTGCTGTCCGTTGAAGGCGTTCAGCGCCTCGGGGCGGTTGAGGGCGATGGTGCGTACGCCGTCGTCGTCGTTGACCTTGACCATGGTGTTCTCCTGGCTTTCCGGCGGATGGCTCTGCTCAGTAGTACACGGAACGGCTGCCGCCGCCGTCGGCGGCGATGGTCTCGCCGTTGATCGCCCAGGACCTGTCGGAGCAGAGGAAGACGGCGAGGTGGGCGATCTCCCGGGCATCCACCATGCGGCCGATGCTGTTCCCGCGGCCCTCGGCGTAGTCCGCAGCCTCGAGTTCCTCCGGCGTGATGCCGCGTTTCGCGGCCCGGGCCGCCAGCATCTCCATGACGCCCTCGGTGCGCGTGAGGCCGGGATGGATGCAGTTCACGGTCACGCCGTCGCGCCCGAGCTGCATGGCGAGCGTGCGCGTGAAGTGCACCAGCGACGCGTTGCGCGCGCCGCCGCTCAGGTTGCCGGCGATGCGCGCGTTCAGGCCGCTGATGTTGACGATGCGGCCCCAGCCGGACGCCTTGAGATGCGGGATGGCCGCCCGCGCGCACCGCAGCGCGCCGAGGTACTTGACGTTGAAGTCTTCGAGGAAATCCTCGTCCACGATGGTCTCGATGGGGCCGGTCGCCGTGGGCGAGCCGCCGGGGTAGGAGCCGCTGTTGACGAGGATGTGCAGGCCGCCGAGTGCGCGCGCGGCGTCGTCGACGGTGGCCTCGACCCGCGGGCGATCCGTCACGTCGCACGGCATCGCCAGGACCTTGCGCCCGGTGGCCTCCGCGATCTCCGCGGCGGCGTCGGTCAGCGGGCCGGGCGTGCGGGCCACCAGCACGAGCTCCACGCCCTCCCGCGCGAGTTCGAGGGCGATCGCCTTGCCGATGCCGCGGCTGCCGCCGATGACCAGGCCGCGCCGGCCGTCGAGTCCCGTTTCCATCGCTTGCTCAGTAATCCATGACCGTGTTCTCGAACACGAACCCGCCTTCCGCCATCACCAGGCGGTGGCGTTCCCCCCCGGTATCGGCGTCCCCCGTATCGTATCCGGCGTCTCCGGACCACATCGCCACCCGCACCCCGTCCGCGCGCTTGCCGAGGTGGGTCTCGTAGACCGTCGCCTCGGCGGAACGGAAGCGTTCGAGGATGCCGTCGACCGTGGCGTACCGCGACAGGTGGTAGAGCGTCACCCAGGTCGGCGGGACGAGGTCGATCTCCCCGGCCGCGTGCCGCTCGAGGGCGGCGCCGGGCGAGATCCACTGGTGTTCCTGGATTTCCCCGCCGTCGATGCTGACCGCATGTTCTCCCGCCCGCGCCGCGAAGAACCAGGTCGCGAAGCGCTTGGCCGTGCTCGGCGGCGGCGTCCAGTGCGCGAACCACACGAAGTCGTCCGGTGCGGCCGCGATACCGGCTTCTTCTCGCGTCTCGCGGGCCGCCGCGTTGCGCGCGGTACCTTCGGGATCGCCGTTGTCGGCGGCATCTTCCGCATCGATGCGCCCGCCCGGAAACACCCACATGCCGCCGAACGCGATCCGCGAGTTCTTGCGCAGCATCAGCACTTCGACGTCCGGCGCCTCGCGCAGCAACACGACCGTGGCGGCCGGCACGGCCTCCGGCGCCTTGGCGGGGTCGACCTCGAGTTCGCCGTACATGTCGTTGCGGTGACGGGTCGCGGGATCGGTGGGCATGAACGCTCCTTGTCTGGTTGGCCGCTTTCGCGGAAGCTCCATTCAGCATACCGCGCCGTAGGTGGGGCAGGGGAACGACAGATGCTGATTACGGTGGTGCTGGGGTTTCAATCCGCGCCCCCGTGAAGGGGGCGACCCGTGATGCCGTCCACGGTGCCCGCCACGGCAGGGTTTCAATCCGCGCCCCCGTGAAGGGGGCGACATCGCCCGCGGCGTTGCGCGTGCCGTCCACGTTGTTTCAATCCGCGCCCCCGTGAAGGGGGCGACGAGCGGCCCCTTCGCGCGGCGACCGGGGCCGTCCTGTTTCAATCCGCGCCCCCGTGAAGGGGGCGACAGGGAATCAACGACAAAGGGGGGAGGTGCCCCGGTTTCAATCCGCGCCCCCGTGAAGGGGGCGACCAGGGTGGGGATCGAACCCACCGCTTCGGGATTGTTTCAATCCGCGCCCCCGTGAAGGGGGCGACATCGCCCGCGGCGTTGCGCGTGCCGTCCACGTTGTTTCAATCCGCGCCCCCGTGAAGGGGGCGACGAGCGGCCCCTTCGCGCGGCGACCGGGGCCGTCCTGTTTCAATCCGCGCCCCCGTGAAGGGGGCGACATCAGGTGGTGGTCGGCCGCGGGTATCTGGCCGGGTTTCAATCCGCGCCCCCGTGAAGGGGGCGACCTGTTGGTGTCGTCGGCGTTGGCGCGGTTGCTGGCGTTTCAATCCGCGCCCCCGTGAAGGGGGCGACCGCCCGCGGGCACCGCAGCCCCAACCGTACACGTCACGTTTCAATCCGCGCCCCCGTGAAGGGGGCGACAGACCCGTGCTTCGCCAAATACACCAACAGCCCCGTTTCAATCCGCGCCCCCGTGAAGGGGGCGACTGGGCATCCACCTCGCGACCGGCGAGCCGTACCAGTTTCAATCCGCGCCCCCGTGAAGGGGGCGACTCGTGCGCCGACCAAGCCCTCATCCCCCTGGGCACGGTTTCAATCCGCGCCCCCGTGAAGGGGGCGACCAACACCAACCGCATACCAACCTCCTCCCAAAAAAGTTTCAATCCGCGCCCCCGTGAAGGGGGCGACCTCCACACCCGAGCAGCCGCCACCGACCCGGACAGGTTTCAATCCGCGCCCCCGTGAAGGGGGCGACAACACCCCCAACGAAGCCACCAACCATTCCGGATGTTTCAATCCGCGCCCCCGTGAAGGGGGCGACGCCCCCGCTCCTTCACTCCCCTCGCCCGTCCCCAGTTTCAATCCGCGCCCCCGTGAAGGGGGCGACAACCCCGTCCATCGAGATATGCGCTATCAGTCAAGTTTCAATCCGCGCCCCCGTGAAGGGGGCGACACGTCGAGAGAACTCTCCAGTACCCACCGCCCCGAGTTTCAATCCGCGCCCCCGTGAAGGGGGCGACCAGCGCCATCGTCTACCTCCCCGGTATCCACATCCAGTTTCAATCCGCGCCCCCGTGAAGGGGGCGACCCGCCGCGCATCCGTCAGCCGCGCATCCGTCATCAGTTTCAATCCGCGCCCCCGTGAAGGGGGCGACGCGCGGCGCGACGGCCAAAGTCTCGCGGATCTGACGTTTCAATCCGCGCCCCCGTGAAGGGGGCGACTCCGCTCCCGATAGACAGGCACGATCACAACCTCGTTTCAATCCGCGCCCCCGTGAAGGGGGCGACGCGCAACCTCCTCCGCCCACACCGACGCGAACCGGTTTCAATCCGCGCCCCCGTGAAGGGGGCGACTCGTCGAGTGCGCCGCCATCCGCATCACAACGCGGTTTCAATCCGCGCCCCCGTGAAGGGGGCGACCCACATCCATCAACGCGTGCCGATGCACCGCCAAGTTTCAATCCGCGCCCCCGTGAAGGGGGCGACAGGAGATCGTCGCGCACTCGATCGGCGTGGAGCCGTTTCAATCCGCGCCCCCGTGAAGGGGGCGACGTGCGCACCGGCAAGCTCGAGTTCTCCGACCTGGCGTTTCAATCCGCGCCCCCGTGAAGGGGGCGACCCGTGCCCGCCCCACCGAGCGCCGAGTCCGCGAACGTTTCAATCCGCGCCCCCGTGAAGGGGGCGACACCGTCTATTTGCACCGCTACGGCGGCGCGACGGTTTCAATCCGCGCCCCCGTGAAGGGGGCGACAGGACGCCATCGCCATCCTCCCCACGGCCACACGCGTTTCAATCCGCGCCCCCGTGAAGGGGGCGACACCTCGCCGACCTCGTCGCCGGCAGCCACCAATGGTTTCAATCCGCGCCCCCGTGAAGGGGGCGACCAGTCGAAGCCCATGCGGAATTGGAGCTTTCTCGAGTTTCAATCCGCGCCCCCGTGAAGGGGGCGACAAGACGCGCCTCGCGCTCGGGGCGGCCCCGCGCGAGTTTCAATCCGCGCCCCCGTGAAGGGGGCGACCGCCGGGCATCCTCGATATGGACGCCAAGACCCGGTTTCAATCCGCGCCCCCGTGAAGGGGGCGACTTCCAGGACGGCCCCGATTTGCGGCTCTATGGCGTTTCAATCCGCGCCCCCGTGAAGGGGGCGACCCTACGCACGACGCGGGACTGTTTGAACAGTGCGGTTTCAATCCGCGCCCCCGTGAAGGGGGCGACGCAACGCAGCGGGCGGCGCTACAGGGGTTCCACCAGTTTCAATCCGCGCCCCCGTGAAGGGGGCGACCGCGATCAAGGCTTGGGGTGCCTTCTGCGATCGCGTTTCAATCCGCGCCCCCGTGAAGGGGGCGACAACTGGACCGAGCGCGTCGTTACCATGCGGACGGGTTTCAATCCGCGCCCCCGTGAAGGGGGCGACCTGGGCGGTGTGAGGTATTGCGGCGCGATGGGCTGTTTCAATCCGCGCCCCCGTGAAGGGGGCGACCGTGGGATCGTAGCTCGTTGTTAAAGAACGTCAAATCCGCGAGCTTGCGCGAACCGCCCGGTGCGGGGATGCTGCCGATGCGACATCGACGGACCAGCGTCACTTTCTCCCCGGAAACAGGGGGCTTACAAATTTGCGAACCTCCCCGCAAACCCGTGGTCGCTTGGGGTTCGCGCAACGTCAAACGACCATGGCACCGTCTGGGTCATAGGACGGTTTTGCCCCGACGTGTTCGACACGAGGCCGCCAATTCGCGCCGAGCCGATAGAACCTGAGACTGTCCGTTTCGGTGTCGATCTCGTCGATGAGTCGTGCTCGCAGCATCGCCCAGCGAGCCGGATCGACTTCGCATTCGAAGACCGAGTACTGCACCCTTTGACCGAGGTCCTTGCAGAGGCGTGCGACTCTCCGCAGCCGCCGTCGGCCTGCCGCGTCGGCCGTGGCCACGTCGTATGTGATCAACATCAGCATCAGCCGAGTTATCGCCAAAGAAACGGGGGGTATGCGTCGATGTCACGGCGCAGGTGTCGGGCCATCAGATTGGCCTGCACGAACGGAACCAAACCCATCGTGGTTTTCTCCTGAAGAAACGGATGTATGATCTCGTCCTTCTTGCGATCCTGGTACGCGATCAACACGGTCTTCCTGCCATCCTCGCGAAGTGTGACGGCACCGCTCACTGCGGTCTCGAAGTCACGCGGCCCTAGTTGTCGGCGGTTCACCAGAGAGAGCACCAGACGATCCGCGAGTACGGGACGCAACTCCTCCATGAGGTCGAGAGCAAGACTCGGGCGCCCTGGGCGCTCGCGGTGCAGGAATCCAACGGCCGGGTCGAGTCCCACCGACTCCAGGGCGGAGCGACAGTCGTGGACGAGCAACGTATACACGAACGACAACAGAGCGTTCAAGGGGTCCAGCGGGGGTCTGCGAGAGCGGCCGGAGAAAGCGAAACAGGGTTCGTCTCTGCGTACGAGGTGGCCGAAGACTGAGTAGTAGGCACGTGCGGCCTCGCCTTCGATGCCGCGGGTCGCGTTGGCATCCCGTGACCGCGCGCTGCGTCGCGCCGCGTTGCCCAAGCGGCGTTCGCAGGCTCCGAGCCGTGCGGACCAATCCGCGTTGTTGTTAGCGCTGTGGTCGCGCAGCGCACGGCGGACCACGGTGCGTTGGTTTACCACCTTGCCGGCCACGATGTGGCTTGCGAGCGCTGCGGTCTGCTCGGCATCGTCTGCCGCTCGGTACTGACTCCGGCGCAGCAAGACGTTACCGGACACCGGTCCCTCGACTCTGGCCAGGAAGCGACCGCTCCGACCCATCAAGCTGACGCACACCCCGCTTTCGGCACAGTGGCCCATCAGCGCCGGGGTGATTCCGGTTGAGCCGAAGCTGACGATGCCACCGAGGAGATGCAGGGGCATGCGGGCTCGCTCCGCGCCATCAATCTTGACCACAACGTTTTCGCCGTCCTTGTGTAACCAGGCTTCAGGCGTCGTTACGTAAAGCGTGTTCAGATAGCGTCGCACGGCCTGTCAATCCAGTACAGCGCGTGCCAGCCATTCGCTGACACTATCCGCATACCTCGGCATGCGGGGTTGGCAAACCGTTCGCAGAGAGCACGCATTGCACTTTCGTGGCTCGTACGCAGGGAGGGGCGTTTTTCCGCTGCTCAACATGGTGCGCGCCTCGCCGGCCACTCGTCGTGTGAGCTCGCGCAAGTCGGCGTCGAAAAGCACTACCTTTCGACGTCTGCTCTTTCCGTAGAACAGGGCGCCCTCTGGCACGGGGACATCGAGCATCTCCTCCAGACACATGGCTTGGGCGCAAAGCTGAACCTCGTCTGCCCGGTGGCTCTTGGGCTTGCCTCGTTTGTACTCGACAGGATAGGGCTTTTTTCCGGGATGTATCTCCACGACATCCACGATGCCGGAAAGCCCGAGCCGTTGCGAGCGCAAGGCAACGCTACGAGCGATCGTGACGCCGCTGCGGCGCTCGTGCGTTCCGGCGTCGACGCGCTCATGCAGTATCCGGCCTTCCGCAGTGAATTGGTTCTCCGCCCACTGCTGTTCGTTGTGAATCAGAGCGCATTGCCGCGGGCAGTACAGCATGTGCTGTACTGCCGACAAGGGGATCAGGTCGGCCTCGTCGAAGGCAGCGGCCGACTTTACCATTGGCATCTCAGATCCGGTCGATGAGTTGGACACCTGGAGGAAGTCCGCCATCGTCTACGTGCACGACGTAGTCCGAGAACGCTCGGGCAGGGGGAACATTGTGTGCCAGCCGGTCGCCCGGGGCATACTCTTCGCCTTCGAACGCACGTCGGATCGTTACGCGTTCGAACAGGCGGTGCGCCGGTGCGTTGCCGAGTGCGCTATCGTGTTTGAACAATAGCAGCCGGCGCGCGGACATCTCGCCCCGCGCGGCGGAATGATCGTGATCGAACATCAGCTCGAGTGCCGACCACAACA
This sequence comes from Pseudomonadales bacterium, assembly GCA_965208745.1. Classification (GTDB taxonomy): domain Bacteria; phylum Pseudomonadota; class Gammaproteobacteria; order Pseudomonadales; family Azotimanducaceae; genus VXNE01. The sequence continues at coordinate 562,737 of CBDBPN010000004.1, read as the reverse complement.
GCTCGATGTCCTCTTCGGAGAACCCGGTGCCCTTGCCTCCACCACCGGCGAGGTTGGCGGAGACGTACCCGTGGCCGCGATACAGCCCGTAAGGCACGATGTGCTTGCGACCCATGGTGCGAACGTCGCCTTTGGACTCCGCGTCGGCCGCAGTGGTGGCCGCCATCCGGGTGATGGATATCTCCAGCGGGAGAATAGGCTCGACGGAACGTGCGAATGCGAACTGCACAGGTCCGCGAACCTGCCCGCAATTCGCTCCTTTGGTGGACATGACTGCGCCGAACGTGCGCACGTCGTAGAAGTTCGCGCACATCCATTGGATGAGTTCGCGAACCTTCTGCTCGTCCTTGGGGAGCTTCTCGCGGTCCTTGTCCGATGCATCGGGCATGATCGCGTCCCAAGCACGTTTCTGTTGACGCTCAAGGATGGCGCGCTCCGTGACGAAGATCTCGTGACCGGCGGTATCTCCTTTCGTCATGGCGACGAAGTTCCGGACCTTGCGCTTCAAACAAACGTCTGAAACCAGACCCTGGTTCGTCTCAGGGTCGAGCCGAGGAAGGTTGCCGGCGTCTGGGTCCCCGTTTGGGTTGCCGTTGGTGACGTCGAACAGGTATACAAAGTCGTAGCGGTTCTCAATAGCCTTCATGATCGATCCTCCTCTCGGGTGCTGTCGTCCGTGCCGGTTCGTTCCGGCGCAGACCTTCTATGTGCTCTTTGGTGGTGGTAACCGATGGCGAAACGGCCCTGCTCTTCAAGACGCAGGCTCTGCGGGAACGCGGTTTCCAGCCCAGCGATGATCGAGTCGATCTCGATGTCGAACCAGTGAGCAAGGCCCGGGCTTCCGCCTTTCCGCAGCGCGGCCAAATGATTCGCTGAACCGCGCTCGAGCAGCGGGAACACCGACGCAGGGGTAGCCGAAGCAGCCCCGAAGTAGCGGTCCTTTATCGTCGTGCTAACGTTACCGAGCGCGGCTCGCTGCACGCTCTCATACGTGGCGAACAGGCGGCCAAGTCGATAAGCTACGTTACGATCATCTTGATTCAGGCCCATGGAAACGTCCTCGTCTTCAAAACCCAGGCGACGGTCCCGCGCGATGCAGGCATGGCAGATGGCGACACGCCGTGGGTGGATGTCCTTGTCCGCACGCATGCGCCCGACGACCGCGGCGAAAAGCGAACGCGGGTATCGGGTGCCAGTGAGAACGGCGCGCATCAAGTCCCCCGCCAGCGTCGGAGGGATGTTCTCGGCCTTCCGTTGCACGGCGGTTTCCCGCAAGAGGCTCCAGATGGGCGGGGCGGATGGCCAAGCGGCGGGTTCCAGCCTAAGGTCGTGCCAATGCTCCACGATACTCCGTGCCAGCGTGCCGATGGTGTCCTCGTGCCAGAAGCGAACCGACAGGCGGGCAGCGTTCGGAGCGAGCCCCAAGACAAAGAACCGGGTGTCCTCATCCAGGTTTGGTTCGACTTCCGCCAACGGCCTGCCTTGGGATACTGCCATGATCTTGTCTCTGACGTGCGCTGACTCTTCGTCGTCGGTCGGGGGCGGGTCGGCGAGGATAGAGAAGACGTCCTCTGCTGCTTTTGCGGAGGTTTCCGCGGCCTTGGCGTCCGCCCAGAACACGGTGGTGGTATCGCCGAGCCGGAGGCTTCGTCTGCTCTCTGGCGCGAGCATGGCGTTCAGCGCAGTCGTATACGCGAAAGCGGCACGGTCCGACACCGGAGCGTTGTCCCCCTGCTTCTTGCCGAAAGACTCAAAGGCCTCAAGATTGAAGGAAACCATGGAGGCGCCCGAGGACTGGGCGCCCCTGACCCGCTTTATCTTGGGGTGCAACCGTTGTACGGGCGCGCGCTTGCCTGTTACCAGACACAGAGCTTCCCCTTGGCCCTGAGAGGCTAGATAGTCTTGCCACACGCGACGACTCGCGTCGGCATCGTGGACGTATCCGAGTTCGCCGTCGATTCGAAAGACGACATTCGTATCCAGCATCTCGAGCGCATGGGGCAAATCCAGGTTGGTGAAGTTCATGGGGTTCCAGCGGCGCAGGAAGGCCGTCACGGCCGGTAGCGGTGGGTCGTCGCTACCGGCGAGCAGATCCAGATGCATGCGCTTGAACTCGTCGTGTTCCCCGCGGCTGGCGAGGCGGGGCCTTTTCGTCGATGGATCCCAAGTCACGCCGAGGGCATAGGCGGTCTTGTCCCACAGGAAGTTGGGGGCGACGTTCACTGAGCGATTGACGGGTTTTGGTACGGAGAGTGGGCGCGGTCTTGGGGATTTGCGTGTGGTGTCGCGGATGTCCCCGATATCCACTAACTCGCCGGTCGGAGACAGCACGACCACGAACGAGATGCCCTCTCTTGAGCAGCCGTAGCCCGGTGCCTGCCCGTTGGCCACGAGGCGGTCATAGTGGTCGGCGAGCGCCCGCAGAATTGTCACGCTCTCACCTCTGCCGAGTCGGGGGGCGGCACTTCGAGCACGCCGTCCCGCAAAACGGCAGGGAAGAAGCGCGGCACCATGCCGCTCGTATAGTCCACGTCGTGCAACATCCAACCGAGGTCTCGGTTCCGCTGGTCTCGAGGAAGGCCAGATTCGGGTAGGTCACCGGTCACCAACTCGAAGTCGGCTGCGAACTCTCGCGTCCCAAGATACGGTCGGTGAAAGCACTGACCCCTGAAGGCCCGCCGGTTGAACATCGAGAGATGTTTGCCCCCAGTGTCGTCCGCTTTTGCAGCATCCGTGAGGTCGAAGTGCGCCTCGACGACGTAGGCTACGTTCCGCAGGAGGGTCGTCGCCCTTTGTTGCCGGTCGTCTTCGATCACCGCGCGCAGTGTTCCGTGCCCGCCTGTCTTGATCGCCTTGCGGACGTTTGCCGGAGAGATCTTGTGGCCTAGTTCGTTACGCCGCAGGTTCTCGAATCTGATGGGCTTGAGCACATGGATGCGGTCGATGGTCCACCGGATCGCTGGCTTCCAGTGGATCGCTTCCAGAACTCCGCGGGCGGCCGAAGGCGTCATCACGTCGTAGGAGACCCGCTCGACTTTCATCTCCGGGCGCGTGAAGCAAGCGTACTCGCCCCAAACGTGCAACTTGACGCCGAAGGTCATGCCGTACTCCCAGAGTGGAGACTGGCGGCGGTCGAGGTGAGAGGGGACTCGGTTTCTGGCAAACGGGGGATGACGGTGGTACGTTGGCCGCAGCACGCCGCCAAGCCGGCTTGTTTGGGAGGATCGGAATGAACCTGCTCCTGCGGTGTTACGCTCGGCGGTACGGCGACCTTTGGCATGCGATCTGCACGGATCTCGACATCGCGGCGGACGGCGCAACCCTGGAAGAAGCAAGGGGTGCCTTGTCCGCGTGTGTCGACCTGTACCTCGAGGGTGTGGAGGGACTGGCTGCCGACGAGATGCACCGAGCGATGACGCGCCGTGCGCCATGGCATGTGCGCACGAGAATGGCCTTGCTCGCGTGGTTGCACAAGTCGCGCGGTCGTAACGCCGGCTCTCTTTCCTTTGTTCTTGATTTTCCCGCTCCGATTCCCGTTCACGCCTGAAAGAAGCCCTTGGGCAAGCCGGATTGGCGCCTGATCGAGGCGAGCGTTGCCGGCAACAGTTCGTCGCTGTCCTTGCCCGCGACGGTGACGCGTCGGATCTGCCCGTCGACGGTCCCTTCGAACCGTTGATGGCTCCCGCGTTGACGCACGAAGCGGAAGCCGTTTTCCCTCAGCACGCGGACCACTTCGTGGACCTTCATGGCCGAAGCGCCCCTCCGTGTCTACGCCTATGGCCGTTCCCCGGTACTTCGCGGGACGCGTCCCCGGCGGCGCCGGGGACGACCTGTTCGACCGCGTGGGAACGACCTGCATTTTTCAATCCGCGCAAGAGATGCGACGGTCGGAACGGTAGCGCGAAAGCACTCTTCATGCAAGTCATTCCCACCGGGAATTGCGTGAACGAACCGTACTCGCTCCGAGCCGGCGACGCAACTTCCGCCGCTGCTCACCTGCTGCTCACCACACCAAGCCTTCCGCGCTGCGAAAAGTCGGGTCGTCCCAGGTGAGGCCGACGTCAGGGCGGTAGAGATCGGTATTGGCCAGGACTGCGAACTGATCGGCGAATCGCTCCTCCTGTACGTGCGTGACCGCGCCCGCAGTGAGCAGGGCGTTGCGTACGAAGGGTGGTACCTGGACCACATAGGGCTGAAGGTCGCGGGCGATGCCCCCGGCCCGCTCCACCCACGCGAGCTTGTCCAGCAGGCGGCTGGCGGTCTTGGCGTTGGTGGTTCGACGACCGTTGGCGCCCGAGCTTGAATAGGGGATGATCACCGGTCGCATCGGTGTCTCAATGAGTCGAAACTCTCGCGCGACGGTCTCGAAGGGGAAGTCCAGGCCCGGCCCTCGCTCGTTGATGCGGTCCAGTAGCTGCTTGCTGTCCAGCGCATCGGCACCCTTGCCCCAGTACAGTTCGAGGAAGTACGCACGAATCGCTTCCTGCGACGACGGATCCCGATGGCGTCGCATCACGCTGCGGGCGGCGTCCGCGAACTGACCGAGTTCCGGGGGCGGTTCGCGCCCCTCGCCCTCCGTTTTGAAGACGAAGACATCGGCGCTTGTGGCTTTGCCTTCCCGGTTACAACGTCCCGCCGCCTGGATGATCGATTCGAGACCCGCTTCCGCACGCCAGACGACCGGGAAGTCCAGGTCGACGCCCGCTTCGACCAGCGAAGTGGCGATGAGCCGCACGGGCGCCCCGGACTTGAGTCGGTCGCGGACTGACTCGAGCCGCTCGCGGCGATGGAGCGCGCACATCAACGTGGACAGATGCAACGTGCCCGGCAAATCCTGGAGAGTTTCGTAGAGTTCCCGGGCGTGTCGGCGTGTATTGACGACGCAAAGGACTTGGCGGGATTCGGCCAGCCGTCCCGCCAACTCGGTGTCGCTCAACGACCCTTGCCGGACGATGCGGGTGCGCTTGAACGCTTCGTGGAGCCTCGTCGGGCGGGGCGCGAGTTCACGCAGGGTCTCGAAGCCCTCGGGCAACTGGTCGGCCTTCGACAGTTGGGGCTGGGTGGCGGTGCACAACACGACGCTCGTTCGCCAGTTTCGGGCCAGCTCGTCGAGCGCGGCGACGCACGGTCGCATACACTGCAGGGGGAGGGTCTGCGCCTCGTCGAGTATGACGACGCTGTTGGCGATGTTGTGCAGCTTTCGGCAGCGCGAGGGACGGTTCGCGAACAGGCTTTCGAAAAACTGCACGGTCGTGGTGACGATGACGGGCGCGTCCCAGTTCTGCATGACCAGACGCAGCTTCTCCCGGCCCTCGCGGCTGCGGATGCGATCCTCGTCGAACGTACTGTGATGCTCGACGACGAAAGCCGCGTCGTCATCCGGGTCGCTCCGGAGCGCTTCGCGAAACACCGTTGCGGTCTGCTCCACGATGCTCGTGTAGGGGATCACGTAGACGATGCGCGCGAGGCCATGGTGCACAGCGTGATCGAGCGCGAAGGCGAGCGACGCGAGCGTCTTTCCCCCACCGGTAGGAACGGTCAGCGTGAACGCTCCCTGGGCATCGGTCGCCTTGCGGCGTACGTGGCCGAGGATCTCTGCGCGGAGTTCGTTGATTGGACTGGTTGCGGCGGACCGCGTGAGCGCGGCCATGTGCCGATCCAGTCGCTCCCGCAACAGACGGAGTGAGGGATGTCCACCCCTGACCGCCTTCTCGCCCCGCAGGCCATCGTAGTAGGCCTCTGTGTCCAGGAAGTCGGCATCGACAAGTGCTGAAAACAGCATCCGGATGAGGAAGGCGCACGAGAACCCGGCTGTGGCGCGGTTGCGAGGTATCAGTCGCGGGGTCGCTATCGGGCTGATGACGATCTCGTCCTCCCAAGCGGGGTCCAGTTCCTCGATCTCTCGTTCCAGACGGTCATGCAGTGAGCTGACTTGCTCCCCGTTCACGGCGTTGGCCAAGCCCGCGTGATGGCCCGCGATGCAAAAGGCGAGGATCCTGCCGACTACCCGGTCGAAGCGCTCTACCGCGACCTTTGCACCGGCAGTCGAGTGGTCTACGCGCCCGGTGTCGCCGGCGAGGCGCCGCTGGAATGGCCGCGTGTACTTGCCGAGGTCGTGCAACAGGCCGGCGACCCGTCCGAAGTCCCCGAAGCCCCCGGCTTCGAGAAAGCCGGCGGCCTTGGCGCCGGTGCCACGCAGATGCGCGGCCAGGGGGTGCCAATCCGTTTGGTCGGACGCATCGCCGCTGTGGGCGAAGTAGGGGGTTCGCGGCACTTGGCTAGGTTGGGTGCTGACTTATCGGCTTATGGATAAAAATACAGTAACGGCGGCCACGGTCAAGCCTAAAGAGGTCGGAGTCAAGAGCCGCGTCGGGACGCGAGGTCCAATGGAGTTCCGCCATCCGATGGTCGGCCCGATTAGGCGGGGGTCGAGCACTCACGCATTCATGCACTTCATGCCTTTCACGCATTTCACTCGCATTTCACCGTTCCGCTTGCGGGACACGTCACGACGGGACAGTATTCGCGGCTTACCCGCCACTGGACTCTCGATGCCGCGAGTGCTCATTGTGGGCGGCACCGGACCGACCGGCCTGCCGCTTGCGCATCGTTTCCTGCAGGACGGCCACGAAGTCGCGATCCTGCACTCGGGCCGGCACCCGGCGGAGTTCGCGGGGCCCGTGGAGCGCATCATCGGCAACGCCAGGGACGGTGACGACCTGCGCGACAAGATCGGCGGACGCGAATGGGACATCGCCGTGTGCATGTACGGCCGTCTGCGCGCGCAGGCGGGAGTGCTCGCCGGCAGGACCCGCCGCCTCGTCGGCATTACCGGCCAACCGGTCTATCGGGGGGCTCAGCCGCCTACGCCCGAGGGGCGGATTCCGCTGCCGATCCCGGAGTTCGCGCCGCGCCAGTACGACGGGCCGGGGTACACGGGCAAAGTCGCCGCCGGGGAGGACCAGCTCTTCGAGCAGCACGGACGCGGCGACTTCGAGGCCGTCATCGTGCGCTACCCCGGCGTGTTCGGGCCGCGCGCGCCGATGAACCACGAGTGGGCCGTCGTGAAACGGATCCTCGACGGTCGCCCGTTCATGATCCTGCCGCACGACGGCGTGACCTATTTCCAGCGCGGGTACGCGGACAACCTCGCCCACCTCGTGTACCTCGCGGCGACCCGTCCGGAGGCGGCGGGGGAGGCGTTCAACGCCGGCGACGAGCGTGTGCTCAGTAGCCGCTACGTGGCCGAGGCCATCCGCGACGAGCTCGGTTCGGACATCGAGTTCGTCGGGATCCCGGCGGAGTTCTGCCCGGGGGTGTTCCCGCTCGCGGAGAAGTCCAACCAGATGCTCGACATGTCGAAGGCGCGCAACCTGCTCGGCTACCGCGACCTGGTGGACGTCGAGACCGCGACGCGGCGCACGGCCGTCCACTTGCGGGACCATCCTCCCGACCCGAAGGACCTCTATCCCGCGGGCACGGGCAAGTTCGACTACGACCGCGAAGACCAGATCGTCCGCCAGTGGCGGCGGGCGGTGGAGTTCATGAACCAGACCTGAAACGCAGGCATACCGAGGAGACCAACGATGTCGCTCACGATCTACGGACCACCCCAGACCCGCGTCACGCGCACGCTCTGGATGGCACACGAACTGGGGCTCGAGTTCGACAGCGAGACCGGCTTCGACGAGAACCAGACCCCGACCGCGGAACTCCTGGCGGCGAACGCCATGGGGCAGTCCCCGACCATCGACGACGACGGATTCACGCTCGCCGAGTCGATGGCGATCAACCTCTACCTGGCCCGGAAGCACGGTCAGCTCGCGCCGGCGTCCCTCGAGGACGAGGCGCAGACCTGGCGCTGGAGCTTCTGGGCCATGACGGCGTTGGAGCCGGGCCTGCTGGATGTGCTCAAGCACAAGTTCGGCGTCATGGGCTACGAGCAGGACGACGAGGCGGCGAAGGCGGCCGCGGAGCCGCTCGAACGCCCGTTCAACGTGCTCGAGCAGGCGCTCGAGGGCCGCGACTACCTGCTGGGCGGCGAGTTCACGGTCGCCGACCTCAACGTGGCGAGCGTGATGGCCTGGGGGACGATGGGCGGACTCGACTTCGCCGCGCAACCCAATGTGGCCGCGTGGCTCGGTCGATGCCTCGGTCGGGACGCCGCGCGGCGGGCGCACGGCCAGTGACGAGTATGATCGCGAAAGTCCAGATGGACGGGAGAAGCGGATGAAAGCGACGTGGAATGGTGCCGTGCTCGCCGACAGCGGCGACACGGTGGTGGTCGAGGGCAATCACTACTTCCCCGCGGACGCCCTGAACCGGGCCCACTTCGAGGACAGCGACACGACCTCCTACTGCCCATGGAAAGGCACCGCCAACTACTACCACGTGGTGGTGGACGGCGAGACAAACCGCGACGCGGCGTGGATCTACCACACGCCCAAGGACGCGGCGAAGGAGATCACGGGCCGGGTCGCGTTCTGGCACGGGGTCCAGGTGGCGTGACGACGGAACTGGACATCCGGGACCTGATCCCGGACGTGGTCGAGGCGGTCGGGACCTTCGACTTCGACGACCGCGGCAGCGGCATCTCCCCGCGCCGGCTGCCGGCGTGGACCCGGCCCCAGTTGCCGCAGTTCAGCGACATCATGGCGCGCATGCCGTCGGGCGTGCGGTTGCGCTTCGCGACCGACTCGCGGCGGGTCGGCATCGCTTTCCTCGCGACGACCGTGACGGCGGAACTGCTTCCCAGGCGCCCCGTGGTCTTCAACCTCGAGACCGGGGACGGGCTCGCGACGGTGTCTTCGGTCCTCGGCAACACCATCCGGCTCGACCTGGCCAATCCGGACCGGTACGAGGTCGAACGGGGCGACGCCGACACCCTGGTGTTCGAGGGCCTGGACGAAGGTACGAAGACCTGCGAACTCTGGCTGCCCCACAATGCCTACGTGGAACTACGGGGCATGGTGGTGGACGACGGGGCGACGATGGAACCCGCCCCGGCGGATACGCGGCCGCGATGGATCCATCACGGCAGTTCGATCAGCCACTGCATGGAGGCCGACGAGCCGGCGCTGATCTGGCCGGCGGTCGCCGCCCGGGCCGCGGGGATGTCGCTGATCAGCCTCGGTTTCGGCGGGCAGTCCCAACTCGACCAGTTCGTCGCGCGCACGATGCGGGACGCGCCCGCGGACATCGTCACCGTGAAGGTCGGCATCAACATCGTCAACATGGACTCGATGCGCGAGCGTGTCTTCGGCCCGGCGCTGCACGGGTTCCTGGACACGCTGCGGGAAGGGAAGCCGGACACGCCCATCGCGGTGATCTCGCCGATCTACTGTCCGAGCGCGGAGACGCGGCCCGGCCCGACGGTTCCGGACGGGGAGGGCAAATTCATCACGGTGGATGGCTTCGAGGAGTACCGCGTCGGCTGCCTGACGCTGACGCGCATCCGGGAGTTGATCGCCGATGCGGTTGAGGCCCGCCGGGCCGCTGGCGACGCCGCGCTGCACTACGTCGATGGCCTCGAACTGTTCGGGCCGGAGGACGCCGGCGACCTGCCGGACGACCTGCACCCGAATCCCGCGGGCTACGTCCGCATGGGCGAGCGCTTCGCGCCGACCCTGCGGCGCCTCATGGCTTGAGTCCGGCGGTCGGCAGAACTCGGTAGACGACCACGCCCGGCGCCCTCCGGAAGTAGTCCAGGAGCGGCGCCTCGACCACCCGGCGTTGCCCGCGCAGCGTCGAAGCGTGCCGGAAGTACAGGCCGTCCGGTCGGCGGACGGCGATTCCCGCGTGGGTGACGTCGAGGCCCGGGGCTTCGGCGTAGACACCCAGGTAGTCGCCGGTCGCCAATCTGTGGCTCAGCTTCTCGTCGAGCCGATCGGCGGGAATGTAGGCGACCGTGCGTTCCACCACGGGAATGCCATCGAGGAGGACGCCGCCGTCGGCGCGATTGAGCTCCTTGCGGGCGTAGGCCGTCGCCCCGCCGCCGACGCGCGCGGTGACGTCGCGCACCGGTCCGGCTTCGCCCGTGACCCAATCCGAGAAGAAGTGGCGGCGGCCGCGCCACGAGACTTCGCCCTGGCGGTACCGTACGTCCGTGAGCTGCCGGGGGAACTCGTCGAAGGCGGCGGAGCGCCGGAGCGCCTCGACGTAGTCGAGATAGGTGTAACAGTCGAGCGCGGCCAGGTTGATGGTGAGCGCCTCCCGCGTGTCCGCGGCTCCGACCAGGCGGCCCGCCCCGTACGGGACGTCGAGGAACTGGCGGGACAGGAACTCGATGCGCCGCCCCGCCGCCTCGAGTCCGCGGGCGTCCACGATGAACTTCTCGAGGGACTGCGCGCTGAACCGCCCAAGGTCGAGCGTGGGTTTCTGAGGGGCGGACGCGCAGGCGGACACGATGCAAAGCACGCCGAGCCACGCGGGGCAGACCCGTCGCGGCTGTAGCGGTGCTGCGGGGTTCGGCACCGTCCGTGGGCGTCGGCTCAGATCTTCGCGGCGACGCCCCCGTCGATGTTCACGATCTCGCCCGAGATGAAGCGCGCGTCGTCGGACGCGAGGAACGCCACGAGGTTCGCCACGTCCTGCGGGTAGCCCGGACCCTGCACGATCTGGTGGAAGTCGAACATCTTCTCGAAGACGTGGTGGCCGCCGTCGGGATCGTTGATCGTGCCGCCGGCTGCCATCGGGGTGAGGATCTGGCCGGGGCGCACGCAGTTCACGCGGATGTTGTGGCGTCCCCCGACGCCCGCCATATAGCGCGTGAGGGCGTCGATGCCGGCCTTGGCGGCGTAGTAGGACGACGACGCGGTGCCGTACTCGTCCTGCATGCGCGAACTGAAGCCGCGCTGCGCGGCGAGCGACGACATCTGCACCACCGCTCCGCCGCCGGCGGCCACGAGGTGCGGCCAGGCGGCCCGGCTGACGTAGAACGTGCCGGTGAGGTTGATCCCGATCACCCGGTCCCAGTCGTCGTTGGACTCGTTCGGGAAGTTCCCTGCCGCGCCGGCGCCGGCGTTGTTGAACAGCACGTCGATGCGGCCGTAGGTCTCCGCGGCCGCCTCGACCGCCGCCTCGACCGCGTCGCAGTCGGAGACGTCGCAACGGATGAACGTCGCCTCGCCGCCGCTCGCGCGGATCGACTCCGCCACCGCCTGTCCCTGCTCCTCGCGGCGCGCCATCAGCACCGTCTTCGCCCCCTCGGCCGCGAACTGCCGGCCGGTCGCCTCGCCGATCCCGCTGTTGCCGCCGGTCACGATCGCGACCTTGCCTTCGAACCTGTTGGCCATGAAAACGTCTCCTGTTGGTTGTTCGGTACGCCGGGTCAGCCGATCGCGGTGGAGCCGCCGTCGCAGGCGACGACCTGACCGCTGAGGTAGGAGCCGGCGCGCGACGCGAAGAAGATCGTGAGCCCCGCCACGTCCTCCATGGCGCCCCAGCGCTTCATCGGGAAGTTCTCGATCATCTGCCGGTCCATCTCTTCCGTCGCGTAGAGCGGCGCGGTCATCTTCGACTTGAACGGCCCCGGACAGATGACGTTGACGTTGATGTGGTCGTCCATCAGGTCGCGCGCGAGCTGCGCGCTCAACTGGTTGAGCCCCGCCTTCGCGGCGGCGTAGGAATAGTTGGCGAGGCCGCTCGGCTTGAGCGCGTTGACGGAGGAGACGTTGACGATGACCGCCCGGTGGGCGTGACTCGCCGCCGTCCGCAGTTGCGGCAGCAGCCGCTGGATCAGGAAGAAGGGCCCCTTCACGTCGAGATCCATGACGCGGTCCCAGCCCTTCTCGGGAAACTCGTCGATCGGCTGGTTCCAGGTCAGGCCCGCGTTGTTGACGAGGAGGTCGAGGCGTTCCTCGCGCGAGGCGATGTCGTCGGCCAGGGCATGGCAGCCCTCGATGGTGGCGAGATCGGCGGGAATGGCGACGCACTCGCCGAGGGGGGAGAGCGCCGCCTGCGCCGCTTCGCAGGCGTCCGCCTTGCGCGAGGCGACGTAGACGCGGGCGCCGGCGCGCACCAGACCCTCCGCGATCATGAGACCGATGCCCCGCGTGCCACCGGTGACCAGCGCCACCTTGCCGCGCACGCCGAAGAGGTGCTCGTAGAAGCTCTCGGACATCGATCCGTCTCCACCGTCGGGAAAGCCGGGATGTTATCTCGAATGCTGGCGGCGTCTGATAGGCTGGTTGTTTAACCGGGGGGAGCAGGGAACGCATGGGCAAGCTGGACGGCAAGGTCGCGTTGGTCACGGGCGCGGGCAGCGGGATCGGACGTGCGAGCGCGTTGCGGATGGCGGCCGAAGGCGCGGCCGTCATGTGCGCGGACATCGACGCGGACGGCGCCAGGGAGACGGCGGCCGCCATCTTGGCGACGGGCGCCAACGCCGTGGCGGACATGGCACTCGACGTCAGCGACGCCGCCCAGGTCGAGGCCGCCCTCGGGAAGACTGTGGACGAACTCGGCGCCCTGGACGTGCTGTTCAACAACGCCGGCATCGGCGGCGCGCAACACGGGTGGGACCGTACGATCGCGGTGAACCTGACCGGCGTCTACCACGGCCTGTTCCATGGCGCGCCGTTCCTTGCCGAGCGCGGCGGCGGCGCGATCCTCAACACCGCCTCGATCGCGGGGCTGGTCGGCCTCACGGGACCGGTGCTCGCCGACCCGACGGAGCTCTCGGAGGGGGTCGGTGCGTACGTCGCCTCGAAGCACGGTGTCAGCGGGCTCACGCGGCAGTACGCCATCGCCTTCGCCCAACACGGCGTGCGCATCAACGCGATCGCCCCGGGCTACATCGAAACGCCGATGACGGCCCCGGTGCGGGAGTTCGAGGAGGTACAGCAGGGGATGGCCGACCTGCATCCCATGGGCCGCTTCGGACAGCCGGAGGAGATCGCGGCCGCCGCGGTGTTCCTCGCGAGCGACGACGCGAGCTTCATCACCGGCATCGTGCTGCCGGTGGACGGCGGCTACACGGCGCGCTGAGGAGACCGGGATGTTCGGATCGCAACTGCACAACCAGAACACCTCCTGGGAGGACATCAAGGCGACCCTCGCGACGATGGAGCGCGGGCGCTGGCACAGCGCCTGGTTCTACGACCACTTCCTCCCGCCGGCCAGCCGCACGGACGAGGTGCTCCCGCACGACTCTTTCCCGACGTTCGAGGGCTGGTCGCTGCTGACCGGCGCGGCGGCGGTCACCGAACGGCTGCGCCTCGGCGTGCTGGTCACCGGCAACACCTACCGCAACCCGGCGCTGCTCGCGAAGATGGCGGCGACCGTGGATCACATCTGCAACGGTCGCCTCGAGATCGGCATCGGCGCGGGCTGGAACATCCGCGAGCACCAGGCCTTCAGTTGGGAGTTCCCTTCGATGCGGGAGCGGCAGGACCGGCTCGAGGAGGCCTGCGAGATCCTCAAGCTGCTGTTCACCTCCGAGGAACTTTTCGACTACGAGGGCAGGTACTACCGCCTGAAGCAGGCGCCCTTCTGGCCGAAGGGCATCCAGCAACCGCATCCGCCCATCATGGTCGGCGGCAAGGGGCGAACGCGCACGTTGAAGACGCTCGCGAAGTACGGCGACATCATGAACGTCATCGCGGGCCCGGAGGAACTCCGGGAGTTGATCGGCGTGCTGGAAGGCCACTGCGAGGCGATCGGCCGCGACCCGTCGGAGATCAGGAAGTCGGTGCACGTGCCGATGCGGATCGAGCGGGACGAGCGCAAGGCGCGGGAAATGCGGCAGGGGGACGACTGGCGCATGATCGGCCCTCCGAACTACGTCATCGATCGGGCACGGGACTTCATCGAGGCGGGCACGGAGGAGTTCATGCTGCAGATGATCCCCAACAAGCCGGCGGTGTACGAAGAACTCGACGCGGAGGTACTACGCGCGTTCGACTGATCGTACGCCGCCTGCTAGGGTGCACGTTTTTCCGACAGCCCCGCGAATCCGGAGAGATCCCAGATGAAGCTATACGACAGCAAGCTGGCCCCCAACCCGCGCCGCGTGCGCATGTTCATGGCCGAGAAGGGCGTGACCTGCGAGAACCAGCAGGTTGACATCATCGGGGGCGAGAACCTCTCCGACGATTTCCTCGCCGTCAGCCCCCGGGGGCTCCTGCCGACGCTGGTGCTCGACGACGGTACCGCGCTCGACGAGTCGGTGGCGATATGTCGCTACCTGGAGGAGACGCACCCGGAACCGGCGCTGCTCGGCACGGACGCCGTCAGCAAGGCTCGCGTCGAGGCCCGCCAGCGGCACATGGAGTTCGACGGCATGCTCGCGGCGATGGAGGCGTTCCGCAACGCGTTCCCGGGATTCCGCGAGCGTGGACTGGGCGGCAGCGTTGGCAAGGTCGACGCGATTCCCGCCCTGGCCGACCGGGGCAAGGCGAGCCTCCTGCGGTGGTACGCGGCGCTCGACCGCGATCTCGCGGATTCCCGGTACATCGCGGGAGACACGTTCTCGATCGCGGACATCACGGCGCTCTGCACGGTGGACTTCGCGGCCGGCGCGGCGCGCTGCCCGGTGCCGGACGAGTGCGCGAACGTGAAGCGCTGGCACGCGGAGGTGTCGGCGCGGCCGAGCGCGGGCGCCTGAGCCCTCCCTGCTCGTGAGGCTGAGGCGAGCAGGCTGACAGGGCCGTCGCGCCCGCGCCGCCCGCGGGCTCGGCGCGCGCCCTATCAGGTCTACAGGATCTCCCCGCCCCAAAGCCGCTCGAGGAACAGGCGCCAGGGCAGGATGTCTACGGCCCCCACCCGCCGCGCCGCGGGTTCGTCGCAGACCACCAGGGCGTTCGCCGGTCGGTGTTCCTCGACGAAGGCGCGCACGCCCTTCAGGTCCTCCGTCCGTACGCGTGCGCCCTTGACCTCGATGGCGGTCTCCCCCGTGCGGCCGAGTACGAAATCCACTTCCAGGCCCGACTTGGTCCGCCAGTAGCGGATCGGGAAATCCAGTTCCCGGTAGCTCCGGTACGCGAGGAGTTCCATCAGGACGAAGTGCTCGACGGCGCGTCCGAAATCGGGGCCCTGCGTGCGTTCGATCCGGCGTCCGGCCAAGTGGCCGGCGACTCCGACGTCGAAGAGATAGAACTTCGGCGCGCGGGTGACGATGGCGCGGGAACGGCGTCGCGCGAACGGTTCGACGAGGTTGCCGAGCAGCGTGTCCTCCAGGATCTGGAAGTACTCCCGGACGGTCTTCGAGTCCACGCCGCAGTCTCGCGCGAGGCTCGAGAAGTTCAGCAACTCCCCGTGGCTGAAACCGAGCGCTTCGAAGAAACGCGCAAAGGCGGCGACGTTACGCGTGAGCCCCTCTGCGAAGACCTCCTCCCGGAGGTAGTCGTCGACGTAGCCGGCGAGCGCCCGGCGGTAATGAGCGGTGTCGTAGTGGGTGGGTACGAGCCCTCGGTTCAGCGCCTGGAGCAGGTCGAACTCGGGAACCTCCGCCCAGGTGAGCGGATGGAGCTGGAATCGCCACGCCCGGCCACCCAGCAGGTTGGCGCCACCACGCCTGAGCTTGCGTGCGCTCGACCCGCAGAGGACGAACGACATGCCTTCGCTTTCGATCAAGCGATGGACCTCGTCGAGGATGGCCGGCGCCTTCTGCGCCTCGTCCACCAGGATCGGCAGCTGCCGCTGCTCGCGCGGCAGTGCGATGACCTGCTCCGAGAATGTCCATGGGGCCCGCGTGAATGCGACCAGTGTGCGGGTGTCGAGCAGGTCGAAGCGCGCCGAGTCCGGGAAGCGTGTCGCCAGCAGGGTAGACTTGCCGACCTTGCGCGGCCCCCACAGGAACGCTGACTGGCTTGGCGGGAGGTCCAGCGGCAACGCGCGAGTGTAGAAGCTCACTCGGATTTAACTCCGAAATAGATCGACTATCTCGGATTGTACTCCGAAATGACCACCCCGATCGGGGCCCCGTACTGTCCAACGCGAAGTGAGGGTGAAGCGAAAGGCCGATTCCAAGGCGAAGTGAGGGTGAAACGGGTGTCCGGGGCATCATCCGGGGATGATCGTGGACATCCAGACGCGGCGGCCACGCACAATGGAGCAGCTTCGGGCCTTCGTCGAAGGCAACGAGGCCGTGGACTTCCAACCCGAGAGCCGTGACGAGGCGTACGGCTTCGTGCGGGACACCCTGGACCGGTTCGGCTACCGGGGTCTCGGCAGGCGCGACAAGGGGGTGGTGCTGCGCTTCCTGGTCACCGCGACGGGCATCTCGCGCCAGCAGATGGAGCGCCTGGTGCGCCAGTGGCGGGAGACCGGGTCGATCCGGGACCGTCGCGGCGGCGGCCGGGGCCGGCCGTTCGCGCGCCGGTACACGGCGGCGGACATCCGGCGGCTGGCGGAGGTCGACGAGGCGTACGACCACATGTCCGGGCTGGCCACGCGCGAGGTGCTGCGGCGCCAGTTCGAGGTGTTCGGGGAGACGGACCACGCGCGCCTGGCGGCGATCTCCAACGGCCACGTCTACAACCTGCGCGGCTCGGCGACCTACCGCGCCGCGCGCACCGCCTGGACGAAGACGAAGGGCACCGGCGTGAACATCGGCCTGCGCCAGGCGCCCGAGCCGGAGGGGATGCCGGGCCACGGCCGCGTCGACACGGTCCACCAGGGCGACCGCGACGGCGTCAAGGGCATCCACCTGATCAACCTGGTCGACGAGGTGACCCAGTTCGAGTTCGTCGGCGCCGTGGTCGGCATCTCGGAGCGCTTCCTCGTGCCGCTGCTCGAGGGGCTGCTGCTGTCCTTCCCGTTCCCGATCCTCGGCTCCACGCCGACAACGGCAGCGAGCACATCAACCACCGCGTCGCCCGGCTGCCCGAGAAGCTGCGCGTCGAGCGCTTCACCAAGTCCCGCGCCCGCCGCTCCAACGACAACGCGCTGGTCGAGGGCAAGAACGCCAACGTCGTCCGCAAGTGGCTCGGCCACGACCACATCCCGCAGCGCTTCGCGCCCGAGGTCAACCGCTTCGCCCAGGGCACGCTGTCGCCGTTCCTCAACTTCCACCGGCCCCGCCTGTTCGCCACCGAGTACCGCGACGGCAACGGCCGGATCCGGCGCAAGTACCTCGCGGCCGACGTCATGACCCCCTACGACCGGCTGCGCTCGCTCCCCGGCGCCGCGCGGTTCCTCAGGCCCGGCATCGACTTCGCCCTGCTCGACGCGGTCGCCGCCGCGGAGACCGACCTCGAGGCCGCCCGCCGCGTCCAGGCCGAACGCCGGGCGCTGTTCCGCCGCATCGGCGACGGCATGGCCGCCGTCCGCGCCGCCGGCTGAGCGGAAGACCGCCGCCCGTGCCCGAACCCAACCGGGGGCCAGCCCCCGGACCCCCGCCCTCGCCGGGGGGCAGGGATCGGCGGCCGGAGGCGTTCGCAAGGAATGCGCCACCCCGATACCTCGTCTCCGATCCGACGCCGACGACCGCCGATCCCCGCCCGACAGGGTACTTCGCCAAAGGCGCGTCAAGGGTTCGCTCCGCCGAGCGCGACGCCTCCGGCCCCGTGCCCGCCCCGCCGCCGTCGCCCGCAACCGCCGCCCCAGCGGAACCAGCCGCGTTCAAGCGTCGCCCTCGCCCTTGACCCGCCGCCGAGGCCCGTGGCTTGGCCCCGCCGACGACCCTCCGGCCGTCCTCCGCAGCACTTGACCCCATGCCGACCGACATCCGATCATCACCCCCATCGCCAGCAAGGGCATCCTTCATCCGACCGCGCCACGGTCGGTCCATTTCACCCTCACTTTCTCATTGGACAGCGGGGGCCCGGCCAGACGGGCGCGCGCCGCATCAGTCCCGACAGCGCTGCCGCTCCACCACCTTGTCGTCCAGCTCCACCCCGAGTCCCGGCCCTTCCGACGGCGTAATGTTCCCGTCCCGGAACTCGATGGGATCGACGAAGATCTCGGCGTGCGGGTCGTTGCCGTTGTACTCCTGGATGAGGAAGTTCGGCGAGCAGGTGTCGAGCTGGACGGCCGCCGCGGTACGGTTCGATGTTGTCGAGGAGAAGGGTTTCGACTTGGGTGACTTTCATGGATCGGACCTTGGGCTTGTGTAAGGAGACGACGTGACGTACATTGACGGAAATACTATACGGCATTAGACGATGCAGACGAAACTCACGTTGCGCCTGGACGAGGAATTGATCGCCGCCGCCAAGGTGCATGCGGCGACGGTGGGCAAGTCACTCTCGCAGATGGTCGCGGAGTACTTCGAGGTGATCACGAAGGCTCGCCGTGGGCCCGTCGAGATGACGCCGACGGTGGCGAGGTTGCGTGGGTCCTGGAAGGGGTCGAACGTCGACGAGCGGGACTACTACGCCTACCTTGAGGAGAAGTACCTCGGAGACAGGGGACCATCTGGGCAATGAGGGCGGTATTCGACACCAACGTCCTGATCGACTTCTTCCTGGATCGTGGGCCGTTCTCGAAAGACGCCACGGATCTCATCCAGAGAGCGGAGCGCCTTGAGTTCCAGGGCATGGCGTGTGCGACGTCCGTCACCACGGTCGACTACCTCGCCCGAAAGGCCGTCGGTTTCACGGAGGCCAGGGCGCAGGTCGAGTTCCTGCTGTCGATCCTCGAAGTTGCGCCCGTGAACGGGGCAATGCTCCGGGCCGCGCTCGACGGCGATGGGCGCGACTTCGAGGATGCGGTCATCGCCGAATCCGCTCGGCGGGCTAACGCGGACTACATAGTGACGCGCAACCTGAGGGACTTCGCCAAGTCACCGGTGCCTGCGCACACGCCCGAGTCGTTCCGCCAGCTACTCGACCTCGTGCACTGACCGCCGGCTTCACGCCACGCACCGGAACCCCGCGTTCCCCGTCGTTGAGTCCGGCGTGTTCGCGTAGCGTGCCGCCACGCGGTAGCGGTTGCAGTAGCTGTCGTGGCAGAGATACGAGCCGCCCTTGAGCACCTTGCGGTCGCCGGTGCCGGGGCCGGCAGGATTCGTGCCGGAGCGTGACTCGAGGGTCTCCGCCGAGTACCAGTCGGCGCACCACTCCCACACGTTGCCCGCCGCGTTGTAGAGGCCGAAGCCATTCGGCGGGAAGGACTCCGCGGGGGCCGTCCCGAAGTGCCCGTCCGCGAGGGTGTTGGTGTCGGGGAACCGTCCCTGCCAGATGTTGCAGCGGTGCGCGCCGTCCGGCAGCAGCCGGTCGCCCCAGGGCAGGCGCTTGCCTTCAAGCCCGCCGCGCGCGGCGCACTCCCACTGCGCCTCCGTGGGCAGCCGCTTGCCCGCCCAGCGGCAGTAAGCCGTCGCGTCGTTCCAGGACACGTGCACGACGGGGTGGTCGCGCCGCCGCCGCAAGTGCGAGCCGGGTCCCTCGGGCTTCCGCCAGCAGGCGCCCTCGACGGCAAACCACCACGGCACGGGCTTTACGTCCAGCGCCCGCGTGCGCCGGCGGGCGGCCTTGCCCAGTAACCCTTCGAAGACGTAAGACCAGCCGATGGTCTCCGCGTCGGTCCGGTAGCCAGTTTCGCCAACGAATTCCGCGAAACGGCCATTCGTGACGACGGTCCGGTCGATGCGAAACCCGTCGACGGTCACTACACGCAGGGGCCCTTCGCCGTCCTCCGCCCGCGCGTCGGGGTCTTCCGAACCCATGACGAAGGTGCCTCCCGGCACGGTCGCCATGCCGTCGCCGTGATGTCGTACTTGCGTGACCGGCCCTGCGTCCGGATCCGCCGTTCCGCGAGGCGCCCCCTGGCCCGGCGGTCCACAGCAGGCCTGCGTCCCGTCGGATCGTCCGCTCACTGCGCGCGGGCGTCGGTCGCGGGCGCGCCCCGGGAGGAGTCGTCCGCCAGCATCATCGCGTCCGCGAGTGCTTCGAGCATTCGCCCCCGCGCGTCGCGCCGGTCCCGCACGTCGTGCATCTCGTCCGGGTCCGCGCCGAGATCGAAGA
This sequence comes from Pseudomonadales bacterium, assembly GCA_965208745.1. Taxonomy (GTDB): domain Bacteria; phylum Pseudomonadota; class Gammaproteobacteria; order Pseudomonadales; family Azotimanducaceae; genus VXNE01. Next base: position 542,833 of record CBDBPN010000004.1, on the reverse strand, counting down.
GCTGCTCCTCGCCCTTGGCGTTGCGCGTGTACCGGTAGCCCTCCGTCAGGACCGTGCGCGTACGCGCCGGAATCGGAGTGAGCCGGGACAGGACGACCGGCACATCGTCCTCGATGAGCACCCGCTCCCGTACGGAAGCTCCCGCATCGTTCAGGACGGGCGCGAGGCTCATGCCCTGGATGCCGTCGTAGCCGGCGATGCCGCACAGGTCGAGTAGGGTCGGCCCGAGGTCGATGGAGGACGCGAGCGCCGACGTGCGCCCGGCGGGACATCCCGGGGCGTCGATCACCATCGGCACCTGCAGCGTGCCGCGGTAGTGCATGAAGCCCTTCAGGAAGAGGCGGTGGTCGCCCATCATGTCGCCGTGGTCCGACGTGAACACGATGATCGTGTCCTCCCGGACGCCGAGGCCGTCGAGCCGCCGGAGCACCAGGCCGACCGCGTCGTCGACCATCCCGATCATGCCGTAGGTCGCGGCGATCGCCTCGCGCAGCAGGGCGTCGTCGCCGAAACCGCAGGGAGACACCCAGTTGCGCTGGTCCCGGGGATGGATCCCGGCGAACTGCTTGAGATGCGCGGGCGCCCCGTCGAGGGGATCGTGGCGCGTCGGAGGCACGGCCATGTCCGCCGGACGGTAGCGGTCGAACCACTTGCCGGGCGGTGTCATCGGATGGTGCGGATCGGGAAACGAGCACCAGGCGAGCCACGGCTGCCCGGCCGCTTCGGCCGCCTCGATGAACGCCACCGTGCGCTCGGCGACGAACGCGGTGGAGTGGAGTTCCTCCGGGTACGGCGGCCGGTAGATCTGCCGCCAGTGCGTGGAGCGGTCGCTGCCGGGCGCGGGCGCGTCGAGGTCGATCACCAGGTCCTCCCGGCGGCCGCCACGGTCGAGCGCCCACCGCAGGTGGTGCCCCGCCACGCTGGGACCGTGATCGATGCTGAACTCGACGTGGTCGAAACCATAGAAGTCCGCGGGGTCGTCCGGGCTGCCGTCGAGGTAGCGCTCCGAGTCCTCGATCCGGTCCCATCCGTCGGGAAACGGCAGCGTCGCGGACGGCTCGCCACGAAAGGGCAGGACGGCGTTGCGGCTCATGCCGTGCTGCAGGTGCGACTTGCCGATGAGGCCCGTGCGGTAGCCGGAACCCTGGAAGCGCCGCACAAACGTGTTCACGTCCCGTTCGAGGGAGCGGTCGTTGAAGATGACGCCGTGGGCGCTCGGCATCCGTCCGGTCACCATCGTGCACCGGTTGGGCATGCAGACCGGGTTCGACACCCAGGCGTTCTCGAACACCATGCCGGAAGCCGCCAGCCCGTCGAGGTTCGGCGTCTCGAGGGTCGTGTTTCCCATGAACCCGGCGTGGTCCGCGCGCTGCTGGTCCGTGATGACGAACAGCACGTTGGGCCGTTCAGGCATCGTAGCGTTCCCAGAACGTCTGGCCGCGGTCCGCGCTGTCCTCCCAGGTGCTCCGGTACCGCAGCAGCTCCGCGCGCAGCTCCCCGATCAGGTCTTCGTGGCCGGGCTTGCCCGCGAGGTTGTCCGTCTCCCACGGATCGTTCGCGAGGTCGAAGAGTTGGGTCTGGCGGGTCCGGTCGCGCACCGCGTACTCGATGAGCTTGTGCGTGCGGTTCTTCACCGCGCGTTGATGGGAGACGTACGCGAAGTAGAGCGTCTCGCGCACCGTCGACCCGGGCTCGCGCATGGCGCCCACCAGGCTCTGGCCCTCCACCGTCGCCGGCGCCGGAATGTCGATCAGCTCGCAGAGCGTGGGGAAGATGTCGAGCAGGTACACGTAGGAGTCGGTGCGCGTGCCCTCCGGGATCCCCGGCCCGGCGAAGACCAGCGGTACCCGCACGCTATGCTCGTAGCAGTTCTGCTTGCCCATGAGCCCGTGCTGGCCCACCGCCAGGCCGTTGTCGCCGGCGAAGACGATGAGGGTGTTTTCCGCCAGGCCGGTCTCGTCGAGCGCGTCCAGCACCCGCCCGAACTCGTGGTCGAGGTGGGTGATCATGGCCCGGTACTCGGCGATGTGCCGGCGTACCTCCTCGGGCGTGCGCGGGAAGTCGGCGAGCACCTCGTCGCGGATCTTCAACCCGCCGTTGTCGAAGGGATGGCCGCCGAGGTAGTTCGGCGGCAGCTCGATGTCCTCCGGGGCGTACATCGTCCGGAACCGCTCCGGCATCGAGCGCGGGTCGTGCGGGGCGAGCAGGGAGACGTAGCAGAAGAACGGCTGGCCGGGCTCCTGCTGCCCCAGGAAGTCGATCGCCGTGTCGCACAGCAGTTCGCTCGAGTGCCGCCCGGGGTGCACGTGGTCGGCCTCGCGCCAGAGCACCTCGTTCGTCTCCCGCGCATGGACGATCTGGGGCAGCCGGGAGTCGTAGCGGCCGGTGGGATCGTAGTGGTAGACCGGCACGTTCCAGTGGTCGGCCATGCCGCCGAACATGATCTCGTCCCCGTCGTCGAAGGACCGATTGAACGCCTCGCGCCCGTTGTGCCACTTGCCGGCGCCCCAGGTGCGGTAGCCGGCGTCGCGCAGCGTCTCGCCGAGCATCGTGTGCTCGCGGGGGATGCTCGTGCCGCCGTCGCGCAGGTGAAAGAGCGTGCGGCCGGTGTGGAGCATCGCGCGGCTCGGCATGCAGATCGCTCCGTCCGTTCCGCAGGGGATGTGGGCGTGGGTGAACGTGGTGCCGCGGGCGACGAGCCGGTCGATGTTCGGGGTCTGGACCTCGGGATTGCCGAGGGCCGAGATCGTGTCGAAGCGCTGGTCGTCGGTGAAGAAGATGAGGACGTTGGGTCGCGTCATGGGGGCGTCCGGCGGAAGGGCCCCGCACTTATAGCACGGCGCGCGCCGGGCGCATGGTCGCGCCATGGCGGTGCACGGGCTGCATCAAACAGGTGCACGACGGGCGTCTGGCGCCTGCCGAGAGTGCGGGACATGCGTCAGGAGCGGGTTGGCATGGCCCTTGCTTCAACCAAAGCCGAAGGGAGAGCCTGCGCTCGAACTGGTAATGGAAAGCTAGGGTTCCGGTCCCCTCGGGGACGCCTGGTCCGAGAGCTTTCGACCTGCCGCGCCTCGCGCCGGAAGGTTACACGGAGGGACAAAAGCCCGGGAGAGCAGCCGGCCTCCCCGTGTACACCAACCGTGAGGAGGCCATCATGGCAAACCGCTTCCGCCGTTCGATCGGACGAGCCCTGCTCGCCGCGACGCTCTGCGTCCTCTCGCTCTCCTCGTTCGCGAAGGACGACTACCGCATCGCCTGGAGCATCTACGTCGGCTGGATGCCGTGGGACTACGCGGAGCGTTCCGGCATCGTGGACAAGTGGGCCGAGAAGTACGGCATCACGATCGAAGTGGTCCAGTTCAACGACTACATCGAGTCGATCAACCAGTACACCGTCGGCGCCTTCGACGGCTGCACCATGACCAACATGGACGCCCTGACCATCCCCGCAGCGGGTGGCGTCGACTCGACCGCGCTGATCGTGGGCGATTTCTCGAACGGCAACGACGGTATCGTGCTGAAGGGCGCTGACAAGACCGTGGCGGACCTGCGCGGGCAGAACGTGAACCTCGTCGAGCTGTCGGTGTCGCACTATCTCCTGGCGCGCGCCCTCGCGAGCGTCGACATGACCGAGCGCGACCTGACGGTGGTGAACACCTCCGACGCGGACATCGTCGCCGCGTTCGCGACGGACGAGGTCACGTCGGTCGTGACCTGGAACCCGCTATTGGCCGAGGTCCAGGCGATGCCGGACGTGAGCCCCGTCTTCGACTCTTCGAGCATCCCGGGCGAGATCATCGACATGCTGGTGGTGAACACGGAGGCCCTCGAGGATCCGCGTCTCGGCAAGGCGCTGGCCGGAGCCTGGTACGAGACCATGGCGGTGATGTCCGCCGCCGGCGCCGACGGCGACGCGGCGAAGACGCTCATGGCGGAAGCCTCCGGTACGGACCTGGCGGGCTACGAGGCCCAGCTCGCGGCGACGCAGATGTTCTACGAGCCGGCGCCGGCGGTGGAGTTCGTCCGCTCCGGCGCGCTCAGCGACACGATGACGAACGTCGCGGCCTTCTCGTACCTGCACGGCCTGCTCGGCGAAGGCGCGCCGGGACCCGAGTTCATCGGCATCGAGTTGCCCGGCGGCGCGGTGCTCGGCTCCGAGACCAACGTGAAGCTCCGCTTCGACGATACCTACATGCAGATGGCGGCGGACGGGGAGATCTAGTCCGCCGGGACTGAGCCGGAGGAGGGGCCGGACTCATGCGTCTCATCAACCGCCGTCCGGGCGGCTTAGGTGTCCTCGCGAGCGCGGCGGTGCCGTTCGCGCTCGCGCTGGTCCTCTACGTCGTGGCGTCGGGCATCCGGCTCGCGGAGAACCCCGACGACAAGCTGCTGCCGGGGCTCGCGAGCATCGGCGCCGCGGTCGAGCGGGTCGCCTTCGAGCCCGACCGCCGCACCGGCGACTACATCTTCTGGACGGACACGGCCGCGAGCCTCCAACGCCTCCTGACGGGCGTCTTCGTGGGCGCGGCGGTGGGTCTCGCGGTCGGGGTGCCGAACGGTCTCCTCCCCTGGTTCGGCGCGTTCGCCTCCCCGGCGGTGCGGGCGCTGTCGATGATCCCGCCGCTCGCGATCTTGCCGGTCCTGTTCATCGTGTTCGGCGTCGGCGAACTCGCCAAGGTGATGCTGATCGTGCTCGGCACGGCGCCGTTCCTCATGCGCGATGTCGAGCAACGCGTCCGGGAGCTGCCGCGGGAACAGCTCATCAAGGCGCAGACGCTGGACGCCACGAGCTGGCAGATCGCGTTGCGCGTCGTGCTGCCGCAGGTGTTCCCGCGCCTCGTCGACGGCGTGCGCCTGTCCCTCGGCAGCGCGTGGCTGTTCCTGATCGCCGCGGAGGCGATCGCTTCGACCGATGGGCTCGGCTACCGCATCTTCCTGGTGCGCCGGTATCTCGCGATGGACGTCATCCTCCCGTACGTGGCGTGGATCACCGTGCTCGCCTTCGCGCTCGACTTCGGGCTGCGGCAGCTCAACCGGCGCTGCTTCCCCTGGTACGGGGCGTGACGATGATCGAGGTCCGCAACGTCTGGAAGCGCTATCCGGGCAAGACCGTGCTCGAGAACGTGCGCCTGCGCGTGGAGAAGAACGAGTTCGTCACGATCGTCGGCGCGTCGGGCTGCGGCAAGACCACATTCTTGAGGATGCTCCTCGGCGAGGTCGAGCCGTGCGAGGGCACGATCCGCATCGAGGGCGCGCCGCTCGTGCCGGAACCGCGGGCCGACCGGGGGGTCGTCTTCCAGCGCTACTCGGTGTTCCCGCACCTGACCGTGCTCGGCAACGTCCTGCTCGGGCTCGACCTCGGCGACGCGCCCTGGCTCGGCCGGACGTTCGGACGCCGCCGCGCCCGGAACGTGGCCCGGGCCCGGGAGATGCTTGAGCGGGTCGGCCTCGAGCGTTCCGCGCACAACTACCCGTCGGAACTCTCCGGCGGCATGCAGCAGCGCCTGGCGCTCGCGCAGACCCTCATCACGGAGCCGCGCATCCTGCTCCTCGACGAGCCTTTCGGGGCCCTCGACCCGGGCATCCGTTCCGACATGCACGACCTCGTGCGCGAACTGCACCGCGAGCTCGACCTCACGGTCTTCATGATCACCCACGACATCGCCGAGGGCTTCAGCCTCGGCTCGCGCCTGCTCGTCTTCGACAAGCCGCGGGTCGACCCCCACGAGCCTGACCTCTACGGCGCGACGATCACGTTCGACCTGCCGGTCGGACACCGGCGGCGCGCCGACTCGATCCTGGACGACATCAACGTCAAACCCGGAGAAGAACATGCGCCCTGACGTGCTCTACGAAGACGTGCTGCCCGGCGGCAGCCACTGGTCGTTCGTCGCCAACCCCGGTGTCCAGCTGGAACTGGTGGACGTCGAGGGCGGCGGCAATGCGGCGATGCTGGCGTACAACCCGGGCAACCCGCTCGAACGGCTCAACCTGCCGGACACGCTGAAGTGCCAGCACACGTTCCGGCTCACCGCGGGCCACTGCCTCTACTCGGACATGGGGCGGATCTTCTGCTCCGTGGTCGCGGACGACGTCGGCTGGCACGACGCCTCTAGCGGCACCTGCAACGCGGTGATCGTGCGCCGCAGGTGGGGAGCGCTGACCTACCAGGAAGCGCGCAACGACTACTACCGCAACGGCCGCGATTCGTTCCTCGTCGAACTCGGCAAGTACGGCCTCGGGCGGCGCGACTTCGCCGCGAACGTGAACTGGTTCTCGCGGGTGGACGCCGCGGACGACGGCGCGATGACGTTCGTCCCGGACCACTCGAGGCCGGGCGCCACGGTCACGCTGCGCTTCGAGATGCCGACCCTGGTCGTGCTCCACACCTGCCCGCATCCCCTGAACGCGGCCGCCGAGTACCCGCGGCGCCCCATCGGCTACCGGCTGAGCCTCGCCGAACCGGTGGCGGACGACGATCCCTGCCGCCTGTCCCGCGAGGAGAACGGCCGCGGCTTCATGAACAACTACCTCTACGCGCTCGGCGCGTGAGGACCCGAGGAGGGACCGCAATGCTCAAGGCAAGCAACCTGTCTGTGGACGTGGCGGACCGGCGGGAGACCGTCCCGGCCGGGGAGTACTGGATCGACACCATCGGCGCCGGCGACACCTTCCGGATCACGGACCTCGAGGGGAACCAGGCGGTGGACACGCTGTTCTTCAACGCCAACAACCCGCACGAGCGCTACAGCGCGTTCGACACGATGCGGGAACAGGGCAACCTGTACCTCTCCGCCGGCACGACGCTGCTCTCTGACGAGGGCAACCCGATGCTGACGATCGTCGCCGACACCTGCGGGCGGCACGACACGCTCGGCGGCGCCTGCGCCGGCGAGAGCAACACCGTCCGCTACGCGCTCGAGAAGAAGAGCATGCACTCGTGCCGCGACAGCTGGCTGCTCGCGGTCAACACTCACGCGGAATGGGGTCTCAGCAAGCGCGACATCACGCACAACATCAACTTCTTCATGAACGTGCCCGTGACGCCCGACGGCGGGCTCACGTTCGAGGACGGCATCAGCGCCCCCGGCAAGTACGTCGAACTGATCGCCGAGATGGACATCCTCGTCCTGATCTCGAACTGCCCGCAGCTCAACAACCCCTGCAACGGCTACAACCCGACCCCGATCGAGCTGGCGGTCTGGCGGCAGGCGGGCTGAGCGCGGACGCGGTCGGACGAGCCCATGTTCCGCAAGGTACTCATCGCCAACCGCGGCGAGATCGCCGTGCGCATCTGCCGCACGCTGGACGCCATGGGTGTGGCGAGCGCCGCCGTGTACGCCCACGCGGACCGCGGCGCGCTGCACGTGGAAGCCGCCCGGGAAGCGCACCCGCTCGGCGACGGCGGCGTTGCCGATACCTACCTCGACATCGGCAAGCTGCTCGAGGCGGTGGACCGCTCCGGCGCGGACGCGGTGCATCCCGGTTACGGGTTCCTGAGCGAGAACGCCGCCTTCGCGCGGGCGCTGGCCGAGCGCGGCGTTGCCTTCGTGGGCCCCCGGCCGGAGCACCTCGCCCGCTTCGGCCTCAAGCACGAGGCGCGGCGGCTCGCGACGGACGCGGGCGTCACCCTGCTGCCGGGCAGCGGCGTGCTCGCGGACGTCGAGGACGCGCTCCGGGAGGCGGCGACCGTCGGCTACCCGGTGATGCTCAAGAGTTCCGCTGGAGGAGGCGGCATCGGCATGCAGCGCTGCGAGGATGCCGAGGCGCTCGCGGAACGGTTCTCCGCCGTGGAACGCCTCGCGGGCAGCGCCTTCGGGGATACGCGCCTGTTCGTCGAACGCTGTATACCCGCGCCGCGCCACGTGGAGGTGCAGGCGTTCGGCGACGGCGCCGGGGGCGTGGCAATCCTCGGGGACCGGGACTGCTCCCTGCAGCGCCGCCACCAGAAGGTTGTCGAGGAGTGCCCGGCGCCGAACCTGCCCGAGGGCATGCGCCGCCGTATGCACGAGGACGCCCGGGCGCTGCTCGCGAGCGTCTCCTACCGCAGCGCGGGCACCGTCGAGTTCCTCTACGACCCGGACCGCGAGGAGGCGACCTTCCTCGAGGTCAACACCCGGCTGCAGGTGGAGCACGGGGTCACGGAACTCGTGTACGGCGTCGACCTCGTCCGCTGGATGCTCGAACTCGCGGCCGGCGAGCTGCCGCCCCTCGACTCCCTGACCGCGGATCTCTCCGCGTCCGGCTGCGCGATCCAGGCGCGCCTCTGCGCGGAAGACCCGAACCGCGGCTTCCGGCCGACGCCGGGGTACCTGTCCGTCGTCGCGTTCCCGGAAGGCCCGGGCCTGCGTACCGACACCTGGCTGCGCTCGGGCACCGAGGTGTCGCCGCTCTACGACTCGTTGCTGGCCAAGGTCATGGCGTACGCGCCGACCCGGGAAGCGGCGCGCCGCCGGCTGCGCACCGCGCTCGAGGAGAGCGTCGTGCACGGCGTCGAAACCAACCGCGCATACCTGCACCAGGCGCTCGGCTGCGACGCGTTCGCGGCGGCCCGGCACGACACGGCCACGCTGACTACCCTGGACTATCGGCCGCGCACGCTCGAAGTGCTGGCGCCGGGCCCCCAGACCACGGTGCAGGCCTGGCCGGGGCGGATGGGGTACTGGCACGTCGGCGTGCCGCCGTCCGGGCCGATGGACGATCTCTCGTTTCGCCTCGGCAACCGGCTGCTCGGCAACGCCGAGGGCGCGCCCGGGCTCGAGATCACCGTTGCGGGTCCGAGGCTCGCCTTCCACGGTCCGGCGACGGTCCTGGTCGCGGGTGCCGTCGAATTCCGCCTCGACCGTTCGACGGGCGCCGGGCGCCCGAAGACCTGGCGGCCCTTCGTTGTGGACCAGGGCGACGTGTTGACGCTAGGCGACGTGAAGTCGGGCGTGCGCGCCTACGTGCTCTTCGCAGGTGGGTTGGAAGTGCCGAAGGTCATGGGCTCCGCGGCGACCTTCACGCTCGGGGCCATTGGCGGGATAAACGGGCGCGCACTCGCGGCGGGGGACGTGCTCCGGGTCGGTAGAGCGCCGGACGCCAGGGGCTCCGACATCGGCGCCGGCGCGCCGTCCCTGGACGCGCGTCACGTGCTGCGCGTGACGATGGGGCCCCATTGCACGGACGACTTCCTGACGAAGGCGGACCTCGATGCCTTCCTCGGCGCGGAGTGGACCGTGCACTACCATTCGAGCCGGACGGGCGTACGTCTCGTCGGCCCCCGCCTCCAGTGGGCACGCCCCGACGGCGGCGACGCGGGCCTGCATCCGTCCAACGTCCACGACAATGCCTACGCGTTCGGCGCGATCGACTTCACCGGCGACATGCCCGTCATCCTGGGACCGGACGGGCCGAGCCTCGGCGGCTTCGTGTGTCCCGCCGCCGTGATCGAGGCGGACCGCTGGAAACTCGGCCAGCTCGGCGCCGGGGACCGCGTGCGGCTCGTCGCCGTGACGGAGGTTGAGGCGAACCGGATTGCGCGCGAACGCGACGCGGCCATCGCCGCAGGCTCGGCGACCCGGGCCTTCGCGGCGCCGGCCATCGTGCGGGGACGCGTTGAGGATCCGATCGTCGCGGAGGTCGCCGATATCCGCGTGCGCCGCGCCGCCCAGGACGCCCTCCTGGTGGAGTTCGGCCCTCCCGTTCTCGACACCGGACTGCGCCTGCGCGTACACGGGCTCGAGGCAGCGATCGCCGAGGAACGGATTCCGGGCGTGCTCGAGATGACGGCCGGCATCCGCTCGGTACTCATCCGCTTCGATCCGAAGCTGCGCTCGGCGCCGGACCTCGCCCGCGCGCTCACGCCGCACTTCGAGCGGGCGCGCACGGCGGAGCCCCGGGTGACGTCGAGGATCGTGCACCTGCCGCTGTCGTGGGACGACCCTGCCTGCCGCGCCGCGATCGACCGTTACGTGCGGGGGGTGCGCGCGGACGCGCCCTGGTGTCCCGACAACATCGAGTTCATCCGGCGCATCAATGGCCTGCCGGACCGCCAGGCGGTAAAGGACATCGTCTTCGGCGCCGAGTACCTCGTGATGGGGCTTGGCGACGTCTATCTCGGCGCTCCGGTCGCCACCCCCGTCGATCCCCGGCACCGGCTCGTGACGACGAAGTACAACCCCGCCCGGACCTGGACCGCGGAGAACTCCGTCGGCATCGGCGGCGCCTACCTCTGCATCTACGGCATGGAGGGCCCGGGCGGCTACCAGTTCGTCGGGCGCACGCTGCAGGTGTGGAACCGGCACCGGCGGGGCCGCGCCTTCGACGAGCACTGGCTCCTGCGGCCGTTCGACCGGATCCGCTTCCACGAAGTGAGTGCCGCGGAACTCGTGGAGATGCGCGAGGCCTTCCCCCGGGGCGCCCTCGACATCGACATCGAGCCAGGCGTCTTCGACCATGACCGCCATCGCGCGTTCCTCACGGAACGGGCCTCCGAGATCGCGTCGTTCGAGACGCGGCGGCGAGCGGCCTTCGCGGCGGAACTCGAGGACTGGAAGGCGCGCGGCGTGCTCACGTTCGAGGCCGAGGAAACGGACGGGGCGGCGGCGCCTGCGGCGGACGTGGACGGCGCCGCGTTCGTGGCGAGTCCACTGGCGGGCTCGGTGTGGTCCGTCCACGTTCGCGCCGGCCAGCGCGTGGAGGCCGGGGACGTGCTGTTCGTCGTGGAGTCGATGAAGGCGGAGTTCGAGGTGGCCGCTCCGGCCGCTGGCGTCGTCGGGGAAGTGCTCGTCTCGAAGGGACAGGCGGTGCGGGCCGGACAGGCCCTCGCGGCGGCCGCGGCATGAAACGGGCCGGGACCGTCGCCGCGCTGCGCCGCGCCTATGCCGAGGGGGGCCTGCATCCGCGGGACGTCGCCTGCGAGGCGTTGCGCCGTGCCGGGGAAGCGCACCGGGCCGTGTGGATTCACCGGCTCGACGCGGCGACGGTGCTGGCGTACGTCGACCGGCTCGAAGATCTGGCCTTGGACAGCGCGCCGCTGTGGGGCGTTCCCTTCGCCATCAAGGACAACATCGACCTCTCCGGCGCGCCGACGACGGCGGGTTGCCCGGGGTACGCCTACGTGCCGGAACGCTCCGCCACGGTGGTCGAACGTCTCCTGGCGGCGGGCGCCGTCCCGGTCGGCAAGACGAACCTGGACCAGTTCGCCACGGGCCTGGTCGGGACCCGATCTCCCTACGGCGCGGTACCCAACGCCATCGACCCGTCGTACATCGCGGGCGGCAGCAGCAGCGGTTCGGCCGTGGCGGTCGCGCACGGCATCGTCCCGTTCGCGCTCGGCACCGACACCGCGGGATCGGGCAGGGTCCCCGCGGCGTTCAACGGGCTCGTCGGTTTCAAACCGAGCCGGGGCTGGTGGTCGACGCGCGGCGTCGTCCCCGCCTGCCGGACCCTCGACTGTGTGTCCGTCTTCGCGCGGACCGTAGCGGATGCGCGCGCCGTGGCCGACGTGGCGGGCGGGCTGGACGCGGACGACCCGTTCTCGCGCCGCATGGCGTTCACGGGGTTCGACGCCGACGCGGTGCGGTACGGATACCTGGCGGCGGAAGGGCTGCCGTGGTTCGGCGACACGTCGTACCCGGACCTCTACCGGAGCTGCGTATCCGGGCTGCCCGGGATACCGCGGGCCGTCGATCCGGAACCGTTCCTCGCCGCCGGCCGGCTGCTTTACGAGGGACCGTGGCTCGCGGAACGCGTCGCGGCGGTGGGCGACTTCGTCGAGGCGCACCCGGACGCCGTGCACCCGGTCACGCGGACAGTGATCGAGGGAGGCCGCACACTGGAAGCGACGGACTGCTTCCGGGCGCAATACCGGCTGGCCGAGTTGCGGCGGGAGGCGGATGCCGTGTTCGCCGGCATCGACGTGCTCGTCGCTCCGACCGCACCGACCCACTACACGCTCGACGAGGTGGAGGCCGATCCGTTCGACACGAACGCGCGCCTCGGCGCGTTCACCAACTGCGTCAACCTGCTCGATCTGTGCGCCGTGGCGGTGCCGGCCGGAACGACGCCCGGTGGGCTGCCGTTCGGCGTGACCCTGCTCGCGCCCGCCGGCCGCGACTACGCCCTGCTGCGCACCGCGGCGGCGTTCGTGGGCGAAGAGGTGCCAAGCGCCTACGAACCACTGCGGGGAATGACCCACCTTGCGGTTTGCGGCGCACACATGTCGGGCCAGACGCTCAACGGCGAACTCACGCGGCGCGGCGCATGGCGAATCGTCGCCACCCGCACCGCGCCGCGCTACCGGCTCCTCGCCCTCCCGGACGGCAAGCGTCCGGCGTTGATCCGTTCAGAGTCCGGCGGCGCCCCGATTGAAATCGAAGTCTGGTCGGTACCGAGCGGTGAAATCGGCGGGTTCCTTGGCACGGTCGACCGGCCGCTCGCGCTCGGCTCGGTGGAACTCGAGGACGGTCGACGGGTCCACGGTTTCGTTGGCGACGCGGGGGCGGCCTCCGGCGCCGTCGACATCACGCGTTTCGGGGGTTGGCGGGCCTATCGGGAGGCCGTCTAGGCGCGACGCCCGGGCGACGCGCGTCGTGATCGACCACTGCGCCGATACTCTTGGTCGTCGACTGCCTGCTCGTCCGCTTCGGCTGCGCAACCCTGACCGTCATGTCCGCATCCTGTGAGTGTGGCCCGCCATCGTACACGATGACCTTTCCGGCGGCCGCTGGGTGCTTGTCCGACTCCGTGCCGTCGCCCCGGGCATGGGTTACGCTTCCCGGTCAAGAGGACAAGGCTCGGCAACGGGAGGAAGCCATGGTCAGGTTCCACGACCCGCGGGGCGAGGTTCGCACGGCGATGGAGCCGTACGACCTGTCGCGCGACATCCGGCCGAACGGGGGCGCCGGCGCGACGGTGGCGCTGATCGCCAACGGGTTCCCCGATTCGGAACTCTTCGTCTCCAAGGTGGGCGAGGCGCTCAGCGCGCGGCTCGAAGGCATCGAGACCCGGCTCTGGAACAAGGGCAATCCGGGGTCGGTGGTGAGCGGTGACACCCTCGAGGCGATCACGTCCGAATGCCAGGTCGCGGTGGCCGCCTACGGCCACTGAGGCAGTTGTACTTCCGGCACCGTGCGTGACGGCATCAACATGGCAAGGAACGGGATCCCCTCGGTGTGCCTGATCACCGAGGAGTTCTGGCCGCAGGCGGAGTTCGTCGCGGCATCGGTGGGGATGCCGGACATCCCGATGGTGCGGCTGCCGCACCCGGTGGCAGGCACCGGCGAGGCGCGCATCGGGGCGATCGCCGACAGCATCGCCGACGAGATCCTCGACCGCTTCGCGGCATGAGCGCGCTGCTCGAGGAGGCGAGCGAGGAGGCGGCCCTCGAGCGGCTCCACGCACTCGACTGCACGGACGGGCTGCCGGTCGTCGTGCCGACGCCGGAGCGGGTCGACCGCATGGTCCTTGCGTCCGGGCTCGACGCCGACCTGGCCCTGGGCGAGATGGGCCCCGCCATGGGCGTGGCCACGGTCGAGAAGGTGGCCGTCGCGGCGGTCATGGCGGGTTGCCTCCCGGACCACATGCCCGTGGTCGTCGGGGTAGTGCGCGCGGCGGTGGACCCCATGTTCGACCTCGGCGACATGCAGGGCACCACCCACTGCCTGGCGCCGCTCGTCATCGTGAACGGCCCGGCCCGGCACGACTGCGGCGGCGTCGCTTCCGGTTTCGGCGCGCTCGGCCCCGGACACCGCGCCAACGCGGCGATCGGGCGCGCGCTCCGGCTGTGCATGATCAACATCGGGGGCGGCCGCCCTGGCGTCTCCGACATGGCGCTGCACGGTCACCCGGGCAAGTTCACGTACTGCCTCGCCGAGGCCGAGGAACACTCGCCGTTTCCCCCGTTGCACGTCAGCAGGGGGTACCGGGCGGAGGACAGCGTCGTCACCCTCGTCGGCTGCGAGGCGCCGCACTCGGTCATCTACAGCGACGACGCGGACGACCCGGAGAACGCCGAGAAGCTGCTCCACGTCCTCGCGATCGGCGTGGCGAACCTGGCGACGAACCATGCGATTCTCACCCACGGGACAGCCGTCGTCGTCCTCAACCCGACCCACGCGGACGTGCTCGCGAAGGCGAACATGAACCGGGAGACCGTGGCGAAGCGCCTGTGGGAGCTGACGCACCTGCCGGCGGCGGACCACGACCGCTACGGCGGTGGTTTCCGCCGGCCGTTCGAGTCCGAGACCTACCCGGCCTTCGCATCCCCGGACCAGTTCGTCATCCTGGTCGCCGGGGGCACTGGCCTGTATTCGATGGTGATGCCGAGCTGGGGCGGGGGCGCACACAACAACTGCGCGGTCAGCGCGCAGGTGGAACTCGACCAGTTCTGCGAGGTCCCCGGCGCGTCCGTACCCTGAGCGCCGTCGGCGTCAGAGCCAGACTTCGAGATTGTTCCGCCGCCCGATGGCCCGGGTGAGCTTCAGGTCGAGCAGTTCGCGCATGCCGCAGTCCGAGAGCAGTTCGACCGCCGCGGCGCGGCCCGCCTCATCGAGCGCCTCGAACTCGTCCCGCACCCGCTTCAGCACGTAGAACCGGAACGGCTGTGCCGCGACTGAGATCTCGGTCCCGGCGAGATCGAACACGGCGTCCTCGCCTACGCGGCGCTCGACAGTCGTTCCCGGCGCCAGGTCCTCCTGTTCCGCGAGCCACGCGTTGATGGCCTCGCACGTCGCGCGCGTCTCCGGCACGTAGTCGATGGCGAGCTGACGGAGGATGTCGACCAGCGTGTCCGGTATCGCGTCGTCGGCCAGATAGGCGTCCTCGTAGCCGTCGAACTCGCCGATGTCCGCCTCCGGGCGATGCATGCGTTCCACCCAGCGGAACGCGTGCAGAGCCTGGGACTGCATCATCGACAGCGGCTTGGGGTCGCGGCCGAGGTGTCCGTACAGGGGGCCGATCATGCCGAAGTCCCCGATGCACGGCCGGCCGCCCAGCAGGTAGGGATGTTCGGCGAAGTGCGCCTCCAGGGCGCGCAGCAACCCGCCGTACAGTTCTTCTATCGCGGCGATGGACTCGGGCAGGACACCGAGGGCGGGAAGCGCTTCCTCGCGGAGGTTTTGCATGCGCTCCCCGGCGGAGGGTGACCAACCCGGCGGGTAGATGGCCTCGAAGTGGGTCTCGACGAACTCCCGCTGCAAGGCGTCGAAGTTCCACCGGTAGTGCATCGCCGGGCGCAGCAGCCCTTCGGCCCCGATGGCGTCGAACAGGCGGCTGACGATGCGCTGCTTCGGCGTCTTGGGCGAGAAACCGTGGCCGCTGGCGGACTCGAAATGGTCGACGATCGCGACCGAGTCCCTGATCACGGTCCCGTCCGGCAGTTCGACCGTCGGCATGCTGCGCCGTCCTCCGGCTCTCGGCAGGACGGTACGCATGAAGTGCGCCGAGGTCGGCGGCGCCTCGCGGTAGGGCAGCCCGGCCTTGATGAGGTAGCTGCGGGCGCGGCCGGTGTACAGGGAAATCGGTACGCCGTAGAGGACGATCGGTTGCATCTGCAAGGCGCCGGTGCTCGGTTCGGCACATCCTACGCGAAGCGAATCGGGGCCATGACCTTCTCGGCCTCACGGGGTAGACTGCGGTCGCTTGGCAAGCGGATCTGTCAGTCCGTCCGTCACGGAGACCGTTTCCGAGAACCCCTGCAGTAGCGCTTGACGGTGGCGCAGGGGCGAACGGCGTCGCGGCATACGCGTCAGGTTCCCTCCTGCCCCTGTTCCGCGGCGTTGGACTCGGAGACGGCGCCGGCCCCGTGCGGTTCGGCGTTCGGGCTGCAACGCGAACAGGAGAGAAGCATGAAGCGGTCCATCTGCCTCGCGGTGCTTGCGGCTGCGGCGCTCGGTCTGCAGTCCGACGTGCTCGCGTCGGGTTCGGTCGGTCCGGGCAACAGCAACGTGAGTGCAAGAGGGGCGTACACCACGGGCAAGGCCCTGGTGTTCCGGGAACTGGTCTGCCGGGGCTGCCCGATCCAGCGGCGGGAACTGAACCGCGACCGGGCGCGGTCCCTGAAGGCGAGCCTGCAAGCCGCCTTCGCGGACGAGAAGCCCGGTACCCAGGACGACGACCACATCAAGGTGCTGTGTGCCGGCAAGGTACAGAGCGCGAGGGAGTGCGCGGCCAGGCTGGAGTACGTGTTGGCGTACCTCGACCGGCGCTACAGGCTGAGATGACGATGAACGGATGCATCATGGACACCGTACCGCGTCGAACGAGTGCGGCCCCGCGGCCGCTGGTGGCGTGCGCGCTGGCGGCGGCGTTGTGCCTCGCGCCACTGTCGGCATCCGCCGACGGCTCGGCATGGCTGGCCGAACCGGGCACGGGCTTCGTGAACGTCTCGTACGTCTACCAGACGGCGGACGAGTTCTATCGCGCGGAGCAGAAACGCCCGACCCCGGCTGGCGGCGAAGACCTCTCGCAAGGCACGGTGTGGGTCAACCTCGACTACGCGATGACCGACAGCCTCGCGGTCGACGTGCAGGTGGGCTGGGCGCAGAGCGACTTCGTCGTCCTGTTCCCGGGGCCGGCGCCGGAAGACAGCTACAGCGGCCTGGTCGACACGACGGTCGGGCTGACCTGGCGGGTCGTGGACGAGGCGATCAGCGACGCGCCGAGCGTCGCGTTCCGCATCGGCGGCATCGTCGCCGGCGACTACGACACCGGCTACATCAACTCGCTCGGCGACGGCGGCAATGGTTACGAAGCGTCCGTCATCGTCGGCAAGTTCCTCGGCGACCGTTTCGGCCTGAGCGGCGAGCTGGGCTACCGCGACCGCGACAGCGACATCCCGTCGGCCGTCTACGCGAACGTCTCGGCGCTCTGGCTGTTCGACGAGCGATTCACGCTGGGTTTGGACTACCAGTACGTTAACTCGGAGTCCGCCCTCGACATCGGCGCGCCCGGTTTCTCGCCGGCGCGTTTCCCGGAACTCGAGGAGGACCTTCAGAGCGTGGGCGCGCGGCTCTTCTGGAACCTCGGCAACGTGGGGCTGAACCTCTTCCATGCCCGGGTGGTCGACGGGCGCAACACGGCTGCGAACGGGATCACCGGAGCCACGGTCAGCTACTTCTTCGACACGCTCTGACGGAGGGCCGCGCGGATGAAGCGATGGAGTTTCGGGTTGTGCTGCGGCGCAGCCTGTCTGTCCCTGCTCGCGTCAGCGGCCCTGGGGTCCGGGTCGGCCGGCCCGGGCAACAGCAAGGTGAACGCCCGCGGGGCCTACACGGTGGGCAAGGCCCTCGTGTTCCGGGAACTGGTCTGCGGGCGTTGCGCCACCCAGCGGTCGGACTTCGGCCGCGACCGGGCGCGGGACCTCAAGGAGACGCTGCTGGAGTCGCTCGACGCCGGCCTCGTCGATCGGGGCGGCGACATCCAGGCCCTGTGCGTGGGCGACGCGGAGCCCGCCGGCCGCTGCGCCGCACGCATCAAGTTCGTGGTGACCTACCTGGACCGTCGGTACCGGCTCTGACGCCTTACCCGGCGCCCTCGAGGAAGCTCACCCCCGACTGTACCGTCCGGCACGAGGGCATCGGCCGGCCGACGCACTTCTGGCGATAGGTGAACGTCGCCATGCGCCGCTCCGTGGCGCGGCATGCCTGGCCGGCGTCGGGCGCCTCGACGGTGAACGTCCAGTCCTTCACGACGCCGACCGTGTCCTCGGACAGGACCGAGAAGTACTCGGGCCTGTTGGCGATGGAACGTTCCGACACGACCGCGATGTTCTCGTCCACGGTCGCGCCGTCGGGATCGACGACGTAGCTCACGGTGATCGTGGCGTCGCCGTAGTTCACCCGGCGGTTGCCGGGATAGCGTTCGGACTCGAGCCGCGCGCGGAACTCGGGCTGCAGACGGACATCGCAGGCGACGAGCGTGTCCGGCACGGCCGGCGCTGGCTCGTCCACCGGACCGACACGCTCGGGCGCTACCGTCTCGACCGGTTCGGCATCGAGTTCCACGACCTCGGCGCGCAGCCGGGCGAGTTCCTGCTTGAGGACATCTTCCTGGCGGCGCAGTTCCTCCTGCATGGCGTCGCGCCGCTCGGCGATGCGGGCGCCCTCACGCCGCTCGGCTTCGATGGCTTCGGTCTCCCGGGCGATGCGCGCCAGTTCGCGCTCCGCCTCCAGGCGCTGGCGTTCGAGCGTTTCGCGCTCCCGCGCGGCGGACTCGGCGTCCCGCAGCGTGCGCATCACGGGTGCGGCCGCGTAGCCGGGCAGGGCGGGCTGTTCGCGGAACTCCACGTCCGCGCCGGCCAGGTAGGCTCGCCAGAAAGCCTGGTGCGCCTGTCGCGGCCGCCGGGGGTCGGTGAGTTCGCTCCTCGGGACGTACAGGATCGGGACCTGGAGGCCAGCCAGGTCTGCCGCGCCCGGCACCGGACCGCGCGCCTGGCGTAGCGGCAGGAAGTCCTCGTAACGCCACGCGTTCCAGTCGAGATCGAGGTGCGAGTACCAGTCGGCGTGCTGCAGCATGTCCGAGAACACGTAGAGGATCTGCGGTCCGGGTGCGACGGCCACTTCGAGCAGCGTCGCGTCGAGGGCCTCCATCAGTTCGGCTTTTGCGACCGGCGCCTGCGCCCGGGTTGCGCCACCGGCGCGATCGATGCGGCGTTGCAGCGCCGCGCGCCGGTCGCAGAAACGCGTCGCGACGTCCCGCAGTTCCGGCGGCATCTGCGCCGGCAGGTCGTCGCAGTCGCGTTGCGCCCCTTCGGCGTCCTTCGCCATGTCGATCGACAGGTCAGCGTTGCCGTAGGGCTTGCAGAGACGACCCAGGAACTGTCGGGGTGACCGGGGGTCCGTCGTCAGCGCGAACGCCCGCAGTTCCGTACCCGCGGGAAGATCCAGGCTGATGTCCCGGAGCAGCGTGGCGTAGCTCGCCGGGCGTACCGGCTTCTGGAAATCCGCCAGCAGCGTGGCGCCGGCCGGCGGGGCTGCCGCCATCCGGCACAGGTCCTCGTCGAGCTCGAGCGCGGTGCCGCCGCGGTCGACCAGGAGCACCATGACCGCAGTCACGGCGACGACCAGGGCGATGGGAATCAGGAAACGCGCACCGCCGGCGCGACCGTGCATGCGGTTCGTAAAGGTGTCCATCGCGAGAGGGTGGGGTTCCGCTGCGCTGGAGGCCGGCCATCATAGAGGGCGCGGGGAAAGGTGCAACCCGGCCACGTCTGTCACGCACCGCGCCTTCCTGCGCGTTGCACGGGCCGCCGGCAGACGGTAACTTCCGGCGCGCCTCTGCGTCGGGGCCGAAGTTTGACCGGACCGGAGCGCGTGGACATACGGTGTCACACGACATGGCAACGGAGATGGCAGGCCCCCGACCCGCTCAGGACCGTTCGCGCGGCAGGCCGCTTGCGCGCTTCGTCGTTCCCCTCCTGTTGACGGCGGGTGTCGTGGGGGCGTTTGTCGTCCTGTCGAACCGGGCGCCCGGGTTCGATGCCGACCTGTGCCCGAGCCGGGTCGCCGATCTGACGGGGCGGACGGTGGCGCTGTTCGATTTCCGCAAGCCTCTCGACCCGGAGCACCGCGGTCTCCCGGCCCGGTTGCTGCGCGAGATCGCGGAGCGGTTGCCGGAGCGGGGGGAGTTGCGCACGTACATCCTGTCGGGGGAGGCGGCGGAGCCCCGCGTCTTCCTGGAGCGCTTGTGCAAGCCTGGACCTCAACGCGCGGGACGGTCGGCGCGGCCCGGCGCACGCGGCGGGGGTGCGGATTGCGATGCGCCGGCGGGCTGGTCGGGCGGCGAGCGCATGCCCGAACCGGACGGCTTCTGCGCGCGACGCGACGCGCTCGCGGCACGGCTCGACCTCCTGGCGGCGCCCGGACGCGGCGCGCCCGTCATGGACGCCTTCCTGGTCGAGGCCCTGGAGGACACGCGCCTCGAACTGGCCGCGGCGCCGGGCGCGAAGGCGCTCTACGTGTTGTCCGACATGATCCAACACGCCGACTGGTACTCCCATCTGGACCTGCCGCCGGAGGAATGGGACTTCCGCCGTTTCGCCGACTTGCGCGAGGCCGAGGCGGCGCTGTTCGGCGTGCCCCCGCCGCCCGTGGCGGGGCTTCGCGGCACGCTGTTCTACATCCCCAGGCGGGGCGTCACCGATGCCGTGGACGCACGTACGCGACACCGGACGTTCTGGCGGGCGTACTTCCGCGGCTCGGTGGCGTTCGAGGACCAGCCGGTGATGGCGGCCTACGCGGCTGAGCCACTGATGGGCCGGCTCACGGAACTCGAGGTGGCGACGCGCGAGCAGGAGCGGCTCGCGCGCGAACGGGAGCGCGCGGAGCGGCTGCGCGAGCAGTTGGAGCGGGAGAACGCGGCCCTGGCCGAAGCCCGGGCGCGCGCCGCTCTTGAACGACGCGAACTCGAGGCCCAGCAGGCGCGTTGGGAAACCGACCGCGCGGAGGAGCAGCGCCGGATGGAGGCGGAACGGGCGGAAGTGGAGCGCCTGAGGGCGGAGCTGGAGGCGCGCCGCGACGCCGAGTGACGCTACGGGTCGTCGCCCTGCGCGAAGGCGAAGCCCTCGGCCGCCCACCCGACCGCGCCGCCGATCATCTCCTTGACCGGCCGGCCGAGGCGGGCCAGGCGCACGGCGGCCTTGTTCGCGCCGTTGCAGTGGGGACCTGCGCAATAGACCACGAACAGCGTGTCCGCCGGCCAGGCCGCCATCCGCTCGGTGTCGATGTCGGCATGGGGTAGCGAGACCGCGCCCGGTACGTGGCCGCCGGCGTAGGCGTCCGCGCCGCGCACGTCGAGCACGACGAAGTCCGACGCGCCGTTCGACAGGGCATCGTGCACGTCCCAGCAGTCGGTCTCGAAGGCGAGGCGTTGCGTGAAGTGCGCCTCCGCATCGCCAGCGGGAGCGGCAGCGACCGCAGTCACGTTGTTTGGCATGACGTCATCCTCCTTCTTGCGATGCGGCGCCCGTCCAATGCTGTGGCGGTGCCTCACCGCGGCTCGCGCCAGACCCGGTCGGCCAACTCCCGCAGGACGGGCGAACCGGCGCTGCGCAGTCGCCGCGAGAGCCTTCGCAACTCGGCCGGCGACTTCGCCCCCCGAAACGCCGCCAGTCCGGCCGTGTCGTCGAGGGCGATGGCCGCGCGGCGTTCGGCGAGATCCCGCCAGGGTGTTGCTTGGTCCGGGCGACGCGCGGCGACACGTTCGTAGCCGGTACGGGCCGCCTCGCCCTCGCGCAGCTCCCGCAGCACCCGGTCGAACACCTCGAATGCGCAGATGGTGTGGACCACGCCCGCCTTGTCGACCAGTTCGCCGATTTCCTTGAAGGTGCGAGAGCCGCACCCGTCCAGGTCGGCCGTCACGTCGAAGCCGGGGAAGAGCGCCTCCGCCAGATCCGCGGTGTTCCGTTGCGGGAGCAGGCGGTCGAAAGGCGAGTGGTACAGCAGGATGCGCGCGTCGGTGTCGGGCAGCGTCCCCGCGAGATCCGCGACGTTGGGGAACGAGTTGAGCTGCAGCATCGTCTTGAGCGCCTCGAAACGCTCCTCGCCGTCCAGCATGCCCGTGACGAAAGCCTCGGAGAGGCGCTCCCCGTCGAGCACGTCGTCGAGGGTGAGCCCCACGTCCGTGTACCGGAAGAGGGCCGGGAGGATGCGGTCGACGGCGTAAGGCAGCATGGCGCCGGGGTCGACGTCCCGGCACCAGCGGTCGCCGTCGCAGCGGTCGGCGAGGTGCTCGAGTACACCGCGGAAGGACCGGTACACGTCGTGCGGCCCGCCGCCGGCGTAGACCTCGCGGACGGCGAGGTCATCCGCCAAGGACGCGCCGGCCAGCCACAGGGCGACGGCGCTGTGCGCCCCCTGCGAGTAACCGACGATCGCGACCTCCACCTTGTCCGGCGCATCGTGGAAGGCCGCGTACCGGGCGTCGTCCAGTACCGCGCGCAGCATGTCCAGGCCGTTGGCGGCGACGCGGTTCGCCATCAGGTAGGTCTCCGGCTCGTCCGCGCCGTCCCCGTGGCCGCGTCCCCAGTTGTCCGGCGCCACGACCAGATACCCGCGGCCGGCGAGCAGGTTGGCCAGGACGGCCGTGCCGTCGTTCGGCCTCAGGCGGCTGGGCGTCGAGCCGGTGGCGTGGGCCAGCACCACGACGCGGTCGGGACGCACGTAGTCCGAAGCGCCGCCGACATCGGGCGCCGCCACCAACCCGCTCAGCGTCGCCGGGGCGCCCGACGGGCTGCGCGACGCGTAGGACACCGCCGCGGACTGCGTGCCCCATGCCGCCCGGCCGCCGAGCTCCGTCCACGCCCGTTCGGCGATCTCCGCGACGAGCAGCGCGATCAGGGTCCCGACGATCGGCGTCTCGACCTCCCGCAGGACCGCTTCGCGCACGTACTGGTCGAACAGCCGGTCCACGGATCGCCGCGAGAGCGCGGCCGCGGCGCGCACGTCGACACCCGTCGGCGCCGCCTCTGCGGCCGAAGAAAACTCGAGCACGGTCCGATGCCGCGACCCGTCCGCAGCCATGGCGTCCACCTGGACCTCGTGATCCGCGCCCGGTTCGAGCGTGCAAGCGAGCCGGTGGTGGACGACTTCGCGGTCGTCGTCCGATCCGCCGAGGTCGAAGAGTGCGCGGCGCAACGCGGTCCCCGTCGGCTCGCACGTGCCCGAGTACTCGAACCGCCAGTCCGCGTCGGCGACGTGGACGGCGTGGAGGTTGGGGGTGGCGGGGTCCACGGTGACGCCCGGGGCGGGAATGCTGTCCGCCAGGGGGATGGGCGTCGGTGGGGGAGGGGCCGTGGGCCCCGGAGATCCGGAGCCCCCGCCTCCTCCCCCTCCGCATGCGGAGGCGATGACGGCGGCGCACAGGGCGAGGGGACGGTGGCGAAGCAGGTGCGGCAATCTCCCGACGACGGCCCCGGGTCTGGAGGGGCGTGTTGTCGAAGGGCCGATTTTAGCTTTAATGTTGTCCAATGGGAGATCGCTCGGGTTGTGCGCGGGATTTCAGGTGACGGTGCGGGAACGGCACTGGCGCGACCCGGCCTTCCACGAGGTGCGTCTCGCGGAGGCGGTGGACTGCCTTCTGTCCAGCGATTTGGAGACAGGCGAGACAGGCACGTCGCGGATCGCAGAACCGCGGGCGCGACGTTGGCGATAGCGGAGGATCGCATCATGATTCCATGGCTGAAGGAAGGCAACACCGCAGTCGTTACGGGCGGGCCAACGGTATCGGACTGGCTGCGGCGCGGCGCTTCGTGGATGCGGGAATGAACGTCCTGATCGCCGACCGCGACGAGCATGCGATGCGTGCGGTCGCGGACACGCTGTCGACGGGAAAGGGCGTGCTCGCCACCATGAGATGCGACGTTTCCGACCACGAGCAGATCGAACGACTGCGCGCGAACGCAGTAGACCGATTCGGCGGTGTGCACTGCCTGATGAACAACGCCGGCGCGGCGCTGGGCCAACCGGAGCCTTGGGAGGATCTTGCCACGTGGCGACGACAGATCGACGTGAACCTGTGGGGCATCATCAACGGCTGCCAGGCGTTCGTCCCGATGATGCTCGAGGCCGTCGAGCCGGTCGCGATCATCAACACGGGGTCGAAGCAGGGCATTACGAACCCGCCGGGTGGCTATGCCTACAACCTCTCGAAGGCGGGTGTGCTGGCGTACACGCAGAGCCTGGCCCACGCGCTCCGGCAGCGGAGCGGCTGTCGCGTCTCGGTCCACCTGCTGGTGCCGGGCTTCACCTACTCCAACATGATCGCCCGATTCGTTCCGGAGAAGCCGGCGGGAGCCTGGACCCCGGAACAGGTCGTCGAATTCATGGTCGAGTCGCTGGGCCGCGGCGACTTCTACATCATCTGTCCGGACGGCGACACGCCGCGCGAACTGGACAACCGACGCATACAGTGGAACGCGGACGACATCATCAGGAACCGTCCGGCACTGTCGCGTTGGCATCCTGATTTCGGCGCCGAGTATGAAGCGTTTGTCAACGAGTGAGTCGCCGGGGCACGCCAGTCGCTCAACCGTTGAAACGCCGGAATAGCCGGCCATGAAGCACGGGGGGCTTCGCTGGTGGCGGTGGCGCACGCGACCGCGTCGGGGCGCGCCTCCCGCGATCGTGTACGCGGCGGCCAGATCGGAACCCACGAGGCTGCGGGACCGCTTGCTCGCCCGTTACCGGTTCTGGTGCGCGTGGCGCGAGGTGAAGGCGCAGCAGCGCAGGTGCGACCTGCCGCGCTTCTACCGGCGAGCGAGGCGACGCGACGTGGACGGTCTGGCGGTCAGCGGCAAGAGCTGGACGGTGGGCGATTTCCTGCCGGTGGGCTTCGAAGCGTGTCTGCGGCTCCCCAATCCGTTCTGGAAGATCGTGGCCGCGCACACGGAAAACGCGATGGTTCACGCGGACTACGGCGGCGACGGCCGCGAGGATATCTGGGCGAAACCCGTCCGCTGCTCCGAGGTCGCGGAGGCGAACGGGCTGCGCATGGCGCACGACCGCTGTTGGAGTGAGATCTGCGGGCCGCATGACGGCCACCTCGCGGCGAGTTCGGACCAGCCCTGGAGCTGGGCGCCGCGGGAATGCGACCTCGACCCGTCGACGGCGGGGCGGCTGTTCCGGCTGTTGGCGCGCGAAACGGGCCCGAAGGATCGGTGTCTGTGCGGGCAGTGGGAGGGAGCCCGCCGCGATTGGGAGACGGACGTGCTGCTGGTAACCCGGGGCTGGAGCTACTTCGTCTGGCGCGCGCGTTTCCGCGATATCGCCGGGTGGCTGCAACAGCCGGACTCTTACGAACGCGACCTGCACGTTCCGCACGTCGTCTGGCCGGCCGACCGCCGGTGGTTTCTGGCGACGCTGTACAGCGGGGATTCGAACTATCTGGCCGGGTCGCGGGCCTTGATTGACTCGGTGCTGGCGAGCGAGCTGGAAGCCTACGAGGTGGGACTGGCGGACGCAGCGCGGTGATCGTGGACGACAGCTTGGCCGGTTCATCGTGTCCGCAGACCGCGGACCGGGCAACACGCCGCCCCAGCTCTCGGTTGGCGCGATCATCGAGGTGAAAGAGCAATGGCGAGTACTGGAGTCGTTGCCCGACCGATCCCGAGGACGAGTACTTGGCCGAGACCGCGGTCATATGCGAGTTGGGCGCCCTCTTGAGCGCCAACATGAACATGATTCGTCGAGATGATTGCGACGCGATCATGAGTGGGTTGGGGCTGCCCTACCCGCCTGCGCTGTGCCGGCGAGGCGCAGTGATCGATTGGATGCTGGAAGAGGACGGGG
The DNA here is from genome assembly GCA_965208745.1 of Pseudomonadales bacterium. GTDB lineage: Bacteria > Pseudomonadota > Gammaproteobacteria > Pseudomonadales > Azotimanducaceae > VXNE01. Next base: position 517,565 of record CBDBPN010000004.1, on the reverse strand, counting down.
TCGCCGATCAACCGGGGCGGATCGTGAACATCGTCGTCGGTGCGATGCGACCGGCGAAGGACCTGAAGACGCCGCTACGACGATGGGCGAAAGCGGTCAGTGGTGCCTTTCCGAAGCTGTCGCGAGATGTGGAGGACTACCTGTCGGGGGTTCCGGAGAGCACGCTTCGGGAGCAGCATCGGCAGCACGCCCAGCAGCCACGGAACGCGGTGACGCGGCGGTATCCGGAGAGCCGCGCCCCGACGCCATAGATCGGGATTCGCGGGCTCTAGGACGCCTCGGCAGGGCCTGCCAAAATGCGGGGGGCTGGGCCAGCCGGTGTGGCTCCGCTTGGTCGACGTCATCCCGCCGAATGTGCGAGGTGGCCCCCGGCAGATGGCCCGGCAGCATTACGTGCTACCGTGAACGAGCCACGGGCGGTCTTCTACGATGGATCAAGATGATTGGAGGAGTGAAATGAGCCATGACACGAAGAGGATGTTCGGCAAGGTTTTGGGGGAATTGTACCGGGTGGAAGCCGCCCTGAACGTGCCGTGCTCCGCGACGCCAGGGCCGGTCTGCGGACTGCTGAATGGGTGGCGTTTGAGACTGCGATTCGATGCGGAGTAGAGTCCCGCGAGCCAGTCGAGGCGCTCGTGCAGCGCCGTGCCCGCCGCGTGGACCTCGGCGCTGAACTGGCGGTGGTGGTAGACGTCCCGGGTGGCCGGGATGTTGGCGGGCGTGTTGTCCGCATCCCTCGACGAGTGGGCGGGGCGGGGAAATCCGGGTTGACCGTTGCGGCGGCGCACGATTCGAGCAGGGCGTTGCCGAACGCGCCGAACGCGGCCCTGTCGTTGACGCCCCCGGACACCGCGGGGCGCCGTTCTCCCGGAAGCGCGCCCGGTCGACAACCGAGTAGGACACAAGGCTCGCGGTCGGCTGCCACAGCAGCGCGGCGCGGACCGTCCGGGCATCGTCGTCCCGGGTGTCGAGCCCGTCGTGAATCCGCCTGACGCAGCCGTGGCGGCGGCGGGTCGAACTCGTGAAAGCGGCGGTGAGGAGGTCCGCCGGCGGGACGTTCAGCCGGAACGTTTCGTTGCGCATCCGCTCGTTGCCGACCTCGCCCTCGAGACTCACGCCAAAGCGACCGTCGGGGCGACGCGAATGGACCGTGATCGCGCCACCCGTCGCGTTGCGGCGCGGATGAAGACCGGGTCGCCGACCCGACCCCCACGAAGGCCCCGGAGGAGTCGAACGCGAGGTTCGGCGTGATGTGCCCCAGCTGGTCAGAGGAGCGGATCTGATGCCGGCGGATGGCGGAGAGGCAGGGATTCGAACCCTGGGTGCCCAAAGGACACACCTGATTTCGAGTCAGGCCCGTTCGACCAACTCCGGCACCTCTCCGGGAGCGGCATTGTGGTCGAGATCGGGCTGCGCGTCCAACCGCTACCGCCGCCGGACCGAGTACCGAGTACGAAGCACATGCCGCCACGTCCGCGGCATCCTAGAATTCACCAGATCGAGCCAAGTGCCGGAGACGAGTCACAGCCCATGTGCACGGTCGATGAGGAGACGGGGATACCCGAACGCATTGTTCGAGCCGTGGTGCGCTTCGTCGAGCGCGTCGGGCCGTTCTTTCCGGCCGGGAGCCTGCGCATGGGAGGCGGCACGATCCTTCAGGCACGGTGGGGGCACCGCCAGTCCACGGATGCGGATCTCTTCTGCGACCCGCGGACGTATGTCGAGACGGTGCGCGAACACGGGGCGCCCATGGAGCGCGAACTCAGGCGCGTTGCCGACGAGGAGGAGGGAGAGCCGTTCGTCGACCTCGTGGCCACGTTCTCGCGGGTTGGCGGCACGGAGGTGACGATCCTGCCGGCGGCGCCATTGCTCGACGATCGATCTGAGCGGTGCGTACCGGGCACGACGGTCCGGACGGAGTCGACGGGCGACATCCTGGCGGGCAAGCTCGTCCACAGATTGGGTGGCGCGGGTGTGGCGGAGCCGCGGGACCTGTTCGATCTCGTTGCCGCCGAGCGCCACGATCCGACGGCGTTGCGCCGTGCGGTCGGCCTGCTCACCGAGCTTCAGGTCAGGGAGATCTCCGCAACGTTGCTCATGCTCCCGCCGCGGTGGGAGCCGACGACGGACAAGCCGGTGCTGTCGGTTTCCGGCGAGGACGGGGGTGTGGTCCCAGCCGATGTGGTGGACGTGCTTCGTCGGTCGGCGCGGGCGGCCGCCGAGTCGAAGGTTGGGCCGGCGCCGTGAAGCCATGAACAGCCTGCATCTCCCACCCTGCCGGCAGCGCCCCATCCGCCTGCACGACGAAGCATCCTTCGCGGGATTGAAGCCGCCCCCTCCCGAGTTCGCGCACGAGCGCCCCCACGCAATCTGCGGCCAGTTCCTGGGACGATACTGCGCCGGAATCCACGATCGTCCGAGCGGCCGGGAGGTGCTCGCCTACCTGCGTGGCGATGCCGGCGGCGGACGCGTCATGCAGTGGACCGTTCGCTCGCTGTTGAACGGCTGTTCCGGGGGAGACGCGGCGCGGTTGGTGGCGCTGTGTCAGGTCCCTGTGGACCAGCTCGCGCGTCGCGCACGCGCCCTGGATGTCGCCAACTTCGCGTTGATCCGGTACCTCAACCAGTTCGCGGCCGCGCCGGAGGAGTAGCCCTCTGGGCGTGCGCCGCCGTCACCCCACGTCGATCCACCCCACGCCTTCCGCCTGCGTGGCGAACCGCAACTCCCGCAGCCGGTCCACGAACGGCCCGAACACCGCGTCCAGGTGCCGCCGCGCGTTGTTCTGCTCGCTGACGTGGCCGACCACGACATGCGTCAGCCCGTCGTGCAGCACGCGGGCGAGGAAGTCCGCCGCCTGGTCGTTCGAGAGGTGGCCGAGGTCGCCGGCGATGCGGCGCTTGAGGCGGGGCGGGTAGTCGCCGCGCATGAGCATGCCGAGGTCGTGGTTGCTCTCCATGAAGAGCGCCGTGCAGCCCTGGAAGCTCGCGGCGACGTGGCGCGAGACGTGGCCGACGTCCGTGAGGACGCCGAGGCGCACGCCGTTGCGGCTGAAGACGAACTGCGTTGGCTCGCGCGCGTCGTGGGGCACGGTGACGGACTGGATCGTCACGCCGTCGATCACGAAGTTGGCGTCGCTGTTGAATGGGTGGGCGAGGTCGGGGTCGAGTTCGGGGAGGCGCTTCCGCGTGCCGTGCGAGAGATGCACGGGAATGCGGAAGCGGTGGGCCAGTGGGACCACGCCCGAGGCGTGGTCGGAGTGCTCGTGGGTGACGAGGATGGCGGCGAGGCGCTCGGGCTCGATGCCGTGGCGGGCGAGGCGTGCCCACGTCTCCTTGAGGGGAAAGCCGCAGTCGACCAGGAGACAGGTCTCGCCGCAGGCGACGAGGGTGCCGTTGCCGGAACTGCCGGAGCCGATGGAGCCGAGGCGCACGCTGCCGTTCGGCGGGTGGGCCCGGGAAACGGGGCTGCCCGCCTCAGGCGGCGAATTCACGCAGCATGACCAGGAGCTGCTGGCTCAAGTCCTGGGGCGCGGGGTCGCCGCCCGGCTCGAACACCTGTACGACCTGGGAGTCGCCGGCGGAGACGATCCTGACGTCGAATGCTTGCACGCGACCGCCGCCGCGGCCGGGGATGAAGCGCGAGAAGAACCCGGGACGGTCGCCGCCGAGTTCTCTCGGGTCGATCTCGACCTCGAAGGACCCGGTGGACCGTTCGAGGTCCTTCACGGAAACCGGGGCGCGCTGCAGCGCCTGGCCGACCACGGCCCACGCCCGCTCGAAGTCGACGTTGAGCCGCAGCAGCGGGTAGCCCTCGTCGTCGCGCTCCACGACGGCCTTTTCACGGGACGCGATGTCCAGCGCGATCATCGAGATCGACTGGGTGGTGACGTCCGCGCCGTAGTACCCGCCAAACTCGTGCAGGAGCTGCTCCTCTACGTCGGGAAGCGCGGAAACCGCCGGCCAGGCTTCGGTCGGCGTCGCCAGGGCGTCGTTCTCATGGCGGATGTGGATCTCCGAGGAACCCGGGCGAATGCCGTGTTCGATCAGGAAGCGCACCCGGTCCTTGCCGGAGGACACGCCGGCGTCGTTCCGCACGTCCTTAAGGACATCCCGGACGACGTCCCGGTAGTCCTCGTCGCCGACCGTGAGCCAGTCCCCGTCGACGCGTCCCCCCGTGGGCGACTCCGCGGCCACGGCCACGCCGTTGTCCCCGAAGAACTGCTTCACGACCGGCCACGCCGTGGCGGGCGGGTCTCCCACCACCAGCCAGCTCCGGCCGGCGAGGCGCTGGATCTTGACGGCGTCGTCGCTCGTGTCGGCGAATATGGCGTCGGGGCGCGGCGCGCGTTTCGGGAAGTGTCGGGCAAGGGGCTTCGGCGCGATCGCCGGGATGTCGTAGGTGTCGCGGATGGGCGACGTCTCCATGTCTTGCGGAATGACGAGCGGCCGGCGCTCCCGGGCGTCGAGGTAGTCGTCGGAGGTGTTGCGGATGAAGCCCCGGTCGTCGTTGATCCAGGCGCAGCCGGCCAGCGCGCAAAGGAGGCTGCCCGCCAGTGCCTTCGGCAGGGGCGCGGTCAACGGACGGGGCATCGGCATGCGTGCGAGGTTCGGGGCGGCGATGGAAGCTTGGGTCGGGTCGGCGTTCACAGCACGTCGAACGGGGCGAGTCGCCGGCGCAACTCGTCGACATGACCTTCGGAAAGCCGGACGAGCGGCAGGCGGATCCCCGTGTCGACCCTGCCCATCAGGTGCAGGGCCCACTTGGTCGGTGCGGGGCTGGTCTCCACGAACAGGATGTCGTGCACGGGTTGCAGGCGTGCGTCCAGTTCCCGTGCCCCTTCGCTGTCTCCGTCGAGGAAGGCCGTGCAGAAGGCCGCCATTTCCCGTGGCAGGACGTTCGCGGTGACGGAGATGGTCCCCGCGGCGCCGAGCTCCATCATGCGCAGGGTCTGCGCGTCCTCGCCGGAGAGCATGACGAACGTGTCGTCGCGGACCGCGTCGCGGATCTCCCCGACGCGCTCCGCGTCTCCGCAGGCTTCCTTGATCCCCGCGACGGTCGGCAGCGCCGCGATGCGGGCGACCGTGTCGGGCTTCATGTCGCAGGCGGTCCGGGGCGGCACGTTGTAGAGCACGAGGGGTACGTTCACCGCCTCGGCGACGGCGCGGTAGTGCTGGAACAGGCCTTCGGGCGTGGGCTTGTTGTAGTACGGGGTTACGAGGAGGCAGGCATCGGCGCCCGCGGCGGCGGCCGCGGCGGTGAACTCGATCGCCTCGGCGGTGGAGTTGGAGCCGGTGCCGGCGATCACCGGGATGCGCCCGTCGACCCGTTCGATAGTCGCCTCGACGACGCGCTTGTGCTCGTCGTGGTCGAGCGTGGCGGACTCGCCCGTGGTTCCGACGGGCACGATGCCCTGCGTCCCCGATTCGATGTGCCAATCGACGAGACCGTCGAAGGCCGCCCAGTCCACGGCGCCGTTGGCCTTCATGGGCGTGATCAACGCCACGATGCTTCCGCGCAGCATGCCGTAGTCCGAGCGAAGTTGCGGCTAATGGTAAAGGCGGGTGGTGCGACTCACAAGGCGCGGTAAGCGGGACGGCGCCCAGATCGCGAGCGGGAATCGGCCCTTACGGGACCGGCGGGTCGCCCGCCGTCTGGCGCGGCCAGGCGTTCAGGATCGCCTTCACCAGCGTCGCGAGCGGAATGGCGAAGAACACCCCCCAGAACCCCCACAGTCCGCCGAACGCGAGCACGGCCACGATGATGACGATGGGGTGGAGGTCGTTCGCCTCGGAGAAGAGGATCGGGACCAGGACGTTCCCGTCGAGCACCTGCACGATGCCGTAGGCGGCCATGAGCCAGGCGAAGTCCCAGGACCAGCCCCACTGGAGGAAAGCGACGGCCGCCACGGGCACCGTCACCACCGCGGCGCCGATGAATGGCACGAGCACGGACAGCCCCACCAAGAGTCCGAGCAGGGCGGCGTAGTTGAGGCCGAGCAGGGCGAAGACGACGTAGCTCACGAGGCCCACGATCACGATCTCGACGAACTTGCCCCGGATGTAGTTGGCGATCTGGACGTTCATCTCCCGGCCGACCCGGTCGAGAAGCGGGCGCTGGGCGGGCAGCGCGGAGAGCACGCGCGCCATCAGGCGGTCCCGGTCCTTCAGGAAGAAGAACACGGTGATCGGCAGGAGGATGAGGTAGAGGACGGAGGCGAAGACGTTGGGCACCTGCGTCACCAGACCCTGCAGGGCGGAGGCGCCGAGTTCGGTGAGTTGCGCGTTCAGCGTCGCGACCCAGCCGTCGATGGCGGTGGGCGAGAAGAAACCCGGGTAGCGGTCGGAGACATCGGCGAGCACCCCGCCCAGTCGGTCGATCACCGCCGGCATCGCGTTCACGGACTCGTAGAGCTGTTGCCAGATCAGCGGCGCCACGAGCACCACGATGGTCACCGCGCCGCCGCCGAAGAGCAGGAACACGGTCCACACCGCGACAAGTCGGGGCACGCGCCAGCGGGTCAGGCGGTCCACGAACGTCTGTAGCAGGAACGCGATCACGAGTCCGGCGAGCACCGGGGCGAGGATGCCCCCGAGGGTCAGCAGCACGACCAGGACGACGGCCAGCAGGACGACGAGGTAGATCGCCTCCTCGTTGGAGAAGTAGCGGTTGATCCAGCCGCCGATGACCTCGAGGAAGCGCATCGGCTTCTAGCGCCGCCTAACGCCTCGCAACGCGAACGCGGTTCGCGTGGGCTCGGCGTCTGGCCCCAGCCCCCACCTCTCCAGGGGCTTGCGCCGCGGCACGTCACTGTCGTTCCGTTCCACAGCGCAAGCTCCTAGTCGTCTTTCTTGCGCAGCACGTAGAAGTACGTGCCGTCGCGTTCGCCGGACTCCAGCAGGGGGTGGCCGCTCTGGCGCGAGAACACGTCGAAGTCCCGGACGGAACCGGGGTCCGTGGCGAGGACGCGCAGGAGCGCGCCGGCGGACATCTCGTTGAGCGCCTTCTTCGCCTTCAAGAGCGGCATGGGACAGTTCAGGCCGCTCGCGTCGACGACGGTTTCGGTCGAATCGGGCATGGCCGGCAGAATAGCACCGATTCTCGCCCGCCCCTTGGCGCCCCAACGGGCGCGCCAACGGGCGCCCCAGAAGGGCGCAGCCACGCCGGGTGGCTTATGATGCGGCCCATGTGGATGCTACGGCTGGTCGCGTTCCTGCTGGTCCTCGCCGTGTCGGCGGGGGCGCGCGGTGCGGAGTCGGAGGCGCTGCCGGAACTCGGCGACGCCTCCTCCGCCATCGTGTCGCCGGAGATGGAGCGCCGCATCGGCGAGATGTTCCTGAAGCAGGTCCGGTCGAGCTTGCCGACGGTGCGCGACGAGATCCTCAAGTACTACGTGTCCACGCAACTCATGCAGCTCGCGCAGTACTCGGAACTCCGCGAGGCCGTCCTCTCCACGGTGCTGATCGACAGCCCGGAGATCAACGCCTTCGCGGCGCCGGGCGGCGTCGTCGGGATCAACCTGGGGCTGATGGTGCACGCGCTGGACGTCCACGAGTACGGTTCCGTGGTCGCCCACGAAATCGCGCACTTAAGCCAGCGCCATTTCGCGCGCGGCATCGAGGCGCAGCAGCGCGGCGCCATGCCGATGCTGGTCGGCTTCATCGCCGCGGCCATCCTGGCGATGACGGCTGGGGGAGATGCAGGCATGGCGGCCATGGCCGGCACCCAGGCCGCCGCGATGGACAACCAGCTCCGGTACAGCCGCGGCCGCGAACAGGAGGCCGACCGCATCGGGCTCAACACGATGGTGCGCGCGGGGCTCGACCCGCACGGCATGACGCGGATGTTCCAGCGCATGCAGCGTGCCTTCCGGTTCACCGAGCGACCGCCGGAGTTCCTTCTGACCCACCCGATCACCGAGTCGCGCATCGCCGACGCGCGCAACCAGGCCGCGCGCTACCCGCTGGTGCAGGCCGAGGGCTCGCGCGACTACCAGTTGATGCGGATGCGGGCGCTCGTCCATTTCGCCGAGACCCCCAGCCGGGCCCTGGCCGAGGCGCGCGACACCGAGGGGACGCCGGACGCGCGCGCGTACCGGCTGGCGCTCGCCCGGTCCGGCGTCGGAGAACACGTGGAGGCCGTGATCGGGATGGCCGACCTGTTCGACGCGGACCCGGGCAGCATCCTCCTGTCGGCCTCCTACGCGGACGCGCTGATCGAGGCGGGCCGGTACGACGAGGCGGTGGGGCACCTGTCGCACCAACTCGTCATCAACCCCGACAACCAGCCGTTCGCCATGCTCTATGCGAAGGCGCTCTCGGGTCAGGAGCGGCACGCCGCCGCGCAGGAAGTGCTCGAGCGCCAGAGCCGGGTGCACGCCAACGACATCGAGGTGTGGCACGACCTGGCGGAGGTCGCGGGGCTCGCGGGCGACATCGTGCAGGTGCACCGCGCACGGGCCGAGTTCTTCGCGCTCTTCGGCGACTACCGCAAGGCGATCCAGCACCTGGAGTACGCCCGCGGCCTCATCGAGCCGGACAACGTCCGGTCCATGGCCGGGCTGACGCAGCGCATCCTGGATCTCAGGACGGAGCTGGAGTCGCTGAAGAGCTGAGCGTTACGGAGCGACGGCCTCGAGCAGTTCCCCAATCCCGGCCCGGCCGCCGCCGGGTGGCAACGCGGCCTTGTAACGGATCGTGCGCGACGCGTCGATCCACATCACGCCAGGGTGCGCGATCCCGAACGTCGGATGGTCCGGGCCGAACTCCTCGTTGCGGATGCCGAGGTCGTACATGTACGTGCCGGACGGGTCGGACAGCAACGGAAACTCGATGCCCTGGTCGGAGGTGAACTCCGCGAGCACGTCCACGCCTTCGAACGTCATGGCCGCGACAGCCACGCCGGCCTGCGCGAACCGTTCGTGGTGCTCGTTCAGCTCCACGAGCTGACGCTTGCAAACGGGTCACCAGTCCGCGGAGCGGTTGAAGAAGAGGAGGAGACCGCGGGACCCCATCAGGCCGGTGAAGGTCCGCGGCTGGCCGGCCTGGTCGTCGAAGCTGGCCTCCGGGATCGTCGTGCCGACCGGCGGTCCCCAGCCATCGACGTATTCGGAGGCCGTTGCCGGAGCGGCCAGTACCAGGGCGAGGGCGGCGCGGGCGAGGAGTCTCATCGGTGCGGGCATCGGGGAATGATAGCGTCGCGCGGAGGGGTGGATCACCCGCTGCCCTGCCGCTGTCCGTCCAGCTCCCGGCGCGCCGTCTCGAAAATGAGGTCAGGGGACTTCAGGGTGATGAAATGGCCCCACCCCTCGAGGGCGTGAAACTCGCAGTTGGGGGCATGATCGGCGATGTAACGGCCAAACTCGAAGGGCACGAGTTCATCCTCCGTGCCGTGGAAGAGGTGGAGCCTGCCCCGCAGATCGGCGAGTCGGAACCCCCAGTCCGAGTACTGGATCAGGGTGTCCACCGCGACCCCGCGGCCTCCCTGCGCAAAGGCCTCCGCCGTGACGCGCCCCATCATCGCCATCTTCTCCGGGTTCGCGCGCGCCACGTCGCCATCCGGGCCTTCCCCTTTGCTGGCTGCCGTGGCCGCCCACTCCTCGTAACGTCTTCCGAGACCGCGGACTGCCAGCGCCATCGCGCCGCACATCGCGAAGACCAGGGCGGGCGAGATCCGGGCCAGCCTCCACGTGACCGCTTCCGCGCCCGACAGCAGCGCTTCAGGCGCGGGGAACTCGGCGAAGTTGGCGAACGGGCACACGGTCAGGTTGATCGTGAGGCGTTCGGGGATCGCGTAGGCGCAGACTGCGGTGTGGGCGCCGCCGCCGGAGGCGCCCATCACACCGAACCGTGCGAGGCCGAGGGCATTGGCGAGGGAGGAGATGTCCTTCGGGTAGTCGAGGAGCTTCCGGCCGCGAAGGTGGGTGGAACGGCCAATGCCGGGGCGGTCGGTGGAGATGACGCGGAAACCGTGCCTCGTCGCCGCATCGTGGAGGAGCGCCCCCTCGAGCCTGGAACTCGGCACGCCGTGTGCGTGAAAGACCGGGTCGCCGTCGGGGTCGCCGAACTCGCGGAACGCGAGGGTCCGGCCGTCGGGGAGTCGGTGCGTCGCGGTGTCACTGCCGGCGGGTCCGGGCAATGTCATCCGTCCCTCGGAATCTCGATGCCCGCCGCTTCGCGGTCGAAAGTGTGCTCGGTCAAGGGGGCCTTGCGCAGCTCTACCTTGCGCACTTTCCGCGTGGGCGTGAGCGGGAGCTCGTCGAAGAACTCGACGTACCGCGGGACCATGAAGCGGGGCATCTTGCCGATCAGCCAGCGCACGAGGCCTTCGCCGTCGAGCGTGGAATCCCCGGTGCGCACGCAGCACACCTTGACCTCCTCGTTGGCGCCCGGGCGGTCGTTCTCCTTCACGGCGATCGCCGCGGCCAGGGCAACCTCGGGATGGGCCATCACGGACATCTCGACATCGAAGCTCGAGATGTTCTCGCCGCGCCGGCGGATGCAGTCCTTCAGCCGGTCGATGAAGTAGAACCAGCCCTCGTCGTCGAGGTAGCCGGCATCGCCGGTGTGGAACCACCCTCCCTGCCAGGCGGCGGCGGTCGGCTCGGGCATGTTCAGGTAGCCGGCGTTCAGCACCCACGGGATTTCGGAGCGGAAGACGATTTCGCCGACCTCCCCCGGGGGCAGGGGCTGGTCGTGTTCGTCCACGATGCGGACTTCGTACCCGGGGCGGACCGTGCCCTGGCTCGCGCGCCCCCGGTCGTCGAACCGGTCCGCGTTCCACGTGGGATAGCCGACGGGGCAGGACAACTCGGTCATGTTGAACGTGCTGTAGGTGCGCCAGCCACGCCGCTCGCGGGGCGGAATGAAACTCGCATGCATCGTGGGCGCCAGCACGTTGCGCAGGGCGCTCGCGACCGCGTCCGGCGCGTCGGGCTCGAGCACCCACTCCCTCGGCGCGGTCCCGGTCGTCACGCCGTGCCTCAGGTAGTCCTCCGCGATCCGGCTCTCGGAAATCCAGGGCCGCATCACGTGGCGGGCGCCGAGCAGCGATGCGAGCGTGGGAAAGCACTTGGAGCCGACGTGATAGGTCGGCCCGGGGTTGTAGATCACTTCGTCGGCGTTGAGGTCCTCGATGAGGAACGCCCCCTGGGCCATCGCGACGATCTGCGCCCACGGCAGGCGCACGGCCTTGGACGGCCCGGTCGTGCCCGACGTGAACAGGATCGCGCCGATCTGCCACGGTGCGGGCAGTTCGAGATCGTCGGCCGGTTCCGCCCCGGCCAACAGTTCAGAAGCGGTCCAGGATCGCCACGGGAGCTCGGGCACCTCCTCGTCGTCCAGCACGACGACCTGGCGGAGGTGTTCGAGCCGGTCCGCCACCTGAAGCAGCCGGGGCGCGAATTGCCCGAGGCACGCCATCGTGCGGGCGCGCGTGAGATTGAGCGCATGCACGAGGAGATCGGCGCGATAGTCGACGTTGACCGGCGCCTCGGTGGCGGCCAGCCAGCCGAGCCCGTACCACCCGAGCATGGAGTCGATGGTGTTGTTCTGCATCGTGACGACGATCTCGCCCGGCTCGACGCCGATGCTTCGGTAGGCGGTGGCCCAGCGCCGGGCCTCGGTGACCGTCTCGGCATAAGAGAGCGACCTGCCGTCGACGTCCTCGACGTGGACGGCGTGCGGGTCGTTCCCGGCCCGGCGGACGAGTTCGCTCAGCGGAGTCTCGGGTGGGGTACGCGGGGACTTCTCTGCTAGCACTGAGGCTCTCCTTTGTCCGAAGAGAGGTTCGAAGCGAGTCGCGCGGCGCGGCTCAGGGCTTGGGGAAGTCCAGCATCCGCTGCAGCGGGATCATCGCGCGCCGGCCGATCTCGGGATCGACGAACACCTCGTTGTCGAGACGGTCGAGCGTCTGCGCCAGGTTGTCGAGTTCGTTCATGGCCATCCACGGGCAGTGCGCGCAACTCCTGCAGGTGGCGCCGTCCCCCGCGGTAGGCGCCTCGATGAAGCGCTTGTGCGGCGAGCGGCGGCGCAACTGGTGGAAGAGGCCCCGGTCGGTGGCGACGATGAATGTGTCGTTGGGCAGGTCGAGCGACGCCTGGAGGATCTGGCTGGTCGACCCGACGCGGTCCGCGATGCCGATGACCGCGGCCGGCGACTCCGGATGGACGAGGACGCCCGCGTCGGGGTAGACGTTCTTCAGGTCCATGAGCGCCTGGTACTTGAACTCCTCGTGGACCACGCAGGCGCCCGTCCAGTGGAGCATGTCCGCGCCCGTCTGCTGCTCGATGTAGGCGCCGAGGTGCTTGTCGGGCGCCCACAGGATCTTCTCGCCGCGGGCGGCGAGGTGTTCGACGATGCGCAGTCCGACGCTCGACGTCACCACCCAGTCGGACATGGCCTTCACGCGCGCCGAGGTGTTGGCATAGACGACCACGGTCCGATCGGGGTGCTCCGCGGCGAACGCTTCGAACTCGTCCGGCGGGCAGCCGATGTCGAGGGAGCACTCGGCCTCGAGGGTCGGCATCAGGACGCGCTTCTCGGGCGAGAGGATCTTCGCCGTCTCGCCCATGAAACGCACGCCGGCGACCACGAGGGTCGAGGCGGCGTGGTCGCGCCCGAAGCGGGCCATCTCGAGGGAGTCCGAGACGCACCCGCCCGTCTCGAGCGCCAGGTCCTGGATGTCGCCGTCGACGTAGTAATGCGCCACCAGCACCGCGTCGAGGGCGTCGAGGCGGGCCCGGATCTCGTCCTTGCGCAGCGCTCGCCGGGTGTCGGACAGCACCGCGGGTTCGTGTACCGGAACCTCGGCGGGCGCGAGACTGTAATCGGCACGCATCGGTGGATAATAGCCCAGTTTTCAGGGATCACAGGGACGCTTCAGGTGAGGGTCGGGACGGTTCTGGGTGCGACGTTCGGGGTGGTCGCCGCATGGGCGATGCCGGCGGTCGGGGCCGACGCGGAGGGTGCCCCCGTCACGGTCGCGGACGCCGCGCCGTTGCGCCCCGACGGATCGCGAATCGCGCCGGCGTCGTTGCGCTACCGGATCGCGGTCATCGTCGATGGCGAGGAGTTTGCGTTCGGGTCCGAGGTGAACAAGTCAAGGGAGTCCTGGCGCGGAATTCCCGTATGGCGCGTGGAGACACGGGCCCGCGTGCCGGCCGGTGAGCTGGTCGACACGGTGTACCTCAACGCCCCGGATCTCGTCGCGCTGCACCGCGACGTGCGGATCGGCGAGGGCAGGGTGACGCTCGACCTGGGACCGGAAGGCATCTCAGGCGCGATCGTCGAACCGGGCGGCGAGGAACGTCCGGTCACGATCCCGACCGCCGGGCCCGTCGTGGGACATCTGGACACGGCGTTCGCCGGCGCGGCGCTGGCGCCCGGCTTCGAGGCGCACTTCCGCACACTCGACCTCGAGCGGCAGCAGATCCACGAGTGGCGCGCCACCGTCACGGGCGTGGAGTCCGTGGACGTGCCGGCCGGGCGTTTCGGCACCTATCGGCTGGAACTCGTCGATGTCGGCGGAAGCGGACTCGCGGCCACCGTGTGGATGAACCGGCAGGCGCCCCGGTGGATGGTGCGCAGCGAGTTGACGGGCCGCGACACCGGCAGCAGGGTCGTCGCGGAACTCGAGTCGCCCCGGGACTGAGTCGGGTCCGCCTTGCGCGTCGCGTTGCTGTCGTCGGGGGTCGGGGAACCGGCGAACGACAACCTCGAGCGGGTTGCACTCGCGTTTACGGATGCCGGCTGGGAAGTGGCTCGGCTGACCTACGAGACACTGGCGCTGACCTCGGGCGGCGTATCCGCGTGCGGGGCGGGCGGCGGCGCGGCGGCGCTCGAGCGCTTCGACCTCGTGTGGCTCTTCGGGTTCGGTCGGAAAGAGACGTTCCTCGACCGGATGCACCTGCTGCGGCTGTTGTCGCAGGACCGCTTCGTCAACACCGTCGATGCGCTGGTCCTCCTGCACGGCAAGCTCGGGCTCCCGGAGTTCCAGCCGGAGACATACGCCAGTTCGGACCCGGCGGCGCTGATGCCGCGGATCGCGTCACGCGGGCGGTGGGTGGTCAAGCCGATGGCGGGCAGTTTCGGGCGGGATGTCGTGCGCGTGGAGGGGAACGGTCCGGACACCGAGCGGGTCCTCCGGCGACTCACGGCGCGTGGCGGCTACTGCGTACTGCAGCGATACGTTCCCGACGCGGCGATGCGGGAGAAACGCGTCATTGTCGCGGGCGACCGACTCATCGGGGCCTACGCGAAGACCGGCAACGTCACCGCCGGCGCCGTCCCGCGGCCGGCGGAGCTATCGCGCGACGAAACGGAACTCGTCCAGCGAGTGGTGGCCCGACTGAACGCGCAGGGCGCCCGCTTCGCCGGCATCGATCTCGCCTGGCCGTACGTGTTCGAGGCAAACATCGCGAACCCCGGCGGGCTGGCGACCCTGGAAGCGCTCACCGGAGTTGATCCGGCACCGCGCGTCGTCGAGGCTGTCACGCCGTCAGGGTAGGGAGATGTGCGCGTTCGCGCAGGGCCAGCGGTTTGGGGCTCACTCCCGACCGACTTCGCGGACCCGTTGGCGGAGTTCCGCAAAGTAGGCGCTGTCGGCGACGTCCGTTGGCGCCGACGCCGCGCCTTCGAGCAGCAGGTTTCGCACCCTCCGTCGGTCCTGGTCCCGCTGGACCTGGCGGTCCACGAACGACCTGAGGGCCCTGGGGAGGGAGATGTTCCCCTTGGTCATGCGCGAGCCCCGGGACGCTACGGAGACCCCCCGTCCACGCGGATCACCGCCCCCGTCGTGAAGCTCGCCGACGGGCTCGCGAGAAACAGCGCCGCACCCACGATCTCGTCCGGCTCGCCACCGCGGCCGAGGGCCTGGCGCGTCTCGATGGCCTTGAACGCCGCCGGGGCCCACGCTTTGGAGATGTCGGTCAGGAAGGGCCCGGCCTGGATGCAGTTCACGCGGACCTTGCGGCCGAACGCGAACGCCAGGGAGCGCGTCAGGGAGTTGAGCCCCGCCTTCGCCGCGCCGTAGGGCTCGGAGTTGGGGGAGGGGTCCACCGCGGCGTTGCTGCTGACGTTGATGATGCAGCCGCCGTCGCCTTCGGCCATGCGCTCGCCGATCAGGGCGGAAAGGCGGTAGGGACCCTTGAGGTTGACGCCCACGACCTTGTCGAACAGGTCTTCGGTGACCGCGGAGAGCTTCGGGTAGAGCGGCGACATCCCGGCGTTGTTGACGAGGATATCGACCTTGCCGAAACGGTCGTAGGCGGCCTCCACGAGGGCGTCGCACTCGTCCCAGTGGCCGACGTGACAGGCGTAGGCCAACGCCTGCCGGCCTCTCGCCTCGATTTCGGCGGCCACGCTCTCGCAGTTGTCGAGCTTTCGGCTGGTGACGATCACGTTGGCGCCGTGGTCCGCGAACGCGAGCGCCATCTCGCGACCGAGGCCCCGGCTGCCGCCGGTGATGAGGGCGGTCTTGCCGCTGAGGTCGAATAGCTTATCCATGTCCTACCCCGTAGAATCGCCGGTTCGCTTTCGCGAACGCAGTCGCAAAATCATCGATTCTAACGGAGGGCATACGGCTCATGGGAATGCTGGACGGTAAGGTCGCGCTCGTCACGGGCGCCGGAGGCGGTCTCGGCCGCACGCACGCGCTGCTGCTCGCGGCCGAGGGCGCGGCGGTCGTGGTGAACGATCTCGGCGGCGCGCGCGACGGGACCGGTTCGGGCAGCGCCATGGCGGACCAGGTGGTTGCCGAGATCCAGGCGGCCGGCGGCCAGGCCGTCGCCGACTACGGCAACGTGGCGGACCAGGACCAGGCACGGGGCATGGTGCAGGCCGCCGTCGACAGCTTCGGCAAGCTCGACATCTGCATCTGCAACGCCGGGATCCTGCGCGACAAGTCCTTCAAGAACATGGACAACGCCATGTGGGACGTCGTCGTCGACGTGCACCTGCGCGGCACGTATCTCACGGCCAAGGCGGCCTACGACCAGATGCTCGAGCAGGGGCATGGCGGGCGCATCGTCGTGACCAGCTCCACCTCCGGGCTGCTCGGCAACTTCGGCCAGACGAACTACGGCGCCGCCAAGGCCGGCATCGCGGGTTTCGCCCGCTGCCTGTACCTCGAAGGCATGCGCTACGGCGTGAACGTCCACATTCTTGCGCCGACCGCCCTGTCGCGCCTGACGGACGACATCCTCCCCGACCAGGTGAAGGATCGGTTCCCGCCGGAGAAGGTCTCGCCCTCGGTGGTGTGGCTCTGCACCGACGAGGCCAAGGACGTGACCGGGCGTACGTGGCTCGTGGCCGGCAACAGCGTCTCGCTCCTCAACTGGCAACTCCAGACGGTCGCCCAGAAGGACGAGTCGGAAGACCCCTGGGACGTGGAGGACGTAGGCGAGGCGATCCTGTCGACCAAGGACTCCTGGCCGCCGATCAACCCGATGCGTTTCTGACGCGCTCCGGTCCGCCCGGGCGGTTCCCGTCCGGGCGGCGACAGGCCCGCCATGCCGGTTCGCCCGCTGAAACTCGTACACACCTCGGACGTGCACCTCGACGGTCGCTACGTCGGGGAGCCGGTGGACGGGTTTCGGAACCACGCCGAGCGCGCGTTTGCGGCCGTCGTGGACGTCACCCTGGAGGAAACCGCCGATCTCCTGCTGATCGCCGGCGACCTGTTCGACAACAACCGGGTCCCGGACGAGGACCTCGATTTCGTCCGCGACCAGCTCGCGCGGCTCTCGTGCCCGGTCCTCGTGTTGCCGGGCAACCACGACGTGCACGACCACTATTCCATCTGGCGGCGCCTCTTCCGGCGAATGGAGGCGGACGACGTCGGTGGGCATGTACATCTGATCCTCGAGACCGAAGGCGCGAGCATCGAGTTCGAGGGTCTCGGCGTCACCGCCTGGGGCAGGGCGATGGCGGAACACGCGCCGGAGAACGAGCCCCTCGAAGGCGTGCCGGTACGCCGCGAGGGCGTGTGGAACATCGGGCTTGCGCACGGACTCGTGGTCTCGAAACGCGAGGGCATCGGTTCGTCCCAGATCACGCACGAGGAGATCCGCGCGTCGGGCTTCGACTACCTGGCGCTCGGCCACGTGCACGTCTGGGGCGACATGAGCCAGGGTTCGGTGACGGCGTGCTATCCCGGCTCGCCGGTGGGCAGCTACGCGAGCGCGGCGGGCGGGCACGTGGCCGTCGCGTCGTTCCGGCCCGAGCATGGCGTCGAACTCAAGCGGCGCAAGGTCGACGAGGCTCCGCAGCGTCGGCGCGGACCGTTCTGATACAAGGGACCGACGTTACGGGGGGAGGGAAGGGTAAATGACGCATCCGAACATCCTGTTCATCATGACCGACCAGCAGCGCTGGGACGCAATGAGTTGCGCCGGCGACTGGGTGCGCACGCCGAACCTCGACCGCATCGCGGCGGAAGGTGTCCGCTTCACCTACTGCGTCACCACCACACCGATCTGCATTCCCGCTCGCGTAACCCTGGCGACCGGCCACTACCCGCACAACAACAACGTATGGGACAACATCACCTACGCGATGCCGGAGGACGTGAAGACGTGGATGCGCGCGATCCGGGACCTCGGGTACCGAACGAGCATGTTCGGCAAGACGCACCTGCACCCGCACCGGGGGGACCTGCGCGAGCGCGAGCACCTGATCAACGCCTACGGCCTCGACGACGTGGACGAGATCGGCGGGCCGCGGGCGAGCGCCGCGGTGATGAGCCACATGACGAAGATGTGGGAGGACAAGGGCCTCCTCGAGAGCTACCGGGAGGACTTCAAGGAACGTTTCGCGAACAAGCCCCATGTCGCGCGTCCCTCCGTGCTGCCGCTCGAGGACTACGCGGACGTCTACGTCGGCCAGCGCACGAAGCAGTATCTCGAAGGCTACAACCGGGACGAGCCGTGGTTCTGCTGGATGAGCTTCGGCGGGCCGCACGAGCCATGGGACGCGCCGGAACCCTACGCGAGCATGTACGACCCGGAAGCGATGCCGGCGCCCGTGCCGCGCCCGGACGAGCCGCCGCGCCCACAGGGCGTGCTCGACCTCATGCTGGAGCGCCTGTCGCCGCGTTTCGATCCGGGAGACGAAGGGGCGATGCGGGCGAACTACGCCGGCAACGTCACCCTGATCGACGACCAGATCGGCGAAGTGCTCTCGGTCATCGAGGCGCGCGGCGAGATGGACAACACCGTGATCGGCTTCACCTCGGACCACGGCGAGATGAACGGGGACTGGGGGCTGATCTACAAGATGAACTTCCTCGACGGGGCCCTGCGCGTACCGTTGATCGTGCGCACCCCGGAAACCGCGGCGAACGGCGGCGGCAAGGTGGTCGACGCGCCCGCGGAGAACTGCGACCTCGGCCCGACGCTGCTTGAACTCGCCGGGGGAACCATCGACTACCCGCAATTCGCCAAGTCCCTCGTGCCCGCCATGGAAAACGGCTCGACCCATCGAGATGCGGCCATCTCAGAGTACCGGGGCGAGTTCATGGTCACCGACGGCAAGTGGAAGGCGGCGGTCAACAAGGACGGTCAGGTCTACCTGCTGTTCGACCTCGAGAACGATCCGCGCGAAACGCGCAACCTGGCGGGCCTTTCCGAGTACAGGCACGAGTCCGACACGATGCGTCTGCGGCTCTTCGAGCGCGTCTCGGAGACCCAGTTCCAGAGCGGGGTGGAGTGGCGGCCACCGGTGTAGCGCAGCCTTTGTCGACACCGATCGAACAGACCAGCCTGCCCTTTGCCCGGGTCTCGGGCATGGAACTGCTGGCGGAGCTGTATCGCCCACGCAACGCGGCCGGCCGCCTCGGTCGCGCCGTCGTCATGGTGCACGGCGGTGCGTGGTCGATCGGCGACCGGCTGGGCATGCAGACGCTCTGCGAGGCATTCGCCCGGCGGGGCATGAGCGTCTTCTCCCTCGACTTCCGGGACGGGCGCAACGGCAAGCACCCGTGCGCGGTGGCCGACATCGCGGCCGGCATCCGCTTTGTGCGCGCCAATGCCGAACGCCTGGAGGTGGACCCGGACCACATCGGCCTCGTCGGGAGTTCCTCGGGCGGTCACCTCGTCCTGCTCACCGGGATCCAGCCGGACGTGGACGCGCACCGGGGCACTCCGTTCGAGATGGACGGCGCGTTCCGGGATGCCGCGGTGTCGGCGCGCACGAGCTACGTGATCGCCCTCTGGCCCGTCTCCGACCCGCTGTTCCGGTTCCGCTACGCACAGGCGGTGGGTCGGGAGGAACTCGTCGCCGGGCACCGGAGCTACTACCGGGACGAGCAGCACATGGCCCAGGCCAGCGTGCAGCGGACCCTGACAGCGGGGGAGGCGGAGGAACTACCGCCGGTAGCCGTCGTGCAGCCGGGCGCGGACGCCAACGTGCCGCAGGAGATGACCCTGCAACTCGTGCGGGCCTACCAACGCGCCGGGGGCGTCCTGAACTACTTGTTCTACCCCGGGCTGCCCCACGGGTTCGGCCACCAGCCATCCCCGGACACCGACCGGATGTTCGAGGACTTCTGGCCCTTCGTCGAGCGGTACTCGCGGGGCGGCTGACCAGGGGCGTTCGCCGCTTGGGCGTGTAAGCCTTTTGCCATTGTTCGGGTGCCGGGGCGGGGCTATCCTGCCCGTAGGCAATGGCCGGCATGGATGCACTCGCGATGGATAGACCCGTAGGCGGCGCGCACGATCTGCGGCTGGAAGATCTGCAGCACGCCCTGGAGAAGCGCATGGGGGCGATCGAACGCAGCGTCGCGGAGTTGAGGCAGGATTGGAGACGCATGGACAACCGGCTCTGGGCGCTGTTGCTGCTGGCGGTCGGCGGGATCCTGACGCCCATCGTTCTCAGGACGCTGTAGCCCGACTCTCCTTACGTCCCCGTAAACCTCGGCGCCCGCTTCTCCCGAAACGCCGCCAGCGACTCCTTGCGGTCGTTCACCGCACGCCCGGCGTGGGAGATGGCCACGAGTTCGTAGCGCAGCGCCTCCTCCAGTGCGCACTCCTGGTTGTGCTGCAGGGCGCGCTTGGACATGCGCACGGCCAGCGGCGGCCAGGCGTTCATCTGCCGTGCGAGGTCGATGGCCGTGTCGAGCAGGTCGTCGTGGTCGACCAGGCGGTTGAGCAGCCCGATCCGGTATGCCTCGTCGGCGTCCACCATGCGGCTCGTGTAGACGAGATCCGCCGCGCGCGAATAGCCGACGATGCGTGGGAGGAAGAAGCTCATGCCCGTATCCGGCGAGAGGTTGCGCTCGACGAACACCGTCTTGAAGCGCGTCATCCCGGACCCCACCCGCACGTCGCAGGCGAGGGCGAGGCTCATGCCGGCGCCGACCGCGATGCCGTTCACCGCGCCGATGACGGGCTTGTCGAGGCCGTAGATCGTCAGCGCCAGGCGGCCCACCCAGCCGAGATCGTCCATGTGGTCGCTCTGCGTCGGCGGCGGCGGGGCGTCGTCCGGTTCCGCGGTCAGGTCCGCGCCGGAGCAGAAGCCGCGGCCCTCCCCGGTGAGCACCACCGCGCGGACCGCGTCGTCGGCCTTCGCCTCGGCGAAGGCGTCGAAGATCGCGTCCCGCAGACCGGCATTCAGCGCATTCAGCTTCTCGGGCCGGGACATCGTGATCACCGCCACGTCGTCCGTCTTTGACATGTCCAGCACGAAGTCTTCCTTGTTCTGCACGGTCGCCATCACGCCACCGTGTCCCGGACCGTCCTGCGCCCGAGCTGCGAGAGATGGATCTCGCTCGGCCCGTCCGCGATCTGGCAGTAGCGGCTGGTCATGTAGATGTGGTTGATGGGCGTGTCCTGCGTCACGCCCATCCCGCCGTGGGCCTGCAGGGCCCGGTTCGACACGCGGTGGCACATCTCGGGACCCGCCACCTTCACCATCGAGATGTAGTCCCGGGCGGCCTTGGGCCCGTGCTGGTCCATGGCGTCGGCGGCGCGGAGGACGAGTAGCCGGACCTGCTCGATCTCCATGCGCGAGCGCGCCACGTCGTGCTGGATGCTGGTCTTCTCGGCAAGCCGTTCGCCGAAGGCGACGCGCTCGTCGACCCGCTTGCACATGAGGTCCAGGCACCGCTGCGCCATGCCGACGAACATCATCGCGTACTGGAAGCGACCGGGGCCCAGGCGCCCCTGGGCGATCTCGAAGCCGCGGCCCTCGCCGAGGATCAGGTTCTCGGCCGGCACGCGCACGTTGTCGTACAACACCTGGGCGTGGCCGCCCGGCGAGCCGAGGGTCCCGAACGTGCGCACCGGACGCTCCAGGGTCACGCCCGGCGTATCCTTCGGCACGAGGATCATCGAGAACTGCTGGTGACGGGGCGCGTCGGGGTCGCTCTTGCCCATGACGACGAACACCCGGCACAGCGGATTGAACGCGTTCGACGTGAACCACTTGCGTCCGTTGATGACGTACTCGTCGCCGTCGCGGATGATGGAGGTCTCGAGGTTGGTCGCGTCCGAGGAGGCGACGGCCGGTTCTGTCATCGAGTACGCGGAGCGAATCTCGCCGTTCATGAGCGGCACGAGCCAGCGCTTCTGCTGTTCCTCGCTCCCGAAGCGCGCCAGCACTTCCATATTCCCTCGGTCGGGCGCGCTGCAGTTGAACACCTCCTGCGCCCACGGCACCCGGCACATCCGCTCCATGATGGGCGCGAACTCGAGGTTCGAGAGCCCGGGGCTCCACTCCTCGTAGTCCTTGTGCAGGAACCAGTTCCAGATGCCCGCGTCGCGCGCCTTCTGCTTCAGGTCCTCGAACCACGGCGGGTACTGCCAGCGGTTGGCGTCGTCGTCGACGAAGTGCCAGAAGTCCAGTTCGCGCGGGTAGACGTGTTCCTGCATGAACGTGTCCACGCGGGCCTGCAGTTCCAGGACTTTTTCGGTGGGTTCGAAGTCCATGGGCAGCTTCCTTCAAGGTCGTCACGGCATTATTGTGGGTTGGCGGCGCGGCCGGCAACCGGGGCGGACCTGCCATCACGGCTCATTCGCCTTGCGGTCCTCCGGGATCGGTGGGCCAACGATGTCGCCCAAGACGGTCGCCCTACCCTTCAGTTCGTGCTGGGGATACGTTGCACGGGCTTGGGTGGCGGGTCCCAACTCGGCCACGGGCTCGCCTCGCTTGAGGATCACGACGCGCTCGCCAGTGGTTGCAGCCATCCCGCCCGGCCCACCATACTCGCCCCTTCCTCCGGAATCGGTCGAGCGTCCCATGGCGGAACTGGCAGCGGGTCCCTACGTCGGCAAGCAATTGAGCGTGCGCGAGTTCGTCGTGAACGACGCCCTTCTCGACGACTTTCACAACGGCCTCGAACTGGCGCGGGCCGGGTCGGCGCGCGTGCCCTCGATGATCGCGAACGGCGCCGAGGACGGTTACTTCAACGAGATCGCCTTCGAGAACCACTTCGGGCACCTGTGGATGCGCCAGGAGTGGGAGTTCCTGGGCGAACTGGCGCCGGGCGGGTCCTACACGGCGAGCGGCCGCATCCGGGACATCTACCGCCGCCGCGATCGCTCGGTCGTGCAGTACGAGGTGGACCTGCACGACGCGTCGGGCACGTTGGTGGTGCGCAGCCAGCATCACCAGAGCTTCCTCCCGGATGCGGACCCGAAGGGATCCGTGGCCTTTCGGGACCCTGGCAAGAAACCCGGCGCCCGGAGGTTCATCGTCCCGGAAGGGGAGCGGTTCGGCGGCCTCGAGCGCACCATCACGCTTGAGATGTGCGGCGAGTTCTTCCACGGCGACGCCAACTACCACACCGACAAGGCCGCCTCGCTGGAACTGGGTTTCGAGGATGTCGTGGTGGGCGGCCGCATGACGATGGCGTACGCCGGCCACATCCTCGAGGAGGCGTTCGGCGCGGCCTGGTGGACGAGCGGGCGTCTCGACCTGAAGTTCACCAACCCGGTCTGGACGGGGGACACGGTGACCGCCCACGGCGTGATGACCGGGCCGGTGGCCGAGGACACGTCGCGTTCCGGCGCGTTCGTCTGGCTCGCGAAACAGGACGAGACGATCGCGCTGGTCGCCACCGCGAGCGTGGCGGCGAACTAGGGAGACAAGCGACTCCCCGGGACCCCGGACCGCCCTGCCATGGACGACGCCGACTCCCCCTATCTGCTCTCCGGCCTCAAGGTCGTCGACGCGGCGACGGTGATGGCCGCCCCTGCGGCCGCCATGGTCCTCGCCGACTTTGGCGCGGACGTGGTCAAAGTCGAACAGCCCGGTTCGGGTGACATGCTGCGGATGATCTCGGGGATCCGGGCCATGCCCGGCGCCGGTACCGAGTACCTGTGGCACATGGGCGCGCGGAACAAGCGCAGCATCACGCTGAACCTGCGCACGGAAGCGGGGCTCGAAGTCCTGCACCGGCTGGCTCGGGAGTGCGACGTCTTCATCACGAACCACCCGTATCCCGTGCGGGAGAGATTCGGGCTCACCTACGACGACCTGCGCCCCGCGAACCCTACGATGATCTACGTCTCGTTCACCGCGTACGGCGAGCGGGGGCCCGAACGCGACCGCAAGGCCTTCGACCAACTCGCGTACTGGGCGCGTAGCGGCCTCATGGACCTCATGCGGGAGGACGGCACGATCCCGGCGCAGGGGCTGCCGGGGATGGGGGACCACCCCACGGCCATGGCGATCTACGCCGGCATCGTGACGGCGCTACTGCACCGGGAGCGGACGGGCGAAGGCAGCATGGTGTCGACGTCGCTGCTCGCGAACGGGCTCTGGTCGGCGAGCGCCGTCGTGCAGGGCGTCATGGCCGGCGGGGACATGTCGGGGTTCCGCGAGTGGCGCCGGAATCCCCAGTTCCTCTTCACCCCCTACCGCTGCAGTGACGGCCGTTGGCTGCAGTTCAACATGGTGCGCACCGAGGAACTCCTGTACCTGCTGTTGGCCGGCATGGACGCGATGCACCTCCTCGAGGACGAGCGGTTCGCCACCTGGCAAGCCGCCCAGGAGAACCGGGTCGAGATGCGCGAGCTGCTCCAGGACATCATCGGCCAGCGGCCCTCGGACGCATGGCTCGCGACCTTTGAGGCGCTCGAGGTCCCGGTCAACCGTGTCGCGCTGGTCGAGGAGTCCCTGACCGACCCGCAGGTCCTGGAGAACCGGATGGTGATATCGGTCGACGAGGCCGAGTTCGAGATGTCGAAGGTCGTTACCCACCCGATCCAGGTGTCCGGCGTGGCGCATGTCGAGCCCAAACCCGCCCCGGCCCTCGGCGAGCACTCCGGGGAGATCCTGCGGGAACTCGGCTACGACGAGAACGCCATCGCCGCCATGCGGGAGGAGGGTGCGCTGTAAGGGCGCCCCTACTCGATCAACGAGGCATACACGAGGTTCTGCAGCGTCGGCTGGATCCACGGCGGCGTACCGATGCGCTGCGGCATGAACAGGCCAATCAGCTCCTCGGTGGGATCGATCCAGAAGAACGTCCCGGCGGCGCCGCCCCAGTAGTAGGAGCCGGGCGTCAGTGTCCGCTGGTGGATTCCGGACGGCGCGACCCCGAAGCCAAGCCCGAACCCGGCGCCAGCCCCGGAGTCCATGCCGTCCGGCAGCAGGTTGCTGCTCATGAGCGCGACCGTGGCCGGGCTCAGGATGCGCGCGTCGCCGAACGCGCCGCCGTTCAGCAGCATGAAGCAGAAGCGCATGTAGTTGTCGGCGGTCATGACGAGCCCGCCGCCGCCCGACAGGAACGTCACGCCGATGAACTCCGGGTCCTCGCCGGGACTGTCCTGGACGATCAGCGCGCCGTCCTCCCCGATGATGTGGTCCGTGCCAAAGCGCTCGACGACTTCCGGCGGCACGTCGAAGTAGCTGTCGGTCATGCCGAGGGGGCCGAACAGGCGCGTCTCGAGATACCGGTCGAGCGGCTCTCCGCTGACCCGCTCGATCAGGTGACCGAGCACGTCCGTCGAGAACCCGTAGTGGTAGCGTGCCCCCGGCTGGAAGAGGAGCGGCAGGTCGGCCAGCTTCTCGACCAGTTCGCGGGTGTCCCGCGTCAGGTAGTCCCAGTCGTCGATGAGCCGCGCTTCCTGGTACATGCGGTCCAGCAGGGAGTCGCCGTAGTAGCCGTAGGTGAGCCCGGACATGTGCATGAGCAGGTGCCGCGGCGTGACCGGCCCGGTTGCGGGCACCACGTTGCCGGTCTCGTTCAGCACCGTCAGGTTGTTCCACTCGGGGAAGAACTTCGTCACCGGCTCGTCGAGCAGCAGCTTGCCCTCCTCGACCAGCATCATCGCGCCCACGCTGGTGATCGGCTTGGTCATGGAATAGATGCGCAGCAGCGAGTCGGACTGCAGCTCGGTGCCGGTCTCGACATCGAGCAGGCCGGTCGTGTGCTCGAAGACGACCTTGCCGCGGCGCGCGACCATGGCCGTCATGCCGGGGAACTCGCCGGCCTCGACGAGGCGGTTCATCTCGGCCCGCACGCGGTCGAGGCGCTCGGACGACATGCCGGCGTCTTCCGGATTCCCGCGCGGCAGGTCGACGGCGAGCGCGGGGAACGCCAGCGCGAAAAACAGAGTCGAAACGACGGCAATGGCGCGCCTGGTCGTAGCCATGTACGGTTCCCCCGTCCAACGAAGCCGCGTCAAGCCTAAGCCATGAGTTCGCCCGATCTCAAAGGCACGCCGCGCCAGGCGTTCGAGAACGCTTGGCGCTTTCCGCCCGAAGGCGCTGCCCGCCTAAGGCCGAAGTTGCCCTTGTTGCGCTCTGGTGCTACCCGCACCTGCGACGTCCGGCGGGCTCTGCGGAGCCGGACACGCGGACCTTGGAGTAACCTACCGTCGTCTCTAGAAGGCTGATTCGACATGAGGCTCGTCCATCAACCCGCGCCCCGGGACCGGCTGGGCGATCAACTGCGTGAGAAGTTGGCAGGAGATTGGACGGACTTCCGCGCTGCGGTGGCTTTCGTCAAGGCGTCTGGCGTAAGGCACTTGGCAGAGCCGCTGGCGGACTTCTCCAAAAGAGGCAGGATCGACCTCGTCGTTGGAATCGATCATGGAGGCACGTCGTACGAGGGTTTGCGGGACTTGATGGCCGCTGTCGGGGCGGGTGCGCGGGTGAGCGTCTTCCACAACCTTTTGCCCTACACGTTTCATCCCAAGGTGTACCTGTTCAAGTCACCCAAGTCCGCCGAGGCCTTCATCGGTTCGGGGAATCTCACGGAGGGTGGCCTTTTCACGAACTACGAGGTTGGGATCCAAGTCCAGCTTGATCTGGCGAGAGCCGATCAAGCCGCGGTCCTCGCGGATGTGGAAGCAATGATGGACGCGTGGACTGATCCGGCTTCAGGCACGGTCCTGCTACTAAACCCAACCGTGCTCGCCGTCCTCCGCGACTCAGGGTTGATACCCTCGGAGGCGACCACCACGCCTCCCCGCACGTCTACCTCTGCCACCGTTGGCGCCTCGTCTGCGGCCAAGGAGCTCTTCGCGGCTCGATCTGAGTATCGGGCTCCGCGTTCGCGGCGCCCTCGAAAGCAAAGCGTGATCGCTAAACCTGCAGGGGGGGTCGGTACGCCAAGTCCCGCCGCTGGCGAGGACAGTCCTTTCCGGCCGAGTCGATTTGTGATGACGCTCCAGAAGACGGACGTTGGTGTCGGCCAAACCAGTGCCGGCACTGCCAGACGATCTCCAGAGATATTCGTGCCATTGTCCGCCCGGGACGCGAACCCGGATTTCTGGGCTTGGCCAAAGAGCTTCGAGGAGGATCCGAAGAAGCCAGGGAAGTTTGATCGGAGAGTCCGCGTGCGCTTCCGAGGAGAGACCGAGCGCGTCACCATGATGACATGGCCTCCGAAGCACGACTTTCGTCTGCGTTGCGCCACGATCCGCGACGCGGCGGACGTCGCGGACATTCTGAAGATGGAGGAAGTCTCCCCAGGACTCGGATATGACTACGACGTGGAGATTGTTCCACCGGGGGCGAAAGAGTACCCCAAGCATCTTCTGTATTGCGCACACGTCGTTCGTGGGCGATCCCGGAAACGCTTCGGTTACTTTTGAGGGTCAGGCTCTCTGGAGTACCACGATGCGCTCAGATGGCATTGCGTTTTTGCGGTGGATCTCCCGAGAAGAGAGCATCTCCATGGGCACGTCGCCTAGTTTGCGGAACCCAAGGGACTCCGCGATGCCGGTCAAGTGGTCTGCGGTTTCGATTTCCACGAGTTCGCCTCCTGCGGTCGTTCGGTTGTTTCCGACTACCATGTAGGCAGTGCCTTCCGAGCGTAGCATCAGCAGTATCTGCGCCAGGACTTCCCGCATGTCGAAGAAGTACTTGGCTAGCAATGCGGGCAAGTTCTTCCTGCGAAAGCCAACTGCGTGGTTTGCGTTGAGGTCATGTATCCGTTCGATCAGTTCACTGGTCGCTTGCGGTAGCAACTCGCGGTTGGCAACGAAGTGCCTCCAGTAGTCCGCGCGTCGGCGCTCGGTCACCTCGCGATTGCCTATCATCAGAAGATCGCGGCTGCGATGAGACTCACGTGGTAGCAAGCCGAGATAGACCAGACTGAGGCGGTCCGTATCGATATAAGGCAGGGCGGTGGCATATGGAGGCGAAGTGATGACCGTATGGATAGCACCGACGGACTCGGGAAGCGCGCTGGATGCGTGCCGCGCGTCGGCCTCGTGCATCGCATGCTGTCCGAGTACCGGACCAAGTCGCTGGGCATGGAACGCGCAGGCAGCCTTGGTTGAGCGAAGCGACTCTTTGAGGAACCGGCGAATGCTCTCTCCCTGTGGCAGGTCTTGCACTTCCCGACGTACTCGCAGGTCGTCTGTCTTTTGCCAGGAAACGCCTCGCAGAATGTTGCTTAGGCAAACGCGAAAGTAGTTGCCTGTGGCTTGGGATTCCAGGTTGGCTATGTTTTGCTGAATGACGTCTAGATCGTTCAGGACCGATGGTGGAAACCAGCGGGAGAGATAGGCTTGGTCGCGCTCAGGGAGGGCGTCGAAGTACGGTCGCGCTCCGGTGCTCAACCTACCGGAAAGTGCCTCCTCCAGGTCCTCGTATGCCTTGGCCAGGGATCGGGGTGACATCGCGAGTGCTTGGCACTTGACGTCTGCAATGAACACGGAAAGGGGGTTTATGTCCAAGCCATGGGCGGTATGGCCAGCGAGCCGGGCTTCCACCAGCGTTGTGCCGCTACCGCCCATTGGGTCGAGTATGACCCCGTCGGGCGGCACTTGGGCGACGTTGATCAGCGCGCGGACAAGCTGTGGGAAGAACTTCCCCCGGTATTCATGCAACCCATGGGTGGCGTAGCGCAAGCAGCGTTTGCGAGGTAACTTCACTGGCTCTTCCCACGGCTCAGGGCGACAGAGGTCGGCCAGCGTTGTGCCGTTGTGAGCTACCGCAAGAGTCGCCTCGGCACGCACCTGAGCAGTCAATCCCTCGGGTTCGGGGCCGATCGAACGCCAGTAGGCTAGGGCCTGGCGTAGGGCCTTTGGCTTGAAGGCGCCACCGAGAATAAAGGCAGACGCTGTGGCTTCGTCTCCATCCCAGGGACTTACGAAATCTCCGCCCAGCGCCCGGAGTTCGTCCAAGGCCAAGCGCCGTTCGAAGGGCTGAATCCCGTCCTTGATTCGGCAAACTAGCGTGGGCATGTGCGTGTCGTCCCTATTGCTTCCTGAGAATCAGGATGCGCTCGTCCTTGATCTTGCCGATGCGCGGATTGAATGCTTTCCGTGTCGGCGCGATGGTTCGCTCTATGCGGGTTACTTCCCGAAATCCCGTCGTTGCGGCGACGTCCGCCAGAAGCGAAGCGTTGTCGAGGCGCTCGCCCCGAATGGTTGAGTCGCCGATCACGAGGCAAACGTGGCCGGCGTCACGGAGGCGTCCATGCAGCCATTGGAAGATTCGTCTGAACTCCTGCTGGAACGTCTCCAGAGTGGCTCGATTTGGTCCCTTGGCGCTGTACTTGCGGTGGCTTCCGATCTCGATCCGCTTGAACTGGCTCGGATCATGGCCTAGCCAGGCTATGCGGCTGCGGTGGTATAGGTGATAGCTGTAGGCGTTTGGATAAGGAGGTGAGGTCACCACGAGGTCGATCGGGCCCGTATTCGGAGGGTGGAGAACGTCAGCGTCGAATACGCGGCAAGAGAACTGCTCATCAATCAAGGAGCTGAGTTCCTGCACGGCAGTCCTTGCCAGGTCCAGTTGGGCCAAATAGCGACGGATGGTGTCCCCAGGCGCGAGCCCCTTGTCCCGTCGGACGTAGCGAGTGTCAGAGTCCTGCTTGGACACAGCGACGATGATCGAGGAAAACACTACGGTGCAGACGTTGCGCTCGGCTTCTCCGGGAATCGCGTCGATTAGCCTGCGAAGTTCGGCCAGTTCCTCGACGACGTACGGTTCGAACCAGAACTCGCAGAGTTCTGAATCCGGTCTCCATCCCACGGACCGGAATGGACGACCATCATGGAACAAGTCGCCGGTGAGCGGCTCGATCGTAGACACGACTCGGCCACAAGCGTCGCGGTGCGCCTGAAGTGCCTCGAGTCCTGCAGGGCTTATCGGGGTGGTTTTCGCTCGGCTGATCAGAGCTGCAAGCGGGTTAGCGTCTATGCCGACCGCGTGGCGCTTCAGTTGGAGCGCTTCCAGCAGCGTCGTCCCGCTGCCACAGAAGATGTCTGCCACGGTGTCGCCCACCGCGGATAGCTCCTGAATCAACGCGTTGGGAATCTGCGGTATGAACTTGGCGGGATACGGATGCAGGTTGTGCGTCAGATAACCCGTTTTGGCAGTTGCAAAGTCCCAGGCGATTCCCTCGAGACGGCCGATGGCTGGTTCGTCATCGGCCATTGGCTGTACGCCTTGCGCGAACGAAACCACCGCAGCGGCGTCTCGTCGTGAGAAGACTCGCCACCCTCGAGTGTCCCGCTGCGGCTCTGCCACGGTCCCGCTACGCAACCAACGCAGCAGCGTGTCGCGGTGGACGCCGGCCAGTCGAGCGACCTCTGCGGTCGAGAAGGTCTGGGCCAATGCCTATAGGTGCATATAGTACGATCAGAATAGGAAACCAAGGAACGGCTAGCGGGTCAAGTGGCGCGGATGTCGAATGTCGACGCGCGTTGTGGGGCTCGCGCGTTTCGTTGGTCGCGGCAAGCCGCCGGGAAAACCAAGTCCGTGACACAATTGCTCGCCCAGCGTTGGATTCGGGCCACGGTTTCGTAGCCATGAGTTCGCCCGATCTCAAAGGCACGCCGCGCCAGGCGTTCGAGAACGCCATGCGCCTGCTGCGTGATGGAGACGCGGACCTCGCGCGGGAGCAGTTGCTCGCGATCCTCGAGACCGACCCTTCGGAAGTGAACGCGCTCAGGCTGCTCGGCGTGCTGGAGGCCCGGCGGGGCAAGCTGGACGCCGCCGTCCGCCGACTGGAGCGCGCCGTGCGGGAGGCGCCTGGCTTCCTGGACGCCGCGCTGGATCTCGCGCACGTGTACCAGCGGACCGGCCGGGGGGGCGATGCGGAGTCCGTCCTGGCGGCCTTCTGCCGGCGCGAGGCACGCGCTGCCATCGCGTGGCAACGCTATGCGGACGTGCTCTTCGACAACGGGAAACCGGAGGAGGCGCGTCAGGCCCAGCGGCGTTCCATCGAGGCGGACCGTTTCCACGCCGACATGCGCCGCGCGATCGAGGCGCTGGCGGCGGGCCGGCCGCAGGACGCGGAGACGATCTATCGGGATGTCCTGCAGAAAGACCCGAGCCACGTCCATGCCCTCGTGGGTCTCGCCAACGCGGCGATCGACCGCAATGTGCCGGACGACGCGGCGCGCCTCCTCGAGCGCGCCATGGCGATCACTCCGAACATGACGCACGTGCACCGGGCGCTCTCGCGGTTGCACATGAACCGCAGCCGCTACGCCGAGGCGGAAGCGGCGGCCAGGCGTGCCGTGGAACTCAACCCGGAGCTTGCGGACGCCTGGACCACGCTCGGTACGGTCTACGCCTGGGGGCTCAAGCAGCGCGACGCGGCGGAGGCGTTCGGGAAGTCCCTCGAGATTGCGCCGCGCCAGCCGCGGGTGCTGCTGTCCCTCGGTCATGTGCGCAAGACCCTGGGCGAGACGGAAGCGAGCGTGCGCGCCTACCGGGACGGCCTGGCGATGGAGCCGCGCCTCGGCGAGGCCTGGTGGAGTCTGGCCGACCTCAAGACACAGGCTTTCTCGGACGCGGACGTCGAGGCAATGGAATCGACGTTGGGGGACGAGGGCGTCCCGGAACGCGAGCGGGCGGCGCTACGGTTCGCGCTCGGCAAGGCGTTCGAGGACCGGGGGGACGTCGAGGCCGCGTTCGAGCACTACCGCACGGGCAACGCGATCCGTCACCGGCACGAGCGGTTCAACGTGGAGCGGTTCGAGCGCCAGTGCGACGCGCTGCGCGAGACGTTCACGGCAGAAACGCTTGCGGCGCGGCGCGCGGCGCCGGTCGAAGGCCCGATACCGATCTTCGTCATTGGGCTGCCGCGCTCGGGATCCACGCTCGTGGACCAGATCCTCTCGTCGCACAGCGCGGTGCGGGGCACGATGGAGCTGCCGCATATTCTGGGTTACGTACGCGAACTGGATCCGCGCCGGGGCGGGGCGGGGCCGGGCTACCCGGCTTGCGTGCACGAGATGTCCGCGGAGCGTTTCGCGGACCTGGGCCGCCGCTACCTGCAAGAGACCGAGCCGTACCACGGCGGCGCGCCGTACTTCGTGGACAAGATGCCGAACAACTTCATGCACGTCGGGCTCATCGCCCGCATGCTGCCCGACGCGGTCTTCGTCGACACGCGGCGGCATCCGCTCGGCTGCTGCTTCAGCATCTACAAGCAGAACTTCGCCCGCGGCCAGACGTTCGGCTACGACCTCGAGACCCTGGCGGCCTACTACCGCAACTACGTGGAGGTGATGGCCCACTGGGACGCCGTGCTGCCGGGCCGGGTGCACCGAGTCGTCTACGAGCGCCTGGTTGACGACACCGAAGCCGAGACGCGCCGCCTCCTCGCCCACTGCGGCCTGCCGTTCGAGGAGGCCTGCCTGCGCTTCCACGAGACCGAGCGCGTCGTGCGCACGGCCAGTGCGGAGCAGGTCCGCCGTCCCATCTACAGCGACGCCAAGACGCACTGGCAGGCTTACGAGGCGCACCTCGGGCCGCTGGTGGAGGGGCTGGGAGACGTGCTCGAAAGCTGGGCCGATTGACGCTTCCGCTGAACCCCGGAAGCGCTATCTCGTCGCCGTCAACGTGAAGATCAGGGGGATATCGTCGCCTGCCGGCAGCCGCCAGAGGCCGTCGTCGCCGCGCACCATTCCCGGGAACTGTCGATACATCGTCACCGGGTGTTCGTCGAACGAGGTGAGCCGCAACCCGGCGTCGAGCAGGGCGCCGAGTATCTCCGCGAGGCTGTGCTGCCACTCCCACGCGGGGCTCTCGATGACGTCCTCGCCGGCGTAGGACGGCGCGTTGCCGGGGTACATCGTGCCGGCGGCGTTCGGGAAGTAGCCGTGCGCGACGCGCAGGTCCGCAGGAGCCCCCACCTGCCTGGTTTCGTCGAAGACCTGCGAGACCGGGTGGACCTCAAGCAGGTAGAAGAGCCCGCCGGGTTTCAGGTGGTGCGCCACGACCTCTGCCCACCGGGTGAGATCGGGCAGCCAGACCAGCACGCCCATGGCGGTGTAGACGACGTCGAACCGTTCGTCGAGGACCTCGGGCAGGTCATAGACGTTCGCCCGGATGAACCGCGCGTCGAGACCGACCTCGTCGTTCAGCTTGCGCGCGGTCGTGATCGCGTCGTCCGCCAGGTCGACGCCCGTGGACCGGGCGCCGAGCCGCGCCCACGACAGGGTGTCGAGTCCGAAGTGGCACTGCAGGTGGAGGAGCGACTTGCCCTCGACGTCCCCGACACCTGTGCGCTCGAGGTCGCTCAGGGTGATCCGTCCGGCCTTGAAGCTCTCGACGTCGTAGAAGCCGGAGGCCGCGTGCACCGGGGTGCATTCGTTCCAGTGGCGGCGGTTGATCTCGATACGGTGGTCGGTGGGCATGGAGGCTTCCCTGCGCTGAAGAGAGCGACGACGGCACGCCGCGCCGTGATTGGGTGCGGTATCGTTGCGGGAGGATCCCGGTCCGTCAACCGCTCGGTCAACGAGCTGCCCCCGCTCATTGCCCCGAGCCGATCTGACGGGTAACCTGTACGGAACGTACAGGAGTACTCCGACGTGGCAGATACGGTCAGAAAGGCTGGTGTCGAGGAGGCCAGGACCCGGTTCGCGGAGATCCTCGGAGCCGCGAACCGGGATGGCGTCGTGACGATCGTTACGAAACGGGGCGTTCCGTACGCGGCGGTTGTCCCGGTCCCCGAAGCGCTCAGCCAGGCACCGACCCTGGCCGAGCTACGCGGGTCGGCGGAGGGTTGCTACGGGGACGCCGCGGAGTTCGTCCGCGAACTGCGGGACGAGTGGCCCTGAGGGACATCCGGGAACTCCCGGGGCGTGGCCGGGTGACGGTGGACACGGCCCCCATCGTTTACCTGCTCGAAGACCATCCGGAGATGGGGCCTCGTTACGCGGGCTTCTTCGACCGTGCGCAGGCGTCGCACTACCAGCTGACGATCTCGACGATTACGCTGGCGGAGGTCCTGATCGGACCGTTACGCTCCGGTAACGAGGCGTTGGCCCGAAGGTACCGGGATGCACTGACGACGCCGCCGGTCTGGCAGGTCGTCGATGTCACGGCCGCGATCGCCGAACGGGCGGCCCGGATACGTTCGCGCTCGAGGTTGCGCCTGCCCGACGCCATACAGATGGCCACGGCGCTCGAAACCTCGAGCATCGCCCTGGTCACCCCCGACCGAGACTTTTCCGGGCTCGAAGCGCTCGGGGAAGGGGTGCCGGTCTATGGCTGAAGGGGGCCGATGGGGTTGGCGGGGCGCATGCGTTACAAATGGCCGGCTGAACGCGTTACAAATGGTGGACTGCAAGCGATGCGGATGCGGTGGGGGAGACAGAAGATGCTTGTCCATGCGATCGCCGCATGCCTCCTTGGCCTCACGGCCTGGCCGGCGTTCGCCGATGAGCCGGCGGCCGTTTCGGAAGGATCGCCTGCGTCGTACCGGCATGACGGGTTTCCCGCGTTCCGCATCGGCTTTCCGGAAGGTACGCGCGAGCGCGCGCCAGGGGCGCCCGGCGATGTCTTCTCGGGCTCGACGCCGGACGGCGTGGATTTCGACGTCTCCGTCACGGACTTTCCGTTCGCGGGCATCCTGATGCCGATCGAGAAAGCGGCGGAGTACTTCGTCGGGCTGACCGAGGCATCTGGAACGGGTTCCGACTTCGAGATAACGCGCAACGAGCCCATCACGCTCGGCGACGGCTCGCCGGCGTACCGTTCGGAGGTCGGGTGGCGAGATGTCGAAAGTGGTGCGACGGTGGCAACCCAGCTCGTCAGCGCCTACCGCGGCGGACGCCTGGTCATGGTCGTGGCGCATCCGTCCCGGGGTAGTGGGGAGGCTTCGGGGATCGTCGAGAGCCTGCGGTTCGAGTAGGGGCGACGCTTGTCGTCGCCCGCGTCCCGCCGCCTTTGACACGGTGGGAGGCGACCAGTAGCGTCACCCGAGACCGCTGGGGAGCGAGGGACCACATGAACCGGGTGACTGTCTTGGCGCTCTGCGCCTGGGGGCTGACATGCGCTGCGGCGCAGTCGCGCGCCGTCGACGATGCCGCGATCGCGGACGTGAGCAACACCGCCGAGTGGCTCACCTACGGCCGCAACCACAACGAGCAGCGCTTCGCCCCGCTCGACCAGGTTAACAGCGAGAACGTCGCCGGGCTGAAGCTCGACTGGTACCTGGACGTACCGGACGCGGTGGGACTGGTGTCGACGCCCCTTGTGGCTGACGGCGTCATGTACTTCGTCGGTTCACGCAACATCGCGCGGGCCGTCGACGCCGTCACCGGAGAACTCCTGTGGAGCTACGACCCGGAGGTGCCGAAGCATGCGGGGCAGCGCATGCGGATCGCGTTCGTGCATGGCAGCCGCGGTCTGGCGATGTGGGGCGACAAGGTCTTCATCCCGACCATCGACGGACGGTTGATCGCGCTCAGAGCTGCGACCGGCGAGCACGTGTGGACGGCGACCACCATCGATCCCTCGAAGGCGATGTACATCACCGGCGCGCCGAAGGCGTTCCGGGGCAAGGTGCTGATCGGCAACGGCGGGACGGAGCAGGGTCCCGCGCGGGGCTACGTCACCGCCTACGACGCCGACACCGGGAAGCAGGTCTGGCGCTTCCACATCGTGCCGGGCAACCCCGCCGACGGCTTCGAGAACGCCGCGATGGAGATGGCGGCGAAGACCTGGACGGGCGAGTGGTGGAACGTGGGCGGGGGCGGCAACTCCTGGCACGGACTGACCTACGACCCCGAGTTCAACGCGGTCTACATCGGGACCGGCAACGGGTCGCCGTGGAACCAGAAGATCCGCAGCCCCGGCGGCGGGGACAACCTGTTCCTCTGCTCGGTGCTGGCCCTCGATGCGGACACGGGGGAGTACCGCTGGCACTACCAGACGACGCCGGGCGAGACGTGGGACTACAACTCCAACATGGACATCGTGCTGGCGGATCTCCGGATCGACGGGCGCGACGTGAAGGCGCTGATGCACGCGCCGAAGAACGGTTTCTTCTACGTGATCGACCGCAGCGACGGGAAGCTGATCTCGGCGGAGCCGATCGCGGAGGTGAACTGGGCGAGCCACGTCGACCTCGAGACGGGACGTCCCGTGGAGATGCCCGGCGTGCGCTACCCGGACGGCAGCCCGGTGCACATCACGCCCGGGCCGCTCGGCGCGCACAACTGGCCGCCGATGTCCTACAACCCGGAGCATGGCCTCGTCTACATCCCCACCATCCACGAAACCTACACATTCTGGGACGAGGGGATCGACATCGCGCTCTGGAAGTCCCCGAACTGGCAAGCGCCGGTGCCGAAGGAGGGTTTCGGAGTGGCGGCCCTGCTCGTGCCGAGGGCGCCGGGCGAACCCAAGGGGACGCTGCAGGCCTGGGACCCGGTGCGGCAGGAACGGGTCTGGGAAGTCCCGTTCGAGATCGCCTGGAACCCAGGCACGCTGACGACGGCCGGCGACCTGGTGTTCCAGGGCACCCTCGAGGGGGACATCGTCGCGTATCACGCCGCCACCGGTGAGGTCCTGTGGCGCCGGCATGTCGGACTCGGAGTCTCGGCGCCGCCCATCACGTACGCTCTCGGGGGCCGGCAGTACATCGCCCTGCTGGTCGGTTGGGGCTCGGGGCCCGCGGTCGGCGGCACGGACGAGCAGCACGGGCTCGGCTGGGCTTATGGAGTGCACCCCCGGCGGTTGCTGGCGTTCTCGCTGGAGGGCGAGGCCGCGATGCCCGCCTCCCCGCCGCCCGCGCCGCCGGTGCCGCTCGACGATCCCGGCTTCGAGATCGATGACGACCTCGCAAACTACGGCCTCCAGGTCTACCTGAACTGCGGGATCTGCCACGGACCGGACGCCATCTCCGGGGGGGCTTCTCCCGATCTGCGCGCGTCTCCGATCGTGCTCTCGGACGCGGCATTCGCCGACGTCGTGCGTGAGGGAACGCTGCTCGAGAACGGCATGCCGGCGTTCCCGGCTCTCTCGGACGCGCACCTCGAGGCGCTGCGGCACTACCTCCGACAGCGGGCGCGGGCGGGCCTCGGGCTCATCGACGTTCCGGCGGCGGGGCTTACGGGTCAGCGGTAGCAGTCGGGCTCAGTCGGGCCCTCCGATCTTTCCCTGCCTGTGCCGCTCGGTTAAGCTCCCCCGCTTGGCTGGCAGAGACTCGGGGGAGAGCCGATGTTGAAGCGTACGGTCCGCACGCCGGGCCCCGTGCCCGCATTCCGCAAGACGAAGATCGCCGCCGCCATCGCGGCCGTGTCGGGGCTGTACGCCGTCCCGGTCGCCGGCGAGGACGCCGGGGCGCAGCCCACCGTCGAGGAGATCATCGTCACCGCGCGCAAGCGCGAGCAGAACATCCAGGACACGCCGGTCAGCATCCAGGCGTTCACCTCGGACGACATCGACCGGCTCGACATCAGCCGCTTCGAGGACTTCGCGGACCAGAGCGCGTCGATCTCCTACATCAGCGTGGGTCCCGGGACGCAGGTCATGCACATCCGCGGCGTGTCGGACGGCGGTATTCCGCACGTGTTCCGCACGAACGCCGCGACCACGGCCTATTACCTTGACGAGCAGCCGGTGACCGGCCGCAACGGCGGAGCGCCCGACCTGCACCTCTACGACATCGAGCGCATCGAGGTGCTGCGCGGACCGGAGGGCACCTACTACGGTGCGTCCGCCGTGTCCGGAACCGTGCGCATCATCAGCAAGCAGCCAGACCCGGAGAAGTTCGAGTACGGCGCGGACCTGACGGGCGGCAGCATCAGCGACGGCGACACCACCTACACCGCCGAGGGCTTCGTCAACGTGCCGCTGTCCGACCGCGCCGCGCTGCGGGGCGTGGTGTGGTACGACAAGAGCAACGGCTTCATCGACAACCGGCGTTCCGAGTTCACCTTCCGCAACGGCGTCACCGTCAACAACGACCGGTACGCCGGCGAGGACTACAACGAGGAAGAGACCCAGGGCGGCCGGGTGTCGCTGCTCGTCGACCTCACCGACAACTGGACTGCGACGGCGTCGGCATTCACGCAGTCCCTGGACGCGGTGGGCTCCTGGAACCACGACCCGACCCGGCGCGGGGACCTCGAGGTCACCCGTTTCGGCCCGGAATGGCGGGAGGTCGACAGCGACCAGCTCGGATTCACCCTCTCCGGCGAGACCGGGATCGGCGACCTGATCTATGCCGTGTCCTACTACGACCGCCAGGACTTCGCGGTGAACGACTACTCCGACTACGTGGAGTACGCCTCGTTCGGGGCATGGATCCAGCAGCACGCCTGCGAGGACTACTACTGGTACGGCTTCACGGGCTGCGCGGACCCCACGGTGCACTTCGACAGCGAGGACAACAACAGCCGCATCAGCCACGAGATCCGCCTGACCTCGAAGGGCGACACGGGGAGCCGGCTGAACTGGCTCGTCGGCGTGTTCCAGGAGAAGAGCTGGGGGAACGGGCACATATTCTGGCGCATGCAGAACATCAACTTCGAGACGGGTCCGGCCGCGGACTACACGCGCGGCGCCGGGGTGGATCCCCTGCCGAACGAGTGGTGGAGCTGCCCGGGCTGGAAGTACGAGGACTACAGCACCGCCTTTTTCGGGGACGTGTCCTGGGACTTCACCGACCGCCTGACCGTGTCTGCCGGAACGCGGCACTTTCGATGGGAGGACGGCGACGACTGGGGCTTCAACTGCGGCTACCCATGGGAGTCGAAGGGCACGTTCTCCCGGAACGAAGAGGCGCCGGAGGTCAAGGAGCAGACCTACAAGTTCAACGTCCGCTACGACGTGTCCGAGGACCTGCTGGTCTATTTCGCCTACGGCGAGGGCGTCCGCCCGGGCCGCCGCAACCCGAACGTGACCCATGCGGAGGTGCCCGTCTTCGTCGAACCGGACTACACCAAGTCCTACGAGGTCGGCTGGAAGTCGACCTTGGCCGATGGCCGCGTCGTGCTGAACGGCGCCGCCTACATGATCGACTGGGACAACTTCTACACGGTCCTCTACGACCTGCTGACGGTACCCTTCAACTTCCGCCGCAACGTCGGCGGGTCGACGATCCAGGGCGTCGAACTCGACATGGTTGCCCGGATCAACACCAACTGGACGCTGACCGGCGGGCTGGCCTACAACATCGCGGAACTCGAAGGCGACTTCGCGACCATCGCCCGGGATCCGCCGCTGGTCTACGCCGAAGACGGCCGGCGGCTGGCGCACACGCCGGAGTGGGCGTGGACGCTCGGCCTCCGCTACGACAAGGCGATCACGGGGAACCGCGACATCTACGGGCAGGCGACCTGGTCGTACACCGACGAGCGCTGGAACCTGCTCGCCCGGCAGAGCGAGCAGGAACCCGTCCTCCTCGATTCCTATGCGCTGGTAAACCTGCGCGCGGGCATCAACTTCCGCGACGGGGCGTGGGGAGCCGAGCTGTTCGTCAACAACGCGACGGACGAACGGGCGGAGATCTTCCAGAACTCGGGCTACTACGACCCGCGCATCACCACGAACCAGCCGCGGACGTTCGGCGTCCGGGTGCGGTTCCGCGGGTAGCGCCCGGCGCCACGGCCTTCGACCTTCCCCCGCGCCCCTTGCGGACGCGGGGGAAGGTCGGTTGAATGCGGGGTTTCACGCTTGCCGAGGCCTTGCCCATGAGACTGCGCTCACTCTTTGCTGCCGCGTTCCTTGTCGGCGGGGCACTCCCCGGGGCCGCCCAGAACATCGTCCTGATCCTGTCGGACGACCAGGGGTGGACCGGCACGTCCGTGCAGATGGACGCCCGGGTACGGAACTCGGTGAGCGACCTCTACCGGACGCCGAGCCTCGAGCGCTTGGCGGCGGAGGGCATGACGTTCTCGAACGCCTACTCGCCCGCCCCCAACTGCTCGCCGACCCGCATGAGCATTCAGACCGGCAAGACCGCCGCCCGCCTCGGCGCGACGGACATCATCGACGTCGTGCCGGACGAAGAAGGACGCGCGGGCATCCAGTTCTTCTACGACGCCATGTACGTCAACAAGCCCATGAACGTCCCGCTGCCCATCAGCGACCTCGCCGAGGAGGAGGTCACGATCGCGGAGTTCCTGAAGGCGCACGACCCGAACTACGCGACCGGCCATTTCGGCAAGTGGCACATGGGCGGGGAGGACCCGGGACTGCACGGCTACGACGCGCACAACGGCATCACGACCAACGCGCCGGGGGACCAGGGCCTGCCCGATCCCAAGCGCACCGACGAAGTGACGGACGAGACCGTGCGCTTCATCGCCGAGCAGGCGGCGGCCGGCAAGCCGTTCTTCGTGCAGGCTTCCTACTACGCCGTGCACACGCCTGTCCTGGCCAAGGCGGAGACCGTCCAGGACTTCAACGGCCTCATCGTGCCCGAGCCGCCGACCGGCGGCCCGTTCGGCCGTTTCGTCAACCTCGTCCACACGAACACCGTGTACGCGGGCATGACGGCGGACCTCGACGCGGGGGTCGGCCGCATCCTCGACGCCCTCGACGAGCACGGGCTCGCGGACTCGACGTACGTGATCTACACGTCGGACAACGGCGGCGAGTCGGACCTGCCGGTGACGAGCAACGTACCGCTCGCGTGGGGCAAGACGCATGTCTGGGAAGGCGGCATCCGCGTGCCGCTGTTCATCCGCGGACCGGGCATCGACGGGGGTACCC
The DNA here is from genome assembly GCA_965208745.1 of Pseudomonadales bacterium. Taxonomy (GTDB): domain Bacteria; phylum Pseudomonadota; class Gammaproteobacteria; order Pseudomonadales; family Azotimanducaceae; genus VXNE01. The sequence goes on along the minus strand of CBDBPN010000004.1, from coordinate 477,204 downwards.
GCAGCGACGTCCCGGCCATCGGCTACGATTTCTTCGCCACCATCGCGGACTGGGTGGGCGCCTCGGGGCCGCTACCGGAGAACCAGGATGGCGGCAGCCTGCACGGCGTGCTGACGAACGGCGGGGAAGGCGCAGTCGAGCGGGGCACCGAGCCTCTCGTGTGGTACTACGGCGCGTACCGCAACATGAAGCAGGTCGCTCCGCAGACGGCCATCCGGCGCGGCAGCCACAAGCTGATCTGGGAGCTCGACTCGGGACGCACGTATCTCTACGACCTGGACCTCGACCTCTCCGAGACCACGGACCTGTCGGCCTTCCGGCCCGAAGTCGCCGCGTCCCTGCACGAGGAACTGAAGGCGTACCTCGCGGCCGTCGGCACGACCCTGCCGACCCACAACCCGGACTACGACCCGGCCGCGGACCGGGCGATGATCTCGGTGACGCGGCCGACTCCGGCGCCGGGGACGCCTCCGGGGCAGCTTGCGCCGAGCGAATGACTACAGGCCGTGTTCGGACAGGAACGCTGAGACCACCCGATTGAACTCGACGGGCCGATCGACGTTCGCGGCATGGCCGGCGTCCGGAATCACGACCTTCCGGGCACCGGGGATCTCCCTCGCCATGTAGTCCGAGCCGTTCAGAAACCGCTTGTCGTGAGCGCCGACGATGATCGATGCGGGCTTCCGGATGGAGTCCAGCGATTCGATGACGTTGGCGTCGTGTTGCGTCAGCATGTGCCTGCCGGCGCGGACCAGACCGTCCAGGCTCTTGTGTCTCGACGCCTGCGCCAACCCCGATGTCAGCGCCCGTTCGCCCTCGCAAGAGATCGCGTCGGCAAAGGCGTTCGCCTGCCGATTCCATGCCTGACGGCTGTCCTCGCTCCTGAATCCGGGCCCGGTGTCGACAATCGGCAATCCGCTGACCCGCTTCTCGTACACGCGATGGAACTCCAACGACATGTATCCACCGAGGGAGTGCCCGCCAATCGTGCCGCAAGGCAGATCCAGCGCGTCGAGGATGGCCGCCATGTCCTCGACCGTGCGGGCCTGTTTCTCAGACGAACGTGGCCAGTTCGTCGAGGGTGTACCGCTCGAGCCCCGGTACCGTCGCGTCCGGCGCCGGATAACCCACCACCAGGAGCAGGTACGACCGCTCGTGCCGCGGCCGGTCGAGCAACGTGTTCAGGAAACGCATCGGACTCGGCGTGTGCGTGAGGGTCGCAAGTCCGGCGTTGTGCAGGGCCGCGATCAGGAGTCCGGTGGCGATACCCACGGACTCCGTCGTGTAGTAGTTCTTGAGCCGCGTCGGCTCAGCGCCCTCCTCGCTGTCGACGAGCGTGAAGCGCTTGAGGAACACCGCGATCAGCACCGGTGCCGTGGTCAGGAACGGCTTGTTCGCGTCCGTACCCAGCGGCGCGAGCGCCTCGAGCCACTCCTTCGAGGCGCGCCGATCGTAGAACTCCCGCTCCTCCCGCTCGACCGCCTCCCGGATCTCGGCCTTCTTCGCGGGGTCCGTGACCACCACGAAATGCCACGGCTGGCGATGGGCGCCGCTTGGCGCGCTGCCGGCGGTGAGCAGGGCGTGTTCGATTACGTCGGCCGGAACCGGTCGGTCGGAGAAATCCCGAACCGTGCGACGGCGGCGCATGAGGTCGCGGAAACGCGTTGCGCGAGCGCTCATCTCCTCGGGGGTGCGCTCGTCGAAGACAAGGGGGATGAATCCTGTGGGAGTCTCGCTGACGGACACGCTCAGGCTCGCGTCGGTGGCCGGTGGAGCAGGCCGCGCCTGGCGTCGGACCAGTCCAGAATCTCTGGTATGTCGCTGGTGTCGATCCGGTTGTCCGGGAGGTTGGCCAGCGCCTCGATCTCGGCCATCTGGCGATCGGTGAGGGTCTTGGAAGATGCTTTCTTCATGTGCTCGTCTCTGTCTTGCATCGTCGCTGCCAGCGTGGGCATTCCCGGTTCGTCCACTACCAGCCTTCCCTCATCCGGGCCGCTCTTGTCTCGTCGCACAGCACTCGTGCGCAAGACTCCCAGTCGACATGGCTTACGTCCCTGTAACGTAGCTCGAAGGGGTGTTCCATCGGCACGGCGTCAATCGTCTTCCTCGCTTCGTCGATCTGCCCGAGGGCGACGTGGACCCAAATGTCCTCGAGCGTGTCCGGCAACTGTCCGAAGAGCCGGGAGATGTCCTCCAGCCGGCTTGACAGAAGTTCATGCACGCGATCCTCGACCGACTCCGCGTAACGCATGTTGTAGACATCGACTTGAGGCCGAACCTGCCCGATACGTTGGATGCGGCCCTTGCGTTGCTCCAGGCGGGCAGGATTCCAGGGCAGATCCAGATTGATGAGCGTTCCTAGCCGTTGCAGATTCAGTCCCTCGGATGCGGCGTCGGTGCCGAGCACCAATCGCAGACCGCCGCGCTGCACCGCGTCCTTCAGCGCATCTCGGTCGCGTCGCTCGAAGGTTCCGCCGCGCATCACGCCGGAACGATCGGCGCTCGCGTAGATGCCGATATCTTCGTCGGGCATGTCGTCGGCGAGTTGAGTGGCCAGCCACCAGATCGAGTCGTAATACTGGCTGAAGACGATACAGCCGCGCTCCAGCCAGCCGTCGTCGAGGAGTAGGCGCGACACGACCGCGCACTTCGGGTCCTGATTGCTGTTCGCTGCCAGTGCATCGCCGAGCTCGGTGAGCAGTCGGCGCTCCGTGTCTGTCAGCGTCCGGAGCCCCGGCCCGACCTCGTCATCGTCCTCGGCTTCGTCCGCGTCCGGCCAGCCCTCAAGGATGCGTGCAACGGTGAGTCGCCCCGCTTCGATCGTACTGCCGATTCGGCGCAGCAGCATGGTGCGGAAAGACCCGACGTTGGCGCGCGCGGCGAGCAACGCACAGAACGATTCGGCTTGGTTGTACGCATCACGCAGGTAGGGCGGCAAGGTGATCGCGTCCTCGCTCGACTCGCCGTGGAGGCGCACCTCGACCCGGGCGAGATAAGTCGGCCAATGCCACGGCGAAAGGTGAGTTCCACAACGCGTCGAACTCCTCTTGGACCCAAGCCACGGTCTCCGGCCGTCGTGCTCCCAAATCAGCTCGTAGTTGAGTTCGAACGCCGCTCTCGATTCGTTTGCGCTCCCGAGGAAGGATGTGAGACGCGCGTTCAGAAAACCGGAGGCAAGTGGTTGGCGGCGGGACGAGTGGCGACGGAGCATCTCAGCGGGTTCACGTGGGGCGTTGCTTCCACAGGCGCACGACGAAGCGGTCGGCATGCTCTTCAAGGTCGGGTTCGGTGCCGTTGTGGCTGCGCATCGACTCGATGATTCGCCTGCGAACGCCCATCCCTTGACTCTCCACGTAGCGGTAGTCGCGCAGAATCTCCTTGAGTAGTCCGTTGCGAGCGACCCGAACGACGCCTTCCTTCACCTTCTCTACAGTCACACCATTCGGTAGCCCACCGGGGGAAATGACCTCGAGCCGATCACTGTAAAGGGAAAGTTCGATGTCTGTGCCTTCGCGTCCGTAGTCACGATGCACCACCGCGTTCACCAGCGCCTCTCGAACCGCTTCAAGAGGGAAGGACCGCTTGCGGCGGCGACGGGCCCCGTCAAGCCAGGCGATGCTCCCCATGTTCCGCTTCGCAAAGTCCACGGAGCGGTCTAGCACGCCTCCGTCCACGACGGTGCGCCGCTGATTTACCAGTGGGGTCAGGGGTCCCTGTATCACCTCTTCATCCATGGTGTTGTAGTCCTTTTCCGTGCCAGGAAAGGCCCATGCCGTCACGCCTGCCTGACGGAGTCGACGGTTGGGGTGCTCACCGAACAACAGCAATCCTGCTGCGGTCAGGCGATCTCCGGATCGGGTCTCCACCAACAGATCCGAATTGAGCAGGCGACGACGCCAGTCGTCGGCGTCATTGGGTCCAGGTATGCTCCGCCTCAAGATGTTGCGGAAGTAGCTTGTGGTACGATCAAGGTCGAGGCTCTCGATACTCAAGTCGGGGATGGTGCGCATTTCGTAGTGGACCAACCCAGCGGCTTGGTACAACCTTGCTTCCTCTTCCCGTGTCGCCTCACGCGACTGGCTGCCGGCACGAGTAAACGTGACCCACGCATTGCCTCGTTTGGCCTTGTAGGGTTTGCCGGGGCTGCCGGCGGCTAGCTCCACCACGCCCACCACCTTGTCACCTGGCAAGGTTGTGGTGCTCCAGGCCGGCGTCTCGGCTGGCTGAAGGTTAGTACGAGCGATATTCATCACCCACGCTTCGGCTTCCCTCGCGCTTCTGGTCAACCCGGATACCACACCGTCGTCTTCGACGCCGAGGAGGATCACGCCGCCCCTGAAGTTCATCAGCGCGGACATCTCCCGCGCGATTTGGTCTGGACGGCAGTCATCCCGCTTGAACTCGACCTGCGAGTTCTCATTGCCGGCGATCAGTTCGAGCAGCTCGGCCCTTAGCATCAGACTTAGAACCCGTACTTCCGGCGACGCGTCTCGAATGCCTCTCGGCCGCCCTCAAGGATCTCTTCAACGATCTCACGCACGCCGGGCGCATCTATGGAGCCAGCGTGACCCGGTCTGACCCTGGCCTGACCATTTGCCGCATCGCCAGCCGCAGAGAGCCCGAGGATCAGTTCGGCGTCGCCGAGAACCGGGATGTTGGCGTTGTGTGTCGAAAAGACGAATTGTCGCCGCTGTTTCTCCTCCCGCATCCGCGGGATCACCCCGTCGGTAATGAAACGGTTGTCGAGGTCGTCCTCAGGCTGATCCACGATCAGCGGGGCCCCCGACTCCAGCAACAGCAGGAGGAGTACTGCGGTTGCTTTCTGCCCGGTGGACAGGTCCTCCAAGGGGTGCCAAGCAGGCGGTTCGCCGGCGGGTGCGGTGTTAAGCTGGATCGAGGTGGTGGGCGCGAGGTCCAGTTCCTCGATTTGCATCAGCACGTCGGAGTCGGCGGCGGCAAGCCGCTCTGCCTGACGGAGTGCCAAGCCGTAAGTGCCGCTGAGTTCGCGCGCCCCGGATCTGCACGCTTCGACGAAACGCGTAAGCGATAGATCGGGAGACTTCTGCAAGCTCTCCATCGTCTCGGACAGGCGGCCCCCCACCTTTTCCCGTAGCAGCCTGAAGAGCGGTTCCCGGTCGTTGGCGGCGGCGACTTCGACCTGCACCCGGTTGCGAAGCTCGCCGTTGACCTTGCCCACCGCGTTGGCCAGAGACCTGAATTGGGTCGCCTTGATCTCTTCCCACTCCGCGAGCAACGTGTGGCGCCTGGTGCCCAGTTCCTTTTCCAGCCGCCGCAGTGCCGATAGGCGCTCCTGGATGGGGCGAAGCTCCTCTATGCGTCGACGAAGCTGGATGAACTCCTCCCCATCCACGCGAGACTTCTGCAGTTCGCGAAGGATGCCCTCGTACTCGACTTGGCTCTCCTGGCGCCGCACGTCCCACCTGCTCCGAACTTGGTCGATGCCGTGCTCCGCCCGTTCGAGTGCGGCACTCAAGTCGTTTCCGAGGCGCCCAATCTCATCGCCCAGCTCGGTCAGTACCTGACGAGCGTTGGCAAGGGTCTTTCCGCCCGGCAGGTCGGACAAGGCGCGTTCCGAAAGAAACGCAAGGTCGATGGGCAACTCGCGACGCAAGGTCTCCAGAGCGTCTCGGAAGGGCGACAGACGTTCGGGAATCGACGCCAGCACCCGCTCCTCGCGCACCAGCAAGCTCTGGTCCCGCAGCCGCTCCTCCAAGCCCACCTCCCGAAATCGCGCGAGCGTCTCCTGCATCCCGGGCAGGGCAGCCAGACGCTCTTCGGCCGACTGTATTGACGCACGCGCCTCCGCGAGGGTGCGACGGTTCTTCGCGAGCTCCCGCCGTAGCGACTCCTTACGGCCGGAGAGGGACTCGTCGAGTTCAACGAAGCGGTCGAGCAGTCGGGTGCGTTTTTCCGGGCTATTCGCCAGCTCCGAGATTTCATGCTGACCGTAGACCTCGATGCGAGGGAGCACATCCTCCGGGCCCAGGTGAAGTACCTCGCCCGTTACCTCTCGCACGAGGGGCGGATTGGGAATGGTCCTCTCGATCAGGTATTCGTGAACTCCCGGACGACGGACGCGAACCCTAAGGGCGATCTTGGTGCCGTTGCGCAAAACATGGTGGACAATGCCGTCATGTGCTCTGCGGGCCTCTTCGCCAATCGGCGTCAGTCCAAGAACCGCGCGGATGCTCTCCACTATCGTGGACTTGCCCGCACCGCGCCCGCCGATCAGCACGTTCAGGTTGGGGTTGAGGGACACATGCACACCACCTAGGAAACCGCCTTCCCAGGCTAGGGAGAGAAGCTCCATGTGCTCCTCCGCCTCTTCTTTTGGGTGGAGGCGGATACGCGAGTCGGGGTCGAGAAACGCTTGACGCAGTCCGTCTATGCTGACGGTGTCCATCTTGATCCAGGACGTGGCGGCGTGGTTGGCGAGATCCTCCGGCTGCACGATGTCTTTGGCGTTCACGGCTGCGACCGCTTGGGTGGGCGCGACGGTGTGGGTCCGTCGATAGTCGGGATTGTCGTTGCAGATGATCTGCCGCGCATCCTGCGGCAGGTCATCGACACGGCCTGGAATCTGCACGGCGAGCAGGTTCTCGTCTCGCCACGCACGGATTCGGGCCTGCCCACTCAGTTCCTTGAACAATCCGCCTCGTCCGGTCACGTGGGCGGCGATCGTCATGCCTCCTTGCTCGTCGACCGTCCGCAGTATCTGGGTGAAGGCCTCTTTGGTCGCGTCGGAGGATGGGCTGGTGTTGCGGATGCCGAATTCCCCGAGATAGCGCTCCAGGCGATCAAGTTGGGTATCCGGCGGGTAGAGGCAGAGGACGTGAACTCCCTCGCTTGCAGTGAGTTCGAAGCCTGGGAAAAGGTCGATGCCACGACCCATTGCGGCGGCGCGAAAGGCGGCGATGCCGGCGACGCTGTTGTGGTCGGTGATCGCCAGGACGTCAATACCAAGATCGATCGCCTTCGCGATGATCGCTTGGGCGTGGCTGATCTCGTCTCCGTCCGAAGGCTGGCCGCGGAAGTCGCCACTGTAGCTCTGTGGGTTGACTTGAAGAGCGCAGCGATGGAAGCGCGCTCCTGCTGTCAGCGCGGTTCCGTCAGACATGGTCGTTCTCCACGGCGCCGGCGACGAGGCGAGCGGCGGCGGCATCATGCCGCCAATGATCACTGTCCATAGCCGAGAGGTAACGCAGGAGCTTGGTCAGGACATCGCGGCAGTTCCGGTAGTCCGGGAGTTCCGTGCGGAGCCAAGCAAGGCTCTCTACCACATCTACCGTCTCTGCCGCGCGCCAAGTAGCGTAAAGAGCGTGCCGGACGAGGCTTGCGCCGAACGGCGAGTCGCCGAGTTCCGAGCGCCCGAGTTCGGACGCGGTCTTAAGGAAGGCGGTGGTTTCCGCGGTCTGCTTACGGAGCACCATTAGCACGGTGCCTTGGACGTAGTTTCCTTCCTTGAGCGCCGACTCTGTTTCAGTGGCTACTGTCCACGCCCCCGCAACGCGAAGACCGGCCGCCCACAGGATGAGGCTGGGGCCGGCCTTGTCGATCGGTTTCGGGACCGGTCGCTCCGCGATTTCGCGCTGATGGGTTTCGGAGACCACGCCGTCCTTTTCCGCGTAGGCGAGCACCAAACGTGTGCCTTCTGGAACCGCGAACGGGCCGTCGTAAGCACCGCCCGCAACCTGCGGGTCGGATCCGTCGGTGGTGTAGCGGATGGGAGCGTGGGGCGCGGCGCGTATCTCCACCATGCGCTGCTCGCCGTCGAGATAGTCGCGGGACTTCAGGGTGATGCGTCCGATCCACGCGTACGGATCGCCGGTGGCGTGCTCGCCGGTCGAGTCGGTGGCCAGAAAGGAGACGCGCAACTCGGTAGTCTCGTGCTCGCGCCCGTCGATGCGCATGGAGGCCGGCGTCGCGTCGCCACCGACGTCGGCGTATAACGTGTCGCCGTTAACCGGCGTCAGACGCAACTTGGTCACACCGGTATCGTCGTCTCGGGCGACCTCCTGAACGCGAACGGCTGTCTCGGGCTTCGGAAACGGCCCCTTGTAGACGTAGCTACCTTCCTCACGCCAGATGTCCTTGTGGACGCAGTCCGCCTTCATCCTGTCGAGGGCGTCCGGACGATGCCATTGCCAGACGGGGGATGTTGCGGCACGGCGCGCGATTTCGGACCAGGGCATGGATTGCCGGGTGAACAGCCGCTGCTCCACCTTCTTGCGGAACGTCTCGCCGGTGACGTCCTTGGTGAACTTCTGCTTGGCGGTGAGGGCCTCGCGCACCTGCTCCTCGCCGTCGTAGCGGTTGTCCCGGAACTCCATGAGGAAGTCGACCTTCGAGAGGCGGTCGCGGGTGGGGTAGTACAACGTCGTGAACGTCTCGCGGATGGCGCTGTGGAACTGTGCGAGGAATCGTGGCAGAAGCGTCTCGCGAGCCTGCTGCATCTGGGGGTCGCCGTCCGCGATGCCCTCTTCGTTGAGTTCGGCGATCACCTGCTTGATGGCCTTGAGTTCGCGGGCCCGGTCCAACAGGGAGTCGAAGGCGCGCTGGCCGGTCAGGAAGCAAATTCGATTACGGTAGGTGTGCTGGTGGTAGAGCATGCTCAGATCCGGGTGCAGGCCGGCTGCGTGCGGCTCAGCAACGATCAGGCTGACCCGGATCGGGTCGATGTCGATTTCGTCGATAGCGGGCAGCGCTTGTAGCCGCTGGTAGCAGTCGCGCTCCTCCGGCTCGAACATCTCGGCCAAGCGGTCCTTCAGTTCGGTACTGGCTTGGTCGCGCAGATAGGCACCCGCCGTGGTGGTCACCCGGGCGATCAGGTTCTGCACGTTGCGCAGGTGGAGGCGGCCGTCGTTCGTGGAATGGAGATACCACGCCGCCGTGGCGAGGCGGGCGATCACATCGTGCTGCAGCCCGGCGACATCGCGGTCGGGAGCGCACAGGTTGGCGATGATCTCGGGAACGGCGAGACCCTTGACGGCGTTCGGCACGTTGGCGAGCGAGGCGACCGGCAAGAGCCGCATGACATCCTGTGCGTCTTGCCCTTGGGCGCGATTGGCGTCGAGGATTTCGGCCACGGCTTGGCCGCCAGATGCGATGTCGTGGGCGATGGGGTTGCCGAGCGTGTTGTTGATCTGATTGATCTCGGAGAGCGTCTCCTGGTTGGCGAGATCGAGGTCGTGGGCGGCGATGAGGTACGGATCCTGGTCAGTTGCCCAGATACGCGAGACCACGATCCGCATGAGTCGGATCAGTCCACGGGTCTGCTGGAAGCCCTGGTTCTCGCGGAAGCGGGCGTAGAGATCGCGGATGGCCGGATGGAAGGGATAGGACTCCGCGACTTGGCGTGCGAACTGTTCGGGAGAAGCGTTCGTCACGACCATCTGCTTGGCGTCGCGGATCGCTTGGGCGTAGCCCTGTGCGACCAGACCGACTTCCTCCGCATCCGGCAGCGTCTCGAAGATGCGCTTGCGCAGGATGTGGTAGAACTCGTCCGTGTTCATGCGCACCGGCTCCACATCCATGGCGGTGCGTTCGGTTTCCTTCTCGAAATCGTCCAGGGCGGCGGCGATACGCGCTTCCCCGCCGAGATAGGCGCCCCGCAGGTCGGAGAGCACTACGCACACGTTGCGCAACTCGTCCCGTCCGACAGCGACCAGGAGGTTGGCAAGTGCGGTGGTGGTGACGGCGGCGAGGTCGGAGTTCCCGATGCTCTTCGAGGCGGCGTTGACGAAGTATGGCGGCAGTTCGTCCAGCATGATGAGGAGCGGTTCGCCCTTCAGCAAGCTCACCCAAGCCGTTTGGCCGGGCGCCGCTAGCGGCGTGTAGTAGTCCGCGAACTGCTCCTGCTTGCCGAGTTGCGTGGCGATGGCGCCCCAAATGCCGAGCGGCGCGTCGCTCTCCCGTCCGGAGAAGGCGACCACGCGGACCGGATCGTCGCTCGGTTCGTAGAAACTGCCCATCACCGGGGCGCGGTGTTCCGGGTGACGAGCGAGCGGACCGAGCGCGAGGAGGTTGTGGGTCTTGCCGCCGCCCATGGCTTGCGTCAGTTTGAAAACGCCTTGCGAAGACTTTCCCTCGAGACGCCGGAAACCCTCCGTGAGGAGCGTCTTCATGCCCTCGGTGATGTAGTTCTCGGCGAAGAAGCCGGCCGCGTCGACGCGCTCTTCGATGAGGTCGCCGAGGTCGAGAACTGTGTCGCGTCGGGCGGGGTCGAAGGTACCGGGCCGGGGCTGGCAGGCCTGCTTGATCGTCAGCATCTGCGGAGTTCTCGGCGCACCGGACCATTGTAAGGGAAATGGGCGGGCACACCGGCGAACGCAAACGCGAGATCAAGCGGGTCGTTTCCCTCAGTACGGGACGACGAGAGTTGCCCGGCCGTCGCGGGCTCGGAGTGGCCCCTAATCCCCGCCGAACTCCGGCTTGCGCCGCTCGACGAACGCGTTGACGGCTTCCTGGCGGTCCCGCGTCGCATTCGACAGCGCCTCGTAGGCGAGGGCGGCATCGGAGACGCGGTTCGCGATCTCGCGCAAGGGGAGGTTCGCCGCCGTCTTGGTCCAGCGGACCGCCCACCTTGGATTGGCGAGGATGCGTTCCGCGATCTCGGTCACCTTCGCATCGAGTTCCTCCGCGGGGACGGCATGGTTGATGAGCCCCATCTCCGCCGCCTCTGCCGCCGTCATCATGTCGCCGGTCAGCAGCCACTCCTTCGCGCGGGCATAGCCGATAAGCTGTGGCCAGATCACGGCGCCGCCATCCCCGGCCACCAGTCCCACCTTGACGTGGGGGTCGCCGATCTTCGCGCGCTCGTCCGCGACGATCACGTCGCAGAGCAGGGCGAGTGAGGCACCGAGACCCGCCGCGGCGCCGTTCAGGCGGCAGACGATCGGTTTCTCGAGATCGAGCAGCGTCATGATGATGCGCTTGGCGTCCGGCAGGATGCCGCGGAAGCGGGAGGTGTCGTCGATCATGTCCTGGAACCAGGCCATGTCGCCGCCGGCGCAGAACGCCCGGCCGGCGCCGGTGAGCACGACTAGGTCGCTCTCGGCGTCGTCCTGCGCGTCGACGAAGACGTGCCCCAGTTCGCGGTGCAGGTCGTCGTCCACGGCGTTCATCGGGCCGTTGTCGATCGCGATGGTCAGGATGCGGCCGTCGCGGGTCAGAGTGAGGGTCTTGTAGCGGTCGAGGTCCATGGGGGTCTCCTGGATGATCGGATGGTGCCGGCGCGGCGTCAGCAGCTTTCCGGGCCGGCGCTTCGGATGTAGGCGACGAGGCGCCAGATGTCGTCCTCGCCCTCGGGAAGCTGTCCCGCGAAGGCGATCATGGGGGTCTCCGGCACGCCCTCGGAAATCACCCGGTGCAGGTCGACGTCGTGTCCGCCGTGCAGCCAGGCGCAGTCGAAGAGGTAGGGCGCCTCGCGCGGTCCCGGTGACAGGCCGTGGCAATAGCCCGCGCAGACACCGGTGAAGATTTGCCGGCCGCGGGTCAGCGCTGCGGTGTCCGTGCGCAGTGCGTCGGCGGGGGAGGGCGGCTCGCCGGGAGCGCAGGCGGCGAGGGCGCAGAGCGCCGCCAACCCGAGTGCGCTCGCCGGCACGCGCCGGATGGAGCTCACTGCGGCAGCGCGAACACGAACAGGTTGCCGCCTTCAGGGAGATTCGTCGGGCCGCCGGCGTACCGGGCGAAGCCGGTCTGGTTGCCGGAACCGATGGCGACGTAGCTTCTGCCGCCGGCGCGATAGGCGACCGGCTGGCTGCGTACGCCTCCGCCCATGCGGAACTTCCAGAGCACGTCCCCGGTTTCCGCGTCGAGCGCCAATGCGTGTCCGGACTGGTTGCCGGTGAAGACCAGCCCGCCGGCGGTCGAAAGGGCGCCCGCCATCATCGGGTGCTCGTCGACGTAGCGCCAGCGGACTTCGCCGGTGTTCTTGTCCACCGCCACGACGTTGCCGTGGGCCTTGCCCTCGTCGACGTCCACGGTGATGGGCGAACCGGCCGTGAACTGCTGTCCTTTCACGAACACGACCATGCCCTTCTGGTAGTACTGGCAGCCCTCCACCGACGGCACGTAGACGAGGCCCAGGTCCGGGTTCATGGCGCCGGCCCAGGCGCCGTTCATGCCGCCGAGGTTGCTCGGGCAGACCCGGTAGTCGGGCTGTTCGGTCGGTTTCGCGAGCGGGTTGACGATCGGGCGGCCGTCCTCGCCCATGGTCGCCCAGTTGAGTTCCTCCACGTACTGGGTGGCGCCCAGGAACGCGCCGTCGGCACGGTTGAGGATGTAGAAGAACCCGTTCCGGTTCGGCTGCACGATCGCGGGGATCGTCTCGCCGTCGCGCTCGACGTCGGTGAGGAATAGGTGCGTGTTGCCGTCGTAGTCCCACACGTCGTGGGGCGTGAACTGGAAATGCCAGAGGCGTTCGCCCGTGTCCGGGTCCACGGCGAGCAGGCTGTTGGAGTACAGGTTGTCGCCGGTGCGCAGGTCGCCGTTCCAGTCGGGTGCGGGATTGCCCGTCGTCCAGTAGAGGATGTCGGTTTCGACATCGTAGGCGCCGCTCGTCCACGCGGGAGCGCCGCCCGTCTTCCAGGAGTCGCCGGCCCAGGTCTCGACGCCCGGTTCGCCCTCGACGGGAACCGTGTGGTGCCGCCAGCGCCGTTCTCCCGTCTGTACGTCGTAGGCGTCGAAGAAGCCGCGGATGCCGAACTCGCCACCGGCGATGCCGATGATCGCCATGTCCTTCACGATCATGGGCATCGAAGTGGCGCTGTAGCCCTCCGCGTAGTTGGCCAGCGTCGTTTCCCACTGCAGTTCGCCCGTAAGTCGGTGAAAGGCCAGGAGCTTCGCGTCGAGCGTCGCCATGAGTACGGTGTCTCCGGCGATCGCGGCGCCCCGGTTCACCCGTCCGCAGCACAGCCGGAGGTCGTCCGGCTGCTGGTGGTCGTACCGCCAGAACAGCTCGCCGGTCACGGCGTCGAGGGCGAACAGGCGGTTGTCCGACGAACTCACGTACATCACGCCGTCGTAGACGGTGGGGGAGACCTCGAACTGGTGACGCGTCCCGGTCGGGAACGCCCAGGCCACCTGGAGCTGCGCGACGTTGCCGCGGTGGATGTCGTCGATGGGGGAGTGACGCAGGCTGTCGTAGTCGCCCGCGTAGAGGAGCCACTGCTCCGGGTCCGCGGCGCCGGCGAGCAGGTCCGCCTCGGTGACGGGCCCGCCCCCGTTGCCGATGTCGCCGTCACTGATCCAGTGTGTCGGCTTGGGGGCGTCGGGGATCTCGGCCTCCGCCACTTCCGCCGGGGCGGGCTCGACAGCTTGCGGCGGCGCGGGTTCACAGGCCGCGAGAAGCCAGGTTACCGCTATCGCTGCGATCCGGATGCGCATCGTAAGTTTCCTCCCGTTTGCCGCCCGCGCACGACGCCAGGAAGGGCATTGTAGGGGAGGGGCTCGTCCGCTGGGCCCGTTCGACAACCGGTTTGCGGGGACGGATCATGACGGCGGTGGCCGCGTTGATGGAGGAGAGACATGCGCCTGGACAAACCACGGGTTGCCCCGCTGGAGGTAGAAGACTGGTCCGACGAGGCCAGGGAGCTGTTGCAGCCCTACGTGGAGCGGGCAGGGCAGGCCAACGTCCTGAAAACCTTGACCAACCACCCTGAACTGCTACGGCACTGGCTGGTCTTCTCCACCTACATTCTCGACGGTTCGACCTTGAGCCCGCGCGATCGGGAGTTGGCGATCCTGCGCATCGGGTACCTGTGTCGGGCCGGCTACGAATGGGGGCAACATGTGCAGCTCGCGCGCCAGGCCGGCATGTCGGACGACGACATTCGCGCCTGCAGGACCGGCCCGGAAACGCGGGGGTTGGGCAACCTCGACAGGCTGATACTCAAGGCCACGGACGAACTGCACGACGACGCCCACGTCAGCGACGAGACGTGGGCGGGTCTGTCCGAGCACTATTCGACGCAGCAGATGATGGACCTGGTCTTTACCGTCGGTCAGTACAACCTCGTGTCGATGGCGTTGAACAGCCTCGGCGTGCAACTCGATGAAGGGTTGCCGGGATGGGACGTCTAGACTGAACCCGTCGCTAAAGCGTTACTCCATCCTGTAGCGAAGCTGCAATCCCCACAGGCGGGGCGGAGACCAGACCCCAATCGTACCGCCGATGGTTGCTGACGGGAGAATGTTCTCCAGGAGTTCCTCATCGGTCACGTTCTCGATGAAGCCGGTCAGCTCCCATCGATTGTTCACGTTCGAGATCACCCTCACGTTCTGCAGGGTGTGGGAGTCGATTCGGGCAAAGTCGTTGTTGAACACGGCCGTGTAGTAGTCGTCCTTGTAGGCCGCCTCGTAGCGGAACGTGATGTCCGCGCCCTGCTCGAACACGTGCGTGAACTGAAGACCTACGCTGTAGGACACGTCGGGCGCGCGCAAGGTCTGGTTGCCTTCCAGGTCCACCAGCTCCGGTGGATCCATGGGATCGTCGGACATGAACTCTTCGAACTCCGACTTCATGAACGACACGCCGCCGTCGATCTGCACGGCATCCACGGGAACCCAGACAAACTCCGCCTCGAAGCCCGTGTTTGTCACGTCCGTGGCGTTTTCCACCAGGGAGGCGTTGTTGATGAACAGCCTCGCCTGGAAGTCCTGGTAGTCGTAGTTGTATGCCGCGAGGTTCAGACGCAGGCGACCGTCGGCGAGCGTCGACTTCAACCCGACCTCGTACGCCGCCACCGTCTCGGGATCGAACGCATTGTTGCAGCTTCCGGTGTTGAACCCTCCCGACTTGTAGCCCTTCGCGTAGGAGCCGTACACCATCACGGACTCGCTCACATCGAAATCGGCGGACAGCTTGTAGGTCGTCTCCTGCCAATCGTTCTGGAGCTTGAGATCGAAGCACTTGCCGGGAGATATGTTGTTCGTGATGGTCTGCGTGTTGGTCTTGTCGTCGTCCGTGCGGCGAACGCCCGCGGTAAGGCGCAGCCGATCGGATACGTGGTAGGACCCTTGCACGAAGAAAGCCAGCGACTCCGTGTCCTGGGTGTTGATGAAGTCCAGGAAGGGAATAGCGGCGGGTCCACCCGCGAGGCGCTCGCCGTAGAGGAAGTTCACGTTGGGATCGGCCAGTCCGCCCGGCGGAAAGCCGAAGGCCCCTTCGAGGATCGGTTGCAGGATCGGCAGATCGAACTCGAACATGGCGATGGTGTCCTGGTCGAAGTAGTAGGCGCCGACGATCCACTCCAGGTTGTCCCCCCCAGCGTCCCGAGCAGGTTGAACTCCTGGCTGAACATCTCGCTTTCCTGGTTCTGAATCGTGTGGATGAAGCTGACGTCCGTTGCGTCGTTGTCGAAGAAGCCGTCATTGACGGTCTCGCGACGCGCCGTAATCGACCTGAGCGTCACGTCGCCGATGTCCCAGTTGACGGTAGCGCTCAGGCCGTTCCACTCACGACTGTAGTCCGTCGGAACGTTGTGCCGTGGCCTGTTGGGGATGTCGCCGGGATTCCCGCCGAAAAACACCGGATTGAGGCCGGAACCGGGAACGACTTCGGCGTAAATCCATATGGGGTTGTCGTGGTTTTCCTCCGACCAGTCGCCGCGCAGGATCAACTCGAAACGTTTCGGAAGGGGTAAACACGACAGACAACGCGGCGGAGAAGATGTCGCGATCCTCGAGGTCGTCGCCGTTGAACCCATTCTCGCGATAACCGTCGGCGGTGTCTTTCACCAGCGAGACGCGTGCGGCGAGCACGCCCTCGATCAGCGACCCTCCGCCGGAGACGGATGCCCTCATGCGGTCGTAGTCCCCGAACAGCAGCGAGGCGCTGAACTCGGGCTCCTCGCCCGGGAGCCTGGTGATCACGTTGACGTTGCCGCCCGTGCTGTTGCGGCCGTACAGGGTACCCTGGGGCCCTCTCAGCACTTCGACGCGCTCCACGTTCTCGAACGTCGCCGCCTGTTCGCTGGTCGTGCCCATGTAGACGCCATCGACGAACATCGCGACACCGGGCTCGGTCATGATGGTATTGACGTCGGTGCCGATACCCCGCATGTAGATCTGTGCCTGGCCGTTGGCCGAGTTGTACACCATGCTGGGCGCGATGGCCGTGACCTTCCGCAGGTCGTTGATGTTCCGGTCTTCCACGATGTCGGTGGTCAACGCGGTGATCGCCACAGGCGTCTCCTGCAGCGTGCTCTCACGTTTCTCGGCGGTGACGAGGATCTCTTCGATGAGCTGTTCCTCGGCCACTGCCGCGCTGGTCAGTCCACACAGTCCGACCACCAAACACGGCAAGGCGCGGATCCGAGTGCGGCGCGACTCGAAATGAACGGTCATTCATCCCTCTCCATCGAAGTTCGCAAAGCACGGAGTCTCCCGCATGGCACGGCGTAATGCAACGCGACGGTGCCCGTCCGTCAACGCAAAATGACAGGAGGGCCTTGGACCGGCCGGCAGCCGCCCGCGCGGAGTGGCGGATCCGTCAGTCGCGCGGGTCCCGCTCCGCCGCCCCCACGGGATCGACGCTGTAGCTGTGGTCGGAGACGATCATGCCGTCGTCGTCGAAGGTCAGGAACGCCGCCCCGGCCACGGGCGCCCGGCCCTCGTCCCACTGGAGGTCGACCTCGAGCGCCACCGTGTCGCCGCTCGCCACCATCTTCGTGACCGTCATGCGGCGCGAGGCGTCCACGTCCATCATCTGCTCCTCGATGAGCCGCAGTTCCGCGCGCCCGTGGAACGTGCGGGCCAGCAGCATGTCCGAGACCTCGCAGTCCTCCGCGTAGCACTCGTCCACCATGCGCATGACGTCGTTGTTCCACGTCCACTCCCAGTGACGCGCACGCTCGAGGTTGCGTTCTTCTCTCGCACCCATGCCGCTTCTCCTTCCGTCAAACTTGTGAGGCGGGCGAACAGGCCACCCCTGGAGCGCGTGCTCCAGGGGTGGCCGTAGATGCTACGCGGCGTCGGCCGCACACGGTCGGTGGGCGGCCGGTGGCGCTATCCGCCGGCGGCAAGCCCGAGGGTCGTCTCGGCGATCTCCCGGTTGCGCAGCAGTTGGCCCGGCGTCGCGCCGGTGGCCTCGCCGTCCTCGAAGGTCACTTCTCCGTTGACGAGGATCCAGCGGTAGCCTTCGGCCTTCTGCACCCGGCGCCACTCACCCGCGGGGTAGTCCTGCACCACCTCGTGACCGCCCTCCGGGACGATCTTGAGGTTCTTCAGGTCGTACACCACGATGTCCGCCGGGGCGCCGGCCCGCAGGTACCCCCTGTCGAGGAACCCGGCCGCCTGCGCGGGCAGGTAGGACAGGTGGTAGTGCGCCTCCTCGAGGGTCAGCGTCTGCGACTCCCGCACCAGCCAGATCAGGAGGTCCGTCGTGTAGCTGCCCGCGCTGAAGAACTTCGTGTGGGCGCCGCCGTCGGACACCCCGGCCATCATGTAGGGATCCGAGATCATCCCGGAGACGGCCTTCGGGTTCGTCAGGCTCGGGCCCGCGCTGTCGGTCTTGAAGAGCGGCTTGAGGTCCCCCGCCACCGCGATGTCGAGGATCGCGTCGACCACGTGCTTGCCCTCGGTCTCCGCGATCTCGCCGATCGTGCGGCCGACGTATCCCGCGAGATTCCCTTCCGCTTCCTTGACCGTGATGGTCTCGAGCGCGCCGCCCGTGCCGACGGTCATGAAGTTCGGATAATCGTCCTTCATCGCCTGGCGGATCGCCGGGTCGGAGAGCTTGGCGAGCTTCTCCTCGTACGTGCCCTGGGTCGCGTGGTTCCACGGCGGGCTGAAGTCGTAGAGATTCCAGTCCTCGAACGTGTACTCGAACCAGATGCGGCCGGTGGCGCCCTGCCCGTAGATGCGCAGGCCCCGCGCGTTGCAGTCGTGCAGCCACTCGACCGACTTCTTGTGCGAGTCCGGATACGCGTCCACCACGGCGATGGCGTTGTGCAGTACCGGACGTCCGGAGCGCTCCGCCAGCGTCTCGAGGAACTTGAGGTCCTTCGCGATGTCCTCGGGGCTGGCGGTGATGGGGTTGCCTGCCTGCGCCTGGGTGATCTGGATGAAGCCCTCGTCGCGCTCGTACAGCACGTCGGCGAGGGCGAGCACGTCCTCGTCGGCCATGCAGTCCGTGGGCATGGGCGTGCCATCGTGGTCCGCCTGCAGGGAGTTCGCGCCGAGGCGCTGCACCGAGAAACCGCACGCGCCGGCGTCCATCGCTTCGTGCAGCAGGCGCTGCATCTCGCGGCGCTCCGCAGGCGTCGCGGGGCGGCTCTTCGCGGCTTCGAGGCCCATCACGTAGACCATGAGCGGCGAGACCGGGACGTAGCTCACGCAGTTCACGCCCTTCGGGATGCGCTGCAGGTTGTCGAGCCACTCCGGGAAGGTCTCCCACGCCCAGGGCATGCCCGCCTTCATGGTGTTGAAGGGGATCTGCTCGGTGCGGGTCATCATCAGGAGCGCCCGGTCCCGTTCCTGCGGCTTCACCGGCGCGAAGCCGAAGCCGCAGTTGCCGAGCACGAGCGAGGTCACGCCGTGCCAGCCGGACACGGTGCAGTACGGGTCCCAGTGAATCTGAGCGTCGTAGTGCGTGTGGAGGTCCACGAACCCCGGGGCCACGACCAGGCCCGTCGCGTCCAGTTCCTTCGCCCCCTCGCCGGGGCCGATACGGCCTATCTTCGCGACCTTCCCGTCGGTGATGCCGACGTCGGCGCGGAGCCTCGGCAGGCGGGTGCCGTCCACCACGGTGCCGCCTCGGATTACAAGATCGTATGTCATCGCGCGGGTCCTCCCCCCAATATCTCTCAAGGTTCGAGTTTGCGCCTTGCCAAGTTCGCATGTCAACGCAAAACGGTAACGGCCGGGGCGACGAAGCGGAGCATAGCGCTGTACATTCGGATCGGAATCCGCTTCTATGAAGGGTGGTTCCGTTGGGGGGCGTTCCAGGGACGTGCCAGCCAGTCTCGACGACATCGACCGCGCGCTGATCGAGCACCTGCGCTCCGACGGCCGCATGCCGAACAAGCGGCTCGCGAAGCACCTCTCCATCTCCGAGGCGACCGTGGCCAACCGCATTCGGCGGCTGCAGGAGGAGTCGGTCCTGCGCGTGCTGCTGCGGCGCGATCTCTACAGCAAGGGCTTCGACCTGCAGTGTTTCGCGGAGGTCTCGGTCGTGGGGCGGTCGGTGGAGCGGGTGGCTTCGGACCTCGTGGAGATCGAGCGGGCCACGAGCGTCAACCTGCTCCTCGGTACGCCCGAGATCATGTTGGTGTTCAACGCCGTGGACCGGGAAGACCTGCTGGGGGTGCTCGAGAACGAGATCGCCGCGGTGGAAGGAGTGGCGCGGGTGGAACTGCACACCGCCATTGACATCCGCAAGTACAAGACGGGCTACGCCCGGCTGGTGTACCAGTCATGAGAGCCTTCAGCCGGGGAGCGCGAGGGGGAACCCCTCGCAAGAAGACAGCCTTCAGCGGGGAGCGCGTGGGGGAACCCCTCGCATGAAAATCGACGGCACCGACGAGGCCATCATGGCCGTCCTGCAGCAGGACGGGCGGCTCAGCAACCGGGAGGTCGCGCGCCGCCTCGAGATCTCCGAAGGCCAGGTGCGCCAACGCCTGCGCAAGCTGTTCAACGGGGACGCGATCCGTTTCGACGCCGTCACCGACGGGCGGGCGATGGGCATCAACTTCGTCGCGTTCGTCAAGGTGTCGGTCGCGCCGAAGGACCTCGAGGGGTTCCTGCAGACCTGTGCGGAGTTCGAGGACGTCTTCTACCTCGCGGCCCTGTCCGGCCGCTTCAACGTGATGGCGGTGCTCTGCACCAGGAACGCGCTCGATGCCATGCACATCGTGAACCGCCGCATGCGGCCCCTCGAGGGGGTCAACGAGATCGAACTGCGGCAGGTGTCCGGCGCGATCAAGCACGACTACCACGAAATGGTCGTTCCTCGCGAGTAGCGTTTCGGTGTCTTCAGGGGCTGGCATGTTGGTCATCGGCGTGGACGTGGGAGGCACGTTCACCGACGTCGTCTGCAGCGACGGGTTCCGGACGTGGAAGGCGAAGTCACCGACCGTTCCCGAGAACTTCGGCGCGGGCGTCATCGAGGCCTGCGAACTGATCGCGGCTCAGATGGAAACCGGCCCGGAAGACCTGCTCGGCAACGTCGAACGTTTTGGACTCGGCACGACCGCGGTGACCAACGTGCTGGCGACGCGGCAAGGGCTGCGCGTCGGCTTGCTGACCACGGCGGGCTTCGAGAGACATCTGCACCTGGCGCGGGGCGCCCGGGCGAGCGTCGACGGTTGGCTCGACATGCCCTGGAATCCTGTGGCCAGCGCGGACGTCGTGGGCATCGACGAACGCATCGATCGCCGCGGCGAGATCGTCGAACCGCTCGACGAGGCGGCGGTCGAGCGGGCGGTTCGTGGACTTCGAGAGGAACGCGAGGTGCAGGCGTTCGCGGTGTCCCTTCTCTGGTCCTGCCGAAATCCGGCGCATGAGAAGGCGACGGCCGAGATAGCCCGCCGGTTGTTTCCGGAGCTTCCCGTGTTCTCGGGCGTCGAGTTGCACCCGATTCAGCGCGAGTACGAGCGGACCACCATGGCGGTACTCAACGCCTATGCGGCCCACGCGCTCGATGGCGTCGAAGACCTGGAAGCCGAACTCCGGTCCCGGGGCCTGAACGTGCCCATGCTCCTGCTGCATTCGGGCGGAGGCGCCATCACCGTTGGCGACGCGCGCGGGGGACCGCTCGGGCTCGCGTCCTCGGGTCCTGCGGCGGGAACGGTCGCGGCGGGAGAACTGACGGCCGTGGTGGGCTGCGCGGACGCCCTGTGCTGCGACGTGGGCGGTACGAGCTTCGACGTGAGCGTCGTCCGGGAGGGCGAGCCTGCGCGCCGGCAGCAGGCGAACGTGAACGGCTTGGAGACCGGGGTGTCGTCCGTTGACGTCGAGTCCATCGGCGCCGGCGGCGGCTCGATGGCCTGGATAGACAGCCGCGGCATGCTGCGCGTGGGGCCGCGCTCCGCCCGCGCGATCCCGGGACCGGTCTGCTACGGCCGGGGCGGCACGGTACCTACCGTCACGGACTCGAACCTGCTGCTCGGCTACATCTCGCCCGGTTCCTTCCAGAGTGGCGGCATCGAGTTGGACACCGACGCGGCGTTGGCAGCCTGTGCGTCGCTGGGCGAGCAGATCGGACTGTCCGCGATGGAGACGGCGTTCGGCATCCGCGAGATCGCGATCGCCGAGATGGCGAAAGCGATCCGTGCCCGCATGGCCACCAGCGGGCTGGACCCGCGGGAGCTTTCCCTCGTCTCGATCGGCGGCTCCGGGTCCCTGTTCGTGCCGACGATTGCCCAGGAACTCGGCTTCAGGTCGACGATCGCTTCGGAATTCTCGTCGGTGCTGTCCGCCTACGGCGCGGCCAGCGCCGACATGAGATATGAGGCCCTGCTGGCAGTGGACACCGTGCTGCCCCTGCAAAGCGATTTCGGGGAGGAACTGGAGGCCCTCAGGCTGGCACTGGACTCGCAACTGGAGGCGAACGGAGTGCCTGGAGACAAGCGTCTGTACTCCTTTGAGGCCGACGTTCGGTTGCACCGGCAGAAGGCGTTCATCACGTTGGCCCTCGACGACGCACGGATCGATTCGGACCTGCTTGCCAAAGAGTTCAAGGAACTGTACGCGGAGCGCTATGGCCCCGCGGCGTACTCGGATACCACGATGGTGGAACTCTCGACGCTGCGGGTGGTGGGTGTCGGCAGAACGACGCGGGCGACGCTGCCGGCGGATGCCGAAGCGGCCGCCGGCCCGCTGCCGGGTCCGGCGGGTGCGCGGGACGTGTGGGTCCGCCGGGACCGGCCCATCGAAGTGCCGGTCTATCGTCTGGATGCGTTGCACGCGGGCCACGTCGTGCCGGGGCCCGCGCTCATAGATGTCTCGGACACGACGATCTGGACGCCACCGGCACTGAGTACCGTCGTCCGTGCCAATCGGACCGTCGAAACCGTGGCGCCGGCGGAAGTGGAGACATGAACGAAGGGGCCGGAAGGAAGCGGCGGGAAGGATGGAGCAGGCGATGATTGATCCCATCACGGTGGAAGTACTCCGCGCGAAGCTCGAAGCGATGGCGGACGATGGCGCCCGGACGATCGTCCGGACGGCCATCAGTCCGATCGTCTCCGACGGCAAGGACTGTTCCTGTGCGGTCTACACGGCCGGAGGCGACCTGATCGTCGGCGGCGGGCACGTCGAGGCGCACTTCCATACCGGCGTCAACGGCGTCCACGCGATTCTCGATACCCACGGCGAGACCATCGCCCCGGGCGACCTGTTTCTCGTGAACGATCCCTATGCCGGCGGCGGCTTCCACGCACAGGATGTGTTCATCCATCAACCGGTGTTCCACCGCGAAGAACTCGTGGCGTGGGTGGGGACCTCCGCCCACATGATGGATATGGGCGGCGGCGCCCCGGGATCGTTCGTTCCCACCGCCACCGAGTGCTACCAGGAGGCGATTCGCATTCCTCCGGTACGCCTCTCCCGGGCGGGGGAGGAGCAGTCCGACGTGTGGTCGATCCTGCTCAACAACATTCGCATGGCGGACATCATCTCGATGGACATGCGCGCGCTGATCAGCGGAACGAACGTCGCGGCAACCGCGCTCGACGAACTCGCGGGGAGTTACGGCGCCGATGTCTTCAAGGCGGTGGTCCGCGAGTTGATCGACCTCAGCGAAAGGGAGTTTCGCAATCGCATCGACAGGCTGGCAACGGGGCGGTACTCCGCGATTCGCTGGGTGGAGTGGACGGAATCCGACTACCGCGTGCCGTGCACGCTGACGATCGAGCAGGGGACGCTGGTGTTCGATTTCGCCGGCGCCTCGCCCCAGACGCCGCACTACTACAATTCCAAGCCCTACGTGATCGGAAGCCTGCTCGGTGTCCAGATCGCCGCGTTGCTGGCCCAGGACTTGCCGTTCAACGAGGGGATTTTCCGGTGCATCGAGCTCGTCTGTCCGGAAGGCTCGATCGTCGATGCACAGCCGCCCGCCCCCATCGGCGGACCCCACCTGGAGGCGGGCAACACGGCGGTGGAGGCGGCGATGCACGCCCTCGGCCTGGCGGTAGCGGCAAGCCCGGAACACGAGGCCAACCGGCTGCTCTCCAGCCCGCTGGCCACCGGAGGCATGGCGCTCCACGGCTGGGCGGCGGTAGGGCACCTCGGGCAACCGGACAACTGGCTGATGCTGGAGGGCGGCGGCGCCCTCGGCACGAATCCCGGGCACGACCGCGATGCCGACGACTGGGGCCCCTACAACTTAGGCAAGGGTGCGGTGGTCGAGTACCCGGACGCGGAGACCATGGAAGACCACTATCCCTTCAGCATCTGTCGCCGCGACATCAGGAAGGGCCCCCAGGGCGCGGGGCGCTTCAGGTCCGGTCATGGCGCGGAGGTGTCCTATCGGGGTTGCGGCGACCAGGTGCTGTTCGGCATCACCATGGGCAACCGGGAACGCATACCTTCGCCCGGTATGGCAGGGGGCTACCCGGGCAGTGTCAACGAACTGGAAATCGAGGGCATGGACGGCGACGTGCGACCGGTCCTCTGCCATCAGCAGGGCGTCCCGCTGCACCCGGGGGAGACCTTTACCGTGCGCGTCTGCAGCGGCGGCGGCTGGGGAGACCCCCTCGACCGCGACACGGCCGCCGTGGAGCATGACGTGAAGGATGGGCGGATCACCGAAGAAGAGGCGCTTGAGACCTACGGCGTGGTGGTTGGCGACGACGGGCGCACCGGGGAGAACCGTGCGGCGATGCTGAAGGAACGGCTGCAACGGGCCGCACCGGCGGCGAAGCCCCTGGATGCGCCCGCGCCTCCGGAAAACGGGCCGGGTCGTGCGCTCTACCCAGGTGTCGAGGTCCGCGGCGACGTGGCCGTGAGCCTCCGGTCAGGCGCCCCACTGGCGAAGCGCCCGGATCACTGGACGGAAGGTTGCCCCCGGATTCACGGGTTCCTGCCGAGTCATCCGAGTGTCGACATCGTCGCCTACCTGGATCCGCTGACCGGCCATACCCTGGTGGTCGACGTGATCAGGGTCGGGGACGTCGAGCGGGGATTCGACTGCGGTCCCGACTTCTGGACGGCGGGGCGGGATGGCGTGGAAGCGCACGAGCATGCAGCAGCGGCTGTTTGATGACGTGATTGGCGAATTGGTGAGGAGCGAATGATGCTGGATCTACTGATCAGGAACGGAACGGTCATCGACGGAACCGGCAAGGCCGGTAGCGAGGCCAACATTGGCATCGAGAACGGCCGGATCGCCTATCTCGGGCCGGATCAGCCCGAAGCCGAGCAGGTGATCGACGCGGCCGGGAGATACGTGACGCCGGGTTTCGTGGACGTCCATACGCACTATGACGCCCAGGTGATGTGGGATCCCAATCTCGATCCCCACCCGCGTCACGGCTTCACGTCCATCGTTCTCGGCAACTGCGGATTCGGTCTTGCGCCGATCAACAGCGAAACGGCGGCGTACCTCGTGCCCATGCTGTCGAAGGTGGAAGCCATCCCCCTGGAGACCTTGCGCGCCGGGGTGGACATCGACTGGTCGTCCATGGCCGAGATGCTGGATCGCGTCGAAGGCCATGTCGCGCCGAATATCGCGTTCGGCACGGGCCACAGCGCGCTGCGCACGATGGTGATGGGCGAGCGCGCGCTCACGGACAAGGCCAGTCCCGAGGAGCTCGCGAAGATGCAGGCGCTGCTCCGGGAGTCCCTCGAGGCGGGGTCCATCTCGTTCAGTTCTTCGCACGCCGACACCCATCGGGACCACAACGGAGACCCGGTCCCGTCGTTGATCGCCGATCGCGAGGAACTGCTGGCGCTTGCGTCCCAGGTCAGGAACTACGAGGGAACGCATCTCGGCTTCGTTTCGTCGGTCGGCATCATGACGGAGGAGACGAAGGCCCTGGTCGCGGACTTCGCCCTCGCCGGTCAACGCACGGTGAACTGGCCGCTCTTCGTGCCGGGCCAGCTTCCGGACGAACTGGCCGAAGTACAGCTCAGCACGGCCGATTACGCGCGGGCGCGGGGCGCGGAGGTTCGCGTCCAGTGCAGCAGCCAGCCGCAGGACGTACGGATCAACTTCAAGACCGGGCTCGGCTACGACACCTACCCCGGCGTGTTCGCGGAGCTTTACAAGCTGCCGGTCCCGGCGCGCATCGAGCGCATGAAGGAACCGGAGACCCGGGAACGCATGCAGGTGGTCCTCGACGAAGTGGCCGCCAGCACCAACCCGGTCGGCATCTTCGCGAAGCTCGAGCTCTTCACCGTGGACGTCGCCCGGCATCCGGACAACGCCGAATTCGTGGGCCGAAAGGTGGTGGACATCGCAGCGGAGCTGGGTTGTTCCGTCCTGGACGCATGCCTGGACATCGCGATTCGTGACGAGCTGACGACGACCTTCCTGGTCGCGAACTTCCCTGAACACACGAAGGAAGGCTGGGGTCTGATCGCCCGGTCGCTCGCGGACGACCGGACGCTCTGGGCGGCCACCGACGGCGGCGCGCATTGCGACGTGCTGTTCGGGGCGAGCCACGCGACGAGCTTTCTCTCCAACGCGGTTCGGGACCACGGGGTCATGTCCCTCGAGCAGGCGATCCATCTCTTCTCCCAGGTTCCGGCCGAGTACATCGGGGTCAGGGACCGGGGCGTCATCCGTGAAGGCGCCCATGCGGACGTGCTCGTCATCGATCTCGACCGGTTGCAGACCTGTCCGCTGGAGGTGCGGTCCGACCTGCCCGGAAACGGGATGCGGCTGTACGCGGACGCGCGCGGCTACGACTACGTGCTCGTCAATGGCGTACCGGTCGTCGATCACGACGAGTACACCGGCGCGCAACCGGGGACGGTCCTCCGGCGGGGACGCGATACCTATACGGCTGCGATCCCGGCGGCGCCGCGAGAGGTCGCCTGAGTTTTGCGCGGGATCAAGTGAACGACTTACCCCGGCCGACAGAGGATCTGGACCGCTGCAAGGCCGACATCGACCGGTTCGGCCGGTAGAGGTGCCGCCGGTACGGCGCTGGTCTTTGAGGGCCGGCTATGGCACTGCGGGGGCGCGAACACGACGAAGGACGAGTATCGCCACGGGGCGGTCACCTACTACTGTCGGCCCTTCCTGCGCCAGCAGGAGAACTTCGTGAGGTCGATCAGTCCAGGCGTCCCGGAAAGCGCTTCGCCGACGCTGCGCCGCGAAGTCCGACCCCCCTGCCGGCTACTCCGCATCCGCCAGCTTGGCCTGCCAGTTGACCGGCAGCCGAATGGCCCGCGCCGTCGGGGTAGCCCAGGGTGCCGTTGTGCGAGAACACCTGGGCGTTGGTGCGCCCGGGATCGCCGGAGACGGCGATCCGGATGTCCATCGGGTCGCAGACGATGGGCACCAGCCGATCGGGATCCTCGGATTTTCCGAACACGGCGTTTGCCTTGCCCGACCGTGCGCGTTCGTACAGGGACCGCTTGCCGCCGTACAACCTCGTGAACTCACCCAGGTACCGCTCGAACTTGCTGGCCGGAATGCGCGCGTGCTCGAACAGCCATTGCCGCACGTCGTCCTTGGACCAGCCAGCCCTGGCCATGGTCTCGGCCAGGATCGGCGAAAGGACCAGTAGCGGACTGTAGTCTCCGTCCGCGTAACCCACCGTGAAGACCAGTTGCCAGCCGGTCTGGCTGACCAGGGCGTCGGCCAGGTAGGGCAGCATCTCTTCCGGCTGCTGGCCGAACACGGACACGATGACGTCACCGCCGGTAAAGCGCGAGATGGTCACGACGTTGTCACCACGGGCGTGGCCGAAGTCCGCCGACACGGGGGACCAGCCGATGCGCTCCAGCACGTCTTCGTTCTCCGCCAGCACTACGCGCCAGGTATTGCCGAAGGTGCACTTGTCGTTCTGATGCGGCAGAAAGCCGGCGACGTTGCGCAGGTACAGCCGCCACCACCGCCCGATCAAGGTATTGGCCTGGAAGCCGTCGCGCAGCGCCCCTTGCTCGAAATTGAACTCCAGGTCCTTGATGATCGGCCCATTGATGGTGATCAGGGTTTCCGAGCCGGGCGTGTTGCCGGAATGCTCGACTCCGTAGCGGGGATCGGCCATGGCTTCCGCGAGCGCCACCAGCACCGGCATGTACCGCGGCCTGCAGCCGGCCATGACGCCGTTGACCGCGACGTTCCACACCGTGGCCTCGCGGTTGTCGGGCAGCAGTCGGCCGATGACGTGGTTGGCGGGCAGGTCCGTGAAGTGAAGGAACGCCTCCACCTTTGCCCGGGTCGGCGGCACGATGGGCAGGCCGTCGGACCAGCCGTTCTCGTAGTAGAAGCGGTTGACCTCCTCGAAGCTGCCTTCCAGCACCACGTCGTCCGATCGCGGTTCCTGGATCGCCGTCCCCGCCGGTGGCGCCTGCGTCAGGTTCTCGATGACGTCCCGTACGGTCACCGAGGTCACGTTGTCGTGCAGTTCCTGGTCGGTTTGCGCGTCGGGGTGCCCCGGCACCTCTGCCATGGGCAGGTTGGGCATGCCCAGGCCCACGGACGTGGTCGCCCCCTGCCCCAGGAAACCGGAGCAGACCAGGGAAGAGGAGGGGAAGCCGGCGGCTTCGGCCGCTGCCGCTGCCCGCAACACGGCGGGCGTGCAACTGCCTCAGCAGCCCATCGCCGAGACGACGGCGTCCACTCCATGCTCGGCGAGGGTGTTCGGCAGCTCGGCGACTACCCGAGCTTCCTCCGCGCCATGGGCAGACGCGTGCAGGGTCCGCCGACCCGCTCAACGGAACGCCAGTCCCTCGTAGTCCCCCTTGCCGCGCCACTCCTTCAGCAGCCGGTTGAAGGCGTTGACGCCGGGCGCATAGGCGTCGATGAAGGCGGCTTTCGACTCCCGGTGCTTGCCTTCGTTGTTGTAGTAGCCCGGGGTGCACGCGTCGAAGAAGTCGCTCGTGTCCTGTGCGCATTGCCTGATGACCTGGACCCAGGCGTCCTCGGCTTCCAGCGTGGGCTGCACCGAGTTCGCACCGCGTTCGCGCAGCTCCTTCAGGATGTACACGATCTGCAAGGCCTGCTCATCGACCATGGAGCTGTAGTTGGCCGACACGCCGACCTGCGTTGCGCCGATGAGGAACCAGTTGGGGAAGCCGTGGCTCGAGTGGCCGTGGAGCGTTCGACGCCCGTCCTTCCAGTGATCGTAGAGGGATTGGCCGTTCACGCCGTTCACGTCGTAGCGCAACCGCTTCCTGTACGACGTGCTGATCTCGAACCCCGTCGCATAGATGATGCAGTCGACGGGGTAGGCCTTGCCGTTCGCGACCACCGAATCCTCGGTGATTCGCTCCACACCGTAGGAGTCGCTCACGTCGACGAGTGTGACGTTGGGCAGATTGAACGTCGGCAGATAGTCGTCGTGAAAGCACGGGCGCTTGCAGAATTGCCGGTACCATGGCTTCAGCGTCTCGGCGATCGCCGGGTCCTGCACCAGCTCGTTGACGCGGGCGCGTATCCGGTTCATGTTGTCGAAGTCGGCGATCTCGTTCACGCGTTCCAGTTCCTCCAGCGCCGCGCCCTCCAACGCATCGCCTTCGCCGGCGAAGAACACGTTCTTCATGCTGCGAAACAGGACGGTCCACTGATCGTTGACCAGGTCCACCTCGAACGGCTGGCCGGTCAGGACGTCGTTGAAGTTCTCCTGCCGCTCCTTCTGCCATCCCGCGGGCAGGCTGTTCGCCCACTCGGGATCGGTGGGCCCGTTGCCGCGGATGTCGATGGAGGACGGCGTCCGCTGAAACACGTAGAGTTCCTGGGCGGAACGACCCAGATGCGGTACGCACTGCACCGCGGTCGCGCCGGTTCCTATGACGGCCACGCGCTTGTCGTGCAGTCGGTGCAGGTTTCCGGAACTGTCGCCCCCCGTGTACTCGTAGTCCCAGCGGCTCGTGTGGAAGGAGTGTCCCTTGAAATCGCGGATGCCCGGGATGTCGGGGAGCCGAGGAATGCAGGCGGGACCGGTCGCCGAGACGACGATGCGGGCGGCGATGTCGTCCCCGCGGTTCGTGCGCACGGTCCAGCGGCTGGCGCGGTCGTTCCATTCGACCGCGTCCACGCGGGTCTGGAAGATGGCCTTCTCGTAAAGGCCGAACATGTGTGCGATGCGTTGGCAATGCTCGAAGATCTCTGGCGCATTGGCGTACTTCTGCGTCGGCATGTAGTTCGTTTCTTCGAGCAGGGGCATGTAGCAGTACGATTCGATGTCGCACTGCGAGCCCGGAAACCGGTTCCAGTACCACGTGCCTCCGAAATCGGCGCCGGACTCCACGATGTGCAGGTTGTCGAATCCCGCTTCCAGCAGCCGGTATGCCGCGAACATGCCGGCGAACCCGCCGCCGATCACGATGACGTCGGGCGTCAGCGTCAACGGGTCGCGGGAAGGCGCCTCTCCTGAATAAGGATCCGCGTCGAAGTACTCGGCGTAGTCACCCTTCGTCTCGAGGTACTGGTCCTCGCCGCGGGGTTGCAGACGCCGGTCGCGCTCATGGTCGTATCGCTTGCGAAGCGAATCCGGATCGAAGTCGAGATTGTCGATGTCGAGGGTATCTGCTTGCGCTGCCATCTCTTGGTCCTCTGCCCCCGGACGAATCCGGGAATGTTGTGTTACGGGGCTGGTCTGGTCAACGGCTCATCGGCCCGGCGGGGGTACGGCGATCCGCAATTCCAGCGGCGGATCGGCGACCCGCTCGTGGCGGATCAGGAGACTGCGGCCGGCGGTGTCCGCGCGGACGTCGAAGACGAGATGCACCGACACGGAGTCCACCGACGGATCCTTCGCCTGCTGTAGCCCGGCATTGAGTACGAGGGCCTGCACGACGGCCTCTCCGAGAGTCCGATACGCGTCCGTGTTGTCGTCCAAGGCTCGCGTCCTCCGTCGGTCACGCCACGGACAGGATGTCGTGATCGTCCATGGCGGTGGTGATGCGCTTGATCATCTCGAGCGACGTCGCTTCCGGCTGCATGTCCGGCAGCGTGGGCGGTGGGCACAGTGTAGGCGTCCACATCAGCAGCGCCAGGCATGCCTGCGCCCGGTAGGCGTCCCAGGCGTCGTCGACATCCAACGCCGTTCCAGAGTGCTCCGAGAGGGCGTCGCAGTACCGTTCGATCAGCGCATGCTCCCAGGCCCGGCGATCCTCGACGGCGAGCACGGTCATAAGCGAATACGCCAGGTCCCTGCCCCAGAACCCCCGGCAGACCCTTGCCCAGTCGCTCAAGCCCATGCGGTCGTCCTCCGTGACGTACCAGTTGCCGAGGTGCACGTCGGAGTGGATGACCGTCCGTGGCGAACGGTCGTGCGCCCCGGTCGCCTTCACCGCGCTCGGCCAGATCGATGCCCTGCGCGCGAGCACGCCGTCGGGAATGACGTGCGCGGCCCGGATCATGGCCTCGTCGTGCCCCGCCTCGATGCGGTTGCGGGCCGCGGCGTCGAAGAAGTTCTCGTAGGTTCGGAGAAAGGAACTGTCGAGCGTGCACGAGGCGCTCAGGAACGTGCCGTGCAGCACGGCCAGCGTGTCGATGACCTGCTCCGCCTGTTCACGGTCGATCTCGGAGTCGGCGCGGCAGAACGTCGCGCCGCGCTCGTGGACGAGGTCGTTCATCAGGTGGAAGGAGCGCCCGCTCACCGGATCTCGGCCGGTCCAGAAGCATCGCGGGGCATCGATGGGCAGGTGCGGCCGCAGGTCCGTCAGGAACCGGCCCTCGGCCGGGGCCGCTTTGCCGGCGGACAGTCGCATCGGGAGCGTCGGGGTCGACTTGGTGAACACGCGTTCCGGCAGGGACGCCGCCCGGCCCTCCCGGTTCCACTCGATGGCGAATGTCCTTCGGGCGCTTGAGCCGTTGTCGCCGCCGAGCACCTGGATGCCCTCCACGCGGGCTCCCGGCGCGTCGCGCGCGAGGACGGCCGTCAGCCATTCCGCGGTGACCGCTTCCCCGTGCCACGGCACCTCTCCGGGAGCGGGGCTCGGCCGCTCGAAGTTGTCCCACAGCGAACACACCGCCAGTCGATAGCGGCTCGGCAGGGCGGAAACGTCAAAGCTGAGTTCGGACACCGTTGATATTCGTTGTGTTACCGGCGCATCGGATACGCGATATGGAAGCGAATTTAAAAAAAATAACAGAAAGTGCTCAAAATGTCGTTGCCATCGTGCGTTTCCGGACATAGACTCGGGGCGTCAACCCAAGGGTGGAGGGTAGAGAGATGGCGCATTACGATCTGGTCGTTCGCGGCGGCACGATTGTCGATGGTACGCAATTGCCGCGGTTCAAGGGGACGTCGGGATCCGGGACGGCGTGATCGCGAAGATCGGCGCATTCCGGCGGGCGCGGGAGCCCGGGAGCTGCAGGCGGAGGGGCTCATCGTCGCCCCGGGTTTCGTGGACCTGCACACGCACTACGACGCCCAGATTCACTGGGATACGTACTGCACGATCTCGGGCTGGCACGGCGTCACGTCGGTCGTGCTCGGCAACTGCGGCTTCGGCTTCGCGCCGTGCCATCCGCAGGACCGTGAACGTTCGTTGCTGATGATGACGCGCACGGAGCAGATTCCGTACGACTCGATGAAGGAGGGGATGCCCTGGAACTGGGTCACCTTCCCGGAGTGGCTCGAGAACCTCAAGCGCATTCCGAAGGGCGTCAACGTCGTGAGCTTCGTGCCCGTGTCGCCGCTGATGGTCTACGTGATGGGCGTGGAGGCGGCGAAGTCCCGCCCGGCGACGCCGGCGGAGCAGAAGGAGATGCAGCGGCTGCTGCACGAGGCGATGGACGCGGGCGCGCTCGGATTCTCCGTGCAGCGCCTGGGCGAGCACTCGCTGCAGGCGGACTACGACGGCACGCCGATGCCCACAGACACGATGGCGGACGAGGACGTGCTGGTGCTGGCGGACATGCTGCGGGAACGCGGCGAAGGGTTCATCCAGATCACGCAGGTGCAGGGCGACGACCCGGTGCGCTCTGGCGGCGCGGTGAAGAGCGCCGACCGCGCGTTTCTCGAGACGCTCGCCGAACGCGCGCAGCGGCCGGTGCTGCACAACGCCATCGCGGCGTTCGACGATCGGCCGGAGTTCCACAGGGGCGAGACCGATTGGATCAGGAGCTGCAACGATCGTGGCCTGCGGATCATCGGCCAGGGCGCCAACGTGCGGACCTGGTTCTCCTTCACGCTGGACCTGTGGAACCTTTACGACTACAGCCCCGCATGGAACGAGCTGACCCAGGGCAACCGGGAGGAACGCCTGACCAAGATGGCCGACCCCGCGCGGCGCGGCCAGTTGAAGGAGGAAGAGCCGAAGCTGGCCTCGATCGGCGAGCAGACGCGGCCCAAGAACCTGACCATCGTGCGCGTGCCGGACGGGAATGCGGATCTGGGCAAGTACGTAGGGCGCAAGCTCTCCGACATTGCCGAGGACGAGGGCAAGGATCCCGTGGACGCGATGCTGGACATCGCGGTGGCGGGCAACCTCGACGTCGAGTTCCGCGGCGGCGAGGCCACGAGCACCGACCCGGACCTGGTGGCGGAGCTGATGCGGGATCCGTTCGTCATCGCCGGTGTCTCGGACGGCGGCGCGCACACGAAGTTCTTCACCGGCGGCTCCTACACGACGGACCTCCTGACGTGGCTGGTGCGCGATACGGGCAAGCTGACGCTCGAGGAAGCGCACTTCCACCTGAGCTACCTGCCGGCCCAGGCCGCGGGTTTCTCGGACCGGGGCTTCCTGAAGGAAGGCGCCCCGGCGGACATCGTGGTGTACGACCTCGAGAACCTGCAGCGTGTCCCGGAGTGGGACTACGAGATCGCGCAGGACTTCCCCGCCGACGAGTGGCGCCGCGTGCAGCGCGCGAAGGGCTACCGGTGGGTGATGGTCAACGGCGTGATCACGTTCGAGGACGACGAGTGCACGGGCGCCACGCCGGGCCAGTTGCTGCTGAACCGGCGGGTCGTGAGCGCCCGGGAAAGCACGGCGATGGCCGCCGGCTGAGCGTGGTCGGGAGCGGGCGGCGGCGCGTCGGTGCTGCCGCCCGCATGATCGCGGGTTAGCCGTTGGCGCTGGCGACTTCGCCAGGCAACGCTCGCGGGGGCGAGGGGTCACTCGCGGGGATGTTGGCCAGTTCGCCGCGGCTTGGCCTGCCGCGCGGCAGGAGGCGTTGCCGCGCGTAGCGGCCCGACGCGAGCCATGCGCGCACCAGGTGCAGCCAGAGGCGGGGCTTGCGCATCCAGTCGCTCATGCCCTGCAGGCCGTGGTACCCGGTCCAGACTTCACGAAAGATTTCCGGTTCGCTCGCCGTGGCTTCGTTGACCAGCGCGGCGAGCTTCATCGAGAGGCGGTCGGTCGGCGTTGCCCGGCGCCGCCCGCTGGCTATCTCGAACGTGGTTTCGGTGGCGGCGTCGATTTGCCGCATGGTGAGCCAGTCCCGGCGGAACTCGGCTTCCAGTCCGTCTTCGTAGCGCCGGATGCGCTCCTCCGCCGGCATGTCGGTGCCAAGGAGGTCGGCCAGCATGTGGGCGGCGACGGCGGACCAGGTGCAGCCCCGCCCGAACTTCGGATTGCTGCGCAGGCAACTGTCGCCCACGAAGTAGAGACCCAGCACCTGCGGTTGGCCATCGACGACGGTCTGCCGCCAGAAGCTGTCCATCTGGCCGAACCCGTGGATGCCGCCGGTCGGAGTGGACCTGGCGGGGTCGACCCAGGGCCGGATCGCTTCCACCGCCATGCACATGGCCTGGTAATGGTCCGGGTTTCGCAGCGCCCGGATGATGGCCTTGTCCTTGATGTAGACCTGGAAGGTGACCGTGAACCTCCGGTTGTCCGCCGGCAGCGCGCCGAGAAGGAAGTCGCCGAAGATGGCGGGAGGCAGACCCGCCGCCTGGGGGAAGTCGCAGGAGCCTGCCTGGCTCACCTCAACCGGTCCACGCGCTGCTGCGGACTCTCCCGCCGGGTCCGCTGTACGCCACCGAGAAACCCGGTTCGCGACTGAACGCCGGCAACTCGACGCCAGCGACGGCCCGCTCCCACTGGTCCATCAGGCGGTCTTCCGCCGCGTAGTCGAACGGATCGTGGAGTATGCGCTCGGTGGTGCCGCCCGGCTCCGGGGGATTCGCGGCCAGCCACCGGGCCACCGAGGCCAGCGCTTCCCGGGGCGGCCACGCATCTTCGTACCCGAGCGTCGACCTGATCAGCGTCAGGTCCATCACGCGGTGTGTCGACCATGGCTGCGCGAGCAAGGGTCTGGCGGGTACGGCCAGGGAATTTGGCATGCTGACCAGCTCGATCTCCCTGCCGAGGGCCGCCGCGACGACCTCGATGATCTGCCGCAGCGTGAGCTGCTCGACATCGCCGACGTTGAAGATCTTGCCCCGGGCCCGGTCCGCCTGGTCCACGGCGAGCAGCACGGCATGCGCCAGGTTGCCGGCGTAGCCGTGCTGGTAAAGCGAGAGCCCGTCGTCGGGAACGATCATCCTGCGGCGTCCGTCGAGCAGCCGCCTCACGATGCACCACTCGCGAGGCGCCAACTGGTACTTGCCGTACACGATCGGATAGCGAAAGTGGATGGCGTCCGGGTGCTGGTCGAAGACGCGTTGCTCGGTCTGCACGATGCGCCAGCCCTTCGCGTCCTCGGCCTCGTCCTGGACGAGTGGAGCGTCCTCGGCCGTCGGCACCGGCAGGCCTGCCGGAGACCAGACAGGCGCGTTCATGTAGCCGCTGTAGGCGGGTACGCCGCCGATGGAGATGAACTGCTCGGTGTGGTCGCGCGTCAGCTCGGCGATGCGCCGCAGGCGGCCGTAGGTGGCAATGAGAACGTCGAACGTTCGCCCCCGCAGAGCGGAGGCAAGGGCGGTAGTCGAGAACGGGTCGGTGTGGATGTGCTCCACTTCGGGCGGGATCTCGTCCACTTCGTGACGGCCCGTGTGGAGGATGGCCACCTTGAAACCCCGGTCGATGAGACCGTTGACCATGAAATGCCCCGTAGGCCCGGTACCTCCGATCACCAGTGCGCGCACGGGAACTCCTCCAGATGGTTGGTGGGTCGACAATCCGGCACCCCGCAGTCCTTCGAACTTCTTTTCAACGACGGCGTTTCGCGTTAGTGTACGTCCGATTCGCTACGCGAAGCAGTAGCGGTGGAGGGATGCAAGGTCCGGCGAGGCCCGGGCGGCGGAAAGACGGGGGAAGCGCACCATGAACACACCACTCAAGAAGGAACACTCGAATCTCGGGTTCGACCCGGACGCGCTGCGCGAGAAGTACCGCGCCGAACGCGACAAGCGCATGCGCAACGACGGGGACGAGCAGTTCCTGCGCACGCAGGACGAGTACGCGCACTACGCCGACGAGGACCCGTTCGTCGAGGAGCCCCTCACGCGCGACGCCATCGACCGGGAGGTCGACGTCGTCGTCATCGGCGGCGGCTTCAGCGGCATGATGGCCGCGGCGCGGCTGAAGGAACGGGGCGTGGACGACGTCCTGCTGATCGAATCCGGCGCGGACCTCGGTGGCACGTGGTACTGGAACCGGTATCCGGGCTCGCAGTGCGACATCGAGTCCTACTGCTACCTGCCGCTCCTCGAGGAACTCGACTACATGCCGAAGGAGAAGTACTCCTACGCGCCCGAGATCTACGAGCACTGCCAGCGCATCGGAGAGTACTACGGCCTGTACGACCTCGGGCTCTTCCAGACGCGGGTCACCGAACTGCGCTGGAGCGAGGAGCAGAGCCGCTGGCTGGTGGCGACCCACCGGGGAGACTACCTGCGCGCACGGTTCGTCATCCTGGCGGCGGGCACGGCGAACACCCCGAAGCTGCCGGGGATCGAGGGGATTCACGACTACCAAGGGCACTCCTTCCACACCAGCCGCTGGGACTACGACTACACGGGCGGCGACCATTCCGGCGGGTTGACGAAGCTCGCCGACAAGCGCGTCGGGGTGATCGGCACGGGCTGCACCGCCATCCAGGCGGTTCCGTTCCTGGGCGAGCACGCGAAGGAGCTGTACGTGTTCCAGCGCACGCCGTCGTCGGTGGACGCGCGCGGCAACAGCCCGACTGACGAGGACTGGTACCGGTCATTACAGCCCGGCTGGCAGCGCGAGCGGCGCGAGAACTTCGCCGACATCGTCGTGGGCCGCCCCTTCGAGGAGGATCTCGTGGCGGACGGCTGGACGGACATCTTCCGCCGCCTGCAGTCGCTGCTGCCGCCCGAGGAGGCCGTCGAAGGCGATCCGGAGGAAATGGCGCTCGCGGCGGAGATCGAGGACTTCCGCAAGATGAACGAGATCCGCTCGCGCGTGGACGACGCGGTGGCCGACCCGCAGACGCGGGAAACGCTGAAGCCCTGGTACCGGCAGTTCTGCAAGCGCCCGACGTTCAACGACGAGTACCTCGAGACGTTCAACAAGCCCAATGTCCACCTGATTGATGTCAGCGAGCGCAAGGGCGTGGACCGGGTCACGGAGAAGGGGGTCGTCGCGAACGGCATCGAGTACGAAGTCGACTGCATCATCTATGCGACCGGCTTCGAGATCTCGTCGTCACCCCGGCGGCGCATCAACTTCGAGATCATCGGCCGCGGCGGCAAGTCGTTGTTCGAACACTGGGAGAAGGGCCTGCAGACCCTGCACGGCATGTCGAGCCACGGTTTCCCGAACTGGTTCTTCATCGGCGTGAACCAGAACGGGCTGTCGGTAAACATGACGGCGATGTTCGACGACCAGGCGCGGCACGCCGCCTATATCATCGACGAAGTGCTGGGACGTGGCCGTACGGTAGCGGAGGTCACGGCGGAGGCGGAAGCGGAGTGGGTCGCGGAGATCCGGCGGCTGTCCTACGCAAACCGGGATTTCCTCGAGTCCTGCACGCCCGGCTACTACAACAACGAGGGCGAACTCGACGACCCGGGCAAGGGTCTCGCGACCCAGACGTATTCGCCGGGAATCAACGCCTTCAATGCGCTGCTCGCCGATTGGCGCGAGCAGGGGAATCTCCAGGGGTTCGAAATCCACTGAGGTTCTCGGGATACCGAACCGGGCCATCCCGCCTCGACGAACGTCGAGGCGGGGCGGTCCTGTCGCGTCGCAGAGGAGATAGTCGATGGAACGTGTGGGCAATATCCTGGACCTCGACGGTCGCGTGGCCGTGGTCACCGGGGCCGGGCAGGGGGTAGGCAGGCAGGTGGCCCTCCACTTCGCGTCCTACGGCGCGAAGGTGGTCGTCAACGACTTCTTCTCCGACCGCGCCGAGGGCGTGGTGGGCGAGATCGGCGACTTCGGCGGCACGGCGATGCCCTACCAGGCGGACGTCACGAGCTTCGACGAGACCGCCGCGATGATGGAGGCGGCGACCGCGCAGTACGGGTCCCTGGACATCCTCGTGAACAACGCCGGCAACCTCGGACCCACGCCCCCGGACCCGGCCTCCGCGCTCAGGCCCTTCTGGGAGACCACGCCCGAGGACTGGGAACGGCCCCTGGGCGTCAACCTCTACGGCGTGCTCAACTGCACCCGGCATGCCGTCGCCAGCATGGTGGCGGGCGGCGGCGGCAACATCGTGACCATCATCTCCGAGGCCAGCCGCTACGGCGACGCGTTCCTCGGAGCGTACGCGGGCGCCAAGGCGGGGGCGGCCGGCATCATGCGCTCGGTGGCGCGCGAGTGCGCGCGGCACGGGGTCCGCGCCAACTGCGTCGCCATCGCCGCCACCCGGACGCCGACCACTGCCGAGGCGTTTGCGGACGAGGCGGCCATGAAGGCTTCGCTGCGCCTCTACCCGCTGCGGCGGGTGGGCGAACCGAACGATGTCGCGAACGCGGTCCTGTTCCTCGCGTCGGACGCCGCGAGCTACGTCACGGGGCAGGTCTATGCGGTCAACGGAGGGTTCCTGTTCACGCTCTGACGTACGTCGCGAGCTCCGAGGAGAAACAATCAGGATGAGTGAATACGAGACCGTCGTGCTCGAACGCGACGCGGGGGCGGCCCTTGTCACCCTCAACCGGCCCGAGGCGGCGAACACGCTGAGCCGTCAGCTCATGCGCGATCTGGTCGCCGTCACCGACGAACTGAGGGTGGACGACGACGTGCGGGTCGTGATCGTCACCGGCGCGGGCGAACGTCACTTCTGCGGCGGCGCGGACCTGCGCGACGCCGGCGACGCCGTGCGAGGGGGCAAGATGGACATGCCGCCAAGGATGCCGATCGACGAACTCGAGCGCCTGCCCCAACCGGTCATCGCGGCCATCAATGGCGCCGCGATGGGCGGCGGATGCGAGATCGCCCTCGCGTGCGACTTCCGGCTGATCGCGGACGACGCGAAGATCGGCCTCACCGAGATCACCTTCGGCGCTTTGCCCGGCGGTGGTGGCACGCAGCGCTTGCCGCGTCTGATCGGAGTGGGCAAGGCCAAGGAGATGATCATGCTCGGCGGGCGCCTGACCGCGCAGGAGGCGCACGACATCGGACTCGTCCACGAAGTCGTGCCGAAGTCGGATCTGATGGAGCGGGCGCGCGCCCTCGCGTCGGAACTCGGGGAACTCGCGCCCTACGCGGTGCGGGCCGCCAAGCGATGCATCAACGAGGGCCTGTCCATGACGCTGGAGCAGGGACTGCGCCTCGAGCAGCACGTCATCATGACGATGGGCTCTCCGGAAGAACGCCAGGAAGCGATCGAGCGGGCGATGGCGAAGAGTTCGACCTACAGCAACATCTTCTCCGGCAAGCGTTAGGTCGCGCTAGTTTCCCGTCCGAGTCGGCAGCTCGACGACGCCGCCGCCGATTACCGACAGTTCATCGTGCTGGTTGTGCGCGGCCTGCTCGATTTCGACGAAGTGCCGGCCGTCCTCGATCCACTTCCGCTTCACATTGCCGGCAATGACGAGCATGTCCCCGACGGGGTTGTGACGGCGGATCTTGCACGAGGCATTGCGCAGGAATCCGTCGTCGCCCATCCAGTTGGTCATGTGGTGGATGAGCCACGAGCAACGCTCCGGGCCGTAATCGTAAGCGGCCGGCGTACCCACCACCTGGGCGAAGTCGTCCTCCCAGTGCACGCGCTCCGGGCAGTCCGGAATGCCGAACTTGTTCTTGATTCCGAGCCCCCTGTGCGCATGGATCTGTTTCCAGGCGATCTTGTTGGCACGGATGTAGAGCCCGCCCCAGCCTTGGGCGAAGGCGATGAAGCCGGTGACCGTCATCGGACCCTTGGCCATCGGGGGCAACGCCTCGCCTTCCTGCACGTCTTCCCAATAGCGCGGCTCGGGACCGCGGACGGGTTCGGTCGCGTATAGCTGGTAGAAGTCCTTGAGCTGCTCGTCCGTATAGGGCTCGATCTCCCGCGCCTTGACCGCGTCGTACTTGGTGCCTCGTTCACGTGCCTCGTCGCGGTCGGTGCGGAAACACCAGCTATCCGCTTCGGCAACCTTGGTGCCGTCCTGCTTGTAGAAATCGACGTGGTAGATCTGCTGGAACGCCCGCCCCGCGAAGTGGGTCCGGTGCTCGACGAGATCCTTCAGGTACGCCTCGGTCTGAATCTCGTCGTTTCGGAGCACCGGTGCGTACCAGGTCCAGTCGGCGCCTGCCCACATGGCGTGGATCCCGCTCAAGCCCCCAACGTAGCCTGAGACGATGCGATCACATGCGAACAGAAAGCTGGGAAGGGCCACGATGCCGCCATAGCGCGACGTCG
Source organism: Pseudomonadales bacterium (assembly GCA_965208745.1). Taxonomy (GTDB): domain Bacteria; phylum Pseudomonadota; class Gammaproteobacteria; order Pseudomonadales; family Azotimanducaceae; genus VXNE01. The sequence continues at coordinate 437,414 of CBDBPN010000004.1, read as the reverse complement.
CGGCGTAGTCGGGGTCGCACCAAAGCGGGTTGTCGTCACCGATGCCGTGCGCGTAGTGGCGAATGTTGTCCCGCGTCGCCTCGTAGCACCAGGGCTCGACCGAGTCGACGATCTTCCGGCCGATTCGGCGGCGCAGGGTGTCGAGGCCTTCCTCGGTGATCTTGGGAAACCGATCTGTGGATTCGGGCATTTGCGTTGTGCCTTCTCCGGCCCTGGTCGTTCGAGTCACGCTAAATCAATGACACACTACGTTTGTACTGATAATATATACAGTCTCCAGATCCTCCTCCAAGCGCAGGGAAGCGGTGTACCAATCCTTCGAAGAAACCATCCCGGTCGCCGGGCTCGTTGCCGACGACGACGCCTTGCACGCCATGCTCCCGCCGGAACTGCGGGAACTCCTCCGCGACGACCTCGACTTCATCCCCGACGATCCCGCCGAACTCCGCCGCGCCGTCAGGGACATGGCCGCCCACATCAACCACGCCGACTGGCGCTTCATCAAGCTCATCGCCGCCATGGATCGCACCCGCGGCTGGACGGAAGCCGGCTACGCAAGTCTCGGCAACTGGCTCGACCACCGCTGCGGGCTCGGACCCTGCGCCGCCCGGGAACGCATCCGCATCGGACGGGCGCTGGCGCGGCTGCCGGAGATCGACGCCGCGTTCCGCGACGGCGTGCTGAGCTACTCCAAGGTGCGCGCCATCACGCGGGTGGCAACGCGCGAGAGCGAGGCCGTGCTGCTCGACATCGCCGGCAGCAGCAGCGCGGCGCAACTGGAGAGCCTCGTCCGGACGCACGAACGGATCGGTGGGGACGAACGGGAACGGGTCCGCAGCGAGACGCGGCGCGGTTTGAACTGGTACTACGAGGACGGCATGGTCGTCGTCACCGCCGCCGTGCCGGCCGAGCGCGGCGCGCTGGTGATCCAGGCGCTGCAGAAGGTCGTCGATGCGCGGAAGGACGAGCGGGAGGCGTACTACGAGGCGCTGCTGGAGGGGGACAGCGGTGCCGACGCTGCAGCGCCGGAAGCAGCACCGGACGGTCCGAGTGATGTTTCCGCGGAAACGGAACTACCGGGCGCGGGCGAGGGCGAAGCTGTAGGCGCGACCGGTCTGCCGGCCGGGCTGGAGTTCCAACTCTCGAACACCGAGCAACGCTATGCCGACGCCCTCGTCGAGGTCGCCGAGCACTACTTGGCGAATGGGCCAGGCAAGCGCGGCAAACGCTACGAAGTAGTGCTTACCATCGGCCGCAACGAACTGGCTGGGCAGTCAGCAAGAGGCGGCGCCTGCTACCACGTCGACCCCGACTGGGGCATCGACGAGGAGGACGCCCGCAAGATCGCCTGCGACGCGGACATCACGGAGTTCATCCAGGATGCAAAGGGCAACCTGCTCAACTACGAGCGCCGCCAGCGCATCGTCCCGGCGCGGCTGCTGCGGGCCCTGAAGCTCCGGGACCACAACCGCTGCCGCTTTCCCGGCTGCTCACACCAGCGGTATCTGGAGGCGCACCACGTCGAGCACTGGATCGACGGCGGCGAGACGCGGCTGGACAACCTGGTGCTACTCTGTAGCGCGCACCACCGCCTGCTACACCACAGGGCCTTCCGCATCGTCGTGGAGGACGACGGGCTCGTGTTCGTCAGCCGCCACGGGGAAGTGATCGAGCCGGCGCTGCGGCCGCAGTTCCCGGCGACGTTTCCGCCGGTGTTTCCGAGGAAACGCGACGGGGTGGACCTGGACCTGCCCCGCTTTGGTGGCCAGTTTCCATTTTGCGATGCTGGTCCCGTGAATGGAGCGAGATCGCCCGGTTCGGGGCCGGCCGACGACGCCCGGTGCGCGCCGCCCGCTCTTGAAGCGGGCGGGCGGCGCGCTGAGCACCACCCTCGACTCGGGCAACGGGATCATGCGGGAGAGAGCCTTCACCTCTCGCCACTCGCGGATCCGCCGCTGCAGGGTGCGTAGCTGCCCGGCCTTGCAGCGGTCGGGATGCCGCGACCGCAGGCTCTCGAACAGAGACTTCGTCGTCGCGTCCGGTGGTCCCTGCAGCTTGGCAGTACGCCCTCAGCGTTTCGTTGAGAGACAACGAGTCGTCAGGAGCCGGTGGACGCCGAGCACCTTCACCGACGCGCCGGCCCCTTCCCCCTGACGCTGTCGAAGTAGGCCGCCGGGTCGAAGGACGTGTCCCGCTCCCGAAAGGCGAAGTACTGTCGCAGGACGTGTTCGGCCTTCCGTTCGTCCAGCCCGGCGAAGAGCATCCGCTTCATCTGCTGTACTGCGGGCGCGGATCGCTCGGCGAACGAGCGGGCCATTTCGTCCACGGCGGCCGGCAACTCGTCATCCGGCACGACCCGGTTGACCAGTCCGATCTCCGCCGCCTCGTCGGACTCCACCATGCGGCCCGAGTACAGGATCTCGGCTGCCCGGGACCAGCCGATCAGGCGCGGCAGGAGCCAAGTGGCGGCGCCCGTGTCGCTGACCGTGCCGAGCAGGGAGAAGGGGAACCGGAATCGGGCGGACGCGCCCGCGATGCGGATGTCGGCGCTGATCGCGAGTTCCGCACCGAAACCGACCGCGGGGCCGTTGACCATCGCGATCACGGGCTGGCGCATGGCCGCCAGCACCCACAGCCCCGTCCCCACGTCGAAAACAGACCCCGATGCCGGTTCGATGGACACGTCTTCCGGCACCGGGGTCGACAGGTCCGCGCCAGAGGAGAACGCCCGCCCGGCGCCCGTGACGATGACCACGCGGACGGCGTCGTCCTCGGACATCGCCCGGCAGGCGTCCACCAGTTCGGTGACGCGTTCCAGGTTGACCGGGTTGAGCCTCGCAGGTTCGTTCAGGGTGATCCTGCCGATGCCGCCCGCCGCGGAGGAGAGTACGAAGGGCTCGGTCACGGGGTCGCCTCCGATGCGTTGGTCATTTGCCTGAAGCGGCCGAGCCGACCGAACTCAGCCGTGAGGCGCGAGCGCCGCGACGGCCTTGCGATCGAATCCGTATTGACCATTGGGCAGCAGCGGTTGAATACAGACATGGTCGGCGCCATTGGCCCAATGCTCTTCCACCCGTTTCATGATCACCGTCTCATCGCCCCAGGCGACGATGGCGTCCACCAGGCGGTCGCTGCCGCCATCTTCGAGATCTTCTGTCGTAAAGCCCATGTTCAGCAGGTAGTTTCTGTAGTTCGCCAAACCCAGGTGCAGCGCCATGTGTTGCCTGGATACGCGCCTTGCCTCGCTTCTGTCGTTGATGAAGAGCACGTGCTGCTCCGGCGCGAGCAGGGGCTCGGCGCCCAACAGCGCCCTGGCGCGCGCCGTGTGCTCGGGCGTTACGAAAAGGGGTGGACCCCGTCGGTACGCTCCCCGGCCAACTTGATCATCCTGTCCTGCAGTCCGGCCAGCACCAACAGGCCCGGTTGCACGGCCGGCGGGGAGTTGTACGTCGCTTGCTCCATCCCATCGAGGTAGCTCCGCATCGCACCGATGGGCTTTCCGTACTCCATCTGTTTCATGCCAGCCACGACCTCACGGTGCGACACCCCAAGACCCAGCACGAGTCGGCCGCCGCTGATTTCGTCCAGCGCGTTTCGGCCGGCCGTCATCATGATGGGATCGCGGTTGTAGATGCTGATGATGCCCGTCGCGAGCATGAGCTGACTGGTTTCGCGCGCCAGGCCGGTCAACTCCACGAACTGGTCTCGCCCGAACGCGTCGGGAATCCACAGCGTTCCGTAACCCCAACGCTCAAGGTCCTGCGCGAAAGCGACCACATCGGAAAACGGGTTGAAGCAGGTGGCCGCCCAGATTCCGAGGCGCCCCACCTGTGACTTGTCGGCCATTCCTGGTTTGTCCTCCCTGTTACGCGCCCGCGGCGGGGATGGCGCCTGCGGCTCGGAGGTCGCGCACCCGCGCATCGGAGTAGCCGAGAATCCTGCGCAGCGCCTCCTCGGTGTGCTGTCCGAGCCGCGGCCCGGCGGTGCGCGGTCCCCCGGGAGTCGCGGACAATCGCAGCGCCGTCGACTCGATGGTCAGCGGCCCGAACTCGGGGTGCGGCGCGTCGACGAAGTGGCCGCGGGCACGAAATCGGGTTTCCTCGCGGGCATGCGCTGCCTGGGCGATTCGGTGGGCCGGCACGCTGGCGGATTGCAGCGTGCGCTCCAGCAGGTCGGCTTCGTGACCCGCCGTCCACGCGGCGACGGCGGTCTCGACTGCGGTACGCCGCTCGATGCGGTCAGCAGCGTCCAGTTTCTCGAACCGTGCGATGGCGGGATCGGCGGCCGCCTCGCAGAGCGCCTGCCAGTCCCGGTCGTCGCGTACGGCGACCGCGATCCAGTCGTCGTCCCCCATGGTCGGAAAGACACCGTGCGGCGACATGTGGGGACTCGCATTGCCGTCGGGCGCCAGCGCCTGGCCGGTCAGGCCGAACTCCGCGATGGACGGCGCGAGGAACTGCAGGGCCGACTCGGCCTGCGCGAAGTCGATGTAGGCGCCCTGGCCGGTCCGCCGCTGCCGCTCGAGGGCGCCGAGCAGGGCACAGGCCGTCAGCCAGGGCGCGGTGAAGTCCGTATAGGGTCCCCACGGCCCCGTTGGACCCTGGTCCGGCCAGCCGGTCGGCGCCACGAGGCCGGCGACGGCGGCGCCCATGGTGCCGTATCCCGGCACCTTGGCGAGAGGGCCGGTGTGTCCGAACAGGCAGGAACTGACCATGACGAGGTCGGGTTTCACCTTTGCGAGGTTTGCGTAGTCGAGCCCCCAGGCCTTCATGGCTCGCGGCGAGAAGGACTCGAGGACGGCGTCCGCCCAGTCGAGGAGGTCGATCACGACTCTCCGCGCTTCCTCGGTGCCGAGGTCAAGGGCGATGCTGCGCTTGCCGGCGTTGACGTTGTGGTAGTTCACCCCGTTATCGGGCATCGGCGCGTCGAGGAACGGCGGCAGGAAGCGCAACAGGTCCGGACGCGTGAGGGACTCGACCTTGACGATGTCCGCACCGAAGTCCGCGAGCACCCGGGTCGAGTAGGGCGCCGCCATGACCCACGAGAAGTCGAGGATCCGGACGCGGTCCAGCGCCGGTGCCCCGAGGGCGGGCGCCGTTTCGGGCTGCTTCGCCCGCCGTCCGCCGTCCGTGACCTGGACGAACGGTCCGGGAACCCGGACTTCGCGCCCGTCGACCGGAAGCGCGCGCCATACCCCGCGCGCTTCGAACTGCTCGCTCTCGAGCGCGTCCGCGAGCGTCGCGACCGGCACCAGCAGGACGCCGCGCGCGACCGCCTCCTCGAACAGCTCCCGCTTGGAGCGGCTGGCCAGGAACGCCGCCACACGGTCGACGAGCCGCGTGACCGGCCCGAGTTCGTCGCTTCCTTCGCGCAGACGGGCGATGTACGCCGGCCAGTCCAGGTTCTCGCTCTCGGCGTCGCCGTGGCCGGTCTCGGACAGCCACTCGAAGAGCTTTCTCAAGAACCCGAGCATTGGACCGTCGAACCCGATCGTCAGCGACACGTACCCGTCACGCGCCGGCCAGATCACCGGTACGGGGTGTCCCCCCGCGGTCGGCAGCGCGTTGCCCTGGCGTACGAAGGACTCGCCGAAACCCGTGATGCCGGGCACGAGCGCCCCGCCGCCGGCGATTGCGGCGGCTTCCTGCGCGGAGACATCGACACGCTGGCCTTCCCCGGAGCCGGCGCGATGCATCAGCGCGATGACGGCGCCGGTCGCTGCGGCCGCGCCGGCGAAGGTCCAGGGGGACAGGCCGCGGGTGGCGAGCGGTGCGCGGTCCGCGTCGCCGGCGAGGATGAGGCTGCCGCTGGCCGCCTGCAGGGTCAGGTCCGTCACCGCGGGGTCGGTCGCGTCCTCCTGGCCGAACGGCGAAACGGACACGTAGACGATGCCCGGGTTGAGCTTCGACACCGCATCGTGATCCAGCCCGAAACGCTGCGCGGTCCCGGACTCGACCAGCACGTCGCACCCGGACACGAGGTCACGGAGCCAGGCGTCCCGATCCGCGGGCGTCGCCGGCCCGGTAACGCGGCGCCTGTTCGCATTGAAGACCTGCCAGACGAGGCGCTCGTCCTCCGCCAGCGTCTCGGGGCGGCCGGCCTGAGCAAGCTCGTCCTCGAAGGCGTCCACGCGGATCACGTCCGCGCCGAGGTCGGCCAGGAGCTTGCCGCAGAAGAGCCCGCGGCGGTCCGTCACGTCCAGTACCCGGTAGCAGTCGAGCATGTCTTCCTCCTCCCCCGGCCGGCCTGACCGACATGCTGCCCCGCAGGAGTTTCGCGCCAGCGAAACTCCCACCCGACCGAAAGGTCGGGCCGCGAGCGTAGCTCGCGCCTACTCCCGCGTCAGCATGTGCAGGAAGAACACTTCCCCCGCCCCGGTCTGCTGAATCAGGCCGGTCCGCGCGCCTTCCACCTGTCTCGGCCCCGCCTGGCCCCGGAGCTGTCGGGTGATCTCGGCGATCTGCGCACAGCCGGTCGGTCCGAGCGGGTGTCCGCGGGAGATCAGCCCGCCATCGGTGTTCACCGGGATGCGGCCCCCCGGGCCAGTTTCGCCGTCGAGCGCCAGCCGGTCGCCCTCGCCGACACCGCACAGGCCCAGGGCCTCGTAGTACTCCAGTTCCTCGTTGGCGGTCGCGTCGTGGAGCTGCACCACGTCCAGTTCTTCCGGGCCGATGCCGGCCGTCTCATAGAAGTCCCTGGCGCCCTCCGCGAGCATCAGGGCGTGACCCCATGCCCGCTCCTGCTGGAAGGTCTCGCCGTACATGGCCGTGTGGCGTACGCGGACCGGCGCCACGCCGAGGCGGGCGGCCACGTCCCGCGAGGCGACGATCACGGCGGCGCCGCCGTCGCCCACCGGACAGCACATGGGCAGGGTCAGGGGATCCGTGATCGGACGCGCCTCCAGGATCTCCTCGACGGTGTAGCGCTTGCGTATCTGGGAGTGCGGGTTCAGCGAACCGTAGTGCTTGCTCTTCTCGGCGATCTTCGCAAACGCCTCCACGGGGGTCCCGAACTCGTGCATGCGGCGCCGCGCGGCCAGGGCGAAGATGGCCATCGCGTTGCCGTAGGCCCGCGCGACGAACCGCCGCACCTGGCCCTCGTCGCCCATGTTGTTGCCCATGCTCCTGCCGAGCTGGCCGACGCCGAAGCCGATGGCCACGTCGCACTGTTCGGTGCCGACCGCGAGGCACGCCGAGTGAAACGCCGAGTTGCCGCTCGCGGACGCGTTGTCGATGTTCTGGATCGGCACCCCGGTCAGGCCCAGTTCGTGGCCCACCCGGTTGCCGGCGTAGGGGCCGACGGCCCCCATCGCACCGCAGTAGGCGCGTTCCATGTCCGTCCAGGCCAGGCCGGCGTCGGTCAACGCCGCGGAGACGGCCTCCACGCCGTGGTCGATCCAGCTACGGTCCTCGTACTGCGCGAACCGTGTCGTGCCGACGCCCACCACCATCACATCGCGCATGTCATTGCTCCCCGGTGGGCTCGAAAGCGTAGGTGACGAGTTCGGTGCCCTGCACCTTGACGGGAAACGGCACGAGCCGCACGGCCGCGCCGATCGCGGGCGCCCCGTCGATGGGGGCGGCGACGAACCCCTGCACGAACGTACCCTCGGGGAAACGCACCTGCCCCACCAGGTGCGGATAGCCGAGGAAGGTGCCGGTCCAGTCCGTCGTGATCGAGTGGAGTTCCGCGTCCGGGCCGAGTTCCGCGGGAGCGAGGTCCGCGCCGCCGCAGGCCTCGCAGCGCGCCACCGGTGGCCACAGGACGATGTCGCAGGGCGCGCAGCGCCGTCCCTTCAGGGTGACGTGGCCGCCCGGGCTCGCGCCCATCCAGTCCTCCACGATGAAGGGGGTGTCGTGTTCGGTCAAGCGTGCGCTCCCTCATGCCTTGCGGCCATGGTGATCCTGTGCCCCCGTGGGCTCGGCCGCCCTGTTGTGAACGTTTCTGCGCTCGTCTAGGCAGCCGCCGTCTGCGAGGAGACAGACGTGGGCCGCGCCACGCGCCCCGGGCGTGCGCCGGTGTCCCGGTCGCCCTCGCGCGTGACTTCGCCGTGGACCAGGGTCGCGACGTAGCCCGTGGCCGGCTGGATGAAGCGCGAACCGCCGGCGGGCAGGTCGTGCAGCAGCTTCGGCCGGTGAATGGTCAGGCTCGGGAGGTCCACCACGTTCACGTCCGCGCGCATGCCGACTTCCAGCGTGCCGCGGTCGTGCAGCCCGAAGAGCCTCGCCGGCACCTTCGTGCACTTGGCCACCATCAACTCGATCGGCAGCCGCTCGCCGCGGTCGCGATCCCGGACCCAGTGGGTGAGGTTGAACGTGGGAATCGACATGTCGCAGATGAAGTTGACGTGCGCCCCGGCGTCCGACAGTCCGGTGACCGTGTGGGGATCGAGCAGCATCGAGCGGCACGCGTCGAGGTTGCCCTCGATGTAGTTGGCCCCGAGATACACGGCGACCGCGTTGCCGCCGTCCCCCAGGAGGAAGTCGTACAGGTACTCCTGCGGGTTCCGTTGCTCGCGCTCCGCCCGGGCGGCCAGCGACTCGCTGAGCGGCGGCTCGTAATCCAGCGGCGTCCGCAGTTCGAACATCAGGGGCAACGCGGCCTCGAACAGGGCGGGGAGCAGGTTCTCCATCGCGCCGGGCCGCGGGTCCGGGACGTCCGCCTCGGACAGGATCGCGGCCTTGACCTCGGGTTTGCGGAGTTCCGCGACCAGCCGCTCGGGGGGCAGGTCCTTGAGCTTCAGGTAGGTGGGCCTTTGCATGAAGCGGTGGTAGCCGCGCAGGGTCGTCAACACCGTGGCGGCCCGCGGTGCGATCATCGGGTGCAGGTCCGCGCCCCCGCGGTTCTCCTCGTCGACGGCGGCCAGCACGGCACGCCAACGCTCCGGCGCGTCGTTGCTCTGCACGGTGGTGAAGACGACCGTCTGTCCGGTGGCGCGCGACACGTTGCCGAGCCGGCGGACCTCGTCCAGGAGTTCGGTGTGCTCCGGCTCCATGCCCTCGAGTTGGCCGATGGTGCTCGCGGGAATCGCCTGCAGGACGGCGCCGCCGGCGTCGCGCATGGCCGTCGCGATCGCGAGCAGTTCGGCCTCGGCTGCGAAGGTGCCCGGCACGCAGTAGCCGGACATCGACTTGTGGCCGATGATGCGGGACGTGCTGAAGCCGACCGCGCCCGACCGCACCGCCGCGTCGGCGATGCGCGCCATGGCTTCGAGCTCGTCGGCGGTGGCGGCCTCGCGCGTGATGGCGCGCTCGCCCATCACGTAGAAGCGCAACGCCCCGTGCGCGAGCTGGGCGCCCACGTCGAGGCTGAACGCCCGCGTGTCCAGGTAGGACAGGTACTCCGGGAACGTCTCCCACGCGCCCCACGGCATGCCTTCGAACAGGGCGGTGCCCGGGATGTCCTCGACGCCCTCCATCAGGTCGATGAGGTCTTCCGCGCCCCCCTTGGGGACCGGTGCGAAGCCGACGCCGCAGTTGCCCATGACCACCGTGGTCACGCCGTTGGCCGCGGATCCCTCGAGGCGGTCGTCCCAGGTGACCTGGCCGTCGTAGTGCGTGTGCGCATCGACCCAGCCGGGCAGCACCAGCGCGCCGTCGGCATCGATGCGTCGCCCGGCGCGAGCGCCATCCGCGATCCTGCCGACCTCGGCAATGCGTCCGTCGGTCACGCCGATATCCGCGACCTGCGGTTGGGCGCCCGTGCCGTCGACCACGGTGCCTCCCTTGATGATGACGTCGTACATGAGTGGATCCTCCCTATGATCCGAAGTGCGCCCGGACCCGGATGCCGTAGGTCCTGGGCGTCGTGAACTGCCCGCCGACGTTCTCGAGCGCCGCGGGGGTGGCGAAGATGACGCGGTTCACCGAGTAGAGCTCGTCCCCGACGTTGTGGACAAACGCCTGGAACTCGTAGCGCTGGTTCGGCTGCCAGATGGCGCGTACGTTGGCCATCCAGTACGACGGCTGCGTCGCCGCGGCCGCCAGCGGCGCCGTGCCCGCGAAGATGTCGTTGTTGTAGTCGTCCTTGTACGAGGCTTCGAGGCGCAGGATCACGTCGCCGGTGCCGGCCCGGAACGCGTACTCGGCGGCGGTGCTGAACGTCACGTCGGGCGCCCGCATCAGCGGGTTGCCGGAGACGTCCGCGCCGGCCGCGATGATCCCCGCCGGGTCGCGGAACACGCCCTCGGTGTACTCCGAGTCCTGGTAGGAGAGGTGGCCCTGCAGGCTGAAGCCCGGCATGGCCGCGGGGCTGATCGTGTACTCGAGTTCGACGCCCCAGGTCTCCGCCTGGCCGGCGTTGCGGATGAAGGACTGGTTCGGCACGTAGAGCGTGAACTGGATGTCCTGGAAGTCGTACGAGTAGAACGCGAGATTGGTACGCACCTGGCCATCCAGGAAGGTCGACTTGATGCCCCCCTCGAAGGCGTCGAGGTACTCGGGGTCGTACGCGCCGACGCCGCACTCGCCCACGTTGAACGAGCCGCCCTTGTACCCTTCGGAGTACTTCACGTAGAGCATCGTGTCCTCGTTCAGGTCGTAGTGGAGGCCGATGGTGCCGGTCCAGGCGTCCCAGGACGCTTCCTGGGGCTCGTTGTCGCACAGGAGTGGCGTGCCGTCCGGGTTGAGCCAGAACTGCGTGGGCACGCCGCCGAGCTGCAGCAGCGTCCCGAGCAGGTTGAAGTGGTAGCTGCGTATCGCATCCTTGTCGTCTTCGGTGTAGCGCAGGCCCCCGGTCACCCTGGCGCGTTCGGTCATGTGATACGTCAGTTGGGTGAACAGCGCCCGCGAGGTGCTGTCCGTCTCGATCAGGAATCCCAGGAAGGCCTGCTCGGGGATGTCTCCCGCGTTCCAGCGCCCGGTGCCGGGAGGATAGTTGTCCCCTTCCCGGAGCAGGGTCTTGAGCTCGTCCCCCGGCCCGAGGCGGAGCGAAAACAGCGAGTGCGGGAACGCCTCCGGCGGGATGAGCTGGAACGGGTAGCTGTTCGGGTCGGAGGGATCGTACGCGGTGTTGCCGGTGGCGATACCCGCGAGCGTCGCGTCGTTGACCGTCGGCAGCCATACCGTCGAGTGGAACAGGCCGTCCTCCTGCGCGTAGTAGAAACCGACCAGCCAGTCGAGGCGGTCGTCCATCGCGGTGCCGAGCAGGTTGAACTCCTGCGAGACCTGTTCCGTCTCATGACCGCCCGGGTCGAATACCACGGCCGCGGTCGATGCGCCGGTGCTGTCCTGCTGGAAGAACATCTCGCTGTCCCGCCAGCCGGTGATCGACCGCAGGACGGCGCCGCCGAGGTCCCACTCGACGGTGGCGGAGAGACTGGTCTGGTCGACGTCCCAGAAGGTGGGGATGGCGGAGGAGGCCTTGAGGCTCTTGGTGGGGTCGGGCGGCACGGGGCCCGGCCGGGAAACGAGGCCGTAGTAGTCGGCGATGCTGCCGCCGCCCAGCTTGTCGATGTCCGCCGGGGAGAGCAGCCCGGGGTTGTCGCGGAAGAACTGCGCGGGCGCGGAGAAGATGCCGAGCGGCAGCGGGCCGTAGGGGCCGTCCACCAGGGTCGTCAGGCCGAAGGGGTCCGCAGAGGTGAGCGGTTCGCCCGTATCGATCGCGAACGGCGGGATGGGGAAGGACGACACGAGCTGGTAGGCGTTGGTCGTGTAGTGCGAGGAGTAGCCGCCGCGCAGCGTTATCGTCAGGTCCTCGCTGGCGTCGATCAGGAGCGAGCCGCGCACCACGTCCTGTTCCGACCCGCCGAAGTCCGGCACGCCCGGAACCAGGTTGTCGCGGTAGTCGCCCAGCTCGTGACGGCGCACGCTGATGCGGCCGGCGACGACATCGGAGAGCAATGCCCCCGTGGCCCCGAGGTCGATCCCCCGGGTGTCTAGGTCGCCGAGCGTGGCGACGACATTGGCCTCCGGCTCGAAGCTCGGCGGCTTGCTGATGAAGTTCACCACGCCGCCCACGGCGTTGCGTCCGTACAGCGTCCCCTGCGGTCCGCGCAGCACCTCGATGCGTTCGAGGTCGAAGCCCGGGACGTTGTGGGTGAAGGAGAGCCCCGTGTACACGCCGTCCTCGTAGGTCGCGATGGACGGCTCGGCAGTGGTGACCACGTCCGAGCCAACGCCGCGGATGGCGACGAGCGAGTAGGTGGACTGCATGCCGTACGTCAGCGACGGCACGACGAACTGCAGTTCCTCCATCTGGTCCATGCCTGTTTGCTCGATCGTGTCCGCGGACAGCGCGGTGATCGCGATGGGCGTCTCCTGCAGGTTCTGCGCGCGCCGCTCGGCGGTCACGAGGATCTCCTCGATCATGCCGGTGGACTCTTCGTCTTCCTCGGCCGTGGCGGGGCCCACCGCGCCCAACAGGACCAGAATTCCTGCCAGGACGGGCCATCTGCTGGTGTGTCGGTTCCTCACCATCCTCTCCCCTGGTTGGATCGTCCACCCGGTCAGGTGCTTGGGGTCGAATTTGCGCACTGGCGGGCGCGTTTGTCAACGCGAAAATTGGCTATATGCGCTTCCTTCCCGTTGCTTGCCGCAGGGATACCGTCTACTTTGCATGATTCCAAATCTGGAGTGTGGGACCGGAGGGGTGGAAACCATGCTCTCCCGCGACGAAACAGAAGCGGTTCCACGTCTGGCCGAGGGCTGGAAGCTCTCGCGGGTCTGCGGGCCAAGTCCGCTCTGCGGCGCGAACGGCATGCGTTTCGGGCCGGACGGGCGCCTCCACGTCGCGCAGGCGTACGGTGGCCAGGTGAGCACGCTCGACGTGGAGACCGGTGCGGTGGAGGTGGTCCCGTCGGCGGGGGAGGAGATTCGTTCACCGGACGACCTCGCATTCGACGCGAGCGGGACGATGTACATCACCGAACCGTTCGTCGGACGCGTCAGCGCGCGTACTCCCGACGGGCGTGTTCGGGTGTTCGCGGGCGACGTGCCTTCGGCGAACGGCATCGCCGTCTACCAGGATCGGCTGTTCGTCGATGAGTGCCGCCCGGGCGGGCGCCTGCTCGAGCTCTTTCGGGACGGGCGCGCGCCACGCGTCGTCGCCGAAAATCTGCAACTGCCGAACGCGTTCATGGCCGGACCGGACGAGAAGCTCTACTTCCCCCAGGTCGCCCTCGGAGAAGTCTGGCGCTGTGACCCGGCAGGTGGACCGCCGGAGCGATTCCTTGACGGGCTGGCGAGGCCGACCGCCGTGAAGTTCGACGGCAAGGGTCGTCTCGTGACGACGGAGGCGGACAGCGGCGAGGTCACGCGCGTCGACGTTCAAACGGGTGCGAAGACAACGCTGGCAAGGGTCCGGCCCGGTATCGACAACCTCGAGTTCGACGGCGACGGGCGACTCTTCCTGTCGAACTTCGTCGACGGGGGCGTTTCGGAGATCTCGGGCGATGGAAGCGAGCGCCGGATACTGGGGCCGGGGCTCGTGGGTCCGTTCGGGATATCCGCTGGCGGAGATCGTGTCCTTGTCGCCGACGTATTCAGTCTCGTCTCGATTTCGCCCGATGGGGAGTTCGACCATCCGCTGCACTTCGCGAGGCCGGGTTTTCCGGGCTTCCCGCGCGGCGTCGCCGCCGCCTCCGCTTCCCTCGCCTATGTCACCGTGTCGCCGGGGAACGTCGTGTCCTGCGACCTCGAGTCGGGGGAGACCACCGTCGTTGCCGAGGGGTTGGCGGAACTCTATGGCGTCGCCGTGGCTCCCGACGGCCGGCTGCTCGTCGCGGAGGGCGGGACCGGTCGTCTGCTTCGGATCGGGCAGGGTGGCGAGGTATCGACGAGGGCGACCGGACTTGGACGGCCCGCCGGCGTCGCCGCTGCCCCGGACGGCTCGTGTTTCGTAAGCGACCGTGACGGCGGGCGTGTCCTGCACATCAGCGCGGGCACTACCACGGTATTGGATGGCCTCGGCAGCCCCCAGGGCCTTGCCTTGCACGACGACGATCTCTTCGTCGTCGACGCGTTGCGGAAGGAGCTGATCGTCGTATCCCTCTCGAGCAGGAGGCAGTCGATCGTCGCACGCGACCTGCCCGTGGGGTTCCCGCCCGGAACGCCCGAGGGCTCGTTGCCAGGCATCCCGGAGCTCATGCCCGGACCGCTCACGACCTTCGCGGGCCTCGCGGTCGCGCCGGACGGCGTGGTCTACGTCGCGGGGGATGCGGAGGGGAGTGTGTTGGAGATTCGGCGCGAAGGGTGATCTGGTGGGGACAGGGGAATCAACCGTAGTCGGGCGCTCGACCGAGCGTGTACAGCATCCCCGCACCAAGCAGGGAGCAAACCACGTTGATCTGCAACAGCAGCGAGTACGAACCCAGCTCGTCGTACGACATGCCCGCAAGGACCGGCGCCAATCCCATACCAAGCCCGAAGATGCCCCCGACTATCCCGAACAGGGCGCCGTAGTTCTTGGCGCCCAGGTACCTGGCCACGATGAAAGCCAGCACGTCGCCTTCCGCTCCGGTGGCTACCCCAAGGAGTATCGCGATCAGGACGGCAACGACGACCGAACCGTCGAAGCAGAGCATCATCAGGCAACAGACGGCCGGAAACACGGCGACGGTGCCCGCCACGAGCGGCGTCCTGAGCCGATCCAGCAGGGCACCCGTCACCAGTCGCCCGACGATCAGAGACGGTCCCACGACAGAGGCCACGAACGCGGCGGTCCTCCCTGTCATCCCCGTGTCCCTCAACATCGGTGCACCAGGAGCGTCGACACGGCAATCGCGATCAGGAAGAAGCTGGCGGCAAGCTGCCAGACATGGCGCCCGGCCAGTGCCGCCCGCCAGCTCAATCCGGTCTTGTTTGCGCGTGCATCCTCGGAGAAGTCCCTTACGGTTGCTCGGCCTGACGCCGATCTGGCCAGATCGTGGGCGTCCCTGAAGAACGCGAGCACCAGCGGCAACGCCACCAGGATGATCACGGCCCCCAGCCCGAAGTACGCTGCTCGCCACCCCCAGATTTCAATCAGCAGGAGCGCGAACGGAGGCACCAACGCAACGCAGATCCCCGACCCACTCAACGTGAGCGCCAGGGCCAGGCCGCGGTGCCGGGAAAACCGGCTGACGATGGCGAGAGACCAGATCACGCCGGATGCCATGCCGTGCACCACCGCCAGGAAACCCCACGCGAGGTACCAGCTCCCGAGCCCGGGGCCCGACAGACCTATCACGACCAGCGCGATGGCGTAGGAGACCAGGCCGGCCACGCCAACGCGGCGCGCGCCTATGCGATCCGCTATCGCGCCTGCGGCAAAGACGAAGAAAATCGTCGCGATGCTGGTGATCAGCAAGCCCGCGCTGATGTCGCGCCGGGGCCATCCCATGGCCTGCTCGAGGGGCACGATCATCACGCCGAGCGAGTGATAGTGGATCGTTCCCGCCCCGAGCCCGACTGCGGCGGCCAGGACCAGCGTCCACCCCGATCGCCATTCGCTTCTCGGCCGCTCTGCTGCGGTGCTTGCACGCATTGGGCGCCTTGGCTCAGTAAACGCCATTGGACGCGATACACGACCCGGGCCCGGGTGTGCTGATGCGAGCCACTTCATCGCGTGAATCGACCGGCTCGGCGGTACCCTGGATCACCACGCCACGCAACTGGACATACTCGGTGCCCGCCTCGACCATGCAGGTCACACGCGGATCACGCTCCAGGCTTTTGCCATCGAGCCTTGTCCGATCCGCACTTCGGGTTCTTCACGATGCCGCTCCCCCGGCCGGGCGGTGGCCCGGCCAGGTGGCCGGAGTCGGATTTGCGCATTGGCGGATGCGCTTGTCAACGCGAAAGCGGGCTCGACTGGCTATCATCGGCACGAAACGACATCTCACACCGACAGTGTTCCCGGAAAACCACATGAAAGACGAAGCACGGCAACCACGGGCGCGGATGGCGCAGGCCGAACTGGACGCGGCGATGCTCGAGCGGATGCGCGGCCTCGCGGGCACGGAGCTGCGCATCGACCACTCGGTGAACAACGACGTCGCGACGCGGCTCGCGGTGGAGCGTTTCGCGGACGCGATCGGCGATCCGAATCCGCTCTGGCGCGACGCGGACCGTGCGGCGTCGAGCGTCTACGCGGCGCCCGTGGCGCCGCCGTCGTTCGTCATGGGCTGCTTTTCGGGGCTGCAGTTCGGCTGGCCGGGGCTCGGGTCGTTCCACTCGAGCAGCGAACTGACCTTCCACCTGCCCGTGTATGTCGGGGACACGATACGGGCGTCGTGTCTCTACGAGGGATTCGACGGACCGCGGTCGAGTTCCTTCGCCGAGACGATGGTCGTCGACCGCTTCCGCAACCGGTACCGCAACCAGCGCGGCGAGCTCGTGGCGGAGATCCGCTGGCACGTCATGAACTTCATGCGCCAGAAGGCCGGGGGCTCCGGCGGTGCGGGACAGGGGGCCGGTACGGAGATTCCCCACCGTTGGACGGAGGACGAGGTCGAGGCCATCGAGGCGGAAGTGCTCGCGGAGGAGTCGCGCGGCGCCGAGCCCCGCTGGTGGGAGGATGTAGAGGTCGGCGACCCGCTCGATCCGATCGTCAAGGGACCCATCGGCATGACCGACGAGGTCGCCTACGTCGCGGCCGGGGGACCGCCGATCCCGCGCGTGGCGGCGAACGGCGTGTCGCTGCGGCAATACCGGAAACACCCGGCGTGGGCGTTCCGCGATCCGGCGACGATGGCGCTGGAGCCGATCTACGCGGTGCACTACAACCAGGCGGCCGCGAACGCCATGGGCGTCGCCCTGCAGTACGACGTCGGCTTCCAGCGGCAGTGCTGGCACATCCACCAGCTCACCCACTGGATGGGCGACCACGCGTGGATCCGGGAAGCGAACGCCCAGTACCGGCGCTTCGTGTTCCACGGCGACGTGATCCGCATGGGCGGCGAGGTCGTGGAGAAGTTCGCCTCGGACGACGGCGAGGCCTGCGTGCGCGTGCGGACCTGGTCGCGCAACCAGCGCGGCGAGGAGGTCATGCCGGGTGGGGCGGTCATCGCGTTGCCGCGGCGGGGCGACGCGTCGCCGGCGGAACGGCGGCTGCGCTGGTCCGCCGTCCGCGGGCCTGTAGCGTGACCTGAGACCGGTACGTCAGAAGCGCAGCACGAACCGCGCCCGCATCGTCCGTGGTTCGAGCGGATGGAAGTGCGTGTCGAGGACGCCTTCCGCCGGCTCCCCCGCCAGGCGGGAAGCGTAGTAGTAAGCGATGTCGTCGTCCCGCGAATCGAGGACGTTGAACATGTCGAGCCCGAACTCGGCCCGTCGGTAGCGCCAGGCCGCGCCGGCGTGTACGAGCCACGAGGCGTCCGAACGCACCGAACCGTCCTCCGCCAGCGGCGCCTCCCCGAGATGGCGCGCGTTCAGGCTGGCGCGCAATCCGGCGCCGAGCAGCGCGGTCGCGCCGGCGTGGACAGTTCGTTCCACGGCTCCCGGAATCTCCGCGCCGCCGTCCAGTTGCCCATCGCTCACGGTGTATGCGGCATTGAGCGTCAGCCAGTCCCGAGGCTGCCAGAGTGCGGTGAGTTCGAGACCCTTGCGGACGGATGCGTCGCTGGGTTCGGTCACGCCGGCGTCGCCCACGTAGACGAGTTCGGAATCGAGTTCCAGCCAGAAGCCGACGAGCGTCGCGTTGAAGTGCGGGTGGGGCTCGAAGCGTAGTCCGATCTCGGCGCCCTCCGACGCCGCGAGCACGTCGGGGACGCTCGTGCCCGCGGCCGCCGGGTCCCCGGGGTCGCGCAATACCCGCACATCGTTGGAGTGGAACCCGCGGCCCCAGCTCAGGTAGGCCTCGAGCCCGTCGGCGACTTCGTAGGCGATGCTGACCTTGGGGCTCGCGAGGCGGTCGTCGCCCGCGGTGTCGTCGTCGGCGCGCATGGCCGAGACGTCCCAGTCGTAGTAGTCCGCGCGCAGGCCCATGACGCCCCGGAGGCGTTCTCCGAGCCCCAGTTCGAGTTCGCCGTACGCGCCGACGGACGCTTCTTCCACCCGGTCGCGGCGGCGGACGTGGGTGCGCACACGCGCGTCGGTGCCGTAGAGCCCCACTTCGCCGATGTCGTCGAGGCGCGCGTCGACGCCCCACCGGAAGGAGAAGGGGAGTTCGCCGATCCACGCGCTCGTGTCGCCGTGCAGCCACAGGCCGCGCACCGTGCGGTCGTCGCGCTGCTCGAACTCGTCGCCCCGCGCGGGGTCGTCGAGCAGATAGGTGAAGTTGGAGAACAGGGTCAGGTCGTAGTCGAGCCAATAGGCGCCGATGCGCCATGACCCGGCGTCGGCCTGCGCCGTGGCGGCGAAGCGCCGGGTCTCGCCGCCGAGGTCCGGATCGACGAACCCGGTCCGGTCGAGGAGCCCGGCGCGGACCGCCCGGCGGGGGATCTGGTCGGTGGCGTTCCACTGGCCGTCGTAGCCGTGGACCGCGGCCCGCACTTCGACGGATCCGAGGGCGCGGCCGTAGCCGAGGTGGAACTTGTACTGTTCGAGGCTCTCGTCCAGCCGCCAGGGACCGTCGTACCGGGTGGCGTCGACGGCGCCGGTGAGCACGCCGTTCCCGAGAGGCGCGCTGCCAGCGCTCATGCCGCGCGCGTAGCCGTGTTCGCCCAGCGCGACCTGCAGGAGCGGCTCCGGCAACTCGGTGCGGTACGCGAAGTCGACGCTCCCGGCGGACGAGAAATCCCCCTTCTCGGCGTGGTAGACGCCCTTGCGGTACACGGCGGTCTCGACCATCTCGGGAATGAGGAAGTTGAGGTCGAGGTATCCCTGGCCGTGGCCGTGGGTGCGCATGTTGACGGGCACGTTGTCGAGGTGCGCGGAGAAGTCCGTGCCGTGGTCGAGGTTGAAGCCGCGCAGGAAGTACTGGTTGGCCTTGCCCGTGCCGGAGTGCTGCGTGGCCACCATGCCCGGCACGGCTTCCGCGAGTTCGCCGGCCCGGAGCACGGGCGAGAGATGGTAGTCCGCGTGGCCGACCATGCCTTCGGACGCCGTGGCGGCCGTGCCGATCTGCGGCTGCGCCCGTCCGTAGACGACGATCTCCTCGTCGACGTGCACGTGTCCGTGGTCGCGCTCGTCGGCGTCGAGGGCAACGGGAGCGGCAAGCGCCCAGGCCGCAATCAGCGCGGCATGCACCGGGGACGGCGCGACGGACCTTGCGGTCGGGGACATGGAGGACGGCTCCGTGTGGGGGCGCGACAAGCTAGCGGCTGCGGGAGGGGCGGTCAACGGACCTGCGCCGGGGAGCGTGAGCGCCGTTCCGTTCGGCGGCGCAAGCCCTTAGACTCCCATCATGCATCGGGCTTCCGCCAGAGATCGCGACTACTTCCGGCGCGTGGCCGTCGCAAACGAGCGGCTGGAGTTGGCGAAGCCGCCGGGGTCCCTGGAGGAGGTGTTCGAGCGTCTCGAGGACATGGAGGATCGTCTCGGGGGCCTTCGAGACGCGCGCGGGTCCGATTCCGGGGACGGCGACCTCGCCTCCCACCTGGCCTACCTTGAACGACTCCGACGCATCGACCCGCCGTACGGCGCTCGCTGAGCTCGCCCGGGTACTCGAAAGGAGGAAGGCCCATGCAGACCCTGAGTCCCGAGCAGCGCAGGCAGTGGCAAGTGGACGGCTACCTGCACCTCGAGCAGGTGTTCGACGCCGACGAAGTCAACTTCTACTGCGACCAGATGGACCGCTTCCGGAAGCTGCCCGGCTACGAGCCGGACCGCCGGCCGGACCTGCCTATCGGCCACTACAGCTGGATGGACCACACGCCGAACCTCGATCCCGACGGCTTCATGGACCGGCGGGAACTCCTGACGTATCACCGGGGCTTCATCGACCTCATCGACCGGGCGCCGGTGTTCGACTACATCGTCGACATCATGGGTCCGAACCTCCTGCTCAGCATGACCCAGGCGATCGTCCGCCACTCCGGCGAGGACTCGCACTGCTACACGCACACTGACGGCGGGGAGTCGCTCCGCACGATCCGCGTGTCGGAGTCGAGCCCGCCGATCGCCATGAAGGCGATGTACCTGCTCACGGACGTGACCGAGCCGGACAGCGGCAACCTCACCGTGTTCCCCGGCAGCCACATGCGGTCGATCCCGTTGCCGGGCGAGCGCACCATCACCCCGTACTCGCCCGGCGCCGCGCAGCTCATGGGCAGGGCCGGCGACGTGTACCTCTTCCCGCACGCGCTGTGGCACGGACCGAGCCGCAACCTGTCGGGACGCGGCCGGCGGTGTCTCCTCTACAACTACTGCCAACTCTGGGTGCGCTGCTACGACTACCACACGATCCCGGACGTCGCGCAGCGCTGCACACCACGCCAGCGCCGCTTGCTCGGCGACCTCGGCTACGACTTCATGCCGGGGTCGTATTTCTACGTGCCGAAGGATCAGGAAGAGGTGATTGGGGCGGGCTGACCTGTCGCGCGGTCAAAAGCTGCCAGCGAGCCCGGCCCTCGCTGCCATCTTCATCAACTCGTCGATCATGAACTTGCTGATCCGACCGTTCACGAGTTCGCTTACCCGTGACCGAGGTATGCCCAAGCTCTCAGCGGCCACCCGTTGCGTGATGCCCTCCCGGAGAATGTAGGCTTCGATTGCATCCATGAGTTGGGCGCGCAGCTTCAGGTTGCTGCCCTCCTCGGGCGAGTCCGCGATCGCGTCCCATACGCTCGAGTACGTCCGTACTTCCACCGTCACCACTGAGACAAGTCGTCAAGTTGCCCTCCTTGGCGACGCCAAGCCGGCGATCACGATCTCCGGTGTGCTCTCCGCATCAAACTAAAGGGACGCTGAACGGGGGTCAACGAAAACGCGTTGACCGCGTTGCGAGGCCCATGCCCTTGTCGCAGAATGCCCCGACATGGAGAAACCATTGGACATTTTGAGCGGCGTCGAACGCGGCTACCTGGACTTCGTGCGGTGGATGATTGTGGTCGCCGTGGCCATCGGAGGCGTGGCGGTCGTGTTCGCCGCCGGTTGGGCCGCCGTCGTGCTCGGTGGCGCTGGACCATCTTCCGCTGCGGGCTACTTCGAAACACCACATTGGGACGATGTGCGCGGCACGGTACTCCCACTACGACCGGAAGTGGACCCGGCGGGAGAAGGCGAGGTCATGGAACGTTCCGGCCCGCGGCCGGTCGATCCGAAGATCGTCGAGGTCGCGGACAACTTGAATGCGCAGTTCCGCCGCAACGCAGGCCAGGAGACAGCGTTCACGGACGCCTATCCGCGCCGCGCCCTAGAGTCGTGGGTGACGGAACGCTCGGGCATCCCGGCGGAGTGGCAACCCCGCTTCCTCGACGCCCTTGTCGGCGTATCCCGTCAAGTTGGCGAGGACGCGCTGATCAACCGCATCGCGTCAGTCCCCGACCGGACCGATACTTTGCGGGACGCGATCACCGCCTATCGCGACGCGTTCCGGGAACGCATGGTGGCGGCCGTCGAGCAAGCGGAAACGGCCAACCGCGTGCGGGCCACCGAAACTGCCGAGTCCTTCAGGAGTGCGCTGCTCCTTGGCGCCGTCGGGGCCGGAACGGTCTTCTCGTTGGTGCTCGTGGTCGTGCTCCTGCGGATCGAGGTCCATCTGCGCCGGATGGGGGATTGACGTGTTCGTGGGGCTTGGGGGCCGTCGCGCCGGCGCCAAGAGACGCGCCGCCTGCCTTCTGGTGGCGGCGTGCATCGGGGGGCATGTGCTCGCCGCGACCGACGAGTTCGAGGTCACGAGCAGCAAGCCCGAGGACCGTCGGGGCACGCCGGAGGAGGTGGAGTCCACCCTCACCGACGAACTCGCCGTCAAGCTACGCCAGTTCGACGAGTGGACGGTGGAGAGTGGGTTGGACATTGCGGACGGCGCGCCAGGGGCCGACGCGTTCCAAGGTGGCCCGGGGAACGGGGCCGGGGGAAGCCAGAGCGGTGGCGCCGCGGCGCCCGGCGCTGGCTCGGAGCAAATGAAGTTGGAGCGTGCTTTCGCTGCGGATGCCGAGGCGGCCGGCGACATTGGTGCAACCGGCGATGGGGCCGCCTCCGAGGAAGGCGATGGCCAGGGGGCCGCCGAAGCTGACATGACGGGCCGCCCCGGTGATTCCGATGGCTCCGCTCAAGGGGCGCGGCAACGGTCCGCTAGCCCGCCGGGCGGGCGTGAGGACGGCGCTCCCCACGAAGACAGGGCGGACAGGCCCGGCCGCGAGGACGATGTTGCCCGCATGATTCGGGAAGCCGCCGAGGAGGAAACCGACCCCGAGCGCAAGCGCGCACTTCTGGAACAATACGAGGAGTACATGAAGAGCCGCTGACGCGGCGGCGGAGGCCTCCGCGTGGCGTGCGCCCGGCGCGCGCTCGGCCTCTGGACGAGAAGGAGACCGTGGATGCAACAGGTGTATCGGATTGTAAGCCTCGTGACGGTGTTCGTCCTGGCCTGCTTGGGACCGCCTTCCGCCCTCGCGATCGAACTCGGCCCGCGTGCCGCGCCCGAGGACGCCTTCGAGCAGGCGGAAGAGACGGAGGAGTCGGTCGTTGGCGCGCCGCGCCTGCGGCTGGCGATCCCGGTCCTCGACCCGCGGATCCCAGCAACCGAAAAGGAGCAATACGACCGCGGGATCTGGCCTGAACTGCGCAAGGCGGAAGCCGTCCGCATCGCCATCAAGCTCAAGCGGGCCATTGATGCGCGAGGCACGTTCGCGGACGTGGTCGTTTCGCCGGACGCCGCGACCAGCGCGGACTTCTATCTGCTCGGTCGGATCGAGCAGTCGAACGCGGAAGACCTTGAAATCCGCTACGCCCTCATGGACGCGACCCAGCGGACCTGGATTCCGGGTCGGTGCCGGAAGTCGGGGAATTGCTGGCAAAGGGCGAAGCATCGCTTGTGGGAGGGTTGGCATGACACGCACGACGCCATGGCGACCGATCCGTTCCAGACGGTGTACGACGACATCGCGGCTCGCGTGGAAGCCAAGCTTGACGAGTTGCGGGCGAAACACGATGGGCAAGTGTCGAAGAACGAGGACTTGGTGGCGAAGGGGCGCTCGCCCAGGTTGAGCGATTTGGAGACGGCTGCGGCGATGCGTTCGATCGTGTTCGCGGGGTACTTCGCTCCGGACGTCTATGGGGACGCCGTGGAGGAGCGGCGCGGGCGTCTCCGGCTCGCCTATCTCCCGGCGCTGGGCGGTGACGACTGGTCGCGGGTCAGGGCCATCCGGGCACGCGACGAGAGCTTCGGCAACCTGCTCACGGAACGCTACGCGGAACTCGCGCTGGGGATGCAAACGGCGTACGCCGGCTGGCAGACGGACGTGTTCCCGCTCGCCCGGGCGGCGCGGCTTGCGCGTCGGGAGGCGACGTGGTCGCGGGTCGCCGGGGTCATCGCCGGCGTGGGGGCAGCGGCGGCGGCGACGGACGAGGACAATACGGAGGCTGCGGTCGGCCTCGCCGCTGCGAGCGCCGTCGCCATCGCGAACAGCATCCAGGAGTCGCGCAAAGCGAAGGCCCTCCTCGCGGAGTTCAATGAGATCGGCGCGTCCGTACAGGGTGCGCTCAAGCCGCTGGTCGTCGAGACGGCGGAGAAGACCGTCACGCTCACCGGCACCGCGCAGGAGCAGTTCACGCAGTGGCGCGGGCTTCTTGCCGAGATCTACGCGAACACGGCCGTCGACATCGAGGCCGTGCAGCTTGTAGATGCTGGTTGAGTAGCTCCCGGACCGGCATATGGTCGTGACCTACGCCCTGGCCGGGATCGTTCCGCGTGGTCCGTGGGACCGGCGTATGTTTGGGACGTGTTTCGCCGCGATTGCGTGCGTGTCGCTACTGGCCGTTGCGGGACCGGACGACGCCATCGGCTGCGAGGGTGCCTGGGCGGAGAGTCCCCTCTGTATCGAGCGGGCGGAGGCGTTGGATGCCCGCGCTCAGGTGGAGGCGTTGCTCGCGATGCTGGCCACTGTCGACCAACCGCCTTGGAACCCGAGGGACCAGGCGGACGCCAGCGCGCTGTACGACGAAGGCATGGAACTTTACCGGGACGAGTACTTCGGCGACGCGGCGGCGAAGTTCGTGCCCGCGTTGGCGCGGCTCCAGGACCTCCGCAAGGACTTCGAAGACCTCTTGCGTACGACGCTGGACGAAGCCAACGCGCACCTGGCGAACGAGGAGTTCGGAGAGGCCGGGGCCAAGTTCGACCGCCTGCTCGTCTGGCGGCCGGCATCCGAAGCCGCCCGCGGCGGGGCGGATCGCGCGCGAACTGGCAGCGAGGTGGTGCGGGCGGCGGCAGAGGCGATGCGCCTGTTGCGGGCCGGGGACGCGGCGGGCGCTCGAGCGTTGCTGTCCGGCCTGCCCGCAGGCTTGCCGTTCACCGCCCTGGCGGATGCCAGGCAGGCTCTGCGCGAGCACGAACGGCGCGAGCGCGTTGCCGGTCGCGTGACCGCCGGCCACGCGGCCCTTGATCGCGGTGACTGGTCCGGCGCGGAGAGTGCGTTTCGGGAGGCGCTGGCGGTGGACGCGGGGTCGACCGCTGCGGCCGAAGGATTGGCGCAGGCCTCCCGACGCAAGACCGCCGCCGACCTCGCCCGCTTGCGGAAGTCCTTTCTGGCGGACCTGGATCGGGAGGATTGGACGGGTGCCTTGGACACGCTGTCGAAGCTGGCGACGCTGGCCCCCGACGCTCCCCAGATCGCGGAGCACCAGCCTCGGCTCGCGCGCTTGGCCGCCATGGAGACGCGCGTGGACGCTGCGCTCGAGGATCCGCGCCGCGCCGCGTCTCCGTCGCTACGCGAGGAGACTCGCGCACTGCTGGGGGACGCGGCAGATCCGGCGTGGGTGGGGCAGCGCATCCACGAGAAGGCCCTCCGGCTTCGGGAGCAGTTCGACCTTTGGACGCAACCCGTGCCGCTGACAATCCGCTCCGACAACAGGACGGATGTGCTGATCCGACCCGGCCGCGCTCTGGGTCGATTCACGGATCGGGAACTGCGCGTGTTCCCGGGCCGCTACACGGTCGTTGGCCGGCGGAAGGGTTTTCGAGAGAAGAACGTGGACGTAGTGGTGTCGCCCGGCAGCGCAGCCTTGTTCGTCGAAGTGGCCTGCGATGAGCGATTCTGAAGGACCGAGCCTTCGCGGCTACATCCTGCGCCGTCGCCGACGTTTGGCGGCGAGCCTCGGGGCCGTGGCCGGGGTCGGCCTGCTTGTGGTGGGCGCGCTGCTCGCCACCCACGTTATCGAGGTCAGGGTGGCGCCGGATGACGCCGACGCGACGTTGCAACACGAAGGTGGCATCTTGGTCGCCATGGGACGTCGAGTCCTCCTCTACTCCGAGGCGGGGGTGGTAACGGTCTCGGCACCCGGCTTCGCGGGGCGGAGCGTGGAGGTGTCGAGGGAGAATCCGGAGCGTCGGGTCGCGGTGCGGCTCGATCCGCTGCCCGGCCAGATCTCGATCATGGTCGACTCTGAACGGGCGTTCCTCGTCCGGGTCGATGACCGTATCATGGGCGCCGAGTCCCCGTTGCGCATCGAACTGTCACCGGGAACACATGCGGTCGCCATCGAAGGACCGCGTATCGCGCGTCTCGAAGCCGACATCGACGTCATGGGCCGAGGAGCCGAGCAGTCGTTTTCGTTCACACCCCGCGACGCCCCGCCGGTCCCCACGTCCGAACTCGTCATCGCCGCCCGACCGGCCTTTGCGCGCATCCTGATTGATGGCGTTCCCGTTGGAACGGGTGCCTACCGGGGACCGGTCCGCATGGGCGTCCGCGAGATCGTCCTCGAAGCCGACGACCACGTCGCCGAAGGCCGGCGTATCGAAGTCAAGGCCGGTGCAGGGGCGTTGGAGCTCGGCACGGTCACGTTGCGACCCCTGCCGGCGTCGGTGTCCATCGATTCCGAGCCGTCTGGCGCCGCCGTGCTGGTCAACGGCGAGTACCGGGGGGACACGCCCCTGTCGATTCAACTGGCCGCTGGAGACGAACAGCGGGTGTCTGTGCGCAAGACCGGTTTCGCGACGGCGGGTGAGGCCCTGCGACCGCTCCCCAACGCGCGCATCGAACGCACCTTTACCTTGTCTCGTGAGATGTATCGCGCCGAGGTCTCCGCGAACGTGCCGGCGACGGTCGCCGTCAACGGCGCGGCGCGCGGCAGCACTCCGCTCGTGATCGACGTGGTCGAGGGGGATACGATCACGGCGACCGCACCGGGCCGCGCTGCGGGGCCCATCGTCGTCCGGGGGGGCGAGGGTCAGGCGCGCCGGTACGCGTTCATGTTGTTGCACCCGAACGAACTCGCCTACCGGGAAGCGGCGTCCGAGATGACGGTACCCAGCGGCATCCGCCTGCGGAAGTTCCCACCGCTAAGGCTCCGCACCGGGGGACCGGATGGCGGAGCCCGGGACCTGGAACTGTCGAGGCCATTCTACTTCGCCATCCACGAGACCACGGCGGGTATCTTCCGAGACTTCGAGCCCGGCTTCGCTCCCGGGGTTCCGGCGGACCATCCCGCCGCATCCGTCACTTGGACGGACGCGGCGCGGTTCTGCAATTGGTTGAGCGCCGCGTCCGGCCTCCCGCCGGCGTACGAACTCGACCGGGCGTTCCCGCGGCTCGACCCCGCGTCGTTGGGATTTCGGCTCCCCACGGAGGTCGAATGGGAAGCGGCGGCGCGGTACGATGTCGCCTCGCGCCGAACGCGCGATCATCGTTATCCGTGGGGCGCCGCGCCGCAGATTCCGCGCGCGTTCGCGAACGTGGCGGGGCGCGAAACCCGCAGCGGGGGCGGGCGTTTCCTGGCGGAACACGTGGACAACCACGCCGGGCTTGCCCCGGTCGGTTCCTATCCGCCCAACTTCAACGGCATCCACGACCTCACCGGCAACCTGTCCGAGTGGGTCAACGACTACTACCGCGCCGGTGTCATGGCGCCGGACGGGTGGAGGGATCCGCTCGGGCCGCCCTCGGGCACGGATCACGTCGTCAAGGGAGGCAACCACACCTCGGGGGCGCTTGCCTTGCTCCTGCCGAGTCACCGCGACTTCGTTGCTCACCGGAGCGTGCTGGTGGGCTTCCGGGTCGCGCGCTGGATTCACTGATGCGCCGGCGCATGGCGATTGTCGCGTGTCTGGCCGCCTTCGGGCTGGGCGCCGCGGCGAGCGAGAAGGACAACACCTCGGCCGATCCAGCGCAAGCGGCGGTCGAGAGCCGTGCTGCGTTGGAAGCTCCATCCGAAGGCCGGGCGAGTACCGTTCCTCGCGGCCCGGGTCAGCTAGCGCCCGCTCCCGGTCAGCGACCGCTTGAACGCCTGAAGACGCCGCCCTTGGCCCCCGACGCGAACATTCCGCTGCCTCAGGACATCTGAATCATGGCCTCCACCGAGACTCCCGCGCAGCGCCCCTCCCTGGCACGACGGCTCTCGGCGACGCACCCCCTCGTTGTGGACGCGCTGGGCCTGCTGGTCTGTTTCGCCGGCGTGCATCTGCTGTACGTGCTGGTCATCGACCCGGCCGCGGCGGAAGTGCTGCGGGCCGCGGCCGAAGCCGGGACCGTGCCCGGCCGGTCCTTCGCGATCGTCGTCAAGGACTGGGAGCAGGAGACCTGCATCGTGCTCGGACTCTGGTGTCTGTGGCTGTTCGTGTCCCGCTACCGGCTGCTCAACAGCGAGCAGTACCTGTTCGACCTGAACTTCCTCCGGCTCGACGAAGTAGAAGAGTTCGGCGACGCGGCGCTGGGCCGCCTGCGCGCCAATCTTGACGCGGCGCTCGACGAGGTGCCCGATTCGCTCCTCGTGCGCAGCGTCCGCGAGGCCATCGACCACGTCCGCATCAACGGGGACTTTCGGGAGGCGAACGAAGCCGCGCAAGACGTCTGCGAGCTGCATCTGGAGGTGTTGAACTCAAAGCTCGCAGCCACCAAGTACATTCTGTGGGCGATTCCGTCCGTCGGCTTCCTGGGGACGGTACGCGGCATCGGCGAGGCCCTGGGACTCGCCGGCGAAGCGGTGGCCGGCGACATCTCCGGCGTGGCCGGCAGCCTCGGCACGGCCTTCAACTCCACATGGGTGGCGCTCTTCGTCAACCTCCTGCTCATGCTGCTCTCGAGCGCACTGCATGGCCGGGAGGAAGCGCTTGTGGCCAACTGCAAGGCATTCGTCACGCAGACGCTTGCCGGGCTCAACGCCCTGGCGCAGCGCGCGGCGCCGGCGACGCCGCAACCCGTCGCGGACACGGGGCGGTGACGGCCGCAAGGCGCTCACGGAGCGGCCCCGCGCCGGGCGTGGGCTTGGCGTTCCTGGACGTGCTGTGTTGCGGGCTCGGCTCTGCCGTCTTCCTGCTGCTCATCATCCAGCGGGGTCCCGCTCCGGTGGAGACAGACGACCCGTTAGTCGCCGCTGGCACGGTCCGTGCGGAGGCGGCCCTCGAGGCGGTGACCGGCCGCCTCGGAGACATCGAGGTGGCCTTGGCCATGACCGTTGCGGACATCCAGGCGCGTCTCGCCGCCCTGCGCGACGCTGCGGGAGCACGGCGGGCTGGTGAGGAACAGGCGCGCGCCGCCTTGGTGGCGCTCCGCGCCGAGCAGGACAAGTTGGCGGCGTCGGGCGCCGAACTGCGGGGTGCGCTCGAGACCCCTCTGCCCGAGCCGCCTCAGCCGCCCGCGCCCCCCAGGGAGCACCTCACCGGCCTGCGTATCAATGAGGATCGTGTCGCGGTGTTCCTGGACGCGTCGGCCAGCATGCTGGATCGATCCCTCATCGAGATTCTCCGGCTACGCGCGTCGCCCGACCGCTTCAAGCAAGCTGCGCCCAAGTGGACGGTCGCCCGCAACACCGCGAAGTGGGCGTACCGCAGAATCCCGGATGGCGGCCGTTATCGGCTGCTCGCATACTCGACCGAGGTTCGAGACGTGTACGGAGCGCCCGTTCCGGCAACGGGTAAGCTGGCATGGAAGGAGAAGATGTCCGTGGGCCCGGTCGCGAACACCCCTTCCGTAGTCGAGGCTGGCGTCGATGCTTTGCTGCCCGAGGGCCCCACGAACCTGCGTGGCGTGTTCGAAGCCGCTGCTCGGCTCGACCCGCTTCCGACGCAGGTACTCCTCATCACTGACGGGCTGCCCACCATGCGCGGCGATGCATCCGTGCACCGCCTGCGGGGCTGCGGGAGACGGCGTGGGAACGCCGTGCCGTTACTCACCCCGGAGTGCCGGGCGAGCGTGTTTCGCGACGCCCGAGCCGTTGCGGCCCGCAAGCTCTCCGGGACACGCATCGACGTCGTCCTGCTGCCCCTCGAAGGGGACAGCAACGCGTCCGGTACGTATTGGGACTTGGCGCTGGCCACTGGCGGTCGCCTGCTCACGCCTGCGGAAGGCTGGCCGCCGCCGTGAGACGGGAAGGCGCCCGAGAGACCGAAGCGTCGTTCAGCTTCCTCGACGTCATCGCGTGCGCCTTCGGCGCGATTGTCCTGCTTGTCCTCATTCTGCCGGTGGGCCACTTGGCCGGACCGGATGCCGGCCGGGACGTGCGCGACTACGGTGCGCTCCTGCTCCAACTCGCCGAACGGGAGGCCGCCGCCGCCGCCCGCGCGACCGAACTGGGCGCGGTGGAGTCCCGCCGCGCGGCGCTCGACGCGTTGTTGTCCCGCAACGCGGTGTCGAACGATGCGTTGCGCGAACTCGTGGCGGCGACGCAGGCGGAGACCACAGCGGTCACTCGACGTGTCACGGCAGCGCGGCGGGCCTTGGAGGCGGCGACGGCCCGCCAGTCCCTGGACGCGGTCGGCGACGAGGCGACAGAGGCGCCCCAACCTCCCGAGTATGCGGGGATACCCGTCGATTCGGATTACGTGGCCATCGTCGTGGACACGTCCGGGAGCATGCGCATGGTCTGGGACAAGGTGATGCGCGAGGTCAGAAGCGTCCTGGCGATCTATCCCGAGATCAAGGGCTTCCAGATCCTTGACGCGAGCGGCCACTACCTATCGAGGCCCGGTCGGTGGATTCCGGACACCGACACCAACCGGCGTATCGCGCGGGCCTCGCTGCAAGGGTGGTTCTCCAGTTCCTACAGCAACCCCGAACGCGGCATCCTCACCGCCGTCCGGAACCTCTACCGCCCGGGCATCAAGATGGCCGTATTCGTGTTTGGGGACGATTACGTGGGCACCGACTACGAGCCGTTCCTCGATACGGTTCAGGCCGGCGTAGCGCGGCATACGTCGGGCAGCGGGGCGCTTCGCATCCATGCGTTCGGATTTCGCTCGCCGGCGGTCGACTCGACGCAGCGGGTCAAGTACGCCATCCTGATGCGGGAACTCACGCGGCGTCACGACGGGGCGTTCCTGGCGCTCTCCGGGTGACGACGGGATGATCGGTTGCGCCTTCCTGCGCACGAAGTCCGTGTTCGGGACAAGCACGGCATCCATCTCGATGTGCCGGCGGAGCACCCCTGTAATGCGGTTCGCCAAGCCCTCCCACATGGCGGAAAGGAGTGACGACATGGGGCCGCCCCTCGGCATTGACAGAGTCCGCTATGGGGGGGGGGATATGCATTGGTCCGGAATCAGGCGCACGTTCCGGCGGGAGGCCGCCGATCAACCGGCAGGATGTACGGTCGACGCTGCCCACGCGACCACCGGCGTCTACGGCAACTTCACACCGCTGGGTACGCCCGGGCGCGCGCCGACATCGGGGATCTCCGGGAGGGTGGCGGTCATAAGGTCGGGGGTGTTCCCCCCTACCAGCCGACCCCCACAGGCACGCCCGACACCCACACATGCCCCCACCAGAGCGCGACGAACGCCGCCGCGGCGACGACAGGAGCGAGCCAGCCCACTTCGGAGAGCCTGAGCGACTGCCGGCCCTGGACGATCGCCGCGAAGGGCACCACGGAAGTCGCCTCGCGAAACGCGTCCCAACGCGCTCCGAACGTGCCTTGCTTGCGCCGGTCGATGAGGGCCATGCCCCATCCCGACACGAGAGCGAACGCGCCGAAGAAGAGCAGGGACGGCAGGTCGCCGTTCGCGATGAGGTGGCCGAGAGCCCAGATCAGGATGCCGCTCTGCACCGGATGCCGCGTGATCCGCATGACGCCGGTCACGGGCACCTCCTCGCCGTCGTCGAGCACCACGCCCACGGTGCTGGGATTGCGGGTGAGCACGCCCCCGATCACGAGAAGGAGGGCGACGGGCATGAGTAGCAGGGGGACCCAGCGGAGCCATTCGACCGTTGGCCACAGGAGAACGCTGGGGGTGGCCGAGTTGTACGCCCGCACGAGCAGGACGAGCACGACTATCGAGACGACGGAGTAGACGCCGAGATAGGGTTTCTCTCCTATCGCGCCGACCAGGCGGTCGCGCAGGCCCGTGCTCGTCACGCCCAGATGCTGGGCCACGAACAGCGCCGCCCAGAGGACAAGCCAGGTTAGTTCGGTCATATCGGTCCCTCCTCCGACACTCGCGACCGATTCTACGCCCGGCCTGCTCCGGCGGCGCTATCCCCCGAACGCCCGCACCGCGTCGCGCGCCACGTCGATCACCGGCGTCGGGAAGATCCCGAACACGACGATCGCGGCGCCGAGCACGCTGGCCGCCGCGATGCCCTCGATCGACCGGACGGACGCTGACGGGGCGGCATCGTCGTCCGGCGTCCGGATCATGCTGAACACGATGCGCAGGTAGTAGTAGATGCCGATCGCGCTGCCGATCACGAGGGCCCAGAGGAGCGCCCAGAGTTCTCCCTCGATGCCGGCGGCGAACAGGTAGAACTTCGCGATGAACCCGACCGTGAGCGGTATGCCGGCCAGGGAGAGCGCGGCGGCGGTGAGCACGGCGGCGAGCACGGGGCGGCGCCAATAGAGTCCGGCGTAGGCGGCCAGCGATTCCGTGTCGGAGGGCGCGCCCGTCGAGAGCACCGTCATCGCCCCGAACGCCGCGAGCGTCATCAGGAAGTACCCCGCGAGGTAGAACATCCCGGTCTCGAGCGCCATGGCCGGAGTCGCGAGGGCCGACACCACCAGTACCGCGATGAGCAGGTACCCGATGTGGGCGATGGAGGAGTACGCGAGGATGCGCTTCAGGTTGTCCTGCAGGAGTGCGAGCAGGTTGCCGGCGACCATCGAGACGATCGCGATGAGCGACACGGCCAGGAACAGCGCCTCGTGGGAGAGCAGGTCCGTCTCCACCAGGTAGCGCAGCAGCACGGCGAGCACGCCGCCCTTGGAGACCGTGGCGACGAATCCCGTCACCGGGGCGGGAGCGCCCTGGTAGACGTCGGGCGTCCACATGTGGAACGGCACGAGGGACAGCTTGAAGGCGACGGCCGCGAGGATCATGACCTGCCCGGCGATGAGCAGCGGGTCCGAAGTCGCGCCGAGGACCGCGCCGAAAGCCATCGTGCCGACGGCGGCGTAGACGAGGGCCATGCCGAACAGCATGGTGGTGGAGGCGACGCCGGAAAGCACGAGGTACTTCATCGCGGCCTCGAGCGGGGCCTGCCCCTCCTCCGGGTACGCGATCATCGCGTAGAGCGAGATGGACACGATCTCGAGACCGAGCAGGAACGCGGCGAAGTGGGCGGCCGACGCCATCGTCATGGCGCCGAGCGTCGCGGAAATGAGCAGGATGTAGAACTCCTCGCGGTGGGCCCGGGACGCCCGCGCGTCGAGGTACCGGTAGCCGAGCAGGGCGGTCACGATGGCGGCGAGCAAGAAGAGCCCGTTGAAGAAGTTCGCGAAGGCGTCGATCGTGAGGAAGCCGTCGATGTTCTGAGTGCCCGCGGCGTTCGACCCTGGGAGCGTCGCGAGCGTGGCCACCAGCGCCGCCAGGGTGAGCCACATCGCCAGCGCGTGGCCGCGGCGGAACGACACGACCAGCAGCAGCACCAACAGGGCGCCGGTCAGCACGAGGTAGGGGAGCAGGGCGCTCCAGGCGGCCGCGCTCATGGAGCCTCCCAGAGCAACTCGATCACGGGGCCCGACAGGTCGAGCAGCGGTTGCGGATAGACGCCGATCCAGACGAGCGCGACCATCATCAGCACCATCACGCTCATTTCGCGCCAGCCGAAGTCGCGCATCACGGGGATGTCCGGGTTCGGCGTGCCCTGGAACGCGCGTTGCAGCAGGACCAGTCCGTACACGGCGGCTACGACGACCCCGAGCGCACCCGCGACGGTGAGGGGAATGCTCGCCTTGAACGCGCCCAGGAGGACCAGGAACTCGCCGATGAAGTTGCCGAGCCCCGGCATGCCGACGGAGGCGATGACGAAGAACATGGTCACGACGCCCATGCGCGGCGCGCGGACCCACAGCCCGCCCATGCGGGACATCTCGCGCGTGTGCAGCCGCTCCTGCAGGGCCCCGGCCATCATGAAGAGCGCGGCGGTGGAGAAGCCGTGGGCGATCATGGTCACGATGGCGCCCTGCATGCCGAGTTCGTTGGTCACCAGGACCCCGTCCACCTCGTGGAACGCGAACACGCCCAGCAGGACGAAGCCCATGTGCGCGACGGAGCTGTAGGCGACCAGGCGCTTGAAGTCCGACTGGCTGTACGCCATGTAGCCGCCGTACAGGATACTGAGGGCCCCGAGGAACATCGCCCACCAGGCGAAGTCCGCCGAGGCCTCGGGGAAGAGCGGCACGACGAACCGGATCAGTCCGTACGCGCCCGTCTTGAGCAGGATCCCGGCCAGGATCACGCTGCCGGCGGTGGGCGCCTGGGTGTGCGCGTCCGGCAGCCAGGTGTGGAACGGCACGCCGGGGAGCTTCACCACGAAGGCCACGAAGAACCCGAGCATCAGCGCGAACGCGACGTCCCGCGACAGTTCCGCGCCGAGCAGGTCGTGGTAGTTGAACGTCAGGAGCCCCGTGGCGGCGTAGTGGAAGTACACCAGCGCCAGGATGGCGAACAGCATCAGGAGCCCGCTGATCTGGGTGAAGAGGAAGAACTTCATGGCCGCGTAGGCCCGCGCCTCGTGTCCCCAGATCGCGATCAGGAAGTACATGGGGATCAACATGACTTCCCAGAAGAAGAAGAAGAGGAACAGGTCGAAGGCGGTGAAGACCCCGACCACGCCCGCCATCACCCACAGGATGTTGAACTGGAAGAACCCGTGGCTGCGCTCCGTCTCCGTCCAGGAGGAGACGACCGCGACGATGCCGAGGAAGAGCGTCAGGGCCACCAGCATGAGCGACAGCCCGTCCATCGACAGGATCACGTGGATGCCGAAGCGCGGGATCCACTCGATGTACTGGTTGGCGTAGGCGTAGCCGCCCGCCCAGGCGTTGGCGAGATAGAGCCCGGCCGCCACGAAAGTCAGCAGGCCCACCCAGCGCGGCGCGTTCGGATGCACGCGCTGCGACGCCCACGCCACCACGCCGCCGAGCAGCAGGAAGAGGATCAGCGCGAGGATGTTCACGCGAGCGCCACCAGGACGATCGCGAACGCGGCCAGCAGGCCGATGGCCATGTTGGCAGCGTACCAGCGCAGGTGTCCGCTCTGGGTCAGGGCGACCACGTGGTGGAAGCCCCGGGCGATGCCGGCGGCCGCGGTGTACACGAAGTCCACGCCGTCGCGCTTGTTGAGGCGCGCGAACCAGACGAACGGCCCGACGAACACCCGGTCATAGAGGGCGTCGAAGCCCCAGCCGCCGAACCAGAAACGTCGGGTCGCGTCGCCCGCCTGGGACTCCACGAGCCGGTCTACCTCGAGTTGGCGGCCGTGGAAGATCAGGTAACCGATGACGATTCCGAGGATCGGCGCCGCCATGGTAAGGATGGCCACCGTCGTGAAATGGTCCTGCTCGCCGACGCCGCCGTCGGGCAGCACGGAGGCCACCGCCTCCAGGCCGTACCAGCCGCCGCCGACCGCGAGGGCGGCCAGTACCAGGAGCGGTCCCCACATGTTGATGTGCGAGTGGTCGTGGGGCTCGGCTTTTAGCTCCCCAAAGAACGTGATGACCATCATCCGCGTCGTGTAGAGCGCGGTCATGAACGCGGCGATGGTGGCGCCGGCCCAGAAGAAGCTCCCGTACTCGAAGCTCGCGAGCACGATGGCGTCCTTGCTGTAGAACCCGGAAGTGAACGGCAGCGCGGCCAGCGCGACGGACCCGATCAGCATGCTGGCGAACGGGATCGGCAGCTTCTTCCACAGCCCGCCCATCCGGAACATGTCCTGCTCGTGGTGGAGCGCCAGGATCACCGAGCCGGATGCGAGGAAGAGCAGGGCCTTGAAGAAGGCGTGCGTCATCAGGTGGAAGATTGCCGCCGACCAGGCGCCGACCCCGAGGGCCAGGAACATGTAGCCGATCTGGCTCATGGTCGAGTAGGCGAGCACGCGCTTGATGTCGCGCTGGGTGAGCGCGGTGAACGACGAGATGAAGAGCGTCACGAGCCCCACCGCGGCCACGGCGAACTGGGCGGTGGGCGAGAGCAGGAAGAGGTCGTGCGTGCGGGCGATGAGGTACACGCCGGCCGTCACCATCGTGGCCGCGTGGATGAGCGCGGAGACGGGCGTCGGGCCCGCCATCGCGTCCGGCAGCCAGGTCTGCAGCGGCACCTGCGCGGACTTGCCCACGGCGCCGCCGAGCAGCAGGAGCGCGATGATGGTCACCGTCGTCGAGCCGTCCGGCCACAGCTCGCGGGCGCCCGCCATGGCGGCCTGCACCTCGATGGAGCCCACCTCCCGGAACAGCAGGAAGAGGCCGAGCAGCATGGCGGTGTCGCCGACGCGCGTGACCACGAACGCCTTGCGCGCCGCGTACCCGTTTTCCGGGTCCTTGTGGAAGAACCCGATCAGGAGGTAGCTGCAGAGCCCGACGCCCTCCCAGCCGAGGAAGAGCACCAGCAGGTTGTCGCCGAGCACCAGCATCAGCATCGCGAACACGAACAGGTTCATGTAGGCGAAGAAACGGCTGTAGCCCTCCTCGTCCCACATGTAGCCGGTGGCGTAGAGGTGGATGAGGAAACCCACCCCGGTGATGACGCCGGTCATCACGAGGGACAGGCCGTCCAGGTAGAGCCGGATGCTCGGCGCGAAGCCGCCGACGTCCATCCAGGTCCAGAGGAAGTAGGGAGTCGGCTCGGCGCCGGCGGCGTAGTAGTCCATGCCGACGAGCAGGGCCACCGCGGCCGCGAGGCCGATGGAGCCGGCGCCGACCAGGCCCGAGAACCACTTGAGCTGCCGCTTGTCCGAGACGAAGAGCCCGGCGACGAACAGGATGAAGAAGCCGGCGAGGGGCAGCGTCGGGACGAGCCAGAGGAGATCCATGGTGCTTCCCTGCGTCTCCTACCCGTTCAGCTCGCTCGCGGTGTCGATGTCGAGGCTCGCGAAGCGCCGCTCGAGTTGGAGCACCAGCGCGAGGGCCACCGCGACCTCGGCCGCGGCCAGCGCCAGGATCAGCATGAACATGATCTGCCCGTCCGGCTGCCCCCAGCGCGCGCCCGCCGCGACGAAGGCGAGGCCGCAGGCGTTCATCATGATCTCCAGCGACATCAGCAGGAAGATCACGTTGCGGCGTACCAGGACGCCGACGAAGCCGATGAGGAACAGCACGGCCGCCACGAACAGCACGTGCTCGAGTGGGACGGCGACGGCGGTCACGGGGAGGTTTCCCCCGTGGGACTGTCGACTTCCTCACGCCGGTCGCTGAGGTAACGCCGGCCGAGGTGATACGCCCCCACGAGGGCCGCGAGCAGCAGGATCGCCGCGAGTTCCACCGCGAGCAGGTACTCCTGGAAGAGGGCGATGCCGACGGCCTTCGGCCCGACGCCCTCGCTGGCCGTGGGCACGGCGTTCCCGACGATCGCGTACATCATCTCGACGAAGAGGATCGTGGCGAGGATGGTCGGGCCGATCCACCCACGGGGCTCGAGCCAGCGGCGTTCGCGCTCGACCGTGCGGCGCCCGAGGTTCAGCATCATCACGACGAACAGGAACAGGACGACGATCGCCCCGGCGTAGATCACCACCTCCAGGGCGGCGGCGAACGGCGCCCCGAGCAGGTAGAACGTCACGGCGATCGCGAGCAGCGACACGACCAGGTAGATAAGCGCGTGGGACGCGTTCAGCCGCGTCACCACGAGGGCGGCCGCGGCGACGGCGACGGCTGCCGCGACGTAGAACAGGATCAGCTCTACGCCCACGCCCGGATGCTCTCCGTTACTGGCCTCGCGGACGGACTCACGGCATCAGGCTCTTGACGTTCTCGGGCGGCGCCTCGTTCTGCGCCTCGCCCTTGTCCTTGCCGGCGATGGTTTTGCCGGCCACCTCCCAGAAGCTGTAATCGGGATACTTCCCGGTGCCCGCGATGAGCAGGTGCTCCTTCTCGTAGACCATGTTGTTGCGGTCGAACTCGCACAGCTCGAAGTCCGGCGTGAGCTGGATCGCATAGGTCGGACAGGCCTCCTCGCACATGCCGCACATGATGCAGCGCGAGAAGTTGATGCGGAAAAACTCGGGGTACCAGCGGCCGTCCTCCTCGCGCTCGGTCTTCTGCAGGGCGATGCAGTCCACCGGGCAGGCGACGGCGCAGAGGTTGCAGGCGACGCACCGCTCCTCGCCGTCCGGGTCCCGGGTCAGGACGATGCGCCCGCGGTAGCGCGGCGCCGCGTAGGGCATCTCTTCCGGGTACTGGACCGTCTCGTTGCGCATGAACGTGTGCTGCAGGACGGTCCAGAGCGTGCGTAGTTGACTCCACATGTTCGGTCAGCCCTTCAGTCGGAGAGCGCCAGTGCGATGGCGCCGGTCGCCAGCAGGTTCACGAGGGACAGTGGCAGGAGGATCTTCCAGCCGAGGGACATGAGCTGGTCGTAGCGCGGGCGCGGAATGGACGCGCGCAGCAGCACGAACAGGTTGATGACGACGGCCGTCTTGAGACCGAACCACACCACCGGCGGCAGGAAGTCCGGCCCGAGCCAGCCGCCGAAGAAGAGCGTCACCACGAGCGCCGACGTCAGCACCATGGCGAGGTACTCCGCGGCCATGATGAAGGCGAATTTCATTCCGGAGTACTCGGTGTGGAACCCGGCCGTGAGTTCGTGCTCCGCCTCCGGCAGGTCGAAGGGCAACCGGTGCGACTCGGCGAGGCCCGCGATGAGGAAGATGAAGAGCCCCACCGCCTGTGGAAACGCGAACCAGAGGCCGCGCTGCGACTCGACGATGTCCACCAGGCTGAAGGACCCGGCGTGGATCACGACGCCCATCACAGAGAGCCCCATGAACACCTCGTAGGTGACCATCTGGGCCGCCGCGCGCAACCCGCCGAGCATGGCGTACTTGTTGTTGCTCGAGAGGCCCGCCAGCAGCACGCCGTACACGGCCAGGGAACTCATCGCGAGGAAGAAGAGGAGCGCGATGTTCGAGTCCGCGACGTGGAGGTCCGGGCCGAAGGGCACGATGACGTAGGCCATCAGCATCGAGCCCGCGACGATGGCCGGCGCCATGATGAAGAACGCGCGGTCGCCGAAAGGCGGCAGCCAGTCGTCCTTCGTCAGCAGCTTGATGAGGTCGGCGACGGCCTGGAGCAGGCCGAACGGGCCGACGCGGTTGGGCCCGAGGCGGTCCTGCCACCAGCCGAGCAGCCGCCGTTCCCACCAGACGAGGAACAGTGCGAAGACCAGCGCGCCGACGGCCACGGGCACGATCAGCGCGTAGCTCCAGTTCCAGGTCCAGTCGAAGGGCAGCACGTCAGCCCCTCGCGATCACGTTGGGATCGCCGTCGATGGCGACGAAATCGGGATCTGGCGAGAGTTCGGCCGCGTCAGGGAGCGGGCCGGGCGCCTCGCCGTAACCCACGACGACGGCCGCCGTTCCGCGCGCCATGTCCTCGCCCGTCCGGACGGCGAAGGACGCCCCGAGCGACGGTCCGGTGATTCCGGCGCCCGGCTCGACCCCGATGCGCTCCGCGTCTTCCGGGTGGAGCACGAGGTACGGAGCGCGGCGGCGCGCGAGGATCGGCCACGAGCGCGCTGACAGCTCTTCGCTGCCGAACAGCGCGTGGGTCGGCACCAGCCGGTAACCGCCGTTCCCGGCTACCGCTTCCGGCGCGTCGCGGAAGCGGGCCGCGCGATCGTCCCCGGCATCGTCGGCGTCGAACAGCCGCACGCCCGGGTCGCCGCCCCGCAGGGGGCCGCCGACTTCCTGCTGGAACTTGAACACGCTCTGGTTCGAGTTCCATCCCGGCGTCCACACGTACGGGACGACCGAGCCGGGTTGTCCGCCCGTGTTCTCGCCTTCCATGGAGTACGAGAACGGCGTCTCGGTATCGACCGTGGTCTTCGGTTCGTGGATGTTCACGTCGGCCCGCATGGCCGTGCGCCCGCTGTAGCGGTGCGGCTGCCGCGGGATCTTGGTCTGGGCTTCGACGCGGTAGTCCGCCGCCGGCGCCACGGCGCCGATTCCCGACAGCGCCGGCACGGCTTTCGCGCACGCGCGGGTGACCGCGTCGATGCCTTGCCAGGTGCAGTCGTTGCGGCCGGCCGCGCCGGCCAGCCGGGCGATCCAGTCCCAGGATGGGGCGATCTCGTCCGCCGGCTCGAAGACGCGGTAGAAACGCTGCGCGCGGCCTTCGTAGTTGACGAAGGTGCCGGTGGACTCGGCATAGCTCGCCGCCGGCAGCGCGACCTCGGCCGCTTCCGCGGTGGGCGTTTCGAGGGCGTCGAGCACGATCACCCGCGCAGCCTCGAGGGCCGCCTTGACGCGGGCGGCGTCGGCGCGGCGGTAGAGGTCGTTCTCGAGCACCGCGAGCGTGTCCGCCTCGCCGCTGGCCGCGGCGTCGAGGGCGGCGTCCATCGAGAAACCGGCGGACATGGCCGCGACGCCCATCGTGTTCGCTTCGCCGGACGCGATCAGCAGGGCGGGATCGCGGCCCTGCGCCTTCAGCGCCCAGGCGATGTTGGCCGCCGCCTCGAGCACGTTCGCGTCCGCGCAGCCCGCGCCCGTCACGACGAGCGGGCGTTCGGCGTTCTTGAGCGCAGTCGCCGCTCCCTGCACGAACGCGTCGTGCTCCGTGGCGGCATCGGCGAATGCGGAATCGATACGGTGCGCGATCGCGAATCCGGAACGGGCGATTGCCGTGGGCGTGGCCCGCAGGGTTTCGCGGGCGATGTCGTCGATCCGCGTCGGCAGCACGGAGGCGATGAACACCGGGCTCCGGTGGTGCTGTCCGTGCCCGCGGATGCCGGCGTCCTGCCACTCGGGAATCCCGGCGGAGGCGGCCATCTCGAACGACACGCCGCGCGCGGCCTGCCGCAGGGCGAGGGCGACCCGGGCCGCGGTGTTGGAGACATCCTCGCCGAGCACGAGCACGGCGTCGGCCCGCTCGACCTCGGCGAGCGTCGGGATCCGGGCGCCGCCGGCGGCGTGGATATCGAGCGTCAGGGCCGCGAGTTCGGCGTCCCGGGCCGACAGGCCGTTGCAGAAGTTGTCCTCCCCGACCAGCGTCCGCAAGGCGAAGTTCGCCTCCACGGAGGCACGGGGGGAGCCGATCCCGATGACGCGTCCGGCGCCCAACGCGGTGGACGCCGCTTCGAGCGCCGGTGCGACGCCCCCGGCCTCGAACACGCCTTCGTCGTCCCGGACGCCGGCGTGGCGCAGCCGCGTGTCCGCGTTCACGAAATGCGAGCCGAACCGTCCCC
This sequence comes from Pseudomonadales bacterium, assembly GCA_965208745.1. Lineage (GTDB taxonomy): Bacteria > Pseudomonadota > Gammaproteobacteria > Pseudomonadales > Azotimanducaceae > VXNE01. Next base: position 396,849 of record CBDBPN010000004.1, on the reverse strand, counting down.
GGTCGCACAGGAAGTAGCCGTTCACTTCGGCGTGGTGGCGGTTGTGGATACGCTTGAGGTCGCCGTAGCGCTCGTTCGGGAAGATGTTGCAGCCGACGGAACAGCCTGGGCAGACGGACGGCGCCGACTGGAGGTCCCACTTGCGCGTGTACTGCTTGCTGAACGGGCGGTCGGTGAACACGCCCGTGGGACAGACCTCGACCAGGTTCCCGGCGAACTCGCTCTCGAGGACGCCGTCCTCCGCCCTGCCGAAGTACATCCGCCCGCGGGACCCGAACGCGTCGAGGTCCGTGCCGCCCGCGTAGTCGCGGTAGAAGCGGACGCACCGGTAGCAGGTGATGCAGCGGTTCATTTCGTGGCCGATGAACGGTCCGAGGTCCTGGTTCTCCCAGGTGCGCTTCGTGCCGCGGTACCGGCGGCTGACGTGCCCCGTCATGACGGTCATGTCCTGGAGGTGGCACTCGCCGCCCTCTTCGCAGACCGGGCAGTCGTGCGGGTGGTTCTCCATGAGCCACTCGATGACGGTCTTGCGGAAGTCCTCCGCGTGCGGCGCGTCGATCGAGAAGCGCATGCCGTCGCGGACCGAAGTGATGCAGGCCATGACCAGGCGGCCGCGGGTGTCGTCCTCGTCGGCGTACTCGATCGCGGCGCACTGGCGGCACGCCCCCACCGAGCCCAGCGCGGGGTGCCAGCAGAAGTAGGGGAGGTCGAGGTGGTGCGAGAGCACGGCCTCGAGGAGGTTCTGTCCCTCCTCGACCTCGTAGCTGGTGCCGTCTACGACGATTTTGCCCATGGGTTGCCTACCTCGTCCCCATCCCCACGCGTTTCACCGGACCCGTCCGGTACGGACAGCCGCCACGCTCGATGTGTGCCTCGAAGTCCGCCCGGAAGTACTTGAGCGCGCTCGACAGCGGTTCGATGGCGCCGGCCGCGTGCAGGCAGAAGGTGTTGCCGGGGGCGCCGATGTAGCCGCCGTGCTTCTCCAGCAACTCGATGTCGCCGGGCCGGCCGCGGCCCTCCTCGATGTCGGTCAGCAGTTCCTCGATCCACGGCAGCCCTTCCCGGCAGGGCGTGCAGAACCCGCACGACTCCTGCGCGAAGAAGTGCTGCAGGTTGCGGGACAGGTCCACCGGGCAGACCGAGTCGTCCATCAGGATCATGGTGCCCGTGCCCATCCGGCTGCCGGCGGCGGCGATGGCGCCGTAGTCCATGGGGAGATCGAAATGCTGCTCCACGAGGAAGTCCGTGGAGGCGCCGCCAGGCAGGATGCCGCGCAGTTTGTAGCCGTCCTGCATGCCGCCGGCGTGCACCTCGACGATCTCCCGGATCGGCGTGCCCATCGGCAGTTCCCAGAGGCCCGGCTGTTGCACGCGCCCCGATGCCCCGTAGAGCTTGGTGCCGGCGTCGTCGGTCAGGCCGAGGTCGCGGAACCACTCGGCACCGTGCGCCACGATGGCGGGCACGTTGCAGAGGGTCTCGACGTTGTTGACGATGGTCGGCCGTCCCCAGGCGCCGCTCGCGGGCGGGAAGGGCGGCTTGAGGCGCGGCTGCGCGCGTTTGCCCTCGAGGGCGTTCAGGAGGGCGGTCTCCTCGCCGCAGATGTAGCGCCCGGCCGAACCGTGGATGCGCAGGTCCAGGTCGAAGCCGGAGCCGAAGATGTCCTTGCCGAGATAGCCGCGTTCGTGCGCGTCCCGGATGGCGGCGTCCAGCGCGCGGTGCGACTCGAAGTACTCGCCGCGCAGGAAGACGTAGGCGACCCCGGCGCCGATGGCGTACGCGCCGATGATCATCCCCTCGATCAGGAGGTGGGGATCGCGCTCCATGAGGTAGCGGTCCTTGAACGTGCCGGGCTCCATCTCGTCGGCGTTGCAGACGAGGTACTTCGGTCCCTTGCCCGCGGCGTCGCCCCGGGGCACGAAGCTCCATTTGACGCCGGTGGGGAACCCGGCGCCGCCGCGGCCGCGCAGGTTGGCGTCCTTGACGAGGTCGATCACCTCGCCGGGCGTCATCTCCCGTAACGCGCGGCGCGCGGCCGCGTAGCCGCCGCCGGCCTCGCAGTCGTCGATGCCGACGTGGCCGTGCCGGTCGATGCGTTCGGTGAGGGGCTTCTGCGTCACGCTTGCCTGCCGTGCTATTCGAAGCGGCCGAAGACACGGGCGAGGTCTTCGCTGCGCACGTTCTCGATCAGTTCCTCGTCGACGAGCATCGTCGGCGCCTTGTCGCAGGCGCCGAGGCAGACGATGGGGAGCAGCGTGAAACGGCCGTCCGGGGTCGTCTCGCCGTATGCGATGCCGAGGTGCTTCTGGATGTCGCGGGCGAGGCCATCGGCGCCCATGATGTAGCAGCTCACACTGTCGCAGACCATGACCACGTGACGTCCCACGGGCTGGCGGAAGATGCGGTTGTAGAAGGTCGCGATGGCGTCGAGGGCGGCGACGGACATGCCGAGGAGCCGCCCGATGGCGGCGAGGCTCGCGTCCGACACCCAGCCGCGGTGCTTCTGCACGATCATCATGGCGTCGATGGCGGCGGACTGGCGGTCCGGCAGGTGCGCGCACTCGTGCTCGATGAGGGCGACTTCCTCCTCGGAAAGCTGCTCGACGGGCTCGAAGCTCCGGACCGGTTCGCTCATCGGTCCACGTCCGCCATGACGAAGTCGATGCTCGCGATGATGGCGATCAGGTCGGCGACCATGAACCCGTTGCTGATGAACGGGATCTGCTGCAGCGCGGGGAACGACGGCGTGCGGATGCGCGTCCGGTAGGCCATCGTGCCGCCGTCGGACACCGAGTAGTAGGAGTTCCAGCCCTTGGTCGCCTCGATGGTCGTCGCGGACTCCGACGGCGCGATCACGGGACCCCAGCTCACGTTCAGGAAGTGGTGGATGAGCGTCTCGATGTCCTGCATCGTGCGCTCCTTGGCCGGCGGCGTGGTCAGCCGGTGGTTGGCCTTGTAGGGGCCCGGCGGCATGTCGCGGGCGCACTGCTCGATGATGCGCAGGCTCTGCCGGATCTCTTCCGCCCGCACGACGGCGCGGTCGTAGACGTCCCCGTTCTCGGCGGTCGGGATCTCGAACTCGAGCTGGTCGTAGCCGCTGTACGGGCGGTTCTTGCGCAGGTCCCAGTCGCACCCGGTCGCCCGCAGCGACGGGCCGGTGATGCCCCACTCGAGGCCTTCCTCGGTGTTGTACGCGCCGATGCCGATCGAGCGCTTCTTCAGGATGTTGTTCTTGAGCGCCATCTTCTCGTAGTGGTCCATGCGCTTCGGCATGTACTTCACGAAGTCGAGCACCATCCGGTCCCAGCCCTTCGGCAGGTCCTGCGTGACGCCGCCGATACGGAACCAGCTCGGATGCATGCGGCCGCCCGTGATCGCCTCGACGATCGAGAACAGGCGCTCGCGGTCCGCGAACATGTAGAAGACCGGCGACATCTGGCCGACGTCCTGGGCGTAGGTGCCGTAGAAGAGGAGGTGGCTCGCGATGCGGAAGAACTCCGACAGCATCACGCGGATGTACTGGGCGCGGTCCGGCACCTCGATGCCCGCCATGTTCTCGACGTTCATGACGTAGGGCAGGTTGTTCATCACGCCGCCGAGGTAGTCGACGCGGTCGGTGTAGGGGATGTAGGTGTGCCAGCTCTGGCGCTCCGCCATCTTCTCCTGGGCGCGGTGGTGGTAGCCGATGTCGGGCACCGCCTGCACGATGACCTCGCCGTCGAGCTGCAGCGCGATGCGGAACACGCCGTGCACGCTCGGGTGGTTCGGGCCGAGGTTCAGGAACATGAAGTCGGTGTGCTGGGCCTCCCGGCTCATGCCCCACTCCTCGGGCACGAAACGCAGCCCCTCCTGCTGCGACTCCTGGAACTCCGGGGTCATCGTGAAGGGGTCCATCTCCGTGGCGCGCGCCGGATGCTCCTTGCGCAGCGGATGCCCCTCCCAGTTCGGCGGCGTGAGGATGCGGCGCAGGTTGGGGTGTCCGGCGAAGTCGATGCCGAACATGTCGAACGCCTCGCGCTCGTACCAGTCCGCCACCGGGTAGACCGAAGTCACCGTGGGCAGCGAAGCGCCGTTCTCGGGCAACGCCGCCTTGATGCGTATGTCGGTGTCGTGCCGTAGCGACATCAGGTGGTAGAAGACCGTGAAATCGGAGTCCGGCTGGCCGTCGCGGAACTGCCGGGTGCGCTCGTCGATCGCGGACAGGTCGAAGAGCAGCTCGAAGCCCTCTTCCCGCTTCAGGTGGCCGAGCACGTCGACGACCCGGGACTTGTCCACCCAGAGCGTCGGGATGCCGTCGGCGGTCTCCTGCGTGACGCAGTCGTCCCCGAACCGCGCGCGGAGCGCGGAGATGGAGCCCTCAGCCGGGGTGCGCGAGGGGCTCGCCCCTCGGGAGAGAGAGCCCTCAGCCGGGGTGCGCGAGGGGCTCGCCCCTCGGGAGAGAGAGCCCTCAGCCGGGGTGCCCGAGGGGCCTGCCCCTCGCGGGAAAGCACCCGGTTCGTCGAGTCCGGGAGCCAGCGTTTCGCTCATGGCCCCGCTACCGCCGTTTCAGCAACGCGTCCGAGAGCGGCGCGTCTCCCACCGAAGTCGGCTCATCCAGGGTCGACACCCGCATGCGCTCGGCGTTGCGCTCGTCGCGCTGGCTCGGTGCGTACTTCGATACGGAGCCGTCCTCCCCGATCATCCAGGAGAGCGGCCGGCGGGTGTTCCGGATGGACTCCTGCAGCAGCGTCAGGCCCTGCATGAAGGCCTCGGGCCGGGGCGGACAGCCGGGCACGTAGACGTCGACCGGCAGGAACTTGTCGGCACCCTGCACGACGCTGTAGACATCGAACATGCCGCCGGAGTTCGCGCACGAGCCCATCGAGATCACCCAGCGAGGCTCGAGGAGCTGTTCGTAGAGGTGCTGCAGCACGGGCGCCATCTTCCGGAACACCGTGCCGGACACCACGATCAGGTCCGCCTGGCGCGGCGTCGCGCGAATGACCTCGGCGCCGAAGCGGGCGGCGTCGTGGCGCGACGTGAGCGCCGTCGCCATCTCCACGTAGCAGCACGAGAGCCCGAAGTTGAACGGCCAGATCGAGTTGGCCCGGCCCCACGCGACGAGGTCCTCGAGCTTCGCCGTCAGGACCCCGCGCGCGGCGTCCTCCTCGTAGGCGGCGTCGACCTCGGCCATCGGGGCGTCGGCTTCGGTCTTGATGAGTCGCCACTGCATCGGGTCAACCGTTCCCGCTGGCGCCGGCCTGCGCGTAGCCGGGCGTACGGGCGTGGCGGCTCTTGATGCCCCAGTCCAGGGCGCCGCTCCGGTACTCGTAGACCAGCGCGACCAGCAGTATGACGATGAACACGCCGGCGCCGATGTAGCCGCGCCAGCCAAGCTCGAAGAAGGCGACCGCCCAGCCGATGATGAAGATGGTCTCGAGATCGAAGATCACGAAGAACATGGCGATCAGGTAGAACTCGATGGAGAACCGGCTCTCCTCGGCATCGCCCGCGGGGACGACGCCGGATTCGAACGGGATGGTCCGGGCGCCGCCGTGCCGCGCCTTGGCTCCGATGAACCATGCGGCGGTGAGGGACACGGCGAGCAGCGCGGCCACCGTCAGCGCATAGAGCAGGAACGGCAGGATGTCGTGACCTTCCGTCATCGGCGGTCCGAAGTGGCTCCTCTTCGCCGTGATTTCGTTGTGGGCGCCGCACTGTTGCGCCGGTCTTTCAGGGAGCCCGGCGACGGCGGGCGGTACTATACAGGCCGACCCGTTCGGACGCCAGAACGGGGCCGGGAAAACGGCCCCGGAAGGGCCGTCGTCAAGGCAGGACCGTGACGTTCGGGTACGACGCGAATCCTCGGTCGAAAGTCAGGGCGCGCGAGATGCCGTTGGCCTGCATCACGGCGAGGTGCAGGCAGTCCCGACTCGACAGCTCGGGATGCGCCGCGATGATCTCCTCCGCCAGCCCGACATCGGCCCGGGTGATCGGGAACACGGTGGTGACGAGATCGTCCAGTAGGTGGAAGGCATCGCCGATCGCCTCGTGTCGCGAGATCGATGCGTACCTGTGGATGACCTCCTGGTAGACCTCCGCGCTTGTGACGAGGCGCTCGGACGGGGCTCGTGCGAGGAACTCCGCCGCCCGATCCCGGTTCGGGTGCGACGCGCCCACGAGGTACATGGGGACGTTGGAGTCAACGAAGATCACGACCCCGCTCGATGTCCGCCAGCATCTCGTCGATGTCGCCCGTCGGGTGATTGCAGGCCAACGCTCGTTCGATCACGCCGCGGCGGCGCGCTGCCGGGTCGTCGCCGCTACGCCACAAACCGGCTTCCTCCTCGAGCTCCGCGGTGCGGCGTTCGACCAGATCGAGGACTTCGCTGACCATGCGGCGACGCGTCGCGCTGCAGGCCGTCTTGAAGCGCAGGTGCAGGCTCTCGGGCAGATTCACGCTGAGCCGCTTGACCGGCTCGATGTGCTCCGGTTGGGGCTCTTGACCCTTTGCGGGCGGCATGGTCGGTTCCTCTTCGAGACGCCAAGCTGACATTGCCAAGCCTACTATACAATTTTGTACATATGTGCGTTCCGCGATTGCCGGACTCTTCACGGTGCGCATCTGGACCGGACTCGGACATGCGCTTAGGCTGGTCCGCGAGCCTGGCTTGGGGGCCTGTTGATGATCCAGTGGACCGCCACCCGCGGGTCCGTGCTGATGCTGATGTGTCTTGCTGCCATGGCCGTCATGGCCGACACGCGCAACGCCTACTTCGGCGATCTCCACATCCACACGCGCTACTCCTACGACTCGTTCTTCTTCGGCACGGTGGCCTCGCCGGACGATGCCTACGAGTTCGCGAAGGGCAAGCCGATGGTGACCCCTGCCGGCGCCACGATCCAGCTTCACACACCCCTCGACTTCTACGCGGTCACCGACCACTACTTCTTCCTCGGGCAATGGTGGGCGTCGAAACACGACCCGGACCATCCGTACCGGGACGATCCGGTGGTGCAGGACATCATCGCGCGCAACGACTTCGGCGACGCGTTCCGTTTCCCGCACGACCGCGTCCTCGAGGCGGATCTCAAGACGGCGTGGAAGGACATCCAGGGGGCCGCGGCGCGGCACAACGATCCGGGGACGTTCACGACGTTCATCGGCTTCGAGTTCACGCCGGAGAAGAACATGGACGGGCAGCACCGGGTGGTGATCTACCGGGGCACCCGCGTGCCGGAACTCCTGATCGGCCGTATCGAGACCCTGAACCCGGAAGACCTGTGGGACTGGATGGACCGCCACCGGGCCGACGGCATCGAGGCGCTCGCGATCCCGCACAACACGAACCTCTCCGGGGGGCGGATGTTCGAGGGCACGTACTTCGACGGCTCGCCCATGGACGTCGCCTACGCCGAACGGCGCATGCGCAACGAGCCGCTGGTCGAGATCGCCCAGATGAAGGGGACGTCGGACACGCACCCGTTCCTCTCGCCCAACGACGAGTGGGCCGAGTTCGAGATCCGGCCGTTCAAGCTGGGGCCACATGCGCGGAGCGATCCCAAGGGCAGCTACGTGCGCGACGCGCTCCTGCGGGGCCTCGAGTTCGACGAGCGCCTCGGGGTCAACCCGTACCGCTACGGCATCGTGGCGGCGAGCGATACGCACATCGCGGGCCAGACCTACTCCGAGGAGGCGTTCACGAAGCAGTACGGTGCGCACGCGCCCGTGGAGCGGTTCGGCTCCGTTCCCGTGGACGGGGCGGTGCTGGCCTACCGGGAAACTTCGAGTCGGTATCACAGCGCCGCCGCGCTCGCGGGCGTGTGGGCGCCCGAGAACACCCGGGAGGCCATCTACGAGGCGTTCCGTCGCCGGGAGACGTTCGGCACCAGCGGCCCGCGCATCAAGGTGCGCCTGACGGGCGGGTTCCGGACGCCGGTAGCGCAGGGCGCCGAGGTGACGGCCGGCGAAGGCAAGCCGACCTTCCAGGCGTGGGCGATGGCGGACCCCGCCGGTGCGAAGCTGGAGCGGTTGCAGATCGTGAAGGGTTGGCTGGAGGACGGCCGCGGAAGGGAGCAGGTCTTCGACGTCGCCTGTTCTGACAATCTCAGCGTGAATCCCGAGACACACCGCTGTCCCGACAACGGGGCCACCGTGGACGTCGCGACGTGCGCCTACGCCCCCGAGCCGGGCGCCGCGCAGCTGGAAGCCGCCTGGGAGGACGCCGGTTATGAACCGGGCCAGCGCGCCTTCTACTACGTGCGCGTCCTGGAGAACCCCACCTGCCGTTGGTCCACGTGGGATGCGATTCGCGCCGGCACGTCGCGGCGGCCGGACCTGCCCGCAACGATCCAGGAACGGGCGTGGAGTTCCCCGATCTGGGTGCGGCCAGGGTAGACGTCGGGGACGCCCTTGAGTGCCGTCTCGTGGTTCTACTGGCGCTCGGCCCAGGCGACGTTAGCGCAGTAGTGCCCCGCGGATCTTCGCTACCGTTTCGACGCCGACCCCGATGGCCTCGACGTAACCCATCGGGGACCCGTACTCCGCCCGCAGGTCGTCCAGGAGTCCCGCCATGGTGGCCGCCCCGCACTGGACGAGCTGTAGCCATTGGGGTTCCGTGAGCCCGAACGTCGCCAACTGCTCGACGAAGTGGCGCGTGTGCGGGCGGAGCTGCTCTCCGCTCACGCGATAGTCCTCGCAGATGAGGACTTCGTCGACGCCCAGGACGGTCAGCGCGAGGGCGGCGGCGATGCCGGTCCGGTCGCGGCCGCCGCTGCAGTGGAACACCGTGGGACCCGTGGCCGGGTCCGCGAGCCGCTCCAGAAACGCGCGGTAGGCGCGCCTGCCGGTGTCGCCGCGCACGAGGTCGCGGTACATCGCCCTCTCGAAACCGCCTCCGGGCGCCGACGCCTTCCATGCCGCGGCCCGCTCCCCCGCCACCGCCCGCTGCTGCGCGACGAACGCGGCGTCGGACAGGGGCGGCAGGTGCAGGGCCGTCACGCCGTGGCGCGCCCAGTCCACCAGCCCGTCCTGCTCCCGCTCGCCGGGGTCGCGAAAGTCGATGACGGTCCGGATGCCGAGGGTGTCCCGAAGGGTGCCAAGACCGGCCTCGGTGATCGCGTGCATCAGTCCGGAACGCAGTAGCCGGCGCGGACGGACCTGCGCGCCGTCACGGGTCCGCAGTCCGCCGAGGTCGCGCAGGTTGACCGCGCCTTCGACGAGGCCGTCGAGGTCTCGTGGTTCAGAGGCCAGGGCTTCCCTCCCTTCGCGATCCGGCATGGGTCGGTGCGGCGTGTCCGGCGCTCAGTGCGCCTCGCGCCGCGACGAGATCACCCCGGTATCGAAACCCAGCACGTGCATGCGGCCGATGTAACGCGCGTGCTCGATCTTGAAGCAGCGGTCCATGACCACGTCGAGGCCGCCGGCCGTCGCGATCTCGACGCCTTCCGGGCTGATGACGCCGAACTGTAGCCAGAGGGCGCGGGCGCCGGTCGCCACCGCCTCCCGCGCGATGCCGGGGACGGCGTCGGGAGCGCGGAAGACATCCACGAGGTCCACGGGCTCCGGGATGTCCGACAGGCTCGGATACGAGCGTTCGCCGAGGACTTCCTCCTCGCGCGGGTTCACCGGGATGACGCGGTAGCCGTGCCGCGCCGCGTAGAAGCCGACGAAGTTGCTCGCGCGCAGGACGTTCGAGGACAGGCCGACGACGGCCACCGTGCGCGCCTGGTGCAGGACGCGCTGGATGACTTCGGGGTCCTGGTAGGCCGAGAGGTCCGTCATGTGCCGTTCCCGTGCATGCGTGCGAAGCCCCGTTCGAGGTCCCAGATCAGGTCCCGCGGATCCTCGATGCCGATCGAGAGGCGAATGGTGCCGGGCCCGATGCCGGCGGCGGCGAGTTCGTCGTCCCCGAGCTGCCGGTGCGTGGTGCTCGCGGGGTGGATGATGAGGCTCTTCGCGTCCCCGACGTTGGCCAGGTGGGAGAAGAGCCGCACGCCCCGGATGAAGTCCTGGCCCGCCTCGCGCCCGCCGTCGAGATCGAAGCAGAACACGGCCCCGGCGCCTTTCGGCAGGTACTTCTCGGTCAGCGGCGCATACGGGCTGTCGGACAGGCCGGGATGCCGCACGCCAGCGACGTCGGCGCGCTCCGACAGCCACTGCGCGACGGCCATGGCGTTGCTGACGTGCCGCTCCATGCGCAGGGGAAGCGTCTCCAGTCCCTGCATGAAGAGGAAGGCGTTCAGCGGGCTCATGGCCCCGCCGAGGTCGCGCAGCGTCTCGGCGCGCAGCTTCATCAGGTAGCCGTAGCTGCCGAAGGTCTCGTGGAAGGCGAGCCCGTGATACGCGGGGGAGGGGTCCGCGACGATCGCGAACTTGCCGTTCGACCAGTCGAACTCCCCGGAGTCCACGACGGCGCCGCCGATGCTCGTGCCGTGGCCGCCGATGAACTTGGTCACGGAGTGCACGACGATGTCGGCGCCCCATTCGATCGGGCGGCACAGGTAAGGGGTCGCGAAGGTGTTGTCCACGAGCAGGGGGACGCCGGCATCGTGCGCGATCGCCGCGACGGCCTCGATGTCGAGGACGTTGCCGCCCGGGTTGCCGATGGTCTCGGCGAACAGCACGCGGGTTTCGTCCCGGACCGCGCCGGCCCAGTCGGCCGGGGAGTCCGGATCGACGAAGGTGAGATCGACGGAGAGCTTGCGGGCCAGGTGCTTGAGCTGCGTCACCGTGCCGCCGTAGAGCGCCGCCGACGCGACCATGTGGTCGCCGGGCACGAGCATGGTGAACAGCGCCGACGACTGCGCCGCCAGCCCGCTCGCGAAGGCCACGGCGCCGATGCCGCCCTCGAGGTTCGCGAGGCGCTCCTCGAGGGCTGCGACGGTGGGGTTCATGATGCGGGAGTACGTGTTGCCGTACTCCTGCAGGTTGAAGTACGCGGCCGCGGACTCCGGATCCTCGAAGACGAAGCTCGAGGTCTGGTAGATCGGCACGGCGCGGGCGCCCGTGGTCGGTTCCGGGCGCGCCCCGGCGTGCACGGCGCGGGTGTGGAAGCCGAACTGGCGATCGGGTTGGTAGTCGTCGGACATGGGTGCAGCGTCTCCCCGGGAGCGGTCGCTGTCAATGCGGGTGGACGCGCGGCTACCATTTCGCGGATGGAGCGGAAGACCTCTGGCCCGACTTCGCTGACGCTGGCGCAGCGCCGTGACTTCGTGCGGGACGGGTTCGTCATCGTCCGGGGTGCGGTGGAGCCGGACAGGGTGGCGCGGGCACGGGAACGCATCCTGGCGGGCATGCCGCCTACGGAGCGCCGCCTCCTCGCGCCGGCGAAGCTGGCGACGCACCCGGATATGGTTGGGCTGTTCGGCGAGAGTAGCCTTGCACCAATGCTGCGCGCCGAGATGGGGCCGTTTCCCGACGTGGTCAGTTGCCAGATCGCGGTCACGCCCGGTCATGACCTGCTCGGCGGCAAGCCGGCACCACACGTTGACGGGAGCTGGTCGGGGCCGATCCCCACGCGGGCGGAGGACATCGAGCCCGAACGGGGCCGGCCGCGGGATGCGACGCGCTACTTCGGGGAAGACGACGAGCGGCGCGGGACCAACGATGGCCTGCTCTGGCAGGATCCTGACCGCCGCATCTCGCTCGGCAGCTACACGGCGCTGGTGGGCATCGCGCTGAACGACCAGCTCGAGCCGGGCAACGGCCAGTTCGCCGTGATGAAAGGGGTGCACGAGGAGGTCGAGGCGGCGTTCCGGATGCAGCGCGACAGCGGCGGCGTGATCGGGCCGGAGGGTCCCGGCTGGCCGCGCATCCGCATCGACGAGGACGGCCGCCCCGTGTTCAACGGGCTGCCGGCGACGGTGCGCGCCCGGGCGCGGGAGGCGGCCGCGGCCCCGGCCATCGACGGTTGGGCATGGCCCGAACTCACTCCCATCCTGCTCGCCGCGGGGGACGCCGTGATTGCCCTGCACGCCTGCCCGCACACCGCGACGCCGAACCATGGTCCACACCCGCGCATGAACGTCTACTTCCGCATCCGGCGGCTCCGCGAGGGGAACCCGCACGAGGGGACGCGGCGCGTGGGCCACGGCGTCAGCGACCATCCGGACCGCGGGTACTTCGGTCAGTTCCTCGACTATCCGGAGTCGTACGATCCTTGGGGCACTTCCATCGCTAGGTTGTGCGACCACTGGTCGGAATGGGATTTCGTTGGGCAGGAACGCCAGCGCAAATTGATTGTCTAATCAGTTGGTTTTAGACAAAATAGACAACCATGCGCTATATATCGGCATCTGAAGCCAAGCAGCGGCTTGCCGCCGTGCTGGACGCCGCGCAGCGCGAGCCAGTCACCATTCGCCGTCAGAACCGCGAAGTGGCCGTCGTGCTCTCACCCCTGGACTATCGGCGCTTGACCGCCGCCAACGTCGTGGAGTTCCAACGCTTCTGCGACCGAGTGTCCGATGCGGCGCGGGCGCGCGGCTTCACCGAGGACAAACTGGACGAGTTGCTCGGACCCTGACGCGTGCGGGTCGTCATCGATACGAACGCGTGGGTCAGCCGGCTCCTGCTGTCGAGTTCGACCTCGGCCCGTGCCGTCGACAGGGCCCTGGACGACCATGAAGTGGTCGTGTCGGACGCGTTGATCGAGGAACTGGCCGACGTGCTCTCCCGGGAGAAGTTCGATCGTTACGTCTCCCTCGCGGATCGAGAGGAGTTCCTGCGTCGCGTGCTCCGGATTGCGAGGACGATCCCCGTACTCTCGATCGTGGAAGATTGCCGCGATCCGGACGACAACCGGCTGCTTGCTCTTACCCTGGACTCCGAGAGCGAAGTGGTCCTCACTGGTGATCGGGACTTGCTCTCGTCGCACCCATGGCGCGGGATTGCGCTCGTTCCTCCTCACGAGTTCCTCGCTGCGTACGGGTAGTCAGCGCGGGCACGGGGAAGGGCATCTCGATCGACGGTTCCCGGGCCATGTCGTCGCTGCCCTGCAGGCGCCATCGGCAAGGGCGGGCGCCGCGGTTCCCGCTACCGGTTGCGTACCCCGTTTGTCACGCATGGCCGATCTCCTACGTGGATCGGAGAGATCGCCTGACGACAGGCCGCTTGAGAAGCTTTAGGTTGTGGCCACATGGACAAGCCCAACGCCCCCGACGATGCGTCGGCACGGTTTCCCTTCGACGCGATCTACAAGGCGCTCTGTTGCCACCGCAAGACAGTGACGGACGTTCTACGCCGCTATCTCGTTGAGCCCGAAGGACCACTCCCGCGCTCCGTGGTCGAAGCGCTCGACCTGCGCACGCTACGCAAGATCTCGCCAGAGTGGGTGACGCGCGGCTTCCGCCTGCGGCGCGCCGATCAGGTCTGGCAGGTCGCCTTCAGGCAGGACGCCCGTTCGCAGGGCTATCCGGCTCTGATGTTCCTGAACCTGGAGTTCCAGTCTCGGCGCGATGGCCTGATGGCGCTGCGCTTCCTCGACCATGGGAACGAGCTGTATCGAGAGTTGCGGGCCCAGCGCGCGCTCGCGTCGGGCGAACCGTGCCTGGTGCTCTGCATCCTGCTGTACAACGGACGCGCGCCTTGGAGCGCGGCCACGGCGGCGTCGGAACTCGTTGGTGCGCCGGCGGTACTCGGCCGGGCGAGCGTGGCGCCGGGTCTGGCCGCGTTCCATCCATGGGGGTACTGGGTGCTCGACTTCTCGACCCTTCGGGACAGGCCGCATGTCGCGGGCGACGTCGTCTCGATGATGGTCGGCATCGAGTTCGCACGCGACCGCGCGGATCTTGTGGCGCCGCTGTGGGAGACAGTGCGGGGTCTGGGAGACGGCGGATTGCGGGACACGGTGGCTCGTTGGCTCTCCCGGCTCAACGAGCACTACAATCTGGCCCTGCCGGGCATGGAGGAACTACTGGCGATGGAAGACGTGACCGTGCTGACCTCACGGCTGGAGGAGACGATCGAAGGCTGGCGGAGGGATGCCGTGGCTGCAGGCCGAGCGGAGGGCCGCGCGAAGGGCCGCGCGGAGGGCCGCGCGGAGGGCCGAGCGGAGGGCCACGCGGAGGGCCACGCGGAGGGCGTGGCAGAGGGCTTGGCGAAGGAACGCGAGCTGCTGGTGCGACAGGCCACGCGACGCTTTGGGGGCGACGCAGGGGAACAGGTCCGCGCTCTGCTCGACCGGGTGGACGAGTGGGCCCTGCTAGCGTCCGTGGGCGAGTCGATCATCGACGCACACACCGCCGACGAACTGGCGGAACGCCTGGTTGTGTTGGTTCGACGAGGGGTCTGACCACCTCACGGGCAGGCTCGCTCCTACGTGATCCGCCGCGTAACCGCCCGCGTCGAGTGCCCGAACGTGGGCAGCACCGCAGAGTGCCGGCCCGCGCCGCCCGCCACCAGCACGATGAGTTCGTCGGGGTCGCTCACGAACCGCACCCCGCCGCTGCCTTTTTCGCCGACGAGGCGGTGAGGAAGTCGTTCCTCGAGTTCCGCGAGCATGGCGTCGGACACCAGCGCACGCGGGACGATCGCGTGGTCGCTGAGGAACCGCTTCACGTCGGCCTTGGAGAACCCGCCCGCGGCGATGACCGCGGCGTGCTCGGGGCCGAGGACGACGACGGGCTGGCCCGCGAGGTAGAAGTTGTTCGCCCCCGGAGACGCCAGCGTGCCCGCGACGGTCAGCAGGATCTCCTCCGCGGTGCGTCCGTAGTGGTCGTTGACGTTGTGGGGGCCCTCGACGCCGAACACCGTCACGTGGCTGGCGACCGGGTCGAGCCCGAGTTCGTCGTGAAACGACGGCCAGGGGTTCGCCGCGGCGTTCTCGGCGAAGCAGAACGTGTACTTCGCCGGCGAGCCCATCGTCGAGCGGTCGAGCGCGCCCGGTGATGCGCCGCCGATGTTGATCAGGATGAGCCGGATGGCGCGGCCGATCGCCGCGTTCGCCCGGTGCCCCTGGCCGAGGGCGTTGTAGGCTCCGTTGATGCCGAGTTCCTCGCACGCGGGGGCGCCGACGAGGCAGGCTACGGTGCAGGGATGGGTCGTCGACTGGATGGCCTTGAGATTGAACGCCGGGTCGCACATCGCGCGCGTCGCGGCGAGCACGACGGGAAAGTGCGCCGGTTCGCAGCCCGCCATGACGGCGTTCGCGGCGATTCTCCCCAACGTTGCGCGGCCGAGTCGCGGCTCGACGATGGCGGCGACTTCATCAGGGTCGCGGTCGCCGAGCATGGCCTCGCAGCGTTGCGGCGTCGGGGGCAGCACCGGGAGCCCGTCGGTCCAGCCGCGGGAAACGAACAGGCGGTTGAGCGCCTCGATGCCGTCCGGGCCGCGGATCCGGTCGGGGGCGTCCGGCGCGTTGAACTCGCTGTCGAACAGGGCGTGGTAGCGGAGGCGTCTGCCGCCGACCGGGCGCTTCGCCCGGTACTTCGCCGCGAGCGCCTCCGGGTCTCCGCTCAACGCCTCCGCGATCTCGGCGAGGATGTCGCGCGCGAAGCGGCCGCACGCCTCGGCGTCGCGGTTCGCGAGGGGGTGCGGCACGATGGCCATGGGCAGGCCGGACAGGCCCCAGCCGGTCGCCTCCGCCTTGGCGAGCGTGAAGAACTCGTCGGTGCAGATCGCCACCGACGGCATGCCTTGTCGCTCGAGTTCGATGCAGTCATGGATACACCACGACGTGCAGGAGCCTCAGTCGCAGACGGCTCCAACAACCGCGTCGCATTCTCGGAGGAACTCCTCGGTGAATGCGGCCGGCTCCGTCGCCTCCTTCCGGAACCAGCGGAACTCGGACACACCGACCGTATCGGCGAGCCCCTTCCGCACGTGGTCCAGCATCACGTCCGCGTTATTCTTGTCGTTGGCGAACAGGCCCACCGTGACATCCGGGCCGAGGGCGACGCGCGGGGCCAGCGGAGCGTCACGCGTCTCGAAGACGCCGCAGGGATTCATCAGTTCCATCGCGTTCTCCTTAGGGCGGTTGAAGCGGGCGCGATTCGGCAAAGGTATCGCGGCACCACGCTTCGGCCAAGGGGATCGGGCGACAGGCGTGACCGGACGTGGGCTTTCCTTTCCGTTGCTGCCAACGTAGCCTCGCGCACCAAACCCTCTTGGGAGAGAACCATGCGAACCCTACTCGCGGTCGCCACCCTCGCGGCCGGACTCGTGCTGGGCGCCTCGATGGGCGTTGCGTGGGCCGAGAGCCAGGCCGCGCCCGCCGCCTACGTGGTCGTGGGCGGGCGCATGATCGACGCCTCGGGCCTTGAGGCCTATGCGAAGGTCGCCACGGCTCCCGCCCAGGCGGCCGGGATCGAACTGCTGGCGCGGAGCGATGGCGAGGGACTGCACCTGGTGGAGGGCACGATGCCGACGGAAGGGTTCATCGCCGTCGAGCGGTTCCGGTCGCTGGACGACTTCCTTGGGTTCTGGAACTCGCCGGAATACCAGGAGGCGATCGAACTGCGCGAGGGCAAGGTCGAGCTGGACTTCGTCGTGGCCCTGGAGGCCGCCGAGTGACCATCGTCGCGATCCACGTCGCTCCGCGGCGCGGGGGTCCCTGCATGACGCTGGACCGGGGCACGCTCGTGCCGGGGCGCGGTATCGAGGGCGACCACCACCACGCCGAGCCGGACGGCGTGCCGGCCAGCGAGGTGACCTTCATCGAGGAAGAGGCCGTCGACGCCTTCAATGCCGCTACGGGTCTCGACATCGAGGGCTCGGCGACGCGGCGCAACGTGCTCACCACGGGGGTCGAGCTGAATCCTCTGGTCGGTCAACGGTTTGCGGTCGGCACGGCCTTGCTCGAGGGGCTCGAACCGTGCGATCCCTGCGCGAGCCTCGGCAGGCGCCTCGTGACCCCGTCGGTGTCCGCTTCCGACGTCGTGAAGGCGCTTGCGAATCGCGGCGGATTGCGGGCGCGTGTCGTCGAGGGCGGCGTGATCGCTCCCGGCGACGAGATCCGCGTGGTCTGACCGGCCGCCTGCGCCAGCCGAAGTGTTCCCCTCGGACTTGCCGATACGGCCTTGGCCCGTCGCCGTGGCGGCGGGACTGCTGCTGGGCTCCGCGGCCATACTGCTCGTCGTCTGGCTGGTCTGGCCGGAGACGGTGGTCAGCAACGGCGCCAGGGTCTTCTTCGTGATGCTCTGGACGCTGCTGGCCTACGCCGCCTTCCGCGGGCTCGGTTGGGTGCGCGTCGCCATCGGCCTGGTGTTCGCGGCCTCCGCGTGGGGCGTGGCCAACGCCGAATCGCTGGCGTCGGCGTTCGCGAACACGACATCGTCGGAGCTGCTCTGCTCCGCCATGCAGGTCGGCGCCCTGGTGCTGCTGTGCCTGCCGCACTCCGGGCGCTGGTTCGCGGCGGTCCGGGAGGCGGACGCGGCCCGCGCTTAGGAGAGGCGCGGGGCGCTACTCGGACTTCGCGGAAAGCTGCAGCAGGATCCCGTGGGTGGACTTCGGGTGCACGAACACCTGCGGGCCGCCCTCGCCGATCAGGCGGGCGCCGGCTTCGCGCATCGCCGCCGCGGTCTCCGCGACGTCGTCGACTTCGAAGGCGATGGTGTGGATGCCCTCGCCCCGGCCTTCGAGAGCGCGGCCCACGGCTCCGTCCGGGTCCGTTGGCGCGACGACCTCGATGAAGCCGCCGTTCGGCAGGTTGAAGAACGCCTGCCTGATGCCGAGCGCCTCGCTCTCGTCAATGCGGTCGAGCGTGAGTCCGAGGCGGTCGCGGTAGGTCGCGATGCCCTCGTCGAGGTCGGAAACCCGGACCACCAGGTGGTCGAATCCAGTCAGGGCCATGCTGCGTCTCCAGGGTGAACGAATGACTTGGGCGCCCGGGGCGGCGGCTTCCGGCGCCCGTCGGACAGCCTTCGAGCTTACCAGATGGTCGGCCCGCCCGACGCTCTGGAAAGCCCCGCCGCCTCGGCATAAGGTAGCCGCGAATGGAAGCGGGGGAGCCGCCGATGTCCGAAGAACGGGGCCTCACCAACCACGAGATCACGATCGCGCTCGCGGGCGGAGCCGTCCTGGGCCCGTTCAGGGCGACCTGGAGCACCGAGATCGTCAGCGACGTCCGCGAGTTGTCGCGGGACTACGACGCGTTCCTGCAGGGGCAGGAGCAGAAGCGGTTCAAGTACCACCTGCACGACAACGACAATCCCCACCGGCCCATTTCGCACTCCCTCATCCTGAACTTCGAGCACGTCACGGCGATTTACGACCGGGTGCTGCTGCACGAGCACGCGCACCAGGACCGCTGATCCGACTACCCCGGGGCGCTACAGACACAGGCTTTCGGCTGCCCTCCAATCACCTGACCGACCGGCCGCAGCCGGGACGGATGGCGCCCCGGATCGTCGGGGCGGAAGATCGGAGATGCTTCGGGAGCGACCCCAATGGGCCAACCAGTGATCGATACACTGAAGGTCAGCGATGCGTTGCGCGAGACCGGCATGGAGCGCGAACAGGCCGAGGGCCTTGCGCGCTCGCTCGGCACGGAACTCGGTGCACATGTGGCGGTGCAGAGCGATCTCGAGGCGGGATTCCAGGGTGTGCGGGGGTGACCTGCGCGCGGAGATCGAGCAGGTGCGCGGTGATCTGCGTGTGGAGATCCAGCAGGTGCGTGGCGAACTCGGGAGCAGGGTGGATGCCCTGCGTGGCGAGATATGCGCGGCCTCAACTCGCGGCTCACCCTGTTGACG
The DNA here is from genome assembly GCA_965208745.1 of Pseudomonadales bacterium. Classification (GTDB taxonomy): domain Bacteria; phylum Pseudomonadota; class Gammaproteobacteria; order Pseudomonadales; family Azotimanducaceae; genus VXNE01. The sequence continues at coordinate 378,183 of CBDBPN010000004.1, read as the reverse complement.
ACGGGGTTCGCCCTTCTCTTCAGCGCCTTGACGGTGGCCAGCGGCATGGGCCTTTTCGCCCGGGCCGCGCCGCCTGCGGGGCAAACGGCCATCGTGGTGCCCGCCTCTCCGGCGGCCGGACAAGCCGTCTCGCCGTCTTCCGCGCAGCGCTGACCGGGATGCCCGGTGGGCGGGGCCGGGGCGCTACAGGTTGCGCTGGAACAGCGCGAACAGCCGCTCCCAGTGCCGCTCCGCCGAAGGCTTGTGGTACTTGCCCTCCCGCGTCGGGAAGACGAAGCCGTGGTCGGCGCCCGGGTACCACTCGATGCGGTAGTTGATGCCGGTCGACGCGAGGTGCTCTTCGAGGGGGTCGATCATCGAGGGCGGCGCCAGCGGGTCGAGTTCCGCGCAGCCGAAGTAGATCTCGCCCTCGATGCGGTCGGCCGTGCCGTGCGGCGCGTTGTCGCCGTAGAGACGCACCCCGTGGAATGACGCGGCGGCCTTGATGCGGTCCGGAAACTCGGCGGCGGCGGCGAACACGAACGGTCCGCTCATGCAGTAGCCGACCGCGCCCACGGGCCCGCCGCGCGCGGCGTCGCGTTCCGCCGCGAAGTCGAGCAGCGCCCGGGTGTCCTCGCGGACCATGGCGTCCGTGGTGGCGTCCATGTGTTCCCGCATGCGCTCCCGGGTCGCCCCGGGCATGCCCATGTGGAACTCGCGGACCCGCCGGTAGTACAGGTTCGGCAGCACGACGTAATAGCCCACCGTCGCGATGCGGCGCGCCATGTCGTGGAGCTCCTCGCGTTTGCCGGGCGCGTCCATGTAGAAGATGACGAGCGGGAACGGGCCGCCTTCCTCCGGGTGCGTGATGAAGGTGTTCATCGCGCCGTCGGCGGTCTGGATGTCGAGTTCGGTTTCGATCATGGGCGGCGGGACCGGGCAAAGCGTGGGACCGCGATTATATGCACCGGCCGGCTATGATGGCCGGGATGGGGCAGTTGCGGGACGGGCCGTCTGCGGTGGCGAGGTGATGGATCCGGTGCGGGTTGGCGTAGTCGGCTGCGGCACGATCGCGCCGGCCTACCTGCGGGCGTCGACCAGGTTCGGGGCGTTCGAGGTCGTAGCGTGCGCCGACCTCGTGCCGGCCGCCGCGGCGGCCATCGGCCGGGAGTACCGGATCGAGCCGCTCACCGTCGACGACCTGCTCGCCCGGGACGATGTCGAGGCGATTCTCAATCTCACTGTCCCGGCGGCGCACGCGACCGTCAATCGGGCGGCGCTCTCGGCGGGAAAGCACGTTTACTGCGAAAAGCCGTTCGCACTCGATTTCGCCGCCGGCTCGGAGGTCCTGGCCCAGGCGCGAGACGCGGGCCTGCGGGTCGGATGCGCGCCGGACACGTTTCTGGGCGGCGGGCACCAGACGGTTCGCGGGCTGATCGACGCGGGTGCGATCGGCCGGCCGGTGTCCGCCACGGCGTTCATGATGAACCACGGCCACGAGTCCTGGCACCCGAACCCCGACTTCTACTACCGGGCCGGCGGCGGGCCCCTGTTCGACATGGGGCCGTACTACCTGACGGCGCTCGTGCACGCCCTGGGGCCGGTCCGGCGGGTTGCCGCGTTGTGCTGCCGGGGCGTCGATGCGCGGCGTATCGGTTCGGAGCCGCGTGCGGGAGAGTCCATCCCGGTGGAGGTCGACACCCATGCGGCGGGCGTGCTGGAGTTCGACGGCGGCGCCGTCGCCACCGTGGTCATGAGCTTCGACGTCTGGCGGCACTCGAACCGCTGGCTCGAGATTCATGGCGTCGAGGGAAGCCTGTCGGCGCCCGACCCGAACCGGTTCGGCGGATCCGTGCGCGTATCGGAGGGCGGAGGCGAGTGGCGAGAAGCGCCGCTGACCCATGGCTATACCGACAACATGCGCAGCATCGGCCTGGCGGACCTTTGCACCGCGCTGCGGACAGGCCGGCCGCATCGCTGCAGCGGAGCACTGGCGCTGCATGTCCTCGAGGCGATGGAGGCGTTCGGGCGCTCGGCCCGGGACGGTGTTCACGTCGCACTGACGACCCGCCCGGAGCGGCCGGCCCCGCTGCCGCGCGACCTGGACGAAGGAGCCCTCGATGCCTGAGCCGCGCGTCTTCATTACCTGGGGCGGCTGGCACGGCCACGAGCCGGAAGCGACCGCGGGCATCTTCGCGGACGTGCTTCGCGGGGACGGCTGCGACGTGACGGTCTCGGACTCGCTGGCCCCGCTTGCGGACGAGACGTTCATGCGGAGCGTGGACCTCGTCGTCCCGATCTGGACGATGGCCCGCATCGGGCTGGACGAGGAGCGCGGCCTGTTGCGCGCGGTGCGCGGCGGTACGGGGTGCGCGGGATGGCACGGCGGCATGGGCGACGCCTTCCGCGCCAACGTCGAGTACCAGTTCATGGTCGGCGGCCAGTTCATCTGCCATCCCGGCGGGATCATCGATTACAGGGTGCAGATCGTCTCGGACGACCCGATCGTCGCGGGGCTCCCCGACTTCGCGATGCACTCGGAGCAGTACTTCATGCATGTCGACCCCTCGAACGAGGTGCTGGCGACCACCACCTTCGATGGCCGCCACTGGGGCATCGACTGGGTGGAGGGCGTCGTCATGCCCGTCTGCTGGAAGAAGCGCTACGGTGCGGGCCGGGTCTTCTACAGCTCGCTCGGCCACGTGGCCGCGGACTTCGACGTGCCGGAGGCGCGCGAGATCGTGCGGCGCGGATGTCACTGGGCGATGCGCCGACCCGCGTCCCGAACCTGAACGTGCGCTGACGCGGGCGCGCGCCCGCCCAACCGGAATGGCCGTGTTGTCGACTGTATGCGATGCCGTCATGCCCGGCGTCCATATAATGGGCGGGACGGCGGGTTGTAGTTGTGACTTGGAGGTTCCATTGACGATACGTACCGATTTCCTCCCCCTTGCCCGTTGTGCGCTGCTTGCCCTTGCCGGCGTCACCCTCGCGGGCGCCGCGGCGGGCGCCGAAACGGTGAGCGAGAGGCTCACGGTCGCACCCGTGCTCAAGGAAGTCACCCCGGCCGTGGTGAACATCTCTGTGCGGGGACGGCGCATGCAGCAGAACCCGCTGCTCGACGATCCCATATTTCGGCGCTTCTTCAATGCGCCCGGTCGGCGGAGCGTACCCATACAGGGCATCGGGTCCGGCGTGATCGTCGACAGCGACGAGGGTCTCGTCGTGACCAACCACCACGTGGTCAACGGCGCGGAAGAGATCGTCGTGACGCTGCAGGACCGCCGCGAGTTCGAGGCGACCCTCGTGGGCAGCGACCCCCGCACGGACGTAGCCCTCCTGCGCATCGAGGCCGACGACCTGGTGGCGCTCCCGCCTGGCGACTCGGACTCGCTGGAGGTGGGGGACTTCGTGGTGGCGATCGGGAGCCCGTTCGGCCTGGGCCAGACCGTCACGCTCGGAATCGTGAGCGCCCTGGGACGCAGCGGCCTGGGCATCGTCGGGGGTAACGAGGGGTACGAGGACTTCATACAGACCGACGCGTCGATCAACCGGGGCAACTCGGGCGGCGCCCTGGTGGACCTCGACGGTCAACTGGTCGGTATCAACACCGCCATCAACTCGCCGAGCGGGGGCAGCGTCGGCATCGGCTTCGCCGTGCCGACCCGCATGGTGACGGCCGTCGTGGACCAGTTGCTCGAGTTCGGCGAGGTCCGGCGCGGCGTGCTCGGCGTCGTGATCTCGAACGTCAGCCCGGACGTGGCGGAGGGCCTGGGCCTCGACGCGACCACGGGTGCGGTCGTGTCACAGGTCATGGATGGTTCGCCCGCCGAGCAGGCGGACATCCGGCCCTACGACGTGATCGTGAGCATCGACGGCGAGGCCGTCGACGGAGCCGCCGACCTGCGCAACCGCGTAGGGCTCGTGCGCGTCGGAGAGGAAGTCGTCGTGGCGCTGCTCCGCGAAGGCGAACGACTCGAGAAGACGGTCGCCATCGGGGAAGGACAGTTCACTGCCGCCGCGGTCGGCGGCACGTCCGACCGTTTCGACGGCGCGGAGTTCCGGGACATCGGGCCTCAGCATCCGCTCGCCGGGGAAGTGCGCGGCGTGGAAGTGATGCGGGTGGACCCGGGCAGCGGCCCGGCCCGCGCGGGCCTCCAGGCGGGCGACATCGTCATCGCGGTAAACCGGCGCCAGGTCGCGAACACGCGGGAGTTCTTCGACATCGTCAGCCAGCAGGACGGCGCGCTCGCCCTCTACGTACAGCGCGGCAATACGCGGACGTTCATCGCGATACGCTGACGGGCTTGCCCGGGAAGCCACTTTCGGTCGAATCCGTTTGTCACGGCTAACCCGTTGGTTTAGGGTTGCCGCATGGACCTTGAGCAGCGCCGTCGCGACCTCGTGGCGCGGCGAGCGGAGTTGGCGGAGCGGATGGCCCGCGTCGCGAGCCATACGCAGCACCGGTCCGAGCCGCTGTCGGCGGATTTCGCCGAACAGGCGGTGGAACTCGAGAACCAGGGCGTGCTGGTGGCGCTCGACGGCGAACTGAGCGCGGAACTGCGTTCCACCGAGATCGCGCTCCGGCGCATCGACACTGGCGACTACGAGTACTGCATGCGTTGCGGGGACGAGATCGGCGAGGCGCGGCTGAACGTGCTGCCCTCCGTGACCCTCTGCATCAAGTGCGCCGAGGCCGTGGACCGCGCCTGAGTACGCGCCGTTACCCCCTGGGATTGAAGTCGGAAGCTTCCGCGAGCGACTCGTAGAGGGCTCTTTCCCGCGGCGTCACGTGCGCCGGCACGTCGACCCGCACCGTGACCAGGTGATTCCCTGCCGGTGACCCGGGCAGGCCGCGGCCCGCGAGCCGCAGGCGCTTGCCGCCGGTCGTGCCGGGTGGGATCTTGAGCTTCACGCGGCCCGTCAGCGTCGGCACGGAGACGCTGGTGCCGAGGACGGCCTCCCACGGCGCAACCGCAACTTCGGACCGGATGTCGAGACCGTCCACGGTGAACTCGGGATGCGGCAGCAGGCGCAGCTCGAGATAGAGGTCCCCGGAAACGCCGCTGCCCGCGCCTGCGTCCCCCTGGCCGCGCAGGCGGAAGCTCTGCCCGTCGGTGAGCCCGGGCGGCACCTTGACCTTGAGCCGCTTGGCGCCGGATCCGCCCGCCTGGTTCAGGGCGACTTCCACGGGTCCCCGCGAAGCGAGTTGCTCCAGCGTCACGTGCAGCACGGCGCGCGCGTCCCTTCCCCGGGCGTCGCCGCCGAAGCCGCGGTGGCCGCGCAGGGTGTCGGCGAAGGGGCCCGCACCTGACGGTCCGCCCGGGCCGGCGGCGTTGCCGAACATGCCGCCGTCCCCGAAGATCGCCTGGAAGAAGTCGCTGAACCCGCCGGCGCCGTCCATGCCCGTCTCGAAGCGGAACTGCCGCTCCCAGCCGGGCGGCGGTCGGAACTCCTGGCCGGCCCGCCAGTTGCTGCCGAGCTGGTCGTACGCAGCCCGTTTCTCGGGGTCCTTCAGGACCTCGTACGCTTCGCCCACCTCCTTGAAGCGGGCGTCGGCGTCGGATTCCTTGCTGACATCCGGATGGTACTTGCGGGCGAGGCGGCGGTAGGCGCGCTTGATGTCCTCCCGGCTCGCCCCGCGCTCCACGCCGAGTACGCTGTAGTAGTCCCGGAATTCCATGCCGTCGGCGGGCTATCCCGCCGCCTCCGCGGCCGTCGCCTTCCTCGTGAACGCGAGCGCGTTGTTGGCCGTCTCCACCCGCACCGTGTCGTGGGTGGCGAACTCGCCGGCGAGCAGCGCCTTCGAGAGGGGGTTCTCGACCTGCTGCTGGATGGCGCGCTTGAGGGGCCTGGCGCCGTACACGGGGTCGAAACCGGCGCTGCCCAGCCGCTCGAACGCCTCTTCGGAAAGTTCGAGGCCGATGTCGAATTCCGCGAGGCGTTGCCGGAGCCGGCCGACCTGGATCTCGGTGATGGCCCGGATATGGGAACGGTCCAGGGGATGGAAGACGACCACCTCGTCGATCCGGTTGACGAACTCGGGGCGAAACTGCTGGGTCACGAGTTCCATGACCTTGTCCTTCATCTCGCGGTAGGCGTCTTCGCGCCGGTGCCACGAGGCCGCGCCCGCCAGTTCCTGGATGACGGAGGAACCAAGGTTCGAGGTCATGATGACGACCGTGTTCCGGAAGTCCACCGTCCGGCCGTGACCGTCGGTCAGGCGTCCGTCCTCGAGCACCTGCAGCAGCACGTTGAAGACGTCCGGGTGCGCCTTCTCGACCTCGTCGAGCAGGACCACCGAGTAGGGCTTGCGGCGCACTCTCTCGGTCAGGTAGCCGCCTTCCTCGTAGCCGACGTAGCCCGGGGGCGCGCCGATGAGTCGCGCCACCGAGTGCTTCTCCATGAACTCGGACATGTCGAGGCGCACCATGGCGTCCTCGGTGTCGAACAGGAACTCGGCCAGGGCACGGGTCAACTCGGTCTTGCCGACCCCGGTCGGACCGAGGAAGAGGAACGACCCGTTCGGTCGGTTCGGGTCCGCGAGCCCGGCGCGTGACCGGCGGATCGCATCGGCGATCACGGTCACCGCTTCGTCCTGCCCCACGACCCGGCGGTGCAGCCCGGCCTCCATGCCAAGGAGCCGTTCGCGCTCGCCCGCTAGCATCTTGGCCACCGGGATACCCGTCCACGCGGACACGACTTCCGCGATCTCGTCTTCGGTGACCTTGCTCCGCAGGAGCCGGAAATCGGTTTCGTCCGTTTCCGCGGCCTGTTCGAGCCGCTTCTCGAGTTCCGGGATCGTGCCGTACTGGAGCTCCGACATGCGCTGCAGGTCGCCGGCCCGCCGGGCGGCGTCGAAGTCGATGCGGGCGCGTTCGAGCTCTTCCTTGACGTGCTGCGTGCCCTGCACCGCGGCCTTCTCGCCGTTCCACACCTCCTCGAGATCGGCGAACTCCCGCTCGAGGTCCGCGACCTCGTCGTTGAGCCGGTGGAGACGTTCGCGGGACGCGTCGTCGGTCTCCTTCTTCAACGCCTCCTGCTCGATCTTGAGCTGCACGAGGCGCCGCTCGAGGCGGTCCATCGGCTCGGGTTTCGAGTCGATTTCCATGCGGATGCGGCTCGCGGACTCGTCGACGAGGTCGATGGCCTTGTCCGGGAGCTGCCGGTCGGAGATGTAGCGGTGCGAGAGCGTGGCCGCGGCGACGATGGCAGGGTCGGTGATCTCGACGCCGTGGTGGACCTCGTAGCGCTCCTTGAGCCCGCGCAGGATCGCGACGGTGTCCTCGACGGACGGCTCGTCGACCTGCACCTTCTGGAAGCGCCGTTCGAGGGCCGCGTCCTTCTCGAGGTTCTCGCGGTACTCGTCGAGGGTCGTGGCGCCCACGCAGTGCAGTTCGCCCCGGGCGAGGGCGGGTTTCAGCATGTTGCCGGCGTCTATGGCGCCTTCGGCCTTCCCGGCGCCCACGAGCGTGTGCAGTTCGTCGACGAACAGGACGATCTGGCCCTCCTGCTTCGCGAGTTCGTTCAGCACGGCCTTCATGCGCTCCTCGAACTCGCCCCGGTACTTGGCGCCGGCGATGAGGGCGCCAAGGTCCAGGGCCAGCAGGCGCTTGCCCTTCAGTCCTTCGGGGACCTCGCCGTTCACGATGCGCTGCGCCAGCCCCTCGACGATGGCCGTCTTGCCGACGCCGGGCTCGCCGATGAGCACGGGGTTGTTCTTGGTGCGCCGCTGGAGGACCTGCACGGTGCGCCGGATCTCGTCGTCGCGGCCGATCACGGGGTCGAGCTTGCCCTGTTCGGCGCGCTCGGTGAGGTCGATCGCGTACTTCGCCAGCGCCTGCCGGTTCTCCTCCGCGTTGGCGTCCGAGACGGACTCGCCGCCCCGGACCTGCTCGATCGCATGCTCGATGGCCTGGGCGTCGCCGCCGTGGGCGCGCAGGGCGTCGGCGGCCGGCCCGCCGGACTCGAGCACGGCGAGGGGGAAGAGTTCGCTCGAGATGTAGTCGTCGCCGCGCCGTTGGGCGAGCCTGTCGGTGACGTTCAGAGCGCGCGCGAGGTCCTTGCCCACCTGCACGTCGCCGGCGGCGGCGCCCGAGACCTGCGGTAGTCGGTCCACGAGGTCGCCGAGGGCCGAGCGCAGCGGGTCGACGCGGACGCCGGCCGCCCCGAGCACGTGGCGCAGACCGCCGTCGCGCTGGTCGAGCAGGGCCACCAGCAGGTGTGCGGGTTCGATGAACTGGTGTTCGCGGCCCACGGCGAGGCTTTGCGCCTCCGCGAGCGCCGTCTGAAGCCGGGTCGTCATCTTTTCCGTCCGCATGTCGCTCCCCTCGCGCGCTCGCCTCAAGGCGCATTGGTTCGTCGATACCGCTTAAGGTATGGGCACGTAACGCCTTTGCAATGCCGACGGCCGCCGGCTTGGCATGGACTAACCGCCACCACTGGCTTACGATCCACGGCGTTTGTTCCATTCGAGACAGGGAGGGTCACTATGCTGCGAGTGCCGGAAGGCAGGGACGGGTTGACCGAGTCGTGGCGACAGCGATTCGAGATCTTCGACAGGATTGACGGGGCCTTTTTCGGTCGCTGGAAGGAACTGTCGCCGGACGAGAGGATGCGGGCAGGATTCCGGTGGCCTGCGCTCGTCTTCTCGTTTCTCTACTACTTCGCCAAGGGGATGTGGGAGAAGGGACTCCTGTTCATGACGGTGTACGCGGTGCTCGGGATGGCGCTCGGCGCTGTCGGCGTGCCCGGCGTGCTGGTCTGGTTCTGGGTTGGCGCCCTGTGCGTGGCTTGCGCCGCGTCCGACTACTACAAGCGCGTGGAGCACGGCGAGCGGATCTGGCCGTGGCTGGCACGGCGCATGCCGGGGTTCCTGCGCTCGACGCCGGGGCTTGGTGTCGTGGCGGTGGTGGCGCTGGGCTGCCACGTGGCCATCGCGGTTCAGGCCTGAGACGCGATGGTTTCCGCGGGATGCGGGCTCAACCGCCGTAGCTGATCCGGTAGATGATCCCGGCCTGATCGTCGGAAACGAGCAGCGCGCCGTCGGGCATGACCAGGACGTCGACCGGGCGCCCCCAGTTGGACTCGCCCTGCAGCCAGCCGGTGGCGAACGGCTCGTAGCTGCTCGCCGTGTCGCCGTTCAGCCGCACGAGCATGATCCGGTAGCCGATCTTGCGGCTGCGGTTCCAGGATCCGTGTTCGGCGATGAAGACCTGGTGGCGGTAGGCCTCGGGGAACATCTCTCCGGTATAGAAGCGCATGCCGAGCGCGGCGACGTGGGGGCCGAGCGCCTGCACCGGCGCGACGAAGTCGCCGCAGGGCCGGTCGTCGAAGTCGGGGTCCGGAATCTCGGCGCCGTGGCAGTGCGGGTAGCCGAAGTGCTGGCCGTCCCCGGAGAGGCGGTTCAGTTCGTCCGGCGGCAGGTCGTCGCCCATCCAGTCGCGGCCGTTGTCCGTGAACCAAAGCTCCCGGGAATCCGGATGCCAGTCGAATCCCACGGTGTTGCGCACGCCCCTGGCCAGGACGGTGAAGGCGCCCGTCCCGATGTCGAGCCGGCCGATGGTGGCGTAGGGGTCGTCCCGCAGGCAGATGTTGCAGGGCGCGCCGACCGGGACGTAGAGGTGCCCGTCCGGCCCGAAGCGGATGAACTTCCAGCCGTGGGAGCGGTCGGTGGGAAACGTGTCCGTGACGACTTGCGGGGGCGGTGGCGCATCCAGACGGGTCTCGATGCCGGGGTACCGCAGGACGCGGCTGTTTTCGGCGACGTATAGGTCGCCGTTGCGGAAAGCGACGCCGTTGGGCCGGTTGAGGCCCCGGTCCAGGGTGACCCGGCGCTCGGCCCAGTGGTCGCCGTCCTCGTCGCGTAACGCGTGCACGCGCCCGTCCGAGCGCGTGCCGACGAACAGCGTGCCGCCGGCGCCGAGGGCCATGGACCGCGCGTCCGTCACCCCTTCGGCCCAGGCGCGAATCCTGAATCCTTCCGGCATTTCGATCCGCGAGCCGTGGCCCGGCTCGGACCACGCACTCGTGCCCACGTCGTTGCCGGCGCGTACCTGCGCCTCGAAGCTCCAGCCGGACTCGCTGGAGGACAGGGTGGCTTCGGTGGCCGTCCCTTCGTGGCCGACATCCGTGAAGCCGTCTCCCGGATTGCGTCGGAACCGTACGTCGTAGTCCAGGATGGGCGGTCCAACGTCTCGGGGCGCAACCCAGGTGACCGTCGCGCTGGTCGCCGAGTCGAAGGTCACCCGCGGGGGTGCGGGCCGGCCGGGGGATTCGGTGTCAACGTTGGTGACCGTCACGGAGATGTCCTGTGTGGCGGTCAGAGCCCTGGCGCCGGCGCCGCTACTCGCCTGGACCGTTACCGCATAGAGATTCTCCCCGCCGGCGTCCGCCGGGCGCTCGAAATCGGGCGCAGTGGCGAACCGCAGGTGCGCGGGCGCGGGATCGATGAGAAAATGATCGCGGTCCGCACCTCCCACGATGGCGAAGCCGGTGATGTGGTCGGCCGGGTCCGGATCCCTCGCCCGCAACGTGCCCACGGCGGTCGTGTTTTCGGCCACGAAGAAATCGGACGGGCTATCGAACACAGGGGGGTCGTTGGCGCCAGGAGGCGCCACGCCGCCGCCGTCCCCAGGGCCGTCCGCGGGGGTTCCGCCCGTTCGTGCACGCGTTGCTCCGGACCAATCGCCGGCACCGAAATCGTTGCCGGCGCGCACCCGCACCTCGTACACGGTCCCGGAAGCGAGACCGGTGACGGTGACGCTGGTGGCGGTACCGGAATGCGTCCAATCTACGAACGCGTCTTGGCCCGGAGCCCGGTACTGCACGTCGTAGTCGACGACATCCGATGCCTCCGCCGGAGGCGTCCAGGTCACGGACAGGGCGGTCTCGGAAGCGGGCGTGACGGTCGGCGGCGTCGGCGCCGCCGGGACGGGCGGCGGACGGCGTTGCACCAGCCAGAGCCCGGCCTCGCTCGCGTCGACGCGGTCGTCGTCCGCCTGGGGCTGCGCCGGCGCTGTGGCCGCGGGCAGGAGCGCTGCGTGGGCGGCGACCGTGAAGCTGAAAGCTCTGGTGAGGCGGCTGTTCATCGTGGCGCTGGTGGAACCGGGCTCCGTGGAGCCGCGGATCATTACACGCTGGTGGCGTGCGAGCCTACTGCCCTCGTCCCGGGGGCCGAGCCGGGGCGAGTTGAAAGTGACCAGATAGTTGACCTACTCTGTGACCATGATCATGATCAATGTCGCAGAGGCGAAAGCGCGACTTTCGCACTACCTGCAGAGCGTGCAGCGGGGCGAGACCGTCGTCGTGTGCCGCCGCAACGTCCCCATAGCCGAGATCCGTCCGCTGCCCCGCCGGCCGCGCCGCGAACGTCCCGTGGGCATCGACCGCGGCATGCAGTTGCCGTCGAGCTTCTTCGAGGCGCTTCCGGAGGCTTTCCTCGACGCGTTCGAAGGGGAGGAGAACGCGGAGTGAGAGCCCCGGCTCCCGTGTGCGGCTCCGTTCGCCGGGTTGGCCGTCTCCGGTGAGGCTGCTGCTCGACACATGCACGTTTCTCTGGCTTGCCGCCGACGGGCCGCAACTCTCGGGGACTGCGCGGTCGCACTGTCGCGACCCGGAGAACGAGGTGTTCCTGAGTGCCCTCTCTGCCTGGGAGATCGCGGTGAAACATCGTCTCGGCCGTCTGCCGCTGCCCGCGCCGCCGCGCCAGTACGTTACGACGCGCAGGGAATGGCTCGAGGTCGAACCGTTGGCGTTTGACGAGGCTGCGGCGGCCCACGATGCGCTCCTGCCGGCGCACCACAGGGACCCGTTCGACCGCGGACTCGTTTCTCAGGCTATTCTGAACGGCTTGACGATCGTGACCCCGGACGCGGAGATCGCACGCTACCCGGCGCCGATACTCTGGTAGACCGGTACGTAGATGCGCCGTCACGTCCGGACGACGGCCCTGGGACGGAGACGACGGTCCCGAGACAGAAAGGAGGGAGTCGATGACTTTCGATGCACTGCTGATCGCCAACCGCGGCGAGATCGCGATCCGGATCGCGCGCGCCGCGGGGGAGCTCGGCCTGCGGACCGTGGCCGTGCACCCGCAGGACGACGCCGGGAGCCTGCACGCGCGGGCGGCGGACGAAGCGTGCGAACTGCCGGGCGTCGGGGCGTCCGCGTACCTGGACGAGGTGGCGGTGATCGAGGCGGCGCGGGCCGCCGGCTGCGGCGCGATCCATCCCGGTTATGGCTTCCTCGCCGAGCGCGCAGGCTTTGCGCGCCGCTGCGAGGAAGCGGGGATCGTGTTCGTCGGGCCAAGCCCGCAGCATCTCGAACTGTTCGGCGACAAGGGGCGCGCCCGGGCCGCGGCCAGGGCGGCCGGCGTCCCGGTACTGGACGGGATCGACCGCGCCGTGTCGGTCGAGCAGGCGGCGGACTTCCTCGCGTCGCTGTCCGGGGGCGGGATGATCGTGAAGGCAGTCGCGGGCGGCGGCGGGCGCGGTACCCGCGTGGTGATGTCCGCGGACGAGATCGAGGCCGCCTATGATCGGTGCCGCTCCGAGGCGCAAGCCGCTTTCGGCCTGCCCGACGTGTACGTCGAGGAGTTCCTCCCGCGTGCGCGGCACGTCGAGGTGCAGATCCTCGGCGACGTACAAGGCGGCGTCGCGCACCTCGGCGAGCGCGAGTGCAGCGTCCAGCGCCGCCACCAGAAGCTGGTCGAGGTCGCGCCGGCGCCGGGGCTGCCCGATGCCGTGCGTGCGGCGATCATCGACGCCGCGGTGCGCTTCGCCGCGAGCGAGCGGTACACCAATCTCGGAACGTTCGAGTTCCTGGTCGATGCTTCGGGTGACCCGCCGGAGCGGCCTTTCGTGTTCATCGAGACCAACGCCCGCCTGCAGGTGGAGCACACGGTGACGGAAGAGGTCACGGGCGTCGACCTCGTGCAAACGCAGATCCGGCTCGCCGGCGGGGCCTCCCTCGACGATGTGGGACTGGGCGCGGGAGCCGCTCCGGCGCCGCGGGGTTACGCCATCCAGGCCCGGGTCAACATGGAGACGATCGGCGCGGACGGAGCGGTGCGTCCGCAGAGCGGCACGCTCACGGTCTACGAGGCCCCCAGCGGGCCGGGCGTGCGCACGGACGGCTTCGGTTACGCGGGTTACCGGACGAGCACGGCCTTCGACTCGTTGTTGGCCAAGGTGGTCGGCTACTCGCCGTCGGCCGACTTTGCGGCGGCCATCGCGCGCACGGCACGCGCCCTGTCGGAGTTCCGGCTCGAGGGCGTCGGCACGAACCTGCCGTTCCTGCGCAACGTGCTGCGGCACGAGGACTTCGCGGGCGCCCGGGTGTACACGCGGTGGGTGGACGAGCACGTGGAGGAGTTGGCCGCGGCGGAGGCGGAAGGCGTCCAGCGTTTCGTCGACACCGGCGCCGGGACGGACGCGGCCGACGGCGGGCCGGGCGGCTACGCGGGTGCGCGCGTGGACACCTCCGACCCGCTGGCCCTCTTCGACCATGACGCCCGCGTCAAGGCGGAACAGGGTGCTGCCGAGGAGGCGCCGCCGGACCTGCCGGAGGTGGTGGGCCCGGAGGGCGCCGTCGGGCTCAGTTCGCCCATCCAGGGCACGATCGTCTCCCTGGACGTCGCCGTCGACGACGAAGTCCGCAAGGGCCAGCAGGTCGCGGTGGTCGAGGCGATGAAGATGGAGCACGTCATCGCCGCGGACCGCGACGGCGTCGTGCGGCGCATCACGATGGCGGCTGGCGACGTCGTCCGCGAGGGGTATCCGATCGTGTTCGTCGAAGAGGCCGAGGTCACGGGCGAAAGCGCCGCGGCGGTCGCGGAACTCGACCCCGACTACATCCGTCCTGACCTGCGGCAGACCTACGAGCGTCATGACCTGACCCTCGACGAGCACCGGTCCGAGGCCGTGGCCAAGCGTTACGCGCGCGGCTACCGGATGCCGCGGGAGAACATCGACCAGTTGATGGACCGCGGCTCATTCAAGGAGTACTGGCCGCTCATCGTGGCCCGGCAGCACCAACGCTACGACATGGAGGAGCTACGGAGGAACACGCCGGCGGACGGCCTGATCGCCGGCATCGGCACGATCAACGGCGAGTTGTTCGCCGAGGAGCAGGCGCGCGCCATGGTCGTGCACTACGACTACACGGTCCTGGCCGGGACCCAGGGCGGGCGCAACCACTACAAGCAGGACCGCATGTTCGAACTCGCCCACCGGTTCCGCATCCCGGTGGTGCTGTTCGGCGAGGGCGGCGGTGGGCGGCCCGGAGACGACCGCATCGGACCGGGCGTCGCGTTCGACACCGACACGTTCACGCAATTCTCGAAGCTGTCGGGGCTCGTACCGCTGGTGAGCGTGATCAACGGGCGGACGTTCGCGGGCAACACGGCGCTCGTCGCCTGCTGTGACGTGATCATCGCCACGGAGCGGACGACCGTGGCCATGGGCGGCCCGGCGATGATCGAGGGCGGGGGGCTCGGCGTCTATACGCCCGAGGAGGTCGGGCCGATGTCGTTCCAGGTACCGAATGGCGTCGTCGACATCCTGACGAAGGACGAGGAGGAAGCGGTCGAGGTGGCCAAGCGGTACCTGTCGTACTTCCAGGGCCGGACGGAGTCCTTCGAAGCGCACGACCAGCGCCTGCTGCGTCATGTCGTGCCCGAGAACCGCCTGCGCCTGTACGACATGAAGGAGATCGTCCACACCATCGCCGACGTCGGCTCCGTGCTGGAGATCCGCGAGAAGTTCGGCATCGGCGTGATCACGGCGTTCATCCGGGTGGAGGGCTACCCGATGGGCGTGATCGCCAACAACCCCCACCATCTTGCGGGCGCCATCGACTCCGACGGCGCGGACAAGGGCGCCCGCTTCATCCAGTTGTGCGACGCGTTCGACATCCCGGTCCTGAGCCTCATGGACTGCCCGGGCATGATGGTGGGGCCCGACGTCGAACGCACGGCGCTCGTGCGTCACTGCACGCGGATGTTCAACGCCGGCGCCAACATGACCACACCGCTCTTCGGCGTGGTAGTGCGCAAGGCATACGGTCTCGGCGTGCAGGCCATGTGCGGCGCCAGTGCGCTCGTCGGCTTCTTCACCGTGGCCTGGCCGACCGCGGAGTTCGCCGGCATGAACATCGAAGGGTCGGTGAAGCTCGGCTACCGCAAGGAACTGGCCGCCATCGAGGACGCCGAGGAGCGGCGGCTCGAGTTCGAGCGCCGCGTCGAGCGGGCTTATGAGGGCGCCAAGGCAATCAACGCCGGCGTCGGTGGCGGGCTCGACGACGTGATCGACCCCGCGGATACGCGGAGCTGGATTGCCAACAGCCTGCGGCGCCTGCCGCCGCTGCCGCCGCGGACGGAGAAGAAGTACCCGTACGTGGATACGTGGTAGGGGTCGGCGACAGCTCGCCGGGCGCAACATTATGCGGAGAGGAATTATGTTCTCGTGCATAATATTGGCATGGAGTTCCTGGACCGCGAAGAGGAGTTGGGGCGGCTAACCGCATCGCTCGACCAGCCGCGTGCCTTCGCGGCCATCTGGGGTCGAAGGCGGGTAGGCAAGTCGCGGCTGCTGATCGAGTGGTCGCGGCGTTGCGACGGCTTGTACGCGGTGGCCGACCCATCGGCGCCGGCCGTCCAGCGCCGCTACCTCGCCGAGACCGTGGCGCGACGTTTCCCGCGCTTCGCGGACGTCGAATATCCGGACTGGCGGTCGTTTCTCGAGCGTCTCTCGGACGAAGCCCGGGCGGCCGGTTGGCGCGGTCCGTTCATCATCGACGAGTTGCCCTACCTGGTGCAGGCGGACGCGAGCGTCCCGGGGGCGCTCCAGAACTGGCTCGACGGTGAGCGGCCCCGGCCGGCTCTGGCGGTGAGCGGTTCCAGCCAGCAGATGATGCATGGGGCCGTCCTGGCCGCGGATGCGCCGCTGTACGGACGCGCTTCGGAGGCGTTCGCGCTGCGCCCCTTGCGGCCGGGCTATCTGGGGGAGGCGATGGACTTGGCCGACGTCCGGAACCAGGTGGCGGCTTACGCGCTGTGGGGAGGGCTGCCGCGCTACTGGGAACTGGCCCTGCCGTTCGGGACGGACTTCGACCGCGCGGTCGACACGCTGGTCCTTGATCCGACGGGCGCACTGCACGAGGAGCCGCCGCGACTGCTCCTTGAAGAGACGCCCCCCGCCACGGTGCTACGTCCCTTGCTCGACGTCATCGGCGCGGGCGCCCACCGCGTCAGCGAGATGGCGGGGCGCCTCGGTCGGCCGGCCTCGAGCCTGTCCCGATCGCTGGCCACGCTCGTCGCCATGGACTTCGTGCGGCGGGAGACCCCCTTCGGAAGCGACCCGCGATCGGACAAGCGGAGCCTGTACCGCCTCGCGGATCCGTTCCTGCGGCTTTGGTTCCGGGCCGTGGCGCCGCATCGCGCCGCCCTCGCCGAGGCGCCGCGCGAGACGCGACTTGCGTACTGGCATCGGCAACGCGCGGCCCTCGAGGCCTACGCGTGGGAAGAACTCTGCCGCATGGCCGTGCCGTTCCTGCACCGGGCCGACCACCCCCTGGCGCGGTTCGGCCCCTTCGAACCGGCGCGGCGCTACTGGCGTCGCCGCGACCCGGAAATCGACGTCGTGGCCCGCTCCGTCGACGGGCGGCGCGTCTTGGTGGGCGAGGCGAAGTGGACCCGTAGGCCCGTTCGTGCCGAGGACATCCGGGCCATCGCGAAGCGGTTGCGTTCGGCGAAGCCCACCTTGCCGGGCATCGGGAATCTGGAAGTTGTGTACGCGGCCTTCTTGCCTGGTGGTGACCGGGGGCTGTCGATGGAAGCGGAAGTGATGGTCGTCGGCGCGGACGCGGTGATGGATATGCTGCGGTAGCCTAGTCCTAGGCTTACCAAACGGTGGAGGGCGAAGCATGCCCGAACCAGCATGAGCAGAATCACGGAGACGTCGACGCGGCGCACCGCGCCATCCGATGCTGACCGCGGATCCCAACCCGTCGCCCGGCCCGGGCGGGCCGGACGGCACGAACGGGAGTCCCCGCTCATCCCCGCGCGCATCCTCAACGAGTTCGTCTACTGCCCGAGACTGGCCTACCTCGAGTGGGTCCAGAAGGAGTGGGAACACTCGTCGGACACGGTGGAGGGCCGTCATGTGCACCGGCGCGTCGACGAAGCGGGCGGGACCCTGCCGGCGCCGGAGGAGGAGGCGGACGAACCAACCATCGCCCGCTCGGTGGAACTGTCGTCGGCACGGCTGGATCTCGTCGCCAAGATCGACTTGGTGGAGGCGGAGGGCGGGGAGGTCACGCCGGTCGACTACAAACGCGGCAAGCGCCCGCACGTTCCGCGGCACGCCTACGACCCGGAGCGCGTGCAGCTGTGTGCCCAAGGACTGCTGCTCGAGGAGCATGGCTACCGCTGCACCGAAGGCATCCTGTACTTCGCGGGTTCCCGGGAGCGGGTCCGCGTGCCGTTCGACGCCGAGCTGCGCACGCTGACGCTCGACTCCATCAAGGGCTTGCGTGCCGCGGTGGACGAGGGGGTCGTGCCACCGCCGCTCGAGGACAGCCCGAAGTGTCCCCGCTGCTCGCTTGTCGGCATCTGTCTTCCCGACGAGGTCAACTGGCTGCGGTCGGGTTCGGCGGAAGTGCGGCCGCTCAGCGTGCGGCAGACGCGGGGATTGCCGGTGTACGTGCAATCCCATCGGGGGAGGGTGTCCAAGAAGGGCCATCGGCTCGAGATCACGAAGGGCGACGACGAAACGGCGTTCGTCCGCTTGGCCGACACGTCGCAACTCGTGCTGATGGGCAACGTCCATGTCACCACGCCGACGCTGCACGAACTCATGCGCCGGAACATCCCGGTGACCTGGCAGTCCTACGGCGGGTGGTTCCTCGGGCACACGATGGGGGCCGGCCATGCCAACGTGGAACTGCGCACGGCACAATACCGGGGCTCCTTCTCCGAGGATGTCTGCCTGGAACTCGCCCGCGGTTGGGTGCGGGGCAAGATTCGAAACTCGAGAACGCTGCTGCGACGGAACTGGCGTCGGGACGAAGGCGGCGAGGAGGTGTTGAAGGACCTCAAGCGCCTGGCGGAGCGTGCGGGCCGTGCGCGCGACATCGCCTCGTTGCTCGGCGTGGAGGGTGCCGCCGCCGCCCGCTACTTCCAGCACTTCGACGGGATGTTCCGGCAGGAGACGGACTCGAGCCTGTCCTTCGAGATGCAGCACCGCAATCGGCGCCCGCCGGTGGACCCGGTGAACGCGATGCTGTCGTTCGGCTACGCGCTCTTGACCCGAGCGTTCGTCACGGTGCTCTCGGCGACGGGCTTCGACCCGTACCGGGGCTTCTTCCACCAGCCGCGATACGGGCGCCCGGCCCTCGCGCTGGACATGATGGAGCCGTTCCGACCTCTCATCGTGGACTCCACGGTCGTCACGGCGATCAACAACGGCGAGGTGCGCGCGACGGACTTCGTGCGCACGCCCATCGGCGTGAATCTGTCCGATAGCGGCCGAAGGCGGTTCATCCGCGTGTTCGAGCGTCGGCTGAGCCAGGAGGTTACGCATCCCCTGTTCGGCTATCGCGTCGAGTACCGCAGGCTGCTCGAAATGCAGGCTCGGCTGCTGGGCAGGTTTCTCATGCGCGAGATTCCCGCTTATCCCAACTTCGTGACGCGTTGACGGAGGACGCTCAGTGGCTGCCGACGAACGACTCTACCTGGTGGTCTACGACATCGCCGATCCGAAGCGTTGGCGGTCGGTGTTCAAGACCATGCATGGCTACGGCGACTGGGTGCAGCTCTCGGTGTTCCAGTGCCGCCTGACGCGGGTGCGGCACGCGGAACTGGTCGCGGACCTGGATACGATCATCCACCACAAGGAGGACCACGTCGTCATCGTCGACGTGGGGCTGGCGGACAAGGTGGAACCCAAGGTCGTTTCGCTCGGCAAGCGGCGCTACACTCCGGTGAGCCGGGAGCCGACCATCGTCTGAGCCGCCGCCGGCTCGCGAGCGGTCGAGTGCCGGGCCGCAGCTGGGGGACCGCTCGCGGGTCCGTCAGTTCTTTGTCAATCAAATGCTTGCGTTACTTGGCGTTCGCTGGGAACATCTGCGGCGCGGCCACGGAGACGAACCATTGTCCGACCGCTCGCGAATCGGGCGTGGGAGCCGCCGGGTACGCGGGTCCCAGGGAATGCTGTTATCCCCCGCCTTGTGCGGGGGCCTCATTGAAGCACTGGGTCGATCCACGCCACGATGTCCCCGTAGACGTTATCCCCCGCCTTGTGCGGGGGCCTCATTGAAGCCAGTTCTGGACCCAGAAGCTGGCGATCACGTCGGCGTTATCCCCCGCCTTGTGCGGGGGCCTCATTGAAGCGACTCGGTGAGGCGCGGCGAACTACTGGCGGAGTTTGTTATCCCCCGCCTTGTGCGGGGGCCTCATTGAAGCGCGGCGGGCGCGGTATCACTATCGCGCTCCGACCAGTTATCCCCCGCCTTGTGCGGGGGCCTCATTGAAGCCATGACATGTCCGTTCCCGCGCCCGTGCCAGCGGTGGTTATCCCCCGCCTTGTGCGGGGGCCTCATTGAAGCCAGTGGGCCTGATTGTTTGTCCGGTCGCTCGCCAAAGTTATCCCCCGCCTTGTGCGGGGGCCTCATTGAAGCGAAAACTCACGCAATTAGGGCCGCTCGGCTCCGGTAGTTATCCCCCGCCTTGTGCGGGGGCCTCATTGAAGCCTAATCGTGACCGCGACGCTCGCAGCCGTCGTGCTGTTATCCCCCGCCTTGTGCGGGGGCCTCATTGAAGCTGCCCGGTTCGGGGGCCTCATTGAAGCGACGGCGTGGCCTTCGTGCCGGTCTCGGGATTGAGGGTTATCCCCCGCCTTGTGCGGGGGCCTCATTGAAGCGGTTTCATCGGGCGGGATGGCGTCGCCGGAGAGCTCGGGTTATCCCCCGCCTTGTGCGGGGGCCTCATTGAAGCCTTCCAGGTAGGCAACAGTGAACGGAATGTACTTTTGCGGTTATCCCCCGCCTTGTGCGGGGGCCTCATTGAAGCTGCGTGTTGATGTTGGTTCGCAATCTTCCTTCCAACGTTATCCCCCGCCTTGTGCGGGGGCCTCATTGAAGCGAGTTGACGATCCACGGTCCTACCCGTACCGGCGAGTTATCCCCCGCCTTGTGCGGGGGCCTCATTGAAGCTCCGATATGGAGGCGCTTAACATCCTCAAGGCCGTGTTATCCCCCGCCTTGTGCGGGGGCCTCATTGAAGCCAATTATACTTTCCGACGGATGCACTACCTCATAAGTTATCCCCCGCCTTGTGCGGGGGCCTCATTGAAGCTCGACGGACGCGATGGGTATAGCAGTAGTTACATTGTTATCCCCCGCCTTGTGCGGGGGCCTCATTGAAGCGGAGATAGTCACCGCAACCGAAGCCGCCGTCGTGCTGTTATCCCCCGCCTTGTGCGGGGGCCTCATTGAAGCGCACTCTGGCGGGCGGAAATGCGTATTGTCTAGCGGTTATCCCCCGCCTTGTGCGGGGGCCTCATTGAAGCAACCGCGGCATCGGCCGCTGCATCCACGAGACCCTGGGTTATCCCCCGCCTTGTGCGGGGGCCTCATTGAAGCATCGACCCGTCCTCGGTACTTGGTCGTGCCCAGGTGGTTATCCCCCGCCTTGTGCGGGGGCCTCATTGAAGCGTCGCGTTGTTCGGCTCGTCCTTCGGCCCGCGGTTGGTTATCCCCCGCCTTGTGCGGGGGCCTCATTGAAGCTTCGACACGGACCACCCGGTCGACCAGCAGGGCGAGGGCGTTATCCCCCGCCTTGTGCGGGGGCCTCATTGAAGCCGGTCCTGGGTGCTCTGCCGGGCGAAGTACCAGCCGTTATCCCCCGCCTTGTGCGGGGGCCTCATTGAAGCAGGCGGCTCATTCGTGCGTCGCGAATCGCTGTCCGGTTATCCCCCGCCTTGTGCGGGGGCCTCATTGAAGCTCGCCGTCGGTGGCGTGGACGTTCCCGCCGGTCAGGTTATCCCCCGCCTTGTGCGGGGGCCTCATTGAAGCCTTGCTGTCGAGTTTCTGGAATTGGTCCCATGACGGTTATCCCCCGCCTTGTGCGGGGGCCTCATTGAAGCGCGTAGGGCGCGCCGTCGACCACGGTGATGTCCAGTTATCCCCCGCCTTGTGCGGGGGCCTCATTGAAGCACTTATGGAGATACACAAACGGCGCGAGTATAACAGCGGGTTATCCCCCGCCTTGTGCGGGGGCCTCATTGAAGCGCCGAGAGTTGGCACATTGCCGCGTCGATGACCTGGTTGTTATCCCCCGCCTTGTGCGGGGGCCTCATTGAAGCTGCACCCACCGGGAGGCGGGCATCGCGGTCAGCATGTTATCCCCCGCCTTGTGCGGGGGCCTCATTGAAGCGCGGTGATGGCGCTGGCCGACCATCACCAATTCCAGGTGGTTATCCCCCGCCTTGTGCGGGGGCCTCATTGAAGCACAGGAAACAGAAACAAGCGGAAGTGTTGACTACCCTGTTATCCCCCGCCTTGTGCGGGGGCCTCATTGAAGCTGTCAGCTCGCGGTCCACCAGTTCGTTCATGAGATGTTATCCCCCGCCTTGTGCGGGGGCCTCATTGAAGCACGTTCCGTGGGACGGCTTCGACCTCGACTTCGAGGTTATCCCCCGCCTTGTGCGGGGGCCTCATTGAAGCTCGATGGTCAGTGCTGCAATCTTCATTCCGCCTCCCCGTTATCCCCCGCCTTGTGCGGGGGCCTCATTGAAGCAGAAGTCCGCGGCTGCCGCGCTCGCTGCGGAGTATGTTATCCCCCGCCTTGTGCGGGGGCCTCATTGAAGCAACCTGGCGGCGGACGAGACGGAGACGGTGCGCCTGGGTTATCCCCCGCCTTGTGCGGGGGCCTCATTGAAGCGAGAGGAGTTGGCGGCGGCGTCGAGCATCTTGGCAGGTTATCCCCCGCCTTGTGCGGGGGCCTCATTGAAGCCACGATAGCCTGTACGGGAACATTGCGCTCGGCATTGTTATCCCCCGCCTTGTGCGGGGGCCTCATTGAAGCCGGAACTCGGTGTAGTCGTCCGTCTTGCCGGTGCGGTTATCCCCCGCCTTGTGCGGGGGCCTCATTGAAGCCCGATGAGGCCGCCTATGTCGCCCGCCGTGTCCGCCGTTATCCCCCGCCTTGTGCGGGGGCCTCATTGAAGCGTGTAGCGCATAGCGACCCACGCCGTGCGCATCCGCGGTTATCCCCCGCCTTGTGCGGGGGCCTCATTGAAGCAGGTTCACGCCACCCCCGTATCGACCGGGCCATAGGTTATCCCCCGCCTTGTGCGGGGGCCTCATTGAAGCGTTATGACCGGCGGCGCGTTTCACTTTGCGCACCCCCGTTATCCCCCGCCTTGTGCGGGGGCCTCATTGAAGCGAGACCCTGACGGAGGAGCGCGACGCGGCGGTGGCGTTATCCCCCGCCTTGTGCGGGGGCCTCATTGAAGCGGCAGTTCGCGGCGCGCTCCCGTGCGAGGGCGTCAGTGTTATCCCCCGCCTTGTGCGGGGGCCTCATTGAAGCCTTGCGCCGCGTGCGGGCGTGCTGGTGTGGTCTATCGTTATCCCCCGCCTTGTGCGGGGGCCTCATTGAAGCCGCATCGCGGTGCTCATGCAAGACCGCTCCGGCCTGTTATCCCCCGCCTTGTGCGGGGGCCTCATTGAAGCCTTCTCCGAGCGTTCGGCGGCGAGCGCCGCGGCGTGGTTATCCCCCGCCTTGTGCGGGGGCCTCATTGAAGCCGCATCGCGGTGCTCATGCAAGACCGCTCCGGCCTGTTATCCCCCGCCTTGTGCGGGGGCCTCATTGAAGCCTCGCGCCAGTCGTGGCGCGTGGCGCATCACGGTCGTTGTTATCCCCCGCCTTGTGCGGGGGCCTCATTGAAGCCCCGCGGCGCCGACGAGCGACTCGGCGCCCTCCGTGTTATCCCCAGCCTTGTGCGGGGGCCTCATTGAAGCCAGGCGTCGATCTTCCGGCTCGACGACGACGGCGAGTTATCCCCCGCCTTGTGCGGGGGCCTCATTGAAGCGACGGCGTGAACGACGTGCCGCCCGGGGCGTCGCCGGTTATCCCCCGCCTTGTGCGGGGGCCTCATTGAAGCAACAAGACGGCTCATATCTCAACCGCCTCGAAGATGTTATCCCCCGCCTTGTGCGGGGGCCTCATTGAAGCGGAGCTGCTTGCGCTGCATGGAGACTGCTGCGGCGTGTTATCCCCCGCCTTGTGCGGGGGCCTCATTGAAGCCTACCTCTGACGGATCGGCGACGGAGCACCGCGGCGTTATCCCCCGCCTTGTGCGGGGGCCTCATTGAAGCCAGCTGCTCTATCGACCGCTGGATTTCGTCCCACACGTTATCCCCCGCCTTGTGCGGGGGCCTCATTGAAGCCGCGACGGCTCCGGCGATGTCCACGGTGAACGAGCCCGTTATCCCCCGCCTTGTGCGGGGGCCTCATTGAAGCGAGACGGCATGGGAGGCGTTCTCGCGCGCGACGATGTTATCCCCCGCCTTGTGCGGGGGCCTCATTGAAGCTTGCTAACGGTTTGGTCGGGCAACGCGAACCGGCAGGTTATCCCCCGCCTTGTGCGGGGGCCTCATTGAAGCACGCCGACCGGACTGGCCGGGGTCGGCGGGCGCGGCCGTTATCCCCCGCCTTGTGCGGGGGCCTCATTGAAGCCCAGCGGTCGGGTCCGGGAGCCATACGATGGACGCGTTATCCCCCGCCTTGTGCGGGGGCCTCATTGAAGCGGCACGGTCGCCTGGTCGCCCACCTCGGACGTGAAGGGTTATCCCCCGCCTTGTGCGGGGGCCTCATTGAAGTACGACGGTCATTGTGGGCGTCGTGGCTGCGGTGGCGTTATCCCCCGCCTTGTGCGGGGGCCTCATTGAAGTTCGGCGGGAGTGCCTTTGACGTTGCGATACGCCTCGTTATCCCCCGCCTTGTGCGGGGGCCTCATTGAAGTCGTCGACATGCAATCCCCGTTCGCCGAACGGCGCGGTTATCCCCCGCCTTGTGCGGGGGCCTCATTGAAGTCGCGCCATGTCGCGCGCGGCATCGTCGTCGGTGCCGGGTTATCCCCCGCCTTGTGCGGGGGCCTCATTGAAGCTGGTGAACAACAGGACAAGGCGGGCTAGAAGCCCGGTTATCCCCCGCCTTGCGCGGGGGCCTCATTGAAGCCCGACGAAGCACTCGTCGTTGTTCTCCGACTTGGCGTTATCCCGCGTCTTGCGCGCGGAGGAATTGGAGCGTTCGGGGGGGGCAACTCGTTCGATCCCCGCAGTACGATTCGGGTCGGTTTCGCGTGGGACGAACAGGAACATCGGATCCTGGTGGGCTACGTGGGGCGGCGCCGGCGCAACCGCCGGTCCTGATCGGCCCCTTGGGGCGGGAACTTGTAACCTCTCGGGAGTGGCCGTGTCACTCGCGGTTGATCGGGCGGCAGAGGCCGTAGCCCCGGAAGCGGCCGGCGCCGACCAGCACGGGTCCCGATACCGGTTCGTCGAAGACGAGCAGGGCGTGGGCGTGGACGCGTCGGCCGCCGTCGGACTTGCGCGCCAGCGGCGGGAACTCCCGCGCGTGGGGCACGCCCTGGACCGTGGACACGGGCTGCAGGACAACGTCCCGTGGTCGAGGCAGGCCGATGTGTTCGCAAGCGTCCCGCACGCTCTCGGCGGCGTGGTCCCAGCGGTAGACACCGTCGAAATGCCGGTTCAGCGCCACGGGCGTGACGCTCGCCCAGGTGCGCGATGGTGCGGACCAGGTGCGCGGATCGAGATTCGTCGGTGGTTGTTCGCGGGTGTCGAGCGCCACCGCGCACTCGAACCACTCTCCGTCGAACAGACGGTGCTCGCTCGGCAGCCCGGTTTCGGACTCGTGCAGGACGGCGTTGAGGGCGCGGCCGGCGTCCTCCGGTGCCAGATCGCGCGGCAGGATCAGTGCGAGGCCCATGATCCGACCGTCCGCATGGCCGGTGCCGACGAAGGGTAGGGGCGCGAGCGCCAAGTGTGGCATCCGCGTGGGCCTGCCCCGCGCGTCGTGACCGCTGAACCATGCCGGCGGGGGCTGCTCGGGACACTTGCGCATGAGTAGGCCGCGCAGGGCCGCCGTCAGCTTGAGTGTCGAGTGCAGGGAGAGCCGCCGGCCTTCGATGGCGAGTACGACGATGCGCGGATCGAAGAGGGAGTGAATGTCGGAGTCAGGCGGTGTGTTCTTCCGGCGGGTGTAGCCCTGCCACTTGCCGGGCGTCGGGCGCGTGGGCTCCGTGGGCGGGCCGCTCGGGAAGTGTTCCGCCAATCGGCCCTTCAACTCGGTGAGGTGCCTGCGCTGCTCGCGAGGACTTCGCGCGTGACGGCGGCCACCTCCTGCGCGCATTGCCGCAGCAAGTCGACCTCGGATCGTGTCAACATCCGGGGAGCGGGCGAGGTACCGAGCCTCCGATTGAGTAAGGCAATCGAAGGTGTGGCCGAAGTGCTCTCGCCACCATTTCTCGAGGTGGTGGCCGTGTTTGCCTCTGAGTTCATCGAGCTGTTCCTTCGTGGGGTTCAACTTGGCCGAGTAGGGCTTGCCCGTCAAGGTGACGGCACCTATGACCCGCCCTCCTCTCTTCTCGATCCAGCCGCGCAGATTGGCCAACGTGCCGCCTTGGCCGACGAAGTCGTCGACGAGCACATACGCGCGGTCCGCGGCAACCTCGCCGTCGAAGGCGGCCTGGCGGGCAAGGCGCCCGTACCCGTCGGCACCGGTGTGTCCGACAATGTTGGTCTGGGTGATGTGGTTGTCGCACGGCAATCCGAGGCGGTGACCAAGGAGTTGTGCCAGGGCCGCCGGGATCGCGTTGAAGCCATCGCGCTCGTAGGCATTGGCACCGACAAGTACGGGGTCGCCCGTCGCGACTTCGGCAAGTAGCTGGCGCACTTCCGCGATTGCCGCCGGTCCGGCCAGCGCGGCAACGAGCCGCGTCGCGGCCGTGGCGTCCCCGGACTTGGCGGCGCGGTATTCCGGGTGGTGCCGGGTTTCCGACTCCCGCGAAAGCAACACCACGTCCGGAAAGTTGGCCCATGCGACTCTGGGTGGCGGCTTCATCTCCTTGAGTTCGGTCCGCGCCCGCTCTATCTCGTGGGCCAGATCGTGGTAGTCGAGCCCATCCCGGCGGTTCCCCGTTCTCGCAAGGTGCGCGAGCCGACCGGCGTTGGGCACTCGGAGGCGGTGTTCGGCGACCCCGGCTGTGGGCATCAGCGTTGGTCGGGGCTCGCCGGTCTCCTGAAGCCATGCCTGGACGAACGAAGCGGAGTGCCCGACATGGGTGACTTTGCCCGCCAGATTGGCCAGGGCCGGCGCGTGGCCACTCGGGTCGTCGGGCCAGATGAGGTAGACTTCGGGGTTTCGCGGCACAGCTACGGGGAAGCTTCGCTCCTTGCGCAGCCGATGCTCCGGCAAGAGGCCCAAACCGGCCTTCCGTAGCGCGTCCAGGGCCTGATTGGTCGGCAGTTTACCTAATCTAGTGTCGTTCACCGGCACGTGGCTTGCCACCACCTCGCGTCGAGTCGCGCGCGAAGCCTGTATTTCCGGCGCTTGCAGTCGTTCCAGCCAACGCAGCGCGTCGCCCTCGCCCTCGTCCTCGCCCGTCTCGAACCAGGCCGCCGCCAAGGCCATGAATACCCGGTCCGGATGCGGCGGCCACTCGGCCTCCTGCTTGCGGGCACCATCGGCGGCGGCCATCGACCACCCATTCAGGTAACGTAAACCCAACGCGAACATCAGTCCGGCTCGACAGCGCCTTCGCTAGCCAGTTCCTGGCTTCGTCTGACAAGTTCGACGAGTTCTTGGGCGGGGGAGAGTTCCACGACGGCTTCCCACGGCAACCCCGCCTCTTTTGCTGCCGTGATTGCCTCGTTCAACAGCATCACGGAAGCGTCAGAGCCCAAGGCGAATTCGACAGGCGTTTCCCCCGGTCGGTCGAGAAGCTGCCAGGAGGAATCGCCTTCGGCGAACAAGTGGCAACGGGAACGAAGATCCCCGTCTTCACGTGTCAACGTTCCGGCGGCGATCCCCAGAGCGGCGAGCGTGGTACGCCCTGCCAAGTCGATCCCGTGCTCGGACTCGGCTGCGCCGGCGAGGGGGAATCGCAGCCGGCGGAGGACCGCCAAGGAGAGGGTGGTGGTCTGTAACGCGTGCGATAGCGTGAAGCCGCCGTCCGAGACGCTGGGGGTGACGTTGCTATGGACCGCCTCGGAGGGCCGCCCCGAGGGGTTTCGGCCCTTGCCGAGTCTTGCCGTTCCTCGGGCTTCGTCCAACGTCCAGTAGGGTGCGTCGTCCCGCTCCTCGGTGCGTCGGTAGAGCGGACCCGCGTCCTTTATGATCTGTGCGGGATCGATCCGGCTTACGGTCTTCACGCCGGCCACGGCGTCGAAGCCGACGATCTCCGAAACGAGCGCACGCTGAAACTTGGCGCCTAGTCCACCGCGCGGACCAGTCGAGTCCCAGAGGCCGAACACGAGTGCCGTCGGGCAGAGGCCAAACAATCCGGTGGCGTTTCGGATGTCGGCCTTATCCAGCAAGCGGCCCGTTTCGGATTTCCTAAACATGACACCATCGAGCAGGCTGTCTCGGAATAGGGCATCTGCGATTCGGTGCGGTGCCTCGAGGCTGGTCACCGAGAACTTCTTGGGCAGTTCGTCGTGGTCGAATCGGGCGACCACGAGCGGTAAGGCCACGCGTTCGTCGCGATGCGCCTCCAGCAGGGCGAGCTCCATGCGATTCGCCTGCGACTGCACGGAGTCGAGGAGGACGCAATCGCGCTCCTCGCCCGTCTGGGGGTCGATGCGCTTCTCGGTGGCGTACCGGCCGCCTTTGTAGGTTGGCGGAAACACCTTGTCGCCCGGTCCGCCCACGGGTTGGTAACGGGTGACGCAGCGAAACGCCGCAGCCTTGCCCGCCACCGCTTCGCGAAGCGTGTCCAAGTCAAGAGTCATCGGGCTCTCCAGGTTTGGTGCATCTGGACGCCCCGCGGTTAGCAGACGGGGTGCGCATGTGCAAAGTTGCTGTAGTACTGGGTCGGGCGAATCACGGTGGCCCGAAAGACCTCCACGACGCCCCTGGCTGCGAGCGCTTCTCTTCTCAAGGGCGTTTGATGCAAGTCGTGCAGGGCGAGTAGGGAACGGACAGCGTCCACGTCTACCTTCGGCGTCCAGAGCGGCCAAACGAACGCCTTTTGCGTGCCCCCGCCGCTGAACCCGGTTGTGGCCAACTGCCTGCCGACGATGGCACAGGGGAGGCAGGGAAGCCCCTCGAATGCGAGGCAGTTCGCGCTCGCTTCCGTGCCCAGCTTCGAGGTGCTTGGATCGCTCCACCGCAAGGCGTGGGACTGATTCTCGATCGGATCCCAACGCAGGCTAAATCCCTCGTCCCGATAGCGCCACGGCTTGAACAGTGCATGTCGGAGAGCGTGTTCGTCGGCTTGGCCACGGATGGCCTTGGCGTAGTGCAGCATTCCCTGTCCGCTCGAATCACCGCTGCGCACCATCTTGAAGGCTGTGCACTGGAACTCGCCGCTCTTGGGGTCGGGATAGAAGTCGGCCCCCAGCGCCGCCAGCAAGTCCGCGTCCGCGCGCGTCCCCGCGTCTCTAACCGAGTCAGCCAGCGCTAGCTTGAATCGCACGGCATCGAAAGGAAACTTGTTCGAGTGCTTCTTGCCGCCGGAGGCCACTCCGATGTCGAGTATGGTCGATGTCCGACGGGTCAGGGAGCAATGCAAGGCGTCGCAAAGATCGGACTCGTCACCAACGAACCCCGTCAGTACGGGTCGCCAGCCACTCGGCGTGTCCTCCCATCCCATGTGGATCGAGCCATCCCCGTCCTGGGCCTGTAGGAGCCGTAGCGTCCCTATCGCGGCCAGAAAGCCCAGCGGATTTGCGCCATCCAAACCCTCAAGGATCATCTGGCCGCTGCTACTCGGAGTCATGATTCTCCTCCCAGGCGCTGCGCCGCCAATCAGCCAGCCGCAGCATGCCTTCGAGCCAGGCAAGCCCCCACCAGCCATACCGGCGCGTCAGTCGCCAGTAGCGATCCGCCACCCCCGAGTCCAGGCGTTCCAAGTAGGTGGGGCCCGACCAACGCACGCAGTGGCCGGCAAGTTGAAAGGCAGTCTCGATGGACGTCTCGTCGAACACCACCGGCGCGAAAGGGCGGCAATGGCCGTGATGGCTCTCTATGAGATGCAGCACCAGGTCGCGCAGGTTGAT
The DNA here is from genome assembly GCA_965208745.1 of Pseudomonadales bacterium. Classification (GTDB taxonomy): domain Bacteria; phylum Pseudomonadota; class Gammaproteobacteria; order Pseudomonadales; family Azotimanducaceae; genus VXNE01. Next base: position 348,903 of record CBDBPN010000004.1, on the reverse strand, counting down.
GTCGTCCGGGAGCAGCGTCGGCGCGGACTCCGCCAAGCGCACGGACAGCAGTTCGTGGCGCCCGCCTTCCGGGTAGCCGGATTGCTTGCGTGCCTGTTCGCGGGCGGTACGCGACTGCGGCATCCTCGCGGACTTGGCCAACGCCTCGCCCGATAGCCACGGTGAACCGCCGTTCAGCAAGGACTGGAAGCGCGGATCGGCCTTGCCGAGATCGTGCAGCAGTCCGGCGCGGGCGACAGCTTCCGTCAGGTCCTCCGGCAGCCCGCAGCCGTTGGCGTGCTGCCTGGCGAAGTCCTCGACCCCCGGCAGGTGCGAGCGCAGAGGGACCGGCCCACCGTTGCGATACGATGTCCCCGAGCCCGATGCGTCGTCCTCGTCACCGAAGAGATCTGCTTCTTCCTCCGAGTCGCCCAGGCGGCGGCCGGCGAGCACCAGGCACGGGCCGCGCACCGTCTGAATCTCGCGGCGCAGCCTGGCGGATCGCCGATACTCGCGGTGAAGCTCGGCTGCCGTGCGCGGCAGCCACGCCCAATCAGAGGGGATGCCGGTCCCTGGCGCATCTCCAAGCACTTGCAGCAACTCGTCGACGGCGTCGGCAGCCCCTTCAGGTTGGTCGTCGCGGTGCCGCTCGATGTCATTGAGCAGTTCAAGTGCGGCCGCTTTGGCCCCCAACCCGTCGGGCCACGTCGAAACCAGCGCCTTGTGCAGGCGAAGGATAGGCTTGGCGCGGGCTCGACGGTGGGCGCGGTCGCCGAGGTCCAGCAACGCAGGGTCGGCGCTCTCGTCGAGCATCAGGTCGCCGAGCTTGTGCCAGGCGCCCGGGTGCTTGGTCGGAATCACGAGTACGTCACCGGGGCGAATGTCGCGGGGAGTTGCCGTGATGTCCTGGGCTTGCGTGTCCTTGCCGCGCCACCGGACGACGGCCCGGTCCGGCGTGCGGGTACGCTCCTCGGCTTCGTCAGGCGTGGTCTCGCGCTCGGCGTGGGGTATGTCGGCGGTGGCGTCCTCGTCGTCCTCCCCGACCAGCCAGCGCCGGAACACGCCGATGGGCACCGGGAGTGTCTCGACACTGCTCGGTGGGCAAAGACGTAGGGACTCAAGGGCGCCGTCGTCGGGTTTCGACAGATCCAGGTCGGCGCGCCAGCACACCCGCACGTCGGCGACGTCCTGCTCGGGCCCGCGGAGAAACGGCGACACGTCGGGCGAAGGTCGGGGCGCGGGGGACGTTTGCGCCCAGCAATCCACATGGGCCGGGAGCATCACCGGGGCCGCCCGCGACGGCGCGTTCAGCTTTGGTAGAGCCTCTGCCTGAGTTTCGAGGCACCTGTCCATGGCCGCGATGCCGAAGTCCACGTCATTCCCGTGCGCGTGCTCCTTCAACCACTTCCAAGTGGCCGTGATCGCATGTCCGTACACGGGATCCGCTTCCTTCCCACGTTTCGGATTCGCCTGATCGGCCCGAATGACGACCTCGGCGCGACAGACGATGTCACGCCCCATGCGGTTCAATCGCCCAAACCTCTGGCGCAACGCGTCGAGGCTGGCGCACTCCGTCACCAAGGCGTCGAAGTCGAGATCCGCACCGACTTCCAGCGTCTGGGTGGCCACCACGAACACCGTTTGCCGGAGCACCCGGTCCGGCGCCGCGTCCGAGTGGAGGCGGAGTTCGCGCAGCCGCGCCACGACCGCTTCCCGGTCCGCCGCGCGCATGCGTCCGGTGAGCAGGATCGTTTCGCCCGCCGGTGCAAGCAGGCGCTTCGTCGCCCTTGCCGTCGCGACGCGGTTGGCGAAAACGACGACTGCCCGCGGCTGCCCGGTCGTGACTCGTTTGGCGGCAGCCGCGAGTTGCTCAGCCAACGCCATGAGCGCGTCCTCGCCCCTGGCCCCGTCGGCGATTTGCAGTGCGGCGCGTTTGCTCGCCAACTGGCGTTGACCGAGCGGATGCCCTGGGTTCTTGCCTTGCCCGGAGTCGTCGCGGAAGACGTCGGTGGCCCCCGCCGGAGGTGTGGCGGACATCACGACAGGATGAAAGCAACGTTTCAGCGGCTGCTCTGCCCAGTCCCTGTACTTGCGCACCGCGTGCAACGTCTCCAGGAACGGTTGCGCGCAGTGGGCTTCGTCGAGCAGAACGAGGCTGTCGTTGCCGATCAGCCCGGCGGCCACGGGCCAGGCGGTGGAGCGCCGCCCGTAGCCGCGGAACAACAGTCTTGAGCCGATCTGGTCGACCGTCGACGCCACGACGGCCGGTTGAAGGGGATTCCACACCCATGCTTCGGAGCGATACATCCCGCCGCGCAAGGCGTGCACGGTGAGCGGCCTTTCGTCGCGGCGCCGCGTTCCGCCGCCTGCGGCTAGCTCGCGCAGGCCGTCGGCCACCGCGTTGAGGATGCCGTCGGTCGCGTCCGTCAGCTTTCGCGCAAGCCGCCGCGCGCGTTCGTGGGCCTCATCGACGATGATGCGGCGGTCCACCACGAAGAAGATGCGGCGTGGCGCGGTGACGGTCGTCATGGTCTTCGTGCCCTGGGCGGCGAGGGCGAAGACGGCGATGTCGATGCAGGCGGTCTTGCCGGAGCCCGTCGGGAGGGCGAGGACTTCGGGCCATGGGGGTTTCGCGGCACCTTTGGCGCGGTGACTACCGGCGCCGCCCATCACCCTCTGGGCCAGTTTCTTCTGCCAGACGAACGGCTCCCGTCCCCACAACGCCCGGAAGAAGGCAGGGAAGTCCGAATGGCTCAGCTCGTGGGGCACAGTCGCTCTCGTGCGCTTTGAGGCCCCGCACGAGGCGGGGGATTGAAGCATAGTCAACTCTGGACTGTGGCGGCACCTGGGGCGCGTTGTCCCCCGCCTCGTGTGGGGGCCTCCTTGGGCCCGCCTGAGCGCCATCCAATCAGCCCTGTTCGACCTCGAAAGCGACGATGTTGCGGGTGTCTCTGCTGAACTCGACGCCGACCAGATGAATGGGCTCGGCCCGGCCCCGGTACTTCTCCGCGTACCTCCGTGCCTTCAGCTGCGCCATCGCCGCGCCCTGCTCCGTCATCTCCACCACCTTGAACTCGAACAGATACACCTGCCCATTGAACCGTACCGCCATGTCGAGACGCCCGCGACTGGTGCTGTCCTCCACGGTGATGTCGAGGCCGAGCCCTGCGAAGTACGAGTAGAACACGCTCGCGTAGAACCCCTCGTAGTCGGAGATGTCGTTGTTCGTGTACCACTCGTACGGAATGCTCGCGTAGAAGGCATGGAACAACGCCCTCAACCCGGTGAAGTCGTTCGCCTGGAGCAGGTCGTACAGGCGGTTGCTGTTCACTTCTTGGCGGGAGGGGTTGCGCACGAGGTGGCCGAGGAGCGATTCGTTGAGGCTCTGGCGGACCTCGCGATTCGGGTAGCCGAGCCGATAGGAAATCCTTCCGCCACGCCGCTGCTCGTCCCGGATGGTGAGATATCCGGTCTGGAAGAGCAGAGCCTCCGTCGCGATTTCGTCCACGTCGAAGGTGGAAAGCAGGGCCTCGGACGCCGCCATTTCTTCCAGGGCAAGCGTGCTCACCTGGCGTTGGAAGAGTGTCTCGACGAGGAACGTCGGCGTGCCCGTCTCGAACCACCAGGCGCCGAACTCGCGGTTGCGGAACAGCAGCAGGATGTCGAAGGGGTTGTAGACTCTCTCCTCGCCCCGCCAACCGTAGCCGTTGTACCAGTCGCGCACCTGATCGCGATCGAGGCCCTCCAACTCCGGTGCGAAGACGGTGTCCAAGTCGGCCTCGGTGTAGCCGCAGATGGATGAGTAGTTCGGGTCCAGCGTGATGTCGGTCAGGTTGTTGAGCCCGGAGAACAGACTCACCTTCGAGAACTTGCTCACGCCGGTGACGAAGCTGAAGCGAATGTGGGCGTCGCAATCCTTGATCACCGCGTACGCACCGAGGAGAAAGTCGCGGTTGGCGCGGGCGACCTCGGGCGCGTCGAGCGCGTCGAGAATCGGCTTGTCGTACTCGTCGATGAGCACGGCAACGGGCTGCCCCGCCTGCTCGTGTAGCGCTTCCAGCAGATATGCGAGACGGCCCGGGGCGGTGGAGTACTCGGGCGCTATCCTTGCGCGGCGTTCTGCGGCGGCTAGCTGCTCCATGAGACTCGCTTCCACTTGGCCGGGCGCCGTGAAGTTGCCGCTGCCGAAGCTCAGGCGCACCACCGGATGGCGCACCGACCAGTCCCACTGCCCGTGGATGGCCAGTCCCTCGAATAGTGCTTCGCTGCCCTCGAAGAGCTCCTTGCAAGTGTCGAGGAACAGGCTTTTCCCGAAGCGCCGGGGCCGGGAAAGGAAGTAGTGCTTGCCTTCGTCCAGCAGCCGCTGGATGTAGGCAGTCTTGTCGACGTAGTAGCAGTCCCGCTCTCGAATCTCGCGGAAGGTCTGAATGCCGATGGGCAGTCTGCGCCGGGTCATGGGCGCTGCGCTGTCCTCAGGCCGTGCCAGTGCCGGCTACCCAGCGATTCAGGCCAGCGAGCTGCAGTGTGCGTGGGGTCGCTGCTGGTGAGAGGAAACATCGATCAGTCCTCCGACGACACGGGCTCTACCACAAACAACCCAAGACCGAAGTGACTTCCGTAACCGACCGCGACAGGGCCGTCCACGGGCACCGGAAACGTGACTTGGAGCAGCGCACCCCTTGTGTCGTGCTGCTTCTCCCCTCCCCTGGATCGGAAACGATGGAAGTGGAGTGCGTGACGTGTGGAACCCCCAATATCGATTTTCGTCAATTCGCGGACGACGACCATTGCCGCATCGAAATCGAACTCCCGATCCATCCCGATTCTCCTGACGAGCCGCCGGAATTCGCCGGCGTGACGATCGGCCTTCAAGTGCCCCGCCGCCAGAAAGGGCGTGACGCTTCGCCAACGCGTCGAGCGTCCGAAGATCGGTGCGCCGTCGGCGAAGTCACTCGGGTTGCCGAATCCTTCGAGCGCCAGTCGCCACTCCTCCGTCCCTGCCACATCGACATTCTCGTCATCCGCGCGCTGTTTCCGTTCGACCCACAGGCGAGTGATGCGGTCGAGCTTCGCCTGGACGTCACGATCGATGCCGTCCGGGATGAACACCGAGACATGGTCGATCAGGCCGTCCGAATCCGCGTCCTCCGGAAGCCAGAAGGCATGGCGGTGCGCCGGTTCTCGGAGTGGTCTGCCACCGGAGTCTCGACCGGAAATCTGCCACGGCGCCTTCGGGATTCGGCGGCTGGACGAGTCGTCGCGCTGCCACCCGAATCGCGAGAGCGCTGCAAGCCGCATGAGTTCACCGATCCTGATCGTGTCTTCTACTCGAGGTCGAGGGCGGCCAGCGAGCAGGTATCTGGCGACGGTCGGCATGTTCACGTTGGTGCTCGTTCCCGCGCGCTGCGGGCGGGGGCGGGGCGTTACCACGGTGGCAGCTCGTTCTTCCCGAGCGTAGAGGACTTCTCGCGCGGCCGGGGGACGATGCCAGCCCCGATCCTGATAGTCCGCCGTGTCGAGCGCAAGCGCATCCAGAAGACGTTCAGGGACGGTATCCATCCCGCTTGCCTTGCTCCGAAACGCTTTGATGACTTCAGTCTGGAGCTTCCTTGCCGAGGGCGGCTTCTTTGCCGCCATCCGAATGCGCTCCTTCTCGTTGGCGAGCAGGCGGTCACGCTCATCCGTGTACATGGCGGGTGGGAGAGGCGCCAGAAGCCTGACCGGATCCCCGCGAAACCCTGCTTCGACCGGGCCGCAGTTGGGATCGCCATCCCAACCGGCGAGGGCTTCGCACTCCGTCCAGCTCTCGGCACGCCCGAGATAGCCGATTGCCCCGGCGAGGTCGGCCCCGAGGGAGAAGACATCCTCATCCAGTGTCACGGCAGGCCAAGCCGCGATGATCGACCCTTGCTCCGGTATCCGCACGAATGCATCGAAGATCAGGGTTGTCCTGCCGCGTGCCTGGGGCATGTAGTGGCGGGTGTGCGCGTGCACCGCGCCCTCCGGCAACTGGTATACGGGGAGTGTCTCGGCCAAGGCGTCGATCAGGTGGCCGAGTGCCTCCTGCGGCCAGCGTGCGTGGTCGCCCTTGCGCCAGTAGGCGGCGATCAGCGCGCGCAGCAACCGCCACGGCTCGGGAGGCCATGCAACATCCGCTTCGTTGACATTCCGCCCCCACGGCGTCGCGTGATAGCGGCCGGCGGGGAAGCGGAAGGCGAGTGCGAACATTGCTCACTTCCGATACGTGACGGTCAGCGCTCGCGTCTCGCCGAACAGGTTCTTCGAGCCCACGGATTCGATCAATGCGGGCAGCTCCCCTTCCAGATCGGCAAGGCTCGGCAGGTCGAAGGCTTCGGGGCGGGTGACGGTGATCTTCGTCACGTCGAGATCGCAAGCGGTGCGGAGACGAAGACCTTCCAGGAGAAGCCGCCGGATCTTGAACAAGGCCAGCATGACCAGGAGACGCTCGACCTCATCGCCCAGACCGAACGCCCGAACTTGCCGAAGGTCGAGATTGAAATACGCGGCGATTCGATCGGCCACCCACTCGTCGCGCGAAAACGGCACGTTGCCGAACCCTTTCGCCGTGTCACCCCTCGGATCGACGCTGTCATTCTTGACGCCGCCGCTCATCGCGACTCTTGCGTTCTCGGCTTCGATGAACGACGACAGTGATCGCGGAAGGCGCAGCCGACCACCAGCAAGCTCCTTCTTGGCGAGGAAAACACCATGCAGGAGCGCGTTGGTGTCGAACTCGAGCAGTACTCGCGCCAATTCGCGCAGATCGACTCGCCCGACTCCCATGGTCGTGAGTCGCTTTTTCAGCAAGTCCACGACAGTCTTGTCCTTGCTCTCCAGAATGTACGGTGAGTTGAGCCGGTGTGCTTCCAGCAGCGAATTCGTGAGTGGAGTATCGTTTTCCGCGATTACTTTCACGATCGGCAGGCCCCGGAGCGGTTCCACCCAATCATCGGCCACCTCGTCCCAGCACACCGCTTCAAGACGGTTCGCCATCGACTGTGCGCTCTCGACGAGGAGCATCAGTCCTCTTCCGTTCGGAGACTCGTAGCTTGCGTGGCCGAGATTGGGGAATCCCGTCGGCTGGAACCGGCCTCCTTGAACAGGCTTCAGCTCGGCCTCCAAGAGAAGGCGGGGCGCGTTGTTCAGGGAGGAGAAATCAAGCGGCATTGGTCGTGTCCTCGGTAGATTCGATATTGGTTTCGGCGATGGCGTCGGGGTAAGCGCGATCCACCAACGTCTTCAGCGCATGATCGCCGATCGGGATGAGTAGGGCGGCAGCCAGGCGGTCAGCAGGCACGCCCGCTACATAGCGGCTGTACTCTGCGATTCTTCGGTGTCCCCCAGGATCGAACGGGGACGGAATACCTGAGCCACGGGTACGCGCCAAAGCGAGGCGGACTGCGGCGTCCGTCGCACGCCCATCCGGACGGTTGCCGCCCGCACGTAGCCGCGGGATCAACTCCGGCGGCACCGGCAACCGCGCCGTCTCGGCAAGGACGCGAAGGCGGCGCAACGTTTCGTCCGGCGTGAAGATGGGCTTGAGTGCGGCGTAGGCGAACGAAATGGGGGTGGGCGGCGCTGTCGGGATCACTCGTGGATTTGCGGGGCGAACCCAGATCAGCCCGGCGAGAAACGCGGCGCAGCGCGAATCATCGAAGTCGCCGGAGAGGAACGCTGAGATATCGGAGAGACGGGCGTGTGACGCACTGGCGAACGGCTTCTCCGAAAGACCACGAATCGTCGCTTCAACAAGTCGGCGTTCCAGCACTGCGACCATGTTGGACACGAGATTGCCCGCTCCCCACACGACGTTCGGGGTACTCGTGCTTGTGGACCAGACAGGCCGTCGATAGCGGAGATGGCGATCCTCGTCGATTGGCGCGAAGTGCGATGCCATCGGCAGTGCGCCTGGTGACTGTTGCGTGCCTGTCGCATCGTCGGCCTTGCGGAAGGCGGCGGACTTCGTTCCGTCCACCCTCTGCCTTGCCATGCCGAGTCCTGCCAGAGCGGTCGCGATCTGGAACTCCGGCGAGCCGTCATTCGCCTCGTCAACCCATCTGTGGTGCACTACGGGAGGTGGCCGCAAAACCTCGCGTGTCCTCGGGTTGGTCGTCATCCAGCGAACGAATCCACCGAGCGCGATCAATGCATTACGCGCCCCCTCTCCCTTCTGCCGCACATCGGTCATCTGGAACAGCGCATCCTGTAACCGTCGCATGACCGACCTCGCATGTGCCGGGGATGTATTGCTGCCGGCGTGACGGCGCGCGTTCTCCAGCCAACCGCCGACCTCGAGGTCCGCAATCAGGTCCGTGCGCGGGCCGCCGCGCGGCGCATTGAACCGGCCGAGCGGGGTCGCCTGATAGGGCATCTTGCTGTCAGGCTGAATGAGCGAATAACGCTCGAAGCTGTCGATACCTCGCGCCTGTCCCATTCGCGTGACCGATCGGGCGGCGTCCAGCCCCGTGCGGGCCGCCCGACGTTCCAGCGTGAGCCGCCCTTCGGCGAAGATGGCCGACACCTCGGAATACGTGGCGGGCTTGGGCCATAGAGGGGTCCAGATCTCCCCCCGGGGACGGTTGGGGTCCGCGGCCGACAGGCTGCCGGCTCCGGCGCCAACGGGATCGAACGTGAACGGGAAAGCGGCCCGGGAATCGCCGGTCGCCCCCCAACGCCGGGTCAGGGCACCGGCGAACACCATGGTTCCTTCCATTGCCAGCACGACGTCCCAACGATTGAGTGCGCCATAGCCTTCGTATCCGGTCGTCGCGTTCGCACCGCCTTGTCCCGGACTGAACTGACCCATCGACCCGGAGGCATCGAGGCGTTGCCCGAGATCGAACAGCGCCCCCTCGAGTTGCACGCGCGCGTCTTCTGTCGCGTCTCCATTCTCGAGGTCGAACAGACTCAGCAGATGCTCGGCAAAGTTGACGCCGAAGTCCCGGCTGCCATCGTTCCCTCCGGAGCCAAGCAATGGCGCTGGCGCTTCATCCGTCGAAAGGACATAGCACGCGTCGATGTATGCAAGATGGTCGAGATCCGTCGTAGCTCTCAACGTTGGAAGCAATATCCCCTTCGACTCCGATGCCTGTCGTTTGACTGCCTTCAGCTCATCCTCTGCACGAACCTTCTCGTCACCCTTGAGCTGCTTTGCTCTCTTGGTCAGCCTATCCTTCTTCGCGCGCAGCCCGTCGTATCCCGCGATGGCTTCGTTACTTCGCAAGGACTCGACCGTTCGCCGCATGTTCGACAGTCGCGGACTCCGACTTCGTTGAATTGCGCTCATGAGTTTCGCACCGGTGCGTGAGGAATCCGCTCCGGCATCGCCTTCAAGGAAGCCCGCCCGCCCGTTCCACGGCGCGATAATCGGGCTCGGCGCATACTCGTCCAGGAAGAACGCGCACAGGGCGGGCCGGCCGAGCGTCGTTCTGATGTGAAAGCGCTCGCCTTCCCACCACCCCCGGGCCTTGGGGTCCGCGGCTTGCCCGTCTACATGATGCGTATCGGAGGAGATCAGGCGCAGCACGCCAAGCGCCTTCAAATAGGAGGCAAGGGGAGCCGATGCACAGCCGTCGAGCGTGATGGACTCAGGCATCACCGTAACGTCCTTCTCGTTCCTTTGCCGAGGCTCGCCAGTCCGCCAGCCGCACGAGGGTCTCCATCCAGGCGAGACGGAAGGGGCCGAACCGAGTCAGCAGATCGCGCGTGCGTTCCGTCCAACTCTCTCTCGTGGTCTCGTCCCAACCCAGCTCCATCACTGAAAGCAAAAGACGACCACCCGGCCAGCATTCTCCGCCACCGAGGGCGACGGGCTGCAACACGTCGCCTTCCCATATCCCTCGAGCGAATCGCGCGTCGGCTCGAGCGGTGTCCGTTGGCGCCCGCTCCCTCGGCAACGCGCGCAGATTCATCCGGACCTTGCCGTGGTGGGCGGCCACGAGGTACGCGGTCAGATCCGCGTCTCGCGACCAGTGCTCCTGCGCAAGCAGCGCGAGCGCGGATGCGAGTTCGTGACGGAAGTAAGCCCGGTGGTGGCGACTCGGCTTGACTGTCTTGGCGAGCGGAGCCTCGGAGACGACCTCCCCATCGCCGAGACCTCGGCGCATCGTGTCCTGGAAGACGTCATGCACCTTGCCCACGTCATGCCACCGCGCGGCTCGGACGATTGCCGCCCGAGTGTCGGTATCGACCTCAAGTGTGTCGCACAACGCCTCTGCCTCCGCCTCCACGTGCATCAGGTGGGCGGACAGCGGCACGGGGACGCCAATCTCGCTTCGCGGGTCCTCATCGTGTGCTTCGGTTTCGCCGCCGGCTTCGTAGTGTCGCGCCTGCAGCGGCTCCGTTGGTCCATCGGGAAGCTCGCCGTTGTCCACGATGGGTCTGTGCTTAGGATTGCCGGTGAAGCCTGATGTCTCGCTGTAGCCACCCGCCGTCACGTCCGCGAGAAGTGTCAGACCGGGCCAGGGGTCTTGTGCCAGTCGAGTCCAGCCGGGCGGTGCCGCTCCAATCGATCCGTCCGTGCGGCGCCATTGAGGATCGCGGACGAAAACCGGGGAATGCTGCTTTCGCACCTTCTTCAGCCAGTCTCTGGCCAATCCAATCGGTACCGCGCACAGCTCTTCCGCCCGAGGATGCGGCAGCTTGTCGCCGATGCTGGAGAGGTCCCGCCAGAAGACGCGTACGTCGGCATCCTCGGCGTCGCGAACATAGGGAGAGATGTCCACGTTGAAGCCGGTGAGGTCCGCGTCCGTGTCGAAGAGATCGTCTAGGTCCTTTCGGCGAATGACGCGTCGCGGTGGCTCGATGTCTCCGGTCGGGGGTAGCTTGGCAGAGGCAACGTCCGTCAGCGCTTCCAAGTGTTCCCTCGCAGTCCCCATGTCGTCTGCCGAATACGGAAGGGCAAGGACTTCGGCGGTCTTAGCGTCGTCGGCTTTCGCAAGAAGATCGATCCAGCGTATGTCAGCTCCGTCCTTGAGTTCCGCGCGGCGATTCGCTCGACCGAAACGCTGCACCATGGAAGGCCAGGGCGCAAGCTCCGAGAACAAGACAGCGGCGGAGAAGTCGACGCCAGCTTCCACGGCCTGGGTTGCGACGACGATCACGTCCCTGGCGCCTCCACGTCCGTTCCTCCCGGCCACCTGCTCGAACTCCCTTCGGCGGTCCGCGGGACGAAAGCGGCCGTGCACCAATGCGAGCGTCGGAGGAGTCGCGGCGTTCTGGATCTCCCGGGCGAGGGTCGCATGGAGATCCTGGGCCCGCTGTACTCGATTCAGAATCACCAGGGTCATGCGCCCGGGACGATGCGCTTCGAGAACCGCGCGAGCGAGCTGGGCCACATAGGCGTTGATGTCTGCAGCCTTGCTCGATTCGGGCGCGATCGGGGTCCGCGTCAACAGCTTCTTCGCGGTGGCCAGCCGTCGAAGGCGATCATCGGGCTCCTGCTGCGGATCCACCCGCCAGACCGCGTCTGCGGCCGGCGTCTGAAAATCCACCGTCCTCAGCCAACCCGGCTCCAGGGTGGCCGAAATCCAGAGGCTGCGGGCAGCTTTCGGCAGCGTGGGGCGTTGCTGCCTCATCCTGTCCGCTTCGTGGCGTCTGAATGCCTCGAGTTGGGCCGATGTTGCGCGCCCGGTGCCCATGATCTGCACTTCATCGAACACCCACTGGGTATCCAGGTGAAGCAGCGCGAACTCCATCGGCCAGATCGCGCGCGAGGAGGCGTAACCCCGCATGAGGGCGCGGCTGAGCAGCATGTCTTGTGTGCCGATGATGACCGCGGGGCGCTCGGGCCGTTCGAGCCACTTCGGCGCTTCCGCCCCGCCCATGAGGACATGGACATCTTGGGGTCCCGGAAGCGGCCCTTTGGCCCAGCCATGTCTCTCAAGCCTCTCGAACCAGTCCTTGACCACGTCTGCGGTCTGCTCGACCAGCGTCCTCATGGGTAGACACCAAGCTAGTCGGCGCGGGGTCTTCTGGGGGCTGTGCAGCCGATGGGCTGCCCAGCCGAGCGTGACGCCGGCTGTTTTGCCGGAGCCTGTCGACGCGATGAGGGCCTCCGGCCAGTCGTCTGCCGCTAACTGCCTTTGCCACAAGTCCGGAGAGGTCGGCTGCGCGAAGGCGTGGCTGTAGAGTTCTGAGGTTGTCTCGGCCCGAGTGCGACCGGTCGAGGACGTCATTGCACCACCTTCGCAGGTTCCTCTGGCGAGGGCCGCATGGAGTCGAGCGTATCGGGCCAAGGTCTCTCGGGCTCGACTCCGTCCTCCTCGTACCAAGCGAGGTCCTCGTCGACCGAATGCTCGAACTCCCGGCGAAGCGGGCCGGTGCCCGTTGCCTCGAACGCCACGTAGCCCTTGTACTCTTTCGGGACTCGCTCTGGCCCCTCGTCCATGCCGAGGTTGGCCATACGCGTACGCACGGATACGGACACTCGGATACCTTGTGCGCCGGATGCGCTTTGGTCGGCTGAGCTTAGCAGAGAGGGCTACCGCGGTGGCCCGGGCCGCGCCCATTGCACCCCGATCCAACCGAGTGCAGTTGACCCGGGAGCGTACCGGGGTCCGTGGCGTCGCCGTTGGTCAGTTAGAAGGTTCGGTTAAGAGTCTGCGGTTCTCGGCCGCTGGTGAGCGCTTGGTCCTTCCTGCGCCAACGGTCTTCGAGCCAGTCGCGCGGGCTGGGCGCCAGGACTTCCTGCAACGCGAACGGCTCGGCACGCACCTCGATCTCCCCGGCGGCCCCACCGAGGAAGGCCCAGAACGCCGCGGCGCGGGAATAGTGGAGCGTCATGTCGAGGACGACGGCGCCATCGCCCTCGAGGCTTGCCGCGATGGCTTCGAACCCGCCCGCCCTGGGGGGCAGCAGGGTGCGGTAGGGACTCGCGGACCGTGCGTGCTTCTCCGGGGTGAAGCGCGTGCCTTCGACGAAGGTCAGCATCGCCGCCGGCCGCTCGCGCAGTGTCGCGCAGGCTTCTCGCACGCGCCGCCGGTCCGCAGCCCGGCGTTGGGGTTCCGGCAGCCTGCGGGATCCGCGTCGCCGTACGATGGGAAAGTCGAACGCCAGGAAGATGAGCCCCAGGATCGGAATCCACACGAGCTCCCGCTTGCACAGGAACTTGACGATGGGGCCGTGCCTCGCGACCGCGCTCTGGATAAGGAAGATATCGGCCCAGGAGCGGTGGTTCGCGATGACGATGCAGGGTGCGTCGCGAGCCGGCGGTGGGTCCGGGCAGTCCCAAGCGGCGCCCGACACGCGGCGCAGCCACCAATCGTCAAAGGCAACGGCGAAGCGGTAGATAGCTTCGCCGGCTGCCTGTGTCCACGCGCGCGCCGGCGGGGCGATGCCGCGCACGACGACCAGTACGAGGAGCGGGACACACCAGAAGGCGAGGTTGAAAGTGATGGCAGCGAGCGCCGCCGCCGCGGCGAAATGCTGCCGAATCGTCAACGTGTCGTGGCGCCCGGCGACTGCATGCGCGGTGGAACGGGTAACAGCCGCGGTGTGCGCGCGGTGTACTCGAGATACTCCGGATCGTCGCCCCAGCGCCGGCGGGCGCTCGCGTCCAGCATGCGCGTGCCGCTGACCCGGGTAAGCAGGAGCCAGACGAACACGGGGGAGACCAGGGTCGCGTGCTGCCAGCCGTCGAGCGCCGGCAGGGCGCAGAGGGCGATTCCGGTCCAGAGCACGATCTCGCCGAAGTAGTTCGGATGTTGCGACCATGCCCACAGGCCGTGCCGGACGAAGCGCCCGGCGTTTTCCTTCTGGGCGCGGAAACGGCGCTTCTGCGCGTCGGCGGCGACCTCGATGGCGAAGCCTGCCGCCCACGCGGCCACGCCGACGGCCAGCAACGCGTCGGGGGGCGCCGGCGTGCCCGACGTCATCGCCGCGAGACCGGGACCGAACGCGACGGACACCCACAGCGCCTGGAGCGTCCACGTCATCAGGAACAGGGGGAAGTCCTGCTTGATCGCCGTGAAGCGGCGGTCGAAGCCGTCGCGGCGGACGCGCCCGGATAGGAAGACTCCGAGCCGCACGGCCCAGACGGCCACGAGGGCGGCGATGAGCCAAGAGCGCGGGTCGGCCCCGTCGACCGCGAGGGCGATTGCCGCCGTCGCCAGGAAGGTGACGGAACCCGCGAGGTCATAGAAGCGCTCGCTGCGGAGCAGCCAGGCGGGTACGAAGACGATCCATCCGATCGCGAAGGCGGCGGCGACGCAGAGCGCGAAGACCGGCAGCGCGCCAAACTCGACGCCGTTGTGACCGCCGGCGAAGGCCAGGAGAACCGCCGCGCCGACGGCTGCGCCGATGCCCGCCCAAGGCAGGAGCTTCGCTGTCACTACGTGTCGGTCTCGTAGTGTCCCGGCGGCTGGGTCAGGAAGCGCCCGTCGGCACCTCGTTGAACGGTACGCCCTTGTCCACCCGCACGTCCTGCGGCAGGCCGAGTACGCGCTCGGCGAGGATGTTCAGCATGATCTCGTCCGTACCGCCGGCGATGCGACCTCCGGGGGCGCCCATGTAAGCGTCCTGGAACAGTCCCGCGGCGTCGGCGAACTCCGGGTCCGTAATGGCCCCGGACATCGCGAGGAGGTCCATGGCGAACGATGCCATGTCCTGGCCGTTGGAAGCGCCGACGTACTTGCCGATGGAGTTTTCCGGTCCCGGAAGCTCGCCCCTCGAGAGGGCCGTGAGAGACCGGTAGCCGGTGTAGCGGAGCCCTGCTTCCTGCACGTACCAGTTGGCGAGCCTCGCCCGGACGCTCCGGTCCTCGATGGCCGGCCGGTCGTCGATCTGCACGCGGCTCGCCAGATCGAAGAGCTGGCGGAAACCGGCGCCCCCGCCTCCCCCGCCGATGGCGGCGCGTTCGTTCATGAGCGTCGTCAGAGCGACCTGCCAGCCCTGCCCGACGGCGCCCAGGCGTTGCGCGTCCGACACGCGCACATCCGTGAAGTAGACCTCGTTGAAGCCCGACTCGCCCGAGATCTGCTTGATCGGTTTCACCTCGATGCCCGGCGATTTCATGTCGAGGAAGAAGTACGTGAGCCCCTTGTGCTTCGGCACGTTGGGGTCCGTGCGGAGCACGAGGATCGCGTAGTCGCTGAAGTGGGCGCCGGTGGTCCAGATCTTCTGGCCGTTGATCACCCACTCGTCGCCGTCCTTCACGGCGTGCGTGCGCAGGGCGGCGAGGTCCGAGCCGCCGGCGGGTTCGCTGAAGAGCTGGCACCAGATGTGCTCGCCGGACGCGAGGGGCGGCAGGTGCTCGAGCTTCTGCTCCTCCGTGGCCCAGGCCATCATCGTCGGCGCCGCCATGCCCTGGCCGATGCCGAACACGCCGAACGTGGTGCCGACCCGCGCCTCCTCCTGGTTCCAGATGACCTGCTCGATGGCCGATGCGCCCCGGCCGCCGTATTCCTTCGGCCAGCGAATGCACGCCCAGCCGGCGTCGAACTTGCGCTTCTGCCAGAGCTTGGCCTGCTCGAGGCCGCCGAGTCCGGCGAGTTCGTCCTCGGTCGGCTGGTTGGCCTCCAGCCAGGCCCGTGCCTCTGCCCGAAAGGCGGCTTCCGCCGGCGTGTCGCTGAAATCCATCGTCGTCTCCCGTCTCAATCCTCAGGCGAAGCCGTCAGGCCGCCCTGCTGTGCTCGATCGCCGAGATCAGGCGATCCTGCCAGACGCCCTCGCTGCCGATGTTCACGGACAGCAGCTTCGCCCGGCGGTAGTGGAACTGGCAGTCGAATTCCCACGTGAAGCCCATGCCGCCGTGGGTCTGGATGTTCTCCTTCGACGCGAAGTAGTAGGCCTGGATCGCGGCCACCCGGGCGGTCGCGGCCGCCACCGGCAACTCCCGCGCGTCGGTGGAGAGGGCCCAGGCGCCGTAGTAGCAGTTCGAGCGGGCCAGCGTGTTCTTGACGTAGATGTTCGCCAGCTTGTGCTTGATGGCCTGGTGTCCGGCGATGGGCCGGCCGAAGGTGTAACGCTCCATCGCGTACGCCTTTGCCTGTTCGAGGGCGGCGTTGGAACCGCCGACCTGCTCCCAGGCGAAGAGGACGGCCGCGCGGTCGAGCAGCCGTTGCGTCAGCGCCCACCCCTCGCCGGCGGCGCCGAGCGGTTCCGCGTCGGCCCCGTCGAAGTCGATCTTCGCGTGCGAGCGGGTGGGGTCCAGCGTCTCGACGGCCCGGCGTTCGACGCCGCCTCCGTCGAGTGGGACCAGGTGGAGACTCGCACCGTCGCCGGCGTCGCTTCCGGCCACGACCACGGCGAAGTCCGCCACGTCGCCGTCGGCGACCGGAAGCTTCGAGCCGGTCAGCCTGCCGCCGGCGGAGTGCGTCGCCAGGGAGCGTGGAGAGGGGTGGCCGGGGCCTTCCGACAGCGCGAACGTACCGATGGCCTTGCCCTCTGCGAGCTTCGGCAACCAGGCCTCTTTCTGCGCCTCGCTACCGGCGAGGAGGAGCGCCTCGGTGGCCAGGTAGACGGACGAGGAATAGGGTACGGGGGCCACGGCCCTGCCGAGTTCTTCGGCGATGACACAGAGTTCGAGATAGGACAGGCCCAGCCCGCCGTGGGCCTCGGGAATCGTCGTCGCGGTCCAGCCCAGCGCGGCGATCTGCTTCCAGAGGTCGGCATCGAACGGCGCGTCGCCTTCGAGGATGGCCCGCACCGCGCTCGGCGGACAGTTGTCTCCCAGGAATCCGGCGGCCTGCTCGCGCAGCAGGTTCTGCTCGTCGGAGAACTCGAAATTCATTCCTTCCCCCGTGTCTGTGGTGATGGCTGGACCGCCGCCGCGGCGATGGCGCGGTCCCGGCGGGCTGCCGATTGTACGTTCAGCGCGGCGGATTCTCACGCCTGGCAAAGGCGATGGCTTCGGCGGCGCTACAATGCGGCGATGGACTACACGGAGCACGGGTTCTTCCGCGCGGCGGCCGTGGCGCCCCCGGTCGAGGTGGGGAACCCGCGGGCGAACGCCCGGACGCTGGTGGCGGCGTGCGAGACGGAAGCGCGGGCGGGTGCGTCCCTCGTCCTGACGCCGGAACTCTCCGTCACCGGCTACACCTGCGAGGACCTCTTCACGACGGACCTGCTCCTGGAAGAGACCCGCGCGGCGCTCGTCGAGATCGCGCGGTCGAGCGGCGAGGCGGCCCTGGTGGTGGGCGCGCCCTGGCGGCTCGCGGACGGCAGGTTGCTGAACGCCGCGTTCGTCTGCCTGCGCGGACGGGTCCTCGGGGCCGTGCCAAAGACGGCGAATCCGAACTACGAAGAGTTTTACGAACTGCGGTGGTTCGCGTCCGGCGAAGACGTCGCCGTGACGGTGCACGACGAGGAACTGGGGCGCTTCGACATGCGGCGGGACCAGGTCTTCGATCTCTGGGGCTTCCGTTTCGGCATCGAGCTGTGCGAGGACCTGTGGGCCCCGGTGCAGCCGAGCGTCGGCCACGCGCTGGCGGGCGCCGAGATCGTCGTCAACCTCTCGGCGTCCAACGAACTGGTGGCGAAGGCCGACTACCGGCGCGACCTCGTGCGCATGCAGAGTGCGCGGCTGATCTGCGGCTACCTGTATGCCGGCAGCGGGCCCACGGAGTCCGTGAAGGATCTGGTCTTCGGGGGTCACCTGATCGCGGCGGAGAACGGCGGGCTGCTCGCGGAAAGCGGGCGCTTCGCCCTCGACGGGGCACGTCTCGCGGTGGACTTCGACTGCAAGAAGCTGCGCCACGACCGCGCCCGCAACGCGACGTTCGCGCACAGCGCGCGCGGCGCGTCGCACGTGACGGTGGAGACGGACCCTGGCTGGCGGCGGCCGTTGCCGGACACCCACCGCCACTACGCGCGGCACCCCTTCGTGCCCGAGGACGAGCACGAGTTCGATGCGCGCGCCCGCGAGGTGCTGGCCATCCAGGCGACGGGGCTCGCGAGCCGGATGCGCAGCGCCGACATCGGCGAGCTGGTGATCGGCCTGTCCGGCGGTCTGGACTCGACGCTGGCGTTGCTGGTCTGCCTCGACGCGCTCGAACGCAACGGGCTCGGCATGGGCGCCCTGCATGCGATCACCATGCCTGGGCCCGGAACATCCGGGCACACGAACGCCTCCGCCAAGCGACTGGCACGGGCCGCCGGCGCCGCGATCCGGGAGATTCCCATCGACGCGGCCGTGACGCAGCACCTGGAGGACATCTGCCACGGCGGCGACCACGACGTGACCTTCGAGAACGCCCAGGCGCGGGAGCGGACGCAGATCCTCTTCGATGTCGCGAACCAGGTCGGGGGGCTTGTGGTCGGGACGGGCGACCTGTCGGAACTCGCCCTCGGATGGTGCACCTTCAACGCGGACCACATGGCGCACTACAACGTCAACGCCAGCGTCCCGAAGACCATGATCGCCTACCTCGTGCGCTGGTACGCGCGGCACCGGGCCGCGGAACCGCTGGCCGAAGTGTTGCGCCGGGTGCTCGAAACGCCGATCACCCCGGAGCTGGTACCGTCTTCCGACGGCGGCATCGGCCAGCGCACCGAAGCGATCCTCGGCCCGTACGAGTTGCACGACTTCTTCCTCTACCATCTCCTGCGCACCGGCGCGGGCCCGGCCAAGATCTTCGCGCTCGCGGGACTGGCCTTCGGGTCCGACTACCCGCCCGACGAGATCAAGCGATGGCTGCGTGTCTTCTTCCAGCGTTTCCACGCCGCGCAGTTCAAGCGCACCACCCTCCCGCCAGGACCGAAGGTCGGCACGGTCAGCCTGTCGCCGCGCGGCGACTGGCGCATGCCGGACGAGGCGGACGCCACCGCGGCCCTGGCCGCCATCGACGCGCTGCCGTGACGGGTTTTGCGCGCGGACGGGTCGGCACCGGCCCGGTGGACTTCCTGCGTCGTGGGTTGCTGGCCGGGCTCTGCTTGGGCCTCGGCACGACGGGACTGGCCATGGAGGCCCCCTACTGCGGCGATGAAGGAGTCTGGATCCAGATTCTCGGCTCCGGCGGGTACGAACTCGATGACCGCGGGGCGGCGAGCTACCTGGTGTGGCGCGACCAGAGAGCGGTGCTGCTGGTCGATCCGGGCCCCGGCAGCGCCGTTCGCTTCGGCGAGGCGGGCGCGGACTTCGCCGACCTCGATGCGGTGGTATTCACGAACGTGGCCGCCGACCGGACGGCGGACTTCCCGAGCTTCGTGGCGGGATCGGACGGCAGGACTCGGCCCTTGCCGGTGTTCGGTCCGGACGGCAACGACACATATCCCTCCACCCGCGAACTCGTGGAACGGCTGGTCGGGCAGCAGGGCGCGTATCCCGGCCTGGCCGACTACCTGACGTTCCGTGATCCGGAGGGCTACCGGATCAGCGTCCGCGATGTCCCCGCGACCGGTCAGCGCCGCTGGGCGCGTTTCGGGACGGACGACCTGACCCTGGCGGCGATCCCGGTCCACCACGGGGACATGCCGAGCGTGGCCTGGCGGGTCGAGGTGAGTGGGCAAATCATCGTCTTTACCGGGAATTTCAGCAATCGGAAGGACGTCGTTGCGGGTTTCGCGGAGGGGGCCGACGCCCTCGTCATTCACCTGGCCATCCCCGAGGGCGCGCGCGGGTTGGTGCGGGACCGGTACGTCCGTCCGTCCCAGATCGGGCGGATCGCGCAGCGCGCCGACGCGCGGATGGTCGTGCTCGGCTACCGGACGTCGCGGACGCTCGGACGCGAGACCCAGAGCCGCACGGCCCTGGAGCAGTACTACGCCGGGCCGCTGGTGTTCGCCAACGAGCTAGAATGCTGGGGGCTCTGACGGGACGGAAGGCATGGGCAAGGGCGACGTTCGCACGCGGCGCGGCAAGATCAACCGGGGCACCTACGGGGTCCGGCGGCGCCGGAAGGCCCGCAAGCCCGGGACGGAAGGCGGCGGAAACCGGCGCTGACGCCCGTGGTCGCCGATCCGGCGCTCCGCCTGCGCCAGATATGCCTGGTCGCGCGGGACCTGGAGTGGACGAGCGGCGTGCTCTCGGCGGCGTTCGATGCGCCGGTGGTCTTTCGCGACCCGCGGATGGCCGCAGGCGGCAACCTCACGAATACACACATCCGCCTGGGGGACTCGTTCCTCGAGACCGTCTGCCCGTCGGACCTCGCGTGGCAGCGCGGGACGACCCAGACCCGACTTCTGGAACGCAACGGCGACTGCGGCTACATGGCCATCGTGCAGGTGCCGGACGTGGCCGTGGCGTCGCGTTCGATGGCCGCCCAGGGCACGGGTACGGGGATCGTGGCCGGGGACTGGAACGTCTGTCGCGGCGCGCCGGGGTCGGGCCTGGCCGGCGTCGAGTCCGGGCGCTACGTCCTCGGTGAGTCTCTGCCCAGGGAACCGGGCACGGTTTCGGGCGTCAACGTGCAGTTCCATCCGAGAG
This sequence comes from Pseudomonadales bacterium, assembly GCA_965208745.1. GTDB lineage: Bacteria > Pseudomonadota > Gammaproteobacteria > Pseudomonadales > Azotimanducaceae > VXNE01. Next base: position 328,541 of record CBDBPN010000004.1, on the reverse strand, counting down.
ACTTCGGCACGCTCGCGGAGATCCAGGAAAACTGGCCCGGCCAGGCGGATTTCCCCCGGAACAAGGGGACGTACTACCCTGCGGGGAACACTTGGCAGAACGGGGTGGACGCGCGGCCCCGCGGCGGCGTGACGACCGGGTTCGCGGCTGTCGAGATCGCGCCGCGCGCCGTCGAACCGGAGGAGCTATGCCGGCGCTGGATGCGGGGGCTCGGCGCCGGCGCCTGGATCGACCCGGCGCAACCCGCGACGCTGCGCCTCGCGGCAGGCCAGACCATGCGTTTCGTCCGGCCTGAGCCCGGCGGGCGGACCGGCGTGATTGGCGTGGACCTGTGGGCGCCGCCGGGCGCGGAGAAGAAGTTCGAGCGGATCGACCTGTGCGGCGTCCGGTGGACGCTCGTGGATCCGCCCTCCGGGGACGAACCGTAACGGGCCCTACCCCTCGCGCAGTCCCCGTCGCACCGTGCCGAGCCGCTGTGCGACCGTGACGAACGTGAGCAGCGTGAGCAGATGGACGGCGGCTTCCGGCACGTGCAACGCGGTGCCGGCGCCGAGGATGAGGACCCTTTCGAACCGGGTGCACAAACCGTCCCGGCACGGGATGCCGACGGCCTCGGCCCGTGCCCGCACATAGCTGGTCAGGTTCGCTCCGGTCAGCGCCAGAACGGTGGCGACGACGGCCAGCGCGTCTCCCGTCCCGACGAAATAGGCGGCGAGTCCCGCGAAGGTCACGCCTTCTCCCACCCGGTCCGCCGTCGAGTCGAGCACGCCCCCGAACGCGGAGGCGCGGGCGCCGTCCCCGTGGCGGGCCAGCTCGCCGTCGAGGCCGTCCAGCGCGCTGCCGAGCAGGAACACGACCCCGCCGAGCGCCAGCCACCCGAAGGCGATGAGCACCGCCGCAGCGACGACGATCAGCAGCCCGGCGACCGTCACGTGATCGGGCCGCACGCCCCTTGCAGCGAGCCAGTGCACCGCGAACCGCGCCCGCTTGCGCAACGCCGTGTCGATCGCGGTGCGTGCGCGGTGCACCGCGCTCCCGTCTCCCGGTAGCGTCGAGGCCATGGGACGCAGAATACACGCAGCGGGAGGCGTTGCGTCGCGCGACCGCGACGTCGTGCGAGCGCTCGGTGGGAGCCGCCGTGGTGTAATGTCGGTCCGCCGACGCAAACGGGGAGAGAAAATGACACTGGACCGCGCGGTCTGCGATGAACTGCTGTCGACCACACGTGCGGTGCGCAAGCGCCTGGACCTTTCGCGTGCCGTGCCCCGGGCGGTGATCGAGGAGTGCATCGCGCTGTCGATGCAGGCGCCGACCGGCTCCAACAGCCAGGGGTGGCGCTGGGTGGTGGTCGAGGATGCGGACAAGCGGCGGGCTCTGGCGGACCTCTATCGGCGCGGCGGAGAGGACTACCTCACCGCGGCGAGTGCGCAGTACGGGCAGTCCGAAGACGCGCAGACCCAACGGGTGTTCGGCTCGGCCATGTACCTCCTGGAGCACCTCCACGAGGTCCCGGTGCATGTCATTCCGTGCCTTGCGGGCCGGCCGGCCGAGAACGTACCGGCCGCGATGATGGCGGGGATGTTCGGATCGATCTTCCCCGCCGTCTGGAGCTTCCAGTTGGCGCTGCGGGCACGGGGTCTCGGCTCCTGCCTGACGACCCTGCACCTGGTCCACGAGGCGGAAGCCGCGGAGTTGCTGGGCATTCCGGACGACGTGATGCAGGTGGCGCTGCTGCCCGTGGCGTACACGGTGGGCATGGACTTCCGGCCCGCGGATCGCCCGCCGGCGTCGTCGATCACGCACTGGAACGCCTGGTAGCCGGACCTCAGCGCCGGTGGAGCCGGCGCCCGATGTCCGCCTCGAACCCGGGATAGTCGGCGGCGAGGGCCGCGAGGTCGAACTCCGCCGGAAGCGAAGCGTCAGGCTCCCGCTCGAGCAGGAATCGGAATGCCTGCACGAGGACCCACTCGTGGGTGAACGCGCCCCCGGACAGTTGCCGGTAGTAGTCCCCGTTCATGCGCACGCGGTGGACCCGGCGTGCTCCGTTGTCGACGACCACCTCGTAGGTGTTGGCGTCCACCAGGGTCACGCCGATCATGATTCCTCCCGGCCACGAACGAGCGGGTTTCGCCGGCGTAGTCTGGCGATGGTCCCGAGAATGCCAAGGCCGGCGCCGACGGCGCCCCGTAGCGTACCGCTGATCTTCGAATCGCCGATTCGAGCGCGTGTGTCCACGGGAACCTCCACCGTCGTGAGCCCCGCCTGGATCGCCTTGACCTGCATCTCCACGGTCCAGCCGAACGCCGGGTCCGCCATGCCGAGTCGTGCCAGGGCCGGAGCGCGAATCGCCCGGTAGGGGCCGAGGTCGGTCACCCGCTGCCCGAACAGCAGCCGGATCAGGACCGCCGCGACGGCGTTGCCGAAGGTCTGGCTCCGGGTCAGCGCGCCGCGCTCGCGGCGCCCGAGCGTGCGTGAACCGATCGCCAGGTCCGCGCCGTCGGCCAGGGCGTCCAGCAGTCGCGGCGCTTCACCGGCATGGAATGCGTGATCGCCGTCGGTGAAAAGCACGACATCCACCGGACGCAGTGCGGCCAGCGCGGCGAGACAGGCGCTTCCATATCCCCGGCGGTCCTCCCGGACGACCCGCGCGCCCGCTTGCGCTGCGCGCCGCGCGGTCTGATCGGTGGAGCCGTTGTCGCACACCACGACATCATCGACGACGCGTTCGTCGGCCGGGGTCCGCAATGCCAGCAGGTCGCCGACCACCGTGCCGATGGCGCCTTCCTCGTCGAGCGCGGGGATCACCGCGCCGATGGTCATGTCTCGGTACATACGGGCAGATGGCCGGGGGTCCGGTGCGAGTATCGCAGGGAGCCGCGACGAATCGATAGACTCGCCATCCTTGGGCCACCGTTCCGGTGCATTGACTCGGGGGCTTTCCCCGACCACTATCCGATGCCCTCGCCGGGGCCGTGCGATCTCCGATGGCCGAAACCTATCGCTGGACCAGAACCTTCTCCGAGGGTGCGACTTTCTCGGACGACCTCGGGTCTCTCGGGATTTGGGTCGGGCCCAGGGCCGGTGCCGCGCGCCGGACTCAGGGTCAGAAGGAGGACTATGTCCTGCGGCGCCTGTTGATCGCCTGGAAGCGCCGAGGCTCGCTTCGGTTGCCGCTCACCGTGCATGCCTCCGATCAGGCCGCGCCGGACTTCCTCCTCCAGGACGCCGGCGGATGTCACGGGCTCGAGGTTACGGAGGCCGGCGCCCAGGCGCATCAAGGGCGCATGACGGGAATGGCCCGAGAGGAGCGGGAGACGTGGCTCGTCTCGGAGGACGGCTGGACGCCCAGCCACATCGTCCAGCAGTTGCGCGCAGCCATTCGGTCGAAAGTCGAGGCGCTCGATGAGGGGACGTACAGCAGGCCCTGCGAACTGGCCGTGTACAACAACACCGAGGATGCGCTCGACGACGAGACGGTGAAGTGCGTGAAAGAGCCGGGTCTGCTCGGACGGTTCGAGGCCGTGCACCTGGTCGACTGTGACGGTAACCGGGTGTATGCCGATGTCCTGGGCGACGTGCCGGAACGGATCGACATCTCCGCGGATTACGATGTCGATCTCGCGCGGTGGACACTGGACCAGATCGACTTCATGCGGCGCGGGCAACTGGACCGCCTCGACATCGACAACTTGATCGAGGAGCTTGAGGCGTTGGGGCGGCGGGATCGGCGGGAACTCAGAAGTCACCTGATCAATCTATTCGCACATCTGCTGAAATGGCAGTGCCAGCCGCAACGGCGAACCGGAAGCTGGGCCAGTACGATCGAGAACAGTTGCGACGAAGTGGCGGGTCTGGTGGAGGACTCTCCGAGTCTTCGTCGGCTGCTCCACCCAAGTGGCGATCTGGTCGGAAAGGCATTCGTCAGCGCGCGTAGCCGTGCAATCGGGGAGACAGGCTTGTCCCCGGAGAGCTTTCCGGATGCTTGCCCTTGGGACGAGGAACTCGAGAGAGCTTGCGAAGAACGCGGCGAAGCTGACCCCCTGCACGAGCTTCGTCAACGGTAGCCGCTCGGGGTCTTGACGAAGCGGCGTCCGCGTCAGTGGACCTCGGCCTTTGTTGGGGGATCGGCGTCGCGCCCGCGCCAGACATCCACTCCAATCGCCAACAGGATCGCGCCGAACTCGACGGGGCGCACCCACCCCGGCTGCGCGTATGGCTCCAGCTCGATCGCGTCGAGGTTGAGGCCGGTGAGGTAGGCGAGGAACAGGGCCGTTGCGGCCGTCCAGGCCCAGCGGCTCGGGTACACCACCGCGAACGGCAGGACCCACAGGGCGTACCAGGGGTTGATCACCGGCGACGCGGCGAGGCATGCGCCGAAGATCCAGTCGCCCCGGGGGATCGCGCCTGGCGTGTGGTGCCGGTAGTGCAGCCAGTACGCGACTCCGAGGACCACGAGTACCGCTCCGAGCGCGACGCGGGCGCCGCCCGGTGACCACCAGGGGGCGACCAGTCCGTAGAGCGCGCTGTTGAACTCCCAGGTGGCGGCGAAGATCGCCAGCGTCGGGAGGTCCGTCCCGCCCTGCAGGACGAAGGGCAGATAGAGAAGCGTGAGCGTCCCGGCCAGGACGACCGGAGTCCGGACCGGGGCTTTTGCGAGCACGAAGGGGGCCAAAAGTAGCGCGAAGACCTTGGTCCCGATCGCGAGCCCCAGGCAGATGCCCGCCGCCACGAACAACGCCCGCCTGCGGAGCACGATCGCCGCGAACGCGAGGCACACCCCGAGGCCATCCGGGTGCGCGGTGAAAGCGATCTCCTTCACCACCAGCGGGCACCATGCGTACAGCAGGACGAAGGCGGGTCGGGCGCTCGAGAGGAGCAGGCGCAGCAGCAGGAGGTCCGCGCCGATCAGGAGCAACTGGAGCGGTACGAGGCTCCCTGGACTCACCAGGTGGCCGAGGGCGAACAGGTACTCGGCGGTCGGGCCGTAGATCGTCGCCAGGTCGGGGTAGTTGACCTGGTCGAGAATCCGCTGCATGGCGGCGGGCACGTCCGCGTCGAGGAAGGAGGCGGTTGGCGCCCAGCCGTAGGGCGTTCCCGTCTCGACGAAACGGTATCCGTCCCAGAGGTAGCGGAACCAGTCGTCTTCGAACGGCGGCACGCCGAACACGCCGCAAAGCCGGAACAGGACCGCCCACAGGAGCAGGCGCCCCACCGGCAGCGCCTCGGGGCGCTCCCGGAAGGCGAGGAAGACGAGGAGCCACGGCACCGAGACCCAGGCGAGCAGGCCGAAGAAGCCCGGCAGCCCGGGACCGCCGGGGAAGTCGTGCGACACCCACGCCAGGACGGCGTAGCCCGCCAGCGCCGTGGCGCCGCCAAGGTCGACGAGGGCCGCGGGGCCAAGCCGCCCCGCCGTCACTGAAGCCGTCGCGCCGCCCGGGTCAGTCGTGACCACGTATGTCCCGCGGCCATGCCGGCCCGGGACGCGGCACTATGTCTGGGCCTGGCCGTGGCGCAGCAGGCGCCCGGGCGTCCGGCCGGTGCACTCGCCGTTCTCGAAGGTCGGCTCGCCGTTGACCAGGATCGCCCGGTACCCCTTGGCGCGCTGCACCCGACGCCACTCGTTGGCCGGGAAGTCGTGTGCGATGTCGCCCACCCAACGCGGGGTGACTTCGAGCTCGTCGAGGTCGTACACCACGATGTCGGCCGGCGCGCCCTCCCGCAGGAAACCCCGATCCCGGAACCCCGCCGCGAAGGCCGGGAGGAAGCTCAGGCGGTAGTGCGCTTCCTCGAGCGACACCTTGCCCTCGTCGCGCACCATCCAGGCGAGGAAGTCGGTCGTGAACGCGCCACCGGTGAAGAACTTGGTATGGGCGCCGCCGTCGGACACGCCGGGGATCGAGTACGGCGCCGTGATCATCTCGGCGGTGTACTCGGCGTTCTGCCCGCGGTCGCGGCCGAGGAACTCGACCTTGAGCCCGCCTTCCACGGCGAGGTCCAGCATGGCGTCGATGGGGTGCTTGCCGGTCTCCTCGGCGAGCTGCCCGACCGTCTTGCCGACATGGCACTCGAGGTCGCCCGCGTTCTCGCACGTGTCGACGGACTGGATCACGAGCTCCTCGATCGGTCCGCCTAGGGCCTGGGTCCGGCCGAGCTTCTCGATGGCCGCGTCGGTCTCGGCGCGGATGCCGGCGCGGATCTCCTCGTCCCGCATCTTCGCCATCTTCTCCTCGAAGGTGCCGGTCGTGGCGCGGTTCCAGGCCGGGCTCGAGTCGTAGAGGTTCCAGTGCTCGAGCGTGAACGCGAAGCCGGTCCGCATGGTGAAGCTCTGGCCGAAGATGCGCAGGCCCTTCGCGTTCGCTTCATCGAGCCATTGCAGCCGGTCGCGGTGCGCCTGGGGCTTCCTGGGGGCGACCGCGACCACGTTGTGCAGGACCGGCCGGCCGCTGACCTCCGCGAGCTTCTCCTGGAACGCCAGGTCCTTCTTCAGGTCGCCGGTGAACTGCGTGATCTGGACGAATCCCTCGTCGCGTTCGGCGAGTACCTCGGCGAGCGCCAGGACATCCTCGTCGCACATGGTGTCGGTCACCATCGGCGTGCCGTCGAAGTCCGCCTGCACGGAGTTCTCCCCGAGACGCTGGACGGAGAACCCGCAGGCCCCGGCGTCCATCGCCTCGTGCAGGAGGGCCTTCATCTCGGCCTGTTCCCGCAGGGTGGCGGGCCGCGACTTGGCCGCCTCGAGGCCCATGACCCAGGTCATGAGCGGGGCCACCGGCATGTAGGTCAGGCAGTTGACGCCCTTCGGCATGCGCTCGAGGGACCTGAGCCACTCGGGGAAGGTCACCCAGTCCCAGAGCATGCCCGCTTTCATCGAGTCGAAGGGGATCGCCTCGGTGCGCGACATGGTCAACATCGCCCGGTCGCGGCCCTCGGGCGGCACCGGCGCGAAGCCGAACCCGCAGTTGCCGAGCACCACGGAGGTGACGCCGTGCCAGCCGGAGATCGTGCAATAGGGGTCCCACTGGATCTGGGCGTCGTAGTGCGTGTGCAGGTCCACGAAGCCCGGGGCGACGATCAGCCCGTCGGCATCGATTTCGCGGGCGGCGGACCCTCGGGGGCGACCGCCGATCTGGGCGATGCGACCGTCCTTGACCCAGAGGTCGCCCTTGAACCGTGGCACGCGCGTGCCGTCGACGATCGTGCCTTTCCTGATGCGCAGGTCGTAATGCGTCATGGAAACCCTCCCCCGTTCAGAGCGATGCTGCGCCTTGCGGGATGGCTTGTCAAAGGCCCGCAGTCGGGTCGCTAGACGTGGACTTCGAAACTGGTAGATTATTGGCCCGTGTCTGGTGATGACCCACGACAGGAGGTTCAACTATGCGACGCTTGGTAAAGGGAGTCCTGGCCGGCCTGCTCTTGCTTCCACTCGCGGCCGCGGCCACGACGGCGGACTTCACCGCCAAGATCACGCGGACGCTGGCGTCGGAAGAGAACGTCTTCGGCGGGTGTATGGTGCTGTTGAACAAGTCGCCCGTCAGCGAAGGATTGGACTGCTTTAGCTCCTGGGTGACCTTCAGTTGCAGCGGGGACCATCTGAACAAGTCGAGCGCATTGCGGATGTTCGACTCCGCCCAGATGGCCTTCCTGATGGACCGCACGGTTCGTGTGTACGTGGACGATACCCGCAAGCACAACCGCCGGTGCCTGGTTACGCGGATCGACGTCTTGTCCACGTCGTGACGGCCCACATCGGTCGCCGGATGTTTCCTGTCGGTCCCCCGGGTGTCCCCCGGGAAACCTGACGTGCCTGGGGCCGATGGATTGTGCTTTCGCTCAGCTGTCCAGTTGCGCCGGCTGCTTGCCGGTCGCGAAGTCTCCGCGCTCGAGGTGCTCGACGCCCACATCGATCGGATCGAACGCCGTGACGGCGCCCTCAACGCCGTCGTCACGCGCTGCTTCGAGGGTGCCCGGGAGCGCGCCTCCGGCCACCTCGCCGGACCGCTTGCCGGACTGCCGATCGCACACAAGGACCTGACCGCCACCGCCGGGTTACGCACCACCTACGGATCGCCCCTGTTCCGGGACCACGTGCCCGCCGAGGACTCGCTACTCGTCGCCCGCATCAAGGCCGCTGGCGCCGTGACGATCGGCAAGACCAACGTCCCGGAGTTCGGAGCCGGCTCCCAGAGCTTCAACCGGGTCTTCGGCGCGACGCGCAATCCGTGGGACACCACCCGGACCTGCGGGGGCAGCAGCGGCGGCGCCGCGGTCGCACTCGCGGCGCGGTTCATGCCCATCGCGGACGGCAGCGACACGGGGGGCTCGCTACGCAATCCCGCGGCCTTCTGCAACGTCGTCGGCTTCCGTCCCTCGCCGGGCCGCGTGCCCGGCGGCTGGCAAGAACAGGGCGCCTGGTCGGACATCTCCACCTGTGGCCCCATGGCGCGCAACGTCGACGACCTCGCGCTGCTCTTCTCCGCCATCGCCGGTCCGGACCGCCGCGTGACGAACGCCCTGCCGGAGCCGGGCATCGGGTTTCGATCCGTGACGCCGGTCGACCTGAGGGGCCTGCGGGTGGCGGTTACCGAGAACTTCGGCGATTTGCCGGTAGCAGCGCCGATCCGGGAGACGATCCGGGGACTCGGAGACACCCTGGCCGATGCGGGGGCCATCGTGACCGCGGCCGAACCGGACCTCGCGGACGCGGACCGCATCTTCCACGTCCTGCGGGCCGCGCGGTTCCGCGCCAGGTTCGGGCCGCTTCCGCCGGAGCATAAGGCTGAGCTCAAGGACACGATCCTCTGGAACGCCGCAGCGGGCGAGGCCCTGACCCAGGCCGACGAGGACTGGGTCGATGGCGCCAGGTCGGCCCTGGTCGCGCGGGTCGCGGCGTTCTTCGACGACTTCGACGTGCTGATCGGCCCCACCACGCAGGTGCAGCCCTTCGACATCGACGCGGACTGGGTGCGGGAGGTCGACGGAGTGGCGATGCGGACCTACATCGAGTGGATGCAGAGCTGCAGCCGGGTCACGGTGACGTGCTGCCCGGCGCTGTCGCTGCCCTGCGGCTTCGCGGAGGGGCTGCCGGTGGGCGCGCAACTGGTCGCGCCGATGCGCCAGGACGCCTTTCTGCTGTCGGTCGCGAAGGCGGTCGAGGAGGTCGCGGGCTCCGGGGACCTGGTGCCTGATCTCGTCTGACCGTGGCTGGCCTCACTGCTTCCGTCGGGCAAGGACCCGTTCGAGTTCTTCTGCCGACTGTCGTCCGGGCTTGAGCCGATCGGCCCAGGGCCGGCCGGGGTGCAGGACATCCCACGAGGAACGGGCCTGGTTGTATCGGCCTCTCCCAGGGTCGTGATTGCCAAAACCGGTGACGGTCGTGTTCCGATGGGCGAAAAGCGTTCGATCAATAGTGACTCGCCGAGGGGGATCCAGATGTCGTCCACGGCGAGGTATCGGCAGCGGAAGTCCCCGAGGATCAGATTGGTAGCCTCTTTGATCGACTGGGCGTGCTCGTTCAGGCGTTGGAACAGGACGGTTCCTGGAGCCGGGCTGACGGTGAAGCGGCCTTTCCTTCCTCCGGTCGGTATCGCCTTGCCCACGTAGCCGGGCGCGAGTAAGGGCTGCTGTGGTGTTCCCGCACGACGGTCCGGTACGGGCCGAAGTCGCCTGTGTAGTAGATGGCATAGACACCGGCGCCCCGGAACGGCTCGGAGGGCGGCAACTCGACGGGCGTCCTCTGCAGTAGCGCATCGACAACGCTGTCGGCGAGACTCCGCCTATCCAGCGGGTTGCACGGCTGCTCGTCGGACACTGCCGGGACTTCCGTCCGTGCCTCCGGCCGGCCCGGAAGCCTCCAGGCACTGCCGAATGCTTCGGGCCAACACGTAACCGAGGGACACCGGTACCGCGTTCCCGATCTGGCGCATGGTTTCCGTCCAGGAGCCGGGAAACCGATAGCTGTCGGGGAACGTCTGCAGGCGCGCGGCTTCCCGGATGCTGAAATAGCGGCAGGTTCCGTCCTCTCGGGCGAGCATGTTTTCGCCACCCGGGACGCCGTGGTCCCCGGCCTTCAGTACTTTGGCGGGCTCGTCGTACCTGCTGCCGGTGTGCCCGGGGTAGGGCCTCGCGCCAGGATTGAACCGGTGGTCCGGAACGAGCCTGGCGGCGGCGGGCTGCAGCTCCGGGTCCGGCAGGCCGGAGATGGCATCTCGAACCGTGCGCCACGGTTCGAGGGGCGGAGGGAAATCGAAGCCGCCAAGCCCATCGACCCTGCGGCTTAGCGCGTCGGAGAGCGTTGGCCGGTGACTGGGGGGATTCCGTGCCGGGACCAGTACCTGCCACTGATCCACTGATCCCAAAGCAACGCGTCGAGGGAGTGTGTGGGCTTCGGAAAGGACCATCCGATGTCGACGTCGCTGCGAAATCCCACCATGATCATGCGTTCGCGCTTCTGCGGCACGCCGAAATCGGCCGCGTTGAGCACGGTGGTGGCGACCCGATACTCGAGTCCGCGGGAACTCCGAGAGGTCGCGCGATGCCTGCGCAGGCGGTTGGCGTGGTCCAGCCAGGGCTCGTCTTGCCGCGTGGTCAACTCGGGGAACGTGAGGTGGTCTCGAACGTACTCGAGGTAGCGGGCGAAGGCGGGCCGCCTGAGTCCCCGCACGTTCTCGATGACGAAAGCCCGCGGCGTCGTCTCCCGCACGGCGCGAATGGCTTCCGGGAACATGTCGCGCTCGTCGAGAGGGCCGTGATGCTTGCCTCCCAGCGAGAAGGGTTGGCAAGGGGGTCCGCCCGAAACCAGATCGATGCCGGCTTCCAACGAGCGATAGGACACGTCGCGGACGTCGCACTCTTCGAGCGGCCATCCGGCGACCGCGGGATGGCTGGCCGCCTGGTTCGTCCGGATGGTGTCACAGGCGTGGCGGTCCCTGTCGACGACGAGTTCGTGGCGAAAACCGGCCTCATGCACGCCCATCGCGAGTCCGCCCGCGCCGACGAACAACTCGACGGACCTCAACGGTTTCGCCGCCCCAGGAAATCCTCGATCCGTCGTTCCAGGGCCGATCCGTCCTTGATCTCGCATTCCCAGATCACCAGCACGCCCCACTTGCGCCGCTCGAGTTCGGCGCGATTGCGCTCGTCCCTGAGGCGATTGCCTTCCAGCTTCGGGCGCCAGAAATCAACCCGCGACTTCGGCAGGCGCGCATGGCGGCACCCCTCGTGCCAGTGCCAGAAACAACCGTGCACGAAGATGACCTTGCGGCGCGGGCCGAACACCAGGTCCGGCGTTCCGGGAAGGTCTCGACGGTGCAGACGATACCGGTATCCCATTCGATGCACGGTGTGGCGGACGACCAACTCCGGCTTCGTGTCCCGGGAGCGAATCCGGGACATCAGCACACTGCGCTCCTCCGGGCTGAGCGTGTCGGTCATGATCGATGCTCCGTCCTCAGGGCGGTGGGCCGGAGACCGCCTGCGGTGGCGACTCGCGCACACCGGTATTTTGCGCCGCTGCCCACCGAACTCTCAAGCGTCATGGCGTCGCGGTGTCACGGCACGTGTCGCGAAGGGGCTGCCCTATACTGGCGCGCCTTCCGTCCGAGGACACGACATGGCACTGCTGGGCACGGTTCACTACGAGGTGCGCGATCGCGTGGCGCTCCTCACCGTCGACAACCCGCCCGTCAATCCGCTCAGTTCGGGCGTCCGCTTCTACATGTCGCAGCACCTCGACACGGCGTTGGCGGACGACGGCGTGGACGCAGTCGTCATTACGGGCGAGGGGCGGGCCTTCATCGCGGGCGCGGACATCCGCGATTTCGGCAAGACGCCGAACCCAGACGAAGTCCCGAAGCGGCCGGCCGGGCAGATCATCGAGGGGAGCGCGAAGCCGGTGGTGGCGGCCATCAACGGGACGGCGTTCGGCGGGGGCCTGGAGCTGGCCCTCACGTGCCACTACCGGATCGCGGCGCCCGGGGCGCCCACGGGACTGCCGGAGATCAAGATCGGCCTGCTGCCGGGCGGCGGCGGGACGCAGCGCCTGCCCCGGATGATCGGTGCGGAACGGGCCATGGAGGCGATCCTCTCGGGCGATCCGTTCGAGACGGAGCAGGCCTTGGCCCTCGGTATCGTTGACGAGATCGCCTCGGGCGAACTCGTGGAGCGCGCGTTGGCGTTCGGCAGGGCGAAGGCGGCGGCGGGCGGCCCCCATCCGTTGGTGCGGCACCGGCGCGACCGGGTAGAGGCCGACCGGGTCAATCCGGACATCTTCAAGGCCGGCGAGGCGTACCTCGCGCGGCGCCTGCGGGGCCAGGTCAATGGGCAGATGGCTTTCAACTCCGTGAAGGCGGCGGTGGAGATCGACGATTTCGACGCGGGCATCGCGGCGGAGCGCGCGAACTTCCAGGTCTGTCACGACCACGAGCAGCGTGGCGCCATGATCCACGTGTTCTTCGCCGAGCGGCAGGCGGCCCGCATCCCCGACGTCCCGGGGGACACGGCGAAGAAACCGATCGCGAGCGCCGCCACGGTGGGGGGCGGCCTGATGGGCGGCGGGATCGCCATGTCCTTCGCGGACGCGGGGATTCCGGTCAAGGTCCTCGAGATGAATCGGGAGGCGCTGGACAAGGGCCTCGGCGTCATCCGCAACAACTACGGCCGCATGGTGCGCGGCGGGCGCATCACGCAGGAGGAGATGGACGCGCGGGTGGGACGCATCGAGGGTGTGCTGGACTACGACGCGATCGGCGATGCGGACGTGGTCGTCGAGGCGGTCTACGAGAACCTCGACCTGAAGAAGCAGATCTTCGAGCGGCTCGACGCCACGATGAAGCCAGGGGCGGTACTCGCGAGCAACACCTCCGCCCTCGACCTCGACCAGATGGCCGCGATGACGCAACGTCCCGGGGACGTGGTCGGCATGCACTTCTTCAGCCCGGCCAACGTCATGCGGATGCTCGAAGTGGTGCGGGGCGAGGAGACCGGCAAGGAGACGCTGGCCACGGTCATGGCCCTCGGCAAGACCATCGGCAAGATCCCGGTGCTGTCCGCGAACGCGCCGGGGTTCATCGGCAACCGGATGCTGGGCGGTTACACGAACCAGGCTGGAGAGATCATCCTCCACGGCGCCCTGCCGGAGCAGGTGGACCGGGTGATCAGGGACTTCGGGTTCAACATGGGCCCGTTCGCGATGAACGACCTGGTGGGTCTCGACCTCGGCTGGCGGGCGCGCAAGATGGCGGGCGTCGGGGATGCGGACAAACCGGTGACGGCCGTAGTACCGGACAAGCTTTGCGAACTGGGCCGATACGGGCAGAAGACGAACGCCGGCTACTACAGCTATCCGGAGGGCAGCCGTCGCGGGGAGCCCGACCCGGACGTGGCGAGGCTTGTCGAGGAGACCTCCGCGGAACTCGGCATCGCCCGGCGCGAGATCGGCGATGCCGAGGTGCTGAAGCGGTGCCTCTATCCGCTCATCAACATCGGTGCGCAACTGCTCGACGACGGGATTGCGCTGCGGGCGAGCGACATGGACGTGGTCTACGTCTACGGCTACGGCTTCCCGAAGTATCGCGGTGGCCCGATGTACTACGCGGACCAGGTGGGGCTCGAGCACATCTACCGCGACATCCTCTCGTTCCACCAGGAGTATGGCGACGCCTGGCGGCCGGCGCCGCTGCTGAAGCGGTTGGCGGAGGAGGGCGGCTCGTTCGCTGCCTGGGACGCCCGGCGGGCGTCCGGCGCCTAGGCCTTAGTCCGACAGGTCCACGATCCCGATCCGGTCGCCCAGGAACGTGCCCAGGTAGAACACGCCGTCGCGCTGCAGCGCGACGGTGACGCCGCCCATCGGGGCTCCGGCGTGGGCGATCAGTACCTGTTGGGAGAGGTCGTCGGGGTCGAGGGCGACGATCTCGAACGGCATGCCGCAGGAGCCTTCGTCGAGGCCCTGGCATGCCAGCATCTCGTCCATGCCCCCGGTGTGTGCCGCCGCGAGCAGGCGTCCGTCCTCCCCCCACGTGGTGTTGTCGACCGGGTCGAGGTCGGCGGTTGCCACGGTTTCGCCGGTCGCGACGTCGATCTTGCGGACGCCGCCCGAGCCGTAGACATTGAGGTAGAGGTAGCGTTCGTCGCCGGACTTCTCGATGCCGTTCGGCATCGGTGCGTCGGTGCCGTCGATCTTCGTGAACCCGCCGTCGGGCGACCAGGCGTAGACCCATCCGGTGTCGGAGCCGAGCAACGCCTGCACCAGCGACAGCGGCATGCCGTCCCGCGGGAACATCTGGGTTGCCCAGAAGCCGCCGTCCCGGAGCAGGACGATGTCGTTGAAGAAGCCTTCCTCCGGCGCGATCACGCAGCCGCGCCAGGCGAGCGACCCGTCGTCGAACATCTCGAAGAGCTCCACCGACTCGCGCCCGCCGTGGTTGACGACCGCGAGTTCGTGGCGGCCGTCGGCACGGGTCTCGATGTCGATGCCGTGGGGCGAGAAAGCCGCGTCGTCGGGTGGACTGCACGCGGGATCGCCCCACTCGGACGTCCCGGGCTCGGCCTCGCCGCCCGCGGTCGGGAACAGCACGCTCACCGTGCGGGAGTCCGGATCGTAGGTCGCCAGGCTGCCGCTCAGGTTCCCCTCCATGTCGCCGAACTGGCTGACGAGGATCCGTCCGTCCGGGGCGAGAGCCAGGTCTTCCGGATTCTGGAACTGGCAGTCGACGTCGATGCCGAACCCCGGTTCGCAGCCGGTGACTGGCGAGAACTCCGAGGAGCAACCGGCCGCGAGGGCCAGAATCGCCGCGACGGAGAGCACCCGGGGGAGGGTGGTCGGATCAATAGCCTGCATATTCATCGCTTTCTCCAAGTCTGAAGCGCAGCGTGCTGACACGGTTCGGGGCGGATACGGCCTCGCCGCTCTCGATCCGCGGCCGGAACCGCCAGCGGGAAAGGGACGCAAGAGCGGCTGCGTCGAAGGTTCCCGCGGGTTCCGACTCGACGACTACCGGGTTGGCCACGGCGCCCTCGGCCGTGACGTCGTAGCGGACGACGACGTGACCCTCGATCCCGGCGGCCCTGGCGGCGGGCGGATAGACCAGGTCAGGTCCGGACAGGAACTGCGGTGGTCGCGAGGGGGAGGAGCAGCCGGCGAGCAGGGCGCAGCCGCCGAGGAGGATGGCGGCCCATGGAGCTGCGCAGCGGTACGGGACAACGCGTGGGGGCATGCCAAGGACTCTACACGAGCGCGGCGGCCACGTGGTGCAGGGTCTCCTCGAACGCTGCCTCGAGGGTGTCGAAGCGCCGCGCGGCGTCGAGCTGGGAGCGCGCGCGCTCCAGATTCTGGCCGCGCCAGGCGACGCGAAAGTAGCGATCCCCCGCGTGGTGGTCGGTCAGGAAGCGGACCCCGAGCATGAAGCTCATATGTCCGGGCGCCGCGGCGAAGGCCTTCGGGTCGACGATCCCGCCAGCGCCCCGCGCGAAGCCGCGCGCGACCTGTTCGAAAGCCGTGACGGAGACGTGGAGCGCCGAACCGGCCTCCTCGGCCCCGCTCGCCACGGACCGGACGAGGTCGCCGAAGTCCCAGGCGGGGTGTCCGTGCATGGCGGTGTCGAGATCGATCAGGTGCGCGACGCGCGGCTCTGTCGGATGGAACAGCAGGTTGTTCACCTTGCAGTCGCCGTGAATGACGGCGCGGACGTCGGGAAACCGGAACGCGTCG
This sequence comes from Pseudomonadales bacterium, assembly GCA_965208745.1. GTDB lineage: Bacteria > Pseudomonadota > Gammaproteobacteria > Pseudomonadales > Azotimanducaceae > VXNE01. The sequence goes on along the minus strand of CBDBPN010000004.1, from coordinate 312,838 downwards.
CGGGTCGCCACGAAGTCGACCTCCTTCGAGGGTGCCGGCGCGGCCTCCCAGAGTGCGTCGAGGTAGCGGGCCAGGTCGTGAAAACCGTCGATGACCGGCTCGAGCTCGTCGTCCATCCCGGCGACCGCGGCGTGAAAACCCCCGAACGCGAAGCCGGCCGGCTCGGCCAGCGTGTCCGGCAGCTCCTGCAAGTTGCGGCCGTCGACGAAGGGAAACAGCCGCCAGAGTTCCCCCGCCTCGTCCATCGCCCAGAGCAAGCCCGCGCGCGTCGGGATGGGCGCGACGATTCCGGCATGGCGCGCGAGCAGCTTCGACAGGTTGCGCATGACGCCTTCGGGATTCGTGAAGACGTGCCCGTTGATGCACTGCAGCACGAAGCGGTCGCCGCCCACGGCGTCCCCCAACGCGTAAGTCCGGTTGACATGGCCGCCCGGCAGCGGGCGTATCCCGAGCCCGGCGGCAGCGGGCCAGTGAACGAGGATGTCGGCCGGGTTCACGCGGCGAGCCGTGCGGCGAGCGGGGCGGCGACCGCGAGGAGGTACTCGCCCCGCGGCTCAAGGGCGTCGTCCGGGACATGCGCCGGTGCGCCGTCGAGGTGCCGGTCGAGTACGTCGGCGAGGTCTCGGAGCACGGCCGACACGCCGTCGAGTTCCGCGATCGCGGGGATCGTCGCGCCGAGGCGCTTCACGCACTCGCGCTGTTGGCGCCAGCCGACGGCCGTCTCGCGCAGCCGGCCTATGTCGGTTTCGTGCGCGAGCCGCCGCGCGGCGAGGCTCTCCGGCGGGAGCAGGTCGACCACGCGGTTCAGCTCGGTGGTCGTGTCGTAGGGTCGTGCCGCGGCGTCCTCGGCGTCGCCGGCCGTGCGTTGGGCCATGGCGGTCGGACCGAGCAGGCGCGCGTACCACTTGACGGGCTCGAGGGCGGCGACAAGCGGACCGAGTTCGGCGCGGTCGGCCGCGCGCAGTCCGAGACGCTCGAGCCCGCGCGCCGTGACGGCGTGAAGGTCGACGATGCCAGTAGTGGCCAGCCGCGCATGACCGGCCGTCAGCCTGTGGTACATCCCGTCGACATCGCGGACGCCGGCGTCGGACCAGAGCCGCTCCGCGATTGCCGGCATCCGGCTCCAGACCCTGAGAGGCAACAGGTCGTCCGTGACGAGTTCCGTCCACATGCATGCCTCGGCCCCGAGAACCCGTCCGCGCTCCGGGGCGGCAGGCGAGATTCCGGGGTCGGACGCCCAGAGGCGCTGCAGCATCTCGAGTCCGGGACGCACATGGGCGAGGCGCGGATCGGTGACCAGGTCGGGACCGGGGCCGTGCTCCGGGTCCGAGAGGTAGTGCAGGTCCGCGGGATACGACAGGTCGAGGTAGTAGTCGGCGGAGTGCACGGTGTCGAAACCGGCGGCGAGCGCCCGCGTTCGCGCCCGCGTGCCCCGCCAGGCCTGGATCACGACATCCCGGGGAAGTGCCGGATGGATCGCCTCGTCCCACGCGACGGGTGTCCTGCCGAGTTCGCCCAGCCGCGCCACCACGGGCGCGTTGAACGCCGCCTGCAGTCCCTCGGTCTCGGCGTCGCCGGGAAGCTGCACTTCGTCGCCCCCGAAATGGACGAACCGGTCGGGGAAGACCTCGGCGAGTTCACCGAAGAGCGCATGCGCCGCCCGAACGGCGCTCGGGTTGTCCGGATCGAGGCAGCAGGAGTGGGGGCCGAAACGCGTCGCGGGGCCGGTGACGGCTTCGCCCAGCCCCCACTCGGGATGCACCGCGAGCCAGCTTGCGACGTGGCCGGGGACATCGAGTTCCGGCACGACGCGGATCCCACGGTCCGCCGCTTCATGCACGAGTTCGCGCAGTTCCTCGGCGCTGTAGTGCTGCTCCGCGTCGGCGAGTTCCGGGAAGGCGCGGGAGGCGAAACGGAAGGCTTGGTCGTCGGAGAGGTGCAGGTGCAGGACATTGAGCTTGAAGAGCGCCATCGCGTCGAGCATGCGCAGCAGGGTCTCGATGCGCATGAAGTGCCGGGCGGTGTCGATCATCAGGCCGCGCCAGGGGAAGCGTGGTACGTCATCGATGGTCAGGGCGGGCAGGTGAGGACCATCGGCGTCGGGTTGCACCAACTGCGCCAGTGTTGCGAAGGCTCGCAGGACACCCCATTCCTGCGCGGCCTCGATGCGCGCTTCGCGACCGTCGATCGCCAGCCGGTAACCCTCGTCATCGTCGAGCGCGGGGAACTCCCCGGAAACTTCACAGGAGACCGTGACGGGGCAGCCACGCCCGGTTCCGGCCACTCCGGCAAGCTGCTCCCGCAGCCGCCGGGCGGCGCGCGCGAGCCGCGGCGTGTTCGTGCCGGCCCATGTCCAACCGCCCTCGACGAGTGTCAGCCGGCCCGCCCCGGGGTGGACTCGACGCGGCAACGGCATCGCTTCCATGGGGCGGGCACTCTGTGGAAGGTACCGAGCCTTGTCAAACGCCTGGCAGACCGGCGACCATCGCAGGCTCCTGGCGGGGGATGAGCGAGTTGGACATCAGGCAACGGATGCAGTCGGTGATCGCGGCCGAGGCGATGGCGGTGTCGCGGATCGAGGTCACCGACGATTACGTGGCGGCGGTGGGGATGCTCGAGGCATGCCAAGGCAAGGTGATCGCCACCGGCATCGGGAAGGCGGGACACATCGCCCGCAAGTTTGCGGCGACGTTGTGTTCGACGGCGACGCCGGCGGTGTTCGTGCACCCCGCCGAAGCGGCCCACGGCGACCTCGGCCTGGTCGACCGCAACGACGTCATGATCGCGTTCTCGACGAGCGGCAAGTCGAAGGAGGTGCTCGAGATTCTCGAGCTGTCACGTCACCTGGGCGTGACGGGGATCATCGGGGTCACCTCGCACCCGGACTCGGACCTGCGTGGCCTGTCGGACCTCGTCCTCGACATGGGCGCGGTCGAGGAAGCCTGTCCGCTCGACCTCACGCCGAGTTCGTCCATCGCGGTGATGCTCGCCATCAGCGACGCGGTGGCCCTCGCGCTGATGGAGGTGAAGGGCGTGACGCGACGCGACTGGGGCATGCGCCACCACGGTGGCTACCTCGGGCGGGCGGCGCGTACGGACAACATGTGACGCGGCGAGAGGGGGCGCGCTACACCTCCCGCTCCCCGAGAACCGCGTCCAGGATGCGGTCGGGATCCTGCCAGCCGCGCTCGTCCTGAACCTCGCGACAGCGCGCGAGCAACGGGCCGAAGCTCGGGCCCGGCACGAGGCCGCGAGCGATGAGGTGCCGCCCCTGAACCGCATCCCGGGGCGCCTCTTCCACCACGTCGAGTTCCCGCGCCCGGGCCAGGAATCTATCCCCCGCCGGAAACTCGCGGCGTAGAGCTTCGTCGGTGGTGCGTCCGAGGTGGTCGGCGCGCGCCACCCGGGCCAGCAGTTCCATGCTGACGCCCGTGGACGCGAGCTGCCGTGACAGGCGCCGGTAGGCGCGTGCCTTCGCGCCGTCCCTGTCGAACAGGGCCGGGGCAAGGTGATGCTCGACCAGGGCACACGTGCGCTCGACCAGGTCGTTGGGTGCGCGCATTCGGGCGAGCAGCGCTTGCGTCGGACCGATGCCGGCCTTGGAATGCGACGGCGAACGCACGCGGCCCCCGCGCTCCACCGTCGTCGCCGGCTTGCCGAGATCGTGACACAGGGCGCCGAACATCAGGGCCGGGTCGTCGGCGTCACCGCGGCGCAACCGGGCCGCCTCGTCCACCACCATCAGGTTGTGGGTCCACACGTCCCCTTCCGGGTGCCAGGTCGGGTCCTGGGGGACGTCGATCAGGGCCTCGAGCTCGGGGAAGAACCGGAGCAGGCCGGATTCCCGTAGGAAGGCGAGCCCGAGGGAGGGACGGGCGCCCTTGAGGAGCAGCTTGCGGAACTCTTCCAGGATGCGTTCCGGGGAGACCTCGGAGAGATCGAGTTCGCGGCAGAGCGCGAGGAGCTCGATGTCCGGCCGCATCACGAGACGCGCGCTGAACTGGGCTACGCGCAGGCCGCGCAGCGGGTCCTCCGGGAACGTCGACGGGTCGACCGCGCGCAGGACCTTGCGTTCAAGGTCTTCCCGGCCACCGTGGGGATCCAGGATCTCCTGCGTGAGCAGATCGAGACCCATGCTGTTCACCCTCAGGTCGCGCCGCCGCGCGGCCGTGGCGAAGTCGAGCGAGGGGTCCACATCGACGTCGAAGCCCCGGTGGCCCGGCGCGGTCTTGCTGTCCCGCCTCGGCAGGGAGAAGTCGACGTCGAGATCGGCCAGCCGCAGTACGCCGAAAGCGCGGCCCACGGTCAGCACGCGGCCGAAACGCCCCAGGATCGACTGGAGCGCGTCGAGTTCGAGGCCGAAAACCTCGACGTCGTAGTCCTTGGACTCTTGCTCGAGGAGCCGGTCGCGCACGTAGCCGCCGACGGCGACGGCACGGCCGCCCGCGGTGTTTACGGCCCGGGCGATTTCCGAGAGTCGGGACTGGACTGCCCCCGTGTCGGGTGGGTCATTCGTCGCCATCGAACAGGGACTGCCAGAACTCGTCGGGGCTCGCCACCGAGACCGCCAATGTGAGCGAACGACCGGAGTCAGGAGACTTCGCGGAACACGTCCTCATCCCTCTGCCGGCCTTGGGCCTCCGCAAGGGGCGCCACCTGCCTTCTGATGGCGTCGATCTCCGTGCGGACGGCTGTGCCCTGAGCAATCCCACGCTCGCGTACGCCAATCCGCGCGACGACCTCTCGCAAACCAGCCTTGCGCGCGTTCTCCCTTCGGTTCGTCGACCTTGCCATGGCGCGCAATCTACTACAGCCGCAGGCCAAGGGCACTGGCTCGTCGAGGGGGCTCTACCGTGCGGCCACATGCCGCCGCGTCAGATCAAGCGCCTCCGCGTCGCGCGACTGCGCCAGCTCGAACCCCGGGCGAGACGGCTCCAGGAAAGTGATCGAGTAGTAGAAGTCGTCGAGCGCCACGAAGCGCCCGTTCGCCTCAGCCCAGCGCCGCATCCGCTGGTTGGTGGCGTCCGCCCAGGAGAGTATCTCTACGCGCCAGCCCCGCCTGTGCATCCGTTCAAGCGTGCGATGGAATCCGGCACCTTCAAGGTACCCGGCGCCATCACCGGTCAGCAACACGACGATGCCCGGATCACCGTTGTAGTCTAGGGCGTCCTCCAGCATGCGCAGTTGCAGGATCCTGTCCGGCATTTCCTGCTCACCCCTTTCGGCGCTGCCGCGGTCGAACAGTTGCACTTCCACGCCCCGGTTCTCCATGCGGTTCCAAAGTTGGCGCATTTCGGGTGGCACGGAGCCTGCAGCCAATGCCTTCTCCACCGGTCGGTCGGCGTGGGCGAGGCGCAACAAGTTGTCAAAGTGAATCCGAACGCGATAACGGGCTCCGGGACCTTCGGAGCGCTCCTCGGCTTGGCGCTGAACCTCGTGGAAGATGTTCGAGTTGTCCCAATAGATGAAGATGCGTTCCATGGATCAACCCTCGGAATTCACGCCGGTGTCAGCAACCCCGGGTACGTCGAGAACCGCGTCTCCTGCCTTGTCGCGATCTCGATCATCGCCACCTGGCCCTCCGCGTTCGCGCGCATCGCGGACTTGATGGCCGGGCCGATCCGGTTCGGGTCGTTGATCCGGATGGAGCGGGCGCCGAGCGCCTTGGCGACGCCGGCGTAATCGCCGGACTGGTTGCCGACGCCGTAGCGTTCCATGGCGACCGGCATCTTCTCGTCGTAGCCGCCCATCGTCCGGTTGTTGATCACGACGGTCGTGACGGGCAGGCCCGCGCGGACGGCGGTTTCGAGTTCGAGGCCAGTGTGGCCGAAGGCGAGGTCGCCCATGAAGTTCAGGCAGAAGCGGTCCGGGTGCGCCATCTTCGCGCCGATGGCGAGGGGGATTCCGTAGCCGAGATGGGTCGTCTTGCCCCAGCCGATGTAGCCGCCCGGCGCGCTCGCGCGGTAGAAGGGCATGATCTGGTCGCGGGGATTGCCGGCGTCGTGGGTCAGGACGCTGCCGGCGTGGTCCACGTGCCGGTTGATCTCGCGGATGACGCGGTACGGATTGATGGGCACCTCGTCCGAGTCGAGGAGCGCCGCCCACTCGGCGAGCCATTCGCGGTGGGTCGTCGCGACTTCCTCGACCGTCCGCGTGTCCTCGGGCCGTCCGCTCTCGCCGACCCGGGCGCGCAGTTCGTCGATCATCGCTGCGAGCGTCAGCCTGGCGTCCCCGACCAGTCCGAGGTCGGCCGCGTAGTCCTTGTTGATGTCCTCGGCGTTCGCGTTGGAGTGGATCAGGAACTTGCCGTCCGGGATCGGGAGGCCGAAGTGCGTGCGGGTGAGTCCCGAACCGATCGCGAAAACCGTGTCCGCGATACCGAGCCACTTGAACACCGCCTTCGGCGCCGTCCGGTTGGCGGAGCCCAGCGCCAGGGGATGGTCGTCCGGGAAGGCGCTCTTGCCCTGCATGGTCGTGATGACCGGGACCTGTGCCAGTTCCGCGAACGTCCTGAGTTCGGCGCATGCGTCGGCGTACAGCACGCCCTGGCCGGCCCAGATGACCGGCCGGCGCGCGGCGAGCAGCGCGTCGACCGCGTCGCGGATGTCGCCGCGCGAGGGCACGGAGCGCATCGTGGTCGATGGCCGGTATCGCTCCGCGGCCCCTTCCGGAACTTCCTGCCCCAGCACATCGCCGTGCATCTCCACGAGTACCGGTCCGGGACGCCCCTGTCGCGCCGTGTGGAAGGCGCGTCGGATCTGCGTGCCGACGCGGTCGATCCGGTCGACGGAGAGCGCGAGCTTGGTGACCGATGCGTAGTTCTTCGTCGCGGAGAAGTTCGGCTGCACGTCGTAGCTGCCGACGCCGCTGCCGCCCGGCAGGAAGACGAGCGGTACGGCTTCGCCCCAGGCCTGCGCGATCCCGCCGAAGGAGTTCTCGACCCCCGGTCCGGACTGCGAGGCGAAGACCCCCACGGGCTGGCCGCGCGTCTGCCGGCTGTAGCCGTCCGCGGCGTTGATGGCGCCGCGTTCCTGGCGAAAGACCAGCGGCCGGATGCCGACGCGGGCGGCGGCCTCGATGAGGGGGTTGGCCGGAAAGCACGGCATCCAGGTGACGCCCTCGGCCTTGAGGCAGTGGGCGATCAGGTCGTAACCGTTCATGGGGTTTCCCCGGAACTCGATGGAACCGGAGAGTGTAAAGGATGCGGCGCCCTCACTCGGGGGTCAGCGCCAGCAGCGACGCGGGGGCGCCGTCGCCTGTCGGCTGAAACCCGTAGTGTCCGTAGAACGTCACGTCCGCGGGCGCCTCGATCTCGCGCGCCCCCTGGCTCTCGGCGGTGCCGATGGCGTGCCCGAGCAGCCATCGCCCGAGGCCCTTGCCGCGGCACCCGGGTTCCACCCAAAGGGCCTTGATACGGAACCGGAGCGGCGCGGTGCGTTCGATCTCGTACGCTCCGACGACCGCGTCGTCCACCTTGGCGACCCGGGTCCAGTCCGGGTCCGCGTTCGGCCAGGGGGCTTCGCCCGGGTAGGGACGGAAGATGCGCGCGTCGCGGGGCGCGAAGGTCACCACGATTCGGAACCCGCCTCGCCCTTGACCGGTCCCGCGATCTCGCGCGTCAGCCACCCGCCGTAGTAGCCGCCGGGCTGGGGCCGCACCACTTCGCCGCCCACCGTGCAGCCAACGCGGGCCGGGTAGAAGGAGAAATGGCCGGCGATCGCGCGGAACTCGGGAAACGTCTCGACATAGGCCCAGGCGACCCCGGGCCGGCCGGGCAGGTCGAACTCCTGCGCAAAGCCCTTCCACTCGCAGAACGTCGTTCGCCCTGAGGCCTGCAACCGGGTCTCGTCCACATCCTCCGGCGGGATGTAGAAGGCGGGTGGGGAAGCGGTTTCCAGTACCCGGACGGTCCGGGTCGAGTCGGCGAGGACGCGATCCCCGGACGAGACCTGCACCCGACGGCTGTCCGGTGCGAGCCGGGGCGGCCGCGGATAGTCCCAGACGGACTCCTGCCCGGGGCCCGGGGCGTCGGCGAACGGCGGGCGCGCGAGCCCGCGGAACCGCCACTTCGCGCGGGCGGCGAGGACCCGGGCCGTCACTTCCGCCACTTCCAGGGCCTCCACTCGAACTTCCGCCGCCGGCGGGACCGGCCCAGCAGGCGGGCCGTAAGCCAGGGCGCGACGCGGTCGTAGTTCGCCCATTTGTCCTCCACCGGCGTTGCGAGAGACGCGCGGACGAAGTCCTCGAAGGCGCCGTAGTGCCGACGCGCGAAATCGAAGCCGGCGGCGGACAGGACGCGGTCGTCCAGCACGCCGCCGCAGGCTGCGACCAGGAACTCGCCGCCGCCGATCTCGCGCACCTTGAGCCGCACCACCGCGCGCGCCTCGTCGCGGGCGACCGCCTCGCTGATCAGCCCCAGGTTGACGCACCAGGCGAGAAAGAGCCCCGGGACCGCCGCCGCGCGCTCGATCGATCCGTCCTTTGCGACCCTGCGACCGACGTCGTCGATGACCGGGTCGTAGCCGGCGGATGCGCCCACGGTCACGCGGCGGCGAGCGCGTCGTCGAGGTCCCGGATCAGGTCCGCCTCGGTCTCGATGCCCACGGACAGCCGTATGAGGTCGTCCCCGATGCCGAGCGCCTCGCGCTGGGGTGCGGGGACGCTGGCATGGGTCATGATGGCCGGGTGCTCGACGAGCGACTCGACGCCGCCGAGGCTCTCCGCCAGCGTGAAAACCTCCAGGCGCGCCAGGAACCGCTCCGCGGCCGCGAGTTCGCCGCGGATCCGGAACGACACCATGCCGCCGAAGCCGTCCATCTGTCGGGCGGCGAGGGCGTGCTGCGGATGCGAGGGCAGGCCCGGGTAGATCGTTTCCGAGACCCGGTCGTGTTCTGCCAGGAAGCGGGCCACGGCGAACGCGTTCCGCTCGTGGGCCTGCATGCGCACGGCGAGCGTCTTGAGGCTGCGCATGCACAGCCACGAGTCGAACGTGCTCTGCACGCCGCCCACCGAATTCGAGAGGAAGGCCAGCGACTCGGCCAGGTCCTCATCGTCCGTCACCACCGCGCCCCCGATCAGGTCGCTGTGACCGGCGATGTACTTGGTCGTCGAGTGGGCGACCAGATCCGCGCCGAGGGACAGCGGTCGCTGGAAGTAGGGGCTCATGAACGTGTTGTCGACCGCCAGCAGCGCGCCGCGGTCGTGGGCGATGCGGGCCACGGCCTCGATGTCGATGAGCTTCAGCAGGGGGTTGGTCGGCGTCTCGATCCAGACGAGCCGGGTCTCCGGCAGCATCGCGGTCTCCAGCGCCGACGGGTCGGACAGGTCCACGTAGCTGAAACGGAGACCGTGGTCGGCGAGCACCCGGTCGAACAGGCGGAAGCTGCCGCCGTAGAGGTCATCGCAGGCGACCACGTGCTCGCCCGCCTTGACGAGGTGCATGACGGTCGTCGTCGCCACGCAGCCGGACGCGAACGCGAAGCCGCGCCGTGCGCCTTCGAGGTCGGCCAGGCAGCGCTCGAACGCGCCCCGCGTGGGGTTCGCCGTGCGGGAGTAGTCGTATCCCTGGTGGACGCCCGGCGCGGACTGGGCGTAGGTCGAGGTCAGGTAGACCGGCACGTTGACCGCGCCGGTAGACGGGTCGGGGGGCTGGCCGCTGTGAATCGCCCGGGTCTCGAAGCCGCGTTCCGGCGGCGCGGCGGCTTGGTCTCTCGTCCGTTCCATCTGACCGGCGCTAACCGAAGTACATGCCGCCGTCGGTGTTGCGCAGCTTGTCCCGCGCGATCACCATCCGGTGCACCTCCGACGGTCCTTCCCCGATCCGCTTGACGCGGAGTTCGCGATACCAGCGCTCGAGGGGCATCTCCTTGGCCACGCCCATCCCGCCGAACATCTGGATCGCGCGGTCCACCACGCGGCCGGCGGTCTCGGTGCCGTAGAGCTTGCAGATCGAGGCGTCGACCTTGCCGGGTTCTCCGGCGTCCACCTTGGAGGCGGCGTCGTACACCAGCATCCGCGCGGCGCGCAACTCCACCTCGGAGTCCGCGATCATCCACTGGATGGCCTGCCGGTCGGCGAGCATCCCGCCACGGGTGGGGCGCTGCTTGACCCAGCCGCAGGCCATGTCGAGGGCTTCCTGGGCGATCCCGATGCAGCCGGCGGCGTACGGGATGCGGCCGTCGACGAGCCACCGCTGGGCGACGCCGAAGCCGTGGCCGACCTCGCCGAGGACGTTCTCCGCCGGCACCTCGCAGTTGTCCAGCACGATCTCGTAGGGCGACAGGGCGCGGATGACCTCGATCTCGTGGAACTCGATGCCGGGGAAGTCGGGTTCGACGATGAACGCCGTGTGCTGCGGCGGCGCGCCGTCGCCACCGTCGCTGGTGCGGGCGAAGACGATGCCGTAGTCGGCGCCCTTGGCCGCGGTGATCCACATCTTGCGCCCGTTCAGGACCCACACGTCCCCGCGTTTCTCGGCGCGCGTGGTGATGTTGTTGCGGGGGTCGGAGCCGCCGGTCGGCTCGGTGATCGCCACGAACGCGCGCTTCCTGCCCTGCACGCAGGGGATCCCGTACTTCTCGATCTGCTCGGCGGTGCCGCCCCAGACGATGTTCGGGGCGCCGCCGCCGAATGCGCCGAGGGCCGGGTTGTAGGCGCCGAGCCGGCACTTCGCGGACTCCTCGGCGATGATTACGCGCGCCAGTGCGCTCACCGGGTTGCCGCCGTACTCCTCGGGTACGGTGAGGCGCGTCAACCCCATCTCCTCGGCGATGGCCCGCAGACGCGCGCGGTCCTCGCGGGCGCAGACGGTCGCATCGTGCGACAGCTTGTCTTCGATGGGCTTGACCTCCTCGCGCATGAAACGCCGCACCTGGTCGCGCAGCATGATGAGTTCGTCCGGGAGCTGGAATCCGTAGTGATTGCCTGACCCTTCCGCCATGAGTCCTCCGTTCTTCCGTTGCCAGCCTGCGCCTTCGTCCGGGTGGCGCCGCGTCGGGCAGGGTGAACTCGCCAATATACTCTGCTGCCGGCCCCGCGTTCACGCCGCCGTCGCCCGCATGCTCGACATCGTCCTGTATCAGCCCGAGATCCCGCCCAACACCGGCAGCATCATGCGGATCGCGGCCAATACCGGGGCGGGCCTCGCGCTCATCGAACCCCTCGGGTTCGAACTCGACAACGTCCGCCTGCGGCGGGCGGGGCTCGACTACCGGGAGTACGCGGACGTGCGTGTCTACCCTTGCCTTCCGGAGTACCTCATGCGAGCGCGGCCGCCGCGCGTGTTCGCCTTCAGCGCCCGCGCGCAGGTGCCGCACACCGAAGTCGAGTATCGGGCCGGTGACGCCCTGCTGTTCGGGCCTGAGTCGCGGGGCTTGCCCGACGACGTGCTCGAGAGCGTCCCGGCCGATCGCCGGCTGCGCATCCCCATGCGTCCGCACTCGCGCAGCCTGAATCTCGGGAACGCCGTGGCGGTGGCCGTGTACGAGGCCTGGCGGCAGTTGGACTTCCGGTAGGAGCCGGAAGCCGGCGGGTCAGTTCTCCTTCTCGCCCGCCATGGTTTCGTGGCGCCGCAGGGCTTCGCGGTAGAGCGCGGCGAAGTCGACCGGCGCCAGCATGAACGGCGGGAACGTGCCCTTGACCACGATGTTGTCGACCGTCTCGCGCACGTAGGGAAAGAGGATGTCGGGACACGCCATGGCGAGGATCTGCTGCAGTGGCGCGCCCTCGACGCCTTCCACCAGGAACACGCCTGCCTGCTGCACTTCCACGATGAGTCCGGTACGCGGCTCGCCGCCGTCGGTGTCGAGCCGCGCGGACAGGGTGGCGGTCAGGACCACCTCGAACCGGCTGCCGTCGAGCCGGTTCGCCCGGGTGTTGATGTCGAGCTGGACGTCGGGCTTCCACTCGCCGCGAAAGATGTCCGGGGCCTGGGGCGACTCGAAGGACAGGTCCTTCAGGTAGATGCGCTCGACCTGGATGCGGGCGCCGGGCGAGTTTACGCCGGGGGCGCCGGTGGGATCGCCGGCCGCCATTCAGGACACCCCGCGGCCGGAGCGGCTTGCCGCCGGCGACCGTGGCCCTTGAGCGGAGGTCGGGGTCATCCCTTGACCACCGGCAGGTTCTGGCCGCGCCACTCGGTCAGCCCCCCGCGCAGGCGGGTGACGTTCTCGAAGCCCGCCTTGCGCAACATCGTGCCGGCCGCGCCCGAGTGCTGGCCCATCTTGCACGCGATCACGAGCGGTTTCTGGCGGTGCTTCTCCAGTTCCCGCAGCCGGTCCCCGAGCACGGTGTGTGGAATGTTGAGGGAGTCGACGATGTGACCCTCCCGGAACTCCTTCTTGTCGCGCACGTCGACGACCACGGCGCCCTCGCGGTTGATCAGGTCCACGAGTTGCTGCGCGGTCACGGTCTGCCCGCCGCGGCGCATCTCGTTGCGCACGAACAGCGCGAGGAGCAGGACGAAGGCGCCGGCGAGTAACGGATGGTTGGCGATGAACTCGAAGAACTGGTCCATGGGCGGCGTGCGTGGGCGTCGCGGAAGCGGGCGGATTATAACGGGCCGCTTTCCGCCCAGGTGTCCCGCTGGCGGGATTCGCAGGATAATGCGCCATCTCGCGTAAGGCCGGGGTGCCTCGATGTCTCCAGCGCTGCTCGTCGTCCTCGACGGTTGGGGTCACGCGGAGCCGGCGGACGACAACGCCATCCACGTCGCCGGCACCCCGCACTGGGACGGCCTCTGGGGCGGAAGAGCCCGCACGCTGATCTCGGGCTCCGGCCGCGATGTCGGTCTGCCGCATGGCCAGATGGGCAACTCCGAAGTCGGCCACATGAACCTCGGAGCGGGCCGCGTCGTGCGCCAGGACCTGTCCCGCATCGATCTCGCCATCGAGGACGGTAGCTTCGCATCCAACCCCGTGCTGAACGGCGCGATCGAGAAGGCGCGCGGTGGACGGTTGCATGTGCTGGGCCTGGTATCTCCCGGCGGCGTCCACAGCCACGAGGACCAGATCGCGGCGTTCATCGAGATGGCCGAGCAGGCCGGTGTCCGCGTCTGCCTGCACGCTTTCCTCGACGGCCGTGACACGCCGCCGCGGAGCGCCGCGCCGAGCCTCGAGCGTTTCGGGGACCGCGTCGCGTCGATCTGCGGGCGTTACTACGCCATGGACCGGGACGCGCGGTGGGACCGCGTGCGTGCGGCGTTCGACATGCTGACGCGGGGGAAGGCGCCCCACGTTGCCGTGGATGCCGCCGCGGCCCTCCAGGCGGCCTACGAGAGGGGCGAGAGCGACGAGTTCGTGCAGCCTACGGTGGTGGCGGAGAGCGCCGCCGAGGCCGCCATGCAGGACGACGACGTGGTCGTCTTCATGAACTTCCGCGCCGACCGCGCCCGCCAGCTCACCCGGCCATTCGTGGAGGACGGTTTCGACGCGTTCGCGCGGGCGCGGCGGCCGCGGCTCAAGGACTTCGTCACGCTGACGCGGTACGCGGACGACATCCCCGCAGCATGCGCATTCGAACCCGAGATCGTCCGCAACTCGTTCGGCGAGCATCTCTCCGGACTCGGGATGCGCCAGTTGCGGATCGCGGAGACCGAGAAGTACGCCCACGTGACCTTCTTCTTCTCCGGCGGTCGCGAACAGCCCTTTCCCGGGGAAGACCGCGTGTTGGTGCCGTCCCCGCAGGTCGCGACCTATGACCGCCAGCCGCAGATGAGCGCCCCGGAAGTGACGGACCGACTGGTGGCCGCCATCGAGTCGGGGGTCTACGATGCGATCGTCTGCAACTACGCGAACGCGGACATGGTGGGCCACACCGGCGACTTCGACGCGGCCGTGCAGGCCGTGGAGGCCGTGGACGGGTGTCTCGGCCGCATCGTCGCGGCCGTCGAGGCGACGGGCGGCCATTGCCTGATCACCGCGGACCACGGCAACGTCGAACGGATGCGTGACGCGACCACCGGCCAGGCGCACACCGCGCACACTTCCGAGCTCGTCCCGCTGGTGTACGTCGGCCCGGACGACGTCCGGCTGGACGCCGGCGGTACGCTCTCTGACGTCGCCCCGACGCTGCTCGAACTCATGGGCCTCGGCGCGCCAGTGGAGATGCGGGGACGCTCGCTCCTCTTGACCGAGCCCCTGCGGCGCGAGGCTTGACCGCGCGACGACGCCTTGTTGTTACGGCCTTGGCCGGCGCGCTGCTCGTCGGCGGGTCAAGCGTCCGCGGCGCCGAGGACGAGGCGGGAACGGAGCGACGACTCGACGCGGTGGTGGAGGAACTCAATGCGCTCGATGCGTGGCTGGACGACGCGGACCGGCGCATGGCGGGCCTGCAGCGCGATCTCGCGGCCGCGGACCTCGGCGTGGCCGCCGCGGGAGGCAGACTCCGCGAGGTCGACGCGGAGCTCGCGCGGACGCGCGCGGAGCTCTCGGAGCTGGCGGAGGAGCGGGTCGTGTTCGAGGCGCGGCGACTCACGCAGGCCCGGCGCATCGCCGCGCACGTGCGGGACGCCTACCGGTACTCCGGGCGCGACTTCTTCAAGGCGCTGCTGAACCAGGACGACCCGACGGCTTTCGACCGGATGATCCGCTACCATGGGTACTTCAACCGGGCGCGCCTGGACGCGTTGGAGGAGTACCGTCGCGTCCTGGTGACCATCGGCGAGAATGAACACGCGGCACTGGACCGCCGGCAGTTCCTGGGGACGCAACAGGACGAGCTGGCGCGACGGCGGCAGTCGCTGGCCGCGCGCAGCGACGAGCGGGAAGCGCTGATCGACGGGCTGTCGCGGGAGGTGAGCGACCGCGAGGAGCAACGCAGACAGCTGACCGAGGACCGCGCGCGGCTCGAGGCCCTGCTGGCCGAGTTGCGGCGCCGGGCGCGCGACGCCGAGGCGACGCGGTTCGCCGAGAGCAGGGGCCGCCTGAACTGGCCGGTGGCGGGGCGGGTCGTTCGACACTTCGGTCAGCCCCGGGCCGGAGGACGGCTGCAATGGGAAGGCGTCTACTTCGAAGCGCGTCCCGGGGCCGAGGTGAAGGCGATCCATGGAGGCCGGGTGGTATTCGCGGACTGGCTGCGCGGGTTCGGGCTACTGACCATCCTGGACCACGGCGACGGCCACATGTCCCTCTACGGCAACGCGGACGTGCTGTTCAAGGAGGTCGGTGACTGGGTGGAAGGGGGAGAACCCATCGCGGCGGCGGGACGCAGCGGCGGCCAGGCCGAGAGCGGGCTCTATCTCGAGGTGCGGGCGAACGGCCGCCCGACGAACCCGATCGCCTGGCTGGAGCGAAATCGGTAAAGGAGGGCCTGTATGGGGGCGAGTTGGCAGGACAGACTGGATCGGGACGAAGTGCTCGTGATCGACGGCGGCACCGGGACGGAGCTCGAGCGGCGCGGCGTGCCCATGGGCATGGCGGCGTGGTCCGGGCTCGCGGTGCACACGCACCCCGCTATCGTGCGGGAAGTCCACGAGGCGTACATCGACGCCGGCGCGGAGGTCATCATCACCAATACGTTCGGCACGACGCGTTTCGTGCTGGAGACGGCGGGCGTGGGCGACGAGTTCGAGGCCATCAACCGCGGGGCGGTGCGGCTTGCGATGGAAGCCCGGGACGCGTCCGGAAGGGACGTCGCGATCGCCGGTTCGATCTCCAATCTGCCGCCGGGCATGGAAGCGGCCAACTACCCCCCGCCGGAGGCGGAGCTCCACGCACTCCGGGAGCTGGCCATGCTGCTCGCGGACAGCGGGGTCGACCTGATCGCCCTCGAGATGCTGCAGGACGCGCGTCATGCCCCCCGGGCGATGGAGGCGGCACTGGAGACGGGCCTGCCGGTGTGGTTGGGGGTGAGCTGCCGGCAACGGCCGGCGGCGGGGGGCCTGGTGAGCTTCGATCTGCCAAACATGGACTTCGCGAGGCCGCTTGACGCCCTGATCCCCATGGGCCCCGCTGTCGTCAACATCATGCACAGTGAAATCGACGCCGTCCCCGAGGCGATCGCGATGGTGCGGGACCGCTGGTCGGGCCCGCTGGGCGTCTATCCGGAGATCGGGGAGTTCGAGCCGCCGAACTGGCGGAAGGACGACGACGTGGCGCCCGCCGACTTCGCGGCGCACGCCCGCGACTGGGTGGGGCTCGGCGCCCGGCTCGTCGGCGGCTGCTGCGGCACCACGCCTGAACATATCGCGGCGCTGGATGCGGCCTTCCACCCGCCGAGCGCCTGACCCGGATCCGCATGCTGCTGCGCCCCTTCACCCTCCTGGGTCTCGTCGTGAGCATGGCGACGGGGCTGGTGCTCGGGGTGGGCGCGTTCGTGCTTCTTCTTGAGCGTGGCTATCTCCGGGGTCCGTCCGAGGTCGCGTCGCTCCCCGCCATCGTTCGGCACGTGCGCGACTCGTACGTCGAGCCCATACCGGAGGAGACGCTGGTCGAGAACGCCATCCGCGGCATCGTGCGCGGTCTCGACGACCACTCCACATTCCTCGACGACGGGGAGTTCGACGACCTGAAGGAAGAGACCACCGGCAAGTTCGGGGGCATCGGCGTGGAGGTCGGGCTCGTGGAAGGCTGGTTCACCGTCATCGCGCCCATCGACGGCACACCGGCCGCGCGTGCCGGCATGCAGGCGGGGGACGTGATCGTCGAGGTGGACGGCGCGTCGCTGAAGGGGCGCCGGCTTGGCGAAGCGGTCTCCGACCTGCGCGGCGCGCCGGGCACTGCGGTCTCGCTGCGCGTCCGGCGCGAGGGCGCGCCATCCGCGCTCGACTTCGACCTCGTCCGGGAGACCATCCGCGTCGTCAGCGTGCGGTCGCGCCTGATCGAGCCGGGGTACGGGTACCTGCGCATCTCGCAGTTTCAGCACGCGACGCCCGACCACGTGCTCGAGGCGGTCGGGCGCCTGGAGGAGGAGACGGGCACGGCGCTCGAAGGCCTGGTGATCGACCTGCGCAACAACCCGGGTGGGGTGCTGGGCGCTTCGGTCGACGTCGCGGACACTTTTCTGGAGCGGGGACTGATCGTCTACACCGAGGGTCGCGACGCGGCGAGCGAGATCCGTTTCAACGCCAGCGGCACGGATGTGCTGAACGGCGCCCCGCTGGCCGTCCTCATCAACCGCGGCTCCGCGTCGGCTTCCGAGATCGTCGCCGGCGCCCTGCAGGACCATGGCCGCGCGGTGGTGGTGGGGACCCGCAGCTACGGCAAGGGATCCGTGCAGTCCGTGCTGCCCCTCGCGAACGAGCGCGCGATCAAGCTGACGACGGCGCGTTACTTCACGCCGAACGGCCGGTCGATTCACGACTCGGGCATCGAGCCCGACGTGGCGGTGCCGCGCGACCGGACGGAGACGGCGGCCGCGTACGACGCGCTGCTGCTCGCGGAGGCGATGCGGCAGTTGAAGCGGGGGTAACGGCCCTTCAGATCGCTCCCGCTTCGGCCAGGGCGTTGATCGCCGCCTCGTCGTACCCCGCCTCCGCGAGGATCTCCCGCGTGTGCTCGCCGAGTGCCGGAGTCGGTCGCCGGACGGCGAACTCGCTGTCGCTCATGCGGACCGGCTGCGCGACCAGTTCGATGTCCCCGAGTTCCGGATGGCGCACGGGCGCCGCCATGCCGAGGTGCTTCACCTGCGGGTCGTCGAACACCTCGTCGACCGAGTAGATGTACCCGGCCGGCACGCCGGCGGCGTTGAACGTCTCGATCCACTCGCGGCTCGACCGGGTGCGCGTGATGGCCGCGATCTCGGCGTTCATCTTGTCGCGGTTCGCGGAGCGCGCGGCTGATGTAGCGTAGGTGGGGTCCGTCATCCAGTCCGGGCGGCCCATCACCGTGCAGAAGCGCTCGTAGATCGCGTCGCCAGTGGCCGCGATGTTGATGTGGCCGTCCCGCGTCTCGAACACGCCCGTCGGGATCGCGGTGGGGTGGTCGTTGCCGGCCTGACCGGGAACTTCGCGGTCGAGCAGCCAACGCTCGGCCTGGAAGTCGAGCATCGCGACCTGTGCCTGCAGGAGGGAGCACTGCACCCACTGGCCCGCCCCGGTGCGTTCGCGCGCCACCATCGCCGTCAGGATACCGATGGCGGTGTACAGGCCCGCCGCGAGATCGGCGACCGGGATTCCGGCACGCATCGGGCCCTTGCCCGGGGCGCCCGTGATGGACATGAGGCCGCCCATCCCCTGCGCGACCTGGTCGAAGCCTGGCAGCTTGCCGTACGGACCGTCCTGGCCGAAGCCCGAGATGCTGGCGTAGACGATGCCGGGGTTGCGCGTCCGCACGGCCTCGTAGTCGATCCCGAGACGGTGCTTGACGTCGGGGCGGTAGTTCTCGACGACGACGTCGGCGGACTCGGCGAGGCGAAGGAAGACCTCCCTGCCGGCGCGTGCCTTGAGGTTGAGGGCCATGCTGCGCTTGTTGCGGTGGAGGTTCTGGAAGTCGGGTCCGAGCCGCGCTCCGCCCATCGTCCCGCCGGTATCGCCCGGGCGTTCGATCTTGACGACGTCGGCGCCCCAGTCGGCGAGCTGCCGCACGGCCGTAGGCCCGGCACGGATGCGGGTCAGGTCGAGGACGCGGATGTGTTCGAGGGGCAGGTTCGCCATGAGTCGGGCCTCCAGGAACGCGGTTGGGTTGCCCGGCCATACGCGCAACCTCAACACGGCAGGGTCGCCTTATGTGTGCGGGGAACACAGGCTGTCGAGCCACGGCATTAGACGCCCCCCCGCGTCGCCACGCAACGGCGTCACCGCGTTCCTCCGTCCAGACCAAGGAAGCCCGCCCGCTCCCTCCGCCGGGGATCAGCCTGCTGTGAAGCAAGCTTCGCCGCCCGCCATCGGACACCAGCCGCCTGTTGGGTTAGCCCCGCCGACTCGCTCAGGTCGTGCCCAAAGGGCGAGAGACCTGACCAAGATTTGATAGTTGGCCGTCGAAAACGGATCCTGGCGCTCATCGAACCCAAAATCCGTTCGCAAAAACAGAGGGTTACTGGCTCCCACAAGATTTGATCGACATTTGATTCGACGGCAAGGCTGGCGGAAGCGACGGCAGCGCTTGGGAAGGGCCGATAGGGTATGGTGCGTCCCTGCCCCAATCGCACAACCCCGAAATGAACGTACGGAGGGATTCGCGGACCATCGCGCTGATAGACGAGCTCCGACGGCTCCCTGCGGAACAGTCGTGCGCGGAGTTCAAGGAGAACGTTGCGGACCCCCAGACGATCGGGAAGCTGATCTCCGCCTTGTCCAACACGGCCCGGATCGAGGATCGGGATTCCAGATATGTCGTCTGGGGCGTACGGGACGACGACCATGCGGTTACCGGGACGACGTTCGATCCTGATGCGGCGCTGTTCGACAAGCAGCCGCTGCAGTTCCGGCTCTCTCAGAAACTCAGGCCGGACATCCTGTCGTCTTTCGATATTGTCGAGCACCCGGAGGGGCGGCTGGTCCTTTTGAGGATTCCGGCGGCGACGACCGCGCCTGTGGAGTTCGATCGGACCGCGTACGTGCGGATTGGAAGCGCGACCCCTCGCTTGGCCGACCATCCGGAGCGCCAAAGGGCGCTGTGGGACAAGCTGCGCTCCTATGCGTGGGAGCAAGGAGTCGCCTGCGGATTCGTCGACGACGACACGGTTTTGCGCCTGCTGGACCATCAGCGCTACTACGAACTGATCGGCAAGCCCGAGCCCAAGGACCGCAGGCGGGCGCTGGAAGATCTCGCGACGGAACGGCTGATCGCGTCAGACGAAGTCGGCGGGAAATGGAATGTCCTCAATCTGGGTGCAGTCTTGTTCGCCCGCGACCTCGACCAGTTCGAACTCTCCCGAAAGGCCGTGCGATTCGTTGCGTATGACGGCAACAGTCGAACGGAGACCGTGACGCACCGAAAGGACTTTCTGGCGGGCTACGCAGTCGGTTTCAACGAGTTGAATCTCTTCGTGGACACGCTTACGCCGTCGCCGGAAGAGAACGGCGCCATCATCCGCTCGGCGGAGCCTCTGTTTCCCCCGGTCGCGGTGCGGGAGTTGATCGCGAACGCCCTGATCCATCAGGACTTGGCCGTCACAGGCGCCGGTCCAACAATCGAGTTGTTCAAGGGTCGGCTGGAGATAACCAACCCGGGCGCGTCGTTGGTGGAACCGGAGCGGGTCATCGATTTCCCGCCTCGTTCGCGCAACGAGGCCTTGGCTTCGCTTATGCGGCGTATGGGGCTCTGCGAGGAACAGGGCACCGGGATGGACAAAGTGATCGACGCCGCAGAGTCGAAGCGGCTGCCGCCGCCGGAATTCACGTCCACCGAAGATGCTACCCGGGTCAGGCTTTTCGGTCCGCGTCGCTTCGCGGAAATGACGACGGATGAACGGCTGCGTGCCTGTTACCAGCACGCGGTGATGCGGTATCTGAGCGGTGGCTACATGCGGAACCGGGAGTTGCGCGAACGGTTCGGCGTCGAGCCCCACAACGCTGCCCAGGTTTCCGACGTCATTCGTCGAGCGTTGGATGCCGACCTGATTCGCGTTGCCGACCCGGTTCGTCCGAAATCCGGGTACGCGCCGTTCTGGGCGGTGGAGTTAGATTGATTTCGCGGGAGGCCGCGACCGTTGGACCGCGTCGGGTCAAATCCCGATCAAATGTTCTGGTCGCGGGTAAGAAATTGTTTCATATGAAATTTGCTCTTCTCCTCAGCGCACCCGTGGACGCTTTGTCGCGAATCGATCAAATCTTGGATGGATGCCGGTAAGCTCGCGGCCCATGAGCGAACCCACCACCTTCCACGAGAACCCCATCCTGAACTCGCCCTACGAGGCGCCGGCGCGACATTGGGTGCTCGATGCGGACCGTCAGCCCACGAGCACGATCGGCGAAGGCCGTCGGAGGGTGTCGTTCGTCTCCCCGATTCCGAAGCCGCGGAAGGCCGGTGCCAAGTCGCAGGCGCAACTCGCGCTCGAAATGCAAAGACAGCCGCTCGACACGGACGACCAGCAGTACGAGTTGACCGTCCTGATCGACAGCCTGCGGCAGGAAATCACCGCCTGGCGCGCGCTGCCGGAGGCGCGCTGGGGCGTCACGCCCGAGACGGCCCGCCTGCTCAAGCACTGGCGCCACCATGCGTTCGGCGGCATTCGCCCCTTCTTCTGCCAGATGGAGGCAGTGGAAACCGCCATCTGGCTCACCGAGGTGGCGCCCGGCCGGGGCAACTTGGGACGGGGTTTCCTCGACCGGATCGAGGCGGCGAGCGAAGCCGCGAACCCAGACCTCCCCCGGATGGCCCTCAAGCTCGCCACCGGCGCCGGCAAGACTGCGGTAATGGCCATGATCATTGCCTGGCAGACGGTCAATGCCGTACGCCGCCCGGCCAGCCGCCGGTTCACCCGGGGATTCCTGGTCGTCACGCCCGGCATCACGATCCGCGACCGCCTGCGCGTGCTGCAGCCCAACGATCCGGACAGCTACTACGCGAGCCGCGAACTCGTGCCTGCGGACATGCTGCGCGACCTCGATCGGGCGAAGATCGTCATCACCAACTACCACGCCTTCCAGCGGCGCGAGACGCTGGACGTCGCCAAAGGCAATCGCGCGCTGCTGCAGGGCCGCGGCCCCGAACTCGCGAGCCGCGAGAGCGAAGGCCAGATGCTCGCCCGCGTCTGCCCGGAACTCATGTCCATGCAAGGCGTCCTCGTGCTCAACGACGAGGCGCACCACTGTTATCGCGAGAAACCCGGCGAGACCGACGAGGGTCGCCTGACCGGGGACGACCGGCGAGAAGCGGAACGCAACCGCGAAGCGGCCCGCGTCTGGATCTCCGGCCTCGAAACCGTACAGCGCAAGCTGGGTCTCCGCCGCGTGATGGACCTCTCCGCCACCCCGTTCTTCCTGCGCGGCTCGGGCTACGCCGAAGGCACGTTGTTTCCCTGGACCGTCAGCGACTTCTCCCTGATGGACGCCATCGAGTGCGGCATCGTCAAGCTGCCCCGCGTGCCCGTGGTGGACAATGTGCCCGGTGCGGAGATGCCGATGTTCCGCAACCTGTGGGAGCACGTCGGCAAGAAGATGCCGAAGAAGGGCCGGAGCGCGGGCGCCCGCCTCGACCCGATGTCGCTGCCCGGCGAACTGCAGACGGCCTTGCAGGCGCTGTACGGCCACTACGAGAAGACATTCGAGCTCTGGGAGCAGGCGGGTATCGACGCGCCGCCGTGCTTCATCGTCGTGTGCAACAACACCGCGACCTCGAAGCTGGTCTATGACTACATCGCGGGCTTCCGCCGAGAGGATGGCGACGGCCCCGGGACGGTACAGAACGGGCGCCTCGAACTCTTCCGCAACTTCGACGCTTCGGGCGCACCGTTGGCGAGACCCCGCACTTTGCTGATCGACAGCCGGCAACTCGAGTCCGGCGAGGCCCTCGACAAGGGCTTCAAGAACGCGGCCGCGGACGAGATCGAGCGTTTCCGGCGCGAGATCGTGGAACGCACGGGCGACCGCGTGCAGGCCGAGAAGATCAGCGAACAGGACCTGTTGCGCGAAGTGATGAACACCGTCGGCAAGCCCGGCCGGCTCGGCGGCGGCATTCGCTGCGTGGTGTCCGTCGCGATGCTTACCGAAGGTTGGGACGCCAACACTGTCACCCATGTCCTCGGCCTGCGGGCGTTCGGCACCCAACTGCTGTGCGAACAGGTGATCGGCCGCTCGCTCCGGCGGCAGTCCTATGAACTGAACGAAGAAGGCGTGTTTAACGCGGAATACGCGGATGTCTTCGGCATTCCCTTCGACTTCACCGCCAAGGCCGTACCCGCACCACCGCAAAAGCCCGCCGAAACCGTGCAGGTGAAGGCGCTTTCCCCTGAGCGGGACCACGCGGAGATTCGTTTTCCGCAGGTGGCGGGCTACCGCGTCGAGCTGCCGGACGATCGTCTCATCGCCGAGTTCAAGGAAGACTCCGCGCTCACCCTCACCCCCGCGCTCGTCGGCCCGACGATCACTCACAACCAGGGCATTATCGGGGAAGGCCATGACCTGACCGTCGAGCATCTGGATCATGTGCGTTCGGCCACCTTGCTCTACGAGCTGACGCTACACCTCCTCTACAACCACTGGCGCGACCCCAACAAAGAGCCGGAGCTGCATCTCTTTGGCCAACTGAAGCGCATCACCCGCGCGTGGCTCAAGGACTGCCTCACCTGCAAGGGGAACACTTACCCCGCACAGTTGATGGTGCCCGAACTCGCGGACCGCGCCTGCGAGAAGATCGCTTCCGCGATCACGCGGGCAGAGCTGCACCGCCAGCCGGTGCAGGCCATGCTCGATCCGTACAATCCCACCGGAACCACCCGGCGCGTGAACTTCACCACGTCCCGCACGCAGCGCTACGCGACCGGCCCCCGCTGCCACCTGAACTGGGCCATCCTGGACAGTGCGTGGGAGGGCGAGTTCTGCCGGGTGCTCGACGCACACCCGCAGGTGCTTCGCTGGGTGAAGAACCGCAACCTCGGCTTCGAGGTGCCGTACCGGTTCGGCGGCGCAAGCCATCGCTACGTGCCCGACTTCATCGTCGTCCTGGACTACGGCCTCGGCGAGGAGGAGCCCTTGCACGTCGTCGTCGAGGTGAAGGGCAGGCGCGGAGAGGACGCCGGAGCGAAGGCGGACGCGATGACCACCTACTGGGTTCCCGGGGTCAACGCGCTCAAGTCCCACGGCCGCTGGGCGTTTCTCGAGTTGCGCGACCCGTACCAGATGGCGGAGGACTTCGACGAATCGGTTGGCGACGCGTTGCGGGCGCTTGTGGAGGAAGAACGTCAGCAGCAGGCGGTTCGCGGACTGATCGCGATCGGCGGCTCGGATCCCGACGCCCAGTACATTCCCAGACGACGCAGCGCGGAAGCGCCATGATTCTGGTGGACACGTCAGTCTGGATCGATCACATGCACCGCGAGATCCTGGCCCTCAGAGCAGAACTCGAAGAACGCAACGTCCTGTGCCATGAAATGGTGATCGGAGAACTGGCGTGTGGCAACCTGCGTGCCCGCGAGAACGCACTCGGCGACCTCATGGCGCTCCCCCGGGCCGAGACGGTATCCGCCAAGGACCTACTCGCATTGATCGAAAAGCGGAGACTCATGGGCCGCGGCATCGGCTACGTGGATGCAAATCTGCTGGGGGCCGTGCTGGCGGACGAGAACACGAGCCTCTGGACGAATGACCTGAAACTCCGGGGCGTCGCGGAGGAACTCGGCGTTGCCTACGCCCCAGACTCGGAGGACCGTTAGGGCCATGGCCAAGAAAAGGAGCAAGCAGGTCGAGACGTTGGTGCACCAGGAAGCCAAGCGCCGCAACATCCCGACCGCCGAGTACGAGCCCGTCATGCGCGCGGACGACCGACATCCCATCGGCGCCCGGTATGAGATCCGCAACCCGGACCTCGACCCCCAGCTCGTATGGCGTGGCAAGGACCTTGTGGACTGGTCCGACCTCGTCGTGCCGGCACCGCCGCTCTTCATCCAGGAGAAAGTGCATCCCAAGGTGTTGATCGACGATCTCGTCCGTCGTTCCCGCCGGGCGCGGGAAACGAAGACCGACGAACCTGGCTACGCGCCCGACCTCTTCGCCGACTTCAATGGCGTGCCGGACGGGGACGCCCGGACCGAGTTCTACGAGCACGACGCCAACTGGTCGAACCGAATGATCCTCGGCGACTCGCTGCAGGTGATGGCGTCGCTGGCCGAGCGCGAGGGGCTGCGCGGCAAGGTGCAGTGCATCTACATGGACCCGCCCTACGGCATCAAGTTCAACTCGAACTTCCAGTGGTCCACCAGAAACCGAGACGTGAAGGACGGCAAGGCTGAGCACATCACGCGGGAGCCCGAGCAGGTCAAGGCGTTCCGCGACACTTGGCGAGACGGAGTTCACTCTTATCTAACGTACCTCAGGGATCGGTTGACTGTGGCGCGGGAGTTGCTCACCGAGAGCGGGAGCATCTTCGTACAGATCGGGGATGAGAACGTGCATCGGGTCAGGGCGCTGTTGGATGAGGTGTTTGGGGCGGAGCAATGTGTCTCGCAGATCGGTTTTGCCAAGACGTCCGGGTCCACGGACGATTACCTTGGCCAGACTACCGACCACCTTCTGTGGTACGCGAAGGACAAAAGGCAGGTCAAGTTCCGGCCTGTGCTCAACAGGAAGCAGGCTGGCCAGCCTGGTGGAACCAACTACAACCGCCTCCGGGACCTGGCCGGCATAAGCCGTCCCGCGACGTCCGACGAACTTCGCGGCATCAACCCCGCGACCGGTTTCTCGCTCTACACGCTGGATAACCTCACCTCGCAGAGCGCTGGTCGAGACAAGGGCGAGGGTGCAGCATCGTGGTTCGGGGTCAGCATTGGAGGCGCGACCTTCAAGCCGTCGCTCTCTGTTCGGTGGAAGACGAACGAGAGCGGCATGGCGAGGTTGAAGCGAGCTGGGCGCCTGGAGGCCACCGCCTCTCGGCTTGGGTACGTCCGCTATCTCGCCGACTTCCCGGTCGTGCAAGTCAACAACCGCTGGCAGGACGTTGGCGCGAGCTTTATGGCGGGAAAGGTGTATGTCGTCCAGACCGCGCCAAGCGTCATACAACGCTGCATCCTGATGACCAGCGATCCAGGTGACCTCGTGCTCGACCCCACGTGCGGCTCCGGCACTAGCGCCTACGTCGCGGAGCAGTGGGGCCGCCGCTGGATCACGATAGATACGTCTCGCGTTGCGTTGGCGCTCGCCCGGTCCCGCATCATGGGCGCGCGCTATCCCTACTACGTCCTCGCCGACAGCGCGGATGGCCAGCGCAAGGAGGCTGAGCTTTCGCGCAAGGCGCCGCCTGAGACGCCAAGCTACGGCGACATCCGCCAGGGCTTCGTGTACGAGCGCGTGCCGCACATCACGCTCAAGTCCATCGCCAACAACGTCGAGATCGACGCGATCTACGAGCAGAAACAACCCACTGTCGAGGAGGCGTTAACGGCCCTCAACGAAGCGCTCAAGGACCATCCGGCAGCCTTCGTAGTTCCAAATGGGGCGCGCAAGGGCCAGGAGGTGGACTTCACGGCTGCGGCGGGCACGACGGTCACTCTTCCTTCCGGCGAATCCGCTCCGGTCAACGGCTTCCTCGAATGGGAGATTCCCCGGGAGCCTGTCGACGATTGGCCCGACTCGGCGAAGAACGCCCACGACGGCTTTTGGGAAGCCCGCATCGATCGCCAACGGGAGGTCGATGCCTGCATCGCCGCGCGCGCAGAGCAGGAGTATCTATACGACAAGCCTTACGAGGACCGTGGCAAGACCCGTGTCGCCGGTCCCTTCACCGTCGAGAGCCTGTCGCCCCATCGCATCGCCGCATTGGACGAGAACGACGACCTGATGGCCGCCGACGCTGGTAGGGCGTGGGCCACGGACGTGCCCCGCCAAGACTTTGCCCACGTCATCCTTGAGAACCTGCGAGCCGCCGGCGTGCAGCAAACGAGCAAGGCAGATCGCATTACGTTCGCGTCGCTGGAACCGTGGCCGGGCGACTTCGTTTGCGCTGAGGGACGCTACCTCGAAGGCGGCGACGACGCTCGCGAGCAACGAGCGGGCGTCTTCATCGGCCCCGAGTTCGGCACGGTCTCCCGGAACGATCTGGTGCGGGCGACCCGCGAGGCGGCGGACGCCAACTTCGACAGCCTGATCGCCTGCGCCTTCAACTACGAGGCGCACGCCACCGAGTTCAATAAGCTCGGCCGGATCCCGGTTCTGAAAGCGCGCATGAACGCCGACCTGCATATGGCCGAGGACCTGAAGAAGACGGACACGGCCAACCTCTTCGTCATCTTCGGCGAACCCGACATCGACATCGAGCCGGCCCCGGGCGACGACGGCGAGCAGGACTGGTTCCGCGTGCGAATCCACGGGGTGGACGTGTTCGACCCGTCAACGGGTGAAGTCCGCAGCGACGGTCCAGAAGGAATCGCCTGCTGGTTCGTCGACACCGACTACAGCGAGGAGAGCTTCTTCGTCCGCCAGGCGTACTTCCTCGGCGCGGGCGATCCCTACAAGTCCCTCAAGACCACGCTGAAGGCGGAGATCGACCCCGATGCATGGGCCACCCTCAACAGTGACACGTCCCATCCCTTCCCGAGGCCATCGACGGGGGCCATTGCCGTTAAGGTCATCAACCATCTGGGCGACGAGGTGATGAAGGTGTTCAGGGTGGCTGGGGAGGAGGTGTCCTAGTGGTACCGAATGCCGGCACGAGCGGCGGCGCGTTCCGGGGACTCGGAGGCGAGCGCAGACGGCTTCGTACGAGCCGGCGATCTGGCGCGGTCTTGAGGCGGGGCGTACTTCCCGCGCCGTCAATCGCGGCGGTCTTGACGCTCTGGGCGGGTGTTTGCCACGCGGTGCCGCGACGAGGATTTGTGGCGGGCCGGAGCTGGCGTTGCGAGCCGTAGCCGGTTTGCGCGTTCGAGTGAACGGCGCATTAGATGCCTCGATTTAGGCGGTTCGAAACAACTATAGAGCGGCTCAGGGAGCGTACCGCGTGGATGAGGATGAAGACCTGATAGGTCTGCGTGAAGGACTCGGCGATGCACTCGTGACGGTTACCGTCTGGGTCTATGAGTGAGGTCCTGGCGCAGAGCCGCGCGCGGATCCTCAAGGAGCGCGGCATGCGGCAGCGGCGGCTGAAGCGGCTCTGGCGCCGGCTGCACGAACTGCGCGGCCAGTCGCTCGAGCGCGACGAACTGCTGCTCAAGCTCGGCGCCGCGAAGAAGGACGCGGGGCGCGCCTGGCATCTGGTCGAGCTCCACGCGCCCCGCAGCCGACGAGGACGTGACCCCGGACACCTTCACGTTCGCGCTGCGCCGCGACCGGCTGCGTCGTGCCCGGCGCCGCGAGGGCCGCCACCTGCCGCGCTCCAACCTGACCGCGGAAGACCCCGCGACCTTGTGGCGCCACTACATGCAACTCTCGGAGATCGAGCAGGCCTTCAAGGAACTCAAGCACGATCTCGCCATCCGTCCGGTGTTCCACCAACGGGAGCGACGCATCGAGGCGCACATCTTCGTCGCCTTCGTCGCCTACTGCCTGCGCGTCACCTTGAAGAATCCGGCGCGGCCGTGCGCGCCGGGGCTGACGCCGCGCGCCATCCTGGAGAAGTTCTCCACCCTGCGGATGGTGGACATCCATCTGCCGACCGCGGACGGGCGACACCTGACGCTGCCGCGCCATACGCAGCCGACGCGCGACCACCAACTGCTTCTCGATCAACTCAAGCTGCGACTGCCGGAACAGCCGGCGCCTCGAATCTCGGCCTAGAGCGCCCGCCGGGACTCCTCCCGAACGGCACCTTGTAGTGCCGACCTTTTGCCTTCGTCAACCAAAAATCAATCAGTTGCGAGCGTTTTGACGCTGAGTTGCCGAAGTCGGGCTAGGGCTCCCCGCTCGGCGAAGGGCCGCTCTCCGGCAAGCAGACACCCACCGCTGCGGTCGTATTAGCCGGGCCCTGCCCCTAGAATGGCTCGCCAAAGCCCGGGAGTCGGTCCGCGTGTTGACGTCACTCAAGATGACGGGGTTCCGTGCCTTCGAGTCCTACGCACTCGATGCCCTTTCCCGCGTCAATCTCGTCGTCGGCAAGAACAACTGCGGCAAGACCTCCGTGCTCGAGGCTGTGGACCTGCTTCTCTCGGGTGGCAGTCCCGCTGTGATCGCCGAGTCCGCCCAACGGCGCGACGAAATGCGCCCTGTCGAGTGGAGTTCGGGCTCACGCCGCGTTCCCAGCATCGCCCATCTGTTCCACCGTCATGCGTGCGAGCCCGGCGCCAACTTCCGACTGCAGGGGTCACCCGGCGCGGGTCAGGCAACCGTCGCGCTACGTTCGTTGGACGAACTGGACGACAAGCTCCTCTCCGACATGCTCAGTAGATTCGGCGACGACCTGCCGCCTGAAGCGTCTCCCGCAATGGCTCTAGCCATCACCGTGCACTCACGCAAGACGCGAGGATCAATCTTCCCCGTCACCGAAGAGGGACTACTTCTCCGTGACCTGCGCCGCCCATGGATGACGCGTCGCTCCGCTCGCTTCCTCTCCGTGACGTCCGTGGAGCCCCGGCTCCTTGACGAAGCGTGGAACGTCCTCGTCGCCGACGGCCGGGAGCACGAAGTCGTGGAGGACATGAAACTGCTCATGCCCGACATAGACTCCATCCATTTCCTGACGAGCGGTCGCACGCCGGGAGGAGGTGGGATCGTAGTCGGCACGCAGGGAGGCGGATCCCGATACCCTCTGGGCACGTTCGGCGACGGCATGCGCAGGTTGCTGCTCCTCAGGTTGGCTCTTGCGAACAGCGCCGACAGCTACGTCCTCGTTGACGAGGTCGACACCGGCCTGCACTGGACCGTGATGTCCGGCATGTGGCGTCTGCTCGTCGAGGTCGCCCGCAAGTCCCGTCTGCAGTTGTTCGCGACCACGCACAGTCAGGACTGCATCCTCGGCCTCGCCTCCATGGTCAAGTCCTATCCGGAGCTTGCCGACGAAGTCTCCGTCCACAAGATCGACACGTCGCTCGCCCGAGCGGTGAGCGCCCGCGGGATGGACATTCCGGTCGCCGTCGAGAGCGGCGTCGACTTGCGGTAGGTCCCGTTCGTGGCACATCGATCAAGCCTTCATGTCGAAGGCACGGACGACAAGCACGCCATCAGGCACCTGCTGCGGCGCCACGGCGTGGAGTGCCCGCTCGAAGGAGAGATCATCCCGGACACCCTCCCCGCGATGTTCCCCGAGATCAAACCCGCGGGGGACAAGGACAAGGTGCTCGACGCCATCGAGCCCGCGGTTAGGTTCGGCACCGGCAACTCAGTCGGTTTCGTCCTGGACGCCGACGAGGCCGCGCCCAACAGCTGGGACGCGGTTCGCCACCGGCTTTCGTTTCTCGACCCCCCGCCCCCAGCGGAGTTGCCAGCCACGGGCTTCGTCGCCTACATGCCGGACTATCAGGTCAAGGTCGGCGTTTGGCTCATGCCCGACAACCGCACCTCGGGCGCTCTTGAGCACTTCCTCGAGGACCTCGTAGACCAAGGTGACCCGCTGCTCGCGCTCGCCCGTGAAGCCACGACCACCGCGCGAGAGCGTGGCGCTGCGTTTGCGGACGTCAAGCGCGTGAAGGCCGTCATCCATGCTTGGCTGTCCTGGCAAGAGGAGCCGGGTCTGCCATACGGCACGGCCATCGCCGCCAGGTACTTCGACGCGGGCAGCGAGGCAGCCCAGCCGTTCCTGCGCTGGTTCGATCGGCTCTTCGGCACCGATGCCGCGGGGAACGCCGCCTAGACGCTCACGGCGCCGCTCCAGGCTCCTTGCAGGAGCCCTTTGGCGATTGCCCACCCTCTGCAAACGTGCGAACTTAAGCGGGTGGCGCGTACGCCGTCATGCGCCCCTCGCGCGTGTAGGCGCGAAGGGCTCGGCGAGGCAACCGCTTTGGGGGCAGGTTGGAACAGTCGGGGGAATACCGGATAGCGGCACCGCGAGAGCGCGTGTGGGAAGCGCTTAACGATCCGGATGTGCTGAAGGAATGCATCGACGGCTGCCAATCCCTCACCCGCGTCGCCGACGATCGTTTCGAAGGCGTTGTACGAGCCCGCATCGGCCCGGTGAACGCGACGTTTCGGGGTACGGTGTCGCTCGTCGACTTGAATCCTCCGGAGAGCTATGGCCTCGAGGTGCAGGCCAAGGGCGGTGCGGCGGGCTTCGGGAAGGGCACGGCGTCGGTCACGTTGGCGGAGATTCCCGAGGGCACGCTGTTGGGCTACGGCGTTCAAGCCCAAGTCGGCGGCAAGCTCGCGCAGATCGGTTCACGCCTGGTCGACGGCGCGGTGCGGAAGATGGCGGACAGCTTCTTCGCGGCGTTCACGGGGCAACTCGGCGGTCCCGCAGACACGCAGGCGGGCGATTCGCCGGCGACGCCGGCGGAAGGCGCGGCCGCAGGTGCGGAGGGCGGGAGCCGCCGCCGGATCTGGACCCTCGCCGCCGGGGTATTGTTAATCGTCGTGATCGTTGCGATCTTTAGCTCCGGGGGCTGAATACTGGCGCGGCGTACCGGGCGACCGTCTTCGAGCGGCCCGGACAACGGAAACCTGGGAGGGCAATGGCGTGGAAGTAACGTTAACGGTCAACGGCGCGGACCACACGCTCGACGTGCCGGACAACGCGCTGCTCGTGGAGCTGCTTCGCGAGCGGTTGGGCCTCACGGGCACGCACGTCGGCTGCGACACCAGCCAGTGCGGCGCCTGCGTCGTGCACATGGACGGGCGGGCGGTGAAGTCCTGTACCGTGCTCGCGGGGCAGGCGGACGGCGCGGACGTGACCACGATCGAGGGAATCGGCACCGCGGACGACCTGCACCCGATGCAGGCGGCTTTCCGCGAGTGCCACGCGCTCCAGTGCGGCTTCTGCACGCCCGGCATGATCATGGCCGCCATCGATCTCGTGCAGACGAGCGACGACCTCGACGAGGACGCCGTCCGCGAAGGTCTCGAAGGCAACCTGTGCCGCTGCACGGGCTACCACAACATCGTGCGCGCCGTGCTCTCGGCGCGCGACAACATGTAGGCGGGAGGTCCCATGTCGGAAACGGGAATAGGCGCATCCGTCAGGCGCAAGGAGGACGTCCGGTTCCTCACCGGCGCCGGCAACTACATCGACGACATCAACCAGCCGGGCCAGACCTGCGCGGTCTTTCTCCGCTCGCCGCACGCGCGGGCGAAGATCCTGGGCATCGACGCGAGCGGGGCGCGCGACACGCCCGGCGTGGTCGCCGTCTTCACCGGCGCGGACCTCGCGGCGGACGGCATCGGCGACCTGCCGTGTGGCTGGCTCGTCAAGTCGCGCGACGGCTCGGACATGATCCAGCCGCCGCATCCACCGGTCGCGGTGGAGCGGGTCAACTACGTGGGCGAGCCGTACGGCATCGTCATCGCCGAGACGCTGCAGGCGGCGCGCGACGGCGCCGAAGCGGTCAGCGCGGACTTCGAGGACCTGCCGGCCGTGGTGGACGTGGCGACGGCGACGGAGGCGGAGCAGCTACACGAGTCGGTACCGAACAACCGCTGCTACGACTGGGAGTTCGGCGACCAGGCGGCGACCGAGGCGGCGTTCGCCCGGGCGGCGCACGTCACTTCGCTCGACATCGTCAACAACCGCCTGATCCCGAACGCCATGGAGCCGCGCGCCGCGATCGGCTGCTACGACGCGGCCTCGGGCGACTACACGCTCTACATGAACACGCAGAACCCGCACCTCGAGCGGTTGATCCTGGCGGCGTTCGTGCAGTTGGCGCCGGAGTCGAAGCTGAGGGTGGTGTCGCCCGACGTGGGCGGCGGCTTCGGATCGAAGATCTTCGTGTACGCCGAGGAGACGGCGGTCACATGGGCTGCGGGCAAGGTGCGCCGGCCGGTGAAGTGGGTCGCGGAGCGCTCGGAGTCATTCCTGGGCGACTGCCACGGCAGGGATCACGTCACGCACGCGGAACTGGCTCTCGCGGACGACGGCGAGTTCTTAGGCGTGCGCGTCGCGACGACCGCCAACATGGGCGCCTACCTCTCGACCTTCGCCTCGAGCGTGCCCACGTACCTGTACGGAACGCTGCTGGCAGGCCAGTACCGCACGCCCGCCATCTACGTGGAAGTACAGTCGGTGTTCACCAACACCTGCCCCGTCGATGCATACCGCGGCGCGGGACGCCCGGAGGCGACCTACGTGGTCGAGCGCCTCGTGGAGACGGCGGCCCGGGAGATGGGCATGGACCCGGCGGAGATCCGGCGGCGGAACTTCATCCAGCCGGACCAGTTCCCGTACGAGACTCCGGTGGCGCTGACCTACGACACGGGGGACTACGAGGCGAGCCTCGACCGCGCGCTGGAACTCGTCGACTACTCGCGGTTCGCCGCGCGGCGCGCCGAGTCCGAGGCGCGCGGGCGCAAGCGGGGCATCGGCTTCTCCAGCTACATCGAGGCGTGCGGCCTCGCGCCCTCGCAGGTGGCGCTCTCCCTGGGCGCCGGCGTGGGGCTCTTCGAGAGCGCGGAAGTGCGGGTGAACGTCACCGGCTCGGTCACGGTCATCACGGGTTCCCACAGCCATGGCCAGGGCCACGAGACGACGTTCGCGCAGGTGGTTTCCGACCAGCTCGGGATCCCGTTCGAGAACGTGGAGGTCGTGCACGGCGACACGGGGCGGCAGGACTATGGCCTCGGGACCTACGGCTCGCGCTCCATAGCCGTCGGCGGCTCGGCGATCGTCAAGGCGACCGACAAGATCATCGCGAAGGGCAAGAAGATCGTGGCGCACATGTTCGAGACCACGGACGACAAGATCGATTTCGAGAACGGCCTGTTCTCGGAGCAGGAGTCCAACCGCTCGAAGAAGTTCGGCGAGGTGGCGTTCGCGGCGTACGTGCCGGAGAGCTTCCCGCTCGACGAACTCGAGCCCGGGCTCTCCGAGAAGGCGTTCTACGATCCGGGCAACTTCACGTATCCGGCGGGGACGCACGTCTGCGAGGTCGAAGTCGATCCGGAGACCGGTACGGTCGAGATCGTCGACTTCGTCGCGGTCGACGACTTCGGTCTCGTCATCAACCCGATGATCGTCGAGGGGCAGGTCCACGGCGGCCTCGTGCAGGGCATCGGCCAGGCGCTCCTCGAGCACGGCGTTTACGACGAGGCGGGTCAGCTCGTCACCGGCTCCTACATGGACTACTGCATGCCGCGGGCCGACGACGTGCCGAGCTTCACCGTCGACACGACGGTGACGCCGTGCACGCACAACCCGCTCGGCGTGAAGGGCTGCGGGGAGGCGGGCGCCATCGGGGCGACCGCCGCCGTGATGAACGCGGTCACGGACGCCCTGGGCGTGAAGGAGCTGGCGATGCCGGCGACTTCCGAGACGGTCTGGAACGCGCTGCGCGGATAGGGGGACAGATCATGTATCGCTTCAACTACCACAAGGCATCGAGCGTCGCCGAGGCGTCGCGGTTGCGCTCCGGCGCGGACGAGGGCGTGTTCATCGCCGGCGGCATGACGCTCATTCCGACGATGAAGCAGCGGCTCGCCGCGCCGACGGACGTGGTCGATCTCGCGGGCATCGAGGGGCTGAATGGCATCGCGGTGGGCGACACCGTCACCGTCGGCGCCATGACGCCCCACGCGGACGTGGCGGCGTCGGCCGCCGTGCGGGGCGCGATACCCGCGCTGGCGGACCTCGCCGGCCGCATCGGCGACGCGCACGTGCGCAACCGCGGCACTATCGGCGGCTCCATCGCGAACAGCGACCCGGCCGCCGACTACCCGGCCGCGGTGGTGGCGCTGAACGCGACGGTGCACACGGACCGGCGCGACATTGCGGGCGAGGACTTCTTCCTGGACCTGTTCGAGACGGCGCTGGAATCCGGGGAGATCGTCACTTCGGTGGAGTTTCCGATCCCGGCGCGGGCGGCCTACGCGAAGTTCCCGAACCCGGCGTCGCGGTATGCCATCGTCGGCGTCATGGTCGCGGAGCTCGACGGCGCCGTGCGCGTGGGTGTGACCGGCGCGGGCCCGTGCGCGTTCCGCTCGGCGGAACTCGAGGCGGCGCTCGCCGGCGGCCTCTCGGTCGCGGCGCTCGACGGGGTCAGCGTGCCAGACGCGAACCTGAACTCGGACATGCACGCTTCGGCGGCGTACCGGGCGCACCTGGTCGCCGTCATGGCGCGGCGGGCGGTGGGGCAACTGGTCGCGTAACTCCGTCGCGGCGGGCGACGGACTGATCGGCATCCGGCTGACGCCTGCGTCCGTCGGGTCGCGCTAGAGATAGGGTTCTTCGAACGCTGTATCGGTCGAGGGGCCGGTCAGGTAGCTGTCCACGAGGTGGTCGAGTGCGGCCGCCGCGTGGCGGTTGTGACAAAACCCCTCTTGGAGTTGATTGGCGTTCGTCGTAGCCCACTCCAACAGCTGGTCGGTGGCGCACAACGGCGCGGGAGGGTCGGCGTCAGGGTTGTCTCGCCCCACGAACTCGTCCAACAGTTGGCTGTACCGGTCAAGCTTCTCGCGGGACAAGGCTCCGAGCAAAACGGCCACATACTCTGCGGCGTAGTAGCGATCGGGTCGAAGCGCGCTTGCGAAGGCCACGACCAGTTCACCGCCGTCCTGGGTGAACTCGAAGAGAAGATCGCCCTTGCTTGCGCGGACACCGGGGTCCGTCACTTCCTCTATCGTAAGGCCGTAGTCCTCGGCCTTTGACACGGCACGGGCCTGGAAGTCCGAAATGGCGTCTTGCAGGGGGTCGGTCATGTCGCGATTCCGCATGCCCTAGGCCTCCACCTGGACCGAATGCAGTCGTGCCGTGGCGACGCCCCGAGCCCGCAGGGGCAGGGACATTGGCGACCAGCGGCGCTGTGCGCAAGTGGCGTGGCGCCAGGGTCAGCCCGCCAGGATACGGTCCGAAACAGTAGACCCCGAGTCGACCGCTTTGAAGCCCAAGCTGTGGGCTGCTGGAACGCGCTTTCAATCCGGCCGGTACACCTCCTGCAGCCGCCGCATGCCCTTGAGCCACCGGTCGGGGTCGGTGGCCTTTCGTCGCATGTATTCCTTGACCGTCTCGTGCGGGAGGGCGAAGAAGCGCTCCTCGGCGATGGCTTCGATGCAGACCTGGGCCACCACGTCCGCTTCCAGCATGCCGTCGACCCCGGCCACGCCCGGGCCGTCGCCGGTCATGCCGGTACGCACCGCCTGCGGACAGAGCACGGTGACCCGGATGCCGTCGCCGTGGTGCGTGATCGAGATCCACTCCGCGAGCGCGACGGCGGCGTGCTTGGTGACGGTGTAAGTGACCGAGCCGATCTGGGTCAGGAGACCGGCGGCCGATGCCGTGCTGAAGAGGTAGCCCCCGCCCCGGGCCGCCATGCGCGGCACGAGATGCCGGGCCGCCCAGATGTGCGACATGGTGTTCACGCGCCAGATCTTGTCCCACACGTCGTCGGGCTCGTCGATGCCCTTGCCGTGGCCGATGCCGGCGTTCGAGCAGAAGAGGTCGATGGGCCCGATGTCCCGCTCGGTGCTATCGATCAGCTCGACCAGGTCGGCCTCGACGCCGATGTCCACGCGCATGGACGTGCCGCCGATCTCCTCCGCGACGGCCGCGGCGCCGTCCCCGTCGAGATCGGCCACAACGACGTGCCCTGCCTGCTCCTGGCCGGCGAACGCGCGAGCCAGCTCCCGCCCGATGCCGCTCGCGCCGCCCGTGACGACGACCACCTTGCCTGCGACTCTCATTCCGGTTTCCCGAGGACCTGCGAAGGCGCGAAAGTTAGTCGGTTTGGGCGGCGGATACCACCGGCGCCCGGCGCCGGTGCAATCTGAACCGATCATGAACGTGGCGGCGCGGCGTGAGGCGGCGCGCAGCCGGCTGCGTATACTGCCTCTGTCCGGCCATCCCCGGGGAGGTAGACGCGATGCGAAGGACCTGTCGGTACGCGCTTGGGGCGCTCCTCGTTCCGTTTCTCTGGTTCGCCCAGAGCGCGGCCGCCCTGTCGCTGCTCGATGTCATCGAGATGAGCAGGGGCGGCTACTCCGAGGAAGAGATCGGGCGCATCATCGAGGTGACGGGCGCGCGGTTCGAGATCGACAGTGTCGCACTGGTGGCGCTCCACGAGGCGGAGGTCCCGGACGCCGTAGTCGACCGGATGCTCGACGAGGGCGGCGTGCCGCCGACCGAGGTGTCGGAGATGAGCGCGAGCGAGATCCTCGAACTGCACGAGGCGGGGCTGTCCGACGAGACGATCCTCAAGTTCGTGCGCCATCGGAACGTCTGTACGCCGTTGTCGGAAGACGGCGTCGAACTGCTTGAGCGCGAGGAGTTCGCCCCGGAGTTCCTGCAGGACTTTTCCCTGCTCGTGGCGGAGTGCGAGCGGGAGCGGGTGGCGCGTGAGCCCATCGAGCCGCTGCCGGAGACGGGCGAAGCGCACGGAGCGAGCCAGCCGACGTACCACAGCACGTACCACTACGATCAGCACTACTATGAGCGGCCGTACCACGACCACCACTTCGGCGGCCACTATCACCCCACGTACGTGTACAGCTACTACCACTACGACCCGTATCGGCGGGTCTACCCGATCTACATCTACCGGGACCACCGCGACCGCGGAGACCGGAAGCGGCGCGGCGACCGGCG
This sequence comes from Pseudomonadales bacterium, assembly GCA_965208745.1. Taxonomy (GTDB): domain Bacteria; phylum Pseudomonadota; class Gammaproteobacteria; order Pseudomonadales; family Azotimanducaceae; genus VXNE01. The sequence continues at coordinate 275,660 of CBDBPN010000004.1, read as the reverse complement.
CCGGGCGGCCGGGCCCCCGCGGGACCGGGGACGGAGCGACGCCGCGCGGCGGCCTGCCGTCCCCGAGACGGCGCCCGGAGCAGTGCCGGTAACGGTCCCGGGCCGAGTACCTGGGGAAGGGTCACGGCTCTTCGACGAACCGCGTCCCGTGATGGGCGCGCGCCCCGGGGGAGGTGGAGGTGGATCCCGTCCTGACGGGAAGGCGGCGCCTCGACCGCGTTCGGAACCCGTAGTGCCGGGCCGCCCGTTACTCCGCGGGAGGCTGGTGACGAACGGTGTAGCCGACCGCCCGGCGGACACGCCCGATCCCGTTACGCCCGCGCCGGCGACGCCGGCCAAGCCGCGCTTGCCCGCTTCGATACCGGGCATTCGGCCCGCTCCGGGTGCGCGGGCGGGACTCCCGGTGCGGCCTCAAGGGCGGCCGAACGGGGGTGTGGTCGCCCCGGACGTCGCGCGGCCCGACCCACCGCCATCGGCCAGGCCTGCGCGGCCTGCGGCCTCGGCGCCCCGTTCGGGTGGGCAGCGCCCGGCGGTCCCCTCGGCCTCGCGCACGGCTCGGGAAGCGATACCGGTACGCCGGCGCGTCGTCGCTCCAGACCGGGCGACGCCCCGGCCCACGCCGCGACCGGAACGAGCGTCTACCCCTCGAACCGCGGCGCCACGCTCCGTGAGTCCGACGCGGAGGGTCACCCCACGGGCTGTGGCTCCGCGGCCGACGGCGCCGAGGGCGGTTGCCCCACGCGCCGTCACGCCCCGGCCGGCGCCACGCACGACCGCGCCCAGGGCCGTCACGCCTCGCCCGGCGCCGCGTGCGGTCGCACCTCGTCCTTCGCCGCGTGCGGTTGCACCAAGAGCCGTTTCCCCCAGGCCCGCGCCGCGTGCCGCGCCACGGGTAGTGACGCCCCGCACGGCGCCGCGTGCGGCGTCACGGGCAGTGACGCCCCGGACGGTGCCGCGTGCCGCACCACGGGCGGTCACGCCCCGGCCTGCCCCGCGTGTCTCGGCGCCGCGCGCCCCGGCTCCGCGACGTGCCGTCACGCCCCGGCCTGCCCCGCGGCCGGCGGCGCCGCCCCGGGAGCGCCGCGTCGAGCGGTAACGCCCACCGCAAAAAGGGCCTCTGGAGCGCCTGTAGTAGGATTGCGCCGTCGGCACAGGCGGGCGTCGTATAACGGTCATTACCCCAGCTTCCCAAGCTGGAGACGTGGGTTCGACTCCCATCGCCCGCTCCACCTGCCTCCCCCGATGGAACGGATGTAACGCCTTGAAGCTGGATCGCGGGGCCCGGCTGGTGGCGGGCGTCTTCGTGGTGCTCGCCGTCTCGTCCGGGTTCGGCTTCTACAACCTTGCCGTGTACATGAACGCGCTCTCGGAGCAGCGCGCGTTCACCGTCACGGACATCTCGCAGGCCGTGGGGCTCCTGTTCCTGGCGAGCGGTTTCGCCGGGCTTGTCGTCGGGCGCCTGATGGCCGTCTGGGACGTCCGGTGGATTATCGTTGTCGGCGCCGCGGTCGCGGGCGGGGCGCTGTCCCTCCTGGGACATGCCCGGGAGGTCTGGCACGTCTGGGCCCTCTACACGGTGTTCGGCGTCGGCAACGCCGCGGTCAGCCTCGTCCCCGGGACGACGGTGGTCACGCGGTGGTTTCCCGGCGCGAACCGCTCCGTGGCCCTGTCTATCGCTTCGACCGGCCTGTCGGTCGGGGGCGTGCTGCTGACGCCGCTCAGCGCCTTCGTCATCCAGGCGGCGGGCGTCGAGCAGGCGCTGCCCTGGTTCGGCGCCGCGTTCTTCCTGGTGATTGCGCCCGTGGCGTTGCTCACCGTCCGCGACTGGCCCCCCGGTGGAGGACCCTCCACGTTACGCGTGGAGCCTCCCGACACGGCGGACGTCGCCCGCGCCTTGCGCTCGCGCTTCTTCGTGGGCGCGGCCGTGGCCTACGTGCTGATGATGGGCGCGCAGGTGGGCGTGATCGCCCACGTCTTCAATCACGCGGACAAAGTGGCCGGGCAAGCCGTGGCGTCGTCCTCGATGGCGACGCTGGCCTTCTGTTCTATCGTGGGGCGACTCCTCGGCGGACTCGTGGTCCGGACGTTCCCCATGCGCGCGTTCACCATGCTGAACGTGGCGGGTCAGGCGATCGGGATCGGCACGCTGGCTGTTGCGCAGACGGGCACGGTGTTACTGGTCGGAGCAGCCTGCTTCGGCCTGACCGTGGGCAACCTGCTCATGCTGCAGCCGCTCCTCATGGCGACCGCGTTCGGCGTGCGCGACTACCCGCGGATATACTCCGTCGCCAACCTGTGGATGACGGTGGGCGTCGCCGGCGGGCCCTTGGTGCTCGGTGTGCTGTACGACCTCTTCTCCTACGAACCGGCCTTCCTCGCCGCCTCGGTAGCCTCGGGAATCGCCCTCGTCGTCTTCTTCGCGGCGGGCGCGCTTCCGACGCCAGGCCGCGCGACGCAAGCGGGAGCGACACGACCATGAGATGGACATCGGCGATCACCGCACTGTGCGTGGCCATCGCCCTGCCGGCCGGGGCGGCCCTGCCGACCGAGCTGCCGGACGGACAGACCGTGCCGAGTCTGGCCCCGATGCTCGAACGCACCACGCCTGGCGTGGTCAACATCGCGACCTACGCGTCGGTGCGCATCCGCAATCCATTGCTGGACGATCCGTTCTTCCGCCGGTTCTTCTCGATTCCGGAGGACCGCCGGCGTTACAGGCGGGAACAGAGCGCCGGGTCGGGCGTCATCGTGGACGCCGAAAACGGGTACATCGTGACAAACCACCACGTGGTGGACCGCGCGGACGAGATCGTCGTCGGGCTGACCGACGGGCGCAATCTCCCGGCGCGGCTCGTCGGGGTGGACCCGCAGGTCGATCTCGCCGTGCTGCAGGTGGAGGGAGAGGACCTGACGGCGCTGGAGTTCGCCGACTCGGCGGCGTTACGGGTAGGGGACTTCGTGGTGGCGGTGGGCAACCCGTTCGGGCTCGATCAGACGGTCACGTCCGGCATCGTCAGTGCGCTAGGGCGCAGCGGCCTCGGCATCGAGGGCTACGAGGATTTCATCCAGACGGACGCGTCCATCAACCCCGGCAACTCGGGAGGGGCGCTGGTCGACCTCGCCGGCCGGCTCGTCGGCATCAACACCGCCATCGTCTCGCCAACCCGCTACGGTGGCAGCGTCGGGCTTGGCTTCGCGATTCCGAGCAACATGGTCGCCGCGATCATGCGGCAGCTCGTGGCGCACGGCGAGGTGCGCCGCGGACGCATCGGTCTCACCGTCCAGGCGCTGGATGCGGAACTCGCGGCGGCGCTCGGGGTGGAGGCGGCGGAGGGTGTGGTCGTCGTCGAAGTGGAGCCCGGGAGCGCCGCTGACGCTGCGGGGATCGAGCCCGGGGACATCGTCACCGCGATGGGCGGCCGCGCCGTGCGGCGCGTGTCGGACTTTCACGGACAGTCCGCGGTGGTGATGGCGGGAGACACGGTTGCCTTACAGGTCGCGCGGGACGGCGCCGAGCTTGCTTTCGAGCTCGACGTGGACGACGGCCGCATGGTCAGCGTGCCCGGGGGGCGGGTGGACCCGCGCCTCGCGGGATCCGTGCTGTCGGACTTCCGGGAGGACGACGACCCGCGCGGGGGCGCGGGCGTGCTCGTCGCGGAGGTGGAGCCTGCCAGTGTCGCCTCGCGCTTCGGCCTGCGCGGGGGCGACATCATCATCGCGGCGAACCGGGGCCGCACGCGTGGCGTCAGTGAACTCTGGCAGCGGATCCGCTACGCACGGCTGGTACGCCTGCGCATCTACCGCGCCGGCCAGTACGGGAACATCGACTTGGGTAGGTGAGCCAGGCATCCCGGCCGCGCCGGCCCGTCCGAGATCCTCGCCCTGAACCCAAACTGCGGCCAAGGGAGGGGAGAGCGAGAGGGGAGAGCGACAGAGTAGCGGCGGACGACCGTTCCATGTACGTTAGAGCGATGGACACCGGCGCGACCACTCAGCAGGCCGTGGACGCCATGGTGCGCGATGCCGCCCCGCCTCAGGGCACCTGGAGCGACAGCGACTACATGTGGCTGGCGGGCCACACGGCGCGGCCGGTCGAATTGACCGACGGCCGCATCGAAGAACCGCCCATGCCGACCGAGACCCATCAGCTTGTCCTGCAGTATCTCCACCGCGCCTTCGCTGCCTGCGTCGAGCCTCTCGGCGGCATCGTCCTGTTTGCGGCGTTCCCGCTGCGCATCCGCGATGGGAAGTACCGCGAGCCGGACCTGTTGATGCTTCTCGATGGCGCGGACACGCGTCGCGCCGACACGCATTGGCTGGGCGCGGATCTCGTGCTGGAAGTGGTCAGTCCAGACGATCCGGCCCGCGACTACGTCGTCAAACGCGGCGACTACGCGGAGGCCGCCATTCCGGAGTACTGGATCGTCGACCCGCGTGCGGAGACGGCGACGGTACTCGTGCTGCGGGGCGACGCGTACGTGGAGCATGGCGTGCATCGGCACGGCGAGACTGCCGTTTCGAGGGTCCTGGAGGGCTTCGGCATCGAGGTGGACGCGATCTTCGAATTCGCGCGCGTCGGCCGCCGTTGATCCCGGCGGGGCGCGGGGCCGCCGCGCGTCCTGAGATGCCGAACCGGATCGTCCCGTGGTGGCCATTGGCAGCGTGAGGAGGCACGGCATGGCGGGTCTTTTCGAGTTCGAAGTGTCCCTGCGCGGCATCAAGCCGCGTATCTGGAGACGTTTCCTGCTTGTCGACGATGGCAAGTTCGGAGACCTGCAGCGGGCCATCAAGGACAGTTTCGGATGGTCGGGCGGCCACCTGTGGGAGTTTCGCGCGTCGCCGCGCGGGCGCGTGCTGGCGGGGTGGCTCGGCCCGGATCCGTTCGATCCGATGGATGAGCCGCCGGACGCGGATGACGTGGACCTCGCGGGGTACTTCGTCAACTTCCGCCAATGCCTGTACGAGTACGATTTCGGCGACGGCTGGCTCCATGAGGTCAAGCGCAACCGTCGCGTATCCCTCGAGGAACGCTGCTGCCGGCGCCTGCTCGCCGGCCGTCGAGCGTGCCCGCCGGAGGACTGCGGTGGCGCTGCCGGCTACCACCGCATGGCGTCGATCGTCGAGACGGGCGTCGACCCATGGGGCGAGGATGTGGAAGAACTGCGGCAGTGGCTCGGCGGGTGGGATCCGGCGGCGTTCGATCTTGCCGAGCGCAAGCGGAGTTTCGATGGCTGATCGCAACGCGGCCCGCTCCCTCGGACCGCCCCGGGAGCTCAGTGCACCAAGCGGATCCGGCTGGTACGGTCCGGGGTTCGCGTCGCGTCGCGCTCAGTCGAACACGATCACGTTGCGGGCCACTTCCCCCGTTTCGAGCTGCGCGAGCGCGTCGTTGACGTCCTCGAGCTTGATGCGGCTGGAGATCATGTCGTCGAGATGGAGCTTGCCGGCCAGGTAGAAGTCGACGTACCGCGGCATGTCCACGCGAAAGCGGTTCGAGCCCATGTTGGAGCCCTGCAGCGTCTTCTCGCGGAGGAACTCCGGCCCGTGGATCTCCACCATCGTGCCCACGGGGATCATCCCGATCACGGTTGCCGTTCCGCCGTTGCGGATCATCTTCCAGGCCTGCTCGGTGGTGCTCTTCAGGCCGATGGCCTCGAAGGAGTAGTGCACGCCGCCGCCGGAGAGTTCGCGGACCGCCCCGACGGGGTCTTCGGCCTTGGCGTCGACGGTGTCCGTGGCACCGAACTTGCGGGCGAGATCCAGCTTCCCGGGGGCCGTGTCGACGGCGATGATCCGCGACGCCCCGGCGATGGCCGCGCCGTTGACGCACGAAAGCCCCACGCCGCCGCATCCGATGACCGCGACCGTGGCCCCGGGCTCCACCGCCGCGGTATGGATCACGGCTCCCACGCCGGTCGTGACGCCGCAGCCGATCAGCGCGGCCCGGTCGAGCGGCATGTCCTCGCGGATTTTCGCGATGGCGTGCTCGTGCAGGAGCATGTACTCCGCGAACGAGGAGAGGTTCAGGAACTGGGCGATCGACTCTCCGTTCTTGCTGAGCCGCGGCGGCTCGTCGCCGCCACGCTGCAGCTCCGGCTCCTGGCACAGCGACATGTGGCCGGTGAGGCAGAACTCGCAGTGCCCGCAGAATGCCGACAGGCAGGTGATGACGTGGTCCCCGGGCTTGACGTAGGTGACGTCCGCGCCGACCGCTTCGACGACGCCGGCGGACTCGTGGCCCAGGATGGTCGGCAGGAAGTACGGGTAGGACCCGTTCTGGAAGTGCAGGTCCGAGTGACACACGCCCGCGGCCGCCGTACGCACCAACACCTCTCGAGGGCCGGGATTGCCGTGCTGCACGTCCTCGATCTCGAGCGGTTGGTTGACTTCCCTCAGTACCGCGGCTTTCATTTCGCACTCCCTGGGTCGCATGGCGGGTTGGGTCGATTTCTACCACGGCTGTCAGGGTTCTGGTAGGCCTCGGTTCGAACCGGGGCGCGAGCGTGGACATCGTCTCGCGGGTCCTCGAGGAGCTGCGGGAGATGTCGGTGGGCGAGTTCCGCGCGTCCTCCCTCTGGCGGACGAGCCCGGTCGATTGTCCGCCGGGTTCGCGGGACTTCATCAACGCGGCGGCGGCGTTCTTCGCGGACGCCCCGTCCCCGGAGTGGCTGCTGTCGAGACTCAAGGCGCTGGAAAGCAGATACGGCCGTTCGGAGGCGCCGGTGCGGAACGCGCCGCGCGAGCTGGATCTCGACCTCCTGCTCTTCGGCGACGTCGCGCGGCGCACGGAGCTGCTGACGCTGCCGCATCCTCGGGCCCTCGCGCGCGGCTTCGTGATGACGCCGGCAGCGGAGGCGGCCCCGGAGTGGACGTGGCCCGGGACGGGCCGGACGATCGCCGACATCGCCTGCGGACTGATGACCGACGAGACCTTGAGGCGGCTCCCGCAACCGCCCCGCGTCGTAACGGAGCCGGCCGGATGAGACCGGGTGTCCGGACGGTTCGGGCACTGCCGTGGCTCATGCTCGCCTGTGCGGTGACGGCCGCACCGGCGAGCGCGTACGAAGGTTCCCTCCACCAGGAACTCACGTTCATCGCGGCCAAGCACTTCAACAACTGCGCGGGAAACGCTTCGTTGCCGCGCCTGACGCCCCTCCAGGTGCGCTACATCGCCAAGGCGAACGTCCGGCAGACCGAGGCCAACCTCTTCCGGCGAATGACGCGCTGGAACTACTACGACCGGGAGGAGCAGCGGCCGAGGAGCATGCTCTGGTTCATCCAGACGCGCATGCACCAGCACTTCAACCGATTGGTCGAGGAACTCGCCGCCGCGGAGGCCCTCGCCGACCGCTACTCCGGACTGGGCCGCATCGTCAACTATGTGCAGGACATGACGTCTCCGGCGCATGTCGTCCCGGTGTTCACCGCGCGGTGGTGGCGCTGGGACATCAGCGACCGGTTCGACCGGTATCCGGTGGATGCCGACGCCGTCTCGGACGCGGTTGGCGACGACTGCACCGATCTCGGGGCGAACGCGGGCGGTTGGCCCGGGCTGTTGGCGGTCACGGCGGACCGGACGCTGGCGGCCGTACGGGAGCAGATTCCGGGCCTGCCCGTCAGTTGGCAGGCGTTCTGGCGCATTGGCGACCCGGGTGGGTTCGGCGGCTACGGTGGGGCTGGCAACAACTTCGGCCGGTCGGCGGAGTTCGATTGCGGGGGGATGACCCGGGCGGAGCGCTGCGTGCTGCTGGAGCGCGACCCGCTCTACGAAACGTTCGCGGCGGATCGTCACGTGGATGCCGTGCGGGCGACCATCAGGGCGATGTGGATGCTGCAGCATGGCCTGCCCGGGCTTTCTTCCATGGGGCGAGCCGAATGACCAGGCTGCACCTCGGGCTGACCCCCTGGATCGTCTCCGGCATGGCGGACGCCGCGACACTTGCGCGCCAGGGCGAGTTGGCGGAATCCTGGGGGTACGAGTCCTTCTGGCTGCCGGAGAACCATTTCGGGGGCGAGGGCGCCATACCCGAGCCGCTCATGCTGCTCGCCGCCGTGGCGGCGCGGACCCGGACCCTGCGCCTCGCCACCACGTCGTATCTCCTGCCGCTGCGCAATCCCCTGCAGGCGGCGGAACAGGTCGCGGTGCTCGACCGGCTGTCCGGCGGGCGGGTCACGCTCGGGGTCGGCCGCGGGTACTCGGCCCAGCTCCTCGGAGCGTTCTCGGTGTCCCCCAAGGACAAGCGCCGCATCTTCGAGTGGTGTCTCGATCACATGATCCGGGCGTGGCGGGGCGAGCCCGTGGCGCTGACGGAGGGCGCGGAACCGGTTATTGTCGCGCCGCTACCGGTACAGCAGCCCCACCCGCCGATCTGGGTAGCCGCCTTCGGCCCGAAGGCTTTGGCCCAGGCCGGCCGACTCGGCGCGCCCTACCTGGCGTCGCCGATGGAGCCGCTCGCCCGGCTGCGGGACAACTACCGCCGCCACGTCGAGGCATGCGAGGAAGCGGGCCAGCCGGTTCCGCCCGAAGTCCCGGTGATGCGTTCATGTTTCGTGTCTGCCGACGCCCGGCTGGTGGCCCGCGTCCGGGACGGCCTCGAGGCGCAGGCGCGGCGCATGGCGGCGGAGTCCGACGGGCGCATGGCGCGCCGCGTCTCCACCGCGGTGGACGACTGGGCGCTGGTGGGCGAACCCGAGGCGGTCCGGGAGCGGGTCGCCGTCTATCGGGAGGAACTCGGGATGACCCACCTGGTGGTGACGCGGCTGCGCATCAACGTCGACGCCGCGTCGGCGGAGCGCTCGGTCCAGGCGATGGCACAGCTCCTGTCGTAGGGGCGGGGCTTGTCTTGCGCCAGGCGAAGCTTGGTGAAGGGGGAAGTTATGTGATGTGACGGAGACCTTCTTTGCGACCCAGCGGGTGAGAGTCCTGACCGGCCAAGGTTGACCAGCCAGCCGGAACCGAGTGTTGCGTGGGCAGTGGTGACGCTGTCTGCGAAGCGTACACAGGGAGCCTTGCAGGCCGCGTGATTGAGCCACGAAATCCTTCACATCGCGGAAGCCGACGCTGTGACAAGAGTGGAAGGCACCATCGGCGCGCCGCGGCCCACTGGGGCATCAAGCGCTCTCCCTATCTTTGGAACGTCGTTGATGTCGGTCTCTGAGGGCGCTAGGACCTCAGGCGTTCAGCTTGGCGGGCTGCCTCGCAACGAGATCAAGTATCTCGTTGGTCAGATTCAGCGCTTGGATCAGTCCGGTACCGGCGGCAGGCTCCATTACCGCCCACGTGGGCAAGCCCCTGCTTTGCGGGTTACCCGTCGGACTCCCGTCCCAGCCGTTCCATCGGAAGGCAACGCGCACTTCTCCGTCCCAAGTGCCCACGGCATACGACGCTTCGCCTGGACCGCCGTCCCGCAGCACGCCGATCAAGGTCCAATGGTTCCGGGGCGACGTGACGTCTTGCGGTTTCACGTAGGGCTCTTGGTTCATGGTTCGCTCAGATCAGGATCGAATATACGGACGGACTGAACAGTCGAAAGCGGAATAGCGACACTGAAATCCTCAAGATGTCCCCCGGCGTCAAGCGCCTTCTTGATGACAGGCGCGTAGTTCGTCGGGGCCTGCGGCTCCAAGGTGTCCACGTCCCGGTGGCTACTCCACAGCGGGATGAGGTCGAGGTCCCCGTCATGGCCCCGCGCGTTGAACGGACGGTGTAGCGGACGACCTGTGTAAATCTTACGGTCGTCGAGAGCAACCTGGACGAGCTTGTTGGTGGTCAACGCCCTGTCGATGATGAGACCCACATGATCGCTCGTCCGCTCCGCCGTGCGCCGGCGGGCAGCCATGCGGTTGACGAACAGGTTCACTGGGAACGGGGAGATGCTGCCGAGAACGACGGTCAGCGCGGCGGTGCCGCCATAGGCGAACGGGAACACTTCGCGCCAGAGAACAAGCAGGCCTTCCGGAAGCACGCCGCGCAGCCAAACGGCGAGCGGGCGGCAAAGGGCGAAGAGGAAAATGCCGGCCACTGCCGACTGGAAGACGACGTGGTATCCGGTCGCGACTTGCATGCTGTCGCGGGTGGCGTTGCAGCGGACGAGGAACAGATACCCGCCAAGCGCAGGCAGGAGCAGCAGCCCGAGCGTGCCCACTTTGTAGCAAGGGTTCCGCTCAGGGACCCTTGACGCCCTCCTCGGCGAGCTTGGTCATCACGGACAGTTGGCGTTTGAACGTCTCGCTTGCTGCGACCTTTGCAGGGTCAACGAACAAGCCACCAGCACCGTCGATCTCCACCGCTACTTCGCCTTCCGGTTCCGGGCGCTTGCTCCACGGCCAGATCCAGATCCTCTCGGATTCACTCGAAGACGACACGGTACGAACTCTCTGAAACCCGTCCCAAGTATGGCGTTGGGTTCGCAGCATATCTCCGTCACCAGCCTATGGAAAGCCCTTCGGGTTGTCCAACGCAAAGTGAGTATCCATCCCTCGCGTCGGGTTTGGCGCGTCCCGCCGCGGCGCTTCCGACGCCTGTGATTCCGCGGATGCCGCTCTCCACGGCCCGTCCGGGCGCAATGCCGGTCAGAATTGCGCGCGGCGTACTGGGTTGCCCGAACCGCTGCTCGCGGGCGCACCGCTAACCGCGCAACCGCGCCGCTACTGCTCCGGCGCAATGCTCCGCCGGTGCCACCACAGGTGGTAGGAACGCGGAGATCCCGGACACAGTGCATCCTAAAGCATGCCAATCGCTTATGCTCCAAATGCCCGGAACAAGCCCGTCCCCTACGCTCTTGTCTTGGGGTCCGACCTGCGGTCCGCGCTCAGTAGGTCGCGAGGTTGTCCACCCGCAGGTAGCGCTTCAGATAGTACGTGCCGGCGTAGAAGGGCGCAGTGTCGGCCACCGCCACGAACACCTTGAAGACGTAGTTGCTCCCGATCAGGACGAGGATGGTGGCGACGGTGAAGTCGCCGGCGAGGAACGCGGCGCCGAAGGTCACGGAGATAACCGTGATCGAGTCCACGAGTTGGCTGGTCAGGGTCGAGAAGCAGTTGCGGACCCAGAGGTGCCGGCCGCGCGTCAGCCGCTTCAGGAAGTGGAACATCTGCACGTCGCAGAACTGCGCGGCGATGTAGGCGAGCATCGAGGCGAACACCGCCCCCGACGTGCAGGCGAAGATCAGCTCGAAGAGCTCGACGCTGCCGGAGATCACGTCGCCGTTGGGCATCGCGACCCCCTCCGCGAGCTCGAGCACCTGCCAGGGCGGCTGCGCCTCGGCCGCGGGAATGGCGCTGCCGAGCCAGAGGCAGCCGAGGATGAAGAAGTTGAGGACGAAACCCACGCCGACGAGGAAGTTCGCCCGGCGCCGGCCGTAGAGTTCGCTGATGAGGTCCGTGCACAGGAACGTCAGGGGGTAGGGGAGGACCCCGACGGCGAGGGTCATCGGACCGAGCTCGATGAACCGGGTGATGCCGATCACGTTGAGCAGGGTCATCGCGCACAGGAAGAACCCCGCGAGCACGATGAAGACCCGCTCGCGCCGCTCGGCGAGGTCGACGTCCCTCGGAACGCCCGGTACCGCGCCGGCGGTCTCGCTCACCGTTCCACCTGTCCGAGGTTGGCGTGCAGGACGGCGCCGTTCAGGACGGCGTTCTCCGCCGCGAACAGCAAAGTGGATGCGATCTCCGCCGGCGCGATGAGCCGTCCGAACGCCGACATGGCCGAGACGGACGCCATCGCGTCTTCGGGGACGTGCTCGCGCAGCATCTCGGTGTCCGTGAAACCCGGGCAGACACAGGCCGTGTGGATGCCGCTCCCCGCGAGATCCTGGCAGGTGGCCCGCATCATCCCGACGATGGCGTGCTTCGAGACGACGTAGCTGAAGCTCCCGGGCACCGCCTTCTCGGACAGGGTGGAGCCGACGTAAAGGATGCTGGACCCTTCCCCCATGTGGGGCAGCACATGCGCGTTCAGGGTGTTGGCCGCCACCACGTTGGTTTCGAGGACCGCGCGCAGCGCGTCGCTCGGCGTGGCGAGCGCCGTGTCGTTGACGAGCCGCGAGGCGTTGTGCACGAGGGCGATCCGGTCCGCGGCCGCGAGCGGCCGCGCGAGGGCTTCTGCGATGTCGCCGAGGAAGTCGGGGCGGGACAGGTCGCAGCGGACGTGCGTCACGCCCGCGACCGGGCAGGGGCGTCGCGACAGGTTGACCACCGCGTACCCGGCTTCGAGAAAGGCCTCGGCCGCGGACGTGCCGATGCCGGCCGACGCGCCGGTGACGAGCAGGAGGTTCACTCGGCTGCCGTCCAGGTGGCGCGGGCCCACTGTCCGGGGCCGGAGGAAACGCGCAGGGTCATGGCCGACACGGGAAGGGCGGCGATCCGCTCGTCGCGGCGCAACTCGTCGAGGAACCAGCGGGCGAGTTCCTCGACCGTCACGTTGCGCAGCGGCACGGTCTTCACGTCGCGCCGGGGCAGCGAGAGCCGCTCGCCGGCGAACTCCACCACCGTGGTCTCGCCGTCCTCCAGGATGGCGAGATGCGGGCTCAGGCCGGGCAGCAGCAGCACTTCGTCCAGGCCGTCGCAAAGTTCCGCGAGCTTCGACTTCGGGACGTTGTAGTCGAAGCACAGTCCCCCGTCTCCCACGGCGCCGTCGAAGGTGGCCTCGACCTGGAAGTTGTGGCCATGGAGGTTCTCGCGCTCGGTCGGCGAAAAGACGGTGAAATGGGCGGCGGAGAAGTGATGGGACTCCTTCGCGATCTCGATCGTGACGGACGCGGCCACGGGCGGGGCTCGGTCAGGCCAGTACGGCGTCCGCGAAGGCGCCGAGCGTGCCAAAGGTCCACGTGGGTTCGGCGTCCGCGTCGGGCGCCGCGCCGGGACCGCCGCGGTTGCGGTCGATCCACACCGTTGCAAGGCCCATCGCGGTTGCGGGGGCGATGTCGTGGTAAAGGCTCTGCGCGACGTGCAGCACGCTGGAGTGCTTGGCGCCGATGGTCTCGAGGGCGACCTCGAAGGCATGCGGGTCCGGCTTGTAGACGCCGGTGCGTTCGGCCGTCACGACGTGTGCGAACTCGACCCCGAGGGTTTCGTTGGTTTGCGCGAAGAGGGCGTCGTCGGTGTTGGAGATCACCGCCAGCTCGAAGCGCTGCGCGAGCCGTCCGAGGGCCTCGAGGGTGTCGGGAAACGGTGGCCAGGCCGGCAGGCTCGCCGGAAAGCCGTCGAGCTCCTCGTCGGTTGGGGCGAAGCCGAGCCGGGTGCCGAAGCGGCGCAGCACCGTGCGCAGCACATCCTCGTAGCGCCCGCCCTCCGCCTGCACGACCGTCTCGGTTTCGGCGAAGAACTCCAGTATGAAGTCGTCGATGACGTGGGAGTCGTGGCGCAGCAGGACGGGCTGCAGGTAGTCCACGATACCGCGCTGCCAATCGATGAGCGTGCCGTAGCAGTCGAACGTGAGGACATCGAAGCGGTCGGCGTCGAGGTGCACGGGTGGCGTCTCCTTCGGGCGACCGCGCATTCTACTCGATCGGGCGTTCGTCAAAGCTCGCTGGGGTGGCCTTGTCCAACGATCACTTCACCAGTCGCAGGCTCGAGGGTGACAGACACCAGCGCTTCGGCTCCGGCCCCTGCGATCGACGATCTTGAGAAGACCGGTAGGTTGGAGCCGCCCTGTCGTCGCGCTGAGGGGGCGACCAAGGCGTCGAGGCCAAGGCGGACTGCTTCTGCCCCAAGTCGATTACAGAACGCGTAGTCGGATTCGTGAGTTAGCTCTGGCCACTCGCTCGACCTGGGGCGTAGGTCTTTCTCTGAGCCTTCGAAAGAGCACGAGAACCGGTGGTAGAACGCTCGCCTGCGACGCATCGGGCTGCCGGCGAAACTGGCCCTGAACCAGTAGACTACTTCAGCTTCGGCTGTGTCGGCTTCCAACGAACCGTAGAACACTGGGAACGACCCATCTGAGAATCGGGTTTTCCACGTGCGACGACGCTTCCGCGCGAACGGCTCGGCACACAGGCTCTCCGGGGAGGTGCGATAGCCTGACTGTGCCAGTAGCTCCATCACCTCGAGTTGGCCGTCTTCATCAAGTCCAAGCTCGCGCAGAAAGTCCTCGTCCGCCTTCAGACTAGCGAGCCGGTACACATGTCGCTCGACGCCGTAGCTGGTCGCTATCGCCGAAAGGAGACTTGATTCCCCAGACGGTCGGCTCTGATCATCGGCCGGCGGCGGCATCGACGTAGTCCCGTACCAGCAGGAGATCTTCCATCGATCCGCCCAGTAGGAGACTCATTGGGTCTCGCTGATCGAGCAGCTCTTGGGGCTCGCGTAGCCAACCGTTTTCGGTGTCCAGATCGCGGAAAAGCGCCGACAGCGTTTTTCGGATCTCGAATAGATGAGCGATTCGATCCCGAACATCCCGACCGGACAGTGCCTCCCTGCCCTCGAGGAAGGATCCTACCAACTCTAGATCAGTATCGTTGAACCCCAGAAGAAGCGCTGCATCGGCTTCCGTCAACGCCCAGTCTTCCATAAGCCGTTTCAGAAACTGCACGGGTCCGGCAACGCGTTTAGGCACTGAGAGTTCTGACGTGCTTCGCGGTAGCCCTTGGCGGTGGCCCGCTCCAGGCGGATCGGTCAAGGCGCGTTCCGCGAACCCGTAGTCGCGCCAGCTTCGCATGTGGCGTGAGTGTACGCGGCTCAGGTACAGACCCGCGTTGGGAAGAGTGCTTGCGCGTCGCTCGTGGAGATGCCGCGTTTGTTTCGACCCGGTAAGGTTGCTTTGAGTTTCGCGGCTGGGCGGGTGCGATGCTGTTGCCGTTAGTCCGGTCACTCGGAGACCTCCACTTCTAGGCGATCAAGCAAGCTGTCGAGCAGTTGGTACTGGTGATCGATACGGTCGCTGATCGAGCTTCGGCTGTGGCTGTACTTCGTCTGGCAGAACACTCCGAGTGCGCCAGGGTCTTCGGGATCGACCGTCACATTGGCCGATGATCTCCATCCGCCCCGCAAATTGCCGAGGTCGGCAGAAACAACCGGGAAGTGGTCCGTCGCGCCGATCCGGGAGGCGTCAACATACGCGGTGTTTCCGCTGAACTTGGCAAGGTGCTGCATGGCGTTTCCTTCGGCCTTAAGCCGTAGCATGACGGTGATGGCGTCCGTTTGGACGACCACGTCGGCGCAGGCTTGAGGAAGCGCCTCCGAGATCAAGTCGATGCACTGCTTGCACGTGTTCGTGTCGCCTAGTTTGAGGTTGAAGAAGTCGATCTTCAGTCTTGCGGCCTTGAGGTCGACCGAAGCGTTGCCTCCGAACATCCCGATTCGGACACGGGCCTCGGATGGTGTCTCGCTTGGCGACAGATGGGTGTTCGCAGCGTCGAGGGCGAACGGATAGCGCTCTCGGATTCCCTTGAAGATTCGTCGGAGAATCTCCGGGGCCTTTGGGACGATGTCGAACAGGGGGACCGCGAAGTCAGCTTCGTACCCGATGGTCAGCCATTCTACGGACGCCTTCATGAGATGGCCTCTCCAACGCAGTTCCCGTTCGAAACCGGTAGCTTGCCGAGGCGGTGTTCAGGCCGCGGGCGGAGTCTACCAAAGTGCCGCTCCGGGGCCGTCAGGCTGGTGGTTTGTGGTTTGGCCGGGACCGGGACGTCCGGGTTCGGACAGGACCGATGACTTGGCGGCCCCCTCATTCCGTCCGGATCTGCGAGACGATCAGGCCGCAGAAGCTCTCCGTGGCGCGTTCGAACACCCATCCCATGTGCCGGCCGCAGCCTTCGCAGTACGCGAGACGCCAACTGAAGCCCGGAAACCACGTGTCGGCGGCGTTGGGACCTCCATGGACGTCGACGCCGGGGGCCTCGGCGTAGCAGGCGAACCGATGCGTGACGCCGTACGGATTCGTCATGGCGTGTTCGTGCGCCCCCATGACCTCGATGCGGTCCGCGACGTGACCGATGACGTGCTCGCAGGTCACGCAATAGAGGTAACCCTTGCGCGGTCGGTCGCTCGTCTCGATGAGGTCCTTGAGCTTCGGGTCGAGCGTTTCCCGAGTGGTCTTGTCGAGGACGTCCGCCATGCGGGGCGCTCCCGGGGTCGTATCCCGGTTCCGATTGTGTCGCCGTCGCGTGCGCGATGGCAACTGCCCGGCCCGGCCCACCCGGCCGGTGGTGGTGGCGGCGGTCAGCCGAGGAGCGTCTTCAGCTCCACCAGGGGATCGGCGAGCTGCGCGGCATCGACGCGCTTGCCGACCAGTTGCCGGCAGGCCATGAACTCGCGGGGCGAGTTGACCGCGTCGGCCGCGACGAGCGTCCCGTCCTTCAGGTGGAAGACGGCGAAGCGGCGGGCCTCCGGGTCGCCGCGGGTCACGGTCGTGTCGCCGTCCGCGGAGAACCCCACCATCTGCAGCTTGAGGTCGTATTGATCGGACCAGAACCAGGGCACGCTGGAGTAGGCCTTCTCCTGACCGACCATGTTGGCCGCGGCGACGCGCGCCTGCTCCATCGCGTTCGGCACGGACTCGAGCCGCAGGCGGCGGTCGAGCAGCGGATTCGGGTGGTTCGTGCAGTCGCCGGCCGCGAGGATGTCCGGGTCCGCGGTGGTGCAGCGCTCGTCGACGACGATGCCGTCTTCGCACGGGAGCCCGGCGTCGGCGGCAAGCTCCACGTTCGGGAGGATGCCGACGCCTACGACCACGATGTCCGCGGGAATCTCGGAGCCGTCGGCGCACCGCACGCCGGTCACGGAGTCCGTCCCGAGGAAGGCTTCGGCCCGGGCGGCGGTGCGGACCGCCACGCCCGCGTCGCCGTGCAGCGCATGGTAGAAGGCCGACATGGCGGGCGTGGTGACCCGCTGCAGTATCCGCTCCTCCATCTCGACCACGGTGACCGACAGCCCGGCCGTGACGGCCACCGACGCGACTTCGAGCCCGATGTAGCCGCCGCCGACGACCGCGAGCCGCCGACCGGGTGTCAGGTCGGCCTTGATGGCGTCCGAGTCGGCGATCGTGCGCAGGTAATGGACGCCGGGAAGGCCGGCCCCGGGAATGTCCAGGATCCGGGGCCGCGCGCCGGTGGCGAGGAGCAGCTTTTCGTAGGGGACTGTTCCGCCCCCTTCGAGCACGACGGTCTTGGCGTGCCGGTCGATACCCGCCGCGCGGACAGCCATCCGCACGTCGACCTCCTTGTCCGCGTAGAACTTCTCCGCGCGGAGATAGACCCGGTCGATCCCCTGTTCGCCGGCCAGGTACTGCTTGGACAGCGGCGGACGCTGGTAGGGAATGTGCGGCTCGTCGGCCAGGATGACGATTTCGCCGTCGTAGCCTTCCTGCCGCAGGCTCGCCGCCGCCTGCCCCGCGGCGTGGCCGCCCCCCACGATCACGAACGCCATGGTGTCACCGGAGTGCTCTGGAGGTTGCGTATTGTATGGACGGGACAGGGGAACCTGTAGCGGCGCACTCGTCGTGGTCCATCTCGATTCGAGCCGCCGTGTATCCTTGATCCCGTAGCTTGGCGGAGGAGTCCCTTTGCTGCGTCTGCGGGGCCTGGACGCGCATGTCGTGGCTGCATGCCTGATCGGCGGGGCGTGGGGATGTGACGATCACGCCGCCGAGCCGGGGCCCGAGGGCGTCGTGGCGGGCGCCGCCGACGCGGTGAATGCGGCGCTGGTCACGCCCGTCCACGTCCGTGTCGCGCTTGCCGGCATGACGGATCTCAGCCGGGAGACGACGGCGGCGGGCGTCGTCGAAGCGTTTCGGACCGCCACCGTGGCGGCGGAGGCGCACGGCCGCGTCACGCTGCGTTCCGTAGAACCCGGTGACCTGGTCGACGCCGGACAGGTGCTGGTCAAGCTCGACAGCGAACGCGCGCGCATCGCCCGCGACGAGGCGGGCGCGATGGTGCGCTCGCGAGAAATCGACCTGCGCGAGGCCCACAACGAACTGCAAAGGGGCCGGGACCTCCATGCCCGGCAGTTCATCAGCCGGGACGTGCTGGAGAGCCTGCACTTCGCCCAGGCGCGGGCGGCGGCGGGGCTGCGGGCGGCGCGCGCTCAACTGGCCGCCGCCGAACGCGTGCTGGCCGACGCCGAGGTACGGGCGCCGTTCCCTGGCATCGCCGAACACGTGCACGTGCACGAGGGCGACTACGTCAATCCCGGCACCCCGGTCGCGACGCTCGCGGATTTCTCCAGGGCGCGCATCCGCGCGGGGATCACGGCCCGCGAAGCGGCGTTGCTCGAAGGAGTCGGGCATGCGGACCTCACCCTGGACGTGCTCGGCGCCGAGCCCCTGCGCGCCAGGATCAACAGCGTGGCCCGCGTTTCGGAACCGGCCACGGGTACGTACGCGCTGGAGCTGTGGCTTACGGATATCGCGGAAGACGCGCGGGGCGGCCTGCGGGAGGGGATGCTCGCCACGGTCCATCTGCCCACGGGGGTGCGGCGGCGCGGCTGACCGTCCCGAGCGCGGCGGTGTTCCGGCGCGACGGCGCCATGCACGTCTTCGTGGTGAACGACGAACACGCGGTGCTCCGCCCCGTCCAGACCGGCCGCAGCAACGGCCCCGTCATCGAGATCCTCGGGGGCCTTGGCGCGGGAGAGACCGTCGTGACGGACGGTCAGTTCGCCCTGCGGGATGGCGCGCGCGTCATCGTCGAAGACTGACTCCCCATGGAAAGGATCCTGCGCTTCTTCATCGAGCGGCACCTGCTGGTCAACCTCATGGCCGGCGCGCTGGTCGTGCTGGGGTACCTGTCGGCCACCAGCCTCGACCGGGAGTTCCTGCCCAGTATCGACGCCCCGCAGATCTTCATCACCGCCAATCTGCCCGGCGCCAGCGCCCGGGACATGGAGACGAAGATCACGATCCCCATCGAGGAGGCGCTCGAAGGGGTGGAGGGCATCGACCACTTCACAACGGTGATCTCCGACAACACGTCCTTCACCACCGTGAACCTCTACGACGACTTCGATTCCGCCCGCATCGAAGCGGCGGAGATCGACCTGCGCGCGGCGGTCGACCGCATCACGGACTTCCCGCCGGAGATGGAGGACGAACCGACCTTCACGCGGATCGATCCGGGCACCGCCGTGGTCATCGAGGTGCTGCTGTCCGGGCCCGAGCCGGCGCTCTCCGAGGCCGCGGAAGATCTCGAGGACCGGCTGGAACGCCTGGACGCGGTGAGCGACGTGGAGCCGGTGGGCCTGCAGGATCCCGAGGTGCGCATCCTGGTCGACCCGATCCTGGCCCGGGAGCACGGCGTCACCCTGGCGGAGGTCATCGCCGCGGTGCGGAGGCGCAACGTCTCGAGCACCGGCGGGGTGCTCGAGAGTGCGGAGGAGCGGCGCCAGGTCGTCATGTGGAGCCGTTTCGAGGATCCCGCCGATGTCGGGGAGACGATCCTGCGCTTCCGTCCCGGCGCCGGCGCGCTGCGGATCGGCGACATCGCCCGGATCGAGCGTGCGCGGGAAGACACCGGCCTGATCGTGCACGGGGACGGCCGGCGCGGTGTCGTCCTGGTCGTGGATAAACGGGTGGGCGTCGACATCATCGACACCGTGGAGCAGGTACAGGCCGAACTCGCACGAACGCCGCTGCCCGAGACCGTCGAGGCCCGTGCGGTCAACGACGAGTCGATCATGGTGGAGAACCGGCTCGACCTGATGTTCACCAACGGCCTGATCGGCGTCCTGCTCGTCACGGGCGTGCTGTTCCTGTTCGTCAGACCCGGCCCGGCGCTCTGGATCCTGGTGGGCATCCCCATCGTGTTCATGGCCGCGTTGACCGTCGTACCTTCGTTCGGCATGACTCTGAACCTGCTGACCCTGACCGGGTTCATCGTCGTGCTGGGCATGGTGGTGGACGATGCCGTGGTGGTCTCCGAACGCATCGTCGTGAAGCGGGCCCAGGGACTCCCCCCGCTGGACGCCGCGCTGACCGGGGCGCGCGAGATGCTGGCGCCGGTGACGGCGGCCGCGGCGACGACGGTGCTGGCCTTTCTTCCGCTGACCGTGCTCGGCGGCCTGCCGGGCAAGATCATGTGGGTGATCCCCACGATCGTCGTGATCGTCATGATCTTCTCCCTGTTCGAGTCGTTCTTCGTCCTGCCGGCGCATCTCTCGACCCTCAGCGGTCGCGCCGACCTCGCGAAACGGCGCTTCATGGAGGTGCTCGAGGGGCTCTACCGTCGAGCGCTGGCGCGCATCCTCCGGCATCGCGCGGCAACGCTCGCCGTGGCCCTCGCGGCGTTCGCGGCGGTCATGGGTGTCGTGCGGCCGCTCGTCCCGTTCGTGCTGTTCCCCCAGACCGACGCCGACCGCCTGATGGTGAAGATCGAGACGCCCGCGGGGACCGCGCTCGAGCGGACGGAGGCCGTGGCCGTGGACCTGACGAAGCAGATTCTCGAGGTCACGGCGGACGACATCGAAGTCGTGACGAGCCGGGTGGGCCACCAGAACACGACGGCGCTCGAGAAGGGATTCGGGGAGGCGGACAACGAGGCGCTCCTCATCGTGCAGTTCAGGAAGTTCGACCGCGCCCACACCAACGCCCAGTGGATCGAGCGGCTCCCGAGGATGCTGACGGTGCCGGGCGACGTGGATGTCGTCTACCAGTCCGAGTTCTTCGGCCCGCCGACCGACCTGCCGGTCACGGTGCATGTCCTTTCCAACGAGGACGAGGTGCGCCGCGGGGTGGCGTTCGAGATCGCCCGCTACCTGGAGGGCACGCCCGGGGTCGTCGAGGTGGAGGTCGACGAACGTCCGGGCACGCCGCAGGTCGAACTGAACCTGAACTACGAGAAGCTCGCGTTGCGTGGCCTCGATCCGGAGACGGTCGGACAGACCCTGGCCGCGGCCTTCTACGGCTTCGAGGCGAGCGAGCACCGGGATCTCCGGCACACGACCGAGTTCCGGGTGCAGTTCGACCCCGCCGCGCGGGGCGACCTGGACGCCCTGCTGGAGACGCCCGTGCAGGCCCGGGACGGAGCGCTGGTCCGGTTGCGCGACGTGGTCGACCCGATGGAGGTGCCCTCCGTGAGCCGGATCTACCACCGGGACGGCTACCGGTCCGCCACGGTTCGCGCGAGCTTCCTCGAATCGAGCGACCTGACCGCCCTCAACTTCGCCGCGCGGATGGAAGAGGAACTGTTCCCGCGCTTCTCGGACATCCCCGGGCTCTTCGTCTTCAATGGCGGCGAGGCGCTCGAGACGCAGAAGGTGACCGCCCGGATGGCGGTCGCGGCCCTGCTCGCGGTCGTCGGGATCGCGGTCGTCATCTGGCTCATGCTCGGTTCCCTGCTCGAGGCGCTCTTCGTGATGCTGGTCATCCCGCTCGCGATCGCGGGGGTGATCGTGGTCTTCTTCCTGCACGGCCAGCCGCTCAGCATGTTCGCGATGCTGGGGTCGATCGGCCTGGCCGGGATCGTGGTCAACGGCTCCATCGTCATGGTGGACGGGATTCACCGGCGGCTCCGGGACCGCGACGGCCTCTCCCCGGACGAGGCCACCGGCGAGATCATCGAGGCGGTGACGGAAAGGCTCCGGCCGATCATGGTCACGACCCTGACGACCCTGGGGGGCGTGATACCGAGCGCCTACGGCATCGGGGGATACGACGCCATCGTCAGCATCATGTCGCTGGCCGTCGGCTGGGGTCTCGCCCTGTCGACGCTGGTCACGCTGTTCCTGGTGCCCGTTCTCTACTCGCTCGCCGGCGACATACGGCGGCTGGCCAGGGATCCGGCGAGCCGGATCGCCGTGTTTCGTCCGAGGTTCGCGGTCGCCGCCGGGAGGTACGGTCGACGCTGAGAGTCGCTACGAAGCGGCGCCGTTGGCTTCGGCGTCCGCCGCCAGGATGCGCTTCAGGAACCGTCCCGTGTGGGACTTGCGGCTCTTCGCCACCTGCTCCGGCGTTCCCTCGGCCACGATCTCGCCGCCTCCGGAGCCGCCTTCCGGCCCGAGGTCCACGATCCAGTCGGCGGTCTTGATCACGTCGAGATTGTGCTCGATGACCACGATCGTGTTGCCCTGGTCGCGCAGGCGGTGCAGGACGGCGAGCAACTGCTCGATGTCCTGGAAGTGGAGGCCGGTGGTCGGCTCGTCGAGGATGTACAGCGTGTTGCCCGTGTCGCGCTTGGACAGCTCGCGCGAGAGCTTCACCCGCTGTGCCTCCCCGCCGGAGAGCGTCGTCGCGCTCTGGCCGAGGTGGATGTACGAGAGTCCGACGTCCATCAACGTCTGGAGCTTGCGGGCGAGGATCGGGACGGCGTCGAAGAACTCGCGGGCTTCCTCGACGGTCATTTCGAGGACCTCGTGTATGTTCCTGCCCTTGTAGCGGACGTCGAGGGTCTCGCGGTTGTACCGCTTGCCCTTGCAGACGTCGCAGGGCACGTAGATGTCGGGCAGGAAGTGCATCTCGACCTTGATGACGCCGTCGCCCTGGCACGCTTCGCAGCGCCCGCCCTTCACGTTGAAGCTGAAGCGCCCGGGCCGGTAGCCGCGCGCCCGCGCCTCGTGTGTCTGGGCGAACAGCTCGCGGATCGGCGTGAAGAGCCCGGTGTAGGTCGCTGGGTTGGACCGCGGCGTCCTGCCGATGGGGCTCTGGTCGATGTCCACCACCTTGTCGAGGTGTTCGAGCCCGACGATCTCCCGGAACGGCTTCGGGACGATCGCGGTGGCGTTGTTGAGGCGCCGCGCGGCGATGGGGTAGAGCGTGTGGTTGACCAGGGTCGACTTGCCGGATCCGGACACGCCCGTGACGCAGGTGAACAGGCCGGCCGGAATGCCCAGGGTCACCTTGCGCAGGTTGTTGCCGGTAGCCTCGACCAACTGCACGACCCGGTCGGGGTCGGCATGCTTGCGGCGCCCCGGCACCGCGATGCGGCGTCGGCCGGAGAGGTACTGGCCGGTGAGCGAGTCCTCGCAGCCCTCGATGCGGTCCAGCGTGCCGGCGGCCACGATCTCGCCGCCGTGCAGTCCCGCCCCGGGACCGATGTCGACGATGTGGTCGGCGGTGCGGATCGCCTCCTCGTCGTGCTCGACGACCAGGACGGTGTTGCCGAGGTCGCGCAGGTGGGTGAGCGTGCGCAGCAGGCGGGCGTTGTCGCGCTGGTGCAGGCCGATCGACGGCTCGTCCAGGATGTACATGACGCCGACGAGACCCGCGCCGATCTGGCTCGCGAGGCGGATGCGCTGCGCTTCGCCGCCGGACAGCGTCTCGGCGCTGCGGTCGAGGGTGAGGTAGTTGAGGCCGACGTCGACGAGGAAGCGGAGCCGGGCGCGGATCTCCTTGACGATCTTCTCGGCGATGGCGCCGCGTGCCCCCTCGAGCTCGAGTTGCGAGAAGTACTCGAGGATGTCCTCGACCGAACCCGAGGTGATCTGGGGCGCCGTCCTTCCGTCGATGTATACGTGGCGGGCTTCCTCGCAGAGGCGGGCGCCGTCGCACGCGGGGCACGAACGGACCGTGAGGTACTTCTGCAGGCTCTCCCGCACGGCCGACGACTCCGTTTCGTGGAAGCGGCGCTCCATGTTGGGGATGACGCCTTCGAAGGTGTGCCGCCGGTGCACCTTGTCGCCGCGGTCGTTGACGTAGCTGAAGTCGACGCGCTCGCGGCCCGAGCCGAACAGGATGGCGTCCTTCTGCTTCTTGCGGAGCTTCCGGAACGACGTGTCCACGTCGAATTCGTAGTGGCGCGCGAGGGACTTCAGCAGGTGGAAGTAATAGACGTTGCGGCGGTCCCACCCCCGGATCGCGCCGTCGGCAACGCTCGCGGCGGGGTCGGACACGACGAGGTCGGGGTCGAAGTACTGCTTGACGCCGAGGCCGTCGCACTCCTTGCAGGCGCCGACGGGGTTGTTGAACGAGAACAGCCGCGGCTCGAGTTCGCTGATGCTGTAGCCGCAGTGCGGGCACGCGAAACGCGACGAGAAGACCAGGTCCGGAGCGTCGCCTTCGATGTAACTCACCATCGCGACACCCTCGGCCAGTTCGAGGGCCGTCTCGAAGGACTCGGCCAGGCGTTGCTGCATGTCCGGCCGCACCCGCAGGCGGTCGACGACGGCCTCGATGGTGTGTTTCTTGTTCTTGTCGAGCCGCGGCGGGTGGTCCAGGTCTGTCACGATGCCGTCGATGCGGGCGCGGATGAAGCCGTTCGCGGTCAACTCGTGAAAGATGTGCAGGTGCTCGCCCTTGCGGTCGGTGATCACCGGCGCCAGCAGCATGATGCGGCTGCCCTCGGGCAACGCCAGGACCTGGTCCACCATCTGGCTCACGGTCTGCGCGTCCAGCGTCGCTCCGTGGGTGGGACAGCGCGGCTCGCCGACCCGGGCGAACAGGAGGCGCAGGTAGTCGTAGATCTCCGTGATCGTGCCTACGGTGGAGCGGGGGTTGTGCGACGTCGACTTCTGTTCGATGGAGATGGCCGGCGAGAGGCCCTCGATGTGGTCGATGTCGGGCTTCTCCATCATCGAGAGGAACTGGCGGGCGTAGGCGGACAGCGACTCGACGTAGCGCCGCTGACCCTCGGCATACAGGGTGTCGAAGGCGAGGGAGGACTTGCCGGATCCGGACAGGCCCGTGATGACGACGAGCCGGTCGCGGGGAATGTCGAGGTCGATGTTCTTGAGGTTGTGGGTGCGCGCGCCGCGCACCGCGATCGACGTCATCGAGCTTTGCATTCCAAGCGTCCGGGACCGGCGCCAAAACACGTCAAAATACGCCCTCGCCCGCGGCGTGGCAACCGCGTCGTGAGGGTGATGGCGGACACGATCCGGGGACGATTTCGGTACGCGGATCGGGCGGAATTCGGTAGGCGGCCCCGGTGCGTTCGGCTATAGTGGCCGGCAGGGTCGGCACACGCGAAAGAGGGGCGGTCAGGCATGGCGCGGGGGATCAACAAGGTCATTCTCATCGGCAATCTTGGACGCGATCCCGAGACCCGGTATTCGCAGGATCAGCGGCCGGTGACCACGTTCAGCGTCGCGACCAGCGAGTCCTGGACGGACCGCAACACGAACGAGCGTCACGAGCAGACGGAGTGGCACGACATCGTCTGCTTTCGGCGACTCGCCGAGATCGCGGGGGAGTACCTGCGCAAGGGCTCCAAGGTCTACATCGAGGGCCGCCTGCAGACGCGGTCGTGGGAAGGCCAGGACGGACAGAAGCGTTACAGGACCGAGGTCATCGCGCGAGACATGCAGATGCTCGACAGCCGCGGCGCCCAGACCGGCGGCGGAGGTTACGACCAGCCGCCGCCGCGCGAGGCGGCCCGGCAGGAGACTGGCATGGCCGCGCAGCAGGGTTCCGGCGGGTTCGGCGGCGGAGGCCGTTCCGAGCGGAGCGCCGACCTCGACGACGGCTTCGACGACGACATCCCGTTCTGAAGAAAGCTGATCAAACGCAACATGGACAAGTTGGTCAGTCCGAATGAGCTACTGCGCAGGCGGGCTAGGGTTTGGAGCAGGTCGTGTCACCGCAACGACGTGAGAGCCTGTTGGTGGATCTGACTCGTGCGGCCCGGGGCCTTGATCCCGCCGAGGCCGCGGCGCTGGCCGCCGGAAGCGTTGCCCCTTGACAACGAGGCCCTTCGAAAGGTGGCTCTGGACGACGAGGATCTCGAAGACCCCGGGGGCCGATGAGCTTTGCACGCTCAGAAGAACAGCAGCAGCAACCCCCCGAGCCCGATCCGGTACAACACGTAAGGCGTCATGCCCGTGCGCTGCACGAGCGCGATGAATGCGGCGATGCAGGCGTACGCGCACACCGCCGACAGCCCGAACCCGATGGCGAGGTCGCCCCATGCGGGGGCGTGCCCGCCGGTAGCCGCATCGGTCGCCGAGAGTAGCGCCGCCCCGGCGATCGCCGGTATCGCCAGCAGGAAGGAGAAGCGAGCCGCTCCCTGACGAGACAGCCCGAGAAGCAGCGCGGCCGTGATCGTGATCCCCGCGCGCGACGTGCCGGGGACCAGGGCCATCGCCTGCGCAATGCCGATCAGTCCGGCCTGGGTGACCGTCAGTGCATGTTCGTCGCGCTCCGCGCCGCGGCGGCGGTCGGCCCACCAGAGCGCCAGCGCGAAGACGATGGTTGCGACCGCGATGACCTCGGTCGAGCGCGGTTCCGTCTCGATCCACGGCTTGAACAGCGCTCCGGCAACGACCACAGGCACCGTGGCGAGCGCCACCCTCCCAAGGAGGGCGGTCGATGCGTCCCGGCGCAGGCGGACGGCGCTGTCCGCGATGTCGGCCAACTCACGCCGGAAATAGACGAGGACCGCCACCAGGGAACCGAGGTGCACGGCCGCGTCGAAGGCGAGCCCCTGGTCCGGCCAACCGGCGAGCTGGGAGACCAGGATCAGGTGGGCGGAGCTCGAGACCGGCAGGAACTCGGTCACGCCCTGGACGACGGCGAGCACCACGACTTGCAGGACATCCATGGCTTTGTGCTCGACCGGAGGCGGTCCCCGTGGTGCGCGCCGCGCGCCTGCCTGCGTTGCCCGGCCTGCGCTGCCGGAAGGCCGGGCCGCTCGCCGGCGACGTGTTATCGTTCGGGACATGGAGGGTACACGGGAAATTCCCCTCTTTCCCCTGGGTCAGGTGCTGTTCCTGGGGGGATCCATGTCGCTGCGGATCTTCGAGCCGCGCTACGTGGACATGGTGAGCGGCTGCCTGCGCGAGGACTCGGGCTTCGGGGTGGTGCTGATCCGCGAGGGCCGGGACACGTGGGCGGGCAACGAAGCTGGCCACCCGGACATCTTCAACATCGGGACGTTCGCGCGCATCGTGGACTTCGACAGTTCCGAGGGCGGGCTCTTCAACATCAAGATCCAGGGGGAGAGCAAGTTCCGCATACACGGGACGCGCGAGGCGGCGGACCACCTGCTGTACGGCGACGTGGAGACCCTGCCCGAGGAGCGCGAGGCGCAGGTCGGGGAGGACTTCGAGTGGCTCACCTCCCTGCTGGCCGACCTCATGCGCCACCCGACGATGACGGAACGCTGGGATAGCGAGATTGACCTGGACGACGCCCGTGCCGTGAGCTGGCGTTTGTCGGACATGCTGCCCTTCTCGCCCGAGATCAAGCAGGGACTCCTGCAGATGCACCTGCCGCGGGAGCGGCTCACCGAGATACGGCGGCTGGTCAACAAGCTGCGCGGCTGACGGGCCCGGGCGCATCCGAAGGATATAATCCGGGCCCATGGACCTGCGAACCACCATGCTGGAGATGGGGCGGCGTGCGCGCGCCGCGTCGCGGCTGCTGGCGGGCGCCTCCGCCGGCGCGAAGGCGGAGGCGCTGCGCGCGGTGGCGGACCGCCTCGACGCGGATCGCGAAACGTTGCGGGCAGCCAACGGACAGGACGTCGCCTGGGCGATCGAGAGCGGCGTGGACCGTCCGCTGGTCGACCGCCTGGTGCTCGACGATCGCGCCATAGACCGCATGTGCGAGGGCGTGCGGGAGGTGGCGGCGCTGCCCGACCCGATCGGGGCCGTGAGCGAACTCGACTACCGTCCGACCGGCTTCCAGGTCGGACGGATGCGGGTCCCTCTCGGGGTCATCGGGATCATCTACGAGTCGCGGCCGAACGTGACCGCGGACGCCGCGAGCCTGTGCCTGAAGGCGGGCAACGCCTGCATCCTGCGGGGCGGCTCCGAGGCATTGCGTTCGAACAAGGCGATCGCGGCATCCATTCGCGCGGCCCTGGACGGCTCCGACGTGCCAACGGACGCGGTGCAGCTCGTGCCGACGGCGGACCGCGCCGCGGTCGGCGACCTGCTCACGCTTGACGAGTATGTGGACGTGATCGTGCCGCGCGGCGGCAAGGGACTCATCGAGCGGATCGTCCGGGAGTCGCGGATTCCGGTGATCAAGCATCTCGACGGCGTGTGCCACGTGTACATCGACGATGCGGCGGAC
The DNA here is from genome assembly GCA_965208745.1 of Pseudomonadales bacterium. GTDB lineage: Bacteria > Pseudomonadota > Gammaproteobacteria > Pseudomonadales > Azotimanducaceae > VXNE01. The sequence continues at coordinate 247,771 of CBDBPN010000004.1, read as the reverse complement.
CTCGACATGGCGGTCGACGTGGCGTGCAACTCGAAAACCGAGAAGTACGCCGTGTGCAATGCCATGGAAACCCTGCTGGTGGCCGACGCCATCGCGGACCGGACCCTGCCGACCCTGAAGGCGCGCCTCGACCAGGCGGGGGTGGAAGTACGGGGGTGCGAACGGACGCGTGCCGTCATCGACGCGAACGCGGCGGCGGAGGAGGACTGGCATGCGGAGTACCTGGCGCCGGTCCTGGCGGTCCGGGTGGTGGACGGCCTCGACGACGCCATCGATCACATCAACCGGTACGGGTCGGGGCACACGGACGCGATCGTGACGAACGACTACGCGCGTTCCCGGCGCTTCCTGAACGAGGTGGACTCCGCGTCCGTGATGGTCAATGTATCGACCCAGTTCGCGGACGGTTTCGAGTACGGGCTCGGCGCCGAGATCGGCATCTCCACCGACAAGCTGCATGCCCGCGGCCCGGTCGGCCTCGAAGGGCTGACGACGCGCAAGTTCGTCGTGCTCGGCAACGGCGAGGTCCGCCACCGCTGAGGGCGCGCCCGCGGACGGGACGCTCCGGGCAACGGGTCGGATCATGGCGTTGCGCGCGATCCTGGGCGGTACGTTCGATCCGGTCCACATCGGCCACCTCCACGGCGCCCAGGCCGTGCGGCGGGAACTCGGCCTCGACTCCGTGACCCTCGTCCTGTCCGCGCGCCCGCCCCACCGGTCCGCGGCCGCGACGGCGGAAGACCGGTGGCGGATGCTGCAGGTGGCCGCGTCGGAGGAGGCCGGCATCGAGGCCTCCGACGTGGAGTTGCGGCGCCGGGGGCCCTCGTACTCGATCGACACCATCAGGGCGTTCCGCGCCCGCGGGGAGACGGTGGTCTGGATCCTGGGCAGCGACGGTCTCGACGCGTTCCGCACCTGGCACGAGTACAAGGCGTTCGCCGCGGCCTGCCACGTCGCCGTGCTGGTGCGCCCGGCAGCGACCGTCACGGCCCTCCCCGGGTTTCGGGAAACCGGCGAAGCCGCGGCGTTGGTTCGACGGGACACCGGGTTGCTGTTCCCCATGCGCACGCCGATGCTCGATGTCTCTGCAACACGCGTCCGCACGTCCATCGCACGCGGGGAGGACGCCTCCGGATTGCTTACGCCGGCCGTGTGGAACTATATTAGGGACCGTGATCTCTACCGTGGTTGACCTGCACATCGACCCATGTCCCCGGCTGAGCTGCGCGACCTGATCGTCGCGTCGCTCGACGATCGAAAGGGGCGGAGCGTTCTCGCCCTGGACGTCACGAAACTGACGGACGTGACGGACTACATGGTATTGGCCAGCGGCACGTCGGCGCGCCACGTCCGCGCTCTCGTCGACATCCTCCGCGAGACCGCGCGGCGATGCGCGGTGCGTGTCCTCGGCATCGAGGGCGAAGACACCGGAACGTGGGTACTGGTCGATCTCGGTGACGTGGTCGTGCATGTCATGCAGGCGGAAACGCGCGCGTTCTACGATCTCGAGCGGCTCTGGGGCGACGCGGGCGCGGCGCGGGAAGAAGCGTCGGCTGCGCCCGGGCGCGACGGGGTGCTCGCCTGAGCATGCGCGTGAACGCGGCCGTGAACGCCCGCCCGAACATGAGTCCCGACGCGTGAAGATGCGCCTGCTGGCGGTGGGGGCGCGACAGCCACGCTGGATCGATGAGGGCTTCTCCGACTACGTGCGACGCCTGCCAGGGGGGAGCGATCTCGTCCTCGAACCGGTTGTCCCGGCGCCCGGCGACCTCGACGATCGGCGCGCACGCGAAGCGGAGGCCGCTCGGCTGCTCGGCCGAATCGGCGCGCGGGAGCGGGTGGTGGTGCTCGACCCGGCGGGGCAGGCGCTGTCGACGGAGGGCTTCGCGGCCAGGCTCTCCGAGTGGCGCATGGACGGTCGCGACGTCGCGTTCGTGATCGGCGGGCCGAGCGGGTTGGGCGACGCCGTGCTCGCGCGCGCCGACTTCGCCTGGTCGCTGTCGCCGCTGACGTTCCCCCACGGGCTCGCCCGCGTGTTGGTGGCGGAGCAGTGCTACCGGGCCTGGGCCATCCTGGCCGGGCATCCGTACCACCGAGGGGCGGGGGACGCGAAGCGAGGGAGGGACGCGAAGCGAGGGAGGGGCGCGAAACGAGGGAGGGTCGTGAAGGGAGAGAGGGTCGCGAGGAGACCCGCGGTCGCGAAGGGAGGCGGGGCATGAGCGATCCCCTGGGCGTCGGGAACCTGGCCGGCGAGAGAAAATCCTTCACGGTCCGGACCCTGGTCGTGTTCCTGATCGCGCTGGCCCTGGTGCTCGTCCTGCTGGGGCGCCTGGTCCAGCTCCAGGTGTTCGAGCACGATTCCTACAGCATCCGCTCCGACGACAACCGCATCCAGGTGCGCGCGCTGCCCCCGGACCGCGGCCTGATATTCGACCGTCACGGCGTCCTGCTGGCGGACAACCGTCCGGCCCGGTCGCTCAACCTGGTGACGGAACTGATCGACGACCTTGACGGCGTGATCGGGGAACTGCGGGAACTGGTGGAGATTTCCGACCGCCATGTCGAGGAGTTCCGCGAGCGCCTGAAGCGACGCCGTCCCTTCGAGCCGGTCGCGCTCCGCATGAACCTCGCGGAGGACGAGGTGGCGCGGGTGAAGGTCAACGGACATCGCTGGCCGGGCGTCGAGATCACGCAGGAGAACGTGCGGTACTACCCGCTCGGCGACCTCATGGCCCATGCCGTGGGTTCCGTCCGGCGGGTCAACGAGGAGGACGCCAGGCGCCTCGACCAGCGGCGCTACCGGGGCGTGAAGTTCGTCGGGCGCCTGGGGGTGGAGAAGTTCTACGAGGACGTGCTGCACGGGGAGGTGGGCTGGCAGCACATCGAGATCGACGCGCGGGGGCGGATTCACCGCATCCTCGACGAGACGCCGGCGGTCGTGGGACGCGACATCACGCTGCATCTGGACAGCTTCCTGCAGGCCGCGGCGCGCGATGCCCTCGAGGGTCGCAGGGGCGCCGTGGTCGCGGTGGAGCCCAAGTCGGGGGGCATCCTTGCCCTGGTGAGCAACCCGGGCTACGACCCCAATCTCTTCGTCACCGGCATCCGCGCGGATCTTTACGAGGAACTCGCGACCTCCCGGGACGCGCCGCTGTTCAACCGCGCCGTGAAGGGGCGCTACGCACCGGGGTCGACCTTCAAGCCGGTGGTGGCGCTGGGCGGCCTCGCCGCCGGCGCGACCGACTGGGAGCGGGAGATCGTGGACACCGGTGAGTTCCGGCTGCCTGGAAGAAAACGGGTGTATCGGGACTGGAGCTGGACCCAGGGGAATGCCGGAGGGCAGGGAATCGTGCACCTGCGCAAGGCGATCTACCGATCGTCGAACGTGTACTTCTACGACCTGGCGGCGCGCATGGGCGTGGACGCGTTGTCGTCCTTCGCCGGCCAGTTCGGCTACGGCGAGGTGACCTCGCTGGACGTCGCGGACGCCGTGCCCGGCGTGCTGCCTTCGGGCGCCTGGAAGCTCGAGAACCGGGGCGAACGCTGGTACGACGGCGACTCCGTCAACCTCGGAATCGGGCAGGGCGATCTCCTCGTAACGCCGCTCCAGCTTGCGACGGTGACGGCGGTCATCGCCAACCGCGGCCGTTGGATCCGGCCCCGCCTGCTGCTCGAGAGCGATGGGGCACGTCCCGGTTTCGACCTGGGCGAGCCGCGGCCCCGCGTCCAGGGTCCCGCGGACGAGGACTGGGAGCTGCTCGTGGACGCGATGGAGGACGTCGTGCACCGGGGCAACCAGGGCTTCCGGGAGAACGGGACGGCCTGGTTCCACATCGGGCAGGACGTCGCTTACCGCATGGCCGGGAAGTCGGGGACGGCGCAGGTGGTCGGAATCGCCCAGGGGGAGGAGTACGACGAGGAGGCGCTCGACGAGTACAGCCGCAAGCATGCCTGGTTCATCGCGTTCGCGCCGGCGGACGACCCGGCCGTGGCGGTCAGCGTGCTGGTCGAGAACGGCGGCGGCGGCAGCTCGGTGGCGGCCCCCGTGGCGCGCGCGGTTATCGACGCCCATCTCTCGCCTACGCTGGCGAAGCGGTAGGAGTCCCGATCCGTGGCGACCACCTATGTCCGCAGCTTCGGGCTCAAGGCCGTCCGTCCGCGGGTCTACCTCGAGCACTTCGACCCGCTGCTGCTGCTGGCGCTGCTCGGCGTCATGGCGTTCGGCATGACCATCCTCTACCGGGACCAGGACGTGCTGTTCGCACAGACGGTGCGTATCGCCGCGGGGGTCCTGGCGATGATGCTGGCGGCGCAGGTGGACCCGCGCGTGTACTTCCGCTGGACGCTGCCGGTCTATTTCGGCGGCCTCGCGCTGCTCGTCGCCACGCCGTTCCTCGGCGTCACCGTCAACGGGTCCACGCGTTGGCTCGAAGCGCCCGGAGGACTGCGCTTCCAGCCGTCTGAACTGATGAAGATCGCGATCCCGATGATGCTCGGGTGGTACTTCCATCGCCGTCGGATGCCGCCGCGTCTCGCCGACGTGGCCGTGGGCCTGCTCATCGTCGCCGTGCCGGCCCTGCTGATCGTGCGCCAGCCGGACCTGGGCACGGCGGTGCTCCTTTCCGCTGGCGGACTCGGCGTCATCGTCCTTTCGGGCATTCGCTGGCGATGGATCTTCGCGGCGCTTGCGCTGGTGGCGGTCGCGGCGCCGGGACTCTGGCTGATGCTGCGCGAGTACCAGCGCGATCGCATCCGCACCCTTTTCGATCCGGAGCGGGATCCCATGGGCGCCGGCTGGAACATCATCCAGTCGAAGACCGCCGTCGGCTCGGGCGGCGTGTTCGGCAAGGGACTCGATCAGGGTACCCAGAGCCGGCTCGACTTCCTGCCGGAGAGCCACACGGACTTCATCGTCGCCGTCATCGGCGAGGAACTGGGGCTGGTGGGCGTGACGCTGCTGCTGGTGCTGTACCTGGCGGCGCTCGCACGCGGTCTCTACATCGCGACGCAGGCCTCGACGACCTTCGCGCGGCTCATGGTGGGCGGCGTCATGCTCACCTTCTTCGTCTACGTCTTTGTTAACATCGCCATGGTCTGCGGCCTGTTCCCGGTGGTCGGGGTGCCGCTGCCCCTGGTGAGTTTCGGAGGGACATCGGCCATCTCCCTGCTGGTCGGCTTCGGCATCGTCATGTCCGTCCATACCCATCGGAACTGGTAGGGGGGCCGCGTCTCTTGCACGTGCTCCCACCGGATGGACGCCGTCGCTGGCGCGAACGAGCTTCGGCCGCGCTGCTGGTAGCCCTGTGCGCCGGGTCAAGCCTCGCCGGCTACGACGAGCGGACGGACGTGCTGGGGTACGCCGACGAACTGGTCGCGCAGCACGGGTTCGACCGCGCGGCGCTACTCTCGTGGTTCGAGGCAGCCGAGCGGCAGGAGCGGATCCTCGAGGCCATCTCGCGGCCCGCGGAACGCGTCAAGTCCTGGGGCGAATACCGGGCCATCTTCCTGACGAGCCGGCGCATCGAGCAGGGGGTCGAGTTCTGGCGACGGCACGAGGCCACGCTGACCCGGGCGGCCAGCGAGTACCGGGTGGCGCCCGAGGTCGTCGTGGCGATCATCGGAGTCGAGACGAGCTACGGCCGCATCACGGGCAGTTTTCGCGTGATCGACGCGCTGGTGACGCTTGGGTTCGACTATCCGCCGCGCGCGCCCTTCTTCCGCCGGGAGCTGACGCAGTTCTTCCTCCTCGCCCGCGAGGAGAACCGCAGTCCACTCGAGTTCTCGGGCTCCTATGCCGGGGCGATGGGCTACGGCCAGTTCATTCCGTCGAGCTTTCGGGCGTACGCGGTGGACTTCGACGGCGACGGCCGGCGGGACATCTGGAAGAGCGTGGACGACGCCGTGGGGAGCGTCGCCAACTACTTCGAACGGCACGGCTGGCGGGGCGACGGTCCGGCAGCGGTTCCGGTGGAGGTCGAGGGCGATCGCGCGGACATCGCGGCGAACGAGGGGCTCGCGCCGAACTACGACGTCGGGGAACTGCGGCGGCTGGGCGTGCGGGTCGACGCCCTGGCCGACGATGCGAAGGCGGCGTTGTTCCGCATGGAGGGCGGCAACGGCACGGAGTACTGGCTGGGGTTGCACGACTTCTACGTCATCACCCGCTACAACCGCAGCGCGATGTACGCCTTGGCGGTGTTGCAGCTCTCGCAGGAACTGCGCAGGAGGATGGGACCGGAGGCCTCCGGGCCGGTCGCGGGGTGGCGGTCGACGGACGTCCCGGAGGCGTCCGCGTGGGTCGCCGGCCGTTGATGTCCCGGGCTCGCCACCCGGTGCGGCTCGGACGGTCTTGCCGGTTCGCCGCGTTGTCGGTCGCCCTCACGTTCGCGGGGTGCGCGGCGTCCGCGGGTTTGGAACGGGACGACCGCGCCCCGTCCCGGCCGAGGGCCGGACTCTCGGCGCTGCCGGACCCGGTGGTGCGCAACGAACCGCGGAGCCGATGGGGGAACTACGACTACGTCGAGGGCGGCCGAATGTACCGGGTTCTGCCGACGGCCGCCGGTTACGACCGCGTCGGCATGGCGTCCTGGTACGGGGTGAAATACCACGGTCGCCGGACGGCGAGCGGCGAGACGTACGACATGTACCGTTTGAGCGCCGCCCACCCGACGCTGCCCATTCCGGGGTACGCTCGGGTCCGCAACCTGGAAAACGGTCGGGAAACCGTGGTGCGGATCAACGACCGCGGGCCGTTTCACGGGGCGCGGTTCCTGGACCTTTCCTACGCCGCCGCCGTCAAGCTCGGGTTCGCCGAGCGGGGCACGGCGCGTGTGCGGGTCACGACGCTGGCGGCGCCGGCGGCCGAATGGCCCGCGGCGCTGTCCAGGGCTGCGCCGCCGGACGCGCGCATCCCGGGCGGCGGGCGCTACTTCGTGCAGGCGGGGGCCTTCGTCGAGCGGCGGTGGGCCGACGCCCGCGTCACGGCCCTCCGTAGCCTGTTCGACGAGGAGCGTGACGGCGCGGTACGGCTGCTGCACGATCCCGCGGACCGTCTGTACCGGGTGCGTGTCGGGCCGGTGCGCACGCGCGAGGCCGCGCAGCGGCTTGAGACGATGCTTGTCGACGAGTCGTCCGGGGAGAATTCGCTGCCCGTGATCGTCAGGGAACAGGATGGGTAGGAGCGGAATGAGCCCCGGAAGCACGCCACGCCGGATCCGCCGGGGCTCCCACCCTCGGCGCCACGCACTCGCCGCCGCGCCGCTGGCGGGTGCGCTGCTGGCGGGCGCGCTGCTGGCGGGCGCGGTCGCGTGCGGGGTCCCCGCAGCGGCACAGCACATCGTCCCGGACCCCCCTCAGGTGGCCGCGCGGGGCCACGTCCTGATGGACGCGGACACGCTGGACGTGCTGGCCGAAAGCAATGCCGACGAACGGCTGCCACCGGCCAGCCTGACGAAGATCATGACGAGCTACGTGGCCGCGTCGGAACTCGAGGCCGGCCGCATCGACCTGTCGGACAGCGTGCCCATCAGCGTGAACGCGTGGCGCACGCCGGGTTCGCGGACGTTCGTGCGCGAGGGTACGGAGGTGGAACTCGCGGACTTGCTGCGCGGCATCATCATCCAGTCGGGGAACGACGCGAGCGTTGCGGTCGCCGAGTACATCGCGGGCGCGGAGGACGCCTTCGCGGACATGATGAACTTCCACGGCGAGTCGATCGGGCTGACCAACAGCCATTTCACGAACGCCACGGGATTGCCGTCGGAGGCGCAGTACTCGACGGCGAAGGACATGGCCCTGATCGCGCGGGCCCTGATCCGGCGCTACCCGGAACACTACGCGATCTACGCCGAACGCTCCTTCGAGTACAACGGCATCGACCAGCCGAACCGGAACCGGCTGCTATGGCGGGACCGGACCGTCGACGGAGTGAAGACCGGGCACACCGACGCCGCGGGCTACTGCCTGGTGGCCTCGGCGGAACGCGACGGGATGCGACTGATCTCGGCGGTGATGGGCGCGGACAGCGACGGCGTCCGCATGCGCGAGAGCCAGAAACTGCTGGCCTACGGTTTCCGCTACTTCGAAACCCGGGAACTGTACGATCCGGACACGCCCCTCGAGGTCTCCGACGTCTGGTACGGGGAGTCCGACACCGTGTCCATGGGTGTCCCCGAGTCCGTGGTCGTAACGATTCCGCGGGGGCGCTACGACGATCTCGAGGCGACGCTGGACCTTCCGCGCGCGATCGAGGCGCCGGTGACGGTCGGCCAGGAACTCGGAGAGCTCCGTGTCAGCCTCGACGACCGGTTGGTGGTCAGCGCGCCGCTGGTGGCCCGGGAAGCGGTGGCCGAAGCGGGTTTCTTCTCACGCTTCTTCGAGGGCATCGCGATCTTCTTCCGGGAACTCGTGACGTGAGGACTGCGGCCGGGTGTCTTCGCACGCTCGTGCTCCGGGACCTCGGCCGAACCGGCTACGCCACCACGTACGCGGCCATGCGTACCTTCACGGACGCCCGGGATGGCTGGACCCGCGACGAGCTGTGGGTCACCGAGCACGAACCGGTCTTCACCCAGGGGCAGGCCGGCCGGGACGAGCATGTGCTGGCCGCTGGCGCGATCCCCGTGATCCGGACGGACCGGGGCGGTCAGGTCACCTACCACGGTCCGGGTCAGGTCGTCGCCTACGTCCTGTTCGACGTGCGCCGCCTGGGCTTGGGCGTCCGCGACCTCGTGGCGGGGATAGAGGACGCCATGATCGCGACGCTCACGGCTTTCGGCATTGAGGCCGAGGCGCGCCCGGACGCCCGCGGCGTCTACGTCGGCAACGCCAAGATCGGCGCCCTGGGCCTGCGCATCCGGCGTGGCCGGTCGTATCACGGGCTCGCGCTCAACGTGGCGATGGACCTCGAACCGTTCGGGCGCATCGACCCCTGCGGCCTGCGCGGCATCGCCGTGACGCAGGTCTCGGACCGGGGCGGGCCGGCGGACATCGACGTGGTCCGGGAGCGACTGGCGGGCGACTTGGCGCGGGCGTTCGGCTTCGATGGGCTCAGTCGGGGATCCCGCATGTCGGACAGCGCGGGTTCCTCGGCAATCTGAACTTGCGCCACTCCATCCGCTTGGCGTCCAGGTACAGCACGTGGCCCACGAGCGGCTCGCCGACGCCGGCGATCAGCTTGACGGCCTCCATGGCCTGGACCGTTCCCACGATGCCCACCAGGGGGGCGATGACGCCGGTCTCGGCGCAGTTCAGCGCCACGTCGCCGACATCGTCGTAGAGGCACCGGTAGCAGGGGGATTCCGCGGTCCGCGGATCGAATACCGCCACCTGTCCTTCCATGCGGATGGCGGCCCCGGACACGAGGGGCGTCCGCGTCGCCACGCACGCCTCGTTGATGGAGACCCGGGTGGCCATGTTGTCCGTGGCATCGAGCACGAGGTCGACCTCTTCCACCGCGGCGGTGAGCGAATCGCCCTTGAGCCGACGCTCGACCGGACACACCGCCACGGTCGAGTTCAGCGCCGCGACGCGCTCCGCGGCCGACTGGACCTTGGACCGGCCCACGGTGGCCTCGCCATGGGCGATCTGGCGCTGCAGGTTCGAGAGGTCGACGACATCGTCGTCCGCCAGGGTGAGCCGGCCGATACCGCTGGCGGCCAGATACATCGCCGCGGGCGACCCGAGACCCCCGATCCCGACGATCAGGACGTGAGACGCGAGCAGCCGCTCCTGTCCGGCGACGTCGAAATCCGGGAGCATGATCTGGCGGCTGTAGCGCAGGAGGTCGGAATCGTTCACGGCGCGAGCTTCCGCAGAGACGGAGAGCTTGTCTCCCGGTACGGGATAGCGGAATGGGTATGGGGCGTGCGCCCGCAAGTGACGCGGGGGATTCCCGCCGGATCTTGCCTCGTCTCGACATCCTCGAAGCCGTGCGCAATGAACAGCTCCCGTACCGGCCCCCGCTGGTCGTGACCGTGCTCGACGCACAGCCAGCCGCCGCGGACGAGATGGCCCGGTGCGGCGGGCACGATGCGACGCATTGCGGCGAGGCCGTCCGCGCCCGCGACGAGGGCGTCGCGCGGCTCGAACCGCACTCCGTCCCCCGCGAGGTGGGGGTCGCCGTCCGCGACGTAGGGCGGGTTTGCGACGACCACATCGAAGCGCTCGCTCCGGGCGAAGGCCGAGAACCAGTCGGAGTGCCGGAAGGCCGCGGTCAGCCCCAGTCGCGCCGCGTTCTCGCGGGCGACGTCGATGCAGCCGGCATCGCGGTCCACGCCCACGACCCGGGCGTGCGGACGAGACGCGGCCACCGCGAGGGCGACGGCCCCGGACCCGGTCCCGAGATCGAGGACGCGCGCGGCGTCTCCGATACGTGCCAGGGCGGCGTCGACGAGGCACTCCGTTTCCGGTCGCGGGATGAGGACGCGGGCATCGACCCGTAGCGTCAGGCTTCGGAACTCGCGCGAGCCCACGATGTACGCCAGCGGCTCGCCGCGCTGCCGCCGGCGGACGAGACCGGCCAGGCGCCGGGCCTGCTCGGCAGAAACCGGGCGTTCGGGAAAGGCGTACAGCGTCCCCCGCGAACACCCGGCCGCGTGGGCGGTCAGAACGTCCGCGTCCAGGCGGGCCAGGGCGCCGCGTGTCGCATCGAGTGCTGCTCCCAGCGTCCCGAAGTGGGCGTGGCCCGCCGCCCCGGTCTGACTCATGCGCCTCCTTCCGCCAGCGCGGCGAGCTGGTCGGCCTGGTGTTCCTGCGAGAGCGGGTCCACGAGCACGTCGAGGTCGCCGTCGAGGATCTCGTCGAGCCGGTACAGCACCAGGTTGATGCGGTGATCGGTCACGCGGCGTTCCGAGAAGTTGTAGGTGCGGATGCGTTCGGACCGGTCGCCGGAGCCCACGAGGTCGCGCCGGGTGGCGTCCCGCTCGGCCTGGCGTTCGGAGCGCGCCTTGTCGAGCAGTCTCGCGTGCAGGTGGGCGAGCGCGCGCGCCCGGTTCTTGTGCTGCGAGCGTTCGTCCTGGCATTCGACGACGATGCCGGTCGGCAGGTGCGTCAGCCGTACCGCGGAGTCCGTCTTGTTGACGTGCTGCCCGCCGGCGCCGGACGCGCGGAACGTGTCGACCCGCAGGTCCCTGGGGTCGATCTCGACGGACTCGATGTCGGCCTGTTCGGGGAGTACGGCGACCGTGCAGGCGGAGGTGTGGATACGTCCCTGGGACTCCGTCTGCGGGACGCGCTGTACCCGGTGCGCCCCGGACTCGAACTTGAGGTGGCGAAACACGTTCCTGCCGACGACGCGCGCAATGACCTCCTTGTAGCCGCCGTGCTCCCCGGGGCGCTCGCTCAGGGGCTCCAGGCGCCATCCCCGCTGTTCGGCATAGCGCCCGTACATCCGGAACAGGTCGCCGGCGAACAGGGCCGCCTCGTCGCCGCCCGTGCCGGCGCGGATCTCCAGAAACGCATTGTTCCCGTCGTCGGAGTCTCGGGGGATCAGGAACCGGGTCAGTTCCGTCTCCGCCCGCACCAGCGCCGGGCGCAACTCCTCGGTGTCCGTGCGGGCGATGGCGCGCAGCTCGGCATCGTCGTCGTCGAGGAGTTCCTCCGCGGCCGCGAGGTCCGCCGTCTTGCGCTTCAGGTCCGCGTAAGCGTTCATGACGGGCACGAGTTCCGAGAACTCCTTCATGAGGCTCGCGTAGCGCGTCCGGTCCGCCACCACTTCCGGATCGGAGAGGAGCATCGACAGCTCCTCGTGGCGCTGGCCCAGGTCGTCGAGCTTGCCGAGCACCGAGGCGGGCAGCACCGGTTACTCCAGTCCGTAGAGCGCCCGCAGCGATTCGAGGAATTCCGCGCGCTGGTCGACGCTCGCGTCACGGATGGCGACGGTGGGGTCGTGTATGAGCTTGTTGGTCAACTCGTGGGCCAGGCGCTCCATCACGTCCGCCGAGTCCTGGCCGAGGTCGAGCCGCTGCCTTGCGCGTTCCAGGGCTTCCTGGCGAATTCCGTCGGCGCGTCGCCGAAACTGCTGCACGAGATCCCGGTTGTCCCGCAGCACGCGCGCCCGCTCATAGTGCGCGACTCCCTTGTCGATGAGGGTTTCCGCCTGCAACGCGGCGTGACGGCGGGCGGCGGCGTTCTCCTCGACGATCAGGGCGAGGTCGTCGACGGAGTGCAGGAAGACCCCGTCGATGTCCCCCGCCGCGGGCTCGATGTCCCGGGGCACGGCGATGTCCACCAGGAACAGCGGTCTCTTGCGAGGGGCAAGCCCCTCGCGCTCCCCGGCTGAAGGCTCTTTCTTGCGAGGGGCAAGCCCCTCGCGCTCCCCGGCTGAAGGCTCTTTCTTGCGAGGGGCAAGCCCCTCGCGCTCCCCGGCTGAAGGCTCTCGCGTGCGCCCGAGCATGGCGCGTTCCACCATCGATGCGCTGACGATATGCTCGGCGGCGTCCGTCGAACTGATCACCAGGTCGTAGTCCCGTAGCCGTCGCGGAATGTCCCCGAGGCCCATGGCACGGGCGCCGATCCCCCGGGCCAGTTGGTCCGCCCGCGCCAATGTCCGGTTGGCGATCCCGATCTCGCGGACGCCGGCGCTCGCGAGGTGACGGGCAACGAGCTCGATGGTCTCTCCGGCGCCGATCAGGAGGCATTTCGCGGCGCCCAGGTCGATCACCTGCCGGGCCATGGTGACCGCGACGTAGGCGATGGAGACGGGGTTCCGGCCGATGCCGGTATCGGTACGCACGCGCTTGGCGGCGTACAGCGCGCCCTGGGAGAGGAGATTCAGTTCGGGTCCCAGCGTGCCGGTCCCGCGGGCGACCTCGTACGCGGCCTTCACCTGGCCCATGATCTGCGGTTCGCCCAGCACCTGGGAGTCGAGGCCGGACGCCACCCGCATCAGGTGGCGCGCGGCGTCCTCCTCCCACAGCACGTACGCCGTGTCCTCGAGATCCCGCTTGCCGATCGCGCGGTGGCCCGCGAGCCAATCCGCCACCGGCGCCTCGTCGCGTGCTTCCAGGGCACAGTAGATTTCGGTCCGGTTGCAGGTCGAGAGGATCGCCGCTTCGGACACGCAGTCGAGATCCCGCCGCAGCCCCGCGAGGGCTTCGCCCAACTCGTCTGGCGAGAATGCCAGACGTTCCCGGATGTCGATGGCGGCCGTGCGGAAACTGACGCCGTAAGCCAGTAAGGGCATGGACTGGAAAGATGGTGTCGCCCGGCGGGCGATGGAGCGCGATAATATCAGAACGTTGTGTGACGCCCGACGTGTTTGCCCCTCCATCGCCCGCATTTCCGCGATCCCCCGTAGCCTTGGGCGGGGTCGTCTCCGTGTTGCTCGTGGCCTGCGCGGTGGGCCTCGCCGTCGGCGGCTGCGTGTCCCGGTCGACACTACCCGAAGCCGGCCTCGAGTTCCGCCTGGCGGGGCGGATCGCCCTGGCCGCCGAAGAGGGCGCGGTCACCGCGAACTATGTCTGGCGGCAATACGCCGACAATGTCGAGATCGATCTCTGGGGGCCGCTTGGCCAGGGCCGCACGCGGGTGGTGGGCGAAGGGACGGCGTTGACGGTACATACCGCCGACGGCGCACGCCTGGACGGCGAGGCCGCGCGGTCGCTGGTGCGCCGGGAGTTCGGTCTGGCGGCCCCGGTGGAGTTGCTGTCGAACTGGATCCTGGGGCGGCCCGCGCCGGACTGGCCGGTCGAGTCGCTGGGCGAGGGCGCATTTGCGCAACTGGGCTGGCACGTGGCGCTGTCGGGCTTCCGGGACATCGCGGGCCGCCGTGTTCCCGGGCGGCTGGTCGCGTCGCGGGGAGCGCGCAAGGTGACGGTTCTCTGCCGTGAGTGGCGTTTCGCCCCGGGGCCTGCGCGCCATCTGGCGGGGCAGAATTGACACCCTTCGACGCCAACGAGACAATACGCGGCCTTCCGGCAGGGCCACTGCCAGAGCCATTTGCCAGGGAATGGGGTGTGGCCAAGCGGTAAGGCACTGGGTTTTGATCCCAGCATTCGCAGGTTCGAATCCTGCCACCCCAGCCATCCACGGCGGATCGCCGCCAATTGTCGAACATCGCGTTTTTCCTTCAGGAACCATGTCGGACTTGATCGTCTTCACGGGCAGTTCCAACCGGAATCTCGCCCGGCGCGTCGTCTGCGAACTCGGCCTCCCGCTGGGCCGCGCGACCGTGGGGCGTTTCAGCGACGGCGAAGTCAGCGTGGAGGTCGACGAGAACGTCCGGGGCAAGGACGTCTTCGTCATCCAGTCCACCTGCGCACCGACGAACGACAACCTGATGGAGCTGTTCATCATGGCGGACGCCCTGCGGCGGGCGTCCGCTTATCGCATCACGGCCGTGGTCCCGTATTTGGGCTATGCGCGCCAGGACCGGCGGCCGCGTTCCGCCCGGGTGGCCATCAGCGCGAAGGTGATCGCGGACATGATCGGCGGCGTCGGCATCGACCGGCTGCTGACGGTGGACCTGCACGCCGACCAGATACAGGGCTTCTTCAAGATCCCGGTGGACAACGTGTACGGCTCTCCCGTGCTCGTGGAGGAGGTGGAGCGGCTCGGCTATGAGCGCCCGATCGTCGTTTCCCCCGACGTCGGCGGCGTCGTGCGCGCGCGGGCGATCGCCAAGCAGCTCAACGACCTCGACCTCGCGATCATCGACAAGCGCCGCGCACGGGCCAACCACGCCGAGGTGATGCACGTCATTGGCGATGTCGAAGGGCGCACGGCCGTGCTGGTGGACGACATCGTGGACACGGCGGGGACGCTGTGCACGGCGTCCCGGGCGCTGAAGGACGCCGGCGCCGTGCAGGTCGTGGCCTACATCACACACCCCGTCCTCTCGGGTGGGGCGGTCGAACGGATCGACGAATCGGACATCGACGAGATTGTGGTGACCGATACGATCCCGCTGGGCCGCACGGCGCGGGCGTGCCGGAAGATTCGCCAGTTGAGCCTCGACGGGCTGCTCGCCGAGTCGATCCGGCGGGTCAGCAAGGAAGAATCGATCAGCGAAATGTTCCATTGATCCCGGCGGAGACTCCCGGCGGGCAGGAGCGGAGACACCAGATGGCAGAACAGATCGTCCTCGAGGTCGAGCCGCGCGCCGGCACAGGCACCGGTGCGAGCCGACGCCTGCGCCGCGAAGCGGGCATGGTGCCCGGCATCCTGTACGGGGGCGCGGACGCGCCGGCGCCCATCGCCCTGTCGTATCGCACGCTGGCGCGGGCCATGCAGCAGGAAGCGTTCTTCTCGCAGGTGCTCGACATCGCGTTGAACGGGGAGCAATGCCAGGCGGTGCTCCGGGAACTGCAGCGTCATCCGGCCACGGACCGCGTGCTGCACGTCGACCTGCTGCGCATCCAGGCGGACAGGCCCATCCAGATCGCGGTGCCGCTGCGCTTCGTGAACGAGGACAAGTGCCTTGGCGTCCGCACTGGGGGCGGGACGATCACCCGCAACATGATCGAAGTGGAGGTGTCGTGCCTGCCCGGGGACTTGCCGGAGCACATCGAGATCGACCTCGAACATCTTGACGTGGGGCATTCCGTCCACCTGTCCGAACTCTCCGTGCCGGATGGCGTCACGATCGTCGCGCTGGCCCACGGAGCGGACCGCGATGCCGCGGTGGTGAGCGTGCAGATCCCGCGTGGCGGGCTCCTCGACGAAGAAGAGGATTTCGCCGAGGGCGCGGAGGGCGTCGGCGACGAAGCGGCGGACGAATCGGATGCCGACACGTCAGGGGCGGAGGACGAGGCCGACGAGTCCGCAGAAGGATAGCCGCGTCGGGGGAGCTGCCGACGCATGGCTGCGATCCGGCTGATCGCGGGGCTCGGCAATCCGGGGCGCCGCTATCGCGACACGCCTCACAACGTGGGGGCCCAGTGGGTACGGGACCTCGCGGAACGTTCTGGGGTGGCGCTGGTGGAACGGGCGCGGTTCAAAGGGTTCGTGGGCCGGGGAAACCTGCTGGGGCGAGAAGTCCTGCTGCTCGTACCCTCGACGTTCATGAACCTGTCCGGAGAGTCCGTGGGTCCGCTCGCCCACTACTATCGCGTCGCGCCGCCGGAGATCCTGGTCGCGCACGACGAAGTGGATTTCCCGCTCGGGGTGACGCGACTCAAGGTGGGTGGCCGCCGGGCGACCCACAACGGGATCGCCAGCGTGGCGGCCGGGCTCGGCAACCGCCATGACTTCGTGCGCCTGCGCATCGGCGTCGGCCATCCCGGGCGCTCCCGAATGGTCGGATTTCTCACCGGTTCGCGCCTGCCGGAGGCGAGCCGGGCGCTGGTCCGCCAGAGCGGGGCGATGGACGACGAGCTGCTCGGGCTGGTGCTCGACGGCGAGTGGCAAGCGGCGATGAACCGCCTGCATGCGCCGGGTCCGGACCCGGACGACGAGCCGGATTGAATGGGATTCCGCTGCGGGATCGTTGGCCTGCCGAACGTGGGCAAGTCGACGCTGTTCAACGCGCTCACGAATGCGGCGGTGGATGCGGGGAACTTCCCCTTCTGCACCATCGAACCGAACACCGGGGTCGTCCCGGTGCCGGACACGCGGCTTGGGAAGATCGCGGCACTGGCGGAGATGCCCCGGGCCGTGCCGTCGACCGTCGAGTTCGTCGACATCGCGGGGCTCGTGCGGGGCGCGGCGGCCGGTGAGGGACTCGGCAACCGGTTCCTCGCCCACGTCCGCGAAATGCACGCCGTCGCGCACGTCGTCCGGTGTTTCGAGGACGACAACGTGGTGCACGTCTCGGGGGCGGTCTCGCCGCGGGACGACATCGCGGTCGTCGAGACCGAGCTGGCGCTGGCGGATATCGAGACCGTGGAGCGGGGCATCGACCGGGTGCGTCGGTTGGCGGGTGTCGGCGATACGGACGCGCGCGCCAGGGTCGAGTTGCTCGGGCGCGTGGAGGCGGGCCTGAGTGCTGGTGTCGCCGTACGGGCCCTGGGGCTGGAAACGAACGAGCGGGAAGCCCTCCGGGACCTGCACCTGTTGACCGCGAAACCCGTGATGTACGTCGCGAACGTGGGGGAGGACGGCCTGGAGGACAATCCGATGCTCGACGCGGTGCGCGCGGCTGCCCGGGCCGAGGGCGCCGAGGTCGTGGCCGTCTGCAACCGCATCGAGGCTGAACTTGCGGAACTGGCCGCCGACGAGCGCGAGGAGTTCCTCGCCGCGCTCGGTCTCGACGAACCGTGCCTGGATCGGGTCATCCGCGCCGGCCACCGGTTGCTGGGGTTGCACGACTTCTTCACGGTCGGACCGAAGGAGACCCGGGCGTGGACCGTGCGCCGGGGCGCGACGGCGCTCGAGGCGGCGGGCGTCATCCACACCGACTTCGAACGCGGCTTCATCCGCGCCGAGGTGGTCGCCTTCGAGGACTTCGTGGCGTACGGTGGCGAGCAGGGCGCGCGGGAGGCGGGCCGGTGGCGGCTGGAGGGCCGCGACTACGTCGTCGGGGACGGCGACGTCATGCGCTTTCGCTTCAACGTGTGAGCGGCTCCGATGGTATCGTCCGCGGCCCCCGGAGAAGTCGCCGCGCCCGCTCCGGAACAGCGAGGCTCGGATTCACCTCCCGTGACGGCGCGCCGGCGGGGCGAGTCGGCGCGGGATCGCGATGTGCGTGTCCGGGCGGGAATGCTCAAGCATCTTCACCCCAGGTGCGTTACCACTCGCTGGCGATCCTGGCGGAGGGACCGTCGATCATCGAGGTGAACGCGGGAGGGGCGTTCAACATCCCCCGGCTCGCCGCCGGCCGCGGCTTCCTGACGGACCCGGTACTCGACCTCTTCCGAGCCTCTGGTTTCAAGGGTTGAGGCCCTGCGCGCGCCTCGCGCCGAAGTTCTGCAGTGCCAGGAGCACAGTGGGCGCCAGGCCGACCGCCACGATCAGGAGCGACGCCGTCGACGCCTCCGCAATCCGCTCGTCGGAAGCGAGGCGATAGGCGCGTGTGGCCAGCGTCTCGAAGTTGAAGGGCCGGAGAATCAGCGTTGCCGGCAACTCCTTGATCACGTCCACGAACACCAGGAGCATCGCCGTCAGGAGGGCCGGCGTCAGGATGGGCACGTGGATGCGTGCGAGCAGTCGTCCCGGGCCGGCGCCCAGGCTGCGCGCCGCGCCGTCGTAGTTGGGATGGATGCGCGCCATGCCCCCTTCGAGACTGTTGAACGCCACGGTGAGGAAGCGCGCGAGATAGACGAAAACGAGCGCGGCGCTCGTTCCGGTAAGCAGGAGGCCGGCGTCGATGTCGAAGACATCCCGCAGCCACCCCGCGAGCGCCCGGTCGACGGCAGTGAGAGGCCCGATCAACCCGACGGCGAGGACCATTCCCGGTAGCGCGTAGCCCAAAGTCGCGGTTCGGACGCCGGCGCGCAGGAGCCGGGAGCTACCTTCCAACCGCGCGGCGTAGTTCAACCACAGGGCGGCCAGCGCGGCGAGCAGGGCCGCCAGCGAGGCCACCGTGACGCTATTGGTGACGTAGCCGACGAACGGCGCGCCGAAGGTCGGATCGCCGGCGACCGCGGCGTTGTGGACCAGCACCGCCCCCGGCAGCAGCAAACCGAGCGTCACGGGGGAGGCACAGACCACGACGGCGAACGCGGCGCGCCAGCCGGTCAGCCGGACGCGCGCGGGAGGTGCGTTTCTCCCGACCGGATTGGCGTGCAGGCCGCGGCGTGCCAGTTGCTCCAGCACTACCAGCACCGCGACGATGAGGAACAGCCAGCCGGCCAGTTGCATGGCGGCCGAGTACTCTCCCTGGGCGTACCAGGTGCGGAAGATGCCGTTGGTGAGCGTCGGCACGCCGAAGAAATCGACTACGCCGAAGTCCGCCGCGGCCTCCATGAGCGCGAGCGCGAGGCCGCCCGCGATGGCGGGGCGGGCGTGTGGCAGGGCCACGGTGAAAAAGGCGCGCCCGGGCGTCGCGCCGAGCGTTCGGGCGGCTTCGGTGAGCGGGCCCGCCTGCTGCGCGAACGCGTTGTGCGCCAGCAGGTAGACGTACGGATAGAGGGTGAAGCCGAGTACCAGGCCGGCGCCGGGGAGCGAGCGGATCGCCGGCAGTCCGCCCGCAAGGACGCCGCTCTCCCGCAACCACGTCTGCAGCGGCCCCGCGAAGGCGAGCAGGTCCGCGTAGGCGTAGGCCACCACGTAGGCGGGAGCGGCAAACGGTAGAATCAGGCTCCACGCGAACACTTGGCGCCCGGGGAAGTCCCGCGTGGCGACCAGCCATGCACAGCTCGCGCCGACGAGCAGCGCCACCGTCGCGACCCAGGCAATGAGAGCCAACGTATTGAAGACGTACTCGGCGAGCACGGTTTCGCGCAGGTGGGCCCACACCCCCGAAGCGGGCGCCACGAAGGCGAGGAGAATCGCGGCGATCGGCACCGCGACGGGCAGCGCGATCGCTACGGTGCCCAGGGACCACACCGAAGGCGCGCGTGGCATGCGCGGCCCGGCCCGGGCCGTGGCTGGCGCGTGATCGGACATGAGGCGGCATTCTAGTGTGCTGTGTCACGAATAACTTTGTGTTTGCGGTAGCGCATTTTTGTCGCTGGCAAGGCGCGTCCGACGAACAGTGGCAGGCCCCACGTGAGGAGGCGCAACGCCGCCAGCGGCGAAAAGGCGCAGCGCAAACGCGAAGGTATTTGTGACACAGCGCACTGGCGAAAGGCCCGCCGACCCCGGCGCGCCCCCGGGAGCAGGACTGTCCCTGGAGCACATCAGTCACAGGTACGGCGCCATGCGCGTCCTGGAGGACGTCAACCTCGCGGTACGGGCCGGAGAGATCGTCTGCCTGCTCGGCGCCTCCGGCAGCGGCAAGAGCACCTTGCTGCGCATCGTGGCCGGTCTCGAACCCTTGCAGCACGGTACTGTTCGTTTCGACGGAGCGGAGCTCGCGAGCCCCGGGCGGGAGCCGCCGCCGGAAGAGCGCCGTTGCGGTTTCGTGTTCCAGGATCACGTGCTCTTTCCACATCTTTCTGTCGCCGACAACGTGGCCTTCGGCCTGCGGGAACGGAGCCCCGACCAGCGCCGCGAGCGTGTGCAGGCCCAATTGCGGCGGGTGGGACTCGAGGCGCATGCGGGACGCTATCCGCACACGCTGTCCGGCGGCGAGCAGCAGCGCGTGGCACTCGCACGGGCGCTGGCGCCGAGGCCCGCCGTCATGCTGCTCGACGAGCCCTTCGCCAGTGCCGACTCGACCCTGCGCCGCCGCCTGCGCGAGGATGCCCGCCTGGCCCTGCGCGCCAGCGGCGTACCCAGCATCGTGGTCACGCACGATGCGGAGGAAGCCATGGAGCTGGGCGATCGCATCGCCGTCATCGACGCCGGTACGATCGTGCAGGACGATACGCCCGCGGCCGTCTGGCGGGCACCGGCCGACCGCTTCGTCGCCGAACTCTTCAGCGACACGGGCGCCATCGCGGGGCGAGGGGTCGCCGGCGCCGTGGAGACTCCATTCGGCCGGATCGAGTCGCCCGGAGTGGACGTGGAGGAAAACGCCCCCTACGCGGTGATCGCCAGGGCGGGGTCCGTACGCCTGGATGCGAGTGACGCGGGCGGCGCGCGGGTCGTGGACGTGCGGTTTCTCGGGGACCGGCACGTGGTAACCCTGGAGGCCGGCGGCGAACGGCTGCGTGCGCTGGGGCCGGGGGAACCGGATTTTTCGGTTGGCGCCGCGGTGGCCGTCGCTTTTGATTCGACGCGCGTCCTCGTCTACCATCGGCATGGTTCCGCTTGATAATGATTCTCATTGCGTTTTGCTCTGAGTGTTCCCAACCACCTACGGAGTAGACCTTTACCGTGACAGACATTGCCCCGCGCCGGCGCGTCGTTCCGCTCGGCCTCTTCCTTGCCTGCGTGCTGACCACGTCGCCGGTCGTCGCGGAGGACCTCAACATCTACTCCGCCAGGCACTACGACACGGATCTCGCGCTCTATGAGACGTTCACGGAACGCACGGGCGTTACGGTCAACCTGATCGAAGGGGGTAGCGACGCGCTGATCGAGCGTATCGCCAACGAGGGGGAGTACACGCCGGCGGACATGCTGATCACCGTCGATGCCGGCCGGCTCTGGCGCGCCGAGCAGCGGGGGTTGTTCCAGCCCGTGGAGTCCGCCGTGCTCGAGGAGCGGATCCCCGAGCATCTCCGCCATCCGGGGGGTCTGTGGTTCGGCCTCTCCAAGCGTGCGCGCGTCATCGTCCACGCCAGGGGCCGCCCGCTGCCCGCACCCGTCTCGCGCTACGAAGACCTGGCCGACGAGGAGCTGCGGGGCACGGTCTGCATGCGTCCGTCCTCCAACATCTACAACCTCTCGCTGATGTCCTCGTTGATAGACGCCCTCGGGGCGCCGGCCGCGCAGACGTGGGCGGAGGGCGTGGTGGCCAACTTCGCGCGCCCGCCCCAGGGCAACGACACGAGCAATCTCGCCGCCGTCGCCTCTGGCGAATGCGCGCTGACCATTGCCAACACCTACTACCTTGGCCGCTGGCTCGGCAGCAGCCGCGAGGAGGACCGTCGCACTGCGGCCGCGCTCACGGTAGTGTTCCCGAACCAGGACGACCGCGGCAGCCATGTGAACATTAGCGGCGCCGGCGTGACGCGGCATGCGCCGAACCGCGACAACGCCGTACGCTTCCTGGAATACCTCGCCGGCGATTTCGCCCAGCGGCTCTTCGCGGAGGGCAACAACGAGTACCCCGTGGTCGGCGAGGCATCGGGGGTGATCAGCGAGCTCGGCACGTTTCGTGAAGACCGGATCAATGCCGCGCTGCTCGGCGCGAATCAGGGCGAGGCTGTGCGCACGTACGACCGGGCCGGTTGGCGCTGACCGCCCATCGCCGCGCGCCGCGCCGCACGTCGCCGAGCCTCGTACGCCTTGGACGCGACGAGCCCGGTCGGCCGGCGTCAGTCGGACCAGAGCCGGAGGAGGTTGTTCCGAACGCGTTTGAGTTCCGTCACGGCGTCGTCGAGGCTTGCGTCGGCGTCCCGCACGCGATCGGTCGCCTGGGCAAGGTCGAACAGGAGGTCGCGGTGGGGGGGCGAGCGCACGCGGCTCTGGACCCAGCCGACCACGGCCAGCCGAACGCCGTCCTCCACGGGCCGCACCGCATGCGGTTGATCGCTCGGATAGACCAGGGCACAGCCGGCGGGCAGCTTGAGCGCCTGCGAGCCCATGGGGGAGAAGAGCTCCAGTTCGCCTCCGCGGTAGCTCTCCGGGGCGGAGAGGAACAGCGTGAAGGACACGTCTGTGCGCACGCCGTCGATGAAGGCGTCGTCGAAGTGCGCTCCGTAGGTCATCTCGGCGTCGAAACGGCTCACCAGCATGCGGCCCAGGCGCGCGGGTATCGCGAAACGCTGGAACAGCGCGTGGCGGCCGAGTGCCTTGCGCACGGTCGCGAGAATGCGCTGTACCTCCGGTCGGTCCGAAACGCCCTGCAGATTGCTTTTCCGCCGCCTTGCCGCGCGCCCCGCCGTGCGCTCGCCCGACTCGAAGAGCGTCGCGTCGGCGAGCACCTTGACAAAGGCGTCCACATGGGCGTGACTCAACACGTTTTCCAGGCAGACCATCATGAGTGACAGTATATCGACCGGCCCGAAGGGCGGCTTCCAGTGGAGGACCGTAACGGCGCTGGGCGCCGCGACCTGGCTGGTGACCAGCCAGCTTGCCGGGTGCAGCCCGGAAGACGGTACGCCGGCGGATGGTGAGGAGGGTGACAGCACGCTCACCCAGCCCCTCCTCGGCGGCGAGGGCGAAGGCGGCGAGGGCGAAGGCGGCGAGGGCGAAGGCGGCGAAGGCGAAGGCGGCGTGACCGCCGCAGCCGACTTCGCGACCAACGACGTTGCCTACCTGACCCAGCTCGGACTCATTCGCGGCCATCTCGCGGTCGGCTACGCCTTGTACCAGCAGGACCTGCCGGCACTTTCGGCGACCCACATGAAACATCCCCGGGAAGAGATCTACGCGGCGGTTGTCCCCGCTTTTGCAGCGCGCGGTTGCGACGGTTTCGGCGAAGGCCTGACAGCGCTGACGCGGGCGGTGACCGACCGTGTGGAGGCGGCGGAGGTGACAGCGGTCTACGAGGCCCTCACGACGGAGATCGCGCGCTGCGAACAGTCGGCGGCAACCGGCGATCCGGCAGTCATGGCGAAGGTGATCGAGCACCTCCTGCGCACGGCGGGCGTCGAGTACCAGATCGGGGTGGTCGACGGCGCGATCGACAACCTGCACGAGTATCAGGACGCATGGGGCTTCACCCAGGTTGCGGACATGTGGTCGCGGTCGGGGGCATTCGGCGCGACCCCGGCCGCCACGGCGGTAGCCGGGCAGCTTCAGGACGTCATCGTGGGGTTGGGCGGGATGTGGCCGTCGCTCGCTCCCGAGGGCGCCGTCGACGGCGACGCCGCGCAACTCTTCGGGGCCGCCGGGAGAGTCGAGGTCGCTGCCCTGCCGTTGTCCAGCGGAACGTAGAGATGGCGCCCGCCGACGCCACCGAGGGCAGGGCCCTGGCGGACGCTACCTGGACCCGCGTCGCAGGTCCGCGTATGACGGCCTGCTAGTCGGGCGGCTTGCGCACGTAGAGCACGAGTTCGTGGTCCACGAGTTCGTAGCCGTGCTCCTTCACGACCTCCCTCTGCAGGGCCTCGATGCGCTCGTTGACGAACTCGGTCACGGTCCCGGTATCCACGTCGACCATGTGGTCGTGGTGGTCATCGCCGGCGAGTTCGTAGACCGCGTGCCCGTCATCGAAGTTATGGCGGTCGACGATCCCGGCGCTCTCGAACTGGGTCAGCACGCGGTACACCGTCGCGAGTCCGACGGACTCGTCGGTCTGGATGAGACGCTTGTAGACATCCTCCGCGCTCAGGTGGTGGGGCTCCGCGTTCTCGAGCACTTCGAGCACCTTGAGTCGCGGCAGCGTCACCTTCAGTCCGGCGCTTTTCAGGTTCCGTCGCGGCACTTTCCCTTACCCCGCCCCTTACCCGACGTGTTGCGCTATGAGGGCGCGTGCGCGCGTCGCGTGGCGCTCCCCCGCGCGTGCGGGCCACCGTACTACTCCGGGTATCGTCCGTCCACCGTTCCCGCCGTGTGTGTCGCGACGCGGGACCGTCCCCGGGGACGGCCGTTGCGGGAATTTCGATACAATGCGCGGCGGGACGCATCCTTGAGAGATTTGCGAGCCATTGAGTAGCAGTGACCCGGCGACCGGACTGCGAACGCGCCTCCACACGCGGTTTCTCCTGAAGGGGCAGGCCGGGACGTTCGCCAGGATTCGCCGATCTTGAGCAACAGGCGCTACACGCCCCGCCCGATAACGAACCGGCTGGACGGAGAGATCATGGTCTTTCGCCGCTCTTGCGGGCAGTTCCATCCGGGCGAGCGGGAAACGCCCGCCGAGAACCGCCCTCGGCGGGCAGTCGGCTCCTAGCGATTCGGCGTGGGGAGCACCTTGCACCGCGCCTTCTGCGCGGCCGTCTTCGTCTTCCTCGTCGCGCCGATCCTGGTGATCGTGCCGCTCAGCTTCAACGCCGAGCCTTACTTCACCTTCACCGAGGGCATGCTGCGGCTCGATCCGGAGGCCTGGTCGCTGCGCTGGTACCAGGCGGTGGCGGGGGACGAACAGTGGCTGCAGGCCGTTGTCAACAGCATCGTGATCGGGGCGGGTGCGACCGTGCTGGCGACGACCCTCGGTGTGGTCGCGGCCCTCGGCCTTGCCGACCCCCGCATGCCGGGGCGAAGGCTGGCGATGGGACTGCTCATCTCACCGATGGTCACTCCCGTGATCGTGTCCGCCGCCGGGATGTTCTTCTTCTACACGAGCCTCGGCCTCGCGCAGACGCATGTGGGTCTGATACTGGCGCACGCGGCCCTCGGCACGCCGTTCGTGGTCATCACGGTGACGGCGACGCTGTCGGGCTTCGACACCAACCTGATGCGGGCCGCGGCGGGACTCGGCGCCGGTCCGTGGGTCGGCTTCCGGCGCGTCCAGCTGCCGCTCATCCTCCCCGGCGTCGTCTCGGGCGCGCTGTTCGCCTTCGCCACGTCCTTCGACGAGGTGGTGACCGTCCTGTTCATGGGAGGTGTGGAGCAGCGCACGATTCCGCGGCAGATGTGGTCGGGCGTGCGCGAGGAGATCAGTCCGGCGATCCTGGCGGTCGCGACCCTGCTGATCCTGTTCGCGCTGTTCCTGATGGGTACGGTGGAGTGGCTGCGCCGTCGGTCCGGCCGGCCGGCCTGAGGAGGGACTCTTGAAGGACGCGCGCGAGACCCTCGCCGGAATGCCGGGCGAAGGCAAACAGGAGTCGGAGACTCCCCACGTCGAGTTCCTCGGCGTCGGCAAGACCTACGACGGCGTGACCGAGGTCGTCCGGGACCTGGAACTGACCGTCTACGAGGGGGAGTTCCTGACGCTGCTGGGGCCCTCGGGGTCGGGCAAGACCACCTGCCTGATGATGCTTGCGGGGTTCGAGGCGCCGACCGCCGGCCGTATCCGCATCGCGGGGCAGCGCGTGGACGACGTCCCGCCACGGCGGCGCAACATCGGCATGGTGTTCCAGAACTACGCGCTCTTCCCCCACATGACCGTGGGCGGGAACCTGGCCTTCCCGCTCGAGGTGCGGCGCATCGATCGCGCCAGCGCGGCCCGACGCGTGCGGCGCGCGCTCGAGCTGGTCCGGCTCACGGGATTCGAGGACCGCAAGCCCGGCGAACTGTCCGGCGGCCAGCAGCAGCGCGTCGCCATCGCGCGGGCGCTGGTGTTCGAGCCGAATCTCGTCCTGATGGACGAGCCGCTGGGCGCCCTCGACCGCCGTCTCCGCGAAGAGATGCAGTACGAGATCCGGCGCATCCAACGGACGCTCGGCGTGACCGTTGTGTATGTCACCCACGACCAGCAGGAAGCCATGGCGATGTCGGACCGCGTCGCCGTGTTCAATCGGGGCAGGGTCCAGCAGATAGCACCCCCCGAGGTGCTCTACGAGGAGCCGGAACGGGGTTTCGTCGCGACCTTCATCGGGGACAACAACCTGTTGCGGGGCCGTATCGTGGCGGCGAGGGGCGACGTGTGCGTCGTGGACACGGGGCACGGCATCGTACAGGCGTTCCTGGTCGCGCCCCGGGACGTGGGCGATGCGGTAACCCTGGCGATCCGCCCGGAGCGGGTGGCGCTGGCCGCGGAGCCGGGCCTGTACAGCAACGAGTTCGAAGCGCACGTGGACGACATCGCCTTCCTTGGCGACCACCTGCGCGTACGCGTGGCCGTCTGCGGGAGTTCGAACTTCGTGGTGAAGATCCCCAACCGCGCGGGCCATGGCGGCGTGCTCGAGGACGACCGCATACGCATCGGCTGGACGCCGCTGGACTGCCGCGCCCTGCCACCGGACGAGGACGAGGGAGGAACGTGATGCAGGTGTTTCGACTACTGGGCGCGGCGGGAGCGCTCGCGGCGTGGTGCCTCGCCGCCGGGGCGGAGACCCTGACGGTGGTGTCCTGGGGCGGGTCCTACGAGCAGGCGAGCCGCAAGGCGGTGCTCGAGCCGTTCACGGCCGAGACCGGCATCGAGGTCGCGGTCGAGGTGTACAACGGCGGCCTCGCCCAGATCCGCGCCCAGGTCGAGACCGGCAACGTCTACTGGGACGTCGTGGACCTCGAGCGGGCGGACGCC
Organism: Pseudomonadales bacterium; assembly: GCA_965208745.1. Lineage (GTDB taxonomy): Bacteria > Pseudomonadota > Gammaproteobacteria > Pseudomonadales > Azotimanducaceae > VXNE01. Next base: position 221,109 of record CBDBPN010000004.1, on the reverse strand, counting down.
GTGCGCGCGTGCGACGAGGGACTCCTGGAACTCGTCGACGTCGGGGAGCTGCCGCCGGCGACGGACGGCACGCCCCCCGTGGACGACTTCCCGCCCGACGCGGTGACGGAATGCGGCGGCGGGATGCTCTACTACTCAACCGCGGTCGCGTACAACACCGAGGTTCTTTCGGGGGCGAGACCGCAGGTGATCGCCGACTTCTTCGACCTCGACCGGTTCCCGGGTCGCCGCGGCATGCGCAGGAGCCCGCTCGTCAATCTGGAGTTCGCCCTGCTCGCCGACGGCGTGCCGGTTGCCGAGGTCTACGAGACCCTCGCGACCAAGGAAGGCGTGACGCGGGCGTTCCGGAAGCTCGACAGCATCAAGGACTCCATCGTCTGGTGGGAAGCGGGTGCGCAGCCACCGCAGATGCTCGCGGATCGCGAGGTGGCCATGAGCACGGCGTACAACGGACGCATCTTCAACGCGCAGGTGCTGGAGAACCAGCCCCTCGAGATCCTGTGGGACGGCCAGGTGCTGGACTCGGGGATGCTCGGGATCGTGGCCGGCACCGAGCGGCTCGAGGCGGCCCTCGAACTCGTGCGTTTCGCGAGCCGACCCCAGGTGGAGGCCGCGATCAGCCAGTACATCTCCTACGGTCCGGTGCGCAGGTCGGCCGCGCAGTTCGTCTCCACGCATCGGGAAACCGGCGTCGACATGCGCCCGCACCTGCCGACCAGCCCGGAGAACGTCGAGGGGGCGCTCCACAACGATTGGGAGTGGTGGAGCGATCATGCCGACGACATGAACGAGCGCTTCACGGCATGGCTCGCGCGTTGATGGGGGCGCCGTTCACGGAGCGCGGGCAGCGTGGCTGACCTCGTCGCGACCGCACGGCCCCCTCGCAAGAGAGGGGTGTCGCTGCCGAGGGGCCTGCGCGCCTGGTCGCTCGTGTTGCCGCTCGCGGCCTTCATCGGGGTCACGTTCGTCGCCCCCCTCGGGGCGATGCTGACCCGCAGCGTCCACATGCCCGTCGTCGCGGACGCCCTGCCCGAGACGGTGCGGCTGCTCGGAGAGTGGGACGGTGCGGCGGTCCCGGGGGAGGCGGTCTTCCGGGCGCTCGGACAGGAACTGCTCGCGGCGCGGGAGGCCCGGACGCTCGGGCGGGTCGCGACGCGCGTGAACCGCGTCGAGGGCGGACTGCGGAGCGTCCTGACGCGCACCGCCCGGCGGCTGCGTAGCGCGGCGCCGCCGCTGGAGGCTCCATCGGGCGCCCCGACGTCGCCCTGGCGGGACGCCATGGTCGGGATTGACGACGCGTGGACCGAAGTCGGCACCTGGCGCGCGATCCAACGCGCCGGAGAACGTTTCACGGGTCGCCACTACCTCCACGCCCTGGACCTGGACGAAGCGCCGACCGGGTCGATCGTCGTCCAGCCGGAGGACCTGCGGATCTACGTGCCCCTCCTGGGACGCACGCTGGTGGTGAGCCTCGCGGTCACGGCGCTGTGTCTCGTCCTCGGCTATCCGGTGGCCTACCTGATCGCGCAGGCGCCGCCGGGGCGCGCTCCGTTGCTGCTGCTCCTCGTGCTCGTCCCCTTCTGGACGTCGCTGCTCGTGCGCACCACGTCGTGGATCGTGCTGCTGCAGACGGAGGGCGTGGTCAACGATGTCCTGGTTGCGGTCGGGCTGCTCGACGACGACGGCCGCCTCGCCATGATCTACAACATGACCGGCACCATGGTCGCGATGACGCACGTCCTCCTGCCGTTCATGGTGCTGCCGTTGTACTCGGTGATGCGCACGGTCCCGCCGGAGTACATGCGCGCGGCCGCATCCCTGGGCGCGACCTTCCCGGCCGCGTTCCGGCGCGTCTACTGGCCGCGGACGCTGCCCGGCGTGGCGGCCGGCTGCCTGCTCGTGTTCATCCTCGCGATCGGCTACTACATCACCCCGGCGCTGGTCGGCGGGCGCACGGGACAGCTCATCTCCAACATGATCGCCTACCACATGCAGCAGTCCCTGAACTGGGGCCTTGCAGCGGCCCTGGGAGGCATCCTGCTGGTGTGTGTGCTCGCCCTCTACCTGCTGTTCGACCGTCTCGTGGGGGTCGAGCGGATGCGTTTGGGCTAGTCGCCGTCCCCCGAGTTGGGCGCTGGACCTTCCGCAATCCCGCCCAACTTCGGTCCGTGATCGAAAGCGGGACTCCGCGTCGGCGTTCGCAGGGATGGTGTGTCAAGCGTCGCGCGAACGTCGGCATCGGGCGTCCAGGCGCCCCCCAGGGCCCGGTGCAGCGCGAGCCGCGCGTAGCCGAGGTCACGCCGTCCCGCGGCGAGCGCGGACTGCCAGACGATATGGTTGCGCGAGGCGGCGAGAAAGGTCGCGTAGTCTCCCACGCCGGACACGTAGCGCTGCTCCTGCAGGGTCGCTTCCGCCGCGGCTTCGTCGGCGGCGGCGCCCAACAGCGAGACCACCGTTGCGCTGCTCGAGAGGCCCGTCAAGGACGCCCGCACCTCGCTGGTGGCGGTCACGACGGCCCTCCCGAAGGCGGCGGCGGCTTCGTCGAGTCGCGCCTCGGCCAATGCGACATTGCCGCGCCGGCGACCGCCCTCGAACACCGGTCCGAGCAGGTTCACGGTGAGGTTGCTGAACCACTGGTCGGCGTCGAACCACTCGCCGGTGTCCGTGCTGAGCACGCCGATGGAGCCCGACAGGGACAACGACGGCAACAGTTCGGCGCGCCGGGCGCCGACGAGGTACCGCGCCGCCTGCACCCGTTCGCGCGCCGCCCCGACATCGGGGCGCTGCAACAGCAGGCTCGCCGGGACGTCGCTCGGGACGGAAGCCGGGCCGACGGCAGGCAGGGCATCGGGCAGCCCCTGCTCGACATCTTCGCGGTAGCCGCCGAGCACCGCCCAAAGCCGCCCCTCGGCATCGGCCAGGCGGCCGGTGATGCGCGGCAACCGGGTCTGCGCGTCGACGACCGCGCGCCGCGCCTCGTAGAGGTGATCGATTTCGGTCAGGCCGCGCTCGTAGCGCACCTCGGCCAGCACCTCCTGTTCCTCGAGTATGCCCACGAGGTCGGCGGTCAGGTCCCGTTGACGGCGCAGGTCCACTACCTCCAGGTAGGTACGCACGGTCTCCGCCAGAACGCCGATCCTGGCGGCGTGGAAGTCCGCTTCCGCGGCAAGGTGCTCGGCCGCGGCGGCCCTTGCGGCGTGGCTTTTGCGCCCCCAGAAGTCGGCTTCGTAGGCGAAGTTTGCGCCCAGGCTGTAAGTCGTGAGATCGAGCCGGTCGGGAAGCGTCAGGTTGAAGGCGTCGAACACGCCCGAGTCGATGCCCAGTTCCCCCAGTTGCGCGCCCAGGCCCGCGTTGGCCGGCACGTCGAACGAATCGGCGCCGAGAGAGGCGGAGATCATCGGCAACCGGGCGCCGACCGCGATACGCGCCCTGGCCCTGGCCTGCTCGACACGGGCGACGGCTCCCGCGAGGTCGAAGTTCGAATCGATGGCCGCCTCCATGACCCGGTCCAGCGCCGGGTCCTCGAAGGACTCCCACCACCTGGTCGGCTCGGGCAACTCGCTCGGCGCTCCGACCGCCAATGGGTCGGACGGGGCAACAGGCTCGTGTGCATCCGGTGAGGGAGGCACCAGGGAACACGCACCCGCGAGACAAACCACCAGGACCGCCGGACACGTGGCGAGTGTCGGCGCCCCGGCCATTCGCTGCCTCTTCACGATCGCACGGACTCCCGGCCGCGTCCCGTTGCATTCTATGGGCTTGGGCCACGGGGCGGAACGCCGGGGCCGCTCCGCCTCTGATAAGCTCCCGGCTTCCGGGGTCGGGCCAGCGCGAGCCCTTGAGAGGTTGCCCATGGCCATTAGCGTTCAAACCAACGAGAACGCCGCCGGCGCCGTCGTCACCGACGTGGACCTCGCGGCGCTCGACGACGCGACCTGGGCGGAGGTCTACCGCGCCTTCCTCGCGCACGGCGTGCTGGTTTTCCCGGACCAGCACCTCGACGAGGAGGCCCAGGGGGCGTTCGCCCGCCGTTTCGGCGACATCGAGAAGCTGTATCCGGGGCAGGACCGGGCGACGCTGCACTTCGGGAACGTCAAGGCCGACGGCAAGCTCACGCAGCCCGGCGACGAGTCCTTCAAGCTCCTTCGCGGCAATGAGGGCTGGCATACGGACAGCACCTACATGCCCCTCGCGGCGAAGGCGTCGATGCTGATGGCCCTCGTCGTGCCCGGCGAGGGCGGCGGGACCGAGTTCGCGGACATGCGCGCGGCGTACGACGCGCTGGACACGGCCATGCAGCAGAAACTCGAGGGGCTGTCGGCCTATCACTCGCTCTACCACTCGCAGGCCCGGGCCGGCTTCGCGCACAACACGGATCACATGTACGGCTTCCACGACAAGGGTGCGCCGCTGCGGCCGGTCATCAAGACGCATCCCGAGACGGGGAGGAAGTCGATCTACACGGGCCGGCACGCATACCGGATCGAAGGCATGGATGATCCCGGCGAGTCGCGGGCGCTGCTCGACGGACTCATGGAGGACGCCTGCCAGCCGCCGCGCACGTACCTGCACGCCTGGACGGTGGGGGACCTGGCGGTCTGGGACAACCGTTGCATGATGCACCGCGCCCAACCCTACGATACGAGCCAGCCCCGCGTCCTCCGGGCGTCGCGGGTCGCCGGGGAGCCGGAGTCGGAACTGGCGCCGACTTTCGCGGATCCGAGGGCGGACGCCTTCCGTCCGACATCGTCCAACGAGTCGGCGCTGACGGCGGGCAAATCCCCGAAGGAGCCTGACGTATACGCGTGAGCGTGCGGGTCACTTTCGGTAGGCAGGCTCGAGCGCGTCGAACATCGGGTAGTGGCGGACATTCAAGGTCATGAGGACGGCGTCCACCGCGACGGCGGTCGCTGCGATGACGCCGTCCGCCAGTCCGACGCCGTGGGAGGGGCCGTAGTCGCGCCGGTACAGGCCGCCGGCTCTTGCGATCTGCCGTGTGACCGGCTCGACATGGACGACATCGAGGAAGCTCGCCAGCGCCAGCGACTCGACTCCCTCGGGGTCACCGCGCACTCCCGCGTACAACTCCGCGACAGACACGGCCGAGACGATCAGGTCGTCCACGTGGTCGGTCACGAAACGCACGGCGCCATCGTGTCCCCGGAGATAGTCGACCAGGATGTCGGTATCTACGAGAACGTGTGCCAGCGAGGCTCAATCCCTGTTCCAGGCGTCGCGTAACGCGGTCATGGTCGGCGTGTCGGGCCGGCCGCGCCAGATTCCGGCCGCGTCCCGGACCACCGCTTCGCGCCTCGCACGCGGGTCTTGCTCGAGGAACCGGTCGATGGCCTCGCGAATGACCGCGCTTTGGGGCCTGCCACCGGCTCTTGCGATCGTCGCGAGGCGATCGCGCTGCCGTTCGGTCAGGTAGATCTGTGTTCGGGTCATGGTGCATCAGGATGTATACATCGCGACTTGGCGTTTTCGCTCCCAGGCCCAAACCCGTCGATATTCCCCTCAAGTTGGCGCGATCCGCGTGCCGGGAGGCCGCGAGCCAGTCTGATGGCCCTCGTGGTTCCGGCGGAAGGCGGCGGGACGGAGTTCGCGGACATGCGCGCGGCGTACGACGCGCTGGACCCGGCCATGCGGGAGAGACTGGAGGGGCTCGGCCTATCACGCGCTCTACCACTCGCAGGCTTGGGCGGGCTTCGCGCACATCACGGATCACATGTACGGCTTCCACGACAAGGGCGCCCCCGCTGCGGCCCGTCATCAAGACGCATCCCGAGAACGGCAGGAAGTTGATCTACACGGGCCGGCACGCTTACCGGATCGAAGGCATGGATCCCGACGAATCGCTGGCGCTCCTCGACCGGCTCATGGACGAGGACCTGTCAGCCCCCGCGCACGTACCTGCACGCCTGGGCGGTGGGGGACCTGGCGGTCTGGGAAAACCGCTGCATGATGCACCGCGCCCGGCCCTACGATACGAGCCAGCCCCGCGTGCTCCGGGCATCGCGGGTCTCCGGGGAGCCGGAGTCGGAACTGGCGCCGGAAACTCCACGTTCGCGGATCCGAAGGCCGCCGTCCGACGTCGTCCAACGAGTCCGCGCTGACGGCAGGCAAGTCCCCGAAGGAGCCCGACGTATACGCGTGACCATAGCGGACGGGCCCGTCCCCCGAGGTTTCGCACAAGGCACGGTCCTATGCCACGTAACGTGGCGGTTGGGTGCCGTGACCCGAGTTCGACCTCTATCTCCTGCCCCGCGCTGCTTGAATCTGCGCGAGTTCCTCGGCGAACCTCGACTCGTGAGGCAAGAGGTCCATGGCCTTGGCGTAGGCGTCCTCCACCTCGCGTAGCGGCAGACGCAGCCAGTTACGCGTTCGTGCGAGTTCCCGCCAGGCCCAGGCGTGGCGGGCCGGCGACGCATCCATCTGCAGGACGCGTTCCAGCAGTTGCCGAGCCTCCGTCAACAGCCGTCGGCGGTTAGCTGCACGCAGTGCCCCCGCCAGCCAGAGCTTGGTCTGGGCGAACTCGAGCAGTGCCCGGGGGTCCGAAGGCGTCACCGGCCTGTAGGAAGTACCGGTGTGCGCGCCGCGAGTCTCGAGCGCGCCGCGCGAGGATTGCTGCGTCGATCGCATCTTGTCCGAAGGTTTCCTCCGGTGGGTGGTGCCGCAGCATGGCGCGTGCCTTCTCCTGTCGGCCGGCCTCCATAAGTGCGTCGATCAACGTGTTGCGTACGTGAGGTGCCGCGTTGGGCACCCCCTGCGTGGCGAATGTCTCGTACACAGCCTCCGCACTCTCGATATTGCCGTCGGCAGCGTACGTGCGAATCATCTCCGTAGCGAGCGTGGCGGACGCTCCATCGGCTGCCCAAGCTGCTTCCATCCGACGGAGGGCCTCCGCCTCTTCCCCAACCGCTCGCAGGTGCGCGGCATCCCGCAATGCTGAGAGCGCGGCATACTCCGGATGGGCTGGCAGCGTTGCCTGGAAGAAAGTCCGTGTCTCGTCGAACTCGAAACGAGGCGGGGGCGAGCCATTGGCCTGCATCGCATCGAAGATCTTGGGAATGCCGGACAGCCGCCCTTCTGCCAGTCCAAGTTCCTTCAAGAACTCACCGATCCGGCGGTTCCGCGCAGGGACGGCAACGGGCCTCGCATCGGGCAGGAGATGGTGGCGTTCGATGCCAGCGACCGGTCCAGGATAGCTGATGACCTCAACGCTCCCCGGATAGAGGTAGATCTTGGTCGGTTCAGGTTGATCGAGGTCGTAGCCGCGGTGATAAACGGCGTTGACCACGGCTTCGCGCAACGCCGTCATCGGGTAGCTCACCCAGCCACGCACACGGTAGTGGTCACGCTGCTTGCGGAGATGGTGAGTTGACAGGTTTTCGAGGTACTTCAGGCAATCTACGAGCTGGTCCACCAATGGACCGGTAAACGTTCGCTCTTCTTGCACATTGCCGGGCCGATCGCCGGCAAACTGCACCACCTCGATGCTCGCGCCGCGAATCCACCGTTCCGGCTGGCTGGAGAACAGCAGCAGGCCGACGTTGCGTGGTACCTCGTGGTCATTCACCCGGACGGTGATGCGCATGCGCCTATAGAGGTCGTGGTCGTCTTCGGCGTCCACCAGACCGCTACGGACATCTCGTAGATACTCGCGGACTTTGCCTGCTCGCAGGTCCTCGATACGTGCATCCTGGGCTCGGCGATCGTCCCAGGGTACCTTGGCAGTCTGCTCGATCAGGCCCCGTAGTAGCTCTCCCCGGCTGTCCACATCGACCGTTTCGGATCCGAGACGAACCCAATGGCGCAATACACCGTCGCGCCGGGGTGCGCGATGCGGCCGCATCTCACTGGCTGGGGCCCAGACCACGAGGACCGTCCGGTCATCGACCCGTTCAGGGGACAAAATCGGCGGATAGGGCGGGTCGAGTCGGTTGCACTGACCGCGAATCCATCGCTGCGCCCCCTCGACCTGTTCCGTCGATAGCCCGCGTGGTGGCAAGACGCTTCGGCCCTCGCGCTCATCGACTCCGAGCACAACGTACCCACCGTTCAGGTTGTGGTAGTCGTTGGCGAAGGCGCAGATCGTTCGAATGACCTGTGGTCCCGTCCTCTCAACGTCCCAAGCCCCCTTGAACTCGATGCGTTCGGACTCGACCGACCGCCGCCGCAACAGGTCATCGACGTTGATCGGCAGGATTGCGCTCATGGAAAGGTGGACAGTCACCCGTCGCGGGGCGTGGAGCCGATTCTACCGCGCTGTGGCGGAGCCGTTGCGCCGGAGTGCAGCGGTAAAGCGAGGTCGCCCACGGCCCGGCGCCATCGGTACAATGCCGGCGACTTCCAGGGGGGAACCGCCATGCTGAACCTGTCGATTCCGGACAGTGTCGCGCCGTTGCGCGCACAGGTCCTCGACTTCATCGAGAAGGAGATCTACCCGATCGAGAGCGACCTGTACGACGAGACGCCGGAGCGGCGGCGGAGCCTGATGCGCGGCCTGATGGACAAGTCGAAGTCCGCGGGACTCTGGGCGCTCGGCCATCCGGAGGAGATCGGCGGGGGTGGACTGCCCTTCATGGACTACGTTTTCGTCAACGAGGTGATCGGCCGGTCGCCGATGGCCACGGTCGCGCTCGGCACGCACTCGCTGCAGGACTCGATCATGCTGCACATGTACGCGAGCGACGAGTGGCGCGAGAAGTACCTCGGACCGCTGGTCGCCGGCGACGTGTTCCCGAGCTTCGGCATGACGGAGCCGGACATCGCGAGTTCCGACCCGACGCAACTGCAGACGCGTGCCGAGCTCGAGGGCGACGAGTGGGTCATCAACGGCCGCAAGTGGTTCACCTCGGGGGCGGCCACCGCCGCGTACACGACGGCGATGGTGCGCACCGAGCCCGACGACACGCCTTCGCATTCCGCCTTCTCGATGATCGTCGTGCCGACGGACACGCCCGGTTACGACATCGTCCGCGACGTCAAGGTGATGGGGCAGTACGACGGCCACTACGAGGTCGCTTACAACGACGTGCGCGTGCCGAAGGACAACCTGCTCGGGCCGCGCGGGCAGGGTTTCAAGATCGCCCAGCACCGGCTCGGGCCGGGCCGCATCTTCCACTGCATGCGCTGGCTCGGTCAGGCCCAGCGCGCCTTCGACCTGATGTGCGAGCGCGCCAATACCCGCGTCGCTTTCGGCAAGACCCTCGGCCAGCACCAGCAGATCCAGAAGTTCATCTTCGACACCGCCTGCGAGATCCAGGCGAGCCGCCTGCTGACGCTGCACGCGGCGCAGAAGATCGACCAGGGCGACGAGGCGCGCGTCGAGATCGGCCTGATCAAGGTGTACGGCGCGACGATGCTGCACAACGCCGTCGACCGCGCGATCCAGGTGCACGGCGCCAAGGGGGTCACGGAGGACACGCCGCTCGAGCGCATGTATCGCCATGCGCGTTTCGCGCGCATCTACGACGGCGCGGACGAGGTGCACGTACAGACGACGGCGCGCCGCATCCTGCGCTTCTACGGGGAGGGGGGCAGCTTCGACTTCGGGACCCGCTGACCGCACGCCGCCTGGGACGGACGGAGGGGGAGGGATGATCGAGCGCGACGTCGACATCCAGACCGCGGCGGGGGAGATGAACTCGTTCATCACCTATCCGGAGGAGGGCGGACCGTTCCCGGTCGTCATCTTCTACATGGACGCGCCGGGCAAGCGGGAGGAACTCCACGACATGGCGCGGCGCATCGGTACCGCAGGCTACTACGTCGTGCTGCCGAACCTTTACTACCGCAAGGTACGCGAGTTCGTCATGGGGCCGGGGGACTTCCCGCGTATGCTCGAACTGCGGGACCATCTCACGAATGCCATGGTGTGCGAGGACACGCGGGCCGTGCTGGACTTCGTGGCGGGCGAGGAGTGCGCGGCACCGGGCCCGGTCGGGGCGGTCGGATACTGCATGAGCGGCCCGTTCGTGTTCGCCGCCGCGGCGGAGTTCCCGGAGCGCATCCGGGCCTCCGCCTCGCTGCACGGCATCCGCCTCTGCACCGACGCCCCGGATTCGCCGCATCGGCGCGCGGACCGCATCCGGGGCGAGATCTACTTCGGCTGCGCCGAGCACGACGAGCATGCGCCGCCGGAGATGATCGAGGCGCTCGAAGCGCACCTGGCGACGACGGGCGTCAACTATCGCATCGAGTGGTACCCCGGCACGGGGCATGGGTTCGTCTTCCCGCAACGCGCGAAGATGTATGACAGGGAGGCGGCGGAACGGCACTGGGAACGGCTGTTCGCCCTGTTCCGCCGCAATCTCGGAGGACGCTGAAGATGGGGGGCATTCGATGAGCTGGGGAACGGAGCGCGCCGCCAGGGGCGTGGTGGAACGGGACTTCGTGATCGATGCGGACAGCGGCCGCGTCCCGGGCGTGTTCTGGAGTCCGGGAGCGACGGACACGCTCCGCGGGCTCGTGATGCTCGGGCATGGAGGCGGCGCCGACAAGCGCGCACCGTACCTGCTCGCGGTCGCGCGGTGGCTCGTACGCGACCACGGCATCGGGGCGTTCGCCATCGACGGTCCTGGCCACGGAGAGCGGATCGTGCGGGGCGCGGAAGTCGACTTCGAGGCGGCATGGGGTTCGCCGGACGCGACCGACAGCGTCATCGCGGACTGGCGCGGCGCGCTCGACTTCGTCCGCGGTTCCGCCGGAGACGCGCCGCTCGGCTACTGGGGCCTGTCCATGGGCACGATGATGGGCCTGCCGCTCGTTGCCGCCCTCGATGAGATCAAAGTCGCCCTGCTCGGCCTGATGGGACTCTGGGGTCCGAACGCGGATCGGCTGGCCGCCGACGCACCGCGCTTGAAGTGCCCCGTGCGGTTCCTCGTGCAGTGGGACGACGAGATCGTGCCGCGGGACCGGGCGCTCGAACTCTTCACGCGGATCGGCAGCGCGCACAAGACGCTGCACGGCAACCCCGGATTGCATGTCGAGGTACCCCCGGGGGAGATGCGCGACTCCACCGTGTTCCTCGCACGGCGCCTCGGGTCGTGAGTCCCGTACGCATGACGCCCTGAAGCTCCCGAGACCGCCGCGTGGCTGAACGACTCCTGGAAGTTCGCGACCTGCACGTCCGCTTCGGGGATGTCGCCGCGGTGCGCGGCGTGTCCTTCGGCATCGAGGCCGGCGAGACCGTCGCCCTCGTCGGCGAGTCCGGTTCCGGCAAGTCGGTGTCGGCCCTCTCGATCCTCCAGTTGCTGCCGTATCCCCAGGCCAGCCACCCCGCGGGCAGCGTCCTCGTCCACGGCGAGGAGATGATCGGCGCGGACCAGGCGAGGCTCCAGGACGTTCGGGGCGGCAAGATCAGCATGGTCTTCCAGGAGCCGATGACCTCGCTCAACCCGCTGCACACCATCGCCAAGCAGGTCGGCGAGTCCCTCGTCGTCCACAAGCGCCTGAATCCCAGGCAGGCGCGTGCCCGGACCCTCGAGTTGCTCGAGCACGTGGGGCTGCAGGAAGCCGAGGAGCGTCTCGGCGCGTATCCCCACGAGCTGTCCGGCGGTCAGCGGCAGCGGGTCATGATCGCGATGGCGCTCGCGAACGAGCCGGACCTCTTGATCGCGGACGAGCCGACCACGGCGCTCGACGTGACCATCCAGGCTCAGATCCTGAAGCTGCTGAAGGAACTGCAGCGCGAGATGGGCATGGCGATGCTGCTCATTACCCACGACCTCGGCATCGTGCGCACCATGGCGGATCGCGTGTGCGTCATGACGGACGGGGAGATCGTCGAGACGGGACGCACCGAACGGATCTTCGAAGCTCCGGGCCATCCGTACACGAAGCACCTGCTCGCGGCGGAGCCCAAGGGCGACCCGGCGCACGACGATCCCACGGCCCCGGTGGTCGCGTCCGCCGACGGGCTCACCGTACGTTACGCGATCGGCAAGGGTTGGTTCGGCGGCAAGCGCTACTTCACGGCCGTGCGCGACGTCGCGGTGACCGTGCGCGCGGGGCAGACCGTGGGCGTGGTCGGCGAGTCGGGGTCCGGCAAGACGACACTCGGGCTCGCCATGCTGCGGCTGATCGCGGGGGAGGGCGGCATCCATTTCGACGGCCGCGACATCGGCGTCATGAAACGCCGCGCCCTGATCGGCCTGCGCAAGGACATGCAGATCGTCTTCCAGGACCCGTACGGGTCGCTCTCGCCCCGGATGACCGTGCAGCACATCATCGAGGAAGGGCTGCGCGTGCATCACCAGGAGGTTTCGGCCGCGGACCGCCGTACGCGCGTGGCGGAGGTCATGACCGAGGTCGGCCTCGATCCCGCGCACATGGACCGCTACCCGCACGAGTTCTCGGGCGGACAGCGGCAGCGCATTTCCATCGCCCGCGCGATGGTGCTCAAACCGCGTTTTCTCGTGCTCGACGAGCCGACCTCCGCCCTCGACATGTCCGTCCAGGCGCAGATCGTCGACCTCCTGCGGGACCTGCAGAAGGCGCACGACCTCGGTTACCTGTTCGTGAGCCACGACCTCAAGGTCGTCCGCGCGCTGGCCAACTGGATCATCGTCATGCGCGACGGGGGGATCGTCGAGCAGGGACCCGCGGACGAAGTGTTCGAGCAGCCGAAGAGCGCCTATGCGAAAGCGCTCTTCGCGGCGGCCCTCGACATGCGGGCGGACGAGGAAGCCGTACGGCAGTAGCCGCCCATGGACACCGTCGGACGACTCCTCTCCGTGCTGGACGGGCACCTCGGCGCCGCCGTCTGGTTCCCGTACGTCCTGCTCGGCGTCGGCGTGTTCTTCACGATCTACCTCGGCGTGCCCCAGGTGCGCTACTTCGCCCGCGCCTGGGGCGTGCTGTTCGGGCGCCACAGCCGGTCGGACGCGGAGGGCGACACGTCGCACTTCCAGGCGCTGTCGACGGCCCTTTCGGGCACCGTCGGAACGGGCAACCTGGGGGGCGTGGCTCTCGCGATCTTTCTCGGCGGCCCGGCGGCGCTCTTCTGGATGTGGGCGACCGCGTTCGTCGGCATGACCACCAAGTTCGTCGAGGTGACGATCTCCCACAAGTACCGGGTGAAGGACGACCAGGGCCGGATCGCCGGCGGCCCGATGTACTTCATGGAGCGGGGCCTGCCGGCGCTGCGTCTCGGCGGACGGGCGTGGCGCTTCGGCAAGGGGCTCGCCGTGTTCTTCGCCGTGGCGACGGTGCTCTCCGCCATCGGCTCCGGGAACATGCCGCAGAGCAACAACATGGCGTCCGGGCTCTTGACCTCGTTCGGCGTGCCGATGTGGGTTTCCGGCCTCGTCCTCGCGACCGTGCTGTTCCTCGTGATCGTCGGCGGCATCAAGCGCATCGCCGCGGTGGCGGGGACGGTCGTGCCGTTCATGGGCGTCCTCTATGCGTTCGGCGCGCTGGCCGTCCTGATCTCGAACCACGAGGCGGTCCTGCCTTCGTTCCTCGCGGTGTTCCGCGACGCCTTCACGGGTAGCGCCGCGAGCGGCGGTTTCCTTGGGGCGGCCTTCGCCTACGCCTTCAACCGCGGCGTGAACCGCGGCCTCTTCTCGAACGAGGCCGGGCAGGGTTCCGCCCCGATCGCCCACGCCGCGGCGCGCGCCGACGAGCCGGTGTCGGAAGGCATGGTGTCGATCCTCGAACCGTTCATCGACACCCTGGTGATCTGCTCGCTGACCGGGCTCGTCATCCTGTCCAGCGGCGTCTGGACGGAGAAGTTCGAGACCCGGTTCCAGTCCGCGGACACGCAGTTCCTGGCGGGCGTGTACACGGACACGGACCCCGCCGATGTCGCGGTGCTGTTCGGGCACCTCAACGGCATCGACGAAGGCATCCGGGCGGCCAGCGGCAGCTACCGGGTGGAAGCCGGGCGGCTGGTGGGGGCCGACGTCACCGTGCTGCACAACCGTTCGGTCGCGGAGGACGTGCGCTTCGAGGCCGACGGAGAGTCGTACACCGGTACGGTACGGATCGGGGACGGCCGTCTCGAGACCGACGTGACGCTGCGTGGGCGGTCGCTCCTGCACTCCGTCCCGCTGACCGCCGAGGCCTTCAAGCGCTCGTTCCTCGGCGAGTACGGCCAGTACGGGGTCACCTTGGGCCTCGTGCTCTTCGCGTTTACCACCGCGGTCGCCTGGTCCTACTATGGCGACCGGGCGATGACGTACCTCTTCGGGACACGCTCCCTGCTGCCGTACCGCCTCGTCTACGTGGTCGCGTTCTTTCTCGCCACCGTCATGGACACCTCGCTGGTCTGGAAGGTGTCGGCGGTCACGCTCGCCCTCATGGCGCTGCCGAACCTGCTGGGCATCGTGCTGCTGCGGCGGGAGATGAAGGAGGCGATCGCGGCGTACTGGGAGCGCTTTCGGTGATGGCGCGGTCCGTGTGGACCGAAAATGGCGGTCGTGAAGGTCGGTTATCGTTGGGGTCTGGCCGGGTAATCCCCCTGCGCGCGAGCCGACCGCCTGACACGTCGTAGGACACCGGCGTACCGTTGTCGTGTAGCGGATAGGTCGGTGGGACTCCGCGGCATGGCGCCCCTCGCCCCACCTGTGCGTCGCACTCGGCCTGTCGCCGTTCCCGAGGAGTTCCATGGGTTGGCGCGAGGCGCGCTCGAACGCGATGCTCGGCGCAACCGGATGTCGACCGATATCGAGCAAGCGTCCAAACCTGAATTACAAGTGATGTACAACCTGCATAAATTCGATTACGATCCTGCTGAACTGGTACTCGTGCCAGACGATCCTGAAGACAGCATGCCGCAGAAGGAACCCCTGATCCGGGTGACGGTCAGCCTAGATGCCGGAGACTACGCGGAATTGGGTACGCTGTCCGAAAAGACCGAGATTTCGCGGTCTTGGCTGATCCGACAAGCGATCAGAGATTTGCTCGAGCGATGCCGGGATCAGGATCAACCGGAGCTTCCGTTGTGGCTGGCACGGCGGAAGGGCGGGTAGTTGGCCGCTTTCGCGGAGAAGTCCGGCATGCCGCGGCCGGAATCGACTCCCCTCTCCTCTAGCACCGGAGTGGATGCAATCGTGCCCGGCGTGCGGCCCGTCCAGCTCGCGGTTCCGAGGCGCGGACACGTTCTGACCACCGTTTCAGAGGAGTACCGGCGTCCAGTGCGCGCCGCCGTCGCGGTTCTCAAGGATGCGCTTGTGGACGAGGAGTGCGCTCGCGTCCATCGCTCGTGTTTGTGCCGGCGTAGTCCTGAACCCGGGGCATGGGTTGTTCGGTCCCACGCCGAGTTGCTGGGCTGGACGCTCGTTTCCGCGTGGCTGACGGGCTATGCGACTGGCCGGATCCCCCGCGCCGCCGGGATTGAAGAGGGGGCCCTCTGGTTCTTCGGCGGTGCTCCGGATGTCGATCCGGCGCGGCTCGTGCCCCAACGCGCGTATGCGCGGGCCGACGCGCTACTTGCGCAGTGTGCAGACGCTCGTGGCTATCTTGAACTGTTGCCATACGTCCTCGATCCGCATGGCCCGGGTAGCCGTCTTAGTGTCCGGCGCGATGCGGGTACGCAAGCCGCTCGCGACCGGAAACGGGCGGAAGGCGTCTACTACACCCCTGCGGACGTAGCTGAATTTATGGTCCGGGAGTGCCTGGGCGGGTTCCCTGAACAAGAGGGCCCGCCGGCGATTCTTGACCCGGCTTGCGGCACAGCGGTGTTCCTGCGCGCCGCTCTGGCGGCACTCAGATCGCGTTGGCCGGACCGAGGTGCATTCTGGCTTGCCGAGCACAGGCTTTACGGGACTGACATTGACCCTTGGGCGCTTGATGCTGCGGCATTCGTCGTCCTTGCGGACTGCCTGACCGATGGTGGGAGCGACGGTGTTTTGCCACTGCTTATGTGGCATCGACTGCGTCTCAATCTAGCGTGTGTCGATGCGCTGAGGCTCGATCCTCCCGACCGGAAGCTGTCTGATGAGACTGAATCCGAGGTGGGACTTGCTGGTGCGTTGGTGTCGCCCCTGTCCTTGGAGGGTGACGAGAGCGTACTCGATGAACGCGTGCCTCTTTCTCGGCTCTTCCCGCACTTGCCTACCACGGGGCTCGTCGTCGTCGGCAATCCGCCCTATTCGAGCGTTGGAGAGCGTAGAGACCTCCGAGCCTTGAAGAGGACCTTCTCAAGCCTTGGTGCGAAGAGCAGTGCGGCGTCGGAGATCTATCCACTTTTCGTGGAGCAGATGGTGCGGCTCGCCGTAGGCGAGCAGGCGGCGGGCACGCTGGTGTTGCCCATGTCGTTGGCCAGCAATGTCGGCAACCAGTTTGTCAACACGCGGTCCATGATTGGCGATACCCCGGGAACGTGGCGATTCGCGTTCTTCGACCGAGAACCCCACGCGCTGTTCGGCGAGGACATCAAGACGCGCAACTCGATTGTCTTTTGGCATCGAGAGCGGAGGGAATGCAGGACCGAGATCGAATCTGGCCCGCTTCTAAAGTGGCGCGGTGACCATCGGGCCGCGATGTTCGCCTCGATTCGGTTTACCCCTGTGGCCGGGCCAATCCGCTCCGGTATCCCCAAGGTTGACGGCGCGTGCCAAGCGCGGGCATACGAGTTGCTCTCCGGGCGGTTGGAGCGTTTTGACCATGCTTGCTCGAACATTCGTCGCCTGCCCCTTGCCAGTGTGCTGAGGCACACTAACGAAGGCGTTTTCGTAGGTGCGACGGCCTACAATTTCTTGAACGTCTTCCCAAAGCCGCCGTCAGGGGTCCTGGATGCAGCCCCCATGCTCTCTGAGCACCCTCTGCACGCGATGCAGTTCCGGAATCGGGAAGATGCCGCCGCAACGTTCGCCCTGCTGTCGAGCCATCTCACCTACTGGTGGTGGTGCTGCACGCAGGACGGATTCCACGTAACTGGGCGGTTTCTCGCGGGCCTGCCTTTCGGCGTCGACGCGTTGTCTGGCGCCGCGCGCTCTGCCTTGGCGGCCAGCGGAGAGAGGCTTTGGTCGCTAATGCGTACCGCTCCGATCATCAGCCTCAACCGGGGCCGGTCATCGCTAGCCTACTCGCCGAACGGATTCGATGAAGAACGCACGGAGATTGACCGAATCTTGGCCGGTCTGGCCGGGCTCGACCCGGTCTTCATCGTCGAACTGCAACATTTCACAGACTGTGCCATCCGGGCCGAGCCTCGTGCGGTCGCTAACACGTAACGTCTTGAGGAGGTTGAATGACCGTTCGTATCGATCCGGTTATCAAGGAAAAAAGCAAGATCACCAAGGAGGAGTGGCGTGAATACACGAAGACGGTCTGGACGATCGCGAATATCCGGCGCGACGATCACCCCGCAGCGTTCCCCGACGAGATTCCGCACCGTCTGATCAAGCTGTTCAGCTACTACGGGGAAACCGTCTTGGATCCTTTTGCGGGGACAGGCACGACGGCGCGTGCCGCAATCCCTCTGGGCCGGCGTGCGGCCTGTGTCGACCAGAAC
Organism: Pseudomonadales bacterium; assembly: GCA_965208745.1. Lineage (GTDB taxonomy): Bacteria > Pseudomonadota > Gammaproteobacteria > Pseudomonadales > Azotimanducaceae > VXNE01. The sequence continues at coordinate 203,645 of CBDBPN010000004.1, read as the reverse complement.
GGCAACTATGTCAGAACAATCAGAAAGGAGTGCCGTAAACTGCACAACGGCCACGATCCGGACTTCGAACCTCTGCAAGCGGTGCACGGCGACAGCCGCAATATGGAGTTCGTGCAGGACGATAGCGTGGGGTTGATCGTCACCAGCCCGCCCTATTGGGACAAGGCCAACTATGGGAAGAGCAACAAGAACCTTGGCAATAGAGAGAACTACGTCGAGTTCCTGACCTCGCTGCAACCTGTGTTCAGAGAGTGCCTAAGAGTACTCATGCCTGGACGCAAGATCTGTGTCGTGACTGCCAACGTCAATCAGTATACAGAACACGGCCTACTAACGTTCCCGTTGGCGACCGACTTCGCGGTGCTACTGCGGGAGCTCGGATTCGTCATGGTCAACGAGATCATCTGGTCGAAGGATGGATCGGGCGGCAAGTGGGGAAGCTACGGCGCCCAGCGTCCCATCTTCGGCAGCTATCCCTATCCGCCGAACTTTCTCTTCAAGAACGTTCACGAGTACATTCTGGTCTTCGCGAAACCTGGAGTAAAGAAAAAGGGCGCAAAGGTCAGGAGCTACGAGGACCTGATGGCAGGGTATGATTCCCTGAGGAACCTCCGGCCGCAGTCAGAATGCGAAGACGGCGCGCTCTCCCCGAAATGATCGATAGGTAACATGACGACGAGCGCGTAAGCGGTGGATCTCAGCGTCTGCATCCAAGATCCGAGCCACCCAGGGACGACCTATCTCTTTGAGGCGATCCTCGGCGCCGCCGCGAAGGCGTCGGATTGGCGCGGGCTGTATGCGTTCGCGACCCGAGATGGCGTCGATCATCTGATCGAAGACAAGGTTGTCCACGACCTCATCGACGGAGGAGGAGAGATCGACCTTGTCGTCGGCGTCGACGCGGTGACGAACCGGGCGACACTCGAGCGCATGCAGGAGTTCGAGCAGAAGTATAGGGGTTTTCGGCCGAAGGTGTTTTGGAATACGCATCGTGGGTTGTTTCATCCCAAGATCTCGGACTTCCGGCTGAAGGGTGGCGGAAGAATGGTGATTGTCGGATCAGGGAACCTCACGCCGGGCGGACTCATGGGGAACTTTGAGGCCTATACTGTCATCACTGCGGAGCAGGGCGACGGAGTCGACTTCGGTGCCGTGGAGGAGTTCATGGAACGCCATGGCGACGGTATCAAAAGCATCGATGAGGAAGTGCTTGAGCGTGCGGCGCGAAACATCGTTCGCCCCATTGTGGCTACACGTCGTCTTGGCGCGCGTCGCGGGCGCGTAGTGCGTGACACGGTGGGGAGTCACCCTGCGCCGGGCTTCGAACGAGTACTGGTCGCGCAGGTGCCGCGTGCTGGCAACAGATGGGCCCAGGTCCATTTCAACGCGGAGGTGATCGGCGATTACTTCCGCTTGAGGCGATTCGAAACTGAGCGCGTCTACCTGACGCATGTGTTGGAGGACGCGAGGCGAGACGAGATCGAGGTTCGCCGCTGTGTGTTCAGCGCGGAGTCGAATAGGAATCACAAAATCGAGATTGGTGCGGCAAATGATCTTCCCTATCCGCAGGATGGTCGCCCGTTGCTTGTCTTCCGGGAACGTCGGTTGAGGACCTGCGACTACATGTTGCTCATGCCGGGCGAGCGTGGCTACGGCCCGCTTCTGGACCTGAGCAATCGACTGCCATCACCAGGGAAGGGACTCCCACGCCCAGTTACCGACCTCGTTGAGTTGGGCCGAGCGTGGTCGGATTGTCCGCTGCTTTACACACCGGAGGCCGGCGAACCGAGTCTGTGACGTGGCGGACTTTGCGTTGGCGTAAGGCGGCGATTGCGGGGTACCGCGAGCGGTTCCGGCGCGGCCTACGCGGCCCGACCGAACGTGGCCCGACCTCGGAACCACTTGATGAACGGCAACGACTCGACTCCACGCGCCGTGCTGTGGCGGGACGCGGGGAACCAGGCCAACTCGCGACCTTCGCCGTGACGTGTCTGGGCGCTGCGGGCGCGCACGCCCCGCAAACCCGCCGCCTGCGCGCGGACCCCGATGGCCTGACACGCTTCGCCGGGCACGGCTGTACCGTCGTCGTACAGCGGATAGGTTGGTGGCAGCCCCGCTGCGCGTAGCCCGGCGTCCGAGTGGGCGTCGCACACCGCCTGTCGGCGCGGCAACACGCATCCGACCAGGGTGGGCCCCGGGTCGTCGCGCAGGTCTTCCGGGCCGTATGGCCATTGCGAGATGAATGCGCGGAGGTTCTCGCGCGCCGTCGAAAGGTCCTGGTTGAGGTACAGGACCACGAAGCTTCCATGTGGATTCCAGCGACCCCCGTCGCGCCGGGCGAAGCCGGGGTCGAGCGGATTGCGCCAGGCGGGATCCGCGATGCGCCACCAGACGTGGCCTTCGGGAATCCGTTCCCGTAGGAGTTCCACTAGCCGGTGCGCTCGAACGCAAACATGTCGCGGCAGGTGTCCAGCAGCCGAGCGGTATCGCCTCGCGTCAAGAGGTCCGTCAGGGAGAGTCCTTCCAGGGCCGGAACGGGCCGCCGCACTACTGCGGGTATCCGATCCCGCTTCAGGTAGTGGAGAAGCAGGTCAGTGGCCGCGGCGAGGGCGGACAGGGCGGTTGCACGCTCTACGGGCGGGCCGTTCCGTAGCCACTTCCCGACCGCTTGACGGCTGACGCCGAACAGCCGCGCGGCTTCGGCCTGGCCCCAGCCCCATGCGCGCATGGTTCGCGCGAGCGAATAGCCTGCCCGGCGACGGTCGATGGCATCCACGAAGGCATCCAGCCAAGCCGTGTCGTGCGCATGGCTGTCGACCACCTGTTGTGCAGCGGCGCCGGGCTCCATTGCCGAGATGTTCTGCAACGCGGCCACTGAGCGCAACCGATTGTCAACCAGCACACGTGGACCCGCGGCGGGCCGTTGGCCGGACATGGACGATCCGCTCACGGTCGCATAGGCTCGCCGTCGATCCTTCTGGGAGTGTGTCTCGTGAGTTGGTGGGGACTCCTGCTTGGGGGCACGTTCGGGTTCCTGCTCGGCGGGCCCATCGGAGCGCTGCTCGGCGCGGCGGCGGGCAAGCTCGTCGGTAGCGCCGTGGGGAACATCGAGGTTGTCGGCGCGACCGGCGAGGGCGTGGAACGCGTTCAGCTCGCGTTCTTCGCGGCGGTGTTCGGGGTCATGGGTCACGTGGCCAAGGCGGACGGCCGGGTCAGCCCAGAGGAAATCCGACTCGCCAACCAGGTGATGGACCAGCTCGGGCTCGACGAGCCGCAGCGAGAGGCCGCGCGGGCCCTGTTCAACGCCGGCAGGGAACCTGGCTTCGCGCTCGACGCCGTTCTCGCGCAGTTCCGGGCCGAGTGCGGACGTGCCGTCAACCTCGTGCGCATGTTCCTGGAGATGCAGATCCAGGCCGCCGGGGCGGACGGCGCCGTGCACCCCGAGGAAGCCCGGGTACTCCTGCACATCGCGGCCCGCCTCGGCCTCTCCCGCGCCGACTACCTGGAACTCGAACGTCTGATCACCGCGGGCGTTCATGCACGCGCGGTCGGGGACGCCGGGATGCCGCTCGAAGACGCCTATGCCACGCTTGGCGTGTCGCCGGACGCGCCCGTTGCCGAGATCAAGCGGCACTACCGCCGGCTCATGTCCCGCCACCATCCGGACAAGCTCGCCTCCCACGGACTGCCCGAGGAGATGATGCGCGCCGCGACCGAGCGTACGCAGCAGATCAAGGCGGCGTGGGACGCGGTGCGCAAGGCGCGCGCCGGCGGCCAGGGGCGCTCGTCGGCGGCATAGGCCCGCCAGGAGCTTGCGACGTAGGAGTTTCGCGCCAGCGAAAGTCCCAACGCGACCGTCAGGTCGCGCCAGGACCGTCCCGTCGGCGCTTCAGCTGCGCGCGGCGAGGAACTCCACCATGTCGATCTTGGAGATGACGCCGACGACATCCGCGTCCTCGACCACCATCGCCACGTTCTCGTCGTCGAAGATGTCCTGCACCTTCGCCAGCGAGTCGTCGAGCCGCACCATGCCGTGCATGGGCTTGGCCGCCTGCATGACGTCGCACTCGGCGGTGCACTCGCCCCTGACCATGCTCTGGAGCAGGTCGACCTCGTGGATGAGCATCATCGGCTCGCGCGCAGCGCCCGCACGAATCGGCATCTGCGAGATGCCGAGGTCGGCCATCCGCCTGGCGACCGACGCGATGGTCTCGTCCGGACTCGCGAATTGGACGCGGCCGGGCTTGAACTCCAGCAGTTCGCGCACCGTGCCGAGGCGCTGCTCGGGGCCGAGAAAGCCCATGTCGCGCATCCACTCGTCGTCGTAGCACTTGCTGAGGTAGCGATCCCCGGAGTCGGGGATGATCACCACGACCACCTTGCCGGGGCCGAGGCGGCGCGCGACGTCGAGCGCGCCGTGGATCGCGGTACCGGCGGAACCGCCGGAGAAAATGCCTTCGCGCCGGGCGAGCTGCCTTGCGGCCAGGAAGGAGTCCTTGTCCGAGACTTCCGTCACCTCGTCGATGACGGAGAAGTCGAGGGTTCCGACGATGAAGTCGTGGCCGATGCCTTCGACGCGATAGATGCCGGGCGGTCGTACCTCCCGTTGATGGAACGCGTCGTAGTAGATGCTGCCGATCGGGTCGGGGCACGAGACGAACAGCGGCCGGCCCGCTTCCGCCGCCTTCTCCTTCAGGTACTTCCCCGCACCCGAGATCGTGCCGCCGGTGCCGATGCCGCCCACCAGGGCGTCGAGCCGCCCGTCGGTCTGCCTCCAGATCTCGGGACCGGTGGTCAGGTAATGGGCCTCGGGGTTGTGCGTGTTGAAGTACTGGTCGGTGTAGAAGCCGCCGGGGGTCTCGGCGGCGATGCGCTTGGCCACCTCCACGTAGCTCTCCGGATGGTCGTGGGGCAGGTCGGTACGGGTGATGATGACCTCTGCGCCGTACGCCTTGAGCATGTCGATCTTCTCCTTGCTCATCTTGTCGGGCATGGTGCAGACGCATCGGTACCCGCGTACCGCGGCGGTCATCGCGAGACCGAGGCCGGTGTTTCCCGAGGTGCTCTCGACCAGCGTCGCGCCGGGGCCGAGAAGCCCGGCCTCCTCCGCCCGCCGAACCATGTTCCAGGCCATCCGGTCCTTGACCGAGCCTGCCGGGTTGTAGTTCTCGAGCTTGACCAGCACCGTCGCCATGCGGGCGTCGGTCATCCGGTTTAACTTGACGAGGGGGGTGTCTCCGATGAGGTCGAGGATGTTCTCGGCGTACTTGATATCTGCGACTCCCTCGCGGCGGTCGCTACAGGCGATCCAGAGGACGGCATCTTACTCAATGGGACCCCGGCGTGCGCCGGAGTCCCGCACCGTGCCGCGTTCGCCGGGCCGGCTATGGGGCGCTTGACTCGTGCCTTGATCGGCGCTAAGAGAGCCGGTCACCCTTCCCACCGTCGCGGACTGATCCGGACGCGATGACGATCGGCTTACGGAGACCGAAATGCAGATCAAGGACTGGGCCTCCTGCCCGAACCAGGCGAAGCTCTACCGCGAACTCGCCGAGCTCGACCTGCTCGAGCACATCGCCGAGCTCGACGTGTTCGGCTTCACGGTGGTGCCTCCCGGGAAGGTCGCGCCGCCCGCTTTCCACGCCCGTGTGAAGGATGCGCTGGTGCGGGCGATGGAGGGCCGCTTCGGAGCCCTCGACCCGGACGGGATGACCTGGAAGGACCGCAACCAGATCTTCCGCATGATCCTGTGGGAGGACCGCGTGTTCGAGGAACTCGTGCTGAATCCGGCGGGTCTGGGCCTCGTGCAGTACCTGGTCGGAACCAACTGCATCCTCTCCCTGTTCGACGGCTGGGTGAAGGGCCCGGGCGAGGGCCGGACGGCGATCCACCGCGACAACTGGGACTTCACCCGCCACGCCTCGGCGCCGGAGCCCAACAGCGCCAACTTCAACTACCTCGTCACCGACTATTCGGCCGGGGACGGCGCGATCACGTTCGTGCCGGGCAGCCACAAGTGGCGGCGTCCGCCGACGCCCGCGGAGGTGGAGGATTGGGCGGACAAGGCCGAGGCGGTCGAGGCGCCGGCCGGCTCGATGGTGATCTGGGGCGACCTGACCTGGCACGGCTCCATGCTGCGCTCGACCCCGGGGGAGCGGCTGATGGTCCTCGGGACGTTCCACCGCCCGTTCATGCAGACGCAGGGTCCGTACCGGCAAGTCGTGACCCGGGAGGCGCTCGAGCGCAACCCGTTGCGGTTCGCCGGACTGATGGACGTCTACGGCGGCTTTCCCTTCGGCAAGCAGGACTTCGACATGAACCGGGGGCGGGAAGGGAACGCCGTGAGCAACGGAGTCCTGGACGCGTCGCCGTACCTCAGCCTGTTCGACAGGGAGCCGGCCGGAGACCGGGTCTCGCTGCGTCCCGACTACGACTATCACGCGTTCGACCTCGAAGCGCACGACGCGCAGCGCGAAGCCATGCGGAAGATGGTCGAGGAAGCACAGAAGGGCGGTAGCGCATAGAGTGGTCGCCTGGGGCGGTGTCCCGGACACCACCCCAGGGGTGTTCGGACCCGGAACATGGCGAACGGATCGGGATACAAGGCGCTGTGCACGGCGGTCGCCGACGGCGACAAGGCGACCTTGCGGGATGCGGTTGCGTCGGACCCCGAAGCAGCGCGGCACTGGAAGCCGATCATGGACGCCGCGTTCGCCGGGCGTCCCGACCTGATCGGCGTACTGCTCGATGCCGGCGCGGACCCGAACGCGATCGCGGGTACGCCGGGGCGCCACAGTCCCCTGGTGCGGGCCATGCAACGCCATACGACGATCCCGAAACACGCCGGCCACGACGCGGCGGTGGATGTGTTGCTCACCCGCGGTGCGGACCCGGACCTTGCGGCCGGCCCGCACGGAATGCCGCCGCTCCTGTACGCGGCGATGGGAGCTTTCGAGGGTTTCGTCGACAGGTTGCGGACGGCCGGCGCGCGGTACGACATCCACGGGGCCGCGATGCTGTACGACCTGGATACCCTGCGCGCGGAGATCGCCCGCGTGGGCGTCGACTCTCCGGACGCGCGGGGACGCACGCCGCTCCAGCACATGGCGTGGTCCGGCATGTGGAAGCTCCCGCACGTCGGCTCGGAGCGCGCCCTCGAGTGCCTGGCCGCGCTGCTCGAGGCGGGCGCCGACATAGACCTCTTCGAGCGGATGATGGAGGGCGACGAGGTCTTCCGGGCAACGGCGCTGTGGCGCGCGGTCTCCTGGCAGGAGCACGTCGCGCTCGTGCGCGCGCTGCTCGCCGCCGGCGCGGACTCGAAAAGTTCGGTGTTCAGCGCCGGGTTCGGCGCCAACGAGGAGATCCTCGAGGCGCTGCACGCACACGGTGCGGACTGGAACTGGCAACTGAACGGCAGGACGCCGCTGCTCGACCTCATCCACTGGAGGAAGCCGGGGGCCGTCCCGTGGCTCCTGGAGCACGGCGCGGACGTCGGGGCGACGGACCCGGACGGTCGAACGGCATTACACTTGGCGGCGCTCCGGGGCGTGAAGGTGGACTATCTGGAATCCCTCGTCGCCCATGGGGCGGATCCGGCGGCGCCCGACGGCGCGGGGCATACCGCGCTCGACCTCGCGCGCCGGAAAGGGCGGGCCAAAGCGGTCGCGTACCTGGAGAGCCTGTAGCGAACCCGGAAAGGAAGATTCGATGCTCAAAGCCATCCAACTCGGGAAGAACAGCGGCCTGCGCGTCTCGGAGCTGTGTCTCGGCACGATGAACTTCGGCCAGCCCGGAAGGGGCCACCAAGGGGACTGGACGCTCGGAACCGACGCCGCCCGGCCGATCTTCAAGGCCGCCCTCGATCACGGTCTCTTCTACTTCGACTGCGCCGACACCTACGGCGTGGGCGCCTGCGAGGAGGTCGTGGGCGGGCTGCTGCGGGAGCTCCTGCCGCGCGACGAGTACGTGTTCGCGACCAAGATCGCCATGCCGATGGGCCGGGGCGCCAACCAGGGCGGCCTGTCCCGCAAGCACATCGTTGAAGGCGTCGATGCAAGCCTTCGGCGGACCGGCCTGGACTACATCGACCATCTCGTCATCCATCGGCACCCGCACGGCGTGCCGGGTCACGTCGAGACGCCCATCGAGGAGTCGCTCGAGGCGTTGCACGATGTCGTCAAGGCCGGCAAGGTCCTCTACTTGGGTGCCTCGTCCATGTTCGCCTGGCAGTTCACGGAGCTGCAGATGACGGCCGCGGCGAATGGTTGGACGAAGTTCGTCTCGATGCAGAACCACTACAACCTGATCTACCGCGAGGAAGAGCGGGAGATGAACCCCTACTGCGCCCGTACCGGCGTTGCGCTGACGCCCTGGTCCCCGCTCGCGCGCGGCATCCTGGCCGGCTCGTACAAGGGGGGCTTCGATGCGGGTTCGACGGACCGGTCGAAGGGGGGTGACCGCCGGCGCACCGAGAGCCTCTATCGGGGCGCCGCCGACTTCGCCATCGCCGACCGGGTCGTGGAGGTGGCGGAGAAATACGGCAAGGCGCCGGCGCAGATCTCCGTGGCCTGGCTGCTCAACAAGCCCGAGGTCCATGCGCCCGTGGTGGGCGTCTCGCGGATCGAGCAGCTCGACCAACTCGTCGGCGCCGCCGGGATCGTACTCGCGCCCGAAGACGTGACGTACCTCGAAGAGCTGTACGAGCCGGTCGAGAACCTGCTCTGCATCGGGTACTCCTGACGTCCGCGGGCTCTGCGCGGTGAAGTTGCCTGCACAGAGCGCCGTTTTGCGGGGACGGCGGCGGGTGGTCCCGCTGGCGCTCGCCAGCCTGCTCCTCGCTGGCTGCGCGACCCCTCCCACTCCGAACCTCGAGACCTTCCGCATGGCCGACCCACCGTGCTACGACCGGGCGCGGCAGCCCTACACGCCGGTGGTCGACTCCCACGTGCACTTCCGGCCGTTCGGAGGTCCCGCGCTGCCTTTCGAGGAAGTCGTCGGGTACCTCGAGCGCTCGGGCGTGCGGTTCGCGAACGTCTACGGCATCGGGCAGATGCTGCCGCCGGGATCGGAGTGCACCTACTACCTCGACTGCCCTGGAACGCCGGTGGCGCCGACCCTGAGGAACGATTTCGTCAACGCAATGGAGGCCGCGGCTGGCGACCGGCGTGGCGTGCACCTCACGCTGGCGATGACGTTCCCCGACCTCGAGCGTCCGGGGGACATCCTGTCCGGCATGCGGCTGCTCGACCGGGAGTTCCCGGGTCTCTTCCAGTGGATGGGCGAGGTGAACCTGGTCAAGCGGGCGCTGTTCGGCAACCGCCACCGTCCCGTCCCGCTCGAGAAGATCCGGGACTGGGCGCCGTTCATGGCGGTGCTGCGCGAACGCCGCATGCCGCTGGCGATCCACGCCGATCTCGGCCACGACGCGGACCCGACGGCCCACCTCGACTGGATCGAAGCGGTGCTCCGGACCTATCCGGACAACACGGTCGTGTGGATGCACCTGGGGCTCTCGCGCGAGCTGCTCACGCTGGACGCCGGGAACCACGTCGCCATCCTGGACTCCGTGCTGGAGCGCTATCCGAACGCGATGCTGGACATCTCCTGGCGGATCCTCCAGGACCACGTGTTCGCGGACCCGGCGAAGCGGGCGGTGTACGTGGAGTTCCTGAACAGGCACTCGGAGCGCATCCTGCCAGGCACGGACTTCGTCGCGTCGGCGAACCGCGGGTTCGACGACTACCGGTCGGACCTCCTGGCGACCAGCCGCATCCTGCGATACCTCGACGACACCGCCTTCCGTAACATTGCGCTCGGTCGGAACTACTTCCGGCTGCTGGACCTGGACTACGAGGCCCCGCCCGTATGCGGGGCGCGGGACGACGGAGGATAGCGATGCACATCGACGTGATGGTCGGCACGATGACCTGGGAGGAGAGCGCGGACCTGGCCGTGCGGCTGGAAGGCGCCGGCGTCTCCGGCATGCTCTTCACGGAGACGAGCCAGGTGCCGTGGATGAGCATCGCGGCCGCGGCGACGGCCGCGCCGACGCTGGAGTTCTCGACCGGTATCGCGGTGGCGTTTCCCCGCAGCCCGATGATCGCGGCGCAGGTCGCCTGGGAACTCGCGCGCAACACCGGGGGCCGCTTCCGCCTGGGGCTCGGCAGCCAGGTGCGCGGCCACATCGTGCGCCGCTACTCGGCCCAGTGGGACAAGCCTGCCCCGCAGATGCGGGACTACGTGGCGGCGTTTCAGGCCTGCGTCCGCGCCTTCCGCGGCGAGGAGCGGCTGGCGCACGAAGGGGCGTACTACAACCTGAGCCTGCTGTCCGGGAACTGGGCGCCGCCGCGGCACGACTTCGAGGACGTGAAGGTCGACATCTCGGCGGTGGGTCCGTTCATGTGCCGCGTCGCCGGGGAGCTCTGCGACGGGCTGCACGTGCATCCGATGCACTCCATGCCCTACATCGAGAACCGGCTCCTGCCTGCCGTCGCCGAAGGCGCCGCGCGGAGCGGGCGCGCGGCGGAGGACGTCGACCTGATCGTGCCGGTGTTCGCGATCGCCGGCGACACCCCCGAAGAACGCGCGCCGAAGGTGCAGCGTGCGAAGACGCAGATCGCTTTCTACGGCTCGACGCCGAACTACGCCTTCCAGTTCGAGGACCTTGGCTTCCCCGGCACGGGGCCGAAGCTCAACCAGCTCATGCGCGCCGGGGACCTCGAGGGGATGGCGGACACGGTCACCGACGAGATGCTGGACGCGTTCGCCCTGGTCGCGCGCTGGGACGACATGGCGGACGCGCTGGTCGCCCGTTACGCCGGGGTAGCGGAACGGGTCGTGCTCTACCTCGCGCTGGACGACATCTCGCGGTCGCCCTCGGGTCTCGACCGGTGGGGGGAGGTGGCGCGCGCCGTCCGCGCGGCGTAAGGCTTGCTCGCGCGATCCGCGGGATCGCGCGGCTACCCTGTCACGTCCGCGAGCGCGTCGGCCCGCGACCCGTGGATGGCGATGATCTTGTCGAAGCCGCTGACTTCGAAGACTTCCCGGATCGGGCCCGTCAAGGAGCAGAGGGCGAACTTCGCACCCTGGTTGGAGAGGTACTTGGCCGTGAGCAGAACCGCCCGCAGGCCGGCGCTGCTGATGTAGGAGAGCTGTTCGAGATCCACGATGACCGCGCGGTCATCGTCCCGGACGGCCGTGCGGATCGCCTGTTCGAACTCGGCGCTGTTCGTCCCGTCGATACGTCCGCCTATCGAGGCGGCCAGGACGCCGTCCTTGCGTTCGGTACTCAATTCCATGGCGTTTTCGTCCAGACCTGGAAGTGGCTTCGTTCCGGGGGCGGACGATCATACCCGATCTTGACGCGGCCGTTCGCGTGTCTTTGCGTCTTTTACGCCGTGCCACGAGCGGCGCGGACGCGCGGGTTACACTCGCACGTTGCGCCCACCCTCGGGCGCCCCGGAGCCGATTTTGGCAGAACCCAGGAAACTCTCGGTCCGCACGATGGCGTCCTTCGGTATCGGCGAGGCCGCGGGCGCGTTCATGGGTACGGCCTGGAGCGTGCTCCTCCTCTTCTACTACCAGCAGGTGGTCGGCGTCGAAGCGTGGCTCGTCGGCCTCGCGATCGGGATCTCCGTGGCCCTGGACGCCGTCACCGACCCGTTGATCGGCGCGTGGTCGGACCGGATCCGGACGCGTTGGGGGCGCCGACATCCGATGCTGCTGGCCGCCGCGCTGCCCCTCGCCATCAGCTTCGTCCTGCTGTTCAACCCGCCGCGCGGGATGTCGGATGTCGAGGGATTCCTGTGGCTCACGACCTTCGGCGTACTCGTGCGCGCCAGCTTCACGTTCTACAACATTCCCCACCTCGCCCTCGGGGCGGAGATGGCGCACGACTACTACCAGCGCTCGACCCTCTTCGCCTACAGCGCCTTCGCCTACGCGATGTCGGTGGCGGTGTGCTACGGGCTCATCACCGGCTACTACTTCCCCACGGTCGAAGGGTTGTACGACCCGGGCTTTCTCAACCCGCACAGCTACCGGACGATGAGCCTGACGTTCGCGGTCGTGATGGTGGCGGCGATCCTGCTGTGCGTTGCCGGCACGCGCAAGGAGATCCCCTATCTCCGGGAGACCCAGGAGCGCGGACAAATGCGTTTCTGGACGCTCTTCACGGAGATCTGGGAAGTGCTCAAGAACGCGTCGTTCCGGGCCGTGTTTTTCGGCCTGTTGCTGGGCTCGCTGGTAGGCGGCGTCGAGTCCGCGTTCAGCCCGTTCATGGGGGTCCACTTCTGGGGACTCCGAACGGAGGACCTGTTCTATCTGGCGTTCGTGGGCCTTGTCTCTTTTCCGGTTGCTTTCGTCCTCATCCCCGTCCTGACGCGGCTGCTCGACAAGCGCATGTCCGTGATGCTGCCCCTCGCGTCGTGGATCACCGCGGTCAACGTGCCGATCTGCCTGCGCCTCGCGGACGCGCCGTGGTTCCCCGAGAACGGGTCCCCCTGGGTCCTCGCCATCTTCATCGCCGCCTCGACGGTGGGAGCGCTTAGCGCGCCCATCATCGGCGCAAGCGCCAACTCGATGCTGGCGGACGTCGCCGACGAACACGAACTCGATACCGGCATCCGCCGCGAAGGCGTGCTGTACTCCGTGCGCGCCTTCTCCCAGAAGGCCACCCAGGCGTTCGGCACGGTGTTCGGCGGCATCCTCCTGAGCGCGATCGACTTCCCCACATACGCCACCCGCGGCGAGGTGCCCGCGGAGACCATCTGGAACCTCGGGCTCATCGCCGGTCCCGCGACGTCTATCTTCTCGCTGCTGGCCCTTGGCTTTTACCTGCGCTACCGCATCGACCACCGGCGCCACGCGGAGATCGTCGCCGCGCTCGATGCCCGCCGCGAAGGGCCGACCGGGTCGGGACTTGCGAGGGACGCCAGCTAGGTATAGCGTCCTTTCCTTTTGGCTGGTGCCACGGGATGGAAGTTGGGGACTGGAAATCGACCGGGGAACTGGGTCCGCTGTATCGCCAGATTCGCAAGCTGGGCCTCGAGCAGAACATCGCGGAACTCGATGCGTTCGGGTTCACGATCCTCGAGCCGGGCAAGGCGGCGCCGGTTGCCTGGGTCGAGGGGTTGCGGGACAAGCTGCTCGAGGTCGCGGAGCGGCGCACGGGCGTGAAACACGACGTGGTGACCGGCGAACACGGGCATCTGGACGTGCAGCCACCGTTCAAGCACCAGTACATCCTGTACTACCTGCTGCTCGAGGACCCGGTCTTCCAGCAGGCGATCTGCAATCCGTACTTGCTGGCGCTGCAAACCTACATGCTCGGCTTCGACTGCCGCCTTTCGAGCTGCACGTCGTTCGTGAAATGGCGCGACGAACAGGGCTACGGTCCGACGCTCGGCCTGCATGCCGACACCCCGGTCACGCATCCGCTGCCGGTCGGCAAGGACACCCACACCGGCAACAGCGCCTTCCTGCTGACCGACTACACGCTCGACAACGGCGCGCTCGCCATGGTGCCGGGCAGCCACCGGTACGCGCGACAGCCGCGGCCGGGGGAGGGCGCGGACGCGGCGATCCCCATCGAGGCGCCCATGGGCTCGCTCGTCGTCTGGAACGGCAACATGTGGCACGGCGCCTTCCCGCGCAAGACGGACGGCCTGCGGCTCGTGCTGACGATGTACTTCAATCGCTGGTACCTCTACCCGCAGGAGGACTACCGCCGCACGGTGACCCAGGAGATTCTCGACGCCAATCCGAAGCGGCTGGCCGTGCTGCTGGGCCTCGCCAACCCGAACATGTGGGACAACGTGCAGGGCCCGGACTTCGCGGGCGCCGCACAGACGATGGCGGCGGCGTATGAAGAGGCGGGCCTGCCGAACCCCGCCGCGCCGCACGCGACCCGGATCGCCGCGGATGAGGCGGACCTGGCTGCCGGGTAAGTGCCCGAGCGAAGCCGGCCGGGCTCGTTCCTGGCCCTGATGGACCTCGACATTGCGGGCAACGACCGGTTCGTGGCCCCGGCCGCCCCGGAGCGGAGCGGCACGATGTACGGCGGACAGTTCCTCGCGCAGGCGCTCGGGGCGACGCAGCGGACCGTGGACGGCGACCGGGCGGTGCACTCCCTGCACGCGTACTTCCTGCGGACGGGGGACGTGGCGCTACCGGTCGAACTCGACGTGGAACGCGTGCGGGACGGACGGTCGTTCAGCTCGCGCGCCGTGACGGCGTCGCAGAACGACCGGGAGCTCTTCCGCATGACGGTGTCGTTCCACGTGCCGGAAGCGGGTTGGACGTTCGCCGCGCCGGAGATGCCCGAGGCGCCGTCGCCCGAGAGTGTCTCCCTGACCTACAACGCCTTCAGCCGCGCCAACGGCGAGGCGGAGGACTGGGACGGGGAGGCGCGCGCGATGGACCTGCGGTACGTCAACCCGCCGACCGCTCCGCCTGGCGAGCCGGTGCTGGAGGACCAGCGCCTGTGGATGCGAATCCCGGACGAGCTGCCGGACGATCCGGACCTGCAGGCGGCGGGCCTGGCCTATCTGTCCGACAGTACGCTGATAGACCATGCCGTCCTGCGCCATGGCCGACGCTGGCAGGATCCGAGGCTCGTCGGTACGAGTCTCGATCACGCGATGTGGTTTCATGGGGCGGCACGGGCGGACGAGTGGCTGCTGTTCGACCAGACCGTCGAGGCCACGGGCGGCGCCCGCGGTCTCACGACGGGCCGGTTGTTCGACCGGGGCGGCAGGCTGATCGCGACGTGCATGCAGGAGGGTCTGATTCGATGGACGGGCGAGTGAACGGACGGTTTGCAGCGGTCATCCTGGCGCTTGCCCTGGTCATGGCGTTGCCGGCCTTGGCGAATGGCGCCGGCGCGGCGGGCGACCTGACTCCGCTTCCCGCGGAAGGCTGGCACGCGGGTCATGCCGCCCATCTGCTCGAGCGGGCGGGATTCGGGGGCACTCCGGACGAGGTCGAGAGACTCGCGACCCTCGGACTCGAGGGCGCGGTCCGCCACCTGGTGTACTTCGAGGGCGTGCCGGCCGACGCCGCCATGCCGGAGTTCGATCACTCGGGCGTGTTCGATCCCGGCCTCGACCCCTTCCCGCCGAGCCGGCCGGCCACGACGGAACTCGCCAAGGCCGACGGGGAAGCGCTGGGCATCAAGGTCAAGGCCGGGGGCAACCGCCCGATTCAGCCCGTGGTCAACGCCTTCTTCTACTGGTTGCGCGCGAGCCGTCTCGAGACCGACCGCGTCGCGCAGTGGTGGGCGGGGCGCATGCTCGCGACGCCCCGGCCACTGCAGGAGAAGGCCGCGCTCTTCTGGCACGGCCACTTCGCCACCAACGAGGACAAGGTCCGCGACTACCGCAAGATGCTCAAGCAGGTGGAGCTGTTCCAGGCGCGGGGGCTCGGCGACTTCCACGCGCTCCTCGTCGCCGTCGCGAAGGATCCGGCGATGCTCGCCTTCCTCGACGCCGGCATCAACGTGAAGGGCTCGCCGAACGAGAACTTCGCCCGGGAGATCATGGAACTGTTCACCATGGGCCCGGGGAACTACACCGAGACCGACATCCGTGAAGGGGCCCGCGCCTTTACCGGGTGGAACTTCCGGGGCACGGACTTCGCGTTCAACCCCGAGGACCACGACGAGGGCGAGAAGTCGTTCCTCGGCCGCACCGGCCCGCTCGACGGCGAGGACGTCATCGCGGTCATCATGGAACAGGACGCGACGGCGCGGTTCGTCGCGTCGAGGCTGTACCGCTACTTCGTCCGCGACGACCTCGATCCCGCCCTCGCCGAAGAGCTCGGGGCGCGGCTGCGGGCACTCGACTTCGAGATCGCCCCGTTCCTCGCGATGCTGTTCACGAGCCGCGACTTCTACGCGCCCGCGTCGGTGGGCACGCGCATCAAGGGTCCGGTGGAACTGGTGGTCTCCACGTACCGCAAGCTCGGGCTTACGGAGTTGCCCGGCGTGCCGGACTTCAACGTGGTGACGGGCTCCCTGGGCCAGCACCTGCTGCATCCGCCGACGGTCGCCGGCTGGTCCCACGGCCGCAGTTGGGTCACGCCGGGGCTCCTGTTCGAGCGCGGCAACTTCGTTCTCGACGTGGTGTTCCCCGACATCGCCTTCGTGCCGCCGGACCGCTACCCGCCCTATGGAGGGGGGATCCTGGCCGTGCACGAGCGGCTGCGGTCGGGCATGGACATCACCGCGGCCACCAAGCCGGTCGGGGTGGACACCGGAGAGGACTCGATGGCCGCGTCGAACCTGCTGGCGGACCGGGACGAGGCATTCAACACCCGTTACGGCAGCTACCGCGGCTGGCAGATGGCCATCGAGCGCGTCAAGCCGATTCCGCGGCACACGGCCCGTGTCGACCTGGCGGGCATGGTGCGGGGCGCGGGCCTCAAGAACTCCCGGGAAGTCATCGACTATCTCGCCGGCCGGTTCCTGTCCGTGACGCCGGACGAAGCCACGGTACGGAGGCTCTCGGAGCTGCTCGCTTACGAACTCGGTACGGACGACATCGAAACGGCACAGACATGGCTCGAGGAGCCGCTGCGCACCGTGCTGCATGCGCTCCTCAGCCTGCCGGAGTACCAACTGGGGTAAGGGATACGTGAACGAACAGATGCTACGGGGGCTCAGCCGCCGACGGCTGATGCAGGGGATCGGGGCCGGGGGCCTGGCGGGCGTCGCGCCCTGGCTGCACGCGACGCGGGCCGGAGCCGACGGTGGCGACCGGGTGCTCGTCGTCTTCGAGCTGTCCGGAGGCAACGACGGCCTGAACACCGTGGTCCCCCACGGCGACGACGCGTACTACCGGCACCGTCCGAACATCGGGATTCGACCCGGGGACCTCCTCGAACTCGACGACCATTACGGGTTAAACCCGGGGATGCTGGGTTTCCAGCGGCTGTGGCGCACCGGGGACCTGGCGGTGGTGCACGGGTGCGGCTACGACAACCCGTCGTACTCACACTTCACGTCGATGGCGTACTGGCATACGGCGGCGCCGAACGGGGGCGACGAGTTCGGCTGGATGGGGCGCCTTGCCGACGCGCTCGACCCGGCGGGATCGCCCAACTTCCTGATCAACGTCGCCTCGTCGCAGTCCCTCGCGGTCAAGAGCCGGCTGCACGCGCCGGTCGTATTCGACGATCCCGACCGCTTCCGCAGGAAGGCGTTCGCCTCGACGCGAGCGGTGATCGACGCGCTGCCGGAACCAGATGACGGTGGCAATGCCACCCGCGCCTACCTCCGCGACGTGGCGCGCAGCGCGCGGGAAGGCGCTCGCCTCGTCCGCGCCGCCTGGGCGAAGTACGACTCGCCCGTGGACTACGGCATCGCGCCCCTCGACCTCCGGAAGGTCGCGGCCTGCATCGATGGCGGCCTGCCGGCGCGCCTGTACTACGTGTCCTTCCGCAACAACTCCTTCGACACCCACGTGCAGCAGCCGGCGCTGCACCAGCGCCTGCTCTCGTATGCCTGCGACGCCATCCACGGCTTCATCCGCGACATGGAGCGGCTCGGCCACGGGGACCGGGTCGCGGTGATGGTCTTCTCCGAGTTCGGCCGGCGCGTGCCCGAGAACTCGAACCTCGGCACGGACCACGGCGCGGCCAACCTGATGTTCCTCGCGGGGAAGCCCGTGCGGGGCGGACACTACGGCGAACCTCCGAGCCTCACGGACCTCGAGGAGGGCGACAATCTCCGGGCCACCGTGGATTTCCGACGCGTCTATGCGACCGCCATCGACGGCTGGTTGAAGAGCGGCGAGGCGTCCAGCGTGCTGAAGGGGGACTTCGCACCGCTGCCGATCTTCTCCTGATCCCCAGAGGAATTTGAGACCATGAGTGACACACGTCTCTCGTTCGATCACGTCCACATCATCAGCGAGGACCCCCACGCGTCCGCGCGGTGGTACGAAGAGATCCTCGGCGGCACGATCAAGGGGGACTACGTCCTGCGGGAGGCTCCGCAGATCAACGTCGTCGTGGGCGGCGTGTCGGTGCTGATCCGGGGCCGGCGTCCCGGCGAGGAGCCTGGCGAACCGCGGGCGATGCGACATTTCGAGGACTACTCGAGCCACGACGAGTGGGGTACGGACCATTTCGGCTTTCGTTTCGAGGGCGACCTGGCCGCGTTCTGCGAGGAGATCCGGGCGAAGGGGGCGGAGTTTTCCGTGGAGCCGTGGGAGTTCGGGCCGGGGGCGCTGATCTGCTACCTGTCGGCGCCGGACGGGGTGAGCATCGAGCTGGTGCAGGCGCGACCATGACGGCACGGTTTCGGGCGCGTTGCGTCGCGTTCGCGGGCGCGCTGGGCATCGCCACGGCCGCAACCGCGGCGGAGCCGGTCGAGACCGACACGCACCGCTTCGAGGAGGTGGCGGACGGCGTCTTCCTCGCGCAGACGACGGCGCCGCTGTTCAACAGCAACTCGCTGGTGGTCGTGAACGCGGAGGACGTCCTGGTCGTCGATTCGCACATCACGCCGCGCATGGCGCGCGAGCTGATCGCATCGATCGGGGAGATCACGAGCAAGCCGATCACGACCCTCATCAACACGCACTTCCACTACGACCATGCCCACGGCAACCAGGCCTTCGGGCCGGATGTCGCGATCATCGGGCACGAGTACACGCGCATGAAGATGGCCGGAGACCCCTTGGCGGAGGGGACGTTCCAGCGCGGTAAGGTGGGAGACGAGCGTCAGCTTGCCGCGTTGCGGGAGCAGTTGGCCGCAACTTCGGACGCCGAGGAGCGGGCCGGGATCGAGATGCGAATCGGTTGGGTCACGAAGCGCATCGAAGCGACGGCGGAGATCGCGCCCGTGCCGCCGGACGTGACGCTGAACGAGCGCATGACGCTGTTTCGCGGGGACCGCGAGATCCAGCTTCACTTTTTCGGTCGGGCGCACACGGCTGGCGATGTCTCGGTCTTCCTGCCCCGCGAGAAGCTGCTCTACAGCGGCGACATGATGTTCGCGGGCATCTCGTGGCTCGGGGACGGCTACGTCAACGAGTGGCCCGAGACACTGGAGCGGGCCAAGGCGCTGGATTTCGAGTTGGTGGTCCCGGGTCACGGGCCGCCGTTCTCCGACCGGAGCCGGATCGACCTCGTGCAAGCGTATTACCGCGACCTGTGGTCAGGTGTCGCGGGGTTGCATGCGCAGGGCGTTGACGCGGCATCGGCCGCGGCGACCGTGGACCTGACGCACCACGGCGCACTCGGTGTCGAGCAGGTCGGCGCAGATCCGCTGGCCGTAGAGCGGATCTACGCGCTGCTTGAGGGGGCCTTGTAGGGGGCTTCTCTTGCGCCAGGCGAAGCTTGATAGCGTCTCACTGCTCCCACTCAAACAACACGTCGCGTTCTGCCTCAGGTCCCATGTGTTGCTCGACAGTCATGAGCGCCGAATTGATCTCCAGAAGGAGCGTCAGTATCTCTTCGTTCTCCCTGGCGTCGACTTCGGCGAGCCGCTTTGGGAACTGCTCATGCAACTGTCGAAATCGCTGTGGGCGTTGGCTATCGCCCTCCTTTTCGTCTCGTCTGCTCCCCTTTCCGCCTGTCTTTTCCGCCCGTAGGCGGCCGCGAGGTCGCCCACGTACTTCCCGAGACACTTGAGGAGGTACGGGATGCGGCTACGATCCTGCGCGAAGAGCGGGTAACTCTGTGGGCTGTCGGACACTGGCGCGGCGTTGGCCTCGACGATTTGATCCGACGGAGACGTCTGTTTCTCCATTTCTTGCTTCGACCCCCGCGCCAACCCGCGGCTTCCTGCTCGCGCACAGGTGTCGGAGGCTACTCTCGCCGACCGGCGCTCGCCGGGATAGGTGCCTCATCGGGCAAGGTGCTGACCTGCCCCGGCGACTCGTACGACGCGGACGTCTGCCTCCACGAGCCGAGGGGCAAGGAGCAGCGCAACCTGGCCGTGGAGACTGCCGCAGAAGCTGCTCAAGCGAAACATCGCGGCTCGGCCCCGCCGGAAGGTGGTTCGGCCTCCGTCCTTCGCGGAGATGCTGGATGTCCACGTTGGCGTTACGAGAACCGATCGGTTCGGACGGCCCCGCTATCGCGCGACGCATTCAACCCACGCCTGCATGACCCGCGGCTGCCTTTTCAGCAAGTCGTCGGGATCGTCGACGGCCACCGTCCAAGCCCTCGACTCGCGCCACAGCGAACTCGAACAGCAGGTCGTCCACATCGCGCAGTGCGCCCAGTCCTTGAAGCTCAACCCGAACCCGTCACCCGATGCGGCGATCCCGTCCGACGCCGGCCCTGCGTCATCACCTTTTCGCGAAGCATCGCCCGGAGCCGCGAGTTTGGAGGCGCGGGCGCGCGTACCAGCCTTCGAGCATAGGACGGTTACAACGACGCCTCGCGTCCCTCTGCCTCTCGCCGAATCCTCGCCGTATCACACGGCAGGTGGCAGGGGCGGGACAGCGCCAAACACGGCGCCACTCACCACCATGGGTGGTAGGAACGCATCCCGGACACGATGCACTCTCGGGCGCGTCAGTGACTTACGCCTCAAACCCCGGAGTAAGCCCGTCCCCCCCCCCCCCCCCCCCCGCGCGGCGGCCGTTCAGCCGCCGGCCGCCACCGCCGCCCCGCGCGCGTGCGGGACCACCTCGCTCTGCGTCTCCCGGTACGGGAACTTGTCCGTCAACCCGGCAATCACGCGATAGACATCGGGGTTGTCGCAGTCCCGGACCATCTCCTCGGTGGTGTGTCCGGGCACGTCCTCCTGCGGCAGGGTGGCGGCGTGGCGATGATAGACGGCGAGGCCGAGGCGCAGACCCTCCTCCTTGCGCGGAAACGCGCCGTGCCACGTGGCGCCGTGCCAGACGATCACGGAACCCTTCGGCGCTTCGGCCGGAACCGCGTCCTTGACCCGCTCCGGCGGAGGCGCGGGCATCCCCTCCCGGTGCGACCCCGGGACGTAGGCGAGGGCGCCGCCCGCCAGGGTGTAGTCCGTGAGACACCACGTGCTGTTGGCCGTGTGCGCCACCGCTCCCCACGGCGTCGGGGTGGCGCCCTGGTCGGCGTGTAGCCCGAGCTGGGGCCCGTAGCCGAAATCGCCCTTCCACTTGACGAAGCAGTTGACGCTCGACAGGCGCGTCTGGCCGGCCATGAGGTAGTTCTGCAGGGCGAGCGCCGCAGGATTCAGCGCCAGATCGCGAAACAGCCGATCCAGCTGCGTCAGCTTCTGGATCAGGAACTGCGTGGGGTTCCGCACCGCTTCCAGCAGGCCGGCCGCCTCGATCTGTTCGCGGACTTCGGGCGGGATTTCGCGCTCCGGAAACTCGAGTTCTGCGAGCGGACCCTCGTCGAGGGTGAAGCGGACGCCCGTCATCTCGTGGGCGCGCTCGAGAATGCGCTCGACGATCCGGTCGATGCGCTCGAGGCCGAACGCGTTGACCTCGGGCGGCACGATGGTCAGTCCGTCCCGGTCGAGTGCCCGGGCGTATTCCTCAAGGCCGAGTTCCTCGATTTCCGGCGTGATCTGCAACTCGCTGGTCACGTTGCCTCCTAGATTGGCGCCTCAAATGGCACAACGTAGCACACCTGCCTGTGGCAGCATGTTTGCGAGGAGGACGACCCGATGACGACCCTGACCCTTTCGTGTGCGTTCGCCACGTCGAACGCCTCCCACGAGCATGCCGCCGTCGCCGAGCGTATCGGCTACGAACGGGCGTGGTTCTACGACTCGCCGGCGCTGTACCCGGACGTCTGGGTGCAGATGTGCCGGGCGGCGGAACGCACGGAGCGTATCGGCCTCGGCCCCGCCGTGCTGGTGCCGAACCTGCGCCATCCGATGACGAACGCCGCGGCCATCGCGACGCTGGTCGGCATCGCGGGCGCGGACCGGGTAGCGGTGGCGATCGGCTCGGGTTTCACCGGGCGACTGACCCTCGGTCAGCGGCCGTTGCCGTGGGCCTACGTGCGCAGCTACGTGGAAGTCCTCCGCGGCCTGCTTGCGGGCGACACGGTCGAGTGGGAGGGCAAGCCGGTCCGGATGCTGCAGCCGGCCGGATTCGGCGCGCCGCGGCCCATCGACGTGCCGTTCCTGATCGCGGCCGGCGGGCCGAAAGGGACCGCGGCGGCCCGGGACATCGGGCAGGGGGTGTTCACGACCGCCCCGAGCCGGGAACCGTTCGACTGGAACGCGGTCCTGACGTTCGGCACGGTGCTGGAGGACGGGGAGGACCCGGGTTCCGAGCGC
Organism: Pseudomonadales bacterium; assembly: GCA_965208745.1. Taxonomy (GTDB): domain Bacteria; phylum Pseudomonadota; class Gammaproteobacteria; order Pseudomonadales; family Azotimanducaceae; genus VXNE01. The sequence continues at coordinate 181,408 of CBDBPN010000004.1, read as the reverse complement.
GCCCTCGCCGCGGCCGGGCACGCGGCGTCCGTCAATCTGCACGGGGCGCTCGAGTTCGGCGCATCGGGGCGCATGCCGGGTGGCGCGGCGTGGGCCGCGGCCTACGACGACGTCCCGCCGGCGGAGCGGCACCTGGCGCTGCACGAGGATCATCTCATCGCCGTCAATGACAGGGACGCCCCGTTCGTGACCGGCGAGTTGCTGGCCGGCTCCGGACTCGCGCTGAACCGGGAGGCATGGCGCGAGAAGCTTGCGCAAATGGAAGCCGCGGGCGGCACGGAGGTCGTCTACCAGCCGGCCGGCCCGGACATACCGCGGGAACTCGTGGCGTTCGCCAGCCTCTTCAGTTGACCTCCCCTGGCGGCCGCAGTGCGAGCGTGGCGGTCGCGACGCGGTCGACGAATACGGCGTCGTGCTCCACGAAGACCATCGTGGGCGTGTCACGTAGCACGACTTCCTGGATCGCCTCCCGCGCGTCGATGTCGAGGAAGTTCAGGGGCTCGTCCCAGAGGAGCACGTCCGCCGGCGACAGGAAGGAGCGGGCCAGTTCGACCTTCTTCCGTTGCCCCGGGGACATCGACTCGAGGCGGCGTTCGAGCGTGGCGCCGCGCACGCCCAGGGCCGCCATGACCTGTCGGAAGCGTACCTCGTCCGTGCCTTCGGCGGCGCAGTGGTCCGACAGGAGCCCGGTCGTCCACCGGGGCTGCTGGCACACCCGGGCGATGTCCAGGCGCGCCGGACGGGTGTAGGTGCCTTCGAAAGCCGGGGGCGTGTCCCCGAACAGTTCCAGCAGACTCGTCTTCCCGCTCCCGTTCGGGCCGACCACGGCAAGGCGGTCGCCGGACCGCACCCGGAAGCTGATCGGGGCGAAGAGGGGCTTGTCCCGGACGACGACGAGATCGTGGGCGGTCACGAGGGAACGGGCGCGTCGGCCGGAAGGGGTCGGCAGGCGTAGCGGGTACGTACGCTCGATGTCGACGAGGGTCTGCCGGCGTTCTTCGACGGCCTTTTCGGCGCGGTGTTCGACCGCGATGGCGCGTTTCATCTGGCGGGCGGCCCGCGCGCCGATAAAGCCCTTGTCCGTGTGCGCCGCTTTCTCCGCTTCGCGCTTGTCTGCGCTGCGGCGGCGCTGACGGGCCGCGCCCTCGAGCCGTCCGATCTCGCGGCGCAGTTGAGCGTTGGCGCGTTCCTGGCGGGCAAGGCGCTCCAGATAGGCGTGCCGCCAAGCCGAGAACGAGCAGCGCCGCGTTTCCGCCGTGTCTGGATTCAGCGCGATGACGTGGTCAACGCACGCATCGAGGAACGCCCGGTCGTGGGACACGATGAGGAAGCCGGACTTGGCGTGCAGGTACTCGGCGACCCGTTTCCGGCCGGCGCGGTCGAGATGGTTGGTCGGTTCGTCGATGAGCGGAAACCCGGCCTGCCGCGCGAACAACCCCGCCAGCAGGCAGCGGGTCTGTTCCCCGCCGCTCAGGCGGTCGAAACGGCGCGGCCATAGCGCGGCGCCGATGCCGAGGGCCACCAGCTCGCGTTCGAGGTCCGCGTCGATCTCGTAGCCGCCCGCCTCCTGGAACCGGGTCTGCAGCGTTCCGTAGCGGGCGAGGGCGGTATCGTCGTCCGTATCGAGCGACCGCGCCATCTCGCATTCCCAGCGCCGGAAGGCCCCGGCGGCGTCCTTGGCCGCGTCGAAGGCAGAGACGGTGGGGTCGGCGACGGATACGGGGAAGCGCTGCACCTCGACGGGCCGCTCGATGTGGCCCCGGTCCGGCGTGAGCTCTCCCTGGATCAGACGCAGCAGCGTGGTCTTGCCGCGGCCGTTGCGGCCGGTAAGGGCCGTACGCCACCCGGTGTCGATGACGAGGTCGAGGTCGGTGAAGACGTTCCGCTCCGTGCCGTCGTACCCGAACGACACCGTGCGGCAGAGGATGTTGGCCATGCGGCTGAGCTCCAGGGATACGAAGGAAGGGTCTCCGTACTCAGTCGCGCATCGTGCCTGCCTCACCTGCGCCCGGGGCGGGCGTCTTGGGTTGTCTATCTTAGGCGATAGCCGCGGCCCGGTGGACCTGATCCGGCCCGTGCGGCTCAGGCGTGCGCCTCGAGATCGAGAACCAGGCGCAGCCCATCGTCGACCTCGCGCATTGTGGCGTCGGACGCGCGCCCGGACCGTTCCGTGAGGAACCGCTTGTCCAAAGTGACTATCTGCGACACGTTGATGACTGACTGCCGGCGCAGTCCCGTTCCCCGTCTGGGGAGTGAGACGTTTCCCGGTGCGGCGGCGACGCGCGGGTTCGACGTGATCGCGGGTGCGAGGACGGTGCCAATGCGGCTCCTGTTGAAATCGTCCGACTGAACGACGAGGACGGGACGCCGGTAACCGGGCTCGGAGCCAGCGGGCGGCGGCAGGTCCGCCCACCAGATCTCGCCGCGTCTCACCGCCAGTCTTCGGGAGGCAGCGAGAGGGACTGCAGTGCGGTGAGTGTCGGGTCGAGGTGGGACGCGGTCTCGTCTTCGCCGTACACGGCATCGAGTCGCGCGGTGACGTCCTTGGCTCGCTGGCGGGCAACGAACTCGCTGACCGCCCGCGTATAGAGCTGGCTCCGCGAAAGGCCGAGAGCCTGCGCCGTACGTTCGCCGGCTTCGAACACCTCGTCGCGTATGGATATGGCGGTCTTCATGCCACGAGTATGACACTGGTTATACCCGTCCGCCAGCATGAAGCGACGCATTTTCCGCGGCAGCCTCCCGTCAGGGCGACGGCTTCGGTGGCGCTAACTCGGATCGCCCACGAGGAGCGGATTGGTCACGCGCAGACGACCGAACTGCTGGCCATGTTGCAGGTCCTCGGTCACGAGCACGGTGGCACCTGCCGCGAGTGCGGTCTCGATGATCAGTGCATCCCAGTAGGACACTTGCGAATCGGCGCTTCTGCGTACTGCCGAGCGCACGACCTCGGTTCCCAACGTATGGACGGGAAGTTCGCACAGCGCATCCAGCGCCTCAATGGCACGGTCGATCAAGAGCGGCCTGCCGAGCTTGCGCGTCACGGTCACGTAGAACTCACTCAGTACCTGGGTACTGAGCACGATTCGGTCCGCTTCCCCGGCGAGGATCTCTCTGGCGACCTTCTGCTTGCTAGGCGAGTCGTCGTCGAACGCGTAGACCAGCACGTTCGTATCGACGAACCACGGCTCAGCGCTCATGCAGTTCGTCGCGTGTCCAGGCGGCGCGCCCGCGTCCGGAATCGACCGATTCCGCCAGCAGCAACAGCCGACGAACGGCTTGATGGTTCCGTGCGGTGCCGCCGGCGTACGCCTTGAGGTAGTCGGCGAGCACAGCGTTCACGGACGTGTCCTCCTCCAGGGCGCGGAGCCTGGCTCGCTTGAGGACGTGACTGTCTACGGTGATGGTCAGATTCATGCCAGCACCTCGTGTAGCACGGAACCAGTGTAGCACGAGACTACGAGGATCCTGCACGACAGGTCTACAACTGCCCGCCGCACTTGGTCACCGATGGATTCCAGTTCCGCGCCGGTTCGTCCCGCTACTGCGCCGTCCCGGCCTCCTGCGCCTCCCAGTCCACGTTCGCCCGCGCGATCACGTAGTCGTGGACGCGCTGTGCGGCGGCCACGTCGAGGACATCGTCGAAGCTCGCCATGCCGCGGTCCCGATACGCGCCGCCAAGCACGATCGCCAGAAAGGCGTCATGCGTCTCGGGCGTCATCCGCCGGAGGTCCGCGATCAGGCCGCCGCGCGCCTGGCCGCCGTGGCACGCGCTGCAGTACAGGTGGTAGTGGACGTTGCCCTCGGCGACCTGCTCGGGCGAGGCGGCGAGTGGCGGCGGCTTGGACAGCGTGCGGTCCCGCACCGGGGGTTCGGGGAACGCCGGCGCGCCGCCGAGCCTGAGCGTCACGACCCGCCCGGTCGTATCGTAGGACCCGTGCGCGCCGACCAGCACGGCGATGTACTGTTCGCCGTCGATGTCGTAGGTCACCGGGGGAGCGCCGATGGAGCCGTAGGCGTCGAGGCTCCAGAGCTGCTCGCCCGTGTCCGAGTCGTAGGCGGAGAGCACGCCGGCGCTGTCTCCCTGGAACACGAGGCCGGTTGCGGTGGAGAGGAGCCCGCCGGCATAGGGCACGGTGTTGCGCACGGACCAGCGCGTTTCGCCCGTCACCGGGTCGAACGCCTTCAGGAATCCCTGCCGGGGCGGCCCCTCCGGATCGTCGGATGCGGCGACCAGGTCGGCGTGCCGCTGGCCGCGTTCGAGACCGAGATTCCAGCTGTTGAAGCGCGCCTTGTAGACCCCCGTTTCGGTGAACTCCTGCGGTAGGGCATAGAAGAGCGCGAGCTCCTGCGTGGGGATGAACACCAGGCGCCGCGCCGGGTCCCAGGACATCGGGTGCCAGGTGTGCGCCCCGCTGTTGCCCGGGAGGATCCACTGCGGGTTGTCCTCGTAGTGCGCTGCGGGATCCTCCACGGGACGCCCCGTCTCGAGATCGACGTGGGTGGCCCAGTTCAAGGCACCGAAGGCAAACGCGTTGAGCAGCTCACCGTTCTCCCGGTCGAGTACGTAGAAAAAACCGTTCTTCGGCGCCTGCATCAGCACCTTGCGGCGCTCGCCGCCGATCTCGATTTCGTCGAGCACCATGTGCTGCGTGGCCGCGAAGTCCCAGTTGTCGCCGGGTGTCGTCTGGTAGTACCACTTCATCTCCCCGGTGTCGGGGTCGACCGCCACGATGGACGACAGGAACAGGTTGTCGCCGCCGCCCGGGGAGCGGATGGCGCGGGGCCAGGGGGCGCCGTTGCCCGTGCCGATGTAGACGGTGTGGAGTTCCGGGTCGTAGACGATCGAGTTCCACACGGTGCCGCCGCCGCCCATCTTCCACCACTCGCCCTTCCACGTCTTCGCGGCCTGTTCGAGTTCCGGGTGTTCGAAGGGTTCGGCCGGGTTGCCCGGTACGGTGAAGAAGCGCCACGCGAGCTCCCCGGTCGCCGCGTCGTAGGCGGAGAGGTAGCCGCGGTGGCCGGCCGTGGTCGCGCCGCCGAACTCGGAGCTCGAGTTGCCGATGTAGACCTTGCCGGCCGCGACCAGTGGGGCGCCGCTGATGGTGTAGGAGAACTCGTGGGGTGCGTAGTTCGTGTTCACGTCCCAGAGCTTCTCGCCGCTCGCCGCGTCGATGGCCACCAGGCGGGCGTCGAACGTGCCGATGAATACGCGTCCGCCGTAGACGGCCACGCCGCGGTTCATGGGTCCGCCGCAGCAGGAGAAGCGCACGAGCTGGCCGTTGATCTCGGGATCGAAGCGCCAGATCTCTTCGCCCGTGCCGGCGTCCAGCGCGTACACGACGCTCATCGGGTCCGTGACGTACATCACGCCGTCCACGACCAGCGGCGTGGCCTGCAGGCGGTGGATGGTGTCGAGGGGCTTCACCCAGGCGATGCCCAGGTCCGTCACGGTCTCCCGGTCGACCGCAGTGAGGGACGCGTGACGGTGCTGTTCGTAGGTGCGCCCGTAGGCGATCCACGCGCCCGGTTCGGTCGCTGCCGCGGACATGATGCGCGCATCGTCGACCATTCCGGCGCGTGGCGTGAACGCCGATGGGCGGGGGTCCGGCGCCTGGTCGGGTGGAGGCGCATCGGGTGGGGTGAGGAGCAGCCAGGCGGCCATCGCCAGGCTGGCGAGGACGGCGACCGCGATCGGTACGGCCCTGGTCATCTTTGGGTAGGTCTTGCGTGAATCGGGCGAGCGGGGTCAGGGAATCCCGATCATCTGCGTGCCGGCGCGCAGCACAGTCGCGCTCTGCACCCAGCGCTCCATCCCGTCGGGCCGGATGTGGTCGCGATAGCCGCGCCAGCCGTCGGCGTTCGGAAAGTAGATCTCTGCCATGCCGGCGTGCGGCTCGCCGTGCGGGTCGAGACTGTGGCTCACCACGTACCGGAAGCCGCCGACCCGCTCCATGGTCGAGCGCACGTTGGGTACGTGCACGCCGAGCCAGTGGTCGAAGAAGGCGTCGAAATCGGTGTCTTCCCCGGCGTTCACCAGGAAGGTCACCTTGAAGAACCCCGAACGCGTGCAGGGAAAGGGGGCGTTCAGGGTGAGCGGTTCCACCGGAAGCTGCCCGTCCATGACGACGTACTCCCGCGTGGCCCACGGCACGTATGGCTCGGCTTTCTCCTGGAAGGTGTCCGCTGGCGCCGTGCCCTGCGGTGTCTCCGGCTTCGGCAGGGGCTTCCCGAACCAGAGCTGCGCCATGCCGTCCCATGGGTGCCGGCCCTCGGCGTCCGCATCGAACAGCGTGACGATGTAGCGCGTTGCGTGCCACTTGCCCTGGGCGGCGCGCTCGCGCTGGCCGTCGATCACCGCGGACATGTGGTTGCCGTACCAGTGGACGAGCAACTCCTCGCGGGACGCATCCGGGCGGCGCCTGATGAGGTAGATCATCTTGGTGTCGGGGGTCGGTTGGAGGTCGGTCATGGAGGTGCCTGCGTGATGCGACAACGGGAACGGGGACGCGGTGATTGTATCCTTTGGGGCGAGCGGGGCGCGGTAACGCCCTCCCGATGCCCTGTCGGCCGATCCTGGCCGCGCGGGGTTCGCCCGCGACCGGGGAGCAAGCCTGACGATGTTCGAGGCGACGGACGCAAGCGTCCGCAAGGGCCGTTACTACTACGGCTGGAACGTGGTGGCCCTCACCCTGGCCTTGCAGGCGGTCAGCATCGGGATCTCCATCTACAGCTTCGCGCTCTTCGTCGTGCCTTGGCTCGACGCGTTTGGCGTCGACCGGGCGCAGGTGATGTTCGCCATCTTCCTCGCCCAGGTCGGGCTGGGCGCGGTGAGCCCCGTCTGCGGTCGCCTGCTCGACCGGTTCCCGGTCCGTCTGCTGGTGGTCCTCGGCTGCGCGTTCCTGGCCGGCGGACTCTTCGTGATGTCCGTTGCTACGGCGTTCTGGCAGATCGTGGTCGCGTACGCGACGCTGATGCCCATCGGCATGGCGTTCGCGGGCACGTTGGCCTCCCAGACCCTGGTCACGCGGTGGTTCACCTCGCGGCGCGGCGTCGCCATCGGCATCTCGGCGATGGGCACGTCCCTCGGGGGCTTCGCCTTCCCGTTGCTGATCGCGCCGCTGATCTCGAACGTGGGCTGGGAGGACACGCTGGCCGTCTTGGCGGCGCTTACCGTCGTGCTCACGGTGCCGGCGGCGCTCGTGGTGTTGCGGCGCTCGCCCCCGAGCCATGGCCAGCGGGTCGCGGGCGGTCCGCCGCCGCGGCAGTGGTCGACGAAGGAGGTGCTCTCGACGCGCACGTTCTGGATTCCCGTGGTCGCGCTGGTGCCGGTCAACGCGGCGTTCGGTGGGGTGCAGTTCAGCCTGGGAGCGTACGCCTTCGACCTGGGGCTCGAACAGGAGGTCGCGGCGACCCTGATCGCGATCACGGCGGTGAGCAACATCGTCGGCAAGTTCGTGTTCGGGAGCCTCGGCGACCGCGTGGACCACCGCGCGCTGTTCTGGGGGATGGCGCTGTGTCTTGCGGTGGCGCTGGTCCTCTACATCCTGGCGTCCGGATTCTCCATGCTCGCTGTCGCGGCAGCGCTGCAGGGGCTGTCCTCGGGCGGCGTGCTGCCCCTGATGGGCCTGATCTATGCGGGGCGCTTCGGAGTGTCTTCATTCGGTCGCGTGATGGGGCTCGTGAATCTCTTCCTCATGGCGGGCAGTGTCGGTTCGGTCTACTCGGGCTGGATCTTCGATCTTGCCGGCAGCTACGTCCCCGCGTTCGCGACGTTTCTCATTCTGCTGCTGCCTGGGGCAATATGGATGTGGTGGCTGCCGCGGTCCGGGTTCCGGGCGGCGGCGGAGCGCGGAGAGCAGGTCGCATGATTCAGCCCCCGGTCGACTACATCGAGCGCACGCGGGAGCAGTACTCGGCGCTCGGATACCCGGTGTACCGATGGGTGGAGGAGACGGAACCTCCGGCGTTTGCCCGCATCGAGAAGCCCATGCGCGAGTGGCGCGTCGGCCTCGTGGCCTCCGGGGGCATCTACGTCCAGGGTCAGATCGCCTTTCACCATCGGGACGACGTCAGCTATCGCGAGATCGACGTGGACACGTCGGTCGAGCGGCTGCGGGCCACGCACTTCGCGTACGACCTGACCGACGCCCGGGCGGACCCCAACGTGGTCTTTCCGCTCGAAACGCTCCGCTACCTGCGTGACCGGGACGAGATCGGCGCCCTGGCGCCCCTCGCCTACACCTTCATGGGCGGTATCTACTCCGTGCGCAAGGTGCGCGACATCCTCGCCCCGGCGCTGGCCGAACGCCTCGTTTCGGACTGCGTGGACGTCGCGGTCATGGTCCCGGTCTGACCCGTCTGCCATCAGTCCGTCGGACTGATCGCGCGGGAAGTCGAGCGGCGCGGCATCGCCACCGTCAGTTGTTCGAGTGCCTGGTCGATCACGCGCGCGGCCTTCGCCCCGCGCGCGGTGTACCTGGACTTCCCGCTGGGCCGCACCGCTGGCAAGGCCGGCGACGTGGAAATGCAGCGCGCGGTGATGCGCGCGGCGCTCGCGACCGTGCGCGACGCAAAGGAGCCCGGCCAGATCATCGAACTGCCCTACCGCTGGGCGGAAACGGACGACTGGAAAGACGGCGTGATGCGCCCGCGGCCCGGGGGTGGGGGCGACCACGGGGACGACCGTTCCGACCGGCTGCCCACCCCGCAGTACCAGACGGAGGAAGACGCCGCCGTCGCCGATCCGGAGTGCGCTACCTGTATCTTCCCGGAGCGTTCCGGCGCGCTGTCCGGGGCCTGACTGCTACGCGGTGGCGTCCGGGCCCCGTACCTCCAGCACCCCGTCCGCGATCAGCAGTTCCGCCGCGGCGACGACGGCTTCCCGAACCCGGTCGACGTCGGCATCGTTCGCCCGGGCGATGCGCGCCGCGATGGCGTCCAGCGTGTCGTCCCGTGCGTGGTGCGCGAGGTTCGCCACGAGCGTGCTGACGGGCAGGTCGTCGCGCCCCCCTCCGGCGATCACGTAGCCGGGCTCGAAGCACCCGTCCCCGAGCACCGCCGCCTCGCGGACTTGGAGTCCCGCGGCCATTCGAACGCGCGTCGTTCCGTTGGGGCGCATGCGCCGGGCCTCCCGTGACGCGAGTTCGGTCTCTAGCGCGGCGGCGAAGTCGTCCGGGAGGACGCCGTGCCCCAGGACGGAGCGTTCGTAGCCGGCCGCCGCCTGTCCCGACACGGCGCGCACGAACGCGTTGCGCGGATCCCGGTGTGTTGCGCCGGTGAGCCGCCGGGCCTCCCAGAAGTAGGAGTCCCGGGCGCGGTTCGAGGCGTAGAACAGCGTCGCGAGTTCATGGAAGTGCCGGTACTGCGTCCGATAGAGGCGCTCGTAGGACTCTGCGGCAGCGGTTGCGAGAGAGGGCGTGCGGAGCGCCGTGGTGACGTACGCGGTCGCCAGGTGCGCGCCGCTCACGGCCAGGTGCACGCCGGTGGAGAAGAGCGGATCGATGAAGCACGCGGCGTCGCCGACCAGGACGAAACCCGGTCCCGTCATGGTCCTGGCGCACCACGACCAATCGCGCACGGCAAACGGGCCATCGCGCAGGGCCGCGCCCTCGAGCATAGCGTTCGACCGGATGGCCGCCGCGACCTGGTCGCGGAAGAACCGTTCCCGACCCCGTTTCCGGACTCCGGTGGCGCCGAAGTCGCGGTCTACGACGGCGCCCACGCTGGAGACGTCGCCGGCCAGCGGGATCTTCCAAAGCCAGCCGTGCTCGTAAGCCTCGATGAAGATGTTGCCGTCGTCGGGCGGGTCGAGGTGGCGGCCGCCGACGAAGTAGCCGTAGACGGCCAGGTTGCGGAAGAAGGGGTCCCACTCCTGCAGGCCGTGCGAGCTGGCGAGCAGGGCGCTCTGTCCGGTGGCGTCCACGACCATCGAGGTCTCCACCCGCGCTCCGCTCTCGACTTCGACGCCGTCTTCGTGGACGGAACGGACTGCTTCGCCCTGGCGCACGTGCACCCCGGAGCGCATGCTGTGTTCGAGGAGGATCTGGTCGAAGCGGGGCCGCCACACCTGGTAGGAGTGCGGGAAGCGCCGGTTCGTCTCCGCGAAGTACCAGCTCCAGGGTTCGGTGTCCCGGCCCCACGACATCGTCGCGCCGGCCTTGCGCACGAAGCCCTCCGCCTCGATGGCCGGCAGGACGCCGATGTCGTCGAGGATGGCGAGGGTCGCGGGCAGCAGGGACTCGCCCACGTGGGCGCGAGGAAAGCGCTCGCGCTCGAACAGGACGACATCGAAGCCCGCGCGTGCGAGCAGGGTGGCCGCGGTGCTGCCGGCCGGCCCACCCCCGGCGACGACTACGTCGGCCTGGGCGTCAATCCGCGACAGCCTGGACGTCGTCCGACTCCGGGGCTTCCTCGACCGGCTGGTTGGTCTGCGGGTCCACCTCGAAGGGCCCCTTGAGGTCCAGCTCCTTGCCGATCTCGCGCACCGCCGGGATGACCTCCTCCCCCATCAGCCGCAGCGATCGCATCGTGTCGTCGTGGGACATCGCGCCGTCACCGTCCCAGAAGAAGATGGTGCCGGGACGCAGCGTCTCGAGCACGTGCCGCACGCGCGGGATCACCGTCTTGGGCGTCCCGGAGATGATGCTGTATTTCGCGGTCTGGTCGACGTAGGTGTCCTTCGGCGGGGACGGCGCCTCGCCCTTGCCGCCCTTGGCCTTGTCGGCGGCCAGGTGCTGCGCGGCGCGCCCGCGGGACGCCGCGGCCGCGAAGCTCTTGATGGTCGGCAACAGATTGTTGCGCTGAGTCAGTCCCGGCAGGTTCTGGATGAACGGCCGCACCACGCCCTGGTTGCCTTCGAGGAACGGGTTGCTCGGTCCCTGCACGTACTTGCGGCCGGCGGCTTCCGCGAGCTTCTCGGTCTCGTCCACGTGCACCTTGAACAGGTAGCCGCGATGCTGCGTCCCGGCCTCGTAGCCTTCCTCGCTCGCGACCTCGTCGTAGTAGGCGTAAGAGTCCTTCGTGGGTTCGAGTTCCGTCGCGAGCATGATGTAGGGATAGCGATGGCTCGCCGCCCACTTCACGGTGTTGCGGCTCATCACCCCCGGGATCCAGATCGGCGGGTGCGGGGCCTGGTAGGGGCGGGACCACGGGTTCACGTAGCGGTACTGGTAGTGGTCTCCCTCCCAGCGGAACGGACCCTCGCGCGTCCAGGCGTCGATGATGAAGTCGTGGGCTTCCTGGAAGCGCTCCCAGTTGTAGGGCGCGGCGGCGTTGTGGGCGACGCTCTCGCGGCCCGTGCCGCGCACCCACCCCGTGACCAGCCTGCCCCGCGAGATCATGTCGATTGTGGCCAGGTCCTCCGCCAGCCAGAGCGGATCGTCCCAGATCGGCAGGATGTTGCCGAGCAGCACGATCTTCGCGCGCTGCGTGATGCGCGCGAGGATCGCGGCCTCGAGGTTCATCACCTGTCCCATGCAGAACGGCGTCGAGTGGTGCTCGTTCAGCATGAGCCCGTCGAAACCCATCTCCTCCGCGTAGAGCTTCTCGTCGAGGTACCGGTTGTAGAGGTCTGCGCCGAGCCTCGGGTCGTACGACGCGTTGGACATGCCGAGGTCGGTGATGTCCCGGCCCGTGGCGCCGAAGTAGCCCGAGTTGGGATCCTGGTACGGCCGCTCGGTGAAATAGCCGATGAACATGGGGCTAACCTCCCTTCCCGCAAGTACGGACGTGCGCGCCGATCAACTCGGCGACGCGGTCCGCTTCCTCTATCTCGACGAGGTGCCCGGCCCCCTCGATGGTTTCGACCCGGCAGTTGCGCAGGGCCTCGGCGTAGAGCGTGGCGCACTCAGGCGGCACGACCCGGTCGGTCTTCGCTGCCCCAGACGGCGAGCGTCGGCGTCGCGACATCGCCGAGGAGCGGTACGAGGCGCCGGTTGAACATGTACGGCTTCCAGCAGACTCGCGCGGTCATCTCCCGGGAGAAGTCCCAGAGCTTTCGGACCTCGTCGGCAGGCTCATCGCCCACCCACGCGACATAGGCGTCGTGGTCGCGGAATCCGGCCTCGATGTAGGCGCGGTGGGAGACGAGCATCTGGTCGAGGATCTCCCCGTTCGCGGGTTGGATTCCGGCGGCGCCGATCAGCACGAGCGTGTCGAGCGGGCGCATGGTCGCGAGTTCGGCGGCGACGAAGCCACCGAAGCCGGTGCCCACCAGGGTCGCGGACTCGGCGTCCAGGGCCTCCAGGATGCGCCCGCCGAGGATCGCGAGGTCGCGGGGCTCGCGCGCCCAGGCCGGGCGCTCCGAGCCACCCCAGCCGGGCAGGTCCGGGACGATCACGCGGTGGCTGGCGGCGAGGGATTCGTGCACCGGCAGCCAGCCGGGACTGCCCCACGAGTGGTGCAGGAAGACGATGGTCCGCCCGGCCCCGCCCTCGAGCAGGTGCACCTTCCCGGTGGCGAGCTGGATGTCGCGTTCCTGGTATGCGTCGCTCAAGGACAGCTTCCCCCTTCACTTTCGAGTGTATCGGAGCAGGGAGCCAATGCAACGCAACGCCTGGCCGATGCCGCGTACACTAGTTCCGGCCGCGGCCCCTGCCGCCGGCCCCGTAAAGGAGAACGCATGTCCGGAGAGACCGTGAGTACCGACAGTTTCGGGCGCATCGCCGACCGGATGCACTTCGCGCAGGCCGTCAAGGCCAACGGCCTGATGTTCTGCTCGGGCGTGATCGGCTTCGACACGGCCACGGGCCAGGCCTGCGAGTCGGCGGAGGACGAGTGCCGGGCCGCGTTCGAGAACATCGGTGAACTCCTCGGAGCGGCGGGGGCGGGTTTCGACGACGTCGTCGAGATGACCACCTATCACGTCGCCGCCGCCACGCGGGAGGAGGATGGCGCCAACATGGCGGCCTTCGGCAAGGTCAAGGACGAGTTCATCGGGGCGGAACCGCCGTTTCCGGCGTGGACTGGCATTACGGTCACCGGCCTGGCGCTGCCCGGTTCGCGGGCGGAGATCCGGATCGTCGCGAAGCTGCCGGGCTGAGACCGTCGTGCCGGAAGCCTGCGCCGCGAATTACAATCCGCCGACGGGGATTGGCCGGAGGCTCCCATGACCGTCATCCGCGCGGATGATCTCACTCAGAGCGTCGCGGACGCCCTGCAGTACATCTCGTACTACCACCCGCCGGACTTCATCCGCGCGATGGCGACGGCGTACGAGCGCGAGGAGTCCGCCCCGGCGAAAGCGGCGCTGCAGCAGGTGCTCGTCAACTCGCGCATGTGCGCCCTGGGCAAGCGGCCCATCTGCCAGGACACGGGCATCGTCAACGTGTTCCTGGAGGTGGGCATGGAAGTGCGCTGGGAGGGTGGCGCGAGCGTGGACGAGATGGTGAACGAGGGCGTCCGGCGGGCGTTCCTGCACCCGGAGAACGTATTGCGGGGGTCGGTGATGGCCGACCCGGATGGCGCGCGGGCGAACACCGTGGACAACACGCCGGCCGTGATCCACTACCGGCTCGTGCCCGGTGACCGGCTGTCGGTGGAGGTGGCGGCGAAGGGCGGCGGCAGCGAAGCGAAGGCGAAGTTCGCGATGCTGAACCCATCGGATTCCATCGTGGACTGGGTGCTTTCCGTGGTGCCGACGATGGGCGCGGGCTGGTGTCCGCCGGGGTTGCTCGGCGTCGGCATCGGCGGCACGCCCGAGAAGGCGATGATGCTCGCCAAGGAAGCGCTGATGGAGCCTATCGACATGCACGACCTCCTCCGGCGGGGTCCGTCGAACCGCGCGGAGGAAGTACGTGTCGAGCTCTACGGGAAGGTAAACGCCCTCGGCATCGGCGCGCAGGGGCTGGGCGGGCTGACGACGGTGCTCGATGTCAAGGTGAAGGACTACCCGACCCATGCGGCGAACAAGCCGGTCGCGGTGATCCCCAACTGCACGGCCACGCGCCATGTGCATTTCGTCCTGGACGGAGCTGGCCCGGCCCGTTTCGAGGCCCCGGACCTCGACGACTGGCCCGACATTGCCTTCGAACTCGGGGACGACGTGCGGCGCGTGGACCTCGACACCGTGACGCGGGCGGACCTCGCCGATTGGCGCGCCGGCGACACGCTGCTGCTGTCCGGGAGACTGCTGACCGGCCGGGACGCCGCGCACAAACGGCTGGTCGACATGATCGACCGCGGGGAACCCCTGCCGGTCGACTTCACGGGCCGCTTCATCTACTACGTCGGTCCGGTGGACCCCGTGCGCGACGAGGTGGTCGGGCCGGCGGGCCCGACGACCGCGACGCGCATGGACAAGTTCAGCCGCGCGATGCTGGAGCAGGCCGGGGTGATCGGCATGATCGGAAAAGGCGAGCGCGGCCACGAATGCATCGAGGCGATCCGGGACAACGGCGCGGTGTCGCTGATCGCGGTCGGGGGCGCCGCGTACCTGGTCTCGAAGGCGATCGTCGGTGCGCGACACATCGCGTTCGAGGACCTCGGCATGGAAGCCATCCAGGAGTTCGAGGTGCGCGACATGCCGGTCACCGTCTCGGTGGACGCCCGGGGGAATTCTGTGCACATCGCTGGACCCAGGGAGTGGTCTGACAAGATCGCGGGTCGGATCGCGACCGTGCAGGCCTAATCTCGCGCCCGCCAGGTCGCGCCGTCTCGGCTCAGAGCAGATTCCCGGACCGGATCAGCGGTTCGAGACCCACCACGCCGATTCGGTTGGCAAGGGGATACGTCGCATCGCCCGGGTAGACGATCTCGATGCGGTCCACGTCCAGGTCGGCGAGCACCGAGTGCATGGAGCGCGTGACCTTCGGGGCCGACGAGTACTTGAACTCGAACGCCCGGCGTTTCGTGCCTCTCACCAGGAGGAGGTCCAGTTCGGCGCCCCGGTGCGTGGCCCAGAAGAAGCACTCCTGCGCGTCGGCCTCGGCCGCGCGGATCACCTGCTCCAGCGCAAATCCTTCCCACGAGGCCCCGAGCCTTGCGTAGGTGTCGAGCGCCGGCCGGTCGGGGAGGTTGAGCAGTGCGTGCAGCACGCCGGTGTCCCGGAGGTAGACCTTGGGGGACTTCACCTGACGTTTCCCGACATTCGCGAACCAGGGCTGGAGCATGCGTACCGCGAAGGTTCCCTCCAGAATGTCCAGGTACCGGCGGACCGTGGGTTGCGAGAGGTCGAGGGAGCGGGCCAGGTCGGCATGGTTGACCACGTTGCCGTGCCAGTGCGCCAACATCGTCCAGAGACGGCGTAGCGCGGTTGGGGCGAGACGGATGCCGAGCGCCGGGATGTCGCGCTCGAGGAAGCTCGTCACGTAGGCGCTTCTCCAGTTCATGCTGTCGCGGTCACTCGGCGCGAGGTACGCCGGAGGGAAACCGCCGCGCAGCCACAGGCGTTCGTGGTCGTCGACTTCGAAGGCGCTGAATGGAGGTAGTTCGAGGTAGGCGATCCGGCCGGCGAGCGTTTCGGACGACTGCCGGATGAGTTCGCGGGACGCGCTGCCGAGGATCAGATACCTTTGACCGCCTTCCGGTCGGTCGACCAGCACGCGAAGGAGCGGAAAGAGGTCTGGGCGGCGCTGCACTTCGTCGATGACGATCAGACCGCTTAGCGGTGTGAGCGTCAGTTGCGCCTCCTCCAGCCGGTTGAGGTGCTCGGGATTCTCCAAGTCGAAGTAGTGGATGGCGGAGTCGCCGGCGGAGGCTTGGAGGTACGCTCGCGCCAGCGTGGTCTTGCCGCTCTGCCTCGGGCCGAGGATTCCGACGATGGGATGTGTGCGAAAGTACTCGGCGATGCGGTCGTGGAACCGTGACCGTTCCATTTATGGTGAAAATCAACAAGCGTGCCTATAGATTTTCCTCCTTAAGAAGGTGGAAGGTCAAAAGGGAGGGCCGTCGATTCGGTCCGTCCCTCGCAGGGGCTGGCGTCAGTAGGGCGTGCCGTCCCGGTGCGCGAACCGCCAGGTACCGTCGCCATGCGGGAGGGCCTGGAGGTCGTCGTCGGGGTAACGCACCGAGTCGTCCGCGGGACGATCGCCGATCTCGAGGATGACGACCGCTCTGTCGGTGCGATTGACCAGGTGGTGCGCTGAACCGCCGGCACGGAAGCCGGCGCACATGCCGGGTTCCAGGGGCGTCTCGTCCGACTCGGTCACCAGGGTCGGGTGGCCCTGCAGCACGTAGACCATCTCTTCCTGGTGGCTGTGCGCGTGCAGCAGCGCCGACTCCCCGCCCGGAGCGAGCGTGGTGAGGTTCACGCCGAAGTGCCGGAGGCCGAAGAAGTCGCCCAGTGGGCGCTTCTCGCGGTTCGCCATGCGGCTGTAGTAGGGCTCGGGGTAGTTCGACGACTTCGTCCGTGCGGGGACATCGGTGGCGGTCACCGCCGCGGCGGGCTCTCGGTCACTCATCGGGCAAGGTCTCCTTCCAGGACGATTGCACGGTTAGCCGGTGGGACCGCGCAGCGTCTCGAACTGCGCCAGGGCCTCCGGATTCGCGAGCGCCGTCGTGTTCCGGGGCGTGCGCCCGTGGATCACGTCGCGCACTGCGAGTTCGGCGATCTTGCCGCTCATGGTCCGGGGGATGTCGGTGACCTGTTCGATGACCGCCGGAACGTGCCGGGGCGAGGCGTTGTTGCGGATGCGCGTACGAATCTCCGAAACGATATCTGCTGCGAGGACGTGGCCCTCGCGCAAGACGACGAACAGCACGATGCGCACGTCGTCCCTCCAGTCCTGGGCCACGCAGAGCGCTTCGACCACCGCGTCGATGGACTCGACCTGCCGGTAGATTTCCGCCGTGCCGATGCGCACCCCGCCAGGGTTCAGTACCGCGTCGCTGCGACCATGGACGATCATGCCGCCGTGCTCCGTGAACTCCGCGAAGTCGCCGTGCGCCCAGACGCCGGGGAACTTCTCGAAGTACGCGGCGCGGTACTTCGCCCCGTCCGGGTCGTTCCAGAAGCCGATCGGCCGCGACGGGAAGGACCGCGTGCAGACGAGTTCCCCCTTGCCGCGTTCGAGCGGCGAGCCGCTCTCGTCGAAGACGTCGACCGCCATGCCGAGGCCGCTGCACTGCAATTCGCCCTCGTGCACCGGCAGCATGGGATTGCCGAGGGCGAAGCAGGAGACGATGTCCGTTCCGCCGGAGATGGAGGCGAGCGCGATGTGCGATGGGAAGTTCCGGTACACCTCGCGGAAGTTCTCGTGCGTGAGCGGCGAGCCGGTCGAGAGGATCGTGCGGAGCGAGGACAGGTCGTGGGTATCCCGCGGGACGACGCGCGCCTTGCCGAGCGCCGCCAGGTACTTCGCGCTCGTGCCGAACACCGTGATCCGCTCCGCATCGATGAGGTCGATGAGGGCCGAGGGCTTCGGGTGGAACGGCGAGCCGTCGTACAGAACCAGCGTGCATCCGCTCGCCAACCCGGAAACCAGCCAGTTCCACATCATCCAGCCGCAGGTGGTGAAGTAGAAGAGCGTGTCCTGCGGGGTCAGGTCCACGTGCAGGCGGTGTTCCTTCAGGTGCTGCAGCAGCGTGCCGCCGACGCCGTGCACGATGCACTTGGGTTGCCCGGTCGTTCCCGACGAGTACAGGATGTAGAGGGGATCGTCGAAGGCGCGTTGCGCGAAGTCGACGGCCTCCTCCTCCCGCTCGGCGACGATCCGCGCCAGATCCTCCGTCCACAGCAGCGCCTCGACCGAGGCCACGCGCCCGCGGACGGATTCGGCCTTCGCGGACACGTCGAAGGTCTTGCCCCCGTAGTCGTATCCGCGGCAGGCGATGAGAATCTTCGGCTCGATCTGCCCGAAACGGTCCAGCGCTCCGGCGACGCCGAAATCCGGCGAACAGGAAGACCAGACGGCGCCGACGCTGGCCGTCGCGAGCATCCCGATGACCGCCTCGGCGCCGTTCGGCAGCCAGGCCGCCACGCGGTCACCGGGCCGGACGCCCCGTTCGCGCAGTTCGGCGGCGAGCCGGGCGGTCGCCCGGCGCAGTTCCGCGTAGCTCAGCGTGCGGCGCGTACCGTCTTCGCACGCCGCCACGATGGCGGTGGCCCCGTCGCGCCGGCCCAGGAGGTTCTCCGCGAAGTTGAGCCGTGCTCCGGGGAACCAGCGCGCGCTGTGGAAGTCGCCTTCCTCGATGAGCGGGTCTGTGGCCGTTGCGCTCGCGACCACGCGGCAGTAGTCCCAGACGCGCTGCCAGAACGCCCCGCGCTCACGGATCGACCAGGCGTGCAGGGCGTCGTAGTCGTCGCAGCCGGCCTGCCGCATGAATGCCGCCATCTGTGAGCGGGCGACGGCTTCCGGCGCCGGCGTCATGAGGGGCGCGGCCATGGACGTGCTTCCTGGCGGGCGGCTAGGCGGTACGCGTCAGCCCTGCCGCGACGCCTCGATCGCGGCGACGGACTCCCGCTCGCCGAGCTTCGCCATCATGGCGGCGAGTTCGGGCCAGTCGGCCATGAAGTCCCAGTCGAAGAGACGGGTCGCGACCGCGTTGGCGAGCGGGATCGAGAAATACGCGACGAAATCCGCGTAGCTGGGCTCGGAGCCCGCCATGTAAGGCGCAAAGCGCGCCCGCCGCTTGAGGGCGGCCACGCCGCGCTTAAGATCGGCCTTCGACTTCTCCTTGATCGCCTCGGCGACCGTGCCGCCGAACAGGGCCTCCCCGAAACAGGGCCGCGCGGCCAGGTCGATGTAGAGGTCGACGTAGCGCATCAGTTCGCGGACCTGGGCACGGGCGACCGGCTCCGCCGGATAGAGGCTGCCGCCGAGGTGCTCCGCCACGTAGTCCACCATGACGGACGTCTCGGTCAGGACGGTTCCGTCCACTTCCATCGCCGGCACCTTGCCCATCGGGCTGATGGCCAGGTAGTCGTCCTTCTGGGAGGGGATCGTGCGCACGTCTTCGAACTCGACCCCCGCCTCGAGGAGCGCGGCCTTTGCGATGTTGTAGTAGTTGCTGACGGGGAATCCGTAGAGCTTGATCATGGGCCGGACACCTCCTTGGGGGCAGGGGATTCTTGGCGAAAGGCCCACGTGATTCAAGCCGTGTGCTTGCCCCGTGGGCGGCAAGCAGGGACGATGCGCGTCTCTTTCGGCCGGCGAGCGGGCACGTGGATGAACGGCAACCTCTATGCGTCCTTCGAGGCACGGTTCCTTGCGCGCGCCGGGGAACCGTGCCTGCGGCTTCCCGGGGCGAAGGACTGGAGCCACGGCGAGCTCCGGGCGCGCGCCTCGGCGGCCGCGGGCGCGCTCGCCGGCTTCGGCGTGCGTGCCGGGGACCGCGTGGTGGTGCAGGTGGCGAAGTCGCCGGAGTGCGTGGCGCTGTACCTTGGCTGCCTGAAGCTTGGCGCCGTGTACGTTCCGCTCAACACGGCGTACACGCCCAGGGAGGTCGAGTACTTCCTGACGGACGCGGAGCCGGCGCTGTTCGTGTGTGGAGAAGAGCCGCATCGTGACCCGGGCGTGCCCGTGGCCACGCTCGATGCCGTTGGTGGCGGCACGTTCTCCGCGGCCGCGGCATCGGCCGCCCCGTTGGACGAGGTCGCGCAACGCGACGCCGAGGATCTGGCCGCCATCGTGTACACCTCCGGCACCACGGGCCGCTCGAAGGGCGCGATGCTCTCCCACGGGAACCTTGCGAGCAACGCGGAGACGCTCTGCGAAACCTGGGGCTGGCGGGATGACGACGTGCTGCTGCACGCGCTGCCGATCTTTCACGTCCACGGACTCTTCGTGGCGATGCACTGCGTCTTCCTGACGGGGACGTCCATGATCTTCCTGCCGGGTTTCGAGGCCGGGGACTTCGCCGGCCACCTGGCGCGGTCGACGGTCACGATGGGCGTGCCGACGTTCTACACCCGCCTGCTGGCGCGGGCGGACTTCGGCCGGGAGACCTGCGCCGGCATGCGGCTGTTCATCTCCGGCTCGGCGCCCCTCACGGAACAGACGTTCCATGCCTTCGAGGCCCGCACCGGACACCGCATCCTCGAGCGGTACGGGATGTCGGAAACGCTGATGAACACGTCGAACCCCCTCGACGGTGAGCGGGTGGCGGGGACGGTCGGCTTCGCGCTGCCGGGGGTCGAGGCGCGGATCTCGGGAGCGGACGGCGAGGTTTCCGGAGCGGGTGCGGTCGGCGAGATCGAGGTGCGCGGGCCCAACGTCTTCTCGGGCTACTGGCGCATGCCCGAGAAGACCGCGGAGGAGTTCCGTGCCGACGGTTTCTTCCGCACGGGAGACATGGGTTTCATGGATGCGGAAGAACGGGTGACGATCGTCGGACGGGCCAAGGACGTCGTCATCTCGGGCGGCTACAACGTCTATCCGAAGGAGGTGGAGGATCTCATCGAGGAGATGCCCGCCGTGGCGGAGACAGCGGTGATCGGCGTGCCGCACCCGGACTTCGGGGAGGGTGTGGTGGCCGTGGTGGTGCCGGCGGCGCGGGACGTGGGTCTCGATGCCGTCGAAGAGGCGCTGCGCGGTCGGCTGGCGCGTTTCAAGCAGCCGAAGCGCGTGGTGAACCTCGAAACGCTACCCCGCAACGCCATGGGGAAGGTGCGGAAGAACGCGCTCCGGGAGCGGTTCGCGGGGCTGTTCGACGAGCACGCATAGCGAATCGGTTAGCATGCGCGCGCTCACGGGAATGGACGGAAGAAGGAGTCGGACAATGAACGCACATCGGATGTGGCTACTGGCCGGGGTCGTGGCCTTGCTGGCGCTGACGTCGGCGGCCCGCGAACTGCCCGAGGCGCGGCCGGACCGTGTCGGCATGTCCGCCGAACGGCTGGACCGGATCGCGGAACTGGCACGCGGCTACACGGAGTCGGGCAAGCTGGCGGGCGTGCTGACCGTCGTGGCGCGTGACGGGCAGGTCGTGCACGTGTCGGCCGTTGGACAGCGCGGCGTGGAGGACCCGCGTCCCCTGACGGAGGACGCGCTGTTCCGCATTTTCTCGATGACGAAACCGATCACCGCGGTCGCGGCGATGATTCTTTACGAAGAAGGGAAGTTCCATCTCACGGATCCCGTGTCGAAGTTCCTCCCTGAACTGGCCGAACTCGATGTCCTCGTGGACGGCGAACGTGTGCCGGCAAAGAACGTCATGACCATGCAGCAACTGCTCACCCACACGGCGGGGTTCTCCTACGGGTTCGTGGAGACGGATCCCGTGGACAAGCTGTACGGCGAAGTGCAGGCGCTGGGCGCGGAGGACATGGACGAGTTCGTCGAACGACTGGCCACCCTGCCGCTCAAGTACGAGCCGGGTACGCAGTGGCACTACAGCGTGGCGGTGGACGTGACCGGGGCGGTGATCGAGCGTATCAGCGGGCAACGGTTCGGCGAGTTCCTCAAGGAACGCCTTTTCGATCCGCTCGACATGCGCGACACCTTCTTTCAGGTACCGCCGGACAAGCTCGACCGCTTCCTTCCCAACCACGGCTGGGACCGGGAGAACGACAAGCTCGTGCCGTTCGACGACACCGACTTCATGGACTACACCGGCGGGACGCGGATGGAGTCGGGCGGCGGCGGCCTCGTCTCGACGGCCCGGGACTACGTGCGCTTCGCCGAGATGATGCGCGCCGGGGGCACGTTGGACGGCGTTCGCATCCTGAGCCCGAAAACGGTGGAGTTCATCGCGACCGACCACCTGCCCGCCTCCCTCAGCGCCGGCGGCGAGGGCGAGCGCCCAGCCGTGAATCTGCTGAACCGCGGCGGCGGCTTCGGGCTCGGTTTCGGTCTCGTCCGCGACCCGGCGTTGACGGGCGTCATCGGTTCGCCGGGCGAATACAGTTGGGGAGGCGCCGCCGGCACGATCTTCTGGATCGACCCGGTGGAGGAGATCGTCGTCGTCTCGATGATTCAGCTCATGGGATCGCCCTGGCCGCTGCGCACCGAACTCAAGGTGCTGACCAACGCGGCGATCACGGAGTTGAAGTAAGGCGGAATCGGTTCTTGGCCGGAGCTGCTGACTTCGCCGGCCGGTCCACGCAGCTTGGGAAGAGATGGACTTCGACCCACATCCGGCACGGGCATTGCTGCGCCTTGGCACAGGCGACGCGACCGCAGATTTCCGCCCGGGGCAGCTTGAGGCCATCCGTCACGTCGTGACAGGAGCCGGCCGTCTGCTGGTCGTACGAAAGACCGGTTGGGGCAAGAGCTTTGTCTACTTCATCGGAACCAAGCTGCTGCGTGAGGCGGGGATGGGGCCTGCCCTTTTGGTCAGTCCGCTGCCTTCCCCGATGCGTAATCGGATTGCCGCGGCGGGCCGCATGGGCGTGGTGGCGGAGACTGTCAACTCCTCCAATCCGGACGATTGGGAGCGGATCGAGCAATCGGTGGAGGACGATCTGGTCGATATCCTCCTGGTCTCGCCGGAGCGTTTCGCCAACGACCGGTTTCGCAGCGGGCTGCTGGCACGGCTGGCGGAGCGCATCTCGCTGATGGCCCTGGAATCACCGACGCCGCTGGTACGCGAAGGTGGGCGGTGGCAACTGACGGCGACGACGCTCGATCGGGCCTTCTGGCAACGCACGGAGCGCCTGGGTTCGCTGCGTCGTCAGGAACAAGTGCAGATGCAGGAATACGTAGACCTGAGCCAAGGACACATGGAATTCCCGGTTCGGGCGCTGGACGGAGCACCGGTGGCGGCAGTGGGGCCGGGCCTGCCGCCGCTCGCCGCCACCGTCGACGAACGCACCGTAGGAGAGGCCACGCTGTTCCTCAAAGCGACCTCGTCGTGGGAACTCCGGCGGAACGGGTGCGAGGCCGTGTGGCCGCTGGCGCTGGCCGACGCGGGCACGCAATGAAGGCGTCGCTCTCCCCCAACACCCAGGCGATCCTGATGCTGACCGCGCCCCTCATGGCGCCGGGTGCGCGCGACGACGCGCCGGTACTCAAACCCCGCGAATACAGGGCGCTCGCGCAGTGGCCACACGCGAACGGAATGGAGCCCGCGAGTCTGTTGGAGCCGGCCGGCGCGCTGATCGACCAATGCCCCGGAGGGGTGGCGCCCGACCGGTTGCGAGCGTTGCTCGATCGCGGGTTCCGGGTGGCGCAGGCCCTTGAGCGTTGGCAGGCTCGGTCCATCTGGGTGGTCAGTCGGGCCGACGGCGGGTACCCGACCAGGCTCCGCGCCCGGCTGAAAGGAAGTGCGCCGGCGCTTCTCTATGGCTGCGGGCCCTTGTCCCTGCTGGATCGGCGGGGTCTCGCGGTGGTGGGATCGCGCGACGCGGGCGATGCGTTGCTGCGATACACGGCGGACAACGCGGCTGTTGCCGCCCGCGCCGGGTTGAGCGTGGTTTCCGGGGGCGCCAAGGGGGTTGATCGCGCTGCCATGAACGGAGCGCTCGCAGCTGGCGGCAGCGTGACCGGTGTGCTCCCTGGCGGCCTCGAGCGCGCGGCCGTCAACCGGGAGCATCGGGCGCTGCTCCTGGAGGAGCGCCTGGTCCTGCTTTCTCTCTGCGACCCTCGCGCGGGCTTCAATGTGGGCAACGCGACGGCGCGCAACAAGTTGGTCTATGGACTCGCGGATGCCGCACTGGTGGTGGACGCGACCGAAGGCAAGGGGGGCACTTGGGCCGGGGCCGAGGAGGAACTCAAGCGGGGTTCGGGCCGGGTGTTCGTCAGGTCCACCCTCGAGTCGTCGACCGGTCTGGCGGCGCTGCTGGAGCGCGGCGCCACGGCATGGCCCAACCCGGAGCAGCCGGACGATCTGGAGGCCGTGCTGGCGGCGTTGGACGCGGACGATGCCGACGACCCGGAGGTCGGCTCGCCGAATGAACCCGCGATCGCGGAGGAAGTACGGGACTCCCGACAGTTGGAGATGCTCGGGAAGTAGGCGGCGTTACGCCAAGACCCGACCGGTCACCTCCAGTTCGGCATGACCTTCCGGGCGAACAGGTCCAGGGAGTCGTGGATCTGCTCGGGCGCATGGATGCCCGCCGGGATGAGCAGGAAGGCCTCCTCGATGGGCACAGCTTTGGAGACCGCCTCGATCTGCCGGTTGAGCGTGTCGGGTGAGCCGACCAGGAGCTGCGGCATGCCCTGGCCGAAAGGGATTGCCCACTGGTTCCAGAACCAGCGCATGTCCTCGAGCAGCGCCTCGGCCTTCGCGTCCGTCTCGGCGCAGATCATGACGCCGCCCCAGCATGCCTCCTTGCCCGGCGGGACGTCGTGCCCGTGGGCTTCGGCCTCCCTGCGCCACTCCTGCCACAGGAGTTGCAGGAACTCGGTGTTGTCGGAAAGGACGATGGGCCGCCCCTTGTATCGAGCCCAGAACTTGGCCGTGCGCAGGCTCGCCGAGAACCCCCCGTAAAGGGGAATCTCGTCCTGTTTCGGCCGCGGCGCGATGCCGATCTCGCGCACGCGCATGTCGGCGTCCACCCCCCGGCCGTAGTTCACGTAGACGGGGTGCTCGTGGGGATTGACGAAGTCCCTGGGCGGGAACTCCCAGAACTTCCCGCGATGGAAGAAGGTCTCGTTCTTGAGCGCCTTTACCACGACCTCGACGAACTCGGTGAAGTACTCGCGGTTGAGATCGTCGTCCGCCGTGTTCTTCGTCCACGGTCCGACCGCCGTGAGTTCCGGCCGCACCTTGAAATTCTCGACCCAGCGCGCCTGGTAGCCGCGCACGAGCCCGACGCCGAACCGGCCGTCGAGCATGTGGTCCATGGTCGCGATCTTCTCGGCGGTGGCGAGCGGGTTGTTCGCGGTGGAGACGAAGCCGCAGGTGACGATGCGCATCTTCTCGGTGTGCCTGCCGAGCCACATCGCCATCAGCGCAGGGTCGTTCGAGGCCTCGAAACCCTCGATCTGCAGGTGATGCTCGGGATGGCCGAAGCCGAAGTAGCCGCGTTCCTCGGCGAAGCGGGCGTAGTCGCCGAGTTCGTCGATCATGCGGCGATACAGGACCGGGTTGCGTCCCGCCATGCCGGCTTCGAGTTCGCTGCGGCGGCCGACCGTGCAGTAGACGAAGAGCCCGAACTTCATCGCGATGCCTTCCCGGGAACGGTGAAACGAGCGTAGCACGGCCGTACACTGGATCCATGGATAGGGCGTGCCTGGAACATCGCCTGACGGACGCGGAACGGCGCGAGTTCGACGAGCGAGGCTGCTTCGTCGTGCGGGACGCGTTGCCGCCGGCCCTGGTCTCCCGGCTCGCGGCCGCGGTCGACCGTCTTGAAGCTGAGTACCGCCCGCTCCGGAACCTCGGACCCGCGCAGCCGCTCAACCACCTCGACTGCATCGGCTACGACGACGCGTTCCTCGAGCTGCTCGAGTGGCCGAAGACGATCGCGCGGGTGATCGACATCCTCGGCTGGCACATCCAGCTCTATCACAGCCATCTGATCGTCACGCCGCCGCTTCCGCCAGACCACGAGTCGCAGTCACCGAGGCTCCGTTGGCACCAGGACAGCGGCCGCCTGAACCTGGACCTCGAGTCCAACCCCCGTCCGCGCGTCTCCCTCAAGGTGGGCTTCTTGCTGACGGACACGTCCGAGCCCGACCGCGGCAACTTCCATATCGTCCCGGGCAGCCACCTGTGCAACGCCCTGGAGTTCCCGGGGGACGACGCGGAACATCCGGACGCCACGCCGGTGTGCGCCCGGGCCGGCGACGCGGTGTTCTTCGACCGGCGCCTCTGGCATGCCGCCGGCCGCAACCGCTCGGAGGTGACACGCAAGGTGATCTTCCTCGGCTACAGCTACCGCTGGCTCCGGCCCCGCGACGACATGACCGTCGCCCGCTACCTCGAGGACGCGGATCCGATCCGCCGCCAGTTGCTCGGGGCCAGCCCGACGGGCGGTTTCGGCTACACGTCGCCGAGCGACGAGGACGTTCCGTTGCGGGCGTGGCTGGTCGAGCACCTGGGGGAAGACGCGGTCGTTGCCTGACCCGCGAGCGGTCGTCCCGCGCCCTTCACGCGTCTGCGGGCGGCTCCGCGGGCGGCCGTGCGGAGCGGGAGGGGTTGCTCGCGGTCATCAGCCGCAGCATCAGCCCTTCCGCCTCGAGCCCGAGCAGCACGCGCCCGCCGTCCTCGATGTGGTGCGGCGCCACGGTGAAGTGCTGCCGCACCACGCGCACGTCCCGGGCGATACGCTCGAGGGGATGGCCGAGCTTGTTGGCCGTGGTGCCTGCCGCCTCCACCACGGCGTCCACGGCCTCGGCTGACGTGCGCACCGCATCGGAACAGACGATCTGGAGCAGCGCGCGTTCCCGCATCGGTACGTCCTCTCCGCGCACGACGAAGTCCCAGACCGTCTCGACGATCTCGAACACCGACGCGCGCACCGCCCGCAGGCGCGCCTCGGCGGTCGCCAGCGTCCGCTGCACGAACGGCCGTTCGCGGATCTTGCGGTCGGAGAAGCGCGGGTGTTTCTCCGTGGCCACGTCGACGAACACGTCGATCCCGGCGCGGGCGATGCCGAGGGCCACCGCGACCTTGTTGTAGGCGAGGCGGGTGCCCAGGGGGATCCGCAACAGCGGGGACTCGGACCGCGTCCCGCCCATGGCGGAGATGATGTGCTCTTCCGGGACGACGACGTCCTCGAGGCGCACGTCGTGGGAGCCGGAGCCGCGCAGGCCCGCGACGTGCCAGGTGTCGACGATCTCGATCTGCTCGCTCGGCACGATCGCGTAGCGGTTGAGCGGGTCGACCTCCTCGCCGTTCTCGTAGAGCCGTACCGTGGCGCCGAAGATCTGCGCGTTGTGGACCCCGCTCGCGAACTGCCACTGGCCGTTCACGCGCCAGCCGTCGGCGACCCGCTCTGCCCGCCCGACCGCGGCGGTGGAACTGGCCATCACCGTCATCGGGTCCGCGATCAGGTCCGGGCACTTGTGGAAGCCCGCCGAGATGATGCCGAAGGTCTCGATGCCGATCATGAGGTTCCAGCCGGCGCTGCCGTCGGCGCGCGAGGCAGCCTCGATGACGCGGATCTGCGTCATCGGGTCGGCTTCGGCGCCGTGGAACTCGCGGGGCCCGCCTACGCGATAGAGGCCCTCGCGGGCGAACGCCTCGGCAATCGGCGCCGGCAGGCGCCGTTCGCGTTCCGCCTCGTCGGCGTGCGCAGCAATGAGCGGTGCGAGCGCTTCGGCGCGCTCGACGAATCGGTCCGTGTTCACCGGGGATCCTCCGGGGCGGCAGTGTAACCCCATGGCGCGGCCGGCCCTTCAGGGCGATGGGCGTGCGCCTGGGATAGCATGCCCGGCTTTGGCGCGGGCATGGAGCCGCGGTGGCGAATGCACTGAACGACATCGTCCCCCTCCGCACGAAGCTCTGGTTCGGGTTCGGGGCGAGCGGCGAGGCCGCGACCAACTGGATCTTCAATGCGCTGACGTTCTTCTACTACCAGCAGATCCTCGGGCTGTCCGGCACGCTGGCCGGCATCGCCGTCACCGTGGGGATCTTCTCGGACGCGTTCACCGACCCCCTCATGGGCTCGATCTCCGATCGGTTCCGCTCGCGTTTCGGGCGGCGCCATCCGTTCATGTTCGCCGCCCCCGTACCCCTCGCGGCCACGATCTACCTGATCTTCCACCCGCCCGAGGCGTTCCTTGACTCGCAGGCGAGCCTGTTCGTGTGGTTCATGGCGTTCACCGTGCTGATGCGGACGTTCACGACGCTGTTCGCGGTGCCGCACCTGGCGATGGGAGCGGAACTCTCCGACGACTACATCCAGCGTTCCAAGGTGATGAGCTACAACAATCTCTTCACCTTCTATGGCGGCTTCCTGATGCACTGCTTCGTCTGGTTCGTGGTCTTCGACCAGTTCTTCGGGGAACAGGGCGGTCAGCTCCACCGACCCGCGTACGAACCGATCGTGTGGTTCTGCTGCGTCCTGGTCGTGGTCACGATCCTGGGATGCGCCTGGTTCACGCGGGACCGGATCCCGACACTCAAGCCGCCTCCGGCGGACGGCCTCGGGTTCTCGGTGGGGCGGCTGCTCCTCGATATGTGGGATGCCGTCAGGAACCGGCACTACCTCTTCCTGCTGCTCGGGCTCTTCTTCCTGTCCGTGATGATCGGCACGCACGAGACCCTCGCCATCTACATGGCGACGTTCTACTGGGAGCTCACGCCGCGCCAGATCGGCTGGCTGATCGCCAACAACGTCATCGGCTTCCACCTGGGCTTCGCCCTGACCTCCGCCGCGCATCGCCGTTTCGACAAGCGTTGGACGATCGTCGCCACGGCGGCCGGCCTCAGCTTCTTCTGGTCGCTCGCCGTAACGTTGCGCCTGTTCGATCTGGCTCCGGCGAACACCACCTGGGAACTCGTGGCGTTCATCGTGGGGATCGGCTGTTTCTCCGCGGCGTGCGGTTCGATCCTGAACATCAGCGTCATGTCCGCGCTCGCCGACATTTCGGACGAGCACGAGCTGCGGACCGGGCGCCGGCAGGAAGGGATCTTCTACTCGGCGCGCACCTTTTTCGCGAAGACCACCAACGGCATCGGCCACGTGGTCGCGGGCGTGGCGCTCGACTACTACATCCTGCTCGAGTCGCACGCCAAGCCGGGCGAGGTCGCCCCGGACGTGCTGTTCCGCCTGGGTATCGTCGACGGGCCGTTCGCGATGGTGTGGGGGCTCATCGCCGCGTGCCTCTACGCCGGCTACCGTATCGACAAGCGCTACCACGCCCAGATCCGCAAACAGCTCGCGGTCAGGCGCGCCGCGGACGTCGCCTGACGTAACCCCCGGCGCCGATACGGCCTACCATGGCGACCCGGCGCCGCTTGCCGATGGCCGCGCAATGCGCGCACAATCGAAGCCAACGGGTATCGAAAAGGGAGGGGCGCAATGAAGACTGTCAGCGACGTGTTGCGCCACAAGCAGGGCGGCAACATCTACTCGATCGTTCCCATCGCCAGCGTCTACGAGGCCATCGAGATGATGGCTGATCGCCACGTGGGAGCGCTGCCGGTCCTGCAGGAGGGCAAGCTCGTCGGGATCGTCTCGGAGCGGGACTATGCCCGCAAGGTGATCCTGAAGGACAAGTCGTCCAAGCGGACCAAGGTCTCGGAGATCATGACCCGCGAGGTGGTCAGGGTCTCGTCGCGGGATCGCGTCGAGGCCTGCATCGAGAAGATGCAGACCCACCACATCCGCCACCTCGTGGTGGAGGACGCGGGCGTCGTGACCGGGATGCTGTCGCTCCGGGACCTCTTCAGCGAGATCATCGCGGAGCAGGCGGAGACCATCGACCACCTGGAGCATTACATCCGCGGGGAGCCGTAGGGCGCGCTGCCGGTTAGAGGCCCTGTGGGCCCGCGGGGATGGGCCTGCCACGAATGCCTATGGTTCGCTGCGGATGACCTCCGGGATGCCGTCGAAGTCGCGGTCGTAACTCACGATTTCCGTCATCCCCAGGCGCTCCATGTGCGCGAGCGCCAGGGCGTCTTCGAAGTCCAGTGCCTCGTGTCGCGCGAAGAAGTCCAACGCCCGAAGGCAAACCAGCTTTTGCGGCAGCCGCACGCCTCTCAGGGCCAGGATGGGGTGCAGGCGGGACGCGATCTCCGCGTGGCCGAGCCGGTAGTGCCCGCGCCGCGACGAGAGGACGTAGGCTACTTCGGCGGCGACACTCTCCGTGGCGAACAGTTCTTCGTCGCCGCGCTGCACGCGCTGGAAGAGTTCATAGCAGGCCTGGGCTTTCGCCGGGTCGTCGCCGGTGAGGTACCGAAGCACGACGTTCGTGTCGAGGAATCTCACCCTCGTTCATGCCTCCATGCCGCGAATCGTCCGCAGCGCTTTGACCTCCTTGGCCTCCTCGAGGATCCGGTCGAAGTCCTCCGGCTGCGCGCTCGGCCGGATGGACCCGAACACGGACTCGAGGGTGAAAGCCGCGGGCCTCAGCCGCACCGTGTCGTTCTCGATGGTGAAAGCGACCTTGTCCCGCGGGCCGATGCCCAGAACGCGCCTCACCTGCGCGGGGATGGTGACCTGACTCCGCTGTGTGACGGTGGCCGTGAACTGGTTCATGGACGTCGCCGTTTACAATGTACCCGCAGCATACCATTGGGGATGGCGGTAAGACATGGGTAGAGGCGCGTTGCAGTGCAGGCGCGGTTCCCGCGGACGTAGCGCGGCCCGCTACCGCCGTTTCGGCACCCGCACGTCGTGGTCCCAGATGCCGAGTTCGTTGACCGCGTAGACGTAGCGGTACTCCACCGGCTTGTTGCGCCGGTAGATATGGTTGTCGGTGTCGAGCAGCCAGGTGTTCTCCGCGTCGTAGCGCACCGCCACGACCCCGTGGTGCTCGCGGTACCGGCGGTCGTACACGACGACGACGCGCAGATCTTCCGGTGCGAAACCGAGACGCCGCAGGAGGAAGTACTTGGTGGTGGCGTAGTCCTCGCAGTCGCCGCCGCGCTCCATGAACTCCCAGAGCGTCTTCCAGTGCGAGATCCGCACGACCTTGCCGGCGTCGGTGTGCGTGGTCTTGCGGCGGTCGTAGCGGTGGGTCTTGCGGTTGACGTATCGGTTGACGAGCTGGATCTGCTTGTCGCGGGGCAGATCGACGCCCTTCTCGACGATGACGTGGAGCGCCCGGGCCCGCCTGGGGCAGGCGTCCCGATCGTCGATGCAGGCCTCGACGTTGGCGATCTGCGCCTGGTGCCGCTCGAGCATCTCGGACCACGGGGGCAAGGCGCCCGGAGGGCCAAGCATTTCTCCGGCGTCGAAGGGATAGGTCGCCGACGCCTGGTGCGCCGCACAGATGAGCCACGCCGCGAGCGCGGGAATCCAGGGCCCGGCCCGGCGGACCGTCCTGGCGGGCGGTTCGTTGTCTGTGCGGGGCGGCGGGTTTAGCATGGCATGGCCATGTGGATCGCGCGGCGCATCATTGTAAAACAGCTACCCGCCGCGGTCGTCGCGGCGGGGCACCGCCGGCGTCGCGGCCCGGCGCTCGGCCCTTCGCTTCGATGCCTGGCCGGTCTGCTCGCCGTCCTGGCGATCGGCGCCTGCCAGACGCTCCCGGACGACCCGGGCCGCGCGGAGATCAGCGAGGAACGCCTGCTCTCGGGCTTCGCGGTGTTCGGCGAAACCGTGTCGAGCGCCGAGGTTCCGGAAGTCGCGATTCTCGAGTCCACGGAAGCCATGCGCGCCTTCGTGGATCCGCGCATCCGGACCGGGGGCACGTCGGTGACCCGGGCCGCCCGGCTACTGCGCAAGCTCGTCGAGAACGGCTACTTCGAGCGCGGCTACGAGCGGCATCTGACCCAGACCGCGGCGGACACGTTCGCGACCAAGGCCGGCAACTGCCTGTCCTTCACCAATCTCTTCGTCGCCCTCGCGCGCATGGCCCGTCTCGAGGCCCGTTACCAGGTCGTGGACGTGCCGCCGAGCTTCGATTCGGACCTCGGCCTGCTGTTTCGCAATACGCACATCAACGTGCTCGTGCCCAACGCCGACATCCGCGGGGCCGGACGCGGTGACCTGACCGTGGACTTCAACCGCGTCGATACCGAGGACTATCGGCGCCAGCTGGTCAGCGACCGGTACGCCGCGGGGCTCTTCTACAACAACCTTTCCGTCAACCATTGGCGGGGAGGAGACAACCGCAAGGCGTTCGCGTACCTCGCCAAGGCGCTGGAGATCTACTCCGGCAATCCGGACCTGTGGGTCAATCTGGGCGCCTTCTACTCGAAGCACGGCGCCTACGAACACGCGCTTGCGGCGCACTACCGAGCGCTCCGGATCGACGGGCGCAGCCGTCCGGCCATGGCGGGCCTGGCCGCCGCGTACGCGGGCCTCGGCGACATGGAACTCTCCGATGCGTTCACCCGCCGCGTCGAGCACTACCGCCGGCGCAACCCGTACTATCACTATGCGCTCGCCCAGGTCGCGTACCAGGACGACGACTACATCGGCACCCTCGCGTCCCTCGACCTGGCACTGCGGCTCAAGCGGGACGATCACCGGTTTCATTACCTGAAGAGCCTGGCCCAGTGGCAGCTCGGCGACCGGATGGAGGCGCGGGAGAGCCTCGTCCGCGCCGAGCGGTTCGCCAACCAGCAGCACACCAAGCGCCGCTATGCGCGGATGGCCGACGCGATCGCCGCGAACGAGGTACCGGAGTCCGTGGCCCGGTCGAGCGGCTCCTGATCGCAGCATCTTCGTGAAGCGTCAATACGTCGGGGTCGGATGCGTGTGGGTGTCCGTGTTGTGGGTCGGCGCCGCGGCCCACGCCGAGGGCGACGTGCCGGATCTCAACGGCATCTGGCAGGCACTCGGCAGTGCGCACTGGAATGTCGAACCGCACGCCGCCCACGCAGGTCCGGGCCCCGCGCCGGATGCGCTCTCGGCGGCACGTGGCGGGCTCGGCGTCGTCGAGGGCGGACGCATTCCGTATCGCCCTTGGGCGCGGCTCAGGCAACAGGAGAACTTCCGGCACCGCGGCGAACGCGATCCGTTGCGCAACTGCTTCCTGCCGGGCGTCCCGCGCGCCAACTACGTGCCCTATCCGCTGCAGATCGTGCAGACGCCCACGCACGTCCTCCTCGCCTACGAATTCGCCCAGGCGAGCCGCACGGTGTACCTGGACCGGCCCGGCTTCGAGGCGCCGGTCGACTCCTGGATGGGTCACTCCCGCGGGCGCTGGGAGGGAGAGACCCTGGTCGTGGACGTCACGGCGCAGCGCGCCGACACGTGGCTCGACCAGGCGGGCAACTTCCACGGCGCGGCGTTGCACGTCGAGGAGCGCTACGCGCCGCAGGGTCCGAACCACCTGCGCTACGAAGCGACGCTGACGGACCCCGAGGTCTACGAACGGCCGTGGACGCTCGGCGTGCTGCTCTACCGGCAGATGGACCCCCGGGCGCAACTTCTCGACTTCAAGTGCGTCGAGTTCGTGGAGGAACGGATGTATGGAGAACTCACGCGGGAGAAACCCGATGCTTGAGCGGGCGCTGGTCCTGACCGTCTGCGCGGGGTGGCTGACGTCGGCCGCCGCCGGCGAAGTGCCCATGACGGCCTGGGGCAAGCCCAGCCTCGAAGGCGTGTGGACGACGGCCACGCTGACCCCGCTGGAACGCCCGGAGACCGTTGTGGACACGCGGCTCACCGAGGCCCGGCGCGCCGAGATGGAAGCGGAGGCGGAGCGGTTCTGGGAGGCGCTCGAGCAACCCCCGCCGCCCGGCGAGGTCGGGGGCTACAACCGCGTCTGGCTCGACCCCGGAATGAAGGCCCTGCCGGACGGTCGTCCGTCCCTCATCGTCGACCCGCCGGACGGCCGCATCCCCTGGCGTCCGGAGGCCCTGGCCGCTTCCGAGGCGGAGAGCGCGCGTTACGGGGTCGGCCCCTACCACTCCTATGCGGACCTCGATACGGGGGAGCGCTGCCTGTCCGACGGCGTCACGATGGCGCCGCTGCAGCCCTACAACATGAACTACCAGATCTTCCAGACCGAGGACCACCTGGCGATCGTCCACGAGATGTACCACGAGTACCGCATCGTGCCTCTCGACGGTCGGCCCTTCGTTCCGGAGGAGATCGGCCAGTGGCTGGGCGATGCGCGGGGCCACTGGGAGGGGGACACGCTCGTGATCGTGTCGAAGGGATTCGCGGACAAGTCGCACTACTACTGGGCGTGGCCCTGGCGCGCGGCGCGCCCGTCGCTGACCGTGGTGGAGCGGTTGCGGCGCGTGGACGGGCGGACGATCGACTACGAGTTCACGGTCGACGACCCGGAGATGTTCACGCGGTCGTGGACGGCATCGGCGCCCATGACGACGGACCAGGCCTCCCGGGGCGTGACGGCGGGACCCCTCTACGAGTTCGCTTGCCACGAAGGCAACTACGCACTGCCCAACATCCTGCGCGGCGCCCGGCTCGAGGCCGGGTTGGCGGCCACGCGGGACTGAAGGACCGACCGAAAAGAAGGAGGCCGAGCACCGATGCCCATCGAGTTCGCCACCATGGCCTTCGCCACGCCGGGAACGGCGGTACCCGCCGCCGTCGCGGCCGAACGCGCCGGCTTCGACATCGTGCACGTGACCGACAGCCAGTGCCTGCGCGGCGACGTCTACACGCAACTCATGCTCTGCGGGCAGGCCACGAGCCGGATCAAGCTCGCCACGGGCGTCACCAACCCGCTCACGCGCCATCCGTCCGTCACCGCCGCGAGCATCGTCAGCATCCAGGCCGAATGCGGCAACCGGGCGATCCTCGGGATCGGCCGTGGCGACAGCGCGGTCCTGCACATCGGCAGGACGCCGGCCCGCATGCGTGAATACGGCGAGTACGTGCGACGGTTGCAGGCCTACCTGCGCGGGGAGACGGTCGATCAGGACGGGTTCCCGAGCCGCCTGCGGTGGCTGGACCGCATCGACGCCGAGAAGGTCCCCGTGGACATGGTGGGATCGGGACCGAAGTCGCTCGCGCTGGCGGCGGAGCTGGCCGACCGGGTGACGATGGCCGTCGGCGTCGATCCCGGCCGGATCGAATGGGGCCTCGAGCAGGTACGCGCGGCGGCGCGCGCGGCGGGGCGTGATCCCGGCGCCATACCCGTGGGCGCCTATGTCAACGTCTCGGTGGATGACGACGAGGAAGCCGCGCGGCGGACCGCCCGTGGCTTCACGGCGACCTTCGCGCACTTCAGCGCGTCGCTCGGTGCGGACTTCGAGAACCAGCCGGAGATCCTGCGCAACGTCACCGAGAAGCTGGTGAGGGACTACGACACCAACCACCACTCGCAAGCCGACGCGCCGCACACCGAACTGCTCGATGCGGAGTTCATCGACTGGTTCGCGGCCGTCGGAAGCACGGCCAAGGTGATCCGGCGGCTGGCGCCGCTGGTCGAACTCGGCCTCAGCCACCTCTACTTCGTCGGCCCCCGGACGGGGCTTGCCGACGAGGTGATGCCGGCGCTGCGCGGGATGCAATCCTGATGGACGCATGGAGCAGGAGCCCATGACGCTCACGAAGGCGCAATCGAGGGGCCCTTGGTCGGGGTGGCGCGCCGGATGGGACCGGCCCGGTCCCTACCACCGCAGCACGCTCAGAGCCGCCGGCCGTGCCCGGTAGCGTTCGTCCCAGGCGCGCAGGAGAGGACGGTCGCCGAAGAGATCCGCCTCCACGAAACGCAGGAATTGCAGCGACGCCGCCAGCGTGCAGTCGGCGATGGACATCCGCTCGCCGAGCAGGAG
Source organism: Pseudomonadales bacterium (assembly GCA_965208745.1). GTDB lineage: Bacteria > Pseudomonadota > Gammaproteobacteria > Pseudomonadales > Azotimanducaceae > VXNE01. The sequence continues at coordinate 146,272 of CBDBPN010000004.1, read as the reverse complement.
GGGGCGTCCGTCGCCGAGGATGCCTTCGAGGTAGTCGAGCGGAACCTGGACGCTGGCCTCCATCTGCGCGGCCTTCTCCGGGTCCGGTGGCCGGCCGAGCGGAGAGTTCTTCGCGTGTCCGTACGCTCCCATGGGACCGGCGACGCGCAGGTCCACGATGCGTTCGACGTCGCGCGCGCGGGCGCGCGCCTCGGGGCTGCCGTCGAGCAGGGCGCCGTCGGGGAACCGGTCCTCCAGGTACGCGATGATCGCCAGCGACTCGACGAAACAGCTGCCGTCTTCGAGTTCGAGCACGGGCAGCGTCCCGAACGGGTTCCGCGCCAGGTGCTCGGGCTCGCGGTGGCGGCCCTTCACCGTGTTCACCACGATCTGCTCGATGCCCATCTCGGTGCCGAGTTCGCCGCGTTCGGCGATGTAGAGCATCACTTTCGTCGGGTTCGGCGCCAGCGGCACCATGTAGAGCTTCACGCGAGTCCCTCCATCAGGTCGACGATGTTCTCCAGCAGTTCGAAGCGGCCCTGGCCGAGCGGGGCGCTGTCGAGGCCGAGCTTCAGGGTCGTCACGCCCGCCGCCCGATACCTGCGCAGCCGCCCGGCAACCATGTCACGTGTCCCGAGCGCCTGGAACTCCGTCACCATCGCGTCGGGCACCCGCTCCGCGGCCGCGTCGCGCCGGCCGGCGAGCCACAGGGACTGCACGGCCCGCGCGTCCTCGTCGTAACCGGCCCGCCGGAACGCGTCGTTGTAGAAGTTGGCGGTCGCGGAGCCCATTCCGCCAAGCGTGAAGGCGACCCCGCGTTTGCGGCGTTCGATCATCGCTTCGACGTCGTCGCCGATCTCCACGCGCACGGAAACGCAGAGGTCTATGTCCGCCAGGTCGCGCCCGGCGGCAGCGGCGCCGGCGCTCAAGTGGTCGAGATGGGCCGCGGCGTGCTCGGGCGAGAACGAAGTCCCGAGCCATCCGTCGGCCGCGCCGCCCGTGTAGCGGAGCGCGTTCGGCCCGAGCGTGGCGAGATAGACGGGGATGTCCACCGGGTCGTGGGCGATGCGGATCGACTTGCCCTCGCCGTCCGGCAGGGGCAGCCGAAAGACCTTCCCCTCGTATCGCACCTTCTCGCCGGCGAAGACCATCCGGCAGATCTCGACGGTCTCGCGCAGCCGGGCGAGCGGCGTGCGGTAGGGAACGCCGTGCAGACCTTCGACGACCTGGGGTCCGCTCGCGCCGAGTCCGAGCACGAACCGCCCGCCAGTGAGGTCGTGCAGGGTCAAAGCGGTCATCGCCGCCATCGAGGGGGTACGGGCCGTGGTCTGCATGATGCCGGTCGCGAGGCGGATGCGCTCCGTCCTGCCCGCGAGATATGCCAGCGGCGTGGCAGCGTCGCTGCCCCAGCCCTCCCCCGAGAACGCCATCGAGACGCCGAGGCGGTCGGCGTGACGCACCCAGGCCGTAAGCAGGGGGAGGTTGTCGGGGCGCGGAGCGCCTGTCTCGATGGCGAGTCGCATGTCTATCTCCCCTGCCCCTGCCGCTCAACGAGCCGGAGACAGGTTGGCGACCCCAGCGTACCCGTCATGCTGCCTCGATGTCCGTGCGCGCGAAGTCGTTACCCTTGAAGAGTAGTGGCTCGTCCAGGGTGGCGGCCAGCGCATAGACCAGGCAGTCGCCGAAGTTGAGTCGCGCGGGATGGTTGCCCTTGCCGAACCGGCGCCAGGCTTGGTGGGCGGCAGCGGCGTGTTCGGCCGTCACGGGTACGAGTTCGATCTCGGCTCGCTCGAGCAACGTATCGAGTTCCCGGCCGGCCTCTGCGCCGCCGCGGCCCTCGATGACGATTGCCGCTTCGAGGAGAGCGGCGGTCGACATCCGGCGTGGCCACGCTCGGGCGATCGCCTCTTCGTAGCGACTCGCGTCCGGTTCCGCGAGCAATATGGCGAGGACGGCAGAGGTGTCCGACGATCACCGCGGCAGGCCGCGCTCGTCGTACGGAAGATCGCCATGCTCGACTGCGGAGGGCCCGGGACCGATCAGGCTGGCGCAACGCTGGCTGATCGCGTGCAGATCACGAACCAGGGCCTCGGCACCACGCTGCCGCCTCTCCCTCTCCAGGCACTCGCGCAGGGCCACCGTTATGGCTCCGGTCTTCGTGTCACCGGTTAACCGCGCCAGTTCGGCAGCCAGCCTGCAGGTTTCGACGTTCTTGATGTTGAGGCTCATCGCGCAGGGTAGAAAGACTCTAGTCTATCTACCCTAGCGGCTGGCGCTCGTCCGTGCAACGTCGTCGAGGCCCCCTTGCGGCTGCGTGGACGAGGCCGTAGACCGTGGCGCCAGGGGTATCGCTCTACGGTTCGGGGCCAGTTTGCCGGCGACCTTCACGCTTGCGCCCTGCAACCCTCCAAGGTGAACGGGTCAAGGGCGCGTGACCCTGGGGTCAGGCCGGTGGGGGACTCGACCTGGGCCGATAGCGCACCGCCAGCCGTGGCAGATTGCGCAGGATGAAGCTTGGCTCCGCCCCGGGTTCGACGTTGTCCACGAAACGGAAGCCCTCGAACGCTTCGAGCAAGGCGGCAAAGCCCAGGTTCAGCTCTTGCCGCGCGAGGGGCGCGCCGATGCAGTGGTGTATGCCGGACCCGAAGGCAAGCTGTCGCCCGGCCTTCTCCCGGTGGACCTTCACGGCGTCCGGGTCCTCGAACTCGCGCTCGTCGCGGTTGGCCGAACCGAAACGAAGCATGACCAGACTGCCGGGTTCGAGGGGCGTGCCGCCGAGTTCCGTCTGGCGGGTCACCAGGCGCGGCAGGCCCTGCACCGGCGCCTCGAGGCGCAGCGTCTCCTCGACGAACGTGCGGATGCGCGCGGTGTCGCCGCGTATCTCCGCCTGGAGGTCCGCGTTCCTGCACAGGATCAGCATGCCCCAGGCGAAGGCGCTGGCGGTGGTTTCGTGACCGGCGACCAGGAACTGGTTGAGGATGCTCAGGATCTCGCCGTGGGTGAGCGCGCGCCGCTCCTCTTCCAGCACAGCGTGGGCGAGGATGCCGATCATGTCCTCGGCCGGCGTCTCGCGGCGCGCGTCGACCAGGGACACCAGGAGGTGCTGCAGGTCGACGGCGAGTCGGGCCCGGACGACCATTTCCTCCGGCGGCAAGGGCGTCAGCCGCAGGGCGTCCGCGGCTGACGCCGCCGCCTCGTTGAAGAACGCGCGCTCCCGCTCCGGGATGCCCAGCCGGTCGGCGATGATCCGCAGCGGCACCGGAAGCGCGAACTTCGCCACGAAGTCGGCCTGGACCTCGCCGTGGGCGGTCGGCGCAGCGGCGAGGCGCTCGATGCCGGCCTCGATCACCCGTCGGACGGTGGGCTCGCCCCGCTTCACCTGCGAGCCGGTGAAGAGTTGCGAAACCAGCGAGCGGTATTTCGTGTGGCCGGGCTCGTCCAGGGTGAGCATGGTCGGGGGCAGCGGGATCATGCGCTTGTTCAGCGCGATCAGCTTCTGCTGGACCTCGGGTGGGGCGCTCCGGAAGGCGATCTTCTGCGCCTCGCTCAGGAAGTCGCCGAACTCGCTCGAGTAGGTTGCGGTATCCCGTAGCGCCTCGCGCACCAGGTCGTAGCGGGTGACGATCCACGCCCCGAAGCTCGGCTCGAAGTACACGGGCGCCGTGTCGCGCAGGGTCTTGTACGCGGGATACGGATCCACCAGCGTCGCGGGATCGAACAATGACGGGGTACCGCGCTCGTCCATGCCGCTCACGTGAGCCAGGCGCCCAGCAGCGTGTGGAAATGGCGGATCTTGGTCTCCTGGTAGTTCGCGAGGACCACCTCGTCGTACCGCGCCGCTTCCAGGCCCTTCTGTACCTGCGGGAGGTTGAGCGTGTCCTGGGTGAAGACCCTCGCCAGCATCCCGAGTTCGGGCGCGTTGGTCCAGGGCTCGTCCGCGTCGAGCAGGTGCATCGGCGCCGGATCGGGGCGTTCCCCGGCGAAGGGGCTCATGTAGTAGCACTCCATGAGCGACCTGTCGCAACGGTTCTCGTGCGGGCGGAAACGGTAGACGATGCGGCTGTAGCCGCCCCAGGGATGGAAGTTCGGGAACAGCGTGTAGTAGATGCTGTCCGATACGCAGGCGTCCGTGATGACGACGTCTTCGCCCACGACCCCCCGCAGGCTGGCGCGGGCATGGGCCGCCATCATCGCGCGGGCCGTGACGTCCCCCGGAACCCTGGGCGCGGGGGGATCGTCGAGGTCGCGCATGATGACGGACTCGAAAATCTCCTGTTCGCTCGGTTCGCCCGGCACGTGGGGACTCGGCGTGCCGTTCGCGGTGATGGCGCGGGAAAAGTTCCCCCAGGCGTCGTATTGGGAGTTCTCGTCGCCGATGCCGGTCAGGATCTGCGGGTGGGTCCGGATGACGTGGAACGCCTCCATGAAGGCTTCCTGGCACACCTTCCAGTTACAGCGCATCACCTTCGCCACGTGCGCCTGGATGTAGCGTTCCTCGGGATGCCAGACGGCGAAGTGCTCGGGCAGGTCGCCGAGAAAATCGGCGAGGGGCTCGGCGTCCATGTCCATGTTGACGAACACCCAGCCGCCCCAGGTGCCGCACCGTACCGGCGTCAGCGTCAAGGTCTCGCCGTCGACGTGCGGGAAGTCCCACTCGGAAGTGACGCTGCGCAGCTTGCCGTCCAGGTTCCAGCTGAAGCCGTGGAACGGGCAGATGAAGCTCGGGGCATGGCCAGCCCGGTCGCAGAGCCGGCGGCCCCGGTGGCGGCACACGTTGTGGTGCGCGCGGATGCCGTCGGCGGTGCGGACGACGATGATGGAGTACCTGCCGATGTCGTAGACGATGTGGTCGCCCACCTCCGGGATCTCCTCCTCCCGGCACGCCATCTGCCAGACCCTCGGCCAGAGCTTCTCCATCTCAAGTTCGTGGAACGCCTGGCTCGTGTAGCGGCGTACGGGGACCGAGACGAGCGGCGCGTGGTACGGGTTCTCGAGCGTTAGCGTCGTCGGGGGTGGTACGGTGTCGCGACGGATCAGTTCCTGGTAGCTGATGCCTTCCGACCGCGCTTCGTGCGCCTGGCTCATCGGCGCGTCTCCTGGTCGCGGTGGCGGCGCCTGTCGTGGCCCTCGGGCAACTGCGGCCCGCCCAGCCAGAGCAGCATGTGGGGATCGGCGATCTTGAGTGCGCCGGAAAGGTGCGCGCCGTCGTGGCGGAACACCCCCGTGCGGCCATTGCTGTCCACCTCTATCGTGCCGTCCTCGAGGGTGCGATAGAAGGCTCCGGTGATCGGGTGTCTCAGTCGAGCCATGCTGATGCGTCTTCCCGCCGGCAGGAGGGCATGGTAGCGTGGCCCTCGGAGTTCGGCATGCCGTCTGGATCGGGAAGTAGGTCGCTGATTCCATCCAGCCTAGGCGCTTGATTCCACCCCCACACCCCGGCTAGAGTCCGATCATGGATCAAGCAGCGCATAGAACGAAGGGTCATATAGGAATGGCCCTATATGTCAAATGACCGCAGAAAACCAGTCTGGTGAGATAGGATTCCACGCAGAACTCAACGAGGAGCTGTTGCGATTGGAAGTTTGGACCAAGTTGCTGGACGGGGCTCGTCTGTTCCGGTACTTCTCGGCCATGTCGAGGTTCTACGCTCGCACAGATCGGCTCGTCAAATTTGGACTTTTGATCGCGGCTACGGGCGCCTTGGCGCCCTGGCTAGAAGTGACAGAGTTGCCGAAATGGGTGGGGCCGGCCTCAGCTTCCGCAGTGGCAGTCCTGGCGATCGTGGACTTGACCTTGAACCTGTCGGAGAAAGCTCTTGTATCGCACCAGGTGAGCCTGACGTTTGCGCGTCTGGACGAGGACTGGCACGAGCTTTGGATGGACATGCAGGGCGCGACGGACCCGGACGTAGAACTCTTGCGGAAGTTCCGTGAGCGTCAGCGAGAACTCTTCGCAGTCGGAGAGAAGGAGAGTGCGAAGCTCAGACCGGAATTCCCTTTGTTGAACCTATTGGCAGCGCACCAAGCGTACTCAGCGGAGAGAAGAAGATATGCCGCCAACTAAGCCTAGCGGTCTGGTCAATGACCAAAGACCAGCCAGACCCAGTCGGCCTGCGCCGCCCCCACCGCCACCGAAGCCACCGCCGCCGCCACCGCCTCCGAAGAAGTGAGGCCTATGAAACACACCTTGACGTATCAGCAGGGGGACGACGGTCCTTGGCACATCGTCTTGGACCGGGAGGGGTCCAAAGCCGCCGGCGAAGAAAGCCTGCTCCTACACCCCCAAGAGTCCATGCCGGCAGCAGTGCGAACCCTGATCACTCACGGAGCGGTCAACGTGGCGGTGCAGGTCGTGCTACCGGACGAGGTGTCGCAGCCGCCAGTAGCCACGTAGAACGTCCGGCCGTTTCTCCCTACCGGACGGCGCGGAGAGCGCGGGCAGAAGCGCCAGGACGCCCGCGACGTTGGACGGGCGCACCACGGCTGGCTTGCCAACCCGTTCCGCGAATCTGGTCCCGAGATGGATCCGCGACGCGGCTACGCCCGCTACCCCGCTACCGCGCAATGCCTTTCGATGTCGGCGGCCAAAGCTCCCCTGTCTTCCCGTCCACGCGGTAGCCCGCCTGCCGAAGGGCCACGAGCACGTCCCCAAGATGGAGGCCATCCAGAACCATGCCATCACCGATGGCCTTGGTCAGGATGTTCGCGTACACGTAGCTAGGGTTTCGTGCCTTCGCCGCAGGCATCTCCGCCACAACGTTCCGAATGAGCTGTTCGGCGTCCTCGTCGGTCAACCGCTTGCCGGCGGCCTGACTCCGACCCCCTTCCTTTCGGACCGTCAGGACCAGATCAACGGTGACCACGCCCTCCGAACCAGAGTTAAGCCCCTTCACCGACCGCTGGCCCTTGTCCAGAATGGCCACGTGTACGGGCGGGGCCGCAAATCCGGCCTCCCGAAGAGCCCTCTGTACTTGTCCCCAAATGCGTCCGTTGCTGTTCCCGAACACCACCGACATGTACCGCTGCGGCTTCAACACTCGATACGCTTCCGTGAACGCGCCCTGCAGCAGGGCCGCGTACCGCTCTTCTGCTCCGTTCTTCCGTTTTCCCGTCGTGTGCAGGACTGCTTCCCGCCCATCATCCGTGGTCCTGCCCAACCACGCCTCGTGGAACAGGCTCATGTCGCTGTAGAAGATGTTGCTACCGAACGGCGGGTCCGTGAACACGTAATCAACCGACGCGTCGGCAAGGTGTCCGACGGCGTCCGCCGACGCGAGATCGTAGCTCACGTCGCTCGGTGTGCCCCGGCCAATCCCGGGCAGTTCCCCCGCCCCAAACAGCAGCTGATCGGCATGCACGGCCGCCCGGACCTTTCGACCGAACAGTTCGAACACATTCCACTCGTAGTAGACGGGCGCGATGTAGTACGTCTGGTTCTGCGCGTTGAGCGGGCGTTTGGCGCTCCACTGGTACCGGCGCGAAGCCCTCGCCAGGATCGCGGTGAACACAAACCGCAGCTTGCACCTCACCGACGGATCGGGCCACTCCCCGATCGCCCGCCACAGTTCGAGCAACGCGATGGCGTTCCTGGCCGAGAAGAACTTCGCCGTCTCCGTCAACCCCGCCTTCCCGAGTCCCGAACGCCCGTACATCTCGCGGTGCTCTCCGATCGTCGCGTTCGGCACGTCTCTCAGCCGCCCGTCCGCCTCGGCCGCCATGATCGCCTGCCGGTCCACTTCGGCTACCCCCTGGCCCGTCAGCTTTCCGTTCTCGCCCGACACGACGACCTCCACGGGAACGTCCGCCCCGCGCGACCAGCGGCGCCTGGCGAACGGACCACCACACCTCGGGCAGTCGGCGCGAGGCTTCCCCCCAGCGGAAAGCTCCTCGTAATAGACAATCTCGATCCCGCAGGCCGGACACATGTACGTGAACGACCATACGGTACGGATCATCTCCACATCCGCACCATCGGTGCATCGGCGCGTCCTGTAGAGGCTACCGAGCCGTGATCGCGCCGCGCCCATCACGGCCTCTCCCGCGCGGACCAACGCTTCCTCGGGTATCTCTGCTAGGTAGCCAAGCGCGATGTGCCGACCCAACGCGGAGATGTCGCTGAGCGCTGCCCTGCGGCCGGCCATCATCGCCGCCAAGCCCGTCATCCCTGAGCCTGCGAAGATGTCCGCGACGAGTTCGCCTCGGTTCGAAAACGCCTCAATGAACGGCCGAATCGCTGCCATTGGGACCTTCGTCAAGTACGAGTGGCAGTTGTAGATCGCGTCGGTACGCGGCGCGACGACAACCTCCGGCGGGTGTCTCACGGCAGCCCCAATCACGTGGCCTCTTTGTACAGATGCAAGACTTATAGTCTGTAGACTCATTGTCGCCAGATTCCTACGCTCCGCGCAACCCCGTCGACCAACTCGGAGCGTGGCGAGCTACGACCCCAAAGCCATCCTCGCCGCCAATGTGCGGCGCATCAGAGTCGCAACCGGACTCTCCCAAGAGGGTCTCGCAGCTCGTGCCGGGCTGCATAGAACCTACATCAGCTCGCTCGAACGCGGCCAGCGAAACGTCTCCGTCCAGAACATCTTCCTCCTCGCCGAAGCGCTCGGTGTTCGACCAGCCGAGTTGCTCTCCGCCCCGCCAGCCACGAAGCCAGACTGATGGCGTTCAAGGTCGACACCAGCTTCCTGCGTTTCCTAACCATGGGTGCCCTCGGTGCCCGCCGCGTCGCGGAAGAACTCCGGGCGCGAGGGTTCCAGCCCATCGAGTTCGAGCGCTACTCCATGTCCAACAAGATATGGGCAACCAAGATCAAACGCCTGCGGGTGCCGGACCTCCTTTGCGCCCGGACCGGGCTGCGGATCGAAGTCCGCGCAAAGACTGACCTCAAGATCAAGATGAGTGATGCCCCCGCCAACCCCGAAAGAGCATGGGACGCCAGTCTGCGCGACGAGGACATCGTCGCGCTGGTCGCCTGCCACGAAGGCACTGACGGCCCGGTGCCCGCCCAGCACGCCGTTTACTTCACCGTCCAGGCCCTGCGCGGGTCCGAGTCGCTCTCGAGACTGGGCCCGCCCAAGTCCGCCTCCGAAGGCGCCGAGCGCGACCGCGAGTGGCCCTGCACGGTCCCCAGGCGGCCCGGCCGCGTGGTCAGCCTGGGCGGCGGCAAGCTGAAGGTCCTGATGGACGCCGACCACCGCCCCGTCCGGCCGCAGACCTACACGCTCGGCGACAAGCACGCCTACGTCGTCCCGGGCGACCGGTTCGTTGCCAAGTCCTCGATTGTCGCTGGCGTCCCTACGTCGCTTGCGAACCTCGACGACCGCTTAGCCGACGAGTACGATCCACTCGAGGATCTCGGTTCCGACAGCCCCGTAGATCGACTCGCGGCTGCCAAAGCGCTTCGCGTCCGGGACGACCTACACAAGGAGGCTCGCGGTGCCCTCGACCGAATGCTCGCCCACGAACCAAACCGGCGGGTCGCGCTGGAGGCTGCCGCGAGCGCCGCCGCCCTGGGCTCAGCCGGTGCCGAGGGCCTGATCGCGACGCTACTCGCGGAATCTGCCGAACGCGACGTGGCGATGGAAGCGATCTTCATCCTTTCCGATCTGCGCACCGACTTCGCGCGCGAACAGCTTTTCAACACGGCCGCCATGGCAGCTCCGCAGGGCGATGAGCGGCGCCAGGCCGCCATCTGGGGCCTCGGCAAGGTCGGCCACCGCGCGTACGGCGAGCTCCTTCAGTTCATCGCCGACGACGACCGGGACGCCGCCCTGCATGCGATTGCCGCCTTCGGCTCCGACACGCCGAGGCATGCCATAGACTCGCTCACCGGCATCCTCGTCAGCGGGGACCCGAGCCGCGCCCCCGCCGCATCCGAGGTTCTCCGCCGGATTGCTAACGAAGCCGTCCTCCGGTCCCTCCTCTCCGCCGCCGACCCCATGCCAAGCGACTGGGTGTTGGCGACCCTAGTGTAGCGTCGCTTAAATAAGTGGACTATGAGTCCGATATGGTGCATGGTGTCCGACGGGACCGCGACGGACACTCTTGGCATGGGACGAGCGACACCTCCAATGGACATCACGGTGCGGGAACGCGAGGCGCTGGAGGCGGTGACGCGGAGGAGCACCGCGGCGCGCCGGGATCATCAGCGGGCGGCGATCGTGCTCCGGCGCGCGGACGGGCTCAGCCAGACGGCCACCGCGCGGGAGCTCGGCGTCAGCCGACCGGTGGTGATCAAGTGGGAGCGTCGTTTCCGCGAGGCGGGGATGGCCGGTCTGGCGGACGCCAAGGGGCGGGGGCGCAAGCCGAGCATTCCCGCGGAGGTGCGCGAGCGGATCATTCGCGGCGCCACGCAGCCGCCGCCGAACCGGACGCGCTGGTCGGTGCGCGCCATGGCGCGGGCGACCGGGGTGTCCAAGGACACGGTGCGGCGCCTGTGGCGCGCCAACGACATCAAGCCGCACGTGACGCGGACGTTCAAGCTGTCGAACGATCCGCACTTCGAGGCGAAGTTCTGGGACGTGGTCGGGCTGTACCTGGACCCGCCGGACCGGGGGCTGGTGCTGTGCTGCGACGAGAAGAGCCAGTGTCAGGCGCTCGAGCGCACGCAGCCCGGGTTCCCCGTCCTGCGCGGCTACAGCGCCACCCGGACCCATGATTACAAGCGTCACGGCACCGTCACCCTGTTCGCCGCGCTGTCGTACCTGGACGGCAAGATCTTCGGCCAGACCGCAGCCCGGCACACCCACCGGCAGTGGCTCGACTTCCTGCGCCACCTCAACCGCGAAACCCCCGCCGGCGTGTGCCTGCACCTGATCGTCGACAACTACGCCACGCACAAGCACGCCAAGGTGAGGTCCTGGATCGACTGGCACAACCGACGGCATCGCAAGGCGCACGGCGTGGACCGCGTCGCCTGCCACTTCACGCCCACGTCGAGTTCCTGGATGAACCTCGTCGAGCGCTTCTTCCGCGACCTCACCGTCGATGTCGTGCGCGACGGCAGCTTCACCAGCGTCGCCGAACTGGCCGACGCCATCAACGCCTACCTGGCCGAGCACAACCTCAACCCCGGGCGCTACGTCTGGCGCAAGTCCGGCGCCGAGATCCTGGCCAAGATACAGCGCGCCAGACAGGCCCTGGCCAACGCCTCAAATGAAAACTAATTTATGCGACACTACACTAGGACGCCTTCCGCCGGCCCTCGTGCGCCGCCACCTGCAAGGCGATCCTCTCCTGGCTGCTCTCGAGCCCATGCTGCTCACCGCGCCGGACTCCAATTGGCTGTCTCGCGAGAGCACCTCGTCAGACCTCACCTTCCTGCTCAAGCAGAACCTCTGAAACCTGTTGGCTTCCACTCGCGTCCATAACGGCGGGCTCGCTCCTCCGATCCTTCCGACACTGCCTGCGCGAGGACAGAAGGACGTCGTGCGGGCGGCGTTCCGCGTTCCGGCTTCGCCCATCCTGAACGTGAGGGAAACAACCCCGCTCTACCCTGGCGAGGGCACGGACGAGCCGAAAGCACTCATTCCCGGACTCGCCCACAGGATCCGCAGGGGTTGGCTCGGACGGCCAACAGGCGCTCGATGCCCGCTAGGACCTCCGGACCTTGCTCGCCGAGGTCCGGCGACAACAGCTCGATCCGCGCCACGGTCGCTTTGAACTTGACGCCATCGTAGTGCCGCGAGTCTCTGAGAACCGCGTCGAGAATCCGTAGGACCTGCTCCGCGTGCTTGCCTCTCTCGACCTCCCCCGTCACTTCGTCCGGCGCGCTCGCCGACCGCTTCTCCAGCGCTTCCTTGCACCACTGCATACGCTTCGTCTGCCTGCCCGATCCAACCGTTCCCGGCAGCAGTGTGGCGACCTTGCACCGAGCCTAGCGCCGTCGTCAGCCCTCCCCTACGGTAGCCACTTATCCTGCCACCCCGCATCTGGTTGTTGCTCCGCGAACGCCCACCTTTTTCCGAACGCGCCATCGTAGACGACCTGCTTTACGGGCTTGCGCCCGAGCGGCCCGTGGCGGTCCGTGGAGTAGCCGATGGGCAGGGCGCAATAGATCTGGTTGTTCTCCGGAATGCCGAGCATCTCCCGGAGTTCCTTCTTGCGGGACAGCGGCAGGTTGAAGATCGAGCCGGACAGCCCGAGTCCCCGGGCGGCCAGGAGCAGGTTCTGGACCGCGGGGAACGCGCTGCCCCCGGGCGTGCTGTGGCGGCCCTTGAGGCCCAGCACGAGCACGATCGCCGGCGCCTCGGCGAGGTGGTGGACGAGGTGTTCGACGCTACGGAGCGAGAGCCGTTGCGAACGGGGCAGGGCGTCGAGGTCCTCGGGCCGGTCGGCGTAGCGGGCCTGGTAGCGTTGCCAGGGGATCTGGGCCCACTCCTGCATCCGGGCCTTGTGCTCGGGATCCCGCACGAGGATGAATCGCCAGTCCTGCGCGTTCTGACCCGACGGCGCGCGGATCGCGGCGTCCATGATCTGGAACAGGACGTCTTCCGGGATCGGGTCCGGCCGGAAGCGGCGCAGGGCTCGGGCGCTGTACAGCGTCGCGAAGAGGCCCGGGTCGGCCTGGGTCGGGTCGCTCATGGCGGCTCCTGGTGGAGGATGGATGCGGACCGCGTCAGGCGGCCATCTCGTCGAGGACGCGCAGGGTCACCTCCGGTCCGGTCACGTGGACGGTCCTGAGCCCCGCCGCCGCGGCCCCGTCGATGTTCTCGCGGCTGTCGTCCAGGAACAGGATATCGGCGGGACCGAGCCCCATGTCACGGGCGACCCATTCGAACGACGTGACGTCCGGCTTGCGGCGACCGATCTCGGAGGACACGTAGAGCTTCGTGAAAGGGGTCAGGTGCTGCCCGTAGCGCTCCTGCCACGTGGCCTGGTGTTCCGCGTTGGTGTTCGTGAAGCAGTACAGCGGCAGGCGCGCGGCCGCGCGCGGGAGGGCGTCCACGACGTCCGGGAACGTCCCGCTGAACAGCGCGTTCCACCCCGCGCGCCAGTCGTGCTCCGCGAGTTCGATGCCGAGCCGGGCGGAGAGGCGCCCGGCATAGGCCGGGAAGTCGAGCGCGCCGACTTCATGCGCCCGATAGGCGTCGTCGATGCCCCACCGCGAACCGATGTCCCGCAGGTCCACGCGGGCCTTCCCGGCCCAGTACTCGAAGCATGCGCGCGGCCTCAGGCGGAGGACGACCCCGCCGAGATCGAGCAGCAGCGCCCTGGGACGCCCCGCCGTCAAAACCCGGCGTCTCCGGCCGCGATGGAGGCGTATAGATCCGCGTCGAGCGGCCGGTAGCTGTCGGCGCCGGGGGTCAGCACGTAGAGCGGGTCCGCCACGGCCTCGATGTCGTAGGCCTCGCGCTTCAGGTCGCCCTTGACCATCTTCATCGTGCCCGTGACCTCGATTTCTCCCTGGACGCGGAGGAACACGGGCCGCGCGTAGGAGGGCAGTTCCCGCGAGACGTATTCCGTGAAGGCGGGCAGGTCGAGCTGGGCCACGCCTTCACGGAGGCGCAGCGCGGCCATGCCGGCGCGGCCGTCGGCCTTCGGCACCTCGACGCCGTACACGTTGCAGAACTCGACCTGCTGGAAGCCGTTGACGATCTCGCCCACCTCGTTGGTCGAGACGTTCTCGGACTTCCAGCGGAACGTGTCGCCCACCCGGTCGACGAACTGGTAGTGCGGGTAGCCGAGCGTGAAGCCGACGTCGATCGTGCGCAGGAGGTCGCCGGAGTTGAACCAGGCGTCGCCTTGCTCGAACACGTCGCGGACGATCTTCTTCTCGGTCGCCTCGGCGTTGGTGTAGCCCTCGAACTCGGCTTCGGGATTGATGTGCGCGAGCAGCAGCCCCGCGTCGCCCTCGGGGACCTCGATGCAGTTGCCGGCGTCGTCCCGCACGATCTCGTCGGCATCGACGTCGTAACGCACGAGCGCCACCTTGGTGGACGTCATCCCGACGGTGCAGTCCTTGTTCAGCAGGTTGGCGAACGCGACGTTGCCCTCGCTCGCGCCGTAGAACTCGGCGATCCGCTTGATGCCGAAGCGCTCCTTGAACTCCATCCATACGTCGGGGCGCAGGCCGTTGCCCATCATCCGCGTCAGCGGATTCCTGTGGTCGTCGTCCGCGCGTGGCGTGTTGCAGAGGTAGCGGCACAGCTCGCCGATGTAGATCAGGCAGGTCGCTCCCTGTTCGCGCACCTCGCGCAGGAAGTTGCTCGCCGAAAACCTGCGGCGGACGACCATCGCGGCGCCGGACGAAAACGCCGCGCCGACCCCGATGAGGAGGCCGGTGCCGTGGTAGAGGGGCAGACAGATGTAGAGCCGGTCCTCCGGCGCGCACTTGAGGCCCGCCGACGCGGCGAGTCCGGCGCTCGCCATGAAGCGGCGGTTCGACAGGACGGCGGCCTTCGGCAGGCCCGTCGTGCCGGACGTGAAGATGTAGCAGGCCGTCTCGCCGAGCGTGACGTCCCCGGTCTGCGGGAGGTTCGCGGAGTCGCGTTCCGCACTGGCCGCGTCGAGGTCCCGCGCCCAGTTGGGCGCCGGCGTGCCGTCGCTGTCCGGCACGAAGAGGTAGTCGCTCCCCTCGGCGAGGTGCAGCTCCGACTTGACGCTCTGGATGGCCTCGGCAAGTTCGCCCCCGAACACGCACTTCTTCGATTCGGTGACGGTCACGCAGTGGATCAGGGGCTGTTCGCGCAGGTTCGTGTTGATGAGGCCGGCCACGGCCCCGAGCTTGGAGAGGGCGACGACCGTCGTCAGGAACTCGATGCGGTTCTCCATCAGGACGCTGACGGTATCGCCGCGCGCGACGCCCAGGTCTTCGAGCGTCCGCGCGTAACGGTTCGCGGCGGCGTTGAGTTCTCCCCAGGTCGCGCTCCTGCCCTCGAAGATCACGGCCGTGCGGTCGGCGAACCGCTCGGCCTTGTCTTCGACGAGCCGCGCGATGCAGTCCTTCTCGGATTTCGCGCGCGGCTGCATGCCCTTCTTGAGTTTCAGCAGGCCGGGAACCTGCACGAGGGTGGACGCGATGTCGCCAATTCCCATCGGGGGCTGTCCTGTGCGAACCTGTTTCGGCGGAGGAACATAGCACGCGCGGGGTGATGCGAGGGCGATGTCGGGTGTGAGCGGATTCGTGAAGCGTTGGGAGATCGGCGGGGTGGCGGTTTCCCGGGTCGTCGAGATGGAGATCGCCGGCGGCACGCGGTTCATCCTGCCGGACGCGACGCGGGACGCGTGCCTCGAGTACCCGTGGATGCAGCCCCACTTCATGGACGGGAAGGGCAACCTCATCATGAGCATCCACGCGCTGGTCGTGGACACCGGGCAACGCCGCATCCTCGTGGACACCTGCGTCGGCAACGACAAGGAGCGGGCGATCCCGGGCTGGAACATGCTGCGGACCGCGTTCCTCGACGATCTCGTCGAGGCGGGCTACCCCCGGGAGTCCATCGACACCGTGCTCTGCACGCATCTGCACGTGGACCACGTCGGCTGGAACACCATGCTCGTGGACGATGCCTGGGTGCCGACGTTCCCCAACGCGCGCTACCTCATCGGCGCAACCGAATGGGCGTACTGGGATGCCAACGAGGACGAGGACGGCTACGGTCCCGTGCTCTCCGACTCCGTGCGGCCGATAGTCGAATCGGGCCTGGCCGATTTCGTCGAAATGGACCACCGCCTCTGCGCGGAGGTCTGGCTCGAACCGACGCCCGGCCACACGCCCGGGCACGTGAGCGTGCATATCGCCTCGCGAGGCGAGGAAGCCCTCATCACGGGGGACTGCATCCACCACCCGGTGCAGATGACGCGCGTGGACTGGTGCAGTTCCGCGGACTCCGACCCCGGGCAGGGCCGGAGGACCCGCGAGACGCTCCTCGGCAAGTACGCGGACCGGGACATCCTGGTGATCGGCACGCACTTCGCGACCCCGACGGCGGGACGCGTCCGGCAACGCGCCGAAGGCGGCTACTGGCTCGACACCGCGGTTTGAGCCGTCTCATGACTCGGACGCACGTTCCCTGGACCGTGCATCGTCCCGTGCGCCCGGCGGCTCGATGCCCGGCGTTCGCCTTGTTGGCCGCGCTGGCCGGCCCGGCGCTCGCGGGAGAGGCCGCCGACCCCGAGGCGGAGGGAGCGCGGTCGGAGCGTTACTACGTCGAAGAGGTGGTCACCGTCGGCACGCGCGTTCGCGCCCGTACCGCCGCGGACACGGCGGTCCCGGTGGACGTGTTCGGCTCCGAACAGGTCGACAGCGTCCACTCGTCCGACCCGGTGGAGGTACTGAACGCCATCGTCCCGTCGTTCAACGTGCGCCGGCAGCCGATTTCGGACGGCGCCTCGTTCATTCGTCCGGTCCACCTACGAGGGCTCGACTCCCACCACTTGCTGGTGCTCGTGGACGGCAAGCGCCGGCACCGCGCGGCGCTGATGCAGCTCGGCGGCTTCGGCGCGCACGGCGTGGACGTGGGCAGCCTCCCGTCCATCGCGATCGACGGTGTGGAGGTGCTGCGCGACGGGGCCGCGGCCCAGTATGGCTCGGACGCCATCGCCGGCGTGCTCAACTTCAAGCTCAGGACGGACGACGCCGGGTTCGACCTGCGCGCCCGCGTGGGGCGTTACACGGAGGGCGACGGGGACGAGGCGACCCTCGAGGGGAACCTGGGGTTGCCGCTCGGCGACGGCGGATTCGTGAACCTGAGCGGGCAGTTCTCGCGCGCGGACCCGACGAGCCGCTCCGAGCCCTACGACATCGGCATCGGGAGTTCGGGCGTGACGCCGCTCGAGGCGACGCGCACCAGCCGGCCCGTCGATGGCGTTACCTACTTGCCTACCATGGTCCCGACGCCTTGACGTACTCCTACTCGGCGACGGGGGAGATCCTGCAGGCGGCGCGCGGCAGCGATGGCGTGCCGGACGACCTGGACACGCGTTTCGCCGACCACTTCCACCGCGTGGGAGGCAACCGGAGCTTCGCGCGGCCGGCGCAGATCTGGGGCCAGCCGGAACGGGAACAGGCCATCTTCTTCGTGAACGCCGCGCTGCCGCTTACGTCCGACGTGGAGCTGTACGGCTTCGGCAGCCATGCCACGAAGGATCAGGCCGGCGGCTTCTTTTGCCGGCGCCCGGGCGTCGCGCAACTGCTGCCGGTACGCCTGGCGGACGGATCCATCCACGACCCGCGCGCGACGCTCTACCCGTCCGGCTTCACACCCCAGTACTCGGGGGACGTCACCGACTATGCGGCGGTCCTGGGGGTCCGCGGGGAGCGGGCTCGGGGTTCACATTCGATCTGTCCGCGGGCTATGGCTACGACGAGATTCGCTACCGCATCGCGAACACGATGAACCCGTCGCTCGGTCGGGACACGCCGACGCGGTTTCGTCCGGGCAACCTGGTGAACGACGAGTTGGCCGTCAACGCGGACTTCACGCTGCCCCTGGACGTCGGCTGGCCCAACCCGCTCAACTTCGCCTTCGGGTTCGAGTACCGGGAGGAGGGCTACCGCATCGAGCGGGGGGATGCGCTCTCCTACCGGGTCGGGCCGTTCGCGCGGCCCGACCCGTTCAACCTGGAGATCACGCGGGCGGAAGTGGATGCCGACCCGGCTGACGATCTCGTGACCGTGGAGTGCCGCATCCCCGGTTTCGAGGTCGTGGGCGCACTCTGCCCGGCGGGCGACCCGGTCAACAACGCGGTGCCCGTGGGCTCGAACGGGTTCCCGGGTTACGAGAACACCCTGAACGCCACGCTCACGACCACGCAGGAGTTCGGGGCGGAGGTGCTGGTGGACGCCGAGGCGACCTGGACCTTCCGCGACCGGTACGCCGTCAAGCTCGGGGTCGAGAACGTGTTCGACAACTACCCGGACGAGGGCGACTTCGAGGTGTGCTGCGGACGCATCTACCGCAGCGACTCGATCATGCCCTGGCAGGGCGCCCTGGTGTACCTGCAGGCGCGGTGGTCGTCGGGCTGATGGCGCCCGCCCGCGGTCAGTGCCATGCCGAGAGGGACGCGATGGTTCCCAGCGGGAGTGCCTCGACGCCTTCGCCGAGCGGGTGAGGGTTGGCAGCGCGACACACGACGGACATCCCCCCGACGGAGCCCGCCGGCAGGACGCTGGCGACCTTGCGCAGGGCGTCCGCGTCCCGTTGGCGGGGCTGTTCCGTCCACTTCGCGTCGGCGAGCTGGAAGGTCCCGCCCCGGTGGAGCAGGAAGTCGGTTTCACGCGACCGGTCGTTCCAGAAGTGCAGGTCCCAGCCGCCCCGCCGGTTGAGTTGGGCGCGGCGGAACTCCGCGCATACCAGTGTCTCCCACAACGGCCCGGCCAGCGGCGAGGACCGGAGCGCGTCAACGGTGTGTACCCCGCACAGGAACGCGGCAAGCCCGGTTTCGCGTACGTACAGTTTCGGCCGCTTGACGAGGGACCGGGTCGGATTGCCGAACCAGGGCTCGAGCAGGGCGAGCTGGTGCGACGCTTCGAGCACCGACAGCCAGGCGGCGGCCGTGGAACCGCTGATGCCCACGTCGCGCGCGGGGTCGGCCCGGTTCAGGAGCTGGGCCGAACGCAGCGCGGCGACCCGCAGAAAGCGCTCGTAGTCGCGGAGGCTTGCAACGTTGAGGAGTTGACGCACGTCCCGTTCGAGGTAGGTCGCCAAGTAGGACTGCAGGTAGCCGCGCGCGCCGATGGCGGGGTCTGCGTGGAGTTCGGGGAAGCCGCCACGCACCAGGAATTCCTCCGGCGTCAGCTCGGGGCGAGCGGCCTTCGCTTCGGCGAAGGACAACGGTTCGAGTTCGACGATGTCCGCACGCCCCGCGAGGGAGTCGGACACCGAGCGCATCAGCGTCATGGGTTGCGAGCCGGTGAGGAGGAACGCGCCAGGACGGCGGTCGCGGTCGACGACCGTCTTGAGGTGACGGAACAGCCCGGGTGCGTACTGCACCTCGTCGATGAGCACCGGCGGCGGATGACGGGCCAGGAACGACCCCGGGTCCGTCTCGGCCTGGTCGGCTTCGCTCGGCAGGTCCAGCGTGACAAAGGCGTGGTCCGGGAAGAGCCTGCGCATCAGGCTGGTCTTGCCGGTCTGGCGCGCACCGGTCACGACCACGACCGGCCGTGTCCGCGCACGCTGCGACAGCAGGGGCTCGATGTGGCGGTCGATCCACATCCTGCAAATTCTACGATGGCATCGTAGAATTTGCAGGATCCTTAGGTCATGTCATCAGGGCAGGACGATCACCGCATGCCCGGGACACGTCGCGCGGCCGTCCTGGTTGAGGACGTTCACAGGTAACGAATGCCGATGGACAGGCGCGTGCGGACCACTTCGTCGCGCTGGTTGCGCCATTCGATCTCGTTGCGCACGTACAGGGTGTGCCCCGGGGCGTCCTTCGCGTTCCCACCAATCGACCAGCCGGCGGCGTTCCGACACGACGTCGCCCGCCCGCATCGGCACGCCGTAGGTGTCCGTCTGCCCGCCGTTCATGCCGGTCAGCGATTTTGTCGTCGGGACGCGCGCCCATCAGGCCCGGCGCGGCCGGCCGCGGGCGCTCCGGCGGCCATGCGAAGGGGTTGAAGCCGGGGGGCGCGACGCCGCCGCCCCACTGCGTCGTGGCGGCGTACTCGGCGTCCCAGTAGATGCGCGGCGGCTCGGGATAGTAGGTCGCCATCGCCCAGCGGCGGATGTCCGTCTCCGTGATGGGCGGAGCCGTGCGCTCGCCGGTCCACGCGCCCTGGGCCGTGCGCATTCGCTTCGGTCACGTAGGTCAGGCCGCTCTCGCTCATGATGGACCGCGCGGGGAGGCGACCGCAGTGTAGCGGCCCGAGCACTTCGCGACGGCGTCCTGGAGCGTGTCATCGCCCTATAATCCGGGGTCCGAATGGCGGTTCGAGACGGGTCGATGGCCGAAGGCGCTTCGCACAATCCCCCGGAGTGGGAACAGCACGCCGAGCGCGAGTTGCGCGGCAAGCCGGTGGCGGACCTCACCTGGTCGAGCCCGGAAGGCATCGCCGTGCGGCCCGTGTACACGGCGGCGGACCTCGAGGGCGTCGCGCACCTCGACTCGCTTCCGGGTCTCCCACCCTATGCCCGCGGGCCGCGCGCGACCATGTACACGAACCGCCCCTGGACCGTGCGCCAGTACTCGGGCTTCTCCACGGCGGAGGAATCCAACGCCTTCTATCGCGCCAATCTGGCGGCCGGCCAGAAGGGGCTCTCGATCGCGTTCGACCTGGCGACCCACCGGGGCTACGACTCCGACCACCCCCGCGCGCGGGACGACGTCGGCATGGCCGGGGTGGCCGTGGACTCCGTGGAGGACATGAAGATCCTCTTCGATGGCATCCCCCTCGACCAGATGTCCGTGTCGATGACCATGAACGGGGCGGTGCTGCCCATCATGGCGCACTACATCGTCGCGGGCGACGAGCAGGGCGTACCGCGCTCCGGCCTGGCGGGCACGATTCAGAACGACATCCTGAAAGAGTTCATGGTGCGCAACACCTACATCTATCCGCCGGCGGAGAGCATGCGCATCGTGGCGGACGTGATCGGCTTCTGCGCCGACCACATGCCGCGCTTCAACTCGATCTCGATCTCCGGCTACCACATGCAGGAGGCCGGCGCGGACGCCGTCGAGGAACTCGCCTTCACCCTGGCCGACGGTCTCGAATACGTGCGCGCCGCGCTCAGGACCGGCCAGGACGTGGATGCCTTCGCGCCCCGGCTGTCGTTTTTCTTCTGCATCGGCATGAACTTCTTCATGGAGGTCGCGAAGCTGCGCGCGGCACGCATTCTCTGGGCCGAGCTGATGGAGCGGTTCGGCCCGAAGAAACCCGCGTCGAGCATGCTGCGGATGCACTGCCAGACGTCCGGGGTATCGCTGCAGGCCCAGGATCCCTACAACAACGTCGTACGGACCACCATCGAGGCCCTCGCGGGCGTACTCGGCGGCACGCAGAGCCTGCACACCAACTCCTTCGACGAGGCGATCGCCCTCCCGACCCCGTTCTCCGCACGGATCGCGCGCAACACGCAGACGATCATCGCCGAGGAGTCCCAGATCACGCGCACGGTCGATCCGCTTGGCGGCAGCTACTTCGTCGAGCGCCTGACGGCGGACATGGTCGAAGCGGCGCGCCGGTTGATCGAGGAGGTGGAGCAACTCGGCGGGATGACCGCCGCGATCGCCCGGGGCATGCCGATGCGGCGGATCGAGGAGTCGTCCGCGCGGCGTCAGGCCCGGGTGGAACGTGGCGAGGACACGGTGGTCGGCGTCAACAAGTACCGGCCGGAGGACGACGGCCAGGTCGAGGCGCTCGAGATCGACAACTCGAGGGTGCGCGACGCGCAGATCGAGCGGCTCGCCGAGGTCCGGGCAAGACGGGACCAGGCGGCTGTCGATCATGCGCTCGAAGCCCTTGCGCGGGTCGCCCGGGCGGGTGAGGGAAACCTGCTCGGGGCAAGCATCGAGGCTGCGGAACGGCGTGCGACCGTCGGGGAGATCTCAGACGCGCTCGAGGCCGCCTGGGGACGCCACGATACGCGGCCGGCGCTGGTTCCGGGTGTCTATTCGAGTGCGTATGGGGACCATGAGGGCTTCCGCGTGGTGCAGGACGAGATCGGCGAGTTCCGGGACCTTGAGGGCCGCCCACCCAGCGTGTTCGTCGTGAAGATGGGCCAGGACGGCCACGACCGCGGCGCCAAGGCCATCTCCAACGCGTTCAACGACCTCGGCTTCGACGTCGAGATGAGTCCGCTCTTCCTCACGCCCGGCGAAGCCGCGGAGCGGACCGGGGACCTCGGCGCGGATGTCGTCGGGATCTCGACGCTTGCCGGCGCGCACAAGACGCTTGTGCCGGAACTCATGGAATCCCTCAAGGCGCGTGGCACGGATGCGGTGGTGGTCTGCGGCGGCGTCATCCCGGAGCGCGACCACCAGTTCCTGCTCGACTGCGGCGTGCGGGCGATATTCGGTCCCGGCACGGACATCCTCCAGGCGGCGAGCGCGATCATGAAGATGATCCCGGGCAGGAACCGCTGAAGCCCGGCCGCGCGACCTCAGGTCGGTCGTTTCGTCGGCCGGGCCGAGGTCCCGGCCGCGTGGGCCGTGGAGCCCCTGGATCAACCCCTCCAGCCGAGCGATGCCGGCCGCCATCTCGCGCGGAACTGGTCGTCCATGCGGCGTTCCGTCCGCTCCATGCGCGCTTCGAGCCAGTCCGGCCACGCTTCGACCCGGGCAAAGCGGGCATCCACGTGCCTGAAGCGCTCGTCCACCTGCCGAAAAGCAGGTGTCGACCTGTCCCAAGCGGGCGTCGACGATAGTCGGGTTGACCCCGATGACGCTCGCCCCCAACGAGCAGGGCCGTCGCGATGTCGCGGGCGGACCCTCGCGTCGTTCGATGTCGGCAGCGCCGACCGATCGCTTCCTCCGGAGGGGGCTCGAGCAAGAGAGCTTGGTGCGCAACGGAGCCTTGCGCTGGGCGGGACGAACGTTCCATGGCATTCGGCGTTGTCGTAGGCGGAAATCGCGGATGATGGCCGCGCGAGGGCGGTTACCGTTGCGGGGCTTCGCTACCATGCCGGCAGGGCTGGCTCGTCTGCCCGCTCAAGCCCGTGTCCGCCACGGGCATTCGATAGGTAGTCCGCCAGCGGGAAATAGTAAGTTGGGCCGAAGGCGACCCTATCGGTTTTATTTGGACACTAACGTATCGTTTCAGGATTGCGACTCTTTAGTATTCTCCCTTCGGGACGCAGAGAGTTGATGCGGTCGATTCGCTTTTGCGTTGCGTCTTGCGATCGTCCCGATAGGCGGCCGATACGGCTTTGGATGGCTGGGAATCCGCGGCATGCATTGCGCGATCTGGAGCGGGGCGGCACGAACCGATGGCGCGCCTGCCGATACGGTGCGCGGCCAGGGGTCGGATGGACGGCATAGCTAAAGACCGGAGGTTGCCCTGGCTGCTCTCGGCGAAGGTCGCGGTGCCGGGTCGCGTGCCGCACTACTTCGAGCGTGCGCAACTGCTCGCGCGCGCCTTGCCCACGCAACGGCGCCTGACGGTGCTGCGGGCGCCGGGCGGATTCGGCAAGACGACGGTGCTTGCGGAAAGCTGCCGCCGGCTGGTGGCCGACGGTGTACCCACCGCGTGGATCTCCCTGGACGAGCAGGACGACGGTCGGATGCTGGACGCCTACCTGGCGTTCGCGTTCGAGCGAGCGGGACTCGACCTGCAGGAATCGCTGGGCATGGGCGTCGGCTTCGGTTCGGCCTTCGGGCCCCGCACGGAACTCGTGATGCGCGCGGTGGAAGCCCACGGCGGTCCGTGCCTGCTCGCGCTCGACCAGGTCGAACGCGTGGCGGAGACGGACGCGCTCGAACTGATCGACTTCCTGTTCCGGCTCAGCCCGCCGAACCTGCACCTGGCGGTGGCATGCCGAGCCCTTCCACCGGGCCTGGACATAGCGGGCATCGTCGTGGCGGGAAGCGGGGAGGTGCTGGCGGCGGACGACCTGCGCTTCAGTCAGGGCGAGGTCGACGCGTTCCTTGCCGGTCCGCCGCAGCGGAGGCGGTCATCGCTCGGCGTGGAGGCGGCGGGCTGGCCGATCGCGCTCCGCTTTCACCGCGATGGCATCGGTGTACACGGAGACGAAGACGCCGTCTCGACGGAGGGTTCAGGGGACCGGGTCGTGGACAACTGGGTGGAGTCCAGGCTATGGCGTGGTGTGCCGTCCGCGGACCGTCAGCTGCTGCTCGACGCGGGAATCTTCGAGTGGCTGGATGCAGACCTGTTCGACGAGGTGATCGGCGAGGGCGGAGCGATGCAGCGGCTCGCCAACATGCCGGTACTGGAAGGTCTGCTGGAGCGTGCGCCGGACGTCCGCAGCGGCTGGCGGCTCCATCCGCTGCTGCGGGGACATTGCGCGCGACGCGTCTCGCAACTGGAACCGCAACGGTTTCGCGACATGCACGGTCGCATCGCCGAGGCGCTTGCCAGGCGGGGAGAGACCACGCTGGCCGTGCGCCACGCGGGCGAGGCGGGCGACGCCGCGCTGGCTGGCCGAATTCTCGAAGACGCCGGCGGCATCCGGCTGTACCTGCGCGAGGGGCTCGTGCGTCTGCGGGCGGCCGACCGCGTGTTGAGCGAGGATGGGACCGCGCGACCGCGGCTGGCGCTGGCGCACTGCGCACTGCTGGCCGCGGACGGACGGCTCGACGAAGCGCGCGCAGCGTACGCCAAGGTGGCCGCCGTAGTGGATCGGACGCCGGAGGCGGACCTCGACCTGCACGCCGACCGCTGTCTCGTCGCCGGCGTGCTGGCCATGTATGGCTGCGTCCGGCTGGATTCGGCCGAGGCGCGCGAGTTGATCGAGATCGAGCGGCGCCTGGCGGCCTCGGAGGAACTCGACCCGGGCATGCGCGCGGCCTTCCATCATGGATTGTGCATCGCACACAGCCTGCGTGCCGAGTTCGAAGCGGCGTCGGGGCGCGCCGCCGCGGCACGGCGGTTCCTGGGGCGCGAGACGACGAGTCTGTCGATGTTCCTGGACATGGAACTCGGCGCGATGGCGATGGCGCAGGGTCGCGTCTCGGAGGCGGCGCGATGGTACGGGAACGTGCAACGCACGGCGAAGGCGGCATACCTGCGTGATCCGGCAGCCGCGGCAATGGCGGGCGTACTCTTCCGGGAACTGGCCCACGAACGCAACCGTCTCGCCCGGGTACCGGAGGCCGAGAGCGTGCCGCGGGCGCTGGCTCGCGGTGGCGCGCCCTTCGCGCCTTACGCCGCGGCGGCGGGTACGGCGGTGGAGTCGATCCTGCGTCACGAGGGCGGGGCGGTAGCGCTCACGACCCTGGAAGAGATGTTCGAGTACGCGACGCGGCACGAGTTGCCGGCCCTGCGGCGCTTCCTTGCGGCGTTGCACGTGTCGCTGCTCGCCGAGAGCGGCGCGGTCGGTGCTGCGGAGCGCATCTGGGCCGACATCGGGTTGCCGGAGGACGCGTCCGGGTGCCTGGATCTCAATGGTCAGAGTTGGCGGGAGATGGAGGCGATCGCTTGTGCGCGGCTGCGGCTCTATATCGCGCGCGAGGAGTACGCGCCCGGCCGGGCGTTTGGACACGCCTTCACCAGGGTGGCCCGGAGGCGCGGCCTGCGCCGCACGCTTATGCGCGGCCTCGCGTTGTCGACGACGCTGGAGCACCGCCGCGGGACGGCGCGGGTAGCGACGGCGCGCATGAAGGCGTTCCTCGCCGAGTATGCACAGGCGGACTACGCTGGACCGATGGTACGGGAGCGGGCGGCGGGGTTGCCGGTGCTGACCCGGGTTCTCGAGGGCGTCGGCGATGCGGGGGGGCGGTCGGCGGCCCTGACGCTGTCGCGGGACCTGAAGGCCAGCGAGAAGCAGGGCGTGGCGCCGCGCCTGACGGCGCGACAACGCGAAGTAGTGCGGCACCTCGCGCTGGAGCGCGACAAGGAGATCGCCCGCGCGCTCGGCATCACGGAAGCGGGCGTGCGGTACCACGTCGGCCGCGTATTCGACGCGCTCGGCGTGCGGGGCAGGTCCGCCGCCGTCGAACGTGCGCGGGAACTGGGCCTTCTCGGACCCGACGCGGATGAGGATCCTGCTAGCCGAGGCGGGTAAGCGCGCGGCTTGAACGGGGCTCCGCCGCGATCCTTTGCCGACCTCCGGCAAGCACCTTCGGACGCGGCAGGGTCCGTTGGCCGGCTGCGTATAATGCCGACCGGTCGTCCGAAACGGCCGCAAGCGAACGCGGGGGACAGGTCGTGATCGGAAAGCTCAACCACGTCGCCATCGCCGTGCCGGATCTGGGCGCGGCGGCCGCACTCTACGCCGACAGCCTGGGCGCCACGGTCTCGGCGCCAAAGCCGCTGCCGGACCAGGGCGTCACCACGGTGTTCGTGGAGTTGCCCAACAGCAAGATCGAGCTCATCCACCCCCTGGGCGAGGATTCCCCGATCGAGAACTTCCTGGAGCGCAATCCCCGCGGGGGCATCCATCACGTGTGTTACGAGGTCGGCGATATCGCGGCGGCGATCGACCGGCTGAAGGCGGACGGGATGACCGTGCTCGGTGACGGCACGCCGAGCATCGGAGCCCACGGACTGCCTGTCGTCTTCCTGCATCCGCGAGACTTCTGCGGAACCCTCATCGAGCTCGAGGAGGTCGCGGCTTGAGCGCCCCGCTCGACGTGCTCGTCCCGATTCTGGACGAACCGTTCCGCTCGGGGGAAAGCGGCACGGACGAGGAGACGCCGCCCTACGAGAAGACGTTGGCGGAAGCGCGCGCGCTGCAGGAACGGCCGCGCATCGCCGGCGGCTACCGCAACATCTCCCGCCAGCACCGCAAGGACCGGATGACGGTCTGGGAGCGGATCGGCGTGCTCTCCAACGAGCGGCCGATGGTGCTGTTCCAGAACTGGGGGCCATCGCTCGACGGCGCCTCGCTCGTGACGGCCATCGTGAAGATCCACGGCCGCGACGTCGCCGTGTATGGGCACGACTTCACCGTTCGGGCGGGCTCCATGGACGCGACGAACGGCCGCAAGCTGGCGTCGCTCTACCGACTCGCGGCGAAGCAGGGCATGCCGGTCATCGGGCTGAACGACAGCGCCGGCGCGTTCGTGCCCGCCGGGGTCGGCGGCCTCGACGGTTATGCCGAGGCGTTCACGGCGCTGCGCAGGATCAGCGGCATCGTACCGAGCGTGATGTGCATGTTCGGCTTCAATGCCGGCGGAGGTTCCTACCTGCCGCGTCAGGGCAGTTTCCTGATCCAGCCGAACGACACGTTCTTCGGACTCACGGGCGTCGGCGTGGTCAAGGAGGTTCTCGGCGAGGACGTGACACCGGACGAACTCGGCGGACCCGGGGTGCACGGCGCGTCCGGCGTGGCCGACTTCACGGTGGCGGACGAGGTCGACGCGCTCAGGCTCGCCGCGCGGCTCCTGACCTACCTCCCGGACGATAACCGCTCGAACGCGCCTTACGCGGCCACGAGCGACCCGGTGGGGCGCGACACCGAGAATCTCGACGTGCTGTTCCGCACCACGTTCAACTCGCCGACGGGCTTCAATACGCCTTTCGACATCCGGCTCGTCGTCCAGGAGGTCTGCGACCATGGCGAGTTTCTGGAAGTGCAGCCGGAACGGGCGCGCAGCACCGTCACGGCATTCGGGCGCCTCGGCGGCCACGTGGTTGGCTTCGTCGCGAACAACAGCGCGTTCTCCACGGGCTTCATCGACGTCGACGCGGCGTACAAGAACGCCCGTTTCATTCGCTTCTGCAATCTCTACAACATCCCGATCGTGTTCATGGAGGACACGACGGGGTTCCTGCCGGGCACCGAGCAGGAGAGCCGGGGCGTCGTGCAGGCGGGGCGCGCGATGCTCGACTCCATCGTGGACCTGCGCACGCCCCGTATCCTCGTGCTCGTGCGCAACGCCTTTGGCGGCGCCTATGCCTCCTTCAACAACTACGCCACCGGTGCGGACTTCGTGTTCGCGCTGCCGGCGACCCGTGTCGCGGTCATGGGACCGGCCGGCCGCGAGTTCGTCTACAAGGACGAGTTGGCCGGGCTCTCGCGGGAGCGCGCGGCGCGGTTCGCGAAACTCCTCTCGGAACGGCGCGGGGCCGGCGCCGACGAGGCCCATGCGGCCCGCGAGGCCGAGCGCGAGGTGTCGCGCTGGTTCGCCGCGGAGGACGCGAAGCTGGTCGCCCGCTACGAACGCGACATCATGAATCCGCGCGAGGCGCTGAGCCTGGGATCGATCTCGCAGATGGTGCTGCCGCGCGACCTGCGCCGGCTCCTGGCGGACACCATGGACCTCTGCATGCGCCACTACGAGCCGAGCGCGATGACCGGGCCGCAGCGGGAGTTCCACTGATGGTCACGGTGCTCGCCGACGGCGCCGCTGTCGGAACGTATACGCGCAACCCGGACGTGTTCCGCGACCGGCGTTGCTCGACGAGCGCGTCGGGCTGGGTGCGGCAGTTCCAGTGCGAGGACATGCGTCCGCTCATCATCTGCCGCGGGCCGGTCCGCAAGGAAGCGATCGACGTGTTCGAGCAGATGGGCATCCGCGGCTACGGGATCCTGCTCTCGGACAAGGACACCGTAGTGCACACCAATGCCGTGGCGCCGGAACTGCGCGGCATCGGGAACCGCGATCGCGTGCACCGCGTGTCGGACTACACGGGCGCGGACCAGGCCGAGCGCGACCTGCGCATCGCGGAGATTGTCGCGATCGCCCTGGAGGGCGGTTACGACTCCATTTTCGCCGGCTACGGCTTCATGGCGGAGGAGGCGGCGCTCGTCGAGGCGATCGAAGCGGCGGGACTCTCTTTCATAGGCCCGGGCTCGGCCACCGTGCGCGCGGCCGGCCGCAAGGACATCGCCAAGCGGACGGCGCTCGCGGAGTCGATCGACGTCACGCCGGGCGTGGACAACGTCACGGCCCTTGCGCTGGTCGCCCGGTGCGGGGACGCGGCGGGGCTCGCGGGACTGGCCGAGGAGCTTGGACTGGCGTTGCCGCCGGAAGGCGATCTCGAACTCGCCGCGGACGCGTTGCTCGACGAGGCCGTGACACGTGGTATCGACCTGCTCGCGAACGACGAGATCACAGACGCCGTTCGCGCGGAAACTCGCAAGCTGCTGGCGCGCTATCCAGACCGGCGCCTGCGGCTGAAGGCCGTCGGCGGCGGGGGCGGCAAGGGTCAGCGCGTGCTCGATGCGGCGTCGCAGTACGAAGGCGCGGACCTCGAGGCCCGTGTCGAGGCCGCCGCTGCCGACGCCGCCGAACGCACGCGCGAGATCTGGGCCGAGGTGAAGGCGATGGAGCCGGGCGCGAACAAGAACGTGCTCCTCGAACTCAACATCGACACGAACCGGCACCAGGAAGTGCAGGTGCTCGGCAACGGCGACTGGTGCGTCTCCCTCGGGCTGCGCGACTGTTCGGCCCAGATGCACGAGCAGAAGCTGGTCGAGGTGTCCGTGACCGGCGAGTCCCTCGAGCGCGAGATCGCGCGTCGCCGCGAGCGCGGCGACCTCGCCGGGGCGGAAGCGCTCGACACGGACCTGCGCACGCTGCTGGCCATGGAGGCCGAGGCCGCCCGCTTCGGCAAGGCGGTCGGGCTCGATTCGGTGTCGACGTTCGAGTGCATCGTGGACGGCGCCGACCACTATTTCATGGAGATGAACACGCGCATCCAGGTGGAGCACCGCGTCACCGAGCTCTGCTACGCACTCGAGTTCGTGAACCCCGACGACGGCGAAGATGTCCTGCGCGTCGAGTCGCTGATCGAGGCGATGACGCTGGTGGCGCGTCACGGGAAGAAGCTGCCGGAGCCCCGGCGCGCGCCGCGCTACGGCGACTCCGTGGAGATTCGCCTGAACGCGACGGATGCGGCGCTGAACCCGGCGGCCGGCGGCCTGATCGAGTCCTGGTCCAATGCCGTGCCCGGGGAGATTCGGGACGACCAGGGCATTTCGGTCCACAACCCGGACACCGACCTGTTCATGCCCTACTACCTGGCGGGCGCCTACGACAGCAACATCGCCCTGCTGCTCACGGTGGGCGAAGGCCGCGAGGAGACGTTCGCGGCGATGCTCGACGTGCTGCGCCGTACCCGCATCAAGGGAAGCCATCTCCGGACCAACCTCGACTTCCACTACGGGCTGTGCCACTGGCTGGCGGCCCAGGACGTCCGGGCCAAGATCGAGACGCGCTTCGTGCAGGCCTACCTCGGTGCGGTCGCGCGGCTCTTCGAACGGGCGCGGGACATCGATGTCGAGGCGGCGTTCGAGCATGTCAAACGCCGGGCCGTCGAGGGGATCGAGGACGCCGCCGTGCGGGCCGGCTACGCGCGCGCCATGGATCTCAAGACGTCCCTCCTGGTGCGGCCGCTGCAGCGCCTGTTCGAGCGCCCACACCTGCTGGCGGGTTGGGCCGCGATGAGCGCGCGTCACGCCGAGGCGGGTCCGGACGGCGTGCGGTGGCTCGTGAACCCGGTCGAAGTCCTGGAGGAGCTTTACCGCTATCTGGACATGGATCGTCCCACCGGCCCTGCCGCCGAGGCGATCTGGGACCACGACCGGGAGCTGCTGGACGGCGCGCGGGCGCTCTATGGACGCCTCAAGGCCGGGCTCAGTCCGGCCGGGTTCGAAGAACTGGACGGACTGTTGCGCACCTCGCAGCCTCCGCCCGGCACACCCGGTGCGCTGGCCGAGGACTGGGACGACCTGCGCGCCCGCCACCTCGGCTACCAGCACGGCATGCAACTGCTCGCGCTCCCGGGTCAGATTGCGCACGATGCGGGCTTCGACCGGTTGCGGGTACGTCCCGACCTTACGGTGGATGTGCCTTTGGAGCTCTACGCCAGCGACGTCCTCGCCGCCGCGCGCAAGGTGCTCGCGCCGCCCCCGGCCGCGAGCGCCGACGAGATCGTCGCCGAACTCGGCGGCATGTTCTATGCGCGCGAGGCGCCCGGGATGCCGCGTTTCCTCGAGACCGGTGCGCACTTCGAGCCCGGCGACACCCTCTACGTGATCGAGGTGATGAAGATGTTCACCAAGGTGACGGCGCGGTTCGCGGGTACCGTGGACGAGTGCGTCATGGGCGACAGCGAGGGCGTGGTCGTAAGCCAGGGCGAGTTGCTGTTCCGGGTGACGCCGGACGAGCGCCCGGCGGTCGTGGATCCGGCCGAGACAGGGCGCCGGCGGCTGGCGCGTACGGCGGACCTCGCCGAGCGTTGCCTCTGAGCGATCGCCTGTCCGGTCGCGTACCGCTCCGTTATCATGACCGTCCGCGGTCGGGGGACCAGGTCATGAAGCGGTGGGGTTGGATGCTGGCGATCGCCCTGGGCATTGCCCAGGGTGGCTGGGGCGCCGAGAAGAGCTACGAAGACCGGCTGCTCCTCCAGCTTGAGTTGACGGCCGTGACGGCCGCCCAGGAAGAGGCCTTCCGCGAGGCGCTGAAGGACTATCACGCGGCGCGCAACGGCTCCGTCCGCCGGGTGTCCCGGCAGGGCGGCGACATTCCCACGCGGGTCGCGCGGGACCTGCGGCGGCTGGCGCGGCGGACGCTCAACGAGATGGGCGAGTTCCTCGAGCCCGACCAGTTGGAGCATGTCGAGAAGTACCTCGAACTGGCGAACGAGCAGTACATGACGCAGGCCGGGTTGCGGTAGCGCCCCCTTCGGGCGGCGGTTCGGGAAGGCACGCGAAGACCGCGATGCGCATCGCCACCTGGAACGTCAACGGCCTGCGCGCGCGCCTCGACTTCATTCGCATCTGGCTGGAGGCCCGCCAGCCCGACATCGTCGGGCTCCAGGAACTCAAGGTCGGCGACGGCGAGTTTCCGGACGCGGCATTCGAGGATCTCGGCTACGAGGCCGTCTGCCATGGCCAGAAGGGCTGGAACGGCGTGGCGATCCTCACCCGGCACCCGGCGGACGCCGTCCAGCGCGGTCTTGCCGGCCAGGAGGACTTCGGCGCCCGCCTCGTGAGCGCCCGCGTGCGAGGTCTGACCTTCGCCACCGTCTACTGCCCGAACGGCAAGGAGCTCACCCACGAGGACTTCCCGGCGAAACTCGCGTGGTACGACGATCTCGCGAACGCCTGGTCACATCCGCCGGAGACACCGGCCGTCCTGTGCGGGGATTTCAACGTCGTGCCGACGGCGCTGGACACCTGGCGCGGCGCGGGGGGCGACGGCCGCATCTTCCACACGGTCGAGGAACGCGAACGGTTCGAGGCGCTGCGAGGCCTCGGGTTGCGGGACCTGTACCGTGAGATACACCCGGAGTCGCAGGCGTTCTCCTGGTGGGACTATCGCGGCGGCGCGTTCCACCGCGGCCAGGGGTTGCGCATCGACTTCCTGCTCGGCACGCGTCCGGTCCTCGACCGCGTCACCCACGCGGAGATCGACCGGGACTTCCGCAAGAAGAAGGAGGGCCTCACGGCGTCCGATCACGCGCCGGTCATCGCGGACCTCGACTGGGGCGACTGACGGCCGTGAGGCCCCGCTTGCTCCCGAGGTGGCGCGCGACTACGCTACACGGAACGCGAAGGGGGGATCGAGTGGTCATGGCGGAAGCGATAGACATCCGGGAACAGGACGACGCGCAGGAGGCGGTCGCGGGCAAGGGCGTCAAGGTGCGCGAATCGGAGCGCGGCCCGTTCGAGATCTGGGAAAACCCGGAGATGGGGCAGGCGTACGCCCTGGACCAGGCGCAGGCGGAGCAGGTCGCCGACGGGTTCGACATCAGCGCCCTGGCGGAGAAGTTCGGCGAGGCTCCCGCGCGCGAGAAGCTCGTCGACATGCTGCAGGCCGTTGGCCCCGGCGTCTCGACCACCATGCTCTTCTCGCAGGACGGCCCCAACGGCATGAGTCTGGCGCACGTCTGGTTCGGCGCCGACTTCCCGCTGTTCCGGCACAGCCATCCGCGTTTCGGCGACTGCCTGTACTACGTGATCGCGGGCGAGATCATCGTCGGCCGCCGGCGTCTCGGACCGGGCTCGGGGTTCTTCGTCCCGAACGGGATGCCTTACAAGTACACCGCGGGACCGGCGGGCGTCGAACTCCTGGAGTTTCGCGCTGGCGGCGGTGACCCGGAAGCGCCGGGGATGAAGTTCGACGAGCACTCGCTCGATGCGGTGCAGAACCTCATCGACCGCGCGGCCGAGGCCCGGCCCCGCTGGCAGCGGCCGGAGCGCATCGGCGACACGGCGTTCGTGCAGGCGGAGTTGGACTTCGGGTAGCGCCCTGCGCGCCTACACCAGCGCCTCGTAGGTCAGTTTCTCGAACCGGTCGGGCAGGTCCGCCGTGGGCTGGAACTGGTACATGAACACCTGCGTGAAGAACAGTCCCGCGAGGTCCTCCGCCGGGTCGACGAAGAAGTAGGTGCCGGCCGCGCCGCCCCAGCCGAACTGACCGGCAGAGCCCGGGGCGAAGGAACCGGCCATGTCCTTGCGCGACGAATAGCCGAAGCCGAAGCCGTAGTTCGGGCCGACCACGATGTCGATGTCCCGCGTGCCGATGTGGTTCATGGTCATGAGGTCCACGGTCTTGCGGCCGAGTACGCGCACGCCGTCCAGCGTCCCGCCGTTCAGCAGCATCTGGGCGAAGCGCGTGTAGTCCTGCGGCGTGCTGAGCATCCCGCCGAAGAGCCCGTTGCCCGACATCAGCCCCCGGTTGGTCCCCGCCGCCTTCTCCGCGTTCTCGGGCCGCTCGCGGACGGCGATGTTGCCGTCCTCGTCCCATTGGTACTCGGTCATCAGGCGATCCTGATCCCCGGCCCGGCAGTAGAAGCACGAGCTGTCCATGCCCAGCGGGTCGAAGATCCGCTCGCGGAACAGCGTGTCGAGGTCCTGGCCCGTCAGCCGGCTCAGGAACAGGCTGAGCACGTCGAAGTCGGAGGCGTAGTTCCAGGTCTCGCCGGGCTGCGCGAAGAGCGGCACCTCCGCGATGGCCAACACTTTCTCCTCGTAGGACAACCGCGGGTCGTTGACCCCCTCGTCCGGGTTGAAGAAACCCGTGCCCTCCCAGGTGGGCTCCATCTGGGGCGCGTAGGCGGCCGGCGTGCGGTTGATCGCGGGTAGTCCGGAGGTCATGGTCAGCAGGTCGAACAGGGTGATCTCGCGTCGCGCCGGGACCGTGGCGGCGGTCGGCAGGCCGCCGCGCACCTGGTCCCCGGCCGCGGGGTAGTCGACGACCTGCGGGTTCTCGAACTCCGGCAGCCACTTCGACACGGGTTCGTTGAGGTGGAACGCGCCGTCCTCGAAGAGCGACATGATCACGGCCGCCGTGACGGGCTTGGTCTGCGAGTACATCCGGAACAGGCTGTCGACCGACACGGGCGCCTCGCGCTCGGTGTCCATGCGGCCGGCGACGTGCGTGTGCGCCACCTTGCCGTGGCGCAGGACCACCGTCGCGGTCCCCGGGACGTCCTGCGCCGCGGAGGCCGCGTCCATGAGGGTCGCGATGCGATCGAGGCGGTCCGGGTGGAACCCCAGCTCTTCCGGGTCGGCCACGGGCAGGCCGGCGAACGTGTTCGTCATGATGTGCTCCTTGAAGTCAGCTGCGGCTGGGCAACGCGACCGTGACGCGCGCCAGCGACGTCGCGAGTCCCGCCTGGTTCTCGTTGCGGATGTCGAGTTCGATCAGGTGCCGGCCGTCCTCCACGCGTTTGCCGACGACCTGCCCGAAGATGGTGTTGGTGTCGCCCACGATGTTGGGGTGCCGGACCTTCGTGTCCATGCTGAGGAGGGTACCGGCGTCGCCCATCCAGTCCGTCGCCATCTGGCCGAGCCAGCACACGCGCTGCGGGCCCCAGTCGAACTGCCCCGGCATGTTGCGGCGCTTCTGGGCGTGCTCCTTGTCGAAGCGGCCGCCACCGCCGAGGTCCTTCGAACCCTCCGCCTCGAGGGCGGCGCGGGGACTGCGGCCCGTGCCGACGACGCCGTGGGTGAACAGGAAGAGTTCGGTGACGGTGTAGGTGCCCTTTTCCAGGACGGGCAACTCCTCGCCTTCCTCGACGTCCTCGAAGTGCCGCGTCTCGCCGCCGCGCCGGGTGCGTTCCCAGACCAGGGCGTCGGGCGACTGCTCGATGGCCTGGGTCTTCTTCTCGCGGTCGTACTTGATGACGCCGCGTTCGCGCAGGTTCTCGTAGCGTGCCATGTTCGTCAGCTTGGTGGCCACGAGTTCCTTGCGCTGGTTGTAGTACGAGACCATGGCCGTGCAGATGCAGAAGTCGCCGATCCGGTCGCTGTGCTTGCGTTCGACCCCGACGATCTCCTCCTCCGCGGAGATCCGGTCGCCGAGCCAGATGGGGCGGTGAAACTCGATTCGGCCGCCGGCGTAGTTCATGGGGAAGTTGGCCGAGGACAGCCGGGCCCCGTCGATGTTGCCGTTGATGGATGCCATGATCCCGAGGCTCGCCCCGTAGATGAACATGGGGTGGGCGACGAGCGTCCCGTAGGGGCCTTCCGCCGCGTAGCGCTCGCTGCGGTAGAGCGGGTTGTAGTCGCCGATGCCGTCGCCGAAGCGGCGGATGTTGTCGACACTCGCTTCGCGTGGTGTGCCCCGGGGCGGGAGCGTTACGCCGATGCCCTTGGCGTACTCCTCCTCGAACTCGTTGAGCGTCGTGATCGGCGTGTTGGCTGCCACCGGGCTTCTCCGTCTTTGACTGATGCGAACCGGGCAAGCTAGCGCCCGGCCGCGCGGGTGTCAAAAGCGCAGTGGCCCTCCCCGGCACGCGGACGCTAGCTAGCGCGCCAGGAATGCGCGCAGGTGCTCCGCCGTCTCCTCCGGTCGCGCCTCGGCGAAGAAGTGACCGCCGCCCATCGGGTGCCCGGTGATGTTCGGGAAGTGCCGCGAGAAGGACTCCCAGGCCGGATCGCCCCGGGGCACGCCGCCGACGACCTGCGCCCCGGACGCCGCCCTGACCTCTTCGCCGTACAGCCACAGGGTCGGCCCGTGGTACTGCTTGTGGCGGTCCTCCGGTGCGTAGTCCAGGTACTCGGCCGGAATCGTGCCGGTGCGCCACCACTCTCCCATCGTCTCGTGCGGCACGTGTTCGTAACGCTCGCCGTTGGGGGCGCCGGCGTCCTCGATCACGCGGTGGAAGTCGAGCGCGCGGTAGTACTCACAGCTCACGCGGCCGTCGTCCCCGTCGCGGTAGGGGGCGACGTAGGCCTCGATGTCCTCGTCGGTCGTCCACGGCTCGGGTGCGGTGAGCGCCGACAGCGCGGAAGCGAACGGGGAATCGGGCGGTTCCGGCAAGCCTGTCGACTCGCCTCCGATGACGAACCGGATGAAGGGCTCCGCTTGCTCGGCGAAGAACCGTTCCGCGCGGTCGCCGTCCATGAACCAGTAGTAGTACTCGACGAAGACCGGCCACCCGGTGCAGATGGTGTCGAGCAGGGCCAGGCGCTCGACCCGGTCGCCGTGATCGAGGGCGAGCTTCACGGCGATGATGCCCCCCCAGTCGTGCGCGACGACGGGGCAGCGGTCGATGCCGAGCGCATCCATGAAGGCCACGATGTCGCGGGCGAGCGTGGCGCGGTCGTATCCGTCCGGCGGCGCTTCGCTCTGCCCGTGCCCGCGGGTGTCGGGCGCCAGCACCCGGTAGCCGGGACCGAGCAGCGGCGCGACGCGGTGCCACTCGTGGCAGGTTTCGGGCCACCCGTGGATGGCGATCACCGGCTGTCCGGCGCCGTGTTCCAGGTAGTGCATGCGCAGGCCGTCTGCGCTGACGAAGCGTGATTCCATGTCTCGACCTCCAGGTGCGGCCGTTGCGGTTCGGCCGCGAGCCATTCTAGGGCACTTTCTGCCACTTTGCGTTGAGGCGAAGGCGCGCCCCCGTTGCATCGCGCCGCGTCTTGCCGGACACTCGGGG
Organism: Pseudomonadales bacterium; assembly: GCA_965208745.1. GTDB lineage: Bacteria > Pseudomonadota > Gammaproteobacteria > Pseudomonadales > Azotimanducaceae > VXNE01. The sequence goes on along the minus strand of CBDBPN010000004.1, from coordinate 109,882 downwards.
TTTTGCGAAGTCTTGAGTAGAGGGACGGCCATGCATGACCTGCTGATCCGCAACGGACGCGTGGTGGACGGAACCGGCGCCGCCGCCTTCGAGGGCGACGTTGCCGTCGAGGGGGGCGTGATCGTCGCCGTCGGTCCGGACGTTGGCGGCTCGGCGCGGCGCACCATCGACGCCGCCGGCGCGATCGTCACGCCCGGTTTCGTAGACATCCACACGCACTACGACGGGCAGGCCACGTGGGACGACCTGCTCGACCCGTCGGCGAGCCACGGCACCACGACGGTGGTCACGGGCAACTGCGGCGTGGGGTTCGCGCCGGTGCGCCCGGGGGAGCACACGGCGCTCGTCGAGTTGATGGAGGGCGTCGAGGACATCCCCGGCACCGCGCTCTACGAGGGCATCGACTGGAACTGGGAGACGTTCGGCGAGTACCTGGACCTGCTCGACACGAAGGCGTGGTCCATGGACGTGGGCGCGCAGATCGCCCACGGCGCCGTGCGGGCGTACGTGATGGGCGAGCGGGGCATCCGCAACGAGGCGGCGACCGCGGAGGACATCAAGGCGATGTCGCGCATCACGAAGCAGGCGATGGCCGACGGCGCGCTCGGCTTCTCCACCTCGCGCATCCTGGGCCACCAGTCCATCCACGGCGAACCCGTGCCGGGGACGTTCGCGACCGAGGACGAGGTGTTCGCGATCGGCCGGGCGATGGGGTCCGCCGGCACGGTCTTCGAGCTCGTGCCGGGCGGCTCGGTCGGCCAGGGCGGGCGCCCGCTCGGCAACGAAGCCCGGCTCGACAGCGAACTCGACTGGATGCGTCGCCTGTCGCTCGAGACGGGTCTCCCCATCACGTTCCTCATCGTCGAGTTCGGGGAGGATCCGGACGCCTGGAAGCATGTCCTCGACTATGTCGCCCGCGCGAACGCTCGAGGGGCGCGGCTGTACCCGCAGACCGCCTCGCGGCCCGCTGGCGTGCTGCTTTCCTGGCAGTCGAACCACCTCTTCCAGCGGCGCCCGAGCTACCTGCGCATCGCCGATCTGCCCCTCGAGCAGCGTCTCGAGTGCCTGCGGAGCCCGGAGACGCGGGACGCCATCCTCGGCGAGGAGAACGCGCCGCCGCTCTCGCAGTCCATCAACGACGTGATGCACCTGGTGGTCGCGGAGCGAATCGCGCAAGTGTTCCCGCTCGGCAACCCCGTGCAGTACGAACCGCCGCCGGAGGAGTCGGTCGTGGCCCGGGCCGCGCGGGCCGGCGTCGACGTCGAGGCGTACGTGTACGACCAGATGATGGCCGAGGACGGCAAGGCCATGCTCATGATGCCCGGGCTCAACTTCGCCCGTGGCGACTGCAACGCGCTGTACAGCATGATGGCCGACGACCACTCGGTGATCGGGCTCGCGGACGGCGGCGCCCACTGCGGCCTCATCTGCGACGCCTCGAGCACCACGCACCTCCTGACGCACTGGGTGCGCGACCGGGACGGCGACCGCCTGCCGCTCGAGCATGTGGTGCACAAGCAGTGCGCGGGCACGGCGGAACTCTACGGGCTCGGTGACCGCGGGGTGCTGGCCCCGGGCAAACGCGCCGACATCAACGTCATCGACTTCGACAACCTGTCCCTCGGGATGCCGCACGCGGTGTACGACCTGCCGTCCGGTGGCCAGCGCTTCCTGCAGCCGGCCCACGGGTACCTGGCCACGGTCGTCGCGGGGGAAGTCGTGCGCGAGCACGACGAGGACACCGGGGCGCGGCCGGGCCGGCTCGTGCGGGGACGAAGGTAGATAGCGGTCAGCGGAAGGAGAAGCAGCATGGGTGCGAGGGAGGAGCGCAACCTGGAACGCGCGCGCCACTGGGAGTGGACGTGGAACAACGACGTGATGCGGATGGTGGACGAGTGCTACGCGGAGAACTGCGAAGTCACTGACATGCCGCGGGGCCGCACGTTCCGCGGCCGAGAGGAACTGCGCCTCATCGAGGAGCAGATGGAGGGCGTGGACGCCTCGCGCCGCATGAAGGTCACGAAGATGGTGGCGAGCGGCGACACGGTGGCCCTCGAGATGGATTCCATCTGGGACGAGGGCCGGGTGGTCATGAAGTCGTGCGTGTGGCTGACCTTCGACGAGGACGGCATGATCGTCGTCGACCACAGCTAGGGCAGCGACCCCGTGGGAGCGGCGGAGCGGGACCCGCGCGGCTGATCACTCCAGGACAAAGACCGGCTTGCTAAAGCGCTCGGTCTTCCCGGTTAGGAAACCGACCTGGCTGTGTACTCCGCCATGAACTGGCGCCAATTCGGGGAGTCCGCGCGACCCGCACCGTGTCGCGCCTCGATATCGTCAACGAGCGCGGCCTCGATAGACCTCAATTCTCGGACCGAACTGGACAGTTGCGTCATCGCTCCCTCGTACTGCTCCGTCGCCAGCGATGTGGGATCCTCCAGTCCTGCAAGCGCGGATTGAAGTCGGCCCACTATCGAGCGCGTAGTCGCGAGCGTGTCGTCTGGCCAGACGGGTCCCGATCAGCCTTGTCATCGGGTTGTCGGAGTACGTAGCCAAGTCGTCTGTCTGCTTCGCGGATCGGTGAGAGATTCTCGGTTACGGCCTCCGATCAGGTTGCCTCGCGGCCAAACGCAGCTATCCATTTGTACAAGTCCGTTTCCACGTTCAGCTCGGGGGTGTACCTGGGCCCGGCGGTGACGAAGGTACGTTCCAAGTGGTTGGCGAACCAGTCATCGGAGAGGGCGAGGGTGCCGAAGAAAAAGTACCTCAGTCCGCCGGAAGGGTCATGATCCACAAGGAGCTTCCGTAGCGTCGACAAAGACCACACTTCGATGTGGAGTTGCCTGCCGAGGACACGTGCGGCGTCCTCCTTTTGGTGCTTCCAGTCCGCGAGTTTGTCGGTGCCGCTTCGCCCAGGGCGTGCGGTGGGTCCTGTCAGATCAAAAGGAAAACACAGGACGAAGCGCGAGAGCGTTGGATGAACGGCCAAGGCCGTATCTGGCGACTTGCTGGCCTGTCGTGTAAGAGCATCTATCGTGAAGACGTACTTCGCTTGCCACCCGCACCGGCCATTTGGCCTGTCTACGTAGCACTCGATTCCACCGTCGCGCCCAGCGCCGTGCAATCTGTGGAACATTCCGTCCGTCGCGCGATGCGCGAGCTGACAACAGATCTCCTCGAACGCGTCCGCCTTGCCACCGAGCCGGGGGATGATCTGCTTGAAGTCTATATCGCTATCAGTATCGCTCATCTCTCAGAACCGTTGGCCTTGGCGGTGGGCAGTCTGTCGACCGACAAGAGAGCGGCCTGAAACGCCGGTCATGAAGCAACGGCCGAACTGTTTTCCCGGCCGAACAACGGTCGCGTGCTGCGCAGCTTGTCAAGGTCAAGCCGGTCCGCTCTTCAACTTCGGGTTGATGTTGCCAAGCAGTCTGTCGACTGTGCTGCGGACAGAGTCTGGAGTGTCGTCCCTAAGGGACGCTTGTACGTGGAAGAGCAGACCATGCCCTGCGCTGGCGTCCAATAGTGCGGGAACTTGGTCCGCGAGGTCTTGTAGCTGCGCGGGCTCGAGTTCGGCGGACGCTTCGGTGGTCGCCGGCTCGAGAGCCGGTCGCATCGTGGGCAACCTCAGACGCACGTTGGCCGCGTTGGCGAAGTCGACCTTGTCGTCCCCTATTTCGTTTGGGCCCGTCGCGTCGGCGCCGTCGAACTCCAACCAGCGGCTTGCCACCGCCCCCTTGATACTGTCGCTAACCAGTCCCCAAGGAACTGGCTCCCCTCGGTGCTCGGAGAGCGCCTGCACCAGCATGGCCCCGTTCGTTTCGCCATCCCTCCATGCCTTCGGAAGGGCCTCCGCGACCAATTCCTGCGGCGGGATCGGAGTTGGGGGAGGACGAAGTCGGGCATTCGGCTCGATCACGCCGAACGGGGCCGCCTCCTTCCAGCAGGAGGCCGGGCCGTTCACGACCCAGACCGTGCCGGACGCCACGGCTTGGGCTGTCGTCGCCTTAACGATGTCCTCGGAACAGCGAGGTATCGACAGGTATTCCTCGTAGCCCGATTGCTCGACGGTGACGGTGTGCTGCCCAGAGAGGTAGTCGAGCAGCACGCGCATGGGTACAACGCCGTCCGTCCAAAGCCCCGGAAGAGCGTCCGGCTTCAGGAGGTGTTCTGGCAAGTCCGCCAGTTCGGCGCGTTCGGGAAGAACGACTTCAAGCAATGGGTCGTTTGCGGCCTCGCTCTCCACCGTTTCGTGCCACCAAGTGCGGTGCGTGCCATCGGGACGGGCCAGTCGAGCGACGAACAGCCCATCCCGCACGCCCTGCAACACGGTGTCGCGTAGCACCCGCGGATGCAGCAGCTTGGGAAGTTTGGGATCACGCGCGAACGCCACGGCTAGCTCGGTGACGCGCCGTGCATCCTCGTCGTCGCGCCACACGCCGTAAGGGCCATCCGGCAGCAGCGCCTCCGCATTGATGGCGGTTTCTTTGATGCGCGAGCGCTCGTCGTTCTTGATTTCCGGGAACAACGGGCCGGCGCTCGCCCTTAGCTTGAATGCCTGCACTTCGTTACGTTCGTTCATCGCCACCACAACGCAGTACGCCTGCCGGATCGCATCGGGGAGTCGCTCGCGGGCCTCCCGTAGCGTCCGCCGCAATCGCTCACTCCGTATCGGATCCACCTGCTGCCCGCGCAGTTGCTGATCGACGTCTTGCCAGCCGAGGAGCGACCTGGCGGCGCTCCGCATGATCTCCAATCCGTCGCGCGACGGCACCGCAACCACCACGGCATTGGCATGCACGCGCGGACGATTCGGGCTGCTGCCCTCCTCAAGGAAACGTTTCGCGAGCGGGCTGGGTTTGCCGGAGTCCGAGGCCGCCTCTGGCCCCAGGATCACGTAGCGGAAATCGACATTGTCGCCCACATCCCGCGGTGACGCCGGCAGAAGGTGCAGCTTTGCACCGGCAGCAGCGGCACCGCCGTCGAGAGCGCTTCGGGCGTTGCGTACTGCTTCCATCAGTTCGGCCGTCACGTCGTCTTCCGAAATGCGATGCGCGCAGGCCTCGTCATGCATCTGGCGCAGGTTGGGGCGGTTGCCCAGCCGCCAGGACTTCGGCAACTCGTCCCCGTCAACGCGTGCGTCCTCATCGTCGAGGAACCAGGAGATGTTGCGCCATCGCCGCAATCCCTTCTCCAGCTCGATCGGGTCCGGTGACGCGCCACCGGATAGCCGCATGAGTTCGGAAGTGTTGGCCTTTCCGCCGATCGGCCGCGAATGCAGGAAGACCGCGATGACGGATTGCTCTGCCTCGCGGCAATCCGCGAGCGCCGGGTGCTCGGCCTGCACCTGACGGGCCTTCCCTAGTTCCGCTTCGAGCAGGCGTGACCAGTCGGTCGACCGACCCGTGTCGTCGGCGTCGGCGACACGGGCTAGCTCCGTCACCGCATCGGAAACGGCCGGTGCTTCGGGCGCCGCCAACATGGCGGCCGGACCGATCAGAGGACTCGCGTCCCATTTTTCCGCCTCGCGCAGCGCAATCGCCAACGTGCGCAAGATCCCTCGCGTGCGCTGGAACCCATCGAGTTGCGTCCAGCGGCTGTAGAAGACCTCCGTGAGATCGGGATGGAACGGAAAGCTCGAAAGGAAGCGCTGTTCTGCGGCGGAGCGATCCTTGGCGATCGTCTCGTCGAGCTTGGCCAGGCCGCGGACGACGCCAATCACATGGGCGCGGTGCGCGTCCTTCTCCCGCAGTCCGTCCGCCTGGAAGAACCGGCGCCTCAGCACTTCGGCCACATCCTCTTTCTGGACTGGCCGCACCCCCTGTTCGCTTTGCCTTTGGAAGACAGCGGAAAGCTCGTGTACTAGCCGACTGCCGAGATCCCCTTGTTGCTTGGTCGGGTCGGTGGCGAGCAGGGACGCCACGATGGCGGCGCGGTCCACCTTCGCGACGGCCTGGGTGAGATACTGGAAGAAGTCGACAATTCGTTCACGCCAAACGGGGGCCAATCCAGCCTTCTCGCGGGCGTACATGAGCACTTCATCAATGAGGATGAGCGTCGCGAGACCCTCGGCGGCGGGTGTTTCGATCAGCTTGGTGAGCAGTGGCTCGGCCGGCGGCGTCTCGCGTTCTTCGGCATCGCCGTCCGCGTGGATAGCCCGAAGACCGTCGGCACCGGCTAGCTGGTAGGCCAGAACGCTCCACGGATGGCGCAACGTGCGCGTTTCGCCGTCCGGCGCGGACACCCCTTCGATGCCCTTCTCTACGTCGATCTTGTCGAAACACAGGGTTGCCACGCGAGCCGGTGGGAAGTCGGCACCCACATGTTCCCGAAACTCCCTCACCGCCGGCACGTCCGGCAGAGCGTCGGGTTTGCGGAAGAGGTGGTACAGAGCGACCAGGGTATGCGTCTTGCCCCCGCCGTAGGTCAGCTCGAGCTGGCGAATCGCCTTTTCGCTGCGTCCGGCTAGACGCTTGGCCACCTCCTTGACCAACTCGCGCAGCGTCAACGTTGGGAAGGTAAGGGTGAAGAACTCCCCCGCGTCCTCGTAGACGAGTCGCTTGCCACGTCCGAGCGTTACTTCGTGAAGATCGGCCGCGAATTCCGCGAGAGTGAGTTCGCCGCTCCTGAGTTCGTCCTTGAGCTGAACGAAATCGCGCCAGGGTATTGTTCTAGATGTCATCTAAATCCTCATGGCGACCAACCGGCTTGAGGGAGCCGGTCTTAAGCCGGTGTGTCGGGGGTGGGGCGCGGCGCTCTACAGTCTCTCTCATTGCACTAGACGTTGCTGCCGTGGTCCGTGGCTACCCCGACTAGCCAGATGACTCTGGAGGTACTCTAGAATTGCGCGTTCTTCGCTTCCGGGCTCTGCTAGCTCTATGACCGCCTGAACGACCCGTGCAAACAACTCGTGTTTCACGAGACCTTGCGCTTCAAGATACGCGTCCACGCGACTGAGCTCGCCGGTCTTCCAAACGCGCATGGCGCGATGGAGGCAATCGATCAACGGCGGCGGACCACCGTTCGCGCCTGGTTCGCCCATGTCTCTCGCACGACGGCGATTCCAAGGCTTGAGACGAGCTTCGCTTCCTTTAGCGTCTGCGTCGTCGTCACTCTCCGAAACCACAGTTGACGTACCGCCACGGATGAGGAGATCCATGCGCCCCGCCAAGTCTCCGTCTGACAGGTTGCAGGACACGGCGTAGAGGATGCACGCACCAGCCGGGGCCGGCCCGAGGCCGAAGTCGGCGCGGTGGAGCAAGTAGTAGGTTGTGGGGTCATCCAGTTCCGCCGTCGCGCCGTTGTCGTCGTCGAACAGTTGGTTGACGACGAAGGCGACGACCATGCGTCGGACGTGACGGAGGAAGTCGGCCACTGTCAACTGCTCGCCCGGTATGTCCGTGCGCTTGACGATCGGATGGCGACTGAACGCTTCGAGCGCTGGGCCTGTGGCGGACCAGACGAAGTCCGGTCCCCGAATGCCCGCATCCCAGAAGTCTCGTAGCCGCTCGCTGATGTTCGCTTGCATCTCGGCCAACACGCGGGTGTCCCAGCCGGGCCGGGCCGTCTTCGGTCGCTTTCGGCACACTAGCCAGATCGAGGAGGCGAGCGCCGCCGAGGAAAGCGAGCGTTGGCGACTCTGTCGTTCCGTCTGTATGGGCCATGAAGCGTCGACGACGAAACCGGAGCGCATGAGCGCGGACACGAGCGTCTCCCAAGCATCGGGAGACTTGTTGGCGAAGACGATGACGAGTCGGCCATCGTCTCGTAGAGCGTCGTGGAAGCGGGCGAAGGCCCGCGCCATGCCCTCTTCATAGCTTTGCTTCGATGCCTCCCGGTTGCCGCCAAAGCGGCCGGCGTCATCGATCAACTCTCCGTCCGCCTCCTCGGTACTCCACTTAGGCCCAAGCGACTCCGAAAATGCGGCATCGGTCTCCGGAGACAAACCATGCAGGGCTCGGCGGAGCCAGACATGGAAGAAGTCCATGAGGTCCGAATACGGAATTGCATCGTAGTAGGGTGGATCGGTGCAGATTATGTCGAAGGTCCCTGGCAGCTCGTCGATCGCGGATTGCCGGAGCACGAGGGGGGCACCAGCGTTCGCAGTGGCCGCTTGGACATGTTCGACGGCGCGGGCGATCCACTCGATGGCTTGGCCGAACCCACCACTGGTGTCGCTGAGCGGACAGGACTCCACGAAGTCCCACACCATGGGAAGCGCGAATCGAGCGAACGTGTTTCGGATTTGCTCCGGATCGTTGGTCCACGTGGACAAGCAGCTGCCTCGGTCCGCTGTTCGGCTGAGCGCTGCCGCGATGTAGTACGGCATTGCCTCCGACCAACCCCGTGGATGGGAGCCCAGATACTCGGGGATGGCTCTGAGTTCTTGTAGCGCCGTACCGAGCATGAGTAGCTGGCGATTGGTGAAGAGATGCCGCCAAACGCGGAAACCGTATCCGTCGACGGAGAAAGCCCTTGAGGCTCCGATTCCAGCCTTAGGTGTTGGTTCGTCCAACGCGCCAAACGGGATCTCGGCGAACAGTTGCCGGAGATCCTGTTCATCGACCTGGGCGGCTTCGATCTCCCGCAGGGTCGGTGATCGGTACTCCTTTCCTTGCTGTCCATCCACCACCACTGCGGCCATCCGGCTGCCCAACTTACCTGCGCGGCCTGCGGCCCTCAAATCCTGCATCGTTGTGGTGACACGCTGGCAGCCAGGACACCTGGCACCACTGCCTGACATGGTGCCGCTTGCGTCGGCGTTGGCATCGGCTTCGGTATCAATACCGAACTCGACTCCGCGGTCCGTTGGCGACATCGTCAGCAGCACGCGTTTCTTGTCCCTCTTGCAGAGCCAGCGTGTCTTCAGCAGCGGCAGCTCCTTCCGGCAGCGGGTACAACTCACCGTGCGTGCCCACAGATACGCTACTGTTGGCTTCGCGATCCAGCGAGGATTACGCTCGTCCTCCAGATAGCTGTCGGTGAAAGTGCAGTTCAGCTCCGCAGCGGATACAGCGCCATCGGCATCCGGTTCGAGCAGCTGTCGAGAGCGTGGCCGATAGCTGACATCTGGCCCGCCTTCGCTTCGGGCGGCACCTTTGCGGCGGACGGGCTCGAAATCGGCGTAGGTGGGGTACCTCGATGCCAGTCTAGTCCGTACCCTGTGCAGTACTTGCTGGCCGGACGCCCTGAGGTGCCAGGCGAAGTCGGCGTTCGGACTTGCCTTCACGCCAAGCCCATCGAGTAGGCGATCGGGCGATTTGCGTTTCGCCTCGTCCCTAAAGCCATACGCTGCGAGTGCCTTCCGCTGCGCCGCTTTGGTCTTGGCGCCATGGGCTTTCACGAAGGTTGTCATGAATGCCCGATCACGGACGACCGATTCGGGTAGTGGGTGCGTTTGTCCCGCAATTAGCCGCGGGTAGTGCAACGTGCAGCGTAGAATGAACCATGCCACCGGATTAATGTCCGATGCCACCACCTCGCAGCCGAGACGCATCGCTTCCAATGGGATCGCGCCACCCCCGGCGAACGGATCGAGCACCCGCGGCGCCCGGTTTCCGAAAGCCTTGCCGATCTCGTCCCGAAGTAGTTGGATACCGCTTCGCGAGTGCTCGTTGCCTTCACGGCCCCAGTGGAGTACTCCGCCGTTGGTGACTTCCTTCAATCGACCTTCTTTGTCGGGAACTTCCTCGACCATCCCTCCAATGCTGCGCACGAGTTCGCGGCGACCCTTGGCGGTCCCGGGGTCGGCGAGCAACGTCGCCAATAACACAGCGCGGCTCGCCGCCAGCGGGCGTCTCGCCGGCCAAACGTGGAGAGTGGAGATGTGCCCGTGGCGAACGTTCTTCTCGTGCACGGAGTCGAGGGACGCCTGTTTGAGGGGGAAGGCGGACTCAATCAGGCGGCGGTCGTTCACGGCCGGGCTCTCAGATCGACTTCCAACGACGCTACTGTAACTCGCTGCATACCATACTTCTTCCACCTATCAAGCACGTACTCTTGGAGTCCATCCACGGACACGCTGCCATTTATAGGAGCCAACTGGGCACCTAGCTGCGTCAGCATCACGTGTCCGACTTGGACCTCCCTGTCCGCGTTTTCTGGAATCTCGAACAGGTATGATTCGTCGAAGTAGCTCACTCGGAAAGCCCGGTCTGGCGGCGTGAAGTTGAAGCCCGCTAGGTGGTCGAACTTCAACAACCCGATACTGTCGAGGTGACTAAGAGACTCGAACGTGAGGTTGTTTCTGTCGTAGATGTTGGCCTGCAAATCGAAGACCAAAGGCACCGCACGTCCATAACAGTGCCACGAGAAACCGCAGATCATAGTGAACAGGGTGGCGTCAGGCTTGTCTATGTCGGCTACGCAGTTCACGGTCCTTCTGGAGAAGGAACCCGGAGATGTGGCCTCGCCGGCGAGGATGCGCGACCAGAGATTCTGCATTTCGTCATCGGTGACGATTCGGGACTTGTCGAAGAAGTTGGTCAGCCAATCCGTGTCCATAGCCTGCGGGTCGGCGCTGTCGCCTAGCTGCGGAAGTGCCTTGGCCGTGATGTTCTCGATATTGCGTTGCCGTTGCGACTCCTCTTCGACCCAACGGTGCAAGGCTCTTCGATGCGCGTCTTGGACCCGGATCTCGCCCTCCGCAGCGATTACGGCCGCGTCGGCCTTTGCTCGCGCTAGGCGCCTGATCTGCTTGGGTTCGAAGACGGTGCCGACACCTTCGGAGATCTTGTTGATCAAGGCAGTGGCCGGCTTGCCGAGGTTGGAGAGGTCGATCAAAGATCCCATGCGTCGATTCCTTCGTTCCGGCGGGGCTTGGCCTCAAGCACGGCTCGTGGCCAACAACCGGTCGCGACATCGCTTGGAGACCGCCTCGGCAAACTTGCAGGGCAAGGCGTTGCCAACGATGTCGCAAACATGGTGCATGTAGGGTACGTCGAGCAGGTAGTCCCTCGGAAAGGTCTGCAACAATGCGGCCTCGCGAACCGAGATCGTCCGATCGGCCTCGGGATGCCCGAAACGTCCCTTGCTGAACGTGGTGCATCCGGCTGTGATCGTGGGGGCCGGGGCCTCCCACTCCATGCGTCCGTACACATTGGTGAATCCGCGGTAGTCGCCCTGGTGGCAATCCGGCCGTAGCGACTCGGGGATGTCCGGCCAGGTTGCCCCGGGCTTCGCGGCTTGGATGCGGGAGAGGTTCTCGGACGACAGCGTTCGCACGATGTGCCAATCCGACCGTTCTAGGGGCCCGCGCTTGACCGCGTCGCGCAGCTCCACTGGCGCTTTCATGTATCCGATCGCGTCGCGGACAGTGCGCCAAGCTTGGCGGCCTTCGCTGGCTTCCGTCCCGTGAGTGGGCTGGGGCAAGTCGATGTTGAACCCCAGTCCACCGAGCAGGACAAGCCTGCGGCGGAACTGCGGTACGCCGAAGTCCGCCACTTGTAGTACGTCATCGGTCAGGTGGTAGCCCAAGCTCTCCAGGCCCGCCTTCAGCTTCGCATAGAGCGACGCTCCCTTGTTCATGAGGCCGGGAACGTTCTCCATCATGATCGCTCGAGGCCGCAACTCTTCTGCCAAGCGCGACATCTCGAAGATCAGTTTGTTGCGGGGATCGTCACGGCGGTACTTGGCGGTCAGGCTCGTGAACCCCTGACAGGGAGGACAGCCGACAAGCAGATCAATTGCCTCCGCGTCGGCCAACTGGAGCAGATCGGCACCACTTACTGTCGTCAGATCCTGCTTCAGGCAGCGGACCTCCGGGTGGTTGGCCTTGTAGGTGGCAAACGCGTGCTCCTCGATCTCCACGGCAGCGAGTACCTTGAATCCGGCGCGCTTCAATCCGACGGTTAGGCCGCCGCCGCCGGCGAAGAGGTCTATGGCCGTGAGCGTCATCTCAACTCCGCTCCGCGACGGCGACGGTCGCTCGCTGTCTCTCAGCCTCGCGCAAGAAGTCCTGATGGACTTCCTCGGTCTTGAGTAGAAAGGCAGTCCAGTCCAAGTGCGTCAGACGTTCCCCTCTCACGTATCCGTCGAACGCGGCTTGCGCCGTCCCGGTGAGTGAGAGACTGTCGCAGACCAATGTGATGTGGAATCCTTGGAAGGAACGGCGGAAGGACTCGTGGGCCGGGTCGGCTAGAAACGACTCCATGTTGTTGTGGTAGTTGACGATGCGCTCCATTTCGTCGTTCGTCAGCGCGTGTCCAGGCCGCTTGATCTCGACGATCTGCGCGACGGACTCTTGGCTCGACAGCACGAAATCCGGGCGCTTGCGCGGATCCTGGAAATCGGAGAGCTGGATGCTCTCGCCTGTCCTGTCCTCGTAGTACGTCTCGAACTCTCGCCGCAACGTGCTCAAGGCTTGATTGGCCGTCACCGGTGCCCATTCCGGGTTGATCAGCCATGGTGCCTCTTCGATCAGGCGCTGGAGGCTGTCCTCGTCCGTATCTCGACCGTCCTTCAGCACCTGGAGCCGGTCTATCACCTTGAGCCGGTCCTCCGCGATGCGGCCGAACGACGAGAGTTCGGCGATGCGGGCGGTTCGGAGGAAAGAGCCGAGGACGGCAATGGGCGTGTCGGCGTCCTCGACCGCGGTGCGCATCATCTCATCCAGGGTGATGTGGGGCGCCAACGTGATGCTCAGGTCCACGAGGTCGTCCACCACATCGGCGTCCTCGGCCTCGGGACGGCTGATAGTGCGGCCGAAGGTCCTGGCGACCTCCATGGCGTGCTCGCGGATTTTCTCCTGGTCCTCGTTCGGGAAGCTGTCCCGCACACGTTCGGCGACATTCCCGGTCTGCAGGAACAAGTCCAAGGTCGCTTTGCGCATCGGATCGCGCGACAGAGTGCCGATTCGTCGAACCGCATCCTGGCCCCAAGACTCGAAAGCGGTGGCCAACTCATCCGACCACAGGATGTCGCGCCGGTCCGTCTGTATCAGGTCCTCCTCTTCGTCAAGCCAGTCGGCGTTGAGTTCACCGACGAGGTACGACCGAACGTTGTGCTCGCCGGTAAAACCGGCCTTGCGGTTGAAGACCGATGTCTGGGCGGCGATCTTGCCGCGACAGTAGATCCGGACACCCGCCATCAGGTCGTCCCGGTAGGGTTGTTTGGAGTACGCCATCCATCCGGTGACGAGGTGGAACCTGCCTTCGTGGCGAAAGCCCGCCTCCACTTCATCGAATGGGGTGCCGTCTGGCGCCAAGACGGTCCCGTTGCGCTGGAAGGCAAGGCGAGTGTTTGGCATGACCTGTACGTCGAATGGACCGACTGTGTGGGGACCGGCGCCGGACTGGGTGTTGTCGACGAGGTTGATCTGCCAGTCGGCGGACTGAATGCCGAAGCGCTGGGCGATCTGGCGTGCGAGAACATCGACGGCCCCAACCCGACGGAAGTTGAAGTCCGTCAGGGCTATCATCGTGCCGGTCTCGAGACTCAACGTGTCGTCTTTGGCGCCTCGCTGCGGCTCGTACCGGGCATCCGGTTCGTCACCGACCGATATGATGTCCTCATAGCGCATGAAGATGTGGGAGGTTAGGTAGCCACTCTCGGTCGCGCCGTTACGCGTCCGTTGGACGCGCTCGCCACCGGCGCTCAGCACTTCCATAACCTTGCAGATCCCGAACGGAGCCAGCTTTCCGACGCCTTTGCGGCCCATCACCTTGCGCCGATGAATGGGCGACTCGTCACCCCGGAGAGGATCTTCCCGCCGCTCGGCGCCCACTACCAGAAAGAAATCCTGCATCTGCTGCGGGGTCATGCCTACGCCATCGTCGACGACCCGGACCTCGAATCCCTTGTCAGTCAAACGGCCTCCCGCGCGAGACGCCAGCGCTTGGCCCATCGGTGCGTGTACGTTGACGCGCTCGGCGTCTGCGTCGTAGGCATTGGCGATTAGTTCAGCGATGACGGCCGACACCTTGTCGTAGAGCTTCACGCCGAGCTTGTCGACCGTGAGACGCGAAATCCGCATGGAGTAGTCAACGGGCATCGATGGGCTCCGAGAACGTAGGGCTGATTGCGGGGAAATCGATGATCGAACCGCCTTCCGAGAGTTGAAAACGCGTCATGCTCCCTCCTCCTACGCCGTCCGGGCGTCAAGGACCGCTTGCGCGGGAATCACGAACGCCGCCGTGTGACGCATGGTGGCGAGTAGCTTGGCGAACGGATTCTGCACGCGGACCAGCATGGGCCGAGGCGTTGCGCAGTCGAAAACGACGTAGAGCCAATAGCGGTCGCCTAGGTTGCACGCCTGCTTCCACTCATTGATTTCTACCTGAATCGGGTCGCGCCCGCTTCGGCCTTTGACTTCAATGCTGCGCCGATGGCCATCGGGGGATGTCGCCAGTAGATCGAAACCGGGATGGTCCGCCAGCCCTGCGGAGCGCGCCAGGGACGGCTTGGAGACATCAACGACATCCGCGTGACGGTCCGTTTCCCAAGCGCTCGCGATCCGGACGGCTATGGCCTCGACCGTTTCCTCGTGGCGCAGTCGTTCACTGCTGTTCGCATCTGCACCTGCGGGCGGCACGGCCAATGCGTGTGCGACAAACTCCACTTGTGCGGGGCGAACACCACTCGGCGCGGCTTCGGCTGCCTCCATGATGGTGGCGCGCTCCTTCGCCAGCGTGCGTTGTTCTTGCTTGATGGCGTCTAACTGCCTTTCAGCGTCAACGGTCCGGTTCGCGACACGAGTCAGCCGGGCTCGTTGGCTCGCGAGTTCGGCAGACCGTAGGTCGAAGCCGGCCGCGAGCCGCCGAAGGCGCTCGGGTAACTCGCGCCGCATCGCGTTCTGCCATTCTTCAGAGAGATGGCGGCGGGCCCAGCGTTGGAGATGAGCGGTCGCTTGGGCCCGCATGCCGACGCCGCGACTGGCCAGCGGCACCGCACCCGGTGGTGTGTCGGGGTCGCCCCGCAGGAGGAGCAGCGGCTCGATATCGGCGGTATCCATCTTCCCCGACTCTTCTTGGCGGATTGCAGCCAGACGACGCTCCAGCGGTTGG
The DNA here is from genome assembly GCA_965208745.1 of Pseudomonadales bacterium. Taxonomy (GTDB): domain Bacteria; phylum Pseudomonadota; class Gammaproteobacteria; order Pseudomonadales; family Azotimanducaceae; genus VXNE01. The sequence goes on along the minus strand of CBDBPN010000004.1, from coordinate 94,880 downwards.
GTGCGGGGACTTGTGCCATCCGGCGAGAAATCGGCTTCGAGTTCGGCAGATACCACAGCGAGGTGATACAGATAGGGGCTTTTCGCGAGCGGATCGACGAAAATGCCGCCACGCAACGCGTCGCGCCCGAACCGTGTCAGGACCTCTTGAACAAGCGCGTCGAACACAGGTTCGCCGGGATGCAGCCAGATGCCGTCCGCCACCGTGTTGGGTCGGTGGATACGCAAGCGCTCGCGCAGTTCGGGCTCGTAGGTCTGCAGGGCGGGCAGCAACCCATCGAGTGCGCCCGGACGCCGGGGGACTAGGGCGAAGTTGTCCCCAAGCTCCCCGCGAAGGTCGAGGTCGAGTAGCTGCGCGCTCTTTTCCGCGAAGCGCCACACATAGCCCGGAAGCAGTTGCAGGTACCGCTCGCGTTCCATGTCCGCCTGCAGGCCGCTCAGCCTCGTGGCGACATCGTCTGAACGGCCGTAGGTCTGCTCCTGGGCCTCATGGAGATGTCGGACACGCTCTGTGGAGAAGGTCTCGCCTATCGTGGTGATCGCATGTGCTTCCCCGTCATCGGTCAAGGAGGCCACCATGTAGTCCTTCAACGAGGTGTCCTCGAACAGCCGCCCGACCACGTCGAAGACCTTGTCGGAACTCAGTTCTTCGCGAATGGCGTCGAGCTTCTTCAGCAGCACCTCGAGCACCCGTCCCTCGCGAGTGCTCCCGGAAACCAGATTGACGATGGTGACGTCGCGGGTCTGCCCATAGCGGTGTATTCGGCCCATCCGTTGCTCCAGGCGGGCGGGGTTCCAGGGGATGTCGTAGTTCGCCATGACGGCGCAGAACTGGAGGTTGATGCCCTCGCCGGCCGCGTCGGTGGCGACCAAGAAACGCGCGCCTGTCTTGCGGCGGAAATGGCCGACCTGGAGTTCGCGCTCCGCCCAAGCCATACCGCCGTGTAGCCGCGCGATGCGGCCGGCGTGACCGAGCCCTTCGAGGCGCCGAACGAGGTATTCCATCGTGTCGCGGTGTTCGGTGAAGATCAGCCACTTCTCGTCGAGATAGCGAGGGTCGTCCAGCACTTCGCGGAGCTTCTCGAACTTCGACTCGTTGCCGGAGTCGACAATCGCTTGAGCTCGGGTGGTCAAGTCCTCAAGAGTCTGAATCTCAGCGTGCAGGTCCTCTAGGGCGACCGCGACGACGGCGCCCAGCACGGCGTCCTCGAAATCCTCACTCGCCTCCCGGTCGCCTTCGTCGTCAGCAGCATGGGTTTCGAAATGGTCGTCGACGTAGCGACTGTTCAGCCGCTGCGTGTCTCGCAGGTTTATGCGACCACCCTCGATGTCGTCTGCGATGCGGCGCAACTTGTCGATCCGGCGCTCGAAGGAGCACAGAAGCGCCCAAGTGGAGCTCGCCATCCGGCGCTGAAACACACCTCGAACGAGCTTGGCAGCGGCTCGATTCCGGACGGCGCGGCCGTACGTGTCGGTCAGGTACTCGGTGGTCGAGTCGTAGAGCGTTTGCTCGCCGTCAACTTCTTGCGTTAGCGCGTAGCTGAAAGTCGCGCAGCGGCGCTGGCGATAAAGCGGCGCTCCAGCGAGAGTGACCATCTCCTCCTTCGTGCGTCGAATGAAGTGTCGCGCCCGCACCGAGTTCGCCAAACGTCGGCAAGCTTCCGCCGTGGCGAATGCATGGGGATCGAGCAAGCGCCAAAGATGGTAGTACGGGGAGTCTTTGCCCATGTGCGGAGTGGCCGTCAGCAACACGAGGTGGCGAGCGGACCAAGGCAGTCCGGCGTATGCTCCGGCCGATTCCCCGCAACCGACGATGGCCTCCGCCAAGCGGTAGCGGCGGGTCTTGTGCGTGCGATGGCGATTATCCGTATTCGCGCCCAGCTTGTGGGCCTCGTCGAATACGACGAGGTCGTAGGGGATGCTCGTCTCGCGTAGCCGCGCGAACACGGAGGGATGAGCCAAGGTGTCCAGCGATACGATGACGAGATCGCTGTCAGGGCCGCTAAACCCACGATCTTGGCGCGCTTCGGCACCGGATACGATCCGGAACGACAACCGGAAAAGAGTGCGTAGTTCCCTTTCCCAGTTCCCGACCAGTCCGGCTGGTGGGACGATGAGCACGCGCTTGGCTCGGCCGCGCGACAGCATTTCCCGCACGACCAGCCCGGTCATGATGGTCTTCCCGGCGCCGGCGTCGTCGGCGAGCAGGAAACGCAACGGGTCTTGCGGGAGCATGCGCTCGTAGACGGCGATGCGCTGATGTGGCAGAGGATCGATGCGCGCGATTTCGCTCGCGAAGGCAGGATTGAATTGGTGGCCGAAGGTCAATCGGTACGCCTCGGCGACGGCCGAAACGGCCTCCGGGTCGCCTGCGAAGTCGAGTGGTGGGGCCCCCGGTGCTGGGACAGCGCGGCGATTCGGGGACTGAGCGCTTTGCGCTGCGGCTTCTTGCGCCTCGATTTCGACCTCCCGTAGTCGGGCGAGAGCGAGGGGCCGCGGGCGGGACTTGCCGGACTCCCAACGGAGCACGGTCAACGGGGTGACGTGCAAGCGCTCCGCGAACTGCTCCTGAGTCAGCCCCATGCGGCCGCGCAGCCCACGGATGCTGGCTGGGCTCGGAGTCTGTTCCTTGATGTCAGTAGCTGAAGCCATTCGCCAAGTGTACAGGAACCAGTTTTCGTGTCAACTATAATTACCTATCGAATGATAGTTTATTGGCTCCCAAGTGCGTGGGCGGTGTGCTTGGACCACGGGACGGGCGGTGGAACGGAGGCCGTAGGGTTGCGGAGGCCGTAGGGTCGCGAGGACTCCGTGCTCCTGACCCCGGACGACGACGGTTTGATCGTTGTCGACCCTGCTACGGCAGTGACCCCCTAAGCCTAAGGACGGGCGGAGCGGGATCCTGCGCGGCTGACGTGCCCCTCGGCGCTTCGGCCCGCTGTTGACGAGGGGCGACGCCCCTTGTCAAGCTAGTGGCATATCGCGAAGCGAGGAGCCGAGCCATGGCGGAAGCCACCGATATCTTGAAACAGGGGTCCGAGGTGCTGGACGAGGACGAGCTGCTCATGCGGTTCGGCCATGGCGACTATGACGCGGAGATACGCGAACTGGGGCTCGAGGAATACTGCAAGACCTGCGACGAGCAGGGGTTCGTGGTCATCCCGCCGGAAAAGGTCGCGCCGCCGGAGTTCATCGAGCGGCTGCGCGACCGCGTCTTGGAAGTGGCGGAGCGCCGTACCGGGCGCAAGTTCTCCCTGGACGCGAACGGGAACTCGGGCAAGTACCGCTCGGAGCCGCAGTCGGACGGCCAGTTCCTCCTTTACTACATGCTGTTCGAGGGCCGCGTCTTCGAGGAGTGGCTGAACAACCGCACCATGAAGGCGATGGTCAACCACTACATGCGCGGGGAGGGCCAGCTCTCGTCGATGACGTCGTTCGTGAAGTGGAAGGGCGGCGACTACGGCGACACGCTCGGGCTGCACTCGGACACGCCCCGCCCCCTCTCCGGCAAGCTGCCCGACGGCTGCAACGACGTCTGCAACTCCGCGCTGTGCCTTACGGAGTACACGAAGGAGGACGGCGCCATCGCCTTCGTGCCGGGCAGCAACAAGCTCTGCCGCTATCCGAAGCCGGGCGAGGGCGTGGATCGGGCGGTCGCCGTGGAAGCGCCCGTGGGATCGCTGATCGTCTTCAACGGCAATGTCTGGCACGGGGCCTTCCCGAAACAGACGGACGGCCTGCGGCTCAACCTGACGACGTACGTCTGCCACCAGCGGTTGAAGACCCAGGAGCAGTACCAGCGGCACGTCCCCCGCGAGATGCTCGAGCGCAATCCGCCGGAGTTCGCGCGCTTCGTGGGCGCCGGCGACCCCATGGGCTGGCGCGAGATCGGTCCGCAGTTCAGCCGCTACGCAAAGTGGGAGGACGAGAGGCAGCCGCTTCCGGAGGAAATCCTCGAAATGCACCCGTGACGGGGGGCCGCAAGGGTCGCCCCCACCGGGTTCAGTTGGTGTTGCGCTGCCGCCTGGCCACTGCCGGCGCGGCGATCCACATGGGCAGGCTCAGCACGAGGGCGTAGACAACGATCGCGACGGGTCCGAGCAGGCCCGCAACGAGGGTTGCCAGGACGGTGACCACCCCCAGGCCGAGGCCCCACGCCCAAGCGGCCCGCGGATAGCCCAGTCGCCAGATCCGCCGGCACGCGAGCGCGAGCGGCAGGCCGCAGGGGGCCACCAGGACGAGGGAACCGGCCGCCGCCGGCAGGGTCTGCAACATCAGTGGCTCGGCGGTGCCGCCGAAGCGGAACACCGCCTGCAGCACAAGCCCCGCCGGCAGCCACAGAAGCGCGAGGAGCCAGAAACGCCAGGACGGGTCCGCGGCGTCCGCCATCGGCGCTCCCGCGTTCAGCGAATCGCGATCGGGTTGATGATCATCTGCACGGCCCCGCGCACCTTCGCATGCCCGAGCACGAACAGGAACTCGAACGCCCCGTCGCGCACCAGCGGCCCGGTGTTCATGGTCTCAAGGATGTAGATCCCGTTTTCCTTCAGCAGGATCACGTGTCCCTGGAAGGGCCGGTTCGGATCCGGGGGCGGCACCACGTCGAGCCCCCAGGTGTCGGCGCCGACCGCGACCACCTCTTTCGAGGCCATGTACTGGGCGACCTCCTCGCTCTGCCCGGGCTGAGTGGCGACCCAGACATCGGGTTCGTCCACCAGCTTCGCGTCGGTCCAGCCGGTGTGGAAGAGCACCACGTCCCCCTTCCGCACGGGGGTACCCTGCTTCTCCTCGACGGCCTGCACGTCCTCGACGGTGAAAAACTGGCCGGACTCCATGTGCTCCACCCCGAAGTGGCCGGCCATGTCGAGCAGGACGCCGCGCGCGACGATGGGCGGGATCTTCTCGATACCGAGCTTCGTGAGTCCGGTCAGGAAGGCGAAGTCCTTGGCATCGTTGCAGTTGTAGTACATGCCGCCTGACGCGCCGAGGTGACCCAGGCCGTCGATCTGCGGACCGATGCCGAACCAGCCCTGAAACACGTCGTCGTTGTAGGTCATGTTCGGGAACGCCGCGCGTCCCTCCTGCTGGCTCGGCTGCACCACCTGCAGCATCAGTCCCCGGGGCGGGAACGCCGGCGTCGTCTCGTCGACGACGATGCCGAGGCCGTAGGTCTTGCCGGTCCTGACGAGGCTCGCGGCGGCGAGGACCGATTCGGGCGTGATCAGGTTGGCGTTGCCGATCTCGTCGTCCGGACCCCAGCGGGACGGCTCGCAGGCCTCCTCGGCGTGGGTGGCGACGGTGGCGGCGGCGAGCAGGCAGGCTGCCCAGGCTGGGAAAGCGCGTTTCATGCGGTGACCTCCGGTGTCGAGGCGGAACCGCCAGAAGCGCGGCCGGTCCGCGACGTTCGGAATCGTCGCGGATTTCGGCGCTTTGGTCCAGCGGCCCCTTCGGGGTTAACCACACGTTCCGGGGAGGGACGCGATCCAGCGTTCCACGATGGCCACGGCCCGTCGATCAACCAGGGTCCGCCCGAGTTCCGGCATACGCTCGGACGGGTGCGTCGCCGCCATGCGGAAGGTCAGGATCGACGCTTCGGGCTGCCCGGGCACGATGGAGTAACGCCGGCCGCCGGTGCCCCGGCCGGCGGCGATCGGCGGCTTGCAGGCCCCCATGCGGCGCATCGGATGGGTCGCGTAGTCGAGCCAGAGGCCGGTGGTGTCGACCACGCTCTCGGGATTGTGGCAATGGCCGCAGTTGGCGTCGAGATAGGAGCGCGCGAGATGCTCCGTGGCGGCATCGCCCCCGTGCCAGTCGGCGTTGCGGGGCCATTCGTCTGGTCCGGGGAGCCCGTTGAGCAGCCCTCGATGACGCCACGCGTCGAGCTGATTGTCGCCGCCACCGCGGTATCCGCGATTCAGTTGGCGGGTCACGATGCCGAGTGGCAGGAGTTCGCGTGAGGCTTTCGTGGCGTGGCAGGAGGCGCACTCGTTGCGGGTCGGGACCACGTAGTCCAACCCCGCTGTCGCGCCGTCGACGACGAGGTCGAAACGCTCGATCGCCCCGCCGAGGGAGAGGTAGGCGTCGTCGCCCCGCCAGACGTAGGGCAGGGCATCCCAGCCGGAAGACTGCCGCACGAGCAGCCGTGTCTCCACGAGCCGGGCGCTGTCCGGTTCCATTCCGGCGACATCGCCGTCCCAGGCTGGGATGGCTTGTGCGATGCCGTCTTCCGTCGGGTAGAAGAAGGTCTTCGAAAGCACGGTGCCCACGGGCATGTCGTACCGCGCGTGGTTGACGAACTCCGCGGCGGTGCCGGGCGGCATCCAGACGGTGCGCAGCTTCAGTGCGTGATCCATGAAGAGGGGCGTGTTCACGTCGTAGGGCGTGACGTCGCGGCCGAGGACCAGTCCGCTGCGGCGCGCCAGCAGCACGCCCCAGTCGGAGAGACGCTCGGGATAGTGACCGGAGGCATGGAAGCGGACTTCCGGCGGCGCGCAGGCTGCCAGTATGACGGCGACCGCGCCGACGGCGAGTCGCGCGAGCACCGGCCGGTTGCCCATGGCTACGAGCGGGGCTCCGGGCTCACCAGACGGACCGGCGGCAGCTTCTCGTGTTCGCAGTCGTGGGCCGCCCCGTCCACGCCGGGGGCCGTATAGTCGCCATCGGCGTCAAGATCGAGGACAAGGGCGTGGCCGTCGCCGACGCAGATGGCGAACTCGGTCCCCGTCTTCTCCGGGTTGCGGAAGCCGTCCCAGACGATGTCCGGCAGCCGTCCGGATTCGCCGTAGAGCCCCGTTCGGACGGCGTCGAGTTCGGCGCGGTCGGGAGCCTGGCCGCCGCGCCCGAACGTGTTGCCGTACAGGAAGATGGTCTCGGGGTAGGGGTCGAACGTCGGTTGCATCTCCCGCTCCCGCGAGTAGCCCGCGCTGAAATAGCTGCTGATGAGCACGTTGCCGGTGCGGTGTCCGGCGATCCGGTTGTCGAACACCTCGACCCGGTCGTTCGCGCTCACGATGATGCCCGACCCCGCGGGGACGGAAGCGACGGCCGAGCCGGGGGCGCCGAAGTTCGGCGTGCTGTTGTCGAGCACGTCGTTGTCGAACACCCGCGTGCTGTGCCCCGCCTGCGGCAGGTCCGGCATGTTGAAGACCAGGATGCCGCCGGTGTTCCGGGTCGCGACGTTGCCGTGCACGTCCGCGCCCACCGTGTTCTCGATCTCGATCCCCGCGACGTTCCACTCGGCGCGGCTGTTGCGCACGATGACGTTGCGCGACTGTCCCACGTAGATGCCCGCGTCGGACGCTCCGATGGCCACGGACTCCTCGACCAGCGTGTTCTCGGTCTGGACCGGGTAGATCCCGTAGGCGCCGTTCTCCGTGTCGGGACCGTTCGTCCATTCGGTGCGCACGCGCCGTACGACGATGTTGCGACCGCCGTTGATCTTGAGGGCGTCCCCGGCGGTGTCCTCGATCGCGAGGTCCTCGATCGTGAAATCGCTCCCCGTCACCAGCAGCCCCTCGGCCCCCGCCACCTGCTCGGCGAAGCGCAGTACGGAGGCGTCGATGCCGGCGCCGCGGATCGTCACGCCGTCGGCGGTGAGGGTCAGCCCGCGGCGGAAGTCGAAGCGGCCTTCGGGGACGGCGATGACGTCGCCGGGTTGCGCGGTCTCGAGCGCGAGGCTGAGGGTGTCGGCGGTGAAGGCCGTCTCCGGTGGGCGAACCGCCGTTGCGGGTGGTTGGCCGCAGCCCGCGGTGAGGGTTGCGGTCGCCAGCAGCAATAGGGATGTCATGCGGACCATGGTGCTCCTCCTGCCTTGTCGAGCCGACTCATCCAGCCCTCGTCGAGGTGCGGCGTCCTCCGCGCGAGGCGCGCCTGCAGCGCCTGGATGGCCTGCCCGTGCGCGCCGGAACGCAAGCGGGCGGCGATCAGCGTGTCGAGGAACAGGTCCCGCTGGGCGTGGCTGCCGCCGAGGCGCGCGGTTTCCGGGACGACCTCGGACAACGCGTCTCCCGCCGCCCGGTGGTCTCCCAATGCATAGGCTCGGACGGCGCGACACAGCCGTGCACCGACGTCTCCGCAGGGTTGCCGGCCGTCTGCCACCGCGTTGTGGACCTCCTCGATGAGATCCTCGAGGGCCTCCGTCTCGCCGGCGGCCGCGAGGACGATCGCGGCGTGGACATTGGCGAAAGGCACTCCGGCCTTGCGGAACCTGTCGTCCGTGAAGGCGGCCAGTTCGCACAGTTCCTCCGGTGCGAGCGCGTGCCCCTGCAGGGCCGCGCGCCACGCGAATGCCGCGCCGTCGATCATGGTGAACATCGGCGGAGTCCGGGACACCGATGGCCGGATGCCGTCCCGGTAGATCTCCAACGCCCGCTCGGCCTCGCCCATCTGCAGGGCGAACAGTGCCCGATGCCAGCAGAGGTGACAGTGCAGCACCGCCGAGCGGTCGTAACGCGGCAGCCAGTCCGCTATGAAGGCGTCGCCCTCCGCCGGCGCGCCGGCTTCGTAGTAGCCGTGTGCCCGGGCGTGGGCCGCGTTGGCGTTCGTGGGCCGGGCGGCGAGGGCGCGGTCGAGCAGCGGGACGCCGCGCGCGAGACCGCCGACCTCGACATAGGCCCAGCCGAGAAACGTGTCGAACCACCAGTCCTCGCCCCAATGCGGCGCCACGCGCTCGAGCAGGGCGACCTGGCGCTCGGGGAAGTCGACGAAGCCGCCGAAGCCGAGCAGGCCGTACACGCCGAGGGCTAGGGATAGCGGCAAGGCGTCCCGGGGGTGGGCATCCGCGTGCGCTTCAAGCAGTGCGAGGGCGCCGGGACCGTCGCCCTCCGTGGCGCGGGCGACGATCTCGACGTGGGCTTGCTCGCGCGGCGTGGTGGCGCCAGCCAGGCTCCGGGCGCGTTCCATCGCCGCGCGTGCTTCGGCAGTGCGTCCCTCGAGCAGCAGCGTTCGTGACTGCACGCAGTAGGCGAGCGCGAAGTCGGGGTCGGCGGCGAGCGCCGCGTCGATGCGTTCCGCCGCGCCGGGTTCGGAGGCGAGCGAAAGATCGAGGGCCTGCACGTAGGCCTCTGCGGCGGCCTCGGACGCCACGGTGAGGGGCTGGTCGAATCGGTCGGTGATCACGGGGCGGTATCGGGCCGAACGGTGGCTCAGGAAATCCGCCGCGCGAGGCCGGCGTCGGCCAGGTCGTCCCAGAGAGCCTCTGGCAGTTCCGCCGCCATCAGCGCGAGGTTCGTCCGGACCTCCTCGACGGACCACACGCCGGGAATCACGGACGCGACCGCGGGGTGCCGCAGCGGGTACTGCAACGCGGCCGCGCGCATGTCCACGCCGTGGGCGGCACAGACCTCGCGGATCTGCTGCGCGCGCTCCCACCGGGCGTCGTCCACGGGCTTGTAGTCATAGGTCGCCCTGCGCCGCTCGTTGACCGCGAGCAACCCGGAGTTGTAGGGGCCGCCGATGATGACGGAGACGCCGCGCGCCGCGCATTCCGGCAGGAGAGCCTTCAGCCGGGGAGCGCGAGGGGCTTGCCCCTCGCACGAGGAGGTCTCGAGCGGCGCCTGCTCGAGGAGCGTGAACCGCCCGGCGAGCAGGAAGCAGTCCGGGTCGAAGTCGGCGAGCACGCGGGCGCAGACTTCCCAGTTGTTCACGCCCAGGCCGAACGCCCGGATCGTGCCCTCGGCCCGCAGGTCCGCGAGCGCCGGCAGGGCGCCCCGCGCCGCGGTTTCGTAGACGCCTGGCTGGTCGTCGCCGTGGGTCCAGAGATCGATGTCGTGGCACAGCAGGATGTCGACGCGGTCGACCCCGAGTCGTTCGAGGCTTGCCGTGAGCGATGCGCGTGCGGCGTCGTAGGTGTAGTCGTAGCGGAAGTCGACCGGTTCGGCGTCGCGCATGCCCGGGTTGCGTTCGCCTTGGCCCGGCGGCACCAGCAAACGGCCCACTTTCGTGGACAGAACGAAATCCTCCCGGGGCAGCTCGCCGAGGTTACGGCCGAGCCGCTTCTCGCCGAGCCCGTGTCCGTAAAGGGGAGCGGTGTCGAAGTAGCGGATGCCGCCGTCGCGGGCGGCCAGGATGATCGCGGCGACGGTCTCGTCGTCGATGCGCGCGCCGACCGCGCCGAGGGGCGCACCGCCGAAGCCTAGCGCGCTCACGGTGATGTCGGTGTGTCCGATGGTGCGGGTTTCCAAAGAGGTCGTTCCCAGTGCCGGCGCGTTGCGCGGAATGTTCCGGCTTTTGCCGTCTCGGCACAAACGGTGGGGCTGCGGGAGTCCGAGGGCCGGGCCGTCTGGCGAAGGAGGTCCGACGGGTGGCGGCCCTCAGCCGGCCACCGCGTAACGGGTTGCGCGTCCGTTTCCGATGGCGCGCAGCAAACGGGCTTCCTGAAGCGATTTCAGCACACGCTGCGCCTTGCGCTCCTCGAATCCCGTGGCGTCCATCAACTCCCGCGTGCTGATCGATTCCAGCGACGCCACCGCTGGCCACGAAGCCGCGGCGGCTTTCGGCAGTTCGTCCATGACTTGGGGCCCGGCGAGTTCGCGTGCCAGCGCCTCGGGACTTCGGTAGATGGTGAGTACGAGGTACGGTGGCTGCCACCGATACCTCGGCAACGGGAGCTGCGCCCGAGCCGCCTGGAGACGCAGCGACCGGAGCCCCAGTCCGCGCTCCTCCGCCAGCTTCATCTGCGAAAAGACGTAGTGGAGTACGGGATTGCGGCTGAGCATGGGCGCGTCGAACGACTGCAACTGCTCGAGCGTGATCGGCTCGACCGGTAACCCTGGACTCATGACCGCGACGTGGTCCGGCGTTACCCGGACCTGGCACTTGGCCCCCGCGATCCCGTAGTCTCGATGAATGAGTGCGTTGACGACCGCTTCCCGCACCATCTCGTAGAAAGGATCGAGGAGATGTACGTGCTCTGCCTGTGACCGGTCGATCGGGTCCGGGAGCCGTGCGCGCAGCCACGCCATCACCTCTTCGGCGGCGAAAACCTGCGGCCCGTCGAAGTCGCGCACCTCTTCCCGCCCATCGGCGAAGTGGATGGTGCCAAGCACGCCGGTATGGGCAAGCGCCGATCTCGGCTCGCTGCCGAAAAGGAGGAGTCCGAATCCCGTAGGTACGAGTCGTCCGGTCGCCCCTTCGCACAGGAGACCCAGGCGCAGCAAGCGGCGGGTGAACGCGGCTTCATCTTCTTCGATGTTGGCGGTAACACGGTAGCGGTCCAACGCCGATGCCGACAGATCGCCGAGTTCGACCGCACTCAATTCCGATTCCAGTTCGGACAACCGTTCGGCGGGCGCCGGGGCGTCCTCCTCCCATGCCTCCGCGCGCGCCAGGGCCTGCTCCAGGAACGATGCGTTCTCGTCGCGAATCTGCCGTTGCAGATCCACGTCGAAAAGGTGGACCTCGACACCGTTGGCCTGGAGGTAACGGATGCCCCTGCGGTCCACGGTCGGGTCCGGGTCCTCGATGCCGACCCAGACCTCCTTGATTCGCGCGCGCACGATTCGTTCGGCGCAACTCAGCTTCGGCGCTTGACGCGCTCCCGGGGCGCACGGCTCCAAGGTGCAGAACAGCACGGCGCCGCTCAACGGAGCGTCTCGAAGCTTGCGCTCGATCAGGGTGTACTCGGCATGGTCGCCTTCCCGAAGTTCGCCGCGGCAAGCGCTGACGGTGTCCTCGCCCGCGCGCCAGATCACCGCGCCGACACGAGGCGTAGCCTTACCGTCCGAGCGGCGCTCCCGTTGGGATTGCCGCATGACGTCCACGGCGAGTTCCATCAGCTTGCGGGCGTCGAGTTGGGTCGAGTCGAACATGTGCTACGGTCCCGTCGGCACGCGGGCCCGGTTTTCGGCCACGCATTCGCGCGTTCCCGACGCGGGCAAACTCCGGGAGAGTCCCTTGGGAGCAATCATGCCACGTTCTCGACTAACTCTGTCGGGAAAATACGTCGAAAACAGGATAGCGTATATAATCCCGACACTTTAGGCTCCGTTCTGTCGGGATTTTAACCCATAGCGCTTCCCATAACGAGAATCCCGACATTCGAGGATCTCTTGTGTCGGGATACCCAAGCGTCCTGGCGGTGCCGGCCAACCTCTTCGCGCAGGCGGCTACACTCTGCACCGTGCTGGTCTCCGAGCGCGTCACGCAGCGCTCCGGCGACGCGCGGCCAATGAGGGGTATGACCATGTCCGATACCGCGACGCCCGTGATCGATTCGCAGGTGCACTGCTACGAACGCAACCGGCCCGAGCGCCCGTGGGCGAGCACGCTGGTGGGGCCGGAGGAGGTCACGGGCGACGACATGGTGGCCACGATGGACCGGCTTGGCGTGGACGGCGCGCTGCTGGTCTCCCCGTGGGCGATGTACCGCTACGACGCGAGCTACGCCCTGGAAGTGGGCGCCCGGCATCCGGACCGCTTCGGCCTCATCAAGCCGTTCGATCCCGACGCTCCTGGCGTGGCCGAGGAAGTCGCGGAGTGGGCGGGGCGACCCGGCGTGGTGGGCGCACGCCTCATGATGGGTGCGCCCGCCGCGCGGATCGCGGCTCCGGACGGCGTCGACCGCGTGTTGGTCGCCGGCGCACGCCACGGCCTGCCGGTCAACGTGTTGTGCTGGGGGAACCTCGGGACGTTCGCCGAGGCCGCGGAGCGCAATCCGGACACGCGGCTCGTCATCGACCACCTGGGTCTCAGGCAGCCGTTCGCGCCGCCGCCCCCGGACGAGCCGTTCGGCGACCTCCCGCGAGTGCTCGACCTTGCGCGGTTCGACCACGTGGCCATCAAGATCTCCGGCGCCTGCACGCTGGCGCGGGAGCCGTTCCCCTTCGCCGACATCTGGGACCCGCTGGCGCGCATCTTCGACGCCTTCGGCCTGGACCGCTGCCTGTGGGGCACGGACTGGACGCGGGCGGTCGAAGTCGTCTCGCCCGACGATGCGGTAGAGGCGTTCCGCGTGACGGATCGCCTCTCGGACTCGGACCGGGCCGCGTTGATGGGAGGGAGCCTGACCGGCATCTATGGGTGGACTCCCGGCTGACGGGACTCCCCTTTCACTCCACGGCGACCAACACCGACACGATCTTCGCACCGCCCATCGCGGGTTGCGTCAGCTCCGTCTTCACCGTCCGATGAGGCTTCGTGTGCGTCACCCAGGCCCGCATCGAGGAGCCATCGTCCCCGCTCAGGTCCACGCGATAGACGTCGAAGGTCCCTGCGCCCGTCTCGACCGACTCCGTCGCGGCCACCGCGAGTTGGACGAGTTGCACGCTGCCCGTCGCGGGTTGGAAGGCGCGTAGCTGCGTCTCGAAGCCGACCTTGAGCGGCATGCTCTCCAGTTCCGTCTCGAGGTGCCCGACGACGGGTTCCCCGATCGGGACGGTGATGGGGGTCTTGCGCTGGCCCGGCACCGAGATCTCGCCGCCGATGCGCGTCTCGCCGTAGTCGAGCGTGATGCGCGCCGGCCCCTGCTGCATGCGGCGGCGCACGGGCCGCAGGTCGTCGGAGCGCACGATGATGGTGTCCGTACTCGTACCCATGGGCGCGTTGACGGTCGTCGCGATCTGCCAGACATCCTCGTCCTTGTGCGTCGCGCGAGTCCGCTCGACCGTGGTGGTCATCGTCATGGTCTGGCCGCCGGCCTCCATGGTCACGTCGTAGGTCAGCGTCGCCGGTTCGAGCATCGTTCCGTCCAGCTCGGCCGCGGGCAGGTCGGTCCGCGGGACGATGGCTTCGGGCATCTCGACGTCGGCGATGTCCACGCGCAGCGCCGCCAGTCTCTCGGCGACATCCGGCGCCATGTCCTCCTGGAAGCGACCGTCGAGGTGTTGCGCGAGAAACCGCTCGATGTCGGCGAACATGGCGAGCCGGTTCTCCCGGCCGGCGAACCCGTGTCCCTCGTCCGGCGCGAGCAGGTACTCCACCGGACGCTCGAGTTCGCGCAGCGCGACGACGATCTGTTCGGACTCCGCCTTCTTCACGCGCGGATCGTTCGCGCCCTGGATGATGAGCAGGGGCGCATGGATCCGCTCCGCGTGGAAGAACGGTGACTGCGACTCCAGGCGCGCCCGGTCCGCCGCATCGTCCGGGTCGCCCACCCGACGCGTGAACATCTGCCGGATCGGTCCCCAGTACGGCGGGATGGACTTCAGCAGCGTGACGATGTTGGACGGCCCGACGATCGACACCCCGGCGGCATAGAGTTCCGGCGTGAAGGCCACTCCCGCCAACGTCGCGTACCCCCCGTAGGAGCCGCCCATGATCGCCACCTGTGCGGGATCGGCGATGCCCGTGTCGACGAGATGCCGCACGCCGTCGGTGATGTCGTGCTGCATGATGCCGGTGCCCCATTCGCCGTTGCCTTCGTTGAGGAACCGCTTGCCGTAGCCGGTGGAGCCCCGGAAGTTCGGCATCATGACGGCGTAACCCCGGTTGGCGAGGAACTGCGCCATCGAGTTGTAGCCCCAGGTGTCGCGCGCCCACGGCCCACCATGGGGAACGATCACCGTCGGTAGCCCCTCGGCCGGAACGCCCTGGGGCGTCACGAGGTAGGCGGGAATCTCGCGCCCGTCCCGGGCTTCGTAACGGATGGGTTGCATGTTCGCGAGCTGGTCGCTCGGCAGCTCGGGGCGGGCGTCGTAGAGCTTCGAGAGGGTCCGCCCGCCGCGCTCGAGGAGGTATACGGCGCCCGGATTGACGTCGCTCGCGACGGCGACGATGGTGAGCGTCTCGTCCTCCGTGGACGACGCGTAGCCGAACTCCCCGTCCGGCAGCCGCTCGCGGAGCCACTCGAGTTCCTGCGCGAGCGCGTCGGTGCGCGGGTAGATGCGCACGCGGTCGCCGACGTACAGGGTTGCGACCAGTTCCTCGGTGTTGTCGGAGAACCAGGCGCCGCCGAGGTCCACGCGGCCCTCCGGATCGGAGTCCACGACTTCCTCGGCGCCCGTGGCGACGTCCACCAGCAGCAGGCGGACGAGGTCCACGTCCTTGTTGCTCACCACGTAGACCCGTGCGCCGTCCCTGTGGAAGCGGGTGGCGGCGCAGGTCTCCTCCCAGCCGCACTCGTAGAGCACGCGACCGAGCGCACCATCCTCGACGACGAGGATCTCCGTGCCGCCGTCCTCGCGTTGCCGCATGGCGAGCCGCACCGTGCCCTCGAGGTCGGCCACCCACTGGCTGACGTTGGTGTCGTTTTCGATCAGGAGCGTGCGTTCGCCCGTATCGATGTCGAGCCGGTAGACATCGTGCAGGGCCGGGTCGCGGTCGTTGATGCCGACGATGATCTGTCCGGGCGTTCCCTCCGGCACGGCATAGATCGCGGCGGTGATGCCCTCGATGGGCGTCAGGTTCCGGGCCGGCGGGACGCCCGTGGCTTCTTCGGCGGCCGCCGCCGGGTCGACCGCGTAGACGTGGAAGTCCTCGGTGCCGCCCTCGTCCTGGACGAACAGCACGTAGCGGCTGTCCTCGGTCCAGAAGTGGCTGCCCAGGGGGCGCTTCGTGTCCGCCGTGAGCGGACGCGCCGCGTCGAAGGGCTCGTCGACATGCTTCACCCAGACGTTCATCACTCCGCGGTAGGGCTTGCCGAACGAGATCCACTTGCCGTCGGGCGAAAGCCGGGCGCCCGCGACCTCGGGGTCGCCGAAGAGAACATTGCGATCGATCAGGGGCGGCAGCGCGGCCAGGCGGTCGGCAGCGGCGTCCTCGGCGGCGGCCGCGGGCGTCGCCCCGAGCAGCAAGGCGAACCACAGCGCGAGTCCTGCTGCGCGGTGGAAGTGGTCGTATCTGTGGCGGGGGTTTCGGTCGTCGGGCATCGTCACTCTCCTTTTGCGTGCCGTCCGGCGCAGATGTTACCCGGAGTGCCGCGAGCCGCGTGGTATGTTTCGGGCGCGCCCCGCCGCCTCGCTATACTCCCGCGATCCCCAGCGGTGGGAGCCGCGTCATGCCCTCGACTCCGGTCTAGCCGTGCCCGATCCCCAGCACCGCGTGCAGTACCAGCCGGACGAGAGTCCGCCGCACCTGCTCTCCCTCGGGTTCGGGGCGCAGGCCACGCTGATGATCGTCGGCGGCGTGGTGTTGACGCCGGCGATCGTCGTGCGCGCCGCCGGCGGTACCGAGGCTTTCATATCGTGGGCCGTCTTCGGGACTTTGTTGGTGAGTGGTCTCGCCACCGTCCTGCAGGCCCTCAAGGTGGGCCGCGTCGGCGCCGGCTACATCCTGTTCATGGGGACCTCCGGCGCGTTCATCGCCGTCAGCATCACGGCGCTCGCGGAGGGTGGCCCGGGGTTGCTCGCGACCCTGGTCGTCGCCTCCTCGCTGTTCCAGTTCCTCTTCGCGGCGCGGCTTTCCTTCGTGCGGCGGATCGTCACGCCGATGGTGGCCGGCGTCGTCATCATGCTGATCTCGGTGACGGTGACCCCCATCGCCTTCGACATGCTGGACGACATCCCGGCAGGCGCCCCCGCCGCCGCGGCGCCGGTAAGCGCGGGGGTCACCCTGGTGGCCATCCTGATCGTCGGGGCCGTCGGGATCGGGCTCGTGCGCCTGTGGGCGCCGCTCATTGGCATCGGCGTCGGTGGCGTGGCCGCCGGTTTCTTCGGCCTCTACGACCTCCAGGCCGTGATCGACGCACCGTGGTTGGGCCTCCCCGAGCTGGCTTGGCCGGGCCTCGAGATGGGTTTCGGTGGGCATTTCTGGGCGCTCCTGCCGGCGTTCGCGTTCGTGACCCTGGTCGGCGCGGTGGAAACCGTGGGGGACTCCATCGCCGTGCAACGCGTTTCTTGGCGCAGTCCGCGGACCGCGAACTTCCGAGAGGTCCAGGGGGCCGTGAACGCGGACGGCGTCGGCAACCTGCTGTCCGGGCTGATCGGCACCGTGCCGAACACCACCTATTCCTCCAGCGTCGCGGTGGTCGAGATCACGGGCGTGGCCGCGCGCAGAGCCGGCGTCTACGCAGGCGTACTGCTCGCGTTGCTCGCGTTCCTGCCGAAGGTCACGGCCCTGCTGCTTGCAGTGCCGAACCCGGTCTTCGGCGCCTTCACCTTGATGATGATGGGCATGCTCTTCGTGCAGGGCATGCGGCTGGTGATCGCGTCCGAGATCGATTCGAAGCAGGCGATGGTGGTGGGGCTCGCCTTCTGGCTCGGCGTCGGCTTCCAGGGAGAGGACGTGTTCCGCGACCTGATGAACGCCCGCTGGGCCTCGCTGCTCGGCAACGGCATGACGGTGGGCGGGTTCTTTGCCATCGCGGCGACGTTGCTGCTCGAACTGCTCGAGCCGCGCCGCAGCCGGCTGCGGATCCGGCTCTCGCAGACGGCTTTGCCGGATTTGCACGCCTTCCTGGACGGGTTCGCGGAACGTTCCGGATGGAGTCCCTCCGCCGCCGGGCGGTTGCGGCTCGCCGGGGAGGAGGTGCTGTCCCGCCTGGTCGAACTGCGCCCCCGGTCGGACAGCGCGCTTCTGGTGCTCGCCCGTCGGGACCGCGACGGGGCGGAACTCGAGTTCGTCGCCGCGCCGAGCGAAGCCAACGTGGAGGACCAGATGCTGGTGCTGGACGGCAAGAAGGAGTTCGCCCTCGACGAGGTGTCGCTGCGGCTGCTCGACCACGCGGCCGAGTCCGTGCGCCACCAGCAGTACTACGACACGGACTTCATCACGGTGCGCGTAAGGCGCGCGCCGGACTCCTGACGCCGACCGTCAGGAACGCCAGGCCCCGACCGGCAACTCAGGTCGAGATCGAGATTCCGCTGCGGGCGCCGGCTGCGCGCACGTCGCTCTGGAGCGAGCGGTCGATCCTCCCGTCTCTGGTACCGACCACTACGATGTCCGTCGGCGCCACACGATCGCCGAAGAACAGTACGGCGTCGTCCGGGTCGCACTGGTTCGATGTCCACACCAGGCCTTCGATCCTGGGGAAGCGGTCGTGGAGGGCTTTGGCCCAGGACGCCGTCTGGGCGTACGCGGTCGGCGGACTGCCAATCAGCCTGGCCCGTGCGATGCCCCACTTGCGGAGGTCCGGCCCCCTCAGACTCGCCAGCCGCATCTCGCGTTGGAGCGAGAGCACGCTGTGCACCCGGTCATGCACCTGTGTCAGCGGTACCGTCAAGAGGCCCGCGCCGGCTACCGGGACATCGTGAAAGATCGTCTCGTAGATCGCCGCCTCGAGCGTGCTGCCGGCGTACAGCGACGCCACGCACGCACCGCCACGATCACGGATTGGCGCGAACCGTGTCGGAGCCCCCAGGCAGGGGTTGAATGAGTCACCCGCCAGGCGCCGGTGGTGTATGCGGTGCAGCGCGGTACCAGCCGTGAGCACCACGACATTGGGTGGCTCGAGGTCGTCGGGAGGCGGGGGAAGGGAGTCGGCCTCGGGACCCTCACCCACGAGCCGGTTCCGCGAGCCGTCGGGCGGCCGCAAGCACCTGTTCGCTGTCGTCCAGCCGCTCCTGCGGCGCGTCGCCGTCGAGCCACCCGTTCGCCGAGGCGAACCACAGGGCTGTTTGCCAGCCTGTCAGTTCGGCGGGCAACGCGGTCAGGACGCCTTTCAAAGCCGGATGTGGGACACCGTCGCGAAACTGAAATGCCGGGTAGCGGTCGCTTCGGCCCTGGCGAACCGCAAAGATATTCTTCTCCTTCTTCCACCGGGACGCCGGCTCGCTCGGGTTACCCGACGTCCGGCCCGACCAGCGATGGACATCCGCGGCCGACAACGTCGGCGTTTCCCGCAGGTAGTCGGTCCGAAGCTGAAGGTTGTCGATCCACAGATCCGCCTCCGTGCCGACCTGCGGCATGCGCTCCATCAGCATCTCGAGGAGTTGACCGAGATCCTTCCCCTGGTCCTGGCCGCTCGCCGAGAGCATGGCGACCAGCCGCATCGCGCGATCGACCGTCTTGCCAAGTTCGTGGTCGCCCGCGCGGAGCACGATCCACTCAGAGTCCTCCTCGGAGGCGCCAAGGGTCGCCCTGATGCCCACCGGCAACGCTTCCACCTCCTCTGCGCGCAGGTGGCGCCAAGCGAGTGTCTCGGATTGCATCAGTTTCGAGAAACCCGTCATGAGATTCATGAGTAAGGGTATGTGAACGCTCTCCTCATTGTCCACGCCGGGTCTTGCGTTCCCCCCGGGAGTGCGTCTTTGTGGCATCCTCTCCCGCTTGGCATGTCCGGAGACTGCGGCAGGAGGCCGAACGTGGAGATCCGACCGACCAACGGGGGCTGCGGCGCGGAAGTTGCCGACGCCGACCTGAACACGCTCTCGAATGCCGAGGTCGAAGCGATCCTCGATGCGCACGCGGAGTACGGCGTCGTGTTCTTCCGCGACCAGCGGCTGACACCGGACACGCAGCTCGCGGTCGCCGAACGGTTCGGGCCGATCAACGTGAACCGCTTCTTCTCGCGGGTGGCCGAGCAGCCGCGCGTGGCCGAAGTGCTGAAGGAAGCCCACCATCCGAACAACATCGGCGGCGGCTGGCACACGGATCATTCCTATGACCAGTTGCCGGCCATGGGCTCGATGCTCTACGCGATCGACGTGCCCGCCCACGGCGGCGACACCATGTTCGCCAACATGTACAAGGCGTACGAATCGCTCTCCGATGGCCTGAAGCGCACCCTGGAGGGCCTTTCGGCAGTGCACTCGAGCCGCCACGTGTTCGGTCCGGGCGGCTACCACGAGCAGCGCCAGGATGCGCGCTACGAGAACGCCGAGCAGGCCACCCAGGACGCGGTCCATCCGGTCGTGATCCGGCATCCGCGCTCGGGGCGGCCGGCGCTCTACGTCAACGGCGCGTTCACGCTGCACATCGAGGGCTGGACCGTCGAGGAGTCGCAGCCTCTCCTGCAGTACCTCTACCGCGTCGGGGCGCGCCCCGAGCACACCTGCCGGTTCCGTTGGGAGCCGGGCAGCGTCGCCTTCTGGGACAACCGGGCGACCTGGCACTACGCCCTCGACGACTACCCCGGCGAGACCCGGCGCATGCACCGGGTGACGATCGACGGGGGCGAGTTGGAGGCGTACGCGGCCTGACGCGCATCGTTGCACAGACCCGCGTCACGAACCTCGTCGACGAGGACAAGTCGATCCATTGCGGAATGCTCGTGGACACGGGCGTGAGCGCGTTGATCATGCCGTCCGCGTGGCGGGAAAGCCTTGGAGACTTCAAGCGCTCCGGACCCATCGAACTGCACGTGGCGAACGGGAACGTCTTGCAGGGAGAGACCTGCTGGCCGGTCAAGATCGAAATCGAAGGCTTCCGCCCGGTGTCCAACGAGGTCGTCTTCCTGGACAAGGGAGATGACGAAGCCGGCCATGCGCCCTTGCTCGGTCACGTCGTCCTCGCGCAGGCCCAGGCGGCCGTCGACGTGCTTGGACACCGTCTCGTACCAGTCCGCTACATCGACTTGAAGTAGCCGCGCGCGAGCGCGGCTCCCTCGCCACGGATTTTCCGACCGCCGGCAATTGTGGCAATCTCCCGCCACGCACCACGCAGGGGTACATCCGCATGACTCGGCTCAAGTTCGGGGCGTTCCTGGCGCCGCACCATCCCATCGGCGAGCACCCGACGCTGCAGTTGCAGAGCGACCTGGAACTGGCGGCGCACCTCGACCGCCTCGGCTACGACGAGTTCTGGTGCGGCGAACACCACTCGACGGGCTGGGAGGTCATCGCGTCGCCGGAGTTGTTCCTGGCGGCGGCGGCCGAGCGCACGTCGCGGATCATGCTCGGCACGGGGGTCGTCTCGCTGCCGTACCACCACCCCTTCATGGTCGCGCAGCGCATGGTGCAGCTCGACCACCAGAGCCGCGGGCGCGCCGTCTTCGGCTCCGGCCCCGGCGCACTCCCCTCGGACGCACACACGCTCGGCGTCGACCCCATGCTCCTTCGTGACCGGCAGGACGAGGCGATGGGGGTCATCAAGCGGCTGCTGTCCGGCGAGGACCGCTTCGATTACGAGAGCGACTGGTTCACGCTGCGCGACGCCAAGCTGCAACTGCTGCCGCTGCAGGAGGAGATGGAGTTCGCGGTTGCGTCCCTGATCTCGCCTTCGGGCATGACCCTTGCCGGCAAGCACAGCACCGGCGTCCTGTCGATCGGCTCGACCACCACGGCCGGCATCCAGGCATTGCCCCTGCAGTGGAGCTTCGCCGAGGAGTCCGCCGCCAAGAACGGCGGCACTGTCGACCGTGCGAACTGGCGCCTGGTCCTCTCCTGGCACATCGCCGAGTCCCGCGAGGAGGCGCTCCGGCAAGCGGGCGCCGGGCTGTTGCGCCACAGCAACGACTATCTGGTCGGGACGCTGGCGGCCGGACAGGGCGCCGTCTACAAGACGCCGGAAGAGGCGGTCGAGGCCACCGCGTGGGGCGAGAACCCGGTCAACATCATCGGCACGCCCGACGATCTCGTCGCCCGCATCCGCGAACTGCAGGAACTGACCGGCGGCTTCGGCGCGGTCATCGCCTTCGCACACGACTGGGCGAACCGGGAGGACACGCTCCGGAGCTACGATCTGGTCGCCCGCTACGTGATCCCCGAGACGAACGGCATGCTGGCAGGCTACGAGGAGTCCAACCGCTTCGTCATCGACCACCGGGACGTCTGGAACCGTGCCGGCGCCGCGATCATGAGCAAGATCGCGGAGAACAAGCGCGCCGCGGCGGCGATGGAGGACTCCGCGACCCGCGCGCCGGCGTTCATCGCGGACGTCTCCGCCACGATGGACAAGGACGCCATCGAGGAGGCGGCGGGCGGCGACTGACTCGCGACCCTGGGCTGGCGACCGTGCGAGGTCTGCGGCGCCTCCACGGGGCGCTCGCCGAGAGTTGGAACTGAGACAACCACCCGCCGGGTCGACACGCGCTTGACGCCCATACGCCTCGCGCCAATACTCGGTTGGCTGGTCACAGTCGGTACTCTGGCAGGCGGAAACGATGTCCTTTCGGGCGGATCTCGCGTTGTACGATCGAGAGGGTCGGCTTGGAGCGGTGGCGGAGGTCAAGAACCGCCCGGGGAACTCGCCAAGTTGGGCGGCCCAGACTAGGCGGAACATTCTCGCTCACGGTGCCTTGGGGCGATCGGACTTCTTCCTCCTGATCACGCCGGATCGAATCTATGTTTGGAAGGACGTAGGGGATGAGCCGATCAAGGTGCCGGCGAGCTACGAAGGTGAGTCGGAACCCCTCTTCGCGCCGTACTTCGCAGGTGCCGGTATAGCGCCGGACAAGGCGACCGGGCAGGCATTTGCAATGCTGGTTGCAGTCTGGCTTGGCGACCTGACTCGACGTCCTGACGCCGAAGCTGCCCGCAGCGAGGACTGGTTGGACAAATCGGGACTTCGGGCGGCGGCACTTGATGGGCGGGTCGAGCATGAAGCCGACGTGTGAAGATATACGTCGAGTCGAACTTCGTCCTCGAACTCGCGTTGCAGCAGGAGCAGTTGTAGTGGAGGAGGTTCTCACGGAGTCGCCCGAACTGGACGACGGTCTCGTCGACACCCGGAACTGGGGCGACGAAGAATGGGTGCACCGGCAGTTCGCGTGGCTGCGCGCCCACGACCCCGTTCGCCGGATGGCGCCCGACGGCTTCGATCCGTTCTGGTCGCTGTCCCGGCACGCCGACATCAAGGCGGTGGAGAGCGACAGCGGGCTCTTCATCAACGACCCGCGGCCGATCCTCGGGCCGCGGATGATGGACGCGCTCGTGCAGGCCGTGCTGGGCCGGCGCCACCTGGTGCGGTCCCTGGTCCAGATGGACGACCCAGACCACGCCCGGTACCGGGCGCTGACGCAGCAGTGGTTCCGGGGCGAGAACCTGCGCCGGCTGTCGGGGCGCATCGACGAGCTCGCCGCGCAGTACGTGGACCGGCTCGGGGAGCTCGGCGGCGAGTGCGACCTCCTGAAGGACATCGCGATGTGGTACCCGCTGCGGGTGATCATGTCGATCCTCGGCGTCCCGGAAAGCGACGAGCCGCTGATGCTGAAGCTGACGCAGGAGATGTTCGGCTCTTCGGACCCGGACGTGCGGCGTTCCTTCGAGCCGGGGGCGCTGGTCGACGTGATCCGCGACTTCGAGGACTACTTCTCGGAACTCAGCCGGCAACGGCGCGAGCACCCGACGGACGACGTGGCGTCGGTGATCGCCAACGCGCGCATCGAGGGGGACACGCTGCCCGAGCACGAGAGCAACAGCTACTACATGATCATCGCCACGGCCGGGCACGACACGACCAGTTCGGCCACGGCCGGCGGCCTGCTCGCGTTCATCGAGCATCCGGAGCAGATGGCGAGGTTCCGCGCGGACCCCGGCGCGCACATGGGCACGGCCCTGAACGAGATCATCCGCTGGGTGTCGCCGGTGCGGCAGTTCGCCCGGACCGCGACCGCGGACTGCACGGTCGGTGGCGTGGACATCGCCGAAGGCGAGTCGTGCGTGCTCTGGTACCCGTCGGCGAACCGGGACGAGGCCGCGTTCGACGCGCCGTTCGAGTTCCGCATCGACCGGCCCATGAACCACCTGGCCTTCGGGTTCGGCGCCCACGTCTGCCTCGGGCAGCACCTGGCGCGCATGGAGATGGCAGCCTTCTTCAAGGAGCTGTTCCGGCGCGTCGACGGCTTCGAACTGAATGGCGAGCCGCTCTACACGCAGTCCACGTTCGTAGGGGGACTGAAGAGCCTCCCGATTCGCTATCGGATGAAGTAGCGGGGCGGAGCGCCGGGACCGCCGACATGAACCCGCACAGGCGCTTGATATTCCTCGCGCTTCTCCTAAGAATATGCGCCGCCCCGGACCGGGGGCGCGCAATTTGAGTCGTGTCTTGTCCACTTGCGGAAGGACTTCGGAACGTGATCGAAGCCCAGGAACTGACCCGTCGTTTCGGCGACAACGTGGCGGTGGACGCGGTGAGCTTCCGCATCGGCCACGGAGAGATCGTGGGACTGCTCGGCCACAACGGCGCCGGCAAGACCACCGTCATGAAGATACTGACCGGCTATCTCGAGCCGAGCGCGGGTTCCGCCTCGATCGACGGCCAGGACGTGACCGAGCACGCGTCGGAAGTGCAGCGCAAGATCGGCTACCTGCCGGAGAGCGTCCCGCTGTACCTCGACATGGAGGTGCTGGACTACCTCGAGTTCGCCGCCACGATGCGCGGCGTCCCGGCGGGGGAGCGCCCGGCCGCGATCCGGCGCGCGGTGGAGGCGACGGGTCTCGCGGACCGCGCCCTCGACGCGATCGGAGAGCTGTCGCGCGGATACCGCCAACGCGTGGGCGTCGCGCAGGCCATCGTGCACGAGCCGCGCTTCCTCATCCTCGACGAGCCGACGAGCGGGCTCGACCCGGCCCAGACCGAGGGCATGCGCAACCTCATCCGGGAGCTCGCCCGGGACGCCACCGTGATCCTGTCGACCCACATCATGCAGGAGGTCGACGCGGTCTGTGACCGCGTGATGATCCTGCGGGCGGGCCGGCTCGCCCTCGACAGCACCCTCGCGGACCTGCAGCGCAGCCAGCGTCTCCTGATCGGGACGCACGCGTCGCGCGACTCCGTGCAGGCCGCGGTTGGAGATCGCGCACACGTCGTGGGCGGCACGTACGACCGGGCGGCCTTCCTCTCGTTCGACGAACCGCTGACCGAAGCGACCTCGGCGGACGTCGCCAAACGCCTCGTCGAGGGCGGCGTCGCGTTCCATGCCCTGCACCCGGAGCAGCGCGACCTGGAGTCCGTGTTCCGCGCGGTGAGCGAGGGAGGCGAGATCGATGCTTGACACGGCCGGCGCCATCGCGCGCAAGGAACTCGCACTCTTCTTCGGGTCGCCCATCGG
This sequence comes from Pseudomonadales bacterium, assembly GCA_965208745.1. Taxonomy (GTDB): domain Bacteria; phylum Pseudomonadota; class Gammaproteobacteria; order Pseudomonadales; family Azotimanducaceae; genus VXNE01. Next base: position 70,079 of record CBDBPN010000004.1, on the reverse strand, counting down.
CTACCTCTTCCTGGCCGCCTATCTCGGCGTCACGCTGTTCGTCTTCTTCTGGGGTGAGGCGTTCTTCGCCCGCAACATCGCCGACGTGCGGCCGATGTTCGAGTGGCTGCCCATCCTGCTGATCTTCCTCTCCGCCGCGCTGACGATGCGCATGTGGAGCGACGAGCGCCGGGTCGGGACCCTCGAGTTCGTCATCACGGTCCCCGCGAGCGCGTGGCGTTTCGTGCTCGGCAAGTTCGCCGCCTGCTGGGCGCTCCTCGTGATCGCCCTGGCGATGACGGTGCCGCTCGCGGTCACCGTCGCACTGATCGGCGACCTCGACTGGGGCCCGGTGTTCGCCGGCTACGTCGCGGCGGCGCTGCTCGGGGCGGCCTACGTGTCGGTGGGCCTCTACGTCAGCGCCCGCACGGACAACCAGATCGTCTCCCTGATCCTCGCAACCTTCGGCTGCGGCGCGCTGTACCTCGTCGGCAGCACGTTCGTGGCGGAGCTGTTCACGAACGAGATCGGCGACGTGCTGCGCAGCCTCGGCACGGGCGCCCGCTTCGAGTCCATCGTCCGCGGCGTGCTCGACCCGGACGACCTCTATTACTACGTCTCGATCGTGGGGGTATTCCTCGCGCTCAACGTGCACGCGCTGGAGAGCCACGGCTGGGCGGCGGACGGGTCGCCGGCCCGGCATCGCGCGCGGCAGCGCGTCACCGCGCTCGTGGCGCTCAACTTCGTGGTGGCCAACGTCTGGCTCGCGGGCCTCAACCTGCCGCGCCTCGACATGACCGAAGGCCGCCAGTACACGATCTCCGACGCGACGCGGGCGTACCTCGCGCAGTTGCGGGAGCCGCTCCTGCTGCGGGGCTACTTCAGCGCCAAGACCCACCCGCTGCTCGCGCCTCTCGTGCCGCAGATGAAGGACCTGCTCCGCGAGTACGAGGTCGCCGCCGACGGGCGGCTGCGGCTCGAACTCGTGGACCCGGCGGACGACCCGGAGCAGGAGGACGAGGCCAACGGCAAGTACGGCATCCGGGCGGTGCCGTTCCAGATCGCGGACCGCTACCAGGCGAGTCTCGTGAACTCGTATTTCGACGTGCTCGTCCAGTACGGGGACGAGTACGAGGTGCTCGGCTTCCGCGACCTGATCGAGGTCAAGGTGCAGGGCGAGTCGGACCTCGACGTGCGGTTGCGCAACCCCGAGTACGACCTCACGCGCGGCATCAAGAAGGCGCTGTACGGTTTCCAGGGCGGGGGCAGCGTCTTCGACAGCATCGCCGAGCCCGTCGCGTTTACCGGCTACATCTCGTCGGACGAGCGGCTCCCCGAGGCGCTGGCCGCGCTCCGGGGTGAACTCGACGGGGTCCTCGCCGAACTCGTGGAAGCCTCGGGCGGCAAGCTCACCACCGAGGTCGTGGACCCGGACGCGGGGGACGGGGCGCTGGCGGTCGAGATCGCGGACCGCTACGGCTTCTCGCCGATGGCCGCGAGCCTCTTCGATCTCAACACCTTCTACTTCTACCTGACGCTGTCCGACGGCGAGACCGTGGTGCAGACGGCCCTGCCGGAATCCCTCGACGCGGAGGGGCTGAAGCGAAGCCTGGAGGAGGGCCTCAAGCGGTTTGCGGAAGGACTCCTGCAGACGGTGGCGCTCAACGCGCCGGCGGCGCCGAACCCCTACATGCAGCAACAGATGCCGACGCCGCCCGGCAACCAGTACGAGGACCTGCGGGAGTTCCTGACGGTCGACTTCGACGTCGAGTCGGCGACGCTGGACGCCGGCGGCATCCCGGGGGACGCGGGTGTACTGCTCGTCGTCGACCCCGATAACCTGGACGAGGAGGCGCTGTTCGCGGCGGACCAGTACCTGATGCGCGGCGGCACGCTCGTCATCGCCGCGGGCGCCTTCGACGTCACGTCGACGGGCCAGTCCCTGATGGCGTCGCGCAAGACCACCGGGCTCGACGACTGGCTCGCGCACCACGGCGTCACCGTCGACCGGTCGCTCGTGATGGACCCGAACAACTCCGCGTTCCCGGTCCCGGTACGCCGGGAGGTCGGAGGATTCAGCTTCCAGGACCTCGTCATGCTCGACTACCCCTACTTCGTGGACGTGCGCGGCGAGGGGCTGGCTCCGGACTTTCCCGCCACCGCGGAACTGCCCCAGGTCACGGTGGCGTGGGCCTCGCCGGTCGACGTCGATGCCGAGCGCAATGCCGAGCGCAGCGTGCGGACGCTCCTGCGCAGCTCGTCCGGGTCCTGGCGGTCGTCGTCCAGCGAAGTCATGCCGCGCATCAGCGAGACCGGCATGAGTCCTTTCATCCCGGAGGGCGAGGTGGGAGCGAACACGCTGGCGGTGGCGATCGAAGGCCGTTTCGACTCCTTCTTCGAGGAGTCGCCGTTGCTCGCGGAAGCGGAGGACACCTCCGACGCGTCGGACGACGAGGAGACGGAAGGCGACGACGCGGAGGAGACGGAGGCTGAAGAAGACGCCGGACCCGCGGACATCGGGACCGTCACGAGCGTGATCGAGCGCTCCCCGGAGTCGGCACGCCTGATCGTGATCGGTTCGGGCGCCTTCGTCGCCGATCGCACCATCCGCATGGTGGGCTCCGCGGACGGCACGCTGTACTCCAACTCGATCCAGCTCATCGCCAACCTGGTGGACTGGGCCGTCGAGGACCAGGCGCTCATGGCGATCCGCAGCCGCGGGCACTTCAACCGCACGCTGCCGGCGATGCCGGAGAACGAGCAGCGCGTGTGGGAGTACGTCAACTACGGACTCGCCGTCATCGCGGTCCTGGCCGTGTTTGGCATCAACCTGCAGCGGCGCGCCCGACGGCGGCGCGAGCAGGCGGCGTGGCTGGGAGAAACGGCATGAAGACCTCGACACTGACGATCGCGCTTGGCGGACAGCTGCTCCTGGTGGCCCTCGTCTGGGGGTTGCGGACGGGCGGGGGCGAGGAGCCGGATGCGTTCCTCAGCTTCGACGCCGCCGCGGTGGACTCGCTGTCCGTGGCGGACGACGAGCAGTCGGTGACGGTCACCCGCGCGGACGGCGCCTGGACGGTCGCGGACGGTCTGCCGGCGGACGCGAACAAGGTGGACCGCGTCCTCGACAAGCTCGCCGACGCGGACGTCGGGTGGCCCGTCGCGACGAGCGAGTCGGCCATGGCGCGCTTCGAGGTCACCGAGGACGAGCACCAGCGGCACATCGTGGTCGATGCCGGCGACGAGACGCTCGCCGATGTCTATCTCGGCACGTCGCCGAGCTACCAGCGGGTGCACGCGCGCCACGCGTCCGGCGGTCCGGTCTACGCCATCGACTTCTCCAACTACGAGGCCGGCGCGAAGGTCTCCGATTGGCTGAAGAAGTCCCTGCTGCAGCCGGACGGTACGCTCCAGTCGGTGGCGCGTGCCGGCGAGCCGGGCTGGACGCTCACGTCGACCGACGACGGCTGGACCAGCGAGGGCGTGACCATCGACCAGGACGAGGCCGCCGAGTACACCGCGCGGTTTACGGGCATGAACGTGCTCGGCATCGTGGACGTCGAGCTGCCCGACGAGCCGACGGCGCGGTTCGTTCTCGCGGACGACGCGGGCGCGCACGAACTGGCCCTGTTCCATCTCGAGGAGGAGGACGACTACGTCGCCACCTCGAACCGCTACGACGCTCGGTTCGAGATCGCGAAGTACGTGGCGGAGCGGCTCGATGCCTCGCTCGACGACTTCGTGGCCGAGCCGGAGGACGCGTCGGACGACGAGTCGGACGACGCGGGGCCGACCGGCCCGGAGGAGGACGGCGCCGCCTGAGCGCGTCGGGCGCGGGCGTTCACACGATCGGTCTGTCGCCGGAACGCGGCAGCGCGCGGCCCCCGTCCGCGACCGCGATGGCCAGCACGATCTCGTCGGGCCGCGGCGCATCGGGAACCGTGACCGCCAACGTGTCGAAGTGGTCGAAGGACCAGGCTTCGTCCTTGTGCCCGAGCGGAATGTCGATCGTGGTTCCCGCCGCGCCCACCTTGGCGTTCGATGGGATCAGGGCCTTCCCGCCTCCCACGGCCACCCGGAGGGGCTTGCCGAGCTTGGGGTGCAACATGGCGGCGCCGTGCTCGAGTTCTCCCGCCACACCCACGATCGCGGCCTTTCCGTAGCTGACGGCGGGGCCGCCGAGCAGGGTGACCGCTTCTCCCGCGAGCCGCTCTCCGGCCAGTCCGCCGAGGTCGAACAGGGCCGAAAGGTCGGCTTCGAAGATGCCGGCGAAGGGATTGCGGAGCACGGCGACGTGGGCGACGCGGACGATCGGAGGGCACGCCTCGCCGGACTCGTTCCGGTGCACCGTCTCCGTGATGGCCAACGTCTTCCTGATGTCCATGGGCATCCCCCGGAGGAAAGGTCTTGACTTCGCGTCGCATTGTGCAACGGTTGCGGCTCTCTTTGCCGCGCGCACGGAGGCTCGATGAACCGGAAGATCCTGTGGACCGCCGCGCTCGTGGCGTTCGCGCTGGGCTGGAACGCCAACGCCGACCTGGCCGCCGCGCTGGCGTCGGAGGGTCGGGCCGCTGAGGACCGCGCCCGGGACGCGGGCCGCAAGCCGGCCGAGGTGATCGCGTACCTGGGCATCGGCGACGGCATGACGGTCATGGACTTGATGGCCTCCGGTGGCTACTACACCGAAGTGCTGTCGCTCGCCGTGGGGCCGACAGGCAAGGTCTACGCGCAGAACACGCCCCTGTTCCTGCAGTTCGCCGACGGCATGTACGACAAGGCGATGACGGCGCGCCTGGCGGACGGTCGGTTGGGCAACGTCGAGCGGGTGGACCGGGACCTGCCGGAGCTGGGCATGGAGCCCGGTTCCCTGGACGCGGCGTTCACGGCGCTCAACTTCCACGACGTGCACAACGGCCTGGGCGAGGATACCTGGGGAGGCGACGAGGCGGCGGCGGGCTTCCTGCGGGTCGTCAAGATGCTGCTGAAGCCGGGCGGCGTGCTGGGCATCGTCGATCACTACGGCGACGCGGACAAGGACAACAACAGCCTGCACCGGCTCACCGTCGTGCGCGCCGCCCCGATCCTCGAGGCGTCGGGCTTCATCGTCGAGTCGTCGGCTCTGCTGCGCAACCCGGCGGACGACCGCACGACGATGGTCTTCGACCCCGCGATCCGCGGGCAGACGGACCGCGTGCTCTACAAGCTGACGAAGCCGCCGGAAATCGCGCCGACGCCGACCGAAGCCGCGGAAGGCGCTCGCGCCGGGGATGTTTGAGTGACCATCGACCTGTACACGTTCCCGACCCCGAACGGACGCAAGATCTCCATTGCCCTCGAGGAGTTCGGACTCGACTACGAGGTCCATCCCGTCCACATCGGCAAGGACGAGCAGTTCGAGCCCTCGTTCCTGGCGATCAGTCCGAACAACAAGATCCCCGCCATCGTGGACCGCGAGACGGGCCGGTCGATGATGGAGTCGGGCGCCATCCTGCTTTACCTCGTCGACAAGACGGGCCGGTTCGGGGGGGCCGACCGATGGACGACGCTCGAGTGGCTCATGCTGCAGATGGGCGGCGTGGGACCGATGCTCGGGCAGGCGCACCACTTCCTGCGCTTCAACGTCGGCAAGGCCCCCTACGCGGAGGAGCGGTACGCACAAGAGGCAAAGCGGCTCTACGGCGTGCTGGACCGCCGCCTTGCGGAGCGGGCGTACCTCGCCGACGAGTACTCGATCGCCGACATGGCGACCTGGCCCTGGATCTCCCGGTACGAGTGGCAGGGGATCGACTGGGCGGACTTTCCGAACCTCAAGCGCTGGTACATCGAGATCGCGCGGCGTCCCGCGGTCCAGCGCGGCTACGATGTCCCCATGAAGGTGAACGACATCCCCATCCCGGAGTGACCCGCGGGCCATGGCCGGACGTCTGACTCCGCTCCTGCCGCTGGCGTTCGCGGCCGTACTGCCGGCGCAAGCCCTCGACCTTGAGTATCGGGGCGTCATCGGCGGTACGGAGGCAGGCTCCGCGTACGTGCGGGTCGAATCCGACGGCGAGCGCTACCGGGTGCGTGGGAGGATGCGCACCCACGGCATGTGGGACGTCCTCGCGCCGTGGAACGCGCGTTTCGTCGTTACCGGGCACATCGAGGAGGGCAGGGCGATCCCGGCAACGCTCGTGCTGCACGAGAAGGACCGGCGCAAGGACCGGACGATCCGGGTGGCGGACGGTGTCCTCCGCCAGTTGAAGGACGGCAAGCCGCGTCCGGAGCGGGCCGCGCCGGCCGGCGTGGACCTGATGTCCGCGCTATGGGTGCACGCGCGCTGCGAGGCGGAACAGGTGCTCAACAACGGCCGGCACTTTTACACGATGACGCGTACCGCACATGCGGTCGGCCAAGACGGTGTGGAACGATGCGAGTACAACATCGTCGACGACGAAGGCGACCGTTCGAAGGGTCGCATCGAACTCGCATTGCGGGGCGGTCGGCAGGTGCCGCTCCTGGTCTTGATCGACGAGGGCATAGCGCGCGGCCTCGAACTCGTAGAGGCCGGGCGCGGTCCGCTGTTCGAGGACTGGGAGGACGCGCCGGTCCCGGCCGCGGTGCTGGGGCCGGACCGGGAAGCCTCGGTCGGGCCCTGAGCCGGAACCCCCGGCCGTCAGTCGGACTCGCGGCCAGTGCTGGCAAGCTCCGCGAGCTCTTCGGACGACTTCACCGTCATGCCGCTGAAGTCGACGTCACGGAACACGAGGCCCGACGCCTCAACGTGCTCGAACGTCGTGTCGTCGAGGCGGCAGTCGACGAACTCGCAGTGTTCGAGGACGGCGTGCTCCATCCGCACGTTGCGCAACGCGAAACGCTCCCTGGGGTCGATCCCGCGGACCCAGTCGCCGTGTCGCAGGGTGCAGTGCGCGAGGCGCGCGTGCCGGCAGGCGAGCCCCAGGACGCGCAGTCCGCTGACGCTCAAGTCCGTGAGCTTCGTGTCGTGAAACGTCCAGTCCCGGCCGGCGACCCCGTTCAGGGCCAGCCGGTCCAGGGACGTGTCGTCGTCGAGCGTCACGCCGCTCAACTGGACCGCGTTCCAGCGGGCTTCCCGGATGGCGCTGCCGGAGAGCGCGATGTCCGTGGCCTGCGTCGCGTTCAGGCGGCATCGTTCGACGCTGGCGGACGACAGGCGCCAGGCGGCGAGGCGGGTGGCGTTGCACTGGTTGTCCGTGACGGTGCCGTCCTCGATCTCGAAGCGTTCGATCGACGACGCCCGCAGCGCGTTGCGGGCGAACACCGAACCGTCGCAGTCGAATCGCTCGATGCCGGCGGCGTGCAACTCGTTGTCGGCAAAGGTCGACTCCGACAGCCGCATGCGGGTGACCCGGGCGAGGTTGAGGCTGTTGCCCTCGCAGCGGAAGTCGTCCCCGCCGGGCGGCTCGGCCTTCGAGAACGTCGCCGGGTTGGTTTCGTTCACCCACGGTTCGGGCCGCAGCGCCTCGCCGATGCCCTTCGAGGCGCGCGCGAGCACGTTGCCGAACTCGCGGCCCAGGTTGCCGATGGAGCGTTCCAGGTCCTCGAACGACGGACGGCTCCGCTCACGCGCGCCGGCCGCGTCCCGGGCGAGCGCCTCGATTCGTGCCGCCGCCTCCTCGCGGGTCAGTTCCCCGCGTTCCTGCATCTCGAGGATGCGTTCGATCTCTTCGCGCATGGCGTCCGTCCTCAGAGCCCTCAGCCGGGGAGCGCGAGGGCGGCCCGCGCAGGGGGCACCCCTCGCAAGAAAAAACGTCACCCGATCTCGATCATCTCGAAATCGCTCTTCGGCGTACCGCACTCCGGGCACAGCCAGTCCTCGGGCACATCGTCCCAGGCCGTTCCGGGGGCGATCCCGTCGTCGGCGTACCCGGCGGCCTCGTCGTAGATGAAACCACAGGTCATGCATTGCCATTTCTTCATGCGGACATCTCCTTCCTGATTCGTTTCGCTCTCGCGACAAGCTCGACGCCCGCCAGCGGCGCGTCGGCGGACGGTGCGCTCCAGACGGGGTCCGGCCATGCCGGGTCGTCCCTGCGGCGGGCGATGACGTGCACGTGAAGCTGCGCGACCTGGTTGCCGAGCGCCGCGACGTTGATCTTGTCCGCCTCGACGATGCGCCCGAGGGCTTCGGAGACCGTCTCGATCTCCTCGAACAACGCGGTGCGATGCACAGCCGGGACATCGTGCAGGTCGCGCAGCCCGGCGATGCGCGGTACCAGGATCACCCAGTGGAAGCGGGGATCGCGGGCGAGCAGCGCCGTCGAGAGCGGCAGTTCGCACAGCGTCTCGCAGTCTCTCGTCAGCCTGGGGTGTAGCTCGAAGCCCATCGTTCGGTGGCTGTTTCGCGTCGGCGTCGGCCGGCGCGGGGAGTTCGCGCGCGGCCTGTTGAGAATCCTGAACCGCCGGGTATAGTACCCGCCTTGACGGGTCGTTCTCGACCTCGCGCGAGCCCGAACCCGGATTTAGGGCGCTTGTCCTTGGAGAGTGATTCATGAGCGAAGCGGTGCAACTCGACACCGGACACGACCTCGACCTCGGCTGGATGGACCAGCACGGACCGTGGGACACGAAGGCCGAGCAGAGCAAGTACGGCCTGACCCTGGCCGACATCCAGCTCGGCGAGTACGGCAACCCGCCGGTCGAGAGCGACAACCAGACGGGACGTCCGAGAGGCGCGGCCGAGCGCCCGGGCTCCTACCGCATCGGCAACTACGCCGTGCGCACCAAGAGCGAGATCTGGCTCGACAACGCCTCGTTCCTCTACGAGGAAGCCCTGCAGCGCCAGTGGAGTTCCGCGACGGACATCCCCTGGCACACGATCGAGCCGCTTCCGGACGACATCGAGCAGGCCCAGTGCACGATGGACACCTTCCTCACGGAAGTCGAGTTCGTGGCGGGCGACGTACCGGCGCGCTGGATCGCGCAGACGACGCCGGACTTCTTCGAGGCGCGCAACGTGCTCCTCTGCCAGGTGATGGACGAGTCGCGGCACATGGATGTCTTCCGCAAGCGCGCCCTCGCGAACGGCGGCGGCCTGATGAAGGCGACCGGCGGCACCGCCGGGGTCGTCGGCAGCATCGACCTGTCGCGGGACTTCACCGAGATGTCGTCGCGCCTGCACATCTCCGGCGAAGGCGCCGTGCTGACCATCTTCCGCATGGGCGAGCTGATGGCCTACAACGACGCCGAGAAGGCCATCTACCGGCTATGCGCGCAGGACGAGGCGCGCCACGTCGCCTTTGGCGTCATGCACATGCGCTACATGGCCGAGACCGCCCCGGAACGCCACGAGGAGATCCACTGCTACCTCGACGAGGCGGAGCGCGGGATCCTCGCGGGCTCGCAGAACCCGGCCGGCCAGTTCCCGACCACCTCGGAGTCCATGGCGATCCTGCTCGGCGGGGGCAAGAAGCACTTCGACGAAGGGCGGAACAAGCTCATCGCCATCCGCCGGCGTCAGCTTTCCGAGTACATCAAGCGCGTCAGGAGCGCGGGCTTCGGCGACCGTTTCGACAACGGCCGCTCGCAGGTCCCGGAGATCCTGGCCGACATCGCCGCGTAGGCGACGCGGGCCAGCGAAGAGTCAGCACGCGCCCGCCGTTCCGGCGGGCGCCTTTCATTGCGTAGAGACACAAGACGGGGGTAGCTCGAGATGGCCAAGAGCCCTCAGCCGGGGAGCGCGAGGGGGAACCCCTCGCAAGCAAAGAGCCCTCAGCCGGGGAGCGCGAGGGGGAACCCCTCGCAAAAGAAAAAACGCGCACAGGCGAAGTCCTCCACGAGACGGGTCGAGACCGTCTCGACGGAAGGCGCCAACATCATGACCCCGGTGCCCGATCCGACCTTCGAGTGGATGAACCAGTCGCGTCAGTGGGGCGTTCGCGTGAAGCCGGGCAAGAAAGGCCTGACGCTCGGCAGCCTGAACGTCGGCATCTACGGCGAGATCCCGACGGAGTGGCACGACCAGACGCGCAATCCGCGCGGCGCCATCGCGCGCAAGGGCATGCCCCCGGTCGGCTACGCCATCCGGGAGAAGGCGGCGATCTGGGCGGACTGCGCGGCGGACCTCTACGAGGAAGCCATCCAGCGGCGCTGGGCGCCGGCGACGGACGTGCCCTGGGACATGATCGAGCCGCTCCCCGACGATGTCGAACGGGCCGTGTGCCAAGTGTGCACGGAACTCTCGCAGTACGCGAACGTCGACATCGAGACGATCTCCTCCTGGCAGCACCAGATGGCCTACGGCTACCACGAGGTCAAGCAGTTCCTGGCGACCGCGACGTTCGACGCGGGACGGCACTACGAGGTGTTCCGCAAGCGTGCGCTCTATAACGGCGGTGGTCTCGGCCTCGAGTCGCCGGGCGAGGTGAACCGCATGATCCTCGAGAGCCGCGGCGGCTGGACGGAAGCGGTGACGTATCTCTTCCTGCTGCGCGGCACGTACGCGATGACGATCCTGCGCTACCTCGAACGCTTCGCGCACAACGACGCCGAGCGATTCATCTACGGGCACGTCATCCAGGACCGCGCGCGGCACATGGCGTATGCCCTGGACCACCTGAAGTACTCCATCGCCCACGTCGACGACCAGTCGACGGTGCTCGCGACGCTGCTTTTCATCGGCGACCGTCTCTTCGCGCGCGAGTTGCGCGACCCGGTGCTGCGCGAGGCGCTGGCGATCATCTTCGGCGGCGGCGTGGAAGGGGCGCGCACCCATGGCATGGCGACCTGGGAGGCGATGATGCGCGAGTTCATGGCGCGCTACGAGGGCGCTTGCGAATGGTTGCGCGTGCCGCGGGCACCGGACCGGATTCCGGAGGAGATGCGGCGCTTTCTGCCGGAAGCCGCGTGATGGCACGGTTTCCCTCGGAAGCCTGGTTCGGCGCGGTGGCGCACGTCTTCAACGGCGACGAGCGCTACCAGGGCGCCGGCGGCGGTTACTGCAACTGCACGGCGGGTCTCGTCGTCACGGGCGAGGACGAGAGCGAGATCGAGGAGGTGTTCGTGCTGACCTTCGAGGGCGTCGAGTGCAAGGGCGGCGTGCAGGCGGACGAGACCGCCCTCGACGAGGTCGACTTCTACATGCACATGCCGAGGGTCGACTGGCGGGAGATGCTCGAGGACATCCGGCACCACGGCCACGCGACCGAGAACCACACGCTGAACAGCCTGGACCTCGACCGGGACGACGGTCTCTCGACGTCCAGGCACGGGGACCAGTACCGGGAAGACCTCTTCTTCCGCTACAACCAGACGCTGCAGTTCTACTTCGACGCGTCCGCGCGCGTGAAGACGGCGTTCTCCTGAGGAACTCTTGACGATGCCCCAACTCGACTGGCTGGAAGGCGCCAAAGAAGCGCTCAACGTCGACCCCGCGTACCGGAAACTCGGCAGCGCGGATGTCGTGATCGGCTTCAAGGCCGGCAAGACGATCCGCCGGGTGACCCTGGAGGCGTTCGAAGTCGGGGCCATCGAGGAGATCGGAGAGGACGACCTGCGCGATGTCGAACTCGTCATCGACATGCCCGCGCGGGACTGGACGAACTACCTCAAGCGCCGCGGCAAGGGCACGGGGCCGTCGCTGCTGTCCCTGGACACCGACCGCGAGATCGTCAGCTCCCGCAATGTCCTCGACAAGATGAAGTTCGAACGCTATCACCTCTCCATCCAGGCCCTGATCGACAAGGGGGCGGAACTCGCCGCCTGAGGGCACCGGACGGGCCATGCCCATCTACGAATACCGCTGCAGCGACTGCCGGGCGGTGACTTCCGTGATGGCCCCGGTTTCCCGCGCCCACGCGCCCTGTCCCTGCGAACGCTGCGGCAGCGAACGGACCCGCCGCATCGTCTCCCGGCCCTCCGTGCACCTGTCGAACCTCTCGAAGCTCGAACGCCTCGACCCCAAGTACGACAAGATGGTGGACCGGGCCATGCAGAACACGCGCGATGCCGATCCGGACCGGCTGATCAACCGTCGCGGAGACATCTCCAAGGGGCTGCCGGACAAGACCTGACCGCGGCTCCGCTTGACAACCCCCGGAGAGCGGCGATAGACAAAGCGGCGGAACGCCGGGCGAGGGGACGCATGGACACCGAGGCGCTGAAGACCTCCACCGGGGTCGCGGACGATCCTGCCCGGTCCCCAAATCTCCCGGCGTGGGCCTATCTCGACCCCGACGTGTACGAGCGGGAGAAGCACGAGATTTTCTACAGGACCTGGGCTTACGCCGGCTGGGTGGGCGATCTGCGCGCCCCGGGCGACTACATCACGGCGGAGCTCCTCGATCAGAGCGTGATCGTGATGCGGGGCCGCGACGGCGCGCTCCAGGGTTTCCACAACGTGTGCCAGCACCGCGGGCACCGGCTCCTCGAGGACCGCGGCAACGTGGCGGCCATCACGTGTCCCTACCATGCCTGGGTCTACGACCTCGACGGCAGCCTGAAGCGCGCGCGGGCGACGGAACGCACCGCGGACTTCGACCGGAGCTGCTTCTCCCTCAAGCCGGTCCGGGTGGAAGTCCTGGCGGACAAGTTCGTGCTCTTCAACCTGGACGCGAACGCGGAGCCGCTCGGTCCGCGGGTGGAGGACTTCGTCGCCGACGTCCGTCGGGAACTGACGCAGTTCGACCGGCTGGTCAAGGCGCCGGCCCGGCCACGGACCGAGGAGGAGCAGCAGAGGTACGACGAGTACTTCCCCATCCGGGCGAACTGGAAGATCGTCATGGACAACTTCCTCGAGTGCTATCACTGCCCGCCTGCGCACCCGGGCTTCCTGCGGGATCTGACCTTCGACGACCTGACCTACACGGGGCACGACCTCTGGGCCAAGCAGAAGAGCGGAACGCGCCGCTCCGACGGCGACCGGCAGATGTTCTGGACGCTCTTTCCCGGTTTCGTGTTCTGGAACTCGGGCACCCGTGAGAAACAGTCGATCCACGCGATGAACTTCGTCGTTCCGGAGGGCCCGGCCCTCACGCGCGCTGGCCGGATGGACGTGTACCGGCTACCCGAGGAGATTGACACGGAGGAGTGGCGGCCGGACTGGGGGGACGTCGGCGCGGAAGACAAGTCGCTCTGCGAGTCGGTGCAGCGGGGTCTCGCGTCCCTCGGCTACGACCAGGGCCGCATCATTCACAACCCGGACGACGGCAACAGCGAAGGCGCGATGCACGCCTTCCAGCGTTTCGTGGTGCGGGCGCTCGGTATCTGAGCGGCCGCCCGCCACCGGCCATGCCAGGGGCCTCCCCGGGTCTCCTTGACCATCCACGTCAGATCTACCCCCTGACGCACGTCGCCCTGTGGCACGCCGCCGGGTACGCGGGGCTGATCGGACACCTGGTGCTGATCATGACCGCTCCCCCCGCGGAGTACGGCTACGGATGGACAGATGCCGAGGCGATCCGCCTCTATGGGCTGTTCACCGGGCTCGTGCACGGTTCGCCACTGCTGGGCGGCTGGATCGCGGACACGTTCCTCGGTCAGCGGCGCGCGGTAGTGTTGGGGATGTGGCTGCAGGCGGCGGGCCTGCTCGCGCTCGTTGCGGTGGGAGTGGTGCCCGCCGTGGCCGGACATCTCGAGGACGCGCCCGTGCGGGAAGTGATCCTGGGCGCCGATGTTCCGATCGGCCGGCTCGCCCTGGAAGACGGGGAGATCGCCCGCCTCATGGCCGCGGCGCGCGAGGTGGCGGGCGGGGCCGACGCCGAGGCCCTCAGCGCCGCCGCCACCGCTGCCTACGGCACCATGTCCCTGCTGTTCTACGTTGGACTGGGGGCCTTCGTCATGGGGTTCGGCCTTGAGTCCCCGACGCTCGCCGCCATGGTCGGCGCGCTCTACGAAGGCGGTCGGGGCAAGCGCGAAGCCGGCTACACGCTGCTGTTCATGGCGGCGATGCTCGGGTTCATCGTCGGGGCCCTGGTCTCCGGGACGGTCGCGAGCCGCATCGGCTGGGTCGAGGGCCTCGCCTCGGCGGGCCTGGTGATCGTCCTCGCGGCGGTACTCCTCATGCGGGTCCGACCCGCTCCCTTCGGGCGCGCCGCCGCCAATGCGCCGGCGCGCGCTGGAGGCTGGTCCCTCGCACGTCCGGAACGGCGCCGGGTCGCGGCGATCTGCGCCCTGTGCCTCACCTATTTCGCCTTCATCGCCGCCTTCGAGCAGTGGGGCGGTTCGTTCAGCCTGCACGTCGAGCACGGCACCGACAGGGTCGTCGCGGGGTTCGAGATTCCGACGCTCTGGATCCACTCGGCGCAGGCCCTGTTCGTGATCGTCATCGGGCCGATCATGCTCGCCGTCTGGAACGCACTGGACGAAAGGGGCGTGTGCCGCGAGCCGCCGGCCAAGATGGCCGTGGGGCTGCTGCTTACAGCGGCCGCCTTCGTCATCATGGTCGCGATCCTGCCGACGGGGGACGGCGATGCCGGCGCCAGGACGCACCTGTTCTGGCCCCTGGCCTACTACTGGGTCATCACCTTCGGACAGATGACGGTCATACCGGTCGGACAGGCCTTCGTGAGCCGGGAAGCGCCCGCGCGCCTGGCGAACACGATGATGGGGGTCTGGCTGCTTTTCGGGGGCGTGGGCATCTGGGTGTCGGGACAGATCGGCGCGCTGGCGGAGCCGTTCGGCATCCGGGCCGTCTACCTCGGTATCGCGGCGGGCTGCACGGTGGCCGCCATCGCGGCGTTCGCGTGCAGGCGCCGGATCATGGGCCTGCTTGAACCCCCGTCCAGGCGCCCATCGCGAACAGCAGCGCCACGGTGAGCGCCGCGCCGATCACGAGGATGAGAAGGAAGGCGGGGGTCGAAAGGAGTTCGTTGCCCTCGCCCGAGGCGGACCGCGCGGCGCCACGACGGCTGCGCGAGATCACCCAGATCACGCCGAGGAGGATCAGCGCCGGGATGAGCAGTTGCACGAGGTAGCGCATCGATTGGGGAAGCCGCCCTGCGTGGATCGAGCATACCCGCGCCCGAGAGGGGGTGGCAAATGCTGAACTGGCTGATGGAACACTGGTTCGCCGTGGCGCTCTTCGCCGCGTACACGGCCTTCCTCGTCGCGCACGCGCGGGCCGGCATGCAGCGGGGTCGGGCGATGCGTGATTTCTACGTCGGCGGCCGGTCGATGGGGGGCGTCGTGATCGGCGTGTCCTTCTACGCGACCTTCGCGAGCACAAACAGCTACATCGGACATGCGGGGAAAGGCTACGAGTACGGCGTGCCGTGGCTGACGATGGCCGTGCTGCTGGTGGTCATGGCGTTCGTCTCGTGGCGGCTGGTGGAGCCCCGGCTGCGGCGCTTCACGGCGGAGTGGGATTCCGTGACCGTGCCGGACTTTCTCGCGGTGCGCTTCGCGAGCCGCCGGGTGCGGATCGTCGCCGCGCTCGTGATCGCGTTCTCGAGCCTCCTGTACCTGATCGCGATCTTCAAGGGCGCGGGCAACCTCTTCGAGGCGTTCCTCGGCGTGCCGTATCCGGCCGCGGTCGGCATCACGCTCGTCATCGTGATGTCCTACACGTCCCTCGGGGGCTTCGTGTCGGTGGTGCGGACCGATGTCCTGCAGGGCGTGCTGATGGTGATCGGCGCGCTCCTGCTCTTCGGCTTCGTGACGCACGCCGCCGGCGGTATGGGGGTCATCGGGGAACTCGCGACACGGCCGGATACCGCCTACCTGACGGAGCTCAACGCGGCCATCCCCTTCGTAGTGCTGGTAGGCATCGCGCTCGCCGGCTCGCTGAAGCTGCTGGTGGACCCGCGCCAGGTGACCCGCTTCTACGGCCTGCGGGATGCGCGGAGCATCCGCACGGGGATGTGGATCGCCGGCATCGGCATCCTGGTGGTGCAGTTCTCGCTGTTGCCGGTCGGGCTCTATGCACGGTTCCTGCTGGACGGCGTGACCGACACCGACGTGGTCGTGCCGCTCCTGGTCACCGATCGCGCCGTGTTCCCCGCACTCGTGGGAGACTTCCTGGTGGTCGCCATCATCGCCGCGGCGATGTCCTCCCTCGACAGCGTGCTCCTGGTCGCCGCCTCCGTGGTGGTACGCGACATCCGCATGGAGCTCGGACCACTTCCGGAACGCGCGGCGATCGCGTGGACGCGCTGGGGCGTCATCGGGTTCGCTGTCGTGGCGGCCGCGGTGGCGCTGAACCCGCCGGGCGGTATCGTCGAGATCACCATCTTCTCCGGCAGTCTCTATGCGGTGTGCTTCATTCCGACCGTCGTCGTCGCCCTGCATTGGTCCCGGGGCAGCGAGACCGCGGCGTTGGCGGCCTTCGGGACAGGGATTGCGGTGCTCGTGGGGTGGCTGCTGCTCGGTTGGCAGGCACACCTGCACGAGGTGTTTCCGGCGCTTGCCGCATCGACGCTGGTGTACGTCGCGCTGGCGCGCCTGACGCCGCCGGTGGAGGACGCCCGGGTCGCCGGTTTCTTCGGCCGCTGACCGGGGTCCGAACGGCGGCCCGCTGCCCGAGTAGGCCGGCCTTCAAGCTGGAAGACGAGCCCTGCATGGGGCCGGTTCCGACGGCGGCGAGGACGGTTTCAGGGCCGGCGGTCACCCATGGTGATGCCGTAGGCGCCCAGGGCTGTTGTCTCGGCGCCACACCCATGGTGCGTCATCGCCGCACACATCGCGCGCGAATCTCGCACAGGACTTGCAGCGACAACCCGGTGGCGAGGGTGAACCTGCCGAACATGCGCATCCCGGCCGACCGGCGCGTCGAGGTGTACGCCCAGGCGGTGCGCGGCCTGCTGACGCTGGAGCCGGATGGCGACAAGCGCGCCAAGCACCTCGAGTTCATCGACATCTACGCCGCCCTCACGGACAACGAGTTCCGGCGCTACCGGCGGCAATAGCCGGAGGACAGCACCAGCATGGCAGGATTCTTCCAGAGGGCCCGCGCGGATCTGATGACAGAGCGCGCACGGCTGATTTGTTCTAGGCCCTCGGGGCGTGCTGTTGGGGTGTCCACGGGCGTTTTCTGTCATTCGCAGGTAGTCGAAGACGCGCCTGGGGTTGCGGTCGAGTCGGCGCCTGGCGGCGGCGACGCAGGTGTTGGAGTGGGAGCGGATGACGCCGATGGCGAAGCGGCGCAGGCGGGTGGTGTTGACGGGTCCGTGTCCGGTTCGGATGCGCAGGCGACCCTCGTCGAAGGCGTTGTCGAGGATCGGCGGTGTCGGGGCGATGGCTGGTGATGCCGAGGGCGTGTTCGACGGAGGTCTTGCCGGATTTTTTCTCGGTGGCGGTGCGTTCGACGAGGAAGGCCTGGCCGACATGCGGGAAGTTCAGGTAGCCGTTGAGGCGGGAGGTGGTCCGGATGGCTCGGCTTTCGAGGCGGCCGTGTTGGAGGGTTGTGGGCTCGCGGAAGTCGGGTTCGGCGCGGTTGTCGAAGAACGTGCGGAGGTCGTCGAGGAGGGTTGGCTGGTTGCCCTTGGCGGTGAACACGAAGTGGGTGCCGCGGGCGCGCGGGAAGGCGGCGAGCTTGCGTTGGGTGAGCGGGGCGTCGGCGGTGAAGGTGCGGCCGGCGAAGTCGAGGCCGAGGTCTTCGAGCATGGGGACGACGGTGCCGATCTCGTTGGTGCGCTTGGTGTCGTCGTCGGCGCCGACGGGCGGGCCTCAGGCTGGTCTCCGACCCATCCCTGAGTCCTCCAATGCGCGAGGTCGCACGGTTCCATGCCATCGACACGAAGGCCGCGAAAGTCACTGACATTGCCCATGTGTTCCCCGAGCTCACGCCCGACCACATGCTCCCCGAACCCGACGCCGCAGTAGAGGACGCCGGCCTCTTCGAGCCCATTGACGATCGGCCTGACGACCTCATTCCAGTCCGGCGACTCGACGCCGACACCGCCTGATGGACCACTCCCCCGTCCTCGGCGGCGAGAGAGACGGCCGCCGCAGTTCGAGGCGGCGCGGCGCCCGGGTGTGGGCGTTCGGTAGGTGAAGCGGCTGGTGCGCCGCTACCGCGAACGCGGGGCGGCGGGTCTGGCGTCGGGTCGGCGCGGCAGGCGGTCGAACCGCGCATTCGACGAGACGTTCCGCCGGGCGGTGCTGGATCTGGTGCGCGAGCGGTATCGGGACTTCGGTCCCTCGTCCGCGTGCGAGAAGCTGGCCGACGAGCACGGCCACCGGCTGTCGGCGGAGACGCTGCGCGGCTGGATGATCGAGGCCGGGCTGTGGGAGCCGAAGGCGCGGCGCGAGATGGCGGCGCATCCGATCCGGCCGCGCCGGGATTGCCTGGGGGACCTGGTGCAGATCGACGGCTCGCCGCACGACTGGTTCGAGGGCCGGGGGCCTTCGTGCACGCTGATCGTGTATGTGGACGACGCGACGTCGCGGCTGCTGGCGACGGGGTTCTTCGCCGCGGAGACGACGGAGGCGTACATGCGGACGACGCGCGCGCACCTCGAGTCGCACGGCCGGCCGGTGGCGTACTACTCGGACCGCCACAGCGTGTTCCGGGTGAACCGGCGGGACCGCGAGGGCGAGCCGACGCAGTTCGCCCGGGCGCTGCGCACGCTGGACGTCGAGTCGATCCACGCCGGCGGCCCGCCGGCCAAGGGCCGGGTGGAGCGGGCGAACCGGACGCTGCAGGATCGTCTGGCGAAGGAGATGCGGCTGCGCGGGACCTGCGGCATGGCGGCGGGCAACGCCTACCTGCCGGCGTTCATGGCGGACTACAACCGGCGGTTCGGCGTGGCGCCGCGCAACCCGGCGGACGCGCACCGGGCGGTGCTGCACGACGGACGCGAGCCGGACCTCATCCTGTGCGGGCAGCACGCCCGCAAGATCACGCGGAACCTGTCGATCAGCTTCGAGGGGCGCACCTACCAGGTGACCGGCCAAGGCAAGGGTTACCGGGTGCGCGGCGCGGCGGTGACCGTGTGCAAGGGCTTCGGCGGCGCGGTGACGGTGCTGCGCGGCGGCCGGGAGCTTCCCGTGCGGCTGCTCGGCGAGGGCGAGGATCCGTCGCCGGTGGAGGACGGGAAGAGCGTGCGGCAGCGGGTGGACCGCGCGAAGGCGGAGCAGCGTTCGCGGGCGGCCTGGAAGCCGCCGCCGGACCACCCCTGGCGTCGTCCGTTCAAGCCGGAGGCGGACGGGGTGGCCGCCGGCTGACGCCGCGCCGTTCGACACCTCCTTCGACCTCGCCGGCACCGACCGGACAGCCCCTCACTGTGCCACCCGGACCGCCGTCGAGGATCCTCGGAAGACCGCTCACCGGGAGGGGACATTTCTAAATTGGAGAAAAGGGGACATCTCTAAATTGCTTTGACATTCACACCTCACCGACTTGCACCCCTCCTCCGCGTTTAGCACACTGCCGAGTCCCACGACCCACAACGAGATAGGGATCCGTAGTTGCCGCGCCCCGACCACCGCCGCTCGCATCGCCGTCGCTCTCACAACGAGAAGCGGCGTCTCATGCCCGTCCCAACCGACGACCTCATCGAGCGGATGCTTGACACCGTCCACTACGAGGGCAGCTCCAAGCACAAACTGCACCCGCATCTGTTCGGCCTGGAGCCCTTCCATGGCGCCCGCGACGACGCCACCTTGTGCGACGAAGCCGACTTCCAGCCCGACCAAATGGCCGACATCCCGGCATTGGTCCAACGGGGCATACGCGCCGGGCTGATCGGCCACACGGCCCGTCTCCTCTGGACGATAGCCGACGACGGTTGGATCTTCGAAGCCCGGGAGACGAACCGTGCAACCGCCCTGTTCCACGGCTACCCGATCCTCCCCGAGGAGTCCATCGGGCGCCTTGTGTACGACCGCTTCACAGACTGGGCGGATGCCCGCGGGACCCCCGCCGACCGCGCCGCTGCCACCGCCTGCCGACTCCGGTACGACTTCCGGTGACCGATCGATTCCAGATCCTCATTGAGCCGCGACCGGACGCTCGCGACGCGACCACGCGGCGCCTAGCGATCCGCCTCGGCGACGCCTGGCTTACGCGCCTGGTCCGTCGAGGCAGCGACGAACCCGACCGCTGCCTCGAGGCACCCCCACTACCCCTCGCGTTCTGGTTTCTTGACAACTGGTGGCGCATCCGTTGCGAGCCCCCACCGCCCCAGCGCGATTTCCCCGCCCATTGGCGCATCGCGCACCACCTCCCGTCCGTCGGCGCCGGCTACCCCTGGCCGAACGTATCGCTGTGGGGGGAAGGGTCCCGCACGGCGGTCATGGTCCACGCCGACGCGCACAACCTCCAGCGCGCCCTCCGCTTCGACGCAGATCCCGGTCTCGAATACGTCCCTTCGTCCATCGCCGAGCGAGCGATCGACACCTTCATCGACCACGTCCGCCAAGACACGGGGACCGACTGTGACGGCCTCGACCAAGAGTTCCGCGACCTCCGCGCCGAGCGCGCAGACCCCGACGCCAGTCGCTGGCGACGCATCGAAGCCATGCTCGGCTTCGACCCGGACGACGCCCCCGAAGCCCTCGTAACCGACTATGAAACCATGAGTGAGCGTTTCGGCACCGACAGCGTCGAGGAAGCGGCTCTCGCCCAACAAGGCGGACGATCGCTCAACGTGTTCCAGGACACTTTGCGCGCCGCAGAGGCGTCCAAGGTAGTCCTTCGCACTCCAGCCACCATCGCCCGCATCGAGCTCGGCCACCGACACCGCCCACCGTGGCAATTGGCCGTTCGTGCCGCTAGCCAACTCCGGCAGCACCTACGCGTCCCACCCGGACCCATCCGGAACCCGGGCCTCAGCGAGCTTTTGGGGATCAGCATAGACCGCCTTGCAACGCAACGCGTTTGGCCGCCCTCCGTGCCCTACGGACTTCGCCTACGCAATGCGTCTGGCAACGCCAACAGACTCGCGCTGCGGTCCCGCTGGGCCCACAGCCGGCGTTTCGAACTCTGCCGCAGTCTCGGCGACATCATCTGGTCAGGCAACGACCCCCTCGGGCCCCTTTCCGCCGCCAAGTCCGGTCGTCAGAAGTTTCAACGAGCTTTCGCGCAGGAGTTCCTATGCCCGTTCGATGACCTACGCGCATACATCCCCAACGAGGACCCGACCGACGACGACATCCACGCCGCCGCCCGCCACTTCCATGTCTCCGAGCGCATGATCCAGACCACACTCGTCAACCACGACGTCATCGACCGGGAGACCTTCGACCAGATGGTCGAAGCGGCCTAGCCGCTTCACCTCCCCTCGCACCGCAAGCCACCCACAGAAAAACCCCGCGCACCTGGCCGCCCACGCGCCATCGCCACAGCGCACTCACCGCGTGTATCCCTACCTGCTGCGCGACCTGGTGATCGACCGACCGGACCAGGTGTGGTGCGCGGACATCACCCACATCCCTGTTTCGCAGGGGTTTTTCTACCTGGTGGCCGTGATGGACTGGGCCAGCCGCCACGTCCTGTCGTGGCGCCTGTCGAACACCATGGACAGCGCCTTCTGCGTCGAGGCGCTGGACGCCGCGCTACGCTTCGGCGTCCCCGACATCTTCAACACGGACCAGGGTGCCCAGTTCACCAGCGTCGCGTTCACCGACAAGGTGCGCGCCTGCGGCGCGCGCTGTTCCATGGACGGCCGCGGCCGCTATCTCGACAACATCTTCATCGAGCGGCTGTGGCGTTCGCTGAAGTACGAGGCGGTGTACCTGCACGAGCTGGCCGACGGCACCGACGCCGAGCGTCTCATCGCATCCTGGTTCGCCTTCTACAACGAACTCCGTCCACATTCGTCGCTGCACGGCCGCACGCCCGGTGACGTCTACCGGGGCACCCTGGGAGAGGCCGCATGACCGGATCGCAGACCCTGCGCGCCGGGAACGCCACGGCCCTCGCCGCGTCAAGCCGCTGCGCGGCTCCTCCACTTCGTTCCGGCCCTTCGGACACTGGTTGCTCCCGGCGGCCTTCCATACCGCCCAGGCTCATGCGGAAGGTACAGGGTGACACGGCGGTGCCCGAGTCGAAAAGGTTGACGACGACCGGAAGGGTACTTCCGGTCGTCACCGACCGGCTTTTTCACTTCTCTCCCCCGCCGCATCGGGAGCGAACTGGGGGGTCCCGCGACACTTGACCCGTGCCGGACACGGCCCGAACATCGCCCCATCGCCATCGAGGGCATCCGAGATCCGACCGCGTCACGGTTCGGTCGATTTCACCCTCACTTTCTCATTGGACAGCGGGACAGGCCCTAACATCCTGTTCTCACGCGGGTTCCCGTGGAGCACGAATTCGCCCTGACAGAGCGCGAACAGAGCGCGTCAGAGTCTGGCGATAGCACGGTGTCGGCGGTAAAATGCGGCGTTTGGCGCGCGCAGCCGTGCGGCGGGCCTCTTCGCGACGGTCGTGGCGAAGGACGGGGAAGGGGGACTCTCGAAACGTGTCGTTGCTGTTGCCGCTGGTTCTTGCCACCGCCGTGGGTGGCGACAGCGGACTCCCCCTCCACCTGACCGAGGCACCGCCCGACACGTCCATTGCCGTCGACGGGCGCCTCGACGAGGATATCTGGCAGTCCGTGCCCGCGTCGTCCTCGTTCCGGGTGGTCCAGCCCGACACCATGCAACCCCCGCCGCACCGCACCTCCGTGCGGTTCTTTTACACGGCCCAGGGTCTCTACATCGGCGCGGACATGGAGCAGCCGCCGGAGACCCTGGTCGAGCGCCTGAGTCCGCGGGACCAGGGCTACCTCACCCGGGACGCTTTCACCTTGAACCTCGACACCTCGGGGGACGGACGTTACGGCTTCTGGTTCCAGGTGGCCCTCGGCGGCAGTCTGTCGGACGGTACGCTGCTGCCGGAGCGGGAATACAGCTTTACCTGGGACGGTGCGTGGCGGGCCGCGACGGCGCGCACGGACACCGGGTGGTCCGCGGAGCTGTTCGTGCCCTGGGCCGTCGTCAACATGCCCCGGACCGAGGGCAAGCGCCGGCTGGGCTTCTTCGGCCAGCGCTCCGTGGCGTACCTCGACGAGCGCTGGGGCTGGCCCGCGTTGCCGTGGTCACGCCCGAAGTTCATCTCGGACTTCCAGCCGCTGGTGCTCGAGGGCGTGAATCCGCGCCACGAGTACGCCGTGGTCCCATATGCCTCGAGCACGTATGACCGCCTGGCGGAGAGCGTCTCCGGCAAGGTGGGGGTGGACCTGCGCTGGCGTCCGTCGTCGGACCTGCGGGTGACCGCCACCCTGAACCCCGACTTCGGCAACGTCGAGGCGGACGACGTGATCGTCAACCTGTCGGCGTTCGAGACGTTCTACCCGGAGAAGCGGCTGTTCTTCCAGGAGGACCAGGAGATTTTCGTCACCTCGCCGCGGGCGAGCACCTTCAGGCGCAGCTCCTCCCCCCCGTTCCTCCTCCTGCACACGCGGCGTATCGGCGCGCCCCCCGAACGGCCCCGGCTCGCGGACGGACACACGGCCGAGGACGCGGCATTCGCCCGGCCGACGGAACTGCTTGGCGCGGCGAAAATGACGGGGCAGCGCGGAGGCCTGCGCTGGGGAGTTCTCGCGGCGATGGAGGACGAGACGGCGTTTACGGCCACCGACGCCGCCGGGCGTAGCGAGCGCCTCCGGCAGGACGGCCGGGACTTCGAGGCGGTGCGGGTGCTCTACGAGCGCACCGAGGGTCCGTACCGGGCGCTCGGCTGGATGTCGACCCACGCGGACCGGCTTCACGGCGAAGCGCACGTGCAGGCGTTGGACGGGCACTTCCAGAACGCCGACGGAAGCTGGCGGGCGGACGCGCAGCTGGTGTCTTCGGACGTGGAGGACACGCGCGGCCACGGCGGTTTCGTCGACCTCGTCTGGGCTCCGCGACAGGGGTTGTCCCACCAGGTCTCCGTCGACCATTTCGACCCGGACCTCGAACTGAACGACATGGGGTACCTGTACCGCAACGACCTGACCCGGTACCAGTACCGCCTGCGGACGCAGCGCTCGGACCTCGGCTGGGTCCGTGACAGGTGGTCGAGCGTTGGCCTGGACTGGGGACACAACGCGGCGGGCGAACGCGTGGCGTCCAGAGTCGGTATCTACCAGAGCTACCGCCTGCACAACCAGTCGGAAGTCCGGCTGCGGGGCGGCTTCGATGCCGCCGGACTCGACGACCGGGGCGCCTTTGGAGCGGGGACCTTCGAGACCAGGGACCGATGGGACCTGTATGGCTCCTATGAGTCCGACAGCTCCCGGCGCTTCTCCTACGAGCTGGGCTTCGGCTGGGAGGACGAACCCCTCGAGGGGGGCAAGGCCACGTACCAGGCGGAGCTCACGTGGCGTCCGACGGACCGCCTGACCTTCGAGGCGGGGCTCGACTACGTGACGCGCGACGGCTGGCTGCTGTACCGGGGCGACGACCGCATGACGTCCTTCGAGGCGGAGCAGTGGATTCCGCGGTGGAACTTCGACTACTTCCCCAGCGCGCGGCAGCAGTTCCGCGTGGCTTTCCAGTGGGTGGGAGTGCACGCGAGGGATACGGTCTGGTTCCGTCTGCCCGGAGGGGCGGGCGCCCTGATCCCCACGACTGACGGGGCGGACACCGACGACGCGTTCACCATCTCGGAGCTCGCGCTACAGGTGCGCTACCGTTGGGAACTCGCCCCGATGTCCGACCTGTTCGTCGTCTACACCCGGCACGCCAGCCTGCCGAGCGCCGTGGGCGAGGGCTTCGCCGGGCTGTTCTCGACCGCCCTGGACGAACCCATTGCCGAACAGCTCGTCGTCAAGGTCCGGTACCGCCTCGGCACGTGATGTGCGGAGCCCGCGCGTGCACAAAGATGACGCGCACCCGGAGAAAGCGGACAATCCCACGGGACGTTCAGGGAGTACGCACACCATGGCCGCGCTCGACGGACTCCGTATTCTCGACATGACCCAGTGGGAGGCGGGCACGTGCTGCACGCAGTCTCTCGCCTTCCTTGGGGCCAAGGTGGTGAAGGTTGAGCAGCCGGACGTGGGCGATCCGGGACGGCGTCTCTGGGGCAGTGCTACCGACTCCGAGTACTTCGTCAACTGGAACAGCAACAAGCGCAGCGTCACCATCGACCTCGGCAACGCGGCCGGGCGCGAACTGCTGCTCGCGATGGTCCCGCACTACGACGTCTTCGTGGAGAACTACGGCCCGGGGGTGGTGGAGAAGCTCGACATCGGCTACGACGTGATGCGCGGGATCAAGCCGGACATCATCTACGCCCGCATCAAGGGGTTCGGGACGAGCGGGCCGTACGCGCACTACAAGTGCATGGACATGGTCGCGCAGGCCGCGGCCGGGGCGTTCTCGGTCACGGGCTACCAGAACGGACCACCGCTGCGGCCCGGCGTGACGATGGGCGATGCGGGCACCGGCATGCAGGCCGCGCTTGCCATCTCGGCGGCCTGGGCGCAGAAGCTGCGTACCGGCGAGGGCCAGCTCATCGAGCTCTCCATGCAGGAAGCGATGACGTACTACATGCGCACGGCCATCTCCTACTCGAACTTCGGCAACGTCCCGACGCCGCGCCTGGGCGAGAGCGACAACGCGTTCGTGGCGCTCTATCCCTGCGCGCCGGGCGGACTCAACGACTACGTCTTCCTGATGGCGGTGAACCCGCGCATGTGGACGGCCGTGTGCCGCGTGATCGGCAAGCCCGGCCTGCTCGAGGATCCGCGGTTCGCGACGGCGGACAGCCGCCGGGAGCACCGGGAGGCGCTGATCGACGAGATCGCGGAGTGGACGCTCGCGCACACCAAGCGGGAGGCGATGGAGGCGTTCGCGGAGGCCGGCGTCTGTGCGAGCCAGGTGTACGAGACCCACGAGCTGTTCTCCGATCCGCACCTGGTCGAGCGCGGCTTCGTGCACGAACTCGACCACCCGGAACACGGCCAGGTCCGGGTCCTCGGCTGGCCGGCGCGCATGTCGCGGAGCAGCGTGCCGATCGAGGCGGCGCCGCTCCTGGGCGAGCACACGGACGAGGTGCTGGCGGAGGATCTCGGGCTCGATGCGGCGGCTCTCGCGGGCCTGCGCGAACAGGGCGCCATCGGTACCCCTCGCCAGGGGCACGCCCGCCGGGGCGAGCGCCACGAAGCGGCCGCGGGTTGAGTCGCCCATGGCCGCCAAGGAAGGGCGCACTGGCCCGCTAGACGGTGTCCGCGTCATCGACTTCACCAACGTCGTGGCGGGTCCCTACGCCGCCATGATCCTCGCCGACCAGGGCGCGGACGTCATCAAGATCGAAGGTCCCCGCCGGCGCGATTTCGCGCGGGGCGCGGGAGAGGGGGCGTCCCAGCTCAACTCGGTGTTCCTGAACAACAACCGCAACAAGCGCTCGCTGTCGGTAGATGCGACGACCGAGGCGGGCCGCGAGATCCTGCTACGGCTCGCCGCCACGGCGGACGTCTTCGTGCAGAACTACCGGCCGGGCGTGATGACCCGGCTCGGCCTCGACGAGCCGGCGCTCAGGGCGGTGCACGGAAAGATCGTCTACGTCTCCATGAGCGGCTTCGGCGAGTCCGGTCCGTTCGCACACAAGCCGGTCTACGACCCGCTCATCCAGGCGCTCTCGGGCCTGACGACCGTGCAGGCGGGCTCCGACGACGCCCGTCCGAAGCTCATCCGCACCATCCTGCCGGACAAGCTGACGGGGATGACCGCCGCCCAGGCGATTTCGAGTGCGTTGGTCGCCCGGGAACGGACGGGCGAAGGGCAGCACATCCGCCTGTCTATGCTCGACTCGGTGGTCGCCTTCATGTGGTCCT
The DNA here is from genome assembly GCA_965208745.1 of Pseudomonadales bacterium. GTDB lineage: Bacteria > Pseudomonadota > Gammaproteobacteria > Pseudomonadales > Azotimanducaceae > VXNE01. The sequence continues at coordinate 43,398 of CBDBPN010000004.1, read as the reverse complement.
CCGACATGGGGGAGCAGACGTTCCTCGACCGGGAGGTCTCGGCCCAGGCCGCCGCCACGATCATCGACCTGATCTACGAGACGAAGACCGGCTACGTCACCATCTCGACCATGACGAACGACCAATGGGCGGGTTTCTGCCGCGCTGCCGGGCGAGAAGACCTGATCACGGACCCGCGCTTCCGGAGCGCCGGCGCCCGCCACCGGAACGCGGACGAGCGGCTGGCGCTCATCCAGGAGGTCCTGCTCACCCGGTCGGCCGACGAGTGGCTCGACGCCCTCGACGACGAGGGCGTTCCGTGTGCGCCGGTCCTGACGCGGAGTCAGGCCGTGGAGCATCCCCAGGTGCGGGCGAGCGGCATCCTCGTCGAGAGCGAACACGCCCACGCCGGCCGCCTCCGCCAGGCCCGCAACGCGGCCGTGTTCGAAGGCGCCCCCATGCAGATCCGCCACGGCGCGCCGTTGCTCGGAGAGCACACGGCGGAGATCCTCGCCGAGCTTGGGTATACAGCGTCCGAGGTCGAGGATTTCGTCGGGACGGGCGTGGTGAGCGTCGCCCGGGACGAGGGGAACCCGTAGGACTCCGCCGGCTCGCCCGGTACCTCCCGCCTTCGCGATCGCGTAGACCTCGTTTCCCGTAGCGCAAGTAATCAGGAACCAGAGCGATGGGGAGCGTCATGTTGCGTATGGTCTGGCGTGCGGCGTGCAGTGTGAGTGCCCTGTGCGCTGCGTTTCTGGTGGCGTGGGCGGTCCCTGCCGCGACGTGGGCGGCCGAGATCGAGGAGATCGTGGTCACCGCGGAGAAACGGGAGTCCTCCCTGCAGGAGACGCCGATCGCGGTGTCGGCGGTATCGCGGGAGACCATCGAGACGCGGGGTCTCGACCGCTTCCAGCAGTTGCAGTTCGCGGTGCCCGCGCTGATGTTCAACGAGCTCGCGGACATGGCGCAGATGACCATGCGGGGCGTCGGCGTCGACATTTCGGAGATGAGCGCCGAGCCGGGCGTGGCCATGCACACCGACGGCGTCTACCGCGGCGGGCTGGTGTCGTCGGCCGCGCTCCTCTTCGACCTGGAGCGTATCGAGGTGCTGCGGGGACCGCAGGGCACGCTCTTCGGACGCAACGCGAGCGGCGGCGGGGTGAACGTCGTGACGCGGCTGCCGGGGGAAGAGCCCGCGTTCAGCGCGCACGCGCTCTACGGCGACTACGGCCGCACGCGCGTCGACATCTCCGGCGACGCCCCCATCTCTCCGGGCACGTTTACGGTGCGCGCCGCCGTCGCGCACGACGAGCGCGACGGCTAGGCGAGGAACCGGCTGCTCGGTCGCGAGGAGGACGCTTCGACGGCGACGATGGCCAAGATCGCGGCGGTCATCAATCCGAGCGACCGCGTGGAGATCGTGCTGCGCGGCGAATATCTGGACAGCGAAGTGACCGGTCCGACCTGGGTCGTGACGGACGACCACCCGGTGCCGCCCCTCCTGCTCAGCACCGGCAACCCGGGCGCCATCCTGAGCGTGCCGGGGACCGTCTGCGGTCCCATCACCTGTGCCGAAGCGCTCGGACTGAGTCTCAGTCCAGCCGGCATGTGGAGCAGCGATCCGCGCAACCCGTATTCGAGCGGCGGCTACGGCTCGGTGAAGGAGTCGCAGGGCCTGTCGGCCGTCGTGTCGTGGGACGCCAACGAGTCCGTGGAACTCAAGTCCACCACCGCCTGGTTCGAGGTCGACCAGGCGTGCCCGATGCAGAGCATCGACGGCTCCGACATCGACTCCCTGACGATGGGCTGCTACCAGGACAACATCGAGTGGTCGCAGGAGTTCACGCTCACCGGCGCCACGGAGCGCTGGGACTGGATCGGCGGCGTTTACTACTACACGTCGGAGATCGAGGAGCTCTGGGACTACGAACTGCCCGCGTTCCAGGCGACCTTTGAGGCCATTTTCGGACTGTTCGGGGGCTTGGGCGGTCCGCTGCCGCCGGGATCGCTGGCGGCATTCGGGACCAAGATCGATGGCACGGTCACGGGCGTGCCATTCCTGCAGTTCAACATCTTCCAGGACACGACCTCCAGGGCGGCGTACGGGCAGACCACGTACAGCTTCTCCGACCGGCTGCGGGGCACGGCGGGCATCCGCTGGACGGACGACACCAAGGATTACACCCAGACCGTGGTGAACAACCTCGGCGGGGACTTCTGCATGGGACTCAACCTGGAAGACGAGTGGAGCGAGGTAACGGGCAAGGTCGGCCTCGACTACGACCTGTCGGTCGACACGATGGTGTACGGCTCCGTCTCCACCGGGTTCAAGTCCGGCGGGTTCAACGGCGGCACATGCGGCAACGGGTTCGACCCGGAGAACCTCATCGCGCTGGAAGTCGGCAGCAAATCGCGCTTCCTCAACAACACCATGCAGCTCAACCTGACGGCGTTCTACTACGACTACACGGACTTCCAGGCGCGGCTCTTCGTGAACAACGCCTCGGTCGCGGAAAACGCGACGGACGCGACGACCTACGGTTTCGAGGCCGAACTGCTGTGGCTCGCGACCGACCGCTTCCGGTTGGAAGGCTCCCTCTCGCTGCTGAACGCGACGTTCGAGGACTTCCTGTCCACGGATCCGCTCAATCCGCACATCGGGATGGACTGCGACGCCACCGGCCTGGGTTGCCAGCAGCAGCTCAAGGGGAACGACCTCCTGCGGGCGCCCGACGTCAAGGCGACGCTCGCCGCGGAGCTGGACTTCCCACTGACGCGGGGCGGAGTGGTCACGGTGCGGGGCGAGTACGCGCACACCGGAGAGCACTACCACACCGTCTTCAACAACGACTTCGCCCGGCAGGACGGCTTCGGCCTCACGAGTGCCCGGGTCATGTGGAGTCCGGGAGGGCGCGGCCGATGGCGTGCGGGTGATGGCGTTCGTGGACAACATCGGCGACGAGGAGTACGCGCTGATGCACACGCCCAACGCCACCACCGGGGGTACGCTGTCGAACTACGCGGCGCCGAGGACGTGGGGCATGTCGATGCGCTATTCGCGCTGAGGAGGCTGCCAAGGGGATGTGGCGGTGCCGTCACGCGGGCGTCGGCCGTGTAGTTGGAGAGGCCGGCTCGGAAGTTGCGTACCGTCGACACGTCCCGACGGTGACGCGGCTGTCGGCGAGATGCGAAGACGCCCATGCCGCTGCACGAGCGTCCTTGTTATGAGGAGCTGCCTATGAGGAGTTGCGGTACCTCAGCAGATCTTCCGTCGTGACTTCGGATGCGGGCACGAGTCTGTAGTGCCTCTCCTGCACCACCCTGATCTCCTCGTCGTCCATGGTGACCTCGAACATGGCGATCAATTGGTCTTCCGCGAACTGCGTGAGGATCGGACGGCAGAGCAGGTCCGGTAGGCGCTCACGGCACCACAGCAAGTCCTGCTCGGATTGGACGACGGACAACTGGTCGCTGCCGCCCTTTGCCTGGACGGGGAGCACGAACTGTCTGCCGCTGCTGTCCACTGCGACGTAGATCTCGTCCACCTCGATCTGGCCGATTCCGTCGACGGTCGTCCGCAAGTGGTTCTGCAGCGAATACGCGGACACGCCGAGGAAGACGTCGAGCAGCCGGTTGTAGCGGATTTTCGCCAGGAGCGCCTGTTCGTCGGACATGGCATGAGCCGACACGATCTCCGGGGTCGCATCGGGAATCTTGATCGTCATGAGCGACGGATTTGGGACTACGCGGTTGACGGTCACGAGGCGGAATACGTAGGCGGCTTGGCCGGCGCCTCGAATAACCCACTCGCTTCCGTCAGGCGCGGTCTCAAGGACCGTCTTGGGCAGGGGACGACGGTAACGGAACGCGTACAGAACGTCCCCAAGGTTCTTGGGAACGGAAACGTCGAGTTCCGCCGCGGCAGCGATCAGGTCTTCCCTCACGAATTCGACCTCAACGTCCCCGGGCCGGTATCGGTCGAGAAAGACACGCTCGACTATGGCGCTATAGCTCATGGGCCGAGGCTGGCGCCGGCCATCTCTAGCTCGATGTCTCGCTGCTTGCGTTTCTTCGCTCCGCTCTTGCGGTCGCGCTTGCCGATTGGAACGTCGACACCCCAGTGGGCGGCGGCGTCGGTCATTCCTAGACGAAGGAGGTCGGGCGAGCCAAGCCGGATAGAGTCTGGCGCGAGAGAAGGTCTGAAACCGAGCGCTTCGCGCACCGACTCGGCGACTGCCCTGGCGAGCGGCGGAGGTACGGAGTTGCCGATCTGCCGCGCACCGTGCCACTTGGTAACGTGGAACCTGAACCAATCGGGGAACCCGTGCAGGCGCGCCATCTCGCGGACCGTTACGCAACGGTCGTGGCGATAGTGGATCGGCCGGGGGCTGGTGAAGGCGCCTCGTGCCGAGTCGGTGCCGGCGCGCAACGTGTTCGAAACTCCATGGGGGGCGAGCTTGTAGAATCGGGAGATGGGTTCGACGGTTCCAGGGCGCGCGTCCCGGAACCGGCGGCGCGAGACGTCGGTGTGTTCCGTTCGCAGGCTTGCGGTCAACAGCCGCGGGTTCCAATCCCTCACATAGCCGTAGTGCCATGCGTCGTTGCTGATGCAACGCATCTCTCTCGCATACGCGCTGAGACCGTCCGCGCTTGGCTCGACATCTGCGGAGTCAGTCTCCCTCAACTCGTCGAAGTCTTCAGCGTTCGGGAGGTCGTCGAGGGCATCCTGACAGGTCGGCCCGCGTGAGAGGATTGCGGGGGCCGGGTAGTTCGGCGTCGTCACGCCCTTGGCGCCGAGCAGGAAGAGGCGCTGTCGGTCCTGCGGTACGCCATAGTCGCGGGCGTTCAGTACCTGCCACGGGATCGCGACCGAATAGCCTGCGCCCTCGAACTCGGCGGTGACTTCTTCGAGAAGCTGACGGTGTTTGCCGAGGGTGAGACCCCGGACGTTTTCCAGTACGAACACCGAAGGCTCCAACTCGACGACTAGGCGCACGAAGTGCTTGACCAGCTGGTTCCTCGGGTCGTCGAGCGCACGCTTGCCTATCATGGAGAACCCTTGGCAAGGGGCGCCGCCGACGACGACGTCGATGGGCAGAGAGACTTGCCGCTCGACGTCTGCACCGGATGTGCGAGTCGCATCGGCGCACAACGTCCGGCACCCGGGGAAGTTGAACGCGTGCGTGGCGGCGTGGACGGGGTCGATTTCCAGTGCGGCCACGACGTCGAAACCGGCCTGCTCAAATCCGAGCGCGAGTCCGCCGACTCCAGCGAAGACATCGAGAACGCCTGGACGCATCATGCGCGGTCGCCGTCGAGAAAACGGACCAAACGATCCGTCAACGAGTAGGCATCTGGGATCTCGCATTCCCAAACGACGCAGACGCCCCATCCCGCGGACTTGAGGTTGGCGACGTTCCTGGCATCGCGCGCTCTGTTGTTGTCGATTTTCTCGCTCCAATAGGCGACTCGGCTGGTGGGGAGCCGGCCTTTGCGACAGTCGTGCCCGTGCCAGAAGCAGCCGTGGACGAACACCACCTTGCGTCGCGGTCCAAACACGATGTCCGGCCACCCCGGCAGGTCGCGCCGGTGTAGGGCGTAGCGATAGCCCCTCCGATGGAGCAGTCGCCTGACCACCATTTGGGGCCCCGTGTTCTTGTGCCTGACCGCAGCCATGATCCTCGACCGGACCTCTGGCGTACGATTGTCAGTCACGCGCTGTCACTGTATATTCTTACAGCGGGTTTGGCAACGGTTCGTCAGGATACGTATCGTAATCCGCTTCCGCCTCACGGACCAACGTCTCTCGCGTGGCATAGCGTGGGTCACGGGCCCGCCGGCCGGAGGATGTCGGATCGCGCGTGGCCGCTGCGGCGCGGTGCGGCAAGTTGCGGGGCCCGCGACCGGACGCGCCTCGGCGGCGACCCACTGCTCCGCAGCGACGCCCCGTCGCGAAACTCGAACGCTTCGCCGAGCGGCTTGTGCACCTCCGGAGGTGCGGACGAGCGGAGTCCTCGCCCCGGCCGAGCACGCCCGCAATGGTCGCTTCAGGCTGCCAGGGATCGGATCGGCGCGCCCTACGGCTGGTAGCGCGTGAGCTCCCGCTTGACGATCGGCGCCAGGAGATAGAGCCCGAGCAGGTTCGGAATGGCGACGACGAAGATCAGGGCGTCCGCGAGATCGACCAGCGCGCCCAGGGTAATGCTGGAGCCGACGATCACGGTCAGGCAGTAGAAGGTCTTGAAGCCGAGGTCGCGCATGCGCCCCTCGCCGACCAGGTAGGTGAACGCCTTCAGCCCGTAGTACGCCCACGCGATCATCGTGGAGAAAGCGAAGAGCACCGTGGCGATGGCGAGCGGGATCGGCGACCAGGACAGGGTCGAGGCGAACGCGCGGGTCGTCAGTTCCACGCCGCTCACGTCGCCGTTGGCGAGCGCCGGATCGTAGATCGTCGTGATGATGACGAGCGCCGTCATCGTGCAGATGACGACGGTGTCGATGAACGGTTCGAGCAGCGCCACGAAGCCCTCGCTGACGGGCTTCGGTGTGCGCGCCGTGGCGTGGGCGATGGCGGCGCTCCCGAGACCGGCCTCGTTCGAGAACACCGCGCGGCGGAAGCCGATGATGATGACCCCGATGATCCCGCCCGCGACGCCCTCCGGAGCGAACGCGCCGTTCCAGATAGCGACGAATGCGGCCGGCACGCGGTCGGCGTTGAGGCCGATGATGACGAGGGCGGAGACGACATATAGCAGCGCCATGGTCGGCACGAGGCGTACCGTGGTGTTCGCGATGGTGCGGATGCCGCCCACGATCACGAGCCCGACCAGGACGGCGAGCAGCGTGCCCACGAGCCAGGCGTTGTCGGCCAGCAGCGCGCTGCCCGTCACTTCGACGACGATGGCCGTCGCCTGGTTGGACTGGAACATGCTGCCGATGCCGAGGCAGCCGATCACCAAGCTCGCGGCGTAGAACGTCCCGAGCGCCTTGCCGAGGCGCGGCCACCGGCGTTCCGCGAGCCCGCGTTCCAGGTAGTACATGGGTCCGCCGGAGACGGACCCGTCCGGGTTCTCGCGCCGGTAGAGCACGCCCAGGGTGCACTCGGCGAACTTCGTGGACATACCGAGCAGGCCGGACACGATTAGCCAGAACGTGGCCCCGGGGCCCCCGATGGAGATCGCCACGGCCACGCCGGCGACGTTGCCGATCCCCACCGTACCGGAGACCGCCGTCGTGAGCGCCTGGAACTGCGTGACCTCGCCCGGGTCGCCCGGCGCCTTGTACCGGCCGGACACCACGCGGATCGCGTGCAGGAAGCCGCGTACGTTGACGAAACGCAGGTAGACCGTGAAGAACACGCCGCCGGCGACGAGCCAGACGACAATCAGGGGGACATCGGCGCCGAGCAGCGGGACGCTGTAGAAGATGAAAGCGGACACCAGGTCGGCGACGGGGCGCATCGCCGCATCGATGAAACGGTCCATGTCCCCCCGCGAACCGGCCGGCGCCGCACGCCGGATGGGACGGCATGATAAACGGGTGCGCGACGGGTCGCATCGGCAGGGCCGCCTGGTGCGGTAGCCGCGTTGTGGCGTTCGCGCGGCCCGGTTTACCATCGCCCGGATGAACGAAAGGGCCTACTGCTCGGATCTGTGCCTGGCGGCGGGGGAGCCGATGGCCGGCACGGCCCCGCGCGTCGATGTCTGGCTGCTGCTCGAGTACGCCCCGGTGTGGCGCCGCAAGGCGCTCGCCGACAACGATCTGGCGGCGCCGGTGGGAGAGTGGCTGCAGGCGCAGGTGAGTGCCCTCGAGGCCACGGGCCTCGCGGTACGCCCGCAGTTCGTGCGCCGTCCCGAAGTCGACACGGACCGTACGACCCTGTTCGTAGCCCGCTCCGGAGCATTGTTCCGCTTCGAGGCCGTCGGCTACGACGCGATGCGGACCCTCGACGTGACGCGGGAGGAGACGCTGGCGGAGCGTTTCACCCGGCTCGAGGACGCGCGGTACTTCGTCTGCACCAACGGGCAGCGCGACCTCTGCTGCGCGCGCTACGGCTTGCCGGCCTACCGGGAACTGCGCGCCTTGGTGGGCGGACGCGCCTGGCAGACCACCCATGTCGGCGGACACCGGTTCGCGCCCAACGTCGTCGTCCTGCCCCAGGGCGTGCTCTACGGACGCGTGCAGCCCGACGACGTTCCGGAGTTCGTGGCCGAGGTGGAGGCGGGAAGGGTGTCCCGACCCCACGTGCGGGGTCGGTCCGCGTTCCCGCCGGAGGCGCAGGCTGCGGAAGCGTCGCTCGACGAACCGGTACTGGAACTCGTCGAGGCCGACGCCGCCCGCGTGGTGGTGCGCACCCCGACGGGCGAGCGGCGCGTGGGCGTCTCGCAGGACCGCCCGTTCGACATCGTCGCGAGCTGCGGCGATGCCGAGACGAAACGCGTGCACGCGTTCAGCGCGCGGCCTTCGCCTCCGCGCGCATCCGCTCCGTGACGATCCGGCACAGCGCCGCGGTCGCGGCCTGGGCGTCGTCCGTTGGCTCGAACGCCGGTCCGATGGACACGTCGTAGACCCGCGCCTCCTTGTTGAGCAGTTCACGGAACAGCGTGATGTCGCGCAGTTCCTCGTGGATGAGCCAGAAGCAGTAGAAGAGCAGGGAGTTGCGCGCCAGGAGGTGCATCGGAATCATCGGCGCGTCGAACCTGCGCGCGAGGTTCACGGCCGTCGTCTGCCAGGGCCGTTCGCGCAGCCCGCGCAGCGTGGGGCGGGCCAGCCGCCCGGACGGGAAGATCACCACCAGACGCTCGCGCCGGAACGCCTCGACCGTGGCGCGCAGGGTCTCGCGGTTGCGCGCGTGGGTGCGCTTCGCCTCGATCCACTCCACGGGGATGATGGTGTCGGCCATGCCGGGAGAGACGCGGATCGCGTCGCGATTGGCGAAGAAGGTGATGTCCGTGCGCCGCTCCTTGAGCGCGTCGAACACCGCGACGCCGTCGGCGATGCCGGTTGGATGGTTCGGTACGACGATGGCGCGCCCCGTGCGGGGAACGTGTTCGGCTCCGCGCACGCGCACGTCGAGCGTCAGGGAGGCGCTCAGGTAGCGCAGCACTTCCTCCCCCGTCATCGCCATGATCGCGTCGGCCATCTGGATGGCGGCGCGGTAGCCGAGCAGGGGACGCAGCCCGGCGAGGAGCGCGCGCCAGACCACGGGATGGCGCATGAGGCGCGTGGCGCGCTCCTCGATCAGGGTGTCGACGATGTGGGTCACACCGGCTTCGCGTCTCCCCCGTTCGCACTCCCGTTCGCATGCGTGGCGATGAACGCCGCGACCGCGCTGTTGAACCGGCCCGCGTCCTGCATGTTCACTCCATGCCCGGCGTCCATCTGCACGACGCGGAGCCGCGGCATGTGCTTCTCGGCGAAGCTGCGGTGGGGCTCGAACCGCTTCTCGAAGCGACCGCAGGCGAGGAGCGCCGGCACCCGGTTCGTCCCGATGTCGGCGCGCACGCTGGCTTCGGGCGTCGTGTGGCGGATCGTGTTCGCGACCCCGCGGGGGTTGAGGAGTTCGGTGTCCCGCAACAGCGCGTCCCGGACGTCGGCCGGCAGGCGCCGGGCGTGCTTCGGATGCACCGGAATGCGCTCGATGGCCGGCATGCCGCCGCGCTCGATGGCGTCGCCGGACTGTTGGCCGGTCTCCGACCACTGCCTTACCAGCGCGGCATCGGCGAACGCCGACATGGAGTTGGTGAAGACTTGGCCGACGACCCGCTGCGGGTAGGTGAGCGCATAGCGGATCGTCAGCGCCCCGCCCAGCGAGTAGCCGCAGACGAACCAGGACGCCACGCCGAGTTCGGCCCGGATGGTCTCCATCGCGGCCATGTAGCCTTCCGGCGTGTAGGGGAAATCCTGGTAGGGGGCGGGGGACCGGCCGTGTCCCAGGAGTTCCAGGGTCACCGGTTGGCACACCTCTCCGAGCGGTCCGAGGTTCGGCGCCCACTGCGCCCGGCTCGACAGGAAGCCGTGCACGAGGAGCAGGAACGGGCCGGTCCCGGGATGGACCTCCCAGGTGGGCGCCGTCACAGGGCCGCGGCCACGGCGCCGCAGAAGTCGGTGGTGCTCGCGGAACCGCCCTGGTCGGGTGTCAGGGTCCGGCCGTCGGCGTACACCCGGGCCAGGGCACTGCGGATCCGCTCGCCCTCTCGCTCGAAGTCGAGGTAGTCGAGCATCATCGCCGCCGACAGCAGCGTCGCCGTGGGATTGATGACGTTCTGGCCGGCGATGTCCGGGGCCGTGCCGTGGGCAGGCTCGAAATAGGCGTAGTCGTCGCCGTAACAACCGCTGGCCGCGAGACCCAGGCTGCCGACGAGCCCGCCGGCGGCGTCGGAGAGGATGTCGCCGTAGAGGTTCGGCATCACCACGACATCGAAACGCTGGGGCTCGCGGATCATGCGGCAGGCGAAGTCGTCGACGATGAACCAGTCGAACTCGACGTCGGGATAGCCGCTCGCCGTCTCCCGCGCGACTTCCAGGAAGAAGCCGTCGCTGCCGGCGAGCATGTTGTGCTTCGTGGCGCAGGTGAGGTGGCCGCGGCGCTTGCGGGCGAGTTCGCAGGCGAAACGCACGACGCGCTCGGTCCCTTCGCGGGTGATCGCCTTGACGGCGTACTTGCCGGTGCCGATCTCGTGCACGGGCCGGCGGATGGTACGGCCGACCAGGTTCAGCGGCGCAAGGTCCTCGAGAGGGCCCTCGCAGGCGACGTAGAGGTCCTCCAGGTTCTCCCGGACGATGGCGAAGTCGATCCCGTCGGGCTCCCTGAGTGGCGTCGCGCAGCCAGGGAAGTGGAGACACGGTCGCACGTTGGCGTAGGTCTCCTTGCCCCAGCGCAGGTACATGAGCGCCGCCCCGGAAGAGCTACTCGTAGAACCGAAGAACGTGGTGTCGGCCCGGTCGATCATGTCGCGCGCGGCGTCCGGGAAGATGTTGCCCGTCTTCTCCCGCGCGGTCTCGCCGACCTCGGGATAGACGAACTCCAGCCCGATGTTGAGCGACTCAAGCAGTCGCACGACGGGGCGCATGGCTTCGGGGGCGGCGTCGTCGCCCTCGATCACGGCAATGGTCTTGATCATCGGGCGATTGTGGCAAAAGCCTGCCCGCATCGGCAATTTTCGTGGCGGGACGTGCAGGGTTGTCCTGCCGGTCTTGTGTAGACTGCGACGTTCGAGAGGAGGGCGGCCATGCACGATCTGCTCATCAGGAACGGCTGGATCATCGACGGCGGCGGCAGTCCGCGGTTCCGCGGCGACGTCGCGGTCCGGGACGGCCGCATCGCGCGGACCGGGCGCATCCGCGAGCGCGCGAAGCGCGAGATCGACGCGGAGGGGCATGTTGTCGCGCCCGGCTTCGTCGACGGCCACACGCACATGGACGCGCAGGTCTTCTGGGACCGGCTCGGGTCCTGCTCGTCGTACCACGGCGTGACGACCGTCGTCATGGGCAACTGCGGGTTCACCCTGGCGCCGTGTGCCGAGCGGGACGCGGGTTTCGTGTTCCGCAACCTCGAGCGCGCGGAGGACATCGCGCCGGAGGCGATGCGGGCCGGCATCGAGTGGTCGTGGGAGACGTTCCCCGAATTCCTTGACACGATCGACGCACTCCCGAAGGGCATCCACTACGCGGGCTACATCGGCCACTCGGCGCTGCGTACGTACGTCCTGGGCGAACGCGCCTTCACGGACCAGGCGACGCCCGACGAACTGGCGCGCATGTGCGCCCTGGCGAAGGAGGCCGTCGAGGCCGGCGCGATGGGGTTCTCGACCTCCCGCACCACGAACCACGTCACCGCGGACGACCGGCCGGTGGCGAGCCGGGCGGCGGACTGGGACGAGGTGCGCGCCATCGTCTGCGCCGTCGGCGAGACGGGGCGTGGCGTCTTCGAGATCGCGGGGGAGGCCCCCGGGCGCGGTCCGGAACGCCTGCGCGACTACCACGAACGCCTGCGGGACCTGGCCGTCGACTCCGGCGTCACGCAGACCTGGGGCATGTTCAGCACGCGCCGCGCGCCGGATTTCTGGCGTCCCTACTTCGACCTCGCGGACGAGACCGCCGCGGCCGGCGGGCGCATCTTCGTTCAGGTGCACTCGCGGGCGCTGAACACCATGATGTCCTTCGAGACCCAGATGCCGTTCGACCACTGGGACGTCTGGCGGGACATCCGGGGCCTCCCGCTGGGCGAGCAGCAGGCGAGGCTGCGCGACCCGGCGCTGCGGGCGAAGCTGGTCGAAATCGCCAACGGGCCGCGGCCGGCACGGAAGATCGTCGGCGTCGAGGCGCGGCCGCCCGACTGGAACTGGTTCTTCGTCCTCGACTCGATGCTGGGCGAGCCGCGCCGTCTGGTGGACATCGCGCGCGAACGGGACATGGACCCGGTCGACCTCATGATCGAACTCGCGCTTGAGAACGACCTCAAGCAGTTCTTCTTCCAGCCGGCCGCGAACGAGGACCAGGACCATGTGCTCGAGATGATGCGGCATCCCCGCTCGGTGGTGACCTTCTCGGACTCGGGCGCGCACGTCTCGCAGATCATGGACAGCTCGCTGCAGACGCACCTGCTCGGGCACTGGGTGCGCGAGCGGGAGGCGATGACGCTGGAGGAAGCGGTCCGGCAGCTCACTTCGATCCCGGCGTCTTCCTGGGGCATGCACGACCGCGGGCTGCTGCGCGAGGGCCTGAACGCGGACCTCGTGATCTTCGACCCGGAGACCGTGGGGCCGCGCATGCCGGAAGTCGTGCACGACCTGCCCGGCGGCGCCACCCGGCTCAAGCAGGTCGCCGACGGCATCAGCCACACGATCGTGGCCGGCGAGGTCTTCCTCGAGGACAACGAACACACCGGAGCGCTGGCCGGGACGCTGTTCCGGGGAATGTAGGCGATGCTGGCGCTCGTTTTCGTTGCGCTGGTCCTGCTCGGGACCCTCGCCGGGGCGGTCGCCTGTTTCGCGTACCTGCCGCTCCTCCCCGCGATCGGGGCGGTCGTCGTCGGAGTCCCGCTCGTGCCGTGGCTGGCCGTGACCCTCTACGGCCTCGTGCGGCGGGCGCGGCCGTTGCGTCCCTTCGACGCGGCCGAGCAGCAGCGCGGTGCGGCGCGTCTCGGAGGCGAGGGGCGCCACGTCAGGACCGCCGACGGAAGGATCGTGGAGTACCTCGTGTACGGCAGCAGTCGGCCGGACGCCCCGGTCATCGTGCAGATCCACGGCGCGGGCACGACCGCAGGCTGGCAGTGCGGGATGAACGCGGCGCTGTGCGAGGAACTCAACCTGAGGGGCATCGCGCCTTCCATGCCCGGCCACGGCTACAGCGACCCGCTCCCCGGCCGGAGAATCGCCGATTTCCCGCGCGACCTCGAGGCGATCCTGGAGGCGGAGGACGTGGCGCAATTCATGGTGGAGGGCACGTCCCTCGGCACGGCCCACGCGATGGCGGTCGCCCGGCACTTCGGACCCGACCGCTGCGTCGCGATGGGACTCAACGTGCCCTACCTGTCCGAACCCATCTGCCGGGAGTTCGACTTCCGGCACGACGGCGACAAGCTGCCGAAGACGGACGCGCGGGCGTGGTACCAGGCGTGGAACTTCGTCGCGGCGGACCTGATGTACCGGGCGCCGCTGATCTCCCCGCCGGCGCGCCACATGGGCGGGCTCGGCGGCGGCGGGAAGGTGGAGGCGGAGCGGCCCTGGATCTTCGAGGCGATCGGCGCCGACCAGCGGCGACTGGTGGTGCGGGGCACGCAGGGGCAGGGTTGGGACCAGTTCTCGTACGACGTGAACACGCGCTGGGGCTTCGATCCGCGCGAGATCGAGACCCGCAACGTGGCGGTGTGGTACGCCGGGGACGACACGCAGTGCCCGCCGTCCCACGGGGAGTGGCTTGCGGGGCTCTTCGAGTCGAGGGACAGCGTTACGACCAGCGTGCGCTGCCTGGACGAAGGGTTCGGTCACTTCACCTTTCTGCCGTCCCTCGGCCCCGCGTTTCGGACGGAGGAGGAGACGATGGCGGCGACGCTGCTGGAACTCGCCGGGGCGTCCTTTTCGGCGGTCCGCGCAACGAGGGCGCCTACCCCGTAGTGCTACGCCGCTCGCCTAGCGCCATGAGAGTGCTACTTGTCGGCGCATGGTCGCCGGCGCTGGGTGCGGCTCACGCACAGGAGTTCGAGTGGGCGTTTGAACTGGAGCGCGACTACTTTATCGCGCGCGATTTCATCGCGCGCGATGCGATGTCCCCCAGGTTGTTCGGTCCCGAGAACAGGCTCGCCTTGGCGATGGGTCATTGACCATGCTTGGAAACGGGATGTCATTGGCACCATAATCCATTTCCCCGCATGATTGCAGCGATCCGACATGAACATCGAACAAGCTACAGGCTACGCCAACGAGTTCTTTGCCAGCCCGGAGGCGGCGCAAAGGTTGCTGGACGACCAAGCCGTCTTCGATTTCCCCGGCGCCATGCATCTGCAAGGCAGAAGCAAGATCGAACACGTCTTCGCCAAAGCCCCGGACCAGGGCATCGAATCCACCACGTACGCCCTTTCCAACATTTGCTTGGGCGGAGACGGCGACGTTGACCTGATCGCGGTGGAGATGGAAGCGGTTTACAGGCTGGTGCGCGCCCCGGCGGTGACGGTTCGAGGCCTGTCCATGCTCACGGTCAAGAACGGCAAAGTGGTCAACTGGCTGTATTGCATCAACAATACCGCTCTAACCGAGTTGATTGGCATGGCCGACCAGTTGGGCAGCGCATCGGTGAGGATGAGATAGCGTCAGCGCCACCGGCGCGGGCAAGGATGCGCCGGGCAGTCTGACCCGACCTCCATGCAGGAAGTGGGTATGAACGCCCGGCTTCCGGCAACCGGTCCCTCAGGCGCTGTTGAACATTCTCATCACGTCGCCGGAGGTGACGACCCCGGTGCTGCGGTCGGGATTGAACCCCGGCGCGGACCTGGGCGTGGTGTCGACATGGGTCGCCTGCGCCCGCAGCGCCTTCACCGTGCAGTTCTCCCGGCCAAGAACCGAGAACGGATCGTAGCTGTACTCGCGCATCACGTTCTCATGCGTAACCTTGTCGATGACCGTCGGAGGCAGTTCCTTCACCTCCGACCAGATCTGCTCCGGCGCGTAGGGCCATGTGCAGTCCGAGTGCGGATAGTCGCATTCGTAGGCGATCAAGTCCTCGCCGATGCTCTTGTAGTTCTGCAAGCCAAATCGGTCGGAGATGAAACAGGTCAGGAAGTGCGCTCGAAAAACTTCGGAAGGCGTCTTTCCGCCAAAGTCCACATGCGTCCAGACGTGGTGATTGAAGGTGAATTCCGCCCGCTCCAGAAAATAGGGAATCCAGCCTATTCCGCCTTCGGAGAGCGCGATCTTGAGGTTGGGATACCGCTGCAGCGCGGTCAGGTGCAGCCAATCCGCCGCGGCGTTGGCGATCGATATCGGCATCGCGGTGATCCAGGCGTTCATCGGGGACAGATCCGAGGGGTGCGGCGGCTCCGACCCGGTGCCAATGTGGCAGTTGATGACCACGCGCGCATCGTTGCAGGTCTGCCACAAGGGCTCCCAATGCCCGTCGTGAACCGACGGGAACCCCCGCGCCGCGGGATTGTCGAGGAAGCTGATTGCGTGGCAGCCCTTGTCCGCAATCCGGCGGACCTCCCTGGCGGCCTCCTCGCCATCCCAATAGGGGACGATTGCCATGGGAATGATGCGGCCCGGATAGGTCGCCGCCCACTCGTCAATGTGCCAGTCGTTGTATGCCTGGATCATCCGCAGCGACGTTTTGCGGTCGCCGAACTTGCTGAACATGTCCCCGCCGAAACCGGCCAAGGTTCCGAAACAAGTGCTGCCCAGGACGCCGTTGACGTTCATGTCGTCGATTCTGGCATGAATGTCGTAATTGGCCTTGCGAATCTCGGCATAGCTTTGGGGCTCCATGCCGTACTCCTCCTTCGGCCGGCCGACAACCGCGTTGAGGCCAACGTTGGGCAGGGAATACTCCTCGTACACCCAGCGATCGGTACCGTCCTCGAGCGTCACAAGCCTCGGCGCTTTGGGCTTGAGCGCCGAAGGCAGGTGGTTTTCGAACAGATTCGGCGGTTCGGACAGGTGGTCGTCAATGCTGACGAGGATCATGTCGTCCATGTTCATAGTGTTTTCGCCCCCTTGTGGACCGATGAATCACGCTTTCGCGCAAACATCGCTTAAGGCGCAAACATAGACCATATTCGGCACCGGTGCCAGTCTGAGCGCCGCCCCCGGCAACGTCCAAACCGCGTCTGCCTGACGTCGACATTCGGCCTCGCGAGCCGCCGCCCAAGTTGCGCTTTTCGGGCCCGCGCGGCGGGCCTCGGCGGCGCGCTCCGCCTACACAGCCTCGATGATCGCGCTCTTCTCCCCCGAAGTGAGCGGGAGCTCGCCAGGCGCCGGGTCCAACAGGCGCAACGCAATGGCCCCGGGCCCTGGATGGGCTGAACGGCGGCGGCAATCCCGCACAACGCCCAATGCTGCGGACCAACCTGCCGCAAGGCTCGCCATGTACCGCCTTCCGGCCGCTTGATAAACTACCGGCCCACCCCAAGCCGCCCTCAGAACCCGGCCAGGCGCACGCGGGCACGAGGGCACTGACATTTGGAGACTGGGCGGAGCGTCATGGAACTGCGGTTAAATGAGGAACATCGGCTGCTCGTTGACACATTCGCGCGCGTCTTCGCCAATGAGTCCACCCTCGAGCGCGTTCGGCAGGCGGAGGCCACGACGGGGTTTGACGCAAGGCTCTGGCAGCAATTGGTTGAACTCGGCTGCCCCGGCATCCGAGTGGCGGTCGCGCATGGCGGCGCGGCGACGAGCCTGAGGTGCATCTCCCTGGTTGCGCAGGAGGCTGGTCGCCACCTGGCCTGTGCGCCCCTGGTGGACAGCTCGGTGGCCGCAACGATGCTCTCGAAGGCAGGCGGTGACGAGGCGCTGCGATGCCTGGCGCGATTGCTCGAGGGCGGCAGCATCGTCACCGTGGCCCTGCAGCCCGTCGAAGCATCCGCAGCGCAAGTCGTTTCCCACGGCGCCGTCGCCGACGCGATCGTCGCGCTTGACGGTGAGGAGCTGGTGGTCGCAACCACGCCCAAGCAGGCGCTGCGGTTCAGGGAGAATCTGGGCACCGCGCCCATAGCGACAGTGGACCTCGCTTCGGCGGAGCGGACGGTGGTCGCCTCGGGCCGGCGCGCCACGGCGATCTTCGGCGCAGGCATCGAGGAATGGAAGCTGCTTACCGCCGCCTACCTCAATGGATTGATCGGCCGAGCGCTGGAGGAGGCCGCGGAGTACGGCAATGAGCGGACCGCCTTCGGCGTGAAGATTGGAACCTTCCAGGGGCTGTCGCACCCCCTTGCGGAATGCGCCACCGACCTGGAGGGCAGCACGCTGCTGAACGACTATGCGATGTACTGCCTGCAGGCGGGTCGAAGCGAAGCGGGCGCGTTGATATCCATGGCCTACTGGCAGGCCACCGAGACCGCCTGCCGGACCATGCCGCAGTGCATCCACATTTTCGGGGGCTACGGCGTGTCGAAGGAGCAGCACATTCAACTGTTCGGGCGCCGGGGCATGGCCATCCCCAATCTATTGGGGGACAGGCAGCGGATATTGATCGAGATCGCCGACCGCGCCTGGGGCAATGCCACAGCCGAATTGCCGGACGCCGGCGAAACCGGGCTGGACTTCGACCCCGGCCCGGACTTTCACGCCATGACGGAGCGGGTCAACCGGTTTTTCGCCGAGCGCCTCACCGAGGAGTTCGACGAATTCCGAGGTCACTCCTGGGACGGCTATCATCCCGAAATCTACAGGCAGCTCGGCAGCGAGAATCTCCTGTTCCCGGCCTGGCCCGAGGAGTACGGCGGCAGGAACGCCTCCCATGCCGAGATGTTCGCATTGACGATGGCGTTCTACGCCAACCGTTGGACCGAGTATCCGCAGATCACCAGCAAGCTCATCGGCAACATGGTGCTCGAGTTCGGCAGTGATGCGTTGAAGCGGGAGGTGCTGCCGCAAATTGTCAAGGGCGAGGCCGTGGCCTGCATCGGCCTCACCGAGCCTCACTGCGGCTCCGATGTGTTCGCCGCAAAAACCAAGGCGGTGAAAAAGGGCGACAACTGGCTGATCAACGGGCAGAAGATGTTCACCAGCGGCGCCAACATCGGCAAGTACGTTCTGCTCCTGACCTGCACGGATGCCGATGCGCCCAAGCACGTCGGCAAGACCATGTTCCTGGTGCCGCTCGATCATCCAGGCGTTGAAGTGCACGGCGTCGACACGATCTCCGCCCACCGCACCAACATTACCTATTATTCCGATGTGGAGATTCCGGACGAGTATCGGCTCGGCGATGTGAACGCCGGATCGAAGGTCCTGGGTCACATGCTCTCCCTGGAGCAAGGCACCGCGCCCTACGGCTACGAGATGAAGCACATGCTCGATCAGGCGGTTGCCTGGGCGCTGAGCACGCCAAGGGACGGGCGCCCGGTTTTTGACGACCCGCTCGCGAAAGCCAGGCTCGCCAGGGCCTACGTTGACTTCACCGTCGCCCACGTCATGTGCCTGCGGATCGTGCACGACAACGAGAAGGACATGGGCCAGCGGCAGCACAGCTCCATGCTGAAGTCCTTCGTGACCGAGGCCTGGAAGCGCAACAGCGCGGAGCTCATGAACATGGCGGCGCCCGATTCCCTGTACAGCGACACGCAGGATCTGAACTACATTGAGGAGGGTTGGCGGTCGTCCCTGGCCGCCTGCATCTACGCTGGGACCACCCAGGTGCATCGCAGCGTGGTGGCGGAACTCGCGCTGGGGTTGCCCCGGTCGCGAAATTAACGGCGCAGGCTCCGACCTATGGTGTTGAGCTCGTGCCCACGCAGAGTATTGCCGCTTCCGTTGTTCCGCAACTATACAGATAAAGCACGTCCAATGCCGACCCATTGAACTCAACGGGTCCTGTATCAGAGCCGGCCGGTCCCTTCGGACAATTAGTTTGTATCCTGCAGGTAGTCGATAGGGTGGTACTTCCTGAACCTTGGATCGCAGCCAAGCCGTTGCCAGTGCCAGAATACTGGCTACCACACACGTCATGTGCATCGCTTTGTTGCCAATGGTCAAAACATACCTGGCCTGGATTAAATGCACTATTGGTCTGGTCTGCTTGCGCCCCAATGCTTATTGCAAAGAGCGCTACAAATGCCAGCACTGGAAATCTGCTCATCAACTGCATAAAACCCTCCATCATTTATCCCGAAGTCACAAAGAGTTTGTCATTCTCGCTGACAACCGCGAAATCGAAACCAGAGCACTAGGTGCTCATTCCCCCGTCGATGGGCAAGGCCACACCCGTAATGTAGGAAGCCTGCCCGGAACACAGCCAGATTACCGTCCGGGCAATCTCGTCCGCTTCACCCCAGCGCCCCAGGGGAATGGCGCTGGCGACCTGGGATACGTTTTCGGTCTTCTCGAGGGCTCGCCGCGACATGGCCGTATCGATCAATCCGGGGCATATGGCGTTTATGCGGATGTTCTGGGAAGCCTGCTGCAAGGCCGCGGTCTTGGTCATGCCCAGAATGCCGTACTTGCTGGCGCTGTAGGCGACGTTCGATGCGCGGCTGCCCCGCAACCCCGCAACCGAGGAGCTGTTCACTATTGCGCCCCCGCCTCTCTTTGACATGTGCGGGATCTCGTGCTTCATGCACAGCCAAATGCCCTTGAGGTTCACCGCCATGATGCGGTCCCACTCCTCCTCGGCGAGGTCCGCAAGCCCGGCCGAGCCATCGCCCTCGATCCCCGCATTGTTGAGCGCGTAGTCGAGCCCGCCGAAGCGCTCCACGCAACGTTCCACCATCGCCGAGACTTGGGCATCACTGGCGACGTCAAGCGGAAAGAACGCTCCGCGTCCACCTTCTTCGTTGATGCGATCGACCGTGGCCTCGCCACCCGCCTCGTCGATGTCGGCCGCCAAGACGGCGACGCCCCGCTCCGCAAAGGCCAAGGCGGTTGCCCGGCCTATGCCGGAGGCGGCCCCGGTCACCAAGGCGACCTTCCCGTTCCGTTCTTCCGTCTGCGGGCTCGACATGCAAGCAACCCGTTACTTGTTGAGCTTGACCGGCAGTTCGTTCAGCGCCCGAAAGCTGATTGAGGGCATGTAGCCGAGTTCATTGCGACCCACCGCCAGCTCAACGGCGCTGTAGTTCTTCGCAAACGCCTTGAACACTTCCTGCACCTCAACCCGCGCCAGCATCGCGCCCAAGCAGGCATGCGGACCCGTTCCATACCCGAGATGCCGGGGCGCGGGGCTGCGATCGACGTTGAATTCATCGGGGTTCTCAACGAACTCGGGATCCCGGTTCGAAGAGGATATGATCGCCCGGATTCGATCGCCCTTGCGAATCGGCTGGCCGCGCAGCTCCACGTCCTTGGCCGCGATTCGGTGCAGCGACTTGAGCGACGGCTCATAGCGGAGCACCTCCTCCGCCGCGCGCGCGCAGACGGCGTCCGGGTCTTCCTTAAGCAGCGCCCACTGGCCCGGATGGTCAATGAACGCCAAGGTGCCATTGAGTATCGCGTTCATGGTGGTCTCGAATCCGGCGGAGAAGAAGAACAGCGAGTTCGCCTTCACCTCGTTCGAACTCAAAACCCCATCCCGCTCCGCCTTGAGCATCTTCGATATCAGGTCGTCGCCCGGATTGTCCCGGCGCGCTTCGATCAGCGGCTCGACCATGTCAAAGATCATCTGTATGCCGTTGTCGATGTGGCCCATGCGATCAAAGTCGCCGCGGCTGAAGTAATTGAGCTCCCGGCCAACCTCCAGGACTTTGTCGCGGTCCAGCTCCGCCTCCAGCAGCCCGAGCACCACCAGAATCGGCAGGGGCGCGGCAAAGTCCGTCGCCAAGTCCACGGTCTCGCCGGCGGCCTGCTTCTCCTCCAGCGAGGCCAGCAGTTCCGCCGTGGTCTCCGCCACGAAGGAACGCCACACCTCAACGTCCCGGCGCCCGAACTTGCCGTTGAACACCTGGCGCATTTCCCGGTGGTGGGGCGGGTCGTTCTGCGGAATCCAATCGATGAAGACCTTGCGCATCCGGTCGTACAGCGGCAGGTCGGCTTCCGGTATGGGCGGCCACGGATCGCGCGTGTCATTGCCCCACACGGCGGACGAATAGGTCTGCGGGTCGCGCGCCATGCCGCTGACGTCGTCGTAGCGCGTTATCAGCCAGACCCCGTACTTTTCGTTGAAATGGACCGGTGCCCGTTCACGCAGCCTGCCAAAAAAACGGTACGGATCCCGCGTGGCCTCCGGGGAAAAAACGTCGTCATCTATGCGGTTTTCTGCGGGGCTGGACATGTCGGCACCTCGAGTTTCCTTAATGGCTGCGGTTCGGTTCCAACCATCCGCCTATCGGCGAATGAAGGGGTTGGCCACATGGACGTCGCTCGACAACCACACGCACTTGGTCTGCAGGTACTCCATGATCCCCTCGATGCCGCACTCCCTTCCCAACCCGCTTTCCTTGTAGCCGCCGAAGGGGGTTGTGTAGCTGTTGGAACGATAGTTGTTCACCCAGACGGTACCTGCCTGAAGCCGGTCCGAGACGCGGATGGCGCGTCCGATGTCCCGGGTCCAGACGCCGGCCGCCAGCCCGTAGTCGCTGTCGTTGGCGATGCGGATGGCGTCGTCCTCGTCCTCGAAACGAATGACCGAGAGCACCGGTCCGAACACCTCTTCCCGGGCGATGCGCATGTCATTGGTGACGTCAACGAATATGGTGGGCTCGACGAACTGCCCCGCACCGTTCTCCTCGTGCTCCCAAGGCTTGCCGCCCAACACGCACCTTGCGCCTTCGTCCTTTGCCACGTCGATGTAGTGCAGCACCTTTTCGAACTGGGCCTGGGTGGCGATGGGGCCAATCTGGGTGTCGAGCGACATGGGATCGCCCAGCTTCGCTTCCCGCATGACGCCCGCCAAGCGTTCCACGAACCGATCGTGGATGCTGTTCTGGATCAGCAAGCGCGAGCCGGCCAGGCAGGTTTGCCCGGAAGCCGCAAAAATGCCCGAGATCACGCCGTTCACGGCCTGGTCCATGTCCGCATCGTCGAAAATGATGTTGGGCGACTTGCCGCCGAGCTCAAGGTACACCGGGACCAGGCGTTCCGCCGCGCTGCGGTAGACTGCCTTTCCGCCAACGTCCCCGCCCGTGAACGCCACGTGCCGGACCAATGGATGGGCGACCAAGGGCTCGCCCACCGACTTGCCATCGCCGGTGACCACGCTGAGCACCCCCGGCGGAAAACCGGCCTGGTCCATGAGCCGGGCGAACTCCAGCATGGAGGCGGACGTGTACTCCGATGGCTTGACGACCATTGTGTTGCCGGCGGCCAGCGCGGGGGCCAGCTTCCTCAACGTCAGCGCCAAGGGCGAGTTCCAGGGCGTGATCGCCGCCACGACGCCGAACGGTTCGTGCTTGGTGTAGCAGAGAATGCCCGGCTTCTCGATGGCGACGACCCGGCCTTCGACCTTGTCCGCCCAACCGCCGTAGTAACGAAAGAACTCCGCCATGTACTCAACCTGGGAGACGATTTCGGAGGCCAGTTTGCCGTTGTCCCGCATTTCAACTTCGGCAAGGACCTCGGCGTTCTCCAGCATCGCATCCGCCAGGCGCTGCAGGAGAACGCCTCGCCCGCTGGGGGAAAGCTCGGGCCAGGAGCCGGATTCGAATGCCGCTTGGGCCGCGGCCACCGCCAGGTTCACATCGCGCCCGTCGCAGTCCGGCACCTCACACCACGCCTCTCCGGTGTAGGGCATGGTCGATTCAAACCACTTGCCGCCCACCGGATCATGGAATTCCCCGCCATAGTAGAGCTGATAGCGGCGCAGAGAGCCGGTGGATGCCGCGGTTATAGCCATTGTCTGCCCATCCTCATGAAGTCCCTGGTTTTGATTCCATTGACCTGACGCATCAATCCCCATCGCAACCAAGAAAGGCTGCCGCCCCGGCTCCGGTTCGGGACGCACCGATCATCCCGGATTCCCAGCGGGGGTGCGGCCCGAGGGAGAACCCGGCAATAGGTGGCCGAACCCCGCAACCCCCGGGCATCCAATCTCCAACCCGGAGGACTTTGCGGGCGGCCGGGATGTCATTCCAGCCATGTCAACGGCCCTCATGGTGGCATCAAGCTTGAGCCTTGTCCAGCCACGACGAAAGGGGCATGAAGAGCGCATTCGGCGAAAGGCGCATGCGGTTGCCAACGCCCTTGAACGTATGCAAGATGCAATAAACCAATCGAACAGGGAGCTGGCATGCGGGTTTCGGTTCAGGTGACTGTGAGTTCCCGGCCAAAGGCCTTGGCCCAGGCGAGTCGGGCGAGGTTCTGATGGGCGGCAGCGCGACGCGCTACATTGTCGGGCCCGGGCCACTCGGTTTCGAACAACGGCGACGGCCATGCGGTGGGCGCGTGAACGGCGCCGGCGACCGGACCGTCCCGGAGGGAAATCGACGGCTCGCGGATCGACGAGGACGGCCTCGTGTTCCGAGCCGGGACGGCTGGCTTTGGGCGGGTTGAGGTCCATCGAAATCGACACAGGCTTCAAGGACGTTCAGGAGCAAGAGCCTCATGCCATCAATCAAATTTGTTGAGGCCGACGGCCGAGAACGCGAGATCGACGCCGAGACGGGCACCTCGCTGATGCAGGTGGCCGTTGACAACCTGGTTGCCGGGATGTTGGCCGACTGCGGCGGCTCATGCAGTTGCGCCACCTGCCACTGCTACATCCAAGATGACTACCTCGACCGGCTCACGCCGCCGGACACGCTCGAACTGGAGATGCTGCGGTGCGCCGTCGATCCCAGGGCAAACAGTCGCCTGAGCTGTCAGATCGACGTCACTGACCAACTCGACGGAATGGTCGTCCATCTGCCCGAATCCCAAGTCTAGCCGCCCCGCACGACCGACGTGTTTCCCGGACTGACCCAGGGCCTGCGGCGCGCGGCGCAACTCAAAGGCGGTGCGGTCGCGGTCAGCGACCCGCATCGATGCCGCACCTGGCGTGGTGTGATTGAGCGAATCAGCCGCTTGGCGGGGGGCTTTCGCGAACTTGGGCTGCGGCAAGACGACCGTGTCGCATATCTCGCCTACAACGACCACCGATCCCTCGAGGTGTTTTACGCGGCGCTCTGGGCGGGCGGCATCATCGCGCCGCTGAACACCCGGCTCGACGCCGATGCTCTCAATGCGCTGCTTCGAATCATCGAACCCCGGGTGATCGTGGCCGGGCCGGAGTTTGCCGAGCTCGCGAAAGAACTGAACGTGCCGGTGGCGGTCCCCATTTCGCAAGGGCGCGCCCGGAAGGCGGGCCACTACGAAGCCATCGTCCGCGCGACGGCGCCCATCGCCGACGAGCGCCGTTGCGGCGATGACGTGGCCTGCCTGTTCTTTACCGGCGGCACGACCGGGTCGCCCAAGGCGGTGATGTTGACCCACGACAACATCATGGCGAACACGGTGAACTTCATCTCCCATACCGGCATCGATGAGGACACCGCGCACCTGCACTGCGGCCCGCTGTATCACGTGGCAGCCGCGGTTCGACTGTTTTCGGTGACGCAGGCCGCGGGTCGCCATGTGATGCTGCCCCGCTTTGACGCAGACCGGGTGATCAAGGCGATCGACAGTGAGCGGGTGACGCTGGCAACCGTGGTCCCGACGATGCTGCAGGCCATCGTCGAGCGCATCGAGAAAAGCAACTGCGCCCTGGACAGCCTGCGCATGGTGACCTACGGCGCGGCCCCCATGCCGGCGGCGCTGCTGCGCCGGGCCATGGACAGGCTGCCCCTGGTCGCGTTCGTGCAATCGTACGGCATGACCGAGACGGCCCCCATCGCCACCCTGTTGGGCGCCAAGGCGCACCTGGACGGCGACGGCGGCAAACTCCGCTCAGCCGGTCGGGCGGCGCTCCTCACCGACGTGGCCATCGTCGACGAAAACGGCCACGCGCTGCCTCCCCTGCGCACCGGAGAGATCGTCGTCAGGGGCCCCAACGTCATGCTGGGGTACTGGAGGAACCCCGAGGCCACCCGGGCGGCCATCAAGGACGGTTGGATGCGAACGGGCGACGCCGGCTACCTGGACGAGGAGGGGTACTTGTTCCTCGTTGACCGTCTCAAGGACGTGATCATCTCCGGTGGCGAGAACATCCACTCCCTGGAAATCGAGAACGTGATTGCGGCCCTGCCCGGGGTCCGCGGCTGCGCGGTCATCGGCGTCCCCGACGACCGATGGGGCGAGCGCGTTCACGCCGTGGTGGTTCCGGACGAACGCGGCGCCGGCATCACCGAGGCCGGCGTCATCGACCATTGCAGGCGCCACCTCGCCAGCTACAAGTGCCCAAAGTCCGTCACCCTGCGGCAACAACCTCTGCCCCTGAGCGCGGCCAACAAAGTCCTCAAGCCGCAGCTCAAGAAAGAGTTCATCGAAACGGCGGGACGCGGCGGGCAGGGGTAGGCGCCTCCGCTTAAGTTAGTTGCGCGCCTGGTACAGCCAAGGCCGCCGAGCGCGGTCCCGCTCAATGTGATCTTCGATCGCCCCCGCCTTGCGAAGCGTTAACTCAACCTCGTCATCGCCGTTCAGCAGCATGTTCCGGTCCCGCTCGTCAATGTCGAAGCCAAAGCGCGATTCACCCGCCGAGACCATGCGTTCAACGAGGTCCAGGGAGACGACGGGCGCTTCGGGATTGGCCTCGATGTGCGCGAGAATCTCCGCCACCTCGCGCTTGGCAAGCGCAACCGGCAGCAGGCTGTTGCGAATGCAGTTGTTATGGAAGATCGCGCCGTAGCTTTCGGCCAAGACGCAGCGGATGCCGAACTGCTTGAGCGACCACACCGCCGCCTCCCTGGACGAACCGCAACCGAAGTTGGCCCCCGCAACAAGGAACACCGCCTGATCGAAGGGCTTGTTGTTGAGCACGAAATCGGGATTCACGATGCGCGTGCCGGCCTTGTACCGCCAGTTCGCAAACAGCTTTTCCGCGTATCCCGTACGGGAAACCGACTGGGTTTCCCTGGAGGGAACAATGGCATCGGTATCGACGTTGTCGATGGGCAGGGGCGCCGCTATGCCGCGCAACCTGATCAGAGGCTCCATCGCCAATCCCACTGTCGACCGATCAACCGGATGGAGACGGCGGGACGATCCGCCCCGCCACCGCCGAGGCCGCAACGGTGGCGGGACTGGCGAGGTGGGTCTTCACCCCCGGGCCCTGGCGGTTCTGGAAATTCCGGTTGGTCGTGCTGATGACCCGCTTGTTGGCGCCGAAGGTCTCCCCGCCCGCGTAGAAGCAGAGCGAGCAGCCCGGCTCGCGCCACTCGAAGCCCGCGCCCTTGAACACCTCGTCAAGCCCCTCGGCCCGGGCCTGCCTCTTCACCGCCGCCGAGCCGGGCACGCACAAGGCGTTGATGCCGGCGGCAACCCTGCGCCCGCGCAGCTGCTCGGCCGCGGCGCGCAAGTCCTCGATTCTCCCGTTGGTGCAACTGCCTATGAAGGCCGCTTCGATCGGCAGCCCGAGCAGGCCGGCGCCCTCGGGCAGGCCCATGTACTCCATCGCCTGCCTCATGGACTCCCGCTTCGTGGCATCGGCTTCCTCCGACAGGAAGGGGACGGCGCCGTCGATGCCGACCACGTGATCGCTGCTGGTGCCCCAGGTCACCTGCGGCCGAAGACCCGACACGTCGATCGAAATCACCTTGTGGAACTTTGCGTCGTGGTCGGACTTCAATGCGGACCAGTGAGCGACCGCCTGTTCCCAGAGTGCGCCCCTGGGCGCGTATCTGCCATGGCGCAGGTAGTCGTGGGTCTTTTCGTCCGGCGCCACCACCGCCGTCCAACAGCCGAACTCCACCGCCATGTTGCACAGGGTCATGCGCCCCTCGACCGACATGGCCCTGATCGCCGAACCGGCAAATTCAACAGCGTCCGCCTTGGTGACGCTGCCTCCCCGCACGGCACTCAAGCGCAGCACGATGTCCTTTGCGAAAACGGTCTCGGGGAGAGTTCCCTCGAGGTTGATGAGCGCCTGATTGGGCCTCTTCACCGGCAGGCAGCGGGTGCTCAGCGCATGCTCCCCCTGGGTGACGCCTATGCCCCACGCGAGGGCGCCGACGCCGCCGAGCGTGGCTGTGTGGCTGTCGCCGCAGACGATGGTCAGTCCGGGCTGCGCGATGCCGAGCTCGGGGGCCATCACGTGCACGATGCCCTGGCGCTCGTCGTCGATGTCGAATATCTCCACGGAGGCCTTCCCGGCATTGTCGCGGAAGAAGCCAATGAACTCCTCGCCGCCCGGGAACTTGGTCTTGTCCGTCCTGCCGGGATCCGTGTCGATGATGTGGTCGATCGTCGCGAACACGCTGTCCGGGCTGCGCACGCGCCGCCCGGCGCGCAGCACGCCATCGATCATCCTGCCGCCGGAGCGCTCGTGCAGGACCACCCGGTCGATGTGGAGCAGATCGACCCCGCCCTCGAGCGCGGCGATTCGGTGCGCATCCCAGATCTTCTCGACCAGCGTTTTTCCCACTGCCATTCCCATTGCGCGGTCAGTGCGCCAGCCCGGACTTCAGGCGGCGCTGGACAGGCTCGGCTCCGGCGCGCCGGCCAGCAGTTGCTCGCGGTAGCGCTTGTTCACGCTGCCCGCGGCCTGCAGCACAGTGGCCCGCTTCACGAAGCGCTGGGCATGGCATTCGCTGGTGAAGCCGATGCCGCCGTGAACTTGAACGTTGTCGAACGCCGCCCGCAGGGAGGCGGTCTCGGCCAGGGCGCCGGCGCACAGGATTCGATACTCGGCCTCCGGCAGGCGCTCGTTGAAGGCCGCCGCCGCATAGATCAGCTGAGACCGGGCCGCCGTGAGGTGCAGGGCCATGTCGGCGCACTTGTGCTTGATGGCCTGGAACGCGCCGATGGGGCTGCCGAACTGCTCCCTGATCTTGGCGTATTCCACCGCCATGTCCGTCGCGGCTTCGCCGAGGCCGACCTGGGAAGCGGCCAGCAGAATGTGGGCGCGCATCCGCAGTCGTGTGCCGGCCGCGTGCGCCCGAGCGTTCTCGTGGGCAATTCCGTAGCGTATGAGAGTCAGGCTGTCGTCCAGGGGCGTTCCGGCGCCACCAAGCCGGGCCAGGCCGTCGGTCGGCTGCACGGTGACCGCGTTCAAGCCGAAAGCGACCAGCAGGTCGGCCTCGTCGGCATCGAAGGCGAGCAGGGCGTCCCCGCTGGCGATGGCAAGCGAGGCGCGCTTGGAACCGGCCATCAGCTCCCGCGCCAAGGCGTTGTCGCCGTTGGCCGCCCCATCGTGCACTGCGACCACCGTGGCGAGCAGCGAGGGGCTGGCAAGATGTTTGCCGGCTTCCTTCATCAGCAGCATCTCCTCCAGCACCGACATGCCGGAGCCGCCGGCGGGCTCGGGGACGGCCATCCCATACCACCCGAGTTCCGCCAGCTTGTCCAGGGCGGTCTCCCGCAGCGCGCCCTCGATCCCGTTGAATCGATCGAGCGCAAACTCAACGGGGAGGACGGTGTCCGCCCAGGAAAGCAGTTCGTTCTGCTCGCCGGTCAATGAGAGATCCACGGGAAACTCCAAATCTGATTCTGTTGGCGTAACCGGTAGCCTGGCCCGAGTGGAAGGCCGACCGGACTTGCCGTGCAAGTCTGAATCATCCCAATCAATATTGGATGCGATTTCGGAGGGTAGTTCAATGGCAATGACGGCGGAACTCGGCGGAACAAAAGGATCGCCTGGATCCGGAAATGCGGGTGGTCGCGGACAGGCTGGACGCGGAGCGGGAAGGGGACATGGAAACTCGTTACGACTTGCTCGAGCAGGTTCGGGTTCCGGCGGAGACGCTAATGGCGTTTGCGAAATGTGGGGACGCGGACCCGATCCGGGAGATGAGGCCGAACACGTCGTTGGCCGACGAGAAGTATGGCCCGGGCTGGCTCGGCCGGGTGGGATGGATGGCCACTCCCGACACGGACGTCCCGAGGAAGCGCGTTCTCGCCGGTTGAGCGGGCGCCGCGGGCGGAGACCGAACTCCGGGCGCAGGAACGCTTCGCGGCGGAGCGGGCGGACTGCGAGGAGAAGCTGAAGGCGCGGGGCGGGAAGGAAGAGCAGACGGGGCGCAAACGGGGCGGCCGTCCGCCGCAGGCGGCGGGCGGGGCCGCGGCATACCGATCAGCCTGACGGACGAGGCATCGCGCATCGTGCCGACAGCGGACGGATTCCAGCAGTCCTGCCAACGCGATACCGCTAAAGTGGCCGAAATCGAAAAACGCCTCCGCGGCCGTTGGGATTGGATACAATTCACGGGTGCCTTCTCGGCGACTTCAAAATCTCGAAACGGACAGACTCCCAGGATGAGTGAACAGCCCCAATCGATTCTTTTCCAGGTCACCGACGGAGTGGCTGTCGTGACCATCAATCGCCCGGACCGCGGCAACGCGCTCGACGATGCGGCGCGGGAGGGCATACGCGCCGCGTGGAGGAACATAGAAACCAGCCCGGAGATCGACGTGGCCATTATCACGGCGACCGGCGACCGCCACTTCTGCACGGGAGCGGACGTGGGCCGGCTCAGCAGGGAGCAGGCGTCGCAGAGCATCGAGGAGCAGCGGCAGGCCGGCCCAGGCGGGTGGTCGTCACGCCACTATGGCGTGACCAAGCCGGTCATCTGCGCCGTCAATGGCATCGCCAACGGCGCCGGGCTGCACTTCGCGGTCGAGGCCGACATCATCCTCGGCACTCGCCATGCGGTGTTCATGGACAGCCACGTCAACGTCGGCCAAGTGGGCGCGCTGGAGAACATCGGGCTGGCCAAGCGGCTGCCGCTTGGCGCCGCCCTGCGCATTACCCTTATGGGCAAGAAGTACCGCATGGGGGCTGAACGAGCCTACCAGCTGGGCCTGCTCGACGAGCTGTATGACAGCCGTGAGCGGATGATGGACGGCGCGATGGAGATGGCCAAGATTATTTCCGGCAACTCCCCCTCCGCCATGAGGCGTTCCAAGGAAGCGATCTGGCGGTCCCTGGAACTGCCCCTGGCCGATTCGCTGGCCAACGGCTGGAACCTGATCTGCGATCAGCGCGGCCATCCCGACGCCCGGGAGGGCTTGGCCGCCTTCAAGGAAAAGCGTCCGCCAAACTGGCAGCGATAGCCGGCGCTTGGCCGCCGCGAGCGCCCCGGCGCCGCCTCGCCAAACCACGGGATGGAGCCAATGCAAGCTTTGAACGGCATTCGCGTACTGGATCTCAGTCGCATTTTCGCCGCCCCCTGGGCCACCCAGATGCTGGGCGACCTGGGCGCGAAGGTCATCAAGATAGAGCATCCGACCAAGGGCGACGACTTTCGCACTTACGGCCCCCCCTTTCTCCCGGACGCGGACGGCGGCGATTCCCGCGAGTCCGGCTACTATCTCTCCGCCAACCGCAACAAGAAATCCGCGGCTGTCGATCTCGCTTCCGCCGAGGGGCAGGAGGTCATCCGCAAGCTGGCGGTGTCCGCCGACGTGCTGGTGGAGAACTTCAAGGTCGGCGGGCTCGCGAGATACGGCCTCGACTACGAGTCGATCAAGGCCGTCAACCCCGGCATCGTCTATTGCTCCATCACCGGCTTCGGCCAGGACGGCCCCTACGCCAGGCGCGGCGGCCTGGACAGCCTCATCCAGGCGCTGAGCGGCTTGATGAGCCTGACCGGAGAGGCCGAACAGGAGCCGCAGAAGGTGGGCATGATCATCGATGACTTCGCCACCGGCATGTACGCTTGCGTCGCGATTCTCGCCGCTTTGCGCCATCGCGAGGTCAACGGCGGCAGCGGCCAGCACATCGATCTTTCCCTGCTCGACTGTGGGATCGCCATGCTGGGGCCGCGCCTTCAGACCTACCTCATCTCCGGGGAGGAGCCCGGCCGCAACGGCAATGCCTCGTTCGGCTCCGCTCCCGCGCAGACGTTTCCCTGTAGCGACGGAACGATCATGATTCAGGCTGGGGGCGATGATCAGTTCAAGCGCCTGTGCAAGGCCATCGGCCGGCCCGGCCTCATCGAGGACCCCCGCTATGCCAGCCGTTCCAAGCGGGTGGAGAACATGGACACCCTGATCCCCGCCATTGTCGAAGAGCTGCAAGCCGACAGCCTGGATAACTGGATTGCCAGGCTTGAGGCCACCGGGGTCATGTGCTCCCCGGTCAACAACGTCGGCGCGGCGCTGGAGAACGAGCAGGTCAAGCACCGCCGGATGATCGAGACGATTCGGCACCCGCTGGCGGACGAGCTGAACATCGTCCGCAACCCCATCCGATTCTCCGAAACCCCGATCGAGCAGTACACACCGCCTCCCATGATCGGGGAGAACACCCAGGAGATTCTGGAAGCGCTCGCCGGCGGCCATGACCGCCGGGCATGACCGAACAAGGGCCTTCGTCACTATGCGAAAAACCACCAGGCTGCGCCAGCTTATCGAAGCCCCGGAACTTCTGATCATGCCCGGCTGCCATGACGTGATCAGCGGCAAAGTCGTGGAGGAGGCCGGGTTTCACGCAGCGCAAGTTTCCGGGGCCAACCTCGTTGCCTGCCACTTTGGGGTGCCGGACTACAGCATGGTGTCCATGCGGGA
Source organism: Pseudomonadales bacterium (assembly GCA_965208745.1). Lineage (GTDB taxonomy): Bacteria > Pseudomonadota > Gammaproteobacteria > Pseudomonadales > Azotimanducaceae > VXNE01. The sequence goes on along the minus strand of CBDBPN010000004.1, from coordinate 11,701 downwards.
AATGGCCGAGCACAGCGGCCGCATCGCCCGCGCGCTGGACATTCCGGTGATGGCCGATGCCGACACGGGCTTCGGCAACGCCGTGAACGCCCACTTCTGCGTGCGCGAGTTCGAGCGCGCCGGGGTGGCGGGGATGAACTTGGAGGACCAAGTCGAACCGAAGCGTTGCGGCCACCTCGATGGCAAGGAGGTGCTGCCCTTTCACGAAGCGGTGACCAAGGTGCGGGCGGCCGCCGAAGCCCGCGCCGACCCCGACTTCGTCATCAACGCAAGAACCGACGCACTTGCGCCCCTTGGCTACGCGGAAGCCGTGCGGCGAGGCAACGCCTTCCTTGACGCCGGCGCCACCATGGTCTTTGTCGAGGGCGCCAATTCCATCGAGGTCATGGAACGGGCTGCTCGCGACATCGATGGGCCGGTCGCCGTCAATCTTGTCGAGGGCGGGAAATCTCCCCAGCATGCGACCTTCGCGCAGCTGCAGGCGGCCGGCGTCGCCCGGGTCAGCCTGCCCTCCACGGCCATGCAGGCGCAGATTGCCGCCTTGAGAGCCGTATTCGCCGAAGTGAAGGAATCCGGGGGCATCGGCGGCTACGCCGGCCTGCTGTGCGGATTTGGCGTGGCGCAGCGTCTGGTTGGCTTTGGCGAGGTGCAGGCGCTCGAGCGCGAATTCCTCGAGATGGACGATGATTAGCCATCGAGACAGGGGAACCTGATCGTGAACTTGGGCTACAGCGAAGAGGAAAGGCGATTCCGCGACGAGGTGCGGCGGTGGTTGCGGGACAACCTCCCCGTCGACCCGAGACCGCTGGACGGGCCGGAGTCGGTGGCGTTCGACCTCGCTTGGCAGAGGAAGCAGTACGACGGCGGCTGGGCCGGCATCAACTGGCCGAAGGAATACGGCGGACTGGGCCTGAGCTTCGCCCGGCAACTGATCTGGCACGAGGAGTACGCCCGTGCCAACGCGCCGCAGATTGGCAGCCTCTTCCCGGCCTGCAATCACGCGGGGCCGACCCTGATCCTGCGCGGCTCCGAGGCGCAGAAGACGTTTCACCTGCCCAGGATATTGAGGGGGGAATCGGTCTGGTGCCAAGGCTTCTCCGAACCCAACTCGGGTTCCGACCTGGCGAGCCTGCGAACCAAGGGGGTGGTTGACGGCGATCACTTGGTGGTCACCGGCCAAAAGCTCTGGACCAGCTATGCGCAGCACGCCGACTACCAAGAGCTGCTGGTGCGCACCGACCCCGACGCCCCCAAGCACAAGGGCATCACTTGGGCGATCTGCGACATGAAACTGCCCGGCATCACCGTCCGCCCCATCCTGTCGATGGCCGGCGAGTATCACTGCAACGAGGTGTTCTACGACGAGGTGCGGATTCCGTTGTCCGACGTGGTCGGCGAGATCAACGACGGCTGGCAGGTGGCCATGTGTACCCTGAGCCTCGAACGCGGTCAATCATTCATCGCCCGCCAGATCGCCCTGGAGCACAAGGTGCGCAAGCTCATTGACATGGCGCGCGCCACGCCCTCGGCGCACGGCATCGGCATGGCTATTGACGACGGGGACTGTGCCCAGCGCCTTGCCACGCTCCAATCGGAGGTGTCGGCACTCAAGTCCATGACTTACATCGCCGTCTCCCAGGCCCAACGCCAGGAGATGCCGGGGCCGGAGGGCTCGATGATCGCGCTCTACTACTCCGAGTTGGCGCAGCGGGTGTTTCGCATGTCCATGGAAGTGATGGGGCCCGCTGGCATGGAAATCCGCTCCCACGACGACTGGAACTGGGAGTTCCTCAATTCCTTCAAGTTCACGATCACCGGCGGCACCGCGCAGATCAGGCGCAACATCATCGGCGAGAGAGTGTTGGGATTGCCGAGAAAGTAGCCGCCGATGCGGCGCGCCCACAGAACAACGGCCCAGGGCCTCGAAATTGACTGATTCAAAGCGGCCGGCCAGCGACGACACCCCTCTGGCGGAGCTGCGCAAGACCATGAGCGGCCTTGAGTATGTCGAGGCGCTTCGCGACCAGCGGATCCCCCTGGCGCCCATGGCGAGGAACATTGGCTACCAGTTCAGGGAGGTGCGCAAGGGGCGCGTGACGCTGGCGGTGACGCCGGGCAGCCACCTATTCAACAATTGGACCCTGCACGGCGGGGCCATGGCGACCATTCTCGATTCGGCCATGTCCGCAGCGGTCAACAGTGAAATGCCGGTGGGGGCGCGCTGCCGCACGCTGGAGTTGAAGATCAACTATCTGGATGGCCCGACCGCGGACACGGGTGAACTCCTCGCCCGCGCCAACACCATACGGGTTCGCAACCGCATCGCTCTGGCGCAAGGGAAGCTGGAGGACGCCGAGGGCAATCTCTACGCCCACGCAACGGCCACCTTCAGCATCAGGCGCTAGTGTCCTGTCTCGCAAACAAGTGCGATTGTTCGTGAGTCCCTCCGGCATAGGGTAGGGTTATGCCCAAACCCCGCCGGGTCGTTAGCATTCGCGCCCCCGCCTTCGCCGCACCCCGTGCCAGCGCGGCGAGGGCGTTCCAAACCGCCAAGATGAAAGAGGATCCAGCCAGCCATGCCCGACCCAGCCCCTGACGACTACAAGGTCGCCGACATCGGCGTTGACCGGCAGGGCCCGTTCAGGCCCGCCGACTGCAAGAACTGAACGCAGTAGCCCGCCACAACCGTGGAGCGGAACCCACAGGACGTCATCCGGCTGCTGGACCTGGAGGCGACTGGCAGGAACCACTACCGAACCGCCTGTCCCAACGAGGGCTGGCAGCAGGTCTACGGCGGGCAGGTCATCGGCCAGGCGCTGGCCGCCGCCTCGCGCACGGTGGAGCAGGGCCGCAACACCCACTCCCTGCACGGCTACTTTCTGCGGCCTGGCGAGATGAACGCGCCCATCCTCTACGCCGTGGACCGCATCCGGGACGGCAAGAGCTTCACCACCCGGCAGGTGGCGGCCGTCCAGAACGGCGAGGCCATCTTCGCGGCGTCCGTTTCCTTCCAGGTCGAGGACGCGGGGTTCGCGCATCAGTTCGAGATGCCGGACGCGCCCGACCCGGAGACCCTGGAGGACGAGGCGACGGTGCGCGCTCGCCAAGCCAAGGGCCGGCCAGCGGGGCAGCCGGGACCCAATGCGCGGCAGCGACCCATCGAGATCCGCCCGATCAACCCGGTCAACATCTACCAGCCCAGCGCCCGGGCCCCGCGGCAGATGTGCTGGATGCGCAGCCGGGACCGGCTGCCGGACGACCACCGCCTGCACCAGTGCGTATTGGCCTACCTGTCCGACGGCTCCCTGCTCGACACGGCCGTCCTGCCCCATGGGGTGAGCTACTTCGATGACGGCATGCAAGTGGCGAGCCTCGACCACGCCATGTGGTTCCACCGTCCGTTCCGGGCCGACCAATGGCTGCTGTACGTGCAGGACAGTCCGGTGTCCAGCGGCGGCCGGGGCCTCGCCCGAGGGCTGATCTACAGCCAAGCCGGCGAGTTGGTGGCCTCAGTGGCCCAGGAAGGGCTGGTTCGCCGGCGATGAACGCTCCGCTCCGGAGCCTTCAGCTTGCCCCGGGTGAACGCGTTGACGGCGCCGGCGAAGCGCCGCGGGCGCGACTTGGTGAACTCCCCGACCTGCAGTTTGTGGAGCGGCTCCGCCACCTGGCGGTTGACGTACTCGGAGCCGTTGTCCGCGTGGCAGCCGTTGACCACGAAGGGAAAACCCTTGATCAGCGCGGTCAGGACCGGCATCGGGAAGGCCTCCGGGAACGCGGGCGTCGCGTTCGGAGGTGAAGGTGCTGGACGCGGGGATCGACGAACTGTTCGGGGCGGCGCCGGAACTGGCGGCGCGCTGCGCGGACTTCTGCGCGGACCGGGGTCTGGACGCGGGACCGCTGAAGCGGAAGTTGTGGGACGCGCGCGGGGTGCGCCCGCCGATCGACGTGCGGGAGCTGTGGCGGGAGGAGAAGGCGATGCCGGACCACGATCCGTCGCAGCCGATCCTGCGTTCGCTGTCGGCGGACGGCGGCGGCAACGTGCTGCACGGCGGGAAGGGCGAGGTGTTGTGCCGCTGTCCGGCGACGGGCGCGGTGCGGCCGCCGGCGTTCCAGGGCTTCGAGGCGGACCGCGGCACGCTGAAGTACCGCTGCCCGGCGGCGGCGTACGGGCTCGACTGCGCCGGTCGGGAGCGGTGCCTGCGCGACGCCGGGTCGGCGGCCGGGGACTTCGGGCGGGTGGTGCGCGTCGATCTGGTGTCCGCCGACCGGCGCACGTTCACGCCGACGCCGTGGGGCAGCCCGTCGTGGCGGCGCGGCCACCACCGCCGCGGCGCGCTGGAGCGGATCAACGCGCGGCTCGACAACAGCTTCGGGTTCGAGCGCCACTTCGTGCGCGGGCTGGCGAAGATGCGGGCGCGGCTGGGGCTGGCGCTGGCGGTGATGATGGCGCTGGCGCTCGGCTCGGTGGCGGCGGGCCGGCCCGAGCGCATGCGCTCGCTGGTGGACCCCGGACTGCCGCTGGCGGCGTAGCGCCGCCGACACGCCGTTCGCGACCGCATCGGCGCCGGCCGGGGATCGCCCGCCCGCCCGCGGCGCCCAAATGCGAACCGTTCTCACTTGCGCGCCCCCAAACCGACTCTCGACGGCGCCTCCCGGAGCCGCCGCACCCGTTCCACCACCGCCGTCGCCGGTTCCAGTCGCGGGCAAGGATCACGCGCCCGAGAAAAAACGCCACAGCGCAACTCCCTCACTCTACGGGAGCGTTTACAGTCCCGGTGGCATGAGCGAACATGCGCCGCGGTGACCTTCACCGGCAGCGTGGGCGTCTCGGCGACCAGCGTGGCCCTCACGCTGACGCCCCTCGCGGACAACGTCACGGAACCGGGACCACCTCAGGTGGACGTCAACCCCGGCGCGCCGGCGGCGACGGGCCTTGGCGGCGCCGGCCGACGGCTTCGGCCAGTTCACCATCGGCGATGATACCGGATGCAGGCAGGAGGGCGTTGAGCATGGGGCGATCAATCTTCATTACCGTCGTGTTGCTGTTGCAATGGGCAGGGTTCTCCTCGGCACAAGCGCAACAGGATGGGGATATCCGGTTAGTCGGAGGCAGCCATGACTACGAGGGGCGGGTGGAGATTTATCGCAATGGGGTGTGGGGGACAGTGTGTGATGACCGTTGGGACCCTCAGCAGCCCAATAATCATGCGAATGAGAATGCGGAGGTGGTGTGTCGGCAGTTGGGCCATGGAGGGGGGACGAGTCTTCCGAGGGCACAATTAGGGCAAGGCAGGGGACAGATTTGGATGGACGAGGTGCGGTGTAATGGAGATGAGGCGAGGCTGGCCGAGTGTCCGTTTAATGGGTGGGGCTTGTTTGATTGTGGTCATCATGAGGATGTGGGGGTGAGTTGTGATGTGCCCAACAGCGCCCCGGCGTTCAGCCCCGCCACGCTGACGCGCAGCATCGCCGAGAACACCGCCGCCGGCGCCAACGTCGGCGCCGCCATCCCCGCCGCCACGGACGCCGACAGCGACCCCCTGACGTACAGCATGGGGGGGACCGACGCGGCCTCGTTCGAGTTCGACGCCGGAACCCGGCAGATCACGACCAAGAGCGGGGTCGCCTACGACCACGAGGCGAAGTCGAGCTACACCGTGACGGTGACGGCCGACGACGGCACCGCCACCGGCGCCGCCACGGTGACCATCAGCGTCACCGACGTGGCCGAGCCGCCGTCGGCGCCGGCGGCGCCGGCCGTGACGGCGCCCTCGGGCACGACCACCAGCCTGGCCGTGAGCTGGAGCGCGCCGGCGAACGCCGGCAGGCCGGCCATCACCGGCTACGGCGTGCAGTACCGCGCGGGCGCCAGCGGCAGCTGGACGGTCTGGTCGCACAGCGGCACCGGGACCAGCGCGACGATCACCGGCCTGACTGCGAGCACCGCCCACCAGGTGCAGGTGCGCGCCGCCAACGACGAGGGCACGAGCGGCTGGTCCGCCGCCGGCAGCGGCACCACCGGCGCCCCCACGCCGCCGCCGACGCCGGTGGCGAGTTTTGCGGCCACGTCGTCGAGCGCCGGAGAGGGCGCGGGCACGCGCAACGTGCGGGTGAACCTCTCGCCGGCGCCGCAGTCCGGCATCACGCTGAGCTACACGGTGGGCGGCACTGCGATGGCCGGCGATTTCACCATTGCGAATTCCGGCAGCGTGGCGGCGGCAGAGGCGACCAGCGTGGACATTCCCGTGGCGATTGTCGACGACAGCGCGGATGAAGGCGCCGAGACCGTGGTCCTGACGCTGACCGGCGGCACGGGATACACCGTGGGTTCGCCGAGCGTTCACACGCTGACCATCACGGACAATGACGACCCGCCGCCGGACATGCCGATAGTGAGCGTTGCGAGGGACGCCGCGGCGATCGACGAGGGCGGCACCGCAAGCTTCACGCTGACGGCCAGTCCGGTACCGTCGGACAGCATCATGGTGAATGTCAACGTTGCCCAAACCGGCAGCTTCGCCGACAGTGGCCAGACCGGACCCCGCAGGGTGGCGATGGGCACGGGCGGCACGGCGGCCCTGGAGGTCCGCACGGTGAACGACAGCACGGACGAGCCCAACGGCGCCATTACGGTGACGGTCATAGGGGGAAGCGGCTATTCGCCCCACGACACGGCCGCGGTCACGTCAGTGACGGTCAGGGACAATGACTCCGCCGACGGCGGCGGGGGCGGCGGTGGCGGCGGCGGTGGCGGCGGCGGTGGCGGCGGCGGCGGTGGCGGCGGCGGGGGTGGCGGTGGCGGCGGCAGCGGGGGCGGGGGCGAAGATCGGCGGCCGGAGGTGGCGCGCGAGTTGGAGGCCCGCGCGCTGAACTCGGGCGTGGCGCTGGCGGTGGACCTGTCGGACGCCTTCCGCAGCCCGGTCGGGCAGAGCCTGGAGTTCACGGCGGCCTCGTCGGACCCGTCGGTGGCGGCGGTGTCCGTGGAAGGCGCGACGCTGACCGTCCGCGGGCTGCTGCCCGGCGAGGCGGAGGTCCGGGTCACCGCGACCGACAGCGACGGCCGCTCCATCTCGCAGCGGTTCGCCGTGACGGTGGCGGTGCCCGAGGCGGTCTGGCGCCTGCCGCCGGGCTCGCACCCGTCGCTGCAGGGGTTCGTGCGGGTGGTCAACCGCTCGGCCGCGGCCGGCAAGGTGACGGTGGCGGCCACCGACGACGCGGGACGCGAACACGGGCCGCTGACCCTGCGGCTGGAGGCCCACGCGGCGGCCCACTTCAACTCGAGCGACCTGGAGGGCGGCAACGCGGCCAAGGGCCTGTCCGGCGGCATCGGCCCCGGCACGGGCGGCTGGCGGCTGGAGTTCGGGGGCGGGGCGCTGGACGTGGAGGCGCTGGGCTACCTGCGTTCCGCCGACGGCTTCCTGACGGCGATGGACGCGACGGCGCCGCGGGACGCGGACGGCGCATTGCGGCTGCTCACGTTCAACCCGGCGAGCAACGCCAACCAGGTGAGCCGCCTGCGGCTGGTGAACCCGACCGATGCCGAGGCGCTGGCGACGGTGACGGGGGTGGACGACTCGGGCAGCTCGCCGGGCTCGCCGGTGGCGCTGACGCTGCCGGCCGGGGCCGCGTGCGAGGTGGACGCGGCGGAGCTGGAGTCCGGCCGCGGGCTGGACTGCGGGGCGCCGCAGGCGGGCCTGGGCGACGGGGCGGGCAAGTGGCGGCTGTCGATCGCCTCCGAGGCGCCGCTGGTGGCGATGGGCCTTTTGTCGAGCCCGGACGGGCACTTGGCGAACCTCTCGGGGACGGCGCTGCCGGACGCGGACGGCGCGGTGCGCGTGCCGCTGTTCCCGCCGGCCTCGGACCCGCACGGGCGGCAGGGCTTCGTCCGGGTGGCCAACCGCTCGAACCGCGCCGGCACGGTGACCATCCGGGCGTTCGACGACAGCAGCTTCCGCTACGCCCCGCTTGGGCTGCGCCTGGAGGCGCGGGAGGCGAGGCAGGTCAATTCGGACGACCTGGAACTCGGCAACCGCGGCAAGGGCCTGACCGGCCGGACGGGTTCCGGCTCCGGCGCGTGGCGGCTTGAGCTGTCGAGCCTGGACATCGACTTCGAGGCGGGCGCCTACGTGCGCCACCGCGACGGCGTCCTGACGGCCATGCAGGCGGCGGTGCCGTCGGTGGACGGCGTCCACCGGGTGGCGACCTTCAACCCGGGCAGCAACGACCGGCGGGTGAGCGTCCTGCGGCTGGTGAACCGGGGCCGGGAGGCGGCGGTCGCGTCCGTCACCGGCGCGGACGACCGCGGGGTCCGGCCCGGCGGCGCGGTGGAGGTGCCGGTGCCGGCCGGGGCGGCGGTGGAGCTGGCCGCTGCGGAGCTGGAGTCCGGCCGGGCGGACGCCATCGCCTCCGGCGCGCTCGGCGACGGGACGGGCAAGTGGCGGCTGCGCGTCGCCTCGGACGGGGAGCTCGCCGTCATGAGCCTGCTGTCGAGCCCCATGGGCCGGCTGACGAACCTGTCGGACGCGGACCGGTCGCGGGGGTTCGCTCCCCTGCCGTCGCTGCTGCCGCCGCCTGGGTCGGTGACGCTGGAGTACGCGGGCGGGCGGCGGGTGCGGGGCGAGTGGAGCGCGGTGGAAGGGGCGCGCTACGGGGTGGAGCTGCTGCTCGGCGGGGTGCCCATTGAGGACCTCTCGCTGGTGCGCACCACGCGCACGTCCTTCCGCTGGTCGGCCCTGCGGCCGGGCGCCTACCGGCTTCGGGTGCGGTCGGTGGACGCCGACCGCCAGGCCGGCCCCTGGAGCGAACCGTCCAACGAGGTCGCCATCGACTGAGCCGGGGCGGCCCCGGGGCATCCGCGGGGGGGTCGAAGGCACCCGGCCAAATGGGGCTGCGACCGCCCGAGCTGCGGTCCAAAGCGGTCGCCCTTGGAATCCGCTACTCAGTCCCCGCTCCCGACGCCCCCGATCCGGTTCGGCAAGGTGGCTGCTTGGACGAAAGTAGTTGAGGAGCGGCGGAATGCTCTTTGCATGTGATGCGGTTGTGCGCCTGCCCTTGTGGCGTTTGGGCGGTGTTTTGGATGCTTGCCTCAAGGCTCGCACAGGCAACGCGTTGGGAGCTTGCCCCCTTGTGCCCTTTGGAGGCCTCGTCCACCAATCACCCCGACCTTTATCGGGGATCAGGCGCCCCACAACAGGACTGACATTTGCAACGCGTCAAACTATAGTCGTAAATCACCACTGGCGTTTGGGCTTCGGGAGCACACCATGAACATGGATCAACTGATCAAGACCGCGTATGGACGCGCGCAGGTCGAACCTATTCCCAATGAGAGCTTTCGCGAGGGGCTGGCCGTGCTGCTGAAGGACATCAGCGCATCGAGCAAGGTCACCGAGCAGGGGCTGGCCATTCTTGAGGAGGAGATCATTGGCTATCTGGCATCAAGACTTCAGGTTGACGGCTATGTGCGGCAGCACCCCGAACTGTTGGAGGTGCCGATCGAGAAGCCGGTGGTCGTCCTGGGCATGCCCCGCTCCGGCACTACGCTCCTGAGCTATCTGCTGGCGGCCGACCCCGCCCGGCGCAGCATCCTCAGGTGGCAGCTATCCAACCCGGTGCCTCCCGCCGCCCCCGAACACCTCTACGACGACCCCCGCTGCCTGGCGATGAAGGAGGCGGATGCGCAATCGGTTGACACGTCCCGCAAGGACCTCCACTACGAGCCGGCGGATGGCGCGACGGAGTGCGTGTTTGCCCAGGCGCAGGAATTCAAATCGACCTATTGGGAAAGCCACGTCTCCATGCCCAACTACTCCCGCTTCATGCTGGAGTGCGACATGACATCGGCCTACGAATACCACAAGCGATTTCTCCAGGTGCTGCAAAACGGCGAGGCGGCTTCCTGGAACCTGAAAATGCCGTCGCACGCCTTACACATACGCTGGCTGCTCGAAACCTACCCCGATGCGCGCATTCTGTGGACCCACCGCGACCCCTACAAGGTGACCGGCTCCCTCTGCAGCCTGATCAGCAACGCCCACAACGTCTATATGGGAGCGCCGGACATCGAGTTTCTGGCGAGCAACTACCCCGGCCAGTTGGCCGAGCATGTCCGCCGCCCAATGGCGGTGAAGGATGAACTCGGGGAGGATCGGATAGGCGACGTGTCCTATGCGAACTTGACCGCCAACCCCATTGAGGAAATGCGCCGGGTTTACGACTACCTCGGGGATGACTTCACGCCGGAGGCCGAGGCGGGCATGCGAGCCTGGCTTGAGGAGAACCCCCAAGGCAAGTTCGGCAGCCACAAGTACACGCTGGAGCAGTTTGGACTCTCCAAGAAAACGCTGGAGCCCTACTACGCCGACTACCTTGCCCACTTCGACATCGAGCCCGAAGGTTAGCGGCATGGACCCTGCCAGGCCGAAATCGGGCGCGCCGGCGCGGATTGACGAACCAACGGGCGCAAAACCGTGTAGCATCACCAGGCAGGGCCAACTAGCGTGAGGGCAGTCTGATGCCGCAAAACCTACTGGATCTCACTGGCAAGGTCGCGTTGATCACCGGCGGCAACAGCGGGCTTGGCCTGGGGTTTGCGCGGGGCATTGCCAAGTCCGGCGCGGATGTCGTGATCTGGGGCCGCAGCGCGGACAAGAATGCCGCCGCCGAAAAGGAACTTGCGCAGCACGGCATCCGGGTCATGTCCGCTCAGGTCGGTGTCGAAGATGAAGCGGCTGTTGCCGCCGGCATTCGGGACGCCATCGAAGAGTTCGGCCGCCTCGATTGCGTCATTGCCAACGCCGGCATCGCCACGCCGGTGCCGTCGGTGCTCGAGTTGGATTCCGACACCTACCACCATCTGTTGAACATCAACCAGCACGGCGGCTTCTACACGCTCCGGGAGGCCGCCAGACACATGGTGGAACGTGCCAACAACGGCGATGAAGGCGGCTCGCTGGTGGTGTGCGGCAGCCTCGCGGTGTTCACCGGCTCCCGGGGCATGGCGCACTATGGCGCCGCCAAGGGCGCGCTCGCCGCAATGATGAAGAGCATGGCGGTCGATTTGGGTCAATACGGCATTCGCGTGAACATGATTGCGCCGGGTTACATCAAGACCGACATCGCCCGGGACATGGACGAGGAGATGGTCAAGGCGGTGGACGAGATGTTCGCCAGCCGCACGCCGATTCCACGCGTTGGCTACCCCGAGGACTTCGAGGGCGTCGCCGCGTACTTGGCCAGCGATGCGTCATCATTTCACACGGGCGACATCATCGTTGTGGACGGCGGATGCCTCAACGCCCTTTAACCCAACCCAAGGGGGACGGCATGATTCTTCCAACCGCCTATACGGGGCTCAACCAACTGGGCTACGTCACTCGAGACATCGAGGCGGCGAGGTCGGCGTTCAGGCGCCATTACGGAGTCACTGACTTTTTCTGTTTTGAAGCCCGCACGGAAGCGATCATACCGAAGGGCAGCGTCAACGAACTGATCGTTGGGCTGGCCTATGCCGGCGACATTCAGATTGAGTTGATTCAGCCGGTGGGGGGCGATGTCGACCTCTACACCGATGTTCTGGACGAGTCGCGGGCGCTGGTCTCCTTCCATCATGTGGGCGTCATGATTGCCGGAAACCTCGATGCGTGGAACCGGCATCGGCAGCAGTTCGACGCGGCTCACCCCGTGGTGCTCGAAGGCGCGG
>CBDBPN010000003.1:0-1580119 GCA_965208745.1 Pseudomonadales bacterium | reverse complement strand
CAGGGGACAGATTTGGATGGACGAGGTGCGGTGTAATGGAGATGAGGCGAGGCTGGCCGAGTGTCCGTTTAATGGGTGGGGCTTGTTTGATTGTGGTCATCATGAGGATGTGGGGGTGAGTTGTGATGTGCCCAACAGCGCCCCGGCGTTCAGCCCCGCCACGCTGACGCGCAGCATCGCCGAGAACACCGCCGCCGGCGCCAACGTCGGCGCCGCCATCCCCGCCGCCACGGACGCCGACAGCGACCCCCTGACGTACAGCATGGGGGGGACCGACGCGGCCTCGTTCGAGTTCGACGCCGGAACCCGGCAGATCACGACCAAGAGCGGGGTCGCCTACGACCACGAGGCGAAGTCGAGCTACACCGTGACGGTGACGGCCGACGACGGCACCGCCACCGGCGCCGCCACGGTGACCATCAGCGTCACCGACGTGGCCGAGCCGCCGTCGGCGCCGTCGGCGCCGGCCGTGACGGCGCCCTCGGGCACGACCACCAGCCTGGCCGTGAGCTGGAGCGCGCCGGCGAACGCCGGCAGGCCGGCCATCACCGGCTACGGCGTGCAGTACCGCGCGGGCGCCAGCGGCAGCTGGACGGTCTGGTCGCACAGCGGCACCGGGACCAGCGCGACGATCACCGGCCTGACTGCGAGCACCGCCCACCAGGTGCAGGTGCGCGCCGCCAACGACGAGGGCACGAGCGGCTGGTCCGCCGCCGGCAGCGGCACCACCGGCGCCCCCACTCCGCCGCCGACGCCGGTGGCGAGTTTTGCGGCCACGTCGTCGAGCGCCGGAGAGGGCGCGGGCACGCGCAACGTGCGGGTGAACCTCTCGCCGGCGCCGCAGTCCGGCATCACGCTGAGCTACACGGTGGGCGGCACTGCGATGGCCGGCGATTTCACCATTGCGAATTCCGGCAGCGTGGCGGCGGCGGCAGAGGCGACCAGCGTGGACATTCCCGTGGCGATTGTCGACGACAGCGCGGATGAAGGCGCCGAGACCGTGGTCCTGACGCTGACCGGCGGCACGGGATACACCGTGGGTTCGCCGAGCGTTCACACGCTGACCATCACGGACAATGACGACCCGCCGCCGGACATGCCGATAGTGAGCGTTGCGAGGGACGCCGCGGCGATCGACGAGGGCGGCACCGCAAGCTTCACGCTGACGGCCAGTCCGGTACCGTCGGACAGCATCATGGTGAATGTCAACGTTGCCCAAACCGGCAGCTTCGCCGACAGTGGCCAGACCGGACCCCGCAGGGTGGCGATGGGCACGGGCGGCACGGCGGCCCTGGAGGTCCGCACGGTGAACGACAGCACGGACGAGCCCAACGGCGCCATTACGGTGACGGTCATAGGGGGAAGCGGCTATTCGCCCCACGACACGGCCGCGGTCACGTCAGTGACGGTCAGGGACAATGACTCCGCCGACGGCGGCGGGGGCGGCGGTGGCGGCGGCGGTGGCGGCGGCGGTGGCGGCGGCGGCGGTGGCGGCGGCGGGGGTGGCGGTGGCGGCGGCAGCGGGGGCGGGGGCGAAGATCGGCGGCCGGAGGTGGCGCGCGAGTTGGAGGCCCGCGCGCTGAACTCGGGCGTGGCGCTGGCGGTGGACCTGTCGGACGCCTTCCGCAGCCCGGTCGGGCAGAGCCTGGAGTTCACGGCGGCCTCGTCGGACCCGTCGGTGGCGGCGGTGTCCGTGGAAGGCGCGACGCTGACCGTCCGCGGGCTGCTGCCCGGCGAGGCGGAGGTCCGGGTCACCGCGACCGACAGCGACGGCCGCTCCATCTCGCAGCGGTTCGCCGTGACGGTGGCGGTGCCCGAGGCGGTCTGGCGCCTGCCGCCGGGCTCGCACCCGTCGCTGCAGGGGTTCGTGCGGGTGGTCAACCGCTCGGCCGCGGCCGGCAAGGTGACGGTGGCGGCCACCGACGACGCGGGACGCGAACACGGGCCGCTGACCCTGCGGCTGGAGGCCCACGCGGCGGCCCACTTCAACTCGAGCGACCTGGAGGGCGGCAACGCGGCCAAGGGCCTGTCCGGCGGCATCGGCCCCGGCACGGGCGGCTGGCGGCTGGAGTTCGGGGGCGGGGCGCTGGACGTGGAGGCGCTGGGCTACCTGCGTTCCGCCGACGGCTTCCTGACGGCGATGGACGCGACGGCGCCGCGGGACGCGGACGGCGCATTGCGGCTGCTCACGTTCAACCCGGCGAGCAACGCCAACCAGGTGAGCCGCCTGCGGCTGGTGAACCCGACCGATGCCGAGGCGCTGGCGACGGTGACGGGGGTGGACGACTCGGGCAGCTCGCCGGGCTCGCCGGTGGCGCTGACGCTGCCGGCCGGGGCCGCGTGCGAGGTGGACGCGGCGGAGCTGGAGTCCGGCCGCGGGCTGGACTGCGGGGCGCCGCAGGCGGGCCTGGGCGACGGGGCGGGCAAGTGGCGGCTGTCGATCGCCTCCGAGGCGCCGCTGGTGGCGATGGGCCTTTTGTCGAGCCCGGACGGGCACTTGGCGAACCTCTCGGGGACGGCGCTGCCGGACGCGGACGGCGCGGTGCGCGTGCCGCTGTTCCCGCCGGCCTCGGACCCGCACGGGCGGCAGGGCTTCGTCCGGGTGGCCAACCGCTCGAACCGCGCCGGCACGGTGACCATCCGGGCGTTCGACGACAGCAGCTTCCGCTACGCCCCGCTTGGGCTGCGCCTGGAGGCGCGGGAGGCGAGGCAGGTCAATTCGGACGACCTGGAACTCGGCAACCGCGGCAAGGGCCTGACCGGCCGGACGGGTTCCGGCTCCGGCGCGTGGCGGCTTGAGCTGTCGAGCCTGGACATCGACTTCGAGGCGGGCGCCTACGTGCGCCACCGCGACGGCGTCCTGACGGCCATGCAGGCGGCGGTGCCGTCGGTGGACGGCGTCCACCGGGTGGCGACCTTCAACCCGGGCAGCAACGACCGGCGGGTGAGCGTCCTGCGGCTGGTGAACCGGGGCCGGGAGGCGGCGGTCGCGTCCGTCACCGGCGCGGACGACCGCGGGGTCCGGCCCGGCGGCGCGGTGGAGGTGCCGGTGCCGGCCGGGGCGGCGGTGGAGCTGGCCGCTGCGGAGCTGGAGTCCGGCCGGGCGGACGCCATCGCCTCCGGCGCGCTCGGCGACGGGACGGGCAAGTGGCGGCTGCGCGTCGCCTCGGACGGGGAGCTCGCCGTCATGAGCCTGCTGTCGAGCCCCATGGGCCGGCTGACGAACCTGTCGGACGCGGACCGGTCGCGGGGGTTCGCTCCCCTGCCGTCGCTGCTGCCGCCGCCTGGGTCGGTGACGCTGGAGTACGCGGGCGGGCGGCGGGTGCGGGGCGAGTGGAGCGCGGTGGAAGGGGCGCGCTACGGGGTGGAGCTGCTGCTCGGCGGGGTGCCCATTGAGGACCTCTCGCTGGTGCGCACCACGCGCACGTCCTTCCGCTGGTCGGCCCTGCGGCCGGGCGCCTACCGGCTTCGGGTGCGGTCGGTGGACGCCGACCGCCAGGCCGGCCCCTGGAGCGAACCGTCCAACGAGGTCGCCATCGACTGAGCCGGGGCGGCCCCGGGGCATCCGCGGGGGGGTCGAAGGCACCCGGCCAAATGGGGCTGCGACCGCCCGAGCTGCGGTCCAAAGCGGTCGCCCTTGGAATCCGCTACTCAGTCCCCGCTCCCGACGCCCCCGATCCGGTTCGGCAAGGTGGCTGCTTGGACGAAAGTAGTTGAGGAGCGGCGGAATGCTCTTTGCATGTGATGCGGTTGTGCGCCTGCCCTTGTGGCGTTTGGGCGGTGTTTTGGATGCTTGCCTCAAGGCTCGCACAGGCAACGCGTTGGGAGCTTGCCCCCTTGTGCCCTTTGGAGGCCTCGTCCACCAATCACCCCGACCTTTATCGGGGATCAGGCGCCCCACAACAGGACTGACATTTGCAACGCGTCAAACTATAGTCGTAAATCACCACTGGCGTTTGGGCTTCGGGAGCACACCATGAACATGGATCAACTGATCAAGACCGCGTATGGACGCGCGCAGGTCGAACCTATTCCCAATGAGAGCTTTCGCGAGGGGCTGGCCGTGCTGCTGAAGGACATCAGCGCATCGAGCAAGGTCACCGAGCAGGGGCTGGCCATTCTTGAGGAGGAGATCATTGGCTATCTGGCATCAAGACTTCAGGTTGACGGCTATGTGCGGCAGCACCCCGAACTGTTGGAGGTGCCGATCGAGAAGCCGGTGGTCGTCCTGGGCATGCCCCGCTCCGGCACTACGCTCCTGAGCTATCTGCTGGCGGCCGACCCCGCCCGGCGCAGCATCCTCAGGTGGCAGCTATCCAACCCGGTGCCTCCCGCCGCCCCCGAACACCTCTACGACGACCCCCGCTGCCTGGCGATGAAGGAGGCGGATGCGCAATCGGTTGACACGTCCCGCAAGGACCTCCACTACGAGCCGGCGGATGGCGCGACGGAGTGCGTGTTTGCCCAGGCGCAGGAATTCAAATCGACCTATTGGGAAAGCCACGTCTCCATGCCCAACTACTCCCGCTTCATGCTGGAGTGCGACATGACATCGGCCTACGAATACCACAAGCGATTTCTCCAGGTGCTGCAAAACGGCGAGGCGGCTTCCTGGAACCTGAAAATGCCGTCGCACGCCTTACACATACGCTGGCTGCTCGAAACCTACCCCGATGCGCGCATTCTGTGGACCCACCGCGACCCCTACAAGGTGACCGGCTCCCTCTGCAGCCTGATCAGCAACGCCCACAACGTCTATATGGGAGCGCCGGACATCGAGTTTCTGGCGAGCAACTACCCCGGCCAGTTGGCCGAGCATGTCCGCCGCCCAATGGCGGTGAAGGATGAACTCGGGGAGGATCGGATAGGCGACGTGTCCTATGCGAACTTGACCGCCAACCCCATTGAGGAAATGCGCCGGGTTTACGACTACCTCGGGGATGACTTCACGCCGGAGGCCGAGGCGGGCATGCGAGCCTGGCTTGAGGAGAACCCCCAAGGCAAGTTCGGCAGCCACAAGTACACGCTGGAGCAGTTTGGACTCTCCAAGAAAACGCTGGAGCCCTACTACGCCGACTACCTTGCCCACTTCGACATCGAGCCCGAAGGTTAGCGGCATGGACCCTGCCAGGCCGAAATCGGGCGCGCCGGCGCGGATTGACGAACCAACGGGCGCAAAACCGTGTAGCATCACCAGGCAGGGCCAACTAGCGTGAGGGCAGTCTGATGCCGCAAAACCTACTGGATCTCACTGGCAAGGTCGCGTTGATCACCGGCGGCAACAGCGGGCTTGGCCTGGGGTTTGCGCGGGGCATTGCCAAGTCCGGCGCGGATGTCGTGATCTGGGGCCGCAGCGCGGACAAGAATGCCGCCGCCGAAAAGGAACTTGCGCAGCACGGCATCCGGGTCATGTCCGCTCAGGTCGGTGTCGAAGATGAAGCGGCTGTTGCCGCCGGCATTCGGGACGCCATCGAAGAGTTCGGCCGCCTCGATTGCGTCATTGCCAACGCCGGCATCGCCACGCCGGTGCCGTCGGTGCTCGAGTTGGATTCCGACACCTACCACCATCTGTTGAACATCAACCAGCACGGCGGCTTCTACACGCTCCGGGAGGCCGCCAGACACATGGTGGAACGTGCCAACAACGGCGATGAAGGCGGCTCGCTGGTGGTGTGCGGCAGCCTCGCGGTGTTCACCGGCTCCCGGGGCATGGCGCACTATGGCGCCGCCAAGGGCGCGCTCGCCGCAATGATGAAGAGCATGGCGGTCGATTTGGGTCAATACGGCATTCGCGTGAACATGATTGCGCCGGGTTACATCAAGACCGACATCGCCCGGGACATGGACGAGGAGATGGTCAAGGCGGTGGACGAGATGTTCGCCAGCCGCACGCCGATTCCACGCGTTGGCTACCCCGAGGACTTCGAGGGCGTCGCCGCGTACTTGGCCAGCGATGCGTCATCATTTCACACGGGCGACATCATCGTTGTGGACGGCGGATGCCTCAACGCCCTTTAACCCAACCCAAGGGGGACGGCATGATTCTTCCAACCGCCTATACGGGGCTCAACCAACTGGGCTACGTCACTCGAGACATCGAGGCGGCGAGGTCGGCGTTCAGGCGCCATTACGGAGTCACTGACTTTTTCTGTTTTGAAGCCCGCACGGAAGCGATCATACCGAAGGGCAGCGTCAACGAACTGATCGTTGGGCTGGCCTATGCCGGCGACATTCAGATTGAGTTGATTCAGCCGGTGGGGGGCGATGTCGACCTCTACACCGATGTTCTGGACGAGTCGCGGGCGCTGGTCTCCTTCCATCATGTGGGCGTCATGATTGCCGGAAACCTCGATGCGTGGAACCGGCATCGGCAGCAATTCGACGCGGCTCACCCCGTGGTGCTCGAAGGCGCGGTGGGCGACGACATACGCTTTGCCTTCACCGATGAGCGCCCCCGCCTTGGGCACTACATCGAACACGTCTGGTTCAGCGCCCGGCAGGCCGCCGAGCTGGAAAAATCGATACCGCGATTCTGACGGCGGCTTGAGGGGCTGGTTTCCAACGGGTTCGGGTTGCTCGGCATGAAGCGGCCCCCATCGCCAAACGGGTTGTGCATCGGCCTGCTGTTGGCTGCCCCGGTCTTTGCCGCCGTTGACGGGCAAGCGAGACTCTCCAGCCACAAGACCACGGAAACCGAGGAAACCATGGCCAAGCACCACAGCTCCCAACATCACCTGGTTGATGCCACCGCATGGCATCCCGAGCAGGGCGCGATGCGCCTCAATGGCTTTGCGCTGATGTCCAAGGGCACCTCCAACAGCTACCTGGTCACGAGCGACGCGGGCGATGTGGTCATCAACACCGGCATGGCCAACCAGGGCGCGAGGCACCGCCAGCGTTACGAGGAGCTGCTGGGGCGCCCGCTCAACGTCAGGAAGATAATCTTCACCCAACATCATTCGGATCACATCGGGGGCTGGGCCGCTTTTGCCGACCAGGGCAGCGAAACCATCGCCCAACGGAGGTTTCCGGAGTTGAAGCAGGCCTTCGAGATGCTCCTGCCGTTCTTCGGCCCGCGCATGATGAACGTCATCCCGAGCCTGGTGCAGACCCCCAATCCGGACGACTTGCCCCTGCCGCCCGCGCAAGTGGCTTTCGAGCCGGTGCTGTTTGACGACAGCCTGGCCTTTGCGGTGGGCGGGCGCCGGTTTGAGTTGATCGCCATGGACAGCGGCGAAGCCCTGGATGGCGTTGTCGTCTGGCTGCCGCAAGAGAAAGTGCTCTTCACCGGCAACTTGACGGGCGCCATCCACGGGGCACTGCCCAACTTCTACACCCTGCGGGGCGACCGGCAGCGCAGCGTGGCGCAATTCATCCGCGACATGGAACGCATCATCGAACTGGGTCCGGCGCTCCTGGTCACGGGGCACGACGACCCCATCGAGGGCGAGGACCGGGTTCTGGCCTACTTCACGAAGCTACGTGAGGCCGTGAAGCACATTCACGACGAAACGGTGAAAGGCATGAACGCCCAGCAGAGCCTGTCCCACCTGATGGGCAGCATTCGGCTGCCGGAGGCTCTGGCGATGGAACCCGGCCGCAGTCCCCCATCCTGGACCGTCAGGGCTGTCTATGAAGAGTATGCCGGGTGGTTCAGGCACGAGCGCACCACCGAACTGTACGGCACGCCCGCCAGCAGTATCTGGCCCGAGCTGGCGGAGCTGGCCGGTGGCGTGGATGCCCTGGTTGCGGCGGCCGCCAGGCACCTTGATGCCAATGATCCGGTCAAGGCCATGCACTTCATCGAGATCGCGTTGGCGAACGACCCCGGCAATCGAGCAGTCAGAAAGGCGCAGATCGCCGCTTTGAATCAGCTCATCGAACGCTCCCGCGGACGCAATTTCGATGAATCCGGTTGGTTGGAAACGCAGATCCAACAAGCACAGGAGGTCATCGACAACGCGGAGTGACCGGTGAGAGATGCTGGATGTGCCGAATCGCTGGGCAAATGGGTTAATCTCTGGCGTTCGGGAACACTGGGGAAACCCATTCATGACAGCGTTGAAACCGGGGCTCAGGTTGAAGAGCGGCGTATGCGCCGCCGAAGTGATGATCGTCAAGGGTGCGGGCCAAGCGAGCCTCACCTGTGGCGGCGCGCCGATGTTGGGTCTGGACGAATTCACCGATGGCGCGGAGGCGGTGGCGGCGGAGATGAACGGTTGCCAAGTGGGCAAGCGTTACGTCAACGAGGACCAATCGCTTGAAGTGCTCTGCTTAAAGCCTGGCGAGGGGTCGTTGGCTGCAGCCGGTGCGCCGCTGACGGTCAAGCAAGCCAAAAAGCTGCCGTCCTCCGACTAGCATTCTCAGCGGCGCGGCTCATGAACGTCGCCATGCTGCCGCAGATGGCGCCGAGGCGGGTGTGGGCCGGATTGCGCTGACCACCGGGGGCCGGCACTACGGGGGCGCGGAGCTCCTTGCCGCCACCGGCGGGGCGGGGGAGCGCATCCGGGCATGGGGCTGCCGGCTTGCGTCGCTGCTCGATGTCGGCAGCGCGGCCACTGCGGTTGCCAGCTGCCCCGGCGCGGAGCGTACACCGCCTCCTGGTCGACGAGAACGGCGTCGACCACCCGGCACATCTCGATCAGTTGCTGCCAGTCCCGGCTGTTGCGTGCGAACCGCGACACCTCCCACGGGGCCACCGCTCCGACCTTGCCGAGAAAGACCTGCGCGACCATGCGGTCGAAGCCGGCGCGCTGCGCACTGCCGGAAGCGGAACGGCGGGTCTTCGTCGATCGTCTCGATACGCGTGAAGCCCAGCCGCTTGAGGCGGTCGCGCATCGCGTATTGCAGCGTGACACTCCGAGCCCATCGACGGCGTCACCCCGGCTCCCGGCAGCGCTGGCCGAGCGCCATGTCCAGGGCATCCAGCATCGGCGCCGTCACCAGCCGCGCGCCCATCGACCAGCCCACCACGGGGCGCAAGTAGACATCGACCACCACCGCCGGGAACAGGAACCCTTCCCAGCTCGGGATGTACGTCGCATCCGCCGCCCACAGCACGTTCGGCCGCGCCGCCGTCTCGGCGCCGTCGCGCAGCGTCGTGCGCGTCCACTTGCGCCGTGACACGCCGCGCAGGCCGTGCGCGCGCATCAGCCGCGCCACGCGCTTCCTGGCGACACGCTCGCCGTCGCGACGGGCGCGCGCCGACGTGCCGCGCCGCAGCCAACCGTAGCAACCGCTGCTCGAGACCCCCAGCCCCCGACACATCGTCGCCACCCGGCGGTCGGTCTGGTTCGCCTTCGCGAGCGCGACAATCTCCCCGGCACCGTGTCGGTCTCCCGCGCGAATCAGGCCACGGCTTTTTTGGAATCTCGCGCTCCTCGCGCAACCGCAGGTCTCCCGCCGCAGACGCCGCAGCTCGTCCCGCTCCACCGTCGTCAGACCGTCCGGCCGGCGACCCTCGTCAACGTCCGCCTGCCGCACGCAGTTGCGGATCGCCCGCGCCGAGCGCTCGAACTCCCGCGACAGCTCCTCCGCCGTGCACTCAGTTTCCTTTCCGGCAACTGAGGCGTAGACTGGCTGCGCAGTGTCGTCACGAGGTGGGGAGAGCAAGTGATGAAACCTACTTTCTTGAATTTCGCGTTGCTGGCTGCCGTCGGCATCTTTGTGGCCATCCCTGAGTCGCATGCTCAAGGAGAACTCGAAGAGATTCTGGTAACCGCCCAAAAACGCGAACAAACCCTTGAGGAAGTGCCGATATCCGTTTCGGTGCTTACCGAGGAGAGCCTTGACCGCGCCTTGGTGACAAACACCAGGGATCTGGCCCGGGTGACGCCGTCGCTCACGTTTCGCCACGGCTTCGTTGAAAGCGCATCGTCGTTCGCGATTCGCGGGATAACCGCGTCGAGCTTCAGCGGCAGCCTGCAGCCCAGCGTGATCGTCGTGGTCGATGACGTTCCCTTGGCAAGGGCGGGCCAGTCGATCATTGACTTGTCGGACATTCAGCGCGTGGAGGTTCTGCGCGGACCCCAGGGCACCCTCTTCGGCATCAACGCCACCGGCGGCGCCTTGAACGTTGCGACCCAGACGCCGGACGATGAGCTGGGCGGCTACTTCGAAACCACCTACGACGAGAATGACGTCGATGGCGGTTGGGTCCATCGAGCGATGGTGACCGGTCCCCTGTCCGACAGCGTTCGTGGGCGTTTGAATGCCCTATACAAGGACTACGGCGAACACACGGAGAATATTGCGCCCAACAGCACCCACCCCGGATACGGCCAGGAAGAGCGCAACGGCATTGCCGGCGCGTTGGAAATCGACGCGGGTCCAACGGTTTCCATCCTGTTGAAGGCGGACTACGCCGACAGCGAGATCGCCAGGATGGGCGGTTCGATCGAGGTGTTGCGCCAGTACTATCCCGGTTTCGACTTTACGGCGAACGGGCAGACCCTCACCAATTTCGGCATGCAGAATTACCCGGGTATCACTCAACTGGATGAACTGCGCCTTGCCGCCAATCCGGACCTGGACTCCGTCGCTCAGCAGCGGAACACGGGATGGACCGCCACGGAGTCAAGCGGAACGTCGGCGCGGATCACGTGGGATGTCGACGATCGGCTCTCCGTGATGTCGATCACGTCAATGCGGCGGTTTGAATTGGAGAGCCATTACGCTCTGGATCAGCGGCCTGATGGCCTGCTTTTGAATCCACTCACCGGCACCAGCTTGTTTTCGTTGCCCTCCAGCACCAGGCCCTTTGAGAAAGCGCCCCATCAAAGAGAGCAGGACACCTTCACCCAGGAGCTTCGCCTGACGGGGTCTTCCGGAAACGTGGACTATGTTGCCGGCGTGTATTACTCCAAGTTCGACGACGAGTGGAATACGTTTACGCCAATGGAACTGAGAACCCCCACCCCGTTCGGTGATTTCTCGATCATCGGGACGCTGGGCGCCGGTTGGCTGACGGATGCCGAATTCAGCACCTGGGCGGCTTTTGCGGACGCCACCTACAACGCTACCGAACGGGTGCAGATTTTTGGTGGCCTGCGCTACACCAACGAAGAGGTGGATTACCGGCACGGCATTTGGGATCAGGCTTTTGGCTTTTTCTTCCCCTTTAACCAATCGTTCGTGGGCTCCGGCGATCCGATAGCGGATTTCGCGCGGCTGGATGCCCTCTTTGAGGGTTGGTTCGACTCGCCGGAGACGGCAGCTATTACTGTCCAAGGCGATCGCGAAGACGACGAGGTCACGGGCAGGATAGGGATTAGCTACCTGCTCACGGAACAAACCAGCGTCTATGCGAGCTACACCACGGGCTTCAAGGGGGTGGCTCTGAACACCACGCCAACCGGCACTAGCCCGGAACTCATCGAGACCGAGCCCGAAACGACGAATTCCTTTGAGGCGGGCCTCAAGGGTCGGTTTCTGGGTAACCGCCTGTCGGTGAATGCGGCGGTCTTTTTCCAGGAAGTGGAGGACTCCCAGCAGGGCACCTTGATTGCGGGCACGCCGCTCGCCCAGTTGGAAAACGTGGGTGGCCTCGATACCCAAGGGCTTGAACTGGACGTGCAGCTTGCGGCGACCCACTGGCTGCTCCTGGTGGCCGGCCTCTCTTATGTGGATGCGGAAATCACGGACTTCCTGCACCTGTGCTACGACGGCCAGACGCCAGACACGGGCTGCAATGTTCCGGTGTTCAACGATGCCGGCATCCTGATCGCGGTGGAGCAGGACGTCAGCGGCAAGCAGGCGCCGCACACGCCGGAACTGTCCTACCGGCTGGCCGCCAGATTTGACATCCATCTGCCGGACATGCCGTTTGACACGTTTGGAGACATCAGCTACGCGTGGCAGGACGACACCCCGCTGGAGTACACCCACGACCCTTATCAGGTGCAGGGCTCATTTGAAACGCTCGACCTGTCCTGGGGCATCCGGGGCAAGGATGAGCGCTACGAGGTTTCGCTGTTCGTGCGCAACGCCACGGATGAGCGCTGGTCGATGTCCAGGTCCTCCGTGAACACCTTGTCGTGGCGCTCCAACGCTGAAATGGTCCGTGAAGCCGCCGGCCGCTTCATCGGTGCGAAAGCGCGCTGGAGCTTCTAGGGATTCGATGCGCGACACGTCTCGGGGGCCGCGGTTGCGGCCCCCGATTTGTGCGTCGGGCTTGGTCCGTGCGGTCGCGACGAGGAACGTGCCCGCGTCCGGCAAAGCGCCGCGGGGCGTGGGTTCCACGGCATGACTGAAGGGTCGCGGGCCGGGGCCCGCCAGACAACAGGCGAAAGCGGCAATGAGTGACGGCAGCCTGGACGCACTGCGCCCTCTACCGGACTTCAACCCCACCTGCCCCGAGCTGCTGAGGTGGATGGTGGGCAGCTATGGCGACAACCTCGCCTTGGTGTCCGGTGCGCGGCGGCTCACCTACAACCAACTCGAGCAGTCCTCTGCCGAGGTTGCCATGCAGCTACTGGCCAGTGGCGTTGGCAAAGGTACTCGCGTCGGTCTGATGATGCCGAATTCAATTGAGTGGGTGGTGAATTGGTTTGCGCTGACGCGCATCGGCGCCCTGGCTGTTTCCGTCAGCACCTTCAGCCAGCCCCGGGAGCTGAGCTGGCTGCTGCGCCATGCGGACATTCACACCCTGATCATGGTTGACCGCTACCTCAAGCACGACTACTGCGACCGCTTGGAAGCCGTGATTCCCGGGCTTGAGCGCGATACCACGCCACCGCTTTTCTTCAGGAGCCATCCCTACTTGCGGCAGGTGGTCGTTCACGGGGACAACGTGCCGGCATGGGCCAGGTCCCCGGGCGAACTGGCCACCAACCAAGCGCGGCGACCGGCGCTCGACAGAGGCTACCTGCGGGAAGTGGAAAAGGAGGTAAGCCCCGCGGACCTGATGGTTGTGGTGTACACCTCGGGCAGCACGTCCAGGCCCAAAGCGGTCGTCCATACCCATGGGAACTTCATTCGGCACACCTATGTGCAACGCTACTTCCACGACCGCAAACCCGGCGACCGCATCATCGGCTCCCACCCCTTCTTCTGGATTGGCGGCCTGGTCGGGACACTGATGTCCGTGCTGGTCAATGGCGCCGCCCACCACATCCCCCGCAAGCCGGATACGGCATCGATGCTGCGCCAAATCAGGGAGGAGCGAATCAACGTCGTCACGGCTTGGCCGTTTGAACTGCTGGCCATGAAGCAGCATCCCGAATTCACGGCCCACAACTACGACTTCGTCACGTCCGGCTTTACCCCGCCGCTGGACAGTGCGGGAAACCCGGTGGACGAACGGCTGCGCCCCAACTCCATCGGCATGACGGAAACCGTCGCCGTGCACAGTTGGGAGCCCATTGCGGAAGCGCTGCCCGAAAGCCGGGTCGGCGCCTCGGGCCGGGCCAGATCGGGATTGGAGCGCAAGATCGTCCATCCGGAAACCGGCGAAACGTTGCCCAACGGGGAAGTTGGGGAAATTTGCATTCGCGGCTACTCGCTGATGCACGGCTTTTACAAGAAGGAGCGCGGCGAGTGCTTCGACCCCGACGGCTTCTATCGCACCGGCGACCAAGGCTACGTTCTGGACGACGGCTACCTGTACTTCACCGGCCGCAAGGACGATGTCGTCAAGGCATCCGGGGTGAACGTCTCCACGGTTGAAGTCGAGGAGCAGTTGTTGAAGTGCAGTGAGATTCTGCATGCCCATGTGGTGGGTCTGGACGATGCGAAAGCGGGGAAGACGCTGGTTGCGGCCATCGTGTTGAAACGCGGCGAAACCCTGGATGCGCAAACGGTCCGGGCACGGCTGCTCGGGGAACTTTCCAGCTACAAGGTGCCCAAGCGTTTCGAGTTCCTGGCGGAAGAGGATATTCCGCGTTCCGCAAGCCAGAAGGTCATGAAGCCCAAACTGGCGGAAATGCTGGCTCGTCCGATGCGTTGACTCCTACCGCGACGCCGTCGTTGCTACCCTTCGGGCGCCGCGCCTTCCTCGCACACCTTCTGGTATTCCACTTCCACGTTCTGCAATAGGAAAGACGCCTTGGGCCAACCCGAGCAGGCGGCGAAGTGGAGCACCATTTCGCGCATTTCCCCGATCTCGATGTCGCCGGTCTTGAGGGCCGAGTACACATGCGACTGGATGGGATGGTGGGAGTCGCTGAACGCCACGCAGGCAAGGGTGATCCAGCGCCGGTCGCGGCGGTTGAGCCCCGGGCGAAGCCACATGTCGGCGAACACGTAGTCGAGGATTCCGGCTTGCACGTAGGGCGCGTCAATGTCGGGGTAGGGAATGGCGTTGACCGCGATGAAGTTGTCCTGCCCGAGTTTCTTGCGCTCCGCGGGGTCGGATGGCAGCGATGACCAAGGCTGCTCCGACCGCTCGGGCGGCGATTCCCCGCGCTCGGCGCCCAGCTTGCGCCATTGCTCCTCGACGGCCCGCTCGAGCGCCTCGGCCCTGGGCCAGCCGGCGTACACTGCGACATGCAACACTGTTTCCAACAACTCATCGTAGCTCAGGTCGCCGCTGGCGAGAGCGGCATAGGCATGGTCGCGCATCGATGAGGCATCGCTGGCGCCCGCGGCGCAGGATACGCTCACCAAGCGTCGCGCGCGGCGCTCCAGGCCGGGACGGGACCAGATCTCCGCAAACACGAAATCCACCATCGCCGCGGCCCTGGGCGTCCTGGGCGCGGGGTGTGGTTTGCACATGATCTCTTGGTATAGGTCGAGCCCGCGTTGCCGGCGCGCGGCAAAGTCGATGGGTTGCTGTTGGTTGCTCAATTGTGGAATCTCCGGAGAGGTGGCGGTATTGTGCGTTGCTTGTATCCGGGTTTCAACCTGTGAGCGGAACGTCCCCGGAATAGCGTCCCCGGAATAGCAATGGCGGGAGAGGTCGGTTTTTCGGCGAGTGCGTTTCGCCGAGTGTTGCGCTGCCGGGGTGGATGTGGGAGTCTACCGTCGAGCGTCGCGCGCCCGAGTTGAACGCAGGGGGCGAAAGGCAGGGGGGCGAAAAGAGGAGGCGAAGGAATGAACGAAGAGGCGGCAAGCACACTGTTTGACCTGACCGGAAAGGTTGCGGTCATCACCGGCGGGGCCGGCGACATTGCTCGGGTGTACGCCAGTGCGCTGGCCGAGGCCGGCGCCAAGGTCGTGCTGGCGGACCTTGACCAAACCCGAGCGGAAGCCGCGGCCGAGTCGCTCAACTCGGAAGGCGTCGAGGCTCTGGGCGTCGGGGTCGATATCACCGATGAGGAGGCGGCGGCGCGGATGGCGGATGCCGCGGCGGAGGCTTTCGGCGGCATCGACATCCTGATCAACAATGCGGCCCTCATGACGGAGTTGCCCCGGGTCGGGCTGTTGGACCTGTCGAAGGACTGGTTCGAAAGAACGTTGCGCGTCAATACCATGGGCGCTTGGATATGCACCAAGGCCGTGGTGCCCTCAATGCTGTCGCGCGGCGGCGGTCGCATCGTGAACGGCTCTTCGGCCGCCGGGTTCTCCCAAGGCGGAATCTATGGCATCTCCAAGTACGCCATGCACAGCCTCACCGTCAATCTGGCCTACGAACTGGGGCCTCGCGGCATCAACGTCAACAGCATCGCGCCCGGCTTCATTCGCAGCGACAGCAGCTACCGCGCAATGGCCGAGGATGACCCTTTGCGCCAGCAGATGGCCGCGGCCATTCCAGGCAAATCCCAGGGTCCCCCGCACGATTTGGTGGGCGCCCTGCTGTTGTTGGTTTCTCCGGCGGGTGAATGGATCAATGGCCAGACCGTGCATGTCGATGGCGGTTGGGTCACCCGGATGTAGATTCCGGCCAACCGGATTCTTGGAACGCACAGGAGACATGACATCGTGGGCGATGCACCCGATAGCCACATTTGGATAGGACATACCAAGCTCTCCCAGGGCAGCGGTGGTGAACACAAGCATGTTCATCCCTTTACCGGCGAAGAGCAGGCGACCATCCCCCTCGCTGGCGGCAAGGAAGTGAACGAGGCGGTTGCCAAAGCCGTGGCTGTCGCGGATGAGTGGCGATACTGGGCGCCCGCCCGCCGCCGTCAGGCGCTGCTGAAGCTTGCCGACCTGATGGAGGAGAACACCCAGGAGATTTCCCGTCGCTCCGCGCTGGATATTGGCATCGCGACGTCGATGGGCCCGCTCCTGACAATGTTTGCGGTGGAGTGGACGCGCTACTACGCAGGCTGGACGGATAAGCTCAACGGTGATTTGCTGTCAACGCACGGGCCGACGGATGAGCTGGCCTACACCGCGCCGGAGCCCTATGGCGTGGTCGGCGTCATCACCACTTGGAACGGCCCCGTGGTTTCCTTGGGAATGAAGGTCGCGCCCGCCCTTGCCGCCGGCAACTGCGTGATCGTCAAACCCGCGGAGTTCACCCCCTTTGTGCCGGAACTCTATGCCGAACTGGCCAAGGAAGCCGGTCTTCCCGATGGCGTGTTGAGCCTGCTGCCGGGTTCGGTGGCCGCCGGCGAGGCCTTGGTGGCGCACGAGCAGGTCGAGAAGATCAGCTTTACCGGAGGGCCGGTCGCCGCGAGCAGCATTTTGGCCACCTGCGCCAAGCAGATGAAGCCCGCCGTGCTCGAACTCGGGGGAAAGTCGGCGTGCCTGGTGTTCCCCGATGTCGATGACCTGGAGATGGTCTGCCAGTCGATCACGCGCACGGTGATGGGTACCATGGCGGGCCAGGGCTGCGCGCTGCCCACCCGGGTACTTGTGCATCGCGAGATATACGAGCATGCGTCCGCCCGGATTGCCGACATTGCGGCCAACCTCAAATCCGGCGACCCGCTCTCGGAGGACACCGAGGTCGGGCCGGTACTGAACGTGGCGGCGGTGGAGCGCATCCTCGGCATGTTCGAACGGGCTCGGGCGGACGGCGCCGCCACGTTCGCGGCGGGCGGTCATCGGTTGGGGGGCGAGTTGGCGGACAAGAACTTCATTGCCCCGACGGTGATCACCGACGCCGACCCCGCCCACGAGATAGCCCAGATGGAGATATTCGGGCCGGCGCTGATCGTTCAGCGCTTCGAGGACGATGAGGACGCCGTGGCCCAAGCGAACAGTACGAGGTACGGCCTTGCCGCCTACATCTACTCCAGCAACGTTGGCCGCTGTCACCGCCTCGCGGAAAAGCTGCGTTCCGGTGGCGTCTATGTCAATGGCGCGACCTCCATCCGGCCGCATACCCCGTTCGGCGGCGTCGGCATCAGCGGCTACGGCAAGGAAGGCGGCCGCGCGGGCATTGACGAGTACCTGCGCTACAAGACCATATCACTGGCCTGAGCGGGGGCATTGCCATGAAGGTCGGGTTTGTTGGCTTGGGCAACCAGGGCGCGCCAATGGCCCGGATGATCGATCGCGGTGGTTTCGAGCTGTATCTTTGGGCCCGTCGCGCAGCGTCGCTGGAGCCCTTTGCGGATACCGGGGCAACTGCGGTCGAGCGGCTCGCTGACTTGGGCGAGCGCTGTGACTTGATCGGTGTTTGCGTGGTCGATGATCGGGATGTGGCACAGGTTGCCCTCGAACCCGATGGCTTGCTGGCGACCATGCGGCCGGACGCAATTCTCGTCATTCACTCCACCGTGCATCCCGAGACTTGCAAGCGCGTGGCGGAGCGTGCCGGCCAAGTCGGCGTTCATGTGCTCGATGCGCCGGTGAGCGGCTCCGGCCAGGCGGCCTTGTCGCAAACGCTCAGTGTGCTGGCCGGGGGGGAGGACGCGGTGTTCGCCCGAGCCAGACCGGTATTGGAGTGCTATGGCAATCCGATCTCCCATCTCGGCCCCTTGGGCTCTGGGCAGCTGGCCAAGCTGCTGAACAACGTGGCCTTCTACGCCAATTTGCGCGTGGCGGCCACGGTGCTGACGGTCGCGGACGAGTTCGGCATGGAGAGGAAGGCGCTGATTGAGGTGATGAAGGCCAGCAGCGGGCGCAGCATGGGGCTCGATACGGCTGCGGGCGACCTGTCGTCGTCGATGGTGGACCACATATTGACCATGGGCAGAAAAGACCTCGAGCTGGCGGGCGACATCGTTGCCCCGGGATCCGCATTGGCAACGTTGGCCGCCGAATCCAAGAAAGGCCTGCTCGCGGCATTGGTCGCCAGGAACGAGTAGGCGGCTCCAGCTTGAAGGGCTTCGCGGGCAAAGTCGCCGTCGTGACCGGGGGCGCCAGCGGCATTGGCGCGGCGATCTGCCGCCAGTTGGCCAGGGAATCCATGCGGGTTGTCGTCGCCGACATCGAGTACGACAAGGCGAAGGAAGTTGCCCGCGCGATTCAGGATCTAGGCGGCGAGGCCGGCGCGGCGCCTGTGGATGTGACCAGCGGGGCCTCCTGCCGGCGGTTGGCACGGACGTCGAGCGAACTCTACGGCGATGCGAATCTGCTGTTTGCCAACGCCGGCGTCCTGATGCTTGGAACCCTGGCCACGCGCACGGAGCAGGATTGGCAGTGGGTGTTCGATGTCAACGTGTTTGGCACCGTGCGCACCGTGGATGCCTTCATGCCCCAGTTGCTGTCGAACCCAGGTGACGCGCACATCGTGATCACCAACTCCATGGCCGGACTCATGGCCTCCGCCCCCGGCAAGGGGGTTTACAACGCCAGCAAGCACGCCCAGTTGTCCTATGCGGAAACGCTGAGGGACGAGCTGGCGGGTGAGGACATCGCGGTAACCCTGTTGATGCCCGGCGGCACGGTGTCGGCCATCCTGGAGAGCGAGCGCAATCGGCCCAAGGAAAGGGGGGAGGGGGCGCCGCTATCCGAAAGGGACTACGAAATGATGCAGGCCCACTTGGGTGAAACCGGGGAGTTGGTTTCACCCGAGCACTGCATTCGCAATCTGCTCGATGGCATTCGCAACAACGAGACCTGGGTAATGGCGGGCAGCCCGCAGCGGCTGGCCATTGAGCGGCGCTTCCATAGGGTGATCGAAGCCTTTGATTTTGCGGACCGGCATTGACTGGGCAATTCCCGAAGCTGAATGAAGTGGCCGGCGTGGGGGCGCGGATTCACCGATGCCCGCGTCAAGCGCCAGCCCGCGCAACCGCCTGGGTGGAGCCGCCATCCACCAGCAAGTCCATGCCGGTAATGAAGGAGGCCGCACGAGAGCAGAGAAAGCGCACCGTACTGGCAATCTCCTCCGGCTGCCCAAAGCGGCCGAGCGGCGTAAGTTCCAACATCTGCTTCATCATGGGCGCGCGCTCATACTCAAACCGCGTCATCGGGGTATCGATCATTCCGGGGGAAAGCGAGACGATGCGGGCGTTGTTGCGACCGAATGGCGCTGCATACTTTCGTACCAGCAGGCGGACCCCCAGTTTGCCGAAGCAGTAGGCCATATCGGATGCCATCGCACTCTCAAGGCTTTGTTCGATGTTGCCAAAGAAGCCGGGATCAAGTGGTTGCTCCAGCATGCCGTTGATCTCGGGCGTGGATTGCCCCTCCACCATGTAGCTTGCCTGGGAGGCAATGCAGACCGTGACGGCGCCATCGCCCATGCTGGGCAGCAGACGCTCCAGCAAAGTGGCCGTGCCCAGCAGGTTGACCTGATAAATCAACTTGCCGTCGGCCATATTCGGCGACAACCCCGCCGTGTGGATGACCGCCCCAAGGGTGCCCAAGCCTCCCGCGGAACTCACCAGATCGGCAATGTCCGCCCCCTTCGCAAAGTCGCAAACCTGGGTTCTCGCGACCACGCCCTTCTGCCGCAGCCGCCGCGCCAACGCCGCCAGCTTGTCTTCGGCGATATCGCTCAGCAGCAACTGGTGGTCCGCCGCGAACATTTCGGCACAGGCGACGCCCATGCCGCCCGCGGCGCCCGTGATGACGGCAATTCTGGACATGCTTCCTCCGGTTGTGCGCTTGGCAAACAGTGAATCCGCGTTGCTCGGCTGGCCCGCGGCGCTCGGTTTCCGCGAACGGGGTCAATAGGCCGATGCGCTGCGGATGTCCATTTCGTTCACCGCCGCTTCGGAATCCATCTCCAGCAGATAGATGATGCCCTTGGCCACTTGAAGGGGAGACATGGGTTCCCCGGAAGTGGACAGGAAGCCTCTTTCCTCGGCCAGCTTGAAAAACGTTCCCGACAACTCTGCGTCCCAGCGCTCGGTGAACGACGTTCCGCCCATCAGGCCGCTGCGCAGCACGGTCAAGCTGATCCCCCTCTGGCTATACAGTTCGTGGCGCAGTCCCTTGAAGATGGTCTCCACGGCGGCCTTGACGCCGGCGTACAGGGACAGCATGGGGTAGGGAC
Organism: Pseudomonadales bacterium; assembly: GCA_965208745.1. Taxonomy (GTDB): domain Bacteria; phylum Pseudomonadota; class Gammaproteobacteria; order Pseudomonadales; family Azotimanducaceae; genus VXNE01. The sequence goes on along the minus strand of CBDBPN010000003.1, from coordinate 1,559,841 downwards.
GGGCCACGGTTTCCGAAGAGACGAATATCACCCTGCCGCCGCTGAGCAAGGGCGCCGCAAGCTGCAGGCAGTACAGCGGCCCGGCGACGTTGACCATCAGTGCGCCGACGATGTCGCTCTCGGTCATGTCGTCCAATGCGCGGGGCGTTGCCGTGACCGCGTTCAGAACCAGCCCGTGAAGCGCCTCGCTCTGCTGCGCGATGTTCGCAAAGGCGCGTTCGACCGCGCCGCGATCGGCGATGTCCGTGGCGTACCAGTGGAGCCGGTCTGGATGTTGTTCCAGCAAATCCTGCAACTGCCCCACCGAGCGGGAGAGAGCAAAGACCCTGCCGCCACTGGCAAGGAGCTGTTCGGCGCAGACGCGGCCGAGGCCCTTGCTGCCGCCGGTGACGACGACATCCTTGCCCGAAAGCGCGTTCGCCACGCTAAGTCCTGCCGTCCGGCCGGTTAACGATGACGGGCACGTGGGAGAACCCTCTGACGGTGCTTGTGCGAACGCGCTGCATCTCGCTCTCGTTCACCGTCCAGTCGGGAAAGCGCTTGAGCACTTCCTCCAGGGTGACGCGGGCCTCGAGACGGGCAACGGACACGCCCAGGCAGGTGTGTACGCCGTAGCCAAAGGTCAGGTGCCGTCGGGGGGCGCGCTCGATGTCGAAGCTGCCCGGGGACTCGTACTGCCGTTCGTCCCGGCCAGCGGAAGATGTCATCAAACAGACGTTGCTTCCCGCCGGAATGCGCACCCCGTGGAGTTCGACGTCCTTGAGAACTCGGCGGAATTGGAGGGGGGAAGGCGCTTCGAATCGCAGCAGCTCCTCGACGGCGCGGGGTATCAGCCTGGGGTTTTCACAGAGTTTTCTTCGCTGTTCCGGATGCTTGCCGAGAAGCCAACCCGCCGATGCCAGCAGGCGGGCCACTGTCTCGTTGCCGGCGCCGCCGATCAACATGAGGAACTCGGCGCACTCCTGGTCCGTCAGCCGCCGTTCGGTGCCGTTTTCGATAACCGTACCGTTGGCGATCGCGCTTGAGAGATCGCCCTGGGGCTGTTTGCGGCGACTCGCCATCAGGCCGCCGAAGTAGGTGATGAGCCCGTCCATCGCCGCCAACTGCAGCGGGCCGTCCTCCACCTGCCCTTCATCCCGGTGCAGCATCTCATCGGCCCAGAGATTGATCTGGCGCCGGTCCTCCGGGGGGATGCCGAGCAGCTCGCTGACCACGTCCATGGGGATCCAGCGAGCGAAATCCTGGACAAAATCAAAGGCGTCCCTGCCTTCCAGAGGTTCCAGGTAGGAGACGACGATTGCCCGGATCCTGTCCTCCATCGGTGACACCTGGGCGGGCGAGAAATAAGGCGCCACCAGCTTCCGCATCAGGGTGTGATACGGGGGGTCGTTGTTGAGAATCATCGTCGAGGGGGAGCGTTCCTCGGTCATGTGCTCGAGCACCGTCCTGTACGCGGAACTGAATGTGCCGGTGTCCAGAGACGCCTTGAGAACGTCCTCAAAGCGGCTTATGGCCCAGTAGTCGTGTTTTTCGTTGTACCAGACAGGCGCCTCATCCCGCATTCGCCGCATGACCGGATAGGGGTTGTCGTCGATTTGGTAGTCGTATTGGTCGAAATAGATCGGTTCGCCGCTCATCTCAGGTCACCGCTTAATCCACTCCATGAGCGTCAGCCAGGCGCCATCCGGATCATGGGCATGGGCAAAGGCCGAACTCAGTTTCGGCGAGATATCGGTTGTCTCGATGGCATCAACCGTATGCCCCGCCGCCTTCAGGGTCTCTACGATCCCAACGAGGTTCTTGACTGACAGAGCCACTCGGACCAGCCCGAGATGATCGCTGGGCGTGGCAAGGGCGGGGCTCTTTGTTGGATCAAGCCACTGCATGAGCTCCAGCCTGGTCGTGGCCCTGGGGTCCGATCCCAGCCCCATGCCCACGCAACGGCACACCCCTTCGGGCGCGGAGTATGCGGGGATCTGGTCAAGGCTGGGCAGATCCTCGACCTTCATCGGGCTGTCGCTGATGATCCTGTCCAGATGAAATCCCAGCAGCTGGTAATAGGCGATGCTACGCTGCAAGTCGCCGCAGTTGAGATGGATGTGGCTGATGTTCAGAACTCTGCTATCCGCGGACATCGGGCGTACTCACCTTGTGAATGAATTGAGTGGCGGCCAAAAGCAGCCCCGGCTCGCCCTTTGAGATCAGCGACGAGTGGACGCCTGCGCCAGTACGCCATGGACTCACCGCAAGGTCAACCTCTTCGGGGGCCATCTGCTTGACGCATGGCGCCGGTGCATCCCCGCATTGTAGTTCATTCTCAATGCAACTTGCTGTGCCGGTATGCGGCATATGCGGCACTGGGCGCACGGGTGGCCTTGACTCGCCCGAAGGCGAACCAGGCCGGACGCCGGGTGGCGACGATGTGCCGTGTGCCGGGGGTTTCGAGCAGCGGTTTCTACGCGTGGCCGCGGCGCGGCACGTCGCCGCGCGCCCGCCGCTGCGCGGCGGCGCCGAGACGCCGGTGCCGGACCTGGTGGAGCGCGGCGTCGCGGCGTCGCGACCGAACGTGCTGTGGGTGGCGGACGCGACCTACATCCCGACCTGGGAAGGGTTCCTGTTCCTGGCGGTGGTGGTCGATGTCTACTCGCGGCGCGTGGTGGCCTGGTCGATGGGCTCCCGGCGGGTGACGGCGCTGATGCTGGATGCCCTCGACATGGCGCTCGGCCGGCGCGATGCGCGGAACGTCATCCATACCAGCGATCACGGCTCGCAGTACACGATCGCGTTCGGCCAGCGCTCCCGGGAGGACGGCGGAACGCCGTCGATGGGCTCGGTCGGCGACGGCCATGACAACGCGCTGTGCGAGAGCTTCCTCGCGACGCTGGAGTGCGAGCCGATCGAGCGCGGCGTGTTCCGCACGCGGGACGAAGCGCGGCTGGCGGTGTTCGATTTCGTCGAGGCGTTTCACAACCGCAAGCGCCGTCGTTCGGCCTTGGGTTAGCTCAGCCCGGCGGCCTTCGAGCGGGCTGCGGAGGTGGCGGCGGCATGACGCTCTCCCGCAAGATCCCGTTGCCCGAATCGAGGTCCGCGGACCGCGCACCGTCGGCCGGTCCCGAACCGGGCGACCTCGCTCAATTCACGGGGCTCACGCCCCAAAAGTAAATTGTCCACTTTAGGCGATGTGGTACATGATGCTCTTCACTTCGGAGAATTCCTCCAGCCAGCCGGGGCCGCACTCACGACCGATGCCGGAACGCTTGTAGCCGCCAAAAGGCATGTAACCGGAGGCGTTGCCGGATCCGCCGTTCAGCAGCACGCTGCCAGTGCGCATTTGCAGGGCCATGTCGTAGGCTTTGGCCACGTCGGACGAGAAAATGCCGCCATAGAGCCCGTAATTGCTGTCGTTGGCCATGGCAATGGCCTCCTCGTCGGTGTCGTAGCCGATGACAACCGCCACCGGCCCGAAGATCTCCTCTTGGGCAATTCGCGATGAGTTGTCGACGTTGTCGATGATCGTCGGCTCGTAGTAGTAGCCCCGGTCGAAGCCTTCCGGCCGCTTGCCGCCCGCTGCCAGCCTGCCGCCGCCGTCCAGGCCGAGCTGCACGTACATTTCCGAGCGCTCGCGAGCGCTTTCGCGAATCAACGGACCGAAATTTGTCGTGGGGTCGGTGGGGTCTCCCGCCTTGACGTTCTCCAACACGCCCGCAACCGCTTGGACGTACCGTTCACGAATGGCGTTGTGGACAATGTGGCGGGTCAGGCAGGCGCAGCCCTGGCCCGCATGGGTGCTGATCGCGGCGGCGCCCATCGCCGCCGCCTGCCGCACGTCCGCATCCTCGCGCACGATCATCGCGGACTTGCCGCCCAGCTCCAAGTGCACGTCCTTGATGGTCGGCGCTGCCTGTTTCATGACCTGGGCGCCCACGGTTTCCGAACCGGTGAAGGTCACCATGTCCACGCGCGGGTCGCTCGTTGCCAGCTCGCTGGCGGGGAGGTCGGCGGGAATGACGTTCACGGCGCCGGCGGGAAAGCCCACCTTGTCCACCAGCCTGGCGAGCGCCAGCGCACAGAAGGGCGTGAAGGGCGAGGGCTTGAGGATGACGGAGTTGCCCATCAGCAGCGCGGGAACGACTTTCACCAAATTCAAATAGAACGGATAGTTGTAGGGGGTGATGCAGGCGACCACGCCCTTGGGCTCCCGAACGATGACGCCGCCGCCCATCATCGACCGACCCGTGAGAAAACTGACGGCGGGCTCCGGTGGCCCCGCCGCCTGGACCAGCTCCATGCGGCGAGCATAGTTTATCGCCCATTCAACCTGGCCGAGCGGCATGCGGAACTGAGCCGTTTCCGCGATCATGCGCGGACAGCCGGTTTCCGCGACGATCAGTTTCACGAACTCGTCGGCGTCCGACCAAATCTCGTCGTGCAGCGCCTCGACCTTGTCGGCGCGTTCGCGCATGGGGAGCTTTGCCCAAGGGCCTGAATCGAAGGCGTTGCGAGCCGCGGCAATCGCCAGCTCGGTGTCTTTTGCCGTGGCCACGGGCGCTTGGGCAATCACCTGTTCCGTCGCCGGATTGATGATCGGCGCCTTGATCCCTTCGACGGTTGGACGCCACTCTCCGCCGATGTAAACGTCATTGATGTCGGTATGGGGAATGGTCATTTGCTACCTGCTTGTCCGATGAGTTTCGCTGTTGCCGCCAAGGCAGCCGGTCGTGAATCCCGCCCATGCTGCCGTCGCTGAAGGTCTGCAACGGTCGCGCAGGGACCGTTGCCCGATGTCGATTGCGGCGGCGGATAGCACTGCTCGATCCGATACCTCGACACCAGCTTGGCCTCCGCTTCGCGCAGCCTTCGTCACCAGCCTGCCCGTGACCGCTGCTTGAGGACGTTGAAGGTCTCGTTCCCGCGACAACGTCGCCGAACTCGCCGACACGGCCACCACCTCGAGCACAACTTCGGCCACGGCAAGAACACCCTCGCCAGCGTGCTCGCCGTCCTCAACCTGCTCGCCTTCGCGCCGCACACCGCGTGCGAACTCGCCGAGTCCCTCCGGCGACGCGCCGCCAGCGCCTCGGCGCCCGCGCCCGCCTGTTCGAGCACCTGCGCACCCTCACCGAGTACCAGGTGTTCCCCGACTGGAACGCCCTGATCGGCCTGCTCGCCACCGGCGGACCCGCCGCACAGCCGCCCTGACGCACACACCACAGCCCCAGCAGCCAAGCCACAAACCCGGAAAGTCCCGATACTCAATGCCTCAATCGTCAAAATGAGAACTGCTGTTGGACAAGGCTTCCACTTTCCACTTGACAGAATACCCCAATTCGGTGTAGCAGTTGATTGTCGATGAGGGATCGAATCGCGCTGAACTGCGCGATGGGCCGCAACGGTACGGAAAAGCCGTAACGGCAGTCTGACGCAGGATGGGCGCTGCGAACCGCTACCGCAGGAGGCTGGATTGTGAATGGATTTTTTGCACTGTTGGGTGCCGTGCCGACCGGCGCAGTGACCGTGGACGGTACGCCACCTCCCCTCACCCCCCCCCCCCCCCCCCCCCCCCGCGCGGCGCATCAGCGCGGCGGTTGCCGGGGGAATTTGTCGCCGAAGTTGACGATGAGACGGCTGCAAAACTTGCTCTGCGCAATTCCTTTTGCGTTGGCGCTGAGCGCGGCGCACGCTCAGAGCTATTGGATCAGCGGGCCTGGCCGAACGGACGTTAACGAAGGTGACAACTTCGACATTGAGTTCCACGTCGGGGCGTCCCGCGTACCCACCACTGTAGCCGCCTCCGTGTTAGTGGCTCGAGGGGATTGCCGCACGGTGTTGAACTCGTCCGTGGTGGTCAACGAGTTCCAAGTCGGCACTAACGATGGGGTTGTTGGCCACCTCGATTGGTGTTCGGGCAACGGATGCCAGACAACCGTCAAGGTGTGGGGCACCACCGTTGACAACAACTGCCACTCCGGCCGGAAGGAGTTTGGGATATGCATTGAAATTGTCGATGCACATTCCACCCCAGCAGCAAGTCTGAGGCAGGTGACGTCTACAATCTACAAGCACGACGACGACACTTCTTCTTGGCAAGGCACCTGCGATTGATTGCCGAACCCATATGCGCCGGGTCGGCCGTCGCCCGACGCCCCCCGCCTTGGGGAAGCTCCGAACAAGCCTCGTTTCGAAGCGGAAAACAAACAACTTCGCGTCGGATATGGGCTTGGCGGCATCGATGACGAACCGCCGGAATCGTGTTTGTTAGTCCCGGTGCGCGTTCTCCGCACGCTTGCCGACCCCCTGGTTTCTCCCGCCGATGAAGTGCGGCGAGGTCGATCAAGCTGAAGCGCCGCCTATTCACAACGTCGATCGTTGGTGGTGCGCCGACGCGTTGGCGTTTCTGCGCAAGCTAAACGCAAAAGACCAACGCCTCGGCCGCCAAGAAGTGCACAAGCGGTTCCTTCAGCAATCCGTTCACGAACGGGCAGCTTCGAATTCCTGAAATTCGGCAGGCCCATTGACCCTGTGATGAGCTGAGTTTCCGTCGTGTTGCGCAATGATGTCCGACGCGGGCCGGGCATTGCCGCCCGGATCGAGCCGGCCTTCAGGTGCCCGCGCAAGCCGCTTGACGTCGCGCCTTTCTTCCATCACGGCGAGTACCAAATCGGCGATGTGTAGGCGCGCTCCTGAATGATGGGCGTAACGTCCGGGGGAAATGGTGCGCCGAAGTGAACGGCATCGTACACAGACCATCGCGGGGTGGGGATTTCCAGCACCCTGACATAGTAGAACGCTCGTTCCCGCGCATCGAATTCGGGGTCTTTCCAGACAACGGCCAGTTGCGTCTCGCCAATGCTGTTTCGATAGCTGGCGGTTGCCACGTCAACCGTGTGCTTCAACGGCGGCGCCTTGCCCGTTGCCGCATCCACCGTTCGGCCATCGGAAAGAGCGACGTCATGGACTTCCTCCCGCAAGTTCCCGCCCCCGTCCAGCCAGCCCTTGACCACTTGGATGCGATCAAGATTGGCGCCTTGGGGATCTTTTGCGGCAACGATCATGAATCTCGGTGCGCCACCTTCCGGCGCCAACGTTAAATCGCCGCCCATGGGGACGCCCTTGGAGTAGCCGATGCGGGCATAGTCGGGTCGCTCCACGTCGGTGGGATTGAACGCCCAACTCCCAAAGAACCGAACGGCAATGCGCGGCCCGGTGGTGGCATAGGCCTCCCGGCGGCGCATCGCATCGAAAATGGCGCCCCTGGTGTTCTCCGTTGCCCAGACTGCGGCATAGCCGGCGGCGGCGTAGCCCACCTCACGAAAACTCGTATTCCGCTTGACCTCGTACTTGATCATCGTGTCGCGCTGGGTTGCCGGACCCTCGTTGGTGAACTTGCCGAAGAAGTTGTCCTCGCTGGCATTCGCCAAGGAGGTGTGGGAATCGGTGCTGCCGATCAGGCCGAACTTGAAGGGGTTTGCGCCCAATTCACCTTCAAGCTTGAGCCCCAGCTTCAGTGCCGGGCGCGCGTATTCGTGCTGCAGCATCCAGTCTTCCTTTGGGGTTCTCTCCCTGGTGTGAAAATTCCCCCAGTCCCAAGTGAGGAAGTCCGCAAACTCATCATCGGGCGAGAGCTTTGGGTGCGCCTCCGCATCGCCCTTCACTTGGGTGACTTCGTACAGGGGTTCCCACACCGCCGGTCAGGTCCTCGTAATGCTTGAGGCGCTGCCACAAGTCCTCGGGATCCCTTGAGTCAACGGAGGAGAGGGGCAGCGTCTGGTTCGTCTTCTCGGCGCCGTCGCGGAACACCACAACCCGGTGCAGGTTGTTGCCCTCCCATTGCGATGACCACTCATAGCCAATCAGCGCCGTGAACTTGCCCGGTTCGTTGAACCGTTCCGCGGAAGCCCCGACTTCCTCCCAGACACTCATTCTGAACGACGCATCCTCCTCCAACCGTTTCTCGCCGCTAAGCACATCCAGCCACTCCTGCATCACCGCATAGCGTTGCCCGTCGTCATACAGGCCTCGCCAACGTCGTCCAAGGGCTGTCTGCAACAACTCCCGGTCGCGCTGGTCGAGTTTGGGGAACACGCCCATGAACTCGGCATGGTCCGCAACGACCAGAAAGTCCAATGGCGCGGCAATGCGGACCCGCCGGCCCGAGCCGGTTTCGACGCTTTCGCCTTTGGCGAAGCGATAGGCCACGTCGGGGTCAAGCCGGTTGCCATTGGTGTAGGCATCGGGTGAGCGGCTGGTGTGAACATGGGTGTCTCCCCAATAGACGCGCTCGGGAAACGCCCTGTCCGCATAGGGTGAGTAGTGCTCCCGTGCCGCTACCTCGGCCTGTGGGTCGGAAGCGGCCCAGGGAACGGCGGAAAGCAGGCACATGAACGGGATTCCAAGCACAGCGACGGCACTTCTCCTGCGGCGCCTTGCGCCGATGTGCGCCAATGCGCGAAGCGGAATCCCGGCGATTCTCATTGTGGCCACCGCCCCTCTACGGGAAGGGTTTTGCGATCGATTTGGCCCGGATCAAGCCGATAACGCGGGGGTGTTGCGCGCCGAAGGTTGAGCCAAACGCCAAAAATGGGAATGGCTGTCCGAATCCTGCCTTCTCCCCGCAGTGAATAGGGATTGCCGCCCCCAAAACCCTGTGCCGGGGTGAATGGCGACGGAAGGCCGGATAGGGCGGAGCGCCACCCACGGGCGCGATGACGCGGCAGCTTACGCGATGGCCCCGCAGGCTTTGAGGCGCTCGATTTCATCCCACTCCAAGCCCATTTCCATGAGCGTGATTTCGGTGTGCTCCGACGCTTGGGGCGCTCGAGAGGTCTCCACGGGGGTGTGGTTGAATTGAACCGGGTTGGCAATCAGGCGTATGGGCCTGCCGCCGTTGATGGCCTCAACTTCAATGACGATGTCATTGGCCAGAACCTGCTGGTCCTGCGAAGCGCCGAACGCATCCCGAAACGGCGCCCACTGCCAACTGGCGTCCGCGAGGCGCTCCGTCCAATGGTCGAGCGGCTTGCTGCCAATCGCCGCGGCAAGGCGCCGATGCGCGGCGGCGCTGTTCTCCATCAACGCCGCAAAGCTGGAGAACCTCGGGTCATCCACCAGTTCCGGCAGCCCCAAGTCTGAGAACACGGCCTTCAGGTGCCGGTCGGGGGTGAGCACGGTCAGGGAGATGAACTGGTCGTCAGCGGTGCGAAACACGCCGATCAAGGGATTGTTGTTCAGCTGGGAACCCGGCATGCTGGCCTTGTAGGTTGTGCGGTCGTGCTCCATGGCCATGCTGACGGTCAGCGCCGTCGCCCATACGCCCGAAGACAGCAGCGACACGTCGAGTTCGAGCGCTTCGCCGGTCTTCTCCCGATGATAGAGCGCCGCGGAAATTCCGCCGGCGATGTTCATGCCGCCAATGGTGTCGCCGTACGCGCCTCCAGGCTGCTGGAGCGGGCCGTCCAACTCGGGTGGCGTCACCGTCATGGCCGAACCGCCGCGGGCCCAAAAGGCGGTGGCATCGAAGCCGCCTTTGTCGCGGTCGGGGCCCTTGTCGCCAAACGCGCTGCCCCGGGCATAGATGAGCTTTGGGTTGTGGACTCGGAGATCTTCGACGTCAATCCTGCACTTGCGCCTGACAGCGGGGAGGTAATTCGTCAGGAAGACGTCGCTCCGGGCCGCCAGCTTGTGGAGGAGCGCCTGGCCATCCTCGGTCGATAGATCGATGCCGACGCTTTTTTTGCCCCGATTGGCGTGCTCCATGAGAATGTGCCGATCCGGGTCGACCTCCATCATGTCCAGGTTCACGAAGCCCCGTTGGGTATCGCCGCGGACTGGATGCTCGACCTTGATCACTTCGGCGCCCCAATCCGCCATGACGGCGCCCGCCGCCGGAACAAACGTGAACTGCGCGACCTCCAGCACCCTTACGCCGTCAAGAACCTTCATCCGGCTTTGACCTCGCGCTTATTGGCTCGTTTGAGGTCGTTCACGTCGCTGGTGAGTACTGGAAACTTGCCCTGGGATATGGCCAGACATTGCGTGTGCTGCATTTCGTGCAGGTCGAATCCGGCCTGCAATGCGACGGGTTGGCCCATGGAATCCACGGCCTGGTTGACCGCCCGCTTGCCCATCATGAGAGCGAACAGGTCCTTTTCCGCGATGCGGCTGGCAAGGCTCATGGCGTACTGTCGTAGCTCGACATCCGCCACCACTTCATTGACCATGCCCAGTTGATGCGCCTCCCGGGCGGTGATTCGATCGGCCGTGAACAGAAGTTGCTTCGCCTTGCGCGGACCGAGTTCCCATGTATGGCCGTGGTACTCGACGCCGGCGATCCCCATGACAATGGTCGGATCGCTGAACCAGGCGTTTTCCGATGCGACGATCAGGTCGCAGGGCCAGGCCAGCATCAATCCCGCCGCAACGCAGGCGCCCTGCACGCACGCGATCGAGGGCTTCGGCAGGTTGCGCCAGCGCTTGGAATACTCAAAGTAATGCCCGTGCTCCCATAGGTAGTGCGGGACTATGCCGTCCCGCTTGGTGTTGAAGGACTTGTTCCACGCCTTGTCCGGAGCCATGTCGTGCCCGGCGGAGAAGTTCCTGCCGTTGGCCTGTAGCAAGATGACGCGCACGTCCTGGTCCTCGTTCGCCTGGCCCCACGCCTCATCCAGCCTGGCCAGCAACTCCGGGTCTTGCGCATTGTTGACTTCGGGGCGGTTCAGCGTCAGGACGGCGACCTTGTCCTGTTTCTCGTAAAGCACGGATGCGGTCATTGTGGTTCCTCACGTCGTTTGCGGGGGTCCATGAGCCGACGGACAACCGCATCGGGTGCGGGGGATGGGTTCCAGTGGCTCGGCAAGCCCTCGGTGCCTCGATTCTATCGGGGTTCCAATCCGGTCCGCAATGCTCAGGGCTTCGTCGAAGGTCACAACCGGCAAAGGCGACGGGCACCACCCTCTCATCGGCTGCGAGGCGCATGCGCACGTTGCCGTGGGCAATGCGGCAAGCGGCATCAATGGCGTCGATCTGCTCGTGGACCAGGGGCAGGTCGGCGCAGGCGCCACCGACGCCTTCGCGTCGCCTCCCATCAGGGCGATGCTCGGGTTGGGTTGGCGGCAGGCCGCTCACAGGCGCATCCGACGGGGCGGGAGCCGCGACCGGCCCGCCGGGATGCCTATTCCCCGATCATGAGCACGGCGCCGCCAAAAGGACCGACCGCGTTCGCCCACACCGCCACGTTGGCGTCCGGCACCTGCCGCGCTCCGCACTGACCGCGAATCTGGCGAACCGATTCAATGCAGAAGTTGGTGCCGTGGCGCCGGCCCACGTTGCAGGCGCCGCCATCGGTGTTCAAGGGCAGGCTGCCCCCGAGCCGGGTGTTGCCGGCTTCGATGAAGGGGCCGGATTCCCCGGGCGCGCAGAAGCCAAGTCCCTCCAGCCACTGAAAGGTGATGATGGAGAAGCCGTCGTAGAGCTGGGCGCAGTCCACGTCCGCTGGCGTCAGGTCCGTTCGTTCCCACAGGCGCTCCCCGGTGTGAAACGGAGCGTTCCTGACCATGTCCTCGATTTCGAACGCCATGTAGCCCATGCCCGAGCATGCCGCGGACTCGAGGAAAACCGGCTTCTGCCGGAGATCCCTGGCCCGCTCCTCGGTGGTGTAGATCACCGCCGACCCGGAATCGACCGGGTAATCGCAATCCAGGATGCGCAGCGGCGTCGATAGGTAGGGCGTGGCCAGGAAGTCCTCTATCGTGAGCGGGTCGCGAAAGATGGCGTCTTCATTCAACGTCGCATGATGGCGCTGGGTCACCGCGTGCTGCGCGAACTGCTCCTCGGTGGTGCCGTAGACGGCCATGTGACGCCGCATGGGCATCGCGGCGATCGCCTGCAACGGCAATAGCTGGCCGAACGGCCGCGTGAACTGCTCGTCGCCCGAGGCCGGCGTCTCGTCCGCCCCGGCCTGAAGGTCCGTCCCGCTCAGGCGCTGGTTGATCACCCGCACGGTCATGCAGGTATGGCAGAAGCCCGCGCGAATGGCGGCGATGGCCTGCAGCGCCGGGCCGATGTAGGCCGGCCCCACACCATCGACGTGCCAGTTGACCGGCACGTACCCCATCATCTGCGCCAGATCCAACGCATTCACCTCGTCGAGTCCCGGCGGCGCCGGCCCCGCGGGATTCCAGAGCAGGGCGATGCCGTCGATGTCCCGCGGCTCGACTCCGGCGTCGGCCATGGCGGCATTGCAGGCTTGAACGGCCAGCTGGCGGGAGGTCAGGCCGATCTTTCGTCCGGTGGTCGAGTAGCCCACCCCGACCGCCGCCACCCGGGGCGTTTCAGGCATTTTGCGAATCGCCCGCCGGCTGGAAAAAAGGCAAGGTCAGCGCTTCGCTCACCTCGCGGAACACAACCTCCACCGGCATGCCGACCCGGATTGCGTCGTGGGGGCACTCGATCAGGTTGGTCAGCATCTTCAGGTCCTTCTGCTCCGACAGCTCGACGGTGGCGAGCACATAGGGCACCTTGTCGATCCAGTATGGATGCCAGGGCTTCATCGTGATGGTGTAGCTGTACAGCGTGGCGCGGCCGGAAACCCGTTCCGGCGCCAAGTCCTCGGACCGGCATCTCTCGCAGACAGGCCGCGGATAATGGATGAAATGGCCGCAGCGTCGGCAACGCAGGATCATCAGCTTGCGAGCCTGCACGCCCTCCCAGAAAAACGCCGTCAACTCGTCCGGAATCGGCGAGGGTGGTCTGGCCGCGGTCTCCATGGTCTGCGATTCCCCCGATGGTCCTCGAGTTCCTCGATTCGGGCCGATCGACAAGCGCAGCCGGGCGACGGTCAGTACGGACGCGTCGCGAGTCAGTCGAGATCGAGATAATCGACGATCTGCCGAACCCAGGTCTCAACCCCGTCCTCCCCGGAGCGCAGATGCACCTCCGGGTTCTCCGGCGCTTCATAGGCGCTGCCAACGCCGGTGAAGTTCGGCAGTTCCCCTCGCCGCGCCTTCGCATAAAGCCCTTTGACATCGCGGCCCTCCGCCACCTCGAGCGGCGTGTCCACGAAGATCTCGATGAATTCGCCTTCGCCCAGCAATCGCCTCGCCATGTCGCGTTCCGCGCGGAAGGGCGATATGAAGGATGTCAGAACCATCAGCCCGGCGTCCACCATCAGCTTTGCGACTTCGGAGATGCGGCGGATGTTCTCGATTCTGTCTGCGTCCGAAAACCCGAGGTCCTGGTTCAATCCGTGGCGAACGTTGTCGCCATCGAGAACGTAAGTGCGTATGCCCCGTTTGTGGAGATTCTGCTCAAGGGCATCGGCAACGGTCGATTTGCCCGCGCCGCTCAAGCCCGTGAACCAAAGGACTCGTGCCTTGTGGCCGTTCAATGCCTCGCGCGCAGCCTTGTCGATCGTCAGCTTCTGCTGATGGACGTTCTGTGACCGGCGAAGGGCGAAATTGACCATGCCTGCCGCGACTGTCGCATTGGTGTAGCGATCGACCAGCACGCACGAACCCAGTGACCGATTGCCGGCGTAGGGCTCAAACGGGATGCCGCGATCGACGCGGAGCGTCGCAACGCCGATGTCGTTGAGCTCGAGTGCCTTTGATGGCAAGTGTTCGAGGGTGTTGACGTTGTACTTGTACTTGATGTTCGTCAGCTTGGCGCCGACTCGCGTGGTGGAGGTCTTCAACAGGTAGGATCGCCCTTGATGGCCTGGCTCCTGATCCATCCACACCAGGTTCGCCTCGAACTGATCGGCGACCTCGCTCGGATCCTTCGCAGCGACTATGACGTCGCCTCGGGAGCAGTCCACCTCCTTGTCAAAGGTGATCGTTATTGCGTGATCGGTGATTGCTTCCGGCAGCGTTTCCTTGTGGAGAACGATCTCATCGACGGTTGCGACCTCGCCCGACGGCAGTATCCGCACTTGGTCGCCGGCGGCGACTTTCCCCGATACGACAGTGCCGGAGAAGCCGCGGAAGGTTCGGTCGGGCCTGTTCACCCACTGCACCGGCATGCGGAACGGTTCATTGACCAAGGAGCGATGCGCGTCCACGGTCTCCAGATAACCGATCAGCGTGGGCCCGGAATACCAGGGCGTTTTGGTTGAGCGCTCAACTACGTTGTCTCCCTCAAGAGCGGACATCGGGATGGCGGTGATGCGCTCAAAGTTCAGTTGCTCCGAGAACGCTTCGTAGTCATCGACGATTTCGTCGTAGATCTGCTGGTCGAAGTCCACCAGATCCATTTTGTTGACGGCCAGAGCCACATGGCGAATGCCCAGCAGCGAGCAGATGAAGGAGTGGCGGCGGGTCTGGGTCAACACGCCGGCCTTGGCGTCGACCAGAATGACCGCGACGTCGGCCGTCGATGCGCCGGTGGCCATGTTGCGGGTGTACTGTTCGTGCCCCGGCGTGTCGGCGACGATGAACTTGCGGTGGTCCGTTGCGAAGAACCGATAAGCCACGTCAATGGTGATGCCCTGTTCCCGTTCCGCGGCGAGGCCATCGACCAGCAAAGCGAAATCGATGTCACCGCCTTGGGTGCCGTGGCGTTTGGATTCGTTGGTCAGCGCCGCCACCTGATCTTCGAACAGCAACTGCGCCTCGTAGAGCATTCGGCCTATCAGGGTTGACTTGCCGTCGTCGACGCTGCCGCAGGTGATGAATCGAAGCAGGTCAAGGCTTGACTGCTCTTCAAGGTACTTGTCTATCTTTGCTGCGATGGCGTCCATGAGGTGCGCTCCGGGTCGATGGTCTGACGGACGGCGCTTCCGGGCGCCGATTGCCAAGGGCGTTCATGCAAGTTCTTCATGCTAGTGTCCTGTCCGGTTGGCCCGTCGGTTTTGGGCGCCGGGTCGTTTCGGTCGCTGGCAAGGCGCGATGACGCCGTGTGGCAAGCCCCACACCAATTCATGCGAGGGGCAAGTCCGTCGCGCTCCCCGGCTGAGGAATCCGCAGAGCGACGCGGCCAGGGGGCGAAAGGGCCACGAACAATCACGCGAATCAACCGGACAGAACACTAGAAGTAGCCTTCCTGCTTCTTCTTCTCCATGGACCCCTCACTGTCGGAATCGATGGTTCGGCCTTGGCGTTCGCTGGTGCGCGCTTCGAGCAGCTCCAGCAGGATTTTCGGCAGGGTGTCGGCGTCGGATTCAAAGGCGCCGGTGAGCGGGTAGCAGCCAAGCGTTCTGAACCGCACCTGCTTGGTGTGAATCTTCTCATCGGGGAACAGCTTGAGCCGGTCGTCGTCCACCAGCATCAGCATGCCGTCACGTTCAATCACCGGGCGTTCGGCGGCGTAGTAGAGCGGCACGATCGGAATGCTCTCCCGGTAGATGTACTGCCAGACGTCGAGCTCGGTCCAGTTGGAGAGGGGGAACACGCGAATGCTCTCCCCGGGCGCCTTGCGACCGTTGTACAGGTTCCATAATTCGGGCCGCTGGTTCTTGGGGTCCCAGCGGTGGGCGCTGTTTCTGAAGGAAAAGACCCGCTCCTTGGCGCGGCTCTTCTCCTCATCCCGCCTGGCCCCGCCGAAAGCCGCATCGAAGCCGTATTTCTCCAGCGCTTGAATGAGGCCTTGGGTCTTCATCACGTCAGTGTGCAAGGCGCTGCCGTGATCAAACGGGTTGATGTTCTTCTGGACGCCCTCCGGATTGATGTGAACGATGAGTTCCATGCCGGTCTCTTCGGGAATTCTATCCCGGAATTCGTACATGGCCTGGAACTTCCAGCGCGTGTCCACATGCAGCAGCGGAAATGGCGGCGGGCTGGGGTAGAAGGCCTTCTCCGCAAGGCGCAGCATAACGGTCGAATCCTTGCCGATCGAATACAGCATGACCGGTCTTTCCGCCTCGGCCATCACCTCGCGAATGATGTGAATGCTCTCCGCCTCAAGGCGGTCCAGATGGGTTAAGTCCATGCTGCGGTCCTTCTTTGGATGCTCCGGTACGGCCTCGGGGTGAACGGGTTCATTGCGATAGGCCGTGAGCGCCAACGGCGATCGAAGAGCATGCTTTCCGAGCGTTCTGTCGCACTATGGGATCAACTTGCCGCTGCCCGAACCAGATGAGGGGATTCTATCGGTTCGCGTCCCGTGCGGCCAGTTGCTCCCGGAGCCGAATCTGCGTGGCCTCGTCGAGCGGAAAGCGATAGAGCAAATAGACCACCAACAGCTCGGAGACGGCGGGAATGAACGCGTACACGTACCGCAGCCCGTCCAGTTGCGCCTGCTCGTTGGGGCCGGACGGATCGAAGCCGATCAGCGCCAGCAACGGGTAGCCGAGCCCGATGCCAAGCGCGCCCCCCACTTTCATCGTGGTGGTCACCGTGGCGTAGAACAGGCCGGCTCGATCCTGGCCCGTCTGCAGCCGGTCGTAGTCCACGATGTCGGCAACCATCGCCCGAATGAGGAAGGGCACGCCCGCGTAGACGATGCCTGACGCGAAGAACAGGCCGGCGAACAGCAGGGCATCGCCCTTCCCCGGAAGCAGGTAGGCGAGGGTCACCGCCACGTGCAGGAGCACGCCCAGCGCCGCCGCCTTGTGCTTGCTCAGGTCCTTCGAGACCTTCACCCAGAGCGGCACGGCGATGGGCCCGGCGGCGAAGTACGACAGCATGATGAGCGCCGACCATTCCGGCATTTCAATGATCGCGGCCACGTAGAAGATGAACACGGAGGCGCGGATGGCGCTCGGCACGTGAATGAACAGGTCGGCGATCACGATCCGGCGCAGGAACGGATTCTGCGCCAACACCCTGACGGCGGTTTTGAAGCCGATCGGATTGGGCGCGCGCTTCACGGGACGTTCGCCGACAAGGCGCACGGCGATGAAAATGGCAATGGGGGTGAGCGCCAGCACGTACCAGCCCATGGCATTCATCTTCACCACGTTCGACAGGGCGTGGCCCGTCTGCTCGAGCGCCGCCGGGATCATCAGCACCAGCGCCATCGATCCGAGGTGCGCAAACTCCCGCCAACCTTGGACGCGCGAGCGCTCGTGGTAGTCGTCGGTCAGTTCCGCGCCCCACGCGATGTGGGAGATGGTCAGCAGCGTGAAGCCCACGTAGAGCAGCAGCAGCGTGCCCAGCAGATAGGCGCCGCTGCCGTGGGCCGCGGCGAACCAATTGGGAAACAGGACTAGTACGGTGGAGAGCATGAGGATGGGGATGGCGATGACCATCCAATGGCGCCGGCGGCCCCATCGAGACGGGAACTTGTCGGACAGCGCCCCCATCACCGGATCGGTGAACAGGTCCCAGAACCGGGCCACCATGAAGATGGTGCCGACGGCAGCGAGCCCGAGGCCCATGTCCGTGGCGTAGAAGGGCGGCGCGTAGATGGTCAGCGGCGTTGCGAACGCGGCGATGGGCAGCGCGGGCAGCGAGTACGCCGCCAGCCTGCCGTTGGTGAGTCGCACGGTCGCGGACATTCGGTCTGCCGGTCGCCGATGGCGGGCACGCCGCGCATCAGGACGGGGCTGCCTGCACGGAGTCTATGCGGCAATGTCGAGCAACTGCATGATGTTGCCGCCCATGATCTTGGCCTGGTCCTCGTCGCTGAGTTCGGCGATTTCGTTCGCCCAGTCACCGGGCGTCGCGAGGCCTTCGGGGTGGGGCCAATCGCTGCCGAACAGAACATGGTCCGCGCCCACCAGATCCACGAGCCGATAAATGTCGTCTTCGAAGAACGGGTGGAACCACACATGCTCGCGAATGGTCTCGTGCGGATGCCGCTTGAAATTCTGCGGCTGCATCCGATAGACGTGCCCCAAGCGGTCCCACAGGGGGAAGAGCCAGTACACCCCGGTCTCAACGTAGGCCACCTTGAGCTTCGGATGACGATCGAAAACGCCGTGGCAGACCATGGCGGCGAGATGGTCGGACACTGCGCGCATGTGGACGTCCATCACGCTCTCCAGGGGGTCGGCCTTGATGAACGGCGTGAACTCCGCCGCTCCAACCGGCTCCCGCGAAAAGCGGTTGTAGTCGTTGGCCACCCCGCAGTCGGAAGCGTGGAAGGTGACGAACACCTTGTTTTCGGTCAGCAGGCTCCATAGCGGGTCGAATTCAGACGCCCCCATGGAGCGGTTTCCGCGTATGCCCGGCACATAGGTCGGCCGAATCAAGGCCACCCGTCCGCCCTGGTCGACGATCCACTGCGCCTCCTCCACCGCCAATTCGGCGTCCATCAGCGGAATGATGGGCACCGCAAAGAACGTGCCGTCGTCGCCAAAACCCCATTCCTCCTTGATCCATTGGTTCAAGGCGTGGATGACGGCGTGGCAGAACCCGGGGTCATGCGACATGTGGCCCTCGATGACCGACGCCAGCGTTGGATAGACCAAGGCTCCGGCGAAGCCGTGGCTGCGCAGGAATTCGTAGCGATTCTCGTTCTTGTAGGCGTACTCGTCCTTGCGGCGCTCCACCACATTGAATTCGCGAA
Source organism: Pseudomonadales bacterium (assembly GCA_965208745.1). GTDB lineage: Bacteria > Pseudomonadota > Gammaproteobacteria > Pseudomonadales > Azotimanducaceae > VXNE01. The sequence goes on along the minus strand of CBDBPN010000003.1, from coordinate 1,541,400 downwards.
GGGTCTTGCCTTCGGGATTGTTGCCCCGGTAGTACTCGACGTGGCATCCGGGGGCCGCCACAACCTCAAACGTCGGGTTCGGGATGTAGTTGGAGATCTGGCCATTGATGGCCAGCTTGGTTCGGCCTTTGATCTGAATGTACTGCAAGACATGCTTGTACTTTTCGGGCAAGTACCTGAGCAGCGCATCCTCGGGCTCGTAGAAGTGGTTGTCACAGTCGAAGCATTTGAATTTTGGGGCGACGGACATCGTGTATTCCTCCATGGATTCCCAAGTGCTGCTGATTCCCGAGCGCCAGCGAATCGGTTGATGGAACTTAGCACTTCCGACGTGATTGAACAACACTCCGCACCGCACTCCGCACCGCTGTGTCCGCTCCGCTGACCGGGTCGTTTCACGCTACGAAAAGCCGCCTTGCCGGGGCGGATGCAAGGATGGGAGACGAGGATGCGGCTGAAGCACTCTAGGGGGGACACGCCGACGAGGCGAGGACCCGGCTCTGGGAGCGGGACACGATCGCCAACGTCTACTCGACGACCAAGGTGATGACGGCCATCGCGCCCCTTCGACGCGGCCGAGCAGGGCCGTGATGCGGCGCGTCTCGGAGGCGAGGGGCGCCACGTCAGGACCGCCGACGGAAGGATCGTGGAGTACCTCGTGTACGGCAGCAGTCGGCCGGACGCCCCGGTCATCGTGCAGATCCACGGCGCGGGCACGACCGCAGGCTGGCAGTGCGGGATGAACGCGGCGCCGTGCGAGGAACTCAACCTGAAGGGCATCGCGCCTTCCATGCCCGGCCACGGCTACAGCGACCCGCTCCCCGGCCGGAGAATCGCCGATTTCCCGCGCGACCTCGAGGCGATCCTGGAGGCGGAGGACGTGGCGCAATTCATGGTGGAGGGCACGTCCCTCGGCACGGCCCACGCGATGGCGGTCGCCCGGCACTTCGGTGCCGACCGCTGCGTCGCGATGGGACCCAACGTGCCCTACCTGTCCGAACCCGTCTGCCGGGAGTTCGACTTCCGGCACGACGGCGACAAGCTGCCGAAGACGGACGCCCGGGCGTGGCACCAGGCGTGGAACTTCGTCGCGGCGGACCTGATGTACCGGGCGCCGCTGATCTCCCCGCCGGCGCGCCATATGGGCCGGCTCCCCGACGGCGGGAAGGTCAAGGCGGAGCGGCCCTGGGTCTTCGAGGCATTGGGCGCGGACCAGCGGCGACTGGTGGTGCGGGGCACGCAGGGGCAGGGCTGGGACCAGTTCTCGTACGACGTGAACACGCGCTGGGGCTTCGATCCGCGCGAGATCGAGACCCGCAACGTTGCGGGTCTGCCGTCCCTCGGGTCGGAGTTTCGGACAGGGGAGGAGACGATGGCGGCGACGCTGCTGGAACTCGCCGGGGAGGCGAGAAGCGCTGGCGAGAGTGAGTCTTGAGTCTCCTCCGAGTTGCGGTGCTGGCGGTCGCCCTGGTTCCGGTACAGGTGGCCGCTGAAGAAACGCAAAAGCCACGGCCGCCGATCATCGACATGCACTTCCACGCGCTGTCGATCGACGCCTACTTCCTTGGCACGCCTCCACACCCGGTCTGCGCGCCGTTCAGGGTGTTCCCCGCCTGGGATGCTTCGAAACGCGGTTACGCGGCGCTGTTTGCCGCCCTCGGCGGGGGGTCGGGTTGCGAGGAGGCGGTCGTCTCACCGATGACGAGCGATGCCGTGATGGAGCGGTCGCTCGCCCTGCTCCGGAAACACGACGTGTTTGCCGTGACGAGCGGGGAACTGGACCTGGTGGAGCGGTGGCGCCGTGCATCGCCGCGGCGGGTCATTCCGGCAATCAGCTTTCAGATGGGCAATCCGACGCCACTGGAGGTGCTTCGCAGCCTGCACGCCGAGGGCGGGATCGCCGTTTTCGGAGAAGTGGCCATCCAGTACGAAGGGATCCGCGCGGACGATGCGCGCTTCGCCCCCTACCTGGCGCTCGCCGAGGAACTCGATGTTCCGGTCGGCATCCACATCGGCACCGGGCCGCCCGGCGCGCCGCATCTCTTCGGCCCGTTCCGGAACTACCGTGGCCGCCTGCACAGCGCGCTCAGCCTGGAGGACCCGCTGGTGCGCCATCCGCGCCTGAGGGTCTACGCGATGCACGCGGGCTGGCCCATGCTCGACGACACCCTCGCGCTGCTCTTCACCCATCCGCAGGTCTACCTCGACGTCGGGGTCATCAACTGGATGCTCCCGCGTGCCGAGTTTCATCGCTATCTGCGGCGCATCGTCGAGGCGGGGTTCGGCAACTGGGTGATGTTCGGCTCTGACCAGATGGTATGGCCCGAGACGCTCGAACTCGGCATCGAGGCCGTCGCGAGCGCCGGCTTCCTGAGCGAGCCGCAGAAGCGGGACATCTTCTACGGCAACGCGGCCCGCTTCCTGCGGCTGTCGGACGAAGAAATCGACCGGCACCACGGCCGCTGACCTTCGGGCGCGCTTGCGACGTGGGAGTTTCGCATGGCGAACTCCCAACGCGAAGCAAAGCCTCGCGCTCGCGCCGTCAGGCCCAGCCGAGTTCCGCCATGGCCCAGCCGTCGTTCCAGACCTTCTCCAGCCGTTCGACCTTGTCGTTGGCGCTCATCGTGAGCGCGTAGACGTAGTCGGAGCTGGCGTCCCGTCCGGTGGGCGGCACAGGGCCGCCTGGCCCGGTATGCGTGAGGTGGATGGTCGCGAAGAACAGCGCCACTCTCGATTCTTCATCGAAGCTCGCGCCGTGCAGCACGTAGCTGGCGTCGGGGGCCGTCACTGAACCGATCCCCTTCATCCATTCGCAGTAGTCCGCCACGGTGGTGATGTCCTTCAGCGCCGCCGCCTGGCAGGCGAAGGTCGCGCCGGGTTCCACCAGCGCCTCGCAGGCGGCCCAGCCCTCCGCCCCGTCGCAGGCCGCAAAAGCGCCGCGCGTTGTCGAGTGCCGACATCCATCGCTCCCCTGTTCGATCGGGTGGATCGTAGCAGGTCACCGCGGCGTTCGGTTTCGAGCATGCCGCGTGCCCGAGTCAACCGGAGTCGACGCTGGGGCCGCCACCTCCAGTTGTGGATGCGCAGTCCCTCGAAGTCCGAGAAGTCGTTGGCGTTCGCGGTGACGAGCGTCAAGCCCTGGACTCTCGAGATCGCGGCGATCTGGCCGTCGACGAACGGCGGGGTACGCCCCAGGGCGACGAGTCGCGCTCGTTCCGAGGCATGCCACTCCGCTGCATGTTGGTCGTACTCGATGACCGGGAAGTTGGGCAGGACGACCTCCTCCAGGTAACGCTCGATGGCCGTGCGGCGGTTCGAAGGCGCTAGGCGGGCAGCACCGAAGCGCAGTTCGTGCCAGACAGGCGCGGGGATTGCGGCCTCCGCCTCGTGTACTCGCAAACGACGCATGACCCGAGCGTTGGGCTCGGGCCGAAGCGGTTCGGAGACCACGTTCGTGTCGAGCAGGTAACGGAGGCTCACAGGGCGGGGTCGCGTCCGGGGGTCTCGGGCCGAATCCCGCCGAAGAGCGCGTCGGGATCGAGCGCCAGTTCCTCCAGGCTCACCTCACTCGCGAAACTCGCCAAGGACTTTGCGAAACCGGGCCGTCCTGCAACCAGGCGCTCGTACGCTCGCCGGCCGATGAGCATCGCGACGGGAGCGCCTCGGCGCGTCAGTTCAACGGCCCTGCCGGCTTCCGCGTCGCGCACCAGGGTGGGCAGCTGACGCCGCGCGTCGGCGATGGAGTATTGATCCGTCATGCGCATCCATGATGTTCATCGAAGTGTACATTCTACGACAGCGAGTGCTTCACTCCGCATCCGTTGACAGCAGATATCGCGCCACCGGGTCGATCAGCTCGTCGGCGAGATGGTCTCCGGCCAGCGCCGCCGGGGCGTGCATCGCGAAGTCGTGGATAGTCGAGCTGACCCACCGCGCAAGGAACTCCGAGACGAAGGACACGGGCGCCTTGGGCCGGAGCAGGTCGCGGTGCCTTGCGAGATAGGCCGTCGACAGCGACAGGAAGTCGTCCTGGATCGTGCCCTGCATCTCCGCTACGGCCGCTCGGGGCACCTCGGTTTCGAGATCCTCACGGTAGCGCTCCGCGTATTCGGCGGCTTCGAGGCGGGCGAGGCCGACGAGGCGCTGTACCGCGACCTCGCCGCGGTACTTGACAACGTGCTGGCGCCGCCGGGCGTGCGGCGTTGGCGAGGGCCTGCGTGCGCGGGACCGGCTGCGGCGTACGCTCCGTGCTGAACTCGCCGGCCGACGGCGCGGGACCGGGGCGGCTCTCTTCACGCGCCTCGCCGCGCAGACGGACGAGTCAGCGCGGCATCTGCCCGACGGGGACGTGGTCGACCACATGCTGGGACTGCCTTTCGCGGCGCACGACACCACGACGTCCGCGCTCACCACGATGTGCATCAGGCTGGCCGAGGTTCCTGTCTGGCAGCGGCGCCTGCGCGAAGAGTGCCGGACGGTGGAAGAAGACTGTGGCGAGACGCTGGACTACGAGTTCCTCGAGCGGTTGCCGCTCATGGACGCGTACTTCCGGGAGACGCTACGGCAGTACAGCCCCTTGCAGATGGTCCCGCGCCGGCCGGTACGGGAGTTTCGCTTCGAGGGTCACCGCATCCCGGCGAACGCGCCGATCCTGCTGTTCCCCCAGGCGACGCATTTCGATCCCGAGTTCTTCCCGGACCCCGAACGGTTCGATCCGTTGCGGTTCTTGGATAGGCCGCCTCCGGAACCGTTCGCGTTCCTCCCCTTCGGCCGGGGCAGCCACATGTGTCTCGGCATGCACTTCGCGGCGATGGAGGGTCCTGCACCGGCTGCTGCTTGCGCGGGAAATGCGTCTCGCGGCGCCGGGCCGGCCGACGCTGAACTACCTGCCGATCGTGCGGCCGGCTCGGCCGGTCCGTCTGCACTTCCGCCCCTTGTAGCACGCTTCCGCGCCGGGGGCTTCACCCCGGTCCACGGCCGAGTCCAGGCGGGCCCGGGCCCAGGCGCCCTGCCTTGATGCAGTCGCCACCAGCAATGTAGTCTGCTCGATGGATTGCCCACCCCCCTGGGCGGCGCCGGGTCGGCCCCGGTCTTCGGCAAGGCGAGGAGGGGGACGCGCAACGAAGGAGGGGAGCACGATGAGTGAGAAAGCACGATCAGGCAACCGCTTCCGTGCCGTTGTCGTGGCGACGATATTGGCCGCTTCCAGTGCCGCCGGTGAAGCGGCCGAAGCAGGTGACGCAAGCGCGGAAGAGACACGCGTGATCGAGGAGGTCATCGTCACCGCGAGAAAGCGCTCGGAGAACGCGATGGATGTCCCCATCGCGCTCACCGTCCTGGACGAGACGACCATGCGCGACAACAGCGCGAGGAGCATTTACGACGTGCTCGAGCTGGCTCCTGGCGTGAATCTCTCCGACGATACGGCGGGCGGCGCCCAGCGCATCACGATCCGCGGGACCTCCACCACCTCGGGCTCGCAGACGGTGGGCTACTACGTGGACGATGTCCCGTTCGTCGGGCTGGTGTTGCCGATCAACCCGGATGTGCGCGCTTTCGACATCGAGCGCATCGAAGTCCTGAGGGGTCCGCAGGGCACCATCTTCGGCGATGGTTCCATGGGGGGAACGGTGCACATCGTGACACGCGATCCCGATCCCTCGGCCTTCGCAATGCAGGTAGACGCCTTCTACGGGAGTTTCGACGGCGGCGACACCAGGGGTGCCCGCGGGATGATCAACATTCCCCTGGTCGAAGACCAACTGGCGTTGCGCGTGGTCGGCTTCGACGAGGACCGCGGCGGCTGGCTCGACAACGACAACGAGGACGACGCCAACAGCCGTGACGCCAGCGGCGTTCGCGCCAAGCTGGCGTACACGCCTACCGACAGCATCGAGATCGTTGCTTCGGCCTGGCTGAACGACCAGCGCGGTTGGGATGCGGAAGACCGGGCGACCGACGACGGCGTGATACCTCCGGGCGGGGCATTCGGTGAAACGGAGTACGACCGATACACGCTGACGGCCACTGCGAGTCTGGGGCCGGGCGAAGCCCTGTATGCCTATGGAAGGACGGAATACGATCACCTTCTCACGATTCCAGCCTTTGCCGGGTTCGTCATTTTCGCGAACATCGGCGTAGAGATGGACACCCATGAGCTGCGTTATTCGGGGTCAGCCGGTCGCTTTACCTACACGGCCGGCGTCTATGCGAGAGACGCCGAGGTTCCCTTCGGCCTGAAGTTCGTTGCGGGCGGCGTCCCGATCGTCGATACCGTGACCCTCCAGAACAACGAAGTCCGCGCTGTTTTCGGCGAAGTCGAGTACAGCCTGTCGGATGCCTGGGCCGCTGCGCTCGGGTTGCGCTTCTCCCAGGAGGACCTCCACAACTTCGACACCCAGACCTTGATCGAGGCGGAAATCGACGCCGATTACGTGCTGCCGCGTTTCAGCCTCAGCTACCAGCCCGATGACTCCGCCATGTTCTATGCCAGCGTGGCGAAGGGCGCCCGTAGCGCGGTGCCGAATTTCACGGACGCCATCTTTCTCATCGAGACCCTCGGGCTCCCGGTTCCCTACGACCTGGTCCTGGATGCCGATTCGATCCTGACGTATGAACTCGGTGTGAAGGCGGTCCTTGCGGAGGGAAGCTGGACCGTCGAAGCCGCCGTCTACTACAGCGATTGGGAGGACCTGTCGACGACTGTTCCCGTCGTCGGACTGGGAGGACTGGTGCTGCAGGTCAACACGGAAGGCGCGGACATCTCTGGAATCGATCTTTCCACGACCTATGTCGCGGGCAACCTGACCCTGCATGCCGGGATGAGCCTGGTGGACAGCGAACAGAAAGCGGACGTCCCGAACACCGACCTGATGAAGGGCGATACCCTGCCCGAGATCGCCGAGTTCATGGCCAACGCGTACGCGCGCTACGACTGGCCGCTCGGGGGTGGCTTGGACGGGTTCGACGGCATGGCGCGGATCGCCGTTCGACATGCCGGCGAGCGCGAGGACACCACCAGCCTCGCAAACCTGTCGGGCGATGCGATGACGATGGTCGATGCGCGGCTCGGCATCGAGAACGACCGCCTGGGCGTCTACCTTTTCAGCACCAACCTCACGGATGAGGACGGCGCGCTGAAGGCCAGGGGAGTGGCCTCGAGCTTCGCGGCCACGCGGCCGGTCCCGAGGACCTTCGGCCTCGAGGTGAGTGTCAGGTACTAGGAGACAGGGCGTGGGTCGATACCAATGACCACGAAGATCGATCGTTCGAGACTCGAGACGCTGAAACAGCGCGAAGAGACGCGCTACCTGGCTGAGCGCCCGAAATCCGTGGCGTTGTACGAGAGGGCGAAGGGGTCCCTGTTCGGCGGTGTGCCCCATAGCTGGATGAACGACTTCATGGGCCGTCTTCCCCTGTTCATAGATGAGGGCAGGGGGGCCTACGTGACCGACGCCGACGGTCACCGCTACCTGGACCTGCTGGGAGCGGACCACGGAGCGATCTTCGGACACTCGCCGAAAGCCGTGGCCGACGCGGTGGCGGACCGGGTGCGGCGCGGCGTGATGTTCACGCTTCCCGGGGAGGACTCCATCTGGGTCGGGGAGGAACTGGCGCGCCGCTTCGGGTTGCCGTACTGGCAGATCCACATGACGGCCAGCGATTCGAACAGGACCGCGATCAAGATAGCCCGCGAGATCACGGGACGGAAACTCGTCCTCTGCTTCAACGGTTCCTACCACGGTACCGTGGACGAAACGCTGGTCACCGTCGTGGACGGCAAGATGATCACCGATCCCTACGGTGGCTCCTCGTATGGCATAGGCGCGCTGCCTGACCCCGAGCTGAGGACGCGCGTAGTCGAGTTCAATGACCTCGAAGCATTGGAGAAGGCATTGTCGCCTCGGGACGTAGCCTGTGTGATCACGGAGCCGGTGCTGGCGCAGATGTCCGTCTATCCCCCGGATCCAGGCTTCCACGAGGGCTTGCGGGAGCTGACGCGCCGTTTCGGTACCCTGCTCATCATCGACGAGACCCACAACATCGTTGCCGGCACGGCCGGGTTTACTCGCCTCTGGAACCTCGAGCCGGACATCTTCGTCCTGGGGAAGGGGATCGCCAGCGGGATCCCCGCTTCGGTCATGGGCCTCAGCCAGGAGGTTGCGGACCAGGCCCTGCCCCTGTTCGAAAAGAACTTCGTGCAAGGCATTGGAACCACGCTGTCCGGCAATGCGCTGGCGGTCGCCGCACTCAGGGCGACCCTGGAGCACGTCATGACGGAGTCTGCGTACGACCGGATGATATCCGGGGCGGAGCGGGTGGCCGACGGCATGGACCAAGTGATCAGGGCGGCCGACCTGCCATGGCGCGTTGACTGTCTCGGCTGCAGGGTCGTGCTCCGGTTCTCCGCGGCCGTACCGAGGAACTTCGCCGAGCAGCGGGCCGAGAGGCGGGGGCTGCAGGGGCTGGCGGAGACGGGCATGTACTTCCATACGTTCTACGCGAATCGAGGCATCCTCATTCCACCCGGCTTCTTCGCATTGATTTCGCCCGAGGTCACCGCTCGGGACATCGACCTCCACGACAAGGTGTTTGGCGAGTGCGTGAGTGAACTGGTCGGATAGCACGCGTCCTTGCCACAGTTACGCCACGTCTGGCCCCGGGCCGAGGGCCCTTTCGCCGTCGCCCGCCGTCCTCGCGACCTAGGCAACGACTGGCGCGGGTCGGCCCGGCAGCTCTTCCCACCCCGGACGGCTCAGGAGTTCCTCCTCGTGTTTCGAGACTTTCTGGCAAGGAAATCCCGCGAGAACCTGGATACCTTGACCGGCGAGATCGGGGGCGGGCTTTCCGCGCTCACGCTGGGGCTGGTCTCCGCCAGGACAGAAAAGAAGATGTACTGGTGGGGCGTTCCGAGCCTTGGCCTCATGGGTGTGAGCGATTTCCTTACCCTGTTCCTCCTCTACTACTACAATCAGATCCTTGGGCTGTCAGCGGTGCTGGCCGGACTCGCCCTGTTCATATGCGTAGTCTTCGATGCGGTCTCCGATCCGGTCATCGCCCACTGGTCCGACAGGCACAAGGGAGAGTTCGGCAGGCGAATACCGTTCATGCTCGTCGGTATCGCCCCGATGGTCCTGTCCTGCCTTGCCCTCTTTGTCGTACACCCCGGGGAGGAGCAGTGGATACTGTTCGTGCAGCTCACGGTCCTGATGTCGGTGTTCCAGGTCGCCAATACGGTCTTCGCCGTACCGAGACTCGCCTTGGGCGTGGAGCTTTACAAGGACTACTCGAAGAGAAATCAGCTACTTGGCACGGACCGAATCTTCGAGATCGCGGGAGGTGCTCTCTGCCTGGGACCGATCCTGCTTCTCATGCCGGACTGGGATCAGGCGCACCTCTATCCGTGGGCGGCCCTCTGGACCTGCTTTCTCCTGGGCTGGTCCCTCTACCTGGGGACGGTACGACTGAGCGCGGTCGAGAGGAACCTGCTTGAGCTGGACCGGACCGGAAAGACCGCGGACTTTTCTCTTTCGACGCTGCTCGGGGAGGTCAGGTCCCTGCTCGCCAATCGGAACTGGATGACGTTGCTCATCGCGTTTCTCTTCTTTGGCGTCAACAGCGGCATTCAGACCAGCGACCAGGTCTACCTGAACAATCACCTGTTCCGCTTCGACCCCCGCGATCTGTTCTGGGCGATCCCGCTGCAGCTCGGCGGAGGCGCCATCGCGGCCTTCGTGACCTGGCGTATCGCAAGCGGGAGGAACAAGCGCAACCTCGTCCTGATAGGAAGCGCCCTGAGCTTTGTCGTTTCCCAACTGCTGATCGGGCTGATGGCGATGGACCACTACTTTGGCTACGGCCTGATGCCGGACGCCGGAGGCGGCGTGCTGAGCCCCCTGTGGTGGATCTGGGCCTTCCACGGTGGGCTCAATGGCGCCATCTGGACGTTCTTCATGATACTGGTCGTCTCGATGTTCGCCGACGTGGTCGAGGAGCATCAGGCGTCGACCGGGCCGAGATCGGACGGCCTCGTCCTGGTCGGTCGCAACTTCGTTACGAAGCTGATTGCGAGCGTTGGCGTTCTGCTCGCCGGGTTCATGATCAGCTGGGCGGGGTTCGACGATGCGGACACGGCGGAACTGAAGGAAGTGGCGGTCTACAGGTTCGTGGTAATCAAAGTCTGTGTGACTGCCGTATTGATTCCGATGGCGATAATGTTCCTGGCGCGATACTCGCTGACGGAAGATCAGCATCGAGCCAATCTGAGGAAGCTGGGGTACGAGAGGTAGCTGCCCGCCGGCCCTTCAGCGCATCAGCCACCGCAGCGAGTCGGCGAAAATGGCGCCGCCGTGGTAGAGGCTGTGACCGCCCTCGCCGAGGACGTGGCGGTAGTCGTATCCGGCGTATTCGAGCGCCGAGGCCATCAGCCGGTTCGCGAGGGGCCAGTTGCCGAAGATGATGTCGAGGTCGCGCCTGCCGCTCTGCAGGAACACCCGGAGGGGCTTCCGGGGCGTCGACCGGATGAGGTACGGATAGTGGTGCCCGCCGCGGATGTTCACGAAGGATCCCACGTGGGAGAGCACCCGGCCGAACGCCGAAGGATCGTGCCAGGCGGCGTTGAACGCGCAGATGCCACCGCTCGAGATGCCGCAGATCAGGCGCATTGCCGGATCCTCCGCGAACTTGAGGCCCACCTCGGACTCCGCGAAGGGCAACAGTTCGTCGACGAGGAACCGGACGTGCGCGGGCGTGACGGGATCGTACTCGAGGCTTCGATTGATGCTGGCTTCGTCCTCGGTCATGCCCGGGCGCCGGCCGGGCATGACGAACACCGCGACCGTCGGCGGCAGTTCCCCCGCATCGATGAGGGAGTCGAGCACCGCCGTGGTCCGCACCGGGCCCTTCGGATCGAGGTACAGGTCGCCGTCCAGGAACACCATGAGGGCGGGCGGCGTCGAGGGCTCGAGCTGCTCAGGCGCGTAGATCCAGACGTCCCGGACGGTCCCCTCGTAGATCCGGGTCCCGTCCCAGCCGAGGAACTCGCGCACCACGCCGCGCGGAACGTCCGGTCCCGGATGCGCCTCGGGACAAGGGTGGTACTGCCGGTCCCCCGGCACGTTGAGGGCTTCGAGCGCTTCCATGTTGGAGCGGCCGTTCACCTCGGCGTCCAGGCCGCGGTCGAGGAAGGACTGCTCGAGTCCCAGGCGCAGGTAGTCTTCGACGTCCATCGCCAAGGCCGGAACGCCCGCCGCCGCGAGCGCACCCATCAGGCTCCGCCGGGTGATCCCGTTCGTCATTCCCATTCCCCGACGGTCGTGCTCGCCGCCTCCGTAGTGCGTCGAGACGCGGCCATTGTTTCATGCATCGCTCTGCCTGACACCTTAAAGTATCGCCCCTGATCCAGGAGTTCCTGGCAAAGTCCCGCGAGAACCTGGATGCTTTCGCCGGCGAAATCGGGAGTGGGCTCTCCAGGGTCACGCTGGGATTCGTTTCCCCGGGACAGAAAAGAAGATGTACTGGTGGGACCCTCCGAGCCTTGGCTTCATGCGTGTGAGCGACTTTCCCTGTCTCGAGCGAGCCGAGCGGAACGGGGGTAAAGTCGACGACGATTGTCGTACTCTATGGGTGCTCGGGATATCGCTTCATGCGCGCCGAGATGTGACGAACGGCAATCGGAAATCGCTGACGAACGCCTACTTGGCGAGCAGGGCGGCACTGACCCGCTACATCGCCACGTTCTTCGTCGAGCGGGAGGAAGTCGAAGACACGCTGCAGCAGGCGTACGTGGACGCGCTGACCGCGGAACAGGAGAAGGGTGTGGCCATCGCGTCGCCGCGGGCCTACCTGTTCCGTGTGGCGAGGAACATCGCGCTCAACAAGAAGAAGCGCCAGCAGACCGTATTCATGGAGAACGTGGGGATCGTCGACGACTCGATGCCCGGCGACTGGCTGGTGGTGCCGGACAACCTTTGGGAGCAACAGTACAACCGCGACAAGCTGGATGCGCTGGGCGACGCGCTTCGGACGCTGCCGCCGCAATGCCGACGCGTGTTCGTGATGCAGCGTTTCGATGGGCTGACCTACCGGGAGATTGCGAAACGGCTGGGCATTTCCCCCAGCACGGTGGAAAAGCACCTGGCGAAGGCGCTGCGCCGGTGCACCGGCTACCTGATGGACCGCGGCTTCGAGGCGACGGGCGGGAGCCTCTCGCGCCTCGAGGAACACCGCTTGCGCCGTGACCGCGGCGGACGCAGATGAACGAGCCAGACAACCGGCAAGGAGCCCGGATCAAGGACGAGGCCGCAACGTGGGTGGTGAAGCTCAACGCCGGCCCGCTCTCGGGCGACGACGCCTACGACTTGGAACACTGGCTGCACGCCAGCGACGAGCACCGGCGCGAGTTCGCCGCGCATGCCCGGGTCTGGCAGCGCGCAGGCCGCGGCGCGGAGCGGTCCCGCGATGCCGAGCCCATTGCGCTGGGCGGCGTGGTCGCCGCCTGGGCGCGGCTCCATCCGGTACGCGCCTGGTGCGGTTTCGCGGCGACTTGCGCGATCGCGCTCGCCGTGGGTCTTCTCGTGGAGCGGAACGCATCGACGACCTTCGAGTCCCTTGCGGTTGAAACGGGCATCGGCCAGAGCGAACAGGTCGAACTCCCGGACGGCTCGACCGTGCAGCTCAATACGGCTACCGGCATCGTCGCCGCCTTTTCCGGTGCCGAGCGGGCGGTGAGGCTCGAGAAAGGCGAGGCGCACTTCGTCGTCGCCGACGACGGGTCCCGGCCGTTCCGCGTGTACACCGCCGATCAGATGATCGAGGCCGTTGGCACCGCCTTTCGCGTGCTCGTCGGCGAGCCGACCGAGGTCACCGTGACCGAAGGCCGGGTCAGGGTGGCGGTGCTCGACACGCCTCTGGACCCGCAGGCCGGCCCGGTGGCGCGGATCGACGCGATCGTCCACGCCGGGCGTAACGCCGTGTTCCGCCGAGACGGCATCCTCGTGGAGCCGCTTGCGAAGGCCGAGATCGACCGGCGTCTCTCCTGGCAGACCGGGGGGTTGTCTTTCGCCGGCGAAACTCTGGCCTCGGTGGTTCGCGAGTTCGCACGCTACAGCGCCACGCGGATCGTCCTCGCCGACGACATCCGTGGCCTGAAGGTGCTCGGCTGGTTCCCGGTGGGCGACACCGCGCGGTTCATCCAGGCGCTCGAGGACAACGTCGGCATCGCCTCGCGAACCGACGCCGACGGGAGCATCCATCTCTATCGCGGGCCGCCCTTGGGATGATGGTGGGATGACGGTCGAGCCGTCGAACGGGAACCGGCCGGGTTTCTCGAGTAGTGGAAACGGCGCCCTCGATTGCCCTTGTCTATAGGGCCGCGTGACGGCGCGGGCTACTTCGGTACGAGCGTGTTGCCGTCTGCGGGTTTGGGGACGAGAGGCCGGATTCTCATCGCCTGCCTGTCGCTCGTGCTCTGGGCCCAGACCGCGGTTGGAGCGGATGCGGCCGAGGACGCGGCGCCCGACGGGGAGGGCGGGACGGTGTTGTTCGACATACCGAAGATGGCCGCCACGGATGCGTTGATGCGCTTCGCGCAGCAGACGTCGACACCGCTCCTGGTTTCCTACGAGTTGGTGACATCCGTCGAGACGAATGCGCTGGCAGGCGAATTCACAGTGGTGGAGGGCCTGCGCCGGCTACTGGCCGGGACCGGCATCGTCGGCACCATCGAAGGCGGCGTCATCGGCGTGCACCCTGAGCCGGCTCCGGCCGAACAACCGAGTGTCGAGGGGGAGAGAGCGCTGACCAGGGTTGAGGAGGGGAGCGTTGTGAGAACGCGAGATGGGAGGACAGACGGTGCGCGGAGTTCGGTCCTCGCCAGGATCGGTGCGGCACTGGCAGCGATCGTGCTGAGCAATGGCGCCGTTGTGGCGGAGGACGACGCGTCAAACGGGGCGGATGCCGGACCCATCGAGGAAATCCTCGTGACCGCCGAGCGGCGCTCCCGGAGCGCGCAGGACGTGCCGATCTCGATGACCGTGCTCGGCGGCGAGGACCTGTGGGACTACGGGCTCGAGGGGTCGAAGCAACTCGGCGACGTCGCGCCAAATCTCAACGTCGTATCGGGTTACGGCGAGCAGGGCGCCCAGGTCATCACGATCCGCGGCATTACGAGTGCAAACTACTCGTTCATGGATGGCCAGACCGCGGCGGTCTACGCCGACGAAGCGATCCTGGACAGCTATTGGTTCAACTCCTTCGCCATGTTCGACCTCGAGCGCGTGGAGGTGCTCCGGGGACCCCAGGGCACGCTGTTCGGCCGGAACTCGACCGCGGGCGCGCTGCAGTTCATCAGCGCCGGGCCGGGCGACGAGCTGGATGGCTATGCGCGTGTCACCCTCGGCAAGTTCAACCGGCGCAGGGCCGGGGTGGCCATCGGAGGACCCCTCTCCGACAGCTTCGGCCTGCGCGTCGCGGGCGTCATGGAGGAGGACGACGGGTTCCAGGAGAACATCCACACCGGTGAAGAGGGCCCCTGGGTGGACACGCGCGCCATCCGGGCGGTCTTCGATCTGGATCCAAGCGACGAGGTCAGCGTTCGCTTCAAGGCCCAACTTGGACGAGACGAATCGTCGCCGGCACAGCTTGTCAACAGAGCGCCCGATCCGCACTACTACGGAGCCTTTGCGCCATGGGCAGGAATAGACTCCTCGCTCTTGCACAATCCGGGTCCGGGGAGCGATCACCGCAAGGTCAATCTGAGTTTCACGAACGACGAGCAGCAGGCGGAGATCGATACGAACGTATACACGTTGTCGATAACATGGGATCTGGGTAACGTGGCGCTCACATCCGTGACCGGATACACGGATCTGGAAGTCGCGGATATCTCGGACTGGGACGGGACGGCGGCGGCGATGTGGCATGGGTACGAGACCGGGGATCACCGGACGTTCACCCAGGAGTTCCGGTTGACGTCCACCGACGAGTCACCGTTCGAATGGATCGCCGGCGCCTATTTTCTCGATCAGTCGGCTGACTGGGGCGCAGCCTTCGAGTACACCGATTTCTATCGGATGTTCGATCCGATCGGTTTCCCGCCGGGAGACTTCGGTTGGGGCGAGCGGTACCTGGCGGAGCAGGAACTCTCGAGCTGGGCGGTCTTTGCGCACACGACCTACGCCTGGACGGACAGGCTGAGTACCACGCACGCGATACGATACACCAGCGATGAAGTCGAAGCCCAGAGAGAGTATGCCGCCTTTACGTTTTTCCCGAAGACGTCGGAGTTGTCGGGAGGCGATTTGTCGCTCCACGATGACTTCGGGTTCGGGGAACTGACAGACCGCGATCTCTCTTCGAGTGAAGTGACCTGGCGCCTTGCCGCGGAGTACGTGCTTCGGGACGGCGTGCTGTGGTATGGGAGTGTCAGCCAGGGTTACAGAGGCGCCGTGTTCGCGATGTTCGGGCCGTACAAGGAACTGGACCCGGAGTTGGTCCTTGCCTACGAGACCGGCATCAAGAGTTCGTTGTTCGACGGACGCTTGCGGCTGAACGCATCCATCTACTATTTCGACTACACGGACTTCCAGTTCTTCGACTTTCTGCCGATCGAGGGCGGGCAGGTCCTTGGCGCCCTCGAGTACACGTTCCAGGGATCGAACATTCCGGAAATGGTCTTCCAGGGCATCGAAATCGAGGCGGTGGCGCGCCCGACGGAGAACCTGGAGGTCAGGTTGAGCTACGGCTACTCCGACAACGAAATTGAGGAGTACATACCGGGGGCGCTGGAGGACAACACGGGCAATCGGCTGGCGCATTCGGACGAAGGCGACTTCAGCGGATCGATCCGGTACGAGCTTGCCTTGGGTGCTTCGGGCGTCCTCGTGCCGCAACTCGAGGCGTTCTATCATGGCCCGCGTCCGGTCGACAGCACGGGACGGTCGGGTCACTTCGGAGGGGACTTCTGGAGTTACTCGGCGCGGCTCCGTTACGAGAATCGGGCCAGCGGCTTCAGCGTGAGCGCTTTTGTCGAGAACATCTCGGACGATATCAACTACGTGCGCGCTGTCTTCCCCGGCCCCGAAGCGTTCGGAACGGACGCGATGTACATAACGCATCCGCGGAGCGTCGGGGTGACGATGGGCTACGTGTTCTAGGAGCGACCTGGGCCGTACAGGCGGGGCCCGCACGAGCCGAAGCGCATGGACGGATCCGTAGAGGTGCAAGGCCACTGCGACGCGCGTTTTGCCGCCGTCAGGGATGCGTTCGCCGACAACTTCCGGGAGGGCAGGGAAGTCGGTGCGTCTTTCGCGGCAACGGTGGACGGGGAATTCGTCGTGGACCTCTGGGCGGGACACGCCGATGCGGCGCGGACCCGGCCCTGGGAACGGGACACGATCGCCAACGTCTACTCGACGACCAAGGCGATGACGGCCATCGCGGCCCTGATCTTGGTCGACAGGGGCGCAATCGACCTGGATGCCCCGGTGGCGAGGTACTGGCCGGAGTTCGCCCAGGCGGGCAAGGAGACGCTGCCCGTGCGCTACCTGTTCAGCCACATGTCGGGCCTCGCGGGCTTCGAGGAGCCGGTCTCCGTGGAAACGCTCTATGACTGGGACGAGTGCACGCGCCTGCTCGCCGCCCAGGCGCCCTGGTGGGAACCGGGCGCCCACTGCGGATACCAGGCCATCACCCATGGCTACCTGCTCGGCGAACTCGTGCGGCGGGTGAGTGGCAGGACCCTCGGTACCTTCTTCAGGCAGGAAGTGGCGGAACCGCTCGGCGCGGACTTTCACATCGGCATGGACGCAAGCCTGGACGCCAGGGCAGGCGAACTGATACCACCGCCCGAAACCGGTTGGGGGGAGGACCCGGAACCCGGATCGGTCGCCGCGAAGGTCAGCGGCAATCCCCCGTCCGACGCAATGACTGCGGCTGTCGGCACAAGGGCTTGGCGGGCTGCGGAGATTCCGGCCGTGAACGGCCATGGGAATGCCCGCTCCGTGGCCCGGATTGCGTCCGCGATGGCCTGCGGCGGCGCGGTGGACGGGGTGCGAATCATGTCCCCCGACACCGTGGAGCTTGCGATCGAAGAGCAGATCGAGGATTTCGACCTCGTGACGCCAGAGATGCGGGTTCGCTACAGTCTCGGCTTTGCGCTCCGCTGCGACAGCATCTGGATGCCGAACATGGGTCCAAGTCCGCAGGCCTCCTTCTGGGGCGGCTACGGGGGCTCTTTCTGTGTCATGGATCCGGACGCCCGGGTAAGTTACGGCTACGTGATGAACAGGATGCTGAACGAGTGGACCGGTGAGTTTCGTTCCGATCCGCTTGCCGTCGCCCTGTACGATGCGCTGTAGGACCGCTGTGCGCGAACACCCGCTCGCCACGCACCGCGCCGTCGCCGTCGAGCACGCACACCTGGTGGTTCCGCGACGCCCAGTCCACCCCCACGTACCAGTTCAGTTCCGACATCGTCCCCTCCTGATGGTTGCCGGTCGGTTCTCGGCGTGCCACGATGCCTGCCTGTCCCTGTACCGGCGCCCGTGGCGCAAACTGTTCACTGGGCATCCATCGTGGCGGAACTGCCGGGGCACAGGTCCTACAGAGGTGCTCTCAGCACAAGGGGCGGCCGGTAGCTCCCGGCAGTTCTGCCCGCTCCGCGCCTTTCGGCACGGAGCACTGGGAAGGGTACAGGGGCGGCCCTTGTGGCCGCCCGCGTCGGGTTCACGCAGGCCGTCTAGACGGGACGGGACAAGCCCACCGGCGAAGGGTGGTTTTCGGAGGTTTCAGGACATCGCTTTACGTCCTTTAACCTTTTGATAAGCATTAACTTTTTGGCGTTCCGGGCATCACCGGGGCACACTGCTTCTCAACATTCCTTAGTCGGAAGTTCCCCCTGATTTCCCGCTGAGAATCGGGTCAAGGGATTGATTCGACAGGGATCGTTGGGTTTTCGGGGCGATGCAATGTTCCCATGTAAAGTGTGGGTTATGGGTTGCAATGGCGTGGCGGGACGATTATCATCGTTCCCATGTACATCGAAACCGTCCCGAACCGCAACTCGCCCCCCGCCATCCTCCTGCGCGAGGGCTGGCGCGAGGACGGCAAGGTCAGGAAGCGCACCATCGCCAACCTCTCCAGGTGGCCCCGCGCCAAGATCGAAACCCTGCGCCGACTGCTCAAGGACGAACCCCTCGTCGGCCGCGACGACGCCTTCGACATCGTCCGCGCGCTGCCGCACGGCCACGTCGCCGCCGTGCTCGGCACGCTCCGGCAACTGCGCCTGGACCGGGTCGTGGCCGCGCAACGCTCGCCCGAGCGCGACCGCGTGGTGGCCATGGTCGTCGCCCGCGTGCTGGAGCCGGGGTCGAAGCTGGCCACCGCCGCCGGCCTCGCCGCGGCCACCGCGCGCCACACCCTGGCCGACACGCTGGGACTGGGCGCGCTCACCGAGGACGACCTGTACGCGGCCATGGACTGGCTGCTCGCGCGCCAGGACCGCATCGAGCGGACCCTGGCCAGGCGCCATCTCGCGGACGGCGCGCTGGTGCTGTACGACCTGACCTCGGTGTACCTGGAGGGGCGCCAGTGCCCGCTGGCGAAGCGCGGCCACTCGCGCGACGGCAAGAAGGGCAAGCTGCAGATCGAGTTCGGGCTGCTGTGCGACGCCGACGGCCGGCCGGTGGCGGTGGAGGTGTTCCCCGGCAACACCGCCGACCCGGCCACCGTGGGCGCGCAGATCGACAAGCTGCGCGAACGCTTCGGGCTGTCCAGGGTGGTGCTGGTGGGCGACCGCGGCATGCTCACCGAGGCGCGCATCCGGGAGGACGTCAAGCCGGCGGGGCTGGACTGGATCAGCGCCCTGCGGGGGCCGGCGATCCGCAAGCTGGTCGAGGCCGGCGCGATCCAGCCGTCGCTGTTCGACGAGCGGGACCTGATCGAGATCCGCGCCGACGCGCATCCCGGCGAGCGCCTCGTGGTGTGCCGCAATCCGCTGCTCGCCGCGGAGCGCGCGCGCAAGCGCGGGGAACTGCTCGCGGCCACCGAGAAGCTGCTCGAACCCATCGCGGCGGCGACGCGGCGGAAGCACAAGCGCCTGACGGGCGCGGAGCGGATCGGCGCGCGGGTCGGCAAGGTCATCGGCAAGTACAGGATGGCCAAGCACTTCGACTGGGACATCGACGACGACGGCTGCTTCGGCCACCGCAGAAACGCCGCCTCCATCGCCGCCGAGGCGGCCCTGGACGGGCTGTACGTCATCCGCACCAGCCTGCCGGAGGAACGCCTCGACGCCGCGGGCGCCGTGCGCGCCTACAAGCGCCTGAGCACCGTGGAGCGCGCCTTCCGCAGTCTCAAGACCGTCGATCTGAAGGTGCGCCCGGTGTTCCACCGCACGGCCGACCGGGTGCGCGCCCACGTGCTGCTGTGCATGCTCGCCTACTACGTGGAGTGGCACATGCGCGAGCGGCTGGCGCCGCTGCTGTTCGACGACGAGGACCCGGCCGGCGCCGCGGCCGACCGCGCCTCCGTGGTCGCCCCCGCCCGGGTCTCCGAGTCCGCCCGGCGCAAGGCCCGTCGCAAGCGCGCCGACGACGGGCGGCCCGTGCAGAGCTTCCGCTCGCTGCTCGGCGACCTCGCCACCGTCACGAAAAACACCGTCACGCCGCGCCTGCCCGGCGCCGAACCGTTCGAACTCCTCGCCCGACCCACCGAACTGCAGCGCGAGGCGTTCCGCTTGCTCGGCCTCCGGCTACAGTAGCGTTCCCAGTAACAAACCGCCGATCCTCGCCAATATCCATACGCATCAGCAAGTTAGAGCACATCGACTCTGGAAGTTCCGCTTAGTAACCGAACAGGGAATGGGAAGTGAACAATCGACCCCGTATGCTGTCCGCCACCTTCGTGCGGAACGCCAACAAGCCCGGTCGCTACGGCGACGGCCGCGGCGGGCTTGGCCTCGGCCTGCTCGTCAGACCCGCGCTACGCGGCGGTCTCAACAAGTCCTGGACGCAGAGTGTACGCATCGACGGCCGGCCCACCAGTCTCGGCCTCGGCCGCTACCCCGTCGTCACCCTCGCCATGGCCCGCGAGCGGGCGCTCGAGAACGCCCGCACCATCGCTCAGGGCCACGACCCCCGGCGCTCGGGCAAGACCGTGCCGACCTTCGCCGAGGCGCTGGAGACCGTCATCGGGATCCATGCCCCGCACTGGAAGGACCGGCGCGGCTCTGAACGCCAGTGGCGCACGAGCCTCGCCACCTACGCGCTGCCGCGCCTTGGCGCCAAGACCGTCGACGCCGTGACCAGCGCCGACGGCATGGCCGTGCTGCTGCCGATCTGGTCCACCAAGCGCGTCACCGCCAGTCGCGTGATGAAGTGGGCGGTCGCGCAGGGCCTGCGCGCCGACAACCCCGCCGGCGACGCGATCTCCGCCGCGCTGCCCAGGACCGCCGCCGTGCAGCGCCACCAGCGCGCGCTGCCGCACACCGAGGTCCGCGCCGCGCTCGCGCGGGTTCGGGGCTGCGACGCCAGCCCGGGTATCCGGCCGGCGTTCGAGTTCCTGGTGCTGACCGCCACTCGCTCGGGCGAGGTGCGCAACGCGCGCTGGGAGGAGATCGACCGCGACGGCGCGGTGTGGACGATTCCCGCGCGAATGAAGAACGGTCGCGAACACCGCGTGCCGCTGTCGGACCGCGCCCTTGAGGTGCTCGACGAGGCCGCCGACCTGGCCGCAGCGGACGGATGGGTGTTTCCCTCGGCGAGCGGCCGCGCCATCCACCAGAAGTACCTGTCGGAGCTCATGCGCGCGCTGGGTGTTGACGCGGTGCCGCACGGCTTCCGATCCAGCTTCCGTGACTGGGCCGCCGAGTGCACCGACGCGCCGCGCGAGGTCTGCGAACTCGCCTTGGCGCACGTCAACGGCGATCGCGTGGAAGCGGCCTACCGGCGCAGCGACCTGTTCGAGAAACGCCGCGCGCTGATGGCGGGCTGGGCCGCCTACCTTGACTGATCCTCATCGGTGGCGGCACACGCACCGCCGACCGCCGCGACGCGAACGCCTCACCATGGGTGGGATCGCACGATCCCACCCCCGGAGATTCGAGGCGGAGAGCGACCTAATCGACCGGTTCCCACCGCGAACGTGATTTCTGGGCACTCTGCTCGCCGTTTGGCACGTGGCCGCGTCGGATCCGGGACCATTTGTGGCCCGATTCGGCCTCGACGACGAGTGCGCCTGCTTGCGTCGATTGCCGGAGCATGTGCATCAGGGAGATCGGCTGCAGTCACCCGCGACCCGAATCTTCACTCCACTGTCTTGCCCGTGATGTAACTCGTAGAACGAGCGCTGAGCGATATCTGCTCTGACCGAGCAACCAAGGAAGTTGTTGCACCACTCTGCAAGCTCCGCCGACACGCGGTGCTTGGCAAGTTCCGTATCTCTAGCGCTTAGTCAGTTTCGGACCGACGTAAACAACGTATACGGGCTTCTTGTGTCGAATCGGCCAAGAAAAGTGCAGCCGTAGCGTCAAATGCCGTTCCTTCCCGTGCCACGGACACGAGATCGACTCGCCCCGATTCGTTGGGTGCGGGAAAGTGAGCCGGTCACCGAGCTGACGCTTCTCCGTCGGGGAAGAATCAGTGAACAGAGCGTTTTCGCCGCTGAAATAGTCGCTGTCGATGCGATTCGCCTCTTCAGTCGGGGCTCCAGTCTCGTCGAACGCGCGTGCCTTGCGGTCCAGAACACCAAGCAACGCGACAATCCGTTCGGCTGAACTCTTCGCGAAAGGCACTCCCGATAGGCTGGCAAAAGCGTCGTCCGAGAAGGTGAGCCGCGTGAATCGGCGAAGGCATGTCGCCCCAACATCCACCCAAGTACGCATCGGCGCTTCCGCCTCGGCAAGGCCGGATTCTGCTTTCGGCACCGTGCGCCAGTTGGACAGCGTGGCAGCAAGGTCGTCCTCCTCATCCCCGCCCCGCCTGAGAGCTACCACCACCGGCGCGTAGTCCCAATTCGACGGGACGAAACTCACCAGAGCGCATTCGACGGCGAGCAGGGACCGGAACGCAGCCTCGCCGACGCCGGAATCCGTGACGACCTCGCCGCGGCATTCCAGATAGTCATCCGGACCATGCCGACGGAGATCGTCCCAGAACGGTCCGGCCGAACTCAGCCAAGACATCACCGAGCGCTGTTCGTCGCGAGACAGTTGCCGAATCGCCTGACTCATCGGCACACCTGTCAACGGCTCGGTACTACACATGCCGCGGCTGCACTGGATCTGCCTTCCAAAGCGTCTCGCCACTTCCCGTAATGCTTGGATGGTCGCGAGGGACTCACGAAAGTTCGCGAAGTCGCGAAACTGCCCGTGGACCGACAGTTCGTTCGCGATCAGCTCCAAAACTCAGCCCCAGCCCGCAAAGTAGTTCATGTCCTTGTCGAACTGGTCGAAGAACCCGTCGGGCCAGTGATCGATCCTGCCGTCGTCCGCTAGCTCAGGACTCTGTACTACCGTGCCACCGTCGCGTTCGGCATCCTCTCGGGATCTGAAAAAGTGCACGGCCGTCTCGTCCCCCTTGAGTACGCCACTTCTGACGGCTCGTCGAGCCCCATTTAGGACATGGTCGCTGTGCGTTTCGAGCACTACCTGCACGCCGGCCGCTGCGACCTCCGCCAGGAACTCCCCCATCTTCGCCTGCCCGGCAGGATGCAGGTGCACTTCAGGGTTCTCAATGAGGAGCAGGCCTCCGGGCCTCGCCAAAAGGGACGCGACTACGATGGGAAGTACCTGTGTGATGCCGAAGCCCGTGTGTCCCGGTCGATGAAAATCGGTCTGATGCGACGTTCGAACTCCGAGGGTCAGCGAGTTCGCGCGAGGAATCCTCGATACCTCGAGTTCGCACCCAGGGAAAAACGTCGCCATGCGAGCCTCGACTTGCCGCAACCCGGTCTTCGCGGCGCCGGCGAGCGCGAGAGCATCCACAACAGGGTCGTCCCCGCGGGAGTACATCAACGAGACAGCGTGCTCGCCCCTAGCACCAACCACACCGAAATGCTCTCGCCCCTCCAACGGATAGATGTCCCGGGGACCCGTTCGCTCAGCCGTCAGATACGACAGTTCCTCCAGACGCATCACGAGATCTACACCGTTGTCGAAGCCTGGCCTTCCGTCCGACTCCGCTGGAAGAAGATGATGGAGCATCATGATTTCCCCATCGGGAGCGACGAATTGCTGCTCGTCAATGGCAATCTTGGTGACGGTCATCGCCATGTCCGATCGCTCCGCCAAGAAGTCCCACTGATACTCAGTATCTCCGTCCCGTAAGCCGATGCCGCAGCCGCGACCTCCGCTCACGTGATCGATAACGTCTCCCGGCGTGCCGAGCCTGACCGCGCTACCGTTGAGCATTACGCCCGACGACCACTCGTGCTCTCGTACCGTCTGATGAAACAGCGCGAACGCCTGCATCACGGACGACTTACCCGACGCGTTGAGACCGGACAGCAGCGTTAGCGGCCGCAGCGGCAGCCGCAGCAGTTCGAAGCACTTGAAGTGAAGGAGGTCAATCCTCTGGAACACCTAGGATCTCCTTTAGTACCTCGCTTGATCGCGCGAATCTGTGCCGCACCCGGTCCGTGCCGTTTGTTGCGTAGGTGATCGCCGTGTCGAAATCTCCATCCTGCAAGAGTCCGCTCACCGCCCGCCTCAAATCGCCCGCACTTGCCTGCACTGCAGCCTCCGAATGACCGGAGAGCCCCGTGGACATCACGTCCCATAGCGAAGCATTGATGATGGTCCGTCCTCCCCCTGCGGCCAAAGACTTCCGGAAGGAGTGCCGGGTGAACAGGAGTCGATTGTTCGCAAGCCCGCGGCGGAACCGGACAGACAAATCCGCGATATCGCAGTCGTCCATCTCATTCATGTGAGACAGCGTCGCGGCGAGAAAGTCGTCCATGTCACCCCGATATCGCTCGACCCCAAGCAGCCGGAACCCACAGAACCGATTGACGAATTCACGGTCCCTCATGGTCTTCGGATTGAGGCTCCCACCAGTCACATTAAGGAAGAGCTTCGAAGTGGCCTCCTGCTTGAGAAACCGGGTCGCATTGCCCATGAAAAGACAGCTTCGCATCTGTTGACGCGTTAACGGCACCCCGCCGTTGACCCGCTCGAATATGTCTAGACGGGCGCGTTCCGGCGCCTTCGCGTCGATGATGTAGAAGATTAGGTTGCAGTCCTCCACGCGATTCCGGAACTTCATAGGCAACTCCGAGAAGCGGCGACCGTGCAGTTCTGCGCGGTCGGCAAGCCGCAATCGAAAGCCATCGCTGAGATAGTTCCTGAAAGTGGACAGACGCTGCAACCCGTCGACCACGATAGCTCGCCCATTCGAATCCTCAGCCATGTAGAACACCGGCAACGGTATCCGCATGATCACGGACTCTATGAGCTTGCTCTGTTTGTCTTCCGGCCAGATGAAATCTCGCTGGAATTCCGGGTTCATGACGTACGAACCGCCTTCTATCCGGCGGAGAACGTCATGGACTGTTCTGTGATCATGCCGTATGAGCAGTTCGTCGAGAGGATACTCGCCCCACGACCCGGCTGCCGCGTCCAACCCCTCTGGCTCTTCGCTCAGTCGGGAATCTTCCTCGCTCGCGCGGATCTCGTTCGACATCGTTGCTCCGCCGCCCATTCCGAACCGCCAATGGTACCTTCAAAGGTCCTTGCCGACGTCCCGCGTTTTCCGATCCAACTTTCCGCCGCAGCGGCAACTGCCCGCCTCCGTGAACGGCGCCAACCCCGCACGCCGACGCGTCACCTCTGCGCCAGTGGTGCACGAGTCTCGCCACCGACGCGCTGCCGCGTCTTTGTGCCAAGATGGTCGATGCCGTGACCAACGCCGATGTCACGGTCGTGCTGCTGCCCATCTGGTCCGCCAAGCGCGCGACCGTCGGACGCGTGCGGCAGCGCTTCGGCGCGGTCATGAAGTGGGCAATCCCCCAAGGTCTACGGGCCGACAACCCCGTCGGCGACGCAATCTCCGCCGCGCTGTCGAGGACCGCCGCCGTGCAGCGCCACCAGCGCCCGCTGCCGCACGCGGAGGTCCGCGCTCGCGGGTGCAGGGCTGCGACGCCAGCCCCGGCATCCGGCTGGCGTTCGAGTCTCTGGTGCTGCCCGCCACGCGCTTCCCGCCGAGCGCATGAAGAACGGCTGCGAGTACCGCGTGCCGCTGTCGGACCGCGCCCTAGAGGTGCTCGACGAGGCCAGCGATCTGGCCGCGGTGGAGGGTTGGGCATTCCCCATCGCCGCGCGTCGCCGAGCTATTGTCAAATCTGGTGTACGGAGGGTTGGTCATGCGGTGGCCCTGCTGTCCTCGGTGACCTCGATGCCGTCGTTGAACTTCACTCCCTCGATGACCTTCCCGAGTTGGCGG
Organism: Pseudomonadales bacterium; assembly: GCA_965208745.1. Lineage (GTDB taxonomy): Bacteria > Pseudomonadota > Gammaproteobacteria > Pseudomonadales > Azotimanducaceae > VXNE01. Next base: position 1,515,964 of record CBDBPN010000003.1, on the reverse strand, counting down.
AAGCCGCGTAGTCGTCGCCACGACTGCTCCGCGCTCATGCCCATCTTGTAGATCATCGAGAGCATGGTCTGGCGGGTGACGCAGCCCTTCGCCCGCGAGCTCCGGTGGCGGATGGTGGCGAACGCGGACTCGATCACGTTGGTGGTGCGCAGATGGGTCCAGTGCGCCGCTGGGAAGTGGTAAAAGGCGAGCAGTTCCTCACGGTCGCGCGCCAGGCAGGCGGTCGCCTTCGGGTACTTGTCCTCGTAAACGCTCGATCCAGTGGTCGAAGGCGCGCTCGGCTGCGGCGCGCGTCTCGGCCATCCAGATCTCGTGCAGGCCCTGCTTCGCCTTCGGCTGACTCGACTTCGGGAAGCAATTGAGCACGTTGCCGGTCTTGTGCATCCAGCAGCGCTGGCCGCGGGTTTCCGGATAGACCTGCGACAGCGCCGACCAGAATCCCAGCGCCCCGTCACCCACCGCCAGCTTCGCCGGCCGCGTGAAGCCGCGCTGCTGCAGACCCGGCAGCACCTCGCGCCAGCTCTGCGTGGACTCCCGAACACCGTCCTCGATGGCCAGGAAGTGCTTGTCGCCACGGGCGTTTACGCCGATCACCACCAGCACGCACAGGCGTCCGTCGTCGCCACGCAGACCGCTGTGGATGCCGTCCGCCCACAGGTACACCCACTCGTCGTCGAGCGACCGCCGGCACCACGCCCGGTACTCCTCGTCCCAGACGCGCTTCAGTCGGCTCACCACGTTCGCCGACAGCCCGCGGGCCGCGTCCTCGCCAACCAAGGCCGCCACGGCCTGACGCATCTTGCCCGTCGAACCCCGTGCAGGTACAGCCACGGAACTGCCGCTTCGACGCTCGCACTGCGACGCACGTACGGTGGCACCAGCGAAGACCGGAACGGTTCCGGCGATCCGGCACGGCTGCGCGCCTTGGGAACCCGGACGCCCACCGCGCCGATCCCGGTCAGTATCTGTCGTTCCGGAAGGTGGCCGTTGCGTACCACCCGGCGCCGACCGTCCCCCAACGTCTCCGCCTCGAACGCCCCCAGGAAATCCTCGAACTCCGCCGTCACCGCCGCCTCGATCAGCCGCCGCGCGCCACTGCGCAGAAGCTCGGTGAGCGGGTCGGAACCTCTGCTGGCGCCGCCAGCGAAACCACATTATCGTTGCCCATGTGCGGTGTGCTCTCCTCGCTGAAACCGTGGAATCGTCAACTCGATTTCAGCAGAGACACGCCGCACGACTCAACTCACCCGTACACCAGATCCGACCATAGCTCCGCGTTGCCGCGCGGCCGTGCGATAGCGCAGAAGTACCTGTCGGAGTTGACGCGATACCGCACGGCTTCGGCTCGAGCTTCCGCGACCGGGCGACGGAGTCCACGGACGCGCGTCACGAATCGATGAGCGAAGAGACTCCTGAAGATCTCCTTCGGACCCTGTACGAACTGGGGCTTGAAACCAAGGGCCAGGTGGCGGCGCTAGACGGAACTTCCAGAGTCGATGTGCTCTAACTTGCTGATGCGTATGGATATTGGCGAGGATCGGCGGTTTGTTACTGGGAACGCTACTGTAGCCGGAGGCCGAGCAAGCGGAACGCCTCGCGCTGCAGTTCGGTGGGTCGGGCGAGGAGTTCGAACGGTTCGGCGCCGGGCAGGCGCGGCGTGACGGTGTTTTTCGTGACGGTGGCGAGGTCGCCGAGCAGGGAGCGGAAGCTCTGCACGGGCCGCCCGTCGTCGGCGCGCTTGCGACGGGCCTTGCGCCGGGCGGACTCGGAGACCCGGGCGGGGGCGACCACGGAGGCGCGGTCGGCCGCGGCGCCGGCCGGGTCCTCGTCGTCGAACAGCAGCGGCGCCAGCCGCTCGCGCATGTGCCACTCCACGTAGTAGGCGAGCATGCACAGCAGCACGTGGGCGCGCACCCGGTCGGCCGTGCGGTGGAACACCGGGCGCACCTTCAGATCGACGGTCTTGAGACTGCGGAAGGCGCGCTCCACGGTGCTCAGGCGCTTGTAGGCGCGCACGGCGCCCGCGGCGTCGAGGCGTTCCTCCGGCAGGCTGGTGCGGATGACGTACAGCCCGTCCAGGGCCGCCTCGGCGGCGATGGAGGCGGCGTTTCTGCGGTGGCCGAAGCAGCCGTCGTCGTCGATGTCCCAGTCGAAGTGCTTGGCCATCCTGTACTTGCCGATGACCTTGCCGACCCGCGCGCCGATCCGCTCCGCGCCCGTCAGGCGCTTGCGCTTCCGCCGCGTCGCCGCCGCGATGGGTTCGAGCAGCTTCTCGGTGGCCGCGAGCAGTTCCCCGCGCTTGCGCGCGCGCTCCGCGGCGAGCAGCGGATTGCGGCACACCACGAGGCGCTCGCCGGGATGCGCGTCGGCGCGGATCTCGATCAGGTCCCGCTCGTCGAACAGCGACGGCTGGATCGCGCCGGCCTCGACCAGCTTGCGGATCGCCGGCCCCCGCAGGGCGCTGATCCAGTCCAGCCCCGCCGGCTTGACGTCCTCCCGGATGCGCGCCTCGGTGAGCATGCCGCGGTCGCCCACCAGCACCACCCTGGACAGCCCGAAGCGTTCGCGCAGCTTGTCGATCTGCGCGCCCACGGTGGCCGGGTCGGCGGTGTTGCCGGGGAACACCTCCACCGCCACCGGCCGGCCGTCGGCGTCGCACAGCAGCCCGAACTCGATCTGCAGCTTGCCCTTCTTGCCGTCGCGCGAGTGGCCGCGCTTCGCCAGCGGGCACTGGCGCCCCTCCAGGTACACCGAGGTCAGGTCGTACAGCACCAGCGCGCCGTCCGCGAGATGGCGCCTGGCCAGGGTCCGCTCGATGCGGTCCTGGCGCGCGAGCAGCCAGTCCATGGCCGCGTACAGGTCGTCCTCGGTGAGCGCGCCCAGTCCCAGCGTGTCGGCCAGGGTGTGGCGCGCGGTGGCCGCGGCGAGGCCGGCGGCGGTGGCCAGCTTCGACCCCGGCTCCAGCACGCGGGCGACGACCATGGCCACCACGCGGTCGCGCTCGGGCGAGCGTTGCGCGGCCACGACCCGGTCCAGGCGCAGTTGCCGGAGCGTGCCGAGCACGGCGGCGACATGGCCGTGCGGCAGCGCGCGGACGATGTCGAAGGCGTCGTCGCGGCCGACGAGGGGTTCGTCCTTGAGCAGTCGGCGCAGGGTTTCGATCTTGGCGCGGGGCCACCTGGAGAGGTTGGCGATGGTGCGCTTCCTGACCTTGCCGTCCTCGCGCCAGCCCTCGCGCAGGAGGATGGCGGGGGGCGAGTTGCGGTTCGGGACGGTTTCGATGTACATGGGAACGATGATAATCGTCCCGCCACGCCATTGCAACCCATAACCCACACTTTACATGGGAACGTTGCATCGCCCCGAAAACCCAACGATCCCTGTCGAATCAATCCCTTGACCCGATTCTCAGCGGGAAATCAGGGGGAACTTCCGGCTAGAGCGGCTTGCTTTAGCTCTGGTACTCGCGCATGGCAATCCTGACCTTGTTCGCGATCTGGCGGCGAAGTTTGATCCAGAAGTTCTTGCAGGCAACCTCGAACCGGATTCTGAGTTCCGCGATAGCACGGATGTCATCTTCGACTCCGGCGAACGGCTTCGGCGGCTACTGCTCGAACTCCTGCACCTCTTGTGAGCCCATCGCCTTAAGCCACCAGATCGACATAGCGCAGGCGTTTTCCCGACCATACCGCGGGCAACGGTGCGCATCTGCTCAAGGGCGTCGAGGCCGCGCGTGTTGTGACGGCCGGGGAATTCGCAGAGGTAGCGGTCGAGTTGCTTCCGCTACATCCATGGTCTCGCCCGCCACACCGATGCCCGGCGCATGCGGGGTCGAGATCGTGGGCGGCATACCGCGACGACGGAACGCTTACGCGCCCAGCGTAGCCAGACGCCCCATTTCTCACGGCTCGCCAACCAGCAACCCATGCAGTAATCGGTAGTGGACAGATGTCCCTAAATCCAGTTAAATCAGCGAGTTGAATGCAGCCTGTCTCGGACAAGCCCTCCCCTACGGTCGCCTTCGGGATATCCTCCCGCGCATGAGACGGACCTGACATGACGACAGAGGAGAGCGGCGTCAGCGAGCTGCGGTCGATCGTCACCCTGGTGGCCTTGAGCGTGGCGGGAGTCGCGTACTGGAACGCCATGCCGTTTCTCGTCGGCGGTTTTGTCGACGACTTCGGCTGGTCCCCGGAGCTGGCGGGACAGATCTCGTCGCTGCAACTGTTCGCGACGATGGGGATGCTATGGGTCGCGGCCATCACCGTACATCGCTGGAACCTGCGCACGACGGTGCTCTCGGCCGCCCTGGTGGCCGTCCTCTCCGACTTTCTCGCCGCGTGGCTCGAGAGCACGACGCTGATGATCGTCACGCGCGTCGTCACCGGACTGGCGGCGGGAGTGATCCTGGGTGCGGTGTATGCGGCCGTCTCGAGGGTGGAACGGCCCACGCGTGTCTACGGGATCGTCATGGCCAGCATGTCTGGGTCGGGCCTCGTCTGGTTCCTGGGAATGCCCGCCTTGCTGGAGTACTCCGGTATGACAGGGCCCTTCCTCGGCATTGCGGCGGTCTCGCTGGTGGCGCTGGTTATCGCCCTGGCGTGGTTCCCCCGATACGGCCGCCAGGAGGACGTCCCGTCCGCGCAACTCGGCCTCCTGGGCATGTTGACGGTGCCCGTGCTGCTCTTGGCATTGGGCCTGTTCGTTCAGTCCACGGTGGCCGGCGCCTACTGGGCATACTGGGAGCGCATCGGCGTCGATTCGGGGCTGGGCCCCTGGGGCATCGCTCTGGTCCTGTCCGTGGGGGCCGTCAGCGGCATGCTCGGGGGTGCGCTGGCCGCCTGGATGGACGGCAAGGTGGGCGACGCCACCGCCCTGATAGGCGGCTTTTCGATCATGGGGCTCGGCTACGCCGTGGCGCTGTTCTACACCCCGGCCGCCTACGTGGCGGCGACCGTGGTTTCCTACGTCGCCGGCAACGTCGCGCTGACGTTCTTTTTCGGCCTGTTCGCCAAGGTGGATGCCTCGGGGAGGCTGGTCAACGCAGCCAACCTGCTCTTCTATGCGGGTGGCGCCGTGGGACCGGCCGCGGCGAGTTTCATGCTCGTGCAGGGCAGTTACAGCCCGATGATCTATGGCGGCTCCCTGGCGTTGCTGGCGAGCCTGTTTGTCATCGTTCCGGTCCTGTCGCGGTGGGCGCCGGGCGAGCCGGCGGTGGGACTTGGCGACCACGCTTGAACGCGATGCAAGAAACCGGAGGCGAAACATGCAACGGAAGAAGCTGCAAGGCGCGCCCCTGCGCATAGACCCGGTCAAACTGGCCGGCGGAGACCTCGTGGAGGTTCCGGTCGCAGTGGCGAACCCGGCCGGGAATCCACGGCGCATCGTCGTACCGGCCGAGCGCGAGCCCAGGGTGAGCCTGGTGTTCCAGGGGGACATCGTCATGATCGTGTACGAGTCCTCGCCCGGCAAGTTCGAGCTCGGGGACTACGGTTACGATGAGTACATACACGTGCTCGAGGGCAAGCTGATCCTGACGCCTGCGGGTGGAACGTCCATGGAAACGGAGGCGGGAGGCCACGTAGTCTTGCCCAAGGGCTTCAGCGGTACCTGGGAGATGGCGGGGGACCCGTATCGGGAACTCGTGGCCATGGAGTACGAGACCTGGCGCGCGGCGGAACTGGCGGATTCCTGACCCGTGCGCCCGGGGAACGTCAGGCGGAGAACACCATGAGATCGGGGCTTGAGCAGATCCGCGAGTCGCTCGAAGCCTATCTCGCGACTCCGAACGATCAACCGCGAACGCCGGACCTCTTCCACTATTACTCGCCCGAGGTGTACGAGCTGGAACTCGAACACGTCTGGAGGAAGGAGTGGATCGCGGTCGGGCACACGGCGTGGCTGAAGCAACCGGGCGACTACTTCGCGTGGGAGATCCTGGGCGAGCCGATCGTGTTCGTGCGGGGCGAGGACCGGAAGGTCCGGGCCCTTTCGTCGGTCTGCCGGCACCGCGCCGTTCCCGTCACGCAGGACGGGGAGCGCGGCAACGTGAAGCGTTTCCAGTGCCCATACCACCTGTGGACCTACGGGCTCGACGGCAAGCTCGCCGGCGCGCCCTTCATGGCGGACAACACGGCGTTCGACAAGGCGCGGATCGCGCTCCCCGAGTTCCGGGTGGAGGTCTGGAACGGCATCGTCTTCGTGAACTTCGACGACGACGCGGAACCGCTTGCGCCACGACTCGAGGGCCTGGCGCCCCACTTCCGGTTCTGCGACCGGGAGGACCTCGTCTGCAACAACGTCTTTGTCGACGTGTGGAACACGAACTGGAAGCAGGCGATGGAGAACGGTGACGTCTACCACGGCCCAGGAGTGCACCCGGAGGCGATGCGGGTCTACGAACCACTCTCCATGACGGAGCCGACGACATGCGGCGAGTACTGGTCCCGGCAGGTGCTCGGCCTCGACCTCGAGTACTACACCAGGTGGTACGGCTTCGAGCCCGACAAGGACGAGATCGGCATGGTCGGCCGGAGACGTCCGGCGTTCGAGATGACCATTACGTTTCCGGCCAACTTCCTGATGCCGACACCTGCCATGCTCAGCATCCAGGCGAACTGGCCCATCTCGGTCGATCGGACGCGGGTCGCCATGTTCAGCGTGGCGCCTCCCGAGTTCGCTGCCGAGGAGTACACGCCGGAGCAACGAACGGACCCCGAGGGGCCGAACAGGATCAACTTCCAGGACTCGACGGTATTCGACCGGGGCATCTCGCGTGCGGTCCGCTCGAGCCGGGCCGGGCCCGGGCTGATGAGCCCGCTGCAGGAAGGCCCCGCCATCGCCACGCACCGGTGGCTGGCGCGTCGGCTGCTCACCGCAATCGGAGGCAAGAGCGCATGAAGGACGAAGGCAACTCCCCACGCATGGGCGCCAAACTACTGACGCCCGAACTGATGGAGCAGATCCTCGAGACCCAACGGGAATGCACGATGATCTGGAACACCCGGGACGGCAACAGCGCCGGGACGATGGTTTCCTTCGTCTGGCACGACGGCAGCGTCTGGATAGGCAGTCCGAGCGACTTGCCGCGCATGGCGGCGATTCGGCGCAACCCGAACATGTGCATCGTCGTGTCGGTCCTCGGGACCGGGCTCGGACGGGACCGCTGCATCAGCCTGCGCGGGGTGTGCACGGTGCACGAGGACCCGGCGGTGCACGAAGAGATGGCCGCACGGCTCATGCGCAAGCTCGGCACGTACAACCTGGAACGGCGCACCGCGCAGATGGTGGCGGCGCCGGGTATGGTTTGGCTCGAGATCAAGCCGGAACGCCTGTTCACGTCCGACTGGAACGACCTGATGATGCAGAGCCTCGGGCTGGAGTCGCCGGAACCCGCCGTGATGTAGCCGACTTCCCTGACGACGTTTCGGAGAACGTACGCGAGTGACCGCATCCTCTTCCTACCTGCCCGGCAGACTGGGCGATCCGACCCTGACCCTCGCCACCGACCCGCGGCTCGACCCGCGTCTGCGGGAAGTGCTCGAGACGTACGGGATCTCCGACTGGGGTGAGATGGCCACCACGGATCACGATCCTTCGCTTGGGGAGATCCTCGACGGCATTGCCGAAGCCGAGTCCATGAGCGATGCGCTCTATGCGGAGATATTCGCAAGCCTCCCGCCCGTCCCTGGCGTGGCCCGTCGCAGCGAGGCCACCGAAGGCGTCGATGGCAACGAGATCCGCCTGTACATCCATGAGCCCGAGGGGAGGACTGGAGTGCTGCCCGCCATCCTGCACACGCACGGCGGCGGCATGGTCCTGATGAGCGCGCGCGATCCGCAGTACGTGCGGTGGCGGGATGAACTAGCGGCGAGCGGGCTGTGCGTCATCGGCGTCGAGTTCCGCAATGCGGCGGGCAAGCTCGGCAACCATCCCTTCCCCGCCGGCCTCGACGATTGCGCGAGCGCCACTCAGTGGGCCTACCGGAACCGGGATGCGCTCGGCATCGGAAACCTGGTGATCTCGGGCGAATCGGGTGGCGGCAACCTCTGCCTGGCCACCGCGCTCAAGGCCAACCGCGAGGGTTGGATCGAGCAGATCGCCGGCGTCTACTCGTGCTGCCCCTACATCTCGGGAACCTACGATCCCCCGCCCCCGGAGCTCGTCTCGGCGGTGGAGAACGACCTGATGGGCGTCGCGAAGCTGACGCAGCAATGGGCCACGGCCTACGACCCGGGCGGAGCCAACGCGCGGAACCCGCTGGCCTGGCCCTACCACGCAACGCCGGACGACCTGGTCGGCCTGCCCCCGCACACCGTGTCCGTGAACGAACTCGACAACCTGCGTGACGAAGGACTCATCTACGCGCGCAAGCTCATGGCGGCGGGCGTCCCGACGATCAGCCGCACCGTCAACGGCACGCACCACGGTGGCGACACGGAGTACTGGGGTGCGCTGCCCCACGTCTGCCGCGCCACGGTCCGCGACATCCAGGGCTTCGCGGCGTCGCTGGCGTAGCGGCCCTCTCACTCCCTTTCGCCAACGTGTGAGCAACTTTCCCGCCATCCCCATCGACCGCACGGCGGCGGATTTCGGCGCGCATGTGCTCCCCGTGACGTGGCGGCGGAACTTTCCGAGAAATCCCACACGTTGACGACGCCCGGGCGCACGTGTAACGGGGTTCCAGGCGCACAAGTGGGCCCTCGCGCGGGACGTGGTGGCGGTAGAATCGGCCGGAACAAGCTGTTGCCGAGGGAGTGTGCGACATGCCGAACCGAACCGCGCCGCTTGTGGGCCTGAGTTCCGAGTTCTGGGCGATCATCGGCTCGGCGACCGCCATCGGTGCCTTGGTGCTCACCGTCTCCGGATGGCACCGCGGCGACATCCAGGGTCTCCGGGCCGAGATGGGGGGCGTCGAGGCCAGCCTGAGCAGTGAGATTCGAGCCGTGGACGCCAAGCTGAGCGCTGAGATTCGGGCCGTTGATGCCAAGTTGAGCGCTGAGATTCGGGCCGTGGATGCCAAGTTGAGCGGTGAGATTCAGGCCGTGGATGCCAAGTTGAGCAGCAAGATCGACAAGCTGGAGGAGGGGCAGGCCCGGATCGACGCACGCCTGGGGGTGGTCGAGAGTCATGTCCTGGGCGTGTCCGGACTCGACGGGTAACCCGTCTGAAGACCGCCCTGGTGCGCTGTGTCACGAATACCTTCGCGTTTGCGCTGCGCCTTTTCGCCGCTGGCGGCGTTGCGCCTCCTCACGTGGGGCCTGCCACTGTTCGTCGGACGCGCCTTGCCAGCGACGAAAATGCGCTACCGCAAACACAAAGTCATTCGTGACACAGCACACTAGAGCTTCCCGACGAGTTGCCTGAGCAGGTTCGGAGCGTGGCCCGGAGGGAGGGGACCACGCTCCGGGGTTGGTCGAGGAGGGCCTGCAGCGCACCCTGGAAACCCGCCGGAGGACGGTGACGCCGCGTCTGGACTTTCCGACCTACCGGGTCAGCGGCCTGACGGCCGAGTTCGAGGGCGCAGCGTGGAACCGGATCCGGGACGAGGTCCACCGCGAGCACGGCGCGTGCTTGCGATCGATACGAACCTGCTCGTCTATGCGCATCGGCCCGAGATGCCTTTCCATGAGCGCGCCCGCGATGTGCTGACCGGAACCCGTGTCGGTTCCCTGGCCATGCGAGCACGGTCCCCTACCGGCGGCATGACCGCGGGCGCTACCGCAGCAGCGTCATAGGCGACTGCATCCCGTTCACGAACCCGAGCGCGTAGTGACCGAGTTCGTACCCGACGAGCTTCTGCAGCGTCTCGGGCAGTTCCCGCGCGACCTCCGGAGGCACGACCAGGTATTGGTTCTCCTCTTGGCGGAGCACGTTGGCGGCGTACGCGAGCGCCATGCCGACCCGGGGTAGATCCGTGTTGTTCGCCCCCGCGCCGTGGTAGGTCGTCCCGCCGTAGATCACCACGGCTCCGGGCGACATCTCGGCCGCGACCGGGCCGTGACTGGACACCGTCGTGCCGTCGGGCAGCACGAGTTCGCCGTCCTCGTCGCCTCTGATGTCCTGCGGGTCGGGAAGGTCGCGGCTGCGCGGGACGATGCGCGTGGCGCCCGCGGACGCCGTGAAGTTGTCGATGGCCCAGATGCAGTTGACGACGCATTCGTAGTCGGGCGCGAGCGGCAGGGCCCGCCAGACCCAGCGGTCGCGGTGCAGCATCTGGTCCGGTTCGCCGGGATGCACCGCGATGGCCTGCGTCGCGGTCACCTGGACGCGCGACAGGCGACCGAAGATGCCGGTCAGGAGATCGAGGATCACGGGATGGATCACGAGCGGCCGGCAGGCCGGGACCTCGGCGATGAGCGCGCCCGCGCGCGCGGTTCTACCGCCAAGAAACCCCTCGTGCGTGCCGGCGCGCTCCAGGGGTCCGCGCAGCTGGGCCCGGAGCGTGGCGACGGTGTCTTCGTCTGCGAGGCCGTCCACGATCAGCGCGCCGTCGCGCCGGTAGATTGCGAGCATGTCTTCGACGGGCGTCTCGGCGCCGACGTGGACGATCTCCTTGGACGTTTCCTGCGGGACGGTTGCATTCATTGGTTGATCTCCTGCGTGGCTCGGACGCTCAGGCTTCCGCGTATCGCTCGATCCGGCGTTGACTCCGGGAAATGATAGCGAGTCTCGTGTTCAGGGAGAGCGTCGAAACCCCGAACCCGATCACCAGGCCCCACCAGAACCCCGACACGCCCATGGGCGCCACCCCCAACCCGTCGTTGCCGTAGCCCAGCAGGGCGCCCAGGGGGATCCCGATCCCCCAGTGAGAGCACAGGACGATCGCCATCGGGATGCGCACGTCCTTGTAGCCGCGCAGGCAGCCGATCGCCGTGGTCTGCGTATCGTCGACGAACTGGTAGAGCGCGAGAATGAGGAGGAGCGCCGAGGCGCTCGCGAGGAGGCCGGCGTCGGTCGTGTAGAAACCCGCGATCGTGTCACGCATCAGCACGAGGACGCTCGCGGCAAGAACCGCAAAGCCGAGCGCGGCGCCGAGCGCCGTATAGACCGAACGCCGCGCGGCGGGATAGTCCTTCGCACCCACGTTGTAGCCGGCCCGGATGGTGGCCGCCACGCCCAGGGCGACCGGAATCATCGAGGTGACGCTCCCGACGTTGAAGACGATCGCATGGGCCGCCGTCGCTTCGACGCTGATGCGTCCGATGAGCAGGACCACGATCGAGAAAACGGTTCCCTCGAAGAACATGGTCACGCCGATCGGGATGCCCAGCTTGATGAGGCGCCAGATGACGGTGAAGTCCGGCAGCGAGAACTGCGAGAACGCGCCGGCGCGCTGCACGCGCGAGTAGGCGACGATGAAGATCATGGCGATGAGCTGGAGCCACATGACGATGGCCGTGGAGAGGCCGCAGCCGGGGCCGCCCATCGCGGGTATGCCCAGTCCGCCGTACACGAAGAGGTAGTTGAGCGGCAGCTTGAGTACCAGTCCGCCGAACGCCACGATCATGGACGGCGTCGTCCATGACAGCCCTTCGCAGAGGTAACGCAACACGAAGAACGCGAGCGTGGGCACGACACCGATGCTGATGTACTTGAGATAGGCCGTGGCGACGGGGATGGCCGCCGGGTCGACGCCGATCAGACGGTAGCCCCGCTCGCCGAACAGCAGCAGGACCGCCACCGTCAAGAGACCGCCGCCGATCGCGATCCAGAGGGCCTGGCGCACGACCGCGCCGCCTCCGGCTTCCTTGCCGGCGCCGTGCATCTGGGAAATGATGGGCGTGATGGCCATCGCGACGCCCGACAGGAGCACTACCGGCGGAAAGTAGAACGTGCCGCCGAGGGACACGCCCGCGAGATCCGTCGGGCTGACCCGGCCCGCCATGATCGCGTCGATCACGGAAATCCCCATCTGCGAGAGCTGCGTGAGGATGATCGGCACGCCGAGGGTGCTGAACAGCTTGAGTTCGGTAACGACGCCGGACTTGGCGTTCATGTGGAGCCCGTGGCGGGTGGACGCAATAGCAGTCTACACCGTAAGCGGCTCATGGCCGGTCCGACCGGAGGCGGAAGTCACCTCCCGGGCCACACCCCCTGGCGCTTCTCCCGGAACGCCCGCGCCCCTTCCCGGCGATCCTCGGAGTTCATCACCCGGGTTTGCACGTGCTCGGTGATCTGGTCGAGCGCCCGGTAGTCGAGGGACGACGCCTTGACCATGGACTCCTTCATGCCCTGCACCGCGGCGGGGCTCAGCTCGCAGAACCGTTCCGCGATCCGCTCCGCCTCCTCCATCAGCCGGTCCGCCGGCACGATCCGGTTGATCATGCCGACCTCGTAGGCGCGCCGGGCGTCCATGCGCCCCGCCATGAGGAGGAGTTCGGAGGCGATCGCCCACGGCATGATCTTCGGGAACCAGGCGGCCGGGATCGTCGCGATGCCCCACTGAGGTTCCGGCAGCCAGAAGGACGTGTCTTCCGTCGCGATGCGGATGTCGGCATCGAGCGCGATCCACAGCCCGTAACCCACGACGTGGCTGTGCAGCGCCGCGATGATCGGCTTGTACAGCTTCTGGGTCTGCGTGATGTCCGGAAACTCGCCCGTGTAGCGGTAGGGCCCGCTCCCTCTCTCGGTCAGGTCGGCCCCCGCGCTGAAGCACCGGCCGTTGCCGGAGAGGATCGCGACCAGCAGCGATTCGTCGTCCCGGAAGGCGGCCCACGCCTCGCCGAGTTCGCGGTGCAGGGTGGCGTTCATCGCGTTCAGCTTCTCGGGGCGGTTGAGGGTCACGTAAGCGACGGGGCCCTTGCGCTCGTAGACGATGGTTTCGAGATCCATGATGGGTCGCCTGGGGAAGTCGGCACGCAGTGTAGCCGGGGCGGGGCCGGTGCGGGTGATACTCTGGATCGGACTTGCTGCCTTACTCGAGAGGGTCCCCTGGAAGAGCAACTCGTACGCCAGATCGCGCAGGCCAGGCGGCGCGGGCGCGACGATGCCCGGCCGGGAGCCGTCGCCGCCGTGCACCGGCAGGGGCGGTTCACCGCCCGGGAACGCCTGGCGGCGTTGTTCGACGAGGGGAGCTTCATCGAGTACGGAGCCCTGGCCGGCGCGACCACCCGGCCGAAGGACGATGCGTACGCGGACGGTCTGGTCGGCGGTGCGGGTCTGGTGTTCGGGGAGCCCGTGTTGGGCGCCAGCTACGACGAGACCGTGCTGGGCGGAACCCAGAGCGACCGCAACCACCGCAAGATGTCGAAGCTGCTGTTTCTTGCGGTCGAGCACCGCTGGCCCTTCGTCTGTTTCGTGGATGGCGGCGGCGCGCGCCTGGACGATCCCCTGCCGCCGCCCCCGATTGCCGTGACCCCGCGGGGACGGTTCGAGCTGTACGACGGCCTTGCGGAACTCAACGGCTGGGCCCCGACGGTCGCGGTCGCGAGCGGGCGTGTGGTCGACGGCCATGCGGGCATCGCGATGCTCTCGGACCTCGTGATTGGCACGGCGACGGCGGAGTTCGGAACGCAGGCCGGGCACTTCCGCGGCGCCGGCGACTATGCGAAGTCCGGTGACGTGGACGTGCTGGTCGAGGACGAGGCGGAGGCCATCGCGACCGTGCGTCGCTACCTCCGCTTCTACCTCGTGGAGGATGTCGCGGGCTCCGCGGCGGACGACGCGGACCGGATCGCCGGCGTCGTCCCGGAGAACCGCCGGCGACCGTACGACATGCGCAAGGTCCTCACCGCGTTCGCGGATTCGGAGAGTGTCCTCGAACTGGGCGCCTCCTGGGGTCGGTCGATGCTCACCGCCCTCGCGCGGCTCGAAGGGCGCACGGTCGGCATCTACGCCAACCAGCCGAAGTCGCCGCTCGCGGGCGCGATCGACGCGGCCGCGGCGGACAAGGCGGCGCGTTTCGTCGAGCTGTGCGATGCGTACGACTACCCGATCGTCAGCTTCGTCGACAATCCCGGCTACATGGTGGGGCCCCAGGCGGAACGCGAGGGGATCGCCCGGCATCACGCGCGGCCGCTGGCGGCGCTGCACCACCGCACGGTGCCGCTCTGTTCGGTGCAGATCCGCAAGGCGTACGGGCTCGGTCCGTTCGCCATGTCCGGCTGGGGCGCGGCACGGCGGGTCCCCGAACTGCGCCTGGCCTGGCCGTCCGTCGAGTCCGGCGGCATGTCGCTCGAGGGCGCGGCATACCTAGTGAAGCGCAAGGAGATCCTCGCGGCGGCGACGCGGGAGGAGGCTATGGCGATCCGCAACGGCTACGCAGAACGCATGCACGATGCCGCTTCGGGACTGCGGGCGGGGCGCAGCTACCAGTTCGACGACATCGTCGAGCCCGCCGAGACGCGCGCGACCATCGGCGCGATGCTCCGGCGCATCCCGCGACAGCGCGCGCCCACGAAGAAGCACGCCATCGATCCGCGCTGATGAAACCGGACGACATCGAGGCACTGCGGGAAGCCCGTGCCGGACTCCGCGACGCGGCGCGGCCGGACATCGTCACCCGCGTGCACGACACGGGGAAGCTCACGGCGCGGGAGCGTGTCCGGCTCCTGCTGGATGCCGACTCGGAAGTCGAGTACGGCAGCATCGCGGCACGAACCGCCCAGGGAGCGTGGGTGCCGGAAGCCGGGGGCGTGGACTTCGTCGGGACCGTGGACGGCCGTCCCGTCATCGCGTCGTCGACCGACTACACCGACCACGGCGGCGGCTACGGCGCCGGCCGGCTGGGGCGGCTGTTCGCGCTCGCGTACGAACAGCGTTGGCCGCTGGTGCTGTTCGTGGACGGCGGAGGCAGTCGCGCGCGGCATCCGCGAGCCGGGCTCGGACACATCGAAACGAGCGGGTCCATCGGGCGGTTCTCCTTCCTGGACGGCATACCGGAACTGTCGGGATTGGCGCCGATCGTGGCGGTCGTCTCGGGACCCTCTTTCGCGGGCCACGCAAGCCTGGCCGGCTTCTCGGACTTCCTCGTCAGCACGCCGGGCTCCTCCATCGGGATGGGCGGACCGCCGATGGTGGAAGCCGCGCTCGGCCACCGGATGACGCCTAACGAGCTGGCGGGTTCGGAGATGCACGAACGGGCCGGAGGTATCGACCTGCTGGTTCCCGACGAGCACTCGGCCGTCGCCGCGGCGAAACGCTTTCTCTCCTTCTACGACAACGACCGGGAAGAGTTGGCCCCTCCGGATCTCGACCTCGACACGCTGGCGCCCGATGCCGACGGTCCTTATGACATCCGGGAGATCGTCCGGGCCATCTGCGATGCGGACAGCATCTTCGAGCTACGGCCCCGGTTCGCCCCGGCGCTCCTGACCTGTCTTGCCCGTATCGCGGGCCGCAGCGTGGGTGTCCTCGCGAACCAGCCGCTCGTCGACGACGGTGCGATCGACCACGGGGCAGCCACGAAGATCGCCCGCTTCGTCGAGCTCTGCAACGCGTACGAATACCCGATGCTGGCACTCATCGATACGCCCGGCTGCGTCGCCGAATGGCGCGTCAAGGGCCAGGAGCCGCAGGTCGAGCCGGGACTGACGCGCTGGCACGCACGGCCGCTGATCGCGCACCAGCAGCGCACCGTGCCGCTCGTCAGCGTGCACGTCCGGCGGGGGCGCGGGTTGGGCGCCGCCCTGATGACCGGGGTGTCCAGCACCCGCGGGGTGCCGGCACTGCGGCTGGGATGGCCGGGCGTCGAGATCGGGAGGCGGGACGGATACTCGGCCGCGGTGGATCACAACGCCTTCGATGACATCGTCGCGCCCTCGGAGACGCGCGAGCGCGTGGCGCGCCTGATCAGGCTGCTCGCGAAGCCGGCGCGGCGGGAAGCGAAGAAGCACCCTATCGACACCTGGTAGCGCGATCCCGGCAGTAGAATGGCAGCAAGCAACTGGAGGGAACCATGGGTGCTACCTACGTTGACGTGACGATCCGCAATCCCGCCGAGCCCGACCGGACATGGACGGGGCCCTTCCTGGTCGATACCGGCGCTTATGACTCGCTCGTCCCGAGGCAGCGCCTCGAGGCGGTGGGGCTGCTGCCGCGGGGGAGTCGCGAGTACACGCTGGCCGACGGCCGCTCGCTTTCGCTGGACATCACCGTCGCCGAAATCGAGTTCGAGGGCGAACGCGTCGGTGGCACGGTCGTCTACGGCGAGGAGGACGCCGAGCCGCTGCTCGGTGTAACCGCTTTGGAGTCGGGCGGCTTCGAGGTCGACCCGCGCGCGGGCACGCTGAAGCGCTTGCCGGCCGTGCTCCTGAAATGGTTGATGCGCCTGCGCGCGGCGCGTTAGGGCAGGATCTCCACCGGCCGCGGCTCCGGCGGCGCCGCCGGCCGTAGCGCCCGCATCTGCTGCCCCAGCGCGGCGAGGGTCTCGCGCCGGTTGGCGGGGTTCGGGTGCGTGCTCAGGAACTGTGGCGGGCGGGCGCCGCCCTCGCGTTCCATCTTGCGCCACAGCGTGACGGCGGCCGCCGGGTCGTAGCCGGCCCGCGCCGCGATCTCGATCCCCATGCGGTCGGCCTCGCGCTCGCCGACGCGGCTGTTCGGCAGCTTGATCGCGAGCGCCGCGGCAAGCTGTGCGCCGCGTCGCGCGCCCTCGTCGTCCGTGGTCGCCCCGACGGCCAGCACGCCGATGCCCTGGGCGATGGCCATCGACATGCGCTCCGCCGTGTGGTTCGCCACGGCATGCGAGATCTCGTGCCCCATGATCTGGGCGAGTTCGTCGTCGGTGAGGTCGAGCTTGTCCACCAGCCCGTTGTAGACGGCCATGCGTCCACCGGCCATGCACCACGCGTTGACCGTGTCCGGCTCGTCGATCATCGCGACGCTCCAGTTCCAGTTCGCGGTGTGCGGATAGCGCGCGACGGTCACGGCGACCAGGCGTCCGGTGATGATCGCCAGGCGGTCGCCGAGCAGGGGGTCGTCGAGGAGCTTGCCGTCGCGCCGCAACTGACCGACCGTCTGGACGTAGGCCGTCCGCGACTGCGCGATCGCGGCTTCCGGGGAGATCAGCAGGAACTGCGTACGTCCGGTGGGGCTCGTCACGCAGCCGGCGAGCGTGGCCAGGACGATGAGGGCCGCGAGCCACCGTCGTTTCATGCAAGTACCTCCGCTGAATCGACGGATGCGCATTTCAACGGACGGACGTGCGGTTTGCAACGGGAGAGCCAGTTTGCGGCCGGTCCGTGGCTTGCGGGCGGGCGGCGATCGTCGCATCCTCTTCGTCGAACAAGAGGGGGAAGCAACATGTCCAATGCGGCGGAGCTGCGCAGGAGTCTCGATCACCCGGTGATCGACGCCGACGGCCACTGGCTGGAGTTCGGGCCCGTCCTGGAGGAGGCCATGGGCAAGATCGGCGGCGAGCCCGCGTTGCGAGGCCTGCGCGCGCTCGGTGAGCGCGTGCGCCGGTCGCTTTCGATGACGGTCGCCGAGCGGCGGGCCGAGCATGTGGCCCAGGAGGCGTTCTGGGGCGCGCCGACGAAGAACACGCGCGACCGCGCCACGGCCATGATGCCGAAGCTGCTCTACGAACGCCTGCCGGAGTTCGGCATCGACTTCTCGATCCTGTTTCCGACGGGGGGTCTGGGGATGCCGCGCGTTCCGGACACCGAGGCCCGCATCGCGACGTGCCGGGCCTTCAACCGCTACCAGGCGGACCTGTTCGCGCCGTATGCGGACCGCATGACGCCCGCCGCCGTCATCCCCATGCACACGCCGGACGAGGCCCTGGCCGAACTCGACCACGCGGTCGGCGATCTCGGCATGAAGGTCATCATGCTGAACAGCATGATCGAACGCCCGGTGGAGAAGGGCCCGGAGGCGTCCGAGTGGTACGACGTGATCGGTCTCGACAGCGCCCACGACTACGACCCCGTCTGGCAGCGCTGCGCCGAACTCGGGGTCTCGCCGACGTTCCACCGCGGCTCGCGCGGACGCGCGTTCCGGATGTCGCCGTCGAACTTCTGCTACAACCACATCGGCCACTTCGCGGCGGCGTCGGAGGCGGTCTGCAAAGCGATCTTCCTCGGCGGCGTGACGGCGCGGTTCCCGCAACTCAACTTCGCCTTCCTGGAGGGCGGCGTGGGGTTCGCGTGCCTGCTCTATTCCGACCTCATCGGCCACTGGGCGATCCGCAACCGCGACGCGCTCTCGTTCACGGACCCGGCCAACCTCGACATGGACCTGCTCGGCGAGCTCGCGACGCAGTACGCGGACGAGCGCTTCCAGGCCGCCATCGCCCAGGGACGCGGCGTCGGCACGCGCAACGGACCCGCGACCACGGGCCACCTCGAGGACCTGGACGACTACGCGGCCTGCGGCATCGAAGCCGCCACGGACTTCCTGGACCTCTTCGTCAAGCCGTTCTATTTCGGCTGCGAGGCGGACGATCCGACCAATGCGTGGGCGTTCAACCGCGAGTTCAACCCCTGTGGGGCGGAGATCAAGACGCTGTTCGGTTCCGACATCGGTCACTTCGACGTGCGGGAGATGGCGGGCGTGCTGCCCGAGGCCTACGAACTCGTCGAGGACGGCAAGATCGATCACGCGCAGTTCCGGCGGTTCGTGTTCGAGAACCCGGTGCGTTTTTGGGGCGAGGCGAACCCGTCGTTCTTCGAAGGCACGGTGGTGGCCGACGCGGCCGGCCAGGTCTTGGCCGACTGACGGGAACAGGTCCGCCTGGCGGAGCGGTCCATGTCCGGCGCGGAGATTCTGGGCGTCATCGTCGCCTACCAGGTGGCGCTGATTGCCATCGGCCTCTGGGCGCGGCGCCGCACGCGGGACCACACCGACTACTTCATCGGCGGCCGCAACCTCGGCGGGTTCGTCGCCAGCCTCTCCTACGCGGCCGGGTCGTCCTCCGCGTGGTCGATCCTGGGGGTTTCCGGCATCGCTTACGTGCAGGGCATCTCCGCCGTCTGGCTGCTGCCGGGCACACTGACGGGGCACGTGATCGCGTGGTTCCTGATCGCCCGGCGGCTGCGTGACGCGAGCTGCGCGAACGGTTGGGTGACGCTCACGGACCTGGTGTGCCGGGACCTCTCCGGAAGCGCCCGTCGGTTCGCGACGGGCTTCGCGGGGATCGCGGTGGTGGTGTCCTTTGTCTTCTACGTGGCGGCGCAGTTCCAGGGCGCCGGCCACACCTTCGCCGAGACCTTCGGGCTGCCGGTCTCCACGAGCGTGGCGATCGGCGCTGCGGTGATCCTGGTCTACACCCTGCTCGGCGGGTTCTGGGCCGTGAGCGTGACCGATGCGCTGCAGGCGGTGGTCATGTTCGTGGGCGCCGTGATGCTGTGCATCGCCGCAGTGGTCGCGTGCGGTGGATTCGGCGCCCTGTTGGCGGCCGTCCCGCCGGAACAGATGGCGCCCCTCGGGGCCAACGCGGGCTGGCTCGCGGTGGGTTTCCTCATCGGCATGGTGTCGATCGGGTTCGGGCCGCTCGGCCAGCCGCACCTGCTGAACCGCATGATGGCCCTGCGGGACGACGCGGCGCTGCGGCGCGGCCGGGTGGTGGCGCTGACCTGGTTCGTGGTAGTGCTCACGAGCATGTTTCTCACGGGGCTCGCCGGCCACGCCCTGGCGACGGACGTGGTCGACGGGGAACGCCTGTTCTTCCAGTTGACTTCGACGCTGCTGCCCGCCGTCGTCGCGGGCATCACGATCGCCGCCGTCCTCTCGGCCGTCATGTCCACCGCCGACAGCCAGTTGCTCGTGGCCGCGAGCGTCGTTTCCCACGACCTCGGTCTCGGCCGGGAGCGCGTGTCGGTCTCGCGCTGGATCATCACGGCCGTCGTCGTGGTCGCGGTCGTCATCAGCGTGTGGCTACCGGAGGCGATCTTCTCGCGGGTCCTGTTCGCCTGGAACGCGCTCGGGGCGACGTTCGGACCGCTGGTCCTCTTCACGGTGTTCCGTTGGCGTTATGCGCCGTCGGCGGCCCCGGTGGCGATGGTGATCGGTTTCGTGGGCACCGTCGTGTTCTACGTACTGCCGGACACGCCGGGGGATTTCGCCGAGCGCTTCCTGCCGTTCGTCGTGGGGATTGGCCTGCTCGTGGTGTCCCGGCGGTGGTCGGGAACGCATGCGGCCGGACGGGAACAGGGACGGGGCTAACGGTCCGTCGGTTGGCGACCGACCTCCGGGCCATCGGCCAGGACTTCCCAGTCCTCGGGGGATGACGCCGGCCCGATCAGGTCGCCGAGAATGGTGCCCTTGTCACGCAGGACTCCGAGCCAGGTGCGCTTCGGCGGCGGACTGATGTCCATCTCTTCCATCCGGGAGATCGTGCCGTGGTCGAACGTCGGCCGCACGCGACGCTACAATGCGCCGTTCGACGCCCGGGAGGACAGCGATGAAGGTCGACGGTGGAGTAGGTTGGGACTTGGAGCAGGTGGGAGCGGAGGCCCGCGAACTGGAGGAGATGGGCTACAGCGGCGTCCTGACGGCGGAAACCGGTCACGACCCGTTCCTGCCGCTCGCGTTCGCCGCGCAGACGACGTCGCGCGTCGATCTCTGCACGGGCATCGCGGTGGCCTTCGCGCGGACACCGATGATCCTGGCCAACATCGGCCACGACCTCAACGCGCTCTCGAAAGGCCGTTTCGTGCTGGGTCTCGGCTCGCAGATCCGGCCGCACATCACCAAGCGCTTCAGCATGCCGTGGTCGCATCCGGCTGCGCGGATGCGCGAGTTCATCCTGGCGATGCGCGCCATCTGGGCGAACTGGCACGACGGCGAACCGCTCCAGTTTACCGGCAAGTTCTACACGCACACGCTGATGACGCCGTTCTTCGCGCCGACGAACACCGAGTACGGAGCGCCGCGGGTGATGTTGGCTGCGGTCGGGCCCTTGATGACCGAGGTGGCCGGCGAGGCGGCGGACGGCATCATCGTCCACGCCTTCACCACGGAGAAGTACCTGCGCGAGACGACGCTGCCGGCCCTCGAGCGCGGCTTCGCCAGGGCGGGTAAGAAGCGCGGGGACTTCGAGATCAGCTACCCGTGCTTCGTGGTCACCGGCCGCGACGAGCGGGAAATGGAGCAGGCGAGGACCGCGACGCGCCAGCAGATCGCGTTCTACGGATCGACGCCCGCGTACAAGCCGGTACTGGACAGCATCGGGGCCGGCGAACTGCAGGGCGAACTCAACACGATGTCGAAGCAGGGCCGCTGGCAGGAGATGGGCACTCTCGTCACCGACGACATGCTCGAATCTTTCGCGATAGTGGAAGAACCGGCGAACATCGCCACGGCCTTCAGGACCCGCTACGGGGACATCGTCGACCGCACGTCCGCCGCGTACGGCGGGTTGCCGCAGGAAGCGCGTGCGGAGATCGTCCGGGAGTTGACGGCCGCGTAGCGGGCCTCATCGCGAGAGAGCATGCAACTCAGGAGGCTGCGCCAGGTCGCGCTGAGGGCGCCGGACCTGGACGCCTCGATCGCATTCTACCGGGACGTACTGGGCGCCCGCTTCGTCGCCCGTTTCGATCCTCCCGGACTCGCCTTCTTTGACTTCGAGGGCGTGCGGCTGCTCCTCGAGCGGAACGCATCGACCGGGACGCTGTACTTCGAGGTCGAGGACATCGACGCCGGCGTGGCCGAGCTGTCCGGGCGGGGCGTCTCCATCGAGTCCGGCCCGGCCATGATCCACCGGGACGAGGACGGTACGTTCGGGCCGGCCGGCGAGGAAGAGTGGATGGCCTTCTTCGAGGATCCGGGCGGCAACACGTTGGCGCTGGCGACGCGAGAGCCTTCGTCGGCGTGAAGGGAAGGGCTTCTTTAGCAGCGCGAAAGAGACTCAAGATCTATTTTTAGATCGAACTGATCTAAGAAATCTCGTGTTTTTCTCCACTTTTGCGGCGGCTGCGGTTCCCATCCACGGCGAAAAGTGTAAAGTGGCCCGCCCTTTCGTTACGAAATGTTGCGGGGTATCGGGAAAGGCCCATGGGCGCCGTGTCGGCATTGATAGGACGCGTACCGGTCCTGGTTCAGGTCCAGGTCGGGGCGTTGCTGCTCGCGGGCGTCGCGGCCCTGACGTTTTCGACGGGGACCGACGCGCAGCGCTACGAACGCGTGGCCTTCGCCCTCCCCGCCGCGCAGACCCCCTCCATCCCCTGGGAGGAGGAGCGCGCCGAATTCGCCGACCGGATGACGCGGGCTTTCGACATCCGCCCCGCCGTCGCGGAAGAGTTCGCGGAGTGGATTCTCGAGGCGGCGAGCCGACAGGAACTCGAACCCGAACTGCTGGCGAGTCTCGTGCTGGCGGAAAGCTCGTTCAGGAAGCGCGCCCGGTCGCGCGTGGGAGCGATCGGCCCGGCGCAGATCCGCAGCGAGTTCTGGCGGTCCTTCTGCGGGGGCGACCTGCACGAGCCGGCGGACAACATCTACTGTGGCGCCCAGATCCTGGCTTCCTTCCGGGATGCGTGCGGCGAACTGCAGTGTGCGCTGCACAAGTACAACCTCGGCCCCACCGGCGCGCGGCTCGCGAGCTGGGAACGGGCCGGCGTGCGCTACGTCAAAAAGATCGAGCGGGGCCTCGCCCGGCTCGAAGCCGTCGCGATGTAGCCCGCCGCGCGCAACCGCGCGCGGTCCCCGTCACTACATCGTCGCGTCGAGCGGCAACAGGAAGCGCCAGAGCGCGTCGTTCTTGACGCCCGACTCCCGGATCGCCTGCTGGGCCGCCTTGATCACGGCGCCCGTCTGCGTCTTGTCGCGAAACCAGCGATATCCGGTCCAGGCGGCCGGCGTGTGATCCACAATCTCCATCGCCGCCATCTCGTAGTACCCGCGAATGTCGTGGGAGACCCGTGCCGGGACGCCGGGGATCCCGGCTTCCTTCCACGGCACGCCTTCCGCGACGCGCACGAAGGACTCGATGGCCGCCGGGACCGCGTCCGCGTCGAGCAGGCGCGCGGCGCCGGCCCGGTTACCGTACTTCGCGACCGCGCGGTCGTAGGCGGCGCGCAGCCCGCGTGCTTCGTCCACGGCGGGATGGGTGTCCGGGTCGTGGCGCGCCGGTAGCGGGCACACGAGCACTTCGGAGGCCGTGTCCTCGATGGACTCCTCGAAGTCCTGCACGGTGGGCTGCTTCGACTCCAGCAGTCCGAAGGCACGCGCCAGCACGCGATGCTGGAACGCGGGGTCGTTCGGGACGCCGAGTGGCCGCCCGAGCGGGAAGTCGCAGAACAGGCCGCGCGGCGGGGCCATGCCGTAAAGCTGCTCGCGGATGGAGCCGATCGCGACGGTGGCGATGCCGGCGGCTTCGAAGACGTGGGCGAGCGTACTGACCGTACGCGTGCAGAGGGGTCAGACGGGTGTCAGGACGACGACGTCGACCCCGCGCTCCTTGAGGAAAGCGGCTCCTGCGGGACCGCCGTCCATGCGGATGCCGGAGAGTTCGAACTGGTTGCCCGCGAAGGCGAGATGCACGTCGGACACGCGGCCGATGGTCCCCTGCCTGGCCAACTCCTCGAGCCGGTCGATGGGGAACACCACGTTGAGGTCCGCCGCCACGCCGGCCGTATCGAAGTTCGGACTCCAGTGCCCGACCACCACGTCGCGGCGACCACGCTCGAGCACCCGGTAGCCCACGTCCTGCACGGCGAACCCCTCGTCCTCCGGATGCGACAGCGATGCCGAAGTCACGATGGCCACGGTCGCTTCGGACAGCGGAGGAGGGTGAACGAACGCCGGGTCTTCGAACGGCGGACACTCCGTACGCGCCGCGCCGGCCTTGATCTTGGCGTCTGTCATGGGGTCTGCCTTGCGGGAATCTCTGGCGATTCTATGCCAACCGGGCGGGCGCTGAGCCCGTCGGTGTTGATTCACTTCGTGCTGTGATGTACAAGATGAGTTGTACATCATCTCGAGCAGTCATCGTGAGTACCAGGACCGTCCCGGCGGCGGAGTTCAAGGCGAAGTGCCTGCGCATCATCAGCGAGCTGCAGGGCACTGGCCAGTCCGTGACCATCACGAGGCGTGGGCGCCCCGTGGCGGTGCTTTCCTGTCCGTCTTTGGAGGCAGGTCCTGGCCCGCTCGTGGGGGCGATGCGCGGTACGGTGCTCCGCTACGACGACCCTTTTGGGCCGGCGACCTCGCCGTCCGACTGGGTGGCGTCCGAGTGATTCTGCTCGACACCCACGTGCTCGTCTGGCTCGTGGAAGACGACGGGCGGCTCGGCCCCGGCGCGAGGAGCGAGATAGAGAGGGCCCGCGACGCCGCGGGACTGGGCGCCTCCGCAATCACGCCATGGGAGATCGCCATGCTCGTCGCGAAGGGCGGGCTGCATCTTGCGCTCGAGGTGGGGACCTGGGTGGACCGGGCACTCGCACTGCCCGGCGTCGACCTGTTGCCTATCGAACCCGCGATCGCCGTGGACAGCGTTCGCCTGCCGGGCCAGTTTCACGCGGATCCCGCCGACCGGCTGATCGTGGCGACAGCCCGTCACTGGCCCGCGACGCTCCTGACGGCGGACCAGGCGATCCTCCGCTACGCCGCCGACGGTCACTTCGACGCGATCGACGCCGGCATCTAGCTCCTCCGACTGAGCGTCCCACCCGCAGTGGGAACGCTCCTCTATACTTCCGCGCACATTTCAAGGAAGGTCCACGCCATGGCGCTCATCATGGAAGTCATCCACACCGTCCGTCCGGCGACCCCGGCGAACTTCGAGAAGTACGTCGTCCGTTACGGGGAAGTGGCAGTGCCCCTGATGGAGCGTTGCGGGTTCGACCTGCTCGGGGGCTTCCAGTGGTCGACGGGCGAGCGGGGACGCGATCTCCTGTTGGTGCGGTTCGACTCGCTGGAGCACTACGACAAGGCGACGACCCAACTGGTGCGGGAGTTGGCGGATCCGGAGGCCATCAAGGGGCTGATGGACCTCGGGCTCGACATCGAGGAGTACGTGCGCCTCGGGGACACCCTGCCGTACGCCACGGCGGAGCGGCTCGCGCGGGTGCTGGACGACCCGTCCGACGCGCCGCGCCAGTACCTGCTCGCCCGGCTGAAGGCGCCGCTCGGCACCTTTCCCGACGCGCTCGAGGCGGTCGGGCAGTTGGTCGACCGGGTGGACGGACAGGGCACGGAGCTGGTGACCGCCTACAGCGCGCGATCCGGCGCGCGGGGCGAGTTCACCGATCTGTGGGTGCTGCCGGACCGGCCGCTCGACCTCTCGTTCCGCACCGGCGCCCAGTCGATGCCGGAACTCGACAGGGCCTTCGCGGCCGTCGAGACGGAGTTTGTGGACTACGTCAATCCCCTGCCGTACTCGAGGCTGCGGTAGCGCCCCGCAACCGTCGACCGTCGCCTTGCTCGTTCACTGGCTTCCGATACGCCGCGATACGGACTCGGAGAAGTTCGCCAGGTTGACCAGGCAGTGCGCGACGATCGCGGGGCGGACGCTGCGTGTGTGGATCGTCGCGTAGATGAGCGGGAGGATGCCCAGGGTGCGGACCGGGATCATCCAGGGCGTGTCGAAGTGGTACACCGCGAAGAGCAGGCTGTGCGCGGCGGGCTTCAGGCGCCCGAAGCGGGCCGGCATTCGTGGGAGCAAATATCCGCGGAAGTAGATCTCTTCGGTGATGGGCACGAGAATGCCGGAGAGCGCAATGTTGGCGAGTAGAACGATCCCCGCGACCTCCGAGAGCGCAGCCGTCTGGTACCTGGCGAAGATGCTGACGCCAACGAATTCGGTTTCGAGCCGGTGGGTCATGGGCTCGAGCGCGACGAAGACAATGGCCGTTGGCGCCAGGATCGCCGGTACCCAGACCAGGTACCGGAGCCAGGAGACCGGCCGGTCGTACACCACGACGCCTTCGAGCGACCACCCCGGGTTGTGCCGCTTCCTGGCCAGGTAGTAGAGGTAGCCGAGCTGCACCGGAATCAGCGCGAACACGTTCGTGAACACGCCAAAGAACAGGTCCGGCGGTAGGGACGGGTTCCAGAGGGCCGCCAATCCCAGCACCGTCGCGGCCATGTTGGCGACACCGGGAGCAAGGCGGAGGAAAAGACACTTCCCGAGGGAATGAGGCTCCACCGCCTGCTCGATCGGAACTCCCGATGGGCGTCCGGATCCAGGTGCGTCCATTCCCTTCTCGTTCCCGTTTGGCATGCAGGAAACTGGGCGCATGCTATAAGGAACCATCGGCGGGCGGCGCGCCGGGGAGGGCCGCGGGGGCGCCGCGAAGGGGATATCACGCATGGAACAGGCGAAGTCCGCCTCGGGCGGTTCGGGACGGTGGTACGCCCACTACGTACTGGGCGTCCTCATGCTGGTCTACGTGTTCAACTTCGTGGACCGGCACATCCTCTCGATCCTGGCCGAATCCATCAAGGCGGACCTCGGCGTCACCGACGCGCAGATGGGCTTCCTGTACGGCACGGTGTTCGCGGTGTTCTACGCCGTCTTCGGCATCCCGCTGGCGCGTTTCGCGGACGTCTGGGTGCGGCGCAGCGTGATCTCGCTCGGGCTCATGTTCTGGAGCGCGATGACGGCGGTGTCCGGGCTTGCGCGCTCGTTCGGGGAACTCGCCGTGTATCGCACGGGCGTCGGTGTGGGCGAGGCGAGCGCGTCGCCGGCCGCGTATTCGCTGCTCTATGACTACTACCCGCCGCGGCTCCGCGCGACCGTCGTGGCAACGTACTCGGCGGGCGGATACATCGGCGTCGGCATGGGACTGTTCCTGGGCGGCGCGATCCTCGACTTCTGGGCGGACCTGTATCCGGAGGACCCGCCGTTCGGGCTGAAAGGGTGGCAGGTCGCCTTCATGATGGTGGGGCTCCCGGGCCTGCTGATGGCGGTGTGGGTACGCAGTCTGCGGGAGCCGGTCAGGGGTATCAGCGAAGGCCTGGTCACCGAAAAGCACCCCGCGCCTTTCCGGGTGCTGGGCCAGGAGTTGGCGTCGATCGTGCCGCCCCTGAACGTAATCGGCCTGGTGCGGCAGCAGGCGTCGCTCCGTCTGAACGTGCTGATGGCCGTCGCGATCGCCGGTGGGGCGGCCCTCCTCATCGCGGTCACGGGCGACTGGGCGCAATGGATCGCCCTGGGTATAGGTTTCTACGCCACGGCTTCGTGGGTGCAGTCCCTGGCGCGGCGCGATCCGGCCGCCTTCGCGATGATCTTCCGCTCGAAGGCCATGCTCTACATGCTGTTCGCGTTCACGTCCGTGACCTTCGTCACTTACGCGATCGGCTTCTGGACCGCGCCTTACCTGATTCGGGCGCACGGGGCGAATGCGCTGGACGTGGGCCTGTACATCGGTATCGGCATCGCGGCGGGGGGGCTGCTGTCCGTCACCGCCGGGGGGTTCGTCGCCGACCGGCTGCGCCTGCGCTTCACCACGGGGCGGCTGATGATCGGTTACTTCATCGTGTTGGGCACCATCCCGACGGTCCTGCTCCTCCTCTACACCGACAGTCTGGTCGTGGCGTTCTGGGCCAACTTCCTCTACCACGTTCCGAGCGCGTGCTTTGCGGGCATCCCTCCGAGTACGGCAGCCGACCTCGTGGTGCCGCGCATGCGCGCTGTGGTGGGTGCGTTCTACATCCTGCTCGCCACTTTCATCGGGCTGGCGCTCGGCCCATACGTGGTGGGCAAGTTCTCTGACCTGCTCGTGACAGGGGGGATGGGCGACGGCGACGCGTTGCGCCTGGCCATGGCGAGCTGCATGGTCATGTTCGCCGTGACGATCGTCTGCCTGGTGCAGGCGCAACGGCACCTGCCGAAGGACGAGGCGTCCCGGGTCGAGCGGGCGCGGGCCCTGGGGGAGGACGTCGGCGAGTTGCCCGGGCGGGCGTGACGCGCGGCCGGGCTGCAGGAGTTCGTGATGGGGCCGACGTCGGAAGCCGCACCGCAGCAGCCGGGCCGCTGGTACTCGCACTACGTGCTCGGCGTACTGACGCTGGTCTACTTCTTCAACTTCGTCGACCGCAACATCCTGTCGATCCTCGCGGAGGCCATCAAGGAGGACCTCGGGGTTACCGACGCCCAGATGGGCTTCCTCTACGGCACGGTGTTCGCTGTCTTCTACGCGGTGTTCGGCATTCCGCTGGCGCGTTTCGCCGACGTCTGGGTGCGCCGCAGCGTCATCTCCGTGGGGCTCCTGTTCTGGAGCGCGATGACGGCCGCATCGGGGCTCGCCCGGTCGTTCGTGGAACTCGCGGCGTACCGGACCGGCGTCGGGATCGGTGAGGCGAGCGCTTCGCCCGCGGCGTACTCGCTGCTCTACGACTACTACCCGCCGCGCTACCGGGCCACGGTGGTGGCGATCTACACGAGCGGCGTCGCGATCGGTATCGGCGCCGGTCTCTTCCTCGGCGGCGCGATCCTCGACTTCTGGGCGGAACTGTACCCGGTCGATCCCCCGTTCGGCCTGCGCGGCTGGCAGGTGGCGTTCATGGCAGTCGGGCTGCCCGGGATCGCCATGGCGGCGTGGGTGCGCACCCTGCGCGAGCCGGTGCGCGGCATCAGCGAGGGTCTGGTGACGAAGCCGCATCCGCGGCCGTTCCAGGTGCTCGGTACGGAACTGGTGTCGGTCATCCCGCCGCTCAACGTGATCGGCCTCGTGCGGGACGGCGCTTCGCTCCGGCTCAACGCGCTGATGGCGCTCGCCATCGTCGGCGGCGGCGCCGGCCTGATCTGGCTGACAGGCGACTGGGCGCAGTGGATCGCCATGGGCATCGGGGTCTACGCGACCGTGTCCTGGGTGCAGTCCCTCGCGCGGCGGGACCCCGCGACGTTCGCGATGATCTTCAAGTCGAAAGCCATGATCTACGCCATGCTCTCCGCTCCCATCGGCGGATTCGTGGGCTACGGCGTGGCGTTCTGGACCGCTCCGCTCCTGATGCGGGCGCACGACACGAGCGCCGCCGAGGTCGGCCTGTGGATCGGCATCGGGGCGGCCGCCAGCGGCATCATCGGCGTCGCCGGAGGCGGCTTCCTGGCGGATCGCCTGCGCATGCGGTTCCCGACCGGCCGGCTGATGCTCGGGTACGCGGCCGTGGCCGGTACCGCGCCGTTCGCCCTGTTGATGATCTATACGGAGAGCCTGGTCGTCGCGTTCCTGGCGAACTTCCTCGCGAGCGTGCCGAACGGGTTCTGGGCCGGGATCGCCCCGAGCACGTCGAGCGACCTCGTGATGCCGCGCATGCGCGCGATCGCGGGCGCCTTCTACATCCTGCTCATGACCTTCATCGGCCTGGCGCTCGGCCCCTACACGATCGGGAAGCTCTCGGATGTCTTCATCGCGGGCGGCATGAGCGACGCGGAGGGGTTGCGCCTTGCGATGGCGACCTCATTGCTGGTCTTCATCGGGTCGGTGGTCTGCCTGGCGATGGCCCAGCGACACCTGGCCCGGGACGAGGCGACGCGTCTCGAACGGGCGCGGGCGTTGGGGGAGGACGTGGTGGAAGCGCCCGCGAGCGCCTGAGGCATCAACGACGCGTTCCTGTTCCGGGGTATCCGGGCGTTCCGGCCCGTGTGGTGTCAGTATTGGTACTTCTCGACCGCTTCGCCCAGCATCGTGTAGCCGGCATAGGCGAGTTCGCTCGTATGCGCCTC
Source organism: Pseudomonadales bacterium (assembly GCA_965208745.1). GTDB lineage: Bacteria > Pseudomonadota > Gammaproteobacteria > Pseudomonadales > Azotimanducaceae > VXNE01. The sequence goes on along the minus strand of CBDBPN010000003.1, from coordinate 1,486,419 downwards.
GGTGCCCAGCGTTCCCGTGACCCAAACCGGGTGGTACATGCTCGAAAGCTCGACCGGGTCTCCAAACTCAACGTAGACGATCTGGTTCGGCGGCGGCGGCGGCTCATGGATGCAGGCCCCGAAATACGGCACCAACAGGAAACTCGTGACCTTGTCGCCGACCATATCCAGGGGCACCACGAAGCCAGGGAGTTTGACCATCCGGCCGTCCAGTTCGGGCACCGTCGCCACGAACGCCGAATGTGGCAGGTCGTCGAATGTCGGTATCCGCGTGTGGTCGACGATCGGCGCCGGCACCCGTGCTTCGGGAGGAAGCAGGTCCGCCCAATCCAGCTTGGGGACTTCGCTCGGCGTCGGCGCCGCCGCCAGTCCTATCGCGGTTAGCAGAGCGAGCAGCGCGGATGTCCGGGCCATGCGCGTTTCCGTAGGCATCGATCCATGCATCGCAACCATCATACCGGTCCGCGCGATCAGGTGCGCACGGTCAAGCCATCGGCAAGCGAGTAGCGGTAGATGCGCCATGCGGGGAACGTGGCCACGGCCCCACCTGCAAGTGTGACGGCGGCGGCTACGACAAGATCGAACGCACCCGGCGGGGTGGCCGCCAGCGCCAGGCCGAACTGCTCGAGGAGCGCTTGCCGCGCCAGGGGCATGGCAGTGTGCACGGTCACCACGCCGACGATGGATGCCGCGGCTGCCAGCAATAGGGCCTCGACGATGAGCATGGAGAAGATCCAGGCTGGCCCGGCGCCCACGGCTCGCAGCACCGCCATCTCGCGCCGCCGTTGCGCGAGACCCGTCAAGAGCGTCGTCAGCATGCCCACGAGACCGGCGGCGACGACCAGGACGCTGATACCGAGCAAGGCCGCCTCCGCTACGCCGAGCATGCCCCAGAGCTGCTGCAACGCCACCCCCGGGACGATCGCGGTCAGGGGTTCCGGCTCGTATTCGTTCACGTGCCGTTGAAGGCCGAGCAGCAGTGGGCGGGATTCCAGGCCAACGATGAAGGCGGTGATGCTCTCCGGGTCGTCGGCGTGTTCCGGGTGCGCGTGATGTCCTTCGTGCGTGGCATGCCCATCGCTCTCCTCGTGCGCGACGTGCTCCTCGTGCGCTCCGTGGCCATTGCGGCCCTCTTCCGCATGCTGCTCGCGTTGGTGCCCGGCATGGTCCTCGTGCGCCTCGCCGTGTTCGCTGGCGTCGTGCCCGGCGTGGTCCTCGTGCGCCTCGCCGTGCTCGCTGGCGTCGTGCCCGGCGTGGTCCTCGTGCGCCTCGCCGTGCTCGCTGGCGTCGTGCCCGGCATGGTCCTCCTGCGCCTCGCCGTGCTCGCTGGCGTCGTGCCCGGCATGGTCCTCGTGCGCCTCGCCATGCTCGCTGTGGTCATCCCCCGGGCTCGCTGGCGGGTGGTCACCGTGGATCGCTTCCATCCCGGCCAGCGTGACGTGCACGCTGCGGTCCACGGGGGTCCCGGTCGGGGCCAGAATCCCGGCCACCGTGAACGGTCGATCGTCGTGATGCTCGAAGCTCACCTCACCAATACCGTGCGAGACAACGATGGCATCGCCTACGTCATAGCCGAGCGCCCGCGCGACCTCGGCGCCGAGCACGGCGTCGTATGGCCCGTCGAACGTCTGGCCGAGGGCAGTTTCGAGACCCTGGTCACGGCCATACCGGTAGTGCTCGAAGTACGCGTCTGTCGTGCCTACGACGCGATAACCACGATGCGAGTCACCGAGCGACAGGGGGATCGTCCAGGCCACCTCCGGTCGAGCGGCGATGTCCCGGTAGCTTGCCCAGGAGATGCCGCTCGTCGCGTCCCCGATCCGGAACACCGAATAGAGCAGCAGGTTGAGTTGGCCGCCCCGCGCGCCGACGATGAGGTCCGCCCCTGTAATGGTGTTCTCGAAGCCTGCTCGCGCTTCCGTCCGAATTCGGTCCACGCCCAACAGGAGCGTCACGCTCACGGCAACGGACAGGATCGTGAGCCCCGCCGTCAAGCGGCGATTCAGCACGCTACGCAGCGCCAGGGTGAACAGGTGACGCAGCACGCTAGACCTCGGCCGTCGTCTCGACGGCCGCTGTGTTCAGCGCGGACATCGACAGCGCCCGATCGAACCGGGAGGCGAGCGCTCGGTCATGGCTGGCGAACAGCACCGCGCTCTGGCTCGCCGTGGCCTCCGCAATCAGCAAGTCGACAAAACGAGCCCGCGCACGCGTATCGAGCGCCGAGGTGGGTTCGTCGGCAATCACCAGCGCCGGCGCACCGATCAGAGCCCTCGCGGCCGCCACCCTTTGTTGCTGGCCGATGCTGAGCTCCGTAACCGACCGGCGGTGGATCGTGCCGTCACCGAGACCCAGGCGAGCGAGCAGGCGCAGTGCCTCTTCGCGGAGCGACGGCGAACGATCCAGCGCCTCGCGCGCCCGGCGCGCCGAGAATCGACACGGCAGGACGACGTTGTCGACGACGGACAGGTAAGGCAACAGGTTGAACATCTGGAACACGAAACCGACCTGGTCGGCCCGCAGCCGGTCGCGCCGCAAGCCGGACAACTCCGCCATCGGCTGTCCGAAGACGCACACCTCTCCCTCGGAGGCCACCAGGATGCCGCCGACCAGGCCGAGGAGGGTGCTCTTGCCGCTGCCGCTCTCTCCTTCGACGAAGACACGCTCGCCCGGAGCGACGTCGAACGCATCGACAGCGAGTACCGGGCGATCCGGACGATAGCCGAACCGGACACCTCGCAAACGCACGGCCGAGTCCGTTGTCGGCATCCTCAGAGCCCCTTTCCGCGGGTGCGCACCGCCGCGCTCGGGTAGGAGCCGCGGCGCTGCCATGCCGCCACGGTCGGCTGGCAGCGGCAGTCGAAGCCGGCTGGCGGCGCCCATGACGGGGCAGCAGGACGGCACCTCGGATAGCCGTGAAGCCCCGCGCACGCCGCCGGATGCGTAACCCGAAACACTTGCCAGAAACTCTGCCGGGGTCCCAGAGCGAAGCAGCTTCGCCGGCCCGCTCCGACCTTGTCAAGGTAGGCGGTCACCTGTCCAGGTCTATGACGACAAGCTCCGCGTCCAACCATCCCGGTAGCCATTTCGGCACGTTGGGACGCAGCCGCGCGAAGACGTCGCGCTTGTACTCGGGATCGTCGAAGACCACGCGGGCGCGCCCCGGCAGCGTCTCGCCGCGGATCGTGACGGTCACCGGTACGTCGCCCTCCCGCAGGGCGCGCCACCAGCGGCCGTCCGCGCCCGCGAACACCTGGTCTCCCTCGCGCGAGTAGTTCACCGGCAGGACGCGGCCGTCCGGCAGCGTCAGGAGCATGACGATGCCGGCGCGTTCGCCCTGCGGGTCGGTCCGCAGTTCCTCGATGACCCTCGGATTGGCGATCAGCCCGAACAGGAGCCGCAGCGCGACGAACGCGACGACCAGGACGGCCAGGACGATCAACAGCCACTTGAGGAATGTCATGAACGGGTTTCCTTCTCTTGTTGGCCGTGGGAGAGATGTCGACTACGCGCCCCGCAGGCGCCGCCAGGCGCGGCGCGCGGCCCCGGAACGCCGCCGGAGCAGGACGGTGTAGATCACCGCGTTGACGAGGAGGACGAACACCGCCAGCGCCCACTGTACGGGTTGCGTCAGCGTCGCCGGATAGACGAGGGGCACGATGAAGTTGTCCACGAAGCTCCCCGTGTACGCGGCTTCTCCCGCCGCCGTGCGCAGTTCGACCTCGAGAGGCGTCAGCGGGCAGATCCAGCCGAACGACTCGACCAGCACGCCCCAGACGGCCGCCGGGACGTGAACGACCGCGACCCAGGGACGCCGGAGCGCCAGCAGGCCGCCGAGCACGACGAAGGCGATGAACGCCACGTGCAGGAGCACGATGGCGTCGGCGGCAAGTCGGTATCCCATCGCTGTCAGGGCGTCCGCGCCGTCACTCCCCGGAGATCGATATCTCCTTGTCGGTGATGAACTCGAGCAGCGCCGGCGTACCCTCCCGCGTCTTCTCGATGCCCCGTTCGATGGCGGGGCGGATGTCGTTCGGATCCTCCACGCGCTCGCCGTAGCCCCCGAAGGCCCGCGCCATGGCCGCGTAGTCACCGGAGATGTCCGTGGACCGGTACTTCTCCGTCGCCACCTGCATGATGGGCAACTCGATCGCCATCGAGAAGTTGTTCATCAGGATCGAGAGGATCGGGATGCGCTCGCGCACCGCGGTCTCGAAGTCCATGCCCGTGAAGCCGATCGCGGCGTCGCCCCAGACGTTGATGCAGAGCTTCTCCGGCCGGGCGAGCTTCGCGCCCATCGCGAGCCCCAGCCCGTAGCCGAGTTGCGTCGTCTTGCCCCAGCCGATGTAGGAGAGCGGCGTCGTGCTCTCCCAGAAGGGGGACACCTGGTCGCGCGGACTGCCGGCGTCATGCGTGATGATCGTGTTGTCGATGTCCACGGCCTGGTGCAGTTCGTTCAGCACCCGGTAGGGATTGAGGGGCGCCTCGTTGTGCGTGCGTTTCGCTTCCCACTCGGCCAGCCACTCGGCCCGGATCGCGGCGATGCGGGCCGGCACGTCCCTGCGGCTCTCGGCCCGCGTGCGGTCGCGGTCGGCGAGGGCCTCCGACAGGTGCGCGAGGCAAAGCTCCGCGTCCCCGATCAGGGCGTGCTGCGCGGGTACGTCCTTGTTCAGGTCCATCGGATCGAGGGTGGCGTGGATGATGGTCTTGCCGCGCGGCATCGGCACGCCGAATCCGGTCAGCGCGAAGCTGCAGCCGATGCCGAGGATCACGTCCGCCTCGGCGAGGAACGTCTTGACGGGCCGGGGATTGGCGCGGCCGCCCGAGCCCAGCGACAGGGGGTGGTTCTCCGGGAAGGCGCTCTTGCCCTCGAGGCTGGTCGTGACGGGGATGTTCCAGCGTTCGGCCAGCGCCTTGAGTGCCTCCCAGGCCTCGGCGTAGTGGACCCCCTGGCCGGCGTAGATCACGGGCCGCTCCGCGCCCGCGAGCACCGCCGCGGCCTCTTCGACCGCGTCCGGGTCCGGCGCCGTGCGGGTCGCGTAGCTCGGCTCGTAGACCCAGTCCTCTGGCGCGTCCTCGCGGAAGACGTCCATCGGGACCTCGACGAGGACCGGCCCTGGCCGGCCGTTGCGCAACTGGAAGAACGCACGCCGCATCACCTCCGGAATCGCCCGGCCCATGGTGAGCGGTTCCGCCCATTTCGTGACGCTCTCCATGCTGCGCGCCGAGTTGAAGTTGGGGTAGTAGTTGGCGACGCGCCGCGGGTAGCCGGCGGGCAGCACCAGGATCGGCGAGGACTCCGAGTACGCCTGCGCGACCCCGCCGAAAGCGTTCTCCGAGCCCGGTCCGTGCTGCATCGAGAAGACGCCGATCTTCCTGCCGGAAGACATGCGCGAGTACGCGTCCGCCATGTGGAGCCCGATGCGCTCCTGGCGGCAGATGATCGTGCGGATGTCGGCCACCGCGCACGCCTCGATGATCGGGTTCACCGGGTAGGCGAAGAGGATGTCCACCCCTTCGGCCTTGAGGACGTGGGCAATGGCGTCGGCGGTCTTCATGCGCGGCGGCTCCCATCAGGGGAAAGGCGAACTGTGCGGGAAAAGGGGGATGGGGTGCAATGGCGCGCCGTGGCCCGCGCCGCCCGTACGCGTTGGGGCCGACCGCTTGTATGTCGGCGTCATACACCGTACGTTGTCGTAATCGGACAAGGGGACCAGGCAATGCGAGTCAATGCCCGGCTGGACGAGGCGCGTGCCGCCAAGCTTGCCGAACTGCAGGCGCTCACCAGTCAGAGCGCGAGCGACGTGTTGAAGCAGGCCATCGACTGTCTGCACAAGGAGCGGGCGGCGGACGCCCGCAAGCGGCTGGACGGTCTGCTTTCGAGCGACTTCGTCGGGTGCGCGGAAGGCCCTCCCGACCTGGCGGAGGACTACAAGCGCCACCTGACCGACTCCCTGGCAGACAAGCATGGTGCTGGCTGACACGGGGTATTGGCTCGCCCTGGCCAACCGTCGTGACCGGTGGCACGGCAGGGCCGTGGCCGTGACCCGGAGTCTCGCGGAGCCGCTGGTGACCACCTGGCCCGTCCTCACGGAGACCGGTCACCTGATGGCGAGCCGGTTGGGGGTCGATGCGCAACTGCGCTTTCTGGAACAGGTCTCCCTCCGGGTGGACATCCATGAGATCGCGGCCACCCGACTCGGAGAGATGCGCGCGTTGATGGACAGCTACCGCAGCCTGCCCATGGGCCTCGCGGACGCGTCACTCGTGCTGGCGGCCAGGGATCGTGGCGACGGGCGCATCCTCTCCACGGACTTGCGCGACTTCGCCGCGTATCGCTGGAAGGACCGGGAGCCGTTGCGGAATCTCCTGGCTGAGACGTGACTCGGTGCCAACAGGCCGTCAGCCCTGTCGCGCCTCCATCCGGAAGACCCAGCGTCCCGGACGGGCGGCCCCGGCGCCGAGCGCCCCGAACACGCGCTGCTGCTCTGCCTCATCGGTGATCCGCACGGCGCGCCGCTCGTAGATTTCGCCGTCGACCTTCAGCCGCACGTCCGGGCTGCGCGCCACGTTCTTCGGCCAGCGCTTCGTCGCGCAGGCGTTGCACGGCACGTACAGCTCGCCGTCGACGATCCAGGACGTGGTGGTCACCGAGTGCGGGATGCCGTACCACGTGGACGTCTCGACGAAGATCTGCATGCGTCCCGGCGTCCGGAAGGACCAGTCGGTGTCCTGGTCGGCCGCGAGCGGACCGCCGAGGCGCGTGCCGGGACGGCGCTTGTCCGGCTCGTATGGGGCAAGGGCAACAAGATAAGCGGCCACCAGCACGGCGACGACGATGAGGACGGCTCTCTTCATGCTCGCTCCGGACGGTCGGTCATGGCCCGTGAGCGCGGGCGATGGCTGGATTGTGGCACACATCGTCGACCCCGGCGGGGCGCCGCCTGAGGTTGGCCTACAATGCGCGGTTTCCGTCGATGAGGGAGGACCCAGGCATGGCCGAGAACCGCAAGATCGTCGTGGCTACGCTGCCTCGCGGCAAGCTCGAGGACTCCCACTACGACCTCGTCACGGAGCCGGTGCCCGTACCCGGGGACGGCGAAGTCCTCTGCCGCACGCTCGCGGTTTCCGTGGACGCCGGGGCGCGGGCGGGCCTCCAGGGCAGTGCGACGTACGCCGGCGCGCCGCAGACCGGGGTCGTCATGCGCGGCAGCGCGGTCGCGCGGGTGGAAACGTCGAACGACCCGTCGGTCTCGGAGGGGGAAATCGTCTCCTGCGGCGCTGGCTGGCAGGACTACTCGGTGCACTCCGCCGGGTCCGTCGAGCGCATCGATCACGACGGTGACCCGGCCGATTACCTCGGCGTGCTCGGCGGCACGGGACTGACCGCCTACTTCGGGCTGCTGGCCGTGACGGAACCGAAGGAGGGCGAGACCGTCATGGTCTCGACGGCCGCCGGCGCGGTGGGTCACGTCGTCGGTCAGCTCGCCCAGATACGTGGCTGCCGCGTGGTGGGGGTGACCGGGTCCGACGCCAAGAACGTGCGGCTCCTCGACGAACTCGGTTTCGACGGCGTTGCGAACTACCGCGACGCGGGCTTCCGCCAGGCGCTCAAGGAAGCCACGCCCGACGGGGTGGACGTCTACTTCGACAACACCGGCGGCACGGTGCTCGGTTCGGCGCTCTTCCGGATGAACCCGGGCGGACGCATCTCCTGCTGCGGCGTCGTCTCGCAGTACGACACGGCCAACCCGGAGCCCGGTCCGCGCGGCATCCCCGGACTGCTCGTGAACAAGCGCCTGCGGATGGAGGGGTTCCTGGTGTTCGACTTTGCGGACCGCTACGCGGCGGCCCGCGCCGAAATCAAGGGCTGGATGGCGTCGGGCCAGCTCAAGGCGTGGGTGGACGAGTTCGAAGGACTCGAATCCGCGCCTCGCGCGTTCGTGGACCTGCTGGCCGGGGGTAACGTCGGCAAGCGGATCGTGCGGGTATCGGCTTGAGCTTATGTCTTGTAAGTAATTGATTATAAAAAATAAAACAAGATGACCGTGCATTTTGCGACCCCTGCGGCGCTGCATCTCGCGGGAAACGGCGACCGGCCCGGGCGTCCGCCGTTGACCGTCCACGACCGTGATGCGAGCATTCGCGGCCTTGCCGCGCGGCCATTGGCGTACGCTTCGGTCGTGCGGTTGCTGCGACTATTCGGGGGAAAGCCGATGCGACAGGGAATCATCGCCGGGATGGCGCTCGCGCTGCTCGTGTGCGTGCCCGGGACGGCTCTGGCGGAAGAGGGCGACGCGTACGTGGCCCCGCGCGGGCCGGGCGGGGTGCACCCCGACCTGAACGGCATCTGGCAGGCCCTGAACGAGGCCAACTACGACATCGAGCTGCACATGGCGCGCGCCTCGGTGCAGTTGCGCGACGGCCCGCACGGTCCGGTCCCCTCGCTCGAGACCTACAAGCTCGGCGCCGTCGTCTCGGTGCCGCCGAGCATGGGGGTCGTCGAGGGCGGCAAGATCCCGTACAAGCCGGAAGCCCTCGCGAAGAAGCAGGAGAACCAGGCGGACTGGATCAACCGCGACCCGGAGGTGAAGTGCTACCTCCCGGGCGTGCCCCGCGCGAACTACATGCCGCAGCCGTTCCAGATCTTCCAGGGCGAGAGCACCCTGTTCTTCGCCTACCAGTTCGCCGGCGCGGTGCGCGACATCTTCACCGAGGATCCGGGGCCGGCGCCCATCGACACCTGGATGGGCCAGTCCGTGGCCAGTTGGGACGGCGACACGCTCGTGATCGAGGTCACGGGCCTCAACGACCAGACCTGGTTCGACCGCGCCGGCAACCACCACAGCAGCCAGATGAAGGTCACGGAACGCTACACGCCGACCAGCCCGGACCACCTGCACTACGAGGCGACGATCGAGGATGCGGAAACGTTCACGCGCCCCTGGAAGATCTCGATGCCGCTCTACCGCCGCAAGGAAGCCAACATGGCCCTGATGGACTTCCGCTGCGTGGAGTTCGTCGAGGAACTGATGTACGGCGAGTGGCGGCGGAACCCGCTGCCACGGTAGGGGTGCGCGGACGGTGATGCACCCCGGGGATTACGCAGGCCGCGCCGTGCGAAACACGGGCTGGGTCGTGGTCGCCCTCGGGCTGCTGGGATCGACCGTGGCGGGCGCGGACGACATCCCGCGCACGGCCGAGGGCCGCCCGGACCTGTCCGGCAACTACGACGTGGCGACGCTCACGCCCCTGGAGCGGCCCCGCATGTTCGGAGAGAACCGCTTCCTGTCGCGCAAGGAGGCGGACCGTATCGCCGGGGAAGAGCGCGACCGCATGGCGGAAGCGCAACAGGACACGGACCCCGACCGGGAAGCCCCGCCGGTCGGCGGCGACGGCTCGCCCGGGGCCGCCGGTAACGTGGGCGGCTACAACGCCTTCTGGATCGACCGGGGCGACGACACGATCGCCATCGAGGGGCAGTTCCCCACCTCCATCATCGTCGATCCCCCGAACGGCCGGTTGCCCGAGATGACCCCCGCGGGGCGCGAGCGCAGGATGACGCGGCGGGCGATGTTCCGCGAGAACACCGGGGAAGCGTGGTGGCTCAAGGAGGGTCTCGCGGTCGGACCCTACGACGACCCGGAAGTGCGGCCCCTCGGTGAGCGCTGCCTGCTTGGCTTCGGCTCGACCTCGGGCCCGCCGATGCTGCCGGTGCTCTACAACAACGTGAAGCGCATCGTGCAGACCCCGGACCACGTGATGATCCTGACGGAGATGGTCCACGACGCGCGCATCATCCGGATCGACGGCGAGCACGCCCCGCCCGACGTGCGCAAGTGGATGGGCGACTCCGTCGGCCGCTGGGAAGGCGACACGCTGGTGGTCGAGACGACCAACTTCCGCGACCAGACCGGCCTCTCCGGGGGCACGGAGCACCTTCGGGTCGAGGAGCGGTTCAGCCGTCTCGATGCGGATACGCTGCTCTACGGTTTCACGGTCGAGGACCCGACGGTCTGGGACGCGCCTTGGAGCGGCGAGTACCCGTGGCCGGCGACGGACTCGAGCGTCTACGAGTACGCCTGTCACGAGGCCAACTACGCACTCGGCAACATCATGCGCGGGGCGCGGCTGCTGGAGGCCGACGTCACCTTATCCGGCGCGGAGTGAGTGCCACACAATGGAGGCAAGCAACATGCGGACGAAGTGTTTGATATTCCTGGCGGCGCTGCTGACGGCGGGCCCCGCCGCGGCGCACCACGCGTTCGGAGCCGAGTTCGACCCCAACCGCCCGATGGTGCTGCGGGGCCCGGTCGTGAAAGTCGAGTGGGTCAATCCGCACGCGTGGATTCACCTCGAGCACACCACCGACGCCGGCGACAAGGAAGTGTGGATGGTCGAGGGCGGCACCCCGAATACGCTGCTGCGGCGCGGTCTGACGCGTAACTCGCTCGTGCCGGGGACGCTCATCGTCGTGGACGGATACCAGAGCAAGGACCGCTCGAAGCGCGCCAACGGCCGCGACATCACCTTCGAGGACGGCAGCAAGATCTTCGTAGGCTCGTCCGGCACCGGCGCGCCGCGCGACGGCCGCGACCCGACCGAACCGCCGCGCTGATCCGAGACTCGGCGCGGACGCCGCAGAAGCCGGCGTGCCCACGCTCCTCGACCTCCTCGACCTCCTCGCCTCCGACCCGGAGACGCGCGCGGACGCGGCCATCCGTGCGCCCGGGCGCGGAGGACTCGCGTATCCGGCCCTCGTGGCGCAGGTGCAGCGCACGGGCCGCGCCCTCCGCGGGGCCGGGATCGGCGCGGGCGACCGCGTCGCGATCGTGCTGCCGAACGGCCCCGCGATGGCCAGCGCCTTCGCCTGCATCGCCCCCTGGTGCGCGGCGGCGCCCCTGAATCCCGCCTACAAGGCGGACGAGTTCGACTTCTATCTCTCTGACCTGGGCGCCGCGGCGTTGATCGTCGCGGCGGGGGACGAAACGGTCTCCCGGGACATCGCGTCGCGACGCGGCACGAGGGTGATCGAGCTCCTGGAGTCCGAGGTCGCGGGCGCGTTCGCGCTCGACATCGAACGCGAAGGGGCGGCGGCGCCTCCCGACGCGGGGGCCGTGGCGCTCGTCCTGCACACGTCGGGCACCACGTCGCGGCCGAAGATGGTCCCGCTGACCCAGGCCAACTTGTGCGCGTCGGCCCGCAACATCGCGCACACCCTCGCGCTCGGTCCGCCCGACATCTGCCTGAACGTCATGCCGCTGTTCCATATCCACGGGCTCATGGCGCCGGTACTGGCGAGCCTCGCGAGCGGCGGGTCCGTCTGCTGCACGCCCGGCTTCGATGCGCTGCGCTTCTTCTCCTGGCTGGAGGACGCGGACCCGACCTGGTACAGCGCGGTGCCCACCATGCACCAGGCGGTTCTCGCGCGCCTGCCGCGGAACCGGGACCGCGCCGCCCGTGCGCGCCTGCGCTTCATCCGGTCCGCCTCGGCGGCGCTGCCGGCGCAGGTGATGGAGGCCCTGGAGGAGGCGTTCGACGCCCCCGTCATCGAGGCGTACGCGATGACGGAGGCCGCCCACCAGATGTGTTCGAACCCGCTCCCGCCGGCGCCGCGCAGGCCAGGCATGGTCGGTCCGGCGGCCGGCCCGGAAGTGGCCGTCATGGACGAGGCGGGCGGCGTCGTGCCGGTGGGAACGGAGGGGGAGATCGTCATTCGCGGTGACAACGTGATGCACGGCTACCTCGCCAACCCGGCGGCCGACGCCACCGCGTTTCACGGATCCTGGTTCCGAACGGGGGACCTCGGCTACCTGGACCCGGACGGCTACGTCAAGGTGACCGGCCGGCTGAAGGAGATCATCAACCGGGGCGGAGAGAAGGTCGCGCCGCTCGAAGTGGACGAGGTCCTGCTCGACCATCCGGACGTGGCCCAGGTCTGCACGTTCGCGCTGCCGCACGCGCGGCTCGGGGAGGAGGTTGCCGCGGCGGTGGTCCGCGTACCGGATGTCTCGGTGGACGAGTCTGCCTTGCGCGCCTTCGCGGCCGAACGCCTCGCGGACTTCAAGGTGCCGCGCACGATCGTGTTCGTGGACGAGATTCCCAAGGGCGCGACCGGCAAGATCCAGCGCATCGGCCTCGCGCGCGCCCTCGGTCTCGCCTCATGAAGATCTGCGTGTTCGGCGCGGGCGCGATCGGCGGGTTGGTCGCGGTCCAGTTGTCGCGCGCGGGCGCCGACGTATCGGCCGTAGCGCGCGGTCCGCACCTGGCGGCGATGCGGGAACGTGGGCTCATCCTGGAGATGGGGGGCCGACGCCTGACCGCCCGGCCGGAAGCGACCTCGGACCCGGCCACGCTCGGTCCACAGGACTACGTCGTACTCACCTTGAAGGCGCACTCGATCCCGGGAGTGGTGGATGCGGTCCAGCCGCTGCTCGGCCCGGAGACCGCCGTCGTGAGCGCCGTCAACGGGATCCCCTGGTGGTACTTCCACGGTCTCGACTCGCCGTTCGCGGGCCGCCACGTCGAGAGCGTCGACCCGGGCGGGACGATCTGGCGCGGGATCGGACCCGAACGCGCGCTAGGTTGCGTCGTCTATCCCTCGTGCGAGGTCGTGGAACCCGGAGTGGTGCGGCACCTCGCCGACGACAAGCTCAGCCTGGGCGAGCCGTCCGGGGAGCGTAGTGACCGGGTCCGCGCCTTCGCCGCGCTGTGCGTGGACGCCGGGATCAAGGCCCCGGTCCGACCGCGGCTCCGGGACGAGATCTGGGTGAAGCTGTGGGGCAACATCGCGTTCAACCCCTTGAGCGCGCTCACGCATGCGACCCTCGACGTTCTGGCGACGGAACCCGGCACGCGTGGCATCGCGCGCGACATGATGGTCGAGGCGCAGCACGTCGCGGAGGCGCACGGCGTGCGCTTCGCGGTGGACGTGGACCGGCGCATCGACGGGGCGGCACGTGTCGGCGCGCATCGGACCTCGATGCTGCAGGACCTCGAACGGGGCCGCCCACTCGAGAACGACGCCCTGGTCGGCGCCGTCCAGGAACTCGGGAGACTCACGGGCATCCCGACGCCGACCATCGACCTGGTGCACGCACTGTTGCGTCGGCGCGCTGCGTCCCGGGACTGAACCCGACCGCGGGTTTCCCTCCGGCGCCCCGCAAAAGGGCGCTATCATCGTGGCCGCCAGGTCGGCGAGCAGAGGTCGTGCGATGACGTACAGGCGGGCAATCGTGGCTGTGGACGTGGTTTCCGATGCGGCCGAGACCGTCATGGCCCGGGCGACGCAGGTCTGCGGGGATGCCGACGTCACCGCGGTACACGTCGTCGACGAGGGCTATCTCTACTTCACCGATGAGGTGGCCATTCCCGGGATCGCGGACCTGCACGACAAGGTGATGCAGGAGTCGGCCCAGCGGCTCGAGGCCGTGTGCGCACCGGCCGGGATCGAGCACCGGACGCTGCTCGAGGGCCATGCCGCCAACGAAATCCATCGCTATGCCGAAGAGCAGGACGCCGACCTCGTCGTGATGGGTGCCCACGGCCGCCACGGCTGGCGGCTGCTGCTCGGCTCCACCGCCAACGCCGTGCTGCACGGCACCGTCTGCGACGTGCTCTGCGTCCACATTCCGGAGGAGGCGGAGCCTTTCCGCGAGGTACTGGTCGCCGTCGACTCGACCGTGGAGGCGGCGGCGGTGGTGGAACGCGCCGTGCAGGTGGCCGCGCGCACGAACGCGCGGGTGTCGCTCGTCTCCGTGATCCGGCCGCTCGAACACGCTTATGCCGGCGTGGACATCGCCGCCTACGGCGACTCCACCGTGCGTTTCGCCCACGAGGCCGAACAGGAAGTCGAGCAGCAGGTGAACCGGCTCGCCGACAGCTTCGACGTGCGAGGCGAGCGGCTCGTGCGCCGCGGCCACCCGGCGGAGGAGATTCACGCGGCGGCGGACGAACTCTCGGCCGACCTCGTCGTGGTCGGAACCCACGGCCGCCATGGCTTCGCGCTACTGCTCGGTTCCACGGCGAACGCGGTGCTGCACGGAGCGCAATCGGACATCCTGGCGGTGCGCGTTGGGCGCTGAAGGGGACGCCGAGTCGGCTCGTTCGGGCCCGGCGGAGACGCTCGACGTTTTCTGTAAAGAAAACACAATAACAATCAACGTGTTAAAACGTTAGCGCATGGCGCGTCCGGGGCTTTTCGGGGTTCGGCCCGCAGGCGTGTCCGATGTCCGATAAGTCACCGCACTAGGCACCCTCGACGTGCGTTCTGCCGTCGGCGCACGCAGCGTCGATTGCCGTAGCTTCCCCAGGACCTCGCTCGGTCGTGCGTGATTGCCTGCACGCGAGTCACCGTCGCTGACCGGCGTTCGCGCACTCCCGGGGGCGGGCGCATCGGGCCCACCTGGTTTTCTGAGGCAGTCCGGTGCGCCCACTCGGTTTTTCGATGTCGCGTGGGCGGCCGCCTGTACCCCAACTCCCGCGACCGTCACTACTCCGTCCACGTCGTCGCGGAGCAATGACTTTGGTCCCTCCTGCGGCGGTGCATGTGCGGGCTGGCGGCGTGGCGTCGCGGCGCCGAAGTGCGCGCACCGCCGGACGGCCTGCGGGCACCCGTGCTTTCTGTTGTTCCCCGGGAGAGGTCTGCTATTGTAGTGCGCGCACTACTTGGGCCTCGCGGTCATGCCCTGACCGGTCTACGGTTTCGCCCGCGCGAAGGGCGCGTCCGCGGACCCGTGGGCGCTGTGTCGGCGGCAGAGCGCCGGGTGGCGCATGCCCCAAGAGAAACGATGGCTGGGAGGGAACCAATGACGGACGAGAATCGCGTAGAGGAGCGCAGCCGCGCCGAGATGGTGCGGGTTGAGGCATTCGACCCGGTACTCGTGCGTCCCTGGCGATTCCACAATCGGGCCCGGTCGGGGATGGACGATATCTCGCTCGACGCCCTCGCGAACTCCATCAAGCGGGATGGACAGCAGCAGCTCGGTCTGGCGCGTCGCCTGCCTGCGGATGACACGCACGCGGTCGAGGTGATCTTCGGCGTGCGCCGGCTGGAAGCCTGTCGTCGCGCGGGCGTGCCCTGGCGCGCCGAAGTGCGGGAAGCCTCGTTCTCCGACGCGGAGTGCGCGGCGGCGATGCATGGGGAGAACGCGTGGTCGGAGGGCGTATCGCCGCTCGAGAATGCCGTGCAGTGGAAAGCCATGCTGGACGAGGGCGTCTTCGAGAGCCAAACCGCGCTGGCGCGAGAGTTGGGCTGCCACCGGGCCACGGTCTCGCGCGCCGTGCGTACCGCCGCATCCCTGTTTGCGGAGGAGTGGCTGGGTCGCTTGGTCAAGCCCGTGATGCACGAGTTCACCGGCCGTGCGGCCGATCGCCTTGCGGACGCGTACGCAGAGGGGACACGCGGACAGGTGGCTCGCCGACGTGCCGCGCAGTTGCAGCCTGGGTCCATCGGGGCCGATCGCCTGTACGACATGCTGTTCCGCGAGCCGCGCGAGGATGTCCCCCGCGAAACCGTCTTCGTCCGCCGCAAGGGCCGGGCCGGTGGCGGCGTCGTCGCGGCGAAGATCGAGCGCGACCGGGCCGGCAGTTTCTGGATCCGGGTTCGCGCCCACGAGCAGACACCAGCCGAGTTGGCCGAACTGGCCGAGCAGATCGAGGCAATCCTCGCGACCGAGACGGGATCGGCGTCGGGAGTGCGCCTGGGTCGCAGGCTGGTGGCGTCCCTGTCGCCCAAGCAGGCGCGGGAAGCGGATCGCGCCTGGCTGGAAGGATGTATCTGGTCGGCTGCGCGCGCGAGTGGACTCGAGTGGGACCGACTGAAGTGCGCCGCGGTGGCGGAGATCCTGAGTACGCAGCGGGAGGGTTGGGAAAGGGCGGTCGTTCGTGCAGTGGGGACGCCCCCTGACTGACGCTGGTGGCGGCAGGGGCCTGTCGCGCGCGCACGACAGCCGAAGAGGCTGGACACTTTTTTATGTAAAACAATATGTTATACGGTATTTGTGAGACTCGTTTTGAATATCGTCTCAGGTTTCGCCGGAGCCGGGGAGGCATCACGGCGTGGCACGCGGACTGCACGGGGAGCTGCGACGGACAAGCCGGGAGAACGAGGAGCGGCCCGGAGGGGTTGGTGGAGCCGGGGGGGATCGAACCCCCGACCTCGACATTGCGAACGTCGCGCTCTCCCGGCTGAGCTACGGCCCCACGCGGACGTATTATCCGTCACCGGGGCGGTTTCCCTCAACGCCGTGTCAGCCCCGGATCGGCCGTATACGTGCCAGCGGGACGCGAGTATCGTCACGTGGTGGACCTGCGTCACGTAGCCATCGTCGTCTGGGCGCTGAGCTGGCTCGGCGTGACGGCGGCGTACGTGCCTCCGCCCTGGGAGATCACGTCCCCACGTGCGTCCCGCACTTCACGGGCTGCACCAGCGTGAGCGCCGCCGGCCGCCACGGTGCCGGCTTCTTCATCTTCAAGGCCGCGATGTTGCCGGCGGCCGCGTTCTGGATGGTCTACTGGATACTCTGCGGACACTGGCTCCGTAGCAGCGGCGACGCGTCGGTCCGTTGGCGCACGGCGACTGTGGCCACGGGAGTCGTCGGCGCGCTCTTCTTCGTCCTCTACACGACCTTCCTGGGCTCGGAAGGCGACCTGTACCGCGCCATGCGCCGCTACGGCACGATCGTGTTCTTCGGCTGCACGTTCCTGGCGGAGTTGTTCCTCGCGTATCGTGCGCAGGCGACGCTTGGCGAGACGCGGCTCGTCCGGCTCAAGGTGTTCCTGTGCCTCGCCGTGCTGGTCGAGGGACTCACCCTCGGCACGCTCCAGAACTTCGTCGAGGACGACGACTGGATCGAGAACCTGACGGAGTGGCACGTGGCGTCGGCCATCGCGTTCTACCCCTTCCTCACGTGGCTGCTGTGGCGCCGTTCCGGCTGGACGATCGAGTTCTCCACGAAGCCGCCCTCGGGCGAGCCATGAGCGGCGGGTGACGGGCGGGTCGGTGCGACGAAATCTCTCTCTGCCGCGCGTTGCCCCCGCGCGGCCCTTCCACTAGAGTTCCCGGCGTCTTCGCGACGCGGATTCGACCACGCCATGGCAACGCCGAAGAAGGGCATCACGTTCGGGGCTTTCGACCTGTTCCACGCGGGCCATGTCCTGATGATGCAGGAGGCCAAGACGGTCTGCGACCACCTCATCGTCTGCATCCAGAGCGACCCGAGCATCGACCGGCCGGACAAGAACCGGCCCGTGCAGAGCATCGTGGAGCGCCAGATCCAGGTGGCGGCGTGCCGTTACGTCGACGAGACGATCGTCTACGACACGGAGGCCCACGTCCTCGAGATCCTGCGCAGCCTGGACTGGGACGTACGCATCCTCGGCGAGGAGTACCGGGACAAGGATTTCACCGGGCGCGAGGAGAGCCTCGACCGCTGCTACTTCAACAAGCGGCCCCACGCGTTCTCGAGTTCCGAGTTGCGGGAGCGGGTGGTGGACCGGTCGGAGCTCAAGGCGGTCGGCTGAGGCTTGTCAGGCCCGGGCCGGCCACTACTCGGCGGTGGTTTCTGTCCAGACTGTCTCAGAGTGGCCGCAGGCGCTGCATTCACGGCGGAAGGTCGGACCGCTTTGCGTATTCGAACCGGGCCACCGCGCTGACCCTTCGTTTGGCACGATGAGCAGACAGTGGGCATCGGCGTGTTCTTTTCGCAAGCACGGCAATTCCAGTAATACCCGTACCTGCCCGATCGGGCGGTAAGGGCGTCGGCCCCGCAATGCTTGCACACGGGCGATCCAGTCGTTCGCTCGTCGGTGTCGACGGAGGCTGGTCTACCTCTCGGCGCCTTCTAATGCGGCGCGTTCCACGTGGCGTGCCGCCAGGAACTTCGCCACTGTCGGGACTTCGTCCGGCTGCATGGCCCAAGAGCCGTACTCGTTGTCCGCGAAGAAGCTCTCGCGGTGACGGGCGATCTCCTGAGTGATCTTGTCGGGAACGAGGTCCGCCTTGCTTGCGAACACTCGGAACGGCTGTTGCGGTTCCTTCCAGCCCTGGAGTCGGCTGATCTTCCCCGTGTCGGAGACCGCGAAGATGAGCTGAATGGGTGCGTTAGCGAATCCACGCTGGTCTGTGCCCGTGATGACCTTGGCGAGCGTGCGTAGCCCTATCCGCTTGCGGTCGAGCAAGGTCTCGCGGTGTCTCTCGAGAAAAGCCCGGAGGAATGCAGACTGGCGCGTTGCCTGCTGGATGGGGGAGGCGATGCCGGTCTCCCGACCCTTGTGGACTCGGGTCCACTCGTCCCCACCGGACCCGTCGGATCGCACACGTATCTCCTCGATGACGGACTTGCTCTCGACGATGAACAGCCCCCAGCGGTGGAGGACGAGATGGTCGATCTGGCAGACGCCGGGCGAACCTTCATGGTCCGGTTGGTGCGGATCGTCCAGCCGCAGGTCGTGCAGGACCTGGATGTCGGGGACCTGGGCAAAGGCGCGGTGCAGGTAGTGGGCCATCTGGCGTTCGGCGGCGGCTCCCGCGCGGGAACGTGGGTCGGCGCTGACCGCGCTACGCTCGTACGGCTTGGCGATCATGGTCCCGGAAGGTCGTACAGGCCAGGAGCTGGAGCAAGATCACGTCCCGCCTCCTACCGCGGATTCACCAGAAACTCCGCGTTCACACAGTTCTCCAGCCGCCCCCCGCGCAGGTAACGCGCCGCCGTCTGCGCCGAGAACGCACGGATGTCCCGTATGCTCTCGGGTGTGAAGAACGCCGAGTGCGGCGTGATGACGAGCCGGTGGCGGATCCACTCCTCGTTGCGGTGCCACGCGGCGAGGAGCGGGTCGTTCAGGTTGGCGGGTTCGTCCGGCAGCACGTCGAGGCCCGCGGCGAGCACCACGTCGTTCTTCATGGCGTCGTGCAGGGCGGCGAGGTCGATGAGCGGGCCCCGCGCGGTGTTGATCACGATGATGCCGGGCTTCGCGGCGGCGAAGGCCGCGGCGTCGAGGATGTTGCGGGTCTCGTCGTTGAGCGGGGTGTGGACGCTCACGATGTCGCTCTGGCCCATCAGTTCCTCGAGGGTCTGGACCTTGCGCACGCCGAGGGCGAGTTCGATGCCGTTCGGCAGGTAGGGGTCGAAGAAGGCGACGTCCATGTCGAATGCTTTCGCGCGCAGGGCGGCGGTCGTGCCGATGCGGCCGAGGCCGACGACACCGAAGGTGCAGTCGGAGAGGCGCCGGCCGTAGGGGTTGAGGGCGGGGCGCCAGTTGCCGACGGGGTCGGCGCGCAGGCTCTCGTCGTGGAAGGCGATGCTCTTGGTGAGGGTCATCATCAGGGCGATGGCGTGGTCCGCGACCTCGCGCGTGCCGTAGTCCGGCGTGTTGCAGACCGGGATGCCGGCGTCGCCCCAGGCCTTCAGGTCCACGTCGTCGAAGCCGACGGCCGTTTTCACCATGATGCGGCACTTCTTGATGCGCGGGAGGTACTCGGTGGGAGGCGAGACCCCGACGATGGCGTCGCACTCGTTCCACTGCTCCTCGGCGACCTCGTCGAAGCCGCGGCAGAACTCGGCGGTGAAGCCTTCGCCCAGCGCTTCGATCTCCACTTCCTGGTTGCGGCCGAAGGCCCGCGGCCACAGTACGCGATAGGTCATCTCTCCTCCTGACTTGCGACTCGACGGTAGCGTACCGGGGCGCGGACGCCGGTGCGGGTCACGCCTCCTCGGGCAGCGCCTTCAGCATGCGCTTGAGCGCGAAGTGCCGGTAGCTCTCGAGGACGAGGCCGCGCACTTCGTCCCAGTCCACCTGCTCCTCCACGTCGAGATTGATCCAGCCGTTGTGGCCGGTGTATCTTGGAATCGAGTAGCGCCGGTCGAACGTGAGCATGGCCTGGCGGTCGCTCCCCACCCAGAACTCCATGTGCATGCGCCCGCCGTAGCGGTGCGCGCCGCAGAAGGTCTTCTTGCCGGCCCGGAACACGGGCGTGCCGAACTGCTTCGCCTCGCTGGTCTCGGGCAGCGCCAGGCAGATCTCGCCCAGGGTCTCGAGCCGCGCCTTGGCGTGGGGGGCGAGCAGCGGGTCGAACTGCTCGTCCGGGATGGTCTCCGTGGGCGGTTCGATGGCGATGGTCTCGCCGATGGCGCGGACGAGGGAGGCGGGCGCGACCTTCTCGTACGCTTCCCGCACGCGCTGCGCGATCGTGCGCCAGTCGAGCCCACGGTCGAGTTCCACGCCCAGCCACCCCCGGGGACCGAGGTAAGGCGGCACGAAGTAGAACTCAGGCTCGTTCTCGGAATAGAAACGCTGCGCGCCGTCCGGCGCGTTCAGCCACAGCGCGATGCGGCCGTCGCCGTGGTGGTTGACGGCGTACGTCGCGAACGTCTTGTCGCGTACGCGGAAGTCGGGGGAGCCGCGCGACGGCCGCTCCTCCGTCTCGGGGAACGACAGGCAGACCTCGCGGACCGCTGCGTTGATGTCCTTGCCCACGGGACTACTGGGCGACGGACTTCGGCGTGGGCACGATGCGCTGCACGTTGATGCCGTCGCGGTCGATGAGTTCGCCCACCCTGGGGGCGATCTCGTTGGTCCACTCGTCACTGGCGTAGACGGCCTCGTACAGGCGTTCGCGCTCGGCTTCCGACGCGAAACGGCGGATCCACACGTACACGGAGTCGTCCTCCTCCCCTCGGAAGCTCGCCGTGATCACCATGCCGCGGGCCACCTGGAAGGGAATGATGGTCCCTTCCATGAACTCGACCCACTCGTCCATCTTGCCGGGGAAGATCTTGTACTGGCGCAACTCGTAGAACATGCTTGCGGTTTCCATCCGATGCTTTGCAGCATGCATGTTCCAACGAAACTCTTGCCCAAGTCCATCGCCGCGCTGGGCGTACTCGCGGCGGTGACCGCCATGGCCGACACCGCCGTCCGCGTGGAGCGGCTTCTGGACGCGCCGATCGTCGACGCGTCCACGCACCCGAGCATCGGGGAGAACATCCAGGGTCCGTCGCTGATCCGCGTGCCGGAATGGCTCGAGAACCCGCTCGGCGCTTACTACCTCTACTTCGCCGACCACAAGGGCAGTTACATCCGACTGGCGTACGCCGACGCCCTCACCGGGCCGTGGACGGTGCACCCTCCGGGCAGCCTGCAGCTCGCGGATTCCCTCTTCCCCACCGAGCCGCCCGAGGTGTCGCCCGAACTCCTTGCCAGGGTCGAGGCGCGGCTGAAGGGGAGGAACCTCGGGCACGACGCGCTCCACGAGATGACGGCGGTGCACATCGCCTCACCGGACGTACACGTGGATGACGCGCAGCGCCGGATCGTCATGTACTTCCACGGACTGGAAGGACCGGGCCACCAGGTCACGCGCGCCGCGACCTCCGCGGACGGCATCCGCTTCGAGGCGCGGCCCGAGGTCCTCGGCAGGACGTACCTGCGCGCCTTCCGCCACGACGGCATGACCTACGCCATGGCCATGCCGGGCCAGTTCTACCGTTCCGCCGACGGGCTGAGCGGGTTCGAGGAGGGACCGCTCCTCTTCAATCCCGACATGCGCCACGCGGCGTTGCTCAAGCGCGGAGACACGCTGTACGTCTTCTGGACCCAGGTCGGCCAGGTGCCGGAGCGGATCCTGCTCAGTACGATCGACGTGTCCGGGGACTGGATGTCGTGGCAGGAGACGGTGCCGGTGGAAGTGCTGCGTCCGGAACGCGACTGGGAGGGCGCCGACGCACCGCTCGAGCCGTCGGTACGCAGCACGGCCTACGGCCACGTCAACCAGTTGCGGGATCCGGCGGTGTACGTCGAGGACGGCCGCGTGTTCCTGCTGTATGCGGTCGCCGGCGAGAGCGGCATCGGGCTGGCGGAGGTGTTCCTGCCGGGCGAAGCCGAGTAGGCGTTCGTTCGGCCTCGCCGGTTCCATTTCGGGCGACCAAAGGGAGCGGCCGCGGATCGGAGAACCCGCGACCGCCGAGGCTGGCAGGGTGTCGGACTGGCTCTGGGGTGGGGCCAAAGGCAGCGCCCGTCAGGGCGATGGTTTTGGTGGCGCTGGCCCGGGCATCTGACCTGCTACCGGGCCGCCCGGGGGCCCGATAAGGGAAACCGATACGGAGCGGAAGGGTTGTCAGTCCCCGGTTCCGTCGGTGGCGATGGCGTCCCGCACTGCGGCGGTGAGGGTGGCCTGAAGGACCTCCGCGAGCTGGTCGGCGTGCTTGCTATCAGCGCCGGCGCCGAGAACAACTCGGACAACCTGACGCAGAACTTCACGGTCGGGACCGCCAACGTCAACCTGCGGGGCCTTGGCGTGGCGTCCACCCTGGTCCTGCTGAACGGTCGCCGGCAGGTGCTCTCGGCGGTTCAGACCGACGACGGCTCGAGTTTCGTCGACCTTGCGGCCCTGGTACCGATGCTGGCGTTGGAGCGGGTCGAGGTCCTGAAGGACGGGGCGGCGGCGATCTACGGGTCGCAGGAGGACTTCTCCGTGGATGCCGTCGCCGGCGGTACGATGGGAGCGGACGGGCAGGTTCCTGCTGGCGGCGAGCCATCTCGATCGCACGAGCCTCCTCCTGGCCGAGGTGGACTGGCTGCGTCCCTCGACCGGCGGTTTTGGCAATCCCGCCAGCTTCCACGTGCCGTCCATGGGCCGCACGCTGGCGGACCCGGGCTGCGCGGAGTACGAAGGTCTGGCGCAGGAACTGACGGGCGGGGCGCGATCTGCCGCTTCGACTACGCCCCGCAGATCACGGTGACCCCGAACGAGCGCCGCACCCAGCTCTTCGGCCGCATGGACTGGCGGCGGGAGGCGCGGGGGATGCGTGGGCCGAGTTCGGCTATGCGCGCAATCGGGGCGGTTTCGCCGTCGGCGCGCAGTACCGGGACCAGAGCCTCGACCATTCCTACGATCCGGTGACGCGCGGGGACGGCTTCGCCTTTCTGATCGGCAATCCCGACTTCTCCGCCGAGGACGACGTGTACGCCGCCTACGGGGAGCTGTGGTGGCCTGTGGGAGAACGGTTGGAGCTCACTGGGGCGGTGCGTCACGAGGACTACGGGGGCGGAGTGGGGGACACGCTCGACCCCAAGGTCACGGTCCTCTACCGGACGAGCGAGGCCTGGACGCTGCGGAGTTCCTTCAGCACGTCGTTCCGGGCCCCGTCCTCCCTGCAGACCCGGGGCGCCCCGACCAACTTCACCAACATCGTCGACCAGGACGGATCCCGCACCTTCGCGGGCAGGAGGACGCGGGGCGACCAGAGCCTTGAGCCGGAAGTGTCGCGGGCGTTCAACGTCGGGGTCACCTGGCGTCCCGGCGCGACGTGGTCGTTCAACGCGGACGTGTGGGACTACACGTTCCGCGATGTGCTCCGCAAGGACAACGCCCAGGCGATCGTCAATGCCGACCCGTACGACCCGCGCATCGAACGGACGGCGGCCGGCACGATCTCCATCGTCAACGTGGCCTTCATCAACGCCGACCGGATCGAGACGGCGGGCGTGGACCTGTCGGCGCAGTGGCAGGTGGACACCGATCGCGGCGAAGTGAGCGGCTGGGCCGAGGTGACGTGGCTCGCGCGCTACGACGTGACGAACGCCGGGGTCGAAGTCGACGGGCTCGGCAGGCTCAACCGGGCCAACGTCGGCGCGCCCAATCAGCGGGTCAGGGCGGCGGCCGGTGTCTCCTGGCTGCGTGGGGACTGGCGCGCCACAGGGCTGGTACGCTACCTCGGGGGCTACGAGGACGACGCGGGCGGCGACATCGAGCGCTTCGCGACCCTGGACGTGAACGTGCGCCGGACCTTCGACCGTCTTCGGTGGGGCGGTGGGGAGACCTGGATCGCGCTCGGCGTCGCCAACCTGCTCGACGAGGACCCGCCGTACGTGAACATCGCCGGCAGCTACGATCCGCGCTCTGCGGACCCGCGCGGGCGGCGATTGCTCGTGTCCGTGGGTTGGCGGGGCTGACGGTCGCGGTTGGCGAACGCCCCGGCGGGAGGGGATCCGATCAGGGGCTCTCCCTGACTGATGACTGTGAGGTAGCCCGAGGACAACCTGCCGGCAACCCCGGGGTTGCCAGGCCCGTCGACTGACGAGACGGAACGCCGAGCGCGGAGGGCTCGACCAAGGCCTCGTAACGGCGGCCCTCGTGGTCGCCCGAGCCAGGATCGTGCAAGCCCCGGCGCGGGAGAGGACAAGCCCCTTCGCTACAGCCGCGTCTCGACAGAGACGCTGAACAGGCCATTCCCGTAGTCCGGCATGGCGCGGCCGAACGAGAGGACGTTGCGGGCCGCGGACATCCCCAGACCATCGACTGCCCAGTCCGCGGCCCCGTAGTCCTCCAGGTAGTACCGCAGCACGAGCACCGTGCGGCGCGTCATCCGAGCACGTGTGCGAACGTCGACCGCGCGGTGCTCCGAGAGAAGCTCCGGGAACCCGGCCTCCACGCCCGCGGTTTCCGTGCCGTGACTTCCGCGACCCTTCGAGCGGCTGTAGGTGACGGTGAGGCTCAGGCCGTCGCGCGGGAGGTCCCGCAGTTCCAGGGTCAGTCCGTCCGTGTCCACGGTGTCGCGCGTCCCATGCCACCAGTCGGCGAAGCCGAACACGCTGCTGCCCGCGGTCCTCGCGTCCGACGCTCGGACGGCGTGGAAGGCGGAGAAAGCCACTCCCGCGCGCGGTGCGTAGGTGAAGTCCGCGCCCCAGCCCCGATCCTCGTCGCGCTGCAGGCCCATGGCCGAGTCGGGGTAATCGTGCCTGCGGTAATCGGCATCGACTCCAACCGATAGGCCCACGCCCGGGAACTGATAGTCGAGCTCCGCGGTCCAGGCCCGCTGGTCGCGCGCTGCCTGGTGGAAGCGCCGCGTGCGTGGATTGTTGACCGTGACGTCCCGAAACGCGGACGCGTCGCGGCTACCGTCGGCGAAGCGGAGCGCGAGGCGGAATCCCCGCAGGTCGGTGGCGAGGAGTTCAACCCAGCTTCTCCGGGTGTCGTTGCGCGCGATCTCGGCGGGAGCGCGGCGGATGCGCGAGCGCTCGGAACCGGCCCCGACCCTGAGGCGCCGCGAGAGACGGTACTGCAGCCGCAACTCAGTGGCCGCCCGCTCGAACCCATAGACGCGGCTGCTACGCGGCGCGGTGGCGAACAGATCGCCCAGGACCGGCGTCAGCAACAGCGTCCGGGTGTCGTTGTCCCGTTCCCTGCGCCGGTGCTTGAGGCTGACCCGGAGCCGGTCCGTAGGACGCCTGACCACGGCCAGCGAACCGGCGAGGACGCTCGCCCGTCCGCGCAGGCTGTCGGCGGGCAGCGGGTCCACGCGTACGCCTGGGTTGGTGGTGTACGGCAGGAACGGCGCATCTTGCCGGTGCTGTCCCCGGACCAGCGACCCGCTGACCGCGGTGCGCCCCCGGGTCCAGCGGGACACCAGCGAGAGCGTGCGTGCGTCGCTGTCCGGCGCGAGACCCTTGCGCCCGGTCGCGGGGTAGCCCGAGTACGTGTTCTCCCATTCCAGGTAGCGGTCGCCGTTCCCGAACCGCGACTCGCGCAGCCCCGCTGCGACGAGGAACGTCCCGGCCTCGAAACGCAACTGTCCTCCCAGTTCCTCCGTCCGGTAGTCGATGGGCTTTGGCAGTCCCGCGGTCTGGTACAGGAAGTCGGCGTGGGTCTCCCCGGTACCCTTTTTCGTCTCGCGCAGGTAGTCGGCGTCCACCCGCCAGCGCGGAAGGGGTCGGAAGTGCGCCGCCGCGGAAACCCGACGGCGCTGGGTCCGATGGTCGAACGCCGTCGCGGCCGCGGACAATCCGGTCATGGCCGCGGTGTCGAAAGCGGGGACCCAGCCATCCGGCAGCGCGAGGTCCCCTCTTCCCCGGTAAGGCGTGCGCCCATCCGTGGCCACGTTGCGTGGAATCTCCCGCCAGCGGAGCGCGACCCGGCCAAGCACATCCCCGTATGCGATGGCCACGTCCCGCGCATCGAGCCCGAGGTGATCCCCCCGCACGGTTAACGTACGACTATCCGCGCCGCGCTGGCCGTACGCGACCTGGGCATCCATCCGCGTCCCGTCCTCGTCCAGCCCGTTGTCCCGCCCGAAACGGGGCTCGGCATCTTCCACGGCGAGCGCTCCGACGGTCCAGCTGCCCTCCCGGTAAGAGGCGTTCTCGAACGGGCAGAGGCGGCAGCGCCAGCGGTCGCTCCGCACTTTGTCGTAGTTGACGTCCACCGGCGCCCCGGCGCTGGACTCCCCCGCGAGGAACGCCGGGAGCAACGTGGCGACAGCCAGGAGCGACGGGCCGCGTTTCATCGCCGCAGGTAGCCTCCGGAAGGATGGTTCGACCCATGCACTTCGGTATGACAGTTCAGGCACGCCTGCGCGATGAGGAACTCGGAGACCGGTCCCGGAGGAAGCTGCGCGGCCACCTGCGGGAAGCTCCGGTGCCCGGCGGAAGAGTGGCACCCCTGACACAGTTGCGGCGCCCGGCGCACCAGGAGCGCGGGCTGGTTTGACCCGTGGGGCACATGGCAGATCGAACAGTCCTCGACCGCCGGCGGGTGTTCCCACAGGAACGGCCCGCGCATCTCCGCGTGGCACTGGAAGCAGGTCTCGTTCGTCGTGGCGCCGACCGCCAACGCCTCGCCGACGCTGCCGTGGGGGTCGTGGCAGTCCCGGCAGATCAACTGGTTCTCGCGCATCGGGTGGGACGACCGCTTGAGCGCGTCCGCGGCGACATGCCGGTGGCAGTCCGTACACACCCCGGACTGGGTCGCTTTCGCCCGCACGGCGTCGGTTGCCGAGTGAATCCGGTGGCAGTCGGCGCAGGCGAGCCCCGCTTGCTCGTGCGGGCTGCCGGCCCAGTGCGCGCGCTCGTAGTTGGCGTGGCAGGCGAGACACAGCCCGTTCTGGAACTCCGGGTCGGCGTTGCCCCGCGCGCCGAAGTTGAGAACCGGCTCGCGCACGGCTCCTTCCGGCAGGATCGGCCGCCCGTGTTCGCCGATCGGGCCGTGACAGGCCTCGCACTGCAACCCTGCGGGAAAGCGGGCTCCGTCCGCCGTCTCGAAGGGAGACCCCGGCACGGCGGGGTGCCCGTGGACGGTCTCGAAGACCTTGAGCGTAGGAAACGGCTCCGCATCGTCGTGGCAGGCGATGCAGGTGTCCGCGCCCCGGCGGGAGTAGTCGCCCTCCTGCATCTTGGCGAGGAGTCGATGGTGCGGGTCGTCAGCCCCGAAAGTTGCCGAACTCGCCAGGAACAGCGGGGCCATGACGAACATCAGCACGGACGCGAGCGCCGCGGCGCTCCGCGACCCCTTGGGGATGGCCTTGTGGCGTCCCGCGCCCCGCCTAGTCGTGATCGTGGTCGTGGTCCCCGTCTTCTTCGTCTTCCTCGGCATCCAGTTCCGCCCGCAGGAGCGCGAGGAAATGCTCCATGTTGTGGAAGTCCTCGGTATCGGCCGGCACCTGCACGCCGCCCCCGTGGTTCTCCATGCCCTGGATCTTCGCGAGGATGAGGCCCACGTGGTCCAGCTCGTCTCCGTGGTCGTGGTCGTCATGGTCGTCGGAGGCCAGGAACTCACGGAACACGCCGAAGTTGACGGACTCGTGGTCGGCCTGCGACGACGGGGCGAACACGAGACGCGTAGTACCGGACAGGCCGCCTACGACGTGGCAGGTGACGCATCGCGACTGCACGATCGGGGCGGAGATACGCTCCCGGAACACGTCCTCGGCGCTCTCGTGCCGGGCTCCATGCGTCGGTGCCGTCGAGAGGTTGGTGAGGTAGCCGGCGGTGCTCGACAGCAGGCTCATCACGACGATGGGCTCGTCCGACTCCACGTCGAGTTGCCACTTGCCGGCACCGTCTCCCAACGCGCCATCGAGATCGTCCGCGCCATTCTCCAGGTTCGACGACGTCAGCGTGCGCGCGGCCCCGGCCGCAAGCGACAGCGTCACCTGGCTGCCAGGCGACTCGGCGTTGTCGTCCGTTCCGGTGATCTGGATGGTGGCGGTGTGGTCCCCGGCGTTCACGAGGCGTAGCCAGCCCGGGAGATCCAGGTTGCTGGCCGGGTTGAAGAAGACCACCCGATGGCGGTTGCCCGCCGCCGGTACGGTGTCGAGCATGGAGGTCAGGAAGCCGTCGGACGTTGTCCTGATGTAGGCCAGCACCTCGATCTCGAGATCGCTCTCGATCGACAGCCGCCAGCCGCCGTCGCCCGAGCCGACGCCGTCGCTCAGGCCCTTGGCGGGGTTGCCCATTTCAAGGTCGTCCGAGTTGAAGGGAGCGGTCTCGTGCGCGTCCAGCGACAGCGTGATCGGCCCGAACTCGGCGCCGTTGTCGTCGAAGGCGTGGATCTCCACGTCGCCCGCTTCCGAAGCGTGATTGATCACGCGGACGAAGCCTTGCCGCCCGAACGCGTCGTCCGCCGCCGGGAAGAGCGGCACCATGTGATGCCCGTGCCCGTCCGAGTTCGCGGGGACGGTCGAGAGGTTGGTCAGGTGGCCGGTGGGGCTGCGCAGCAGGCTCATCACGGTGACTGGGTCGTGCGAACGCACGGTCAGTTGCCACTTTCCGGCGCCGTCCCCCAGCGCGCCGTCCAGGCCCTCGGCTCCTCCTTCGAGATCGTCCGCCGAAACCGTGCGGGCAGCGCCCGCCGCGACGGACATCGTGACGGAACCGGCGGACTCGTGCCCGTGGTCGTCGACGCCCGAAACGGTGACATCGGTGGACTCGTCCCCGGCGTTGATCACGCGCAGCAGGCTCACCTGGCCCGTGTTGCTGCCCGGATTGAAGATCACGATGCGGTAGGCATGGTCCGCGTCTTCGCCATCGTGCGAGTGGTCGTGCCCCTCGGCGGCGTCATCGTCGTGGTGGTCGTCCCCGGCGAGAGGAGGCGCCGTGTCGTGCATCGAGGTGACGAAACCGCTCTGCGGCAGGCGGATGTAGGACAGCACCTCGACATCCATCTCGCTGGACAGCGTCAGCCGCCAATCCCCCTGGCCCGGGCCGGTGCCCGTGCTCCAGCCCTTCGCGGGATCGCCGTTCTCGAGATGCGTCGAGTTGAAGTGCACGGTCTGCTGGGCGCCGACCGCCAGCGTCAGCGGCCCGAAGCTGTCTCCGGTGTCGTCAACGGCGTCGATGCGCACTTCGCCCGCTTCGTCCGAGTGATTGATGACGCGCACGAAACCCTGGCGGACGCCGTCCGCGGCGGACGGGAACAGCGGCACCGTGTGCACGGCCCGTGCGTGCTCGTCGTCCGTCGAGGCAACGGGCAACTCGTCCGCGGTGGCCGAGGCGCCGGCCGTCGCCACGACTATCGCCACCAGGGCCCTCCACAGTGCGGGTACGTCGAACATGGCGTTGCTCCTTATCCATCACCGGGCGTTCCCAGCGCTTTCGATGGTAGCCCGACCGTGGTAAGACATCGACGGAAAAGAACGGAAGTGAACGCGTGCCTGGAGTACTCGGGTGGGCCGGCCTGGCTGGCGTCACCGCAGTCGCGTCCCTGCTCTGCCTCCCGGTCCACGCCACCGAAGACGGCGAACGGATCGCCGAGCGCCAGTGCGCCGAGTGCCATGGCCCCGCGGGCCGCAGCGAACGGCCGGACACCCCCTCCATCGGCGGCTTCTCCGAGTTCGCCGTCATGGATCTCCTGGACAGCTACCGCCTGGGCTTCCGGCAGGCGCGCACGGTCACCCTCGACGACGGCTCCGAGACCGACATGGCGACGATCGTCGATTCGCTGTCCGAACGGGAAATCGAGGCGGTGGCGCTGTACTACGCGGACCAGGAGTGGATGCCGCACGAGCAGCCCTTCGATGAAAACCTCGCCCGGCGGGGCGCGCGCATCCACTCGGTGAAGTGCGGCAAGTGCCACCCGCGCGGCGGCAGCGTCCCGGAGGCCGATCACGCCCTCCTCGCGGGCCAGTGGCGCGACTACCTCGCGGGCGAGTTCCGGGATTTCGACAGCGGCGCCCGCCGCATGGCCGACCGGATGAAGCAGCGCTACGACACGCTGTCGCAGGCGGACAAGGCGGCGCTGCTCGAGTTCTACGTCAGCGCGGGCAGGTACTGATCGCGCCCCAGACGGGACAAGCCCGTCTCCATGGGAAGTCCTACGCGAAGAACCTGAAGTCCTCGGTGTTGTTGAACGGAAAGCGCCGCGCGCCCGGCGAGTTCTCGACGCCGAGGTACCTTCGCAACGCCGTGTGGACGTGCTTCGGGTAGATGATCGTGCCGTTCGCATCGTCGCGCTCGAGTGACCCGGGGTTGATGCGCTGCGCGAAGTGCAGGCCATCCGTCTCCCCCACGGCCCGGTTCGTCCAGGACTGGTGCTTCTCCATGATGACGTAACTGCCGATCGGCCAGTGGTCCTTGCCGTCGTCCGCGTTGTAGAAGTTGGTTCTGCCGAAGTCCGAGCCGAGCACGACGACCAGGCGGTCCGCCAGGCCCCGCTCTTCGGCGTTGTCCCAGAGGTAGTCCACGCTCTGCGTCAGGTTGGTCAACAGGGCCTCCTGGCGGACGTCGTTGTCGGCATGCGAATCGAAACCGCCGAGCCAAAGATCCGCGCTCACCGCCACGCCGGTGCGGAACGCCACGATGGCGATCTCGACGTCGCGCCTCAGCGTGCTCCAGAAGGTGAGGTTGCCCGCCGGGAACTGTTCAGGCTCGGAAAAGCCGCTGTCCGGCACGGCGTCGGCGAACGCTTGCAAGCCTTCGGCGCTTGCGAGCGAACTGGCCGGGAAGCGTCGGTTTCGCGCGTCGTCGGGCAGCAGCCCGGCAGCGCCCGCCAGGCGATTGGCCCGGTCCGCCGCCCGGGCCCGCAGGTTGGACCAGTCCTCGGGATCCAGGTAAGGGGGAATGGTGTACGAGTCGGATTGGGCCGTTCCGACCGGCCGGTCGGGTCGGGCCACGTTGCGGAACGCGTCGGGGTTCGACATGCGGGTATAGCGCATGACGCCGCCGGTGTCGGAGAAACCGCCGAAGGTCAGGTAGGGCAGGGCAAGCTACGGGGAGAAGTGAGCGGCGAGGAGCGCGGTAAGGCTCGGGTAGCCGCGCCCGGTCCGGCCGCTCCAGCCGTGGACGATCCCGGTCGTGTGGGAGTTCGTCTGGAAGTCGACGCCGTTGATCACCGGCATCTTGTCGTGGTGCTTCTCGAAGAACGCCTCGTTGTCGGCGAACGGCGCATACGGGATGTTGCCTGCCACCTGTGTCTCACCCAGTTCCGCCCAGTGATTGATGACCGGCTCTCCCGGCGTGTTGGTCTTCGGATCGCAGAACGAGGTGGGGTCCTAGGCGCCGTCCGCCGGCACGAAGACGAACAGCTTGCCGCGATAGTCCCGGGCGTGCACCAGGGGCGCCCGGAGCCCCGACAGCGAAAGGCCGCCACCGATGATGGCGCCCTTGAGGAGGTCCCGTCGTCCGATCACCGTCTCTTCCCGTTCACCACGCGTACGTTCGTCACAGGTAAAGGTAACGATAGTCACTCATCAGGAAGGCGAGCACGACCACCCAGGCCGCGCGGTCCCTTCGGTGTCCATGGGGGCCACTTCCTGGTGCAGAAACGCGTTCACGAGGTCGTGGTCGAAGCCATAGGTGCGTGTCTCCCGTTCTTCGCCGTTCTGGTCTGTGTAGGTGTGCGTGCGGATTCCCGTGGCATCGTCCAGAATCCCGTCGAAGTACCGGATGTCCTTCGTCCAGGCGCCCTGCCTGTCGGACGGGAAGCGCCGATGCGGGACACGCCCCAGTCTGTTCCACACGTCCTGGAAGAGCCCCCACGCCGCTTGGACGTCTTCCAAGGCGACGCTCACCCGGACGCCCATCAACGTCTCGTGCAGCTCCGCCAGCTTGTGCTTGATGGCGTCGGCGCCTTCGTCGGTCGGGGGGGATACCGTCTCGTCGAAGCCCGCGGCAATCAGGAGCGCGTCGAAGCCCGCGTCCCCGCCCTCCTCCCCCGCCGTCCACTCGGCATGGCAGGGGCACGCGGAGGAAGGACCATGTCGGCCTGTTCGCGACTGTTTCCAGGTGGACGACCCCATCACGGAGGAGTCCCTGGAGCGGCTGACGCGACTGCCTGGACGTCGAGGCGCTCGGCTACGCCCGCACGACGGACGGCTGCGTGACCGCCCTGCACGACCTCGTGCCGCGCACCGGGGCCGACCACGCCGTGCCGTTCCTGAACCCGGGCAGCAACCGAGCGCAGGTGAGCCGGCTGCGCCTGGTCAACCACGGCCACGACACCGCCGAGGTGCGGGTGAGGGGTGTGGACGATCAGGGTCGCTCGCCGGGCGGGACGGTGCGGTTCAGCCTTTCGGGCAACGCGTCGCGCACGCTGACGGCCGCGGAGCTGGAGACTGGCGAAGACGTAACGGGCGCGCTGGGCGACGGGGCGGGCAAGTGGCGCCTGCGCGTGGAGAGTCGCCCCGGTCCGTGCTGGGCAGCGTGGGCGCCGGATCGGGGGACTGGCGGCTCGCGGTCACCGCCGACGTTGCCGCCGACGTGTACGCCCACATTCGCCACACTGACGGGTTCGTCACCTCCATGCACGACGCCGCGCCCGAGGCCGGCACGCGCCACCGGGTCGCCATATTCAACCCGGGCAGCAACCGTGCCCAGGTGAGTTCGTTGCGGCTGATCAATCCCGGAGACGCCTCCGCCCGGGTGACGATAACGGGCACGGACGACCAGGGAGTGTCGCCGGGCGGTCCGGTGCGCGTGACCGTTCCGCCCGGAGCTGCGCGCACCTACACCGCGGCACAACTCGAAGAAGGCGCGCCCGGCCTGACCGGCGCGCTCGGCGTCGGCGCCGGCAAGTGGCGCCTGACCGTCGATTCCGATCGCCCGATCTCGGCGATGAGCCTCTTGGCGAGCCCCACCGGCCACCTCACCAACCTCTCCACCGCGCCGATGCGCTGACGCTCCGCAAGTCGGCGCGGAACACCCGCCCCTGCCGGCGTGAGCCTTCGCCCACGGCGAATGCGGGACGAATTCGCGCGTGTAGCCAGGGTTTCTGGCCTACAGACATGGGCTTGCCGCGGTCGTTTGGTGGCCTCCGGTCGTTGGGGCCTCGGTCCGACGCGTCGTGACAAGCCTCCTGCGGCCACCGAGCACATTCGCTATTCTTCAAGGAGGGACCCCACATGAGCCAACCCGTGGTCGACACGCTGCAAATCAGCGACGCGTTGCGCAAGACCGGCATGGAACGCGAGCAGGCCGAGGGTTTCGCGCGCGTCCTGGGCGACGAACTGGGCGCCCATGTCGTCGCGCAGGGCGATCTGCAGACCGGATTCCAGGAGACTCGTGGCGAGATCCAGTCGGTGGACCACCGCGTGGACCTCGCCCGGACCGAACTCGTCGGCCAGATCCGGGTCCTGGACGGCAAGATGGACCAGGTCAAGACGGAACTGGACGGCAGGATCGATCAGCTCGGCGGCACCATCGCGGCGCTCGAATCGAAACTGACGTTCATGATCGGCGGGGTAGGTCTCATTGTCGCTGCCGTGACGCTGGCCACCCGGATGGGCGTCCTCTAGGAGCTTGCGCCGTAGCACGCTTTTCGTCCGACCTGGTGGGAGCGACGGGCAGAGCGGAGGCGATTTTGCGCCGTAATGTGGGTATTCGATGCCGTTTTCAGGGACGAAATCTCGTCAAGGTGGGTTTTCAAGATGCCAGAATTTTCTACGGCGCAAGCTCCTAGCGCCAACGAAGCCGTCACCCTGACACGCGCGTCTGTACCGACGGGTTCGTCACCTCGATGCACGACGCCGCACCCGAAGCCGGCACGCGCCACCGGGTCGCCATCTTCAACCCGGGCAGCAACCGTGCCCAGGTGTGAGTTCGTTGCGGCTGATCAATCCCGGAGACGCCTCCGCCCGGGTGACGATCACGGGCACCGACGACCAGGGAGCGTCGCCGGGCCGCCCGGTGCGCGTCACGGTCCCGCCCGGCGCGGCCCGCACGTACACCGCCGCCCATCTCGAAGAGGGCGCGCCTGGCCCGACCGGCGCGCTCGGTGACGGCGCCGGCAAGTGGCGCCTGACCGTCGATTCCGACCGCCCGATCTCCGCGATGAGCCTCCTGGCGAGCCCCACCGGCCACCTCACCAACCTCTCCACCGCCCCGATGCGCTGACCCGCCGCAAGGCAGCGCAGAACGCGCGCCCCTGCCGGCGTGAGCCTTCCGCCCACGGCGAATGCGGGACGAATTCGCGCGTGTAGCCAGGGTTTCTGGCCTACAGACATGGGCCTGCGGTTGTCGTTTGATGGCCTCCGGTCGTGGCGGGCTCGGTCCGATAGGTCGTGACAAGCCTCCTGCGGCCACCGAGCACATTCGCTATTCTTCAAGGAGGGACCCCACAGAGGGAGTTGCGCTGTGGCGTTTTTTCTCGGGCGCGTGATCCTTGCCCGCGACTGGAACCGGCGACGGCGGTGGCGGAACGGGTGCGGCGGTTCCGGGAGGCGCCGTCGAGAGTCGGTTCGGGGGCGCGCAAGTGAGAACGGTTCGCATTTGGGCGCCGCGGGCGGGCGGGCGATCCCCGGCCGGCGCCGATGCGGTCGCGAACGGCGTGTCGGCGGCGCTACGCCGCCAGCGGCAGTCCGGGGTCCACCAGCGAGCGCATGCGCTCGGGCCGGCCCGCCGCCACCGAGCCGAGCGCCAGCGCCATCATCACCGCCAGCGCCAGTCCCAGCCGCGCCCGCATCTTCGCCCGCCCGCGCACGAAGTGGCGCTCGAACCCGAAGCTGTTGTCGAGCCGCGCGTTGATCCGCTCCAGCGCGCCGCGGCGGTGGTGGCCGCGCCGCCACGACGGGCTGCCCCACGGCGTCGGCGTGAACGTGCGCCGGTCGGCGGACGCCAGGTCGATGCGCACCACCCGCCCATAGTCCCCGGCCGTCGACCCGGCGTCGCGCAGGCACCGCTCCGACCGGCGCAGTCGAGCCCGTACGCCGCCGCCGGGCAGCGGTACTTCAGCGTGCCGCGGTCCGCCTCGAAGCCCTGGAACGCCAGTGGCCGCACCGCGCCCGTCGCCGGACAGCGGCACAACACCTCGCCCTTCCCGCCGTGCAGCACGTTGCCGCCGCCGTCCGCCGACAGCGAACGCAGGATCGGCTGCGACGGATCGTGGTCCGGCATCGCCTTCTCCTCCCGCCACAGCTCCCGCACGTCGATCAGCGGGCGCACCCCGTGCGCGTCCCACAACTTCCGCTTCAGCGGTCCCGCGTCCAGGCCCCGGTCCGCGCAGAAGTCCGCGCAGCGCGCCGCCAGTTCCGGCGCCGCCCCGAACAGTTCGTCGATCCCCGCGTCCAGCACCTTCACCTCCGAACGCGACGCCCGCGTCACCTCGAACCACACCGGCAGTTCGTGCTCGGTGTCCGCGATCAGGTGCAGGCCGTAGCCGAACCACGTCTTCACCTTCCGCCACGCCTTGCCGTTGCGGTCCGTCCCGCGCGTCTCGTGGCTGCCCCAGTCCGCGTCCGTGTCCGTCGTCGCGCCGGTCGTCGCGTCGCGCCGGCCGGTCGAGTGGCTCGGCACCGCCTTGCCGTCGTAGCCCAGGTGCGTCCCGTAGCCCGGCAACTCCGCCAGCAGCCGCCCGCGCAGCGCGTCCACCATCCCCGACACCGCGCCGCTCTCCTCCTCCAGCCCGACCACGTTCGCCAGGAACCGCGAGAACGCCCACGCCGTCGGCACACCGTCCCGCCGCGACCGCGCCTCCTCCACCACCGTCGTCGTGCCGTCCGCACCCCGCGCCAGCGTCCGCCGCGGCGCCGACTGCCGGCCCAGCGCGTCAAGGCCGCACACCGACAGCAACGCCGGGTTGCGACCCAACTCGCGCAACAGCGACGCCGACGACGCGTGGCCGAACACCACCCCCGCCACCAGCGCGCGCCACATCGCCCGCACCGGGTACTCGCCCCGGCCGCGACCGCGGCGCGACTCCAGCGCCGCCACCAGATCCGCGTCCGGCAGCTGCTCCAGCACGAACTCCAGCCGCCGCAACTCCGGCAACCGTTCGACATCGTCCCAGGAAAACAGCACACTCTGTTGCGTCGCCATGGTCGTTCTCCCTCCGGGGAGCGGCGGTGGTCTTGTTTGGCGCAGCCATCCTGCCCCATGGCGACCCCTTTTCCCAGGTCTACGCAACCCGCCGCCGGACGCGCGCCGCCACGCACCCCGGCGCCCCGCCCCCGCGTGGGGTGAAAATCCCCCGCAGCCCACCCGCGCCGCCACGAAACCACTCAAAACGCCGCATTCTCGGGGTAAAGAAAAAAACCGAACCCCCCCATCCCCTACCATCCGTGGCTCTCAGAACAGCGCAAGTCCCTCTTGTCCAATGGGAAGTGAGCCTATGCGCGCGATGCGATTCCAACGCAAAGTGAGCCTGAGGTGGTGTCGGGGATCATCGGGAGATGATCGTGACACTACAGACCGAACGGATTCGAACCATCGAGCAGGTTGCCGTCTTCGTCGAGGCGAGCGCGCCGGTGGAGTTCCAGCCGCTGGACCGGGCGGGTGCGTACGCGTTCGTGGCGCGGACGTTGACGCGGCTCGGCTACCGCACGTTGGACAAGCCGGCGAAGGCGCTGGTGAAGCGTTACCTGGCGAAGACCACGGGCTACTCGCGTGCGCAGCTCACGCGGCTCATCCGCCAGCACCGCGAGACGGCCAGGGTGGTGGATCGGCGGGACGGCAACCACGGCCGGCCCTTCGCGCGCGTGTACACGCCGGCCGACATCCGCCTGCTGGCGCGCGTGGACGCGGACCTGGGCCAGATGTCGGGGCTCGCGACGCGGGTGGTGATGCACCGCGAGCACCACGTCTTCGGCGACGCGCGTTTCGAGCGCCTGGCCGGGATCTCGGCGAGCCACATCCACAACCTGCGGGGTTCGCGCACCTACCGCACGCAGCGCACGGTGGTGACGGGCACCAGGGCGACGTCGGTGTCGGTGGGCGAGCGCCGCGCGCCGCAGCCGGATGGGCGCCCCGGCTTCCTGCGCGTCGACACCGTGCACCAGGGCGATCGCGACGGCGCCAAGGGCGTGTACCTGATCAACGTGGTCGACGAGATGACGCAGTACGAGTTCGTCGGCGCCGTCGCGCGGATCACGGAACGCTTCCCGGCGCCGCTGCTCGAAGGCCTGCTCGGCCTGTTTCCGTTCGTCGTGGTCGGCTTCCATGCCGACAACGGCTCCGAGTTCGTCAACCACACCGTGGCCGCGCTGCTCAACAAGCCGCCTGTCCGGGACTTCACCAAGTCGCGACCGCGGCGCTCCACCGACAACGCCCTCGTCGAAGGCAAGAACGCCAACGTCGTGCGGCGGTTCCTCGGCCACGAGCACATCCCGCAGCGCTTCGCGCCCCTGGTCGACGCGTTCGCGCAGCAGCACCTGTCGCCGTACCTGAACTATCACCGGCCCTGTCTGTTCGCCACCGAGCGCGAGGCCGCCAACGGCCGCATCCGCCGCGTCTACCGCGCCGCGGACGTGCAAACGCCCTACGACAAGCTGCGTTCCCTGACCAACGCCGAAGCGTTCCTCAAGCCGGGCGTCTCCTTCGCGCAACTCGACGCCGAGGCCCACGCGCGCAGCGACCTGCAGGCCGTCCGGGCCGTCAACGCCGAGCGCGACCGGCTGTTCCGCACCATCGCCGACGCCCGGCCCGAGGTCGCATGAGCGACAGCATCCTCGTGACCCGGCCCCGCGTTTTCCACCGCCTGCCCACCGGCGCTCTACTGTTTCGGGGGACCGCGCCCGTGGACAGCCCGTGGAAAACGCTACTCGGAGCACCCAGACAACGCGACCACTCGCCCGACTTCCCCTCGGCCAGCTCATCTTCGGCGCCAACTTCCACCAACCCATCCCCACCACCAAAGGCGGACCACGATAGGCTCACTTTCTCATTGGAATATGCTCACCTCGTGGCGTCGGCGGTGGGGCGTCGCGACCGCCCGTGACGGGGCTCGGGAAGCGCCAAGCTGATAGCCTCGTCTCGACGGACGGACCCGGGACAAGAGGCTTTGCGGCCACTGCACTACTACCTCGTCGGCACGAGCGGCTGGTTCGCCTGCCACGGCATCCTGACCGTGATGTTCGCCTGGCTCGTGACCATCGTGCTGCATGAGTCGCCGCGCATGGTGGGCGTTGCGCAGACGGCGATGCTGGTGCCCGCGATGCTGCTGATGCTGGTAGGGGGCAGCATCTCCGACCGCTACGGGGGGCGGCGCGTCGCGGTGGTGTCCCAGGTGGCAGCCACGGTGCCGGTGGTGGCGCTGTGGGTCGTGCTGACCCTGGACAGCCTGACGTTCGGCTTCATGATCGCGTTCGCGGTGGCGATGGGATGCGCCCAGGCGTTCCTGACGCCGGCGCGAGACGGCCTCCTGAACCAGGTGGCAGGCCAGCGCATCCAGCGGACGGTCGCCCTGGTGACGCTGGTGCAGTTCGGCATCCAGATCGTCGCGTTCCTGGTGGCCGGGCAGGCAGACCGGGTCGGGGCCGGTCCGGTGGTGCTCGTGCAGGCAGCCGCGCTCGTCATCGGGGCGGTCGCGCTCGCACGGGTGGCCGTGCCGCCGATCGTTGTGCCCCGCCGGTCCGGATCCGCCGTGCGCGAACTGGCGCGCTCTGTGGCGGACGGCGCGCGCACGGTGGTGGGCTCGCGGTCCATGCGCGCGGTCGTGCTGCAGAACTTCGCCGTGGGCCTCTTCTTCATGGGGCCCTACGTCGTGACCATTCCCCTGCTGGTGCGGGAGGCCTACGACGGCTCCGCCAGCGACCTCGCCTGGCTCTCCACGGCCAACGCTGTGGGCCTGATCGCCGCGGTGTTCGTGCTCCTGATGGTCGGCGAAGTGCGCCGCCCGGGGCGGCTCTTGCTGCTGGCGAGCGGCGTGGGCTCGGTGGCGCTCGGGCTGGCCGGCGCGGGCTTCGAGTTCGCGGCGTTCGTGTTGTGCATCGGCGCCTGGGGCTCCTGCGCGGGCCTCGGCATGAGCATGGCGCGGATGATCATGCAGGAGCGTGCCCCGCCGGATCAGCGCGGGCGGGTGATGGCGTTCTTTGGTTTCTCGTTCATGTCGTCGGCGCCCCTCGGCACGATGCTGTCGGGCCTGATGGTCGAGTGGTGGGGCGCGGAACGCGCGCTCGTGGTCTCGGCGGCCGCGATGCTGGCCGCGCTCTGCGCGGTGGGTTTCGCGTCCAGGCTCTGGTCGATGGATGCGCGACTGGCGCGGGAGGCCGCCCTCGGCTGACCCCGAAAGGGCCGGGCGCTATCATTGCGCGCTGCCATTTCAGGAGCACGAGGAAGCATGGTGCCAGGACCGACATGGACACGTCGGCGATTCGTCGCCGCCACGACCGCAGGACTCGCGGTCATCCCCGCAGTGAACCTGCTTGCCCAGGAGGCGGCCCCGCGGCTCGATGAGAGCGACCCGGTGGCCGTCGCCTTCGGGTATCGCCATGACGCGGATGCGGTGGACACCACCCGATTCCCGAAGCGCGCCACGGCAGAGGGCAAGACCCAGTTCTGCGACAACTGCCTCCACTACGCCAACGCGGAGGAGGCCGACGGCTGGGCCCCGTGCGCCCTCTTCCCGATTGCTGGAGCGGTCCCCCCCAAAGGCCGGTTGGTCGCCGCCAAGGGTTGGTGCAACGTCTGGGTGGCGCAACCGTAACCGTCTGCTGACGGAATACCCCGGATGTCGCCGGGGCTATTGATAGCCCCGCGGCATGCTGCGCCGTACCGCGTCCGAGAACCCCGATGCGACCCACTCGCACTGGGCGGTGTTCCAGTGCGAGAAGAAGAGCCGCGTCGCGGGGTCCGGGTGCAGCGCGAGGCGTTCGGGAAACAGGTTCCAGTCCGTCAGGCAGGGCGTGGGCGGGCGCACGTAGCGGTCGGTGTGCGGCAGCGAACTCGCCAGCCACCCGCCGCGCGCGTAGTACTGGTGCCAGGTGCGCCGGCGCCGCCGCCCATCGCCGTCGAGGCGGCAGTGCCAGGTGGCGGTGTCGTAGAGGATGCACGTTCCGGCCGGGGCGAAGAGCGGCATCTCCCGGTAGGCGTCCCCGAGCGTGTCGTAGGCGTCGCGCAGGGTCTCGAAGCGGTTGCTCTTCGGCACCACGCAGAAGGCCGGGGTCCCGGGCTCGACGTCGGTGAGGTAGTGAACGGCGCACAGCCAGTCCACCGGCATGTAGGGCTCCCGGGCGAACCGGTCCGGGCGCGTGGCGTCGTGGTGGAAGTTCTGGCTGCCGAGGCCCGCGTTCTCCGGTGTCTCGCGGAAGTTGAACTCGCTGAACCGCGCGCGCTCCTCGCCGCGGAGCAGGCGGCAGACGGCGGGGTACGAGCCCGGGTGCCGCGTGTACGGGTCCAGTTCCGGATGGTCGAGCAGGGGCTGCGAGAAGATCAGGCCCTGGTGGCGGTGGTGCGGTTTCCGCGGCCCGAGGCCCCACGCCTCCGGGCGCTCCTCCTGGGTGCGGTCGCAGAACGCGTTCAGGTGCCCGAGTTCCGCCTCCGAAAGGCATCCCGCGATCACGACGTAGCCGTTCTCGGCGAAGAACGCGTAGATGCCGTCGAGGTCGGTCCCGGGAAAACGGGGTGGCGGCGCCTTCGCCAGGCGGCCGAACCCCTGGTCGGCCAGACGAGGATCGCCGGACCGGTTCGGCTGCTTCTCGAGCTGTACGGACGCGTTCATACGTGGCGCCGCATCTTACCGTGATCGGGGCGCGGGTCCGCCGTCCGAGACGCGAGGCGACTTCCGGGGCAACCCGGTCCGTGATAGCGTTGGACAAGGATCCGAGGGCAGGGGAAAGGGG
Organism: Pseudomonadales bacterium; assembly: GCA_965208745.1. Taxonomy (GTDB): domain Bacteria; phylum Pseudomonadota; class Gammaproteobacteria; order Pseudomonadales; family Azotimanducaceae; genus VXNE01. The sequence goes on along the minus strand of CBDBPN010000003.1, from coordinate 1,445,659 downwards.
AGAATCGACATGGAAATTGGCGACTGGCAAAGCACCCAGGACCTCAACGACGTTTACCGGGAGATCGAACGGCTCGGCCTCGAGCGGCAGGTCATGGAACTCGACGCGTACGGGTTCACGGTCGTCGAGAACATGATGGACGCCCAGACTGTGGAGACGGCGCGCCAGGCGATCTGCGACATCTGCGAGAAGCAGACCGGCAGGAAACCGGATCTCGAGGCCGGCGAGGAGCACCCGAACTGGCGGTTCGTCCCCTACCTGATGCCCCGCCACGAGGTTTTCCAGGACATCATGCTGAACGAGAAGGGGCTGGCCCTGATCACCTACCTGGTCGGGAAGAGCGCGCAACTGTTCAGCATGGGGTGCCACTTCAAGGGACCGGGCGAAGGGGGCGAGATCTCTCTGCATGCCGACGCCAGCCTGCCGGCGCCGCTGCCGTCCTACGCGGTGATCTGCAACATCAACTACGCCCTCACGGACTACACGAAAGAAGGCGGGTGTCTCGCGATCGTGCCCGGCAGTCACAAGCTATGCCGGGGACCCAGGCCGGAGGAGTCGCGGCTGGATCCCGTCCACCAGAATCCCAACGCGGTCCCGATGGAGGGACCCGCGGGCACGGCGGTGATCTGGCACGGGAACACGTGGCACGGCTCGTTCCCCCGGCGGATCCCGGGGCTGCGCCTGAACCTGGCCGTGCCTTACGCGCGCCCGTTCATGAAGGTTCAGGAACGGTACGGCTCCGAGCTTCCGCAGTCCGTCGTGGATCGCAACGCCCACCACCCGCGGTTCCGGCAACTGGTCGGGCTCGAAGACAGCTACGGGTGGAAGGAAGAAGGCCCGCGGTTTCTCGACCAGATCAACGGCGGCTACAAGGAAGAGTTCGTGAATCGCAGGGCCGCCTCCGGGCTCTACGCTTAAGCCCCCGCGCCGGGCCGCGACGCGCCCGTTCGGATGCGGCGCGGCCGTGCCCGCGCCCGCCGCTCGGCCGCTGCGCTTCCTGAGCGCGTCGTTCCGTGGAACACTGCCGCGGCTCAAGGGGCTTCGCTCCGGGTCAGGAGGCCAGGCACGTGCACGAACTCTCGATGGGGGCGCTGCTGCTGATCATCCTCGTCCTGACGGTGATGTCCGGCTACTTCGCCGGGTCGGAGACCGCGATGATGGCGCTGAACCGCTATCGACTGCGGCACCTCGCGCTCGAGGGCCACGGCGGGGCGCGCAAGGCGAACGAACTGCTGCAGCGGCCCGACCGGCTGCTCGGGGTCATCCTGGTCGGCAACAACGTCGTCATCTTCCTGACCGCCTCGTTCGGGACGGAGGTGGCCACCCGGCTCATCGGCGACACCGCGGGGCCGTTCGTTGGCGCACTCGTACTCACCGTCTACATGCTGATCTTCGCCGAGGTGACCCCGAAGACCGTGGCGGCGGCGAGACCCGAGACGCTGGCCTTTCCGTCGTCCTACGTGCTGCAGCCGCTGCTGAAGCTGTCATGGCCGGTGGTGATCTTCGTCAACTGGTTCAGCAACCTGCTCGCCGCGCCCATGATCGCGCGGACCGAGGAGAAGACCGAGCAGCTCTCCGTGGCGGAACTCAAGACCGTCCTCAACGAGCACACCACGCTCCCGCCCGAGCGCCAGGCGATGCTGGTGGGCATCCTCGATCTCGAGAACGTGACGGTCGAGGACATCATGGTGCCGCGCGCGGGGATCGTCGGCATCGACCTCGAGGACGATGCGGCCACGATCCTCGAGGCGATCGAGAGTTCGCAGCACACGCGCCTGCCCGTGTACCGCGAGCACATCGACGACGTGGTCGGCGTCCTCCACCTGCGGCGCGCGGCGCGGTTCGCCGGGGAGACGTTCAGCAGGGCCGATCTGCTGCGGGAGACCGAGGAGCCGTACTTCGTGCCGTCCAGCACGCCCCTGCACACGCAGCTCTACAACTTCCGGAAGGAGAAACGGCGGGTCGCGCTGGTGGTCGACGAGTACGGCGGAATCCGGGGCTTGGCGACGCTGGAGGACCTGCTCGAGGAAATCGTCGGAGAGTTCACGACGGATTTCGCCGCGCGGTTCGGCGAGGCGCACCGCGAGGACGACGGCTCGTACGTCATCGACGGCAGCGCCCTGGTGCGGGACGTGAACCGCGCGCTCGGATGGGAACTCCCGACGTCCGGCCCCCGGACGATGAACGGGCTCTTCCTGGAGCGACTGGAGTCGTTTCCGGACGGCAGTGTCAGCGTGCGGATCGGGCCCTACGTGCTCGAGACCGCTCGCATGGCGGAGAACTTCGTGCGCACGGTGCGGGTCACCGTGCTGGCGGACGGCGCACGTTGACGCGCTCCCGAGCGATGGGCTCCGAAGCGTATGGGCTCCCTGCTGGTGTTTTTCGACCGGGAGATCGAGTGCGGTGGAACGCGGCGGACCCTCACGACCTGGCTGCCCCGGCTCGTGAGCGGCTGGGTCCGCTTTGCCTTTCACCCGATCATCCGCCTGGGATGCCCTCCACGTGCGCGTCGACGCGATCGGGCTGGCCGCCGACACGCACGGTATTGTTGAAGTTGCCGACAATGAGGCTCTCGGGACGCCGACGCCGACGCGGAGGGCGGATGCGCTCGAGGTGTAGGAGGTCATCGCCGAATCGAATTGCGGCGACAAGTTGGTGACGAATCTATCGTGCCCGTCATCAATCGACAGGGCGCTCAGGGTCGCGTCGGTGGCTTGCACGACGGCATCGCCGTGGATCTCGATGAGCGGAACCGCGCCATGGGTGGTCCAGGACAGCGAAACGCCGTTCCCGGCGTGCCGGTCCGTGTTGAGGCTCCAGCCGGCCGCCGTGCTGTTGAGCGAGTCCGACTCCGTCCCTGCGATCTCATAGTTGACGTGTGGTCGGCGGTCCAGCAAAGGAAGGCTCCGAGCGACAAAGCCGCGGCGGTCTGTGGCAAGGACCGGCCCCGCCGGGCTGCGGCAGGGGTCTCGCCGAATGCTGCCCGTGCCTCCGGTCTCCCACGCATGGACGCTCCTTCATCCGACAGGCGCCAGGCAACGTGCGCCGCCCGGAAAGCGGCTCCGCTTCGCGCACCTCCCGCACTTTAGGAACGACCGGTCCGATTCGCGTCCCCAACATTGGGGGCTATTCCCGGATTCGAAGCCCACGGTCGGCCGGACCCCTTGCTGCCGCCAGCAGCTTTGCTGGCATGTGTGCCATGCCTCTCCCTCGCTCGAGCGAATGTCCGGCAACAGTTCGCCGAGATGTCCTACAGACTCCGCGCCCTCGCGTCGCGAGAATTCACCGCTGTGGCCCGCACGACCGTGCCGGTGGGTGGATGCCCCGGGCCGCGGAAACGGCTATTCTGACGAAAGGACACGGAACCCCATGGCACAGCCAGTGATGGACACGCTGCAGGTGGCGGATGCGCTACAGCGGTCAGGGATGGAGCGCGAACAAGCCGAAGGCGTCGCGAGCACGCTCGGCACTCAACTCGCGGAGCACGTCGTGGTGCGCAAGGACCTGGATCTCGGATTCGAGCGCATTCTTGCCCGCGTTGACGAGCGGTTCGCCCAGGTCGACGAGCGGTTCGCGCGGGTCGACAAGCAATTCGCCGAGTTCAGGGGCGAGGTCAAGTCGCTGCACACCAAGTTCAACGTATTGGGTATCGGCGTGGCGTTGGCCCTCGCCTTCCTCGGCGTGATCGCGGGTTTTCTCGCGGTCATCGCGGGCCTGGACCGGTTCGTGTAGGGCTCCGCTGCCTGCGGTTTGCGGGATCCCCTCCCCGTCCATCGCCGCGATCAGACGGTCGGCGTCAACTCCACGCGCCCGAACGCCTCGTCAACCGGCCGCACCCAGTCCATGACCGGCGCCGCCGGACCGCCGGTGACCCGCAGCCGCCCGTCCGCGACGAACCCCTCCGGACGGCCCTCCAGTTCCTCGGCGAGGCGGGCGCGCCAGTCCTCGATGTCCGCCCGGTGCGCGGGACTCGCGGACAGGTCTCGCATCTCCTGCGGATCGCTCGTGAGGTCGAAATAGTGTTCGGCGCCCGTACCGGGATACCAGACGTACTTCCACCGGTCGTCGGTCAGGTACTGCATCCCGCTGCCCAGGGTGGGGACGATCGCGCATTCCCCGTGCAGGAACGGCCGGGGAGAGGCGGGCTCGCCCCGCATCGACGGCACGAGGCTCGCGCCCTCGACGGTATCGGGAATCTGGACCCCGGCGATGTCGAGCAGCGTGGGCATCAGGTCCATGAGTTCCACCAGTTCGTCCCGTACCTGGCCGCCTTGCCAGCGCGCGTCCGGCGGTGGCCGGAGCACGAAGGGGATGCGCGCGGAACCTTCGAAGGCGTTGCGCTTGCGGATCCACTGGTGGTCGCCCAGCATCTCGCCGTGATCGGAGACGAACACCACGACGGTGTTGAGCGGCAGGGCGGGCAGGACACGGCCGATCTGGTCGTCGATGTGGTTGATCGCGCCGTAGTAGCCGGCCCGGTATTGCCGCATGAGTTCGGGTGTGAGCGCCGTCCGCCACGACGTCACCGACAGCCCGCGCTCGGGCTCGTCGTAGACACGCGCCCAGTCGCCGACGACCGGCTCCGGCAGGTTCATCGCCAGGTAGCGGTCCCAGTAGGCGCGTGGCGGTGTGCAGGGCTGGTGGGGGGAGTGGAAGCTGACCTTGAGGAAGAACGGCACGGTCGGGTCCCGCCGATGCAGGAAGTCCAGCGCCTGGTCGGCGCACCAGTTGGTGAAGTGCAGGTCTTCGGACAGGTGCCAAGGCCGCGCCACCCAGCCGTTCTGGTGCGCGCCGTGGGCGACTCCCGCGTTCCAGGAACGCACGCGTTCGCGCGCGAGGAATAGCTGATAGTCATCCGCCGCGGGCTCGCCGGCGGGACTGTCGGCCCACACCGCGCTGTCGAACCCGTAGCGCCGGCGGCGCGGAAACAGGTGCAGCTTGCCGACCAGGTGCGTCTGGTACCCGGCGCGCGACAGCTCACCAGGCAGGGTGGGGCCGTGGAGCCATCCGACGGCGTTCATCAGGACCCCGTGGGAGGCGGGTTTCCGGCCTGTCATGAGCGTGCGCCGGGCGGGTACGCACACGGGGCATGCCGAGTAGGCGCGCCGGAAGCGCACGCCGGTCGCGGCCAGCTCGTCGATGTACGGGGTCTGCAGGACCGGGTGGCCGTCGATGCCGAGGCAATCGCCCCGCTGCTCGTCGGTCATGAAGAGCACGATGTTCGGACGCGGGTCCGGCGGCTGGGTCATGGTGAATGCATCGGTGACGCGGCCAGATTGGTTCGACCGCGGGAGGCCAAGGATAGCCGACCGCCCGCGCGTTCCCGCTATGATGGGCGCCCGACGACGGAGGCACCATGAGTCTGGAAATCCATACCGGCGCGACGCCGAACGGCTGGAAGGTCACGGTCATGATCGAGGAGTTGATCGAGGCGGGCGTGGACCTGCCCGACGTCAACTATCACACGGTGAGCCTGCGCGGCGACCAATTCACCGACGAGTACATGGCGATCAATCCCAACCAGAAGCTCCCGACCCTGGTCCACGACGGCCGGCCGATCATCGAGAGTTGCGCCATCCTCCAGTACTTGGGCGAGCTGTTCCCCACGAGCCTGTTTCCGACGGACGAGCGTCGCTGGGACGTGATTCCCTGGCTCTACTGGCAGGCCGCCAACATCGGCCCGGTGTTCGGCAACAAGCTCTCCTACACGCGCTACATCAACGACGCGACCGACGAGCAGAAGGCGCATCCCATGGAACGCTTCGGCAAGGAAGCGCTCCGCCTCGTGGCCGTGATGGACCGCCAGTTGTCGAAACACCCGTATCTCGCGAGCGATGAGTTCACGGTGGCCGACATCGCCACCTGGTGCTGGGTCCGCTCCTACAAGTGGTCCAAGGTGGACATCACGACCAAGCCTCGAGTCCTCGACTGGGTGCGCCGCGTGCGCGCCCGCCCCGGCGTCGAGCGGGGCATCGCCTTCGGCGTCCCGAAGGACGAGATCGACAAGTTCAGCAAGGAGCGCCGCGAACAGTACAAGCGGGGCGGCGGCAGCATCGCGTCGAACACGGCGCTGAAGTCGGACCTGTAGCCGCCGTCCGGAGAGCCCGGCGTGGACAGACGCGGCTTCCTGTGGGCGGGCGGCGGCGTGCTCGGCGCGGGGGCGCTCGTCTGGTGGCAGCGCAACGTCATCGCCCGGGCCGCGCTGTCCCGCCGCGTCAACGCCGAGGTGCGGCTGTCGTCGGCACCCTCGCCGGAGGGTGACCTGTGCCTCCTGACGGCGGAACAGGACGAAGGGCCGTTCTTCGTGCGTGCGCCCGTGCGCCGCGACATCCGCGAAGACCGCGCCGGCCTGCCATTGACGCTGCGGATGCAAGTCGTGCAGGCGGACACCTGCCGGCCGGTCCAGGGCGCCGTGGTGGAAGTCTGGCACTGCGACGCGGCGGGCGGGTACAGCGGCTACCGGGCGGACCTCGCGCGCAAGCCCTTCGACACGCTGTTGTACTTTTCCGGTCGGGAGGGCGGCCTGGACACCCACTTGGAACCCACCGAGCCAGGGACCTTTCTGCGGGGAGCGCAAGAGGCGGGTCCGGACGGCACGGTCGAGTTCCGCACGATCTTTCCCGGGTGGTACGAGCCGCGCGTGCCCCACGTCCACGCCAAGGTCTTCGTCGAGGGTTCGAGCCACCTCACGACCCAGCTCTATTTCCCGGACGACCTCGCGCGGGACATCTATGCCCACCACACGGCGTACACACCGCACGGCGCGCTGCCGTATGCGCTCCGCAATGACCTGATCCTCGGCCGGCGCCCGGAGGCGGACGGTCTGCTGCTACACCCGGAGCGGAGAGGGGAGGAGATGGCCGCGATTTGCCGGCTCGGTATCGCCCGACCCCGGCGCCGCGTCAGTGCGAGGGCGGCGGCAGCGGCACCGGCGCCGGGTCGGCGCCGAAGTGGACGACGCGGGTTAGCCACGTGTAGTCCGACTCCATCGCCATCAGGCCCACGAGCACGAGGAGCGCACCCGGTGGCACCATGATGGCCGTGATGAGGGCCACCCGCTCCCAGCGCATGTGCATGAAGATGGCGACGATGAACCCGGCCTTCAGCATCATGAAGATGATGATGAGGGTCCAGCGCGTGTACCCCTGGAACGCCAGGTAGTCGACCATGTACGAGGCCGCGCTGAAGACGAAGAGCAACGCCCAGATCCAGAAGTAGACCGAGATGGGGTGTTGTTGACCGGTGTCCGCCATGACTGTCCTTGCCGAGTGCCTATCGTTGCTCTAACAGAATGAGCCAACCTCCCTAACGAAAGGGGACGATCAACCCTCCTATCACCACAAATAGAAGAACGCGAAGATGAATACCCACACCAGATCGACGAAGTGCCAGTACAGGCCCGTGATCTCGATGATGTCGTAGCCCTTTTCCTCGTACCTGCCGCGCCACACGCGCACGGCGACGATGATGAGGTAGACGACCCCGGCCGAGACGTGCAGGCCGTGGAAGCCCGTGATCATGAAGAAACAGGAACCGAACTGGGCGGCGCCCATCGGGTTGCCCCAGGGACGGACGCCTTCGTCGACGATGAGCTTCGTCCACTCGAACATCTGCATGCCGACGAACATCGCGCCGAACACCGCCGTGACCAGCATGAGGAGCGCCGCCGGCACACGCTTGCGGCGATAGCCCATGTTCACCGCCATCGCCATCGTCCCGCTTGAGGTGATGAGGATGAACGTCATGATCGCGATGAGGAGGAGCGGCACGGGCACGCCGAACGCCTCGAGCGCGAACACCTCGCTGGGATTCGGCCACGGCTCGGCGGTGGTCATCCGGACCGTCATGTACGAGGTCAGGAAGCACGTGAAGATGAACGTGTCCGACAGGAGGAAGATCCACATCATCGCCTTGCCCCAGGGAACGCCCCTGAAGACGGCGACATCGTCCGCCCAGTCGTTTACGAGTTGCAGATTGCGCAGTCCGGTCGCTTCGGCCATCCGGTTGCAGACTCCTCTCCAGTGTCGCCCCCCGGCGTCCCGGGGGGCGCGATCGATCTCCGTTACCCCGCGTGTGTTTCCCGCAGGCCGTCCTACTCGGTCCGTCCCGCGGCGGTTTCCTCCGCTGTGCGGGGTTCCGTCTGCGGAATGAAGTCGTCCTTCATCCCTGGCACGCTGTAGTCGTACGCCCAGCGGTACACGGTGGGCAGCTTCTCCGCCCAGTTGCCGTGGCGCGGTGGCGTCTCGGGCGTCTGCCACTCGAGGCTCGTCGCCTTCCACGGGTTGGGACCGGCGTCCCTGCCCTTGAAGTAGCTGTAGATCAGGTTCCAGATGAACACGATCTGGAAGACGCCGACGATGAGCGCCGCGATCGTGATGGTCTGGTTCAGCATGATCACGGACTCGTCGATGATGGCCATCTCGCCGTTGGCGAAGTAGCGTCGCGGCACGCCGACGAAGCCGAGGTAGTGCATCGGGTAGTAGATGATGTACGTGCCGAGGAACGTCACCCAGAAGTGGATGTGTCCCAGGGTGTCGTTCAGCATCTTGCCGGTCATCTTCGGGTACCAGTGGTAGATGGCCCCGAAGATGACGAGGATCGGCGAGACGCCCATGACCATGTGGAAGTGCGCGACCACGAAGTACGTGTCCGAAAGCGGCACGTCCACGATCACGTTGCCGAGGAAGAGGCCGGTGATCCCCCCCATGACGAAGGTGATGACGAACGCGATGGCGAACAGCATCGGCACCGTCAGGTGGATGTTGGCGCGCCACAGCGTGAGCGTCCAGTTGTAGACCTTGATGGCGGTGGGCACCGCGATGATGAGCGTCGTGGTGGCGAAGAAGAAGCCGAACCACGGGTGCATGCCGCTCACGTACATGTGGTGTGCCCACACGACGAAGCTCAGCACGCCGATGGCCACGATCGCCCAGACCATCATGCGGTAGCCGAAGATGTTCTTGCGCGCGTGCGTGCTGATGAGGTCCGACACGATGCCGAACGCCGGCAGCGCCACGATGTAGACCTCTGGGTGTCCGAAGAACCAGAAGAGGTGCTGGAACAGCAGCGGGCTGCCGCCGCTGTAGTCGAGGGAGTCCCCGATCGAGACGACCGCGGGCATGAAGAAGCTCGTGCCGATCGTCTTGTCCAGGATCATCATGATCGCGCTGACGAAGAGCGCCGGGAACGCCAGCAGGCCGAGCACCGTCGCCATGAAGATGCCCCACACGGACAGCGGCATCCGCATCAGCGTCATGCCCCGGGTACGCGCCTGCAGGATGGTCGTCACGTAGTTCAGCCCGCCCATGGTGAACGCGACGATGAACACCGCGAGCGACCCCAGCATCAGCAGGATGCCCCAGTCGACGCCGGGGGTGCCCGTCAGGATGGCCTGGGGCGGATAGAGGGTCCAGCCCGCCCCGGTAGGACCGCCGGGGACGAAGTAGCTCGCGAGCAGGATGATGACGGACAGGAAGTAGACGTGGTAGCTGATCATGTTGACGTACGGGAACACCATGTCGCGCGCGCCGCACATCAGCGGGACGAGGAGGTTGCCGAAGCCGCCGAGGAGCAGGGCGGTCAGCAGGTAGATCACCATGATCATGCCGTGCATGGTGATGAACTGGTAGTAGGCCTCGGGATCGATGAAGTCGAACTGGTCGGGGAACCCGAGCTGCAGCCGCATCATCGCGGACAGGACCAGCGCCACGAGCCCCACCCCGATCGCCGTGATGCCGTACTGGATGGCGATGACCTTGTGGTCCTGGCTGAACCAGTACTTCGTGATCCAACTGTGGGGATCGTGAAGCTCCATCGCCTCCTGGTAGGGGATCTGTGCTTCAACCGCCATCGGTATCTCCTCTGTCCTCGACGACCTCGATTTCCGCGTGCCGCACGATCACGGCCGTCATTCCGCGCCCGGCGCGTCGGCGTGCGTCACGGCGGCGAGCCCGTCCGGCGCCACGCGCGAGTTCGAAGCGAACCGGCCCTGCCGGCCGAGTTCGTTGATGTAGGCCACGACGTCGTTGATGGCGTCCTGGCCGTGCAACTGCTTGGACATGAAGGTCATCTGCCGCGCCAGCGTATCGGTGCGATCGTGACCGCGGATGTGCTGCTGGAACAGCACGATCTGCCGCGCGAGGTACCAGTCGCTCATGCCCGCAAGGCGCGGCGCGAACGTGCCGGAACTGCCGCTTCCGTCGGCGCGGTGGCACACGGCGCAGCCCCGGTAGAGGTCGGCGCCGCGCTCGATGTCGCCCTCGATGGTGGCCGGCGCGGGCTCGTCCGGGAGCGACTGGATGTAGGCGATCACGTTCTCGACGGCCGCGGCGTCGAACAGCGTCGCGGCCATGGGCGCCATCTGCTGCCCGTACTCGTCCTCCGGATGCGTGCCGCGGAAGCCGCGCTTGTAGGCGTCGATCTGGGCGCGCATGTACCAGGCGGACTGGCCCGTGAGCTTGGGCGCGTGCAGCGCGACGAGGCCTTCGCCCTGCTGGCCGTGGCATGCCGCGCAGACCACGTATCCGGCCTGACCGGCCACGGCGTCCCCAACCGGCCTCGCGGCGTAGTCGGACCACGTCGACCGCGAGGCGACCCACGCCTCGTACTCCTCGGCCTCGTCGACGACCACCGTACCGCGCATGGTGTGGTGGCCGATGCCGCAGAGCTCCGCGCAGAGCACCTCGTAGATGCCCGTCTTCGTGGGCGTGAACCACATGTAGGTCACCATGCCGGGCACGGCGTCCATCTTCGCGCGGAACTCGGGGACGTAGAAGTCGTGCAGCACATCCTTGGACCGCAGCAGCACCTTGACGGGCTGGTCCTTCAGGAGATGCAGGGCGCCGCGCTCGACGAGGACGTCATCGGCGCCGTACGGGTCGTCCGGATCCATCCCGAAGGGGTTGTCCACGCTCATGAAACGCGTGTCCACCACGCCGAGGACGCCGTCCTCGCCGGGTAGCCGATAGCTCCAGGACCACTGCTGGCCGATGATCTCGATCTCCCGGGCGTCGTCCGGCACGTGGACGTACTCCTCCCAGACGATGAGGCCCGGCGCGAGCATGCCCACGACGCCGATGGTCGTGACGATCGTGAGAATCCACTCGAGCCGCTTGTTCTCCGGCTCGTACGCGGCCTGCTGCCCGTCGCGGCGGCGGTACTTCCAGATCGCCCAGACCATGAACAGCCCGACCAGGATGAACGCGATCCCGCAGATCCAGAAGGTGACGAAGACGGCGAAGTCGATGTTGCCCCAGTTGGAGGCGATCTCGGTGAACCACCAGGGGCTCAGGTAGTTGAAGACCACCGAGCCGAGGACGACGATCAGGAGAACGATGGCGGTGGTCATGCCAGGACATCCTCGAGCCCCGCGCCATTTCTGCGGGGCCATTGCGCTGCGTTCAACGTCACTGCGGTCCTTCCTCTCCCGGTCCCGGCGCGCGGTCCGGTTCGCCCGGCCGCCTCATGCGCCTCATACGCGCCTTATTGCGCCTCTTTTGCGTTTTGCGCCTCTTATGCGCCCCCGAGAGTGCGCCCCCGAGAGGGCGCCTCAAGGGTTCGATCGGGGCCGGGATCCACGGCCCGATCCCTTCGATGTTGCCGGCTGCCGCGACTGCATTTTCTGGCGCCCTTCCCCGGCGCCGCGAACCGTCGCCTTGGCGGCGGTGGCGGCAGGCGGCGTGCCGTCACCGCACATTGTCTCAGAATCCGCGGCGGGATCGTAGGGGCCGGACGACGGCGCGCCGGCGCCGGGGGATCCGGCGTTCCCTGCCCCCTCGCGACTGGCTTGGCTGCGCTTGCCCGAAGCTTGGCGCGGCGACGACGGACGTCGGGCATACCTTGCTCGCGCCAGGCCCCGCCCGCCTCGCGAAACCGGCCGGCGGCGATCCGATATAACACTCCTTGTGGATGTCCGGGCTCAGTGGATTGCCTTCGTCCTTACCTTCTGGGATGATTTGTCCGACCCCTTCTATTGGAAACCGTAGTCACGATGGACTTCAGAACGCAGGTTGCCGAGGAGAAGAAACGTCTGTCGCAGCAGCGGCGGGACGCCGGGAAGCGCATGGCGTCGCTCGAGTCGGAGTTGAGTGCGCTCGCCGCGGAGATGAAAGGCATAGATGGTGAGTTGGCGGCCATAGAAGCGTACGAATCCGCCACCGCCGCTCCCGCCCCGCGCAAGCGCCGGGCGCGCAAGGCGGAGGCCCCTGCGCCCGCGAAGAGAACACGCCGGCGCCGCCGGGTGTCGCGCCGCGCCGAGATCGTGGCCGCGATTGCTTCGTTCGGCGCCGCCGGGGCCGGCCGTGCGGACATCATCCGTACGCTGGACGTGAAGGGGGACAAGTCGGCCGAGCAATCGGTAAGCAACGCGCTCGCGGCCTTGAAGAAATCCGGCGAGGTGGCTCACCAGGACGGCAAGTACGTTTCCGCGTCGGCGGAAGAGTCGGCGGCCGCGGAAGAGCCCGCGCCGTCGGAAGCCGCTGCGGAGCCCGCTCCCGAGCCCGCCCCGGAACCCGCTCCCGCGCCCAAGGCTCGCCGCCGTCGCAGGACGTCCCGGCGGGCCGCGATCATGTCCGTCATCGAGGCGGCCGGCAGCGAGGGTATAGGCCGCGCCGGCATCATCGAGCAGTTGAACGTGAAAGGCGACAAGTCGGTCGAGCAGTCGGTAAGCAATGCCCTCGCGAACCTGAAGAAGTCCGGGGCGGTCGCCCACGGGGACGGGAAGTACAGCAAGCCTGCCTGACGCGCTCCGGGCGGCTCCGCCTCTCTCTGGAGGGAGCCGGAGGGGGCTCTGGAGGCAGGTTTAAAGGCGGCAGACGGACGGTTCGACCGACGGTCGGAGACTGGAGCGGGAAACGGGGGTTGAACCCGCGACCCCAACCTTGGCAAGGTTGTGCTCTACCACTGAGCTATTCCCGCTCTGAGGTCGGGATTCTGCCGCAAACCCCCGCGGAACTCAAAGCGCGGTCGTCGCCGGCAAGGCCCCGGGCATGAACGTGCGGCGTACGCCACATCGCTGGCGCGTGTCGCCCCGCGAGGCGGTCCGCATCCAGGGCACCCTCGCCGCGCGCGTGTCGCTGTCTCCGGCGCCTCCCGCGCGGCGCGTTCTCGGTCTTGACTGCGCCTTCGACGGTGACCGGGCCCTGGCGGTTGGCGTGGTGTGGGACATCGAGTCGCAGCAGGTCCTGGAGGTGCGCGGCGCGACGGCCCGGCTCACGTTTCCCTACGTGCCGGGTCTGCTCTCCTTCCGGGAGACCCCGGTGCTGCTGCGCGTGCTGCGCAAGGTGCGGCACGACGTGGATGTGCTCATGTGCGACGGTCAGGGCGTGGCGCATCCCCGGCGTTTCGGCCTGGCCTCGCATCTCGGCGTTATAGCCGACATGCCCTGCGTGGGGGCGGCCAAGTCGCTGCTCGTCGGAGAGCACGCGGCCGTACCCCCGGATCGGGGAGCGGCCGTGCCGCTGATGCACCGCGGCGAGCGGGTGGGCACGGTCGTGCGTACCCGCAGCAACGTGAAACCGATGTATGCCAGCCCTGGGCATCGCGTTGACTTTTGCCAGTCGGCACACCTAACAATGCACACTGCCACGGCCTATCGAATGCCGGAGCCTACGCGCCTTGCCGACCGCTGGGCAGGCATATTGAAACGGGGCGAGGTGACGCTGCGGGCGCTGGATAGCCTGCGGCACGATCGCGGTCCGGGATGGAGGCGACGATGAGCGAACGCCACGGTCCGGTGCTCGGTCGGGAAGTATCGTCCCCCAACCGTTATACGCCGGACTTGCTCCAGCCGATCGAGCGGGCGGCGCAGCGCCGCGCCGCCGGGCTCGAGGCATCCCGGTTCCGCGGAGAGGACGTGTGGCGCTGCCACGAAGTGTCCTGGTTGAACGCGCGCGGACGGCCCGTGGTGTCCCCGTTACGTATCCGTATTCCTTGTACGTCGCCCGCGACGGTGGAGAGCAAGTCCCTCAAGCTTTACCTGAACGCGTTCGCACAAGAGTGTGTTGCCGAGGGCTTGGACGTGTTGAAGACCGTCGCCGCGGACCTCGGCGGGATCTGCCGTGCCGGGGTGGCGGTAACTCCGCTCGGCCTGGGGGAGTCCGGGTCGGCTTCGGACGCGTCGCCGGGATGCTCCCTGGACGACCTCGACGTTGCGGTCGATGTCTATGAAAGGGACCCGTCGTTGCTTGCCGCCGGCGGGGATCGCGCCGGCGAACGGCTCTACACGCACCTTTTCGCGTCCGTCTGTCCGATCACGGGTCAACCCGACTGGGGATCGTTGTTCGTGGAGTACAGCGGTCCCCGCCTCGACCGGGACGCGCTGTTGCGTTACCTCGTCTCCTACCGGCGCCACGCGGCCTTTCACGAGACCGTCGTGGAGCAGGTCTTCACGGATCTGATGACCCGGTGCTCCTGCGAGCGGCTGAACGTGCAGGGGTGTTTCCTGCGCCGGGGCGGCATCGACGTCAACCCCTTCCGCTCCACCGACACGGACACCGCTCCGCCGCTGCGGTCGGCCCGGTAGCGCCCGGTCCGGAACGACCCTGCAGGTGGACCGCGCGGGCTCGCTCCCGTAGTCTCCGCGGCTCGGCAGTGCTCGGGAGAACCTCATGCCCGGTCCGTTGCAAGGCATTCGCGTGCTGGATGTCGGCCTGCTCGTCCAGGCGCCGCAGGCGGCGGCGCTGCTCTCCGACATGGGCGCGGACGTCATCAAGGTCGAGTTGCCGGAATTCGGCGACCAGGCGCGCTTCATCCCCCTCTCCCTGGAGGACTTCCGGAGCGCGTACTTCACGGCCTGCAACCGCGGCAAGCGCAGCCTGACGCTCGACATGCGCACGCCGGCGGGCGCCGCGATCTTCCGCCGGCTTGCGGAAACGGCGGACATGGTGGTCAGCAACTTCAAGCCCGGCACGATGGAGTCGTGGGGACTCGGGTTCGAGGACCTCGCGGAACACAACCCGCGCATCGTCTGGGCGGGAGGCAGCACGTTCGGACCGGCGGGGCCGGACGCCGAACTCGAAGGGGCCGACCTCGCGGGCCAGGCAGCGGGGGGACTGGTCAGTACGACGGGGCGCGACGCAGACCCGCCGTCTCCGGTAGGCGCGACGATCGCGGACCACATCGGGTCGCTGAACATGGTGGCGGGCGTGCTCGCGGCATTGCACGCGCGGGAGCGGACCGGGCGGGGCCAGCGCGTGGAGGTGTCCCTGCTAGGCGGCCAGATCTGGGCGCAGGCGGCGGAGTACACCCACTTCCTGCTGACGGACCAGGTACCGGGCCGTTCGAACTACGGACATCCCTTGCTCAAGGCCGCCTCGTACCGCATCTTCGAGACGGCGGACGGCTGGCTCGGCCTCATCGGCGTGCCCGCGGAGGCGATGGACGGCTTCCTCGTCGCCCTCGGGCGACCGGAACTTGCAGTGGACGAGCGTCTGCAGTCGCTCTTCATGGCGCCGGAGGATCTGGCGTGGTTCGCCGGGATCCTGGAGGACGCCTTCCGCACCCGTAGCACGGCCGAGTGGTGCGAGCGCCTGCGGGAGGCCGGCGTGCGCCATGCGCCCGTCCGGGACTATCGGGAGGTGGTCGCGGATCGGGGAACCTGGGAAAACGGCTATTTCGCCACGGTGCGCGACGACGAAGGGCGGGAACGGCGGGTCGTGGGGACTCCGATCCGCATGAGCGACACGCCGCTCGAACCGGGGGCATCGCCGCCGGAACTCGGGGCCCACAGCGACGCGATTCTCCGCAGCCTGGGATACTCGGACGCGGACATCGCCGGCTTTCGGGACGCTGGCGCCGTGTAGACTGGCAAGCTGACAAGACGAGCTGCCTCCAGAGATTCGGAGATTCGTCGCCGCGCACGTGGACGAGGTGCTTGCGTCCGCTGTCGTCGGCCTCCTGCGAGGAGATCTTGGTGAGTTGCTCGCCTCGAACGCCACGCGCGATTGCAGGGGCCAAACGAGCCGGCCGTAGCTCGCCGTCCTCCGCGATGACTCCCTCCAGAGCGGCAGATGCGCTCTACAGCGGCTCGAGCACGATCGAGCCGCCCGAGGTGCGCAGCCGAAGTTGCGGTCCGCCTCCGCCGATAGCGCCGCGTAGCGCCGCTCTCTCCAGTGTGCCCTCCACCGTTACCGGAACGTCGGCGACGACGCGGCCGCCGGAGGTCTTCGCGTCGATGTCGACGGCGACGCCCGGGGGCAGGAGCACTTCGATGTCGCCCCCGGAAGTGCGGAGGTCCGAGTCGCCGTCCGGCTGCTGCCGGAACGTGGCGCGGATGGAGCCTCCGGACGTCCGGGCTTCGATGGGTCCGGCGGCGCTGACGGCGATGGAGCCGCCCGACGTGCGGGCGGCGACGCGCCCCGCGGCTTCCTCGATGCGGATGCTGCCCCCGGACGTGCGGGCGTCGACGTCGCCGGCCGCCGGTCCCAGCGCGATCGCGCCCCCCGAGGTGGTCGCGGTGACGGCTCCTCCGGCGGAGGCGGCCCGGATGGCCCCGCCGGAAGTCTCGACCTCGAGCGACCCCGTGACCTCCTCTATGGCGACGGACCCACCGGACGTGCGGGCCGACAGCTCGCCGTCGAGGTCGTCGACGGCGATGTCGCCGCCGGCCGCGCGCAGCGAGAGGTCGTGGCGGTGCGGCACGGTCAGGCGAAACGTGGGGCGGTCGCCCCAGTCGAGGAACCAGCGTACGACGCCCCCGTCCTTGCGTGTGCCGCGGATGGTCAGCGTGCCGTCCTGCTGCTCGCAGGCGAGGTCGATCGCCTCGGCCTGCTCGACGACCAGCTCGACGGTGTCGCCGTCGTGGGTCGCCACGTGGACCTCGCCCCATTCGGTGTCGAGCACCAGGCGGTCACCGGGGGAGACGTCGAACGACCGCGTCTCGGTGTCCGCGTGCACGGCCGCCCCGAGCAACGCGGCGCCAAGCGCGGCGGCCATGACCGGCCTTCCACGCCGGCCGGTTCGGTTCGATGGCATCGGGAATCCTCGTGGATCTCGTGTTGGCAGGAGAGCAATCAAGAACCGTGCCAGCGAGAGACGTCCCGGTTGTCCGGGCTCTGCGGCTGGCGGGTGCGGGACGGGAAGGCGGATCTGGCCGGTAGATGGCGAGATTGACCTCCGCGTCGGCGTGCCCGTCAGTCGACGTCCCCCGCGTTGCGCAGGCTCGCGCGCAACACGAGCCACGCCAGGGCCGCGGAGCCCAGCGAGCCGATCACGATGCCGAGCCGGTCGCTCGCGAAGTAGGCTTCGCTGCCGTGCTCGAAGGCCAGTCCCGCGACGAACAGGCTCATCGTGAAGCCGATGCCGCATGCGCACCCGACCCCCGCGATCTGCCCCCAGGTGACCCCCGGAGGCAGGGACGCCAGCCGCAGCGCGACCGCGAGCCCGACGAAGACGACGATGCCCGCGGGTTTGCCGAGGAGGAGGCCGCCGACGATGCCGAGGGTCACCGGGTGCAGGAAATCGTCGGCGCCAAGCCCGGTGAACGACAACCCGGCGTTGGCGAACGCGAACAGCGGCAGGATCGCGAAGGCCACCGGTCCGTGGAGGTCCTTCTCCAGTCCCCGGAGGGGCGAGCTGCCGTCCGGTGCGCGCATCGGGATGCAGAAGGCGAGGAGCACCCCGGCGAGCGTGGCGTGCACGCCGGACTTGAGCACCGCGATCCAGAGGACGATGCCGAGGAACACGTAGGCGGTCACGCGGACCACGCCCAGGCGATTGAGGACGACCGCACCCGCGAGGGCGACGGCGCCCGCGAGCATCGCGGCCCACGACAGGTCGCCGGAGTAGAAGACCGCGATGATCGCGATGGCCGCCAGGTCGTCGAAGATCGCGAGCGTCAGCAGGAAGACCTTCAGGGCCGTCGGCACCCGGCGCCCGAAGGCCATGAGCAGCGCGAGGGCGAAAGCCACGTCGGTCGCGACCGGGATGGCCCAGCCGTCGAGCGCGACCGGGTCGCCCCAAGTCACTGCGACGTAGATACCCGCGGGCACGACCATGCCCCCGAGGGCTCCGAGGCCGGGCAGCGCGACCTGGGCCGGTGACGACAGCTCGCCCTCGAGAATCTCCCGCTTGACCTCCAGGCCGATCAGGAAGAAGAAGACCGCCATGAGGCCGTCGTTCACCCACAGCAGCAGCGGCTTCGCGATGGTCAGTGCGCCAACCTGCACGGCCACCGGCGTGTCGAGGAGGACGGCGTACAGAGTCGCCAGCGGCGTGTTGGCCGCCACCATGGCGACGGCCGCGCCGGCAAGGAGGAGGATGCCGCCGGCGGACTCGAGGCGGATGAAGTCGCGCATGGCTGCGCCAAACGGGAAGGTCCTGGGCGTGGGCTCCATGGGAAGCGGACTCAGTCGACGGCGCCGCGGAAGTGGCGGTCGGCCAGCTCGAAGGCGTCCAGGCCGACTTCCCTGCCGATGCGCCGGCCGGGGAGGTCGTCGGCGGGAGGATGGATGCCGCCCCAGATCCGCGAGAGGCTGCACTGATCCGCCGCGTCCCGGTAGCGCGCCCACTCGAGCCGCATGTCGACCGAGGGACCTTCCTCGAACACGAGGAACGCGTTGCGGTCGATGGGGAAGCTGCTCATGCCGCCCGGGAAGTACGCGTCCCCGGTGAACGCCGTCAGGACTTCGGCCGCCGCGCGCGAGTAGGTGGAGTGACCGGACACGTAGCCGGCGAACGGCGGCGTCACGAAGGTCGGCCGCTGGTAGGGCCACCACCGCTCGGCGAGGATCCAGCCGACGCCGGCAACCTGCGTCTCCGGATCGTCGATGAACTCGTGGCCGCGCCAGGAGTAGAGCTTGATCTTGCCGACGTGCGCGCCGTCGTCTCCGGCGAGCGCGTCGTCCTCGCCCACGATCTCGATCCGTCCGTCGATGAGGGGAATGCCGTCGACATCGTGGGAGGGTAACGCGGGATCGCTGCTCTGGCCCAGGTCCGCCATCGCGCGGATCGCGGAAATCGGGCGGATGTAGTCGTACCAGCCCTTGATGCCCCATGCCGTCACCGCGGCATCGTGCATCGCGCCGCCGAGCGCGAAGTAGAGCTTCGCGTCCCATTCGAGCCTGTCGAGCACGGGGCCGCCGCCGCGGTAGAGGCGCCGCAGCGCGGGATGGTCGGCGACCTCGTTGGCGATCACGAACCAGTGGCCGGGCGGCGTCTCCGAATCGGGGCCGTCCGCCCAGAACTCCGCGAGGACGCGCGTGTAGTCGCCGCGCGGCACGACCTGGGGCTCGTAGGCCGCACCGGTGGCCGGGTTGATGTGGTGGCCCTGGCCCGGGCCCCCGCCGTCCCTGAGATCGTAGAACGTGTCGAAGTGCTCGAACTGCGTCGGGTAGTCGGCGTCCTCGAGGTTGCCGATGCCGGCCGGCGAGATGTCCATCGTGACGCCGTCGTCCGGCGACAGGTGCGACGCCCATGCGGCGACTAGTGCGAAGTTCCACTGGTACTGCGCGGA
This sequence comes from Pseudomonadales bacterium, assembly GCA_965208745.1. Taxonomy (GTDB): domain Bacteria; phylum Pseudomonadota; class Gammaproteobacteria; order Pseudomonadales; family Azotimanducaceae; genus VXNE01. Next base: position 1,426,209 of record CBDBPN010000003.1, on the reverse strand, counting down.
GAGCGCGCCGTCGAAGGCCGGCGGCGGGCCGGGGTCGTGGTGCACGCGGTGGTCGAAACCGTCCCGCACATGCACCGTGAGGTCGGAGTCGGAGAGCGCGAACGGCACGACGCCGCCCCACTCGGGTCCGATGAACTCGGGCTCGGAGTCGACGACGTTGCCCGCCTGGTCGATGGCCACCTCAAGGGACAGCGGCTGCCAGCGGTTGCGGTCCACGATGCCGGGATTGCCGGGTTGAGACGGCGCGAGCGGCGGGTTGACCGGCTCGTAGAATCGGTTCGCGTAGGCGTTCGCCTCGTTGGCGCCATCGGCCAGCCCGAAGGCGATGTAACAGTCCGCGACGTGGTTGCCGAGGGCGGCCGCCGCCCGGTCCGCCGCGCGATAGTCGGTCGACTCGAATGCAGCGTCGAAGCCGAGCTGACCCATCAGCGCGTCGGCGTTGCGCCGGACCAAGGTGTGTCCGGGGGATTCCGCGAAGCGGTGGCGGATCAGGCCGTAGGCGGCGTGGCTCATCGCGGCGGTCCGGTCGGCCGCGATGTCGGTGGAAGTCGGGGCCGTTCCGAACGCGCAGCGCGTTCCGGTGCGTTCCCGCCCCAGCAGCCACGGCGCCTCGACTTCGCCGAACGCCGTCCAGGCGTCGTACATCGCGGCGGACACGTGAAACAGGTTGCGCGCGTGCACGGTCGGGCGGGCGTAGTCGTTGCGGATGGACTCGAGGAGCACCTCCATCCAGCGGCGGGCGACGGAAACGTCGGCGTCCGGCGCGACGCCCGGAACGTAGTGGGCGGTGACCACCGCGTTGCCGTCGGGCATCGTGAAGGTGGTCTCCGGCGCCGACGGGTCGGCGAAGCTCCCGTCGGTGCTGCTCCAGTGCGAGAAGAAGTAACCGTGTTGCGCCGGGGCGGCAGCGACGGGAATCTCGTCGCCGGGTCCGTAGAAGCCGCTGCCGTCGCCCGAATCGACGATGAGGCGCAGTCCCTCGGGCGCTTCGGTTGCCGATACGGTCAGGAGTTGGTCGACGGCGACGCCGGACCGCGTCGTCCGCGAGCCGTCCAGCCAGTCCACCGTGACGTCCGCGGTGTCCGCCTCCCCGAGCCCGAAGTGCAGTTCCAGGGGGTTCTGCGACACGAAGTTGTTCCCCGCGCGCATCTCCTGCACCTGGGTAAGGCTGCCCGCGGCGACGGTCACCCGCGCGCCGATGCCGAAGCCCTCGAGCCGGACGCCCAGGTACCGGTTCGAGTGCTCCGAGTCGTTGCGGTAGAACACGATCGGGTCGTCGCCGTTGTTGGTGACGGCGATGTCGATGTCGCCGTCCCGGTCGCCGTCGAAGCAGGCGACGCCGCGCCCCTGGCCCCGGTCGGCCAACCCCGACGCCTCGGCCTCGTCGACGAAAGTACCGTCTCCGTTCGACCGGAACAGACGGACCCGGTCCCGGACGTAGTCGTTGTCCGGGATGTCGCTCTCCTCGCGCCAGCCGTTGACGTGGAAGAGGTCCTGGTGGCCGTCGTTGTCGAAGTCGGCGGAGCACGCCCCCCAGCCCCAGCCGCCGTTGGCGACGCCGGCCGTGTCCGTCACGTCGGCGAAGGCGCCGCGGCCGTCGTTGGCGTACAGCCGGTTGCCGTAGCCGGCGGTATCGTCGTCGGCGACCTTGTAGATCGACGTGACGAACCAGTCGAGGTCGCCGTCGTTGTCGTAGTCGACCACCGCCGCCCCCATGCCCGCCTGGTCCTTGATGACCTCGCGGTCCGTGGTGAGCCGGAAGCGGCCGTCGCCCGTGTTGGCGAACACCTGGCTGGTGCGGAAGTCCGACGCCATCAAGAGGTCCAGGTCGCCGTCCGCGTCGATATCGGCAAAGTTCGGCGTGAACGAGTTGTCCCTCCGGAAGGCTGGCGCGCGTATCTGGAGCTCCTGCGGGTCGGAGGAGTCGACCAGCGTCTCGGCGATGCGCGACTGGACGCTGTAGCTCTCGAACGTCCCGTCTCCGGCGTTGCGCCACAGCGTCTCCGTATCCGCCTGCTCGGGGTTGCCCCAATGCGCGAGGGCGAGGTCCAGGTCGCCGTCCTCGTCGTAGTCGGCGAACGCCGCGGAGAACGTGTTGGGCGCCGCGATGTCGAGGCCGGACTCCGCCGTCACGTCGACGAACGTGCCGCCGCGGTTCTCCATCAGGTAGTGCGGGTCGCCGTCGACGGCGCCGACGAACAGGTCGAGATCGCCGTCGCCGTCGATGTCGGCGAAGGTGGGACCGCTGCCCTTGTGGACGAGGTCGAGTCCGGTCTCGGCGGAAACGTCGACGAACGTCCCGTCTCCGGTGTTTCGGAACAGCCGGTTGGATGTCGAGTCGCCGCCCGCGACGTAGAGATCCACGTCGCCGTCGCCGTCGTAGTCCACGGCCGCAAGGCCGCTCGCCATGAACTCGGCGTCGCTGAGATGGGCGTCGGTGTAGCCCCAGGGACGGGCCAGGCCGGCGTCGGCGGCCCGTTCGGTGAAACGGAGGGTCGTCCGGCTGTCGTCGGGAGGAGGGCTGGGGGTCGGCGGCGCGGCGCCGCCTCCACCACCACCTCCGCCGCCGCCACCGCATGCGGTGGCGACCAGCAGGCCTGCCAGGCAGTGGGTCCGTGCCAGCAAGACAAAGGCCGCCCCGCGCGGGGTCGGCCTTTGTCGGACCGGCAAGTTGCTCGTTACCTCAGGTTCCAGCGGAACTCGAGCCCGATCGCTTCCGGCGGATCGAGATACTGGTAGCTGCCGCGCAGGTCGCCGAGCCAGGGGTTCTCGCTACCCGAGGTGAGGTCGCTGTACCGGTCGCGCACGATGCGCTCGTCACCCAGGTTCTTGGCCCAGAGCACCACGGCCCACTGGTCCGAAACGTCGCGCAGGGTGACCCGGGCGTTGACGATCGTGTAGTCCGGCAGGGCGATCGTGTTGTCGGTGTTGAACCAGCGCTCGTCGAAGTTCGACACGTCGATGTGGAAGTTGGCGATCAGGGTGCTGGTCAGCGGCCACTCGTAGTCGAGGTTCAGCGTCGCGCTGAAGGGCGACGAGAAGATCAGCTCCTTGCCCTCGTTCTGCGCCGCCTCGGTGAGTTCCGTCTCGACGAAGGCGGCGATCAGCGACGCGCGCAGGCGCTCGGTCAGGGCGATGTTGAAGTCGAGGTCCAGCCCCCAGATCTCCGCGGCCCCCTCGTTCGCGTTGAAGCCGACGATGTTGCCGTTGGGCAGCGGCCGTTCGGAGCGCTGGATGACGTCCTGCCAGTCGGTGTAGTAGACGGCGGCCTGGACCGAGGCCCGCCCGTCCATCACCGTGAACTTGCTGCCGAGTTCGTAGTTCACGACCGTGTCGCCGTCGAAGAACACCACCGTCCGCAGGGCCTGTGCCTCGGCGCGCCGCGCCGCGATCTCCTCCGCCGGCAGGGAGCCGGTCGCCTCGGCGGCGTCGGCGTCGCGCTCGATGTACCGCGCGTCCAGCAGCACGCCGCGGTTCTGGCCGCCCGGCCGGTAGCCTTCGGCGTAGCTGAAATAGGCCATCAGGTCGCGGTCGCCCGGCCGCCACGTGGCCACGAAACGCGGGCTTATGACGTCGTTGTCCGTGGTGCCGTTCTGCTCGCCGACGTAGCCGCGGTAGCGCTCGAAGGACTGCGGCGAGTCCCAGTTGCCGACGCGCACGCTGTCCCGGTAGATCTGCTCGCCCTTGACGCCGATGAAGAAGTCCTGGGTCAGCGACGCGGAACGCGCCCCGAGGGTCAGCTCGATCTCGTCGGTCAGGTCGTAGCTCACCTCGCCGAACACCGAAGTCTCCTCGAAGTCCGTCTGGTGCGAGGTCTCGGGCGAGTTGAAGAAGAAGATGTCGTCGTAGATCGCGCGGTCCGGGTTCATCGAGTACAGCACGCCGCTCCACGACCAGTCCTCCGACTCCTTGCGGTAGGCGCCGGCCGTCCAGCGCAGCCGCCCGGGTTGGTTCGAGACCAGCCTGATCTCGTAGGTCTGGCGCTGCACGTCGGTCCAGCCGTCCCAGCCGTAGCTGTGCATGTTCATGGCGTCGAGCGGGATCGGGCAGTTCACGTCGGGGTTCGGCACCTCCAGCAGGCAGCGGCCGCTGGTGTTGCCCCCGAACGCGGTGATCCAGTCGATGCCCCGGACCACGGGGTCGGCGAGTTCGCGGAAGGTGAGGCTGTCGCGGTCCGTGTCGGTCGCGGTAAAGGTGAGGTCCGCGAAGCTGAAACCGACTTCGACCGTGGCGCGCATCACCTCGAAGTCGTCCCAGCCGTCCCCGTTCAGCCCGCGGAACTCCCGGGCGTTGGTGACGTACGGGTCGTCGGCGATCAGGTCCCGGTCGCCGCGGTTGCCGGCGATCGTGTAGGCCGTCCCGTCCCCTTCCTGGGACACCCAGTAGCGCGCCAGCTCGGCCGTCCAGCGGTCCGCGTAGTACTTGATGGCGAGCCGTCCGCCGGTGTTGGAGGTGGAGTTGACGTCCTCGTTGACGCCCGTGCAGATCGGCCGCGCGATCGGATAGCCGGTGTCGTTGACCTGGGGTACGCAGCCCGAGAGCTGGTCGATGTAGCCGGCGCGGTCGGTCTCGAACAGCACGACCCGGGCGGCCAGCCGGTCCTCGAGGATGGGGATGTTCAGCATGCCGTTGTAGTCGTGCGAGTTGTCGTCCGCCCATTTCATCGTGTAGGCGCCGACGCGGAACGCCGCGTCCCACTCGTTGGCGACGGGCGACTTGTAGATGTAACGGACCGCGCCGCCCTGGGCGCTCTCCCCGAACAGGGTGCCCTGCGGGCCCTTCAGCACTTCGACCCGCTCGATGTCGAACAGGTTGCCGGTGATCTGGCGCGCGGGCCCGAGCGCCGACGTGAGCGAGGCGCCGTCGAGGTAGACGGCGACCATGGCGCCGGCGGTGTCGCGGACGCTGTTCGTCTGCTGCGAGGTGACCCCTCGGACGGTGTAGCGCGTCTGCGCCGCGCCCTCGCCGCCCATGTTGAGTCCGGAGACCATGCGGAACACCTCGCCCATCTCCTGGGCGCCGATCTCCTCGATCACTTCGTCCGTGACGGCGCCGATTCCCATCGGCGTGTCCATCAGGCGCGTCTCGCGGTGTGTCGCCGTGACGACGATCTCCTCGATGACGGCTTCGCCCTGCGTCTCGCTCTCGTCCTGCGCCCAGGCTGGCGGCGCCAGCGCCACGAGCATGCCCGTCGCCAGGGCGACTGGTTTTCGAAGGTCCATTGGTTGACGTCTCCTTTCTGATATTCGGGGCCGGCGGCACGCTCGTTCGGTGCGGACCGATGCGGCGAGGACGCTCGCCGAACCCGAATTCCTACTTGCCGCGCGGTCGGGACGACCACACGCTCTCCATGTATGAGCCTACATCCCGTCGCGAAGCGGTGGCAAGCGTGGCAAGCCTGGTCTCGCCGGGATCCTGCGTTCAGCCCCGGTTCATGCCGCGGCGCGTACCTTGCAGCCGTCCTGCAAACGAGGAGACAGGCATGCACCACGTCATCCGTGCGTCGGTTGTTGTGGCAGCCGCGGTAGTACTCGGTGGCTGCTTCGCGACCGGCGCGAAACACCGACCCATCGTCGACGGCGGCGATCCGCGGAAGTACGAGGCGGACCTGGCGGCGTGCCAGGAGGTCGCGAGACAACGCAGCTACCTCAACCCGGACGTGCAGATGCAGGCGGCGATCGGCGGTGCCGTTGGCGCGGTGGTCGACGGGGTCGAGGGCACCGTGGCCGGTGCCGCCATCGGCGGCGGCACGGCCGCGGTCGACACGGTCCGCCAACGCAAGGCCATCGTCATCAACTGCATGGAGGGGCGTGGCCACAGGGTGGTTGAGTCCTGGTCCTCGAGATAGCGTGCGGAGCCTAAGGTCCCGCTTCCCCCGCGCGCCGCATCGCCCGGAACGGCGAAGGCTCCCACTGGCGTAGCGCGACGAGCAGGCAGGTGCCGCGTGCCGAGCTGTCGGCGCGGACCTCGTCGCCCCTGGTCAATTCGTCGAACGCATCCGTCAGCTCGGCGATCCGCCCGCGCAGGGCGGACGCGGACTCGGCGGACAGCATGCCCCAGGCGACGCGGTGCGCGTCCCGTTCCGGCTGGAACGCGCCCGTCAGGAACTCGCTCTGCAGGCGGTCCACGAAGAAGCGGTGAATCGGGCCGTCCGGGAGCCAGGCGAAGTTGCGCGCGATGCGCAGCCGGATGCGGTTCCCCGGCAGCAACTCGATCAGGCCCATGCGGTCGAGGCGCGCCAGGAGCCCCACGAGGCGAGGCTCCGTGAAACGGTACCGGTCGAGGATGCGCTCGAATGGCCAGCGGTTCAGTGCGCACACCGCGACGAGGAGCAGGGCGGGATCGCCCACGAATTCCCGCTCCTGGTCCACCGTGAGGGCGGGCACGCGGAACCGCTGGGCATCCGCCTGCCGTGCGAGTTCGAGGAGATCGAGCCCCACCAGGTCGCACACGGCTTCCAGGCGGGCCAGGGAGAAGCCCCCGGTGGAGAACAGCCGCTTGACGCTGCTCTCGGAGAGTTCGAGGCGGCGCGCCACCTGGGCGTAGGATACGCCGTGCGCCTTCAGCGCGCGTTTCAGCGCATCGACGATGCGTTGGGATTGAGCCATGAAGTATCTCTATGCGGTACCGACGTTTCCGGATAGTGGTACTTTATCGATGAAGGTTGCAAATTACAGTCCGTTCCGGGAAGGTCGATTGCGTGGGATCCCAGAGGGGGAACGACATGAACCTGCGCACCCGGACGGTATGGTCCGCGGCATGGACCCTCGCTTTCGGTTCTGCCTGGACCGCCGCCGCGGAGCCGGCGGAGCTGTTCGAGATCCACGAGATCGACACGGGCGCGGCCCCGTACCAGACGGTGCTGCCCGGTTCGTTCACCACCACCGAGCACCCCGAACTCGCCGTTGTCGAAGGGGCCGTCGGCGGGGAAACCCGACTCACGATCCACCGGCTGGAGGCGGGCGCCTGGCCCGTCGTACTGGAAACGACGCTGGACGAGGGCGTGCTGTTCGTCGACATCGCGAACGTGGACGGCAGGGACCATCCGGTCCTCTACCGGCGCGGCCGCATCACGCTGTTCGACGCGGCCACGGCCCGCGAGTGCTGCGCCAGCACGGTGGGGACCGCCTATCGCGCCCCGCCGGACGCCGGGGCGGTGCCCCGGGTGGACGTGACGCGCGACCTCAACGGCGACGACCGCGACGACCTCGTCGTGCCCGACACGGGCGGGTTCTGGATCGCGTTGCAGGCGCCGGACGGGTCCTTCTCCGACGCCGTGCTGCTGGGTCCTCCCGAACCCCACCTGAACGAGCACCCTTACGGCGAACCCAGGACGTACGGCGAGGCCGGCATCACGTCGGAGCACGTCCCGTGGTACCTCGGACGCGTGCACGGCATGGACTACGACCGCGACGGACGCGGCGATCTGGTGTTCTGGAACGGCGAGCGCTTCGAGGTGCATCGCCAGGACGCCGCGGGTGGCTTCCTCGCGGCTCCGGAGACGTTCGAGGTCGACATCCCCTTCGATTTCGACGGCGCGTACGCGCTCGCCTTCCAGTTCGACGGTGTCGGTGTGCCGTCCCTGCTGCTCGGCCTCGGCGGGCGCTTCGAGTACACCGTGCTCCATGGTTTCCGCGACCTGAACGCCGACGGCCTGTCCGACCTCGTTACCCTGACCGTCGCCGGCCGGCGTCTGTTCAGCGCGCGCGGCCGGTTCGACATCCACTTCGGTCGGCCGACGCCCGGCGGCACCGCCTTCCGGCCGACGCCGGACACGACCCTGGAGACCCCCGGACCCGCGGCCGGGATGGCGTCGGGATACGCCACCCAGCGCTATCTCGACGTGGACGGTGACGGCGCGACGGATTTCGGCCTGGCGTCCGTGGACACGGGCCTCGGCGGGATGGTGCGTGCCATGGCCGGCAAGTCCGTCACCATGGACCTCGCCCTCTACCGTCAGCGCGACGGTGACTACCCGCGTCGACCGGACCTGGTCCGCCGCGTACGCACCCCGTTCGCGCCGTTCGATCGCCGCGGCGTCCTCTTTCCCACCGTGCTGATCGGCGACGTGACCGGCGACGGGCGCGTGGACCTGCTCGCGGCCGAGCGCTGGGACCGGCTGTCCGTGTTCATTGGCGTTCCCGGCCCCGAACTGCTGGCGGCCGACCCGGTCCAGGTGGCGGTCCAGGCGCCCCGGGACGAGCGCACCGCGATGCTCGCCGATCTCGACCGGGACGGACGGCAGGATGTGGTCATCCAATACCCGTCGGACGGGGCCGCGCATCGCGTGGCCGTCCTGATGGCCCGCGGCGGCCCGTGATGGACGGCCCCTCGGCGGACGCCGCCGCGCGCGTCCGCCTGCACCGGCTGGCCAAGGGCGCGCTGTTCGTCGGCATCGCCGCCGGCTATGTGCTGCTGCTCGGGCTGACCCTGGCGCTGTCCGGCTGGCGCCCCGCCCTGCTCGCCGTGTTCTTTGTCCTGGCCGGTCAGGGTTTGCGGCACATCGCCAGCGAGGCGGACCGCATCGGCCTGGCGCTGACTGGCGATCAGGGTGCGGCCCCGGACACCCGGGATTACCAGAAACGCATGCTCCGCATCTTTACCGGGCTGACGCAACTGCCGAACGTCGCACTCGCCGTGCAGGCGTTCCTGCTCGCGGGCTGGCCCTGGGCCGCCGCGGCCACCGCGGGGCTTCTGGTCGTCGAGCTGTTGTATGTCCTCGTGCGGAACCTGAACCGGCGGACCGCCTTCCGGGAAGCCAGCTACGGCTTCCGCGACCGGGGACCGCTGCGCGGCGCCGGGGCCCCCGACTCGGCACGCGACCTGCGGGCGGCGGAGGTCGAACGCCGGCTCACGGAGCTGTGCGCGATGGTCCGGGACGGGCGAGTCTCGCAGCGTGCCTACGAGAAGGCCTGCGACCGCTACCGGGTCCGCGTGGTGATGGCTGCCCGCGAAGGCTGACTCGCCCGCGGCGGCGCCTTCGCGTGCGCGAAGCCGGGCGGAAAGCGGTAGCCTTGGGCCACGTGACCTTGCCCCGGGGCCGTGACATGGACGCCAGGTGCCATCAGACCGGCAGGGCGGCGTCCTGCGTCGTCCTCCTCGCCGTCGGCCTCTTTGCGACGGCCGCCGACGCGGAACCGCACGCGCGCCTCGCGCTGTTCGGCGACCTGCACGTCCACACCGTCAACTCCTTCGATGCCTACAGCTTCGGCGTGCGGGCGACCCCGGACGACGCCTACCGGTACGCCCGCGGGGAAGCCATCGAGCATCCGCTCGGCTACGCGGTGCAGTTGCGCGGCGGGGCCCTCGACTTCTACGCCGTCACCGATCACGCCGTGTACCTCGGCGCCATGGGCGCGTTGCACGACCCGGACGACCCCCTGCAACGGCACCCGCTGGCACAGGAGTTGATCGCCAACTCGAATCCCTTGAACCCGGTCCTCGATGGAGCGTCCATCCCGGCAGCCGTCATGAGCGGCCGGCGCATCCGGGGATTCGACGCGGCCCGGGTCATGGACTCCGCCTGGCAGCGCACGGTCGACGCGGCAGAGCGCCACAACGAGCCGGGCGCCTTCACGACTTTCATCGCCTACGAGTACACCTCCTCGCCCCAGCGGATCACCCTGCACCGCAACGTGATCTTCGCCGGGGCCCGGGTGTCCCACTTCCCGTTCAGCGTGGTGGACTCCCCCAATCCCGAGAACCTGTGGCGATGGATGGACGACCTGCGCGAGGCGGGCATCGAGGCGCTGGCGATCCCGCACAACTCCAACCTGAGTTCCGGTCTCACCTTCGAGCGCACCGATTGGTCGGGCCGCCCCATCGATGCGGACTACGCGGCCCGGCGCCTGCGCAACGAGCCCCTCGTGGAAGTGACCCAGGTCAAGGGCACGTCGGAGACGCACCCGGCGCTGTCGCCCGATGACGAGTGGGCAGGCTTCGAAGTCTGGGCCCCGCCTGGGCCGGACCGGGCTCCCGGCTCCTACGCGCGCGACGCGTTGCGGGCCGGACTGGCGATCGAGGCGACGAGCGGGGTCAATCCGTACCGGTTCGGGCTGATCGGGTCGAGCGACGGGCATAACGCCTCGAGCCCCGTCGACGAGGACCGCTACTTTGGCAAGCTCGGCAGGCACGACGGGACCCCCGGGAGACGCGGCAGCATGCCAGCCGACCCCGAGGACACGGAGCCGGTCGGGCCGAGCTTCCTGTCCTGGAGCGCCGCCGGCCTGGCCGGCGTGTGGGCGGAGGAGAACACGAGGCCGTCCATCTATGCCGCGTTGCGCCGCAGGGAAGCGTTCGCGACCTCCGGGCCCCGCATCCAGGTGCGCTTCTTCGCCGGTTACGGCTACGGCGACGATCTGGCCGACGGCGCCGGCGCCGTCGACCGCGCCTATGCCGGCGGTGTGCCGATGGGCGGCGAACTCCGGACCAACGCCGCCCGGACGCCGGAGTTCTTCGTCTGGGCCGTGCGCGATCCGAACGAGGCGCCCCTGCAGCGCGTCCAGGTCGTCAAGGGCTGGCTCGCGGACGGCGAGACGCACGAACGCGTGTTCGACGCGGCCTGTTCGGACGGCTTGGCGCCGGATCCCGAGACGCATCGCTGCCCCGACAACGGGGCGGGAGTCGATCTCGAGGACTGCACGCCTTCCGGTGCGTCCGGGGCCACGGAACTGCGGGGCGTGTGGCGGGACCCGACGTTTTCCGCGGAGAAGCCTGCGTTCTACTACGCCAGGGTGTTGCAGAACCCCACCTGTCGCTGGTCCACGTGGGACGCGATCCGCGCCGGCGTCGCCCCGGCCGAGGGCGTGCCCGCGACCATCCAGGAGCGCGCCTGGAGTTCACCGATCTGGCTGAAGCAAAAGAAAAGGACCCATCGATGACCTATCGCCGCGAGATTCCCCCGCGGTTTACGGCGCTGGCCGTGATCGCGACAGTGGTCTTCGGGTGTTCCGAGCAAACGCCACGAACTGCGTCTCCAGAGGCGGTACGGGAAACGGGGGCGATGGCCGACCCGGTGACACAGGAGGTCGCGGTGACCGGAGGAGTCGTCCGGGGAACCGTGGGGCAGGGGAGGGAGGCGGCCCTCCGGCAGTACCACGGCATCCCCTATGCCGCCGCCCCCGTTGGAGACCTGCGCTGGGCGCCGACGGCGCCGGTGACGCCCTGGCAGGGCGTGCTGGACGCGAGCGCGCCCGGTCCGATCTGCATCCAGCGCACCCGCGTCGGCGTGCCGTTCTACGATCGTCCACCGGATGCGGAGCTGCCCGAGCAGAGCGAGGACTGCCTGACGCTGAACGTCTGGACCGAGGCCGACCGCCGGGACGAGGGCCGCCCGGTGATGGTGTGGATACACGGGGGCGGGCTGCAGGCCGGGGCGGGATCCGAGCAGTCCGGGAGGTTGCTCGCCGCGCATGGCGCCGTCGTCGTGACCTTCAACTATCGCCTGGGCCGCTTCGGGTTCCTCGCGCACCCGGAGCTGACCGCGGAGAACCCCGACGGCGTTTCGGGCAACCAGGGCTTCCGCGACCAGGTCCAGGCCCTCGAATGGGTCCGGGACAACATCGCGAATTTCGGCGGCGACCCGGGCAACGTCACGATCTTCGGGGAGTCCGCGGGCGCCTACAGCGTCTCCGCGATGCAGGCCAGCCCGCTCGCACGGGGGCTCTTCCACCGGGCGATCGGGCAGAGCGGCGGCGGTTTCCAGCCCATGTCGCACCGGACCGCGGACCGCACCTACGCCCCGTCCGCGGAGAAGCTCGGCCTGCAGTTCGGGTCGGCGGTGCTGGGAGAGCAGCAGGACCGGTCGCTCGCGGCCCTGCGGGAGGTCCCGGCCGGCGCGATCCTTGCCACCTCGGAGTCGAGCCGCCTGTTCAACACCTACGAGTTTCTTCCCACGGTGGACGGCGACGTGCTGCCTGCGGATATCGGCGCGATCTTCGCCGCCGGCCGGCAGGCGGACGTCCCGACCCTGGTCGGGTCCACGGACGACGAGGGGAACGCGCTGATCGCGCACTTCGTCCGGTTCCTTGGGGCCGGGAGATCGGGGTTCGCGAACTTCACCGGGGCGATGCTCCCCGAGACCCGGGACGAGATCGAGGCGCACTACGCCGTCGCGACCGATGCGGAGGCGATGCGCTCCTGGGCGCTCCTGTTCACGGACCTGACCTTCACCTACCCGATGCGCGCCTGGGCAAGGGGCATGGAGCCGCTTGCGAGCGATGCCTGGCTGTACTGGTTCACCTGGCACCCGCCGATTCCGGAGGCCGACGCCTACGGGGCCTTCCACGGCGCGACGCACTCGTACCTGTTCGACGACCTGGCGCGGTTCCGCGCGGTGCCGACGGATGCGGACCGGGAGTTCGCACGGACGCTGGCCGCGACCTGGGTGCGGTTCGCGGCGACCGGGAATCCCAATGGCGGGAATTTGCCGGAGTGGCCGGCGTTCACGCCGGAGAACGAGGCCTACCTGGAACTGGGCCCGACGATCCGCACCGGTGACCACCTGCGCATCCCGGAGATTGCGCTGGTTGAGGCGGCCTGGGCGGAGCGGCGGCGCGCGAACGCCGGCGCCACGCCACCGGAAACCTGACAGCACGGGCTTCCCGCGAGGCTTGCCCGGCGCCGCCCCCTCACGGTAGCCTGCTCTAAGAGAGGGGTGTCCTCTCGCGGGAGGAAGTTCGCTGGTAGCACCTCGCCTCGAGGCGAAACGGGGATTAGTCATGAGGAGCTTCGTATTGCGGCTGGCAGCCGCCGCGCTGGTCGTCGCGCTTGGGGCTCCCCAAGCGGTAGTGGCGCAACCCGGATCCGAACCGGAACCCGAGCCGCGAGTGCTCGAAGAGATCGTCGTTACGGCCACCCGCCGCGACGAATCCATGCAGGATGTACCCATCTCGCTGTCCGTCCTCACGGACGACGACATTGCGAGCACGGGCGCCACGAACTTGCGAGACATCGCGGGCCTGGTACCCAACTTCGTTTACGGGACCAGCATCAATGAAGTAACGGCCGATATCACGATCCGCGGCATCTATACCCAGGTCAATCCTGCCCAGATAGGGTTCGAGCAGAACGTCAATGTCTATGTGGACGGCGTCTACATGGGCAAGCAGTTCTCCGCCAACGCGGATCTCGGCCAGACCGAGCGAATCGAGGTCTTGCGCGGGCCCCAGGGCACGCTGTTCGGCAAGAACGCCATTGCCGGCGCCATCAACATCATCAGCAAGAAACCGGGAAACGAGTTTGAAGGCAGCGTCAGCGTCGACGTCGGCAGCCGTGATTTCAATCACATCAAGGGGACGATCAACATTCCGATTGTCCAGGACCGGCTGGCGCTCCGCATTTCCGCGGGAAACCGGGTCCAGGACGGTTTCGTGACCAACGTCACTCGCCCGGGCGACGATCCCGGCAGCGTGGACCACACCAGCGGCCGGATTCAGTTGCGCTACATGGGTGATCGGATGACCGTCGACCTGGCGCATGACTTTTCCAGGCTCAGAACCCAGGACTATTTTCAGGAATGGGTCGGGGTCGGTATCGTCAATCCCTTTTTCGACGGCAAGAAGCACACCGTCAGCAACAATGTCCCTCAGGAATCGGCCGTTGACCTGGCTGGAACGGCGCTTACCGTGGAGTACGTCTTCGAGAACGACTACACGCTGACCTCCATCAGCTCATGGCGTGAAGACGAGGGTTTCTTCGAGACTGATATAGACCTTTCGCCCCTCAACCTTTTCGCCTTCTCCACGTTCATGGAGCCTGACCAGTTCACCCAGGAGCTGCGGATCGCGTCTCCGGCCGGAAGCGCGTTCGATTACGTCACTGGCGTCTACTACATCGATCAGTTCACCAGGGGTCACGACAGGGCGTTCCCCGGTACCAGATTCGGTCCGGCACAGGGCGAGTTTACCCAGGGCCGGGACGTTGATGTCGAGGGGTTGTCCGCGTTCGTGCATGGCAACTACCACTTCAGTGAGGCGCTGACGCTCTTTGCGGGTCTGCGCTATCTGACCGAGACCAAGAAGTCGGTCAGCCATGCCCTCACTTGCCCCACCAATCCCATTACCTGCAGGGCGTTCAGGCTGCCTACGCGTACCGAGCCGCTCGCGGCCCCGGTCGACCTGGAGACCGATGAGCCCACCGGGTCCATTGGCCTGCGCTATAACGTTAGCGACAACGTGATGGTGTATGGCAGTGTTGCACGCGGTGTGAAATCCGCAGCGGTCAACAATTCGCGGGACCCGGTAGCCGATTACGCGCGAGGAACACTGGTCGCCGATCCGTCGTTTGTCACCAGCTACGAGCTCGGTGTGAAGGCAAGCCTGATGGATCGACGGGCCGAGGTGAATTTCGCGGTCTTCGACATGAGCTACACGGATCTGCAGGTGCGAACGAGCTGTTCCACCTGCGGAGCGGGGGGCCTTCCGGAAGTGAGATTCACCAATGCGGCCAGGGCTTCGACCCGAGGGTTCGAGCTTGATTTTCATGCATTGGCGACCGACAGCCTGCGGGTTATGGTCGGTGTCGGCAACATGGAGTCACAGTACGATCGTTTCCGAGGCGCCACGAACACCAAGACGGCGATGATCATCGATGCCTCCGGACTCGAGCTCGCGTATGCGCCGGAGTGGACGATCAACCTTGCCGTCGAGCACCGCCTGCAGATCGGTGGCGGCATGCTGACGTCGCGGGTCGGCATGCAATACATTGACGAGAGGTATGGGCGCGGCACCGTCGCCAACAATATCGAGGAGTTGATCCCCGGCCAGACCCTGGTGAATGGCCGGGTCGGCTATCGGCCCCGGGGCGGCAACTGGGGAGTGGCGGCGTGGGTGAAGAACGCCACCGATGACGACACGCGGGTGCACGCTACGTTTGCGGCAGGAGGGTTGGGCGGCCGGGGCGCGCTCGGGCGGTTCCAGGAGCCGAGGACCTACGGTGTGACGCTCGACTACCGGTTCTAGATTGGGTGGCGGAGAGAACGGCATGGAGAAGCTGAAGGGAGGGGATGTGTTTCCCGAGATGACGTTGAACGTCGCTGGGGGAGGGACGCTCGGCCTGCCCGCCGATCTGGAGGCGGGTCTCACCATCCTGCTCTTCTACCGAGGCTACTGGTGACCCTATTGCATCCGGTTGCTGACCGGATACGAGGAACGCCGTGCTGCGTTCGCGGAACAGGGGGTGGGCGTCATCGCCGGTGCCGTCGATAGCGAAGAGAAGACGCTCGAGGTCGCGGAGCGCCTCGGGCTGGGCTTCCCGGTCGCCCACGGGGTCACGAAGGACCAGGCGGAGCTGCTCGATTCGTGGTGGGACGAAGGGCGCGATTTCATCCAGCCGAGCGAGTTCGTGTTGTCCAAGAGCGGGAGGGTGCTGATGTCCACTTATAGCACCTCCCCCATCGGCCGGATGGACTCGGCCGAGGCGTTGACCCTGGTCACGATGATGAACGCTCGCAGGAAGGGGTAGGCGAAACCGGACCGCTGGCGTCGCGGCGACCCTGCGAGCCTGCTAGGCTTCCCGCGCCCCCGCGGCATCGAGGGGCGTTCGGCCGACTCGGCCGACTCGACCGAGTCGACTAGGAAAGGGGGGCGTCGAGATGCTGAACCCGATCAAGCCGCTGGAGCAGGCGGAACTGCCCGAACGCGAACGGCCGATCCTCAGGATGATCGGACCGGGGGTCGTGATGGCCGGGCTCGCCATCGGCTCCGGCGAACTGATCATGTGGCCGTGGATCACGTCGGTCGTCGGGGCGCAGCTCCTCTGGGCGGCGGCGATCGGCATCTTCCTGCAGCTCTGGGTCAACATCGAGATCGGCCGCTGGGCGGTCGTTACGGGCGAGAGCCCGTTCACGGGCATGGCGCGCGTCATCAAGCTCACCGTGTACGTGTTCGTGTTCGTGGTGTTCGTCGGCAAGTTCCTGCCCGGATGGGCGCGCGAGACGGGGATTGCGCTGCGCGACCTCATCTTCGGCCCGGGGCACGACAGCCCGCCCTGGATGTGGACCGCGATCGTCTTCGCGCTCGTCGCCGCGATCCTGTTCGGCCCGAAGGTCATCTATACGGCGGTGGAGCGCTGCATCATGGGCCTGATCGCCGTGATCGTGGCCGGCCTTCTCTACGTCGTCTGGGAGATCGGGTCCGTCGAGATCTTCCGCGAGATGTGGCGTGGCGTCATCAGCGTGTTCAGCTTCCCGGACTTCCCGGTCGACGTTCTGGCCGACGACGGCACCGTGCGGGACCAGCTCACCTTCAACCGCTTCTTCGGCGCGGTCGTCTTCGCCGGCGCGGGCGGCCTCGGCAACCTTTACTACGCCTACTACCTGCGCGAGAAGAACGTTGGCATGGGCGCCCGCGTACCCTCCTTGATGAGCGCCGTACACAAGCACGAGGTCAAGGAACGCGACACCGGCTACCTCTATGCCGACACCGCCGAGAACCGCCGCCGCTTCAAGGACTGGTTCCGCTACGTGGTGGTCGACCAGACGGTCTTCTTCTGGATTCTCGGCAGCTTCACCATGTTCCTGTTCGTCTTCGGCGCCCTGGCGGTCCTGCATCCCATCGGTCTCGTGCCGGACCGGGCGAGCCTGGTGTGGGACCTGGCCTCGATCCTCGAGCAGAGCATGGGCCCGTTCGGTCGCTACCTGTTCCTGGTGGTCGGCATGGCCGCGCTCTTCAGCACGCAGCTCGGCGGCGTGGACGGCGGCAGCCGGATCTTCGCCGACCTGCTGCACACGAACTTCAAGTTCGGGCGCTGGCTGCAACTGGAGCAGTGGTACCTGATCCTGGTCGGAACGACCATGGCCATCGGCACCTTCAGCGTCTGGTTCTTCGGCAGGTACGACATCGCCGGCCTCGACTTCCTGTTCATCGCCGCCCTCATGAGCGGCTTCGTCATGGCGATCTACGTCCCGATGGTCCTGTACATGAACCTGCGCTACCTGCCGGAGTCCGCGAAGCCGGGGTGGATCAACATCTTCTTCATGGTGCTCGCCTCCGCCATGTACATCGCGTTCGCGGGCTACACGATCTACAGCAAGGTCGCGGAGGTGGTGGCGGGGCAGGCCTGAGGCCCCCGGGGCGGTGAGCGCTTCGATGGACCTGATCGTACGTGGCGGCGACGTGGTCACGGTCGGTGGCCGCGCCGTCGTCGACGTGGGCGTTCGCGATGGCGTGATCGTGCAACTCGGCGGCGCGATGACCACCGGGACCGGCGGGACGGAGATCGACGCGACCGGCCGCGTGGTGACCCCGGGCGGCGTGGACGCCCACGTACACCTGACGGACCCGGTCCGCGGCGACCCGGACTGGCACTGGTCGGACGACTTCGAGTCCGGCACGCAGGCCGCCCTGGCCGGGGGCATCACCACGGTCGGCAACATGAGTTTCCCGCCCCGGGACGGCACCATCGCGGACGCCATCGAGCAGGACGACGCCGACGCCCGCGCCCTTGCCGTGACCGACTACTTCCTCCACCCGGTGCTCATGCGGGCGACGGAAGAGAACCTGGCCTGCATCGCCCCACTCCATGAAGCGGGCCACACGTCCATCAAGTTCTTCCTGTCCTTCAACCACTTCGACCGGCACGTGCGGGAGTTCCTGACCGCGATGCGGATCGCGAAGGACCACGGTGGCATCGCGCTCATCCACTGCGAGGACGCCGCCATCATGGACTGCTGCTGCAACCTGCTGCGCGAGGCCGGCAAGACGCACCCGCAGTTCTTTCCCGATGCGCGGCCGGTGCAGTCGGAGGTGGTGGCCACGCACCGCGCGGTCGGATTCGCCGAGACGACGGGGTGTCCGAGCTACGTCGTCCACCTCGCGAGCGCGAGGGCACTCGAGGCGTGCCACGACGGGCGCCGCCGTGGCGTTCCGGTCTACGTCGAGACTCGCCCGATCTACCTGCACCTGACCCGCCAGCGGTTCGAGGAGGAGGACGGCGCGAAGTACGCCGGCGCGCCGCCCCTCCGGGAGCAGTCGGACGTGGACGCCCTCTGGGCGGGCCTCGCGTTCGGCAACGTCGACACGCTCGCCACCGACCATGCGCCGTGGATGCTGGCCGAGAAACTCGATCCGGCGTTCGATGCGACGAACCTCCGCCAGGGGGTCGCCGACCTCGAGACGTGCCTGCCGATGCTGTACGCGGCGGGCGTGCTCACCGGCCGCATCACGGTGGAGCAGTTCGTCGCGGTGACGGCCACGAATCCCGCGAAGCTCTTCGGGCTCTATCCGCGCAAGGGCACGATCGCGGTGGGCGCGGACGCCGATCTCGTCGTGTGGGACGACGATCGCGTTCGCACCATCGACGGCGCTTCCATGTACAGCCGCGCCGACTACTCGCCCTATGACGGTTTCGAGGTCAGGGGCTGGCCGAAGTGGACGGTCTCGAGGGGCGAGGTGGTCCAGGAGGGCGGTCGCGTCACGGGCGCGAAGGGCCGCGCGCGTCTCGTGCGCCGGGGGGCGCACCGGGCGATCTGACCCGCGAGATCCCCCTGGTACCTAGGGCGCGAGTTGGAGCGCCCGCGTTGCCCACAGTAGTATCCGCGTTCCCGAACAAGGAGCGTTTTCATGGCGCAAGCACACGACGCCGTCCAGATCCCCTTCGAAGTGCTGCCCGCCGCGGACGGGGCCGTTGCCGGGCCCGTGCGCGGCCCGCGCAACATCGAGCAGCATCTGCCCAACTCCATCCACAACGACGCGGTCGCGCAGAAGCTCGGCCTGCGCGGCGGCACCGTGGCCGGTTCGCTGCACATGGAGCAGTTTCCGCCGCTCCTGGTCGCGGTGCTTGGCCACCAGTGGTGGGCCGAGGGGGGCCTCTCGCTCTACTTCAAGTACGCGACGACGGATCTCGAAACGGTGCAGTGCTTCGCGCGGCGCCCCGGAGCGGCGAATGCCGGGGAACAGCTACCGACGTGGATGGACACGGAAGACGGACGCCGCGTTGCCGAGGGCACGGCCTGGGTCGGGCGCCCGGCGGCCAACACGCCCCTGGCGGAACGGGCCGCGAACGTGCCCGAGCCGCGGGACCTGCGCATCTTCCGGGACTTCCATGGCGAGCACGAGATGGGGGGCATCCCGGTACGCGTAGAGGAGGAGGTCCTCGCCCGCCGTCTCGACGTCATCGTCGAGCCGCTGGACGAGTACGTCGTCCCGGACCGGTACGGCGAGCGCGTACTCCCGCCGAGCATGCTCGTGCGCGCGCTCACGGCCTATCACAACACGATGCTGCAGGACTGGCCCGACCTCGGGGTGGGCCTCTACGGGGCCATCGAGATCGAGCACCTCGCCGGGCCCTGTTTCGTGGAACACGACTACGAGGTGCGCGGACGGGTCCTCGCGGTCGGCGAGACGCCGAGGACCGAGTACCTCTGGTACGAGAGCGTCCTCTCCGAGCCGTCCGGCGGCGTGGACCGGGCGCGCATGCTCATGATGCTGCGCTTCATGAAGGACTCGAGCCCGGCCTGGCAGCGGTAGGAGCCGCTTGCCGGGCCGCGGTACGCCGGACAGCGCCTGCGTTCGGGCAACGGCGCACTCCGAAAAAGCGCCATCCCGCGGCATTAGACTCGATGCCGTCTCGTTCGAAGAGCTGCCGCACGGCAGTTCGAGTGTCCGGCGTGCGCAACTCGCCTGGCGAAGTCTCGTACCCGGCGGAAGTCACGGGAGGAGACGATCATGAGAGCACAAGCGGCGCGCATCGTGTGGAAGGTGCTGCTTCACGCGGTCGTCATCGCCGGCCTTTACATCGCCTTTTCGTTCGCCCTGTTCCTGGGGCTGCAGGTACGTCCCATACTTGGCAACCTTGGGATGGTGGTGGTGGCCGTCCTCGGTGCGGTGTACGTGTACTTCGGGTTCATCAGGAGACGGTAGTTTGGCGTTGCGCCCGCAGGGCGGTCTCGGCGGGGCCCTTCGCTCCATTCCGCTGGTCAGAACGTGATTTGTCGCACTATAATGCGTCACGAATCGTGTGGTTTAGGCCCAATGCAGCTAAACAAACTGGTTGAGGATCAGGTCTTCTCCCCGGCGCTGATCGCGGATGAGCTCCGCACCACCAGGCGCGAGATCGCCGGCACCCTGGGGCTCGGCAAGGACGCGTTCACGCGCACGTCGCGGATTCGTGCACGCAAGTCCCAGGTGCGGCTACGCCAGATGCTGGAGATCCTGAACCGTATCGAGCCAGAAATGGACTCACCGATCGCGGCGTACGCGTGGTTCCGCAGTGCGCGACTTCCCGGCTTTGGGGGGGCGACACCGGACCTGCTGGTGCGGGAAGGGAAGGGCGAGCACGTGCGCGCGTACCTGGATCGGGTCGCGGCGGGGGGGTACGCCTGACGGCGCGTTGTCAGGATGCGTTTTCGCGGGACCGTGTACCGGGCCCACAACCCCCAATGGGCCTGGACGCCGTTGTCGGGCGAGGGAGCAAGGCGGTACGGCGGGCGTTTCAACAGGCCCGGGGTCGCGGCGCTCTACTGTTCGCTCTCCCCGCTCACGGCGATACGGGAAGCGCAGCCGCTTGGGAGACCGATGCAGCCGCTGACGCTCTGCGCCTACGAGGTCGATGCAGAGCCCGTGTTCGATGCGGCGGACCCGGCGCTGTTGCGTGCGACCGGGGCGACGGAAGCCGACCTGGTTTGCCCCACCTGGGAAGCGGACATGCTCGAAGGGTCGGTTGCCGCGTCGCAGCGTCTGGCGGACCGGCTGATGGCGGAGGGTTACTGGGGCATGCTCGTGCGCAGTTTCGCGACCGGTGCCAGTGAGCGGGATCTGAACCTCGTCATGTGGCGGTGGGGCGATGACCGGCCGACTCGCGTTGGCCTCATTGACGAGGAGGATCGTCTCGCCCGCCCATGACCCGCCCGTTCACCCGAGCCCCAGCACCTTCCTCGCGTTGTCGCGCAGGAACTTCGGCCAGACCTCCTCCTTGAGGTCCAGGTTCCGCATGTCGCCCATGATGAGCTCGAGGGAGAGCCCCATCGGGAAGTAGCCGCCGTAGAGGACCTTGCCGGCCCCGCGCGTGTTCGCGTAATCGACGACCGCCCGGGGATAGTGCTTCGGCGCGAACGCCGTCGTCGAGTAATAGAGGTTCGGCCACTTGAGCATGAGCTTGACGGCGAGGTCTTCCCACGGCTCGCAGCCGTGGCGCGTGACGAACACGAGTTCCGGAAAGTCGTTACCGCCGGCATGCGTATCGGCCGTGATCAGCAGGTAGGGCTCCTCGCTCATGGGGTCTCCTCGGGCTATCGGCGTACGTTGAGCGAGCCTGCGACTCACGTTAGCCCGAAGTTCCCCCCTGATTTCCCACTGATTGTCTGGCCAAGCG
This sequence comes from Pseudomonadales bacterium, assembly GCA_965208745.1. Taxonomy (GTDB): domain Bacteria; phylum Pseudomonadota; class Gammaproteobacteria; order Pseudomonadales; family Azotimanducaceae; genus VXNE01. The sequence goes on along the minus strand of CBDBPN010000003.1, from coordinate 1,404,900 downwards.
GTTGATTTGGCAAGGTTTCTGCGGCCTACAGATCGGGAAAATGTAGCCATGTAAATATCGGATTTGTTCGTCATAAAGATTGATATGAAAGAATTTGACGACTATAATTCGTAGCCATGTACATCGAGTCCGTCCCGAACCGCAACTCCCCACCCGCCATCCTCCTGCGCGAATCCTACCGACACGGCGGCAAAGTCAAAAAGCGCACCCTCGCCAACCTCTCCAAATGGCCCGCCACCCTCATCGAGGGCCTGCGCGTCCTGCTCAAGGGCGGCGCCGCCGTGGCCCGCCCCGAAGACGCCTTCGACATCGTGCGCGCCCGCCCGCACGGCCATGTCGCCGCCGTGCTCGGCACGCTCAAAAAACTGCGCATCGAGCGGCTCATCGCCCCGCAACGCGGCCCCGAACGCGACCGGGTGCTGGCCCTGATCGTCGCCCGGGTGCTCGAACCCGGCTCCAAGCTCGCCGCCGCGCGCAACCTGGCCGAGGCCACGGCAGGCGATTCGCTGGCCGAGACGCTTGCCCTCGGCGCGGTGGACGAGGATGCGCTGTACGCGGCCATGGACTGGCTGTTGAACCGCCAGGAACGCATCGAACAAACCCTCGCCCGGCGGCATCTGACCGACGGCGCGCTGGTGCTCTACGATTTGACCTCGGTGTACCTGGAAGGGCGGTGCTGCCCACTGGCCAAGCGCGGGCATTCCCGCGACGGCAAGCGTGGCAAGCTGCAGATCGAGTTCGGCCTGTTGTGCGACGCCGAGGGCCGGCCGGTGGCGGTGGAGGTGTTCCCCGGCAACGCCGCCGATCCGGCCACGGTGGGGGTGCAGATCGACAAGCTCCGGGCCCGCTTCGGGCTGAGGAAGGTGGTGCTGGTGGGCGACCGGGGGATGCTGACCGAGGCGCGCATCCGCGAGGAGGTGAAACCGGCGGGACTGGACTGGATCGGCGCGTTGCGTGGGCCGGCGATCCGCAAGCTGGTCGAATCCGGGGCGGTGCAGTTGTCGTTGTTCGATGAGACCGACCTGGTGGAGGTGCGCGCCGACGCCTATCCCGGCGAGCGCCTGATGGTGTGCCGCAATCCGCTGTTGGCCGAAGAGCGCGCGCGCAAGCGCGAACAACTGCTCGAGGCCACCGAGAAGCTGCTTGAGCCCATCGTGGCGGCCACGCGGCGCAAGAAACGACGCCTGACCGGCGAGGACAAGATCGGCGAGCGGGTCGGCAAGGTCATCGGCAAGTTCAAGATGGCCAAGCACTTCGACTGGCACGTCGACGACAACGGCGCCTTCGGCTACCACAGAAACGCCCCGTCCATCGCCGCGGAAGCGGCGCTCGACGGGCTGTATGTCATCCGCACCAGCCTCTCGGAGTCCGAACTGGACGACCGGGGCACGGTGCGTGCCTACAAACGCTTGAGCACCGTGGAGCGGGCCTTCCGCAGCCTGAAAAGCGTGGACCTGAAGGTGCGGCCGGTGTTCCACCGCACCGCCGAACGGGTGCGCGCCCATGTGCTTTTGTGCATGCTGGCCCACTACGTGGAATGGCACATGCGCCGCCGCCTCGCGCCGCTGCTGTTCGACGACGAGGATCCTGCCGGCGCCGAGGCGCAGCGCACCTCCGTCGTCGCCCCGGCCCGGGTCTCCGAATCCGCCCGGCGCAAGGCCCGCACGAAACGCACCGAGGAGGGCTGGCCCGTGCACAGCTTCCAGTCCCTGCTGCGGGACCTGGCCACCGTCACCAAGAACCGTGTGGTGCCCCGTCTGCCCGGCGCCGAACCCTTCGACGTCCTCGCCCGACCCACCGAACTGCAGCGCAAAGCCTTCCGGCTGCTCGGTGTGCGTCTACAATAGCGTACCCAGTAACCGCCCGCTAGAAATCCGTGATCTCTGCAAAAATCAATGGGTTAGCTCGGATCGACTCTGGAAGTTCGGGTTAGCCGGAAGTTCCCCCTGATTTCCCGCTGAGAATCGGGTCAAGGGATTGATTCGACAGGGATCGTTGGGTTTTCGGGGCGATGCAATGTTCCCATGTAAAGTGTGGGTTATGGGTTGCAATGGCGTGGCGGGACGATTATCATCGTTCCCATGTACATCGAAACCGTCCCGAACCGCAACTCGCCCCCCGCCATCCTCCTGCGCGAGGGCTGGCGCGAGGACGGCAAGGTCAGGAAGCGCACCATCGCCAACCTCTCCAGGTGGCCCCGCGCCAAGATCGAAACCCTGCGCCGACTGCTCAAGGACGAACCCCTCGTCGGCCGCGACGACGCCTTCGACATCGTCCGCGCGCTGCCGCACGGCCATGTCGCCGCCGTGCTCGGCACGCTCCGGCAACTGCGCCTGGACCGGGTCGTGGCCGCGCAACGCTCGCCCGAGCGCGACCGCGTGGTGGCCATGGTCGTCGCCCGCGTGCTGGAGCCGGGGTCGAAGCTGGCCACCGCCGCCGGCCTCGCCGCGGCCACCGCGCGCCACACCCTGGCCGACACGCTGGGACTGGGCGCGCTCACCGAGGACGACCTGTACGCCGCCATGGACTGGCTGCTCGCGCGCCAGGACCGCATCGAGCGGACCCTGGCCAGGCGCCATCTCGCGGACGGCGCGCTGGTGCTGTACGACCTGACCTCGGTGTACCTGGAGGGGCGCCAGTGCCCGCTGGCGAAGCGCGGCCACTCGCGCGACGGCAAGAAGGGCAAGCTGCAGATCGAGTTCGGGCTGCTGTGCGACGCCGACGGCCGGCCGGTGGCGGTGGAGGTGTTCCCCGGCAACACCGCCGACCCGGCCACCGTGGGCGCGCGGATCGACAAGCTGCGCGAACGCTTCGGGCTGTCCAGGGTGGTGCTGGTGGGCGACCGCGGCATGCTCACCGAGGCGCGCATCCGGGAGGACGTCAAGCCGGCGGGGCTGGACTGGATCAGCGCCCTGCGGGGGCCGGCGATCCGCAAGCTGGTCGAGGCCGGCGCGATCCAGCCGTCGCTGTTCGACGAGCGGGACCTGATCGAGATCCGCGCCGACGCGCATCCCGGCGAGCGCCTCGTGGTGTGCCGCAATCCGCTGCTCGCCGCGGAGCGCGCGCGCAAGCGCGGGGAACTGCTCGCGGCCACCGAGAAGCTGCTCGAACCCATCGCGGCGGCGACGCGGCGGAAGCACAAGCGCCTGACGGGCGCGGAGCGGATCGGCGCGCGGGTCGGCAAGGTCATCGGCAAGTACAGGATGGCCAAGCACTTCGACTGGGACATCGACGACGACGGCTGCTTCGGCCACCGCAGAAACGCCGCCTCCATCGCCGCCGAGGCGGCCCTGGACGGGCTGTACGTCATCCGCACCAGCCTGCCGGAGGAACGCCTCGACGCCGCGGGCGCCGTGCGCGCCTACAAGCGCCTGAGCACCGTGGAGCGCGCCTTCCGCAGTCTCAAGACCGTCGATCTGAAGGTGCGCCCGGTGTTCCACCGCACGGCCGACCGGGTGCGCGCCCACGTGCTGCTGTGCATGCTCGCCTACTACGTGGAGTGGCACATGCGCGAGCGGCTGGCGCCGCTGCTGTTCGACGACGAGGACCCGGCCGGCGCCGCGGCCGACCGCGCCTCCGTGGTCGCCCCCGCCCGGGTCTCCGAGTCCGCCCGGCGCAAGGCCCGTCGCAAGCGCGCCGACGACGGGCGGCCCGTGCAGAGCTTCCGCTCCCTGCTCGGCGACCTCGCCACCGTCACGAAAAACACCGTCACGCCGCGCCTGCCCGGCGCCGAACCGTTCGAACTCCTCGCCCGACCCACCGAACTGCAGCGCGAGGCGTTCCGCTTGCTCGGCCTCCGGCTACAGTAGCGTTCCCAGTAACAAACCGCCGATCCTCGCCAATATCCATACGCATCAGCAAGTTAGAGCACATCGACTCTGGAAGTTCCGGTTAGCCGACGACAACAGTAAGGCGGGTGCTATTGTAGTGTTTCTACTTACCCCACACTGACACAGCATGGCCGGCAAGCATTTCTCCTCGAGTCCGAATCTCGTTGAACTTCCACTGCGTCCGTTCTAGTAGCGACTTCGTTAGAGAGAATTTCGAGTCCTTGAGCAACCTCTTCTTTTCGGAGAAGGGGGCGTTTCCGAGCTCCGCGTTGTACGCCGTCAACGTGAGGTTGCCGATCGTATGCAACCAACGATCATGTTGCTCGCCCATGTCTGAGCTCCTGAGCCTTTGCTGCCAATGGTCGGATAGCGTCTGAGGCATGACGTGTTCTATGGTCACGTCCCCCGTGATTTCTGGTGTTTCCTTGTGCCCGAAAGAACGCTCAAGTGACTCGAGGATCAGCCTGGTTCGTGCCAACCGTCCTGGCGAATAGGCCGGGGTATTTTGGATCGGCGAGGCCCATGGCACGCCTAGGCGAAGGAAGGGGGCGTTGCGTGATCGTATGGCAGGAACGAATGGGTATAAAGTGCTGTTAGTCGACAAGCAAAGGGGTGGGCCCGGTGCGTGATTGGAGCGGACTATGGCCAACGCAAGCGCACGCGGACTCGAGTGCTGCGACGCCGACCTGTTGGTCGGGGTCGTCTACGTCCGATTGCTGAGGGAGGGGATTCTACCGTTTGGCCGGGATCACAGGGTAGCGTGCCTGGCTGGTGGGCTTTGCGGCGGGCTGCGGAGTCTGCAACGGGCGTGCTGCCAAAGGTCAGCTGTCTACGGAGTAGTCGCCATCGGTCGTGTCCGCTTCGTCGGTGGTTTAACCGCGAAAAAGGAGGAGGGAGCCACGTGGCAGCGGACTTGGGCCGTGGTTGATCGTTTGACGGTCTCGTTCCCGTCGTTTACGGTGGCGGCGCGTCCGCGCCATCGACGACCAGCCACGGCCAGTGGCGGACGAGACGCGGGCCACACCGACTCGAACAAGCCTGGTGCGCGGGGGACGATCGTGGGCGAAGCAACCAACAACCGGTGGATCGGCAAGAACACCATCCGCCCGGACGGCGAAGACAAGGTCACCGGCCGCGCGGCCTTCGGCGCGGACTTCGCACAGCCCGGCATGCTGTGGGGCAAGGTGCTGCGCAGCCCGCACCCGCACGCGCGCATCAGGTTGATCGACACCCGCGGGGCCGCCGCGGCGCCCGGCGTGAGGGCCGTGATGACGGGCGATGACCTCGTGCACTTCCCGCTGGATACGCCCGTGATGGTCGGTCCCGCCGACCTGCGCTTCGTGAGCCGGAACGTCATGGCCCGCGACAAGGCGCTCTACGCCGGACACGCGGTGGCGGCGGTCGCCGCGGGGACGCAGGAGGCTGCGGAGGCGGCGCTGGACCTGATCGAGGTCGACTACGAACCGCTGCCCTGGGTGCTGGATGTCGACGAGGCGATGCAGCCCGACGCGCCCGTGCTGCACGACTTCCTGCGCACCGCCGGCGACGACTCGGGGCCGGATGCGGCGACCAACGTCGCGAGCCGCATGACCATCACGCTCGGCGACATAGACGACGGGTTCGCCGAGGCGGACGTCGTCATCGAGCGGCACTTCCGGACGAAGCCCGTGCACCAGGGCTACATCGAGCCGCACGCGTGTCTCGTCAGCGTCTCGGCGGACGGGCGCGCGACCATCTGGAGTTCCAGCCAGGGCCAGTTCATGGTCAGGAACGCCACCGCCAGGATGACCGGCGCGAGGCTTTCCGACATCCGCGCCATCCCGGCGGAGATCGGCGGCGGCTTCGGCGGCAAGACGATCGTCTATCTCGAACCGCTGGCCTACGTCCTGTCGCACAAGGCCGGCGCGCCGGTGAAGATGGTGATGACCCGGGAGGAGGTCTTCCGCGCGACCGGCCCGACCTCGGGTTCGTCGAACACGGTGAAGATCGGCGCCCGGCGCGACGGGCGCATCGTGGCCGCGGAAGCGACCTTCCGCTTCCAGGCGGGCGCGTTCCCCGGCTCGCCGGTGCGGGCGGCCTCGAACTGTGCGTTTGCCCCCTACGCCATCGACAACGTCCGGGTCGTGGGCTACGACGTCGTTGCGAATCGGCCCAAATGCAACGCGTATCGCGCACCAGGTTCGCCCATCGCGGCTTTCGGGGTCGAATCGGTGATCGACGAACTCGCGCGCGAGCTCGAGATCGATCCCATCGACTTCCGACTCAAGAACGCCGCGCGGGAGGGGACGCGGGCGGCGTACGGCCCCACCTACCGAAGGATCGGTTACGAGGAGACGCTCGAGGCCGCCAGGGCGCACGCGCACTACAGCGCCAGCAAGAAGAACGGCCGCCGGGGACGCGGGGTCGCGAGCGGCTTCTGGTTCAACGTCGGCGGCGAATCGAGCGCGCACGTCAACGTCAACGAGGACGGCACGGTCGCGGTCACGACGGGACACCCGGACATCGGCGGCTCGCGCGCGTCCATGGTGAACATCGTCGCCGAGACGCTGGGCATTCACTACCGCAACGTCAGCGCGCAGGTCGGCGACACCAACACCATCGGCTTCAGCGCGTCGACCGGCGGCAGCCGCGTGACGTTCTCCGCCGGCACCGTGGTCTCGGAGGCCACGGAGCGCGTCGTGGCGCAACTGCGCGAACGGGCCGCGATCCTCTGGGACATCGACCCCGAAGCCGTGGACTGGAAGGACGGCCATGCCCACCCCGCGGGTTCCAACGCCGGGGATTTCGAGCCGCTCTCCCTCGCGGAACTCGCGGCGCAGGCGGCCCGCACGGGCGGCCCGATCGCGGCGCAGGTGTCGGTGAACGCCCAGGGCGCCGCACCGGCGTTCGCGACCCACGTGTGCGACGTCGAAGTGGACACCGAGACCGGCCGCGTGGAAGTCGTCCGCTACACCGCCGTGCAGGACGCCGGCCGCGCGATCCACCCAGGTTACGTCGAGGGCCAGATGCAGGGCGGCGTCGCCCAGGGCATCGGCTGGGCCCTCAACGAGGAGTACATCTTCGACGAGTCGGGCAGGCTCGAGAACCCGGGCTTCCTGGACTACCGCATTCCCGTCGCGTCGGACCTCCCGATGATCGACACGGTGGTGGTCGAAGTGCCGAACGACGCGCACCCGCACGGGGTCCGGGGCGTCGGCGAAGTGCCGATCGCACCGCCGATGGCCGCGGTCGCCAACGCCATCCACGACGCCGTCGGCCTGCGCCTCAGGGACCTGCCGATGTCGCCGCCGAAGGTGCTGGCCGCCCTGGATACCTGAACGGGCGCGCCGCGCGGCGCCTGTCCCGGCTCCCGCGATGATCGAACGGTCGCGACGCCTCGCGCTCCGCACCAAGCTCGCTTTCTCCTCGGGCGCGCTCGAAGAGGCCGTGGTCGGCGCGGCCAGCTTCGCGACGATGCTCTTCTACAACCAGGTGCTCGGCCTCTCCGCGAGCCTGTGCGGGGTGGTGTTCCTCATCGCGAGTGTCGTCGACGGGATCTCGGACCCGATCGTCGGCGCCTTCTCCGACCAGTTCCGGAGCCGTTGGGGCCGCCGGCACCCCCTGATGTTCCTCTCGGCGTTCCCCCTCGCGATCGCCTTCTACTGCCTGTACCAGCCGCCGGACGGTCTCTCGGAGGCCGGGTTGTTCGCCTGGTTCCTGCTCTTCATGATCCTGGTACGCGTCGCCAAGACCTTCTACACGGTGCCCCACGCGGCCCTCGGCGCCGAGCTGACCGAGGACTACCACGAGCGGACCTCGATCTTCGGCTTCAACGCGGTCACCGGGATGGGGGGCGGCGTCGCGTTCGGCGTGCTCCTGCTGCTGGTGGTCTTCCCGTCGACGGAGGGGTACAGCAACGGCCTGCTCAACGAGAGCCGCTACCCTTTACTGGCCGCGTCGGGGGCGGTGATCATCGTCGCGTCCCTGATGGTGTGCGTCTTCGGCACACGGGACCAGATCCCGTACCTGCACCCGAACCCCGCGCGCCAGATCCGCGTGCGCGCGTACCTGGGCGAACTGCGGAACCTGCTCACCAACCGTTCCTACCTGTCGGTCTGCGTGAGCTGGCTCGTGCTGGCGACCTCCTTCGGCATCATCGCCGCGGTCTCGACCTACACCTACATCTACGTCTTCGAGATATCGACGGAGCAGCTCACCATACAGCGTTTCGTGACCCTGCCAGGGATACTCGTGGCCATTCCCCTGGCGGCGTTGTTGACCAGGCGGCTCGACAAGAAGTGGACCCTGATCTGGTCCTGCAGCGTGAGCGCCTTCCTGGTCGGGCTACCGTACGTCCTGCGCATGGTCGACCTCTTTCCGGCCAATGACTCGCCGTGGCTGCTGCTGGCGCTGTTCGCCCCGCTGACGCTCAGCTACGTGCCCGGGGCGCTGCTCCCGATCGTGATCGACTCGCAGCTCGTCGATGTCGCCGACGACCACGAGTACCGGACCGGACATCGGTCCGAAGGGGTCGTCTTCTCCATACGCACGTTCGCGATGAAGGCCACGTCGGGCGTGGGCGGTCTGATCGCCGGCTTCGGGCTCGACGTGATCGGCTTTCCGAAGAATGCCGTGGTGGGTGAAGTGCCGGTGGAAGCGCTCAACGGCCTCCTGTTCCTCTCCGGCCCTCTCTTCTGGGTGATCGTCGCGGTGGGCGTGAGCTTCATGGGCATGTATCGGTTGAGTGAACGCCGGCACGCGGAGATTCTCGAGGAACTGAAAGTGCGCAGGGCGGCCGCCGGCTGACTCGCGCCCATCACCTCGGCGCGAGAACTGCGGACTCCTCGTTCACTGTTCGCGCCGTGCGACGAAGTACGTTCGACCCGGGGACGTTGGGCCGCCCGCCACAATGGGCTTGCCGGCGTCGAACGAACGGATGTCCGAAAACCCCACCATTCGCAGTGCGTCCATGATGTCGTCTCGTGCGTACCAGCGTTGCGCGAGGCGCAGGTCCGTCCGCTTCGACTAGACGCCCTCCGGTTCGAAGAGGGTGATGTCCATTGTGCCGATTCGCTCCTCGACATCGTGGGAGGACCGCACCACGCACACATGGTCGTCTTCGACGTGGGCGAACGTTCCCCTCCACCGCGACTCGTACCCCTCGGCCATGTTGAGGTCGAACGCGAAGTAACCGCCGGGCGACAGTACTGCGTACACGTTCCCGAATGCCCGCCCGAGTTCGCCGAGCGTCATCAGGTGGTTGAGGCTGTCATAGATCGAGAACGCGGCGGCGAAGTCTCGTTCGGGGAGGGAGTCGCGGGCGTCCCCGACCTGGAACTCGACGCCGGGAGCGTTCGCGCGGGCGATCTCGATCATGGGTTCCGAGATGTCGACCCCGGTCACGGCACAACCCTCGTCGGCGAGCAGCGCGGCCAACTGCCCCGTACCGCAACAGAGGTCCAGGATGGCCGACTGGCGGGGTAGGTGGGCGAGGACCAGGTGCTGCAGGACCGGATACACCTGCGTCGCATGCGAGCCCCAGTGCAAGTGGTACACCCGTGCGAAGCGGTCGTAATCGGCGCCGTGCCGTGCCCGGGCGGTCGTCACCGGAGGCTTACCGTCAGTCTTCGACGCAGTCGAAGTTCGCGGCGTCGCCCGTGTCGCCCGACCCTTGGTACTGCGCGTACTGGGGATACGGACAAAGCGGACGCGTGAATCGCTTCCTGTCCGGGATCGCTGCACCGGCTTCGAGGATGGCCTCGCTCCAGCTCACGATCCTGCCTGCGACGACCACCTGGCTCTCCAGGAACCCGAAGTCCCCGGGATGCTCCGCGACGATCCGGTCCGGCGCCACGTCGTTCTCGACCCAGTCGACGATGGCCTGTATGTAGTCGGCGGCCCAGGCGCCGGGTCCGCCCCAGCAGTGGACCATGCCCGGGACCATGAAGGTACGGAGGTACCCATCCAGCGCGTCGGCGCCGTTCAGGTCCTGCGCCTTCGCGAGGAAGTCCTCGAGCGCGCTGGCTCGGCAGGGATGGTCATGCCAGCCGTTGTAAATGATCAGCTTGCCCCCGCTCTCCCGGAACCGCGTGAAGTCCGGCGCCGGGACAGCCGCCGACACCATGGTGTCCCGCAGCTCCGGCAGGTCTTTCACGGCGTCGAAGGTGTCGAGACTGAAGCCAGGCTTCCGGTGCATCACGGCCTCGAGCGTCCGCGCGCTCAACTCGTTCGCGGTCGTGTCCAGGAACGGCACCGGACCGGTGACCCATAGCTGGAAGTCGCCGCCGAGTTCCGCGCCGGGATAGACGCCTGGCACCACCACGGCGCCCGACGCGTCGGTGATCCTGGTGTAGAGGTAGCGTGCCGTTTCGATCTGGCCCGCGGTGAGGCAGTCCGGGGAGGGATCGCCCGCGCACTCGAGGGCATCGAGTTCGAGCAGTTCGACGGTGCACTTGCGCGGATCGCCGACCAGGCCGTCGGCCACGCCGTCGATCAGGTCGCAGGCGCGCCTGGTGTTGGCGTCCAGCAGGGCCACGGAGTCCAGCGTCAGCGGGTTGCGCTGCTGGTGGCGGGTCGCCTCCAGCGCCCAGGCGTGCAACCCCGACCCGTAATCGACCGCCGGAGCCCCGGCGATGATGCCGTCATAGTCGTCCGGGTAGCGCAGCGCCTCCACCAGCGCCGCGCGCCCGCCGTTGGAACAACCCCACAAGTAGGCATGTTCCACGGGTCGCCCGTAGAACTCCGCGATGACGCGCTTCGCCAGCAGCGTGGTCAGGTGGTTCGCGCGGAAGCCGAAGTTCAGCTTCGCGTGATCTGAGCTGGTCCCGGTTTTTTGGACAGTTGGCTAAGGTGTACTCCGGCGTCGAGAGGAGACACTGTGATGGCCAGGAAGAGACGCCGTTTCACGGCGGAGTTCAAGAAGCGTGTGGCGCTGGAGGCGCTGCGGGAGCGGGAGCCGGTGCAGGCGATCGCGGCGCGCCACGAGGTGCACCCGAACCAGGTGGGCGCGTGGAAGCGGCAGGCGGTGGAGGGTCTGGACGAGGTGTTCTCGCAGCCCGGCTCGAAGCGCGGTGCGGAGCACGAGGCGACGATCCGGGACCTGCACGCGAAGATCGGCGAGCTGACGGTGGAACGGGATTTTTTTCTGCGCGGGTTGGCGCGCTGAGCCGTTCGGAGCGTGCCGCGCTGGTGGATCGCGGCTGTGGGCTGTCGCTGTCGCGGCAGTGTGCTCTGCTCGGCTTGAGCCGCTCGTCGCAGTACTACGAGCCGGTGGGGGAGAGCGCGGCGAACCTGGCGCTGATGCGCCGCTTGGACGAGTTGCATCTGGAACATCCGTTCTACGGCAGCCGGCAGTTGGTGCGGCACCTGCGCCGTGAGGGCGTGGTCGCCGGCCGGCACCGCGTGCGGCGGCTGATGCGGCGGATGGGCATGGAGGCGGTGTACCGCAAGCCGCGCACCAGTGCGGCCAACCCGGAGCATCGCGTGTACCCCTACCTGCTGCGCGACCTCGTGATCGACCGACCGGACCAGGTGTGGTGCGCGGACATCACCCACATCCCTGTTTCGCAGGGGTTTTTCCACTTGGTGGCCGTGATGGACTGGGCCAGCCGCCACGTCCTGTCGTGGCGCCTGTCGAACACCATGGACAGCGCCTTCTGTGTCGAGGCGCTCGAGGCGGCGCTGCACCTCGGCGTGCCGGAGATCTTCAACACCGACCAGGGCGCCCAGTTCACCAGCGTCGCGTTCACCGACAAGGTGCGCGCCTGCGGCGCGCGCTGTTCCATGGACGGCCGCGGCCGCTATCTCGACAACATCTTCATCGAGCGGCTGTGGCGTTCGCTGAAGTACGAGGCGGTGTACCTGCACGAGTTGGCCGACGGCCGCGACGCCGAACGCGTCATCGACTCCTGGTTCCGCTTCTACGGGGAGTCGCGTCCGCATTCGTCGCTGGGCGGCCGCACGCCCGGCGAGGTCTACCGGGGCATCGTGGAGGACGCCGCGTGAGCCGGGCGGGGGCCATGACAGCCGGGAACGCCACGGCCCTCGCCGCGTCAAGCCGCTGCGCGGCTCCTCCACTGCGTTGCGGCCCTTCGGGTGACACGGCGAGTGCCGCGGCGAACGGGTTGGCGACGACCGGAAGGGTCCTTCCGGTCGTCACCGACCGGCCTTCCCACACCACCACCACCGCCGCCTCGACGAGGCCGTTGACATCGGCACCGCGCGTCGGCAGGGTCCGTTCATCGAGGGCATCAGACCACTCGGAGTACACCTTAACTCCGCCCTCGGACTGTCCAACGAACCGGGACCCCCTCAATCGTCCCGGTAGAACGACGGATCGTCCTGGGATTCGTGACCGGTGTCGGTCGTGGCCATCGCGAAGCCGTCGTCGAGCAGGCTGCTCGTGTCGTCGGTTTCTGCAGTCGTATCGCGCCGAAGGGACAATGAGCCCATGGCATCCCATGTAGCAGAGAGCGGACGAAATCTCCTGCGTGCGAGCATAGCTCCGCCGAGCGTACTCGGCCCGTCGGATGCCCAGCCCCTCAAGCTGCCCGAAGTCCAGTGAAACTACACGCCGCAGGCGCGCAGTTAACGTCCACCTGAGTGCTGGACGGTCCGGCCGCTGCTCGAAGAGCGACCAGAACGCCTCGAACTCTGCCGCGGCGCCGTCGCTCGTCAATGAACCGTTGAGGACCTCGAACGTGTTGTCGGGGCTATTCCAGCGGCCGCGGGCTACGCTGCTTCCCTCTGTCGGACTGCGATCGGCCCAGACCACGCGATACACCGTTCCGTGGAAGGGGTTCTGGCGGCAACCCTCCAGTCGTTCCAGCAAGTCGGGATCGTGTTCCGGCATCCTGCCTACGCCAAACCGGCTGTTTCCGGCTTTGGTTCCTCTTTGTTACGAACTTCGAGTTGCGGACGCCTGGTTCGTTAGTCTGACCTGTGCGTTCAGGTATGTGTGGGATTGGCCATGGCCTGGATGGCTTCGAGGATCTCCTGCGTGCGGCCCTCCTGAACGAGATCGGCCGGACGGATACCCTCGAAGTACCTGTGCCTGGAGTAGAGCCAGGCCCGTGCCGCCTTGGGGTCCGAATAGAACTCGGACAGGCGTTCAACGATGTACTCGAGGTCGAGCAGCAAGGTCTCTCTGCTACGTCGCGGATAGGCTCGTCCGCAGTTCCACCTTGAGACCGTCTCGGGGGTAGTGCCCAACATGCTGGCCACGTCGACCGACCGCAGCGCTGCCCTTGTCTTCAGCGCCTCCAGTCTTTCCGCCACCGGGTTCCTTTCTTCCGTGTCGGACATCCTTCAGCCTCCATATCCGAACTCCGATCGCGGGACGTCACGCGTTCCGGGGCGCCGTTCGGCACCGGGGTATCGTCAAGATTGTCTCATTTGTTGACAGTACAATAGACATAAGAGTTGACGCTTGTCAATGAACGAGGCGCTGTCGCCCGAAAGGCCGATCGGACCGTCGCAACTCAGTCTGTTGCCGAGCCGGGTGCTTGTTTCGGTGGATTCCAGCCTCCGGCTTCCGGCCAGCGTTGGAGGCGCTCGTCCAGCACGGTCCACGCGGCGCGCGAGTCGGTGAAGATGTTGTCGGTCGGCTTCACGCCCGGATCGCTGTCGAGGCAACCGGCCGGAACGCACACCTGGTCATCGCGTTCCCACGGAGTGCGGCCACCGCACGTCCGGCAGAACGCGACCTCGAAACGCGTTCCGGGCAACCGGAAGGTGGTGACGCTGTCCGCACCGTTAAGCCAGCGAAAGCCACCGCGGCGCGCGCAGAAGGGTCTGGTAGGCAGCTCCGGCGGCGCGCCGGCAACGGGAGCAGTGGCAGTGGTACATCCTGAGGGGCGGGCCGTCGAACTCGAACGCGACCGCCCCGCACAGGCAGCTTCCTCCGATGCCGCCAGGCGTTCTCGGTTCCCGGGCGGGCCGGTCCAACTCCATGGCCATCTCTGCGAACTCCGGCGGCAGCTCGCGATGTTGCGGCAGGTCGTCGACGATGGTGTCCCAGGGCGCCATGGAACCGGTGAACATGTGGAGTCCCGGACGCACGCCCGGGTCTTCGGCGACGTTGCCCAGGGGGACCAGCACGAAGGGCAGGGCATCGCCGGTCATTGGGACGGCGGACCCGCAACGCCCGCAGAAACGCCGGGAGCCCATCGGGGATGACGCGTACGCCTTGACTCGCTCCGCGCCGCGCACCCACCGGAAATCCGGCGGCGCGGCCGCCGCGAACGTGGCGAACGCGCTGCCGTGGAACTTTCGGCACATGGAGCAGTGGCAGTGACCGAGCGCGTGCACCGGTCCATCGATCTCGAACGCGATCTCTCCGCACAGGCAGCTTCCGGTCAGCATTTGGGCTCCGCGTCGTGTCGTCGCACGGCGGTTTCAATCGTCGGTGTCGGCAGCGTGTTCCAGCGCCGCCAGTGCGGCGGCGCGGGTGTCGTGTACCTCGAGGAGTTGATCGAAGCCGGTGACCTTGAGCAGCGAGCGCACGTTTTCGTTCGGCGCGCAGAGGAAGAAGCGGCCCGACCTTGGTCGCCAGGGCCCTGGCCGCCTGCAGCATGGCGCGCAGGCCGCGGGAGGCGACGTAGGTCAGGTCGGCCGCGTCCAGGACTACCGCGGCCAGTGCGCCGGGCCGCGTCCATCCGGCCAGGCGCGTTTCGAACTCGGCGGAGGTGGAGGCGTCGATCCTGCCGGAGATCACCAGGATCAGCGTACTTCCAGACTGGATCTCTTCGACTCTCATGTACGCTTCGGCTCAAACTCCGCGGTCGGGCAACTCGGCTCTTGCGTGCACGCCACGTCGAGTCCGACCACTCCTGCTATGGTGGCAACATAGCACGCGGTCGTAGGTCGTTCTCCTGCACGAATCAGGGCTCCCATCTGAACTTGATGTCCGCCAACTGCTCCCTGTTGGCCGCCCAGGGATTGTCGTCGAAGCCGGCGAAGCCGCGCTCGACCTCGTGGAAACCCCTGCGTCGGTAGAAGTCCTGTGCGGCCTGGTTGCGCTGGAAGGTAAACAACTCGATTCCGGCCGGAGACTTCCGCTTGGCCAGGTTCAACAGCGTTGTGCCGAGCCCCAGCCCCTGGTAGTCCACGTGAACGTAAAGGTGGTCCAGCTTCGCTCCCGACAGGACCATGAAGCCGAGGACGGTGCTTGATGGGGGATCCATGGCGACGTGGATGGTCGCGGGGTCCATGGCCGACAGGAAGTCCAGTTGCGCGGACGTTTCCCCGAAGTTGTCCTGTTCCTGCAGCCCCATGGCGCGCTGGAACGATCGGCGCCACATCTTTACGAGTTCCAGTGCGTACTCCGGCCGATACTCGACCAGTTCCAACTGCAGCTTGTCCAAGAGGCCACGGGGCCTACAGAAGGAACCCGACGCGGTACTCGAAACTCCGGCGCGGTTCGGCATCCTTCGGCGTTTCCGGGTGCGCGAACGCCGAGTGAAACACCGGCACATCGCCGTTGTCTTCGTCTCCCTTGCGGTAGTGCGCGTTCCGGAACAGCAGCACCTCGTCGGTGGTCATGTCGGGATAGTAGTAATACGCCTGGTCCGGGTGGTGCCTGGCCGCGAGGTACATCTGTCCCCCGGAAACCTGTCCGGTCATCTCCGCCTTGATCAGGTCCTCGCTCCGGAAAGTCCGCGGGTCCCCGAAACAGAGCGGGTTGGCCTTGACCGGTCCTTCCATCGGCAGCACCGGACGCCAGAAGTTCACCTGGTAGAACTCCGAAGCGTCGCTCTCGAGGAAGATCTCCCGCTGACGCTTGAGGTCGGACCAGGGATTCATTTCGCCCGCCAGTTCGAACTCCACGGGGAAATCGGCGTGGACCGTCGCGCCGTACAGGTTGTAGAAGTCGGGTCCCCGGCGGACGCCGAGTCCGGGCAGGAAGAAGTCGTGTGCGCCCGGGAAGAGTTCGCGGAGCAGCGCTTCACACTCCGCGGCGTAGATTCTTTTCGCGGGCGTGTCGGCGGCCATGTAGAAGCGGGCCTGCTCCTCCGCCCCCGTCCCGGTCTCGTCGACCAGGAACGCTTCGCCGCTGTCGAGCCAGTCGGAGGCGGTCATCGCGGAGCGGTGGTCGAGCAGCACGAAGCCGAACTTGTGAAAGAACTCGGCCTTCGACAGGCCCTCCCGCGCTTCGAGAACCCTGGCGTCGTGGATCGTCGTTGCGTGGCCTTCGGTGGTCATCCACTTCAGGGTGGCGATCACGTTGCCGGAGACGCACCACGAGAGGAACTTGGGAATGGCCCGCCAAGCTCGGCCCCGCGCGAACATGTCGTACATCCAGCCGCTGTCCCCGAACTGGCAGGCGTCGGCGCCCGGCTTGTAGAAGCCCGCCAGCTTTGCCGTGACGGACCGGTCGGCCGCGGTCACCGGAGCTGAACGAACGCCGGGGAGCGGAGCGGCGCACCGGTCACCTCGCTCTCGAGGTCGAGCCAGTCGTGGGGGCCCGGCAAGGGGCTATAGGTAACGTCATCGCCGAAGAAACGCAGGACGAGGGTATGGCGATCCGGGGTTCGCGCGTCGATCGGTGCGCGGCCATGCAGGCAGTAGGGATGGACCACGACGACGTCTCCCGGCCGCGTCTCGAACGACACCACGTCCCATGCGTCCGGATCGCGCTCGAGGTCCGCCTCTATGTCGGGCAGCCGCTCGTAGTCGGAGTCCGGGTACAGCGGCTTGGTCATGTCGTCGGCGTCGGTGTACGTTGTGCCGTTATAGAGCTTGCCCCGATGCGACCCCCGCACGACCCCGAGCGAGTTGTGCGCGGGCAGGGGCTCGAAGGGGATCCACAGGTTGACCCAGTGCCAGCCGGCCACAGGAAAAACGGAGTGATCCTGGTGCCACGGCGTGTGAGAAACCTTGCCGCCCTCCTTGGCGAAGTACTCCTCGCCGAAGTACCAGACATGCTCCGATCCCCATAGCTCCGCCAGGTATTCGGCAAAGGACGCCTCGCGCACCAGTTCCCGCAAGCCGAGCTTCCAGGACTCGGGATTCGTCTGATCGACGAAGTGCTCGTGCTCGGTGCCGGCGAAGGCGGTCAGGGCGCTCCGGCTGGGGTTGGCCCGCACGTAGTCGTAGCAGGACCTTGCCTTCTCGAGCTGCGCCGGCGTGAGCAACTGTTCGGCCAGGTACACGCCGTCTTGCGCGTAGCGCTCTATCTGGTCCTGTGCAGGCTTTTGCATGACCATCCGTTTCCCCCGGCGCTCAGCCGAGCTTTGCCGTGTCGAAGCTCAGCCAGGTTGCGGCGGCGATCCTCCACAGCACGATGTGGTAGAGGACGTTGTCGCCGTCCATGTACGTGCTTCTCACGTAGGCCTCGCCGCGCTCGTCGCCCTGGTAACGTTTTCCGACCCCGATGAGCTCCACGTCGATGTCGAAGTCCTCGTCGTATGTGACGGGGCCCTCGACCATGACGTATCTCCCCCTTTCCAGGTCGGGGTCATGGACTGTGTAGCTCGCCCGGCCCGCGGCGACAAGCGCCTTGCCTTTCTTCGAGTAGAGGCCGCTGGTGAAGCGCAGTTCGCCATGTTCGGCGTCCCAGCGATGCCAGATCGGCACGGAGACTGGGCCGCGACCTTCTCTTGCGACGCTGAGGACGCCGTAACGGGTCTCCGCGAGAAACGCCTCCCGCTCCGCCCTGGTCATGGTTGCGACGCCCATGGTCTGTTGCCCTTTTCCGATGATCCCGGCGAAGACTACTGTGGCGTAGCGGCGACCGCTACTCGTACGGCTTCTCGCCCTCGCACATCACCCGGTACATGACCCGCGGCTGGTCGCCGTGGTCGTAGACCGCCGCGTGCAGCGCGCAGCGGTTGTCCCACATCGCGAAGTCGCCGACCTGCCAGCGATGACGGTACATCGCGTGGTCCCTGAGGGAGTGCCGGTAGAGGAAGTCGATCAGGTTCCTGCCCTCGGCCGGCGTCATCCCCTCCGCCTCGACGCAGCGGTCCGCGAACGTGACGTACAGCGCCTTGCGCCCCGTGACCGGGTGCGTCCGGACCGCCGGGTGCCAGACCGGGTCCGGACACTCCTCGGGCCGGTCGGTGCCGCTGACCACGTGCTTCAGGCGCAGGCCCCGGAGCCATCCCTTCATCACGTCGGACAGGCTGTCGTAGGCCATGTACTGGTTGCAGAACATCGTGTCGCCGCCGTGGCGGGGCACTTCGATGGGGTTCAGGGACGAGAACGACGGCGGTCTCTCGACGAAGCAGGTGTCGGTATGGAAGCCGCCGGACGCAGGCTGGCCCGGATCGCCGCGGTTCATGACCTTGTGCACCATGTCGTAGTCGGTTCGCATGTCGACCCCGGGCGTGACGGTGACCTTGCCGAAACGGCCGATGAAGTCGCGCTGTTCCACGGGCGTGAGGTGCTGCCCCGGGAACACGCCCACGCAGTACTCGCCGACCAGCCGGCGCACCTCCTCGACCTGGTCGTCGGTCATCTCGGGGATGGCCACCCCGGTGATGCGCACGCCCGTGTGGCCGGTCATCAGTTCCGCCTGGAGTGAACCCGTGGCGATCGGCTGGAGCGTTGCGGACATGATCCCCTCGACCCGGAAGGCAGGGGTTGAGCATACACGCCTACACTGGCACTGGAACCACGTGCAAGATCGAAGCGGCGTCGGCGCCAGCGACAACCATTCGCTGTTCCACGACATCCGGGGCGAAACGAATGTCCAGGGCGTCCCGGTGCGGATAGACGTCGGCGGCGACTTCGCCTTTTTTCTCTACCCGGGATCGGCCAACGATGCGACGACCTTTCCTGCACAGGCTGCGAGGACGGGCGGCTTCCGCGTCCCGGCCACCATGGGCGACGGCGCGGAGTTCCTCCCGACACGCGCCTCGGGGCGATGGCGTCTCGGAGACAACACGGTACTCCGGCTCTACAGTTCGCGCTTCAGCCAGTGCGACATCTGGTGCGACGGTCAATACGATGGCAAGTACCTGAGAACGGTCTTCATGCTCCACCATGCCGTAACCGTCGGTGGCGAGACGTATCGAAAGGACAATATCCCGCAGACTCCGGTACTCCCCCCTGGTCGTGACCAACTCGACGGCGTTGCCGGCTGCGGTGGAGACGGAACTGGCCGCGCGGGCGAACCGGATACACACGACCAGGATCGTGAACGGACGGATACCGGCCTCCGCGGACGAGTGGAAGGCGGCGTTCGCGCGCGTGGATCCCGCCGTGCTGGTGAAGGTTGCGACCATGCCGAGGGATCATCGCGGCGACTTTGCGGTGGACACCGCGTTCGGGACCGTGGCCGTCAGGTTCACGCGCGACCTGAGCGAAGACAACGACGACATCAGGACCACCGCGTTTTACCGTGGCAGCTACCGGTATTGGCGGCACGCAATCGTTGGACGGCTGGTGGTGGACGGGCAGGATCTCGGTGCGGTCACCGAGGTCAAGCTCGGCGAGATCAACCAGGGCCGCGCCCTGAGGAGAGGGTGCTCGATCGGAGCTTCCGCTCGGTTGGCGCCATGGAACGCAACGACAACGGCGAGCTGCGATGCCGTGAGGAGGAGTGTGACATCGTGGTGCGCCGGCGACTGTTGAGGACTCCATAGCCCTCGGCGGCCATGGCCGTGCGGTGACAGCGCCGGCAACGGGCCTGGAGAGAGTCCGCCATGCGTGTTGCGCAAGGCGCTACCATCGCATGCGGCAACGACGTACCAGGACCGGCCGCCCGCCGCATGCTCTTCGACCCCCGCCTCTGGCAGTTCACCCGTGGCGTGCGCGCCCGCATCGCGTGGACCGTCGCCATGGGGGTCGCCTCGTCGCTCGTGGGGATCGGCCGCCTCGCGCTGCTCGGGTGGCTCCTGGCGCGGGTCTTCACCGGGGACACGTTCGCGGACCTGCTGGCGCCTCTCGCCGCGGTGGCGGTGGTGATGGCGCTGCGCGGGTGGATCGAGCACACGCGGGCCATGGTCGCGCACCGCACCGCGATCCGGGTGCAGTTGGCGTTGCGCAAGCGCCTGTACGCCAAGGTGGTCGCGCTCGGCCCCGCCCACTTCGGACTGGAGCGGACCGGGGCGGTGATGATCTCGATGATCGACGGCGTCGAGCAGCTCGAGACGTACTTCGGCCAGTACCTCCCGCAGCTCCTCGTCGCGCTGCTCACGCCGGTCGTCGTCGTGGTGGCGCTCGCCTTCTACGACGTGCCGGTGGCGTTGCTGATGTTTGGTTTCGCGATGTTCACGCTGTTCGCGCCGCTGGCGTTTCAGCGCCACGAGGCCCAGAGCAGCATGCGGCGGTCCCGGGCGTACCGCGCCTTCGCGGCGGAGTTCCTCGACGCGATTCAGGGGCTCGCCACCCTCAAGGCATTCGGGCAGGGCGCCGTCCGCGGGCGGCTCTTGGCCGAGCGTGCGCGCGAGGTGTTCCGCAGCACGATGTGGGTGCTCGCGAGCAATACCGCGACCCGCGGGCTCACCGACACCGGCATTGCCGTCGGCACCGCCGCGGTGCTCGCGCTTGGGGCCTCGCGCGTCTCCGGGGGCGAGATGAGCCTCGAGGTGCTGCTGATCGTGCTGATGATGGGCATCGAGGTGTTCCGGCCGCAGCGCGACCTGCGGGCGCTCCTGCACAACGCCATGATGAGCCGCGCCGCGGCGGACGACATCTTCGCGTTGCTCGACGCGCGCCCGAGCGTGGCGCCGCCGACCGCGCCGGTCGACCTCGCCGAGCCCCTCGCCCCGTTCGTGGAGTTCGACGACGTGTCCTTTGCGTACCCCGGCGGACGCCGTGCCGCGCACCGGGGGCTTTCGTTCCACGTGGACGCCGGGGAACGGGTCGGCTTCGTCGGGGAGAGCGGGGCGGGGAAGTCCACCATCGTGCGCCTGCTGCTGCGCTTCCACGACCCGGACAACGGCGTCGTTCGGGTCGGCGGCCACGATCTGCGCAGCCTGCGCGCGGACGACGTCTACGCCAACGTTGCGGTCGTCAACCAGGACACTTACCTGTTTCACGGCACGGTCGAGGACAACCTGCGCTTCGGCAAGGCCGACGCGAGCATGGAGGAACTCGAGGGAGCCGCGCGCGCCGCGAACGCACACGAGTTCATCACGCGGCTGCCGAACGGCTATGCCACCGTGATCGGGGAGCGCGGTATCAAGCTCTCCGGCGGGCAGCGTCAGCGGGTCGCGATCGCCCGCGCCGTGCTTCGCGACGCGCCGATACTCATCCTCGACGAGGCGCTTTCCGCTGTCGACGCCGAGAACGAGGCGGTCATCCAGTCCGCCCTCGACCGGCTGATGCAAGGCCGCACGACGCTGGTCTTCGCGCACCGGCTGTCGAGCGTGATCGGGGCCGACCGCATCCTGGTGCTCGATCGGGGGGCCGTTGTCGAGACCGGGGACCACGCGTCGCTGATGCGTGCGCGGGGCACGTACTTTCGGCTGATGGGGGCACAGGCCGAGGAGAGCGTACGGTCCGATGCGTCGCTTTCGGCGGTCGATGAGATCGCGATCCCGACCGAAACTCCACTTGAGGACCTCCACGCGGACGGCGCGAGTGCGCACGACGAGCCGACCGACGCCATCCTCCGCGCCGAGGGCCTGGGGTGGACCGGCGTGTTCCGCGAACTACTGCGCCACGTCGTCCCGTGGAAGGCGAAGTTCTCCATCGTGCTGGGGTTGGGGATCGCCAGGGTGGCGGCCCTGATCGGTGTCGGGGTGGGCGGCGCCCTCGCGGTGGCGGCGGTGAAGCGGGGCGAGGCGTACGCGGAGTACCTGGTCGCGCTCGCGGTCGTCGCGCCGCTCGCCGGCTTGCTCCACTGGCTCGAGTCGTGGTTCGCGCACGACATGGCGTTCCGCATGCTCGCGGAGATGCGCATCGCCCTGTTCGACAAGCTGGAGCGCCTCGCCCCGGCATACCTCGTCCGCCGCCGCACCGGCGACCTGGTGGGGATGGCCACGCACGACGTCGAACTGGTCGAGTACTTCTTCGCACACACCGTGGCGCCGTCACTGGTGGCGGTGCTGGTTCCCGCCGCGGCGGTCGGCACGCTCGCGTGGTTCGGCTGGCCGATGGCGCTGGCCCTCGCCCCGTTTCTGGCGGTGGTGGCGTTGAGCCCCTTTCTCGCCCGGCGCCGCATCGACGTCCTGGGTTCGCGGGCCCGGGAGGCTTTCGGCGACATGAACGCGCACGCGGTGGACACCGTGCAGGGCTTGCCGGAGATACTCGCGTTCCAGCGCGATCAGGCGCGCGGGGCCGAGTTCGTCGCGCGCATCGAGCGGCACACGGGGCTGCGGCTGCCGTTCTTTGCCGATCTCTCGAAGCAGACCGCCATCCTGGAAGCCGTCACCGGTCTCGGCGGGCTCGTGGTGGTAGCGACCGGCGCGCATCTGGTCGCCGCCGAAGCGCTCGATCCCGCGATCCTGCCCATGCTGACCCTGCTCGGGATGGCGGCCTTCCTGCCGGTGTCCGAGATTGCCCACATCGGCCGGCAACTCGCCGACACGCTGGGTGCGACGCGGCGGCTCTACGCGGTCCACAACGAGGTCGAGGCGGTGACCGACGGCCCCGGCGTGGGCGCGCCGTCGCGTCCGGGGGGCGTGGAGATCGACGTCCGCGACGTGGCGTTTTCCTACTTCGGCAACGGGCGCCTCGCGCTCGATGGCGCCACCTTCACCGTGCCGGCGGGCAAGACGGTGGCGCTGGTGGGTCCTTCCGGGGCGGGCAAGACCACCGCCGCGCACCTGCTGATGCGTTTCCGGGACCCGGGTTCCGGCGTCATCCGGCTCGATGGACACGACCTGCGCGACTACCGGCTCGACGAACTGCGCGACCGCATCGCGCTGGTCACGCAGGACACGTATCTCTTCAACGAGACGCTGCGGGCGAACATCCTGATCGCGAAGCCGGACGCGACCGGGGCGGAGTTGGACGAAGCGGTGCGCCGCGCATCGCTCCACGCTTTCGTGGAAGCCCTCCCGGACGGGCTTGAGACCCGTGTCGGCGAGCGCGGGGTACGCCTGTCCGGGGGGCAGCGCCAGCGCGTCGCCATTGCAAGGGCGTTTCTCAAGGATGCCCAGGTGCTCATCCTCGACGAGGCGACCTCGCACCTCGACGCCGTGAACGAGCAGGCGGTGCGGCACGCGCTCGAGGAACTGATGACCGAACGCACGACCATCGTGATCGCCCACCGCCTCTCCACGGTACGCAACGCCGACCGGATCGTCGTGCTGGACGCCGGCCGTACCCGGGAAACGGGCGGACACGAGGAGTTGATGGCCGGCGGCGGCCTGTACAGCCGCCTCGTCGGGCGGCAGATGGCGGTTTGAGAAGGAGAATCACGCGATGACTATCTACCTGTACGGGTCCTTTGCGTCCTACTGGACCGCCAAAACACGCTGCTACCTCCTGAAGAAAGGCATTCCGTTTGTTGAGCGAGTGCCGGGACACCCGCGCTTCCGGGAGCATGTGCGCGCCCAGACGCTGAATCACCGCATTCCCCAGGTGGAGCTGGCAGACGGCACCGCCATTCAGGACACCGTAGCCATCATGGATGAACTGGAGACGCGCTACCCCGAGCCCGCCGTCTATCCTCCGGGTGTCAAACAACAACTCGCGGCTCGCCTGTTCGAAGTGCTCATCCACGGGCTGCTAGGCCGGCCGGCGTGGCACTACCGCTGGAACTACATGGAAGAGAACTACGGCTTTGTCGGCCGCGAGTTTGGCCGGTCCTTCAAGCCCCAGGGCAGCAACGAGGAGCTCGATCACTTCGGCCGGCTGATCGCCGATCGCATGGAAGGAAAGCGTGACGGGCTCGGCGCCACCGAAGCCGCGATACCCCTGTTTGAGTCGCTCTACCTGGACACGTTGGACCTGCTGGAGGAACATTTCGTGGACACGCCGTACCTCTTCGGGGGCAGGCCGTCAGTCGCCGACTTTGACCTGATGGCGCCTCTCTTCGGGCACATGGCGCGTGACCCGCGACCGGCCGCGATCATGAAGCAGCGCGCGCCGCGCGTGTTCCGTTGGACGGAGGCGATGAACACGCCGCATGTCCAGAGCCCGGAATTCGCTGACTTTCCGATGGAGTTTGCGGCTGATGACGAACTGCCGGGCAGAACGCCGGACCTCCTGCGGTTGTGTATTGAAGCCGCTGGAGAGTCCCTGCCACGTACGGCGGAAATCTATAACGAGTGGGTACGGGACAAGACAGACGAGCCTGAAGGCTCGATGGTGTCCAAGCAGATGGACGAGGCCGTGGTCGGCAGGTTCAAGACGGTCGTGCGTGGCGTCGAGTTAGGCAACGGCGCGAGTCTGTACTCCCTCTGGGTTCACCAGCGCACGCTCGACTGGTTCAACGCGCAAACCGCCGAAGCACAGCAGGAAGGCCGTGCACTCCTGGCTGAAGTCGGTGGGCAGGCGGTCGTCGATATCAAGCTGGCCAGGCCGTTGACCCGCTCGCACAGTCATATCGCGCTGGGGCCTGCGCGGAGCATCGGTGAGATGCGGGGCCTTTTGGCCGGGATGGACCCGGGATTCGAGCGGGAGCCAGACCGCACGCTTTGACCGCGCCCGAGATCGCCCTCAACCTGGCCGATATGCTCCGGCACGGCGTCCGTGACCGCGCGGGCTTCCGTCTCCATCAGCCAGTGCCCGGTGTCGAGCTCCGTCTCCCACAGGTTGCCGTCGAAGTACTGCCGCTGCGTCTGAACCGCCCGGTCGCCGACCGCGGGGTCCCGGTTCCCCCAGATGTACGCCGTGGGAATCGTGACGGGGCGCTCCGGCGGCGGCGCCGAGAGCCGGGAGGCCCGGTACCAGTTGAGCGCGGCCGTCAGGGCGCCGGGCTCGGAGAAGATGGCGACGTACTCGTCGACGATTCCGGCTCCATGCTCGGCGTAAAGCAGGTTGCGCATCATGGCGAACCCGTTGAAGGCCATGAGCGCCTCCGGCAGCCAGGGCAACTGAAAGAACCCGAGGTAGGCGCTGCGCTCGCGTTGGTCGGAGTCCTCCGTAATCGCCGCCGCGTAGGCGCCCATGTGCGGAATGGACAGCGCGGACCAGCTCCGAATGCGTGGCGAGGCGCCGAACACCATCAGCCAGCCGATCGCCGCGCCCCAGTCGTGACCGACCAGGTGGAAGCGGTCGAAGCCGACCGCGTCGGCGATGGCGAACACGTCGGCCGCCAGCTTGTCTGTCGTGTAGGCGTCCAGGTCGGCGGGTCTCGCCCCGGGGCTGTAGCCGCGCTGGTCGGGCGCCACGACCCGATACCCGGCCCGCGCGAGTTCGCGGATCATGGGCGTGTACATGGCCGAGGACTCGGGGAAGCCGTGCAGCAGGATGACGTTGCCCCGGTCGCCGCCGAACCCGGCGGCGCGCGTGCGGAAGGTCATGGCGTTGGCCTCGGTCAGGGACAGCGTCACCGTGTGCGATGCGCTCGTCGCGGGATCGAATGCGTCGAGTTCCGCGGTCGCCCTCGAGTGCGCGAAGTCATGATCGAGGGAGGCGTACGCACCGATCCACAGGGCGAGCGGCACGCCGAGTGCCACCAGCAGGGCGATGAGCAGCAGCGCTATCAGGACGCGTTGCATGCCTGCCGACCTCCCGGTATCTATTGGGGCCGATACCAGATGGGCGACGTGAACGCCCGTTCCTGCAGCGTTGCCGGCACATCGTCGCGAGGCTCGTCCCCCCGGGCCGCGGCATCGTAGGTCGTCCAGCGCGGGGTCGGGATCTCGAGGACGCGCGCGTAGTAGAACGCGTGCTGCCCGGGATCGAAGTCCGGGTCCCGCCAGACGGTTCTGAGCGCGCTGGCCCCGATCGTGTTCGTGTAGGTGGCCGTGGCGACATCCACCGTGTTGCCGACGGGCGCGACGCTGCCGTCGTCCGCGACCGTGCGCGCGCCTGCGAGGGCGACATCGTGGACCCGCTCGTGGCTCTGCCCGTCCGTCGTCCAGCCCTTCACGATCTGGATGCGATCGAGGTTGGCCCCGTTCGCATCCTTCAGGGCCTCTACCGCGAACGCGGGCGCGGCGCTGGCCCCGCCCTCCAGCGTCCCGCCCATCGGTACGCCGCCGGCCCGGGCCTGCGACGCCCAGTCGGGGTCGTCCTGGAGTTCGGCGGCATACGAGAAGCCGCCGAAGAAACGCACCTTGAGGCGCGGACCGGTGGTGGCATAGGTCTCGCGCCTCCGGAACGCCGCGAAGAGCGCCTCGCGGGTGTTCTCCTGCGCCCACACGGCCGTGAGCCCGGAGGTGCTGAAGGCCTGGCGCGGCAGCCCGCCCCACAGGCTAGGGTCCTTGCGCGTCCCTGGCGGCAGGGGATTCACGCGCGTCGGGTCCTCGCCGACGGACGTGATGGCATTGTGGAAGTCCGTGGCGCCGACGAGCCCGAACTGGAAGGGGTTGAAGCCGTCGCTGGCCTCGCGCGAGATCCCGTTCCGGTAGGCCTCGCGCACGTAGCTGCCTTGTACCTGTCCCTCGGTATTGGTGCTCATGAGTTCGGTGAAGAGCTCGAAGCCCGCGAACTCGTCGTTGGGCGAGAGCAATGGATGCGTCTCCGACGTGCCCTTCTGCTGGGTCACCTCCACCAGCGGTTCGTTCCACGTCCGGCGCGCGGCGTAGTCGTCGTCCACGGGTTCGCCGAAGGAATCGGTGTCCGGGAACATCAGCCCGTCGCTCATGTTCGAATTGTGGGGGATCGCCAGCACGTCCACGCCGCGCATGCGCTGCCGCTCGAGATACGCCCAGAGGTCCTCGGGGTGGCGCGAGTCCACCGCGGAGAAGGGGTCGGGCAGATTGTCCGTGCCCTCGAAGATCACGTTGCGATGCATGTTCCCGCGGCCCCGCCGGTCGGGCGCACGCTGCAGCATGCTGCTCCACTCGTAGGCCGCGAACGTGGTGAACGTGCCGGGCTCGTAGTGCGCGTCCGCGTCTTCGACGGTGCTGCGCCAGACGGTGCGCTCCCGCTCCGGGATGGCGAGGCCCGGGGGAATCTGCCCGGAGCGCGTGGCGCGGAGGAACGCCATGTACGCCAACGCGCGCGAGCTGGAGAAGAAACCTGCCGTCTCCTCGCCGCTATCCGGGGTCCGCAGGATCCGGCCAATCTGGGTGTCCGCGTACTCGCTGCCGGGAGCGCCGATGGCGTGCAGCGCGCCCAGGAACTCCGCGTGGTCGGTCACGGCGAGGAAATCGAGGGGCGTGTCGATGCGAACGGTCCCCCCGTTCGGCGTGGCCGCCGGCTCGCCCTTTGCGTAGCGGTAGGCGCCGTCCGGCGTCCGCTCGGTGAAACCGAGCGCGTAGGCGTCGTTGGAGTACACCGTGTGCAGGTGCAGATCGCCGAAGTAGACGTTCAGGGGCGCCTGCTCCGCGGCGTGCGCTCCTGCGCCCGCGGCCAGCGCGGCCGTCGCGATCAGCGCGCACGTCGCTGTATTCATCGAGTCTCCCCGTCCGCCCGAAACCCCCTGTGCCGGCCTATTGCCTTGTCATGGCGGCCCTGGCCTCGCGTTCCGCCTCCTCGCGCCTGTCCTGTTCCGTGCGCCGGGCCGCCACCTCGAACCGAACCGTCCGGATCTTCCCGGGGTAGGCGAACGGCGGGTGATAGTCGCGATTGACCGGAGCCATGCACCGTCCGAAGTCCATGCCCGTGCTCGACAGCATGCCGAGCAGCAGCGGGATTTCGCCTTCCCCCTGCAGCGCACCGTCGACCCGGAGCCGCACCGCGGCGCGGCGTCCCGCCAGCCGTGCGACCTCGACCGACACCACGTGTTCCCCGGCCAGCAACACGGACGGCGCCGCGACGACGGTGTGGTCGTGAAAGCCGTTGTAGTCGAAGTGCACCCGGCCCTCACGGATGTAGAGCGCGAACCCGGAGTTCTTCGTGCCGCGATTGACGAGCGCGCCGTCCCCGCCGGACGCCGGGTGCTCGAGGGTGATCTCGGTGGTCCAGCCACGCGCCGCCGAGGGACAGGCGTCCGCGACGATGTGGGAGACCGGCGGGTAGTAGACGAACACGTCCCTTGACGCGGGCAGCCCCGGCCGGCGCGCGGCGCGGAACGCCTGTGCGGCGGCCCGGTCGTCGAGGGGGAGGACGCCGTGCTTCTCGGCCTCCTCCCACCACAGGTCGATCATCCGCGCGAGGCGCTCAGGCTGCTGCTCCGCGAGATCGTTGGTCTCGGAGAAGTCCTCCTCGAGGTGATAGAGCTCCCAGCGGTCGTCGTCGAAGGCGGTCCCGCGGTCGTGGTGCGTCACCGCCTTCCAGCCGTCGTGCCAGATGCCCCGGTGTCCGAGCATCTCGAAGTACTGCACGGAACGTGAGGGGGACGCGTCTGACGCGAGGCTCGCGGCCAGCGAGGCGCCGTGCAGCGGCATCTGCTCGACGCCGCGGAACTCGGCGGGCGCTTCGGTCCCGGTGAGTTCGAGGACGGTGGGCATGACGTCGATGGCGTGGCAGAAGACGCGCCGCATGGCGCCCTGGTCGGTCAGCCCCGCGGGCCAGTGAAAGACCAACGGGTCGCGGACGCCGCCGCCGTGCGTGTTCTGCTTGTACCACCTGAGCGGCGTGTTGCCGACCTGGGACCATCCCCAGGGCACGTTGGAGTGGCTGTCCGGCCCGCCGATGTCGTCGAGCCGTTTCACGGCCTCGTCGACGTTTTCGGCCATGCCGTTGAACCAGCGCATCTCGTCGAATACGCCGGTCGGGCCGCCCTCCTGGCTCGCCCCATTGTCGGACATGACGATCAACAGCGTGTCGTCGAGGTGGCCGATCTCCTCGAGGAAGCCCACGAGGCGTCCGATCTGGGCATCGGTGTGGTCGAGCTGCGCGGCGAATGCCTCGGTGAGCCGGGCCGCGAACCGTTGTTCGTTTTCGCTCAACTCGTCCCAGGGCCTGACGCCCGGGTTCAGCGGCGCGAGGTCCGTCGACTCAGAGATCACCCCCAGGCGTTTCTGACGCGCGAACCATTCCTGCCGCACGGCGTCCCACCCGGCGTCGAAACTGCCCCGGTACTTGTCGAGGTACTCCTGCGGCGCCTGGTGCGGCGAGTGCGTCGCGCCGAAGGCCAAGTACAGGAAGAACGGTCTTTCCGGCACCAGCGACACCTGGTCGCGCAGGAAACCGATCGATCGGTCGACGATGTCCTCGGAGACGTGGTAGCCGTCCTCCGGCAGGGCCGGCGCCTCGACATGATGGTTGTCCCGGGTGAGCTCCGGATAGAACTGGTCCGTCTCGCCCTGCATGAAGCCGTAGAACCGGTCGAAGCCGCGCTGCAGCGGCCAGTTGTGAAAGGGCCCGGCGGCGGTGCATTCCGACATCGGCGTCAGGTGCCACTTGCCCGCCGCGTAGGTGCCGTAGCCGGCCTCGCGCAGCACGTCGGCCAGCGTCGCGGCCGTCTTCGGCAGGAACCCGCGCATGTTGGGGAAGCCAGTGTCCATGTTGGAGATGCCGCGCATGCCGACCGCATGGTGGTTGCGGCCGGTGAGCAGGCACGCCCGGGTCGGCGAGCAGAGCGCGGTGGTGTGGAAGTTGGTGTAGCGGAGCCCGTTCGCGGCCAGCCGGTCGATGTTGGGCGTCGCGATGCTCGAACCGTAGCAGCCGAAGTGCGAATAGCCGGTATCGTCCAGCACGATCAGCACGACGTTCGGCTTGCCCCGGGGAATCCCCGTGTCCGGCCACCAGGGCTCCGACTCGCCGACGGTGCGGCCGATGCGGCCGCCGAAGTCTTCGCCCGACGGGTGTCTGTAGCTCACCGTCAGGACTCCACCACATCCAGGTCGCTCGCGTCATGCCGTTCCCTGACGCCGCTCCCGCCGGGACGATTCACCCTTCTGCCCCGTTTCACCGCGGGCCGGTTGTGGATCTCCTGCGCCCATCGGACGACGTTCGCGTACGAGTCCACCTGCAGGAACTCCTTGGAATCGTAGAGCCCGTTCAGCACGAGCTGGCCGTACCAGGGGTACGTCGCCATGTCGGCGATGTTGTAGTCCTCGCCGCAGAGGAACGGCCGCGACGCGAGGTTCCGGTCGAGCACGTCGAGCTGGCGCTTCACCTCCATGGCGTACCGGTCGATGGGGTACTCCCACTTCTCCGGCGCGTACGCGTAGAAGTGGCCGAAGCCGCCGCCGAGGTAGGGCGCGGACCCCATCTGCCAGAAGATCCAGGACAGGCACTCCGCCCGCTCGGCGCCGCCGGACGGGACGAACGCGTCGAACTTCTCGGCCAGGTACATGAGAATCGCGGCGGACTCGAAGACGCGTGTCGGGGGCGACGTCCCGCGGTCGAGCAGCCCGGGAATCTTCGAGTTCGGGTTGATGTCGACGAAGCCGCTGCCGAACTGGTCCCCCTCGCCGATGTTGATGAGCCAGGCGTCGTACTCCGCCTCCGCGATACCGAGCGCCAGGAGTTCCTCCAGCAGGATCGTCACCTTCACGCCGTTCGGCGTCCCGAGGGAGTAGAGCTGGAGGGGGTGTTCGCCGACGGGCAGCTCCTTCTCGTGGGTGGGGCCGGCGATGGGCCGGTTGATGCTGGCGAAGCGGCCGCCGCTCTCGGCTTCCCATTTCCAGACTTTGGGTGGGACGTACGTGGTGGACTCGGTCATGGAGGGTCTCCTGGACTCAGCGCGAGCATGCTAATGCGCCGCGTTCGGGCGGGGCAAATCACCGGCCCTCGGTCACCCCAGGTGCTTGCACGCTTCCCGTTGGGTGAGCCTCGGGAGCGACGGACCCATCGCTGCGACGTAGCGCCGCACCTCGTCCGGGTCCGTCCGCGAGTAGTCGCGCAGCGCCCAGCCCATCGCCTTCTGCACGAAGAACTCCCCATGGCCGGCGCTCGCCCCGATGCAGTCGTACAGCAGCGCCAGGTCCATCTCCCGCTTCTTGCCGAGCTGGCACAGGATCGCCGCGCGGCGGCGCCAGATGTTCTCGTCCCGCGCCCAGGTCCGCATCGTGACGCCCGTGGCTTCGGGCTCCGCCGCGAGAACGCGCCCGAGCCCGGCCGGCGAGATCCGGTCGACGTAGTCCCACCAGGCGCCGTCGACCAGGAGTTCCTCGAGCAGCGGCACGGACTCCGTCGTCAGCCAGCGCGCGCAGGGCCGGTGGACGGCGAGTTCGATCGCGGCATAGCGCTCTTCGCGGTAGGTCGCCTCGTGCCAGAGGGTGAGGATCGTGTTGCGCCAGTCGTCGAAGCTGGCTGGCGGGTCGGCGTCGAAGACGGCTTGGGCGACCTTGCGCATCACCGGGATGCGCACGCCCATGAACGGCATGGCGGACTTCATGTAGCGTTGCTGGCCGGCGGCCTTTTCGGGCTCGCGGACCGACCACAGGGCGTCGCGCACGGCTTCGATCAGGGTGCGGGACACGGATGCCTGCGAGGTGTTCGTCGACCGTTCGTTCATGGTGCTGCCGCCGTTTCCGGGTTGGACCGGAGTGGCATTGTGTATGTTTCTACACAACCAAGGAGTGGTTGTGGAACGGTCGATCTACCGGCAAGCACGTTGGAGCGGGTAAGGAGGACGAACCCATGCGCTACGTTTCCTTCATCCACCGAGATGACACCGGGTTTTGGCGTGAGCTTCCCCGACTTCCCGGGCTGCGTCTCCATGGGCGGCACGGTGGACGACGCGGTCCGGCCGGGGAGCGAAGCCCTGGCGTTCCATGTCGAAGGCATGGCCGCCGACGGCGAGCCGATCCCACAGCCGCGCTCGATCGAAGCCATCAAGGCCGACCTGGGCCTGGCGTCGTGCTGATACCGCTTCTCCTGGACAGGGGATCGTCGCGAAGGGTCAACATCTCGCTCGACCGCGGCCTGCTCGAGGCCATCGACGACGAGGCCAGGCAGCGCCGGATGACCCGTTCGGCGTTCCTGGCGGCCGCCGCCCGTCACGAGATCCAGGGGACGTGATCATGCCCCGGCAACTATATCGACGATGATACGGCCGCTTGGAGGAGCCCGACTGTTTGAGGGGGTCCTGGTTCGTTGGACAGTCCGAGGGCGGAGTTAAGGTGTACTCCGAGTGGTCTGATGCCCTCGATGAACGGACCCTGCCGACGCGCGGTGCCGATGTCAACGGCCTCGTCGAGGCGGCGGTGGTGGTGGTGTGGGAAGGCCGGTCGGTGACGACCGGAAGGACCCTTCCGGTCGTCGCCAACCCGTTCGCCGCGGCACTCGCCGTGTCACCCGAAGGGCCGCAACGCAGTGGAGGAGCCGCGCAGCGGCTTGACGCGGCGAGGGCCGTGGCGTTCCCGGCTGTCATGGCCCCCGCCCGGCTCACGCGGCGTCCTCCACGATGCCCCGGTAGACCTCGCCGGGCGTGCGGCCGCCCAGCGACGAATGCGGACGCGACTCCCCGTAGAAGCGGAACCAGGAGTCGATGACGCGTTCGGCGTCGCGGCCGTCGGCCAACTCGTGCAGGTACACCGCCTCGTACTTCAGCGAACGCCACAGCCGCTCGATGAAGATGTTGTCGAGATAGCGGCCGCGGCCGTCCATGGAACAGCGCGCGCCGCAGGCGCGCACCTTGTCGGTGAACGCGACGCTGGTGAACTGGGCGCCCTGGTCGGTGTTGAAGATCTCCGGCACGCCGAGGTGCAGCGCCGCCTCGAGCGCCTCGACACAGAAGGCGCTGTCCATGGTGTTCGACAGGCGCCACGACAGGACGTGGCGGCTGGCCCAGTCCATCACGGCCACCAAGTAGAAAAACCCCTGCGAAACAGGGATGTGGGTGATGTCCGCGCACCACACCTGGTCCGGTCGGTCGATCACGAGGTCGCGCAGCAGGTAGGGGTACACGCGATGCTCCGGGTTGGCCGCACTGGTGCGCGGCTTGCGGTACACCGCCTCCATGCCCATCCGCCGCATCAGCCGCCGCACGCGGTGCCGGCCGGCGACCACGCCCTCACGGCGCAGGTGCCGCACCAACTGCCGGCTGCCGTAGAACGGATGTTCCAGATGCAACTCGTCCAAGCGGCGCATCAGCGCCAGGTTCGCCGCGCTCTCCCCCACCGGCTCGTAGTACTGCGACGAGCGGCTCAAGCCGAGCAGAGCACACTGCCGCGACAGCGACAGCCCACAGCCGCGATCCACCAGCGCGGCACGCTCCGAACGGCTCAGCGCGCCAACCCGCGCAGAAAAAAATCCCGTTCCACCGTCAGCTCGCCGATCTTCGCGTGCAGGTCCCGGATCGTCGCCTCGTGCTCCGCACCGCGCTTCGAGCCGGGCTGCGAGAACACCTCGTCCAGACCCTCCACCGCCTGCCGCTTCCACGCGCCCACCTGGTTCGGGTGCACCTCGTGGCGCGCCGCGATCGCCTGCACCGGCTCCCGCTCCCGCAGCGCCTCCAGCGCCACACGCTTCTTGAACTCCGCCGTGAAACGGCGTCTCTTCCTGGCCATCACAGTGTCTCCTCTCGACGCCGGAGTACACCTTAGCCAACTGTCCAAAAAACCGGGACCAGCTCAGTTGGCGCGAGTGGATCAACGTCAGTCGTGGCGGTGGTCTCGCAGACCCGGGGCTCCGAGGAAGGCTGCGAGCTTTGCCCGGAAGTCGATGAGCTGACGGAAGAGGACGGGCGCGGTCCGCTCAATCGTCCAATGGCGTCCACGCCAGGCCGTCCACATGCTCGAAGTGCCGATCGTAGGAAACGAGCTCCGCGCCGGTTTCCATCGTGGATGCGGCGATCCAGATGTCGTTCGAAGGGATGGGCCGCCCCTTCGCGCGCAATGAAGCCGCGATGCGCGCGTAGCGATCTGCGGTAGTGTGGCTCGCGGGTGGAATCGCCACATGACGGCTGGCGAGAAACTCGTCGAGAGCCGCGACGTTGCGGGCGTAGCGAGAGCCGTTGCGGAAGCCGTACAAGAGTTCGCCCAGCACGATGATCGGCAGCAGCATCTCCTCGGCCCGGCGGGCGAGTCGCACGACGCCGGGCCGGCCGGCCATCAGTCCCGAGTACGCGTTCGAGTCGAGGAGAATCCTCACTCCCACATGGCATCGTCGACGCGGGAGAGATCGCGCAGAGCGTGCTCGAACTCGGCCGCGTCGTCGGCGCTCCACGTGCCGATCAGGTGATCCAGGGATCCGCCCACTGAGTTTGCGTCGTGACCTGGTTCGCCGAGTCCCGCGCCTCGGCGGAGCAAACGCAGGACCGCGCGGTTCAGGGAGATCCCTTCCCTGACGGCAAGCTGGCGGATGCTGCGCTCCAGGTCGCTGTCGAACCCTCGGATGGTCAGTTGGTTCATTGGGTGACTCCTAGAGGGACTCTAGATGAGTCATCCTAGTGACTCACCACGCTGCCCGCAAGTCGCGCGGTCCATCCGTCTCGCAGGGCGCCTGCCGACCCGTGTCGTTGACGGGCACGGAGCCCGAGACATACTCCGCGAACGTGGCTGGCGAAAGGCCGAATGCTGACAGCACGCCGCAGGCGCGCGGCGCCATGCCGGGGAGCGCGACGCACTGCCCGGCGCCCAGCGAATCCGGCAGGGTCTTCGACAGCAGGAGCGCGCGGCCGTCGACCCACGCGGCGAGGACATCCCGGTGCGTCGCGGTCAGCACGGCGTCGTGGGGATCTCCGCCCGCATGCGCGACCAGCACCAGGTCCGCCCGCAGGCCCGGCCTTATCGCGCCGAGACGATCCTCGAGCCCCAGCGCGTAGGCGCCGTGGAGGGTGGACATTCGCCACAACGCCTCGGCCGGCAGAACGACGCCCCCCGCGGACGCGGCCCGTCTCGCGCAACGCACCTCCTCGCGCATGTGGAACGAGCCGCTCGGCGACCAGTCCGTCGACAGCGCGACCCGCACGCCGCGGTCGAGGGCGCCGGCGATGTCGACCGTCTCGCCGTACAGGGCGAGATTGGAGCGCGGCGACCAGACCAGCGTGACGTCGAACTCGCGCATGACCGCGTAGTCCTCCCGGTCGGTCGCCGCCACGCCATGGACGAGCGCGTAGCGCCGGTCGCGGCGCTGCACGCGCTGGAGGTGGCCCGCCACCTCGGCGCGGGCGGCGCAACTTGCCTTACGGCCCTCGCCGACGTGTGGCACGTAGGCCATGAAGGGCAGATCGTCCGCAGCCTGACGCGCACAACGGTGCGTTGGGCCGCCCGCGCATTCCTCCCGCAGGTCCTCCACGGCGCGGAAGGAGAAGGGAAAGACCTCGACGTCGGCTTCGTAGTCGTAGAGTTCGATGTCGCCCGGCCGATCATGCCGGTCGACGTTGCGGACGCCGCCCGGCAAGCCGCCGGGGCCGGCGATCGTCGTGGCGCCGCCGAGCAGGTGCCGCAGTTCCATGGCCAGGAGGATCGCGGCGCTGCGCGGATCATCGCGCTCGTAGACGACCGGCTCCGGAATCGGCAGCGGCTGTGCGCCATCCGTGCCGAGGCGCCATTCGTCACGGTGGACGTAGCCGGGGTTGAGCTCGGCGTCGGGGAACGCGTAGCTGTACGGGGGGTGCTCATGGGCGTTGACGAACCCCGGCGACAGGACCGCCGCGCCCCGGCAGTCGAGGACGGCGGCGTCCGGACGCGCCGTGCGCACCGCGTTGAACTCCCCCACGAGCCCCAGGCCGCCGTTGAAGCGGATGTGGACGCCCCGGCCCGCGCGGCTGCCTTCCGGCGGCAGGACCTCCGCGCCGACGATCAGACCTGGTCCGCGGCCGTCGGAAGGTGTCGCCGGCGTGAAGCTGCAGGGCGCGGCCCCGGCACTGGCGCCCAGAACGAGCAACAGGGGGCCTGGATGGCTGCGCGGGCACGGCATGTTCCTGTCAGTGAGGGGGTCCTGGTTCGTTGGACAGTCCGAGGGCGGAGTTAAGGTGTACTCCGAGTGGTCTGATGCCCTCGATGAACGGACCCTGCCGACGCGCGGCGCCGATGTCAACGGCCTCGTCGAGGCGGCGGTGGTGGTGGTGTGGGAAGGCCGGTCGGTGACGACCGGAAGGACCCTTCCGGTCGTCGCCAACCCGTTCGCCGCGGCACTCGCCGTGTCACCCGAAGGGCCGCAACGCAGTGGAGGAGCCGCGCAGCGGCTTGACGCGGCGAGGGCCGTGGCGTTCCCGGCTGTCATGGCCCCCGCCCGGCTCACGCGGCGTCCTCCACGATGCCCCGGTAGACCTCGCCGGGCGTGCGGCCGCCCAGCGACGAATGCGGACGCGACTCCCCGTAGAAGCGGAACCAGGAGTCGATGACGCGTTCGGCGTCGCGGCCGTCGGCCAACTCGTGCAGGTACACCGCCTCGTACTTCAGCGAACGCCACAGCCGCTCGATGAAGATGTTGTCGAGATAGCGGCCGCGGCCGTCCATGGAACAGCGCGCGCCGCAGGCGCGCACCTTGTCGGTGAACGCGACGCTGGTGAACTGGGCGCCCTGGTCGGTGTTGAAGATCTCCGGCACGCCGAGGTGCAGCGCCGCCTCGAGCGCCTCGACACAGAAGGCGCTGTCCATGGTGTTCGACAGGCGCCACGACAGGACGTGGCGGCTGGCCCAGTCCATCACGGCCACCAAGTAGAAAAACCCCTGCGAAACAGGGATGTGGGTGATGTCCGCGCACCACACCTGGTCCGGTCGGTCGATCACGAGGTCGCGCAGCAGGTGGGGGTACACGCGATGCTCCGGGTTGGCCGCACTGGTGCGCGGCTTGCGGTACACCGCCTCCATGCCCATCCGCCGCATCAGCCGCCGCACGCGGTGCCGGCCGGCGACCACGCCCTCACGGCGCAGGTGCCGCACCAACTGCCGGCTGCCGTAGAACGGATGTTCCAGATGCAACTCGTCCAAGCGGCGCATCAGCGCCAGGTTCGCCGCGCTCTCCCCCACCGGCTCGTAGTACTGCGACGAGCGGCTCAAGCCGAGCAGAGCACACTGCCGCGACAGCGACAGCCCACAGCCGCGATCCACCAGCGCGGCACGCTCCGAACGGCTCAGCGCGCCAACCCGCGCAGAAAAAAATCCCGTTCCACCGTCAGCTCGCCGATCTTCGCGTGCAGGTCCCGGATCGTCGCCTCGTGCTCCGCACCGCGCTTCGAGCCGGGCTGCGAGAACACCTCGTCCAGACCCTCCACCGCCTGCCGCTTCCACGCGCCCACCTGGTTCGGGTGCACCTCGTGGCGCGCCGCGATCGCCTGCACCGGCTCCCGCTCCCGCAGCGCCTCCAGCGCCACACGCTTCTTGAACTCCGCCGTGAAACGGCGTCTCTTCCTGGCCATCACAGTGTCTCCTCTCGACGCCGGAGTACACCTTAGCCAACTGTCCAAAAAACCGGGACCAGCTCACAGACCTTGACGGCCAACGTCGCGAAGTAAGTCGGGCACAGCCTGTTGATACTTGGAGCACGCGCGTCGGTTCTGCGGCTTTCAATGAAGTCGGTGATCGCAAAACCGGCACGGTTTTGGCCGCCGATGATGTCCTCCAGTGTGTGGCTGCGACAGAACATCATGTTCCGCGCCATAGCCCGCCTGACTTCATCCGCTGGAAGCACCTCTTCCTCGACAAACGGCAACGAGTACCTCGCAATCAGGCCCTTGTCTCCGACACCTTCGTTTTCTTCGAACAGGAAACTGTGGGGATTAATGGTGCCTACCATCAATCTGCCCTTTGGCTTCAAGACGCGATGGCATTGGCGCCACAGACTCTGCAGGTCATCTATGTAGATGATCGAAACGGGGTTGAAGACCACATCGAACGAGTTCTCGGGGAAAGGTCTCACCCAGGGACATCGCTCCGCCGTTGCCTGGTTCCATGCCTGACGGTTGACGCTTTCAATATTCATGGTTGCTCGTTGCGTGAGGCCCGACTACCCGCGCCACGGCGTCGGACGTGGCCACCACCGACGCACGTGCAGGCAATAGGTCTCGTAGGAGCTTCCGAATCGCCGACGCAGGGTCGGCTCCTCGTAGAGACGCACGAACAGATGGAAGGCGACGAGCAAGACACCGGCGTACGCCAACAGCAAGGCCTGTCCCAGGAGCGGCGCTTGCCCCAGAACGATGGTAACAACGCACACGTACATGGGGTTCCGCGCGGCGCGCCTCCTCAGGCCCGCAGCAGCCCGACGAACGCAGCCATCAGCGCCCGCTGCTGCGATGCGCTCCAGGCATCGGGATCCATGTTGGCGCGGACGCCGATGCCGTCGGTCAGCCCGATGATCTGGTCCGCGATATCGTCAAGCGGCAGGCCGGGCCGGATCTCGCCGCGCGCTACCGCGTCCTCCAGGATGCCCCGCACCCGGCGGCGGTTCTCCTCGTAGAAGTCGTGGTGTGCCTCCCGGAGCCGCGTCTGGAAACCGGCGATGCCGAAGTAGGACACCCACACGCGCCACTCGCGCTGCCGGGTTTCATCGAGGGGCAGGACGCTCGTAAGGGCGTCGACGACATTCGCCGCGTCGCGGGCCGCTTCGTAGCGTTCCGCGAGTCGCGTGGCGACGTATTGGAGGGCCGCCTCGAGAATCGCCCGCTTGCTCGGGTAGAAGTGCATGAGCGAGCCGGTCGTGCAGCCCGCGAACCCGGCGACATGCTCCAGCTTGACGCGGTCGAGCCCGTACTCGGCAACGGCGCGGACGGCGCACTCTGCGATGGCTTCGCGTCGCGCATCGTGGTCGACGATCTTGGGCACCTGACCTCCTGTCCCTGCTGGCTTTGTCGTTTTAGGAACGCGTTTATATTATGGCGGTTAGGGAATCGGCTTGGGAGGATTGGAAGTGGAAATCGCACGGTTCGACCGGGATACCACGCCCGACACCGTCGTCCGTACGCTCGAGCGGGAGGGCGTCGCGATCATGGAGGGCCTGCTCTCCCCCGGGC
The DNA here is from genome assembly GCA_965208745.1 of Pseudomonadales bacterium. Lineage (GTDB taxonomy): Bacteria > Pseudomonadota > Gammaproteobacteria > Pseudomonadales > Azotimanducaceae > VXNE01. The sequence goes on along the minus strand of CBDBPN010000003.1, from coordinate 1,366,347 downwards.
ACGTCGATCGGGTGGTCGACGAACTGCAGCCCATGTTCGACCGTGTGCCCATCTCGGGCGACGAGTGGACGGGGCGCAGGGCCCAGATCGTCCACACGACGGTCAAGCACAGCGCCGCCTACCGCGAAATGCTCCTCGACCCGTTCTTCCTCGGCACGGTCGACGGTGTTCTCGGAGCGAACTGCCACACCTGGAGGCTGTCGGCGAGCTCCGTCATGACCGTCCACGACGGGGGCGGCCTGCAGCCGCTGCATCGCGACGAGGACCTCTACGAGCACTTCGTGGATCGCTCACCCGACGCGTCGCCGTACATACTCGGCTTCATGCTGGCGCTCTCCGACTTCACCCGGGCCAATGGCGCCACCCGTTTCGTGCCGGGCAGCAACCGGTGGGCGCGGGACCGGGTCCCCGACGAGGCGGAGGTGGTCCAGGCCGCGATGCCGCGCGGCTCCGTCGCGATCTGGCTGGGCGCGACGTTCCATGGCCTGGGGGTGAACGGGACGGAGACCCCGAGGAGGGGGATCATCACCCTGTGCAACGTCGGCTGGCTGCGCCAGGAAGAGAACTTCTACGGCTCCGTGCCCCAGGAAGTGGCTGCGACGTGGCCCGAGCGGCTGCAGCAGATGCTCGGATGGCAGCAGCACGGGGCGCTCGCCGGATTCATTCCGGGGCGCGACCCCTCCTCCCAGCTGCAGCGTGCCAGTTGAGGAAGGGCTGACGTCAGGCCGCCTTGTCGAACTCCTGGCAAATCCAGCTGTGGAACCGCTCGATCACACGTTCCTGGCTGCGACAGAGGTTGGGCATCCCCGCGTAGGCGCTCGCGAGACCGCGCTGCGTCTCGCGGCAGAGTTCCTGGTCCTCCCGGTGGAACGTCAGCAGCCCGTCCGTGAAACGCCGCGAACGCTCCGGGGACGCGGCGATCCGCTCGTCGGCGAGTGCGCTGATCACGAGCTCGTGTTCCGTGGGGCCCATCTGCCGGAGGTGTAGCCAGACCACCGAACGGCGCCCGTTGTTCTCGCTCACCGCGAACAGCGTGTGCGGGAAGACCCCGATGCCGAGGAGCCGCTGCCCGCTCGATCCCGGTTTGCCGTGGTTGTCGTAGATCCAGTACGGGCCGTCGTCGGGCTCCAGACAGACACTCGTCTTCGTGGGGAAGTCGGGAATGCTCTCGGCATGCTGCGTCGAGTGGTGATAGCCCTCGGCGAAGTTCTCGGCCATGACCTTCCAGTTCCAGGGCTGCGACAGCTCGTGTTGCCCCACCACCTTGAGGTCGGCGATCGCGTACGGCCGGATCACCTCTTCGAGGCCTCCGAGCCGCGGGGCGAGGGGTTCGGCGTCGGGGTCGAGGTTCGCGAACACGAAGCCCTGCCAGACCTCGATGCGCACCTCGGGAAGCACGCACGCGCCGGGATCGAAATCCGGAGTCCCCTCCATGTAGGGCGCGCGCAGGAGCTTGCCTTCGAGGTCGTAGGACCAGGCGTGATACGGGCACACGAAGCGTTCGGCTTTTCCCGTGCCGCGCATGATGGGGTACGAACGATGGCGGCCGACGTTGGAGAGGCACCTGAGCGTACCGTCACGTCCCCTGACCACGACGACCGGCGTGCCGTGCAGGTCGGTGGCGACGTAACAACCGGGCTCGGGCAACTGCGAGACGTGGGCCACGGCGCCCCAGTGCGGCGCGAACAGCACGTCCCGCTCGCGTTCGAAGTGTTCAGGGTCGCGGTATGCCCGGGGTGCGAGAGGGCGGAACGGCAGGCTCATGGTGCGACCGTGGTGTTTTTGAACGGCAGTTATATTATGTTGATCTTGGGTCACGTCAAGAGAGGGGCGGGAGCAAGGTCGCATGACCAGGATCATCGACGCCGACAGCCACTTCATCGAGCCGCTCGACCTCTGGCAGAGCTACATCGAACCGCGGTTTCGCGACCGGGCCATGCACCTGACCCGAGGCGCGGAGGACCGGCTCTACTTCGCCGCCGACGGACGCCTCCAGCCCTTCCCTGCTGAGGATGTCCTGGCGACGCTGATCGCGTACGGCCAGAAGGAGGAGGGCGTGGGTCTCGGCGCGTTCGACATCTCCGAGGTGTTCGACGGAGACCTCGCGCGCACGCCCGACCGCATGGCGTTCCTGGACCGGGAGGGGTTCGACGCGCAGTTCCTGTATCCGTCGCTCGGCCTCATGACCGACGCTCTGGTGACCGATCCGTCGCTCGCGACGGCGCACTGCCGAGCCTACAACCGCTGGACGTTCGACGCGTGCGCCGGGCACCGGGACCGGCTCTATCCGGTGGGTCACGTGTCCCTGCGCGACCCGGCGTCCGCGGTGGCCGAAGTCGAGTGGCTCGCAGGCGAAGGCTCCCGCGGGTTCTTCATCGGCGCCATGCCGATCGAGGGCAAGAGCTTCGGGCATCCGGATTTCGATCCCGTGTGGGCCGCCGCGCAGGACACGGACCTGGCCGTGAACCTGCACCTGGTCGTGCATCCGCGGTATCTCGGGAACGAGTGGCGCCGGGACCCGCCGGCGGACTTCATGTTCGCCAGCATGAACCTCATCCAGGACGCCCGCATGGCCCTGACGACGATGGTGTACGACGGGGTGTTCGAGCGGTTCCCCGGCCTGCGGGTCGCCGTGGTGGAGTCTTCGAGCGGCTGGGTGGCCGAGTGGATCGACCGGCTCGACTACCGGTTCAGCTACATGGGCCACACGACGCAAATGAAACGCCCCGCCAGCGAGTACTTCGCCAGCAACGTCTGGGTCTCGGCCGATCCGGACGAGCGCGCCCTGCCGCACATGGTCGAACTGGTGGGCGACGACAAGTTCTTCATCGGTTCGGACTACCCGCACGCGGAGGGCTTCGTCGATCCGGTGGGGAAGGCGCGGGAGGCGCTCGCACGCCTGCCCGGGGCGTCCGTGGACAGGATCCTCGGCGAGAACGCGGCGGCGTTCTTTCGCATCTGACCGGGGCGGACAACGGAGAGAACGCGAATGAGCCAGTTGAACATCGGACTGATCGGTTTCGGCTACTGGGGGCATGATGCCTTCGCCCCCGCCGTGGAGATGCACGGCTCCCGCGTGGTGGCCGTGGCCGCCCGCAGCGAAGAGACCCACGCGCGGATCGCCGAAAGCCTCCCGCATGCTGCGATCTACGACAACACCGCGGCGCTCCTCGGGCACCGGGGGCTGGACGCGGTGATCGTGGCCGTACCTATGGCAGCGGGAGCCGGCGTGCTCTCCGAAGTGCTGGACGCGGAGATTCCCGTCATGTGGGAACCGCCCGTCACGGCCTTTGTGGCGGAACTCCCGGGCATGATCGAAAAGCTCCGCCGATCGCGGGCCCTCACGCAGCCAGACCTCGAGTTTCGCTTCCTGCCGGCCGTCCGGCGCGCCGGGGAACTGGTGCGCGAAGGCCGCATCGGGGACCTCGAGTTCGTCACCGCCCGGGTTCGCCTCCCGGGTGGCTTCAAGGAGTACCCGATCGTCGCGGGACACCCGTTGTTCGATGTCGACATGACGATGGGATCCATTCTCGGAACGTACGGGGGAGACCCGCTGCACCAGATCGTGGGCAGGTTCCCGCGGCGCGCCATGATTCTCGACGGCCACGGATGCCCCAGGCGCATGCAGTGGCGCGGCATGGTGCACTACGACTACGGGGACGGGATTATCGGGACCGCCGACATAAACCACAGCACGCACATCGGTGGGTGGCGGTTCATCTACGATCTCGCCGGCACGGACGGCAACCTCTGGGTCGACTCCCTCGTCGGAACCGTCGAATTGCAGGAAGGCGAGGGCACGGACCCCGTCCGCTCGGAGCATCCCCCGCTCCAGCCCGTCGCGGGCATGGCCGGGATGCGCGAGTGCGTCAACGCGTTCCTCGATGCGGTGGCGGCCGGCGGGCCCGGCGTCATTCCCCTGGAGGAAGCGGTGAAGCTCCAGGAGCTGGCCCTGGCGGTCGAGGCGTCGAAGGACTCCGGGAACTGGGAAGACGTCGCGTATTCTTCGGGCCGGTAGACCACCTGGAGATATCCCATGAGCCACGTCAACCCACGTCCCTCCGACGAAGTGCCCGGTTTGCAGCCGGTCTTCCAGGCGGCCGAGGCCGCGATGGGCTTCGTGCCCAACAGCATGCGCACCATGGCGCACATGCCGCAGTTGCCGTTCGCGTTCGCGAGTCTCGTGAACGTGATCTTCGGCGGTGACCTGAAGGCGCTCATGGCCGGTCTGGCCGACCGGATACCCGAGCAGGAAGACGCGGAGGAGAACCTGCCGCCGGGCCTGGTGCAACTCATCGCCTTCGCCGTCAGCCTCGCCGCCGGCTGCCGGTACTGCCAGGCCCACACTTCGCACAGCGCCCATCGAGTCGGGGAGGACGCCGCGAAGTTCGACGCCATCCTCGGCTTCGAGGAGAGCCCCCTGTTCAGCGCGGCGGAACGGGCCGCGCTCGCCCTGGCGTTCGCGGCGGGGTCGGTGCCGAACGAAAGCGGGCCGGACCACTTCGAGCGGCTGCGCGAGCACTTCACGGAGCGCCAGGTCGTTCAGATCGTCGGCGTCATCGCCCTGTTCGGCTTCCTCAACCGCTGGAACGACACCATGGCCACCGAGCTCGAGTCGATGCCGAAGGAGTTTGCGGCCATGGCGCTCGGCGGCGTCGACTGGCAAATCGGCAAACATCGAGGGTGAACGGCTAGACTGCCCGCCTCCAGGCTCGGGTAAGGAGGCGGACCATCAGCAAGCTGTTCTACTACGCGCACCTGACCATCAGGGCGGAATGGGCCAACGGCGTTTTCTGGACGCCGCCGGCCAAGGGACCGATCATGGTCCCCGACCCGGCGAATGCTGCCGACCTGGTCGCCGACCACGTGCGGTACAGCCTGGGTCTCGTGGCCAGGACAGACGCCCGGACCGACCCGGTCGCGTACGCCGTGAACGGATACGCCGAGGCGTACTACGCCGACGGGCGCCAGGCAATGCTGCCCCTGAACGAGGTACGGACGGAGAACCCGGACGACCTGGTGAACCGTGTCCGTTCATGGGCGCAGGAGCAGTTCGGGAAGCTCCAGCAGATCGAGTCCGGCGAAGCCTAGTCAGGAGAAAGCGGACGTGAGTGAGGTACACGGCGAAGTAGCCCCCGGCTTCGAGCGCGTCAGGGACGCCTTCGCGGCGAACTTCGAACACAACGGAGAGGTCGGCGCGGCCTGCAGTGCGTACTACCGCGGCGAGAAGGTGGTGGATCTCTGGGGCGGCGTGGCCGACGAGGAGAGCGGTCGGCCCTGGGCCGAGGACAGCATCATCCTGGTTGCCTCGAGTACGAAGGGCGCGACCGCGATCTGCGCCAATCTCCTGGTCCAGCGCGGCGAACTCGACCTCGACGCGCCGGTCGCCCGGTACTGGCCGGAGTTCGCCGCCGCCGGCAAGCAGGACGTCCCGGTGCGCCACCTGCTGTGTCACCAGGTCGGCCTCCCGGTCCTGGACGAGCCGCTCGCGATCGAGGATTTCCTCGCGTGGGAGCCGCCCGTCCGGGCGCTCGCGGGGCAGCGCCCGGTGTGGGAGCCGGGGACCACGCACGGCTACCACGCCCTGACTTACGGCTGGCTCGTAGGCGAGGTGGTCCGCAGGATCAGCGGCAAGAGTCTCGGGACGTTCTTCGCGGACGAGGTGGCCGGCCCGCTCGGGCTCGATTTCTGGATCGGCCTTCCGGCGCGCGAGGAGGGCCGGGTGACCCCGATCATCGACATCGACCTCGAAGATCCCGACATCGAGCCGAAGGGGGAGCGGGCGCGCGAGATGCTCGAGGCGGCGACGGACCAGGAGTCCTACCTCACCAAAGAGCAGACCACGACGCCTCTCGAGTTGAAGTCCCGCGCGTTCCGCGCCGCCGAGCTTCCCGCGGGGAACGGCATCACCGACGCGCGCTCGCTGGCCCGCATGTACGCCGCGTTGATCGGCGACGGCGTCGACGGCGTGCGGCTGTTCACCGACGAGACGGTCAGACGTGCGGCCACGCCGCTGGCCGACGGCCCCGACGAGGTGATGGGCATCCGCAGCCGCTTCGGTCCCGGCTTTTACCTGTACATGGATGGAGGAAACATGGTTCAGGACAGCGCTTTCGGACACGGGGGCGCCGGCGGCTCGGTCGGCTTCGCCGACCCGCGGGCCGACATCGGTTTCGGCTACGTCATGAACAAGATGCAGATGGTCGGCGACGACGATCCCCGCACGGTCGGCCTGACCCGCGCGGTCCACGCGTCGCTGCAGGGGGTGACGGCATGAATGGGCGCTTCCACGTTGCCGCAGTGTGCCTGGCCGCGATCTGCCTGGCTGCGGCGCCTGCCGCGCACGCGGCGGACGGCCAGACCGCGCGAGCGCTGTCGGCCTTTTTCGGGTTGGACAACAGCCTGCCCTTCGGGGCCAATGTCCTCTGCCTGGGCGCATCCGGCGAGGACGGCATGCCGGTCGTGCTGTCGCATACCGTGGACGCGGACACCCTGGAGCCCGAAGACTTCCGGGTCGTCACGCAGTCCGGGGCCGAACGCACTCCCATGTGCGTCACGCTCAGGCCCGCGAACGATGCGGGCGAACTCAGGACCGTGCTCCTCATCGGTGAGTTCGGCGACGCGGGCGACGACCCGCCGGCGACAGTGCTCGTCGTCGACGACCTGTTCTCGGACGGAGTGACGGGCGGCCCGGTGAACTTTCGCGGAGCGCAGACCGATGTCACGCCGCTGGATGCAGGTCCCGCTCTCGTGCTGGCGGAGGTGGTAACCCAGGATGGGCAGTCCGACTGCCCGGACGGCACTCAACAGGTGGTCCGGGTGACCTGGGCCGGCGGGGTACGACGGCCGGATGGCGACGACGCAGGCGACGCCGAGCGCGCGCTCTATCGCGTGACCGTACAGCGCGCGGACGGCTCGCAGGACGAGATCGCCCCGGCGGCGCTCGCGGACCTGGGGGACCGGGACAACAACCACCTGCTGTGCCTCGACACGTCCGATCCGGCGGTCTGGGTCAGTTTCCCGGGCGGTCACCTGGTCGACCCCAACCAGGACCTGAACCCCGACACGCGGGTTGCCGTCGACCGTCCTGCGCGTTGAGGCGCCTCGACCGCCTCAGCGAGGCAACTTGACGCCCGCCTCCACACGATCCCAGGTGTCCGCCGACACGCCGGTTTCCCGGATCTTGGCCTTCTGTATACGTGCCGTCGCTTCCGTCTTCGGCAACGCATCCCAGACCTCGACGTAGCGCGGAATGGCGAAGCGCGGCATGCGGGGCACCAGGAACTGGATGAGTTCCACCGGGTCGAACTCCGTCCCGGGCTGAAGCACGACCGCAATCTTGACCTCGTCCTCCCCCTGCTCCGACGGGACCGCGGCGGCGCCGGATTCGGCGATCGCCGGGTACGCGTTGACGATGGACTCGACCTCGAAACTGGAGATGTTCTCGCCGCGCCGCCGAATGTAGTCCTTGGCGCGGTCGACGAAGTAGTAGTTGCCGTCCTCGTCGTAGGTGAACGCGTCCCCGGTGTGGAACCAGCCGTTGCGCCAGGCTTCGCTGGTCTTGTCGGGCATGTTCCAGTAGCCGGCGTTCAGCTCCCAGGGTTCGCTGCGCACGATCATCTCCCCGGGCGTGTTCGCGGGCACTTGCATGTCGTGCTCATCGACGATCCGCACCTCGACACCGTGGCGCGGCTTCCCGCAGCTCCTGTAGTTGGCGCCGGTACTGGGTCCCTCCGCACTGATGATCGGGCAGTTGATCTCGGTCATGTTGTAGGTGGTGAAGACCTCGATATCGAACCTGGCGCAGAACGCATCGACGTCCGGAATGACGGGCGCCATCACGAGGGTACGAATCGGGTTGTCGGCGTCGTCGGCCCGTGGCGGCTGATCGAGGATCATCTGGGCCAGCGGCCCGAGCAGGACCAGCCCGTTCGGCTCGTGTCGCTTGATGTCCGCCCAGAACTCGCTGGGGGAGAAGGCCTCGCGAATGACGCTGGGATTGCCGAACACGGTCGCGTAGTAGAACCCGGCCTTTCCGGTGATGTGAAATACCGGGTAGGGCGAGTACAGGCTGAGGTCCGGCAGCCTGTCATGGGGGATCATCCCGCTCTCCAGGGAGGATGTGAGCTGTCGCCACGGCACCATCACGGCTTTCGAGCGACCGGTGGTACCCGACGTGTAGATGAGCGAAGAGATGTCCCAGGGTTCCGGCTCTGCCCGCTCACGGACCGTGGCGCCCTGGAGAAAGTCCGCCTCGGACAGGACGTTGAACGGCAACGGCGGCGGGGCCGAGTCAAGGTTGCCGAACACGATGCAGTGCTTCACGTGGGTGAGCTGATTCGCGATATCGAACAGGGGCTGGCTGAATCGCGCTTCCGTCAGCACGACTTCCGCCCCGGTGTTGTTGACGACGTGGCGCAACCACTCGCCTTTGTAGTTCGTGTTGACGGGCGCTTCGATCGCTCCCAGCCAGGCACAGCCCAGCCACGACCGGTACGCATCGAACGAGTTGGAGAACACCGTGACCACCGGCTGTCCGCGGCGGGCGCCGAGGCGTTCCAGGGCATCGGCCCAGCGCAGGGCGTCTGAGTACGCCTCGCCCCACCGCAGGGTCGATCCGTCCACGTGCTGCAACGCCGTGCCGTCGCCCTGTTGCGCGGCCCGTTCGGCCAGCTTCTGCGGTACGAGTTCCGGATAGTCGAAAGCCATGGCGCCCACTCAGTCCTCCCACCTGCCGATCTTGGCCCGATGCACGTTCTCGGGAACGATGTTGACGAGCTCGAACCAGATGCCACACGGATCGGTGGCGAAAGCGACCATGCGTCCGTCGCCCGGCTTCGGCGGATTGTCCCGGCCTCGGGAGGCGTGCGCGGGGAACTCCACGCCGCCTGCCATCAGCTCGTCGCAGGTGCCGTGGATGTCCTCCACGAGCCAGCCCAGGTGATCGTAGTGGCGAAATCCGGCGCCCTGATCGGACGCTACGACATCCGCCTGCCGGAACAACAACTCACAGCTGTCGTACACCAGCGCCATCCGGCTGTCGTCGAACGCGCAGGCGCGCGACTCGCCGCCCAGGTGCCGCTGATACCAGTCGGAGAGCATCTGGGGGTCCTGCGCCAGGATGTTGACGTGACTGAGCGCGGATTCGCCTGGTCCGGACTCCAGGAACTCCAGCCGCATCCCCCAGGGATCGGTGACCCGTGCTGACCGGTCGTCGCGGGACTGGACGCTGCCGCCGCCCCCGGTGAACAGGTCCAGGGCTCCGGCCAGGTCGGCAACGGCGATTCCCAGGCTGTCGATGACCGCCGTTGCGGGCGCATCGGCGTGTTGGGCCACCATCATCAGCACGATGTTCGGGCCGCTGCGCAGGATCTCGGACTTGTATCCCTGGTGACCCGGATGCTCCCAGGCGACGCAGTCGAGCGGTGAGTGCTCGGCATACCACCGCGCGGCGTCGTGCCACTCGGGGTTGACGACGTGTACGTGGTGCCAAGGTTTCAGTGCGGGGCCGTTCACGCGACTTCGCCTGTCACCTTGACCGCCTGGACGGTGAGGTGGACACCCTCTCGCTGCTGCAGGCACCCGATGATCTCGAATAGGTTGCGTGCCTGAGGGTTGCCGTTCTGACTGAGCATGCGCATCAGGCTCTTGGGCGACTTGTCGGTCATTCCGCCAAGCTCGCCGAAACCGATAGTCGCGTTGACGTAGTCGCGCAAGAGCGACTTGCCCGTCTCCACGTCGCCGGCCAGGAGGCAGTCCACGGCCTCCTCGAGAAGCGCTTCACGGAATGAGGGGTCGCGCTGGAGTCGTTCCCGCACCGTCAGCTTGAAATCCCGGGTCAATGGCATCGTCCTACTCCTCCCGTCGCCTGCGCCGGTAGTCGCGCCAAAGTCGCTTGGCACCCTCGATGTCTTCCTGCTGACGTCTCTTTGTGCCGCCGCCGAGCAGCACGATCAACGTCGTGCCGTCCCGCCCGAAGTAGATCCGGTATCCCGGACCGGCGTCGATGCGGTATTCGAGGACTCCCTCCCCCACGCTTTTCGCGTTGGACAGGAGGCCCCGTCCCATACGGTCCAAGGCCCTTGATCGCCGCTTGGCTGTCGATGCCATCGAACCATCGTGCGAAAGGTCGGCGACCCCGCGCATCGACGTACTCCGCGACCTGGACCACCGGCGTATGGTAACCGTCACGTTACCAAAATGGTAGCCAGCCGTCGCTCTGTCACCCACAACCTGTGCCAGAACGCTGGCCGGGCCGCGACCTGGGCCGACAGGTGGGTCTTGGCCTCGACGATCTTCACGCGTCGCGTCATGACGACCGCGCTCCCTGGCGCTTCCTGGCGATGTCCCCGACCCGCACAGTCCCGGCCTCGATCACCCTCGCATTGATGCCGCGCAGGTTGAGTCGACGCCCCTCTTTCGAATTGACGAAACGGGTGGCGTGCGCCCCGAACCGGGCGGTGAACTTCCGACAACCCGTGTGGGGAACCGCGGTCACCTCGATCACGGCTTCGCCGATGCGCAGGCGCGTGCCCGGCGGGAGGTTTTCATGGCCGAGATCGAGATCGATGTACAACTGGTCGCCGGCCAACGCCCAGCGCTCCCGGCTGCCCGCGACGAGTGCGGCTGCCCTGGCGTTCATCACCGTGAGCTGCATGTCCCGGTGTGCGGCCGGGTCGCCTCGGTGCGCGGCGTCGCGCCATTTGTCGCCCACCAGCCCGCTCTCGAGGTCGAGCACCCCGACATCCAGGATCTCCCGCTCGTCGGTGCGGGGCCGGCGCACGAGCATTTCCAGTCGCCCGCCGTCGCCCGGTGACGCCTGAACGTGGACCAGCCCGGCTTCGAGCTCATCGCGGGTGAGATGTTTCATGGTCACTCAAGCAAGCAGTTCGACCGCGTCTCCGGCGCGCACGAAACCCGGAGACTCCACCGTCGCGTACACCCCGAGGTCGCCGCCCGCCTCGCGCACTAGTGCCCGCATGATCGAGGGGTCCCGGGGCAGGTCGGCGAACCCGTGCGTGACCATGATGCAACGCGGACACTCGATCGTCACGCGGAGCGTGGCTTCCCCGATGGCGAGCCGTTGTCCGCGCCAGGCCATCTCGGGCATCTCCCCGTCGGACGCGGTGTCACCGACCACGAGGTTCGGGCGGAAGCGCCGCGCGTCGAAGACGGACTCGCCCGCCCTGGCCGACATCGCCGCGAGGGCCGACTCGGTCAGGAGCAGGAGCGGAAAGGCGTCGAAGTAGGTGCCGGGCGGGGACTCGAACTCGATCAACTCGCGGGGGAAGAGGCGCAGGTCGGGAAGCGGCTCCTCCGGGGTCCGCCCGAAGATGGCGCGCAGCTCCGTGTCCACGTCCTCGTGGGTCGGCCGTCCTCTGCGGTAGTGATCGAGGGCGTCCGCCGGCAGCAGCGGCCAGAGGCTCACCTCGTGCCGCAGTGCGGCGGAGAGCCGGGCGTTCACGTCCGCGTCCCCCGTTCCGACGGTGCTCCCGTCCGGCAGAACGATCTGCGCGGGACTCGAGCCCTCGGCCGCCGGCGCCGTCGCGTACCGGGCGGCGAAGTGCATCAGCGCCGGGATCTTCTTGGCGCCCCGGATGCCGCCCCGTACGTCGTCGCGGACGGCCCAGGCGCGGTCGCCGGGCAGGCCCCGTGCCCCGAGCCGCACGTCCGCGAGTGTCTCGCCGGCCATGCTTTTCACCGGGTACCGCCAAATCTGGCGCAGGGTGCCGACCTTCAAGATTTCCTTGCCTCCAGCGCCGTCATGGCGTTCGATCTGGTGCGTTCGGCGTTGCGAGTTCGCGGTCGCGTCCAGGGTGGGGAATGATCACACACCGGCCGCGGCCGGCCGTGCGCCATGGGACACCTCTCACGAGCGCACATCCCACGCGGGGGTCAGTTCCCCGAACTCCGTCTCGAGGCGGCGATCGGCGAAACGGAACGCGCGGACCACCTCAAGGGCAGTCGAAGGACCTGGAACGACCCGCTCCCGGCGAATCGAGAAGCGCAGGAAGCCGCCGATCGGCCCCGGCCCGAACCGGAACGTCGCATCGGGCTCTTCCCCGGGACGCGCTTCCCGGTACTCGTCATCGTCGCGCACGACATCGAGCGTGTCGCTCGAACTGAACTCCGTGGACGTCACGGACCAGCCGGCGCAGGTCCGGTGCGCGTCCGAAGACTCGACAACGGCACGTTCCAGCATCTCCGGGCGGTAGTCGAGCGTCTCGCCGGCCGCGACCGCAAGACACAGGGCCGAGAGTGGCAGACCGGCCAGGCCCGCCGACAACGGCGCGAGCCCGGCCCCCGCCCGCGGATTCAGCTCGGTCGGGCGGAACCCGTCTGCCGTCAGGACCCCGTCGACGCCGAACGGTCCCCGATAGCCGACCGTCTGGCGTAGGGCCGCCCCCACGCGACGGGCGAAGTCCCGCATGGCGGTGCGGTCCGTCGGGCTCGGGTCGAACGCCGTCGCGCACCCGGCGTAGAGCAGTCGGTCACCGGTCCGTGGCCGCAGCACGACCATCTCGACAGGGCGGAACACGGCAACCGCGTCCGGGAAGACCACCCCGTGAATGCTCGCCGGAACGCCTTCGAGGAACGGCATCACGCGCACCCGGTCGGCGATTTGGGACAACGACCTGAAGGATGCGCGGCCATCGTCGCCGGGCCGGACCCAGCGCAGACCGAGGCCGCCGCCGTTGAGACCTTCCCGTGCATCGGCTGCCCAAACGGTGCCGCTGCCCCGGTCCAGCGCCGATGCTGCCGCCAGCAGTGCGTCGTAGTCCGCGGGGACGACCCGGGACGGCGCCCGTGCGACGCCCGCGTCGTCCCAGAACGCGTCGATCCGCACCTTGTCCTCGAGCGTGGCCCAGGCTGCTGGCCGGGCGCCGTAAGGTCTGCGGCCGGCGACCGAGAGGCTCTTGGCGAGGGGACTCGCGAAAATGAACCGCGCGGTGCGGGCCGGGTCCCAGGCCTCCACCGCCTGGTGGAGGTCCGCGGGCAGGTACTCGAGAGCGCGCTCCAGGTTGCGGTGCTCGGTGAGAATGTCGCCTCCCCGAATACCCAGCACGCGCAACTCCGCCTCGTCCGACCCGGGAGCCGTGCCTGTCCCTTCATTCCCCGCGATCAGGAACGGACGGTCCGCCCCGAGCGCGAGCAGTTGCCGGGCCAGACCGCCCAGGCCGACCGCGACGGGTCCCGCGACGAGGAACTGCCGGCCCTCGAAGACGGGACGCAACAGTTCCCGGTAGTAGGCGTTCGCCTCTTCGACCAGGGGGGAGGGAGTGTCGTTCACGATTCGACTCCTCGTGGGACTTCCGCACCGGAGGAGTCGACAGCGGACCGCTTCTCCGTGTGCGGAGAGGTCCGTCTGTGGGTAGTGTCAGGGGATCGGGTGTGACCCCATGGGACGAACCGCACCGCAGGCGCCGCACATCAGTACGGCGCGCCAAATGAGGATCTGGCGGTGGTGGGAGCGGTTCATGGGGCGCGCACACTAGCGGCACGGGGGGTGACGGTCAACCCCGCAGCAACCTGCCTTCAACTCGGCTCGGTAGCGGTCGATCCAATAGGCGTTGAGTTCGTCGGCCAGACGCCTGTGGCGTGTCTCGATCGGGCGCCCGGGCGGCAGCTCGAGACCGAGGAAATCAAGGACTTCACCGGCCACGCCGACGGGGTCGGCATCCAAGTCCTCATACCGCACCGTGTGCGGCTGAATCCCGACGGAAGCGAGCCACGCCCGCCATGCCGCGTTGTGCCCCTCGATCGTTCGCACCAATCCGCGGATTTCGTCGAAGTCGAAGCGCGGTTCCCGTGCCGGCTGTTTCGGCTCCTCCCGATCGGTCTGGTGCCAGACGTTGGTCTGCTCGGCACGGTGCCACGACACAGCCTGCGCGAGCACGTCTTCGCGATGCAGATAGACAAAGCGCGTATGGCCGAACGCCAGGTTCAACAGGTCGAAGTCGCCGGCACTGGGAGCCGGATGGACGGCGCGCAACCTGTCGAACAGATGGTCCAGGGTGCCCCACATGATCCTGGCGGCGAACACCCCGTTGTCGGTCCTGCCCGCGGCAAGGGCGGCTCGAACGAACTCCGAACGCTCAAAGGCCCCGTCCGACGCCTGGTCGATGTTCCATCGGGCAACCCACAGTTGCTCGTCGGGCTCGCGGAAGTATGACTCCGGGTGTCCCGCGACCTTCGTGGACGCCATCAGCCCGCACAGCAGGGTGCTGCCCGTGCGTGGAGTCGTGCAGATCAGGTAAGAGTCGATGTGTCCCGTCCGTGGAATCATCATCAGGAAACGAGACGAAGGCGCCCGAATTCTGCCACGGCACCGTTCCCGGGACGAGTCAGCCGCTCCGGATTGGCCGCGGGCGGCGCAGTCGCCTATAGTGCCGCGCTTCCGCCTGGGTGACCCGAACATGCGCCTCGTCCCTGTCCTTGTCCTTGCCTGCCTGTGCCTCGCCGCTTGTAGCCCTTCCTCCGGACCCCGTATCGATGTGGAGACGGAAGACGGTGCCCGACCCTGGACGGGGCTCGACGCCAACGATGCGGAGGCCGACTTCCACTTCGCGATCGTCAGCGACCGGACGGGCGGCGCGCGGCCCGGGGTGTTCGCGTCCGCCATACCGAAGGTCAATGTCCTCGAACCCGCGTTCGTGGTCAGTGTCGGCGACCTCATCGAGGGCTATACGGAGGACCCCGCGCAGATCAAGCGCGAGTGGGACGAGTTCGAGGGCCTGGTCGCCGGGTTCGAGACACCGTTCTTCTACGTGGCCGGCAACCACGACATGAACAACGCCGTGATGGCGGAGGCATGGCAAGCGCGCTTCGGGCCGTCCTACTACCGCTTCGTCTACCGGGACGTGCTGTTCCTGGTGCTGAACTCGGAGCTGTTCCGGATGGTGGGTACGGAGGAGTCGCTTCCGGGACCGTGGTCCCAGGAGGAACAGCTGGCCTTTGTCGCGCAGACGCTGGCGGAGTTCCCCGAGCCCCGCTGGACGATCGTGCTCGTCCACCAGCCGCTGTGGGACTCCCGGACCGTACTCGACGACTGGCTCAGGCTCGAGGCCATGCTCGGCGAGCGCGACTACACGGTCTTCGCCGGGCACCGCCACCGCTACGTCCGGCACGTCAGGAACGACAGGAAGTTCATCACGCTCGCCACCACGGGCGGCGGCAGTCCCCTGCGCGGCGATATCTACGGCGAGTTCGACCAGGTCGCCCTCGTGACGATGACGGACGCGGGACCCCGGCTCGCGAACCTCCGGCTCGACGGCATCGCCGGCGACGACCTCGTGACCGGGCCGGTCCGCGACGCCGTGGTCAACCTCTCGAGGGCGGTCCGCTCGCTGCCGGGCCAGGGCTCGGGCGACGTATTCGACTCGGGCAGCGTCGCGTTCGAAGTGGCCAACCGGGGGGATGCGGACCTGCGCGTCGGCTACCACGTGGACGCCGGTCCGGACCTCATCCATGCGGAACCGCCGACGCCCAGAGTCGTGGTGCCCGGCGACGCGGTGCGCGTCGAGTTCCCGCTGGCCGCCGCGACACCGACGGCGTGGGCGGACCTGCGGCCGGGCCGCGTTGCCTGGTCCCTCGAGACAACCGCGGAAGGGTGGCCGGTGAACCTCACCGTGGCGTCCGCGCTGCTGCCCGTGGCTCCACTACCGCTTCCGTCCGGCCCCGCGCCCACGGTGGACGGGGACCTCGGCGACTGGGGCCAACTGCGCTACCACGTCGTGAGCCAGGGGGACGTTGCGAGCCGGTCTCTGGCACCGACGGACCTCACTTACCGGTTCGACGTGCGCGAGGCCGGCGGCGACCTCTATCTCGCCGCGCGCGTCTTCGACGACGCGATCCTGGCGTCCTCCGACCGGGGCGCGCAGCTCCAGGACGCCGTGCTGTTCTTCGCGGACGCGCGTCCGGAGCCGGCGCGGTCGGCCAACATGTCCGTCTACGAGGCGGTGGGGAGGGGCGACATCAAGGCCATCGCCATCGGCTACCTCACGCTGACGGACGCCGCGCAGACCCCGGACCTCAAGTATCTGTCGGCGTCCCTGGCGCCGGTCGAGTGGCGCGCCCGGCGGGCCGCCGACGGCTATGCGGTGGAGGCGCGCATCGACGGCGCGTTCCTGGACGAGCACGCGGGGGAACCGTGGCGCGCCGTGCGGCTGGATGTGGTGGCGGTGGACTGGGACGACGACGGCGCCGGCAACCGGATCGGGTGGTCTTCCCCGGGATCCGCCGGCGCGGCGCTGCACTGGCAGCCGTACCGGTTCGGCGAAACGCCTGTCGCCGGCTCCGGTACGTTCGTGCGGATGGACGGGGAAGCGGGTCGGTAGCCGCGGCGCGGCCAAACGCGGCCGTCTTCGGGACGTAATCCAGCCAGAGGCATCTGGTATGGTGCGCTGGACTGTTCATTGGTCCTTGAGGGGTGGAACCGATGGAGAAGTCTGCCTGGTACACGGCCGCTGGAGCGGCGCTGCTGATCCTGTCTTCGTTCGCCGCCGGGACAACCAGTGCCGAGGAGGGTGCCGAGTCCGGAGCGCCGATGCTCGAGGAGGTCATCGTCACCGCCACGAGGCGCAGCGAAACCGTGGACGATGTGCCCATCTCGATCTCGGTGGCCGACGCCGACGCCATCGCCGCCACCGGCTCGGTCGACCTGCAGGACATCGCCGGTTACATTCCGAATTTCGTCTTCGCCGCCGGCAACAACGCCGCGACGTCCAACATCGCGATTCGCGGGGTCTTCTCGCAGATTCCGCCCAACTGGATCGGGTTCGAACAGCCCGCCAGCGTGTACGTGGACGGCGTCTATGTGGGCAAGCAGTTTGCCGCCAACGCGACGCTCGGGGGAGTCGAACGCGTGGAGGTGCTGCGCGGGCCGCAGGGCACGCTGTTCGGCAAGAACACGATTGCCGGCGCGGTCAACATCATCAGCGCCAAACCCCACGATGAGCTGGCGGGCAGCGCCAACATCGACCTCGGCAACCGCGAGCTCGTCGACGCCAGGGCGAGCGTGAACATTCCGTTGGTGGAAGGCAGGCTGGCGGTCAAGGTCTCCGCCGGCCACAGAAGCCAGGACGGCTATGTCACCAATACCTTCACCGGCGACGACGACCTTGCCAACTCGGAGCAGTCCGGCGCCCGGCTGCAGTTGCGCTTCACGCCCAGCGAAAGTACGACCGTGGACTTCACGGCGGATGTCTTCGAGGCGGAGAGCAAGGACTACTTCTACGAGTTCGTCGAGTACGGCCCGTTCTACGACGGCCGGCGCTACAGCGTTACCAACAACTTCCCGAACGTTACCAAGATCGACCTCCTGGGCTTCTCCCTGACTGCGGAGCATGTATTCGCCAATGGCTATACGTTCACCTCGATCAGCGGATGGAACGAGGACGAGGTGGATTTCACGGGCGACGTCGAGGCCCGTCCCGATGACTTCTTCGCCTTCCACGGCGTTCAGACACCGGAGCTGTTCTCCCAGGAACTGCGCATCGCGTCGCCCGCGGACCAGAACTACGACTTCGTTGCCGGGCTGTACTACTTCAGTCAGGAAAACACGGCCGTGGACGGGCTGCTGCCGGGGCGGGACTTTCCGTTCCCGCCGATTGCCGGGTCGCGGGCCGACCAGGCCCAGCACGTCGATGCCGACAGTACCGCAGCCTTCGTGCACGGCAACTACCACGTCAGCGAGCGCGTTACGGTCTTCGCGGGCGCACGCTATACCGACGAGAGCAAGGAATACTCCGTCGACCCGTTCGACTGCCCCAACTTCCTCACCTGTCTCGTCCTCGGGCTGCCCATGTTTCCCGGACCGGTGGACGCCCCGGAGGACGCCACGACCAGGGAGCCCACCTGGACCCTGGGCGTGCGGTTCCATCCCGCCGACGACGCCATGGTTTACGCCAGCGTCTCCCGCGGGGTGAAGTCGGCGGCGTTCAACAACATCCAGGATCCGATCGCCGCACACGCTCAAATGAACCTGACGGCGGACGCGGAGTTCGTCACGAACTACGAAGTCGGCGCCAAAACCCATTGGCTGGACAGACGGGTGGGGCTGAACGTCGCGGTCTACTACATGGACTACGAGGACCTGCAGGTGCGGCAGAACTGTCAGACCTGCGGCCCTCTCCCCATTCAGATTCTCTCCAATGCCGGGGCGGCGACGAGCAAGGGATTCGAGATCGAGTTCAGCGCGCTGGCAACGGCCGGTCTGCTGGTCACCGCCGGCGTGGGCTATACGGACGCGACCTATGACCGGTTCGAAGATGTCTTCGACAATCGTGCCCGGATGATCGTGGACGCAAGCGGCAACGACATCCCGCTGGCCCCGAGGTGGCAGCTCAACGTCGCCCTGCAGCACACCGCGCGATGGGGGCCCGGCGCGCTGGTTTCCCGGCTCGACTACCTGTTCATCGACGAGAGATACGGACACCAGGACATCAGCAATGACCCGGGCAGCCTGATTCCAAGCCAGAGCCTGGTGAATGCGCGGATCGGCTACCGGCCCAACGCGGGCAGTTGGGGCGTATCGGTCTGGGGGAAAAACCTGGCCGATGACGACACCCTGGTGCTGCACCAGTTCGCCACGGCGTTCGGCAACTTCAGTCCTTCGGGGCTGTACCAGGAACCGAGAACCTACGGGATGTCGCTGAGCTACTCGTTCTGAGAGAAGGCGGGCTTGCCCCGCACAGCTGTGACCCCGCTCATGGTCTCGGTGCGGACCGTGCGGCGGTTCATCCTCGGCTGCCAGGGGCTCTGGCCCGGACGGCGGTCGGCCGGCCGTCCCGGCACCCGCCAGGCCCTGCACCAGTCGGG
Organism: Pseudomonadales bacterium; assembly: GCA_965208745.1. Classification (GTDB taxonomy): domain Bacteria; phylum Pseudomonadota; class Gammaproteobacteria; order Pseudomonadales; family Azotimanducaceae; genus VXNE01. The sequence goes on along the minus strand of CBDBPN010000003.1, from coordinate 1,347,528 downwards.
CCTGGTCCAGGTCGACCCGTTGAACGTGGTCGGCCGGAGCCACGATCTCGCGCTGCACGCCCGTGTGTGGGACTACCGGCCCGAGCATCTCGACCATCTCCTGTACACGAGCCGCGAGTTCTTCGACTACGGCGGGACGCTTTACGTGCTGCCCATGGGCGAGTTCCCGTACTGGCGGGTCCACATGGCGCGTCGTGCGGCCGAGGAGAAGCCGCGCGCGTTCGCGGCGGAACACAAGCAGCTTCTTGCGTCGCTCCGGGAGGCGACCGCCTCGTCGGCCGGGCGGACCTGCGGATCGATCGGGCCGCCCGCACGCTGGTTGTCCCGCATTTGTGGCTGGAGCGCGCGGCTACCGCGCGGGATGCCGATCTCGTGCGGGCGAATCGGCCCGGGGTTGTGCCGGTTGGCGGCATGGGTTGGCGGAGACTACGTACAAATCGAGGCGACGTCTCCGGCCCGGCTCCGGGCGCCACTCGCCCGATTGGTCCTCGATCGACCCTGAGCGAAACTCGAGCGCCTGCTGCGGTCACGCCCGGCAGGCGACCGTGTCGGCTCGTGCGGTCACAGGGACTCTCTGGTACAGTCGAAGCGGCTTGGGGATGTGGAACTCTGCCCTTGGCCGGTGCCGAATCGCCAACACGGAATGACCGTCTCCCGACGTCGCCGTTTCCCGATGGCTGGTATTTTGTCGCGGGTAGAGACTCCTTGCGCAAGCAGGCCCTGATCGGGAGGACATGGCTCGGACAGGAAATCGTGGCCTGGTGCGACGACGAGGGCTCGGTTTGCGTTGCCGATGCGTACTGCCCGCACCTGGGGTCGCATCTCGGCCCCGAGACAGGCGGCAAGGTGCGCAATGGACGCCTGGTCTGCCCGTTCCACGGTTTCGAGTACGACGCGACGGGCCAGTGCGTCGCGACTCCGAGTGCGCCGGCGCCAAAGAACGCCAGGCTGAAGCTGTTCGAGACACAGCTGATCAACGGCCTGGTGTTCGCCTGGTGGAGTTCCGTGGGCCAGCCGCCTTACTTCAGGCTGCCGCTCGACAGGCGGGATGAAGAGGGCTGGACGGCCGTGGGTCTCCGGACACTCCGGCTGACCGGCCATCCGGAGCACACCGCCGAGAATTCCGTCGATCTGGCCCACTTTTCGCACATCCATGGGTACTGCGACGTCCACCAGCGAGATCCCGTGACGGTCGACGGCGCGCATCTGAGGAGCGCTTTCGACTTCAAGCGCGAACGCTCCGTGCTGGGGAGCCGTGTACGGTTCGAGGTGTCGGTGGTTACGAACGTCCACGGCCTGGGTTACTCCGCCGTCGACGTCACCGAACATACCATTCCGTTCAAGTCTCGGTTCTGGGTCCTCGCGACGCCGTTGGACGGCACCTATATGGATCTCGTATTGGCGAACCAGACCCAGGAGACCGATCGCGTCAGAAGGGCGGTCATGGGACTTGGATTCCTCCCGAAGCGAGTTCGGGCGAGGTTGATGAACTACATCCTGCTGGAAGGGCAGGTGAAGGACGTTGAACAGGACGTTCCCATCTGGAATCGAAGGATCTTTCGACCCAGACCGGTGCTGAGTAGCGCGGACGGAAAGATCATGCTGTACCGACGCTACTGCCGTCAGTTCTATCCCGAGCACGAGACAACCACCGGTCGGACTCGCAGAGTGCTCGCTTCGCTTTAGCTTTCGTGAACGCCGTCGCCCACAACGATGTTGGTGCGCCAAAGGAGTTCGCGCGGGAACGCGCGGAAGGAGACCAGGGTGGGTAAGAGAACGGGTTATGTCATCGCCATCGCTGTGTTTGGTGGTGCGGTGGGCGTGGCTACCGTGCTGGTGTCGCTCGCGCCGGAGCCCGACATGCACGAGCCCCCTTCGCAGATTCCGTACGTCAATACCGCGCGTATCGCCGCCGGCAGCGGGCCGATCCCGGTGCGTGGCGCGGGAACGGTGCGTCCGAGTGCGGAAGTCGACATCGCGCCGCAGGTGGGTGGTCGGGTGGCCTGGGTGGACGAGGGTTTCGTCAGCGGTCGTCACGTCCATGCCGGACAGACCCTGTTCCGTCTCGAGGAGGCGGACTACGTATTCGGCGTGCGCGAGGCGGAAGCCGCTCTGACCGCCAGGGAGGTGGCGCTCCTCCAGGCTCGCGAGGACGCGGCCATTGCGCAGGACGAGTACGAGCGCTATGCGGAGAGGCAACCCGAGAACGCGCCCGCCAAGCCGAGTCCGCTCACGTTGCACGTCCCCCAGTTGAGGGCGGCGGAGGCTGCCCTGGCGCGGGAAGAAGCCGCCTTGGCGCAGGCCAAACTGGCGTTGTCCCGCACCGGGGTTACCGCGCCGTTCGATGGCGTCGTACACGACGAGTCGGTGGACATCGGTCAGCTCCTGACGCCAGGCCAGTCCGTGGGCAGGTTGTTCTCCTCGGACGCGGTGGAGGTGGTGGTGTCACTGTCCGACGCGGACGCGGCGTTGATTCCCCGCCTTTGGCGGTACGAAGGAGAAGACCAGCGCGTCGTCGCGGTCGTGATCGCCGAATACGGCGACGTCTCCTATGCCTGGCGAGGATACGTGGACCGGGCGGACGCGTCCCTCGATGCCGAGACCCGCACCATCGACGTGATTGTCCACGTGCCGGACCCCTTTGCGCCGCGTGCTCCCGTCGCAGCGGCGGCGAGTCAGGACACGACCCCGCCGCTCCTCGTGGGCAAATTCGTGGAAGTGGCCATCGAGGGGTTCTTGCCCGACGACTACTTCAGGGTGCGCCGTGCCGCGTTGCAGGCGGACGATGAGATATGGGTGGTCCGCGACGACGGAACGGTTCGCGTTGTGCCGGTTCGGGTGCTGCAGCGTATCGACGATGATGTCTACGTGACCGGCGATCTCGAAGACGGCCTGTTGGCCGTCACTGCCGGCATCCGGTTCGCGACGGACGGCATGGCGGTCCGTACGGGGAAATCCCGGGGACGGTAGACGGTATCGGCGGGGCCCCGCCCCTACGCCGGTTTGCGGGCAAGAAAACAGTAGAGCGGCGTGAATATCCCCGCCTTGCCGCCAGCGACGTACGCATCGGCGGTTCGATCCATCAACTGCACGACAGCGGTCGACCCTCTCGGGAAATAGCGGAACGCCTCGGCCACCCTGAGTGCGCCGATCATCGCCTTGCGGCCTGAGGGCGTTCGGCGAAACGCGCTGCGCAACGTCCCGCGCCGTCCCTGCATCGGCTGGTACCACGGCGTGCCCGGGCCTTCCCGAACGTCCCGGTCCGCCGCCTCGATGACCTCGAATCCGACCGCCTCCAGTGCACGGTCTACTTCCGGGAAGGTCGCGATGTCACGCAGGGCGATGCCGAGCATGAGATCCCGCTTGATGGCCTGGTGACGACCGTTGTCGGGATCGAAGCCGCCGGTCATGCACATTTCCTGGCCCCAGAACAATGCCCCCGGCTTCAGTACGCGGTAGATTTCCGCGAACGCCTTCTGCTTGTCCGGCGCATGGCATGTCGACTCGATCGCATACCCGCGGTCGAAGCTGCTGGCGTCGATGGCGCTCATGTCCATGAAGTTGCACTTGATGTACTCGGCCATGTGGTCGAGCCCCGCTTCGACGTTCTTTCGCCTGGCCTTGTCGAGTTGCTGCGCGTTGTTGTTGAGGCCGAGGACCCTGGCGCCGGACTCGCGCATCACCCGGCGCATCGGACCGCCCACGCCACAACCGACGTCGATGACCGTCATTCCTTCGCGCAGTTGCAGTCGGTCGATCATGAGCCGCTGATGGCGGATGATGGATTGCTCCAACGTCTCTCCGGGCTGCAACGGCGCGAAGTGCAGCGACTCGTTCCATCCGAACTGCATGAGTTCGCTGCACAGGTCGTAGTAGTCGTTGACCGTCTCGGTGTGGTCGTAGTCCCGGCCGTCGGCGCCGCCCCGTCCGTCGAACCACGTACCGTATCGGGCCACGCGGCCCTTCACGTTCGAGCCGCGATACGCGCGCCACAGGTTCCTGGACAGGTTGGTCAGCACACGACGTTCCGAAGCGACTACGTGTGCGTGGCAGCTACGCGGGCAGGTGTCTGTTCAGGCGCGCCAACCAGACCCAGGCGCATGGCATACAGCGCCGGGATGAGCACCATCAGGATGGCCGTCGTGATCATGATGCCGAAACCGAGGGCCGCGGCGAAGGGCCGCAGGTACTGTGCCTGAATGGCCTGTTCGAGGATGAGGGGCGTGAAGCCCAGGAACGTGGTCACGGAGGTCAGCATGATCGGTCTGAAACGGCCCTTGGCGCCTTCGATGATCGCGCTTCGCACGGGCGTGCCTTCGCGAACCCGCTGATCGATGGCATCGAGCATGACCAGCGAATCGTTCACGACCACGCCGCTCAAGCCCAGGATGCCCAGGATGGCCGTCGTGGTGAAGGTGATCCCCAGTATCAGGTGGCCGAGAATCACGCCGACGACCCCGAACGGGATCGCCGCCATGACGATGAACGGTTTGGTGTAGGACCGAAGGGGAATCGCCAGAAGCGCGAAGATCATGAGCATTGCGATCGCGAACCCGCGATAGAGCGCATCGAGAGAGTCAAGCTGTTGCTGCTGTTCACCCCCCAGCAGGTAGGTCAGGTCCGGATTCGCGGCGGTGAGTTCGGGCAGGATCGAATCGACCAGCACGGCATTGGCTTCCCCGCCGGTGATCACGGTCAGGTCCACATCGGCGGTGACGGTGACGGCGCGCTGACCGTCCCGGCGACGGATGATCGGGGCGGCGATGCCCGCATCCAGGGTTGCCACCTGACTCAGTGGAACCTCGCCGCCGGAAGCGGTCCGAATCGGATACGCCTCGATGTCGGCGATGGCGTTGCGTTCATCGTCGGGCAGGCGCACGAACACGCCCACCTCGTCCCGGCCCCGCTGCACGCGCTCGACTTCCGCGCCGAAGAACGCGGCGCGTGCCTGCACGGCCAGCGCCTCCTGGGTGAGCCCGAGCGTCCGGGCTTCGGGACGCAGACCGAGCTGGACCTCCTTGACGCCGGGCGTGTGGTCCGACCGGACGTCGAACACGCCGTCGATGCGTCGAAGGCTGTCGGCCAGGCTGCTCGCAATCGAGGGAAGGCGTTCGGAGTCGGGGTGCGAGAGAAGCACCTCCACGGCGGCGCCGAAGTCGACGACCTCGCCGCTGAACGTGATGCCCCGGACATGGGGCGGGTTGCCCACTTCCTCGCGCCATGCCTGAACGATTTCGCCGGTGGTGATCTCGCGCTGCTGCACGCCGATGAGCTTGAACTCGATGGCCGCGATGTTGGCCTGGGGATTCAGACTCGGCGCCGGTGTAAGGCCGCCGCCCTCCCGACGCGGTCCCTGACCGACCGTCACCGTCACGCCGGATATCACGGACGGCGCGTCCTCGGGCCGGTCGCGGGTGAGACGTTCGATCGCCCGGTAACCGGCCGCCTCCAAGTCCTTCGCCACCTCGTGGGTCCTGTTCGAGGACGTTCCGTCCGGCATCTCGAGACGGGCTGTTGCGAAGTCTCCCTCCACGACGTCGGCGAAGGAGGAGGTGACAATGCCCGCCGGCAACAGGGAGACGCTCAGGACCAGGAGCCCCAACGCGCCGGCGATCAAGACCGCGGGTTGGTCGGTCGCGAAGCGCAGCGCCCGGTCCAGGGGACCCTCGACGAACCGGGCGAGCGCGCCGTCGACATGACCCCTGGTCCGCGCAAAGAACCGGTCGACGCCGCTGGTGGGAACCCATTCGGGACCGTGCAGGTGCGACAGGTGATTGGGCAGCACGAACAGCGACTCGAACAACGATATCAGCAGCATGGCGATGATCATGATCGGCAACGCCTGCCAGGCGTCGCCGATGCCCCCGGGGATGAAGAAAACGGGGGTGAACGCCACGATGGAGGTCAGTACGGCGAAGGTCAGCGGCACCTTGATGCGTCGGGCGCCGCGGATCGCGGCGACGAAACCCGGTGTCCCCCGCTGGCGTTCGAGGTGGATGGTCTCCGCCACGATGATCGCGTCGTCGACGATGATTCCGATGGCCAGGACGAACACGAACAGAGAGTGCAGGTCGAGCGCGACGTCGAGGACCAGCATCACCGCCAGAACGCCTACGAGCGACGTCGCCAGCCCCGCGACAACCCACACCGCGAGCCGGATCTCCAGGAACAGGGCCAGCGCGACCAGGACGAGCGTGAGGCCCAGAGCGCCGTTCTTGAGCAGAAGTTCGGCCCGTTCGGAGTACGTCTGCGACTCGTCGTTCAGGATGTCGACTTCGACGCCCGCCGGCAGGGACGGGACGATGACGTTGGCGACGTGCTCGTGCACGGCCGTCGCCACCTCCAGCACGTGTTCCCCTTCGACGCGGGAGACCTCGACGAAAGCGGCCGGCTTGTCTTCGTGGCGGACGATCAGGTCGACATCCTCGAAGCCGTCCCGAACGTCGGCGATGTCACCCAGTCGTACGGTCGTGCCGTCGCTGCGGCTAAGCACGACGATCTCCTCGAAGTCGTGTTGCACGTAACGCTGCCCAAGGGAGCGAATCCGTACCTGCTCGTCCGCGGTGTCGATGCGGCCGGCGGACAGGTCGAGGGAGCTGCGGCGAACGGCGGCGGCGATGTCGTCGAGCGTGAGTCCCAGCGAGCGCAGTCGATTCAGCGGCACTTCGATGGAGATCTCGTAGTCCCGCAGGCCGCTGGTCTCGACCAGCGATACGGTTGGGAGCGATGCGAGTTCGTCCTCGATCTGGTAGGCGAGTTCCTTCAGGGAGCGTTCGGAAATGTCACCGTAGACCACCAGTCGAATGATGCTCTGTCGGCTGGTCATCTCGGTGACTTCGGGCCGCCGGGCACCGACCGGAAAGGACTGTATGCGGGAGACGGCCGATTCGATGTCGTCTATCGCCGCGGGAATGTCGGTGCCCGATTTCACCTGGATCCTGACCGAGGCCATCCCCGGCGCGGCCAGGGACTTGACCGCGCGCACGCCGTCGAGCGAACTGACCTGTTCTTCGACCTTGGCGATGATCGACTCCTCCACCTCCTCGGGAGTGGCGCCGGGATAGGCGATGAAGACTTCGATGTGGTTGAAGGCCAGGGTCGGCCAGGACTGGCGTTCCAGACCGGGGAGCGACACGAGGCCGGCCGCCAGGATGGCGAACATGAACAGGTTGGCGGCGACGCCGTTGCTCGCCATGTAGGCGATGGGTCCGGCCGGCTCCCCCGAGTAGTCGTTCACACGTGCGGCGTCGTCAGACGGCGTGTCTAACCCTGGCGACGCGGAACTTCAGCTTCTTGCTCGGCGCCGCCGTTGGAAACGGATTGATGCGCATCTTGTAGTTCTCCGGCAGTATCTGCAGTTCCAGGTGGTGCGCGATCACGAGAAGGTTCACCACCATCTGCAGTTCCAGCCATCGATGCCCCAGGCAAGTGTGCGTCCCGAGTCCGTAGGGCACGTACGCACTCGGCGTCGTGCGCTCCCAACGCTCCGGCAGGTAGCGGTCGATGTCGAACTTCAGCGGGTTCTCGAACAGGTCCTGCGAGTAGTGCGTCGCGGTATGGCAAATCAACACCCGTGTCTTGGGCGGCAACTCGAAGCCGTTGACCACGCATTGGTTCATGACCGTTCGTAGCTGCCAGGGGATGACCGGATACATGCGTTCCGACTCGAGGAAGAGCCGGTGCGTCACGTCGATACTCTTGAGGTTGGCGAAGTCCTCGGCCTGCGGCTCGCGATTTCCGCCGAACAGCGCATCGGCTTCCGCGCGGACGCCGGCGTACAACTCCGGGTCGTTGACCATGGCATACACGGCGAAACCGAGCGCACTGCCGAGATAGATGCTGGCGACCATCGCCGCGACGAAGGGGAAGGTGATGTCGGTTTCCGGCAGGAACTGCGGGTCGTTCCGATGCAGGTCTAGTATGGCATCGGCAACGTCCAGCGGTTTCCCTTTTCTTTGGGCGGGGGTGTGCGACGCGTGGATGGCGTCGAGCAGTTCGCGCACATACTTCCGGGAGCGCCTCATCTTCGGCGTCGACAACATGAACTTGGGCATTGCGCCCTGCACGTGCGTTACCAGTGCGCGGTGCTCGTAGGCAAGCAGGTCGTCGACGAAGTGGCTGCAGTCGACGCCCATGGTCAGGTGCGAAACCTGGCTGCTCATGTAGTTCTGGAAGGCCTTCGTTGCGCCGAAGACGTCGCCCTCGTTCCATGCGCCGACCGACTCCCTGCAGAGGGAGATCAGCTCGGGCAGGCGCTTGGCAAGTGTCGCCCTGGAGTAGGCGGTGCGGAGTGACTTGCGCATCTTGTGGTGTTCCGCGCCATCCATGCCCGGCAGCGTCCTCGAAGCGCCGAAGACGCCTTCGAGTCCCTGGATGTAGTCCTTGGACCGAAGGTAGAACCGCCCTTGCTTGTTTACCCAGCTGTTGCACTCCGGCCCCATCAGCGCGACGACCGGTTGGCCGTGCATACTCAGGGGCACCCTCACCACCGGCCCGTGCTCCTCGAAGATGCGGCACGTCGCCTTGGGAATGTTGCCGGCGAGCAAGTCACGCTGTCGCAGGATGTCGACCACCGGGAGCTTGGGGATCGGCTTCGTGAGCAGAACGGGTCGGGTCTTCGGTTTGACCGTGCTGGCCTTCACGGCGGTTGCCACGGAACGCCCGACCAGGTCCATGCCGGCGACCGTCTCGATGCGCTCGCGCTTCTCCTCGTAGTCTTCTTCCGGCAGAAGGTTCTTGAAGCCGTCGCAGGTGTGCATCAACCCGACGAGGATGACGTCCCTCGGGTCGGGGATGTCGTCGTTGAGGACGACGTTGAGGATGCGGGCCTTGGCTTCCCTTCGGAGCGCCCCGTCCGCGCTCGGGTACATGCCCGAACGGGAAACCGAGCGTGACAGTGTCCAGAATCCCCCCGACTCGTATTCGAGCACCCCCTTGTCCACCAGTCGCTGCAGCGTCAGGGTGACGATCTCCTCCGCCCGGGAGGTGTTCCGTTCGACCCAGAATTGCGTATCCGAGCGATCTTCGGACTTGCTGATCTCCTCTAGCGTCGGATCGAGCAGCCCGTCGCCTGTTGGCGTGGCGTCGAGGAGATACAGCGACTGAAGGTCGGTGTCGATGCGGTCTTCCAACGCGAGGTCGGCGATGACGGCGCCTGCCATCACGCACGAGAAGTCCCAGCCGGGCACCATCTCGAGATATCCGCTCGACTCGTTGAGCATCAACAGGATCAGCTCTTCCGTCAGGCGCATTCGGAACTCGTCCATGTCATCGCCTCGGAACCGGGCAGCGGTGAGGGCCGATGACTCGACGACAGCTGCCGCAGACTCTCAACCCGGCGCGTTGGAGTCGGGTCGCAACAATGACCGATCCGATGGGGACGGTCAAGGACAGGGACTGGCGGAGAGGGAAACCGCAGAACACCGATTTCGGCGGTTCCCCTAGATCCCCGGAAGTTCACTTATCATACTGATAAAAAAGCGTTTTTCGTTCCTTGACGTTCTAGCGGGTGCGCGCATACCCCCCACAATTTTGCGGACCGTCTCCGAGGGCCGCGACCCCCGGGAACCGGCCAGCCGCGCGCCTACCTTCGACCGGGCCGTCGAGACGGTCATCGGAATCCACGCCGAGAACTGGAAGGACGGCGGCAAATCCGCCGCCCAATGGCGCGCGAGTCTGCGGGACTATGCTGTGCCCAGGATCGGCGCCAAGCGCGTGGACCGCATCAGCACCGCCGACGTCATGGAGGTGCTGCTACCGATCTGGTCGACGAAACGGGAAACGGCGAGGCGCGTCCGCCAGCGCATCGGCGCGGTCATGAACTGGGCGGTCGCGCAGGGCTACCGCGAGGACAACCCTGCAGGCGATGCGATCTCTGCCGCGCTGCCCAAGAACAGCGTGCGTCGCCAGCACAAGAAGCGCTTCCGCACGCGCAGGTCGCCGCCGCACTCGAACGGGTGCGCACCTCGAAGGCCCGCCGGGCCACGGCACTCTCCTTCGAGTTCCTCGTGCTGATCGCCTGCCGCTCCGGGGAAGTCCGCGGGGCGCGCTGGGACGAGGTGGACGACGACGCCGCCACCTGGACGGTGCCGCCGAAGCGCATGAAGGCGAAACTCGAGCACCGGGTGCCGCTCTCCCCCCGCGCGGTGGCCATGCTCGACGAGGCGCGGGAGATCGCCGACGAAGGCGGCTTGCTGTTCCCATCTCCCACCGGTCGCGTGTTGGGCGACAGCACCCTCTCCAAGCTGTTGCGCGAACTCGATATCGGTGCCGTGCCGCACGGCTTCCGCGACTGGGCCGCCGAAAGGACCGAGGTCTGCGAGCTCGCCCTGGCGCATGTCAACAGCCACCGCGTCGAAGCCGCCTACCGGCGCAGCGACCTTTTCGAACGCCGCCGGAAGCTCATGGAGGACTGGTCCGACTACCTGTCCCCGGACGGGTGATTCCGTCTCCGGTGTTCCGGCCCCGACCTCAGGCGGGCATCCCTATCTCCGCGCAACGCTCCGAGGGCGGCGGGAACTCGTTGGCCGCGTCCTTCAACACGATCAACCGCACCTCTGCCCCCGCCGGAAACCGCGGTCTGGCGCGACTCACCGCGCCTTCCACTTCCGCCAGTGCGGCGACAGGACCGGTACCGAGCCGGAACCTCCCCAGTACACTCACCATGCCCGGCACGATATGAGCCTCCAGTATCTCCAAGCCCGCGATCTCCCGCAGTTCCGTCTCCAGCGGGACTGCTACGAGCCTCTCGCCATCAAGCGGTGCCATGCAGTCGAGTGAAACCGTGACCAAAAGGCCCTCCGGGACGGAGTGCACTGCCGAATCCGACCGGCACGCCGTCTGCGGACCGCACAACGCCACGGCGAGGATCAATGCTCCCGTCGTATTCAGGACGGGCCGCATCGTCCTGGTTCCGGCCTTGACTGACATGCACAACTCCACGCGCCACAAGTCTAGGGCCTGTTAACACAAATGGTCCTTGGTGTGGTATGCTCCCATGCCGTCTTCCCGGACGGGAAAAGGGCGGAGAATCAAGCAGGTGGAACTCACGGAAAGCCAGTTCGAGCGCATCGCGCCACTGCTGCCGAAACAACGGGGGAACGTCAGCCTGTCGAATCTGCAGGTGCTCAACGCGATCCTCCACGTGGCCGAGCACGGCTGCAAGTGGCGCGGCCTGCCGGCGCGGTTCGGCAATTGGCACACGATCTACACGCGGATGAACCGCTGGTCGAAGAAGGGCGTGCTGGACCGCGTGTTCGAACAGCTGCAAAGAGACCGGATGGTGCGCGTCAAGGTCGAGGCGTTCGGGCTCGACAGCACCAGCGTCAAGGTGCATCCGGACGGCACGGGCGCGCGAAGAAAAACGGTCCGCAAGCCATCGGCAAGTCCCGCGGCGGCTGGAACACCAAGATTCATATGGTTGCCGCGGATGCTCGAACGGCAGTTGCCTTCTCGCTCTCCCCCGGCCAAGCCCACGACGCCCCGGAAGGGCGCAAGCTCCTGAACAAGCTGGAAAAACCCGCGAACAACCCGGCGATGATCATGGACAAGGCATACGAGGACGACGCCACCCGGCAACTGGTCCTCGACCTCGGCTTCGTGCCCGTGGTCCCGCCCAAGAGCAACCGCGTCGATCCCTGGGAGTACGACAAGGACCTGTACAAGCGGCGCAACGAGGTCGAGCGCCTGTTCCGCCGCCTCAAGGGCTTCCGCCACATCTTCTCGCGCTTCGAGAAGCTCGACAAAATGTTCCTCGGCTTCATCGTGTTCGTGCTCATCGTCGATGCGCTGCGTTAGTGTGAACAGGCCCTAGCTGAGCAACAGACCCTCGCTTCCCCGCGCGCGATCAGCGTGGACGCGGCGATGCACAACTCCCGCCCGCCTTCGACGGCTGCACGGCCACGATCTCGTCGAACCCGTGACGCGACCGCCATCCGGCGGCTGCCGCTCTCGTCCGTCGGGGTTGGCCAAGTTGGCATGCGTGCTCCCCGGTCAACCCTGCGTATATGGTTCGCCCCGCATTGCCAAGCGAAGGTCCAGGAGACAGCAGGTTCAGTTGCTCGCGTGTATCCGGCCTCCGGTTGGGAGCACGGCGCTCCCGGGCCCTGATGGAATCCGCACACGCCCGCCTCATTGGTTCTCAGGTCTCTCAGGACCGTACAGGGTTTCAGGCTCTTGGCGTGTCGGTCTGACCTGTCTGCCATCATCTGCCACTTCACTCACGCAACTCTGGGTGATCCTCTCTCCTCGTCCCTGCCGGGCCAGAGATGGCCGGAAGCTTGCTTTCGGCCATCGTCACCTCCCACGTCCCCGGCTCCTCCAACATTGTCCGCCACGATTGTCCGCCACGTACCTCATGCCGCCTCCAACGCATCACCGGCGTTGAAAGACTCCCCGCGCGCCAGAAGCGCCCACGCCGTTCGCTCCAGAGGCGCAATCGGTGCTGGTCCGGCGCACGGCGTTCCGCGCAGTCTCCCGGTTAGCGGACTGCTAAACACGCGGTCGTAGACCCGGTGCGCGGGCAGGCGTATAGCGTCTCCGATGCGTGACCTGAACTACGACCTGAAGCGCAGGCGGCGCACGACGACGGCTCCCACGGCACGCGGACGGCGCGCTCCTACGCGCTGGCGCAGATCGCGGACGCGCTGCACGATCTCGGCTTCAAGGGGCTCAAGGCCACCGGGCTCCGGCGCAAGCACGCGTGGCGCTGGTCAAGGAGTGGAAGCGCCAGGGGCGCACCGTCGGCACGATGAAAAACCGCACGGCGTACGTGCGCTGGTGGGCGAGCGCATCGGCCGACCGGGGTGGTGCCCTCCAACCGGGAACTCGGCATCGCCAACCGCGAGTTCGTGACCAACGAGGACAAGAGCATTGTGCTCGATCCGGAGAAGCTGGCGCTGGTGAAGGACCGACACGTCGTCATGGCGCTGCGGATGGAGGCGGAGTTCGGCTTGCGCCGCGAGGAGGCGATCAAGTTCACGCCCTCGAGGGACGACCGGGGCGACCGCATCCGGCTGAAGGGCTCGACCACCAAGGGCGGTCGCCCGCGCGAGGTGCCGGTTCTGAAGGACAGCCAGCGCCGCCTGCTCGACGAGGCGCGCAGGCTGGCCGGAGGCGGCGCGCTGATCCCGCCGGACCGCAACTACAAACAGCAGCTGAAGGTCTACGAGAACCGGACCCGCAAGGCGGGTCTGTACCGGATGCACGGTCTGAGGCATATTCTGGACGCCGGATTATTCTGGATTCGCGCGGCGAGTCGGCGGATCACGGGCTCTTCGGTCCATCGTTTTCGTAATAATCAGAGACTGTTCAGGAAGGCCAACAGATCGTCGTCGGGCCGGTATCGTGCCGGCCGGATGTCCGAAGGCGAGGTTTTGGCCATCGCCCGCTCTTTGAGTTCGAGGTCGGCATGCAGATAGATGAAGGTCGTCTCGACGGACTCGTGGCCGAGCCATAACGCGATCACCGCCCGGTCGACGCCGTTGGCGAGAAGCTCCATGGCCGCGGTGTGGCGCAGGCAATGCGGGGTGACGCGCTTCTTCGCGAGAGAGGGGCAGTCGACCCGCGCCGTAGCCAGATGTTTGGCCAGCAGGTAGCCGAGGCTGTCATGGCTCAGGGCTCGACCGCGCTGATTCGGGAAGACAGGGTCGTCCGGTTCGCCGCGGCGTTCCTTCAGCCACGCCTTCAGCATCGCCGCCGCGTCCCTGCGCAGTGGCGTGTGGCGTTCCTTGCGCCCCTTGCCATGACAGCGCAGATGGGCGCCGGCGCCGAGTTGCACGTCGCGGCAACGCAGTCCGATGAGTTCCGACGCCCGCAGCCCGGTCTGCACCGCCACCGCGAGCAGAGTCCGGTCGCGACGGCCGAACCGGGTCCGCGGGTCCGGGGCACGGAGCAGCGCTTCGACTTCGTCCCGGTCGAGCCAGGCCACGGGCGAGCGGAGATAGCGTTTGCTCGGCATGGCCAGAACACGTTGCGCGAGGGCCGCGTGTTGCGGCTCGTGCAAGGCGACATGGCGGAAGAAGGAGCGGATGGCGGCCAGGCGGGCGTTGCGGGAGCGCGCCCGGTTGCCGCGCTCGTTCTCGAGATGGCTCAGGAACTCGCCGATGAAGGCGGAGTCGAAGTCGTCAAGGCGCAGTTCCGAAGGCGGCTTCTTCAGCTGCTGCTGCGCGTAGCGCACCAGCAGCCGGAAGGTGTCCCGGTAGCTGGCGATGGTATGCGGGCTCGCCTGGCGCTGCTGCATCAGGTGGTTGGCGAAGAACATGGCCAGGAGTCGCGGGAAGTCGGCGGGAGCCTTCATGGCCGTGGCCTCGGAGCGAGGCCGTCGAGCCGTCTGGCGGCGGCCTGCATCAGTTCCGGGGTGGCGGAGAGGTACCAGTAGGTGTCGCTCACATGCGTATGGCCGAGCCAGGTGGCGAGGCGCGGGATGTGGCGCTCGACGTCGACGCCCTGCCGGTACCACCGCACCAGCGTGCCGACGGCGAACGAGTGGCGCATGTCGATGAGCCGGGGGCCGTATCCGCTGGACTTCGCAGGTTCCCTGAGGCCGGTCCGCCGGGAGAGCCGGACGAACGTCCAGCGCAGCGTCGACTCCGTGATCCGGGTACCGCTTTCGTTCAGGAAGAACGCCGGATCGCGGGGGTTCGGGCAGAGGCGGTCGCGCGTTGCGGCGTAGCGGTCCAGTGCCAGGCTCGTGGACTCGTGCAGCGGGATGTAACGCGACTTGCCGAACTTGCCTTCGCGAACGGTGAGAACACCGTTGGCGAGGTCGACGTCGTTCCGATCGAGGTTCAGCACCTCGCTGGTGCGCATGCCCGTGACCGACAGCAGCGCCAGCAGCGTGGCATAGGTGGAGGGCCTGAGCCCGGTGGTGCTGGGCAGGGCCCGCGCCGCGGCGATCAGATCGGCGATCTCCCGGTCGCTGTAGATGTGGGGCTGCGGACGACGGTACCTGTAGGCGATCAGTCCCTGCGGCGGAACCTCGTGGCGCGGGTCCACGCTGTTCGCATAACGGGCGAAGCCGCGCACCAGGCCGAGCCGCTTCGCCCATTGGGCGGGCTGTGCCCGGTTCGGCTCGGTGGCCCATCGAAGGGCCAGTTCGGTGGTGACGAAGGGGGTGCCGCGCTGGCCGGCGAACGCCACGAAGCGCTCCAGCAGCCGTCCCGCTGCTTCCAGCCTGACGCCAAGCGCGCGGCGCGTGGCGAGATACTCCTCGAGCAGGGTGCGGAGATCGATCACGACGCACCTCCCGGCCACGCCGGTGCCAGCGCGCGCAGCGACTCCAGGTCGAGCTTGGCATAGATCTGGGTGGTTTCGGGACGCCTATGGCGCAGGATCTGCCCGATCTCTTCGAGCGACGCGCCGTTCCTGAGCATCCCGCAAGCCAGCGAGCGGCGCAGGAGGTGCGCACCCTCCAGGGGCGCGTCGACTCCCGCGCGAGCCAGCGCACGCCGCACGATGCGGCAGACGGCCATCGTGGAGCTGAAGCCCCGGTACGGGGCTACCGCGCGAACGAACACGCGCCGCGTCCCGCACGGCGGCCGTCCGTCCCGCAGATAGGCCGCCAGAGCGCTCCCAACTTCCTCGGGCAGGGGCAGTGCCTCGCGCCGCTGCCCCTTGCCGGACAGGGTTACCAGCCCCTTGTCCCAGTCGAGGTCTTCCAGCGTCAGGTTGGCCACTTCGCCGCCACGCAGGCCGAGCCGTGCGAGCAGCAACAGGATGGCATGGTCCCGCCGGCCGACCGCCGTGTTGCGGTCGCAGCTTGCCAGAACCGACTCCACCTTCTCCGGCGGAAGCGACTTCGGCAGCTCCGACAGACGCCAGTTCGTGATCTTTGGGATTGCGCCTGCGAGGTCGAGTGAGCTGGTCCCGGTTTTTTGGACAGTTGGCTAAGGTGTACTCCGGCGTCGAGAGGAGACACTGTGATGGCCAGGAAGAGACGCCGTTTCACGGCGGAGTTCAAGAAGCGTGTGGCGCTGGAGGCGCTGCGGGAGCGCGAGCCGGTGCAGGCGATCGCGGCGCGCCACGAGGTGCACCCGAACCAGGTGGGCGCGTGGAAGCGGCAGGCGGTGGAGGGTCCCGCACGGCGGCCGTCCGTCCCGCAGATAGGCCGCCAGAGCGCTCCCAACTTCCTCGGGCAGGGGCAGTGCCTCGCGCCGCTGCCCCTTGCCGGACAGGGTTACCAGCCCCTTGTCCCAGTCGAGGTCTTCCAGCGTCAGGTTGGCCACTTCGCCGCCACGCAGGCCGAGCCGTGCGAGCAGCAACAGGATGGCATGGTCCCGCCGGCCGACCGCCGTGTTGCGGTCGCAGCTTGCCAGAACCGACTCCACCTTCTCCGGCGGAAGCGACTTCGGCAGCTCCGACAGACGCCAGTTCGTGATCTTTGGGATTGCGCCTGCGAGGGACCCCCTCGAGGGCGACGTCCCCGCGCTGGTGCAGGTGGCGCAGGAAGCTGCGCAACGCCGTAGCGAGATCCTTGGCATGGGAACGCGCGAAGCCTTCGGAGTGCCGCACGATGAACCGGCTGGCGTCCCTCGCAAGCAGCGTCTCAAGGGCCACGGCCCCCGTTCCGAAGCGCTCCGTGAGAAACGCGCGCACGACGGGGAGATATTTGCCGACCGTCGACGGACTCAGGCCGCGCTCGTTGACGAGATAGTGCTCGTAGGTGCGCTCGATCCGAGCGATTGCGTCGGTGCTGCGCGCGTCTTCGGGAGCGTCCGGGATCCGGACTTCACGGCGCAGATGGGCCAACAGTTCCCGACCCAGAACCACTCCGCCGTTGGGCTTTCCCCTTGGTCCGCATGAGCCCAGGAACCTCTCGAAACACTCCTCGTCCAAGGCCTCGGCGCCAAGCCCCTCGTTCTCGAGCCGGAGGCCGAGGTGCTTCACAACCCGAAGCTTGGCCTCGCCCGTCTCGCGGGCGTAACCCTGCGTTGCGAGCCAGGCGGCGAATCCGTCGAGTTTGCAGGCCAGCGGACCAACCCGCAACGCCCGCTGGCCCTTCGAACTCGGAAAGAACAGATCGATGGACATACGTCTTCCCCTTGTAGCTGGCGACATTGCCAGCAGGAAAAGACGCCCGGATTATTCCGGAAACTCAACCAACATCTGTGACCGAAGCCACTGAAATTCGACGACTTCAGCTACGTGTCGGGTGCAACTTCGGAATAATCCGGCTTCCGGAATAATGGCGCATGTCGTGGAGGCGGGGGCCGTGGCCGTTCGACTTGGCAGGTTCCCGGAGGCCGGTCTGCCGGGACAGCCGGACGAACGTCCGGCGCATCGTCCAGTCCGTGATCCGGGTGCCGCCTTCGCTCGGGAAGAACGCCGGATCGCGGGGGTTGGGGCAGAGGCGGTCGCGCCGCGCCGCGTAGCGGCCCAGTGCCAGGGTCGTGGACTCGTGCAGTGGGATGTGGCGCGACTTGCCGAACTTCCCGTCGCGAACGGTCAGAACGCCGTTGGCGAGGTCGACGTCGTCCCGGTCGAGGTTCAGGATCTCGCCGGTCCGCATTCCCGTGACCGCCAGCAGCGCCAGCAGCGTGGCATGGGTGAAGGGCCTGAGCCCGGTGGTCCCGGGCAGCGCCCGCGCCGCCGCGATCAGATCGGCGATCTCCCGGTCGCTGTAGATGTAGGGCCGCGGACGACGGTACCGGTAGGGGATCAGGCCCTGCGGCGGGATCTGGTGGCGCCGGTCCACGGCGTTCGCATAGCGGGCGAAGCCGCGCACCAGGCCGAGCCGCTTCGCCCATTGGGCCGGTTGTGTCTGGTTCGGTTCGGTGGCCCATTGAAGGGCCAGTTCGGCGGTGATGAAGACGGCCCCGCACTCGCCGGCGACCGCGACGAAGCGCTTCAGGTACCGTTCCGCGGCCTGCAGCCTGACGCCAAGCGCGCGGCGCGTGGCGAGATACTCGTCGAGCAGGGCGCCGAGATCGATCACGACGCACCTCCCGGCCACGCCGGCGCCAGCGCGCGCAGCGCCTCCAGGTCGAGCTTGGCGTAGATCTGGGTGGTCTCCGGATGCCGGTGGTGCAGGATCTGTCCGATCTCTTCGAGCGACGCGCCGTTGTTGAGCATCCCGCAAGCCAGGGAGCGGCGCAGGAGATGCGCGCCCTTAAGGGGCGCGTCGATGCCCGCGCGTGCCAGCGCCCGCCGCACGATGTCGCAGACGGCCATCGTGGAACTGAAGCCCCGGTACGGGGCTATTGCGCGAACGAACACGCGCCGCGTCGCGCACGGCGGGCGGCCGTCCCGCAGATAGGCCGCCAGAGCCTTCCTCGCTTCTTCGGGCAAGGGCAGCGCTTCACGCCGCTGCCCCTTGCCGGCAATGGACACCAGACCCTTGTCCCAGTCGAGGTCGTCCAGCGTCAGGGCGGCCACTTCGCCGCCGCGCAGGCCCAGCCGCGCCAGCAGCAGCAGGAGGGCATGGTCCCGCCGGCCGGTGGCCGTGCTCCGGTCGCAGCTTGCCAGAACCGACTCCACCTTCTCGGGGGAAAGCGACTTCGGCAACTCCGACAAACGTCAGTTCGTGATCGGCGGGATCGCGCATCCCTGGCCGCCAGCGTTTCGAGGGCGGCCCGCGCGCCGAAGCGCTGGCGAGGAACGCGCGAACCGCGGGAAGGTACCCGACCGTCACCGGACTCAGGCCGCGCTCCTCGAGGAGGAAGCGCTCGTAGGTGCGTTCGATCCGCGTGATCGCATCGGCGAGGTCGACGGCGATGTCCCCGCGCTGGCGCAGGTGGCGCAGGAAGCTGCGCAACGCCGTGGCGAGCCCCTTGGCGTGGGAGCGGCTGACGGCTTGGCGCACGATGAACCGGTTCGCATCCCTGGCCGCCAGCGTTTCGAGGGCCACGGCCCGCGCGCCGAAGCGCTCGGCGAGGAACGCGCGAACCGCGGGAAGGTACTTGCCGACCGTCACCGGACTCAGGCCGCGCTCCTCGAGGAGGAAGCGCTCGTAGGTGCGTTCGATCCGCGTGATCGCATCGCCACTGCCTGTGCCTTCCGCAGCGTCCGGGATCCTGCCCTTGCTGCGCAGATGGCCCAGCAGTTGCCGACCCGTCGCCGCTTCGCCTTGCGGCGCCCTTCGAGGTTCCCGCGTTCGCAGAAACGTGTCGAAACGGCCCTCGTCGAGCGCCTCGGCGCCAAGCCCCTCGCTCTCGAGCCAGAGGCTGAGGTGCCTCACAAGCCCGAGTTTGTCCTGGGCGGTCTTGCGGGCGTATCCCTGCGCCGCGAGGTCGGCGGCGAATCCATCGGGATCGCGGGCCAAGGGTCCAACCCGCAACCACCGCTGGCTCCTCGGACCCAGCGAAAAAAGTTCGAGAGACATCGGTCTTCTCCATCATGCTGGCGAAACTGCCAGTGGGAGAAGACGGCAGGATTATTCCGGAAACTCAATCACTACCCGTGATCGATGCCACTGAAATCCCGGCATCTTTGCCGCAGGTCGGAGCCACTTCGGAATAATCCGGCGTCCAGAATAATGCCGCTTATTCCGAATTCGGAATAAGAGGCACAGCTACGCCCAGGAACGCATGGCCGAACTGCAGCGCATCCTCCTCCACGATGACGCGCTGGAGGTCGTCAGCCAAGAGCTTGGTCATTTCCGCCCCGGGATCACGCGGGAGTACCTGAGGTGAGCGGCGGGCCGCGGCAACCGGGCAGCCCGCGCAACGACGGCACCGTCCGGCTGATCGAACGCATGCGGGGCTCCCGCGACTACTACCGGGATCTCGCCGTGCGCATCGAGGCCGCCCTCCTGGACGCGCCGGTGCGCGACGACTACGGCGACATCGAGCGCCGCATCGAGCGGGCGCTCCGGAAGAAGGGTTTCGAGCTGCCCCCGGCCGCCGATCCGCGGCGACCTGCAGGTCGGCCGCGCGCAGGGCGTCGCCGCAGGGGCTAGCCGTGTTCATCCTGTTCCTGGTGATCGCCCTAATCGCGGGCGCGGTCCTGCTGGCCCTGGACGCCCACGAGCGCGTCGAGCGCCTCGTGCTCGTCGACTGGGCTACCGACGCCGTCGTCCTCGAAGGCTGGGACATCCTCATCCAGCACTCGGTGATCGTCGGCATCCTCGCCACGGTGGTGTTCCTGGTGGCGCTCGCCGTCGGCTTCTCCGCTTCCGAACTGCACATCCAACTCGCGCTGCGCATCCGCCGCGAGTGGCTCGACCGCAAGTACCGCGACGACCAGCTCGGCGTCGCCCGCGACGAAAGCCGGCGCCTCCAGAGGCAGCTCGAGGACGCCCAGCGGCAACTGGTCGCCGTCAAGGGCCAGCGCGCCGATTTCCGGCGCAAACTGCGCTAGGTCACGCGGGAGCGCGACCGCGCGCTGAAGGCCGGGGCGAAGGCGCCCGCGTCGCCCGATCCGCCCGGTTCCGCGCCGTCCGACGGCGACTAGCCGCAGACCGCAGCCGAAACGCGACATCCCGCCCCGGCCGCCAGGGCTGAAACACCGTCGCAGAACGCGCCTCGCGCCCCGACGCTGTGGGACGGACTTGAAAGTCGCGTCCCACAGCGTCGGGGCTGGGCTTCCGCATAACCGCGCAGCATCTCGCGCGCAGCCCTTCCGCGCACCTGTTTGCCAAGCGTTCGAGAGGTCTGTAGAGTCCGCGCCGAACCTCAAAACCGCGCCTCTTCGAGGCACGTCAGACGCCGGGATCTGCGACCCGGACATGGTCTCCTCCACCAGGCAGAACAACGGAGAGAGGTTCCGAAAGGAACGTGCGGTTCAAGCGCGTGCCGCGGGTGATCCAGCAGCGCGCGTCGAATCAACCCAGCGACCCCGGCTGACCACAACGGGAGACGGCCTCAAAAGGGCCGGCGATCGCGCCGGAACGCGGGAATTCCAGCAGTTTCGCTCCGATCCACAGCCACCCCGGCTGACCAAAGCGGGAGATGCCCACAAGGCATTGTTGCAGACGTTCCACTGCCCAAACGGAACCGCTGCCCGCGACAAGGGCAAGCGCGAGATCAGTGCCGGCGCCGTCCGCGAGGACGAAACAGGGTGCGAATAGGATGACCGGACAAGTGACCCGGGACTCCGCTCAGCTTCGACCGATCGCAAGCATCGGTCGAATGCGAGGCCTTACTTACACCACAGCTCGACCGCTTGCCCCCGCCACCCGACGATGCCTTTCGGACGCGTGCGTCGATTCCCGCTCGCCGGAGTTAGTGCTCCTCGAATGCGTGGCTGTCGAAGCCCAACGTCACGCTGTTCTCCGTGACCGTCCGCTGCACATGCTCCGGCAAGCCTGGAGCTAATGTCGCTTCGATCTCCAGTGTCACGGTGACATCCGTCCCGATCAAGCCGGCGAGGTGCGCGACCACCTCATCCGCAATCTGGCTCGCTTCCACCCCGATCCGTTGCGCATTCAGCCTCGCGGTAGCGTGGAAGCGACGAGGCGACGGTGTCTCTTCGTCCAGCTCTGGTTGGGTCGTAGGCGACGACGTGGTCGAATACGACGATGGCTCCTCGCCCAGCTCATCGCTCTGAGAAGGCGTTTCCCCTGGTTTCTCCCTCTCAATCTGCGCTCGGGCGGGCCCCGGCTTGACGACCAGACCCGTCGCGTCCGCGACGACTGTCACGCCCTGCATGAATCGCAAGCCGCGATAACGTTCCGCCGCTTCATCGTAGCTGTCCGCGAACGCAAACGCGTCGTGCTCCCAAGTCAGCAGCCCGACTCCGTCCTCAACTGCACGTTCAAGCACCGAAGGCCCTTTGAGCCGCGGCAAGTAGAGGTATTGACCGAAGTCTTCAACCAGTTGGCGCACAGAAACATGGCCGCCCCGCCACAGCGGCACGCGGTCCAGATGCAACCGGAGCACCGTCGGCCCGAGCGACACCACCAGGAGTTCGTCGTTCAGAAGCCGTCGGCCCGCGCGTTCCGCAAGCGGGCCTGATGCCGCAAGCCGCAGCATCTTCCAGCCAACGGCAGCGTCGGGCTGTTCCTGGTCCGGAACGAGCAACCACTGATACGTCTCCGGAATTCTGGCGACTACCGCCCCTCTCGCCGCCTCGCATTGTGCCTCCGCCTGTCCAGCTTGGTGCGGGTCCAGATTCAATTTCTGCACGTCCGCTACGATCGAGTCCCAAGCCAGATAGCGACGCAATGCTTCGTCGAGATCCTTGAGACGTGCCGCATCCGCCGCGAGGAAGACCAGCGTGTTGCGGTACATCCGCGGACCGCTGCCTCGCGACTCTAGGAATCGCTCCGCTAGCTTGATCGAGGGGTTGTCCTCGCCGCGGACATAGGGCGTCGTCGACGGCAGCAACACGAGCCGCGCGTCCAGGACATCGGGCACGTCGGCAGGAGAATCTGGAAGGACGTGTACTCCCGCGAACTCCCCGCGCTGGCGACAGTCGTCTCTGAGCCGCTTCTCCAGCTCTCCCGCCACTTGGTCGGGGTGTCGCCTCAACTCCTCGGCGCGATCCTCGGCCAACTTCGTCACTGTCGGTTGGGTCCCGTACCAGTAGCGCGCCCCGTCCTGATACAAGTAAGTGGCCTGCGCCGCTAGTCGCCGGAGGGCGTCTCCGAATACTGCTGGCGCCTCCCCAGGCGCCACGCACCCGAGTTTGACCCGGGTATCTTCGATCCCTCGGTGCGCCGCCTGCGTGATCGGCGCCGAACCGAGGTAGATCGTGCGTGCCACCCGTCGCGCTGCCGACACCTTGCCCAGATTCGGTGCCTCCCGGTCGATCGTCAACGGCAACGCATCCGGTCCGTCCACGTCCTTTGCGATCACCGGGGTCCAATTGTCGGAGAGATACCGGGTCAGCTCGTTTTGCACCCGTTGATCGTCCAGCCGGATGTTCCACGGCTGGATCAGAGCACTGCGGTCGCCGCTTTCCCAAAGGCAGTGAATCACTGCGGCCATCAACCGAAGCACGCCGCGCGTCCGCTGGAACTTTGCCAGCGAAGACCAGTCCGTGTACAACCGGTCAAACACTTCGGGATGAATCGGGTACGCGGCCTGAATGCGCCGCTCATAGTCCATCGTGGCGCACGCCGAAGGAAACTCGACATCCTGCCGCCGGTACAAGTCAGCAAACGCCCTGGCCGTGATGTCCCGTTGCTTGAACGCGTCCTGGTCGGCAAGGGGTTTGAAGAGCCTGCGCCGTACGATCTCGAAACCCTCGTCCGCAGTCGCCGGGCGCCAAGGCGACTCGACACGGGCGATCACGTTGCGGAGTCGCTCAAGTGCGTCGTGCCCCCGGATGCCCCCCACCTCCGAGTCGTCGATCTGCACGCCCGCACTCCCGCCCCCATCGGTTAGATCCGATGCCGGCAGCGACACAACTAGCATGCAGTTGTCCGTCAGTTTCACCGATTCGCTCAGGGCCTGCGCGAATGTGAACTGAGTCTCGAATGTCCCCGCAGGGAGATCGGGATCGTCATGGAGTTGGCGCGCGTAAGACACCCACTCGTCGATCAATACCACGCACGGGCCGTACTCCAGCAGCAGTCCCCGCAGGTTGTCACCAGGACTCGTCGCGCGCTCATCATCGGCCCGCACCACATCGAACGCCGGGCGACCCCCGAGCTGGTACGCCAACTCGCCCCACAGCGTACGCACCTCCGTCCCGTCCGGCTTCTTGACCGGATTTCCAGGCGATATCCGATTCCCCACCAGAACCACGCGCCGGACCTGCTTCGCGAGTTCCACTCCTGCCTCGCCGACCACCTTATCGACCTCGGGAATAGTGTCCCTGGAGACTCCCGAGAACAGGTGATACAGCGCCAGCATCGAGTGCGTCTTGCCGCCGCCGAAGTTCGTCTGCAGCTGCACAACCGGGTCGCCGTCGTGACCTGCTAGTCGCCGCACCGCCGTAGTGAGCAGGCCTTGCAGGCTTTCCGTCAGGTACGTCCTTCTGAAAAACTCCTCCGGATCCCGATACTCGTCCGCCCCCTCGCCCAGATGGACCTGCCACAGATCGGCAGCGAACTCGGCCTGTTGGTAACGCCCCGTGGCCACGTCGTCGTGGGGCTCAACGACATCGCGCCAAGCCCGCACCCCCGCCGACTCCCGAACCTCCGCCGGGCGTGCCGCAGCGCGACGTTTCTCCCCCCGGACCTGTTCGTCCAAGACCAGTCGCCGGAGTTCCATCTTCATCCGGCCGACCTCGGTCGCCTGAGGCGCCGACACCGCGGTAAGCAGCCGCTCGCAAGAGTCCATCGTGCGGTCCGCGTCCTCACTCGACAACCGCTCCTGGTGGGCCCACTTGTTCCGCCAGTCGCGCAGTTCGGACACCAAGCTGCGCCCAGTATGACCGAGCGTGTCGCGGAACACTTCGGTCCACGTCTCGGTCATCAACCGCAGCAGCCCGGACACGTCCCAATCCGAGATGGGCTTTCCCGCGAGCCGGGGATCCTCGTTGTACCGCCGGATTCGGTCGATCGACACGCGCCGTGACTTGGCGCGTATCTCACGTTCCGCGTACGGTGCCAGACCGTCACGCAGCAGACCAAGGGCCTTACCGACCCGTTCTCGGTTCGTCGTCGCCACGAGGTCCCCTGTCGCTGAAGCCGGGAGACTCTAACTTGATTTCGCCCCTAGTGCGACCAAAGACCATCCTCCAGCGTCCAGCCACAGTGTCGAGAACCACAATGAAACGAAAGCCATGCGCTAGCGGCCCGAGGTTCGCAGACATCGCCGAACCCGTGCTCCTACGTCACGCGCGACTCTGGAAACCCAGCACACTGTCCGTGTGTCGGTCCTACCTCCGCAACCAGATACTGCCCTTCTTCGGTGCACTGCCTGTCGGCGAGATCACTCACGCCCACGTCCGCCAGTGGTTCGCTGGCCTCGGGGCAACGCCCGCCGCCGCCAACCGTTCCCTCCCGATCCTCTCGGTCATCCTGAAGGGTGCCGAGGCGCTCGGTCACCGAGCCGACGCCAGTAACCCATGCGTCGGGATCAAGCGTCACCGTCTACAAGGGCGGAGCCGGTTCCTCACCTCCGGCGAAATGCAGCGCCTCGGTGCCACTCTTGACTCCCATGAGCCGCGGGCGCCGGCGGCGGTGGCCGTCGTGCGCCTGCTCCTGCTGACAGGCGCCAGGCAAGGTGAAGTCCGTGGACTCCAGTGGCGCGACTACCGCGAAGGCAACCTCTATCTCCCCGACGGCAAGGCTGGCCCCAGAACCGTTTGGCTTTCATCGGAAGCGCGGTCCGTCCTTAACTCCCTGCAACAGAACTGCCGCTGGGTGTTTCCGAAGCCGTGCGGCACCGGACCGATGTCAACTGAGACCCTTTACCGTCATTGGCGCATCCTCCGCGAAGACGCGGACCTCGCGGACGTGCGGCTCCATGACCTACGGCACAGCTACGCGAGCTTTGCGCTTCGGCGGGGAGAGACTGTACTCACCATCGGCCGCCTGTTGGGACACCGCGACCCAAACACCACACTTCGATACCTGCACTTTGCCGATCCCCTCGCTCGTCAATCGACCGAGACCGTCGGCGCCGCACTGGCCGAATGACTCGTGGCCGTTCCGACTTTCGCCAGATTCGTCGTGGGCGTTTGGCAAGCCGATTGCTACGCCTGTTGCAAGCCCTCCACGCAACGTCGCGTCGATGGACTGCTCCGTACCCAGTTGCTCCCCCATTTCGGGCCGACCGCCCTCGATGAGATCCCACCGGAACACGTGCACGCCTGGTTTGATCGCTACTCAGCCACCGCACCGGGAGGGGCTAACCGGGCCCTCGACGTGCTCAGGCAGATTCTGAACCACGCAGTAGCCCTTGGGTATCTTCACAGGAATCCCGCAGTCGGCGTCCGCCCGAATCCGCGACCACGCCCAACACGATTTCTTTCACGGACAGAGATCGACCGCCTATACGCCGCGCTGCGATCGCACCACGGCCGTGGCTC
This sequence comes from Pseudomonadales bacterium, assembly GCA_965208745.1. GTDB lineage: Bacteria > Pseudomonadota > Gammaproteobacteria > Pseudomonadales > Azotimanducaceae > VXNE01. The sequence continues at coordinate 1,321,668 of CBDBPN010000003.1, read as the reverse complement.
CGGCCGGCAGCAGTGCGACATCATCCGCCTCCTTCTGCTGACCGGCTGCCGCAAAGGGGAGTTGATCGCCCTTCGTTGGTCCGAGGTGGATGACGATGTTCTCCACCTTGCTGAGAGCAAAACGGGACCGCGCACCATCTTCCTCAACGCCCCCGCCCGAGCCATCCTCATGGGGCAACCGCGTTTTGGGCCGTACGTGTTTCCCGCGCCGGAGAATCCCAGCGCACCGCGCTCCTCGGAACTGTCGGTTTGGCGCAAAGTCCGCCGGTCTGCAGGTCTCGACGACGTGCGCCTGCATGATCTCCGCCACACGTTTGCGAGCCACGCCGTCATCTCCGGCGTGCCGATTCCGGTGGTTGCCCGTCTCCTCGGCCACGCCCACGTTCGGATGACGCTACGGTACGTCCACGTGAGCGACCGCGAGACCCAAAACGCCGCGGAACGCGTGGGTGCCGCCATCGCCGTTCAACTCCAGACGGTTGACGAGATACCCGCCCGGCGCGGAAACTCGTCCCGGACCCACGCCGGGGACGCGGCTGCAAGGCCGTGATGCTGAACCACATATGCGCAAGAAACTCATCGAAGTCGCCCTGCCTCTGGACGCAATCAACCGGGCGGCAGCGAAGGAGAAGTCCATCCGACACGGCCACCCATCAACGCTCCACTTATGGTGGGCGCGCCGACCGCTCGCTGCCGCACGGGCAGTTGTATTCGCCCAAATGGTTGACGACCCCTCCGCCTGCCCAGACGAGTTTCCGACCGAAGCGGACCAAACGCGGGAGCGCGAGAGACTCTTCCACCTGATCGAAGAAATGGTGCAGTGGAAGAACACCTCCAACGACGATGTTATGGAACGCGCGCGCGTAGAAATCCGTCGTAGCTGGCATCGTACTTGCGCGGACAACAGCCGTGACGCCCGTTCGACCGAACTGTTTAATCCGCACCGTCTACCTGCGTTCCATGATCCATTTGCGGGAGGCGGCGCCCTGCCGCTGGAAGCCCAGCGGCTTGGCTTGGAGGCCCACGCGAGCGATCTGAACCCCGTGGCGGTCCTCATCAACAAGGCGATGATCGAGATTCCGCCGAAGTTCGCGGGCAAGCCGCCCGTAAACCCGCAGTCCCAGGTAGACATGGCGACCGGTGTGCCATGGCCAGGCGCTTCAGCACTTGCCGCCGACGTGCGCTACTACGGTCGATGGATGCGAGACGAAGCTGAACGACGCATCGGCGATCTGTACCCCGTCGCCTCCGTGACGCCCACAATGGCCTCCCAGCGTCCGGACCTCGCGCCGTATGAAGGCCGTGACCTTAAGGTGATCGCCTGGCTTTGGGCGAGAACGGTCCGAAGCCCGAACCCCGCCTTCTCTAGTGTGCATGTGCCCCTGATTTCCAATTTCATGCTCTCCACGAAGACAGGCAGAGAAGCCTATGTCGAACCCGTCGTGTACGGCCGCTCGTATCGTTTCGAGGTTCGCGTGGGCAAACCGTCCGATCCCGCCGCGGCGCGCGGGGGAACCAAACTCGGGCGCGGTGCCAACTTCCGGTGCCTTATGTCCGGGTCACCGGTCACTGGCGACTACATCAAAGCCGAAGGCCGCGCGGGCCGCTTGAGTGCTCGTCTGATGGCGATCGTCGCAGAGGGTAACCGTGGCCGCGTCTACCTCGCTCCCACCGCCGCGCACGAGGACCTTGCAAAAGGCGTTGTCCCCACGTGGTCACCCGCAGGAGACGTCCCAGCACGGCTGACTGGCGGAACTTGCGTACCCTACGGCCTCGCTACCTGGGGAGACCTGTTCACGGCACGTCAGCTTGTCGCATTGACAACCTTCTCGGACCTCGTCACTCAGGCTCGCGACCGAATCCGCAAGGACGCCCTTTCGGCCGGTATCTCAGACGACGGCACCCCGCTCAGTGCCGCTGGAGTCGGTGCCACTGCTTACGCCGACGCGGTGTCGGTGTATCTGGCACTGGCCGCAAGTAGGGCTGCGGACGCTTGGTCCACGATTGTGGGGTGGCGAAATGGGGTGGAGGCAACAAGAGGGACGTTCGCCCGGCAAGCCCTTCCTATGGTTTGGGACTTCGCGGAGGCAAATCCATTCAGCGACTCTTGTGGCAACTGGATAGGGGCGTGTATTGACTGGGTGACCAAAGCCGTCGGGACATTGCCCGCGTGTCAAGGCGGGACAGCTGTTCAAGCGGACGCCGCCAAGCAGCGCCAGAGCGAGGGCAAACTCATCTCAACCGATCCGCCGTACTACGACAATATCGCGTATGCGGATCTGTCGGACTTCTTCTACGTCTGGCTCCGCCGAGTGGTGACGCCCGTGTATGGTGAACTATTTTCCACACTCGCCGTCCCGAAGGCGGAAGAGCTCGTGGCTGCGCCCCATCGGCACGGTGGGAAGCTGGCGGCGGAGAGCTTCTTCCTTGCTGGAATGACGGCCGCATTGAGGCGAGTCTCAGAGCAGGCGAACCCGGCAATGCCGATCACGGTGTACTACGCGTTCAAACAAGCAGAGACGGGAGGGGATGCTGGGACGACCAGTACCGGCTGGGAGAAGTTCCTTGAAGCTGTCATGGCATCCAGATTCGCCGTCACCGGAACTTGGCCTATTCGCACGGAACGGAGCGCTCGATCCGTCAGCATCGGCAGCAATGCCTTGGCTTCCAGCATCGTCCTCGTCTGCCGCCGACGTGAACTCAGTGCTCCGATCGCGACTCGTCGGGAGCTCTTGACAGCCTTACGAGCCGAACTGCCAAAAGCCCTTGCTCACTTGCGTTCCGGCAACATCGCGCCGGTCGATCTCGCTCAGGCCGCGATCGGACCCGGAATGGCTGTATACACCCGCTACGCGCGGTCGCCGCATCCTCAAAGAATCCGTGGCAGTCATGCCCTGGCGCGGCACCATCGGGTAGGAAGCGGGCGAGCGCGTGTCGATTTGGGCCGCGTGACGCGCCGACGTGCTCGCACGCACTCCTGGGCCACGGCACGCCAATCGGTATCGTTGGCGGTGGCCAGCCAACGTGCGCAGCAGTGGCCAGCATCGCGGTAGGTGTTCGACGAAGAAAGCGGTGGCTAGTCCTTCCCGGCTAGATCGAGCAGGTCCGTTTGAGGCGTTAACTGCAACTGAGCAAGGCGTTCAACCTCTGGCCAGCTTTGAACGAGCGCGTTGTAGGCCATTGCCTCCGCAGCGCGCTTTTGCCTATCGCAGATCGTGTACAACCGATAGCAGAGTTCGCGCGCAGTGTCCGCGTAGGTTCCCAATGCACGGACAATTTCGGCGGCCGCAACGTCTCCCCCGGACTCGAGGGCACGGACAAGGTGGTGGACCGTCTCCCACGCCGTTAGGCGTGCGTCCGTGCGAGGATCCCAGTTCGACGGTAGTTCCGGCGGCGCTAAGAGCCGAACCTTCCCGCCTCTTGAGGCAAGAATGCCCGCTTCAACCATTCCGGTAACGCTGGTGTTCTTCGCCTTAGAGAGTGTCTCCGCACTCCCGAATGCGCCGTCGCTGAAGCCGTGTTGCTCGAACCAGGCAAGTGCCCACCGAGTATCGGCATCGAAGTCCCCTTCCTGTTCGGCAAGCACCTCGTCCAGGGTCTGGTTTATGAGTGCCAAGGCTTCACGCACGGTGAGCGCCTCGCCGGCGGCCTCGAGCACCTTCGCGTAGCGGGTGTATACGGCCATTCCGGGTCCGATCGCGGCCTGAGCAAGGTCGACCGGCGCGATGTTCCCGGACTGCAGAGCCGCTAGCGCCGACGGGAGTTCGGCCTGAAGGGTCGCCACGAATTCGCGCCGTGTGGCCAGCGGCGCGTCCGCAGCGCGTCTCCGGCAAGCGAGCACGATGCTGGAGGCCAATATGTTGGCATTGATACCTAGGAGTTCTCGCAGCCAGTTCGCTGCGCTGACGCGCAGGGAACTGGTGACTTGCCATTTGCGAGGGTGTTCGAGGTAGGGTCGTTCGCGCTGGGCGCGAGGCCTTGCAGGCACTGGTGCATTGCTGCCCGTCCAGGAGTTTGGCCCGGGCCGTGATCGGCGTTTTGACGCTGGTGGCGCGACCCTGCGGTCGCGACCCCGTATGCAAGAGTGAACGTTCCGCCACGGTCTCGCCCGGCGCGACCGGTGGACGATGGTGGAGGATTTGCGGATGGCTGGCAAGGCGGCGGCGTTGGAGGTGGTGCATCCGGATTGCGCGGGGATCGACGTGGGCAAGCGCAAGCACTACGTGGCGGTGGACGGGTCGCGCTTCGAGCGACCGGTGCGGCACTTCGGGACCTTCACCGAAGACTTGGAGGCGATCGCGCGGTGGCTGTCCGAGTGCGGCGTGCGCGACGTGGCGATGGAGTCGACGGGCGTGTGCTGGATTCCGCTGTTCGAGGTGCTCGACCGCGTCGGCTTCGCGGTGCACCTGGTGAACCCGCGCGCCACCAAGCAGGTGAGCGGGCGCAAGAGCGACGTGCTGGACTGCCAGTGGATCCGGCAACTGATGAGCCATGGCCTGCTGCGCGGCGCCTTCCGCGCGGCCGACGCGATCTGTCCGATGCGCGCGTATGCCCGCCAGCGCGAGCAACTCGTCCGCGACCGCAGCCGCGCCGTGCAGCACATGCAGAAGGCGCTGACGCAGATGAACGTGCAGCTCGACAACGTGCTCGGCGACATCATGGGCAAGACCGGGCAGTTGATCGTGCGCGCCATCGTCGCCGGCGAACGCGACGGCGCCGCCCTGGCCCGCCACCGTGACCGGCGCTGCAAGGCCGACCAGCCCACCATCGCGGCGAGCCTGCGCGGCAACTGGCGCGCGGAGCATCTGTTCGCGCTGACGCAGGCGTTGGCGCGGCACGACATGCTGCAGGCGCAGATCGAGGCGTGCGAGGCGCGCATCGACGCCGAACTGGAGCGGCACGCGGCGGCGGCGACGGCGCCGGCGTCCCGATCCCGGGAAGGTGCGCTGCGCGAGCGCCTGCGCGCGATGCTCGGGGTCGACCTGACGGCCATCCCCACGGTCGGCGTCGAGACGGCGCTGACGTTCGCCGCGGAAGTCGGCCCGGACCTGTCGCGCTTTCCGACCGCGGCCCACTTCTGCTCGTGGCTCGGCTTGGCGCCGGGCACGCGCGTCAGCGGCGACAAGCGCCTCGGCGGTCCGCCGGCGCGGCAAGCCAATCGGCTCGGCCAGGCGCTGCGCATGGCGGCCAGCACCGCGCGCAACAACAAGACCGCCATCGGCGCCGCGCACCGCCGGCGCCTCGCGCGCATGGACTCCGCCAAGGCCGTCAAGGCCACCGCGCATCAACTCGCCCGCTTGATCCACGCCATGCTCACCCGCGGCGAGGACTACGTCGAGCCCAATCTCGAAGCAATGGAAACCGAGCGCCGCGACCGCCAGATCAAACACCTGCTGCGCCAAGCCAGACGCCTCAACCTCGCCTTAATCCCGGCCGAACAGGCCGCCTGACGGGGGTAGTTCCATGCAAGCTTGTTGCCCAGTTCTGTCCGCATGGGCCAAGTGCCAGAGATCGAAAACCCAGCGTTGATAACCGCCGTCAGAAAGGTCTCCCAGCCGGTCGACGACACGCCATCTCGCTTTGCCTCGGCCTGCTTGAATGCGTAGTACAGCGTGACCGGAAAGCCCTCGTGTGCCTGCTGGGCGCAATTGTCTAGCGAACGCCTCATCCCATCGAGGAAGAACGCCTCTGCCGACTCCTTGCCACCGTGCCTGTATGGTGATGCTATGAGCTCGTCCGCTTTCGGCACGACCAATGTGGAGAACAACTCCGGAAAAACCGACCTCAGGGAACGCCGGAGCCAAACGTAGAAGAAGTCCGACAAGTCGGCATATGCCACGTTGTCATAGTACGGGGGGTCAGCGGAGATCAGCTTTCCCTTTGATGTGGTCTGGTTGACAGCATTGGCTTGCGCGCTGATGCCCACGACGGTCTGCTTGAACTGTTTTTCGATCACCTCACAGACGGATTTCGTTGTGCCAAAGATGTCGCCGCCCGCGCCCGCGAACGGGTTCGTCTCGGCGAAGTCCCACACCATCGGCAATGCTTGTCGACCGAAGGTGCCAACCAGCTTGTCTCGACCTTCCCATCGACAAAGACTGCTGTTGCGGTCACACGCCTTGCTCTGCGCAAACGCCAGATACACCGACACCGCCTCGGCATAGGCTCTCGCCCCTGTTCCGCCCGCGCCCAACTCGGACCCGAGGCCTACACTCCAAGCCCTTTGAGCACTAGTCTCCACAGCTTCCTTCGCCTCCGCCACGAGGTCCGAGAACGTCGTGAGCGCGGTCAGTTGGCGATCGGTGAACAGATCGGCGAACGACTCCAGCCCGTACGCTAACGTCCAGAAGTTCCGTGCGTCGTCAGGGAGTTTCTGCCCAGGTCGCCAGGACGGTTCCGCTTCTCTCGCTGTGCGTTCCATGAACTCGGTAGGCTCAAGGTAGACTCGCCCTCTGTCACCTTGGGCGACCACCGCCAATAGGCGAGTGCCCATCCGCTTGCCTTTTCCCTCCGACTTGACGAAGTCTGGGGGTAACAGAGAACCGGACATCAGGCACCGGAAGTTCGCGCCGCGCGAGAGCTTGGTGCCAGCCTTGGCCTCCGCCGGTGGTGAGCCGACTCTCACCACGAAGCGATAGCTCTGGCCTTCGATCACCGGCTCCACGTACGCTCCCTTTCCTCTTTTGGATGAAAGCACAAACGAACTCACCAGCGGGACTTCCACATTGGCGAACGCCGGGTTGGGACTACGCACTGTGCGCGCCCAAAGCCACGCTATCACGGTCAGTTCACGCCCGACGTAGGGCGCGAGGTCCGGACGTTCCGCCACCATGTCCGCGGTCACTTCGACGTTCGGGTACAGGTGCCCAATCCGCTTCTGCGCCTCGTCTCTCATCCACTTTCCGTAGTAGCGCACGTCCGCCGCGAGGCCCGAGGCCCCGGGCCAAGCACCCTTGCCTGCGAGTCCCGACCGATCCTCCGGGTTCGCGGGTCGCTTGCCCGCGAATCTCGGCGGAATCTCGATCATCGCCTTGTTGATGAGGACCGCCACGGGGTTCAGATCGCTCGCGTGGGCCTCCAAGCCAAGCCGCTGCGCTTCCAGCGGCAGCGCGCCACCTCCCGCAAACGGATCGTGAAACGCTGGTAGCCGATCAGGGTCGAAAAGCTCGGCAGCCTGCGGATGCCTCGCGTTGTCCTTACATGTCCGGCACCAGCTCCGCCGAATCTCTTCACGAGCCAGACCCAGCACCGCCTCGTTCGTCGTGTTCTCCCAGAGGACAAGGCGTTCGACGAGTGCGAACAGACGTTGCCGCTCGCGCTGCTGATCCGCCTCGGTTGGAAACTCCTCCGGAACCGACGCCGGATCGTCTACGAGCTGGCTGAAGATCACGGCACGCGCGGCGGCGAGCGGTCGCCTCGCCCACCACAAGTGCAGCGTGCTGGGGTGACCGTGGCGAATGGACTTCTCCTTCGCCGCCGCCCGGTTGATCGCATCCAGGGGCAGCGCAACCTCGATCAGCTTTCTTCGCGACGCGATCACGCGGGGGCCTCGCTGCGTGCGATCAGGTCCTTCATTCGGTACTCCGATCGGACAACCGCCCAGTCGGGTTCCTGCTCGAACGGTCCTCGCACGTAGTGCACCCGGTGCTGCTCTTCACCAAGGAACTCGACGATGGCAAGAATGTAGTCTTCCGGCTTGTTGAGCGCCCACAGAATCTCGTTGCGCGTAACGGAAATCGTGTCGGCACCGCTCTCCCGTCCCTTCACTTCGAGGAAGCGCAGCTTCCCGGTGCCTGGCACCTTGCTCTCGATGTCGTAGCCCAGGTGCTCGAACTCTCGGTCCACCGGCTCGAATCCGAGCCCTTTCTCAACCTCCATCACGACCGCGCGAGCTCGGGCCGCGGCAGCTTGAGTATCCGCCGTCCTCTCGGGCGCGGCTACACCGCAGACTTTCGCGAGGAGTCCCATCGGCACGATCACTGCGCCGCCGATCACCACGGGAGGAAGCGCCGACAGTTGCGCCTCGCGGTCCAGCTGTTCCATGCGCCTGCACAGACGATCCTCCAAGTCCTCCGCGCGGCGCCGCGCCTCCCCCGAGTTCAGCCGCGCACCCGCCTTGCCTGCGTTCTCCTGCAGGCGAAGTTGCTCCGCCCTGTGGTACCAGTGTGCGATCTCCTTGGTCAGCCGCTCCTTCACGGCCGCTCGCGTCTTATCCACCCAGGCCAGCCGGCGGTCACGGACCTCGGCCATGTGCTCGGGGACGACTTCCGCGATCGCCAGGCCCTGCGCCTCCTTCTCCAGTTCCTTGCTGATCCACGCCAGTTCGGGGTGCGCGAGGATCTCACCCGGCGTCGGTTCGCTTGCCGCCAATCCTCGATAGTCGAGGTACGGCGCGTAGTGCAGGTGCCGTCTGCGCCCGCTACCATCGATCTCGACGTAGAGCATCCGCTGCGACGCAATCCGGCCGTCGCCTTCGGCCGATGGGCCGCCGTCACGGATCGTGTGTTGAAGCGTGAAGAGCACCCGGCACTCGACGCCGGCGTCGCCCTCGTCCACCAGAACCGTTCCCCGCTTCATCAAGTCACGGTGTCGCTCCAGCGTCAGATCGATTACGGCGTCGAGTAGGGGATGCCCCGGGCAGACGAACGCGGCCGGTGGTTTCCCCGGTGGCGTCAGCAGCGACTTCTCGAACGCGATGCGCTCGTAGCGGGGCAGCACCCGGTCCCCGAGACCCTGTTCCCGGTCGCGGTTTCGTACTGCCGCCGGCACATTGCTCACGTGGTAGCGCCGCCGCTCGCGTTGCCGGGCATTGCCGCCTAGCCTACGAAATGCCTCGCCAAAGAACGACTCGATGTAGTGCGGATGTAAGCGGCGTGCCTCCGCCCGCTCCAGATCCTCCCGAACCTGCGCGACTCGCGTCGTGTCCATGACGTCCTGCGCGAGCGCGCCATCGTCCAGCAGCGCTTGGAGACGTTCCCGATCGACCGCATCCCCGACGGCTTGATCGAGCCGCGCGCGCACTTCCGGCCGGTCGCCGTAGCGGATCGCTTCGATCAGCAGTTGCCGCAGCGGCTTGCCGCCGAACTGGAGCTTGCCGAGCACGTCGAACACTTGCCCGCCGAGAGAACCCCTTGCCTGTTCGAGCTTGTCCAGCAACCGTTGGAACACGTCGCCCTCCCGCGTGTCCTCCGCCACCAAGTTCCACAGATGGCACACTTCGGTCTGCCCGATGCGGTGAATCCTGCCGAAACGCTGTTCCAGTCGATTCGGGTTCCACGGCAAGTCGTAGTTCACCATCAGGTGGGCCCGCTGCAAGTTGATGCCCTCACCGGCAGCGTCCGTCGCGAGCAGAACCTGCACTTCGGGATCGTGCAGGAACGACTCCTGGGCGTGGCGCCGCTGCTCTCGTCCCATACCGCCATGTATCTGGACGACCGCGTCCCCGCGCCCGAGCAGTGTCGCCACGCGGCGCGCCAGGTAGGCCAGCGTGTCCCGGTGTTCCGTGAAGACAACCAGCTTCTGCCCTGGGGACGCGTTTAACCGCCGGCTCGCCGTATCAGTAGCTGCGTCGCTCCTCGGCGACCTGGCCCGGCCAACCGCGCTCTCGCCGGCGAACACCTCAAGGAGTAGATTCGACAATTCGCGCCACTTGGTGTCGTCGCCACTTCGGACAATCTCCGCGGCCAGCGCCTGCAAACGCTTCAGCGAACCGATCTCCGCCTGCAGTTCGACGATCGTGCTCGCGGCTGTCGCTTCGTCGAGCACCGCGCTCTCCGCCGCTTCGACCTCGCTTTCCGGGGCGTCGTCCAAGTCGGCCAACTCTTCGGCGTCCCAAGCGAGAGCCGTCCCGACGCGCGGCACGCGGTCGCCGCGCTTCATCGTCTCCACCTCCTGCATGCGGCTCTGGAGCCGGTCCCGCCGGCGCGTCAGCGACTGATAGATCGCTTCGGGCGACGACGCCAGCCTTCGTTGCAGAACGGTGAGGGCGAACCCCACCGTACCGGCCCGCTTGTCGTTCTGCAGCGCCTCCGCCCGGTTGAACTCCTCCCGCACGTAATCGGTCACCGCTCGATAGAGGCGTCCTTCCTGCTCCGTGAGCTTGTAGGGCACCGAATAGGCGCGGCGCTCGGGAAAAAGCGGTCGCCCGTCGAACTTCAGTAAGCTCTCCTTGACCATGCGCCGCATCAGGTCGCTCGTCTCGACCTGGTGAGCCCCATCCCGGAAGCGCCCCTCGAACCGGTCGCCGTCCAGCAGCGCGAGGAAGAGCTGGAAGTCCTCCTCCTTGCCATTGTGGGGCGTAGCCGTCATGAGCAGGAAGTGGCGCGTCACGCCCGACAGCAGTTGGCCAAGTCGGTACCGCTTCGTGTACCGCACCTCGCCACCGAAAAACGTCGCCGACATCTTGTGCGCCTCGTCGCAGATCACGAGGTCGTAGTGGCAATCCCGCGCCGCGAGCTTCGCCTGCACGTCCTCGTTCCGCGCAAGCTTGTCGAGCCGCGCTATGGCCAGGTCGTTCTCGACGAACCAGTTCCCCGTCCTCGCGGAGTCGAGCTTGTCGTTCGTCAGGATCTCGAAGCCAAGATCGAACCGACGATAGAGTTCGTCCTGCCATTGCTCCACGAGGCTTCCGGGGCAGACGACCAAGCAGCGCTTCAGATCGCCGCGGGCGATCAGTTCCTTGATGAGAAGCCCCGCCATGATGGTCTTGCCCGCGCCGGGGTCGTCCGCCAGCAGAAACCGCAAGGGCTGTTGCGGCAGCATCGCCTCGTAAACCGCCGTGATCTGGTGAGGTAACGGGTCCACCAACGACGTGTGGACCGCCAGCACGGGATCGAACAGGTGCGCGAGGCGGATCCGGTGAGCCTCCGCGACGAGCCGGTACAGACTCCCGTCGCCCTCGAAGCTCCACGGCCTACCCTTCGAGACGATCTCGAGCCGCCTTTCGTCGTCGCGGTAGAGAATCTCTTCGGCCACCTTGCCGGAGGCGGGACGATAGATCAGGGTGAGTGCGTCCTCGCCATGCCACTGGACGCCGACGACGCTGACGGTGCCGTCCGGCCTTACTCCGCGGACGGCCGCGTCGGGCTGGAGATCTTCGAACTTCAGGGAGATTGCGTCCCTCTCTTGGACCCTCGCAGCATAACGTATCGTGTGGTTTGGGCGAAGTCGGCGGGTCGCTGCCGCCGACCTTCCAGACTGTTGGATGCAGTGAGGCACCGCACGCCGAGCATTGGGTTGGTCAAGCTCGCGCACTGTCGGTCTTTCGCCGCAAGAACGCGTCTGTGGTGCCCTCGCACTGGCCCACGAATCGATTTCGCTCTCCTGCACGCTCTAACGCGGCACAGCCGTGTCGACCCGCGGGTCCGCCCGCTTCAGCGAAACTCTGCGTCGGCCTTGTCTGGCCCGCATGGCCATCTGAACAGTGGTCCCGAGCGCCAGAGAACCGTGTGCTACCGCACCGTCCTTCCAGGACCGCGTTTCTGGACGCGGGTGGTCTGCGCACCGGGCTCCAACACGTCCCGGCCCGCGGCCATGCCCAGTGCACGGGAAAGCTCCGTTTTGTAGCCACTCAGGTGCGTCCTGTTCGCGCTACCCGCACGCTCTCTGATACGATCCTCTCCGCATTCCTCGAACAGAGCATCCTCTGCCGTGGCTGATTCTCCAACCTGCACGTGGACTGGCGCCTCGGGCACCGACTACACGTACTACATCCATGAGTTGCCTGTCTCGTTCAAGCAAGCTTATGGCAACTACATCTATTCCAAGACGAGCACTAAGCCGAATCGCTGGCTCCCCATTTACATCGGCGAAGGAGACCTCAGTGACCGCATTTCTAGCGGCCACCACCGCGCCGACTGCATCGAAAAGAAAGGTGCAACACACGTCCATGTCCACACTACGTCGTCCAAGGAAAAGGGGCAAACTGAAGAACAAGACCTACTCGCCAACTACACCAACGCCTACGAGCCAACGGGCTGCAATGTCAAGCAGGGAGGCTAGCTGACTAGCGCCCCTACCCGTCATGCAACACTGGTGTAGTCCTGACTCACTCTTCGCCTAAAGGATCCGCAAGAGAACCCATGAGCCCCCTACTGGAACGAATCAACGCCGACCTGACACCCATCGAGCAAGCCGTGCTCAACCAGGCCAACCCTCTCGACCCCGACGAACTCCAATCTCTTGTCGAGACGTATCCCGAGCTGGCGGGCCTCGACGTGCGAATACCCTATCTTTCCAACGTCGCGGTCCAATTGGCCGCAGAACAGGGCATCCAACTCTCTTCCCGCGCAAACCCCGCCGGACAAGACCTCTTCGTCCCCGCACTAGGCGCACTACAACCCGACGCCGGTGCTCGCCACTCCGTCGGCTTGACCTTGGGGCCGCCCCCAATGACCTCTCCACCGGCCGTTGCCGCACCCTCGCTTGCCGCCGTGGACCTCCGCATACCGAACTGGCCGGTCCGGGACCAAAATCCCCGAGGCACTTGCGTCGCGTTCGCCACCACCGCTTGCCGAGAGATCAAGCAATCCCCGCTCACCGACCTCTCCGAACAGTTCCTCTACTGGGCTATCAAGGACCACCACGACGGTCAACCCACTACCGAAGGCACATGGCTGAACTACGCTGGCGACGCTCTCGCACAAGACGGCATATGCACCGAAGCTCTCTGTCCCTACAGTACCGCGCCCATTCCTGCTGGCGCTTTCCGGGGCGGTGCCCGACCCTCACCCCGAGCTTTCGCCGACGCCGCCTCCCGTAGGACCGCGTCCACGCACCACGGCGGCGGCACGGCCGCCGCCATCCACGCCAGCATTGCCGCCGGCACGCCTACTGCCGTTTCGCTTCCCGTCTTTGCTTCGGCCTCCAATCCCAACCAGCACAACTGGAACTCCTCAGTTGGCTTCAATCGAGGCGTCGTCCTCAATCCGCCTCCCACGGCCACTGTCGTTGGCGGCCACGCCGTCTGCGTCACGGGTTTCGTGCCCAACGCATCCGAGCCCAATGGCGGCCACTTCGTCATCCGCAACAGCTGGGGCACCGGCTGGGGTGCCCTGGGCAACCCTTCGGACCGGCGCAATCCAGAGCCCGGCTATGGTTCCGTTTCCGCCACGTACGTCGACCTTTACGCGTGGGAGTGGCTCCAAGTGTGATAGGATTCCGTGCATGGCCACATCGTTCTTCGCTGATCGAGAGGCTCGCGCGCACCCGGGTTCCTTCGACCCGCACGTTTCGGGTACATCTGTCGGCCTTCCGCCCGACGTAGCCAAACTCGCCCGGGAGTTTGGGGCGGCCGATACTGAAGAGTTCGCTGCCTTCTGCAGCGTTTTCGCCCAGGATGTGGCCGAGCGGCTCCACTGGCACGAAGCTGACGTCTCGCGGGCCGCCGAGCAACTCTACGTCGTACTGGGACAGCCCATTCCCTCGGAGCCGCCCCCTCGATTCGCGTTTGGTGCCCGCGTCCCCTCCGGGTTCGTTGGCCTTACCGCTCGAGAACTCGCTGCCGCGAAGCGCCAAGCCGGATAGTCCGGCCACGCCTCGCCCTTAGGGCGCCTCAAGCCGTCCTCCGTTTCGGTCGCCACGCCGCATGCGCGACACGGTTGACGACTCTCGTACGACCTAACCGGTTGCGTCCCGCTCGACGCCCCCTTTGTCTCTGACGGCGACCCGGCTTAGGGCTCGGCCAAGTTGGAGAATGTGGCCACCCGCTCGAACGCCACCTCGAAGCGGTCCAGCGTGTTTGCAACCGCCTCCGTGTCAGCTTCTAGCATCCCGGGGTTCCGCAGCAGGTGCATCGCTGGGTCGAAGTGGCTGAACTCCGGGTAGGTGCTAGGCAGCAGTCTGAAGTACGCCTCCGCCTTCTTGACCGCTCTATCCGTCCTCCGGTCCGCCTGCCCCAGCTTCCTCACGCCCAGTCGGTGCCTGCCCTTCAGGTCGTATGTCGCGTTTAGCAGATAAACGTAAAACCGTCGGTCAAACAGGTCCTCAATATCCGCCTCGTCTTGCGCGGCTATCTCGGTCGCCAGGATGATGCGTTCCTTCTCCAGCAACTGGGCCCGATACAGATCGTCCAGCTTCCTCCTCTGCCCCCGGTCGAAGTCGGTCAGCACGACCGTGTTGAGGCGGTTGCCGTGAAACAGCCGGACGAACGGCAGAATCTTGTCGATTCCGCCCGAAGGACAAATCGCCCACCTAGGGTCAAGATGCGTCCTCCCGAGAGACTGGAGCCTCTTCGAGACCGCCTGCAAATACAGTATGTCCGATGGCCCCTCGACCAACAGCGTGTTCGGCGAGATTATCAGCCCTTGCGTAACTTCGAACCCCATCGCTCCGAACACGGGGAAATTCGTCTGCGGATCCGTCGTCAACACGTCGCGCCGTATCTTCGTGCCCTCCGATCGCTGACGATTGCGTTCATCCAGCACTACCACGTCCTCAACCGTCCGCACACTCGAAAGTTCGTCCGCCGGTACCATGAACGGTGAGTGGGTCGTATAGATCAACTGGTGATTCGGCTCCAACTCCGCTTTGAAGTATCTCAGCAAGTCCTTCTGTGCCGTTCCATGCAGCGTCAACCCTGGCTCATCCAGGAGAATAATCACGTTTCCCCGGTGCTCTTTAAGCTGCGCGAACTTGACCAGAAACGAGAAGAACCAGATGAATCCCGCCGACCGCTCCGAGAACGGCACGGTCACTCGATGCAGACTATTCCTAACGCGCGCTCGCGCTACCGTGCCGCTGTTGAACGGCGGTTCGTCTTCGCTCTTGCCCGCGTCCAGCCTCACTTCAATCGACAACTGGTCGTTCTGTGTCCAATACTCGAAGATTTGGTCGGTGATCCGATTTGCCGCTGCCTCGCATTTCGCGTTCATCTCCTCGAATCGTGTCGCGCCCGCCAGGTCATCCAGATTGGTGCCCGCATACTCTAGGAAATCTAGGAACACTTGATCCCCTTCATCCACCGCGTTGTTTCCGCGATCTCTGTTTAGCTGGTCAATAGAAATCGCCCCGGACATCCTGTCGTAATGCGAAAAGTAGAGGAACCTCGGCATTCGTCGCGCCAGCAGATCTATCGCTGCCAGGATCGCGTTGTTCTTCCGGTAAGTTCCGATCGCTTTGCGCAACTCGCTTTGCGGAGGCGTGTGTTCACCCAATTCGTCCAGCCGCGTCGCCACAAACGCCGTTCGACCGAATCCCCGCGTCGGTTCTGCCTCTTCGTCGGTGAGTCCGAAACGCGCCACGAGATTTCTCACCACCTGCCCTTCGTCTAGCGGCACCTCCCAAGTCGTGCTCTCGCTGCCGAAGTACTTCGTCACAGTCAACTCGCCCTTCCTCACCGCGCCATTGCCAAACTCTCCCACTAAGGCCGCCTTGTCTTCGTCTTCTAACTCCCATTCAGTTCTGACAACCCGAGCCTCGCCGCCCTCGTGTCGCCGCTCGTACTCCGCAAGCAGGCGCCTCGGGTAATCCTCCGTCCTGTTGTATTCCTTGTAGTTGGCATCAACAGATCTCAGCCCTTCCAGGGCCTTCAGAAACGCCGTCTTGCCCGCCTCGTTTTTCCCCACCAGGCAAGTCGTACCTCCGATCTCCACCTCATTGGAGTCGAGAATGCAGCGGAAATTAGTTACGTGTGCCTTCTTCAGCTTCATTGTCAATCTCCATTTATCCCGTCCTTCCGGTACCAGACCACATTGGCTTGCGCCCTCCGTCGGCCGGCGACCGGGCCGCATCTCCCCCTGCGTCCTCTCTCCATCCGAACAGATGCAACAGTACCCCAAATAAAGCTATGGCCACCGATGGTGGCCATAGGATCCGCCGTCCCATTTGGGGCGGCTTGCCGAAGCGTGGTTACTGCGAGCAAAATAGCGGCAGGGGCATTTGCTGTCAATCCAAAGTGGACCGTCGCGGATGCGTCCCTTTGAGGTGGGCGACCCCCCTACGGGGGCCGGGCTCTATCGCCTTCGGCGACCAAGCCCCCTTCGGGGTCTTGTCCCTGGCGGGTGACGATCCCTGTCGCGTAGACCACCAAAACCTGCTCAGTACGTTCCACACGATCGCTCAGCCGTCCGCGCGCGAGGTGGCGGCAGCATCGACGCGGGGAAGCCAGGTCACCTAGGTCGCACGGAGGCCCGTTTGGACCCCGGGAATCTCGCCACGGGGCACGTACGAAAACCAGTACTCGGATTGGACAGAAAGGGTAAACTTCATTACAATCAAGGAGTTGATGCAGCTACAACGCGGACGCGGGGCCAACGAGCGTCGTTGCGGCTCGACCTCCTCCACCATGTCCGGCCCGTTTCGGCCTGCCGCCGCTCCCCTTGGCGCCGCTACGACGAACGATCGACCGGCGTCCCGATTTCACCTGCCTCTTCGTCGCCCGGCCCTCGCATGAATGCGTCGAACGAAGCCAGATCCTCGTCACTAGGGACGTCCATTCGCGGCAAGGCACGGATCCGCGACTTCCCGGCGGTTAATCGTTCCCAAGCTGGTCCTGCCGAGCTCGATCTCGTAGTCGAGAGCGCCGCACCACTGATTTATCCGGCCATAGCCTGGGTGCAGCGCCACCGATTTGTGGCGCTTGCGGACTTCGTGCTTCGCCAAGGAGACGCGAATGGCTTCAAGGCGCGTAAACGGGATGTAGGTTCGCTTGAGATCGTCGCTAATCGCCTCAATCCGGCCAGGCTCCTCAAGCACACTCTCGATCTGCCCAGCACGGACTTCGCGACCGAAGTGGACGAATCCGACGTCCTTTCTGAGCGCGGCAAGCTTCAACTCGAGCCCGCCGTTGCTCGCCAACTTCCGAAGGTCCTCAGCCCGTTGCCGCCAAGTTCGCAGCAGTTCATACGCTGCGAAAATCCACATCTGAGACTGCGCTGAAACGAAAACGGCTTCTGGCATCGGCATTCGGTCCTCCCTGAACATCTGGCGCAATAGTTCCTCTTCGATCTGGGTCAACCACTCATCCACGATGGCTAGATTGAAGGCCTGCCCACTAAGGAAGGGGTCGTCACCAAGGAGACTGAGACCGCACAGCGCTTCTCGCAGAGAGCCTGCTTCGATAGACGAGGCAGGCCCGTAAGGTGGCGCGCCTTCTTCGTAGTCGTCGTCAGCCACCCGTTCCACCCCGAATCATGCGAGCCGCATTTGTCCTAAGCAATAATGACATATCTAAAGTGATAACTTCATCGCTGGCGGACAATAATACTACTGTAAAGACAGTAACTTACGGAAAAATAGTGGCGGAGAGGGAGGGATTCGAACCCTCGATGGGCTTTCACCCATACACACTTTCCAGGCGTGCTCCTTCGGCCGCTCGGACACCTCTCCGAAGGTGGAGGCGAACCCACCAGCCACACCCCGGCGCCCGAGTCCGCTGCTGCCGCTGCTCCCTTCCGGGCCTGACGGGGTTCACAACTTGTCGTCGCGAGGGGACCGGTGGGGTCACCATCGTGCGCCTTGCGGCCCGGCCATCTTAGCAGACCGGGCGCCTGTGGAGGCAGCCGCAGACTTGTCCCATGTGAAGTGAGCCTGAAGGGAGAGCGTCGATCCCACGAGAAGTGAGCCTGAAGCGGGTTGCGGGATCATCGGAGGATGATCTTGAGACTCGATGCCGAACGGTTGCGGACGCTCGACGACGTGCGGGCTTTTCTGGAGGGGAGCGATCCGGTGGGCTTCCGCCCGGTGGATCGGAGCGAGACCTACGCGTTCGTGCGACGCGTGCTGGTGCGGTTCCGCCATGCGGAGTTGCCCAGGGCCGGGAAGGGCCTGGTGAAGGAGTTCCTGGGGAAGGTGACGGGCCTGTCGCGGGCGCAGTTGACGCGGCTGATCGGCCAGCACGCGCGCACGGGCAGGATCGAGGATCGCCGCCGCGGTCCGGCGCGGCCGTTCGAGCGGCGCCACACGGCGGCCGACATTCGCTTGCTGGCGGAGGTGGACAAGACCCTCGGGGAGCGGTCCGGTCCGGCCACGCGACGCACCATGCAGCGCGAGTTCGAGAAGTACGGGCGGGCGGCGTTCGAGCGCCTGGCGGGGCTGTCGAACAGCCACCTGTATCGGCTGCGCGAGAGCAAGACGTACCGCAGCCGCCGCACGCGGATCGAGGGCACGCGCGCGACGCGGGTCGCCATCGGCGAGCGCCGCAAGCCGCGACCCGAGGGCCGGCCCGGCTTCCTGCGCGTGGACACGGTGCACCAGGGCGATCGCGACGGCGACAAGGGCCCGTACCTGATCAACGCCGTCGACGAAGTCACGCAGTTCGAGTTCGTCGGCGCCGTCGAGTACATCTCGGAGGCCTTCCCGATCCCGGTCCTGACCGCGCTGATCAAGAACTTTCCCTTCACGGTCAACGGCTTCCACGCCGACAACGGCTCCGAGTACGTCAACCGCCAGGTGGCGGAGCTGCTGCACAAGCTGCACGTCGGGGAGTTCACCAAGTCGCGTCCGCGGCGCTCCAACGACAACGCCCTCGTCGAGGGCAAGAACGGCTCCGTGGTGCGCCGCCACCTCGGCCACGGCCACATCCCGCGGCGCTTCGCCGGCGCCGTCAACGCCTTCACCCAGAACGTGCTGTCGCCGTTCCTCAACTACCACCGACCCTGCCACTTCCCGGTCGCGACGGTCGGCGACGACGGGCGCGTGACCAAGCGCCACCCGTACGAGAACGTCACCACCCCCTTCGAGAAGTTCAAGTCCCTCGACAACGCCGCCCGGTTCCTCCGCCCCGGCGTCACCCTCGGGCAACTCGACGCCTTCGCCAACGCCACCTCCGACCTGGATGCCGCGCGCGCCCTCAACGCCGCGCGCGACGAACTGTTCCGCGCCATCGCGACCGAGGCCGCGGCATGACGCTCTCCCTCAAGCTCAAGAGTCCGGTGCCCGAGTCGAGGGCGGTGCTCGGCGCGCCGCCCGCCCGCTTCAAAAGCGGGCGGCGCGCACCAGGCGTCGTCGGCCACTCCCGAAACGGCCGAACTCGCTCCCGTTCACCGCGCCGGCACCCCGCGGGGTCGGTCCACGGCGGCATCGGGCAGACCGCCGCCGGTCAGCTTACGCCCGACAACCCATCAAACACAGCTTGGGCCACATCGAGGGAGTTGCGCTGTGGCGTTTTTTCTCGGGCGCGTGATCCTTGCCCGCGACTGGAACCGGCGACGGCGGTGGCGGAACGGGTGCGGCGGTTCCGGGAGGCGCCGTCGAGAGTCGGTTCGGGGGCGCGCAAGTGAGAACGGTTCGCATTTGGGCGCCGCGGGCGGGCGGGCGATCCCCGGCCGGCGCCGATGCGGTCGCGAACGGCGTGTCGGCGGCGCTACGCCGCCAGCGGCAGTCCGGGATCCACCAGCGAGCGCATGCGCTCGGGCCGGCCCGCCGCCACCGAGCCGAGCGCCAGCGCCATCATCACCGCCAGCGCCAGTCCCAGCCGCGCCCGCATCTTCGCCCGCCCGCGCACGAAGTGGCGCTCGAACCCGAAGCTGTTGTCGAGCCGCGCGTTGATCCGCTCCAGCGCGCCGCGGCGGTGGTGGCCGCGCCGCCACGACGGGCTGCCCCACGGCGTCGGCGTGAACGTGCGCCGGTCGGCGGACGCCAGGTCGATGCGCACCACCCGCCCATAGTCCCCGGCCGTCGACCCGGCGTCGCGCAGGCACCGCTCCCGACCGGCGCAGTCGAGCCCGTACGCCGCCGCCGGGCAGCGGTACTTCAGCGTGCCGCGGTCCGCCTCGAAGCCCTGGAACGCCAGTGGCCGCACCGCGCCCGTCGCCGGACAGCGGCACAACACCTCGCCCTTCCCGCCGTGCAGCACGTTGCCGCCGCCGTCCGCCGACAGCGAACGCAGGATCGGCTGCGACGGATCGTGGTCCGGCATCGCCTTCTCCTCCCGCCACAGCTCCCGCACGTCGATCAGCGGGCGCACCCCGTGCGCGTCCCACAACTTCCGCTTCAGCGGTCCCGCGTCCAGGCCCCGGTCCGCGCAGAAGTCCGCGCAGCGCGCCGCCAGTTCCGGCGCCGCCCCGAACAGTTCGTCGATCCCCGCGTCCAGCACCTTCACCTCCGAACGCGACGCCCGCGTCACCTCGAACCACACCGGCAGTTCGTGCTCGGTGTCCGCGATCAGGTGCAGGCCGTAGCCGAACCACGTCTTCACCTTCCGCCACGCCTTGCCGTTGCGGTCCGTCCCGCGCGTCTCGTGGCTGCCCCAGTCCGCGTCCGTGTCCGTCGTCGCGCCGGTCGTCGCGTCGCGCCGGCCGGTCGAGTGGCTCGGCACCGCCTTGCCGTCGTAGCCCAGGTGCGTCCCGTAGCCCGGCAACTCCGCCAGCAGCCGCCCGCGCAGCGCGTCCACCATCCCCGACACCGCGCCGCTCTCCTCCTCCAGCCCGACCACGTTCGCCAGGAACCGCGAGAACGCCCACGCCGTCGGCACACCGTCCCGCCGCGACCGCGCCTCCTCCACCACCGTCGTCGTGCCGTCCGCACCCCGCGCCAGCGTCCGCCGCGGCGCCGACTGCCGGCCCAGCGCGTCAAGGCCGCACACCGACAGCAACGCCGGGTTGCGACCCAACTCGCGCAACAGCGACGCCGACGACGCGTGGCCGAACACCACCCCCGCCACCAGCGCGCGCCACATCGCCCGCACCGGGTACTCGCCCCGGCCGCGACCGCGGCGCGACTCCAGCGCCGCCACCAGATCCGCGTCCGGCAGCTGCTCCAGCACGAACTCCAGCCGCCGCAACTCCGGCAACCGTTCGACATCGTCCCAGGAAAACAGCACACTCTGTTGCGTCGCCATGGTCGTTCTCCCTCCGGGGAGCGGCGGTGGTCTTGTTTGGCGCAGCCATCCTGCCCCATGGCGACCCCTTTTCCCAGGTCTACGCAACCCGCCGCCGGACGCGCGCCGCCACGCACCCCGGCGCCCCGCCCCCGCGTGGGGTGAAAATCCCCCGCAGCCCACCCGCGCCGCCACGAAACCACTCAAAACGCCGCATTCTCGGGGTAAAGAAAAAAACCGAACCCCCCCATCCCCTACCATCCGTGGCTCTCAGAACAGCGCAAGTCCCTCACATCCCCAACCCAAACGGTCACACGCCTCAGATCGCGCCTCCGTTCAGGCTCATTTCTGTATGGGATTATGCTGCCGCCGCGCCCGCGCGCGGCATCCGTAGCCGCCTTGACCCCGAAGCGCCACAGGCGAACAATCCGGAGGATTACGGAGGAACCGGGAGGAGGGGAATCGATGAGCGAAGCAGCAGCCCAGATGGAGGAGATGCCCGCGCCCGTCTTAGAGACCCGGCAACCCTTCGACCTGTCCGACGAACTGCAGGCTCGCGTGGACCAGTTGGATCTCCGCGAGGCGGTCGAGCACGTCAAGGAGCACGGCTACGGCTACGTCCACGACGCCGCGTCGCCGGAGTTCGTCGCGCGCCTGCGGGAGACGATCGTGCGGATCGTGCGCCGGGAGAGCGAGTATTTGCTGGGCGCGAACGTGCCGCTCGTGAACATGCTGCTCCCGAAGGACCCGGTCTTCGAAGAGGTCGTCCTGAATCCGAAGCTCCTGACGATCGCGGAGATCCTCTGCGGCAAGGGCGCGCTGCTGTCGCAGGTGGCGGCGACCCTCAAGGAGAAGGCGACGGAGCCGGGCGACGGCAAGGGCGGTTTGCACGCGGACCAGAACTGGACGCCCGCGCCGTTCCCGGTGCACAACCAGCTGGTGACGTTCTGCTGGGCGTGCGACGAGTTCAACGAGGCGGCGGGGTCCACGCGGGTCGTGCCGGGCTCGCATCGGGAGCGTCGCCACCCGAACGAGCGGGAGGTGGCCGAAGAACCGGGGGTAATCGCGACGGAGTGCCCGCCCGGCTCCATCGTGTTCTGGGATGGCTCGACGTGGCACAGCGGCGGCGCCCCGCGGACGGTGGACGGGGAGCGGGTGGTGCTGCACGTCACCTATGGCCGCATGGCGATGCGCCCGGTCGAGAGCTATGACTTCCTGGACGAGGACTGGCTCGAGGGCAAGCCCTACGAGATGCGCGTGCTGCTCGGCCGCGAGGATTTCCTGGCGACGCCGCAGGGCGGTTTCGCGCACGGCATGAAGTTGCCACGGGCGATGAACTGGGCGAAGTCGTAAGCGGGCGCCGCAGGCTCACCGACCTTGACCCCAACGTCTCACCGGCGAACAATCCCGGGAATCGCGTGTCGCCGGGCACACGCAGCGAGGGGTAGAACCGATGAGCGAAGCCACAGCCGAAGCCACAGCCGAAGTTGAGGAGATGCCCGAGCGCATCTTCGAAACCCGGCAACCCTTCGACCTTTCCGACGAACTTCAGGCCCGCGTCGACGACCTCGACCTCGGCGAGACCGTCGAGCACGTCAGGGACCAAGGCTACGGCTACATCCACGGCGCGGCGTCGCCCGAGTTCGTCGCGCGCCTAAGGGAGACGATCGTGCGCATCGTGCGCGGCGGGGAGGGCGGCTACGGGCTCGAGGGGCGGGGCGCGAACATGCTGCTCCCGAAGGATCCGGTCTTCGAAGAGGTCGTCCTGAATCCGAAGCTCCTTGCGATCGCGGAGATTCTCTGCGGCAAGGGCGCAATCCTTTCGCAGGTGGCGGCGAGCATCAAGGAGAAGGCGACGGAGCCGGGCGACGGCAAGGGCGGCCTGCACGCGGACCAGAACTGGACGCCGGCGCCGTTCCCGGTGCACAACCAGCTCGTGACGTTCTGCTGGGCGTGCGACGAGTTCACCGAGGCCGCGGGCTCCACGCGGGTGGTGCCGGGCTCGCACAGGGAGCGCCGCCACCCGAACGAGCGGGAAGTGGCCGAAGAGCCCGGCGTGGTAGCCACGGAGTGTCCGGCCGGTTCCATCGTGTTCTGGGACGGTTCGACGTGGCACAGCGGCGGCGCCCCGCGGACGGTGGACGGCGAGCGGGTGGTGCTGCACATCACCTTCGGCCGCATGGCGATGCGCCCGGTCGAGAGCTACGACTTTCTCGACGAGGACTGGCTCGAGGGCAAGCCCTACGAGATGCGCGTGCTGCTGGGCCGCGAGGATTTTCTGGCGACGCCGCAGGGCGGTTTCGCGCACGGCATGAAGTTGCCCCGGGCCATGAACTGGGCGAAGTCGTAAGCGCGAGCCGCGTGCCTGCACAACCCGAGATCCGCCACAGCGTCTGCCCCCACGATTGCCCGTCCACCTGCGCGCTCGCGGTCGAGCGCCTGGACGCCGAGACCATCGGCCGCGTCCGCGGCGCGCCGGACAACACGTACACCGCGGGCGTCATCTGCAGCAAGGTCGCCCGCTACGCCGAGCGCGTCCATCATCCGGACCGCCTGACGACGCCGCTGCGCCGGGTCGGGGAGAAGGGCCGGCGCGAGAGCTTCGTGCCGGTCTCCTGGGACGATGCGCTCGACCTCACGGCGCAAGCACTGCTCGCGGCCGAGGCGCGCCACGGGCCGGAGACCGTCTGGCCGTACTACTACGCGGGCACGATGGGCCTCCTGATGCGCGACGGCATCAACCGGCTGCGCCACGCCAAGCGCTACTCGCGCCAGCATTCGACGATCTGCGTGACGCTTGCCTGGAGCGGGTTCATTGCCGGCACCGGCAAGCTCGCGGGCGCCGATCCGCGGGAGATGGCCCGGTCGGACCTGGTGGTCATCTGGGGCACGAACGCCGCGGCGACGCAGATCAACGTCATGACCCACGCGCTCGCCGCCCGCCGGCAACGCGGCGCGAAGATCGTCGTCATCGACACCTACCGCAACGCGACGGCGAAGCAGGCGGATTTCTTCGTCTGCGTGCGGCCGGGCACGGACGGGGCGCTCGCCTGCGCGGTGATGCACGTCCTGTTTCGGGACGGCTATGCAAACCGCGGGTATCTGGAGCAGTACACGGACTGCCCGGCGGAACTGGAGGAGCACCTGGCGGACCGGTCTCCAGAGTGGGCGGAAGCGATAACCGGCGTGCCGGCCGACACCATCGAGACCCTCGCCCGCATGATCGGCGCCACGCCGCGCACCTACCTGCGCCTCGGCTACGGCTTTACCCGGCAGCGCAACGGCGCCGTCAACATGCACGCGGCGCTCTCGATCGCGGCGGTGACGGGCGCCTGGCAGTACGAGGGCGGCGGCGCGTTCCACAACAACGGCGCGATCTACCACTGGGACATGTCGATGATCGAGGGCCTCGACGCGCGCGACCTGTCGACGCGCATCCTGGACCAGTCGCGCATCGGCCCGATCCTGGACGGCGACCCGCGGGACCTCGGCGACGGCCCGCCGGTGACGGCGCTCTTCGTGCAGAACACCAACCCGATGTCGGTGGCCCCGGAGCAGGCCCGCGTGCACCGGGGCTTCGCGTGCGACGATCTGTTCGTGTGCGTGCACGAGCAGTTCCTGACGGAGACGGCGCTGATGGCGGACGTGGTGCTGCCGGCGACGATGTTTCTCGAACACGACGACTTCTACCAGGGTGGCGGCCACCAGCACATCCTGTTCGGACCGAAGATCGTCGACGCGCCGGGGGAGTGCCGCTCGAATCACGAGGTGGTCTGCGCGCTGGCGAAGCGGCTCGGGGCGGAGCACCCGGGCTTCGACATGAGCGCCCGCGAGGTCATCGACCACACGCTGCAGGCGTCGGGCTGGGGATCCCTCGAACGGCTCGAGCGAGAGCGCTGGCTCGACTGCCAGCCATCGTTCCGGGAAGCGCACTACCTCGACGGCTTCGCGCACGCCGACGGCAGGTTCCGCTTCGCGCCGAACTGGCGCGCGGTCGCGGCCGGCGGGTTCGTCGACGCAGCCGTGGTCGAGGCGGCGCCGCGGCTACCGGACCACTGGGAGGCGATCGAGGAGGCGACGGAAGAGATGCCGTTCCGCCTGGTGACGGCGCCGGCCCGGCACTACCTGAACTCGACCTTCAACGAGACGCCGACATCGATCCGGCGTCAGCGGCGGCCCTGCGTGATGGTCCACCCGGACGATGTCGCCGCCCTCGGCGTCGCGGCGGGAGACCGCGTGCGCGTCGGCAACGGGCGCGGTTCGCTGGTGATTGCGGTCGAGCTCTTCGAGGGCGTGCAGCGCGGCGTCGTGATCATCGAGAGCATCTGGCCCAACGACGCCTTCGAGGAGGGCAAGGGCGTGAACGTCCTCACCGGCGCCGACGCGGCGGCGCCCATCGGCGGCGCCGCCTTCCACGACAATAGCGTCTGGATCCGTAAGCGGTGATTTCCCGGCCGGACGCCCTACAGGAACCGGTCGAGGCTCGCGAGCACTGCCAGGTAGGCCAGCGCCAGGGCCATGCCGACGCCGAGGACGTTGAACTTGGTGTCCAGGGCCTTGATCTCGCTCTTGAGTTCCGTGAACCCCTTGTCGACCTCTGCGAACCGCTCGTCCACGTGCGCGCGGATGCCCGCGAACCCGAGTTCCAAGTCCTTGTGCGCCGCGACATTCTCGCTCAAGTGTGTACTGAGTGTGCGGGCGACGCCCTCTGCCTGCTCCCGCTCCATCCCCGACCGCCGCAGCGCATCCGCCACCTGCAGTGTGTCCATCACCGGCTGTGCCATGGGTTCCGTGTCCTTGCGTCAGAATAGCTGTTTCCGTGGCCCGAGGCATCCGCCCAGGGACATGCGCGTGGGGCCGAGTCGATGCATTTTCGTGACCTGCGATGTGGAGTCTGTAGGACGGTTCGGCGAGTGTCGTGGGACATTCGCGCGAAAGCGTGCGCGAAGGGCGCCGATCCACGTCGACCAGGATCGGCGGTGGCGCGCCAACAGCGGCATCCTCGCCCGTTGCGGTCGCCTGGCCACGAAACGGAATCGGAGGTAGCGGTGCAGGACCTGGAGTTGCTGGTGGGCGAATGGCGTGCCCTGCGGCAAGACGGTCGATGGCGCCTCCTTCGCCCCGGGCGATTCGGCGCACTTCGCGGCCTCCGTCTTCTTCCAGTGCATCGATGGCGCATACGCCCTGGACGCCATGAAGGCCTACTGTTTGGAGGACGGCGGCCTGGTGCTCGTCCCCGACTGGAGCACGTGCCGGGACGTGCCGTGGAAGTCCGGTAACTGCCGCCAGGTCTGCGAAACCCTCGACTAGGCGGGCAAACCCGTCCCGTTCGACCCGCGCAACCTACTCAAGCGAATCCTGGCGCGATATGCGGAGCAAGGCTGGACACCGATCGTCGCGCCGGAGATCGAGTTCTACCTGCTGCAACCGCCAAGGCGCGAAGACCGGACGCTGGTACCCACCGCGGGCCTGCACGAGCGCGCGGAGTTTGGGGGCGAGGGGCTGAGCGCCGACGCCCTCGACAAGTACGCCCCGTTCCTCGACACCGTGCGGGCCATGAGCGCGGGCATCGACATCCCGCTGCAGGCCATGATGCACGAGCTGGGTCCGGGCCAGGTCGAACTGAACGTCGCCCACGGCGGGGCGCTCGGGCAGGTGGACCGTCTCTTCCTGGTCAAGCGGCTGGTCAAGGCCTGCGCCCTGCAGCACGGTTGCCTGGCGAGCTTCATGGCCAAGCCCGTCATGGATCTCCCGGGCAGCGGCCTGCACGTTCACGTCAGCTTGGTCGACGGGCAGGGCGCCAACCGGTTCGCCCCGCAGGGCGGCAAGGCGCCGGCGCCGCTGCGCCGGTTCATCGGCGGGGCTGCAGAAGTACCTGCCGGGGGCGTTCGCGCTGTCGGCGCCCAGCGTCAACAGCTACCGGCGCTTCGTCCGGGGCTCCGCGGCGCCCGTCAATCTCGAGTGGGGCTACGACGACCGTACCGTCGGCTTCCGCGTACCGCACTCGCACGATGCCGGCGGTCGGGTGGAGAGCCGGGTTGCGGGCGCCGACGCCAATCCCTACCTGTTCATCGCCGCGACCCTGGCCTGCGGCCTGCTCGGTCTCGAAGAAGGCATCGAGCCGAGCGATCCGGCGCAAGGCAATGCCTACGCGCTCCCCGCCGATCTGCCCGTCGACCTCCATGACGCGCTGCGCCTCCTGTCCCGGCACGTGAAGCTGAAGCGCTTGCTCCCCCGGCATTTCGTCGACGGATTCGTCTCGGTGAAGCGCGAGGAGCTCAAGGACCTCGGGAGACGGATCACTCCATGGGAGGTCGGATATCTCGGCAGCATGCTGTGACGCTGTCCGGGCCGCCGGGGGCGCGATCAGTCGTCGCCCGTGTGTCCCAGGTCGTACTTGCGCAGGTACCCGCGGAACTGGTGGTAGGTGAGGCCGACCAGTTCCGCCGCCTTGCGCTGGTTGTAGCGCGCGTTGGCGAGGGCGTCGTTGCAGAGGTCGATCTCGAGCTGCCGCACGGTCTGCTTGATGTCGAGGGGCAGCCCGGGCTTTGCGGCCGCGGCGCCGTCGCCTGAGTCTTCCTCCTCGGGCCGGAACGGCGAGTCGAACGGATCGATCGTGATTTCGCCCACCGGCACGTCTTCCGGCGTTCGGTACACCGCGCGTTCCACCACGTTCTTGAGTTCGCGTATGTTGCCGGGCCAGTCGTGCGCCGCGAGCTGTGTCTGCGCGGCCGGGGCGAACCCGGGAAAGTAGTCCCGCCCGAGTTCGGTCGCCATGTCGATGGCGAAGTACTCCGCGAGCAGCGCGATGTCCTCGGTGCGCGCCCGCAGCGGCGGGAGGGTGATCACGTCGAACGCGAGCCGGTCGAGGAGGTCGCGGCGGAACTTGCCGGCGTCGGCGAGCCGCGGCAGGTCCTCGTTGGTCGCGGCGATGAGCCGCACGTCGACGCGGAGCGTCTTGCTGCCGCCGAGGCGCTCGAACTCCCCGTACTCGATGACGCGCAGGATCTTCTCCTGCACGAGGACGGACGTGGTCGCGAGTTCGTCGAGGAACAGCGTGCCGCCGTCGGCCCGCTCGAACCGGCCCTGGTGCGTCCTGGTGGCCCCGGTGAAGGCGCCCGCCTCGTGGCCGAAGAGTTCGCTCTCGAGGAGCGAGTCCGAGATGGCCGCGCAGTTCATCTTGAGGAACGTGGCGTCCCAGCGGTTCGACAGGTAGTGCAGCCGCGCGGCGATCAACTCCTTGCCCGTGCCGCGCTCGCCGACGATGAGCACGGGTTTCTCGAGCGGGGCGACGGCGGAGACCTCGTCGAGGGCGGCGAGGAACGCCGGCGACTCTCCGACCAGCCGGTCTTTTTCGCGAACCATGCGCCTATCTTAGCCAACAGTTGGCGAAATCCACCATGCAGCGCGGCGTTGCGTGGAACGCGCTATTGGAAAGGTCAATTAAATCAATGCATTGCGGTGTCTGGCAGAGTTGGCACGGAATCTGTTCCCTTCGTGGGCAAGCGGATGCGATCCGGTAGAGACAACCCTTGGAGACAGACCATGAGTGTATTTTCCCGCCTGAGCGACATCGTCAACTCCAACCTCAACGCCATGCTGGACAGGGCGGAGGACCCGGAGAAGATGGTGCGGCTCATCATCCAGGAGATGGAAGAGACCCTGGTCGAGGTGCGCACCACCTCGGCGCGGGCCATCGCCGACAGGAAGGAACTCTCGCGCCGCCGCAAATCCCTCGAGGGGGAAGCCGCGGAGTGGGAGCGCAAGGCCGAACTCGCCGTGCGCAAGGGACGCGACGATCTCGCGCGGGCTGCCCTCGCCGAGCGCGCCAAGGCCGCCGAGATGGCCGAGGCCGCGGCGGAAGAGGTGCGCATCCTCGAGGAGACGCTCACGAAGCTGAACGGGGACGTCGCGGCGCTGCAGGCGAAGATCAAGGACGCCAAGGCGCGCCAGAACGCGCTCATCGTCCGCGGGCAGACGGCCAGGACGCGGCTCGGCATCCGCCGCCAGCTCTCGGACCACAACATCGACGAGGCCATGAACCGCTTCGAGCTCTACGAGCGCAAGCTGGACGACCTCGAGGGCATGGTCGAGTCCTACGACCTCGGCCAGAAGACCCTCGCCGCGGAGATCGAGGAACTCGAGGACCGCGAGCGCATCGACGAGGAGCTGGAGCGGCTCAAGGCGCGCGTCGAAGCCCCTGATGGGGCCCCTGGCGGGGACGCGGACGGTACCAAGGCGGACAGTTGAGCGGACCGGAGTCAGCACTGTGACGAAGGTCTCCGGAGATCGGGGGTAACCATGGACGAATATGTCTTCGCGTTTGCGTTCGTACCGACGCTGCTCTTTACCGTCGTCGTCGCGCCGCTGTGGATCCTGATGCACTATCGCAGCAAGAACCGCACGCAGGGCGCGCTCTCGGAAGAGGAACGGGCCGAACTCGAAAGGCTGACCGAACTCGCCGACCGGATGGGCGAGCGCATCGAGACGCTCGAGGCGATCCTCGACGCGGAAACGCCGGACTGGCGCAAGCGCCAGGCCGACGCGTGACGGGAGGGAGGGTGCGCAAGTGACTCGCAGACCCGACAGGGGCTCGGAGAGGAGCCGTCGCGGGAGCAGCGACCTCGACGAGGCCGCACGGCGGTTCCAGGACGCCGCGGAAGACCTGGCCGCGAGCGCTACCGAAGAGGCGGTCCGCCGCGCGGCGGAGTCCATCGACGAAGCGACCGCGTGGCTCCACGGCGAAGACCCGGGCGAACGGGCCCGCGAACGCCGCCGCGGGCGCCGCGCGGCCGGAGGCGACAGGGATGCCGGACGCGGCCGCGGAGCCCGCGCCAAGGCCCGCGAGCGCCGCGACGCGGCGCACTCGGCGTTGCGGGACCGCGCTCGCGTATACCGTGACCACGAGCGGCTTGAACTGCGCTCCCGCCGGCTCTACCTCGACGACGACAACGGCCGCATCGTCGGTGTGTGCGGCGGCATCGCCAACTACTTCGGCATGGAGGCCTGGGTCGTGCGCTGCATCGCCGTGACCGGCCTGATCTTCATGCCCAGCATCGTCTTCCCCGCGTACTGGGTCGCCTACTTCGTCATGGACCATCCGCCCGGGGATCCGGAGAAGGAGCGCAAGCGGAGGCGCAGAAGGCGTCGGCGGCGCCGCCGGGACGCAGGGTCCGCCGAGCGCGAAGACCGCCGCCGCGACCACACGGCGCCGGCCCCGGAGATGGGCGTACGCTTTTCTCCGCGGCGCAGCCTGCGGGCGGTCCAGGACGACTTCGTGGAACTGGAACTGCGACTGCGGCGCATCGAGACGCACGTCACCTCCGGCCAATACGAACTGCACCGGGAACTCGGCAAGATCGCCGACTGACGGCGCCGCGGCCGGGCCGCCGCCGAGGTCACGCCCGGTCGATGCGGTCGGGGAAGTCGGTGAACACGCCGCGCACGCCGAGTTCGGCCAGGTGCGCGGCACGCGCGGCGTCGTTGACCGTGTAGGCCAGCACCGGGAATCCCGCGGCGCCCAGGCGCTCGACCAATGGCCGGTCGACCAGGCCCTCCGCCACGTTGATCGACCACGCGTCCAGCTTGCGGGCTTCCGCGGCCATGCCGCGCCGCAGCCGGTGGTGGAGGGGGGCGCAAGGGACGTCCGGCCGCCGGGCATGGAAGTCCCGCAGTTCCTGGCGGTCGAAGCTCGATACGAGCACGGCGCGGCCGTCGTCGCGAAGACGGTCCGCCAGCACGGCCCCGGTACCCTGGCCCTTCAGCTCGACATTGATGCCGACGGACCGCGGCACCGCTTCGAAGACCTCTTCCAGCAGCGGGATGCGTTCGCCGTCCCCCGCGTCGAGTTCGCGCAACGCCGCAAGGCGGTGGTTCTCCAGGGAGCCGGTCCCGTCAGTCGTCCGGTCCAGCGTGTCGTCGTGGATCACGACCAGTTCACCGTCCACGACGTGCACGTCGAGTTCCACCGCGTCGACGCCGAGTGCCACCGCGCGGCGGAAGCTCGCGAGGGTGTTTTCCGGCGCCAGCCCGGCCGCGCCGCGATGGCCGATGACCAGAAAACCGCTGGCGAGAGCCATCTCCGCGCGCAACCGGGTCAGAGCGCGCGGTGCGGGAAGGCGCAAAGGCGCCGGATCGCCAGCCGGGCGGCCGGGGCGGGCTCGAACTGGAGATACCCGTGAGGCATGCCCGCGTCGACGAAGTGCTCGTACGGCACGCCCGATGCTGCCGGCCGGGCAACCGGGGTGTCCGACTGCCCCGTCAGCCGGTCCGCGCCGCCCGCCACGACGTGGCACGGCGGCAACCGATCTGCCGTCCAGCGATACCCCGAGACGCAGTCTTCGAAGGGAACCGGGAACGGATGCTCGGGCGCGAGCCGGTAGTCCGGCGCGACGCAAAGGATGCCCCTTCGGCGAATCGGAGCAGGAGCTTCCGGTGGTCGCGGGGACTGCCGCACACCCGGCCGCCGCCGTGCGGGAAACAGAGGACGGGACACGCGCCCTCTCCGGGCGGCGCTACCACCATTCCCGTCAGCCCGTCGTCCATCGGTACGGACTCGTGCACCGTGGCGGCGATGTCCGGCAGGTCCGCGTTCGCCCGCTCCGACAATGCCGTCATGATCCGGCGGAGGTCCGTCACGGTCTCCGGCAGGACCCGCGCGCCGAGCGCGTCGCCGACGTCGCGCGCGGCTGGCAGGGCCGCGATCTGTTGGGGTTGAAGGTCCTTGGCCATGTGGTCTCCCCACCCTCACGCCGAGCGCCGCCGCCTCCGCCCCAGCCACACCGCGCTTCCGTGCAACAACCGGCGCCAGTCGCTTCGCTCCTGTCACCGTTTGTTGCGCGGAAGGCTACAATGTTCCACACCCATGAGCTATCAGGTCCTCGCCCGCAAGTACCGGCCGCGCACGTTCGGCGAAGTGGTCGGACAGGACCACGCGGTGCGGGCGCTGACGCACGCCCTCGACGCCGATCGGCTGCACCACGCCTATCTCTTCACGGGCACGCGCGGCGTCGGCAAGACCACCCTCGCGCGGGCGTTCGCGAAGTGCCTGAACTGCGAGACCGGCGTGGGCGCCGAACCGTGCGGTACGTGCAGCGCGTGCACGGAGATCGCCGACGGCCGCTTCGTGGACCTGATCGAGGTCGACGCCGCGTCGCGCACGCGGGTGGACGACACCCGGGAACTGCTCGACAACGTGCAGTACCTGCCGTCCCGCGGGCGCTTCAAGGTGTACCTCATCGACGAGGTGCACATGCTGTCCGCCTCGAGCTTCAACGCCCTCCTGAAGACCCTCGAGGAACCGCCGCCGCACGTGAAGTTCCTGCTCGCGACGACGGACCCGAAGAAGGTGCCCGTCACCGTCCTCTCGCGGTGCCTGCAGTTCCACCTGAAGAACATCCTTCCCGAGCGCATCGCCGCGCACCTCGGCCGTGTGCTCACGGCCGAGGAGGTGTCGTTCGAGCCGGCGGCCCTCGACATCATCGCCGAGGCGGCGCAGGGCAGCCTGCGCGACGCGCTGTCCGTCGCGGATCAGGCGATCGCGTTCGGCGGCGGGGCGCTGACGGAAGCGGACGTCGCGGACCTCCTGGGGACGGTGCGCGGCGACGAGGTGGGCGCGCTCCTCGGGGCCCTGGTCGAGGGCGACCGGGAGGGGCTGCTGCGGTGCGCGGGGGAACTCGCCGAGCGCAACGCGGACTTCGCCGACGTGCTCGCGAGCATGCAGCGCACGCTGCACGACATCGCGATGGCGCAGACCGTCGGCGGCGAGGTCGCGGCGACGGCGGGGCCGTTCGTGTCCCGGATGGCGCCGGAGGATGTCCAGCTCTACTACCAGATCGCCCTGATGGGGGGACGCGACTTGCAGTTCGCGCCGGACCCGCGCGTGGGTTTCGAGATGACGCTGATCCGGATGCTCGCGTTTCGCCCGGTGGCGGCCCACGAGACCATGCCGGCGCCGCCCACCGGCGGGAACGTATCCTCCGGCGCCCCGGCGGGTGATCGCGCGGCTGCGGTCGCAGCCGGGGTGGAGCGTGCGGAGGCCTCCGCCGCCCCTGCGGAAACGGGGTCCGCCGACAGTACGGCCGGCGACGATCCGGCCCTGGGCACGCCGGCCGCCGACACCGCCGGAGACACCCCGTGGCACGAAATGGTCGCGGCCATGCCGGCATCGGGCATGACGGCGCTCGCACTCGCCAACAGCGTCCTCGTCTCCCGCACCGAGACGGCCTGGGAACTGCTCCTCGACGAGGCGCACGATACCCTGGTCGCCAGCGACAACCAGCGCGCGGCCGTGCAGCGGGCGGTTTCGGACTTCGCGGGACACGAGGTGCGCGTGGCCATCTCCGTCGGCCAGCCGCGGTTGGAGACCCCGGCGGCCCGCGACCGGCGCATCGCCGGCGAGCGACAGGAGGCGGCGGAGGCCGCGTTCCTCGCCGACGCCAACGTGCGCGACCTGCTCGAGCGTTTCGACGGCCGCGCCGAGTCCGTCGGGCCCGCCGGCCCCTGACACCGGAAGCGGCCGACGACGGGGCGGCGGGGAACCAGGAGGTGGACGTCATGAAGAACCTGGGCGACCTGATGAAGCAGGCCCAGCAGGTGCAGTCGCGTCTCGCGGAGGCACAGGAGGAGCTTGCCAACACGGAGGTCACCGGCGAGAGCGGAGGCGGGCTCGTCCGGGTGACGCTGAACGGACGCTACGAGGCGAGCCGCGTCCAGGTCGACCCTTCCCTCGTGAACGAGGACCGCGACCTCCTGGAGGACCTGCTCGCCGCCGCCATCACGGACGCCGCGCGGCGGGTCGCGGGGGCGCAGAAGGACAAGATGTCCGACTTCGCGCGCGGTCTCGGCCTGCCGCCCGGGTTCAAACTCCCGTTTTGATAAGCGTCAGCCCCCTCATCGACCGCCTGATCGACGCCCTGCAGACGCTGCCGGGGGTCGGGCCGAAGTGGGCGACCCGCATGGCGCTGTACGTCCTGCAGCACAACCGCGAGGGGGGTGCTGCGCTGGCCGGCGCGCTGTCGGCCGCGGTCGCGGAAGTGACGCGCTGCCGCGAGTGCCGCACGCTCTCGGAGACCCGGCTGTGCGCCCTCTGCGCGAACCCGAAGCGCGACGCGCGGCTGCTGTGCATCGTCGAGTCGCCCATGGACGTCATCGCCATTGAGCAGGCGGGCGGCTACTCGGGCCGCTACTACGTCCTGCACGGACGCCTGTCGCCGATCGAGGGCGTCGGCCCGGTGGAACTCGGGCTGACGGACCTCGCCGGGCGCGTGCGCGAACGCGGCGTCGAGGAGGTGATCCTCGCCACGAACCCGACCGTGGAGGGCGAGGCGACCGCCCACTACATCGGCGAGGCCCTGGCGGCGACGCCGGCGCGGCTGACACGCATCGCCCACGGCGTCCCGCTCGGCGGCGAACTCGAGTACATCGACGGAGGCACGATCGCCCATGCGCTACGCGGACGGCGCTCGATCGCCTGAGGACGCCACGGCGGTCGACGGGTCGTCCGGCTTGCTTGCGACCGACGGCGCCACGGACACCTTCCTGGCCGGCTGCGGGGCCGTGGTGGGCCTCGACACGGAGTTCATGCGCGAGCGCACGTTCTATCCCATCGCGGCGCTCTACCAGGTGGCGGGCGACACCGGTATCGGTCTCGTCGACGCGTGCGCCGAGCAGCGCTTTGACGGCCTCCGGCGCTTGGTCGCGGACCCCGGCGTCACCAAGGTCATGCACGCCTGCTCGGAGGACCTCGAGGTGATCGACACGCACCTCGGCGTGCGTCCGGCGGGGTTGGTGGACACCCAGGTCGCGCACGCGTTCCTGGCGCCGGAGTTCGCCAGGAGCTACGCGGCCCTTGTCGAGCGCTATCTCGGCGTCGCCCTGCCGAAGCAGCAGACGCGGTCGAACTGGTTGCGCAGGCCCCTGTCGGAGGCCCAGCTCGAGTACGCCCGGGCGGACGTGGCGTACCTGCGGGAACTGTGGGCGCACATGCGCGGACGGCTCGCCGAGTCGGCCCGGCTCGGCTGGTTCGAGGACGAGATGGCCAGCGTTCTCGGTCGCGCGGAGGCGGACCCGGAGGAGTACTACCTCGGCATGAAGCGCGCCTGGCGCATGGCCCCGCGCCAGCTCGCGGCGCTGCGCCGGCTGTCCGCGTGGCGCGAGGCGGAGGCGCGGCGCCGCGACGTCCCGCGGGCGCGCACGGTGCGCGACGAGCACCTGGTGACGCTGGCCGAGGCGCACTCGCCGACCCGTGCCCTGGTGTTCCGGCTGCTGCCGAAGGGCATCGCGCGCCGCTACGCGGACGATCTGCTGCGCGCCCACGCCGAGGGGCTGGAGGACGACGCCCCGCCCGTGCCGGAACCGCCCTTGTCCCCCCGCGAGGGCGGCGTGGTGAAGGCGATGCGCGACTTCGCCCGCTCGCGGGCCGAGGCCCTGGGCATCGCGCCCGAACTGCTGGCCCGGCGGCGCGTGCTCGAGGCGTGCGTCCGGCACTTCCGCGACTACCGCGAACTGCCGGGCTCCCTGCGCTGGCGCCTGGAACTCGTGGGCGAGCGCTTCTCGGAGCTGCTGCGCGCGGGGTTGCGATGACGCTCGCGCCACGCTTCTGGGAGACGAAGTCCCTCGCGGAGATGACCCACGAGGAGTGGGAGGCGCTCTGCGACGGCTGCGGGCGCTGCTGCATGGTCAAGCTCCGGGACGACGCCACCGGCGAGGTCCATCACACGGCGGTGGTCTGCCGCTTCCTGGATCACGAGAGTTGCCGCTGCACGCGTTATCCCGAGCGCCACGAGGTGGAGCCCAACTGCGTCCACGTCGACGCCGACAACGTCCTCTCGCTGGGTTTCATGCCGTCCTCCTGCGGCTACCGCCGGGTCGCGGAAGGACGCGGCCTCGCCTGGTGGCATCCGCTGGTGTCGGGCGATCCCGCCACCGTGCACAGCGCCGGCATCAGCGTCGCCGGCAAGGTGCTGTCGGAAGACGGCATCCATCCGGACGACCTCGAGCACCACGTGGTGACGTGGGTGGACTCCGACGGCGCGCCGGCCCCCACGCGGGATCCATGAGCGACTACACCATCGCCTGGATCGTCGTCGGCGCGACGGGCCTCGGCGCGTGCCTCGCGCTTTTCCTGGCGCTGCGCCGCTGGACCGCCGCCCGCATCCTCGCGCCGCTCGTGGCGGCGACCTGGTTCTTCATACCGTGGCGCTTCCAGGAGGCCCCGGAGCACTACGCGCCCGCCTTCGTCGTGCTGCTCTTTCGCGGGCTGTTCGAACCGGACGGCGAGCCCGGCGTGGTCGGGCGGACGCTTGCGCTCGCGACCGCCGCGGCGGTGGCCGTCTTCCTCATCGGCGTCGGGACACGCATGCTGGCGCGCATGGCCGGCCGCTGGCGAAGACGCCGGGGGCGCGCCCCATAGACGGTGACTTGCCCGAGCCGCGTCCGTCGTGGGAGCCGACAGGACTCCCGACGCGGCAGACGCAAACGACAAACAAGCCGGCACCGGCGTCCGTGCAGCTCCGAACCGCAACAACAACATCGCCCTTGTCAACCGGCCCCACCCCCCACTAGAACATCGCCCGTTTCAAAGTGCCCGTGGGCCATCGCGCTGGCGCCTGGAGGCCGTCCTGCGTTCGTGGCCGCGCCGTGGCGGACGCCCCGCTGGCAGCCGTGCCGCCTGCGGGCCCCGGGGCGCGGTTGAAAGGGCGATGTTCTGTTGCGGAGAAGGCCTGGCACATGGCGTGCCTCTCGAGACCGGCGCATGACTTGCCGCGTCCTCCCGGCCCCGCAGGGCGATGTGCCTCGCGCCGAGCCTTCGGGTAAAGTAGCGCCCTTGCGCGTTGTCGTCGTCAGCCCCCGGCGCAGACCGAGGCAGGGGTGCAGCGCGCGAAAAACACCATCGCGCTGCAAGAGAAAACGCAATGATCTTCGAGAGCACCGACACCTACATCTCGACGGACGAGCTCTCCATGGCGGTCGACGCGGCCGTCAAGCTGGAACGGCCGCTGCTCATCAAGGGGGAGCCCGGGACGGGCAAGACCCTGCTCGCCGAGGAAGTCGCCAACACCCTCGGCCTGGAACTGATCCAGTGGCATATCAAGTCGCAGACCAAGGCGTTGCAGGGGCTCTACGAGTACGACGCGGTGTCCCGCCTCAGGGACTCGCAGCTCGGCGACGAGCGGGTGGCGGACATCCGCAACTACATCAAGCGCGGCAAGCTCTGGGACGCGTTCGACGCGGAGGAACGCGTCGTGCTGCTCATCGACGAGATCGACAAGGCCGACATCGAGTTCCCGAACGACCTCCTGCAGGAACTCGACCGGATGGAGTTCTTCGTCTACGAACTCAACCAGACGGTCGTCGCCAGGCAGCGCCCGATCGTGATCATCACGTCGAACAACGAGAAGGAACTGCCGGACGCGTTCCTGCGCCGCTGCTTCTTCCACTACATCAACTTCCCCGACCGCGAGACGATGCAGCAGATCGTCGAGGTCCACTTCCCGGAGATCAAGCAGGACCTCGTGCGCGAGGCGATGGAGATCTTCTTCGACGTCCGCAAGGTGCCGGGCCTGAAGAAGAAGCCCTCCACGTCGGAGCTGATCGACTGGCTGAAGCTCCTGATGGCCGACGACATCCCGGACGAAATCCTCACCAACCGGGACCCGAGCAAGGCCATCCCGCCGCTCTACGGGGCCCTGGTCAAGAACGAGCAGGACGTCCATCTCCTCGAGCGGCTCGCCTTCATGAACCGGCGGGACAGCCGGGGGTAGCGGAGGAGCGCGTCGATGCTGATCAACTTCTTCCTGACGCTGCGCAAGTACAAGGTCCCGGTCACCATCCGGGAACTCCTCGACCTGATCGACGCCATGCGGCATCGGGTCGTGTACTCGAGCATCGACGACTTCTACCTCCTCAGCCGGACGTGCATGTGCAAGGACGAGAAGCACTACGACAAGTTCGACCGCGCGTTCGGGGCGTACTTCAAGGGGCTCGAGGACCTGCACGGCCTGCTCGAGTCGCTCATTCCGGACGAGTGGCTGCGCCGCGAGTTCGAGCGTGCGCTGACGCCGGAGGAACTCGAGAAGATCGAGTCTCTCGGCGGCCTCGAGAAGCTGATCGAAGCGTTCCAGAAGGCGCGCGAAGAGGAGGAGCGGCGCGCCCGCGAGGGAGAGGAAGGCGAGGAGGGCGAGGAAGGGGACGGCGACCGCCCCGGACAGCGCGGCCCCGGCGGCCCGGGACGCGGCAAGAAGAAGAAGGCCCGCAAGGTGTGGGACCAGCGTCAGTACAAGAACCTCGACGACTCCGTCGAGCTCGGCACCCGCAACATCAAGATGGCGTTGCGCCGGCTGCGCAAGTTCGCGCGCACGGGCCGCGAAGAAGAACTCGACATGGACAACACCATCCGCTCGACGGCGCACAACGGCGGCATGCTCGACATCAAGATGCGCCCGGAGCGCAAGAACACGGTCAAGGTGCTGCTGTTCCTCGACATCGGCGGGTCCATGGACGCCCACGTCAAGGTCTGCGAGGAGCTGTTCTCTGCCACGCGCACCGAGTTCAAGCACATGGAGAGCTTCTACTTCCACAACTTCATCTACGAATCCGTGTGGAAGGACAACCGGCGCCGCATGAACGAGCGCCTGCCGACATGGGGCATCCTCAACAAGTACGCGCGGGACTACAAGTGCGTGTTCGTGGGCGACGCCACCATGGCGCCGTACGAGATCACCCACTCCGGCGGCAGCGTCGAGCACTGGAACGAAGAGCCCGGCGCCACCTGGATGGAGCGCTTCACCGAAGCCTACGACAAGATGGTGTGGATCAACCCCACGCCGCAGGAGACGTGGGAGTACTCGACCTCCGTGGGCATGACCCGGGAACTCGTCGACGGGCGCATGTTCCCGCTGACGATCCGCGGCCTCGAAGAGGGGATGAACTACCTCTCGAAGTAGCGCCCCGTGGCCGGCCCGCTGCCTCCCTCGCTCGGCACCGGCTCCGCCCGCGTCCCAGCCCCGCCGTCCGTCCATGGAACATCCGCCGTCGGTCGCTGCGCTCCCGTCGGCGGATGTTCCATGCAAGGGGACGGGCTCATCCCGTCCCGTGCCCGCATCGCATGACGGAGCAGGAACGGGCGCTCGCATGAGACCCGACCGCAGGCTGGACGCGGCAGCCGCAGCCCGCCGCGCCGAGCGCGTGCCCGCGCTGTCCCACCCGCCCGAACTCCCCATCTCGTCCCGCATGGACGAGATCGTCGAGTGCATCCGCGCGCACCCGGTCGTGATCGTCGCCGGCGAGACCGGCTCCGGCAAGACCACCCAGTTGCCCAAGGCGTGTCTGGCGGCGGGGCGCGGCGTCCGGGGCATGATCGGACACACCCAGCCGCGGCGCCTCGCGGCGCGCACCGTGGCCGCCCGCATCGCCCAGGAACTCGACGTGCCGCTCGGGGCGCAGGTCGGGTTCGCGGTGCGCTTCGCCCAGGCGTGGGGCGAGGACACGCTCGTCAAGGTGATGACGGACGGCCTGCTGCTCGCGGAGATCCAGCACGACCGGCGCCTCGAGGCGTACGACACGCTGATATTGGACGAGGCGCACGAGCGCAGCCTGAACGTCGATTTCCTGGTGGGCTACGCGAAGAAGCTGCTGCGCCGCCGTGCGGACTTCAAGCTCATCGTCACCTCGGCGACGATCGACGTCGAAGCCTTCCAGCACCACTTCGACGGTGCGCCGGTGGTGTCCGTCGGGGGCCGCGGGCACCCGGTGGACGTGGTCTGGCGGGAAGCGGACGACGACGAGGGGGATCCGATCGCGGCCTGCCTGGACGAGATCGGTCGGGCACGCCCGAGGTCGGCGGCGCGGGATGTCCTCGTGTTCCTCCCGGGCGAACGGGAGATCCTCGAGACGTCGCAGCGGCTCCGGCGCGCCTATCGCGACCGCTACGAGGTGCTGCCCCTCTACTCCCGGCTGCCGGCCCGCGAGCAGGCGCGGATCTTCGACAGCCGGCCGAGCGCCCGCCAGCGGGTCATCCTCGCGACGAACGTCGCGGAGACGAGCGTGACGGTGCCGAACGTCGGCTACGTCATCGACTCCGGGGTCGCGCGGATCAGCCGCTACAGTTTCCGCTCCAGGATCCAGCGGCTGCCGGTGGAGGCCATCTCCCAGGCCAGCGCCGAGCAGCGGAAGGGCCGCTGCGGCCGCGTGGCTCCGGGCACGTGCTACCGGCTCTACTCGGAGGCGGACTACGGGAAGCGGCCGCGCTACACGGACCCGGAGTTGACGCGCACCAACCTCGCGTCCGTGGTGCTGCAGATGCGGGCGTTCGGGCTCGGCGACGTGTCGCGCTTCCCCTTCATCGACCCGCCGGACCCGCGGGCCGTGAAGGACGCGGTCCGCGGCCTGCACGAACTCGGGGCCCTGGAAGAAGACCGCCTGACCAGGGTCGGCCGGACGATGGCGCGCCTGCCCGTGGACCCGCGGCTGGCCCGCATGCTGATCGCCGCCGCCCGCGGCGGTTGCCTGCGGGAGATGCTGATCGTCGTCGCGGCGCTTTCCATCCAGGATCCCCGCGAGCGACCGCCGGACCGCCGGCAGGCCGCCGACGAGGCCCACGGTGCGTACGCGCACCCGGAGTCGGACTTCCTGGCGTGGGTCAACCTCTGGAACGCCCTGGAGGAAACGCGCGGAGAAAGGACGCGCAGCGGCTTCCGCCGGCACCTGCAGAGACACTTCCTGTCCCCGTCCCGGGTCGCCGAGTGGCGCTCGCTGCATCGCCAGCTGCTGTTGGCGACGCGGTCCCTCGGCATGCGGTTGAACAAGGCCGACGCGGACTACGCGGCGGTGCACCGGGCCCTGCTGGCGGGATCCCTCGGCTTCGTGGGGCTGCACGACGAGGCCCGGGTGTACCAGGGCGCCCGCAACCTGAAGTTCCGCGTCTTCCCTGGCTCCGTGCTGGCACGCAAGGGCTCGCGCGGGGGTTCGGGCCCGAAGTGGGTCGTCGCGGCGGAGATTGCCGAGACCGGGCGGACCTACGCGCGCTGCGTGGCCCGGGTCGAGGCGCGGTGGATCGAGAGCGCGGCGGGCAAGCTGTTGCGACGCAGCCACTCGGAACCGCACTGGGACGCGCGGCGCGGCGAGCCGATGGTCTTCGAGCGCGCCACGCTGTACGGCCTGCCGGTGGTCGAACGGCGCGCCGTCCGGCTCGGCCCGATCGACCCGGCTGAGGCGCGGGAGCTGTTCGTACGCCATGCCCTGGTCGGGAGCGCGGACGGCGTGGTGCGTGCCGGCAAGCACCCGCGCCCGGCTTTCCTCGACAGGAACCTGGCGCTCGCGCGCAGGATCGTGGAACTGCAGGCCAAGGGCCGCCGCGCCGACATCCTCGCATCGGCGGAGGCGCAGGCGGACTTCTACCGGGAGCGGCTGCCGGAAGACGTGTGGAGCGTCGCGTCGCTCACCGCGTGGCTGGCGAAGGCCGACGCGGCGACGCTCGAGCGGCTGGTGATGACCGAAGCAGACCTCATGACGCGGACGGACGCCGCGGTCTCCGACGAGGACTTCCCGCCGGTGCTGCACATCGACGGGCTGGAACTGCGCCTCGGGTACCGCTTCGCCCCGGGGGCGCCCGACGACGGGGTGTCGGTGCGCGTGGACCTCGGGGTGCTGCCGCACCTTCGGCAGGGACCGCTCGACTGGCTGGTGCCCGGGTTCTTCGAGCAGAAGTGCGTGGAGCTCCTGAAGGCGTTGCCGAAGTCCGTGCGGCGGCGTCTCGCCCCGGTGCCGGACAAGGCGCGCGAGATGACGGCCGTCCTGTTGCGCCCCGACCGCTACCGTGAGGGCGGCCTGCTGGCTGCGCTCGCCGAGCGGGTCGAAGGCGACTACGGCGTCGTCATCGGGGCGTCCGACTGGCGGCCCGACGCCGTCGCCGCCTTCCTGCGCGTGAACGTGCAGGTCCGGGGCCCGCGGGGCCGGGTCGTGGACCAGGACCGGGATCTCGAGGCGTTGCAGGCGCGCCTGCTCGCGCGCGTCGAGCGGGGCGCGGAGGCGGCGCGCGAACGCTTCGAGCAACGGGGACTCACGGCGTTCCCGGAGGACGGCGTTGCGGAGACCCTGACCGTGGACGGTCGCGCCGGACGCGTCCTGGCGTACCCGGCGCTCCGCGACGACGGCGACCGCGTGGACCTCGTGCTGCTCACCCATCGCTCGAGCCAGCGCGCCACCAACCGGCGCGGCTACAGTCGGATGGCGCTCCTTGCCGACCGCCCCCGCGCACGCCGCCTGCGGCGGGACATCGAGGCGGAGCGCACCATGGCCCTGCACTACGCGACCCTCGGGACCCGGGCGCTGCTCGTGGACGAGCTGTTGCTCGCCGCCGCGTGGAGCTGCTTCTTCGCCGGACGCGCGCTGCCGACCACGGCGTCCGGGTTCGAGGCCGCGCTCACCGCCGGGGCCGGCAGCCTCGCACTTACGTGCCGCGAAGTCGTGGCCGCTTGCCGCGCGATCCTCG
Source organism: Pseudomonadales bacterium (assembly GCA_965208745.1). GTDB lineage: Bacteria > Pseudomonadota > Gammaproteobacteria > Pseudomonadales > Azotimanducaceae > VXNE01. The sequence continues at coordinate 1,279,423 of CBDBPN010000003.1, read as the reverse complement.
AGCGCCGTTTCGAGGCCGCGCGGGCGGTTTCCGCGCTCGAGTCCCCGGCGTTCCACTCGAGCCGGGAGGACATGGCCGCACACCTCGAGCGCCTGGTGCCGCCGGACTTCCCCAACCGGATCCCCGCCGAGCGGCTGTGCGACGTGCCGCGTTATCTGGACGGGATCGTCTATCGGGCGACCCACCTGCAGGGGCGCGTGGAGCGCGACGTCGAGGGGGCGGCGGAGGCGGCGCGCTGGCAAGCGCGCGTGGACGCGTTGGCCGGGGCGTTGCCCGGCGCGCCGGAGGTCGTCGACGCGCGCTACTTGGTGGAGGAGTACCGCGTGGCGCTCTTCAGCCAGCGCGTGGGCACGCGCGGGAAGGTCTCGCCGGAGCGACTGGGGCGCGCGTTCGAGCCGCTCGAACGCAGGGCCGGACTGCGCTGAGCGGTGCACCTGAACCGGTCCTGAACCCTCGAAATCGCGTGCGTGTCGCTCGCGCGGGAAGAGTATTACAATCCGGGGCGCCGACGGCCTGAAAGTCTTTCGGGAGGACGCGTGTGGCGACGCGTTTCCGTGACTGTCGGAGCGCCTTGCCAGGCAAACACGGTAACAAGGTAAGGAAGTACCATGACGAACCTGAAGAAGAAGACGATCGCTGCTGCCCTCAGTGCCGCTTTCGTGGCGGCGATGAGCGGCGCGACGGTGAGCGCCGACGAGAATCCCTTCAGCTCCGAAACCGAAGGCTACGACCTCCTCGCGGCCAACGAAGAGGGCGAAGGCGAAGGCGAGGGGCAGTGCGGCGAAGGCCAGTGCGGCGAAGGTGACAAGGACGACGCCGGCGAAGAAGACGCCTGACCCTCCCGAACTCGGGCAGCCCCGCCGGAGTCCTTCCGACGGGGTGCCCGTTTCCTTCCAGGATCCCATGACGGCCGGCCTCGGGTTGCGCCGCGGCATGTTCGGCGACCTCGCCGAACACCGCGGGGAAGTCGACCGTGCGGTCGACTTCATGGAGGTCGCCCCGGAGAACTGGATCCGCGAGGGCGGCCCGCTCGGCCGCACGTTTCGGGAGTACACGGAGCGTTTCCCGTTCGTCTGCCACGGGCTGTCGCTCTCGCTCGGCTCGCCGGCGCCCCTCGACATCGACTTCGTCCGTGACGTCAAGGCGTTCCTGGACGAACACGGGATCGAGGTGTACTCGGAACACCTGAGCTACTGCGGCGACCACGGGCACCTCTACGACCTCATGCCGATCCCGTTCACGGAGGACGCGGTCGACTACGTGGCCGGGCGGATCCGGCGTGTCCAGGACATCCTCGAGCGCCGCATCGCCGTGGAGAACGTGTCCTACTATGCCGCCCCCGGACAGGAGATGGAGGAGCTGGCCTTCGTCAACGCGGTCCTGGAACGGGCGGACTGCCAACTGCTGCTCGACGTGAACAACATCCACGTGAACAGCGTCAACTTCGGCTACGACGCGGTGGCGTTCCTGGACGGCGTCGCGGGGGAGCGGGCGGCCTACGTCCATGTCGCGGGACACCGCGTCGAAGCCCCCGACCTGCGCATCGACACCCACGGCGCGGACGTGATCGACGAGGTCTGGACGTTGCTCGAACGCGCCTACGCCAACTTCGGCGTCCTGCCGACCGTGCTCGAACGGGACTTCAACTACCCGCCTGTGCCGAAGCTGCTCGGCGAAGTGGACACCATCCGCGCCCTGCAGCAACGGGCACGGGAGGGCGGCGCCGTCGCGGGCGGCGCGGCCATTGGCGGCTGAAGCCGTGACGGAGGCCCGTCCGGCGGCCGGAGACGGCGCACCGGGTTTCCAGGCCGTGCAGCGCGCGTTCGCCGCGCACATCCGCAATCCGGACCGGCATCCGGCGCCGGCCGGCGTCGACCCGCGGCGCATGGCCGTCTATGCGCGCCTGGTCTACCGCAACATCGAGGGTTTCCTCGCGCGGACCTTCCCCACGGCCGGGAAGGTCCTGCCGGAAGCGCGCTGGCATGCCGCGGTGCGCGACTTCATCGACCGTCACACGTCGCGCTCGCCGTACTTTCGGGACATCTCCACCGAGTTCCTGCGTTACCTTGAGACGGAAAGGGACGTCCCGCAGGACCCCCCGTTCCTGGCCGAGTTGTGCCACTACGAGTGGGCGCGGGCGTCCCTCGCGCAGTCGGACGAAGTCCTGCCGCCCGCCTCGGACGACGCGCTGTCCCTCGATGCCCGTTTCGCGGTGTCGCCCCTGGCCTGGCCGCTGCACTACCGGTTCCCCGTACATCGCATCGGCACCGACTTCCAGCCGGAGGCCGCTCCCGATGCGCCGACCTGGCTGATCCTCTATCGCGACCGGCACGACCAGGTCCGCCGTCTCGACTCGAACGCGGCGACCACCCGCCTGCTGGGGCTCCTCGCGGAGGCCGGCAGCGCGCGGCAGGCGTTGACCACCCTGGCGGACGAACTCGGACGCGACCGCGGGCAGGTGCTTCGCTTCGGCGAGGACACGCTGCGGAGGCTGGTTTCGACCGACGTGCTGGCGCCGATTCCGGACGCGTCGGGGGCGGTTGTTGTCGGGGCCGCAAAGGAGTAGGGTTCGCGTCCCATCGTCGCCCTGCACGGATAACGAGATGTCCATCGTGGTGATGGATGACGATGAGCCGAACGCCGCATCGTTGGTCCAACGCCTGAACGAACTCGGTTATGCCGCGATGCGGGGACGCGGTACGCCACTCCCCGTCAACAACCCCATAGAACTGTTCGTCTTCGGCTTCCACGGGAGCGATGCGCTCGCGGCGCTGGTCCAGCCTTTCGCGGCCCGCCTCGACCGGCTGCCCGCCGTGCTCGCGTGCGCGCAAACGCCGCCGGCCGAGGATCTCGCGGCGGCCATGGCGCTCGGCTTCACGGACATCCTGCCCTGGCCCGGCGCCGACGACGACACGCTCGTCGCCGTGCTCGAACGCAATGTCCGGCGTTCCCGGGCGCGTCGCGCGAACGACCCGAACCTGTTCCGGGAACTCGGCGAACTCGAGCGCGACCAGCGCGCCGGCCGGTACATCCAGATGGGCATGCTGCCGCCCAACCCGATGGCCCTCGACCACTACCGGCTGCGGCACCGGATCCATCCGTCGCTGCTGTTGTCCGGGGATTTCGTCGACTACTTCCGGATCACGGACGAGCACTTCGTCTTCTACATCGCCGACGTGTCGGGTCACGGCGCGTCGTCGGCCTTCGTGACGGTCATCCTGAAGAACTTCTCGCGGCGCCTGCGGCGCGAGTATCGCCCGAGCATGCTGCGCCAACCCGGGGAGATCCTCGTCGCGCTCAACCGGGAAATCCTCGACAACCGCATCGACAAGCACGTCGCGATGTTCCTCGGGGTGGTCAACATGCGCACGAACACCCTCCGCTATGCGAACGCCGGGCACTTCCCGCACGCGATCCGGGTCCGGGACGGGCACACGCGGCTGCTCGAGCTGTCGGGCAAGCCCGTCGGGCTGTTCCAGGACGTTTCCTACGAGTCCGCCGGCGTGGAACTCGCCGAGGGCGACAACCTGGTCCTGCTCTCGGACGGGGTCCTCGAGGTCATCCCCGAGGCGGCGCTCGCCGACAAGGAGCACCGCATCGAGGAGGCGGCCGTCGAGTGCGGCGCCGACATTGACCGGTTGTGGTCCGCGCTCGGCGTCGACGCCGCGGCGGCGGGTCCGGACGACATGACCTGCCTGATGGTCGCTTGCGGAGCCTGACTTGTCCGGGCGGATACTGGTCGCCGACAGCGACGGCATGTACCTGTTGAAGTTCGTCGGCGACGTGCGCGTGAACCTGTGCGCCGCGGTCGACGACTTCCTGAGCGACATGTACCGGGACAAGGACTTCAAGTCCGTGGTCGTCGACCTGAGCCGGACCGAGGGCATCGACAGCACGTCCCTCGGCGTGCTCGCCAAGCTCTCCATCGCGGCGCGCGAGCAGTTCGGGTTCAAGCCCACGCTCGTGTCAACGAGCTACGACATCACGCGCATCCTGCGCACCATGGGTTTCGACGACATCTTCCACATCGTGGAGCAGCCACTCCTGGAGGAGGAGCAGTTGGGCGAACTGCCGCCGGCCGAGTCGACGCCGGAGGACCTGCGCCGCCGCGTTCTCGAGGCGCACCGCGTGCTGATGGAGATGAACGACTCCAACGCCGCGACCTTCCGGGACCTCGTCGCCACCCTCGAGGCGGACCGGCCCGGCGCGAGCTGACGCGCCGGGACTCAGGCGGCGTGTGGCAGCAGGTTCGCTGCCGTTGCCAGCACTTCGGCGCCGGCGCCGAGACGGCGCGTTTCCTCGGACAGTTGGCGGCGCCAGGCGCGGGCCCCCGGCGTTCCGTTGAAGAGGCCCAACAGGTGCCGGGCGATGTCGTGCAGGCGCACGCCGTCGGCGAGCGTGTGTTCCACGTAGTCCGCGATGTAGCGTTCGAGCACGGCGTGCGGGTCTCCCGGGAGCGCGGTGCCGAACAGCCGATGCTCGAGCAGGGCCAGCCACCAGGGATTCCGGTAGGCGCCGCGTCCGACCATGACGCCATCGGCCCACGCGAGCGCGTCGAGGGCGGCCCCGGTATCTCGAATTCCGCCGTTCAGCACCATCGTGAGTTGGGGGAACTCGCGCTTGAGTCGGCGGACGCGCCCGTATTGGAGCGGCGGGACCGTGCGGTTCTGGGCCGGGCTCAGGCCTTTCAGGGCGGCGATGCGCGCGTGCACCGCGAACGTGGTGACCCCGGCGTCCGCGCAGGCGCCGACGAAGTCCCGCAGGAACGGATAGTCGTCGTGACCGTCCACGCCCAGCCGGCACTTCACCGTGACGGGCAGGGCGCAGGCATCGCGCATGGCCGCCAGGCAGGCCGCCACGCGCCGGGGCTCGAGCATCAGGCAGGCCCCGAACGCGGCGCGCTGCACGCGCGGCGAGGGGCACCCCACGTTCAGGTTCACTTCGTCGAAGCCGCGCTCCTGCGCCAGGCGGGCGCAGCGGCCGAGCGCCCCGGGCTCCGATCCGCCGAGTTGCAGGGCCACGGGATGTTCGCTCGGATCGAACGCGAGCAGGCGCTCGGTCGGCCCGTGCAGCACTGCGTCCGCCGTCACCATCTCGGTGTAGAGCCGCGCGTGGGGCGCGAGGACCCGGTGGAATGCGCGACAGTGGCGATCGGTCCAGGCCATCATGGGGGCGACGCACAGGACGTGGGTGCCTGCCGGCGAGGCGTCTGCTTGCGAGGGCCCCATAGCCGGCCCGGTCCCTCGCTGTCGCTCGGCACCGGCGTCGCCTCCGGCCCAGCCACACCGACCTTGTATGGACCAATCGCCGCTGGTCGCTTCGCTCCCGTCGTCGTTTGTTCCATACGAGGGACCGGCCCCTCGCGCTCCCCGGCCTGCCGGATTCATCGATTTTCTCTCCATTTTTTCTTCATTTTGGCCCCGCGCGTGTGTATGATCGCAGTTCCGGCATCGGATTCGAACCCGAAGCGAGCAGTAGTGAGCGTCTGAGATGCTGTGTCAGCGGACCATCCGAGCCCCCGTGTACGCCCTCAGCGTGGGCGTGCACACGGGCAAGAAAGTCGCGATGACCCTGCGTCCGGCTCCGGTCGATACGGGCATCCGTTTCGTGCGCACGGACCTGGGCCGTCCCCGGGTGGTGCGGGCGCTCGCGCGTAACGTCTCCGACACCACCCTCTCGACGAGCATCCTGGAGAACGGCGTACAGGTCGCCACCGTCGAGCACCTGATGTCCGCCCTGTGGGGGCTCGGCATCGACAACCTGGTGGTGGAGCTGTCCGACGAGGAAGTGCCGATCATGGACGGCAGCGCCGCGCCGTTCGTGCAGCTGATCGAGGGCATTGGCATCCAGGAACTGCCCGCACCGCGCCAGTTCGTGCGCATCACGCGCGAGATCGAGGTGTCCCAGGGCGGCGCCACGGCGGCGTTGCGTCCTTACGACGGCTTCTGCGCGGCGTACACGTTCGTGGCCGACCACCCGGTCTTCAACCGCTATCCCAAGCGCGTCGAAGTCGACTTCGCCTCGACATCCTACGTGGCCGAGGTGAGCCGGGCGCGTTCCTTCGGGCTCATCGACGAACTCGAGAAGGCCCACGCCATCAACCGCTGCCTGGGTTCCAGCCTCGAGAACGCCGTGGGCATCGACGACGCGCGCATCCTGAACACGGAAGGGCTCCGCTACGAGGACGAGTTCGTCAAGCACAAGGTGCTCGACGCGATCGGCGACCTGTACCTTCTCGGCAAGCCCGTGATCGGGGCCTTCGAGGGCTACATGTCCGGCCACGCCCTGAACAACAAGCTCGCCCGCGCACTCCTGCGCGTCGATGACGCCTGGGAAGTCGTGACCGCCGGCGAGGGAGCCGTTCCCGAGGCCGCGCTCGCCGCCTCCGCCTACTCCGGCGCCGCCAACTAGCTCCGCCCCCACCCGACCCCGCAGCGGTCGCCGCTGTGGCGGATCGTCGTGCTTCTTCCCCAGTGCCGTGTTGCAGGCGGGGATCTGCCTTCCCCGGGAGTGCCCGTTGACGACAAGGCTGCTGCTCGTCCAGCCCCTGCAACCGAACATCGCCCAATTCAATGAATGCCTCAACCAGGGTCCGCGTTTCCCACCGTCCGCCCACCGGCGCTTTGTCATTCGCGGAGATCGCGCCCTTGGACGGTCGGTGGAAAACGCTCCCTGCCCGGGCCGGGCCGTCGGTCGCCGGCCCAACAGCCGGGCGGGGACGGCAGCCAGCCGTCGCGAACCGCATCCCCCGCAACGGCACATCGCCCTTTTCTCTTGAGCGAGCGGGCATCGGCGGCCCCGTTGCCCGCAACGAGAACATCGCCCCATTCAAGGACCGCCCGCCCCCGGCGTGGGCCCAGCGGGACTCGTTCGGCCCGTCACGACTTCTCCTGGCTGCGTCTCTGCGGGCGCTCCGCCAGCCAGCAGGCTCGTGCGCGGCACCGCGTTTGATAAGGGCGATGTTGTGGTTGATCGAGCGGCACACCTGAAGCGGACGCCAAAGCGCCACGGCCGATCGCGACACGCAGGCCGCTTCCTTGCTTGGTCAGGGGCACCACGGTGGGCGGGGTTATCCACGCTTTGCCCACGGCGCCGGTCCCCCGATGATCAAGAGGCGCGGTGGACAAAGGGTGGATAACCCCTTCCGCTGCGATTGAATCGGGCGATGTTCGGTTGGAGGGAGGGGTCTCGCGGACCCGGTTTCTGGCCGGTTACTGTTTACGTGTACAGTATTCAGGGGTAGGCTTTCCCCTGAGCCCAGCACCTCCCAGGAACCCCTCTGGTGGCAGCCAAACGTCGCCGGCGACCGCGCCAGGCCAGCATCGAGTTTCGCCCGCGCGGCCGTGGCGGCGCCCGGCCTGGCGCCGGGCGGCCGCGTATCCGCCATTCGCGCGTCCCGCACCGCAGTCGCGGCGGTGTGCCGGGTCATTGCCCGGTGCTGGTGACGCTGCGTGTGCTGGACGATGTGCCCGGGTTGCGTTGCGCGCGGTTCCTGCGCGAGTTTCGCAAGACGCTGCGCAAGGGCGCGCGGCGGCCCGGGTTCCGGGTGGTGCACTACTCCATCCAGGACGATCACGCGCACTTCGTCGTGGAAGCCCGGGGGAAGGTGTGCCTGACGAACGGGATGAAGAGCTTGGGCGCCCGCTTCGCGCGCTGCGTGAACCGCGTGTTCGAGCGCGCCGGGCGGGTGCTGGCGGACCGCTTCCACCACGTGGTGAAGCGCACGCCCACGGAGGTACGGCGGGCGCTTGCGTACGTGCTGCTGAACGTCCGCAAGCACTTCTGGCAGCGGCGGCGCCGGGAGCCGCCGGTGGTGCTGGACGGTGCGAGTTCGGGACTGTGGTTCGACGGATGGAAGGGCCGTGCGCCGCCGGCGGGGCGCTACGCGGACCCCGCCCGCCCGTGCGAAGTGGCGCCGGCACGAAGCTGGCTGCTGTCCAAGGGCTGGCGCCGCATCGGCCTGAATCGATCCGGCCGAGGTCCCGGGCGCGGCGCGACGTGACCGACCGTGACGGTCGGCCCCGCGGACCGGCTTATAATCGCCGGCCAGCCATGTCTGACACCGGTCTGACCGTCCGTACGCGTGTCGCACCGTCGCCCACCGGCGACCCTCACGTCGGCACGGCGTACGTCGCGCTTTTCAATCTCGCCTTCGCGCGCCGCCACGGCGGGCAGTTCGTGCTGCGCATCGAGGACACCGACCGGGCGCGTTCGACGCCGGAGTCGGAGGCGGCCATCGTCTCGGCCCTCCGCTGGGCCGGAATCGACTGGGACGAGGGCCCGGACATCGGCGGCGACTACGGCCCGTACCGGCAGAGCGAACGGGTGGCCCTGTATCGCGAGCACGCCGAGCGCCTCGTGGCACAGGGCGACGCGTTCCGCTGCTTCTGCTCCCCGGAGCGCCTGGACGCCGTACGGCGGGAGCAGCGTGCACGCGGCGAGAACCCCGGTTACGACGGCCACTGTCTCGGTCTGACGGAGGAAGAGCGCGAGCGCCGCCTGGCCGCGGGCGAACCGTCGGTGATCCGCCTGCGCGTGCCCCGGGAGGGCGTCTGTCGGATGCAGGACCGGCTGCGCGGCGCGATCGAGATCCCCTGGGCGCAGGTCGACATGCAGGTGCTCCTGAAGAGCGACGGGTTCCCGACGTATCACCTGGCGGTGGTCGTCGACGATCACCTGATGGGCATCACCCACGTCCTGCGCGGCGAGGAGTGGATCGGCTCCCTGCCGAAGCACGCGCTCCTGTACCGCGGCCTCGGCTGGGACATGCCTGAGCACGCGCACCTGCCGCTGCTGCGCAACCCGGACCGCAGCAAGCTGTCCAAGCGCCGCAACCCGACCAGCCTCCAGTACTTTCGCGACGTCGGCTACCTGCCGGAGGCGCTGCTCAACTACCTCGGGCTGATGGGCTGGTCGATGCCGGACGAACGCGAGATATTCTCGCTCGACGAAATGGTGGACGCGTTCGACCTCGATCGGATCGTCACGAGCGGACCGGTGTTCGATCTCGAGAAGCTCAACTGGCTGAACGGGCAATACCTCCGCAGCCTGTCGGCGGAGGCGTTCGCCGACCGCGTCGCCACGTGGGGCCTGCGGCGTGACCGGCTCGCGCGGCTGGTGCCGCTGGTCCAATCCCGCACCGAACGCCTCATCGACCTCGCGCCGCAGGTCGACTACCTGCTCGGCGAACGGGCGCCGCTGACGGCGGAACACTTCGCGCACCGGACCCTCGAGGAGGCGGATTGCCGGCGCGTGCTGCACCACGTGCTGCGCGTGCTCGACGACATGCCCGAGGTCACGGGTGAAGTATTGCTCGCACGCTGTCGATCACTCGCGAAAGGCATGGACCTCAAGATCCGCGACTTTCTGTTTCCCCTGTTCGTGGCGGTCTCGGGACGCCCGGTAGCGCTGCCGCTGTTCGACTCCGTAGCCTTCCTCGGACGCGACCTCGCGCGTGCGCGCATCCGCTCCGCCCTGGAGGCGCTCGGCGGGGTTTCGAAGAAGGAAGGCAAGCGCTTCGACCGGGCCTTCGAGGCGCTTGCGGAGGGCGCTCCGGCCGGGCAGCAGTTCTCATTTTGAGTATTGAGTCATTGGGTATCGGAGTTCTCCAGGGTTGGTGGATTGTTGGCCGGCGGAGTGGTGTTGGGGTCAGGGCGGCTGTGCGGCGGGTCCGCCGGTGGCGAGCAGGCCGATCAAGGCGTTCCAGTCGGGGAACACCTGGTACTCGGTGAGGGTGCGCAGGTGCTCGAACAGGCGTGCGCGGGTGCCGAGGCGCGCGCGGGCGCGTCGCCAGCGGGACTCGGCGAGTTCGCACGCGGTGTGCAGTGCGAAGGCGAGCAGGTTGAGGACGACGAGCACGCTGGCGAGGGTGTCCTTGCCGTGGCCGAAGTTGTGTTCGAGGTGGTGGCCGTGCTGCTTGAGGACGTTGAAGGTCTCGTTCTCGATCTTCCAGCGCGCGCGGGCGCAGTCGGCGAGTTCGGCGACGTTGTCGCGGTCGACGTCGAGGCTGGTGACGAAGGCGCCGCGGTAGGTGACCTTGCCGTTCGGCCGCGCGCTGGTGATCTCCAGCCAGTTGACGCGCAGGGCGTCGTCGCCGTCGCGGATGGGCAGGTCGGTCATCCAGCGGTGGCGGTGGATGCGCCGGCGGGAGCCGGCGCCGGAGGTGACGCGGCGCGACGGCAACCGGATGCCGTCGAGGTACTCGTACAGGGTCTGGTGGCTGGCCGGCTTGGCGGTGGGCAGGAAGTCGCCGCCGGCGTCGAGCATGGCCCGGCAGACGGGCTGGCAGGCGTACAGGTCGTCGCCGAGATGGACCGGGCGCAGGGCGGCGCAGCGGTCGCCGCGGGACCGCAGCCAGCGCTTGACCGCCTGGCGTTCGCAGTCCTGCTTGGCGGCGCCGTCCCGCGGCGCGACGAACTCGGGGGGCAGCGGCAGCGCGCGCGACCGGCCCGGCGCCACGACGGTGGCGGCGACCATCTGGTGGAAGTGCTCGGTGCCGCCGTCGTTGCGCTTGCGGGTCGAGCAGTTGTCGCAGTGGATGTTGCGCGAGCGGAAGAACTCCGTGCCGTCCAGGGCGACGAGCACGCGCTCGTCCAGGCAGCGCATGGGGGCCAGCGCGTCGTGCGCGTCGAGGTCCTCGACGAGGGCGTGGAACTCGTCGTCGAAGTGTTCCGTCGGCACGCCGTCGAGCAGTTGCCGGATGTGGTTGTCGCAGGGGATGCGGTCGAGGCCGAACAGGGTGTGCGCGTTGCAGCGGCGACCGCCTTCGGCGAGCGCGCGCTGGTGCGCCGGGAACGACGGCGACCGCATGAAGAACACCGACAGCGCCGCCATGCCGATGTCCGCCATGGCGTGGCGGCGGTTGCGCCCGCGGCGCGGGTCCGGCAGCTGCGCGAAGCACTCCCGCAGCCGGTCGAGTTGGCGTGCGAGGAACCTCACGGCGGCGCGCCGGCCTCCACCGCCATGAGCGCCGCCAGCACCGCCAGGCGCTCCGCCGGCGGCATCGCCGCGTAGCGCCGGCCCCAGCCATGCGCCTTGCGCTTGACCATCTGCCGGTGCGTGAAGTTCCGTCCCGCGCGCGCGGCCCAGTGCACCCGGTCCGGTTCGAAGTTGAACCACACCTTCTCGGTGACCACCCCCGCGTGGTTCATCACCTGCAGCGACACGCTGCGCCAGCCGCCCAGCAACTCGTCGTACAGCGCCGACGGGTATCCCGACACCATCGCCGCGCACGGCAGGCCCGTCAGCAGTTCCAGCAGCGCCACGTGGTCCGCGTCCTCGTAGTCGTGCCGGTGGCGGCGCTCCGACTTGCGCGCGCCGCGCAGGTACGGCGGGTCGCTGTACACCAGCTCCGAACCGTCGAACGGGAACCCGGCCAGCCAGGCGTGGCAGTCCGCTTGCACCAGTTCCACGGCATGGCCGCACTCGAACGACGCCAGCGCCCGCCGGTCCAGGTCGATGCCGATGTTGCGCAGCGCCCCCGGCTTGCGCCGCATCACCGCGCCGCCGCCCAGGTGCGTCTCGATGTACACCGCGTGCGGCGGCATCAGCGCCACCAGCGCCTGCCACAGCCCCGATGTCGCCTTCGATCCGAACCACGGGTTGCCCATGGCCCGCACCATAGGGCCGCCGCCCTATGGTGTCAACCCGTTCGCCGACGGAATCTCCGACTCCGTTGCCCCGTCAGGTCAAAATGAGAACTGCTGCCGGCCGGGCAGCAGTTCTCATTTTGAGTATTGAGTCATTGGGTATCGGAGTTCTCCAGGGTTGGTGGATTGTTGGCCGGCGGAGTGGTGTTGGGGTCAGGGCGGCTGTGCGGCGGGTCCGCCGGTGGCGAGCAGGCCGATCAAGGCGTTCCAGTCGGGGAACACCTGGTACTCGGTGAGGGTGCGCAGGTGCTCGAACAGGCGTGCGCGGGTGCCGAGGCGCGCGCGGGCGCGTCGCCAGAGGGACTCGGCGAGTTCGCACGCGGTGTGCAGCGCGAAGGCGAGCAGGTTGAGGACGACGAGCACGGCGGCGAGGGTGTCCTTGCCGTGGCCGAAGTTGTGTTCGAGGTGGTAGCCGTGCTGCTTGAGGACGTTGAAGGTCTCGTTCTCGATCTTCCAGCGGGCGCGGGCGCAGTCGGCGAGTTCGGCGATGTTGTCGCGGGTTACGGGCAGGCTGGTGACGAAGGTTCCGCGGTAGGTGACCTTGCCGTTCGGCCGCGCGCTGGTGATCTCCAGCGGTAGCGATGCACGCGGCGGCGGGAGCCGGCGCCGGCGGTGACGCGGCGCGACGGCAGCCGGATGCCGTCGAGGTACTCGTACAGGGTCTGGTGGCTGGCCGGCTTGGCGGTGAGCAGGAAGTCGCCGCCGGCGTCGAGCATGGCCCGGCAGACGGGCTGGCAGGCGTACAGGTCGTCGCCGAGATAGACCGGGCGCAGTGCGGCGCAGCGGTCGCCGTGGGACCGCAGCCAGCGCTTGACCGCCTGGCGTTCGCAGTCCTGCTTGGCGGCGCCGTCCCGCGGCGCGACGAACTCGGGGGGCAGCGGCAGCGCGCGCGACTGGCCCGGCGCCACAACGGTGGCGGCGACCATCTGGTGGAAGTGCTCGGTGCCGCCGTCGTTGCGCTTGCGGGTCGAGCAGTTGTCGCAGTGGATGTTGCGCGAGCGGAAGAACTCCGTGCCGTCCAGGGCGACGAGCACGCGCTCGTCCAGGCAGCGCATGGGGGCCAGCGCGTCGTGCGCGTCGAGGTCCTCGACGAGGGCGTGGAACTCGTCGTCGAAGTGTTCCGTCGGCACGCCGTCGAGCAGTTGCCGGACGTGGTTGTCGCAGGGGATGCGGGACAGGCCGAACAGGGTGTGGGCGTTGGAGCGCCGGCCCGCGTCGGCCAGCGCGCGCTGGTGCGCCGGGAACGACGGCGACCGCATGAAGAACACCGACAGCGCCGCCATGCCGATGTCCGCCATGGCGTGGCGGCGGTTGCGCCCGCGGCGCGGGTCCGGCATCTGCGCGAAGCACTCCCGCAGCCGGTCGAGATGGCGCGCGAGGAACTTCACGGCGGCGCGCCGGCCTCCACCGCCATGATCGCCGCCAGCACCGCCAGGCGCTCCGCCGGCGGCATCGCCCGGTAGCGCCGGCCCCAGCCATGCGCCTTGCGCTTGACCATCTGCCGGTGCGTGAAGTTCCGTCCCGCGCGCGACGCCCAGTGCACGCGATCCGGTTCGAAGTTGAACCACACCTTCTCGGTGACCACCCCCGCGTGGTTCATCACCTGCAGCGACACGCTGCGCCAGCCGCCCAGCAACTCGTCGTACAGCGCCGACGGGTATCCCGACACCATCGCCGCGCACGGCAGGCCCGTCAGCAGTTCCAGCAGCGCCACGTGGTCCGCGTCCTCGTAGTCGTGCCGGTGGCGGCGCTCCGACTTGCGCGCGCCGCGCAGGTACGGCGGGTCGCTGTACACCAGCTCCGAACCGTCGAACGCGAACCCGGCCAGCCAGGCGTGGCAGTCCGCTTGCACCAGTTCCACGGCATGGCCGCACTCGAACGACGCCAGCGCCCGCCGGTCCAGGTCGATGCCGATGTTGCGCAGCGCCCCCGGCTTGCGCCGCATCACCGCGCCGCCGCCCAGGTGCGTCTCGATGTACACCGCGTGCGGCGGCATCAGCGCCACCAGCGCCTGCCACAGCCCCGACGTCGCCTTCGATCCGAACCACGGGTTGCCCATGGCCCGCACCATAGGGCCGCCGCCCTATGGTGTCAACCCGTTCGCCGACGGAATCTCCGACTCCGTTGCCCCGTCAGGTCAAAATGAGAACTGCTGCCGGCCGGGGGCTCGGATTGACACCTTCGAGCACCGCCACGTACCATCGCGCGGCTTCGTGGGGCCATAGCTCAGCTGGGAGAGCGCGACAATGGCATTGTTGAGGTCGGCGGTTCGATCCCGCCTGGCTCCACCATATCCGCCCCAGCCCGGACGGCGCCGGACGCGCCCGTAGCGCCCCGTGGCCGGCCCGATGCCTCGCTGACGCTCGGCACCGGCTCCGCCGGCGTCCCAGCCCCGCCGTCCGTCCATGGAACAACCACCGTCGGTCGCTGCGCTCCCGTCGGCGGATGTTCCAGGAAGGGAAGAGGATCCCTCCCCAGGTCGAGCCGTGTGGCGTGTCGTCCATGGTCTCGCGCAGCAAGTCAGGCCCCTGACGGTCGTGGATCACCGCATGCCAGACAGCCCGGTGCGGGGGCTCGACAGCCTGTCGTGGGTGTACAGGGAGGTACTCGAGTGGAGCCTGACCCGCATCGCGTTCCTGCTCCTCGTCGCGTTCGCGACGGCGTTCGGCCTGGTCCAGGCGACCACCTTCAATCTCGATGCTGCCCCGTTGGGTCACGTCCTTCTCTGGGTGGGGTGTGCGCTCCTGTGCTGGCCGCTCTGGCATGCGGTGCTGGCGGGCGTCCTCTACCTCATGCGCTTGCGGCCACCGCGCGAGGTCGCGCTGGCCGCCGGGCTTGCCACGGTGTTCGTCACGTTGCCGTCCACGGCCGTCGTCCACAGCGTCTCGGCGTGGGTGCGCGGACACTATCCGGGCGCGCTCGCGGTCTATGCGGAAGTCGCGGTCCCGGCGTTGCTGCTGAGTGGACTGTTCCTCTACGCTGGCTGGACCTTGTTTTGCGGTCACTGGTCTGGAACGGCAATGGACGGCGGTAGCGCGGCCCCCACGGTCGCAACGGAGTCCCCTCATCCCTCGCGCGGGCTGGCCCTCCTGCGGCTGGCGCATCGGGAGATGCTCGACTGGAGCCTCATCCAGGCCTCGTTCTTCGCGACCGCGGGGCTTGCCCTGGTAGCCGCCGTGGTGGTCCCCATCGGCATCGTCGCGCAGCTCGGGCTGCCCGAACGGCTCGCCTACTGGTCCATTTGCGGTCTGCTGTGCTGGCCGCCGGGACACGCGGTGACGCCGCCATCCTCTACCTGATGCGATCGCGGCCCCCGGTCCTGATCGCGCCGGCGGCCGTTGCGGGTGTCCTGTTCCTCAGCCTGCCTTTCACGGCGGTCGGCTACGGCGTGTACGGCTGGTTGAGTCCGGAAGGTGCGGCGCCCATGCCGGTCGGACGGTTCTTCCTGAACCTGGCGGTCCTGGCCCTCGGCGTGTCGGCCCTCGTACATTACGTTGCGTGCCAGCGTGCAAGGACCCGGTTCGTCGTCGCCGCCGGCGGAAGGGCAGACGGCGGCGATGGGGACGGCGGGGCGGAGCCCGTGCGTGCGCCCGGCGAAGCGGAGCCGGCTCCGTGGGTTGCCGGCTCCGCGCACGCCTTCTTCGACCGGTTGCCGGGGTGTCCGGTCACTACCTCGAGGTCGTCACCTCGGAGGGGTCGTGCCTCGTGCTGTTGCCGTTGTCCGACGCCGCAAAGGCGCTGGGCGATCTCGGCATGCAGGTCCATCGGTCGCATTGGGTGGCGTATCGCCACGTCCTCGGAATGATCCGCCGCGGTCACCGGACGCTGTTGCAGGTCACGGGGGAGCGTGAGGTTCCGGTGAGCCGCAGCCGGGTGGCGGAGGTCCGCCAGGCCATGCGGCGATCTGGAGCGTAGCCCGGCCGACGGACCCGCCACGCGGGCCCGCGGGCGACACATGCGGTTCAGGCAGCGCGGACGCCGCGCCTCCGCCAGGCCATGCGGCGATCTGGAGCGTAGCCCGGCCGACGGACCCGCCACGCGGGCCCGCGGGCGACACATGCGGTTCAGGCAGCGCGGACGCCGCGCCGGGCATGCCGGAGGGGTCTCGAAGCCCGCTGTGACATGGAGGATGGACGCCAGGGGGCCCGATATCGGCCGATTTCGCGCATTGGCGCATCCTGGAACATCGTGAACGGCGTCCAGAGTCGATGTCGGCCGCGATCGCGTGTGCGAGACGCGGTTTGGCGCTGCGCGAATGCCGTTTGAGAACCGGCCGACCGATCGGGCAAGCGTCCGGGAAACAACGCTTTGCGGCGACCGGCGCCCGCCCTATCGTCTCGACACCGGCGTGGTGTGGCCATGTGGCAGTACCCGTCGGCGCCGCACGGGGTTCCGCGGCGCCGGCGCTTAGGGATTCGGTGGCGGCCAAGGTCGCTTGCAGTACGAAGACCGACATGTGGACGCGCCCGCCGGCTTCCCTTGAAGATTCCCCGCGCTTCCTCCTCCGGTCGCTCGGGGCAGCTACGTCTGCGCCGCGTTCCGGTAGGGCGCCATGTCCATGCCCGGGTAACGCGCCGCGACGCCGTCCAGGGTTTCGTCGGTCCAGTACGCGTGGCCGGGCGGGGGAAAGCCGAAGGCATTGCGTTCCTCGGGCGTGGCCGTCTCGATCCACGCGCGGAACTCGGGGCGGATGGCTTCCGCCGACCACCCGGTGATGCCGAGCCACTTCCAGGCCGCCGGGGCGTAGGTGATGAACTGCCCGATCCGGCCGCCGTCGGCGCGGAACGGCGTGCCGCGGTGAAAGGTGCGCATGCTGTACGCGAGCAGGGAGCCGGCGGGCACCGTCACGTGGACCTCGCGTTCGTAGAGTGCGGGTCGTTCCTCCCGCGAGTAGTGCGCCGGCCAGCGGATGCGCTCCGGGTAGTGCTCCCACGAGCAGATCGCCGTGGGGGCATGGTCGGCGTCGACCTCGGTGTAGTAGACGAGATAGGCCGTCTGCCAGTAGGCGGGGTCGCGCGGCGGGTAGGCGAGGGTGTGGTTGCCGAAGTCGCAGTGCATGACCTGGTCGCGGTCCGCGTGATGCCCGCGGCACTTCACCTGGACGTGCGACTGCTCGCAGAACAGGTCGTCGTGGCCCACCATCAGGGCCGCGAACCGACGCAGTTCCGGATGCAGCGTGATCGCGTTCAGCGCCGTGCCGGGGTAGGGGAACCGTGCGTACCCGCGGCCGGGCACGAAGCGGGCATTCCAGTCCTTCGGCTTGCCGTTCGACGGGTCGTCGCAGTACTCCACCCAGCCGGGCAGGATCTCGGTGAGTTCCGACCGCGCCGCCGTCAGCTCGGCCGGGCTCAGGAAATCCTCCACGATGGCGAAGCCGTGGCGGCGGTAGTGCTCGACGTGGCGCGGCTCGAAGATCATGGGGGAAGCGGTCCGTGTGGGAAGTGGGGCGGTTTCCCCGCATAATGCGCGGCGTTTCCTCTCGCTTGCGGTCTCTCCGTCCTTGAAGCGCGCCCTCGCGATTGTAGCCCTTGGTCTGCTCGGTTGCGGCGAGCCCGCGCCGCCGGTTGCGTACGAGCCCGTGCATGACATGCAGGAGACGATGCGCCTGGTCCTCGACCCGGCGGCGGACGCGATCTGGGGGTCGGCCGGCGCGATCGTCACCGAGGACGGAACCGTTGACCTCGCGCCGACGACGGACGAGGGCTGGCTGCGGGTCGAGCACGCGGCGGCGGTGGTTGCCGAGTCGGGCAATCTCCTGACGATGCCGGGCTTGGCTGTCGATCGGGAGGACTGGACCGAGATCTCCCGGGGCCTGGTCCGCGTCGGCGTGCAGGCGCGGAACGCCGCCGAGGCGCAGGATGCGGATGCCCTCTTCGCGGCAGGCGGCCGGCTCTACAACGTCTGCGTATCGTGTCACCAACAGTATTGGGTGGACCGTCCCGTGCGCCCGGGCGAGGCGTGAAGGCAGCCGGCCGGGCGGGTCTTGGCGTGCTGGCGCTGGTCGCGGCCCAGGCCGCGTTCGGCCATGCGGTGTCCGACTCCGACGCGCTCTTCGTCGAGCGCATCGACGGTCCCGCGGTGGCGCCGTTCCTCTACCTCGGGGCGAAGCACATGGTCACCGGCTACGACCACCTGCTGTTTCTGGTGGGCGTGATCTTCTTCCTGTACCGGCTGCGGGACGTCGCGCTCTACGTGACCCTGTTCACGGCGGGGCACAGCATCACGCTGCTCGCCGGCGTGCTCGGCGGATGGCAGGTCAACCCGTGGGTGATCGACGCGATCATCGGGCTCTCCATCGTCTACAAGGCATTCGAGAACCTGGACGGGTTCCGGCGGGTGTTCGGCATCGCCCCGGACACGCGCGCGGCCGTGCTGGTGTTCGGACTCTTCCACGGGCTGGGGCTCGCGACCAAGCTGCAGGAACTCGTGCACTCCGAGAACGGGCTGCTCGTCAACATCGTGAGCTTCAACGTGGGCGTCGAACTCGGCCAGTTCACGGCGCTCGCGGCGGTGCTGGCGCTGCTCCTCTTCTGGCGCACGCGGGCGAGCTTCGCGCGGCACGCCTTCGCCACGAACGTCGCGCTCATGGCCGGCGGCTTCGGGCTCGCGGGGTACCAGCTCGGCGGCCTGTTCCTGGCGCCGGCATGACCGCGGCCGCCCCGGAAGGGCCATCGGCGGCCCGCATCGTCGCAACCTCGGCCGGGGCGGCCGCCGTCGCGGCGGGTGTCCTGTTCACCGTCGTGCTGCCGGCGGAGTTCGGCTTCGACCCGCTCGGCACGGGGCAGGCGCTCGGCGTCCTCGGGCTGTCCCGGGACGTGACGAGTACACTCGCGCGCCAGGAGGACCGATTCCTCACGGACGAGATCCGCTTCACGCTGTCGCCGTTCGAGTCGGTCGAGTACAAGTACCGGCTGGAGGAAGGCGACAGCATGGTGTACGACTGGACGGCGACCGGCGAAGTGCTGTACGAGTTGCACAGCGAACCGGACGGCGCCGAGCCGGGGTACGCGGAGTCCTTCGACCGGGCGCGGTCCGACCGCGGGGCGGGTACGTACGTGGCGCCGTTCCCCGGGATCCACGGTTGGTTCTTCGAGAACCGCGGCGAGACCGACGCCACGCTGACGCTTCGCACGGCGGGCTTCTACTCCACGGCGTTCGAGTTCCGCGACGGCGGCCGCTTCGAAAGGCCCGTGCCCGGCGGGGCTCCGTAGGGCGCCGCGGCCGACGAGGGGTTGCCTGATGTCGTTGCTGCCTTTCTGCGAGTGGCTCGCGAGCACGCGCTGGAGCATCGCGCTGCACGAGTCGCTCTGGGCCTATCCCATCATCGAGTCGACCCACGTGGTGACGCTGCTGCTGTTCGCCGGGACGGTGATGATGGTCGACCTGCGGCTGCTCGGGGTCGCGTTCCGGGACGTGCCGGTCTCGGAGATGAACGCGCGGCTGCTGCCCTGGACGGTGGCCGGGGCGGTCATCATGGTGACCACCGGACTGCTGCTCTTCTACGCCATCCCGGTACGCACCTACCAGAGCGTCTGGTTCCGCATCAAGGTGGTCTTCCTGGTCGCGGCGGCGATCAACGTCTGGGTCTTCCACCGCCGCGTGCAGCGCTACCGGGAGCGCTGGGACACCGACCCGAAGCCCCCGCTCGCCGCCCGCGTCTCGGCCGCGGTGTCGCTCGTGCTGTGGTCCGGGATCATCGTGTTCGGCCGCATGATCGCCTACAACTGGTTCGACTGTTACCGGCCCCAGTCCGACTTCGTCTACTGGCTCGCGGGGTGCGTCGTGGAGGCGCAGGCATGAACTGGCTCGAGGTGTTCGACGCGCTCGAGCGCACCGCCGTCGGCCAGACGATCCGCGAGTCCCTCTGGCTGTTCCCGGCGATCGAGGCGGTGCACCTGCTGGGCCTCGGCCTGCTCGGCGGGTCGCTGCTGGTCGTCGACCTGCGCCTGCTCGGCCTCGGCCTGCGGGGCCGCCCGCCGCACCTCGTGCTCGCGGACGCCCGGCCGTGGTTGCTCCTGGCGCTCGCGACCATGTTCGCAACGGGCATCCCGCTGTTCCTCTCCGAAGCCATCAAGTGCTTCTACAACTACTCCTTCTGGGTCAAGATGGTCGCGCTCGCCACGGGCCTCGTGTTCACCTTCGCGATCAAGCACCCGCTGGTGCGGCGCGATCCCGGGAGGCTCCTGGGCGCCCTGCTGGGGCTCGTGTCGCTCGGCGTGTGGTTCACGGTCGCCGCCGCGGGGCGCTGGATCGGCTTCTCGGGGTAGGAGCGCCCCCGTCGGTGCTCCCTCGGCGCGGCCGGCACCTCCCAACCCAACAGCGCCCGTCAACGGCGGCGCCGCTCCCTCGGCGGAACATCGCCCTATTCAACCGCAGCCACCGGTTCACAAAGAAACATCGCCTCATTCAACCGCGCCGGCGCTCCGCCTGGGGTGCCGCTGGAAGCACGACGTGGTTGATCCGGGCCATGCGTGGGTTCGCGCGGGCGTCGTCGGCCGGTCGACCCGAGCGATCTCGCTCCATTCAAGGGGTCTTCCGCCCCAGAGTGACCGTTGAGGCGAGCAGCTCCAAACAGAACATCGCCCTATTCAAGGCCGCACGCGCCAGGGCGCTACGGAACAGCGCCCTATTCAACTGCAGTTCGGCGCTCGTCCGGTAGGCACGGGCACGGACGGTCAACAGCCCGACGTGGTGTGGATCGGGGGCCATGCCTGGCGGGAAGTTGAAGTGGGCGATGTTCCGCTCGGGGGGCTCCTGCCCGGCGCGGTGCCGGAGCAGGGACTGTTTTTCACGGGCCGTCCGCGGGCGCGGTCCCCTCGAACAGCAGAGCGCCGGTGGGTGGCCGGTGGGAAACGCGGGCCAGGGTCACCGCGATGTCCAGGCGGCGTGCTGCGGGCGTCCCTTGGCGCGCGGCCGTCTCGGCCACTACACTGCGCGTCTTCGACCGGCCATCGCAAGGAGAGTGCGTGGCAGCACAGGCACGGGACGCCGCCATCGTCGGCATCCATGAATACCCGTCGCGCGACGTCGAGGGCAAGGTCGCGCCGATGCACATCAAGGCGCAGTCCGCCGCGGCGGCCCTCGCCGACGCGGGGCTCGACTGGGGGGACGTGGACGCCATCTACGACGCCGCCGAGGGGGGCGCGAGCGGCCTGTCGATCGCGGAGTACTTCGGTATTCGGCCGAACGTCATCGACACGACGGCGGTGGGCGGCAGCTCCTACGAGTTCCACGCGGCGCACGCGCGGTCGGCGATCCGGACGGGCAAGGCGCGGGTCGCGCTGCTGACCTACGGCTCGACGGCGCACAGCAACGTCGCCCGGATCGGCGCCGGCGGCCGCGGCGGCGGCGTCTACCCGGCGGACAACCTCGAGTCCTTCGCGGGCATGACGCTGATCGCGAACTACGCGATGTCCGCCCGCCGGCACATGTTCGAGTACGGCACCACCAGCGAGCAGCTCGCCGAGATCTCGACCGCGACCCGCTACCACGCGATGCGCAACCCGGAGGCCGTGCAGGCGCTGCACGATCTTGAGTTCCTCGACATCCGCGAGACCACCATCGACGACGTGGTGAACTCGCGCATGGTCGCGGACCCGCTGCATCTGCTCGAGTGCTGCATGATCTCGGACGGCGGCGGGGCCGTCGTCATCGCGGCGCCGGATGTCGCGAGGGACTGCGCCAAGTCTCCGGTCTGGATCATCGGCACGGGCGAGGCGACCCGCTATCCCGAGATCGGCGGCGACATCACGACGAGCGCGGCGGTGCAGTCTGGCCCGACGGCGTTCGGCGAAGCGGGCGTGACCGCCGCCGAGATGGACATCGCGATGATCTACGATTCCTTCAGCATCACCGTGCTGACCATCCTGGAGGACCTCGGCTTCTGCGCGAAGGGGGAGGGCGGCCCCTGGGTGGAGGCCGGCCGTCTGCGCTTCGACCGGCCGGCGGACGGTCCCGCCCTCAACACCGACGGGGGCGGGCTGTCCTCGAACCACCCCGGCATGCGCGGCCTCTTCCTGCTGATCGAGGCCACGCGCCAGTTGCGCGGCGAGTCGTGCTCCCAGGTCCCGGGCGCGCGCCTTGCGGTCGCGCACGGTAACGGCGGCATGCTCGGCAGCCGCCACACCGGCGGCACGATCATCCTCGCGGCAGAGAGCCCTCAGCCGGGGAGCGCGAGGGGCTTGCCCCTCGCAAGACACAGCAGCGCGAGGGGCTTGCCCCTCGAAGGAGACAGCAGCGCGAGGGGCTTGCCCCTCGAAGGAGACAGCGCATGAGCGAACCGACACGACCGCTGCCGCGCCTGGACGAACCGGACACCGCGGACTTCTGGGCCGGCACCCGCAAGCGGGAACTCCGGTACCAGCGCTGCGAAGACACCGGCACCGTGATCTGGCACCCCCGCGCGCACTCCCCGGGTAGCCTCGACGGACGCCTGTCCACGCACGTCGCATCGGGCCGCGGCACCGTGTACTCGTACAGCATCGTGCGCCAGAGCTATCACCCGTTCTTCCGGGCGCGCGTACCCTACGTGGTCGCCTGGGTGGACCTCGAGGAGGGGCCGCGGCTGCTGTCGAACGTGGTCGGCGTCGACGCCGACGCGGTGACCTGCGGCATGCCGGTGGAGGTGGAGTGGGAGGAGCACGAGTCGTGCTCGATCCCGCTGTTCAGGCCGCGCTGACGGCTCCCTTCCGGCTCGACCCGGGACGCTCGGGCCAATGTCGCACGGCGATCGCCGAGCCGTCCTAACGACTCCGGCATCCTTCGTCAGGACAATCCGCGGCCGTGGCCCGTAAGCGCATCCGCTTCCCGTGGATGCCTACGGGCTCGGAAAAGGCTAATCTGACGAAAGGACACGGAACCCCATGGCACAGCCGGTGATCGACACGCTGCAGGTGGCGGACGCGCTACACCGCTCGGGAATGGAGCGCGAACAGGCCGAGGGCTTCGCCCGTACCCTCGGGACACAACTGGGCGAGCATGTCGCGGTGGGCAAGGACCTGGACATTGGCTTCAACCGTATCAGCGCTCGTATCGACGAGCGGTTCGCCCGCATCGACGAGCGGTTCAAGGCAATGGATGGCAAGCTGAACCTGCTGCTGGTTGGCGCCGGGTTGGCGCTCGCGTACCTGGCCGTGATCGCGACCCTCGACCGGTTCGTGTAGGAGCGGCCGCCGATCCGGAGATTCGATGGCGGCGGGCCGGCCCGCGCGCCCTACGCCTTCAGCGAAACCGCCTCGAACTCCTCTGCCCTGAGCGCCTCGACCAGCTCGCCTTCCGTCTCGACGCGCCGCGGGAACCGGGTCGCGCAGCGCCCGATGTGGCTGACGATGTGGGCGTCGCTGCCGCCGATGCCGAGGTAGCCCTGGTCGGCGGCCATTTGCTGGGCGATGGCGTCCTCGTCGCCGCGGCTGCCGCCGTTCATGACCTCGACGATGCGCACGCCCGGCGGGACGCCGAGGTCCGCGATGTGGGCGTTCATGCCGACTCGGCGCCGTCCCGGATGGCAGGGCACCGCGACGGCGTCGTGTGCGTCGCACGCGGCGATGACGTCGGCCAGGGGCAGCGCGATGGAAGCGAAATCGAAGGCTTCCGTCAGGGTGGGCGTGACGCCGAACACCAGCACGTGGCCGTACTCCGTCTCCACTTCGCTGCCCTTCAGGATCACCTGCTCGAAGTCGCGCGCGAGCCCGGAGTAGTCGGACTCGAAATCGAACTGCCGGTGCTCGGTGAGGACGAACCCGTCGATGCCGATGTCGCGGGAGCGTATCCACTGACAGTAGTTGCGCACCTTGGCGCGGCCGTCGTCGGACTTGATCGAGTGGGCGTGGAGGTCGAGGATCACGACGCCTTCCTCGTGCCGACCTGCCGCCCGGCGCCGACCCGCGCCCATTCGGTGTCCAGTTGCGCGATCATCTCGGCCTCCGTGCCCGAGTTCTCTACCACCACGTCCGCTTCGGCGATGCGCGCTTCGTTCGAAAGCTGCGCGTCGATGCGGCTCTGCACCGCCGCCGCGTCCACGCCGTCACGCGCCATGGCGCGCGCGATCGCGGTGTCCGGCTCGACGACGACCACCCAGGTCTCGTCGAGACCGTGTTGCCAGCCCGCTTCGAGCAGCACCGCCGCTTCGAGCACCACGACGGCGTCCGGGTCGGCGGCCTGGGCGGAGGCGATGTCCTCCTGGGCGAGGCGCCGGATCTCGGGCCAGACGATGTCGGTCAGCCGTTGCAGTTGCGCGGGGTCGCCGAAAACCTTGCCGCCGAGGGCCTTGCGGTCGATCGTGCCGTCGGCGGCGCGCACGTCCGGGCCGAAGGTCTCGATGACGGCCCGGTGCGCCCCGGTGCCCGGCTCGTAGGCGCGATGGCCGAGGCGGTCGGCGTCGATGACGTGGGCGCCGAGGGACGCGAGGTGGCGCGCCGCGGTGGACTTGCCGGACGCGATGCCGCCGGTGAGGCCGATGATCAAAAGGGGCTCCCTCAAGCAAAGCCGAGCATCTTAGCGGGTACAATGCGGGAGTGGAACGGCCCAAGCCGGAGGACCGGCCCGATCTCGGGCCCGAGATCGTGTTCGTGCACCCCGACGGCCGCCGGGAGACGCACCCCGTCGCGCCGGGTGAGACCGTGATGGACTGCGCGCTGGACAACGGCGTGGCCGGGATCGTCGCCCAATGCGGCGGCGGGTGTACCTGCTCCACCTGCCACTGCTATGTCGACGAGCCCTGGCTGGCGATGCTCCCGGAGATGATCGACGACGAACGGGCGCTGCTCGAGTACGTCTGGGAGTGGCGCCACGACAGCCGGCTGTCGTGCCGGATCTTCGTGACGGAGGCCCTCGACGGCATGGTCGTGCGGCTGCCGGAACACCAGCAGTAGCGACTGCACAGGACAGCACAACAGGGAGACACACGATGGAGGACTTCTCGGGCAAGCTCGCGGTGGTGACCGGCGGCGGCGCCGGCATGGGCCGGGAACTCGTGATCCAGCTCGCGGCCGCCGGCTGCCACGTCGCCGCCTGCGACATTTTCGAGGACACCGTCGCGGAGACGGCCGCGCTCTGCAGCGACGCGGTGCGGGTGACCACCCACCAGTGCGACGTCTCGGACGAGGACCAGGTACTGGCCTTCCGCGACGCCGTGGTCGAACAGCACGAGGCCCAGTGCATCCACCTGCTCTTCAACAACGCCGGCATCGGCGGCGGCGGGGAGTTCGTCACCGGGGACCGGGACACGTGGGAGCGCTGTTTCGGTGTCTGCTGGTACGGCGTGTATTACAACGCCCGCGCCTTCATGCCGCTGCTCGTCGCGAGCGACGAGGGATACATCGTCAACACCTCGAGCATCAACGGCTTCTGGGCCAGCGTGGGTCCCATGATCTCCCACACCGCCTACAGCGCCGCCAAGTTCGCCGTGAAGGGTTTCTCGGAAGCCCTGATCGCGGACTTGCGCGTGCACGCGCCGCACGTGAAGGTGGCGGTCGTGATGCCCGGCCACATCGGCACGTCCATCGCCATGAATACCGGGCGCGTCCTCGGCGGGCCCGAGCCGGAGGACCTGTCCCGGAACGAGGTGGCCGCGATCCGCGAGCAGATGGTGGCTTCGGGCCTGCCGGTCGGCAACGAGTCCGACGACCACATCCGCGCCGCCGTGGCGCAGCGCGCCATCGACTTCCGCGACAACGCGCCCACGACGGCGGGGCAGGCGGCGTCCATCATCCTCGACGGCGTACGGCAGGACCGCTGGCGCATCCTCGTGGGGGACGATGCCCATCTCATCGACAACATGGTGCGGGAGGACCCGGAAGGGGCCTACGACGTGGACTTCATGGAGCGGATCCTGGCGCGCGGCGCGCTCAACGCGCTGGCGGGCTCCTGAGCCTGGGGGTGGAGCGGACCGCACCGGGACCGACCTTCCGGGAACGGCTGGAGCGTTCGTGGGAGCGTTCCGGGAGCCTGCTCTGCGTGGGGCTCGATCCGGACCTCGACCGGGTGCGCGCCTGCGTGCCGGGGAGCGACCGTCCCATCCTGGATTTCTGCCGGTCCATCGTCGACGCGACGGCGGACCTCGTCTGCGCCTTCAAGCCCCAGATCGCCCACTTCGCGGCGGCGCGCGCGGAGGCGGACCTCGAAGCGCTGATCGGCCACATCCACGAGGCGCATCCCGGGATCCCGGTGATCCTCGACGCCAAGCGCGGCGACATCGGCGCGTCCGCCGAGCAGTACGCGCGCGAGGCGTTCGACCGTTACGGCGCCGACGCGCTCACGGTGAACCCGTACCCGGGGTGGGAGAGCATCGAACCCTACCGGCGCCCCGGCCGCGGCGTCGTGCTCCTGTGCCGCACCAGCAACCCGGGTAGCGACTGGCTGCAGGAGCATCCCACCGGCGACCCCCTCTACCTGCGCATCGCCCGGGAAGCGTGCGAACGCGATGCCGGGGACCTGATGCTGGTGGTCGGCGGGACCTGGCCCGACGAACTAGCCGCGGTCCGCGGCGCCGCGGGCGAGCTGCCGTTTCTCGTTCCGGGCGTGGGAGCGCAGGGCGGCGACCCGGCGACGGTGCGCGAACGCGGTGCCGACAACCGCGGGCGCGGACTGGTCGTCAATGCGTCGCGCAGCGTCATCTTTGCGTCGGTCGGCCCGGAGTTCCGGGAGGCCGCCCGCGAGAGCGCGCAATCGCTGCACGCGCTGCTCCGGCTGCCGGGCTGACGGCGCGGCATGGAGGATTTCGCCGGGAAACTGGCCGTGGTGACGGGCGGCGGTGCCGGCATGGGCCGCGAACTCGTGGTGCGACTCGCGGCCGCCGGCTGCGATGTCGCCACGTGCGACATCTTCCCCGACACGCTCGAGGAGACGGCGGCGCTTTGCGACCCGGCGGTCAGGGTCACCACCCACGCCTGCGACGTCTCCGACGAGGACCAGGTGCTCGCTTTCCGAGATGCCGTCGTCGAGGGGCACGAAGCCGAGTGCGTGCACCTGCTCTTCAACAACGCCGGCATCGTGGGCGGCGGGTCCTTCGTCGCGGGTGCCCGCGAGGCCTGGGAGCGCACGTTCGGCGTGTGCTGGTTCGGCGTCTACCACTGCACGCGCGCGTTCCTGCCGCTGCTGGTCGCGAGCGACGCCGCCCGCATCGTCAACACCTCGAGCATCAATGGGTTCTGGGCGAGCGTGGGCTCGGAAGCCCCGCACACGGCCTACTCGACCGCCAAGTTCGCGGTCAAGGGCTTCTCCGAGGCACTCATCGCGGACCTGCGCGTGCACGCCCCCCACGTCCGCGTGGCGGTCGCGATGCCGGGACACATCGGCACGTCCATCACCGCCAACAGCCCCCGCGTGCACGGCGCGCCGTCGCCGGAGGAACTGTCGGGCGAGGATATCGCGCGCGTCCGCGAACGCCTGGTCGCCGCGGGAGAGCCGGTCGGCAACGCCCCCGACGACCACATCCGCGCGGCGCTCTCCCGGCGCGCGGTGGAGTTCCGCGAGAACGCGCCGACGTCCGCGGCCGAGGCGGCCCGGATCATTCTCGACGGAGTGCGCGCCGGCCGCTGGCGCATCCTGGTGGGGGAGGACGCCCACGCGTTGGACCGGATGGTGCGCGCGGAGCCGGAAGCGGCCTATGAGCCGGAATTCGCCCGCCGCGCCCGCGCGCACGGCGTGTTCACGCGGATTCCCGGCCGCTGACGGACGGCACGTGGCGTCCGCGCCACTGGCCGTCAGGACATGAACGTCCGTACCAGGGCGATGGCGACCGCCAGTCCCCCGGTGGCCACCATGCCCATCAGCCACCGGAGCATGACCGCCTCGCGCTCGGCGATCAGGGTCTTGACCCCTTCGATGTCGGCCTTGGTGGCCAGATGTCCCAATGCCTCTTCGAGCCTCGCCAGGCGTTCGGCGGGGTCGTCTCCTGCTGCTTCCTTGATCACGTGTTTGCTTCCTTGCCGGCTGAGCGCCTTCGAGCGTCCGGCAGATCCCGGTTCCTCATATGGTCGATTTTATCACCGGGGCTCCACCACGCAGCGCCGGCCTGTGTCCGTCCTGCACCGTGTTTTGCACCCCCGCACCGCTTTGATTAGCCTTCCCGCCTCGCCCGACCCCGGAGAAAACCATGGCCGACCGCGCCGCGTTCGTGTGGGACGACCCGCTGCTGCTCGACGAGCAGTTCAGCGCCGAGGAACGCATGATCCGCGACACGGCGCGCGAGTACGCGCAGGGCCGTCTCATGCCGCGCGTGCTCGAGGCCAACCGGCGCGAGCGGTTCGACCGCGAGATCATGAACGAGATGGGCGAGCTCGGCATGCTCGGCGCGACCTTGCCCGCGAAGTACGGCTGCGCCGAGGTTTCGTACGTCTCCTACGGCCTGATGGCGCGCGAGGTGGAACGGGTCGACAGCGGCTACCGGTCCGCGATGAGCGTGCAGTCGTCGCTCGTCATGTACCCGATCCACGCCTACGGCACCGAGGCGCAGCGCGAGCGGTACCTGCCGAAGCTGGCCACGGGCGAGTGGGTCGGTTGTTTCGGGCTCACCGAGCCGGACCACGGCTCCGACCCGGGCAGCATGGTGACGCGCGCCGTGCGGGACGGCGACGAGTTCGTCCTGAACGGCGCCAAGATGTGGATCACGAACTCGCCCATCGCGGACGTGGCCCTCGTGTGGGCGAAACTCGACGGCGTCATCCGCGGCTTCCTGGTCGAGCGCGGCGCCGCGGGCCTGTCCACGCCGCGCATCGAGGGCAAGATGAGCATGCGCGCGTCCGCCACGGGCGAGATCGTGCTGGAGGACGTGCGCATCCCCGCAGACAACGTGCTGCCGAACGCGCGCGGCCTCGGCGGGCCTTTCGGCTGCCTGAACCGGGCCCGGTACGGCATCGCCTGGGGGGCGATGGGCGCCGCGGAGTTCTGCTGGCACGCGGCGCGCACGTACACGCTGGACCGCAAGCAGTTCGGCCGTCCGCTCGCCGCCAACCAGCTCATCCAGAAGAAGCTGGCGGACATGCAGACGGAGATCGCGCTCGGTCTCCAGGGCTGCCTGCGGATGGGCCGCCTGATGGACGACGAACGGCTGCCCGTCGAGAACATCTCGCTGATGAAGCGCAACAACTGCGGCAAGGCGCTCGATATCGCGCGCATGGCGCGGGACATGCACGGCGGCAACGGCATCTCGGACGAGTTCCACGTCATCCGCCACGTGATGAACCTCGAGACGGTGAACACGTACGAAGGGACCCATGACATCCACGCGTTGATCCTCGGCCGGGCGCAGACCGGCATGCAGGCGTTCACGGGGGCGTAAGGCGACGCCGCCCCCCGACCGGTGGCGGGCGGTGAAGTCGCCCGCCGGGGCCGCAAGCCGATTTGCCGGAAACCGGCCGCCCTGTGCGATTCGAGCGCGGGTCCGGTCCGGCGTTTGCGTACGTCCGGGCAGGCATAGCCTCAGGGGTGATATTGCGTAGCTATCGAATCGTGGAATGTTGTGAAGGAGACGCGGTACGGCGGGCCGGCTGGCGTTGTCGGCCGGCACCCTTTGTCCGGCCCGGCGAGCGCCGGGGTTTGTCCCACACACGTTCCAGGGAGAGAGCCCAACCATGATCCGAACACTCATCACCGACGACCACGAAATGTTCCGCTGCGGCCTCGGGAGGCTGCTCGGGGACGTCGTCGCGATCGACGTCGTCGGCCAGGCGGCCAGCGGCGAGGAAAGCGTCGAACTCTGCCGCGAACTGGTCCCCGACGTCGTCCTCATGGACCTCGTCATGCCCGGGATCGGCGGCATGGAGGCGACCCGGCGCATCATGCGCCTGGAGGAGGACATCCGCGTCGTCATCCTCACCGGATACTCGGAGGAGCCGTTCCCCCAGCAGGCCCTCAAGGCCGGGGCCTGCGGTTACGTGACCAAGAGTTCGAGTCTCGAGCAGCTCGTCACGGCCATCCGCCGCGCGTTCGCGGGCCAGCGCTACGTCAGCAGCGACGTCGCGCAGCAACTGGCGTTGCGCTCCTTCGAGGACCGGGAGGGCTGCCCGTTCGAGCACCTGTCGAGCCGCGAGATGCAGGTCACGCTGATGGTCGTCAACTGCCAGCGCGTGCAGGACATCTCCAGCAACCTCCACCTGAGTCCGAAGACGGTCAACAGCTACCGCTACCGCATCTTCGAGAAGCTCAACGTCTCGAGCGACGTGGAGCTGACGCTGCTGGCCGTCAAGCACGGCATGATCAACCCCTCGTCGCGGGCGGCCCTCTTTGGTCCCTGAGCGTATAGTGCGGGCATGGCGAAACCGTCCTCGACGGCTACCCGGGACACGGGACGCGTATGAGCAGCTTCGACCCGGAGCCGTTCCTCGCGTCCCTGACCCGGAAGCCCGGCGTCTACCGCATGCTCGATGCGGAGGGCGGGGTGCTCTACGTCGGCAAGGCGCGCAACCTGAAGGCCCGCGTCTCCACGTACTTCCGCGCCTCGGGGCTCACCGCCAAGACCATGGCGCTGGTCTCGAAAGTAAGCGACGTGCAGGTTACCGTCACGCGCAGCGAGACGGAGGCGCTGCTGCTCGAGCAGAGCCTCGTCAAGGAGGACCGGCCGCCCTACAACGTCGTGCTGCGGGACGACAAGTCTTACCCCTACATCCACCTGACCGACCACACGGACTTCCCGCGCCTCGCCTTCCACCGGGGCGCGAAGAAGAAAACGGGACGCTACTTCGGCCCGTTTCCGAGCGCCTACGCGGTGCGCGACAGCCTGAACATCCTGCAGAAGCTGTTCCGGCTGCGCTCCTGCGAGGACAGCTACTTCCAGAACCGTTCGCGGCCCTGCCTGCAGTACCAGATTCACCGCTGCAGCGGTCCGTGCGTCGGCCTCGTCGAGCCGGAGCAGTACGCGGACGACGTGCGCCTCGCGGTCCTGTTCCTCGAAGGCTCGAGCCGGGCGGTGCTCAAGGAGTTCCAGGAGAAGATGGAGGCGGCGTCCGCCGACCTCGACTTCGAGCGGGCGGCGAAGTACCGCGACCAGATCCAGCACCTGGTCCGCGTCCAGGAGAACCAGTACGTCCACGGCGCCGCCGGGGACGTGGATGCCTTCGGGATCGCGCTGGCCGGGGGACATGCCTGCGTGCAGGGCCTCTTCGTGCGCGACGGCCGGGTGCTCGGGCAGCGCGCGTGGTTCCCGCGGAACGACCTCGACGTGGAGCCGGGCGCCCTGCTGTCGGCCTTCCTGTCGCAGTACTACTTCGGCGGCGGCGACCGGGAGATCCCGCGCAGCGTGATCGTCTCGGTAGCGCCCGCGGACCGCGACGTGCTGCAGGACGCGCTGATCGGGAAGGCGGGCCGCAAGGTGGAGGTCGTCGCCGGGCCGCGCGGCCAGCGCGCGCGGTGGCTCGAGATGGCGCGTCAGAACGCCGAACTCGCCATCGGGTCCTTCGTGGCGGACCGCAGGAACGTCTTCGCGCGTTTCGTCGAGTTGCAGGAGGCGCTCGAACTCGGTGACGTGCCGCGCCGCATCGAGTGCTTCGACATCAGCCATACGTCGGGCGGCGAGACGGTCGGGTCCTGCGTCGTCTTCAACCGGGAAGGGCCGCTGAAGTCCGACTACCGCCGTTTCAATATCGAGGGGGTCACCCCCGGGGACGACTTCGCCGCCATGGACCAGGCGCTGCGGCGCCGCTATCGCCGCCTGAAACAGGGGGAGGCGCCGTTCCCGGACGTGCTCGTCATCGACGGCGGCATGGGCCAGGTGCGCCGCGCCGCCGAGGTGCTCGCCGAACTGCAGGTGGAGGACGTGCGCCTGCTCGGCGTGGCGAAGGGATCGTCCCGCAAGCCCGGCCTGGAACGGATCCTCACGGACGCGGGCGAGGAGATCGTGCTGCCGCCGAGCGGGGGCGCCTTTCACCTTCTGCAGCACGTGCGCGACGAGGCCCACCGCTTCGCGATCACGGGCCACCGCGGCCGCCGCCGCAAGCGGCAACGCGCGTCGGAACTCGATGGCATTCCCGGGGTCGGCCCGAAGCGCAAGCGCGAGCTCCTCGCGCACTTCGGCTCGGTGGCCACCATCAAGGGGGCGAGCGCGGAGGAGATCGCCAAGGCGCCCGGGGTCAGCCGCAAGCTGGCGGCGACCGTGTACGAAGCGCTGCACGCGGTGTAGGCGCATGTCCGACTTCGAATACCCGCCCGAACAGTCGCGGGCGGCGGGACAGCGGCTCCTCGCGGAGGTCGACGACGTCCTGCCGCTGGTCGCGGAACATGCCGAGGAGGCCGAGCGGCTGGGCAGCGTGCCGGACGCGGTCGTCGACGCGCTGGGGGCGGCCGGCATGTTCCGGGCGGTCACGCCGCACCAGTACGGCGGGCTCGAAGTCGACCCCGCCGCCTTCTTCGAGGCGGCCTGCCGTGTCGCCTCCCGCTGCGCGTCGACCGGCTGGTTCGCGTCGCTGATCGGCATCCACAACTGGCAGATCGCCCACTTGGGGAAGGACGCGCAGGACGAGTACTTCGCGCCCGGGCCCGACACCCTGGCCTCGACCTCCTATGCGCCGACCGGGCAGGCCGAGTCGGTCTCCGGCGGGTTCCGGCTGTCGGGACGATGGGACTTCAGCAGCGGCGTCGACCATGCCGCCTGGGCGATCCTCGGCGCCGTGATCCGCGACATCGAGGAGCCCGAGTTCCGGAGCTTCGTCGTCCCGCGCCGCGACTTCGAGATCGACCAGGGCAGTTGGGCAGTGACCGGGCTGCGGGGCACGGGCAGCAAGTCCGTGGTCCTCGCCGGCGCCTTCGTGCCAGAGCACATGACGCACCGCATCGTCGACGTGCACGAGCGCAACGAGCCGGGCATGCGGGTCAACGACCGCCCGCTCTTCCGCGTGCCGTGGCTGTCCGCGTTCTGGTACGCGATCGCCTGCCCCGCGATCGGCGCGGCGCGCGGCGGGCTCGAAGCGTTCCTCGACATCAACCGGCCCCGCGTCGCGGCCTCTTCCCAGCGGCGCGCCGCGGGGAACCCGTTCCTGCACATGCGCCTCGCCGAGGCGCACGGACGCGTGGACTTCCATCACGCCCGGATGCGCCAGAACTGGAACGAGTTGTTCGACGCCGTCTGCGACGCGCCGGAGTGTTCTCGGCTGCTCGCCAAGCGATCCCGCTACGACGCGTCGAACGCCATCATGGACTGCTTCCACGCCCTGGGCGCCGTGTACGAGAACGCGGGCGGCGACGCGATCCGGGAGGGGCACCCGGTGCAGCGCTTCTACCGCGACCTCATGGCCATGACCAACCATCCGGCGGGCAACGTCGACCGGATGGCGTCGCTCTACGGCCAGCAACTCCTGGGGCTGCCCGACCGGTCGTTCGACCGGACGCAGATGGGGTCGCTGGCGGTTTCCTCCTGACGCTTGCGTCCCCGGGACCGGCCGCAGGACGCTATGCTGTGGCGCTGGCACCTGTGAACAAGGAAAGGCGACGATGAGCGAACTGTGGAGACGCACGGCCGGCGATCTGGCGGCCATGATCCGGAGCGGCGACGTATCGAGCCGGGAGGTAGTGCAGGCGCACCTCGACCGCATCGAGGAAGTGAACCCGATCGTGAACGCGGTCACGGTCCCGCTCATCGACAGCGCGCTGGAGGCCGCCGACGCCGCCGACGCGGCGTCGGGCGACGACCGGGGCGCGCTCCACGGCGTCCCGTTCAGCATCAAGGAGAACATCGACTGCGTCGGTTCGCCCACCACCAACGGCGTGCCCGCGTTGGCGAACATGCTGCCGGAGCGCGACGCCGCGATCGTGACCCGCATGAAGGCCGCGGGTGGCATTCCGCTCGCGCGCACGAACCTGCCGGAGATGGGCGCGCGGCTCGACACGGACAATCCGCTCCGGGGCCGCACGCGCAACCCCTGGAACGGCAACCTGACCCCGGGCGGCTCGAGCGGCGGCGACGCGGCGGCGCTCGCGACCGGCATGACCCCGTTCGGCCTGGGCAACGACATCGGCGGCTCGCTGCGCAATCCGGCGTACTGCTGCGGGATCGCATCGCTGAAGCCCACCGTCGGGCGCGTGCCGCTGGCCTCGGTGAACGCCGGGGAGTACGGCGGCATGGCGAACGCGCTCCTGACCGACGGCCCGATGACGCGGTCCGTGGCCGACCTGCGGCTGGGGCTCTCGATCATGGCCGGGCGCGACCGGCGCGATCCCCAGTCCGTCGACGCGCCCCTGACCGGCCCGGTCCCGGATCGACCGCGCGTGGCGCTGGTGACGAAGCTCCCCGGCTACGAACTGCCGGCGGCCACGGTTTCCGAGCTCGAGCGCGCCGGACGCGTGCTCGCCGCCCAGGGCTGGGACGTCGAAGAGGCCGAACCGCCGGAACTCGACAAGGTCAACGACATCTGGGGCAAGGTCATCACCTACGACTCCGACGTGACGTTCGCCGAGATGAAGCCCGTGGTCCGTCCGGTCGTCTACGACTACCTGGTCGAGATGGAGGCCCGCTTCGACGCGCGCAGCATCTCGAACGCGGTGATGCACGGCGAGCGCCAGCGCCTGCGGGCGGTCTGGTCGGAGTGGCTGACCGAGTACACCGTGTGCGTGGGCCCGACCTGGACCTGCACGCCGTGGCAGATCGACTCGGACCTCGATCCGGACACCGGCATGGACCTGCTCCTCGACACCATCCGCTTCATCACGCCGGGCAACGTGCTCGGGATCCCGGGCGTGGCGCTGCCCACGGGCGTCGCCGACGGGCTCGCGACGGGCATCCAGGTCTACGCGGAGCTCTACCGCGAGGACCTCTGCCTGCTGGCCGCGGAGGCCATCGAGGCGGAGAGCCCGATGCCGACACCGATCGACCCCGTGCCCTGGCAGTAGCCCGACGATGGACGAACTCTGCCGCAGCACCGCCAGCGAACTGGCGCAACGCATCCGCGCGGGCGAAGTCTCGAGCCGCGAGGTCGTGGAGGCGCACCTCGCCCGCATCGACGCGGTGAACCCGGTCGTCAACGCCGTCGTCCACCGCATCGACGAGAGCGCCCTCGCGGCGGCCGACGCGGCGGACGCCGTACCGCCGGCCGAGCGCACCGGCGCGTTTCACGGCGTGCCGTTCACCATCAAGGAGAACATCGACTGCGTGGGGTCGCCCACCACGATGGGCGTGCCCGCCCTCGCGAACTTCCTGCCGCAACGCGACGCCGCGCTCGTCGAGCGCATGAAGCGGGCCGGCGGCGTGCCGCTCGCGCGCACCAACCTGCCCGAGATGGGCGCGCGGCTCGACACGGACAATCCGCTGCGCGGCCGCACGCGCAACCCCTGGAATGGCGATCTGACGCCCGGCGGTTCGAGCGGCGGCGATGCGGCGGCGCTCGCGACCGGCATGACGCCGTTCGGCATCGGCAACGACATCGGCGGCTCGCTCCGCAATCCGGCCTACTGCTGCGGGATCGCGTCGCTCAAGCCAACGGTGGGCCGCATCCCCCTTGCCATGGTGAACTCGGGCGAGTACGGCGGCATGTCCTTCGCGCTTCTCACGGACGGACCGATGGCGCGGTCGGTGGCGGACCTGCGGCTTGGCCTGTCGGTCATGGCCGGTCGCCATCCGGTCGATCCGCAGTCCGTCGACGCGCCGCTGTCCGGGCCGGTTCCCGAGCGCCCGCGGGCGGCGCTCGTGACGCGCATACCAGGCGTCGAACTGCCGGCCGCAACCGTCGATGCGATCGAGCGGGCCGGGCGCATCCTTGCCGGCCGGGGCTGGCAGGTCGAGGAGGCGGAGCCGCCGGAACTCGACCGCGTCAACGAGATCTGGGGCAAGATCCTCGTTGGGGACACCGACACCGATGCCGGCATGGAGGAAATGCGGCAGGTCGTGCGACCGGTGGTGTTCGCGTACCTCCAGGGCATCACGGAGCACTTCGCCCGCAACCCGATGACGCACACGCTGTTGCACACGGAGCGGGCGCGCCTGCGCGCGCTCTGGTCGGCCTGGCTGACGGATTACACCGTCGCGGTCGGCCCGGCCTGGACCTGCACGCCCTGGCCCGTCGATTCGGATCTCGACCCCGAGACCGGCGTTGAGACCTTCGTCCGTACCGTCCGGTTCATCGCCCCCGGCAATGTGCTCGGCATTCCTTCGGTGGCCCTGCCCACCGGCGTCGCCGATGGCCTCGCGACGGGCATCCAGGTCTACGCGGAGCTCTATCGCGAGGACCTTTGCCTGATGGCGGCGGAGGTGATCGAGGCCGAGAGCCCAATGCCGACGCCGATCGACCCGAGGTAGGGGCGGGCGCGTCCGGCCTGGTCCTCGCCGGCCGGCGCCGCGGCTCGTGCGGGGAGCGTGGCCAGGAGCCGCGATTCCCACCGCCTGCCCACCGGCGCTCTGCTGGTTCTGGAGACCGCGCCCGTGGACAGCCCGTGGAAATCGCTCCGTGCCCGTCTCGCGGCCTGCATCCCTCGACAGAACATCGCCCATTTCAACCAAGGCCTCGGCGCGGCGTACGAACACGGCGGCTCCGACGATCTCGGAAAAGGGCGATGTTCCTGTGGTGGACGATGGTCCCGAGCAGAGCCGGGAATGTCGAGTTGATAAGGGCGATGTTCTGTTGCGGAGCGGTGTCTCCCCTGCGCACCCCCGCCCGCGGGTTCGACAGAACATATGCGGTCAGCCGCCCCCGCTGCAGCATGAGGTACACCGCGGCGCCGAGGCCCCCTGCGCCGAACACCATGCACATCACGACGATCTGGTAGCGGGTGGCGACGAGCGGGTCGACGCCCGCCAGGATCTGCCCCGTCATCATGCCGGGCAGGGCGACGAGGCCTACCGCGAGCAGGCTGTTGACCTGCGGGATGAGCCCGGCGTCGAACGCGGCGCGCCGGGCCGCGGTGCGCTCGACGCCGTGGCCGAGTTCGGCCTCGTACCGCTCCGCGGTCAGGCTGACGGTGTTCATCGTGTTGGCGAAGATCATGCCCGCGATGGGCACCACCAGGCTCGGCTCGAACCACCGCTCGACTTCCAGCACGAGTTGCGTGACCAGCCAGAAGACCGCCAAGCCCGTCGACCCGAGGGCCGCCAGGAACACCAGGTACAGGCGCACGCTCAAGGCCTGTAGGGGGCGCATCGCGATCCACGCGGAAACGACCGTCATGATGACGAGGACCGCCACGATCACCAACGGATTGTCGGCCTCGAAAACGTAGGTCAGCACGTAGCCGATCACCACGAGCTGCACGAGCATCCGGGCGTTCGCGTAGAGGCCCTTGCCCGCTCCGATGCCCCAGCGGTACATGATCGCGACGACCGCCACCCCGGGCACGAAGGCGAGGGCGAGGTTGGCGATCGGGATGAGGTCGAGTCCCATGCGTGGCGTCCCCGATCGAAAGAGCCCGCGATGGTAGCGTGCCGGTCGCCGGTGGGCCGTGGGGGCCCCGAGCCGGGTGGACCGTCGGCTATAATCCCGCGCCCCCAAGGACGCCCGGATGCCGGTCAATCTCCCCAACATCCTGACGGTATCGCGGATCGCTCTGATTCCTGCGTTCGCGCTGATCTACGGCCTGACGGACAGCTTCTACTGGCTGGCGGCGCTGCTCTTCGCGCTCGCGGCGACGACCGACTGGCTGGACGGCTATCTCGCCCGCCGCCTCGGCCAGACGACCCCGTTCGGGACGTTCCTCGACCCGGTGGCGGACAAGCTCATCGTGGTCACCGCCCTGGTGGTCCTCATCGGCAGCCATGCGAGCCTCTGGCTGACCATCCCCGGCGCGATCATCGTGGGCCGCGAGATCGTCGTATCGGCGCTCCGGGAGTGGATGGCGGAGATGAACCGCCGCGGCCTCGTGGCCGTGTCCTGGACCGGCAAGGTCAAGACCCTGCTGCAGATGATCGCCATCGCGGTGCTGCTCGCCAATCCGCCGCAGCTCGACCGGCCCTGGGTGATCGTGGGCCTCGTCCTCTGCTACGCGGGCGCGTTCATGACGCTCTGGTCGATGGCCGTCTACCTGCGCGTCGCCTGGCCGATCCTGAGCGACGCCTTCGCCCGCAGGTCGGAAACGTAGGGGACGGGCTCGTCCCGTCCCGTCTCCAAGCCACGCATCGCGCCAAGCCGGGGAACCCCAACAACAGGCCGCGCAGGTGGTAGGATGCGCCGCCCACCGCCACCGGGGCTGGATGGCAGAGTGGTCATGCAGCGGACTGCAAATCCGTGTACGCCGGTTCGATTCCGGCTCCAGCCTCCAGAATCCCCCTCGCCGCTACCTGGGCCGTCCTACAGCGCCCCCGGAACCAAGGCAGCCCTCCCCCTCGGATAGCCGTCGAAGTTCTCGCGATACCACTCCCGCCGCCACAGCGCCCGCGGCACCAGGTTGGCGATCGTCCACAGTGCGAAGGCGAGACCAGGTAGCGACCAAGTCAACACCGCGAAGCCAATCCACTCGACGATCTCGCCGGCGAGGTTCGGACAGCAGACGAGGTTGAAGGGTCCGCCGGTAGGCATCACACGGCCGTCCCCGGCCTTCCTGCGCAGATACCGCAGGCGGTAGTCAGACCAGACGTTCAACGCCGCGCCGCCGACGAACAGACCGAGGCCGACCAGGAACCGGGGATCGGTCAGCCACTGCGCCGGGTAGTCCGCGGCGTAGCCCATGAACCAGCCCAGCAGGACGCCGTTGACCACGTTGAAGCCGAACGAAGCGGTGCACATCGTCCACGGCACGGTGGCGTCGCGCTTCGGCACCAGCCAGCACCACACGAGGCCTCGGTGGCCGTAATGGGCCAGCCAGAGGCCGAGCGCGACGTTGCCGGGCCAGTGCAGGTTGTCGCTCGCGAGGTAGATCGCGGGGAAGGTCATGAGGGCCGGCAGTTCGAACAGGAACCACGCCCACGGCGCGCGCAGGCGCCCGCCGCGTCCGCTGGGCTCCAGACGCCCCACGGGATCCCATCCGACCAGTCCCGCTGCGAGCGTCGGCACTGCCCCGAGGGCCCAGACGCCGGCGATGACCGTCAACAGCGACGACGGATCACCAATGGCTCCCCTCGAGAGGTCGCCGCGACCCTCGCTACGCAACATCGCCCTATTCAAAGCGCCATGCCGACGCTGGGCAATCTGCCCATCGCCAGGACGCCGTGTCCGGCTGCCGGATTGAATAGGGCGATGTTCCATTGCGGCCGTTGGCGACCGCCATTCTCGACCGGCCGCCGCATCACTGCCAACAGCGCCCGCACCAAAGAGAACTGAGCAGGGAGCGTTGTCCACGGGCCGCCCACGGGCGCGGTCCCCTCGAACACCAGAGCGCCGGTGGGCGGGCGGTGGACAACGCGGGCCCCGCCGCGCTACGCCGACTCCCCAAGCACCCCGCGCACGTCTTGCTCGCTGCCGGCGAACGGACCGAACCGCAGCAACGCCAGCGCCGCCGTCGCCGCCGCGAAGCGGCCGGCTTCTGTCGCGTAGTCCCCCGCGAGACGCCGACACAGGTAGGCCGCGAAGAACGTGTCGCCGAGCCCGGTGGCGTCGACCGGCTCCGCCACCGGGAACGCCGGGATCCGGTGCACGCGCCCGCCGGCGCAGATGAGGGCGCCGCGCCCCGCGCGCGAGACGATCGCCTCGCGCGGCGGATGCCCGAGCCGGTCCGCCAGCAGCAGCGCCGCGCGCTCCGGGTCTCGCTCGCCGGTCAGGACCGTCGCTTCTTCTTCGTCGACCTT
The DNA here is from genome assembly GCA_965208745.1 of Pseudomonadales bacterium. Lineage (GTDB taxonomy): Bacteria > Pseudomonadota > Gammaproteobacteria > Pseudomonadales > Azotimanducaceae > VXNE01. Next base: position 1,240,144 of record CBDBPN010000003.1, on the reverse strand, counting down.
CAGGAACGCGACTGCCGCGAGACCGGCGTCGCGATCCTGCCACGGGCCGTGCGCGATGCCCCCGTTGGCCACGTGCCGCACCATCCCCTGCGCGTCGAGACCGACGGCGCCCCGCGCGGCCGCCGCGTGCAGGAACGGGACTGGCATGTCCGCCGCGGTCAGCGGCCCGAGCAGCAGCATCCGCGCCCGCAACTCCGCCAGGTCTTCGACGTCGAACGGGTCCGCGACCGCGTCCACCGTCTGGCGGCGCTGCTCGAGGCGGGCATCGAGATACGCGTTCTCGAACGTCGTGGTCGCCGCGCTCGGCCGCCAGGTCACTTCGATGCCCGCCTGCCCGAACCCGTCCAGCAGCTCCTGCCGGTCCGCCGGCGCGGTCTTCGTCACGACCGCCGGGGTCTCGCCCAGACTGCGCAACGCACGGCCCGCGTACCAGGCGGCGCCGCCCGGCTGCTGGCGGACCTCGTCCCCGATCCGGATGCGGTCCCGGGTGACGTGCCCGACGACCCGGAAGTCCCGTGTGTCCGTCAGTCGAGGAGACTCTCGAGGAGCGCGTGCGTGCGCGCGAAGGAACCCCGACTGTCGTCGCCCGCGGGGTAGACGCTCGCGATCACCTCGGTCGCCCCGGCGTCGAAGAAGGCCTGGAGCTGATCGGTGACCTGCTGCTCGCTACCGACCACGGCGATCTCGCCAGCCTCGCCGAGGCCTTCCGCGTCGAGCTGGCGGCGGTAGTTCGGCAGCATCCCGTACCCCTTGAAGATGCCGACGGCACGGGCGATCGCCTGCTCGCGGTCGTCGTGGACACACACGGGCAGGCCGACCACGACGCGCGGCTCGGGCCGGCCCGCGGCGGAGGCGGCGGCGCGGATGCGCGGCACGGTGGATCCCGCGATCGTCTCGCGCCCCACCATCCAGGTCACCGTCCCGTCCGCCACTTCGCCGGCGGCCTTCAGCATCAGCGGCGCGAGCGCCGAGATAACGATGGGGAACGGCGACGCATCGGGGCAGGCGAAGCCCGTCTTCATGCGGTACATCTCCCCTTCGAAATCCACCCGTCCCTCGCTCGCCAGCGCGCGCAGGATCGTGACGTACTCCCGCATGTGCAGGGCAGGGCGGTCGTAAGCCAGACCGAGCGCCTCGATCCCCGGCGCGTGCGACGGCCCGACACCGAGCACCAGGCGCCCGCCGGCCAGGGCGTTCGCCGTCGCCGCCTGCTGCGCGAGCGCGCTGGGATGGCGCGGGTAGGTCGGCACGACGGCCGTGCCGAGTTCGATCCGGCTCGTCTGCTGCCCCGCGAGCGCGAGGACCGTCAGCGCGTCGAACGTCGGCACCTGGGGCGTCCAGTAGCTTGAGAACCCGGCCTCCTCGAAGCGGACGATCTCGTCGACGAGGCTCGTGAGCGGCGCGCGGCGGCGGACGTTGCCTCCGTAGATGCCGATCTTCATGCGTGCTCCATCCCTGTGTCGTTGGCGACCATACTACCGGCGTGCGACATTTCCCACGACAGCGAGCCCAGTGCCGAGGCTCCTTAGCGCGCACCGGTCGAATGGCGTAAAGTCCTGCAACGGTGGATGTGGGCGTCTTCGGTGGCCAGGAGAGACAGCGTGCAGACGACGAAGTTCGTGTATTGGGAAGAAGACGGTGCGTGGCTTGGCTACCTGCAGGAATTCCCGTCCTACTGGACCCAGGGGGACACACTCGCGGATCTGAAGGCACACCTCAAGGACCTGTATGCGGAGCTCACTGGAGGAGGACTGACGGGAGTCCGTCGGGTGGGCGACCTGGCGGTTGCGTGAAGCGGACCGCGCTGCTCAAGAAGATCAGGCAATGCGGCGGCGTCCTCGTGCGGCATGGAGCGAAGCATGATTGGTACCGAAATCCAGAGACCGGAGTCTCCCAGCCGGTTCCCCGGCACCGCGAAATCAAGGATCGGCTCGCCAAACACATTGTCGACGAGTTGAGACGGTCGTCCGGCGCGACGACCGGTGAACGGAGACGTGACGAGGACTGACTGGCCAGTTCGCGGGACACGCGGCTGATGGCTGCCCGGTCTGCTCCCCCTGCCCGCGTCGCCATCGACATCGGCGGCACGTTCACCGACGTGGTGCTCGACACGGGCGACGAACGCTTCGCGACCAAGGTGCCCACCACCCACGCGGACCCCGCCGAAGCCGTGCTGGACGGCCTTGAGCGCGTCATGCGCATCGCCCGCCGCGCCCCGGGCGACGTCTCCCTCATCCTGCACGGCACCACCCTCGCCACCAACGCCCTTATCGAACGCAGCGGCGCCGTCACGGCGCTCATCACGACGCAGGGCCATCGCGACGCGTTGGAGATGGCCCACGAGAACCGCTTCGAGCAGTACGACATCGACATCGACCGGCCGCGGCCGCTGGTGCCGCGTCGCCTGCGCCTGACCGTGCCGGAGCGGATGAACGCCGCCGGGGAGATCCTCCTGCCGCTGGACGAAGACGCGGTGCGGGCGCTGGTACCCGTCCTCACGGAGGAGGGCGTCACCAGCGTGGCCATCGGGTTACTCCACGCCTATGCCAACCCCGCCCACGAACGCCGCATAGGCGCGCTCCTCGCCGGAAGCCTGCCGGACGTTTCCGTCACCCTCGCCTCAGAAGTCTGCCCGGAGATCCGCGAGTTCGAACGCCTCTCGACGGCCTGCGCCAACGCCTACGTCCGCCCCCTGATGGCGCGCTACCTGACAAACCTGTCGGACACCCTGGCAGAGCGCGGCTTCGGCTGTCCCTTCCTCATGATGACCTCCGGCGGCGGCCTGACGGACGTCGACACCGCCGCGCGCTTCCCCATCCGCCTGGTGGAGTCGGGACCCGCGGGCGGCGCCATCCTCGCGAGCCGCCTCGCGGAGGCCCTCGACCTCGACCGCGTCCTCTCGTTCGATATGGGCGGCACCACCGCGAAGATCTGCCTGATCGACGACCACGCGCCGCTCCTCTCCCGCGCCTTCGAGGTGGACCGCGCCTACCGCTTCAAGAAAGGCAGCGGCCTGCCGGTGCGCATCCCGGTCATCGAGATGGTGGAGATCGGCGCGGGCGGTGGCTCCATCGCGGAAGTCGACAAGCTCGACCGCATCCAGGTCGGACCGGCGAGCGCCGGCTCCGAGCCCGGCCCGGCCTGCTACGGGCGCGGGGGAACGCGCGCCACGGTGACCGACGCCGACACCGTCATGGGACGGCTCGACGCGGAGCGCTTCGCCGGCGGAACGATGCGGCTCGAGGAAGCCGCCGCGGCGCGTGCCGTCGAGACGGACGTGGGGCGCCTCCTCGGCATGGACACCGCGACCGCGGCGTTCGGCATCTGCGAGGTGGTCGACGAGAACATGGCCGCGGCCGCCCGCGCACATGCGGCGGAGTGGGGCAAATCCCTGGCCGACCGTACGCTTATCGCCTACGGCGGCGCGGCGCCGCTGCACGCGGTGCGGCTGGCCGACAAGCTTGGCCTCGACCGGATCGTGGTGCCCGCCGGTGCGGGCGTCGGCGCCGCGGTCGGGTTCCTCGCGGCGCCGGTGTCCTACGAAGTCGCCCGCAGCCGCTACATGCGATTGTCGGAGTTCGACGCCGGGCTGATCGACGCCGTGATGGCGGAGATGCGCCAAGAGGCACGCGAGATTGTCGAGGCCGCGACCGACGCGCTGCTAGCCGAGACGCGCCGAGCCCACATGCGCTACGCGGGGCAGGGCTACGAGATCGCCGTCGAACTGCCCGCGGGCGCGGCGGACAAGCATGGACGCGAAGCCCTCCACAACGCCTTCGAGGCTGCGTACCGAACACTCTACGGACGCGTGATACCGGATCTCGACATCGAGGTCCTGAGCTGGACCCTCACGCTCGGCGCGGCGCCGTCGGCCCTTTCCACAGCCGTGCTCGCGAACGAAGGGACCGCGGCGGACGGCGCGCCGGCGGCCACGGAACTCTACGATCCAGGCACCGGGGCGCGCCTCGCGGCGGGCCGCTTCGCCCGGGAGTCGCTCGCTGCCGGCGCGGCGGTCGAGGGCCCCTCCCTGATCGTCGAGGCGCAGACCACCACCGTCGTCAGCCCTGCCTTCCACGCCCGGGTAACTCCCCGGGGCGACATCCTGATGGAACGCATCGAGACGGGAAGCGAACGATGACGACCGAAAGCGGCCGGGAGACGATCCGCACGCAACTGGTCTGGAACCGCCTGCTCGCCATCGTCGAGGAGCAGGCGCGCACGCTGATGCGCACGGCGTTCTCGACGGTCGTGCGCGAAGCCGGCGACCTCTCCGCCGGCGTCTTCGACACGCGCGGCGCCATGCTCGCGCAGGCCGTCACCGGCACGCCCGGGCACGTCAACGCCATGGCCGAGTCCGTGGGCAAGTTCCTCGCGAAGTACCCCCTCGACACCCTCGTCCCCGGTGACGTGCTGCTGACCAACGACCCCTGGGACGCCACCGGCCACCTGAACGACTTCACCGTCGTCACCCCGGTGTTCCGGGGCGAACGCCCGGTCGCGCTCTTCGCGAGCACCAGCCACATCGCCGATGTCGGCGGCCGCGGCTTCGGGCCGGAGGCGAACGAGGTGTTCGAGGAGGGCATCGCCATCCCCATCGGGCACCTGTTCCGCGCCGGGGAACTGAACGCGACCCTGATGGAGATCGTCCGCGCCAACGTACGCGACCCGCTGGTAGCCGAAGGCGACCTCTACTCGCTCACGGCCTGCAACGCGACCGGCGCGGAACAGCTCCTCGCCATGCTGGCCGACTTCGGCCTCGACGGCGTCGACGAGGTGGGCGCGTCCATCGTCGCGACCTCGCGCCGCGCCATGGCGCAGGAGATCGCGGCCCTGCCGAACGGCGTCTGGCGCTACGCGATGGACGTCGACGGCTACGACACGCCGGTGCACATGGCCGGCGCGCTGACCATCGAGGACGAGCGGATCGCGGTGGATTTCGACGGCACCTCGGGCCTGTCCCGCCACGGCATCAACGTGCCGCTGAACTACACGCGCGCCTACGCATCTTTCGGCGTGCGCTGCGTGATCGGCGGCGACGTGCCGAACAACGCCGGCTCGCTGGAGCCGGTGCAGGTGACGGCCCCGGAAGGCTGCATCCTGAACGCGCCGCGCCCCGCGGCCGTCTCGGCCAGGCACGCGCTCGGACAGATGCTCCCGGACGTCGTCCTGGGCTGCCTCGCGCAGGTCATTCCGGACCGCGTTCCGGCGGAGGGCGCGTCGTGCATCTGGAACCCCGTGCTCCTCTCGACGACGCACGCCGCCGTCGGCGACAACGTGCGCGGCGACCCTTTCGTCACCAACCCCATCTACAACGGGGGCACCGGCGCCCGCCCCGGCAAGGACGGCCTTTCGACGACCGCGTTCCCGTCCGGCGTGCGCACCACGCCCACCGAGATCAACGAGGTCACCGCACCCCTGATCGTCTGGCGCAAGGAATACCTGGCGGACTCCGGCGGGCCGGGCCGGCTGCGCGGCGGCCTCGGGCAGGTCATCGAGATCGCCCACGCCCAGGGCGCGCCGTTCGAGGTGTCGCGCATGTTCGACCGCGTCCGACATCCGGCGCGCGGGCGCGACGGCGGGCACGATGGGCGCCCGGGGGCGGTGTACCTCAAGGACGGGGACACGCGTGCGGAGCTGCCGCCGAAAGGGAAGGACACGGTGCCGGCCGGGGCGACGCTGGTGATGGAGACGCCGGGGGGTGGGGGGATCGGGGATCCGGGGGGGCGGGAGGCCGAAGCGCTGGCGGCCGACGTCGATGCGGGAGTCGTGTCCGTCGAGACGGTCGCGTCGGCGTTTGGGCGAACGACGGGCGCGAGTTGACGCGGTCGCCTGCGCGCGGCGCGACAGGGAACCGATAGCCTCACCAACGCGTTTTCCGATGAGGTTATGAGCCTGAACGTGGCGCCGGCGCAGGGGAGCGCGGACTGCCGGTTCGGACGTGCGAGTGTGTTGGCTTCTTGGGCGGTGCGCAGTGCTTGCGGCAATGCCCGGGTCTGCCGCATGCGGGCACGTTGGTGAGTGGGTTCCCGTGAACTGGGCGACGACGCCTGGTGCGCGCCGCCCGCTTTCGTGGCGGGCGGGCGGCGCGCCGAGCACGGCCCTTGATTCGGGCAACGGGGACCTTGAGGGAGGGCGTCACGCCGCCGAGACGTTGGCTTGGGCGACGGTGCGGAGCAGGTCGTCGCGGGCGCGGTTCGCCTGGCGGTTCGCCTCAAGGTCGGACATCGCGAGGGCGACCTTGTCGAGTTCGGCGAAGGTCACGCCGGGCTTGAGGAAGCGCTCGGCGTGCGGCGGCGACTTGGGTTTCTCGTGGGGTGTCGCGACATCCCGGCGGCGGTAACGCCGGCGCACCTTCCCTTGCCGTCGCGGACCTCGGTGGCGAACAGGCAGGGATGGTGGTGGTTCAGATACGGTGTCGGCACGTTCCTGGCGAAGGCGTTGACCTGGGGTGCGAAGCGCCGCGGGATATGGTCGTGGCCGAACCACTTGCGCACCACGCTGGCGTTCTTGCCCTCGACCAGGGCGTTGTCGTTGGAGTGTCGCGCGCGCGACCTCGTGAAGTTCGGGACGTGCGGCTTGTTGAGCATGGCGGCAACCGTGTGGTTGACGTGCTCGGAACCGTTGTCGGCGTGGAAGCCCAAGACGACGAACGGCAGGGCGACGAGCATCTCTTCGAGGATCGGCACCGGGAACGCCTCGGCGATCGCGGCCACGGCGCCGAGGTGCTCGAACTCGGTGACCTCGTCGATCAGGTTGATGTGGTGGACGCCCTTGACGCCGTTGCGGTCACCCTGGTGCACCGTGTCCACGCGCATGTGGCCGGGCTTGCCGCCGGGCGCCGGCCGCCGCCGTTCGCCGATCCGCACCGTCGTCGGCCGCGTGTGCCGGAAGGTCGTGCGCCGCGTGCGGTGGGTCTGCGACCGCCGCAGGTTGTACAGGTGTGACGGGGACAGGCGCGCCAGGCGCTCGAAGCGCGCATCGCCGAACACCTCGTACTCCCGGCGCGGCACCGCGCACGCCGCGGGGCCGCAGAGCTGGCCGGCGCATCGTAGTCCGGACGCACCAGCGTGCGGCGCACGAACCCGTACGCCTCCTCCCGGTCCAGCGGCCTGAAGTCCACTGCCCCATTGCCGTTCAGAAAGTCCCTGATCTGCTCCATCGAGTGGAGCCGTTCGGTCCGTAGCGTCACGATCATCCTCCGAATGATCGTCCGAACCGAACGCTTCACATAGCGTTGGACAACTCTACCAATAGCACGTGGCGAAAACGCTGTTACAATCCGTCGGCAGGCTCAGATACGAGGCGTTCCGGGGGCGTTTTGACGCGGGGAGCAGGGGCTGCCCGCGTCTCCGGCGTACTCCGCGAGCACGAGAACAACAACGGATCGACGATTCTCGGCCTTGGCCAGCAGTAGCGGGCAGGCGCGTCGATCCACAGGACATACCACCTTTGGGAGGCGCGATGACCGCACAACCCGCCATGTACACACCTTCCCTTTGGTTCCGACTCGGCGGCCTCTCCGGCACGCTGGGTTTCGTAGCGGCGGCATTCCTGTCTTTGGGTGCGTTGAACGCCGCGGCCCAGGGTAGTCCGCCCACCATCGAGGCGCCGGTTCCGGACCAGGAGTTGCGCGTGGGCTACGAGCCCTACCGGATCCACCTGGAGGACTACTTCGGGGGACGCCACGAGGAGTGCATCGCGGAGTCGTCCGACCCCAGCGTCGCGCGGGTGGTCCTGCAAGGCTTTCGCGTGCGTGTCATCCCGGTTGGCGCCGGCACCGCGACGATCACGGTCGGCGCGAGCAACGGGGCCGGGACGACGACCCAGACGTTCCAGGTGTCGGTGAGCTACCCGCCGCCGGGCATTGGGGGTGCGTTGCCAGACATGGAAGTGCGCGTCACCGAGTCGCTCACCGTCGATTTGACCGACGCCTTCACCGGCCTCGTGCTGGAAACGACGGCAACGCTCTCGCCGGAAGGACACGCCACGGCGGCGGTCGAACGTTCGCTGCCGGAGGAAGGGCCCTGGCAGACGACGTTAACGCTCGAGGGCGTAGCGCATGGGCCGGTCACCGTGACGGTAGTCGCCAGCAATGCCTCGGGCAGCACCGAACGCATGTTCGAATTGATGGTTCGGGACATCCCGCCCGCGGTGGCGGCGCCACTGGAGCCGGTGTCTATGTATGCGGACACCACGGTGATGGTGGATCTTGACGGCGCCTTCTCGGGCACGGCATTGCAGTACTCGGCGATATCGTCGTCCGCGGCGGTGGCGGAGGTTTCGGCGGACGGGACGATGCTGTCGATCACCGGCAGTCTGGCCGGTGAAGCGGCCGTGACCGTGACGGCGATGAACAACGAGGGCAGCGCCGCGCAGGAGGTCATGGTCACCGTGATGGACGTGCCGCCAGCGGTCGCCGAGCCGCTCGAACCCGTGTCCGTCTATGCGGACGACACGGTGACGGTCGATCTGGCCGGAGCGTTCTCCGGCACGAACCTGGAGTACTCGGCGATGTCTTCGGCCGAGGACATGGCGACGGTGTCGGTGGACGGCGCGACGTTGACGATAGCCGGCCATTTGGCCGGGCCCGCGACCGTGACCGTGACGGCGACGAACACCGCGGGTGAGGCGTCGCGGGACCTGATGGTCACCGTGATGGATGTGCCGCCGGCGGTTGCCGAACCGCTTCCGGCCGTGACGTTGCAGGTCGGCACGATGGAGACCGTCGATCTGGTCGGAGCGTTCTCCGGGACGAACCTGGAGTACTCGGCAATGTCGTCGTCGGACGAGATGGCGACGGTGTCGGTGGACGGCACGATGCTGACGGTGACCGCGCTCGTTGCAGGTCCCGTGACAGTGACGGTCACCGCGACCAATACGGCCGGAAGCGCCTCTCAGGACATGATGGTGACCGTCGAGGACGTGCCGCCGGCCGTTGCTGAGCCGCTCGAGGCGATTTCAGTGCAAGTGGGCATGATGGAGACGGTGGATCTCTCCGCTGCGTTCTCCGGTACCGCCTTGAGCTATTCGGCGATGTCCTCCTCGGAGGAGATGGCGACCGCGTCGGTGGACGGCACGATGCTGACCGTCACCGGCCTGGTGGCGGGTTCGGTCACGGTGACCGTCACCGCCACGAATACGGCGGGAAGCGCGTCCCAGGACCTGGCGGTCACGGTGGAAGACGTACCGCCGGCCGTTGCGGAGATGCTGTCTGACATCGAGGTGCATGTCGGCGACTCGATGAGCATGGAGCTTGGCGGCGCCTTCACCGGGACGGCGCTTCAATACTCGGCCATGTCGTCGTCCGAGGCGATGGCAACGGTTTCCCTCGAAGGTACGTCGCTGACGGTGACGGGCGTCGCCGCCGGACCGGCGAGCGTGACCGTCACGGCCATGAACACCGCCGGCAGCGCGATGCAATCCTTCGAAGTCAATGTGCGCGACGTGCCGCCGGGCACCGTTGGTGCGCTTCCTGACATTTCCCTGGTCGCGGGCGGGGCGCCTGCGGTCGTCGACCTCGCGCCAGCCTTCAGCGGCACGGCGTTGGTCTTTGGAGCGGGCACCACGGACGTGGCCGTGAACGTGTCGCTCGCCGGTACGCATCTCACGGTCACGCCGGCGATCGAGGGTGCGGCGACGGTGAACGTCACCGCCAGTAACACGGAAGGCTCGGTTTCGATGAGCTTCACCGCGACGGTGGCCACCTCCACGGCGGAGGCGGACGCGATCGAACGCAGCCTGGCGGCGATCGGACAGGCGACGCTCTCCAGCGTGCAGTCCGCGTTCAGTGCCCGGTTCCGGGGTGTCGGGACTGCGATGCCCGCCGAGCCTTCCTCGTTTGCGGGCGTCACTGGTGGCGCGACGCATTTCGAGACACTGGGCGGCTTCCAGGGAGGGACCAGCGGCTTGGGCGGCGTCGGGTCGCATGGTGCGGTTTGGAACGGGTCCGGCTGGAGTGGCAAGGACTGGAACGGGTGGAACGGCAACGGCTGGGCGGACACGCTGCGCCGTCACCCGGCGGGGTCTGGCATGTATGGCCCGATGTCCGGGCAGAGTTTCCTGCTGCCACTCGCGGCAAGCGCGAGCGGAGGCGGTGCCGTCGGCGAATTCTCGCTGTGGGGCCACGCCGATCTGCAGTCCTTCGACGGCGATGGCCTGGACGGTGACCTGAGGTCCATCTACATCGGGGCCGACATGACGGTCGCCGACGACTGGCTCATCGGGGTCGCGGCGTCGCAGAGCGACGGGGACGTCGACTACCGGTTCGCCAGCAGTGCCGCCAGCGGTACGGGCACGCTATCCACCGAGATGATGAGCGTCTTCCCGTACGTCAAATGGGATGTGGACCAGTGCACGGAACTCTGGGCCGTGCTCGGCTTCGGTTCCGGGGACCTCGAGAGCCGGCGTAGCGTCGTGGCGCGGACCAGCGAGGCGGACCTCACCATGTCGATGGTGACGGCCGGCGCAAGCCGTGTTGTCTCGTCGGGAGAAGGGTGGTCCATCACGCTGCTGGGCGATGTCGCCACGCTGACGATGGATACCGACGGTATCACCGGCGCCATCACGAACACCGAAGTCGACGTGCGCCGCGTGCGCGCGGGGGTCGAGGGCAAGCGTACCGTGACCATGGACGATGGCAGTCGTCTCGTCCTGTTCGGACAGTTGGGCGCCCGGAACGACTCGGGTGACGGGGAGACCGGGAGCGGGGCGGAAATCAGCGCCGGCGTGCGTTTCAACACCGCGGGCCGCCTCAGCCTTGAGTTGGCCGGCCGGTTCCTGGCGAGCCACTCCGGGGAAGACGTGGAAGAGAGCGCCTTCAGCATTTCCGCGATGCTGCGACCGGAGTCCGACGGCAGTGGCCTGAGCGTCGCCCTGTCCTCACGGCTGGGCGAGGACTTCGGGATGGCGGGGATGATGTCGGGTATCGATTACGACTACGTACGGCGGACCCGCCGCGCCCAGGTCGACGATTGGGGTTGGGACGCCACGGTCGGCTACGGGCTGTCGGACACCGGGCTGCCTGGGTTGCTGACCCCGTTCGCGAAGGTGGACCTCGCGTCCGCGTACCGGCGGGGCGCGCGCGTGGGCGCGCGTTTCGAGGCGGGCGGCAACCTGGTGAGGTTCCTGAGCGTGGAAGTGAGCGCTGGCCAGACGTACCACTTCTTCGATGACTCGATGGCGGGAGTGGTCGAGTTGCGCGGGGAACTGCGCTTCTAACCGCCGCGACTTGGGGCCAGGATCCTACGGGATCCTGGTGCCCGGGGCCGGAATCGAACCGGCACGGAGTCGCCTCCGAGGGATTTTAAGTCCCTTGTGTCTACCTGTTTCACCACCCGGGCGGCGGGTGGGACAAGGGTATTCCGGGATTGGTTTCTTGCCAACGCGCGTGGCTACCAGGCGGGCGGCAGGTCGTGGAAGTACGGCGCGTTCAGGTCGCCGGCGGGGACATCGAGGTCGAACCGGTCGGCTAGCGCGTTGTACCGCTCGACCGCCTGCTCGCGGGTGATGCGCGGGTGTCGCCAGTACTCATCGAGCGACCGCACCGGGTGGCCGACGCGGCCCTCGCCGGCCCACGAGTCGAAGATCGAGCCGATGTCGACCGCGATGCCGCCGCGTTGCTTGATCCAGTGGCAATAGATCTTGCCGAAGACTCCCGCGCCCACGAGGAACAGGGCGCCCGGGTAGGGTACGTGCAACGTCTCGCGCAACTCCTCGAAGCCGTCGGGAAAGTGGGGGGTCTCGATGTCGCCCGTGTCCTCGAGTTCCCCCTGCACGCCATGCCAATGCACCTCCGCGACGCCGAAGACCTCCCTGAGCGCGTCCATCACTCGGCGGCATGAGATCACTCCGACGAAATCGGCCCCTTCCAGAAGCGGGCGGTAGAGGAGGGCGTGTTGCAGCAGGCGATGCAGGGCCGTGTGGGTCAGCGCGGCCCCGGGACGAACCAGGGCGAAGGTTTCGAGGGCGTCTACGACCGCCCGCCAGAGGTGCATGCCTGACGCAATCTGTGCCTGTCGGGGGACGCCCAGGATGTCGGCGTTCCGGATCGCGAGCTTGAGTTCCTCCGCGAGCCTGCGCACGTCGGGGTCCGGTACGTCGATGGTCCGAAGCCAGATGCGCAGCGATCGATTCACATGCTTGCGGCTTGTGATCGTCGGGTAGCCCAGCACGGCCCCCTCGCCGTCGCCGAGTCGGATGACCGACATCGGCCGCCGCTCGCGCAGGTGTCGCCGTATGGAGAGGAAAACCTCAAAGGCATCGAGTCGATCCGCGCTCAGCTTGGACACACGAACTCTCTCCACCAGATGGGGACACACGCGGCCAGATCAGGGCACCTTAGCAAACCGAGCAAGCAAACTGGGACACACGCGAATCGCGTCCTACAACCGAGTAGCCTCGTCCTACGCTTTGTCTGGCGGATCTCGCACCGACGATGGGGTCGTTGTCCGGTTTTTCGACGGGCCCCGCGGCAGCATTCTCGGCCCCATGGCGACCCCGCGCCACAAGTTGGTCGATCAGGAGAATGCCTGCTGCTACCACCTGGCCTCGCGATGCGTGCGGCGGTCCCGGTTGTGCGGGTACGACCTCGTGGGCGGCCGGGACTACTCGCACCGCAAGGCGTGGCTGGTGGATCGAATGAAGTTGCTCGCCCGTTCTTTCGCCGTGGAGATCTACGCGTTCGCCGTGATGAGCAACCACTTCCACGTCGTGGTCCACTACGATCCGAAAGCCTGCGAATCGTGGTCCGACGAGGAGGTGGCTGAGCGCTGGGTGGAGGCGTTTCCACCGGTCGAGCACGGGCAGGTAGTGGAAGCGCGCAAGGTGGAGAAGCGCGCGCTCCTGCTCGATGATCCCGACCGTCTTGAGCACCTGCGACGGACGCTCGGGTCGCTGTCGGCCTTCATGAAACACCTCAAGCAGCCGATCGCCCGTCGCGCCAATCTGGAGGATGAATGCGAAGGGCATTTCTTTGAGCAGCGGTTCTATTCCGGGGCGTTGCTCAGCGAGGAAGCGTTGCTCGCCGCCATGGTGTACGTGGACCTTAACCCGGTGCGGGCCCGCCAGGTGCGAAGACTGATCCAGTGTCGGGACACCTCGGTTGCGGAGCGGTTGCGCGAGAACGATGCAGTGGCCCTCGCCGAGTACGTTGGGCCGGTGGTGTCGAGCCTGCGCGATACCCGGGGTGCGACAGGGACGCTGCTAAACGTGACGCTTGTTGCGTATGTCCGTCTTCTCGAAGACATCGTCGCCGCTGAGACGGGCGCGTCGGAGGCACCCAACCGAGTTGCTCGCTGGATCGCGCGTGTGTCCGGAACTCGAACCACGTGTGTCCGGAACTCGAAACCAACCTGCGTACGAGCCTTCCCGGAGTCGGTTCGCGTGTGTCCCGAACCCGTACAATGGGCGCAGCGGCAGGACGCCCAGGTGTTGGAACTGGTAGACAAGCAGGATTTAGGTTCCTGTGTCCTTTAGGGACGTGTGGGTTCGAGTCCCACCCTGGGCACCACCTCCGCCGCGCGAACCCCCGAATCCGGGGAGTGTGCGAAAATAGCGGGCCGAAGCGTCGGAACCGCCGCAGCGGTGAATGCAAGCACGATGGCCGAAGCCCACCAGGAGCAGGGGCTGCGGGAGCAGGACGGGGCGACCGGAACCACAACTCCGGACTCGGCGCCGCGTCGGTCGCATCGCGCCGCCAAACGGCTCGGCGAGTTGCTCGTCGAGCGCAACGCCGTGCAGGCGGACGACGTCGCCCGCGCGCTCCAGATTCAGCAATCGGTCGGCGGCAAGCTCGGCGCGCTGCTCGTGCGGACCGGCGCCCTCTCCGAGGACATCCTCCTCAGGACCCTGGCGGAGCAACAAGGCGCGGAGTACCTGCGCGAGCCCGCGGAACTCCCGGACAACCTCACCGTCTACCGCTTCGTCGCTGACTCCCCGATCAAGCTCGACTGGTTCCTGGACCACAGCGCGCTCCTCTGGGAGGAAGGGGACGGCCAACTCCGCTGCCTCGCCCGCGACATCCGTGACCACGGCGTGCTCGAGACCCTCGCGTACTTCTACCCGGGCCGCCCCGTGTCCTTCTACCTCGCGGCCAACCACCAGATCGACGGCCTGCTCGACTTCGTCCGCAAGGAACGCGCCATCGAGAGCCTCTTCTCGGAGGACAACGCCAAACAGCTGCGCGAGATGGCGGAGGAGGCCCCCGTCATCGAACTGGTCAACAACCTGCTCTCCCAGGCCGTCGACCTCGAGGCGTCGGACATCCATGTGGAGCCGGCGCAGGAGAACTTCGCCGTCCGCATGCGCGTCGACGGCGTCCTGCACACGCGCCTCACCCAGCCGATCGAACGCTTCCCCGCCGTGGCGTCCAGGATCAAGCTGGTCTCTGGCATCGACATCGCCGAGCGCCGCCTGCCCCAGGACGGTCGCATCACCGAGCGCATCTCAGGCAAGGACATGGACGTCCGCGTCTCCACGGTGCCCTGCGCGTTCGGCGAGTCCATCGTGCTGCGCCTGCTGGAGAAGGAACGCGACGACCTGACCCTCGTCAACCTCGGCATGGAGCCCGACCACCTCGAGATGTTCCGCGGCTGGGCCCGGACGAGCAACGGCATCGTGCTCGTCACCGGACCCACCGGGTCCGGCAAGTCCACGACCCTCGCCAGCGCCCTGCAGGAGCTCGACGACGGCGTCCAGAAGATCATCACCGTGGAGGACCCGGTCGAGATCCAGATGCCGAGCATCATCCAGATCCAGACGCACGCGGAGATCGGCTACACCTTCGCGCGCGCCCTGCGGGCGATCCTGCGCCAGGACCCGGACGTCATCATGATCGGCGAGATCCGCGACCTCGAAACCGCCGAGATCGCCATTCGCTCGGCGCTGACGGGCCACGTCGTGCTGTCCACCGTGCACACCAACGACGCCGTCTCGAGCTTCACGCGCCTGGTCGACATGGGCGTCGAGCCCTTCCTGGTCGCCGCCCCCACCCGCGGCGTGCAGGCCCAGCGGCTCGTGCGCCGCGCCTGCGAACACTGCGCCGTGCCCGTCCCACCGCCGGCGCTGGCGGAGGACCATCTGGCCCACCTGCGCTCGGGCACCGATTTCGTGGACGACCGCTGGGTGCGGGTCGAAGGCTGCGACGCCTGCCAGCACACCGGCTACCGCGGCCGCATGGGTATCTACGAACTCGTGCCGATGTCGGACGAACTGCAGAACATGATTGTGGGCGGCGCCAACCTGAACGACTTGAAACGCGTCGCCCATGAGCGCCAGGGCCATCGGACACTCCTGCAGGACGGCCTCATCAAGGCCTCGCAGGGCAGGACCACGGTGGAGGAAGTGTCCCGGCTGACGCTCGCCGACAGCGCGTCGGCGTAGCCGCGGGAAACCCGCTTCGGATGCCGGCGTACGAATACGAAGTCGTCGACGCCAACGGCCAGTCCTCGAAAGGACAGCTCGAGGCGGAGTCCCCGTCGGACGTGGTGCGGCGGCTCGCGGCGGCGGGACACACGGTCGTCGACGTCAGCGAAAGCCGCGGGACCGCACGGAACCTCGGACGTCGTCGCCTCCGGGGCGCCGATGTCGTCGTCGCCTTCCACGAACTCGCAACGCTCCTCGGATCCGGCGTGTCCCTCGGCGACGCCGTCCTCGCCCAGAGCCGGGGCAGCCATCATCCGTCCCTCGTCGCCGCCTTCGAGGTCATGGGCCGGCACCTCATGCGCGGCGAGCGCTTCCTCGACGCGTTGGCCGCGAGCGGCCTGCCGCTACCGGACTACGTCTACCAGCTCGTCGAGGCCGGCGAGGCGAGCGGCCGCCTGCCGCAGGCGCTGCGTCAGGCCGTCGACCAGATGCAGTACGATCAGCGCGTGGCCGCCGACATCCGGGGCGCGCTGACCTACCCGGCGATCCTTGTCGTCGCCGGCATCACCGCCGTCCTGTTCGTCTTCGTATTCGTCGTGCCCCAGTTCTCGAACCTCCTCGAGGAAGCGGAGGACCTGCCGCTGCTCGCCGAGTTCGTGCTGCGCGCCGGCGTCTGGTTCAACGCCAACACGTGGCTCCTGGTCGGTTCCGTCGTCGCCGCGGCCGCGATCGGGACGATGCTGTTCCGCCGCCGGGCGGTGCGCCAGCGCCTGATGGACTTCGCGGGCGCGCTGCCGCTGCTGCGCGACTGGCTGTCCGAGGTGGACACCGCGAAATGGGCGTCCGTGATGGGCGCAATGCTCGCGAGCCGCGTCGAACTCATGGACGCCCTCGGCCTCGCGTCCCGCGGCGTGCGCATCTCGCGCCGCAAGGTGCTTCTGGACCGCGCCGTGAACGAGGTACGCGCCGGCACGCCCCTGTCCGAGGCGCTGGAGAAGCAGGACGCCCTCACCCCGACGGGCTACAATCTCATCCGTGTCGGCGAGCGCTCCGGCCAGCTCGCCGAGATGATGCGCGCGCTGGCGGTGCTCTACGAGGAGAACGGCACGCGGCGCATGAAGCGCGTGCTGACGTTCATCGAGCCGCTCGCGGTGCTGGCGATCGGCGGGGTGCTCGGCACGATCATGATCGGCCTGATACTGGCGATTACGAGCGTCAATGAACTTGTGCTCTGAGTGCCCCACGCCGCCGCGCCCGACCGGCACCGCCAAGCGCCGCCAAAACACGCGGAGCAAGCGCCGGAAGCAGCGCGGCTTCAACCTCATCGAGTTGATGGTCGTGCTGGTGATCATCGGGCTCCTCGCGGGTCTCGTCGGACCGCGCCTGCTCGGCACCGTCGAGAGTTCCAAGGTGCGCACGGCCGACACGCAGGTCAAGATGCTGAAGGGCGCGCTGATGACCTACGCCCTCGACGTCGGCAACTTCCCCTCGACCTCCGAGGGACTCGCCGCGCTGATGGCCCCACCGGCGGACGCCGCGGACTACTGGAACGGCCCGTACCTCGACGACGAACTGCCCCTCGACCCGTGGCGCACGCCGTACCGGTACGAGTTCCCGGCGGACAACCTCCAGGGCTACGCGCTCTACTCCCTCGGCGCGGACGCGCAGCCGGGCGGCGAGGGCAACAACGCGGACATCGGCTACCTGCCGGCCGAACCGGCCGGGTAGCGTCACTCGGGCTCACGCTACGGTCGGGACAGTATGTCCCGGAAAAGCCCGAACCGCGGACGCGCTGAGCTGCTGGTCGCCGGGCTCGAGAGCCCCCCGGGTCGCCAAACCTATCTGTTTTGATAGGGACATTGCGTCCTACCGGGACTAGCCCGACTTCCGCAACTCGCCCGGGATTCCGTCTGATTTCGAGGGTTTCCGGCCGAGTCGGCCGCGCAAGCGGCTGTTTTCATTGAGGGTGGCGACCGGGAAGCGGGTGTAGCGCCGACCTTGCCCCTTGATTTGGCGCGGGATAGGGGCAGGCTGTGGCGCCATGTTCGTGCGGTCCGGGAGACGCTTCAAGGACGGCAAGGAGCACGTCTACTGGAGCGTGGTGGAGAACTGCCGCAACCGGGACGGCCGGGCGGTGCGGCGGCAGGTGCCGCACCTCGGCGAGATCAACGACAGCCAGCGTGCGGCGTGGTGCCGGTCGATCGAGGTGCTGGGCGACGAGGCGGGACCGGCGTCGATGGCGCTGTTCGCGGCGGACCGGGAGGCGCCGGAACTGGACTGCGAGGTGGTGCGGGTCAGGGTGAGGGACCTGAGCCTGCACCGGCCGCGGCAATGGGGGGCGTGCTGGCTGGCGCCGACGCTGTGGGAGCGTCTGGAGCTGGACCGGTTCCGGGGACCGCGGTTGCCGCCGAGCCGGCAGGGCACGCGTTGGCTGGACGTGCTGAAGACGCTGGTGTGCCACCGGTTGATCGATCCGGGCGGCGAGTGGCGGCCGCACCGGCACTGGTACCAGCACAGCGCCATGGCGGACTTGCTGGGCAGCCCGGTGGCGGTGGTCGGCGACGACACGCTGTACCGCTGCCTGGACGAGCTGGCCGCGCACCAGCGGGCGTTCTTCGCGTTCCTGCGGGAACGCTGGGAGACGCTGTCCGACGCCCGCGGATTCCCCGCCGTGGCTTGGATCGCCCGACGCGCTGGCAGTGCTGGCGGCGAACGCCGACGCGGCGGGCCGCGACTGGTCGTTCGGCTGGGTGCGGCTGCAGGCCGGGCGCCCGGCTGGAGAAGCCGTTGCCGCGCTGACGCAACTCGGCGTACGGATCGAGGGGCAGGCGGAGACGTTCTTTCGGGCCGGGCTGCCGAGAGATCCCGAACGGCTTCGCGCCATCGCTGCACTGCCCGAGGTCGCGGGCATCGGCGCGCCGCCCCCATCGGCCAAGCTGCCGGCAGCGTCGCCGAGGAGGGGCGCGGCATGCCGGCGCACGAGGTGGTACCCGTGTTCGTCACCCTCGTGGCGGTGTCGCGCACGGTGTGCGGCGCGTCGAGGGTGAGCGTGCGGCCGCGGATGTCGGTGCGCTCCAGCAGATCGCGCAGGGCCGCCCGCCCGCCGCCCTCGTCGCCGAAGCCGAGCGAGGCGACGGGCGCCCCGGTGGCGTGGTCGACCAGCGCCACGGTCTCGTGGCGCCCGGCGCCGTTGCGGTTGGCGCCGCGGATGCGCTTGCCGTCCGCCGCCAGCGCCCGGGCGAGCGGCAGCCTGGGCGCGGCGAAGCGGTTCAGCACCGCCTCGAGGGCGTCCGGGTCGACGGACTGCACGACCCGGTGGATGGTGGACTTGGCGACCGGCTCGCGCATTCCGCTGCCGGGGTTGCGCCACGCGCCGATGGCCGCGAGTTGCTCCTGCGACAGCGCGCGCGCGAACTGCTCGGCGGCCAGGCAGCCCCGCATGTTGGCCATCGTGGCGAGGAGGTGCACCGACAGCACGCACGCCACCGTGTGCTTGCGCCCCTGCGCCCGGCGGTGGTCCGGCAGCGCCGCCAGCTCGTCGTACAACGACCGCATGGCCGCCGGGTCGCGCTCCGCCAGCTCGGGGCCGGACGGCGGCGCCACCGCCGCCGGCAGCGGCGCCTCCCGCGACAGCAGGCGCCTCGCGTCGCGCCGAAGCGGCCGCACCAGCATCACCTTCGGCTTCCCGTGCGGCTCCGTGTGGCGGCCGTTCGAGCGCGCGTACCCGCGCGTGCCGCCGAGCGCCAGCCACCCCGCCGCCCGGTACGCGCCGCCGTCGAACCACCGCGGGTCGCAGAAGGCCTCCGCCAGCACCACGCCGCGCCCGTGCGCCGCCAGCCAGTCCGCGCACAGCCGCCGCGTCATCGCCGACAGGAAGTGCGACGCCAGATTCGGCAGCGCCCCCGGCGCCGCCATCACCAGCAGCCGCGTGTTGTTCGCGACCAGCCCCAGCCGCTCGAACTGCCGCTCAAGGCCCCAGCCCACCCAGCGGTCGCGCGGACGGCACTTGTACGCCCCGCCCTGCCACCCCGCCAGCGCCAGCCACCGGCCGCGCCACTCCGCCACGTGGCGCAGCCCGGCGTGCGCCGCGAACCGCCGGAAACCCAGATGGTGGCGCGCGTCCATCAGCGCGTCCCACAGCGACCGCTCCGCCGACGTCGCCAACCGCACCTCGACCTCCGACAGCCGGAACCCCGCAGGCTCCTCCGCGACAACCGGGTGCGCGCGCATGCGCCTCTGCAAGCCCATCCCCACCTTGTCGCACATCCAGCGCGGGAAAGTCAGTGCCCGGCGACATAATGCGCCGCACACCACGAATCGTGCTCAACCTAGCGTGGGAAAGCCCTGCCTCGAAGGGCTTTGGCTCTGCCTTCGCGATCTTCGGCGGCATGGACTTCCTCTCGGAGCCGTCGTCATGCGAGGCGGCCGGCTGGACCGGCGACGCGGTGAAACCACCGATCGTGAACATGAGCCTGTCCGGCACGCGGCTCACGTGGGACGGCCGCGAGGCGGCCGGGCGCAAGCTCGACGCCGTCGTGTGGAACGTGCGCCAGCTCTACGTGGTTGCGAACTCGAACGCCGGCAGGGCCGGCTTCTCCAACTACGCCGCCGCGAAGAACTCGCTGTCCGTGGGGGCCGCCTGGGACACCGGCGAGCTTGTCAGCTTCAGCAGCTACGGACCCACCGCCGACGGGCGTCTCGCGCCGCTGGTGGTCGGGACGGGCGTCCGCGTGGTCTCGGCCCCGGGGCCAGGGCAGCCGGGGCGGGTACGTCAGCCTGAGCGGCACCAGCATGTCGTCGCCGTCGGTGGCGGGTGTCGCAGCTCTGGCGATGGACGCCCAGCCTGACCTGCTCTGGAGGCCGGCGCTGGTCCGGGCGCGCCTGATGTCGAGCGCGATCAGGCCGGACGCCTGGCTGGACGCCGGGAGCGCGTACCCCTCCGACGACACGGACGGCCCGGGGCCGCTGCACGACGGGTACGGTCTCGGCAAGGTGTCCGGCACGACCGTCGTGTTCGACCGCCGCCGGCGCGACGGGTGGCGGTCGGAGCGGCCGCTATGACATCCGGCTCGATGAAGACCAGTACCAGACCCTCGACTTCTGGGTGCCCACCGGAGCGAGCCGCCTCGACGTCGTACTGACCTGGGACGAAATGCCTGCCGACGTCATCGACAACACGGTGTTGAACGACCTCGACCTCTGGCTGGACGCCGGCGGGGACTGCCGCGGGGCCCGATGCGGGGAACGGTCCTCCCGATCGCGCCGGGACAACGTGGAGTGGGTGATCGTCAGCGATCCGCAACCCGGGCGCTGGCGCGCGAGGGTGGTGGCGGAGCGGATCTCCGGTGAGCGTCCGCGCGCCGCGCTCGCCTACACGATCATCCGGGGGCCTTCCACATCGAAACTCTCCATCGTCGCGGACCGGGAAACCGTGGGGCCGGGCGGCGAGGTGACGCTCACGGTTTCCACCGACGGCTACGTCGCCGCCGGGACGCGCTTGGCGATGGACTGCCGCACCGCGGACGGCGACCCGTGTTACCTGGAGGTGGCGACCTACGAGGAACTGCGAGAGGACGATTTCCCGGGCGGGAGCGGCGCAGTCCGTCTCGGGCCGTTCCTGACGCTCGGCGAGATCCAGGCGGGGAGGACCCGGACGGTGCGCCTCCGCGGTCTGGCCGCGGCGGGGAACGCCAGCCTGCACTTCACGGTCACGGGATGGAACGCCGCCGCGCGGACACCACGGTTGTGTTCGCCGGGGAGGCCGTGCCGCACGCCGCCTTCCGGACGCCCGAGAACGACGACTTCTCCGACGCGGCGGAACTGGAAGATGCGGTCGAGGGGAACCTCCTGCTCGCGAGTACGGAGCCCGGCGAACCGTCCTTGGAGCCGGGGAGCGAACGCCCGGTCGCGTCGGTGTGGTACCGCTACACGGGGGACGCGGACGGTCCGATCCACTTCACCGTGACGCCGGACGCGGCGTTCGGTCGTTCTGAACGGCGGAGCTACGGGATCGGTGGCCGCAGCCTCTCCGACTTCGAGATGCGGCTCGACGTCTACCGGGGCGAGAGCGTCGCGGCCTTGCGCCCGGTCGCCGGCGCGCCATGGGGCGCATCGTTCCTGGCGGAACGGGGGACGGAGTACGTCCTCCGCGTCGCCGGCGAAGCCCGCGCGGCGCCCTTCTTACTGAGTTGGCGGGAAGGAGGTGCGCCCGACAACGACGCCTTCGACGCGGCGGTCGTCCTCGACGGTGGCCAGGGACAAGTGACGGGCACCAACGCCGGCGTGACCCTGCAGCCCGGCGAGTTCTTCGGCGCGCTCGCCGCGACCGTATGGTACTCGTGGACGGCGCCGGCGGACGGCTGGCACGAGTTCCGCAGCACGGCCGGTCACCTGAAAGTGCTCGCCTTCCAGGACGGCGGGAGCGTGGGCGACCTCCGGCTGGTCTCGGGATATCCGGAAGCCGCAATTCGCTTTCCCGCCCGGGCGGGGGACGCATGCCGGATCGCGGTTGCCGCACCGGAGGCCGAAGTGGCGGGCGCCGACTTCGAAATGTCGTGGTCGCGGGCGGGCCCGGGCGAGACAGGCAACGACCTGGTGGAGGACGCGCGGCGGTTGCCCGAGGATCGCGCCGGAGAGCGCGCAGTACACCTGGCGGCTGAACAGCGATCGCATGAGACTGGCGGCCTTCAGGGGCGGGAAGCTCGCGAACCTCGAGTTCGTCGGCTCCAACGCGGGCCAGACCGGCGAGTTCTCCTTCAGCGCCGAAGCGGGCCAGCCGTACCTGTTGGCTGCAGGGGCTGCTCCGGGCACTGCCACGTTCACGGATCTGGGCGCCGCCGGCAACGTCGTGTGGGGCTCACCCCGTCGAATGACACTTGGTCCCGGGCCGCATTCCTGCGGGGCGCGGCGGGCACGCTGCAGAGCTCGAACCGCTTCGCCACGGCCGGCCGCGACGAGCGCATCTGGGACGTCGGACATTCGTCACTCTGGTGGTCGTTCGAGGCACCGGCCGCTGGGTGGAACCGGTTCTGGATCGAGGACGCCGGGTCGCCGCTCACCCTCTCCGCCTATCGCGCCGGCGTGCCGCGCCGGGCGAACTAGAGATGGTCGCCTCCAGCGAGTCGGACCCTGGCCAGGGCGTCGCGGTGCTCGTGCACGCGCAGGTGGCCGGCGAGCGGTTCGCCGTTTGGGTGGGCACGCTGAGCGACGCGGAGGGGCGGGCGTTTACCTTACGATGGGAAGCGAGCGAGGCCCCCGCGTGGCTGCGCTACGCGGGCCGGACGGCGGAACGATACCGGCACGAGGACGCGGAGGCCGTCGAAGTCGCGGATGTCGGCTCGTTGGCTCTTTCGGAGTTGGGACGGGCACTCTATGCGGTCTCGCCCGCGGGGTGGCAGTATTCGACCGCTCGGTGGACGACGGTTCCCTCGAGTTCGCTACGTTGTGGCCGATCGTCGTGGACGACGAGCAGGGCGACCCGGGCGACCCGCACGTGTTCTGGGACGCGCCGTGTGACAGGCTGCTCGCCTTCGACGGCTGCTCCGTGCGAGCCTACGTCCCTGCGGATGCCGATCCCGAAGGGGTCGTTACACCGGAAGACGTTCCGGTCGTCGGCGATGCGGCGTGCTCCCGTGGCCAACACCACATCTTTTCGGATCCGGCCGGGTCGTTCCTCTACCTGGTGGCGCGCGGGTCGGCGCCCAAATGCGAACCGTTCTCACTTGCGCGCCCCCAAACCGACTCTCGACGGCGCCTCCCGGAGCCGCCGCACCCGTTCCACCACCGCCGTCGCCGGTTCCAGTCGCGGGCAAGGATCACGCGCCCGAGAAAAAAACGCCACAGCGCAACTCCCTCATGTTCAGACGAGGATTGACTATGGCATCGACGACGCCGTTGCCGACGACGGCGAACACGTCTACGGCGTAGGCTACGGCCGGCTGGTGGTGCTCGAACGCGAGGCGTCGGGCGCACTGGCGGACATCGAGGCCTTGGCCTTGCCGAATGCCGAACAGGGCATCGCCGTCACCCAGGGCCGGGTGTTCACGTGGGGCGGCGGCGGGACGGCCGTGGTGGATGTTGGCGATCCAGCCCGCCCTGTATTGCTCGACACGTTCGCTGAGCTGCCACGGGCAGCGTTCCTGGAGCGGCCCGCAGTGCTACTTCGCCGCCGCGCGCGCCGCTAGTCCGGCCGCCGATGCCTTCTGCACCTATGGCGGCTCGTACGTCCTCGAGTGGCGGAGCGGCGAACTGGCGCTCAGCGACGCGGTGGCTAGCTGGCTCCCCAACCGCTACAACCAACTGGTGCCCCGTCATGGCGACCCGAGGGCGCTCGCCGCAAGCCGGGACGGCCGCCGCGCGTATGTGAGCACGCCCGAGGGCATCCTCGTGTTCGAGCGGATCAACAACGTCGGGGACGATCATGGCGACTCGCGAGAAGCGGCCACCGCCGCGGACCGCTTGCCGTGGTCCGGGACAGGCGAACTGAACCGGAAGGGCGACCGCGACATGTTCCGTATCCGGTTCGATCGGCCCGGCACGCTCACGGTCTACACCACCGGGGACAGCGACTCGTACGGCACGCTGACGGACGTGAACGCGGCGCGGCGCCGAACTTCGAGATCGAAGCCACCGTGGACAGCGGGACGTACTACGTGGAGGTGCGCGGCGCCGATGACGAGGCGACCGGGCCGTACACGCTGTGGGTCGAGTTCGTGCCCGATCCTCCCGAGGTCGCCTTCACTCCCGAGCGGCTGATCGCGACCGATCTCCACGAGCCCGCCTCCGTGCACGCCGCGGATCTCGACGGCGACGGGGATCCGGACGTGCTTGCCGCCTCGTCCCACGACGGAACGATCACCTGGTACGAGAACATCGGAGGCGGCGCGTTCGCACCACAGCACGTCCTCGCCACCGATGCCGAAGGCGCCGCGTCCGTGCACGCGACGGACCTCGATGGCGACGGCGATGCGGGCGTGCTCTCGGTAGCGAGGGAGGACGACCGGACTGCGTGGCACGAGAACCTGGGCGGCGGCGTGTTCTCCGGTCAGTACGCCATCGCGACCGGCGCGTGGGACGTGGGTTCGCTGCACATGGCGGATCTGGACGGCGACGGGGACCCGGACGTGCCGTTCGTGTCCCGCCACGACGACGAGGTCGCCTGGTACGAGAACTTGTCGGAGCACGGCGACGACCACGCGGACGCGCCCCCGGGGGCGACCCTGGTGACCGCAATGCCCGCGTTCCCCCACGGCACCGTGGAGTCGGCGGGAGACCGGGACGTCTTTCGCGTCGCGACCGGCGCAGGCACGCTCCGCGTGCGCTCGAACGGGCCGACGGACACCTACGGCATCCTGCTAGACGCCGACGGTGAGCGACTGGCGGCCGACCACGACGCGGGCTTGGGACTGAATTTCGCGATCGAGATCGAGGCCGGTCCGCACTTCGTCGCAGTGACGGACGACGGGAACCGCGGCGGCATCGGACCCTACACGCTGTCCATCGAGTTCGTGGCCGCAGGGGTCGCCCCGGGGACCGCCGACGACCATGGCGACGATGCGGAAACCGCCACGGCGGTGGAGGCCCTGCCGTGGTCGGCCGCAGCGGCGTTGGAAGCTCCCGGCGACCGTGACCTGTTCCGGATCGACCTCGGGACGGGCGGCCGGCTCACGGTTTTCACCAGCGGCGACACGGACACGGTGGGTGCGCTGATGGATGCCGACGGCACGGTACTCGCCGAGGACGACGACACGGGCGCCGGGACCAACTTCGAGATCGAGGCGGCCGTCAGGGCGGGCGTGTACTACGTCGAAGTGCGGGGGTTCGCCGTTGAGACCGGGCGCTACACGCTGACCATCGAGTTCGTGGCCAACCCCCCAGGGGTTGCCTTCGGTCTCCAAAACGTTCTGACGACCCTCGCGAACGGTGCGCGAGCCGTCCACGCCGCCGATCTGGACGGGGACGGCGACCCGGACGTGCTCTCGGCGTCGCCGCACGATGACAAGATCGCGTGGCACGAGAATCAGGGTGCGGGCAGGTTCTCCACGCAGCGGATCATCTCGACGGACGCCGACGGCGCGGTTTGGGTACATGCGGCCGACCTCGATGGCGACGGCGACGCGGATGTGCTCTCCGCCTCGGATTTCGACTCGAAGATCGCCTGGTACGAGAATCTCGGCGGCGGCAACTTCTCGTCGCAGCATCCGATCACGCTGGAAGCCGCCGGCGCCTTAGCAGTGCATGCTGCGGACGTGGACGGAGACGGGGATGCCGATGTGCTCTCCGCATCGCACCGCGACGACAAGATCGCGTGGTACGAGAACCTCGGGGACGGGAGGTTCTCCGGGCAACGCGACATCGCAACCGGCGTCAATGGGGCCGCATCGGTCCACGCTGCCGACATGGATGGCGACGGCGACCTGGACGTGTTGGCGGCGTCTTTCGAGGGCAACGAAGTCGCGTGGTACGAGAACGGCGGAGCCGGCTCGTTCGCGGCGCGAGGGGTCATTTCCCAGGCCGCCACCAGTCCCTGGACCGTCCACCCGGCGGATCTCGACGGCGACCGCGATCCGGACGTGCTCGCCGCTTCCGGCCACGGCAACGGTGTGGCGCTGTTCGGGAACACGGGCGGCGGCAGCCCGGCGACGGAGCGCATGATCGCGACCGATGCGAGGTTCGCCCGGTCCGTCTACGCCGCGGACCTTGACGGCGACGGCGATGCGGACGTGCTGTCGGCGTCCGAGTACGACAGCAAGATCGCTTGGTACGAGAACACGGCCGACCATGGCGACGACCACGGCGACGCGCCCGGCGAGGCAACGCTTGTGTCGGCGCTGCCCGCGTTCCTGCACGGCGTGCTGGAGTCGGCCGGCGACCGCGACGTGTTCCCCGTCGCGACCGGCGGCGGCACGCTACGCGTGCACTCCGAAGGCCCGACCGACACGTACGGCACCGTGCTCGATGCGGCCGGCACCGTGCTGGATCAGAACGACGACGGAGGCCGTCGCGTCAACTTCGAGCTGGAGGTCGAGGTCGCGCGTGCACTACGTCGAGGTGCGGGGATTCGGGAATAACACCGGACCGCACACCCTGACCATCGAGTTCGTCGCCGACGCCGGCGGAGCGCCCTGACCGCCTAGAACGCCTCTTTCAGCACGATGCCGAGGGTGAAGACCAGGATCGTGCCCATGAACATCCACAGGCGGTTGTCGATCCGGTCCAGCCTCTCGTGCATGCGCTGCTCAAGGTGCACGATGGAGCCTTCCAACCGGCCAACGTCCTCCTGGGTCTTCTTGCCCTCGCCTGCCAGCCGGGAAACGTCCTCGCGAGTCGCCTGGACGTAGCCTTCCAGCCGACGAACGTCCTTCTGGGTTTCCTGTACATGGCCTTCCAGCCGACGAACGTCCTTCTGGGTCGCCTGTACGTGGCCTTCCAGCGTGGACATGCGGCCATCCAGCCGCCGGACGTCTTTCTGGGTCGCCTGGACGTGGCCTTCCAGCCTGGACATGTGGCCTTCCAGCCGGGAGACGTCCTCGTGGGTTGCGTAGTCGGGTAACGCGTCGGTCGCCATATGGCCCTCCTTGCCGCATGGTCGTTCCTTGATGACGCGGACGATAGCACGCGCGGGGCGGATCGGAGCCTGCCGGGGACCCATCGTGCGCACTTTCCGCTATGTCGCACACGGGTTGTGGGAGATATCCTACAGTCCCCCAGGGCTATTGCACGCTAGGCGCAACGCGCTGATTGCGGCGATTTGTCGAAGGGTACTGGCTTTTCGGCGGGCGATGCTGTACAACGCGGGTGCATGGCGGACGTTCTGGACCGACGGGCGGTGGTGGTGGGCGAAGTCGAGGTGCGCCCGGTGCGCGCGGACGAGCGGCGGCGCTGGGACGAGTTGATGCGCGCGCACCACTACCTGGGGTTCAAGCAGTTCGCGGGTCGGGGGTTGCGCCATGTGGCGACGTGGCGGGGACACTGGCTGGCGCTGCTCGGCTGGCAGTCGGGGGCGTTCAAGTGCGCGCCGCGGGACCGCTGGCTGGGCTGGCACCGGTCGGTGCAGTTCCGGCGCTTGCACCTGATCGCGAACAACACGCGCTTTCTGGTGCTGCCGGAGGCTGAGGGGATCGCGAACCTGGCGTCGCGGTCGTTGTCGCGCGGCGTGCGGCGGCTGAGCGCGGACTGGGCGGCGTGGTACGGCCACCCGCTGGAACTCGCGGAGACGTTCGTGGACCCCAAGCGGTTCCGCGGCACCTGCTACGCGGCGTCGAACTGGACGCGGCTGGGCCGCACGAGGGGCTTCGCGCGCAGCAACGGCGCGTACACCGACCCGCACGGATCGCCGAAGGAGATGTTCGCGCGGCTGCTGCGCGGCGACGCCCGGGCGCGGCTGGCGGACCCGGCGGACCGCCCGGAGTGGGCGTGCCGGGCGACGCCGGTGCGCTACGCGTCGTCCGAGTTGCGCTCGTTGCGCGACGTGTTCGCGCGGATGCCGGACTGCCGCCGCGGACAGGGCCGCAAGCACCGCCTGGAGACGGTGCTGTCGATCTGCGCGCTGGCGAAGCTCGCGGGGCTGTCGGGGCCGGTGGCGGCGGCGCAGTACGGCGCCGCGCTGCGGCAGGACGAACTGCGCGCGCTGGGGGCGTGGCGCAGCGCCGCGGGCGTGTGGGTGGCGCCGTCGGCGGCGACCATCTGCCGGGTGATGGCGAACACCGACCCGGACGCGCTGGCGGCGGCGCTGCGCGCGTGGGCCGCGCCGCGGCTCGCCGAGGACGCCGACCAGCCGGCGCCGGCGGCGGACGGCAAGCGCATCCGCGGCGTCAACCGGCACACGGACGACGACACGTACTTCGAGACCGTCACGCTGGTGACCCACGGCGGCCGGCCGCTGGCGAGCCGCTGCTGCCGCGACGCGGGCGGCGAGGCGGCGGCGTTGCGGGCGCTGCTCGACGATGTCGACCTGCGCGGCTGCGTGCTCACCCTGGACGCCCCGCACGCCTGCCGCGACACCGCGCGCGCCATCGTGCGGACGCACGGCGCCGACCACGTCCTGTCCATCAAGGAGAACTGCCCCGACTCGTTCGCCAAGCTCGCCGCCATCGACTGGGACGCCGGCGGGCTGCGCCGCCACGCCGAGGAGCCGAAGAAGGCGCACGGGCGCATCGAGGCGCGCCGCGTCGCCGCCCGCGACCTGCTGCCGGACACGCTCGCGCCGTTCCCCGATGTCCAGCAGGCGTTCCGCGTGGTGCGCGAGCGCACCGACGCGAAGACCGGCGCGACCTCGACCGAAACCGCCTACGGCATCACCACGGTGCCCGCCGAACGCGCCGGCCCGGAACGGCTGCCGGCCTGGAACCGCGGCCACTGGCAGGTCGAGAACGGCAACCACTACCGCCGCGACGCCAGCATGGGCGAGGATGCCGCGCGCTTCCGCGCCGGCCACGCCCCCGCCAACCACGCCGCGCTCAACAACATCGTGCTCGCCGTGGTGTTCCACAACGGCTTCCGCCACCTCCCCGAGGCCAACCGCCACCACATGATGCGCCGCGGCGACGCGCTTCACGCCATACTCTCCGCCGACTGACGCCGCGGCGCCCCGCATCGCCCGCGGCGCCGCCCGGCAAGCCCGAAAACCGACCGACGTCAGCACGACCAGCCGCGCGCGCGCAGTCGCCGTCCCACCCCGCGGCAACCCGCCGCTTCCGGCCCGCTCGCCGCCCCACGCCCACAGCGTGCAACGACCCTGACAGATCCCCTACAGCCGGTCGCGGTCACGCGCGGCATGGTGTACCGTCCGGCCACCAATCTGGACGAGGCCAAACTGCATGCGTCGTTGGGCGAGGTGTGCGGCAGACCGGGACACACGCAAAACAGCCGGTGGCGGCAGGGGTCGCCCGACCGGACTTCGCAAGGGCGCCGCTGGCCGTTTCCGGCCAGGTTTCACCCTCATCGAACTGATGATCGTCCTGGCCCTGCTCGGCCTCCTCACGGCGCTCGCCGTCCCCAACCTGCAACGTCTCTTCGCGAGCGTGTCCAGGTCGACGGAGCGCCAGCACATCGTGGACCAGTTCGAGGCGCTCGGGCGGGAGGCCCTCGCGAACGGCCGGGCCTACGTCGTGTTCTCCGAGGCGCCCGACGCGGACACCGCCGCGGGCTATGCCGACTTCGAGCCCCGCCCCATCGACCTGCCCGACGCGTGGCGCTTCCGCCTCGACAGGCCCTTGCTGGTGCGGGCGAACGGCTTCTGCCGCGGCGGTGAACTCACGCTGATCCACCAGGGTGCGCCGGTCCTGCGCGCGACGCTCGCGCCGCCGCACTGCCGCGTCGAGTTCGATGGCCGTTCCTGAGCGCCGCCACCGAAGGGCGGAGGGCGGCTTCGCGCTGCTCGAGGCGATCGTCGCGATCGTCCTGTTCGCCGCGGCGGGGATGGCCCTCTACGGCCTGTTCAACACCAACCTGATCTCGCTGCTGCGCGTCCACGACGTCTCTCGCGAGGCGCCGGTCGTCCGGTACGCCATCGAACAGCTCCAGGCAGTCGACCCACGGCGCACCGAGGCGGGGCAGTTCCAGGTCGACGGCTTCGATGTCACGTGGACCGCCCGCCTCGTCGAACCGGTGCGCCAGGGCCAGAACGGCCTGGGCGTCCTCGGCGACTTCGAGGTGGGCCTCTACGAGATCGAGTTCGATATCGCCGACGCCGGCCGGCCCCTGGGCACCTGGCGCCTCCGCCAGGTCGGCTTCGAAAAAGTCCGTGGCTTCGCCCCCGAAGGCTTCATCTTCTGATGCCCGTACTTCGCGTACTTCGGGACACACGCGAAAAGCGTCCTACGGCGCTGTGGGACGTTGGCCACGTCACTCGCGTCGCCCAAACCGGCCGACCTTCCCCCCCACGCGCTCGCGCCAAGGGCCTCACCCTCCTGGAGATGCTCGTGGTGATGGTCCTGGTAACCCTCGTCGGCACCCTCCTCATGCAGGGGATCGGGTTCTTCACCGGCAAGTACCAGGTGGTGCACCGCGCCCGCGCGGCCCTGTCCCTCGCCGAACTGCAACAGAACTGGTTCGCCACGAGCGTCCGCGGCTTGACGCCCTACGGCGTGGAGGCGCGGCGCTTCGTCGGCAACGCCCGCGCCTTCCGCGGCATCACCCTGGCACCCTTGCAGGCGGAACCCGGCATGCCCGTCACCGCCCGGTGGACGATCGACGGCGAGGACGCCTCGATGCTGCTCTACGCGGAGGACAGCGGCCGTCCGTGGACCGTGCTGCCGGAGAACGGCGAACGCCTCGTCTTCGACTACGCCGACTCCGCCCACCGCTGGTACGACCGCTGGCCCGTCGAGGCGGCGGAGGGAGAGTGGACCCCCACCTACATCCGCCTGCGCGCCGAGAACGAGGGCCCCCTCTGGCTCGCCCGCGTGCAGGCCGATCCGGCCCCCCTCCTCACGGAGGAGACCCTCCGATGATCCAACCCGGCGGCCGCCGCCCCCGCCGACATCGCCCGCGGACCACCCCCGGCGGCTTCATCCTTGTCGCCACCCTCTGGACCCTGGCCGTCCTGACGGTCGTCGCTGCCTACGTGGCCAACGTCGTCGAAAGCGACGTGGAACGCGCCATCGCGGCGCGGCAGGCCCTCGAGGACGAAGTGGACCGCCGCAACACCGAGGCCACGCTGCTCTACCTTCTCGCGACCGGGCGCATGAGCCACCGCGGCCTCATCCTCGAGACCCCGCAGCGCTTCACGCCCCCCGGGGAGAACCCGCCCCCGAGCCGGGGCGAAGGCGAACTCACCCTCGGCGGCGAACCCTACGCGGGCCTCGGCCGCACGCGCTTCGCCCTGCAGGAGGAGAACGGCCTCGCCTCCGTCAACCTGCCCGGCGAACCCCAGTTCGCGGCCGTCCTTGCCCGCGCCGGCGTCCGCCGCGAGGACCTCCGCTGGATCGTCCCCCGCATCCGCGATTACGCGGACCTGGACGACAGCCTCTCGCTGAACGGCGCCGAGCGGGTCGACTACGCACGCGGGAACCGCCCGCCGCCGGCGAACTGGCTCCTCGCGAGCCCCGTGGAACTCAAGCGCGTCCTCGGCGTCGACGCCCTCGTCTCCGACACTCAGTGGCGCCGCATTCGCCCGCTCCTCACCGCCCGCGTGGCCGGGCGCTACAACTTCAACACGATGCGGCCCGAAGTGATGGCCGCCCTCCTGGGGGTGGACGAGCGCGCCCTGGCCGAACTCCTCGCCGCCCGGGAGGAACGTCCGATCGGCGACATCGACCAGATCGCCGCCCTGACCGGACGCCGCCCGAACGTCGACCCGGACTTCGTCAACGTCCGCCCGTCCATCGCCCTGCGCGTCTCCCTCTGGAGCCGGGGCGCGGCCATGCGCGAGACCTTCGGCCTCACCCTCACCCCCCAGTCGGAGACCGCCCCCTGGCGCAAGGAGTACTGGTACTCGGAAGCGATTGACGACGTGGTCGGCACGCTCCGACAGCCTGCGACGGCGCTGCTCCACGACCCGGCATGAACAAGTTGCAGAGGCAAGGCATCTACCTCCTGGCCGCGGGTCTGCTGGTTGGGGTAGCGGTGATCGCCGTGTGGCCCCCCGACCCCGCCGGCGTACCGCCCGGCACACACGCACCGGCGGACCAACCACCCGCCGTGGAACGTGCTCCGTCCGTCCCGCCACCGCCCGAACCCGCCGCGCCGACATCTACCGACACGCCCCTCTGGCAAGCCCTCGACGAGAGCGCCGTGCCCACGCTGCCCGACTACGCCCCCGAATGGTCCCCCGAGGACCGCGTCCTCGTCCGGACGTCCCCGGCGATGGCCGCCGCGGGCGGCTGGCGCGTCGGCGACCGGATCACGCTGCCGGTCCCGCAACTCGGGGCCGTCTACCGCCCGCTGATCGAGGAAATCGACGATGGCCCCGGCGGATCGCGATCGGTACTCGGAATGGTCCGCGGCGACGACGGCCGGGACCGCCGCTACGTTGTCACGGTCGGCCCGGCGCACGTCTTCGCCTACATCGATACGCCCCGCGGCCCCTACGAACTCAGCGGCGGACGCGAACTGGGCTGGCTGCTGCCCACGTCGAGCATCATGGCCGGGTTCGACTTCAGCGAGCCGGACTACATCCTCCCAGAGACTGCCGAAGTGCGCTGACGTACGGTGCGCACGCCAACAGGAACCCCACGCCCCGCGGCCGGCACGAGATGGCTCCGCCACCGCGCCGTCTGGCCCGCGTTACTCGCCGCGCTCGCCGTGCCGGCCGTCGCCGGAGACCCCAGGGACATCGTGTTCGACTGTCCCTGCAGCGCCGTGTGGACGGCCGGCCCGCCTGGTGCGCCGGGCCTGTTGACGCTGACGTTCGGCTTGCGGAGTTTTCGGGCCACCGAGAGCGGCATGCTCCGCCTGACGAGGGCGGATTTGCAGCGGTTGGAACGCCAGTTGCCGGCCGGCCAGCCGGAATCCGAGGCGCCGTCCCTCGAGTGCCTTCCGGCCCTCACCGCCCTGCCCAGGGAGCAGCGCGCCATCGCGTTCGACCGCCCACCGGCCACGGGTCCCATCGGTGTCGCGCTCTGGGAGCGCGTCGCGGATCCACCCGGTTCGGTCGAGGACGACCGCGCATGGCACTGGTCGGAGACCCTCGCACTCTGGCCGGTCCCGGACACACGCGAAGACCGCATCGAGTTCGTCGACATCCTCACGGACACCGACGGGGACGGCACCGGCGATGTCAACGAGAGACTCGCGGGCACGTCGCCGACGGATCCCACGGACAATCCGTGGCCCTCCACCGTCGACGTGTTCGCGCTCTACGACCGCGGCTTCCGCGGGACGCTGGACGAGTGTCCCTACCCACGCATCCAGCACGTGATGGCGGTGACCCGCGCGGTCTACGGCGACGGCGGCACGAGCGTGCGCATGCGGATGGTCGGGGCGACCGAGGTGGAGGCGGACCTGTTCGGCGGACCTGTCCCGCGCGACGTGGCGGAACTCATGGAGCGGCATGGCGCGGACCTGCACGTCTACTTCGAAGCGGACCTGTTCGCGATACAGCCCGGGCCTCCGTCGGCGCCGCTGAACGGTGCGACCGTCGGTGGCGCCGTGCGGCGCGGCGCCTGGCGCGGCGACGACATCGTCGGCGCCACTTGTAGCGCCACTTCCAGCGCGCTGTGTGCGGCCCACGGGCTGGGACACAACCTCGGGCTCGCGCACTCGGCCCGCCAGGGAGAGGCCCATGGCGCGTTCCGCTGGTCGCGCGGGCGGTACGTCAGCGAGTTCTGGGGCACGATCATGTCGTACGGCCAGGGCGTGCGGGGCGGCGTGTTCTCCGACCCCGCCGCCGACTGCGGGGGCGTGCGTTGCGGCGTCCCGACCGACCAAGCGGCCGGCGCCCACGCGGTACGGAGCCTGGACATCATGCGGTTCCAGGTGGCGGCGCACCGCAAGGCGCAGCCGGACTCGGACGGGGACGGCATTGTCGACCTGGCGGACGCCTTTCCGCAGGACGCCACCGACTGGCGGGACCGCGACGGCGATGGCATCGGCGACGTGGCGGACCCGGACGACGACGGCGACGGTGTCGCCGACGCGGAGGACCGGTTCCCGTTCGATCCGACCGAGTGGGAGGACCGGGACGGCGACGGGCTCGGGGACAACCGCGACACGGAGGTCGTCGACATCGCGCCGTTCCGCGACCCGGTCCTCCGGGCAGCCGTGGAACAGGCCCTGGGCAAGGAGCCCGGGGCGCCTATCACCGCGGCGGACCTGTCCGCGCTGACCACCCTGAAGACGCCCGTGCCGCTTCCGTGGGAGGGGATCCGAGACCTGACGGGACTGGATCTGGCCGGCAACCTCGCGGCGCTCGACCTGGGTTTCCACCAGGTCGCCGACCTGTCGCCCTTGTCCGACCTGGAGCGACTTGCCGACCTCAGGCTGACAGCCAACGAGGTCGCGGACCTTGAGCCGCTCCCGGGCCTGCCGGGGCTGCGGGAACTGTGGGTGAAGTTCAACCCGGTCGTCGACCTGTCCCCCCTTGCGGAACTCCCCCGCTTGGACGCGCTCTATCTGGGCGGCCACGGCCACGTGATCTCGGACCCGACGCCGCTCGGCGAGTTGACGAACCTGATCAGTTTGAGCGCCGATGGCGTGGGCATCACCGACCTCGCGCTGCTGTCCGGGCTGACTCGTTTGACCTCGCTGTGGGTCCCGAACAACCCCGTGACGGACCTGTCGCCGCTAGCGGAACTGGCGCTCACTTCGCTGGACGTCAGCGGCACGTCCGTCAAGCTCGATGACCTGGTCGGGTTGCGGGGGCCGCGGGAACTCTCTTTCCTGATGATCGGCAGCCTGGAAATCGACGACCTGTCTGCTCTGGCGGACTTCACGGCGCTGGAGTGGCTGGACCTGCAGGACAATCTCGCCACCGATCTCTCCCCATTGCGAGGTCTGTCCGGCCTGAGATGGCTCAACCTGCAGAACAACCGGGTCTCGGATGTCCGTCCGCTCGGGAGTCTTGCAGCTATCGGAAGTCTGAACCTTGGCGGCAATGCGATTTCCGATGTCGGCCCGCTCCGTGGCCTGTCTGGGCTCTGGAGCCTGGACCTGGGTGACAACAAGCTGGCCGATGTCGGTCCATTGGATGGCCTGTCCGGGGTGATACTGCTGGATCTGGCCGACAACCGCGTGTCAGACCTGCGCCCGCTGGGAGACCTGCCGAATCTGGAGTCCCTCGACTTGAGCCGCAACGAAGTGTCGGACCTCAGCCCGCTGGCCGGCCTGTCCGGCATGTGGTCGATCCAGATGACGGACAACGACGTGACGGACATCGGCCCGCTCGTGCGTCGCGAACTCTGGAGTCTGGACGACGGCGGCGTCTTCCTGTTCGTCGGCGGCAACCCCCTGGACGAGACCTCCCTGCAGGAGCACATCCCCACCCTGGAGTCCTGGGGCGTCCGGGTCGTGGGGCCGTCTCCTTTCGGAAGCTCCTTCGGCGAAAGGGTCGACATCGCCGACCTGGTGCTCCAGGCGCTCGTCGCGCAGGCCGTCGCGCAGGACTTCGATTACGTGGACGGACCGGTCACGACGAGATCGATCGGCAGGCTGACGCGCCTGCAGGCCTTCAACGCGGGGGTCACGGACCTGTCCGGCCTCGAGGAGGCCACGGGGCTCGCGTCCCTTTTCCTGGGCTCGAACCTCGTCTCCGATCTGGGTCCGCTGGACCGGCTGCCCACGCTCAGGCGCCTCGACCTCGCGAACAACCTGATTTCGGATATCGGACCGCTCGTCGACAACCCGAACCTGCGCTCCGGCGACTGGATCACCCTCACCGGCAACCCCCTTTCCGAAGAGTCCCTCAACGTCCACGTCCCGGCCCTCCGCGACCGCGGCGTACCCGTCGGCGTCGAGTCTGTCCGGCTCCTGCTTTCCCCGGACACACGCGCGGCGACACTCGACGTGTCGGGCTACTTCGAAGCGACCGCCGGCACCGGCGCGGACCTCGCGGTGGCGAGCGACGAGCCCGACGGTGTCGAGGCGGAACTCGAAGACGGCACGTTGCAGGTTCCCTCGGCGCCATGGCAGGGCCGAGTTCTGTGACGGTAGCGGCGACGCGCAGCGATGGAACCACCGAGACCCTCGCCTTCGAGGTCTCCGTCCGCCAGGTGATCGCCCCGTTGCCCTCCGCGGCGACCACGGCCTACGAGGGCTTCGTCCGCGTCACGTAACTACTCGCCCCCTCTTAACTTGGTTGGGCGTGTGGTTATGGATTGTGGACCATCGAGGCGGCGTTGCCGTTGAGCGCGATGTGTGAGGCGGTCCTGGTTCGTTGGACAGTCCGAGGGCGGAGTTAAGGTGTACTCCGAGTGGTCTGATGCCCTCGATGAACGGACCCTGCCGACGCACGCCGACGATGTCAACGGCCTCGTCGAGGCGGCGGCGGTGGTGGTGTGGGAAGGCCGGTCGGTGACGACCGGAAGGACCCTTCCGGTCGTCGCCAACCCGTTCGCCGCGGCACTCGCCGTGTCACCCGAAGGGCCGCAACGCAGTGGAGGAGCCGCGCAGCGGCTTGACGCGGCGAGGGCCGTGGCGTTCCCGGCTGTCATGGCCCCCGCCCGGCTCACGCGGCGTCCTCCACGATGCCCCGGTAGACCTCGCCGGGCGTGCGGCCGCCCAGCGACGAATGCGGACGCGACTCCCCGTAGAAGCGGAACCAGGAGTCGATGACGCGTTCGGCGTCGCGGCCGTCGGCCAACTCGTGCAGGTACACCGCCTCGTACTTCAGCGAACGCCACAGCCGCTCGATGAAGATGTTGTCGAGATAGCGGCCGCGGCCGTCCATGGAACAGCGCGCGCCGCAGGCGCGCACCTTGTCGGTGAACGCGACGCTGGTGAACTGGGCGCCCTGGTCGGTGTTGAAGATCTCCGGCACGCCGAAGTGCAGCGCCGCCTCGAGCGCCTCGATGCAGAAGGCGCTGTCCATGGTGTTCGACAAGCGCCACGACAGGACGTGGCGGCTGGCCCAGTCCATCACGGCCACCAGGTAGAAAAAGCCCTGTGAAACAGGGATGTAGGTGATGTCCGCGCACCACACCTGGTCCGGCCGGTCGATCACCAGGTCGCGCAGCAGGTAGGGATACACGCGGTGCTCCGGGTTGGCAACACTGGTGCGCGGCTTGCGGTACACCGCCTCCATGCCCATCCGCCGCATCAGCCGCCGCACGCGGTGCCGGCCGGCGACCACGCCGTCGCGGCGCAGGTGCCGCACCATCTGCCGGCTGCCGTAGAACGGATGCTCCAGATGCAGTTCGTCGAGGCGGCGCATCAGCGCCAGGTTCGCGGCGCTCTCCCCCAGCGGCTCGTAGTACTGCGACGAACGGCTCACGCCCAGCAACGCGCACTGCCGCGACAGGGGCAGATCGCCGCCGCGGTCCACCATGGCGGCGCGCTCCGAACGGCTCAGCGCTCCAACCCGCGCAGAAAAAAATCCCGTTCCACCGTCAGCTCGCCGATCTTCGCGTGCAGGTTCCGGATCGTCGCCTCGTGCTCCCCGCCGCGCTTCGAGCCGGGCTGCGAGAACACCTCGTCGAGACCCTCCACCGCCTGCCGCTTCCACGCGCCCACCTGGTTCGGGTGCACCTCGTGACGCGCCGCGATCGCCTGCACCGTGTCCCGCTCCCGCAACGCCTCCAGCGCCACCCGCTTCTTGAACTCCGCCGTGAAACGGCGCCTCTTCCTGGCCATTCCAGTGTCTCCTCTCGACGCCGGAGTACACCTTAGCCAACTGTCCAAAAAACCGGGACCAGCTCAGTGGATGGCGGCGAGGGGATTGCAGCCCTGGTGGGCCATGGACTGGAGGTGGCTTGAGATGCGGCAGTGCGCCTCGGCGTGGCGGGGTGTGCGGAAGGATCCGGAGACCCTCTGCTTGACCTTGGCCATGCGGATGTCGCGCTCGGCGCGGTTGTTGGTGAAGGGGACGTCGGGGTCGCGGGCGAAGCGGAGCACCCCGGCTTCGTGTTTGGCCGGCGCCTCGTGGAGGTTCCCGGCGTCGGTTTTGGCGATGCGCCCGCGCTGCCCGTCGGCCCGTTCGGGGGTTTCGGGGAGTTCCCGCCCGGCTTGGGTGAGGATGGTTCGGTAGCGCTTGCGCACGGCCTTGAAGGCGGCTTCGTCGAGGGCCTTGGCGTCGTGTTCGCGGACCTTGCGGCAGGTTTCGCGCAGGAGCCTGGCCACGCGTTTGGCCCAGGCGTGGCCGTGGGCGTCCTCGACGAAGGCGAGGTCGCGCAGCAGGTGGGCGCCGCACAGGGCGTGGTCGCAGTTGCGGTGGGCGAAGTGGCTGGCCCAGCGGTCGTGGACGAGGACGCCGCCGTAGCGGGGGATGACGCCGATCGCGTCGATGGCGGCGCGGCCGCGGCGGCGGTGGACGAACTTGACGGTGAGGCCGCCGGCGCCGACGGTGTGCGGCCAGTGGCCCTGGCGGTCGATGCGCAGGCCGGTCTCGTCGGCGTGCGGGGCGGGCATGGCCGGCAGGCACTCGACGGCGGCGGCCTCCCGGCCGGCCGGCGCATGGTGCAGGCGCATGGGCCAGACCAGCAGGGTGGCCTCGGCGACCGCGCGTTCCGTCAGCGCCTTGAGGGTCTGCGCGGTGCGCTTGAGCGGCACCATCTGCGCGGCCAGCAGGTGCGTGGCGAAGGCCACGACGCCGTGGCCGTACCGCAGCGGCGCCGGCATGTCGTCCGGGAAGGCGCCGCGGGTCTCGGTCCGGCAGCGCGGGCAGGTCTTGAACTCCGCCTCGACGGTCGTCTCGCGCGTCTCGAACACGATGTCCACCAGCACGCGCCGCTCGACCACCAGGCGGGTGGGCCCCTCCCCGGCGGCGCGGTCCGTCGGCCCCTTGCCCTTGGCGCCGGGGCGCCGGCGCGCGGTCGCGTCCGGTTCGGCCTTGGAGCTTGGCAGGCCGGAGTTCCCGGAGCCCTTCGGGGTGTTCCTCTCCATGAACACCGCCATCAGCAACCCGAACAGCATCAGCAGGGCCTCGAACAGGGCGCGGCCCCCGGGACTCATCCCGCCCGCCGCGCACAGCGCCTCGAAGCGTCCCTTGAGCGCGTCGAACTCCGAGCGCGGCGACGCCTTGTTGACCGTCGCCACGGCTTAGCCGGCCTCCACCGCCAGGATCGCGGACAGCACCGCCAGGCGCTCCGCCGGCGGCATCGCCGCGTAGCGCCGGCCCCAACCCGCCGCCTTGCGCTTGACCGACTGGCGGTGCGTGAAGTCGCGCCCCGCCAGCGACGCCCAGTGCACCCGGTCCGGCGCGAAGTTGAACCACACCTTCTCGGTCACCGCGCCCGCCTGGTTCGCCACCTGCAGCGACACGCCGCGCCAGCCCGGCAGCCGCCCGTCGTAGAACGGGGACGGGTAGCCCGACACCATCACCGCGCACGGCAAGCCGCGCAGCAGCCCCAGCAACTCGTCGTGGTCCGCGTCCTCGTAGTCGTGCCGGTAGCGCCGCGCCGACTTGCGCGTGCGGTGCAGGTACGGCGGGTCGCTGTACACCAACTCCGACCCGTCGAACGGATACTCCGCCAGGAACCGGTGGCAGCAGCCGTGCACCAACTCCACCGGATAATCGCACTCGAACCCGGCCAACGCCCGCGCGTCCAAGTCGACGCCGATGTTGCGCAACGCCCCCGGCTTGCGCCGCATGATCGCCCCGCCGCCCAGGTGCGTCTCGACGTACACCGAGTGCGGCGGCATCATCGCGATCAGCGCCTGGCACAACCCCGTCGTCGCCTTGGAACCGAAATACGCGTTGCCCACGCCCGCGCCCACCGCCCGAATGCGCGCACCATAGGACCGACTTCCTATGCTGTCAAGCCCTACACGGACCCTCCAGCAGCGACATCGTGAGCAAAAGGGGGCGAGTAGTTACCTCCCGCATTACGTATGAGACCTTGTTGAACTTGCTGTAGTTCGTATAACCGAAGACGGCCTCGGCTACTGGCGACAGGTCGTCGACGACGGATTTCACCCGCGTACCCTGAAGAGCGCAGACCACAAAGTCAGGGGAAAGAA
Organism: Pseudomonadales bacterium; assembly: GCA_965208745.1. Classification (GTDB taxonomy): domain Bacteria; phylum Pseudomonadota; class Gammaproteobacteria; order Pseudomonadales; family Azotimanducaceae; genus VXNE01. Next base: position 1,200,232 of record CBDBPN010000003.1, on the reverse strand, counting down.
CTCCCCTGGCGCCAGACTCGTCCATGAAACTGACTTGCCGGCGCCCATCCGTTCCTGGCGGTGAGACGTTCGTAACCACCGAGCGAAGCCCGACGTCGAGATGCTCGGCCGGCTTGTTGGGAAGCGTGGCGATGCTCTGGCGAGGCCGAACGTAACGCCCGCCGTCCTGCGCAAACATGCTGAAGAAAGGCACGCAGGACGCCTGGTCCACGTCCGTACCGCACCAGCCTACCGTAACGGGATTCAGGGCGTACCTGAGAATCGGCTCGGCAGCCTCTGCTCCGGCAATCTCGCGTACGAACTCCCCGACACTCACGTTATCAAGGGAGGCGCTCTGCCAGGGAAGAGAAGGATCGGCATCCGCGTACAGCCGCGTGATTTCCGCGCCCAGGTGGGGCAACGCCTTCAGCGCGGCGTCGGTCATGCCTGGAATGCGCGCGGATTCGGACGGGTCGAAGCGAAGGCTGAACGTATAGAGGCCATGCTCGTTGCTTATGGGTAACAGGATGTCATCGCCGGACATCGCATCCGTGATGCCGAGTTCATCCGCCAGCTCGAACATGGCGCGATTGGACTTGAAGAACCCCCCCCCCCCCCCCCCGCGCACCGGTCGGACCATAGAGTGGTCCGGCCCATGCCTCGCTCATTCGGCCGCCAGGGATGGTCGCGGCCTCCCGCACCTGAACGGCGAAACCGGCCCTGGCTAGATTCCTTGAGCAGAGTTGTAGTTTACGGTCAGGTTGCGTTTCATGCGGCGAGTTGTCGGCCCTCCCAGAGGCGCTGTACTTCGCTGTCGAAGGAGTCGACCGCGCGGTTGAGCCGGGCGGCGGCGCGCGGGGGCGCGTCGAAGACGACGGCCAACGCGGGGCGCAGCACGCGGGCATGGGTGCGGTGGTAGCACATGGCGGTGCGCAGTCCGGCGTCGGTGACGCGGTAGCGTCTGGTGAACGGGATGCGCTCGATGAGCCCGCGCAGCCGCAGGCGCCGCAGGTCGTAGGTCATGCGGTTGCGGCCATACGCCTCCGGCGGCAGCCCCAGGAGGGGCGCCACCGTCTCGCGCAGGTCCCGGTTGGCGAAGCCGTCGGGCAGTACGCGGAAGGCGAGCAGCGCGGCGAACAGGGCCTGCGCGCGGGGGTCGCCGAAGCGCAACGCCGAGGCGCGCTGGCCATCGACCATGCGCGACCGATGGAGATCGTCGAACCGTTCGGCGCCGATGTGACAGTCGTGGCTGATGCGTTGCACGCGCAGCAGGCGTCGGTTGGCGGCGAAGCCGATCTTCTTCAGATCCTCGAGGTTCTTCAGCCGTCTGCCCACATCGAAGTCGTAGGTGTCGTTGACCACCGTCTCGGTGCGCAGCGCGCGACCTTCCTTGTGGTACTGCTTGATGCGCGAGTGCTTGTAGTCGACGTGCAGCGAGGGCACGACGCCCTCGGTTATTACGCGGGTGCGATACCGCGATGGGGTGCGTCGGGTGACGCGTCTGTCGAAGATCAACTGCACGTGGTCGGGGCGGCCCAGGTCGAGGTTCTCGCGCATGATCTCCTCGAACAGGACGCGTCCCTGGACGGGACGGTCGAACACCTGCGTCAGGGCGAACTCCGCCTGCAGGATCGACACGTCGTAGTGGATGCCGGCGGCCTGGTCGGCGGCGCTGAACGGCTGCGGCAGGCGCGCCAGCCACTTGCGCAGCAGGGCGTCGATCCTGGCCGCCGTCAGGCCCTCGGCCAGACGCTGCATCAGTGCCGGGTCGGCACACCAGAGGATGCCGTTGTCCAGCGCCTCGAACGCGACACCGCGCTTCGCCAACTGCCGCTTCAGGTACTCGTGGCCGTTGATGCACAGCTTGGCGTTGTGCGGGAAGTAGGAACAGAACTTGAGGAACAGCGGCCCGAAGTCGTCATCGACGAGGTAGACGTAGTAGTGATTCACCATCGCCGTCGACGGCACCAGCCACGGGTACGGGCCGCCCAGCGGGTCGACGCGGCGCTCGGTGCGCACCACGCGCGCCTTCTCCTGTGCCTTGCCGATGTACAGCACCCCCTCCGTGGCCGTGCAGTCGCGCAGATACGCCTGCGTGCGCGCGTCCTTGCGCTCGTGCCGCTCGAACCGCACCAGATCCACGCCCTCCTCCTGCGCGAAGCGTTCCATCGCCGCCACGAAGCGCCGCGTCATGGGCGCCATCAGCGCCGACGACGGCACCGGGTTGCCGCGCACCTTGCGGAAGAAGTAGGCCGTGCCGGCGCCGGACTGCAGCATCGGCACGTACACGTTCAGGTACATCCGGTCGATGCACTCCAGTTCCAGCGTCGTGTGTTCCGCCAGCACCTCGCCGGCGCTTCGTGCTACGTTCATGGCTCGGACTCCGGTCGATGGGCTCCCCACCGGCCAGATTACGGCCATCGACGCCCTCGGGCGACCATAAGGCGGCTCACGCCGCGGAGTGGAGCAGCGGCCGGGGTCCGTCTCAACACACGCCGGTTGGCAACACATGCCTCGTCGGTCTGAGGCGAAGCCTCGTTAGCTCGTACGTCGGTTCTCGTGCGTCCCATCGACAGGAAGACCTTGAAGTCCTCGTAGCCGAATGCAGGCTCGATGTAGCCAACCGCGTGACATCGGTGGCAGCCATTGCTCACAAGCGGGGGGGCGACTTCTGACTGGAAGAACTCGTAGCCGGGGTGGACTGCCCTCGAAGCAGCCTCGGCCGGCCATGCGCTCGCACCGAAAACCAGTGCCATGGCGACGAAACCTGTCTGAAGGACTGACCGGATCACTCTGGACTCCTCTGGTAGTGGCCGTCACCGTCGTACATGACCGAGATCTTGTTGATCGGCGACAGCTCCTTCCAGGAGCCGTTGAAGCCCTTGGGCGGTACAACGGCCTCGCCTGCGCGGACGACGGTCTTCCGGCCTGACTCGGAGACAATCTCCAGCTCCCCGGCGAGGAAGAACATGGACTCGTCGAACGGCCAGTCCCGAAGCTGTAACTCCGCTTCGCCCAGGTACTCGGCCACGCCGACAAGGAACTTCCCGTCCTCACCCGCGAACTGGAAGACGGCACGTCCTTCCGCGCCCTTCCCCGAGAGCACCTTGAGTTCGGGTGGCGCGTCTACGCTTGGGTGCCATGTGGCCTCGTCAACTGCCAACGGATCCACCCGAGCTACTTCCAGCGCTACGCTGTTCGCCTCCTCCGCCGCGAGGGCAGAGACAGACCAGAAAGAAGCCGGGAGAAGAAAACAGGCAAAGTTGAAAACGCATTGACATTCGATGAACCCTCCTGGTGAACCTCACATCCGCCCGATCGCCGGATACCCCGCTGCCTCCCATGCGCGCCGCTCGGGCCCGTTGAAGTCCCGGGCGACCTCCTGCCCGGCGCCGAGGAGCATCGTGTGCCGCTCGGCGCCGTACTCCGGCCAGAGCGCGACGCCGGGTCCGTTCGGGTCGCCGGTCCGCGCGAAGTTGAGCCACGCGTCCTGGCAGAAGGCCGCCAGTGCGTCGGCGTCCGGGCCTTCTCCGTGGTGCGCGCGGGAGTCCGTCGCGTCGATGGTGCCGAACACGAAGCCCGACTCGATGCCGTGGTATGCGCCGAACGCGCCGTCGCGCCAGGGCGACTCCCAGGTGAACACGTAATGGAAGACGCGGCCGGGGTGGGGCGTCTGGGCTTCCGCCGCCTGCACGCCCTGCATCCAGAAGTTCCGGTCGCCCTCCAGGACCAGGTACAGGTCCCCGGGGTCGACGGACAGGCCCTTGGCCGTCCGCGCGTCCCGGTAGGCTCCGGCCAGGGCTTCGATATCCGGGGTGAGGTCGCGCCCCTCGATGCGTCCGTACTCGGCGGTCGCCGCCGCCACCACGGTGGCGTGGTCCATGTCCTTGAGGCCCTCGAAGGTCTCCGCGTAGGGCTTGTACTCGTCGAGCGTCGAGCCGACCAGGATGTCGATGCCGGCGGCGGCGCCGTCCCGGACGGCGTCGATGGGCGCACGCGGGATGACCCTGCCGTCGACGATCGGTTCGAAGGGCGTGAGGCCGAGTTCCGGCTTGGCGGTCGCGGGACTCGACATGCGCGCCTCGATCTCGAGCAGCCGCTCGGTGGACAGTGCGCGGATGGCCGCTGGGTCTTCGGGGGAGACGCCCGCGGACTCCAGCACGAACGCCGCGATCCGGTTGGCCAGATTCGCTGGCTGCACGGTCTGGCAGGCGCCGCTCTGGAGAATGCCGCGTCGGAAGAGGCCGTTCGCGGCCGGCATCGCGAGCAGCATCCCGATGCTGATCGCGCCCGCGGACTGGCCGAAGACGGTGACGTTGCCCGGGTCGCCCCCGAAGCGGGCGATGTTGTCGCGCACCCATTCGAGGGCCGCGATCTGGTCGAGCAGCCCCTCGTTGCCGGTTGCGGGAATCGCGCCGCCGGTGATGCCTTCGAGCCGCAGGAAGCCGAAGTTGGCCATCCGGTAGTTCAGGCTCACGATCACCACGTCGCCGCGTGCCACCAGGAAGCGAGGGTCGTTCAGGGGCATCGTGCCGGTCCCCATGACGAAGCCGCCGCCGTGTATCCACACCATCACGGGGCGGCGCGCGTCGTCGAGGCCGGGCGTGCACACGTTGAGGTACAGGCAGTCCTCGCTGCGTTCGCCGTCGACGCGCTCGAGGTGCTCGGCCGTCGAGATGACGATGGGGTTTTGCGGACACGCCGGGCCGAAGGCCGTCGCGTCGCGTACCTCGCGCCACGGTGCAACGGGTTGGGGCGCCAGCCAGCGCAGGTCGCCGACGGGAGGGGCCGCGAACGGAATGCCGCGGAAGAAGTGGAGGCCGGCCTCGGCGAAGCCGGCGATGGGACCGTGCGTGGTGTCGACGGTGGAGCCCGTCATGACGTGGCCTGCGCGACGGCGGTCCGGAGCGTCGTGACGATCTCGTCCACGTCCTCGCGGGTGGTGCAGAGCGGCGGGGCGAGCATCGTCGTGTCGCCGTTGCTCCGCACGATCAGGCCACCGTCGAATGCCCGCTCCGAGACCCGCTCCGTCTTCTCGTAGAACGCCATCGTCGAGAGGTCGCCGCGCTGCCAGGCGATACCGGCCATGAGCCCGACGCCACGCACGTCCTCGACGTCCGGATGCCCGGCGAAGGCCTCGCGCAACCGGTCGAGCAGGTAGGCGCCGACGGTGCGGCTGTTCTCGACCAGCCCCTCGGACTCGATGATGTCGATGTTGGCCAGCGCCGCGGCACAGCACGTCTGGTGGTTGTTCAGGGTCTGCCCCGCCATGAAGGGCACGCCCTCCGGTACCTTGTTGCGCAACACGTCGTAGGCCTTCGGGCCCACTCCGGCCGCGCCGAGGGGGAGGTAGCCGCTGGTGATCCCCTTCGAAAGCGTCAGGAGGTCGGGATGGGCGCCGACCCAGTCCATGGCGAACCAGCTCCCGGTACGGCCGAAGGCGGTGACGACCTCGTCGAAGATGAGCAGGATGTCGTGTCGGTCGCAGAGTTCGCGGACACGTTCGAAGTAGCCCGGCCGCGGCGGGAGGACGCCGCCGGTGGCGATGACCGGCTCCGCCACGAAAGCGGCGATGGTCTCGGCCCCCTCGCGGTCGATGGTGGCCTCGAGGTCGTCGAGGTCGTGGGTGTCGACCTCGACGTGCAGCGGGTCGGGCTTGTCGAACCAGTGATACATGTCGATGCGGGTCGCGCTCGCCGCGCCCCGCGTGATCCCGTGGTAGCCAAGGCGCCGGGAGAGGATCTTCTGCCGATCCGGGTTCCCCTTGATGGCGTGGTACTGCCGCGCGACGCGGAAGTTCATCTCGTTGGCGTCGGAACCGCAGAGGGTGAACAGGAAGCGCCGGATACCGCTCTCCGCCGGGACGAGGTCCGCGAGGCGTCTCGCCAGCACGGCGGCCGGCTCGGACGTGTAGCCCCAGAAGGCCGGGTAGTACGCCAGGGACTGCATCTGGGCCGTTGCGGCCGCGCAGATCTCCTGCCGGCCGTGTCCGACCAGGATGTTCCACAACCCGGAGAGCCCGTCGATGAGCGTGCGGCCGTCGTCGAGGTGGATGCGGATACCCTCGCCGCCGACGACGAGGTGGCGGTCCTGGTCCCGGCGCAGCTCCGACAACGGGTGCAGGAGGTAGTCCCGGTCGAGATCCGCCACGCTGAGGGGCGGTGCGTCCTGCGGGACCGTGTTCATGGCGGCGGGTCTCCTCGCGGTTGCAGCGATGGCGTGCCGGTCAGGATGTCGAGAACGACTGCTCGGCCAGGTACCGGAGGGTGAAGTCGGCGCACAAGTCCGGCTCCTCGAGGAGCAGCAGATGTGTCGTCTCGGGCACGAAATCGTACTCGATGAGCAGGATCTCCGGCATCCGGACGCTCGGGAGAAACGAGTTCGGGACGGTCGGATCTGAGCCGATGACCTTGAGCGGACAAGCCATGGCGCCGAAGTCGATCTTGCCCGCGAACTGATAGAGGGTGTCCCAGAGCCGGGCTTCGTGCTCGGGCGGGCAGCAGAGTTCGTAGCCGTCCCCGTCCCCGTCGCCGGCCGGCCGCAGCGTGCTGCGCGCGAAGAGATCGAGTCGCGCCGCGTCGAGGCGCGCGAACGCGGGCTTCTCCGGGAGCAGTTCCACGTAGTCCGATGGTTGGGCGAACCGGTCTCGGCGCCGGCGCGTGGCCGCTGCCATGCCGGCGCCGAGCCGCTCGAGTTCGACCGTGGCCCTTCCCGGCAGCATGATGGGCGGGTCGAACAGCACCAGGGCGGCGTACTCATAGCTGGTCCCGGCGTGGAGGGCGGCCATCGCCGTCAGCGAATGAAAGACGCCGGCCTTGGGCCTGGCCCCGAAACGCTGGTCGATCTCCCGCGACACGGCGGTCGAGGTCCGAGGCCACGGCCGGAATGGTGTGCGCATCGGGGTCGCCGACAGGGTTCCAGCCGTGGTTCCTGACGTCGTGGACGAACACGTCGAAATCCCGGGTGAACCTGGACCAGAAGGGTCAGTAGGCGTCGGCGGCAAAGCCGTTGCCGTGGCCCAGCACGAGCCGTGGCCCCTCCGGGTTGCCGTGGCGTCGCAGCGTGATCGGATACCCGTCCACGGCGCGCACTTCATGCACGTCAAGCGGCTCCGGAACACGCAGGACGTTCCGACGGTGCGGATGGACCATGGGCAGGCTTGTCCGGCCGATATTCGAATAGCATAGTAGTCCAGTTCATGGCACGCGGAGAGACATGTCGCGCGAGGAGACGGACAACGGTCTGAGCATGGACCGTCAGGCCACGCTCGAGCTGGGCGGCAAGGCCATGGAAATGCTCGTCGACCGGATCATGGCGGTCGGTGAGGGGAGCGCCTGGGACGGCGAGTTTCGCCAGGTGCTGGAGGAACGGTTGCTCACGGCGCCGCCGGAACAGGGCCGGCCGGGGGCGGACGTGGTGGAGCAGGTGATGCGCGAGGTACTGCCGTACGCGGCGCGCCTGGACCATCCACGCTTCTTCGGCTTCGTTCCGTCGTCGCCGACGTGGCCGGGCGTCCTCGCGGACTTCCTGGCGGCGGGCTTCAACATCAACTCCTGCACGTGGCTGGTATCCAGCGGGACGAGCCAGATCGAACTGGTCGTGATCGACTGGATGCGGCAGTGGATCGGGTACCCGGAGAGCGCCGGCGGGCTGCTCACGAGCGGCGGCTCCGCGGCGAGCGTGGAGGCGTTGGTGACGGCGCGGGAGGCCGCCGGGCATCCGGACGGCCCGGTCGTCTACATGAACGACCAGAGTCACAGCGCGCTCAAGCGCGCGGCGCTGAACGCCGGCGTCCGCCGCGAGTGCATTCGCCTCGTGCCGACCGACGACGCGTTCCGCATCGACACGGCAGCGCTCGCGCGCATGGTGGCCGAGGATCGAGGGAACGGCCTGGCGCCGATCGCGGTCTGCGCCAACGCCGGGTCGCGAGTTCCGGGGCCATCGATCCCCTGGGCGCGATGGCGGACTTCTGCGAGCGGGAGGACATCTGGCTGCATGTCAATGCGGCCTACGGCGGATTCGCGGTGGTGACGGAACAGGGCCGCGAGTTGCTCCGGGACATCGAGCGCGCGGGCTCCATCGGCCTAGATGCGCACAAATGGTTCTTCCAGCCCTACGAGGCGGGCGCGCTGATGGTGCGGGACGCGAAGCACCTCCTGAACGCCTTCGCCATCGGGCACGACGTGCTGCGGGACACCGTGTGGGGCGCGAACCACCCGAACTTCTCCGACCGCGGCCAGCAACTGAGCCGCGCCGCGCGTGCGCTGAAGGTCTGGATGTCCGTGCAGACGTTCGGCATGGCCGCGTTCCGCGAGGCGGTCCAGGGGGGACTTGACCTCGCCCGCCGGGCGGAGGACTACGTGGGCGAGAGCCCGTTCCTGGAAGTGCTGGCGCCGGCGTCTCTCGGGATCATCTGCTTCCGGGTGGCCTCAAGCGAAACGGCCCTGGACGAGGCAACGCTCGAACGCGTCAACCGGGCCGTGCTCGCGCGGATGTTCTGGGACGACCTGGCGTTCCTGTCGTCGACGTCGCTCAAGGGCGTGTTCGCGCTGCGCATGTGCATCATCAACCACACGACGACGTGGGACGACGTGCAACGCACGCTGGATGCGGTGGCGCGCTTCGGCGAAGAGGCGTTGGAGGAAGCCGCGGCGGAACTCTGACCCAAGGAGGACAGTACATGGCGGCCTACGGTTCGGATTCCGGAGACGGCGCCCCCGATCCGCTCGCGGCGATCTGGCAGGAGATCCGCGCGTTGGAGCTGACTGCCCACGTGGCGGATCTCGACGCCCACGGATTCACCGTCGTACCGCCGGAACTGGCCACGCCGAATGGCCTCGCCGAACGGCTGCGGGACGCGGTGCTCGACGTGGCGGAGGCCCGCAACGGCGTACGTCCCGACCTGGCCACGGGCGGCACGCACGCCGGCTACCGGAAGCGCTTCGCGAAGGAAGGCGGCGACTCGCCGTTCGGCGAACTGGTGCAGTCGCTCATCCTGGAGGGGCCGGTCTTCGAGGAGGCGCTGATGAACCCGGCGCTCCTGGCGATGACCACGTATCTCTGCGGGTACGGGGTCGTCCTGTCGAGCATGGGTTGCTTTCTGAAGGGACCCAACGAGACGCCCGTGGACCTGCACTGCGACACGTTGCTCCCTTCGCCGTACCCGCACGAGGCGCTCGTCTGCAACGCAACGTACCTGCTCACGGACTTCGACCGGGAGAACGGCGCGACGGCGTTCGTGCCGGGCAGTCACAAGTGGTGCCGGGCGCCGCGCGGCGAGGAGGGACTGGTCGAGCGGAATCCACGGGCCGTTGCCGTCGAGGCGCCGGCGGGGTCTCTCCTCGTGTGGCACGGGAACACGTGGCACGGCGCCTTTCCGCGGACCGCTACCGGGTTGCGCATGAGCATGCCGGTGCTCATGGCGCGCCCGTTCATGCGGACGGAGGAGGACCTTGCCGACCAGGTCCCCGAGGAGACCCTGCAACGCAATCCGCCACGCTTCGCCGTGCTGGTCCAGCAGGGCGTCGTGTACGGGTACCGCGGCCACACCGACGCGAATCGCCGCGGCCGGCGTGCCGCGAAGTACCTTGGGGCCTACCAGGAGGACTGCGGCGGCCTGCTGTCGCTCGATCCGCTGCGCATGCACCTGTACGGGTGAGAGCGAGGCGTCGGGCGGTCTCAGTCGGGACGGGCCGCGTCCCTGCTTCGGAACGGCCAGGCCAGGGGAACGGCGCCCTCGATACCCGGTATCCGGCGTACGGGCAGCGGCGGCGCCGGCGTTCCACACAGCACGGCGTGCCAGTAGGCCCAGGAGCGGGGATCGAACACGCCCGGGCGCGCGCGTCGCAGGGCGTCGCGGAGCGTGCCGTCGTCGAAGTGACGGCGCATCGTGATGACATCGTCCATGTCGCCGAAAGTCATCACGTGGTTCAGGAAGAACACCGTGTCGCGTAGCGTTTCCTCCGGCGCCTTGAACCAGACTACCCGCCGGGCGACGGCGTGGAGTTCGGCGTCGCGATTCGTGGTCACGCTACGTGCGCCTCAACCACGGTCGTGGCTCGAACGTCGGCAGGGGTCCGGGGCCCACGTCGGCAACGGCGGCCGCGAGTCGGTCGCGGACCGCGTTCGGCACGGTCTCCAGGTCGCCTTCCCCGTAGTACGTGAGCGCCTTGAGCGTCAGCAGCGGATTGAAGCCACCTCCGTACACCGCGTTGGCGGCTCCGAGCGCGTCCTCCAGCGTGACGCCCGCACCGAGTAGCGCGTCGATGTCCAGGTAGTCCTTGGCGTCCGCGCGAGCCTGCACGGTCGTTACCTTGGTCGCGGCCACGTCGAGCAGGGAAGCCACGAAGATACCGGGCCCGTCCGCGCGGTCGGGCTCGTGCACGGAACAGAGGTCGAGCCCGCCGAAGTACGAGAAGTGCACGTCGCCTTCGCGGTCCACGACGCAGGTGAGCGTGTTCTCGGACTGCTGCAGCGTTCGCGCAGCTTTCAGGTAGCCGATGCGCTTCCTGAGGTCCTCTGGCGCGAAGGGCGCCCGCGAAAAGAAGTCGAAGTCGACGGACTCACGGTGCCCCAGCCGGAGCGCGAGGGCCGTGTCGCCGTAAAGCACGAAGTCGGTGGGCGTGTCACCGAGCGCGCTCCACAGACGTCTCTGCGGTCCTGGAAGCATGCCCAGATCGAAGGTGGTCACGTTGCCGGGCGCCCGAACGTGGAAGGAGCATTTTATCGCCGATCGGGGCTGTCGCCCGACCGGATCAGCGCGGTGGCGCGGGGAAGTCATCTCCCGAACGCCGCGCCAGGATGCGCAGCATGCGCCCGAACCGGCCATTCAGCGCCGCGAGCAACGCGTCCACGGCCCGGAAGCCGAGGCGGCCGCGCGAGAACAGGACCAGCGAGCGCAGCGGCAGGTTGTGCGCCATCTCCTCGAACATGCGGGCGTCGGTCTCGTCCAGGCCCGTCACGCCGAGCATGCGCTGGAACTGCCTGGCCACCCGGCGCTGGACCTGGCGCCCGAGCCAGGTCTCCGCGATCTCGGTGATCGTCGAGTTGACGTGAAACGGACGGGACGGCTCGGGCGGCGGCACGGGCCTGCCCAGCATGTCCTCGAATGCCGCGTCGGATACTTCGAGTCCATCGGAGGTTAGCTGGGGGCCGCTCCGTCCCTTCCCCGCCACGGGAGCATGTCTGGATCGGATTGGCAGGCGCCCCGTGAGGCGGATGTCGCGGCTGGAGGCGCCGATGCGCACTTCGACTTCGCCGGGCTCCACGACCCAGCGGCCACCGCGGGTGTCGTAGAAGCTGAACGCCGAGTCGTCGAGCGTCAACGTCACCCTCTCGGTCTCCCCGGCGGCGAGCCGCACCCTGGTGAACGCGCGCAGCTCCTGCGCGGGGCGGTACACGCTCGACTCGAGGTGGTGGACGTACACCTGGACGACCTCGGAACCGTCCCGGTCGCCCGTGTTCGTCAGGTCGAATGTGACATCCAGGCGCTCCCCCTGTTCGAATCCGGCGGACGAGAAGGCCAGGTTGGCGTACTCGAACGTCGTGTACGAAAGGCCGTGGCCGAACGGGAACAGGACCGGGACGCCGGCGCTGTCGAAGTAGCGATAGCCGACGTAAAGCCCTTCGCGGTAATGCGCCTGGCGCCCGTTCCCCGGGAACCAGCGGTCCGCGGGCACGTCCGACTGCCGCAGGGGAAAGGTCTCCGCGAGCTTGCCACTCGGATTCACGATACCGAAAAGGACCTCCGCGACGGCCGCGCCGCCGGCCTGTCCGCCCAGATAGCCTTCCACGATGGCGCCAGGCCCGGCGATCCAGGGCATCTCGACCGGAGCGCCGTTGCTGAGTACGACGATGGTATTGGGATTCGCCGCGCACACGGCATCGATCAGCCGGTCGTGCTGATCGGGCAGCCGCATGTGCTCGCGATCGAAGCCTTCGGACTCGTAGATGCCGGGCAGTCCGGCGAAGACGACGGCGACGGACGCGGCCTCGGCGGCGGCGACCGCCTCCGCGATCAGCGCGTCGTCGCGGGCGCTCCGGACCGGGTCGTAGCCGGCGGAGTACGTGGGAGGCGATCCGGAGGCCACGGCGCGAATGGCGTCGAAAGCACAGTCGATGCGGGTGGGCGTCACCTGCGAACTGCCGGCGCCCTGGTAGCGGGGCGTCTGCGCGAAGGCGCCGATCACGGCCACGTTCGCATCGGGCGAGAGCGGCAGGAGGTCGTCCGCGTTCTTGAGCAGGACGACGCTCTCGGCCGCGGCGCGCCGGGCGAGGGCGTGGTGTGCGTCGTGGTCCAGGGCGGCCGCGCGCTCCCGCAGGCCCGCCCCGGCGAGGGCAAGCGCGACGTTGCGCGTTGCGGCGCGGTCGAGGTCCTCTTCGGCCAGTATTCCGGCCCGTACGGCCCCCGCGAGGCGGCGGTCGTTCACGCCGCCGCTCGCCGGCATCTCGAGGTCCAGGCCGGCCCGGATCCCGAGGACCCGGTCGTTCGCGGCGCCCCAGTCGGTGACGACGAGCCCCTCGAACCCCCATTCGTCCCGCAGGACCGGGTTCAGGAGCCACTCGTGCTCGCTGCAGTAGACGCCGTTCAGGCGGTTGTACGCGCACATCACCGTCCAGGGCTGCGCCTTCCTGACGGCGAGCTCGAAGCCGCGCAGGTAGATCTCGCGCAGCGTGCGCTCGTCGACGATCGCGTCGACGACGATGCGCGCCGCCTCCTGGTTGTTGGCGGCGAAGTGCTTGAGGCTCGCGCCGACGCCCTCTGACTGGAGTCCCTCGACGAGGGCGGCGGCCATTTCGCCGGTCACGAGCGGATCCTCGGAGAAGTACTCGAAGTTCCGGCCGCACAAGGGGTGGCGCTTGATGTTCATGCCGGGGCCGAGCAGCACGGCGACGTCCTCCGCGACACACTGCTCGCCCAGTGCCACGCCGATCTGCCGGAGCAGGTCCCTGTCCCAGGAACTCGCGAGCGCCGACGCCGTGGGGAAACACGTTGCGGGCACGCTGGCGTTCAGCCCGACGTGGTCGCCGGCGGTCGACTGCTTGCGCAGGCCATGGGGACCGTCGGTGAGCATGATCGACGGCACGCCGAGGCGTTCGTTCGCCTCGAGATGCCAGAAGGTCTTGCCGGAGCAGAGCGCCGCCTTCTCGTCGACGGACATCCGTCCGACGAGTTCCGCGGCCCGGGCGTGCTCGGCGGCCGGCCCGGACGGCGGTATGGCTTCGCTCATGTCGACGGCATCAGTACAGGCCGTCGGCGCGCAGGTCCAGGAAGGACTGCTCGAAGCCCTCGATGATCCGGTCGACGTCGTCCACGGTGTGTGCCCCGGAGAGGAACGCCAGGTGGACGCCGGGGACGATGACGTCATAGCCGAGAAGGTGCAGGTAGAACTCCTTCTCCGCCCACTTGCCGTCCTCGGTGAAGTCGAAGGAGTCGTTGATCGGGGTGTCCTGGAAACGCAGGTGCACCATCGACCCCGCGTTCATGAGCTGCGCGCCGAAATCGTGCTCGGCGCAGAACGCGTTCACCTCGGACGCGAGCCGGTCGCCCTGCTCGGCGAGGTACGGGTACAGGGTGTCCTTCGTGTCGCGCATCTCGCGCATCGCGGCGATCCCCGCCGTCATGGACAGGGGATTGCCGCCGAACGTGCCGCCGGAGAAGACCCACGGCGCGCCGTCCTTGCCCGAGAAGCAGTTCATGACGTCGCGGCGTCCGGCCACGGCGCCGATCGGCAGTCCCGCGGCGATGGCCTTGCCGTAGGTGGCGAGGTCCGGCGTGATGCCGTAGTACTCCTGGCAGCCGCCGTAGGCGATGCGGAAGCCGGTCACGACCTCGTCGAAGCAGAGCAGGATGTCGTTCTCGCGGCAGGCGTCCTGCAGGCCGCGGAGAAAGTCGCCGGAGTCGAGGCGGGGATTGGAGTTCTGCGAGGGCTCGACGATCACGGCCGCCAGTTCGTCGCGGTGCTCGCGGATCAGCTCGTAGGCGGCGTCGTTGCGGTAGGGGAGGATCATCATCGTCTCGTCGCGGATGACGTCCGGGATGCCCTTGCCCACGCTCATCCCGAGAGGCTTGCCGCGCGGGCTGTTCGGATTGACGTGGATCAGCGCGTAGTCGTGGGCGCCGTGATAGGAGCCGGCGAAGGAGGCGATCTTCGTTTTGCCGGTGAAAGCCCGGGCGGCGCGCATCGCGTACATGGTCGCTTCCGTGCCCGTGTTGCAGAAGACGACCTTGTCCGCGCAGGGCGACGCTTCCTCGACGAGTTCCCCGAGTTCCGCCTGCTGCGCGTTCGGAATCCCGAAGTGCCACCCCTTCTCGAGCTGGGCTTCGAGGGCGGCCGTCACCGCCGGGGGACGATGCCCGAGGACGCAGGGGCCGAACCCCATCGTCATGTCGATGTAGGTGTTGCCGTCGACGTCCGTGAGCGTCCCGCCGTCCGCGGACTCGACGTAGATCGGGTGCGGCATCTTCACCGTGGCCACGATCTCCTGCGACAGCGCTTCCCGCCCCCGCGACCTCACGGCGGCGGATTTCGGCGTGCGCTCGATCAGCTTGCGGCGGACGGCCTGGGACCGCTCTCCCTCGAGGATGCGCTGGTTGGCTTCTTCTGCGTGCATGTCTTCCGTTCCGGTCGATGGAAGCCAAACAGTGTATTGGACATTCGCGACGCCGACACCCTGCTCCTCGGCAGGACCTAGTGTCACGCAGCGTGTGGGGAAGCGAGCAAGAGCCGCCCCGTCGCGTCGGCGCTCACGGATGCATTGCTGGGATATGAGCCGCTTGAAGTTGTTCCTCCAACACGATGGCGCCGCCCGCATCGCGAACGATCACGAACGTGGGCGTGCCACTTGCCGCAAAACGTGCGCCCCAGACGCTCAAGCGGCCGTCGCTGCCCCGATGAACGGCGAGTGGCTGCGTGTGAATCTCCCGGCGCCGATCGTCCAAAACCGACAGCGTGAACGCGCCGTCCGTACCAGGTGCCAAGGGGGCCTTGTCCGAGAGGCCCACCCGCACCTCCGAGAACCTCCCGTCTGCCTCAACGATGCCGGTCACGACGACACTGCCTCCGCGCCTGGATCCGGACTCGGCGCGTCCGACCGGCTCTGCCAACCCTTCGAGGGGTGGTGCGGGGCCGCGAGGGGCATTTCGCCACCGCGTTTTTTCCGCGCCTCGGGTCAGCGGTGGCGTCCCCAGGCGACGCAGGTGCGCAAAAGCTTTGTCATAGTGGTAGTCCGAGACGAAGTTGGGCCGACAGTACGACATGATGTCGTAGTAGCCGCTGTCCGGCTCGATGAATCGCCGGACGCTGAGCAGCCATCCTCGCCGTGGCCCGATGCCCGCGTCGGGATACGGAAAGCGGGGATCGACGTTGTCCGTCCCCCCGCAGTCGGCGTGGTCCAGGCCGAAATTGTGCCCTATCTCGTGTGCGTGAATGTTGGGACAGGGGTCGAAACGCGAGGAGTCGAGCGCTGCGCTGACGGCGACGGGGTTGGAAGTCAGTGCGTAACCGCAACGGCCTGCGGAAAACGTGAATATTCCATGGTAGAACTCGTCGGCGTCAGCATCCCGATACCAGCGGCGAGACAGTTCCTGAGCGGCTGATCTTGGCGTGAAGGCACCAGAGTACTTGAGGTTTAGCACGGGCCCTACGGTGGCCCGGTAGTCCCCGACGGGAAAGAAATCGCGGATCGCCTCCATGTATGAAGCCGGGTCCACCGAAGGCGCTAGATGGTCCGGCGTCCGGATCGGAGCGAAGGTGACGCGCAGTGGCGCCAGGGTTCGCGCCCGGAGGGGTATCTGGAGTCCTTCGATGTAGTCGCTGTCGTGGGTGATGCGCCGGCCCGTTTCCAACGACACCGACGCCCCCGGCCGGAAGCGCGCACCGTCGATGACGTAGGTGTTCGAGGTGGTCCAGCCTCCGTCTCCCGAATGGCGCGTGTCGCTTGTCTCGGCAACGATCCCATGGCCGCCGACGCTCACGCGGACGTCGGGTGCTGCGGGCGAAGGGTGGTCGAACCGCAGAGAGACTGCGGTGTCCCGCCCAGATACCACCGGCGAGTAGTGGATGGCGCAACCGTCGCGCGCCCTCTGGCTGGAAACCAATGGTCCTTGGTACATCTCGACGGTTGCGCTGGACAGCGGACCATTGATCTGAGCAGGGGAATGGCACTCGCCGGAGCGAGGCGAGTACGCGTGGACCCTGCCGCCATCGACGACATGTATTGCGTTTTTCGCGACTGTGAGCCCCGACCCCTTGGCATCGAGGTCCAGTGATTCGTGCCTTTCGCCGTCAAGCGTGTACGCGCGCACACCGTCAAAGGCGTCGTTGCTGGTGTACAGCCAAAGGGTGTCGTGGCCGAAGGCGATCCCGCCTGAACTGCTGCCCCTGTGAGAGACATCGAAGTTGAACTCGCGCTCCGGCAGGCGCTCTCCGGAAACTGAGTGGACGAACACTCGACGGTTGCCGATAAGATAGAAGGCTCCCTCGGCAAACGTGATCCCGTGCATCCAGTGGGAAATCGCGGGAGTGACGTCGAAGCCTGCCGCGTGGTCTTGTGCTCCCGAGCGGGTAAACGCCCGAACGTGTTGAGTATACGAGGACGAGCCGCTACGGACATGCCGGAACTCCAAGGCCACGAAAAGCCTGTCATTGGCGTACGTGACGCCAGCTACTTCCCAGACTTCGCACGTCGAACGGGTTCGTCGTGGGCAGGGGATGTGCATATCGAAGGTCGACCCGTGGTCGAACGACCCGTCCGCCCGGTATGCGAAAACGCGTTCCGCTGCTTCGTCAACCACGTAGAACTTGCCGTCGGCGTAGGCAATGCCGGTGGGCGTGGCGTTCCCGGGGGCGAACTTGATGTCGAGTCCGGGATGAGCCTCCACTGTCTCCTCGGGCGTCTCCGGCAGTCCGTACGCATGAATTGTCCCGGATGGGCGCGCACGCTCAACCACGAACAACCATCCTGCCTCGGCAGCGAGTCCGTTCGGGTAGCCTCGGTATGGTCGGCGATCACGGCGAGGCACATGGAAAGTGAACGGTTCTCCGCCGACTGGGTAGGCACCGCCCAAGAAGAGAGCCCCGTTTCGCGGGCTGGTCATTACGTAAAAGACCCCGCCTGAGGGGTTGTCGACAAAGGCAAGACCGGTGATCCGCCGCGCCTCGGAACCCAATCCCAGTCCCTCCAACGGGAAGTCTGCGCGTGGCTTCCGATCTCCGCTCATCGTGTAAGCACGCACGGTCGGCGTCTGCGCTGAGGAGTCCGTTTTCTCCGCCACGAACACCAGTCCCTGCGCGTAGACCATCCCCGTCGGCGACCCACCCAAGACGAAATCCCGCTCCGCTCGGCGAACTCCTGTGCGGTCGTACATATAGACCTTGTTGTCTTCGCTGTCGGCGACAAGGAAAAACTCGCCCGCGAAGGCTATCCCGGCGGGTTGCGCGTTAGCGGGATCCAGATCGAAGTCCGCCCGCGCTCGTTGTGCTCCCGCCTTGGAATAGGCGTAGACCTTGCGGTCGTAAAGGTCGACCACGTGAAACGTGTCATCTACCAACTCGAGCCAAGTTGGACGGTCCACGCCCTCGAGCAACCGAAAGCTCTCCGTCGACGGGTCGGCGTTGTCCCCGAGTCCATCTCCGTCGACGTCCGCCCATTCTCCTGCGTCTAACGGAAAGGCGTCGTCGTCATCAAGCACGCCATCGTTGTCGTCATCCGCATCCGCGTTGTCGCCCAATCCGCCCCCATCCGTGTCGGCGCTCTCAAGGGGATCGAGCGGGAAGGCATCTTCCGAGTCGTCGACGCCATCGTTGTCATCGTCCTGATCTGCGTGGTTGCCGAGACCGTCGTCGTCGGAGTCCACCGTCTCGGCGGCGTTCAAGGGGACGTCATCTTCCAGGTCGGCAACCCCGTCGCCGTCGCTGTCTTCTTCGTCGTCCGAGGAGTCGGGGATCGTGACCCGCGTAACCAGGCAGAACTCGCCGACCCGCTCGTCATCGGTCGCACGCAGCACTACGGGTCGGCCATCCGCAAAAGCCCCCCGGACTGACTCGAACATACGGCGGGCGTTCTCACTAGAGGGCGTCTCGGCGGTGCAACGAAAGGCGAGCCAGCGCCCGGGACATCGGATGTCGGCGTCGGCGGGCCAGTCCACCAGCCGCACCATGCACGTTCGGCCGGTTTGCCCGCTCGTCAGGACCCGGTCGATGTCGCCCACCAAATCGGTGACTGCGCCTGATGCCGCAGTGGCGAGGAACACGACTGGGGCGACTGATCCGATGCCAACCGCCGACCTTGATGGCCAGGCGACCACTTGCCTTTCGCCGAGCCCGCTAGTCGCGCAGCACGTCCACGCGTGTCGCGTAGCAGTGGCCGTTGTGTTTCTTCTCGTCCGTAACCTCGAACATTGCGGTATGTTGGTGCGTGAAGGCGAGCTGCGCGGACTCGAACATGCGCACTGCCTCGGTGCGTGTGGTGTGCACCCCACTGCAGCTGAAGGTCACCCAGCTCCCCGGACAGTCCAGCCCCGCCTCGTCGATCCTCCGGTCGAGACGCACCATGCAGCCACCAAGACGGCCATCGTCCGTCGTGAGGGTGCGAACTACCAGTGCCTCGATCCTCGAAGTGGCACCAAGTAGGGGACTCGCTGTGAGAAACGCGGCGGCGCTCGCCCCCAAGACCGCTATCCGTCGATGTCTGGCGCCCGCCATGGAGGTCTCCGTCCGTCAACGGCGTGGAACGGAGGATACTCGAACTCGGTTCCCCGCGTGGGTCGCAGCAGGCTCGAGCGACCGAATCTTGAGCGCCCAGACTCGCTGATGTGCCCTGATGCCGCGGATGCACGCCGGATTGTGGCGCCATCGTCGTACTGCGTGTCGATGATCGGGCCTGCGAGGCACGCGGCGCGGTCCTCATGCCGTGGTCCAACGACGCCACAGCGCGTCGGGCGTGCCCCTGCGCCGGCCGGGGCCGGGAACTTCATAGCCAACCTGACGTGCAACCTGATGCCTGATGCTGCGGTCGCACATCGCGTTGCGGCGCTCGCCGGCGGGGCGTTAAGATCGGACGGTTCCCCACCCGAAGGAGCGCCCATGCCCCGCTACGACCTGCTCATCAAGGGCGGCACGGTGATCGACGGAATGCGGACGCCGCGCTACACGGCGGACGTCGCGGTCGCCGGAGGACGGATCGCCCGGATCGGGAGGGTCTCCGAGTCCGAGGCCGCGCGGGTGTTCGACGCGAAGGACCTGATCGTGGCGCCAGGCTTCGTCGACCTCCACACGCACTACGACTCGCAGGTCTTCTGGGACCCGTGGTGCACGCTCTCCGGCTGGCACGGCGTGACCTCGGTCGCGATCGGCAACTGCGGGTTCGGTTTCGCGCCGGTCAGGCCCGAGGACCGCGAGCGGGCCATGCTCACGATGGAGCGCAACGAGGCGGTCCGCGCGACGACGATGGCGGCGGGGATGCCGTGGGACTGGGAGACGTATCCCGAGTTTCTGGACAGCCTCGAGCGCACGCCGAAGGGCGTCAACATGCTCTCCTACGTGCCGATCAATCCGCTCATGGCGTACGTCATGGGCCACCAGGCCGCCAAGGAGCGCCCGGCGACCGAAGACGAGCGCAAGCGCATGTGCGCCCTCCTGAGCGAGAGCCTCGACGCCGGCGGGTGCGGGATCTCGGCGCAGCTCCTCGGCCCGGGCAGCGTGCAGCGCGACTACGACGGCACGCCGATGATCACGGACACCATGTCAGAGGAGGACCTGCTGACGTTCGCGGCGGTGCTCCGCGAGAAGCAGCGCGGTTTCATCCAGGTGCTCGGCGGGAGCCCGGAGCTTGGCGAGCAGCTTTGCGAGGTCAGCGGCCGGCCCCTCATCTGGAACGCGGTCGTGCTGCTCCTGGACCAGCACGGCAATACCTACGGACACTACAAGGACCGCCTGCGCTGGCTGGAAGAGGCCAACGCGAAGGGCCACCGCATCTTCGGCCAGTGCGTGACGGCCCAGAACAACTACGAGTTCTCGCTCACCGACTGGAACCTGTTCGACCCGATCCCGGCATGGCGGGCGGTGACCCTCGGCACCGTCGAGGAGCGCATGCGCAAGATGCGCGACCCGGAGCTGCGCCAGGCGGTCCGGGACAGCTATCGACCGAGGCCGTTCATCGGCGCGCTCTCGACGGACATTCCGGACCTCCGGATCGCGGAGGGTTTCACCGATGACGTGCGCGCGCTCGAAGGCTACACGGTAGGCGAGATCGCGAAGCGCGACGGCAGCCACCCGGTCGATGTCTTCCTGGACACGGCCCTGGCGGACGACCTGCGCACGGTGTTCGTAACGCCGCCCCAGGAATTCGAGATGGACGCGATGCGGGAGATGGCGAACTCCCCCTTCGCGCTGCCCGGCATCTCCGACGGCGGGGCGCACATGAAGTTCATGACGACCGGCCGCTACGCGACGGAGTTCCTGACCTTTCTCGTGCGCGACAACGGCATCATGGACCTCGAGCAGGCGCACTGGCGGCTGTCGGGCTACCCGGCGCTCGCCGCGGGCTTCACGGATCGGGGCGTGCTCCGGGAAGGAGATCCCGCCGACTTCATCGTCTACGACTACGACGCCCTGAAGCTCCTGCCGACGGAACGCCTGCACGACTTCCCGGCCGGGGACTGGCGGCTGTCGCAGAAGGCGGACGGCTACCGGCTGACGATCGTCAACGGCCGGGTCACGTTCGAAGACGGCGAGTGCACCGGGAAGACCCCGGGCGTGCTGCTGCGCCACGGCCGCACCGCGCCCGACGCGCTCGCCGCCTGACGGGCGCGCGCGGGTGGACATGTTCGACCTCGACGGCCGCGTTGCGGTCGTCACGGGGGGCAGCAAGGGCATCGGCCGTATGATCGCGGAGGAACTCGTCCGCCGCGGGGTGCGCACCTACATCACGGCCCGGCATGCCGACGTGTGCCTTGAGACCGCGGCGGAACTGTCGGAGGCCGGTGAGTGCATCGGCGTACCGAACGACATGTCGACCGTCGACGGCGTCGCCGCGCTTGCGAAGGAGCTGGCGCGACACGAGGACGGCCTGGACATCCTCGTGAACAACGCGGGGACGGGTTGGGTGGCCCCGTTCGACGAGTTCCCGGAGAGGGGTTGGGACAAGGCGTTCAACGTCAACCTGAAAGGGCCGTTCTTCCTGACCCAGCGGCTGGCGCCGCTGCTGCGCGCCGCGGCGAGCGCGGAACGGCCGGCGAAGGTCATCAACATCTCCTCCATCGACGGCGTCTACGTGCCGGACGACGACTCGTTCTCGTACGCCGCGAGCAAGGCGGGACTGAACCACCTCACGCGCCGCCTGGCCAAGTTGCTGGCGCCCGAGCACATTCACGTCAACGCCATCGCGCCGGGCGCGTTCGTCAGCGACATGAACGTGATCGCGCGGGACGAGCCGGAGCGCATCGCTGCTTTCGTCCCCGCCGGACGGGTGGGGCGGCCGGAGGACATCGCGGGAACGGTCGTGTACATGGCGTCGCGCGCGGGCGACTACCTCATGGGCGTCACCCTGGCGGTGGACGGGGGCGTCACGCACGCCATGTAGACGCGTCGGCTGCCCGGGGCGTGCCGGTCTGCTACCTTACCTCGCGCCGTTGATCGTCCTGAGGAAGCCCCAAATGCCGTGCAGGCACACCTTCGCCACGAGGCCCGCCGTGCTCGCGGCTGCCGCCGTCTCGCTCGCGACGCTGGCACCGGTCGCCTCCGGGGACACGAAACTCCTCTGGGGCGACACGCACCTGCACACGTCGTACTCCTTCGACGCGTTCATGAACAACAACCTCACGGTGGATCCCGACTACGCCTACCGGTTCGCCAAGGGCATCCCGGTGATGCACCCGTACCACCGGGCGTGGATGCGGCTCGAGGAACCCCTGGACTTCCTGGTGGTGTCCGATCACGCGGAGTTCATCGGCGCGATGCGGAGCATCTACCTCGATGGGCTGCCACGCGAGGATGTGGGTTTCGTCGAATCGATCCGCAACTGGTTCTTCACCCGGCAGATTCGTGACGCGATCGACGATGGGCAGGGGCCCGAGTTCTTTCAGGGCGTCCTTCCGCCCGGCGCGGATCCGCGGGAGGTTGCCGCCGCCCACGGCGCGGATGGCGGCGGGCCGCTCGTTTCTCTGCCTCCGAGCCTGTTGCGCGAGGCCTGGGGCGAGATCGTGGATGCCGCGGAGGCGCACTACCAGCCGGGGACCTTCACGAGCCTGATCGGCTGGGAGTGGACTTCCACGCCGGGCGGGGCGAACCTGCACCGGGTCGTGCTGACCGACGCGGGAGCCGAGCAGGCGCGCGAGTTCCAGCCGGTGTCGTCCGGCCAGAGCCCGTATCCCGACGATCTCTGGGCCTGGCTCGACGAGACCAGCGCCGCCACCGGCGCCCGCTTCCTCTCGATCCCCCACAACTCCAACGTCTCCAAGGGCTTCATGTTCCCGGACATCACGTTGCGCGGGGAGCCCGTGGACGCCGACCACGCCCGCGCGCGGATGCGCTGGGAGAGGATCGTCGAGGTCACCCAGATCAAGGGCGACTCGGAGGCGCATCCGCTGCTCTCGCCGGACGACGAGTTCGCCGACTTCGAGACGTACCCGTTTCACCTGCAGGGCGACACGCAGGAGTACGCGCCCGAGGCGGGCGACTATGCGCGCTCGGCCCTCCGGCGCGGCCTCGCACGCGGGGCCGCCCTTGGGATCAACCCGTTCCAGTTCGGGATGATCGGTTCGACGGACTCCCACTCGGGGCTCTCGACGGCGGCGGAGGACGACTTCGGGGGCAAGATGGCCACGGACTCGATTCCGGAGCGGAAGGGCGACATCGTCATTTCCGGCCTCGCGACCGGTTGGACGATGTCCGCATCGGGCCTCGCGGCGGTGTGGGCGGTGGAGAATACGCGCGAGGCCATCGTCGACGCCATGCACCGGCGTGAGACTTACGGAACCAGTGGACCGCGGATCCGGGTACGGTTCTTCGGCGGCTGGGAGTTCTCCGAGAGCGACTTGGATGCGGAAGACGTGGCGGCGGTCGGGTACGGGAAAGGCGTGCCCATGGGTGGCGAACTCGGGGCCGCGCCCGATGGCGCCGCGCCGCGCTTTCTCGCCTCGGCGTACAAGGATCCGTCCGGTGCGAACCTGGATCGCGTCCAGATCGTGAAAGGATGGCTCGACGCGGACGGCGCGACACACGAGCGGGTGTTCGACGTGAGCTGGTCAGGCGAACGGCAGCCGGGTATCGACGGCCAGCTGCCGCCGGTCGGCAACACCGTGGACCTCGAGACAGCCCGCTACGCGAATTCCATTGGCGCCGCCTCCCTGTCGACGGTATGGGAGGACCCGTCCTTCGACGCCGGGCAGCCGTCGTTCTACTACGTCCGGGTCATCGAGATACCCACCCCGCGTCACACGCTCTACGACGCGGCGGCGCTGGGCCGGGGCGCGCCGGACTACGGCCCTTCGACCCTCCAGGAACGCGCGTACACGTCGCCGATCTGGTATCGGCCGTCGGCGGAGTAGCAGGTCGCGAGCTACTAGAAGAGTTCCGCCAAGGCTTCCTCCGGACTGACGGCCCGAATCGGGGATCGGCGGAAATCGCGCACGTTCGTGGTCACGATGTTCTGTGCCCCGCACGCGCGCGCAGCCGCCACCTGCATGGCATCTTCGAAGTCGGCCATCGGCAGTCCGGTGGCGTAGCGGATCGCATCGGTTCCGGCCTGAGCGACCTCGACGAATCGCGTCAGTTCGGCGATGAAATCGCGGGCGCCCGACCCGCTGAGGGTGGGGGCCACGAGGTAGTAGAAGTTGGAGACGGTGTGCCACGCGATGAAAGCGCGCGGACCGCCGTACTCGAGCCGGTCGAGGATGTCGGCGGCCGGCCCCGAGTGGGGATGCCTATCGAGTGCGACATCGATCAGAACGTCGGTATCGACCAGTATCAGAGGTACTTCTCCGCCAGTGCGGCATACCTCGGGTCATCGCGGTCGGCGGGCCGGAATCGCCCGCGCCACCTTGACGAGAACGAGGGGCTGTCTTCCCGGACGGCGGTCCACAGCGATTGCTCTACGACGGACGACAGCGAAACCCCCCGGGCGCGGGCATAGCGTTTGGCCAAGGGGAGCACCTCCTCGTCGACGGTGACCGTCAGCTTTCTCTTCACGGATATTGGCTACGTATACGTATAATGCAACAGAGTATACGTAGCCACGCCCGGCACGGCCAGTTGTCCGTGCGGCACTGGTCCGGCAGATGCGTTCTCAGCGCCAGAAATACCCGTTGCCCGTGGCCCGGTAGCTGCGCAGGAAGACCTGGTCCATCGCGATGCCCCGCTCCGCGAACTTGGCGCCGAGCGCCAGGTGATTCGGATCGTTGGCGTGCTTCTCGGTCGCCGCCATGTCGGTCGTGACCATCACGAAGACGAGGTCGCCCGTCTTGAGATCGATCTCGCGGTCGGCGTCGGCGGTGGCGAGGCCTCCCGTGTAGATCAGCGTCTCGGGCTCTTCCCGCCAGCAGTACTCCGCGTGTCCGCCGGAGACTTCGATGAATGCGGCCCGCGTCGCCTCGTCCGGGAAGTGCATGCCGAGGAGCGTGACGATGGCGCCGGCCGCACCGGCCTGGCCGTCGGCGTCGGCGCGTGACCACCATCCGTAGTCGGGGACGTCCTCGAACAGTGCGGAAAGCACACGACGTTTCGTGACGTTGCGCTCACCCATCGTCCGGGTGAGTTCCGCGTGCGCCTCGCGCTGCTGGTGCTTCCTGATGCTGCCTGCTCCGTGGGTGTAGCGCTCGAAGACGAGCACGTTGCGCTCGTCCTCGAGGTTGACGGCCGCGGCATAGGCGGAGGTCTCGGGCTCGCCTTCCCACGCGTCCCGGGCGCGCTTGTCCCAGATGTCCAGCCAGCCGTCCATGGTGACGTTCTCGGGGCGGATCTGGAACTCGACGATGGCGGTGACGGGCGCGTCGGACATGGGGAAGCCTCCCTGGGAGCGGTGTGTGAGCGTGCAGGGTCCATGGACCGCGACGTCGGGTCAAGGCTGGGCTCCCCGCGGTGTTCCTGCCGGCGGAAGCGATATAGGCTCGCATCACGGGCTACCTGCATGAGGAATGGATATGAAACCGCACGCATCTGTGGGTGCCGCGCTTGCGGCCGCCTTCTTTCTTGCCACGCCGGCCAGCGCGATCGAAGCGACGGCGCCGCCGGTGGACGCCGCGCAGTACCAGCAATGGTTCGAGGAGATCTCGAACTGGGGACGCTGGGGCGACGACGACGAGATGGGGACGCTCAACCTCATCACACCGGAGAAGCGCCTGGCGGCGGCGCGGCTGGTGCAGGATGGCATCGCCGTGTCGATGGCGCTCGATCTCAACACGGTCCCCGATGAGTGGAACCAGAATCCCTTCTTCCACGAGCGGGAGACATCGGTGTTCGGCAACCACCAGGTGGCGGGCGACGAGTACCGCGTCTCGTACCACGGTTTCGCGCACTCGCACGTGGACGGGCTGCCGCACTTCGCGCACGGCGGGTTCTTCTACAATGGCCTGCCGTTCGAAGGTCTGGTCGACGGCGTCGACACCCTGGGAATCCACAACGCGAAGGACGGCATCGTCACCCGCGGCGTCCTTGTGGACATGGCATGGTTCATGGGGGTCGATTTCCTCGAGCCGGGGGCGGCGATCATGCCGGAGGACTTCGAGGCGTGGGAGGAGCGAACCGGCATCGAGATCGGGAGCGGAGACGTACTCCTCGTGCGTACCGGGCGGTGGGAACGTGTCCGCCAGAAGGGCAAGTGGAACTTCATGGAGGCGGCCGCCGGCTCGCACGCCTCGCTGGCGACATGGTTGCGCGAGCGCGACGTCGCCGTGATCGGCTGTGACGGCGTGAGCGATGTGATGCCGGGCAACCTGGAGGGGCTCGTGAACCCGTTGCACCAGCTCGTACTGGCGGGGCTCGGCATGCTGATCCTCGACAACCTCGACCTCGACGTGGTCGCTGAGGAAGCCCGCAAGCGCGACCGCTGGGAGTTCCTGTTCGTCGGCGCGCCGTTGCGCGTGCGCGGCGGGACGGGCTCGCCGCTCAATCCGCTCGCGGTGTTCTGATCCGGGGCGCGTCAATCAAGGGAGCGTGCCGTATGGGCATAGCAATCGAGTTTACGAATGACCACATTCAGGAGCGATCGCAGGGCGCTTGTACACCATACAGCCAGTTTTTCGGTTCGGCGGAACCCATGGCCTCGCTGATCAAGAACAATCCGATGTTGCAGCCTACGTATGGTGAAAGAACACTGGAAAACGCGCGCAATCCTGAAGACCCTGACTCCCGGAGGGTGCATAACCAGAGTGGGGGGACATTGATGGTCCTTGGATCGCACGGGATCTTCACTGAAGCGGGCAGCAATGGGACGATCGGGGCCATGGGCGATCGGCTGAGACCCATCAATCTGGAAGCGAAGGCAGGCGCCATCATGCTCTGGGACAGCCGCGTGCTTCATGGAACGGGGTCAATCGGTCTGCAAAGCCACGTCACATTGTTGTGATGGCGTGCACGAAACCCTGGATCCGGTCCCAGGAAAACTAAGTGCTGTTTGCCGCACCGGATGTCATCGAGAATGCCAGCCCCAAACTGCGTCATCGACTAGGTCTGCAGGCGGCGGTTTACGGTGCGACGGTCGAGGGCTTTGGCATTGGTGCCCTGGGCGCGGAGGGCGAAGTTTGGGGCGACGTGGCGATGTTTCGTAAGGCGGCGGACATCGGGGAGTACGTCCGAGTGCCCACCCTGTCTCCAGCATCCAGTGCCGACGAGCGAAACAAACCCTACACCATCAGGCAGGAGCTGGGAGGCGCTGGACGCATCGCGAGCGGGAGGTCAGGATTGATGCATGCCAGGCGGGAAGACGGACGTTCGGGCTTGCCCCTGACACGGTCCGCGGTGGCGCGTCGTCAATCGCAAGGAGTGGACCCTCGTTCCTTACGGTGTCTCGTTCAATGGGAGCGAGGGATTTGAATCGGGCGGCTACCTCGCCGACTACTTCATTGACGAAGCCGTGAAGGTCATCGAACACAGCCGCAACCAGCCGTTTGTTCTCTATCTCGCGCACTAGGGCGCGCACAATCTCCTGCAATCGACTCGCCGCCAAAGAACTCATTCGGCGATTTCAGCGTGCGCGAGTATGCGGTAGCCTGAGAGAGCTCAGGGTTACCGGCGAGGAGTCAGGGCTCACGGTGGCGGATCCACAATTGCGCAAAGGGTATCGTTCATCGCCTCAAGGTAGTGTTCGAGATGTAGCTTTTGCAGCCTTCGGCTCCTGATTCGGAGAAACTGCCCGGGCGACAGCGAAAAGACCCGCTCTGTTTGTAGCCAGTTTCTTTGCACCAATCCGAATTGCACTACTGCTTCCGGAGAGTGATGTGCGATACGATTGCGTACCCGCTCGCAGTCGGCTAAATCCTGCGCCTTGGCGTTCATCATGTCGCTAATTGGCCAGCCGTTCAACATATAGTTCTGCGCGGTCTGCCGAACTTGCTGGGGCTTCGCCCAGGAGAGGTATCTCCATCCCGCCCTAGTCAGATTTCTGGCTTGATTCTCGTCGCTTATGGCAAGGTAGGTCTTGGCAGTGGCGCCGCCCAACGAGGCGCCACCGGTTACGTAGTGCAGAAAGAGCCGCTCCAAATCTACTTCGAAGGCGGCAAACGACCGCAGGAAGACGGCTTCGGCAAAGATGTCGGCCTCGATGTCGGTCGACTCATCGTCTGTCGGTGCCGGGTCGACCTCCTCCACCAACTCTTGCGTCTGGTCATGGCGACCAGTGATTCCCTTGCTAAACGCAGCAAACTCCTGACTATTCATTCGCTAGAACGTCCAGTACGAACCTGGCCCGCTCCACACGGGCATCCGTATCCGTTGTGCGCCTCTGGGCAAAGTTGATGAAGCGCGCAAAGGAAGCGGGCACATCTTCTTCGCTCATGGACGTGTAGTGATCGTAGAGCGCACTGATCTCGTCAAGTCTGCTCTTCCAACGCTTCAAGAGCCGGTTTGCGATAGATGGCTGCGGCATGTTGGTCAACCCGTCTACGGCCTTTTGCGCGTGCGCGACGCAGACGAAGAGCGTGTAGAACCAGTGTGGACGAGACCAATTCGTGCTCTTCAAGTCTTCTACGGAATAGATTGCTCCGATAATCTTCATCGTGTTGTGGAACCAATCGACTGCCTTCTCGACGTCTCCGGGAACGATCTCCTCGGACTCGAACTGCCGATAGTATCGTTCGATGTTCTTTATTGTCTGAACACCGCCGATCAGGGCGACCAGCATATCCGAGGCGAGTCTCGCCTCTGCCATACGCGTGACTTGCTTCTCGGTGAGCACGCCACCCTCGATGAAGTAGCTTGCATAGGCGAAGGCAAGCTCGTACGCGGTTGTTTTGAAGACACCTAGGTATTTTGCGTTCAGCTTCTCTTGAGCGTTCAACGTAACGGAGTAGGTGTTGATCCTCGCAAATATGTCTAGCATGTCTGCCAGACCTACGTTGTAGAGTAGGTCGACACCGATCTCGTATTGGAGGATTGCGGTTTGAGCTTCGTCGTCAAGATCATCGAAGGTCTTGCCTGCGTACTCCGGATTGTGGGTTCTCAGAACGGTAAAGGTGCCGTCGACGAACTCAAGGATGGAGCGAATCCGCTGCTGTCCGTCAACCACTGTTCTCACGTTCTTCTTGCCTACAAGATCCTGAGTAAGGAGCACTTTGGGGATTGGCTTGCCGCGTAGGATCGTGTCAATCAGAAAAGACTTGGCTGCGCGTGTCCATACGCTTCGGCGTTGGAACTTGGGCGAAAGGTCCAGAAGGTGGCTCGCGTGCCATTCGAGGAAGTCGGCCACGCTGTACGCTCTGGCGTCGAACTGCTTCACGTCTCCTCCGGTCGTAGATGTTGGGAGCGACGGATGCGCTGGTGAAGGTCCCGAGGGCCCGGGGGACCGGAAAGCACGCGCGATCCGCGCACGTTGCGGATTGTCGATCATAGTCACTTGGGTGCCGGTGTCAAAGTAGGCTCGCTATTGGGGGCGGTCGTGGAGGCGCGCACAAGGGGTCTGTCGGAAAAGAGGGGGAACGTGAGCTTTGTCGCACGATTGGCAGGTCAGGTTAGTCGGGGCGCGGGGCCAAGGGCAGCCGGGTTGCCGTCCTCCGGCGGTTGGGAAGATGGGAAAGGTTGACGCAATGCGGCTGCTGCGGTCGAGTTGGGGGGCGATGCGGAGCTGGCGGGATCGGTTGCGACATCGGCTGCCGCTGTTGACCTGGGTCCGAGGCACTCTTCGTGCCCACGGCGGAGGGAACGCGTCCGGCGGAAGGGTCGGTGGAACTCGGAGGGAGGCTGCCGGGTCGCACGGCTCGCTCGCGCAATAACTGTGCGAGCGCGATGTCGCGGTGATCGGCTTGCGACGGCGTGGGCGACGCGATAGCTGGCAACGTAGAGGGGCTCGTCAACCCGCGGCCGCCTGCTTGTACTGGCGGGGCTCGGCATGTCGATCCGCGACGCTCAATGTGGTCGCGGCGGAAGCGCGCAGGTGGGCCCCCGGGAGTGCCCGGTCGTCGGCGGGCCATTGCGCGTAGGCGGCGGGACTCGCCTGTCAGTCCGCTCGCGGTGTTCCGATCCGAGAACTCCAGGGCACCGCCGCCACCACGTATCCGGGAGCGGGACACAACCGCTCGGGTCGCGAACGGTAGACGGGTCCTTATCTGCTGCCCTAACGGCGAGAGGAGACCCTCGGAGAAGACTCGCGAACGCTGTTATGCCTTGAGGGCACCATCAGCAGGAGCGCGAGATCAGCCGGGCCCTGTCTCGGACACCTGCAGCACATTGGGACGGGCGATCGCGAGGGCGCTCACGGCATGCTGAGTTCGGCGCAGAAAGTCCGGAATGGCAGGACGCGCGTTCTTCCAGCCACGTAGTCGCGCTTTCCGAGATGGACCTGATAGAAGTCGTCGATGGTCGTCCGTTGACGGAAGTAGTCGATTGCACGGCCCGGCGACTTCTCACCCGACTTGCACTCCACCGCGAACAGCGCCACGCCGTCCCGCAGCACCACGAAGTCCACTTCGCGGCGGTCGGTGTCCCGGATGAACCGGAGTTCCATGCTGTACCCCTCGGTGTCCTCCACGTGGTGGCAGTACTTCAGGAGCTGGCAGGCGACCAGGTTCTCGAAGCGTTCGCCCATGTCCGGGACCTGCGACCAGTCCCAGAGATAGAGCTTGGCCTCCTTCTTCACCGCCCGGATGCGCGGGGCCCCGAACGGTGGAATGCGGAAGCAGACGTACAGCGCCTCGAGGATGGCGAGCCAGCGGGCGACGGTCGCATGGGCCACCCCGAGATCCTCGCTGAGGCTGCGGATGGACAAGGGCGACCCCACGCGCTCCGGTAACGCGTCGACCAGGAGTTCCAGCAGGCCGACGTCCCGGACGTTCTCGAGATCCCGCAGGTCTTCGTACACCACCCGCGCGAGACGCTCGCGCTGCCAACGCCTCAGGGTGCGTGTACTGCCGGCGAACAGCGGCTCGGGAAAGCCGCCGAACTGCATCAGCGCGTCGACGTCCGCGGCTGTTGGCGAGGTCCCGACCAATTCGCCCAGCGAAAACGGATGCAGGCGATGGTAGTGGTAGCGGCCCTGCAGGGAGTCGCCACCCTTGCGATAGTGGTCAAGGCGTGCCGACCCTGTCACGAGGAAAGACACGTCGCCCCCTTCCCGGTCGTAGAGTCCCTTGACGAGGTTGCGCCACCGGGGGAACTTGTGCACCTCGTCGAGGACGATCAGTGCCTGACCGGACGGCAGCTTGCCCCGGATCAGGTCGGGACGGACGACCGGATCGTCCCAGTTGAGATAGGCCGGGTGCCGGCCGCTGTCGATGCCCAGCAGGGAGAGGGCCAGGGTGGTCTTGCCCACCTGCCTCGGACCACCGACGAACACCATCTTGCGCTGGAGGTCGTCGCGCACCGCGTTTGCCAGATAGCGCCGAACCCACCGCGACCTACCTGCCATCGACCGCTTCCAGGGGCGTGACTTAAATCACGTTAACTCTAAATCACTCATGAGTAAAGTACAGTTTTGGTGATAATGCCGATGCTGTGGGGACGGGATATCGAGGCTCGCCTCGAATGCGGGGACCTCGCCCGCCACGACCTCGTGGCGATGCGGCGCGGCTGCTCGGCCCTGACGGCTGGCCTGCCTCATCCCTGAGTCAAACAGCGCTCCATCGGCAGCAACTCCGCACCCCGTGCAAACACGTGCCCCGGCACGTGGAGCGCTTCCTTCAGGGCGATGTCCCGGTCCCACGGGTTGTCGAGCGCCGCCGCCGAGCGGGCTTCGGCGAAGCCGATGTGGTTCAGGTGGTAGTAGGGCGACACGAGCGGGAAAAACTGCAGCGGCCAGTCCGTGCCGTAGACGAGGCGCTCGGGGAGACCGGGCACCCTGAGCGCGCGGGCGAGGTGGCCGAGCTTGTTGATCTGCGTCAGGCTCGAGATGTCGGCGTAGAGGTTCGGGTACGCCTCGAACAGCGGCAGGATGCGCTCGAAGTTGTCCTCGCCGGCGTTCTCCCCGGTGGTCGCCTTCCCGGTGGTGGCAATGTGCGCCGCGATCACGGTGACGCCCATCGACAACGGGAGTTCCAGGCGCAGGGGGTCGCCGTAGGCGTCGACGGCGCTGGCGAACGAGCGCTCCCGGCCCGCGTGGGTCAGGAGCGGCAGGCCGAGCTCGACGAGCTGCCGGTAGAACGGACGGATCGTCTCGTCGGCCGGGTCGATGCCCATGATGTTGGGGATCCACTTGAGCAGCACGGCGCCGTCCTCGTGCACCTGGGCGAGCCGCTCGCGCGCGTCGCGGCGGTGCGGATTGACGCTGGCGCCGAAGCAGAGGGTCGCGTGCCGCGCCGTCTCGCGCGCGACAAAGTCGTTCGGGACGTAGACCTGGGTGGCGTTCCAGTCGATGTCGCCGTCGTGGCCGATGACGCCGTCCAGGGCCAGTACGACCGCTCTGGACACGCGCTCGGACGCCGCGACATGGGCGGCGATGCGGTCGATGACCAGGCCGTCACCGTCCCGGGCGAGGGCCTCGCGCGTGACGCCGAAAGCGCGCAGGTAGATGGGGAAGCGGAAGCTGTCGCGCATCGCGCGGCCGATGAAGACGCCGCTGTCGCCGGCGCCGATCCCGGCCGCGTGCGCGTGGATGTCCACGAAGCCGTCGGTGGGCGCGGCGACGTCACCCGCCGCGGTGCGTAGGGCGCAGGTCAGCGCCAGGACCACGCGTGCCACGGCCGTCCTGCCCCGAGACGGCGCCGAGCGTTCGCTCACACGCGCCGCTCGACATAGACGCCACGATGATCGCGGACCAGCCTGAGGTTCCGCTCGAGGGTCGTCAGGTAGGGACTCTCCTTCGCTGGCAGGTCGTTGACGGTTTCGATGGCCCAGCGCCGGTCGGCGCTGGCGACTTCGGCGAACTCGCGCAACAGCACGTCTAGGGCGGGATCGTCGGGGTCGAGTACGAAACGCAGGCGCTTGCCCCGGTTCTCGGCGACGAAAGCGAGCGCCCCGGCATGGAAGCCCAGGTGGTTGCCCTGCCGGCGCTGCGGCAACGCGTCCCAGTCGAGGCCGAGCCCGGTGGGCGCGATGGGATCGGTCGCCGCGACGAGAAACGTGGAGCGGGTCGCGTCCAGCCGTTCGAGCTGGCGTACGGCGACGGGCAACGCGAACTGCGGCCCGGAAAGGTCCTCGAAGAAGAGGCCGGCCGCGACTTCTCCGGAGAGCTCCATCACGCGCAGGGCGGGGAACACCGCAGCCCACCGAAACGCGTCGGCTTCCCGGTTGGCCAGTTCGCGACAGACGATGCCGTAACGGTCGAGCAGGACGCGGCAGCGGTCCTTGGCCGCTTCCAGGCGTGACAGCGCGTCCTGCGGTGCGTCGGAACGGGACGCCAGGAACCAGTTGCCGGGCCATCCGACGGCAGCCTGGCGGGCGCGGGCCCGGACTCGCCGGCGGTCGGCGCTCGGCCGGGCCGCGTCAGGTGCAAGCCTGAACCGGCGCGCTAGCCCGGTGCTGAGCGGGCGGGGATCGTCCGCGGCGATGCGTCCCGCCCAGACTGCGTCCCAGAACAGCGCATTGAAACTCTCCGCGTCCCGTGCCGCGGCATCCATGAGTTGCACGAAGGTGTAGCGCGCGGAGGGATCGGCGAACAGGGCATCGAGGTCCGGGGCCTCCTCGACCGCCGGGGTCAGGGCCTCGATCTCGTCCTCGAAGCCGAAGGTGACGAGTTCGCGGCCGACGCCGCGCCACGTCAGTCCCTGGTTCGCGCAGGCAGCCGTGAGCAGTTCCGGGGAGAAACCCTGGAGCCGGCTCCGCCATGCTTCCCCCAGCCAGAACGAAAGCGGTGCGGCGAAGCCGCGCAGGCGGTCCACCGCGTCGAGCACGCCCCGCTCGGAGGCCTCCGCCCCGACGCGGTGCCAGGCCGCCAGGAAGCCGGGCAGCGCGGTCGCCGGTCGGGGTTCGAAGTACGGCCGATTGGCGGCGCGCTGGAACCGGATGAGGATCTCGAGGTTCTCGGCGTCACAGAAGCGTTCCGCGTCGTCGTCCGCGAGCAACGGTCCCTGGACGAAGTCGTCACCGTCGATCAGGGCCGCGAGGACCTCCGAGAGCTCGTTACGCGGCAGGGGGAAGCGGTCGACCCACTCGTCCAGCGTCAGCGGACCGTAGAAGCGGGCGAACTCGGCAAAGAGCTGCCCGCCGTCGCGCGAGTCCTCGAATGCGCGGCTGTCCGACGTCGAGGCGCCCGGGAGTAGGGTGTGCTCCAGGTGCGCGAGGTTCTCCGCATGCGCGAACCACGCGCGGGCGCCGTTCGTGAGTTGCCCCACCGCGGCGGGCCGGTCGAGACCGGTCGTCTCGAGCAGAACGGCGAACTCCGCCGCCGGGATCAGCACCCGCTCCTTGACCCACTCCGCCAGTTCCTCGTCGTCCCGCGGCGCATAACCGTCGGCGAGACGCTGCATCTTGGCTTCGAACTCCGCGACCACCGCGGGGTCGATGCGCGGCCGCAGGTTGCGGTCGTAGACCGCCTGGCGGATCAGGTCGTCCGACAGCGAGGAACGGCCCTGGCGCTCGGGGGTGTCGTCCGCGTACATGTAGCGGCCGATCTGGTTGAAGGTGATGACGGACGCGAAGGGACTCGGCACCGACACGGTCGCGAGCGACCACGCGATCGCGCCGGACTCGAGGTCCGCCAGCACCTGGACCGTCGCCGGCAGGTCGAACTCGTCCCGCAGGCAGGTCCGCCAGGTCTCGAGGAGGACGGGGAAGTCCTCGAGCTTCGACACCGCGGTCATGAGCTTCTTCGCCTGCAGCCGCGCCATCCACAGGGGCATGCGTTGGCGGAAGCGCTGGCGGGTCAGAAGCAGTGCGCGGCCGGCGCACTCGCGGAAGCGCGCCCCGAAGAAACCGCTGTCTTCCAGGGACCGGCGCAGCAGTCCCTCGAAGTTGGCCGGCGTGACGAGGGACAGGAAAATGCCGGGATCGACGTTGTCCTTGATCTGGACGGCGATCGCGTAGTTGTCCGCGTGGATCTCCGCCTCGCTGTCGAAGCGCTCGCGCCACGCGGCGGCCAGCGCCAGCGCGATGGGCCGGTTCACGCGGCCGCCCCAGGACGTGTGCAGCACGACCTGCTGTTCGCGGTCGGGGCCGCTGTACCCGCCGGGACCGGAACGGACATGTTCGACCAGGACGTGCCGGCAGTGCGGCAGCTCGCGCTCGGTGACCGTGCGCTGCCGCTCCAGGAAGTCCACCAGTTCCTCGGCGGCGGTCTCGTCGAATCCCAGGCGGGACCGGACGTGGGCCCTGAGTTCCGCGCGGCGCCGCGTGGCGAGCCGCTCGTCCGCGAAGGCCAGGAACTCCCCGATCCGCTGCGCGAAGTGGAAACTCCGGTGGATGTTCTCGGCCCGCCAGAAGGGCGGCGCGGTGGCCGTGGGGCGCGCGGTCTTCACCAGCACGTCGTTGTGCGTGATGCGGTGTATCTGCCAGTTCTGGGTGCCGAGGGTGAACGTCTCGCCGACCGTCGCTTCCCAGACGAACTCCTCGTCGAGTTCGCCGATCGCCGCGCCAGAGTCCGCATGGCGCAACTGGAAGTAGCCGCGGTCGGGGATCGTGCCGCCGGCGGCGTAGAGCGCGAAGACGGCCCCCTTGCGGGCCTTCAGGGTGTTCTGGACGCGGTCCAGTACGATCCGCGGCTGCAGGTCCCGCACGCGCACGCCCGCATAACGTCCGGCGAGCATCTCGACCACCAGGTCGAACTGCTCCCGCGGCAGGGTGGCGTACGGCGCCGCGCGGCGCACCATCCGGTACAGGTCATCCGCGTTGCGGGTCTCGGAGGCGACGGTGGAGACGAGGATCTGGGCGAGCGCGTCGAGGGGGTTCTCCATGGGACGCAGCGGCTCGATGTCGCGCGCCGCCATCGCGTGCGCCACGACCGCCGCGTCGAGGAAATCGTGCGCGTGGGTGGGGAACAGGAGTCCACGGCTGACGTCCCCGACGCGGTGTCCGGCGCGGCCGACGCGCTGCAACGCCGAGGCGATCGAGGGCGGCGACTGGATCAGCACCACCTGGTCGAGATCGCCGATGTCGATACCCATCTCGAGTGAATTGGTGGCGACGATGGCCTTCAACTCGCCGTCCTTCAGGCGTCGCTCCACCTCCGAGCGGATCTCCCGCGCGAGGGACCCGTGGTGCGCGTAGGCGAGGGGCGCCACCGTGTCGTCGTTCAGCTTCGCGGTGATCTTCTCCGCCATGCGGCGGCTGTTGGTGAAGAAGAGCGTGGACCGGTTGGCGTCGATCACGTCCTTGAAGCTGTCCGACAGCGGTTCCCAGACCTTCTGGCCGTTATCGGCGGCGATGCGGGCCGCCTCCGGAAACCGTACGGCCAGCTCGATGCTTTTCTCGGCCGTGGACTCGACGACGCCCACCGGCCGCGGACGGTCGCGTACATCCCGACCGCCGACGTAGGCCGCGACGGCTTCGAGGGGACGCACCGTGGCGGACAGCGCGACGCGCTGGACCTCTCCCGCGATCTCGACCAGACGCTCGAGCCCTGTCATCAGCACTACGCCGCGCCGGTTCTCCACGATGGAGTGGATCTCGTCGACGATCACGGTTTCGACCGTCGACAGGGCGTGGCGTCCGCGCACCGTGGTCAGCAGCAGGGTCAGGCTCTCGGGCGTCGTGATCAGGATCTCCGGGGGCCGCCGCAGCATCCGCTGGCGGTCGGACTGCTCGGTGTCGCCGCTGCGCGTCTGCACGCGCAGGTTCGGGAAGGTTTCGCCGCGCGCGAGGAACGCTTCGCGGAGCTGGCCGAGCGGTTCGATGAGGTTGCGCCGGATGTCGTTGTTCAGCGCCTTGAGTGGCGAGATGTAGAGGACGCGGGTGGCGCCCGGCTCGGAGGCGCCCGACGCGAACGCGTTCAGCGCCCAGAGGAACGCGGTGAGGGTCTTCCCGCTGCCGGTGGGCGCGGTGATTACGAGGTGCTCCCCGGCCGCGATGCGCGGCCAGCTCCGTTCCTGCACGTCCGTGGGCGCGGGGAAGCGGTCGCCGAACCAGGCGGCGATGCCGGGATGAAAGGCGGCGAGCGCGCTCATGCGGGTTCGAGGCACGGGCCGGGCCGCTTGACGGGTGACGGGCGCCGGGTGTAGAGCAGGCCCCCTGGCGGGAGGAGAGCGGACATGGCCGGATACGGACGCCTGTGGTGCGCGGTGGTGGTCATCCTCGCCGGTATTGTGGCCCAAGCGGCGCCAGCCCGTCCGAACGTCGTGCTGATCCTGGTGGACGACCTGGGCTACGAGGCCCTCGGGGCGTACGGCGGCGTCAGCTACGAGACGCCCGCGCTGGACCGGCTTGCCGCCTCCGGCGTGCGATTCGCGCATGCCTACGCGACGCCGCTCTGCGCGCCGTCCCGCCTGCAACTCATGACCGGGCGGTACACCCACCGCAACTACACGGAATGGGGCGTGCTGCCGAGGGGCGAGGTCACGTTCGGAAACGTGCTCAGGGACGCGGGGTACGCGACCTACGTGGCCGGCAAGTGGCAGCTCTGGGGACACACGCTGATCTGGGACCCGGACGGTCCCTGCTGCCCGCGGCAGGGCCAGACGCCGACGGACGCCGGCTTCGACGAGTACCTGCTGTGGTACCTCGGCGCCAAGGGCGGCCGCTATGCCGATCCGGTGCTGACCGGTACCGGGGCGGAAGCCGAGACCCACGCCGGGGCGTACGGGCCGGACCTGCTTGCCGACTTCGTCGTGGACGCCCTCGAACGGCAGGTCGCCGAACGGCCGGGACAACCGTTCCTCGTGTACTACTCCATGGTGCTGGTGCACGCTCCCTTCGTGCCGACCCCGGACAGCGCGGGTTGGCGGGGCGATCGCCATGCCAACGACCCAACGCACTTCCCGGCCATGGTCGCCTACGTCGACCGGATCGTCGGGCGCATCGTGAAGACCCTCGATGCGCAGGGCGTCCGGGAGGAGACGCTGGTGCTGCTTACCGGCGACAACGGGACGCCGTTTGGCATCGAGAGCGAACTCGCCGACGGCACGCGCGTGCCGGGGGAGAAGAGCCGCCCGACCGACGGCGGGACCCGCGTGCCGCTGCTCGCGTCCTGGCCGGGCACGATCCAGGCGGGACGCGTGTCCGATGCGCTGGTCGACTTCACGGACTTCCTGCCCTCGCTCGCCGAGGTGACGGGGGCGGCCGTCCCGGACGACCGGATCCTTGACGGCCGGAGTTTCGTGCCGGTCCTGACGGGCGCGGGGCAGGGCGTCCGGGAGTGGGTGTTCACCGACTATCGACCGCGTTTCCCGGGGATCCCCGAAGTCACCTACATCCGCGACCGGCGTTTCAAGCTCTACGGGGACGGGCGCTTCTTCGACATCGAGACCGATGTTGCCGAGGCGGTGCCGCTGGCCGTGGACGCGCTGTCCGGGCCGCCTGCGACCGCGCACGCGGTGTTGGGGCAGGCGCTCCGCGAAGTCTATCCGGACTGACCTTGCGTGCCGCGGCACCCCTATCGCCGCCAAACGCCCCGCTGTCGCTCGGCGCCCGGCCCCAGCCCCCACCGGGCATAGTGCCTTGCGCCGCGGCACGTCACTTCGTTCCGTCCCGCCGCGCGAGCCCCTATCGCCGCCGAACGCCCCGCTGTCGCTCGGCGCCCGGCCCCAGCCCCCACCGGGCATAGTGCCTTGCGCCGCGGCACGTCACTTCGTTCCGTCCCGCCGCGCGAGCCCCTATCGCCGCCGAACGCCCCGCTGTCGCTCGGCGCCCGGCCCCAGCCCCCACCGGGCATAGTGCCTTGCGCCGCGGCACGTCACTTCGTTCCGTCCCGCCGCGCGAGCCCCTATACTCTGCGGAGCGTACTCGCGGAGCCACCCATGGGCCGGATCACCCTCTACCACAACCCCGGCTGAGGCAAGTCGCGCGGCGCGTTGGATATCCTGCGCGAGCGAGACGTCGAGTTCGATGTCGTGGAATACCTCAAAACCCCGCTGGACGAGCACGCCCTGCGGGAGATCCTGGGCATGCTGGACGCCTCCCCGGGCGACCTGCTCCGCAAGGACAAGCATTTCAAGGCCCTGGGGCTGAACGCGGTCGACTACACGTCCGTGGATGCGGTCGTGAAGCTGCTCGCCGAGCATCCTCGCCTCATGCAGCGCCCGATCGCCGTGCGGGGCGGCCGCGCCGTCATCGGGCGGCCGTCGGAGAACGTCGAGGAACTTCTGTAGCGTCCTGTGTCCGACCCGGCGGCCCGGGCAATCCCGTCGCCTACCTCGCGCGGGCGCATGTCCCACACGGGAACGAGAGATTGGCCGTAGAACGGTGCTGCGCGGCCCAAGTACCGTGGCGCCCTGGCGAACGACACCGTCGAGCCGAAATCCGCCACGCCGCGGTTCCCGTTCGATCCGGTCTACAAGGCGTTGTGCTCCCATCGGCGCACGCTCCGAGACATGCTGCAGGGCTATCTGGTCCGGCCACACGGGCCGCTCCGGCGCGAGCTCGTCGCCGCGCTGGATCTCGATACCCTGCGAAAGGTGTCCATGGAGTGGGTGACGCGTGAGTTTCACCTGCGTCGGGGCGATCAGGTCTGGCGGGTCTCGTTCAGCGAGGCGGCGCGGTCGCGCGGATACCCGGCCTTCCTGCTGGTGAACCTGGAGTTCCAGTCGCGGGTGGATGGGCAGATGGCGTTGCGCTTCCTGGAGCAGGGCGGCGAACTGGTGCGCGAACTTCGGGCGCAGGAGGCGATCAGGCGAGGCGAACCCTGCCCGGTGCTGTGCATCGTGCTTCACAACGGGCGTTCGCGGTGGACCGCCGCCACCTCCGCGGGCGCGCTGGTGAGCCTGCCACCGGCCCTGGGTGAGCCGCCGGAGGCTCCTGCGGACATCGGGGCGTTCTACCCGTGGGGCTACTGGCCGCTCGACTTCGGCGCGCATAAGGGCCGGCCGCACATCCCCGGGAACGTGCTGTCGATGATCATCGGGATAGAGTTCGCGCGAGACCGGTCGGACCTCGTCGCGCCCCTTTGGGAGACGGCGCGGAACCTGGGCGACGACGACCTGAGCGATACGGTCGCGCGATGGCTGAGGCGGCTGGACGAGCGCTACAATCTGGCCCTGCCGGGCATGGAGGAGCTGTTGGCGATGCAGGACGTGTCGGTACTGACGTCCAGGCTGGACGAGACGATCGAGGAGTGGCAACGCGAGGCGGTTGCCAGGGGGCGACTGGAGGGCCGCAACGAGGGGCTTGTCGAAGGCCGCAACGAGGGACTCGTCGAGGGCCGCACCGAGGGCCTTGCCGAGGCCATCGTGCGTGAACGCGCGCTGCTGAGGCGGATGGTGGTGCGGCGATTCGGCCCTGAGAGCGGCGAAGTCGTCGGCCTGCTCATCGAGGAGGTCACGGACTGGGAGCAACTGGTCCTGATCGGCGACTGGATCCTGGACGGCCAGGAAGCAGCCGAACTCAGGGACCGCCTGGTCTCATTGCCGCGCGGGGCGTGACGGCCCGAGTCCTTCTCCCACGGGATGACACGCATC
This sequence comes from Pseudomonadales bacterium, assembly GCA_965208745.1. GTDB lineage: Bacteria > Pseudomonadota > Gammaproteobacteria > Pseudomonadales > Azotimanducaceae > VXNE01. The sequence goes on along the minus strand of CBDBPN010000003.1, from coordinate 1,160,130 downwards.
GAGTTCGAAGTCGTCGAGGGCTGGGAGAAACTCCCGGAGGGGTGGAGTTTCGTCGAGGTAGCCGGCGTCGCGACCGACTCGCGCGACCGCGTGTACGCCTTCAATCGTGGCGAACACCCGATGATCGTGTTCGACAGCGACGGCAACTTCCTCGACGCCTGGGGCGAAGGCGTGTTCACCAATCCCCACGGCCTGTACATCGGCCCCGACGATCGCCTCTACGCCGCCGACAACTTCGACCACACGGTGCGGATCTTCGAGCCGGACGGGACGCTGCTCGACACTCTGGGGGAGAAGGACGCCCCGGCCGAGACGGGTTTCGAGCCGGGCAGGACACCGGTGCAGTACGGCGGGGGACCGTTCAACATGGTGACGAACGTGGCCCTCGATGCGGCGGGGGACCTGTTCATCGCCGACGGCTACGGCAACGCCCGCGTCCACAAGTTCACGGCCGCCGGCGACCATCTGTACTCTTGGGGAGAGCCTGGCACTGGCCCGGGAGAGTTCCGGCTGCCGCACGCGATCGCGGTCGACCCGGACGGCCGGGTCCTGGTGGCGGACCGGGAGAACTCCCGCATCCAGGTGTTCCGCCCGGACGGCGCGTACGTCACGGAGTGGACGCACGTCACGCGGCCGGACGACCTCTTCATCGACCCCGACGGCCTGCTCTACGTGGCGGAACTCGGCGAGCGCGCGGGCCGCGGCCCGGATACCGAGATCCTCCCCCACATGCCCCACGCGAGCGTGGCGATCCTCGAGCTCGACGGCACCCTGGTCACCCGCTTCGGCGGCGACGACCCGGTGCGTCCGGGGAACTTCTTCGCGCCCCACGGCATCTGGGCGGACGCCCGGGGGGACCTGTACGTCGCGGAAGTGGTCTACAGCGGTGGCGGCAACCGGGGGCTGGTGCCGCTCGACTGCCACGCGTTGCAGAAGTTCGTTCGCATTCGCGCGAGCTGAGGGCTCGCGTTGGACGGACGCGCGGCAAACCTATAATCGAATCCCATGGATGTTGAACCGCTCACCCCCGTCATCGGCGCGGAAGTACACGGCGTCGAGCTGGCCCGTCTCGACGATGCGACGTTCGCGGACGTCGAGGCGGCGCTGCTGGCCCACCAGGTCCTGTTCTTCCGGGACCAGGAACTCGACATCGACGCACACAAGGCCTTCGGTGCGCGCTTCGGCCCCTTGCATGTCCATCCGAGCGCGCCGCCGGGCGCACCGGGTCACCCGGAGATCCTGAACGTCCACGCCGACGCGAACACCAAGCGCACGGCGGGCGACAGGTGGCACTCCGACGTCAGTTGCGACGCCGAACCGCCGATGCTGTCCATCCTGCACCTGCACACGCTGCCCGCGGGCGGTGGCGGCGACACGCTGTTCTCGAGCATGTACGCCGCCTACGAAGCGCTCTCCGAATCGATGCAGGCGTACCTGGCGGGGCTCACCGCCATCCATGACGGGGGACCGAACTACCGGGACCGGAGCCGGCGTGTCGGCTTCGACGACAGCGACCGCGTCTACCCGCGCGCCGAACATCCCGTGATCCGCACGCATCCGCGTACCGGCCGCAAGGGCATCTTCGTCAACTCCGTGTTCACCACGGAACTGTGCGGCGTGCCGAAAGACGAGGGCGACGCGATCCTCCGCTTCCTTTACGCCCACGTTGCCCAACCGCAGTTTCAGTGCCGCTTCCGGTGGCAGGAGAACTCCGTCGCGATGTGGGACAACCGCTGCGTCCAGCACATGGCGATGTGGGACTACTATCCGCAGACGCGCAGCGGGCTGCGGGTTACGGTCAAGGGCGACCGGCCGGTGTAGCGGCGGGGCTGGTCCCCGCCCGTGTGCGCGATTTCGAGCCGGGACGTTCGGGCCCTCTGGGTTAGGGAACTGCGGCGAAGTGCCTTCCCGTGGCGGCCTTGCGGTCGAACGCGTAGGTCCGTCCACATCCGGCGTCGCGGTTGCGGCGCGCGATCACGTAGTCGGCGAAATCGGCCGTGCCAACCTCGAACTCCCGGAGCGCGGCCCAGACCGCGTCGCTGTCTTCGATGTCGAATTCGGTCGTGCGCAGGAGTTGCAGAACGACGCGGGCGACCTCGGCTCGTCCGTAACCGTAGGCCCTCGTGAGCACCCACACGAGTTCGACGAGGACCACGAGGTTGACGTGACCGGGCGATCTGTCCGTGCACTGCCCCTCGATGAGCCGTGACGCGGCGCTCGCCTGCCCGGGGTCGTCCTGCACGATGTAGCGGACCAGGACCTTCGAGTCGAGACCGATCAAACCTCCCGCCTGCTTGCGCGCGCGATGGCCTCGTCCATTTGCTCCAGCGTGACCGGCGTGGCCGGTTTCGGCAGCATGCCCTTGAGCGCGGTTACCGGGGACTTGACCGGTGCTACGCGCAACTCGCCGTCGTCGAGCAGGAAGTTGAGCTTGTCGCCGGGTCTCAGGTGCAAGCTGTCCCGAATCGGCTTCGGAACGGTCACCTGACTCTTGCTCGTGATCGTGGCCAGCATTACCAGACCGAGAGATCCTTGCTTCAAGGTAAGGTAACGGCGCACTCGGTGGAGTGCAAGCACTGGCGAGGGTCTCTGGCCATCCCATTGGAGAGATTGGGCGCTGCTCACGCGCCCTCAGTTCGGCCAGTACAGGTACTCGTCCCCCTCCCCGTAAGGCTCCGTGGTCGTCTTGTCGACGAGCTGGGGCGCATCCAGGACGCTTGGCCACATGGGCTCTGCCTGCCGCGCGTTGTGGGCGGCGAGCAGCGCCTGGAGTTGCGCGACGCGCTCGGGATGCGCCGCCGCTGCGTCGCGCTGCTCGGTAGGGTCGTTCACCAGGTCGAACAGCCAGACCCTTTCGGGCCGGTCCGCGCGGATCATCTTCCAGCCCTGGTGCAGCACCGTCTGCTGGTGTCCCTGCCGCCAGAACAGGGTCTCGTGCGGGACGCCGTCGGCTTCGCCGCGGGCGTACGGCAACAGGTCCACCCCGTCTATGGCGCGGTCGCTCGGAAGACGGGCGCCGGCGGCGGTAGCGAAGGTCGTGAAGAGGTCGAAGTGGTGCACCGGGTCGCCCACCACCGTGCCGGGGGCGATGCGCGCCGGCCAGCGGGCGGCGAACGGCACGTGCAGGCCGCCCTCGAAGTGGGTCAGCTTCCAGCCGCGGTAGGGCATGTTGACATCGGGCAGCCCGATGTAGCCCGCGCCGCCGTTGTCGCTGGTGAACACGACCAGGGTGTTCTCCGCGAGGCCGTGGGCTTCGAGGGCCTCCTCGATACGACGGACGCTGCGGTCCATGGCCAGGATCATGCCGGCGTAGACACGCAACGCGTGGGGCTCGATGTGCGCGACGGCGTCGTAGTCCGATCGGAGGGCTTGGAGGGGATTGTGGATGCCCCAGTGCGCGAGATACAGGAAGAAGGGGCGGTGGCGGTTGGCTTCGATGACCTTTACCGCCTCGTCCGTGTAGTAGTCGGTGAGGTATCCGTCCGGCTCGAAGAGGGGCCCGCCGTTCCACTGGGCCGCATAGCGCGCCATGGTCCAGACCATGCGCTCGATCCCGTTGTCCTCGTCCATCGCGTTGACGATCTCCGGATGGTCCTCCGGGAGATAGAAGGTGCCCGCCATGTAGAGACTGTCGTCGAACCCCTGGTCCTCCGGGCGCAGCCCGGGCTCGGCGCCGAGGTGCCACTTGCCGATGTGGGCGGTGTAGTAGCCCGCCGCGCGCAGCACCTCCGCGACGGTCACCTCGCTGTCCGGCAGGCCCATCTCGCGCATGTCGGGCAACTGGTCGAGGAGGTCGTGGCGGATGATCGTCGGCGGTGGAGCGTCCGCTGCGCTCATCCAATCGAATATGGTTGCGCCAATCCTGGGGAACGGCGTGAACTCGAAGCCGAACCGGGTGGAGTAGCGGCCGGTCAGGATCGACGCGCGCGACGGTGCGCACACGGCGTTGGCAGCGTAGCCGTTGGTGAACGCGACGCCTTCGTGCGCGATCGCGTCGATGTACGGGGTCTGGACGGTGCCGTCCGCGGCGCCCCCGTTGGTGAACGACACGTCGTTGTAGCCGAGGTCGTCGGCAAAGATCAGCACGATGTTGGGCGGACGTTCGCCCGGCGGCAGCGCGGCGGTTTCCGGACCCGCCGGCCACGCCGCGGGCACGTTGGGGCCGATCGGATCGGTCAGGTCGGCGAGGATCGGGACGCCCCACATCAGGAGGTCGAGCCGGTTGCCCCAGGCGACCGCAAGGGCCATGGCGAGGGCGACGACGATGGCGAGCAGGGTTTTCATGCGTCCTTCCCCTCTGGGCGCCCTTCAGGCGGAGTCTCGCGCATGGTGATCCGGATCGCCACCAGACAGCAGACCTTCGCACCTGGTTGCAGGCCTCGCGGCGAAGGCCGCTCATCATTCGCGGCGCGCGCCAGGTCGGCAAGTCCACCTTGGTGGAGATCTTCGCGGAGAGCGAGGGAAAGAGTCTCGCCACGGTCAACCTGGAGCGGCATCCCGGGCTCGACGAGGTCTTTGCGAGCAACGATCCGGTCGCGATCCTGAACCTGCTTGGCAGCATCGTCGATGCCCCGGTGCCCCCGGACGGCATCCTGTTCCTCGACGAGATTCAGGCTGTGCCCGCCGCGATCGCGTCGCTGCGCTACTTCCTGGAGGAGACCCCCGAGCTTCCGGTCGTGGCCGCCGGACCGCTGATGGAGTTCGCGCTGGCGGATCACGCGTTTGCCATGCCCGTTGGGCGCGTGGACTATCTCAACATCGGACCGATGACCTTCACGGAGTTCCTGGGCGCCGTCGGCAAGGAAGGGCTTGCCCGGGCCGTTGACGCGTTCGAGTGGCCCCCGGGCAAGGAGACTTCGATCCCTCCCGTCGTCCATGAGCGGCTCCTCACGCAACTGCGCCTGTACCAATACGTCGGCGGCATGCCGGAAGCGGTGAGGGCTTTCGTCGAGTCCGGAAACCTGCGTGCCGTCAGCGACGTCCATGCCGGCGTCATCGAGACCTGTCGCCACGACTTCCCCAAGTACGCCCCCCGCCGCGACATGACCCGGATGCTGCGCGTATTCAACTTCGCGGCGCGGCAGCCGGGCCGCAAGGTGAAGTTCAGCAACGTCTCGCCGGACGACCAGAGTGCGACCGTGCGCAGGGACATCGATCTTCTGGCCATGGCGAGGGTCATCGCGAAGGTGACGCACAGCGCCTGCTCGGGCCTTCCGCAGCAGGCGGACCGGAAGGAGAACGTCTTCAAGCTGTTGTTCCTCGACGTGGGCCTGATGAATGCCGTCTGCGGTGTGGGGTGGGAGGCGATCCAGGGCGCGGCCGGCAGGGAGCTGGTCAACGCTGGCCGTAGTGCCGAACAGTTCGTTGGCCAGCATCTCCAGTTCCTGCTCGCGCGGCGTGTCGATCGCGAACTGACATATTGGCTGCGTGAGGGTCGGTCCAGCAACGCGGAGGTGGACTTCGTGGTGGAACTGGGGGGCGAGATGGTGCCGGTGGAAGTGAGGGCGGGCCGCGCCGGCACGTTGAAGTCGCTGCACCAGTTCGTGGCGGAGAGGCGGCCACCCCTGGCGGTTCGGTTCGACGCTTCGCCGCCCGGCATGCAGGAAGTGCGCGCGGACGTGCGGTCGAAGCGCGGCGTGGAAACGGTCCGTTACCGCTTGCTGTCCCTGCCGCTCTACCTCGTGGAGCGGCTGCCGGAACTGGTCAAGGCTTGCTGAGTCGGATGGAACCGGTCGGATAGACTTGCACCGACACCACCTCTCACGGAGACCTCGCACATGGCTTTTTCCGGCGTCGAGAACGCGCGCTTCGGCGTTTCGATCTTCCCCACCGACTACGCGATCCAGCCGGTCGAGGTGGCTCGCGAGGTGGAGGCGCGCGGCCTCGACAGCCTCTTCTTCCCCGAGCACACGCACATCCCTGCCAGCCGCGCGACGCCGTTCCCGGGGGGTGGCGAGCTGCCGCCCGAGTACTGGCACGCGCACGATCCGTTCGTGGCGCTCGGGGCGGCCGCCGCGGCCACGGAGAAGATCCGGCTCGGAACGGGAATCTGCCTGGTGATCGAGCGCGACCCCATTACCCTTGCCAAGGAGATCGCCTCGCTCGACGTGATCTCGGGGGGCCGGGCCGTCATCGGCATCGGCGCGGGCTGGAACCGCGAGGAGATGGAGAACCACGGCGCCGACTACCGGAACCGCTGGAAGATCGTGCGGGAGAAGATCCTCGCCATGCGCGAGATCTGGCGCGAGGCCGAGGCCGAGTACCACGGTGACTTCGTCGACTTCGACCCGATCTGGTCCTACCCGAAGCCTGTCCAGGAAGGCGGTCCGCCGATCTGGATCGGCGCCAACTCGAAGTGGGTGTTCGACCGCATCGCGGACTACGCCGAAGGCTGGATGCCGATCGGCGGGATCGGTTCGGGCAACATGGAGCGGTTGACCGAAGCCATGGAGGCTCGCGGACGCAAGGTCGCGGACCTCGACCTCGCCCTCTTCGGCTCGCCGATGCAGGCAGAACAATGCGTCGGGCGTATCGAGCAGGGTTTCGACGAACTCGTCTTCGGCCTCCCGCCGGCTCCGGCGGACGAGGTGTTGCCGGTACTCGACCGCGTCGCGGGCATCGTGGAGGAGATCCGCGGCTGATCACGAGCCGCCGCGGCCATGCCCCGCCTCATCCCGGCGTCCGATTTCCCGGACCTGCTGCAACCCGGTCAGCGGGTCTGGGTGAGTGCGGCCAGCAACGAGCCGGTCGCGCTGCTCGACGCACTGGCCGCGCGCCCGGAGGCGGCACGTGGCGTCACCTTTATCCAGTTCCCACTACCGGGATTGAACCGCTTCGACTTCACCGCGCTCGACGCCGAAACGGACATGATCACGTTCTTCATGACGCCGGACCTGCGCCGCTCGCGAGCGCGTTTCCTGCCGATGCAGATGCGGTTCGTGTTCGAGTACCTGCGCCGCGGACCCCTGGATGTCGCCCTCATCCAGGTGGCCCGTGCGGGGGACGACGGGCTGGTGTGCGGGCCGAATGTCGATTTCGTGGGCGCGGCCCTCGAGTCGTCTACGCTCGTCGTGGCGGAACTGAACCTCGGACTCGCCCCGGCCGCCGGAGGCATGCGGATCGATTCGGAGCAGGTGGACTACCTGGTCGAGTCGGACCGGCCTCCCGGGACGGTTGACCCCGGCGAGCCGGACGAGGCCGCCCGGCGTATCGGCGCGCACGTGGCCGGCCTGGTGCGCGACGGCGACTGCATACAGACCGGCATCGGCGCCATCCCGATGGCCATCCTGGGCGCGCTCGGGGACCGCAACGACCTCGGCATGCACGGTGGCCTCATCGACGACGGCGGCATGGCCCTCATCGAAGACGGGAACGTTACGGGCGCCCGCAAGAACGTCGATACCGGCCGCCACGTGGCCGGCATGGCCCTGGGTTCGCAGCGCCTGCACGAATGGCTCGCCGGCCGACCCGACGTCGTCCTCGCCGGCGCCGACCACACGCACGAGCTCAGCGTCATCGGCCGGATCGACAACTTCGTTTCCGTCAACTCCGCGGTCGAAGTGGACCTCTTCGGCCAGGTCAACGCGGAAGTGGCCGGCGGCCGGCAACTGTCGGGCACCGGCGGCGCCGTCGACTTCATGCGCGGCGCCCGGGCCTCGAAGGGCGGCCGGTCGATCGTCGCGATGAATGCCACCGCGCGCGGCGGCACCGTGTCGCGCATCGTGCGCCGGGCGGAGATGGCGACGGCGTTGCGCACGGATGTCGATCTGGTCGTGACCGAGTTCGGCGTCGCGGAGCTCGGGACGAAAACGGCGGAAGAGCGCGTCGAGGCGCTCACCGCGATCGCGCATCCGGACTTTCGGGAGGAGTTGGAGGAGCGTGGACGCGTTCTCAACCGCCACGACCGCGATGCCGGGTTGTGAACGTCCGGCGACCGTCTTTGAGGGGTCTGCTAAGCTCCTGCCATGAGCGCTCCTGTGGTGGCTAACCCGTTCGCGCCCGGTCGCGGCCAAACGCCCCCGTTCCTGGCGGGCAGAGAGACGGAGCAGGGCTCCCTCCATGACCTGTTGGCCTATCTCCTGGCCGGCAGGGGGGCCCCGCGGGATGCGATTCTCTCGGGCCCGCGAGGCAACGGCAAGACGGTGCTGTTGCGCTGGCTGCAACGCGAGGCCGAGACCTGTGGGGCCGAGGTCGACGCGCTCTGGCTCACCCCCGCCGACTTCGACGGCCTGGATGCGCTTGCGACGCTGCTGGTGCCGCCTCGCCGGTTCGAGTCGCTACGGCCCGACACTCTGTCTTTCTCCATAGGCTTCGGGCGGCTGGGCTGGGAATTGGCGGATCGCCCGGGTTCACTCACCCAGCTTCTGATCGCTCGTTGCAGGCGGCGTCCGCTCGTGCTGCTGCTCGACGAGGCGCACACGCTCGCCGCGGAGACTGGCCGAACCCTGTTGAATGCGAGCCAGTCCGTGGCAGCGGAGGCGCCGTTCCTGCTTGCCATGGCGGGGACGCCGGGGTTGCACGCGCACTTGAACACTATGTCGTCGACCTTTTGGGGCCGGGGTCTGAAGCTGGGCATCGGCCTCCTCGATGCCTCGGCGGCGAAGGAGGCGTTGACGCGCCCGCTGGCCGATCAGACATCTCCCATCCTGTTTCGCGACGCCGCGTTGCGAAGGGTGCTCGACGAGAGCCAGGGCTACCCGTACTTCCTGCAGCTTTGGGGCGCGGAACTCTGGAGGAGCGCCCGAGACCTGCAAGTGGCTTGCATCGACGACGCGTTGGTCGCCGTGTCGCAGCCGCGCTTCGAGCGAGAGAGGTCGGCGTACTACGAGGACCGCCGGGAGGAGTTGCAGCGCCAGGGTCTCCTCAGGCTTGCCGCTCGCGTGGCGGTCGCCTTCGACGGCGCGGGGATGTTGCGCGAGCATGAACTCGACGCTGTGATCGCCGAGGTTGCGCGGGACGATGTCCATGTATGCCGCGATGCGTTGGCCGGTTTGGGATACGTGTGGAAGGCGCCTGGTGACGAGGACCGTTGGCGACCCGGCATCCCGAGCCTGATGGCGTACGTGGCGGGCCACGCGCCGGGGATCTGATCTCTCGGGCCGCCACCTTCGTCCGTCAGAGGGGCGCGTCCTAGACGAATCCGAGAGCAGAGTCTCTGGGTGGACTGAACTCCAGGTTGTTGTCGCTCCATTCCTTGGGCAGCGCGAGCACGTCGCAGCCGAAGACATCGTCGACGCACCGTTGCGAACAGGCTGCCGTCGGCCACGGGCCGGGACCGCCTGTCTGAGCGTGTGTACGGCGGAAGGGACCTCATGAAACGTCATTGGCGGGTGTCTCTCCGCTCAGGGGTCCGCCAGTCCCATCACCATCAACACGAACGCGTACTCCTCCGCCACCTCGTACAGCGCGTCGTAACGCCCGGACTTGCCGCCGTGGCCGGCGCCCATGTTGGTCTTGAGCACCAGCGGGTTGTCGTCCGTCTTGAGGGCGCGCAGCTTCGCCACGTACTTCGCCGGTTCCCAGTAGGTTACGCGGGGGTCGCTCAGCCCCGCCGTGACGAGCATCGGGGGATACGCGCCCGGGCGGAGCTGGTCGTAGGGCGAGTACGAGCGGATCAGCTCGAAGACGTCCGGGTCCTCGATGGGGTTCCCCCACTCGGGCCACTCGCCGGGCGTCAGCGGGAGCGTGTCGTCGAGCATGGTGTTCAGCACATCCACGAAGGGCACGTGCGCGGCGACCGCGCCCCACAGTTCCGGCGCCTGGTTGACCACGGCGCCCATCAGTTCGCCTCCGGCGCTGCCGCCCGCGATGGCGATGCGGCCGGACCGTGCGAATCCCGCGTCGATGAGGTGCCTGGCGACGTCGACGAAGTCGTTGAACGTGTTCGTGCGGTCCGCGAGCTTGCCCTGTTCGTACCACAACCGTCCGAGTTCGCTTCCGCCGCGGACGTGCGCGATGGCGTAGACGAAGCCGCGGTCCAGCAGCGAGAGGCGGGCCGCCGAGAAGGAGGGTGGGATGGCGGCCCCGTAAGCGCCATAGCCGTAGAGGTACAGCGGCGCCGACCCGTCGAGCGGGGTGTCCGTGCGGCGCACGATCGACACGGGAACCCTCGCGCCGTCCCTTGCCGGGGCGAGGAGCCGCTCGCTCGTGTACCGCCGGGCGTCGTAGCCGCTCGGGATCTCGCGGACCTTCCGGGACGTGAGACTCCGCCGCCCGACGTCGTAGTCGAAGACGGTGTCCGGCGTGACCATCGAGGCGTAGTGCAGACGCACCTCGGTGGCGTCGTACTCCTCGTTCGCGCCGAGGCCGACCGTGTGGAGCGGTTCGGGCAACGCCACGTGGTGTGTCCCGCCCATGCGGTCGAGGATCCGTACCTGGTCGATGCCCTTGACCCGCTCCTCAATGACGATCCAGTCGCGAAAGCACTGGAAGCCGCGTACGTAGACGGTATCCGAGCCGTCGAGGAGGCCCGTCCAGCGTTCCTCCGCGAACGCGCCGTCGGGCGCGACCGCCAGGCGGAAGTTCTTGTGGAGATCGTTCGTGCGGATGACGAAGCGGTCGCCCTGATGGTCGATGTCGTAATCGTGGCCTTCCCGGCGCGCCGCCACGAGGGCGGGTTTCGCCGCGGGCTGGTCCGCGGGCACGAGATACGACTCGCTGGTCACCTGGTCGCCGGTGGAGACGACGATGTGGCGCTTCGACGAGGCTTCGGCGAGACCGACCCAGAAGCCGCTGTCCGCCTCGGTGTAGACGATCTCGTCCGCGTCCGCGGGCGTACCCGCGACGTGACGCCGTACCTGGTGCGACCGCCAGTGCTCGTTCATCACGAGGTAGAAGAAGGTGCGGTCGTCGGCGGCCCAGACCGCGTCGCCGTGGGTGTCCTCGATGCGTTCGTCGAGGATGCGTCCGTCGCGGAGGTCCTTGACGCGCATCGTGTACCGCTCGCCGCCGCTCGTGTCCGTGCTGTAGGCGAGATAGCGGCCGTCGTGGCTCACCGACATCGAGCCGAGCGCGAAGTACTCGTGTCCACGGGCGAGGGCGGGTTCGTCGAGGATCGTCTCCACCGCGTCCGGGTCGTCCACGGGCCAGCGCGTCCAGGTCCGGTATTGTGCGCCGGACGCGAAGCGCCACTGGTAGAAGTACCCGCCGTCGCGCACCGGGACGGAAGCGTCGTCCGGTCTCTCGCGCGCCTTGATCTCCTCGAACAGCGCGTCGACGAGCGGCTCGACGGGCGCCATCACGGCGTCGAAGTACGCGTTCTCAGCCTGCAGGTAGGCAAGCACGTCCGGGTCGTCGACCGTCGGATAGTCCGCATCCCGCAGCCACGCGTACGGGTCCTCGATCATCACGCCGTGTCGCGTGTATTGGTGCGGGCGCACCTCCGCTACGGGAGGTGCGGGCGTCGCGGATTTGGCGGAGTCTCGGGGAATGTCAGTCGCCGTCGCAAGCCACGCCGCGGCCGCCATGGCGGCGACCGCCGCCGCTCGGGTCAATCCGGCAGCCCGAGGACGCGCTTGGCGATGATGTTGCGCTGGATCTCGTTGGAGCCGCTGTAGATCGACGCCGCGCGGTTGGAGAGCCAGGTGCGGGTGTCCTCCAGCGACTGCTCGTCGAACGCGTTGCCGGACCAGCCGAGCCCACGTGTGCCGCGCATGGAGACGAACAGCGAGGACTTCTCCTGCTGCAGTTCGGTGCCGTACATCTTGAAGATCGACGTGGCCGGCCCGGGCGTGCCGCCGCCGCGGGCCTCTTCCACCGCCCGCCGCTGGGTCAGGCGGAACGACAGGTCGTTCATGTTGTGCGTGACGATCTCGTGGCGCAGGTCCGCGTCCGCGATGCGCCCGTCGACCTCGCCGGCGTACTGCTTCGCCTCGCCTTCGAGGGTCGGTCCGGCGTCCGCCGCCGCGCCGCCGCCGACCAGCGACGCCATGCTGCCGCGTTCATGCTGCAGCAGGCGCTTGCCGACGGTCCAGCCCTTGTTCAGCTCGCCGACGAGGTCCTCCTTGCGGGCGATGGCGTTGTCGAAGAAGGTCTCGCAGAAGGGCGAGTTGCCGCTGATGAGGCGGATGGGCCGCACGGTGATCCCGGGCTGGTGCATGTCCATCAGCACGAAGCTGATGCCCTGGTGCTTCGGCACGTCGGGGTCGGTGCGCACGAGGGCGAAGATCCAGTCCGCGAACTGGGCGCCGGACGTCCAGATCTTCTGGCCGTTGACGACGAAGTGGTCACCGTGGTCCTCGGCACGCGTGCGCAGGCTCGCGAGGTCCGACCCGGAACTCGGTTCGCTGTAGCCCTGGCACCACGCCCGTTCGGCGCGCACGATCGGCGGGATGTGGCGCTCCTTCTGCTCGTCCGTGCCGTACTCGAGCAGGGTCGGGCCGATCAGCGAGGTGCCCATGCCGGCCAGGGGCGCGCGCGCGTCGATGCGCCGCATCTCCTGGATGAGCACCATGTACTCGTCGTTACTGAGTCCGCCGCCGCCGTACTCCACCGGCCACGTCGGGGCCGTCCAGCCTCTCTCGATCATGCGCTCGAGCCAGAGTTCGGTGTCGGCGTCGTTGATGCGGAGCTTCGTGCTGCCGGTCGCAACCGGTCCGGGGCCGCGCGCGCCGGAAGGGCAGTTCTCGGCGAGCCAATCGCGGGTCTCGCTACGGAATTCGTCGATCACTGTCATGTGGTTGTCTCTTGGACAATCGGATCTTAAGAATGCGCCTGGACAGGCGTGGTGCGCCCGGGCGGTGGCGTAAAGTTATCACGCCGGCCAGCGCCGCCAAAGCCTGCCTGACTCCCGCCCCCGCGCCGAACGTTATCATGCGCCGAGGCGACGACCGGAGAGCCCCATGTGCGGGCGATTCAGCACGAGGCGCAAGGTGGTCGAGGACGTGTTCCTCGCGATGACGGGTGAACCGTTTCCCGGCGAGGAGAACCTCAACACCGCACCGACCGAGACCGCCTGGATCGTGCGCTGGAAGGCCGAGGGGCACGCGGCGCTGGCGGCCCGCTGGTGGCTGACCCCGTACTGGTCGAAGACGGCCGCGCCGCGTTACGCGACGTTCAACGCGAAATGCGAGAACCTCGAGAAGAGCGGCACGTTCCGTGACCCGTTCCGGTACCGCCGGTGCGTCGTGCCGGTAGGCGGCTTTTACGAGTGGACGGACTCGCCGCTCGGTCGGCTGCCCTATCACGTCGAGCCGGCGGACGGAGGCCCGCTGCTGCTGGGCGGTGTGTGGGACCGGTGGCGGGACCGCGAAACCGAGGAAGTGCTCTACAGCTTCGCAGTCGTCACCACGCCGGTGCACCCGAAGCTCGAGTGGTTGCACGACCGCCAGCCGCTGATGCTGTCGAACGCCGACGCCCAGGTGTGGATGGACCACGAGATGCCGTCCGACGACCTCGGAGACCTGTTCGCTCCGCGGCTTCCGGGCGCGCTGGCCGCGGTGCCCGTGTCGAGTTACGTTGGCAACGCCCGCGACAAGGGGTCCCGCTGCATCGAACCGATCGGTGACGCCGTGGTCGTGGAGCCGGCCTGAGCCCTCGCAGTGCTACGCTAGGCGCTCACATTGGGAGAGGAAGGGATTCCATGAGCGAACATGACTCGCCGGACATCGAAACCGAAGCGTCTGAGGAGGACCTCGCGGGTCGGGGCGCCAGGCTCGGCGCGTATCTGATCGACATGATCATTGTGGGGGCCGTCGCAGGCGGTATCGCGTACGCGCTCGGATGGTTCGAAGGGCTCATGCGCCAGGACACGACGACCGTCGTGTTGGTGTTGCTGCTCACCATCGTCGTCTTCGGCGTGATCAACGGGCGGTGGCTGGTGACGCGGGGCCAGACGGTGGGCAAGCGGCTGGTTGGAGTGCGCATCGTCGATGCCCGCACGGGGCAGATCGTTCCCCTCGTCAAGTCCTTTGGGCTGCGATTCATCGTCGTGCAGGCGATCACGCAGGTGCAGTTCGTGGGGCCGATCCTCGCGCTGGTGGACCCGCTGTTCATATTCGGAGAGCGGCGGCGTTGCCTGCACGACTACCTGGCCGGCACCATCGTGGTGCGGGCGGAAGATGCGCCTTCGGAGGCTGCCTGACCATGTCGATCGAACAGCTCGCGACCACGCACGACGTGGAGGGCGACGCCCTCGACGCCATCGAGTTCTGCTATGAGCAGGGCTGGACGGACGGGCTCCCGGTCGTCCCGCCGGAAACCGGTCGGATCGAAGCCATGGCAGCCATGGAGGGCCGACCGCCGGAGACCGTGATCGCAACGCATCCGGCTACCGGCAACGAGTGCACGATCCTGTCCGCGGCGGTCAACGCGGTGATGGCCGGATGCCTTCCGGAGTACTTCCCCGTAATCGTCGCGGCGCTCGAGGCGGCGAACGAGCCGGGCTACAACTTCCACGCGTCGACGGCGAGCACGGGGGGCTCCGCGCAGCTCCTCGTCGTGAGCGGTCCTGCCGTGACCGACCTCGGCATGAACAGCGCTGGGAACGTGTTCGGCCCCGGCAACCGGGCGAACGCCACCATCGGCCGCGCCATGCGCCTCATCGTGATGAACGTCTTCGAGATGATCCCGGGCATTTCGGACCAGTCGACCCAGGGACACCCGGGCAAGTACTCGTTCTGCATCGCGGAGCGCGCGGACCGCTGTCCCTGGGCGCCATTGCACGTCGAGCAGGGCTACGGGGACGACATCTCCAGCGTGACCGTGTTCGCGGGCGCCGGGTTCTGCAACGTGGAGAACCACGGCGGCAACACGCCGGAGTCGATCCTCGACTGCGTGGCCGACTCCATGGCGAACCTCGGGGCGATCACCGGTGGCCAGTCCGTCGTGATCCTGTCTCCCGAGCACGCGGAGATCGTGGCGGGTACCGGCTGGAGCCGGGGCGACGCCCGCGAGTACCTCTTCGAGCACGCGAAGCGGTCGGTGGCGGAGATGAAGTCCGTCGCCAAGTTCGTGCCGGAGGTGTACGAGAAGCAGGGTCGCGAGGACATGCACCGCGGCATGGTTGCGGACGACATCCTGATCACCGTCGCGGGCGCCGACGCGGGTGGACACTCCGCATTTGTACCGTCCTGGAGCCGTAGCCGCGGGTCGCTCATGCAGCACAAGCCCATCGGGGTGTGTATCGACTGCTGACGAAACCTTGAAAATTCGGATGCGGAGCCCGAATTTTCAAGGTAAAGTGCGCGAATGGTGCCGCGCGCGCAGTATCTTCGACTGGTCGGGAGGGCGACGTCCCGCTCACCGGTAACGGCGCTCCTGGGGCCGCGCCAATGCGGCAAGACGACGCTGGCGCGCGCGTTCGCCGAGACGCGGGAAGCGACTTTCTTCGACCTGGAGTCGGAGGTCGATCTCCGCCGCCTGGCCAACCCGGAAATGGTGCTGGGCGCCCTCCGGGGCCTGGTGGTTCTCGATGAGGTACAACGGGCACCGCACCTGTTCAATGTGCTTCGCGTGCTGGTCGACCGGCCAGGCGTCGACGCGCGGTTCCTGATCCTGGGCAGCGCTTCGCCCGACCTCGTGCGGGGCGTGTCGGAGTCCCTCGCCGGCCGGGTGGAGTTCATCGAGCTGGCCGGCTTCGGGCTGGCCGAAACGCGGGTCGAGAACTGGCGGCAGCTATGGCTTCGGGGCGGCTTCCCCCCGTCCTACCTGGCCCTGTCGGACGTGGATAGCATGGCCTGGCGAGACGGGTTCGTCCGCACGTTCCTGGAACGGGACATTCCTCAGCTCGGCGTCTCGATTCCGGTCGTTGCGATGCGTCGCTTCTGGACGATGCTGGCGCACTGGCATGGACAGACTTGGAATGCGTCGGAGCTCGGCAGGTCCATGTCGGCCACGGACAAGACCGTGCGGCGATACCTGGACCTGCTCACCGGCACGTACATGGTCCGGCAACTCCAGCCGTGGTTCGAGAACCTGGGCAAGCGCCAGGTCAAGGCCCCCAAGGTCTACCTGCGCGACACGGGGGTCCTGCACGCGCTACTGGGGTTGGGGACCGATGAGGCCCTCCTGTCCCACCCCCGGGCGGGCGCGTCCTGGGAAGGCTTCGTGATCGAGGAGGTGCTCACGGCGCTCCGGCCGGCCAACGCCTGGTTCTGGGGCGCGCACGGCGGCGGCGAAATCGATCTTCTCCTTCTCGAGAACGACCGCAGACTGGGTTTCGAGATGAAGTTCAGCGAGGCTCCCGACGTGAGCAGGAGCATGTACAACCTCGTGGACACACTCCGCCTGGACCAACTGTTCGTCGTGTGCCCCGGCAGGGCGTCCTATCCGGTGACCGAGCGCATCAGCGTGCTGTCCGTGTTGGACTGCCCCGCGTTGTGCGACCGGGTGGCCGCCCTCGATTGAGGTAGGCTTGCGGAACGGCTTTCACGGAAGGGAGGACCCATGACCATTCGCCTCATGGACCCGGGAGGGTCCGGAACCACCATCGAGCGCAGCCTGGCGCCACGCCTCGGGAGTCTCGACGGCCAACGGATCGCGCTGCTGACGAACGGGAAACACAACGCCGACGTGCTCCTGCGGGAGACCGCCGCGCTCTTCGCGGAGCGTCACGGCTGCCGGGAAGTCGACTTCTTCGACAAGCGCAACGCCGGCAACCCGTGTCGTCCCGACCGCCTGGAGGCGCTCTGCGAGGACGCCGACTTCCTCATCACGGCGGTGGGCGACTGAGGGAGCTGTTCAACGTGCAGTGTGCATGACGGCATCTCCTTCGAACAACTTGGCAAGCCCGCGCTCGTGATCTGCACGCACCCGTTCGAGAAGACGGGGCGCAACATCGCGCGCGCGCTCGGGCTGGCCGACTACCCATTCGCCATGGTGGACCATCCCATCGGCAGCCGGACCCTCGACGAACTGCGTGTCCGCGCGGAGCATGCGTACCGGCAGGGCGTACCGATTCTCCGCGGCTGAGGGAAATCCGCGCCGTGGAGTGGCTCGCCGGCACCAGCGGCTACAGCTACAAGGAGTGGAAGGGGGTCTTCTACCCGGAAGACCTCGCGGCCGCCGAGATGCTGTCGTTCTACGCCGGCCGGCTCCCGGCGGTGGAAATCAACAACACCTTCTACCGCATGCCCCGCAGCCACGTGCTCGAGGGGTGGGCGGAGGCGGTCCCGGCCGGGTTCAGGTTCGTCATCAAGGCGTCCCGCCGGATCACCCACCACGCGAAGCTGGAGGACGCCGACGACGCGGTCGGCTTCCTCGCGTCCCGGGTCGCGAAGCTCGAGGACAAGCTCGGCTGCGTGCTCTTCCAGCTACCCCCGTTCCTGCGCAAGGGCGCGGAGCGGCTCGATGCGTTCCTGGCCACGTGGCCGCGCGAACTTCCGGCGGCCGTGGAGTTCCGCCACGCGTCCTGGTTCGACGAGGAGGTGGCGGACATCCTGCGCAAGCACGGCGCCGCGCTCTGCGTGTCGGACGACGCGAAGCTTCCCAAGCCCGGGTTCCTCGCCACCACGGACTGGCTCTACTTCCGGCTGCGGCGGCCGGGCTACGACGACGAGGCCCTGCGCGAGTGGATCGCGCGCGCCCACGCGACGGGCGCGAGCCGCGGCTTCGCTTTCTTCAAGCACGAGGACGAAGGCGCCGGACCCCGTCTCGCGGCCGATTTCCTGGCGCTCGCCGGGGAGGGCGCTGCGGCGTGATCCCGCGGTCGTAACCGCTCCCTGCAGCCGTTACGCCCCTGGGACGGACGCGGCGCGCAGCGACCTCCGCTCCCGTGCCCGCAGTACGAAGGCGATTACAGGCAGGGGGAGCAACAGGAAGTACTGGTAGCCCGCCAGGTGCAGCAGGTCATGCGGGAGCGCCAGGGCCAGCGTGACCGACGACACGCCCGAGAGGGCGATGACCCCGTACATCGCGACGAAGATCACCGCGTTCCTCCGTTCGGCCGCGTTCAGCTTGAGCGCGCGGCTTCGCGCCAGGACGTAAGCGAACATCGCGACGATGACGCCGGCGAGCCACGCCCAGGAGATGCCGTAGGTGACGAACACCAGGGTCAGCTGCTCGGCCCAGGTCACCGGGTCGAGCACGAACGGCGGAGGTATCCAGTCGTCGCTCAGGTCGGCCACGCCGAACGCGTAGACGATCCGCAACGGGAAGACCATGACGAGCAGGCCCAGGACGAGCAGTAGCGTCAACAGCACGGCGATGCCGTTGTCCAGCCCGTAGACGCGGCTCCAGTTACGGTGCGCGATCCAGCAGGCGAACACCTGGGCCGCGGAGCACAGGAACACGGGGATGCTCTTGATCGCGATCTCGAGCTCCTCGAAGGTCTCGGGCAGGTCGTCCACCGAGATGACCAGCAGGGTCACCGCAAACGCGAAGGCGGCATCCGCGAACGTCTCCAGGCGGGTCATGGAGAGGCCGCGCATGCGCATCCCGCGCTCGACGGGGAGGTGGTCCAGCGTCGTGGCCATGAGGGGAACTCCTGGTGGGTCACGCGGCCCGATGCTACCCCTGCCCGTCGGGAAACCTTGGATACAATCTCCGGTGTGCAAGCCGAAGCAGGGGCGACGATGACATCGAATATCCGTGGGTGGGCGCTGGTGGCGGCGCTCCTCCTTCCGACGGGTGCGGCGGGCCATCACGCCTTCTCCGCCGAGTTCGACGCCAACCTGCCGATCCAGGTGACGGGCACCGTGACTCGCGTCGAGTGGATCAATCCGCATGCCTGGGTGCACGTGCGCATGGACATGGAGGACGGGTCGACCGAAGACTGGATGCTCGAGGCCGGCACGCCGAACACGTTGCTGCGCAGGGGACTCACGCGCACCATCCTGGCGGCGGGCACGGAGGTGGTCGTGCGCGGCTACCAGAGCAAGGACCAGGTCTGCAACCCGATGTGCTGGGGGAGCGGACGCGACATCACGTTCCCGGACGGGACGCGGCTCTTCATGGGTTCGTCCGGCACGGGCGCGCCGCGTGACGGAGCGGACCCGACCGAACCGGCGCGGGACGGGGAAACGAACCTGCCCCAGTAACCGGTCGCCGACGGGAGACTTTTCCCATGTACGGATCGCGCCGATCGAAGCAGACGGGCATCTCCACCGCGTGGCTGGCGGTCTTCCTGGCGGTCGTGCTGGGCACGGTGTGGGTCCTCTTCTTCCGCGAAGGCGCACCGTTTCCGATGTCCCGGCAGCCCGCGTCCGACGCGGCCCCGGCAGGCGCGACGGTCGACGACCTACGCATCGTGCGGGCGTTGCGCGAGGAGCCGGGGTCATGGCTCACCTACGGGCGCTCCTTCGAGGAACAGCGCTTCTCGCCGTTGACGCAGATCGACCGCCAGACGGTCTCGCGGCTCGGGCTCGCGTGGTCGAAGGATCTCGGCGTGCGTCACCGCGTGCAGGGCAGCCCGATCATGGTGGACGGCGTCGTCTACGTGGCGGACCCATGGGGCGTTACGTACGCGCTCGATGCGAAAACGGGGGCGGAACTATGGAAGTTCGACCCCGAGATCGATCCCGACCTGGTCCGTTACGCCTGCTGTGGCGGTCCCGTCAACCGCGGCGTGGCCTACTACGGCGACCGCATCTACCTGGCGGCCTTCGACGCGCGCCTCATCGCCCTGGACGCGGCCACCGGCGAGCACGTCTGGGAAGCGTATACGGGCGACCCGTCGAGTCGGGTGCCGACGACGATCACCGGGGCGCCCCGCGTCGGCGGCGGCAAGGTCTACATCGGCCAGAGCAGCTCCGAATTCGGCGTGCGCGGTTATGCCAGCGCGTGGGACGCCGAGACCGGCGAGGAGGTCTGGCGCTTCTTCACCGTGCCGGGCGACCCGTCCCTGCCGTTCGAGCACCCGGAGATGGAGCAGGCGGCCGGGACGTGGTCGGGGCAATGGTGGGAATACGGCGGCGGCGGCACCGTGTGGCACTCGATCGTCTACGATCCCGAGTTCGACCAGGTCTACCTGGGTGTCGGAAACGGCATGCCCTGGCCCCGCGCGATCCGCTCGCCGGGCGGCGGGGACAACCTGTTCCTCGCATCGATCGTCGCCGTGGATGCCGATACTGGCGCGATGAACTGGTACTACCAGACGACGCCCGGCGACAACTGGGACTACACGGCTACGCAGGACATGGTGCTGGCCGACCTGCGCGTGGACGACGTCGACCGCAAGGTGCTGCTGCAGGCGCCGAAGAACGGTTTCTTCTACGTGATCGACCGGGAGGACGGCGCCCTGTTGCGTGCGCATCCCTACGGACCCGTCAACTGGGCGACGCACGTGGACCTGGAGACGGGCCGGCCCGTCGAGAACCCGGACATGTACTACGACGAGGACCCGAAATGGATCCTGCCGGGCGCTGTCGGCGGCCACAACTGGCATGCGATGTCGTTCGATCCCCGCCAGGGAGTGATGTACATCCCGACACAGGAGGCGCCGTTCTTCTTCTCGCTGCCGGAGGAGTTCGTGCGGACGGGCGTCTTCAAGCTGAACGAGGTCGGCATGAGCGTCGGCGTGCGCGTGGGCGGGCCGCGCGAGCATGCCGTGGAAGCAGCGGGACCGGTGCCGGACACGACCGGGCGCCTCAAGGCCTTCGACCCGCTCACCGGCGAGACGCTCTGGTCCACCGACAACCCGACCTGGAACAACGGCGGCGTGCTCGCCACGGCCGGCGGTCTGGTCTTTCAGGGGGGCGAGATGGGCCCGTTCGTCGCGTACGACGCGCACGACGGGTCACGCCTCTGGGAGTTCGAGACGTACGGCGCGATCAGCGCGCCCCCCATCTCCTACGCGGTCGACGGCACGCAGTACGTCGCGATCCTGGCGTCCGCCACGAACCGGCACGAGAACTTCGGCAGCCTGCTGGTGTTCGCCCTCGATGGCGCCGCGGCGTGGCCGGCGCCGCCGGAACGCCCGCGCGACATCCCGGAACCTCCGCCGCTCACAGCCAGCGTCGAGCAGGTCGAGCGTGGCAGCGCGCTGTACCACGAGGCATGCATGTGGTGCCACGGCGACAGCACGCTGGAGCCGCTCATGGCCGACCTCAAGATGATGACGGCCGAGACACACGCGCAGTTCCCGGCCATCGTCCTCGGCGGCATGCTCCGCGACGAGGGGATGATGGGCTACGCGGACGTGCTGACGCCCGAGGACGCGGAACTCATCCGGCAGTACGTGATCTCGCGGGCGCTGGTCTCGCGGGAGACCGCGACCTCATCGGCTGCGGTCCAGCTTGACCGATAGGCGCTCACTCCCGCTTCGGTAGCAGAAGCCGGAATCCCGGATAGGCGAACGCGCGCGAAGTCCTCTCGCAATCTCTTTCCGTGACTCCCTGCGCTCTGGCAATGGCGTACCACCGGTTGCGCACCGTTTGTTCCATCACTCTGACCGTCGCCTCGGCAGCCGCGCGGTCGATCAAGAATCGGGAATGTTGGGAGAGCAGGTTGTCGACGTGGGCGTAGCGGCCCAGGTCGCCGCAGACAAGCGCAAGGTCGCGTCGCTCGTTGCTCACCGGGGTGGAAGGCGTCAGGTCGTACGCGGGAGAGAGGCGCCAGTCGGTGTCCATCGCGATGACGGCGTGGTTGCGGGGGTGATCGTCGGTATTGGAGATCAGCGCGTTGAAGCACATGCGACGAAACAACTCCCGTGCATCCTGTTGCGGTCGCGCCGAAACGCGGCGCAGTTCCTCCGCGAGCAGGACGTAGGACCACTTGGCCCGGTCATGATGCGTGTCTTCCGCGCGCAACAGAGTCAGCGCACTCAAGTACCGTGCGCGCCGAAATCCGACGTCGGCCCTTGCGCGGTCGAAACGCCTTACGAGCAGGACGTCGCGGTCGCCGACCGTCTCGACCCGACTTTCCGCGGTCTCCAACCCGCACTCGCGCGCCAGCAACAGCATCGCGTGCTCGACCCGTGCGTGATTCCATCTGTCGTCCGGCCGGTTGAACTTCGCAATCCACAGGTCGTCGCCGTCGAGGACGACGGCCTTGGGCCGCGCTCCGCCCATGGAGGTGCCGGCGAGCAGCAACTCCTTGACGTGCTCGGAATCGGGATCGAGCGGCAGTTCCTTGTCGCCGATGATGGCATCCGCCAGACGCTGTAGTTCCGCGAGATCCAGCGTTCGGGAGAATGCTCTGCGCGGGGCGGGTGGCGCCCGATGCAAACCGAAGCTCAGCGCGCCGGCGCGATCCTCGGGCGAGTACAACAGATAGTCGAGTTCGCCGAGCGCCGTTGCGCCGGAGTGCCTTTCGATCACCAGCCGGCCCCAGTAGTCCGGCCCCGCATCGCGGAGCGCGCCGAAAACCCCATGGAGCCGCCGAGTTTCGAAGCTCTCCGTGGTGAGCCCGAGTTCAATGGGATCGATGGGGACTGCCTCTGGACGGGCCAGGTAACTTCGCCCATAGACGAACCGGCCTGTTGGCAAACCCTGCCGGTCGGCGCTCAGCACGAACCGCCCGGCGGTCGTGAACCCGGTGTCGCCGGGCAGGACGATGTAAACGAAGCACTCTCCGTTCATGCGGCGACGTCAGAAGTCATCGTCCAGGCGTTCCGTTTTGCGGCCCCGAGCACGCTCCCGACGAAAGCTCAAGGCCAGTCCCTCATGGTCGAGGGCGGGATCGGCAACGTCTTCCAGGCCGTCCAGCAGGTTGTACGTCCAGAGCAAGGCGACGTAGACGGCTACGCCCGTCGATGGCTTGCCCTTCTCGGCGTCGGACACGGGGCGTGGACCCGTGCCAATCTTGTCGGCGACGCTCTGGATCGTCAGGTTCCTGCGCAACCTTGCGGCGCGGAGGTTGGCCCCCAGCCGCTTCAAGGCATGCTCGACGGCGTATGGGGGCGCGGTTGTAAGGGTGTTTCTGGCAGTCATGTGTGGTTAAGCGCCGTATAAATGGCATAGCACGCTCTTAAGAGCGTACTCCTGTCGGGAAGCGCTGACAATCGCGCTCGGTGTTGTCGACGGCCTCAAGCGGCTGTGCCGCGAGGCGTTGCAGCGCGTTCGCGGTGGCGCACGCCGCCGGTGCGGATCCGTGAGGGCGTGGGGCTGTCCGGAGGTGCTACTCCTCCCCGCCCGCCAAATCCTCCTTCTTCGGCATCCACTTGTACCAGCTCGGCAGCCAGGTGTCGTCGTCGACGCCTTGCTGTTCCTGCCGCCGGGCGCCCGAGAGCATCAGGCGCATGGCGTAGTTGCCCTCGTGGCAGGCGTACTCGTAGACATCGTCGCCGGTCAGCCGCATGTCGGTCTCCACCGACCACGGCGCCTCGAACATCTCCGGGTCGTCCACGGTGTACTCGTAGCGGAGCGTGTCGTCGTCGATGCGGGTGAAGCGTTCGGTCAGGTGCATGTTCATGCCGCTGCCGCTGTGGGTGGTGTGCGGCGTGAAGTTCACCGTCTCCACGACCAGGGTGTCGCCGTCCCAGCGACCGCGGGAGTCGCCCTTCCAGAGGCGCACGTTGTCCGGCACGTGGTCGCTTCCGTCGAGCGGGATGATGCGGTGCTCGTTGACCATCTCGTTCAGGATTGCGACGTACCCCGGCGCCTGGAAGAGGCGCATGATGTTGTTGTAGGCGCCCGACGTCATTGGGGGCCCGGCGTTGAAGCCGATGAGACAGCGCGTTGAGGGCGGGCGGTCGGCGGCGGTCTGGGGCGGGCGGCTCCACACCTCGCGCCACTCCGCGTACCGCAGGCGCGCCGCGTCGGTGAGGGCCGGGAGCCGGCCGTTCGGCGGGTCGACGATCTGGGACGTCCGCAGGGACGTGGACAGCTCGGTGCCGAGATCCAGGAACCCGGTGTTGTAGCCGACATCCACGTCCGACTGTCCCGTCCGCTCTTGCGGATTGGCGCGGCCGTCGGCGACCTTCTGCTCGAAGGCGGCTGCCTCCTCGGGCGTCAGGAAGGCGCGGTCCTTGAACTCCTCGGGCCGCTGCATGGGGGTCAATGTACGGAAGTCCCACGTACCCTGCAGGTCGGGGATCCCCCAGGACGTCCGCGGCGCCTCGTCCTGCGCGGACGCCCCGGTCGCGATGGCCGCAGCGACGACGCAGGCGGTGACGATGGCTCCCTGGCGGGAGCGATGGCTGGTGGCCTGATGCATACGGGCGCTCCTCATGTCATTCGCGATGGTAAAGGTGTCCGTAGGTCGCCTCTTCGGCGAACTCGACGCACTTGTATTCCAGGATCTGGGCGTCCGGTTCCAACCGCCGATAGAGCGGCATGGAGATCTTCCACGGCCGCGTGAAGACGCTGGGGTCCTCGATCGTGGCCTCGTACCACAGCGTGTCCGGACCGGTGGGCGTATAGCGCTCGACGACGTGCAGCGCGTCGCTGTGGAAGTTGCCGGACGCGTCGAACCAGGTGTCCGGGACCTGTGCGGTGACGTCGACGACGAGGGTGTCGCCGTCCCAATGCCCGAGCGAGTAGCCCATCCAGGAGGGCAGTTCCGCCTCCGACCCGGCCCGGTCCAGGTGAATGACGCGGCTGGTGCTCGCGAACTCGTAGGCCACCAGGATCGCTTCCGGCGTCTGCACGAACTGGAAGGGGAACGGCATGTAGACGGCCCGCGGAATGCCGGGCATGTAGCACTTGACCGCCGGGTCGAGGGCGAGCCAGTTCGCGCGGTTCGCGGCGCGTTGCTCGGCCGCGGCCTCCTGGTACGGAATCGTGCCGCCGGCGACCACCGACAGGCCCGCCGGAATGGCGCCGAGGGCGCCGACCATGGGTGCCGGTCCCTGCCGCGCCGCGTGCGCCTCGAGATCCCAGTGCGCGGTGTTGACCGCCTGCCAGATGCCGTTCAGGTCCGGGTCGCCGTCCGGCGTGCGCGGCGCCGAGAACTTCGCCTGGGCGTCGTCCGGTGGAGGGGGTGGTGAGCACGCCGCCAGGAATACGGCGATGAGCGCTGCAAGCGCCGCCTGGGCACACCGTTTCGGCATGGATCCTCCCTCTGTGACGATAGGCCGATCGGCGTGGCCGGCTGCCGGAACGGCCACGGCCTACGTTACCATATCGGACCGTGGCGCCTGGCTCACGGAACGGCGGTCCGCAGTGTCTGCGGACCCGTCGATGCACCGACGGCGCCATGCGTTCAGACCCTGTTGGCGAACCCGGACGGTGCCGGGAGCAGTGCCGTGGAGTCCCACACCATGCAGAAATCCCAACCGTGGACCTGGCTTGTCGCAGCCGGCGTCGCGGGGACCCTTTCTTTCTCGGTGCAGGCGGAGCACGACGACCACGCCGGGCACGGCAACGAGATCGAGGAGATCGTGGTCACCGGCTCGCGCCTCCACCGCGCGCACCTCGTCAGTTCGAGTCCGGTTACGGAGGTCGACGCGGACGAGCTCCTCTTCCAGGGCACGGTGCGCGTCGAGGACATGGTGCGCACCCTCCCACAGGTGTTCTCGGGGCAGAACACCAGCCAGTCCAACGGCGCGACGGGCACGGCAAACCTGAACCTGCGCAACCTCGGCACGCTGCGCACGCTGGTGCTGGTGAACGGCCGGCGCCTGCCGATCGGGTCGCCGCGGCAGGGCGGCGGCGCCGACGTGAA
Organism: Pseudomonadales bacterium; assembly: GCA_965208745.1. GTDB lineage: Bacteria > Pseudomonadota > Gammaproteobacteria > Pseudomonadales > Azotimanducaceae > VXNE01. The sequence continues at coordinate 1,134,651 of CBDBPN010000003.1, read as the reverse complement.
CCAGATTCCCGGCGCCCTGGTCGAGAGCGTGCAGGTCCTGACCGGCGGCGCCTCGGCCGTGTACGGTTCGGACGCCGTCGCCGGCGTCGTCGACTTCCGCATGAAGGACGACTTCGAGGGGCTGCGCATCGATTACCAGTTCAGCCAGTACGGGCACGACAACGACTCCTCGCGGTGGCGCCGTATCGTGCGGGACGCGGGCTACCCCGTGGCCGAGGGCAGCGCGCGGGACGGCGACACGTCGTACGTCTCGCTGATCCTGGGCGGCAACTTCGACGACGGCCGCGGCAACGCGACGGCGTATGCGACGTACCGTGACATCGAGCCCGTGTGGCAGCGCGACCGCGACTACAGTTCCTGCGCGCTCTCCGACGACACGACCTTCTGCTACGGGTCCTCGACGATTCCGCAGGGCCGCTTCACGGACTTCGGGCTCTTCGGCGACCGCTCCTTCGACTATATCGTCGAGGGCGACGCGTTCGCCCGCCGCCAGGGCGAGACCTTCAACTACGGACCGCTCAACTACTACCAACGGCCCGACGAGCAGTACGCCATCGGCACGTTCGCCCACTACGAACTCGACGGGGGCGCGGAGGTGTTCACCGAACTCATGTTCATGGACGACCGGACGCTCTCGCAGATCGCCCCTTCCGGGGCGTTCTTCGTGACCAACACCCTGAGCTGCGGCAACCCCTTCCTGTCGGCGCAGCAGTTCGAGGCGGTGTGCGGCTCCTTCGGCCTGACCGGCCGTGATGTGCAGACCGTCTACATCGGGCGGCGCAACGTGGAAGGCGGCAACCGCCAGCATGACCTTCGCCACGAGACGTTCCGGGGTGTCTTCGCCGTGCGGGGCGACGTCTGCCAGCACTGGCGCTACGACGCCTTCCTGCAGCGCGCCGAGGTCAGGATGGAGAGCACGTACCTCAACGACCTCGGTACGACCCGCATCCGCAGGGCGCTCGACGCGGTTCGCCATCCGGACACGGGAGCGGTGGTGTGCCGCTCCGTGGTCGACGGCTCGGACCCGGGCTGCGTCCCCTGGAACATCTTCCAGACCGGTGGCGTCACCCAGGAGGCGCTGGACTACATCGTGCTACCGCTCTTTGCCCGTGGCACCACCGACCAGTTCGTCGCATCGGCGCATGTCACCGGCGACCTCGGCGAGTACGGTATCCGCCTCCCGATGGCGGAGGAGGGCGTGGCCCTGGCATTCGGCGTCGAGTTCCGGGAGGAGAACCTCGACTTCGACCCCGACGAGAACTTCCGCGCCGGCGAAGGCGCGGGGCAGGGGGGCGCCACCAACCCGGTCAGTGGCGGCTACGAGGTCTTCGAGGTGTTTGTCGAGGCGAACGTCCCGCTCGTGGAGGGCCGCCCGCTGGCGGAGGAACTGCGCCTCGACCTGGGCTACCGGTACTCCGACTACGACTACGGGATCTCGACCGACACCTTCGGCGTGCGCGCTGGTTGGGCGGTCAACCCGGTGATCAAGTTCCGCGCCAGCGTGCAGCGCGCCCTGCGCGCGGCGAACGTGCGGGAACTCTTCCAGCCCCAGGGCTTCAGCCTGTTCGACATGACCGCGGACCCTTGCGGCGGGCCGGTCGAGAACGGCGTGACGGCCGCCGGGCGCACCTTCGAGCAATGTGCGCGCAGCGGCGTGACGGCCGCCCAGTTCGGCAACATCTCGCATTCGCCGGCGGCGCAGTACAACTTCCTGCGGGGCGGCAATCCGGACCTGGAACCGGAAGCGGCGGACACCTGGTCGGTGGGCGCGGTGTTCTCCCCGGGCTTCCTGCCGGGCCTCGACCTCACCGTCGACTACTTCCACGTCGAGATCGAGCGGGGCATCGGCAACCTCACCCCGGAGTTCATCCTGAACGAGTGCCTGGACGGCAACCTGGCCCTTTGCGGCCAGGTGCGGCGCGGGCTGCCGGGCGACCTCTGGATCGGGTCGGACGTGAACGCGAGCGGGCACATCGTGGCCCTCGCCGACAACCTCGCCATCGAAGAGGTCGCCGGCGTCGATGTCATCGTGGAGTATGGCTTCGAGGCGGGAGCCTTCGGCAGCGTGGGCGTGGTCAACATCCTCTCGTGGATCGACCGGTGGGACCAGCGGGAACTCGCGGGTGCGCCGACCGAGTCCTGCGGCGGAAAGTGGGGATTCGTCTGCGGTTTCCCGACGCCGACGGTGCGCAACAGCCTGCGGGTCGTCTGGACCACTCCGTGGGACGTCACGGCGACAGCGATGTGGCGCTACCTGGATGAGGCCGAGGACCGCAGTCTCGCCGGGGCGGACCTCGACTCCGTCTCCTACATCGACCTGGCGGGCATCTGGAGCGTCACCTCGAAGATCGAGCTGCGGGCCGGCGTCAACAACGTCTTCGACGAGGAGCCGCCCATCGTCGGGCAGGCGGCCGGTCCCTCCATCTTCGGCAACGGCAACACGTTCCCGGGGCTCTACGACGCCCTCGGCCGATACTGGTTCGCCGCCGTGGGGCTTTCGCTGTAACGGGAGGGGGCGTGAAGATAGAAGCGGTCCTGTTCGATCTCGACGAGACGCTGCACGCCCGTGCGCCGTCGATCGTCCGGTTCGCGCGGTGGCTATACGCCGAGGCGTCCCTGGACATGCCTGAAGCGGAGTTCGTCGCAACCGTACTGAAACGCGACGAGCGTGGCCGCCGTCCGACAGAGGGCCTGTACACGTGGCTTGCCACGCATTTCGATCTCGGCAAGACCGCCGGGGAAGTCGTCGACGCGTATCGCATGACCGCGTGGGACCGCCCCGTCCTCTACCCGGACGCAAGGGAGACCCTGCGGCGCCTGCGACCCCTTCGGCTCGGCATCGTCACCAACGGAGGCGAGGCGCCGCAGACGGCCAAGATCGCCAACAGCGGCCTCGATGCGCTGACGGACGCCGTCGCGATTTCGGGCGTCCTCGACATGCGCAAGCCCGAGCCCGCGATCTTCGACGAGATCTGCGGGCGGCTCGGCGTCACGCCGTCGCGCTGCGTGATGGTCGGGGACAGCCCGGAGCACGACGTTGGGGGCGGACGTGCGGCCGGCATGCGCACGATCTGGGTCGAGCGCGGGCCTTGGCCGGAAGCCCGTCCGAGGGACTACGACGCGGTTGTCTCGCGGGTGGCCGAGGTCGTACAGGTGGTGGAGCGCTGGGCCGGAGATTGACGCCCGTGCCTTGAGATCGGGACCCGGCGCCACCAAGATGAGGCAAGGTCACACAAGGAAACCGCCATGCGTGTGCAACTCGCGCTCAACGTTCGCGACCTCGACACGGCCGTGGACTTCTACTCCACGATGTTCGGGACGGGTCCGGCCAAGCGGAAGCCGGGCTACGCCAACTTCGCGATCGACGAGCCCCCGCTGAAACTCGTCCTGTTCGAGGCGCCCGAGTCGTCGGAACGTCTTAACCATCTCGGCATCGAGGTGTTCGACGACGGCGACGTACACGAGGCGACCGAGCGCATTCGTGACGGGGGTCTGCCCCACGAGGTCGAGGTGGAGAGAACCTGCTGCCACGCCGTGCAGAACAAGGTCTGGGCGCACGAGCCCGAGGGTCTGCGCTGGGAGTGGTACCGGGTGCTCGAAGACGCGTAGGAACGCGACTCGAACCCGACGCCCGAGACCCCGCTGACGCTCCGGACGCGCCGCGCCCGGAAAGTCAGCTCACTTGAGGGCGCCTACGCCGCCGCGCCGTTGCGCAGCACCCTGCCGGGTCGTGTGCCCGTGTGTTCGTCGTCGCGCAGGATGACGTCGCCGTTACAGACCGTCGCCCGGTAGCCGCGGGCTTTCTGGATCAGCCGCGGCGCGCCGCCCGGGAAGTCGTGCACGAGCTCCGGCTGGCGCTCGGCGACCCGGTCGAGGTCGATGACGTTCACGTCCGCCCGCTTGCCGGCCTGCAGGACGCCGCGGTCATGCAGCCCGATCACCCGCGCCTGGGCGCTGGTCATCTTCCGCACGGCTTCGGCCAGCGTGAACACGCCATGCTCGCGGTACCAGTGCGACAGCAGGAAGCTCGTCCATCCGGAGTCCATGATCTGGCTCACGTGCGCGCCGGCGTCGCCGATGCCTGGCAGCACCCAGTCCTCCGACAGGAAGGCGGGGAGGGCGTCGAGGTCGAGATTGAAGAAGCGCACGTGGAACTGGGCCTCGCCGTCCGTTTCCAGCATGTAGCGGAGCCACGTCTCGACGGGGTGTTCGCCCGCGTCCCGCGCCAGGCTCGCGAGGCTCTCCTCGGGACCGCGGGTGTATGCGGGCCGGTCCGTGTTCCCGAGCCAGTACACGTTACCGGCCATGGCTTCCAGCTGGGGGTTGCCGCGCGCCTCCTCGAGCAGTTCGCTACGGAAGGCTTCGTCCCGGATCGCGTCCACGCGCTCCGCGAAGTTCATCGCCCGGAGCTTCTTCCACTGCACGCCGGGCAGGAGCGTGCCGCTCTTGAGACTGGACACGAACCCGCCGCTCCGCGGCAGCGTCAGCCCGCTTACGTCCACGCCCTCGGCGCGCATCGTGGCGATCGCGTCGGCGTACCCGGACCGGCCGTTCTCGCTCGGCACCATCGGGGCGCTGAACAGCACCCGGGTCCCCGCTTGCACGCCCTGCTCGGTGATAAGCGCCATCTCCTCGTCCAGGTTCGCGTAGTTCAGGACGAACTGCAGGATGCCGTTGTGCTTGCCCACCGCCCGCGCAATGGCGGCGAGTTCCGCGCTCTCGGCGAACGTGCCCGGTATCGAGCGGCCGTCCGGAAGCACGTGGGCGGGCAGGCGGTTCGACGAGAAGCCGATGGCCCCCTCCTTCACGGAGTTGCCGACGAGTTCGGCGATCTGGCGGATCTCGTCTTCCGTCGGCTGGCCGTCGATGGCCCGCTCGCCCATCACGTAGAAGCGCGACGCGCAGTGGCCGACGAGGCCGATGATGTTGATGGCCGGATCGAGCTTCTCGATGGAGTCGAGGTACTCGCCGTAGGAGACCCAGTCCCACGCCAGTCCGTTCAGGATCGCGTCCTTCGGAATGTCCTCGACGGTCTCCATCATGCCGGCCAGGAACTCACGGTCGGCGGGCTTGCAGGGTGCGAAGGTGACGCCGCAGTTGCCGAACAGAGCGGTGGTCACGCCATGCCAGGAGACCGGCGTCAGGAGAGGATCCCAGCCCGCCTGGGCGTCGAAGTGCGTGTGGAGGTCCACGAAACCGGGGGTGACCGCATGGCCTTCCGCGTCGATTTCCTGGCGGCCCTTGCCGTCGACCTCGCCGACCGCGGAGATCGTGTCGCCGTCGATGGCCACATCGCCGTGCGCCGGTTCGTTGCCGAGTCCGTCGACGATCAGCCCGTTACGGATGACGAGATCGTGAGCCATGAGTCCCCCTGGTTGGCGCTCGGAAACCGGAAATTATGCCACAGGCGCGCGCGAACTGACGGGCGGATCAACTGGCCGGCTGAGCGGCTGGCCGGCTGAGCGGCAGTCAGGCTGAGGGGGCAGCGCCTCCAATGCGTTTCATGGTCAAGTAAACCTGCTGACGGGATTACCCACGTGTTACGCATCATCCTCTTGTCCTTTGTGCTCCTGCTTGCTGCCTGCACCGAGCCGCCAGCCGAAGTTGCCGATCCGACCAAGCTCATGCTCCCCGTGCCATCGGGTCCGCACGCCATTGGCGTCGTGGACTTCGAGCTGACCGACAACGCCCGGGAGGAGACCTTCGCGCCCGGCACTCCCCGCCGGATTCCGGTGCGTGCCTGGTATCCGGCCTCATCAGTCAGCGGAGAGCCGCGGCCGTTCGCCACCGCAGAGGAAGTCGAACACGTCATCCGGGGATTCAGCAAGGTGATCCCCCAGAGTGAGGCGGTCGTCGCTTCGCGCGCGAATCTTCCGACGCATTCTTATGAGCAGGCCGTGCCGGTCGATCTGGGTCCGCGTCCGACGGTGGTTTTCTCGCATGGTGGTTTCGGCTACCTGGGCAGCAATACCTCGTTGATGGAACACCTCGCCAGTCACGGATACCTGGTGCTTTCCATTTCGCACCCCCACCTCTCCAGCGCGACCATTCACGAAAACGGCGATGTCGTTCCACTCGAGCAAAGCCTGCTGGACGGCATGATGGCCGCGGTTTCGGCGCCCGAGTCCAGATACCTGGATGCCTACATCAGCCCGAATGTCTCTTCCCGGTTGGAACAAACGCTGCGCAACAACGAGAGCTTCACTCTCGCGCCTCACTTCAAGAGCTGGCAGAAGGACTTCATGCACGTGATCGATCGGCTTGAGGCCGGCGATCTGCCGGACATTGCACGCAAGCTGCTGCCGTTGGTGGACATGAGTCGCGTCGGCACCTTCGGCATGTCGTTTGGGGCGTCGGGCTCGGCCACCGCGCACCAGGACGACCGGATTCGCGCAGCAGTCAATCTGGACGGCGGGGTATTCGATTCACGCCTCGTGGATATGGAGATCGGCATTCCGGTGCTCGTCATGCACAACGATCCGGCTCTGGCGGGATTGGGAGCTCCACCGTATCCGCATTCCGAATTCGTTTATGAACCGCTGGCCACCATGGGAAGCAATCCCGATATCTTCCGGGTGGAAACAAGAGGCGCCACGCACATCGCATATACCGACAGTGTGCTGCTGCCACCCGCGGTTCGCGAAGCCGAAGCCGACGGCGGCGCTTCCCTGGGCACCATCGATGGTGAACGGATGGTCGATATCATGAACCAGTTCGTGCAGCGGTTCTTTGACTTCTACCTGAGCGGGGAGGGCAGCGGGCTCGACGCGGTCTTTCGCGCCGAGTACCCCGAGGTAACCGATCTGGATTTTGCCCATGTGCGGGACTTTGCGGCCGCCTCGCCCGAGCCCGGCTTCATGTCGCAGACGCGTGTCTTTCAGATGAATCGCCGGCTCGCAGCGGATGAGGCCTCGCGAGCTGCAGCCGCCAAACTGGATCGCAGTTACTTGATGGTGTACGAACTCACGGACTCGCTGCGGGGAGGAACCGAGTGGTGGCAGGTCCTTTTCGATCCGGAGCGCGGCGTGCGGTTCTCACTGGAACCGCCTCAGACCGAGTCCGATCTGAAGTTCACCGGGGACTACGCTGAGTACATCAACTTCATGAAGAAGCCAGGTGCTGGCGAGGATGGCGAAGCCGACCAACCGCTGACCGTGAGCGGCAATGCCGAACTCATGAATATCGTGGGCGAGACTTTTGACGCGGCGCGTCAGGCGGCAACCATCAAGACCACAATGCCGGACGTCTGAAGGTAGTTGGATCAGGGTACGGTCTCCATCATGCCGGCCAGGAACTCGCGGTCGGCGGGCTGGCAGGGCGCGAAGGTCACGCAGCAGTTGCCGAACAGGGCGGTGGTGACGCTGTGCCAGGAGACGGGTGTCAGGAGCGGGTGAAGCCGGCCTGGGCGTCGAAATGCGTATGGAGGTCCACGAAGGCGGGCGCGACGGCATGCCCTTCCGCGTCGATGTCCTGGCGGCCCTTGCCGTCGACTTCGCCGACCGCGGAGATCGTGTCGCCGTCGATGGCGACGTCGCCGTGCGCCGGCTCGTTGCCGAGTCCGTCAACGATGAGTCCGTTGCGGATGACGAGATCGTGAGCCATGAGTCCCCCTGGGTTGGCGCTGCGCAAGCGCCTCATCATGCCAGGCACACCGGCGACGAAGTCCCGGCTCCTGGTGGTTGTGTCGACCCTCCTCGTGGTTGTGGCGCAGGCGCTAGTGGGACTCGAGACGGGCCTCGTAGGGCATTCGACTAAACGGTGGAGAACCGGACCTGCAGTGCATCCAGAGGTCGGAGCGCGACGGCTAACGCCGCAGCCACCACTATCGAGTCGAGGGCCGCCACGTTGGTGAGAGAGAACACCCCCTCGTGTGCCATGTAGCCCGCCGCGATGGCGATGACCCAGGCGAGCATCGCCCGCAGCACAACCAGTGGCCGGTCCCGCCGCGCTGCCTCGTCGAAGCGGGACCGGAACAGCAGCGTTTCAATCGCGTAGATGCTGGCGATGGGCGGGATGGTGATTCCGAGAAGCAGCAGGTACGCGACCAGGTATTCGTCGACGCGCGTCAGCGCCAGCGCGGTGCCGACGACGCCAAAGGTTGCGACTATCGCCGACAGCCCGGTGCGGCGGAAGATCGTCGCCATCGCCAGCGACCCCGAGTACAGCGACAGCACGTTGGACGACCACGCCGCCAGCACCAGCAGCGCGAAGGCGGGGATGCCGATACCGATCAGGATCATCACGGTGAGAATGTCGGGCTCGCCCATGGCGATCGCGGGCACGGCGGCGAGCGACAGCGTGAACGGAAACGAGACGCCGAGCGCGAGGAACGCGGACCAGGTCGCCGCTTTGCGCGACCGCGCAAAGCGGCTGTAATCGGGCTGGATGGTGACACCGGCGATGTAGCTGCCGATCACGGCCGAGACGGCCGTGTACACACTCATCGGCGTGCCCCCGGTTGGTGCGGACCAATCCCCGACGTCGACATAGGAAATGCCGGCGGCGACGCCGAGGAACACCACCATCACCGGCACCAGCGCGAGCGCGAGCTTGTCGATCCCCCTGAACCCGGACAGCGTCACTCCAACCATCAGCAGGCTGCCCACAATGACGTACAACTCCACGTGCAGCTCGATGCCGAACACGGTCGCGCCCAACTGGGCGCCAGCCCGGCCGAACATCGTCCCGGTCACCCCGAACCACCCAAGCAGGGAACAGGCGACGGCCAGATTGGCGAGTTTGCCGCCCCAGCGGCCGAAGGCGAACTCGCTCAGGACATAGGCGGACAGCCCCGACTTCTGGCCGCACAGGCCCGTGAGGGCTGCGAAGCACCCAAGCACCAGGCAGCCGCACGAGAACGCGATGATCGCGTCGCGCAGCCCCAAGGAGGCGCCGATCGTGGCGGCCATCAGGAACGCCGGGATGGCAATCGTTCCGCCAACGATGACCAAGGCAATGTGTCGACCCGAATGGGTCGCCGCCGACGGCACCTGCGTCGTGGGGTAGTCCGCGCCCGCGTTCATGCGCAGATCGCGCGGCCGCCGCGGGCCGCCCGCCAGCGTACCGACCGATGGCGGGACTCCGCCCCGGCCACCGCGCATCCGGTGCTCATACCCCTACCTGGCGAAGATCCGCTGCGCTACGCGGCCGTCGGCGTCCACGACGAGCGCGTTGCCGAACTCGACGTCCGTCCGCAGCAGCCGGAAGCTCGCCAGCTCGTCCTCAGGTGGCGGCTGCATCCCCCACACCCTGCTGTTCCGCCACCCGAGGCGGCGCGCCAGCGCGGCGTTCTCCGCCGCCTTCAGTGCCGCAATGGATGGATCGATCACGGGCACGAACGCGCCCAGCCGGGCCACCAGATAATCCTGCAGTTGGCGGAAAAACCCCACCTCCAGCGTGCAGCCCAGGATGATCGACTCCGCGCGGCGTTGGGCGACGGCGTCATACGCCGCGCGCTCGAGCTTCTCCCGGGTGCGTTGCGGATCCGTGTGAAACTCCTCCACGCGCAGATCCACCGCCTCGAACGAGACCAGCCGGTCCCTGCCGCCATACCCGTACACCGCCTCCTTCATCTGGTCTTCCCATTTCCACTGACCGATGATGACGGAGAAGTTGTTGGCCAGATTCAGCGCCGCGGTCATGGACGCCTGGCACGGCGCCACGACCACGGTATCGCCGGATACCTCCCGGGCGGCCAGCAACGCCGGATCGTAGAAACAGCCGATGACGAGCGCGTCGTAGTCGTGGTCAGCGCAGTACCTTGCCACCCGCACGGTCTCGTTGAAGATGCACGCCTCGTAAGCGCGGTACTCGAGGTTGGTCATCGACGGCGGAACCGCGGCTCCCGACAAGGAGGTCACGTGCACGGTGGTGCCGGGATACTTGAACTCACGCGCCATGTCGGCAAAGACCTGGTCGTACGCCGACGAGCCAAGCGGGTTCAGGTACATGACCTTGATGTCCATTGCCGTCGACATTTCCGTCTGCTCCTCCTGCTCGGCGCGCTCGCTTTTGGCCCCGTACCCGCTGCGCGAGATCGGCTGCCCACCGCAACATTGCGCCTACCGACTCTCGCCGGGTCAACGACACCGACGGGTGGACATTGCAACGCGACGACGCCGACCGCCCACCTATTCGGGTAGGAAGGACGCGGTGTCGAAGGGACTCCGGCGTCGGGAGCGGATCAGGGGATCAGCCGCAGACTGCGGCCCGTGGACACGGCCAGCATCCGCTTGTTGACGTCGAGCTTCGTGAAGATGTTCTTGAGGTGAAACTTGACCGTGTTCTCGGTCATGTCGAGCGCCCGCGCGATGCCTTTGTTCGAGAGGCCGCTGGCGAGCTGCTCCAAGACTTCGCGCTCGCGCGGGCTGAGCAGGCCGACCGCCGCGTCAGCACCACCATCGAGCGCCTCCTCCTTGAAACGCGCCAGACAGGTCGCCACGAACGCGTGCGTCAGGCTGCCGAGCTGCAGCTCGCGCCGCCGGCGGTAGAGTCGGGCAAACAGCCGTTCCAGCGGCTCCCCGAAGTCCAGCAGTGGCCGGTACGCCCCTTGCGCGACCGCGGGATCGACCGTGGCCGCCAGCGCGGAGAGTGCGTCTTCCTCGCGACCGCTCGCCTCGAGCAGCAGCGCCCTGAGGACTCCCGCGTCGAGCATCGACCAACGGTTGCCCGCGGTGGCCGCGAGGTCCGCGAGCAGTTCAGCGACCCCGAAGCCGGCCTCGTGGTTGCCCCGCGCCAGCGCCGCTAGTCCGTCGCTCACGCAGATCAGGTGGTCGCGTCGCCAGTCCGCCGAAAACGCGCCCCCCGGTCTGGGCCGGATCCTGAGGTTCCTCTCGTGGTGAAAGCGCCGCGCGCGGTCGATCTCCCCGGCACGTGCGAGGAACAGGTACTCGTACGCATCCAGCAACTCGGCCAGCCGGCCGAGGCCGCGATGCTCTGCGGTGTGGCGCCCCGTCGACAACACGCAGAGCGCCGCCTCGATACCCTGCTGCGAGTAGGCGAGCTTCGCCGCCGTCCCGTAGCCGGCCGCGTACACGTCGAACCAACCATCATAGTTCTCCGCATACGCGAGGGCGGCGCCCAGCTGTCCGGCGTCGTGCTCGTCGCGCAGATAGTGCGCGGCGGCGCGCAGGATGACGGCGACCGCCTTGAGCCCACTGTCGGCTCCGAAGTTGTCCTCGGCCATGTCGTGGGCTTCGTCGAGCGTGGCGATGGCCTCCTCCAGGTGCCCGAGGAAGAGCTGCGCCGGCCCTCGTGCAGCAGGGCATAGTTGAGCCCCAGTACGCAGTTCACCTCCCGCATGTAGCGTTGCGAGGTCTTCGCGTGCTCGAGCGCCTGCTCGAACGCCCCGATCGCCAACCCCCCGACCGCGGTGACGGCGTACATCACGGACCTGCCCGTTGAGTCCGAGCGCGTCAGGCTCTGCTCGGTGGCGAGAATCCTCTCGATGCCGTCACGGTCGGCGAGCCGGTCCTCGTAGGCCTCCAGAAGGTTGCCCATCAGTACCATGTCCCGCCGCAGCGACGCCGTCGCGTTGGTGCGGTCGGACAGCAGGTGGCTGTTCGTCTCTTTCAGCGACTCGAAAAGCTGATGCGCCTGGGCGATCTCCCCTCCCTTGATCAACTGGTAGACACGCGAAACCTGCAACCGCGGGAAACGGCCGAGTTCCGCCAGCGGGAAGTGCGCGATCAGCTGACGGAAGCGCGAGATGCCGCCGAAGAGGATCAGTTCCCAGCCGCCGGCGTCCTCGATGATCCGTGCCGCGTACTCGAGATTTCCCGCTAGGCAGGCGTGGGCGACGGCTTGCACGGACAGATCGTGGCGCTCGTACCACTCCGCCGCTCGCAGGTGTAGCGCGTACAGGCCGTCCGGCTCCGTGCGCTCCAGCACGTTGCGCAGGAACTCCGCGAACAGGTGATGGCAGCGGTACCAGACGCGTTCGCGGCCCGCCGAGATGATGAGTGAGTGCTGCTGCTTGAGCCGCTCGAGCAGGTCCAGGCAGTCAATCCGCTCGGAGAGGCAGTTCGCGAGATCCGCGTTGAACCGCTCGACGATCGAGGTGCGCCGCAGTACGCGGCGAATGTCGTCTGGCAGGTCCTGGTAGACCTGTTGGGCGAAATAGTCCGCGATGTCGCCGGTGGAGCCGGACAGCCGGCGGACCACATCCGTGAGCGACGCTTCATCACGCAGCAGCGAGCGGGCCATCTGCAACGCCATCGCCCACCCTTCCGTGCGTTCCATCAGGGTCGCAATGTCCTGCTCGCTGCCGTGCGTCGGCAGGATCTCGCGCGCCTCCGCGGTGCTGAAACGCAGGTCGTCCGCGGCGAACTCCTGGACCAGCCCGCTGATCTTCAGTCCCGAATAGCGGAAAGCCGGCTTGTGCCGTGTCGCCACCGCGACGTGCGCGTGTTCCGGCAGGAGTTCGAGCAGATTCTCCATCACGCGCTCCGCAGCCGGGCTGCCGGCACGGTGATAGTCGTCGAGAATGATGGTGAGCGGCCCGGTGTGCTGCTTGAGCGCGGGGACCACGGCCCGCACCGCCGCTTCCGGAGACACCTCTACCAGACCTTGGTGCGCGAGCTTCTCGAGCGACCCTATCTCCACGCCGGAAACCCCCAGCGACAGGATGAGATGCGACAGCAACTGGCCCGGCTCGCGATCCACCTCGTCCGTCGCAAGCCACGCGACCTGCTGACCCTTCTGCTTCAGCGCATCGGCCCACTGCGAGAGCAACGTGGACTTGCCGTACCCGGCGGGCGTAACGACCAGTGTCAGCACTCCGGCGAGCGACGCGTCGAGCCGTCCGAGCAGCGCCGAGCGGCGCACCTGCGAGACTAGGCTGAACTGCGGCTCGAACTTGCCCTGCTGCAGCCAGGACTCAAAGTCGTCGAGTCGTTCGTTCATCGTTACCAGAGCCCGCCTGCCCCCCCGCCCGCTGGGTCGCGCGCCGCCAAGTCGGGCCGGTCACCGTGCCCGCGCCGTTGCGGCAGCGGGCGGGATGTCCGGTCGGTCGATCCAGGCTGCGCAGAGACTCTCACGACAGGATCGTCACGCAAAGCACCGTAACGCCGTATACGTTGATTCCGATAGCGAGCGCCCAGGCGGTGCGGGACGCGTATCCGGTCGTGCTGTAGCCGACCAGATGCCGGTAGATGCCGAAACGCGCGATCAGCACCAGGAACACCGCCAGCAGCGCGCTCCACGCTACCGGGCCCAGCATATCCTCCGCGGCGTAGATCACGTAGAGGAGCGCCATCATCGTGATCGCGGGCACCGGCTCGGTGGGCGCGAGCGGCGACCTGTTCGCTTCTCCCAGCGCCACACTCACGAGGTTGTAGCCGATCGCCAGCACGAAGTACAAGGCGACGGCGTCACTCAGTCCCCAGGGGTCCATGCGGCAGCCTCCCTAGCCGGACGCCTGGCCCTGCCAGGCCAGCGCGCGGTCCAGGCTGGCTCGGAAATGCGGCAGGCCCCAGCGCAGCGACAGTGCCGCCGCCGTGGCTGCCGCCCCCGAGACGAGGACCATTGAGTAGCGCAGCGCCGCCGGGTCGCCGAACCAGTAGTCGGTCAGGAGCGCAACCACGGTGGGGCCGAGACCGATGCCGATCAGGTTCACCGTAAAGAGGTAGAACGCCCCAACCTGCCCGCGCAGCTCGTTGGGCGCCATCTGCTGCAGCGCCGATACCGCCACCCCCCACGGCGCGCTCGAGCAGAGGATCATCGGCGCCATGACCAGCAGGGACAGTTCCGCGCTCGGCATCAGGGGGTAGGCGACCGCCGGCACGATGACGCCGAACGCGCACAGCGAGGCGGTCACGAATGGACCGCCCACGCGATCCCGATGGTCGATCCTATCGGCCAGCCAACCGCCGAGGTACACGCCGGCGCCGCCGAAGACCAGCAGCAGCACGCCGTAAGCAATGCCGGCGTCGGAAACCTCCCAGCCGTACGTCCTGGCGAGGAACGTCGGAGTCCACAACGCCATGCCGTTGACCAGCAGTCCGAGGCAGCCGAAGCCGAGCGCATGCGCCGTGAACGTGCGCCCGTTCAGCCTCAGGAACCGGCCCAGTTCCGCCAGCGTCACACCCGCGTCTCGCCCTGGGCCGGCGGCGCGCAGGCGCTCCCGGCGCGCCGGCTCCGTGACCGTCGCCAGCAGCAGCAGGACGAGCCCGCCGGGCGCGGCCACGTAGAAGAACACCGTCTGCCAGGCCGCCACCGAACCGATCACCGGCAGCACGACGTCCGGCTTGTCGGCGACCACCGCCACCACCGAGCCGCCGACGATGTAGGCGATGCCGAACCCGACGTAGGTGCCCATGACGTAGGTGCTGGTGGCGCGAGAGATGAGGTGCGGCCGGAAGTAGTCCGCGATCAGCGAGTAGGCCGCCGGGTTGAGCGCCGCTTCGCCGACCCCGACGCCCACCCGCGCCAGGAACAGGTGGCCGAACGATCGCGCGATGCCGCAGGCGGCGGTCATGACGCTCCATACCGCCACTCCCACGGCGATGATGCCCACGCGGTGGCGCCGGTCGGCGAGTCGCCCGATCGGAAAGCCCATCAGCGTGTAGAAGAGCGCAAAGGCGAAGCCGTGCAGCAGGCTCACCTGCGTGTCGGATATCCCGATGTCCCGCTTTATCGGCTCCACCAGCAGGGTAAGGATCGAGCGGTCCACGTAGGACACGATGTAGGCAAACATCAGTACGCCGATGACGTACCAGGCGTACGCCTGGCGCGGATACCCGCCCGGCTCCTCGCTCGTGGCCGCGCGCCGTCCCGTCGCGCTCACGCGGTCGAGCCTTCGCGCCGACCGTCCGCGTCCAGGCCGTACACGGCTTGCGCCATCGCCGTGCTGACATAGCCGTTCCTCACGTCCGACAGGATGTCCGCGAGGGGACGGTCGAGCGGATCCCCGTATCCGCCGCCGTTCGCGGTGACGATGCGCACAACGTCGCCGCGTTCGAGCTCGAGGTTCGCCGCGCTCTGCAAGGGTTTCACGCGCCCGTCGCGACACCTCAGCTCAAGTCGGTTGCAGGAGCCGTCCTGACCGCCGGCGACGCCCCAGGGCGGCGTGATCCGGCGCGTGTACTCCGCGGTCAGCCAAGCCCGCCGGCCACGTATGCGATAGCGCAGGTCGATGCCCTTGCCGCCGCGGTGGCGGCCCGCGCCGCCCCCTTCCCCGTTCAGCGTCAGACGCTCCACCTCGATGCCGTTGCGCGCCTCGTTGATCTCGACCGGACAGTTGAACGTATCGCCGTGCGATGCCGAGAACTGGGCGTTCTCCCCGTCCTTGAGGGCACTCCCACCCCAACCGCCGACCTCGGGTTCGATGAAGGTGTGGTCCGCACCGGCAACATCCTCGCTGCGAATCAGGGTCGCGCAGATCGAGGAGAAGTGCCCCGCCGGCATGCGCTCCGGCATGTGCGGCGCCAGGGCCTTGCAGATCAGATCGCCAGAGCGAATCTTGTTCTCGTAATACAGCCCGACGGCCCCCGGGGCCTCCGCGTGAAACAGCGTGCCGGGCGTGGTCAGTACCGTGAGCGGCCGGAAGCTGCCCGCGTTGGCCCACCGCTCGGGGGCGACGACACCCTTGAACACGGCCTGTGCGCTTACCCTGGTGCTGTGCGCGGTGGCGTTCACGGGCCCCGCGTCCTGGGGCGGGTTGTCGCGCAGGTCGACCGCGAACTCGTCGTCGGTGATCGTCACCGCAACCCGTACGACGCGACCGTCGTCGAGCCGCTCCCCGGCCTCGAAGCATCCCTTCGGCAGCGCCTGCAGGCCTTTCCGCGAAACCCGCTCGCCGTAATCCAGGTAGCGCACGATCGCGTTCTCGACCCGATCTGCCCCGTACTTGCGGCACAGCTCCCGGAGCCGCCGTTCGCCGGTGCGCAGCGCCGCTATCCCTGCCCACAGGTCGCCGATGCACTGGTCCGGCAAGCGGGAGTTGGCGCGGATCACGTCGAACAGCGCTTCGACCGGGACGCCGGCCTCGAACAGCCGCACGTCGGGCAGGATCAGTCCTTCCTGAAAGAGTTCCGTCGCCGCCGGCGACAGCGACCCGGGTGCCATTCCCCCGAGGTCCAGCCAGTGTCCCTTGCTCGCCGTCCAGGCGACAAGGCGCTCGCCGTCAAAGACGGGCATCGTCAGCGACACGTCGTTGATGTGGCTGACGCCGCCCTGGTAGGGGTCGTTGGAGATGAACACGTCCCCCTCGCGCACGTCGGCGCCGTACTTGCCGATGACGGCCTTGACGGCGGGGTCGAGCATGCCGACGAAGCTCGGAATGCCGGCGCCCGCGCTCGCCAGCTCGCCACCCGCGTCGGTGACGGCTACGCCAAAGTCCAGCACTTCGTAGATGACCGAGCTCATCGCCGCCCGCGCCATGGCGGAGAACATCTCGTCGGTGATCGCGGTCAGCGAGAGCTGGATGATCTCCGCGGTGAACGGGTCTGCGCCGGCCCCGCGCGATTGCCTGTTCACGGCCACTCCGCCCCTCCTGACCGCCGTGCCATGCGACCCTCCCGGCGCCGGGTTCCACTGCCGCCGGCGAGGCAACGGTCCACGGCCCGGCCGGCGTTAGAGACCGTACTCCCGCGATGCCTGTTCCGCGGTGACATAGCCGTTCAGGAGATCCCGCTCCAAGGCTCGCGGGTCACGGTCCACCGGATCCCCGTAACCGCCCCCGTTGGCCGTGGTCAGGCGGATGACGTCCCCTTTCAGGGCACGCACCGTAGTGCACATACCGAACCGTTCGACGCTGCCGTCGCCACGGATGATCTGCGCATAGTTCGTGCTCCCCGCCGCCCCCCCGGCGAGGCCCCACGGCCGCTCCTCCGTGCGGCTGGCGGCATAGGTGAGAAAGGCCTCGTCCGAGGTCACGCGGTAGTCGAGCACGACCCCGCGCCCGCCGCGGAACTGCCCGGCGCCACCGCCCTCCCCGTTGAACGCGTACTGCTCGACAGCGAGGCCGTAGCGGCTCTCGAACAGTTCCACCGGGACGTTGTACGTCTCACCGTTGCCGCAGCAGAACTGGCCGTTGTCGCCGTCCAGGCCGCGGGATGCGCCCCAGCCGCCGACCAGCGGTTCGCCCATGACGTAGAGTTCGCCGGAGTCCGGGTGCAACCCGGAGATGAACGTGGCGCCGACGCTGCGCTGGTGGCCGGCTGAAAGGCAGTGCGGCAGCACCGGTGCGAGCGCCTTCCACATCACATCGATGGCGGCGATCAGGGCCTCGTAGTACAGCGACACTGGCGCGGGCGCGCGCGCCGAGATGAGCGTGCCCGGGGGGCAGATCACCTCGAGCGGCCGGAAGCAGCCGCCGTTGGCCGGCAGGTCCGGGTTCGTCACAGCCTTGAACAGGCACCTCGCGCCGGTGACGAGGCCGGTGTAGGAACAGTTGATCGGTCCAGGCACCTGCGACGCCGTGCCGGAGAAGTCGGCGATCATCCGGTCGCTCTGCAAGGTGACCTTGACGCGGATGCTGAACGGACCGTTGCCGAGCCCGTCGTCCTCCACCACGTCCTCAGCCTCGAATTCGCCGTGCGGCAGCCTGGCCAGTTCCACCAGGGTCATCCGCTCGCCGTAGGCGAGCAGCGCCTCCATCGCCGCGAGCACGCCGTCGCGGCCGTACTTGTCCACCAACTCGAGGATGCGCCGCCCGCCAACCCGGGCGGCGGCGACACCGGCATGCATGTCACCGACGGTCGAGTCCGGCAGGCGCACGTTGTCCCGGATCACCTGCACAAGGGACTCGTTCAGGCGGCCCTCCTCGTAGAGCTTGAGAAACCGGAAATGCAGTCCTTCCTGGAAGATCTCCGTAGCCTCGGTGGAAACGCTGCCCGGCTGCGCCCCGCCAACCTCCGTCCAGTGCGCCTTGTTGACCGTGAACGCGACCAGCCGGTCGCCATGAAAGACCGGCAGCACGATGACCACGTCCGACAGGTGCGTGCCGCCGCCGGCATACGGCGTGTTGGTGATGAACACGTCTCCCGGACGGATGTCGTCGGGCCCAGGGTAGTGTTCCAGTGTGCTCTGCACGGCAGTGTCGAGCGTGGCGAGAAAGGCGGTGACCCCGTTGCCCTGCCCGAGCAGGTTGCCCTCGGCGTCGGTGACGCCGACGGCGAAATCCGTTGTCTCGTAGATGATCGGACTCATCGATGTGCGGATCACGGCGTTGAACATCTCCTCGCCGATCGCCACCAGCGCGTCCTTGATGATCTCCGTGGTGAACAGGTCCGTCGGCATCGCTCAGTCCTCCAGGGCCAGGGCCACGTGGTAGTTGCCGTACTCGTCCACCGACACTTGGTGGCCCGGCGCCACTACCAGTGTGACGGCCGGTTCCTGCACCACCGCCGGACCCGCGAACGCCATGCCGGGCTCCAGCTTCAGGCCGTCGTAGATGGCGGCCTCGTGGACGCCGTGGCGGTCGAAGTCGACGCGCCGGCCCGGCAGCGCCGCCTGTGCCAGCGTGCGCCCGGTGACCGGCCTGGTAGCAAGCTCCGGCTTCGGCACCGGCACGATCGCCACCAGGTGGAAGTTGACGATCTGTACGCCGGTGTCGAGGCGATATGTGAAACGCTGCTCGTGGGCGTCGTGAAAGCGCGCGACAGCGTCACCGATGTCGATCAGGCCGCCCGCCTGCGGCGCGGGTAGCGCCACCTTGACGGTGTGCTCCTGGCCCTGGTAGCGCATGTCGGCGTGATACTCGAACGCGATCTCGGACGCCCCGAAACCCTCCTGGGCGTAGTCGCCCCGCGCCTCCTCGATGAGCGCCAGAAAGGTGTCCGTCACGGCGCCCGCGCGCGCCGCCTCCATCTGCAAGGGGCGGGTCTGCAGGTAGTCGCGGCGCAGGTCCGTGAGCAGCATGCCCCACGCCGAGAACACCGCCGAGTTCACCGGCACGATGACCCGCGGCACACGGAGCTCCTCCGCCAGCGCCACGGCGTGCATGGCGCCGCCACCGCCGAACGCGAGGAGCGCGAAGTCGCGGGGGTCGTAGCCCTTGTTGGTCGACACGAGCCGCAGGGCATTGGTCATGTTGGCATTGGCGATCCGGACGACCCCCTGTGCAAGCGCCTCGCGGCTCATCCCGAGCCGTTCCTGCAACGGCGCGAAGGCGCTGCCGATGGCGTCCCAGTCCGGTTCCAGTTCACCGCCGACAAAGCTCGCCGGGTCGATCCGGCCGAGCACCAGGTTGGCGTCGGTAGTGGTGGGCGCGCCGCCACCCCTGCCGTAGGCCGCGGGGCCGGGAACGGCGCCCGCCGACTCCGGTCCGACGTGCAGCTTGCCGCCCTCGTCCACCCACGCGATCGAGCCGCCCCCGTTGCCAATCTCGACGATCTCCGAGACCGGCGTCTGGATCGGGTAGCCCGGGTTCTTGCGCGTGCGGCCGATGAAGTACTCGGTGCCGACCTTCACCTCACCGTTCTCGATCAGCGCGCACTTCGCAGTCGTGCCACCAATGTCAAGCACGATGAGGTTGTCCTCGGCGATGGCGCGGCCGAGGTAGGCGGCAGCGAATATCCCGCTCGCGGGGCCCGACTCGACCATTGTGATCGGGTTCGCCTTCGCCGCGGTGACCGTGGCGATCCCGCCGTTCGACTGCATCATGAAGGCCTGGCCGCCGAAACCGTCCGCCGCGAGGCGCGCCTCGAGCGACTCGATGTAGCGGTTCGCGATCGGGTGCACGTACGCGGCCAGCACGGTCGTATTGGTGCGCTCGTACTCGCGCCACTCGCGGCTGATCTCGTGCGAGGCGAGCACCGAGACCTCCGGCCAAAGCTCCCGGATCCGCGCCACCGCGCGCCGCTCGTTGTCCGGATTGGCGTAGGCGTGCAGGAAGCACACCGCGATGGCCTCCACGCCCTGCGCCCGGAACGACTCCAGCAACCCGGGCAGCGGTTCAAGGTCAACCGGCTGGACCAGTCCGCCCTGGTAGTCGACCCGTTCTGCGAGTTCGGCCCGCAGGTAGCGCTCGACGAAGGGCCTGGGCTTCCTGAAATTGAAGTTGAACAGGTCGGGCCGATTGCCGCGCGCGATCTCGAGCACGTCGCGGAACCCCGCCGTCGTGACCAGCGCCGTCCGCACGCCCTTCCGCTCGGTCAGCGCGTTGATCACCACGGTGGTGCCATGCGCGAAGAAGGACAGTTCCGCGGGGGAGAGGGCGGCCTTCTCCATCGAGCCGAGTACGCCCTGCTCGAAATGCGGCGGCGTGGTGTCGGTCTTCGCCGTGCGCACGGGCCCGCAGGCGCCGCTCGCCGCATCCACCGAGTAGAAGACCAGGTCCGTGAACGTGCCGCCTACGTCGCTGGCCGCCCTGAAACTGGCCATGTCCCCGGGGCCCTCAGAAGTTGTAGCGATAGTCGAGTCGCCAGATCCGCGGCGCGGCCGGATGAATGAAGAGCGGCGTCACGATTTCCGAGTTGTATGTCTCGTCAGCGACGTTGTTGACGTACGCCGACGCCGTCCAGCTCGATCCCTCGATGCCGAAGCGCAGGTTCCAAAGGCTCAGCGAGTCCCGCGGATGCGTGTTCTCCGGGGTCCAGAACTGCTCGCCACGCCACTCGTAGTCCACGCGCGCGAACAGCCACCGCCCGCCGCCGGCCGGCACGCGCAGCTGCCCGCCGACGTTGATCGTCCCGTCCGGGACATACGGCAGGTCGTTGCCGACGGTCGCCGGCCGCTCCGCGTAGTCGGTGATTTCGCTGTCGGTGGTGCCGTAAGCCGCATAAACGTCCAGGTTGTCGGTCGCGCGCCATACCGCCTCCACCTCGAAACCGCTCAGGTCGGCCTCGTCGATGTCCTCGAACACCTGCACGAACGCGCGCCCGTCGAAGGGGAAGTACTGGGTGTTCTCCACAGACGAGTCGAACCATGCGGCGTTCAGCCGCAGCCGCCCGAACTCGGCCTTCGCCCCCACCTCGAAGACGCTGTTCTCTTCCTGGTCGATGACGTCCTTCGACAGGCTGATCGCGCTGATGCCGGGATAGTTGTACTGGCCGGCCCGGTAGCCGACGCCCCAGCTCCCGTAGACGTTGATCTGGTCCGTCAGCGCGTAGCCCAACGTGATCTTCGGCTGGAACTTGCTGAACTCCTTCTCGTTCGTGTCGCTCGACGGGCGCGTGTGCGTGAGCAGCTCGTCGAACGTCGCGTACGCGCCGCAGCTGGCATTCGGTACCTCCCCATCCATCCCCGCACACGGCGCGGCGGCATAGGGCTGGTGGGCGCCGTTCAACGCTTCCTTGTAAACCCGGCCGGCCGTGTTGTAGCGGTTGACGTTCTGCTCCCGGTTCTCCTCGTCGTAGCGCGCCGCGAGCGATACGGTCAGCGCGTCCGTGACATCCACGTCCAGGCTCGCGAACAGCGCCCAGGCAGAGCTGTCCTCGAGGAACGACAGGAAGTTGCCGGGCGCGGTGCCGGTCGGGTTGGTGCTGCCCTCGAACTCCGGCACGGTCGTCGGACGCTTGATGCCGAGGCCTCGGTCCACACCGGCGGCCGTGGTGCGCAGCCGCTCCCACGACAGGTAGTACGCGCCGGCCTGCGCGTGCATGCGCTCGCCGAT
Source organism: Pseudomonadales bacterium (assembly GCA_965208745.1). Classification (GTDB taxonomy): domain Bacteria; phylum Pseudomonadota; class Gammaproteobacteria; order Pseudomonadales; family Azotimanducaceae; genus VXNE01. The sequence goes on along the minus strand of CBDBPN010000003.1, from coordinate 1,113,095 downwards.
GTCGGCCTCGATCCGCAGCTCCTGGCTCCAGCCCTCGACGTTGACGTAGGTGTGCTGAGTGCCATCGAGATACGACAGGTAGGGCGCGCGATCGGCCACGGACGAAGTCTCCAGCTCGTCCACCGTGGTGACCGACTTGAGATTGGCGAAGCCGAGATCCTTGTCGATCTTGATCGAACCGCTGGCGGTGTCGCGGTAACCGCGGTCGGGATTGTTCGCCACGTAGGGCAGGTCCACGAGGTTCGCACCCTCCGCGTTGACCTGCCCCGGGGTGACGCCGAGCTCCGCCCCGGTGCCAAGGAAGATGCCGAAGTGCTCGAACAGCGCGGCACCCGGCCAGTGGAAGCCGATGCCCTTGCCCTCGTGCTTGGACATGCGCGCCTTGACGTCCACCAGCAGGTCCGCGCTCGGCGACCAGCTCAGGCGCGCCCGGACCGTCCGGTCGCTGAAGGGATCGACCTCGTCCGCGAGCGTCACGTTCTCGAAGTAGCCGTCGCGCTCAAGCACGCGCCCGGACAGACGGAAGGCGGCGTCCGCGCCGAGCGGCCCGCTGAACGATCCCTCGACACCGATCTCGTCCGCGGTGCCGTAGCTCATCTTGACGTAGCCTTCCGGTTCGCTGGTCGGCGCGTTGGTCGTAACGATGATCGCGCCGTTGGTCGCGTTGCGCCCGTAAAGCGCGCCCTGCGGCCCCTTCACCACCTCGATCTGGCGTACGTCGAAGATCTGGCTGATGAACTGCCGGGCGTTGACGATCAGCACGTCGTCCACCACCACCGCGACCGGCAGTTCGCCGTTGCGCACCCGGCTCAGCCCGCGCACCGTCAGAAACGACGTCCCCATCGTCTGTGACTCGGCCAGCGTGACGTTCGGAGTCAGCTGAATGAAGTCGGCCGTCTGGATGATGCCGGCGTCCTCGATCTGCGACTCCGTGAACGCGTTCACAGTGATCGGAGCGTCCTGGATGTTCTCCGCCACACGCCGGGCGGTCACCACGATCTCTTCCATCTCGGCCTGCGCCCACACCTCCACCGCGCTACCCAGGACCAAGGTGACGCAGCCGGCTATCAATCGGTAATCGATCATCGGAAAGCTCCCCCTTCCGGCACGGGTCATCGACCCCGCTCAACGACCGATTCTCTTGCTCAGGCCCGCTCGAACAAACCGCGCGAACGGGTAGCAACACCCGTATTGTTGCCGTTGCCGCACCCTCGCGGACCTACCCTTACGGGTGGTTGAACGCGGGGTTGCCTCGGTATTCGCTTGCATCCCGGCGCCAGCGGCCCAGCCACTCGCTGAACGACCTCCCCTGACAAGAGTTGGTGGCAGCGCGGCCGCTGGCGCCCACCTCTCATCGGAGACGAGCTGCAGGCTGCATTCGGGAACGCGCATGCCACGCCTTGACAAGCTGCGCCACGCCATTCGCGCACGCGAATACGCCGACGAAGCGCAGGTGGTCGGCGACCTGCTCGGAGCTGCCGGCGGAATCCTGACCGGCGTCGAACGCGATGCCTGCGTGCAACGCGCGCGACGCTTGGTCGAGCGTTGCCGGGAAAAGGGTAATCATCCAGGAACGCTGGACGTCTTCCTGCAGGAGTTCGGGCTCTCGAATCGCGAAGGCGTGGCCCTGATGTGCTTGGCCGAAGCACTGCTGCGCATTCCCGACGAGGCCACTGCTGACCGGCTCATCAAGGAGAAGATCAGGCACGGCGACTGGAATGCCCTCACCGGCCAATCAGCGTCCGTGTTCGTCAATGCCGCGGTCTGGGCGCTAATGCTCACGGGCCGGCTCGTAGCCCTCGACGAGCAGGCACTGTCGGACCCCCGCGCCTGGTTGCGTCGCCTGGTTGCGCGCTCCGGCGAACCTGTCGTGCGCAAGGCGATGCTTCAGGCAATGCGCATCCTGGGGCGCCAGTTCGTGCTGGGGCGCGACATCGACGAGGCCCTGCGGCGCAGCCGCTCCCAGCGCGGGCGCGGCATCCGATTCTCGTTCGACATGCTCGGCGAAGGCGCCCGCACGTTCGCCGACGCCGGGCGTTACCGGCAGGCGTACTCGCGCGCCATCGACGCCATCGGCACCGTCGGCGTGGACCCGGACCCAGTACGCGCGAACGGCATCTCCGTGAAGATCTCCGCCCTGCATCCACGCTTCGAACACGCGCAACGCAGGCGCCTCGAGACAGAACTGGCACCAGCGCTGAAGGCCCTCGCCCGGCAGGCCAAACGCCATGGTCTCGGCTTCAGCATCGACGCAGAGGAAGCGCCCCGGCTCGAGCCCACCATGGATCTCTTCGAACAGCTCGCGCGGGACCCGGAACTGGCCGACTGGAACGGTCTCGGGTTCGTGCTGCAGGCCTACCAGAAACGCGCGCCCGAGGTCGTTGATTGGCTCATCCGTCTCGCCCGGGAAACGAACCGGCGCCTGCCGGTGCGCCTCGTCAAGGGCGCGTACTGGGACTGGGAAATCAAGCGTGCCCAGGAGCTGGGCCTGCCCGACTACCCCGTGTTCAGCCGCAAGGCGCACACCGACCTTTGCTACGAGCACTGCGCGGCCCGCCTGCTAGCGGCCGGCCCGGAAACGGTGTTTCCTCAGTTTGCGACGCACAACGCCGTCACGGCCTGCAGCGTCCTGGCGCTGGCCGCGCCACAGGAGCGCGCCGGCTCCGCCGGAATGCAAGCCATCGGTGGCGCGAGCGGGCTCGGTCGGCGTCGCCCGCAGGGCCAGAAGCCGGTCGCGCCGGTCGAGCGTTTCGAGTTCCAGCGGCTGCACGGCATGGGCCACGCCCTGTACTCCGAGCTGCTCGCCACGCAATCCGTGCCCCTGCGCATCTACGCGCCGGTGGGCTCCCACCGCGACCTGCTCCCCTACCTGGTGCGGCGGCTCCTCGAGAACGGCGCCAACAGCTCCTTCGTCAATCGGTTCATGGATGCCGGGACGCCGGTCGACCTGCTGGTGCGGGACTGCCTGAGCATCGTCCGTCAGCGCGACGTCTACCGCCATCCCCGCATTCCGCCCCCGCCCGAGATCTATCGGGCCGCCGGCGAGGACCGCCAGAACTCGGCAGGCATCGACCTTGACTCGCCGGCCGAGCTCGACAGCCTCATGACTGCCGTCCACAGCGCGGAGCGCCGCTCCCGGAGCGCCGGCCCGATCATCGGTGGTTCCGGTCGGCGGCGACCCGTCGTGCAGACCTTGAACCCGGCGCGCCGGCACCGCGCGGTGGGGCGCGTGAGCGCAGCTACCGCACAGGACGTTGACGAAGCGCTCGCCTTGGCCCAGGCGGCCCAGCGAGCCTGGGACGCGCACGGCGCCAACGGCCGTGCCGCGGTGCTAGAGCAGGCCGCCGACCTGCTCGAAGCCCGCTGCGCCGAGTTCGTGGCGCTGATCGTGACCGAGGCCGGTCGCACGCTCTCGGACGCCCTTGCCGAGGTCCGTGAGGCGGTGGACTTCTGCCGCTACTACGCTCTCCAGGCTCGCCACAGGTTCGGCGGTCCCACGCGCCTGCCCGGCCCCACGGGCGAAGTCAACGAAATGCATCTGTGCGGCCGCGGCGTGTTCGCCTGCATCAGCCCGTGGAACTTCCCGCTCGCGATCTTCATGGGCCAGGTCGCGGCGGCTCTGGCGGCAGGCAACGCCGTCGTCGCGAAACCGGCGGAACAGACGCCGCTGGTCGCCGCCCAAGCGGTGCGCCTGCTGCACGAGGCGGGCGTTCCCGCCGATGGGCTGCATCTCCTACCCGGTGACGGGGTTCGGATCGGTGGCGGGATCGTGCGGGACCGCCGGGTCGCCGGTGTCGCCTTTACGGGCTCGTTCGAGACCGCCAAGCTGATCGAGCAGGAGCTAGGCGAGCGCGGCGGCCCCATCGCGCCTCTGATCGCCGAGACGGGCGGCCAGAACGCCATGCTGGTCGACTCCACCGCGCTGCCCGAGCAGGTGGTCGACGATGTCATTGCCTCCGTGTTCCAGAGCGCCGGACAGCGGTGCTCGGCGTTGCGCGTGCTGTACTTGCAGGAGGAGATTGCCGAGTCGGTCCTGATCATGCTCGCCGGCGCCATGCGAGCGCTCGTTGTGGGCGACCCGCTCGATCCCGCGACCGACATCGGTCCCGTGATAGATACACGGGCTCGGGACCTGCTCGAGCAGCACGTCGCGACGATGCAGCGTACCGGGCGGCTGGTCGAGCGCTACGTCCTGCCTCCCGCGTGCGAGCAAGGCTCGTTTGTCGCACCCTGCATTTTCGAGATCGACTCGATCAGGCGGCTCGACCGTGAGGTATTCGGCCCGCTGCTACATGTCGTGCGGTTTGCGGCGCGTGACCTCGACAGCGTGCTTGACGAGATCGAAGACACCGGCTACGGACTCACCCTCGGCATCCAGAGCCGCATCGAGGGATATGTTCTGGAGATCCTTGGGAAAACCCGCGCCGGCAACGTCTACGTCAACCGAAACATGACCGGCGCCGTGGTCGGCGTGCATCCGTTCGGGGGCCGGGGGCTGTCCGGGACCGGGCCCAAGGCGGGAGGTCCCCACTACCTGCTGCGATTCGCTACCGAGCGCACCCTTAGCCGCAACGTTGCCGCCTTGGGCGGCAACGTGGAGTTGTTCGGTCTGGGCGAGCACTAGCTCCCCGGCCACGGGGTTTCAAAGCGCTTCCGTCAGCTTCCGCATCCCCTCGCCGAGTTCCGCGAACGCCGCACGAACGATGAACCGGTCCCAGCCGATGCAGAAGTCGCGCACGCCGAGGTCGATGTAGCGCTTCGCCTGTTCCACGGCGCCGATCTCGGCGCGGGGGCGGATGCCGTGCTCGAGGGACTTGGCGATCACCAGTTCCTCGAAGACGCGGATCTCGGGCGTGCCCTGGAGGCCCGGGTTGCCGCGTGAGAAGCTGAAGTCGGCGGGCCCCCACTGGGTCATGTCGACCCCGCGCTCCCGGGCCCGCTCCATGACGGCATCGATGTTCTCCACGGTGACGTTCTTCTCGATCATGATGGCGAACACGATGGACTCGAGGTCGGCGAGGTAGGCCGTCGTGTCGTAGCTCGTCAGCGCCGGGCGCCGCAGCTTCACGCCCATGGCGCCGCCGGTGTTGGGCGTGTCCGGCGCCATGATGCGGTGGCACGTGTCCACGTCCCCGGGCGTGCGGATATCGGTGAAGAGCACGGCCTTGAACCCGGCGCCGAGCGCCGCCTGCGCCCAGAAGCCCTGGCCTTCCTGGTCGAGCTTGATCATAAGCGGCAGGTTGCCGCCGCACTGGCCCGCCCGCGCGAGGTGGTAGAGCAGACCCATGTCGAACGTCGAGTACTCCGCGACGAACTCCGCGTAGTCGAAGAGCCCGGTGTCGCCGATCATCTCCGGGATATCGGCGTCGGTGAACATGAAGTGCGTGCTGACCGTGGGCAGGTCGCGGTCGAGCTTCTCGCGCAGCGTGTTCGGCATGAGCATGGGCGATCCTCGGAGGCGGGAAAGGGGGAGCATACCGCCAAGCGGCGTCGCGGCGGCTATGGGGCGCTATCATCGGGTGGCGTCTACCGGGAGGGAACGACATGGGGAATCAACGCAGAAATCGGCCGGGGTGGCGGCGCCTTGGCGTGCGTCGGGCACTCTTCGCCGCGCTGGTGGTTCCGGTGGCGTGGGCGGGGGCGGCGGCCGCCGCCGAGACTCCCGCTCCGCCCAACATCGTCATCATCCTGCCCGACGATCTCGGACGCTACGACGTCAGCCTGCACGGCACGGACATCGCCACTCCGCACATCGACAGCATCGCGCGCGACGGCGTGCTGCTGTCGCGCTTCTACACGGCGCCGGTCTGCTCGCCGACGCGCGCCGGCATCATGACGGGGCGCTATCCGATCCATGCCGGCCTCATGCGCTCGGCGATCGCGCCGTGGCGGGACTTCGGACTCGACCCGGGCGAGGTGATGCTCCCCGACGTGCTGGGCGAGGCGGGCTACGAACACCGCGCGGTCTTCGGGAAATGGCACTTGGGTCATTTCCAGCGCAAGTGGCATCCCCTGCGGCGCGGCTTCACCGAGTTCATGGGGCACAACTTCGCCGTCGACTTCTTCACCCACGAACGCCTTGGAGAGCGGGACTGGAGCCTCGGCTACGAGCCGCTGGTCGAGGAAGGCTACGCCACGGACCTCGTGGCGGACCGGGCCGTCCGTTTCATCGCCGAGCACGCGGACGACGCGGCGCCGTTCTTCCTCTACCTGCCGTTCGGGGCGCCCCACTCGCCGACCCAGGCGAAAGAAGAGGACCTGCCGCTGTACGAACACCTCTCGGCGATCGAGGTGCCCCCGGGTTGGGCGGACGCCACGGGCATCGACTTCGGGATGTCCCTCGACGACCGCACGCGGCTGCGGCGCATCCACGCTTCGATGGTCCATGCGCTCGACCTCGGTATCGGACGGGTCCTCGACGCCCTCGACGAGCATGGCGTCGCGGAGAACACGCTCGTGCTCTTCTTCAGCGACAACGGCGGCTCGGTGGGCATCGGCGACAACGGTCCGTGGCGGGGCTGCAAGGCGACGGTGTACGAGGGCGGCATCCGCGTCGCCGCGGCGGCGCACTGGCCGGCAGGCGGCATCACCGGCGGACGCGACGTGTCCGTGCCCCTGGCGTACGTGGACGTGCTGCCGACCCTCATGCGCGCGGCGGGGATCGCCGACCACGGCGGCAAGCCCCTCGACGGGGTGGACGTGCTGGACGTGCTGACGGGCGAGCGGGACGCGCTCGAGAGGGATCTCTACTCGTACGTCGCGCTGACGGAGGACCGCGACCAGGTGGCGGTCTCGGAGGGCGACTGGAAGCTCGTGATCTTCGGCCCGGACTTGAGGGAGGCCGGCGCCGCGGAAGCGTCGACCCGGCGGCTCTTCCGTCTGGACGAGGACCCGCTCGAGCGGCACGACATCGCGGCGGACCATCCGGAGATCGTGCAGCGCCTTACCGGGAAGGCGATCGCTTTCCGGAGCCTCGAGCCGCCGCAACCGATGCCCTCGTTCTCCGTGGGTGCGGAAGGGTTCGTGCCGCCGCCCGACTGGCAGTTCGGAGGCGACTGAACGGGGCCTGGCCGCCGAGCCGGGCGCTATCATCGAGCGGCCGCCCACGAGGAGGGGATGCAATGGACCGACACGTGCGTCGCGCGTTGACCAGGATGCTGCGGTGGCCTGTCTTGTGGGCGTGGTGCGGGACCGCGGCCTGGGGTCAGGACCTGCCCAACATCGTCATCATCGTCCCGGACGACCTCGGGCGTTACGACGTCAGCATGCACGGGGGCGACATCGCGACCCCGAACATCGACAGCATCGCCCGCGACGGCGTGCTGCTGTCGCGCTTCTACACGGCGCCCGTCTGCTCGCCGACCCGCGCCGGCCTCATGACCGGCCGCTACCCGATCCACGCCGGCCTCATGCGCTCGGTCGTGGCGCCGTGGCGCGACTACGGGCTCGACACGAGCGAGGTCCTGATGCCCGAGGTGCTCGAGCGCGCCGGCTACGAACACCGCGCCATCTTCGGCAAGTGGCATCTCGGTCATTTCAAGCGCCGCTGGCACCCGTTGCGGCGCGGCTTCACGGAGTTCGTGGGATTCGGGTTCGCCGTCGACTACTTCACCCACGAGCGGCTCGGCGAGCGGGACTGGAGCCTCGGTTACGAGCCGCTGTTCGAAGAGGGCTACGTCACGGACCTGCTGGCGGACCGGGCCGTCGACTTCATCGCGGCGCACGCGGACGATGCGGCGCCGTTCTTCCTCTACGTCCCGATGCCCGCGCCGCACACGCCCACCCAGGCGAAGGAAGAGGACCTGCCCCTCTACGACCGGCTGTCGGCCATCGAGCCGCCCCGGAGCTGGGAGGAGGCCACCGGCCACAACCCGCTGATGCCCCCCGAGGAGCGCACCACGCTCCGGCGGGTGCACGCGGCGATGGTCCACGCGCTCGATGTCGGCATCGGACGCATTCTCGACGCCCTCGACACGCACGGCATCGCGGACAACACGCTCCTGCTCTTCTTCAGCGACAACGGCGGCTCCGTGGGCATCGGCGACAACGGTCCGTTCCGGGGCTGCAAGGCGACGGTCTACGAGGGCGGTATCCGCGTCGTGGCTGCCGCCCGCTGGCCGGCGGCCAACGTCTCCGGCGGACGCGACGTCTCCGTGCCCCTCGCGTACATCGACGTGCTGCCGACGCTGATGCGCGTCACGGGCATCGACGACCACGGCGGCAAGCCGCTCGACGGGGTCGATGTGCTCGACGTGCTGACCGGCGAGCGGGACGCGCTCGAGCGGGATCTCTACTCGTTCGTCGGACGCACGACCGTCCGCGACCAGGTGGCGGTGTTGGAGGGCGACTGGAAGCTCGTGGTCATCGGACCCCACCTGACGGAAGAAGGCGCCGTGGAGGCGTCGGTACGGCAGCTCTTCCGCCTGGACGAAGACCCGCTCGAGCGCCACGACGTGGCCGCGGAGCATCCGGACATCGTCGCGCGCCTCACGGAGAAGGCGATCGCCTTTCGGGAGCTGCAGCCGCCGAACCCCGTGGCCCTCTACTCCGAGGGTGAGGGTACGTTCGTGCCGCCGCCGAACTGGCAGTTCGGGGTGGAGTGACGGAGCGCGGCCTCAGCTTTCGTCCACCACGTCGCCGTCGGCGTCCAGCAGGACGATCTCGCCGAACCCGAGTTCCCGGATGTCGGCCTCGATCTTCGCACGGTCCCCGACGACCACCCACACGAGCGCCTCCGACCGCACGACATCGACGGCGGCCTGGCGGATCTCGTCCTCCGTGAGCGCGCGGATGCTGGCGGCGTACGTGTCCCAGTAGTCGTCCGGAAGGCCGAAGCGCACGATTTCCGCGATGGAGCCGAGCACGGCGGAAGCGGTTTCCCAGCGGCCCGGGAGGGACAGCGTGCGGCGGTCCTTCACCTTGGCGATCTCGTCGGACGACGGCGGACGCTCGCCGCGAATCTCCTCGATCTCGCGCTGGAGTTCGGCCATCGCAAGACTCGTCTTGTCCGTCTGCACCGGGGCCAGCGCGAGGAACGGGCGCTGCCCTTCGGCGGGAACGAACTGCGTGAACGCACCGTAGGACCAGCTTTTGTCCTCCCGCAGGTTCATGTTGACGCGCGCCGTGAAGTCGCCGCCGAGCACCTGGTTCATGCTGCTGATCGCCAACTCGGCATCGTTGTTGCGCGGGGGCCCGAGATGACCGGCAATGATGACGGACTGTGCGGAGTCCGGGCGGTCGACCAGGTACACGGCCGGGGCGTCGCGGTGCGCTACCGTCGCGAGGTTCTTCTCGGGCACGTCGCCGGTGGCCCACTCGCCAAAACGCTCGGCCAAGAGCGGCTCGATCTCGTCGCGCGTCGTGTCTCCCACCACGATCAGCGCCGCATTGCCGGGCTTGAACCATGTGGAGTGGAACGTTGCCAGGTCCTGCGGCGTCAACGTGGCGACGGAAGCCTCGTCCCCGGAGCCGGTGAACGGCAGGCTGTACGCATGACCGTCGCCGTAGAGGAGCCGCGGGAAGAGCCGTAGCGCCAGGGCGCGCGGCTGCACCTTCTCCTGGCGGATGCCGACGATCTGCAACTGCTGGACACGGTCGAAGTCCGCCTGGGGGAAGGCGGGGTGCAGGATGACGTCGGCGAACAGGTCCAGCGACGGCGCGAGGTTCTCCTTGAGCGCGGACATCGAGACGAAGGACCTGTCGAGGTTCGAGGCGCTGCTGAGCGAGGCGCCGAGTCGGTACAACTCGTCGCTGATCTCGAGCGCCGAGCGACTCGCCGTGCCCTCGTCGAGCATGGACATGGCGAGTTGCGCCGTCCCGGGCGTCGCGAACTGGTCCGCGGCGTACCCCGCATCGACCATCAGGTTGAGTTCGACCACGGGAACGGCCGTGCGCCGCGCGAGCACGACTTCCATGCCGTTGCCGAGGGCGAAGCGCTCGAACGGCTCGAAGCCGACGTCCGGCGGCGTGCCGGTGTCGGGCAGGCGGCTGCGGTCCGCCATCGCCTCGGTGACGGTGGTGGGCGGGAACGGTTCCACTTCGAGGACGAACTGCCCGCGCCGCATCCACGCCTGCGCGGCGGCGGTGAGGGCGTCGGGGGTGGCGGCATCCCAGCGGGCGAGGGTCGTCTGGTAGAACGCCGGGTTGCCCATGAACGTCTCGTTGCGCGCGAGCATGTCGCTCTTGCCGCCGAAGCCGCCGACCCGTTCGATGCCCCGGATGAAGGACGACCGCCGGGCGGTCACCATCCGGTCGAGTTCGTCCTGGGTCGGCCCGTCGGCCAGGAAGCGCGCGATCTCTTCCTCGATGACGGCGTCGAGATCGGCGAGGCTGTGTCCCGGCAGCGCCGTCGCGACGATGCCGAAGATGCCGGCGATCTCCATCGGAAAGGCGAACGCGCTCACGTCGGAGGCGATCCGCTCGTCGTAGACCATGCGCTTGTAGAGGCGTGAGGTCTTGCCCTCGGAGAGGATCCCCGCGACGAGGTCCAGCCGGTTCGCGTCGGGATCGCCGAAGCGGGGCCCCGTCCACGCCTTGTAGAGGCGGGCCTGGGGCACCCGGTCCTGCAGGGTGTGGCGGTGGATGCCCTCGAGTTCCGGTATCCACTCGACCTGGCGCGCGAGCGACGGCCCGGCCGCGATGTGCCCGAAGAAGTGTTCGACGCGCGCTTTCGCGTACTCGGGTTCCACGTCGCCGGCGAGGACGAGGACGGCGTTGGCCGCGCCGTAGTACTCCCGGAACCACTCCCGGACATCCTCGAGAGTCGCGGCGTTCAGGTCCTCCATGCTGCCGATGACGGGCCAGGAATAGGGATGCCCGGCGGGGAAGAGGTTCTCGAAGAGGATGTTGAAGACGCGGCCGTAGGGCTGGTTCTCCCCCTGGCGCTTCTCGTTCTGCACGACGCCGCGCTGTTCGTCGAGGCGGTCCTGGTCCACGACGCCGAGCAGGTGCCCCATGCGGTCCGATTCCATCCAGAGCGCGAGGTCGAGGGCGTTCTTCGGCACGACCTGGAAGTAGTTGGTGCGGTCGCTGCTGGTCGTTCCGTTCATGCCGGTGGCGCCGACCCGCTCGAAGGGCCCGAAGTACTCGTCGTTGTAGTTCTCGGTGCCGTTGAACATCAGGTGCTCGAAGAGGTGGGCGAAGCCCGTCTTGCCCGGCTTCTCGTTCTTCGAGCCGACGTGGTACCAGACGTTGACGGCGATGACGGGGGCTTTCGTGTCCTCGTGGACGATGAGGGTGAGGCCGTTGTCCAGGACGTACTTCGTGAAGGCGATGTCGATGCCCGCGCCGTCACCCCCGTCCGTGGCGCGGTTCTCGGAGGCGGCCGCGATCGCGGCAAGGACGGTCGCGAAGAGCGCCGCGATGGCCCGGACGGGGATGCCCGCTCGGGCGAAGGTGTGCTGGCCGGAAGCCCGAGGGCCGGCGATTGGGGTCATGCTGGTCTCCGGTGAGCGCGGGTGAGGGCGGCGACTCTACCGTAAACCGGTGGCGCGTTGGGGCGGACCGGGCGTTGCCGTGGCGGCCCGTGGCGCGTCAGGCCTGCGCGAACGAGGGCGCGGCGGCCGTCTCCCCGTCCCGGGCGTAGGCTTTCGCGATCAGTTCGTAGGACCGGACCCGATCCTCGAAGGTCGGCGTGATCGTCAGGATCACGACCTCGTCCGCGCCGGTTTCCTCGACCAGCGCGTCGATCCGCGCGCGCACCTCGCCAGGCGTGCCGATGATCTGTCGAGACCGCTTGCTCCGCATGCGCTCGAGATGGCCGTCCTCGAAGGGATAGGCGGCGGCCTCTTCCGGGGTCGGCGGCGGCCCGTGGATGCCCTGGTCGCGCCGGATGCGATGCAGTTCGCGGATGCGCAGGAACGCCTCGGCCCGTTGCGGATCCTCCGTAGCGATGGCGAACACGCCGACGGACGAGTAAGGCGCGCCCAGGTGTTCCGGGGCGAAGTCGCGCCGGTAGCGCTGCATCGCCGGGGCCGCGGGCGCTGGGGCTATGAAGTGGGCGAACGAGAATGCGAGACCGAAGCGCGCGGCGTAGACGGCGCTGTCGAGGCTGGACCCGAGCATCCACACCTCGGGGACGGTGGCCACCTCCGGCGTCGCGCGCAGGCGCTCGAACGCTTCGGTGATGGGCTTCTGGCCCGACACGAACGCGACGAGGTCCTTCACCTTGGCCGGGTAGTACTCGATGCCGAGGGGATTGCCGTAGGCGAGCGCCGCTGCCGTCAACCCGTCGCTGCCCGGCGCGCGTCCGACGCCGAGGTCGATCCGCCCCGGATACATCAGTTCCAGCATGCGGAAGTTCTCCGCCACCTTGTACGGCGAGTAGTGCGACAGCATCACTCCGCCCGAGCCGACGCGGATGCGTTCGGTCTCGCGTGCCACGCGGGTGATGAGGATCTCCGGGGAGGAACTGGCCAGGGACTCGGTGGCATGGTGCTCCGCGATCCAGTAGCGGTGGTAGCCGAGCGCGTCGCAGCGCTGGGCCAGCGCGATGGTGTGCTCGACGGCGGCGAGGGCGTCCTCGCCGCGGCCGATGGGCGACTGGTCCAGCACCGCGAGCTTCATGGGGCATACGCTACGCGAAAGCTTGGCGGGGCGCGAACGGACCATGCCGGCAGCGGTGCCGCGAGCCCCGCGTGTGCGCTTCTGCCGGGTGTGCATTCCGGATTGGACGATGGTAGATTCCGAATTGGACGGTAGATGACTCCGGATTGGACGGAACACAGGACCGAGCAATGTCGCGCTCGACGATGGAGTCGCAGTACCTGCCCAGGCACGCGGAGGCAAGGGTAGACGTTGCCCTTCGTGATACCCGCATCGTCGCGCTGTTGGGGCCGCGGCAATCGGGAAAGACGACGCTCGCCCGCCGCTTCGCCCACCCGGAGCGGCGTCCGTTCATCACGCTGGATGACGAGCAGTTCAGGCGTTTCGCGGTGGAGGATCCCGTCGGATTCATGCGTGGGCGCCCGGGGGCGGTGATCGACGAGATCCAGCGCGCGCCGGGACTCATGCTCGAACTGAAGAGGTCGGTCGATGAATATCCAACGCCGGGCCGCTTCCTCATTACCGGTTCGGTGGAGCTGTTCAGGAGCGCGATCTCCCCTGACTCGCTTGCGGGGCGCGTAGAGACGATCGAACTCTTGCCGTTTTCACAGGCCGAGGCTGGGGTCGCGTCGGTGCCGCGCTTCCTGGATCGGGCTTTTGCGGGGGACATGCCGAATCTCGCCGTCCTCGGCTCGACGGCGAACCTGGTGGAACGCGTCCTCTCCGGGGGCTTCCCGGAGGTGCTCGGTCGCTCCGAACCGGCGCGCCGTCGTCGCTGGCTCCTGGCGTACGCGAGCGCGCTGGCGGAACGTGACATCTCCGATATTGCGGCGGTCGGCAAGCTCGGAAGGATGACGCCCCTCATCGAGCATGCGGCCTTCTCCGCCGGGCAACTGCTCAACCTGTCGAGCATGGGCTCGCGGCTGGGCGTGGACGGCAAGACGGTTGATCGCTGGCTGACGCTGTTGGAGCGGATGTACGTCCTGCGTCGAGTCGGAGCGTGGCATCGCAACGCGCTGAAGCGACTGGTCCGGACGCCCAAGCTGCAGTTTCTGGATTCGGGCCTGCTCGCCGCGTTGCGTGGGGCGGACGCATCGACGGTCGACCGTGACCGCCGGACGTTTGGCCCGCTGCTCGAGTGTTTCGTCTACTCCGAGGTGTTGAAGGCAGTCGCGCTCGGTGACGAGCCTACTGCCATCGGTCACTTTCGTGACAAGGACGGCGTGGAAGTCGATTTGGTGCTCGAACGCGCGTCCGGCGAGGTGGTCGGCATCGAGGTCAAGGCAGGGGCGACGGCGCGGCCCGACGACTTCCGGGCGCTGTCGCGCATCCGGGATGCCTTGGGGGACCCGTTCGTGTGCGGCATCCTGCTGCACGACGGCGACCGGATTCAGCAGGTTGGACCCCGGCTGTTCGCCATGCCGGTCAAGGTCCTGTGGGAGAGCGCGTGGACATGACCAGACATCTCACCGAACACTGGCAGATCCGCAAGCCCGCCGTCCACGGCGACCGGGGCGTGGTCGCCACCCAGCACCACGTCGCGTCGGAGGTAGGCGCCGCGGTACTGCGCGACGGCGGTAACGCCGTGGATGCCGCGGTGTCCGCCGGCCTCGCCATCGGCGCCGTCGAACCCTGGATGAGCGGCATCGGCGGGGGCGGATACATGACGGTGCACCTCGCGGGCGAAGATGCCGCGCGCGTCGTCGAGTTCGGCATGCGGGCGCCGCTCGCGGCACGGCCGGAGGACTATCCCCTGGCGGAAGGGACGACCGGTGCGGACACCTTCAACTGGCCCGCGGTAGTGGGCGACGCCAACGTCGAGGGACCGCTGGCGGTGGCGACGCCGGGCTACGTCAAGGGCGTGGCCCTCGCGCTCGAGACGTTCGGGACCCTGTCCTTCGAACAGGCCATCGAACCGGCCTGCCGGCTCGCGGAAGCGGGGCTGCCCCTCGACTGGTACGCGGCCCACAAGATCGCGTCGCAAGCGCGTCACCTCGCCCGGTTCGAAGAGACGCGCCGCGTCTATCTCGCCGACGGGCTGCCGCCGAGGGCCCCGAGCGACGGCTCCGTCGGGACGCTGCGGCTCGGCAACCTGGCGTCGACCTGCCGCCGGTTGCAGACGCAGGGTCCGGAGGACTACTACCGGGGTGCGCTCGCCCGTGACATCGCGGCGGACCTGGAGGAGGTCGGGTCGCGGATCCGGCTCGAGGATCTCGAGGGCTACGGCGCGTTCCTCGCCGAACCGCTCGAACGCCGCTACCGCGACGCCCGGGTCGCGGCGCCGGGGCACATGACGGCGGGTCCGAGCCTGATGCACGCCCTGTCGCTCGTCGAGGAGCAGGCATTTCGGGGCACGGCGCCTGACCTCGACGCGATGGTGGCGTACATCGAGGCGCTGCGCACGGTCTACGACTACCGCATCGAGCACATCGGCGAGGGCGGGGAGGGCGTGCCGCCCACGCACACCAGTCACCTCTGCGTGGCGGACGCCGACGGCAACCTCGTCTCGCTCACCCAGACAATCATGTCCGCGTTCGGCGCCCGGATCATGCTGCCGCGTACCGGCATCCTGATGAACAACGGCATGATGTGGTTCGACCCACGCCCGGGACGGCCGAACTCGGTGGCCGGCGGGCGGCGACCCCTGTGCAACATGCTGCCGACGGTCGTGCGGCGGGACGACGGCTCGGCCTTCGCGCTCGGCGCCTCCGGAGGACGCAAGATCCTCGCGTCCGTTTTCCAGCTCGTCTCCTTCGTCCTCGACTACGGCATGGACCTCGATGCGGCCGTGCACTGCGCGCGCATCGACGTCTCGGGCAACGAGGATGTTGGCGTGATGGCGCACATGGCCGAGGACATCGTCGCCGCCGTGGCGGCGCGCTACCCGACGGCGCGCGTGTTTCCGAACGGCGTGAGCCCCAACCTGTTCGCCTGCCCGCAGATCGTCATGCGCGGCGCGGGCGGCCGGTTGTGTGGTGGAGTGTTCGTGGCGTCGCCGCATGCCCGCGCCGTGGCCGCCTGAACGGGGCGGCGTTTCAGCGCTCCCGGTCGGCGGGTCCATAATCACCGGTTCGTCGAGGAGCTCAAGTCATGAAGAAGCTCGTCCGTGTCCTGCTTATCTTCCTGGCCGTGGTCATCGCGATCCTCGCGGCCGCCGGCGGTACGGCCTGGTGGTACGTGGCGAGCATCTTCGAGGAGCCGCCGATGCCCGTGGTCGCTGACGAGACGCGGCGCGGCACGACGGGCGGAGACGTGGTCGGGTACGTCGATCGCCTCGACGCGAACGCGTGGCTCGGCATTCCGTACGCGGCCCCACCGGTTGGCCCCTTGCGCTGGCGGGCGCCGCAACCGCCGGAGCCGTGGAGCGGTGTACGCGAGAGCCTCGTGCGCGGACCGCAATGTCCACAGCGAGAGCTGGGTCCCGGCCCGGGCCTCTCGGGCGACGAGGATTGCCTTTCCCTGAACGTCTGGTCTCCCGCGCACGCGGCGGAATCGGACCGCGCGCTCCCCGTGATGTTCTGGATCCACGGCGGCGGCAACCACATCGGCGAGGGGGGCACGCCGCTCTACAACGGTGCGCGCCTTGCCGGAACCCACGATGTCGTCGTGGTGAGCATCAACTACCGCCTCGGGCCGCTCGGCTGGTTCCGTCACCCGGCCCTTGCCACCGGCGACCCGCTCGACGATTCCGGCAACTACGGCGTCCTCGACATCATCCATGCCCTGCGCTGGGTCCGCGACAACGTCGCCGCGTTCGGCGGCGATCCGGGGAACGTCACGGTATTCGGGGAGTCCGCCGGGGGCTGGAACGCGCAGGCCTTGATGGTCTCGCCGCTGGCGGCGGGCCTCTATCACAAGGTGATCGCGCAAAGCGGCGGGCTCCGTATCGTGCCGATGGCCGAAGCGCAGGAGTACGGCCCCACCGAGAGGACGAGTTTCCGGGAACTGGTCGACAACCTGCTCCTGGCGGGAGACGCGGGCCTCGATCCATCCGGGGCCCGGGCCCGCCAGGAGTCGATGGGGCGGCATGAACTCGCAGGCTATCTTCGCTCGAAGGGTGCGCTGGAGATACTCGCGGCGCAGGGGGGCACGGCGACGCTGCTCGGTGACGGGCACGTGCTGCCGGACGACCTGCAGGCCGCCGAACTCTTCGCGGCCCGGCGCTACAACGTCACGCCCGCGATCTTCGGCACCAACCGCGACGAGGTGAAGCTGTTCGCGGCGTTCTCGCCGGAGGCGACCGACCGGTTATTCGGTATCCTCCCCTACCGGGTCCGCGACCCGGAGCGCTACGACCGCGACACGGGCTACAGCAGCGACGCCTGGAAGGTGGGGGCCGTGGACCGCCTGGCCGTTCCGCTGCGCGCCGCGCAGGGCCCGACGGTGTTCGCCTACCGTTTCGACTGGGACGCGATGCGCAGCGTCGGTACGCTCGACCTCGCGCGGCTCTTCGGCGCCGCGCACGCGCTGGAGATTCCCTTCGTGTTCGGCACGCTCGACTTTCTCGACCGGCTGAGGATCGTGGCGGACGACGACGTGCCTGAACGCGACGCCCTGTCGCAGACCATGATGTCGTACTGGGCGGAGTTCGCCTGGACCGGAGACCCGGGGCGGGGACGGAACGGGGCGCAGGTGGAATGGTCCGCGTGGGAGAACGGCGCCGGGGCACGGCGGCTCCTCCTGCTGGACGCGAAAAGCGACGGCGGCGTCCGCATGTCGTCGTTCCTGCTCACCATGGACGACCTGCGGGCCCGGTTGCTCGCGGACAAGAG
This sequence comes from Pseudomonadales bacterium, assembly GCA_965208745.1. Lineage (GTDB taxonomy): Bacteria > Pseudomonadota > Gammaproteobacteria > Pseudomonadales > Azotimanducaceae > VXNE01. The sequence continues at coordinate 1,095,780 of CBDBPN010000003.1, read as the reverse complement.
CTTCTCAAGCCTCGAGGAACACTGCCGCGTGTACCAGGAGACCTTCCGCTTCGAGAACTTCGTGCAGGCGGAGTACGAGACGCTGGACGGCGGCAGGTGTCCGGAGCGCTAGGCGGTTCCGCTCGCTTGACAGACCCGTCGACGGCCTCCGGCGGCGGGACGACCGAACAAGAACTCACCGTCATGTCTAGCTCGAAAGCAGGATAGAAGGCCATTTTATGTGTTAGATTTGAACAAACTTGTCGATTCGAGGCAATAAAGAGCGTTAGATATATGCTTATCGAATTCTCGGTTGAGAACTTCCGGTCTATCCGGGACGAGGTGCGTCTAAGTCTGGCGGCGACTGCGTCTCGCGAGCTAAGAGAGACGCATGTGGTGGAGCCGGAACTGGTTGGGTCGCGAAAGTCTGTCCCGCTGGTGCCATCGGTGGCGGTCTATGGTGCGAATGCCTCAGGCAAAACCAATCTGCTGAGAGCGATCGGGGCGATGCGGGAGGTCGTGGTCAGGTCCGCCCGTGCTGTCGACGAGCCTCTCCCGGTGACACCGTTCAAGTTCGACTCCGTTCGTAGGGAAGAACCGACGACCTTCGAGTTGGTCTGCGTGGCGGACGGGGTCCGATATCAGTATGGGTTCTCCGCGAAGGCCCGTGCCGTGATCGCCGAGTGGCTCTTCGCGTGGCCGCGCGGGCGCGTCCAACTCTGGTTCGAGCGCAACGCGGATGAAGGTGGTGGCAAACACAGCTTCGCGTTCGGGAGCAAGTTCGTCGGAGATAAGGAGGTCTGGCGGAGGGCTACGCGACCCGACGCATTGTTTCTGTCCACCGCGATTGCGCTGAACGCGGTCCAGCTGCAACCCCTTTTTCGTTGGTTCGCCAACAAGCTGCACGTGGCAAGTTTTGGGGGTTGGACTCCGGGATTCTCGCTTGATTGCTGTCGGGAGGGACGTGATGCGAGCGTTCTCCGTTTCTTGCAGTCCACCGACATAGCCGTTGAGAGCCTGCGCGTGGTGGAAGAGAAGTTCTCATTGGAGATGCTGCCAGAAGACATGCCGCCGCGAATCCGAGAGGAGATGCTCGAGGACCTGGAGGGCTCGACCGTTACCGATTTGCGCCTCGGTCATCCTGCAACCGATGGAGGATCGGTAGAACTGGAACTCCAGGAGGAGTCCGACGGGACGCAGAAGATGTTCGCGCTCGCTGGTCCGTGGATCGACACTTTAGAGAAGGGCCACGTTGTGGTGATCGACGAGTTGCAGGACAACTTGCACCCACTTTTGGTCAGGCATCTCGTCAGCTTGTTTCATGACCCGGAGACCAACCCAAAGGGTGCGCAGCTCGTGTTCTCGACGCATGACACTTCCATACTCAACCAACAGACGTTTAGGCGGGACCAGATCTGGTTCTGTGAGCGCAATACCAGACAAGAGACAAGCCTCTTCCCGTTGAACGACTTTCGGCCCCGCAAAGGGGTCGAGAACCTGGAACGATCATATCTGGCGGGCCGTTACGGCGCGCTGCCTTTCGTTCGGACAGAGCTAACCGAGGCTCGCTGATCGGTGGCGAAGCGTCTGCCCCGACGTGACCTCCGGAGGCCACGTGCGAGTCGCGATCCGTCTGTGCGGATCCTGGTGGTCTGCGAGGGCTCCCGCACGGAACCAAGATACTTCTCGGAGTTGCGCGACTTCTACGAGTTGCATACCGCGACAGTCGAGGTCTCCGGAACTGGCGCGGACCCGCGCACGGTCGTTCGCAGGGCCAAGCAACTAAGGCGGCAGGAAGCGAGGATTGGCGAACGCTACGACGAGGTGTTTTGCGTCTTCGACCGGGACAGTCACGCGACCTTCGAGTCGGCGTGTGAAGAGGCGCGAGTCGCTCGGCTCAAAGTGATTCGGTCGTGGCCCTGCTTCGAGTACCGGCTGTTGCTGCACTTCAGCTACTCGAGGGCGCCTTTCGTTGGATCTGGCGAGAGCAGCGGTTGCGATCGGTGCATCCGGGAGTTGCGAAGCCATTGGCTGGACCACCGGAAAGCGACCCAGGGCGCCTTTTCGAGACTGGCGAGCAGGCTGGAGGCTGCGACCGCACGAGCAGTTCAGGCGATGGAGGATGCTGACAAGACTGGCGAACGTAACCCTTCGACCGAGGTACATCGTCTAGTCGCCCATTTGGCGTCGGTCGCGCCGAGTCGCCGATGAAGCCAGAGATCGAATGATTTGCGAAGTGTCGTCGCGCGGGCAGGGACGCGAGCGTAGACCAATGATCCCTGCTCGCTTAGGCTGTCTCACGGGGGTTGCGTTGAATGAGCGGCGGCGGTCGTTTGCTGCGCCTGACACGACAGCCCGCGCCTGACCACGAGCGAGGGAGAGACATGCTAACGGCGCAAGAAAACGCAACGCTCACGCAGACGGGCCCCGGCACGCCCATGGGCGACGTCTTCCGCTCCTACTGGATGCCCGCGCTGCTCTCGCGCGAGTTGCCCGAGCCGGACTGTCCGCCCCTGCGCGTAAAGCTCCTCGGCGAGGACTTCGTCGCTTTTCGCGACACCCGGGGCCGTGTCGGCGTGGTGGAGCCGGCCTGTACGCACCGGGGCGCGAATCTCTTCTTCGGCCGCGTGGAGGAATGCGGCATCCGGTGCGCCTACCACGGCTGGAAGTTCGACGTCGCAGGCAGGTGCCTCGAGATTCCGACGCTCGACCTGGACACGGCGGAGCGCGTCAAGCCGAAGGCCGCCATTCGCGCACTGGAGACGCGCGAGTTCGGCGACATCGTCTGGGCCTGGATGGGGGAGGGCGACGCACCCGAGCTGCCGCAATTCGAGTTCGCGACGTTGCCTGCGGAGCACCGCTTCGTCTCGAAGAAGTTCCAGCAGTGCAACTGGGCGCAGGCATGCGAGGGCGGTCTCGACACTGCGCACTTCTCGTACCTCCATGCCGGCATGCGGGGCGGAGAGAAGGTGGGCCTCCACGAAGTCATGGGCATGCGGCGCATCGACGGGGACAACGAGCCGCCGTCGCTCGCGCGCTACCGGTGGATGATCGAGGACGGTCGGCCGGAGTTCACGGTGCTGGAGCACCCCGCGGGCCTGTTGCTTTGCGCCGCGCGGCAGGCGGACGATGGCGCACGCTACTGGCGCATGACCCAGTTCCTCATGCCCAACCACTCGCTCGCGCCGGGCAACTTCCCCGAGGACAACAACCTCGGCAATACCTGGGTCCCGGTGGACGACGAGTCGTGCTGGATCTTCTGCTACTGCTGGAATCCGGACCGCCCGCTGTCGGAGCGGGAGATCGAGCGCTTCGAGCAGGGTTCGGGCATCTTCGCGGAGGTCGACGAGCATTACGTGCCCGTCCGACGCCGCGAGAACGACTACCTGATCGACCGCACGCTGCAGCGCGAACAGAGCTTCACCGGCATCGTCGGGATTTCGGAGCAGGACCAGGCCATCGCCGACAGCCAGGGCCTGATCGCGGACCGCACTCGGGAACTCCTGGGCCAGACGGACCTCGGCGTGGTGCGCTTCCGCCAACTCGCCCTGCAAGCGGCGAAGGACCGGGCCGAGGGACGCACGCCCAAGGGCGTGGACGCGCCCGGGGGATACCACGTGCGCTCCGGCGATGCGATGGGCGGCCCGGACGACGCGCTACGCGAGGTCGTCGACGGCCGCTTTGGCGTGATGTCGGGGCTGGCGGCGGGCTAAGGCCGGATGTCGTAGTACGCGTTCATCGCGTTCCCGTACTCGAGCACCTCGAAGCGGGAGAAACCGGCGTCGCTCGTCATCGTGCGGGCGACTTGCTCGTTGAAGCCGAGGGTGCCGAGGCCCGCACCGTCGGGCGTGGACATCCCGGACGACATGCAGACCGTCACCGAGAAGCCGTACAGCAACGCCGCCATGGGGTGTTCGGCGAGGTTCTGCTCGAAGGTCGGGAAACTCCTGATATCGGCGCAGACCCAAGCGCCATCATCCTTGAGAGCGGTGCGGATGGCGCGGATGAGATCGACCGGGTGCGTCGTGTCGTGGACCACGTCGAAAGTCGTAACCAGATCGAATGTCGGGGCGGCAGGCATGGGTTCGGCCGAAGGATCGACCAGGCGTACGTTGTCGGCGCCGCTCTCGGCGAGATTGCGGCGTGCGTTGTCGAGGGCGTGGCTAGAGGTGTCGTACCCGGTGAACGTGGATGCGGGAAAGGCCTCGGCCATTGCCAGGAGCGCCGTGCCGGACCCGCAGCCCACGTCCGCGACGGCCGCGCCCGCTTCGAGCCGCTCCACGATCCCGTCGACTTCGGGAAGCAGCTTCGGCACTAGTTCCGTCCGCTGCAGGTAGCCGCTCATGCGCTCGAGGTTGCATGCGCAGGCCGCGCCGTGGTCGTCGTAGGTGAGCCCGAGGCCCGTCCGGAACGCGTCCGGCAGGCGCGGTATGGAGGGATAGGTGGCGGTGACGGCGGTGAAACCGCTCGCGAAGAAGAACGCGTGGTCTTCCTCGGCCAGGACGATCTTTGCCTCGGGGCTCAGGCCGAACCGGCCATCGGCATACTCCACCTGGCCAACGCAGGCCTGGTGGCGCAGCCATTCGCGCAGCCAGCGCTCGTGCAGGCCCGTGTGCGCGGCGAGTTCGTCGCTGTTGACCGGACCGACATCGGCCAGAGCCTTGTAGAGGCCGAGCCGGTCGCCGAGCGCCGACAGGGAGCAGTTGAAACCGGCCGACACCTGGTTGGCGACACGGAAGAAGAACTTCTCCAGGCGCTCCCGGTCGATTCTCTTGCCTTGGCTCATGTTCCTGCTCCGGTCGGCGGCGAAACCCGGGGAACATAGCGGGGTCGGAGCGAGCCTGCCAGTCGTACACCAAGCGGAGGGCGCCGGCCGGAGCTGAGGTCGGGTCGCGCGTACCCGTCCCCTCGTTCCTCCCGGTACGCTACGCTACAGTACCTGAAGGAGAGGGAGGGACACGCGCCCGGTGTTCACGCGCCGTTCGATCATGGCGACCGGCTTGGCGGGCCTCGCGGCCGGCCGAGTGTTCGGGGCAGCGTCCGCCCCGGGCGCCGGCGTGACCGACACCGAGTTCGTGCTCGGCATGTCGGCCGCCTTCTCGGGCCCTTCCCGCGGCCTCGGCATCGAGCTTTACCGGGGCGCCACCGCGTACTTCGAGCACGTCAATGGCCGCGAAGGGGTGCGCGGCAGGCGTGTCGCGCTCAAGACTTACGACGACGGCTACCAGCCCGACCCGTCCGTCAACAACACCATGACGCTGATGCTCGAGGACGATGTCTTCCTGCTGTTCGGCTACGTGGGGACGCCGACGGTGACCCGGGTCCTGCCGATGCTGAAGAAGTTCCAGGACCGCGGCATGTACCTGTTCTTCCCGTTCACGGGAGCCCAGCCACAGCGCCAGCCGCCGTACGGGGACTTCGCCTTCAACCTGCGCGCGTCCTACGCGCAGGAGACGGCGGGACTGGTCGACAACTTCGTCCGTGTCGGACGCCGTCGCATCGCCGTGTTCTATCAGGCCGATGCGTACGGGCGCAGCGGCTGGGCGGGCGTTCGGGCCGCGCTCGGTCGGCACGGCGAGCGGATCGCGGGTGAGGCGAGCTATCGCCGCGGCACCCAGTTCACGGCGAGCATGCGTCCGCAGGTGGAGATCCTGAAGGCCGCCGAGCCGGACGCGGTGGTGTGCATCGGGGCGTACGCGGCGTGCGCCGGCTTCGCGCGGGACGCCGTGGACCTGGGGCTTCGGGTACCTATCGCGAACCTGTCGTTCGTCGGCAGCGAGAACCTGCTGAAGCTGCTCGCCGAGGGACGGAACGACGCGCGCGAGTACATGGACCTGTTGGTCAACTCGCAGGTGGTGCCGAGCTACGAGGACATCTCCATTCCCGCCGTGCGCGAGTACCGCGAGTTCATGGAGCGGTACGATCCCGAGCCCCCGGCGGACCTCGTGCAGGAGGCCTACACACCGTTCCCGCACAGCTTCGTGAGCCTCGAGGGATTCCTCAACGCGAAGCTGCTGGTGGAGGTCCTGTCCCGGCTGGAAGAGCCGCCGACGCGGGGCGGCCTTGAGCGGGCGGTGTTCTCCGTCAGGGACTTCGATCTCGGCATCGGGGAGCGCGTGTCGTTCGGGCCGGAGCGCCGGCAGGGACTGCAGCAGGTGTACTACACCGTGGTGGACGAGGGGCGTTTCGTGACGCTCGACGACTGGCAGAAGAGGTTTGCGGTATGAAGGTCAAGAAGCTCTTTCAGAAGACCCTGTTCGGCGTCTTCTCCCTGTTCGGCTTCATCGGGCTGTCGACGTCGATCCTGTGCGTCTACACGGTCGACACGCACCTCTCGGAGGAATACGTCAGCAACAGCCAGGACATCGCCAAGACCATCGCGGACGCGAGCGTCGACATCCTCCTGAACCGCGATCTCTCCACGCTGCAGTCGCTGATCGACCAGTTCGTCGAGATCCAGGGGATCAAGTACATCTACGTGACGAACGAGGCCGGCGAGTACCTCGCCCACACCTTCGTGCCGGGGATCCCGGAGGAGATCCTGGCGGGGGATCCGTCGAACACGGAGACCGTGGAACGCAACTTGCCTGGAATGGGCGACTTCGTCGAGGTGGGCAGCCCGATCCTCGCGGGGGTCGCCGGCGCGGTGCACGTCGGCATGGACACGGACCTGATCGCGCTGAAGATCCAGCGCGCCATCGGGCAGCAGGTGTATCTCATCTCCATCGTGTTCGTGGTCGGCGTGTTCGCCGCCATCTGGCTCGTGAACCTCGCGGCGCGGCCCGTGGGCGACGTCCTGGCCTACGCGGTCGCCATGGCCCGGGATGTGGGCGGGGAGGGCGAAGAGGCGGTAGACCCGCGTCACCGAAGGGTGCTGGAACGCGACGACGAGGCGGGGCAGCTCGCACGGCTGTTCCTGCACTGCCTGAGAAACGGCGGACCGGGGGAAGCCCGGTCCGGGGCCCCGTCCGGGGCCGGTTCCTGACGCGGGCGGCGCGGTAGCGGTTGCGCACCATGCCCCGCTGGATCGTCGCAGTGGCCTGTACCGCGCTCCAACTTTGCCTGGGGACGGTGTACGCCTGGAGTTTCTTCCAGACGATGCTGGTACGAGACCACGGCTGGACGTTCACGGATACGGCCTGGGCCTTCAGCATCGCGATCTTCTCCCTTGGCACCTCGGCGGCGTGGGCCGGCGCCGCGCTGCCGAAGCTGGGACCGAGGAAGCTGGCGCTCGCGGGCAGCGCGATGTTCTGCGGCGGGTACCTCATGGCGTCCCTGGCGTTGCGCCTCGACATCCTCTGGCTCTTCTACCTTGGCTATGGCGTCATCGGCGGCGCGGGCATCGGCCTCGGGTACGTGACTCCGGTCGCGACCGTCGCCAAGTGGTACCCGGAACGCAAGGGCCTCGCCACCGGCATCGTGGTCATGGGGTTCGGGGTGGGCGCGTTCCTGCTCAGCAAGGTGCTGGCTCCGCTGCTCGTCACACAGACCCAGACGGCCCAGGGCGGCGACCTGCCGCAGGTGTTCCTCTATCTCGGCCTCGTCTTCGCCTGCGTGCTCTTCCCCGCGAGCCTGGTGCTGCGCGACCCGCCGCCGGACTCCGCCGCGGGCGCGGCGGCCGCGGCCACCGAAGCGGAGCCGGACGTCCCGCTCGGCGCGTGCCTGTCCTCGCGGGAGTTCGCGGTGATGTGGATCGTGTTCTTCTTCAACATCTCCGCGGGCATCTCGGTGATCAGCTTCCAGTCGCCGCTGCTGCAGGATGTCTGGGGCCTCGCCGACCCGACCATCGAGCCGGAGACACTGGCCGCTTACGGCGCGACGCTGATCGCGATCAGTTCCCTCTGCAACGGCGTCGGCCGGCTCCTCTGGGGCATGGTCTCGGACCGCATCGGACGCGTGGCCGTGTTCCGCATCCTGCTGGCGAGCCAGATGGTGGTGTTCGGCGTGCTCATGACCGAGACCAACCCGTGGGTGTTCTCGGTGCTCGTCTGCTACGTGCTGCTCTGCTTCGGCGGGGGCTTCGCGACGATGCCGTCGTTCATCGTGGACGTGTTCGGTGCGAAGAAGATGTCGATCGTCTACGGCGCGATCCTGACGGCCTGGGCGGCGGCCGGCATCTTCGGGCCGCTGTACGTCGGGCACCTCAAGGACCAGTACCCGGACCGCGCGGTGATCTACTGCTTCCTGATCGGCATCCTGATCCTGGGGCTCGGCTACGTGTTCACGTACCTGCTGAACGACGACCGGCTCCGCGTCGGCAAGCCGACGGTCGAGGACACGCTGCGGCAGTTCGGGATACCAGTACGGCGTGCGGCTTGAAGGGGGAAGCGCGGCGCCACGTTGCGGATCTGGCCCGTTCGCGCGGATTCCGGCAGCAAGGAATCGCCTTGTGGGACATCCACGGCCATCAAATTTTCTTGAGGGACAGATCGTGGGCGAGGCGTCCCGCAAAATGGCATGGTGCCCGGCTTCCGACCGCCGGCGTCAGGGGCCATCGACGATGTCCAGTACACCCGGGAACAACAGAACGGTCGGTCGCCGGCCGCGTGCGGGGGCCAGGGTCTCCAGAAGGCCGCTACGCAACAGGGACTGCAGTACTCTGCGAGCGGACTTGGCTGGGACGCCGGTGCCCGACGCGAAGTCTGTGCTGGAGAAGATCGGATACTGGAAGACCCAGTCCAGGACATGGATGGCGAAACGGGATCTGGTCAGGTCCGCCATGCGCGTCTTCATATCGTCGTAGAGGTCGATGATCCCTTCGGCCTTGCGCAAGTTCTCCTCCGCCTGCGTCCGCATCGCTTCCAGGAAAAAGCGGCACCACCCTGTCCAATCGTCATCGCGCGAGACCGCCAGCAAGCCTTCGTAGTAGGCGTCTCAAAACGTGGTCGTCAAGGGCCAGAGGTCGAGGACTGCCGCTCCCGTGCGAGGCGAAACCTACTCCGCGGACGGCGGCGACGTGCCGCTGCGCGAGCGGCTCACGCTCGCCCGGCGGTGGAGGTCACGCTCCGGCAGTCGGCGTACCGCTGCCACGCGCCCGTTTGACCGGCCGGTTTCCCCGCGCGTCAGGCGGCCCCGTTCCGGATCACCTCGCCGGCCCGCGCTCCGGTGTGCTCGTCGTCGCGCAGGATGACCGAGCCGTTGCAGACCGTCGCCCGGTAGCCGACCGCGCGCTGCTGGAAGCGGGGCGCCCCGCCCGGGAAATCCCGCACGATGTAGGGCTGCCGCTCGGCGAGCCGGGCCATGTCGATGACGTTGAGGTCGGCCCGCTTGCCGCGCTCGAGGGTGCCGCGGTCGGAGAGCCCGAGCACGCGCGCCGGCTCGGCGCTGATCCGCCGGACGGCATCTTCCAGGGAGTACGTCCCGGCGTCGCGGTGCCAGTGCGACAGCACGAACGTAGGCCAGCCCGAGTCGATCATCTGGCTGACGTGGGCGCCGGCGTCGCCGAGACCCGGCATCGCCCACGGGGTCGTGATCATCTTCTCCAAGTGCTCGTGGTTCACGTTGAAGCCGCGCATGTGGACGAGCGCCTTGCCGTCCGTCTCGAGCATCACCCGGAGCCAGGTTTCCGCGGGGTGCTCGCCGGCCGCGTCGGCCAGGTCGTGGAGGCTTTCGTAACGCGGCTGCGTGTAACACGGACGGTCGTCGTCGCCGAGCAGGTAGTAGCGCCGGGTCGCCTTCACGAGGGCGTCGTGGTCCGGATGTTCCCGGATTTCCCGGACCAGGGTGGCCCGGAAGGACTCGTCGCGGATGGCTTCGAGGCGTGCGTCGAAATCCATTGCCCGCAGGCGGTTCCAGGACGGCGTGCGCCAGAAGTTGTCGGTCGAGAGCCCGCCGACGCCGCCGCCGCTGCGCGGGACCGTGACCGCGGTCACGTCGAGGCCACGGGCGCGCATGGCGCTTACGCGTTCGTCGAGGACCAGCCCGTGTTCGGAGATGGCGCTGAACAGGACGCGGCTCGACCGCGCTTCCTCCGCGAGGATGTCCATCTCGGTGTCCAGGTCGCCGAAGTGCGGCACGGTCTGCATCAGGCCGCCCCGGCTGCCGACCGCACGCGAGATCGCGAGCAGTTCCTCGCGGCTGGCGAAGGTGCCGGGGATGGAACGCCCGTCCGGAAGGCGGTGCCCCGGATGACGGTTCACCGAGAAACCGAGTGCGCCTTCCGCCACGGACTGTCCCGCCAGCGCGGCGATTCGCTCGATCTCTTCCGGCGTCGCCTCGTCGTCGATGGCGCGCTCGCCCATGACGAAGAACCGGGTCGCGCCGTGGCCGACGAGCCCCGCCACGTTGATCATCGGGCCGAGGCGCCCGATCGAGTCGAGGTAGCCGCCGTAGGACTCCCAGTCCCAGGGCAGTCCGGTGAGGATCGCGTACTTCGGGATGTCCTCTACCGTCTCCATCATCCCGGCGAGGAACTCGCGGTCGCTCGCCTTGCACGGTGCGAAGGTCACGCCGCAGTTGCCGAGCAGGGCGGTGGTCACGCCGTGCCAGGTGATGGACGTCATGTCCGGGTCCCAGCCGATCTGGGCATCGAGGTGGGTGTGCAGGTCCACGAACCCCGGCGTCACGACCGCGCCCCTGGCGTCGACCTCCTCGGCGCCGCTTTCGCGAACCTGTCCGACTGCGGCAATGGTGTCGCCGTCCACCGCGACATCGCCCTCGAACGGCTCTCCGCCGTTACCGTCCACGATGAATCCGCCTCGCACGACCAGGTCGTGTGCCATGAGTGCCCCCGGATGAGTCGGTCGATTGGGTCGCGTACTATGCCAGACTTCCCTGGAGGTCGCCGATGCGGAGGAGACGACGCACATGAACGTACGGAACGCGGTTGTGCCCACGCCGGAAGGCATGCAGGCCTTTCTGGCGAAGGACATCGAGGGTCCCGTATCGATGGTGAACCTGCTGAAGTTCAAGGAAAGGGCGGAGTACGCTGACGGACGCGAGACGGACCTCACCGGGGCGGAGGCGTACGCGCTCTACGGCCAGGACATGATCGGCTGGGTGACCTCCCGCGGGGGACGAATGCTGTTCTCCGGTCCCGCTCATCACCTGGTGCTGGGGGAAGCGGACGAGTTGTGGGACCAGGTGGCGATCGTGGAGTACCCCTCGAAGGAGGCATTCGTGCAGATCGTTTCCGCGCCGGAAGTGGCGGAGTGGGGCGTGCATCGGGCCGCCGGGCTCGCCGGCCAGTTGCTGATCGCCGTGACGGTGACGGGAACCGAGGAAGCGCCGCTCGGTTGAGGCGGGCGCGACGCAAGGGACTGGAGCGATGACGATGCTGGAACCCTATCGGGCGCTCGACTTCACGGACGAGCGCGGCGAGATCGGTCCGATGGTGCTGGGCGACCTCGGTGCGGACGTGATCCGGGTGGAGCGGTCGGGTGGAACCTCAGCGCGCCGGGTGGAGCCCATGATCGCGGGCGCCGACGACGATCTGGCGAGCCTGTCGTTTCGCGCGTTCAACCGGAACAAGCGGTCCATCGTCCTCGATCCGCGTGCGCGGCCGGAAGATCGCGACACGCTCGAGGCGCTTGTTGCCTCTGCCGACTTCCTCTTCGAGTCCGGACTGCCGGGCACGCTCGCGCCGTTCGGGCTGGACGCGGCGGCGGTACGCCGGATCAACTCCCGTATCGTCCACGTCCGCGTCTCGCCGTTCGGGATCGACGGGCCGCGCGCGGGGGAGGTTGGCAACGATCTCGTAGTGGCGGCGATGGGCGGCCCCGTGTTCCTGCAGGGTCCCGGGGATCGACCTCCGGTCAGGGTAAGCGTGCCGCAGGTGTGGCGCCACGTCGGGGTCGAGGCGGCCGTTGGGGCGCTGGCCGCGCACGCCCGCATGCTGAAGACCGGTACGGGCGCGTTCGTCGACGTGTCCGCGCAGTGCGCCATGACCTGGACCATGCTGCAGGCGATGGACGCCCACGCGATCCAGGGCTTCGACTTCGAGCGCGGCGGCTCCCTCATGCTCGGGATCGAGATCGTGCAGCCCTGCAAGGACGGGCACCTCATCGCCCTGCCCACCTCCGACATCATCGTCGGGCTGCTCGACTGGCTGATCGAGGAAGGCGCCATCGACGCCTCCGCGCGGGAGGTGGACTGGGAACTCTACGACCAGAGCCTCCGGTATCCGGAGCTGGCCCAGAAGTGGACGCTGGCGGACATGGTGGATATCCTGGGCGGGTTCTTCGCCCGGCACACGAAGCGCGAACTTCTCGACTTCGGCATCGCGCGGGGCATCACGCTCGCCCCGGTCGGTACGGTCCCGGAGATGCTGGAATTGGAACACCTGGCGGCGCGCGACTACTGGCACGAGCTTGCCGTACCGGGCGCCGGCGTGGTGAAGACGGCCGGCGCCTGGGCGAAGTCCAACGAGTCCTCGCCGGCGCCGGTGTCCGTGCGCCGCGATGCGCCGACGCTGGATGCGGACGGGCCTGCGATCCGCGCGGAACTCGAGGCGGGGGCGGCACGCGCTCGCCGGGAAACGGCGCCGGCTGCCGCGGAGGCGCGTTCCGGTGACGATGCGTTGCCGTTCGCCGGCCTGAAGGTGGCGGACTTCGCCTGGGTGGGCGTGGGCCCGATCACCTCGAAGTACCTCGCCGACCACGGCGCCACCGTGGTCCGCGTGGAGTCGGAGAGCCGCCCCGACGTGCTGCGCGGCGCTCCACCGTTCAAGGACAACGTGCCAGGGATCAACCGCTCGCAGTTCTTCGGGGACTTCAACACGTCGAAGCTGGGTCTCGCCCTCGACCTGACGCAGGACGAGGCCATCGTGATCGCGAAACGGCTGATCGCCTGGTCCGACGTGATGATCGAGAGCTTCACGCCCGGCGCCGTGCAGCGCATGGGGCTCGACTACGAGCGCCTGCGCGAGATCAATCCCGGTCTCGTGATGGTGAGCACCTGCCTGATGGGCCAGACGGGTCCCGCGCGGAAGATGAGCGGGTACGGCTACCACGCCGGCGCCATCGCGGGCTACTACGAGGTGACCGGCTGGCCGGACCGGGCGCCGAGCGGCCCGTGGACGGCCTACACGGACACGATCGCCCCACGCTTCGTCTCGACGGTGCTCGCGGCGGCGCTGGACCGCCGGCGCCGCACCGGCGAAGGCTGCTACATCGACCTGGCGCAGTTGGAGGCGGCGTTGCACTTCCTCGGGCCGGAGATCCTCGACTACCAAGTCAACGGGCGTTCCGTCACGCGCATCGGCAACCGGGACCGCTTCGCGGCGCCGCAGGGATGCTATCCGTGCGCGGGGGAGGACGACTGGGTGGCGATCGCCGTCGATACGGACGAGCAGTGGCGCGCGCTGGCGGGCGTAGTGGGGTGCGCCGAAACCTACGCCACGAACGCGGAGCGGCTCGCGGCGCATGACGCGATCGACGACGCCCTCTCCGCCTGGACGTCGGAGCGCGATCCGGCCTCCGCGGCGCGGGAACTGCAGGCCGCGGGCGTTCCCGCCGGCGTCGTGCAGCGCTCCAGCGACCTCCTTGAGGACCCTCAGTACGTGCACCGCGGTTTCTACCGGGAGCTGGAGCACGGCGAAATGGGCCGCATCCCCTACGCGGGACACCAGTACCGGATCTCGGACTACGACAACGGCCCCCGGGGGCCGGCGCCGCAACTCGGGGAGCACAGCTTCCAGGTGCTGACCGAGTTGCTGGGCATGTCGGACGAAGAGGCCGGGGAGGCGTTCGCCTCCGGCGCGATCATTTAGCGCTGGGATCCCGCTCACCGGTCGACGACTGTCTTTTTATACAGGGATACGCTTGGCGGCGGCGGAGACTCGGATTTGGGATGCTGCGGGAAGAGTAGGGAACAGCGAGCCAAGGTCAGTCGTCGTGACGGACTGATGGGAGGAATCCAGCATGCGTAAAGAAGGAATGGGAGCAGACGGGATGGGGACTAGGGTGTGGCTGCCTTGTACGGTCTCGCCGGGACAGTTCTCGAACCAGAGGGCCGTATCGATCAACTTGGGCGACAGGAATTGGTCAGGATTTGTGAACGTCAGTCTTTTGAAGACGAAGGTAGAGGAAGGCGAAGATCAGGTGTTGGCGAACATATTGTGTTCCACTGAGAAGACGTTTCAGGCCAGCATACCAGGTGAGGCCATTCGTGGGGCCGTGCTGGAAGGAAGCATGAGTAAGTACAGGGAAAGCATGGTTCAATGATACTGTCCAAGCCAGATATTGAGGCAGAACTGGAAGCTGGTCGGTTACTGATCGGCCCTCCGCCCACGTCGTCACAGATCGGGCCGATATCGATTAACCTAAAGCTGGGGCGCAGCTTTACGGTGCTCAAAGAGCTTCCTGATTACGTGCCCGCCCTTCGCGTTGGTGAGGCGTTGATCCGAGCCAAGGAAATGTGGGCGTTGGATGGTTCGTCTGTGTATGGGTCCAGCCAACGAGACATCTTCCAGGGGCAAGACAAACCGTTGCCGAGGAGAGCGGAGAAGGGTCAGCCGCCGGACGGAAGTCAAGGTCGGGCCAAGTCACGCCTAGCGGGCTGAACGGCCGGCGCCGGTACCGGGGCGACGGCTTTCATCGGTCGCGCGGAAGTAGGCTCTGGGATGCTGTGGTGCGGTGCGCGGTTTGACCTGCAAGGCCGTTACCGCCGATGGTTGCGAAAGCTCCTCGCCCACGGAGCACTTGCCTTCGGGACCATGGGGTGGGCGCAGAGCGCGCCCGCCGTCACCTACGTCGTCACCTTCGAAGGCAACTGGACCACCGCCAGCACGCCGGGCGGGGTCGTACCGGAAGCGCACTTCACGACGCTGATCGGGGGCATACACGATGCCGGCGTGTCGTTCTGGCGCAGCGGGGAGACGGCGTCCCCCGGCATCGAGGCCATGGCGGAAACCGGCGCCACGGGCGCCCTGCGCGCGGAGATCGTCGCCAGTTCGCACGCGGTCGCCGTGGTTCGACAGTTCGTGACAGGCGGCGGCACGGGCGGCGCGACGTTCCGTATCGAGGTCACGGCGGGCCACCCACTGCTGACGCTGACGTCGATGATCGGTCCGAGCCCGGACTGGTTCGTGGGCATCTCCGGCCTGTCGCTGTTCGACGGCGACCAAGGCTGGCACGCCGAGCGACGGGTCGACTTGTTCCCCTACGACGCGGGCACGGAGGACGGCACTGAGTTCACCCTGAGCAACCCCGACACCCGCCCGCGCGGCGTCATCACCAGCATTCGCGGGACCGGCAAGTTCTCCGATGAGCCGATGGCGCGGCTCCGTTTCGAACTTCGCCTCGGACGGGTAACCGGCGTAACGGTGACCGCGGACGAGGGTGGGCTTGCGGTGTCGTGGGACGCGGTGCCGGGCGCGGACGGCTATCGCGTGCAGTGGCGATCCGGCACGGAGGCTTTCGACGCGACCCGGGAGCGCGCCGTTGCCGGCGGGGATGTCACGGGGCAGGTGATCTCGGGCCTCGAGCCCGGCGTCGAGTATGCGGTCCGCGTGGTCGCAACCCGGGGCGGCGTGACGGGGCCTCCGTCCGAGGACGCGACGGGAACGCCGTCTGAAGAAGCCGCCGAAATCCTACGCGGGCCGCCCCGGGAGATCTTCTCCGGCGGTGACCGCACGCGCGTGGATCTTCCCATGCCGTTCGGTCGGGGAAACGCCGTGACGTACGAGGTCGCGTCGAGCGCTCCGGACCTGGTCGCCGTGTCGCTCGACGGCCGACTGCTGCTGCTCACGTCGGCCCGCGATGGCTCGGAAGGCGAGGCGGTCGTCACGGTGACGGCGACCGACGCGGAAGGGCGGGCGGTTTCGATGTCCTTTCCCGTACGCGTGACGGCCCCCCCGCCGCGCGTGCTACGGGGCTGGCGCGGCGTTCTCTTCCGGAAGGGGGCCGCGACGGACGAGTCCGCTCAGGACCCGAACCGGTAGCGCAGCTTCACCACCAGCATGTCCACCACCGGATCGCGCAGGGAGTCCGTCCACAACGTGCCGAACCCATGGTCCGCGTCGTCGTACGTGAACTGGTTCCCGCGGGTATAGACGACGGAGAGGTCCGACAGGGGGCCGATCTCCCAGCGATACCGCAACTGGGCCGTCAGCCGCGACAGCGAGAAGTCCTCGGGGTCGGCGTCCCGTTGCAGCGCGCGGTCGAGCATTGCGCCGTGGGTGAGCCGCGTGCGGTAGTAGTCGGACGCCGCGGCCTCGACTCCCGCCCACTGCAGCGTCAGCCGAAGCTGCTGGCGGGCGGTGATGAAGTAGTCCATCGAGAGCTTCGGCTGCAGGTCGTCCGCGTCGAAGGTCGCGAAGTTCTGGCCGCCCGTGTGCAGGAGCCAGCCGTTGCGTTTCTTGTAGCGGACGTCGAAGTCGATCGAGAGACGTCCGTTTGGCACATACGTGAAACCGAGGTCCACGGCGGGGGACCAGGAGCGGTGCAACTCCTCCTGCTCTGCGCCGACGTTGGCGCTCACGGAGAACTTCTTCGCCGCGTTGGTGCTGTAGCCGAGCAGCACGTCCCACTGCGAATCGGTCCTGAACCAGCCGTTGCCCCGGCTGTTGCGCGTGTCCCAGCGCGCGGGGGAGTAGTTGGCCGAGACATGGAGCTCGGAGTAGTTCGCGAACGTGAAGGTCTGGTTGGTGTACAGCGTTGCCCGGTTCACGAACCCGTCGGTATTGGACTGGGCCATCAGGAATGTCGAGTTGCGTGCCTGGCGGAACGGCCCCAGGTTGCTGTTCATGAAGATGAGACCGTACTGGACCGTCGCCTGGTCGTTCTGCTGGATGAAGCCGAGGTCGCTGATCTCGAGGTGCCTGTCGATGTAGTCGAAGCTCAGGCTGTGGATGACCCCCCGGCGCGGTACGTACATGGCGTCCGAGAAGAAACCGTAGCCGCCGGTCCCGTCGCCGGCGATGCCGTTCCCGTCGCTGTACATGAGCTGTCCGTCCCAGCGCAGGCGTCCGCCCCCGGCGATGACGTGCGCGTCGATGCCGTGGGTCGTCGCTTCGCCGTCGGGCAGCGCCACCACCGTGCCGAGGTAGCCGATCGCCCTCCGTCCCGCGCCGCCCGCCTCGTACAGCGCCCGAACGACACCGAAGTCGCGGCCGTCCTCCCGCACGGTGACGCGCTCGCCGGTGTCCGTGCGACGTCCCGGCAGTTCCACGTCGTCCTCGAAGGCGGCGAGCGCGCCGAAGCGCAACGCGCCCACGGCCCCGGCGGCCTTGACGGCGCCGAGCAGGTCGGTCGGCTTGCCGCGCTCGGTGCCCGCGACCTCGATCCCGTCGGGCACCGTGAGATGCCGCGGCGGACCTCCGATGCGCCGCGTGTTCACCAGGGTCGTCGGCTCGATGCGATAGGTGAGGGGCCGCTCCCGCGCGCCGGAGCCGTAACGGTGGGAACGGTAGCGGTTGACGTCGGAGCGGGGCGTCGTGAAGAACACCTCGTTGCCCTCCAGGAAGAACAGGCGTTTCTCCGGGAAGAAGGTCTCGAACGCGGTCAGGTTGACGACGATGTCGTCCGACTCCACCGCTCCGAAGTCGGGGTTGACGGTGCCCGTGAGCTGCACGTTGGGCGTGGGGCGCCACGCGACGTCCACGCCGCCGCGGTAGTCGATCTGGCCGGCGACGCCGTCGTGGGTGGTGGAGACATAGGGAAAGAAGGCGAGCTGGCGTTGGGTGTCGAGGCGTTCCAGGCGCATCGTGCGGAAGGCGGACATGAACCGCTGGCCGCTGTAGGGCAGGGCGGGCCAACTGTGGCTCTCATCGAGGTGCGACACCTTCCGGTCCACCCAGAAGGTGAGCTTGCGCGGACCCGGGCCGCCGTCGGCCCCGTTCGAGGCGGGCATCGCCATCATGGACCAGGGCAGGAACATCTCGGCGCTCCAGCCGTCGTCCAGCCGGGCGCTGGCGCCGAGCCACGGTCCGTCCCACTGCTCGGTAACGGTGCGCTCCGGCACGGCCTTGCCGTCCATCAGCGAGCCCCCGAGGGTGACCGTGAACCAGTACCCGTAGAGCCCCTCGCCGGAGGTGTCGAGGGTGAGGTTGAAGCTGTCGCGGTTGAGGTGGCGGTCACGCGACGAGAGGCGCGACACGAGCGTGTCCGGCGGCTGTTCCATGAAGGCCGCGACGTACAGCCCCTCCCGCGTGTACAGGAAACGGTAGAACGTGCGGTACCGCGGCTCCTCGAGGGTGTCCGGATCGGTCACGCGCATGTCGTCGTAGCCGGGGACTTCCGACCACGCGGCTTCCTCCGCGACGCCGTCGATCGCGATGCCCACCGTCTCGAAGTAGGGCACGTGGACGGCCGCGCCGGTGTCCGGGTCGGCAGGCTTCGCGCGGGAGGCCGGGGCGGGCGGAACTGCGTTGGCGAGGCGGTCTGTCGTGGAGACTGATGTCGTCTCTGGATCCGGAGGTGACACCGCGGTGGAGGACGTGGCCTGGCGCGCGGGATCAGGGGCCGGCATGGGTTCCTCGCGGGAGGCGGCCGGCGCGACCGGCATGGCGCGTGGCGTCGAGGAGGCGACGAGGTCTCCCCGCGGGAACCAGGCGGACACTCCGCGGCCGGCGAGATCGGCGATCAGGGCGCGGGCGTCGGCTTCGACCATCGCCGGGGAGACCAGCCGAAGGCGACGCTCGCCGTCGGTCCGGACGGGGAGGATGTCTGCCTGCACGGCGAGCCGTTCGCGAACCCGGTTCTTCCCGGCCTCGGCCAGGGGCGGTTCCCTCCACGAACCGAGCGCGGCGAAGCCCGTGTTCTCGGCGACCGCGGGCCCAGTCATCCCGAGCCCCGTTGCACCGAGCAGGAGGAGGGTCGCCCACGATGCTGGCGGGGCGCGGAAGCGCTCGGGGATTCGATGACCCCGCGCTCGGCTTCGCGCGGGCGCGCGTGGCTTCCTGGGTTGCATGGACACCGGTTAACTGAAGCGGTGGACGAACCGCAGGAGGGCGTTCAGAGGTTGCATCATGGGAGAGCGGCGTAAGTGTAGGGTGCCGCCGAACGCGCTGCAATGGAGCGTCTACTCGAGGGAGTTGCGCTGTGGCGTTTTTTCTCGGGCGCGTGATCCTTGCCCGCGACTGGAACCGGCGACGGCGGTGGCGGAACGGGTGCGGCGGTTCCGGGAGGCGCCGTCGAGAGTCGGTTCGGGGGCGCGCAAGTGAGAACGGTTCGCATTTGGGCGCCGCGGGCGGGCGGGCGATCCCCGGCCGGCGCCGATGCGGTCGCGAACGGCGTGTCGGCGGCGCTACGCCGCCAGCGGCAGTCCGGGATCCACCAGCGAGCGCATGCGCTCGGGCCGGCCCGCCGCCACCGAGCCGAGCGCCAGCGCCATCATCACCGCCAGCGCCAGTCCCAGCCGCGCCCGCATCTTCGCCCGCCCGCGCACGAAGTGGCGCTCGAACCCGAAGCTGTTGTCGAGCCGCGCGTTGATCCGCTCCAGCGCGCCGCGGCGGTGGTGGCCGCGCCGCCACGACGGGCTGCCCCACGGCGTCGGCGTGAACGTGCGCCGGTCGGCGGACGCCAGGTCGATGCGCACCACCCGCCCATAGTCCCCGGCCGTCGACCCGGCGTCGCGCAGGCACCGCTCCCGACCGGCGCAGTCGAGCCCGTACGCCGCCGCCGGGCAGCGGTACTTCAGCGTGCCGCGGTCCGCCTCGAAGCCCTGGAACGCCAGTGGCCGCACCGCGCCCGTCGCCGGACAGCGGCACAACACCTCGCCCTTCCCGCCGTGCAGCACGTTGCCGCCGCCGTCCGCCGACAGCGAACGCAGGATCGGCTGCGACGGATCGTGGTCCGGCATCGCCTTCTCCTCCCGCCACAGCTCCCGCACGTCGATCAGCGGGCGCACCCCGTGCGCGTCCCACAACTTCCGCTTCAGCGGTCCCGCGTCCAGGCCCCGGTCCGCGCAGAAGTCCGCGCAGCGCGCCGCCAGTTCCGGCGCCGCCCCGAACAGTTCGTCGATCCCCGCGTCCAGCACCTTCACCTCCGAACGCGACGCCCGCGTCACCTCGAACCACACCGGCAGTTCGTGCTCGGTGTCCGCGATCAGGTGCAGGCCGTAGCCGAACCACGTCTTCACCTTCCGCCACGCCTTGCCGTTGCGGTCCGTCCCGCGCGTCTCGTGGCTGCCCCAGTCCGCGTCCGTGTCCGTCGTCGCGCCGGTCGTCGCGTCGCGCCGGCCGGTCGAGTGGCTCGGCACCGCCTTGCCGTCGTAGCCCAGGTGCGTCCCGTAGCCCGGCAACTCCGCCAGCAGCCGCCCGCGCAGCGCGTCCACCATCCCCGACACCGCGCCGCTCTCCTCCTCCAGCCCGACCACGTTCGCCAGGAACCGCGAGAACGCCCACGCCGTCGGCACACCGTCCCGCCGCGACCGCGCCTCCTCCACCACCGTCGTCGTGCCGTCCGCACCCCGCGCCAGCGTCCGCCGCGGCGCCGACTGCCGGCCCAGCGCGTCAAGGCCGCACACCGACAGCAACGCCGGGTTGCGACCCAACTCGCGCAACAGCGACGCCGACGACGCGTGGCCGAACACCACCCCCGCCACCAGCGCGCGCCACATCGCCCGCACCGGGTACTCGCCCCGGCCGCGACCGCGGCGCGACTCCAGCGCCGCCACCAGATCCGCGTCCGGCAGCTGCTCCAGCACGAACTCCAGCCGCCGCAACTCCGGCAACCGTTCGACATCGTCCCAGGAAAACAGCACACTCTGTTGCGTCGCCATGGTCGTTCTCCCTCCGGGGAGCGGCGGTGGTCTTGTTTGGCGCAGCCATCCTGCCCCATGGCGACCCCTTTTCCCAGGTCTACGCAACCCGCCGCCGGACGCGCGCCGCCACGCACCCCGGCGCCCCGCCCCCGCGTGGGGTGAAAATCCCCCGCAGCCCACCCGCGCCGCCACGAAACCACTCAAAACGCCGCATTCTCGGGGTAAAGAAAAAAACCGAACCCCCCCATCCCCTACCATCCGTGGCTCTCAGAACAGCGCAAGTCCCTCTACTCCACTCGAACCGCTCCCCCGCTGACGGCGAAGTGAATCCACGTCGCGGCTGACCGCCCCGCGGCCTCGAACGCCGACCGGTAGGCCGCGAGCTGGCCGGAGTGTTTGAGCGCCTCGGCCGGCCACTCCGAGTCGGCCAGCGGCGACGACTTGTGATCCAGGATGACGGGGCCGTCGGCTGTCTCCAGCACGACGTCGATGCGGCCGGCGGCGTGCCGGTTGTCGTCGAGCAGGTGCGCGATGGGGTACTCGACGCGGATCGCGCCGGGCCGGAACCGTTCGCGGACAAACTCGAGGAAGCGCCGCGCGGCCGCCACCGCGTCCTCGGCGCGGACGGAGGCGGCGGCGCCGCGGGCCTCCAGGATGGCGTGCGCCCGGCCTTCCGCGCCGGAAGCTTCGGGATTGACGAGCACCATGGCGATGACGGCGTGCAGACCCTCACCGATCCGTGTCATGTCCCCTCCCGCCACGGGAATCCGCTCGCCGAAGGCTACGACCTCGGCGACGGTCGCGCCGGCGACGGCTTCGGCATCCGACGGTCGGGCAGGGGTGCGCGGGAAGTTGCCCGGCGGACGTT
This sequence comes from Pseudomonadales bacterium, assembly GCA_965208745.1. GTDB lineage: Bacteria > Pseudomonadota > Gammaproteobacteria > Pseudomonadales > Azotimanducaceae > VXNE01. The sequence continues at coordinate 1,074,290 of CBDBPN010000003.1, read as the reverse complement.
CCTCGAACCAGCGTGGCGCGAAGGGCTCGGCCGCGGCCAGGCCGGAGGCGGCCTGGAAGTCCCGCGCGACGGTCGGCACGGTGGTTCCGTGCGGCAGTTCCAGGGTGTCCCCGTCGGGCAGGAGGAACGGTGCGTCGAAGGCTTCGAGCCAGGCGCCTCGCCTCGGCTTGCCCGCAGGCACGGCGACGACCAGCAGATCGCGTGCGCGGCTCATGCCGACGTACGCCAGCCGCCTCTGCTCCTCCAGGGAGAGTCGCGCGCACTCCTCTCCCTCGGCCGATGCCTCGATGGCGTGCCGGGCCGGGACGCCACGCGTGCGTCGGCGAAACAGGTCGGGCCACCAGCGCACGGCGCGCCCCCCCAGCGGGGCCCGGATGTCGAAACCCTCCAGTTGCGCCATCCGGGGTTCCCAGAGGCGGTTCATCTCTTCGTCGTCGAAGTCCGTCAGCACGACCACCGGCCACTCGAGCCCCTTGGCGCGGTGATAGGTCAGGACGTGCACGGCATCGCCGGACGTGACCACCGGCTGCAGGTCGAGTTCCGGGGAACTCGGCTCCTCCAGCCAGAACAGGAAGCCGGTGAGGCTGGCAGCTTCGTGCTGGGCCGCGCAGTGCTCTTCGTAGAGAACCGCGAGGTCGAGCAGCGCGTCGAGATTGCGCTGGCGCTGCGCCGCCTTGACGCTGTCGGGGCCCCAGGCGGTCACGGTCTCGCGGATGCCCATGTCGTTGAGCACGCGCACCACCGTCTCGAGGGGAGACAGCGACGCGGCCGTCTCACGTAACGCGCGCAGGCGCCGCACCATTGGTTGTCCGCCGTCCCAGTCGCGACCTTCCTTTCCGTCGGCAAGCCACGTGAGGCGGTCCGCGAGCCACGTTTCCGGCGGGGCGCCACCGGCGAGCGCTACCACTTCCGCGACCGCGAGCGTGTCGCTGTCGTCGTTCAGGCAGCGCAGGCACGCCCTTGCGAGGCCGATCTCGGGCGCGGTGAGGAGGCCGCGCATGGTCATCTTCATGGGGACGCGCCGGCTCCGCAACGCGCGCGCGATGCCCTCCACGCGAGAATTCGTCCGTGCGAGCACGGCGAGGTCGCCGTAGCGCACCGGGCGGACCGCCTTGCTCTCCGGGTCCACGACGGGATAGCCGCTGGCCACGAGGTCGGCGACGCCTGCCGCCAGGGCGGCGAAGCGGTCGTCGAAGCCGCGGCACGCGAGCGTCCAGCGTGCGACGGCGGGCGCTTCGGTAGCGGCGTCGCGCTTCGGTTTCAGCACGACGCGCGCAGGATCCAGGGACTGGTGGAAGGCCGTCGCGAAGACCGCGTTCACGTAGTCCACCAGGGGCGCTCTCGAGCGCCAGTTGTGTTCGAGGGTCTCCGTGACGGCATCGCCCGCGGCGAGTCCCTCGAGCGTGTCGAACACCACTGCCTGGTCGCACCCGCGAAAGCCATAGATCGCCTGCTTGACGTCGCCGACGAGAATGACGCGATCGGCCAACTCCGCGAGCTTGACGAAGAGCGCGAGTTGCATGGGGTTCGTGTCCTGGAACTCGTCGACGAGCAGGACCTCCAGTTCGTCCCTGAGACGGTCGGCGACAGGCTTGTCGTCCAGGGCCCGGAGCATCAGTTGTTCCATGTCCCCGAAGTCGATCAATCCGGCACGCCGCTTGTGTGCGGCGAACCGGTCCAACGCCCGCGCGGCGATCTTGAAGGCCCCCTCCGTGTAGCTGCGCACATCGTCGTGGAAGCGCGGGTGTTCCTCGTAGCGGCTCGCCACCGTCCACACCGGTTCCGCGACGACCTGACTCGCCTTGGCCGGTTTCTCCTTGCTGAGGCTCATCCACAGGGACCAGGGACAGTCGGGGTTGCCAAGGCGTGACGCCGCCGTTCGGAGGCGCGACAGGTAGTTCTTCGTGGTTTTCGTCGAGTCGCGATCGAGATCGATACGCGTGACCGCGTGCCCGACCGCCTCTTCGAGGGTTGGGGAGAGGTCATCCTCGACCGGCTCCGGAAAGAAGGCCAGCAACGCGTCGGCGTTCTCCCGGCCCATCGCCACGAGGGCGGCCGCGTCGAGACCGTTGTCGCGCGCCAGGTCGACGATCCTCTTGACGGCGGCTTGCCAGCGATCGACTTCCAGCCGGGCACCGAGCGCGTTCATCTCGCGGATCGGAGCCGGGTCCAGCACGTCGTCGAGGGCCTGGTCGAAGAGCCGCTCCGAGTCCTCGACGCTCGCGACGTCCAGCCGGGGGGAGAGGCCCTGTTCGAAGGCGAAGCGTCGCAGCACGCGCTCACAGACGCTGTGTACCGTGCCGATCAGCGCGCCGCCGGACTGCTCGGCGAGCGCGAACCGGCCGCTCGCGATCAGGCGCTCCCGCACGCGGTCGCGCAGTTCGGCCGCGGCCTTGACGGTGAACGTCGTGCCGATGATGCGCGCCGGGTCGACGCCGTCTTCGACGAGCAGGTGTTCGAGTTCCTCCGTGAGGCGCCAGGTCTTGCCGCTGCCGGCGCCGGCGCTCACGAACGTCACGTGCGAAAAGTCGGTCACTGCGCGGGGTCGACGCCGGTCAGGAGTCGGAAGTCGTCGAAACGGTCTGGTCCCTCGGCGCCGGCGAGGCCGTCCGCCGGAGTCCGGGACCGCTCGTCCGGCTCGGTGCCCTCCGCCGGGACCTCCACGAGCCCGCGGTCCAACTGCGCGCGGCGCCAGCCGTGCGTGACCTCGGCACGCTGCCACAGCTCTGCGACGGACTCCCCCGTCTCCGGCGGCGCCACCACGGCATTCGGAAACACCGACCGATCCGGCGCGACGAGGTTGCCTGTCGTGACGATGTAGTAGGCCGGATAGGGCCAGTCGTCGCGTCCCTCGGCGCTACGCTGCAACCACGCATAGGTCGCGAGCTGCAGGTGCCGGCCCGCCTGCATCTCGCGCTCCCGGTACAGTTCGCTGCCCCATTTCACGTCCACCACGACGCGGCGTTCGTCCGCGTCGGTCAGCAGCAGGTCGATGGTGCCCCGGAGTTCGAAGGCGGGGTGCCGCGCTTCCTGGGGTACCTCGGACCGGACGCGTTCGATGGCGGCGCCGTGCAGGTGCCGGAGGAGTCCCGCGAGGGCCTGCTCGATGCGGTTGGCGACGTATTGGCGATCGCCTCCGCGGCCGCGCTGTAGCAGCACGGCGCCCTCGGACTCGAACAATCTTGCGAGGTTGCTGTCGAGCCAGTCGCGGAGATCGGTTTCAGAAAGGCCGCCCCACTGGGACCGCCCCGGGTGTACGTCGAAGAAACGTTCGAACAGCCGGTGCGCGAGGTTTCCGTACAGCAACCCGCGGTCGTGGATGTTTGCCGCACGCCCCGGGCGCAGGTCCGCGAGATAGCGCAGGACCCACTCGTGCGGATAGTCATACAGCTTGGACAGGGACGTGTAGGACTCCACCGGACGCGCCGGCAGCGCGACGTGCGGTGGCAGGGACCACCACCGCTGTGGCGACCGCGGTGGGCGTACGGGCAGCGCGGGGGTGTGCACGCCGAGCTGTGGCAACGCGTCGACGCCGTCCCCCAGGAGTGTCCCGTCGAGGTCCAGTTCACGGAAGCCGGAGCAACGGTGTTCGATCTCCCCAAGAAGGGGGTGGCGTCCACGCTCGGACCGGTGCACGACAAGGACGAGCCGCCGGCGGCAATTGAGCAGCGGCCGCAGCCAGTCGTGCCGGCGTCGCCGCAGCCGCTCGGCAGGAGGGGGGAGGTTCACGCCCGCCGAGGCCAGGGCGCCGAGTTCGCTCGACGACCACGGCAGGGCCGGCTCGGAGGGCTGCGGCGCGAGGTCCCACCACAGCACCTCGTCGACGGGATCGACCACCGTGGCCGGGTGCGTGGTAGCGCCCACGTGTCCGGCCTGGGCGAATGCGGAGGCATCCGGTTGGGCGGTCGCGGCCTCGTCGATGAGGCGGTCGAGTTCGGGTTTCGGCACGCGGGCGTGGCCGTCGGCGGACAAGCGGTCGAGGGCGTCGGCAAGGGCCATGCACTGGGAGATGGCGGCGGTGTAGAGGCGCTCGTCGAGTGGGCCGACGACCGCCCGGCGCCGCTCCAGCCAGAGGGCGCAACGCTTCGTGCGGGCCGCGATCACGTCGATGGGCGCACCGGTGTCCTGGGCGAAACGGGGCGCTGCCAGCCAGTAGCGAATCTCGTCGGCGGAGGTGCGGGACGCCTCGCGACGCTCCCCTTCCGTTTGCTCGATGCGTGTCATGGCCGCCTGCCAGTCAGGCCCCCCGATACCCGGTCGTTCGGCCACGGCCGCCGCGAGGGGCCTGCGCACCCGCCATGGGAGCGGGGCGACGGGGTGGAGCAGGAATTGCAGGAGGACGCGCGGGTCCACCGGCTGCCAGAGGAGAGCCAATGCCAGGGCCGGCACCTGCGACACGGGCCGGAAGCGGGACCGATGCTGGAAGCCGCAACGGGGCAGGCCGGAACGCTCGAGCGCACGGTCGAACACGATGCCGTCCCGTTCGGCGATCAGGACCCGGCCGTCGAGCCCGGATCTGCCCACGTACTCCGCGAGTGCCCGCGCCGAGACGTCGCGGCACTCGGCGTGGATGACCAGGACGGAGCCGTCTCCCGTGAGGGGCGTGGTCGCGTTCGACTCCGAGAGCGTTGCCTGCAGGCGCGCGAGGTCCGAGTTCGGGACGGCGCCGGGCGCGGGGCGCACGCCGGCATGCACCGCGAAGCCGATGGCGTCGACCACGCGGCGCCAGGCGAGAGGCAGGTCCGCGGGGTCGTCTAGCAGGGCGAGGCGTTCGATCTGGGTCCGCCGGGTCTCGAGTGCGCCGGCGACGGCGGCGAGTCGTTGGCCGAGGCATGGCGTGGCGCGATCTCGTGCGAGTGCCTCGACGGCAGTCATGTCGGCGAGACGGGGCTGATCCCCGTGGGAACGACCGTCCCAGCCCCCTTCGTACCAATGCGCCCGCCAGCGCATGAGTTCCCGGGACACGCCGATAGGGTCGACCTCAAAAGACGCGTGATAGAAGCGGGCGAGGTCGTTCGCATCGGCCAGGCAGCTACGATAGCGGGCGACCTGGGCGGCGGGATGGTCGAGCACCGGCGGCAACCCGAGGTCGGTCTCGAGTGTCTCGAGCAGACCCCGGGGTCCGAGCCGTATCTCCCCGAGCGTCGTGGTGCGCGGCGAGGGGTCGAGGCCGTCCGCGTGCAGGCCGAAGCGTACGATCAAGCGGTGGTCCCGCGTCGGCAGAGGCGAAGCTCCGTCACATGGTCGTGCCCTTGCAGAAGTCGGCGATGCTGCGCGCCGTCTCCCGGCTGATCTCGGGGCAGCTCGTGGGGAATATCTCCGTCCCGTGGATCGTCCCCATGACCTGCCGGCACTGGGCCTTGACGCCTTCCGCGATCAGCAGGCGATAGAAGTTGATGCCCTCGTCGCGCAGGGGATCGCACTCGTTCACGCTGATGACCGTCGGCGGCAGTCCGCGCACGTCCTCGGCGGTCGCGAAGCTCGGCCAGGCGAGCGGGTCGCGATTCTCGAACGCCTCGATGCCGTAGATCACGGCCCCGCGGTTGTTGTGCAGATCGAGCAGGATGCCGTTGTTCTCGGTGGACGAGGGATTCTCGGGGAGAGGCCACTCGCCCGCGATGTACGGACATAGCGCATAGAGCCCGGCCGCCCGGCCGCTGTCGCCGTCCTTGAGCAGCTTGAGCCCGGTTGCCAGCGTCAGGTTGCCCCCGCCGCTCTCTCCGGCCACCACGATGCGGCTCGCGTCGATGCCGAGCGTGTCGGCGTTGGCCGACACCCACTTGAGCCCGGACACGCAGTCGTTCAGGCCCGCCGGGTAGGGCTCGATCTCGGGGACGGAGGAGGGCGAGAGTGCGTTGCGGAAATCCACCATCGCCACCGCCACGCCCTGGGCGGCGATGATCTTGCCCCAGGCGCGGTAGTTCCCGAGGTAGCACGACATCATCATCATGCCGCCGCCGTGGATGTAGTACACGCACGGCACGGTCTCTCCCGAGTCCGGGCGGATGAACTGGATGTTGATCGTGTTGCCGTCCGGCTCCGACTGTACCTCGTGAGTGACGATCGAGAGCCCGGCCGAGGGCGCGACCTCCTCGTTGTCCGCCGTCTCGAACATGGCCGCGAGCGCCTCGTCGGCAGCCCTGGCCTCGGGTGTGTTCGCCGCCGCCACCGCCGCTTCGCGGCTTCCCACGTCACCTTGGTCGATCTCGGGAAACGCGGCCAGCATAGCTTTCAGACGCGGGTCGATCCGCGGGTCGTTGACGCCCCTGGGCTCACTCATCGGTCACTCTCCTCCTGCGGTGGCTTGTTCGTAGTCCGCTTCCAGCAGACGCGCCCCGCGCATGATGTTGCCGAGGGCGTAGTTGGCTTCGTGGCAGGCGTACTCGTAGACGCTCGTGTCCGCCGCCGGCCAGGGGTACTCGCCGCTCCAGGGCGCTTCCCAGGCCGACGGGTCCTCCACCGTGAAGCTGTAGTGCAAGGTGTTCTCGTCAACGCGCCGGAAGCGCTCGACGACGTGCAGGTCCTCGGTGGCGCCGTACAGGTAGAGCCCTGACTTGTCGCGGAAGTTGGTCGTGTCGACGACCAGGGTGTCGCCCTCCCAGTGGCCGATGGAGTCGCCCATCCACCTGCGCACGTCGGCCGGCGGATGCTCGCCGCCGATGCGGATGATGCGCGCGTCGTGGACCATCTCGTTCAGGATCATGACGTGGTCCGGCGTCTGCACGATGCGCTTCACGTTGTTGTAGAGCACGGGCAGCATCGGCGGTCCCGAGGTCGAGCCGAAGCCGAGCAGGCAGCGCTCGCCGAGCGGGCGCATTTCCGGGTCGTCGTAGGGTCCGATCTCGCGCCCCTCCTTGAGCCACCAGGCTTCTCCCGTGTTCTCGCGGAAGGCGCTAAAGAAGGCCGCGCGCTTCGCCTGGCCCTGCGGGGTCAGCTTCGGCAGCCGCCCGTTGGCCGGATCGTGGATGATGGAGGTCCGGTGCTGGCCGTCGATGGCGAAGGTGTCGTCGCCGTTATCGATCCAGAACGTGTTGTAGCCCCCCACGTTGCCGGCGGCGCCCGGCGAGCCGTCGCCGCCCTCGGGGGGCGCTTCGCGGTTCGGGTCGCTCCGCGTCGAGGTCGCCGCCCGGAACGCGGCCGCCTGGGCCTCGAACTTCTGCGCCTGCTCCGCCGAGAGATACAGGTTGTCGCCGAACATCTCCGACCGTTCGAGGGGGGTGAGGGTGGCGACGTCGTAGACGCCGCTGAGATCGGGGTGGCCGTCCGCCGTGGAAACTTCGGCGGTGGCCACGGCGGCGCCCAGCGCGCCTGCGGCAACAGTGATCAGGACGGGCGCTCTGCTACCCATGAACTTGCCTCCCTTCGCGAATCGTGCCGGATGTTACGCTACGGCGGAGGGCGCACCAAGCCGCTCTCCACAAGGCCGGATCGCCGGGGGGACGGGATGGAGCGACTGCGGTGGCTGGCGTGCGTACTCGTGGTCGGGTTGGTTGCGTGCGGCCCGCGAGACGCCCGACACCGGTCCGCCGACGCTCCCCGAGGAGGCTCCAACCGCCGAAACGTCGCCGGTCGAGCGTTTCCCCCACCGCGAAGCGTTCTTCGGGGACCTGCACGTGCACACGAGCTGGGCGACGGACGCCTTCTTCTATGGCAACCGGGTGGGGCCGCGGGACGCTTGGCGTTTCGCCCGGGGCGAAGCCGTGCGGCTGCCCACGGGCCGTCGCGCAACTGGCCACGCCCCTCGACTTCGCGGCGATCACCGACCACGCCGAGGGTTTCGACCGGATCGGGATTTGCACGGACCCCGATCACGCGATGTACGCAACGCAAGCCTGCGAGGACATGCGCAACCCAAAGGTGGACATCGACGAGTTCTTCGCCCGGGCCCTGGCGCAGGCCGTCCGGTGGCCGCGGCCGCGCAGTCCCGCGCTGTGCGCGGACCTCGACGCCTGCCCGGTCGCCGCGCGGGCGACTTGGCGGCGCACGCAGACGGCGGCGGACGCGTTCGACCGCCCGGGGGAGTTCACGGCGCCGATCGGCTACGAGTTCACGGGCATGCTGCCGGGAGCGGGCATGCTGCATCGCAACGTGCTGTTCCGGAACGGGCACGTCGCCGAGGACGCGATCTCGTCGAACGACGTCGTGAACCAGTCGGACTTCTTCGGGCAGCTCGACGCCGCTTGCCAGCCGCCGTGCGAGGTGCTCACGATCCCGCACAACACGAACTTCTCGTGGGGCCTGATGTTCGCCGGCGCCGACTGGGACGGCGGTGAATACACCGAGGCCGACCTCGAGCGGCGTCTGCGCATCGACCGGGTCGTTGAGGTGACGCGGCGCAAGGGCAGTTCGGAGTGTCAGGTGGGCGTGGGCGCCACCGACGAGGACCTCCCGGCGGATCTCGGCGCGTGGAGCGACCCGCTCGAGACCGCTTACGCGGGCGGCGTGCCGATGGGCGGAGACCTCGAGGGCGAGGATCCACGGACCTTCTGGGCGTGGGCGGCGCAGGACCCCGACGCTGCTACCCTATGTGGTGTGCTCGGCCGGGCGCCTACCCGGCGAGGATGGGCGCTGCGCACCCTCACCGCGACCGTGGACACCGCGACCTGCGAACGGCATGACGATCCGGGAGCGGCCGAACTGGAGGCGACGTTTACTGACCCGGCGTTCCGGCCGGACCAACACGCTTCTACTATGTCCGCGTGATGGAGAATCCCAGTTGCCGCTGGACGACCTGGTTCGCCAACGGCGCGGGTGTGCGGCCGCCGAACGACGTGCCGCTGACCGTGCGGAACCGGGGTTGGTCGTCACCCATCTGGCGGGCACCGTAGTACAGACTGGCGCAACGGACGAAGGGGGTTTCGGAATGACGCAATTGGGACAACGGGGCAACGTCGGGGCCAGCCGCAGGGAGTTCCTGGCCGGCGCGGCGTCCTGGGCGACACTGGCTGCCGCCGCGCCCGCGGGTGCGGCCGGGACGGACGCACTCGCGGCCGGCGGTACGGAACTTCCGGGCGACGGCTCGGGACGGCTCGTCGTCACCGCCGTCGACGCCCATCCCGTGTACATCAACGAACGCTCGGTCGGGCTCTTCGACCCGCCGACCTTCGCCTCGGACGAGGATCCGCGCCGCTGGTACTACGGGGGACCGTTCGAGCAGTTGCCGTCGGCCATCATCGCGGTGGTGAAGACGAACCAGGGCATCGTGGGTTTCGGCATGGGCGCCGGCGGCAGCGCGGCGGTCGAGATCATCCACGGTCACCTGCGCCACCTGGTACTGGGCGCGGATCCGCGGGCGGTGGAGAGGCTCTGGGACCAGATGTACACCTCCGGGCTGTTCTACGGCCGGCGCGGCCTGTTCCCGATGGCGCTCTCCGCGGTGGACAACGCACTGTGGGACATTGCGGGGAAGTACGCCGGCAAGCCGGTGCACGCGATGCTCGACGGCGAACCGCGCGCACGGATCCCGATCTACCAGACGGGTGGCGACATCGCGGCCGGCAAACGCGCCGGCGTGCGGAACTTCAAGGTGGGGTTGCCCATCGCACCGGAGACCCCCGCCGCCGAGACGCAGGCCGCCATCGACCACGTCCTCGCCGCCCGCGAGACGCTGGGACCCGACGGCAACCTGATGACCGACAGCGTGTCGCGCCGCGGGACCGTGGACTGGGCGGTCGGCGTCGCGGAGCGGCTGCGGCCGGCGAGGCTCTACTGGATGGAAGAACTGCTCTCGCCGGACGACGTGTTCGGTTATGCGGAGCTGGTACAGCGGATCGGTGGGGGTGGACCGGGCTGGACGAAGGTGGCGTGCGGGGAGCACGAATACACGGAGCACGGCTTCGAGGTACTGGTGCGCGTGGGTTCCGCGGAAGTGCTGCAGCCGGACATCACCTGGTGCGGCGGGCTCACCGCGGCGCGGCGCATCGCCAAGCTCGTCGAGGACGCCGGGCTCGAACTGGTGCCCCATCGCGGCGGCAGTTCGTGGGGTCTCCCCATCGCCCTGACGGCGCCGAGCTGCACGATGGCCGAGAGTTTCGCCGCCGGCTCCCCCATCCTCGACGCCATGACGCCCGTCATCGAGAACGGCGACTGCCTGGCGCCGACGGAACCGGGCTTTGGAACGACGTTGACGGAGGAGATGGTGCTGGAGCACCGGCTGCGGAGCGGTTGAACCGCCTGGAATTGGTCAGTGCACGGCACCGAAGGGGTTTCGGGTGCGCAGTTCGGGAAACAGCGAGAAGTCGCGGTCGCGCGTCAGGAGCGCTTCCACGCCGTGGGCGACGCAGATCGCCGCGATGCGGGCGTCGTGCACGACTCCACCGACGACGTGGGGCCGTTGCACGAATCGTCCGAGAATCTCTGCGAAGCCCTCCGTTTCGCCGATCATGCGGTGGGTTGGAGACCGGGTCCATGCCACGAACTGGTCCCACGCCCCAGCGGAGGAGGTGGCCCTGTCCTTCCAGACTCGGCGGTTCGTCACCACGCTTAGGAACTCGTAGCAGCAGGGCCAGGGGATGGCCCATGCCGTATCGCCCTCGGCAAGGCCCGTCAGCGTCGCGTAAGCCTCTTCCCCGATGTGTGACTCGCCTCTGTGCGCGTAGACTAGGACGTTGGTGTCGACTGCGATCACCCCGTGCCCCGATCGCCGTAGATCAGTTCGCGTAACTCGGGCCAGGAATACCGCTCCAACGGGTCGGGGTCGTTGGGGTCGCCTACCCTCAGGTCCGGCAACGTGTAGCGGTTTTCGACCGGGGGCGAGGCCAGCACCGCGCGCAGGCCATCCTCCACTACGGCGCGAAGTGAACTCCCCGTCTCACTGGCGCGGCGTTTGGCGCGTTCCAGCAGTTCGTCTTGAATGTCGATCGTCGTCTTCATGAACCCATACTACCCGTATCATGTCGTATGGGGAAGCAACACATCGGTCCGGCAACCTGGGGACGGGAGCGCCAGCGCGAACAGAAAAGATCCTGCACTCGCCATGGCGAGCGCCGATGGAGACGGCCGAACACCCCTGCGGGCTCCGGCCGGGCCGGCCCTCGCTGCGGTCCGCCCAATCCCCGGCGGACCACCCAAGGGCAGTCAGCAGGCGACGGCGGTTATCCCGCCGCGTGCTGGGCCGCTGCCGGCGGCGCCGCGCCGGCCTGCAGGCGACGCAGTTCTTCCCAGCCGAAGTAGCCGGTGAAGTTGTCCTCGTCGAAGAAGATCACCGGACCGTCGGCGAGCATGAGGTAGTCGACATCCTCTAGCGCCTCGGTCTTGTGGTGGATCATGCCGTTCGGCTCGAACAGGAAGTCGCCCGCCTCGAGAATGTTGTCGCGCACCTGCAGCGTGCCGCTGATGACGTACACGTACACCGCCCCGATGTGCTTGTGGGACGGGGCCGCGTAGCCCTTCTTCCAGCGGTAGATGCCGGCGTGGCGGCCGGTCTCGCCCTGCGACCAGAGCAGTCTCACCCAGGCCATGCCCGGCTCGGTCTCGAGCCAGTCGTCGTCCGAGGCTGCGACCACGGTGTCGGAGAGGTTCTCGTCAAACGGAGTGATGTCTTGCGGTAGTGGCATTCGCCTCCTCCTGTGGGGCATTGCCGCTCGATTGTAGCACCGGGAAAAGCGTCTGGAAGTGACGCCATCCGGCGATATGCGCGGGCCTGCGCGGCGCCCGCGGCGGAGTCGAACGCCGCCGCTATCCCGCGGCGTCCCGGCCCGCCGCCGGCGTGGCCGCCGCGGCCTGCATGCGCTTGAGTTCTTCCCAGCCGAAGTAGCCGGTAAAGCCGTTCTCGTCGAACCCGATCACCGGACCGTCGGCGAGCATGAGGTAGTCGACGTCCTCGAGCGCCTCGGTCTTGTGGTGGATCATGCCGTTGGGCTCGAACAGGAAGTCGCCGGCCTCCAGCACGTTGTCGCGCACCTGCAGGCTGCCGCTGATGACGTAGACGTACACCGCCCCGATGTGCTTGTGGGACGACGCGGCGTAGCCCTTCTTCCAGCGGTAGATGCCGGCGTGCCGGCCGGTCTCGCCCTGCGTCCAGAGCACCCTGATCCAGGCCTTGCCCGGATCGGTCTCGATCCAGTCGTCGTCGGAGGCCGCGACCGCGGTGTCGGTCAGGTTCTCGTCGAACGGAGTGATGTCCTGCGGTAGTGGCATGTTGCCTTCCTCCTGTCAGGCGTTGCGGACCGATACTAGCGCCACCGAAGCCGTCGCCCTGACGGGCGCCGCCTCTGGCCCCAGCCCAAGCCGTTCCAGCACGGGGTCGGTCATCGCGCTGGCGCGCGAAGTCCGACACCCTGCTAGCACCGGAAGTCCCGAGCCCTGACCGGTCTCCCATGGACCGGACGCCGCCAGTCGCATACTCTCGCGGCGTCGTCTGGTCCATGGAAGGCGAGCACTCATTCCCGAAACCTCCCCCGGGGAGCGGATCGAGCTGAATCCGGCTCCCACGAGCGAGCGTGTGAAGCCGCGCACCGTGTTCGTGATGAGCTGCGTCCTGTTCGGCGTGCACTTCGCCGAGGCGCTCAGCGTGAACCTGCTGCCGCTTACGTTGTACCTGTTCACCGAGAACGCGTTCTTCATCGGCGTGATCCTCGCCATCAACCCGGTCTTCGGGTTCATCGCGCAGCCGATCGTGGGCGTGCTGGCGGACCGCACCTGGACGAGGGTGGGGCGCCGCGCTTTCTACTTCATCATCGCGGCGCCGATCGTCGCGGCGACCGAGATCGCGATGCCCTTCGCGACGACGCTCTGGGTGGTGGTCGCGCTCATCATCGTGATGCAGTTCTTCGTGGACGTCATCTTCGGCGCCTATCACCCGCTGCTCGCCGAGATGGTGCCGCCGTCCCAGCGGAACTTCGTCGCGGGCGTGAACCTGGTCGGGGCGCAGCTTGGCTGGATCGCGGTGCTCTTCATCGGGATGCCGCTCGTGACCTGGTACCGCGGGACCCACGGCGACCATCTCTATGGCCTGCCGCTGTACTTCATGGCGGCGGGGGTGATGCTGACCTTCGTGATGCTCGCCGCCTTCGTTCTGAAGGAAAGACGGCTCGACCCCGTGAAGCCTCGTGCGCGGCTGACGCCGAGGCAGTACGTGCGCGACTTCGTGGACCATCCGATGCTGCTCAGGCTCGGCTTCGTCAACCTGCTGCGGTCACTGCAGCGCACGGCGATCGCGGGGTTCGTGGCGCTCTACGCGACCAAGATGCTGCTGTTCGAGGAGGCGGAGTTCGGCCAGTCCTGGGGCTACATGCCGTTCATCGCGCTCGTCTTCGCCATGCCGGTCGCGTTCGCCATGAAGCGGCTCAACCGCCAGCAGGCCATGATCCTCGCGTTCACCGTGATGCTGGTCTGCTCGGCCATCGGCTACGTCGGGGACACGCCCTCGATGCTGCTGCTGGCGGCGCTCTGCTTCGGGCTCGCCGACGTGATGGCGGCCATGGCCCACAAGACGCTCTGCACGGATTACTTCCTGCAGGGGATGATCGGCCAGCAGTCCACGACGATGAACATCTTCTACGGCGTCGGGCGGACGGTCGGCCTCGTCCTGGTCGGGGCGAGCATCAACTACGTGTTCGACAACGACTACTCGGTGATCTGGCCGATCGCGGCCGTCCTCGCGGTCATCGGCATCGTGGCGCTGTTCGGTGTCCGGGACGTGCGTTACGAGGACCGCGCGAGGGAGCGCGCTCCGGCCCGGGCGTAGGGAGGCGACCTGCCCATCTCCGATACCGCGGCGACGGAGCGGATCGAACTGCATCCGCCGCCCACGCGCGAGCGCGCGGGCCCGCGTACCGTCGCCGTCACGAGTTCCGTCCTGTTCGGCGTGCACTTCGTCGAGGCGGTCAGCGTGAACCTGTTGCCGCTGACGCTGTACCTGTTTACGCAGAACGCCTTCTTCATCGGGCTGATCCTCGCCATCAACCCGATCTTCGGCTTCATCGCGCAGCCGATCGTGGGGGTCCTGTCGGACCGCACGTGGACGCGCGTCGGTCGCCGCGCCTTCTATTTCATCGTTGCCGCGCCGATCGTGGCGGTGACGGAGGTGGCCATGCCCTTCACGACGGCGCTCTGGCTGGTCGTCGTGCTCGTGGTCGTTATGCAGTTCTTCGCCGACGTGATCATCGGGGCGCATCACCCGCTGCTCGCCGAGATGGTGCCGCCGCCGCAGCGGACGTTCGTTGCGGGAGTGAACCTGGCCGCCGCCCAACTCGGCTGGATCGTGGTGCTGTTCGTTGGCATGCCTTGGGTGACGCGGTATCGCGAGGGTCATGGCGACGAGCTCTACGGCCTGCCGCTCTACTTCCTGGCCGCCGGGGTGCTGCTGGTGTTCGTGATGCTCGCCGCGTTCGTGCTCAAGGAGAAGCGGCTCGACTCGTTGCAGCCGCGGGCGCGCCTGACCCCGAGGCAGTACATACGCGACTTCGTGGATCACCCGATGCTGCTGCGGCTCGGCTTCGTCAACATGCTGCGCTCGCTGCAACGCACGGCGATCGCGGGTTTCGTCGCGCTCTATGCCACGAAGATGCTGCTGTTCGAGGAGGCGGAGTTCGGCCAGTCCTGGGGATACATGCCGTTCATCGCGCTGATCTTCGCCCTGCCGGTCTCGCTCGTCATGACACGGCTCAACCGCCAGCGTACGCTCATCCTGTCGTTCGCCGTGATGATCGTCTGCTCCGCGATCGGTTACGTGGCGGACACCCCGTCGATGCTGCTGGTGGCCGCGGTCTGCTTCGGGCTCGCCGACGTGCTGATGTACACCGGCCACGCCACCCTCTGCACCGACTACTTCGTGCGGGGGATGATCGGCCAGCAGGCCACCACGATGAACATCTTCTACGGCGTGGGGCGCACGGTGGGGCTGGTCCTGGTCGGCGCGACCATCAACTACGCGTTCGACAACGACTACTCGGTGATCTGGCCCATCTCGGGCTTGCTCGCGGTCGTCGGCATCCTGGTGCTGCTCGGCGTGCGGGATGTCCGCTACGAGGACGCGAGGCGGACGGGCGCCGCACCGGCGGGCTGAGGCGTCACCGGCGCCGGCGACGGGCGTCGCCGTGGAAGGACCGGTCCGCTCGCGTAGGCTTTCCCGGGCCAACGGTTCCTGCAAGGCGACCTGCCCATCTCCGACACCCAAAGCCGGGAGCGGATCGAACTGCGTCCGCCTCCCACGAGCAAGCGTGCGAGCCCGCGCACGGTCCTGCTCATGACCACCTTCTGGTTCGGCGTGCACTTCGCGGAGGCCGTGAGCGTGAACCTGCTGCCGCTGACGCTCTACCTGTTCACGGAGAACGCCTTCTACATCGGGCTCATCCTGGCCATCAATTCGATGTTCGGATTCATCGCCCAGCCCGTCGTCGGCGTCCTCTCGGACCGTACGTGGACGCGCGTCGGGCGGCGGGCGTTCTACCTCATCGTCGCCGCGCCCATCGTCGCGGCGACGGAGATCGCGATGCCCTTCGCGACGGCGCTCTGGCTCGTGGTGGTGCTGGTGATCGTCATGCAGTTTTTCGTGGACGTGATGGCGGCTGCCTACCACCCGATGCTGGCCGAGATGGTGCCTCCGCATCAGCGTTCGATGGTCGCCGGGATCAACAAGTGCGGTCTGGAACTCGCCTGGATCCTGGTGCTGTTCGTCGGCATGCCGTGGGTGACGCTCTACCGGGAACAGCAGGGGGGCGGCGTCTTCTACGGGCTGCCGCTCTACTGCCTCGCCGCGGCGGTCCTGCTGGTCTTCGTCATGCTGGCGGCTGTCTTCCTCAAGGAGAAGCGGCTCGACCCGCTGCGGCCGCGCGCCCCGCTGACGCCCCGCCAGTTCGCCATGAACAGGCTGAACCGGCAGATGGCGATGATCGCATCGTTCGTGGTGATGATCGTCTGCTGCGTCGTGGGCTACGTGACCGAGACGCCCGGGATGTTGCTGGTCGCGGCGACCTGCTTCGGGCTCGCCGACATCCTGATCGACATCGCGCACAAGACCCTCTGCACCGATTTCTACGTCCAGGGGATGATCGGGCAGCAGGCGACCACGATGAACATCTTCTACGGCGTGGGGCGCACCCTCGGGTTGGTCCTGGTCGGGGCGACCATCAACTACGTGTTCGAGGGCGACTACTCCGTGATCTGGTCGATCTCGGGCGTGCTCTCGGTCGTCGGCATCCTGGTCCTGCTCCGCGTACGGGACGTCCGGTACGAGGACCGCCTGCGGGAGCGCGCTCCGGCCCGGGCGTAGGGGACGCCCTTGTGGCGTCCGGTCTCGAAATCGTGCCTGAAACCACCACGGGCGGGGACAAGCCCGCCCCTACGAGCCGCGTCAGGCCCGCAGCGCGAACCCCTCGTACCCGTTCGCGGCCACCTCGTCGCACTTCTCCACGTACGGCGGAAAGCCGATGTAGGGCATGAACACCCGCGGTTTGCCCGGCACGTTCACGCCCAGGTACCAGGAGTTGCACGTCGGGTAGAGCGTCTCGCCGGCCACGTCGTTGACGTGCGCGACCCACTCGTTCTCCGCGGGCTCGGTGGCCTCGATCGTCGCGTAGCCCTGCTCGCGCAGGTGCGCGAGACAGTCCGCGATCCAGTTCACGTGCTGCTCTATCGACACCATCATGTTGGTCAGCACGGACGGGCTGCCGGGCCCGGAGATGGTGAAGAGATTGGGGAAGCCGGCGACGCCGAGCCCGAGATACGTGCGCGGCCCGCCCGCCCACTTCTCCTTCAGCGGCTGTCCGCCGCGGCCGCGGAGGTCGATGCGATGCAGCGTGCCGGTCATCGCGTCGAACCCGGTGGCGCACACGATGCAGTCGAGCTCGTACGACACGCCGTTCGCGAGGAGCCCGGTCGGGGTGATCTCCTCGACCGGTGCGTCGCTGATGTCGACGAGGGTGACGTTGTCCCGGTTGAAGGTCTCGTAGTAGCCGGTGTCGAGGCAGGGGCGCTTGCAGCCGATCACGTTGTGCGGCGAGAGGAGGGCCGCGACGTCCGGATCGTCGACCACCTCGGCGATCTTCTCGCGGACGAAGTCGGCCGCGGTCTCGTTGGAGTCGGGGTTGATCAGCAGGTCCTCATAGCCCATGAGGAATGCGAAGCCGCCGATGCCCCAACGCTCTTCGTAGTCCCGGCGGCGCACGTCCGGGTCGTCGTCCACGGCCGCCACCTCGCGCATGGTGGCCTGGACGCCGAGCGCCGCCGGCATCAGGCTGTTCCGCGCGCGGAACTCCGGGTACTCCGCCTTGACGGCGCGCTGCACGTCCGGGTCGAGGGGGCCGTTGCGGGCCGGGATGGAGTAGTTCGGCGTGCGCTGGAACACCGTGAGGTGCCCCGCTTCCCGCGCGATGATCGGGATGGCCTGAATCGCCGACGAGCCCGTACCGATGATGCCGACGCGCTTGTCGGTGAAGTCCACGCCTTCGTGAGGCCACTGGCCGGTGTGGTAGACCTCGCCTTCGAAGGTGTCGATGCCCGGGAAGGCCGGTGTGTTGGTCGAGGACAGGCACCCGGTCGCCATGATGCAGAAGCGCGCCGCCACCGTCCGTCCGGTGTCGGTGCGCACCATCCAGCGGTCCTCGTCCTCGTCGAAGACGGCCTCGGTGACGCGCGTGTCGAAGTCGAAGTGCCGGTGCAGGTCGAAACGGTCGGCGACGTGGTTCGCGTACCGCAGGATCTCGGGCTGGCCCGCGTACCGTTCGGTCCACTCCCACTCCTGCTGGAGTTCCTCGGAGAACTGGTAGGAGTACTCCATGCTCTCGACGTCGCAGCGCGCGCCCGGGTAGCGGTTCCAATACCAGGTGCCGCCCACGCCGCCGCCGGCCTCGAAGCCCTGCAGGCTGAAGCCGAGCCCCTGCAGGCGGTGCGCCATGTAGAGTCCCGCGAATCCGGCGCCGACGATCACGGCATCGACGCGCCCATTGCTGTCCGTCATGGTTTCGATCCTCCCCGGAAGCAGCGCATTCTATTGGGGTTGGGGATGCGTCGCGAGCGTCACACGCCGAGCAGGCGAAGCGGCAGGGGCAGCACCCTGACGCCGTTCAACTCGCCGACCTCGCGGCCCTTGCCCCAGATCTCCGCATTGGCGTAGCGCGCGACCTGCTTGATGTCCTTGGGGCGAAGCTGATTGGTCCACTTGACCTCGACGGGCCAGAAACGGTCGTCGCGGACGTAGGCGACATCCACCTCGCCCTGGGCCTTGATGTAGTAGGTCGGATAGGCGCGGCGGTGGTGCGCCGTGACACATGCCTCGACGATCTGCGAGCCCCATACCGGATCCGCCACGCGTTCCCGCTGGCTTTCGAACGACGCGGTCGCGGGCGCGAGCCACGCACACACCGCGTGGAGGATGAACGGATCGGAGAACACCACTTTCCGCGCCTTCTTCGGCGCGGGCGATAGGGTGTCCTCCCGCAACGCGGGCACCACGCACACCGCGTCCATGCGTTCGAGTAGCCCGACGTAGTCCGCGACGGTGCTCGGATGGTCGATCGACAGGTCTCGCGCCAGGGCGTTCCAGGTGATCTGGCTCGTGTACCGCTTGACCACGGCGGAGAGCACCTCGCGAAGATATGCCTCCTGGCGCCCGCGCTTGACGACATCGCCCCGGATCCAATCCGAGTAGGTGGCGAGCGTGCTAGGCCGGATCGTGCCCAGGCCCGCAAGATCGTTGATGGCGGTCAGGTAGCCGCCGTGCAGCAGATAGCGATCGAATGCGGCGTACAGGTTGTCCAGGATGTCGGGGTCCGGTAGCGCTTCCGCCGCCGCGAGAGCCGTCGGTTCCGGAACCGTCCCCGTCAGCGCGACGTACTCCCCGAACGACAAGGGGTACAGCCGAAAGTCCGGTTCGTCCGCCGCGCCGCGCCGCCCAGGGAACCGCACTCTCGCGTCCTGCATGAGCGCGAGGTCGGATCCCGTGACCATCAGTACCGTGCGCTCGAGCATCCCCGCGTCGACGGCGAACTTGACGGCCCTGTCCCAGTTGCGGATGTCCGTGACCTCATCGACGATCAGGTAGGTGGGGCCGTGCGGTGGCGCGTCCTCGACGTGCATGTTGATCTGCAGCAGCAGGCCGTGGTGGTCGTCGATCAACTCCCCGGTCAGGAAGGTGATGGCCTCCGCCGGTGTCCCTCGGTCGAGCAGTTCCGCGATCCACTGCTTGAGGAGTGTCGACTTCCCGATCTGCCGGCCGCCGCCGAGGCTGTAGATTCCGGGAGTGGATTTCGGCAACCGGTCGAGGAGCGCGGAACGATGTCTGAGCGGACAGGTGGCCAGGTGGCGCAGCTGCGGGTCTCGCTGCCGGAACGACCGCGGGTCGGTGAGGTGACTGTTGTGCGGCAGGAACCTGGGGTCCACGCTCCATCTCGCCTGGCGATGGTCGATCCATGCTAGCTAAATTTAGTCACTATGCAATGACTAAACTTGATCAGTGGCGCCGGCCAAGCGGGCGGTCTCCTCCCCGTGGGCGGAACGTTGTTCGACTATACTCGCGCGTTCAACCCAAGGAGGCATGGCATGAACGCGGCGAGCTGGGCCGAGGCGGCGACCATTCCGCCCGCATACAGATTCATCCGGGAGCGTGGCCTCGAGAAGAACCTCGAGGAACTCGAGGCGTATGGACTCACCGTCCTGACCCCTGAGCAGATCGGCGAGCCGAGCGTCGTCGAGCGGGCGCGCAAGGCCGTGTTGCGGATCGCCGAGGAACGCACCGGGGCACGTCACGATATCGAGACGGGGGAGCACGGGAAGCTGGAGGCCGACGGCTCGACCGGGTGCCAGTACCTGCTGTTCTCCTTCCTCGAGGAGGATCCGGTCTTCGAGGAGATCATCCAGCACCCGATGACCCTGCCCCTGGTCGAGTACTACCTGGGTGCGCAGTGCGTCCTGTCCTCGCTCACGTGCTTCATCAAGTGGGCCGACGACATCGGGTACGGTCCGAACCTGGGTCTGCACGACGACTCCAGCCTGTACCGGGCGGGCCCGCTGCCGGCAACCCCGCACGTCTTCAACACGAACTGGATCCTCACCGACTACACGCTGGACAACGGCGCCTTCTGCATCGTGCCCGGCTCGCACAAGCTGTGCCGGCACCCGAAGCCCGGGGAAGGGGTCGAGAACGCCGTGCCGGTGGAGGCGCCGGCCGGCTCCGTGCTCGTGTTCCACGGCAACGTCTGGCACGGCGCGTTCCCGCGCAAGAACCCGGGACTGCGGCTCTCCATCAACGCCTACTACTGCGGCCCGCACTACCGCGTGCAGGAGAGCTTCTGGGGCCGGATCACCGACGAGATGCTCGCGCGCAACGGCGACCGTTTCCGCGAACTCGTCCACTACGACGACCGCTGGGGCTTCCAGGACGCACGCGGGCCCGTGCCCTATCACCAACGCGGCTGAGCGGCGGTGAGCCTGCCTTCGTGACGGGACGACGCATCGCTATCGGCGTCAGCGTACTGGCGCTGCTCAGCGCGGGGACGGGGCTATCACTCCTCGCCGCCCGGACCTGGCCGTTCGATAGCTGGGCGATCCTGGTGTTCGCTCTCTGGATCGCTTTCCCGGCGTGGCTGTTTCACGCCACGGCGCCGTCCGCCGCCCCCCGCGCGGCGCTCGGCAAGGCGTTCGCCGTGCTGGCCCCGCTGGCTCTGGTGGGCGGCGCCGCCGCGCTCGGCCACGCGGTCTGGCTGCAGCAGGATGCCCCGCTGCCGATGGCCTTCATTGCCGTGCCGGCCCTGCAGCTCGCCGTCGTGATGCCGTTTCTCCTGTTCACCGGCACCGACAAGGCCGCCGCGCAGAGCGTTCAGGAATCCTGACGGCGGGTCGATCCGGCCTGCGCGAGGCGTTCCGTGATGACGAGGTGCTGGCGTACGAGTTCCAGGCGGATCCCGTCCGGCCGGTCCCCCGAGGCCGCGCGGTTCCGGACCGCGTGAAAGCCGATCGCGGTGAGTGACACGCCGCCAAGCAGGACCAGCGTCAGGACGCCGATACCCGGCTGCTCGGCAAGGTCGAACAGGGCGGCCGTGCCGAGGCCCGCGGCGAGGAGGAAAAGGCACGAGACCGCCAAAGCCACGCGCGTGTCGTACCGCAGGCGCGCCCCGCGCTGTGAGCCGGCAGAGAGCGCGCGCTTCAGTTCCCGGACCGAGAAGTGGTCGAGGAACCAGCCGGTGTCCTCGTCGAGGCCCCGGTCGTCGGGAGGATCGATGCTCCGGCCGGTGATCGGGTCCGTCGCTGTTTCGCCCCGGCTGTGGGCGGCGATACCTTCGAGCGTCCCGCGGTGGACGCGTTCGTCGATCGGATAACGCACGGCGATGAAAATCGCCACGAGCATCATGGTCCCCGGAACCCCCGCGTAGAGGAGCCGGATCGCCCACTGTACGGCGTCCGGCTGATCGACGTTGGGCTCGAAACCCAGCGTCGCGAGGACGGCCAGGGGAATGGCGGAGCTCGGGATGATGGCGAACTTGGTGACGATGGACCAGAGGGCGGTGTACTGCGCCTCGCGCCGCTTGCCCGTGTAGAGCTCGTCGTAGTCGATGACGTCCGCCTGCATCGACGGGCCGAGGAACTGGCCCGTCGAGAAGGCCATGCCCCCGATCATGAAGAAGAACATCACCCAGGGCGCCGCCGCGTCGCCGTAGATGAAGCTCGGCAGGGCGGTGAGGAGCGCCTGGCAGATGAACGAGAGGACGAAGCTCAGGATCCACACCTGCTTCTTGCCGTATCGCCGTGCCAGCCGCACGAACACCGGCAGCGTGACTACGCCGGTGCCGTAGCCGAGCAGGAGCGCGACGCCCATCCACTCGACCCAGTCCGTGATGCCGAGCGCGTAGCGGAGGTAGAAGGGCATCAGCACGCCGATGCCGCCGGAGGTGATCGTCGTCACCATGTAGCAGGCGAGGAGTATCCGGAACGGATGGTTGCGCAGCACCCGCCGCACGCCCGGCACGAGAGGATTCGGCTTGCGCGCCGAGTACGCGGGGTTCTCCGGAACGCGCCAGCACATCCAGTAGTAGGAGATCACCAGCAGCACGGACATGCCGACCGAGAACCAGAGGAAGGTGATGCGTTCCGCCTCCGCCTGCTCCGTCCCCTGCGCCTTGATCGCCGCGATGAAGAGCGCGGGGCTCGCCGCCGCGAAGGCCTGGCCGAGGAGCGAGATGCCGTCCCGCCACGCGAACAGGTTCGAGCGCTCGTGGTAGTTCGAGGTGAGCTCCGCGCCGAGTCCGTAGTGCGGGATGAAGTAGACCGTGTGGAAGAAGAAGTACGCCATGAATGCCGTGGTGAACCACGCGGCGCCCATGAGCGGCGTGATGCCGTCCGGCGGCCCGAACAGCGCCACCATCGAGATCGCCGTCAGGGGCGCGCCGACCAGGATGTAGGGCCGCCGCCGGCCCCAGGGGCCGCGGGTGCGGTCCGACATCCAGCCCATGAGCGGATCGGTGATCGCGTCCAGGGCCCGGGCGAGCACCTGGGCCAGGGCGATGAAGCCGACCGCGACGCCGATCGAGTCCGAGTAGAACTTCGTCATGTGGATGGCGACGGGGACGCCCATCGCCATGCCGGCGAAGTTCGGCAGGCCGTAGGCCAGCTTCAGCGATAGCGGGAGCTTCTCCGCCCCGTCCGGGGCGGGGGCGGCGGATCCAGCCGGGTCGGGCGCGGCGGGGGCGTTCGAAGCGATGGTGTGTTTCTCCCCTTGCCGTGTCGCCGGGCCATGGCGATGACCGCCGGCGCCTCGGCGTTATGCCCCGCAACCGGGAGAGCGATCATACAGACTCGCGAGGCGAGGGCCTTCCTGCCGCTTGAAGCCCCGCGGGGCGCGATGCGACCATGGGCCACGCCCCGCAAGCTGTGATCTCCCTCGTATGCCCCTCATCCAGGATGTTGCCGCCCGCAAGGAAGACCTGACACGGCTCCGGCGCGACCTGCACGCCCACCCGGAGCTTGGCTTCGAGGAGCACCGCACCGCCGAAGTCGTTGCCAAGAAGCTCGAGAGCTTCGGTCTCCAGGTGCATCGCGGCATCGGGGGCACGGGGGTGGTGGGCGTCTTGCGGGTAGGCAACGAAACCGCCTCGGTCGGGCTGCGCGCCGACATGGACGCCCTGCCGATCCTCGAGGAGAACACGTTCGCGCACCGTTCGACGCACGACGGGCGCATGCACGCGTGCGGACACGACGGCCACACGACCATGCTGCTCGGCGCGGCGGAGTACCTGGCGCGCACCCGCAACTTCCGCGGGCAGGTCAACTTCATCTTCCAGCCCGCGGAGGAGGGCATCGGCGGCGCCCGCGCGATGATCGCCGACGGGCTCTTCCGCGACTTCCCGTGCGACCGGGTCTTCGCCATGCACAACGCCCCGGGGCTGCCGGTCGGCACTTTCGCCCTCAAGAGCGGGGTTGTCACCGCGGCGGGGGCGTTCTTCGACATCGACATCGCCGGCCGGGGCGCCCACGGCGCCCATCCGGACCACAGCGTCGACCCGGTCGTGGTCGCCGCACAACTCGTCACCGCGCTGCAGAGCGTGGTGTCGCGCAACGTCCGACCGACGGAGGCCGCCGTAGTCTCGGTGACCCGCGTGCAGGCGGGCGACGCCTACAACGTGATTCCCGCGAGCGCGCGGCTCTCCGGCACGGCCCGGTCGTTCTCCACCAAGGTCATGGAGCGGGTCGAGACGCGCATGACCGAGCTGGCACACGCCGTGGCGGCGGGCTTCGGCGCCACGGCCGAGGTGGACTTCCGCACGGTCTTTCATCCGGTCGTGAACGACGCCGCGGCCGCGGAGTTCGCGGGGGAGGTCTGCGACGAACTGGTCGGCGAGACGCGGGTCCGCCGCGGCCTGCCGGCGGCCATGGGGTCCGAGGATTTCTCGTTCATGCTGGAGGAAGTACCTGGCTGCTACCTCCTGATCGGCAACGCCGACGGCACGCACCAGCGCCCGGTGCACAACCCGGGCTACGACTTCAACGACGCGGCGCTGCCCTACGGCGCCAGCTTCTTCGCACGGGCGGTCGAGAAGCAACTCGCCCCGTAGCCTTTTGGCGCCGATCCGGAGCCGCGCAAAGCGCATTCTGGTAGGCTCGCGTCCTTCGTCCGTACGTGGGTCATCCGGGAGGGACCGTCCATGAAAACCCCAGTCTGCGAGATGTTCGGCATCGACTTTCCGCTGTTCGCATTCAGTCACTGCCGCGACGTCATCGCGGCCGTGAGCAACGCCGGCGGGTTCGGCGTGCTGGGGGCCGTGGGCCATACGCCGGAGTCCCTCGACATCGAACTGACCTGGCTCGACGAGCACGTCAACGGCAAGCCGTACGGCGTCGACCTGCTGGTGCCGACCAGCCTCGACAGCAAGGAGGAGGCGCTCGCCGCCGCCGAGATCGAGGCGCGCATCCCGGAAGGCCACAAGCGCCACGTCGAGTCGATCCTGGCGCAGCACGGCATCGACACGAAGGGGCTCTGGGACCGTGATCTGGGCGACAACTTCGGCGACCATCTGCGCCCGCGAGGCGCCTCGGTGGTCCTCGATGCCGCGTTCGAGCATCCGGTCAGGTTCGTCGTGAACGCGCTGGGCGTCCCCCCGCAGTTCATGCTCGACCGTTGCCGCTCGGAAGGCGTGCCCGTAGGCGCGCTGACGGGGGCGAAGGAACATGCCGTCAAGCACGCCGAGGCGGGGACGGATGTCCTCATCGTCTCCGGCACGGAGGCCGGTGGCCACTGCGGCGAAGTTTCGACCCTCGTGCTGATCCCGGAAGTCCTGGAAGCGCTGAAGCCTTACGGGGACATCCCGATCCTCGCCGCCGGCGGCATCGTCACCGGAAGGCAGATGGCGGCGGTGATGGCCATGGGCGCCGCCGGCGCGTGGTGCGGCTCGGTGTGGCTGACGACCCCCGAAGCCGAGACCGCCCCTGCCGTCAAGGAGAAGATGCTGGTCGCGAACTCCCGCCAGACCGTGCGCTCGCGCAGCCGCACCGGCAAGTACACGCGCCAGTTGCGCTCCGCCTGGACGGACGCGTGGCACGGCGAGGAGAGCCCCGACCCGCTGCCCATGCCGTTGCAGCAACTCGTCAGCGAGCCGGCGCTTGGCCGCATCGGCAAGCTCGCCGAGGGTGGCCACGAGGGCGCGAAGGCGCTCGCGACCTACTTCGTGGGCCAGGGGGTTGGGCTCATGAACACCACGGTTTCCGCCCGCCAGGTGGTCTACGACTTCATGGAGGACTTCGCCGACGCGACGGAGCGGTTGGCGGGGACGATGGAGTAGGGGTCCCGGGCGGTCACTGCTTCAGTCCGTGACCAAGCGGATTTCGATGTTCCTGCCTACGGCCTGAGCGTATCGCTCGAAGTCTTCAGCGAGGGCTCGTGTCGGCCCTTTGCACGGGCAGTTGGCTGGTAGGTAGCTCGGGGGCAGCCTCGCCGTGCTGCGCTTTCGTCATCCGCCACACGAATAGAGGATTGCGCAGGCGATAACGACCAAGCCGAAAATGCCGAGCATCGTCTCCAAATCGCGCATCAGGCGACGAGGCCCCGTTCGCTTCGCTCCGTCTGGCGTGAGTCCTGGCCTTGATGCGTTCTTGGGCGAGTCGGAATTCGGGTCGGAGTGCTTCGTGTTCGTTCAGGAAACTGGCGTCTTGCCTCCACTTCCTGCGCAAGTCTGAATACGGGATCGCCACTGACTTGTACCTGCGTTAGTCGACTCCGCCAAGGCACGAAGACAGACGCCCCTCAACGCCGGGCAACCAATGTACCAATCGTGAGATGTTCTGGAGACGTCGGTGTTCCGCGTCACACGCAGGGAACGGGGAGGGTGGCGCAACGGTCCAGACGGGCCCAGACCTTGGCGGCGCCGATACACGCTTGCATCCCGCCTCGCCCTATTGCAGTTTCGCGTCGCAACTCTCCCAAGTCATCGAGGCGTCCAAAAAGAGCGACGGCCGTTTATGTCCACCACCGCACCCGACATGCTCCCGGAGTGCACGCCCCAGCCCGGCGAACTCGTCCAAGTCCGCTCGCGCCGATGGCTTGTCGAAGAGACCGTGGAATCCCCCCACCCGGGAGAGTCCGCCCGGATCACGCTCGCCTGCGCCGACGACGACAACCAGGGCCAGACCCTAACGGTCTTCTGGGACTACGAACTCGACCGCCGTATTCTGGAAGACGAGGGCTTTGACCGTCTTGCGACGCAAGGCTTCGATCCCCCGCGCCAGTTCGCCGCCTTCTACAACACCCTGCGCTGGCACTGCACGACGGCGACGGACCCGAACCTCTTCCAGGCCCCGTTCCGCGCGGGGATCCGCATCGACGCCTACCAGATGGAGCCGTTGCGCAAGGCGCTGCTGTTGCCCCGCGTCAACCTCTTCATCGCGGACGACACAGGCCTCGGCAAGACAATCGAAGCCGGCCTGATCGCCCGGGAACTGATCCAACGCCGCAAGGCCAGGACGATCGTGGTGGCCGCGCCGCCGTCGGTCATCGAGCAGTGGAAGGCCGAACTCGAGGACCGCTTCGGTCTTGTGTGCGAGATCCTCGACCGGTCCTACGTGTCCCGAGTGCGCCGTGAACGGGGCTTCGGCGTCAATCCGTGGCGCACGCACAGCCGTTTCCTCATCTCGCACAATCTTCTGATCGACCCCGCCTATGCCGAACCGATGCGTGAGTGGCTCGGCGACCTGCAGCCGGGCAGCCTGCTGATTCTGGACGAAGCCCACCACGCGGCTCCGTCGAGCGGTGGACGCTACGGTATCGAGACGAAGTTCACGCGCGCCGTTCGAGACCTGAGCCAGCGTTTCGAACATCGCCTGTTCCTCTCCGCGACGCCCCACAACGGCCACTCGAACAGCTTCTCTACCTTGCTGGAACTCCTCGATCCGTACCGCTTCACGCGCGGCGTCAAGGTGCGCAAGGGCGCCCTGAACGACGTGATGGTGCGTCGGCTGAAGGAGGACATCCGCGAGACCCAGGGGGGCTTCCCGAAACGTAACGTGTGCCGCGTGGTGATCGACGACCTACCCGAGGACGCGCCCGAACTCGTCCTGTCCAATCTGCTGGATGAGTACCGTTCTACCCGCGAAGAGCGTCATGCCATGGCTTCGGACCGTGCTCGGGCGGCGGCGGGCCTGCTCGTCGTCGGGCTCCAGCAACGGCTCCTGTCGTCCATCGAGGCGTTCGCACGCAGCCTGAAGGTGCATCGCCAGACGGTTGAGCGGCACTGGCGCGAGGGGCGTGGCCGAGACGAATCCAGGCCCGACAGACCCCCGCGCACGGTCGATACTTTCTCGAAGCCCCCGGGCTCGGACGACGAGCGGGGGATCTGGAGCGATGCGGACCTGGAGGCGGAAGAGAACGCACAGATCGAGGCACTCACGGCGGTCGCCGACGCCACCTCGGCGCCGGACGAAGCGTTGTGGGCGCGTGAGCAGGCTCTCCTGGACCGCATGCAGAAGGTCGCCGAGGACACGCGTCACCTCCCCGACGCCAAGACCCGCCGCCTCATCGATTGGATTCGAGAGCACCTGTGTCCGGCTATGCCTCCATTCGGAGTACACGCATCCGGTTCGCCAGCCGAATGGAACGACCGTCGCGTCCTGATCTTCACGGAGAATCGCCAGGGCACCAAGCGTTACCTCCGGTCCATCCTCGAACAGGCCATCGAAGGCACCGATCAGGCAGATGAGCGCATTGCCGTGATCGACGGCCTGACCAGCGGGCCCAGGCGCAACGCCATCCAGCGCCGATTCAACAAGGACCCCGCCGAAGACCCCTTGCGCATCCTCCTCGCCACGGACGCCGCGCGCGAGGGCCTGAACTTCCAGGCCCACTGCACCGATCTCTTCCATTTCGACCTGCCGTGGAACCCCGGCCGCATCGAGCAGCGCAACGGCCGCATCGACCGCAAGCTGCAACCCGCGCCGGAAGTCACCTGTCACTACTTCGTCCTGCCCCAACGGGCGGAAGATCGGGTGCTCGAAGTACTGGTCCGGAAGACGGAGACCATCAAGCGCGAACTCGGCAGTCTCTCCCAGGTCATCGACGACGACGTGGAGCGCCGCCTTCGCGACGGCATCCGCCATCGCGACGCGGCGGCGCTGAGCGCGGCCATCGAGAACGCCGATCTCGACGAGGCGAGGAAACGCATCACGGAGGAGGAACTGGAGGCGGCTCGAGAGCGGCAGGACGCGCTGGACGAACAGATCGAGCGCTGCCAGACACTGCTCGAACAGTCGCGGGACTGGACGGGATTTCGGCCCGAGCCGTTCCGCGACGCGCTGTCGTGCTCGCTGGAGCTGTTGGGTGCCCCACCGTTGACCGAAGGGCGGGACGATCAGGGCAATGCCGTCTGGACGTTTCCTGAGCTCGGCCAACGGGCCGCGACCGACCCGAGCTGGACCTCGACGCTGGATTCGCTTCGCGCCCCAAGGGAAATCGACCAGAAACTGCCCGACTGGCGCCGCGCCGCGCCGATTCGCCCGGTCGTGTTCAAGGATGCCGGCGTCGTCACCGAGAGCACCGTGCACCTCCACTTGGAACAACGCGTCGCCCAGCGCCTGCTGGCACGGTTCCGCGCGCAGGGCTTCGTCTATCACGATCTCTCCCGGGCGTGCCTCGTCCAAACTGAAGACTCCGTGCCCCGCGTCGTCCTCTTGGGCCGACTGTCCCTCTACGGCCAGCGAGCGGAGCGGCTGCACGAAGAGATCCTGCCGGTCGCCGCGCGCTGGATCGAACCGTCGCGCCGGAAGGGACCGCTCGCTCCGTATGGCCGGGAGGCGCAGACGCGCACGCTCGACCTCCTCGAAGCGTCCTTGCACGGCGGCACGGCCGCGCCAGGCGAAGTAATCCGACGTCGACTGCTCGGGGCTGCGGCGCGAGACATCGAGGAACTGCGCCCGGCACTGGAGACGTCGGGCAGGGCCTTCGCGAGCGCCGCCAAGGAGCGCCTCCTGCAACGCGGCGATGAGGAAGCCGCGAAGCTCCGCGAGACACTGGAAGGACAGCGCGCCCACGTCGCCGCCGAGCTGGCGCGCCACGAATCGCAACACAGGCAACTCACCCTGGGTTTTCTCGAGGAAGAGGCCCAGCAACTCGACGCAGACATGCGGCACTGGCGGCGGCGCCTCGACCTCTTCGACCGCAACCTCGAGGACGAGCCGGCCCGCATTCGGTCGTTCTACGAAGTACGCGCGGAACGCATCGAGCCCGTGGGTATCGTCTATCTATGGCCGGAGACGAATTGATCCATGGCCCGGCCCGATCCTGACATTGCCGCGCACCTGGAGTGGATCGGCTTCGTTCGCCCCACGGGCCTCGTCGTCTCTGCCCCGGCCTTGGTGCAAGCGGGCGTCATCCTGGATCGGCGGGATACGGAGGGTCAGGCGCGATTGCGGCAGTGCTTGGATCCGGCCGAAACGGAACCCTGCCTGACAGACTTCCGCACGTTCGCCGAGTCCGTGCTTGGATGGCGATTTTCGGCGAACGGCTACTCCGGCACGGCAGACGCTCCGCTTCCGGCGGAACTGGAGATGCCGGTGGCGGAAACGGGCGAAGTCCTACGCCCCACGTTCGCGGTGTGGCGAGGCATCCGGAAAGGCCAGTCGGACCAGCCGCCAACAACCGAGACTCCCCAAGGTGCGGACAAGCAGCCAGTACCGCCGTGGCAGCTCCTTGTGTCCGTTTGTGAGCCCCGGGAGAGTTTCGACCGTGTAACGCGCCGTGCACGGGGCGGGTTGGAGGCGTCACCCCACGGCCGCCTAGAACGCCTCCTGCGACACTCCGCCGTGCCGGCCGGGCTCCTGTTCAACGGAGAGGCAGTGCGTCTCGTCTCAGCGCCTCGTGGCGAGAGCTCCGGCTGGCTGGACTTCCGCGTCCGAGACATGTTGGAGACGGCCGGCCGTCCCATCTGCGCCGCCATGCGCAACCTGCTTGGCGAGCAACGGCTGTTGGCCGTGCCCCCGGACCAGCGCCTCGCCGCCCTGCTGGCCCGCAGCCGCAAGTTCCAGAACGAGGTGAGCGAGCGCTTGGCGGAACAAGTGCTGCACGCGCTCTGCGAGTTGCTCCGCGGATTTCAGGCGGCCCAGCACGCGTCGCGGGGCGAGTTGCTGGAGACCGCGCTAGCTGACAGCCCCAACGAAGTCTATCGCGGTCTCCTTACGGTGGTGCTGCGGCTCGTGTTCCTTCTCTACGCGGAAGAACGCGACATGCTGCCGCAGGACGAGACGTTCCTCGGCGCCTACTCCCTCGCGGGTCTCTACGAGCGCCTGCGGGAAGACGCGGCCATGCATCCGGACACCATGGACCAACGCTACGGCGCCTGGGCGCAGTTCCTGGCGCTCTCCCGCATGGTGCACGACGGTGCCAGGTCGGGGGCGATGCACCTGCCCGAGCGTCACGGCGAGTTGTTCGACCCGGACCGGTACCGCTTCCTGGAAGGCCGCAAGCCCCACACGGGCGGTGCCCCCGGGGTGAGCGAGCGGATCGAGCCACCCTTGGTTCCCGACGGCACGCTCCACCGCGTGCTGGAGAAACTCATCGTCCTCGACGGCGAACGCATCTCCTATCGGGCTCTGGACGTGGAGCATGTCGGGGCCGTCTACGAAACCATGATGGGCTTCCGGCTGGAGACCGCCAGTGGCAGGACGGCGGCGATCAAGGCGGCGAAGAAGTACGGCGCACCCGCGGCGGTGGACTTGGATGCCCTCCTCGGGGAACCAGCGGCCAAACGCGGGAAGTGGTTGCAGGATCGGACGGATCGCAAGCTAACCGACCGGGTGCGCAGGGCGGTACAAGCGGCGGACACTATGGAGACGCTCCATGCCGCTCTCGATCCCGTGATCGACAAGAACGCGACGCCGGACTTGGTCGACGCGGGGGCGATGATCCTGCAGCCGAGCGAGGAGCGACGGCGCTCCGGGTCGCACTACACGCCCCGCGAACTCACCGAGCCCATTGTGCGGGTGGCGCTGGGGCCGGTCCTGCGCCGCTTGCGGGGGAGCGGGGACGCCCCGCCACGCGCCGAACAGATTCTGGACCTGAAGGTCTGCGACCCCGCGATGGGTTCTGGTGCCTTCCTCGTGGAGGTCTGCCGGCAGCTCGGCGACGCTCTGGTCGAGTCTTGGCACGCCCATGACGACACGCCCGACACCCCGCCCGACGAAGACGAAGTGATCTTCGCGCGCCGTCTGGTCGCGCAGCGTTGCCTGTACGGCGTGGACCGTAACCCCGCGTCGGTCGATCTCGCGAAGCTGTCCCTGTGGCTGGCGACGCTCGCGAAGGAACATCCGCTCACGTTCCTGAATCATGCCTTGCGGCATGGCGACTCGCTGGTGGGGTGCTCCCTGGACCAGATCGAGGCCTTTCACTGGCGGGCGGGCGAGCGTCAGCGCGGGTTCGAGGCGCGGGAGATCCGGGAGCGCCTCGCGTCGGTGCACGCGCTGCGCCGGCGTATCCGCGAGGCCGACGACAGCGTGCCCGACTGGGAACTGCGGCGGATGTGGGACGACGCGCGGTTCGAGGGCGGCCGCGTGGCGCTGCTCGGCGACCTGCTCGTCGCCGCGTTCTTCGAGGGGGGCAAGCCGAAGGAGCGCGAAAAGCACCGCACGCGGCTCGCGTCGGACGTGACCGGAGGCGCGGCCGAGGAGCACCGCGGCTGGTTCGAAGGCCTACGGGACAGCGACCCGCCGCTCGCGCCGTTCCATTGGGAGGCGGAGTTTCCGGAGGTGTTCGAGCGCGAGCGCCCCGGCTTCGACGCGATCGTCGGCAACCCGCCGTTCGCCGGGAAGAACACGGTTCGGGCCGCCAACGCGCCGGGCTATCCGGAGTGGCTCAAGGAGTTGCATGCGGAGAGTCACGGCAACTCGGACTTGGTCGCCCACTTCTTTAGGCGCGCGTTCAACCTGCTGCGGGAGCGGGGCACGTTCGGACTGATCGCCACCAACACGATCGCGCAAGGGGATACACGGAGCACGGGCCTCAGGTGGATCTCCGAGCACGGCGGGGAGATATACCGGGCGAACCGGCGGTTCAAGTGGCCGGGGCAGGCGGCAGTGGTCGTGAGTCTGGTCCATGTGCACCGGGGACGTTGGGATGGGCCACGGTCGTTGGACGATCAGCAAGTAAGCGAGATTACGGCGTTTCTGTTTCATCGTGGGGGAAGCAAAGATCCCGCGCGCCTCGGAGCGAATGCCGGAAAGAGCTTCCAAGGCAGTATCGTCCTCGGCATGGGGTTCACTTTCGACGACACCGACAGGAAGGGCGTCGCCACGCCGCTCGCCGAGATGGAGCGGTTGATCGAGGCGAATCCGCGCAATCGGGATGTGATCTTGCCCTACATCGGCGGCGAGGAGGTCAACAGCAACCCGGCCCATGCGCATCACCGGTATGTCATCAACTTCCGGGATTGGCCGTTGCGGCGCGCCGATCTGGGCGAGAATTGGCGGGATGCCGACGCGGGAAGCCGGCGGGACTGGCTTCGCGGCGGCATCGTTCCTCTCGATTACCCGGAGCCGGTGGCGGCGGACTGGCCGGAGTTGCTCGGGATTGTCCGGGAGAGAGCCAAGCCTGGACGATTTGTCCAAAACGACAAAGTTGGAAGGGAGTCATGGTGGCGGTTCTTGAGGACGCGCCCGGAACTGCGCGCGGCCATCGTGGGGCTGGAACGGGTGTTGGCAATCTCAGAGGTCGGCCAACATACTGCCTTCGCTTTCTTGCCGCCCCAGATGGTCTTTTCGCACACGCTAAAGGTGTTTGCGCTGGACACGCACGCCGCCTTCTGTACCCTCCAGTCCCGCCCCCACGAAATCTGGGCACGCTTCTTCGGCTCGTCGTTGGAGGAACGACTTCGCTACACGCCCTCCGACTGCTTCGAGACCTTCCCGTTCCCGCCCACCTGGCAGGACGACGCCGCGCTCGAGGCCGTCGGCAAGAACTACTACGATTTCCGCGCCGGACTCATGGTCGCGAACGACGAGGGCCTCACCAAGACGTACAACCGTTTCCACGATCCATACGAGAAGGACCTCGAGATCGCGCAACTCCGCGATCTGCACACCGCCATGGACCGCGCCGTCCTCGACGCCTACGGCTGGAAGGACATCCTCACGAGTTGCGACTATTTCCTCGACTACCCCATCGACCAAGCGGAGTGGGGCAACAAGAAGAAGCCCTACCGCTACCGTTGGCCGGACGACATCCGCGACGAAGTGCTCGCCCGACTGCTCGAACTCAACGCCCGTCGTGCCGCCGAGGAAAGCGACGAGTTGGCGCCATGAGCGGTGTGGAGCTGGAGATTCACGGAAACCCCGGCGTCGTGCTGGCCAGGGTCGCGCCGACGCTCCTGGCCTGGCTCGGCCCGGAAGGCTGCGTCCTGGGTGGCGGGACGGTGCTTGCTGCGCGCTGGCGACACCGCGTGAGCACGGACATCGACCTGTTCACGGATCGTGAGCTATTCACAGAGCGGGTCGCGAGTCGACGGGAAGAAGTCGCGGCTGCGTTGGAATCCTTGGTCGCTGACGCCGGGGAAGGCGCGGTCGAGGTGGAACGCGGCTGGTTGCGCGTCCACTTTCGGGAAGGGCCAGCGGCGCTGATGACCATCCCGCGTCCAACCGTTCGGGATGCCTACGTCCAGTATGTGCGGGGGATCGGCATTCCGGCCGAGAGCACCCCGGAGATTCTTGCGCGAAAGCTCCAGAGCCGCATCCTGGACCTCGGCGTGTTCACGGACCGGGACCTTTACGATCTGCTGGTCGCCCGGAAGCGGGATGCCGAAGCCCTACGTCGCGTGCTCGCATCTATCACCGACGCGGAACGAGCCGCCATCGCGAGCGAACTGCGAGCGCTTCCGGGTAGCTGGTCCAGTGGAGAACCTATCCGGGAGGCGGCCCATCCGGAGCTGCTTGACGATCTCGCGTCCAGAGCCCGGCGCTTGTTTGAAGATAGCTGGTCTCGATGAGGGGGAATCAGGGAACCACAACATGATCGACTTCGATGCCGTTCGCCATGCCTACCACGCGCCCCCTCCATTGGACGACCACGTTCCGACCATCGAAGAGCGCATCGCGGCCTTCGAGCGGCAACGTGTCCACCAAGCCCGTGAACGGGGCATCGATCCGGTGGCCGACGGGCTCGGAGAACATGGGTCGCTCGTCGGCGGCCTTGGCAAACGTCCGACCCGTTTTGAGGGCGGGCGCCGTGCGGAGGACATGGTGCGCATGCCTCCGATGCCAATCAGGTGGTTCTCGCACTCCAACGCCAACCTCCGGGACGATTGCCCTGACCCCCACCGATTTCTCGACAGCTTGGCCGCCGACCACCTCGCTGGATATCATCCGCGTCCGGTCGGACGCACGCTCCTTCGGCTCCTGCGCGCCGACCACCTCAGCGACCAGGAAGCCCACCTCGTCGAGCAGTTCCTCGCGCGCCTGCGTATGATCGAGATGGCGGGACTCCTGAGCCGAGCCGGACTCACGGTGTACGAGATTGCACGGGCGATGCACCTCTCGGGGAGCAGGACGCCAGCGAAAACGCACTGGGTGAACCAGTTTGCGGAGCGGCCGATTGCCTGCGATATCCGTCGTACGCCTGAAGGGAGTACGGACAGTTGACCGGCTTCCGTGGCGCCCCCGCCTCGAATGCGGGGGACGACTTTCATGAACTTTGGGTTGCTCGGCGGGCCATCAGCTTGCTTGCGAACAACGATGGCCTGGAAGCCATCGCTGTTGAAGACGTAAGCCCGGAAGATCGGA
Source organism: Pseudomonadales bacterium (assembly GCA_965208745.1). Classification (GTDB taxonomy): domain Bacteria; phylum Pseudomonadota; class Gammaproteobacteria; order Pseudomonadales; family Azotimanducaceae; genus VXNE01. The sequence goes on along the minus strand of CBDBPN010000003.1, from coordinate 1,039,613 downwards.
GGTCGTCATCGCCAGAGGCGCGCATCGGTATTGACTGCACTCTCTATTTCGGCGGTCGGAACGCGTCGAAGTAGTGCAGCTCAAGTACTCGACGACCGACCCGGGCACCGAGTGGACGTTGGCACGCCTGATGTCCCCGCCGAGGAGACGTCCTCGGTCCGTCCTCTTCAAACTCGCAAAGGCCTGGACTGCACTCGCCAACGAACGCCCGTCCGACCGCGCGCCTTTCGTGACCTTGGTGACCAAATCAACCCGCCTCGGATGACTTACACGCGGCGATTCCCGTTGGCGTGAGGGAATCGGTGGTGGTGTAGATGTAGATACGGCCGAAAAGGAGCGTTCAGACCCAATGCACAAGATCAGCTCGACCATTGTCGGTGCCGCCGGCGAGTATCACGTGCTCAGCCAGCTCTTGCGGCGCGGCTGGATCGCCGCCCTGGCTCCGGATGGGGCGCCAAACATGGACATCCTCGTTACCGACGAGAATAACGAGAAGCTATGCGCCATCCAGGTGAAAACCCGCCGTGACATAGGACACGACAAGGGCTGGCACATGAAGCCGAAGCACGAGACCATGTTTGCCGACGATCTGTTCTACGTCTTTGTCGATGTAGGCAAGCAGCCGGCTGATCCCACCGTGTCTTTTGTCCTGCCATCGGTCGTCGTGGCGGACTGCATTCGGCACTGTCACCGTGTCTGGCTCGACACCCCCGGAAAGGGAGGTCGGCCACACAAGGACAGCAACGTACGCCGGCTTTCGCCTGACTACTCCTACATCAAGCCGATCACGGAGGAAGGAAAGAAGACGATAGACCGGTACAGCTCGGGTTGGCTCGAACCCTATCGCGAGAGCTGGAGTGTCCTTGGATTGCCCGAAGCGTCCAGCTTTTGAGTTGCTGGCCCGGAAGTCGGACCCGACCGAGACGGAGTACAGGTCGCCATCCTGGCTGTCCAATAGCTCATTCGGCGTGCAGATTGTCGGCGGCTCGGAACCAGCCCAGCAGCATCCGTGTCCATTCCGAGTTCGCATCGCTGCGTTGGCGACGCAGCCGGGTCGGCCCCCGCGCGCGTCGCCGGCCACGGTCCACATTGTCGGGCGCTCGTCTCGCACGGCTTTCCGAGATGATGGTGGCGTTTGGAGGAACATTGCGCAGAAGTTGACCAGCTTGCCGCCCCTGTCTATCGTGGGCTGCGCATGGAGGTCCGCTATCGATCCCACGCTGTCGAGCGAATGGTCCAGCACGGCATTGCGTCGGCCGACATTGAGGACATACTGGGAAGCCAGACCGACGATCAGGCAATCCATGGACAAGGTCATTGCAGGCAAGCGGATCGAGGGCCGAAACGACAATTCGGTGGCGGTGGTGGCCGTCGAGGAAAATCAGGTATGGGAAGTGATCACGGTCATCGTCAACTTCGAGACTCGGGAGTGAAGGTTCACCACGACGCCGCACGTGACTTTCTGACGATCGATTTTGCGGCGGAAGTGGAGGCGCGGTCCGTCTACAGCGAAGGCATCGTCGTCCGTTACGGCAAGGCGGGTCACGTGATCGGGATCGACATCACCGACTCCATGAAGCTGTTTGGCGGCTCCGATTTCATGACGTTGCGGGAGGTCTGCGAGTTCCTTGGCGTATCGGAGTCGACGGTCCGTCGCAGAGTCCGTGCGAACGAGATCAAGCACACTATGGAGGGCAACCGATACCGGTTCAGTAAATCGGATGTCCTCGAGCTGGTGGCGGGGCGACGCTGAGCGTTGGCTGGGCGGGAGGCGGGCCTGGGGCTCGTAGCGAGCCTTTCGGGGCCGTCGATCGAGATCACCAGCGGCCATTGCACCGACAACAACGTGTTGGCGCACGCGTTCCGCGTCCCCGACCAGCAAAGTCCACGCTGCTAACCGATCGACGCATTCCATGACCAACGCCGACACCTCCGAGTCCGTCCGCCACCGCCTCGTCGAAGCCCTCAACCTCGACCTCGTGGGCCCTTGGGCTGGGCACGCCCTCTCAGACGAGAAGCTCCCAGGCTGGATCCGCCCTTCGACGTGGTATCTCACCGGCTTCCTCGTGCCCGCCGACGCCCCACTCGAACAACGCTCGGACCCGGATGAAGATGACGACCTGGACGCAGTGCCGGACCACGGCGGCCTGCCGGAGGAGTCCGCCGAGGAACGCAAGGCGGCGAAGCGGAACCTGTTCCCGTCCTCCATGGGGCTGAGCTTCCTCGTTCCGGAGGAGACCAATACGTTGGACGTCACGGTCCGCTGGGGCGACTACGAGCACGAAGCGCGCAAGGCGCGGGATCAGGAAGGAGATGAGTCGTCCGAACCTTCGGTCTGGCGGCGATTGGCGCGGGAGCGCATGTTGCAGGTCGATCTCGCGAAACCTGGGGACTACCTCGTGCCAGATTCCGGGTCAGGCTTGGTGCTCCACGTCGTGGAACGGCGCATCAGGACCGAGAGCCTGACGGACATCCCGGCGGGCACGCGGTCTGTATCCCTATTCCTCGTCAACCGCCGCGCCCCCGGCGTCGAGGACTCGAACCGGACGTATGCCTTTCAGGCGGAAATCGAAGTGCGTAGCGCGCAAGGTTTCGTGCCACGACCGGATCCTCGTCGGGCGCGAGCAGGAGACTGGGACGCCGACGTGGCCGACCTCCACTACACCGATACGCCGGAATACGCGGCGGGACACGGTGTCTCGGCGGACTGGGAGTTGGTGGAGGGCGACTGTCGTGTGCTCCGCACCACCTGGATACCTCAGGCCCACGTCGCCAAAACCGATACCGTGGGCATGCCGGACGTGCTGCTGTCGATGGACGCCTTGGGAGCCTTGGACGACGGTCCGGCGGCCGCCCATGCGTTGATGCCCCTGGTTCGCGACTACCGCGCCTGGATCGGTGCGCGGCACGAGGAAGTCGCCGCGCTTGACGAGGGACGACGGGAGACGGGAGAGGAGATGCTGCGCCGCGCCGGCCTCGCGGCGGACCGGATCGAGGGGGGCATCGCGGTTCTCTCCGAGGATCCAGAGGCGCTCGAGGCGTTTCGCTTGGCGAACCGCGCCGTGGCGACCGCGATGCGTCAACGCCTGAAGATCGACGCGCCTGCCTGGCGCGCGTTCCAACTGGCGTTCCTGCTCCTGAATCTGGCGGGACTCGCGGACGACCGCCATCCGGACCGCCAGATGGTGGACCTGCTGTTCTTTCCCACCGGCGGGGGCAAGACGGAGGCCTATCTTGGCCTCGCGGCCTTCGCGATGGTGTTGCGGCGGTTGCGTCGACCCGGAGACGGCGGCCGGCAAGGGGCCGGTGTGAGCGTCATCATGCGGTACACGCTGCGTCTGCTGACGCTCGACCAGCTCTCGCGTGCCGCTGGTCTCATCTGCGCCCTTGAGCTGGAACGCGAGACGGACCCAGGCCGGTACGGCGATTGGCCGTTCGAGATCGGCCTCTGGGTCGGCAAGGCGGCGACGCCGAACGTGATGGGGCGTAAGGGAGAGCGCGGCTCCGAGTCCGCGCGCAGCAAGACGAATCGCTTTCAGCGCAATCCGGAAAGCAACCCGTCTCCCATTCCGCTGGAAAACTGTCCCTGGTGCGGCACTCGATTCACGCCGCAGTCCTTCACGCTCGAACCGAACGCGGATGCGCCGGAGCACCTGCGCGTCGCCTGCGCGGATTACGCGTGCGACTTCCAGGGAGATCGCCCGTTGCCGATCATCGCGGTGGACGAACCGCTCTACCGGCGTCTGCCGGCGTTCCTGATCGCGACCGTGGACAAGTTCGCTTCCCTGCCGTGGGTGGGACAGACCGGCATGCTCCTCGGGGGAGGGGAACGGTTCGATGAACGGGGCTTCTATGGGCCGGCGGCGCCACGAACCGGTCAACCCTTGGGCAATCCGCTCCCGCCCCCCGATCTCGTGATCCAGGACGAGCTGCACCTGATCGCCGGCCCGCTCGGGACGATGGTCGGCCTGTACGAGTCCGCGATCGAAGCGCTATGCAAGCGGCATCTTCCCGCGGAGGCGGTGGGCCCCAAGATCGTCGCCTCCACGGCGACGGTGCGCCAGGCCGACGATCAGATCCAGGCGCTGTTCGCGCGACCGCTCACGCAGGTGTTCCCGCCGCCGGGGCCAGATCGCCGCGATTCGTTCTTTGCCCGCACGCGGTCCGTGGACGACGTGCCCGGTCGCCTCTATCTCGGGGTCGTGTCGCCCGGACGCAATCCCAAGGTACTGATGCGCAGAACGTGGCTCGCGCTCATGGGCGCCGCGCAACGGGCGTACGTGGAAGCGGGCGGCGAGAAGAACGCTGACAACCCAGCCGACCCCTACATGACGGTGCTTGGGTATTTCAACTCGCTGCGCGAACTCGGCGGCGCCCGGCGCATTCTGGAAGAGGAAGTCCAGGGCACGATCCGCCGGTATCGGGACCGCAAGCGGATCGGGGAACAGGCCGGGTTGTTCGAGAGTCGTCAGGTGTCCTGGGATGTGCTGGAGCTCACTTCGCGCGTGCCGACGGACAAGGTGGCCGAGGCTCGCCGTCGCCTGGAAGCGCGCTTTCACGACAGGAAGCAGCGGGTAGACAGCGCCATCGCCACCAACATGATTTCCGTGGGCCTGGATATCGCCCGCCTCGGGTTGATGGTCGTGCTCGGGCAGCCCAAGACCCACGCGGAGTACATCCAGGCGACGAGCCGGGTGGGGCGCGAAGACCGGTGGCCCGGACTGGTCGTCACATTGCTGAACATGCACAAGCCCCGGGACCGCTCGCACTACGAGCGTTTTCGGCACTATCACGAGACGTTCTATCGGTCCGTCGAGGTGTCGAGCGTCACCCCCTTCTCGGCGCGCGCCCTGGATCGAGGGCTCGCGGGGGCCCTCGTGGGCCTCGCACGTCATGGAGAGGCGACATTGACGCGGCCGATGGACGTGGATCGGCTCGATGAAGTGCGAGTGGTGCTGGAACCGATGTTGCTTGAGGCCTTCCGGGCCCGCGTGGACGAGCAGCCCCTCCAGGACGAGGAGGAGCGTGCCGAGAGACGCGCGAGCGTGCACCACCGCGTGGTGGACCTCCTCGACTCCTGGAGCACCGTCCTGCAGGACTATCGCGAAGACAGCGTGGCGGTGGGCTATCAGCGGGGTGAGTGGTCCAAGCCGCACAAACCCCTCCTGCGGGAGATGCTCGACAGGGACTTCGAGTCCGACCACCACCGGAAGTTCCGAGCGAACCGGTCGTTGCGCGACGTGGAGCCGGAGGTCGGTCTGCGGCTGCGAAACCTCGGCGGTGGCGAGGTAGACGACACATGACGCACGGCAAGCTGCGCCAGAGCCAGGTGATTACCACCTATGGTCCGGGCGCGCTGATCGACCTGCCCAGGCACTCGGCCATCGTCGGCGGCTTGGAGACGTGGCCTTCCGGACTCGAAGAGATTCTGGAACCACGTCTGTCGAGCGTGCTACAGCGGATGACGGGCGTGCCTTCGCCCAGGCTGCGCGCGCCGCCAGCGGAGCCGGATGAGCCGTGGGCCAAGAAGCGAGACATCGGCGCCTGGCGTTTCCCGGAATGGTTCGTGGTACAGGAAGCCATCGGTGAAGGGCGCGGACAGAAGCGGCGCCTGGTGCATCGCAAGGCGTTGGAGCGGGGCCGCTACGACGGCAAGCCCGTGGTACCTACGCGCTTCGTGCGCGCCTGCCCGAGAGGGCATGTGGACGACCTGGACTGGTACGGCTTCGTTTGAGCTGGTCCCGGTTTTTTGGACAGTTGGCTAAGGTGTACTCCGGCGTCGAGAGGAGACACTGTGATGGCCAGGAAGAGACGCCGTTTCACGGCGGAGTTCAAGAAGCGTGTGGCGCTGGAGGCGCTGCGGGAGCGGGAGCCGGTGCAGGCGATCGCGGCGCGCCACGAGGTGCACCCGAACCAGGTGGGCGCGTGGAAGCGGCAGGCGGTGGAGGGTCTGGACGAGGTGTTCTCGCAGCCCGGCTCGAAGCGCGGTGCGGAGCACGAGGCGACGATCCGGGACCTGCACGCGAAGATCGGCGAGCTGACGGTGGAACGGGATTTTTTTCTGCGCGGGTTGGCGCGCTGAGCCGTTCGGAGCGTGCCGCGCTGGTGGATCGCGGCTGTGGGCTGTCGCTGTCGCGGCAGTGTGCTCTGCTCGGCTTGAGCCGCTCGTCGCAGTACTACGAGCCGGTGGGGGAGAGCGCGGCGAACCTGGCGCTGATGCGCCGCTTGGACGAGTTGCATCTGGAACATCCGTTCTACGGCAGCCGGCAGTTGGTGCGGCACCTGCGCCGTGAGGGCGTGGTCGCCGGCCGGCACCGCGTGCGGCGGCTGATGCGGCGGATGGGCATGGAGGCGGTGTACCGCAAGCCGCGCACCAGTGCGGCCAACCCGGAGCATCGCGTGTACCCCTACCTGCTGCGCGACCTCGTGATCGACCGACCGGACCAGGTGTGGTGCGCGGACATCACCCACATCCCTGTTTCGCAGGGGTTTTTCCACTTGGTGGCCGTGATGGACTGGGCCAGCCGCCACGTCCTGTCGTGGCGCCTGTCGAACACCATGGACAGCGCCTTCTGTGTCGAGGCGCTCGAGGCGGCGCTGCACCTCGGCGTGCCGGAGATCTTCAACACCGACCAGGGCGCCCAGTTCACCAGCGTCGCGTTCACCGACAAGGTGCGCGCCTGCGGCGCGCGCTGTTCCATGGACGGCCGCGGCCGCTATCTCGACAACATCTTCATCGAGCGGCTGTGGCGTTCGCTGAAGTACGAGGCGGTGTACCTGCACGAGTTGGCCGACGGCCGCGACGCCGAACGCGTCATCGACTCCTGGTTCCGCTTCTACGGGGAGTCGCGTCCGCATTCGTCGCTGGGCGGCCGCACGCCCGGCGAGGTCTACCGGGGCATCGTGGAGGACGCCGCGTGAGCCGGGCGGGGGCCATGACAGCCGGGAACGCCACGGCCCTCGCCGCGTCAAGCCGCTGCGCGGCTCCTCCACTGCGTTGCGGCCCTTCGGGTGACACGGCGAGTGCCGCGGCGAACGGGTTGGCGACGACCGGAAGGGTCCTTCCGGTCGTCACCGACCGGCCTTCCCACACCACCACCACCGCCGCCTCGACGAGGCCGTTGACATCGGCGCCGCGCGTCGGCAGGGTCCGTTCATCGAGGGCATCAGACCACTCGGAGTACACCTTAACTCCGCCCTCGGACTGTCCAACGAACCAGGACCCCCTCAGTTCATGGGAACGAACATTGCCGACGCGACCTCTGGTTGGTCGAACGCGGCACAACCGGGGACTTGTCCGATCTCGTTGTGCGTTGTGACTGCGGCCGGCAACGATCGCTTTATGAGGCAACGGAACTCGCTAACAGTCCGCTTGGTGTCTGCAGCGGTGCCCGCCCTTGGCTTGGCGACCACACCGGCGAGGAGTGCAATCTGCCCAGCCGCCTGCTCATCCGTACTGCATCAAACGCGTACTTCCCACAGGTGGTCAGCGTGCTGTCTCTCCCGGATCGGGGCACAGCCGTGGAGCGGGCGGTAGTGGAAGCATGGGATCTGCTGCAGGCGGTGGACTCGCCGGAGTCCCTGCAGATCCTCAAGCGCCTGCCCCAGATCGTGGAGAAGCTCGCGGGTTACGACGACGACGAAGTTCTGGCGGCCATCGCCAAGATCCGTGGAGGTTCCGGCGGCGACCGCAACTTGAAAGCGGTCGAACTGGACGCCTTGCTGGGCGTCCCGGAAGGGTTTGGGGACGACGTTCCCATTGATCCGGACTTCCACGCTCGGCGGTTGCCGGAGCATGTCTGGCGGCGCGATGACTCGACGATGAGCGAGGACGTTGAGTGCGTGATCCAGCTCCACCGTATGCGGGAGGTGCTTGCGCTGATCGGGTTCACCCGGCTCGAAGCGGTGATGCGGGACGCCCACGGGGAGTACGACACTGACGTCGAGCGGGCCGACATCGCCATCGAACCGGAGTGGTTCCCCGCCGTGGAGAATCGGGGCGAGGGCGTCCTGCTTCAGCTACGGACGGACGCGGTGTGGGCTTGGCTGCGCCGCGCGCCGGTACGCGAGCGCATCGCTTCATTGGTTGAGGGTCATCGTGCCTGGACGAGTGCACGGAAGGCGGTGCTGGAGTTTCCGGGTGGCCCCTACGTCCTGTTGCACACGTTGGCGCATCTTTTGATTCAGTCCCTTGCGATGCGTTGCGGCTACCCGGCGAGTTCCATTCGGGAACGCATCTACGCGGAGGACGACCGGTTCGCGATCCTGTTGTACACGGGTAGTCCTGACGCGGAGGGCACTCTTGGCGGCCTGGTACAGCAAGCCCGGCACATCGAGGACCATCTCGCTGACGCACTGCGGACGGCGGCCCTGTGTTCCAACGATCCGGTCTGCGCGCAGCACGAGCCCGGCACGAGCATGGAGCAGCGCTGGCTGCACGGCGCGGCCTGCCACGCGTGTGCGCTCATCGCGGAAACGTCGTGCGAGATGCGCAACGATCACCTCGACCGGGCCTTGGTCGTGCCGACCCTTGGGGTTCCGGACGCCGCGTTCTTCGCGGTGCCGGAGTGATCGTCCGGTCGAAACCGTCGGGCCATCCTGGTCGCGTCTTGCGCCAGCGGAGCCGTGCGGAACGATGTCGATAGCGACGGGATCAGGGCGCTGCCGCGTCATCTGCGCAGTCGGCTCGCATCCGCCCTTGATGCCGGGGTTCTGACGTCAGCGTCGTCTGCGGCGACGCTGCGCAGGACGCTCGGGCTGCGGACCGGCGGCGAACTCGTGCTCGCCGAACTCGACGAACTGGCGGGTATGGGCGTCACAGGTCGGGCTGCGGCGGCGTGGTTGCGCACGGTCGACCGGGCGAGTAACAACGAGTCGCGAACGGACCTGGTCTGGTCTGGCCCGACCGTGCCAGGCGTGGCGGCACGAGACACCGCCAAAGTGTTCGAGATCGTGCGCGCCGCCGAGCGCACGTTGTGGGTGAGTACCTATGCGTACTTCGACGGACCGCAGGTGTTCGGAGGGCTGGCACAGCGTCTCGACTCGGTGTCTGGGCTGAGCGCAACCCTGCTACTCAACATTCAGCGTGGGCGGAGCGACACCACCGCCCGCGAGCAGCTTGTTCGACGTTTCGCGGACCAGTTCTGGACGCGGGACTGGCCCGGGGTTTCGCGGCCGGCGGTCTACTACGACCCGCGCGCCCTCGACGGCGATGGTCCTGGCGGTGTTCTCCACGCGAAAGCCGTGGTGGCTGATGGGGTACGGCTGTTCGTCACTTCCGCCAACCTCACGGAGGCGGCGCAGACGAGCAACATCGAACTCGGCGTGCTGCTCTCTGACCGGACATTGGCCGCGAGTGTGATCAGCCACTTCCAGGGCTTGATTGACGTCCGGTTGTTGCAGCCGCTGCCGGGGCCTTAAGCCGGGAGCCGTGCCGCGGCTTCCCTGGGAGTTGGAACGCGTTCGCGACGCTTCGATGCAGGCCGGACTTGATGAACGCGACCTGGGGCGAAGTGGTCTACGGCTTCATGGACGGATCGTAGACTCGGGCCGAGTCCTTGGCGGGGGCAACAGAGTGGCCAGCGCGGTCGGAAAGCAACGCAGCTACTTCACGTCTGCCTTCGGACCGCCCAGTCGCACGCGAGTGTGTGTGCTCCTGAGGCCGCCGCGCCGACCGTCTCTCCCTCAGTCAGCTGCCGGCCGTCGGGCCTGATAGTCGGCCGTCAGATTGGCTGCTGCTCGAATGACGTCCGATCTCACCATTCGAGTCGGGTCGGTGGTTTCCTGTTTTGGCGCCAATGTGGAAGGAGACTCAAACGGGAACAGCTCTTCCTGCTTCGAAGTCATCGGCACCAAATGAAACTCATTGCACTCTAGTTGAATGTTTTGACCATTTAGGAAGCCGCAGACCCTTCGTGCGTGTTGGCGGTCCGTCGTCTTGCATATGGAGACATGGGGGTTGAACCCAAAGTGGCGCTGGGGGAAGTCTGGCTTCCACCAGATTTTCTTGAGCCGACTGTTGTGTGCACGAAGGTACACTATGCTCTCTTCGGGGTTCTCGAACGTCCGAAACCCCTGCAGCAAAATAGACGTCCCCTCCATGACGCGTGCGTATTCTCTTATGTCATCGCCTCGAATGCACTCGAAGTAAGGACCGCGAACGGTAACGTGGACGCTTGAACTGGTGTTTGCTCCGAACGCCTCTCGAAGGCGTGTAAGAAACGCTACTATCTCCGAGTCTAGAAGCTCGATAACGAGGAACCGTTGGGTGCGCTGCCGGTCCATCTTACAGAATCAGAAACCTCCGGAGTTCTGGAGCGATCTTGTCGTGCGTGAGTGCCCGGTGGAGAAAGTCCGCAAATCGAGAGAAGGCCGCGCGGGATTCCTTATCCAGGTGGTCGTTCGATAGCTCCTGCGCGCTTCCCATATCCTCCTTCCAGGACAGAAAGGACTGGTAGTCATCCAAGAATGCTCCGTACTTGTCTCGGAGCTCTTCGTCATCCAAAGCGTCTAGCCCCAAAGCGAGTCGTTCGTGTGGGGTGTGCTTTGCCAGCGCCTTGACTCCACCAGCATCGGATACCTCGGTTGCGACTAGCGGTAACACCGTCCCGAAAATAGTGAGCATGCGGCTGAACTTTAGGTTGATGTTCTTTTTTCGCCAAGGCTTATCGGGATCATCCCTCGTTAGCTCGTAGTTCAAGCACAGCGTCCTCCAGTACCTGAGGATGTCGTTCAGGAGAAACAGAGGTCTGAAGGTAGCCTTGCCGCGGTTGTCTCGGAAGTAGTGGGCCAAGATCTCATGGATGACGCCTTCGTACACGGGTACGTTGAATACGCAGCGGCTTTCCAGCAGAAGCAGCATCCTGGTGGTGAAGAGGTTCTCGCTGTCGTCTTGCGGCGCGCCTAGAGCAGACAACATATGATCCAGTGAGTGGAGTTTCAGGTACTCGCCATCGTTGCTGAAGGGCTCGTACTCGAGTTCTCGGTTGATGTCTACGGCTGTGGCAAGGATCTCAATGTCCGGGAGGTGGCTTCGCTCGTTCTCAGGGGTCTTGGTGAGGAGGAACAGGTCTAGGTCAGAGAGGGCGCCGGCTTCGTCTCGAGCCAGGGATCCGGCGACGAAAACTGTGACATCGTTGTCGGAGAAGGTCTTGATCTTGGAGTCGTTGGCGAATCGTGTCTGGAGCTCGAGGAGTTTGGCTTGAGCGTACGAGCGTCTGGCGGAGAGTTGCTCGTGTCGGGCCAGTAAGTCGTGGAAAGAAGGACTCATCTCAGGGCGGCGGCGACTATCGGGTTAGCGGTGGCTGGGAAATCCTGTGCGCCATCGGTGGGACGGCGGACTGGCGACAGGATACCTGCGGCGTGGAGCTTCCATCGGCTACGAATTGTAGCTGGATCTCGTCCGCGCTGCCTCCAGCTCGGGGACGGGGAGTGACGAGAAACTGCGGGTGCCGGGAACGAGTGGTGGCACGCAAACGGGTGCAGCGGGGCCTGAGGAATGGATGCCCGCGAGTGGCTTCGATTTTCCGGATCGGCCCGGTGTGCCCGATCGAGACTCTCTCTCAGCGGCCGTACGACCGGGCACCCACTGGTGTTACTGGGCCTCCGACGCGCCGCCGCCCCAGCTCCTCAAGTATCTCCGCATGCCGTTCCCGCGTCAGCCGGTAGTGCGTGTAGCACCAGATCGACACGAACCCGAAGGCAGCGACGACCGGCCCGTAGACCAGCCCCAGGTTGACCAGCGTCTCCGGCGGCACGTCGGCGGCCGTCCTGATGTGCGCGCCCCGGGGCCAGGAGATGAGGTCGAGGGCGACGCCGGCGATGACGTTCCCGATGCCCGTGGTGGCCTTGGCCGAGAAGGAGCTTGCCGCGAAGAAGATGCCCTCCTGGCGCTGGCCGGTCGTGTACTCGTGTTCGTCGATGATGTCGGCCACCATCGACCCGAATGCGACGTTCGCCTGCACGGTGGACGCCCCCTGGACGAGTTTCATCCCGACCAGGATCGCGATTAGCAGCGGCTCGCCGTTCTCGGGGAGCCAGTCGAGCAGGCGGGCCACGATGGGCACCGTCTGCCAGAAGGCCCACGAGAGTCCGCCGAAGATGAGCCCCGCCTTCTTGCCGAACCTGCGAAAGAACGCGGCGCAGAACAGGGATCCCACCATCACGCCGACGGGATAGGCGCAGATCACGATCAGGATCGCCGCGCGGTCGAGCTCCCAGAAGTAGGTGAACACATACAGGTCCAGCCCGCCGTTCACGCCGACCATGACGAAGATGACGAGCACGCCGAAGAACAGCCACCGGAAGGAGACGCTGCGCATGGCGGCGGCGATGTCCGTGAACACGCGCCAGAGCACGCGGCCGAGCCCCAGCCGGGGCGTGGCGGGAGCGACGGGCAGGAAAGGGATCGCGGCCCGCGTTCCCCAGCCGCTCCAGAAGATGGTAAGCCCCATCAGGACCGCGAGCAGCACGGCGAAGCCGGGATAGGCGTCCGCGTTGAGCTGGCCGTTCTGGAACTCGGCAGTCGGCGTGAAGAAGTAGAGGAACCCGGCGGCGAAGGTGAACAGCACGCCGACGTTGGCGAAGAACATGCGGTAGCCCACGAGCTTCGAGCGCTCGTCGTAGTCCTCGCTCATCTCGGCGCCCAGGGCGATGTGGGGCACGTGGTAGAGGGACATGGAGGTCCGCGTGGCGTTGGAGAAGACGACCAGCCAGACGAACAGGCCGAACTCCGTCGTCACCAGCGGGTGGAAGAGAAAATAGAACGACACCGCCAGCGGCACGATGGACGCGTACATGAAAGGGTGGCGGCGGCCGTGGCGGGAGCGCCAGTGATCGGAAAGCGATCCGGCGAGGGGGTCCGTGAAGGCGTCCACCACGAGTGCGATCCCGACCGCGGCGCCGGCCAGCGAGCCCGGCAGGCCGAGCACCTGGTTGTAATAGAAGATCAGGAAGGTGCCGTAGGCCGCGCCGAAAAGTCCCTCGGCCGCCTGGCCGACGCCGAAGGCCAGCTTCATGTCGAAGCGGAGCTTGCCGGGGATCGGCATGGCGGCCCGCTCCCGCGGACCTCAGGAGGGCCCGTCGCCCGTGACGCCCTCGTGCATGCGCCGGCGGACCCACGGCGCGACGGCCAGCATCGCGACTCCCACGGCGAGCGCCACGATCGCCAGGTACTCGAACGTGTCGGCGTAGATCGAGAGGGACGCGGCGCGGTCGAGGCCGTTGCTCGTGTCCACGCTCGCGCCGGCGGCGATGATCCCGGCCACGTAGCTGGAGAAGGCCGCCGACAGGAACCAGACCCCCATCATCAGCCCGGCGATCCGGGCGACCGAGAGCTTCGTCACCATCGAGAGCCCCACCGGCGACAGGCACAGTTCGCCGGTGGTGTGGAGCACGTAGGCGAAGGCGAGCCAGCCGGCGGCCACCAGGTGATTCTCGCCCGCGACCGAGCACCCGTAGACGAGTACGGCGAAACCGAGCCCGACCTGGACTATCCCGAGACCGAACTTGGCCGGCGTGCCGGGCTCGAAACCGCGGCGGGCGAGCATCGGCCACAGTCCGGCGAAGACGGGCGCCAGGAAGATGATGAACAGGGGGTTCAGGGACTGGAACTGCGAGGCCTGCGGGGTCATGCCCGCGATCTCCCGGTCCACGTTCCGGTCGGCGAACAGGCTCATCGAGCTGCCCGCCTGCTCGAAGAGCGCCCAGAAGACGACCGACACGGCGGTGAGGCCCAGTACGACCAGGGTCCGGTCCCGCTCCACCGGCGTGCACCGCGCCAGGGAGAACCAGATGAGGCCGGTCACGACCGCACCCCCACCGACCAGCAGCATGCCCCCGACCAGTTCCCGGTGTTGCAGGATCTGCCACATCACGATCACGGCGACGAGCGCCGCCCCCCAGATGACCTGCTCGCGCGTAACGCCCCCGAACAGCGCCTGGCCCAACTCCGCGCGGTCCGGGGGTTCCCCGGCGCCGAGCAGCAGGCGGCGGCCCCGCACGAAGGTGACGAGCCCGGCCAGCATGCCGATGCCCGCGAGCCCGAACCCGTAGCGCCAGCCGTAAGTCTGCCCGAGGTGGCCGCACACGATGCCCGCGACGAAGGCGCCCAGGTTGATCCCCATGTAGAACAGGGTGAAGCCGCCGTCGCGCCGGTTGTCGTCGGGGCCGTACAGCTCCCCGACCATGTTCGAGATGCTCGACTTCAGGAACCCCACGCCGATCACGATGAAGGCGAGCGACAGGTACAGCACCTGCAGGGAAACCTGGTCCCGTATCACGACGCCGTCCACGGTGCGCGCCGGGTCGCCCTCGAACGCCATGCCGAGGTGGCCGAAACACAGCAGCACGGCGCCGACGATCACGGCCTTGCGGAAGCCCAGGTAGCGGTCCGCGACCATGCCGCCGATCACCGGCATCAGGTACACCATCGCGCCGTAGGTGGCGTAGATGCCCGCCGACATGGCGTCGTCGAAGAGGAAGTGCTGCGTCAGGTAGAAGATGAGCAGCGCCCGCATGCCGTAGAAGCTGAAGCGCTCCCACATCTCGGCGAAGAAGAGGACGGCGAGCCCGCGGGGATGGCCGAGCAGGTCTCGGGGCTGGGCGGTGGCGGCGACGTTCAAGACGACTGCTCCGTGAGGACAGCCGCGATGTTACCAACGGCCGGGCACGCGTCAGGCCGGCGCACCGGCCCTGTCCAGCATCGACCGGCGCCAGCTCCGGTAGCCCCACACCGCCATGCCGAGATAGACGAAATACAGCAGCGCGTACAGGGGGAGTCCCTGGGCGAGGTAAACGCCGACGGAGATCACGTCGACGACGAACCAGACGATCCAGTTCTCGAGGTGCTTGCGGGCGCTGAGCAGGAATGCGGCCAGGCTCATCACCAGGATGCCGCTGTCCCAGAACGGCAGGGCCGCGTCCGTCCCGGCGGCGAGCCACGCGCCGAACACCGCGGTGCCGCCTGCGCAGGCGATGGCGAGTGCGACGAGCAGGCGGGCGCTCGCCCGGGTGACGGGCACGTCGCCGTCCTTCGCGCCGCCGACGCGCCAGTAGTACCAGCCGTAGAGGTTCATCGCCAGGAAGCCCAAGAGGTGCAGCGCGAGGTTGGCGTAGAGGCGGGCCTCGACCAGGACGGTGATCGACACGAACACGTAGGCGACGCCCACGGGCCACGTCCGCCAGTCCTCCCGCACGAGTAGCCAGACCGCGAGCAGGCCGAGCACGACGCCGACCCACTCGTCGGCGACGAGCCAGCCCTGCCAGATTCCCCCGAGGAGACCCACTGGGTGTTTCGCCTAGCGGCTCAGGTGCTCGACGAGGAGCCGAAGCCCCCCTTCGACCCGGACCAGCACGCTCGTGCCGCGCCCGACGACGTGGAATGGCCCGTTGTCGCCGACACCCGACCAGTGGAACCGGAACGTGGCGGTCGCGGAGTGCTCGTCCCTGTACAGCACCTCGATGTCGCTCAGGTAGTAGCGTTCGTCCTCCACCTCGAGTGCCCAGGTGCTCTCGAACGCCCCCCGGGCGGCCTCGAGCCCGCGGTAGTCGCCGTCGTTGAAGCGGAACAGCGCGTCGGGGTGGAGCAACGGCGCGACGGCGTCGAAGTCCTCGGTGCCCTGCGCGGTCTCGAAGCGGTCGAGGAAGTCGAGTACCTGCCGCTCGGTGATCTCCTGCGCCATCCCCGCCATGCCACCCGCGATGCACACGGCCGCGCATGTTACGGCAAGCGTCCGTCGCAAGGTCATCGACCGCCGGCCGGGAGCTGGAACGCGCCGTGGAGCACCCGCTGCACCTTGCCACCCACATGGATGCTCTCGCCGATGTCGAGATACAGGCGCGACGGCCGGCCCATGTCGACACCCTGGTCCACGACGACCCTGCCGACCGTCCCGGCGGCCCGCAGCAGGCCCGCGAACGCGCCGTTGGCGGAGCCGGTGGCCGGATCTTCCCGCCAGCCGCCGGCGTCGAAGAACATGCGCGCGGAGAAGTCGGCGGAATCCGACGGCGCGGGCGCGAACACGAAGACGCCGAGAAACTCGCCCGGCGGCTGGATGCGGGCGTGAACCTGCGCGTTGACCTGGACGCGGCCGAGCGTCTCCCACGTCCTGACGCCGACGAACGCGAACCCGGTGCCGCCGACGTGGGCCAGGCGGTACCCGATCCGGTCGTCCAGCTCGGCTGCCGGTACACCGGTCAGCGCTGAAGCGTCATCCGCCGGGAGCAGCGGTCCGGGCTCGGTATCCGGAGGCTCCATCCATGCGATGCCGTCGACTCCGAACCTGACGGCTATCGCGCCCGCGGGCAGGTGCAACGTGTAGTCGTCTCGACCCCGGTCCCTGGCGAGGATCCAGGCCGTGCCGAGCGTGGGGTGTCCGGCGAACGGCAGCTCCTGGGCCGGCGTGAAGATGCGCACGTCCGCCTGACCCTCGTCCTCGGCGACCACGAACGTGGTCTCCGAGAGGTTCATCTCCCGGGCGATGGCCTGCATCGCCTCGGTCGAGAGATCGGCGCAGTCGCGCACGACCGCCAGTGGGTTGCCCGCAAGCGGTCGTTCCGCGAACACGTCGACGATCGTGCAGTCCATGGGATTCGGCCGGAAGTGGATGGGGCGACCGCCGACAGGTTGCGCCGCGTCGCGCGTGGCCTGTACCGTAGCACGCGCCCGCCGACAGGAGGAGGTGGCGATGACCCTCGAGATCCCGGATGACGACGGCCTGCGGGGCAAGGTCGCGGTCGTCACGGGCGCCGGCGCGCGCGAGGACGGCATCGGCAACGGCCGGGCCGCCGCGATCCTCCTGGCCGCCGGCGGTGCGCGCGTGCTCTGCGTCGACCGCGACCTGACGCTCGCCGAGCGCACGGTGGCGATGATCGGGAACGCCGGGGGGACGGCGGAGGCCTTCGAGGCGGACGTGACACGCGCGGCCGACTGCGAGGCCATGGTCGAGGCCGCGCTCTCGCACTGGGGACGCCTCGACATTCTCGACAACAACGTCGGCATCGGCAGCCGCGGCAACGTCGTGGAAGAAGACCCGGCGCGGTGGCGGCGTGTCATGGAGGTGAACGTCGACAGCATGTTCCACGCGTGCCGGGCGGTGATCCCGGCCCTGCGCGAAGCCGGGGGCGGCGCCATCGTCAACGTCTCCTCCATCTCCGCCCTGCGACCGCGGGGACTCACGACCTACAGCGTCTCGAAAAGCGCGGTCATCGGGCTGACGAAAGCAATGGCCGTGGACCATGGACCGGAAGGAATCCGCGTCAACTGCGTCGCGCCGGGTCCGGTCTACACGCCCATGGTCTACGGCCGCGGCATGGCTCCGGAAGCGCGCGAACGGCGCGTGCGCGCCTCCGTGCTCGGGATGGAAGGCACGGGTTGGGACATCGGCCACGCGGTGCGCTTCCTCGCCTCCGACCGGGCCCGGTACATCACGGGACAGGTGCTTGTCGTGGACGGCGGCACGACGTTGCGGGGGCCGAGCCGGGACACATGAACGGGTTGCGCGGATTGTGGGTGACCGGCCCGTTGCTCGGGCTGTGTGTGGCCGTGTCGGCACAGGAGGGGACCCCGCGCTATCCGCCGACCCTGCCGGACGCGAGCGTCCACGTATACAAGACCGTCGGCGAGACGGCGCTCAGGCTGTGGGTCTTCGCGCCCGATGGGCACGAGGCGTCGGACCGCCGCCCCACCGCCGTGTTTTTCTTCGGCGGCGGCTGGCGAACGGGATCGCCTGCCCAGTTCGAGCGCCAGGCGAAGGCGTTGCGCGATCGCGGCATGGTGGGCATCGTCGCCGACTACCGGGTCTCGTCGAGGCATGGAACGCGGCCCTGGCACGCGGTCGCGGATGCCCACGATGCCCTTCGCTGGGTGGCGTCCCATGCGACCGAACTCGGGATCGACCCGGAGCGCATGGCCGCGGCGGGAGGTTCTGCGGGCGGGCATCTTGCCGCCGCGACCGCTTCGCTCGCCGACCCGGAGGGCCAGGATCAGGCGCCCGTGCGGCCGAACGCACTGGTCCTCTTCAATCCGGCGGTGGTGATGGCGGACGTCGAGGGGGTCTTCGACGTGCCCGAACAACTTGTCGAGCGCTTCGAACGACGGCTCGAGGCCATGTCGCCCTACCACCACCTCGCCGCCGGCCATCCGCCGACGCTGGTATTGCACGGCATCGCCGACGCCCTCGTGCCAGCGGACACGGCGGTCGCGTACTGCGACCGGATCGCCTCGCTCGGCGGCGATTGCGAGATCGTCCTGTACGGCGGCGCGCCACACGGCTTCTTCAACCGGGCGCCGCATTTCGAGCGAACGCTCTTGCAGATGACGCGGTTCCTCGAGCGGCTCGGCTGGCTGTGAAGAGAGCTGCGCGCGGATGGCTTGTCGCCGGCCTGCTGACGGCGAGCGCGGCGGCCGCTCCGGCGGACCCGGACTACCTACCGCCCGCGTTGCGCGCGGAGGTGGAAGCGCTCAAGCGCGCCGTCGAGGCGGAACCGACGAGTGCGGACACCCTGGTGGTGCGGGCGCGCGTGCTGGCGGACTGGATCGACGCCATCGGGCTGGCCCGCGATCCGGACGCGCTGACCGTCACCGGGGCGCACGTGCGGTCCTACATCCGGGCGGCCATGTGGGGAACACATCACTCCATCCCGAACCAGTACGCCGGCGACCCTCCCGATGCGGCCACGCTGGCCCTGCGCAGCGCGGAGATCGACGTGTTCGTGCGCGCGTACCGGCTGCGCGACGAAGAACCCGAGGCGATCGGTACGCTTGCCGCGGAGAGCCTCGGACCGTTCGAGGCTGGCGGGTTGGCTACGATTCGCCAAACCTGGACCGCCGGCAGCCGCGGCATGCGACAGGGTGGCCGGATTCACGTCGACCGGCATTTCGCTTCCGGCTTCGGCGCCTACCAGACAGTGGATTCGGGCGGCGAGGGGTACGTCACGGCTGCCACGGAGGACCCTGATGCGGCGTTCGCGGCGGAGTGGACGGACGGCGCCCTGAGCTTCGCCCTGGTGCGAGGAGACGTCGATTCCGGCACGACCGTCACGATCACCTACGGCGACACCGCGGGCGGCGGGCCGGGTCTGCGGGTTGGAACGGTGTCCGGCGAGAACATCCCGCTGCGTTTGCGGGTCGAGATCGACGGTTCCGGCGTGGCCTTCCGGCTGCCGAGCCAGCCCTTCGTCGTTGAAGGTGCGACCGTCGCGGGCGTACACGGCTTCGCGCCGAGCATCGTCACGCCCGGCGAACGGTTCGAGCTGTCGGTGCGGGCGGAGGACCGATACTACAACCGGGCGACGGGAGCGGTGCCGGCGTTCAACGTCTTCGTCGACGGCGAGGTGCGCGGCTCGACGACGGCCGGCGGTCCCGCGATACAGCCCGTGACGCTCAGCCTCGAGAAACCGGGCCCGCACTGGATCGCCCTGCGGTCGCAGGACGGCAACATTGGAGGCGTCGCCAACCCGGTGCTGGTGGAGGAACGGCCGGCGCGGCGCATCTTCTGGGGAGACACGCACGGTCACTCCGGATACGCCGAGGGTGTCGGGACCGTCGATCACTTCCTGCGCTTCGCGCGCGACGACGCCCGTCTTGACTTCGTGACGCACTCCGAGCACGACACGGCGCTGGACGACGGCGAGTGGCGCCTCATGCGCGCGACGACGGCCCGCTACGACTCGCCGGGCAGGTTCATCCCGTACCTCGGCTACGAGTGGACGATGCGGGCGACGAACGGCGGCCACCACAACATCCTCTTCCGCGGCATCGAGGGACGCGAGCGCGTGTCCGCCCTGGAGTACCCGACGCTCTCGCTGCTCTACCAGGAACTCCGCGCGCGGTACCCGGCCCGCGAGGTGCTGACGATCCCCCACGCCCATCAGCCCGGCGACGCGCGGCATTCGGACCCGCGGCTCGAACCGCTGATCGAGGTCATGTCCATGCACGGCACGTTCCCGTGGTTCGCGCGCAACTACCTCTCCCGTGGACACCAGGTGGGTTTCGTCGCGGCATCGGACGACCACGCGTCGCATCCGGGCTACGCCCCGCCGCGGGCGCGCTCGCTCGCCCAACGCGGGGGCCTCGCGGCCGTGCTCGCGCCGGAACGCTCCCGTGACGCGCTTTTCGACGCCATGCGGGCGCGGCGCACCTATGCGGCCAGTCTGGATCGGATGATCCTGGATTTCTCGGTGAACGGGGCCGGCATGGGTGAGCGCACGGCTTTCTCCCCGGTACGTCGGATCGAGGGGAGGGTCGTGGGCACGGAGCCCATCGACACCGTGACCGTGTTCAGGAACGACGAGCCGATCTGGTCGCACGACTACCGGACGGACGTCCGGGACGTGGCGGGCGTGGACCCGCTGATGCTCCAACTGTCCTTCCAGTCGGACGCGACGCCCCGCCACTGGGGCGACACGCCGCGCGGCTGGCGCACGTGGCGGGGGACGCTGACGCTCGAGGGCGGACGCGTCGCCGGCGTGGCGGGACTCGACTTCGCGAACCGTTTCGCCCATGTTCTGGAGCGGGAGCGCCGCACCATCCGGTTCGCGACGCTGACGCGCGGCGACCTGAGCCGCATCGAACTCTGGGTCGACCGACTCCGGCCGGAACCCGCGCTCGTGCTCGAACTGGAAGAGACCGTCGAACAGGGAGCGGGTCCACCGACGTGGCGGGCCCCTGCGACCATTCCGGGCGCCGTGCTGCGACTCCCGCTCAACGACATCCGGGACGGCTGGCTAACGGTTCCGGTCCCGGTCCCGGGCTACGACGACGCCGTCGCCCTGCGCCGCGTCGTGCCACATGCGGACAGGCACGTGGAGTTCGCGCTCACCGACGAGGACGATCCTCGGCAGGGGGACTACTACTACGTGCGCGCAACGCAGGCCAACGACGGATTGGCCTGGTCGAGCCCCGTCTGGGTGGGAGGGTATCCCCACCGGTGACCTGCGCGCCGTTCCCTGGCGGCGCGCGCCGAGTACGCGGCGGACGCCGGGGGAACCGGCCCGCGCGAACCGCATCATCCGCAAATGAAACATCGCCCAAATCAAGACGCGCGTCGAGTCGATTGGCCCGCGTTTCCCACCGCCCGCCCACCGGCGCTCTGTTGTTTTGGGGGACCGCGCCCCTGGACGGGCCGTGGAAACGCTCCCTGCCCGGGCGGAGTGTCGGTCGCGAGCGCCGAGCTGCGCGGACGGCATCCTCCGCGACGGAACATCGCCCAAATCAATCCTGAGCCGGACTTGCGCGCGGCGGCCTCCTCCGCGACCGACCATCGCCCCTTTGCTGTGAAAATCTTGCTAGCCCTGGCCCACCGGGGCGCAGGGGGAGCCTGCGACGCGGGGAGCGCCGGGTGCGACGGCCTGGTCCCGCGCCGTCGGCGGCAACGGTCGTTCGCGGGTTGCGCACCGTAGCCGCGGAGCTGTGCCGGGTCGTTGCCCGGTGCTGGTCACGCTGCGCGTGCGCGACGACGTGCCGCGGTTGCGGTGCGCGCCGTTCGTGCGCGAGTTCCGCAAGACGCTGCGCAAGGGCGCGCGGCGGCCCGGGTTCCGGGTGGTGCACTACTCCATCCAGGACGACCACGCGCATTTCCTGGTGGAGGCGCAGGGCAAGGTGTGCCTGGCGAATGGGATGAAGAGCCTCGGAGCGCGCTTCGCGCGGTGCGTCAACCACGTGTTCGGGCGCGCGGGCCGGGTGTTGGTGGATCGCTTCCACCACGTCGTGAAGCGTACGCCGACGGAGGTGCGGCGGGCGCTGGCGTATGTGCTGTTGAATGCGCGCAAGCACTTTCGGCAGCGGCGTCGGCGAGAGCCGCCGGTGGTGCTGGACGGTGCGAGTTCCGGGTTGTGGTTCGACGGTTGGAAGGGCCGTGGGCCGCCGGCGGGGCGCTACGCCGACAGCGGTCGCGAATGCGAAGTCGCGCCGGCGCGGAGTTGGCTGCTGGCCAAGGGCTGGCGGCGCGTCGGGCTGATCGATCCGGCCGAGGTGCCGGGCTCCGGGCAGCGCCGATTCAGTCAGGCAACCCCAGCACACGCTTCGCGATGATGTTGAGCTGCACCTCGTTGCTCCCGCCGGCGATCGAGGTCGCCTTCCCGGCGAGCCAGGCGCGCCGGATCTCCGCTTCGGCGGCTTCGGAGTAGCCTCCGGCATCGCCGCTGCTCGTCCCCAGCATCCCAACCTGCAGTTCGCTGTTCCGCTTGCCGAGGTTCGCGCCGCAGTACTTGAAGATCGACGTGGCGGCGCCCGGGGTGTTGCCGGACTGGGCTTCCTGCACCGCCCTGCGCTGGGTCAGCGCGAAGGCCGTGGAGTCCATCCGGTGCTGGGCGATATCGTGGCGCAGCATGGGATCCGCGATGCGGCCGTCCCGCTCACCGGCGTAGGCGCGGGCCATGTCGGGCAGGTCCGGGCCGGACTCGCGCGTGCGTCCGGAGGCGAGTTGCTGGATGCCCGCCCGCTCGTGCTGAAGGAGGCGCTTGGCGATCGTCCACCCGCGGTTGAGTTCGCCGACCAGGTCGTCCTTCTGTGCCACCGCGTCGTCGAAGAACGTCTCGCAGAAGGGCGAGGCGCCGGAGATCAGCTGGATCGGTTTCACGGTGACGCCTGGCTGGTTCATGGAGAAAAGCAGGAAGCTGATGCCCTGGTGTTTCGGCACGTCGGGATCGGTGCGCACGAGACAGAAGATCCAGTCGGCGAACTGGGCGCCGGAAGTCCAGATCTTCTGCCCGTTGACGATGAAGTGGTCGCCCTTGTCCTCGGCGCGGGTACGCAGGCTCGCGAGGTCCGATCCGGAACTCGGTTCGGAGTAGCCCTGGCACCACCATACCTCGCCCCGAGCGATGCGCGGGATGTGGCGTTTCTTCTGCTCCTCGGTGCCGTGTTCGAGCAGTGTCGGCCCGAGCATCGCCGTGCCCATGCCGGCGACCGGGGAGCGCGCACCGATGCGGCCCATCTCCTCGAGCAGGACGAGGTTCTCGTCCTGGGACAGCCCGCCGCCGCCGTACTCGGCAGGCCAGGTCGGCACGGTGTAGCCGCGTTCGGCGGCGCGCTCGAGCCACGTGCGTTCGTCGTCGGTCATCGGCGCCTTGCTGCCGCCGCCCGGGGGCTCACCGGGACCGCGGCAACTGGCCGGGCAGTTCTCCTCCAGCCACGCCCGTGTCTCTGCGCGAAAGCTCATGGGGCCTCCCGATCACCGTGCAAACGTGGAGATACTACTGCGGTTGGAGCCATCGGGGACAACGGCGGGGGATGCCTGTGTCCCCGGGCAGAGGACCTTTTCCGCGAGCGATGGCGCGACGGGCTCTGCGCGGTGGGCCTGACGACGGGCGTCACGTCACGGAACTGCAAGCCGCACTGGACCGTTGGGATGACTTTGAAATTTGGTAGCCTTGGGTAGCCGTTGTGCGCCTTGATGGCTTTGGAGCGTCGGCATGGATGTCTACGTCGTTCTCTTGCGGGATGATGAAGGTAAGGACGGGCACGACTCGTCCTTCGTCCGGGAGGCTTTTCCCAAAGCACGCCCTCTCGGAAAAGGCGGTTGGATTCTCGCAACCGAACTCGGCACGTGCGACGAAGTGCTCAAGGAACTTGAGGTGGACAAGGAGCTGGCCCGGTCTCATTGGTCCGGGCTCGTCGTGCGTTTGGACGACTACAGCGGCTATGCGGCACGGTCCCTTTGGAAGACGCTTCGCGGCTGGCAGAGGTCCTGATGGAAGCGAAGGACAACGTCGTCGATTACCCGAAGAGCGAGTTTGCTCGCCGTGATCGCGTCGGGAATGATCGGGGGAACGTCAACGGTGGTTACGGCGAGCGCTTGGCGCGGCTCGAAGTACACGTACAGCACCTCAAAGAGAACTCCGCGACCAAGGAAGACATCGCGACGGTCAACGGTAGGCTCGACACAGTTTCCGAGGCGATCAAGAACTTGGTCACAAAGGACGACCTACAGGACGACCGGCGCCGGCTGACCAAGACGGTTATCGCCACCGGTACGCTCCTGTTCGTCGGATTGACGGCCATCGTAGCCCTGTTCGCGTATCTCAATCCGGTCCTTCCCCAGAGCGCAGGACCCTCTCGTCTTCCCCTTCCCAGCTCTGAGCAGACGGTTTCGCCGCAGGCGGTTCCGCCGACCGTGCCAGATTCTCGCTGATCCGGGCGCGACCCGAGCGGTGTAAGGGGCCGGCTTACGGCGCTAGTTCGCTGGCTGGATCTCCCTCGACGCGCGTGTGGAACATCATCCGCGGCTCGGAGAAGTCCCAGGGCCTCGCGCGGTGCAGTACGCAGCGGTTGTCCCAGATGGCGAGGTCGCCGACGCTCCAGCGGTGCTCGAGCACGCGCGGCCGGCGGCAGGCGAAGTCGATCAACTCGTTGAGCAGTTGCTCGGAGGCCTCCTCGGCGAGGCTGGGGATGCCGTAGGCGTGCCGGCCGATGTAAAGCGCCGGCCGTCCCGTGACGGGGTGCACCTTCACGAGGGGGCGCAGCGGTGGACCCCGGTCATCGGCTTCATCGGGTGCGTAACCGGAGGCCGTCCCGCCGGGTGTGGCGTCGTCGGCGTTCCGTACGTCCCCGCGCAGCTCCGCCAGGCCGTTGACCATGCTTTGTCCGCCCTGTCCCACGCGCGCCTGCGAGTGGAACAGGGAGTGGTAGGCGGCGAGGCCCGAGACGCGTTCGCGCATGTCGGCGTCGAGGGCGTCGTAGGCGGCGCGCATGTCGGCCCAGCCTGTCTCGCCGCCGCGTGAAACCACCTTGGGCGCCGACAGCATGGAGACCTTCGCGGACAGGTGCTGGAAGGAACTGTCGGTGTGCCAGCCCTCGCTCCCACGCAGGAGCAGCATGACCGGATCGTCCGGCAGGCGAAGGCTGCCGTGAAGAGTTGCCCTTCGATGGAGAGCTCGCCAAAACGCCTGGCGAACGCGGCCTGGTCCCCGGGCGAGAGATGCTGGCCGGGGAAGATCAGGACGGCATGCGCGTGGAAGGCGTCCTCGATGCGCTCCCACTCTACCGCCGTCAGCGCCGCGAGCCGGACGCCGGTGACGGTCGCGCCGAGCGTCGCGTCGGTGGGTTCGATGCGTAGTCGTCCCTTCATCCAGTCACCCTTTTGCCCGCCCTCACCGCCAGCGGATCGAGATGGCTTTGGGGGCCATGTCCGCCTTGCTTCTCTCGACGATACTACTTCACTGCTTCGTCGGTGCTACTCGGCGCCTAGTCCACTGGGCATGTACGTCGTTCGCTAGTGTGGCGAGCGCGTCACGATGTGTCTCCCAAAGATGGGAGTTGAGCGAGCAGTACCACTGTTGCGACACCTCCGTAGTCGGTGGTGCGTTGGGCGGCTTCGCCTGTTGGAACGGAATGGGGGAGCGGGATTGTTCGAAACGCTCTGCGCATAGGTGAACCGCCGCAGGGAAAAAGGTCACCCGAATCTTGCCGGAATCAAGGAGCGTGACCGAATGAGAACCCCGCACGTTCTGGCCCTCTAGCGTGATCGTCGGTAGGCCAAACGTGATGCCCGATCCCGTCGGCTCGCTGCTGAACGTGCTACCCAGGACGTTGGTCGCATCGCGCCAAAGACGCTCGATACCGAGTTCCCGGGCGCGCTCGTCCAAGGCACGTAGGCGCGCCGGCTTGGTGGCGGCGATGGCCCGAGTGGCCGGAGTTGCAGGGCCACCATCGATCCGTCTGGCCAGAAACGTACTGTCGCCGTGCTCGTACCCGTGAAAGGTCAAGAGAGAGATGTCAACGCCGCGCTCGTTCAGGAACTTGACCATGCGATGCGCCCGGTCATCGGCCCCGAGGCCGACCAGAAGCATGCGCACCGGCCGCAACGCATCCAATTGTTCCCCGTGCCGTTCGACGTACCATTGCTGGAAGTCGGCGATCTTGTCGATGCCGTTCCTACCTGACTTTGCCTGGATGAGATCGGCGAGGTCGGCGTCCGTGAGGGACTCCAGATGCGAGGCGTAGTCGATCACCTGGGCCACGGCGTGGCGGGTGAGCGTTTCGCGCTTAAGCTCTAACACCACCAGCCGGCCGTCCTCGTCCACGCCGAGCAGGTCGAGGGCGCCGTCGGCGATCGGCGTCTGACGACCAATCAAGCTGAGGCCCCGCATCAGTAGTTGCGGATTGGCCGCGAGGATGTCCTCGAGCAAATCCTCGGTTTCCGAGCGCGTGACTGGCTGCACCGGGACCGCAGCATCCGATGGGCCGAGGACTTCCCAGATTCTGATGTTGTCGGTCACTCGCTGTTGGGTCCGAGACGGGACTGTTTGCGGATGAGCCCGCAGCGAACTGGGTTAGCATACCGCGCCTTGACCACAGCACCGGGAAGGCTGCACATGACCGTCGTCCAGACCAACAGCGGGCCCGTGCGCGGCGCCCGGGAGAACGGCCTCGCCGTGTTCAAGGGCATTCCGTACGCGGCGCCTCCGGTGGGCGACCTTCGGTGGATGCCGCCGCAGCCGCCGCAGCCCTGGACGGAAACCCGCGACGCGCTGGAGTTCGGCAACATCGCGCCCCAGGAGAAGAGTCCGCTTGTTCCGCCCGCCCTGCTGATCGATCAGCCCGAGTCCGAAGACTGCCTGTACCTCAACGTGTACACGGCGGGGACCGACGGTGGAGCGCGGCCGGTGATGCTGTGGATCCACGGCGGCGGCTTCTACATCGGGTCGGGCTCGCAGGACCTGTACGACGGCAGCGGTCTCGCCTCGCGCGGCGTGGTGGTGGTGACGATCAACTACCGCATGGGCGCGTTCGGCTTCGTGCGGCTGAAGGAGCTGACCAACGGGGAAATCCCGTCGACGGGGAACGAGGGCATCCTCGACCAGGTCGCGGCGCTCGAGTGGGTGCGCGACAACATCGCGGCGTTCGGCGGCGACCCGGGGAACGTCACGATCTTCGGCGAGTCGGCCGGCAGCATGAGCGTCGTGTCGGTGCTCTCGATGCCGGCCGCGCGCGGGCTCTTCCACAAGGCCATCGCGCAGAGCGGCCCGGGCCACACGCACTTCAGCGTCGACGAGGCGGTCGACTACATCGCGAAGCCCATGCTCGAGGCCTTTGGATCCAGCGATCCGGATGCGCTGCGCGCGGCCAGCACCGAGGAGATGATGGCTGCGGTCCCCGCCTTCATGGAAGCCGCGGCGAGCCCGGATCCCGCCATGCGCAACCGCTGGGCCAAGCCCGTCATAGACGGCGAGACGATCACCGACTGGCCGGAGCCGCTGCTGGGCTCGGGCACGCACGCGGGCATGCCCCTGATGGTCGGGACGACGCGGGACGAGATGTCTTCGGCGGTCCTCGCAGGGATGGGCGACGGCGACTTGGCGGAACGGGTTCAGGAACTGGTGCCCGCTCACGATGCCAACGCGCTCATCGACGCCTATCGAACGGCGCGTGGGCAACGCCTGGCGCCCGTGGACTCCGCCTCCCTCTATGCGGCGATCGACACGAGCCGGATGATGGGGGTGCCTTCCACGCGGCTGCTTGACGCCCACCGGCCGCACGGACCCGTGTATCACTACGTATTCGACTGGATCAGCCCGGCGATGGACGGGGCGAGCGGGGCGCAGCACGGCGTGGACATCGGGTTCGTGTTCGGTACGCACGACGTGACGCCGGACACCGCGGGGATGTTCGGCGCCGGCCCGGCCGCGGACGCCCTGGCGGACGCCACGATGGACGCCTGGACCGCGTTCGCGCGCACGGGCGACCCGAGCACCGAGTCGCTCGGGGAGTGGCCGCCGTACGGCGAGACACGCGCCACGATGATGATCGGACCGCTCGCCGGCGTGCGGGAAGCGCCGTTCGAGGGCGAGCGGGCCGCTTGGGACGGGATCCCGACATCGGACATGCGCTGAGCTCGTCACCGCACGCGGCAGAATCCCGTCCGTGACCATCGTCCAGACCAACAGCGGCCCCCTGCGTGGCGCCCGCGAGAACGGCCTCTCCGTCTTCCGCGGCATCTCTTACGCCGCGCCGCCGGTGGGCGACCTGCGCTGGATGCCGCCGCAGCCGCCGGCGCCGTGGACCGAGCCGCGCGATGCGCTCGAGTTCGGCAGCGTCGCCCCGCAGGAGAAGAACCCGCTGGTTCCGCCGGTGCTCGTGGTCGAGCAGCCGGAGTCGGAGGACCGCCTGTACCTCAACGTGTACACGGCGGGGACCGACGACGGGGCGCGTCCCGTGATGCTCTGGATCCACGGCGGCGGTTTCGCCCTCGGCGCGGGCTCGCAGCGCCTCTACGAGGGCAGCCGCCTCGCTTCGCGCGGGGTCGTTGTCGTGACCATCAACTACCGCATGGGGCCGTTCGGCTTCGCGCGGCTCAAGGAGCTGACGAACGGCGAAATCCCGTCGACGGGCAACGAAGGGATTCTGGACCAGGTCGCGGCGCTCGAGTGGGTGCGCGACAACATCGCGGCCTTCGGCGGCGACCCGGACAACGTCACCATCTTCGGCGAGTCCGCGGGGGGCGTGAGCGTCCTGAGCCTGCTCGCGATGCCGGCCGCGCGGGGGCTCGCGCACAAGGCGATCGTGCAGAGCGGTCCCGGCCAGTTGAGCCTCGGTGTGGACGAGGCGGTGGACCAGGTTGCGAGGCCCCTGCTGGAAGCCCTCGGCACCAGCGACCCGCGGGCGCTGCGGGCGGCCACGACCGCGGAACTGATGGCCGCCATGCCGTCGTTCATGGACGCCGCGGTCACCCCCGACCCTCGCGAACGCAACGCCTGGGCAAAGCCGGTGGTGGACGGCGAGGTGATTCTGGACTGGCCGGAACCGCCCCTCTCGTCGGGGGCCTGCGAGGGGATGCCGCTGATGGTCGGTACGACGCGCGACGAGTTGTCGCAGCCCCTCTTCGACCCCATCAAGGACGGGGAAGAGCTATTGGCACGCGTACAGGAATTGGTGCCGGACGCGGATGCCGGGGCGCTCATCGAGGCCTACCGCGCCGCGCGGGGACAGCGCCTCGCGCCCGTTGACCCCGCCTCCCTGTACTCGGCGTTCGACACCGGACGGATCATGGGCGTTCCGTCCACGCGCCTGCTGGACGCCCACCGGCCCCATGGCCCGGCGTACTACTACGTCTTCGACTGGATCAGCCCACAGATGGACGGAGCGTACGGGTCGCCGCACATGGTGGAACTCGGGTTCGTGTTCGGTACGCACGACGCGACGCCCGCGATCGCGGGCATGTGCGGCGTCGGGCCTGCGGCTGATGCCCTGGCCAACGCGAGCATGGACGCGTGGGCCGCCTTCGCCCGGACGGGCGATCCGAGCACCGACGGGCTGGGGGCGTGGCCGCGGTACGACGAGACGCGGCCGACGATGATGATCGGGCCCCTGGCGGGCGTGCGGGAGGCGCCGTTCGAGGGAGAACGGGTCGCCTGGCACGGCATTCCGACGTCGGTCATGCGCTGACGACGGGAGCGACCAACGCAAGAGATTTCGAAGGGAGGATGGGCATTGAGGGCCGACATTGACGAGTTGCGTTCCGGTTTCCTGAACCGGGAGTTCGACGCAGTGAAGTTCGAGATCGACGGGAACACCTTCGCGGAGTACGCGCGGGCGTGCGGCGAGACCGACCCACGATTCACGGACCCGGCGGACCCGGACTTCCAGGCGCCCCCGACCTATGTCTCCACGCTGGTTGGCGGCCGCGCGCTGCCCTCCGACTTCCCCAACCTCGGCGGCGTCGGCATGGACGCCGGCAAGGGCGTCGAGTGGATGGCGCCGATCCGCGCCGGGGCGACCCTGACGGGCAAATCCCACATGCACGATATCTACACGAAGACGGGCCGCTCGGGCCGCATGGTCTTCCTCGTGCGGCGGATGGAACTCTACGACCAGGACGGCACGCACGTCGCGAACGCCGATACCCGCACGGTGATCAGGGAGCGGTCCAGTGAGTGAGCAGGCGCAGGAGACGGTCGGGACGATCGGCGACGTGGAGTTCGGCGCGGAACTGCCCGCCTTCGCGCCGGACACTGGGCTCGAGAACGTCAAGCGGTTCGGCCGCGAGGTCGGCTGGGGCGGCGGGCGCTTCACGGACCACGAGGTCGCGCGCAAGGAGGGTTTCCCCGGGGCGATCGTGCCGGGCGTCATGAGCCAGGGCTATCTCGGGGCGATGATCCACCGGTGGGCGCCGAGGTCCGAGATCGTGGCCATCGACACGGTGTTCCGGGCCCCGGTGCTGGTCGATCACCCGCATCGCATCGTCGGCGTGGTGACCGATGTCGATGAGGACGGGGGGACCGTCGAGATCGACATCTCCATCGTGAACGAGCGGGAGGAGACGCGGGTGTTCGGGACCGCCACTGTGCGGTTGCCGGTGGAGTAGCGCGCGCCCACAGGCCATGCCGGCGCGGGGGCGATTAGCGCTCTTCGACACGCATGTGGTCGTCGACTGGTCCGCGCGCTCGACACCGAGTCCCGCACGCCCCACGAAGGACGCCATCTGGTGGGCGGTTGCCCGCGATGGCCGGGTGGAAGCACCGGAGTACGTTCGCACGCGGCATGAGGCTGTCGTGCGCCTCGAGACTATGCTGGCGGCCGAAGCCGCCGCGGGGCGACGCGTGCTGGTCGGCTTCGATTTTCCCTTCGGGTATCCGGCGGGTGTTGCGCAACGCCTCACGGGGCGGACCTCGGCGTGCGCGCTCTGGGACTGGGTGACGGCGCGCATCGAGGACGGACCGGACAACGGCAACAACCGCTATGCCGTGGCCGAGGAGATCAACCACTGCTATCCGGGCGTGGGGCCCTGCTGGGGCCGGCCGGCGACCTGGGATTACCCGTGCGTGCCGACGCGGGCGAGGGACCGCACGTGCCGGAAGGCCCATCCGCCGGAGCGTCGCATCTCCGACGAACACGCGCGGGGCGCGAAGACGCTGTGGCAACTCGCCTACGCGGGTTCCGTGGGTTCCCAGGCACTGCTC
Source organism: Pseudomonadales bacterium (assembly GCA_965208745.1). Lineage (GTDB taxonomy): Bacteria > Pseudomonadota > Gammaproteobacteria > Pseudomonadales > Azotimanducaceae > VXNE01. The sequence goes on along the minus strand of CBDBPN010000003.1, from coordinate 1,008,716 downwards.
GGACTGCCTGCGCTTGCTCGACTGAGCCGCGGTCCCGCGCTCGCGGGCCGTGTTTCGGTTTGGCCACTGGACGCGGGACTGCGGCTCCCGGACGAGCCGGTGGTTCTTGCTGAACTTTATCCTTCGCTGCTGCGTACCGTAGTGGCGCGTCTGCGGGCCCCCGGCGAAATCCTCGACAGGGCGCAGGTGCGGGTCAACGCGCTCGCCTACTCCTGTCTCGATGCACGCGCGGGACTCGCGCCGCTGTTCGAGGGCGCGCCTTCGTTGACCGCGCAGGAACGCCGCGTGGTGGAGAACGAGGAGGCCTGGGTGTTGGGACTGGGGCACGAGGAGGCCCTCAACGCGGTCTTCTCGGGATGACCCGCTTCCGCCTCAACGATCGTTCCGTCGAGTTGCCCGCCGCCGCAGGGGGAATCCCGCTGGTCTACGCGTTGCGCGACCCACGGGTCCGCGACATGACGCCGAAGATCGGTTGCGGACAGGAACACTGCGGCGCCTGCCGCGTCCTGGTGGACGGCGTACCGGTCTACTCCTGCACTCTTCCGAGCAGCGCGGTAGGGGACCGCCACGTCGAGACGGCGGCGGGGCTCGACACGCCTGTCCGCCGTGCCCTCGTGGAGGCCAACGCGACCCAGTGCGGCTTTTGCCTCCCCGGCATCATCGTCGCGGCGGAAGCCCTGTTCCGGAAGGACCCCCGACCGGAACCCGCCGCGATCGCGCACGCGCTCGACCCACAACTATGCCGTTGCGGCAGCCACCCGCGCGTCGTGCGCGCGCTGGTCGCGCTGGCCGGGAGCGGTGTCGTCGAGCCGCCGCCCGGACGGAGCGCCGCGGGGCAAGGGGGACCCGAGGTACTCCGGGACGACGGTCCGTTGCCGCCAGGACTGGTCGCGACACCATCTTTGGCCCGCTGGATCCGTTTTCCGGAACCGGGACGCGTCCTGGCGCTGACCGGCAAGGTCGATATCGGCCAGGGACTGCTGACCGCGCTCGCCGTCATCGTCGCGGACGAACTGGACGTCGCGCTCGAACGGGTTTCCGTGCTTTCCGGCCACACGGGATACACGCCGGACGAAGGCGTCACGGCCGGCTCCATGTCCATCGAGACGAGCGGCGCCGCGTTGCGGCAGGCGAGCGCGTGGGCACGCAAGATGCTCCTGGAACGCGCGTCGGAACGGCTCGGCGTGGCCCCCGCGAACCTGACAGTCCGGGACGGCGAGATCGCGGGGCCGGGCGTGAACGAACGGCTCGACTACTGGGATCTGGCGCGCGAAGGACTGGATGCGGAGATCGACGAACGCGTTCCCGAGAAGCCGCCGCAACTCCGTGCGCTCGTCGGACGCGAAGGCCACCGACGTTCGGACGTGGCGCGGAAGGCGACGGCGGGGGCGTTCGTCCAAGACCTGTCGGCCGAACTCCACGCGCGGCCCGTGCGTCCGCCGTCGCTGCACCACCGGTTGACGGGCCTCGACATGGAAGTCGACGCACCGGGCGTTCTCGTCGTCGACGGGAGCTTCGTCGCCGTCGCACACCCGGACGAGTACGAAGCCGTGCGCCTGGCCGAGCGCGTGGCCGGCGCTGCAAGGTGGGAACGCACGGGAACCGTCCCACGGACGCCGTATATCGATGCCGACCGCCGCCAGGTGGCCGAGGCGTTGCCGCTCCGCGAGGGCGTGCCGACCGAAACCGAATGGCGTCCCACCGCGACCCGACACCGCGCCCACTACACGCGGCCGTTCCTGATGCACGGATCGCTCGGGCCCTCGGCCGCGATGGCCCACTGGACGAATGAACGCCTGTACATCGAGTGCGCAAGCCAGGGGGTCGAGCCCTTGCGGCAGGTCCTGGCCCGGGTCTTCGGGATGGATGCGGCCGACGTCGAAATGCGTCACGTCCCCGGAGCGGGCTGCTACGGACACAACGGTGCCGACGACGTGGCGCTCGACGCCGCCCTGGTCGCGCGCGCCGTCCCGGGACGCAGGGTTTCGATGAGGTGGTCGCGGGAGGACGAGCACGCCTTCGAGCCGCTCGGCCCGCCCATGCACGTCGAGCTCGGGGCGGACCTGGACGCCCAACGCCGGATCGCCACCTGGACGCATGACGTCTACGGCTACACGCATGTCGCCCGCCCGCATCCGCGCGCGCCGGGCGTGGACCTGCTGGCGGCCCGGTGGATCACGGAGCCGTTCGCGCCGACGCGCCCGCGACCCGCGCTGGCGCCCGAGGTCGGCATCCACCGCAACGCCCTGCCGATCTACCGCTTCGCGGACACACGCGTGACCAAGCACTTCATCCCGGACGCCCCGGTCCGCACGTCCGCGCTGCGCGGGCTCGGCGCCCAGGGCAACGTGTTCGCCATCGAGTCGTTCATGGACGAGCTCGCGCTGGCGGCAGGCGCCGCGCCGGATGCGTTTCGTCGTCGGCACCTGGCGCACGATCCCCGGGCGCTGGCCGTGCTGGACGCTGTGCTCGAGTTGGCCGGTGGGTTGGACGGACCGCGTGGCCTGGGCATCGCGCGGTACAAGAACCGCCAGTGCTGCGCCGCGGTGGTGGCCGAGGTCGCGGTGGACGGGGAACGGGCGCTGGTCCGGGTCGAGAACCTCTGGATCGCCGCCGACGCGGGGCGCGTCATCGATCCGGACGGCCTGCGCAACCAGCTTGAAGGCGGCGCGGTCCAAGCCGTCTCCTGGTGCCTGAAGGAGGCCGTGGAGTTCGACGAGACCGGCGCCGTCGCCAATCGCGACTGGGAGCGCTACCCGATCCTGCGCTTCAGCGAAGTGCCGGAGGTGAAAACCGTGCTGCTCGATCGCCCCGAGTTCGAGCCGCTCGGCGCCGGCGAGGCGACCGTCGGCCCAGCGTCCGGCGCGCTCGCCAACGCGGTCTTCGCGGCCACGGGATTGCGCGTGCGGGATCTGCCGATGACGCCGGAGAGGCTGCGGCGGGTGGCGGTCGGGGAAGCCGAGTAGGTAGCTACACCGACCCTGAACGGATCGGCAGATGGCGACCGGCGCGCTACCGCGAAGCGCTGTCTTGCGTCGGAGCGGCGCGGTCGCGGTCGATGTACTTATCGCGGATCCAGCTCAGGAATGACGGGATCGGCGAACGGTAGAGCCCCTCGGCGTCTGGCGCGAGGAGGCCCCGACGCACGATCGTGCGGAAAAAGTCCTCCGCCGCCTGGTCGGTGGCGGGTCCGGGCGCCCATCCGAGGGTATCGACGAACTTGCTGACCAGCATCTCGATCAACGCCTCCTGGGCCACGTCGGAACGCCCGGCCAGATCGGCGGCCGCGGCGGCTATGCGGGTGTTTCGCCCGAACGAGCCGCTGAGGCGGCCCTCGTAATACGCCTCGCGACGTGCCCGCGCCTTCTCGGAAACCGCCGCCGCGTCCAGGCCGTCGCCGCGTCCCCCGGCCCGCAGCCATTCTTCGCCCAGCGATCGCAACGCCGAGTTCAGGTGCTGCGGGAAGCCCTGGCTGTCGGCGAGCAGGCGTTCGGCGAGGGTGCGCGGCGTGTGCACGCCGAACGTCCGCTCGAAGTTGCGCAGCACGGCCTCGCTGTCGGCGCGGTCCATGACCTCCAGGCGGAGCCGATTCTCCGGCGGGACGCGCGACGCGCCCGCCCGCTCGAGTGAGTCGCGCGTATCGTCCAGACCGAAGAACACGGGAAAGATCGGCTGGCCCTGCGAGCCGGTGTGCAGGAAATGGATAACCGATCCGTGGCGGTCCTCCGTGACTTGCTGCGCCTCGTCAAGGAGCAGCAGGATGCCGGAGCGTCTGATTCCGTGACGCTCCGCGAGTTCGCCCAGGAAACGTCCCGCGGCGTCGAGCTTGAAGCTGCCGAGTACAGCGGCGGACACGTCCTTCAACGCCGGCGCGACCTGTGCCCGGGCGCGTTCGCTGAGCGCGTCGACCGACAGCAGGTCGTCGAGCGTCGGTTCCACGATCAAGGGGTCATCCCCGCATTCGTCGGCGAACCGTCGCAGCAGCGCCGTCTTGCCGATGCCGGGGCAACCGGTGACGGTTCGGATCGAACCCTGCGCCCGCCCGAAGTCCTCCCACATGGCGCGCATCGTCGCGACCTGCTTGCGCAGCCAGTCCAGTTCGGCCACTCGCCCGGCGAACACCTCCGAACGGTCCCGATCGCCGGTGTCGGCGACGAACTTCTCAAGCGTGATCGACCGCTCCGGCCTGGTCATCGACGGCGCCTCCCGTGCGCCGATTGTACGCCGTCCCCGCCCACGCCGGCCGGATGGACCGCGGTCGTGGCGACTGCGGGAAGGCGTCGGTACCATGCCGCCGTGCGGCGTCTTGTTCGCATGTCCACACGGGGCCGGAGGCACCATGAGTCACGACAACATCCGCTACGTGGTGGAAGACCGCGTCGCCACCATCACGATCGACCGTCCGGAGCGCCGCAACGCCATGACCCACGCGATGAACGCCGAGTACGGCCGTCTCATCCGGGAGGCCAGCGGCGATGATGCGGTACACGTTCTGGTGGTCACCGGCGCCGGCGGGAGCTTCTGTGCCGGAACGGACCTCTCGGACCTCGACGAGCAGTCGCCCGAAGCACGCGAAGGCACGGCGACGGGCCGGAAACCGGGGATCGACTGGTGGACGCTGGCGTCCTGCCCGAAACCCACGGTGTGCGCCGTCGACGGCTTCGCCGTCGGCATGGGCGCGGAGTTCACGAGCCACGCGGACATCCGCATCCTGAGCACCCGGGCGCGGATCTCGTGGATCTTCGCGCAACGCGGCCTCGTGCCGGACACGGGCGCCGGGAGCTGGCTGCTGCCGCGCCTGATCGGCGTGCCGAGAGCGCTGGAGCTGCTTTACACGGGCCGATTTCTCCTCGCCGACGAAGCCAAGGAGATCGGCTACGCCCACGATGTCGTGGCGCCGGAAGACCTCGCGGACCGGACGCGCGAACTGGCGGACGCCATCCTGCGCGGCTCGCCGTTTTCGCACCGCCTGACGAAGGAACTGGTCTACGAGGGGTTCTCGCGCAGCGTCGAGGAACACATCCCGGAGAGCTTCAAGGCGCTGCAGGCGTGCTTCCGCAGCGAGGACCACCACGAGGGCGTGCGGGCGTTCCTGGAGAAGCGGGAGGCTCGGTTCACGGGGCGGTAGGGGAGGCCACTCCGGCACCGGATGCGAACGACGATGCGCGGCTATAGTCCGCGCTCCCGATCACGCAGACGCGCGACGACGAGCGCGAGCGCAACGGCGAGAATGAGACATCCCACGGGCAGGCTGAACCGGTTGAGAGTTACAACCAGGAGTGGCAGAAGCCACACAATCAGCCAGATGGGTGTTTCGCCGGGTCTGAATCCGTCGTTGCCACCGTGGCGGAGCAGGAGGAGCACGGCGGGGCTGACAAGTGTCAGGTCGTAGCTGTGGATATACGGCGTCGCGATGACGGTCGAGAACAGCAGAACCGCAATGGCCATCCGTTCCGTACCATGGACCCGGAATGCCCACCACGTGGCACCGGCGGCAAGCAATCCGAACGGGACTTGCGCGAGGTAGGCGTATCCGGTCTCTAGTCCGATGAGGCGGGCTCCCATGAATGCCGACGGCATCATCCATGTGAACAACCCGGTGCCCTGTTCCAGAATCCGGGTCTGGGACGACGCCGTCGTTGTGAAAAAGGCGTGCCAGGTCTCCCAACCGAACAGTTGTCCGCTGAGAACTACCAGGGCGAGCACGGTGACGGCCGCGCTGGCGATGGAGCGCCATGCGCTGGCCGCGACCAAGGCGACCGGTATCAGAATCCCCAGGTGAGGCTTCATCGACGCGAGACCGAACAGGACACCGGCGAGGATGGGCCGTCTGTCCAGCAACCCGAGCCCGCCGACCAACAGTGCCGCGACCAGACAACCGGTCTGGCCGAAAAACAGATTGGCGAAGGTCGCCGGCGCGAGGGGCAACGCGATGCGCGATCCGCGGGGTACGATCAGCAAGTACGCGCCGACGGTGACGGTAGACCACAGTACCAAGGACGGAAAGTAGGGAAACCATCCGAACGGCGCGGCGATCAGCAGAAAATGGGGCGGATAGGACCGGTTGTGGGCCGGCAGATCCCGACCGAACAGCGCTTCCTGCAGCGGGCGGTAGGTGGTGTAGTCGAAGAGCTCTGCGGCATGGCCCGCCGCCGAGAGGTGGTGGCCGGCTGTCCAGACGTTGATGAAATCCCTGCCAATCACGTAACCCGCCACGTCGAACGGGAGCTGCGCGGTAATCAGGTAGACGAGAGCGAGCGTGCCGTAGCACGCCGCGAGGACGATGTTGAACGGCGCGGACCCTATGGGGTGAGCGCGATATGGCGAGCCCTCGGCCATGTGCCCCTCCCTTGTGGCCGTCCCGAATTTAAGCCCGACGCCGCCATCAGTCCTCGAGCGCCGCAATCCCCGCGCTGACCCGCGCCGCCTTCCGCTCGTCCCACCACCAGGTCTCCACGTACGGCACCCAGGAGAGTTCGTCGTTGCGCACCTCGCCGAAGCGGTCCCAGTACATCAGGCGCATCCCGGGCGTCGACGGTCCCGGGAGGAGGTAGAAGTTCCACATCAGCACGCGGTCGAGCGCCCGGGTGGCGGCGAAGAGTTCTTCGGCGTTGCGCGCGCGTTTTATGGCCTCGGTCAGGCTGTCCACGGCCGGATCCCTGGTCCTGCCCCAGTTCGCCCCGTAGCCGAGGTCGGCGCTCGCGCTGCCGAAGCGGGCCTCGAGTTCCGGCCCTGGCATGTAGCTCGGCACGAAACCCACGCTGGTGGCGTCGAAGGATCCCGCACGGCCGCGATGGAGCCAGTGCGAGACGTCCAGCAGGCGTACCGTCGTCGCGATGCCGATCTGGTCCAGCCGCGCGGCGAACGGCATGATCGCGCGGGCGCTCGAGGTGAGGACGAAGATAAAGTCGACCCGGAAACGCTCGCGCGTGTCCTTGTGCACCATCCTGCCTCCCCGGACGTGCCAGCCGGCCTCGTCGAAGAGCCGGAGCGCGCGTTCCGTGCCCGCCCGGCTGAAACCGTAGCCATCACTCTCGGGATGGCGGAAAGGTTCGGTGAACACCCGCTCGGGGACCTGTCCTCGCCACGGCTCAAGCAAGGCGAGTTCGCGCGCGGAGGGCCGGCCGGTGTGCGCCATGGCGGAGTTCTGGAAGAGGCTCACGCCCCGGTTGAAGAACCCGTGGAAGTAGACGCGATTGACGTAGTTGAAGTCGTAGAGCAGCCACAGGGCCTCGCGCACGCGGATGTCGCGGAAGCGCGGCTGGTCGAGGTTCCAGTAGACCGGCCACCACAGGCCCCAGACGCGCGTTCCCTTGCGCAGCTCCGCCTTGACGAGGCCCTTTTCCGCCGCGGGGAACTCAGCCGTTGCCCAGTTCTTGGCGGTAAGTTCCTGGCGCACGTCCACCACGTCCGCCTTCTGCGCTTCGAGCATGATGTTCTCGTCGCGGAAGTAGTCGTACTTCAGGCGATCGAAGTTGAATCGGCCCCGGTTGACCGGCAGGTCGCGGCCCCAGTAGTCGTCGACGCGGCGGAAGGTCAACGTGCGGCCGAAGTTGGCCTCCTCGGCGCGATAGGGCCCGCTGCCGGGCGGCGGTTCGGTCGTGGTCTTGCTGATGTCGTGGGCCATCCAGTGGTGCCGCGGCAGGATGCCCATGGCGCCGTAGACGAACGGCAGGATCGGGTTCGGCGCCCGGCCCGCGCGGGTGACGAAGCAGAGCTCTCGGTCGCCGAAGGGGACGATGCGGTCCAGGTCGGCCAGCGCCGTCTGCAACTCCACTCGACCGTGCTCACGGATGGCGTCGAAGGTGTAGAGCACATCCTCGCGCGTGACGGGCCGCCCGTCGTGCCAGCGCGCCCCTTCCCGGATCCGGAAGGCTGTCCAACGGAAGTCACGCTCGACCGCGACGCCGTCGGCGAGGCGCACGTACGCGGCCGCCGGTTCGTCGAGGCTCGCGTCGAGCAGCCTGTCGTAGACGAAGCCCTCCGTGATGCCGTAGCCGTCCGGGATGCGGCCGATCTCGACGATGCCGTTGTAGTTGTCGAACGTGCCCATTCTCGCGATGCGCATCGTGCCGCCCTTGGGCGCCTCGGGGTTCGTGTACGCGAAGTGGGTGAAGTCCGGTCCGTAACGCAACGGTGCCAGGTAGGAGACGCCGTGGCGGTACGCGGGGTCGGCGCAAGGGTGCTCCGCGGGCGAGGCCGTGGTGGTGGCGAGCGCCAGCACGGCCAGTGGCCACACGAGGAACTCCCCGAGCTTCATGTATCCCCGGGCGAGGACTCGTCCGAGTCAGGTTCGAAGACATCGACCGCGAGGGCCACCTCGTTCCCCAGCCAGCCGGCCAGGGACGTGTGCTCCTCGAGCGCATCGTCCGTCAGTGGATGGACCAGGATGTCGAGGCCGTCCCGGTGCTCGTCCAGCCACGGAATCAACCGGTCGAACTCGTCGGCGTCGAAGCTGAGCTGACAGCTCCATCGCGGGTGCGGTCCGACGGGACGCCGGTGGAAGCGGCCGAGACCCACGTGGCACTGTTGCCAGGCATCGATGCACAGGGCGCGCGCCTGGTCCTCGGTGGACTCGTCGAAGTAGATGTGGGCGTGGTAGCGCTCGTGCAGGTTCTCGGGTCGTCTCGGCATGGTGCGGCCTTGAGCGGCAACGGACCGCCGGGAAGCTATCATGGCCGACGCATCGAACAGGAGGCGACCCATGACCGCGATCACGGAACTCGGCTACGTACGGTTCGGCGTTTCGAGCCTCGGGGAGTGGAGCGCGTTCGCCACGGACCTCGTGGGCCTCGAGATCGGCGACGACAGCGAACCCGGACGGCTCTACCTGCGCAGCGACCAGTGGCATCATCGGGTCGTCCTCGAGGAGGACGGCACGGACGACCTGATCGGCATGGGCGTGCGGGTCGCGGGCCCGGCGGAGTTCGCGGCGATGCAGACGCACCTGTCGGACCTGGGCGTTCCGTACGAGGTCGCCGCGGAGGATCTCGCCAGGGAGCGACACGTCCTCGAGTTCCTGACGCTCGAGGACCCGGCGGGCATCCCGATAGAGCTATTCCACGGTCCGCGGGTGGAGGCGCATCGCCCGTTCCACCCCGGCCGGCCCATGTTCACCCGCTTCGTGACCGGCGACGGCGGCGTCGGGCATGTGCTGCTCAATCACGCGGGCCTGGACGCGACCTACGACTTCTACCGCAACCTGGGCATGCGCGGGAGCCTGGAATACAGGATGCCGATGCCGGACGGGAACACGCTGGAGTTCCTGTTCATGCACGCCAACTCGCGGGACCACACCTTCGCCTTCGGCGTGCCGACGGGCGGCAAGCGCATCCATCACATCATGTTCCAGGTGGACCACCTGGACGACGTGCTCCTGGCCCACGACCTGGTGACCAAGAGCCAGTACCCGATCACGGTGCCGCTCGGCAGGCACGCCAACGACCAGACGTTCTCCTTCTACTTCCGGAGTCCCTCGGGATTCCAGGTCGAGATCGGCTGGGGCGGCCGGCCGGCGACCCACCAGTCGGAGTACTACACGCGCGATACATACCGCGCCGAGCGGTAGGGCCGGGCGCACGAGACGTGAACGTACTGGAAGGCGAGCGCTTCGAGCGGCGCCGCATCCTGCACGAGGGGCGGCCGGAGTGGACTACCGTGGACGGAGCGTCCCTGCGCTTGATGGACGGACGCACGGTGCCCGAGGCGGAGACGACCTACCTCCCGCCATGCGAGCCGACCAAGATCCTCTGCATTCACCTCAACTACGAGTCGCGGCGGGTCGAGTTCCGGGCGCCTGAACTCGTCACGCCCACGTTCTTCCAGAAGCCGGTCAGCGCGCTCAACAGCCACCGCGGGGCGCTGAACCGGCCGGCCAACTGCCGGTACCTGAACTACGAAGGCGAGATCGCCGCGATCGTCGGCCGCACGATGAAGAACGTCGCCATCGCCGACGTGTGGGAGCACGTCGCGGGGTTCGCGCCCGCCAACGACGTGGGGCTCCACGACTTTCGCGACACGGACGCCGGCGGTATGACGCGGGTCAAGGGCATGGACGGGTTCTGTCCGGTCGGGCCCGGGATCGTCCGCGGCGTGGACGTCCGCGAGTCGACGGTCCGCACGCACGTGAACGGGGAGGTGGTCCAGGAGGGCGCCGTCGCGGAGATGGTGTTCGGCATCGACTACCAACTCGCGGATCTCTGCCGACACATCACGCTGTCGCCGGGCGATGTCGTCCTGACCGGCACGCCGGCGAACTCGCGGCCCATGCGCGCTGGCGATGTCGTGGAGGTCGAGGTCACCGGCCTCGGCCGGCTCACGAACCACGTGCAGGACGTTCCCGCGCCGGCGCACGACGTGGGGCACCAGCCGACGGACACGGCCGCCGTCCGGCGGGTCGCGCTGGGGGGAGACTTCAGGAAGCGCCCGGAGGATTGAAAGCGCCGTGACCGGGCTTGCCGTTCCTCATGCCCCTTCGGCCACGGCGTTGGCCGCAGCCTCGCGTGCGGCGAGGTCGATCCTGCGCATGTGCTGGAGGACCTTCCAGACCGCTGCGGCCCCGGGTCCCCGCATCAGTTCGAGCGCCCGCGCCGGCACGATCTGCCAGGAAAGGCCAAACCGGTCCGTCAGCCAGCCGCACTGACCCTCGACGCCGCCGTCGGCGATCAGCGCTTCCCACAGCCGGTCGGTCTCCGCCTGGTCCTCCGTGGCGACGAAGACGGACACGGCCTCGTCCAGCGTGAAATGCGTGCCGCCGTTGATGGCGAGGTAGGGAGTGCCCGCGAGCGCGAAGTCGACCGAGAGCACGGTGCCGGGCTCGCCCATCTCGTGGCCTTCCGGGTGGCGGTCGACGCGGTCGATGCGGCTGTCGGCGAGCAGCGAGCAGTAGAACTCGGCTGCCGGCAGGGCTTCGCGATCGAGCCAGAGGCAGGTCCGGACCTTGGGCGGGTCGCTCATGATGCGGACCGGGGAGGCTCGAGGAGTGCGGCGCGCCAAAACCCCATCATGTCGTCGTGGAACGCCCGCGCCTGGTCCCCGGCGGTGCCGATGCGCGCTCCGCGGCGTCCGTGGCCTGATTTCACGCTGTAGCGCATCACGTCCAGTTCGCTCAGGGCGGGGTCCGCCTCCCCGGTGAGGGGGTGCACCAGCGCGCCGTCGTCGCGGATGTAGATGGTCGGCGCGCCCGGCGCGATGGACGCGTCCGGGACGAGTTCGACCGCCGTGTCGCGGTCGAAGCTGTGCTGTGCTTCGGCGAAGAGCCGGAAGCTGGCGTCGCAGCCGATCAGCCGCATCGCGTGCATGTGGGCCTGCACCTGCTGCGGGAGGCACCACTCGTCGCGCTCCCCGATCACGGAGCGCACGATCGTGTCCCCCGCGTAGGGCCGTTCGAACTGCATGCCCGACCAGGGATAGGCGGCATAGACGGCGCGCAGTGACGGCGCGCGCTGCCGGCCGAGCAACGGCGCCATGCACGCGGCGGACAGCACGGCGGCACCGCCCCGGCTGTGCCCCTGGGCGCCGATGCGGGTGGCGTCGAGGTCCTCCCGCGCGGCGAGCACGTTCGCCGTGGCAAGCACGTCCCAGGCGCTCGCCGCGAACGTGTACTGGGCCTGATTCGCAACGGTCGAGATGACGCCCCGCGTGCCGAACGGGTCGATGACGCAGCACGCGATGCCGGCGTCCGTGAGGTAGTCCGCCTTGGCGACGTGCGAAGGCGCCACGCCGAGGCTGCCGGGCACGATGATCGCGACCGGCCAGGGCCCGTCGGACCGTTCTGGACCAAAGGGCGGGAACAACATGCCGAGGATCTCCGTCGCCGGCATCGCGTCCGGATCCGAGATCGCCTGGTGGAACCCCGTCGGGTTCGCGGTGGGAACGCGAATCGACTCACCTTCGATGCCGTTCGCGAGAACGACGGGACCGGCCGCAAGGTCCGCGCTCCCGCCAGGGACTGCCTCTGTCATGAATGGTCTCCCGTGTGCTGGGTCGTCAGTCGACGATCGCCGAGTAGACGATGTTCTTGAGTTGCCCGCGGAAGTTGAACGTCGCGGACGGCATGAGCTGCGTCATGAAGACGGCGGAGAGGTCTTCGACCGGGTCCACCCAGAAGATGGTCGAGGCGGCGCCGCCCCAGTAGAAGTCGCCGGCGCCGAGCGTCCCCGCGCCGACTTCGGACAGGGTCATGGCGAAGCCGAGCCCGAAACCCACGCCCTTGTACGCCGTCTCGGAGAACGCTCCTTCCGCCATCTGCGTGAGGTCGCGTCCGCCGGCGAGGTGGTTGCGCGTCATCAGCCGGAGCGTTCGGGGACCGAGGATCCGTTCGCCGTCGAGTTCGCCGCCCCGGCGCAGCATCTCGCAGAAGCGCAGGTAGTCCGCTGTCGTCCCGGTCAGCCCTCCGCCGCCCGAGAAGAAGGTCGGGTGCGCCCGGTACGCGCTGGCCTGCGGGTCGTCGAGCAGCTTGAGCGTTTTGTCCGGACCTCGCTCGTAGTTCGCCGCGAAGCGGTCGACCTTGTCGGACGCGACGCTGAACGCGGTGTCCGTCATGCCGAGGGGCTCGAAGAGGTGCTCCGCGAAGTAGCGGTCGAGGGGCATGCCGGAGAGGGCCTCGACGAGGTGGCCGCAGACGTCGGTGGCGTAGGAGTACATCCAGCGCTCGCCGGGCGTGTAGTGGAGCGGCACCTCGGCCAGCTTGTCGACGAACGTCTGCAGGGTCTCGCCCTGCTCGCGGTGTGCGCCGACGGCGCGGTAGAGCTTGTCCACGGGGTGGTTCGTCGTGCCGTAGGAAAGGCCTGCCGTGTGGCCCAGGACGTGGCGGAACGTCATCGGGCTCTCGGGCGCACGGGTCTCGATGCGCTCGCCTTCGCCCGCCACGTAGACCCGGTGGTCGCGCCACCCGGGGATGACCCGGTGGACGGGGTCGTTGAGCTGGAACATCCCCCGCTCGTAGAGCTGCATGAGCGCGACGGACGTGATCGGCTTCGTCATCGAGTAGATGCGGAAGATCGTGTCGTCCTCGAGCGGCAGGCCCCGCTCGAGGACGCGCAGACCGAGGACGGCGTGGTAGGCGACGTGCCCGTGCCGCGCCACCACGACCTGGCATCCGGCGATCTTGCCGGGGTCGATGTAGTGCTGCCGGAGGTGGTCGGTAATGCGCCCGAGCCGCGCCTCGTCGAATCCGGCCTGCCGCGCGCTCGTCTCCATGGTTGCCTCCGTCCGCCCCGGTTGGGTGAGGCGCGATGTTACCCGGCGCGGGTCAGGACTCGAAGCGGAACCGGGTCGCGTCCTTGTAGAGCAGGGTCCAGGCGTGGCCGGCCGTCGGCCGGAAACAGCAGGCGCCGGCGCGATAGAGTTCGGCCGCGTTGCCGCCGAACTCGTACTTCTCGTTCGCGGCGTCGCCCATGGAGAGGGCGAAGGCTTCCTCGGGGACGAAATGCTCGACCACGCCCTCGAGGATCACGACGTTCTCGGCGTCTTCGAGCGTCACGCACGCGCGGGGGTTCGCCCGCAGGTTGCGTTGCCAGCGCGCGTCCTCGTGCCCGCCGAAGTAGAGCGCGCCGTCGAGCCAGACGGCGTCGATGGGGCGCGCGAGCGGAGTTCCCTCGGTGTCCGCGGTGGAGATCCAGTAGTGGAGGGCTGCCTTGAAACGGGCCTCCACCGATTCCCAGGAGAGCGTCGGCGAGTCCTTCGGGAGGCCGTACGGTTCCGGGAGCCGGGCGCGTCGGACTTCGGGATGGGATGGCATGGCGTGGCGTCCGTGGTCTTGGCGTTTCGAGCTTGGCAGGCGGCCGATGGGGTCGCGCTTTCGACCCGCGCAAGATTCGGGCATGCTTCGCGCCCCACTCGCACCACCGGAACGGACCCATGATCGGATATGTCACTGTTGGCACCAACGATATCGACCGCGCCACCGCGTTCTACGACGCCCTGTTCGCGGAGATGGGGGTCGGCCGACTCATGGAGGAGGGCGGCGCGGTGGGGTACGGGACCGGCATGGATCAGCCCATGGTCCTCGTCATGAGACCGTACGACGGCAATGCGGCCACCGTGGGCAACGGCATGATGGTGGCCCTGCAGGCGGGGTCGCCGGAAGCCGTCGCGCGGCTGCATGCGAAGGCGCTCGAACTCGGCGCCACGGACGAAGGCGCGCCGGGGCCGCGCGGGGAGGGCTTCCACGCGGGCTACTTCCGCGACCTCGACGGCAACAAGCTGAATTTCGTGGCGTACGGCTGACGGCCAGCCTACGGCGCGTCTTGCCTGCGGCACCGCGGTGAGCGTCGCGGGATGGGCCAATGGCCATCGCCCGTTCGGAAGGTTGGACAAGGTACGCAGCTTGGTGGGAGCGTGAGACACTTGGACCAGTTGGCTCGCGGGGAAGGCGGACTTCGGGCGCACGCCTGCCATGACAGATAGCGACACCAGGTTGATCACGCGAGTCGCGTTACGCAACTACAAGAGCATCGCGGCCTGCGACGTCGCCCTCCAGCCGCTCTCGATCCTCGTCGGACCCAACGGTGCTGGCAAGAGCAACTTTCTGGACGCCCTGCGCTTCACGGCCCAGGCGCTGCGTTTCTCCCTGGACCACGCCCTGCGCGAGCGCGGCGGCATAAGCGAGGTGCGACGGCGCTCTCGAGGCCATCCCAATCGCTTCGGAGTGCGACTTGAGTTCCGACTTCCGGAGACGATGGGTTTCTACGCCTTTGAGGTGGGGGCCAAGCCGAAGGGTCGCTACGCGGTGCGCAAGGAAGAGTGCGTATGCTACGGGCTCGACTGGACGCAAGAGCACTGGTTTCGCGTGGAGGACGGCGTCGCCACGGGGTCGCTGAGCCATCCGCCCGGCGTTGGCGCCGACAGGCTCTATCTCATGCAAGTGGCCGGTTACCCCGAGTTCCGGCCCATCTACGACGCCTTGGCCGGAATGGGTTTCTACAACTTCCACCCGGAGCAGATTCGGGAACTGCAGCCGCCCGACCCGGGTGACCTGCTGAAGCGAGATGGCAGCAACATCGCGAGCGTCCTCAGCAGCCTCAAGTCGAGGGCACCTGAGAGCGCCGGCAGGGTCGTAGAGTATCTCTCGAAGGTGGTCCCGGGGACGGTTGGAACGGAACCCAAGGTGATCGGCCCGAAGCTGACGCTGGAGTTCCGGCAACAGGTCCGGGGCGACGAGCATCCGTGGCGGTTCCTGGCGGAGAACGTCTCGGATGGCACGCTACGAGTGCTTGGCGTACTCGTCGCGCTCTTCCAGGGTTTCGAAGGCGAGCCGGGAAACGCGAAGCTGGTTGGGATTGAGGAGCCTGAGAGCGCGTTGCACCCGGCTGCGGCGGGCGTTCTGACGGATGTCCTCGGCGAGGCAAGCGAGCACGTTCAAGTGGTGTTGACCAGCCACAGCGCGGACCTCCTGGATCGGCCCTCCATATTTGGCGACTCCATCGTGGCTGTCTCGGCTGCCGATGGTGAAACACGACTTGCTCCGATCGACCAAACGGGCAGGGCGGCGCTGAAGGAGCAACTGGTCAGTGCGGGGGAATTGCTGCGCCTGGGCCACCTCACCCCGGACCCTGATCTCGCGGTACCCAACCAGCTTAGATTGTTCGGCACGCCGCGCGACCGTTCGTGAAGGTTGTTGCCATAGTCGAAGGCGACGGTGAGGTCGAAGCCGTCCCCGTGTTGATACGCCGTATCGCGTCCGAGATCGCACCTGTCGAGGAATCCCCGGCGGTGCTACGGTCGATACGGGTGCCACGTCAACGCATCGTGAAACAGGGGGAACTGGAACGCTACTCGCGTTTGGCCGCGCACCTCGGAGGCGAGGACGGGTGTGTCCTTATCCTGCTGGATGCGGACGACGACTGCCCGGCGGAGTTGGGCCCCAGCCTGCTCGAGCGCGCGCGAGGAGCAGTGCCGGACCGCCGCGTCGAAGTCGCGTTGGCCAAACACGAATACGAGGCATGGTTTCTCGCCTCGATCGAGTCCATCTGCGGCACGCGGGGGATCCTGCCAGGGTTGTCGGCGCCGCCCGCCCCGGAGTCCGTCGGAGGCGCAAAGGAGTGGCTCGGTGCGAGGATGAGCGGTTCGTACCGTCCGACCGCCGACCAGGCCGCCTTGTCTGCGCGATTCGACATGGCCTTGGCGCGTCGACGGTCGCCGTCCTTCGACAAGATGTGGCGCGCGACGCAAGCGCTGTTGCGTTAGCGCCACCAGACGGACTGGCATCCTCGGCTAAACTCCGCGCGCCATGCAGATTCGCAACGTCGCCATCGTGGCCCATGTGGACCACGGCAAGACCACTCTCGTGGACCGGCTGCTGCAGCAGACGGCGGCCGACGCGCGCACGCAGATCGCCGAGCGGGCGCTCGACAGCAACGAACTCGAGCGGGAGCGCGGCATCACGATCCTCTCGAAGACGACGGCTGTCGAGTACGACGGCTGCCGCATCAACATCGTCGATACGCCCGGCCATGCGGACTTCGGCGGCGAGGTCGAGCGGATCCTCTCGATGGTCGATGCGGTCCTCCTCGTCGTCGACGCCGTCGAGGGCCCGATGCCGCAGACCCGGTTCGTCACGCAGAAGGCCTTCGCCGCCGGGCTCGCGCCGATCCTCGTCGTCAACAAGATCGACCGTGACGGCGCCGCGCCGCACCGGGTGGTGGACCAGGTGTTCGACCTGTTCGACCGGCTCGGGGCGAGCGAGGCGCAGCTCGACTTCCCCACCGTCTTCACGTCGGCGACGCTCGGCCTCGCGGGGCTCGATCCGGATGCCCCGGCCGCGGACATGACCCCGCTCCTCGACCTCGTGGTCTCGCATGTGCCGCCGCCGCGGGCCGACCTCGAGGGACCGTTCCAGATGCAGGTGAGCACCCTCGACTACTCGAGCTACGTGGGGGTCATCGGGATCGGCCGCGTCCGGCGCGGCGCCCTGCCGCCCAGGACGCCGGTCTCGGTCGTCAGCGCCTCGGGGGAAGTGCGCAAGGGGCGCGTGCTGTCGGTCCTCGCGAGTCGGGGTCTCGAGCGGGTGGAACTGCCCTGTGCGCGGGCGGGCGACATCGTCTGCATCACCGGGGTCGATGACGTCGGCGTGTCGGACACGATCTGCGACGCCAACACGCCGGAGGCGCTGCCGCCGCTCTCGGTCGACGAACCGACGCTGACCATGACGTTCCGCGTCAACACGAGCCCCTTCGCGGGACGCGAGGGCAAGTACCTGACGGGGCGGCAGATCGAGGAGCGCCTGTTCCGGGAGGCGTCCCACAACGTCGCGTTGCGCGTGCGCCGGACGGCGGAACCGGACTGCTTCGAGGTGTCGGGCCGGGGCGAACTGCACCTCTCCGTCCTGATCGAGACCATGCGCCGCGAGGGCTACGAGGTGGCCGTGTCGCAGCCGACGGTCATCGCCCGCGAGCGGGACGGCGTGCGTCTCGAGCCCTTCGAGTCGGTGGTCTTCGAGATCGACGCAGAGCACCAGGGACCGCTGATGGAGGCCTTGGGCGAGCGCAAGGGGGAACTCGTCGACGTCGACCACGACGGCCAGGGTCGCGTGCGGCTGACCTGCAAGGTGTCGACGCGGGCGCTGATGGGGTTTCGCAACGAGTTCGCGTCGTTCACGTCGGGAACCGGCGTCATGACGTTCTCGTCGGCGGGATACGACCGCGTGCCGCCCGGCCTCGAGACCGGCCGCAGGTCCGGCGTCCTGATCTCGAAGGCGACGGGCAAGGCGGTGGGTTACGCGCTCTTCAACCTGCAGAACCGGGGCCGCCTGCTGGTGGGCCCGGGCACCGAGGTGTACGAAGGCATGGTGGTCGGGATCCACAGCCGCTCGAACGACCTGACGGTGAACCCGCTCAAGGAGAAGAAGCTCACGAACATCCGGGCGGCGGCCAGCGACGAGAACATCCTGCTGACGCCGCCGGTCGTGTTCTCGCTCGAGCAGGCGCTCGAGTTCATCGACGCGGATGAGTTGGTGGAGGTGACGCCACAGTCGATCCGTGTCCGGAAGAAGGCGTTGCGGGAGAACGAGCGGCGCAGGGCGTGACTGCGCGGCACGCGCGACGAGTCACAGTCGCACACGCTGGCTGGTGGAAGACGCACGCGCCGGGTGCGTGATGGGCGCTTTTCCGTCACCGACCTTCGCGTTATGGTGGCCTTGCGCATCGGATCCGGGACAGGAGCGCGCCGCGTGAAGGAGTCACATCGGGGAGCCGACCAGGCTCGCAGGGGAGTGAGCAACGAGCTGATCGGCATGTTGGCGATCGGAGTGACCCTTGCTGGCCTGACGCTCGCCACATGGAGCGATGTCCGCGCCGAGATCAGGCACCAGACCACGGAGCTCCGGAGCGAGACACGGGAGTTGCGCGAGGCGGTTGGACGCATGGAAGACCGGTTGCGTGCGGCGATCGGACGCCTCGACGACCGCCTGCGGACCGTCGAGATACGGTTTGGCCCAACGGACACAGGGGACTCGGCCGCAGGTGGCGCTACTGATGCAGGCGGTAGGGCTCGGTCAGGGTCGGCGCGGCACGACAGCCACATGGTTGAGCCGGGCGGGTGACCTGGGTGGCGTGAGCCGCTCGCGGGGCCACGAGTAGCCAATCAACTGGGTCGCGTCAGTCCGCGTCCTTCAGGTACCAGCGCACCCCGCACACGTCCACCTGGTCGTCCGACACGTAACACCCGCGCTCCTTCGCCGCGGCCAGGATATGAGCGCGGTCGTTCACCGCGAGATCCACGCCGCCAAGCCCGGGACCCCGGCCGTCGGTCGCCTCGACGAAGCGGATCGTCGCGTTGTTCAGTTCGAGCGAGAGGACGGCGCCGTCGCGTTCGACCGGCAAGTCCGTCACCTTGCCCCACAGTTCGGCGATCTCCACCGGATCGACGCCCTGCAGCTCGACGCCGGCGAAGTCGTGCGTCACGTCCTGCGTGACCTGGTCCTCCCAGCCCGTGCCGCCGGCAGGATTCCAGTTGCCGTCGAAGTCGTTGGTGCTGTCCCAGTCGATCTCGAGGAACGAGGCGATCATGTCGCGCGGATGGAGCTGGCAGATGTTGTGGTTCTCGCGCTCGGACTCCATGGCAATGCGGACGCCGGCGTCGAGCGCGCGCTGGCGGACGGCCTGCTGCGTTTCCAGGTCCCCGCCCTGGCAAATCACCATGTAGCCGCCGTCGCCGCCACGCCGGTCGAGGTACCGCCCGCCGGCGGTGTTCTCCTCCACCGGGGCGACCACCTCGAGGAAATTCCGCCCCACCGGCATGAGCGTGTTCTCGAGCCCGAACACCCCCACGCCCTCATCGACGAAACACGGCTTGATGCCGAAGACGCCACAGAGGTCGTCGATGACAGGCTTGAGTTCGCGCGCGACCAGGGCGATCTGCCGCAGTTGGATGGCCATGAGGTCCTCCTCATCGGGACGGTTGGGGTGTCCGGGGCAACGCGCCCGCGGGGCCGCTATCATGGGACACATGCTGATCGAAATCTATTCCGATGTCGTCTGCCCCTGGTGCTACATCGGCAAGCGGCGTCTCGACGGAGCGCTCGCCACTCCGGCGGGGGAGGGTGTGGAAGTGGCGTGGCGGCCGTACCAGCTCTACCCGAACCTGCCGGCGACCGGCATGGACCGCGACGAGTATCTCGCGCGCCGCTACGGGGCCCGGGCGGATCGCGCCCGCGCGCCGGGGCGCATCGTGGAGGAAGGCGAGGACGTCGGGATCGTCTTCGACTACGGCGGTATCGGCCGCATGCCGAACACGCTGACGGCGCACCGCCTGCTCGACCACGCCGAGCAGGTCGCGGGCGCGGGCGTCCAGCACGCGCTGGCGGAAGTGCTCTTCCGGTTCTACTTCTGCGACGGGCGCGACGTCGGCGATCTCGACACGCTCTGCGAAGCGGCGGTGGAAGCGGGCCTCAATGCGGATGCGGCGCGGGCGTACCTCGACGACCGTGCGGACGAGGAGGAGATGCGCACCCGCATCCGGAGTGCGTTCGAGATCGGCGTCGTAAGCGTCCCCTGCTACATGCTGGGCGGTGGCTTCATGCTCCCCGGGGCGCAGACCTCCGACGTCATGGTGCAGTTCATCGAGCGCGCCAGGGAGAAGCTCGCCGGCGCGTCGTAGACGACGCCTTCAGGCTTCCAGCACTTCGAGGCAGCCGGTCTCGTCCAGGACGTCGCGCAAGCCAGGCGCGTCCTTCGCGGCCCCGTACTTTGCCTTGAGTGCCGCCAGCGACCGCGCGTGGTACTTCTGCGGCTTCTGCGTCCAGTCGTTGCCCTTGAGCGACACCGTGAACTCCGCCTCGCCTGCCCCGATGGCGGCGGCGTTGGCGGCGCCCCACGGGAGGAACAGAGCCCCCACTTGGTCCGCGAGCAGCGGCGTGAGTGTCGGCGCCAGAGCGGACCAGGACTCGAACTCGCCCTCGACCGTGGGCATCAGCATGCGGTCGATCCACTGGTTGACCCGCGGCGCGGTCGCGACGATGGCGGCCGGGGTGGGATCGCGGCGCGCGTTGTAGATCTGCCCCCAGAGGCCGAAGTCCGCGAACGCCGGACGCCCGCCGAAGAGGTAGGGACGGCCGATGAGATGCCGCTCCAGGATGCCGACGGCGTCCTGGAACGACCGCTCGATCTGCGGCGCCGTCACCGCGTTCGAGCCGACGAACCAGACCCGGTTGACCATGCGCTCGACGACGTTGCGGGCGGCCGCTTCGAGCTCCTCGACCCCGAGGGGGCCTCCCATGCTGGCCGCCAGGCGGCGTGCGCACGCGATCTGGTCGACTTCCCGGGCCCAGCGGAAATGGAACATCCATTTGTTCCCCCACTCGTCGCCGAACTCTTCGAGCAGCGCCGAGACGAACGCGGCCAGCGGGTCGTCCGGGTGGATCCCCGGCTCGGGGAAATCCGGCTCGAGCGCCTCGATGATGGGGGTCGAGTCCTGGATGCCGCGGTCGTCGGGCGTCACCACCAGGGGAACGAGGGGCAGGCGCGCGTGACGCTCGTACAGCTCGCCCGCCGCGGCGCGGCCCATCCACCGGTGCGGGATGCCCTTGTAGCGGAAGTACGTGCGTACCTTGACGGAGTACGGGGACTCCTCGGCTCCGATGACGCGGTAGATGTCCCCCATGACCTGCTCCTGGTGCAACGCGGCAAACCGCCGAGCCTAAGCGACACCGTCGGTCGGGTCCATCTCGCGTGGTCGCGTGTCAAAGCAACTCAGAAATGTCCCCTTCTCTCCAATTCAGAAATGTCCCCCTGAGGTTTTGGATCAGGCCGCGTGATGCAGTGGCGTTGTGGCGGTCTTTCCGCCGTTCGGGCGTCTGGGCTGAGGGAGCGGAGCGACCGAAGGCCAGGCGCCCGAACGGCGCGGCGTCAGCCGGCGGCCACCGAGTCCGCGTCCGGCTTGAACGGACGACGCCAAGGATGGTCCGGCGGCGGCTTCCAAGCCGGACGCGAGCGTTGCTCCGCCTTCGCGCGGTCCACCCGCAGCCGCACGCTCTTGCCGTCTTCGACCGGCAGCGGATCGGCACCCTCGCCGAGCAGCCGAACCGCGAGTTCGCGCCCGTCGCGCAGCACCGTCACCGTGCCGTCGAAGCCCTTGCACACCGTCACCGAAGCGCCGCGCAACCGGTAGCCCTTGCCGTGCCCCGTCACCTGGTAGGCGTCCCCCTCGAAGCTGATCGACAGGTTCTTCGTCACTTTGCGCGCATGCTGCCCGCACAGGATCAGGTCCAGCTCCCGCGCGTCGTGCAGCACCGCCCGGTGCGCGTCCGCCGGATTGCGCGGCGCCACCCCGAAGCGCCGGTTGTAGTCCGCCATGAACGTCGGCAGGTAGTCGTTGCCGGCCGCGATCCCGCTGATCCCGCGCAGCCGCATCTCCTTGACCAGTCGGTCCTGCAGCGTGCGGTTGGCGCGCTCCACCCGACCCTTCGCCTGCGGGCTCCCGGCGTGGATCGACTCGATGTCCAACGTCCGCAGCGCCCGCACGAACTGCGTCGGCTCGCCCTCCCGGTCGCGCCGGTTGACCCGGAACACGCCGTAGCGGTCCGAGTAGTACGCCACCGGCCGGCCGTGGGCCGCCAGATGCGCGCGCGTCGTGCGCATGTACGCCTCGGTCGTTTCCGCCGCGAAGAACCCCGCCGCCAGCAGCCGCGACGTCGCGTCGTCCACGTACACGATCAGCGTGCACCGCGGCGCCCGACCCTCGAACCAGTCGTGCGGCGAGCCGTCGATCCGCACCAGGTCGCCCAGGCACTCCCGACGTGGCCGGCTCGGATGCTCGCGCACCGCGCGGCGCGCCTTCGCCCGCCACAGCCCGTCCTCGATCATCCAACCGCGCAGCGTCTCCGCCGACAGACGGTGGCCGTGCAGCTCGACCAGCTTCTCGCACGCGAAGGTCGGACCGAAGTCCCGGTAGCGCTCCCGCACCAGCTCCAGCACCGCCCGCCGCACCGCCGCGTCGATCGCGTTGTTCGGCCGCCGGCCGCGCCGCGCCGACGCCAGTCCCGCCGCGCCACGCTCCCGATGGCGCTTCACCAGACGCTTCACTTGCCGCACACCCAAGCCCAGCCGCGCCGCCGCCTCCCGTTGCGTCAGCCGCCGCTCCACAACTTGTCCGATCACCGCCGCCCGATCCGCCTCCGCCACCGTCAGCCTCGCTCCCTCTCCCACCAATTCCAACTCCTCCGTCACCCTCAAAAGGGGACACTTTAGAATTGGACAAAGGGGACATTACTGCTTTGGCCTAACATCTCGCGTGGTCGCGGGGGCTCAGACGAGCAGTCGGTAAGGCGCCTCCAGGTACTCGCGCACGGTGGCCAGGAACTGAGCCGCCGGCGCGCCGTCGATGACGCGGTGGTCCCAGGTGAGGGACAGCCGCATGCGCTGGCGCCGGACCGGCGTCTCGCCCTCCCAGGCGACCGCCTCGTAGATGCGCCCGACACCGAGGATGCCGGTCTGCGGCGCGTTGAGGATCGGCGTGAAGCCGTCCACCCCGTACATGCCGAGGGACGTCACGGTGAACGTGCCGCCCTGCATTTCGTCGAGGGTCAGCGCGCCGGCGCGGGCCCGCTCGGCCAGCACGCTCGACTCGCGGGCGACGGTCTTGAGGTCCTTGGTCGCCGCGTCGTGGATGACCGGTACGACGAGGCCCTCGTCCAGCGCGACGGCCATGCCCATGTGCACGGCCTCGGAACCGACGATCGCGTCGTCGATCAGCGCCGAGTTCATGCGCGGGTGTTGTGGCAGCGCCTTCGCCGCGGCGAGCATGACGAGATCGGTGAAGCCGGGGCGGATACCGTCGGCCTCCCATTCGGCGACGAGTTGCCGGCGCAACTTCACCGCGTCATCCATCTCGACCTCCATGTCGAGGGTGAGTTGGGCGGAGCCCGTGAGGCTCGCGTGCATGCGCTCCGCGATGGTCTTGCGCATGCCGCGCAATGGTTCCCGTGTCGCAGAGGCCGGCGCAGCGTCGGCCTCCGGAGTCGCCGCCGCCTGCTCCACATCCTCCCGGGTAATGCGGCCGCGCGGTCCGGTGCCATCGACGTTGGCGAGATCGATACCGAGTTCCGCGGCGAGCTTGCGCGCGGCCGGAGACGCGGGCCGGCGCTCGGTTGCGGGAGCCGCTTTGCGAGCCGTGGCGGCCTGCTCGACATCTTCCCGGGTGATGCGCCCGCGCGGCCCGGTCCCTTCGACGTTGGCAAGATCGACGCCGAGTTCGCCGGCCAGTTTCCGCGCCGCGGGGGACGCCGGCCGGCGCTCCCCGGCCGCGGGCGCCGTCGGGGTGGGCGCCGGTGCTCCGGGTTCGACGCTGGGCATGTCCTCCGGTGCGCGGCGCGACGGCGCGGGCAACGTGTCGGGGATTTCCTCGCCCGCGGCGTAGATGAAGCCCACGACATCGCCGGGCTCGAGGGTCTGCCCGGCCGGGACGAGGTGCTTGACCGTCCCGTCCGTCTCGGCCTCGACGTCCAGGTTCACCTTCTCCGTTTCGAGCCGATACAGGAGGGCGCCCGCCGAGACCGTGGCGCCGTCTTCGACGTACCACTCCTCGACGATGCCCTCCGTCATCGTCATCCCGACCTTGACCAGGTAAATCTCAGACGGCATCTCGCAGCTCCTCGGCCTGGACGGTGCGCACGACGCCGAGTGCGGCGCCGGAGCGGAGGATCCGCTCCACGTGGATGACGCGGGGACCGTCCCGCCGTACCTCCATCGTCGCGCGCTGGCCGGCCGCCAGGGCCCGCTCGCGCTCGCCGTCGAAGGCGAGGACCCCGGGTCCTTCGACGGTGATGCGGTCGCCGAAGGCGACGTGGCTGGCCGAGGCCACGCCAACGTCCTGGAACATGCCGGGCGCGATCGGTGCGCGGACCCGGTGCAGGGCCGGCCGCCCCGGCAACTCGAATCGCACGACGGCGGCGAAGTCCTCCGAACCCGCCACCGGCAAGAGCAGACCGCCGACGGACGTCAGGCCCACGGCGGTGGGCGTCGCGGTGGCGAGCACGGCCAGGACGAGCCGCTCGCAGTCGAGCAGGGCGCGGGCGCCCACGAAGCGGTCGTTCGTCGCCGCGGCGTCGATGAGCGCGATGTCGTCGTCCTGTCCGTCCACCGTGACGTGAATCGCCTTCGCGCGGCTGGAGACGTCCGCCAGTGCGACGCGTCCCGAGGCGACGGCGGCGGCCGCCATGCCCGCGAGCGTGCCTTCGACGATGCGCGGGAAGACGTTGTTGGTGCCTGTCGAGAGCGGCAGCAGCGGGGCGTCAAGCCACCCTTTTGCGAACGCCCGGTTGGTCCCGTCGCCGCCCAGGGTGATGACGGCGCCGCAATCGGCGGCGCGCATCTCGGTGGCGGCCCGGGTCGTGTCGTCGGCATGGCCGGTGTTGGTCCTGGCGACCGGGGTGCCCTCTACGCCTGCGGCTTCAAGCCCTCCGCGAGCGATACCGTGGGAGTCGTCGAAGTAGACGATCTCTGGCTGCCCCAGCGCAGCGATGCCCGCCAGGCACCGGGTGACGATGGCGCGCTTCTCCTGGTTGTCGAAGACCGACGCCCGCGCTACAAGGCGCCGGATGTCCTTGCCGGATGCGGGGTTGGCAAGGATGCCGATCGGGCGTGGGTTCATGCCCGGGCGCAACGTACGTCAACCGCCGAGCAGCGCGCGTACTTCGGCGACTATCTTCGCGGCGTTCGGGACGTAGCTTTTCTCGAGGGCAGGGCTGAAAGGCACGGGCGAGAACGGCGCGCCGACGCGCGCGACGGGCGCGTCGAGGTAGTCGAACGCGTGCTCCTGGATCTGTGCCGCGATCTCGCCGCCCATGCCGGCGAAGCGCACCGCCTCGTGCACGACCGCCGCGCGCTGCGTCTTCTTGACGGACGCGATCACGGTGTCGGTATCGAGAGGCTGCAAGGAACGCAGGTCGATCACCTCCACGTCGACGCCGTCCGCGGCAAGTTCCTCGGCCGCCTTCAGGCTCTCGTGGACCATGCGGCTGTAGGTGACGATGGTGAAGTTCGTCCCCTCCCGCACGACCTTCGCCTCGCCGATGGGGATCTCGTACGACTCCTCCGGGACCGGCCCTTTCAGGCGCAGTGACATCTTGTTGAGCGCCACGAACACGGGGTTGTCGTCGCGGGCCGCCCCGATGATGAGGCCCTTGGCGTCGTACGGCGTCGACGGCATCACCACCTTGAGCCCGGGCAGGTGGCAGAGCCACACCTCGAGACTCTGGGAGTGCTGGGCGGCCATGTTCATGCCGGCGCCGGACATGGTGAGCACGGTGATGGGCAGTTTCGCCGAGCCGCCGAACATGTAGCGCATCTTGGCCATCTGGTTGGCGATCTCGTCCATGCACTCGCCCATGAAGTCCATGAACATGATGTCGATCACGGGACGCAGGCCCGTCGCGGCCGCGCCGACGCCGAGCCCGACGATGCCCTCCTCGCTGATGGGCGTGTCCACGACGCGCCCGTCGCCGAACTCGTCGAGGAGCCCCCGGTAGTACCCGAACACGCTGCCGGCGCCGGCGACGTCCTCCCCGGCGACGAACGCGTTGGGCTGTTCCGTGAGGACCGTGCGCACGGCCTCGTTGATCGCCGCGACGTAGGGCAGTTCCCGCGTCTCGGTTGCTTGTGCTTCAGCCATGGTCGCTGCTCCCGGTCAGGCGTAGACGTCGTCGAGGAGGACGGACGGGTCCGGAAGCGGACTCGTCTCGGCGAACTCGATGCCCGCCCGGACGTCGGCGAGTACCTCGTCGTGGACCGCCTGCGCGCTGTCCGTATCGAGGATCTCGAGTTCCGCGAGCCGCGCCTCGAACAGGGTGATCGGGTCGCGTTTCTGCCACTCGGCGAGTTCCTCGTCGGCGCGGTAGGAGAGTCCCATGCCGCGCACGCCGACATGGTCGAAGAAGCGGTAGGTCTTGCACTCGAGGAGCGTCGGGCCCTCTCCCGCACGGGCGCGGCGCAGGGCCTCGCCGGCCGCCTCGTAGACCGCCACGGCGTCCATGCCGTCGACGACGACGCCCGGCATGCCGTAGCCGGGCGCCCGGTCGGCGACGTCCACGATGGCCTGGTGATTGGCCTGCGGCGTGTACTCGCCGTAGCCGTTGTTCTCGCAGACGAAGAGCATCGGCAGCTTGTAGAGAGAGGCCATGTTGGCGGCCTCGTGGAACGACCCCTCGTTGCTCGCGCCGTCGCCGAAGAACGTGGCGGCGACGTGTCCTTCTCCCTGCGTCTTGCAGGAGAACGCGGCGCCGACGGCGATCGGCGGCCCGGCGCCGACAATGCCGTTCGCGCCGAGCATGCCGAGGTCCATGTTGGAGATGTGCATGCTGCCGCCCTTGCCCTTGCAGTAGCCGGTGGCGCGCCCGAAGAGTTCGGCGAACATCGGGCCGAACTCGCCGCCCTTGGCGATGAGGTGGCCGTGGCCGCGGTGCGTGCTGGTGATCCAGTCCCGGTCGGACAGGTGCGTCATGACGCCCGCGGCGACCGCTTCCTGACCGACGTATAGGTGCAGCGCGCCAGGGATCTTGCCGTCTTCGGCGAGCTTGCCGGCCTCCTGCTCGAAGTTGCGGATGCGCACCATGCGGCGGTGCATGTCGAGCAGGACTTCGTCGGTGGGCTGTGCGGTCACGTGGTTTCTCCCTCCAGTGCAGCGCTATTGTGCGGGACGCGTTCGGGTATGGACAGGCTCGCTACGCCGGGCGCACCGTCACTTCCTGGGTCGCGGTGCGGCCTCCTTCGATGAGGAGCGCGATGCCGCCCTCCGCCAGGCCGCTGTCGTTGGCCGAGAGTTCGATCTCGTCGTTCACGCGCCCGACGATCGTGTCGCCGCGGACGGTCAGCTCGAAACGGTAAGTCGCGTAGAGTTCGAGCGGCGCGTCCGCTTCGGCGAGCACGGCCGTCCCGTCCAGTTCACGCACGAGCTGGAGCTTGTGGTCGTCGGTCAGCACAAGCGCGTAGTAACGCCGCATGCCCTGGACGCGCGCGGCGATGCCGGCGCGCCGCACCATGTGGGGTGTGACGTCCGCCGACACGGCGTAGTCGGTCCATTCCCGGTTGCCGTAGAGGAGCAGACCGGTGCCCCGGTCCTGTACGACCCGAAAACTCTCGGGAAAGCGGCGCTCCGCGTGGTCGACCCCGTTCACCCAGGCCCGGTGCCACATCTCTCCCCCGGTCCGCCGGAGCGTGACCTCGGGCGTGCCGCTCCAGGTGAGGCGGTCGAGGAACAGCGCGCCGCCGGTCTTCGCGCGCACGATCTGCAAGCCCACGGAGGCGATCGGGTGACCGCCGGTATCGGGCACGCGCCACGCGAGCTCCGCGGAGGCGCCGGGCTCGAGGTCCGTGGTGGGCCCGCGCAACGTGACCAGTTCGTCGGCCTCGTCATAGACGCGGACGCACAGGGCGGTCTTGACCGCGTCTTCTGCGTCCGCCCGCAGTGCGACGGACGCTTCGACCGTCTGGCCGGGATTGAGCGTGGGGCTCGCCATGAGCCCGTAGCCGCGCCGCTCGAAGTACCGCGCGGTGTCCCGCGACTCGACGAATGTCCCCGTGGTGGTGCGTGCGGTCTCGCCGTCGGCGAGGGCGTTGAAATGGATGGTGAGGCAGGGCGTCCCGGTCGCCGCCGTACCCTGGCGCACCAGGCAGCCGTGACCGCGGAAGCCTTGCACGGATCCCGGATAGCTGAAATGGAACCGCGCCCCGTCCTTGGGCGGCGCGTAGGGCGTGTTGGCGAGGCGGTGTCCCATCGCCGTGACGCGGCGGGCTTCCGCCGCCGCGTCGCTGATGCCGCCGCCGCTGTCGGCGCTCGGCAGGTAGCAGATGTCGGCCACGGGGCCGCGCCAGTCGACGTCGCCCTCGAGCCCGTCGATCCCGCCGCGGATGCCGAGGAGGCAGCCGAGGTTGCCGGAGTTGCAGTCCGTGTCCCAGCCGGAGGTGTTGACGATCGTCATCGACTTTCGGAAGTCGCCGCCACCGTGGAGGAGCGCCTGGATGACGAGGCCGTGGTTCGGCACCATGTGGCAGTTGCCGCCGTAGCGGTCGTACCCGTACAGACCCTTGATCTCGGCGAAGGTGGCGCGCCAGTCGTCGCCGTGTTTCGCGTGCCACTCCCGGATGTCGGAGATCATGCGGTAGAGGACGCTGTTGTCCGGCACCAGGGCGACGCCGGTGTCGATGAGCCGGTCGATGTCGGCCTCGACGAATGCCTGCGCCTCCATCGCGGCAAGGATCTGCGCGCCGTAGACCGCCTCGCCGTCGTGAGAGACGCTGGCGGCCCGGCGGGCGAAGTCGGCGGCGCGTTCGGGGTCCCCGGGGCACACCATCGCCCACCCGTCGATGAAGATCTGCGCGCCGATCTGTTCGGCCACGACCTGGCCGTTCGTGGCCATGGAGCCGGAACGCGGCGCCTTCACGCCGTCGCGCAGCCGCAGGTACGCGGTGTGCTCGGTCGAGTTGCCGAGGCCGCCCCACCAGAGAACCGTGCGGTTCTCGATGAGGTAGTTGAGCCAGGTCTGGCCGATCTGGGCCGGGGTGAGGTCCGGATCGCAGCCGTAGTCCTCGAGCGCCCGCACGAAGGTGAACGTGCCGCTGATGTCGTCGTCGGTGACGATGAGGGGTACGCCGACCTTGTCGTGGACGTAGTAGTCGATCTCGCCAAGCTCGTCCTCGATGCGGCGGTTGGACCAGCCTTCGAACGGCCGCCCGAGGTAGACGCCCACGATCTTGCCGAGCACGCCCGCGTAGACGCGCTCCTCGTAGTCTTGGGTTAGCATCCGGTCGAGCCTACCCGAAGCGGCGCCAAAGGGGGAACCATGAGCGACAACCTGCAGAAAGCCTACGAGACGATGACCGCGCGCATCGGC
The DNA here is from genome assembly GCA_965208745.1 of Pseudomonadales bacterium. Taxonomy (GTDB): domain Bacteria; phylum Pseudomonadota; class Gammaproteobacteria; order Pseudomonadales; family Azotimanducaceae; genus VXNE01. Next base: position 979,393 of record CBDBPN010000003.1, on the reverse strand, counting down.
GAGGCCGACCCGCCGACCGAGTGGTTCGAGATCGACCAGAAGCGCATCGACGATTTCGCCGACGTCACCCTGGACGATCAGTGGATCCACGTCGATGTCGAGCGCGCCAAGGCGGGACCGTTCGGCGCACCCATCGCCCACGGTCACCTGACGCTCTCCATCATGGGGCACCTGCCGCGGGCGCACGTCGTGGAGGGGCCGCGCCTCGAGGGCCAGAAGCTCGGGATCAACTACGGCTTCAACCGCGTGCGTTTCCCGTCGCCCGTGCCCGTAGGTTCGCGCATACGCATGCAGAGCACGCTCCGCAGCGTCGAGATCAAGGGCGGCATGCTCGAGGTGATGAACGAGGTGGTCGTCGAGGTCGAGGGGCAGGACAAGCCCTGCTGCGTCGCGGAGAGCCTCGGGCGGCTGGTGTTCTGATTGCGGGCCGTCCCTAGCCGTTCCACCACGGACTGTCGGAGAACGACCGGAGGTCGAGTTCGTGCGTCCACACCGACCGGTGCTGCTGCGCGATGTGCCAGTACGTGTCGGCGATCTTCTCCGGGAGCATGAGCCCGTCGTGCTCCATGCCACGGGTTTCGCGTAGCTGCTGATAGCGCTCGGGCCCCAGCATCTTGCCGAGGGTGTCCGGGGCGTCGACGGCGCCATCCACCAGGATGTGCGCGACGTGCACCCCCTTGGGCCCGTACTCGGCGTTGAGCGTCTGGCAGAGCATGCGCCGCCCGCCCATCGCCGCCGCGTGAGAGTGCTGGCCGGCGTTGCCCCGGACCGCCGCGGTGGCCGATGTCACCAGCAGCGTTCCCGCGCCGCGCTCCTCCATCAGCGGACACAGGACGTGGGCGAGCCGGAAGAGGCCGAAGCAGCCGAGGCGCCAGCCCATCTCGAAGGCCCTGTAGCTGGTGCTCCCCAGCGGGCGGTCGCCGATCTGCGCCCCGAGGTTGTAGACCGCGACCTCGATGGGGCCGATCTCCCCCTCGATCGCCTCCACGCGCGCCTCGATGGCGCCTTCCTCCACGGCGTTCAGCAGGTAGCCCGAGGCCGAGCCGCCGTCCGCTTCGATGGCGCCGACGAGCCGGTCGAGACCGTCCCGGTCCGTCCGGCGGCACAACACGGCGTGGTAGCCCTCCCGGGCGAAGCGGCGGCCGACGTTGCCGCCGATGCCGGCGCCGGCGCCGATGACGAGACAGACTGGTTTCATGAGTAGCGTCCTTTCTCTCTGGTTGGTTGGCCGTTCGCTGGAATCAATGACCCTGCGGCCACGCCTCGGAAGCCTGCATTGGGAATGACGGACTCAGGCAGGTGGCGTGGCTGACCTCACGACCACTCCGCCCGGAGGCGACGCTGATAGTCCAGCCCGTCTTCGCCACGCCAGATGCCCGCGGTTCGTTCGAGGGCCTGCTTGAACGACGGTCGGCCCTCCTCGCGGGCCCGAAAATCCCGAAGCGCCCGACGGACCAACTCGGCTGTCGACACGCCGCATAGCGTTGCCTGGCGGTCCAGCCAAGCCTTCTGGTCGGGGTCGAGGTCGATGACGATGCGCGCCATGGGTCGCTACGATGCCGCTCTTGCCTTGCGACGCTATCACGGATCGTCCCGGCGGCGAAGCGCCGCGTCCGGGGGCTTGAGTGATCGGGGAGGGGGCGGCCAGGCGCTGCTTCACCGTCCCGCGGCTTCCAGCACGTCCGGGATGTGCCGCTCCCAACCGATCGCCATGATGTGCACGCCGTGGCACATGGGCGCCACCTCGCGCACGATGTCTCCCGCGATCCGCACACTGGTCTGCACCGGATCGGACGTTCGCGCCAACGCGTCGGTCAGCCGGTCCGGAACCACGACCCCGGGAATCCGCTCCGTCATGTAACGCGCCTGCCCGGCGGACTTCAGGACGATGATGCCGGCGAGGACGGGAACCTCGAATTCCTCGCATCGTTTCATGAAGGTCTCGAAGCCGGCGGCTTCGTAGACGGCATTCGTCTGGAAGAACTGGGCGCCGGAAGCGATCTTGGTTTCCATGCGAGCGACCTCCTTCCCCAGGTCGATTACAGCGACGTTGGCCACAGCGCCCTTGTAGAACCGCGGGTGGCCCTTGAGGGCATTGCCCGCGAGGTCCTGCCCCGCCTCGAGGCTGCTCGCCGCCTTCAGGATGTCCCCGGCCCCGAGATCGAACACCGCCTTCGCGTCGGGGTGGTCGCCCCCGGAGGGGGGATCACCCGTCATGCAAACCAGGTTCTCGACCCCGAGTGCGGACGCGGCGAGCATGTCGGCCTGGATTGCCAGCCGGTTGCGGTCGCGCCCGGCGACCTGCAGCGTCGACTCGATGTCCCGTTCGCGCAGCAGGCGGGCAAGCGCGAGGGGCGCCATGGTCATGCGGGAGGCGGCGGAGTCGGTCAGGTTGAAAGCCGTCACGCGGTCCTTCAGCGTTTCCGCCGCCGACAGAACGCCCGCGAGGTCCGTGCCCTTGGGAGGATTCAGCTCCGCGGTGAGCGTGAAGACCTGGTGGGCGAGGGATTGCGAGAGGCGGCTCACGACCGGCACGCGGCGGCGGGCTCGGAGCCCTTGGAACGCTCGCGAGCCTTCAATCCGACAATCCGATCACGAACGCAAGTGCACTGTTCAGTTCGCCGACATGCCGGCGGCTCAGGGAGCCGATGCGTGTCCCGATCCTCCGGCGGCGCACGGTCACGGGCTTGTCCGCCATGATCTGCGACGTGACGCGCAAGCCGTTCTCGGGCGTCGCCTCAACGGTCACCCGGAAGTCCGACGCGTCTTCGAGTACGGATGTCATCTGGCACACAACTACCGAGTCGTGGTCGGACGGGAAGGCATCGGTTTGTACGACGACGGCTGGCCGCGGTTTTCCGAAGTCGCCGGGGGCGGCCACTGTGACCACGTCACCCCGTTTCATTCTCGTCGAATTCCGAAACGGCCTCGATCCAGTTCAGCGCATCCTCCTCGTGACGTTGGTTTAGCCCCGCGACCGCGCGAGCGACACGCGCGCGAACCTCGGATGACCGTGCGTCTGGCACGGTTACCCGGATTTCGCGCCTGCCTTCCGTTCGCCGACGATGCCGCATCACGCGCATTCTCTCCGCCGGGGATTGGGCCACGATTGACCTCCCTGTCCAGTTCTTTCGCGAAGCGGATTGTAACGCGTTACGTCGCGTCTGCGATGCCCCGCTGAATTCGTGCCTATTCGTGCCAAGGGGTGCTCGCCGAAGTGTGTTGCCGCGGGCGATTGTACTCGCGCCCGATTCGTCACGGCATCACTAGAATGAGCAGGTAGACACGATCAGGAGGCCCTCCGATGGCCGGAGACAGTGGGCGCGGCGCCGGCGTGCCGGACGAGCGCCGGCGCGCTTGGGGCGAGAAGTACGAACCGCGGTACTCGGGCGTCGCGACGTTCATGCGGCGGCCGCTGCGCGCCGGTCCCGAGGAGTGGGGCGACGTCGATGTCGGGATCGTCGGCGTGCCGTTCGACGGCGGCGTGACGAACCGGCCGGGCGCGCGCCACGGTCCGCGCCACCTGCGCGAACAGTCGACCCTGATGGGGATGGTGTGCCACCAGACCGGCGTGCGTCCGCACGACCTCGCGAACGTCGCGGATCTCGGCGACGTTCCGATCGAGGGCGTCTATCGCCTGGACGATGCGATCGCCGACATCGAGCGCCACTACGGCGGGATTGCGGCCGCGGGCGTATTGCCGCTCTCGGCCGGCGGAGACCACTCCATCACCTTGCCGATCCTGCGCGCGCTTGCGGGCGCCCGGGGCGGACCACTGGGCCTCGTCCATTTCGACGCCCACTGTGACACGGGCCCGGAACTGTTCGGCCACAAGCATCACCACGGCGGGCCGTTCAAGGTGGCGGTGGAGGACGGTGCGCTCGACCCGAAGCGCACGATCCAGATCGGTATTCGCGGTCCGGCGGAGCCGCTGTGGGGGTTCAGCCACGAGTCCGGGATGACGGTCATCCACATCGAGGACCTCTACGCGATGGGCATCCCGGCGGTCGTCGAGCGGGCCCGGGAGGTCGTGGGCGACGGACCCGTCTACGTGAGCTTCGACGTCGACGGTCTCGATCCGGTGTTCGCGCCGGGGACGGGAACGCCGGAGGTCGGCGGGTTCACGACGTACGAGGCACAGCAGATGCTGCGGGGGCTGCGCGGTCTGGACATCGTCGCGGGCGACGTGGTCGAAGTGTCGCCGCCCTTCGACCCGTCCGGCACGACCGGCCTGAACGGGGCGCAGATGCTGTTCGAGATCCTGTGCCTGCTGGCGGAGACCGTGGACCGCGCGAATGGACCAGACGCCGCCAACCCCTGACGGGGTCAGCCCGTGGCGCGCCGCGGGATCGTGTGGGTGTGGTACGGCTCGAGCGTGTCGATCGCGTGCTCGGGCTCGCCCCGGCGCCACTCGAAGAGCCGCACGGTGACCGCATCCGGGGCGATGTCGAACAGGGCGAAGCCGTTCTTCTCGCGCACCGCGGCGATGTCCTCGTGGACGACGCCGTGCGGAGTCAGCGGGGGCGTGCCCCGTGCGCGGGACGGCCAGCCGCGCCCGGTCCCGAGGGGCCCGGTCAGGATCGCGTGGACGGGGTTGGTTTCGAGGTTCAGTTCGGCGCTCTCGCGAATCCGTACGTGACCGGTGGCGTGGAGGTCGCCCGACAGGACGACGCCCGCTCGTTCGCGCTGACCCGACAGGGCCGCGAGCAGGCGCTGGTGCTGCAGGAACCAGCCGCGCTGCCAGAAGAACTTCCGGCGCTCGGTGGTGAGCCGGAACCGTTGGCCGTTGGCGCGCATCTGCGCGATGGCGGTGTCGCCCTCGCCGACGTCGGCGACGTCGGGATACCACTCGCGCCACTTGCCCGCCGTCCAGCCGAAGGGGTGGGACGGGACGTGGAAAAGGTGGCGTACGCGCTGGTCCGCGGTACGCGCCGTGAGCCAGGCCTCGGCCTCCGGGGGCACGAGGCCGGCGACATCGCCCTTGAGCGACAGGAACCGCGCGCAGTCGTAGATGAGGGCCTCGGCGAGGTTGCCGTAGCGGAACGTGCCGAAGCTCTCCGACACGCCGGCTTCGCGGTCTCCCGCGCCCGATCCGGACATCAGTGCCGGGCGCGCCGGGTCCGGCAGGAACTCGGGCATGAACAGGTCCCGCGTGAAGCGCCCGAAGGAGAGCTGGTAGGCGTGCGGCGGCAGCGTCACGAAGCGCTCCGTCGCCTCGTCGTTCTCGTAGTAGTCGTGGTCGTCGTTGACGAAGTAGCTGGGCGTCGAGCGCAGCATGACGCCGTAGAGTTCCCCGAACTGGGGCTCGACCGCCGCCTTGATCGCGGCTTCGTTGGACGTTCCCTTCGCCGGCAGGCCGCGGTCGAGCGGCCCGACGCTCGCGTACCACGCGCTCGCGGCCTCGCGCACGCTGGCGCGGTGCGAGTCGAGCTGCGTGCGCTGGTCCCAGTAGACGTGGTCGCCGATCGCGATCGCCGCGGCGGGACGGAAGGAGAGTGCGCGCGCCAGCAGGCGTCGGCGCAGGGCCAGGGACAGGAACGGCTGGTTGTCCTTGGTGAAGGCGGCATACGACGGGTGGCCGCCGGCGCACGTGTACGCGAGCAAGCGCACGGACTTCGCCCGGGCGTCCGGCGCGGGGTAGGTCCGGAGCGGCCACGGATCCGTCAGGGGCGCGTCCGTTTCGTCGACGAGTTGCAGGGAGTACGCATGGTCCGGCTGCAGACCCTGCGCGTCGAAGGCGAAGTAGCGGGACTCCGAGTCGGTGGTGCGGGCCGGGACGCGCAAGTCGCCCACCCGCAGGACGGGCGGCGTCCGTGGCGCCCGGAACGAGCATTTCACGACGAAACGTTCGTGGTTCGCTCCGGGCACGAGGTGGAGCAGGTCGCCCTGGCGCCAGCCGTCCGCCGCGTACGCGTTGCCCGGCCGCGCCGCCAGCCCCGCCAGCCCGAGCGCGCCGCCGGTCCGCAGGAATCCGCGGCGCGTCCATCTCGTCACGGTCGTTCGTCCTCGGCTGCCTTCTGGGCTGCCGCCCGCTGCCGGCGAATCTCCTCCTGCACGTCGGCGAGTTTCTCCTCCGTCAACGGGTACTTCCACAGGAGGGGCATGGCGACGAACTTGAAGACGGCGGGAATCACCGAGTACAGGCAGGCCAGCCAGATCAGCGCAGCCCAGGTGTTGGTCGTGTTCAGGGGATCCGCGTTGGCGTTGAACCCGAAATAGACTGCCGACGTCGTGCCGATGAAGATGCCGACGGCGTAGGCCGCCTTCTTCACCATCGACCAGATGGCGAAATAGGCGCCGGCGCGCTGCTCCCCGGTCTGCGCGGTGTCGACGTCCACCACGTCGGCCGCCATGGCGTTCGGGAGCGCGGCCAGCGCGCCGATGGAGGAGCCCTTGAAGCACATCACCAGGATGAAGAAGAAGAACTTGCCGGTGTCGATGCCCTCGAAGTAGCTGACCAGGCCGCCGTGGAGATCCGGCGGCAGGAAGGCGAACACGACCGGGATCTCGAAGGCGTCGAACCAGGCGTCGGGGGCGATGGCGATCAGGGGGATGAAGCACGACCACAGGGAGTACCAGAAGATCGCCCACATCGTCGCCCGGTGCTTGCCCACCTTGCGCGAGAGCCAGAACCAGAACGGCACGGCGGCGATCTGGCTGAGGAAATACGGGGCGAGGTAGAGGCCGTACAGCTCTCCCGCGAGCAGCACGTGCTTGACGAAGTAGAAGGAGAGGCTGTTCGTCATCGCCGCGCCGAGCGTAGAGAACAGGAAGATGACGATCAGCATCATGTACGGGCGGTTGCCGCGCACGTACTTCAGGCCTTCCCGGATGGACGCCCGCCGTTTCGCGGTCTCCTGCACCGGGTACTCCGGCACCGCGATCATCGCGTTGGTGACGAACACGAACATCATCGCCGCCATGCCGAGGGACAGGAAGTAGACGGCGTCGGACGGTTTCGTGTAGCCGAAGAACAGGATGATCGCGGGCGTGAACGCGGAGATCAGGGAGCCGCCGACACCGAACCCTTCGCGCCAGCTGAAGATGAGCGTGCGCTCGTTGTACGTGCGCCCGAGTTCCGCCCCCCAGGCGTAATACGGCAGCTCCTTGATGGTCGAACCGAGATAGGCGAGGGCGACCATCGCGAGCAGATAGGCGTAGCCCCAGTTGAAGGTAAACCCGAGCAGGGTCACCTCGGAGAACTCCCAGGGCGGCACGAACAGCAGGTAGATGCCGACGATGTAGATCGGTGTCCCGATGAGCACGAACGGCTTGCGCCGTCCCCACCGCGTCCGGAGCCGGTCGGACATGTAGCCGATGACGGGGTCGGTCACCACGTCCGTCAGGCGCGACAGCATGATGATGGTCCCGACCAGGGCCAGTTCGAGGCCGAACCCGTCCGAGTCGGCGTAGAGCGGCGGCAGGTACACCGCCATCGGCAGCCCGACGAGCGCCAGCGGCGCGGACGGGGCCGAGTAGGACGCGAGCCGGTACGGCGACAGGGTCGATGTGCGCCCGGCTGCCCGGGCTCCGGCGGCCGCGGTTGCTTCCGCCACGGCTCAGCCCACGCCGAACACGCGGGCGAAGTTCTCCGAGTAGAACCGGTCGCGGACGGTGGCCTCGAGGTCCGTGAGCGTCCCCTCGAAGCGCCCGATCGGGTCGCGGCCGCCCTCGACGTGCGGGTAGTCGCTGGAGAAGAGATACAGGTCCGGGTTCGACTGCCGTATGAGCGCGCCGACGTCCTCATAGACGAAGGGCGTGAAGGCGAACTGCTCGGTGAGCTGCTCGCTGGGCTTGCGCGTGAAGGCGGCCAGCTCGGGCTCGGTCCGCTGCCAGATCCGCTGGACCCAGTCGAGGCGCCGCAGCATGGCCGGGACGTATCCGGCGCCGAGTTCGACCGCCGCTCCGGTCAGCCCGCGGAAGCGCTCGAATACCCCGTCGAGCAGCAGGATGCTCACGAAACGCTCCGGCCCGTGATGCAGGGCCGTCATGTCCTTGCCGCGCACGTTCTCGCCGCCGCCAAGCCAGTCCGTGGGCGCCGGGCGCCCGTTGTTCGTCCAGACGGGGTCGATCTGCAGCGCGTCCCCGCCGACGTGCAGGACGAACGGGACGCGGGCCTCCTCAAGGCGCGCCCAGAAGGGATCGAGATCGTTGTGTCCGGGCGAGCGTCCGCCGCAGTCGCGATGCGGGATCCAGACCGCCTGGAGACCCATCTCGAGCAGCCGGTCGAGTTCGGCCACGGCGCGCTCGGGGTCGTCGAGGTCCACGGCTCCGACACCCATGAGCCGTTCGTCGGCGCCGGTGAACGCGTGCATCGCGCGGTTGTGCAGTGTGGCGTTGCGGCAGCGGGTGTCCTGGTCGAGTCTTCGGTCGAAGACCGGCTGGGTGGAAAGACTGGCGAAGACGAGCTGCCGCTCGAAGCCGAGCAGGTCGAGCGCGGTCGACCGTTCCCGCGGGTCGAACGCGCCGAGCGCCTCGTACATCTTCGGGCCGCGCAGCAGATCGTCCCCTTGGGCGATGAGTCTGGCGAGGTACTCCTCGCTGTGGCCGCCCGACTCGGCCAGTTTCGCGACCGTTTCGTCGAGCACCCCGGCGGCGCCGAAGGTGATCTCCGGAACGTCGTCGCGCTCCGCCGGATCCGCGCAGCGCTTGAGGTGATCCGGCAGCTCCATGATGTGGCTGTCGGCATCGTAGAAGGTGCGGCCGCTGGCGTAGGTCATGAGTCTTCCCTCCGAGGGCGGGAGCCGGCTTGTTCGACGGCCGGTTTCCCAGGTCACAAGGCGGCTCGATGTTGCCGAGTAACGCCGGGGCGTGCAAGGGCGGTGGACCGCGCGTGGCGTGGCCACGGGTTAGAATCGCGCGGATGCATCGAACGGTTTTCCGCAACGTCCGCATCTGGGACGGCTTGGCGAGCGAGTACGCGATGGCGGACGTGCTGGCCGTCGAGGCGGGGCGCATTGCCGGGGTGGGCTGTGCCGATGACGGGGAACGGGACCGCCGCGACCTGGCGGGGCTCACGGTCATCCCGGGCCTGATCGACGCCCACGTCCACATGACCCTCGACCCGGCCCTGCCGACGCCGGATGCCCAGCTCGCCGTGCCGGACGAGACCCTCGTGCGCGACATGGATCGCCGGGCCGAAGCCATGGTCCGCGCCGGCATCACCACCGCCCGCGATCTCGGCGGCGGCAAGTGGCTGGAACTGGCCCTGCGGGACCGCATCGCGGCGGGGCAATCCGGTCCAAGGCTGCTTTGCGCCGGTCAGCCGGTGACGTCCATCGGCGGCCACTGTCACTTCTGGGGCGGCGAGGCGTGCGATGCCGAGGCCGCCGAGACCGTCATCGAGCGGCAGGCCGAGCACGGGGTCGATCTCATCAAGATCATGGCGACGGGTGGCAACCTCACGAAGGGCTCCTCTCCGCGCAGGGCCCAATACGACGCGGAGACCACCCGTGAAATCGTGGAGCACGCCCGCCGGCGCGGGTTCGACGTTGCCGCGCACTGTCACGGCACCGAGGGTATCGCCCATTCGGCGCACGCCGGGGTGGCGACGATCGAGCACTGCTCCTGGCTCGCCGAGGACGGGACTCGCTCGGGCTACGACCCCGGGGTGGCGGCGGCGATCGCGGCCAAGGGCCTCTGGGTGTCTCCGACCATCAACGCGGGCTGGGCCCGCTTCGCGAAGAACCCGAAGTTCGAACGGGCGGTACAAGGGACGTTCGCGCGGATGCGGGAGGCGGGCGTGCGATTGATTGCCTCCACCGACGCGGGCATTCCCAACGTACGCCACGAGGACCTGGCCCGGGCGCTGCCGGTGTTCGCGCACTACGCCGGGCTCACCCCCGTCGAGACCCTGCGGAGCGCGACGTCGGACTGCGCCGTCGCCATCGGCCTCGGCGCGGTTACGGGCCGGATTGCCCCGGGTTACGCGGCCGACCTGTTGTTCGTGGACGGCGATCCCCTCTCGGACCTGTCCGTCCTGGAGTCGCCGGCGTTCGTGGTGGCGGGCGACCGCGAGTACCACCGATGGTGCCGGGGCGGTGCCGATGGACGTTGGAGAGGCTCTGGCGGGGTGTCGGACTTCGCGGTATAAGCGCGATGTCCGACGCCGTGCTGGAACGGCTTGGGCTGGGGCCAGAGGCGGCCGCCCGTCAGGGCGACGGCTTCGGTGGCGCTACGATTGCGCAGCCGCCGGAAAGGAAGAACGACATGAGCTTCAGAGAAGAGACACGGGCCTGGCTGGACGAGAACTGTCCGCCGAGCATCCGCACGCCCCTGGTGGACGGTGAGTATCCCGCGGGCGGCCGCAAGGTGAAGTACAGGAACCCGGAGACGAAGCTCTGGCTCGACCGCATGGCGGAACGCGGCTGGACGGCCCCGATGTGGCCGGCGGAGTTCGGTGGCGGGGGGTTGACGAAGGACGAGGCGCAGATCCTCGCGGAAGAGATGCGGCGCATCCGCGCGCGCACGCCGCTGACCGGAATGGGCCTGTCGATGATCGGCCCGGCGCTCCTCGAGTTCGGCTCGCCCGAGCAGTGCGAGGAACACATCCCGAAGATCGTCCGCGGCGATATCTGGTGGTGCCAGGGGTACAGCGAACCGGGCGCCGGCTCGGATCTGGCTGGGCTGCGCACCCGCGCGGAAGAGGACGGCGACGACTACATCATCAACGGCTCGAAGATCTGGACGTCCGGCGCGGACAACGCGGACTGGATCTTCTGCCTGGTGCGCACGGACCCGGACGCGCCGAAGCATCAGGGCATCACCTTCCTCCTCTTCGACATGGACTCGCCGGGCGTGACGGTCAAGCCGATCCGGCTCATCAGCGGCGCGTCGCCCTTCTGCGAGACGTTCTTCGACAATGTCCGGGTGCCCAAGAAGAACGTCGTCAGCGAACCCGGCCAGGGCTGGACGGTCGCGAAGCGGCTCCTGCAGTACGAGCGCACGTCCATCGGCGGCGGGATGGGCTTCGGCGGCCGCGAGGCGACCATGGGCGAGGTGGCGAAGCGGTACGCCGGGGAGGCCGACGGGCGGATCGCGGACCCGTCGATGCGCGCCCGGGTGCTCCGGCACGCGATGAACGAGCGCGCCTTCGGCCTGGCCGTGCGGCGCAACGGCGAGGAGATGCAGAGCGGCAAGGCGCCCACGTTCGCCTCGTCGTTCTTCAAGTACTACGGCACCGAGCACAACAAGAACCGCCACGACCTGCTCATGTCCATGATGGGCACGCGGGGCGTGGGCTGGTCCGGCGAGGGTTACGAGGCCGGGGAACTCGGCACCACCCGGCAGTGGCTCCGCTCGAAGGCGAACTCCATCGAGGGGGGCACGTCCGAGGTGCAGTTGAACATCGTCGCGAAGCGGATCCTCGGTCTGCCGGACTGAAGGCCGGCGGTTGAACGTCCGGGGGGGAACGCCCGCAGAATTCCCAGGGGGAAATCCATGAAGCACTCAAGACGCGCGTTCGTCGGCCTGTTGGCGGGCCTCGGCCTTTCCGCCGCCGCGGCGGACGACGCGATCGCGATGACGCTCGACGAACTCCTGGCCGGGTTCAGCTGGGACCTGGAGACGGCCGAGATCACGACGGAGAAGGTCGCCGACGGCCTCTACGTGCTGTTCGGCATCGGCGGCAACATCGGCGTCTCCATCGGGGAGGACGGCGTCCTCATCGTGGACGACCAGTTCCCGGAGATGATCCCGAAGGTCAACGCGGCCATCGAGGCGATCGGCGGGGGGGGCATCGACTACGCGGTCAATACGCACTGGCACTTCGACCATGCGGAGGGGAACCTCGCGCTCGGTCCGGCGGGAACGAAGATCGTCGCGCACCAGAATGCGCGGGAGGACATGGCGAGGGGCGGCATCATCAACCTGGTGTTCACCAGGTACGGCCAGCAGCCGTATCCGGAGGACGCGCTCCCCGTCATCACGTTCGAGGACCGCATGCGCCTGCACTACAACGGCGACCAGATCGACCTCGTGCACGTCGGGCCCGCGCACACCACCGGGGACGTCGCGGTGATCTTCCGCAAGCACAAGGCCGTGCACCTCGGCGATGTCTTCAACAACCTCGGCTACCCGTTCGTGGACGTCGACAGCGGAGGCGACATCAACGGCATGATCGCGTTCTGCCAGGCGATCCTTGACGAGTTGCCGAAGGACGCGATCGTGATTCCGGGACACGGCGAGGTCGTGGACTACGCGGTGCTGGAGGCCTATGTCGCGATGCTGACCACGGTGCGCGACCGGGTGGCGGCAGGCATCGCCGAGGGCAAGACCCTCGAGGAGGTGGAGGCGAGCAACCCGACCGCCGGCTTCGAGGAGCGCTACGGCGACGTTGCGGCTTCCCTCGGGTTCATCAACCGGGTCTACGCCAGCTTGACGAAATGAGCGGCTTGGGCGCAGGGGCCTCTCAGGAGTCCCCGGCCCGCCGTTCCACCTCGGCCATCCAGCGGCGATGGCCGTCCGGGTCGAGGATCATCGAAGAGAAGTAGAGCAGGAGTTCCCTGTGCGTCTGGCTTACCCGCGCCTGGTCCATCGCCGCCTCGCCCGCCCGGCTCGTGACGAAGCGGAAGCAGTCCTTGATGGCGTCGTCGCTGCCGAGGACATCCCGCGCGCGGGCGTTGATGACGTCGTGCGAGCGCTCGAGGTCGGCGATGTCGATGCCGGCCTCGTCCGGGTTCATGACCACGTTCGCCCACACGGTCGCCAGCAGGATCCGGTACACCTCCTTGTCGACGAAGGCGTCGGCGACACGCGCCCGCTTCTCGACCTCGTCCAGGATGGGGGCGAAGCGCGCCGAAAGCTGCGCGTCGGTCACCGCGCGGACTCGGTCCGCTCGCGGGCGCCCACGGCGCGGGTGGGGCTTGGGGAGGAATGCACGCCCGGCATGTTACGCGATCGGTCGCCGCGCGTTCGGCGGGGAGCGTGCTGATGTTCCAGGGCCTTCACTTCGATCCCGTGCGGCTCCCCGACGCGGCCGAGCGGCTGCGGAGCGAAGTGCGCGCCTTCGTTGCCGAACACATGCCCGCGGACTACATGCCGAACTCGGACTTCAACGAGGGTCACAGTCCGGAGTTCACGCGGGCGCTCGGCCGGCGCGGCTGGATCGGCATGACCTGGCCGGTGGAATACGGCGGTGGCGAGCGGACATTCTTCGAGCGCTACGTCGTCACGGAAGAACTGCTCGCGGCCGGCGCCCCGGTGAGCGCGCACTGGATCGCGGACCGGCAGAGCGGCCCGCTGCTCCTGCGTTTCGGGACCGCGGAGCAGTGTGCCCGCTACCTGCCGGGCATCGCGCGGGGCGAGACGTACTTCTCCATCGGCATGAGCGAACCGGACAGCGGCTCCGACCTCGCCTCGGTGTCCACCCGCGCCGAGGCGGTCCAGGGTGGCTGGGTGGTCAATGGCACCAAGGTCTGGACGACGGACGCGCAACGCAATCACTACATGGTGACCCTCGTGCGCACGGAGCCGCCCGGGGACAACCGCCATGCCGGCCTGTCGCAACTGGTGGTCGATCTCCACGGCGAGGGCGTGACCGTGCGCCCGATCCGCAACATTGCCGGCGGCGAAGATTTCAACGAGGTCGTGTTCGAGGACTGCTTCGTCGGCGAGGAGGATGTGATCGGCACGCCGGGCAACGGTTGGGAGCAGGTCACGAGCGAACTGTCCTACGAACGGAGCGGGCCCGAGCGGTTCCTGTCGGCGTTCCGGGTGTTCGTGGAGTTCGTCCGTGCGGCGGGACCGGAGCCGGACGAGTCGACCGCGGCACTCATCGGCCGCCTCGCGAGCCACATCATGACCCTGCGCAAGATGTCGATGTCGGTGGCGGGGATGCTGCAGGACGGCAAGAGTCCGGCGGTGGAGGCCGCGCTGGTCAAGCAGCTCGGCAACGACTTCGAGAAGCTGGTGCCGGAACTGCTGCGGCTGGCAGCGCCCGCGGCCTTCGGCAACGTGACGGCCTCCGGCGACGCTGCGGCTGCGGCGTTGCGGCGGTCGTTCGAGCAGACGCTCCTGCACTCGCCGTCGTTCACGCTCCGCGGCGGTACCCGGGAGATCCTCCGCGGCGTGATCGCCCGGGGGCTGGGGCTGCGCTGATGGATACGCTGCTGGCCGACACCGCGGAACGCATCTTCCGCGATCACTGCGACAAGGCGCTGCTCGACGCGGCCGAGACCGGCGCGTTCCCCGAGGCGCTTTGGGACGTGGTCGTGGAAACGGGCCTGCACCAGGTCGGCGCCGCGGCGTCCGGGACCGGCCTCGCGGACCTGTTCGGCCTGCTGCAGGTGGCCGGGCGGCATGCGGCCCCCTTGCCGCTTGCGGAAGCGTTGCTGGCGAACCGGCTCTACGATGGCGACGGGCTCGCCACCATCGCCTCCGGCGGCGTGGCGCCGTGGGGACGGCGCGCCGTGGCCGTGGTGCACGCGGAGACGGGGAGGGTGGTCGCGGATTTCGAACACGCGCCGGGAACCAACCTGGCGGGCGAGCCCCGGGACCGGATCCTCGGTGGCACCGAGAGGGACATGGCGACAGACGTCGCGGATGTCCCGGAGTTGCTTGCCCTCTCGCGCGTCGCCCTGATGTCCGGCGCGCTCTCACGCGTCCTCGAACTCGCTATCGGCTACGCGATGGAACGCCACCAGTTCGGGCGGCCGCTGTCGAAGTTCCAGATCGTTCAGCACAACCTCGCGGTGCTCGCGGGCGAGACCGCGGCGGCGCAGCGCGCGTCGGACGGCGCGATCGACGCCCTTTCGACGCCGCGCTTTGCGGACCAGGTCGCCGCGGCCAAGTCCCGTGTCGGCGAGGCGGCCGGCATTGCCGCGGAGATCGCCCACCAGGTGCACGGCGCGATGGGCTTCACCCACGAACACACGCTGCACCATTTCACCCGCCGCCTCTGGGCCTGGCGGGACGAGCATGGTGCGGAGAGCCTCTGGCAGACACGTCTCGGGCGGCGCATCGCGGCCGGCGGCGCCGACGCCGTGTGGGAGTTTCTTGCCTCGGCCGATCGGTAACGCCAAACCCGCCTCGTCCCGACTGTCGGGACGTTTTCCTACACGAACGGCAGACTTGGCTGCTTCTCCTCCCAGGTCCCGGTCCCGGACACTCTCCGGCGTTTTTCACCGTCAGGGGAGACAGGGAAGTTGGAAGCGCAGGCATTTCTCGAGCGGCACTCGCCGCGGATGATTCGGATCGCGAAGGACACGTCGCCGGAGCTGCTCGGCGACCGTCGCATCGCGCGTTTTCTCGATCGGCTGCACCGGGACTTCGAGACCGTGCAGGACAAGCCCGGCAAGCGCGACCCGTTGCCCGGCGAGGACGTCTTCTGGTGGTGCGTCACGATCCTCGAGGAGCTGACCGAGATCCGAGGGCTCGGCAGCCGGAAGGACCCCTACGTGCTGATGATGCTCGACCAGTTGCGCTCCATGGGACCGCGGCTCGAGAACGGGGAACCGCTGCCGCCGGAGTTCCAGATCCACTGGTTCGACGACGAGGAGGAGGACGGCCTGATGGAGGAGTGGGAAGAACTGCTCGAAGAAGGCCCCGAGGGCGAGGCGGACGACGAGGAACCGGAGGCTTCGGACCCGTCATGAGGGGCGCCCCGCCGACATCCCGCAACGTGGCGGTCGCGGGAGGAGCTTCGCAGGTGCGGGACCCCGGCGACGGCGTTACGATACTCCCGTTCGGTTTCGACCGGCCGGGAGAGATTCGCCGACAGTAACCCGTACTCGGAGAACCCGGTGGGCATCGAAGAGAGACGGGCGAAGCCGGAGTTCGACCGGATCCGGGCGGAGACGGCGAAGCTGCGTACGGAGACGAGGCGTTTGGCGCTGAGCAACGTCTTCGACACGGCGCGGCTGGTTCTCACCGCTGTGGCCGCGGCGGCTGCAGTCTTGGTCGCCCTCCACACGATCGGCCTGGTAGGAGGTGCATGATGTTCGAACGCTACGAACAGATTTCGGAGGACTTCCGGATGGAGCGCACATGGTGGCTCATCCTGAAGTTCGGCATCGGAGTGCCGCTCCTCGGGATCGTGCCCACCGTGATCGCGTACTGGATCTGGGTGCTCTGACAGGGGGCCGCCTCCTGGTGTTCCGCCTTGCGCCCTTGCCGGCGCTCCATGTCCCTCAGGGCACCGCGCAGGTGAAACTCGCCTCGTCGTCCGGATCCCCTTCCCCGTCGTACTGCGCGAGTTCCGGGTACGCGCAGAGCGGCCGGGTGAAGCTGCGCCGCTGGCCGGTCACGGCTTCCGCATCGAGATGGTCGAGGCCCATCGGCCCGGGATGCGTAGCCACAAGCCGGTCAGGGGCTTCGCCGTTCTCGCGCCATCGAACGATGGGATCCGCGTAGTCGGTCCGCCACGCGCCCGGTCCGCCGGCGCAGTGGACCATGCCGGGAACCATGAACATGCGGAAGAAATCCGCGGTGGCCTCGGCGCCGCCCATCTCCTCCTCGACGGACTCGAGATATGCGATGGCGCGCTGCGGCCGCGGCGGGAAGTCGTTCCAGCCCTGGTAGATCAGGAGCTTGCCGCCATGGTCCCGGAACTCGGAGAGGTCGGCCGTGCGCAGGTCGATTGGCGTGGCCGGGTCGGTGGGCCGGCCCACGTAACGGGCGATGACGCGCTTGGTTGCCAGGGTCGCCAGGTGCACGCCCCGGTAGGCGTAGTCGATCAGCGCCTCCGGCTGCTGCATGAAGGAGTTGCCCTCGGCGAGTTCGTGGCCGGTGTCGGTAGCCTGTCAGTCTCCTTGTCGGCGCTGGCGCGTCAGGGCACGGCGCAGCGGAAGCTGCTTTCCTGGTCCGGATCTCCCTCGCCGCGATACAACCCGAGCTTCGGGTACACGCACAGCGGCCGCGTGAACTCCCGCGAGGCTTCCGGAGCCTTGCTCGGGTTGAGGTGGAACATGGGCACCGGCTCGGCCGGGTGTGTCGCGACCAGGCGTTCGGGCGCCTCGCCCTGTTCCGTCCACTTGACGATCGGGTCGACGTAGTCCACCTGCCAGGGCCCCGGGCCGCCGGCGCAGTGCACCATGCCGGGAACCATGAAGAGCCGGAAGAAGTCCCCCGTCGCGTCCGGGCCGCCGGTCGCCTCGTCGAGGGAGGCGAGGTAGTCGATGGCGCGTTGCGGGCGCAATGGGAAGTCGTTCCAACCCTGGTACATCAGTATCTTGCCACCGCCTTCTCGAAAGTCCTGGAGATCTCCCGTCACGTCGAAGGGCGCCAGGGCATCCCCGACGCGGGCGTGGTCGGCCACGGGGTCGAACTCGGCCGCGTCGAAGGTCGGATCGTGGCGCATGATGATGGACAGCATCTCCCGGAGGTTGTCCCCCATGCCGCCGAACTGCTCGTTGCCGAGCAGCCACAGTCCCCAGTCGCCGGCGGACTCGGCGCCGGGCGGCACTCCGGGGGAGAGCACGTTGCCGTCGGCATCGACCATGTCGCCGTAGATGAACCGGGCCGTCTCGGCCTGCCCGGCCGTGAGGCAGCCGTCGGTCTTCCCGTCGGCGCAGATCAGTGCCTCGACATCGACCTCGCAGTTCCGCGGGTCGTTGACGACGCCGTCCTCGACACCGTCGGCGGCATCGCAGGCGCTGCGCGACGCGTCGTCGAGCACCGTGAAGGCTTCCTTGGTCAGCGGGTGCGCGTCCTGCAGGTTGTGCACCGCCACCATCCAAGGCAGGAACTCGTGGAAGCGGAACGCCGGCGCCCCCGCGATGATCCCGTCGTAGTCGTCCGGGAAGCGTTCCGCCTCGAGGAGCGCGGCGCGGCCTCCGTTGGAACACCCCTGCAGGTAGGAGCGGTCGACCTCGCGGTCGTAGTAGTGGGCGATGATGCGTTTCGTGGCCTGGGTCGCGAGGTGTACGCCTCGGTAGGCGTAGTCGAGCAGGGCCTCTGGCTGCTTCAAGTACGCGTTGCCTTCTTCGATCTCGTGGCCGGTGTCGGTGGAGGCCATGGCGAAACCGCGCGGGAGGAGGCCTGTCGTGTCGCCGATCGTCCCGGCGCCGCCCCCGACCGCGGTGAACATCATGCGGCCGTTCCAGTCCTCGGGGAGCGTGACCTCGAAGCGGATCGCCCGGTTGACGACGCCCCGCACGCGGCAGTGGGCGGGCATCGCGTCCGTCGCGGCGACGGAAATCCCCGGCTCGATGGCGTGGGAGACGTCCGTCATGCGGTAGAGCTTGTGGCAGCGGTCCTGGTCCCCGGCCGCCGGCATGGCGGCTACCATCGCGATCAATGCAGTTCCCGTCCAGCGCGCGTAGGGCCTTCCCATGGTTCCTCCTTCCGGTTGGTGGCGCCGAGCATACACAAGGCGTTCCGTTGGTGTGGGACGGGGCCGTTACGGCACGGCGCAGCGGAAGCTGCTCTCGTCGTCCGGGTCGCCCTCGCCGCGGTACAGCCCGAGCTTCGGATACACGCACAGCGGCCGCGTGAACGCCCGCGACGGTTCGGGTGGCCGGCTCGGGTTCAGGTGCGGCAGGGCGATGGCTTCGCCGGGGTGCGACGCAACGATCCGTTCGGGCGCGATGCCCTCTTCCGTCCATTTCACGATCGGGTCCACGTAGTCAGCCTGCCACGGGCCCGGGCCGCCGGAGCAGTGCAGCATCCCGGGCACCATGAAGAGCCGGAAGAACTCCGCGGCCTGTTCCGGGCCGCCGGCCGCGGCTTCCACGGCCGCGAGGTAATCGAATGCGCGCCCCGCACGCAGGGGGAAGTCGTTCCAGCCCTGGTACATGAGGATCTTGCCGCCGCGGGCGCGGAACTCCTCAAGGTCCGCCGTCGAGTCATACGCCGCCAGGGCGTCGCCGATCCGCGCATGGTCGCGCGCGGGGTCGAACTGCGCCGCATCGAAGGTCGGATCGTGGCGCATGTGCTTGGCCAGGTTGCCGCGCAACATCTTGCCCAACCCGCCGGGCACGACCTCTCCGCCGAGCAGCCACGATCCCCAGTCCCCCTGCGACTCCGCGCCGGGCGGCACGCCGGGCGAGAGCACGTTACCGTCCGCGTCTACCATGTCGCCGTAGATGAAGCGGGCGGTCTCGGCCTGTCCCGCCGTGAGGCAGCCTCGGGTCTGGCCCTCTTGGCAGACGAGCGCGTCGACATCCACGTCGCAGATGCGGGGGTCGTTGATGACGCCGTCCTCGACGCCGTCCATGGCATCGCACGCGGTGCGCGACGCCTCGTCCAGCACGATGAAGGCTTCCTTGGTGAGCGGGTACGCATCCTGGAGCGCATGTACGGCGAGCATCCAGGGCTGGAACTCCTGCAGCCGGAACACCGGGGCCCCGGCGATGATCCCGTCGTAGTCCTCCGGGAACCGCTCGGCCTCCATCAGCGCGGCGCGACCGCCGTTCGAGCACCCCTTGAGGTAGGAGCGGTCTACGTCGCGGTCGTAGTAGCTCCCAACGACGCGCTTCGAAGCCAGCGTTGCCAGGTGCACGCCGCGGTACGCGTGGTCGAGCCGGGCCTCGGGTTGTGCGAGAAAGTCGTTGCCGTCCTCGATTTCGTGGCCGGTGTCGGTGGAAGCCATGGCAAACCCGCGGGCGAGCAGGCTCGTCGTGTCGCCCATGTACCCGGCGTTGCCGCCGACGGCGGTGAACATGAAGCGGTCGTTCCAGTCCTCGGGGAGCGTCACCTCGAAGCGGATGGCGCGGTTGACCACGCCGCGCACGCGGCAGTGGGCCGGCAGGGCGTCCGTCGCAGCCACGGAGATCCCGGGCTCGATGGCGTGCGAGATGTCCGTCAGGCGGTAGAGCTTGTGGCAGCTCTCCTGGTCAGCCGCTGCCGCCGGCAGCGCGGAAACCAGTGCGATCAGCGCAACACACCGCGCGTGCGTTCCCATGGCTCTCTCCCCCGGAAGGTCGCGGGGAGCATACAGGACAAGCCGGCGGCGTGATCAGGCTCCGTCGCCGCTGCCCGCCGGGATCGCTTCCGAGCCCGGTGTCCAGAGGCTCTTGGTATCGCGCAGGCCCTGCTGCCGGTAGAGACTCGCGTAGTGGCCGTCCGCGGCCAGCAGCGTCGCGTGGTCCCCGGTCTCCACGATCCGCCCGCCGTCGATCACGACGATGCGCGTGGCGTTGCGGATGGTCGACAGGCGGTGCGCGATCACGAAGCTGATTCGCCCCATGAGCACCCGTCGGAGCCCGTCCTGGATGTGCATCTCGGTCTCGGTGTCCACCGAGGAGGTCGCTTCGTCCATGACCAGGATCTGTGGGTCCGCCAGGATCGCCCGCGCGAACGACACGAGCTGCTTCTGCCCGGCGGACAGCCGGCTGCCGCCCTCGCCGACCTCCGTCCGGTAGCCCTCGGGCATCGCCGTGATGAAGTCGTGCGCCCCGGCGATGCGCGCCGCGATGACCACCTCGTCGTCCGGGGCGTCGGGGCGGCCGTAGCGGATGTTCTCGAGAATCGGGCCGCTGAACACGTGCGCGTTCTGCAGCACCATGCCGAGGCTCGACTGCAGCCAGTGCAGGCTGCGCTTGCGGTAGTCGATGCCGTCGATCAGCACCTGTCCGGTGGTGGGCTCGTAGAAGCGGCAGATGAGGTTGACCAGCGTGCTCTTGCCGCCCCCGGTCGGCCCCACGATGGCGATCGTCTCGTCCGCGTTGACCGTGAGGTCGATGTCGCTGAGGACGGGCGGGCCCGAGTCGTAGGCGAAGCCGACGTTCAGGAGTTCGATGCGAGAGATGCGCGCGGGACCGCCGTCGAACGCGACGTGCTCACGCTCCGGTGCGCCGCGCTGGGCGGAGATGGCCTCGAGCACGTCGTCCGAGTCGCGGATGGTGGCCTCCGCATCGACCAGGCTCAGCACCCGTTCGGCCGACGCCTGCGCCATCTGCATCTCGGCGAACCAGTAGCCCATCGTCTCCACGGGCTCGAAGAACTGGCGCGCGTAGGCAAGGAAGGCGACCAGCGTGCCGACCATGAGGGGTGCGGCGTAGACCTCAAGCCCGCCGACCAGCAGGACGAGGCCGACCGAGAGGCTTCCCAGGGTGATGACGATCGGCAGGTAGATGGCCGAAAGCGTGAGGTTGGTCACCGACGCGCGGTACATCGTCCCCGTCAGGCCCTGGAACTCGCCGAGGTTCGCGCGTTCGCGCACGAAGGCCTTGCTGGTCAGGACGCCCATGATGGCCTCGTTGTACGAACCCGTGATGCGCGAGTTGGCGCTGCGAACGGCCCGGGCGCTCGTCAGGATCCGGCGCCGGAACTTGACGGTCACCCAGTAGAGTACCGGCAGGACCGCGAGCACGAGGAGCCCGAGTTGCCACTGCATCACCAGCATGGCCCCGGCGATGCCGATCATCGTGGTGCCGCCCCAGATGAAGTCCATGAATCCCCAGGCCACGATGTTCGACAGGCGCTCGCAGTCCGCGGTCATGCGCGCCATCAGCCAGCCGACCGGCCGGTGGTCGTAGAAGGAGAAGGACAGCCGCTGCAGGTTGGCGAAGGCCCCCTCGCGAATATCGTGGCTGAGGCACGCCCGGATCCTGCCGACGATGGACACGAAGCCCACGACCGAGACGGCGAGCACGACGGTGCACAGGAAATAGACCCAGGACCACCACACGAAGTCGGCATCCGCCCCGTTGACCTGCACGTCGTCGAGCACCCATTTCGTGATGAGCGGGAAGGTCACCTCCGCGACGGCCGTCGCGAAGCTGAAGGCCGCCAGCGTCACGAGGTCGCGCCGGTAGGGCCGCGTATAGGAGAACAGCCGCCGCCACAGGCCCACGCGCATGCGTGACCCGAGCGTCTGTTCGTCGAAGCCGTCCTGGTAATTCTCGTCGTCGTAGTGGTCCATGTCGGTTCCGTCCGTTCAGCCGGTGCTGCGCCCGTCGCCTCCGGCGGCGGCGCGCTGCAGGTCCGCCTCGATGGATGCCTCGAGAGCGCCCTGGATCTCGCACAGCCGCCGGTAGGGCCCGAGTTCGCGGGCAAGCGTCGCGTGCGTGCCCTCCTGGACCAGCCGGCCGCGGTCGAGCACCAGGATGCGGTCGGTGTGGGCGACGGTGGACAGGCGGTGGGCGATGACGATCGTCGTATGGCGCCCGCGGCGCCGGTCGAGGGCGTCGAGGATGCGCCGCTCGGTGTCCGTATCCACGGCGGAGAGCGAGTCGTCGAGGACGAGCACGGGCGGGTCCTTGACGAGGGCGCGCGCGAGGGCGACGCGCTGTCGCTGCCCTCCGGAGAGCGTGACGCCCCGTTCGCCGACCATGGCGCCGTAACCGTCGGGGAACGCCGCGATGGCGTTGTGCACGGCCGCGTCGCGGGAGGCCTCCACGAGTTCCTCGAACCGCGCGTCCGGCCGCGCCACGCGCAGGTTCTCCTCGATGCTGCGCGAGAACAGGAACGGATCCTGCAGCACGACGCCGAACTGGTTGCGCAACCACTTGCGGTCGATGTCGCGCAGTTCGAGATCGTCGAGGAAGACCTGGCCGCCCTGGTACGGATAGAGCCGCAGCAGCACGCGTACGAGACTCGACTTGCCGGAGCCGGGCGCGCCGACGAGGCCGACGGTCTCGCCCGCGGCGATGCGGAAGGACAAGTCGCGCAGCACGGGCCGATCCTCGGTGTACCAGAACTGCAGGTGCTCGACGCGGATTGCGCCCGTGGCGCGCGGTAGCGTCGGGGTCGTGTCGCTCGACTCCTCGGGCGTGGTCAGGATGTGGTCGATACGCCCGAGCGCGACCACGGCCTTGCCGGTGTCGGTGAGGACGCGCCCGAGCTGCCGTACGGGGTAGGTGACCATGGCGACGACGGTGAGGAACGCGAACAGGTCGCCCACCGTGATCCGTCCTGCGAGGACGAAGTGCGCACCCGCGACCAGGACGATGCCGACCTGCCCGAGGGCAAAGAGGTCGGCGGCGCCGTAGTAGACGCCCATCAGCCGGGCGAGACGCGCGTGGTTGTCGCGGAAGGCCCGGATGCGCCTGCCGAAACGCTGCGTCTCGCGTTCCTGCTGTGCGAAAGCCCGGACCACGCGGATGCCGGTCAGGTTCTCCTGCAGGACCGCCGTCATCTCGCCCTCCGAGCGGTCCGTTTCCTCGAAGACGTGCTTGATCTTCGAGAAGAACGCATAGGCGCCGACGGCGAGGAACGGCAGGAGGCAAATGGAGAGCCAGGCGAGGTCGGCGTTGAGCCAGAACAGGATCGGCAGCACCGTGAGGACCAGCAGGCTGGCCCGTCCGATCTCGACCACGTCGGCGGACAGGAATACCCGCACGGTCTCGACGTCCGAACTGCAGCGCTGCACGAGGTCGCCCGTGTCCGCGCCGTCGAAGAACTCCGCCCGCAGGTGGTGCAGCCGCCGGAACAGTTCCTCCCGCAGGCGCCGGCAGATCGCCTCCGACGCCATCGCGGTCCACAGGCCGCGCAGGAAGAGGAAGAAGCCGCCCACCGCGGTGAGGGCGATGCCGGCGATGGCCGACACCACCAGGTACGCCAGGTAGGCGTCGGCGCCGGCGAGCCGCTCGGTCACCAACACCAGCGGCGGCGCGCCGAGCCCGAGATCCCGCTCGTGCACGACGTCGATCGCGTACTTGCCGACGAGGGGCGCGCCGAACATCAGCAGGTTCGTCAGCGCCATCGCGAAGATTGCGCCGAGGTACTTGGTGCGTTGTCCCCGGGCGATGGCCCAGAGGCTGGTTCCTTCCTTCATGCGTTCCCGTCCGACGAGGGGTGATCCCGTGAGCGGGTGCCGAAGAAGTCAGGTTTGGGTTGGCCCGCTCGGTGGAAGGGAGCGGGCCGGAGGTCGACTGCGACTCAGCTACCGCTCACCCTGGAGTTGGAGGCAAGGTCCTTCTGGCGCATCGGTCGTCCTCGGGTGGTCGGTGGCGAGGGGGCGGCATCTTACGCTTCGGCGGGGAAAAGGCAAGGGAGAATCGGGTCGCCACCCGCTGCCGTCGGGAATCGGGATTTGGGCTGCGGCCTGCCGCGTCGATGTCGTAGTCGGGTCTTTCCGGCTGGGCGGCCTGTGGCAGAGGTGTTTCCGGAGCCCACGCGCCGTACGGTCGCTCCGAGCATCGCCGGAAGAACTCGTTGGTCTCACCGTCCACGCTGAAGACGTAGCAGCCTTTCGGTCCGCGGGTCATCAGCGTCCGATACGTAGTGGTCCTGGCGAGCGCGTTTCGCCGCGTCCGTCACGACGCGCCCGTTGCGGGCGATCAGGTCTTCGCCGGCCACGACGCCGACGTAGTCGAGCTCCAGCCCCTGGCACGTATGGATGCCTGGATGATCTCCTGGATCTGGTTGTTGCCTTGGTTCTGGCAGAAGCCCGAGGGTGATTTTGACCGTGGCCGCGTCGTAACGGTTGTGCGGGTACGCGCACGGATGGAGTGCGATCCCGCCTTCCCGCACCTCAACGTTGAAGTCGCGAATCAGGGCGGCATGTGTCCACGCCTGGTACGAGGGATGGGTGACCTCGCGCTGCGCCCCGCCGACGAAGGTCCCCACAATGGCGTCCTTGCCCGTCTTCGCGACCTTCTCCCACTGTTTTTCCTTACGGGGTCGGCCGGTCGGACGGGTACTTGACCGCGTTCGCGGAGATCTTGTCCATGACTGCCCGCTCGATGTCGATGCCCAGCTTGTCGGCGAGCATTACCAGGTAGATCTGGACGTCCGCGATCTCGGTGGCTACCGCGCTTCGGTCGACGGCATCCGGCGACCGGGACTGCGCCTCGGTGAGCCACTGGAAGTGCTCCACCAGTTCCGCGACCTCGACGGACAGCGCCATCGCCAGGTTCTTCGGTGAGTGGAACTGCTCCCAGTCGCGTTCCTCCGCGAATTCCCTCAGGCGATTGCGTATTGCGGCGATATCCATGTTGGTGCGTTCGGGCAGCGCGAAGCAGTCTAGAGACGGGTTCTGAGCGCCGCAAGGCGAGGAGGTTGCCCTGTACGGCGTACCCCAAAGGGACTATGGTGCGGGAAGGGCCACCAGACACGGGGATTCGAAACGTGACCGCGAGCATCACCACGCACCACCCCACCGACTCCGCTGACGACATCGCGGCCACCTTCCACCGCGACGGAGCCGCGATCATCGCCAACCTGGTCTCCGTCGAGACCATGGACGCCCTCACCGCGAACCTGCCCTTCGACGACAATACGAAGGTCGGCAATGAGTTCATCGGCGGTTCGGACAACCGTTCGCTCGGAGCCGTCCTGCACGCGAACCCGCAGATCTGCGAGACGCTGCTGCTCAACGAGCTGGTGTTGGAGGTTGCAGACCGGATCCTGCGGCCGGAGGAGCCGATGGCCGCGTCCTCGACGCCTGTTCGGCGGGGCAAGGGGCAGGTTGTCACCTCCGACGACGGCTGCTACCAGGTCTTGAGCGTCGACGCGCCGCCGGAAGGGGGCCCGTCCTGCCACCACTACCGGGTCGGCGCCTCCGTGTCGCTGCAGGCGCGGGGCGGTGGAGCCGTTCAGATCCTGCACCGCGAGATGGCCATCTACGAGCCGTTCGTCGAACACCATCCGACCAGTCGGGACCTCATCTTCAACGTGATGTGGGCCGGCACCGATTTCACTGCCGAGAACGGTGCGACGCGTGTCGTGCCGGGCAGTCACCGCTGGCCGGGGGAGCGCGTCGCCAACGAGAGCGAGGTCGCGCAGGCGGTGATGCCGAAGGGCTCGGTGCTCTTCTGGCACTGCCGCGCGCTCCACGGTCTCGCGGCCAGCATCAGTGCCGCCAGACGCACGGGCATCTTCCACTCGTTCGTCGTCAACTGGCTCGCGCAGGAGGAGAACCAGTACGTGGCGTTCCCGCCCGAGGACGCCGCGCGGCTGTCGGTACGCGCCCGGCAACTCCTCGGCTACCGGTCGAGCGGCAACTGCGGATGGGTCAAGGGCCGCGACTCGGACGACCTTCTGGCGGACGGCCTGAGCGGGCCGCTGGAACTCAAGAGACGACGGAAGACGGTGGACGCCGCCGCCTGACGGCACGGCAGACCGCCCCAGGGAAGCGCGGGCGGCGCGCCTGCGTTGCAGCCCCGAAATGTCCATCACGCCATTTGTATGGCGTGATGGACATGGCTAACATGGCGTTGTCTCATCCGGGGCCGGCACCATGATCCGCGCGAACATCTCGGAACTCAGGAACGGCCTGAGCGCATACCTGAGGAGCGTTCGCAGGGGAGAGTCTGTTCTCATCCTGGATCGTGACGTCCCGATAGCGCGGCTGACTCCCGTCGAAGGGGCCGTCGACGTGCGTGAGGAGCGCACAGGCTATGTGCTCGACGAGGAGGGTCGCGAGGTTCAGGACGAGGCGAGAGTGGCCCGCCTAGTAGCTGCGGGTGTGTTGTCCCGTCCGCGGCGGGGCGGCGACATCCGGGCGATCGTGCGCGGATGGGATCCGCTGCCCGGCGCGGGGTTGGTTGAGGCCCTGCTCGAGATGCGCCGCGAGGACAGGGAAAAAGGCTACCGATGAACTTCTGGGACAGTTCGGCGATTATCGCCCTGGTCGCCGAAGAGCCGATGGCGCCGGTCGCGCGGCGTGTGCTCGATGCGGACAGGCAGGTGGCGGTCTGGTGGGGCACTTCCGTCGAATGCGCCGCGACGTTGGCGCGCAAGGAACGTGAAGACGCCGCGCGCGGCGACTCCGCGGCGGTCGCCGCGGAGAGAGGGCGTCGCCTCGGTGAGTTGGAGGATGAATGGCACGAGGTGCATCCTGGCCGGCGCCTGCAGGCACTCGCGCGGCGCTTGGTGCGCGTGCATCCGCTGACTGCGTCGGACGGACTGCAACTGGCAGCGGCGATCACGTTGGCCGAGGACCAGCCCGAGGGCGTCGGCTTCCTGTCCTTCGATGCGCAGTTGAACAGGGCGGCCTCCCGCGAAGGCTTCACGCTCCCGACGCCGGCGCCGGAGGCGGTCGATCCCCGGGCCTGACTGTCCCGCCGCGCGACTAGCGTACCTGGGAGGTGGACGTGGTGACGGAAGAACAGGGGAAGTACTTCATCAAGAACTACGCCCTCGACCAGATGACCTCCTCATACAGCGACTATCCCCAGTCGCTGCTCGAGGCCATGCAGGTCCGGTCGCTCGTCGGGCGACGCTGACCAGTGGCGAACGGCTGCGAGCGCGCGTCATCGGCTGGGCACCGGATGGGGACCGCAGCGTCCTGAACAGCATCAGCAGAATCCTGGATCCCGCGTAGCAGGACGTCGGACACCCTCCTAACCGTTGCGGCCCTCGAGGATCAGCTCCGCCACCCGCGCCCCATGGCTGTTCTGCAGGAAGTGCCCGGCGTCCGGAATCCCGTCGAACCGCGCCCGCATCCGCTCGGCCCAGGTGCGCCCCCACGCTTCGG
This sequence comes from Pseudomonadales bacterium, assembly GCA_965208745.1. Taxonomy (GTDB): domain Bacteria; phylum Pseudomonadota; class Gammaproteobacteria; order Pseudomonadales; family Azotimanducaceae; genus VXNE01. The sequence goes on along the minus strand of CBDBPN010000003.1, from coordinate 952,092 downwards.
TGAACATGTCGTCCGCGCATCCCCAGATGAAGTGTGCGCCCTTGTCCCAGGCCAGCAGCGTGCGGTAGTGCAGCGCCTGCGCGGCCGCGTTGCCGTTGTCGGGACTGCTGACCGGGATCGATAGCGGGAAGCGCCGGAAGCCGTTGTAGCCGGCGTCCGGGAGGCTGCGGTAGGGCGCCGAGAAACCCCGGTAGATGTCGGCCGCCTTTGGAAGTCGGAGAGGTCCCGGAAGTTCTCCTCGGCGGTGCGGACGAAGTCGGTCATCGGGTGTGGCCCCCGAGGTTGACGATCATCTTGCCGGTGTTGACGCCCGTGAACAGTCCGATGAACGCTTCCGGCGCGCGCTCGATGCCCTCGAACACCGTCTCCCGGTAACGAAGCTCTCCGCTCTTCACCCAGGCCGTCATGTCGCGCACGAAGTCGGCGCGGAGATGGTCGAAGTTCGAGACGATGAACCCGCGCAGGGTCAATCCGAGGCCGATCGCCATGGACAGGTTGTTGGGTCCAGGCGCCGGGGTGGTGGCGTTGTACTGCGAGATGGCGCCGCACAGCGGGATGCGCCCGTTCGGGCGCATGCACATGATGGCCGCCTGCAGGTGCTCGCCGCCCACGTTGTCGAAGTAGACGTCGATGCCTTCGGGCGCGGCCTCCCGGAGCCGCGCAAGGACGTTCCCTTCGCGGTAGTCGATGGCATGGTCGAAGCCGAGGTCCTCGGTCAGGTGCGCCGCCTTCTCGCGACCGCCGGCGCTGCCGATGACGGTACAGCCCTTGATCCGGGCGATCTGCCCCACCGCGCTGCCCACGGCCCCGGCCGCGCCGGAAACGAACACGGTCTCGCCGTCCTGGAGCGCGCCCACGTCGAGCAGACCGACGTAGGCCGTCATGCCGGGCATGCCGAGCACGCCGAGGTAGGCGGAAGCGGGCGCTTCGAGATCTCCGATCCGGCGCACCTGCGCGCCCGGCGCCACGAACGCCTCGCGCCAGCCGAAGTGGGACTCGACGTGTTCGCCTTCCGGAAGCGCCGGATCGTTCGACTTGACCACACGGCCCACGGCGCCGCCCGTCAGCGTCTCGCCGATCTGGAAGGGCGGAACGTAGGACTTGCGGTCCCACATCCGTCCGCGCATGTACGGGTCGACGCTCATGCACACGTTCTCGACGAGCACTTCGCCGTCGCCGGGATCGGGTACGTCGACCTCCACGACCTGGAAGTCGTCGGGGGTCGGCATCCCCACGGGGCGGTTCTTCAGGCTGACGGCGCGGCTCGGCATGAGCGTCTCTCCTTGCGTCGGGAAGGGAAGCGCGCAATGTTAGCGCGTCGCCGCGGCCCGGATGGGGGAGGTTCAGTACTCCGCCGCGACCACCTCGAAGGCGAGCTTCGGCAGCAGCCCCATGACGGCCAACGAGCGCTCCTCTGGGATCGGGATGTGGGTCGCGTCGATGCGTGTCTGCGCCCACGTCGGATCCACGCCGCGCCACCGGCCCTCCACGGCCACTTCGTTCCAGCTGTGGAGTGCGAACGCCGCGGTCTCGGGGTCGTAGGCGAGCCCCGTGACCGTGCGCGCGGGGAAGCCGCGCGCGCGGGCGAGCGTCGTCAGCAAGTCGGCGTATTCCGTGCAGTCGCCACGCCGGCTGCGCACGGTTTCGGCAACGGTCTGCACACCTTCGACTTCCGCGTACTCGACATACGCGTGCACGAAGTCCACCAGCGCATCCACCTGCGCATGCGGCGACTCCATGCCGAGCGTCGCCCGGTCCGAGAGACGGCGCATGGCCGGGTCGCCCGCCGGGAGCGATGGGGTGGCCCGGGACCACTCCGACGCTTCGCCGGGCTGGACGGCGCGATCGAGGTCGCCGTTGGCCGTGAGTACCCAACCCCCGTCTCCGTCCGATGAGAGCGCGGGCCAGCTCCCGACATCGGTGTCGGTCGCCCCGTGCACGCGCAGTGTGAGCCGCGTCACCGCGTGCGGCGTCGTGAGCGGGACGTCCACCGGTACCGTGTGACGCTCCCGAAGGTCCGCCGGCGGCGCCACGCGCCACGCCGACGCCTCCTCGGCGCCGGCAACGCGCTCCATCGAAAACACGCCCGCGAGGTCGAACGAGAGCGGGGCGAGACCCGCGTCGAGCTGGACTTCGGTGTGGCCGGCCGCGGACGCCTGGCGGAGTCTGTACCCGGTCGCGTTGCGCTCTACCACCTGCCAGATCCCACGCTCGACCCGGAGCTCGGCGAGATCGAGCGAGCGGGTGAGGGCTCGCGCCCGGGGGCCGCGTTCGCGGCTCAGCCAAGCCTCGAGCATCACGTGGTCGGAGAGGCGGTAGTCCCAGTCGAGCGGGGATCGGCGCCCGTCGACCACCGCTTCGAGCACCTCGCCGCGCCGCTCGATCTCGGTGTGCATCGACGTGTCCCCGCTCGCGAAGCGGTGGGTGGCGGCATGCAGCCGATGGTCCGGCGTGGCGTCGAAGTCCATCGTGTCCACGATGTGCACTTCGGGACCCGCACCGAGGCGGAACCGGAGTTCCGTCTCGAAGCGGTAGCCCTCCCGGCCCCGCGTCCCGCGAGAGACGAACGCGCCGACCGGATCGCCGTGGAGGGTCACGCGGTACCAGCGCTCTCCCAGCAAGCCGGCCGCGGCCCGTGCGACGGGGGAGTCCCGGGTTCCCCATAGCGCGGCGAGTACGGCGAGAGCCGTGATGCCCACGAAGGCGAAGGCGCGGAGGGAGGGGCGCATGCGCGCGATTGTACTCGGGAGTACGGTGGTGACGGTCGGGATGGCCTCGGACCTTACCGGCCTAAACCAGCAGCTTCTCGCTCCGGAACCGCCGGACGGCACCCCAGGTACACAGCATGCCGATCGCGATCGTGCAGGCTGCGGAGACCAGCAGGTGCGTGGGCTCGATCGCCTGGCCCTTGATCACGGACGTGACCAGCAGGTGCTGCGACAGCGACGGTACGGGCATCAGGGGCAGGGACGGCTGCACGGGGTTGAAGATGGAGAAGAGGACCGGCAGCGGCGGGACGGTCATCGCGATGCTGGTGTAGGTCTGGGCTTCGCGGAAGCTCTTGGTGAACGAGGCGACGAACGTCATCAGGCCCGCGCCGAGCACCGCGAACGGCACGACCGTCGTGAAGATCAGCAGGCAGACCCGGGGCGACAGGTTCGTGGCCATCCCGATCTTCGCGAGCGGCATGAACTGGACGGCGATGCCGAAAGCCGTGACCGCGAGCGCCAGCGACACCGCCATGAAGACGATCGCGGTGGCGACCTTCCCGAGTACCAGGTCGCGGCGGCGCACGGGCAGCGTCAGCAGGGGCTCGAGGGATCCCCGTTCGCGCTCGCCGGCGGTCGTGTCGATCGCGACCTGGAAACCGCCCAGCAGCATGGCGAAAAGCAGGAAGTAGGTCATCATGCCGAGCAGGAGCACGGAGCGGCCGGACGGGGTCGAGACGTCGTCCGTGAGGACTGCGAACGGGCGGGCGAGGTTCGGATCGATGCCGCGCAGTTGCAGCCGCTGCATGCCGATGGTCGTGCCGTATTCATGGATGGCCGCCCCCAGCCGCTGCAGGGGAACCTGGGCGCTGGCGTCGGACTGGTCGATGACGATCCAGAGTCGGGCCGGAGCGCCGTCCCCAAGCGCTTCGCCGAACCCTTCGTCGATCAGCAGTCCAACCTTCTGGTCGCCGCCGCGCACGGCATCGCGTAGCGCGTCCGCGTCTTCGAAGCGCTGGGCGTCCACGTCGATGAGCCGCTGGCCCAGGTGCGCGACCAGATTCGCCGCGCGGTCGGCGCCGACGACGGGAATCTCGAGCGGCTCGGAAGACTCGTCCACTCCGAGGTTGACGGAGAAGCCGACGACCGCTGCAAAGAGCACGGGCCCGAACAGGGGTCCGAACAGCAGTGCGGAGCCGAGCGCGCGCCGCTCCCGGGCGCTGTCTACGAACTCCTTGCGGAAGACGCGAAGGGCGTACTTCAACGGCCGGCCCCGCCATCGGCCCCTATGGCGTGGACGAACGCGTCCTCGAGGTCGTCCCGCCGGGTTGCCGCACGAATCTCGTCCGGAGTACCGGCCGCGACTACGCCACCCTGCGAGAGAATGACGATGCGGTCGCAGAGCGCGGCCACCTCCTGCATGACGTGGCTCGACAGCAGCACGCAGCAGCCGGCCTTGCGTCGTTCCCGGATCACGTCGCGCAGGGCCCGCGTGGCCATCACGTCGAGCCCGTTCGTCGGCTCGTCGAGGATCAGTGTGCGGGGATCGTGCACCAGCGCCCGGGCGAGGCCGACGCGTATCCGCTGCCCCTGGGAGAGGCCTTTCGTCCGGCGGTCTGCGAGGTCGCCGATCTGCAGCGTGTCGATGACCCGTTCGACCGCGGTTGCTTGGGCCGCCTTGTCCATGCCCTGCAGGGCGGCGTAGTAGGCGATGTTCTCCCGCGTCGTGAGGTTGGCGTACAGGTTGGCGTTGTGGGGCAGCACGCCGATACGGGCCCGGACGCCGATGGGATCGTCCGTCGCGTCGATGCCGTCGACGGCGGCCGTCCCCGCGTCGGGACGCAGTACCGTGCAGAGGATGCGCAGGGCCGTGGACTTGCCGGCGCCGTTCGGACCGAGCAGACCGGTGATCGCGCCGTCGCGCGCCGTAAAGGACGCGCCGGCGAGGGCTTGCACCTTGCCGAAGCGTTTCTCGAGGTTCCGGATATCGATCACGGCGCCGGTCCGAGGGGCGACGTCAGCAGCGGAAACGGTCGCATGCGTTCCGCGCAGTCGAGGTCCAGGCCGGTCGGGTCGGCCGCCTCCACGAACTCCGCCATGATGCGTGGCACGCAGCCGGAAGCGAGCATGCCGTGGCCCTGGCCCGGCCCGACGAGTTCGCCGTAGTTCGTCAGGCGCTGTGCCGCGAGTGGCACGTAGCGCGGCGGAGTGATCGGGTCCTCCTCGCCGGTCAGGAAGAGCACCGGGACATCGCTCGCGAGCGGCTCCTTGAAATCGTCGTCGATGGGCCCGCGCGGCCAGCGGGCGCAGACGCGGCCGAGCATTTCCATGAACGCCGTGCCCATGTAGGTCGCCCGCTGCGCCTCCAGATCGACGCCGCGGGCGAAGGGTTCGTCCTCGGTGCAGACGATCGCGTAGTTGAGGCCCATGGCGAGTTCCTCGACGCCGAGGGAGGCGAGGTAACCCTGCGTCACGAGCGGTTGGTAGTCGCCGCGCCAGGCCGCGTCGATGAGGACAGGGAGCACGCTCGTCGTCACCGGCGAGTAGAGCAGCAGGCGCACCACCCCCGCCAGGGTCAGGCGGTCCACCACGACCTCCTGCAACTCCGCTGTCCGCGGATGCTCGAAGGCGACGCGGGCCGGCGCTTCCTCGAGGCGCGCGAGCACCGCGTCGAAACTTCGTGCCAGTTCCGGGAAGGCGGCGTCGCAGGCCGGATCGGTGCGGCATCGCTCGAGCATCGCGTCGAGCGCCCGCTGGCTCTCGACGGCCGTGTCCGGTCCGAGTGCCACCACGGCGGGCACGACCCCGTCCAGGATGACGCTCCGGATCCGCTCCGGAAACCGGCGCGCGTAATGCTGGGCTACGCGGGACCCGTAGGAGATGCCGTAGACGTTGAGCTGTTCGTAACCCAAAGCATCGCGCACGCGGTCCAGGTCCTGGACGGCGAGGGACGAGGTGAAGAAACGCGGGTCCGGTGCGAGTTCATCGAGGCATGCGAGGGTCATCTCGACCAGGGTGTCGACGTCGGTCACGATGTCGGCCAGCGGGCCGAGTTCGCGGAAGTTCTCGCAGTGCAGGGGGGCGGACTTCCCGGTCCCGCGCTGGTCGACGAGCACGATGTCCCGCGTGCGGCCTACCTGCTCGAACGCGCCCTGGACCTGGGCGAAGAACCGCGTCGACGCATCGCCCGGTCCACCGGCGATGACGGTTACCGGATCGGCCGCCGGCGTCTCGGCCACGGCGGGGACGACGGCGACGTGTAGGCCGATCGTCTCCCCTGCCGGATCTTCGGGATCGAGGGGGACCTCGATGATCGTGCAGCGGCCGCGGATTTCCTGACGTCCCTCGCTGGCGGTCAACGTGCAGGGCGAGAGGTCCGCGACCGCGGCGGCCGCGGACAGGACGGCGCCCGCAACGAGCGGGCCCGCAACGAGCGGGGCAAGGGCAGGAAAGGAGCGGGGATCCATGGCTGGCGCGATAGCCTATGGGCTTGCGCCGTAGAATGGAACGGTCGGATGCGCAGCGTCCCGTGAAGGACATGTCGCCCGCGGCAGAGGAGAGCCCGTGAAGACCTCCCACGGAAGCCGGTCGCCCGCCTTCGAGTCCCCGGAGGACGCCTACCACCGGTTCTTCCGCGCGGACAGCGCGAAAGACGCCGAGGGCTGGGCGGCCGTGATGAGCTATCCGCACGTCCGCGTGTCGGCGCGGGGCACGGGGCTCTACTTCGAAACGCCGGTCGAGTACGCGGCCGGCGCCTCGTGGTCGGCACGCGAGGCCACGGGTTGGGTGCGATCGGTCGGCGTCGAGCCGGTGCGCGTGCACGAGTCCGCCGACAAGGTCCACCTCGCCGGCGGCTGGACGCGATACAACGCCAACGACGAGCCGATCCTGCGCAACCGGGTGACCTACATCCTGACCCGGATCGACGGGTCATGGGGGATCCAGGCCCGGTTCGGGACGGACTCCTTCAGGGAGGGCGAAGCGGTCGATGCGTCGGCCCCGATCGGCGTCGTACGCGAGCACCTGGACCGGTTGACGGCCGGGGATTTCGACGTGGCAGGCAGTTCCGTCAGCCATCCACTCGTCGACGTGGGCATCGGCCACGTGGACCAATACCGGAACCATGCCCAGGTTGTCGAGGGACTGGCCGCCGCGGCGGCGAGGCCGCGCTCCGTTCTGGATGTCCACGCGGTCCAGGCCGGGACGCGCGGCGCGGTTGTGGCGGCGACCTGGGAGGCCACCGACGGAGACCGCGTCCAGGCGGTGTTCCTGGTCGGCAGGCCGGAGGGCGCCTGGCGCATCGGCGGTCGTTCGATCATCGCGCCCTGACTCCGTTCCGTCCCGCGGGACACCACACTAGAATGCCCGCTTTCGACGGGACCGCCCTCGCCCATGCCGGAAGAGTCGAGCGACTTCATACGCCAACGCATCCGCCAGGACCTGTCGGAAGGCGTGACGGACACCGTCGTGACGCGCTTTCCGCCGGAGCCGAACGGCTACCTGACCATCGGTCACGCGAAGTCCATCTGCCTGAACTTCGGCGTGGCCGAGGAGTTCGGCGGGCGCACGTTCCTGCGCTTCGACGACACCAACCCGCTGAAGGAAAGCGAGGAGTTCGTCGAGGCCATCCAGCGCGACGTCGCCTGGCTCGGCTTCTCCTGGGGTGACGCCGCGACCTTCGCCTCCGACTACTTCGAGGCCCTCTACGGGTTCGCCGGACAGCTCGTCGAACGTGGCAAGGCGTACGTGGACAGCCAGAGCGCCGAGGAGATCGCGGCGACGCGGGGCACCTTTACGACGCCCGGTACGGAAAGCCCGGATCGCGATCGTCCGGTGGCGGAGAACCTGGACCTGTTCCGCCGCATGCGCGCGGGAGAGTTCCCCGACGGGGCGCACGTGTTGCGGGCGAAGATCGACATGGCCGCCTCGAACATCGTGATGCGCGACCCGGTGCTCTACCGCATCCGGCACGCGACCCACCACCGCACGGGCGACGACTGGTGCATCTACCCGATGTACGACTTCACGCACTGCCTCTCCGACGCCCTCGAGGGCATCACGCACTCGCTCTGCACGCTGGAGTTCGAGAACAACCGCGAGCTCTACGACTGGGTGCTCGACAACGTCGACGTGAACTTCCATCCACCGCAGATCGAGTTCTCGCGGCTGAACCTGGAGTTCACTGTGATGTCGACCCGTTTCTTCCGGAAGCTGGTCGAGGGCGGTCACGTGGCGGGCTGGGACGATCCGCGCCTGCCGACGATCTCGGGTCTCAGGCGCCGGGGCTACACGCCGGAGATGATCCGCGACTTCTGCCGGCGGGTGGGCGTCACGAGGCAGGAGAACCGGGTCGCGATGGAGCTGCTCGACTTCTGCGCCCGGCAGGCGCTGGAAGACACGGCGCCCCGGGGCATGGCGGTGCTCGACCCGTTACCGGTCACGATCGTCAACTACCCGTCCGACCAGGACGAGACCCTGGAGGCGCCCTGGCACGGCAAACGTCCGGAGATGGGCACGCGGACCGTCGCGTTCGGCCGCTCCCTCGCGATAGAACGGGAGGACTTCATGGAGGAGCCGCCCCGCAAGTTCCGCCGGCTCTCCCCGGGAGGTCTCGTGCGCCTGCGCTACGGCTACGTCGTCCGTTGCGACGAGGTCGTCCGGGACGACGCGGGCGAAGTGGTCGAGTTGCGTTGCACCTACTTCCCCGAGTCGAAGAGCGGCAGCGACACCAGCGGGCTGAAGCCGAAGGGCGTCATCCACTGGGTCAGCCGACAGTCCGGACGGGCGGCGGCCGTGCGCGTGTACGACCGGCTGTTCTCCGTTCCGGCGCCGGCCCCTGACCGCATGGAGGAAGAACTCAATCCGGCGTCTCTGGAAGTCGTCGAGGCGATCATCGAGCCCGCCCTGGTCGAGACCGACACCGAACGGTTCCAGTTCGAGCGCGTCGGCTACTTCTTCAAGGACCCGGTCGAGCATTCCACCCGGACGCCGGTGTTCAACCGCATCGTGACGCTACGCGACTCCTACCGCCCGGAGGCGACATGACCGGCCCGCTGACCGACCTCCGCGTCGTCGAACTCGGCACGCTGATCGCCGGCCCGTTCTGCGGCCAGCTCTTCGGCGACATGGGCGCCGAGGTCATCAAGGTGGAGCCTCCGGGCACCGGGGACCCGATGCGCGCCTGGGGCCGAGGACTGCCGGTCTGGTGGCCCGTCATCGCACGCAACAAGAAGTCCATCACGCTCAACCTGCGCGAGCCGCGCGGCCAGGAACTGCTCAAGGCTCTTGCCGCGCACGCCGACGTGCTGATCGAGAACTTCCGGCCCGGAACGCTCGAGCGCTGGGGACTCGACTACGACGCGCTGTCCGCCGTCAACGAGCGGCTGGTGATGGTGCGCGTGTCGGGGTTCGGGCAGACCGGACCGTACGCGCGCCGCGCCGGCTACGGGTCCGTCGGCGAGGCGATGGGCGGTATCCGCTACCTGGCCGGTGATCCGGACCGGCCGCCGAGCCGCGTGGGGCTCTCCATCGGGGATTCGCTCGCGGCCACGTTCGCGTGCGTGGGCGCCCTGGCGGCGCTGCACGATCGCGAACGCACGGGGAAGGGCCAGGTGGTCGACTCGGCGATCTACGAGGCGGTACTGGCCGTGATGGAGTCGACCGTGCCGGAGTACACGCAGGGCGGGACGATCCGGGAGCGCAGCGGGGCGATTCTCCCGAAGACGGCGCCGTCCAACGTCTATCCCACCGCGGATGGGGAGATGATCGTGATGGGAGCGAACCAGGACTCGGTGTTCGCGCGCCTGGCCGAGGCGATGGGGCGGCCTGCGCTGGCCGCTGATCCGCGCTATGCGGACCACGTGGCGCGCGGCGAGCGCCAGGACGAGCTCGACGAGGTCATCGCCGGGTGGACGTCGACATTGGAGGCCGACCCGCTGCTCGATGTCCTGGAGAGGCACGGCGTTCCGGCCGGACGCATCTTCCGGGCGCCGGAGATGCTCACGGACCCCCACTTTCAGGCGCGCGACGCGATCGTCGACGTGGCGCACCCGCTGTTCGAGCGCCTCAAGATGCAGAACGTGTTCCCGAGGCTGTCGCGTACCCAGGGCACGGTACGCTGGCCCGGTCCCGAACTCGGCGCGCACAACGCCGAGGTGTACGGCGGGCTTCTCGGGCTGTCAGGGGACGAGCTGGCGGCGCTGGGCGCGGCGGGGGTCGTCTGACCGCGGTCAGCGCTCCATCCAGTCGTTCGCCCGGGACCGTACGCGCCAGACCCCGTCGCCCTCGTAGTTCGCCACCTCGGAGAGGGGCACGGCGGCCATCCCGCCGCCGCCGGGAGGCTGGGTCGCGGACGGGAGTGCCGGCAGGCCGTACTTCCGCCACCAGGGCGGTTCGTCGATCACGTGGCCGCGGACCGGCTCGCGGCCGAGGTTCCAGTCGTGGTACATGTCGTCGAAGGGGGCGTCGCGCGACAGCACGAACTCGTTCGAGTCCATGATCCACTGATTGGTGACCTCGCGCAGGCCATCGGCCGGGTCGTCGTCGCCTTCCGTCGGGAAGCGGAAGTAGCCGTCCATGTCGCAATGCACGCGCGGGCCGCCGTGCTTGCCCGCCGCGGTCCAGCGCATGTGGCTGCGGGGCCGCACCTTGTTGAAGTCCTGGATGATGGCGAGGCGCAGCCGGTCGGTGTCGTGGAGGCCCGCCGTGTGGACGACCAGTCCGTGCGCGAAGATGGTGTCGCCGGCGCGGCCGGTGAACTCGACGGGCTGTACGTCGGCCTTGAGGCGGTCGATGGCCTCCGACGAAGCGTCCGTCGCCACCCAGTTGAGTGCCTGCTCCGAGGTCGGATAGAGCACCTGCGGCGATGTCGGGAAGATCGTGAAGCCCCCCGAGTGCGGTGGCACGTCGTCCAGCAGGGTGACGCCCGACAGCTCCATCATGTTCTGGTCCATGTGCGGTCCGAGCCGCGACTCGCGCTCGTCGGACGCACGCGGGAAGATCGAGTAGACGCCGCGATTGCGCCAGGGCTTTTTCACGGGACCGCCCATCAGCGCCTCGAGCATGTAGAGCATGCGCGGATGGGCCGAGGTTGCGGCGACGAAGGCCGGGTCATGACCGAGGCCATGCCAGCGCCAGACGTCGTTGACCGCGTCGCGGCTCAGCCGATGCGCCAGCCGTCCCACGCGTTCGCCGACCGTGGCGCCGGGCCGCTCGTCCTCGGGCGACGGCCAGGGGCTGCCGCCCATCCAGTCGTGGTCGAGGTCCCAGCGGTTCTCGAGCGTCCAGCGGTCGCCCGGGTCCAGCCACGTCGCCGGGTCCTCCTGGCGGACGCCGGCGCGGACCACGGGGGGTTGCTTCCACCAGAGTTCGCGGAAGGGCGCGAGGTCGGCGCTCGGGATAAGCCCGCGCTTGATGACGTACCCCCGCGTGCGGAACTGCTCGATCTCCTCGGGCGAGAGTCCCAGCCGGTCGGCGCCGGGCGGGTCGAGATCGGGCGTGAGCGGCAGCGGCCGGTGGGCCGGGGGCGTCTCGCTGAAGAAGGCGGACTCCGGGTCCTTGGGTGCTGGTGCGGCGACCCCGTCGGGGTGGTCGGCGTGTGTATCGACCATCGGGGAAACACTCCGAAGCTCTCTCGACGCAAAGGGTAGCGGTGGGCTGCGGGGTCAGTCCACCCCAGCCAGCGTGAGCTTTGCGCTCGCGTGAGACTCCTAGCGAACCAGGCGCTCCAGCAGCAGGCTCGACAAGTCGCGACGGCCATCGAGCACCGAGACGACGAACACGGACCGCTCGTCGTACCGGTAGACGATCCGCCACGGTCCTTCGATCAGTTCGCGATGGGTGGACGCGTCCATTGCCCGCAGTTCCGGAACTACTCGGCCACGCTCAGGGTGCTGCCCCAGCGTCTCGCAGCGGCGTTCGACCCGTTCCGCAATTGCGAGCGCGCTGGCGATGTCGTCCTCGGCTACGAACGAGACGATTTGCTCGAGATCGACTTGCGCTGTTTCCGTCCAGCGAACCTCTCGTTCGGTCACTCAGCAGGCTCTAGGCGCGCCCTGATGTTCGCGAAGACCTCGCGCTGAGGGATGGTCCTGCCGGCAGCCAAGTCCGCCTCGCCCTGCGACAGCAGCTTGAGCATCAGCAGAGCGTCCTGAAGACGTTGGTGCGCCTCGTAGTCCTGCACGACGACCGCAGCCCGCCCGTTCTGCGTGAGCACGACCGTGTGTTCACGGCCCTTGATCTCGGCGAGTACCTGGGCGGCCTTGGCCTTGAACTCGGTCAGGCTAATGATCTCGGAGGCCATGCGGATCCTGTTTCGGTCTGAATTCAGGTCCGATTGTACCGCGTTTGCTTCGCGAGAAACGTCTGCCCGAGTCACCGCCCCGAATACAGCCGCGTCCCAAGGAACTCGCGGAACGCCTTCCCGCTGCCCATGCCGGTCACGATGCAGCCGGCCGCGATGCCGCCGCCGATGAACAGCAGCGGCACGTTCTGGTCCACCGCGTCCGCGAGCACGCCGGCGAGGCCCATCGCAATCGGCACCGTCCCCATGATGAGGGTCATCAACACGCTCATCGCGCGACCCCGGAGCCGGTCCGGTGTGGTGGCCTGCATGAGCGTGGTGAACGCCACCATCATCATCCCCATGAACACGCCATCCACGGCGTGCGCCACGAGCAGGGTGTGGGGAGACTCCGCAACGCCGATGACGAACGTGCACACGGCCATGGAGTAGAGGGCGGCCAGCATGGTGACCGTGCGGGCGGGGCCATCGATGCGGACGACGCCCGCGACGATCATGCCGGTCACGTTGCCGGTCGCCATCGCGCCCATCAGGTAGCCATACCAGTCCGGCGGCAGCCCCCGGTGCTGGTCGAGCAGGATGGGGAGCAGCACCGCCATCGGCGCCGTCACGAAGTTCAGCATCGCGAAGGCGAGCACCATGTTGCGCAGTCCCTTCCGGCCCCAGACGTAGCGCAGCCCGACGGCGACGTCGGTCATGAAGGCGCCCATGAGGGACCGCAGCGAAGGCGGCGCCAGGGGCAGCGTCTGGGGCATCCGCAGGAAGGCGACGGAGAGCGCCGCCAGGAGGTACGTGCACCCGGTCGAAAGGAAGAGCATCGGTGCGCCGATCACGCGGAAGAGCACGCCGCCGATGGCGTTGCCGATGCCGTTGCTGGCCATGGTGGCGAAGCTGTTCATGGCGTTGGCGGTGTTGAGGCGCACGAGCGGCACGAGGTTCGGCACCGCGGCCATGACGGCCGGGCGGAGCACGGCGTTCGCGGCGCCGGTCAGCACGCCGAAAGCCGCAAGGGCTCCGATCTTGAACTCGACCTGCCCCGGAACGGCCACGAAGGCGAGGCCGAGGCACAGGGCGGCGATGCCGAGCAGGCCGTTGCCGGCGACTATCAGCATCCTGCGCGAGTAGCGGTCGGCCAGTGCGCCGCCGAACGGTCCGAGCAGCACGCCCGGAATGGCCGCCGTCATCGAGACGAGGCCCATGACGGTGGCCGACCCTGTCTCCTCGAGCAGCCAGTAGACCGTTGCGACCTGCGCCATGGCGACGCCTATCCCGCTCGCGCCCTGCGCCTGCCAGAGGAGCAGGAAATCGCGGTTCAGGAGACGCGTGTGCCGTGACTGTGCCTCGGCGGTCTCCGGGGACTGGTCGGGGCTTTGCTCGCGGACTTCCGCTACGCGCGGTTCAGCCATGCGTTCCCGGCTGGATGTGGACCTTGATGGACCGCGTCGACTTGTCGACGGCGGTGTCGAATGCCTGTTCGGCGTCGTCGAGCGCGAAGCGGTGCGTGACGAGGGACCGGGCGGCGTCTGCATGGTCGGCGACCACGTCGAGGGCCACCGCGTAGTCCGCGTGACCGTCGCTGGCCGCATAGGTCACGGCGCCGACGACTTCCACCTCGTTGAGGGCGAGGTGCAGGGGGTCGATGCTGGTGCGCGTCTCGGTGAAGATGCCGAGCAGGACGACGCGGCCTTTCGGCCGCACCACCCGCTGCGCGGTGATCAGCGTGTCCGCCGTGCCGCCGACGGTCTCCACGGCCACGTCCACCGCATGGATGCGCGCGAGTTCGGCCATGCGCTCCTTTCCGGCATCGTCGTCGCCGATCACCTCGATCGCGCCGAGCCGCCGGGCGGCCTCCTGCTGATGGGGATGTCGGGCGAGGACGATGGCCTGGGCGCCGCAGGCCCGCGCCGCCAGGATCCCGGTCAGCCCGATGCTGCCCGCGCCCACGATGAAGACCGTCTCGTGGCCGCGCAGCTTCACCTTCTCGAAGCCGTGCACGGAGCATGCGAGCGGCTCCGCCAGGGCGACGCCCTCGGCGTCGAGTCCGCTCGGCGCGGGGAAGACGGTGTTGCCGGGCAAGGTCGCCGACTCGGACATGCCCCCGTCGACGCCCTGTCCGACCAGGCCGCGGTCGTTGCATACGTGGTAGTCGCCCGAGAGGCAGAACGGGCACAGTCCGCAACGCAGCAACGGTTCGATGCCGACCAGGTCGCCTTCGCGCACGTGGCGCACGTCGGCGCCTACCGCCTCCACCGTGCCGCCGAACTCGTGCCCCGGCGTGATGCCGGGCGTCGCCGGGAACTCGCCCCGGTAGAAGTGCAGGTCCGACCCGCAGATGCCGGCGCTGCCGACGGCGACGCGCACTTCGTCGGGTGCGGGGTCGCGTACCGCCTTGTCGGCGACCTCGATGGTGCAGTCCGGGGTCCAGCGGGCGGCGCGCGCGGTCGATGGCATGGCGGTGGCTCCCGGTGAGGACTGCGTTCCATTATGAACGAGGTAGGGCCCGCCGGCCCGTCGCAGCGATCCGGGTGGGGACGGTCCCGCAGCCCGGGAGGCGGCGAACCTGCTGGGCTCGGTTTTCGGATACGAGTCGCGCCCCTGGCGACGGATCGCGTTTCGTTGACTTGCGGCGCGTTCCCCCGTCAGACTCCCGCCCTGTCGCGTGCAGGAGATCCGCCCGGAAACGTCGGCGATCCGTCCTGCATACAAACCCGCGACGAGGCGCGAACATGGCACTTCCAGCCGGCGACGACCCGCACGCGAGCGCCCGGGAACTGGAGCCCGTCGGCTCCGTGGCGCCCGGGCACTCCCGCCGGCGTTCGTTTCACGGGAGCCCGATGATGAAGTACCAGTTCGTTACCTTGATCGCCACGATCCTCCTGGTTGGAGCGACCGTCATCGGCGTCAACCTGACCATTGTGGACGGGCGCTTCGCCCAGGTGGACTCCCGATTCGCCCAGGTGGACGCCCGCTTCGAACAGGTGGACGCCCGCTTCGAGCAGGTGGACGCCCGCTTCGAGCAGGTGGATGCCCGCTTCGGACGGGTGGAGGGACGCCTCGACCGGCTCGAGGCGCGCGTGGAGCGGATGGATCGCCGCATTGACGAGGGGTTCCGGGAGATGGCGGCGGCCATCGGGCGCCTGGAAGGGCTGATCCAGGGATTCCACGGCACCGCGCGCACGTCCGGGGAGGAGGCGCGGGCGACCTGAGCTGGAGGCCTGTTATACCCGACTGTGTCGGAGGTGAGAGGCGTAATGGGTCTGCGTCGGTGGTTGATCGTCTGTTGCATCGCGGTCTTGGCGTGCGCCGCCGCGGAAGAACGCCCTGTGGCGGCGTTGAGTTCACTCCCCGGTATCCCGGTGTTGGGGCCACCGAAAGGGACGCCGGCAGTGTCCGTGACCTGGTACGGGGTCTCGACGCTCCTCTTCGACGACGGCGAGACGAAGGTCCTGACCGACGGTTTCTTCAGCCGTCCGTTTTTCGCGGGCCTCGACAGTATCGCCGAGCCGGACACGGCGCAGATCGCTCGCATGGTCGAGACGGCGGACCTGCATGACCTCGCCATGGTCACCGCGGTCCATTCGCACTTCGACCACGCGATGGACCTGGGCGTTATCGCCCTCGCGACCGGCGCAGCGGTGTTCGGGTCCGAGTCAACCGCCAACCTGGCCCGCGGCGCGGGCGTCGACGAGTCGAAGATCGTCGTGGTCGACGACCGGCGTACGGAGCGGTACGGGGACTTTGCCGTCACGCTGATCCGCTCCGCCCACCTGCCGCTCGAGGACGGTGGGCCGCCGATCCCGGGAACGATCGACGCTCCCCTGGTACCGCCCGCGCCTATCGGGGCATGGAAGGAAGGGGGCAGCTACAGCGTCGTGATCGAGCACCCGGCGGGCACGGCGGTTGTGCAAGGCAGTGCGGGTTACGTCGAGGGGCGCCTCGACGACGTGACGGCGGATGTCGTCTACCTCGGGGTCGGGGGTGTCGGCATTCCCGGCAGGGACCACGTCGGGAGGTACTTCGAGGAAATCGTCCTGGCCACCGGCGCCGGTTGTGCGCGGCCTGTCCACTGGGACGACTTCAACCGGCCGTTCGGCGGGATTGTCTTCATGCGCGTCAGGGAGCGAGCCGAGGAGGGGATCGCGTGGGTGCGCGAGTTCGCGGCGGCCGGCGCCCCGCCGGTTTCGCTCGCCACGCTGCCCTTCGGGGTGGCGGTGGACGCGTTCGCGGGGTGCGACTGAAGCGGTTGGGCGCGGCGTCCGCCGCCTCTCACGCGCGTCTTGTGATAGGTACGCTTCGGGTCGTTGGGACGGCGGCCGATCTCCGCAACGACGCCCCGGTCGGTATCGCCGAACGTAGGGCGCGTGGCACGGACCAGATACCCGCCCGCGGCATCTCGAACGAGTTCGGCGTCCTGAACCCGCGTACGCATGGTGACGCGCAGCCGGTTGCCGATCTCCTCCCAGAGGGGAGGCGGGCAGCGACGCGTCACGGCAGGCCGCCAGCATCCGGTGCACGCCGCTGCCCCGCTGTTCCACGAGCCGGAGTTCGTGGAACGCGCGGCCGATCACCCGGTTGTCCGGGAGCGGTATCGTGAGATCCGCACGGTCGTCTTGCCCTCGTGCCGCAGCAGGAGTTCGGTCAGGTCCATGGGTCGGAAGTGCACTCTGAAGCGCGGGGCTGGGGCGACACTTCATAGTCAAGCCCCGGAGAGGATCCGGGTTACCGGTTGGGATGCCCCCCGACCCATACCGGGCTGGACCACGCCATCGCGTCGTCGACCTGCTTCACCCGCACGTAGTAGTAATCCCCCTGCTGCGTACCCGTGTCATCGAACTCGAAGGTCACGTCACGAGGCCCGTCCGTCGCGAGGAGGCGTAGCGTGACCGTGTCCTCGTACGTGTCGACCGGCAGCGTTCGGCGGACGGCGCCGTCGCCGAGTGCCTCGAGAGGGAACTCGAGGGTTGCACCGGGCAGCGTCGCCGGGGGTCGGTAGATCGGCGGCGCCGCGCCGGTTTCGCGGCGTTCCTCGAGAACCAGGCGCAGACGGGCGTTGCGCGAGATGTCGTCGAGTGTCAGCCGGATCGAACTGGCGTCGCCGCGGGTGATGGTCGCGAAACGTACGGTTCCCGCATCGTCGAGCTGGAGGCGCTGCAGGTCCGGATTGAAGAAGTCCGTGGGCGTTGCCGCGACGATCCGTGCTCCGGTGGCTTCGAGGGTTCCGCTCCAGTGGCGCCAGCCGCGGGGGTTGTCCCCCGGTACGGGTACGGAGGTGGACTCGAAGGTGAGGTGCAGGGTCTCCGCCGACCCCGGCCGCCCCACCCCGGCGCCGCTGTAGTCCCGCCGCAGCACCTCCTCGCCGTTCTTCACGACCGTCACGGTCTCGATACCCGCCGTACCGATGACGCGTCCGCGAATTCGGCGTTCCGGCGTGAAAAGGATGCGCTGTCCCATCACGCCCTCGTTCACGGTGACATCGAGCAGGATCCGGTCTCCGGTGGTGGCGTACGCTCGCGCCGCCTTCAGCCCGTCGAAGATCGCGTCGCGGGAGTGCTCCTCCGCCAGCACCGCGCCGAGCCCGCCGCGCTGGGCGAGCCCGTCGCCGCGCGGCGCGGTGTAGCCGGGTTGGCTCAAGTGGTTGTCGCTCGCCGCGGTGAACCCGACCTGGTGGCCATGGGCCAGGTACGCGCGGCCGAACCACTCGAAGGTGCCGTGCTGGGACATGATCTCCACGATGGGCTGGAGTTTCGGGTCGCCCATGCGGTAGTTGCCGGTGTTGTGCGCGTGGGGGATGACCACCACGTCGGCGGGGTCGTGGTGTCGGCGCAGGCCGGCGTACAGGTCCGAGAGTTCGGGGAAGAACTGCGCCGAGACCCGCCGCCGTCCCTCCGGAGTGCGGAACAGGACGTTGTGGTGGCCGCCGTAGACGTTCGCCGAGGTCCACTCGTAGCCGAGGAAGCCGACGAAGCGGCCCGCCTCGGAGTGGTCGGCGACGTTGCGCTTCAGCACCTCCCACTCGAAGTCGTCCATCCAGATGTCGTGCTCGCTGTGGGTGACGTAGTCGAGACGTGCGTCCTCCTTCGCCCAGGCCATGAAGCGCTCTGGCGTCCCGATGCCTTCGGCGAAGCCCGAGTGGCCATGGGTGTCTCCCCAGAACACCCGCGTCGCGTCGGACGAGACGAGCACCGGGTTTGCGCCGCCGGCGACGGCGCCGTCGGCTGAACGGATCTCGAAGCGGTACACGCCCGGAGCGTCGAAGCGGAGGTCGCCCAGGACGACGATCGGATCGTCGCCGGCGGCAAGTTCGCCGACCGGGGCCCCGTTGGCGTATATGCGCCAGGCCGGGTAGGGACCCTGCGCACGGTTGCGGAACGCGTCTTCGGCGCGCACCGCCAGGTCGAACGTCTCGCCGGGCCGGACGACGGACGGGGCGAAGCCGCGCACGCCCGCGAGGGTCGTACCGGTGACCCGGATGTGCTGGATGGGCAGGGAGAAGAGCTGCCAGCCACTGTCCAACACGACGTACAGCGGAAACGGCATGCGGTCGCTCGAGAACGTCGGCATCAGGAGGCCACGCCCGCCGCCGGAGCGGTCGCCGTAGGTGACGGTCACGGTGTCGCCGGGGCGTAGCGCTCCCTCGGTGAGCCGGAAGAACAGCATGGGCGCCGGCGCGCGGAAGCCCCCGTGCATGCCGGAGACCGGCATGGCGTCGGGGACGAAACGAGCGGCTGCGTTCGACGATGCGATCGAGACATGGTGGTCGCCGCCGGGCGCGTCCGCCTGCAGCGTGCCGTGATTCGCCAGGAAGTGCCGGGGCACCACGACGCCGCCGCCGGGAACGACTGCGGCCGAGCCCACGCGCCAGGTCTGGGTGAACGTGGCCCAGGACCGGGCCTCGAAGGGCCCGGTCTCGGCGGTGAGCTGACCGAGCGCGCCGGGATCCTCGTCGACGAGTGCAAGTTCCCGGATGTAGGCGTTGATGGCGACCATGCCGGCCGGCCTCACGGCATTGTTGCGGTGCACGGCGGTCGACAGGTTGACGGGCAGGTAGCCACCCGTCATGGCATACGCGTTGGCCCAGTCCCAGAGCGTATCGGCGCGCTGCCGCGCGGCCTCGATGTCGGCGGGGCGGGCGACGACCTCGGCCTTCAGGTTCTCCACGCGGGCGCGCAGGTCCGGTTCCAGGTAGTCCGAGGTCTGGGCGATCGCCGCCGGGGAGAGCACGGCCACGACAAGGGCGACGGCGTAGCGGCGGAGCGGGAGAGCGGACATCGAGCAATCTCCAATCGGAGCGTTGGGCCGGAAGGTGACCGGATTGTCGCATGGCGCCCCGGCGGCCGGGCGCGCGAGCGTCAATGGCGGGGGTACGTCGGCGGAGCCAGCGCCGGCGCGCCGGCCACGCCCGCCACGCCCGCGCCCGAGACTTGCCCGACCGCCCTCTAGCGCGCAAGCTCTTCGGATGGACACTTCCCAACCCGCCAATGCCCCCCGCCCGGCTGCCGGGCACGACAACGCCGCTCCTTCGGACGAGCGCGACAGGCCTGTGCCGACGGCATTGCCCTCGCTCGGCCCCGAAGCAGCCGGTTGTCTCCTCGCGTTCTTCGAGGAAGAGATCCAGCGCGATGTCGTCCGGCGGGCACTCAAGGCGCGCAAGCGCTTGGATGCGGGCGTCCGCGGTCGCCTCGACGCTTGCCTGCGGACGTTGCAGGTTCCTGGATTCCGCGACGCGTCCAAGGCCCCGGCCGGTTCCCTCGCGATGCCCGTTGTCGAGGCCATGCGGCTCGGTTACGACGAACTGGCCGCGGCGGTGCTCGAGGCTTGGGCATCGTCCCGGGAGTCGTTGCATGCGGCGGCGGCGAAGGATCTCGCGCATGCTCCGGTAGATCCGCCGGGTACGACACAGGACGAAGGGTCCGACCGAACCTGGGACTGGGAGGATTGGCGGGAGCGCGGCGAAGCGCTCGCCGCCACCCTGGACGACGTCGGCCCGGATGACGCGCGCCTCATACTCGCCATTGTCGCAGGCCGGGTGCCGATGCTACCCCTGCCTCCGCTCATCGAGTCGCCCCGTCTGACGGGTTGGCTCGAGGAACTCGAAGCGCTGCCTCTCGATGCGGCGGAGTGGCCCGACCTGCTGCCGTTCGCCGTAGCGGTCGTTGAGCTGGAGGGACGCTGGTACGAAGCGCGGCAGCGGGCGGCCCGGGAAGCCCGCGATGCCGCCCTGGCCCGCACGATGCGGGAGTACGCCGACGAGTTACGGTGTTTGGGGATCGACCTTGAGCCATGGGGGGCCGAGGACGGGCCCTTTCCGTCCGCGACGCGCGACCTGGTGGAACGGCTTGCCGGCACCCTCGACCGGTATCGGCCGATCCGCGCGCAGGGCGCCACCCGCGCGGAGGAGTCCGAGCGTTCGGAGGCGCGCCGCGACCTCGAGGCCACTATCCAGGAGCTCTTCGGCGAGTGGGAGACCTTGCCGCGGCCGGATACGCCGGCGGACGAAGACGAGGCCGAAGCGGCAAGCGGGTCCGAGGCCGAAGCGTCCTCGGAGGAAGCGGTCCGGCGCGGCTCGGCCGAACTCGTGGAGGAACGCTGCGCGCACCGGGCGGTGGCCGCGGAACCCGACGGCCTGCGCGGCGAGAAGGCGGCGTTGGAGGCGGAAGTCGAGCGGCTACGCGGGGCGAGCGGGTCGCTGCGTCTCGCCAAGCAGCAGCTCGACGACGAGATCGGCGAACTGCGCACGGCCCTGGACCGGGCGCGTACCGCGGAGGAGCACTGGCGTTTGGCCTATGTGCATGGGCGCAGGTCCCACGCCGGCGGCGAAGACGCGCCGCCCCGGATAGCGAGCGTCGAGGACGCGCTCGCGCTCCCGGAGCGCACGTTCCCGGACGCCCTGACCGTGGCGCTGAACGGGAAGTCGGATCCGCGCGTGCCGTTCGCGAAGCCGGAGGAAGTGTTCGACGCGCTCGCCTGGCTTGCGACCTGCTACCGCCGGCCCTCGGCCACCGCCATCGGCGAGGCGTGCCCGGGGTGGTTCCACAAGCCGGATCAGTCAGACGCCACCGTCGGCATGTACCCGGAGTGGTACCGCGCGTCGATCGACGGCCGCACGGTGCCCATCAGGAGCCACCTCGGAAAGGGCAACTCGTTCGATCCCCGCAGTACGATCCGGATCGGCTTCGCGTGGGACGAGCAGCAGCAACGGGTCCTGGTCGGCTATGTCGGCCGCCACCAGCGCAACCGGCAGTCCTGAACCGGTTCCTGCGGGGCCGCCGCGCTCCCGTCTCGCAGGCAGGGCGGGCGTCTCGGACCGTTCGCGCCGGCCGGGTCGAAATCCTCTTCGCCCCGCCGGCCAGCGCCTTGAGGCGGAGCGTTGCGGATAGGCTGTTGCGGCAATAGGGGATCGACGATGCGGGACACGGGATGGTCGGCAGCCGTCGCGCGCTGGCGCGGCCTGCCGCTGCGGACACAGCGGGGGCGACACGGCCACGCCGACGTCGCTTCGCGAGAGCACGGGGGCTGCGTATGACGCGACGCCGACTCCCCATCGGCATGCAGACGTTCCGCGAGCTTCGCGAGCGGGATTGCTACTACGTCGACAAGACGCCTTTCCTCCGGCGGCTGGTCGACGAGGGCAAGCATTACTTCCTCTCCCGCCCGCGCCGCTTCGGCAAGAGTCTGTTCCTCGACACCTGCAAGGAGCTGTTCGAAGCCAACCAGCCGCTGTTCGAGGGGCTTGCCATCCACGATGACTGGGAATGGTCCGTGCGCCACCCCGTCGTCCGCCTGAGTTTCGGCAGTGGCAACTTCAAGCAACCCGGCCACGTCGAGGCGAGTCTCATGGAGCAACTCGCCGCCGCCGAACGCCGAGCCAAGGTCGTCACCGAGTACCGCGCCCGGTCGCCTGGCGTTCCTGCTGGAAGCGCTGCACGAGCAGGCGGGGCACCCCGTTGCCGTGCTGATCGACGAAGTACGACAAACCGATTCTGGATGCGCTGGACGTCCCGGAGGTCGCCCGCGCCAACCGGGACTTCCTGCGCGGCGTCAAGGACAGCGACGCGCACATCCCGCACTCGGCCTGGACATCACCGTGGAGGACAGCACCAGCCACGGCGGGCTGGACATGGCCCTGCGATTCAACGGCAACGTCTACCTGTTCGAGTTCAAGGTGGTGGAGATGACGCCGCGGGGCGCGGCGATGGCGCAGTTGAGGGAGAGACGTTACGCGGACAAGTACCGCCGTTTCGGCGAGCCGATCCATCTCGTCGCCATGGAGTTCAGCAAGGAGACGCGGAACGTCACGGGGTTTGAGGTGGAGCGGGCTTGATTGGCCTTGTACCCTTCCAGGCGGCGGTCCGTGATCCTCTCCTTGGAGCAGGCGCCACGCCACCGAGACGGTCGTTGGCCAATCCGCATCAAAGCGCTTCCCGTCGAACAGACGGTGTTCGCGTGGCAGGCGGGTCTCGACATCGTGCAGAGTGGCGTTGAGGTCGCGGGGCGGATCACGCTCCCTGTCGGGGAGGCGTTGACAGCGTTTGGAGTGGGTGTGGCAGGTGAACCCGCTCGACCTGCGAGCAGCCAGCGCGAGGCCCACGATCATCGCAGAGGCCGGCGACTCGCCGGTAGTGGCTCGCGCCGCTATCGGACATGGAGGAAGCGGAAGGATGATGGAATACAGGGGATACGCTGCCTCGGTGGAGTTCGACGACTCCGCCGGGGTTCTGCACGGAAGGGTCGTCACCGTCGGCTCCTACCCGGTCGCCACCTTCGAGGCGGTCGGGACGTGCGAACTCCGTCGGGAGTTCGAGCGGTCGGTCGATGAATACCTCGCGTGGTGCGAGGAAGATGGGGTTGAGCCGAGCAAGCCATTCTCCGGGAGTTCGACCTCCGTGTTGGCTCCGAAATCCACGCGGCCGTGGCTGCCGCGGCGTCGTTGTAGGACGTGACCATCGACTCTTGGATCGTCAAGCTTCTTCGAGAGGCGGTCGGGATACCGCACGTAACGCGGGGACGCGCGGGAGTGGCGGCGGGGAGAATGCCGCACTCGTGATAAGCCCGGTCCGGGGATCGTGAGTGCCGATCATCGCCGCGCCTTGTGGTAGGTCCGTTTCGGGTCGTCGGATCCGTGGCTGATTTCCACGAGTAGACTCCGGTCGGCGAGACCCCTGAGACAGGTACGGTTCGCAAGGGTCGACAGGTCTAATCCCTTGGCAATCTCGTGCGTGTTCCTCGACCGGCCTTCCTCGCACAGCGCTTCGCGTCCATCCCCGCGCATGCGGGGAAGCCCGGGTGGTCGATGGCGAAGACAAGCTCGGCGGGGGTCCATCCCGGCGCATGCGGGGAAGCCCTTGTCGGCATCGTCGAGATCGCGGACGAACAGGGTCCATCCCCGCGCATGCGGGGAAGCCGTCGCCACTCGCTCCCCAACCGCTCCGACCGCGTCGCACCCAGACGCGACCGTCCTGGCGCATGGGTTCGAATCCGCGCTGCATCGCCACATCGATCCAGTGCACCGAGCCTGTCGCGGTTTGCTGACAGCCCATGCTTGCGGAGACGGGCGTCGAACAACCGTTCTGGAGAAAGGAAGTGAGGCGTTCTCGCAGCGTTTCCGGATCCCCGGGGGCGCCCACGATCCGTTGATCGTCGGTCACCCCGAGCACCAGGAGTCCTCCCGCGGTGTTGGAGAACGCGCAGACGGTCTTCCCGATCGCCGCGAGGTCGCCGCCGCGCTTGAACTCGGTGGTCGCGTCCTCGCCGGCTTCGATTCGTTGTAAGACCTGCTCCCAGTGCATGGTCTGCCCTGCGTCCGTTCTCGGGAAAAGCAAGCCCGCGATTTGGATCACAAGCGATACAGGCCGCGGTCGGGGTCTCGCCGGGTGACTGCGGCCGAGTCGTTCGGAAGGTCGTGGACGACACCTTGGGGAGGTCTTCGCGGCCCGCTGGGAAGCCGCGCGCCGGGCGTCAGCGATACAGCCTCCCGAGGTCCCGCCAGAAATCCGCGTAGGTCTTGGACACGCATCCTGGATCGGCGATCTCGCATCCGCCCACCCTGCTTGCGAATACGGCGAATGCCATCGCCATGCGGTGGTCGTCGAATGTCTCGAAACGAGCCGGGCGCGGCGCGGGGGTGGGGTGGATGCGCATCCAGTCCGGGCCTTCCTCGACGTTGACGCCGGCCTTGCGCAGCTCGCCCGCCGGACAGGCGATCCGGTCGCACTCCTTGTGCCGCAGGGTCGCGAGGCCGGTGATGTGGATTGGCTGCGGCAGGAAGGGCGCCATGGCCATGAGGGTGGGCGCGGCGTCCGGCATCTCCTCCATGTCCACGTGCTCGAGCGAACGTGGCGCGTCCGGGCCGGTGATGGTGACCGCGTGCCCGCTGGCTTCGACCGATGCGCCGAGCCGGGCGCACAGGTCGAAGAACGCGAAGTCGCCCTGGACGGTAGAGGCGCCGAGGTTGTCGATGCGCACCGTGGCGGCGTGGAGGGTGGCGAGCGCCGCGTGGTAGGTGGCTGCGGAGGCGTCGCCCTCGATCGTCAAGGCGCCGCCGCGATAGGCCTGTCGCGGCACCCGGAGCGTGTACGTCCCCGAGTTCTCCACCGTGGCGCCCCGGCGGGCCATCTCGCTACGCGTGAGGTCCACATAGGGCGCGGACACCAGGTCGTTCCGCAGGTGGATCGTCAGGCCCTCGGGCAGGCGCGGGGCCACGAGCAGGAGACCGGAAAGATGCTGGCTCGTCACGCGCGTGCCGACGGTGACCTCGGGGGCGTACGTGGCTGGCCCGCGCACCGAGATGGGCAGGTACCCGCCGTCGGTCGCCCGCGTCTCGCAACCGAGTTCCGCGAGTGCCTCGATCAGGTCGTGGTTCGGTCGCGCCCGTAGCGGCGGTTCGCCGTCGAGGTGGGTCGGGTCCTGGCGCAATGCCGCCAGGGCAAGCAGCAGCCGCATGGAGACGCCGCTCAGGCCGAGACGTATTGCGACCTCGCCGTTGGCGAGAGCCGGGGGCGGCGCGACGAGGATGCGCGAGGGACCAAGTTCCTCGATGTCCACCCCGAGACGTCCGAGCGCATCGCACATCTCGTCCACGTCGTCGCAACGCGGCACGCCGAGCAGCGTTGACTGCGCGTCCGCGAGCGCGGAGATCGCGAGCTGCCGCAACGCGATCGACTTGCTGCCGGGGAGCGTGACGGCGACGTCGAAAGCGCGCTGCAGCCGGGGGATGGCCTTTGTCTCGGTCATGCCGGCACCCCGGTTTCGAGACCGATGCCGTTGCCGGGCCCGAGTCGCGGACGCAAGCGTTCAGGCCAGCTCGGCGAACGCCTTCTCGGTCCCCTCGAGCGCCTCTTCGATATCGGCCTCGGTATGCGCGACGGACAGGAACATGTTGTGCCACGGATGCAGGTACACGCCGTGGCGCAGCGCGTTGACGCAGAACGCGAAGCCCTTCTTCGTGTCCGGGTCGTCCTCGAACTGCAGCATGGGCATCTGGGGTGGCCCGCTCTGCAGGATGCCGTGACCGTGGCGCTGGGCCTGCTCGTAGAGGCCGTCGCGGAACTGTTGCCCAAGGCGCTCCATGTAGCGCGGCGCGTCCGTCTCGGCCAGCACATCGAGCGTCTCGCTCGCGGCGGCGAAGGGTGCTCCCTGGTACCAGAAGGACCCGGTGACGAAGACCTTCTCGGCCGCGTCCCGGTAGTGGTCGCCACCGAGCACGCCGGCCAGGGGCTCGCCGTTCGCGATGGCCTTGCCCCAGGCGGAGAGGTCCGGCCGGATACCGAACTCGGACCAGCTCGCATCGAGGGACAGGCGCAGGCCGCCGCGCACGTCGTCGAGGATCAGCGCCGCGCCCTCGGCGTCGCAGATCTCGCGCACCTTCCGCGCGAATGCCGGGTCGACGAGTTCCTGCGTGTGCGGCACGTCGTGGCGGTAGGTCGAGACCACGATGCCGGCGAGATCGCCGCTCGCCGCGTCCGCCGCGGCCGTCAGGCTCTCGACGTCGTTGAACCGGTACGTCGGGTAGTGCACGTGCTCTTCGGGCGGCGTGCCCCGGGACATCCGGTTCGCCCAGGGCTGGGACCCGTGGTAGGCGGTCTCACAGACGAGAATCTTGCGCTTGGTGGAACGGGAGCGCGCGATCATGTTGCAGACGGTGGTCGCATCGTTGCCGTTCTTCGCGAAGATCGCCCAGTCGGCGTGGCTCACCTGGCGGGTGAACTTCTCGGCGAACTCGAGCAGCGCCGCCGGCGGTCCGTTGGCCATGTCGAGCCGTTCGCGCTGGGCATCCGCCGCGGCGCGAATGCGCTCGTTGCCGTACCCCGCGATCATTGGCCCGTAGGCGCAGATGAAGTCGATGTACTCGTTGCCGTCGACGTCCCACATGCGGCAACCGGAGGTGCGCTCGAAGAACTGCGGATAGGCGTCCGGCAGCCTGGGACGAACCGCCATGTGGCCGTACATCCCGTTGGGCAGAACGCGTTGCGCGCGTTCCCGCAGCGCCTGATCTCTTGTCTTGTCGGCCACGTCCAGGTCGCTCCCTGTCTCCTTTACCGCCCTGATGTTATGCGCTACGGTTCGGACCATCCACTACGCGGAGGCGAGTCCATGCACCTGGGAATGGCGGCGATCTTCCAGAATCCCGAGAACCACATCACGGACGGTGACGTCTACGCGAACGAGCTGAAGCTCGCCGCGCTCGCCGAGCCGCTGGGCTTCGACTCGATCTGGGGGGTCGAGCACCATTTCACGGACTACACCATGTGTCCGGACGTGCTGCAGTTCCTCACCTACATGGCGGGCCGCACCGAGCGCATCCAGCTCGGCTCGATGGTCGTGGTGCTCCCGTGGCATGACCCGATCCGCGTGGCGGAGCAGGTTTCCATGCTCGACCACATCTCCGAGGGGCGGCTGATCCTCGGCCTTGGCCGGGGCGCCGGGCGCATCGAGTTCGAGGGTTTCGGGGTCGACATGGGCGAGTCCCGCGAGCGCTTCGTCGAGGCGGCGGAGATCGTCCTCACCGGGCTCGAGCAGGGCTGGTGCGAGTACGACGGCAAGTTCTACCAGCAGGCGGCCCGGGACGTCCGTCCGCGGCCGTCCCGCACGTTCAAGGGGCGCACCTACGCGGCGGCCGTCTCGCCCGAGTCCGTCGAGATCATGGCCCGGCTCGGCATCGGCATCCTCGTGATTCCGCAGAAACCCTGGGACATGATCGACCACGAACTCACGACCTATCGCAACGTCTTCCAGGAAGTGAACGGCGCCCCGGCGCCGGCGCCCATCATCGCGGGCTGGGTGTTCTGCGACCAGGACGAGCAGCGCGCCCGCGAGATGGCCGTGCGCTGGATCGGCGGCTACTGGGAGACGGCGCGCAAGCACTACGAGATCGGCGGCGCCCACTTCGCGAACACGAAGGGCTACGAGTTCTACGCCGCCATGTCCGCGGCCCAGCAGGCGAGTGCGGCGGAGACCACCGAAGCGTATCTGGACCTGCAGGTGTGGGGCACGCCCCAGATGTGCATCGACCGGATCCGGCAGACGACGGAACGCATGCGGTCGAACACGTTCACGTCGGTGTTCAGCTACGCGGGCATGCCGTACGACGAGGCGGAACGCAACCTGCGGCTCTTCGCCCAGGAGGTGCTGCCGGCGCTGCGGGACGAGCAGGCGGTCGCGGCCGGCAGTTGAGGGCGCGCGCCGGCTCACGCGGACGGTAAGGGAGAGAGAGCGGCCAAACCAGCCAGACACTCAGACGGGGAGGGCGACGGGTCATGAACACGCCACTCAAGAAGGAATATTCCAATCTCGGGTTCGACCCGGACGCGCTGCGCGACAAGTACCGGGACGAGCGCGACAAGCGCATGCGGGACGACGGGGACGAGCAGTTCCTGCGTACCCGGGAGGAGTATGGCCACTTCGCGGACCAGGACCCCTTCGTCGAGGAATCCGAGGAACGGGAGCCGGTCCAGCGAGAGGTCGACGTCGCCGTCATCGGCGGCGGCTTCAGCGGCATCATGGCCGCCGCGCGGCTGAAGGAACGCGGGGTTGCCGAGGTCATGCTGATCGAGTCCGGTGCGGACTTCGGCGGCACGTGGTACTGGAACCGCTATCCGGGTTCGCAGTGCGACATCGAGTCGTACTGTTATCTGCCGCTCCTCGAGGAACTCGACTACATGCCGAAGGAGAAGTACTCCTACGCGCCCGAGATCTTCGAGCACTGTCAGCGCATCGGCGAGTACTACGGCCTGTACGAACTGTCGCTGTTCCAGACGCGGGTCACCGAACTGCGCTGGAACGAGGACGACAGCCGCTGGATCGTGGCTACGCATCGGGGCGACGACATCCGCGCGCGCTTCGTCGTCCAGGCGGCGGGCACGGCGAACGTGCCGAAGCTGCCGGGCATCGAGGGCATCCACGACTACAAGGGTCACTGCTTTCACACGAGCCGCTGGGACTACGACTACACGGGCGGCGACCATTCCGGCGGTTTGACCAGGCTCGCGGACAAGCGGGTCGGGATGATCGGTACCGGCTGCACGGCCATCCAGGCGGTGCCGTTCGTCGGCGAGCACGCGAAGGAGCTCTACGTGTTCCAGCGCACGCCGTCGTCGGTGGACCTGCGCGGCAACAGCCCGACGGACGAGGACTGGTACCGTTCATTACAGCCGGGCTGGCAACGCGAGCGGCGCGAGAACTTCGCGGACATCGTCGTGGGCCGCCCGTTCGAGGAAGACCTCGTGGCGGACGGCTGGACGGACATCTTCCGGCGCCTGCAGTCGCTGCTGCCGCCCGAGGAAGCGGTGGAAGGCGATCCCGAGGAAATCGCCCTCGCGGCGGAGATCGAGGACTTCCGCAAGATGAACGAGATCCGCTCGCGCGTCGACGATGCGGTGGCCGATTCGGAGACAGCGGAGGCCCTGAAGCCCTGGTACCGCCAGTTCTGCAAGCGTCCCACGTTCAACGACGAGTACCTCGAGACGTTCAACCGGCCGAACGTGCACCTCATCGACGTGAGCGAGCGCAAGGGCGTGGACCGCATCACCGAGAAGGGCGTCGTTGCGAACGGCATCGAGTACGAGGTCGACTGCATCATCTACGCGACCGGCTTCGAAATGACGTCCGCGCCGCACCGGCGGGTCAGCTTCGACGTCATCGGACGCGACGAGAAGTCCCTCTTCGAGCACTGGGGGCAAGGACTCAGGACGATGCACGGCATGGCGAGCCACGGTTTCCCGAACTGGTTCTTCATCGGCGTGAACCAGAATGGGCTTTCCGTGAATATGACCGCCATGTTCGACGACCAGGCCCGGCACGTGGCCTACATCATCGACGAGGTCATGCGGCGTGGCAGCCGGCTCGCGGAGGTCACCCCCGACGCGGAAGCGGAGTGGGTCGCCGAGATCCAGCGGCTGTCATTCGCCAACCGCGAGTTCTACGAGGCCTGCACGCCGGGGTACTACAACAACGAGGGCCAATTGGACGACCCGGGCAAGGGCATCATCAACCATGCCTATTCGCCGGGCATCAACGCCTTCAACGCGCTACTCGGGGAGTGGCGCGAGCAGGGGGATCTCGACGGGTTCGAACTGCGTTGACGAGGAGTTCCCGGCGCGGCACGCGCCGGGAACCCGGAATCGTTCGCTAGCCACCCATCTCGAAGAAGCAGAGCTTGTTGCCGTCGAGGTCGCGCACGTACGCCCCGTAGAAGGTCGGCAGGCGTTGGCCCGGTTCGCCCTCGTCGGTGGCGCCCAGGGAGATCGCCTTGGCGTACAGGCTGTCCACGCCTTCCTGGCTGCCGCCGGGGATCGCGATCATGTTGCCGTTGCCCGGATGTTGCGTTTCCTCGTTGTAGGGGATGCAGATGGCCAGCATGGCGGCCCCCGGTCCCGTCCCGTAGAACTGGATCCGGTCCATGCCGAAGAGGCGCGAGACACCGAGTTCGCCGAGCAGCTCGTCATAGAAGGCGGTGGCGCGTGGCATGTCGTTCACGCCGATCGTTGCGTATCCCAGCATGGGCTGTCTCCGTGGTGAAAGTGGGTGCGGCGGCGAAGTCTAAGCGCGCGCCCGCTACAACTCCAACCTTGGCGTCCAGGAGGCGCCAGCTTGCGCTAGGCCGCGAGCGCCAACTCCCGCCACGCGCCGCTCAGCACCCGCGCCGCCGACCGCAGGAAGATGCCGAGCAGCACGACCGCCACCACCAGGTCCGGCCATGGCGAGTCGTAGATCCATACCGCGGCCGCCGCGGCGATCACCGCGACGCCCTCGATGACGTCGTTGCGCGAGCACTCCCAGGACGACGACATGTTGATGTCGCCGTCGCGGTATGGCGTGAGGAGCCAGAGACAGAGGGCGTTGGCGACCAGGTTGACGGCCGCCGCGGCGGACATCGTCGACGCTATCGGCGCCTGAAGGTCGGTGAGCCGCCAGGCGATCTGAACGGCCACGGCGAGCGCGGCGGCGAGGATCAGGAGTCCCTTCAGGAGCGCGACCCGCGCCTTGGCCCGCGCGGACGCGCCGACCACGGCGAGGCTCAGCGCGTAGGTGAGGGCGTCGCCGAGGTTGTCGAGGGTCCCGGACAGGAGCGCCGAGGACCCGGAGAGCACGGAGCCCGCGACCATGACCGCGAAGGTCGCGACGTTGATTGCGAACACGCAGGCCAGGACGCGTCGTTCCCGGCTCTGCAGGTTCGCGAGATCGACGGTGCTGTCGCAGGGGTCGGCCATCGCCGTCTACGCGAGTCGTTTCCTGCCGGACCTGGTGTGCGGCAGTGCGCGCCTGTCACCCGCGGAGCTGCCGGGCGAGGTCGCGGTAGTCCTCGGCGATCACCTCGAATCCACCTGTGTCTCCACGGCTTCCCATCTCCTCGAGCTTGGGCTTGACGTAGGCCGCCTTCAGGCCGGCCCGCTGTGCCGCCGCGAGGTCGGGCGGATGCACGGCGACCATCATCGTCTCTTCCGGTGTGGCGCCGAGCAGCCGGGCGCCGGTCCGGTAGGCCTCGGCCTCCGGCTTGTAGACGCCGAGGAACTCGCAGGACAGGTACGCGTCCCAGTCGATGCCGGCGTGCTTCGAGCTGTCTACGACGATGGAGAGGGACAGCACCGTGAGGATTGCGACGACATGGCGCTCGCGGAGGGTGGCCAGCGACTCGGGCACGTCCTCCCAGACGTCCATGCGGTGCCAGGCGCGATTGAGTCCGTCCCGGTCATCGGGGGTGAGTTCGAGGGCCGGGTACTCGGTGGCGAGTTCGTCCAGCACGGCGCGGTGGATGGCGTCGGCGTTCTGCCATGGCCTCTTGCCGTGACGGACCTCCGCAAGCTGCTCGAACATGCGCCGCCGCCAGGTGAAGCAGAAGGCGCGGTCGTCGACCTCCACACCCCGCTCGGACGCAAGGGTCCGCACTGCGGTACGCGTCGCGGTCTGCCAGTCGAAGATGCTGCCGCCGACGTCGAACGTCAGGACCTTGATACCGTCGATCATCGTGCCTCTCGAGTTGCGCTCAGTCTGGCGTCGCGCTCCAGACGAGGAAGTTGCCGCCGAGCGGCATCGGGCCACCGGAGACCGCGACCTCCGGCTTGACCCCGGTGACCTGTCGCTTCCCCGCGCGCTGCTGAATCTGCTGCATGCAGTCCGTGTGCATCCAGATGCGGCTGCGTCCACAGCCGACGTTACCCCCGCTCGGCAGCACGGGGTTGGGCCCGTGAATGCTGATGTCGGTCTGGTAGAAGTCGAGCGCGTCGCCGAACCCCATGCCGCGGTAGCCGAGGCCCTCGATGTGGAACTGGTGGAAGAGCGTGAAGCCGTCGTACATGTTCTCGAAGGAGAGGTCGTCCGCGGTGATGCCGGCGCCCTCGTAGATCTTCCGGGCGCTGCGGGCCGTGTCCTCCTCCACCTCGTCCAGCGTCGGCGTGAGGCTGCGGGGACGCGTGCGGCTCGACGCGTGGTTCAGGACGTAGACCGGCTTCTGGCGCATGTCACGGGCGCGCTCCGCCGTCGTGAAGAGATAGGCCGCGGACATCATGATCGGCAGGTCGTTGTCGAACAGGTTCGCCGGCTTGGCGATCCACCGCGCGTGGAGGTAGTCCTCGGGGGTGATCTCCTCCGGGCGGTGCTGTGCCCAGTACCCCTCCGGGAACATGAGACCGTTGCGCCGCGAGTTCTCGATGAACGGCGCCATCATGTCGTGGCTCTTGCCGTACTTGCGGCAGTACTCGGCGAACTGCAGGGCAGTGCCGTAGCAGACCGGGGCGCCCCACAGCGAATGCAGGGCGTTCCTGCCGGGGAGCGCGGCCCCGGAGTTGGAGCCGCCCTGGTAGTAGCGGCCCTCGAAGTTGTGCCAGCCCTTGAGCACGAGACAGGTGTGCGTGAGCCCGTCGCCGATGGCCTGCGCGGCGATGCAGAGCGCGCGGGCCATGCAACCGTTGCCGTACATCGTGAAGTCGACGCCGGTCAGCTCCGGCATGTTGCCGAGGATCCACTCGGCGCTGAGCCGGGCGATGCCGTCGAGGGGATCGTCGGTGGCGTTGAAGGCCCGGACGACGTCCTGGGGCACGTCGCGGCCGGCGGGCCACCAGGCGCCGGTGGTGGTCACCGGATCCATGACGAGACCGTCGATATCGGCCGGGTCGACACCGGCGTCCTCGATGGCGCGCCGCAGGGCCGTGAGGCTCAGGCCGCCGACGCTGTTTTCGGGGCTGCCGTCCCAACGCCGCGCCGTCGGCGAGTGCCCGATGCCGACGGCGGCGACCTTCCCGCGGTGCTCCCAGAGGCCGAGACCTTCCTCGGTCCGGAACAGGACTTCCGGATTGTCGGGCGCGTTCATGGCGCCGCCTCCACGACCTGCCACTCGGGCACCATCTGCCCGTTGGCGGTGGCCTCGAAGACCACCTCCACGGGCGCCCCGACGGGCACCTCGTCGACGGGCGTGCCGGGCAGGTGCGAGTACATCTGGATGCCGGGGTCCTCGTCGAGCATCACCACGGCGACGTTGAATGGCTGCGCTTCCTGGAGCACCCGTACGGGCGTGTCGTGGACCACGCAGTAGTTGTAGATCGTGGCCCGCCCGCTCATCTCGCGCCAGGCGAGGTACGCGTCGGCGCCGCACTGGTGGCAGCGACGGCCCGGCGGGTGCTGCAGGCGGTCACACGCCGAACAGTGCTGGATGACGAGGCGGTGCTCGTTGGCGGCCTCCCAAAAGGGCCGTGTCAGGTCGTCGGGGACCACGCCCTGTTTCATGTCTCATCCGCTTGCCGGGCACAAGGGCCGAATTGAATGCGAGGGTCAGGGTGTGGGTCAACCGGGTGACGCGAGAGTCGCCGGCTGCCGGGCGTCCTGATACGTCGTGAGCCGCGCCTCCGGTACGGGCTTCGACACGTTTTGGAGCGGAGGCGTTCGAGTATGATGGATGCAAGAACGGCTTGATCCGGAGCCCCACCTACCGGCATGCGACGAACTCCGAAACCGTACCTCCGCAAACGGGGCACGCGCACCTCGACCACCGCCGAAGTGCGTCAGGATCGCCCAGGACTCGGACCAAAGCGGGCCCAGCCGGCGCGCGGAGTCGCCGGTAGAGCAGGGGGTTGGGAAAGTCCTGAGATCAAGGGCCGGTACGTGAGCGTCATCGAGAACCTCGAGAAGGAGGAGGGGAGCGACGACCCCGGTTATGCCATTCCGCCCGACGTGACGCTGGCCCAGTGCATCGGCTATGCGCAACGGTTCGTGGTGGGAAGCCCGCGGGACCAGCCTCACTACAGGTACGACAGGTATCTGGAGACGCTCGACAGGTGCATGCAAGACGTACCCTTTGACCAGAGTGTTCGGACTGCGATGCATCTGGATTTGGGAGCCGGTCCCGGCCTCTTCACTTGGGTGTTCTGGGACTTCATGCACAGCGTGACGAGCGAGCGTAAAGGACTGTCACTCGACCTGTTCGATATGACCACGCCACCGAAATGTCCACGTTAGCCAAGCGCGTCTGGGACGGGTTTGGATTGCAGGCGACACCGCTGTTTAAACAGCGAGGACGCGGTTTACGCGAGTGTTTGGCCCCAGGGTCCGCCGACCAACGTCCTGATCACACTCGGACACTCGCTGATGCAAGTGCACCGCCATGGCGGTCTGGCGATCTTCGCTGAACTGTGCGAGGCCGTCGCCGGTCTGGATCGGAGTGCCCGATTGGTGGCGGTGGATGCACATAGTCGCGAAAGGCCCAGGGAGTTTGACACCGCGTGGGAAGAGTTCCGCTCAATGATGAAGGACAGTCGAGTCCGAGTCCGACACAAAGGTCCGTCCGAGCGCGTCGCGACGGTCGAACTCTTGTCCGGCCCTTGGAGGCGGCAATGAGCGGGCAGCCTTCGCTCGATTTCCGCGATGCCGAGGGCGCGCACTTCCCGAGCGCGGATGGCCTGGCTAACGCTGCTGTCCCGGAAATCCAGGGGCTCGAGTATCTTCCGGACTTCTTGAGCCCCGCCGAGCAGCAGCGGGCGCTGGAATCCATCGACCGATCGGACTGGATGTCCACTCTGGAACGAGCCGTGCAGCACTATGGCTGGCGTTACGACTACCGATCGAGAGTGGTCACCTCCGACATGCGCATAGGTCCGCTGCCGGATTGGCTCGCCGACCTCGCCCAGCGACTGTACAAAGAGACGGGTGCCTTCGACCGAGTCCCTGACCAGGCAATCGTGAACGAGTACACGGCTGGTCAGGGCATTGCCATGCACATCGACCGGCATTGCTTCGGCGACGCGGTGGCGACCATCAGTCTCGGCGATACCTGGCTGATGGACTTCCGTCCGTTGCGTGCTAATCGGTCTGCAACCGTACACATGGCCCTTGCGCAGGGATCCGCGCTCATCCTGACCAATGACGCCAGGTACCGGTGGCTCCATGGCATCGCCAAACGCAGACGTGAACGGCTCCAGCACGGTGGCTGGGGGCCCCGGGCCCGCCGCGTATCGGTGACGTTCCGTACGGTGCTGCTTTAGCGCGCCCGCAGCGAGGGCGGTCCGCAGGGCCGCAGCCATCGGCCCGAGCGTGGGGCCGGCGACCTCTCGAATGTCTGTAGAATACGGCGCTTTTGACGCTCGAATCACACCCGACGGGAGGAAAGCCATGGCCGAAGCGGCCGTCTCGGACATCGAAGCCGATCTCAACGACCTGACCATGGGCGAGGAAGCCCAGCCCCTGCTCGACGCGGTGACGAAGTTCATCGCCGAGGATGTCGAGCCGCGGACGGAGGAGTACTTCGAGGCGGCCGGCGAGCACGGCGACCGCTGGAGCCTCTCGCCGCGCCAGGAGACGATTCTCGGCGGGCTGAAGGACAAGGCGAAATCCAATGGCCTGTGGAACTTCTTCCTGCCGGACGCGGACACGGGCGAGGGCCTCAAGAACCTCGACTACGCGTACATCGCCGCGCAACTCGGCAAGAACCCGATCGCTTCCGAGTGCCTGAACTGCAGCGCGCCCGACACCGGCAACATGGAAGTGCTCGAGCGCTACGGTACGCCGGAGCAGAAGGAGAAGTGGCTGAAGCCGCTGCTGAACGGCGAGATCCGCTCCGCGTACGCGATGACGGAGCCGAACCTCGCGTCGTCGGATGCCAAGCAGATCGCGACCCAGGCGCGCCTCGACGGCGACGAGTGGGTGATCACCGGCGAGAAGTTCTACATCTCCGGCGCCGGCGACAGCCGCTGCAAGGTCATGATCACGATGGTCCAGACGGACCCGACCGCCCCGCCGCACCGGCAGCAGTCGCAGATCCTCGTGCCCATCGACAACCCGGGCGTCGAGATCATCGAGCCGATGGAAGTGTTCGGCCACGACGACGCCCCCCACGGGCACATGCACCTGAAGTTCCACGACGCCCGCGTGCCGAAGGAGAACATCCTGCTCGGCGAGGGGCGCGGCTTCGAGATCTCCCAGGGCCGCCTCGGCCCGGGCCGCATCCACCACTGCATGCGCTCGATCGGCCAGGCGGAACGCGCCCTCGACCTGATGGTGCGCCGGGGCCTGTCGCGGGAAGCCTTCGGTCGCCCGATCGCGCAGCTCGGCAAGAACGTCGAGGTCATCTCCCGCGCGCGCATCGAGATCGAGGCGATGCGCCTGATGGTGCTGAAGGCCGCCAAGGCGATGGACGTGCTCGGCAACCGCGAGGCGCGGATCTGGGTGCACATGGTGAAGGCGATGGTGCCGGAGCGCGTGTGCCAGATCATCGACCAGGCGATCCAGATACACGGCGCCACGGGCGTCTCCCAGTGGACGCCGCTGGCGCGGATGTACACGGGGCAGCGGACGCTGCGCATCGCGGACGGACCGGACGAGGTGCATCACTTCGTCGTGGGCCGCGCGGAGATCCGCAAATACCAGGGCGCGGCCTGACGGCGGCGTCGGACATCGCACGGCGGGACGGCCCCTCGCGGGCCGTCCCTGCATCTGGCGCACGAGAACGCGGGAGGACACCGTGGAAACGAGGCCCAGCGACTACGACTTCGGACCCATGCACGAGGCGGTGCAGAAGTACCTGGACGACGACTTCCTCGCCATGGCGTCGTCGGTGGTCCTCGAGGGCGGCGAACCGGTGGACTTCCGCCTTTGGGGGCACCAGGACCGGGAGGCCGGGATTCCCCTCGCCGCGGACTCGATCTTCCGCATCTACTCGAACACCAAGATCATCACTTCCGTCGCGGCGATGACCCTTTGGCAGGAGGGCCGGTTCGACCTGGACGATCCAGTCGAGAAACACCTGCCGCAACTCGCGGGCTTGAGCGTGCTGCGGGAAGGCGCCACCGACGCGGCCGACGCCGAACCGCTCGACACGCCGCCGACCATCCGGCAGCTCATGAGCCACAGCGCCGGGTTCTCCTACGGTTTCCTGCTCGAGTCGCCCGTGGACGCCGTGTACACCGAGCGGAACCTGTCGAGGCC
The DNA here is from genome assembly GCA_965208745.1 of Pseudomonadales bacterium. Taxonomy (GTDB): domain Bacteria; phylum Pseudomonadota; class Gammaproteobacteria; order Pseudomonadales; family Azotimanducaceae; genus VXNE01. The sequence goes on along the minus strand of CBDBPN010000003.1, from coordinate 915,180 downwards.
GGACTCGACCCTCGAGGACCTCGTCGAGGCGCTGGCGGACATCCCGCTCGCCAACCGTCCCGGGACGCGCTTCCAGTACAGCGTGGCGACGGATGTCCTGGCGCGCCTGGTGGAAGTGCTGGCCGGCGAGCGCTTCGACCGTTATCTCGCGCGGCGCATCTTCGAGCCGCTCGGCATGGTCGACACGGACTTCCACGTGCCCGCCTCGAAGCACGACCGCTTCTGCGTCAACTACGCCGCCCGGGACCAGATGGACCCGATGGTACCCGGCCTCGACGCTGCGCCGGACGTGCTGCTCGGCAGCTATCTCGCGCCGAAAGCCTTCCTCTCGGGCGGCGGCGGGCTGGTCTCGACCATCCTCGACTACACGCGGTTCATCCGCATGATCGTGGGTGGCGGCGCGCTCGATGGGACACGGATACTCGACGCCGGGACGCTCGAACTCATGCGCACGAACCAGCTCCCGGAAGGGGCCGGTGTTCAGTTCCCGTTCTGGCACATGCCGGACACGGTGTTCGGCCTGGGTTTCGCCCTCAAGACGGCCCCGGCGGCGGGCGAGCCCGATGCGGCGACCGGCGAGTACCACTGGGGCGGCATGGCCGGTACGCATAGCTGGATGTCGCCGGCCGCCGACATCGCGGCGCTCGTCTTCACACAGCGTCTGCCGGGTTTCTGGCACCCGTTCAGCCACGAGTACAAGCGGCAGGTGTACGCGGCGGTTACCTGATCAGTTCGGCGGCCGGTACTGCCGCTCGATGTCGGCCTCGAGCGCGGCGTCCCGCTCGGCGAGCAGCCCCGACCGGGACCAGTCCAGCAGTTCGCGGAGCGGGAAGCGGCGGCCGGGGCACGTTGTCTTCTCGCCACGGACCTGTCGATGTCCGCCGATCGCGATGCGGGGATAGCGCTGCTTGAGGGTGAGCAGGAGCGCCCGTAGCCCCTCGAGCTGCGGATCGTCGGGAGGTCGCCCGGAGAAGTCGCCCTCGAGCACGATCTCGATACAGTGCGCGCGCCCCACGCGCTCGGATTCGCTGGCGCAGGCTTCGGTCTCGCCGGATGGCGTGATCCTGTAGTGGAAGCCCGTGTCCGCGCATGCGTCGTGGTGCACGAGGGCGAAGCGCGCCTCACCGAGCCGCATCGACCGCCTCACTGGAGCCTTGACGCAACGCGGTAGCGAGGCCGGAGTAACGAGGTTGATCGATCGCGACCTGCACGGCCACGGTCTGGCGCAAGTGGTCGGCCAGTCCGGGCTGGGCGAGACCGATCGAACCGTCCCGGAGGCCATGTACGAGCCGCCAGCGCAGGGTCTCGAGGTCTCCTTCCGGGTCCTGCAGCACCCTGCGTAACCCGGCCAGTTCGGCGGCGCGGTGGCCCGGTCCGAGCGCCGTCTCACGCAGCGCGATGTCGAGGGAGTTGGACGCCACGAGGGCCAGGAACCGGGTGCGTCCCTCCGTCTCCGCCCTGACGTCGCCCCGCAGGAAGTCGCGCACGCTCACGAGCAGTTCGTCGATGCGGGGCATGTCGAGGGTCGAGTCGAAGGGCGGCGGCTCCGGGACCTGGACGGGGCCGGGAATCAGCAGGTTCACGCAGTCTATCTGGCACTCCGACGTGCGCCGTCCGATGCCCGGGCGCTCGACGCTCGGGTCGGGCCCCGTGCGGTAGTGCTCCGCCATCTGGAGAGACCCGACGGCCCACCAGAAGGAGCCGAAGACCTCCCAGTACTTCACGCGGTCGGGATCCACGGGTTCCCCCGACACCCGTTCATACCCCCGAAAGAGGTCCTCGTAGCTGCCGAATCCGCCTACTGGACCGGCGCCCCCGAAACGCCAGGAGTTCGTGCAGATCCAGCCGAGGTCCCGCATGGGGTCGCCGATGTGGGACGCTTCCCAGTCGAGCACGGCGACGACGCCTGTCGGATCCACCATCAGGTTGCCGTTGCGGAAATCGTTGTGCACGAGGCCCATCTCGAAATCCGCGGGCAGGTGTTCCAGCAGCCACCGCGCCGTGAAGTCGATCATCGGCTGCGGGGTGTCCATGGCCCTGTAGCGATCCCAGGTCTGGTGAACGAACGCTTCCGGCGTCAGGGGATCGAGGACGGCGGCGAGACCGGCGCCGTCGATGTCGATGCCGTGAATACGGGCGAGGACCTCCCCGCACGCCTCGGCCAGGCCGGGCCGCACGTCGGCGAGGGCAGGGGACCGGACGATCCGGGCGCCCAGGGTCTCGCCGTCGAGCCACTCCATGACGAATCCGGGCCCGATGCCGTCATCCTCGGCCAGCACGTAGTGCACCTCCGGTTCCGGCACGCCGGCGGCGCGGGCCGCGATCATGAGGCGCGCCTCTCCGGTGAGGCCCGGATATCCCGCGGCGGGATCCCTGGCCATGCCCCCGGCCGCGCGGCGCAGGGCGAGCTGTCTCGTGCCATCCGCGGTCTCCACGACCAGGCGGTAGGTTTCCTGGCTCGCGCCGCCGGACAGGCGTTCCGCTTGAACAAGGCCCAGGCAGCCCGGGATTTCCCGGGTCAGGACGGTCTCGAGGAGGGCGTGCAGGTCGGGTTCTTGGGACACGCGGGGCGGCCTGACGGAGGTTCCGGCGTAGAATACGCAATTCCGCGTTGATCCTTCAGCCGGGGAGCAGAGGGGCCCCGACGGGGCCCCTCGCCAAAGGAGTGGCATGAGAGGACTAATGGCGGTGGCGGCGTTCGTGGCGGCCGCGGCCGCGCAGGGCGAGTCGCCCGCGACCTTGTCGCGCATCGTCTTCGGCGGCTTCGAAAACGCGTGGTACGCCGAAAGGCGGGCGGCCGAGGTCGGCGAGGCCCTCGGCATCGCCACGGAGGTGATCGGCTTCGATGCCACCGGTTTCCGCGGCCATCGCGTCGTCAGTTTCGCGCTCCCGGGGGAGGAGGCGCGGACTCTGCGGGACGTGGCGGTCCGCCGAGGCTGGGAGGGAGCGTGGCTGCCGCACGGGGTTGTCGCATCCGCCCGCATGGTTCGGACGGCACCGGAGGACACGCCGTCGGCGCCGCCGGTGTCCGAGCCGGTGGAGCCCGTCGATCCGGAACCCGTCGTGCCGGCCGTGCAAGTCGTCTCGGAGACGACAGACCTCGGCGAACGCCCCTTGACGCTGCGTGCGACCGGCGATCCCGTCGAAGCCATCGTCGTGCCGAGGCATGCGGACGGCGAACTCGGCGTCGTAATCGACGGCGCGCTCGACGAACCGGTGTGGGCGGAGACCCCCGGTTACGACGCCATGCGCGTCATCGACCCGGACACCCTGGTCGAGCCGCGTTACCGCACCGTCGTGCGCTACCTCTACACGGAACGGGGCCTGTACGTCGGCGCCTGGATGGAGCAGCCGCGGGAGACCCTGGTGGCGCGCCTCTCGTCCAGGGACGACTACATCAACCGGGACGCCTTCGGCCTGACCCTCGACACGTCGGGGGAGGGGCTCTACGGGTACTGGTTCACGGTCAACCTCGGCGGGTCCGTGATGGACGGCAAGGTGGAACCGGAACGGGAGTACACGGCGGAGTGGGACGGTCCGTGGGAACGCGGCACCGCGGTGCTCGACGACGGCTGGAGCGCCGAGTTCTTCCTGCCCTGGGCGATGATGACGATGCCGGGGGGCGTCGACCAGCGCAGCATGGGCCTGTGGGTCAACCGCAAGGTCGCCTACATCGACGAGCGGTGGAGCTGGCCGGCGCTGCCGTTTACCGGAGCCCGTTTCATGTCGGCGCTCGGCCGGATGGAGGTGCCCGGCGTCGCCCCGAAGGGCGAGTTGACCGTGTTCCCGTATGCCGCCTCGACGTTCGACCATGTCGCCGAGGAGGATGATATCGACGCCGGCGTGGATGTCTTCTGGCGGCCGAACGAGGGCCTGCAGCTCACCGCGGCCGTGAACCCGGATTTCGGATCCGTCGAATCCGACGACGTCGTGATCAACCTCACGGCGCGCGAGACGTTCTTCCCGGAGAAACGGCTGTTCTTCCTCGAGGGCAGCGAGATCTTCACCACCACCGCCCGAGGCCAGATCACGGCCTTCCGGGCCAGCGGCGGCGCCAGCCAGTCCATGGGTGCGCGGCAGACCAAGGAGTCCTTCGTACGCCCTCCGACGATCGTCCTGAACACCCGGCGCATCGGCGGCAAGGGCCTCGTCGACATCCCCGACGACGTGCGGGTGCCAGGGTACGAACAGTCGAAGCCCACCGACCTCCTCGGCGCCGTCAAGCTGACGGGCCAGACCGGGCCACTGCGTTTCGGAGCCCTTTCGGCGTTCGAGGACGACCCTGAACTGCGCGGCGAGCGGGACGACCGCGAGGTGATCGTCGAAGGCGACGGACGGACCTTCGGCGTGGTGCGCGGACTGCTCGAATCGGCCGGCGAGGGCCGCCGCTCCATCGGCTACATCGGCACGATCCTCGATCACCCCGCCCGCCAGGCGATCGTGCACGGCATCGACGGCCACTACCTGTCCGGCAACGGCAAGGCAAAGATCGACGCGCAACTCCTGGGCAGCGACATCGACGATGCGATCGACGGGCAGGAGCGGGGCTATGCCGGGTTCGCGGACGCCCTGTACATCCCCCGCCGGGGCATCCAGCACCAGTTCGGCCTGGACTGGTTCGACGACACCATCGACATCAACGATGTCGGTTTCCGCGGCCGCAACGACATCCGGGGCGCGCGATACGCGCTCGGCCTGTCGCGCGCCGGGATGAAGCGCGTGCGCATGTGGCGCAGCAACGTGAGCTACGGACGCTGGGTGAACGCCGAGGGACGGATCATCCGCGACGGGATGTTCGGCCGCAGCAGCTTCATGTTCTACAACCGCTCCGAGATCCGCACCGAGTTCAACTTCTTCCCCGCGCGTTGGGACGACATCGAGAGCCGCGGCAACGGCTCGTACCGCACGGGTGACCGCCTGCAGCTTTCCCTGGCGTACGGCACCGACTCGAGCAAGCCGTTCAGTTGGAGCGTCCAGGGCGGCGGGTTCCAGGAGGAGCTCGACGGCTACGAGTACCGCGGCGGCTTCGGTTTCACGCTCAAGCCTTCGGATCGGTTCTCGCTCGACTTCGACGTGATCTACAGCCACCGGGAACACTGGCTGATCCACCAGGGAGGGCGGAACTTCACGACGTTCCGCGCGCGCGACTGGCAGCCGAAGCTGGCCGTGGACTACTTCCTGAGCGCGCGCCAGCAGCTGCGCTTCACCATGCAGTGGGCGGGCATCCGCGGAACGGAGAACGAGTTCTTCGAGGTGCCGATCGGCGACGGCGACCTGCTGCGCCGGGTGAAGGGCCCGGACGAGCCGAGCGACGACTTCACGATCAGCCGCCTGACCGCGCAGCTGCGGTACCGCTGGGAGATCGCGCCGCTGTCCGACCTCTTCGTCGTGTACACGCGGGGCAGCAATGTGCCCGACCGGGGCTACGACACGTTCGGCGACCTCTTCGATGACGCCCTGACCGAGCCGGTCATCGACGTCTTCGTCGTCAAGCTGCGCTACCGCTTTGGGGGGTAAGCGGGCGGGATCAGGGCTGTACTACGGCTACTGGCTGATCGTCGCCGCCTTCGTCACCCAGTTCGTGGCGGTGGGGGTCACGAACTACGCGGCCGGCCCCTTCCTGACGCCGATGACCGAGGACCTCGGCTGGACGCGCGCGGAGTTCACGATCCCGCGTTCGCTCGGGGGCGCGTTCATGGCCCTGACCGGGTTCCTCATCGGCGCCTGGGTGGACCGTTTCGGGGCGCGGCCTTTCATGACGACGGGCATCGTCGTCACGGCGGCGTCGCTGTGGCTGCTCGGCTCCATCGATGCGCTCTGGAGCTGGATCGTGCTCAACGGCGTGATCCTGAGCGTGGGGGCGGCGATGCTGGGCAACCTCGTCGTCAACGTCACCATGGCCAAGTGGTTCGTGGAGTTGCGGGGCCGGGCGGTCGCGCTCGCGGCGATGGGGGTGTCGTTCGCCGGCATCGGCGTGACCCCGGTGCTCGTCTGGGCGATCGACGCCTGGGGCTGGCGCACGGCCTGGGAGGCGCTGGCGGTCGCTTCGCTCTGCCTGGGACTGCCCTTCACGCTGCTCATGCGGCGCGCGCCGGAGGACCACGGACTGCACCCGGATGGCCGCACCGACGCCGATGTCGCGGCCGGGCGCGCGGCCCGGGCGGCGGCGGACTACGGCGGTTCCATGACCCGCCGCCAGGCGCTGCGCTCGGCGGCGTTCTACTTGCTGATCGTGGCGTTCGGCCTGTTCGTCATCAACATTGGCGTGATGCTCCTGCAGACGGTGCCGTATATGACGGATGCCGGATACGACCGCGGCACCGGAGCGATGATGATCGTTGTGGCGTCGATCCCGGCCATGCTGGCGAAGCCGATCTGGGGCCACTTCATCGACCGGCTGGAGCCGAAACCCCTGGCGGCGGCGGGCTCGGCGATGACGGGCGTCGCGATGTGCGTCATCGTGCTCGGCGTATCCTCGGGATCGCTGGCCGGCGCATACGTCGGCTTCTTCCTGCTCGGCGTCGGTTGGGGCGGCATGATCCCGCTGCAGGAAGTCATCTGGGCTTCCTTCTTCGGTCGGCGCTATCTGGGTGCGGTGCGCGGTGCGGCACTGCCGTTCTCCCTCGTGTTCGGCGCCGGCGCGCCGCTCGCGGTGTCCTGGTACCACGACGTGGTGGGCAACTACGACGGTGCTCTTATCGCCGTGGCCGTCGCGAGCTTCGTGGCCGCCGGGCTCATCCTCGCCATCCGGCCGCCTCGGCGGCAGAGCGAGTCGCCCCCGACCCGACACACCGCCACGGCGCGCGCGGTGCGAGCGCCATGACGGAACGATCGGTCGCCGTCATCGGCGCCGGCGCCGCCGGTCTCGTGACGGCGTGGGAGTGCCTGCGGGCGGGGCACGCCGCGACCGTCTTCGAGCGGTCGCGGCGCGTGGGCGGCCTGTGGGTATACGAGGATCGCACCGAAACGGACCCGCTCGGCCAGGCGCCCGAGGAGCGCATCCACGGTTCGCTGTACGCGTCGCTGCGCACCAACCTGCCGCGCGACCTCATGGCGTTCGACGGCTACACCTTCGACAGCGCCGGCGGCGGGCACGACGGCTGGCCGCGGTATCCGGGGCACGCACAGGTGCTTGAGTACCTCGAACGTTTCGCCGCCGACCGGGACCTGCTCCGGCGCATCCGTTTCTGCCAGCGCGTCCGGAGCGTCCGCCCGGACGGGGAGGCCTGGCGCGTCGACGGGGAGCCGTTCGACGCGGTCGCGGTCTGCAACGGACACTTCGCGGAACCGCTCGTGCCGCACCTGCCGGGACTCGAGACCTTTCGGGGCCTCGCGCTACACAGCCACAACTACCGGCGGTCGCAGCCGTTCGCCGGGATGCGGGTGGTGGTGCTCGGGTCTTCGGTGTCCGGGGCGGAGCTCGCCGGCGCCCTGGCCGACGTGGCCGCGAGCGTCCATTTCAGCGGACGGGCCTTCCCCGGAACGCAGCCGGCGGCACGGAGGCGCCGCATCAGTCGTTGTCCACCGGTCGTCACGGTCGAGCGCGAGGCGGTGGTCCTTTCGAACGGGGAACGCATCGACGGGGTGGACGCGATCCTCTTCTGCACCGGCTACCGCTACCGCTTCCCCTTCCTGCCGCCGGCGCTTGCCCGGGTGCGCAACAACAGCGTGCGGGGGCTCTACCGCCAACTCGTCTCCATCGAACGGTCGACGCTCGCGTTCGTGGGGCTCCCGTTCCGCATCGTGCCGTTCCCGTTCTTCCAGCGCCAGGCGCGCTGGTTCGCGCGAATGCTCGCGGGCGGCTTCCCGCTGCCGGACCGGACCGGGCGCCGTCGCGACCACGCGGCCGAAATCCGGACCCTGCGCAGCGCGGGCGTACGCGAGCGGCACTTTCACAAGATGGAGGAGACGCAGTTCGACTATCTCGACGGACTGGCGCACCAGTGCGGGGACGAGCCGGTTCCGGCGTGGTTCCGCGACCTCTGGTCCGAACACAAGGCGAACACCCGCGCGCATCCCGGCAGGTTCCACGATGTGCCCCTGCGGACGCGGGGACCCACGGTCGTGAGCGAAGCGTGACCACGCGACCGGAAGCCCCACCTTGCGCGTAAGATAGGCAGTTCCGATTTCGAAAAGGCGCTTGCCGGCAGTGGCCCGCGAAATGCACCCGCACGGAGCTGGCATGAGATCCCTGCTGGCCGTGATGGCGTTCGGCCTGGCGGTGGCCGCGCATGGCGAGTCGCGCGTCGTGTTCGGCAGCTTCGAGAGCGCGTGGTACGCCGAAAGGCAAGCCACGGCCGTCGCCGACGCGCTGGACATTGTCACCGAGGTTGTCTCGTTCGATGCCGGAGGGCTCCTGCGCCATCGCGTGGTGGGGCCCGTGCTGCCGGAAGCGGAGGCCCGTGCGCTGCGGGACGTGGCCGTCCGTCGTGACTGGCCGGGTGCGTGGCTCCTGCACGGTGTTCCGGCTGCCGTGGCGGCCGCTCCGCCCCCCCGCGCGTCGTCGGTGGACAGGCCAACGCCGGACGTCCCGGTCGCGGAGCCGGCCGGACCGGTCGAGGACGCGGGCCCCGCGGATCTCGCGGGACGTGGACTCGCCCTGCGGTCCGCGGTCGAGTTGGCCGAGGCGATCGTCGTCCCCCGCTACGCGGACCGGGACCTCGACGTCGTCCTCGACGGCGTACTCGACGAGGCGGTTTGGGCCGAGACCCCGGGTTACGACGGCATGCGCGTGATCCAGCCGGACACCCTGGTGGAGCCGCGTTACCGCACGGTCGTCCGATACCTATACACCGAGCGCGGCCTGTACGTCGGCGCCTGGATGGAACAACCGCCGGAGACCCTGCTCGCACGCCTCTCGTCCCGGGACGAGCACATCAACCGCGACAACTTCGGCATCACGCTCGACACGTCGGGCGAGGGGTTGTACGGCTTCTGGTTCACCATCAACCTCGGTGGGACGGTGATGGACGGCAAGGTGGAGCCCGAGCGCGAGTTCACCGTCGAGTGGGACGGGCCCTGGGAGAGCGCCACGGCGGAGCTGTCCGATGGCTGGAGTGCGGAGGTGTTCCTGCCGTGGTCCATGTTGAGCATGCCGGCCGTCACCGACCATCGCGAGATGGGCATTTGGGTGGACCGGCAAGTGGCCCATATCGACGAGCGCTGGAGCTGGCCGGCCCTGCCGTTCACGGCCGCGCGTTTCCTGTCGGCCTTCGGCCGGCTGAAGGTCCCGGGCGTCGCACCCAGGCAGGAACTCTCACTGTTTCCGTACGCATCCGCCACCTTCGACCAGGTGGGCAACGACGAGGAGGCCAACGTGGGCCTCGACGTCTTCTGGCGCCCGTCGACGGCATTCCAGGTGACGGGCGCGGTCAACCCGGACTTCGGCGCCGTCGAGTCGGACGATGTCGTGATCAACCTCACGGCGCGCGAGACCTTCTTCCCGGAGAAACGCCTGTTCTTTCTCGAGGGCAGCGAGATCTTCACGACGACCGCCCGCGGCCAGATCACGTCGTTCAGCAACAACCAGGGCAACGCGCAGTCGACGGGGGCGCGGCGGACGGCCGTGTCCTTCGTCCGACCTCCGACGATGGTCCTGAACACGCGCCGCATCGGCGGGAAGGCCCTCGTGGACATCCCGGACGGCGTGCGCGTCCCTGGCTACGAGCAGTCGAAACCCTCGGACCTGCTCGGCGCCATCAAGGCCACCGGGCAGGCCGGGCCGCTACGCTACGGCGCGCTGACCGCCATCGAGGACGACCCGGAACTCCTGGGCCAGAAGGACGGGCGCGACTTCGTCGTGGAGGGCGACGGCCGCAACTTCGGCGTCCTGCGGGGACTGCTCGAGTCCACCGGCGACGGCCGCCGGTCCATCGGCTACATCGGGACGATCCTCGACCACCCCCTGCGCCAGGCGATGGTGCACGGGATAGACGGCCACCTGCTGTCGGGAGGGGGCAAGCTCAAGGCGGACATACAGCTCCTCAACAGCGATATCGACGATGCCGTGGACGGAGAGGAACAGGGGTACGGGTTCCTGTCGGACTTCCGGTACGTGCCACGCCGCGGCGTCGCGCACCAGTTGGGCTTCGATTACTTCGACGACGTGTTCGAGATGAACGACGTGGGGTTCCGCGGCCGCAACGACATGCGCGGCGTGCGGTACAACTTCACGCTCACGCGGTCCGGCATGAAGCGGTTCCGCTTCTGGCGCGGTGGCATCCGCACCGGTTACTTCCAGAATCGGAAGGGGCAGGTCATGCGCTCGGGGATCTTCCTCAGCAACAACCTGATGTTCCACAACCGCTCGGAGATCCGCACCCAGCTCAACTACTTCCCGCCACGCTGGAACGACATCGAGAGCCGCGGCAACGGCGCCTATCGGGAGGAGGGGCGCCTGCAGGTCTCGGCCGCCTACGGGACCGACACGAGCAAGGTCTTGAGCTGGAGCGTGCAGACGGAGGTCCAGCAGGAGGAACTCGGCGAGTTGGACTACCTCGGCGGATTCGGCGTGACCTTCAAGCCGAGCGACCGCTTCTCCTTCGACTTCGACCTGCTGTACCGATACCGGGAGAACTGGCTGATCCACCAGGGCGGCCGCGAGTTCGCGACCTTCCAGGCCAAGGACTGGCAACCCAAGATCGCGATGGACGTGTTCTTCAGCGCGCGCCAGCAGTTGCGCTTTACGATGCAGTGGGCGGGTATCCGGGGCGAGGAGCAGGACTTCTACCGGGTACCCCCGGGCGACGGACACCTGGTCCCCTACACCCCGGGCCCGGACGACCCTGGCGCCAGCTTCACCATCAGCCGCCTGACGGCGCAACTCCGCTACCGCTGGCAGATCGCGCCGCTGTCGGACCTGTTCGTGGTGTACACCCGGGGCAGCAACCTGCCTGACCGGGGCTACGCCACCTTCGCTGACCTCTTCGAGGACGCGCTGAACGAACCGGTGATCGACGTGCTCGTCGTGAAGCTGCGTTACCGCTTCGGGGGTTAGGGCGCTCGGGGCTTGCCGTCAAGCCCGCCGGGTTCCGGTACGTCGAAGACCTCCGCGACGTTGGCCCGGAAGTCGGGAAGTGTCGGCGACGTCGCCACCTCGCCGCAAGAGAACACGCCGTGTTCGACGTAGGACCCCGCCTCGAGCGCGAGGACGGTGACCGTGCTGACGCGCGGATCGACGATCCAGTACTCGGGCACGCCGGCCTCCGCATAGTCGCCGCGCTTCTCGACCAGGTCTCGTTCCGGACGGTCGGGGCCCACCACCTCCAGCACCAGGTCCGCGCCGAGCCAGAAGCGATCCTGGTACCGCTCGTCGCGCCGGTCCCGCAACAGCAACAGATCCGGCTCACGAAACTTGCCCTCCCGGATGCGCAGACGCAGGGCCGAGAACAGGACGACGCCGCCGACGGGCGCGACGTGGGCCTTGAACAGATCGTTGAGGAACGAGAGGACCGCCTGATGCGTCGAGGTGGGCATCGGCAACTCCTCCAGGCGTCCGTCCGTGAACTCGATGAGTCGCCGCGTTCGATCGGTGAGCCAAAGGTACTCTTCGTCGGTCCAGCAACCCTGGCGCGGCAGCGCGTCGCACAGTAGCGCGTTGAACGCCTCTTGCGATCGGCCGGCCGCCGATCCTCGCGCGGCGCGGGTGTCCTCCCGCGGCTGGGGCGTCATGGCCGTGTCTCTCTTCCCGCCATCGTGCCGGATGGCCGCCGGCAGGCGTTTAGCCTACCGCATCGTCCGGAAGCACGCGCGCAGTTCCCCGACGAACAGCTCCGGCTGCTCGAACGCCGCGAAGTGCCCGCCCCGGTCCAGCACGTTGAAGTACCGCAGGTCCTTGAACCGTGTCTCGACCCACCGGCGCGACGCCTTGAAGATCTCCTTCGGGAAGATGCTGCACCCCGAGGGGACCGTCACGTCGTCGAGGTGTCGGTTGCCGAGGCCGAAGCTCTCCCAGTAGATGCGCCCCGAAGAGGCTCCGGCCGCCGGCAGCCAGTAGAACATCACGTTGTCGAGCAGTTCATCGCGCGTGAGGACGTTCTCGGGATGTCCCTGGCAGTCCGTCCACTGGTAGAACTTCTCGACGATCCAGGCGGCCTGGCCGGCGGGGGAGTCGACGAGGCCGTAGCCGAGGGTCTGCGGGCGCGTGCTCTGCTGCTTCGAGTAGCCGGAATCCCAGTCCTGGTAGAACTGTGCGGCGCGCATGGCCTCCTTCTCGAGGTCGGTCATGTCCTCGGGTTTTGTGTCCGTGCCGAAGGCGATGGGCATGTTGGTGTGGATGCCGGCGCAGTGCTCGGTGTCGCTGCCGCCAATGACCGTGGTGATGCCCGCTCCCCAGTCGCCGCCCTGCGCGAAGTAGCGGTCGTAGCCGAGCCGGGCCATGAGCTGCATCCATGCCTGCGCGATGCGGTCGACGCCCCAGCCGGTGGCCGTCGGCTTGTCGGAGAAGCCGAAGCCGGGCAGCGCGGGGATGACGAGATGGAAGGCGTCGGCCCGGTCGCCGCCGTGGGCCGCGGGGTCGGAGAGCGGCCCGATGACCTTCAGGAACTCGACGATGGAGCCGGGCCAGCCGTGCGTCAGCAGGAGCGGCCGGGCGTCCTCCTCGGGGGACCGCACGTGCAGGAAGTGGATGCCGAGCCCGTCGATCTCGGTCCTGAACTGGGGATGGGCGTTGATGCGCGTTTCCGTCGCGCGCCAGTCGTACTCGTCGCGCCAGTAGTCGCAGAGTTCCCGGACGTAGGAGAGGGGAATGCCCTGCGTCCAGTCCTCGACCGTTTCCGCTTCCGGAAAGCGCGCGTGTGCGAGCCGTTCGTGCAGGTCCTCGAGTTGGGCGTCGCTGACTTCGATGCGGTACGGGTGGATGTCGGTCATGGCGGCTCCTCGGTGCGCACAAGCGGCGCAGTATATGCGCGCTGGAACGTCGCTCGCCTCACCGCAACCCGTCCATGCCATGCGTTCCGCGCCGTCCGGGTCCTCGACGACCGCGGAGACGTCGTCGAACACCATCGTCTCGCGCTTCTCCAGGGAGTAGGGCGGGAACCCGGGATCCCCGTCCCGGACGAAGCGCGTCCAGGCGGAGTGCATCGCGTCGGCGAGATGCTGCGGCCGCGGTCCAGGGCCGATGAAGGCATCCACGCCCGGCTGATGCAGGTTGTCGAACGCGAAGGGGATCTCGAGCGCGTGCGTTGCGCCGGGGTGCGGGACACGGGAAGGCCAATTGAACTGGTAGAGCCATGTCCTGGCCGCGCGCACCTCTGCGAGGCGGATCGCGGGGATGCGGAACATGTGATCGGTGGTGACCGCGATGAGGAAATCCCGCGCCGACGCGCCGGGACGGGTGCGGCGATAGGTAGGGAGTACCTCGGTGGCCCCGAACGACGCCGCGATGCGTGCCAGCCGGGTGTCGTCCACGTCCCCGTAGCCCCACATCGTCGTCTCGTCCCGATTGGAGCCCGCCAGCACGTGCACATCCGCGTTCAGCCCGTCGCGGATCGCGTCGAGGGGCGGCTCGGGCAGGACTTCGTTGCCGACGGTCGGGTAGAAGGGAGACACGGGCACACCCAGTTCCGTCTTCAGTCCCGCTCCCCGGTCCAGGAGTTCATAGGCCGCGCCCTGGGCGGCGAGAACGGCCTCGACCGGCGCGGCCTCGAGGCCTGTCACCGAATCGACTCCAAGGGCCGCGAGGAAGCGGTCGGCCACGGTCTCGCCCGCGGCCCGCGGCAGCACGTGGTGGGCGGCGCCGCTCTGGGCAACCGCGTGGCGGAACAGGCCTCGCGCGCGGGGCGAGCCGAGCAGCGTCGCCACGCTGAAGCCGCCGGCGGACTCGCCGGCCCTTCCCGGGGTCGCCCCCGAACTGCGCGATGTTCTCGCGCACCCACTCGAGCGCCGTGATCTGGTCCAGGAGGCCGTTCACCCCGGAGGTCGCGAGCTCGGCGCCGAAGCGGGAGAGGTCGGTGAAGCCGAGCGCCCCGAGACGGTAGTTGATGGTGACCGTGACGATGTCGCCGTTCGCGCAGACCCGGGCCCCGTTGTACCAGGGCAGGGCGCCCTGGCCGATGCGGTACGCGCCTCCGTGGATCCAGAAGAGCACCGGACGCCCGGCGTCGTCGAGCGCGGTCGTCTGCACGTTGAGGGTCAGGCAGTCCTCGTCCCACCGTACCGCCACCGGGTCGCTCATGCGGCCCGTGGCCACCTGCGGCGCCCCGGGCCCGAACTTGCGGGCATCCCGTATGCCGGACCAGCCCTCGTGGGGCGCCGCGGCGCGGAATCGTCGTCCATCGACGGGCGGGGCCGCATAGGGAATCCCGGCGAACAGCAGCACGCCGTCCTTCTCGCGTCCACGGAGTTGCCCCGACTGGGTGTTGGCGATCGTGGTCATGGAAGCTCCAGCGCGAAGGCGCCCGGATTATTCGGGCGCATTGCGCGGATTGCCAGCATCGGCGTCATGCCACGCTGCGGGAAGGGGGTATGCTGGAACGGGCACGCATCTCGGACCACGGATGGCCGGACCACGATGAGCGGCACCACGTTGCGGCGCCCGCTTGGCTTCTACAACCTTTGTCTCCGGACCGATTCCCTCGACGAGACCGTGGGCTTCTACCGGCGGCTCGGGTTCGTTCGCACGGGCGAAGACGCGCCGGGGTTGAGGGTCTCGCTGGCGAGGGGGCGGGACGTCCTGACCTTCATGACCTTCCTCGAAGGCGACGTGATCAACTTCCGCGGCGCGCACATTCACAAGCTGATGACGGAACTCCACACGGCGGGCGTGCGCGTTACGGGCTACAACATCCGTGCAGACCAGCAGCCGCTGGCGGTGGACGAGGCGGGCGTGCCCTTGCCGGAGAATGAGTGCGGGCATTTCACCGTGTACGACCCCGACGGCCACGAACTGTTCTTCAATACCCACCCGTGGGAGCGGGCGCCGTTCGAAGCGGCGATGCGTGCGGGACCGCGGGCGCCAGGCGGGATCGTGTACTGCCTGCACGTCGCCGACCTTGCAACGAGCCAGGCTTTCTACGAGACCCTGGGCCTGCGCGTCGTTCTGGACGCCGGGGGCGCCTGGGTCACGCCGCCCGCCCGCCACGAGGCCATTCACTTCGCGCTGCGCCTGCGCGCCGGCGCCTCGGCCGGTCCGACGTTGGTCCTGCAGCGGGAGGCCGAAGACGATCGTGTCCCGGAGCCGGTGGGATTCGTAACGCGCGGTGACGGGCGGTGGATCGGGAAGGATCCCGACGGTCGTGTGCTCGAGTTGGTGCCCACGACCGGCGAGTAACCCCCCGCTTTGCGGCCCGGGCCTATTGCACCCAGCCCCCCGAGAACGGAATGGCCTGGCCCACGAAGAAGTTGCTCTCCTCGCTGGCGAGGAACACGGCCAGCAGGGCGTCCTCGCGTGGCGTCGCGAGCCGTCCGGCGGGGACCTGGCGCTTGAGGGACTGTCTGAACGACTCCCGCTCGATCAGCTCCGGCGGGTAGTAGTCGGGGTTCTCGACGTAGTTCTGGGCGATGAGGTTCACCTGGACGTTGTGCGGGGCGACCTCGACGCCCACCGCCTGCACGTACCCGACCTGCGCCGCGCGCGCCGCGCTGTACGCCGCGAGCGTGCGCATGCCCCTGAGCGCGGAGGCGCTGCCGTAAACCACGATCTTGCCGGCGCGCCGCTCGATCATCTGCGGCAGGACGGCCCGCGTGAGCCGGTGCAGCGGGTGGACCATCATGTCGAAGGGCGTGCGCCAGTCGGCGTCGTCGAGGCCGGTCGTTGCCGTCCCGCCGTAGTTGGGGGAGGCGAGGTTCGCGACGAGGACGTCGACGCGGCCCGCTTCGGTGACCGCCGCCTCGCACGTGCCGGCGTCGCGCAGGTCGCGCGTGTCCACCAGCACCTCGGCGCCTTCCTCCCGGAACAGCTCGACGGTCGCCGGGCCCATGAAATCGTTCGCCTGGGTCACCAAGGCTCGCTTGCCGGCCAGCCTCTCGGCCATCGCTGCGTCTCATCCCAACGTGTCGGCCGGATGATAGCGGGGCCCGGCACGCCTCGCGGCGCCGTTACGCGAACTCGAACAAGCGGGGGTCGAATTCGAAGGGTTCGATGCGAGTGATCGCGATGCGTCCGGCATCCGGATGGCGATGGTTCACGAGGATGTTTCGGTCGTTGGACCGCGCTACCGGAACTACCGCGGACGGAACCACCAGCAGCGGGGCGGACACGCCGTCCAGCCATGCGTCGCCAATCGATCGCGTCCCGTCCGCGTCGGTTCGCCACGACGGGGGCAACTGCTCGAGAGGGCGGATGTCCAGCGCGATGTCTTCCGGGACGTCGTACTGTACGACCATGGTGTCGTCCGGCAGGGCAGAGGCATCCTTGATGTGTACGAGCCGCTCGAGCACGCAGACGGCCGGTCCGGAGGCGCAGTAGGTGATCGGGCGCCCCCGGGTGTTCCAGCGACCGTCGTACAACATGCCGTAGCCGCCGTCGAAGCGTTCGGCGTGGTCGGCCGCTGACAACCGCCAGAGAAACATCGCTCAGTGCCGTCTGGATGGAGTGAAGTCAGGTCCGTCCGCCTGGCCGATCCCAAGGCAATCGCTCAAGGAGGCACGCCCCAGGCGATGCGTGCCAGCAGAGTCTCGATGATCCGGGCGCCGGCGTTGGTCCGAATCATGTCCATTGGACGCCGGCCCTTGAGGATCTCGAGCTCCAGGTGCAGCCACTTGCTAGCCTTCTCACGGTTCGCGAACGTGTGCTCGGTCAGTGCGAGCAACCGGGCGACGCGCGCCGCCCGGTCGGACTCCTCCAACGTCAGCCGCTGTGCCTTGAGCCGCCGATGCGAGAGCGTCCGCGGGTTGATGATCAGTACGTGGATCTCCTGGTCCGACACGCCATGCTCGCGGAGGGCCTTCAGGCACTCGGTCGGCAGCCCGTTCTCGATCACCCTGACCAGGTCGGCGTCCGAACGGACCTCGCAACCCAGGGTCTCCGACCCACCGAGGCGTTCGGCGGCGGCGTTGGCCAGGGAAGGGTCGTGCTCATCCATGGTGACCTCCTTGGCAAATGCCGTGACTATCTCAGCATTTTGCTGAAGGAGCAAGCGACACCGGGTCCGCCTCGCGAGCTTGTTGGCCGGGCGGCACGCATGTAGGGTTGCGTTCGCCACCTTCGGGAGAGGTCTTTCAATGAGCGGTTTCGACAGCATCCTGTACGAGGTCGAGGACGGTCGGGCGCGGATCACCCTGAACCGGCCCGAAAAGCTGAACGCCCTCACGCTGAAACTCATGACCGAACTGAACGAGGCGCTCTGGGAGGCGGACAACGACACCGGCGTGCATTGCGTGATCCTGCGCGGGGCGGGCCGCGCCTTCTCGGCGGGCTACGACCTGACGGGCGCGGACCGGGACGTGCCGGTCTCCCGCGTGCAGTCGCCGGAGAAACTCTATCGCGGCAGCCGGAGCGTCGACGACGACGCCTGGCAACTCGAGCGGGCGCAGCGCCTGCGCATGGCGCTGTTCGACATGCACAAGCCGTCCATCGCGCAGCTCCACGGGTACTGCCTGGCGGGCGGCACGGACGTGGCGCTGCTCTGCGACATGGTCATCGCCGCGGACGACACCCTGATCGGCTTCCCGCCCGCGCGCGACCTCGGCGCCCTGCCGAACAACATGTGGGTCTACAACGTCGGCCCGCAGTGGGCGAAGCGGCTGACGATGACCGGGGACATGATCACCGGGGCCGAAGCGCAGGACATCGGGCTCGTCCTGAAGGCCGTGCCGAAGGAGCACCTCGAGGCGGAAGTCGAGCAGTTGGCCGACCGGCTCGCGATGATCGACCCGGACCTCCTGTCGGCCAACAAGCGCATCGTCAACCTGGCGCTCGAACTCATGGGCGCGCGCACGCTGCAGCGGCTGGCGGCGGAGAACGATGTCCGCGGCCACAACTCGGCCGCGGCGCTGGGCTTCGGGCAGCGCGTGCAGGAGATGGGCCTGCATGGCGCGCTGCGCGAGCGCGACGGCAAGTTCGGCGATGGCCGCGCCCGCGTCCACGGCCCGGAGTTGCGCGACGCCGACGGCCGCTTGCTGGACCGGTAGCTGCTGCCTGACGGCGACGCGGGCGAGCGCGCCTTGCGCAAAGGCTCCGTTGTTTGCGATCTGCGTCCGGGAACTCTAGAATCTTACTCGTAAGAGCGCCGAGAGTTCCCGCATGCCAGGAATCGCTACAACGAAGATGTCCTCCAAAGGTCAGGTCGTGATCCCGGAAGGCGTAAGGCAGCATCTGGGACTGAAGGCAGGTTCGCAGTTCGTCGTGGTGGCTGGCGATGACGCCATTGTCCTGAAACCGATTGCCGAACTGGATTTGTCGCAGTTCGACAGGCTGTTGACGGAGGCGCGCAAACATGCGCGTCGCGCCGGCCTGCGGAAAGCCGACATCGCCCAAGCCATCCGCGCCGCCCGCGCTCGGGAATGAGGGTCGTTCTCGACACGAACGTAATCATGTCGGGAGTGTTGTTCGGCGGGCCGCCGGGCCGGATCCTGACCGCGTGGAGATCCGGCGAGGTCGTACTGTCCACGTCGCCCGAAATCGTTGAGGAATACGCTGCCACCGCGGATGTCCTGGCGGCTCGTTACCCTTCGATCGAACTCGAACCCGTCGTCGCGCTCATCGTCAAGAACGCGGAGATCAGCCAATGCCCTCCTTTGCCGGAGCAGGTCTGTACCGACCCCGACGACGACAAGTTCCTTGCATGCGCGTTGGCGGCTCGGGCGGAATGCGTTGTCAGCGGTGACAAGGCGCTTCGGCGTGTTTCGGGATACCGGGGCATCGCCGTCGTGGCTCCAAGGCAGTTCGTCGACGTGAGGCTCGTTGGTCAATAGAGGGGTGGCTGGCTGCAGCCCGCACCATGACCGCGCGAGCTTGTCACCCGCGCCACACGCGTTGTAGGGTGCGCGGTCCCTGCCAGACGCGAGACGGGGACCGGCGCGCATGAGCGGTTTCGAGAGCTTCATCTACGAGGTCGAGGACGGCCGCGCCCACGTCCACGGAACCAGCCGGCCATTGGATCAGGGACGCGACCCATGAAGCCTCCAGGAGACAGTGCCGCCCAGCGCGACGACTTCGTTGGAACGCAGATCGGGATCCTTGGTGCTTGGCAGGGACGCTCGGGAGAGCTGCGGCTTGAACGGATCCGACGCGTTGGGCGACGGATCCGCTGATGGGAGGCCCCGAAGCCCCCGCCGTCGAACAATATCGGGAGGTGCTTTCCTCCGCCGCCCTGCTTCGCGAGCGCTACCAGACTGGCGGCGTCGAGCCTTTCAATCTCTTCGCGGTGCTGCGCAAGCCCAGCGACGAGGAGCACCTACACTCGAAGTTCCTACACGCCCTGCTCGACCATCGCGACCCGGATTCGGGCAACTGCGAGAACCTCGCCGACTTCCTGGCGGGCGTCCTCGAACTGCCAGACTTCGGCACAGATGCGGTGCGGGTTGAGCGCGAGTCCGACGGGATCGACCTCTTGGTGGCAAATGGCCGCGAAGCTCTCGTCATCGAGAACAAGATCTATGCGGACGACCAACCGGAGCAGTTGCAGCGCTACTTCCGAACGCTCGTGAAGGACCGGCGGTACGATGATTCCGCGGTCCACCTCTGCTATCTGACTTTGTTCGGCGCCAAACCCAAGCCGCACAGCATCGGGGAACTGGGCCATCGACTGAAGCGCGTTTCGTACCGAGACCATCTGGTGCCGTGGTTGCGGAGGTGTCAGCGAAGGGCGTTCGACGACCCGCCGCTTCGCGAGTCGATTGCTCAGTACGTCCACCTCGTCCGTCGGCTCACAGGGACGAACTACGAGGGTGCCCACATGAACGAATTGAAAGAGTTCTGCAAGTCGAACGACAACATGGTGCTCGTGCGCGACCTCGTGAGTGCTTTCGACGAAGCCAAGGCCGACCTGTTGGTTGACCTGTTCGAGGCAATCGGCAAGGCCATCGGGGATCGCGTCCCCGACCGTGAACTCGATACGGACTACGCATGGCTGTCCACGCCTCAGAGAATCAGGGAGTCGGTCAGAGGGAGGCAGCGGAGGGAGTGTGCGCTGTACTACTTGATCGAGGACGGGGTTTGGCTAGGGGTTATCGCGAACGACTGGCTGTGGTGGGGGGTCTACTGCGAGAGGGACGCATACCCCGACACGCACGAGCGTCTGCGTGCTCTGTTGGCCAAAATCGGGCCCGCTTCCACGCCCACGAACTCGGCGCCTTGGTGGCGTGGCCCGGACCCGGGCATCTACCTGAAGGACCCAAGCAGGGACGCCCTTGCGCTTCTCGCCTCCGAGGATCACGTCAAGGAGTTCGCCGACGAGGTCGCGAAAGATATTGCCGTGCTGTCGGCGGCGTTGGAGGGGGCATCGAGTGACGCGGCGGTCGACTGAGCCGGATCTCAACGCACTGTTGCTCCGCCGATAGGGCCACCGTGGAAGTCCTGCAACTCCTCGTCAGCGGCCTGTCCCAGGGCTGCGTCTACGGGCTGATCGCCCTCGGCCTCGTCCTCATCTACAAGGCGACCGAGATGGTCAACTTCGCCCAGGGCGAGGTGATGATGCTCGGCGCCTACATCGCCTTCACGTTCATCAACGTGCTGGAGTGGGGCTTCGTGCCGGGGTTCCTCGCGACCGTGCTGGTCATGGCGGCCGTCGGCATGCTGCTCGAGCGCGTGCTGTTGCGGCCGATGATCGGCGAGCCGCCCTTCGCGGTGCTGATGCTGACCATCGGCCTCGGTTTCGTGCTGCGCGGCGTGGCCGGGGCGGCCTGGGGCAGCCAGCCGAAGGACCTCGACGTGCCGTTCGCCGGGGACGTGCTGCGCTTCGGCGATCTCATGCTCGGCACGGAGAACCTCGCGATCATCGTCGGCACGGCGGCGCTGTGCGGCGCCCTGTACTGCTTCTTCCGCTTCGCGCGGGTCGGCATCGCCATGCAGGCCGCGTCGCAGAACCAGCTTGCTGCCTTCTACGCCGGCATCCCGGTGAAACGCATCTTCGCCCTGGTGTGGGCGCTGTCCGCGGTTATCGCGACGATCGCCGGCGTGCTCGTGGCGCCGGTGTCTCTCATCGACCCGCTCATGGGGTTCATCGCGATCAAGGCGTTCGCCGCCGCCATCGTGGGAGGGTTCGGCAGCCTTCCGGGCGCCATCGTGGGCGGGCTGCTCGTGGGCGTGGTCGAACAGTTCGCCGGACGGTACCTGCCGCCGGGATCCGGCGACCTCAGCGCATACGTGATCCTGCTCGTGATGCTGATCATCCGGCCGGAGGGCATCTTCGCGACGCTGCAGAGGAAGAAGGTATGAGATTCGTCCTCAAGACGCGCTACAACCAGGACATCGACCTGTTCCAGCACAACGGGCAGCGTTTCTGGTATGCGCTGCTGGCCGTCGCCCTGCTGCTGGTGCCGCTCGGCTTCGACAGCTTCTACGTCGGCGAGATGTCGCTCGTGTTCATTTACGCCATCGCCGGCGTCGGGCTCATGCTGCTGGTGGGATACACCGGGCAGGTGAGCCTGGGCCACGCGGCCTTCCTCGCCATCGGCGCGTACGCGCACGCCTGGTTTCTGACGCAGGGCCTGCCGTGGCCGGTGTCGCTGGCCCTGGCAAGCCTCCTGACCGCCATCGTGGGCGCCGTCGTCGCCATCCCGGCGCTGCGCATGACCGGCATCTACCTGGCCGTGGCGACGCTCGCCTTCTCGAGGATCGTCGAGCACGTGATCACCCACTGGGGGTCGGTGACGGGCGGCTACCGGGGCATGGCCGTGCCCCGCGCGGAGGTGTTCTCCGCCTCCCTGATGAGCGCGTCGACCTTCTACTACGTGTGCCTCGCGTTCCTCGCCGCTTCCCTCGTCGCCGCGCTCAACCTGCTCCGGAGCCCGTCCGGCCGCGCGATGATCGCGGTGCGCGACTCGGAGGTCTCGGCCCAGGCGATGGGGATCGATCTCGCGCGCACGAAGACGCTGGCCTTCTTCCTCTCGGCGGGGTTCACCGGGCTCGCCGGGGGGCTCTTCGCGCACAAGATCGGCTACCTCGCCCCGGACGCCTTCACGATCGTGACGTCGATCCAGCTCCTCCTGATGGTGGTGGTCGGCGGCCTGGGTTCCATGCACGGCGTCGTCTTCGGCGCCATTTTCATCGGGCTCCTGCCGCAGGCGGTGGCGTTCCTGCGCGACGCGTCGCCGCCGGCGATCGCGGAGATCCCGGGACTCGAACCCGCGATCTTCGGGTTGATCCTGATCCTGTTCCTGGTCTACGAGCCGCTCGGCATCTACGGGCGATGGGTCAAGATCCGCCTCTACTTCCAGGAGTTCCCGCTCTACCGCAAGGCGACGTACAAGCGGCAGAAGAGCTACCTGCGCACGGAGCGCGTCCGGTGAGCCTGTTCGAGGCGCGCGACCTGACCGTCAGTTTCGGCGGCATCCACGCCGTTCGGGACCTGTCCTTCGACGTGGAGGAAGGCGAGGTCTTCAGCATCATCGGCCCGAACGGCGCCGGCAAGACCACCGTCTTCAACCTCATCAGCCGCTTCTACGATGTCGACGCGGGCACCATGACCTTCGGCGGCGAGGACATCACCCGGTTGCCCGTGCACCGGGTCGCCCAGCGCGGCATCGCCCGCACCTTCCAGAACACGGAACTCTTCGAGCACGAGACCGTGCTCAAGAACCTCCTCATCGGCCGGCACGTGCACCGCCGGACGATGCTCGCGGAGGACCTCTTCTTCCTGCCCCGCGTGCGCCGCCAGGACCTCGCGTTCCGGGAGAAGGTCGAGGACGTCATCGACCTGCTCGACCTGCAAAGCTACCGGGAGCAGACGATCAACGGCCTGCCCTACGGGGTGCGCAAGATGGTGGAGGTGGCGCGGGCGCTCTGCATCGAGCCCAAGCTCCTGCTGCTCGACGAGCCGTCGTCCGGCCTCAACCCGGAGGAGACGGAGGACCTGTCGTTCTGGATCGAGGACATCAGCGAGGACCTCGGCGTCACGATCATCATGGTGGAGCACGACATGAACCTCGTGACCCGCATGTCCGACCGCGTGCTCGCGATGGCCGACGGGTTGGAACTGGCGGTGGGCGAGCCCCGCGAGATCCAGGAGCACCCGGCGGTGCTGCGCGCCTACCTCGGAGACTGACTTGTGACCGCCGCCGAACCGACGCCCGTTCTCGAACTGCGCAACATCGAGACCTACTACGGACCGGTGATGGCGATCCGGGGCGTGAGCCTGAAGGTGTTCGATCGGCAGATCGTTGCCGTGCTCGGCGCGAACGGCGCCGGCAAGACCACGGTGCTGAAGACGATCTGCGGCGCCATGGATCCGCGCAAGGGGACCGTGGCCTTTCGCGGCGAGGACATCACCAACCGGGACCCGGACCGGGTGGCGCGCCTCGGCGTCGGGCACGTCCCCGAGGGGCGCGAGGTGTTCCCGTTCCTGAACGTCGACGAGAACCTCCGGATGGGGGCGTACAGCCGGCGCGACGGGGAGATCGCCGAGGACCTCGAGATGGTCTACGGCTACTTCCCGCCGCTCGCGGAACGCCGGAAGCTCGAGGCGGGGTTCCTGTCGGGCGGCCAGCAGCAGATGCTGGCGATCGGCCGCGCCCTGATGTTGCGCCCGGCCGTGATGCTGCTCGACGAGCCGTCCCTCGGACTGTCGCCGCGCCTGGTGCACGACATCGCCGAGATCGTCCGCCGCCTCAACGACGAGCGGGGCGTGACGATGCTCCTCGTCGAGCAGAACGCCAAGATGGCGCTCGACATCGCGGACTACGGCTACGTGATGGAAGTGGGCCGCGTGGTGATGGAAGATACGGTCGAACGGCTGAGCGACGCCACGGACATCAAGGAGTTCTACCTCGGCATGAAGGACGAAGGCGTACGCGGCCGGCGCCGCTGGAAGGTGCGCAAGACATGGCGTTGACGGCGAGCCCGGACGCTCTGACGAGCGTGGCGGGGTGCTCCACGATCCCCGAACTCTTCTGGAAGCGGGTCACCGAGCGGCGCGACAAGGTCGCGATCCGCGAGAAGGACTTCGGCATCTGGAACGAGTACACGTGGGCGGAGTACGGGGAGCAGGCGCGGCTGGCCGGGCTCGGTCTGAAGGCGCTGGGCCTGGAGCGCGGCGACGTGGTTGCCGTCGCCTCCGAAGTCAACAAGGAGTGGATGTTCGCGGACCTCGGCGTCATCTGCGTGGGTGGCGTGACCAACGGTGTCTACCCGACGGACGCCCCGAACCAGATCGAGTACCTCATCAACGACAGCGGTACCCGCTACTACTTCGCGGAGGACGAGGAGCAGCTCGACAAGGTGCTCGAGGTGCGCGAGCGCACGTCGACGCTGGAGAAGGTCGTCATCTTCGACATGGAGGGCCTGCGGCACCTCGACGACGACCTGTGCATGAGCTTCGAGGCGCTGCTGGAACTGGGGCGCGAGTACGGGGAGCGGCATCCGGAGGTCTGGGAGCGGGAGATCGGCAAGGCGCGGCCGGAAGACCTGATGATCCTGACCTACACGTCGGGCACCACGGGCCCGCCGAAGGGCGCGATGATCACGCAGCGCAACATGCTGTACTCGATGAACACGCTGCAGCGCTGCTACGGCATCCACGACACGGACGAGCAACTGGGGTTCCTGCCCCTCGCCCACGTCGCGGGACGCATGTTCTACACGTTCGCGGTTCTCGAGTCGTGCTCGGTGGTGAATCTGGTGGAGGAACTCGAGACCGCGGTCACGGACCAGCAGGAGGTCGCCCCCACCATCCACTTCGCCGTGCCGCGCGTGTGGGAGAAGCAGTTCTCCACCGTCGCGATCAAGCTCAAGGAAGCCACCGCGCTCGGGCGCCTCGCCTACCGGCTGGCGCTCGCGGTCGGCGAACGGCGCGCGGCGTGCCTGAAGGCCGGCACCAGGGTCCCGGTCCCCGTCTCGGCCGCCTTCTTCCTCGCCGACCTGCTCGTGTTCAAGAACATCCGCCGGATGCTCGGCATCGACGACTGCCGCTGGCTGTCGACCGCCGCGGCCCCCATCGCCCCGGACCTCATCGACTGGTACTGGGCCCTCGGCAAGCCGATGTACGAGGTGTACGGGCAGACCGAGTGCAGCGGCCTGGCGACGGCGAACCTGGCCGACGATTTCCGCATCGGCAGTGTCGGCAAGTCCGTGGGCGGCACCGAGGTGGCGCTGTCGGAGGAGAACGAGATCCTCATCCGCTCGCCGGGCGTCATCGCGGGCTACTGGAACAAGCCCGAGAAGACGGCGGACACGATTCGCCAGGGCTGGCTCCACTCCGGCGACGTGGGCCGCATCGACGACGACGGTTTCGTCTACATCGTCGACCGGATGAAGGACATCATCATCACCGCGGGCGGCAAGAACATCACGCCGAGCGAGATCGAGAACCAGCTCAAGTTCTCCCCCTACATCACGGACGCCGTCGTCGTCGGCGACCGCAGGCCGTACCTGACCTGTCTCGTGATGATCGACCACGAGAACGTCACCAAGTACGCCCAGGACAACGACGTGCCCTTCACCAACTACACGAGCCTGTGCCACACCCGGGAGGTGCAGGACCTCGTCTGGGGCGAGATCGAGGCCGTCAACGCCCGCTTCGCCCGGGTCGAGACGATCAAGAAGTTCCGCCTCATCGACCAGTTGCTCGACGCCGAGGACGAGGAGCTGACGCCGACCCAGAAGCTCAAGCGCAAGGTCGTGCACGAGAAGTACGAGGGGCTGATCACGGAGATGTACCGGTCGTAGGGGACGCGGCTTGTTCCTGTGGTGTCACGTGCCAGTTGGGCCTTCGGGCCCGGCTGCCGGACACCGGAGCACCGCCGGCGCCGCGCCGGCCGAGGTGCCGGCGCCGCATCACGACGTGACCGCCATTTCCCTCAGCCACGCAACCGTAGGGACCGCGTTCCGCTCGAGAAACCGGACATAGGTGGCACAAAGCCTGAGCCGGTTCTCGTCGAATGCATCTGCGTCGAAGTCGAACAACGACGGCAGATCCCGGTAGCCGATGCCGTCCGGCAATGCCTCGTACAGGACATGGGGAACCCCCATCGTCTCGCACAGCTCGAGTGTGCGCGAGTCGTGCACGATGCAAACTGCGGGTGTGCCTGCCTGTAACGCGATCATCGTGCCGTGAATCCGCGTGCCCACAACCAGATCGAACTTCCGGCAATAGGCCAGCCATTCCGACACGTCGAAGAACACTCTTCCGTACCGCCGGCTCCAGCGAACGAACTCCGCAAGGTTCATGTCGGGGCAGATGTGGGCGCGTAGTGCCTCCAACACCGTCTCGTCGAGCCGGCCGGCCTCTCCCCGGGTCAGCTTCATCATGTTCAACCCGTGCTGACCGATGTAGGCACCGTCCGTCGCGGTTACTGCCCGGCTCAGTGACGCCTCGATGCGTCCGAGGTGGCGCCAGTTCTCGTGACCTGCTACGACCGCTACCCGCCCGAGGCGTCTCGCGTTGCGAGCTATGGTCTGGCCGAGCTTCGGATCCGGGTTGATGAACAGCGAAGGGCAGCCTATGACCTCGGCATGCCCGGCCAAACCGTGGTGCGCCAGGACATGCTTCGTGAACGACCCGCGCACCCCGATGTTCGGCTCGCCGCCCGGTGCGCGCTCCACTATCCGCAGCAGCCACTCCAGCGCGATGTCGGGTAGTTCCGGTAGCGTTCCTGCGAGATCGCTCTGTGCACCGACGCCGACAAGCACCAGCCTGCTCGTCAAGTTCGCGAAGCGACTGCGCCACCGAACCGACGAGAAGTGTGAGCCCAACGAGTTGGAGCCTTGGATGACGCCGATGCGGCCGGCCCGGTTCATTTCTTCCGGGGTGGCGCGCATATTGAGGATCGTCGCCCCCCCCCCCGTATGTGAGTCCATATGGCGTGGGCGTAGACCAAATTGCCCGTGTTCTGTCCCACGCGCCGGCACAATGTCTCCGTGGAGGTTCCTGCCGAGTTCAGCCTCGGATCGAGTCCGATAATGAACGCGTCCTGCATCTCTACCCTCGCGGTCGCCATCGGCGCGATGGACGCAACTTCGAAAGGGGCCGGGGTGTGGGGGTTGTCCACGCCGTGCCCGTGGCATCTTAGGCCCCACGCGCGGCTTGCGGCAATCTCGGGTTGTCGGCAGGCCGGATTCAGCCGCCGGCCGTTGGCCCGCGTTGACTTTGATACCGTATTCGGTATCGTTCGGCCATGGTGCGCGGGGCGAAGCTAGTCGATGCCATGCGGGCCAATCCGAAGGCAGACTGGACGCCTGAAAACGTACGGGCTGTGGCCCGCGCAAATGGATTGACGCTACGTCAACGAGGAACGAGCCACGCGGTTCTCACCAACACACTCGGTCACCACCTGACCATCCCCATGCACAAGCCGATAAAGCCGGTCTACATCCGCCGTTTGGTCGAGTTCGTGGAGGAACCCCAATGAACTTCGAAGACTATGCGATCAACGTGAGCCCCCTTCCCGCAGAGGAGGGTGGGGGATTCATGGCGAGCATCCCGGATCTGCCCGGCTGCATTGCCGACGGGGCGACGATTGACGAGGCGATCGCGGAAGCCCGCGATGCGTTCGAGGCTTGGGCGATGGCGGAACGTGAAGACAAGGGCGGCTTACCGCAGCCCAAGACCTACAGCGGGCAGTTCCTGCAACGCATTCCGAGGACGCTCCACATGCGGCTGGCGCGCCGGGCGGCAAGCGAGGGCGTCAGCCTGAACCAGCTTGCCGCGACGTTTCTCGCCGAAGGCCTGGCGAGCCGATGACGCCGCAAGCGGGGCGGGTCGCCCGAGATCCTGGCGATGCGGCTTCGAAGGAGCTTTCATGTGGGGCGCCTGGTTCGCGGTCCTCGATGTCGGCGATGCCGGGTTCGCGGGTCAGGCGCGGCAGCAAAGCATGTCTCTGAGCGGGTGGCTGCGATCCGTTGCGCACGACAGGCTGGAGCGGGCAACGGCCTCCAGCAGGATTCGCACACCGGAGGACCTCGCCGCGTTCTTCGCCCGTTGCGACGCGCTTCCCGGGCCCGCGGTGGAACCGGACCGGGCAGAGCGCCTGTCAGTGATGGAGCGGTCGCGCCGCCGCGGTCGAATTCCAACGTGACGTTCGTCGACACGCGCGTCTTGAGTAAACTGCCGCGGTTGCCGAAGGCTGGCATTGTGCGGGGCACCGGCCTTCGACGGAGGAGACGGAGGAAACGTGCAATGAGAAAACTCGCCATCCTGGCGCCGCTCGCCTTCCTTGCGGCCTGCGGCGCGCCGGAGGACGCCGCGTCGGGCGGCGGCGAATCGGCGATGACCGTGGACGGCGTCACCGACACCGAGGTGCTCTTCGGCACGCACACCGACCTCTCCGGCCCCATCGCGATCTGGGGCGTGGGGGTGGTGAACGGCATGCGCATGCGCTTCGAGGACGCCAACGCCGCCGGGGGCGTGCACGGGCGCCAGTTGCGCCTCATCGTCGAGGACACGCAGTACCAGGTGCCCCGCGCGATCCAGGCCGCCAACAAGCTGATCAACCGCGACAAGATCTTCGCGATGCTGGTCGCCGTCGGGACCCCGACGAACAACGCCGTCATGGCGCAGCAGTTCGACCAGGGCGTGCCGAACCTGTTCCCGGGTACGGGCGCGCGGTCGATGGTCGAGCCCTTCCAGAAGCTCATGTTCGCCCAGCACGGGATCTACTACGACGAGATGCGCGCGGCGGTGAAGTACTTCGTCGAGCAGGAGGGCAAGGAGACCGTCTGCGTCATGTACCAGGACACGGACTACGGCATCGAGATCCTGGAGGGCGTCCAGGACCAGACCGCGGCGATGGGGATTCCGATCGTCGAGACCTCCGCGCACAAACCTGACGCCACCGAGTTCACGGCCGCGATCCTGCGGCTCCGGAACGCGAACTGCGACCTCGTGCTGATGGGGACCGTGCACCGCGACACGATCCTGGTGCTCGATGCCGCGCGCAAGATGGGCTGGGACGACGTCGCCTGGGTGGGCAACAACGCGGCCTATGGGCAGGTGATCGCCGAGCACGATGCCGGCGAGGGCTACTACGCCTTCGTGCACATGGCGCGGCTCTATCCGGACGACGACATGACGCCCGAGGTGCGCGCGTGGTTCGAGGGCTACGTCGAGCGTTTCGGCGAAGAGCCGGGCTTGCCCGCCATGGAAGGCTGGCGGGGCGCGGACCTCGTGGTGCAGGCGCTCGAGATCGCGGGCCGCGACCTCACCCGCGAGAAGCTCGTCGCCGCGCTCGAGAGCATGCACGACGTCACGGACATGTTCGGGTATCACCTCTCCTTCGGCCCCGACGACCACAAGGGGGCAAGCGAATCGGTCCTGAGCGTGGTGCGGGACGGGCGCTGGGTGACGCTGGCGCAACGCATCAGCTACTGACCCGGCCGTGCTGAATCGCCGCGGGGCGCTCGCCGGCCTCTCCGGCGCCGCGGGCCTGATCGCGGCGGCGCCCGCCCTGGGCCAGAAGCCGCGCCGCATGCGGCCGCAGGAGGGCGACGTGCTGGTGCACGCGTTCGGCGAGCGGGCCGGGGCGGCCCTGGCCGCCGGCGACGTCGGGCCGCGACCGGTTGCGGCCCATGCCATGGATCCGGCCACCGGCATCGTGCGTGACGGCTCTCTCAACAACCAGCTCCTCGTTGTCCGGGTCGCGGGGGACGACGTCTCGCCGAAGGCGTCACGCTATGCGGTCCCGGATGCGCCCGGTTCCGACGTGCTCCTCGTCTACTCGGCCTCCTGCACGCACACGGGCTGCGAGATCAACGGTTGGGACGACGAGACGCGCCGGCTGAAGTGCCCGTGCCACGATTCGCAGTTCGACGTGGCCGACGCTGCGCGTGTCGTGAACGGCCCGGCCCCGCGGCCGCTCGCCATGCTCCGGGTGGCGCTCGCGGACGGGGTGCTGCACGTGACGGGTGGTTTTTCGCGGCGCGTCGGGCCGGAGCCGCCCTGAGCCCGACGGATCCGTGGCAACATCGGAACCGGCGGCGTGGCCCGTGCCGCGCCGCACGAGCCAAGGGGAGAGGAAAGCGATGCGTTGGACGAGTGTGATCGGGTTGGGATGGTGGATGCTCGCGGGCGCCGCCTGGGCCGTGGAGTACTCGCCGGTCACGGACGCCCGGCTGGCGGAGCCGGAAGCGGGCAACTGGCTCATGTACCGGCGGACGTACGACTCGCACGGTTACAGCCCCCTCGATCAGATCGATACGGACAACGTCCAGGGGCTCAAGCCGCTTTGGACATTCTCGACGGGACTGCGGGAAGGGCACCAGGCCCCGCCGGTCGTCAACGACGGCGTGATGTTCGTCACCACCCCGCACAACCACGTGCTGGCGCTCGACGCGGCGTCCGGAGACCTGCTCTGGCGCTACCAGCGCGACCTGCCCGAAGACCTCTCCCAGATGCACCCCACGAACCGGGGGGTCGGGCTGCACGGGAACCTGGTGTACATGGCGACGGCGGACTGCTTCCTGGTCGCGCTCGACGCGCGGACGGGCGAAGTCGTGTGGGAGGCCGAGGTCGAGGACTACGGCACGGGCTACTACATGACGCTCGCGCCCCTGGTCGCCGAGGGCAGGGTGATGGTCGGCGTGTCCGGCGGGGAGTTCGGCATCCGCGGCTTCGTGGCGGCTTTCGACGCGGCGACGGGCGAGCCCGCCTGGAAGACCTACACCATCCCGGCGCCCGGCGAGCCCGGCAGCGAGTCGTGGGGCGGGGACTCCTGGAAGACCGGCGGCGTGCCCGTCTGGCTCACCGGCAGCTACGACCCCGCCACGGGCGTCTCTTACTGGGGCACGGGCAACGGGGGCCCCTGGACGGGAGACGTCCGTCCAGGGGACAACCTGTACGCGACGTCGGTCCTCGCGCTCGACGTGGGGACCGGGGCGCTCACCGGCTATCACCAGTACCACTGGAACGACTCCTGGGACTGGGACGAGGTGTCGGCGCCGCTCCTGATCGACTTCATGCGGGGCGACCGCACGATCCCGGGCCTCGTGCACGCGGGCCGCAACGGCTACCTGTGGTTCCTGGAGCGCGAGCCCGACGGCATCGGCTTCGTGGACGCGAAGCCGTACGTGCGGCAGGACGTCTTTACGGCGCTCGACCCGGAGACGGGGCGGCCGTCGTACGACGAGTCGAAGAAGCCGGCCGTCGGCCGGGGCGCGACGTTCTGCCCGTCGCTCTGGGGCGGCAAGGACTGGCCGCCGGCCGCGTTCTCTCCGCGCACGCGGCTGCTCTACATCCCCGCCAACGACAACATGTGCGGCCACATGGAGGGCGAGGCGGAGGAATACCGGCCCGGCCGCACGTTCATGGGCAACGACGCTGACGAGGGGCGGATCATCATCGACGAAGGCGTCACGTCCCTCGGGGAGCTGCAGGCCTGGAACGTCGACACCTTCGAGGAGGTCTGGAGCGTGCCCTTCGCGAAGAGTCACAACTGGGGCCCCGTGCTTGCCACGGCGGGCGACCTCGTGTTCCTGGGCGGCACCAACGACCGCTACTTCCGGGCGTTCGACGCACGTACCGGCAAGCTGCTGTGGCAGCAGCGGACCAACTCGGGCATCACCGGCGTTCCAGTGTCCTACCTGGTGGACGGCCGCCAGTACATCGCCGTGGTGTCGGGCTGGGGCGTCGACGCGGAGCGGCTGCAGGACTGGCTGCGGCAGCTCGGCCGCTCGGACACCGTGGTGCCGCAAGGCGGCGTGCTGTGGGTGTTCGGGCTGTAGCGGGAAGGGCCGATGCGATCAAGAACGTTTGCGGCGGTCGGGCTGACCGGCGCGCTCTTCCTGTCCGTATCCTGCAGCCCGGAGCCGGCGGAGACTCCCCCGCCGCAGTCTGACGCCACGGAGCGTGCGGCCCCGCGCGAGATCGAGCGCTACCCGTTGCGGCGTGCGCTGTTCGGCGACATGCACGTGCACACGGCGATCTCGACCGACGCCTGGGCGATAGGAAACCGGGTTGGCCTGCGCGACGCGTACCGCTTCGCGCGTGGCGAGGAAGTCGAGTTGCCGAGCGGCGCGGACGCGCGGCTCGACCGCCCGCTCGACTTCGTGGCGTTGACGGACCACGCGGAGGGCTTCGACGCCGTCGGGGCATGCGTCTTCGAGGGAGAAGCCGCTTACGAATCGGAGTTCTGCGAGCGCTTCCGGGACGCCGAGCCCGACACGTCGGGAGAGAACCTGCGGATCGCCTTCGAGCTCGGTGCCGCGCGCCCGGCGGTACGCGGGCGCGAGATCTGCCCGGACGACGTCGCGGACTGCCTGGCGCTTGCGGGTTCCACCTGGCGGCGCGTGCAGGACGCCGCGAACGAGTTCAACGATCCGGGCACCTTCACCACCCTCATCGCCTACGAGTTCTCGGCCCTGCTGCCGAGCTTCGGGATGCTGCACCGGAACGTCTTTTTCCGCGGCAGCGACGTGATCCCGCACGCGATCTCCTCGATGGACGTGCGCAACCAGGCGGACTTCTTCGAGCAGCTCGACGCGGCCTGCCAACCGCCATGCGCCGTGATCACGGTCCCGCACAACAGCAACTACTCGTGGGGCACGATGTTCTCGCGCGAGGACGAGGACGGTACGGCGTACACCGAAGCGGACCTCGAACGGCGTCTCAGGATCGACCGGCTCGTCGAAGTAACGCAGATGAAGGGCACGTCCGAGTGCCAGGTCGGCGTCGGCGCGGCCGACGAGGAATGCGACTTCGGCAACCTCTTCCCGCCGTGTGGACCCGGCGAGTCGGGGCAATGCGCCGAGCCGAACTCGTTCCTGCGCAACGCGCTGCTCGACGGCATCCAGCTCGCGAGCGAGGGCAAACCCAATCAGTTCCGGTACGGCATGATCGGCTCCACCGATACGCACAACTCCGATGCGGGCAACACCAGGGCCGACGCCGCGACGCGCTTCGGCATGCTTAGCGGCCTCGGGATGGTGGCGCGCCGCATCCTCGAGACCGAGCACGTGGTGGTGGGCCCCATCCGCCGGACGGACGTCGCCGGCCTCGCCGGCGTCTGGGCCGAAGCCAACACGCGCGAAGCGATCTTCGACGCGCTTAAGCGCCGCGAGGCCTTCGGGACCAGCGGCTCGCGCATGCGCATCCGGTTCTTCGCCGGCGACCTCCCGGCAGAGATGGGCAACGGCGGGGAACAGTTGACGGCGGCCTATGCCGGCGGCGTGCCCATGGGGGGCCAACTGGTAGCCGCCGCGGCCCCGTCGTTCTGGGCCTGGGCCGTCCACGATCCGGACGGGCCGACGCTGGACCGCATCCAGGTGGTCAAGGGCTGGGTCGAGGATTCGGCCTCCGGCGAACCCAAGCAGCGCGTCTGGGATGTGGCTTGCTCGGACGGCCGCGAGCCGGGTGAAGATGGGCGCTGTCCGCCCACCGCCGCGACACTGGACCACGAGACCTGTGAACCGGTCGGGGACCTTGGCGCGTCGGAACTGTCGGCGCGCTTCACCGATCCGGACTACCGCCCGGACGTACACGCGTTCTACTACGTGCGGGTACTCGAAAACCCGAGTTGTCGGTGGACCACGCGGCTCGCGAACCGCGGCGGGGTCGACCTGCCGGAGGACACCCCGGCTACGCAACAGGAGCGCGGCTGGTCGTCGCCGATCTGGATGAAGCCGGGGTAGGGCAGGTCGCACGGGAGGGGACGCAGGGGAGGGAACGCAGGGGAGGGAAGATGAACCCGAGGATTCCTTCGCCGGCGGCGATACTGACGGTCGCCGTCTTCCTGTCCGTCTCGTGTAGCGAGGACGCTGGGGAAGCGCCCGCGGATGTCGCCGCGGAGCCTGCGGCTCCACGCGAGATCGAACGCTACCCGTTGCGGCGTGCCTTCTTCGGCGACCTCCACGTGCACACGAGCCTCTCCAACGACGCCTACAGCTTCGGCAACCGCGTCGGTCCGCGGGACGCCTATCGGTTCGCGCGCGGCGAGCCGGTGGAGTTGCCGAACGGCATCGAGGCCCGCCTGGCGACACCGCTCGACTTCGTCGCGGTGACGGACCACGCGGAGGGATTCGACGCGATCCATGCCTGCTCGGAAGGCGGCCCGCTCGACGGCTCGGAACTGTGCGCCGCGGTGGGCGGGGCCGTTGCCGCGGACGAGCGCTTCCGAACGGGTTTCGCGCGCGGCGTACTGCGGCCGGCGGCGCGGCTGCCGGGCGTGTGTCCCGACGGCGAGGCCACCTGCCTAAGGCCGCCCGAACCAGTTCCGCTACGGCATGATCGGCTCGACGGACACCCACAACTCGAATCCGGGCAACACCACCGGCGTCGTACCGCCCAACTTCGTGCCGGCGCTCGGCAATGCCGCTGCCGTACGCCAGGCGCTCGAGACGGAGCACATCGTGATCGGCGCCTTCCGGCGCGTGAACACGGGCGGCCTGGCGGGTGTCTGGGCAGAGGCCAATACCCGGGCGGACATCTTCGACGCGCTGGACCGGCGTGAGGCGTTCGCCACCAGCGGTTCGCGGATGCGGATGCGGTTCTTCGCCGGCGACCTGCCCGCGGAGATGGATACCGGGGAGGAACAACTCGCCGCGGCCTACGCCTTCGGCGTGCCCATGGGGGGCGAGCTCGTGGGTGTCGCGGAACCGTCCTTCTGGGTCTGGGCGATGTCCGACCCGGACGGATCGCTGCTGGACCGCATTCAGGTCGTGAAGGGTTGGGTCGGGGACCCGACGTCCGGCAAACCGATGCAACGCGTCAGGGACGTTGCCTGTTCCGGGGGGCGGGAGCCTGGCGAGGACGGCAAGTGCGCGCCGACCTCGGCGACGGTCGACCTCGAGACATGCGAACGCAACGACGCCACCGGCGCCGCAGAACTGCAGGCACGCTTCGTGGACCCGGACTACGCCCCGGACCGGCACGCCTTCTACTACGTGCGGGTGCTGGAAAACCCGACCTGCCGCTGGCCGACGCACCTCGCGCTGAGCGCCGACGTGGACCTGCCCGACGATGTGCCCCCCATCGAGCAGCAGCGGGGCTGGTCGTCGCCTATCTGGTTCCGGCCCGACTAAGGACAGGCGTAGCCGGAGGGGAAGCCCGCGGACGGAGCCGCACCTTCCGTCCGGCTCCACTCATCGCTTCGACTCGGTCGCGGCCTGGTAGACCGCCGTCTTCAGGTCCGGCTCCCAGACGAAACCTCCCATCACCTGGATCATCCCGAGCCCCACGATGTCCTCCACCGGGTCCACCCAGAAGACCGTGCCCGCGGCGCCGTCGTGGTAGAACTCTCCCGCGTTACCGCTGACGCCCCTCGCGACGGGGTCCGTGAGTACGCCGACACCGCGCTTCTCGTCGGGGATCACGAAGCCCGTGTCGCGCATGTCGAGCGGCTCGAACAGGTGCTCCTTGAGGTAGCGGTCGAAGCGCTGCCCGGCCAGGCGCTGTACGACCAGGCCCGCGAGGTCCATGCCGACCGAATAGCGCCATTCGGTGCCTGGCTGGGACCTGAGCGGCAAGTCGCCCGACCTTCGCCGCGAGGGTGTCGATATCCTCCGACACCCACAGTTCGGCTTCCAGGTACGCGCGATCCACCGGGTCGTTCGAGTCGATCCCGTAGGACAGGCCCGACGTATGCGTGAGCAACTGGCGCATCGTGATCGGCGTCCGGGCAGGCTCCCTCTTGCCGTCCCGCGCCCCAGGACATCGAGCGACGCGAGTTCCGGCAGGACGTTCGCAACCGGATCACCGGATCGGACCACTGGTCCGAGACAAACCGCAGACAACACATTGATTTAACTCAATTTATGTCCGCGTGTCCAGTGAGAGTTACTGGATTGGCTAGTGGTCTTGGTCGGAGAATCGGTGGGGCTTGTGGCTACTCCAAGCATCCAAGCGCAGCGATACCGGCGATAGGACGGGGGGACCGGCGGAGGGTATTGGGTCCATCCCCACGAGCGGCAGAGGGGGAACGGCCCGAGTCTGGCCTGGTCGGAGGACTTCACTGTGACTGCGGAAATAGACGGCGGTCCCAAGGCACCGGTGTCTCAGGGCCAACAACGATGAGGGACGCCTCTGGTGGGCTGGATTGATCAGGACGTTACGCTCAAGTGGCGCGACGGAACTAGGCACCACCAAGAGGGCAGAGCTATTGGTCCGGAGCCAATCCACTCCAATGGCGCGAGCAGTTGCAGGATCGTCCGCATCCCAGCCGATTGGCAATCTTCGACCGTCCACTCGCGCCAAGAAACCGATCCGGGTATCTCGAGTTGGACAAAGTGCTGGTTTGGTGGAAGGCGCAGGGTGTAGACAAGCTTCTCAACCAAAGCCGTCGAGTAGTGCTCAGAAGCGTAGACTACCGGCTGTCCTGGTTCGTTCCAGCGTCCCGGATAGATCGCAGCGCCATCGCCGCTGTAGACGGGCAACCGGCTAGCTGGGTTTCCGATGCGGTAGGCGCCAGTCGGGCGGGCTCGTGGATTGTCAGATGGCGACGCCCGCCTCCGCCTGCCCAATCAATCGAACGACGAGCGCCGAGCTTTTCGCGGACTCCAAAGCGACTTCGCGAGGGGTCCTACCCGATAGAAGAGGATGTGGCTGATCGAGGAACCATTCCGCTGCGTCCTTATCGTGCCAGAGGCGCAAAGCCGCCTCATAGACGGGTTGGAGCCGTTGCCCCTCCGCCGGAGATTTGGCGCTCCTCATGAATTGCATCATGCCTGGCTCACGCTCTGACTGTGACACCGTCGGCTTCCGTGACCCCTACTACTAGACTAAGCCAAATGCGTACCGTGGCCGGTAGTCGCGAGAAGTCAAGGACGGGCTCCTCGCGAAGCACGGCGTGCGGAACGAAGCCCGGTGGAACTTGGCCGCTCCACTGGGCGATGAGGGTTTGAAGGTCCATGATGTTCTCCGTTTCAGGGTTGCGACGCTGGAGTGCGTCGGTCCCGAACGGACGGCACGCGCGCGCAGGGCGGTCACCTCGCGCCAGCGAGGTCGGGGCGAAGCGGAGAACCCGGGGAAGCGGCCGGTCGGCGTTGTCGTGTCCGGGTTGACCGCCGGAGCACGTGTGCGACGCTGGCGGGCAACGACGGACGGCAGGACACAAGTCGCGGCCGGATCCGGCCACGCCGGGCGACAGCGGCCGCGGGCGGCGCTCCACTCGGCGGATCGACCGCCAGAGGTAAAACACCGCACGGAAGCGACCGAAGACCTGGCCGGGAGGCGCATCCGCGAGCGCTCGGAGAAGCGGGTGCGGACGCGCTGGACATACCGCTGCCGCCGGACCGGAAGCAATCTGGTCGGCGGCGCATCCGGCGAGGCGATTGGCCTCTCGGTTCAGGCGGTGTTCATTTTTCGTTGCCTAGCATCCCTGACCAGCAGGACGCGCGTACATCGCGCGGGTCAGGGCCATCCAAACCAACAAGGAGCACGACATGAGCAAAACAGGAGGAAGCCAGGGCGGGCGTCCGAAGGGGGGAATCGGATCGGTAGATCTCCCGGTCTTTTCCGTTGACCTCCGGGAGGCGGCACGACGGTCGGAATCGGAGGTGTCGGAGTGGGCCGCAGAGCGGCTTGAGGAAGCCATACAGCGCTATCGGAAGTTCTTTCACCTGGCGAGCTTGGGTCCAGGCTTCGCTCCGACGCGAGACATCGACTTGATCTGGCATCTGCACATGCAGGCGCCGGTCGCGTACTTCGAGGACTGCACGAAGTACTGCGGGCACATATTGGACCACGACGGCGGTTTCGGTAAGACGCCCGAAGAAGCGGCCGTCCTAAGCGAGGTCTTCGCCAAGACCGCGGAGCGCTGGCAACAGGTGTTCGGCGAACCGTACGTTGCCGACGCGGGGAATGGGACCAACTGCTGGCACGATTGCCAGAACCGATGCTGGCACGCATGCAAGAGCATCTCGACGGAACTTGCTGGCGTTGCGGCAGGATGACACGGTTTGGGGCCGCCATCCGGTGCGGCTTGCAGCGGAACGGTCTTGCTGTCCACGCCGTCGGGAAGGAGGCAGTTCCCGAGGTGCTGTCCGAGGTGGGCGAAATCGTCGAGCAGACCCAAGTGCGCCAGGTCAAGGGCGCGACGACCTACCTGTGCGGGCATGGCGCGGTGCCGTTACATACCGATCATCCCGAAGCCCGCATCGTGGCTTGGTGGTGCGAGTCTCAGGCGGATCGGGACGGTGCCAGTGTGCTGGCGGATGGGAATGTCGTGCTGTCGTTGATGGGCGAACAGGCTGAAGCGCTTCGGCAAGTCGAGCAGCACGTCCCGCCGCAACTGCCGCGGCAGGTTCTTCGGACAGCGCCGGTGTGGAGCGGCGAGCGGCTCTACTATGCGCCGTGGTATCCCGTGTCGCAGTCGACGGATGCAGGCCGTCGGGCGTTGAGGACTTTCAAGGGGTTGCTTGCCATGGGAGCGGGTCACAAGCGCATCAGGCTTGCACCTGGCGACTTGTTGGTTGTCGATAACGCCCGGTGGCTGCATGGCCGGGATGAACTCGAGAGACGGAACGACCGGTTGCTCCGCCGCTTCTGGCTGCGGTAACCCGACCTGCTACACGCCATGGAGGACGGCGGTTTGAGCCATCGGGTGCGACCGGCGGTGCGGGACCGCGTCCCCCGGCGGCGCGAAGAGCGGCCTCGTTCGATGTCTGGCCCGCGTTTTCGGAAACGAGGTCGCTGTGGGGCGCGGTTTCGGTGGAGACCCCTGTGGAAATGCTGTGGACAAGTGTCGTTTTCATGCGAGGCGCGGAGTGGCCCCGGCGGCGGCCGGATCATGACCGCCCGGAGGGCGGAAGCGCGAGGGACCGTCACCCGAACGGGACGAGACTCGCTTGCGAGGCTCGGTCGCCAAAGGCGATAGGGCCCGGCCCGAAGGGACGCGCCCTCCCCCAGGTCCGGCATCGGCGGCATTGCCCGGCCAACGTCCGGCATTCCGGCTGGGCCGACGGCACTGGACGTGCCTCCTGGTTCCACGACAGGCCGGCGGAGGATCGCTCGCCGCAGGGCAGGGAGCGGGCGGGTTGCCGGGTTGCGAGGAACGGGCGCGCGTAGCGACCGGCAGGCGTCGTGGCGCCGACCCATGGTCGAGCCCCGCCCGCTCTCCTTGTCAGCGTATGATCGCCTCCGCCGCGTCAAGGGTGCGCGCCCGGCGGAGCCAGGCGCCCTGCCGGCCCTTGACCCGGTTTCGGCGAGAATAGTCGGGTCGGCTAGGCGACGTACGTGGCCCACCCGGTCATCAGGATGCGCCGACGGTCGAACAGGTCCGTGCGCCGGTAGGCGGCCTCGACGCGGTCCGTGTTGACGTGGGCCAAGGCCAGTTCGCAGACCTCGCGCGGGGCGTCCGTGCACTCGGCGGCCCAATCCCGGAAGCTGGACCGGAACCCGTGCGGCACGGCGTCGATTTCCGGATCGCGCATGAGCCCCGACAGGGTCGACTGGTGCAGCGCGCGCCCGGTCGGGGACGGGAACAACCATGCGTCCGCGTCGGCCAGCTCGCGGGCGTCGTCGAGGACTTCGAGGGCGCGGTCCGACAGCGACACCCGGTGCTCGCGTCGTTCTTCATGCGCTCGGCCGGAACCGTCCAGACCGCGTTGTCGCGGTCGATCTCGTCCCATCGGGCTTCGCGAACCTCGCCCGAGCGGGCGGCGGTCAGCACGAGGGACTCGAACGCGGGCGGGATGCCCCGGTACGCCTCGCTGCGCCGCACCAGGCGCAGCGCGGCGGCGACCTCGGCGTGCGGCAGCGCGCTGGTGCTTCTGGATGGCGGTGTGCTTCGGCAGCGCGGCGGAGATCGCGTCGCCGGCGGGGTTGTCGATACGTAGGCCCTGCGCGATGGCCCACTTCATGATCGCGCCGATGCGCTGCCGCACGCGCTTGGCGGTGACGCGCTTCCTTGACCAGATGGGCCACAGCACGGCCATGACGTCGGCGGTGGTTACGGCGTCGACGGTCTTGTCGCCGATGCGCGGGAAGGCGTAGGTGCGCAGGGTGGCGCGCCACTGGTGCTCCGAGCCCCTGCGGTCCTTCCAGTTCGCCGCGTGGATCGCGATGACGATCTCAAGCGCCTGCGCGAAGGTGGGCACGGCCTTGGCCGAGCGCCGAGGATCGTGGCCGAGCGCGATCTCGCGCGCGTTCTCGCGCGCCCGCTCGCGGGCCATGCCGAGGGTGACGACGGGGTAGCGCCCGAGCCCGAGGCTCGTCGGTCTGCCGTCGATGCGGACGCTCTGCGTCCACCACTTGTTGAGTCCGCCGCAGGTAGCGGGCCTGACCAGGAGGCCGAGCCCGCGCCCGCCCCGGCCGTCGCCGTAGCGACCCGGGATGTTGACGTTCCTGACGAACGTGGCGGACAGCAATGAGGGGTCTGTTTTTCACCTTCCCGTTCCTTGTTCCGTTACAAACGAGTGCTGAGAAGCAGTATGCTCCGGTGATGCGAAATACGTCAAAAAATGTTTATTTATCAGAAGGTTAAGGTACTTCCTGCGAAGTCCTGAAACCCCCGAAACACCCCTTGAGCGGGCCACTGGAACCGGCCCTGCTCGTACTGTCGCATGACGGCGACGGCGGTGACCATCTTGGTCGACGAGTACATGCGGAACAGGGCATCCAGCGGCAGGGGCCGTTCGTCTTTCGTGCCGCGACGACCGAGCGCGGAAAGGTGCACGACCTTGCCGTTCCTGGCGACGGCGACGATTGCACCTGGAAAAGCACCGGATTCGATGTAACGCCGGGCAACAGCGTCGACGCGCGAGAGTCTCTCCGGCGACAGCCCTTCGGCCTCCGGGGGAGACGGCGGAAGCTCCGCTGCAGCCGTCGCGCAGGCGCAGGTCGCGAAGACGATCGCGCTGATTCTCATGTCCCGGCTCGCGTGCACCTCGCCATGAAGCCGGAGATTACCGGAGCGCACCTCCGGATGCCGGAGGTTGGCCGGGCGGGGCCCCTGTCGGGCGCTGGCGCCGTTGCACCGCGTGCGTTAACGTCAGGGCATACCGTCCGGGGGAGCCAACCCGCCATGGAACTCAACCACACCATCGTGCCGGCCAACGACAAGGAGGCCTCGGCCCGCTTCTTCGCCCACATCATGGGACTCGCGTACGGGGGACCCATGGGGCACTTCGCGCCAGTGCAGGTGAACGACGCGCTGACCATGGACTTCGACAACACCAAGGACTTTCGGAGCCACCACTACGCGTTCAAGGTCAGCGACGAGGAGTTCGACGGGATCTTCGCGCGCATCGAGGAAGGCGGGGTCGTCTACGGATCGGGGCCGTTCTCGTGGGACGACGGCAAGATCAACACCCGCCACGGCGGACGCGGCTTCTACTGGCGTGACATCGACGGGCACCTGATGGAGGTGCTGACCCGGGGATAGAGGCGACCCGTGATGCCGTCTGCGATCAGCCCCGCCATTGCGGGGGGCGCTTCCCCCTGAAGGCGGCGACACCTTCCGCGAAATCCGAATCCCGCATCATCTCTGCCGCCAGGCGCTCGGACTCCATGACTGCCGCGGCCGCGTCCCGGTGCAGATCCGTGTAGATCTGCCTGCGGGTCGCCCGCAGCGACTCCGGTGAGACGGTGCGGATCAGGTTGCCCGCGTACTCGTAAGTATGGGGGAGCAGGTCGTCGGCCGGCAGCACCGTGTTGACGAGGCCGAGTTCGAACGCCTCATCCGTCGTGAACTTCCGGCTCGACAGCAGCAGTTCGTTCGCTCGGGTCAGCCCGATCAGCCGGGGCAGCAGCCACGACAGTCCGTACTCCGCCGGCAGGTTCAGCTTGCCGTGCGCCGCGCTCAGGTTGACGCCGGAGGCCGCGAAGCGCAGGTCCGCGTAACACGCGAGCACCAGGCCCACTCCCGCCGCCGGTCCGTTGATGGCCGCGATCACCGGCTTGTCGAGCCCGAAGTGATAGGCAAACGTCGCGTCGAACTCGGGCCGCACGCCGTAGCCGGGCCGCGCGATGGAGTCGTCGGTGCCGGAGTGGTAGCCGCCGCGCGCCACGTGCCCGGCGAGCGCCTCGGCGTCGGCGCCGACGCAGAACCCGCGTCCCTCGCCCGTCACCACGATCGCCCCAACGTCTCGGTCCCCGTTTGCCCGGGCGAGGCTGTGGCGGTACTCCGTGTGCATGCGCCCAGTCCAGGCGTTCATGCGATGCGGCCGCGCGAGCGTGATCGTGGCGATGCCGTCCTCGACCCCGTAGTGGGTCGCTTTCAGCTCCATCCGCGCGTTCCTGCCGACGTTTCTGGCGTCAGCCGGCGAGGAAGCCGGTGAGCCGGTCCATCCGTCGACAGGTGGCGTCCGGCTCGTCGGGCGGGACCCCGAAGATGATGCGTTCCACGCCGGCTTCGGTGAAGCGGGCCACGAGGTCGGGGTCTGGAGGCAGCCCGAACACGGACACGCCGATGCTGTCCGGGTCCCGTCCCGCCTCTTCGGCGAGGTGGCGCAGGGTCGGGATGCCCTCGAGAACCTGCTCGGGGTCCCGCGCGCGGGGCAGCCAGCCGTCGCCGTGGGCGACGATGCGGCGCAGGGTGTGGATGGTCTCGCCGCCGAGCAGGAGCGGGGGATGCGGCTGCTGCACGGGCTTCGGCCAGGAGAAGATCGGGTCGAAATCCACGTACTCGCCGTGGAACTCGGCCTTGACCTCGGTCCAGATCGCCTTCATGGCCTGCATCTGCTCGGCCAGACGCTTGAAGCGGGTGTC
Organism: Pseudomonadales bacterium; assembly: GCA_965208745.1. Taxonomy (GTDB): domain Bacteria; phylum Pseudomonadota; class Gammaproteobacteria; order Pseudomonadales; family Azotimanducaceae; genus VXNE01. The sequence goes on along the minus strand of CBDBPN010000003.1, from coordinate 872,512 downwards.
CCACTCGGTGCCGTGGTGTTCCGCTTCCTCGCGGTTCCAGCCTCCGCCCAGGCCGAACAGGAAGCGCCCCCCGGAGAGGTGGTCGACGCTCGCCGCGGCCTTGGCCGCCGTGATGGTGTCGCGCTCGATGATGAGGACGATGCCCGTGCCGAGTCTGATGGTGGACGTCACCGCCGCCGCGGCGCCCAGCGCCGTGAAGGGATCGAACGTGTGGGCGTACTCCCTGGGCAGGTCGCCGCCGCCGGGCCACGGCGTGCGTCGCGAGGCGGGAATGTGGGTGTGTTCCGGGATCCAGAGGGACTCGAAGCCGCGCGCCTCGGCCTCGCGGGCGAGGTCCGGGACCGGCATGGAGTAGTCGGTGGCGAAGTTGAAGAGTCCGATGTTCATGGCGCGCTAGAGTAACATCACGACGCGCATCTCAATTCGCGGATGTCCGACACTCACTCGGCCCAAAAGGGGAGGAACCATGGCGCAGATCAACTCGGTGCTTGGGCCGATTTCGTCGGACGACCTCGGCTTCACGCTGATGCACGAACACGTCATGGTCGCCGGCCCGGCGCTCTATCGCTGGCACCCCGAACTGCTCGGTCCGGAGCCCGAGGAGACGGCCATCGCCGCGCTCAAGCGGGCGAAGGCACAGGGTATCGACACCATGGTCGACGCGACGACCTTCGATCTGGGTAGGGAACCGGAAATGCTCGCGCGGGTCTCGCGCGCTTCCGGCGTCAACATCATCAACGTGACGGGCTGGTGGCTGGACGTGCCGCGCTGGCTGCTCGGCGTCTCGCCCAACCAGATGGCGCGGGAGTTCGTGCGCGAGATCGAGGAGGGGTTCCACGGGACGGACGTGAAGGCGGGGCTCCTGAAGTGCGCGGCGGACTCCGACGGCGTCACGCAACGGCTGGAGGTCATGGCCCGGGCGGTGGCCCGGGCGCACAACGAGACGGGCGTGCCCATCATGGTGCACTCGTATCCGACCGGGCACGTCGCCCGCCGCCAGATCGAGATCTTCCGGGAGGAGGGGGTCGACCTCACGAGGGTGAAGATCGACCACTCGAACGACACGACGGACACCGAGTACCTGCAGTGGATCCTCGACCAGGGCTGCTACCTCGGCCTCGACCGCTATCCCGGCTTCCTCGTCAGTCCGCACATGCGCACGGTGACCCTGAAGAACCTGATCGACATGGGCTACACGGACCAGCTCTGCCCGTCGCACGACTGCGTCTGCCTGCACATCTTCAAGGAGAACCCCGACGGCACCATGCCCGACGAGCACCAGTTCAAGCGGCTCAACGTCGACGAGTTCCAGTACATCCACCGCCACGTGATCCCGGACCTGCTCGAGATGGGCGTCGACGAAGCGACGGTGGAGTCGCTTTTCGTCGAAAATCCGCGGCGGTACTTTGGGGGGAACTGACGTAGAGACAAGGGGCGCAAAGGGCAGTGCCCGCGTCACTCCTCCTCGACAACGAGGGGCTCTCCGATCAGCGCCTTCTCGACCTGGTCCTCGCAGCGCGTCGAGGTCGACACCGCCCCCTCTAGGCGGTCTACCGCTGCGGCCAGGGCCTCCCGCACGAGTCCGCGGTTGCCCGTCCGGGACGCGTTGATGCCGCTTGGCGTATGGAGCGGGTCCGCGGGGCCGAAATCGACCGCCCAGAAGTCCCGCGACTCGATCGGCAGTTTGAAGCCGCCGCCGAGCTTCCGGTGGACGGCGCGCCAGAACTCGGTGAAGACCTGGGCGCCGCGACTGTCCGGATCCGCCCGGCGGTCCCAGCGGGCGAGGACATCACAGGCCTCCAGGGCACGAGTCCCTGGATCTGTCGCCGCGTCGATGCCGGCGCAGACCGCGAGTACGTCGTCGAGGCCGTCGACGGCCTCGCGCCGGTCGCGCACCATCAGGTGGCCAAGCCGGGTTACGCAGGCTCTGCTGCGTGCGTTCATAGCCGACGAAGCCGAAGAGGGCGGAGAAGCCGGTCCGCGGCCGGTCCGCGTTGCTGAGCCAGTAGCTTTCGTAGCCGTGGAGATTGGAGTCCGGCGGGCTGTCCGGGTCCTGGCCCCACTCGCAGGCCGCGGCACTGCCGTCGGGGTGACGAGTGCCCCGTCGCTGAACAGCGCCGGCAGCCGTCCGAGTGCCGTCCGGCAATCTTCCAGTTGCGTGTCGGTGACGTGCGGAACCGCGGCGACCTCGCCGTAGAAGGCGTCGCCGTGGCTATCGGCGGCGAGGGTATGGAAGATCGGGACGCCGATGGACAGCAACGCGTCCGTGAACTCTGCGATGCGGCCGGCCCGGTCCATCGCGAGGTACTGGTCGACGGTGTTGCGGGACCTGCCGGCGTTGGCGTCACGCACCGCGAAGAGGCTGCCGTTCGGCAACGGCCAGCCGCCGGGGAGGTCGTGGAGCTCCCCCAGCGAGACGATCGGTCCGTGATGGGAACGGAAGAAAGTCTCCTTCCGGCCATCATCAACCTCCTCGACGGCGGCGGCGCCGTGTCACCCGGACAGGGCCGCAGCGCCAGCGGAGGGGGCAATACCCCGGGTGCGGCGGCCGCGTCTCTGACGGCGCGCCGAGTGGCCTCGTTCGATGTTTGGCCCGCGTTTTAGAGAATGAGGGCACTGTGGGGCGCGGTTTCGGTGGAGATCTCCGTGGAAATGTTGTGGACATGCGCCGTATTCGTGCAAGGCGCGGAATGGCCGCGGCGGCGGCTTGGTCTAGGATCGGGCGCAGGAGGAGCAGGATCGGGCACGGGGCGACGGCAAGCTGGTCGCTGGCCGGCTTGGTGGGGGACAAGCGGTCGGCGATGATGTAAGTAATGTCTCGCATCCGACCTATGCTTGTCGCTAGGTCGGCGCTGAGCGGAATCGCGGGTCACTACTCCGGTCATCCTATTCGCACCCGTTCCGTCCTTGCGGAGGACGCCGGCACTGAGAGCGCGTCGGGGGGTTCAGGACTGATCGGGATGGCTCCAGAAGTCCTTTAACTTTCTGATAAACATTGATTTTTTGACACTTGTAGTGTCACGGCGGCACACTCCATCTCGACAACCGACCGTAACGAAACGAGTAACGGAATCCGCCATGAAACGACCCAACATGCTCTCCGCCACCTTGGTCAAGACCGTCAAGACTCCCGGTCGCTACGGCGACGGACGCGGCGGTCTGGGCCTGAGCCTCCTCGTCAGGACCGCCGCGCGCGGCCACACCACCAAGTGCTGGACGCAGAGCGTGCGCGTCGGCGCCCAAGGCCGCGATTCCCGCCGCCGCGCCGCGCGCGGCGTGCCGACCTTCGCCGAAGCCTGCGAGACGGTCATCGCCATCCTTGCCCCGAAGTGGAAGCCCGGCGGTAAGAACGAGCAGAACTGGCGTTCGACGATGCGCGACTACGCGCTGCCCCGGCTCGGCCGCATGCCGGCGGACGCCGTCACCGGTTTCGACGTCATGGCCGTGCTGGAGCCGATCTGGCTCGCCAAGCCCGAACCCGCTGGGCGCGTCAGGCGGCGCATCGGCGCGGTGATGAAATGGGCCGTCGCCCAGGGCCACCGGCCGGACAACCCCGCCGGCGACGCGCTGTCCGCCGCGTTGCCGAACAACACCGTGCAGGTCGAGCACCGCAAGGCGCTGCCGCACGCCGAAGTGGGTGCGGCGCTCGGCAAGGTCCGCCGCTCGGGCGCCCACCCCGGCGTCGTGCTCAGCTTCGAGTTCATCGTGCTCACCGTCTGCCGCTCCGCGGAGGTCCGCAAGGCGACCTGGGACGAGATCGACCGCGACGCCGCGGTCTGGACGATCCCCGCTGGGCGCATGAAGGCGGGCCGCGCGCACCGCGTGCCGCTGTCCGACCGGGCGCTCGGCGTGCTCGACGAGGCGCGCCGCGAGCTGCCCCGGGCCGGCGTTCTGGTTTTCCCGTGGCAGATAGGCGTCGTCCAGGGCCACCACCCCACGGGCAAGCTCATGCGCAGGCTGAAGATCGACGCCGTCCCGCACGGCTTCCGCTCCAGCTTCCGGGACTGGGCCGCCGAGTGCACCGACACGCCGAGGGAGGGGGACTCCCTCTCCACCTGTAGAGTCCGCGCCAATCCTCGAGCCGACCCTGTCACGGTGACTCCCCTCCGAGAACCGGGTTCGTGCGCGCGGGAGCGCGTTGCAGTCCCCGGTCCGATCCGGTGTTGGCCTCCATCTGCCCTACCGCATCCTCATGCAGCCGTGGCTGACTACGTTGCCGCTCAGGATTGAGAGTGCGCACTTCGATCCCGTTTGCGGACCTCCAAGGTCACTACGACACTGATGACGCAATCCCCCGCACAAGGACGAAATCGCGCCATGACTACACCTCCGGGTCACTCCGAGCGTTGCCGCGATTGCAAAGTTCGCGTGCGCCAGCTCCTCGAGGCGATCTACGGCCAATGCATACCGAACCATCGCTTCAACTGGCCCACGCAGCTTAGCTCCTACGCGAGCACACCGCTCTATGAACAGTTGCACAGGGTGGTCGCTGCCATCGAGGACCATCGCGGCTACCGTATCGGGGACTTCGTCCGGGCCTCACGTCTCGCGCCATGCGACTATTGGGTACCCGATCCAGGGTTCGTTCTGGAGTTCGACGAGAGCCAGCACTTCACGGCACTGCGCAGCACCGCGCTTGGCGCATATGCGGATCACGTTCCGTTAGCATTCTCGTCGACTCGCTGGATCGAGCTGTGCCAACGCCACAACGCATCCGACAACGATCCGCCTTACAGGGACGAACAACGAGCGTGGTACGACACCCTGCGAGACTTCGTGCCGATCGTTCACGGTCACCTGCCAACCGTCAGAGTGTACGCCCGCGACTTGGCATGGTGCGTCCTCGATCCAACCCTCGCGTCGGACTGTGAACACTTCGCTGAGATCGCGTTCCGGAATGCCAGACTTGGACAACCCAAGTAGTGCCCCGCGAATCCTGCGCAGCAAACAAGGGAAGACGCCTGAGAGCTGGCCGATCCGTCAGTATCCTTCAACGACAATGTCAACGACATCGCCCCAAGCAGTCCGTTCCATCACTGCGTCGAGCGTCGCCCGCGGCACCCCGTCCTTGTCTCCGCCGCAATACGCAATCGCGGAAGCGAAGGTCTCCGCCGTGGGTAATGACTGACGCACGCCTGCCCAAGCCGTGGACCAAATCTTCGGTGTATCAGTAGTGTGCGGGTGTTGCAGAACCGACATCGGCTTGAGTTCCTTAGCGAGCCTTCGCATTGCGTTGCACCGCCTACGACGGATCGACCCGGCAAGTTGGTTCTTCCTCGCCCGTTGACTGAAAAGGTTGAGGTCATGACATCCGAGTATCAGCATTGGGGTCCCGTCGAACTCGAATACGTGGGACTCCAACGGTGCATGGACAAGAGTCCGCTCCTGGACTAGACCGGCAGGATACGACTTGCCCGTCCAGCGGATAACTACTCCGGTCTCCGTGTCAATCACCGCCACCATTTCGGCATGCGTCTTGGGGCCGCCTTTGAGAGTAGTGCTGTTCAAGTCCACGCCGAGAGTGAGCAGCCGTGTGCGTTGCCGGAGCTGAGCCATCATCCGACCCGTCCCGATGACCCGCTCAACTTCGCTGAGGGCCGCTGGGATTAGCCGCGCAAAGTCCTCGTCGGACCCCCAGCCGCGCGCACCTCCTTCGCGATCGTACGCACTCGGGAAAGGGATTCTGATGAATCCGCCTGGCGTGATCGTCACATCAACTCGTTCTTCCGGCCAACCGTCCGCCCCAAGGGCACCAGATAGCATCCCCTTCGCACGAGTCGTGTTTTTTGCTTCCCCGCGAACCCACGTCCAGCCGTTCACAACGACTCGTACAACTTTCGTTGTCACGGCGTCTGGTCCTCGCACTTCTCTCCCGGATTCATCCATGCTGCTTGCGCTCCCGATTACGCTTCGGAACGCTCCATCCCATCCGGCCTGACTCTCTTGTCGCCACCGCCCGAACGCCGCCCCGAGTCGCGCAATACTGCCACGCACTTGTGGCCCGCGCGACGTTGCGGCGCGTCGTGCGACACGACTCTTCTGTCGCAATTCCGGGTCACGCCCCCACGCTGGGGAAGGGTCCTGGCGGACGCCTGTCCCCAGCGTGGGGGCTGGCTTTGGCTGCTAAACGCGCACATTCCCGCAGTAACACCCGTTACGCACACCATGGGCCTGCTAACCCGACTTCCGCAACTCGCCTTGGATTCCGTCTGATTTCGATGGATTCCGGCCGGCTCGGACGTGCAAGCGACTGTTTTCATTGAGGGTGGCGACCGGGAAGCGGCTGTAGTGCCGACCTTGCCCCTTGATTTGGCGCGGGATTGGGGCAGGCTGTGGCGCCATGTTCGTGCGGTCCAGGAGACGCTTCAAGGACGGCAAGGAGCACGTCTACTGGAGCGTGGTGGAGAACTGCCGCAACCGGGACGGCCGGGTGGTGCAGCGGCAGGTGCTGCACCTCGGCGAGATCAACGACAGCCAACGTGCGGCGTGGTGCCGGTCGATCGAGGTGCTCGGCGACGCCACGGAACCGGCGTCGATGGCGCTGTTCGCGGCGGACCGGGAGGCGCCGGAACTGGACTGCCAGGTGGTGCGGGTCAGGGTGAGGGACCTGAGCCTGCACCGGCCGCGGCAATGGGGGGCGTGCTGGCTGGCGCTGACGCTGTGGGAGCGTCTGGAGCTGGACCGGTTCCGGGGACCGCGGTTGCCGCCGAGCCGGCAGGGCACGCGCTGGCTGGACGTGCTGAAGACGCTGGTGTGCTACCAGTTGATCGATCCGGGCAGCGAGTGGCGGCTGCACCGGCACTGGTACCAGCACAGCGCCATGGCGGACTTGCTGGGCAGCCCGGTGGCGGTGGTCGGCGACGACACGCTGTACCGCTGCCTGGACAAGCTGGCCGCGCACCAGCGGGCGTTCTTCGCGTTTCTGCGGGAACGCTGGGAGACGCTGTTCGACGCGCGCTTCGACGTCCTGCTCTACGATCTGACCTCGACCTACTTCGAGAGCGATCCGCCGTTCGACGACAAGCGCCGGTTCGGCTACAGCCGCGACAAGCGGCCGGACTGCGTGCAGGTGGTGATCGCGCTGGTGGTGACCCCGCAGGGCTTTCCGCTGGCCTACGAGGTGATGCCGGGCAACACCAGCGACAAGACCACACTGGCGGACTTCCTGGCGAAGATCGAGGCGCAGTACGGCCGCTCGGACCGGGTGTGGATCATGGACCGGGGCATTCCCACCGAGGAGACGCTGGCGGCGATGCGCGACGCCGACGCGCCGGTGCACTATCTGGTCGGCACCCCCAAGGGCCGTTTGACGAAGCTGGAGAAGGCGTTCCTGGAACAGCCCTGGCAGACGGTGCGCGAGTCGGTCGAGGTGAAGCTGCTGGCCGAGGACGGCGAACTGTACATCCTGGCGCAGAGCCGCGCGCGGATCCTCAAGGAGCGCGGCATGCGGCAGCGCCGGCTGAAGCGGCTCTGGCGCCGGCTGCACGAACTGCGCGGCCAGTCGCTCAAGCGCGACGAACTGCTGCTCAAGCTCGGCGCCGCGAAGAAGGACGCTGGGCGCGCCTGGCATCTGGTCGAGCTCCACCCGCCCGCGGCCGACGAGGACGTGACCCCGGACACCTTCACGTTCGCGCTGCGCCGCGACCGGCTGCGTCGCGCGCGACGCCGCGAGGGCCGCTACCTGCTGCGCTCCAACCTGACCGCGGAAGACCCCGCGACCTTGTGGCGCTACTACATGCAACTCTCGGAGATCGAGCAGGCCTTCAAGGAACTCAAGCACGATCTCGCCATCCGTCCGGTGTTCCACCAACGGGAGGAACGCATCGAGGCGCACATCTTCGTCGCCTTCGTCGCCTACTGTCTGCACGTGACCTTGAAGAATCTGGCGCGGCCGTGCGCGCCGGGGCTGACGCCGCGCGCCATCCTGGAGAAGTTCTCCACCCTGCAGATGGTGGACGTCCATCTGCCGACCGCGGACGGGCGACACTTGACGCTGCCGCGCCATACGCAGCCGACGCGCGACCACCAACTGCTGCTCGATCAACTCAAGCTGCGACTGCCGGAACAGCCGGCGCCTCGAATCTCGGCCTAGAGCGCCCCCCGGAACTCCTCCCGAACGGCACCTTGTAGTGCCGACCTTTTGCCTTCGTCAACCAAAAATCAATCAGTTGCACGCGTTTTGACGCTGAGTTGCGGAAGTCGGGCTAAGCGCGGCGCGCGGCTCGTGCGCCCTGTCGGGCTTGGCCGCGAACTCGTCGATGGCGGCCGCGTCAATGGCGTCCTGGCGCTTCTGCGCGCGCTCGATGTCTCGGTCTTCCCTGCATCGTGCGCAGAGGAAATCGCCTTCCAGCCTCTTGCGATATGCGCAGCGACGGCAGCCGCCTTCCGCCGCAAGTGCCGCACGTCGTCTGCGACAACTGGCGGCGAAGGTACCGTCCTTCTTGACGGCCGCCGGCCTGCGGCACCCTTTGAGCGAACGCGCCGGGGCGGAAGTCCGGCGAAGAATGGCGGGCGGTACAGAGCCCTCGGGGAGTCTACCGCTCCACTGGGCGATGAGGGTTGCAAGGTCCATGTCGGTCTCCTGTCAGGTTGTTGCCGACGCGGGAGTGCGTCGGTCCTGGCAAGGCGGCACGCGCGCGCAGCGCGGTCACCTCGCGCCAGCGAGGCCGGAGCACCAGCGAAGGACCGACTCCGGTTGACCGCGGGAGCACGCGCGACACGCTTGATGGCCTGGACGGACGGACTTGCGGGGATCGACGGAACCGTGGGCGTCGTCGCTCGCGGAAACTGTTGGCCTTGCAGGGCGGGCGCTACACTGGCGACATAGCTGTCGCGGACGCCGCGACGGAGGCAAGGAAGGGGTACGAGGTGTTTCAGGTTGATCGATCAGAGAACCGGCTGGTGCGGCTCGGAAGGTGCCGCTTCACCGATCTGGGGCTTCGCGAGCGCGAACATCTGCGGGAGTGGCTCGCCCATACGCCGGAAGCGTTCGGTGAAGATCTGCTGATCATCCAGAAGGAGTTCGACGGTTTCGCGGACACCCGCGAGCGGCTCGATCTGCTCGCGCTGGACAAGGAAGGGCGGCTGGTCGTCATCGAGAACAAGCTCGACGACTCCGGTCGGGATGTGGTGTGGCAGGCGCTCAAGTACGCGGCGTACTGTTCCAACCTCACGCAGAAGGACATCCGCGACATCTACCAGGAGTACCTGGACCGTTCTTTCGACGGTCAAGATGCCGAGGCGAAGCTCCGCGACTTCCTCGGCGTCGAGGATCTGGACGAGATGGTCCTCAACCCGGGCGACGAGCAGCGGCTCGTGCTGATCGCGGCGAATTTCCGCAAGGAGGCCACGGCCGCCGTGTTATGGCTGCTCGGACATGGCGTGTGGGCGCAGTGCTTCCGGGTGGTGCCGTACAGCTTCGGTGACGATGTTTTCGTCGACCTGCGGCAGATCATCCCGACGCCCGAGGCTGCGGACTACATGATCGGCATGGCCGCGAAGGACTCGGAACAGAACGCCGTCGAGGGCGCCCGCCGAAGCCGGCGCAAGCTGCGGCGTGCCTTCTGGGACGCAAGTGCTGGAGACGCTCCGCGAGCGTCACAACACGGCCCTCTTCCAGAACATGAATCCGTCCGAGCAATACTGGCTGAGTTGCAGCACGGGGCCGCCGGCGTGCGATTACACGTTGGTCTTCGCCAAGCGAGAGGTTCGCCCATTCGGGTCGCACAACGTCGCGCCGGACGCGAGGCCCGGTGCGATGATCGCGGCACGACTATTGGAACTTGGAGGGAATGTGAACTTGGACAGCCACGAATCGTCGTTCAGGGAAAAGCTCATCGAGCACATGTTTGTTGCCGAGTTACTCAAGCACTCGTGGTGCAGGAGGCGACGCCAGTTGGACCTGACACTGATGGAGGTCTCGCGGGCAGAGGTCGATCGGGGCGGATACGACCTAATCGTAGAGCACGGCGGGATCTTGCGGCACGTACAGCTGAAGGGATCGACCGTAGGCGCCAAGACGAGCAGACAGGACATTCAAGTGGCTTTGGAGGGGAAGCCGTCCGCGTGCGTCGTGTGGGTGTTCCTTAACGAGGAAACGTGGGAACTTGGTCCGTTCTACTACCTCGGCGGGCGGCCAGGTGAGCGAATTCCGCCGCTTCCGGCAAAGGTGGGGAAGCACAAGAAGGGCGACGCGCAGGGGATCAAGAAGGAGCGCCCCAATGTGAGGACAGTGAACAAGGGTGACTTCACGAAGCTCGACAATGTAGAGCCCCTCTGGCCGAACCTGTTTGGTCCAGCCGGCCATTGAACGCTACCTCTCTTATCGCCGCCCAGGCGAATTGTGAGCAGATGGCACCTGCGGCGAAAGCCGCGACTTCAAAGCCAATCGAGACTACGGCGGAGGTCGTCATCCATCGGACGTTCCGATGGCACAATGCTCCTTGTGCGGTTGTCAGCAGCTGAGGTGAGGCATGGTTGAAAGCCTGAAGGGCGCGCTCGCAACGTCGCTGCGTCACTTGGGCGATGAGTTCAAGGCAGACGAACTTGCCTATCTGTCGCTGACATCCAAGAACGAGAGGCAGATGTGCGATGCGCTGGCGTGGCGGCTGCACGAGTGGTTCCGGGATGACGCCGAGACCGACGTCGTTCGGGAGTGGTATCGCCATGACATCGCGGTTTTGCATCGACACACCCGGGTGGCGCTGATCGAGGCAAAGGCGGCCATGACCTTCAATCTTGTGGAGAGAAAGCTGTACCCGTCCAACGAGGTGCTGGACGACGTGGCGAAGCTGAGGGATCTGGAGTTCCGGTGCGAGCGCTTCGTGCTCCCGTTCTTCACGGACTATCGCCAAATCCCACAGCGTAAGTACGAAGACGACAAGGTGATCAAATACGCCGATGGCATGAGAAAGCACGGGGTCATTCAGATGGGAAGGGTCTGCGATGGCTTGAGGCGGTTCTACCTGTGGTGGCTCAAGGTGAGATACGGGGTGGTAAAGCGTTCGGCATCGACGTCAACGTGCTCTATCTGCTGCTGGCCGTTTCCGACTGACAGGCCGTAGCGGAACGCTCGGCGCCCGGCTTTCTCGACGGAACGCAGCGCGCGCCCCCGCCGGGCCACGTACCTCGAGCAGGTACAAGGGAAGCGGGGCGAGGTCGTGGGCAAACGCGCGGCGGATGGCGCGACTACGACGCGGCGTTCAAGCGGTGGCGCGAGTTCATCGGCCCGGTGCCGGATGAGGCGGCGCTTTCGCGCAATTGCGGCCTATAGCGCGGCGCGCTACAGTGAGTCATGAGGATCAGGCACAGAGGTCTGCGGGCGCTGCACGAGCGGGACAATCCCGCGCGGGTGCCCGCCGGTCTGGCACCACGGCTCCGGCGCATCCTGCTCCGGCTGCAGGAGGCGACCCATCCGCGAGCTGCCGACGCGCCGAGTTTCCGGCTGCATCCCCTGAAGCGCGACCGTGCGGGCCAGTGGAGCGTTCGAGTCTCCGGCAACTGGCGCGTGGTGTTCCGCTTCGAGGAGGGCGAGGCCGTGGACGTGGACCTGATCGACTATCACTGACCGATTGGAGGGCAGACCATGAATGAGAATGCAGGTGACCGCGTGGGCCCGATGCTGAATCCGCCGCATCTGGGCGAACTGATCCGCGAGAGCATGGACGAGGTGGGCTGGACCGTGACCGAGACGGCGACGCATCTGGGCTGCGAGCGCGGCACGCTGTCGCGCCTGCTGAACGGCAGGACGGGCGTGTCGGCGAACATGGCGTTGGCGCTGGAGGAGATCGGCTGGGGCACCGCCGACCACTGGATGCGGATGCAGGCGAGCTACGAGCTCGGGCAAGCCCGGAGGGACCGGGCCGCCGGAGGGCGCACGGGCGCGTTGCACGCATGATTCGGCCTCGCGCCCACGCCGACTGATGCGGCTGTCCTGGAACGAGGTCCGCGCCCGCGCCGCCGCGTTCGGCGACGAGTGGCGTGACGCATCCTACGAGAGGTGCGAGACGCAGAGCTTCTACAACGAGATCTTCGAGGTGTTCGGCGTCCGCCGCCGCACGGTCGCGCGCTACGAGGCGCACGTCGCGAAGCTGGACGACCGCTCGGGCTTCATCGACCTGTTCTGGCCGGGCGTGCTGATCGTGGAGCAGAAGAGCGCAGGGCGCGATCTGGGCCAAGCCTACGGCCAGGCCGGCCGGTACTTCGACGCGCTGCCCGAGCGCATCGAGCATCTGTTCATGCTCTACGAGAAGATGCGAATGCCGCTCGGGGCAACCAGCAAAGGTGGAAGGCGCCGAAGGCGCCGAGGCGCGCGGCAGAGGTTTAGATCGGCCCCCGCCCCACCCGTCCCTCCAGGATCCACCGAACCATGGGCAGGTGCGCCCGGCCGAAGAAGACCTCCTCGTCCACCAGGTACGCGGGCGCGTCGAAGAGCCCGGCGGCGGCGAGACTGTCCTGGAGCGCCGCGAAGGCGTCGGGCGCCTCGGGCGGATCCGACACGCCGACCTCGCGAAGCGTCGCCGCGACCGCGTCCCGGTCCTCGATGTCGAGTTCCGTCTTCCAGTAACGCTCGAAGGCGATGTCGAGGAAGGCGTGTAGCGTGCGGGCCGAATGCGCCTTGGCGGCCAGCATCGCGGCGCCGACCAGCGACGAGTCGGGGCTGCGGTCCGGGTCACGGAGGGTGAGGCCCGCCGCCCTGGCGTAGCGTGCCAGGTCCCGCTGTCGGTAAGTGACGCGGTGGCGCTTGTGCCGGGAGCCGCGATCGTCTCCCTCCGGCGCGGGCCGGCGCGGTGCGGTGACGATGGGCAGCCAGTCGATGTCGAGGTCGAGGTCGCGCGCCAGGGCCCGCGTCGGAGCGAGCGCCAGAAAGCACTCGGGACTCTTGATGTCGACGGCGACCGTCAGGGGAGTGGTCGCGGCGAACGGTTCAGCCATCGGCTCACTCGAACCGGCGATAGGCGATGTCGGGCGCGGGGCCAGCGCGGCCGGTCAGCATCCAGCGTACCGTGGGCAAGTGCTCGCGCCCCCAGAAGTACTCTCCGTCGACGACGTAGCCCGGCACGCCGAAGACGCCGGCGTCGAAGTTCGCGGCCTGCATCGCGTCGTGTTCGTCTCGCCCGGGACCCGTGTGGAAGTCCTCGAACCCCGCGATGTCGGCGCCCGCTTCCGCCAGTACGGCGGTCACGACACCTGGGCTCTCCGCGTCCAGGTCGCGGCGCCAGAAGCGCTCGTAGGTCATGTCGGTATAGCGCCGCAGGATGTCGCGCCCCTGGCGCTTGGCCCACATCATGGCGATGTGCACGAGCGAGGTGTCCCAGATCTTCACGGTGCCGCGCAGCATGTAGCCCATCAGGCGCGCGTAGCGTCGCGCGTCGCGGTAGGCGTATCGCACCCCCTGCCACTGCTCCGCCGTGCGGTTCTGCTCGACCACCCTGTCCTGCGCGTCGAGGCGCGCGGAACCGAGAAAGCTCGGGATGTCGAGGGTCAGCGGCCGCCAGTCGATCTCGATGCCGAGCTGATCCTCGATCGCGTAGGTCGGATCCTTGGCGATGAAGGCGTAAGGGCTCTTGAAGTCGATGTAGACGATGAGCGGGGCGTCGGAGCGCATCGGATCGAAATCGGCGAGTTCCGTACTCATGGCAGCGATGCCTCGAAGGGCAGGTCGACACCCGCAAGTATGGCGCGTTTCGTCTCGCGGTATGCGCCGGGATCGAGGGCGGCCAGGTTCGCCAAAAACGGGCCGGCTTCCTTGAGCAGGTCGCTGCCCGCGGGATAGACGCGGTGGACGAGACCGTACTCGTGCGCCCTGGCCCCATCCATCCGTTCGCCCAGGTAGGCGATCGGCGTGACGGCCGACTGGTCCACCTGCCGCACGAGCTTGTACGACCAGCCCTCGGCGGCCCACATCGCGCGGTGTATGCGCGGGTCCCCGTAGTTCACGTCCGCGGTCGCGAGGCGAAAGTCGCAGGACAGGCTGTAGTCGTAGCCCGAGCCGAGGGCGGCGCCGTGCAGCAACGCCACCGTGGGCTTGCCGACGCGACGGACCCAGCCCGCCGTCTGGAGCAGCAGCGCGGGGCCGAGCCCGAGGTCGAGGTCGACGAGCCGGTTCCGCATGCGGTCCGGCCAAGACCTCGAGTCCGCCCCGAGGTCGTCGCCCGCGCAGAAGGCGCGACCCACCCCGGAGAGGGCGATCGCGCGTACGCCGGGATCGGCGTCGGCTTCCAGGAAGGCACGGCCGATGCGCTCGTGCTGGAGGGGGTCGATGGCGTTCAGTTTCTCGGGGCGGTTGAGGCGGATGTGCCGGACCGCGCCGTCGTCCTCGACGAGCAGGAGGTCGCCGTCCGTCATCAAGCTGTAGTCATCGCGCTGTAGTCATCGCGCTGTAGTCATCGCGCTGTAGTCATCGGCCCGTGAAGCGCGGCTCGCGCCGCTCGCGCCATGCCTGCACGCCCTCGAGGCGGTCCTCGATGACGTGCGTCTGGCGGACGCCGAGGCTGTGGACCATGGCGGACTCGAAGTCGAGGTCGAGCTGTCCGAGCACCTGCATCTTGTGCACTTCCCACGCTCGCGTCGGCATGGTGGCGATCCGGTCAATGACCGCGTCGGCCGCCTCGCGGGTCTCCACGATCTGGTGAACCAGACGGATACGAAGCGCCTCCGCCGCGTCCAGGGTCTCGCCGAGCAACAGGATGCGCATGGCCTGGGACTGGCCGATCAGCCGTGGCAGGACATAGGCGATGCCCGTCGAAGCCGCGGTGCCCGTGGCGACGCGCGGGTCGCCGATGCTGGCGTCGGGCAACGCCAGGCGCAGGTCGCAGACGCAGGCGAGGTCGAGGGCCAGGCCGGAGGCCGCACCCTCGAGCACGGCGACGGTCGGTTTCATCAGCGACCGCAGCGCGCGCAGGGCATCCTGCTCGGGAAGCGGAGCCGGGCCGTGGGAACCCTCGGGTCTGCGGTGGCCGAAGCGCTCCGGCCAGGGGCCCATATCGGCCGCCGCACCGGCGGAGAAAGTGCCGCGTGCGCCGGTCAGGGCCAGGACGCGGACGTCCGGGTCGTCTGCCGCCGAACGGCACACCGACGTCAGCGCCTCGAGCACTCCGTAGTCGATGCGGTTCTCGTCGCCGTCGTCGAAGCGGACGGTCAGCCGCCCGCCGCTCAGCGTGGTAGTCAGGCGGCCCGTCGATGAATCGTACATGCGCCCGGTGGGGTGATACGTGAACCGCTCGGTCGCCGTGAACGGCGCTGTCGCTTCGCTGTGTTGCCGGCGTCTCGTGGGATTCGGGTTCCGGCGTTTCGGGTGTGTTGCGCGTCGGCGCTCAAGCCCGGCGCGGCTTCAAGACGAGTTGTTTGCGTCCACTGCTCGACGGGCCCTGTCCGCTTACCCCCATGGGGATTTGCTTGATCTTCTTGCCCGACTTGAGGAATGCGTCCACATCCGCCGCGAGTTGCTCCCTGGTGCGGGCGATGGCCGCATCCGTACGTGGTTTGTTTGCCATAGGTCCTCCCCTGCGACCGACTACTGTAACGTCCGGCGGGAGAAGTTGGAACATTGACATCGATCTCCGAATTGGGTACGCGGCCTTGCTAGCCCCCTATCTCCAACATGGCATTGACTGCCTGGAAGACGCGCCATCCACGCCGCGGCTGTCGCGGTCACGACGCGGCGGGCTATGATTGACCCGCGGTGGCGACGTGAAGGCGAAACCGCGCCCCGGGGGACCGCCGGAAACCCAGGCGGTTCCCGACTCCGGCCGGCAGATTTGGCGGGACCAAGATGTCCCGACGGACCCGAGTGACTGACCACAGCCCTTAAAGGCATGCCATCCGATCTCCAGACGCTGCGCGGCGACCTGTTCGGGGGCGTGACGGCTGCGGTGGTCGCGCTGCCGGTGGCGCTCGGCTTCGGGATCGCCTCTGGGATGGGGGCGGCCGCGGGTCTGTATGGCGCCATAGCGGTGGGGTTCTTCGCCTCCGTGTTCGGGGGGACCCGCTCCCAGGTGTCCGGTCCGACGGCCCCGATGACGGTGGCCATGGCCGTCATCGTGACCACGCACGCCGGCACGCTCCCCGAGGCCCTCACGATCGTCGTGCTCGGCGGTCTGTTGCAGGTACTCCTCGGCGTCTCGCGCATCGGCCGCTACGTGGCCTATACGCCGCACGTCGTCGTCTCCGGGTTCATGTCGGGCATCGGCGTCATCATCGTCCTGATGCAGCTGCTCCCCCTGCTCGGACTGCCCGTCGCGCCGGGAGGCGCGGTCGGCGCCGTCACGGCCCTGCCCGATGCCATCGCGCGAACGAATCCGGCCGCACTCGGCATCGGGGTCGCCACGCTCGGCACCTGGGCCATGTGGCCGAGGCGATTCGACCGGGCCGTTCCGGGAGCGCTCGTGGCATTGCTGGTCGGTACGCTGCTCGGGGTGGTCTGGCTGACGGACGCCCCGACGATCGGGCACATCCCGACCGGGCTGCCGGCATTCCAGTGGACGGCCCCCGCGCCGGACTTCCTGGCCCGGGCGCTGGAGCCGGCGCTCATTCTGGCGCTGCTGGGTTCCGTGGACAGCCTGCTGATCTCGCTCGTGGCCGACTCGCTCACGGGCACGCGACACCGGCCGAACCGGGAGCTCGTCGGGCAGGGCATCGGGAACATCGTCGCCGGTCTCTTCGGAGGGCTGCCGGGCGCGGGGTCGCCGGTGCTCACCGTCACGAACATCCGCTCGGGTGGCCGGACGCGCCTGTCGAGCGTCGTCTATGCGCTGCTGCTGCTCGGCGTGCTGTTGGGACTCAGCCGGTTCGCGGAGCCGATCCCGCAGGCGGTGCTGGCCGCGATGCTGATCCGGATCGGTTGGGGCGTCGTCGACTGGCGGTTGCTGCGCCGCATCCATCGTCTTCAGCGCGAGCACCTGATCGTCCTGCTGGCAACCCTCGGCCTCACGGTGTTCGTGGACCTGATCACGGCGGTGGCGGTGGGGCTGATCGCCGCCGGCATGGCCCATGCGCGCCAGCTCGAGGGGTTCGAGCTCGACAGCGCCGTGTCCGTGCCGATCCTCGACCGGACGTTCTTCGCGGACCGCGACATTCCGGAGATCGGACCCTACTCGGCGCGGGTGGGGCTGGTAGCGTTGCGCGGGCAGTTCACGGTGGCGTCGTCGCGGAAGCTCATGGAGGTGATCGGCGCCGACATCAAGGAGCACGACGTCGTGATCTTCGACTTCTCCGGCGCGACCTATCTCGACTACAGCGCCGCGATGGTGCTCGAGGGGCTGCTCGACGAGGCGGGCCGTGCACGGACGGAGCCGGTCGTGATGGGGCTCGAAGGTGCGGTTGCGGACACGCTGGACAGGCTCGACGTCCTGCGGCAGGTGCCCGCGGACCGCATCGTGGGAACTCTGGACCAGGCACGCGACGTGTCGGCCCGGCTCCTGTACGGTTGACCGCCGACCGTCTCGCGAATCCAAGAGGAGATACACATGTCCACCGAGCTCGTGCTCTACACCAATCCGATGTCCCGTGGCCGCGTCGCGCGCTGGATGCTGGAGGAGACGGGTGCCGAGTACCGCGTCGAAGTGCTGGAGTACGGAGCGATGAAGTCACCTGAGTACCTGAGGGTCAACCCGATGGGCAAGGTCCCGGCGATCCGGCATGGCGACGTCGTGGTGACGGAAGCCGCCGCGATATGCGCGTATCTCGCGGACGCCCTTCCGGACGCCGGCCTGGCGCCGCCGACGGACGCCAGGGGGCCGTACTACCGTTGGCTGTTCTTTACGGCGGGACCGCTCGAGTCGGCCAACCTGAACAAGATGCTCGGCTTCGAGGTCCCGACCGAGCTGGAGCGGTCGGCGGGCTACGGGACCTTCGGGGCGGTCGTCGACACGCTCGAAGGGGCCCTCTCCGAGGGACCGTACGTGGCCGGCGAGTCCTTCTCCGCCGCCGACGTGTACGTCGGCTCGCACATCGGGTGGGGCATGCACATGCTGAGGACCATCGAACCGCGGCCGGCGTTCGAGGACTACTGGGCGCGCGTCAGCGCGCGTCCGGCGCACGTGCGCGCCGAGGCGAAGGACGACGCCCTCGCGGCGGCAGCACTGCCGGATGCCTGACGGCGCCGACCGCGCCGCCGGCGACGGCCGGCCGTTCGTCGGCGTGCGCGTCGTGGAGTTCGGCCAGTTCGTCTCCGTGCCCTTCTGCGGGCAGTTGCTGGCGGAAGGCGGCGCCACCGTCATCAAGGTGGAGGCCCTGAGCGGGGACCCGACGCGGGTCCTGCGCCAGATCGCTCCGCTCGAGACCCGCATCTTCCTGTCGCGCAACCGCGGCAAGCGGTCCCTGCCGCTGGCGCTGCGGGAGCCCGCGGCTAAGCCGGTGATCGACCGCCTGCTCGAATGGGCGGACGTGGCCCTGATGAACTTCCGGCCGGGCCTCGATCGGGAACTCGGCCTCGACCCGGACACGCTGCGGCGGCGCTTTCCGCGGCTGGTGTCCGGCTGCGTGACCGCGTTCGGCAAGCGCGGGCCGGAAGCGGACCTCGCGGGCATGGACATCGTCGTGCAGGCCCGCACCGGACTGATGGCGGCGAACGGCCGCGTCGTCGATGGACGACCGGCGCCCGGAGACCCCGTGAGTGCGGACTACATGTGCGCCATGAGCCTGGCCTTCGGCATCGCTGCCGCGCTGCTGCGGCGGGAACGGACGGGCGTGGGCGGCACGGTCGACGTGTCGCTCATGCAGGCCGCCCTGACGCTGGCCAACAATCAGCTCATCCGCTCCGAACGGGAGGACAGGGCCGCTCACGAACAGGTGCTCGCGCGTCTCGAACGCCAGCGGCGGGAAGGCGCCGGGTTCGTCGAGCAGGCCCGGGGGATGACCTCGGCGCGGGCGATGCCCATGATCAGGGTGTACTTCCGCACCTACGACACGGCCGACGTGCCGGTCGCCGTCGCCTGTGGCAGCCGCTCGCTGCGGGTGCGGTTCCTCGAGGCGGTGGGTGCGGAGGACGCGGAACTGGACGCGCCCGGCAACGAGAGCAGCCATGCGTACTACGAGGGGCTCTCCGCGGAGGTCGAGGAGACCATGCGCGCGAAGCCGAGCGCGCACTGGGTCTCCCGACTGCGCGCCGCGGGCGTGCCCGTCTCGGCGGTCAAGTTCCCCGTGGAAATGTTCGACGACGAACACGTGCGGGCCAACGGCATGCTCCACACCTTCGCCCACCCGGAGGCGGGCGATGTCACCGCGCTGTCGCCCCCGGTCCGGCTGGATGGGGACGGCTTCCGGCCCAGGGATCCGACGGCGGCCTTCGCCTCGGAGACCCGCGACATCCTCGCGGAACTGGGGTTCTCCGAGCCGGAGACGAACGCGTTGATCGACGCCGACGTGACCCGGGAACGTCGGCCCGCCTGACGACGCTGCTAAGATTCGAACAACGCCCTGGCCGCAACACGGGTGGACACCATGAGCACTGAGACGTTCGCCGATCGCTGCGTGGCGAACAACGCCCGCTACGCGGAGACCTTCGACAAGGGGGATGCTCCGGCCCCGCCCGACCGCAAGGCGGCCGTCGTCACCTGCATGGACGCACGCCTGGAAACGGGACGCCTCCTCGGGCTCACCGAGGGGGACGCCCACGTGATCCGGAACGCCGGCGGCGTAGTCACGGAGGACGTACTGCGCTCCCTGGTCATCTCCCAACGGCTCCTCGGAACCGAAGAGATCGTCGTCGTTCAGCACACGGGCTGCGGCATGCTGACCTTCAGGGATGACGACGTGAAGGACGCGATCGAGGCCGACACCGGCCTGCGACCGTCCTTCGCCCTGGAGGCGTTCGCGGAGTTGGAGGAGAACGTGCGCCAGTCCGTCCGGCGCATCGAGGCCTGCCCGTTCATCCCTGTGAAGGACAAGATCCGCGGTTTCGTCTACGACGTGAAAACGGGGCGGATGGCGGAGGTGGAGTGACGGAGGCACGTCCGCGGCGGCGCGCACGTCCGCTGGTCGCCGCGCGGGCCCTGCGGCAACTGATCGCCGATCCGGACGACACCGCGCGGGTGTTCGAGGTCATCAACGCCATGGCGGGACCGTCGCTGGTCCGCGGGCTGGCGCGCTTCCGCCGCACGGAACTCGGCAAACGCGTGCTCGCGGAGCGGCTTGACCTTCTCGACCTGCTGCGGGACCGCGAGACCCTCCGCGCCCTGCCGAAAGGCACGCTCGGGCGCGCCTATCACGACTTCGTGTACGCGGAGTCCCTGACTGG
This sequence comes from Pseudomonadales bacterium, assembly GCA_965208745.1. GTDB lineage: Bacteria > Pseudomonadota > Gammaproteobacteria > Pseudomonadales > Azotimanducaceae > VXNE01. The sequence continues at coordinate 852,276 of CBDBPN010000003.1, read as the reverse complement.
CGATGGCCTGGTCGCGGCCAGCATGAACGAGACCGTACGGACCTACGGGTTCGACGACGCGGACCTCGCCCGCTTCGGCGCGCGCATGCGCGATCAGCACGACCTGCTGCACACCCTGACCCGCTACGGCCGGGATCCGTTCGGCGAGGTGTGCCTGCTGGCGTTCAGCTACGCCCAGTTGCGCAACCGGGGCATCGGGATGATCGTCCTCGTGGGCGCGTGGAGGATCGGTCGCCACCTCGGCTTCGGGGTCGTGGGGGCGCTCTGGCAGGCCTACCGCGCGGGTCAGCGGGCGATCTGGCTGCCCGCCCAGGACTGGGAGGCGCTGTTAGGCATGCCGCTGCCGGCCGTGCGGCGTCATCTCGGAATCCACGCGCCCTCGGTCTACTTGGAGGTGCGTCCGGGGACACTTCCCGCGATGGCTTGATCGCGTGCTCCTGCCAGGTCCGTGTCGAGCACGTGGCGGATGCGCGGGCGAGGCGCAGGGAAGGAACGGGCCGGCGACGGGCTGCGGAAAACGCTCCGTGCCCGGGCGGCACGTCAGTCACGCAACAAAACACCGCCCCAATCAAAACGGGAGGCAGGCTTCGGCGGCGCCGGCCCAGTGACCGAGATCTCCCGGACCGGGACCGGCCGTTGCGCCAGGGTGCGCGGCGGCCGGGGTTCCGGGCGGTGCACTACTCCATCCAGGACGACCACGCGCACTTCCTCGTGGAGGCGCAGGGCAAGGTGTGCCTCGCGGACGGCATGAAGAGCCTGGGGGTCCGCTTCGCACGTTGCGTAAACCGGGTGTTCGAGCGCGCGGGGCGAGTGTTGGCGGACCGCTTCCACCACGTCGTGAAGCGTACGCCGACGGAAGTGCGGCGGACGTTGGCGTACGTGCTGCTGAACGTGCGCAAGCACTTCTGGCAGCGGCGCCGCCGGGATCCGCCGGTGGTGCTGGACGGTGCGAGTTCAGGCCTGTGGTTCGACGGTTGGAAGGGCCGTGCACCGCCGGCGGGGCGTTACGCGGACCCCCGTCGCGCTTGCGAGGTGGCGCCGGCGGGGAGCTGGCTGTTGTCCAAGGGCTGGCGCCGCATCGGCCTGATCGATCCGGCTGAGGTGCCGGGCGTCTCACCGGGGGGCCGTGGCGACGCCCGGCGCAGCAGACCGGCAGCCGTCGCCGCGTAGGAGTCCCGTCGGTCGTCCTACGTTGCCTTCGCCATCTCGTCCAGTACCGCCTGCAATCGTTGCCGTGCTTCGGCGACACTCGGCTCGAGGGCCTCCCGGTCGAGGGGGTGCTCTTCCAGGGTGTCGTTCGCCACGTCGTGGAAGCGCCCGTCGTCGTAGAGCTTGTAGCGATGGTCGCGGGCGAAGCGGGCATTCGGGAGACCCTCCCCCCAGCGGGGGGTGTAGGCGCAGAAAATCCAGTCGCGGATCGCGTCCACCTCGCCGCGCAGCAGCGGGAGGAAGCTCCGGCCGTCGATGATTCGGTCGGTCGGCAGGGTGGCGCCCGCGGCCTCCGCGAGCGACGGGAGGAAATCGCTGAAGTCGATCAGCGCGTCGGACACCCGCCCACCGGGCACGCGCGCGGGCCACGAGGCGATGAACGGCACGTGTGTACCGGCGTTGGTGGGCTGGCCCTTTCCGCCCCGCACCTGCCTACCGTCGGTCATCGTGCTCGTGATCGCGGAAGACGTGCCGTTGTCGCCCGTGAAAAGGACGAGGGTGTTGTCCCGCAGTCCGAACTCCTCGAGCTTCGCCACGGTGCGGCCGACGATCTTGTCCATGTACTCCACCATGTCCTTGAAGTAGGCCGGATCCTCGGCGTAGCGGTCACCGTCCCAGCCGGGGCTGTCCGGTGTCGGGACGAACGGATCGTGCGTCAGCGCCATGGGGAAGTAAGCGAGGAAAGGCCGGTCCGGTTCGTTGCTCACATGGCGCTCGATGAAGTCGAGCATGAATTCGGTGGACAGGTCCGGCCCGTAGGCGCCGGGGACCGTGGCCGCGGCGGAGCCGCTGGTCTCGATGAAGGGGTCCGCGAATCGCTCGCCCGCGGTGAACGGTGCGTGCACCTGCCACAGCAGGTGGTCGTCGAAGCCTGCCTCGGCCGGCAACTGTCCCGTGCCCCGGGCTTCGGGCCAGGTCCGCTCGTGGCCCCAGAGCTGCCACTTGCCGACCACGACCGTGGCGTACCCCGCGTCCTTGAGGAGGTGCGCGAACGTGATCTCTCCCTCGGGGAGGATGTTGAAGTTGGTGTAGTTCCGGTGGTTGTAGCGGCCGGTCATGATCTGTACGCGCGACGGCGTGCACAGCGGCTGCGAGTGGGCGTTCGTGAACCGGACGCCGGAAGCGGCCAGGGCGTCGAGGGACGGAGTCCGGTAGGACGCGCTGCCGTTCACGCCGAGGGTTTCGTAGCCGAGGTCGTCTGCCAGGAAGAGGATGATGTTCGGGCGGGGATCAGGCGGTGGAGCCTGCTCCTCCGGCGCACTGGCCGGCTCGGAGCATCCGTGCACGAGGGCGGCGAGCACGCAGAGGGCCGGGAGCAGCCTGTACCGCCCAGTGGCCGGCCCGCCGGCTCGCAACGCGAAGGCAGTTCGCGCGCGCTCGGCAACGGCGCCGCCCGCGTCCCAGCCCCGCCGTTCGTCCAGGTAACGACCGACGTCGGTCGCTACGCCCCCATCGTCCGTGGTTACGTGCAACGTTCGGGACATGATGTTCTTCCATTCGGCCCGTGGCGTGGCGTGGCCGAGCCTATGCGACGGCGACCCCGTGCGCCAACACGCCGGTGCGGCGGGTCCGCCGGTGCGGCGGGTCAGTCGTCCTCCGCCCGCAGCGCGGCGAGGTCGTCGCGCGTGTTGACGTTGAAGAAGGCGTCGGCCAGGTCCGGCAGCCGCGTGGATACGATGCCGTGGTGGTCGAGCCAGCGGTGGATGGCCCTGCCGCCGGCACGGTAGAAGTCGGCCAGCGCGTCCGCCCGGTCGCGGCGGATCAGCAGGAACAGGTTCTGTCGGCGGCGCCCGTCATACGGGACCGCGACGCCGGCGCGTTCGGCATCGGAAGCCAGCCATTCCACGAGGTCGGTCGCGATGTGGGGAGAGTCGCCCGGGCAGGTGAAGATCCACGGCGTGGTCACGGCTTCCAGACAGCAGGCGAACCCCCCGAGTGGTCCTTCCCCGGGAGTCTCGTCCGGCACGGCGCGGCACGGCACGGAGGGCGCCACCGAGGATCGCAGGCCGGGCCGCGGGGAGGGGTCCGCGTTCGCGCGTCGCCGGAACCGGGCGTAGAGTTCGGGGTCCGCGCCGGTACTGAGCAGGATCGCGCCGACTTGTCCAGCCACGCGGTCGATCACGTGCCCCACGAGGGGCTGGCCGCGCCAGTCGATCAGTGGTTTGGTCACACCGCCAAGACGCCGGCCGGCGCCGCCGCAGAAAACGACGGCAGTGATGTCTTCCCGTTTCATGCCTCCCGCTTCATGGCTCCCGTTTCATGGCTCCCGCTTCATGGCTCCCGCTTCATGGCTCCCGCTTCATGGCTCCCGCTTCATGGAGAGATGCGGTCGGGACGCGTGTAGACGTTGAAGCGGTCAGCCTTGAGAAAGCCCGCCAGGGTGATGCCCTGGTCCTCCGCCAGTTCAACGGCGAGACTGGACGGCGGCCCGATCGACGCGACCAGCGGTGTCCCCGCCACGGTCGCCTTCTGCAGCAGTTCGAAACTCGCGCGTCCGCTCAGGAGGATGCCGTAGCCGGCCAGCCCCCCTTCCGACAGGTACGAGCCGGCGAGCTTGTCGAAGGCGTTGTGACGTCCGATGTCCTCCCGGACGCGCAGGACCGTGCCCTCGGCGTCGAAACTTGCGGTCGCGTGCAGGCCCCCGGTACGTGCGAACTCGGTCTGGCGGGTGCGCAGGGCGGCCGGCAGCCGCTGCAGGACGGCTGCCGACACCGTGAACGGCGTGTGGCCACGCTCCGGAACGTGAACGCGCACGGCGTCCAGCGACGCCTTGCCGCACACGCCGCAACTGGACGTCGTGTAGAAGTGCCGCAGCAGTCCGCCGGGATCGACGGCCACGTGGTTGGCCAACTCCACCCGTACGACGTTATGGATGCCCTTGTCGGGACTGGGCGGGCCGCACGGCTCGACGGTGCGCACGTCGCGTGCCGACGAGACGATTCCCTCCCCCGCGAGGAACCCGATGGCGAGTTCGTCGTCGTTCCCCGGGGTACGCATGGTGATGGAGATGCTCTGCTCGAGGCGCCGCCCGCCGTCGTGGTACGACAGGCGAATCTCCAGGGGCTCCTCGATACTGACGACATCGGAGCCGGCGCGCCGGCCGGCGTCGTCCGCGATCGCTTCGACGTCGATACGGAGGCTCGCGGGTGGCGCCTCGACGGTTTCGATGCCGCCGCGCGTCATTCCGTCGGGAGGGGATCCGTCGGGAGGGGATCCGCCGGGAGGAGATCGATCTGCGCGCCCGTCCGGCTCCGGAAGGCCTCCTGCCATGGCGAACGGTGGTTCGCGGGCCGCACCTCCACCGCGGTCACCTTGTACTCGGGGCAGTTGGTGGCCCAGTCGGAGAGGTTCGTCGTGACGACGTTCGTGCCCGTCGAAGGATGGTGGAAGGTCGTGTAGACCACGCCCGGGGCGACCCTTTCGGTGACGTCTGCGCGCAGCGTGATCTCTCCCATGCGGCTCGTGACCGACACCCAGTCGTCGGTGCGGACGCCGCGCAATTCCGCGTCCGCCGGGTGGATCTCCAGACGGTCCTCGTCCAGCCACTCGACGTTGTCCGTGCGGCGGGTCTGGGCGCCGACGTTGTACTGGGTGAGGATGCGGCCCGTGGTCAGCAGCAGCGGGAACCTGCGGTTCGCCTTCTCCTCGGTCGGCTGGTACTCCGTCGGCACGAACAGGCCCTTGCCGCGCACGAACTCATCGCGGTGCATGACCGGGGTCCCCTCCGGCGCCGCGTCGTTGCACGGCCACTGCACGCTGCCCTCGCGGTCGAGCAGTTCGAAGGAGACGCCGGTGAACGTGGGGGTGAGCGACGCGACCTCGTCCATGATCTCGCGCGCCGAGCCGTATTGCATGGGATAGCCGAGGGCCCGCGTCAGGGCCTGCGTCGTCTCCCATTCCGCCATGCCGGTCTTCGGGGCCATCACCGGGCGCACGCGGTTGATGCGGCGTTCGGCGTTGGTGAACGTGCCGTCCTTTTCCAGGAACGACGTGCCCGGGAAGAACACGTGGGCGAATTTGGCCGTCTCGTTCAGGAACAGGTCCTGGACGATGACGCACTCCATGGCCGCGAGGGCTGCCTCGACGTGCTGCGTGTTGGGGTCGGATTGGGCGATGTCCTCGCCCTGGATGTAGATGCCCTTGAAGCGCCCCGCGCAGGCGGCGTCCAGCATGTTCGGGATGCGAAATCCGGGCTCGGCGTCGATCCGCGTGTCCCAGGCCTCCTCGAAGGTGGCGCGCACGGCGTCGTCCGTCACCATGCGGTAGCCCGGCAGTTCGTGGGGGAAAGACCCCATGTCGCACGCGCCCTGCACGTTGTTCTGGCCGCGCAGCGGGTTCACGCCGACCCCGGGACGGCCGATGTTGCCGGTGGCCATCGCGAGGTTCGCCATGGCCATGACCATCGTCGAGCCCTGGCTGTGTTCCGTGACGCCGAGTCCGTAGTAGATGGCGGCGTTCGGCGCCGTGGCGTAGGCCCGCGCGGCGGCGCGGATGTCCTCGGCCGAAACCCCGGTGACGCCGGCGACGGCGTCCGGGGAGTTGTCGTCGGAAGCGGCGAACTCGAGCCAGGCCCGGAAGGACTCCACGTCGCAGCGCTCCCGCGCGAACTCCTCGTCGATCAGCCCCTCGGTCACGACGACGTGGGCGAACGCGTTCATGAGCGGGACGTTCGTGCCCGGCTGCAGCGGCAGGTGCCAGTCGGCCGCGACGTGCGGCGAGCGCACGAGGTCGATGCGCCGCGGATCCACGACAATCAGCTTCGCCGGCGCCCGCCCCGGGAGATCCTCGCGCAGGCGGCGCTTCATCCTGGACGCGAACACCGGGTGTCCTTCCGTCGGGTTGGCGCCGATCACGACGATCGTGTCCGCGTGGTCGACGGAGTCGAAGTTCTGGGTGCCTGCGGACGTGCCGTATGTCGTCTTCAGGCCGTATCCCGTGGGCGAATGGCACACGCGGGCACAGGTGTCGACGTTGTTGTTGCCAAAGGTGGTCCGGACCATCTTCTGGATGACCCACACCTCCTCGTTGGTGCAGCGGGACGACGTGATGGCCCCGATAGCGCCTTTGCCATGCTCGGTCTGGATGTCCCGCAGGCGCCGCGCGGCATGTGCGATGGCCTCGTCCCAGGAAACCTTGCGCCACGGATCCGTGATGCGGTCGCGGATCATGGGGTCGAGGATCCGTTCCCGGTGCTGCGCGTAACCCCAGGCGAAACGGCCCTTCACACAGGAGTGGCCGTGGTTCGCCTTGCCGTCCTTGTCGGGCGTCATGCGCACGACCTGGTCGCCCTTGATCTCGGCGTTGAACGAGCAGCCGACCCCGCAGTACGCGCAGGTGGTCTTGACGACCCGGTCCGGCACGCCGTGCTCGATGACGGACGTCTCCATCAGCGTGGCGGTCGGGCAGGCCTGCACGCAGGCGCCGCAGGAGACGCACTCGGAGGAGAAGAAGTCGTCCGCCCCGGTCTTGACGGAGGCGTCGAAACCGCGCCCGTCAATGGTGAGCGCATAGGTGCCCTGGACCTCGTCGCAGGCGCGGACGCAGCGCGAGCAGACGATGCACTTCGACGGGTCGAACGTGAAATAGGGGTTCGACGCGTCCGCGGCGGCGTCGAGGTGGTGCTCGCCGTCGGCGTAACGCACCTCGCGCAGGCCGACGGCGCCCGCCATGTCCTGTAGCTCGCAGTCGCCGTTCGCGGAGCAGGTCAGGCAGTCGAGCGGGTGGTCGGAGATGTAGAGCTCCATGACCCCGCGGCGCATCTTCGCGATGTTCTCGCTCTGCGTGCGCACGGCCATGTCCGCTGCTACCGGCTCTGTGCACGAAGCATGCAGGCCGCGCCTGCCCTCCACTTCCACCAGGCAGAGCCGGCAGGACCCGAACGATTCGAGGCTGTCGGTCGCGCAGAGCTTGGGGACGGGGATCCCGGCCTCCATGGCGGCGCGCATGATCGACGTGCCGGCCGGGACGGTCACGACCGTGCCGTCGACCGTCAGCGTGACGGTCTCGGCCGCGGGGGACGGGGGCGTCCCGTAGTCGTTGTCCGCGAGTCTCATGTCACTGTTCGAGACCCTGCGTCCGTGGCGTCCTCAATCGCCGCCTTGCGGCAGCCCGAGCGCGCTACGCACGGGGATGGGCGTCATGCCGCCCATCTGGCACAGGCTCGCCTGCTCCATGACATCGCACAGATCGGCAATAATAGCCAATTCCACCTCGGGGCGTTCGCTCGCGATCAGCGCTTCGACGGTTTCCTTCCCGCGTACCGCTCCGATGCGGCAGGGCGTGCACTTGCCGCAGGATTCGTGGGCGCAGAAGGCGAACGCGTAGTGGGCCTGGCGGACGAGGTCGATGGTGTCGTCGAAGACCACGATGCCCCCGTGACCGACGCCGGCGCCGATGGCGGCGAGCGCCTCGTAGGTCATCGGCGTGTCGAGCTGCCGTCCGCTCAGGTAGGCGCCGAGGGGACCGCCCACCTGGACCGCGCCCACGTCGCGGCCGGTGCGCGTGCCGCCGCCCCAGTCCTCGATCAGTTCCCGTAGCGGAATGCCGAACGGTAGTTCGATGAGCCCGCCGCGCTCCACGTTGCCCGCCACCTGGAACGTCATCGTGCCCGTGGAGCGCCCGACGCCGAGTTCCGCGTACGCGGCGCCGCCGTGCTTGAGGATGCCCGGGACCGCGCATAGCGTGATGACGTTGTGCACCAGGGTCGGCCGGCCGAAGAGCCCCGCGATGGCCGGCACCGGGGGCTTCGCGCGGATCTCTCCCCGCTTGCCTTCGAGGCTCTCGAGCAGCGAGGTCTCCTCGCCGCAGATGTACGCGCCGGCCCCGACGAAGAGCTCGATGTCGAAGGTCTCGAGGAGCCCCATGCCGCGTGCGGCGTCGAGGGCCTCCGAGAAGATCTCGGCCGCGAGGGGATACTCGGACCGCAGGTAGACCACCCCGGTGTTGGCCCCGATCGCGTGCCCCGCGATCAGCATGCCCTCGATGAGGCGGAACGGGTCCCCCTCCATGATGAGCCGGTCGGCGAACGTGCCGGAGTCGCCCTCGTCGGCGTTCACGACCACGTACTTCCGGTCGGAAGGGGTGTCGTGGACCGTGCGCCACTTGATGTGCGCCGGAAAGCCCGCGCCGCCGCGGCCGCGCAGCCCGCTGGCCTCGATCTCGGCCAGGATGTCCTCGGGCTGCGATTCGAGGTGCGTCCGAATGGCGGCGGGATCGTAGTCGAACGGATCGACCCTGCCGCAGCGGTCGAAGACCAGGCGGTGCTGGCGGGAGAGCGCGGGGATCTCGTCCGTGGGTCCGATACGGGCCGCGTCCAGGTGGGCGACGTCCTGCACCGGACCGTACGCGATGCCGTCGATCTCGACGAGCGGCTCGGCCCAGCAGAGGCCCAGCGAACCCGTGCGGACCACGTCGTGACCCTGCGCCGCGAGTTCTGCCGCGATCCGGTCGGCGCCCAGGGCGTTGGCGAGGGTCTCCTTGGGGATCTTCGCGATGCTCATGGCGCAAGCGCATCCGGTGTGGCGCGTACGATGACGCGGTCATCGACGGTCGCGGCGGGGCCGGTGGTGCACAGTCCCAGGCAGTAGACGGCTTCCAGGCTCACGCTACCGTCGGCGGCCGTCTCGCCGAGGCCCGCCCCGAAACGCGCCACCGCCGCCGCGGTCAGCTCCCGGGCGCCGACGGACTGGCAGGCCTCCGCCTGGCAGATACGAATATGCGTCCGGCCGCGCGGCTCCGTGTTGAGGTCGCTGTAGAAGCCGACGATGCCCCGGACTTCCGCGACCGAGAGGTTGAACGCGCGGGCGACGCCCTCCATGTGCGCACGCTCGATGTAGCCGAACTCGGCGGCGATCTCGCGCAACGCGGTGATCGGCCCGCCGATGCGGTCGAGGTGGCGTCCGGCGATCTCGTGCGCCAGGGCTGCCTGGTCCATCGCAAGGCACCCGAGTCCACGGGACGGGCGACTATAGCACCCCCTGTGTCCCCGTCTCTGCGCCATACACCGCTCCGAAACGGTAGGGGAGACAGGCCCTCCCCTACGTCAGGCGAGGTGGTGCGTTGCGCCCAGTTCGTCGCAGGTCGCCGTGAACCACTCGATCACTTCGGGATGGTAGGGAATGCCGTTCGCCGTACGGTCGGCCTCGTCCTCCGCCTCGAGCATCCCCGGATAGACCACGCGTTCCTCTCCGGGCGCGGTGCGGCACTCGCGCAGCCGCTTGAGGTACGCGTCCATGTCGGCCTTGAACGTCGGAAGGTCGGTGAACGCGGCCACGTCGCAGGCGATGAAGCTGTGCGCGAACGCGGTGCGCCGGTCCGGTCCCGCCCCCGTCCCGCCGAGGACCGTGGTCAGCACCTCGACCATCATCATCAGCCCGAAGCCCTTGTGGGAACCGATGTCGCGCGTACCGCCGAGCGGCAGGAGCAGGAAGTTGGGGGGTACCGGCGCTTCCTCCATGACGGGCGCGCCGTCCTCTTCCGCCACCCAGCCGGGCGCCACGTTGCCGCCGACCCGGCGCAGCAGGCCGATCTTGTTGCCCGCGACGGAACTCATCGACGCGTCGAACAGGAACGGCACCTCCGCTCCGGACGGGGCGGCGACTCCGATGGGGTTCAGCCCCAGCAGCGGCTCGGCGCCGAAGGTCGGGGCGACGTGAACCCCGCCGGAAGTCATCGAGATGCCGATCATGTCTTGGGCCACGGCCCGGTGCGCGTGGTAGGCCGCGGCGCCGTAATGACCGCCGTTGCTGGTGACGGCGAAAGCGATGCCATATTGGCGGGCTCGCTCGATGGCAAGGTCCATGACCGCCGGCCCCACGGCGAGTCCCAGCCCGTTGTCCGAGTCGACGTAGAGGGCGGGCCCCGTGTCGCGCACGATCTTCCAGTCGGGGGTCGGGTTCACGTGACCGTTGCGGAAACCGTGGACGTAGGCCCGCATCATGTTGCTGACCCCATGGCTCTCGATGCCGCGCACGTCGGCATAAATCAGTACGTCGGCGGCCTGGACGGCATCGCCCTCGGGCATGCCGAGGGCGCGGAACATGTTCTCCACGGTCGCGCGCATGTCGTCGGGTGCGATGCGCACGGCGATGTCCTCCGGGACCTTGAATCGATCGAGCACAGGTGCTTCTCCTTCTCTCCCTCCGGGTGGAACCCGGCGCGCCGGGACACCCCGGCGAATGCGCTCGGGCGCGCCGAAGCTGCTACCATGCCATCAGAGAGAGCAGGAAGGAAACGATGCAAGCATCCGTCCATGCGGAAGTCCGCTACCTGAACCCCGAGTGGAAGGGACGGACCGACTCCCCGCGTATCGGAGACCGGACTTCCCGCCGCGCCAACACCTCGAAGCGGGCCGTCGCCATCGACGACGCCCGCGGTCTCGACCTCGGTCTCGACACGTCCGGCTTCGTCCTGACCCGGCACGAGTCCGAGGTGCGGGACTTTCGGGACGAGGCGCAGGTGCGTGACACCTACTACCGGGAAGTCGGCAATGTCGTCCGGGACATGACCGGCGCCGACGCGGTCTTCGTCTACTCCCACACCGTCCGCACGGAGGACACCAGCGACTTCAACGTCGCCTACGCGCGCTTCGTGCACTGCGACTATTCGCTCGCGGGCGCGGCGGAGCGGCGGCGGAACGCGCTCGCGAAGCACCGCGCCGATCTCGATCCCGCGCGGCACTGGGAGTTCGCGTGGTTCAACACGTGGCAGCCGTTCGAGCGCGAAGTGCGCAAGAACCCGCTGGCGGTGATCGATGCCCGCACGCTCGACCTGGGGGACGTGCTCGACTACTACTACACCGGCTACCAGAACAAGCCGGGCCCGGAGACGGGGGCGATGGAGGGAGGCGCGGCTTCCTCGATGCCCGTGTTCAACCCGGACCAGCGTTTCTACTACTTCTCGCGCATGCAGACCGACGAGATGATGGTGATCAAGCAGCTCGACACGCGGCCGGGCCGCGCCCGTGGCTGCCCCCACACCTCGTTCGACATCGATGCACCGCCGGGCGCCCCCGGGCGCCGCAGCATCGAGGTCCGCATGGCGTGCGCGTACGCGAGCTGACGCAGGCCGCGCAGGCCGGACCGCTCGGGCGTCGCGCCTCCATCGTACCCCCGCGCAACGGCCAGAGGCGAAGCACGGAAGCGCGTATGCGTCGTCAGGTGCTTCGCCACGTCGTGAAGCGCGTTCATCCGCGCGTCTTCTTGCCCGGTCGAAGGAATCGGCTTTACGGCGGCGGGTATCGCTCAGGTCCTTCGACAGCGGCCACCGCGGCATCTGGCCACGCTCCGCCCTGCGCGGTCGCATCGTGCCCGTCCGGACCACCGACGACTCCACCGGCATTGGGCGAACAGCCGCGGCCTTGAGCGCCGCCGACTTCTCGTGCGAATGCCGACTCTTCTCCAGGGGCGGGAAGTGTTACGCTCCGCAGCCATGTCGCCGGAACTGATCGCCATCCTCGCCGTCGGCGTCGCGCTCGCCACCTTGATTCTCGCCGGACAGCGCTCCCTGACCGCCCGCATCGAGCGCGTCGAAGCTGGGCAGATCGAACTGCGCGAGCGCATGGCGCACCTTGAGGGCTTGCTCGAAGGCCTGCGAGAGGCCATCGCGCACAACCGCGCAGCTTGAACCGGCGTCTCATGCGCCGCTCCCGCGGCAACGGTGTGGCTTGGCCACCGACTGGGACGTCCTGTTTCTAACCCGCCGTTTGGCCGCGGCATCAGCAAGCACGACTTCCCATAGCCCCGAGGAGGAAGTGCTCTCCGGTCGTTTCCCCCTGGCGGCTGCTCTGCCAGGGCCCTCACCACTTCTACCTAGGGACGCATACCTAGGGACGCACGCTGGCCGTCCAGCGACACCTTGAGCCGTCCAGAATCGCGAGATCTGCCTGGATCTTGTCCTGCGCCCCGGCCCTGTCCGCCTCCGCGTCTTCCACGTCCTCCCGCAAGCCGGCCAGCCGACCCTCCAGTTCCGAAATCTCGGCACGCAGCCTCGCGGCCTGTCTTTCGCGCTGCTCCCGCTCCCGGATCACCTGGTTGCGATCCGCTTTGGCCTCGATTTCCTCGACGTCGCCAGCAACTCGCCGGCTGTCTTGCCGTCGATTGCGGCCCCGGACGAACGAATGGTCTCGCGGGCGAGTGCGGGCCTTGACCCCCTGTCCGGCAGTGCGTCGGCATCACGTTCCCTGGGTAGGGCACCCGGCAGAATCCGCTCCCGCCCGGCGTCGGCATGCACCGCCGGCATGGCCCTTGACACGGCTTCATGCCTCCGCCTGCGGCAGGTCCGCGATCATCGCATCGAACGTCCGGTCGAACGTGTCTGCATTGGTCGTATCGAGCGTAGCGCCGCCGCAGCCGCCGCCGACCGCCAACAGCAGCGACGCGACTACTGCCCGCGTCTGCCGTGCCGGCCTCTCATATGTGGATTGGTTCCATCTCATCAAGCGTCACCTCGTCGTCCCGGCGGTCATGGAGCCTGGTCGTCCTCGCCACCGCAACAGTCGCCGTTACGTCATGAGCCGATCGGCCACCTGCTCGAGTACCTCGTAACGCGCGTCGAAGTTCGGCAGGATCATGACCTGGTCGAGGCCCGCGCCCTCCAGGGCATACAGGCGCTCGAGCAACTGATCCCGCGTGCCGATCATGCAGACGGCGCCGAGCACCTCGGGTGTCAGGAACCGCTCCTCCTCCGGCAGCACCCAGCAGTTGTGGCCGCCGTGGATGCGCTGGTGGCGGCGCTCGGCGGGGACGGCTTCCAGCAGCGCCGTGTAGTCGTCCCAGATACCGGCCATCGAGTTCGGCGGCTGGTGCCCGAAGTTGCGGAACTGGTCGTAGGCGAAGTGGACCCCCGCCATGGCCATCGCGCCGCACTGGCTCTTCACGCGCTCCGAGTCGACGGCTTCGCCTTCCTCCAGGATGACGATGGTGGTCAGGGCGGTCGCGTAGTACGTGTCCCGGTCGAAGTCGCGCCCGGCTTCGCGAGCCCCCGCCTCGATCATGTGCCAGGAACCCCCAAGGGCGCTGGCGGACGCCGCGCCGAGGATCGCGCCGTCGCCGTGCTTCCCGGCGAGTCCGAGCGAACGCGGCCCGAATCCCGATACGTAGAGCGGAATCGGATCTTCGAAGTTGACGAAGCCCTTGTCCGGCATGATGTGCACGATCGGCTGGCCGTCGTCGTTCATGGCTTCCTCGCCGCGCAGCAGCGGCCGCAGCGTCGTCAGGTACTCGTCGAACTCGCGGATGCGTTGGGGTTTCTTGCCCATCACGCGCATGGCCGTGTTGCCGGTGCCCACGCCGAGGAAGGTGCGGCCGGGCGCCAGCGCGTTGATGGTCGCGATGCCGGCCGCGTTCACCGGCGCCGGGCGCGTACCAGTCACGGCAACGCCCGTTCCGAGATGGATGCGGGAGGTCCGTGTCGCGGCCAGGGCGAGCGTCGCGTAGCAGTCCGACCATAGCATCTGGCTGTCCGCCAGCCAGGCGTGGCTGTAGCCGAGTTCCTCGGCGCGCACGACGTAGTCGATGTCGCCGACGTGCGAGGCGACGCAGATACCCATGTCCATGAGGGCGCTCCGAAGTAGGTGTAGACCCCTACGTTGCATTGCCCGGCGCGTGTGCGCAACATTCGGCTCCTTCGGGACGGAGGCACACATGGACCTGTTGAAGGCGGTCAACAAGCCGATCGACGCGGACGACGGCACTATCCGCGCCGCGCTGGAAGACGCGCATATCCCCTCGCTGATGAACGCGCTCGTGCACTTGACGGGGGACGCGGACATCATCCGCGGCGACATCCAGCCCGAGTCCGGCTTTCTCGTGGACCCGCAGGGCGGCATCGCGGAGGAGGACCAGGCGCGCATTCGGGAGCAGGCCTTCGAGGCGCTCAAGGCGTATCGCGACACCGGCCAGCGGTTGCCGTCCGCCCCGGGCGCCGACCTCGTCCACGAGATGGTCAACTTCGCATCGGGACAGGAACTGTCTCCGGAGTACGGCACGTTCCTCGAAGCGGAACTGGCCCTGCGGGACCAGGACAGCTATGGCGTCCCGGAACTCGCGAAACTGCCGGCCGAGGCGCGGGCGGATTTCAAGGTGGTGATCGTCGGCGCCGGCATGTCCGGGCTGCTCGCGGGTATCCGGCTGAAGGCCGCCGGAATCGGCTTCGAGATCGTCGAACGGCACGGCGACGTCGGCGGCACCTGGTACCAGAACACCTACCCCGGTTGCCGGGTCGACAGCCCGAACCACACCTACTCGTACAGCTTCCACCCGACCGACTGGCCGCAGTTCTACTCGTCCCAGGAAGTCCTGCGCCGCTACTTCGACGACTGCGCGACCCAGTACGGACTGCGCGAGAACATCCGTTTCCACACCGATGTCGAAGCCGCCACCTACGACGAGGACCGCGGCGTGTGGCGCGTCGATGTCCGGCACCGGGACGGTACCGCCGAGACGCTGCTCGCCAACGCCATCATCAGCGCGGTCGGACAGCTCAACCGGCCCAAGTGGCCCGACATCCCGGGCCAGGACCGCTACCGGGGCATCGCGTTCCATTCCACCGAGTGGGAGCACGAGCACGACCTCGCAGGCAAGGAGGTCGTCGTGATCGGCACGGGGGCCTCCGCCTTCCAGTTCGCACCGGAAGTGGCGAAGGAGGCGGCGAGCGTCACGATCTTCCAGCGCACGGCGCCGTGGATCTTCAACGCGCCCGAGTACCATGAGTACGTGCCGGACGGGAAACACTGGCTGCTGAACCACGTGCCGTACTACGCGAAGTGGTTTCGCTTCAGCATGTTCTGGCGCATGGCCGAGGGCATTCTCGCAGCGGCGAAGAAGGACCCCGCCTGGAACGAGACCGACCGCGCGATCAGCGCGGAGAACGATCAGCTCCGGGAGCTGCTCACGGAGGGCATCGCCGCGCTCTGCGAGGAAGACGAGGAGCTGCGCGACAAGATCATCCCGGACTACCCGGTGGCGGGCAAACGGATCCTCATCGACAACGGCAACTGGATCCGCGCCCTGCGGCGCGACAACGTCGACCTCGTCACGGACCCGATCGTCGAGATCGACGAGACGGGCGTGCGGACGGAGAGCGGCGCGCACCACGAATGCGACGTGCTGGTCTACGGCACGGGCTTCACCGCCAGCAAGTTCCTGTGGCCGATGAAGATCACCGGGCGGAACGGCGCGACCCTGGAGGGCCAATGGGACGGCGACGCCCGGGCCTACATGGGCATCACGGTCCCCAACTTCCCGAACCTTTTCTGCATGTACGGTCCGAACACCAACATCGTGGTGAACGGCAGCATCGTGTTCTTCTCCGAGTGCGAGATGCGCTACATCCTGGGCTGCCTGAGGCTCCTCATCGGGGGGGACAGCAACGCCATGGACTGCCGCCAGGACGTGCACGACGCGTACAACGTGCGCATCGACGAGGGCAACCGGAACATGGCCTGGGGCGTCTCCAAGGCGCCCACCTGGTACCGCAACGACAGGGGCCGCATCGCGCAGAACTGGCCGTTCACGCTGCGCGAGTTCTGGAGCCAGACGCGGGAACCGGACCCGGCGGACTACGTGTTCCGTTGACCCTCAGGACACGCGGGAAGCGACCTGGTCCCAGTAGCGGGAGATGGCGTCCACGTGAGCGGCCGGGTCCAGGCCCTGATTCATCGTGATGACCGCCGTGTGGGTGACCCCCAGGTCCTCGAGAGAGCGGATGCGGTCGAGTTCCTTCGGCCCCGCCTCGCCCATGGGTTGCATGCACTCGATGCCGATGTCCGCCGGGTCGCGCCCGGCGTCGCGCGCCGCGGTGCGCATGGCATCGAGCTGTGCCGGGAGGTCCGGGTTGAAGAACGGGAACCAGCCGTCCGCGATCCGTCCGACCCGCTCGATCACCTGCGGCGCCATGCCGCCCAGCCAGAGCGGAATGGACCGGCGCACGGGCAGCGGATTGAGACCGGCGTCGGTCACCTTGTGCCAGCGGCCGTCGTAGTCGATCGCGTCGTCCGCCCACAGCTTCCGCATCAGGTCGATCTGCTCCTCGCTGCGCACGCCGCGGTCGTGGAAGTTCTCGCCCAGGGCCTCGTACTCGACGTCGTTCCAGCCGGTGCCGATACCGAGGCGCAGCCGACCCCCGGAGAGCACGTCGACGGAAGCCGCCTGCTTCGCGACCAGCGCGGTCTGTCGTTGCGGGAGGATGATGACGGCGGTGACGAGTTCCAGGGACTCGGTCAGGCCCGCCAGGTACCCGTACAGGACGAACGGCTCGTGGAAGAGGCTTTCGGAGGTGTAGGGCCCCTGCCAGTCGGGCCGGCTGGCCGTGTTCGCCCCGAGGACGTGGTCGAAGGCGATGATGTGATCGTAGCCGGCGGCCTCGGCGGTAGTGGCGAACCTGGCGACCACTTCCGGGTCGGTGCCGATTTCGGTCTGTGGGAACACGACGCCCAGTTTCATGGGGAGGGTCTCCGCGGGTAGGTGAGTGGCGGGCGGCAGCGTATATCATCGCGCGCCTGCGGACAGCACGTGAGCCCAAGAGAGTCGTCCATGAAAGTCGCCCTGATGCCGAATCCGTATAACCGCGTCGACCTCTTCGAGGAAGCCGGTCTCGAGGTCCTCGAGGGGCCGACCCGGACCACGCAGGAGATGATCGACCTCCTGCGCGACGCGGACGGGGCGCTGGTCAACATCATTCCGGCGACCTCCCGCGAGGTGCTCGAGGCGTGCCCGAAGCTCAAGGTGGTGAGCCGCATGGGGGTCGGCGTCGACTCGATCGACCACGACGCCGCCACGGACCTCGGCGTGCTCGTCTGCAACACGCCGGGGGTGAACACCACCGAGGTGGCGGACCACGCCGTCGCCCTGCTGCTCTCGCTGACGCGTTGCCTGCACGACGCCATCCACGCGACGCGGGAGGGCAAGTGGAGCACCGACCGGCCCACGATCCGGGGCTACCAGACGGGCGTGCGCCGCATCGCCGGGCATACCGTAGGCATCATCGGTTTCGGCAACATCGGGCGCGCCTTCGCGACGCGCATCCGGGGGTTCGGGCCGTCCGAGATCATCGCGTTCGATCCCTACGTGCCGCAGGGTACGGGCGACCTGTACGGCGTGCGCATGGTGTCCTTCGAGGAACTGCTGTCCGGTTCCGACTACATCACCATCCACTGCTCGGCGACGGACGAGACGCGGCACATGATCGACTCCAACGCCCTCGGGCTCATGAAGGATACGGCAATGATCGTGAACACCGCGCGCGGTCCGATCATCGACGGCGCCGCGCTCGCGGATGCGGCGCGGGAGGGGCGGATCGGCGCCGCCGCGCTCGACGTCACCGAGATCGAGCCGATCGACCCGGAAGACCCGCTGCTGCACCTGCCGAACGTCGTCGTGACCCCGCACATCGCGGGCTTCTCGCCGACGTTCCTCGAGGACTGTCCGGAGCGGCAGGCGGAAAACGTGATCCGCGTCCTGCGGGGGCAGGCGCCCCACGGTCTTACCAACCCCGAGGTGATCAAGACCATCGCGGTGATGCGGTCGACCGATCCGGGCCGTTGGGAGGGCGTGCCGGACTTCTCGACGGCGCTGGCCGTGTAGGGGAGGTTGCGCCCTTCCGCCCAGACCTCTGGCATCAAGTCGTGGGCGCGCCTTCGTCGGAGGCGCCGCCGAAGGCTCTCCTCCGCGTTCTGCTTGGCCGTTCCCGAAACAAACAACGAGCTCCCGTGTGAGATAATCCTTGAGTGAGTCACGTGCCAGTACTGTGCCCTCCGCCAGATCGAGTTCGCAGAATTTTCGATCCGCGTACTGACCTGCAGCCATGCTGAGGTAAAGGTCCCAGCGGTCGCCGTCCGTTAGCAGCAGCAGGGGGACGCCACGATTGGCCGCATAGCGAAACAGTTGGTTCTCTCCGTCAGGCCCCAAATCGCCGCGCTTCTTGGCTTCGACGAAGACCATCGGCTGTTCTGCGCCCCGGTGAGAGTAGTCTTCGCCGAGGAGGGCGTAGTCCACCCGGCGACCGTCGTCCAGTACATACTCCGATTTGAACGCTTGGCACCGTATGGTCCCATCCGAGTGCTCGCAGGATCGGAAGGATGACCGCGTGTTTGACGTCCTCCTCGTCGCTCAGCTTGCCGGAACGGAGGCTGTCGACGGCCCGTTCGAGTGCATGGTCCAAGGTCATGTTGTGCAAGCTGCCAGCCGTCAAGCGTGCTAGCGCGTCCCTCCTTGAGGATTCGCTCGCCCAGCCTGCGTTATAGCGGGCCACATCAGATGCAGCGTTTCCGGAGTGCCCGATGTCCGACCTTCAGGTCCTCAAGTTCGACCGGAGCGACCAGTTCCTCAACGAGCAACTGCACGAAGCCATGGTGGCCTTGCGCGAGGACCTCGACGAACGGGGCGTCGTCTCCTTCGCACTGTGCACGGTCTTCGAGGACGGGATGGACAGCCGTACTTGGCAGACGCTTGCCGGCGTGCACGATCTCGCCCTGATCGGGTCGCTGGCGGCCCTGCAGCAGCAACTGATCGAGGACCGCAACAGCACGGAGGAGGGCGACCCCGAGTCCGATGACTGACGCGCCTCAACCCTGCTTCGGCTCGATACTCTTGGGCCAAGCCGCGTTGGCGGTCGGGATCGCGCCAAACACGTCGTAGAAACTCCTGATCAGTGAGGCTTCGATGTTCTGCGGATTCTCCGGCCCGGTGCGCGAGTAGTACGCGCAGCGCGCACCAAAGGCCGCGCCGTATTGGTACCGCGGCCACCAGTAGACTTCTTCGTGGTTCTCCCTCGCGCCGCAGATATGGTTCCTGTGCGTCGACAAGCGACGCTTCAGATTTCCCGCCTTGCCGATGTAGAAGACCGGCGAACTGCCCCAGGGGTAAGTCAGCATCGTGCCGTCGGACGTTCCGAGCACATACGCGCCCCCAGTGGTTGGGACTGCATCGGTGCCATCGCACAGGAGATCGAAGAGACACGTGTATCATCCGCGCCCTCCCTCCCCGACGCAGAAGCGCAGGTGGAAGTCCTTCATGCCTCTTATGGCGCGGGACCGAGGTGTGTAGTCGGTGCTCGCGTCGTTGGGGTTGCGGGTCCTACTACGCCTTTCCGCATACGTGCACGCGCTTCCAACGCCTCCGCGACGTCCTCGGCTAGCCGTTGCGCTCCGGCATCCCGGAGTTGAGCGGGCAACTCCGGCCGCGATGCCGGATGCACGCCGGCCTCTGCCAGCACTCTTCGGGCGAGATGGCTCAGGTAAGCCACTTCCAATTCGACGGCGGCGTCTTCGTCCCCCATCTCGCGCATCTCGTTCAGGCGCTTGAGCGCTTCCGCAGCTCGCGCTTGTGCGACCTCGGGATCGGGTAACGGGACGCGGCCTTCCCAGCGCTCGACGATCTGGAGCCATGTGTCTTGTCGGTCGAACATCGGACGGCCGAAGACGACCGCCCACCCGAGCAGATCGTGCCCTGCCGCTATCTTGGCATCGACGTCCGATGCTTCGAAGGCACGAAGGTCGACCTCCAGAGGAGGACGTTCGCGCCGAGTCTGCGGACATCTGCGAATGACAATGACATCCAGGTCATCGGGTAGGACGTCACGCCGAACGGCGGAGCCAATCGCGACCACCGCCAAAACGTTGGGGTCTTGGCGGACACGGCGGAGAAAGTCGCTCGCCCACTGCCGCGAGCGCTCCGTGGGCCAGTGGCAAACGCAACTGTCGACCGTGGCGTATTGCTCCATCCTTCTACGTTCCGAGGAGCGCCTCAACTGCGTCCACAAACGTCTCGATTTCCGTCACCGTCTCTTCCGCATCGAGTTCGGGTGCTTCGACATCTCCGTACGATTCGCTCTTCGGAGTTTCGTTCAGGTCCTGCAGCAACTCCGACACGTCGTCGAAATCATGCGCGTCATGTAGCCATTGGGCCGCCTCTTGCCGTGCCGGATGAGTTCTTTCGACTGGTCTTCCCAGATGCAGGCAAGCGGCGTCCACGGCGTTCTCCAAGGCATGAAACCCGTAGTGCGAATGGTCGGCCCAATCCGGTGGGTCCCATGCCATCCGTACGCGTTCCAGTTGTGACATCGCCAAAATCAGCTTCCCTTCGGCGTTGCTCACCCGGACCTCCTTGCTCCGCTGTTTCGGGTTTCCTTCCATGGGCGAACGATGACGCCGTGGGCCCAGCGACTCGAAGTCTAACTCTAACCGAATGGCTGGCCGCCAGACGCTCGCCCCGTCGAAGCCGGAACCCTTGGGCTGGCGATGTTTGTCGCGTGGCTGCTGCCGAGGAACTCGACCAGCGGACGCCGCCTCCGGTGAGTCGATAGGCGCGCCGCGTCTGGCCATCTTCGCCGCCGACCGCCTGCGTTTGGACCGGTGCAAGCCCGCGTGCCACGGTGCCTCGGACCGGCGGCGGGGCACTGGCGCAACGGAGTAGCCCCACATGTCTCCAAGCTCACTTGGCCCGGACGAGATCTACTACCCCGACTCGGACGGCCAGCCGTTGGCTGACAACGACTGGCAGTTCACCGCGATTCTGGGGGCGGTCGATGCTTTGCGGGTCCACTTTTCCGAACGCCCAGACGTGTATGTCTTCGGCGACATGCTCCTCTACTACGTCGAGGGGGACCCGCGGCAGTCGGTGGCGCCGGACGTCTGCGTCGTTTTCGGCGTGCCGAAGCACAAGCGTATGGTCTACAAGGTCTGGGACGAGGGCACGGCGCCGGACTTCGTCATGGAGGTGGCGTCGCCGCGTACCTGGCGGGACGACGTGGGCCGCAAGCGGGCCCTGTACGAGCGGCTTGGCGTCACGGAGTACTGGCGTTTCGATCCCCGGGGCGAGTTCTTCCAGCCTGCGCTGCAGGGACTATCCCTCGACGATGGCCGCTATCGTTCCATTGCCGAACGGGTGCGCGACGGGCGCAGGGAGATCCCGAGCGCGGTTCTGGGCCTCACGCTGCGCGCGGAGAAGGAACTGGTCCGCTTCCATGACCTGGATCGCGGCGTCGACATCGCGACGCACCAAGAGGCCGCCTCCCGGCTTCGGCATCTTGAGGAACGTCTGCGGGCGCTTGGCGTCGAGCCGGATTGAGTCGGGGCCTCGTACTTTCGGGCCGGGCCGCCTCCCGTGTTCGCGGAACGTGAGCGGCCCGCTTGTACAAGACATGTACAAGCATTGTACCTTCGGGTAGTGTGCCATCGTTGCAGACGGCAAAGACCTCCTCCGCAAAGATGGCTGATGGAATGCAAACCAGGAGGCACGCGGCGGTGACCGTCAGCGAGTTCCGCGCACGGCTCGCCGAGATGATCGGCCGCGTCGAGCGGGGGGAGCAGGTACTGATCTCCCGGGCGGGAACACCGGTCGCCAGGCTGGTGCCTGCGGCACGCCCGCCGGCGCGCCGCCTCGGCACCCTGAAGAGCATGATTGGCGCGGAGGAACTGGAGGCGCTCTCGGCGGCCGTTGACGCCCCGCTATCGCCCCGGGAACAGGCCGCGCTCGAGGGCGCCACGACGGATGTGCTCGGCATCCACCGGAGCTGATCGGGCCCGGTGCGTCTCCTGCTGGACAGCCATGCGCTTTTCTGGGTGCTCTCCGACAACCCGAGGCTGTCGGTGCGGGCGCGGTCGGCGATTCTCGACGACGCCAACGATGTCTACTACAGCCCGGCCAGCCTCTACGAACTGGTCTTCAAGGCCGCCCGAGGGCGCATGTCCGCGGTCGCACTGGCGCTTCCCGAGTCCGTCGGGGCAGCCGGCTTCCCCGAACTTGCCATCACCGCCGCACACCTGATCCACGCGGCAAGACTCGACTGGGAGCACGGCGACCCCTGGGACCGCATCCTGCTGGCGCAGGCTACCCTGGAGGGCCTGGCGCTCGTCTCCGCGGACGCGGTCTTCGACGCGGTGAGCGAAATCCGCTTCTGGTGATCGACTGGCGCGGGAAGCAGCGGCTTCCCGCACCACGCCCCGACTCCCGAAATCGGGCCGGGGAGGGTGCCGTTGCCACGCTCCGAGCGCCTCAGAACCGATTGTCGCGAGGCGTGTACACCTCTTCGAGCCGTTGCTTCTCTTCGACCGTCAGTTCGACCTCGAGCGCTGCCACCGCCTCTTCGAGGTGGCTCGTTTTCGTGACGCCGACGATCGGCGCCGCGACCACGGGATTGGCCAGCACCCAGGCCAACGCGATGTTGGACCGCGGGACGCCCTTCTCGCGCGCGACCTCTCCGACGCGCTCCACGATGGGTCGGTCCCTGGGCTCGTCGAAGCGTACTTCGATCAGGGGATCGCTCTCGGACCGCCGCGTCGTCTCGTCCCAGCTTCGGGTCAGGAGACCGCGTGCCAGCGGGCTCCAGGGGATCGTTCCAACGCCTTGATCGGCACAGAGCGGGTGCATTTCGCGCTCATCCTCGCGCTGCAGCAGGCTGTACTGGTTCTGCATGCTGATGAACCGGGAGAGCGCGCGCATCTCGCTGGTGTAGAGCGCCTTGCTGAGTTGCCACGCCCACATGGACGAGGCGCCGATGTAGCGGACCTTGCCGGAGGCGACGGTGTCGTGCAGGGCGCCGAGGGTCTCCTCGATGGGGGTTCGGCCGTCCCAGCGGTGAATCTGGTAGAGATCGATGTAGTCGGTGCCCAGCCGGCGCAGGGATGCCTCGACCCCGGTCATGATGGCCTTGCGGGAAAGCCCGCGCGCGTTGCGTCCGCTGTGCATCGGGAAGTAGACCTTGGTGGCGATCACCACCTCGTCGCGGTTGGCCATGTCGCGCAGGGCGCGGCCGACGATCTCCTCGCTCGACCCCAGCGAATAGGCATTGGCCGTGTCGAAGAAGTTGATGCCGAGATCGAGCGCACGTTCGAGGATGGGGCGGCTGGCCGCTTCGTCAAGGCTCCAGTCGTGCGCCCCCGGGGAGGACTCGCCGAAGCTCATGCACCCCAGGCAGATTCTGGAGACTTCGAGGCCCGAGTTGCCCAGTTTGGTGTACTGCATGGCGATCTCCCAATGAACGACGCGTTGCGCAGGGCCCGTGGCCGGTCAGTGCTGCGAACCCTTGCCGGCCGGCGAGAGGAGTCTCAGCTCGGGAAGATCTGCGCGCCCCCGTCGATCCGCAGCACCTGTCCCGTGATGTACGAACCGTCCTCCGTGACCAGGAACTCGACCGCTTTCGCCACCTCTTCCGGCCAGCCGTAGCGCGTCAGCGGACCCTCGCGGACCATGCGCTCCTCGCGGGTCGGCCGGCTGGCCATGAAGCGGGGCGTGATGATCTCTCCGGGCGCCAGTACGTTCGCGTTCACGCCGTGCGGCCGGAGCTGCGCGGCGAGGCAGCGCGTGTACTCGTGCGCGGCGGCCTTGGCCGTCGCGTAGATCACTTCGCGGCGGTGTCCCGAGAGACCCGCGATGCTGCCGATGGTGACGATCCGGCCCTGCTCC
The DNA here is from genome assembly GCA_965208745.1 of Pseudomonadales bacterium. Taxonomy (GTDB): domain Bacteria; phylum Pseudomonadota; class Gammaproteobacteria; order Pseudomonadales; family Azotimanducaceae; genus VXNE01. The sequence goes on along the minus strand of CBDBPN010000003.1, from coordinate 828,667 downwards.
CGCTCGATCATCGACGGGACGACCGCCCGGGATACGAGGATGCAGGTCATGAGGTTCCGGTCGAGGATGATGCGTACGTCCTCCATCGGGATCTCGACCGCGTCGTTGACGAGGGGCTTGCCGGCGTTCTCCGCGGTCACGCCCCGCACGCCGATGTCGCCGCCGGCGTTGTTGATCAGGATGTCGACGTGGCCAAAGCGTTCGACGATCCGCGTGTGGAGATCGTCCACCACTTGCTCCGACGTCAGGTCGCCGTGCACGGCCAGCGCCTCCACCCCGTGGGCATCGGCGATCTCCGTGGCAACCGCGTCGAGCGAGTCCGCCTCGTTCAACTGTCGCGTGGACGTCGGCGTCGTACCGTGGACCACCACGCGCGCTCCGAGGCTCGCCAGGTGAGCCGCCACTACCCGGCCAATGCCGCGGGACGACCCCGTGACCCAGGCGACCTTGCCCGTCAGTCGTTTGCCGCTCATTGCGTAGTTCCTCCTCCGCTCTTCACAGGGCCTCGTAGAACGCTCGACCCAGGCTGCCGCCCCGCTGGTCGCCGATCAGCGCGTTCTTCATCTGGTTCATCACGTAGGACAGGCAGACGTGGGCGTCCTGGTCGACGACGATCGTGGAGCCGCCGGCGCCGCCCCAGAACATGGCGCGTTCGTTGGGCGACATGGGCATCGTCTCGTTGGGGAACGCGTAGCCCATGCCGTACTTCACCGGCATCATGAGCACGGCGTCCGGCCCGTCTGTCTGCTCCTCCTGGATGACCCGGCAGCCGTCGGGCGACAGCAGGTCCACGCCGAAGGCCGAGCCGCCGTTGGCAACGGGCGTCTGCGCGCGCACCACGGCGCGGGCGTTGCCGTGGCCTCCCGCCGCCGGCAACTCGGCCTGGCGCCAGCCGTCGGTGTTGACGGCGTTCGTATCGGCTGGAGCACCCGCGAATACCCGCCCGGTGATCGAGTCAGGGTCCGGTTCCCCGAAAGCCGGGTCGACCGGGCCCGTGTCCGGAATCATCTCGGCGACGCGCCCGAAGTGCTCGGGCGCCATGCCGATGTGGAAGTCGGCTCCCAAAGGCTCGGCAATCTCCTCCCGGAAGTACGTGCCGAGCGTGCGGCCGTCTATCCGGCGGACCAGTTCGCCGATCAGGAAGCCCTGGGTGATGGCGTGGTAGCCGCTCTGGCTGCCCGGCTCCCACCACGGCGCCTGGGCGGCCAGGTTGTCGACGCAGCCCTGCCAGTCGTAAAGCTCTTCGGGGCTCGTCAGGTACGGATCGAATCCGGGCACGCCCGCGGCGTGGCTGAAGAAGTGTCGGACCTCCGTGTTCTCTTTGCCGTTCTGCCCGTACTCCGGCCAGTAGTCGGTCACCTTCGCGTGGAAGTCGAGCCGGCCCCGGTCCGCGAGCAGGAGTCCGCAGAGGAACGACATCGTCTTGGTGGTCGAGTAGACGTTGACGATGGTGTCCTCCTCCCACGCTCGCGTGCGGGCGAGGTCGGCGTGGCCGGCCCACAGGTCGACGACGAACTCGCCCTCGACCGTGGCGGCGAAAGTCGCGCCGACATCGCCGTGCTCCTCGAAGTTGCGCTCGAAGACTTCGCGCACGCGCGCGAAACGCGGGTCGCAGAGACCGTGGACTTCCATGGGGACTCCTTCGGGTGTCGGGGGATGGCGCTGCATTCTATGGCATGCCATCCCGGGCGCTCAGAGTGCGGCGACCGCGGGTCCCATCAGGTCCTCGAAGTTCCCCCGGAAGAAGCGCTCGCGATCCGCGTCGCTCGCGGCAGCGGTGGACTTCTCGAACCGGCCCATCGGGTTGCGGCCGCCCTCGACGTGCGGGTAGTCCGACGAGAACATGCATATCTCGGGTCCCGACTGCTCGATGATCCAGCCAGCCGGCTCGGTGGGGTAGGGCGTGACGCGGACCTGCCGCCGTACGTACTCGCTGGGCTTGAGGCTGAGTCCCTGCAGCCGCTGCTCGTGGCGCGCGAACGCCTCGAACGCCGCGTCGAGCTGGCGCATGAAGCCGGGCACCCAGACCGCGCCCAGTTCGATCACCCCGACCTTCAGTGCCTCGAACCGGTCGAGGACGCCGTCGAGGATCAACATCGACAGCGCTTGCATGGGTCCGTGGGGGATCGCCATGTAGGAGATGGAGCGGAAGTTCTCTTCGCCGCCATGAAAGTCCGGCACGCGAGGCAAGCCGTTGTTCGCGTGGGCCGGCGGCAGTACGCGGTCCGCGTTGCCGACGTGCAGCAGGATCGGCGCCCCGGCTTCCGCGGCCTGCGCCCACACCGCATCCAGCGCGACGTGGCTCGTGGCGTGCGCCTTCGGACACGCCCACGGGATCAGGAGCGCGGCGCAACCCAGCTCGAGTGCCTCGGCGGCGGCGCGCGGCGCGCGCTCGAGGTCGGCGAGGGGCACGTAACCCACCGGGAGCAGGCGCGGGTCGACCGAGCAGAACGCGACCTGGGCCCGATTCGTGGCGCTCGCGGCGCCGTACAGGAGGTCCGGGTCGTCCCCGTGCTCGAGTCCCTCGAGCCAGACGTTGGGAGAGGTGGGGAAGACGAGTTGGCTCGCGACGCCGATCAGGTCGAGGGCGAGCGGGCGGTCCGCGCGGCGCGTGGCGCCCGTCGCGTGGTAGTTCTTGCGCGCCATGATCTCGTCGACGTCGCGGGCGCGATAGGCGGGGTCGTCGTGCTGCGCCACGATGGCCGCCAGTTCGCGCTGGCGCATGCGGGCGTTGAATGTTTCGCGAACGCGCGCGGTCCCGAAATCGTCGAGCCACCCCGCGGTCTCCATGACGTGCGAGTCGGCGTCATGTACGACGCGTCCGGCGATGTACGGCATCTGCGCTGCCCCCGGGCCGTCAGCCCCCGGCGGCGACGCGCTGCAGGTCGGGGTCCGCCGCCGCGGCCGGTTCCGCCGGACGTTCGAACACCAGGGCGCCGTCGTCGAGCCGCGCCCGCCCGATCAGCTTGCGTTCGTAGGCGTAGTTCTGCGTGTTCCGCCATGGATCCCGGTCGCCCTGCTTCGGCAACAGGTGCAGGGCGCGAGCGAAATAGCCGGACGAGAAGTCGTCTACGAAGGGCCTGAGCGCCATGTCCCGGTCTTCCTCCCGCAGGCGCGGCGTGCACCGGCGCGTGCCCGTCGCGTCCATGTGGTTGAGGACCTTGCAGACGAATCGCGCGATCAGGTCGGCGCGCAGCGTCCAGGAGGCGTTGATGTAGCCGAAGGTGGAGGCGAGGTTGGGAACGCCCGAGTACATCGTGCCCTTGTAGGCGACGGTGTCCGGGAAGCGGACCGGCTCGCCGTCGACCTCGAAGGCGACGTTCCCGACTGCGACCAGGCGCAGGCCGGTGGCCGTGACGACGATGTCGGCGGGGAGTTCGCGCCCTGAACCGAGGCGCAGGCCGCCCTCCGTGAACGTGTCGATGGTGTCCGTCACCACCTCCACCGCCCCGGAGTTGATGGTGCGGAAGAGGTCGGCGTTCGGGATCAGGCAGAGCCGCTGGTCCCACGGGTTGTAACGCGGCGTGAAGTGGGTCTCGACGTCGTAGTCCGGACCGAGGGCGGCGCGAACGCCCTTGAGCAGCATGGCCTTCACCCGCTCCGGGCGCACGCGGGTGTTGTGATAGAAGAAACGCCCCAGCGTTACGTTCTTCCAGCGCGTGATGGCGTAGGCGAGGCGTTCCGGCAGCCAACTGCGCAGCCGGTTCGCGATCGCGTCCTCGTCGGGCCGGGAGACCACATAGGTCGGCGAGCGCTGCACCATCGCGACCTGCGCGCCGTTCTCGGCCATGGCCGGCACGAGCGTCATCGCCGTGGCGCCGCTGCCGATCACCACCACGCGCTTGTCCCGGTAGTCGAGGTCCTCCGGCCACGCCTGCGGGTGCACGACGGTGCCGCGGTACTCCTCGATGCCGGGGAACTCGGGCAGGTGGCCGCCCTCGTAGCTGTAGTACCCGGCGCACATGTAGAGGAAGTTGCAGGTGAAGGAGGCCGTGTCGCCGACATCGGTCCGGCGCGCCGTGACGGTCCAGCGGCAGGACGCGCTGTCCCAGGACGCGCCCTCGACGAGGTGGTGGAAGCGGATGTGGCGCTCGACGTCGTTCTCTACGGCGGTCTCACGGACATAGTCGAGGATCGCTGGACCGTCCGCGATGGCCTTCGCGGCCTTCCAGGGCTTGAAGTCGTAGCCGAGGGTGTGCATGTCGCTGTCCGAGCGGACGCCCGGGTAGCGGAAGATGTCCCAGGTTCCGCCGATGGCGTCGCGGCGGTCGAGAAGCACGAAGCTTTTCGTCGGGCACTTGCGCCTGAGGTGGCACGCGGCGCCGATGCCGGACAGTCCGGCCCCCACGATGACGACGTCGAAATGGTCCGTTTGCATGGCGCTCCGGCAGCAGGCTGGCGAGCGCGCGATGTTACCATCGGCGTGCTCGGGCCCTTGCGGCCCGGACGACCCAGATGGACAGGGAGGTTGCAGCCATGCTCGATCTTGCGGCACTCAACTGGTGGGCGATCCTGGTCGCGACCGTGGCCGCGTTCGCCCTGGGCGGACTGTGGTACGGACCGCTCTTCGCCAAGCCCTGGATGGAGGCGATCGGCAAGTCCGCCGAGGAACTGCCCACGCCGCCGATGCCCTTCGTCGTCAGCTTCTTCGCGGCGCTCTTGACCTGCGTCGTGATGGCGCTGCTGATGCAGGGACTCGGCATCGATAGCCTGGGCGGCGGTCTGTTGATGGGCCTCGCCGTGGGCGTCGGCTTCATCGCCGCGTCGACCGCTTCCGACGCTGCGCACAGCGGCACAGGCATGCGGCTGTGGACGATCACGGCCGGCTACCGCGTGGTGCTCAGCCTCATCATGGGCGCGATCCTCGGCGCCTGGAGCTGAACGCACTTTTCGCCAAGTCGCGGCGGCCGGAAGCGTGACCGCCGCAGCCCGCGACGAACGGCGAGCGTGGAGGGTTTCGTCGGACTACGCTCTTCTGCAACTTGCGAGTCCGCAACTTGCGAGCGCTACGACCTACGCCGTGGTGCCGCGTGGTGTGATCGCGCAAGGCTGCCAGTTACGAGTCCAATGCTCGTCCGCCTGCACATGGCCACGCCGCACGCTCTTGCACACGTTCCCGGCGAAGTCCGACCCGGGGAAACCTGCTTCCAGCCGTAGCACCACGCCCTCCCGCGCCCCTCCGAGCGACGACGGCTGCTCGTGAGCGCGCTCGAGGAAATCCCGAATCTCCTTGATCGTCGCGAAGCGCCCGCGGTAGAGCACGGGGACCATCGGAATGTCCTTCGCCGCGGCGTAGGCTTCTAGGTCCCCGAAGGACGCGAACACACCCCGTTCGTCTCGGAGAGCGAACGCGTAGAAGGTCTCGCGCTCGCGAACCGGCCCGTATTCGATGCTGTGTACCGCGTAGATGTTCTCGCCGTAAAGGTAGGCATCCGTCCCGCGTACCTTCCACGCATGGTGCTTCTTCACCATCGCCATCCACTTCGCCTCGGACGGCGCGGAGACGCTGCGCGTGTACACCTGGCCTTGGTGAATCAGCGTGTTCGTCCCGTCCAGCTTCTCGGTCGCGACTACCCGCGGCCCGACGAATCTCTTTGGCGCAGGATGCACGCGTTCGTCACGCCCGATCGCGGGCGAGTAGGGCCAGTATGGCGTCGCTGGATACTTTAGGGCGACCACGGTTGCCTTTGCCGCTAGGACGCACCTGCGCCAGCGTACGATGCGTGAATCTTGGGCAAGTGCGGGCAGAGTTCCTCGACTTCCACACCCAGCTCGCCCATCAGGTCGCGAGCCTTTCCCCAATCGCTGTCCGTGGCGTTGACGACCGCCGCCTTCGCGACGACTGCCACAGCGAGGAACTTCCGATCCGACGGGTCGAAGGTGTTCTTCGGCAGTTCCTCGAACCCGCGGCTTTCGTCCGCCGAAGGTGTGATCGGGAATCTGCGAACCCTTTCTCCGCGATGCTGGAGGTCGTGCACGTGCTTGAAGAACACGTCTCCTAGACCGGGCCCGCCGACGAAACGGAAGCGGGATTGATACTCCTGGAAAATGCGACCGCCGTCGTCCACCGCGACTATACGGTTCTTCATCGCGTCCTCCAGCATGTCCACGCAGGCCCGTTGGCACGCCGGGTCGACATCTGCATCGCCGTTTGCCGCGATGCCGACGTTGGTGTCCACGACAACCAGGCTCATCCGGCCTGCTCCTCGATCCTTCGCGTCAAGCCGGCCCTCGCGATTGCAGCGACTTCCCCGATCTCGTCGCCGAAGAAGCCTTCGGGCCAGTTCTCCACCTCGCCATAGCGGTTCAGCGCGAGGTCGGAGACATGGGCTACGCCGTTTCGCGTTGACACGAAGTACAGCTTCACCTCGTCAACTGCCGCGCTACCCTCTGCGACGCGTCTCTGTAGACGCCGCAGGAGATGCTCGCTGTGGCTCTCTAGGACGATCTGCACGTTTCGGGTCTGAGCGACCTTGAGCATGACGTCCGCGAGCCCGCTCTGTACGGCCGGATGGAGATGTATCTCGGGCTGCTCCATCAGGACGGTTGCGCCCTCCGGCACGTAATAAAGCAGGACGAGCGCGGGGAGAACCTGGGAGACGCCGAAGCCCACGTCTGCCAAGCCGGTTTGTACCGCTGAAGCGGAGGTTCGGACCTGGGCGCGCCACAGGTTGGTACCCTGCGCGATCTCTTCCAGCCGGAATTCGTGTATCAGGCCCAGCTCCCGCAGCCAGTACGCGATCATCTCCTGAAAGGGCTTTTTCCTCCTGCGGTAGCCCAGGCTACGCGTCTGCAGATCGCGAGTCGCGGCGAGGATCGCGTCCAGCGTGTTCTCGCCCCGGCGACCGACGTCCTCCGGGCTGGACCCGCCCCAGTGGTACTCGCGCTTCGGATACTCCCGCAGCGGCCCCAGGTAGTAGATGGAGTCCATCAGGTTCTCGTACTCGAGCTCGAAGTCACCGAGAAAGCCCGCGTTCTGGAAATAGCTTCTTATCTCGCTGGGGAACAGGTGCGTCTTGACTGGTCTGGGGAGAGGCCACGCACGACCGACGTTCCGTTGGAACGCGAAGCCTCCGCCGTCCGACACAAGCTCGAACTTTGTCTCCGAGCCCTCCTTCGGCCGAAGCTGGTAGCTGACATCGCCGCGCCCGTAACCGAGTTCGGCGACCCAAGGGTCGGGCTGCGGCAACCGCACGCCCCGCACGCCGACCTCGCACCGCGTACGCAAGGGACCGTCGGAGCCGAATCGGTCCGACACCCCTCCGCGTGGGCCTGCCCTCGGTTTCCACTCGAGAGTCCATCGGATGCGCCGGTCCAGATCGTGGCCATGCACGGCATCCTCGAAGGTGCCGAGATTGACGAGATCCGTCGGCCCGCCGAAGTCGAGCACCAATCCTCTGTCCGTCGCATTCCTGGTCTGCTTGAGCAGCAGGAGAAACTGGAGCAGACTGCTTTTCCCGGCGCTGTTCGCGCCGAAGAATCCCGTAACCCTGCCCAGCAGGATGTCGGCTTCCCGCCAAGCCTTGAAGTTCTCGAGTTGTACTCGGTTGAGCATCTCGCCACATCCGGTCTGGCCCCGCTTGCGAACGGGCACCATAACCCGCCGCCCGCAGCCGCTTCGCCCGGAACTGTCTCCTACCCTTCGGTCGGAGGCGATTATGGCACGTGTGCCGCAGGTCCCCGGCGCTGCCGACCCTTCTGCCCGCGTCACCGACCCGGCGGCCGGTACACCTTGAGCGGGTGCGGCTGCCGCATCCAAGGCGGCTGCCGACGCCAGGAGCGGCCGGCGGAGAAACCGCCGTCAACCACGATGTCCTGCCCCGTGACGAAGGTGGACTCGTCGCTCGCGAGCCAGAGTGCGCAGTGGGCGATGTCGTCCGGCGCCCCGACCCGGGCGAGGGGCTGCGCTTCGGTGTTCTCGCTCCGGAAACGCTCGATCGCCTCCGGCGTGAATCCCCGACCGACGGCGAGGGGCGTCTCGATGACGCCTGGAGAGATGCTGTTGACCCGGACGCTCCACTCGGCCATCTCGAGCGCGACAGAGCGCGTGAGGGCGATCACGGCGGCCTTGGCCGCGCTGTAGGCGTGCGGCGACCAGCCGCCCGTGCGCGCGGCGACGGACGCCGTGCTGATGATCGACCCGGAGCGTTGTCGCTTCATGATGGGCGCGGCGTGCTTCATGCCGAAGAACACGCCCTTCACGAGGACGTCCATCGTGATGTCGAAGTCGTCGGTGGAGGTTTCGTCCACGGGTCCGATCGCGCCGCCGAAGCCGGCGTTGTTGAAGATGCAGTCGAGGCGGCCCCACTGCGTTTCGGCCCGCGTCACGGCGTTCGCGACGTCCTCCTCGATACTGACGTCGCACCGCTCGAACAGGCCGGCGTCGCCGAGTTCGTCCGCAAGGGCGCGGCCGGCCTCCTCCTGCAGGTCCGCGATCAGCACACGCGCGCCCTCGGCGGCGAACATCCGCGCGGTGGCGGCGCCCATGCCGCTGGCGGCCCCGGTGATCAGGGCGACCTTGTCGTCGAGTCGGGTCATGTCTCTCTCCTCAGGGGCGAACCCTAGAAAGTCGCGGCGGCTTCGGCGGCTTCCTCGCACCGCCGGGCGAGCAGTTCCTCCAGCGCGTCCGGGAGCAACGCGCCGGTCCGCTCGATCCGGATCGCGCGAATGTCCTCGAAGCCGATGAAGCGCGCAACGTGTTCCAGGTAGGGGCGCTGGAAGTCCGTGGCGGTGCCGTGGGTTTCCAGCGGGAAGCCCGCCGGGTACGAGCCCCCGCTCGCGAGCACGAGCTGTAGCGGCTTGCCGGTGACCAGGCCGGCGTAGCCGTGCGCGTCGACGCGGAAGGTGAGCCCGGGCTGGCAGATCAGGTCGATGTAGTGCTTGAGCGGGTAGGGGATCGAGAAGTTCCACATCGGCGCGGACAGCAGCACCTTGTCGGCACTCGCGAGGCGCTCCACCTCCCGCATGACGCCGGCCCACTCGCCGGTCGCCTCGATGCCGCCGCCGCCGCGCACGAGGTCGAGGACCTGGTCGGTCTTCTGCTCCGCCCCTTCGGCTCCGAACGCTGGCAACGGCTCCTCGAAGAGCGCCAGGCGCTCGATGACATGCTCGGGGTGGAGGCGACGGTATGCGGTCACGAAGGCATCGGCCACGCGGCTCGAAGCCGAGGCTTCCTTCCGCGGACTCGCTTCGATGTGCAGGAGCTTCACGATCAGACCGGCGATGCCGGATCCATGCCGAGCAGCAGCCGTCCGTAGTTCTCCCCGCCGACGTCGAGGTCGAACACGGTGTGGCACGACAGGGTGTTGAGGTCCCGGACGATGCGTTGCATCGGGTGGGACCGCATGTGCGCGCCGGCGCCGCTGGCCTGCATCAGGTCCTGCGCCACGTTCCGGCAGGTCTGGACGGCGTGCGCGACCTGCAGGCGCAGACGCGCCCGTTCCTCCGGCGGGCAGAGTTCGTCGCCGTGGCCCCAACGGTCGAGTGCGTCGCCGACCGCGCGCACCAGCGTCTCCGCCCCCTCGACCCGCACCGTCGCGTTGCCGAGCAGGACCTGCGCACTCTGCCGCTCGGCCTGCGGCGTCCGGGTCGCATACAGCTTCCGCCCGCCGAGGCGTCCCCGGAACAGGGCGAGCGCAGCCTTCGCCGCGCCGATCGCGGGGCTCGCGGCGGCGAGACAAAGCAGGGGCAGCATCGGGTGGCGGAACCTGGGGGAGTCGTTCTGCGCCGTGCCCGAGCCCCGGCCCACCACCATGCGCAGCAGGCTCTCGCTGCGCGCCTCGGGAACGAAGAGGTCCTCGGCGACCATGTCGTTGCTGCCCGTCCCCTCCATGCCGTCGGCGAACCAGGTGTCCTCGACGCGGATGTCTTCGATCGGGGCGAGGAACAGCCTGGGGTCGGGAGGGCCGTCGCCCGCGACCATGCCGTTCAGCAGCACCCAATTGGCGTGCATCACCCCGGTGGCCCAACCCCAGCGGCCGTTGAGCACGAAGCCGCGATCGACCTTCTCGGCGACGCCGCTCGGCGTGATGCTCGCGGGCGCGATGATGTAGGGAAGCTCCGCGAAGATCGCTTCCTGCGTCTCCGGCGGGAACTGCGCCAGCATCCAGTTGTGTTCCATGCAGAAGGTGGTGACCCAGCCCGTGGACGTGCACGCCTCGCCGATGGCGATGCCGATGTCGACGAAGGACGCGTTGTCGATCTCGTAGCCGCCGAAGCGGCGCGGGACGAAGGACTTGAACACGCCGCTCCGCTCGAGGGCCTCGATCACCTCGTCCACGGGCTTGCGGTCCGCCTCGGCCTGCGCGGCGTGTTCCCCGATGAGCGGTACGAGGGCGCGGACACGGTCGGTCAGGCCTTCGGGGCCGGGGAACCGGGCTGTGGCTTGGGAAGCAGAGGCTCGCTGGGAGGCTGGCATGGCGCCGCCAAGCTCATCACGCCAGGCGCGGCCAAGGCAAGGCGCGCTATTCTGCGAGGGGCAAGCCCCTCGCGCTCCCCGGCTGAAGGCTCCCGTTGTATAAACGCCGCATCCTGGAACGGAAGGCTTGGCGACATGGCTGAGAAGATCGTGCGTGCGAACGGTATCGACATCTGGACGGAGGACTTCGGCGACCCGGCGGATCCGCCGCTGCTCCTCATCATGGGCGCCAGCGCGCAGGGCATCTACTGGCACGAGAACCTCGTGCAGGCGATCGTCGACCGCGGGCGGTACGTAATCCGCTACGACAACCGCGACACCGGCCAGTCGACCTGCTTCGAGGTGGGTGCGCCGCCCTATACCCTCGACGACATGGCCGCGGACGCCGTCGGCGTCCTGGACGCGTACGGCATAGCGACCGCGGACGTGGCCGGCGCCTCCATGGGCGGCATGATCGTGCAGGCCCTCGCGCTCCAGCACCGCGACCGCATCCGGAGCGCGACCATCATCATGTCCTCGCCGCTCTCGGGTGGCGGGGCGCAGCCGGAACTCGGCAGCGACGATCTGCCGGGTCCCGATCCCGAGTGGATAGCGGAGACCTTCGCGATGATGGCGGCGCCCGTCGAGACCCGGGAAGAGAAGATCGCCATGCGCATCGAGATGTTCCGCCGCCTCGCCGGGAGCGCGGAGCCGTTCAACGAGGAGCGTCAGCGCGACATCGCGACGCGCGAGGTGGACCGCGCCAAGGACTTCGCCGCGATGAACAACCACGGCATCGCGATCGGCATGAGTTCGCCTCCGGACCGCCGGCCGCTGTTGAAGGATATCGACGTCCCGACCCTGGTCGTGCACGGCACGGAGGACCCGATCCTGCCGTATGCGCATGGCGTCGCGCTGGCGGAGACGATCCCCGGCGCGGCGTTCCTGACGCTCGAGGGCGCCGGCCATGAGATGCCCGACATGTACCTCGACGGGATGATCGACGCGATGATGGAGGTCGGCGCGCGCGCCTGATTCCGCTTCAGGCCCTCCCGTCTCGTCGGCGGGCGACCGCGCGGCCCCCGAGCGCCGTCTGCTCGTCTGCGGCGTTGAACACCCGTACGCCTTCGGCGATCTTCCCTTCGAGGCGACGCCGGGAACGCGCGTGGTTTCCTCGGCCGCCTCCACCGGCAACTCGACGATGAGGGCGGGCATCGGCCCGGTCCCCGATTCGCGATGGGCGGGGGCGAGGCTCTGCGTGAAGCGGTCGAGTCCGGCCGTGCACTTCGGCAACCTTCACGTTCGCCTAACCCGACTACCAAGTACCGACGCGCTCCGGGAGGTAGACGTTGGCCACCGCGATCACGCGGCCGGTGCGCACGAGCGTCAGGCACCGTTCATAGCCGGTCCCGTAGTTTGCCGTGAAGTTCCCGGGGCCGCCCAGCCGACCGTCGCGAGGGGCCCCCGCGTCGCTCGGAGGCATCGTGCGCGAACACGGCATGCGAAACCGCCCCGCGTCGCGGCGACGGCGATTCGGCCGTGGGCAGCCCCGGGAATGCCACGGCGGTTTTGACGCGCACCCTTCCAGCGCCAGCGCTTTGACAGCCTCGGGCGGCATGCCGACAATGTGCGTGGTTCCAGGTACCGACGGCACGGCCGGGACATGAACGAAGCGCCCGCAATCACGGGTCCCTGCGTAGTCGCTACGGACGACTGCAAACTGGCGGATGCCGATGTGCTGCAGGGGCTGTGGACGGAAGAGCAGTACTTGGCCGTGTCCGGCGCATCGAGACGCCTCATTGAGTTCACCGACGGTCGCATCGAGATACTGCCGATGCCCACGCGACGCCATCAGGCCATCTCCTTGCATTTGCTGCTCCACCTGCTGGAAGCCGTTCGCGGCGTCGGCGGGGCCGTGTTCTACGCACCCCTGCGGCTTCGGGTTCGGGAAGGGAAGTTCCGCGAACCGGATCTCATGCTCCTCCTCGACGCCGCCGACCCGCGCAGCCAGGACACCTATTGGCTCGGCGCGGATCTGGTCATGGAGATCGTGAGCGCGGACGATCCGGCGCGGGACTTGCGCGTCAAGCGGGAAGACTACGCTGAAGCAGGCATCCCGGAGTACTGGGTCGTCAATCCCCTCGGCGAGACGATTTCCGTGCTCGTGCTCCAGGGCTCGCGGTACGTCGAAAAGGGGGCGTTCGCTCGTGGCGAGAGCGCCCGGGGAGCGGTTCTCCCGGACCTGGCGGTGGACGTGTCGGCGGTGTTCGACGCCGGGTGACCGGGCCCCGCGCGCCGGGGTGTCTCAGGGCCAACAGGCTCCCGTTCAGACTCAGAGAAGTTTGACCAGGGCGACAATCAACCCTCCCTGGGCGATCAGCGCACCGGTCATCCATTTCAGAAGCTCGGCCTTCAGCGCCGCGATATCCGCTTGGAGCGCCGCAACATCCGCTTTGGTCGCCAGGTTGGAGTTGAGCAGCGCCACCTGTTCTTCGGCCAGGGTTTCGGCCTGCTTCTCGGTGAAGCCGCTCTCCGTCAGGCGCTCGACGAAGCGGTGGGTGTCGAAGGCGATGGCGTCCATCGTGCCCCGATCATAGGTAACCATCCGAGACGGGACAAGGACGAGGGTGTACCGCCGCGACTGCGGGCCGTCGCTTCCCGCTTCAAGGATCCGTCGTCCGAGATCAGCCTCTGGCGGCTACCAGCGCCTCCTGCAAGCGTCGCATCTGAACGGCTGCCGGATCGTCGCCTGCGGGAGGAAGATCCGCCAAAGCGCGCATCCACCTGACGTCCTGCCCATACTCCTTGAGGCGGCGTTCATGGCTCGCATGGTTCTTGGTGCAGACGAGCGTGTAGGGCCGTCCGCGCCGTTCGGTCTCGTGATCCATGTCGAGTCGGTGGCCGTCGATCTGCTGGTGCAGATGCCGGCGCAGGTCCGCGCGTAGCGGGAAGCGTCCGACGCGCTCGACGGGGTCCGCGCAGAACGCTTCGAGCCGCGTGCAGTGTTCGCAGTCGCAGCTGAGCCGAACGGCCTGCGCCCAATCGCGGGGCGCCTCCGGCGGTCGCGCGCTACGTCCCAGCAAAGCTTCCGCGGCATGGCGCCACAGCGTCAGGTACGCTTCGGACCGCGTGAACCCGGCCTCCCCGCCGAGCGACTCCAGTGCCTTGGGGATGGTTCTCTCCGCCGTGACCGCCCGCGGGCGCTCGACGACCGCGGCGGCGGCGGTCGCGGCCTGCTCCGCGAGCCGATGGCGCCAGGCCAGCGCGAACAGGTCGCGCAGGCCCTTGGCGGATATCGCCTTGCGCGGCGTAACGGGCCGCCACGGCGAGTCCTCGGTCGCCGTGGCGGCCTCAAGTACGTCCGGCAACGCCGAAAGCGCCGCCTCGACGCTGTCCCGAGCCGTATCCGGCCACCCCGAGCCAGGCAATTCGTCCACGCACCGCATCAACTCGAGCATGGCGTCGGGTCGAGTGCGGAAGCGCGCGTACACGAACTCCACCAAGAACTCCCTGGAACCGTCGGGTCCGGCGACGGCCAGGGCCTCCGGCAGCATCGCGTTCTCGCCGCCGTCGTAACGCCCCCCGAGGATCTCCCGGAGAAAGCGCAGGCAGAGTGCGGAGTCGTCGTGGCGAGCGAGGAGGCCGAGCATCCGGCGACGACCGAGACTGTCCCGGTCCGGTTTGCTCCAGTGCTCGGCCGGCGCCGGCCAGGCATCGATCAGGCGGGAGATCAGGCCGTGACCGACCTCGTCGTCGGCGCCGACCCGTTCCTCCACCCACGCCACGGCGCCGTCGATGCCTTCCCCGGCGAGGAGCTCGACAGTCGCCCGTTTCGGCCAGATCACGAGCGCGGCCAGCCGATACGCCCGCTCCAGCGTGGCGCCCTCGTTTCCGCTGGCTTCGTTGAGCCACTCCCGGTCCGGAACCGCGTCGTCGAGCGCGCCTGCCGGCAAGGTTTCTCCTTGCCGGAGCGACATCTCGCCCAGGCTGGATCGCGTACCGTCCGCCGCAGCCCAGCCGTCCAGCCAGTAACGGCCGTCGAACACCTCGTCCATCTCCACATCTTCGGTGGCGTCGCCATCCCTGCCCCACTCGTCGAAGTACCCTCCGCCCACGTAGCCCACCGAACCCGATTCCTCGACGTGGAGGATCGCGGCGTGGAGAGCGCATTCCGCTTCCTCGGCGGCCGCCTCCAGCACTCCCGCCACGGCGGCATCGGCGTTCTTCAGGGCATCGAACGACAGCCCCGCGTCGCTATAGTTGTGTTCGAGCACCCAGACCAGCTTGTCGGGCCCGAAGCCGGAATCGCGCCAGTCGGCCAGTTCCCGGGCGGCCTCCTTCGCCTGCCGCGAGTAGTCCGGCGCCCCGCGGGGGGTCTCGGTGTCATCGGGTCGTACCAGGAGGTTGAACACCAGCGAAAGCCTGCAGCCCTCGCGGACAGGCCGCGTTTCGTGTGCGCAATCGGCGTAGAAGGCCGCGAACGCCAGTTCGGACGGCTCCGTGGCGCTCATGTCGATGCGGGCTTCTTTCTCCCGGTGGCGCACGATGAGTTCGCCGCCGGAGCCGAACGTCGGCAACGTGACGGTGAGCGTCGCGACCATCCCGTCGGACTTCTCCGTATCGCGATGTTCGGCGAAAAAGCCCCCTTTCTGGTAGACCAACAGCTTGTACAGCCGGGTCTCGAGCCGCCCTCCCGGGCAGCCCAGGCCCGCCGACACTTCCTCGAGAATGCTCGATAGGGTGTCCGGCCAGCCCCTTCCACCCAAGCGAACTCGCTCGGCGTCCACCTGCCAGCAATCGCGCACGGAGGCATCCACGAGAGTTTCCGTCCCCTTGCCGTAGGGCGCGCGTTCCGCCGCCTGCAAGAGTTCGCGAATCTGGGACGGCGGCACGGGGAAAGACAGCGTGCCCGCCCCTTCCACCTCGACCACGGGCATGGCCGCGTACGTCCGGCCGTGGGCGCAGAACCCGCCTGGACGGTCTACCGACTGCAGCAGCTTCTGAAGCCGCTGCCGGTCCGCCGCGTATTCGATCTCGATTGACAAGGAAGGTCTCCATGCCCGCTGCGCGCCACAGTCTCCGTGACGCAAGCGGGCGCTGGCAAGCACTCCGTGAGCTCCGGGTGCACGTCGATACTTATGTGTGTCCGGTAGTCTCGCCCGTTCGCGGCGGGCATCTGTATCGTTTATGGCTATGGCCGATGCAGTCAGGACGGGAGGCGGACATGGCGTGCGGCGACATCGCTCGGGGAAATCTGCATGCCGTGCCAGCGGGCCGCCGCGCGTGACTATTGGCGCGGCGCGCGCGCCGCCTGGGGAGCCGCGTACTGTAACTGGACGCGAAATGTCAGCGCGGGGACCTCGACTCGCTACCATGTCGCCTGATCGGATGCGCGGGGAACGACATGGCAAGTTACCGGCCTCGGCGCGGCTTGGCCGCATCGGCGGGGTGTGCGTTGCTGGCCGTGGCCGGGTGCGGAGGTAGTGGAGGAGGCAGTGCGCCGTCAACCGCCGCGCCCCCGCCGCCGCCCGAGTCGAGCGTGCCGCCGCCGAGCTGGACCCTTGAACGGACGGCCCCGGAGGACCTCGGGGTCCCGGTCGCAGCGGTCGACGCGGTGCTCGATCACGTCTTCACCGACGAGGCGGTCCAGTCCGCGGTGCTCGTCGACCGCGGACACGTCATCGGCGAGCGCTACGCGGACGGCTACGACGCCGAGAGCTACGGCACGAGTTGGTCCGCCGCGAAGAGCATCTACAGCGCGGCCGTCGGCGCCGCCATCGACGCCGGGGACATCGCTTCCGTGGAGCGGCCGGCGACCGACTTCCTGACCGAATGGACCGGCACCGACAAGGAGGGCATCACGATCCGCGACATCCTCGAGATGCGCTCGGGGTATCCGGCGGACGTCGGTATCTTCACGCAGGAGGACCAGTCGGCCTTCGCGCTCGACCTGCCGTTGGCGAACGCGCCCGGAGCGGGTTTCGTCTACTCCAACGCGAACTCGCAGCTCATGGCGCTGTTGCTGGAGCGGGCGACGGGGGCGGACGCGCACACCTACCTGTCCCGGGAGATTCTCGAACCGATCGGGGTCGATCCGGACACCGTCGGCCTGTGGCTCGACCCGACGGGCACGAACCCGCTCACCTACTGCTGCATCGACATGCGGCCGGATGACTTCGCGCGTTTCGGCCTGCTTTATTCGCGGGGCGGGGAGTGGGACGGGGCCCGTATCCTCTCGGAGTCCTGGGTCGACGAGAGCCTGACCGCCTTGAGCGCGGTGTACGGTTTCCAGTGGTGGGTGCTCAACGGCGCCTTCTTCGACGGCGACGCGCCACCGATCGAAGTGGTGGCCGCACTGGGCCTCGACGGCCAGAAGATCTACGTCTGGCGCGAGGAAGATGTGGTCCTGGTCGTCCTGACGCGCTACGAGCATTTCCGCAACCAGGGCTATGTCCTGAGCCTCACCAACTGGCCCGACACCTGTTCGGGACGCAACACCTGTCCCGGCGCGGACGGCCCACGCGTGCGGCCCTTCGACGAACGCGCGCTAATCGACCGCATCGCCGCCCTTCGCTGACGCGACCGCTGGGCACCGACGGTGACGGCGCTCGGGTACGTTGCTGGTGCCTTCTGCAGGGCTTCCGAAGGCGCGCTGCCGCCTGTCGTCCTTGCCTTGGTCTTGGCAGGTGTGCGCCGTTGTTGAAGCGCTGTGGAAAATTTGTGGAGAACTCTTCTAGGTGATATAAGCGCCTTCCGCCCGAAGACGCGGGGAGGGTCGTTGAAGGAAGTCGCCGGCGCACCGTGCGCCAAGGCGGTGCGTCGATGAGACGAGTCCGTGGGACTGGTTTTGGCGACTTTCGGAATGGATCGCTATGCGTGTTGTCGCCGGCAAGGATCGTGGTGCAACAGCTCCAGGGGTGCCTGGGGCGGTGGCTGCGCATGACGGTCGCCCAGGAGGACCGGGCGAGCCGGGCCGGCTCCGATGCCGTATCGGACGACGGCTCTTGGCCGCCCTCGCGGTCCTTTGCGGCGCGGTGGCGTCGGCCGGAGAGGTGACGGGCGTCACGTTCGCCTCGACCCCCACCGGGGATGCCTATACCGCCGAAGACGAAATCGAGGTCGATGTCACCTTCGACGAAGACGTGACGGTGACGGGCACGCCGACCTTCACGCTCACAGTGGGGCGCGTTCAGCGCCCCATGACCCACGACCCGGATAACAGCGACACGGACACGCTGCGCTTCGTCTACGAGGTGCGCGAGGGAGACCTCGACGACGACGGCGTCAGTTACGGAGCGAATGCGCTGCGGGGCGGCCGCATCGTGTCCGGGAACCCGGCGACGGCGGTGGACCGCGCCCTCGTGGGCATCGGGCGGGATCGCAACCAACGGGTGGACGCGGTCGCTCCGCGCGTGGACTACGTGCGGTTCACGTCGAACTCGGGCTCCGACCTCACCTACGCCATCGGCGACACCGTCGAGGTCACGGTGACGTTCGACGAGCCGGTGGACGCCACCGGGTCGGTCGTCCTGATCCTGGACATCGGCGGTGACGAACTCGAGGCGTCGCTCGTGTCGCCGCAGGACGGGGCGGCGCTGGTGTTCAGATACATAGTGGCGGCGGACGATGAGGACACCAACGGTGTGTCCGTGGCGGCGAACGCCCTGCGTCTCGGCGCCACGGGGCAGGTCGAGGATGCCGTCGGCAACGCGGCGGAGGTGAGACTGAACCGGCTGCCCAGCGGCTCGGCGCACCGGGTCGATGGCATCGCGCCGCTCGCGAGCGGCGCGCCGCGCGTCGTGTCGCGGCCGAGGAGCGGCGGTGCATACGGCGCCGGGGAGTGGATTGAGGTGGCCCTCACGTTCTCTGAGGCCGTGGTGGCGAGCGCGGGAAGCCTGACCCTCCTGGTCGGGGACCGCGACGCCGCGGAGGAGCGTACTGCGGCGTTCTACGCGGAGGGCAGCAGCGGCCGGCGGGTCGCGTTCCGCTACCGGGTCCAGCCGACGGACGTGGATACCGACGGCGTCTCGGTGAACGCCAACGCGGTGACCGCGTTGGCGGTCAGCGACCTCGCCGGCAACGCATGGGACGGTGAACACGCCGCGATGCCGGAGCAGGCGGGACACCGCGTCGACGGGACCGTGCCGCAACCCGCCCGGGTGGACGGCACTCCGGAAGTGACTTCCAGCCCCGGAGCCCACGGGTACGCAGTGGGGGACACGATCGATCTGCGTGTGCGTTTCACCGGCGTGGTGTTTCGCTCCACGACGGATCCGCCGGCGTTCACGCTCCGGGTCGGGGAGGCCGACCGGACCATGGCGTATCGGGACGGGGATGGCACGAACGCCCTGGAGTTTCGCTACACCGTCGCGGCCGGCGATCTGGACACGAACGGCATAGGCTGGCAAGCGAACGCGCTCACGGGCAGCGTCGCGGACGCCGAGGGGGTCGCGGTGGACCAGACGGTTCCGCGCGTGTCGCGGCGCGCTGCGCACACTGTCGACGGAGTGGCGCCTGCCTTGCGGACCACGAATCCCGTCCGGGTGACCTCGATGCCCGTCGCCGAGAGCTACCGGTCCGGCGAAACGATCAAGGTGTCGGTGGCGTTCAGCGAGCCTGTCGAGGCGGTCCACGAGCCGGACCTGACGCTTGGCCTCGAGATCGGAACGGCGACACGTCAGGCGGCGCTGGAGAGTCGGGACAGACCAACGGACGAGTTGATCTTCGAATACACCGTGCAGGACGGAGACAGCGACGACGATGGCATCGCGGTGACCGGTTTCGCCGGGGGACGCGTGCGGGATCTGGCGGGCAACGCCGCGACCCTGACGGCGACCCTGGCGGCGCAGAGCGGGCACCCTGTCGACGGGTCGGCCCCCGCCGCCACCGGCGTGAGCGTCGTCTCGGACCCGGGGGAGGACGACACCTATGCCGCGGGGGACCGCATTCAGGTCCAACTGACCTTCGGCGAGGACATCAGCGTCTCCGGGGAACCTTACCTGCTGCTGACCGTGGGGTCGCTCACGCGCCGCGCGAGCCTCGATCGCGCCCGGCCGCGGCTACTCGTCTTCGGCTACGACGTCCAGCCCGGCGATCTCGACACGAACGGCATTTCGGTCGCCGCCGGCGCGCTGCTGGGCGGCGGGATCACGGACAGCGCGGGCAACCCGGTCGCGCGGTCGCTGACCCCGCTCGAGGACGCGGAGGACCATATGGTCGACGCCGTCGCTCCCGAGGTGGAAGGCGTGGCCATCCTCTCCGAACCCGACGACGACGAGGGCTACGACACGGGCGAGGTCATCGAGGTCGGCGTGACCTGGGACGAGGAGGTGTACGTGCTGTCCGGCACCCCCGAGTTGCTGCTCTCCATCGGCGCGAACTCGCGCGGCGCCGGCTACGTGGGAGGCGGCGGAACCCGCACCCTCCGCTTCCGCTACGAGGTCCAGGCGGGCGACCGTGACGACGACGGCATCAGCATCGCCCCCGATGCGCTCCGCGGCGGCGACATCGAGGACGCCGCCGGCACCGATTGGGAAGAGGATGAGGCCGAGAGGCGCATCCCCGCTGTACGGGCCCAACCGGGACACAGGGTGTTCGCTCGCACCCCGGGAGTACCCGTGGTGGAAGGCGTGACCGTCCGCCCGCCAACGGGCGACACGTTCCGACTCGGCGACCGCATCGAGGTCACCGTGACGTTCGACCGTGGGGTCTTCGTCACGGGGGACCCGGTGCTGACCCTGTCTATCGGCGGGCGATCGCGCGAGGCGCTCTTGTCGACGGGCAGCGGCACGGCGCGACTCGTCTTCGCCTACGTGGTGCAGGCGGACGACCGGGACGACGACGGCATCAGCATTCCGCCGGACGCCCTGCGGTTGGGCGACGGGGGCACCGTGACGGACGAGGACGGCGCGCCGGCCGTCGTGGCGTTCCGTGGCCTGCCGGCCGACGGCGCGTTGCGGGTGGACGGCGGCGCCGTTGGGGTCCGGCGGGTCTGGATCGCGTCCACGCCGCCGGCAGACGGCCGGTATGGGGTCGGGGACACTCTCGAGGTGCGGGTCGCGTTCAGCGGGCCGGTGCATGTCACGGGAAACCCGGAACTCACGCTTCACCTGGGTGGCGAAGACCGCGCGATGTCGCTGTTCTCCGGCGGTGGCACGGACACCCTGACGTTCCGGTATGTCGTGGCGGAGGGGGACGTCGACGACGACGGCGTGAGCATCGCGGCGAATGCCCTGACGGGGGGCACGATCGAGGACGGCGCCGGCCGGCCGGTGGCCCGGGACTTCGCGGCGTTGCCGGTGGACCCCGGGCATCGGGTGGACGGTACGGTGAGGGTCACGGCGGTGACGGCCGTGGCGATCGTTTCCGATCCCGCGCGGGACCGGACCTATCTCGCGGGGGAGGCCATCGAGGTCGCGGTCACGTTCGACGGCGTCGTGCATGTGAGCGGCGAGCCGCTCCTGGCGGTGCTGGTGGGGGGCGGGACGCGCGACGCGGCCCTGGTGTCGGGCAGTGGCACGGACACCCTGACGTTCCGGTATGTCGTGGCGGAGGGGGATGAGCATCGTCGACGACGACGGCGTGAGCATCGCGGCGAACGCCCTGACGGGGGGCACGATCGAGGACGGCGCCGGCCGGCCGGTGGCCCGGGACTTCGCGGCGTTGCCGGTGGACCCCGGGCATCGGGTGGACGGTACGGTGAGGGTCACGGCGGTGGCGGCCGTGGCGATCGTTTCCGGTCCCGCGCGGGACCGGACCTATCTCGCGGGGGAGGCCATCGAGGTCGCGGTCACGTTCGACGGCGTCGTGCATGTGAGCGGCGAGCCGCTCCTGGCGGTGCTGGTGGGGGGCGGGACGCGCGACGCGGCCCTGGTGTCGGGCAGTGGCACGGACACCCTGACGTTCCGGTATGTCGTGGCGGAGGGGGACGTCGACGACGACGGCGTGAGCATCGCGGCGAACGCCCTGACGGGGGGCACGATCGAGGACGGCGCCGGCCGTCCGGTGGCCCGGGACTTCGCGGCGTTGCCGGTGGACCCCGAGCATCGGGTGGACGGTACGGTGAGGGTCACGGCGGTGACGGCCGTGGCGATCGTTCCCGGTCCCCGCGCGGGACCGGACCTATCTCGCGGGGGAGGCCATCGAGGTCGCGGTCACGTTCGACGGCGTCGTGCATGTGAGCGGCGAGCCGCTCCTGGCGGTGCTGGTGGGGGGCGGGACGCGCGACGCGGCCCTGGTGTCGGGCAGTGGCACGGTCACCCTGACGTTCCGGTATGTCGTGGCGGAGGGGGACGTCGACGACGACGGCGTGAGCATCGCGGCGAACGCCCTGACCGGTGGCACGATCGAGGACGGCGCCGGCCGGCCGGTGGCCCGGGACTTCGCGGCGTTGCCAGCGGATGTGGCTCACCGGGTGGACGCCGTGGGCCCGGCCGTTTCTGAAGTAAGGATAGTCTCAAGGCCCGCCGGCAACGCGACCTACGAGGCCGGCGAGACCATCGAGGTGGCCGTGACGTTCGACGAGGCCGTCCATGTGACCGGCGACCCGGTCCTGACAATGTCCATGGGCGGCGGCACGCGGCAGGCGGCGCTCGTGTCGGGGAGTGGGACGAATAGGTTGATCTTCGGCTACTTGGTCCGGGCAGGGGACGGCGACGATGACGGCGTGAGCATCGCCGCCAACGCGTTGACGGGTGGGGTGATCGAGGACGGCCACGGCAACGAGGCGGACCGTACTTTCGAGGCGCTACCCGCGGCTGCCGAACACAAGGTGGACGCGGCCACGCCGGCGGCCAGGATCACGGACGTCCGCGTATCCTCCCGGCCGGCTGCCGCCGGTACGTACGCGGAAGACGAGGGCATCGAGATCACGGTGACCTTCGACCGGGCGGTCCACGTGACGGGGGACCCGGTGCTGACGCTGTCCGTGGGCGGCCGTTCGCGCGCCGCGGCGTTGGTTTCGGGGAGCGGGACGCCGGCGCTGGTCTTCCGCTATGTCGTGCAGTCCGGGGACATCGATGACGACGGCGTCAGCGTCGCCGCCAACGCCCTCTCCGGCGGGACCATCGAAGATGGCGACGGCAAGGCGGCGGACCTCGGTTTCGAGGCGCTGGAGGCGCAGGACGGGCACCGGGTGGGGCCCGAGATCCGGGTCGAACTCGAGGTGCCCGCGCTCTCCATCGGTACGCCGTGGACGACCGACCTTGCGGGTGTGCTGAGCGAGGTCGGGGTGCGGAACTACGGCGCGCTCGTGGCGAGGTCGGAGCAACCCGGGGTGGTGAGCGCGCATGCGGCCGGAACCGTCGTGACGGTGACTCCGGTCGGCGAAGGCGTCGGCACGGTGGTCATCACGGCCACGAACGCCCGGCTCGTGCTGTCCCTGGCGGTGACCGTGGGGGCGAGCACGGCGGAGAAGGCGGTGCTCGGCGATGCGCTCGCGACCATCGGGCGCGGGCTGCTCTGGAGTGCGACGAACACCATCGGCACGCGGCTCGACATGGCGGGCGACGGCCGGACGCGGCCGGGCGACGTTCTGTACGCCGTGCCGGAGTCGGGGCTGCAGGAACCGGGCTGGTCGACCGCCGCGCCGGCGGACGGCGTGCCCGGTGCCATGGGCGGCCAGCCGGATGCGGCGGGCCTCGAGTGGCAGACCACCGGCTATCCGTCGCACCGGGACTTCGGTTTCGAGATGCCGCTCATCGGCATCGGCAGCAAGGCGGTGTCCTGGGGCGTCTGGGGCGGCGGCGACTACTGGGCGTTCGACAGCGAACCGGAGGCGGGCGCCTACGACGGCGACATGACCTCGGGATACCTGGGCGTGGACGCGCGCGGCGAGGCATGGGTGGCCGGCGTCGCCGTCTCCCACGCCCAGGCCGACGTCTCCTACGAGTTCGGCGGCGACGCCGCGGGGGCGGGGACGCTCGAGACCGAACTCACCACCGTCCATCCCTATGTCCAGTGGTCGCCCCACCAGCGGGCCCGGCTGTGGGCCATTCTCGGCTTCGGCACCGGCGAAGCGCTCGCGGTGCGGGACGGGGAGGACGCCGGCCCGCCGGCGGACCTCTCCATGAGCATGGGCGTGGCCGGGCTGCGTTTCGATCTGGGGAGTCCGCTCGGCGTCGACCTGGCGGTACGGGGCGATGCCGGCTTCGCGGAGCTCGAGACGGGGGACGGTCTCTCCGCGGTCGAGGACCTCTCGGTCGGCGTGCACCAGGTCCGGTTGGGGGTCGAGGGCTCGTGGCCGCTCCAACTCGGTGGGGGAACGTTCGTCCCGTTCGTCGACATCGGCGGACGTTTCGACGGCGGTGACGGCCAGACCGGGGGCGCGCTGGAAGTGGCTGGCGGCGTACGGTTCCGCAGTCCCAACGTCGGCGTGGAACTCAAGGGCCGCACGGTGGCGATGCACGCCGTGGAGGGCTATTCGGAGAGCGGCCTGAGCGCGGCGATCGTGGTGGGCCCGAGTACGGACGGCCGCGGCTGGAGCCTGTCGCTCGCCCCGCGGTGGGGCGGCGCCGCGGACATGACGGACATGCTGTGGCGCAGGGACTACCGGCGCGGCATCGGCGGCATGCGCCCCGGATGGGGGCTCGCGGGGCGGGTCGGCTACGGCGCGGGGCTCCGGGAGCGACCGGGCCTGATCACGTCGTTCGGCGAGTTCGATCTCTCCGCGCGCGATCGCCGGCGCGTCCGCCTGGGCGTGAGCTACCGCCTGCAGGGCACGTCCTGGCAGCCTCCCGTCTACCTGGAGCTGGCGGGGGAACGGGTCGAGATCTACCCGGTGGGCACCGACCACCGGCTGGTGCTCACGGGCCGCGCGCACTTCTGAGGGGACGTTACAGAGCCTCCAGACGCGCGAACTGGGCACGCAGGGTGTCGAGCCGTGTCGACAAGTCCGCCGCCTTTTCCCGCTCCGCGGCGACGATGGCCTCGGGCGCCTTCGTCAGGAAATCCTCGTTCCCGAGCTTCGCCTGTACGCGGCCGAACTCGCCCGAGCGCCTGGCGATCTCCTTCTTAAGGCGCGCGCGTTCGCGGTCGACGTCGATCAGCCCCTCGAGGGGAACCAGGACGTTGAGGTCCCCGACGACGTGGACCGCGGCCGGCGGCGGCTCAGCGCCCGCCCGGAGCCACTCGACCGCGTCGATGCCGGCCAGCCGGCAGAGCAGCGTACGTGTCGCGTCCAGGCGGGCCCGGTCGACCTCGTCACCGCCCTGCAGCAGCACGTCGATGGCCGTGCGCGGCGGTACGCTCATCTCGCTGCGAATGGTCCGGACGCCGACCACCACGGCCTTCAGCCACTCGATTGCGCCGTTGGCCTCGGCATCGTCGTCGAAGTCCGCGGGCTCCGGAAACGGCGCCAGCATGATCGTTCCGGCTTCCCGGCCCGAGACGGCGGCCTGCTCCCGCCACAGCGTGTCGGTGATGTACGGCATGAGGGGGTGGGCCGCGCGGAGCAGCGCGTCCAGCACTTCGAGCAGGGTGCGCCGGACGCCCCGGGCGGTCGCGGGGTCCGTGCTTTCGTCCCAGAGCACGGGCTTGGCCAGTTCGAGATACCAGTCGCAGTACTCGTGCCAGGCGAACTCGTAGACGGCGTTGGCATAGAGATCGAAGCGGTACGTCTCCGTCGCGCGCGTGACGGCCTCGAGCATCTCCCGGGCGCGGGCGCGGATCCACCGGTCCGCGGGGCCGAGGCGCACGGGCCCGTCGTCCGGCCGTGCGTCGCCGACGTTCATCAGCACGAACTTGGTCGCGTTCCACAGCTTGTTGCAGAAGTTGCGGTAGCCCTCCACGCGCGACAGGTCGAAGTTGACGTCCCTGCCGGGGGAGGCCATCGCGCAGTAGGTGAAGCGCAGGGCGTCCGCGCCGTACGCGGGGATCCCGTCGGCGAAGTCGCGCCGCGTCGCCGCCTCGATGCGCTTGGCCAGCTCCGGCCGCGGCAGGTCGGCGGTGCGCTTCGCCAGCAGGTCCGGCAGCGCGATGCCGTCGACGATGTCCAGGGGGTCGAGCCCGTTGCCGCGGGTCTTCGACATCTTGGCGCCCTCGGCGTCGCGGACGAGGCCATGGATGTAGACGGTCCGGAACGGCACGTCGTCCATGAAGCGCAGCGTCATCATGATCATCCGGGCGACCCAGAAGAAGATGATGTCGTAACCGGTGACGAGGACATCCGTCGGATGGAACCGCTCGAGGTCGGCGGTGCGGTCCGGCCAGCCGAGCGTCGCGAAGGTCCAGAGGGCGGAGCTGAACCAGGTGTCGAGGACGTCGGGATCCTGCGTGAGGGGGACATCGTCGTCGAAACCGGCACGGCGGCGGACCTCGGCCTCGTCACGCCCGACATGGACGTTGCCGGCGTCGTCGTACCACGCCGGGATGCGGTGTCCGGACCACTGCTGGCGGCTGATGCACCAATCCTTCACGTCGCGCATCCAGGCGAAGTAGACGTTCTCGAACTGCCTGGGCACGAAGCGGATGCGTCCCTCCTCGACGGCCGCGATCGCCGGGGCCGCGAGCGGCGCGATGTCCACCCACCACTGGTCCGTCAGCCAGGGCTCGAGGATGGCGTCCGAACGGTCGCCGCGGGGTATCGCGTGGCGGTGGGGTTCGACGGACTCGAGCAGGCCGAGGGCGGTGAGGTCCTTGACGACGGCGTCGCGGGCCACGAACCGGTCCAGCCCCCGGTAGGCCTCCGGCGCCTCGTCGTTGAGCGTCGCGTCGGCGTGGAAGACGTTCACGAGCGGCAGTCCGTGCCGCTCGCCGACCTCGTAGTCGTTGAAGTCGTGCGCCGGGGTGATCTTGAGGCAGCCCGTGCCGAACTCGGGGTCGACGTGCTCATCGGCCACGATGGGCAGTTCCCGCCCGACCAGCGGCAGGCGCGCGCTGCCGCCGACGAGCTCCCGGTAGCGTTCGTCCTCCGGGTGCACGGCCACCGCCGTGTCGCCGAGCAGGGTTTCCGGACGGGTGGTGGCGACCACGAGATGGTCGGCGCCGGCGGCGGTCTTCCTGCCTCCGAGCAGCGGATAGCGGATGTGCCAGAGGTGGCCGTCCTCCTCGGCGTTCTCGACCTCGAGGTCCGAGACGGCGGTCCCGAGCACCGGGTCCCAGTTCACCAGCCGCTCTTTCCTGTATATGAGACCGTCGTCGAACAGGCGTACGAAGACCTCGCGGACGGCCCTCTGGAACCCCTCGTCCATGGTGAACCGGTAGCGGTCCCAGTCCACGGACGCGCCCAGGCGGCGCATCTGGTCGGCGATCTGCCCGTCGTGCCGGCCGTACCACTCCCACACCCGCGCGACGAACGCGTCGCGGCCGATGTCCTCGGGGCGCACGCCCTCCGCGGCAAGCTGCCGCTCGACCAGCATCTGCGTCGCGATCGCGGCGTGGTCCGTCCCCATCTGCCATAGCGCGCCGCGCCCGCGCATGCGGTGGTAGCGGATGAGCGCGTCCATCAGCGTTTGCTGGAAGCCGTGGCCGTTGTGCAGGCGCCCGGTAACGTTGGGAGGCGGGATCGCGATGCAGTACGGATCGCCCCCTGGCGCCGGCGCGAACGAGCCCTCGGCCTCCCACTGGTTGTAGAGGGGCTGCTCGATAGCTCGCGGGTCGAAGTGGCTGTCCATCCGCAAAGTGGGCGGCGCGCGCGGGCCCGTCCCGGCTAACGCGCCTCCCAGTCGTCGAGGTCGTGATGGAACAGAGGATAACCGCGCTCGCGGTAGTGCCGGTACCGGGCGCGGCCAGCCGCGCGTTCGGGCTCGGTGATCACCTCGGCGACGCGCTCGAAGCGGGCGAAGAACGCGGGCACGTCATCCGCGAGGTTGACCAGTACCTGGTCGGGACCCGGCGCGGGTTCCGCATGGCCGATGCGGATGGGGGCGTCGGCGTCCGGGCCCCCGGCCGCATCCGCTCCCTCCGCGACGACGTGGGGCACGAACCGGTCCTCGGGGTACGACCACATCAGGTCGTCCAGCATCCCCGCCGCCTCGGCCGAGGCCGTCCTGACGTGGACCTGCCGGCCGGTGTGTATGGCCCGCAGGGCGAGCCGGCAGGCGAAGCGGTACTTGGCGTCGACGTCGACGTCCGGGAGCAGATAGAAGTCCACGCGCGTCACGGGGCGTAGGCGGCCTTGCCAACTTCTTCCGCGCGGTCGAGCAGGTACTGGAAAAGCAGCGGCACCGGTCGGCCGGTCGCGCCCTTGCGGGCGCCGGAGCGCCACGCCGTCCCGGCAACGTCGAGGTGCGCCCAGCGCAGGCCGGCCGCGAAACGGGACAGGAAGCAGGCGGCCGTGATCGATCCGGCGGGCCGGCCGCCGATGTTGGCCATGTCGGCGAAGTTGCTCTTCAGTTGCTCCTGGTAGTCGTCCCACAGCGGCATGGGCCAGGCACGGTCCGACGTCACGCGGCCGGCGGCGGCCAGTTGGCGTCCGAGGTCCTCGTCGTTGGCGTAGAGCGCGCTCGCGTGGGCCCCGAGTGCGATGACGCATGCTCCCGTCAGCGTCGCGACGTCCACCACGGCACAGGGTTCGTAGCGCCGGGCGAAGGTAAGCGCGTCGCAGAGCAGCAGCCGGCCTTCGGCGTCGGTGTTGAGGATCTCGACGGTCTGCCCCGACATCGTGGAGACGATGTCCCCGGGCCGCGAGGCCTTGCCGCTCGGCATGTTCTCCGCGGCGGCGAGGATCGCGACGACGTTGATGGGGAGGTTCGCGAGGGCGGCGGCGCGCAGTGCGCCGGCGACGCTGGCGGCGCCGCACATGTCGAACTTCATCTCGTCCATGGCGGCGCCCGGCTTCAGGCTGATGCCGCCGGTGTCGAAGGTGACGCCCTTGCCGACCAGAACGAACGGCGCTTCGCTTTCGGAGCCGCCCTGGTAGCGCGCGGCGATCAGCTTCGCCGGGATGTCGCTGCCCCGCGTGACGGACAGGAACGCGCCCATGCCGAGGTCGTCCATCTGCGCTTCCTCGAGGACTTCCACGGACACGTTGTCGAGCCGGGCCAGTTCGCTGACCGCGTCCGCCAGGTACTGCGGGGTGCAGACGTTGGCCGGCGCGTTGGCGAGGTCGCGCGCGAGGCCCATCCCGGCGTCGAGGGCGGTGCCCTCGCGCACCGCGCGGCGGACGGCGGTGCGCGTGCCGGGTTCCGCCAGCACGGCGACGCGGGCGATGCCGCGGTCCGGGCTCGGCTTGCTCTTGTGCTCGTCGTAGCGATAGAGCGCTGCCGACAGCGCGCCCAGCGCGTGGCGCGTCTTCCAGTGGGCGTGGGCGGAGACGCCGGGCTCGGGCTCGGGCGCCGGCATCTCGTTCAGGCACCAGAC
This sequence comes from Pseudomonadales bacterium, assembly GCA_965208745.1. Classification (GTDB taxonomy): domain Bacteria; phylum Pseudomonadota; class Gammaproteobacteria; order Pseudomonadales; family Azotimanducaceae; genus VXNE01. Next base: position 799,974 of record CBDBPN010000003.1, on the reverse strand, counting down.
GGCGTCCCCGACGGCCAGGCCCTTGAGCGCGGCCACGGCCTCGTCGACTCTCTTGCGGTACTTGCCGGGGTCGTCGCCGATCCCGTCCGCCGGGACGGCTACGAGGTTCCGGACGTCGGTCGGAATCGGAACCACGGCGACCCGCTTAGGGTTCTGCTCGAGCGCGTGCGCCACGAACTCGCCGACGCCGAGTTGCTCGCCAACCTGCGCTGCCCGTTCCCGCGTCGCGACCAGGCAACCGGTGCGCATGCGGGCCGGATTTCCGGTTCTCGTCGTGTACTTCATAATCGGTGCGCGGCGAGTGTATCCGATAGGCAGACATGGTCGTAGCGTTCCGATACGTGGGCCGGGAACTCGTCCTGGTGTTCGCGGTGACGTTCGCCACGCTCCTGGCGGTGGCGCTCGGCGGGCGTTTCATCGGCTACCTGCAGGACGCGGCACTCGGCCGCTACTCGGCGGACGCGTTGCTGGCGCTGATTTCGCTGCGGCTGCCCGAGTTCGTGCAGATGACCGTGCCGTTCGCGTTCTTCGTGGCGGTCCTGCTCACGTGGGGGCGGCTGCATGCGGAGCGGGAGTTCGCCGTGCTTCTCGGGGGCGGGGCGCGTCCGCGCCGCATGCTGGGCTGGCTCGGCGCGGTGGCGTTGCCGGTCGGGGTGGTTGTGGGCTACCTGTCGCTCGGGGTCACGCCGGGCGCCGCGAAGGCGTTTTCGGACCTGGCCACCGCGCAGCGCGTCTCGAGCGAGTTCGAGGCCATCACGCCGGGCACGTTCCACGATTTCGACCGGGCGCGGCGCGTCACCTACGCGCGTGAGGTGAGCGCGGACCGCCAGCGCCTCGTGGACGTGTTCACCGACGAGCGCCGGGGTGGCGGCGGACACGTGGCGGTGTGGGCCGAGGCCGGCAGCCACTATGTCGCCGCGGACACGGGCAGCCGCTTCCTCCTGCTCGAGAACGGCACCCGTTACGAGGGCGCGCCGGGTCTCGGCGGTTTTCGGGTGGTGGCGTTCGAGCGGCTGGGCCAGCGTGTGGAACGCAACCCGATCACCCCCACGCGCATCGACCCGCGTACGCTTCCGACCGCCGAACTCCGCGGGGGCGATCCGGAACAGGTCGCCGAACTGCACTGGCGCCTGGCGCTGCCCCTGGTGACCGTTATCGGCGCGTTCTGCGCGTTCGGGATGGCCCGCGTGCGCCCGCGCGCGGGCCGGTTCGCGAGGATCGTCCCGGGGGTCGTGCTGTTCTCGGCGTACTACCTTGGGTGCGTCGCGCTCCAGAGCGCCATTGCCGACGGTCTCGTGCCGCCGGCCGTCGGGCTCTGGCCGATGCACCTGCTCATGGCGCTCGCGGCGGTCCCGCTCGTCCGGCGCGCGTACCGTCCGCTGTGATGCCGCGGATCGTCGACCGGTACGTCGCCTGGACGGTGACCGTGACGGTCGTTCTGGTGCTCGTGTGCTTCGTCACGCTGACGGCGTCGTTCGCGCTGGTGGAGGAAGTACGGGAGGAGGAAGCCGCCTACGGCTTCCGCGATGCGTTCGCGTACGTCCTGCACACGCTGCCGCGCCGGGTTCACGAGTTGGTGCCCTTCGTGATCTTCCTGGGCGTGCTGATCGGGCTCGGCGTGCTGTCGGGCAACTCCGAGGTCACGGTGCTGCGGGCCGCCGGGATGTCGCTCTGGCGTCTCTATGCGCCGGTCGGCGCGGTAGTGGTGCTGGGGTCGGGGCTCGCCTTCGCCATAGGGGAGTACGTGGCGCCACGGCTCGAGGCGCGGGGAGAACTGCTGCGCGCCCAGGCGCTGCACGACTCGGAGACGATCTACCTGGCCGGCTACTGGTATCGGGAGGGTCCCCTTTACTCGCACGTCGAGGGCCTCGGGGGCGAGGATCGGGCCGTCGGTGTCACCCAGTTCGAGCTCGACGAGGACGGGAACCTAAGCGAGTTGCGGCGGGCCGAGTACGCGACCCACGATGGGGCCGATGGCGCCTGGCGGCTGCACAACGTCCATGCGACCCGGCTCGAGGACGACAGGACGGTCACCGCGCACTTCGACGAACTGCCCTGGGGCGCGGCCGCGGACCTGCGGCTCCTCTCGGCGCGGGCGCTGGTCGATCCGCGCAAGCTGTCGATCGCGGACCTCCTGTTCCAGGTGGCGTACATGGACCGCGAGGGGCAGAATGCGGGACGGTATCGACTCGCCTTCTGGAACAAGGTGCTGCAGCCGCTCGCGACCCTCGGCCTGGCGTTGGTGGCCGTGGGATGCGTGGTGGGGCCGTTGCGCGAGGCCGGCATGGGGACGCGTGTTGCGACCGGCATCGTCGTGGGACTGTTCTTCAAATACCTGCAAGATCTGCTCGCCCCGGCGAGCCTGGTGTTCGGCATCCCCCCGTGGCTCGCTGTCGCGATACCTGTCGCCGTCTGCTGGGCGGCCGGCGCCGTGCTGGTGCGCCGGGCGGCCTGAGGCGGCCCGAATGATTGTGGGGCGCGGGTGCGTGGTACGCTCCGAAGCCGACTTCGGAGCGGCCGGGCCGACATCGAGGCATGCGATACAAGGGATCCCTCAAGCATAAGGACTGGCGCCCGGGCGGCGGATTTGGAACGCTGTGCCCCGCCTGGACGCACCAAACCGCGTGCGCTGGCTTTCGGGGGGACGCCGAGGAGCATCCTTGGCCGGAAACCGTTGCCCAGGCGCTGCTCGACGAAAGCGTTGACGGAGGGAACGGCCGACGCTACGCGACACGGGCCGGTATCGCGTTCGTCGCATTGGAGTCCAACGACGGTACCTGGCATGGATTCCCACTGCCCTGGAAGGACGTACCACGCGAGATCCAGAATCGATTCCTGGAAGACGAGTTGGTGGAGCGGCGTCAGATTCGACGACAGTCGGTCAGTGCTCGCGACCTTCGGTGGGCGTCGGATGTTGATGATGAGTGAGTGGACTCGGTTCGGGCGGCCTGACGCCTTCGAAGTCGGACTGAGATGGGTGGACGACCCGGCGGCCCCTGAGCGGCGCCCGGCCGGCCACGGCTGGTCCCTGGGTCAGTTGGAGTTGAGCGTCGCGGGGGTCAGCCTCACCGCCAGTGCACGCGGGAACGAGTGGCAGGATCACGTGGGATGGTATCTCTCCCCGGTCTTGGAGTGGCTCGCCGATAACTGGGGCGCGTTGTTGCACGAAGAGCGTTTCGGATGGGAGGAGCGCTCGGCCCACCCTGCGGCGGTGACGTGCGGCGGGATTCTGGACTGGGTTTCGAGCGATCCGGGCGGGGTTCGGAGATACGAGCGCGCCCAGGCGTGGTATCGACGTCATGCCGTGCGGTCTGCAGCGCTCGGCGGGTTGTTCCCGGACCTCTACATCCGTCGGATCGCCGATGACATCGAGTTGTCCTGGTCAGACGATCCACCGGAGTTTGCTCCGCCCGGGCTCTTGTTCCAAAGCGGCTCCGGCTGCGCGCGGTTGTCGGTTGCGGATGTCGCCCTCCCCCTTTGGCAACTGCTGCAGTGGGCTGCGGAGGATCCTCCCCGGGCCCCGGCAGATTTCCAGGACGACATTGAGGTATTCCAGTCCAAGGTCCGTAATCTCCACACGCTAGAAGCTTCCGATTTGAGCGGCGAGTACGTCGCGGACACGCTTTTCGAGAAGGCCAGATCGGCGTTCGAGGAAGTTGATCGCCTGGAACTCGTCGACGATGTACGGCTCGTTGCTCCTGGTGTCCCCTGCATTGGGGAGTTCTCCCCAGCGGTGGCGATGTTTGGTGGTGTGGCACCGGATCTTGTCGGGGAGGACGTACGGTTGTTGCGGGATGCTCTCTTGGAAGCGGGTAACGGCCGGGAAGGGGCGACACTGGCAGGGTTGGTGGAGGCCCGTCGCGATGAGGGCCTGGGTGTTCCGTATCGCGACGGCGAGCGTTTTGCCGCGGAGTTGCTGGAAGATCTCGGCGGCGAAGCGTCGAGCGGCTGGGTAGACGTCGGCAAGATATGCGACGAGCTGGGGGTTGTCGTCCGGACGCTCGCGCTCAACACGGGCTCCATTAGGGGCGTAGCCTTTGCCGGCGCAGGTTTCTCGCCCTCGATCATTGTGAATCCAACGCACTACTTCAACGAGAACGAGCCCGGCCGGCGGTTCACGGTTGCGCACGAACTCTGTCACATCCTGTTCGACCGGACTCGGGCTCGCAGACTGGCGCACGTCAGCGGGAGATGGGCGTCTCCCGCGGTCGAGAAGCGCGCCCATGCCTTCGCGGCCTATCTGTTGATGCCACCGGGTCTGGTCTTCGCCCAAGTCGGGGGGGGCGGTACCATCGACACGGAACGGGTTCAACTACTGGCCGCCACCCTGCGAGTCAGTCAGTCCGCCCTCGTTGAACACCTGCACAACCTCGATCTCATTGACGATGTTCAGCGGGAGAAGCTGCGTACCGAGCGACGGCGGCTCGATTGAGCCCGTCCGATCGCGGCGGCCAAACCGGATTGCCCCCCGCTCCGACAAGCTCATAGAATCCGCGCCCGGGGGTCCTGCCGGGCGACTGCCCGGGGCGATGAGCGGAGACTGCGACGGAGGTGCCATGGCGGAGGCCACGCTGGCGGAAGCCGGGAGCGTGCGCGAACGGTTCGATGTCGTTCGGGCCGAGGTGGGCAAGGTCCTGGTCGGCCAGGACGCGCTGGTGCAGCGACTGCTGCTGGCGCTCCTCGCGGACGGCCACGTGCTGCTCGAGGGCGTGCCTGGTCTCGCCAAGACGCTCGTGGTCAGCACCCTGGCCCAGGCCGTCGAGTGCACTTTCTCCCGCATCCAGTTCACGCCGGACATGCTTCCGGGGGACGTGACCGGTACGCAGATCTTCAACCCGCGGGAGGGCACGTACTCGGTCAGGAAGGGCCCGGTGTTCGGCAACCTCGTGCTGGCCGACGAGATCAACCGGGCGCCGGCGAAGGTGCAGTCCGCACTGCTCGAGGCGATGCAGGAGCGGCAGGTGACGCTGGGCGAGGAGAGCTTTCCGCTCGACGAGCCGTTCCTGGTGATGGCCACGCAGAACCCGATCGAGCAGGAGGGCACGTACCCGCTCCCCGAGGCGCAGCTCGACCGCTTCATGATGAAGCTCAGGGTCGGCTACCCGAGCAGGGACGACGAGGTGCGCGTCATCGACCGCATGGCCGGCTCGGGCCGGCAGCCGGTCGCGGCGCCCGCCATGCGCGGCGACGACATCCTGGCGGCCCGCGAAGTCGCGCGGCAGGTGTTCGTGGACGAGAAGGTCAAGCGCTACGCGGTGGACCTCGTCGCCGCGACCCGCGACCCGGCAGGGGCGGGCATGCCCGAACTCGCCAACCTCATCGAGTACGGCGCCTCGGTACGCGGGTCCCTCAACCTCGTGAAGCTCGCCAAGGCGCACGCCCTCCTCGCGGGCCGTGACTACACGAGCCCCCACGACGTCAAGAGCGTGGCGGTGGACGTGTTGCGCCACCGGGTCGTCGTGACCTACGAGGCAGAGGCGGAGAACCGCGATGCCGACGACCTCGTGGGGACCATCCTCGCCAACGTCGAGGTGCCGTGACCCATGCGCGGCGTCCAGGGGGCGTGTTGGACTGAACAGGCCCGCCGGCCGCGCGCCGGTGCGCCGGGAACGTCATGCTTCCCGCGGAGATCGTAAGGCAGGTCCGCCGCATCCAGTTGCAGACCGGCCGTCAGGTAGCCGACGTGCTGGCGGGTGCGTACGTGTCGGTGTTCAAGGGCCGCGGCGTCGAGTTCGACGAAGTCCGCCCGTACATCCCGGGCGACGACGTGCGCAGCATCGACTGGAACGTCACCGCCCGGGTCGGCAGCCCGTACGTGAAGCGGTACGTCGAGGAGCGGCAACTGACGGTGCTCCTCATCGTCGACCTGAGCGCGTCGCTGGACTTCGGGTCGGGCGCCCGGTCGAAGCGGGAGGCGGCGGTCGAACTCTCGGCGCTCCTCGCGTTCTCCGCGATCCACAACGACGACAAGGTCGGGTTGCTCCTCTTTCACGGCGAGGTCGACGAGTACATTCCCCCGCGCAAGGGCGGCAAGCACGCGTTGCGCGTCGTGCGCGAGGTGCTCGCGCGGGGCCGGGAGGAGGCGCCCTCCGCGCAGGGCCGGCTGCGGCGCAGGCGGATGCTCGCCGACCTGCCGCGCACAGTCCGGGCGCACTTCGCGCGACTCGTGGCACTGACGCGGGGCAGGGCGGGGGAGCGGGGCCGCAGCGCGACGGACATCGCCCACGCGCTCGAGTTCTGTCGCCGCGTACTGCCCCGGCGCGCCGTGCTGTTCCTCGTGTCGGACTTCCTCGACGAGGACTACCTCGACGCGTTGCGTCTCGCGAACCGGAAGCACGACGTCGTGGCGGTGCGGGTGACGGACCCGCGCGAAGGCGGCTTCGAGGCGGTGGGCATGGTCACGCTGGAAGATGCGGAAACCGGCGAGCGGCGGCTGGTGGACACGGGCTCCCGCGAGTTCCGCGACGCCGTCGAGGCGGCGTCCGGGGAGCGCGGGGCGGCGTTGCGCGGCAGCCTGCGTCGGGCGGGCATCGACATGATCGAGATCGACACGGCGCGACCCGTCGTGGAGCCCCTGCTCGCGTTCTTCCGCATGCGCGAACGGAGGATCCGGCGCTGATGGCGGGGCGCCTGACCCGGCTGCTCACCGGCGCGTGCGTCGCGGCGTTCCTCGCCGGTTGCGGGCAGGAGGAAGGCGCCGCGGGTCCCGGCGCGGAAGACGCTTCCGTGGCCGAGAGCGCGCAGGCGTTTCCGGAAACGCTGTCGAGCGTGACGGAGGAGGGCCCGGTACGCGCGACCGTCACGCTGAGTCCCGCGGCGCCGCGTCTCGGGGACCCGCTGACCCTCGAACTGGTCGTGACCGCCGAGCCCGGCGTGACCCTGGAGATGCCGGAGTTCGGCGAGGCCCTGGGGCGGTTCTCGATCCTCGACTTCGCCCCGCGACGCGGCGCCGACGCGGACGGGGCGACGGTGGCGGGCCAGCGCTATACGCTGCAGGCGCCCATGAGCGGCCGCCTCCGGATGCCGGGACTGCGCCTCGAGTACGTCGACGAACGGGACGGCGACGCCGGGCCGTACCGCGAACTGATCACCGACGAGATCGCCTTCGAGGTCGCGTCGGTGCTGCCGGAAGGCGCCGCGGTCGACACGCTCCTGCCGCCGCGCCCCGCGCTGCCCGAAGTGCGCGCGGGATGGTGGGGCCGGTGGTGGCCGGCGCTGCTCGCCCTCGCGCTCCTCGCCGGCGGCGGTGCCTGGGCGTTCGCCGCATGGCAGCGCCGCGCCGTCGAGCGGGTGCGGCTCACCGCCCACGAGCGTGCGATGCGCCGGCTGCAGGCGCTTGCGACACGCGGCTTTCCGCACGCGGACGAGGCGGGCGGGTGGTACGTGGAACTGTCGGACATCGTCCGGCGCTACATCGAGGACCGCTACGCCGTGCGGGCGCCGGAACTCACCACGGAGGAGTTCCTGGTCGAAGCGGGCCGAGCCTTCTCCGGTCCTCACCGCGACCTGCTCGGCGCGTTTCTCGAGCGCTGCGACCGGGTGAAGTTCGCCCGGTACAGCCCCCGGCAGCAGGAGTCGCGCGATGCCTGGTCCGCGGCCGGCCAGTTCCTGGACGATACCCGCCCGGACAACCGTCCCGAGTTGGTGGAGGCGGCCTGATGGACCCGGGCGCCCTCGAGTTCCGCGAGCCCGTCCTCCTCGTGCTCGCGTTGCTGGCCGTGCCTGTCTACCTCCTCGGCCGGCGGGCGTCGGGGCGGGTGGTGTTCTCCTCGCTCGGGCTACTGCCGCGCCACGGCGGGAGCCTGCGGGCCCGCCTCGCCTGGCTGCCCGATGCGGCGGTGGCCCTCGCGCTGGTCGCCCTGGTGGTCGCCGCGGCGGGCCCGCGCGTCGGCGAACGGTTCAGCCGCGTCCACCGCGAGGGGATCGCGATCATGATGGTCGTCGACGTGTCCGGGTCGATGCAGGCCCTCGACCTGTCGAGCGAGGACCGAGAACGCACGCGTCTCGAAGCCGTCCAGGACGTGTTCGAGTCCTTCGTGCTGGGCGGCGGGGACCTGCCGGGGCGGCGCGACGACGCGATCGGACTGGTCCGGTTCGCGGGCTACGCGGACACGGCGGCGCCGCTGACCCTCGATCACGAGAACCTGGCCGCGGCGGCGCGCAACCTCTCCATCGTGCGGGACCGGGCGGAGGATGGCACCGCCATCGGCGATGCGCTCGGTCTCGCCGTGGAGCGCCTCAGGGGCGCCCCGGCCACCTCGCGCATCGTGTTGCTGCTCACCGACGGCGTGCACAACGCCGGCGTGGAGAGCCCGGGTGCCGCGGCCGAACTGGCCCGCTCCATGGGCATCAAGGTGTACACGATCGGGGCCGGGACGACGGGGCTCGCCCCGGTGCGCGTGGAGGACCCCCGCACGGGCCGGACGGCGTTGCGGGCGGTTGCCGTGGAGGTGGACGAGACGGTGCTCGCCGACATCGCGGAGCGCACGGGAGGCCGTTTCTTCCGCGCGGACGACGCGGACGCGCTCACCCGGGTGTACACGGAGATCGACCGCCTGGAACGCACGCGCGTCTCGGAGGAACGGTTTCGGCAGTACGAGGAACTGTTCGCCGTGCCGCTGGCGCTGGGTTTGGCCCTCGCGGGGCTCGGCTGGCTGACGCGCGTCGCTGTGTTCGCGAGACTGCCGTGATGGACGCCATCGTCTTTGCGGAGCCGTTGCGCGTGCACCTGGTGTGGCTGGCTGTCGCCGCCGCCGCCGGATGCGCCTTCTTCGAGCTCCGGAGCGCCGACCGGCTGCAGCGTTTCGTCTCCGCGGCCATGCAGGCGCGCCTCGCCCTGCGGCGGACGAGGCTGCGACGGGCCTTGCAGGTCGCCCTGGTGCTCGCCACGCTGCTTGCCGGGGTGGTCGGGTTGATGCGTCCCCAGACCCCGGGTGGTACGGAAACGATCGATCGAGGCGTTCGGGCGGACATCATGGTGGTGCTGGACATCTCCAAGAGCATGCTGGCGGAAGACGCGGCCCCTAGCCGGCTCGCCCGCGCCAAGGCCGAGATCACCGAGTTCATCGAGCGCGTCCGGGACCAGCGGGTGGGGCTGGTCGTCTTTGCCGGCCGGGCGAGCGTGGTTAGTCCCCTGACGTCCGACTACGGGTTCTTCCGGCTCGTGCTGCGCGACGTGGGACCGGGTTCGGTCACTCGCGGCGGCACCCGCATCGGCGACGCCGTGAGGAAGGCCGTCGCCGCGTTCGGCGTCAACCGGGGCACGCCCCGCATCATGCTGCTCATCACCGACGGCGAGGACCACGAGTCCTACCCGCTCGACGCGGTTGCGGACGCCGTGGACGCCGGCATCCGGATCGTCACCATCGGCTTCGGCAGCGAGGAAGGCAGCGAGATCGTGGTGACGGACCCGGTGAGCGGCGCCCGACAACCCCTCCTGGACGGGGACGGCAACCTGGTGCGCTCGCGGCTCGACGGCGATCTGCTGCGGCGCATCGCGTTGGAGAGCGAGGGCATCTACGTGCCGGCCGGCACCGCGGCGCTTGACATCGACTCCATCGTGGAGGCGTGGGTCGCGCCGCTCGTGACGGACGCTGCCGCGCGCGTCGTACGCAGGAACCCGACGGAACACTACCGGTGGTTCGCGCTCGCGGCGTTGTTGACGCTGGTCGCCGCGGTCTGGCTGGGCAGCGGCGGTGCGACGCCGGCGCGGCCGGAGGGCCGGTAGCGTGCGCGCGACGGGTTGGGTGGCGCTGGTGTTCGCCGGCGTGCTCCCCGGACTGGCGGTCGGCATGGCGGCGGACACGGAGCGAGTCCCGGAGCCCGAAGGCGTGGCGGTCCCCGGGGGCGACGATGGCGCCACGGCCGCGCCGGATGGCGCAGCGGGGGAAGCCGTGCCGGACAACCCCCGGCAGCGGTACAACCTGGCCCTTGCGCAGTTGCAGTCCGGGTCGTTCGTGGAGGCGGCCGACGGGTTCCTCGCGGCCCGGGACGCGGCGGGGCCGGACGCGGAACTGCGCTATCGGTCGGCCTTCAACCTGGGGGTCGCGCTGGCGGGGCAGGCGGATGGGGCGGCCGGGACGCCGGAAGACGTGATCGAGACGCTGCGCGACAGCGCCGCCTGGTTCCACGACGCGGTACGGCTGGCGCCCGAGGGCGACGAGGACGCTCGCGTCAACCTGGAGGTGATCCTGGGGCGCATCCAGCAGCTCGCGGACCGGTTGAACGACGGAAACCGGCTCGAGGCGAGGCTCGACCGGATCATCGACGACCAGCGCGGGATACGGGACGCGTTGCGGCAACTGCTGGCCGACGTGGAAGCGGAGGGGGCGTCCTCGGAACCGACGGGGTTCCAGGGCGCCTTCGAGTCCCTGGCCGTCCGCGAGCGGACGCTGCTCGCCGAGGCATCGGACATCGCCGATCTGGCCGCGGAGGAGCGTTCCCACATCGAGGCGCAGGGTGAGGAGAACGTGACGCCGGACCAGCGGACGCGGGCGTTGCGGCTCACGGGTCTCGACGAGTACGTCCAGCGCGCCCGCCAGTCCTTGAGCGATACGCGCCGGCGGCTGCGGCGCCTGGAGGGCGAACGGGCCCACCGGCGCGGCGACACCGCGCTCGCGGAACTGAAGCGGGCACGGGAGCAACTGTTGGACCCCGTGTCCGTGCTGAAGGCGGTAGCCCGCGACCAGTCGGCCCTGCTCGGACACACGCAGGCGCTCGCGGCGTTCGACGATGCCGAGATCGCGGTGCGGGCGGGGCTCGAAGGCGAGGCGCCGCCGTGGCTGACGGCGCGTCATCTCGGCAACCGGCAAGAGGATGCGGCGGCCCGGACCGGCGGAATCCTGAGGCAGTTGGACGCCGTCGTCGACTTGCCCCGGGGCGAAGCCGGCGACCCCGGGGCGGAGCGGACGGTGGCCATGGCGCGGGAAGTCCTGCCGCTGCTGCAGGGCGCCATGGAGTCGATGCGGGCCGTGCTGACCTCCCTGGACAACGGCGCCTTCGTCGACGCTGTGCGGGAGGAGGCGGCGGCGCTCCGCGCGCTCAATCGGGCCATCGAGCGGTTCGCGGGGCTGCGGGACCTCATCGAACTCGCGTATGCGGACCAGGGCCGCGTCGTGGCGCTGCTCACGCCGCCCGAGGACGAGGACGACTTCTCGCCGATCTCGGCGGAGGAACGCGCCCGCATGGTGGGCGCCATGGTTGGCGACAACCGGGAGCGGCTGGGGCGAATGGAGCCGTTGCTGGCCGAGTCCCTGACCGCGGTCGGGGAGGAGGGGGAGGACGAGGCGGACCCCGGGGCCCGGGAGCGCTACGAGCGCGCGGAAGGGCTACGCGCGGCCGCGCTGGCGGCGCTGGACGCGTTGACCGGGGAACTGGGCCGGGCGGGTGCGGTGGGTGCATCGCCATCGGATCCCGCGCGCGAGGCCCTCGATGACCTCGAGGCGCTGCGCCGGCTGTTTTTCAGTGTCGTGGAACACCTGCAGGCGTTGCTGGCGGAGCAGACCGGGACGCACGACCGGACGGCCACGCTGCAGTTCGAGTCGCAGGTGGACGAACTCGTGCCGGAACTCGGCCTGATCGGTGAACGGCAGGGGGGCCACGCGACCCTCGCGGACGCCCTCGGCGAGGCGTTGGCAGAGCGGGCCCGGGCGCCCGCCGCGGAAGCGCCTTCGGCCGGCGGGCCGCCGGACGAGGCGGTCGCCGAGGCCGCGGAGGAAGTGCGGGCCGCGGCCGGGCGCATGCACGCCGCCGGCGCCGTCATCGAAGATGCGGTGCAGCGCGCCGCATCGATGTCGCCGGACCTCGAGCCGGCGCTCGCCGACCAACGCGCCGCCATCGAACACGTCGAGAACGCGATCCGGCTGCTGCAACCCCCGGGGGACGGCGACGGTGACGGCGAGACGCAGCGGGCTACCGCGCAGGCGGACCAGGCCGAGCAGCCCGACGACACGGAACGGATGTCCCAGCGCCAGGCGCTGCGGCGACTGCAGGCCATTCGCGACCGCGACGCGCAGCGCCAGCGCGAACGCCGGGACGCGGGGCGGCCCGAGCCCGTGGAGAAGGACTGGTGAACGCCCGGGCACTCGCCGTTGCCGGACTGGCGCTCGGGTGCGTCGGTGCGTCCGCGCAGTCGTTACGGCTCGAGGTCGACACCGAGGAGATCCACGCCGGTCTCCCGTTCGTCCTCTCGCTGTCCGCATCCGGCTTCGAAGAAGAGCCGGAGCCCGCCGCACCGGACCTCGCCATCGAGGGATGCACGGTGACGTACCTCGGGATGAGTCCGAGCGTTTCCCGGCAGATCCAGATCGTGAACGGCGAGCGTTCGGAGTGGACGGACGTCACCTTCGTCTACCGCTGGCGCATCCACCCGGAGCGGGCGGGGCAGTACGTCGTGCCGCCGCTGACCGTCGCACAGGGTATCCGGGAGGCGGTCACCCGGGCCGCCTCCTTCGAGGCGGCGGACGTCGAGCAGGCGACCGACATGTTCGTGCGCATGCTGCTCCCGGACCGTCCGGTCTGGGTGGGGGAGACCTTCGAGGCCGGGCTCGAGTGGCGCATCGCGCGGGACGTGGAAAGCTACGAGTTCGTCGTGCCGCTGTTCGACGTCGAGCACGTGCGCTTCGAGACGCCGCCGGACGGCGGTCGGAAGGTGACCTTCGCCGCCGGCACGGGCGAAGTAGAACTGCCCATGCAACGCGACACCGTCGTCGAGGACGGTGTCAGCTACACGCGCCTGCGCTTCCCGGCGCGCGTGAGCGCGGGTCGCCCGGGGATTCTGGACCTGGCCCCGGTCCGCGTCGCGGCGCGCCTGCAGTCGGGCACCTACCGGGACGCGTTCGGCTTCCGGCGGTCGCGTACCGCGCTCCTCGAGGCGCGGGGAGAGCGGCGCCGGCTGGTCGTGCGGGCGTTGCCGGAGGCGGGGCGCCCGCCGAACTTCGTCAACGCCATCGGCACGGGGTTCTCGATCGATGTCGCGGCGAGCCGCAGCGTGGTGCAGGTCGGCGATCCGATCGAGCTGACCGTCGTCGTGCGGGGAGACGGCGACCTCGACGGCCTCAGCCTGCCGCCCCTCGACGGCATGGGCGGCCTGTCGCCGGAGTACTTCTCGGTCCCGGACACCCCGCCCTTCGGCGTGGTGGACGAGGCGGCGAACGCCAAGACGTTCGATGTCACGGTCCGTGTACGCAGCGCCGAGGCCCGGGAGATTCCGCCCGTGGCGCTCAGCTACTTCGACCCGGTCGCCGGTGCCTACGCCACGGTCCGGAGCCGCCCCGTGGCCCTCGCGGTGCGGGCGGGTGACGTGATCGGCGCCGGCGATGTAACGGCTTCGCGTGCGCCGGTGGAGGTCGGTGCCGGCACCCCGGCGCCGAGCCCGTCGGCGGCGGCACCGACGGGCTCCCTGGTCGGTGCGGACATGTCGCTGAGCGGGCCGGCGCTGACCCTCGTCCCGGCGTGGGGTGCGCGGGTGTCGCGTGTGCCGATCGCGCTGCTGTATGTGCTGCCATTGCTCGGCGCCGCCTTGCACTTCGCGTGGATGCGCACCTCGGCCCGGCGCCGGCGGGGCAGGGAGGTCGCCCGCGCGCGCCGCGTGCTGGAGACCGAACTCGGCTCGGGCGCACCGGCCCGGGAGGCGGCGCCGCGGGTGTTGCGCGCACTGCGTACTTTGGCCGCAGCGTCCGGACGCGAGGGCGCCATCGACAGCACGCTGGCCGAACGGCTCGAGACGACCTCCTTCGACCCGAATGCCGGTAGCGCCCCGCTTGACGCGGAGACCATCGGCGCCGTGCGCGAGATCGCCCGGGAGTTGCGGGCCGGCCGCGATGGTCCGAGCGCCGCCAACGCGTTGGCGCTTGTCCTCGGGGCCGGCGTGTGGCTGGTGTCGCCCGGGACCGCGGACGCCCGGTCCGAAGTGTCCGCGAGCGCCCTCGAGCACGCGCGCGAGACCTACGGCACGGCGCTCGCCGAGTCCGACCGCGTGCGGCGGACGCGCCTGTTCGCGGAGGCGGAGCGCGGCTTCCGGGTGGTGGCGGCCGAGCGGCCCGACGCGCCGGACCTGCTCATCGACTGGGGTAACGCCGCGCTCGGTGCCGGGGATCGCGGCCGCGCCGTGCTCGCGTGGCGCCGGGCGCTGCTGGTCGACCCTGGCAACGAGCGCGCGGTCAGGAACCTCGCGTGGGTGCGCGACCGGGCGCCCATCTGGCTGCCGCGGCCCGCTGCGGGAGGCGCGCTCGACTCGCTCCTCTTCTGGCGCGGCCGCCTGTCGGTGGCGCAACGGCATTGGGTGGGCGCCGGGGCCTTTGCACTGGCGGTGGCGCTCGCCATTCCCTGGTCCCGACGGCGCGCGCCGGCGTTCCGCCGGCTGGCGGTCCTCCCGTTCGTCGTCTGGGTGACCGCGACGGGGTCGGCCCTGCTCTCGACGGGTGTCTCGAACGCGGGTGTGCTGCTGGCCGATGGGGCCACGCTGCGTTCGGCCGACAGCGTGGGTGCGCCCCCGGCGTTCGGCAATCCGTTACCCTCCGGGACCGAACTCACGGTGCTTGAGGAGCGGGCAACCTGGGTACGTGCCGCCCTCGCGGACGGTACGCAGGGGTGGCTGCCGGCGAGTGGCGTGGCAAGAGTGGAGGTTTGAGTCGTCGTGCAGCGACCGATAGCGAGTCCTGTCGGCACGGCCGTGCGGGAACTCGACACGCCGGCCCTCGTCGTGGATCTTGACCGGCTCGATGGGGCCGGATCGGCCATCGAGGGGACAGTTCGGGCCGCGGTGTGGGTGCACGGGACCCCAGCCCTCGCACGACGCCAGGTGGCGCAACCGGGCGTGGCCGGCGTCGCCGTGCGTAGCGTCGCCGAGGCGGAGGTCTTCGCGGCGGCGGGGTTCGAGGACATTCGGATCCTGCGCCCCCTGGTCACCGAACAGGCCCGGCGCCGGGCGGCGGCGCTGGCGGATACCGTCAGGCTCGCGTTCGAGGAAGACGTTCCCGTGTGGGAGGATGTCGAGCTGGCGCAGGCCGTCAGCGTCTCGACGCGGGTCACGAGCGTTCCCGAGCCGGGGCGCGCCATCACGGACTGCGGGCAGAAGGCCGTGGGGCGGGACTTCGGCGATCCCGCGGTGGCCGGCCATCCGCAATGGCGCGCGCACGCCGGCAGCGCCGAACACGGCGTCGTCCTGTTCGACCCGGCCGAGCGCGCACTGGAGATCGGCGATTGGCTGCGGTTCCTGCCCGCGGACGTGGCGACCGTGTTTGCGCTGCACGATCAAGTCTACGCGGTGCGCCACGGTGTGCTCGAGGCCGTCTGGCCGGTGTCCGCGCGAGGCGCGTTTTGATCGGCACGCTCCTTCAGGACCTCGAGACGCCCGTGCTGGTCGTCGACCTCGATGCGCTCGAGCACAACATCGGCGTCATCGCACGGCACTACTCCACAGGGGGCGGGGAGGCGGAAAAAGCGATTCGGCTGCGGCCGCACGGCAAGAACCACAAGGCCCCGGAGATCCTGGCGATGCAGGTCGCGGCGGGCGGCACGGTGGGGGGCGTCTGCGCGGCCAAGGTCTCGGAGGCGGAGGTGTTCGTGGACGCGGGGGCCGGCAACGTCCTGATCGCGAACCAGGTGGTCGATCAGGCGAAGATCCGCCGTCTGGTCGCGCTTGCCGAGCGCGTGGAGACGACCGTGGCCGTGGATTCCGACGCGCAGGTGGCCCTCCTCGAGCGGGGTGTGGAATCCTCCGCCGCGGCACTCGGCGTGGTGATCGAGGTCGACACGATGATGGGACGCGCCGGGGTCCGTTCCGTGGAGCGGGCGGTGGCGCTGGCCCGCCGGGTCGTTGCCGCGCCCGGCCTCGAGTTCCGCGGCGTCATGAGCCACCAGGTGTTGCGCGGGGCGGGGGACCGGACCAACCGGTTCGCGGAAGGTGGGCGCTACATCGAAGGCGCGCTGGAAGCCAAGCGGGCGATCGAGGACGCGGGCATCGCCGTGGATATCGTCTCCACCGGAGAGTCGTGGACCTACGACGTGGCGGCCACGTACCCCGAGGTGACGGAGATCGAAGGCGGCACGTACGTCTTCCTGGAGGTGCCGTACGCCTACATGCGCGAGTTCCGCTTCGCGCTGCGGGTCATGGGCCGGGTGGTGGCGCGCCCGGACGCCCGCACGGCGATCGGCGACGTGCCGATCGACGCCATCGGCGCTCCGAACGGCCTGCCCACGCTGGAGGGTCCGGACGGGGTGACGGTGACCGCGATCGACCACCACGGCGTCGTGCTGTCGGGGGACGACGATCTCGCCCTCCGCGTCGGCGACCCTTTCTTCCTCTTGACGCACCAGCAGGACGTGACGGTGAACCGGTGGGACAGGTACGTGGGCGTACGCGACCGGCGGGTCGAGCGAGTCATCGAAGCGCCGGCCCGTGGATGCGTGCACTGACGGGTCCGCGACTGACGGGTCCGCGACTGGACAACGCGCACGGGCTCCGTCAGTCTCCGGCCCCCTGTCCCATGGTCCGACGGAGGGGGTGCCGGTGACGTCGCTCAAACGGGTGCTCATCGCCAACCGCGGCGAAATCGCGATTCGTGTCGCCAGGGCCGCGGCGGGTCTCGGCATGGACTCGGTGGCGGTCCACGCACCGGAGGACGCCCTTTCGCTGCATACGCGCGTGACGACCGGGGCGCGTGAGATCGGCGCGCCCGGCGCGGATCCGGTGGCCGCCTACCTGGACGCGGACGCGCTGATCCGCGTGGCGGTGGAGAGCGGCTGCGACTGCGTTCATCCCGGCTACGGCTTTCTCGCCGAGAACGCCGCCTTCGCCGAGCGCTGCGCCGCGGCCGGCCTCACCTTCGTCGGCCCCACGCCGGCGGCGCTCGCGCTGTTCGGGGACAAGCTGCTGGCGAGGTCCCTCGCGCGCTCGCTCGACATCCCGGTGGTGCCGGGCAGCTCCCGGCCCCTTGCGTCCGTAGCGGAGGCGGAGGAAGTCGCGGCGACGGTGGGCTACCCGGTGATGCTCAAGGCGGCGGCGGGGGGCGGGGGGCGCGGCATGCGCGTGGTCGAGGCAGCGGACGGCATGGCCGAAGCCTTCGAGCGGTGCCGGAGCGAGGCGAAAGCCGCGTTCGGCAGCGGCGCCGTGTTCGTCGAGCGCCTGGTCGAGCGTCCGCGCCACATCGAGGTGCAGGTGCTTGGCGACGTGGACGGGCACGTCGTACACCTCGGGGAACGCGACTGCTCGGTGCAGTTGCGTCACCAGAAGGTGATCGAGACGGCGCCGGCGGCGGGGCTCCCGGAGGCGTTGCGGGCGCGCGTCCTGGCCGACGCCGTCGCGTTGGCGCGGGGCGGCGAGTACGTCAACGCGGGCACGATCGAGTTCCTGGTGGTGCCCGAGCGCGACGAGCACTTCTTCATCGAGGCCAATGCGCGCATCCAGGTGGAGCACACAGTGACGGAGGAGGTCACCGGCGTCGACCTGGTGGAGACGCAGTTCCTGCTGGCAGCCGGCGCGTCCCTCGCGTCGCTCGGGCTCGCGGAAGCGCTCCCGGTAACCGGGAAGTACGCGGTCCAGGCGCGGGTGGTGGCGCAGGGCGCCGGGACCTTCGACGCGTACAAGGAGCCGTCCGGGCGCGGCATCCGGGTGGACGCCTGCGGTTACGCGGGATACGCACCGCCCCCGCAGTTCGACCCGCTCCTGGCCAAGGTGGTCTGCACCTCCACCTCCGAGGCGTCCCTGGCCTCGGCCATGGAACGTGCCGGTCGCGCGCTCGGCGAGTTCCACATCGCCGGCGTGCCGACGAACCTGGCGCAGCTCCAGGCGATCCTCGCGGACCCGGATGTGCGGGCCGGGAACGCCAGGACCTCGCTGCTGGCCGAGAGACCGGAGCTGATGGACGCCGCGGAGCCCGCGAACGGGGGCGCGCTGGCGTTGCTTCAGACCCGGGCGCCGGCCAGCGGGCGCGGAGACGACGGCGCACGCGCAGGGGCTTCCCGCGCGCTTCCGCCCCTCGAGCCGGGACCGGACGACGTGTCGGTGGCATGTCCGCTGGCGGGCTCCGTGGTGGCGGTGGAGGCCGCGCCGGGCGATGCGCTCGGTGCGGGGGATCCGTTGCTCGTCGTCAGCGCGATGAAGATGGAGACGGTCGTGGACGCGCCCTGCGACGGGGTCGTCTCGGCGATGCAGCCGCTCAAGGCGGGAGACGGGGTTGCCGCCGG
Organism: Pseudomonadales bacterium; assembly: GCA_965208745.1. Taxonomy (GTDB): domain Bacteria; phylum Pseudomonadota; class Gammaproteobacteria; order Pseudomonadales; family Azotimanducaceae; genus VXNE01. The sequence continues at coordinate 781,788 of CBDBPN010000003.1, read as the reverse complement.
TCAGGTCGTGGCGTTATTCGCGCCGGCGGACGGAGTTGCGGTCGAGGCCAGCGGGAAGACGGCCCCGCGAGAGACGTGGGCGCCGGTGCTGGAAGATGTCGCCGCCATGCGCCGCCTGGCCCTCGCGCGGCTCGCTCCGGGATCGGAGGACCCGGGCGTGGTGCGCCAGCGGAGCCGGGGCAAGCTGACCTGCCGGGAGCGCATCGAACTGCTCCTCGACGAAGGCTCGTTCCGCGAGGTGGGCAGCGTCGCCGGGTTCGCCTCGTACGACGAGGACGGCGCCGTGGCCGCCTTCACGCCGGCGAACCACGTCGGGGGCTGGGGCAGGATCGAGGGCCGCTCGACGATCGTGTGCGCCGACGACTTCACGTCGCGCGGTGGGCACGCGGACGGCGCGATCGGCGCGAAGAGCGGCCACCTCGACCGGCTCGCCCTGGAGATGCGCGTGCCCTCCGTCCGGCTCCTCGACGGTTCCTCGGGCGGCGGGAGCGTCGCCGCGATGGTGCCTCAGCAGGGGAAAGACGGGGAGAGCACCGCCAGGGAGAGCAGCGGCGCCATCACGGCCGGGCGGCCGCGGGTGGCCGGCGGGGGCGGCTCGTTCCTGCCGGGTCACCTCGGCAGCTCGATGTACACCGAGCAGCTTTGCACGGTGCCCGTCGTGAACATGCTGCTCGGCAGCGTCGTCGGCATCGGGGCGGCCAAGGCCGTCCTCGGCCACTTCTCCGTCATGGTCCGCGACATCGCGCAGCTCTTCGTGGCGGGTCCGCCGGTGGTGCAGCACGCGATGGGCTACGACATCACCAAGGAGGACCTCGGGGGCTGGCACATCCACTGCCGCAACGGGTCGGTGGACAACCTGGCCGAGACGGAGGAGGAGGCCGCGGCGATGGCCCGGCGGTTCCTGTCCTACCTGCCCTCGAGCGTCTACGAGACGCCGCCGGCGGTGGCGTCGGGCCCCGACGATCTGCCGGACCGGCGGGACGAGGAGCTGTTCACGCTCGTGCCGCGCCAGCGCACGACCACCTTCGACATGCGGCGCGCGATCGCCCTCATGGCCGACCGGGATTCGTTCTTCGAGATCGGCCCACACTGGGGCACCGACCAGATCACGGGGTTCGCGCGGTTCAACGGCTACGCGCTCGGGATCCTCGCCTCGGACAGCCAGCACGCCAACGGCGGCGCCCTGACGGCGGACGGCTGCCGCAAGCTGACCCGGCACCAGGACCTCTGCGACCTGTTTCACCTGCCGATCCTCAACCTGGTGGACAACCCCGGCTTCGCCGTCGGGCTCGAGCACGAGGTCACGGGCACCATTCGCCGGGGCGGGGAATGGATGATCGCTTTCGCCCAGGTCACGGTGCCGATCTTCACCGTACTCATGCGGCGGAGTTTCGGCGTGGCCGGGAACAACTACGCGACCCCCCGCTCGCGACCGTCCGTGCGCGTGGCGTGGCCCGCCGCGGACGTCGGGGGCATCCCGCCGGAGGGCGGCATCGAGGCGGCCTACAAGCGCCAGCTCGCGGAAGCGGAGGATCCGCAGGCGTTCCGTGCCGAACTCATGGCCCGCATCGAGAGCGCCCGCGGCCCGGTGGGCCCGCTGTCGAAGTTCCAGCTTGAGGAGATGATCGATCCCCGCGATACGCGGCGGCTCATCTGCGAGTGGGTGGAGACCGCGTACCGCATCGTCTCGCAGCCGGCCCGGCTGGGGCCACGCACGTTGCAGTTCCGGCCGTAGCGGCCCGTGGCCGGCCAAGGGGCGCCACGCGCTTGCCGGTGGTCTGGTGCGCCCCCTGGGGCGATTCGGCCGGTTCAGGGCACTGCGTCTCGGCCGGCGTTCTCGACGGTATGTTCAACCACCTTGGAACTCACGCCAAAGTGACCGGCGATCTCGTCAGCGTCCTGGCCGCTGTCCCAGCGTTCGAGAACGGCCTGGGAGGGAGCGACGAACTCGGCAGCGAACGCGCGGCCCACGGCCTGCCGTTCCGCTCGGTGGAGATGATTGATCGCGGACCTGCCGATGTTGGGAAAGCAGAGTGCATCGCCCAGGGCGCGCGCGAAGGCGAATGTCTCGGCGCTCCGGGCCCATGCGGCGGATCCGCGACTGCGCAGATGCACGTGGATTTGGCCTCCGTCTTCGTGTGCGACTAGGGCGAAGACGCCACTGGGGCCGCGGTGGCGACGGAAGTGCGTGCCGCCGAGCCGCTTGGCGATGTCCTTGGCGTTGACGGGGGCGTGGCTCGGAACGTCAAGAGCGTCGCGGAAGGCCTTTGCGGCCCGCTTGCCGCGATCCCAAGGCGGACGCGTGGTTGCTCGCGGAGCGGCGTCTGTGATCTGGCGGGCCAAGGCGGACAACTCGGGTAGCCAAGACGTGCCTTGGGGCCGCCGTTCGGTGACCCAGCGGATGAGGGCCGCGCCGTTGTCGGTTGTCCGGGGGAGGCTCCGCATGCCGGCCAGGAACTCGATGAGGGGCTCGCCCTCGAAAAGGGCGCCTGCGCTTTCGATGAGACGGGCGTCGGCGTCCGGGATGGAATAGGGGTCCGAGTCCAGCGCTCCAGCCGCTTCGCAGAAGGCGCGCTCGTTCGCGTCTGCCCGGGATTCCTGGACTCGGGCCCACACCGGGGCGACGGTGGAGTCCGTGACGTCACTCGCATGCAGTTTGGCGACGACCTCGTCGACAAAGCAGGACAGCGTTTGTTCGGCCTCATCCCTCGCGAGGTATTCGTTGCCGCCGTGCGGGAAGAGCAGGGGGGGGTTGGCCATCTCAAGTGGTTCGCAGGAGGCGCGCATGGTGGACCCGTCGAACTCAAACCTCAGATCGGGGAGGGCAAAGCCAGTTCGCCAGGGGAGGATTCCGTGGGTTACGTCGCGACCGCCGAAGATACCCCACCAGTTCGAGGCGATTCCCTCCGCGAGATGGACGGCGGGAACAAGGACTCCCTCGTACATGGCGTTCATCTCGATGAAGGCGGAGACGTTGCGCTCCGGCTCTCCGACGAGGATCTGCAAGCTGCAGAGCGTGGCCCGCTCTTCGGGGCTGCGGTTCTCGCCGCCGGCGACCCAATCAGCCGAAAACCGCATCCCGTTCCTCCTTGCTTATGGGCCAACCCTTGTATTGACCGGCTTCGGAGTTGAGGCAGAACCCGAACCAGATCTGGTCGTCGGCTTGGAACCAGATTTTCTTCGGAAACCTCTTGTCGGATTGAACGAATCGATACTGACCTGCGACGATGGCCTTCCGAACCCAATGGGTCGCGCGGACACGTTCCGTGGCGGTCGTAAGCGGGCACACCGTCGTCTGCTGCTTCCTGCGTCGGCCGACTTGGCCGCCAGGGAGCTGTCTTGCTGCGGGCAAGCCATCCCACCAGCGGTGGGTCTTGTGCTCGCTGCTGCCCTTGTACGACGCGGCGGCGGCGAGTCGACGCCGCTCGGGATCCGTCAGGTCCGGACGCGATGGCCACGGTTTCGGTCGCTTCATGAGACTGCCGCCAGCTCCGGCAACCCGGCAGGTCGAACGGCCCTTCGGTCGTGCCGGGGCGGCGATGATACTGAAATCGACCGAGGGTCGTCGCTGCCAGCCGGTGACGGTGCATAGCCGCGGCGGCGGATGGAGCGCCGATGTTCCCGGCATCCGCGTTAAAATGCCTGTCCCCGGCGAGGCTGCCGAGGAACGAGCCCCCTTTGGCAAGGCTTGGGGGCAAGGTATTGTCTGAAGGGAGAACAGGTGTGGCCAGCAAGTCCGTGAAGACGTTGGTGAAAGGCTTGGCGGCGATGCTGGTGGCCGTGTGCGCGCTGGCGGCCGCGGACGCCTCCGCCCAGTTGAAGATCGCCGTGCTGAACGTGCAGCGCGCGCTGGGCGAGAGCGAAGAGGCGAAGGGGCTCGCGGAGGGAATCCAGCAGGACCTCCAGGAGCAGCAGGACGAACTGCAGGCGCTGCAGGAGGAAATCCAGGCGTTGCAGGAACAGCTCGAGACGGACGCGGAGATCCTCGGCGACGACGAGAAGCGGCGCATCGGCAAGGACATCGAGGACAAGCGCCTGGACCTCGAGTTCGGCGCGAACAAGCTGCAGAAGGAAGTCCAGGACCGGCAGGAGGAGATCCTCCGGCAGATGGCGCCGAAGCTCGACGCCGTGCTGAAGGACCTGATCGAGATCGAGGGCTACGACGTCGTGCTGCAGCGCTCCGGCCTGCTCTACGTCAACACCAAGCACGACATCACCCGCAAGGTCACCGAAAAGCTCAACGAGAAGCAGTAGCGGGTCCGGCGCGACGCGGCCGGACGCTGCCGTGGCCTTCACGCTCGCGGAAGTCGCCGAACGCATCGGGGCCGAGATCGTCGGCGATCCGGAGGCCGTGGTGCGCGGGCTCGGCGCGCTCGAGCATGCCGGGGCAGGGGACCTGACGCACCTGTCGAGCCCCGCCTACCGGCGCTTCCTCTCCGGGACCTCGGCGACCGCCGTCATCCTGGCCCGCGGGGACGCGGGGGCCTGCCCGACCAATGCCCTGGTCGTGGACAATCCATACCACGCCTACGCGGTGGCCTCGACCCTGTTCGAAACGCGCCCCGCAGCGGAGCCCGGCGTGCATCCGCGGGCCGTCGTCGACCCCTCCGCGCGTCTCGGAGCTGCCGTGTCGGTCGGTCCGCACGCCGTGGTCATGGCGGACGCGGAGCTCGGGGCGCGCGTCTCGATCGGCCCCGGCGCCAGCGTGGGCGCGGGAACCGTCGTCGGGGCGGACAGCGTGATCCTGGCCAACGCGACGCTCTACCGCGGCGTCCGGTTGGGCGAGCGTTGCATCGTGCACTCCGGGGCCGTGATCGGCGCGGACGGGTTCGGGTTCGCGCCGGACGCCGCGGGCCGCCTCGAGGCCATCGCCCATGTCGGCGGCGTGACCATAGGCAACGACGTCAGCATCGGGGCCCTGTCCGCGGTGGACCGGGGGGCGATCGACGACACCCTGATCGCGGACGGCGTGAAGATCGACAACCTCGTGCAGATCGGCCACAACTGCGACATCGGCGCCCACACCGTGATCTGCGGCTGCACGGGGATCGTGGGGAGCACCCGCATCGGGCGGCACTGCATCCTGGGTGGTGGCGTCGGCGTGGGGGGCGACGGCCCCGTCGAGATCTGCGACGGCGTGACGGTCAGCGCCATGACGCACGTCACGAGTTCCATCGACGAACCCGGCGTCTATTCGGGCGGAACGCTGCACGCGAAGACGCGGCGCTGGAAGCGGAGCGCCCTGCGCTTCGCCGAACTCGACAGCATCGCCAGGCGGCTGGCGCGACTGGAGAAGGAGGTCGGCACGCGATGATGGAAATCGGCGACATCTTCGAATATCTCCCGCACCGCTACCCGTTCCTGCTCGTCGACCGCGTCACGGCGCTGAACGTGGGCAAGGACATCGCCGGCTACAAGAACGTCTCCGTCAACGAGCCCTTCTTCGAGGGACACTTCCCGGGGCAGCCCGTGATGCCCGGGGTCCTGGTGGTCGAGGCGATGGCGCAGCTCGCCGGCGTCCTCGCGTTCAAGACGCGCGGCCACAAGCCCGCGGACGGTTACCTGTACTACCTCGTCGGCATGGACAGGACGCGGTTCAAGCGTCCGGTGGTCCCGGGGGACCGGCTGGACATGACGGCGTCCATCACGAGCCAGCGACGGTCCTTCGTGAAGTTCGAGTGCAACGCCTTCGTCGACGGCGAACTTGCGTGTGCGTCGGACATCCTGTGCACGGAACGGGAGACGACATCATGATCGACGAACGCGCCATCGTCGATCCGGCCGCGGAACTCGGCGTCGATGTCGAGATCGGGCCCTGGACCCTCATCGGGCCGGGCGTGGCGGTCGGAGACGGGTGCCGCATCGGGCCCCATGCGATCGTCAGGGGGCCGACCGTCCTCGGCCGGCGCAACCGGATCTTCCAGTTCGCCACGGTCGGCGAGGACACGCCGGCGCTGGCCTACGGTGGCGAACCGACCACCCTGACGATCGGCGACGACAACGTCATCCGCGAAGGCGTGACGATCCACCGCGGCATGCTGCAGGACCGGAGCGCCACGGTCATCGGCGACAACAACCTCTTCATGGCCTACGTGCACGTCGGCCACGACTGCGAGGTGGGCGACCACGTCATCATGGCGAACAACGCCTCCCTGGCCGGCCACGTCTCGGTGGGCGACCACGCGAACATCGGCGGCTACTCGGGCGTCCTGCAGTTCCGTACCGTCGGCGCCCACACCCACGTTGCCGCGTTCTCCTACGTCATCAAGGACATCCCGGCATACGTCACCGTGGCCGGCAACCCCGCGCTCGCCGTGGGGCTGAACATCGAAGGCATGCGGCGTCGCGACGTGCCGGAGGCGACCCGCAGCGCGTTGCGGCGGGCGTACCGCGTGGTCTACCGGGACGGCCTGACGGTGCCGGAGGCCTGTGCCGCCCTCGCGGACGCGGCAGCGGAGTCGGAGGCGGTGCGGCTGTTCGTCGATACGGTCCAGGCGTCGGAGCACGGCATCGTGCGTCCCAGGAGCGGGACCGCCGGAGAGGACTGACGACGACCTACGGGGCCGGGTCAACGTCCCTCGGCGAGCTTGCCGGCCGGTCGCGAACACGAGTCCGGCGGCCCGCTGCGACCGGCGTTCTCCGCAGGGTGACCGCCCTCGGAATGGGCAGCCTCCGTCCGGCCCCGCATGTCCCGCAGCCGCGTCCGAAACAACGCGAAGCGCGTGTCCCCGGCCTCGGTCAGGGCGCGCAGCATCCGGTCGCTGGCGGAGCCGTTCCGGGTTCGCCGGCCGATGCCGCGGCGGCCGGCGAAACGCCGCACGACATCGTAGTAGACGTCGCGCGACAGGTGCAGGGCATCGCACAGAGCGGGGACGGATGCGATGCGTCCGTCGGGACGCAGGCGGCTGCCGGCCTCGAACGCAGCTTCCTCCGCCTTGCGAACGCCCTCCCGGTCGCCGGCTTCGGCGCGTGCCCGTGCCAAGTCCAGGGCCGCCCGGACAGCCTGGACGGGATCCTCCATCATGTCGTTTTCCGCGGCGGAGGCCGCCGGCGAGCCCGGCCGCGGTTCCGGCCGGGGCAGGTCCTCGGGCCAGGCCAGTTCCGCCGGCCAGTGGTCGGAGAACCACTGGATGGCCCGGTCGACCCGGCGGATGGTGACGCGGCCGGCGGCCACGCGGTCGAAGAAGGTGCCCTGGCCCCCGGCGAGCCGGCCGACGGTGGAGAGCGCCAGCCCGCGCCGGCGTGCGTAAACGCGGCCGAGGCGTGTCAGGTCGTCTGCGGACATGGCCGCACCATGTGGCAAATTGGCCACCAAGTCAACGGAGCCATGGACGAAATACCGCTGTACGATCCGGTTGCAGTCGTGGCATATTCGCCACATGGAATCGTTCCGGACCATCGTCGAGAAGCAGTTGGGGCGACGCGGCACGTCCGCCATCCAGGCGGCGCTCGGCGCTGGCCTGACCCGCGACGCCATTCGCTCCGTACTGCGGGGACGCTCGCCATCCGTGGACCGCGCCGCCGAAATCTGCGAGGCGCTCGACCTCGAGTTCTACATCGGCCCGCCGCGGTCGGATCCCGCTTCGACGGAGTACGCGTTACAGGAAGGAAGCGCCCCGGGTCACATACGCGACCGCAGACTGGTGGAAGTGTTAGGGCTGATCGTGGGTCATTGGCAGGCGTTGGAGAGTGACTACGCGCGGGCGGATTTCGTGCTGCGTCTGTACGAGCGGGAGCCGCAGTTGCGCGACGCGGCGCGCAGGCGCCGGGGCAGCCGGCATCGCTTCCCCAAACGTGCGCTCAGGGCCGTTTCGGAGGCAGTGCAGGCGCTCGGGCCGGCGGCCGGCGGGGGTGGCGTCGAGGCGCGCCCGTTGCTCGACTCGTTGCGGGGGCTTGGCGTGCGGCAGGCCCATCCGGTCTACGACGAACTGCGCCGCCTCGTGGGCCCGCAGTCCCACGCGGCGATCTGCCAGGCGTTCCTGCGCGCCGGGGTGTGGCTGGACGTGCACATCCGCGTCCCCGACGAAGGAGACGCCCGGCCGGGCCCGGTCGGCGTCATGGAATGGCGGCGGCCGAACTATCGGGTCGTGTACAGCGCGGATCTGGCGCATGTCGGCGCCTTGCTCGACAACGAATGGGTCGTGATGCTCGGAGGGGATGTCGAGCGGTTGATCGCGGAGGGTCTCGTGGCGGGAGAGGCGCGCGAGCATCATGTGCCGTATCGGGGGAAGACCCCGACTTCGCTCGTCGCGGAACTCGTCTGGGCGCCGCCTGGAGACGTTGCGTCGAGAGCCGACGCCGGACCCTGACGGCCGGGGGTGCGCCCGCCGCCGCGAGGCGCCGGCGCGGCGTCAGTCCAGGTCGGCCGCTTGGACCGGCGGCGCCACGGGATCGGCCGCGTCGGGAGGCGGGACGGTCATGACGCCGTAGCCGGCGGCCTCGAGCGCCTCCGCGACGGTCACCATTGCCTCGTGGGACTGCACCGGGCCGACGCGCACCCGGTACATCGTGCGACCGCCGCGGGGCCGCGCTTCGTCGATTCGCACGGGCGGGTCCACGATCCAGCGGACGCGGTCGGCGGCCTCTTCGGCGGCCTCGGCGCTGGCAAAGGCGGCGGTCTGCACGAACCGCTCGCCTGCTTCCCGGACGACGATCGGCGACGTGTCTTCCTGTGTCGGCGGTCGTGGCTCGGGAGGCGTTTCCACCCGGCCGTAACCGTGGTCCTCGAGTGCGCCGGCCAGATCGTCGAGTTCCGGTCCCGGCTCGACCGGCCCGATGCGGACCCGGTACACGCTTTGTCCGCCGGGCAGTGCCGCCTCGCTGACGCCGGTGCGGTGTCGGGTCAGTCCCCCCAGCCTCTCGGCGATTTCCTCCGCCGCCGCCTTCACGGCATAGGCGCCCGCCTGCACGTAACGCTCTCCGTCCGCGGTGACCAGGAGGGGTGGCGCGCCCGCGGGTGCCCCAGGCTCCGTCCCGGCGTCCGGAAGACTCAACGGCGCGAAGCCCTCCGCTTCAAGGGTGGCCCCGAGCGCCACGAGCGCGTCCCGCGAGGGGATCGGGCCGACGCGGACCCGAGACAGCGTGTCCTCGGCGGACGTCCGGTGTTCGCTCACCCACACCGGATGATCCGTGAGTTCGCGCAAGCGCTCCGACAGGCGTTCCGCCCGGATTCGCGAGGCGTAGGCTGCGGGCTGCACGAACGTCCAGGCATCTTCCTTGACGACGAGGGGCTGGTCTTCGAACGTCCCCGACAGGCCGGCATCGGTGCCGGGCGGCGTCAGCGAAGTCGCTTCTGCGGTTTCGCTCGGGTCGGCCGGACGCGCCGCGGCGGACGCGTCCGATACGGTCGGAAGCCCCTCCGGTTCGAACTCCCGTTCGAAAAGGCCGGACAGGGCGCCATCCGTCGGCGCCAGCACCGGCGGTGGGGCCTCTAGGCGCGTCGCCGCCGCAGGGTCGCCCTCGCCGTCGCCGCCCTCCCGGGAAACCGCAGCTTCGGGCGCCTGCGGGTTTCCGGCGACGGAAACAGGCGTAGGCACCGCAGGCGGCGGGACGGCCGGCTGCCCCGCGGAGGCTCCGTCGCCCGCCGCCGTCGGCCTTTCGGGCGTGGGAGCTTCCGGTGCCGGCGCTCGCGGATCTCCGGCGACGGAAATCGGCGTAGGCATCTCAGGCGGAGGCGGGGCGGCCGGCTGCCGCGCGGAGGCCCCGCCGTCTGCGGCCACCGGCCCTTCGAGGCTGGGAGCCCGGGGCTCCCGGGATCGTGCGCTCCCGATGGGCGACGGCCCGCGTTCGATGTCCATCGGGAGAGCCTCCGCGGGCGCCGTCGGTTCTCTCGCGCGGGCGGTGGCGTCGGTGATGCTCGCGTCCGTGGAGGGGTCGTCGAACTCGGTCAGCATGGCCAGGGCCCGCGTCAGGTTGCCCTGGAAGCGCGTGTCGTCGGGCGAGCGCAGCACGGCCTGTTCCATCGCCGCGGCCCCTCCGCGCGCGTCACCGGCCAGGAGGAGGGTGAGCCCGAGGCCGTTGTAGCCCCAGGCGGCGACCGACTGCGGCGCCCCCTCGCCCCGCTCGGTCAGCCTGGAGAAACTCTTGCGCGCGGCCTCGAGCTGCCCGGCGGACAGGGCGGCGCGGCCGTGCGCCAGGAGTGCGGCGTGGCGTTCCTCGGGCCGCTGGGCGTTCGCCAGGGCCGCGAGGTACCATCTGGCCGCCTCGGCGGACTCGCGGCTCGCCACGGCGGCATCGCCGAGGCCCATGCGGGCGTCGACGGAGTCGGAGTCGACCTGGAGGACCCGCCGATAGAGCCGTCGGGCCGTCTCCACCTGGCCCGCGTCCAGCGCGGCCCGCGCCATGGGCAGGACGGCGCGTTCCATTTGCTCCGCACGGGGCCGATCCCGCTCCTGGGGGAGAAGCGAGCAGGCGGCCCCGAGCATCGCACACACTGCAAGAGCGATGGCGCGAGACACGTATCCGTAGCTATCCGAAGCCGCGCTACTGTTGTACCAACAGGCTGGGCAGTATAATGCACTTTGATCGTTTCACGATGTCACGCGCTGGGTTGTCGAGGGTTTGCCAAAGCGGGCAGGTACCGGACGAAACGGAGAGGAACGGGCGAAATGGCGCAATCGATCCGAAAACGCCGCGGCGGCCAGTTCCAGCCGCGGGCCGTGCGGTCGCAAGCCGACGACGGCGCGCCGGAAACCGCGGCCCTCAGCCGGTTCGAGGCGATCGTGCCCTGGTATCACGGGCGCGTGCTCGAGGCGCTGGATTCGCAGAGCGCCTCGACGCTGACCGACGACGAACTCACCGAGTTCGTCACGAGCATGCTCTACAGTCTCGAGAGTGCGCCCGACGCGCCGCCGGTCAGCGGGACCCACGCGGCGCTCGCGAAGCGGCTGGTGGACGAGATGCGGGGGCTCGGGCCCCTCGGGCCGCTGTTGCGCGACCCGGAGGTCAGCGACATCCTCGTCAACGGCCTGGACTCGGTGTACGTGGAGCGGCGGGGCCGCCTGTCGTGCGTCGAGGTGCGGTTCCGCGACGTGGACCACCTCACCCAGATCGCGCAGCGGATCGCGCAGGGAGTCGGCCGGCGGGTGGACGAGCTCAGCCCGATGTGCGACGCGCGGCTGCCCGACGGTTCGCGGGTCAACATCATCGCGCCGCCGCTCGCCATCGACGGCGCGGCGATTTCGATACGGCGTTTCCGCAAGGGGGGCTTCACGGTCGAGGAACTCGCCCGCAACGGGGCCATGCACCGCGACATGGCCACGTTTCTCGAGGTCGCGACCCGGGCGCAGTTGAACGTGGTGGTTTCGGGCGGTACGGGCGCGGGCAAGACCACGATCCTGAATGCGCTGTCGGGCAACATCGCGCCGGAGGAACGCGTCGTGACCTTGGAGGACGCGGCGGAGCTGAGTCTGGCGCAGCCGCACGTCGTGCGCCTGGAGACCCGCGCGCCGACCTCGGAGCATGTGCGGGAGATCGCCATGCGCGATCTTCTGAAGAACGCGCTCAGGATGCGTCCCGACCGGATCATCGTGGGGGAGGTACGTGGTCCGGAGGCGCTCGAAGCCCTGCAGGCGATGAACACGGGACACCCCGGCTCGATGTTCACCGTGCACGCCAACAACCCGCGGGACACCATCAGCCGTCTCGAGTACCTGGTGATGATGGCGTCGGGCGAGATTCCCCTGTCGGCGATCCGCAACCAGGTCGTGTCGGCCGTGGACCTGATCGTGCAGGCGGCCCGGTTCCGGGACGGACGGCGTCGCATCGTGTCCATCACGGAGGTGGTGGGCCTCGAGGGGGACGTACCGGTGCTCGAGGACATCTGGTCCTACGACGTCGGGGCGGACCGCTTCGAATGCAGCGGCGGCCGGCCGTCGTTCACGGAGCGCGTCGAGGATCTCGGCTTCGGCGACCTGCTGAAGGCGGGCCTGGGCCGCCCCGGGGCCGGGAGGGGGGGCGGGGGGAGAAGAAGAAACGGCGGGGATGGATAACTCCTTCATAGTCATGGCCGCCGTCCTGGTCGGACTCGTCACGATCGGCGCTTCCGCGCTCGGTGCGTTGCGGACGCGGTCGCGCGTGCGGCGGCGCATGGGACTCTTCGCCGACATGCTGCAGGTCGAGGAGACGCGCGCGGCGGCCGTCCCGGAGGCGCAGGAAGGGGCCGGCGGACCGAAGAGCCCGTTGGTCGCGTTGCTCGAGCGGCGCTACCCCCTCTCCGGCGGTGTCCGCACCGCGGCGACCGCCGTGGGCGCCGCCGTGGTGGCCGGCGCCGCGCTGGTGCCGCTGCTGGCGTTCTTCGGCCTGTCCGGTCCCCTGGCCGCGTTTCTGGCTCTCGCCGTCGGCGCGGCGTTTGGCTGGAGCGTCGGACTGATGATCGAAACCGCCAAGCGCAATGCGTACAACGACCGCTTTCTGCCGGCGATCGAGGACTTCCAGCGGATGGTGTACTTCGGGATCGCGACGGGCCAGGCGTTCTCATCCATCGCGGCGGTGGCCGGGGAGCCGCTCGCGGGGTCGCTCCGGAACATCCAGCTCCAGGCGGAGTTCGGCGTGCCGCTGGCGGTCGCCATGGAGCGGGAGGCGCGGCGCGTGCGCGTGAGCGAACTGGCGATGCTGTCCGCCATCATGGGCACGCAGGCGCGGACCGGCGGCAACCTTTCGGAAGCCGTGGCCAACCTCGCCGACATGCTCAGGGAGCGTCTCGACAACCGGGCGCGGATCAAGGCCTCGACGGCGGAGTCGCGGGTCACCCTGATCATCCTGTCCGCCGTCCCGTTGCTCGCCGTGGCCATTCAGGCCGCGCTGCAGCCGGAACTCGTGGACGTGCTGCTTGGCGAAGCGCGCCATCTGCTCGGGATGGGCGCGGGCCTCATCGTTGGAGGCCTGGTGGTTTCCTGGCTGATGATCCGGAGCGCACAGCGGTGACGACGGCCAACATGATCATGCTGGTCGCCATCCTCGGCGTTGGCGGCGGCGTGTTCGCGTTGCTCGCGGTCTCCATCCAGCGCATCCGCATCACCCGGCGTCTCCGGTTGGCGACCGGCGGCGGCGTCGGGACAGGGGTCGACGCGCGGGTGGCGGCCGGCGTGCGCAGCGGGGCCGGCCGCATGGCCGCGGCGCTCGGCGGGCTGATGCCGCTCAAGGAGGAAGACCGCGAGAAGATCGCGGTGGGGCTGCAGCGCGCGGCGATGCGCTCGGAGAACGCGGTCGCCGTGGTACTCGGGCTCAAGTTCGCGTGCATCCTGGTCGGGCTGGCCGCGGGGCTCGCCGTGCTGCCGCCCCTGTGGCCGGGTCTGCTCGGATGGGGCATCGGCGTGATCGGAGGGCTGCTCGGAGGGGTGATGCTCAACTTGCTGCCGGAACTCATCGTGACGCGGATCGCGGCGGCGCGTTTCCGGCGCGTGCACGCGGGGCTGGCGGATGCGTTCGACCTGATGATCGTGTGCCTGGAATCCGGCCTGACCTTCGATCGCGCGCTACGGCGGACTGTGGACAACCTCAAGACCTTCCAGCCCGATCTGGCGAAGGAACTGGGTCAGGTTTCCCTCGACGTTAGCGTGCATGGGCGCACGCGGCAGGATGCGCTCGGCAGGCTGGCCGCCCGGCTGGACAGTCAGGACTTCCGGGATCTCTCGGTGACCGTCGCACAGAGCGAGCGCCACGGCACGCCCCTCGCGGACGCCCTGCGCAAACTCGCGAGTTCGATCCGGGTACAGCGCGTCGCGCGCATGCAGGAGAAGATGGGCCGCCTGCCGACGCTTCTGATCGTGCCCTCCATCGCCTTCCTGATGCCTGGCATCATGGTGATCGTGGGCGGGCCGGCGTTCGTGCAGATGACGACCAGCCTGGGGAACGTCGGGTCGTAGCGTGACTTGGCCGGCGGGGGTCACGCCTGGTCGGCCGCGGCCGCGCGCCTCGCCTTGAGGTCCTCGATCATCGCGCCGTGGCGCTGCTCGTCGATGCTGTAGAGCGCCATGAGTCCCATGCCGGCCGCGACGAAGATCCAGTGCAGCGGCCCGGTCATGAAGAACAGGCCGTTCAGCGTCTCCGTGGTGAGCATCTCCTGCGTGGCGTTCTCCGGAAACCCGACAATCTCGAGCCCGATGCCCCCGATCGGGCCTCCGAGGCCGCCGGTCGCCTTGAACCCGAACGTGCGGATCGAGAAGACCATGCCTTCGGCGCGGCGACCGGTTCGGCACTCATGCTCGTCCGCGACGTCGGCCGGTTGGGAGTCGAAGACGATCGTGGACACGGGGAGGATGAGTGCTCGGGAAACGGGGCCGGGATCCAGTTCTGGTCGGCGTGCATGAACAGGCCCGGGTCGCCGTGGCGCTTGACGGAACCCTTGATCTGACCCGCCCGGAAGCTCCGGCACGCGGACCTGCCTTGCGTTTCGCGTTCCGCGGGCTATGATCCCTTGGCGTCCATGAAGTCCAACCGACACTAGCCCTTCCGTGCCGTTGCGCATCGGCATCGTTGCCGGCGAGTCATCGGGAGATGCGCTGGGCAGTGGCCTGATGCGCGCTACGCGGCGGCACGTGCCGGATGTCCAGTTCACGGGCGTGGGGGGCGAGCGGATGCTGGCCGAGGGCCTCCTGCCGCGCGCCGACATGTCGTGTTTCAACGTCAACGGCTTCGTCGACCCCCTGAAGCGCTTCCCGGACCTGTTGCGCACCCTGACGGATCTGGTCGGTCACTTCACGAGCACATCGGTGGATGCCGTGGTGGGCGTCGACTTCAACGTCTTCAACCTGCTGCTCGAGCGCCGCGTCAAGCGGCGCGGAATACCGACCGCGCACTACGTCAGTCCGTCCGTCTACGCTTGGCGCCGGGGCCGGGTGAAGAGGATCGGCCGTTCCACCGATGTCGTGATGGCGCTCTTTCCGTTCGAGCCCGCGCTCTACGAGGACCGCGGCGTCCGGGCGGTGTTCGTGGGCCATCCGTTCGCCGACGAGATCGCTCCGGGGGACGGCGATGCGGCGGGGCGGCAGGCGGCCCGCGCCGAACTGGGGCTGCCCGGGGACGTCACCGTTGTCGCGCTGTTGCCCGGGAGCCGCATGTCCGAGATCGACCTGATGGCGGACACGTTTCTCCGCACCGCGGCGCGTCTGGCCGAGTCGCTGCGGCCGTGCGCGTTCGTCGTCCCATGCGCCAACCGGCGTATACGGGATGCCCTGGAGGCACGTTGCCAGGAGTTCGACGGACTGGATGTGCGCCTGGCGGACGGGAACGCGAGGTTGGTGCTCGCGGCCTCCGACGGAGCGTTGGTGAAATCCGGCACGGGCACGCTGGAGGCCATGTTGCTGCGCCGTCCGATGGCCGTGACCTACCGGCTCGGGGCGGTGACGTACCGCATCGTCAAGGCGCTCAAGCGCTCGGAGTTCGTCGCGTTGCCGAATATCCTGAGCGGTCGTCCCCTCGTGCCGGAACTCCTGCAGGACGATGCCCGGCCCGACGCGCTCGCCGATGCGCTGCTGGGCGAGATCACGCGGGCCCGGCGGGACCCGGAGTATTTCGCGGAGTTCGAGCGGCAGCATGCCAACCTGCGCCGCGGGGCTTCCGAGAACGCCGCGCGAACGGTCCTCTCCCTCGCGCACCGATGCTGAAGCCTGCCCCGCTGCTCGATGCGTCTGACGCGGCAGCGGACCGCGTGGTGGCGGCGGGCGTCGACGAGGTCGGCAGGGGGCCGCTGGCCGGACCCGTGGTCGCCGCGGCCGTGGTCCTGGATCACACGCGCCCTATCGAGGGCATCGCGGACTCGAAGGTGCTTTCCCGGAAGCGTCGCGAGGCGCTGGCGGAGGAGATCCGGCACGGTGCGCGCGCGTGGGCGCTCGGGCGGGCCGAGGTGGAGGAGATCGACCGGTTGAACATCCTGCGCGCCACGCTGCTCGCCATGCACCGGGCGGTCGTCGCGCTCGCGGTCCGGCCGGACGTGGCCTACGTCGACGGGAACCTGGCGCCGGCCCTGCCCTGTGCCACCGTCACCGTCGTGGGCGGGGACGCGCGTCTCGCGGCCATCGGTGCGGCGTCGATTCTGGCCAAGGTCGAGCGGGACGCGGAAATGCGCGCGCTCGCGGACGAGTACGGCGACTACGGCTTCGAGCGCCACAAGGGCTACGCTACGGCGGCGCACCTGGAGGCCTTGGAGCGGTGGGGCCCCACTCCCGTCCATCGCAGGAGCTTCGCGCCGGTCCGCACCTGCCTGCGCGCCCTCGAGGGTGACGCGGCGTGCGAGGACCAGCTTGAGCTGGGCTGGCATCGCCCGGCGGGAGTGGCCGCGCGGCCATGACGGAGTTCGTCCACCTCTCCGTGCACACCGAGTACTCGATCAGCGACGGTCTGATCCGCGTGCCCGACCTCGTGCGCCGCTCCTCGGAACTCGGGATGCCGGCGGTGGCCGTCACCGACCGCGCCAACCTGTTCGGCCTGGTGAAGTTCTACGAAGCGTGCCAGGCCGCCGGGGTGAAGCCCATCGTCGGTGCGGACATGCGCTATCGGAGCCCCGACGGCGGCATCGACCGCTGCGTGCTGCTGGCCACATCGAGCGATGGCTACGCGCGACTGCTCAGGCTGATCAGCGGGGTGCACGCCGGAGGAGACCAGGGGGGTGTGGCGGAACGAGAGTCGATCCTCGCGGCTTCGCGCGGGCTGATCGTCCTGTCCGGCGCCGGCGACGGAGACATCGGCCGCGCGCTCATCGCCGGAGGCGCAGAACGCGCCGTGCAACTGGCGGACGAATGGAGAAGCGCGTTCGGCGACCGCTTCTACCTGGAGGTCCGCCGCACGGCACGGCCGGACGAGGACCGCTACCTGGCCGCCGCCGTGGAACTCGCGACACGCGAAGGGTTCCCCGTGGTGGCCACCAACGACGTCTGCTTCCTCGATGCGGACGACTTCGAGGCGCACGAGACCCGCGTCTGCATCCAGGAAGGACGTACGCTGGAAGACCCGAGGCGGCCGCGCCGCTACAGCGGGCAGCAGTACCTGCGGCCCGCCGCCGACATGACGGAACTGTTCGCGGACCTGCCGGAGGCGCTCAAGAACTCCGTCGAGATTGCCACGCGGTGCAACTTCGACCTCGAACTCGGCACGTATCACCTGCCGGACTTCCCGGTCCCCGACGGCGTCTCCCTGGAGGAGCACCTGGACCGGTCCGCCGCCCGTGGACTCGCGACCAGGATGCGCGGGCTCGAGGACGACGCCTACCGGGCGCGGCTCGACTACGAACTCGGGGTCATCCGCCAGATGGGCTTCTCCGGGTACTACCTGATCGTCGCCGAGTTCGTGACCTGGGCCAGAGAACACGGCGTCCCCGTCGGTCCTGGACGTGGCTCTGGGTCGGGCTCCCTCGTCGCGTGGGCGTTGGGCATCACAAACGTGGATCCAATTGCTTACGACCTGATCTTTGAGCGATTCCTGAATCCGGAACGGGTGTCGATGCCGGACTTCGACATCGACTTCTGCATGGAGGGACGCGACTCGGTGATCAACCACGTGGCGGGGCGTTACGGCCGCGACGCGGTGAGCCAGATCGTGACGTTCGGAACCATGGCGGCCCGGGCCGTGGTGCGGGACGTGACCCGCGTGCAGGGCAAGCCCTACGGTCTCGGCGACAGGCTCGCCAAGATGATCCCGTTCGAGGTGGGGATGACCCTCGCGGCCGCGGTGGCCCGCGAGCCGGACCTCGCGCAGTTCATCGACGAGAACGAGGACGCCGCCGAGATCGTCGACATGGCCTACCGGCTCGAGGGGATCGTGCGCAACGTCGGCCGCCACGCCGGCGGGGTGGTCATCGCGCCGTCGACCCTGACCGATTTCGTGCCGCTGTACGCGGACGACTCGAGCGGCGGCGCCGTGTCGCAGTTCGACAAGGACGATGTCGAACGCGTCGGGCTCGTCAAGTTCGACTTCCTCGGCCTCAAGACCCTGACGATCATCGACTGGGCGGTCCGGGCCGTGAACGAGCGCCGCGCGCGCGCCGGGGAGGCGCCCGTGGACATCGACGCCATCGCGTTCGACGACGAGCCGACTTTCGAACTCCTGCGGCGCGCCGCGACCACGGCCGTGTTCCAGCTCGAGAGTTCCGGCATGAAGGAACTCATCAGAAACCTCCAGCCCGACAACATCAACGACATCATCGCGCTGGTCGCGCTGTACCGTCCCGGGCCGATGCAGTCCGGGGCGATGGACGACTACATCCAGCGCAAGCACGGCCGCGCGCCGGTGCGCTACCCGCATCCCCTGCTGGAGCCCGCGCTGAAGGGCACGTACGGCGTCATGCTCTACCAGGAGCAGGTGATGAGCGCGGCGCAGTCCCTGGCCGGCTTCACCCTCGGCCAGGCGGACCTGCTGCGGCGCGCGATGGGCAAGAAGAAACCCGACGAGATGGCGCGGGTGCGGTCCCAGTTCATGGACGGGGCGCGGGAGCGCGGCGTCGACCCGGATCTCGCGAGCGGCATCTTCGACCAGATGGAGAAGTTCGCCGGCTACGCCTTCGTCAAGGGACACGCGACGACCTACGGCATCGTGAGCTTCCAGACGGCGTGGCTCAAGACGCACTACCCGGCCGAGTTCATGGCCGCCGTCCTGTCCGCGGACATGCGCAATGTCGAAAAGGTGGTGACGCTCGTGGACGAGGTGCGGAGCATGGGACTCGCGCTGCTCCCGCCGGACGTGAACCGCAGCGCGTACCGGTTCTCCGCGGCCGCGGGCGACGATGACGACGCGGACGGCATCCTCTACGGCCTCGGGGCCATCCGCGAGGTGGGCGAGGGGTCCGTGGAGGCCCTTGTCGAGGAACGTGCGGCGCGCGGACCGTTCCGCGACCTGCGGGACTTCTGCGCGCGGATCGATGCGCGGCGGGCCGGCAAGCGGGTCGTCGAGGCCCTCATCCGCGCCGGTGCGATGGATTGCTTCGCCGAGCCCGGCGAGGCGCTGGACGCGGTGCGCGCGCGCCTGAGGGCGGAGGCGCCGGCGGCGCTGCGCGGTGCGGAGCAGGCGGCACGGGACGCGGAACTCGGCGTGCACGACATGTTCGGAGGCGTGGCGAGTCAGACCGGGCGTCGGGGCGGCGCGGAGGTGCCGCCCTGGAGCCGGCGAGACCGTCTCGCCGCGGAGAAGGAGACGCTCGGGCTGTACCTCACGGGGCACCCCATCGACGACTACATTGCCGAGTTGCGGGAGTTCTCCCCGCGGCGGATCGCCGATCTCGAGATCGGCGGAGGGCGGCAGGTCGTGGCCGGACTGGTGGTTTCCCAGCGCACGCACGCGGCCGCGAACGGGGGCGGCATGGCATTCGCGGAACTCGACGACCGGAGCGGGCGCATCGAGGCCAGCGTGTTCGGCGACACGTTTCTCGCGAACCGGGCGAAGCTCCACAAGGACGCGCTCGTGGTCGTCGAGGGCATGGTCCAGGACGACGACTTCCGGGGCAGGAGGCTGCGCGTCGATGCGGTCCACACGATCGCCGAGGCGCGGGCGCGGTTCGCGAGCCGGCTCGAGATCACCCTGGCGGACGACGGGTTCGGCCGCGACTTCGGGGGCCGGCTGCAGACCGTGCTCGAGTCGCACGGCGGCGCGGCGGCGAACGGCGCGGGGTGTCCCGTCGCCGTGGCCTGTCGCTGTGGGAGCGCGGCCGGGCGCGTGCGCCTCGGGGAACGCTGGCGCGTCATGCCAAGCGATGACCTACTGCTTGGACTGCGGGGCGCCTTCGGCGCGGAGAGCGTGCGCCTGGTGTATCCGGACCGTACCCCGGTGTGAGGCGGGAGGGGGCAGGACCGTCGCTGGAGGTCGGCGGGGCCGTCGCGGCCGTGCCGCCGGGCGTGCCCGTCTCCGTCGCCTGGAGCGGAGGGCTGGACTCGACGGTCCTGCTCCACGCCATGGCGGTGCGCGCGGCCCCGGGCGATCTGCGCGCCCTCCATGTCAATCACGGCCTGCAGCCGGACGCCGCGCGTTGGGAGCGGCATTGCCGCGCTGCGGCCGAGCGGCTCGGCGTTCCGCTGCGGGTGATTGCGGCGCCGGTACCTTCAGGCAACGTCGAAGCACAGGCGCGACGCGTCCGATACGGGGCCTGGACGCGGCTGCTGGGCTTGGGCGAGTTGCTGCTGCTCGCCCATCACGCGGATGACCAGGCCGAGACCGTGCTCTGGCAACTGGCGACGGGCCGGGCGCCGGTCGGCATGCCCCGGGAGCGTCCCCTGGGGCGCGGGCGCCTGCTCCGGCCGCTGCTCGGCGTGCGCGGGGAGACGCTGCGCGCGTATGCGCGGGAGCACGGACTGGACTGGGTCGAGGACACGACGAACGCCGACACGGCCTACGGCCGCAACTACATTCGTCACGAGATCCTGCCGCGCATCGAGGCGCGCTACCCCGGGGCGGCCTCGGCCCTGGCGGCTTTCGCCGGTGCCTGGGCGGTCGCGCCGGCGGGGGACGCCCTCGCCTTGGCGGGGCTCGACCGCGCGGCGCTGCGGCGGTGGCTGGGCGCCGCCGTGTCGGAACGGTGCGTGGACGAGGTGCTGCGTCAGGCCGCGGCGCGTCCGGGGGCGATGCCGGTGGTGCGGTTGCCCGACGGCCGCACGATCCGGCGCCACCGGGGGAACCTGCATCTGGTCGCACCCGACGCCGCCCGGACATGTCCCGAACCGCGGGTGCCCGTGCGCGCCGGCGAGACCGCCGCACTGCCGCACGGCCGGGTCGTGTGGCGGCGGGCGCCGCGCGGTCTGGCCGACCGGGCCCTGTGTGCCGTGGGGTACCGCTGCGGCGGAGAGCGCGTCAGACCTGCGGGAAGGGGGGTGACCAAGACGCTCAAGGCCCTGTTCCGGGAAGCCGGCATTCCGCCCTGGCAGCGGTTGCGTTGGCCGCTGCTCCTCAAGGGCGACTCCGGTATCGTCGCGGTGCCGGGGCTCGCCGTGGCCGAAACCGAGGCCGTGGAGGACGGCTGGTGGCCGGATTGGGAGCCGCGTTGAGAGGCGGCGAGCGGGCGCTTCCGACACGAGCGGGCGCTTCCGTTTGAGCTTCGAGGGGCGTTTTGCTAAGGTGCAATTCCATCTTGCAGCACGCGCGGCCGACAGGCCGGAGAGTGTGAACCGATCAGGTGAGCGGCCCGCGGGGATTGGTCGTCTGGGGTTGGTGAAGGTGGAGAGTTGACACACTACATTTTCGTCACCGGCGGGGTCGCCTCCTCGCTCGGCAAGGGCATCCTCACCGCATCCCTCGCGGCGATCCTGGAAGCCCGCCACCTCAAGGTCAACATTCTCAAGATGGATCCCTACATCAACGTGGATCCAGGCACGATGAGCCCGTTCCAGCACGGCGAGGTGTTCGTCACGGCGGACGGTGCGGAGACCGACCTCGACCTGGGTCACTACGAGCGCTTCATCCGGGCCCGGATGTGCAAGCGGAACAACTTCACGACCGGCAGCGTCTATGCCGAGGTGATCAAGAGCGAGCGTCGGGGCGACTACCTCGGCGGCACGGTGCAGGTCATCCCCCACGTCACCGACGAGATCAAGCGGCGCATCCTCGCGGTTGGGGAGGGCTTCGATGTCGTGCTGGTGGAGGTCGGCGGCACGGTGGGCGACATCGAGTCGCTGCCGTTCCTGGAGGCCACACGGCAGCTCCGCCTCGAGATCGGCGCCTCGCGCACCCTGTTCATTCACCTGACGCTGGTTCCCTACCTGAACGCGGCGGGGGAGATCAAGACCAAGCCGACGCAGCACTCCGTCAAGGAACTGCGCTCCATCGGGCTGCAGCCGGACATCCTGGTGTGCCGGTCGGAGCGCTCGATCCCGAAGTCCGCGCGGCAGAAGATCGCGCTCTTCACGAACGTCGAGGAACGCGCCGTCATCTCGTTCGAGGACCTGGACGCCATCTACGAGGGCCCGCTCAAGCTGCACGCGGAGCGCCTCGACCAGATCGTCGCGGAGAAGCTCCGGCTCGACTGCGGCCCCGCGGACCTGTCCGAGTGGCGCCGCGTGGTGGAAGACCTCGTGCATCCCGAACGCGTGACGACGATCGCCATCGTCGGCAAGTACCTCGAGGTGATCGACGCCTACAAGTCGCTCGCCGAGGCCGTGGCGCACGCGGGTATCCAGAACCGCACGCAGGTCGACATCCGTTACGTGGACGCGGAAGTCATCGAGGAGCGGGGACCGCACATCCTGGACGACGTGCACGCCATCCTGGTGCCGGGCGGTTTCGGCGAACGCGGGTTCGAGGGCAAGATCCAGGCGGCGCGCTACGCGCGGGAGCGCGATGTCCCGTATCTCGGCATCTGTTACGGCCTCCACGCGGCGGTCATCGACTTCGCCCGCAACGTGGCCGACCTCCCGGGCGCCCATTCGACGGAGATCGACGCCGATACGCCGCATCCGGTCATCGGCCTGGTTTCCGAGTGGAGGGACCGTTCCGGAACGACGGAGCGCCGTAACGGGGAGGAGGACATGGGCGGCACCATGCGCCTCGGCGAGCAGGCGTGCGAACTCGGTCTCGACTCCCTCGCGCGGCGCCTGTACGGGGCGCCCGTGATCAGCGAGCGCCATCGCCACCGCTACGAGGTCAACGACGCGTACGTGGCTCGCCTGGAGCAACTGGGGCTCCGGGTCGCCGGCCGCAGCCAGGACGACCGGCTCGTCGAGATCGTCGAGTTGCCGGAAAACGACTGGTTCTTCGCGTGCCAGTTCCATCCGGAGTTCACCTCGTCGCCCCGGGACGGACATCCCGTGTTCACGGGCTTCATCGCCGCGGCCAACCGCCACGCGGACGCGTGCTCCGAACGCGAGGCCGTGCGGGCCGCGTCGTAGGGCCGCAAGGGCAACGACCGGCCCAATGCACCTGGCCTTCCACCCGTGAAGCTCGCCCACTTCGACGTCGGCAACCGCGCGCCCATCTTCCTCATCGCGGGGCCGTGCGTGATCGAGAGCGAGGCGCTGGCGATGGAGACGTCGGGCCGGCTGAAGGAGATCGCGGCGTCGGCGCGGCTGCCGTTCGTCTACAAGAGTTCGTTCGACAAGGCGAACCGCTCCTCCCACACGAGCTACCGCGGCCCGGGGATCGAGGAAGGGCTGCGCATCCTGGAACGCGTGCGCGACGAGGTCGGCGTGCCCGTGCTCACGGACGTCCACGAGGACACGCCCCTCGACGAGGTCGCGGACGTCGTCTCGGTCCTGCAGACGCCGGCCTTCCTCTGCCGCCAGACCAACTTCATCACGAACGTCTGCGCCCGGGGCAAGCCCGTGAACATCAAGAAGGGCCAGTTCCTGGCGCCGGGCGACATGCGCCACGTGGTGGAGAAGGCACGCGCCACCGGCAACGACGACATCATGGTGTGCGAGCGGGGCGCGAGCTTCGGCTACAACAACCTGGTTTCCGACATGCGCTCCCTCGCCATCATGCGCGAGACGGGCTGCCCGGTGGTCTACGACGCGACGCACTCGGTGCAGATGCCGGGCGGGCGCGGCGCGACGTCGGGGGGACAGCGGGAGATGGTGCCGGTGCTCGCGCGCGCTGCCGTGGGCGCGGGGGTGGCCGGGCTCTTCATGGAGACGCATCCGCGTCCGGAGGAAGCGTTGTCGGACGGTCCGAACTCCTGGCCCCTCGACCGCATGGCGGAGCTGCTCGAGGGTCTCGTGGCGATCGACGGCGTCGTCAAGGCGCGGGCCTGGCTCGAGGATCGCGAGGACGGCGCGCCGGACGCGGCGGACAGCGGTCGCCCATGAGCGTCATCGAGAACGTGCTGGCCCGGGAAGCGCTGGACTCGCGGGGCAATCCGACGGTGCAGGCCGACGTGGTGGTGCGCGGCGGCGCGCGCGGCAGTGCCCTGGCGCCGTCCGGCGCGTCCACAGGCGCCCGGGAGGCCCTCGAACTGCGCGACGGCGATCCTGCCCGCTACGGCGGCAGGGGCGTGTCCGCCGCCGTCGCGGGCGTGCTGCGGGACATCGCCCCCGCGCTAGGCGGGGTCGACGCCGGCGAGCAGGAGACCGTGGACCGCACCATGATCGACCTCGACGGCTCGCCGGACAAGTCGCGCCTCGGGGCGAACGCCATCCTCGCGGTGTCCCTGGCGGTCGCCCGGGCCGCGGCGGCCGACCGGGGCATCCCGCTGTTCCGCCACATCCAGGACCTGTACGGCGGTGCGGACGACGAGATACGCCTGCCGGTGCCGATGATGAACATCCTGAACGGGGGTGCGCACGCCGACAACAACGTCGACATCCAGGAGTTCATGGTGCAGCCGGTGGGCGCGCCGACGTTTCGGGAGGCTGTGCGCTGCGGCGTCGAGGTGTTCCACGCGCTGAAGGCGGTGCTGCGGGAGGAAGGACTCTCGACCGCGGTGGGCGACGAGGGTGGCTTCGCCCCGGACCTGCCCTCGAACGCCGACGCGCTCGAACGGGTCGCCCGTGCCGTGGAACGCGCGGGATACCGCCTCGGGCGGGACGTCGTCCTGGCGCTTGACTGCGCCGCGTCGGAGTTCTGCGAAGGCGGGCGCTACGTGCTCGCCGGCGAGGGCCGGAGCCTGGACGCCGGCGGCTTCCGGACTTGGCTCGCGGCGCTGGTGGACAGGCATCCCGTCGCCTCCATCGAGGACGGCATGGACGAGGACGACTGGGACGGCTGGATCGCCCTGACGCGGGAACTCGGGGACCGGGTGCAGTTGGTGGGAGACGACCTCTTCGTCACCAACACGCGGTACCTCGAACGCGGCGTCGCGTCAGGGGCCGCCAACGCGATCCTGGTCAAGCCGAACCAGATCGGCACGCTCACCGAGACCCTCGAGACGCTGCGGATGGCGCGCGAGGCGGGCTATGCCACGGTGATCTCCCATCGCTCGGGCGAGACGGAGGACACCACCATCGCCGACCTCGCGGTGGGTACCGGCGCCGGCCAGATCAAGACAGGCAGTCTTTCGCGCTCCGACCGGGTCGCCAAGTACAACCGGCTGCTGCGCATCGAGGAGATGCTCGGCGAGCGCGCCGTGTATCGGGGCCTGGCGGAACTGCGGGCTACGGCGGGCGCCGCATGACACGGTTCGTGTTCCTCGCGATCGGAGTGCTGCTCATCGCGGCGCTGCAGTACAGCTACTGGTACGGCGACTCCGGCCACCTCGCGTCGTCCGCCCTGGAAGAAGCGATCGAGCGGGAGCAACGCCTGAACGACCGCCTCGAGCAGCGCAACCGGGTCCTGGCCGCGGAAGTCGAGGCGCTCAGGTCCGGGCTCGAGGCCGTCGAGGCGCGCGCGCGCACGGACCTGGGGATGGTCGTGGAGGGCGAGACGTTCTACCTCGTCGTCGACGAGGACGCCGTTCGGCCGGGGAGCGCGAGGGGTTTACCCCTCGCAAGAGAAGGCCCCGCTGCGGCGGCCCGCTCCCCGTGAGCGCGGGGTTCGAAAGCTGGCCGCGGGCCAACGTCCGGGCGGCGGAAGCGAAGGGTGTGTTGCGTACCGTCCCCGAGGACTTCGAGGTCACCGAGACCCTGGCGTTCGAACCGTCGGGTAAGGGCGAGCACCTGTACCTGTTCGTCGAGAAGCGCGCGATCACCACCGGCGAAGCCCACCGGCGGCTTGCCGAGGCGTCTGGCGTGCCGCGCGCCGACGTGTCCTACGCCGGCATGAAGGACCGGCATGCGGTGGCGCGCCAGTGGTTCAGCGTGCGCGGCCCGCGCGAGGAAGCGGACGCGCCGGGTCCGGAACTCCGTATCCTGCGGCGGACCCGGCATCCGCGCAAACTGCGGCGGGGCCAATTGCGCTCGAACCGGTTCCGCATTCGCGTACGGGCGGTCTCCGGTGACGTCGAGGCGCACCTTCGGCAGGTTGCCCGCCACGGCGTTCCCAACTACTTCGGCCCCCAGCGTTTCGGCGTCGACGGAGGCAACGTGGCGGCCGCCCGGCGGTGGGCCCGTGCGGGGCGCCCGCGCGTGCCGCGCTTTTCGCGCGGGCTGTACCTGTCGAGCCTGCGCAGCCTCCTTTTCAACGAGGTTCTCGGGCGCCGGGTGGCGGACGGCGCCTGGGACACCGCGCTGGCGGGCGAGGCACTCGTGGAGGGAACGCCGTCCGGGCCCCTTTGGGGCCGGGGCATTCCGACCAGCCGCGCCGCGGCGCTCGAACTCGAGTCGGCGACGGTGGGAGCCTTCCCGGACATCGTGGACACGCTGGAACACGTTGGCCTGCGGCAGGAGCGGCGTCCGCTCCGAGTGGTGCCGACGGAGGTCTCCTGGTCGTTGGAAGGGGATGTCCTCACCTTCGAATGCGTCCTGCCGAAGGGCGCGTACGCGACGAGCGTCCTGCGGGAGGTGGGCGCCTTCCGGGACGCGCCGGGCGGGACCGTGCGCCCGGGTCGGGCAGCGGCATGAGTACCAGGCACGGAACGCCGGGGGTGTTCGTCCGGGGCATCGCCATGGGTATCGTCGAAGTGATTCCGGGTGTGTCCGGGGGCACGATCGCCTTCATCACCGGGATCTACGAACGGTTGCTCGCGGCGCTCGCGAGCTGGTCGCCGCGCTCCGTGCGGGCGCTCGTGCGGGGCGGGGACCGCGGCGCGCACGACCTTGGGTTCCTGGCCGTTCTCGCGGTCGGCATGGCGCTCGGCTATCTCGGCACGGCGCGGGTGATCGGCCACCTGCTCGACGCGTACGGCCTCCTCGTGTGGAGCTTCTTCTTCGGACTCATCGGGGGCTCGGCCTGGCACCTCGGGCGGCGGCTCGGCCTGCGCCACGCGGCGACGTTCGGCATCGCCGGGGCCGTCCTCGGGGCCTTCGTCGCGACGCTCGGCGCGGCGCGCGCGGATCCGGGCTATCTCGAGTTCTTCCTGGGCGGAGGCATCGCGACCGCCGCGTGGATGCTGCCCGGGATCTCCGGTTCCTTCGTACTGCTCCTGCTCGGGCTCTACGAGCCGTTCGTGGCCGCGGTCAACGGTTTCGAGATCGACATCCTGGCCGCGGTGGCGGCGGGCATCGCGGCGGGACTGCTGCTCTTCGCCAAGGTCGTCACGCTGCTGCTCGGCCGCTTCCGGCGCGCGGTGCTCGCGGCGCTCACGGGGCTGATGGCCGGGTCGCTGGTGCGGCTGTGGCCCTGGCGCACCGACGAAGCGCTGCTGTCGCCCGAGGGCTACCGCCTGGCGACCGGTAACGATCCCATGCTGCTCGGGGTCGCGCTCGCGGCGGTGGCCGGCGTGGCGTGCACGCTATTGCTCCTGCGACTTGGACAGGTGGGGCCCGAGTAGAGCCAATGTCGGCGGAGAAGTTTGCGCCGAAGGGGACAGGATGAAAGGTACGAGATATCGGGGTCGCGCGGAACGCGAAAGCACGCGAGCGGGGCGGTGGCTGCCGGCGGCCTGTGTGGTCGCGGCGGTGGCGCTGGCCGCCGGCTGCGCGACCTCGCCCACCCAGGCGCCGGTTGTCGAACGGTCGACGCCCGTGGGCGACCCGCCTCCGGAACGCTACGTCGTGCAGTTGCGGGACTCGCTGTACGCCATCGCATGGCGGCACGGCCTCGACTACGTGGCGCTCGCGCGCTGGAACGGCATCGGCCCGCCGTACACGATCTACCCTGGGCAGACCCTCTTGCTCGCCCCCGGCGCCCGCGAAGGCCGGCCAGAACGCCCGGCTGCGGCCGAGACCCGGGAATCCGCTTCCGACGTTCGCCCCGCGCCGAGCGCACCGCGCGCCGCGCAGAACACGGCGGCCACCCGCAGGACCGTGACTCCGACGACGCCGCAAGTCCGGACTGTGCCCGTCCCCGAGACGGCGCCCGCGCGTCCCCCGGCGCCACGGGAGCGGGACAAGCCGGCCACGCGTCCGACGGTGCCCGAGGCCAAGCCCGCCGCGCCCGCGCCGCCCCGGGCAGCGCCGCAACGCGTCGCCGGCACGCCGGGCGCACGCTGGCGCTGGCCGGTCGACGTGCCGCCCGAGCGCGGGTTCGGCGGCGACAACAAGGGCGTCGACTACGCCGTCCCGGCGGGACGGTCCGTGGTGGCCGCGGCGCCGGGCCGGGTCGTCTACTCGGGACCGGGACTCGCCGGGTACCGACACCTCGTGATCGTGGAGCACGGCGGCGGATACCTGTCGGCGTACAGCCTGAACGCGGACCCGGAAGTCGGCGAGGGCACCGATCTCGGCGCCGGCGCGCGCCTGGCCGCCATCGGCGGGACGAACGCGACCGAGCGCAGGTTCCATTTCGAGGTGCGGCGCCACGGTGCGCCCATCGACCCGGGGCGCGTGATCGGGCGTTGAGCGTCGGGGCCGCTCGCCGGCGCGGTTCCCTATCGTTCGAGCAGTTCCCGCTTGTTGGCGACTTCCCGCCACTCCGCCTCGTCGTCGGGCGGGTCCTTGGCCTCGGTGATGTTCGGCCAGACTTCGGCGAGTTCGGCGTTCAGTTCGAGGAAGTCCATCTGGTCCTCGGGCAGTTCGTCCTCGGCGTAGATCGCCTCGACCGGGCACTCCGGTTCGCAGAGCGCGCAGTCGATGCACTCGTCGGGGTGGATGACGAGCATGTTCGGACCCTCGTAGAAGCAGTCGACGGGACACACCTCCACGCAGTCCGTGAGTTTGCACTTGATGCAGGCTTCGCCGATTACGAAAGTCATGGCAGTGTCAGGTTTGGTCGATCCGGGGGCGCCGAGTCAGGGGCGCGTATTCTACAAGCGCCCGGTTAGTTTTTCCGGCCGCGGTTGCTTTCGCGTGCGATGTCCTTCAGCTCGAATAGCAGATCCAGGGCCTCCCTGGGCGTGAGTTCCTCGGGTTCCACGTCGGCGAGACGTTCGCGCACGGGATCCGGCGGTGGCGGCTCCGGCCGGGCCGGCGCCGCGGCGAACAGGCTGCCCTGGCGCGGATTCTCGGGTCCGTGCCCGGACTCGAGCTGCTCGAGCCGCGCCCGGGCGCTTGCGAGGACGCCCTCGGGCACGCCGGCGAGCTTCGCCACCTGGACGCCGTAGCTCTGGCTGGCGGGACCCTCGCGGACGACATGCAGGAATACCACGTCCCCGGCGTGCTCGGTGGCGTGGAGGTGGACGTTCGCGACGCCTTCCATCTCCTCGGGCAGCACGGTCAGCTCGAAGTAGTGCGTCGCGAACATCGTGAACGCGCGGATCCGGGTGGCCAGGTGCGTCGCGGTCGCCCAGGCGAGAGCAAGTCCGTCATAGGTGCTGGTGCCGCGGCCGATCTCGTCGAGCAGCACGAGGCTCTCGGCGGTCGCGTTGTGCAGAATGTTGGCGGTCTCGGTCATCTCCACCATGAAGGTCGAACGGCCCCCGGTCAGGTCGTCGGAGGCGCCGATGCGGGTGAAGATGCGGTCGATGGGGCCGACCCGGGCGGAGCGCGCCGGCACGAAGCAGCCCGTGTGGGCGAGGAGCGCGATCAGGGCCGTCTGGCGCATGTAGGTCGACTTTCCGCCCATGTTCGGACCGGTGACCACGAGCATGCGCCGCGCGTCGTCGAGCAGAACGTCGTTCGGCACGAAGGGATGGTCCGACTCCGCTTCCACGACCAGGTGCCGTCCCCCCGCGATCTCGATGCCGGGCGTCGCGCAGAGCTCGGGCGCCACCAGATCGAGGGCCTCCGCGCGCTCCGCGAAGGCCGCCAGCACGTCGAGGGACGCCAACGCGTCCGCCGCGGCGCGCAAGGGCTGCCCGGAGGCGTCGAGCCGCTCCACGAGCCGCTCGTACAGCAGCTTCTCGCGCTTCAGCGCGCGGGCCTGGCTGGTCAGCGCCGCGTCCTCGAAACGCTTGAGTTCCGGGGTGATGTAGCGCTCCGCCTGCTTCAGGGTCTGGCGGCGGACGTACTCGGGCGGCACGGACCCCGCGGCGGTCCGGCCGACCTCGATGTAGTAGCCGTGCACGCGGTTGTACCCGACCTTGAGGTTCGCGATACCCGTCTGTTCGCGCTCCCGCGTCTCGAGGTCGGCGAGGAAGCCGCTCGCGTTCTCGGAGAGGTCGCGCAGGCCGTCGAGTTCCTCGTCGTAGCCCCGGGCGATGACGCCGCCGTCACGGATGACCGCGGGCGGCTCGGGGACGACGGCGCGTTCGAGCAGCGCGTGCTCGTCGGCGAAGTCGGGCAGGTCCGCGAAACGTCCGCAGAGGCGCGGCGCATCGAGAGTGTCCACGGCGGTGCGGATGTCGGGGAGCACGCCGAGGGCCGTCCGCAGGCGGGCGAGGTCCCGCGGGCCGGCGTTGCCGAGGGCGATGCGCGTGACGATGCGCTCGAGGTCGCCGACCCGGGCAAGCCACGGCGCGAGCGCCTCGAAGGCCCGCGTCTCGATGAGCGCCGCAACGGCGCGGTGCCGCGCCCGGACCCGGTCCGGCGCGCGTAGCGGCGCGTGCAGCCAGACCCGCAACCGGCGCGCGCCCATGGGCGTGCGGGTGGTGTTGAGGACACCGTATAGCGTGCCGCCGCCGGTGGAAGCGTCGTCCGCAAGCCGCGCGTCGATCTCGAGGTTCCGGCGTGTGACCGGGTCGAGCAGGACGTGACTGTCGCCCTCGGCGCGGGCGAGGGAGGCGATGTAGTCGAGCGCCTGGCGTTGGGCGTCGCGGGCGTAGCGCAGGACGGCCGCCGCCGCGCCGACGGCGCCCGCGCGGGTTTCGACACCGAAGCCAGAGAGGTCCCGTACGCCGAAGTGTTCGATCAGCAGGCGCTCCCCGAGTTCGTTGTCGAAGTCGAGCGAGGGTCGGTGCTTCAGCGCCGCCTGCAGCGGCAGGTCGACGCCTTCGGGGGCGAGGACCTCGCCGGCGCCGATGCGCTCGAGCTCGGCGAGCAGGCCAGGGGTGTCCTCGCAGTCGCGGATGCGGAACTCGCCGGAGGAGAGGTTGAGCCAGCTCAGGTTCCAGCGCGTACCGTCGGGCCGTATCCCGGCGAGCACGCTCTCGGTGTCGGACGGGAGCAGGCCCTCCTCCGTGAGCGTGCCCGGGGTGACGATGCGGGTGACCCGGCGTTCCACCGGGCCCCGGCTCGCCGCCGGGTCGCCGATCTGCTCGCAGATGGCGACGGTGCGCCCCATGCGGACGAGCTTGACGAGGTACGCCTCGACGCTGTGGAACGGCACGCCGCACATCGGGATCGGCTGTCCGCCGGACTGTCCGCGCGCGGTCAGGGTGATGTCGAGCAGGCGCGACGCCTCCTCGGCGTCGTCGTGGAACAACTCGTAGAAATCGCCCATCCGGTAGAAGAGCAGGGCGTCGGTGTGCTCGGCCTTGATGCGCAGGTACTGGCGCATCATCGGCGTGTGGGAGGGGGTGTGGGAAGGGGTGTTCATCGACCGCCGGAAGATTGTAAGCGAAGGCCGCGATGGCGGTGCGAAAAGGGCGATTCGGCCGTACTTCGAGGACCGGTTGCGTTATGGTGTGCCGGAGGTCGGGGACGCCGGTTTGCGCCCGGCGCTTGCATCTCTAACTGAACAGATATACAGTACGCGGCATCCGATTTCCACGAGAGACCAGATGCCGAGAACGCAATGGCAAAGGGACGGCGGCCGGAACCGGGGACGCGGGCCGCGGCCAGGGGAGGACATAGACGAGATGACCAGGAGCGGGGGCAAGGACTCCGGCAGGGACGGCGCTTTGAAAGCGGCCCTCAAACAGATCGAGCAACAGTTCGGCAAAGGCTCGATGATGCGACTCGGGGATCGCGAGCAGGAAGCGATCCCCTCCATCTCCACGGGCTCCCTCGGCCTCGACATCGCGCTGGGGATAGGCGGGCTCCCGCGGGGGCGCGTCGTCGAGATCTACGGCCCGGAGTCGTCGGGCAAGACCACGCTGACCCTCCAGGTCATCGCCGAGGCGCAGCGCGGGGGCGGCACCTGCGCCTTCATCGACGCGGAGCACGCCCTCGACCCGGTCTACGCCGAGACGCTCGGCGTCGACACGGACAACCTCCTCGTGTCGCAGCCGGACACGGGCGAGCAGGCCCTCGAGATCTGCGACATGGTGGTGCGCTCCGGCGCGGTGGACGTGGTCGTCATCGACTCGGTCGCGGCGCTCACGCCGAAAGCGGAGATCGAAGGGGAGATGGGCGACGCGCACGTCGGCCTGCAGGCGCGGCTCATGAGCCAGGCGCTGCGCAAGATGACCGCCAACATCAAGAACTCCAACACCCTCGTCATCTTCATCAACCAGATCCGCATGAAGATCGGCGTGATGTTCGGCTCCCCCGAGACCACCACCGGCGGCAACGCGCTGAAGTTCTATTCCTCGGTGCGCCTCGACATCCGGCGCATCGGGGCGGTCAAGGACGGCGACGAGGTCGTGGGCAACGAGACGCGGGTCAAGGTACTCAAGAACAAGGTGGCGCCGCCGTTCAAGCAGGCCGAGTTCCAGATCCTCTACGGCCGGGGCATCCACCGCGCCGGCGAGATCATCGACCTCGGCGTGAAGCAGGGCATCGTCGAGAAGTCGGGCGCGTGGTACAGCTACAACGGCCAACGCATCGGCCAGGGGCGGCGCAACGCGGCGGCGTTCCTGGACGGGGAGCAGGGCGTGCGTCAGGAGATCGAGACCCGGGTGCGGGCCGAACTCCTGCCAGACCGCGAGCGCGGCGAAGACCCGGAAGACGGCGCCCCCGGGGACGCCCGGACTCCGCGCATCGCGGCGGTGAGCGACGCGTCCGACCGCCGCTGACGCGGATGGTCCTTCCGGACGCCGCGGCACCGGATGGCGCGGGCCAGGAACTCAAGGCGCGCGCCGTCCGCCTGCTGGCGGTCCGCGAGCATTCCGTCCAGGAGTTGCGCCGCAAGCTTCGGCGGGCGCGAGCATCGGACAGCGCGGACGACGCCGCCGTCGAGGCGGTTCTTGAGGACCTGCAGCGCGACGGTTTCCTCTCCGAGGAGCGTTTCGTGGAAGCGTTCGTCCGTAGCCGCCTCGGACGCGGCCAGGGACCGGCGAAGATCCGGGCCGGACTGATCGAGCGCGGCGTGCCCCGGGAGCTCGTGGACGATGCGCTGGATCAGCCAGACCAGGATGGAGAGTTCTGGCGGGACCGCGCCCGAACCGTCCAGACCAGACGCTTCGGCGCCGAGCCGCCGGCCGACCGCGCCGACTGGGCGAAGCGCGCCCGCTTCCTCTCCGCACGGGGGTTTGCTCCCGAGGTCATCTATCGAACGCTGGGCGAGCAGCCCGTATAATCCGCGCCCCTTTGCGTTACTTCCGCCGGGCGCTGTCATGCTGACGGCCGAAATCCGGTCCGCGTACCTCGAGTTCTTCGGCGCGCGCGACCACAAGGTGGTGTCCTCGAGCAGCCTGGTGCCGGGCAACGACCCGACCCTGCTCTTCACCAACGCCGGCATGGTGCAGTTCAAGGACGCGTTGACCGGCCGCGAGCGGCTCGACTACACCCGCGCCACCTCGTGCCAGCGTTGCGTACGCGCCGGCGGCAAGCACAACGACCTCGAGAACGTGGGCCACACCGCCCGCCACCACACGCTCTTCGAGATGCTCGGCAACTTCAGCTTCGGGGACTACTTCAAGGAAGAGGCCATCGACTGGGCGTGGGAGTTCGTCCGCGACATCCTCGGCTGGCCGCGCGAACGGCTCTGGGTGACCGTGCACCCCACGGACGACGAGGCCCGCCGCCTCTGGCTCGACAAGATCGGCATGCCGGCCGAGCGCGTGATCGACCACGAGGAGAACTTCTGGGCCATGGGGGACACCGGACCCTGCGGACCGAACACGGAGATCTTCTGCGACCAGGGACCGGCCGTCGCCGGCGGACCACCAGGCTCGCCCGAGGAAGACGGCGACAGGTTCCTCGAGTTCTGGAACCTGGTCTTTCCGCAGTTCGACCGGTCGCCTGACGGGACCCTCGAACCCCTCGCATCGCCGGGGATCGACACGGGCATGGGCCTCGAGCGGACGGCGGCGATCGCCCAGGGCGTCCTCACCAACTTCGAGGCGGACGTCTTCCGCGGCGTCATGACGCGGGCGGCGGCCATGGCAGGCATCCGGGGCGAAGCCGATATCGCCGCGAACGTCTCCCTGCGCGTGATCGCGGACCACATCCGGGCCGCGTCGTTCCTGATCGCCGACGGCGTGCTGCCGAGCAACGAGGACCGGGGCTACGTGCTGCGCCGGATCGTTCGCCGGGCGCTGCGCCATGGCCACCAGCTCGACCTGCGCGAGCCCTTCTTCCACGGGCTGGTCGCGCCGCTGGCGGAAGAAATGGGCGCGGCCTACCCGCTGCTGGAGGAACGCCGGGCGAGCATCGAAGCGGTCCTGCTGGGCGAAGAGGAGCGCTTTGCGCGCACGCTCGACCGCGGCATGGTGCTCCTCGAGCGCACCATCGCCGACCTCTCGGGCGAAACCATCCCGGGGGCCGTCGCCTTCGAGCTCTACGACACGTACGGCTTCCCCGTGGACCTCACGGCGGATGTCGCGCGCGAACGCGGCCTGCGCGTGGACATGGCCGGGTTCGAGGCGGTGATGGAGACCCAGCGCGCCCGCTCGCGGGAGGCGACGCGGTTCGACGCGAGCGAAGAGCAGCAGGTGCGCGTGGATTCCAACGTGCGGTTCGAGGGCTACGAGTCCCTCGCCGGCCCGGCCAACGTCGTGGCGCTCTTCCGCACGGGAGATGGCGCGCCGGAGGAGACGCCCCGGCTCGAGGCGCCGGATTCCGGTCTCGTGGTCCTCGACCGGACGCCGTTCTACGCGGAAGCGGGCGGCCAGGTGGGCGATTCCGGAGAGATCGCCGGCGAGGGGGTTCGGTTCGACGTCGACGACACCACCCGCGGCGGCGGCCAGCACCTGCACCGGGGCCGCCTGGCCGAAGGCGCCCTCGAGGTCGGACAGGAAGTCACGACAACCGTCGACGGCGCGCGCCGGGCCGACATCGTCCTCAACCACTCGGCGACGCACCTGCTGCACAAGGCGCTGCGCGACGTGCTCGGGCCCCACGTCCAGCAGAAGGGCTCCCTGGTGGCGCCGGACCGACTGCGCTTCGACTTCTCGCATCCCGCGCCCGTGACCGCGGACGAGCTGCGCCGCATCGAGACCGAGGTCAACGCGCGCATTCGCGACAACAGCCCGGCGACCACCGAGATCATGCCGTTCGCCGAAGCGATGGAGCGCGGCGCGATCGCGCTGTTCGGCGAGAAGTACGGCGAGGAGGTGCGCGTTCTCACCCTGGGAGGCGGCTACTCCGTCGAGCTTTGTGGCGGCACCCACGTACGGCGCACCGGGGACATCGGCCTCATGCACATCGTCTCCGAGTCCGGCATCGCCGCGGGCGTCCGCCGCATCGAGGCGGTGACGGGGCGCGGCGCACTGGCGTGGCTCACGGCGAGCGAGCGGCTCATCGCCGACATCGCCGAGGTCGTGCGCGCGGGGCGCGGCGAACTCGCGGACAAGGTCCAGACGCTCTCCGAGCAGGCGCGAACGCTCGCGAAGGAACTCGAGACGGCCCGGACGAAACTCGCCCAGTCCGAGGGGTCGAGTCTCGCGAGCCGCGCGGTGGAGGTCGACGGCGTGCGGGTGCTCGGCGCGGAAGTGCCGGGCGACGCGAAGACCCTGCTCACGACCCTCGACAGCCTGAAGGACAAGCTCGGGCGGGCGGTCATCGTGCTCGGACAGGTCCACGACGGGCGCGTGAACCTCATCGCCGGCGTCACGAAGAACCTCACCGACCGCTTCCAGGCGGGCGAAGTCATCGGCTTCGTCGGCGAGCAGGTGGGCGCGCGCGGCGGCGGGCGGCCCGACATGGCGCGCGCCGGCGGCGGCGACCGCCCCGAGGCGCTCCCCGACGCGCTCGCATCGGTCACGCACTGGGTCGAAGAGCGCTCCGCCTGAGTCTCCCCATGCGCTACGTGTACAAGTTCGGCGGCACGTCGGTGGCCAGCCCGGAGCGGATACTGGCCGTCGCCGACCGGGTCGCCCGCGGTCTGTCGGAAGGACACCGGATCGCGGTCGTCCTCTCGGCCATGGCCGGGGAGACCAATCGCCTGGAGCAGCTCGCGGTCGATGTCGCGAAGCGTCCGGATGCGCGCGAACGCGACGTGCTGCTCGCGTCGGGCGAGCAGGTCAGCATCGCGCTCCTCGCCATGGCGCTCATCGAGCGCGGCCACGCGGCCCGGTCGTACCTGGCGCCGCAGATCGCGATCCGCACGGACACGGCCCACACCCGCGCGCGCATCGAACACATCGACGTGCACCGTCTGAACGCGGACCTCGACGCGGGCGTCACGCCCGTCATCGCGGGGTTCCAGGGCATCGACGCCGACGGCAACCTCACGACGCTCGGACGCGGTGGCTCCGACACGACGGCCGTCGCGGTCGCGGCGGCCCTCGAGGTGGACGAGTGCCGCATCTACACGGACGTCGACGGCGTCTACACCGCAGACCCCCGCATCGTCGACGGCGCCGCGCGGCTCGGGATCGTCACCTTCGAGGAGATGCTCGAACTCGCAAGCCTCGGCTCCAAGGTGCTGCATCCGCGGGCCGTGGAATTCGCGGGCAAGTACGGAGTGCCGCTGCGCGTGCTGTCGAGCTTCGACGACGGCCCGGGCACGCTGATCACGACGGAGGAACAGGACATGGAACAGCCCATCGTCTCGGGGATCGCCTACTCGCGCGACGAGGCGAAGCTGACCCTCCTCGGCGTACCGGACGTGCCGGGGGTCGCCTCGCGCATCCTCGGCCCCATCGGCCGCGCGAACATCGAGGTCGACATGATCGTGCAGAACGTCGGCGCCGACGGTTCCACCGACCTGACGTTCACCGTCAAGCGCGGCGACTACGACCGCGTGTGCGAAATGCTGGACGAGATCAGCGGGGAACTCGGCGCCCGCGGCTTCGAGGGCGACAACCGCATCGTCAAGATCTCGGTGGTCGGCGTCGGCATGCGCTCCCACGCCGGTGTCGCAACCCGCATGTTCGACGCGCTGGCCGCCGAGAACATCAACATCCGCATGATCTCGACGTCCGAGATCAAGATCTCGGTGGTCGTCGACGAACGCTACCTCGAACTGGCGGTCCGGGCCGTCCACGACGCGTTCGAGTTGTCGGAGCCCGCCGTCGAGGACGAGTAACGGGCCCGCCTGCCGCACGGGGCGACGGTCGCACGCCCCGGCATCCCGCAACGGGCCCGCGCTGCCCGTGCGCCGGAACCTACAACCCTCCGGGCGAAAATCGGCGTGCGCTCCGTGCGCTACTGCGTCACAATAGGCACGTCCGATGGTTCGATGGAGAGAGGGTAGCGCCCACGGGGGGCGCGTTTCGGTCAGGACGGCCGTTCGGGAAGGCCGGCGGCGAAACGGGCCTCAGGGGTGCACGCGATTCGGGAGGAAGCGACGAGACCGAGGAGGCCGCCATGCTCATCTTGACGCGGCGCGTGGGGGAAACGCTCATGATCGGGGACGACGTATCCGTCACCGTCCTGGGTGTCAAGGGCAACCAGGTGCACATCGGCATCAAGGCGCCACGCGAAGTGGCGGTGCACCGGGAAGAGATTCACCAGCGCATCCGGCGGGAACAGTCACAGGAACCCGACTCCGGGACCGGCTGACGCCGATTCCGCAGAGGTCTTCCGAGACAAGGGGGCTCGGCCCCGGACGGCAGGACGCCGTCGAACTCCGAGCGCAACCGGAGAGGTGGCCGAGCGGCTGAAGGCGCTCCCCTGCTAAGGGAGTATGGGTTGACCCCCATCGAGGGTTCGAATCCCTCCCTCTCCGCCAAATCTGTTTGTATATATTTGATTTTGTTGACTATCTCTTGATGGCAACCACGGCAGAATCTCGATAGTCGGTAACACGCAATGCGCGATGACATGCACCGGGTGCTTGTCACCTGCGCCGGACGTTGCCGGTCTTCAAATCGATGGGACGAACCAGGCCGTTGACAAAAGTCTGATAGGTATCGCTGTACGTGAACGGGGTGTGGCCCGCGACTCCAACGCGTTTCGGTTATTGCGTTTAGAGCGCCCCGCCGCTACGGTTGTCATCCGACCAATCATCGCGTGGCAGCACCATGACCGCACAGAACCGCTTCCCCGATCCCTCGTCGGCGGACGCCGAGGTCGCCCGCGTCTCCAGCGAGCGTCTAGCCGCGTTCCTGCACAGGGACCGCCCTCTGACGCTCAACGTCACCGGCACGGACGGCAGGGAGTCCGTCGAGTTGCCTGTATCGATCGGCCCGCTTCTTATGGAGATCCTCCAGGACATCGCCGCCGGCAGCGCCGTCGCGGTGCTCCGCAAGGACGCCGAGCTGACGACCCAGCAGGCGGCCGACTTTCTCAACGTCTCGCGCCCCTTCCTCGTCGGCCTCCTCGAAGAGGGCACCGTTCCCCACCGCAAGGTCGGGACGCACCGTCGCGTGCGTTTCGATGACGTTCTCCGCTACAAGAACGACACGGATGCGGCACGGCGGCGGGCGCTCGACGAACTTGCCGCCGACGCCCAGGAACTCGACATGGGCTATTGACCGTTGCCGGTCTCCGTCGCGTTTCTCGACGCCTCCGTCCTGTACCCGGCGCCGCTGCGCGATCTTCTGCTCGAACTTGCGGTCTCGGGCTTCTACCGCGCCAAGTGGTCCGACGCCGTCCATGATGAGTGGATCCGCGCGTTGCTGCGTCGTCGGCCGGACATCCCGCAAGCCGCCTCGAGCGCACTCGCCGACTCATGGACGCTCACGTAGGGGACGCCCTGGTTTCGGGCTTCGAAGACCTCTTGCCCACGATTCGTCTCCCAGATCCCGACGACCGTCATGTCGTCGCTGCGGCCATACGCGGTGAAGCCGACATCATCCTGACCGCCAACATCAGGGACTTTCCGGCGTCCGCGCTCGCCCCCCACGAACTCGGGGCCGAACACCCTGATGCTCTCCTGGTCCGCCTCTACCGCCAAGCCCCCAGCCGATTCCGCGAAGCACTGGAACGCGTCCGGTCCCGCCTGCGCAATCCGCCATTTTCCTACCGCCAGCACCTCGACGCCCTGCGCCGAGCCGGTCTGAACGCCACCGTCACGGAAGTCCTCGCCGCAACGTGAGCGACGCTAAGACCATCGTTTGAATCTCGAGCTAGGCCACGCGACCCGATTCTGTTTGACACCAGATGCCTCCAACGGCGTTGTCGTCTGGGACTCCCGCCCATCCAGCCGACCCGCGCTTCCCTGTCGAGCGCCAGATACGACCGCCGCCCCTTGCGGCGCAGACGGTGTCGTTCCACTGCCGCCCCCGTCGCGTCCAACGCCGTCACATGGAACGCCTGCTTCCTCAGGTCCACGCCTACTCGGGTAATCTCACTCGTGGTCCGCTCCGTTGCGTCGATAGCTCACGCGATCTGGTATAGTCGAATATCGCGCCGTCTCGGCACGCTGGGCCGGCCGCCCGCCCGCCGATGTCCGGCGCGCTCGTCCCCCGGTCGACGGATACGATTCGCGGTTTGCGTCGTCCTGAGCATGGGACCCGGCCAACAGTCGATGAACAAGGAAATTCCATGACGATGCACAAGAACGCACAGCTCCTCAAACGCCTGGGCGTGGCCGCCGCCGCGGCTGTATTCGCCATTTCGGGCGTCGCTGAGGAAGCAGCTGCGGAGCCAGCCCAGGACGATCTGATCGAAGAGATCGTCGTCACCGCCAACAAGCGTTCGCAGTCGGTCCAGGATGTCGCCGGCTCCCTCAGCGCGCTCGTCGCGGAGGAGCTCGATGCGAGAGGCATCAAGGACATGTACGACATCCAGTTCGCCGTCCCGAGCCTGCACTTCGGGCCGCAGCTCGGCAACCAAAAGATCACCATCCGCAGCATCAGCGAGTTCAACAGGCAGCCGGGGGTGGCGGTCAGCCTCGACGGCATCTACCAGTCCAGGAGCTCCACGGCGCACCTCTATCAACTGGATCTTGAGCGCATAGAGGTGCTGCGCGGGCCCCAGGGGACGCTCTACGGGCGCAACTCGAACGGCGGAGCGGCGAACTTCATTTCGGCCGCGCCTACCCGAGAGGTCGAAGGGATGGTGCGCGTGGGTTACGCGCAGTACGACGAAACCAAGATCGAGGCCGTCTACAGCGGGCCGATCGGCGATCGGCTGGCGTTCCGGATCTCCGCGGATCGCATAGACCGCGGCGAGGGCTGGGTCGAGAATCTGGTGCCCGGTGCGAAGGACCTGATGCGGGGCGAGTCCGGCAACGTTCGGCTCAAGCTGGCTGCCGAACCCACGGAGGCGCTCTCCGTGGACCTGATGTACGTCAGGAGCACGGTCAAGGGTCCGCATGAGCACCTGAGCTGGGTCACGTTCGATCCGGCACTCGCCTTGGCGGGGGGGACTCCCCAACTCGTCACCGCGGCCAAAACCTTCGAGCCGTTCGAAACCCACGTCAACCCGACGAATGACTCGGACCGCGAGTTTGAGCTGGTTGGGCTGACCATCGAGTGGGACATGGGATGGGCAACGCTCAAGTCCATCACTGCGCAGCAGGACTTCGACGATTTCGTGGAGGCCGACCGGGACCTTACGGATGAGCCCCTCTTCGACATCTGGGACCGCTCGACCATCGACACGTTCACCCAGGAGATCAACCTCCTCGGCAGCAGCGACCGGCTGGATTGGGTTCTGGGCGCCTTCTACTTGACCGAAGAGTGGGACCGTCACATCGTCTTCAACAACCAGCAGCCCGTGTTTGGTTTTCCCGTGCCGAGCCAGTTCGTCTTCACGCAACCATTAATGGACACGGACTCCTTGTCCTGGTTCCTCGACGCCACCTGGGAGGTCACCGACCGGGCGCGTGTCAGCGCAGGCGTGCGCCGCACGGACGACGAGATTGACGAGTATCACTTCAACCAGGCTCTTTTGCCGCTGTTCAACCTCGCGTTCACGTCCTGCGACAAGGGCGAGAAACTGGACTGGGATGCGACGACGATCAGGCTGGTGGGTCAGTACGACGTCAGCGACAACGGTAACGTCTATGTCTCCTATACGGAAGGCTACAAGGCGGGCGGGGTCGCCCCCATCGAGTGCAACGTCCCCTACGAACCGGAAACCGTCGACGCCTACGAGGTGGGTTACAAGGCGACGTTCGGCGGGAGCACCACGCTGAGCGCGGCGGCCTTCTACTACGACTACTCGGATTTCCAAGTGTCCCAGATCATCGGCATCAGCCCGGTCACGCGCAATGCGGGCGATGCGGAGGTACGGGGCCTCGAACTGGAGCTGTCGTCCACCCTGACCGAGAACTGGATGGTGTCCGGGGCTGTCACGCTCCTGGACACCGAGTATGGTGACTTCATCAATCTCGATGGCCTGCAGGCCGAGCTGGGCTTTCAGAACAACAAGGGGAACCCGCTCAACAATGCGCCTAAAACCAGCCTCAATCTGGGGGTCGCGTATACCACCCCGGTGCAGTGGGGTGGGCAGCTGACGCTGCGTGCCGATGCGGCGTACCGGTCTCGCACGTATTTCCGGGAGTTCAAGAACAAGCTGGACTCGCAGAGCGCCTACACGGTGGTAAACCTGAACGCCAACTGGGAGAGCGAGGACAGGACGTGGGGAGCGCGTCTATTCGCCCGGAACGCGACCAACGAGGACTACATCCTCTACCTCCTGGGGTCTTCCGGGGTCGGAGCGAGATACGGCAGCTGGGGCCCGGCGCGCCAGGTGGGCGTGGAAGTGACGCGGCGATTCGGTACGCGCTAACCAGTGAAGTGCGCGCCTTGCGGCCTGGAGGTCGGGGGCTGACTATTGGTGTAAGCCTACTTACACGCAAAGCTCGTTTCGTCGTCCGGGTCTCCCGTGCCCCGATACGACGCGATCTGCGGATAGGGGCAGATCGGTCGCGTTCTGGACACCCTGCCGCTTTCGTCTAGCTGCAGGGATACGAGTCGTTCAGGCGCCTCGCCATCCTCGACCCAGGCGCGAATGGCTTCGAGCCAATCCGTCCGGTCCGGTGCGGGTCCAGCGGCACAGTGGAACATGCCTGGCAACATGTAGAGTCTCGAGTATTGGTCGGCGTCCGGATCGGCTGCCGTCAACTTGTCGTAATAGTCAACCGTTCCGAGCGCAGTGATCAGGTGATCGGACCATCCGGTCCAGAAGATGATCCTTCCATTGCGCCTATTGAACTCGGACAGATCGGTGCTGGTGGCATCGAGCATCGCGCTGACCTTCGCAACGTCTTGCTTCCAATTCGCGAAATCGTAATGCGTGTAGTCCCAATGGGGATCGCTGAAGACGAAGTTCCGGTAGAAGTCGATGGCGAACGCAAAGCTGGGGCTCAACACGTCTGACCAGACCATCCATGCTTCCCAGCCGCGAGGATTGTGCTCGCCACCGTAGGGAAAGCCCGCAAAGATCCGTCGACCGTCGATGCTCGGCGCATCGTAGATCGCCTTGATCGCGGCGAGTTGCTTCCTCGTCACGCAATCGGCGCGTGCATTGCCTTCGCATTCCGGCAGGTCGTCCGGCTCGAAAGGACAATCGCGCGGATCGGTCAGAATGCCATCGGCAACCCCGTCGCGCGCATCGCACGCGGCAAGGATCGTCGTACCCAGGAGTTCCAGGTTCGCCCGGGTCAAAACGGGGCCTTTCGTATCTCCATCGGGAAGCATCTTTTGCAGGGTCCGGATTTGCCCGCCCCTGAATCCGGTCCAGTCGTAGGCGGGTGCGCCGGCGACGAGCCCGTCGAAGTCTTCCGGATAGCGCTGGGTCTCCATCATCGCCTGGCCGCCGCCGCGCGAGCAGCCCACGAAATAGGAGTATTCCGGCGCACGCGCGTAGTAACGCTCGATGATCGCTTTGGCGGTTACGGCGGTGAGATGGACGGCGCGATGGCCGAAGTTCTCTTGTCGCTCGACGTTGTTCAATGCCCAACTGCCGTCGACCATCGAGCTGACGTGACCCGTGTCGGTGCCGACCGTTGCATAGCCGCGTTCGAGCGCTCCGGGTCCTGAGCCGTAGGCGAGCGCCTGATTCTGAATCGAGCCGACGTAAGCGCCGCCTCCGCCCATCATGAAACGGCCATTCCAATCGTCGGGCAGGAGCAGCTCGAAGTTGATCTCCTTTTCTATGACGCCCGCGACCTTGCAGTGCGGGGTGCCGGCGTCCACCTTTTCGGTCGTTTTGATCCGCACATCCTGCAGCATGAGCGAGGCGAGGTTGGCGCATGCTTCGTCGGCATTCGACCGGCCGGCCACAAGTGCGAAGGCACTTACCGTGATTGCAGCGGTCGCCCAACTGATCGAGTTCATATCCGCTCCGGCTTGTCAGTCCGTGATCGGCGGTCGAATCCCTATCGAGTCCTACTACATGCGATTGGGGCAGTCAAGCAGCCGGGGCACGCGCCAGCAGTTCTCATTTTGACCTGACGGGGCAACGGAGTCGGAGATTCCGTCGGCGAACGGGTTGACACCATAGGGCGGCGGCCCTATGGTGCGGGCCATGGGCAACCCGTGGTTCGGATCGAAGGCGACGTCGGGGCTGTGGCAGGCGCTGGTGGCGCTGATGCCGCCGCACGCGGTGTACATCGAGACGCACCTGGGCGGCGGCGCGGTGATGCGGCGCAAGCCGGCGGCGCTGCGCAACATCGGCATCGACCTGGACCGGCGGGCGCTGGCGTCGTTCGAGTGCGGCCATCCGGTGGAGCTGGTGCATGGCGACTGCCACGCCTGGCTGGCCGGGTTCCCGTTCGACGGTTCGGAGCTGGTGTACAGCGCCCCGCCGTACCTGCGCGGCGCGCGCAAGTCGGCGCGCCGCTACCGGCACGACTACGAGGACGCGGACCACGTGGCGCTGCTGGAACTGCTGACGGGCCTGCCGTGCGCGGCGATGGTGTCGGGATACCCGTCGGCGCTGTACGACGAGTTGCTGGGCGGCTGGCGCAGCGTGTCGCTGCAGGTGATGAACCACGCGGGGGTGGTCACCGAGAAGGTGTGGTTCAACTTCGAACCGGATCGCGTGCACTGGGCCGCGCGCGCGGGACGGAACTTCACGCACCGGCAGATGGTCAAGCGCAAGGCGCATGGCTGGGGCCGGCGCTACGCGGCGATGCCGCCGGCGGAGCGCCTGGCGGTGCTGGCGGCGCTCATGGCGGTGGAGGCCGGCGCGCCGCCGTGAGGTTCCTCGCGCGCCATCTCGACCGGCTGCGGGAGTGCTTCGCGCAGCTGCCGGACCCGCGCCGCGGGCGCAACCGCCGCCACGCCATGGCGGACATCGGCATGGCGGCGCTGTCGGTGTTCTTCATGCGGTCGCCGTCGTTCCCGGCGCACCAGCGCGCGCTCGCCGAAGGCGGTCGCCGCTGCAACGCGCACACCCTGTTCGGCCTCGACCGCATCCCCTGCGACAACCACATCCGGCAACTGCTCGACGGCGTGCCGACGGAACACTTCGACGACGAGTTCCACGCCCTCGTCGAGGACCTCGACGCGCACGACGCGCTGGCCCCCATGCGCTGCCTGGACGAGCGCGTGCTCGTCGCCATCGACGGCACGGAGTACTTCCGCTCCCGCAACATCCACTGCGACAACTGCTCGACCCGCAAGCGCAACGACGGCGGCACCGAGCACTTCCACCAGATGGTCGCCGCCACCGTCGTGGCGCCGGGCCGGTCGCGCGCGCTGCCGCTGCCGCCCGAGTTCGTCGCGCCGCAAGACGGCGCCGCCAAGCAGGACTGCGAACGCCAGGCCGTCAAACGCTGGCTGCGGTCCCACGGCGAGCGCTGCGCCGCACTGCGCCCGGTCCATCTCGGCGACGACCTCTATGCCTGCCAGCCCGTCTGCCGGGCCATGCTCGACGCCGGCGGCGACTTCCTGCCCACCGCCAAGCCGGCCAGCCACCAGACCCTCTACGAGTACCTCGACGGCATCCGCCTGCCCACGCGCCAGCGCACCGCCGGACGCGGCGCGAAGCGCCGCATCCACCGCTACCGCTGGATGACCGACCTGCCCATCCGCGACGGCGACGACGCCCTGCGCGTCAACTGGC
Source organism: Pseudomonadales bacterium (assembly GCA_965208745.1). Taxonomy (GTDB): domain Bacteria; phylum Pseudomonadota; class Gammaproteobacteria; order Pseudomonadales; family Azotimanducaceae; genus VXNE01. Next base: position 736,921 of record CBDBPN010000003.1, on the reverse strand, counting down.
TGGAGATCACCAGCGCGCGGCCGAACGGCAAGGTCACCTACCGCGGCGCCTTCGTCACCAGCCTCGACGTCGACCGCGACAACGTCGCCGAACTCGCCGACTGCGCCCGCGCCCGCTGGAAGATCGAGAACGAGACCTTCAACGTCCTCAAGCAGCACGGCTACCACCTCGAACACAACTTCGGCCACGGCAAGAACACCCTCGCCAGCGTGCTCGTCGTCCTCAACCTGCTCGCCTTCGCGCTGCACACCGCGTGCGAACTCGCCGAGTCCCTCTGGCGACGCGCCCGCGCGCGCCTCGGCACCTGCGCACGCCTGTTCGAGCACCTGCGCACCCTCACCGAGTACCAGGTGTTCCCCGACTGGAACGCCTTGATCGGCCTGCTCGCCACCGGCGGACCCGCCGCACAGCCGCCCTGACCCCAACACCACTCCGCCGGCCAACAATCCACCAACCCTGGAGAACTCCGATACCCAATGACTCAATACCCAAAATGAGAACTGCTGGGCACGCGCGGAGCGCTTGGCGAGCCGCCTTCAGGCGAAGCGACGGACCGGTCAAGCTCGCGGCGTGGAACAGGCTGCGGATTGACTGAGGCGGTCCTGGTTCGTTGGACAGTCCGAGGGCGGAGTTAAGGTGTACTCCGAGTGGTCTGATGCCCTCGATGAACGGACCCTGCCGACGCACGCCGACGATGTCAACGGCCTCGTCGAGGCGGCGGCGGTGGTGGTGTGGGAAGGCCGGTCGGTGACGACCGGAAGGACCCTTCCGGTCGTCGCCAACCCGTTCGCCGCGGCACTCGCCGTGTCACCCGAAGGGCCGCAACGAAGTGGAGGAGCCGCGCAGCGGCTTGACGCGGCGAGGGCCGTGGCGTTCCCGGCTGTCATGGCCCCCGCCCGGCTCACGCGGCGTCCTCCACGATGCCCCGGTAGACCTCGCCGGGCGTGCGGCCGCCCAGCGACGAATGCGGACGCGACTCCCCGTAGAAGCGGAACCAGGAGTCGATGACGCGTTCGGCGTCGCGGCCGTCGGCCAACTCGTGCAGGTACACCGCCTCGTACTTCAGCGAACGCCACAGCCGCTCGATGAAGATGTTGTCGAGATAGCGGCCGCGGCCGTCCATGGAACAGCGCGCGCCGCAGGCGCGCACCTTGTCGGTGAACGCGACGCTGGTGAACTGGGCGCCCTGGTCGGTGTTGAAGATCTCCGGCACGCCGAAGTGCAGCGCCGCCTCGAGCGCCTCGATGCAGAAGGCGCTGTCCATGGTGTTCGACAAGCGCCACGACAGGACGTGGCGGCTGGCCCAGTCCATCACGGCCACCAGGTAGAAAAAGCCCTGTGAAACAGGGATGTAGGTGATGTCCGCGCACCACACCTGGTCCGGCCGGTCGATCACCAGGTCGCGCAGCAGGTAGGGATACACGCGGTGCTCCGGGTTGGCAACACTGGTGCGCGGCTTGCGGTACACCGCCTCCATGCCCATCCGCCGCATCAGCCGCCGCACGCGGTGCCGGCCGGCGACCACGCCGTCGCGGCGCAGGTGCCGCACCATCTGCCGGCTGCCGTAGAACGGATGCTCCAGATGCAGTTCGTCGAGGCGGCGCATCAGCGCCAGGTTCGCGGCGCTCTCCCCCAGCGGCTCGTAGTACTGCGACGAACGGCTCACGCCCAGCAACGCGCACTGCCGCGACAGGGGCAGATCGCCGCCGCGGTCCACCATGGCGGCGCGCTCCGAACGGCTCAGCGCTCCAACCCGCGCAGAAAAAAATCCCGTTCCACCGTCAGCTCGCCGATCTTCGCGTGCAGGTTCCGGATCGTCGCCTCGTGCTCCCCGCCGCGCTTCGAGCCGGGCTGCGAGAACACCTCGTCGAGACCCTCCACCGCCTGCCGCTTCCACGCGCCCACCTGGTTCGGGTGCACCTCGTGACGCGCCGCGATCGCCTGCACCGTGTCCCGCTCCCGCAACGCCTCCAGCGCCACCCGCTTCTTGAACTCCGCCGTGAAACGGCGCCTCTTCCTGGCCATTCCAGTGTCTCCTCTCGACGCCGGAGTACACCTTAGCCAACTGTCCAAAAAACCGGGACCAGCTCAGACACCTCGAATGACAGCTTGCTCCAGAGGCCGAACTCGCGTATCCCAACCCCGCGGACGTTGGAACATCAAGACAGGGGAGGGCAAACATGACCAACACACTCTTCATAAACGTCAACATCCTGGACGGCAACGCCGAAGGCCCGATGGCCGGCGAGGTTTGCGTAGCGGATGGCCGGATCCAGGAGGTCACCCAGCCAGGCGGGACGCTCTCCCGCGACGGCATGCGGGTGATCGACGGTGGCGGCATGACCCTGATGTCCGGCCTGTGCGATGCCCACACGCACTTCACCTGGAACGGCGGTGGCAGCCTCGACGCCCTCGCGGGCATGCCCGTGGAGGACCACACGATCGTGGCGGTGCAGTCGGCGCGCATCGTGCTGGACGCCGGCTACACGATGTGCGTCGGGGCCGCCTCGGCCAAGGAGCGGATCGACATCGCCTGTCGCGACGCCATCAACGCCGGCATGGTCCCCGGCCCCCGCTACCTGGCGAGCGGCCCGGAGTTGGCGACACCCGCCGGTGTCCTCGTCGACGGGATCAGCCGCATCGTTTCCGGCACCGAGGAGATGTCGCGCGCCGTCCGGGAGATGTGCGGCATGGGGGTCGAGATCGTCAAGCTGATCCTGTCCGGGGAGTCCATCACCGAACGCGTCTGGGCCAAGGACACTTACATGACGGACGAGGAAGTGCGGGCCGCGGTGGTGGAAGCGCACCGGGTGGGCAAGCGGGTGGCCGCCCACGCCCGCAGCACGGAATCCATCAAGCAGTGCCTCAACCAGGGCGTGGACATCATCTACCACGCCAGCTACATGGACGAGGAGGCTCTGGACCTCTTCGAGGAGCGCCGCGACGAGGTCTTCGTGGCGCCGGGTCTGCACTGGCTTTGGGCCACCCTTTACGAGGCGGCGGAGTTCGGCTACCCGCAGGAGGCGGCCGAGGCCGTCGGCTACAAGGACGAACTCGATCACTCGATCGTCGGACTGAAAGAACTCCACAAGCGGGGCGTGCGCGTGTTGCCAGGCGGCGACTACGGCTTCGCCTGGACCCCTCACGGCACGAACGCCCGGGACCTGCAGCACTTCGTGGACCTGCTGGACTTCACGCCCATGGAGGCGATCCGGGCCGCCACGGTGCTCGGAGGGGAGATATTCGAGCGCCCGGACGAACTGGGCCGCGTGGCGCCGGGCTACCTGGCGGACCTCCTGCTGGTCAACGGGGACCCCTCCAGCGACATCACGGTGCTGCAGGACCACGACAACCTTGTCGGGATCATGAAGGACGGGAACTGGCACAAGGAACCCGTGGGAGCCGGCGTGTAGCCGACCGGAGATGCGGGTTTCAGCGCAACAGCCAGCCGCCGAAGTGGCGCGTGGGTCGCTGGCATACTACGAGCAGGCGGAACCGGACGACCGGGATCCCGATGAGCGGCAAGCGCAGGAGCAAGTGACATGCCGGCCACCCTGGTAAACCGAATCGAGTCCACCCTCGAACCGGGCGATCACCCCTACCTCAACGGCGCCTGGACGCCGAACCACGACGAGTACGACGCCACCGACATGGCGGTGATCGGCGAGATTCCGCGGGACATCGACGGCGTGTACCTGCGCAACACCGAGAACCCGGTACATGAAGCCATCGGCCGTTATCACCCCTTCGACGGCGACGGCATGCTGCATGTCATGAGCTTTGCCGACGGCCGCGCGGAGTACCGCAACCGCTTCGTGCGCACGGCGGGTTTCCATGCGGAGCAGGAGGCGGGGCGCGCGCTCTGGGCGGGGCTGATGGAACCTCCGTCGCGGTCGGAGCGGCCGGGCTGGGGCGCGCAGGGCGGGCTGAAGGACGCGTCGTCGACCGACGTCATCGTGCACGCCGGCATGGCCCTTTCGACGTTCTATCAATGCGGCGAGGGCTATCGCCTCGATCCCTACACCCTGGAACAACTCGGTACCGAACCGTGGGTGCCCGAAGGCGGCATTTCGGCGCATGCCAAGCTCGATGAACACAGCGGCGAACTGCTGTTCTTCAACTATTCCAAGGAAGCGCCGTACATGCGCTACGGCGTGGTCGGCGCCGACAACCAACTGAAGCACCTGGTGCCGATACCGCTGCCGGGCCCGCGCCTGCCGCACGACATGGCGTTCACCGAGCGCTTCGCCATCGTCAACGACCTGCCGCTCTTCTGGGATGCCGAACGCCTGAAGCAGGGTCACCACGTGGTGCGCATGCACCGGGACGTGCCCAGCCGCTTCGGCGTCATCCCCCGCCTGGGGCAGCCGGAGGAGATCCGCTGGTTCGAAGCCGAACCCACCTATGTCCTGCATTGGGTCAACGCCTGGGAAGCGGGCGACGAGGTGATTCTCGACGGCTACTTCCAGGAGCATCCCGAGCCGCGCAGCCACCCCACGGCGCCCCCCGGCTACGCGCGGATGATGGCGTACCTCGACGTGGGCCTGATGGCGCCGCGGCTCCATCGCTGGCGTTTCAACCTGCGCACCGGGGCGACCGCCGAAGAACGGCTGGACGACCGCACGCTGGAGTTCGGCACCATCAATCAGCGCCATGCGGGCCGCAGGTACCGCTACGCCTACAGCGCGTTCAACAAGCCCGGCTGGTTCCTGTTCAACGGGTTCACCAAGCACGATCTAGAGTCGGGAAGCACCGCGTCCGTCGCCTTCGGGGAGGGCCGCTACGGCAGCGAGGCCGGTTTCGCTCCGCGCATCGGCGCCACCGCCGAGGACGACGGCTACCTGGTGACCTTCGTCACCGACATGAACGAGGACCGTTCCGAGTGCGTGCTGTACGACGCGAGCGCCATGGCGGCGGAACCGGTGTGCCGCATCGTGCTGCCGCACCGCATTTCGAGCGGGACCCATGCCACGTGGGCGCATGGCGAGGATATCCGTGGCAGGCGCTAGCGGATCGGCGGCTACCAGGGGACCTGGCGACTTGCGAGAGCCAAGGGGCTGGCTGACTCCGTGGGCCTCGGAGCCGGGCGTGGCTCCGAGGCTGTTGTAGATCAGATCTTTGGCCCGTTCTGGTCCATTACGGCCAACTGGCCGAAGCCTCCCATCAGTCAGTCGGCTGGGCAGGTCATCGGCGTATACTCGTTGAACATGGCATCAGTTAGGCAGGCGTCGCCGAGCCGGTGGGTTGTCCACTTGGCATCGGAGTCCGAGGCGGACAGCGAGGTCACGGTTGAGCTGCGAATGAGCAGGGCGATGGCCAAGAACCTGGCTCATGCCGAGGGTTGTCGCGCGGCCCGTGACCCGGGACGCGAAGATCCACCTGGCCACGTAGGTTGGGCGGTACTCGGAATCCTGGGTTCGGTCGCAGCCACCCACCGCGTCAAGGAACGGGTCGCAGCCTCCGAGCAGCGCGAGGTCATGGCGGTTGTCGACAGCGAGGTGGACGCGGTGCGCGCGCGTCGTCCCTGATGCGAACTGCTCGTGGAGGTTCTCGAGAACATGGCAACTGGTGGCGCCGTCGCTGACCTGCGCAAGGACACCGAATTGACTACGCAGCAGGCCGCCGACTTCCTCAACGTGTCGCGCCCGTTCCTCGTCAGTCTACTCGAGTCCGGCGCCTTCCCGTTCCGCAAGGTCGGGACGCATCGGCGCGTCCGCTTCGACGATCTGCGCACCTACAAGGCCAGCATTGACGACGCCCGACGCGAGGCGCTCAATCAACTCGCGGCCGACGCCCAAGAACTGGACATGGGCTATTGAACGCTGCCGGTCGCCATGCCGTCCTGGACGCCTCAGTAGCTTCTGATTCAATGCGTCTGTGAGTCTCGGCTCAAACCGCCTGCCGCCATCTATTCGCCCACGCCTACGAAGAGGGGGACGAACCGCAGCCCGGGGTCCTTCAGGAGATCGTCCTGGGAGGCGACTCGGTCGGCAAGCTCTGCGTTCAGAGCCGCAGCTCTGTTCGGACCGGCACTGACGAATCGCCTTAGCAGGAACGACTGCGGCTCGTCCTGGTCCAGCTTGGCGGGTGTTCCGGTGCCATGCACACCTTCCGCGCGCTGCAGGGAACTGGCGATTTCGAGAACTCGGCGGGCGTTGGTCTCCCCGATGACTCCCGTGTCAAACGCACCGACGAGCCCGTCCAACAGGACAGTGGCGGCGTGCGGGGCCTCGGTCGGCCGCAAGGCGTTCAGTCGGTCGCAGTACGCCTGCGCCATCCGGAATCGCCCAGCTTCGACCGCGCACTCGATCGCATGGGCGAGCACGACAGTGTTGCCCGGGGCCATCTCGTGCGCGGTCTCGGCGGCCTCCAGGGAGTCAGGCCATTCGTCGAGCATGGCCAGGGCGATCGAGTAGTTGTGGTGTGTCACAAAGCTGTTGGCATGCTGGAGGGCGATCCGAAAGTGCTCTCGGACGCGCTCGGCATCTCTGCGCACACCGGCGACCGCGCCGAGTACGCAGTGGGCGCCGGCCGGATCGACATCCATCACTGCTTCGGCGTCCCGCTCGACCCCACGCAAGGTGACCTCGTTCGGCGTGTCGATGGCCATCAACCGGCCGATCAGATCGTCTGCCCCTGGTCCGAGACGCCCGGAGATAGCTCACATCCGCCCCTCTTTGTTCCGCCCGACGCGCGAGCCGCCGACGGCCATCGCCGTTGCTGTCCTGCGAAGCGGCTTCTAGTCGGATGGCAGCCGCTCGGTCCTGTCAATGGCAGCGGCACGCTGCGTCGCGGACCGGGCGGGCTCCGTGAGGCCGTCGCCACGGGCTTCGAGAGGCCAATCCCGGTGCTGGACGACTACCCAACGCGGCCACTCGGTTCAGGAATCCGCGCCCCCCTCGCGCTTCTCCCGCCGCTTCGTCCACCGCTCCGCCAAAATCGGCGCGCGTCCGGTGGCCGACCACGGGCAGAGGGCAATGCAGATGCCGCAACCATAGGTCTCCGCGAAGTACGGGAAGCACTTGTCGAAATCGACGTACCACTTGTGTTCGCCACGAACCATCTGCTTCTCGTTCGCGATCGCGTCCACCGGACACGCGTTCACGCATACCTGGCATCCGACGCAGAAGTCGTCCGCCGCGAAATCGTCGGGGCCGTCGGCGACCAGCGGCAGATCCGTGAACACCGCGGCCAGCCGGAATGAAGACCCGAACTGCCGGTTGATCAAAGACCCGTGTTTGCCGAGTTCGCCGAAGCCGCATTCGATCGCGGCGGGCAGCAGGTTGACGGGGCCGGCCAGGGGCCCGCCGCGCGGCTCCGCCGGGTATCCCTGGGACCGTATCCAGTCCGCTACCGGTCTGCCGGCCACCCAGCCCTTGGTGTACTTGTCCACCACCTCGATCGCCGAGGTCACTTCCGGCGCGGTGGCGAGTTTCTCGTACTCCATGGCCACGCCCAGCATCACGATCCAGTCGTACTCGAACGTGTAGCCTTCGAAGACCCATTCGGGTTTGCGGTTTCACGATTCCGACCAGGTCGGCATGGGCTTCCAGCGCGAGCTGCTTGACCAGGCCCGTGTTCTGCGAGGCGGACCGCTCGACCCTGCGGTCGGCAATCGGTGCCCATTCGGTATCGATGACTTGCTGGCGGGCGGCGCGCTTTTCGGCGAGGGCCGGCTCCTTCACCCCCTGTGCCCAGAACCAGTCCTGGAGTTCGCCGTGTTCGAGCATGGCGGAGTCGTGCCACATGATCGGGGTCGGCCGCCGGACTTCCGTTTCGCCGACGCCGTTGATCGCGTTGCCTGACTTGTCCGGCCAGAGCGCCGTTTGCTCCGGATTGGGGACGAACGGTGCTCGCGGTTTCTTGCTCTTCCGCATGCTCTGTGTTCGGGAGTTCAGGTTGTGTTTGGCGCTGCCCCCTGGGTAGCGGAAGCACTCCCTGGGCATGATACTTCGCTCGGCTTTCGGCTTCGGGAGGAGCGGACATGAACCGAAGAGAGGTGCTCAAGTCCAGCAGCGCGGCTGGCGTACTCGCGCTGGTCGGCGGCGGTTCGGAGGGCGCCTCCGGGGACGATGTGCTGCTCGGGTTCGTCGGCGATCTCCTCATTGATCGCGACCGTCCCGACGAGGTCTACGCGCCGGTGCGCGATCTGCTCGCCGCGCCCGATGTGCTGTTCGGCAACATGGAGGGGCCTATGCCGACGATCCCCGCTCCGTGCCCAGCGCCGGGGCGGCCCCTGGTGCCTCCCGCGCACAATCTCGACGCGCTCGGCCGGGCCGGGTTCGACGTGCTGTCGCTGGCCAACAACCACATCCTCGACGGCGGGCGCGAGGTGATGCTCGAGAACCGGCGGCGCCTGCACGCGCAGGGGGTCGCGACGTGCGGCGCCGGCGGCGGCCTCGAGGAAGCGCGCGCTCCCGCGATCCTCGAAACGGGCGGGGTGAAGATCGCCTTCCTGGCCTACGCCTCGGACCACTCGGACTTCTACGGGGTCGCGCCGCGCAAGGGCTGGCCGCTGATGCCGCTCCATCGCGAGGCCCGCATGACCGCGCTGGGCTACGTCCGGCTCGCGGGCGGCGGGCCCTCCGAGTTCGGCTTCGTGCCGTGCCGCCTGAACCCCGAGGGCGTGGTGCGCGCGGTCGACCCGGAGACGCCCGAGGGCCGGGAGGTCGTCGATTACGTGGAGCACGGCTGTAGCAGCCAGAAGCTGAACGGCCGGGTGGACAGGTCGGGCCACGTCGACCTGGCGGGGCACCGCGGGGTGCGCATTCTGCCGGCGGAGGAAGGCGCGTAGTGCTCCAGGCCGGGACTCGCGGCGCTCATCCGAAGTAGCTGCCCCCGTCGGTGTTGCGCAACTTGTCCCGTGCGACCACGACGCGATGCACCTCTGACGGGCCCTCGCCGATCCGCTTGAGCCGCAGCTCCCGCTACCAGCGCCCAAGCGGCATCTCGAGCGCCAGACCCATGCCGCCGAACATCTGGATGGCGCGGTCCACGACGCGCCAGGCGGTCTCGGTGCCGAGGAGCTTGCAGGCCGAGGCGTCCACCTTCCCCGGCGCGCCCGCGTCCACGTTCGCGGCCGCTTGGTAGGTGAGTAGCCGCGCCGCCCGCAGCTCCACTTCGGAGTCGGCGATCATCCACTGGATCGCCTGCTTGTCGGCCAGCACGCCGTCGCGCGCCTGCCGTTGCTTGACCCATCCGCAGGCCATGTCCAGCGCCTCCTGGGCCATGCCGATGCAACTGGCGGCATAGGGAATGCGCGCGTCGACCAGCCAGGTCTGCGCCACGCCGAACCCCCCGCCCACCTCGCCGAGCACGTTCTCCGCCGGCACCTCGCAGTTGTCGAACACGATCTCGTGCGGTGACGGCTTGCGCAGGACCTTGATCTCCCGGAACTCGATGCCCTTGAAGTGCGGTTCCACGATGAACGCCGTGATCTGCGGCGGCGCGCCGTCGTGCGTGCGCGCGAAGACGACCCCGTGGTCGGCGGTCGGCGCGTTGGAGATCCACATCTTGCGTCCGTTCAGGACCCAGACGTCGCCCTTCCTGCGCGCCTGCGTACGCACGTTGTTGCGCGGGTCCGAGCCACCAGTCGGTTCGGTAAGGGCAACGTACGCACGTTTCTCGCCATCGATGCAGGGGATGGCGTACTTCTCGATCTGCTTCTGCGTGCCGGACCAGACGATGACGGGCGGACCTCCGCCGAACGCTCCCGACGCGGGGGTGTAGGCGCCCATCCGGCACTTGGCCGACTCCTCGGCGACGACCGTTCGCGCGAGCGCGCTGAGCGCGTTGCCGCCGTACTCCACCGGCGTCGTCAGCCGCGTGAGTCCCATCTCCCGGGCGATCGCCCGCAGGCGCGCCAGGTCCTGCGGGGCGCACGCGATCGCATCGTGCGGCAGCCGGTCCTCGACGGGTTTCACTTCCTCGCGCATGAAGCGCCGGACCTGGTCGCGCAGCAGCACGAGCTCGTCGGGGAGCCTGAATCCGTAGTGATTGCCCTGGTCCACCGCCATTCTCCTCGTCCTGCTCAGCTCGCGGCCGTCGGCGTGGAAACGCGTTCGCGCGGTCAGTTGACGGCGCCCAGTTCCTTCGGGCGGGCGATCGCCTCCCAGTCGTAACCCAGTTCCAGGAGCACCTCTTCGGTGTGTTCGCCGGGTTCCGGGGCGCGCGCCGGCTCCGGCGTCGTCTCGTCGAACTGGGCCGGTGGGGACGCGAGCGTCAGCGTGCGCCCTTGAGGCCCATCCACCGCCTGCAGGTACCCATTGTCGAGCGGCTGCCGGTCGTCCTCGAGTTCCGCCACCACCTGCACCACCGACCAGGGTCCGCGTTGCCAGCTCAGGACTTTCACCCACTCCGCCAGCGGTCGCCTGACGAACTAGGCGTCCAGCTCCGCGATGCAGGCTCGCCCGTGGCGGGCCCTTGCGGCGGCGTCCGCGAAACGCGGGTCACCCGTCAGGTCGTCGCGGCCGATGGCTGCGCAGAAGCCCGCCCAGTACCGATCCGGGTCCACCATGGACAGCTTCACGAACCGGTGGTCGAGGGTCGCATAGTGGATCCCGATCGGGTTTGCGTGCGAGTGCCGGTCCGTGGGCGCCAGTTCGTCGCGCTCCGTCAGGTGACGAAGACGTCGGCGCGCCGCGCGAGTTCCAGGACGACGGCGTGGCCTTCGGCCACCGTGAGATCGATGCCCACCGACCGTTTTCCGCGATTGAACCGGGACCAGAGGAAGTTCACGCCGTCGACCTCGGCCGGAACCCCGTAGCTGGCCAATCCGCGCACCGCGTCGCCCCGTTCCGGATGCTCGACCTTGATCACCTCGGCGCCCCAGTCGCCGAGGATCGCGGCGGCCGATGGGGCCAACACGAACTGCGCGACCTCCAGTACCCGCACGCCTCGCATCACGCCCGCCATTTCGTTCGCATCCCCTTCTTGCTTCCGCCCGCTGAGGGCAGGGCAAGGCCCGTTGGACACGATGTGTCGGGTCGGTCGCGAGCCTATCCCTTACCGGGAATCGTGCTCCAGCACCGGTGCGGACACGACTCCCTCAGCGAGCGTCGTCGACGGCGCAGGTGCCGCACACCCCCTTGATCTCGACGACGGCGTTGTCCGGCCGGAACCCGTGCTCGTCCGCGATCTGCGACAGCAACGTCTCCACGCCCCTGGACTCCACCTCGTCGACATGGCCGCACGAGGAGCAGAGCAGGAACTGGCTCTCGTGCGGATGGTCGGGATGGTCACACGGCAGGTAGGTCTGGGCGGACTGCAACCGGTGGACGAGGCCGGTCCGCATGAGGAAGTCCAGGTGCCGGTAGACGGTCAGCGGCGCGATCTTGCGCTCCTGCCGCCGCTCCAGCAGCGCGATGAGTTCGTAGGCGGAGAGCGGCCGATCGGACGCCAGCATTTCCGCGTAGACGGCCAACCGGGCCGGGGTCAGTCGCTCGCCCTTCTCCGCGCAACGGGTTTCGGCGCGCTTGCGCCACTTCGCGGCCAGTCGCGGGGTCTTCGTCAGGCGGCTAGCCAAGTCGAACCACCATCAACGTTGGTCGGCTCCGGCGGGGAGTCCATGGAGGACATCTTTACCACGTTGTCGCGTCCAGTGCCAAAGATGCGCGGCGCATAGCAGCGTCCCGCCGGCCACGGTGAGCGATTCCTCGTATGCCGACACGGCCTCCAGGAACGCCGCCACCAGCAGCAGTCCGAGGCCGCTCAATGCCGCACCGACGAACGGCCAGTTGCGGTCCGCGGGCAATGTCTTCCATATCACTCGGAGACTCACGGGAATCGCCGCCAACACCAGGAGCCGATGCACCAGTTCGTTCTCGGCGATGGCGGCCAGCGGCATCAGCGTCACGAGCAACGGCAGGGCGAGACAGTGGATGAGGCACAGCGACGAGAGCCCGGCCGCGTAGAGGTCCAGGCGGGCTGTCGCGGGAGACAGTTGGCCGTTCGACGGGTTCATGAATAACGCTCGGTGGCGACCGGGACCGCGGGACAAGGACCGGGTGGGGACCCGGTGGGGCGCGGTCGGGCTCGTGCCGTCGGGAAGATACGTTATAACGTAGGCGCGACGAGCGCAAACGGCATCACGGCCGCTGCACGAGCTCGATGCTGACGGAATCCGGCCCCCTGACGAAGGCGATGCGGCCCTTGCCCGGCGGGGGCTTCCTGAGGAACTCCGCGCCCTTGGCCTCGAGGTCGGCAATGGCTTCGTGGAGGTCGTCCACGCCGACGCCGAGGTGGTCGAGGCCCAGACAGCTGTGCGGGCCGGACGCGGTCTGCGTGACCTCCTCGGTCACGGTGGAGATCAGGATGACTTGGCCGTCCAGGGTCAGGTTGGCGCGCGGCAGGCCGTTGGCGCCCTGCGAGGGTTCGAGTTCGGCGCCGAACATCCGCTCGTAGTAGGCGCCGGCGGCCATGGCGTCGTGGCTCATCAGGTGAATGTGGTGTCGGTGATAGGCAGTCAAGGGGCCTTCCCATGTGTTACGTCCCGTGGTTCCGCAGTCTGTCGGAGTAGCTGACCTCCGGCAAGTGGCACGGGTGCGGGGTCACCGCTTCCCGCGCAGCGCCGCCGTGGCCTCGGCATCGACGCTGCGACCGTCCGCGCCGATGACGACGCAGTAGTCGCGCGCCGCGGCTTCGACGGACACGACCTCGTCGCGCACGTCGCGGAGCACGAAGTCGGGTGGGCGCGCGAAGGGATCGCCCCAGCCGCCTCCGCCCGGCGTGTCGACGATGACCCGGGTGGGCCCGAGGCGCCGCACGCCGTACTTCGGCGGCACGAGAGCCTGCTCGTCGGCGTCCTTGGCCAGCGGGACGACCCACTTGTGTCCGACGCCGCCCGTCATGCCGCCGCGGACCCCGTAGCCGCTCGCGGTGTCGAGGCCCTCCGCGCGAAACGACCAGGTGGCGGGCACGAGGATGTCCGCCTCGTAGCGCATGCCCGTGCCGCCGCGCCGGGCGCCGGCGCCGCCGTTGTCGAGGCGCTGTTCGTGGCGCACGTAACGCACGGGATACATCTGCTCGTAGAACTCGAGGTTGGGCAGGTCGAGCCCCCCGAGGGTGATCAGGTGGCCCATCTGCGGGAACCCGTCGCGTTCCGCCGTTGCCCCGGGCGTCCCCATGGCGTGCCACTGGTACATCACCCAGGCCGTGCCGTCCTCGTTGCGGGCGGTGACGTGGTTGTGCATCGTCTTGGACCAGCCGGCGCACGCGCGCCCGGGGTCGGCTTCCGCCAGGGCGCGCCAGACGGCGTGCACGATCTCGTGGGCGACGAACACGGTGTTCATCGTCATTGGCGCTGGCGGGCGCGCGTTGACGATCGTGCCCTCCGGCGCGACGACGGTGAGACATCGGTACGTGCCCTCGTTGCGGGGAATCGAGGTGTCGAAGAACGAGGCGAGGGCGAGGTAGACCGACGAGTAGGTGTTGGCCAGCGAGCTGTTCTTGAAACCCGCGATCTGCGGGTCGCTGCCGCTGAAGTCGGCCACCAGTTCCTCCCCGCGGACCGTCAGCGTGACGCGGATCGCCACGTCCACCCGTTCGAAACAGTCGTTGTCGCAGTGGTCCTCCCCGGCGTAGACGCCGTCGGGCAGCCCGGCGACGGCGGCGCGCATGCGGCGGTCGGCGTGGTCCAGGACGCCGTCGAGGTAGCGCAGGTACGGCGCCACGCCGAGTTCCGCGGTGAGCCCGGTCACGCGTTCGGCGCCGATCTGCGTGGAGCCCAGCATGGCCCGGAGGTCCCCGTCCAGCAGTTCGGGGGTGCGCGAGTTGATGAGTAGCAGCTCCCAGACGTCGTCACGCACTTCGCCCCGGTCGACGAGTTTCAGCACGGGTAGGCGGATGCCCTCGTGCCAGATCTCGGTGGCCTCGGGGTTGTAGGTGCCGGCCAGCCCGCCGCCGATGTCCGACTGGTGGGCGCGGTTGCAGCAGAACCCCGCGACGACGGGCGCGTCGCCGTCGCCGGCGACGAAGATCGGCCGGGCGATGACCCAGTCCGGCAGGTGATTGCCGCCGGCCACGTAGGGGTCGGAGAGCACGAAGACGTCGCCGGGTGCGAGGCGCGTGCCGAAGCGGCGGAGCAGGGCGCGTACCGCGAACCCGCCCCCGCCGGTGTGGATGGGAATGCCGTCGGCGTTGGCGACCAGCGTGCCGTCCGGGGTCGTGATGAAGCAACTGAAATCGTGCGACTGGCTGAAGATGGTGCTGCGCGCGGTGCGGGTCATCACCCAGCCCATGTGCAGGGTGATCTGATCGAGGCGGTTCTGCATCAGCGCAAGCACCACGGGGTCGAGGTCTGACGACTCCGCAGCGGCGGCCGATGCGTCCCCGACGGTGTCCGCCTCCGTCCCGACCTCGATGAAGAAGTTGCCGTCGTCGTGGACCGTGAGTTCGTCGCCGGGGCCGGCGAGCACCGTCGTGGTGACCTCTTCGACCAGGGCGGGACCGTCGATGCGGTGCCCGGGGCGCAATCCCGCGCCGTCGTAGACCGGCGTCGGTTGCCACCCGTGGCGTCCGTGCCAGACGCGCCGGGTCTCTGCGGGAACCGGTTGCCCGACGGCCGCCGCGCCGCCCGACACCGCGACTTCGCCGGTGGAGCCTCGCGCGGTGAGCCGAAGCGACGCCACCAGGATCGTTCCGCCGCGCTGGATGTGGCCGTAGAGGCGCCGGTACTCAACTTCGAAGGCGGCCCGCACGGCGGCCGGGTGCATCTGGCCTTCGGGCACGGCCACGCGGATCGTCCAGAGCTGCCCCGGATGATGCAGCTCCAGTTCGTGGTGAAGGACGATGTCCCCCGGATCGAAGCCCTCGCGCCCGAGGATGTCGATCGCCTGGGCGTTCAGGCGCTCGAAGCCCGCGTCGACGTCCGTCGCCGCGACCTCGTCGATCGAACCGGTCATGAAGCGGACGAAGTCCTGGCGGATGTCGGCATGCAGCATGCCCACCGCGCACAGGGCGCCGGCGTTCCGCGGAACGTAGACCCGGTGGCACCCGAGACCCCGGGCCACCGCCGCGCCGTGCATGGGGCCGGCGCCGCCGGCGGCGACCAGGGTGAAGCGCCGCGGCGAGTGGCCGCGTTCTATCGAGATGTGCTCGACGGCGTGGAGCACGTGCTGCTCGACCAGGTCGACGATGCCGGCGGCCGCCTCTTCGACCGACATGCCGAGCGGCTCGGCGACTGCGGATCGAATCGCGTCGCGGGCGGCGTCCAGGTCCAGGTCGAGGGTGCCCCCCGTGGACCTTCCGGGCCGCAGGCGGCCGAGGACGAGTTGAGCATCCGTGACCGTGGGCCGGCGGCCGCCCTTGCCATAGCACGCCGGGCCCGGGTCGGCGCCGGCGCCCTCCGGCCCGACGTACAGGAGTCCCGCGTCGTCCACGCCCGCGATCGTGCCGCCCCCCGCGCCGACCGTGTGGATGTCGATGGCCGGGGTCGAGACGTCGTACCCCGCGACCATGATGTCGTCGCGGGTTTCGACTGCGCCACCCGACATCAGGAGCACGTCGCAGGAGGTCCCGCCGATTTCCATGGAGATCAGGTTGCCGGCGAGCGACGGATCCGCGGTCTCGCGGTCCACGGCGTCCCGGTAAAGGTTCAGCGCCCCTACCGCGGCGGCGGGGCCGCTCAAGAGGAGGTTGACCGGGCGTTCGGTGAGCTGTCCGACGGAGGCGGCGCCGCCGTTCGACTGCAGCAGGAGGATGGGCCGGGGCAAGCCCAGGCTCGTGAGTTCCTCATCGAGGGCGCGCAGGTAGTTGGAGATGCTGGGCAGGAGGGCCGCGTTGACCACGGCCGTCGACGTCCTCTCGTACTCCCCCATGCGGGGAGAGACCGACGCGGAGGTCGTGGTCCATTCCCCCGTCCATCGCTGCCCGAGCGCGTCGGCGACCGCGCGCTCGTGCCTGTCGTTGAGGAAGCTGTTCAACAGGGTGACCGCGACGGCGTCGACCCCTTCGTGCTCGAAGTCGGCCGCGATGGCGTCGAGTCCGTCCAGGTCGAGGGACTGGATCTCCGTCCCCGCGGCGTCGATGCGTCCGGGGACGGCCTTGCGCAGGTAGCGCGGGACGAGCACGGGGGCGTAGGGCTCCCGGTGGTTGAACTGGTCCTCCCGCAGGCCGCGGCGGATCTCGAGGGTGTCCCGGAAACCCTCCGTCGCGATCAGGCCGACCCGGGCGCCCTTGCCCTCGAGCAGCGTGTTCGTCGCGACCGTCGAGCCGTGCACGAACAGGACACACGACGCCAGAACCTCCCGGACGGACACCCGGAAGTCCGCGGCCAGCCGCTCGACCGCCGCGATGACGCCGTGGCTCGGGTCCGCGGGGACGGAGGGCACCTTGGCGACCCAAGTCGCGCCGGCGGCGTCTGCCAGCACGAGATCGGTGAACGTGCCCCCGACATCGACGCCGATGCGCCAGGGGGCGGCTGGCATCCCGCGTGCGCCCCGGTCAGCCGACATGGTCCGTCAGTCGGTCACGTAGCACAGCACGCGCAACTCGATGCTCCGCCGGGCGGGGGAAGCCGGATCCGCCAGCGGGTTCGCGAAGGCGCTGTGCGGGCAGGCGTTCCCGATCACGCCGTCCGAGTCGTAGGCCTTCAGGACCAGGACCTCGTCGGGCGTCATGCGGGGATAGTAGAACCATCGCTGCCGCGGCGAGAACTTCACGCTGAAGGTGTCGATGCCGATGTCGTGCCAACTGTAGTTGGGGGCGCCGTACCCGTAGACGACGGTCTCGAAGAGGTCGGTATCCCGGACGGAACGGGCGTCGCAGACCGCCAGCGGGTAGTCGTCCACGACGGCGCTCAGGCCGCGCCAGAAGTTGAGCGAGATCGTCCTCGACGCCGACTCCGGGGGCCGCTCGCCGTGCAGGGCCAGATAGTCCGACCATGTCGAGTTGTCGGTGTAGTCCATGTGGGCGGACCCGATGTAGCCTCCGCCTTGCGCTTCTCCGGTGACGGTGGGCTTGCCGTCCGTGCCGCCGCCGGAAGTCTGCCGCCCGGGTTCGCGGATGAGGTGATCGAAGGTGAAGGTCGCGGACGCGCCGGTCAGTTCCCTGGCGAACGCCTTGCACTCTTCGTAGTAGACCCGCATGACTTCGTCGTGGTCGAAGAAGTCGGTCACGGTGGAAGGCTGTCGGAACAGCCCGAAGCCGCTCCTCTCGAGGCCGGTGTCGTCTTCCCGGCGGGCGTCCCGGATCGTGGTTGCCACCGGGTGCGAGCCGTACTCGGCCAGGGTGGCCGGGACCCGCATGTCGTAGGTGCGGGGCGGATGCGTCGTGATGTCTCCCGCGTCGGGCGGGAAGAAACCGATCTCGCTCACCACCATGCGGTCGGCGCTCATGCCGTCACATCCAGGAAAGGGGTTTCCGCCCAGCCCTCGTCGTGGGGCGAGAAGAAGCGCGCGGTGAGCGAGACGTGACGGAACTTCCAGGTCCCTTCGTCCAGCACGATCCGGTCGACGTAGCGCCCCGTCAGCCAGACGGCGCGGTTCTCGCGCTTCGTGGTCGCCATCTGCAGGAGATACCACCGACCCTCCGCGGCCTGGCCGTCGTCATCGAGCACGATGGACGAGTTGGTCACGTGGTGGATCGCGAAGGACAGGACGTTCGGCATGTTCTCGAAGAACCTGCGCAGGCGCTCGCGACCCTCGAACCGGCCCAGCCTGCCGCCGTCCCAGACACCGTCCTCGGTGAACAGGCTGCACAGGCCGTCGGCGTCGTACCCCTCGTCGCAGTAGTCGCAGTACAGCGCCTTCAGACGGCGAATCCGCTCGATGCTCTCCACGCGCCGCAGGCGCTCGGCTGTGTCCATGGTCGCGTTCACCGTTCGATGGGCGGATCGGAGACTAGCATGGTCGTTGCCTGCTCCCCGCACGCCGCGATCAGAGGCTCATGCGCAGCTCGGGGCCGACGACGGCCAGGCCGTAGCGCTCGTAGAACGGCCGGGTGCGCTCGGTGGCATCGATGTAGAGCCCGTACTCCGCGCACCCGCGTTCGCGGGCGTTGGCGATGGTGTGTTGCACCAGCAGGCCGCCCGCGTTGCGGCCGCGCGCCTCCGGCTCGACGAACAGTTCCTCGAGCTGGCAGTACTCGCCGCGGTAGCGCATGGCGAGGTTGTAGCTGACCGTGGCCATACCGACCACCCGGTCGCCGTCGTCCCGGTCGACGGCCACGAAAACCTGTCCCCGCTCGTGGTCGAGCAGGCGTTCGAAGACGGCGCGCTCGCCTTCCGCCGGGCCCGGGAGCGCATTGCGGGCGAGGAACAGCAACTCGACGCAGCGCTCCGTGTCTCCCGCCTCGGCCGTGCGTATCGAAATCGTCATCCATCCACCTCCTGCGGAAGACTGTCGCGCATCCGTTCCCGGTACGCCTCGGCGAACGGGTACTTCCCGAGCACCGTCCTCGCTGCGCGCGCGATCTCGTCGCACGCGGCCTGGTCGTGGAGGAACGAGAAGAAGCTGTGGTCCGAGCCCGGCAGCGCGAGCAGCACCCCTTCGTTCACCAGCGCCAGGTGGAACGGGTAGAGCAGGGCCCGGTTGAGCGCCGCGTCCCGTTCCCCTGGCGGCCCGGGCGCGGTGACGTGGCACTGCATGAGCGAGCGGACGCGGTTTACATGGACCGTGATGCCATGGTCCTCGAAGGCGGCGCGCAGGGCGGCCTCGAGCCCCTCGACCCGACCGGCCAGCGCCTCGTACGCGCCGGCCCGCTCGAGACGCTGGTACTCGCCGATCGCGCCGAGGGCCGCGGCGACCGCGAACGTGCCGTCGTTGCCGGTGCCGGACTGGAACGCCCGCGGCACGTCGGGACCGGCGCGCGGGTCGGTGACTTCCATGATGTCCGCGCGGCCGACGACGGCGGCGAGCCGGTCGCCGGCGGAGAGCGCCTTCGCCAGCGTCGTGAGGTCGGGCGTGATGTCGTACCAGGCCTGCGCGCCGCCGAGCGCCAGCCGGAAGCCGGTGATCACTTCGTCGAAGATGAGGACGACGCCGGCGTCGCGGGTGCGGCTGCGCAACGTCGCGAGGAACTCCCCGGTGACGCCCCAGAGGCCGCCCTCGTGCATCGCCGGGTCGACGAGCACGGCGGCGATGTCGTGGCGCGCGGCGAGCAGGTCGTCCAGCGCCTGCACGTCGCCGAAGGGGAGCGTCAGCGTCCCGTCCTGGGAAGATTCGGGCACGCCGGCGCTGAAGGCGCGCCGGTCGGCGCCCAGCCCAAGGAGGAACTGGTCGTCCTGGCCGTGGTACTGGCCGAGGAACTTCACGACCTTGGGTTTGCCCGTGTACGCGCGGGCGCAGCGCACCGCGGTCATGACGGCTTCCGTGCCGCTGTTCAGGAAGCGCACGCGTTCGGCGCTCGGGATGACCTCCTTGAGCTTCTCGGCGCACTCGATGGCGAGCTCCGGGTTCAGGACGAGCGAGCCCACGGCGGCGTGGCGTTCGACGGACGCGATCACGGCGGGATGGCGATGACCGAGCAGGAGCGGGCCGTTGCAGGCGAAAGAGTCGATGTAGGCCGAGCCGTCGACGTCGATCGTGCGGCAGCCTCGGCTGGCCGCCATGTAGAGCGGATACGGCGGAAAGAAGCGCAGGTTGCCGGACACGCCGCCGGGCAGGGTTTTCGTGGCGCGCGCGAACAGGGCCCGCGAGCCCGGGGTCTTGCGCTCGTAGTCCGCGATGACCCGCTCGCGCAGGATTTTCGTACGGTTCATGGCCGGCTAACGCGTGAGCGATGCCGGCGTCGGCACGACACGCGTCACGACGTGTCCGTCGGGAGCGAGGACGTCGGAGACGCGCGGGCCGATGTCGTTCTTCATGGTGTCGCTCCCGTACACGGCGGCGTCCACGCGCTCCCGCTCGGCCTCGGACTCGAAGCGGCGCATCCAGACGTAGACGGTCTCGTCCTCCTCGCCGCGGTCTTCGCCGCGAGAGGCGGCCGTGAGGTTCATGCCGTGCGAGACCGCGAACGGGATGAACTCGCCCTCCATCAGTTCCAGCCACGCATCCATCTTGCCGGGCAGTACCGTCCAGGGAACATCCGGCGGCGGGAGCGTGGCGACCGGCGGCGGATGTTGCATGGGCGGACGGCGTGGCTGGGCGACGGGCCGGCCATGGGGCGCTTGTACTGGCGCAGTTCGTAAAACATGGCGTCCTCCCACCTCGCGGTGCGGCGAATATAGCCTGCGCGCGTCCGGGACACACACCGTCAAACGGTCGCCAACCGGAGCACACCCCGCCCGGATCAGCACCTGCGCGCTATACTTTTCTGCCTCACATACAGCGCCGGACGTTCTCATGCCTCGGTACGATCTCCTCCTCAAGGGCGGCACGGTCGTCGACGGACAGCGCACCCCGCGCTACACCGGCGACGTCGCGATCGCGGACGGGCGCATCGCGCAGATCGGGAGCGTCTCCGAGGCCGACGCCAAGCGCGTGTTCGATGCGCGGGACCTCATCGTCGCGCCGGGCTTCATCGACCTCCACACCCACTTCGACTCGCAGATCTTCTGGGACCCGTGGTGCACGATGTCGGGGTGGCACGGCGTCACGTCGATCGTGATCGGCAACTGCGGCTTCGGTTTTGCGCCGGTGGCGCCCGAACACCGTGAGCGCGCGATGCTGACCCTCGAACGCAACGAGGCGGTGCGCGCGACGACGATGGCCGCGGGCATGCCCTGGGACTGGGTCACGTTCCCCGAGTACCTCGACAGCATCGACCGGACCCGGAAGGGCGTGAACGTCCTCTCGTACATGGGCCTCGCGCCGGTGATGTCCTGGGTGATGGGCCAGGAAGCCGCCAAGGGGCGGCCCGCGACCCCCGAGGAGCAGCGCAGGATGGGCGCGTTGCTCAGCGAGGCGATGGACGCCGGCGCCTGCGGGTTCTCCGCGCAGCTCCTGGGCCAGGACAGCGTGCAGCGCGACCACGACGGCACGCCCATGATCACGGACATCATGGCGCCGGACGACCTGCTCGCGTTCGCGCGCGTGCTGGGCGAGAAGAAGCGCGGGTTCATCCAGCTGCTCGGCGGGGACTTCGACCTCTTCGAGAAGGTGGCGGAGGTCAGCGGCCGCCCGATCATCTGGAACACGCTCGAGTTCTCGCACGACCAGCACGGCAACACCTACGGCGCCTACCAGGACGTCCTGGAGTGGCTCAACAAGGGGAATGCACGAGGACTGCGTCTGTTCGGGCACGCCGTCACCTGCGACATCGACATGCAGTTCTCGCTGGAGGACTTCAACCTGTTCGACTCGATGGAGATCTGGCGCGACGTGACTCTCGGCAGCGTGCCCGAGCGCATGGCGAAGCTGCGCGACCCCGAGCGGCGCCAGGCGCTGCGTGACGAGTTCGACCGCCTCGCGGAGCGCCGGGACCGGCATCCCGACAGGCCGGTCGGGCTCTTCCTCAAGATCTCCGACATGCGCATCGCCGAAGCGCGCACGTCGGCGGTGCGTCCCCTGGAGGGCTACACGGTCGGCGAGGTCGCGGCGCGGCAGAACAAGCATCCGGTGGACACGTTCCTCGACACCGCGCTCTCCGAGGACCTCGGCACGTTCTTCACGTCCGACGCGCCGAAAACGTCCGAGGACGCCCTGCGCGAGGTGATCAACTCTCCGTTCGTCCTCCCCGGGCTCTCCGACGGGGGCGCCCACATGAAGTTCCTGACCACCGGGCGCTACGGGACCGACTTCATCGGACGGCTCGTGCGCGACATGGGGCTGATGGATCTGGAGCAGGCGCACTGGCGGCTCTCCGGCTACTCGGCCATGGCCGCCGGCTTCACCGACCGCGGCTTCCTGCGGGAAGGCGCGCCGGCGGATGTCATCGTCTACGACTACGACGCGCTGCGTTCGCTGCCGCCGGAGCGCCTCCACGACTTCCCGGCGGACGACTGGCGCCTGGCGCAGAAATCCGAGGGCTACCGGCTGACCATCGTGAACGGGGAGGTCACCTTCGAGGACGGCGAGTGCACCGGGGCGACCCCCGGCACGCTGCTGCGGCACGGAAGGACCGCGTAGTACCGGCCATGGCCCGCTACGATCTTCTCCTCAGGGGCGGCACCGTCATCGACGGACAGCGCACCCCGCGTTACACGGGCGACATCGCGATCGCCGACGGTCGCATCGCACAGATCGGGAACGTCTCCGAGTCCGACGCGGCACGCGTGTTCGACGCGCGCGACCTGATCGTCGCGCCCGGCGTCATCGACCTGCACACCCACTTCGACTCGCAGATCTTCTGGGACCCCTGGTGCACGATGTCCGGCTGGCACGGCGTCACGTCGGTCGTGATCGGCAACTGCGGTTTCGGCTTCGCCCCCGTCGCGCCGGAGGACCGCGAACGCGCCATGCTGACCCTCGAGCGCAACGAGGCGGTGCGGGCGACGACGATGGCGGCGGGGATGCCGTGGGACTGGGTCACCTTCCCCGAGTATCTCGACAGCATCGAGCGCACGCCGAAGGGCGTGAACGTCCTCTCCTACATGGGCCTCGCGCCGGTCATGTCCTGGGTGATGGGGCTCGAGGACGCGAAGGGACGTCCCGCGACCGCCGAGGAGCAGCGCAAGATGGGTGCGCTGCTCAGCGAGGCGATGGACGTGGGCGCGTGCGGGTTCTCCGCGCAGAACATGGGCGAGGACAGCGTGCAGCGCGACCACGACGGCACGCCCATGATCACGGACATCATGGCGGCCGACGACCTGCTCCACTTCGCCCGCGTGCTGGGCGAGAAGGGCCGCGGGTTCATCCAGTTGCTCGGCGGGGACTTCGACCTCTACGAGAAGGTCGCCGAGGTCAGCGGCCGGCCGGTCATCTGGAACAACCTGGAGTTCGCGCACGACCAGCACGGGAACACGTACGGCTTCTACCGGGACATCCTGGAGTGGCTGGAGCGGGGGAACGCGCGGGGACTTCGGCTCTACGCGCACGCGGTCACCTGCGACATCGATTTCCATTTCTCGCTGGAGGACTTCAACCTGTTCGACGGGATGAAGGCCTGGCGCGACCTCACGCTGGGCAGCGTGCCTGAGCGCATGGCCAGGATGCGCGACCCCGTGCTGCGCGATGCGCTCCGGGCCGAGTTCGACCGCCTCGCGGCCCGACGGGACCGGCATCCCGACAAGCCGGTCCCCCCCTACCTCTACGTGCCCGAGATGCGGATCGCCGAAGCCCGCACGGAGGCGGTCCGACCCCTGGAGGGCTACACGGTCGGCGAGGTCGCCGAGCGGGAGAACAAGCACCCGATCGACGCGTTTCTCGACATCGCGCTCTCCGAGGACCTCGGGACGTTCTTCACGTCCCTGGCGCCGGAGACGTCCGCCGACGCCCTGCGCGAGGCGATCAACTCCCCGTTCGTCCTCCCGGGGGTTTCCGACGGCGGCGCCCACATGAAGTTCGCGACGACCGGACGCTACCCGACCGATTTCATCGGGCGGCTCGTGCGCGACATGGGCCTGATGGACCTCGAGCAGGCGCACTGGCGGCTGTCCGGCTACTCGGCCCTGGCGGCGGGGTTCACCGACCGGGGCTTCCTGCGCGAAGGCGCGCCGGCGGACGTCATCGTCTACGACTACGACGCGCTGCGTTCGCTGCCGCCGGAACGCATCCACGACTTCCCGGCCGGCGACTGGCGCCTCGCGCAGAAGGCCGAGGGCTACCGCCTGACCGTCGTCAACGGCGAGGTCACCTTCGAGGACGGCGAGTGCATCGGGGCGACGCCCGGCACGCTGCTGCGCCATGGAAGGACCGCGTAAGTGGGGTGAGCCGGGCGGGACCCAGATAGGAACCCGTCAGGGCGACGGCTCCGGTTGCGCTACGGCGAGAAGTAGAAGAGCACGCACACGGACCGTGCTCTGAGACACGCCGAGAACCCTCCATCGCGTGCCCCGGGGCTTGCAGGTAGGCAGCCGTCGGGAGGCGCGTTCGTCGCGTCGGCGTGTCTGCTCCCAAAGCACTGACCGGCACCACAAAAAACGCAGCGGCGGGGCGAGTCATCTGCGCGCTTTCGCAGTCGTTGCCCACACTTCCACACGTTCGGCCTCAGTGCGGTTTTGTGGTAACGTCCGCAGCATCACTTCCGGCGAGAAGGCGCGATGGAACGCCCAACAGACGAGGCACCGGCCACCAAGGGGGACATAAGGGGTTTGCGCACATCAATGGAGGAAGGTTTCGCGTCGGTGGCACGGCACCAGGGACACACCAACAAGAAGATCGACGATCTCACGGACGCGATTCGTGAGTTGCTATCTAGCGTCCCGAGAGGTAAGCCCCGTCGGGGACTGTCCGGAAAGGGCCCGGGCTGACGGTCCGAGCGTCTTGCCACTTCCGCGGCGCCGCGTAACGCCGCCGACCAACGTTTCTCGAAGACGGTGGAGAACCTGCCGCATTCGGTGACCATGCACTGCTGATCCAGGGTTCGCCTGCGGGATGGGGGTGCATTGACGGTGGCGGTGCGGGCCGGCCAGGGAGACGAAAAGATGTCCGGCAAAGTCTGGTTCAACGTCTACGTCACGGTCAAAGACGGCATGCTCGACGAGTTCAGGGCCATGGCGAACGACTGGATCTCGTACCACGAGAAGAACACCCCCGAGATCCTCGCCTACGAGTGGTTCTTCACCAGCGAGGACGAAATGAAGGTCCAGGTCATGGAGCTCTACGCGAACTCCGAGGCCATGCTCGACTACATGTCGCGCGGCGGCGCCGACCGGCAGCGGTTCATGCCCCCGTACCCCTACACGCTTGACCGGATGGAGGTCCTTGGCGACATCTCGGACGCCCTGCGCGAGCGCCTCGACTCCGGGGAGTCGAGGGCGCAGTACTTCGAGCGCCTGGCCGGCTTCAGCCGCTGAAGTCGGCGCGGTTTCGCATGGAGTACTCCACCGTCACGTACGGCCCGCCGGTCCACGGCAACAAGCCCCTCACGCGGGAACAACGCGAGGCGTTTCTTGCCGAGACGCGCCACGCCATCATCGGCACGACCAACCCGGACGGGTCGCCCCGGGTGAC
This sequence comes from Pseudomonadales bacterium, assembly GCA_965208745.1. Lineage (GTDB taxonomy): Bacteria > Pseudomonadota > Gammaproteobacteria > Pseudomonadales > Azotimanducaceae > VXNE01. Next base: position 711,932 of record CBDBPN010000003.1, on the reverse strand, counting down.
GCCCGTCGGCTTCCTCTGGGACGGCACGTCGTTCTACTTCCTCGCGGACGGACAACGCTACTGGGTGCGGAGGAACCTCCGCCGGGATCCGCGCATGACGCTGGTCGTGGAGCAGGGCGACGACTACCGCGCCGTGGTGGCGAGCGGTCGGGCGGAGATCCTGGACCGGGACATCGGGGACCTCACGCGGCGAATCCTGGTCAAGTACTTCGGCGCGGAGGCCGGCGCCGCCTTTTTCGACCAGTTCCAACGAGAGCCGAACGAGAACCGCGTCGTGGTGGCCCTGAAGCCCGACCGGATGCAGACTTGGCAGCGCGACGATGGGGAGGACGCGGGTTGGTCGGCCCCGGAATGGACGACCTCATGACCCGGTACGATCTCGTCCTCAAGGGCGGCACCGTCATCGACGGTCAGCGAACGCCGCGTTACACGGCTGACGTGGCGATCGCGGACGGCCGCATCGCGCGGATCGGCAGCGTGTCCGGATCGGACGCGGCACGGGTGTTCGACGCGCGGGACCTGATCGTCGCGCCGGGTTTCATCGACCTGCACACGCACTTCGACTCGCAGATCTTCTGGGATCCCTGGTGCACGATGTCCGGCTGGCACGGCATCACGTCGGTGGTGATCGGCAACTGCGGTTTCGGTTTCGCCCCCGTGAGGCCCGAGGACCGCGAACGCGCCATGCTGACCCTCGAGCGCAACGAGGCGGTCCGCGCCACCACGATGGCGGCGGGCATGCCCTGGGACTGGGTCACCTTCCCTCAATACCTCGACAGCGTCGAGCGCACGCGGAAGGGCGTGAACGTGCTGTCCTACCTGGGACTGGCGCCGGTGATGTCGTGGGTGATGGGGCTCGAGGACGCCAAGGGACGTCCCGCGACCGCCGACGAGCAGCAGCGAATGGGCGCGCTGCTCGACGAAGCGATGGACGCGGGCGCGTGCGGCTTTTCGGCCCAGCTCCTCGGCCCCGACAGCGTGCAGCGCGACTACGACGGCACGCCCATGATCACGGACATCATGGCGCCCGACGACCTGCTCCACTTCGCCCGCGTGCTCGGGGAGAAGGGGCGCGGGTTCATCCAGGTGCTCGGCGCCGACTTCGATCTGTTCGAGAAGGTCGCCGAGGTGAGCGGCCGGCCGATCATCTGGAACACGCTCGAGTTCGCGCACGACCAGCACGGCAACACCTACGGGCACTGGCGCGACATCCTGCGCTGGCTCGAGGAGGGCAACGCCCGCGGGCTGCGGCTGTTCGGGCACGCCGTCACCTGCGACATCAACACCGAGTTCTCGCTCGCGGACTGGAACCTGTTCGACGGGATGCCGGCGTGGCGCGAGGTGACCCTCGGCAGCGTCCCCGAGCGCATGAGGAAGATGCGCGACCCCGCGCTGCGCCGGGCGGTCCGGGAGGTCTACGATGGTTTCGTTGCCCAGCGGAAGGCGCACCCGGACAAGCCGGTCCGGGGCGGCGAACGCTTCCTGGGGTTGCCCGACATGCGCATCGCGGAAGGCCGCACGCCGGAGGTGCGCGCGCTGGAGGGTTACACCATCGGCGAGGTGGCCGCCCGCGAGCGCAAGCATCCGGTCGATGTCCTGTTCGATGTTTCGTTATCCGAGGACCTCGGCACGTTCTTCTCGCACTCCGCCGTCGAGACCGACATGGAGACGATGCGGGAGGTCATCAACTCGCCCTTCGTGCTGCCGGGGCTGTCCGATGGGGGCGCCCACACGAAGTTCCTGACGACGGGGCGCTACCCGACCGACTTCATTGGCCGGCTCGTCCGGGACAACGGCCTGATGGACCTCGAGCAGGCGCATTGGCGGCTGTCGGGGTACTCGGCGATGGCGGCGGGGTTCACGGACAGGGGCTTCCTGCGCGAGGGGGCGCCTGCCGACGTTATCGTCTACGACTACGACGCGTTGCGCTCGCTGCCGCCCGAACGCATCCACGATTTCCCGGCGGACGACTGGCGGCTGGCGCAGAAGGCCGAGGGCTACCGGCTCACGGTGGTCAACGGCGAGGTGACGTTCGAGGACGGCGAGTGCACCGGGGTCACGCCGGGGACGCTGCTGCGCCACGGGCGCACATCGTGACCGGCGCGCGCTGAACATGGCCCCCGCGCCCGCCGCGGCACCGCGTGGCGCTCGCCTCGCGGGATTCGCGTCCCCCGCCTTCGCTCTAACGGCCCTGGGCCTGCCGGTCGTTGCGATCCTGCCGCCGCTTTATGCCGAACTCGGCATGAGCCTGACCGTCGTCGGGACGATCTTCATGGTCGCGCGCTTCTTCGACGTCTTTACCGACCCGGTCTTCGGCGTGCTCGGCGACCGCGTACGTACCCGGTAGGGACGCCGTCGTCCGGCAATCGCCGTCGAGGTTCCCGTGCTGCTCCTGGGCGCGTTCCGGCTCTTCCTGCCGCCGGACCCGCCGAGCGAACTGCTGCTCACGGGTTCGCTGCTCGTGCTGTATCTCGGCTGGACACTGCTGAGCCTTGCCCACACGGCTTGGGCGGCGGAACTGTCGGACGACTACGACCGGCGCTCGCACATCATGGGCGCGCTGCAGCTCTTCGGCCTGGCCGGCGCGGTCGTCGTCATCCTGATCCCCGCGCTGATGGACTACTTCCGGCCGGAAGGCGGCATGCGCCTGCGTGCGGAGGCGATGGGCTGGCTGATCATCGTCGCGGTGCCCGTCCTTTTCGCCGTCGCGCTCAAGAGTGCCCGTGAAACGGCCATCCGTGCACAGCCGAAGCTCGACTGGCGCCGCGCCTTGGGCGCGATGGTCGAGAACCGGGGCCTGCGCCGGATACTGCTCGCGGATCTTCTGATGGGGATACAGGGGGCATCAATGGATCGGTGTACTTCTTCTTCATCGTGCAGGTACTCCTGCTGCCGCGGGCGGCGAGCCTGTACCTGGTGGTGCTGTTTCTGACGGGTCTGTTGTGCGTCCCGGTGTTCGTCCGGCTGAGCGAGCGCTTCGGCAAGCATCGGACCCTCTGTTTCGGAGCTCTGCAATCGTCTCTGGCGACGGGCTCGCTCTTCGTCGTGCCGGCGGAGAGCTTCGTTTGGATCCTGGCGGTCTACGTCATGATCGGGGTGAACTTCGGCGCCAAGGACATGCTCCTGCGTTCGATGATGGCGGACGTGATCGACCAGGATCGGGTCGATGTCGACGCCGAACGCAGTGCCCTCTACTACTCGACGCTGTCGCTGACCAGCAAGGTCGGCCTGGCGCTCGCGGTCGGGATCGTCTACCCGGCGCTCGGCCTCATCGGCTTTACCGTCGGCGGCGCCAACGACCAGGCGACGCTGGACGGCGTGCGCGTGCTGGTCGCGGGTTCGCCGACCCTCATTACGCTGTGCGTCGCCTGGATCATGTGGCGCCATCCGCTTGGGCGCGAAGAGCAGCGGGCCTTGCGGGCCGAACTGGCGCGCCGGGAGCGGCAGGGCGGCTGACGGCCCCGTTCAGGTTCCCCTCGGCGGAAGCGTCGCGCCGCCGTCGACGCAGATGGTCTGGCCCGTGATGTAACGCGCCTCGTCGCTCGCGAGATAGAGCATGCAGTGGGCGATGTCCTCCGGCTCGCCGATGTAGCCGGCGGGAATGCGCTCCGCCATCCGCGCCTGCCGTTCCGGGTCCGACATGGCATCCATCGCCGCGGTGTGGATGTAGCCGGGCTCGACGCCGTTCACCGTGATGCCGTCGCGGGCGAGTTCGACCGCGGCGGTCTTGATGAAGTTGTTGATGCCGCCCTTCGAGGCGGCGTAGTAGGAGGTTCCGGGCAGCACCACGCGCGGGCCGTTGGTCGACGAGGTGAAGAGCAGCCGCCCTCCGCTCCGCTCGCGGAAGAACGGTATCACCGCCTTCGACAGGCGAAAGCACGCCTTGAGGTTCACGGACAGGACCGTCTCGAGATCGTCCTCCGAGTATTCCTCGACGCGGCCGAACAGGAAGGCGGCCGCGTTGTGGACCATGATGTCGATGCGGCCCCATCGCTCGGCGGTTTCCGCGACCGCGCGCTCGACGTTCTCGAGTTCGCCGATGTCTACCCCGCAGAGGGCTGCGGTGCCGCCGGCCTGTTCGATGCGTTCGACCGTCGCCTTCCCGTGACTGGCCGTGCGGGTGACGACCATGACCTTCGCGCCCGCCGCCGCGAAGACCCTGGCAATGCCGGCGCCGATGCCCCGGCCGGCGCCGGTGACGATCGCGACCCTGTCGTCGAGTCGGCCGAGCATCGGATGCGGTCTCCCGGACCCTGGCAGGAGGAGAGAGGATAGCGGCGATCGGCGCGCCGGTCCCGGCGGGCTTTGACAGGCAGCGCGCGACCCCGCATGGTTGCGGCTCCCTCCCGTACCGTTCCCTCGCACCGCATGACCGACATCGTCCACACCTTCGCCGGCAATCCGCTGGACCGCGGCGACGCCCTGCGCCGCGACCCGGACTGGCTGGCCGCCGCCGCCCGCGACCCCGACAGCTGCTACCTCCCGATGTGGCGCCTGAACGTGCTGCTCGAGGACGGCGGCACAGACCGGCTCGGCTGGCTGTCGCCGGCGCGGGTCCTGGAACTGGATGTGCAAACGCCGCCCGTGTTCCTGGGCCTGGCCGGCGACCGTCCCCGATTCGCCCAGGACGTATCCGCGGTCGAGGAGCCCCTGCGCGACCTCGACCTGCCGTCCCGCTTCCGGTTCGAGGATTCCCGCGCCGCGGGAATGGTGCTGCCCGCCAGTGATGCGGGCATCCTGGCGCAGTGCCGCTCGCAACTGGCCTGGCACGAGCGGCACCAGTTCTGCAGCGCTTGCGGGGCGCGTTCCACGCCGGCCCGCGGCGGCCACGTCCGCGTGTGTCCGAAATGCGACGCGCAGCACTTCCCCCGGACGGACCCGGTCGCGATCATGGTGATCTCCGACGGCGACCGATGCCTGCTCGGCCAGGCCGCGGGGCGCCTGGCGCGCATCGGCATGTACTCGGCGCTGGCCGGCTTCATCGACCAGGGCGAGTCCATCGAAGAAGCCGTGCGGCGGGAGGTGCGCGAGGAGGCCGGCGTCGAAGTAGGCAATGTCCGCTACCACTCCTCCCAGCCGTGGCCGTTCCCGTCATCGCTCATGATCGGCTGTCACGGCGAAGCACTGACGACGGATATCCGCATCGATCCGGTCGAGATGGCCGACGTGCGCTGGTTCCCGCGGGACGAGGCGCGCCTGGCGCTGGCCGGGGAGCACTCGACGTTGAAAGTTCCGGGTCCCATGGCCATCGCCCATCACCTGATCAGGGCGTGGGTGGACGGGGGGTGAGTCCTTGGGTGCGTGGAGAGTGGCCGCGCCTTATCGCGCCGGCGAGGGCTGTGGTAGCGTTCCGGGCATCTAGGCGTGGCCCGACCGGGGAGTCCGCCATGCGGGAGACCGAAACCGTTCCGACCCAAGACGATGCCACGGCCGTAGCGCGGAAAGCAGTGCCAAGGCCGCTGTCGCTGTCCGACTACCCCGAGTCGGACGGTAAGCCGATGGCGGAGACGCCGATCCACTGGCACGCCACGGTCGACGCGGCGCAGTCCCTGCACGATTTCTATCGGGACCGCGCGGATGTCTACGTGGGTAGCGACATGATGATGTACTACCGGGAGGGCGACATTCGGGCATGCGTGTCGCCGGACGTCTTCGTGGCGATCGGTGTGCCGAAGCTGCCGGAGCGGCGTGTGTGGCGGACCTGGGTCGAGGGGAAGCTGGCTGACTTCGTGCTGGAAATCACTTCGCTCAGCACCCGGCGCGAGGACGAGGTGACGAAGAGGAAAGCTCTACGCGGAGCTGGGTGTTCGGGAGTACTGGCAGTTCGATCCGGAAGGAGACTACCTGGAGCCGATGCTGCAAGGCCGCCGGCTGGAGTCGGACGGCGAGTACCGAGCGCTGGCCCTGGAGCGACGGGATGGAACCCTTGCCACGGGACGATGCTCGGGCTGGAGTTGCGGTTGCAGGGCGACCGACTGCGCTTCTTCGACCCGCGGCGAGGCGGCTATCTGCTGACTCCCCGGGAGAAGGAGGAGGCGCTAAGGGCCGGCCCTCCAGGCGGAGAACGAGGACCTCAGGCGGCGCTTGCGACGCGGGGAGTGACGCTAGGCAGTGACGCCCGGGTTGCGCGGATACCCTAAGATGTCGCGCAACCAGCGAGGAGCCCCTGCCATGCGATGCGTCCCGCGAGTCACCGCGTTCGGTTGGCTGGTCGCCCTGCTGGTGTGCGTCGGCAGCCTGGCACACGCGTCCGTGCTCTCCAACCAGAGCGTCGCGACCGAACTGGTGCCTGGCGAAGCGCGTTTCGACATCCTGTTGCCGCCGGATTACACCCCGAAGCGGGAAGCACCGTACCCGCTCCTCCTGTGGCTGCACGGCGGCAGCAGCGGCGAGCACCAGCTCGAGCGGCGTCTGCGCGCCCCGCTCGAACGCGCGTGGGAGAAGGGGACCATCGAACCCATCGTCGTGGTCGCGCCGATCACGGGCAATTCCTACTGGATCGACTGGAAGGGCGGCGGCAACGACTGGGAAACCTTCCTCGTTACCGAGTTGCTCGCCCATGTCCGCGCCACCTGGCACGTCGCGCAGGGCAGGGCCGGGACAGTGATCGGCGGGGCCTCCGCGGGGGGCCAGGGGACGCTGCGGATCGCGCTGCGCAACCCGGAGAGGTTCATCGCCGCCGCGGCGCTTGAACCGGGGTTCCCTCCGGTCACCTCGTTCGCGGACCTGGATGTGACACCGTATGGGCCGGGCGCGTTCCGTTTCCTGGAGCGGCGTTTCGGGAACCCGGTCGACGTGGCGTACTGGCGGGCCCGCCATCCGCCGACCATCGTCATCGACAATGCCGAGCGCCTGCGCGAGTCGGGCCTGCAATTGCTGGTCGAGGCCGGCGACGAGGACGCCAACCTCACGTTCCTGAGCGCGGAGCTCGTGCATCGCCTGCTCTTCGACGCCGCCATCGAGCACGAGTATCACCTGGTCCGCGGCGCTGCCCACACCGGCCGCTCCGTCCCGCGGCGCCTCCGGAACGTGTTCGGTTTCTTCCAGCGTGCCCTGCGTCCGGAAGGACCGGACGCGGAGGCCGAGCGCCACCTGGCAGGTGCGAAACGCTCCGGCCGGTACGCGCCACGCGTGCCCAACCAGCTCGACTTCGAAACCGTGGACTTCGGGGGCGACACCGACAACGACGCGGGGCGCGCACCACAGTGAGGCGCGAACCGGCACCGCGGTGGCCCTGGTGACGTAGCCGCATGCGCGCAGCGCTTCTCCCGCACCCGGGGCGTGACCAACTCAGCGCCCGGTGGGTGGCCAGCATCTTCCTGCGGACGTGGCCGTTCATTCGCCCGTCGCTCAGGCACCTCGTCACGTTCCTGACGGCGTCCGGGATGGTTGCGCTGGTGACGGCGTTTCTCGGCTTCCTGCTGATCGGGGTCGCAACGTCGGGCGTGCTCGCGGGCAAGCCCATCGGGTCCATCGCGGCCGCCCTGTTCGGGCTGGATCCGGCAGTTTTCGCCGACGTCGAGGAGCTCCCGGCCGAGGCGCGTCGCGCGCTCCTCCTGCCGACGCTCCTGCTGGCCATCGCCCTGGCGGGGGTCGCCATCCCGGCGGGACTGGTCCTCAGCTACTACAGCATGTGGATCTTCCAGCAGATCAACCAGCGGATGCGGGTGCGGCTCATCGACCGCCTGCAGGCGCAGTCGCTCGCGTTCCACGCCAATGCCGAAACGGGCGACGCCATCTATCGCGTCTACCAGGACAGCGCGATGGTGACCGCGATCATCCGCTTCGTCTTCCTCGAGCCGCTCATGTTCCTCGGGCGGTACCTGGTCGGAGTGGCCATCGTCGCGGCGTTCCAGCCGGTGCTTGCGGCGGTGCTCGCCTTCACGGTGCTGCCCGTCCTGTACCTCGGGTACCTGTTCTCGTCGCGTCTGCGCACGCGTTTCCGGCACGCCCGTGAGCGCAACAGCGCGCTGACGTCCTGGATCCAGGAAAGCGTGCTGGGAGTGCGCGTCATCAAGGCAACGGGTACCGAGCCGCAGCGGGTGCGGGGCTTCCACGAGCGGTCGCGCCACGCGCTCGATGCCGCGTTCCGGTCGCGCGTGTCCCTCGCGGTGCTCGGCATCCTCGCCTTCGGGGTGATCGGCCTCGCGATCCTCGCCGTCGAGTCCCTTGCGGCGCTGTGGTCGCACGCCTCGGCGGCGACGTTTGCGCAGGGTCTGCTGCTGGGCTTCGGCTTCGCCGTGTGGAACTTCGGGACGTTCTCCGCCGTCAACTCCCGCGCGAACGACGGTCTCGGTTCGATCCGGGCGCTCATCGCGCTCTGGGGCCGCGCACAGGACATGGCGATAGGGCTCGGACGCGTGTTCGAGATTCTGGACCTCGAGCCCGATATCGAAGACGCCGCCGACGCCGTCGTGCTGCCTCCGTTTCGTGACGCGGTGCGCTTCGAGGGCGTCACCTTCGGCTATCTGCCCGACCGGCCGGTACTCACCGGGGTCGACCTCGTCGCGCCCCGCGGCACCGTGACCGCCATCGTCGGGCCGACGGGCACGGGCAAGTCGACGCTCATGTCGCTGCTCCTGCGGCTCGTCGACCCCGACGCGGGGCGCATCACGATCGACGGCATCGATCTCCGGGGCGTCACGGTCGACTCGCTGCGCGGCCGCATCGCCATCGCGACCCAGGAGAACATCCTCTTCTCCGACACGGTGCTCGAGAACATTCGCTATGCGGTGCCGGACGCGTCGCTGCCGGTCGTTGCCGAAGCCGCACGGGTCGCGTGCGCCGATGCATTCATCGAGCAACTGCCGCACGGTTACGGGACCCCGCTCGGCGAGCGGGCGACCAAGCTCTCGAGCGGGCAGCGGCAACGCATCGTGATCGCCCGGGCGGTCGTGAAGGATGCGCCGATCCTGATCCTCGACGAGCCGACCGCGGCGCTCGATGCGGAGACCGAACTGCGGGTGCTCGCGAGCCTGAAGCGATGGGGCCGGGACCGCTGCATCTTCCTCATCACCCACCGCCTGTCGACGATTCGCCAGGCCGACCAGGTCGTGTACCTGCGTGATGGACGGGTCCTTGCGCAGGGGACACACGACGAACTGATCGCCTCCGCGCGCGTCTACCGCGACTTCGTCGAGGCGGAGACGGGACGCGCGGCGTGAGCGACATGCACGAGGTCCGCGAGTTCGGCACGCGCGAGACCCTGGGGCTCATCGCGCGCTCGCTGACCTTCGTGTGGCCCTACCGCAGGTTCATCGCCGTCAAGCTGGCCCTGAGCCTGGTCGGCGTCTCGGTGGTCCTCATCCTGCCGTGGCCGCTGAAGATCCTGGTCGATCACGTGGTGATGGGCATGCCGGTCGGGACGGCGCCGACGCCGTATCCTCCGTATGCGCAGCCCTTGCTCGATTTCATGGTGGGGCTCACGCCGTTCGAGATCGTCTGGGCGATCGTCGGCATCAGTCTCGTGGGCATCGTGCTGATCGGCGCGTTCGGCCAGGGCGCGGCCAGCGACCGCGCCGAAGGCGAACTGGCGGAGGGACTCGACACCGCCACCAAGAGCGAGAACCAGGTGAACGTCTCCGACAGCCGCGTGAGCGGGCTGCTCGGACTGTTCGAGTACCGGTATCAGTTGCGGGCCACGCACCGCATCAACCACGATCTGCGTTCGATGCTCTACCGCCGCCTGATGGCGTTGCCGATGACGCGGTTCGCGGACTCGAGCATCGGCGACGCCGTGTACCGGGTGATGTACGACACGCCGGCGATCTCGCGCGTGTGTTACGACATCCTGGTCACGCCGCTCGTCAGCCTCTACACGATAGCCGTCGTGGCATGGACCGCCCAGTACAGCTTCTCGATCCTGCCGTCCGTGGTCGCGATGGCATGGTTCGCGGCGCCCATGGTGCTCGTGACGACGTTCCTGATGACGGGCATCACGCGGCGGCGTTCCCTGGCAAGCCGACAGGCCGGGGCCACCACGACCGCCAGGGTCGAGGAAGGGATGAGCAACATCGCCGCCGTGCAGAGCCTCGGCGCCAACGCCAGGCAGCGCGACTCGTTCGCCGTCGACAGCGCGCGGTCGTTCAGGCGCTTCCGCGGCTACGAACTGATGAACCTGTCCCTCGCGGCGTTGCAGGGCACCGTCATCCTCGGGCTGACGTTCTACGTCTTCTACGACGTCGCGAACGCGATCATCGACGCCCGCATGTCCGCGGGCGACTACGCCGTGCTGTACGGCTACTTCCTGCAGATCGCGATCACGGCCGGCGCCCTGGGCGCGCTCTGGTTCAATCTGCAGAACAGCGTGGCCGGCTTGAAGCGCGTGTTCGATGTCATGGACATGCGGGTCGACGCCGACCACCACGGCAGGAGTCGGTTGTCCGGCACCGTCCGGCGCGTGGCACTTGAAGAGGTCTCCTTCGCGTACCCCGACGGCACGCCGGCGCTCGACGGGGTGAGCCTCGCGGGCCGCGTGGGCGAGATGATCGCGCTGGTGGGGACGACCGGCGCCGGCAAATCGACCCTTGCCTACACGCTGCCGGGGTTCATCCAGCCGGTCACCGGGCGCGTGCTGCTCGACGACATCGACCTGAGGGAGCTCAGCGTCGACTGCGTACGCGACAACGTCGCGTTCGTCTTCCAGGAACCGGTCGTGTTCGACGACACGGTGACCGGCAACATCCGCATGGGCAACCCCGGGGCGACTGCCGCGGAGGTTGCGGCGGCGGCGCGCACGGCCGGCGCGCTCGACTTCATCGAGGGGCTGCCGAACGGCTTCGAGACGCGGCTGGGGCAGGGCGGCGCAACGCTCTCGGTGGGCCAGAAGCAACGGTTGGCCATCGCCCGGGGGCTCGCGAGCCGCGCGCCCGTGCTGGTGCTCGACGAGCCGACCGCGGCGCTCGACCCCGAGACGGAGAACGCGCTCGTGGCGGCGCTCCACGCCGAGCGCGAGAAGCGGCTGCTGATCGTCATCGCGCATCGGCTCAGCACGATCCGCTCGGCCGACCGGATCGCCTTCATCGAGCGTGGCCGCATCATCGAGACGGGCAGTCACGACGAACTGATGCGCCGGCGGGGCGGCGCCTACCGTTGCTTTGTCGAACTGCAGGTGGGCGAAGCGGCGTCCCTGCCGTGACGACGCCGGGTCAGAGGTCCTTTCGCGGTACGCCAAGGCTGTCGAGGTCGCGCACCAGGTCGGCGCCGGCCGTGCGTGGATCGACTTCGCGGTCGATTCGCGCTATGACGCCCTCCGGGTCCACGTAGTAGGTCCAACGCTTCGCCGTGCCGCGTTCCGACAACACGCCATAGGCGGTCGACACGGCGCGGTCCGGGTCGGACAGAACGGGAAAGGTGGCCCGGTTCTCCTCGGCGAAGGCCTTGTTCGTCTCGGGCGCATCCACGCTCGCCATGAAGTACGCGACATCGAAGGCTTCGATCTCCTGGGCACTGTCACGCAGCGCCTTGCACTGGAGGGTTCAGCCCCCGGTGAAGGCCTTCGGGAAGAACGAGATGACGACGTGTTGGCCCCGGTAGTCTGCCAGCGCGTGTTGCCGGCCGTCCGATCCCGGCAAACGGAAGTCGGGAGCCATGTCGCCGACCTCCACGGCCAGGCTGCTCCAGGTCAGGAACGCGCCGACGAGGCACGCGGCGAGTCGAAGGAATCCACTTCGAAGTCTCATCATGGTGTTTGCGAAAGGCGCGCTATACGGGTGCGTGGGGACGGGATCATTGCCCACCGGGATTGGAACTGCAAACCACTCGTGGCGTTACCGTCCGCGGCCAGGCCGCCGGGGCAACCGTCGCCCAAGGCACGGTGCAGGCGGGCCGGGTCCGCGGCGTGTCCGGGTTCAGAGACATATGGGACGAGGGGCGGGGACGCGGAGAGTTCTGATCGCCGGTTGCGGCGGAGGCCGGAAGCTGTGCTTACGGCCGTAGGCAACCCAGTAGCCGGGCCGCGCGGCCCGTCACCGGGACGGCCGGAGCGTAGCGGAGGAGCCGCGTAGCGGCTTGACGGGCTGCGCGGCCCGGCGATCGGCGATCGAACGGCGCGTCTTCGGGGTGGCCGCACCCACCGGGGGTGGGTGCGGCGAGTCGGGTAGCCTTGGGTTTGACAACCGACAAGGAGACTCGACCCATGCAGATCAAGGCTGCACCGGCGGCATGCTATCGCAAGCTGCACATTGACGAGACCGGGGATCCCGAAGCACTGCGCCGCCTGGCGCTGCTCGACAAGATCGAGGTGTTGCGCGCCGCCGGCACGCCGCTGGCGGTGGCGCTGGGCGTGGCGGAGGTGACGCGCAGCACCTACTACCGCTGGCGTGCGGCCCTGCGCGATGGTGGCGTGCGTGCACTGGCCCCCCGCAGCCGGCGCCCGCGCCGGCTGCGGGGCGCGCGCCGCACGCGCGCGGAGGAGATTCGCGTGTGGGCCATGCGGCGCCGCCATCCGTTCATGGGCAAGAATCGCCTGCGCGTGATGCTCGCGCGCGAGGGACTGGACCCGGGCGCGTCCACCATCGGGCGCATCCTCGCCAAGGGCGTGCGCCTGGGGCGCATCGAGCCGTGTGCGTTCTGCCGCGGTCGCGTGCGGCCCAAGCGGCGCCGCGACTTCAACGGCCACGCGCGGCGCTGGCGCTACGGTCAGCGCGCCGAACGCCCCGGCGAACTGGTGCAGATCGACCACATGTCCCTGTCCCGCGACGGCCGGCAGCTGAAGGAGTTCAAGGCCGTCTCGCCGGTCGGCAAGCACCTGGTGGCGCGCGCCTACTCACGCGCCACCGCCCACAACGCCGAGCGCTTCCTCGACGCCGTGCGCGCCGAGATGCCCCACGAACTGCTCTCCGTGCAGGTCGATGGCGGCAGCGAGTTCATGGCCGAGTTCGAACAGGCCTGCGCCACGCTCGACATCCCCCTCTACGTCCTGCCGCCCCGGCGCCCCCAGTTCAACGGCTGCGTCGAGCGCGCCAACGACACCACCCGCGTCGAGTTCTGGAACCTCTACGACGGCGACCTCACCGTCGCCGACGCCAACCGCGCCCTCGCCGAATACCAGCACTTCCACAACCACGTCAGGCCGCACCAGACCCTCGACTGGCAAACACCAATCGAGTACCTTCAAGCATCCAGGGAATGCCCCTCCCTGTCCCAAATCTCCTGAACCCGCACACGGCGTTGCGGCTTGAAGGACGGTCGTGCTAGCGTGCTGGTCGCCGAAGTATCGGCGTCGTTCATCATGTGGAACGAGGGAGGACTGCCATGCGAACTGGCGACGACATGCTGCAGCACATCGTGGAGAAGTCCGCCTTGGACGCGGATTTCAGGCAACAGCTTCTCGCGCACCCGAAGAGCACGATCTCGGAAGAGCTGGGCATCTCGATACCCGAGTCGATGACGATCGAGGTCCACGAGAGCGACATGCAGACCGTGCATCTCGCGCTGCCGCCCGATCCCACCATGAGTGAGGAACAACTCGAAGCCATCTCGGCGGGCCTCTGCTGCTGCTGGTAGCTTCCTGGCACGGGCCGAGCGCATCGTTGCGCGCGCGGCGCGTGCCCGTGCGTGACCTCGAGCCCATGTGCGGGACTTGAGGTCTGGCCATCGTGGCCCGCGCGTTGCCGTACGCCGCTCACCTTCTCGGGGCGAGCTTCTTCAAAGCCCCCCGGTTGTCGACCAGGTGCTGCCACGACTTGACGCCGCAACGATCGGCCCAGGCGTCGTGGATGGCGCCGAGTTCCGCGACGACCTCCGGGTGGTGCGTCGCGAGATCCACCGTTTCCGTCCGGTTGGCGACGATGTCGTAGAGTTCCCAGCCGCCTGGATACTTGCACACCAGCTTCCACCGGCCCCTGCGTACGGCCCTGTTGCCTTCGTGTTCCCAGATCAGCGCTTCCTTGTGATTGGGTTGGTCGTGGAAGATCGGCGCCAGGCTCGTCCCTTCCAGGGGGATGATGTCGTTGCCGTTGAACCGCGCCGGGTAATCCGCGCCGGCCACGTCGAGGCAGGTCGCCATGATGTCGGTGAGTTGTCCCGGCGCGTGCCGTAGCGCCCCGGCATCGTCGATCGCGGCTGGCCAGTGGACGATCAGTGGCGTGGCGATGCCGCCCTCGTGAACCCAGTGCTTGTATTCCCGGAAAGGCGTGTTCGACAGGTTCGCCCAGGGGACGCCGTAGCTCTGGTAGGTGTCCTCGGGTCCCGGCATGACCGCGGGGTCGTTGCCCCGCATCACGGTTCTGCCGTCCCGCGTGTGCGTGGCGCCCGCGGGGTACGTGGGTGGGAGGGGCCGGACCTCTTCGGCGAACTCCTCCGCGCAGGCGCCGTTGTCGGCGAGAAACAGGATCAGCGTATTGTCGATCTGCCCGGTCTCGTCCAGCGCCGCCACGATCCGCCCGATGCCCTGGTCCATCCGGTCGATCTGCGCCGCGTACACTTCCATGCGGCGCTGTTCCCAGTCCTTGTGCGGGGCCTCTTCCCAGGGGGGCTGGGTCGGGTCCCGGTCGGTGATCGGCCACGAGGCGTCGACGATCCCCATGGCGCGCATCCGGCGCAGTCGCTCTTCCCGCAGCCGGTCCCAGCCGGCGGCGAATCGGCCGCGATACCGTTCGATGTCCTCCGGATGGGCGTGCAATGGCCAATGCGGGGCCGTGTAGGCGGTGTAGAGGAAGAAGGGTGCGTCCGTTCCGCGGTCGGCGTGTTCGCGAACGTAGTCGGCCGCCTGGTCGCTGATCGCGTCGGTGAGGAAGAAGTCCTCCGGCAAGCCCGCAACGTCCACGGGGTCGTTGTTCCGCGTCAACGTCCCTGGCTGCCAGTAGTTCGACGCGCCCCGCAGGATCCCGAAGTAGTGGCCGAAGCCCCGCTGGCAGGGCCAGGCATCCTTCGGGCCGTCGGGTGCGACATGGCGGGTCACATGCCACTTGCCGCTCATGTACGTGCCGTATCCGGCCGCCCGCAGCACCTCGGCGATAGTCACGCACTGGTTGTTGAGGTTGCCCCGGTAGCCGTCTTCGTCGAGGTCCGTGGTCATCCAGCCGACGCCTGCCTGGTGGGGGTGCAGCCCGGTGAGGATGGACGCCCGCGTCGGACAGCAACGCGCGGTGTTGTAGAACTGGGTGAACCGGAGGCCGTTGGCGGCGAGTCGGTCGAGATGCGGTGTCTGGACTTCGCCACCGTAGCAGCCGATGTCGGAGAACCCCATGTCGTCGTTCATGACGAGCAGGATGTTGGGTCGGTTCATTGGCACTCTTCCGGATGGCGGGGATCGATGGACGGCCCGACTCTACATGCGGCTTCGCGGGGGCGGGGCGGGAAGGCCCCGGTCCTTGCCCACCCACGCCCATCCGTGGGCTGTCCGATCCCTCCGCTCCGTGCCGTGGCTCCTCCGGTCGGCCCGGGCACGAGCCGAGTGCCTACCGTATCCGGCGCCAGGACGCCGCGCCATCGGCTTCGATACGGACCGGGCCTCCGCTGAAGAGCCCCGGTCGCGCCATCCAGTAAGCGACCCGCCCCGCGCCGTCGTCGGTCGGAGCAACAGTGTAGGCGTTCGTGGATTCATAGATGCGATGCCCCCGGATGAGTTGCGTGCCGAGCCCCGTCACGATCAGGCGTTCCGCCTCGACGCCCCCGCATGCGAGCCGCGGCCCGCACCGCCAGGCGACGAGCGTGCGCGACTCGCCCTCTCCAAGAAGCCCTACCGCCGCATCCAGGATGAGGATGTCCGCCGGCGTGCCGGTCAACACGGCGGCCGCCTCACCCGGTACGGGGGCGCCCGTGTCCTCACCGCCGACCGTCAGCCGCCAGCCGTCGTTCTCGAGGGCCGCGCCGGCAATCGGTTCCCCGTCGCGCTGGACGTCGAACGCGTCGCTGGACGTCGTGATCTGAAGCAGGTTCCAGACATGCGCGTCGCGAATCGCCGCCGTGACGACCGTGCCCTCTTCAGTGAAGGCCGATGCGATCGCGGCGGCTCCGCCGGCCTCGCCCAGGAAGTCCGAACGCGCGCCGGCCTCGGGGGCGAACGGTGGCGCCGCGTCGAACTCGGCTTCCACGGCCGCGGTTTTCGCGGCAAGTCCGTCGAGCATCGCGTCGAGTTCCGCCCGGTCGTAGTACGTTCCCGCGCGCATGACCCCTTGCGGGCGGCGTAGCGCGTCGAGTTCTTCGAGGGGATTGCCCTCCACGAGTATCAGGTCGGCCACCGCGCCGGGGACCACCTCGCCGAAGCTTCCGCGCTCGCCCAGGAAGTCCGCGGCTCCGAGCGTGGCGGCGCGCAGGACGTCGAGCGTCGTGAGCCCGGCGTCGACCAGGGCCTCCATCTCGTCGACCACCGCGAACCCGCCCTGGAGCGAGTCGTCGGTGCCCACCAGGATCCTGGCGCCGGCCCGGTGCAGGTCCGCGAGCACATCGGCGCGCACGTGGTAGAGGACCGTCTCCCCGGCCTGCAACTCCGGATGGACCATCGCCGATCCCGCGCTTTCGAGCATCCGCGTGATGGCCCGGTCCGCCGGATTCATGTACTCGAAGGCGTCCGGATTCGCGTCCCGGGACAGGGTCGTGAAGTTCTTCATGACATCGATGGTGGGGACGAGCCAGAACTCTTGTCCGGCCAGTGCCGCGCCGAGTTGCGCGACCTTGTCCCGGTCGACCAGGCCATCGGCGTCGATGTCGCCGCGCCCGAGGGCCTTGATGAGATCGTTGTTCCGGAGGTCGAACGAGGCCAGGTCCGGATTCGGCAGGCTGTCGTCCGCGAACACCGCGGCCAGCATGCCCGTGAAGTGCTCCGCCGTGCGCATCCCCCCCTGCACGGCCTGCAGGAGCGGGACGTCCTGCGGTACGTGCCCCGCAACGGCGATACCGTGCTCGGAACCCGCGGCCAGGATGGTGTCGAGCAGTTCCGGCGACAGGCGCGAGTACACCTTGACGAAGTCATAGCCCTCGGCGGCCTGCCGCGCGACCAGCGACGCGGCTTCGGCGGGGTCGGCGACTGCGGTCGACCCGGCCCAGATCTTGGGCGCGCCGTCGAGCAGTTGCCCGGCGGTGAGCATCCGCGGCCCCGGTAGGCTGCCGGCCGCGACCGCCTCCTTCATGGCGAGCGCCATGGGGCCGCCCCACATGTTGCGGATCGTGGTGATGCCGTTCGCCAGGTAGGGCAGGAGGCCGTCTTCCGTGAAGACGTGTGCATGCATGTCCGTCAACCCCGGCATCAGGTAGCGGCCGGTTCCGTCGACGACCGTCACGCCGTCGGCCAGGTTCGCCCCGGCGCTCGGCCCCACGCTGGTGATGCGGCCTTCGTCCACGACCACGGTCCGGCCCGGTACGAGCGCGCCGGCCGCGACATCGACCACGGCCGCTCCGACGAACGCCGTATCGCCCTGAACCGGCTCGGGCCCCGGATCGGCGCAGCCGGACAACAACGCCACGGCCGCCAGTGCGGTCGAGATGAGTCGGTATCTCCGCGGGTCTGTGACTCTCATCGTTGCCCTCCCTCCTGCTGCTGCCTGGCCGACAAGCACGCGGTCGACCGCGACCCCGCCGCCGCGCGCCCGACGACCGTGCGAATGACACACATGGCCGTGAAGGGGACGCGCAACGTCAGGTCTCTGAACGCCCGGACTCCTCCTGTTCGGCAACGTCGCGACTCGGCTGCGACAGGACCGCCAGGCAGACGATCGTGCCGACGGCGCCGACGGCCAGCATGCCGGTGCCCCCGCCCGTGACCATCACGCGAGACAGCCCGTACAGAGCAAGCGCGTTGCAGGCGAAGTTGGCGACCAGGAACCACGCGCGCAGGCGCAGCGGCCCGAGCCGCCGGTCGATGTCGAACCCGTTCACGCCTGCCACCACCCGAGCCGGTTGAACACGTAGGTCAATGCCACGCAGTTGAGCAGCGTCACCTGGACCATGATCCCCAGGTTCCAGATCCGCGAGCGGCTGCGCGACGCGCCCATCAGCTTGCGGTCGTTCAGCATCATGTAGAAGGACCAGCCGACGATGTTGTTCGTCAACGACAGCGCCGCGGCGATGACGATGATCAGCATGACGGGGCTCGGATACCAGGCCGCCAGGAAGCCGACCTGGGGCAGGAGCAGGCAGATCTTCCAGCGCCACGAGCGCACGTCCGGCTGCCAGCCGAAGAGCGCGTGGATGCCGATGGCCGAGAGCAGGCAAAGCCCGATCGTGGTGGTCAGCGGAACCGCCAGGAACCCGATCATGAACGCGTACTGCGCCACGGTCTCGCCGAGCAGCGGCACCAGCGACCGCGACAGTTCCGCCGCCGTCCGCGGCAGGTCGCCCGCGCCGTACAGCGTCCCCGCGAAGACGCAAACGATCAGGAAGTTCACGACGCAGAACGGCACGAAGAACCCCGCGACCAGGTCGACGCGGGCCAGTCCCTCGTGTTCCCGGTGCCAGCCGCGGGCGTGCCCCGCGTAGTGGAACAGCACCCAGTCGGCCACGCCGATGGCCGAGGCCGTGGACGCGATGAAGAGATCGATGCCCAGCACCCCGCGAGGCAGCCAGGGAACGAGCGTGCCGCGCAGGGCCGCCGGCCAGTCGACGCCGACGACCACCAGGCAGCCGGCGAAGCACAGGATCATCGCCGCGAGGCCCCACTTCATGACGCCCTCGAGCAGCTTGGTGCCGCCGGACCCGGCCCGTCCGTAGCCCAGGGCGATCCAGCTCGTCACCAGCACGTACAGGGGCCAGTTGTACTCCTGCGGGAACGACAGCCCGGCCGTCTCGGCGATGCTGTCGATCAGGTGCGTGCCGAGAGCGACCTGGCCGAAGTTGAAGACCAGGGCGACGGTCACCATGCCGACCAGGGCGGTGAGCACCCGCGCCAGAAACCAGCCGTGCAGCTCCGCCTGTTTCTCGATGACGTCGAACTGGCCCTGACACGTGAAGCGGCCCATCGCCGCCATCATGAACAGGCCGGACCCGGCCGCCACCCAGAAGATCCACAACGTCCGGTAGCCGAACTCCGCTCCGGCGAGCATGGAGGAGGTCATGGTCCCGGCGCCGAGCGTCAGGGCCGCGCCGATGAAGCCGGGGCCGCCGAGCCTCACGTAGGTCGGCAAGCCCAGGACGGGACCCCGCGCCCGGGCGGCGGACAGATCCTCGACCTGTTGCCGCAGTTCCGCCTCGGGAACGGCGTCCGCCAGCGGGTACGGGGAGCGCGGGCTGTCGCCGGCTTGCGCCACTATGGTTCCCCCATCCGCCCACCCGCCCGTTCGGCGTCCATGAACGCCTCCGCGCGGCGCATCAGTTCGCGCCGGTCGACCTTGGTCGTGCTGGCCAGGGGCAACGCGTCCAGGGGCCACACGCGCCGGGGATACAGGTACGGCGCGATCTGCGTCCGGACGTGGTTCTGGATCTCCTCCGCGTCGACCGCGTCCGCCGCCGGCACGACGAAGGCCACGGGCATCTGGCCGCGGCGCGCATCGGCCACGGGCACGACCGCCGCCTGGAGGACCCCCGGATGAGACTCGACCGCCTGCTCCACCTCGCCCGGGTATACGTTCTCGCCCGAGCACACGAACATGTCGTCCGCGCGGCCGCGGAAGAAGTAGAAGCCGTCCGCGTCGCGCTCGAACAGGTCGCCGGTGTTGTACCAGCCTTCCTTGAGCCTCTGCGCCGTGAGTTCCGGCAGGTTGAGATAGCCCGTCATCATGCTCGGCGCCCTGACGAGGAGCGCGCCGTCGTCGTCGAGGCGCACATCGACCAACGGGGTCGGATACCCGACGGAGGTGGGCGGACGAGCGACGCCGTCGGGGTGCGGCCCGAACAGGCCGCCGCCGCTCTCCGTCGTGCCGTAGGAGTTCAGGACCCGGGCGTTCGGCATCATCTCCCGCGACTGCGCGATGATCGCCTCGGTGACGGGGGCCGACCCGATGTACACGTTGCGGATGCTGCCGAGATCCGGCCGGCCAAGGTCCTGCCACGCGGAGTGCAGCAGCGCAATCATGGTCGGGACGCCCGTCAGCACGTTTACGCCGTAGGCGGGGATGGCCTCGGCGAACAACGCGGCGTCGAAACGCGACATCAACACGACGGAGCCCCCGCCCGCCAGGAACGACGCGATGAACACCTGGGCGTTCATGTGGAACATCGGCGCCGCCACGATCCCGCGTTGCCCGTCGAAGAGCCCGCTGTCCGGGCCGGCGGTCACGGCGTCGATCATCGAGAGCTGGCTGATGTGCGACAGGACGACCCCCTTGGGCCGGCCGGTGGAGCCTGACGTGTAGAGGAGCAGGGCGGTGGACTCCTGCTCGACGGCCGGGAACCCGGCCCGGGGACCGGGTCCGCGATCGGGCACGGGCGTCAGGCTCGCGTGTTCGACGGCCTCGGGGACGAGCGCCGCGCCGGCCTCGTCGGCGAAGGCGAACCGCATGTCGGCGTCCTCGCAGACGTAGCGGACGATCGGCGCGGGCTGCCGGATGTTGACCGGGACACAGACGTACCCGGCGCGCAGGATCCCGAGGTAGGCCATCAGGTTCGGCACCGAGTTCTGCGCGAAGATTCCGACCGCCGAACCGGTCGGGAGGCCCCGCCGGCGCACCGCCTCCCCGTAGGCGAGCGAGCCCTGCTCGATCTCTCGCGCCCGCCACTCGCGCGGCGCGCCCCCGGTCCCGGCCTCCGTCTGGGAAAGGGCGTCGAGGCTGACGATCACGACCTCTTCGGAGTCCCGGCGCGCCCCGAGGATGTCGCCGAGATTGCGGGGACGCCCCGTCATCCGGCGCGGGATCCGAAGGTCGCCCGCCCGGTCGCGACGAGCCGCTCGCGGTCGTCGAACACGTCCACGTCCGCCACGGTGACGGTGCGTCCCGCGCGGCGGACGACGGCGACCGCCGTGAGACCCGAGTCGATGACGGGCCGGAGGTAGTCCGTGCGGAAATTGATGGTCGGTACGCCGTGCCCCAGGACGAGCGTGGCGGCGTAGCAGCCCGCGGTGTCGATCAGGCAGGCGATGGGGCCGCCGTGCATCTGGCCGGAACCGGCCAGGCGCTCCATGTCCGGCCGCATGGGCATCCGCAGGACGAGTCGGCCGGCGGCCTTGTCGGCTTCCTCCGCGCGGAAGCCGCAGAACACGGCGAAGGGAGACGCGTCGAGGCTTGCCTGGATCTGCTCCCGGGTGTCGAAGTCCCCCATTTCCGTGTCGTCCCGGGCCGTCAGGGCGTGACGACGACCTTGCCGAAGACCTCCCGGTCCTCGAGCAGCCGCTCCGCCTCGTGAATCTCCTCGAGCGGGAAGACGCGATCGATGACGGGCTCGAGCCGGCCCGACTCGACCATGCCGAGCAGCGCGAGGACATCGTCCCGCGTCCAGCCGTCGGAGCCGATGATGGACTGCTCGAACGTCCAGACATACCGGCAGTCCACTTCCTCGTCGAACCCGGCGGTGGCGCCGCACGTGACCATGCGGCCGCCCTTGCCGACGCAGCGCAGCGTGTCCTTCCACGTCTTGCCGCCCGTGTAGTTGACGGCCAGGTCGACGCCTCCCGTGCCGGCGACGCGGGGCCGGCCGACGATCTCGTGCACGGCCTTGCGCATGTCCACCCGCGTGTAGTCGATCAGGTGGTCGGCTCCGATGTCGGCCAGCCGCTCGAGCTTCTCGGGGGACGAGGCGCAGGCGAGGACGGTGGCGCCGACCATCTTGGCGAGCAGCACGCAGCACGTGCCGACGCCGCCGCTCGCGCCGAGCACGAGCACGGTCTCGCCGGCCTCAAGGTTGCCGCGGGTGAACATCATCCGGTGGGCGGTGGCGTAGGCGAGGGGCAGGGTGGAGGCCTCCTCGAAGCTCACCGCGTCCGGCAGGGCAACGAGCTGGTCCTCGAGCACCGCGCAGAACTCGGCGCGTCCGCCGTCGAACTGCTCGCCGAGGAACTTCCAGCCGCTCGCTTCGCACGGGTGCGGATCGACCAGGACGCGGTCGCCGGCGGACCAGCCGGTCACGCCGGGGCCGACCTCGACGATCTCGCCGGCGAGGTCGGAGCCGACGATCAGGGGGAAGGGGATCCGGATGCCGGGCATGCCGCGCCGGGTGAAGATGTCGTGGAAGTTGATCGAGGTCGCGCCGACCCGGAGGACGACCCAGCCGGGTTCCGCCGCCGGGGTCGGGTAGTCGTCGACGAGGCGAATGACGTCCCGGTCGCCGTGTTCGTGGATGACGGCTGCGCGCATGGTCAGGAACTCTCTCTGGGATACGAGTTAGGCGGATACGAACTCGATCACGGCGCCGTGCGTCCGTTGCGGCGCCACGAGCACCGCACCCTCGCGCACGGTGCAGTCCACGCCGTGGTCCACGAGTGCTGCGCGGCACCGGTCCAGCGCGCGCACGGAGACGGTCAGTCCGATCGGATAGCCGGGCTGGCGGTCGGAGAGGTCCAGTTCGAGCCCGGGGTAGCGTTCGTGGATGCGCGTGCGCGACCAGACCTCCGCGACGTCGCCCCGGTGGCCCGTGAGCCGGACCAGGTCGGGCCCGGCCGCGGTCGGCGCGCACCGATAGATCTGCGAGAAGTGGTCGCGGTCTTCGAGCGGATCGTCCGAGACGAACGTCACGCCCGTCGTGTCGACGGCGGTGTTCGGATGCTCCTGGTACTCGGGAATCCAGATGGTGTGGGGCTTGTTGTGGCCGGACAG
Source organism: Pseudomonadales bacterium (assembly GCA_965208745.1). GTDB lineage: Bacteria > Pseudomonadota > Gammaproteobacteria > Pseudomonadales > Azotimanducaceae > VXNE01. The sequence goes on along the minus strand of CBDBPN010000003.1, from coordinate 689,310 downwards.
GAACAGCGACAGGTAGAGCCGTTGCCGTCGCCACATGTAGAAGAAACTGCTGTCCGTCTCCTCCACGGAGTCGTCGGGCATCACCACCTCGCGCCGGGCGCTGGTGATCGGACCGGGGTTCAGTCCGCTTTCCGCCGCCGCGCGACGGTCGGCCTCGAGGTCGTGCGAGCGCAGGCTGACGTGCGACAGGCCCTCGCCGCACTCGAAGCGCGGCAGGTACTCCCGGACGATGTCGGACGGCGCGGCGGCAAGGCCGCCGAGCAGTTCGAGATAGGTGTTCCGGAACTGGACGACGCGGTTGCAGGTGCCGAACTCGATGTGCGTCATCCGGGGCCGCACCTGGAAGCCGAGGCGCTCGAACGATGCGCCGGCGGCATCCACGTCGTGCACCTGGAGGACGTAGTGGTCCAGCGCCCTGGTGTCACCGGTGGCTTGTCGCGGGTCAGCGGACACGCGCCCCTCCTGTCACTTGCCCGGCGGAAAGTGTACGCCGGGACCGGGACGCGGCGCGAACCGCTACCATCGCGCCTGCGGACACGCGTGGAGGGACGCACATGCGACGGGTGGTGAGCATCGGGGCGGGCAAGCTGTGTGTCCTGTTCTCGCTGTGGGCCGCCGGACCGTCCGCCGCGGCGGAGCCGTCCACGTACGCCTTCGTGGACGTCAACGTCATCTCGATGGACGCTCCGGGCGCCGCGCCGCATCGGTCGGTAGTCGTCGAGGGCGACCGGATCGTGACCGTCGGTCCCGCGGACACGGTGACCTTCCCGCCCGGGGCGACGGTCGTCGATGGCACGGACAGGTTCCTGCTGCCAGGGCTCGCGGACATGCATGCCCACATAGGCGGCGACTATCGCCCAGGCCAGACGGAACCGCGCGCCGACCTGCTCCTGTACCTGGCGACCGGCGTGACGACGATCCGCAACGCCGTCGGCTCGCGGGACTTGCTGAGGCTTGCCGCCGCCATCGAGGACGGCGCGCCGCTCGGTCCGCGCATGGAAGTCGCGAGTCCTCTGCTCGAGGGCGAAGACGCCGTCTGGAACTTCGCGGCCCGTGTGCTGACGGCGGACGCGGCGCGCGCCGCCGTGCGGCAGTTCGCGGGGGAGGGTTTCGAGTCGATCAAGGTCTACCACACCCTGTCGCGCGAGGCGTACCTGGCGGTCGCGGACGAGGCCCGCCGGCATGGCGTGACGTTCTTCGGGCACGTGCCGTTCGATGTCGGGGTCGAGGAAGTGTTGGCGGCAGGCCAGGCGTCCATCGAGCACTTCCGCGGCTACGACATCGACGGCCTGTCGCGGGAAGCCCTGGTCAAGGACGGCGGCCGCAGCGCGGAACGGTTCGCCTCCTGGCTGCACATGCCGGATGCGCGGATGGACGAACTCGTCCGCGCGACCGTGGAGGCGGGCGCCTGGAACTGCCCCACGTTCGTCGTCAACTCCATGCTGATCAACGCCGGCCGCCTGGACCGTCTCGTCGAGCATCCCATGGCCGCTTTCATGCCCGACGCCCTGCTCGGCGTATACCGCGAATCTGGCCTGGAGGCGCTGTTCTCCCCGGAGTCCCGGGAGATGCTCGGCCGGGCGCGGCCCCGGATGCTCGAGTTCCTCGCCCGGCTGCACGCCGCCGGCGCCCCGCTCATGACGGGGACCGACACCTTCCCGTCCCTCGTGCCGGGTTTCACCCTGATCGACGAGATCGCAACCTTCGTCGAGGCCGGACTGTCGCCCTACGAGGCGCTGCAGGCGGCGACTACCGCCCCCGCACGTTTCCTCGGCGACGCGGACACGCGCGGGAAGATCCTGCCGGGAATGGAGGCCGACCTCGTGTTGCTGGGCGCGAACCCGCTCGAGGACATCGGCCATCTCTGGCGGCTCGAAGGCGTGATGGCCGACGGGCGTTGGGTGACGCGCGACGTACTCCTGTCGACGCTGCGCGAACTGGCCGATGCGTCGGTCGAGTAGCCGGGGGCGGAAGCGTGAAGAACATCACGGAGACCTCTACCGCTGCGGAAGTGCGACGCAAGCTGTTGCGTGAAGTGATCGCGGACTTCGACAGGCGTGGCGTCGGTTTGCGTATGGCCGACAACCAGTCCAGGGAGGCGCTTTATCGTCGCGGGGAGCAAGCGGGAGCGGGTCCGGACGGTTCGTCCTGACGCTTGGGGCGTGTACTCAACTCCTTCACGGACGACGTGGCCTGACCCGCCCCAGGCCCTCACCCCATCCGCATCCCGCCCGAGATCGGAATCGACTGCCCCGTCATCCCGTCGGATTCGCTGCTCGCGAGATACACCGCGAGGTGGGCGACCTCCTCGCCGGTGACCAGGCGCCCCATCGGGACGCGCGAGATGACCTGCTGCTGCAGCTCCTCCACCGGTACGTTGAGGGCCTCCGCGGCCTCGTGCAGCCCGTCGAACATCCCGGTCGAGACGAAGCCCGGGCAGATGGCGTTGATGTTGATGCCCTGATTCGCGGTCTCCAGCGCCGCGCAGCGCGTCAGCCCGACCACCGCGTGCTTGGACGTGTTGTACACGGACTGGTTCAGGCTCTCCCACTTGCCGGCGGTCGAGGCCATGTTGACGATCTTGCCGCCGCCGCGGCCGAGCATGTGCTTCACGGCGAGCTGCGTGAGCTGGAAGACGGCGTACACGTTGACCTTCATGACCCGGTCGAGCTCGTCGAGGTCGTAGTCGACGAACGGCTTGCCGATGTAGATGCCGGCGTTGTTGACCACGATGTCCAGTCCGTCGCGCCACGAGACGGCGGCGTCGAAGAGTCCCGCGACGGCTTCCGGGTCCGCCACGTCCGCCCGGTGACAGTGCAGTTCGACGCCGGCATCCGCGCAGAGGCCCCGCGTCTCCTCCAGCTTGGCGAGATTCGTCGCGGTCAGGAAGAGGTGCGCGCCCTCGGCCGCGAAGAGCCGGGCGATGGCGCGGCCGAGGCCGCGGCTCGCGCCGGTGATCAGGGCCGTGCGGCCGGCGAGGCGTCCGGGGCGGGTCTGGTCGGTCATGGGTGGCGGTCTCCTGTGCTTGCTCCGGATGGCCGGCGTGCATGTCCGGACAGTGTAGCGTCCGGCGGCGTTTGGCACAGGGAGGGGGCGGCCGAGCGGCCGGATCGCGCGCCGGGCCGTTCAGACTGGGTTCATGGCCGCTGTGCGAACGTCCCCCCCGGACCTCATGACACGGGAGCGCCACACCGATGCACCGGCAACTCCGCAATCTCACGGGCGCCGCGGCCATGCTGCTTTCCCTGGCGGCGGTTTCCGCAAACGCGCATCCGCACTACGGGCACGGGCATCGCGTCTACCACCATCCGCCTCCTCCCCACGTCGTCGCCTACCACCCGGGCTGGAGCGTCTGCTTCGGCAAGCATGGACGCCGCCACCGGCGTTCCGGGCCGCTCCACCACCTCGACGTGTGCGTCGGGAACGCGTACCGGACGCATTGGGTGGTGGGGCATGGACATCGGCGGCCGCACTGGCGCGGTCATCGGCATGGCCCCGGCTGCCGGCATTGGTAGGGACGTGACCGGAAGCGTCAGTGGGACAGTCCGGCCGCCCGCATCCGCGTGTCCCGCCGCTCGATGTGCTCCCGCATCCGCTGCTGCCGCTCCCGCGTGAGCGGGTACCGCCACAGCAGGGGCAACGCGATGCAGGCGATGGCGGCCGGGATGACGGAGTACAGGAGCGCCACCGCCATCTTCGCCGTGGCGGTGTTGTCGTCGCTCGCGGGGTCGAACCCCATGTAGGCGGCGCCCGCGGTGGCGAAGAACACCCCGAGGGCGGCCGCGCCCTTGTTCACCATGCCCCACAGCGAGAAGTAGAGCCCCGTCCGTTGCTCGCGCGTGCGCAGCGTGTCGAGGTCCACGATGTCGGCCGCCATCGAGGTCGGCAGGAACACCAGGGCGCCGATCGCCGATCCCTTCAACAGCATGATGACGAAGAAGAGCGCGAAGTCGTCGGGCCCGAGCAACGGGATGAACGAACTCCAGAGCGACAGCCAGGCGATGCCGAGCACCACGGTGCGGTGCTTGCCGAGCTTCTTCGAGATCGCGAACCAGGCCGGGATCGCGACGGTGCTCGAAACGTAGTACGCGAGCACGAAGATGGCGTACGTGTCGAAGGGCTCTTCCATCACGCGCCGCACGAAGAAGAACGACATCGCCGCGGTCATGCTGATGCCGGTGGCGAAGAACGTGAGGCAGATCACCAGCCGGCGGAACGGCCCGTTGCGCCAGACGATGCGCAGGCCCCGGAGCCAGGTGACGTGCGGCGTCCGGCTGCCCCGGATCGGCGGCTCCCGAACGAACAGGATGGCCGGGAGGGTAAGCAGGGGCATCAGCACCAGGACGGCGACGGCGACCCCGTAGAGCGCGTTCTCGGCGCCGGGCTGGGCCAGCACGAACGCGATGACGAGGGGGATGATGAGCGACATCATCGTGCCGCCGTAGCCGAAGGCTTCGCGCCAGCCGGTGACGCGGGAACGCTCGTCGTAGTCCGGGGAGAGTTCGGCCCCCCACGCGCGGTAGGGCAGGTCGACCAGCGTGAACGAGAGGTAGAGGGCGCTGATCCAGACGAAGAGATAGAAATTGCTGACGCCCGTACCGCCGAACGCGGACCAAACCGCGATCGCGGTGGGGCTGTCGGGGACGAAGAGCATCCAGAGGGACACGATCATGAGGGGCGTGCCCGCCACCATCCAGGGCTTGCGACGGCCGAAGCGGGTACGCCAGCGATCCGACGCGATGCCGATCGCCGGGTCGGTCACCACGTCCGTGAGCCGCGACAGCGCGAGCAGCGTGCCGACGGCGGCGAGCGACAGCCCGAGGTTCTCCGAGTAGAAGGCCGGGACGTAGAGGGCGATGGGCAGCCCGACCACGGAGGTGGGCAGGTTCACCGCTCCGTAGAGCGCGATCCGGGCGCGGCCGACGCGTCCGGACGGGTTCGGCTCGGCCATGTGGCCTCCGGGGCAACCTGCCCGCATCTTATCCCAGGGCGTGCGCGCGCTGGTGGGATGGGACTCGAGGAGCGTCGCGGGCCGGGTTTTGGCGTCTCAATCCGGTTGCTTAGCACCCGCCCCTTCCCGATAATACGCGGCCCCGCGAAAACGCGGTCCGCGCTACGCGGCTGCCACGCACCCGTGGCCAAACTGGATAAGGCACTGGTCTACGAAACCAGGGATTACAGGTTCGAATCCTGTCGGGTGCGCCACACACCAGCCTGCATGCCAATGCCTGCAGGCGCGGCAAGCGAACGAACGACCGGGGGGCCGGCCCGCAACGCACGCGAAGCCCCGTTCGAACGGACACCGGCGGAATGGAGACGACAGTGGGCAGCGAACTCATAGGACCCGGGCTCCAACTGCTCCTGGCCGGGATGGGCACGGTGTTCGTGCTGCTCGGCTTGCTGGTGGCGACTTGCGCGACCCTGTCGCGCGCTGTCCGCGGCTGGCGCGCCACCCCGGTGGTCGAGGCCGAGGGTGAGGACGAAGTCGTCGCCGCCGTGACCGCGGCCATCCGGCATCATCGTCGCGTTGCGGGAGGCCGGTTGCACGCGGCGGGCGGAACCTGATGGCTGGGCCCCTCGGCATCACCGAACTGGTCCTGCGGGACGCGCACCAGAGCCTCCTCGCGACGCGGTTCCGAACCGACGACATGCTGCCCGTCGCGGAGAAGCTCGACCGCGTCGGGTACTGGTCCGTCGAGTCGTGGGGCGGGGCCACCTTCGACGCCTGCATCCGCTACCTCGGGGAAGATCCCTGGGAGCGCATGCGCCGGATCAAGGCCGCCATGCCCAATACGCGCCAGCAAATGCTGCTGCGGGGCCAGAACCTGCTCGGCTACCGCCACTACGCCGACGACGTGGTGGAGAAGTTCGTCGAGCGCGCCGCGACCGTGGGCGTCGACATCTTCCGCATCTTCGACGCCATGAACGACCCGCGCAACCTCGAGTGCGCGGTTGCCGCCGTGGTGGCGCGGGAGCGCCATGCCCAGGGCACGATCTCCTACACGACCAGCCCCGTGCACACGGTGGACATGTGGGTGGATCTCGGCCGGCGCATCGAGGACATGGGCGCGCACTCGTTGTGCATCAAGGACATGGCGGGACTGCTGACGCCCTACGTGGCCTTCGAACTCGTGTCCCGGCTGAAGGAAGCCGTCAGCATCCCGATCCAGATGCACTCCCACGCGACGACGGGGCTTTCCACGGCGACGTATCTCAAGGCCATCGAGGCGGGGATCGACAACGTCGACACGGCCGTCTCCTCGATGAGCATGACGTACGGCCACTCGGCGACCGAGTCGCTGGTGGCGATGCTGGCGGGCGGGGAGCGCGACACCGGTCTGGAGCTCGGGCTGCTCGAGGAGATCTCGGCGTACTTCCGCGTCGTCCGGCGCAAGTACGCGCAGTTCGAGGGGAGCCTCCAGGGCGTCGACTCGCGCATCCTGGTCGCGCAGGTACCGGGCGGCATGCTGACCAATCTCGAAAACCAGCTCCGGGAACAGGGCGCGTCGGACCGGTTCGACGAGGTGCTCGAGGAGATTCCGCGCGTGCGCCGGGAACTCGGCCATATCCCGCTGGTGACGCCGACCTCCCAGATCGTCGGCACGCAGGCACTCATCAACGTGGTGTCCGGGGCGCGCTACGCCAACGTCACCCGCGAGACCGCAGCCGTTCTGAAAGGGGAGTACGGGGCTACGCCCGCGCCAGTGGACCCCCACCTGCGGCGCCGCGTCCTCGGCGACGAGAAACCCGTCACATGCCGTCCGGCGGACCTGCTCGAACCCGAACTCGACCGGCTCGCGGCGGAGCTGCACCGACTGGCCGGGAAGGCGTCCATCGGGCTGGCGGAGGAGCCGATCGAGGATGTCCTGACGTACGTCCTCTTCCCGAAGATCGGGTTCAACTTCCTGGAGAACCGGGGCAAGCCCGAGGCCTTCGAACCCGAACCGGACCCGGATGCGGACTTTGCCAGCGCGGTAGCCAACGGGGCTCCCGTCACCGAGCCGGAGGCGCCGGCACAGTACCGTGTGACGGTCAACGGGCGGTCCTTCCAGGTGGAAGTGTCGACGGATGGCGCACCGGTGGGGGTGACCCCGGCGCCGGCCGCCGGAGCGCCGGGGGCGGGAGCGGCGGCCGTGCCGGCGCTCCTGGCGGGGAACGTGTTCAAGCTCATCGCCCAACCGGGCAGCCGCGTCGAAGAGGGGCAGCCGGTGCTGGTGCTCGAAGCCATGAAGATGGAGACCGATGTCGTCGCGCCGCGTTCCGGCACGGTGACGAGATTCCACGTCGCGGAAGGGCAGGCCGTGGCTGCCGGCGATCCGCTCTTCGATCTTCAATAGCCGGGTCCACTCCCGGAGGTGTCGACTTTCCTCGACCTGGTGCAGTCCTCGGGTCTGTACCTGCTGACGCCGGGCGGGGCGGCGATGATCGCCGTCGGGCTCGTCCTCCTCTACCTGGCCGTCGCGCGTCGCTTCGAGCCCCTGCTGCTCGTGCCGATCGGCTTCGGGTGCATCCTGTCGAACGTGCCGGGCGTGGAACTCGCGAGCGGGCAGGGCATCCTGCACCTCTTCTATCTCGTGGGCGTCGAGACCGGCGTGTTCCCCCTGCTGGTGTTCCTCGGCATCGGCGCGCTGACGGATTTCGGGCCCTTGCTGGCCAACCCGCGGACGCTGTTCCTGGGCGCGGCGGCCCAGTTCGGCATCTTCGGCACGCTGTTCGGCGCCGTGCTGCTGACCGAGGCCGGGGTGCTCGACTTCACGCTGCGCGAAGCGGCGGCGGTGGCGATCATCGGGGGCGCGGACGGTCCGACGGCCATCTACCTGGCCGGCCACCTGGCGCCGGACCTGCTGGGCGCCATCGCCGTGGCGGCGTACTCGTACATGGCCCTGGTGCCGCTGATCCAGCCGCCCATCGCGCGGCTCCTGACGACGCATCGCGAACGCTGCATCGAGATGACGCAGCAACGGGAGGTGTCGCGCAGGGAACGCGTGCTCTTCCCGATCGTGCTGCTGCTCCTGGTGGCGCTGTTCCTGCCCCCCGCGACGCCCCTGATCGGGATGCTCTGCTTCGGCAACCTGCTGCGCGAGTGCGGCGTCGTCGACCGTCTGGCCCAGACCACGCGCACGGCGCTCATCGACATCGTGACGATCCTCCTGGGGCTCGCCATCGGCTCGCGGCTGGGGGCGGAGCGTTTCCTGACGTTCGACACGCTCGGCATCCTGTTGCTGGGCGCCGTGGCCTTCGCCGTCGGCACCGCGAGCGGCGTGCTGATGGCCAAGGGCATGAACCTCGTGCTCCGGCGGCCGGTCAATCCGCTGATCGGGGCGGCGGGGGTCTCGGCCGTGCCGATGGCGGCCCGCGTCGTCAGCCGGCTGGGACAGGAGGCGAACCCCGGCAACGTCCTGCTCATGCACGCCATGGGCCCGAACGTGGCCGGGGTCATCGGTTCGGCCGGGGCGGCGGGCGTCCTGTTGCTCTTCCTGGGGGATGGCTGAGCACCCCAGGGCACCCCACCCCAGCAAGGGCATCCCCTGCGGCGGTCCGCTTTGGATTGACAGTAGATTTCCCCGCCGCCATGTTGCCCGTAGTAACCACGCTTCGGCGTGCTTGCCGACCCCATGTGGGCGGCACCTCCCATGGCCACCATCAGGTGGCCATGGCTTTATTGGGATATTGAGTCTGCAACTTTGCTTCATTGACGAAGCCGGGGACCACCTCCTCGATCCAGGCGCTGTGCACGTACTTCGAGCAGTATCTGACGCAAAGGGACAGCGGCGGCTTCTGCATCGCCGACAGCCGCAGCAAGACCAAGAACCTCAGGGTCTCCCACTCGATCTTCACGCAGAAGTTCGGTGCCGCCTCCAGCTACCGGCGCCAGGTCGAACTCCCGGCGTTCGACCATAGCGACAACCACGCCGGCCTTGAGATCTGCGATGTCGTGTGCTTCGGCCTGCTGTACCCGATCGCCTGCTTTGCCTACTGCGCCGGTGAGGTGAACAACGTGCATGTGCAGTCGGGTGCCTCGCGGCTGAGGCGCCGTTACGGGCAACAGCCGAAAGAACTCCAGCACCGCTACTACGACGCGAAGGCGGGCGGCATGTCGGGGGCGTGGTGGTGTCCGACTATCTCAACCAGAGGAGCGGCACCTTCATGTTCAGCAGTCGAGGTGAGACGGGAAGCTCTTGATCAGGACGCGAGACCGAAGTGGAAGACGGACGGCTGCGACAACGTGCGAAGGCACGGGGGCTGGAGGTGCTGTCGAGGTATGTTGCTCGATCGGGCGGTGGTGGGCTCGCGGTGTCTGCGCCGCACGGCTGGAGGAGCACAACCAATGGCGAATTGCGCGGCGCACGCAATGGCCTACGGGACAGTCGGAACCACGTGAGCATCTTGTCCGCCCGGGGTCGGGCGGAGTGGCCGGGTCGCTTTGCGACGCTACCAGGCGCTGGGCGAGGACGGCCTTGATGATCGTGGGCGCGCAACCCCCTTCCTCCATCCGTGTACAATTTTTCGCGACGGCCTTCCGGAGTTCCGATGCGCTTCCTGCTCGCCACCCTCGCACTGATGCTGGCGCCGATGACGGCGGCCCAGCAGGGGAACGTCTGGGTGTCCCTTGGGAGCTTTCGGTCGGCCGACGCGGCGGAGAGCGCCCGGGCCGCGGCCTCGCAACGCCTCCTGGACACGGTCGGGGTGGTCCAGGCCGAGACCCCGGCAGGCGTCCTCTACCGCGTGGTCGCAGGCCCCTTCGGTACCCGCAACGCGGCCCTTGCGCGATTGCCCGACATCCAGGCGAGTGGCTTCGTGGACGCTTGGCTCCTGCGTACCGACATGCCGGCCGTGCGAGCGGCGCCGGCGGTCCTGCCGGCCGTGGCCGAGCCCGAGACCGGGGATCCGGCGCGCGACCCATACGACCTGGCCGACCTCGACCTGGGCCTCGACCTGGACGCGGACCTGCCCATCACCGACCTCCTGGGTCTCGAGGAACTGGACTTGCCCGATCTCGACCTGGAGGATGTCCCCGGACTGGCGGCCCCCGTGGAACGCGATCCCAGCATCAAGCCGACGGAAGAACCGGCGTTCGAGGCGCCCGCCGACTACCGCTTGCACAAGCTGAAGCGCGGCGGATGATCCTCGGCCCGGGCAGGTGGCTGGGCCGGGGTTCCTATCGGGCCATCGATACCACCCAGGGGACGCCGTTCAGCGTCGACATGACGCTCACGGAAGAAGAGGACGGGCGCCTCCTGGAGGCAGAACTCGAGGTGGAAGGCCAGTCCACGCTCGAGCTGACCATCTGGATCGTCCCGGACGAATACGGCGCGTACACCGTCACCGTGCGGGGACCGTTCCACGTGGACGGCACGGCGAAGCTCGAGAGCGCGCCGCACCTGGGGCTCCTTTGGTCCGAGGACGGCGCGACCCATGCGGCCTTCGCACTCTTCGAGTTGCGGGACACCTATGGCCTGCGCGGTTTCGCCCGAAACGGCGGCAACGCGGCGACCTGGGAACTGGCGCTGCGTCCGCGGTCGGAGGCGGTCGCCGGGGGTAACGTGGTCGCGTTCAGGGGCGGACGGCGCGGCTAATCGTTGACGACGACCACCTTGCCGATCACCTTGCGCCCGGCGATGAGTTTGAGCGCGTCCGCAGTCCGCGACAGCGGCACCCGGTGCGAGATGTAGGGATGGATCCTCCCTGACGCCAGCCAGCCGAGAATGGTCTGGCGGTTGCGCTCGGCCCATTCCGGATCGTGCCGCTCGAGCGCCCCGATCGTGAAGCCGATGGCCTCGGCGTCCTTGATGAGCAGGTGATTCGTCTTCGCGAGCGCGGGCCTTCCACCCGTGAACCCGACGATCAGGATGCGGCCGAACGGCGCGATGCAGCGCATCGACTCGTCGAAGACGTCGCCCCCGACGGGGTCGTAGATCACGTCGGCGCCGCGGTCGCCGGTCAGTGCCTTCACCTGCTCGCGAAAGCCGTCGGTGTAGTCGATGAGATGGTCGGCGCCCATCTCCCCGACGACGGCGAGTTTCTCCGCGGTGCTCGCGGTCGCTATCACGCGGGCGCCCATGAGCTTGCCGACGTCGACGGCGGCGAGTCCCACGCCGCCGGCGGCCCCATGTACGAGCAGCGTCTCGCCGACCCTGAGCCGGCCGCGCTGCAACGCGTAGAGCGCGGTGGCGTAGTTGGCCCCGAAGGAAGCCGCTTCCGCGAGGTCCACGTTGTCCGGGAGCCGCGTCACGCGGTCTGCGCGGGTCACCGTGCGCTCGACGCAACCGCCGCCCGCGAGGACGGGATCGCCGGGCGCGAACCCCTCGACGCCGGGACCGACTTCCGCGATCCGGCCCGCGGCCTGCCCGCCGACGACGAAAGGCAGGTCGGGTTTCACCTGGTAGCGTCCCGCCACCATGAGGAGGTCAGTGTAGCTGATCCCGCGGACTTCGAGGTCCACCGCCACTTCACCCTCGCCGGGGCGGTCCGGGTCGTCGACCTCGCGCACGACCAGATCGTCCGGAGTCCCGAGCACTTCGCAGAAAACGCCTTTCATGCCGTTGCCGCTCCTCTTCCGATGTCGTTCAATCGTTGACCACCACCACCTTGCCGATCGCCTTGCGCTCGGCGATCAGCCGGAGGGCCTCGGGCGTCTTCGAAAGCGGTACGCGGTGCGACACGTGGGGACGTATGCGTCCGGAGGCCAGCCAGCCGAAGAGCGCCCGGTCGTTCCGTTCGGCCCACGTGGGTTCGTGCTCGAGCAAGTAGTCGATGCGCAGCCCGATGGCTTCGGCGTCCTTGATCAGCAGGTGGTTGGTCTTGGCGAGCGCGGGACGCCCGCTGGTGAAGCCGATGATCAGCAGGCGACCGAACGGGGCGATGCAGCGCATCGACTCGTCGAACACGTCGCCGCCGACCGGGTCGTAGATCACGTCGGCCCCACGTCCGCCCGTCAGCGCCTTGACCCGTTCGCGGAACCCGTCGGTGTAGTTGACGAGATGGTCCGCGCCCATCTCGCCCACGACCTCGAGCTTCTCGTCCGTGCCCGCGGTGGCGATGACGCGGGCGCCCATGAGCTTGCCGACGTCGACGGCGGCGAGGCCCACGCCCCCCGCGGCGCCATGGACGAGGAGGACCTCTCCGGCGCGAAGCCGCCCGCGCTGCAGTGCGTAGAGGGCCGTGGCGTAGTTGCCGCGGAATGCCGCGGCAAGCACGAGGTCGACGCCCGCCGGGAGCGGGGCCAGGCGCTCGACGCGCGTCACGATCCGCTCGACGCAGCCGCCGTCCGTCCAAACCGGGTCCCCGACTTCGACCCCGGTGACTCCCGGGCCGACCTCCGTGATCCGCCCGGCGGCCTCGGCGCCCGGGGCGAACGGCAACGGGCGCCGCACCTGGTAGCCGCCCGCGATCGCGAGCACGTCCGCGAAGCTGAGCCCGCGCGCTTCGAGGGCGACCGCCACCTCCCCCTCGCCGGGGGGCGCCGGATCGTCGACCTCGCGCACGATCAGGTCGTCGGGAGTCCCGAGCTTTTCGCAGAACACGCCCTTCATTGTCGCTCCGTGGTTTCGTGTGTCCGCCCTGATCGCTCGGGGCGGATCGTCGGGCCGTTGTATGATCCGGCGACGGGGCCCCGTAGTTCAATGGATAGAACGATCGCCTCCTAAGCGATAGATGCAGGTTCGATTCCTGCCGGGGCTGCGAGTCCCTCTTGGCGCCTTTTCGGATCGGACACGACTCCTGGAAGCAGCAGCCCCACGGCAAGCGTCACTCGACGGCGTCACGGCGGTCGTCCCCGTCCTCGACGATGCGGAGCACCTGGCGCGGCTCCTTTCGCAGCTCGCCTCGTGGCCCGGGTTGGAAGTCGTGGTGGTCGACGGAGGCAGCCGCGACGATCCGTTCGCGGTGTGCCGGCGCTTCGGCGTGCGCTGCCTCGCGAGCGCACCGGGCCGGGGCGGGCAGTTGCGCCGCGGCGTCGAGGCCGCCGGGGGCGAGTGGCTGTGGCTGCTGCACGCGGACGCCGAGGTCACGGCGGACCTGGCGGACGCGCTGGCGCAGGCGATGCGGAGCGCTTCCTGGGGCCGTTTCGACGTCCGGCTGACGGGCGCCTCACCGCTCCTGCGGACGATCGCCTTCCTGATGAACTGGCGTTCCGGAGTCACCGGCATCTGCACCGGGGACCATGGCATCTTCGTCTCGCGCGCGCTGCTCGACACGGTCGGCGGCGTGCCGGACCAGCCCCTGCTGGAGGACGTCGAGTTCTCGAAGCGGCTGCGCCGCCGCGCGCGTCCGTTCCGGGTGAGGGCGCGTCTGGGGTCGTCGGGGCGGCGGTGGGAGCGGGCCGGGGTCTTTAGGACCGTGGTCTTCATGTGGTGGTTGCGGCTCCGCTACTTCCTCGGGGCTCGTCCGGCCGACCTCTACCGGCGCTACTACGGAAGCGCTGCGGGCGAAGCGCCGGGGCTGCCGCGGGTCGCCGTGTTCGCCCGCGCGCCGGAACGCGGGCGGGTCAAGACCCGGCTGGTGTCGTCGCTGGGCGAGGACGGTGCTTTCGACGCCTACGTCGAACTTGCGGAGACGACGCTGACCGCGGTCGCGAACGGCGACTTCGACGCCGAGCTCTGGTTCGCCGGGGCGCGCAACGCCGCGCTCGTGGCCTGGGCGGAGCGCTTCGGTATGCGCCTGGTCGAGCAGCCGGAAACCGATCTCGGCGAGCGGATGCTGGCGGCGCTGCGCGCCGGCGCGCGGGTGGTCGTCGGCACGGACATTCCGCGCATGAGTTCCGCGTACATCGAAGACGCCCTGCGCCGCCTGGAGGGCGTCGACGTCGTGCTCGGACCCGTCGAGGACGGGGGATACTGCCTCGTCGCCATGAACGCGCCGCACGCCTCGCTGTTCCAGGGCATGGAGTGGGGCGGGGCGGACGTCCTCGAGCGCACCCTCGAGCGGGCGGCGGACGCGGGGCTCCGGGTGGCGCTGCTCGACAGGCTCTGGGACGTGGACGACGTCGAAGACTACCGCCGCTGGCGGGAGGGCGGAGGGGACGGGCCGTAGCCTGGCCCATGCGGGCACGATGCGTCAGGCGGCCAGCCGGTCCTCCGCCTCTTGCCGGACCCGCGCCACCATCGCCCGCAGCCCGTTGCCCCGGGTCGAGCTCAGGTGCGCCATCAGGTCGAGTTCCGCGAACAGCGCCTCCATGTCGAAGGCGAGGATCTGCTCTGGCGTGCGGTCGTTGTACGCCGCGAGGACGATGGCGATGAGCCCGCGGACGATGTGGGCGTCGCTGTCGATGTCGAGGTGCAGGGTGCGCGCGCGTGTATCGAAGCTCGGCACGAGCCACACGAGGCTCTGGCAACCCCGTACGAGGCGGTCTTCCGTCCTGTCCGTTTCCGGCAGGGCGGGCAGCGACCTGCCCAGGTCGATGATGAAGCGGTAGCGCTCCTCCCAGGCGTCGAAGAAGCCGAAGCTCGACCGGATCTCGTCGAGATCGGCGTGCGAAGCGGCGCTGCGGGCCGGGTCGGCCATCGGGCCTCAGAAGAGCCCGAGGGAGAGCTGCGCTTCCTCGGTCATCATGTCGCGCGACCAGGGCGGATCGAACACCAGGTCGACCACCACGTCGGAGACGAACGGGACGCGGCCGATGCGGCGCTTCACGTCGTCCACGAGGACCGGGCCCATGCCGCAGCCCGGCGCCGTGAGGGTCATCTCGATGTGTACGGTGTCCCCCTCGAGTTCGCATCCGTAAACGAGCCCGAGATCGACGATGTTCACCGGGATCTCGGGGTCGTGGACCGAGGCGAGCGCCTGGCGTACCTGCGCGAAGCTCGGCGCGCCGTCGGCTGGGGGCTCGAACTCGAGGGTCTCCGGCTCGAAACCGAGGGCGTCCGCGTCCTCGCTCTCGATGCGCGCCATGTTGCCGTCCACGACGACCGTGTAGGTGCCGCCGAGGGCCTGGGTCAGGGTGACGAACCTGCCCGCCTCGATGTCGATCGGCGTGCCGGTGGGAACCAGCCGGGCGCTGACCGGGCGGGCGATGGGGACCAGGCGACGTTCCATGAGTTCGACCGCTGGGGCCCGGGTCAGTCCCGGATCGAGAAACTCTCGCCGCAGCCGCACATGGCGTCCGCGTTGGGGTTGTTGAACTTCAACGCCGAGTTGAGTCCTTCGACGACGAAATCGATCTCCGTGCCCCGCACGAGTGGCCAGTGGTCCTCCGCCACCTCGACCCGCACGTCCTCGCCGAAGTGGAAGGAACGCGTGTTCAGTACCGCGCCGGAAGCGTAGTCGAGTTCGTACATGTACCCGTTGCAGCCGCTCTCGGTGACGGCGAGGACGAGCGCCTCGGCGCCTTCCTGGCGAAGCTGCCGGCGCACGTGCGCCAGGGCCGCCGGGGTGATGCTGATGCTCTCGGGATCGTACTGGTGCGTTTGCATTTCGTTGGACTCTCGGGCCCGGTTCACAGGAAGGACCGGGCCTTGTGGACGCCGGCGACGAGCCGCTCGACGTCCTCCGTCGAATTATACAGCGCGAAGGACGCGCGCACCGTGCCCGGGATGCCGAGGCGCCGCATCAGGGGCATGGCGCAGTGGTGGCCCGTCCGCACCGCGATGCCCTGCCGGTCCAGGAGCGTTCCGATGTCGTGCGGGTGGGCGCCGTCCATCAGGAAGGACACCAGCGGGCCCTTGTCGGGGGCCGTCCCCACGATCCGCACGCCTTCGATCTGCTGGAGCCCGGCGGTGGCGCGGTGGAGGAGTCCGCCTTCGTGATGGGCCGTGGCGAGCGGATCCAGGGCCTCAAGGTAGTCGATGGCCGCGGCGAGCCCGATTGCCCCCGCGATGTTCGGCGTGCCCGCCTCGAACTTGAACGGCAGCCCGGCGTACGTGGTCGCTTCGATACGGACCTCCTGGATCATCTCTCCGCCCCCCTGCCAGGGCGGCATGGCTTCGAGGAGCGCCTCTTTGCCGTAGAGCACGCCGATGCCGGTCGGTGCGTACATCTTGTGGCCGGAGAAGGCATAGAAGTCGCAGTCGAGCGCGCGCACGTCGACACCGTAGTGCGCCATGGCCTGGGCGCCGTCGATGACCGTGGCGGCCCCGGCGGCACGCGCCATCGCGACCAGGTCCGCGACGGGATGCACCGTCCCGAGCGCGTTGGACACGTGTCCGAAGGCGGCGATGCGGACGTCTCCCTGGCGGAGCTGGGCATCGAAATCCTCGACGTCGAGCGTGCCCTCGGGCGTCACGGACGCCGCGGCGAGCGTCGCTCCGGCCCGCTCGCAGGCCATCTGCCACGGGACGATGTTGGAGTGATGCTCGAGTTCGGTGACGAGCACGCGGTCGCCGGGCCGCAGCATCGAGCCGCCGTAGGAACGGGCGACCAGGTTGATGGCCTCCGTCGTGCCCCGGGTCCAGACGATCTCGCTCGGCGCCGCCGCGTTGATGCGCCGCGCGACCCGCCCGCGTGCGCCCTCGAACGCGTCGGTCGCGGCGTCCGAGAGCTGGTGGACGCCGCGGTGGACATTGGCGTTGGTGGTTTCGTAGTACGCGCGCACCGCGTCCAGCACGGTTCGCGGCTTCTGTGTCGTTGCTGCGTTATCGAGGTAGACGACATCGTCCCGGCCCTCGATCAGGGGGAAGTCAGCACGCAGCGCGGCGATGTCTGCGCGGCCGTTCACGGGGCGATCCCGAGCAGCGCCCGGGCGTCGTCGCCGGCGACGTCCGAGACCACCTCCGCCAGCAAGCCGCCGATCAGGAGTTCGCGGGCGGCGCCTTCCGCCACGCCCCGCGAGCGCAGGTAGAAGAGCGCGTCGGCGTCGAGTTCCCCGACGGTCGCGCCGTGGGCGCACCGCACATCGTCCGCGTAGATCGTGAGTTCGGGCTTGGCGTTCACCTGGGCCGTCGATGCGAGCAGGAGGCTCTTGGTGGTGAGCGCGGCATCCGTACGTTGCGCCCCGGGCGCGACGTGGATGCGGCCGTTGAGCACGGCCCTGGCGCGCTCGCCCACGACGCCGCGCGCCGTCTGCCGGCTCATGCCGTCGGTCTCCTCGTGCTCGACGCCGACCTGGGTATCGAGGTGCGTGCCGGCGGCGAGCCGGTAGCCGCAATGGACCTCCACCTCGGCGCCGCGGCCGGCGACGGCCACGTGCAGGTCGTTGCGCCGCAGCGCGGCGCCCTGGCTGTACTGCGCCAGGCGGTAGCGGGATGCCGTGCCGAGCCGGGCCGCCACCAGGTGGTACTCCACCGATTCCGACGGCGGCTGCAGGCGGACGTGATCGACGCGCGCGCCTTCGCCGAGGACGCACTCCACGACGCGGTGCATGGGCGTGGCGGCACGCTCGACGACGGTCGCGGATGCGTTCGGCTCGACCACGACCAGGATGCGCTCGATCCCGCCGCCGAGTTCGCCGAACTCGATCTCGGCGGGTGCGTCCGAGGCGGGTACGTGGACGAGCAGGCCGAGTTGCATGGCGATGTCGTTGACGGTGGCGAGGGGGTGCTTCGCGCGGTCTGTGGCAGTGTGCAGGCGCTCCCGGATCAGTGCCCGGGCATCGTCGTCCGCCGCGCCGAAGTCCACGAGCCGCGCACCGACGGCCTTCGGCATATCGCCGGCCGAGGGAGCGACCCGTTGCTGCGCCTTGTACCAGCGGTTTGGGTTGGAGTAACGCCACGCCTCGCAGCGCGGCTCGGGTAGACCGCGCTCGGCGAGGGCCCGCCGGCTGGCTCCGCGGTCGAGCCAGGGGGCGTACTCCACGCGTTGCGCGTGAGTCCGCTCCGCGAGTGTTTCAGCCGGAGTCACGAGCCAGCCACCCGTAGCCGTTCGATTCAAGCTCGAGCGCGAGCGCCTTGTCGCCGGTGCGCGCGATGCGGCCGTCCACCAGCACGTGGACGTAGTCGGGGACGATGTGGTCGAGCAGGCGCTGGTAATGCGTGACGAGGACGACGGCGTTGTCGGGGGACGCGAACGCGTTGACGCCGGCGGCCACCACCCGCAGCGCGTCGATGTCGAGGCCGGAGTCGGTCTCGTCCAGGACGGCGAGGGCGGGTTCAAGCAGCAGCATCTGCAGGATCTCGTTGCGTTTCTTCTCCCCGCCGGAGAAGCCCTCGTTCACGCCGCGCTTCAGGAACTCCGGGTTCAGGTCGAGGCGGTCCGCGGCGGCGCGCGCGCGCCGCATGAAATCGATCGCCGACAGTTCCGCCTCCCCGGCGGCCGTATGGCGGCTGTCGAGCGCCGCCTTCAGGAACTCCATGTTGCTGACGCCGGGGATCTCGACCGGGTACTGGAAGGCGAGGAACACGCCGCGGTGGGCGCGGTCCTCTGGTTCGAGGTCGAGCAGGTCGACCCCGTCCAGGCGGACGGTCCCGGCCGTGACCTCGTAGCCCGGCCGCCCCGCGATGACGTTCGCCAGCGTGCTCTTGCCCGAGCCGTTCGGGCCCATGACGGCGTGCACTTCCCCGCGCTCCACGGTGAGGCTCACGCCCTGCAGGATGTCCCGCCCGTCGGTGCGGACGTGCAGGTTCTCGATCCGGAGCATGACCTTCGCCGCGCTACCCGACCGCGCCCTCGAGGCTCACCTCGAGGAGCTTGCCCGCCTCGACGGCGAACTCCATCGGCAGTTCCCGGAACACCTCGCGGCAGAAGCCGTTGACGATCATGGAGACCGCCTTCTCCGGGTCGATGCCGCGCTGGGCGCACAGGAAAAGCTGGTCGTCGCTGACCTTGGACGTCGTCGCCTCGTGCTCGACCACGGCGCTCGGGTTCCGGCTCTCGATGTACGGGAACGTGTGCGCACCGCAGGCGTCGCCGATCAGCAGGGAGTCGCAGCGCGTGTGGTTGCGCGCGCCCTGGGCCCCCGGGTTCATGCGCACGCGGCCGCGGTAGGCGTTCTGGCTGCGCCCGGCGCTGATGCCCTTGGAGACGATGGTGCTCTTGGTGTTGCGCCCGATGTGCAGCATCTTCGTGCCGGTGTCGGCCTGCTGGGCGTTGTGGGTGAGCGCCACGGAGTAGAACTCGCCGATGGAGTCGTCGCCGCGCAGCACGACGCTCGGGTACTTCCACGTGATGGCGGAGCCGGTCTCCACCTGGGTCCAGCTGATCTTCGAGCGCGCGCCGACGCAGGCGCCGCGCTTGGT
Organism: Pseudomonadales bacterium; assembly: GCA_965208745.1. GTDB lineage: Bacteria > Pseudomonadota > Gammaproteobacteria > Pseudomonadales > Azotimanducaceae > VXNE01. Next base: position 670,204 of record CBDBPN010000003.1, on the reverse strand, counting down.
GACGAAGTTGTAGATGCCGCCGCGGCCCTGCTCGTCTCCCGGATACCAGTTCTGCACCGTGGAGTACTTGATCTCGGCGTCCTCGAGGGCCACCAGCTCGACGACGGCCGCGTGGAGCTGGTTCTCGTCGCGCATCGGGGCGGTGCAGCCCTCGAGGTAGCTGACGTAGGAGCCCTCGTCGGCGACGATGAGCGTGCGCTCGAACTGTCCGGTGTTCTCCGCGTTGATGCGGAAGTACGTCGAGAGTTCCATCGGGCAGCGCGTGTGCTTCGGCACGTAGACGAACGATCCGTCGCTGAACACCGCCGAGTTGAGCGCGGCGTAGAAGTTGTCCGACACCGGCACCACGGAACCGAGGTACTTTCGCACCAGCTCCGGATGCTCCCGCATCGCTTCGGCGATGGAGCAGAAGATGACCCCGGCGTCGCGCAGCCGGTCCTTGAACGTGGTGGCGATGGAGACGCTGTCGAACACGGCATCCACGGCGATCTGCGGCCGCTCGACGCCGGCGAGGGCCTCCCGCTCGTGCAGCGGGATGCCGAGCTTGTCGTACGTGCGCAGGAGTTCCGGGTCGACCTCGTCGAGGGACTTCGGCTTGTTCCGCGGCGCGGAGAAGTAGGAGATCGCCTCGAAGTCTATGGGGTCGAAGCTGACATGTGCCCAGTTCGGGGCCGACATCGTCCGCCAGCGGCGCAACGCCTCGAGCCGCCACTCCGTCATCCAGGACGGCTCGTCCTTCTTCGCGGAGATGGCGCGCACGACGTCCTCGTCGAGCCCCGGGGGGAGGGTCTCGGTCTCGATCTCGGTGACGAAGCCGGCGCTGTACTCGCGCGCGAGACGATCGTGTACGGCCTGATTGCGGTCGCTCATGGCGGGATTATACGCAATACCCGAGTAATTCAGTCGGGTATCGCTCAACCGTCCAGGGCACGTTCCAGCCGGTCCAGCGTGCGCATCGCGGACAATCCCTGGGCGAGGCTCGAGTTCGGTTCGCGGCCTTCGCGGATGGCCGCGAAGAACTCCCGGTCCGCCAGTTCGATGCCGTCCGTCGAGACGGCCACGCCGGTCAGGTCCACCGGTTCGCCGTGTCCGTCGAACAGGTCGTCATAGTTGGCGACGTAGGTGCCCCGGTCGCAGATGTACCGGAAGAACGTGCCGAAGGGACCGTCGTTGTTGAAGGAGAGCGACAGCGTGCAGACTGCGCCGCTCGCGGCCTTCAGGCCGATGGCCATGTCCATGGCGATGCCGAGTTCCGGGTGCGGGGGGCCCTGCAGCGCCGTGACCGCCGTCGCCGGGCCGCCCGTCTGGTACTCGAAGAGGTCCACCGTGTGGCAGGCGTGGTGCCACAGGAGGTGGTCCGTCCAGGTCCGCGGTTCCCCCTTGGCGTTGGTGTTCGTGCGGCGGAAGAAGAACGTCTGCACGTCCATCTGCTGGATCGCGAGTTCGCCCGCCGCGAAGCGGTCGTGGACCCACTGGTGGGACGGGTTGAACCGGCGCACGTGGTCGACCATGGCGACTACGCCGGTCTCTTCCTGCACTCGTACCAATGCCTCCGCATCCGCCAGGTTGTCCGCCATCGGAATCTCGACCAGGACGTGCTTGCCGGCCCGCATGACGGTCGTGGCCTGGGCAGCATGGATGGGTGTGGGGGTGGCCAGGATGGCCGCTTCCACGCCGGGCACGGCGAGCGCGTCTTCGAGATCCAGCGTCCAGTGGGGGATGCCACGCGCCTCGGCCACGGCGCGCGTGGCCTTGGGGACGCCGCCGCAGAGCGTCGCGACCTCGATGTCGTCGATGCGCGCCAGGGCGTCCAGGTGCTTGTTGCCGAAGGCGCCCTCGCCGGCCACGCAGATCTTCATTCGTCGATGTACCTCAGTCCCGCTGCCTCGAGTCGCTCGCGCATGCCGTAGAGGTCGAGGCCCATCTCGCCGGCGGCGAGGCGGGCCCGGGTCCCGGCCTCCCTGCGCGACCGCGCCTGGCTCGCCTCGAGCACCTCCCGCGCGCGGGCGCGGGGCACGACGCAGACCCCGTCGTCGTCCGCGACCACGACGTCGCCCGGTGCGACCGACCCGCCCGCGCAGACCACCGGCACGTTCACGGAACCGGGGGTCGCCTTCACGGTGCCGCGCGCCGAGATCGCCTTCGACCAGACGGGGAAATTCATGGCGGTCAGGTCGGCCACGTCGCGAACGCCGGCGTCGATCACCAGGCCACGGACACCCTGCGCCCGCGCGGACGTGGCGAGGAGGTCGCCGAACATGCCGTCCGTGTTCTCGGCGGAGAGCGCGACGACCAGGATGTCCCCGGGCGCGCACAGTTCGACGGCCACGTGCAGCATCCAGTTGTCCCCCGGGTGCGCGAGCACCGTCACTGCGCTGCCGGCGATGCGGGCGCCCGGATAGATGGGGCGCAGGTGGGGCTGCAACAGGCCGGACCGCCCCTGCGCCTCGTGGACGGTGGCCACGCCGAAGCCGGCGAGGGCGTTGATCATGGCGGGATCCGCGCGCTCGATGTGGCGCACTGCGACGTTGTCCATGTCGGGACTCCTATGCCATCGCCTCGCCCGAGAACAGCAGACGGGCCGTGCGGACGACGCCGGCCTCGACGACGCTGCCGTCCGGGCCGAGTCGCATGCGGACCTGGAAGCTCCCGCTCGGATGCTCCACGTCCAGGGTCTTGGGATCGCCCTCCGGGACCTGCGCCAACCCGGCAGCGGGGGACTCCGGCAACAGGCAGGCCGTGGCCACGGACACGGCGCCAAGCACGCCGATGGAACGGTGACAGACGTGCGGAATGAAGGTGCGGGTCGCGACGAGGCCGCCCTGGCGCGGCGCCGACACCAGGCACATCTTGGGAACGGACTTGGCCGTCACGTCGCCGAGGCCCATCCGGGGTCCGGCATGGAGCCGGATGGATTCGAGCTTCTCCCGGAGCGGGGCGTTGGCTTCGAGTACGTCCGGCGTCTCCGTGCCTTCGACTCGCAGGTCGGCGGCCCGCAGCACGACCACGGGCATGCCGTTGTCGATGCAGGTCGTGCCGACGCCGTCGATCTCGTCGATGGCGTTGCCGGTGGGCAGCAGCGCCCCGCAGCTCGAGCCGGCGATGTCCAGGTAGTTGCAGACGATCGGCGCCCCGCTGCCGGGTACGCCGTCGATGGCCGTGTTCCCGGACACCTCGACGCAGCCCCCGGGGGTGCGCAGGACAAGCCGGCAGAGCGCGCCCGAATTGACCATGTGGACGCACACCGCCGTCTCGCCACGCTGCGCGGCAACGAGGCCCTTCTCGATCGCGAACACGCCGACTCCCGCCAGCAGGTTGCCGCAGTTCTGCGCGTCGCTGACGGTCTGGCGCGCCGGGTCCACCTGCAGGAAGAGATAATCGACATCGGCGCGGGCGTGGGTCGGCGGGGAAATCACGGCCACTTTGCTCGTGAGCGGATGGCCCCCACCGATGCCGTCCACCTGCAGCGCGTCCGGGCCGCCCATGATGCGCACGAGGAGCGCGTCCCGCTCGACCGGATCGTCCGGCAGGTGGTCGGCCAGGAAGTAGGCGCCGCGGGACGTCCCGCCGCGGATCAGTGCGCACGGAACCGCACGCATCACGCGATTTCGAGGCGGGGAAACACCCGCCGGGCGTTGTCCGAGAAGATGCGCGCCCGATCGGCGTCCGACACGGCGGCGCTGTCGATGTAGCGCTTCGTGTCGTCGTAGTGGTGCCCGGTCCGCGGGTCGATGCCGCGCACCGCCCCGAGCAGTTCCGAGGCGAACAGGACGTTCTCCGCGGGAATGACGTCGAGCAGCAGGTCGATGCCGGGCTGGTGGTAGACGCAGGTGTCGAAGAACACGTTGCCGAGCACGAGGTCCTCGAGCGGCGGCTTGTCCATCGCCTGCACCAGGCCCTGGAAACGGCCCCAGTGATAGGGCACGGCGCCGCCGCCATGGGGGATGATGAAGCGGATCGCCGGGAAGTCGGTCAGCAGGTCCGAGGTCAACATCTGCATGAAGGCGGTGGTGTCCGCGCCGAGGTAGTGCGAACCCGTCGTGTGGAAGGCGGGATTGCAGGCGGCGCTCACGTGGACCATCGCCGGCACGTCGAGGTCGCACATCGCCTCGTAGAAGGGATACCAGTAGCGGTCGCCCAGCGGTGGCCCGGTCCAGTAGCCGCCGGAGGGGTCGGGGTTCAGGTTGCAGCCGACGAAGCCATATTCCTCGACGCAGCGCGTCAGCTCCGCCGCGGAGGCCGTCATGTCCGTCCCCGGCGACTGCGGCAGTTGCGCGACGCCGGCGAAGTTGTCCGGGTAGAGCTGCGTGATGCGGTAGATCAGTTCGTTGCAGTGCTCGGTCCAGTGACGCGACGTGTGGGCGTTCCCGACGTGGTGCCCCATCCAGCTCGCCCGCGGGGAGAAGAGCGTCACGTCCGTGCCGCGCTCCGCCTGCATCGCGAGCTGGGCGCCTTCGAGGCTGTCGCGGATCTGTTGGTCCGAGATGCCGAGCAGGCCCTTCGTGCCGCGCGCCATCGGATCCGCCTCGAGTTCGGCGCGCTGCGCGTCGCGGTACCGGCCAAGCGCGTCGGGGGCGGTTGTATAGTGGCCGTGGCAGTCGATGATCATGGGCGGCGCGTAGTGTACGCCCTGCGCGGGCCGGCCTCGCCGGCGGCGTCGAGGGGCGAAATGGGCCGGCAGGCGAACAGGACCACCGCGACAATGCAGCGATGAGTGCCCCGGAAGCCAATACACCGACGCCTGCGGCTACGGTGGTGCTGCTGCGGGACGGTGAGACGAGTGCCGAGGTGCTCCTGTTGCGGAGGAATGCGGGCGTTCATTTCGGCGGCGCGTGGGTTTTTCCGGGTGGCCGAATCGAGCACGACGACTGGACGCCAGGGAGCGACAGCGAGCTGGCCGCACGCACGGCCGCCGTGCGTGAGGCGCGCGAAGAAGCGGGCGTGGATGTCGATCCCGCGGGGCTCGTCCAGCTCTCGCACTGGAGGCCGTCATCGGTCGCGTCGATAAGATTCGAGGCCTGGTTCTTCGCAGCGCCCGCGACCGGGGAGGCCGTCCGCGTCGACGGCCATGAAATCACGGACCACCGCTGGCTGCTTCCTGCCGACGCGTTCGAGCGCCATGCGCGGGGTGAGATGGAACTGTCGCTGCCCACGTGGGTCACGCTGTATCACGTGATGCGGCACGGTCGCGCCGACGCCGTCCTCGAGCACTTTGCGTCGCGCGAGCCGCGTCGCTACACGACCCACCCCGTCCAACGCGCGGACGGGGTGCGCGTGGCCCTCCGGGAGGGCGATGCCGGCTACGAGGACTGGGACGTGGATCGTGAAGGCCCACGGCATCGCCTGGTGATGCCCGAGACCGGCGGCTTCACCTTCGAGAACGACGTCGCGGAGTACTGACCGGCCATTACACATGGACCCAGACTGGCTGCCGTTCCATCCGAATCCATCGAAGCCGGCGTTCCGCCCGCCGCCGGGCGCCGTCGACGCCCACTGTCACGTCTTCGGCCCCGAGGCCCGGTTCCCGTTCGCCGCGGAGCGCAAGTACACGCCATGCGACGCCGGCAAGGACGCACTGTGGACGCTGCGGGACCACCTGGGGTTCACCCGCAACGTGATCGTCCAGGCGACCTGCCACGGGGCGGACAACCGCGCGCTGGTCGACGCGCTCGCGCACGCGGGGGGCCTCGCGCGCGGCGTCGCTACCGTGCGGCGCGGCGTCTCCGCTGAGGAACTCGAGCGCCTGCACGCGGCGGGCGTGCGGGGCGTCCGTTTCAACTTCGTGAAACGCCTCGTGGACAAGCTGCGCCACGAAGATCTGAGGGAGATTGCGGAGAAGGTCGCGCCCCTCGGCTGGCACATCGTCATCTATTTCGAGGCCGAGGAACTCCCCGAGATACACGAGTTGGTGACCGCGCTGCGGACGGTGGTCGTGGTCGACCACATGGGGCGCCCGGACGTCACGCAGCCGGTCGAGGGCGCCGCCTTCCAGCGTTTTGCACGTCTCCTCGAGGAGCACGGCAACTTCTGGACCAAGGTGAGCTGCCCGGAACGGCTTTCGGTGGGCGGTCCGCCGCACTACGCGGATGTCGTGCCCTTTGCGCGTCACCTGGTCGAGCGCTTCCCCGACCGGGTGCTCTGGGGCACGGACTGGCCGCACCCGAACATGAAGTCGCACATGCCGGACGACGGCCACCTCGTCGACTTCGTGCCGCGGATCGCGCGGACGCCGGCGCTGCGCCAGGCCCTGCTGGTCGACAACCCGATGCGGTTGTACTGGCCGGAGGAAGGGCACGCCCCCGCCGGCGCGTAGGCCGAGTCCTGCCGTTTCAGGCGCGGGACGCACTCCGTACACTGGGCGGTGAGACAGGCGCGGCCATTGGGGGAGTGATGCCGGACATTCTCACGGACACCGACGCACGCGGCGTCGTCACGCTGACCATCAACCGGCCGCGGCGGCGCAACGCGCTTGATGCCGCCGCGATGGCCGCGTTGGCCGAGGCTATGGGCGGGATGGAGGCAGGGCGCACCGTGCGCGCCCTCGTCATCCAGGGCGCGGGAGGTAGCTTCAGCGCTGGCCGCGACCTGAAGGAAGCCGCTGACCTGCCCGCTGACCGCGCCACGGATCAGCACTCCGCGTGGACGGAGGTGTTCCGCCGCCTGCGCCGTCTGCCGTTCCCGTCCGTAGCGGCGGTCGAGGGCCACGCCGTCGCGGGCGGCTTCACGTTGGCCATGGGCTGCGACTTCGTGATCGCCGAGCGTGCGGCGCAGTTCGGGGCGCTGGAGATGAAGAACGGTTTTCCCGCCGCGGTGTGCACGCCGATCCTGGCGCGGCTGGCCCCGGCGCGGATCGGACTGGAACTCGCGCTGTTCGGAGATCTCGTGACGGCGGCACGGCTTTACGAGGCAGGACTCGTGAACCGGCTTGCGGACGGCCGCGACGGGCTCTTGGACGCGGTCGCCGACTTCACGGACCGCATCGTCGCCCTGGCGCCGACGGCGGTGCGCCAGACGCTGGAGACCTACCGCGCGGCCGAGACCATGCCCCTGGATCAGTCGCTCACGCTTGGCATGCACCTGAACCAGCTCCTCGACGCATCGGGGTCGTTCCGCGCGGCGGGGCGCTCGTTTGGTCGTACGGAGAACGGATAGACGCAACGGGACGTCGCGCCGGCAACTTGATTCGTCTCCTGGGTTGCGGGCCGCGGCCGAATGTAGTTACATAACTACAAATTTGCGTGGGGCTTGCGATGACGATCACGACGCTGACGAGCCGGGAACTCAACCAGGACGTGGGTCGGGCAAAGCGGGCAGCGCAAGCTGGACCGGTGTTCATCACCAACCGGAGCCATCCGACGCACGTGCTGCTGAGCATCGAGGACTACCGGCAGCTTGCGGGAGCGGGTCGGAGCCTCGTGGAGGCGCTGTCCATGGAAGGACTGGCCGACATCGATTTCGCCCCACCGAAGCTCCGCATCGAAACTCCCCCGGCCGACTTGTCCTGATGTTCCTCCTGGACACGAACGTCATCTCCGAGCTGCGCAAGGTCGGGGACGGCCGGGCGAACGCGCGCGTCGCGCGTTGGGTCGCGAGTCGGGACGCGGCGGACTTCTACATCTCGGCCCTGACCCTGATGGAACTGGAGATCGGCGTCCTGCGCATCGAACGTCGCGACCGCGACCAGGGGAAGCTGCTGCGGACCTGGATGGAGTTCCACGTGCAGCCGGAGTTCCTGGAGCGCACGCTGCCCGTCGACTCCGCGGTGGCCCTGAGGTGCGCCGGCCTGCACGTGCCGGATCCACGCCCGGGGCGGGACGCTTTGATCGCGGCGACGGCGCTTGTGCACGGCATGACCGTGGTCACCGGTAACGTCTCGGATTTCGAATCGACCGGCGTGCCGCTCGTCGATCCCTGGGACGGAACGTGATGCCTGTCGGACCGCGGGGTGTCAGGCCGGCCTCGGTGCGAGCAAAAGCGTCGCGGCGGTCTCCTCGATGAAACGCACGGCCGCTGCGCCCGCCGTGTCCTCCCCCGTCAGACGTCCCGGCAGCAACACGAGACGCGACACGCCGAGGTCCTCGTAACGTCTCGCGAGATCGCGGTCGACGGGGCGGTCGGGCGTCACCGTGATCTCCAGCTCGCCGAGCGAGGAGGGACGGTCTTCGTGTCGGGCGGCGCGTTCGAGTCCCCGCACGGACGCGGTCGCAGCGTCGACCCCCTGGGCGAAGCCGTACCAGCCGTTGCCCTGGCGCACGGCGCGCCGGTAGGCGGCGTCCGACATGCCGCCGATGACGATGGGCGGATGCGGCTTCTGCACCGGCATGGGCTTCTGCTGCACGCCACGGATGCGCGTGAAGCGGCCGTCGAAACGGGGCCGGTCCTCCGTCCAGAGGGTCCGGATCGTCTCGATGTGCTCGGTGACCCGGGCGCCGCGTTCCGGGTACGGGACCCCGATGGTCTCGAACTCCCGCTCCACGTAGCCGACCCCGACCCCGAAGATCAGGCGGCCGTGCGACAGCCGGTCGATGCCGGACAGCTCCTTGGCCAGCACGACGGGATTGCGCTGAGCGAGCAGGATGATCCCGGAGGCGAGGCGGATGCGGCTGGTGACGCCGGCGGCGAAGGCCAGCGCGGCGACGGTATCGAGCATGGGGAAGTCCGGCGGTACGGGCGACGGCGGTTCCTGCGGGTCGATGAGCACGACATGCTCGCCCGTCCAGGCGGACTCGAAACCGGACGCCTCCAGTGCCCGCAGCACATCGGCCATGGCATCCGGGTCCGCCAGCGGACCGTTGTTGAAACCGAAGAATCCGATCTTCACGAAGAAGTCCCCCAACCACGTGCGGTTCAACCGAAAAGCTCCGCGCTAGGGTACAACAGTGCCCGGCAGGACTGACGGAGCGGCGACCGCGCACGTGGAGTCCGTGCGGCTCGCCTTTCGGGAGCATTGGGACGAAGATGGGCGCGTCCCGGAGACGGCGACGTTCGTGACCGAGGAGATCCATGGCCCGCGACAAGCCCTACAACGACATCCCCGGTACGATCGTGTTCGACTCGGACATGGCGCGCCGGGGCTTTCATGCAAACCAGTTCTGCATGTCGCTCATGCGCCCGGAGAACCGCGAACGCTTTCTGGCTGACGAAGCGGCCTACCTGGACGAATGGCCCATGAGCGACGCTCAGAAGGACGCATTCCTGCGGCGGGACTACAACACGCTGCTCGAACTCGGCGCCAACGTGTATTACCTGGGCAAGCTCTTCTTTACGGACGGCTTGAGTTTCGAGCAGGGCGCCGCAGCGATGACCGGCATGACCCGCGAGGCGTACCGGGCAATGATGCTGGCCGGCGGCCGGGCGCTCGCCGGCAACCGGTATCGGGGGCAGGAGGGTGGCTAGGGTCACGGCCGGGGTCGCCATGTCCCACGTGCCGGCCGTGGGGGCGGCATCCGATCTCGGCAATGCCGGCGAGGACTACTGGAAGCCGTTGTTCGCCGGCTTCGAGTTCTCCCGCCGGTGGATTGCGGAACGGCGGCCCGACGTGGTGGTGCTCGTGTACAACGACCACGCCACCGCGTTCGACCTGAACCTGGTGCCAACCTTCGCCATCGCTTGTGGCGAGGAGTTCGAGATCGCCGACGAGGGCTGGGGGCGCCGCCCGATCCCCAACGTGCGTGGCGCGCCGGACGTTGCCTGGCATGTGCGCCAGTCCGCCATCGAGGAAGGCTTCGATCTCACTTCCGTCGGTGACGTTCCCGTGGACCACGGCCTCACCGTGCCCCTGACCGTCATGTTCGACCGCCCCGAAGCCTGGCCCGTCCGGGTGGTGCCGCTCGCCGTCAACGTGATCGTGTATCCGCCGCCCTCGGGACAACGCTGCTACGCCCTCGGGAAGGCCCTCCGCCGAGCCATCGAATCGTTCGACGAGGACCTCGACGTGCAGGTGTGGGGCACCGGCGGCATGAGCCACCAGTTGCAGGGGCCGCGCGCCGGGCTCATCAACCGCGACTTCGACGCGCGCTTCCTCGACGGCATGGTGCATGACCCGGAGGGTCTCGCCCGCATCCCGCACCTCGAGTACATCCGGGACGCCGGGACGGAGGCCATCGAACTGGTCATGTGGCTCGTCATGCGTGGCGCCCTCGAACAGCGCGTCCGGGAAGTCCACCGCCACTACCATGTGCCCGCCTCGAACACGGCCTTCGGGCACCTGATCCTCGAGAACGCCTCCTGATTCAGGCGCCCATCACCACGAACCGCTCGCGATCGAGGACGGCCTGGGGCGAGCGGTCGAGCCGCGAGACGAGGAACATCGTTCCGAAAGCGGCGAGGATCGCGTACAGGCCCGGATAGGCTTCCGGAAAGATCGGTTGGGCGTTGCCCAGTACGCCTACCCAGACCGCCGGTCCGAGCACCATCAGGACGATGGCCGTGCCGAGCCCCACGATCCCTCCGGCGATCGCACCGCGGGTCGTGAAGCCACGCCAGTACATCGAGAGCATCAGCAGCGGGAAGTTGGTCGACGCCGCGATCGCCAGGGTGAGCGAAACGAGGTAGGCGATGTTCTGCTTCTCGAACAGGATGCCGAGGAACGCCACGCCGACGCCGAGCCCCACCGTCGCGATGCGGGACACGCGCAGCCGTTCGCGTTCGCTCGCGGCGCCGCGGCGGATGGCCTGGGCGTAGAGGTCGTGGGAGATGGCCGAGACCGAGGCGATGGTGAGCCCGGCGACGACCGCCAGGATCGTGGCGAACGCCACCGCCGCGATGATGCCGAAGAAGACGTCTCCGCCCACCGCCTGGGCGAGGTGCACGCTGACCATGTTCGTACCGCCGGCCACCTGCCCGGACGCATCGAGGTAGGCCGGGTTGTCCTTGACCAGGGCGACGGCGGCGACGCCGACCACGAAGAAGATGGCGAGGTTGACGATCGCGATGGCGCCGAGGGCCACCGCCGCGGACAGCCGCGCGGCCGCGGCGTCGGGCACGGTGAAGAAGCGCATCAGGATGTGGGGCGACCCGCCCAGGCCGAGACACAGGGTGACGCCGAGAGAAAGGGCCGACAGCGTTGAGAGTTCGAGCCCGCCTGGCCGCGTCAGATAGCCTCCGGGGCCGTGCAGGCTGTCGGCCTCCGCGTACAGCCGCGCGAAGTCGAAGTCGAAGCGGGCCAGGGCCAATAGCGCGAGGACCACGATCCCCACGACCAGCAGCGCCGCCTTGGCGATCTGTACCCAGGTCGTCGCCAGCATGCCGCCCACGGCGACGTAGAGCACCATCAGCGTGGTCACGATGACGACCGCCCACGCGTAGCGGATGCCGAACAGCACCTCGATCAGCGCGCCGGCGCCGACCACCTGGACCATCAGGTACATCACCGAGAAGGCCAGGGTCGTGACCGCGGCCAGGATGCGCAGCGGTCGTTCCTGGAGGCGGGCGCAGACGATGTCCGTGAACGTGTAGCGCCCGAGTTCCTTGAGCTTGTCCGTCACCAGCAGGATGACGATCAGGAACGCGACGATCGGGGCGGCGAGGTAGATGACCACGTCGAAGCCGGCGGAGAAGATGATGGCCGACATGCCGAGGATGGTGGCGGCGGACATGAAGTCCCCGGCGATGGCGAGGCCGTTCTGGAAGCCGCCGATCCGGCCGCCGGCGACGTAGAAGTCCGCGGCGCTCCGGGTGCGCCGCGCGGCGACCGCGGTGAAGCCGACGGTCACGAGGACCACGGCCACGAAGCAGGCGATCGCCGTCACGTCAGCGCCCGTCGCGCTGGCGCAGGTACAGGTAGACGAACGCGAGGATGGGCGTGCCGACCAGGAGCACGGCGTACACGGCCATGCCGAGGTTGACCGGACCCGCGAGCGGCAGCGCCAGGAACGCCGGCCAGACCGGTATGCCGATCGTCAGGAGCAGGAACAACGCCATCACGGCCAGCGCGGCGCTCCAGCGCAGCCTCATCGCGGGGGCCTCGGGGTCTCCCCCCGGGCCCGTGCGCGCAACTGCATCGCGGCCGTCAGGTAGTAGTTCCGGCCCGTGGCGGTGAGCAGGGGGCGCGCGAGGGCTTCCAGGGCATCCGCCTTGAGCTCCATCGCGGCGGTGTCGTTCGGATCCAGGGCCAGCAGACGGTCGCAGAGTTCGGCGGTCCACTGGGGGTCGTCGGACAGTGCGGCGATCGCGCGTTCGCGCAGGATGTCGACGCCGCCGGCAAGCGCGGCCACCCGCGTCGCCTCCTCGGCCGGAGACAGCGGGAAGAGCGAAGTCGGGTTGCCGTCGAACCAGCCGAGGTATCCCGTGAAGATCGACCGCACCGCCCAGGCCGGGTGGCCGTAGTAGGGGCGGAGGTAGTCGAGGTTCTCGAGGTGGGGGGGCACCTTGACGGCCTCGACCAGCTGGTCCGGCGTCAGGCCCCGGTTCATGCCCGCGATCGTCTGTTCGAAGAGGGAGCGGATCGCGTCCCGGTAGTTCGTGAGCACCTCCCGCACGCGCTCGCGGCCGAGCACGGGCCTTGTGTGTCCGCCGACCAGGTGGGCCGGGTCCTCGGCCAGCATGGCGTCCAGGCTCCCCGCCCAGGCGCGGACATCCCGGTACGCAGTGCCCCGGATCGCATAGAGATTCGGCCAGGACTTGTAGAAGTTGTCGCCGGCGAAAAGCACTTCGCGCTCGGGGTACCAGGCGTAGAGCTGGTCGGCCGTCTCGCCGGGCGCGGCCACGAGGTCGAGCCGGATGCCGGCGATGTCGAGTGTCCGGCGCGGCTCCGTGAGGAAGTGCGTCGGAGACACGCGCGGCGCGGACGCCGGCCCGACGCGTTCCGGTCGGTAGGCCCTGGCGACGCCGTTGTTGATGCGTTGTCCCGGCGGGAGCAAGAACCCTGCCTGCCGGGCGCCGCGCACACGGGTCACGGTGAGGCCGGCTTCGGCCCCCCAGCGGCTCTCGTGGCCGAACTCGGCGCCGGCCCAGATCTCGGGCGTTCCCTCTGCCGCGAATACGGGAAGACCCCCGGTGTGATCGATGTGCCCATGGGTGAGCACGATGGCGGCGACGGGAAGGTCGGTGATTTCGCGGAAGGCGGCGAGGGCGCCCGTGGCGGCCCGGGCGTCGATCTGCGTGTCGACGATCACGACCCCCGTGTCGCCGACGATCATCGAGCTCGGCGAGACGCCGAACCCGACCCCGGTGTGGACCCCCTCGGCGACCTCGATGACGGCCTGCTCGAACTCGGACTGCCGCGTCTCCAGGAGCCGTTCAGCGTCGGTCTTCGCCGGCGTTTCGGCCCCGTGCGCGGCAATGCACGCCAGTCCGGCCGCCACCAGCGCTCGGACCGTCGGGACGGTGGTGCGCTTGCTCATGTCTTCGCTCCCTTGCTCTGTTCAATCGTCGAGCGGCAGGCCGGCGTATTGCTCGCAGACCGCCGTCATGTAGGCCTCGGACGTGGCCATGTGCTGCAGTTCCTGTTCCTGGGCGCGCAGGTCGAAGGCGCCCTGGTCCGGAAAGCGGTGCAGGAGTCCTGTCAGCCACCACGAGAAGCGGGCCGCGCCCCAGACGCGCCGCAGCGCCGTATCCGAGTAAGACACGAGGTAGCCATCGTCGCCCGCGCCATAGTGCGCGCCGAGGGCGCGCGAGAGATAGAAGACGTCCGAGATGGCCAGATTGAGCCCCTTCGCCCCCGTGGGCGGCACGATGTGGGCGGCGTCCCCGGCGAGGAACAGCCGGCCCCAGGACATCGGTTCCGACACGAAGCTCCGTAGCGGCGCGATCGACTTCTCGATCGACGGACCCGTCACGATGGCGTCGGCCAGCGCGGCCGGATAGCGCGCCTTGAGTTCCTCCCAGAAACGCTCGTCGGGCCAGTCCTCGAGGTCCGTGTCGAGGGGGCACTGGACGTAGTAGCGCGCCATCGCGGGCCCGCGCTGCGAGGCGAGGGCGAAGCCGCGGGAGCTGTTGGCATAGATGAGTTCCGGCAGCGGCGGCGTCTCGGACAGGATGCCGAGCCAGCCGAACGGGTAGGTCTTCTCGAACTCGCGCCGTTGCGCGGCCGGGATCGCCTGCCGGGAGACCCCGTGAAAGCCGTCGCAGCCCGCGACGAAGTCGCAGGAGACGCGGTGCCGCGCCCCGTCGCGCGCATAGGTCACCGACGGCGTCGCGCTCGTGAGGTCGTGCAGGACGACGTCCTCCACCCGGTCGAGGACGACCCCGCCGCCGGCGTCCCGGGCACGGTAGAGGTCTTCCGTGAGGCCGGTCTGCCCGTAGGCCATCATCGGCCGGCCCGCGAAGCGGCGCGTGTCCATGGTGAGCCGGTGGGCGCCCCCCCAGACGATGTCCGACCCGTCGTGCTCGAGACCCTCGCGGTCCATCCGCGCCCCCACGCCGGAGTCCCGCAGCACTTCCACGGAGCCCCATTCGAGGAGGCCGGCCCGGATGCGGCCGAGCACATGGGCGCGGGACTGTCGTTCCAGCACGAGGGAGTCGATGCCCTCGAGGTGCAGCCGCTGCGAAAGCAGCAGGCCGGCCGGTCCGCCGCCGATGATGGCAACCTGCGTACGGGTCTCAGGCATCGCGGCCCGGGAGCGCCGCCTTCGGGCCCAGGGGGCGCGCCCCGTCGATCGTTGCTGTCAACTTGCTGTCTCCGTCCCTTCCCGGTGCGGGCGGGTTCGCCCTGCAGCGCGTAGTGTTCCAGAAGGGGCGTGCCTGGCGCGACCGCGACGCGTGGCCCGACCGCGTTGACGCGTTCGAGCCGTCCCCGGCACACTACCGCGACGCCTCGTCCCGCCGACCTGACCGCCGTCATGCCCAAACTCGAACAGATGCCCGAGGAGCACGTGTACCAGGCGTACGGCATCTACCTCCTTGGGGCGCAACACCGGCTGATCCGGGGCTTGAGGGAGCGCTACACGCCCACCTCGCACGGGCACCGCACCTGGCAGTCAAGCTTTGTCCTCATGGACTACCTGCAGCACCGGCCGCCCCGCAAGCGGTCGCGAATCATGGAGATCGGCTGCGGGTGGGGCAGCGCGGCCGTCTACTGCGCCAAGACCTTCCAGGCGCGGGCGACGGGGGTCGACTTCGACGGCGATGTCTTTCCGTTCCTGGCGCTGCTGGCCGGACTCAACGACGTCAAGGTGGCCCCGCTGCACCGCCCCCTGGAACGGTTGACCACGCGCCGCCTGGGCGAGGAGGACCTGCTGATCGCCTCGGACGTCTGTTTCTGGGAACGCCTCGTGAAGCCGATGACCCATCTCGTCAACCGGGCCATGCGCGGGGGCGTGCCGCGGATCGTGATCGCGGATCCGGGCCGCACGACCTTCTACGAGTTGGCCGAGCGCTGCTCAAGGCGCTGGGAGGTGGAACTGACCGAGTGGTACGCCTCGGACCCGGGGCGCGTCTGCGGCGAGGTGCTGGAGGTGCGGAACGGCGCGGGCGCCGCGGGTTAGGTTTCCGCTTCGTCCGACAGGAACGACCGCAACTGGTCGGACAGGCTGTTGCAGGCGCCCTGGCGCACGCGCGCGACGATGGGAATCGGCACCACCAGGGCCGGAATGAAGCTCGTGCCCACGGCCTCCGAGCGGACCCGGCCGACGTTGACACCATGGCGGACGTCCCACACCGACGCCTCGTAGTTCGAGTCGTTCTCCCACGACAGGAAGCCGAAGCACGCGGGGATGCCGCCGCTCACCATCGTGCAGTTGACCGTGCCCGTTTCGCTGGTGCGCTGCGTGGTGCCCTCGATCCACACCAGGTACCGCACGCCGATCTCGCGGATGCGTTCGGACACCAGGGGGTGGGCGACGACCTGCGAGAAATCGTCGACGTCCAGGGGGGCCGTGCGCGGCTCGAACCAGGGGAACGTCGCGTCGACGAAGTCGCTCTCGGACATCACGCCGAAGTCCCGGCCGCCGGCGACGGCGCGGCTCACGCAGTCGACGAAGCCGGTCTCCGTCTCGCCACGCGTCTTGTGCTTGCGACCGAGGACCACGATGGACTCGTCCGCGCTGATGCCGGTGCTGCCTTCGCGCACCTCCTGTACGGTCGCCGTGACGCAACCCGGCACGCTCGCCAGGGCGGCGATGGCCAGGAGCGTTCCGAATGCGGCGCCGCGCGTCATCCGCTCGCCGGCGCGGCCCGGGCGGTGAGCGTCCTGATCTCGGGCGCCTGGGGGAAGTAGAACGCGAAGTGGGCTGCCGCGTCCCGCAGCGCCCAGATGGTGGCTTCGTTGAGGCCGAGGTCGCTGGAAGACTCCATGAACCCGAAGTTTCTCGAGTTGCTCTTTCCGTAGGCGGGCAGGGGCCAGCTTGCGAGCAGTTCGCCGTTCGGAGCGTGGATGTCGATCTTGTACTTGATCCAGATCTCGAAGAAGTCGCTGCGCGTCTGGGCGGGGATCGAGAACTGCAGTTCCTCGACGACGGGAACGATGATTGCATCGACCCCGGCGCTCGGCGCATCGAGGGACTCCATGCGCTCGGTGCGGGCGAACATGGCGTCGAACACGCGCTCGAAAACGGGCACCTGCGTCGAACCGAGTTCGATACGGAACTTGCCGTACAGCTCGAGGTCCTCCTCGTGCACGTAGTCGGTGAGGGAGGCGTCGAAGTGGACGCCCATCGTCAGGGGCAGGGGCTCGACCAGCGGCGTGGGCACGGTGGTTTCCACCAGGACGTTCGCACCGCCGCACCCGCCTAGAACGAAGCATGCGGTCAGGATCCCGGCGGGAAGCGGGTTTCGCATCGTCCTCTCCTGTTGCGGCCTCACTGTGCAGAGAATCCGCACGAGGGTCAAGTCAGAGAGTTGTCCAACGCTATGTGAGCCTGAAGGGCGCCCGGGTTTCCAACGCTAGGTGAGCCTGAGGCGTTCGGTTCGGACGATCATTCGGAGGATGATCGTGACGCTTCGGACCGAACGGCTCCACTCGCTGGAGCAGATCAGGGGCTTTCTCGACGGCAACGAGGAAGTGGGCTTCAGGCCGCTGGACCGGGAGGAGGCGTACGGGTTCGTGCGCCGCACGCTGGTGCGTCTGGACTACGATGCGCTGGGCCGTGCCGGCAAGGGCACGGTGCGCGAGTTCTTGGGCAAGGCGACGGGGCTGTCGCGCGCCCAGGTGACCCGTCTGATCGGCCAGTACCGGGCGACGGGCCGGGTCGAGGACCGTCGCGGGGCGAACAGTGGGCGGCCGTTCGCGCGGGTGTACACGGCGGCGGACATCCGCCTGCTGGCCGAGGCCGACGAGATCGGCGGCCAGCTCTGCGGTCCCGCGGCGTGCGCGGTGCTGCGCCGGGAGTACGAGGTGTTCGGCGATGCGCGCTTCGAGCGCCTGGCGCGACTGTCCCCGTCGCACCTGTACAACCTGCGGCGCTCGAAGACCTACCGCACGCGGCGCACGACCTTCCGGCACACGCGGCCGACGACGGTGCGGATCGGCGAACGGCGACGGCCGGAGCCCGACGGCAAGCCCGGCCATGTGCGCGTGGACACTGTGCACCAGGGCGACCGCGACCGCGTCAAGGGCGTCTACCACATCAACCTGATCGACGAGGTCACCCAGTTCGAGCACCTCGGCGCCGTGGCCGCGATCTCCGAGGCGTTCCTGGTTCCGGTGCTGGAGGAGATGCTGATCACGTTGCCGTTCGTGGTGGTCGGCTTCCACGCCGACAACGGTTCCGAGTACGTCAACCACACCGTCGCGGCCATGCTCAACAAGCTGCACGTGCCGGACTTCACGAGGTCGCGCGCGCGGCACTCCAACGACAACGCCCTGGTCGAGGGCAAGAATGCCAGCGTGGTGCGCAAGTGGTTCGGCCACGACCATATCCCGCAGCGCTTCGCGCCTCAGGTCAACACCTTCGCCAGGGACGTGTTGACGCCGTACCTGAACTATCACCACCCATGCCTGTTCGCCACCGAGGTCCGCGACGGCAAGGGCAAGGTGCGCCGACGCTACCGCCGCCAGGATGTCGCGACACCCTACGAGAAGCTCAAGTCGCTGCCGCACGCCGAGCGCTTCCTCAAGCCCGGTGTGACCTTCGCCGAACTCGACAGCGCCGCCCTCGCGGTGTCCGACCTCGAGGCGAACCGCCAGGCGAACCGCGCCCGCGACGAACTGCTGCGGACCATCGCCCAGGCCAACATCTCGGCGGCGTGACGCTCTCCCTCAAGATCCCCGTCGCCCGAATCAAGGACCGTGCTCGGCGCGCCGCCCGCCCGCTTCAAAAGCGGGCGGCGCGCACCAGGCGTCGTCGCCCCGTTCTTGGGTGACCTTCTCACCAACCCGCCCAGATACGGCAACCCAGAGCATTGCCGCAAGCCCCCCACGCGGCCTAGGATGCCGACACACACATACGTCCGAACCGGCAATCCGCGCGCCCAGCGCCCACGCCACGTTCAGGCTCACAATCTCATTGGAAAACGCTGTCAGCCGGGAACGCTGGCGGAGGTCCCACTGGGGCGTGTGTGTCACCGCGGCGCGGGCGAAGGAGACGACGTTACCCGCGGCCGCCAATCCCACGACGTCTGGGTCGCCTTCGCGCGTACCGGGTCGGTTGCCGCGTGAATCCGATGGTATTCGGCACAGGCGAGTCCCGCCTCCTCGTGGGCGCTGGCGGACCAGCGCGCTGGCAGTTGTTGTGGCATCAGGCCCTGCGGGTCCAGCAGCACGACGCCGATCCCTCTGGCAGCAAGAGCCGCGGCAGTGGCATACAGAGCGCCGGTGCAGGCGCACGTCTTGTCTCAAGGACCGGCGGCGAACGGTCCGCCCGCTCACATCCCCCACACGACAATCTGCAGATCTCCTACGGATTCCCGCCGCTGAAACAGCCGCTCGCGCCAGGGCTTGCCCGCGTCGCGGTCGAAGATCACCAGGTGGCCGGCGTCGGCCCCGCAGCGGTCCATGTAGCCGGCCGTCTGCTCAAGGCCTTCCTGCACGGTTCGGTCCAGGCTCCGGCGCTGATGTAGCACCTTGCACTCGATGACGAGCCGCTGCGTCTCGTCGCCCTTTGGCCAGACGACAAGGAGGTCGGTGCGCCCCCTGCCGAGCCCGTACTCACGCTCGATGCGGCCACCGCCGTTGACGATGCGCTGCAGGAACGCCTGCAGGAGCAGTTGCGGTCCGGCCTCGCGGTAGTCGAACCGCTCCATCCAGTGTTCCGAGTGCTCGCGGAAGAACTCCTGGAACGCGGCGAGCAGCTTCTCGAGGTCCAGCGTGCCGTCCGCGTCGACGTACCAGGCCGCGTCCTCGACCAGCCCGGCCTGCGCGGCGTAGGTCAGTTCGCGCGGCACGACTTCGGCGTAGATCGGATTCGCGATGCAGAGCGGATCGGTGGTGGCGACCAGCCCCAGGTCGCGCACGTACTCCAGGTCCCGGGTGGAGAACTCGCGCTCGTCGCCGCCGCTCAGCAGCGGCTGGATAACCCGGCGGACGCGGTCCTCCTGGAGCTTGTCGGCGAGCTGGTCGAGGTGCGTCTCGCGGCGCTCGATGATCCGTTCCTGGGCTTCGAGGACAGCGTCGAGCGTGATGGCGCGGCGGCGGTTCCTGCCCGCGTCGTTGCGGAAACAGGCCTCGTCGGCGAGCGCGTTCACGAGCCACGGCTGACCGCGGGTGCGGTGCCAGATCGCCTCGAGAGCCTCGGCCACGAACGTCTGGCCGGTGTCCTCGGTATGCTGGGCCAGCAATGCCCGGACCTCTTCTCGCGAGAAGTCGCCGAGCCGGAGCGACCTGGCCTTGATGTTGAAGGCGCTGCCGCCTGCGATGACCGCGTTGCTCGCCGCGGAATGGATGCGGTAGTCGCGCACGTCGCGTACGCCGCACAGCACTACGCTCTGCGGGAATCCCCCCGGCCGGCGTACGTATCCTGAGCGGAGCTGGCGCAGCACCGACAGGAGCGTGTCGCCGATAAGCGCGTCGATCTCGTCGATGAGCAGCACCAGCGGTCTGGGGTCGACTTCCGCCCAACGGCTCAACGATTCGTCCAGCGCGCCGTCCGGCCCGAATTCGGCGAGCACGCCCGACCAGATTCCGCCGAGGAAGCCATCGCCCAGCGTCGAACGCGCACCGGAGGCGAGACTGCCCAGGACGGCGCGCATGGCGCGTTCCGTATCTTCGCGCGCGGCCTGCCCGGCCTCGACGTTGACGTACACGCAACGATACTCGCCCACGGCGCCGCTGTTGAGCAGGTCACGCAGCGCCAACAGCGTGGAGGTCTTGCCCGTCTGGCGCGGCGCGTGCAGGACGAAGTAGCGCTTGTCGCGAACGAGGCCGACGACCTCCTGCGGGTCCAGGCGCGCGAGCGGCGGGATGCAGTAATGGTCCGCCGCAACCACCGGGCCCGTCGTGTTGAAGAACCGCATCGAGTGAGTATGGCACGTCCCCGGGGACGTGGACCTTGCGCACGGACCATGTATAACGACTATCCATTTGAATAGTTGGCATCGTCGGCACAGTATGCACACTCGGAGTGGGGGCAGTCTGTGCGATTGCTCGTGCGAGTTGCGTGGTGGGCGATGTCAGCCGGGCTGGCCGGCGTCGTGACCGTCCCGTCTTCCGCCCAAGACCGTCACCCGCACCTGGAGCGCCAGCAGGCGCTGTCCGCGGCGCGCCAGGCGCAGGAGGCGGAGCGCGCCCGCGTCGCGCGGTTCCGCTGGGAGTCCGAACGCCGCCGTTCGGCGGCGCATGCGCGCATGCCGGACACGATGTACGCGTCGACGCCGAGTGCGCCGGCGGTGGAACTGAGCTGTCCGGTGGTGACGGACGACGATGTGCGCCGCGCGCTGCAGGGGTTCACCTCGGCGGACGAGTTCGTCAGTCCCCCACTGCAGAGCCAGAACTGGCTCGGTTCGAGTGACGGTGGCGTATTCCGGTCGCGGTCGCTGGGGGGTGTGCTCGGGTCTTCCTCGGGTTTCGGTGACGACAGGGACGAGGCGGTCGCCCATGATGGATGGTCACCAGCCTTTGCGACCAGCAACGCATCCAGCTCCGGGACCCACCTGGTGCCGCTGTTCCCATCGGCCTCGGACGCGGCACTGCGAGAGCGATCCGCCGTTCGACGACAAGCGCCGGTTCGGCCACAGCCGCGACAAGCGGCCGGACTGCGTGCGGGTGGTGATCGCGCTGGTGGTGACCCCGCGGGGCTTTCCGCTGGCGTACGAGGTGATGCCGGGCAACACCAGCGACAAGACCACGCTGGCGGACTTCCTGGCGAAGATCGAGGCGCAGTACGGCCGCTCGGACCGGGTGTGGATCATGGACCGGGGCATTCCCACCGAGGAGACACTGGCGGCGATGCGCGACGGGGAGGGCGCCGGTGCACTAATCTGGTCGGCACCCCCAAGGGCCGTTTGACGAAGCTGGAGAAGGCGTTCCCGGGACAGCCCTGGCAGACGGTGCGCGAGTCGGTCGAGGTGAAGCTGCTGACGGAGGACGGCGAACTCTACATCTTGGCGCAGAGCCGCGCGCGGATCCTCAAGGAGCGCGGCATGCGGCGGCGGCGGCTGAAGCGGCTCTGGCGCCGGCTGCACGAACTGCGCGGCCAGTCGCTCAAGCGCGACGACTGCTGCTCAAGCTCGGCGCCGCGAAGAAGGACGCGGGGCGCGCCTGGCATCTGGTCGAGCTCCACGCGCCCGCGGCCGACGAGGACGTGACCCCGGACACCTTCACGTTCGCGCTGCGCCGCGACCGGCTGCGTCGCGCCCGGCGCCGCGAGGGCCGCCACCTGCTGCGCTCCAACCTGACCGCGGAAGACCCCGCGACCTTGTGGCGCCACCACATGCAACTCTCGGAGATCGAGCAGGCCTTCAAGGAACTCAAGCACGATCTCGCCATCCGTCCGGTGTTCCACCAACGGGAGCGACGCATCGAGGCGCACATCTTCGTCGCCTTCGTCGCCCACCGCCTGCACGTCACCTTGAAGAATCCGGCGCGGCCGTGCGCGCCGGGGCTGACGCCGCGCCACCCTGCGGATGGTGGACATCCATCTGCCGACCGCGGACGGGCGACACCTGACGCTGCCGCGCCATACGCAGCCGACGCGCGACCACCAACTGCTTCTCGATCAACTCAAGCTGCGACTGCCGGAACAGCCGGCGCCTCGAATCCCAGCCTAGAGCGCCCGCCGGGACTCCTCCCGAACGGCACCTTGTAGTGCCGACCTTTTGCCTTCGTCAACCAAAAATCAATCAGTTGCGAGCGTTTTGACGCTGAGTTGCGGAAGTCGGGCTAACCTTCTTGAGTCCCGTGCCGCTCGCAGCTTCCGAGACCGGCGAGCAGATCGCGGAGCGCGAGTGTGCGGAGTGCCACGGTCACCGCGGCCGGAGCGATCAGCCGGACATGCCGTCCGTCGGCGGCTTTTCCGAATTCGCGACCATGGATCTGCTGGACAGTTACCGTCTGGGATTCCGCCAGCCCCGCACCGTCGCCCTCGACGACGGGTCCGAGACCGACATGGCGCAGATCGTGACCGACCGGACGAAGAAGCACTACGACACGCTGTCGGCGGGGGACAAGCTGGCGTTGCTCGAGTTCTATGTCAGCGCGGGGCGGTTCTGACGCAGACGTTGGCAAGTCTCTGAGCCTGCCGAACCTGAACGGCGGCGCGCCTTGGAGCGTCTACGGTCAGGCGGACTTCAGCGTGGGATTGGTCAGTCAGGGCGAACCGGACTACGTCTGGTAATGCCCGAGTGTGATTCGCCCGGGACGAAGGGAGATCGCGGCGATGGCGGAATCCCGGCGGTCCCCGTCCGGGTCTACCCGGTCCGGGAGGAGGAGGCCCTCTCCCGTCGGCCGCCTCGTTCTTCCTCCGCGACCCGCCTGTCGCCGCAGGCAGGACGAAAGTGCGAGTAGTCTAACTCCAACTTGATACGAACAGCAACGGTCTATTTCAGATTGAAACCGCCTTCGGGAGGCCGCCCGGCTCAGTGGAGCGAATCGACCCCCAGCCCCACGAACGTGCCGTTGTTCCGGTACGTCAGTTCGCGCATGAGCGCGGCGAAGCGATAGGCGGACTGCTGCTGCCGCGGCGCCGCCTGGAAGATCACGGGGAAGCCGACCGCGTGGATGCGCACGAGGCGCTCCCCGGTCTCGTCCGCACGGTTGATCCGGTCGATCGTGTCGACGACTTCCTCCACGGTGTGGCCGCGGGCGAAGTCGTCGCCAAACACGTAGATGCTGATTTTCTTGTCGGGCGCCCAGAACGTGGAAACCGCCCGCTCAATGCCCTGGACGGGGCTCGAGTCGCTGAACGGCGCCCAGGTCTCGAGCCGGCGCATGATCGCCTCGCGGCGGGTGGGGGAGTCCGGTATCCAGCGGTCGCGGTAGTTGGGGAACATGTAGTCGCCCATGTCGCTCAACACCTGGATGCCCTTGACGTCGGGGTAGATGGCCAGCGTCTCGCCGAGTTTGCGCACCACGGACCCCCAAGCCCAGCTCTGCATGCTGCCCGAGGTGTCGATCACGAAGATGATGTACTCGGAGTCGACCGTGATGCCGCCTATGACGCGGTCCTGCCGCTCGAAGCCGGCGCCGAGCAGGCGGGTCATCTCCTCGGTCAGCGTCTGGCGCGCGGCGGCGAGGCGGCTGCGCTCCACCGCCTGGATGTCGGCCTCCTCGGAGGTGGTGGCGAACTCGCCAAGGATCTCCGAGAGTTCGCGCCGGGCGCGGGCCAGCTCGCGCAAGTCCTCCTCGAGCTGGCGCTGCTCGTCCGACATCTGCCGCTCGAGCACCTGGATCTCCCCGCGGATCTGGTGCGCCGACTCGCGCTTGGCGGCGACCTGGCCGTCGAGATCGACGCTGACGAGTTCCAGGGCCAGCGGCTCGACCGTCTTGGTGATGATGAGCAGCAGCACGATGGCGCCGAAGCCGCAGCAGATGACGTCGAGGAAGGACAGGCTGAACTCCTCCACCTCGCGTCGCGTGCGCGTCTTCACGGCCAGTCCTCGGAAGGGGACATGTACACGCCCCCCGTGTTCTGCGCCAGGGACCAGTAGGCCGCCGACGCCAGCGGGTCGCCCTCCATCGGGAACATGATGACGTTGATGGGGACGTTGGGGGGCAGCAGCTTCAACGCGTCGCCGTAGTGCGACATCCGCTGGCGCCCGGTGACCGTCGCGCGCCGGGGAGCGCTCGCGCCCTGGGTGGGCAGGCTGTCGACGATCAGGAAGACGTTGTCCGGCAGGGGGTCCATCCGCCCCATGGCGTCGAACAGGTTCTCGAGGCTCGTGCCGCCGGTGGGCGGCTGCTCGCCAAGCGCCTCGATGGCGTCGGACATGACGTTGGCGTCCGTGGTGTCGTACCACGCCTCGGAAGGGAGCGCGGACTCGACCGCGGTGTTGAAGCGCACGATCTGGAACTGGCTGTCGATGGGCACCTGCGCCGTCAGCCACTCCACCGTGCGCACCGCCCGCTGCCACTTGGGCGACCGCAACTGGCGCTCGACCGGCATGTTGCGGCGCCGGATGACGTTGACGAGGCTCGCATCGAGCATGCTCGCGGACGCGTCCAGGGCGATGAGGATGTGCGACCCGCCGACGAACAGGCCCGTGAGGTACTGGCGGTCTCCCTCGCCCTCCACGAAGATGGTCGAGCGCCCGGCGTTCTCTTCCTCGATCGCGCGCAAGCGCTCGACCTCTTCCTCGCGGGTCTCGACATCCGTCTCGAGCTCTTCCAGGCTCTCGCGCGCGGCGATGGTGAGCGCCTCGAGGTCGTCGAGTTCGTCCTGCTTGCGTTCGGCGTCCTCGACGATCGTCATCCGGGCCCGCCGCGCCTCCGCGATCTGGCGCTTGATCTCCTCGATGCGCTCCTGCAGCACGGTGAGGTCCGGACGCCCGGTTTCGATCTCGTAGTCGAGCAGCCGGATCTCCGCTAGGAGGTCGCGGCTCACCGCGCGCACGTCGTCGTCGGTCGAGTGCTCGATGATGAGGAAGATCAGGACGACCGCGCCGAAGCCGCAGGACATGACGTCCAGGAAGGAGAGCGAGAACGCGTTGAAGCGGCGCCTCCTGGCCATGCCCTCAGTCCTCGATCACCCGCACGATGCGGAACGCCCGCCCGCGGGACTCGATCACCGCGCCCGGGGCCACCGTGGCCTCGTGTGCCACGGGCATGCCGTCCAGGGATACGGGGACGTCGCCGTTGCGCAGGACGTGGTGACCGTCCTCCCGCCGCTCGATGCGGAACGTCGCGCCGAGATCGCTGGCCTCGGGGTGTTCGGCGGCGTCGAACCGGTCGCCGAGAGGCACGGCGACGGCGCCGCACAGGAGGTGCGTGCCGGTTGCGGTTTCGGTAGCTGGAGTCGGGACCGCGCGACGCGGCGTGGGCACGGCGGACACGAAGCTGACGCCGTCACCGGCCTCGAGGGAGTCCGCGGACGCCCGCACACCGGTGCGGGACGCCTCGACGTCGAGCCGCACCACCGTGTGGCCGACTCCCTCGAGCAGCGACGGGAGGCCTGGCAGCCGCTGCGCCCGGCGCGTGAGCGCGAGCGTCGTCGGCGCCCCGATGTGCTGGGCCAGGACTTCGTAACGCTGGGCGGACTTCGCTGCGAGCGCGGACAGCGGGAGGTCCACGGTGCGCGTGTCGCCGCGATGCGCCACCTCGACCGTCAGCTCGGTCGGTGCGCCGTTCGACGCGCTCGCGACGGCGGCGTAGATCTGGTCGAACACCTGCTGCTCCGCCGCGGCGATGCTCAACGGGTCGAAGCGGGTCTCGGCGACGAAACGGTCGGCCACCGCATCCACCCAGCCCTCGAGCAGGCGCAGCAGACCCGCCTCCGCGATCTCTTCGGCGCCAACGCGGCGCACGGTCGATTCGCACGCGAGGGTCGCTACGGACGCACGGTGCAGGGAGACGTCGAGGAGGCGCGCTTGCGCCGGCAGCGAGGCGGTGCACGCGGCGGCCACCGCCGCGTCGAGGAGCGACGCGACTTCGAGCCCCGCTTCCCGGGCGATGCCCAGCAACAGTCCGAGCTGATCGGGCGTGCTCGTGCTCGGCACGACCAGATGCACGGCCGCTCCGTCGAGGTCGGCTCCCTGCGCGATCTCGCGGAGGTGGCGGTAGACGAGGTCGGCCTGGTTCGCCACCCCCGGGGCCGTCGCCTGGACGGGCTCGCCGTTCATGCGGGCGAAGTACTGGTTCTCGGAGCGCCGCGGGTCGAGGCGCGCGGTGGCGAGCGCCTCGTTGCCGAACACGGGGGTGCGTCCCGCGAGGGAGGCGACGCCCGGTTCCCGGTAGGCGACGGTCCCGTCCCGGGACAGGGTGATCTCGGCGTCGTTGAGTTCGAGGACCCACACGGTCAGCGGACCTGCATGTGGCGAATGAGGCGCCGGTCGCAGTAGTTCTGGATGTCGAGGACCAGCCGTTCCTGCACGAGCTGGACCTGGTCGACCAGGAAGCGGATCAGGATGCTGATCACCAGCGCCACGAACGTCGAGTTGAACGCCACGCCCAGGCTCTCGGTGACCCCGGCGATGTTGCCCCCGACGGCTTCGTACGCCTGGCTGAGCGCGTCGCCGATGCCCCGGACGGTGCCGATGAAGCCGATGGAGGGGATCGCCCAGGTGATGTAACGCACCATGGCGAGCTCGCTGTCGAGGCGGTCGGACTCGGCGTCGCAGACTTGGCGCACGGCTTCCGAGACGTCGTGGACGTTGCGTGTCGAGGCGAACCGCTGCAGCGCCGCGAGCACGGCGCGCGGCAGGAGCTGGTTCTGCGTCTCCACGGGCAGCGCCTGGACCGGGCGCGCGTATTCCCGGGTGTCCTCCGGGAGGATGCTCATGCCTTCGCCGACGTGCGTGATCTCGGCGTCGAGCAGCCGCCTTTCCTTGAGCGAGTTTCGCGCCTTGAAGCCGATGATCGCGATCGCCCACAGCCCGAGGATGAAGCAGGACTCCTGTTCGTAGTCCCGCAGCACGACGTACAGCGAGCGCTCCGTGCCCACCGGCTCGCCGGCCGCCGCCTGTTCGGCGCGGACGGCGAGGATGGCGTCCGCGTTCGGCCGCACGACGGTGACGTACACCAGGTGCACGACGATGATCGCGACGAACAGGGCGACGACCTGGTAGATCGACTCGAAGGGCAGGGTTCTCTTCATCGCTCCCCCTCAGATGTCCACCGGGAACCGGACCGAGATGTCCTCGGAGATGTCCTCGCTCGGGATGAACACCTCGGGACTCTCCTCGCTGGCGTTCGCCGGGGCCGTTTCCCTGGGGGGCGCCTCGGCGCGCTCCGCGCCCTCCTCGGTTTCGGCCTCCGAAGTCGCCTCCGTTGCCGGCGCTTCCGCCTCGCCGGCCAGGGCCGGCCACGTCCCCGCCACCAGGAGCCAGAGCGCGGCGGTCGCGGCGGTCCTGAAAAGGCTGTGGCGCGGCCGCATCGTCCTCACTCGGCGAACCGCGCGATACGGAAGCCGATGTCGGGCCGGGCCTCCGCGCCGTAGTCGCGGAAGGCCAGGCGCAGCTCCGAGATCGCGCCGTGCATCCAGCTCGAACCCTTGATCACGTGGTAGTCGCCGTCCTTCGGTCCCAGCGGGTTCAGGCGCTGGTCGGGCTCCGGTATCTCGTAGAAGTCGTGCACCCATTCGGCGACGTTGCCCCCGAGGTCGTAGATCCCCCTGGCGTTCGCGTCGAAGGTGCCCGGGGGGGCGCTCACGATGTGGTTGTCGTTGTAGCCGAAGATGATGCGGCCGACAACGTGCGTCGCGGCGCGGTCGGCGTAGTTGCCGTGCCGGTCCGGAGGCGGCAGGCGCTCGCCCCAGGGGAAACGCAGCAGCGGCGCGCCGTCCTCGACGTGCCGGGCGGTCCAGGCCCACTCGGCCTCGGTGGGCAGGCGGTAGCCGAGCGCGTCGGGGTCGAAGCCGACCACCTTGCCGAACTCCTCCACGTAGAAGGGCT
The DNA here is from genome assembly GCA_965208745.1 of Pseudomonadales bacterium. GTDB lineage: Bacteria > Pseudomonadota > Gammaproteobacteria > Pseudomonadales > Azotimanducaceae > VXNE01. The sequence goes on along the minus strand of CBDBPN010000003.1, from coordinate 642,349 downwards.
CGAGGCGCTCCTGCGCCGAGAGCCAGTTGCAGAAGAGGGCGGCCTCGGCCCAGGCCACGTTGGCGACCGGCTGCCCGTCCTGGTCGAGGTCGGAAGTCTCGAAGGAGCCCGAAGAGTGTCCGGGGGCGAAGCGGCGGAAGTCGGCGTTGCTGACCTCCTTCTCGGCGATATAGAAGAAGCGGGTCAGGTCTACGTCGCGCAGCACTTCGTTGGCGCGGCGGCCCGGTTCCCGGCGCGACGCCCCGAGCCGGATCGGCGAGGGCTTCATGAGCAGCAGTGCCTGCCCGAGCGCCGTGGCGATGCGCGGCTTGAGGCGGGCGAAGCGGGCTTCCTCCAGGGTCAGCAGCCGCACCTTCACCTCCTGCACGAGACCGGGCTGCGGCGTGACCGTCTTGCGGTACCCCGCGTAGCCGGCTTTCCGGATCTCGATCTCGTGGGGCATCGCCGCCAGCGTGACCGTGCGGTTCACGCCGCCGCTCAGCGCGCCGTCGATCCAGAGTTCGGCGTCGGCGGGTTCCGCGGTGACGGACACCTCGCCGGTCAGCGCGGGCAGGTCGAAGCGGACCGCGGTCTCCCGGCCCGACGCGACGCGCACGTTGCGGGTCAGGGCGCCGTAGCCGATCTTGAAGACCCGCAGCCGATGTTCGCGGCCCGGCGTCAGCGTCAGCTCCGTCGGCGTCGTGCCGCGATACGTCCCGTTCACGGTGATGCCCGCCCCCTCCGGGGAGGAGCGCACGCTCACCAGTCCGTCGGCGCGCTCGAGGTCTATCGGGGGCAACACGCGTGTTTCCTCGGCCTGCACCTTCAGGATGTCGCGCCATGCCTTGTAGCCGGCGAGCTTCACCTCGATGCGGTGCTCGCCGCTCGGCACGGGCACGGGGCCCGGCGTAACGCCGACCTCCGTACCGTCGACGCGTACCGCGGCGCCGGCCGGGCGGGTGGGGAAGCTGACGTCCGCCCAGTCGGGCCGGAGGACGCCGCGCACGGTCTGTTCGACCTCCCGCCCCTCGACGTCGACTTCGACGTGGGCGTCCTGGTAGCGGGGCAGGGACATCGTCACCGTGCGGATACCGGCTGCCACGTCGGCGGTCAGGGGCGTTTCGCCAAGCGCCGTGTCGTCGACGAACACCGCCGCGCCGGCGGGGTCCGAGTGGAAGGTCACGCGGCCGGGCAGGCGCGTCATGACGTGGGTGAAGGTCTGGCTGCGCGGCGCCGCCACGTCGAGGACCACCTCGAGGGGGTGGTAGCCGGGCGCCGTGGCGCGGAGGAGGTACGCGCCACGGCGCAGCAGCCGGATACCGGCGAACTGCAGTTCGAAGCCGCCGCTGACCTCGACTTCGGCGGTCGCCGGCTCGATGTCGAAGCGGACCGACTTGGCCGTGAACAGGAACCAGAGAAACCAGGCGACGGCCGGCACCGCCGCGATGGCCGCGATGCGCCCCTTGGTGAGCGGCAGCCTGCGCCGCGTCTCGTCGACCGGCGTCGGCTGAAAACGGACGGGCTCGATCGTCGTGTTGCGGTTCGGGTCGTTCACGACAGCGGGGCCGGTGCCCACCGGGGCACTAGATGCGCTCCTCGCACCGGATCGTGACGGGCGCCATGCCGGCGTCCAGGACAATCTCCTTGCGCACGTCGCGGCACCCGGCGCGGCTGCCGACGATCGTGTAGCGGCCGGGCCGAAGCTGCAGCGCACGCCGCTCGAAGCTGCCCAACCGCCCCACCCGGTAGACCGTCACCTCGGTCGCGTTGTCGGAGACGAGGACGAGTTCGACGGGGACCTCCGCCCGGGACAGGAGGGCCCCGAACTCCTCGACGGTTGCCCGGTAGGCCCCGCCGGCGCCGGTATCCGCCTGGGCGCGTTCGAGCAGCGCCCTTGCCTGCGCGAACACGGCGTCCTCCGACAGGGCGGCGGGGTCCGCGAGGTAGTGCCGCATCTCCTGGACGGCCTGCGCGCGGCGGCGCAGCCGCATGCGGCCGTCGCGGGCGAACTGGAGGTTGGCGTCTATCCCGAGGACCTGCTCGAAGGCCGCCAGGGCCGCTTCCCAGTCGCCGGTGTCCTCGCTTTCGCGCGCCTCCTCGTGCAGGCGGTCGATGCGGGCGATGGTGCGTTCGCGCTCGGTCTGCGCCAGTCCCGCCTGCGCCGCCGCATCGTCGGGCCGGTCGGCCAGGATGTCCCCGAAGACGGTCCCGGCCGCGTCGAAGTCTCCCTGCTCCAACGCCGTGAACCCGCGCGACAGGCGTTGGCGGTGCGCCTCGCGGACGATCTCCGAGCGCACCTCCGCCAATGCGGTGTCGATGCCCGCGGTGAGGCGATCGAGGCTCCGCGCCTGCTCCAGGAAGGCGAGGGCTTCCCGCGGCGCCCCCCGCAACCGTGCGCGCTCCGCCTCCCGGAGCAGGTCGAGCACCTCCGGCTGGCGCTCGGCGCGCGCCTTGCCGGTGCGCCCCTCCACCGAGTCGGCGTGGATCGCCAGCGCTTCTTCGAAGGCACCGGCCGCATCCTCCGGGCGCCGCTGGTCGAGGGCCGTGCGGCCACGGGCGATGGCGTCCCGGTACAGCGTCTCGCCGCGGTCGCGCACGGCTTCGAGGTCCGCAAGGGTCCCGGCGTACTCCACGAGAGCCTCTTCGTAGTCCCCTTCGAGGAACAGGCGGTCCGCCTCGGCGGCGCGGTCGAGGACGGCGGCCAGCGCCGTGCCGCCCCAGGCCTCGACGTTCATGTCCTCCTCCAGCGCGCGCTGCAGTTCCACGAAATGGCCGAGCGCCTCGCGCGCGTCGGCCTCCGCGCGTTCGAGCTCCAGTTGCCGGAAGGGCGGTACTCCCGGCTCGCCGGAACGGGCGGGCGCCGTACCGTCCGGCGCGGGCGCGCCCGCGATGAAGGCCTCCGGCGCTTCGATGCTCTGCGGCAGCGCTATCGCCACCCAGGCGAGTACGCCGGCCAGCAGCAGCACGACCGCGGCGAACGACAGCGTGCGCGCCGACGGCAGGGACAGCGCGCGGTCCCGCGGCCCCCCCTGGGTGAGGGGCGCGGTGGTGGGAACGATGGTGACGCGGTCGGCGGGATCAGGCTGGGTCATCGGCGGTTCGGGCGGCCGTGTCGGCCTGCGGATCCGCGCCTTGCCCGGTGCCCTCCACGGATCCGGCGGCGGTTGCCGCCGGATCCGAACCGAGCGCGAGGCCCAGCTCCTCCAGGTAGACCTTCCTGAGGATGCGCCGCAGCTCCTCGTACTGTTCGTCGACCGTCCCCTGCAGGCGCAGCGTCTGGTTTTCCAGCTCGATCGTGTGGGGCACGATCTCCGCCTCGGCCGAGATGCCGAGTTCCTGCAGGACCTCGGCATGTACCTTCGCCTCGGCGAGCTTGTCGATGGCCGTCTTCAGAATCCCGGCGCCCCCGATGATGCTCACGAGGCCGCCGTAGCGGGTGACGATGTCGTCCGCCTGGGTCTGCGCGGCGATCCCGCCGATGACAGCGGCGGAGCCGGCCATGATCCTGGCGCGGGCCTGCTGTTTCGCCCGCTTGTAGGCGATGGCTTCGTCGTAGGTCGCGTGGCGCCAGTTCCGGTACGGGACGAACATGCTCGCGCTGAACGTGGCGTAGTGTTCGTCGAGGGTGTCGATGAAGAGGTACTCGCGCTCGCGGATCTGCCGGACGCGGCCGAGCATGGGGTCGTTCTCGGCGGGCAGTCGTTCGATCGTCACCTGCCCCCTGCGCGTCGTGCCCACGTAGTCCGCGAAGGCGTCGGGGGCGAAATCGCGCGCGAACTGCATCTCGGCCGTGGCCCGGATCGCGCGGATGTCCTCCTGCGAAAGGGTCTTGAGGTGGGCGAGCAGGTCGTCCGCCAGGTTGCGGTAGGCCGTCTGGAAGGGGTCGATGTCGCGCGGGACGGTGTCCTCGTAGGCGTACGAGCTGGCCAGCGCCTCGTAGTCGCGCTCGAACCACTCCTGGCCGCGTGCGTCCGCGGCGCGGGCACGGAGCCTCAGGCTCTCCCCGTCGGAGTGCGCGATCGTCGCGGTCACGGTCAGGTCGACCGCGTGCGTCGGGCGCGGCACCACCCGGACGGCGCCCCAGTTGCCCGTGGACTGGAGGAGGTTCTTGAAGAAGAAGGCCATGTAGTTGCCTTCGGCGCGCCGCACCTCGGGCTGGATGTTGAGGGAAACCTGCTCGTCGTACTCCTCGGGCACGTTGGCGTCGAACACGGCGATGCCGACGTCGAGCAACTGTTCCTCCGGCACGTCCCAGGCGAGCTGCTCGGGCGGTGTCATGTCGACGACGCGCACGGTCTCGCTGACGCAGCCGGCAAGCCCGGCGCCGAGCAGGAACGGAAGGTATCGCGTCAGGTGCGGCACGGATTGCATGGCCTGAGTCTGTCGGATTTGCGGCGTCGATACCACCGTGCGCGCCGGGTTACGCGGGCCGGCGGTCACCCGTCCCGGCAGCGCCGATACTCGTCCCACAACGCCTCGCGCAACGCGTCGTCCGTCTCCGCCATCGCGGCTTCCCGCAATTGGCGGCACACCACGTCGTCGTCCCGCGCGTCCGCGACGTCGGGCGGCACGGGCGCCGCGGGCGCCGGTATCGCGCGCGGCGCGGGTCTGCCCGGCTGGCGGCTACCGCCTTCCGGCATGACGCCGGGCGAGGGTGGTCCCGGGGTCCCACCCGCCTGTTCGGACTGCTCCCGTTCCGTCGCGCCGTCGCCCGGGAGCGGGGCGGTCTGTCCCGCGGTCTCGTTCCGGCGCGCGTACACGTCGGCCCTCTCGGCCAGGATCTGGCCGTCTAGGACGCCGATCGCCTCGTCGAACTCCCCCTGCGCGCCGGGGCGTCCGCCGGGCGTCCGGCGCGCGTCCTCGTCCTCACCTTCGGTCCCGGACCGCGGCGTACCGCCGGCGGGCCGCCCGTCACCGGGATCCTCGTTGCTCGACTCCCACCCGTATTCTTCGCCAGGGAGTCCGGGGAGGCCGCCGGAACGGGGATCGGACGGGTCGCCGCCCGGAGGTCCGCCGCCGGTGTCCGTGGGGACCCCTTGCCCGTCTGGCTGTCCCGGCGTGGGGATGATGGCGCCATCCTGGTTCCGGTCGCCGGCCTGGCCGCCCTCGGCGCCTTCCTGCCCGGGCAGTGACGGGTTCGACGCGTCCGCGGACTGTTCGGCGCCCGGGAGCGACGGATCGGAACCCTGTCGGTCCGACGATCGCGGTGGCGTCGGGATGGACGGATTCGAGGAGTCCGAACTGGTCGACGAGTCGGACGACTGGCTCGGGGGACTTGGCATCGAGGGTTGCGAGGGCCTCGGGATCGACGGACTCGGCGTCGACGGCTGCGACCGGCTTTGCGGGCTCGGCATGGACGGACTCGGCATGGACGGCGAGGGCGTCGATGGAGAGGGCATGGACGGCGAGGGCATGGACGGCGAAGGCCGCGACGGCGACGGCATCGACGGCGACGGCATCGACGGCGACGGCATCGATGGCGACGACGGGCTCGGCGGGCGGGGCGGCGGCGGCATGCTCACCGGCGACGAGCAGGCCGCGACGCAGAGGAGTGCCGACCAGCCGACGCACTTCCACCCCACGACCCGGGCGCGGACCACCGGACGGCTGGCGTGGACCCCGGAAGTGTGGTTCATGGTCAGGGTCTGTCTTCTGCCTCGACCGCCATCATACGGAACGCCCCGCTCAGTCGCCAACGCGGGGCTGAACGGCTCCTAAACGGCGCGAGCGGGCCGTCAGGTCTCGTCCGCATCCTCCGGAACGTACACGAACCGGTACTCGACGGGCACTTCCGCCGCGGCCACGGGTTCGGCGTCGACGAACGCCGGGCGATACCGTGCCCGGCGCACGAGCTTGCGCAGCCGGAAGTCCATGAGGCCGGCCGGCTCCGAGCGGACGGTGTCGAGCTCCTCCACCTTGCCTCGGTCGCTCACGGCGAGGGCGAGTTCCACGATGCCGGTCTGCGGTTCCCTGCGCAAATCGCTCGGCAGTTTCGGGTTCGGCGGGAAGGGCAGGTACAGGGGCGTCGGCGCCGCGAAGGTCGCGTCGCGCCGCGCCGTGTCCTCCTCGAGGAGCTGCCACACGCGTTCGTAGAGTGCGAAGGCGCGTTCGTATTTCTCGAACAGCAGGTACCAGTCGGCGAGTTCCAGCATTCCGTCGGCGATGTCGCCGTTCGTGGAGTCGGGATTCTCCTGCTGGAGATTGATCACGGTGATGAGCGCGCGTTCCCCCGGTGCGAAGTTGTTGACGTCGACGGCCCGGTTGCGGTTGGTGTCGCGGTACGACGCCATGGCCGCCCGGTTGCGCGTGGCGCTCACGTTGCGCGGGAAGCGCTCGTCGCGGAACGTGGCCGCCACGCCGCGCAGCGCCCGGATCATCCGCGGGTCGCCCGGCGGAAGCTGGCTGGCGGCGATGGTGACCACGCGGTCGAAGAGACGGCGGGCGGAGAATACGCGGTGATTCTCCTGGTGCCATTCGGCCAGGGTGAACAGCCCCGGTACGAGCCTCGGATCCTCGCGGCCGTATGCCCGCAGCAGCACGCTGAACGCGTAACTGTGACGGCCGTCCGCCGCCACGCGGTCGCCCATCGTGGCGTGCACCACCGCCTCGCGGTAGACGACGTCGACCTGGTCCGGGTCGAACAGGCCCCGGTTGACCCGCGCGACGTGCAGGGCGCGATCGTAGGCGGCGAGCGCTCCGGGTCCGTCGCCCATGCCGAGCAACGCGTCGCCGAGCAGCGTCAGCGGTCGCTTGAGCGCGAAACCGTAGCGTCCCGACGTCTCCTCAACATCGTCAACCAGCGCTTCGGCGGCGGTGGCGGCGTCCGCGAACTCGCCGGCGGTGAGCTGGACCTCGATGCGGCTTTCCGGATCCTCGGGTTCGAGCGACTCCTGGATCGTCTCGTCGTTCGCCGACGCGGTCGTGGCGGCTTCTGCGAACTCGCCGGTGGTGAGCCGGCCCTCGATCCGGCTTGCCGGATCCTCGGGTTCGGGCGCCTCCTGGATCGTCTCGTCCGTCGCCGAGGCGGCCAGGGCGAGGCTCGCTACCAACGTAGCGGCGCGGCGATTCATCTGGAGTGCTTGACCTCCGCCATGGCGCGAGCCCTTGCCTGCTCGGGTGGTCCGGGGAGTGTCCTGCCCGTCGCCGGGAGAGTCAAGACGACGGACGCCGCCGGTCCCGGGAGCTATCATCGCCGGCAGGCGCCGCCAGGGCCGGGACCGGGAACGATGCCGGACATCCAGTACGAAATCGATGCCACCGGACTCGTCTGTCCGGAGCCGCTCATGATCGTGCGCAACCGCGTGCGCGAGATGCGCCCCGGGGAACGTGTCCACGTGGTGGCCACGGATCCCTCCACGACCCGGGACTTCCGCAACTTCTGTCGCTTCCTCGGGCACACGCTCGAGGAACTCGGCGCGACGGGGGAGCGCCTGGAATTCGTTATCGAGAAGGGCAGGTAACCCTTGCCTGAACGCTGCGACGCCGTGGTGATCGGAGCGGGAGTGGTGGGTCTCGCCGCCGCGCGCGCACTGGCCCTGGCTGGCCGGGAAGTGCTCGTGCTCGAGCGGCACGAACTGATCGGTTCGGAGACCAGCAGCCGGCACTCGGAGGTGATCCATGCCGGTATCTACTACCCGACCGGTTCCGTGAAGGCGCAGACCTGCGTCCGCGGCAAGGCGTTGCTGTACGACTACTGCGGGAGCCACGCGGTTCCCCACGCCCGGATCGGCAAGATCATCGTGGCGACCCGGGAGGAGCACTTCGAGACCCTGCGGGGCTATCGCGCGCAGGCGCGGAAGAACGGCGTCGGCGAACTGCCGTGGCTTGACGCGCGCGAGGTATCGGAACTCGAGCCCGCCGTGCGCTCGCTGGGCGGGATGTACTCGGAGAGCACCGGCATCGTCGACAGCCACGCGCTCATGCTGAGCCTGCAGGGCGACCTCGAGGCCCGCGGCGGCGTGGTCTCGCTGTGCACGGAGGTGACGGGACTGCGCCGCCACGGCGACCGGGTGGTCGTGGCCTGCGGCGATTACGAGCTGTCGGCGGAGACGGTCGTCAACTCCGCCGGACTCTCCGCGCCGGCGCTCGCGGAAGCGTTCCGTTCCGGCTATCAGCGCTTCTTCGCCAAGGGCCACTACTACGCGCTCTCCGGGGCGAGCCCGTTCACGCACCTGGTGTATCCGGTGGCGGAGTCCGGCGGGCTCGGCGTGCACGTCACCCTGGACCTCGCCGGGCAGACCCGCTTCGGCCCGGACGTGGTGTGGATCGACGGCGCGGACTACGACTTCGACACGGCCGGCCGGGAACGCTTCGTCGAAGCCATCCGCCGCTACTACCCCGGGCTCGAAGAGGAGCGCCTGCACCCGGGATACACGGGCATCCGCCCGAAGATCGTGCCCGCCGGCGCGCCGGCGGGGGACTTCGTCATCGAGGGGCCGGGGCAGCATGGCGTGCCCGGCCTGGTCAACCTGCTGGGCATCGAGTCGCCGGGAATGACGGCCGCGCTCGCGATCGCCGAGCGGGTCGTGGCGCTTGTGGCCTCGTGAGCGCCCCGATCGCCGAGGCCGCGATCTGGGCGGTTCAGTACCGACACACCGCCGAGTTGGTGCTTCAGCGGTTGGCGAAGGCGCGGCGACACCCCGACGTCAAGGAGGACCTTCACCCGCGGGTGTCAGGAGCGGGCGGCGCAGTCGGGATTGCGGGTTGCGGCGGCGCAGACGGCCGAGGCGCCCGCCCGCAGGACGGCGGTGGCCGCCCTGCGATCGACCTGGAAGTCCTGCAGGAACTCGTCCAGCGGAACGCCGTCCTCGATCCAGTCGAAAAGCTGTTGGACGGGAAGGCGCGTACCCCGAAAACATGGCACACCGTTCATGCGCGCGGGATCCACCCAAACGGCTTCTGCAAGCTGCATGGGATGATCGGGGCTTGTTTTGGCGAACGTCTTCATCGGCTTGGCCGTCGTGGCCGGTCCAAACCGGCGTCGGCGAGGATACGCTCGGGGGTGCCGACGTTCAACGAACGGGCCTCGGGGGCTCAGGACTGCCGATAGCCCCCGAGGAAACGCTCCAGCCGCCCCATGGCGTCGGTCAACTCGTCCGGGTGCGGCAGGAACACGATCCGGAAATGGTCCGGCTCGGGCCAGTGGAAGCCGGTGCCCTGCACGACGAGCAGCTTCTCCCTGCGCAGCAGGTCGAGGGCGAACCGCTCGTCGTCCACGATGGCGAACCGTTCGGTGTCGAGCTTCGGAAAGAGGTACAGCGCCCCCTTCGGCTTGACGCAGCTCACCCCTTCGATGGCGTCGAGCAGGGCGTGGGCCTGGTCGCGCTGCTCGTGCAGCCGTCCGCCGGGCCCGACGAGCGCCTCGATGCTCTGCGTGCCGCCGAGGGCGGTCTGCACCGCGTGCTGCGTCGGCACGTTGGCGCAGAGGCGCATCGACACCAGGATGTCGAGCCCCTCGATGTAGTCGAGGGCGCGGTGGCGGGCGCCGCTCAGCACCATCCAGCCGGTGCGGAAGCCGGCCGCCCGGTATGCCTTGGAGAGGCCGTTGAAGGTCACCGTCAGGACGTCCGCCGGGATCGAGCCGGCGGGCACGTACTCCGCGTCGTCGTAGATGACCTTGGCGTAGATCTCGTCGGCGAACACGATCAGGTCCCGCGATTCGGCCCAGCGCACGAGGTCCGTGATGCAGTCGCGGCTGTAGACGGCGCCCGTGGGGTTGTTGGGGTTGATGATGACGAGGCCCTTGGTGCGGCGCGTCGTGAGGCGCTGGATGTCCGCGAGGTCGGGCATCCAGTCGGACGCCTCGTCGCACCGGTAGTGCACCGGCACGCCGCCGGCCAGGCGCACGGCGGCCGTCCAGAGCGGATAGTCGGGGCTCGGCAGCAGCACCTCGTCGCCGTCGTCGAGCAGGCCCTGCATGGCCATGACGATGAGTTCGCTCGCGCCGTTGCCGATGTAGACGTCGTCGACGTCGACGTCCGGGATGTCGATCTGCTGGCAGTACTGCATGACCGCCTTGCGGGCGGAGTACAGGCCGCGGGAGTCGCAGTACCCCTGGCTCGCGGGGAGGTTCCGCATGACGTCGCGCAGAATCTCCTCGGGGGCCTCGAAACCGAAGGGAGCCGGGTTGCCGATGTGCAGCTTCACCACGTGGTGCCCCTCGTCCTCGAGGCGCTGGGCCTCCGCCGGCACGGGACCGCGGATGTCGTAGTAGACATCCGCGAGCTTGGTGGACTTCGCGAAGTGCCGGCGCCCCCGCGGAAGCTCCGTGACAGGTCTGGTATCGACTGCGGTCTCTTCGCTGCCTTGCACGGTCATTGCCCCTGAGCAAAAATCGCCGCTTGGCGAACGGCGGCGCATGTTACCAGCCGTGTCAACGACCCGGGAGGAACCGGACGGGATGGCCAGGATCGAGAAGACGGACGCGGAATGGCGGGCCACGCTCACACCCCGCGACTACGAGATCACCCGGCGGGCCGGGACGGAACCGCCGTTCACGGGCATCTACTGGAACACGAAGACGCCGGGCATTTACAACTGCAAGTGCTGCGACGCGCCGCTGTTCGATTCGCGCACCAAGTACGACTCCGGCTGCGGCTGGCCGAGCTTCTACCAGCCCATCTCGCCCGACGCAGTGGCCACGCGCGAGGACAACTCCCTCTTCATGCGCCGGATAGAAGTCCTGTGCGCCGCGTGCGACGCCCACCTCGGGCACGTGTTTCCGGACGGTCCGGCGCCTACGGGGCTGCGCTTCTGCATGAACTCGGCCTCCCTCGACCTCGAAGCGCAGTCCGAGGAAGCGCGGGAGGGCTGAGACCGGGCGACGGCCGCGCCTTCAGAACCCGGCCGCCATGCCCTCCTTGCGGTGGTCGGACGCCGCACAGTAGCCGTCCGGTACGCGCAGGATGAGCTGCGCACCCCCGAACATGGCCGGATCCGCCGCCATCACCCGGTGCCCGCGCGCGGCGAGGTCGCTCGCAACGTCCGCGGGGAAGCCGCTCTCGAGCGCCACGGTGTAGTCCGGAAGGACCTGCCAGCGCGGCGCGTCGGAGGCGGCCTGCGGGTTTTCCCCGAGGTCGAAGATGCGGTGCACCGTCTGCACGTGGCCCTGGTGCTGCATGTGGCCGCCCATGAAGCCGAAGCTCATGCGGGGCTCGTCGTTCTCGGTCACGAAACCGGGAATGATCGTGTGGTAGGGCCGCTTGCCACCGGCCACCCGGTTCGGATGGCCGGGAGCCAGGCTGAAGCCGTTCCCGCGGTTCTGCATGGCGATGCCCGTGCCCGGGATGACGACGCCGGACCCGAACCCCATGTAGTTGGACTGGATGAAGCTCACCATGCGGCCATCCGCGTCGGCCGCCGTGAGCGTCACGGTGTCGTGGCTCGCGGGCAGGGCCACGGGAGGCGGGACCGACGCCGACTCGTTGATGCTCCGCGCTGCGCGAGCGATGGAGCCGGGTTCGAGCAGGGCCTCCGGCGGGGTGGTCATGGCGCGCGCGTCCGCGAAGTGATCGAACGAGGCGCGGATCGCGATCTTCATCGCCTCGAGCTGCCGGTGTACGGACTCCGCGCCGTTCGGCGGCAGGTCGGCCAGGCCGAGGTGGCCGAGGATCGCGAGGGCGATCTGCGCGGCGAGTCCCTGTCCGTTGGGAGGAATCTCCTGCACGGTCACGGCGCCGTAGTCCTGGGCGATCGGGTCGACCCAGTCGACCGTGTGGGCCGCGAGGTCGTCGCGCGTCATCACGCCGCCTTCCGCGGCTGCGGTATCGGCGATGGCGTCCGCCAGCCGTCCCCGATAGAAAGCCTCGCCACGGCTCTCGGCGATCGACTCCAGGGTGGCGGCGAGTTCGGGCCGGGGGAAGCGTTCGCCGGCCTCGGGCGCGCGCCCCTCGGGAGCGAAGTGGGCCAGGAAGTGCTCGAACTCCGCGTACGTGTCCAGGGCGAAACGCCAGTGCCCGGCGGTGATGTGCCCGACCTGGAAGCCGTCGCGCGCGTAACGTATCGGCTCGGTGAAGAGTGCCTCGAAGGGAAGAGCGCCGAACCGCTCGGAGAGGACCACCCACGCACTCACCGCCCCCGGCACGGTGACGGTGTCCCAACCCTGGATAGGCATCTGCGTGCGTCCGGCAAAGCGGTCGGCGTCCCATGCGGCGGGGGCGCGGCCCGACGCGTTGAGACCGTGGAGGCGCTCGCCGTCCCAGACCATGGCGAACGCATCGCTGCCGACGCCGTTCATGTTCGGCTCGACGACCGTAAGCGTGATGGCCGCCGCCAGGGCGGCATCGACCGCGTTGCCGCCGCGCCGGAGCGCCTCGATGCCGGCCGCCGTCGCGAGCGGCTGCGACGTTGCGACGGCGTTGGCGGCGAAGACGGGCGCGCGGCGGGAGGGGTAGGGGAAGCTCCAGGTCGGCATGGATGAGCTGCTCTGTCGAGGGTCCGGAGACGTTAGGCGGCGTTCGCGTGCGTGGCAAGCCGGGCTGTCGGCGCCCCCGGCTACGGGCGCGACCGCAGCAGATTGGCCGGAGAGTACTGGTCGGTGAGGGCCTCCGTGGTGCGGTCCCAGCGAGGGTCCCGGTCGAAGGTCTTCGGGAACTCGGCGATGGACACGCCATAGCGTTCCATGCGTCGGCGCCAGGTCCGGGCGCGCTCCGCGACGGTGGACGCGTCCGGGAGCGGCGCCGCCGACGCCAGGACGATGCGGTTCAGGCTGACGTCCCGCGTGAATTCGATGAACGGACCGAAGGCCCGGAACCAGGTCTCCGACTCGTGGTCGCGGAGCCCGCTGTCCTTGAAGGTATTGGCCGCGACCACGCCGCGTTTCGTCAGGAGGTCGCGGGTCTCGCGGAAGTACTCCACGGTCATGAGGTGTTCCGGAATGTACTCGCTGCCGAAGGCGTCGAGCACGACGAGGTCGTAGCGGCGCTCGCGGCCGCGGGCCCGGCGCGTGAACACCCGCGCGTCGGAGACGAACACGCGTACGCGCTCGCTTTCCCGAAAGCCGAAGAACCGCTCCGCCACAGCCACCACGACGGGGTCGATCTCGACGACGTCGATGCGGGCGTCGGGGAGCAGTTCGGAGAACGCGGTGGGCAGCACGCCGCCGCCGAGCCCGATCACGAGGATGGCCTCCGGGTCGGGGACCAGTAGCAGCGAGCCCATGAGCATGCGCGTGTACGGCAGCACCATGCGCCGGGGTCGGCGTCGGTCGATGCAGGACTGGTTGCGCACGTCCGTGCGCGCCTCGAACTGCAGGCACACCGCGGCGCCGCGCTCCGTGACGAGGACCGTCTGGTAGAGCGACGGCTCGCGATGGATGACCCGGCCGTCGGCACCGGTGGCCGCAAGGCATGCGGCAAGACACAGGAAGAGGGTCGCGCGGGCCCCGTGCCGACGGGGGGGACTCACGGGGCGCGACCCCCGGCGAAGGCGATGGCTGCCAACACGACGAGCGTCGCGACGAGCCCCGTCACGATCGAGTCCACCCGGAACCACAGCACGAAGTAGAACGACGTGCCGAGCGTGCCGGCGGCGCTGCCGAGCGTCGACACGAAGTACAGCGTGCCCGCGACCCTGCCCGATTCGGGGGCGTTGCGCACCAGCAGGCGCACCGCGTAGGGGGAGATCATCCCGAGGAGCACCGTAGGCGGGGCGAACAGCACGATTGACGCGGCGAGAGACCCGTACCGCGGGTCCTCGATCGCGTCGAAGATCCACCGCATGGCGGGGTCCGCGACATGCACCAGGGGATAGAGGACCACGGCCGCGCACAGGAAGGCCCCGGCGAGCTTGTCCAGGGTCGGACTCCGTAGCGAGAGCCGGCCCCCGATGAGGTAGCCCGCGGCCAGGGCGACCATGAACACTGTGATGACGCTGCCCCAGACGTGGATGCTGCCGCCGAACCACGGGGCCAGGACACGTCCCCCGAGCAGCTCCAGGGACATGATGACGAAGCCGCCGCCGAACGCGGCGGCGTGGACGGCGATGGTCCTGGCGTGGAACATGGGCGTGCGCCAGCGTAAGCGAAGCGGGTGGGTCGGGAAACAGCATAGGCAGAGATTGGGGGAGGCGGCATGCACCTCGGGACGACGATACGCAACATGGGAGAGGGTGCCGTGCCCGACATCATGGGCCGGTGCGCGGAATGCGCGGAGGACGCCGGCCTCGAATCGGTCTGGGTGGTCGATCACCTCGCCATCCCGCCGGACGACGCGGAGGGCTCCGGCGGCCGCTACATCGATCCGCTCATCGCCCTGGCCTGGCTCGCCGGCGGCACGCGGCGCATCCGGCTCGGGGTGGGCGTCCTCATCCTTCCCTATCGGTCGGCGCTACCGACCGTGAAGCAGATCGCGTCGCTGCAGGAACTGTCGGGCGAGCGGCTGATCCTGGGGGCCGGCGTCGGCTGGATGAAGCCGGAGTTCCGCGCCCTGGGGCTGGACAGGAGCCGCCGCGGGCGCATCGCGGACGATGTCCTCGACCTTCTGAACCGCTGCTTCGCCGGCGACGAGGTCACGGAGAACGGCCAGACGTTCCTGTTCCGGCCCCGGCCGCGGAAGCCGCCCGTTCTGATCGGCGGGGGCCCGCCGCACGCGCTCCGGCGCGCGGCGCGCTACGGCGACGGCTGGGTGCCGATGGCGCTCGCCCCGGAGAAGCTCGCGCGCCACATGGCGACGTACCGCGAGTTCTGCGAGGAAGCCGGGCGGCCCCCCGGAGCGGCCACGGTCATGGGCGCCTTGCCGCTTCAGGATCCGGTCGCGGCGGCAGAGCGGCTCGTGGCGTATGAGGAGGCCGGCGCCGAGCGCTTCGTGCACAGCGACCGCTACGCGGACGCAGACGACTTCCGTCGCCGGTTGGATGCCCTGGCGCCGTTGCTCGCCTGACGGCGAGGCAGCCGTACTCGACCAAGAAACCTACGTTTTATCAGTAGGCTAACTGATAGTCCTACCGTAGATTCCAGGTCGTGAAACAGCGTTTTCGGCGCTACCGCCCCTTCCAGTTCGGCGGACGCTTCTCGGCGAACGCCCGCGGGCCTTCGACAAAGTCCTCGCTGCGCGCGAGGGTGCGCACGGAGTCGTAGCCGGCCTCCATGGATTCCTGCAGCGAGGCCATGTCGAGGCTGCGCTGCACGACGTCCTTGCTGGCCCGGATCGACAGCGGTGCGCACTCGAGGATCCAGCCGGCCCACTTGCGCGTCTCGTCCATGAGGTCGTCGGCGGGGACGACCGCGTTCACGAACCCGAGTTCGTAGCCTTCCTGCGCGGACACGTGCCGGCCCGTGAGGATCATGCCGAGGGCGCGCTTGGACCCGATCTGCCGCGGCAGCCGCTGCAGCCCCCCGGCCAGCGCCGCGAGTCCGACCTTGGGCTCGGGAAGCGCGAAGACGGCGTTCTCGGACGCGATGATGATGTCGCATGCCAGGGCGATCTCGAACCCGCCCCCCATGGACACCCCGTTCACCGCTGCGATGACGGGCTTGGTGAGGTCGAAGCGGGAAGTGATGCCGGCGAAGCCCCGGGGCGTCGGGACACGTTCGCCGCCCTCGGCCTGGTAGCGCAGGTCGTTGCCGGCGCTGAACCCGCGCCCCGCGCCTGTGATGATCGCCACCCACATGTCCGCATCGGCGGCGTAGTCGTCGAACACCTCGCCCAGTTCCGCGTTGGCGGGGGGATGCAGGGCGTTCAGGCGCTCGGGGCGGTTGAGCGTGACGGTCATGATGTGGTCGGCCTTGTCGACGGTGCAGAACTCCATGGACTCTCTCTGGTGTGGAAGGAAGGAGGGCGGAAGCCTAGCAGGGTGTCGGACTTCGCGCGCCGGCGCGATGACCGACGTGTGACGCCCAACGCCGTGCTGGAACGGCTCCGGGCTGGGGCCGGAGGCAGCGCCCGCCAGGGCGATGGCTTCGGTGGCGCTAAGCGACTGGCGTATGGTGTGGTCGGTCATCGGGACTCGCTCCGGGCCGCACTGTCGCAACCGGCCGTTGCCGGCGCAAGTGCAAGGCCGGAGGGGGCGCGTTTGCTACCATGAGCGCGCTCGCGCAACCGGGGCGCTTTCGCCGGACCCTTCCTTGTTTCGCCCGCTGGCCGTCAATATCGGGTTCCGTTACGCCAGGTCGCGGCACAACTTCCTTTCCTTCGTGAGCGTGATGGCGCTGGCCGGACTGGCGCTGTCCGTGGGCGTCCTGCTCTACGTGCAGGCCGTCGTCCACGGGTTCGAGCGGGAACTCGAAGAACGGATCCTGGGGGTCGTGCCGCACTTCACGCTGTTCGGACGGACGCCGCTCGACGACGCGGACACCGTCCGGCAACGCATGCTCCGGGTGCCGGGGGTCCGGTCGGCGGCCCCGGTGGTCGTGGCCGCCGGGCTGGTGGCGTCGGACGACGCCATCGTGGGCGTGGAGCTGAAGGGCGTGGTGCCGGGCCTGTACGAGCCGGTCATCGGGGGCTTCGTGGAGGAGGGGCGCCTCGCGGACCTGAGACCCGGGGCGTTCCGCGTGCTGCTCGGTCACGGGGTGATCGAGGAACTCGGTGTCCTGCCGGGCGAAGACGTGACGGTGGTGCTGCCGAACGGGAGCGTGACGCCGTTCGGCGTGTTCCCGCGCCGCAAGACGCTGGCGGTGGCCGGGCGCGTGCGCACCGGGTCCCAGCTCGACGGCCGGGCGGCCTACCTCCACGCTGAGGATGCACGCCGGCTTCTGCGCCTCGACGGAGCGTTTCACGGGGTCGAGGCGCGCATCGACGAAGTGCTGCGGGCGCGCGAGGTGGGTGAACTGGCGCGGCGCGTGGCGGGCCCGGAAGATCTCGTGCTGGCGACCTGGTTCCGTACCCACGGCCCGCTATACCGGACGATCCAGGTGACGAAGGGGATGATGTTCCTCATCTTCTCGCTGCTCGTCGCCGTGGCGGCCTTCAACCTGGTGTCGAGCCTCGTCATGATCGTGAACGAGCGCCGCTCCGACGTCGCCATCCTGCGCACGATGGGCGGGCGCACGGCGCTCATCGTGGTCGCCTTCGTGGTCCTGGGCGTGGCCATCAGCGCGCTGGGCGCGGTGCTCGGGCTGTTGCTCGGCCTGGCGCTCGGCGCCTTGACGGAGGACGGCTACGCCTGGCTCGAGGCCGCCACCGGGATCGCGTTGATGGGCGAGTACTTCGTTCACCACCTGCCGGTCGAGTTCGCGGCGGCCGATGTCGCGCGCGTCGCGGTGACCGCCCTTGGCCTCGGCGCCCTCGCGACTTTGTTCCCGGCATGGCAGGCGAGCCGCGTGCAGCCGGCCGAGGTGCTTCGCCATGAGTGATGCCGCGCCGCTCTCGTGCAGGGGACTGGTCAAGTCGTACGTGCAGGGAGCGGCCCGGATCCCGGTGCTCGGTGGCGTGGATCTGGACGTGGCTGCGGGAGAGCGGCTCGCCGTCGTCGGGCGCTCGGGCTCGGGCAAGAGCACGCTCCTGCACGTGCTCGCGGGACTGCTCGATCCCGACGAGGGCCTGGTGCGCGTGTTCGGGGAGGAGATCACCGGGGCGAGTCCGGCGCGTCGGGCGGCCCTGCGCAACGCGCACATGGGGTTTGTCTACCAGTTGCATCACCTGCTGCCGGAGTTCACGGCGCTCGAGAACGTCGCCATGCCGCGGCTCGTGACGGGCGAGCCGATGCGGCGCGTGGCCCCGGACGCGCGGGCCCTGCTGGCGTCGGTGGGGCTCGAGGAACGCGCCGCGCATCGGCCCCACGAACTGTCCGGAGGCGAACGTCAGCGTGTCGCGATCGCCCGGGCGCTGGCCGGAAGCCCCGGCGTCGTACTGGCGGACGAGCCTACGGGCAATCTCGACCGCGAGAGCGCGGCGCAGGTGCTCGGCGCCATGGACGAACTTGCGGTCGCCACCGCGACGGCATTCGTCGTCGTCACCCATGACGAGGGACTCGCGCGCCGGATGGACCGCACGGTCTCCCTCGACGACGGGCGGCTGCGCGCTTGAACGGCGCAAACGTGCTCTGGATGGCGGGGCGGTATCTCGCTTCGCGCCGCAATCCGCACGCGTCCTTCATCAATTGGGCGTCGTTCGCCGGCCTGACCGCGGGCGTGGTCCTCCTGACGGTGGTGGCCAGCGTGATGAACGGCTTCGACCGGGAATTGCGCACCCGGCTCCTGGGCGTCGTGCCGCACGTGCTGGCCGTTCCACCGGGCGGCGCATGGGACACGGCGCCGGCCGCGCCGCCCGAGGTCCTCTCGAGTCACCGGTTCTTCGCCGGTTCCGCGGTGGTTGGCGTGCGCGGCAGCGTGCAGCCGCTGCTCCTGTACGGGGTCGATGCGGCGGCGCCCGACAGCCTGGACCTGGTCGCGCGGCGCATGATCGACGGATCGGTCGACGATCTCGGTGGCGGCGGCGTGCTGCTCGGCGCCCCGCTGGCGGCGTTGCTGGGTGCGGTGCCGGGGGATCCCGTAGTGCTCGTGGTCACGCTGCCCCGCGAAGGGACGATCGAACCGCGCGTCGAGCGGTTCACGTTGCGGGGCACGTTCGAAGTGGGCGCACAGCCGGACTACTCGCTCGCGGTAGTCGATCTCGGGGACGTGCAGGCGCGCGGCATCGGGGCGGCCGGCATCTCCGGCTGGCGGATGCAGCTTGCCGACCCGATGCGGGTCCGCGAGGTGGCCCGTACGCTACGGGAAGGGCTGCCGCCGGACTGGGGCCTGCGACTATGGACGGACCGCTACGGGGACCTGTTCCGCGCGGTGCGGCTGGAGAAGACGCTGATGTTCGTCTTCCTCGCGCTGGTTATCGCGATCGCGGCGTTCAACATGGTGTCCGGGCAGACCATGCTCGTGAACGACAAGCGCGGCGACATCGCCATGCTCGAGACCATGGGGGCCCCGACACGCTTCCTGGTCCAGGTCTTCCTCGTGCAGGGCTTCGCGGTGGCCGTGGTCGGCGTCGCCGCGGGGCTGGCGGGCGGCGTGCTGCTGGCCTGGAACGCGGGACCCGTCGCGGGGGCCCTGTCGGGCGTCCTCGGCGGCAGCATCCTGGACGGGACCCCGTACGACGAATTGCCGGCGCAGGTGCTGGCTACGGACCTTGCCGTCATCGCCGCCCTGTCGCTCGGGTTGTGCTTCCTCGCCGTGCTGCGCCCGGCGCTGAGGGCGGTGGCCGAGAACCCCGCGCCCGCCCTCCACGCCGCCTGAGGACCGGGCTCGGGCGCCTGAGCGAGCACTCCGTCACGCGACGGCGCGGGCTCTCCTGCGCGCGCGGCGCTCCCGCCACCTGCGAATCACGTGCAGCCGCCACAACAGGCGGGCGGTCAGCATCAGCGTGACGCCGCTTACCCAGCCGCAGATCAGGCTGCCGAGGAGCAGCGGCTGCCAGAGCTGGTGCAGGTTCCCCCGGAACCAGTCCCAGGACAGCTCGAACTCGCTGGCCGTGACCTCGACGCCGAGCAGCCACGCGCCCAGCCGATAGGCGAAGAAGAATATCGGCGGCAGCGTGATGGGGTTGGTGACCTGCACGAGCGCGAGCACGATGGGGAGGTTGCAGCGCAGCGCGAGGGCCATGGCGGCGGCGAGCACGGTCTGACCCGGGATCGGGACGAAGGCGCAGAACATCCCGACGAAGCACGCGTTGCCCACCGAGCCGCGGTGCAGGTGCCACAGCGCCGGTTCGTGTAGGAGATGTCTTATCGGCCGCAGCAGCGGTCGCTCGCGGATCGTGTCGGCCTTTGGCAGATACCGCTCGAAGAATCCGCGTGGCATAACCGCATTATGCCTGCTCCCCGGTTCGAGTACGCGTGCGCGCGCCCCTGATCGCCTTCGCGGCGGGGGTCTTCGCGGCCCACCTGCAGCCGGTCCCCGCGGTCGCGGCGGCCGTGATCGGTGGCGCCGCGGCGATCCTCGTCTGCGTTGCGGCCGCCCGCGTGCCGGCGTTCGTCGGCCTCGGTTTCGCGTGGGCGGGCCTCGCGATCGCTGCCGCCTTGCCCGCCGCGGATCGGGGCGTCTGCGATGGCCCCGTGGCGCTCTTCGTCGCGGTAGAGGGGCTCCCGGTACGCGAGGAGCCTCCGATGGCGCCGGCCAGTGCACGGAAGGACGGCGTGGCCGGGCCGGAGGCGGCGCGGCCGCCGGGCGGCCGCGAGGCCTCGGACCAGCGCCCGGGCGCTTCGGACCAACGCCCGGGCGCTTCGGTGCGTTTCGAGGGACGGGTGCTCCGCCGTGCGACCTGCGGGCCGCGACAGGGCGAGCGCGTGCGGCTCGGGTGGACGGCGCCGGACGTGCCGCTGCCACGCCCGGGACAGCACTGGCGCGTGGAGGCCCGGGTCGAGTCGGCGCGCGGTCATGCGAACCCGTTCGTGTTCGACTACGAACGGTGGCTCGTCCGGCACCGCATCGCGTTCACGGGATACATCACCGCCGGGACCCTCCTCGCGGACTCGCGCGACGGCGTGGACGACTGGCGGATGCGCCTGCGGGAGCGCATGGAGGCCCGCCGGCTCGAGCACGGCGGTGCGATCCTCGCCCTCGCCACCGGGGACACCGCGCTCGTGTCGCCGGAAGCTTGGCGGCTGCTGCGCGACACGGGCACGGTGCACCTGCTCGTGATCTCCGGCCTGCACGTGGGCATGTTCGCCGTGCTCGGCATGGGCGCGGGCAACGCGCTCGCCCGCGTGCTCCCCGTCACGCGCCGGTTCCGCGCGCGGGCGGTCGGCGGCATCGTCGCGGCCCTGGCGGTGGTCGGATACGCGACGGCGGCTGGATGGACGCTTCCGGCCACCCGGGCGGCGTTGATGACGGGAGTCGGCGTCCTCGCGGCGACCGTCGGGCGTCGGGCACGGGTGTCGGATGCCTTCGCGCTGGCCTTGGCCGGTTTGCTCGCCTTGGACCCGCTGGCGGTGCTCGACACGGGCTTCTGGCTCTCGTTCGGGGCCGTCGGTGTGCTGCTCGCCTGGTTCGCGCCCCGCACGCCCCGGCGGATACAGCAGGATCCCGGCGGACCGGTGGGCCGCCTGGCGGGGAGCGCGCGGCGGCGCGCCACCGAACTGATCGCGGCCCAGGCCGTCGTCGCCGTGGGCTTCGCGCCGTTGCTCGGCGGGTTCGTGGGTCACGTCCACGCCCTCGCACCCGCCGTGAACCTCGTGCTGATCCCCCTGGTGGCGACGCTCGCGGCGCCGCTGTCGGTGCTCGGCGGGCTGTTCCTGGCCGTACTCCCGGACCAGGCCGGCCCGCTCCTGGCCGTCGCGGACCGTACGCTCGGGCTCGCGATGCTGGTGATCCGGTCCGCCGCGGCGGTGGAAGGCGTCCCCGCGGGTGTCGGCACGATGGCCGTGCCGGGCGCGGTCGCGCTCGCCATGGCGTTCCTGCTCCCCTGGTCGCGACTTGCCCACGCGGGGGTCGCGGCTGTTGCCCTGGCCGTGCTGACGCGTCCGGAACCCGGGCCGGGCAGGGGTTTCGGCGTCACGGTCCTGGACGTCGGACAGGGGACGGCGGCCGTGGTGCGCACGCGGAGCCAGCTCCTGCTCTACGACACGGGACCGCGCTATCCGTCCGGGTTCGATGTCGGGGAAGCGATCGTCGCGCCTTATCTGCGGCGCGCCCATCGCGGGCGCGTGACCGAACTGGTCCTGAGCCACTCGGACATCGACCATGTGGGAGGCGCGGAGGCCGTGCGCAGGCTGGCCGTCGTACGTGGGATGACCGTCGGCGAACCGGTGCCGGGGCTCGGTGGACGTCTGTGCCGGGCGGGGGACCGGTGGCTCTGGGACGGCGTGCGCTTCCGGGTGCTGTCACCCTTCCCGGGTCACGGCGGCAACGACGCTTCGTGTGTCATCGAAGTGGACGACGGTCGACGCCGCGCGCTGTTGGCCGGCGACATCGAGCGTGCGGCGGAGCGCCGCATGACGGTGCGGCGGGCGACGTTCCTGCTGGTCCCGCACCACGGTAGTCGAACTTCCTCCACGCCGGCGTTCGTGGACGGCGTCTGTCCACGCTTCGCGGTGGTGACCGCCGGGTTCCGCAACCGCTTCGGCCACCCGCATCCGGAAGTGCTCGAGCGTTACCGGTCCGTCGGGGCGCACGTGCTCGAGACCGCGTCGCTCGGCTCCATCGAGTGGCGCAGCGAAACGCCGGGGCTGGTGCGCGTCGGCAGGGACGATCGCCGCTACTGGCGCGTCGACGCGCGACCGGGCTTCGCCGGCCGGATCGCGGTGGGCGCGGCCGGGCCGGCGCCCTGCGGGGGTGAGGGTCGCGCGTGGGGGCGTCCGGACCCGCGATCACGCCGCGTCGTGGATTCGCCAGCCGCTCTCGGTGTCCTCGAACTCCATGGACCTCGCGCCACCGCTATCGAGGGCGTTGCTGGGCGTTGCGGACACCGACGGTGTGTTCCGTCGGCGGAACCGTGTCGGTGCCCTGCTACCGCGACCTCCAGGATCGCGACGATCACGACCGGAGGTCGCGCTGGGACTGTCGGGGCGCTCGGTCTCCGGGGTTCGCTTGATCTTCATCGGGGACAGGGCGCCGGCGGCGATGTCATGATCGCCCCGGCGGTCCGGATTCGCGGTGACGGCCCCCGGCGTATAATCCTCGGGCTTTGTCCGACGAGCGGCGGCAGCGCATCTCGAGGCTGAGACGCATGCTGGAACTCATGCAATCCGGCGGCTGGCTGATGGTTCCGATACTGGCTTGCAGTGTCGGGGCGGCGGCCATCTGCATCGAGCGCGCATGGGTCCTGCAGGCGTCGCGCGTCGCCCCGGACGACCTGCTCGATGCGGCGCGCGCGGGGGACTCCGCGGCCCCCTTTGGAAACGTCACGTCGGATAGCCCGCTAGGGCGCATTCTCCTCGCCGGACTCGCAGCCACGCGCGGCGACCGGGACCTGATGAAGGAGGCGATGGAAGGGGCGGCGGGTCCCGTCGTGCACGAGATGGAGCGGCATCTCACGCTGCTCGGGACGATCGCCGCCATCAGCCCGTTGCTCGGGCTCCTCGGGACGGTGATCGGGATGATCCAGGTGTTCACGACGCTCGTGGCCGACGGCGTGGCGAATCCTGGCGTGCTGGCCGAGGGGATTTCGAAGGCACTCGTGACCACGGCCGCGGGGCTCGGGGTCGCCATTCCAGCCCTGTTCTTCCATCGCTATTTCCTCCGGCGCGTCGACGAACTGGCGGTGTCGATGGAGCACGCGGCGAGCCGGCTCGTCGAGATGGTCTGCGGCGACGGCGCCGTCGAGCCGCGCGCATGAAGTTCGGTCCCCGGCGCCGGCCGGAGGCGTCCATCGAGCTGACGCCGCTCATCGACGTCGTGTTCCTGCTGCTGATCTTCTTTATGGTCTCGACGTCGTTCGTGCGCGAGGCGCGGATCGCCGTCGATCTGCCCGAGGCCGCGGGCGACGCGCCCGACGCGGAAGCCGGACTCGCGCTGTCGATCGACGCCGCCGGGGGCTACGCGGTCAACGGGCGCGCGCTGGCGGACGGAGAGGTCGCGACCCTCGTGGGCGCGCTTCGGCCGCTGGCGGGACCGGACGGGCGATCGCACCTGCTGATCGCGGCGGACGCAAGCGCGACCCACCGCGCGGTGGTTCGGGCCATGGATGCCGCGCGGCGGGCCGGCATCGCCCGCATCGACATCGCGACGCGGGAGCCTGCGCGATGAGCGCGGACGCGTTGCCCGCGGACGCGCCGCAGACCGGCGACATGCGCCGGTACGCGCGGCTGTTGCGCTACCTGAGGCCGCATCTCGGCTGGTTCCTGCTCGCGGTGGTGGGCTTTCTGCTCGCGGCCGGGGGCGAAGCGTACTTCGCGCGGCTGCTGGGCGACATCGTCGACGCCTTCGAGTCGCCGGCCGCGCGTCACCTGTGGCTGTTCCCCGCGCTGATGCTGGCCGCCGCGGCCGTCCGCGCCGTGGGCGCCGTCGTCGGCGACTTCCTGATGTCGCGCATCTCCTTCCGCATCGTGCACGTGATCCGGCACGAACTGTTCGCCCGCCTCGTGAGGTTGCCGAGCGCGTTCTTCGACCGCAGCGCCCGGGGCGCGCTGGTATCGCGGCTGACGTACAACACCGCGCAGTTGCGGGACACGGTCACCGACGCGGTGAAGATCGTCATCCAGGACGGCGGGAAGGTCCTCGTGCTGCTCGCGTTCATGCTGTACGCGAACTGGATGCTGACGCTCATCTTCCTGGCCGTCGCGCCTGTCGTCGGATCGATCGTGCGCTACGCGTCGCGCCGCTTCCGGCGCATCAGCCGACGCGTGCAAAGGTCGATGGGCGACGTGACGCAGATCGCCTCGGAAACCGTCTCCGGTTACCGGGTGATGCGCACGTTCGGGGGAGAGCCCTACGAGCGCGACCGGTTCGTCGCGGCGAGCGAGCGCAACCGGCGGCAGAGCCTCAAGATGGCGGCCACGAAGGCGGTCAGCACGCAGACGATCCAGTTGCTCGTGGCGATCGCGCTCGCGCTCCTCGTCGGACTGTTGTTCCAGCCCGGCGTGGCCGCCGGCATGTCGTCGGGAGACCTCATCGCCTACATCGGCTACGCCGGGTTGCTGGCGAATCCGATCAAGAAGCTGTCCGAGGTCAATGCGCGGCTGCAGCGTGGGCTCGCGGCGGCGGAGGATGTCTTCTGGCAACTCGACCAGACCCCGGAAGCGGACACGGGCGAGCGGACGGTCGAGCGGGCGGTCGGTCGCATCGAGTTCCGCAACGTTTCGTTCCGCTACGAGGAAGCGGGCCGCGATGCGCTGGAAGGGGTGTCCTTCACCGTGGAACCCGGGGAGACGGTGGCGCTGGTGGGGCGCTCCGGCGCCGGCAAGTCGACCCTCGCGAGCCTCATCGCGCGGTTCTACGACGCGACGGACGGGACGATCCTGCTGGACGGTGCGCCCGTCGAGGATTACACGCTCGCCAACCTGCGCGAGCAGATCGCGCTGGTCACCCAGGACGTGACCCTTTTCAACGACACCCTGCGGCGCAACATCGCCTACGGACGGCTCGCCGAGGCGTCGGGCGAGGAGATCGACCGCGCGGTCCACGGGGCGCACGTCGACCAGTTCGTCGACGACCTGAGCGCGGGGCTGGACACCGTGCTGGGCGACGATGGCGTGTTGCTGTCCGGCGGCCAGCGCCAGCGCGTCGCCATCGCGCGGGCCCTGTTGAAGGACGCCCCGATCCTGATCCTGGACGAGGCCACGTCAGCCCTCGATCCCGAAAGCGAACGGCACATCCGCGACGCGCTCGACCAGGCCATGCGCGGGCGCACGACGCTGGTGATCGCCCATCGGCTGTCGACCATCGAGAATGCGGACCGCATCGTGGTGCTGGCGGACGGGCGCGTCGCGGAGATCGGCCGTCACGCGGACCTCATCGCGGCGGGTGGTGCCTACGCGCAGCTCTACCGCTCGCAGTTCGCCAACGGCGACGAGGCGGAAGGGTCAACGGAGACGCCGGTCCCCGCCCCGGTCGTCCGCGGGCCCCTCGTACCGCCCCGCACGGCGCTCGAGCGCTCCTGGTACGGCCATCGCTGGTGGACCCTGCTGCTGCGGCCGCTGGGGGCGTTGTTCGCCGCCCTGGTGCGATACCGGCGCCGGCGTTTCCGTGCCGGCCGTGGCGCCACCTGGCGGGCGCCCGTGCCGGTGGTGGTCGTGGGGAACGTGACGGTAGGCGGCACGGGCAAATCCCCGCTCGTGATCTGGCTGGCGAACTGGCTCCGCGTACAGGGGGCGTCCCCCGGGATCGTCCTGCGGGGCTACCGCCGGCGCCGGCGACCGCGGGTGCGGTATCCCTTGCTGGTGACCGCCGGCACGCCGGCGTCCCGTGCCGGCGACGAGGCCGTCATGATCGCGCGGGCGACCGGGGCCCCCGTGGTGGTCGCGCCCGACCGCGTGGCCGCCGTGCGGCACCTGCTGGAACACGCTTCGTGTGACGTCGTGCTGTGCGACGACGGGCTGCAGCACTACGCGTTGGAAAGGGACATCGAGATCGCCGTTCTGGACGGGGACCGAGGTGTGGGCAACGGCTGTTGCCTGCCCGCCGGGCCCCTCCGGGAACCGGCATCGCGGCTGGCGGAGGTGGACCTCGTGATTGCCAACGGAGAGGCCACGGGGCTCGCGGCGCCGGAGTACACCATGGGGGTGCGCCCCGTCGCCTTCCGGAACCTGACCTCTGGAGCCACGGTGCCCGCGGAGCGGTTCGCAGAGCGCATCGCGAGCGCAGGCGGAGGGACGGTGCACGCCGTGTGCGCCATCGGCAATCCCGACCGGTTCCACCACACGCTGGGCAAGTTGGGCCTCGCGCCGGCGCGGCGGTCCTTCCCGGACCACCACGCCTTCGTCGCAGCCGACCTGGCGGTTCCGGCGGGGGCCTGCATCGTCGTGACGGAGAAGGACGCCGCCAGGATCGCGGAGTTGCCCGACGTGCCGGAGGACTGCTGGGCGCTCGAAGTGGCGATGGAGCCCGACGCGGACTTCCAGGCGGCGGTGGCGGAGGCATTGCGGTCGCGCGGCGTCGACGTGTGACCGGGTTCTCGGTCGTCGTTCCCGCCCGGTTCGCCTCGACGCGCCTGCCGGGGAAACCGCTGGCCCAGATCGCGGGGATGCCCATGATCGCCCGGGTCGCCGCCCAGGCGGCCCGCTCCGCGGCGGAACGGGTTGTTGTGGCCACGGACGACCGACGCGTGCTGGCGGCCCTTTCCTCCGTATCTGTGTCGACATCGGTCGGGGGCGTCATGACCGCGTCCGACCACGTCTCTGGGTCCGACCGGACGATGGAGGTGGCGGAGCGGGAGGGTTGGCCGGAGGACCACGTGGTGGTGAACGTCCAGGGCGACGAGCCGCTGATTCCGCCCGCCGTGATCGACCAGGTGGCGCGGCTGCTGCACGCCGACGCGTCGCGGGACGTGGCGACGCTCTCGGAACCGCTCGAGACTCTGGAGGACGTGTTCGACGAGAACATCGTCAAGGTCGTCGTGAGTCGCGGCGGCCGGGCACTGTACTTTTCCAGGGCGCCCGTGCCGTTCGCCCGGGGCCGCTTCGACGGCCGGCGGGGTCCCCTGCCGTCAGACGCGGGCGGATGGCGCCGGCATGTGGGGATCTACGCCTACCGCGTGCGCGCCCTGCGCCGCTTCGTCGGATTGCCGCGGGCGGCCTTCGAGGCCACCGAGTCCCTGGAACAGTTGCGTTTCCTGGAGAACGACATCGACATCGTCGTCGCGGACGCCATCGCCCCGGTCCCGGGCGGGGTCGACACGCCCGCGGACCTCGAACGCGTCAGGAGGGTCCTCGGAGAGTCGACCTGACGGGGTCGATCAGCGGGGCGCCATCCGGATCCCGGCGTCGATGCGGATCGTCTCGCCGTTGAGGTACGGGTTCTCGACGATCTGCCGGACGAGCAGGGCGTACTCCGAGGCGTCGCCCAACCGCTTGGGGAACTGCGTCATCTCGATCAGCGGGTCGCGCACGGCCGGCGGCGCCCCGACCATCATCGGCGTCTCGAAGATCCCGGGCGCGATCGTGCAGACGCGGATCCCGGAGCGCGACAGGTCGCGGGCGATCGGCAGGGTCATGCCCACGACCCCGCCCTTGGACGCGCTGTACGCGGCCTGGCCGATCTGCCCGTCGAAGGCAGCCACCGACGCGGTGTTGACGATGACGCCGCGCTCTTCGTCGTCGTTCTTCCGCATCGCGGCGGCGCAGCAGCGCAGCGTGTTGAACGTCCCGATCAGGTTGACCTGGATGACCATGCTGAAGGCGGCCAGGGGGAGCGGGCCGTCCCGCCCGACGGTACGCGCGGCGGCGGCGATGCCGGCGCAGTTCACGTTGATGTGGATGTTTCCGAAGCGCTCCACGACGGCGTCGATCGCGGCCTCGACGGAAGCTTCGTCGGTGACGTCCGCCACGGTCGGACTGGCGGGCGGACCGAGCTCTTCGGCCGCCTGGTGCACGAGCGCCTCGTTGCGGTCGAGCAAAACGGCCCGGCCACCATGCTCGATGACCATCTCCGCCGTCGCGCGTCCGAGCCCCGATGCGCCTCCTGTAATCACCGCCACCTTGTCCTTGATGTCCATGCTCGCCCTCCGTCCCGCAACGCATCCGTGGGCCGCGATTCTACGCGCCGGCACGGGCAGCGTGGCTGCAATCGCCCGGACGCGGATAAGATGTCCGCGTGACCTATATCCCACCGCGGCACGTGGCGTCCGCCGGGACGACGCCCGCAGGTCTGCGCGAGTTGCTGCATGTCCAGGGGTTCCTGCCCCGGTCCGAGGCCGACGGGCTATTCCGGCATTGCATCGCGGACCTCGATTGGCGTCAGGAGCGTGTCCGGCTGTTCGGGCGGGAGGTAGACGCCCCGCGCCTCTGCGCCTGCTACGGCCAGTCCGGGCTGGCCTACCGCTACAGCGGCGTGACGCGCCGCTGCGCGCCTTGGACCGCCCCGCTTCGGGAGGCCGTGGAGCGCATCGGCCGGCGACTTGGCGCGTCTTTCAACTTCGTGCTGGCCAACCGGTACCGGGACGGCTCCGACGCGGTCGGCTGGCACGCGGACGACGAGCGCGGGATCGCGCCTGTCATCGCGTCCGTAAGCCTCGGCTCGGAGAGAGTGTTCGGTGTCCGGCCCAGGGAGGGCGGCCCGTCCACGGCGCTGCGCCTGGGCCATGGCGACCTCGTCCTCATGTGGGGTCGATGCCAGCGCGACTTCCGGCACGCGGTCCCGCGGACCCGCGCTCCGGTCGGCGCGCGGGTAAACCTTACGCTCCGCCGGGTCGGCCCACTTGGCCGCCGCACCAGGGCGGGCGCCGCTTGAGCCGCGTCCGGCGCTCGGTCTCGCTCCGGCTGGCGAACAGCCTCCGCGTGGAGAGCGTGGCCGAGGAGTACCTGGAGGCCCGGGACGCGTCGGAACTCCGCAGCGCCCTGGATCGCGCCCGCCGCGATGCCGTGCCGGTGACCCTCCTGGGGGGCGGCACGAACGTCGTCCCGCTGCGCCGCATCGAGGGACGGGTCGTGCGGGTGGCGAGCCGGGGCATCTCGTTCCGACGCGGTCGCGAAGGTGTGCGCGTTGTGGCGGCGGCGGGGGAGTCCTGGCATGGCCTCGTCCGTGCATGCCTCGGCCGCGGCCTGGCGGGTCTGGAGAACCTCGCACTCATTCCGGGGACCGTCGGCGCGGGGCCGCTTCAGAACATCGGCGCGTACGGGCGGGAGCTCTCCAGGTGGGCGTCCGGCGTCTCGGTCGTTGACACCGTTTCCCTCGAGCAGAAGGTGCTGAGCGCAGCGGAATGCGGGTTTCGGTACCGGGACAGCGTCTTCAAGTCGGAGGAGCGCGGCCGTTACGTCGTGACCGCCGTTGCGCTCGACCTCCGGGACGAGCCCGCGGAGGCGGGGTACCCGGGCCTCGCGGCGGAGCTGGACCGACTGGGACGGGCTCCGTCGCCGGTCTCGGTGGCCGAGGCGGTCATCCGCCTGCGCCGGCGCAAGCTGCCCGACCCCCGCCAGGTGGGCAACGCCGGCAGCTTCTTCAAGAACCCGACGCTGCCGCCCGACGCCTTCGACCGTCTGCGTGGCCGGGTGGACATCGCCGGGTTCCCGGACGGCGAGCGCGTGCGGGTCCCGGCGGCGACACTGATCGACGCCTGCGGCTGGAAGGGCTACCGGGCCGGAGACGCCGGCGTCTGGTCACGGCACGCGCTGGTGCTGGTCAATCATGGCGGGGCGGGCGGGCGTGAGATCCTCGATCTCGCGCACCGCATTCGCGACGACATCGCGCAGCGGTTCGACGTCGAACTGGAACTCGAACCCGCCGTGCTGGGGCGGGATTAGCGCGAGCGCCGAGCTTTTCCGGCGGACAGTCCCGTGTGGTGGCCGATCAGCTGTTTGAAGAGCACCATGCCGAAGTCCTCGGCGGAGTCTCCCATCCGTGCCCGCTCGAAGTCGATCAGCCCCGACAGGCGGGGATGGGCCCGTCCCGCGACGAGCAGATTTCGTGGCGAGCGCCTCGCTCACGCGCGGGGACAATCGATCCAGACCCATGTCCGGTACCGGGCCTTCACGGCCGGATGCGGTGAGGAGAGTGGTTTCCGGTCCGCCCTCGGTCACGCCCACCTCACAGAAAGGTCCCTGCGAGCGTCCGGCCGGCAACGGGGCGCAGACTTCATGCATGCGCCCCGCCCGCGCGTCCTCCGGTCAGTCGCTTCCCTCGCCTTTCGCTGCGGGGGCGGCCCTGCGTCGGACCTCCCTCGGGTCGTTGGAGGCTCTCCCGGGGCCCACGTCCGTCCTGCGGGGAGATGGCTGCAAGGCCGAGTCCCGCTCGTCCGCTTCGCCGGGGGCGGAGGACGACACGGGCGTCTCGGCGACCGTCTGCGGGGGCGCCGCAGCGTCTTCGGCCCTGTTCCCGCTCGCCGTGTCCGGGGCGGGCGGTGGTGTGTCCACTCTGCGCGTGGTCGGCTCCGCCGCCTCGACGGACGCATCCGGCGCGGAGCGTTGCCGCGGATCGTTGCTGGCGCGGCCCCGCGGGCGGGTTTCGCCGGTCGTCTCGACGGACGCGGCTTCGTTTGTCTCGGCCGCCGCCGCTACATTCGTCTCGGCCGTCGCCTCTGGTTTCGTCTCGGCCGTGGCAACCTCATCCACCTCGGCGGCCAGCATCGCGGCGGCGATGGAATCTGGTTCCGCCTCCATGGTGGCGGCGGCTGCAGGGGGCTCCGGCCGTGCTGGCGGAGCCGAGGACGACTCGCGGCCGCCTCCCTCGATCGCGGAACGGTCGCGGCGCGGCTTGCGCTTGTTGGGCTGGGCCGGCCCGTGCGGCCTGGCTTCCGGCGCGCTCGGGCCGCGATCCTCGGCAGTGACCTGTTGATCGGCTCCACCGCGACGGCGACCCCGCCGGGGCCCGCGGTCCCCGGTCGGCTTGTCCCGCGCCGCGTCGTCCTGTCGACGTCTGCCCTCGGCCTGTCCACGTGACCGCGAACTGGCCCGATCCCGGTCCCGATCCCGGTCCCGATTGCGCGCCTGTCCCTGCCCGTTTTCGCCTCTCGACGCGCTACCGTTGCCGCGGCCGCTGTGCCGCTCCTGGCCGCGCCGCGACCTGCCGCGACGCTCCTGGTCGCCGCGGCGTTCGCGGCGCTCTTGTCCTTCGGTTCGGCGTTCGGCGCGGTTCCCTCCCTGCCCGCGCGCGCGGTCGCCCTGTCGCTGGGGTCCGTCTTCGCGGGGGCGCTGACGCTGACCGCCGGACTTCTCCTGGGGACGCTGTGCGTTGGCGTCTCCTTCGCCGCCGAACAGGTTGGTGAACAGTCTGCGGAACGCGCCGGGGCGCGACGGCGTCGGCGCCGGCTGCGCGGGGGCCATGGCCTTGACGGCCGGCTCCTGCGCTCGGGCCTTGCGCCCGTTGTCGCGCGGCGTGGGCATGTCCACCTCGCTCGCCGTCCCCGCGAGCTCGTAGCTCAATACCGCCGCCTCGGCCTCGGCGTCGTCCTCCCGGATGCGCTGGACCTCGTAGTGCGGCGTCTCCAGGTTGCCGGCCGGCACGATCACCAGATGCGTGTTCGTGCGGCGTTCGATTTCCGCGACGTCGCCGCGTTTCTCGTTCAGGAGGTACGCCGCGACATTGAGGGGCACCAGCGCGCGCACGATGGAGCTGCGCTCCTTCAGGGACTCTTCTTCCATCACGCGCAGGATGGACAGGGAGAGGGAACGGATGTCCTGAATGCGTCCCTGGCCGCCGCAGCGCGGGCAGACCTCGGTGGTCATCTCCACCAGCGAGGGCCGCAGCCGTTGCCGCGACATCTCCATCAGCCCGAACCGGGAGATGCGCCCGGTCTGGATGCGGGCCCGGTCCGCCTCCATCGCTTCGCGCAGGCGCGTCTCGACGGCGCGCTGATTCCTAGTGCTCGACATGTCGATGAAGTCGATGACGATCAGGCCGCCCACGTCGCGCAGGCGCAACTGCCGGGCGATTTCCTCGGCCGCTTCGAGATTGGTGTTGAGCGCCGTCTCCTCGATGTCCGCGCCGCGGGTCGCGCGCGCGGAGTTGATGTCGATCGATACCAGCGCCTCGGTGGGGTCGATGACGACCGCACCGCCCGAGGGGAGCTTCACTTCGTGGTGGAAGGCCGTCTCGATCTGGGTCTCGATCTGGTAGCGGCTGAACAGGGGGATGTCGTCGGAGTAAGGACGGATCCGGTCCTTGTAGCCAGGCATGACCTGGTCGACGAAGCGGGAGGCCTCTGCGAAGGCGTCCTCGCTGTCGATGAGGACCTCGCCGATGTCCTGCCGCAGGTAGTCGCGAATAGCGCGCAGCACGACGTTGTTTTCCTGGTAGATGAGCGCGGGGGACTTCTGCTCGGCGCCCGCGGTGCGGATGGCCTCCCAGAGTTGCAGCAGGTAGTCGAGGTCCCACTGCAGTTCCTCGGCGCTGCGCCCCACGCCGGCGGTGCGGACGATCACGCCCATGCCGTCGGGGATCGCAAGCCCGGAGAGCGACTCGCGCAGGCTTTCGCGGTCCTCCCCCTCGATGCGCCTGGAGATGCCTCCGGCGCGCGGGTTGTTCGGCAGGAGGACCATGTAGCGGCCGGCGAGGCTGAGGAACGTGGTCAGGGCGGCGCCCTTGTTGCCGCGCTCCTCCTTGTCGACCTGGACGAGGAACCGCTGGCCCGGCGCGATGAGGTCGTCGATGTTGGGCCGCCGACCCTCCCCGTCGGCCTGGTCGGCCTTGTCGGGCTTCGCGAAGAGTTCCCGCGCGATCTCCTTGGCTGGGAGGAAGCCGTGGCGGTCGGAGCCGAACTCGATGAATGCGGCCCCGAGGCTCGGTTCTACGCTGGTGACCTTGGCCTGGTAGACGTTGCCTTTCTTTTGCTCGCGCCCGTGACTCTCGATGTCGAAGTCATACAGGCGTTGGCCGTCCACGAGTGCGACGCGCACCTCTTCGGGCTGCGTCGCGTTGATGAGCATGCGTTTCATAGTGCAGTGATTCCGTAGTTGCGGCGCGAAACGCGCTCGAGTCCGAAAGTGTCGAGCGAAGCGTCGGCCGGCTGCGCCCGGTCCCGGGTCTCGGGACGGCGCGCCTGTTGCCGGACGCACGGTCGCAGGCAGGCATCGGGTGGCCGGACGGTGCGCCTGGCCGTTCCCTGCCTGTCCAGGGTCGAGGCGCCCTGCGGCGTTGCAGGGCGTCCGCTGCGAAGAAACTCGTTGGCATGCGCGTCGGGCGGCTACCCGGTGTGCGCGGCCCGCGGGCCGGCGGCACGAACTTCACTGCCGTTGCACGTAACACTGCCCCGCGGGGCGTGCCGGGACGGGCCGAACTGCGCTTGCTCCTTCGGCGTTGATCGAGCGCGGCTGTTGCCGTCAATCGTTGTGTCGAACTCAAAATGCGGTAGTCAGATTCCGCGATGGGCGACCGCGAGGGCCGCATGCTGTCGGTCTTGCAGGCTGCGCGCGTCGACGCCGGGAAGTGTTGAAACCGGGTCGGACGCGCTCTCGGCGCGCGGATCGCGCGCACCGGTTGCGTGCCTTGCCGAAGCGCGGGCACTATAGCACCGGCGTTTAAGTTCT
This sequence comes from Pseudomonadales bacterium, assembly GCA_965208745.1. Lineage (GTDB taxonomy): Bacteria > Pseudomonadota > Gammaproteobacteria > Pseudomonadales > Azotimanducaceae > VXNE01. Next base: position 608,890 of record CBDBPN010000003.1, on the reverse strand, counting down.
TCAAACGGTTGGACATTTCGGATCATCCGGCGCGGGGGTCCACGAAACCGGTCAGCTATCACACGGTGGCCGAGCGGGCGGGACAGCGCCTCGACAACTTCCTGCTGGCGACGCTGAAGCGGGTTCCGCGCAGCCGCGTGTACGCGATGGTGCGCAAGGGCGAGGTGCGCGTGAACGGCGGGCGCGCTCGCCCGGACAGGCGTCTTGCCGAGGGGGACGTCGTGCGCATTCCGCCCGTGGCGGCGCCCTCGTCGCCGGCGCCCGGTCGGGCGGCCGAGCGACTCGGCCGCTCGATTCGCGCGGGGATCCTCCACGAGGACCGGCGCCTCATCGTCCTGGACAAGCCGGCCGGCGTCGCGGCGCACGGCGGCAGCGGAGTCTCGGCGGGGGTCATCGAGGCGCTCCGGGCCCTGGAGCCACGACAGGAGTTCGAACTGGTCCATCGCCTGGACCGCGACACCTCGGGGTGTCTCGTGATCGCCAAGGATCGCCGTACGCTGCTCGAGCTGCATCGTGCGTTTCGGGAAGGCGCGGTCAGGAAGTCGTACGACCTCGTTGTCGAAGGGCGCTGGCCCCGGCGGCTGCGCACCGTGCGCGACCGGCTCCGGCGCTACACGTTGCCGAACGGGGAGCGCCGCGTGCGCGTGGACGGGGAGGGGTTGCCGGCGAGGACGGATTTCGAGGTGGTCGAAGCCGCCGCGGCCTGCACGTGGGTGCGCGCCTTCCCGCGCACCGGCCGCACCCACCAGATCCGGGTCCACGCTGCCGCGCGCGGCCACGCGATCCTGGGGGACCGCAAGTATGCGGACCGGGGTGGCAGCGGCCCGGCGGCTCGGCGACTGATGTTGCACGCGTCGTCCATCGCGTTCCCGCTCGAAGGGCGACGGCGTCGCTTCGAGGCGCCGCCCGACCGGCGGTTCGTCGAGACGTGGGAGAGCGTGCGCTCCTGAAACGCCGCGGCGTCCGCGCCGCCGCTCAGTTGCGGAAGAAAGCGACCCCCTCGGTCCGTAGCATCCGCCCGAGTTCGATGAGCGGCAAACCGATCAGGGCCGTCGGGTCGCGGGTGACGAGTTCGCGGCAGAGCAGGATGCCCTGACCTTCCGACTTGATCCCGCCCGCGCAGTCGAGCGGTCGCTCGCTGGCGACGTACCGTTCGATCTCCTCCGTCGCCAGGTCACGGAAGTGCACGCGGGTCTCGTCGACGTGTCCTTGTCGATTCCCTGTTTGCGTGTTCAGGACGAGGAGCGAGGTCAGGAACGACACGGTGCGCCCCGAGAGGGACGCCAACAGCGCGACGGCCCGCTCGTGCGTTCCCGGCTTCCCGAGCGTCCGCGCGCCTTCGACCGCCAGCTGGTCCGAAGCGACCACGATGGACGGATGCCGGCCCGCCGCGACCGCGTCGGCCTTCGCGTTTGCCAGACGCAGCACCAGATCGCGGGGGGCTTCAGCGGGCCCCGGGGTCTCGTCGACGTTCGGCGACGCCACTTCGAACGGAATGCGGAGGCGTTCCAGGAGTTGGCGACGGTAGGGAGAAGACGAAGCGAGGACGATCCGCATGGCCGCGGCAGTTTGATTGAACACGCGGGCTCGGGGCAAGGCCGTCATGACCAGCGCCTCCGAACCTGCGAAGACCCCGTTCGACCGTTGCCGGCGGCGTTTTGACACGCTCCGGGGCCACGCCGATAATGCGCGCGCCATGGGCACTGGACGGTCGTTCCTCGTGGATCCGCGGGCACTGGCGCGCTCCGGGGAGTCGTGGGCGGGCATCGTTCCCGTGCGCGGTTTCGACCGCCTGGCGGCGTTGGCCGGCGCGCGCGCGACGGCCGTGGACGTGCGGCTCGACTTCGGACTGGACGACGACGGGAGATGTCGCGTGCGCGGGAGTGCGCGGTTGCGGGCCGAAGTGCCCTGTCAACGCTGCGCGCGCACGAAGGGGCGCGCGGTGGAAGCCGATGTCGACCTCTTCGTGCTGACGTCGGAGGCGGAGGCGCGGGCGCTGACGCCGGGGCATGACACCTGCGTCGTGACGGACCCCAGGGTGCCGGTCGCCGCGTTGATCGAGGATGACCTGCTGCTCGGCTTTCCGGAGCACGGGTGCGAGGACCGCGACGCTTGCCCGCACGCGAGCCTCAAGGCATTCCGGGTGCCGTCGCCGGAGTCCGGGGACGGGTCGTCCGATGCGGGCCGGGACAGCCCGTTCGCCGTGCTCGAGGGCCTGGCGGGCGGGACGCGGGCGCCGGCTGATGGACCGCCGGGAAGACCACGAACAGAGAGAACAGAGAACAGAGAACAGAGAGAGGTAGGCTGAAAACATGGCCGTACAGCAGAACAAGGGTACGCGCGCCCGACGCGGCAGTCGCCGCGGGCACGACGCCCTCAAGAAGCCGACGTTGGCCATCGATCCGACGACCGGCGAGACCCATCGGCGTCACCACCTGACGCGGGACGGCTTCTACCGGGGCCGCAAGGCCGTCGACGTCTGACCGCGCGACGTCCGACCGCGCAGAGCCGCCGATTCACCGCATCGCCGTAGACACGCTCGGCGCGGACGCCGCGCCGGAGGTGCTCGCGCTCGGCGCCCTCGACCTCGCGCAGGCGCGCGGCGTCGAACTGACTCTCGTCGGGGACCCCGAGCGTCTCGGCAGTCTCGCCGGAACGCGTTCGCATCGGGTGGTGGGCGCGGGCCGGGCCATTACGCACGACGACTCGGTCCGCGACGCCCTGCGCGGCAAGATCGACTCGTCGATGCGACGCGCGATCGGGCTCGTCGCTTCCGGCGAGGCCGACGCCGTCGTGAGCGCCGGCAACACCGGGGCGCTGATGGCGCTGTCCCGCCATCTCCTGCCGATGCTGCCGGGCATCGACCGCCCGGCCATCGTCAAGCCGTTCCTGGGGCCCGGCGGCGGGATGTGCTGGGTCCTGGACCTGGGCGCGAACCTGTCCTGCACCGCGGAACAACTGCACCGCTTCGCCCGCATGGGAGCGGCCATGGCGGAGGCGGCGGGTGGGGTGGCGGCGCCCCGGGTGGGCCTGCTGAACGTCGGCGTCGAAAACAGCAAGGGTCCGCGCGAGGTGCGCGCGGCGGCGGAGCGGATCGGGGCGGACGAGGGGCTCGAGTTCGCGGGGTTCGTCGAGGCCAACGAGCTGTTCGACGGCAAGGTCGACGTGGTCGTCTGCGACGGATTCGCGGGCAACGTAGCGCTGAAGGCGACGGAAGGGGCCGCCTCGATGGCCCGACACCTGCTCGGGACCGAGCTGGGCGGTTCCCGGCTGGCGCGCCTCCTGCTCGCGGGGCGGCTGCGCCGTCTCGCCGCCGCGTACAATCCCCAGGCGTACAACGGAGCGACGTTCGTCGGTCTGCAGGGCGTCGTGGTGAAGAGCCACGGGGGGGCGGACCGCGTCGGCTTCCGCCAGGCGGTTGGCCAGGCCGTGCGCGACCTGGAGTCCGATCTGGTCGGCAAGATCGTCTCGCGCCTTGCGGGACAGAGCACAGAACGGGAAGGCAAGGAATGAGTCTCGGTTTCGTATTCCCTGGACAGGGCGCGCAGGCGGTGGGCATGGCCGGCGAGTTCCTGGACAGCGACCCCGCGGTGCGCAAGCGGTTCGAGGAGGCCAACGAGGCGCTCGGTTTCGACCTCGTTTCGGTGATGCTGGAAGGACCGGCGGAACGGCTCGCCGAGACCGAGGTGACACAGCCCGCGCTACTCACCGCGGGCGTTGCCCTGTGGGACGCCTGGTGCGGCCGGGGCGGGCCGAAGCCGGCGATGCTCGCCGGCCACAGCCTGGGCGAGTACACCGCGTTGGCGGTGTCAGGGGCCCTGTCCTTCGACGACGCCGTGCGGCTCGTCCATCAGCGGGGCCGCTTCATGCAGGAGGCCGTGCCGGTCGGCGAGGGCGCCATGGCGGCCGTGCTCGGGCTTGAAGATCAGACCGTCGCCGACTGCTGCGCCCGGATCGACGGCGTGGTGGCGCCGGCGAACCTCAACGCACCGGGGCAGGTCGTGATCTCGGGAGCGGCATCGGCGGTCGGCGAGGCGGTGGAAGCCTGCAAGGAGGCGGGCGCCCGGCGGGCGGTGCTGCTGAACGTGAGCGGGCCCTTCCACTGTGAGCTGATGCGCCCGGCCGCCGAACGTCTGCGCGCGGCGCTAGACGCCGTCGAACTCCGCCCGCCTGGGATTCCGGTCGTGCACAACGTCGACGCCGCCGTGGCGGCGAGCCCGGAGGAAATCCGCCGGAAGCTGGTGGACCAGCTCGACTCGCCGGTGCGCTGGCGCGAGTGCGTTCTGGCGATGCGGGAGCGCGGCGCCGACCGGCTTGTCGAGTGCGGGCCCGGGAACGTGCTCGCCGGCCTGGTGCGCCGCATCGATCGCGCGCTCGACGTGGCCAGCGTCGGCACGTCCGCGGCGATGGAGGCCGCGCTCGCATGACGGAGATGCGCGTCACCCTGGTCACCGGCGCGAGCCGTGGCATTGGGCGCGCGGTGGCGCAGCGGCTTGCCGCGGACGGCCACCACGTCGTCGGCACGGCGACCACCGAGGCCGGCGCGGAGGCCATCGCGGAGACGCTCGGCGAACGCGGGTCGGCGGTGCAACTCCGCCTGGAGGACGCTGCTTCCGTCGAGGCGGCCCTGCGGCAGGTCGAGGAAGCGGTGGGTCCGCCGCTCGTGCTGGTGAACAACGCCGGGATCGCCCGGGACGGACTGCTCATGCGGCTGTCGCCGGACGCTTGGGACGAGGTGGTCGGCACGAACCTCGGCGGCGTCTACCGGCTCACGCGGCCGCTGCTGCGGGGCATGATGCGCGCGCGCTGGGGCCGTGTCGTCAACGTCAGTTCCGTCGTAGGCCGCATGGGCAACGCCGGACAAACCAACTACGCGGCGGCGAAGGCGGGTATCGAGGGTTTCACACGCGCGCTGGCGCGCGAGGTCGGGTCGCGGAGCATCACGGTGAACGCCGTCGCGCCCGGCTTCATCGAGACGGACATGACGGCGGCCCTCGACGAATCGCAGCGGGCCGCCATGCTCGACGGCATTCCGCTCGGCCGGATGGGCACGCCGGAAGACGTGGCGGCCGTCGTGTCGTTCCTGGTCGGCGAAGGCGCCGCCTACATCACGGGCGAGACGGTGCATGTCAACGGCGGATTGCACATGGCCTGACCGGTGCATACACTAGGCGCCGCTCCGCACGGGGAGGATCGACGAATACGATGAGCAGCGTTGAGGAACGGGTCAAGAAACTGATCTGCGAACAGCTCGGCGTCAAGGAAGACCAGGTCAAGGACGAGGCATCGTTCGTCGAGGACCTGGGCGCCGATTCGCTCGATACCGTCGAGCTCGTGATGGCCCTCGAAGAGGAGTTCGAGACCGAAATCCCGGACGAGGAGGCCGAGAAGATCACGACCGTGAAGGAGGCGATCGACTACATCCTCGCGAACCAGTAACGCGGCGACGACGTCGCGCCGACGCGGTTCCCCCGTTCTCTCGCGGTACACGGCACGTCCGTGTGTCACGCCGCCCCCGTCTTCGCGACGTTGCGGATACACTCGGGCCTGATTCGGTGTCAGGCCACTTTGCAGACAGATCTCAGGTAACCCCGTGGAAAAGCGCAGGGTAGTCGTCACCGGGTTGGGCATGCTCTCTCCCATCGGCAACACGGTGGAAGAGGCCTGGGCCAACGCCCTGGCGGGAAAGAGCGGCGCCGCCGCCATAGACGCCTTCGACACGGAAAGGCACGGCGTGAAGATCGCCGCAACCGTCAAGGACTTCGACGTGGGCGACCATCTCGACCGGCGGGAGGCGCGGCGCATCGACCCGTTCATCCAGTACGGGCTCGTGGCCGGCGTGCAGGCGGTGGAAGACGCGGGACTCGCGGACCTGCCGGAGGCAACGCGGCTGCGCACCGGCGTGGCCATCGGGTCCGGGATCGGCGGCATCAACACCATCGAGGACACGCACTCCACGCTGTTGCGCGGCGGTCCGCGCCGCGTGTCCCCGTTCTTCGTCCCGGCCAGCATCATCAACATGATTTCCGGCAACCTCTCGATCCGCTACGGCTTCGGGGGGCCCAACGCCGCCATCGTGACGGCGTGCGCGACAGGCACCCACAACATCGGCTACGGCGCCCGCCTCATTCAGTACGGCGATGCCGACGTGATGGTCGTGGGCGGCTCGGAACAGGCGACGTCGCCGTTGACGGTGGCCGGTTTCGCCGCGATGCGCGCGCTCTCTTCGCGCAACGACGACCCCGAGCGGGCGAGCCGTCCCTGGGACCGGGACCGCGACGGGTTCGTGCTCGGGGACGGTGCCGGGGTGATGGTCCTGGAGGACTACGAACACGCCGTGGCGCGCGGGGCCCGGATCTACTGCGAGATGGCGGGCATGGGCATGAGCGGGGACGCGCATCACATCACCAGCCCGCCGGACGACGGCGCGGGAGCGGTGGCGTCGATGAACAACGCCATACGCGATGCGGGACTGACGCCGGACGAGATCCAGTACGTCAACGCCCACGGGACTTCGACCCCGCAGGGCGACGTGGCCGAAACCCTCGCGATCAAGGCGACCTTCGGCGACGACACGCGCGTCGCGATCAGCTCGAGCAAGTCGATGATCGGGCACCTGCTGGGGGCGGCGGGCGCGGTCGAAGGCATCTTCACGGTGCTCTCGGTGTACCGGCAGACGGCGCATCCCACCATCAACCTCGAAAATCCGAGCGAAGACTGCGACCTCGACTACATCCCGGAGGGCGCGCGCGAGATGCGCATCGGGGCGGCGCTGACGAACTCGTTCGGCTTCGGCGGGACGAACGGTTCCCTCGTTTTCACGCAGGCGCAGGAGCTTGCGACGTAGGAGTTTCGCGCCGGCGAGACTCCCAACGCGACCGTCAGGCCGCGCTAGCCCCGCAGCCGGGTAGAATCGAGGGCATGTTCCGCGGCGTCCGGAAGCGATCAGTCGTCGTCTGGATGGCGGGCCTGTCCGGTGTGGTCGTGGCCGGCGCCGGCGCCTGGGTGGGGGCGTTCCTGGCCTGGGCCGAGAGGCCGGGGCCGCTGGCGGAGTCCGCGGTCCTCGTCGTGGAGCCGGGACGCACCCTCGAGGGCGTCGCGCGAGACCTCGAAGCCCATGCCGTGATCGACGACGCCCTGCGTTTCCGCTGGTTTGCACGGCTGCGCGACGCCGCCGGGGCGATCCGTGCGGGGGAGTACCGCTTCGAGGCGGCGGCCAGCCCGGCGCAGGTCCTGGAACGGCTCGTGACCGGCGATGTCGTCGTCCGCCGGCTGCTGATCCTGGAGGGGTGCACGGTGCGCGACGTCCTGGATCTCGTCAGGCACGCCCCAGGCCTCACGCGGCTGCTCGACGAGGCGACGCCGGAGGACCTGTTCGCGCGCCTGGGCCTCGGCGGCGGTCACGCGGAGGGGTGGTTCTTCCCCGACACGTACCACTACGTGCGCGGGGACACCGACGCCGACATGCTCCTGCGCGCGCATCGGAGGATGCGCGCGGTACTGGCGGAAGCATGGGCCGGGCGCGCGCCGGAGCTGCCCTATCGCGACGAGCGCGAAGCACTGATCGTGGCGTCCATCATCGAGAAGGAAACGGGAATGCCCGAGCACCGCGCGCGCATCGGCGGCGTGCTGGTGCGGCGCCTGACGCGGGGCATGCCGCTGCAGACGGACCCGACGGTGATCTACGGGCTCGGCGCCGCGTTCGACGGCGACCTGACCCGCGCGCACCTCGAACGGGATGGCCCGTACAACACCTATACGCGGCGTGGTCTGCCGCCGACCCCGATCGCGCTGCCGAGCCGCGCGGCGATCGAGGCGGCGCTGCGTCCCGCTCCGGGCACGGCGCTGTACTTCGTGGCCCAGGGCGACGGCGCGACCTGGTTCTCGGACACCCTGCGCGAGCACAACGAGGCGGTGCGGCGGTTCCAGAGAGCCCTCAGCCGGGGAGCGCGAGGGCGGCCCGCGTCAGGGGCTCGCCCCTCGCAAGAGGACCGGAAGCCGTGAAGCGCGGCCGCTTCATCACGCTGGAGGGCGTCGACGGCGCCGGCAAGTCCACCAGCCTGGAGGCCATCCGGCGGTTCCTCGAGGGCCGCGGTGTGGAGGTCGTCGTCACCCGCGAACCCGGCGGAACGCCGTTCGCGGAGAAAGTGCGCGATCTGTTGCTCGGCGCACACGAGGAAGCGGTCGATCCCGTCGCGGAGACGCTGCTGCTCTTTGCCGCGCGGGCCCAGCACGTCGGGGCCGTGATCGAACCGGCGCTCGCGCGCGGACGGTGGGTCGTGAGCGACCGCTTCACCGACGCGACGCGCGCCTACCAGGGGGGCGGGCGTGGCGTGGACGGCCAGGCGATCGAGGGGCTTGCGCGTCTCGTGCATCCGGGACTCGAGCCAGACCTGACCTTCTATCTGGACTTGCCGGTGGACCAGGCGCGTCGCCGGATCGCGGGCGTCGGCCAGGGAGCAGCGGCGCATCTCGATCGCTTCGAACGCGAGCGGGCGTCGTTTCACGAGCGCGTCCGCGCCGCCTATCGCACCCTGGCGCGGTCGTCGGAGCGCGTCCGCACGATCGACGCCAGCCTGCCGGAGGACGAGGTGGCGCCGGGGATCGTCGCCATGCTCGGCGACTTTGTGGACGAGCACGGATGACCCTGCCTGGCTGGCTGGCCGAACCCGCGCAGCGCCTGGACCGGATGCTGGAGGGCGCGCGCACACCCCATGCCGTCCTCATCGACGGGCCCGGAGGCTGGGGGGAGAGCCTGCTCGCAAGCCACTTCGTGCTGCGGCTGCTCGGCGAGGAGCGCGCCGTCGACGCCCGTGCCCTGGCGCACCCCGACCTGCGTTGGGTCGAGCCCGAGGACGCGACGCTGAAGATCGAGCAGGTGCGCGACCTGACCGGCTTCATGTTCCAGACGGCTGTCCGTGGCGGGACCAAGGCGGCCGTGCTGGAGCAGGCCGACCGCATGACCGTCAACGCGGCCAACGCCCTGCTCAAGACGTTGGAGGAGCCGCCTCCGGGGAGCTACCTCGTCCTCGTCACCAGTGTGCCCCAACGCCTGCCCGCGACGGTGCGCAGTCGCTGCCAGCGCGTGGCCGTGCACGCGGCGGGCCACGACGCAGCGGCGGCGTGGCTGCGCGAACGCGGACAGGACTCGCCCCATGTCGATCCGCTGCTCGTCGAACTGGGCGGGGCGCCCTACCGCGTGCTCGAAGCCCTGGAGCAGGAGGAGAAACCGATCTGGGGCATCTTGCAGGCGGTGGCCGCGGGTCGCACGGGCCCCCTCGACGCGGCTGCCGAGTGGCGCACCGCCGACCTCCCGGAACTCTGCGCGCGATGGCTGCGTCACGTGCACCGCATGGTGCGGACGCGGCCGGATCCCCGGCCGCTGCTCGACTTCGCGGTCCGGCTCACGGCCTTGCGGAGCGCCGCGCTCGCCAACAGCGGGCTTGCACGCCAGACGCAACTGGAGCGTGTGCTCCTGGACTGGCGCGAGGTATCGGCTTCCGCCTAGGCGTCGTATGGCGGATGTCCGCTGGACGACCGGCCGCCGTCGGCGATCATGGACGGCACCATTTCCGGGAGACCAGTGGATGACCGACCAAGCGGAACGCGGCAGCTTGCTGTCGCTCACCGTCGCCGACGAGAACGTGCTGTACGCGACGTACATGCCCTTCGTTCGCCACGGCGGACTGTTCGTTCCCACCACCGAGCATCACGAACTCGGGGACGAGGTGTTCCTGTTGCTGGCGCTGCCGGACGACCAGGATCGGATACCCGTCGCCGGGCGGGTCGTCTGGGTGACGCCGGCACACGCCCGTAACGCGCGCCTGCCCGGGATCGGCGTGCAGCTCAGCGCGGACGACGACCTCGTCCGGTCACGGATCGAGGCCTGCCTGGGTCCGCTCCTCGAGTCCGACGGACCCACCCACACGATGTAGCGCCAGGCGGGGCCTCAGGTCAGGCGGCGCAGGAAGAAGTCGAGGATCGTCCGGTACCGGTGCACGGCGACATCACGCTCCTGGAGGGCGTGCCGGGCGCCCGGATAGGTCATCAGCTCGAACGGGATGCCCCGTTCCTGCAGCGCCGACAGGAGCTTCGTCGTGTGCGTGAACAGCACGTTGTCGTCCGCCATGCCGTGCATGAGGAGGAGCGGACCGGACAGTCCGTGCAGGTCCGGAAACACGGAACTCTCGAGGTAGCGTTCGGGATGGGTCGCCGGGTCGCCGAGATAGCGTTCCGTGTAGTGCGTGTCGTAGAGGCGCCAGTCGGTGACCGGGGCCACGCTGACGCCGGCGGCGAAGATTTCCGGTGCCCTGGCGAGGCAGAGCAGGGCCATGTACCCGCCGTAGCTGTGCCCGAACACCCCGATTCGGTCGGGGTCGACCCAGTCGAGTCCCCGCAGGAACGCAACGCCCGCGAGCTGGTCGCGCACCTCCGCCCCGCCGAGGCGGCCGTGTATCGCGTCCTCGAACCGCTTGGCGCGGCCTCCGCCGCCGCGGTTGTCGAGTTCGAAGACACCGAATCCCCGCTGTGCGAAGAGCTGCAGGGGCAACGGGCCCCACTCGCGCCGTACGCGCTGCACACCGGGCCCGCCGTAGACGTGGACGATGACCGGGTGACGTTCTCCGGCCCCTACTTCGTGCGGCGGCGTGAGGCGGTAGTGCAGCCGCTGCCCATCGTCGGCCGCGATGCTGCCGAAACGCGGGCGTACGTGGTGATCGAGGAACGGGCGATAGGGGTGGTCGCCGTCGATGTCCCCGCGGAGGATCGTGCGGCGACCGTTGGGCCCGCCGGTTTCAAGGGCCTCGACGCGCACCGGCGTCCCGGGATCCGTCCGCGTCACGACGCACAGGCCGGAGCGCCGCCCCATGAACGCGTCGTGCCAAGCCTCGCCGTCCGTGAGGGCCTCCGCCGGTCCCGCGTTGAGTCCATCCGGCCTGGTGCGGCCCAGCCCGACGCGATAGACGTGCTGGGCGGTGGGGTCGTCGCGCCAGCCGGTGAGGATGGCTGCCCCGCCGTGTACGCCCACGACCCGGGCTACCCGGTCGAGCCCGGTCGGCACTCGGACGAGTTCCCCGTCGAAACGGTACAGGTCGGAACTCCCGCCGCGCTCGGAAGTCCAGAGGAAGGCCTCTCCGTCCCCGGCGAACACGAGGTTGTCGTGCAGGTTCACCCAGGTGTCGGCGGTCTCCTCGAACAGCGGTCGGACGCGTTCGTCGCCCCGCTCGTAGCGCGTCACGGCGAGGACGGCCTGGTCGCGGGTCTGCGTTTGCAGCACGAGGCTCCCGCCCGGTGCGAAGGCCACCCGGGCGAGGTAGGCGTCCCCGCCGGCGTCCCACGGCACCCACTCCGGTTCTCCAGGCGTCCCGTCTTCGCCGATCGGGACGAGCGCGAGGCGCACGTCCGCGTTCGTGTCACCGGCGTGGGGGTAGCGCTGGGTCACCGCCTCGATGCGGTCGGCCGCGATCTCCGGGCGCCGGGACTCCGCCACCGGCGCCTCGTCGACGCGCGTGTACGCGAACAGGCGGTCGTCGGGCGACCACCAGTGCCCTTCGAAGCGGTGCATCTCCTCCTGTGCGATGAACTCCGGGAGACCGTTCGTGACGGTGCCGCCGCCGTCGTGGGTGACCCGGTGTTCCGCGCCGGAGCGCAGGTCGTGGAGGTAGAGGTCGCCGCCGCGCACCGTGCTGACGTAACGCCCGGTGCGGGACAGCGTGACGCCGGTCTGGCGCGTGTCGGGCGCGGTCACCGGCGACGTCCGACCGGAGGTGAGATCGTGGAGCACGGCTTGGCCGCCTACCGCGAGGAGCAGCCGGTGGCCGTCCGGATGCCAGGCGTACGCGGTGATTCCGCCGGCGAACTGGCGGCGCCGTTCCCGTTCGGCGCGTTCCTCCGCCGTCAGTTCGCCTTCCTCGAAGGCCCGCGCGTTCACGCGTTCCTCGAGACGGCCCGTGGCCCGCTCCCAGCACCACAGGTCGAGGCGTTCGCGGTCGTCGTCCGCGGCGCGCAGGAAGGCGACGCGGGAACCGCCCGGGGCGACCTTGACCTGTGTCGGCGGCCGGCCGGCCAGGGGCGGGTCCGCGAACAGGCGCTGGATCGGGAGCCGCGTCAAGGGTGTCGTTCGAGGCGGGCGAACGCGTCGCGCGTCAGGTTCTCCGTCCCGTCGGCGGTGACCGCGACGTTGTCCTCGATGCGGATGCCTCCGCAGGGCAGGAACTCGTCGACCCTGGACCAGACGACATCGGCGCCGGCGGCTTGCCCGCGCAGCGGATCGAGGAGCAGGGGGATGAAGTAGATGCCCGGCTCCACGGTGAAGACGTGACCCACCTCGACCGTGCGCGTGAGGCGCAGGGCCGGGAACCGCTCGGGGGGCGGAGCGGGCGTCCCCCGAGCGTCGGCCAGGTGTCCGCCGACATCGTGCGTCTGCAGTCCGATCAGGTGCCCGAGTCCGTGCGGGAAGAAGGCGTCCGTGATCCGCGACTCGAAGGCGGCGTCCGGGGTGCAGGAGATGAAGCCGAAGTCGTGCAGGAGGCGGGCCACCATCCGGTGCATCCGTTCGTGCAGTTGCACGTACGCGATGCCCGGCCTGACCTCGTCGATCAGCCCGCGCTGCGCCGCGTCGAGCGCGTCGACGAGGTCGGCGAAGGGGTCGCGCGAGGCGCTGTAGGTCCGGGTGATGTCCGAGGCATAGCCCTGGTATCTGCCGCCGGCGTCGATGAGAAAGCTCCTGCGCAGGTCCGGCGGCGCCGCATCGTAGAGTTGGTAGTGCAGGATCCCGGCGTGCGTGTTCTGGGCGACGATGTTCGGGTACGGCAATTCCGCCTCGGTCTGACGGCTCGCGCGGAGGAACGCCAGGTGGATGTCGAGTTCGCTCCCTCGGTCGAAGTAGGCGTCCCGCGCCGCCAGGTGTCCGCGCACGCCCAGGTCGGTGGCGCGCCGCATGGCGTCCAGTTCGAAGTCGTCCTTGCGCGCGCGGGCGTGGTGCAGGGCGTCGACGAGGCCCGACGGGTTGACGGCGTCGAACGGGGCGTTGCCGTCGGCCGCGCCCGCTTCGCCCACGAGGACGGTCCGCTCTCCCTCGGCGAGGTGGCCGAAAACGGCCGCGGCAAGGTCGTCCAGCTCGGTATGCGCCTCGACGTCGAACTCGGCTTCGGCCCATTCGGGGACCGTCGGCGGCAGGTGCCAGAAGTCCGCCGGCTGGTAGAAGAAGAGCCGCGGCCGGTGCGGGGGCCGGTACAGGAGGACGCTGTGCTCGGCCTGCGGCAAGGGCGCCCACTGGGCGAAGTTCGGATTCGCGCGGAACGGCGGCGCGAGGTCGTCCTGGAAGCGGTACGCGGCGGCCCCGGCGGGAATGACGGCGATGTCGAAGCCGGCGTTCCCCATCGCCTCGCGCCAGGTCGCCGCCACACCGGCCACGTGACGGGCGTACCGTTCGCGATCGAAATCGGGCGGGGCGGCGTGGGGCATCGGCGTATCTTACCCGCAGCGCCGAATCGGCCTCCGACACGCCGCCGCCGGAGCGTTCTATGGTATACATACTCCGTTTTCACTGATGCCAAGGGAGGCGCAATGGGGGCTTATGCCTACCCTGTGGGGGCTTATGGCTATGCCCGGCCGACGAGCGTCGAGGAGGCGGTTTCCGTCCTCGCGTCGGCCGCCGAGGCGGGCCAGCGGACGCAGATGCTCGCGGGCGGAACGGACGTGCTCGTGCAGATGCGGTCCGTGGACCGGGAGCCGCGGACACTGGTCGATGTCAAGCACATCGCCGAGACGAACCGGGTCGAGATCGGCGCGGACGAGGTGTTCGTCGGAGCCGCCGTCCCCTCCGGCGTCCTGAACGAGAACGCGGAGCTGAAGGCCATCTTCCCCGGCCTGCTCGAGTCCGCGGACCTGATCGGATCGACCCAGATCCAGGGCCGGGCTTCCATTGGCGGCAACCTCTGCAACTCCTCGCCGGCCGGCGACACCATCCCGGCGATCATCGCGGCCGGTGGAATGTGCGTGATCGCGGGGCCGTCCGGTACTCGCTCCGGTACTCGCGAAGTGGCTTGCGAGGATTTCCTGACGGGCGTCGGCACCAACGTGCTCGGCGATACCGAGTTCCTGCTGGGCATGCGCTTTCCGCGCCCGCCGGCGCGGTCGGGGGACGCGTACCTGCGTTTTATCCCGCGCACCGAGATGGACATCGCCGTGGCCGGCGCCGGCGTGGCCCTGAGCCTGGACGAGAGCGGCACTTGCGTGCACGCGCGGGTGGCCATCGGCGCGGTTGCCCCGACGGCGTTGCTCGTGCCGGCCGCCGGCGCAGCGTTGATCGGTACCCAGGTCGACGATGCGGCGCTGGCGGCGGCCGGAGCCGCGTGCTCCGACGCGGCTTCGCCCATCACCGACAAGCGGGGCACGGTCGAGTACAGGAGGAAGGTCGTCGGCGTGCTGTGCCGCCGCGCGGGGGCCATCGCCCGGGATCGGGCACGCGGGAACTAGGGCTCGGGAAACAGCTCGGGAAACAGCTCGGGAAACAGCTCGGGAAACAGGGAGAAGAGAGCAATGGCCAAGGTACACCTCACCACCAGCGTCAACGGCGAGGAGCGCGAAGTCCTCTGCGAGCCGCACCAGTCGCTGCTCGACGTCCTGCGCGACGAACTCGGCATGACCGGCACCAAGGAAGGCTGCGCGACCGGCGACTGCGGCGCCTGCTCCGTGCTGATCGACGGTCGCCTCGTCTGCTCCTGCCTGATGCTCGGCGTCGAGGCGGAGGGCGTGGACATCACGACCATCGAGGGCATCGCGAACGGCTCCGAACTCCACGTGCTGCAGCGCAAGTTCCTCGAGCACGCGGCGCTCCAGTGCGGAATCTGCACGCCGGGCTTCATCGTGGCGGCGAAGGCGCTGCTCGACACGAACCCGGACCCGGACGAGACCACCATCCGGTACTGGCTCGCGGGGAACCTGTGCCGCTGCACGGGCTACGACAAGATCGTTCGGGCGGTGCAGGACGCCGCCCGGGAACTGGCCTACGAGGCCTGATACGGAATCACGGGAGGAGAGAAAGAAGTGGCAGAAGCGCATGACTACAAGGCGATCGGGACCTCTCCGGTACGCCCGGACGGTGTCGACAAGGTAACGGGGCGGGCCAACTTCGGCGCCGACCTGAACCTGCCCAACATGCTGCACGGCAAGGTGCTGCGCAGTCCGCACGCGCACGCGCGCATCCGCAGCGTGGACGTGAGCCGCGCGCTCGAACTGGACGGCGTCTACGCGGCGGTCTCCGGCGCCGACTTCCCGTCCGGCGCGGAGGGAGAGATCCAGGGCGAGGGTGGGGGCACGGTCTCCGACCTGGCCCAGAACATCGTGGCCCGCGACAAGGCCCTGTACCACGGTCATCCCGTGGCCGCCGTCGCGGCGAAGACGCCCTACCTCGCGGAGCGCGCCCTCGACCTGATCGAGGTCGACTACGAGGTGCTGCCCCCCGTCCTCGACGTGGACGACGCGATGGCGGAAGGCGCAACCCTCATCGACGAGAACCTGCACACCAACGGCGACACGTCGCAGCCGCCGAGCAACGTCGCGGGCATCACGAAGTTCGAGCGCGGCGACGTGGACCAGGCCTTGGCGGACGCGGACATCGTCGTGGAGGGCGAGTACCGCACCCCGACGGCGCACCAGGGTTACATCGAACCGCACGCCTGCACGGCGACCTACAGCGAAGAGGGCGCGGCGACGATCTGGTGCTGCACGCAGGGCCACTTCGACGTACGTTCCATGACGGCCAGCGTCCTCGGCATGAGCGTCGGCGATCTCAAGGTCATTCCTTCGGAGATCGGCGGCGGCTTCGGCGGCAAGACGGTCATCTACCTCGAGCCGTTGGCGGTCAAGCTCTCCGAGGTCTCCGGCCGGCCGGTGAAGATGGTCATGTCGCGGGAGGAGGTCTTCCGCGCCACGGGCCCGACGTCGGCGACCCACTCGCGCGTCAAGGTCGGTGCGAAGAAGGACGGGACCATCACCGCCGCGAGCGCCTGGATCGCCTATGAGGCCGGCGCCTTCCCCGGCGCCCCGGTGGGGCCGGGTTGCATGGCGATCTTCGCCCCCTACGACCTGCCCAACTTCAAGGTCGAGGGTTTCGACGTCCTCGTCAACAAACCGAAAGTCGCCGCCTACCGGGCACCCGGCGCGCCGCAGGCCATGTACGCCCTGGAGTCCGCGGTAGACGATCTTGCGCGCGAACTGGGCATGGACCCGATCGACCTGCGGCTCATGAACGCCGCGGACGAAGGCACCCAGGCGCCGTACGGGCCCACATTCCCGCCGATCGGCATCAGGGACTGCCTGAAGGCGGCCAAGGCCCACCCGAACTACACCACGCCGAAGGGCGAGGGCGTCGGGCGCGGCATCGCCGCGGGCTTCTGGTTCAACATCGGCATGCAGTCGAGCGCCGAGGTCCGCCTCTCCGAGGACGGCACCGTCACCGTGGTCGAAGGCAATCCGGACATCGGCGGGACGCGCGCGTCCATGTGCCTGATGGCGGCGGAGACCCTGGGCGTGCCGTACGAGACGGTGCGCGCCCACGTGGGCGACACGGAGTCGACCGGATTCTGCAACGTCACCGGCGGCAGCCGCACGACGTTCGCCACCGGCATGGCCGTGGTGCAGGCGTGCGAGGACATCATCGCCCAGTGCAAGCAGCGCGCGGCCGCGACCTGGGACATCGACGCGGACCAGGTGGACTGGACGGACGGCGAGGCGGTGCCGAAGCCGGGCGTCAACGTGGACGTGCAGCCGCTGTCGCTCGCCGACATCGCCGGCAACGCCGGGCGCACGGGCGGTCCGATCCTCGGGCGCGCGAGCCTGAACGCCCAGGGCGCCGGCGCCTCGTTCTCGGTGAACATGGCCGACGTCACGGTCGACCGCGAGACCGGCAAGGTCGACGTGGTCAACTTCACGGCCATCCAGGACGCGGGTACCGCCATCCACAAGGCCTACGTCGAGGGGCAGATGCAGGGCGGCGCCGTGCAGGGTCTCGGCTGGGCCCTCAACGAGGAGTACGTCTACGACGCCAACGGCGAGATGGAGAACGCCGGGTTCCTCGACTACCGCGTCCCGGTGACGTCGGACATGCCGATGATCGACACCCACATCGTCGAGGTGCCGAACCCGTCGCATCCCTACGGCGTGCGCGGCGTGGGCGAGACGCCCATCGTGGCCCCGCTGGCCGTCGCGGCCAACGCCGTGCGGGACGCGCTCGGGTTCCGCATTCCGGACCTGCCGCTGTCGCCGCCGAACGTGCTGGCGGCGATCGACGACCGGGAAGGCGCCTGAACGATCGGGGCGCGTGAGCGTCGCTCGCGCGCCCCGGCGGATGGGCAGGGCCCGATGGCGAAGGTCGTGTTTCCGGACCACCTGCTCTCCCACACGGGAGGCACGCGGGAGATTGCGGTCGAGGCGAAGAACTTCCGCGGCATCGTGCGCGCCGTGGACAGCAGGTGGCCCGGCATGGAGGCGGTCCTCATGAAGACCGCCGTCGCCATCGACGGCCAGATCTACCAGGACGCCTGGCTCGAACCGGTGGGGCCGGACAGCGAGGTGTTCTTCATGCAGCGTATCGAGGGGGGTTGAACCGGTTCTCCGGGGGCGCATGCCCAGACTCGTCAACCTCGGTTCCCTCTGCGTCGATCACGTCTACGGCGTGCCGAACATCACCTCGGCGGGCGAGACGGTGGCCAGCCGCAGCCATGCGGTGTTTCCGGGCGGCAAAGGGCTCAACCAGTCGCTCGCGGCCGCGCGCGCCGGGGCGGCCGTAACCCACGCCGGCTGCATCGGCAGCGATGGGCTCTGGTTGCGGGAGGAACTTCTCGGCGCCGGGGTGGATGTCTCCCTCGTGCGGGAGGTCGACACGCCCTCCGGGCACGCGGTCATCCAGGTCAATCCGCGGGGCGAGAACGCCATCGTCATCGCCGGCGGGGCGAACCGCGTCCTGACCGGGGCCGACCGCGAGGCCGCGTTCGCGTGCTGCGGCCCCGAGGACTGGCTGCTCCTGCAGAACGAGATCAACGACCTCGAAGACGTGCTGGCCGGCGCGCGTGCAGCCGAGTGTCGGGTGGCCTTCAACGTCGCGCCCGTCGACGGGCGCGAGGAGGGATACGACCTCGGCGGGGTCGCGTTGCTCATCCTGAACGAGGTCGAGGCAGCCGCGTTGGCGGGCGTTTCCGATCCGGACGCGGCGCTCCGGATCCTGTGCGAGCGCCACCCTGCGTGTGATGTCGTGATCACGCTCGGACGCGACGGCCTCCGTCACGGACGGGACGACGAGCGCCTGTGCCTGCATGCGTTCGCCGCCGACGCGGTCGACGAGACGGCCGCGGGGGACGCCTTCGTGGGTTACCTGATGGCGACCCTCCTCGAGGGCGTGACGATGCGTGAGGCGCTGGTCCTGGGATCTGCGGCCGGCGCGCTTGCCGTGACGAAGGCGGGTGCGGCAAGTTCGATTCCGGAACGGCAAGCGGTGGCCATGCTTGCGCGGACCGCCCGGTGAGTCCGACGGCTTGACAGCGGGCCAATCAGACCAGATAGTTGTCTGGTTGGTTGGGAGATGGACATGCGCCAGGTTGGAGCGTTCGAGGCCAAGACGCATCTCTCCGAGTTGCTCGATGCGGCATCCCGTGGAGAGACCATTTCGATCACCAGGCGAGGGCGCCCCGTGGCTCGACTGGTTCCGCCGGAGGCGCCCGACCGTTCAAGGGCCGCGGAGGCCGCACGTAACCTGCGAGCGTTGCGCGAGCGCGTGGGCTGGGCGACCCGAGAGCAGATCGTGGAGATGTGCAAGGAGGGGCGGGTTTGACTGGACCGGTGCTCGACTGTTCTGTGACAGCCGCATGGGTGCTGGAGGACGAGGCGTCCGCGCAGGCCGGTGCCGTCCTCGAGCGCGTCCTTGAGGTCGGAGCGTTCGCCCCCGACCTGTGGTGGACGGAGTTGCGCAACGTCCTGATCGTCAACGAGCGGCGGGGCCGGCTCACGGAAGCCGAAACAACCCGCGCCCTGACAGAGATCGGCGCTTTGGAAGTGCAGCTGGACCGCTCAGCCGACAGCATGTCGACCTTGCGACTCGCCAGGACGCACGGGCTTTCGGTCTACGACGCCCGCTACCTCGAGTTGGCCGTCCGGGATGGACGCGCGCTGGCCACACTGGACCGCGGGCTCGCGAGAGCGGCGGTGGCCGAAGGGGTCGTCCTGATGCCCGACCTGGAGTGAGGCGCCGTCAGTCGAAATCCAGTCCCGTGGCCTCCGCCAGTTCCGCGATCGCCTGACCCTCGTCCACCACCTTGATGGTGTGCATCCCCATCGCCCGGGCCGGCTTGAGGTTGATCCCGAGGTCGTCGAGGAAGACGCAGCGGTCCGGCTCGACATCGAGGCGTTCGCAGGCGAGCCGGTAGATCGCCGGATCGGGCTTGCGGATACCCTCGACGCTCGACTCGACGACCACGTCGAAGTGTGCCATCGCGACCTCCATGACGGAGGCGCGCTCGGGGTCGCGCGGCGGGGGACGCGACGGGTCCGGCTTCATGTTGTTGGTGATGGCGCCGACCTTGAAGTGCTCGCGGCAGCGGGCGAGGGCGGCGATCATGCGCGGGCGGATGTCTCCGCTCAGGAGTTCGAGGACGGCCTTGCCGGACACGGGGTGACCGAGCGCCGTGCTTTCCGCGTGGAACAGCGCGTCGAACTCGTCCGCGGACACCTGACTCGCCTCGAAGCGCGCCCACGCGTTCGTACGGGGGTTTGTCGAGTTGACGGTGCGGAGGAAGTCCCTCGGCAGATCGTGGGCCGCCTCGAAGCGGTTGAACGCCTCGAACGGACTGGTGGTGAGAACGCCGCCGATGTCCCACAGCGTCGCCTGGACGGCCATGCTCATAGCTCCTGGTCCGAGAGAAAGGCGTGGATCTCGCGGGCGAGCGCCTCCGGCCGGTCGAGTTCGGCGAGGTGGCCGGCGTCGTCGAGCACCGCCTCGCGCACGGGACCGGAGATGCCGGCGGCGAAGCGCGTCAGGTAGGAGGCCGGAATCACCCGGTCTTCCGCGCCGCGGGCAAGGAGAGTCGGCTGCGTGATCCGGTGCAGGCGCCGCGCGACGCCGGTGGCGCCGAACGGGAAGAGGAACCGGGCGGCGGCTTCCATGCTCCGGGTCTGGGTGATCTGCCACTCCACGGCGTCCGCTCCGTCCGGGATCTCCCAGGACGCCTTCCAGCGCTCCGGGTCGGCGCAGACCAGGCCCGCCAGGATGTCCGGGGCGGGGATCTGCGCCCAGATGTCGGCGTTGGGCTCGTCCTCGTCGAACAGGCCGAACGGTGCGATCAGCACCAGGCGGCGGATCGTCGCGCCGGCGATTGCGGCCGTCTCCGCGGCGAGGGCGCCGCCCACCGAACTTCCGACCAGGTCCATGGCCGGCAGGTCGAGCGCCTCGAACATCTCGACGGCATCGACGATCCAGTCGTAGACGCTGTCGAGGTGGCGGAACGCCTCGGAGCCCGGGAAACCGGGCAGCGACGGGACAACGACGCGCCGGGCCTCGCTCAGGTGGTCCAGGAAGGGCAGCCAGCGGGGCACGCCGCCGATGCCGGCCAGGAACACCGCGGGGGGCGGCCCGACGATCGGCCGGGACGGCGCCTGCTCAAGGACCCGCATCGACCGCCCGCGCAGGGCGATCGTTCGCTCCGACGGCACGTCAGGCGACCTTGGCCGGGGTGTGGCGGTCCGCCTCCGCCATCGGGCGTGGCCACCACCGGTCTTCCCAGCGGTCGTCGAACAGGTCGCGAATCTGGGGGAGCACGCGTTCCGCGTACAGGCGCGTGTTGTACTGCGCGAGTTCGGTCGACATGTTGCCGAACTGGCACAGCAGCATGAGGTGTCCGACGTTCATCTCGTGGCACACCTCGCGCAGCCGCTCGGCCACCTGGTCCGGATCGCCGGCCACGACATAGCCGAGATCGACGATGTCCTTCCACTGGGTCGCCACGGGTGGGCGTCCGCCGATTCCGCGGCTGCCGGCCGCGGCCTGGGCGACCTGCGACTGCACGCGCGCACGCTGGGATGCCTCGCTCGAGTACCCGGGCGGCGACGCCCACTTGGGGTTCACGTGCAGGCACCGGCCGTAGAAGTACTCGGCGGGACCGCGGTACAACTCGTTGGCCTCCTGCTCGGTCTCCGCGACGCCGACGAACTGCAGGAAACCCACCCGATACGGGTTGCGGTCCTTGCCCAGCTTGTCCATCTCGTCCCAGAAACCCTGCACGGTCGCCATGCCGGCCTTGTAGCCGAAATAGGACAGGTAGCAGTACACGTAGTCCATCTCGGCGCACCACTGCCACGTCTCGACGGAGCCGCCGCCCGGAATCCACACCGGCGGATGGGGCTGCTGCACGGGTCGGGGCCAGACGTTCACGTAGCGAAGCTGGTTGAAGCGCCCGTCGAAGGAGAACGTCTCGGGTTCCTGCCAGGCCTTCATGACGATGTCGTGCGCCTCGAGATAGCGCTCACGGAGTTTCGACGGGTTCTGGCCGTAGGCGAACACCGTGTCCATCGGCGTCCCCACGGGGAACCCGGCGATCAGCCGGCCGCCCGACATGCAGTCGAGCATCGCGAACTCCTCCGCCACCCTGGTCGGGGGGTTGTAGAGCGCCAGCGAATTGCCCATCACGCAGATGGCCGGGGCGCGGGTCCGGCGCGTCAGCGTCGCGGCGATGAGGTTGGGCGAGGGCATCAGGCCGTAGCCGTTCTGGTGGTGCTCGTTGCAGCAGATGCCGTCGAACCCTACCTCGCCGGCGTACTCGAGTTCGTCGAGGTACTCGTTGTAGTGCTCGTGCACCCGGGCGGCGTCGAGCAGCCCGGCGTCGATGTCCACCCACACCGACGGATGCGACTCGCGGAAGTCGTCCGGCAGGTCCTTGTACGGCATGAGGTGGAACCACAGGTTCTTCATGGACGTCTGCTCCCGGTCCGGCGCGGAATGGATGCGCCGAGTGTATGCCATTGGTATAACGCCGACCAAAGTCGATGCGGGAGTGGCATGGCGATGGACATGCAGGACGGCGTGGCGATCGTGACCGGATCGTCGTCGGGGGTCGGCGCGGCCTGTGCGCGGCAGCTGGCCGAGCGCGGCTGTCACGTCGCGATCAACTACGCCCACAACGCCGATGGCGCCGAGGCTACGCGCGTCGGGTGCGAGGAGTTCGGGGTCGAGACGGTCGTGGTCCGGGCGGACGTGTCGGACGATGCCCAGTGTCGCGCCCTGGCCGGCGCCGCGCTCGAGAAGTGGGGCCGCATCGACGCCCTCGTGAACAACGCGGGGACGACCAAGTTCAACCCCCACGAGAACCTCGACGGGCTCTCGCGCGAGGACTTCCTCGACATCTACGCCGTCAACGCCGTGGGGCCGTACCAGATGGCCCGGGCCGTCGCGCCCGCGATGCGTACGGGCGGGCGCGGCAGCATCGTCAACGTCGCCTCGGTGGCCGGGGTGATGGGGGTCGGCAGTTCGATCGCCTACGCGGCGTCGAAGGGAGCCCTCATCACGCTCACGCTGTCCCTCGCCCGCGTGCTCGGCCCGGAGATCCGGGTGAACACCGTGTGTCCCGGGTTCATCCAGGGGGAATGGCTCGAGCAGGGGATGGGGAAGGAGCGTTACGACGCGACGAAGGCCGCGCTGGAGCGGAACACGCCGCTGCGGCTCACCACGACCCCGGACACGGTCGCGGAGGGCATCCTGTACTTCATCTGCGGCGCCGACGTGATCACGGGAGAGACGCTGATCATGGACGGCGGCATGCACTTGGGTCAGGCGCCGCTGACGAGGCGTTAGCGCCACACCGAAGCCATCGCCCTGGCGGGCGCCGAGTCTTCTTGCGAGGGGCAAGCCCTTGCGCGGGCCGCCCTCGCGCTCCCCGGCTGAAGGCTCCTGGTCCCAGCCCAGAGCCGTTCCAGCGCCGCTATCGTGGCAAGTCCGACAGGCTGCTAGCCCCGCTGCGGGCCGCGCGTGGCGCGCCTCGAGGAAGCTCTTGATCAGGGCTTCCCCGGGAGCGCACGGAGCCGGGGTGTCGCACATCCTCGCCCCGGATCACGTAGACGACGTACTCGCTGATGTTCTTCGCGTGATCGCCGATGCGCTCCAGGGCGCGGGCGGTCCAGAGCGTGTTCACCGAGCGCTGCACGTACTCGGACTGCTCGGCGATCTCGCGCGACAGGGCGCGGTCGATGGCCAGGAAGCCGTCGTCGACGTCGGCGTCGGTGGCGATCACGTCGTAAGCGGCGTCGAGATCCAGCCGCGCGAACGCGTCGAGCGTCCTGTTCAGCATCCCGCTGACGAGGTTCCGCATGTGCTGTACGCCCGCGTAGCCGTTGTCGGGGATCGGGAACGTCGCGGCCTGCTCGGTGAGCCGGGCGATCTTGCATGCCTCGTCCCCCACGCGCTCGAGGTCCGTGCCCGCCTTCATGATGGCGACAAGCAGGCGCAGGTCGCGCGCGACCGGCTGGCGCACGGCGATGATCCGCACGCACTTCTCGTCAAGGGCGAGCTCAATGCGGTTGACCTCGGCCTCCACCGCCCGCACATCCTCCGCCAGGCCCGTATCGTGCGTGACGAAGGCGCGCCCGGCCGTCCGGAGCTGGCGCTCCACCAGGCCGCCCATCTCCATGAGCAGCCGGCGCAACGAATCCAGCTCGCCGTCGTACGTTTCGGAGGTCGGCCGGCCCGGGGCGGCCGGGCCACGTTCGTCTCCGGCGCCGGCGTCTTCGGTTTGCCGGCGCGGCGGCGGGGCGCCGGCGGCCGCGGCGGCGGGGCGCGCGGCGGTCTCCGGCGCGCCCACCGCCCGCGTGGGCGCTTCGGACGCATCGTCGTCGCGGGCCTGGTCCACCCCGAAGACGCAGTAGAAGAGACTGCCCTTGGCCAGTTCGCTCTCGACCTGGAGCACCGACCGGTGGCGGCGCAGCACGTGCTTGACGATCGCGAGGCCGAGGCCGGTCCCCCCACGGACGCGCGCCCCGGCGAGATCGATGCGGTAGAAGCGCTCGGTGATGCGCGACAGGTGTTCCGGCGCGATGCCCATGCCGCGGTCCTCCACCTCGAAACGCGGACCTCGGTCGCTTTGGTACCAACGTACGTCGATCGTGCCGCCGTCGGGACTGTAGCGGACGGCATTCGTCACAAGGTTGTTGAAGGCGCTGTAGAGCTCGGTGCTCACGCCGCGCAGGCACGGGCCGGAGTCGGCGTGCAGGGCGATGCGGTGCCGGCCGGCCGAGAGTTGGCGCGCCTCGGCGACGATGGTGTCGAGCATGGGCGCGACGTCGATGTCCTCGGTCGTCTCGTCGCTGGGGAGCGGGGCGGACTCGAGACGCGTCAGGGTCAGGAGGTCGTCGACCAGCGCGCGCATGCGGCGCGCGGGGGGCGTGAGCTTGGGGAGTACCTCGCGCAGGGTCTCGAAGTCCGGGTTGCCCTCGTCGAGTTCCTCGAGGTAGCCGACGATGACGGTCAGAGGCGTGCGCAACTCGTGGGAGACGTTCGCGACGAAGTCCTGGCGCATGGTCAGCAGGCGGTTGAGTTCCGTGACGTCGCGGGCCATGACGAGCGCCCGATCCGCATCGATGTCGATGCGCCGCAGTTCGATGCGCCGCGTCTCGTCCGCCGGCGCGGCGATCTCCACGATGTCGCTGTCGACCTCGCCGCGCAGGAGCGACACGATGCCGGGGTTGCGGACGAGCGCGACGAGGTTCTGGCCGTGGTCGTTGGCGGACAGTCCCAAGCGGTCGCGAGCACCCCGGTTGTAGTCCTCGATTTCGCCGTCCACGCGCAGGATGACCCACCCGTCCGGGATCGTGTCGGTCGTGGTGCGCAGGCGGCGCAGCGTCGCGACGAGGCCCCGGCTCCGGGCGCGGCCGATGCCGATCGTGCGGTACAGCCGGTCCGCCAGGGCCGCCCACGCCGCGTCGCGGCTCCCCGGACGCCCGAGCGGGCGCCGTGACCAGCGCGCGAAGCTGCGGAACTGGATGGCGTGCCAGCCGATGAACGCCGCGAGGGCCGTGACGATTCCCCAGGCGACGCTCCCGCTCAGGAAGCCGACCAGCGCGGCCGCCGCCAGCCCGGTCGCAGCCAACGCGGCGCGGGCGCCCGCCAGATCCCGGGCGGTCACGCCGGGTTCATGCCTTCCCGTCGCTGGTCGAGAAGCGGTAGCCGACGCCTCGGACAGTCTGGAGGTGCGCGTCGGCCCCGAAGCGCGCGAGCGCCTTGCGCAGGCGCAGCACGTGGACGTCGATCGTGCGCTCTTCGACGTACACGTTTCGCCCCCACACGCGGTCGAGCAACTGTGCGCGCCCGAACGCGCGGTCCGGGTGCCGCATCAGCATCTCGAGGAGGCGCAGTTCGGTGGGCCCGACATGGACCGGGACGCCCCCCACGCTCAGCCGGTGGCTATTGGTGTCGATCTCCACGGGCCCGACCGCGATCTTGCCGTCCTCGGGGTTGCCGGCGCGCCGCATGAGGGCCCTGATGCGGGCGACGAGTTCCCGCGGGGAAAAGGGCTTGGTGACGTAGTCGTCGACGCCGGCGTCGAAGCTCTTGAGCTTGTCGGACTCCTCGCCCCGCGCCGTCAGCATCAGCATCGGGAGGTCCGCCGTGAGCGGATCCCGCCGCAAACGGCGCGCGAGCTCCACGCCGCTCATGCCGGGCAGCATCCAGTCGATGATCAGGAGCCGGGGCAGGGGACCGTCCAGGATGTCGAGCGCCTGCTCCGCGGTGGCGGCCTCGACCACGTCGAACCCGGCGCGCCCGAGCGAGAAGGAGAGCATCTCGCGGATCTCCCGCTCGTCCTCGATCAGCAGGACAGAGTTCCGGGGCACGTCCGTCAGGCTTCCACTCGAACGGTCGCGGGCATTCTGGTCGGGCAATGTGACACGGGTGTGAACGACGGCGCGCAGTATGCCACCGACGGCGCCGCAAGGCACCGTTTACGCGCGTTCGCGCGCGCCCGGGGTGACGTTAGGACGTGGCAAATGCGTTAGGCTTGGCGGTGTCCAACCACCGGACGGCGACAGGAGGCGGATGGAAATGGGGACCACGAGACAGTTGCGGGCGTCCGACGGCTTTACGCTCGGCGCCTACGAAGCCTTGCCAGATGGCGATGCGGTGCGGGGCGCCGTGGTCGTCATCCAGGAGATCTTCGGCGTCAACGCCCACATCCGCGAGGTGTGCGACGGCTACGCCCGCGACGGCTACGCGGCCATCGCGCCGCAGATCTTCGATCGCGCCGAACGTGACGTGGAGCTCGGCTACGAAGGGGACGACATGACGCGCGGCATCGGCATCGCCTTCCAGGGCCTCGATCGCGAGAACACCCTGGCCGACCTTCAGGCCGCGGTCGACGAAATTGGCAAGTACGGACCGGTCGGCCTCGTGGGCTACTGCTTCGGCGGCCTCCTGACCTGGATCGGAGCCTGCGAACTCGAGGGCGTCACGTGCGCCTCCGCCTACTACGGGGGCGGCATCGCGGGCGAACTCGAACGCACGGCGCGCTGCCCGGTGATCATGCACTTCGGGGAACTCGACGCCCACATCCCCATGACGGACGTGGAGCGGATCAGGACGGCGCTGCCGGACGTCGACGTCTACGTCTACCCGGCGGACCACGGCTTCAACTGCGATCATCGGGCCAGTCACCACGGGCCCTCGGCGGCGACGGCCCGCGAGCGGACCCTCGCCTTCTTCGGGGAGCACCTCGGCGCGGGCGACTAGTGTGCCGGGACGACCGCGATTCGCCCGGACGCCGCGTGGAACGCGGGTTTCGGGGCATCCGCCGCAGGGTGGCCGCGTCCTTGACATGCCCGAACCGTTTCGTGATGCTTCCGCATCCCGACTTAGGGGGGCGGGGCAGCAACACGCTTACGCCGCGGGGCGCTCGGTGCCGAGTTCCGTGCCGAGTTCGGTGCCGAGTAAGGAACCGGGAATCCGGACAGCGGGCGGGTAGCGAGGCATGGGCGCACGTCGCGGGGTGAATCGCGGGACGAAAAGCAACCGCCGCCGGACCGCGGATTCGGCGCTGCGGGCCACAACGGACATCAGCATGGACATCAGCATGAGTAGTCGCATGAACAGACAACGAGTACACAGCCTCGCGGCCGGTCTGCTCCTCGCGTCGGGGAGCTTCCTCGCCGCCGGCGCCGCCGGGGCGACGCTCGACGACATCTTTGCCGTCGCGGAACGCATCAACGACCAGGCCCGGACGTCGCAGGCCAGGATCGATGCGCTGACGGAGGAGACCCGGGAACTCTACCACGAGTACAAGACCGTCCTGAAGGAAGTGGAGGGTCTGCGTGTCTACAACCGCCAGCTCGAGAAGCAGATCGCGAACCAGAACCGCGAGATGTCGCAGCTCTCGGAGTCCATCGACCGGGTGACGGTGATCGAACGCCAGATCACGCCCCTGATGCTGCGCATGATCGACGGCCTCGAGCAGTTCGTGGAACTGGATCTGCCCTTCCTGGCGGACGAGCGGCGCGACCGCATCGACCGCCTGCGGGAGATCATGGACCGTGCGGACGTGGCGGTGTCGGAGAAGTTCTCGCAGGTGCTTCGGGCCTACCAGATCGAGAACGAGTACGGACGGACGATGGAAGCCTACGGGGCCACGATCAACGTGGAGGGCGTGGACCGCATCGTCGACATCCTGAAGATGGGCCGGGTGGTCCTGGTCTACCAGACGAGCGACGGCGAGGAGACGGGGATGTGGAACCAGGGCGACCGCCGCTGGGAGGTGCTCGACGAGGAGTACACCACGCCCGTCCGCAACGGCATCCGCATGGCGCGCAAACAGCTCGCGCCGAACATGCTGGTGCTCCCCGTGACGGCGCCGGAGTAACCCGATCATGACCACCATGAACCGAATGAACGACCGAACGAACGCAACCGTCCGCAACCAGACACGCGGGAGCGTCCCGTCCCGCGGGGCCCTGGCCCCCAGAGCCATGGGACTGGCGCCCTGGTGCCTGGCGGTGGGACTCGCCATGGGCGCCGCGGCACAGGAAGAGGCGGCTGGCGCCGGCGCCGAGCTCGAGGTGGTGCCCGCGGACACCCTCGGCGAACTGCTGAAGAACGTCGAGGAACGCCGCGTCGTCGAGAGCCGCGAGCACGTCCGCCGCGAGGCCGAGTTCGTGCGTCGCCGGGGCGACCAGCAGACGCTGCTGGACGAAGCCCGGGCGGAGCGGCGCCAGGAGGAGCGGCGCAGCGAACGTCTCGAGACGCGCTTCGAGGAGAACGAGATCCGCATCGGCGACTTGCAGGAGCAACTCGACAAGCGCCTCGGCTCGCTGCGCGAGTTGTTCGGCGTGCTGCAGCAGGTCGCCGGCGACACCCGTGGCCTGTTCGAGGGCTCGGTCATCAGCATCGAGTACCCGGGCCGCGGCGAGTGGCTCGGAGAACTGGCGGCCAAGATGGGCACGTCGACGCAGCTCGCCACCATCGACGAGATGGAGCAGCTCTGGTTCGAGCTGCAGCGCGAGATGACCGAATCCGGCAAGGTCACCCGCTTCAACGCCACCGTCAACATGCTCAACGGCGAACAGGTGCAGACGGAGGTCATCCGGGTAGGCGCCTTCAACGTGGTCGCGGACGGCGACTACATCAACTACGACGTCGAGGTGGGGGCGCTGGTGGAACTCGCCCGTCAGCCGGCCGCGCGCTTCGCGAACACCGCGGAGGACATCCAGGAAGCCTCGTCCGGTGAAGTCGTGCCGTTCGGCGTCGACCCGTCGCGGGGTTCGATGCTCTCCCTGCTCATCCAGGCGGCCACCGTCGGCGAGCGCGTCGGCTCCCCGTTCGGCGGCATCGCGAACGGCGAATGCTGGCTCCCGTTCTGCGACGGCCAGGGCGGTTACGTCGGATCGGTCATCATTCTCGGAGGCTTGCTCGGCGTGTTGCTGGCGCTCGAGCGGCTGGTGACGCTGAACCTCGTCGGGGTGAAGGTCTCCTCGCAGAAGCGGACCGAGACCCCGAGCGAAGACAACCCGCTCGGGCGGCTCCTGAACGTCTACGAGGCGAACCGCGACATCGACGTGGACACGCTGGACCTGAAGCTCTCGGAGGCGATTCTGAACGAGACGCCCCGGCTGACACGCAACATCACGCTGATCCAGGTGATCTCCGTGGTGGCGCCCCTGCTCGGGCTGCTCGGGACGGTCATCGGCATGATCCTGACCTTCCAGGCGATCACGCTCTTCGGCACGGGCGACCCGAAGACCATGGCGGGCGGCATCTCGACGGCGCTGATGACCACGGTGCTGGGGCTCTGCGTCGCCATCCCGACGGTGCTCCTGCACTCGATCGTGAACGCGCGCAGCAAGTCCATCATCCACGTGCTCGACGAAGAGAGCGCCGGCCTCATCGCGCAGCGCGCCGAGTCCTCCGGCCAGCCGCTGGGGTGACCGGTGATCGGTAACGCCTACTACGCGATCGTCGCGTACATAGAGCAGGGCGGCGATGTCCTGTATCTCATCGGGATCGTGACGTTCCTGATGTGGACGTTGCTGTTCGAGCGCATCTGGTACTTCCAGAGCGAGCACAAGGGCGTCATCCGCGCGGCCACGGAACAGTGGGAGAGCCGACCCGAGCGGCGCTCCTGGAGCGCGCGGGAAATCCGCTCGGCCCTGATCTCCCAGGCCTCCGCACGCATCACCGGATCCCTGCCGATCATCCAGACCTGCGTGCAGCTCTGTCCGTTGCTCGGTCTGCTCGGGACGGTCACGGGCATGATCACGGTGTTCGACGCGATGGCGACCCAGGGCGGGAACGCCCGCTCGATGGCCGCGGGCGTGTCGATGGCGACGATTCCGACGATGTCGGGGATGATCGCCTCCCTGTCGGGGCTCCTGGGCACCACCCTCGTGAAGCGGAAGATCGACTTCGAGATCGAGCTCTTCGAGGAACACCTGACGATGGACCACTAGCAGCCGGCGACGCACCCCGAAAAGACTTGACTCATTCGCCCACATGAGCGGTACTCAGGGCCGCGGGGCAGGGACGGAGGGACGGAGGAGACAGCCCAGTGCGACAGATCCGCAGTCACGCCCGCGCCGACGACGAGTCGGACCTCAACCTGACGCCCATGCTGGACGTCGTGTTCATCATGCTGATCTTCTTCATCGTGACGGCCACGTTCATCAAGCAGGCCGGCATCGACGTCTTCCGGCCGGACGCGCAGACCTACGAGCAGAAGCCGACGGTGAGCGTGCTCGTCGCCATCAGCGACGCCGGCGAGATCTGGATCGACAAGAAGCGCGTCGACATCACCGCGGTGCGCGCGCACATCGAGCGTCTGCATGCCGAGAACCCGAAAGGCGGCCTCGTCATCCAGGCGGACCGCAACGCCAAGTACGAGAAGCTGAAGGCGGTGCTCGACGCGGCCCGGGCCGCGAATCTGACCGAGGTCGCCATAGCGACCGAACAGTGAAAGCCGCGATAGCGACAGAACAAACAGTCGCGGGCACGCGACCGAACGGGATGGCGAGGCAGACATGACTATCCGATACGCGATTGGCGTGGGGGCCGGAGCGGTCGTCACGTTCGTGCTGTTCCTGCTGATGCAGGCCCTGATCAAGAGCGACAGGAGCCCCTTCTCGGAGGGCGCCAGCGGGAAGGTCCTCGAGTTCGTGCGTCTCCAGGAAGACCAGGAACTCCTCATCAAGCAACGCAAGCCCAAGCCGCCGCCGCCGCCGGACGAGCCGCCGCCGGACATGCCGAAGCCCGACTTCGACTCGAGCGACGTGTCCACGGGGATCGACATCGGCGCAGTGGACGTGCAGGTGGACCTCAACGTCACCGGCACCGGCGGATTCTCTTCGGACGGCGAGTACCTGCCGATCGTCAAGGTGGCCCCGATCTATCCGAGACGGGCACAGACCCGCGGTATCGAGGGGTACGTGCTGCTCGAGTTCATCGTCACCGCTACCGGAGCCGTCCGGAACCCGGTGGTCATCGACGCCAAGCCGCCGGGCATCTTCGACCGCGCGGCCATCCAGGCGGCCCTCAAGTTCAAGTACAAGCCCAAGGTCGTCAACGGCGAACCGGTCGAGGTGGCGGGAGTGCGCAACCTCATCAAGTTCGAGCTCGAGGACGCCTAGCCCCCCAAGGAGGACGTCATGACCTGCAAGCACCTGAGCAGTTTCGTCCTCGCCGCGGCGGTGGCGATGGCGGCGGCGCCCGCGTGGCTCCCGGGGTCGCCCGGGCCGGCCTTCGCGGCGGAGGAAGAGGAACGCAAGACGCGCCGCGTGCCGACCATGACCGAGGCGACCTACAAGAAGCTCGCCGAGGCCCAGGAGTTCATCGACCTGAAGCCGCCGAACGTCGACGGCGCCATCGAAGTCCTCGACGACATGATGAAGCGGTCGCGCCGGTACAACGGCAACGAGATCGGGCAGATCTACAACATGTACGCCTTCTGCTACTACCTGAAGGAAGACGTCCCGCGAGCCATCAATGCCTACGAGATGGTGCTGGCGCAGGGCGAGGACATCCCCGAAGGCCTCGAGGTCTCGACCCTCGACAACCTGTCGAAGTTCCATTTCATCGAGGAGAACTTCGAAGAGTCGCTCAAGTACATGCAGCTTTGGCTGGCCAAGGCGTCGAACCCGGGTCCCGACGCCTATATCTTCATGGGCCAGGTCTACTACCAGTTGCAGGACTTCACCAACTCGATCGCGCAGATAGAGAAGGGCATCGCCGTGGCCCGGGAGCGCGGGCTCATCATCCGCGAGAACTGGTGGGGTCTGCTGCGCTACCTCTACTTCGAGCAGGAGAACTGGGACAAGGTCCTCGAGATCCTCGAGGTGCTGGTGCGCGACTTCCCGAAGCGGGACTACTGGCTGCAACTGGCCGGCATCTACGGGCAGGAAGGCTACGAGAAGAAGCAGGTCTACGCGTACGAAGCGGCGCACGTGGCCGGGTTCATCAGCCGGGACCGCGACATCGTCAACTACGCGGGCCTCATGGCGCAGGACCAGGTGCCCATTCGGGCCGCGAAGGCGCTTCAGAAGGGCATCGACGACGAGGTCGTCCCGGACACGGAACGGAACCTCCAGTCCCTGGGCCAGTACTGGCAACTGGCGCAGGAAGTGGACCTCGCCATCCCGATCTACGAGAAGGCGGGGCGGCAGGCGGAAGAAGGGGAGATCCTCTCGCGCCTCGCGTCGCTGTACCTCGAGAAGGACCGCTTCGAGGAGTGTGTCGACGCGGCCTCGCGGGCGCTGGACAAGGGCGGGCTGACCAAGTCCTACAACACGCAGGTCGTGCAGGGTCAGTGCGAGTTCAACCGTGACCGCCTGACTTCCGCGCGGCAGATATTCGTTTCGGCGCGCAGCAACGCGCGGCGGGACCGCGACCGTTCGGTGGAGAGCATCTGCCAGCGGTGGATCCGCTACATCGACAACGAGAGCAGGCGCCGCCGGGAGCTTGCGGCGGCCCAGTAGCGGAGCGTCTCGCCGGGGCCGGCTGAGCCACGCGGGCGCGGGTTCGCGCGCGGTCCGAGAGGCCGGGACATCGAATAGTGTTCACAGGAATCGTCCAGGGGCACTGCCCGGTCGTCGAAGTGGCGGACGATGGCGGCGTGCGCACGCTGACCGTGGCGCTCGGGGAGCTCGCCGACGGACTCGAGCCCGGCGCGTCGGTGGCCCTGAACGGGACGTGCGTGACGGCGACATCAGTGTCGGAGGGGAACGCGCGTTTCGATCTGGTGCGCGAGACGACATCCCTGACCAACCTCGGCGCGCTGCGCCCGGGCGACCGGGTGAACGTGGAGCGTTCGTTCCGCATCGGGGACGAGGTCGGAGGCCACATCCTGTCCGGGCATGTCGCCTGTGCCGTGCGGGTCAGCGCCGTCCGGACGTCCGAGGGACATCGGCTGGTCTCCGTCGCCGTCGACGAACCGTGGAGCCGCTACCTCATGCCGAAGGGGTTCATCGCCCTCGACGGCGCGAGCCTCACGGTCGCCGAACTGGATCGTGCGACCGGTACGGCGACGGTCAGCCTGATTCCGGAGACCCTGGCCCGCACGGGGCTCGGCGACGTGATGGTCGGCGACCGGCTGAACCTCGAGGTCGACAGCCGGACGCAGGCCGTGGTGGATACGGTGCGCGAGGTACTGCGCGACAGCGCGTGGGTGCGCGAGGCGCCAACCGCCGACGCGGCGGGTTCCGGGCGTTGAGTCGAGGGAGAGGGGGAAGGAGATGGCACTGGCGTCCGAAAGCTGCGTGGCGTGTCGAGCGGGTTCGCCGCCCCTCGACCTGGACGAGCGGAGGGCACTGCTGGAGCAGGTGCCGGGCTGGGCGCTGGAAACCCGGGGCGACATGCCCGTGCTGACGCGCACGTTCCTGTTCGCGGACTTCGCGGGCGCCCTCGAGTACACGAACGCCGTCGGCGGTCTCGCGGAGGAGGCGGACCACCACCCCGAGATCGTCACCGAATGGGGCAGGGTGCGGGTCACCTGGTGGACCCATGCGATCGGTGGCCTGCACCGCAACGACTTCATCCTGGCGGCGCGCTGCAACGAGATCGCGCCCGAGTGAACGCGACCGGACCCCGGACCCCCCCCGCCGGTCGAGGGGCTCCCCACGGGTACCTGCGGGAGCTGGGCATCGACGTCTGGGTACGTCGGGACGGTCCGGAGCGTTCGGAAGACCCCGGCCAGGCGACGCGGGAGGAAGGTCCGGTCGTTACGACCGGGCCGGCCGTCACGTTCGATGTTCGGGGCTTTCGTCTCGGCCGGGTCCTGACCCTGATCGACGCGCCGCTGTGGCCCCATCGGCGGTTCTTTCTCGACGTGGCCCTCGCGATGAACGGTTGGGGCAAGGACCGGCGCGAGGACATGCGGTTCGAGTGGCCGCAGCCGCTGTCCGCCGGTGGCGGCGGGGAGGCGGCCGGTCGCGCTTTTCGAGCGTTCGTCGCCGCCCAGTCGGGAGACGACGGCCGCATCCTGGCTGTGGGAAAGACGGTCGCGGGACTCCTCGGGGAAGCACCTCCGGGAGCCGTGCTCGCCGTCGTCGACGTGGTCCATGGGGCCGACAGGCGCGAGCTGTGGCGGCGCGTCCGGAACCTCCCGTAATCCGGTTCGAACGGATGCGGTTCTCGGATGTCGAGGCCGTCGCCCGCATCGAGCGCGCAGCCTATGCGTTCCCGTGGACCCCGGGCATGTTCGCCGACTGCATCGGGTCCGGTCACGAGTGCTGGGTTGCCCGGGAAGGACGGGCGATCCTCGGTTACGCGATCCTCGCGGCCGGCGCCGGCGAAGCGCACCTGCTGAACGTCTGCGTACCGCCGGCGCGGCGGCGGCGCGGGCACGGGACCGCGCTCGTGCGCCACATGATCGACCGGGCGACGGGCTGCAAGGCGCGGACGCTCTTCCTCGAAGTGCGTCCTTCGAATACCGCCGCGCGGCGGATGTACGAGCACCTCGGGTTTCGCGAAGTGGGCCGGCGACGGAAATACTATCCCACGACCGATGGGCGCGAGGATGCCGAGATCCTGGCGCTGTCGCTTGGCTAACCTTGTCTTGCCAGGGGAACTGAATCCGCATTCGGAAGAGATCATCCTATTGAATAAAATTATTCAATAGCGTATTTTGCGCGTATGGAGGGGTTTCACCGGGCGCATGTAGACACGCTGGTCGACCGACTCAACGAGCATCCGCACCACATCATCGCGGTGTTCGGTCCCCGGCAGACTGGCAAGACCACGCTCGTGCAGCAGGCGTTGCGGCGCTCGGCGCGTACCAGTCGTCACTTCCGGCTGGACGCGGCGGACGCCAACATTGCCGGCTCTCAGGATACGGAGGCCACGTTTCGTGTGCCGCTCAAGCCGGACACGGAGTGGCTGGTCCAAGCGTGGCACCATGCGCGGGAGGAGGCCGACCGAAGCCCGCACGGAGCCATCCTCGCGCTCGACGAAATCCAGACCATTCCCCAGTGGTCCACAGTGGTCAAGGGGCTGTGGGACGCGGATCGAGCCGAGGATCGCCAACTGCATGTGATCTTGCTCGGGTCGGCCCCGCTGCTTGTACAGTCGGGCTTGACCGAGAGCCTTGCCGGCCGATTCGAGCCGATTCGCGTCACGCACTGGTCCTTCGACGAGATGGCCGACGCCTTCAACTTGGACTTGGCGGAGTACGTCTACTTCGGTGGTTATCCTGGCGGCGCCAGGTTCATCCGCGACGAGGCGCGGTGGCGGGACTACGTCCTCGGGGCCTTGGTCACGCCGAACATCGAGAAGGATATCCTTGCGATGACGCGGGTAGACAAGCCCGCCCTGCTGAAGCAACTCTTTGAACTTGGCACGGAGTACTCCGGACAGATCCTCCCGTACTCCAAGATGCTCGGCCAGCTTCAGGACGCGGGCAACGCTACAACGCTCGCGCGATACCTCAACCTGCTATCTACGGCGGGCCTCCTCGCCGGTCTGCCGAAGTACTCGCCGTCCCGGCAGCGCGTACGAGCGTCGAGCCCCAAGCTCAACGTCTTCAATACCGCCCTCATGACCGCGGCTTCGGACTACACCTTCACGCAAGCACAAGCCGACCGTACGTTCTGGGGGCGGCTCGTTGAAAGCGCGGCTGGCGCCCACATCCTGAACACGGCATCCAGCAACGTCCGTGTCCATTACTGGAGGGAACAGCAACTCGAAGTCGACTTCGTGCTGCACCGTGGGCCGGGGACCATCGCCATAGAAGTCAAGAGCGGCACCCGAATGAGGCGACTGCGCGGGCTGGAGACGTTTTCGCAGCGGTTCAGCCCCCAGCGCACGATGCTGCTCGGCGAAAGTGGCACCTCGCTGACGGAGTTTCTGAGCGTCCCGGCCGACAAATGGTTCGACATGACGTGACTGTCCTGGCGCGCACGTGCACTGAGCTACGGGATGATGCAGGAGCGGAGGACTCTCGACACGCGCCTCCAAAGCCGATCTCGGACTTTCGAGAATGCGGCGCGTACGTCCTCCTCGCCGAACCCGGCATGGGCAAGACGACGGAGTTTGAGCAAGAGGCAAAAGCGTTGGGCGACCTTGCCTTTGTCGTCGACGCTCGCGACTTCGCCAACCTCGATGCGGACCACCATCCTGAGTGGAAGGGCAAGACTCTGTTCATCGATGCTCTTGATGAGATACGAGCTGGCGAAGCTGACCCCCGCCGGCCACTTGATGGCATTAGACGCAATCTCGACAAGCTCGCAAGGCCGCGTTTCCGCCTTTCGTGTCGGCATGCCGACTGGCTTGCCACGGACCAGAAGCGTCTGGAGGCGGTGTCCCAGTCGCGCGAAGTCACCGTACTACGTCTCGACCCCTTCGATGCCGGGAGGGCGATTGCGTTCCTGCAAGGCAGGGATGCTGTTCCCGACCCGCGGGCGTTCCTGGAAGAGGCGCGCAGACGGGGCCTGGAAGGTTTGCTCACCAATCCCCAGTCCCTCGACCTGCTAGCGCGGGCAGTCCATGCCGGCGCTTGGCCGGCCAGC
This sequence comes from Pseudomonadales bacterium, assembly GCA_965208745.1. Taxonomy (GTDB): domain Bacteria; phylum Pseudomonadota; class Gammaproteobacteria; order Pseudomonadales; family Azotimanducaceae; genus VXNE01. The sequence continues at coordinate 572,383 of CBDBPN010000003.1, read as the reverse complement.
CGTGTCGAGACGTTCGAGAAGGCCTGCCTTGCCATGGCCCGGGAGCATAACGAGGAACACCTGAGCATCCCGCCGCCGCGGGACCCGCTCCAAGTGCTCGACACTGCAGGGCGCCTGTGCGCGGCGCTGCTTGTCTCGGGCAGGCTGGGACTCGCGACCACTCCTCCAAAAGCCAACGAAGACTATCCTTACATGGCGACGAGTCGGCGCGCCGAGCAAGAGTGTCGTGAGGCGATCGCGTCGACTCTGTTCCGATTTCGGAAGGAAGGCCTGGCGGAACCCGTTCATCGTCACATCGCGGAGTACATCGCTGGACGTCACGTTGCATCACTCATTCGCGACGGGCTTCCTTCGGGTCGGGTGGTGGCGCTGATTTCCGGTGCAGACGGAGGGATCGTCTCCGAGCTGCGTGGGCTATCCGCGTGGCTGGCCGCCCACTCGTCGATCGCTCGACACCAACTCATCGAACGGGACCCGACGGGGCTGGCGCTCTACGGGGACATCGATGCGTTCTCCCGGGAGGATCGGCAGGCACTGCTATCTGCCCTGGTCCGCGAGCCTCGCCGACTGGAGCCGGCCTACATGACGGCCTCTGCCTACGGATCGTTGGCAACGCCGCCCATGCTCGAGGCGCTCAAGCGTGCGCTCTCCAGTCCACCGGATGGGGCCGACGGTCCGCTCGTGGCGGACTTTGTCCTCCGCTTGCTCTCCCATGCTCCGCCGCTGCCGGACCTAGCTCCGGTCTTGCTTGAGATTGCGCGGGACGGCACGCGGTGGCCGCGAGTCCGGGACGCGGCCTTGGATGCCTTCATCCACTACGGAGAAAGCAACAACTGCGACTCGGATCTCGTCACGCTGCTAGGCGACGTTCGAGAACGGCGAGTGGACGACCCGGATGATCAGTTCCTCGGGAAGCTCTTGTCGGCGCTCTATCCTCGGCGTGTTTCTCCGTCGGTGGTTTGGGACTACTTCAAGGAGGGTAACGCACTCATCGGCGGCGCCTACATGCGATTCTGGGTCTATAGGCTGCCCTCCCAGGCCTCCGACAACGCTGCGGTCGTTGAACTCCTCGACGCCTGCAGCGCGAGGTTGCCGCACTTGGAGCGGCACAGCGATCCGGCCCTGGCCTCCTGCGTTGGCAGCTTGCTTGCCCGCGGCCTCGATCACGATGGCGACCGTCTCAGCACAGCCAGGCTCTACGACTGGCTCGACGCGGGGTTTCGCGTCCGTGCGGGCCAACATCGCAGCGGGGGCGATGTGGACTCTGTACGTCGCTGGATTGAGGCCCGCCCCGACCGACACCTCGATCTCTTGCTAGAAGGAAGTCGACGACTTCCTGAGGACAACTGGTACGCGCCGTTCGATGCGTTCCAGCGGTTGTTCGGCGCCAAGCTATCCCGAGACGTGCACGAGGCGCTCTTTCTTGCGGCGAAAGCCATGCCGGAGACGCGCCGAAGCCTTGCGGAATCGCTGGTGCGGTTCGCAGTGCAAGCCGGGGGGCTCGAGCCCGAGCGGGTGCGGGAGCTCGTGGCCGACGATCCGCGCCTGAGCGACTTCGTCGGTACGCTGCTCGAACCGACGCCTTCCTCGCCGGAGGGTGCCCGTTTGGAGCACTTGCAGCGGGCGCGCATCGAAGAGCAGCAGCGGAAGGAGCGTCGCGGACTTGAGACGTTGAAGGCCGAGCGGGAAGCGCTGCGAGAAAACCGGGCGCCCCCCGCACTGCTGCACCAACTTGCACGCACCTACTTCGGCATCTACATCGACTTCACTCTCCCGGAGGGGCTGAACAACCTCTCAAGACTCGTCGGCTCGGACCCCGAGTTGCTCGATGCGATCCTGACCGGCGTGCTCCTGACCAGGTACCGCGGCGATGTCCCAGACGCAGAGGCGATCCTGGAACAACGCCTCCAAGGCAAAAGGCACTATCTCTGCGAGCCGTATCTGGCGAGCTTGGCGGAGGCCGAACGGACTGGATCCTTGACGGACGCCTGGTGGACGGAAATCCACGTTCGCCAGGCACTTGCCGCCTACTTTGCGTGCCCCCACGGTGACTATGCACCCGACTGGTACACGTTCCTGATCGCCGAGCACGCGGACACCGTCGCCGCCGTGCAAACCCAGTTCACAACCGCCTTGCTCCGGAGTGGTGTTGAGACTGGCAACATGAACCTCTGGCATCTGGCCTTCGACCCGGCCCACGCCGAAGTCGCGAAACACGCCAGTCTGCCGCTCCTACGGAGCTTTCCGGCACGCGGGAGCGGCGATCAAGTCCGAACCCTGGAGTACTTCCTTCTGGCGGCGTGGCGATACGTCGACCGACAGGATTTCAAGCAGTTGATCACGGCGAAGCTCTCTCAGCGCAGCTTGCCTCCCCGCCAGCGCGGTCGTTGGCTTGCGGCCGGCTGCGCAGTGGCGACCGGGGAGTTCGCGGACGCCGCCGAGGAATTCGTCAACGCCGGGCGTCGGCAGTCGCGTACGCTGCATCTCGCAAGCTTCTTCTGCCCGGAGGAACCCACGGTCTCCCTGGTCGAGCAGGCGGGTGCGGACCTTGCCGCGCTACTCGTCCGGCTTGTGGGGCGAGTCGTCGCTCCGGACGACTTCAGCGAGGAATACGTGTCGCGCGACATGGAGGCGTCGTTGCTCGTCAGCCACTGCATCAGGGTCGTCGCGGGCAATCCGGCGCGAAAAGCCGCTAGCGAGCTGGCGGATCTTCTTCGGAATCCCCAACTGGCGCCTTGGCGGCATGCGCTGGTCCGCGCCGCAGATGACCAGCGCGTGAATCGTCGGGAACATGAGTACCGCCACCCGACCTTTGAACAGGCAACAGACTCCCTCGATGACGGCGTACCCGCCGGCCCTGCCGATCTCGTGGCCTTGGCTGTGGATCGCTTGGACGCGATGGCTGCTGGTGTCCGATCCGGGAACACGGACGACTGGAAACAGTACTGGAACGAGGACCACTACGGCAGGCCAACCGACCCGAAGCCAGAGCTGTCATGTACGCGGGCACTTTTACGAGGCCTTCGCGGTCGCCTGCCTCCAGGTGTGGCCGCGGAACCGGAAGCACGCTATAGCGACGACAAGAGGGCGGACATCCGTATCTCTCACGATGGCTGGCACGTCCCCATTGAGGTGAAGCGCAACGACAACCGGGATCTGTGGCATGCAGCGAGTACGCAACTCATCGCCAAGTATGCGAACGATCAAGCCGCGAGTGGTCACGGCGTCTATGTCGTCTTGTGGTTCGGTCGCCGCCGGACGCAACTGTCGCCGAGCGGCAAGCGACCGATTGCCCCCGATGAGTTGAAACAGCGGCTTGTCGGGGCGTTAACCGACCAGGAACGGCGCACGGTTCACGTTCTTGTAATCGACGTGAGTGATCCGCGGGACGAAAACGAAGCAATGGAGCCCGGGAGCAACGCTTGAGCCAGGATCGCGTGTGTTCGGCGGCGGTGCCAGGACGTCAACCCGCTTCCCGACGGCGCCTTTCGAACGCGATCCGCCCGTACTGCTGCCGCCATCGCCTCGACGGACAACGTCGCGGGATTCGGATCTCGGTTAGGGCGCTCGCCCCATAGTCCGGTCCCTCGATCCCCTGATAGGCGTGCGGCGTTGGAGGATATCGAGTATTGAGCGGTCGTTGCGGGCGGGAGAGTCGCTGCGGGTGCTGGCCCGGCCGTTGACGAGGCCGCAAGACGGTCGTGGACACGGGCGCTAGCGGGTTGCGAACGTGACTTGCCGAGACGCGGGCGAACGCGACCCCGCCGCAGGGCGGCGTCGAAGGGTCGGGATCGGTCAGGCCGGCAACGCGGGCGGCGGGGCGCGGGCCTCCGGCGACACCATCTCCTGGTACAGCCGGTCGAGCCGGAAGTTGCTCTTGGCGAAGCGCACGCACAGGCGCCGCGCCGTGCGCACCAGATACGCGGCGGTCCGCATCACGTGTCGGATCACCGGCCGCAGACCGTGCTTGCGCGCCCGCTTCGGCAGCGCCGTGAACTGCACCGCCCGCAGCAGCACCTGGGCGATCCAGCCAAGCGCGTTGAACGCCTGGTTCGCCCGGTAGCCGCGGCACGGCGGGTGGTGCAGGTCGAGGTCGATGAGCGGCCCCTTGAAGGCGTTCTCCTGGCCCTGCTTGCCGCGGTGCCGCCGCACCGGTTCGCCGAGCGGCAGGTCGCCGCGCGACACCAGGATCACCGTGTGATGGGGCACCAGAAGACCCTGACCATGGTCCGTGCGCCGCCGCACCACCACGTGGTACTGCTGCGCGTCCCAGCCCTCCGGGCGGTGCGTCGCCAGGGTCGCCTCCTCTTCCTGACCGAGGTCCGTCCAGGCGGCGTCGGCAAGCCCCTCAAGCTGCTCCGGAACAGGTCTGCGCCACGTGTCGTTGGTCAGGCTGATCGAGTAGTCCCAGCCGCGCGCCGCACACTCGCGAACCAGCTCCCCCTTGTAGTAGGCGTTGTCCGCCCGCAGCCAGGTCGGCGTCCCCGCCGGCACCATCGCGGCCGTCCAGTCCAGCAGCGTGCGCCAGTTCAGCGTCACCCGCCCGCCACCAGGACACAACTGACCCGCCGACCACAGGCCGCCCAGGAACGTCGCGTGCAGCCAGTAGCCGCGCCGGCCCGCGTAGCTGCGCCGCGCCCGCTCGAACAGCGCGCCGTCCACCTCGATCCCGGTGGCATCGATGAACAGCGGAACGTAGCCCCGCGTCTCCACCTCGTGCGCCACGATCCACGGCGCCACGCGCTCCGCGAACCGCCGCGCCGCCTGCCACAGCCCCTTCACGTCGCCCACCTGTAGCCGCGCCAGCCACTCCCCCGCACGGCGCGCCTCGGGAACCCGGTTCAGCCCAAGCAGGATCCGCGCCACCGGGTCGGCACGTAGCGCGTCGAGATCCGACAGCGCACCGTCGCCACGCGCCAGGCACGCGATCAGCGCCCACAACGTCTCCGTGTCGGTCGCTCCGCGGTTGCGCGACTTGACCCGAACCGCCGCGTCGAGCAGTTCGAACAAACCGAACTGCCGCGCCGTCCGAGCAAGTATCGAGGAACCGCCGTAGGCGGTCAGGTTCAGGTCGGTGAACTCCATTTCGACCGTCGGGGGACGGATCTTCCGTTTCCGCAAACCTTCACCTCGCAGGTGCCTGTCCTGACAGCAGCATTTTCCGATAGCCGCTTGGTCGGCCGGGCGCCTGCGCCAACCCCGCCGATTCCTTATCGGGGGATCAGGATCCGGTCGCGCCCCGGCGTTTCGCTATAATCCGCCGCTTTTCGCGGGCCCCCCGAACTCCATGTCCCTGTGCGAGGCAGTCCAGAGGCGCCGCACGTTCGCCATCGTCTCGCACCCGGATGCCGGGAAGACGACGATCACGGAGAAGCTCCTCCTGCACGGCAAGGCCATCGCCCTCGCCGGCACGATCAAGGCACGCAAGTCGCGGCGCCATGCCACCTCGGACTGGATGGGCATGGAGCAGGCGCGGGGCATCAGCGTCACCACTTCCGCGATGCAGTTCCCCTACCGGGGCCGCGTCGTGAACCTCCTCGACACGCCGGGCCACGAGGACTTCTCGGAGGATACCTACCGCACGCTGACGACCGTGGACGCCGCCCTCATGGTCATCGACGGCGCGCGGGGCGTCGAGGCGCGCACGGAGAAGCTGTTCGAGGTGTGCCGGATGCGGGACACGCCGATCCTCACGTTCGTCAACAAGCTCGACCGCGAGATCCGCGACCCCGTGGAACTGCTCGACGAGATCGAGGAAGTGCTCGGCATCGCCTGTGCGCCGATGACCTGGCCCATCGGCGCGGGCGGGCGTTTCCTCGGTGTTTACGAACTGGCGCTCGACCGCATCCACTGCTTCGCGCGCGGCCACGCCGACCGGCGCCACTGCCACGCGACGATCGACGGGCTGCACGGCCACGCGGCGCGGGAGTACGTGGGCGACGCTTACCCGGATTTCGTCGAGGAGGTCGACCTCGTCCGGGGAGCGAGTCACGCCTACGCGCGGGACGCCTTTCTCCGCGGTCGCCTGACGCCCGTGTTCTTCGGCACGGCCCTCGGCAACTTCGGCGTCGACCACTTCCTCGAGCACCTCGTCGAGGAGGCGCCGGCGCCGCGGCCGAGGGATGCGACGACCCGCTCCGTGGATCCCGCGGAGGAGAAGTTCACCGGGTTCGTCTTCAAGATCCAGGCAAACATGGACCCGCGGCACCGCGACCGCATCGCCTTCGTCCGCGTGTGTTCCGGGCGCTACCGCCACGGGATGACGATGCGGCACGTGCGCCTCGGCAGGGACGTGAAGGTGACCGATGCCGTGACGTTCCTGGCCGGGGACCGGGTACAGGCCGAGGAGGCGTACCCGGGCGACATCATCGGACTGCACAACCACGGCACGATCCGGATCGGGGACACCTTCACCGAGGGGGAGAGCCTGCGTTTCACGGGCGTGCCGAACTTCGCCCCGGAGCTCTTTCGCCGGGTCCGGGTGCGGGACCCGATGAAGTCCAAGCAGCTCGACAAGGGGATACGGCAACTCGCGGAGGAGGGGGCGACACAGGTGTTCGTGCCGGCGACGCGGAGCGACCTCATCGTCGGCGCGGTGGGCACCCTGCAGTTCGACCTCGTGGCGTATCGTCTCAAGGACGAGTACCGCGCGGACTGCGTGTACGAGGACAGCGACATCCACACCGTGCGCTGGGTGGCCGCGGACGACGCCGCGCGGCTGCGCGAGTTCGCGTCCGCCAACCAGGCGCGGCTGGCCACGGACGCCGGGGGCTGCCTTGCTTACCTGGCGCCCTCGCGGGCGAACCTGCAGCTCGTCCGGGAGCGCTGGCCCGACATCCGTTTCGCGGCGACGCGCGAACACGCCTGACGCCGTGCGGGGGCTCTCCGGTCAGGACGCTTCGCTCGCGGACGGCTTCCGCATGCTGCGGGAGCGGGGCGGGGGCGTCGTGGACGCGGCGCTGCTCGTTTCCGCCGTGGTCGAGCCCGCGACGGACGCCGACTGGTGCCGGTCCGAGCTGGGCCGGCTCGCCGACGCCGCGCCGCCGCAAGCGGGGCCCGCAGAACTGGTCGAAGCGCTGCGCGTGGCGGGCTTTGCGGGTGCGCGGCGGACGTACTACGAAGCCCGCAACAGCGCGCTCGACCATGTACTGCGCGAGCGGCGGGGCATTCCCATCAGCCTGGCGGTGGTCGTGATCGGGGCGGCCGAGTGTCTCGGCCTGGAGGCCTCCGGGTTGAACTTTCCGCGCCACTTCCTGGTCGAGGTGGAGGGCCTCCTCGTCGACCCGTTCCAGATGCGCGTCACGACGCGTGACGAGTGGCGCGACTGGCTGCGCCGGGAGGTGCGTTCTGCACAGGGCCGGTTGTCGGAGACCGACCTGGACGCCGCGTTCCGCCCGGCGGGGCCGGCCGATGTCGCGTTGCGCATGCTGAACAACTTGCGGATGCTGCGGGAGGTGCGCGACGATCCGGACTACGCGCTGCGGCTCACGGACTGTCAGCTCGCCCTGCAACCCGACGCATACGCCCTGCACGTGGACCGTGCCGACATCTGGCTCGCCCTGCGGTCGCTCGACATGGCGCGCGGCGAACTGGAAACCGCCCTCGACCTTGCGGACGGGGAGGCGAAGGACGCGATCCGTGCGCGCCTCGCGGGGCTGCCGGACGAGCCGGGCGTGTCGAACTGATCGTGCCGGCCCGGCCGACGTGCCGGCGTCACTCCGTCATGTCGGCGAACGGATTCGAAACCTCCAGCGGAATCGGCCGTGCGTACCCGGGAATGCGCATCTCGGACGCCGAGAACTCGATGTCCGCGCCCCCGAGCACGCCTTCGCCGAAGCGGTAGATGGGCAGCGTGTCACCGCGCGTCATGGCGGCGTCGTAGTCCCGGGCGCGCGCGGCGACATGCTCGTTGCGCCGCGCATGGTCCGCCATCGCCGTGGCGCCGTGCTTCGCGCGCAGCATCCGCCGGACGACATGGGGGGCGAGGGCGAGGCCCGTGGCGTTGTTGCCGCCGAACCCCTTGGAGTTGATGAAGGCCGCGTCGATCGACTCCGGATCGAACGCGCGGTGCCGCGTGTCGAAACGCAAGTGGCTCCCATGCACGTCGTCGGCGATAGCGTCGATGGTGGTGATGCCGGGCAGCACGCCGTAGCGCCAGCTCCCGATCGCGCAGGCCAACTGGTCGCCGGAGGCGGGCGCCAGGGAATGCCCCAGGAACGCCTTGACGGCTGCGACGGGCCAGCCGTCGATGCCGAAGGTCCGGGCGAGGTCGTTCATGATCTCCGACTCGGTCACCCGGTTCTGGGGCGTGCCCGTCCCGTGTGCGTGGATGTAGGTGCGCCGCCGGAGACTCTCCTCGCCGAGGATCGACTTCGCGAGGGCCATGGTCTTCGCGACCGTGACGAAGTTGCCCACTCCCGGCCCCGAGATCGATTTCTTGAACCCGTCGGCGTTGACGTGGACCGCCGGTATGGCCGCGTGAAGGTTCGCCCCGAGTTCGACCGCCAGAGCGTCGTCCACGACGACCGCGAAGACGGCGGCCTCGGCGAGGGTGAACCCGCAGTTCTCGGCGAACGGACGGCACGCCCGGCGGTTGTCGACGGAATCCGTCCCGTCGATGGCCATCAGCGCATCGTCCTCCGCCAGGGCCCCCATCACCCGGTAACCCTCGACGACCTCGGGGACGATCGGCGCCTCGGCGCCGCCGACGAGCGCGACCCGCAGGCGCCCGGCGCGGATCTCGTCCACGGCGAGCTTCAGGTTGTAGAGGAACGTCGCGCACGCGCCGATGACGGCGCCGGTGCTCCCGACGCTCCCGACGATGTAGGCGTTCACGAAGTCCGACGGCATTTCGCACAGGCCGAGCGGCACCTGCTTGGAGGTGATGCGCCGGCCCGTCATGGGCGCCTGGAACATGCCGCCCGTGCCGGCGGCGTCGAGCTGCCCCATGGCGCTGCCGGAGTACACGGCGAACTCGTCGGGCCGTACGCGGGCGCGCAGTTCGTCCCAGTCGAGGCCCATCGACCGCACGGCATCCGAGGCCCCGAAGACGGTGAGCTGGAGCCCCCGGGGGTGGTTGCGCGACTGGTACAGCCGGCCCGGATCGAAACCGGTCGGGGCCTGCCCGCCGGAGGTCACGCGGGAAGCCCGCCGGTCCGGAAACAGGATGTCTGCGCCTTGCGGGACGGTGACCTCCACGTTGCCGTCCGAGCGCGGTTTCACGGTCCAGTCCTCCGGCGGGGACTCCGGCAGGTGGCGGCGCGGGACGACGAACCGGAGCGCCCCTTCGCCGGCCGCGCCGATGGTCGCGGCACGGTGGACCGCGATGTCCGCCGGATCGAACGCCTCGATGCGGCGGATGAGGGTGTGGTCACGCATGTAGCGGCGCGTGGCCTCGTCCGCCGGGTCGTTGTCGAGCTCCATGAGCCCGGCCAGGCTGGCATAGGTGTCCGCGGCGTCGTCGGACCCGAGCGCATCGATGACGATGCGCCGGAAGGCATGGTCGGAGGAGACGCGCCCGGCGGGATTGACCCCACCAAGACCGATGATGAGCGGGAGCGTGGACAACTGCGTCGGACCCGTTGCGTGTGCGGCGGATTCTAGCAGCGTGTCGGACCTGGGCCCCGCGCGCGCAAGGGTCATGCACGATTCCGGCCCGGGAGGGGACAATCCCGGGACCTCCCTCCGTGAATTCGAGACGGGACGTGCAGGGGCGACCCTCGTGGCCGCCCGTCTGTAGGACATGCATGAATTCGAGACGGGACGGGACAAGCCCGTCCCCTACAGGCCGATGCTGTGTCACGATCATCCCGCATGAGATGGTCCGGTCGGTGTTTCCTGCTGTTGTCCGCTGGACTGCTTGCGTTGCCCGTCCCGCACGGCCGCGCGGAGTTGGCCGGGGACTCTGGACCGCCGGCCCCGCCCCTGCACCTGTTCTTCCAGGCGGCGGTCGAGAAGGGCGGGAAGGCGCGACCCATGCTCGATGTCATCGGAGACTCGTGGCGCGACTCCTACACGTCGATGGTCGTGGAACTGTCCATGCTCACCCCGCATCCGGAGACCCGGAGCCAGATGTTCCGCTTCCTCCGGAGGAAGACGGGCCGGTACCTCGGCGAGGATTCGCAGCGGTGGATGCGGTGGGTCTGGGAGCAGCCCTATGACCCGCACCACGACTACCTGCTCTTCAAGCGGGCCATGTACAGCCTCATCGATCCCCGCATGGGCGCTTTCTTCCCGGCCGGCGCCCGCGCCCTGATCCGGCTCGACGAGGTGCAGTGGGGTGGGGTGGAGGTCAACGGCATTCCGCCGCTGGACCACCCGAGGCACGTTTCCGTCGCTGACGCGGACTACCTGAAGGACCGACACGTCGTCTTCGGTCTCGCGGTCGACGGGGAGGCGCGTGCGTACCCCAAGCGGATCCTGGCATGGCACGAAATGGCGCTCGATACGCTGGGCGGCGTCCCGATCACCCTGGTCTACTGCACGCTCTGCGGCACCGCCATTCCCTACCGCAGCGTCGTGGGCGACCGGCACCGGACCTTCGGCACGAGCGGCCTGCTATACCGGTCGAACAAGCTCATGTTCGACCATGAGACCAACAGCCTGTGGTCGACGCTGCTCGGGGAGCCGGTGATCGGCGAGCTGGCGGGTTCCGGCCTCAGGCTCGAGGCGCTGCCGATCGTGACCACCCGCTGGGGCGAGTGGAGAAGCAGGCACCCGGACACCACGGTCCTTTCCCTCGATACCGGCCATGAGCGGGACTACGGCGAGGGCCGTGCCTACAGGGACTACTTCTCGACCGACAAGCTGATGTTCCAGGTGCCCGAGCGGGACGGACGCCTCCGCAACAAGGCGGAAGTGCTCGGCATTTTGCTCTCGGCCGCGTCCGCCGATGGCGAACGGGAGCCCCTGGCCGTCAGCGCCCGGTTCCTGCAGAGGAACCGCGTGTTCGCCACCGAACTGGCGGGGCGCACGCTGACCATCGTGACGAGCCGGGCCGGCGCCAACCGCGTCTTCGACACCGGGGATCGGCGGTTCGAGCGGCTCGTCGACGACGAGCGGGTCGTGGAGGACAACGGCGAGGTCTGGCAGGTGACTGAAGACGCGCTGGTCGCCGGGGCCGTGCGACTCCGGCGCGTCCCTGCGTTTCGCGCGTTCTGGTTCGGCTGGGTTGCCCAGTTTCCGGGGACGAAGCTGATCAAGTAGGACCTCGGGCCCCGCCTTACAGGTCCGCGGACGCGATGTACTGGCCGAAGCTCTCGCACCAGGTGTTTACAGCGCCGGCGCTCGACGGCCAACGGGCGCCTGTCCAAAGCGGATACTGGGAAGGCATGCCGCCGGATTCGTCTGCGGTGGAGGAGCGGCCGGCGGCAACTGACCTACGCTTGGAGGTCGTTCCCCACTCGGATACAGTGGCAGTCGACGAGTCCTGATACGACTTGGCTCGAAGACCGCTACGGCGCCCGCCTTGAGATCGGCCTCCAGGGACGTCGGGTTGGCGAGGAGCGCCTCGAGAAGGTGACTGGCGCGCCGATCCTGGACGCCACGGAAGAGGAGCACGGAAGGGGCCGTTGCGCGCCGCAGGGCGAGCAGGGTGCCGAAGTCCGTGTCAGCCGAGACCACGACGCGTTCCTCCTGCGCCGCCCTCTCGAACATCGCCGTGTCGTCGGCGGACTGGTAGCCAATGTCGCGGACATGGATTGCGTCGTGGCCAGCCGTGCGGAGCCCGGTCGCGAGCCGCGGCGGCAGCGCGTTGTCGACAAGGAACCTCAGAGGGGTGCCGTCAGTGGAATCTGCCTTTCGTTGACTGCCGCAGCGGCGTAGCTGAGCGCCTCACCGATGTCGTCTGGTCGCAGGTCGGGGTAGTCGTCCAACACATCCGACGCGCTCATGCCTTGAGCCAGTAGCCCCACGATGGTGGCGACGGGTATCCGAAGGCCGCGAATGCAGGGCACTCCCCCCATCTGGTCCGGGTCGACCGTCACGCGGGAAAACTGCATCTGGACCTCCGCGATGTACCCGAAGGGGTTCATCTGGTAACCGCTCTTATTCTACATCCGGTAGGGCGTACTGCGATGCGAAGCGCGGAGCTCTCACGGAGTTCTCCGAGTTGCCGTTGGTGGGCTCCTGCCGCTTACAAGTCTGCAGACGCGATGTACTGCCCGAAGCTCTCGCACCAGATGGTGACGGCCCCTGCGGCCTCGAACGCGTCCGCGTCCGCGCGGTAGACCTGTGACCCCGTGAAGCTCTTGAGGCGCGCGACCCGCTGTCGGCCGGCGTCCGCCTCGAAATCGGCCTCGCCGTCGATCCCGCGGCGGGTGTTGAGGTAGACCCAGAAGTTGGGCCCCGGGCCGACTTCGAAGTCGGGCTGGAGCTCGATCAGCACGTCGCCGTCGTCGCTGCGGTAGGTCCGCACGCCGCCGCGTCCCCAGTGCGCGGCGTCCTGGCCGGCGGTGCCCTCCCGAAAGCGGGTCTCCTTGAGCACCGCGACATCGCGACCGGCCATCTCGGCGACGGTTTCGTTGACGGCCGGCGGGGGAAACAGGAAGGGAAACGCCACCAGCATGCCGCCGGCGCCGGCCGCGATGCCGATGATGCCGCCGATGACGCCGCCGGCGAGAAAGCCGATTACGGTCCTGTTCATAATGCGAAGTCCCGGTAGTGGAGGCGCTGCCTGCCGATGGGATCGAACGACCGTCGATACGCCCTGTATGCGGTGGGATTGTTCGATTCCGAGGACATGACATAGGCATGCCTCATGCCGCGCTCGCGGAGCCGCAGCATCGACTGCTCCACGAGCACGGCGGACAGGCGCAGACCGCGCCAGGCGGGACAGGTGCCCACCGGCTCGAACACACCGAAGCCACTCTCGTCGTCGGCCCAGGCGATGCTGCAGGCGGCCAGCTCGCCTTCGGCCGTGGCCATCACCAGGTCCAGTTCCGGGTTGTAGCGGATGGCGCGGCGCAGGGCGCCGTAGACGTGGTCGTGGAACTGCGAGACCGCGTCCGGTCGGCCGATGTGGCCGAGGGAGCTCCAGGCGTCGCGATGGCACTGGGCCCGCGCGTGCTCGTCGATGTCGACACAGTCGCGGACGACCATGCCCTCGGGGATGGGGTGTGCCGGACCGAACCCATCGAGTTCGGCGCAAAGCACCTCGCCGAAACGGCTTCCGGCATGGTAGCCCGCGCGGGCGAGCAGTTCGCACTTCGCCGCGTCGTCGTCCATCGCGTCGATGCGCAGGCGGACGTCCTGGCCCGGGTTCATGACGGGGACGTGGTCTTCGATCCAGCCGAGCACTTCCTCGCCCAGGTCCGGATGGTCGGGACGTACCTCGAAGCGGGCGAATCGGGGACCGTAGAACCAGGCGAGCGCAAGGCAGTCGCCAGCATCGTTCAGCCACAGGCGTATGTCCCGACGGTTGTCGAACAGGCCCATGTGACTGTGCGTGAGCATCATCCAGACGATGTCGCCGGGGTGCCAGGAGGAACGCCCGCGCCGCGCATCGAGGTTGTGGGCGGCGAAGGCCGTCATGCAGGGGAGATCGGCTTCCCCCGCATAGGGTCTTGCGAGCATGGCGACGCGCCGATCAGGCGCGCTCGATGGCGACCGCCGTGGCCTCGCCACCCCCGATGCACAGGGCCGCGACGCCCCGCTTGCCGCCCGTCGCGCGCAGGGCGTGGGCCAGCGTGACGATGAGCCTGCTGCCCGTGGATCCGATCGGATGTCCCTGGGCGCATGCCCCGCCGTGAAGGTTGACCTTGTCCGGGTCCAGTCCGAGTTCCCGGATGGCGAGCATGGTGACCATCGCGAACGCTTCGTTGATCTCGAACAGGTCGACCTCGTCCTTGCTCCAGCCGACCCGCGCGAGCAGCTTCTCGATGGCGCCGATGGGGGCGATCATGAACTCGGAGGGGTGGATGGAATGGGTGGCGTGCCCGACGATGCGGGCGAGGGGAGGCGCGTCTCCCAACGCGTCTTCACCGGCAAGGACCAGCGCGGAGGCGCCGTCCGAAATCGAGCTCGCGTTCGCGGCGGTGATGGTGCCGTCCTTCGCGAACGCCGGGCGCAGGGAGGGAATCCGGTCCATGCGCGCGCGCCGAGGCTGCTCGTCCTCGGCCACGTCGCCGAGCGCCGCGACCTCCCCGCCGAGGACGCCGTCCTCCATGGCGGAGAGCGCTTTCGTGAGCGAACCGATGGCGAAGGCGTCCATCTCCTCGCGGGTGACCTGGTGCCGGTCGGCCGTCGACTGGGCGAAGCTGCCCATGGAGCCCCCGGTCTCCGCGTCCTCGAGCCCGTCGAGGAACATCGCGTCGACGAGTTCGCCATGCCCCATGCGTTGCCCCCGCCGGGCCTTGGCCAGGAGGTAGGGGGCGTTGCTCATGCTCTCCATGCCGCCGGCCACCACCCTGCGGGCGCTGCCGGCGCGGATCAGGTCGGTGCCGAGCATCGTCGCCTTCATGCCGGATCCGCACACCTTGTTCACCGTCGTCGCGCCGACGTGATCCGGTATGTCGGCGAGCCGCATGGCCTGGCGCGCGGGCGCCTGGCCGAGGCCGGCGCTGATGACGCAGCCCATGAGCACCTCGTCGATGGCGGCGGGGTCCGTGCCCGCCGCATCCACGGCGGCGCCGATGGCGTGGGCGCCGAGTTCCGGTGCGGACCGGTCCGCGAGGTTGCCCAGAAAGCTGCCGATGGGCGTGCGTTGGGCGGCGACGACGAACACTTCGTTCACGGGTCTCTCCTGCTGTTCGGGGGGTGAGCGGGAAATGCGGGACGCTCGGCGCTCAGGCTTCGCGAAAACGCGGGATCAGCTCCGCGAAGTTGCACGGTCGGAAGTCGATGTCGAGCTGATTGCGCAGGATCTTCTCCCAACCGGTGCGGCACGCGTTGGTCGATCCCGGCAAGGCGAAGATCAGGGTCCCGTTGGCGATGCCCCCCACCGCGCGGGACTGGATCGTGGAGCTGCCGATCTCCTCGAGGGAGACCTGGCGGAAGAGTTCCCCGAACCCGTCGATGGTCTTGTCGAAGAGGGGTTCGAGGGCTTCCGGCGTGCTGTCGCGTCCCGTGAAGCCCGTGCCGCCGGTGGTCAGGACCGCCTCTACGTCCGGATCCGCGATCCAGGCGGACACCCGCGCCCGGACGCGGTAGACATCGTCCGTCTCGATGGCCCGTTCCGCCAGCCGGTGACCGGCCTCGGCGAGGCTCGCGCAGAGCAGGTCGCCGGACGTGTCGTTCGCCGGCGTGCGCGTGTCGGACACCGTGAGGACCGCGATGGACAGGGATTGAGCGCTCATGAAGAACCGCGTCCAAGTTTGCGGATTTGCGGAGGATTACATTAGAGTAGCGCACCTTTTGGGCATGTGGGAAAGCACCGGCCGTCCGTATGGAAAACGCAGCCGCTGCCGGCGACCAGCTCTTCCTCATAGCGGAAAGCCTGGCCCAGGACTTCTCCCTGTTTCCGGACCAGGGCGCCGGGGAACACCCCGGCATGCGCGGGCTGCTCGGCGAGGGGGACATCGCGAGGCGGTGCGAGGCCCTCGCGAACATGGACATCGACTCCTACATCGAGGCGGTCGTGTCCGGCGCGGAAGACGTGCGGCGCCAGGCCGCCCCGGAGGTCGTCCGCCGCCTCGGGGAGGTCTCCTCGGAGGTGCGGGACGGGCCCTTCTACGCGGCGACGGTACGCATGGACTTCGACGGCGAGCCGCGCCAGGTCGGGTTCATCGCCCAGGACCGTTCGGCGAAGAACGGCGTCTGGGGGCCCGAGCATCACCTCGCCGCCGCCGCCCACATCCAGGAATTCTCCAAGCGCGCCCTGCCCATCGTCAGCCTCATGGACACGCCGGGCGCAGACGCGGAGGCGGAGGCGAACCGCGACAACCAGGCGCACAGCATCTCGCGTCTGATCGCCGAGATGTCGAACGTCACCGTGCCGAACCTGGGCATCGTGTTCGGCCTCGGGTACTCGGGGGGCGCCATCCCCCTCGCCGCGAGCAACATGATCCTGTCGGTGCGCGACGGCGTGTTCAGCACCATCCAGCCGAAGAGCCTCGCCAGCATCGCGCGGCGGCTCAACCTCTCGTGGCAGGAGTGCGCCAAGCACGTGGGCCTCTCGCCCTGCGAGCTGCACGCGCAGGGGAACATCGACGGCGTGATCGACTATTCGCCGGGGGAGGACGGGACCCACTTCGAGAACTTCCGCCTCGCGATCGTGTCCGGGATCCTCTCCGTCGAGGACCGGACCCGGTCGTTCGTCGCGGAGAACCCCTACATCCTCGACCACTACCGGCGGAGCCTCGAGCGCTACCTGCACCCGTCCAAGACCCTGCAGCGCCTGCAGGAGAGCGCCGCCATGAAGCTGACGCGGACGCCGACGGAGTACGTCAACGTGTTCGGCGTCGCGTACCGCTACCTGCGCTACCTGGCGTGCCGCCGGCGCATCCACGCGACGTCCTCGCAGCAGTACGGCCGGCTCGCCTCCCGGGAACTGCCGAAGGGCGAACTGGCCGCGCGCGCCGACCGCGAGCGCCGCCGCGTCTTTCTCAAGTGGATGCAGGACGCCGACCGGGTACGCTACGACGACGGCCTCGCGCGGACGTGGAAGCAGTACGGCGAGCGCAAGGAGGCCCTGCACGACGAGCGCGGCCGGTTCGCGCAGTTCTTTCGCGGCGAGCCCCAGAAGAACTTCCGGGAGGCGCGCGCCAACCTGTTGGGCACCGTCGGGATGTACCTGTACAACCGCTGGAAGTCCGACGCGGCCGGCAACTTCCGCGAGCTGCGGCACTACCTGGACAACGCCGCCGACGCCCGGGCGCTCCTGCGCACGGCGGACATCCCCGACCCGTACCCGCTGCTCGAGGCCATCGCCTCCGACGGCGCGCTCGGCGCCACCCTGCACGAGCGGTTCACGCACGAGGGCAAGAAGCTGCTGGCGAGCGACCACCTCGACGAGAAGGCGGACACGTACGTGCGGACGCAGCTCACGGCGGAGATCAACCTGGCGCTCACCGAAGGGTCGATGGCGGAGGCCGTGCCGACGGCGGAACTCGGCACGCGGACGCGGGAGGCCATGTCGTGGGCGCCGTCGGCCATCGTGGTCAACCGGCTCGTCTTCGAGGAACGCTTCGGCCGCTTTCTCGCGAAGCGGGAAACCGCCGACGGGCCCGCGGCGGACGGTGACCTGACCGTTCTCGACATCCTGCTCGAGGAGGACCTGCGCGAGGACTTCATCGAGGAATGCCGGAACTTCCTGCTCTTCGACGGCGTCTACGACCGCATCATCGACAGCCTCGACTCGATCGCCGAGGAGGCGGAACGGACCCGCAGCCTGTCGAAGTCGACGCTCTCCGAACTGGTGCGCAGCGCGTTCGAGACCGCCGTTGCCGACGTCGCGGCCGACGAGTCCGCGGGGACGCTGCGTACGCGGTTCTTCGACTGGTTCCTGCGCATCGACGGCACGCGCGGCTCGAGCGATTTCCTGCGCGCGGTCGAGGAGTGGAAGAAGAGCGCGTTCGCACACCTGTCGGACACCCTGTTCGTCGTGGTGACGTTCCTGTTCGAGAAACTCTTGGTGTCCTGGCTGAACTCGGAATGGGACGGCAAGCGCTACGACGAGCGCATCTCGCCGCGCAACATCGGGCGCAAGAAGGACTTCTGGAACCGCCTGACGATCGCGTACCGGGACCTGCGCATCCAGAACGCCCTGCAGGGCTTCAAGAAACGCCGGGCGACGGGTCCGTCGGCATTCGTCGAGGCCTTCTTCACCGACTTCGAGGAACTCTTCCCGGACCTCCTGAGTTCGGACCCGTGCGAGTTCCCGGGGCTGCGCCTGTCCATCGAGGCGGCCCTGGCCCGGGAAACCGCTCCCTGCGGCGTGATCACGGGCGTCGGCACGTTCCAGGACGGGGCCGGGGGCCTGCGCGTCGGCACGGTGATCTCCAACGCCGACTTCCAGGCCGGCGCCTTCGACATGGCGAGCGCGGAGAAGTTCTGCAAGCTGCTCGTGCACTGCGCCGAGCAGCGGCTGCCCCTCATCTGCTTCATCTCGTCCGGCGGCATGCAGACGAAGGAGGGGGCCGGCGCGCTCTTCTCGATGGCCGCCATCAACGACCGGCTGACGCGTTTCATCCGCGACCACGAACTGCCGGTGATCGTGTTCGGCTACGGCGACTGCACGGGCGGCGCGCAGGCGAGCTTCGTCACGCACCCGCTGGTGCAGACCTACTACTTCTCCGGGACGAGCATGCCCTTCGCCGGGCAGATCGTCGTCCCGTCGAACCTGCCCTCGGACGCGATCCTCTCGAACTACCTCTGGCACAAGCCCGGCGCGATGCAGGGCTTGGTCAAGCACCCGTTCCTGCCGGATCTCGACGACGCGCTACGGGAGATCGACCCGGACGTGCCGGTCCCTGAAGACACCGTGGTCGAGGTCGTCCGCCTGGTGATGGCGGGCGTCTTCGACCGGCACGCGCCAACCGCGACCCGCGCCCGGCCGCGGGCCAGCGAGGCGGACCTGGTCCGGCCGGTGTCGAAGGTGCTGATACACGCACGCGGCTGCACGGCCGTCAAGCTCATCAGGGTCGCCCGGCGCCGGGGCGTCGAGGTGGTGCTGGTGCAGTCCGACCCGGACATGGAAAGCGTCCCCGCGGACATGCTGGGGGACAACGATGCCCTGGTCTGCATCGGCGGGGCCACGCCGGACGAGAGCTACCTGAACGCGCTCTCCGTGCTCTCGATCGCCGAGCACGAAGGGGTCGATGCCCTGCACCCGGGCATCGGGTTCCTGTCGGAGAGCAGCCAGTTCGCGGAACTGGTGCGTTCGCACGGCATCAACTTCGTGGGCCCGCCGGTCTCGAGCATGGAGACGATGGGCAACAAGTCGAACGCCATCAGCACGGCCATGCGGCTCGGCGTGCCGGTCGTCCCGGGCAGCCACGGCATCGTCACGGACGCCGACCGGGCGGCCGAGGTCGCCGACGAGATCGGCTATCCGGTGCTCATCAAGGCGGTGCACGGCGGCGGCGGCAAGGGCATCCAGGTGGTGGAATCGCGCGATCGGTTCCATGAACTGTTCCAGCGCGTCTCCGCGGAGGCGCGGGCGGCGTTCGGCAACGGGGACGTGTACCTGGAGAAGTACGTGACGTCCCTGCGCCACATCGAGGCGCAGCTCCTGCGCGACCACGCCGGCAACACCCGCGTGCTGGGGCTGCGCGACTGCAGCGTGCAGCGCGACAAGCAGAAGGTCATCGAGGAGTCGGCTTCGACGGCCCTGCCGGAGCCCCTCGTCAAGGAAGTGATGAAGCACACCGCGGCGATCGCCTGCGAGGTGGGCTACGTCGGCGCCGGTACGGTCGAGTTCATCTACGACATCGAGGCCGGCGAGGTCTACTTCATGGAGATGAACACGCGCCTTCAGGTGGAGCATCCCGTGACCGAGCAGGTTTCGGGCGTAGACATCGTGGGCGAGCAGTTCCGCGTCGCCGGCGGGGAGACCATCGACGCACTCGAGGTCGGTCGGGACGGCTACGCCATCGAGGCCCGCATCAACGCGGAGCGGGTGACGGCGGGCGTGACGGGGGAGCTGCAGTTCCATCCGAGTCCGGGGGCCATCACGACCTGCGAGCTGCCCGAAGCGGAGCACATCGACGTCATCAGCATGGCCGGCGAGGGCAAGTTCGTCTCTCCGTACTACGACAGCATGATCGCGCAGGTGATCGCCCGCGGCAGCGACCGGGACGAGGCGGCCGACCGCCTGGCGGCGTATCTCGACGACGTGCGGATCGGCGGCATCGCCACCAACGTGCCTCTCGTCAAGCGCATCCTGCGGGACCCGGTGTTCCGGGCGGGCGACTACGACACGGGATACCTGCCCCGGTTCCTCGAGCGCACGGACGCCGCCTCCATGATCGAGGAGATCGAGGCGGCGGCCGGAGACGACGCGCGCGGTATCGGCCGGGACGCGATCGCCATCGAGGGCAGCGACGAGCTGCGCGTGCTGTCGCCGTCGACCGGCATCTTCTACTCGGCGCCGTCGCCGGCGGAACCCGACTTCGTGGAGGTGGGCCGGCGGGTGGGGCTCGACGACATCGTGTGTCAACTCGAGGCGTTCAAGATATTCTCGCCGCTGCGGCTGCGGGACTTCAACACCCCGGATGACGACCTGTACGGCGACGGCGCCTACGTCGTTGCCCGCATCAACGTCTCGAGCGGGCAGCAGGTGAACGCCGGCGACCTGCTGCTGGTGGTCCGCCCGGTCGACTGAGCGGGCCTCCCGAACGGGGCGATCAGCCGAAGGTCTCGAGCGCCCCGCGCACGACGCACACGGCCCCGAGCGAGAGGATCACGTAGCCGCTGATGCGGCGGAAGCGGTCGTCCCGGAGGCGGGCGAGGAGGCGGGTCCCGATCCGCGCGCCGCCGACGGCGACCAGGCACGCCAGCGCGAGCAGCCATGCCGGCACTTCCACGGCGGCGCCGGCGCCTCCCACCAGGAACGCGTAGTAGCCGACCTTCGCCAAGTGCCCGAGCGTCTGCGTGAAGGCCTTGCTGGCCACGACTTCGAAGCGGTCGAGGGAGGAGTGCAGGTAGAAGGCGTCGAGCAGCGGTCCGGAGGCGCCGGCGAAGAGTTGCGCCGCGGTCACCGTCACGCCGCAGGCGAAGGCCGTTCCCGGCTTCCTGATATCGAGCGCCGCGAAGCGGGGCGTCATGCGGGCGAGCCAGGGGAAGGCGCCGATCAGCATCAGGACTACCCCGGGCTCCGGCGCCAGCGTCGCCGCGGCGAACCCGGCGACCACCAGGGCCGCGCCCGCCGCGTACGGTGGGACGATGCTCCACTGGACCTGCTTGCGCAGGAAGAAACAGCGCGCGCCGTTGGAGGCGGCCTGCACCGCGCCGTGCACGATCATCGCGGTGGCGACGGGCAGGACGAGCACCAGCACGCCCATGAGGACCAGACCGCCGGCCATGCCCAGGATGCCGGACAGGATGGCCGTGCCGAGCACGGTCGCCAGCATGACGGTCCACACCATCATCGTCTGGCGGGGTACCGGGTGTGGGAGCGCATCAGTCGAGCATCCACTCGTAGGCTGGCTGCACGATCACCCCGTCGGGGACGGGAAGGGGAGCTTCGCGGTCGGCAATGGTCAGCACGCGGCGCGTTGCCTCCGGCCACTGCCCGGCTGCGTCCTCCAGTGCCCGAAACTCGCGTTCCGCAGTATCCGGGTCCGACAGCCCGGCGCACACCTGGATCAGTTCCGGCGGTTGGTCGCCCCGCCGCGCGAGGAAGTCCACTTCGTAGCCTCGGGGCGTGCGGACATAGGTGACGTCGAGCCGCCGGCGTTCGAGTTCGATGCAGACCGCCGTCTCCAGTGCATGTCCCAGGTTCGCCCGGCCGGTGCGGTCGTAGACGGCAATCAGGCCGGGATCCACCGGATAGGCCTTGCGTGGGTTCACCATGCGCTGCCGCTCCGAGTTGGACTCCATCGACACCAGGCGGACCAGGAAACAGTCCTCCAGATGGGCGAGCAGGCGATGTACCGTGTCCTTGGCAATGGCGATCCCCTGCGACCGAAGCGCGGCATGGAAGCGCTCCACGCTGAACAGTCCGCCGGCGTTTCCCAGCAGGTGCCGTGTGAGCCAACGCAGGCCCGTTACGTTGGCGACGCGGTGGCGTTCCACCACGTCCCGCAGGATGGCGACGTCCACATAGTCCCGGAGCAGTTGGTGCCGTGACGCCGCGTCCAGCCCCTGTGCCTCGGGGAACCCGCCGGTCCGGAGCCAGTCGCCGAACGCCTCCTCGCTGCGTCGGCGCTCCTCGCTCGTCGCGAACCGGGAACGCTCTGGGAGCGCCACGCCGCGATGACGGCACGCCTCCTCGAAAGAGAAGGGATGCATGACGACCTGCCAAGCCCTACCGCGGAGCGAGGACGCGATCTCCCGGGACAGCAGCGTCGCCGACGACCCGGACACGAAGACGTGGGCTTGCCCCTCGTCCAGCAGTCGGCGCACGAAGCGTTCCCAACCCGTCACGAGCTGGATCTCGTCGAAACACCAGACGCGCGGGGTGGCCGGCGCCTCTGGCGGCACGAGACGCCGATACTCTTCGACGATGGCGCCCAACGCCTGCGCATCGAGCCCGACGAGGCGCTCGTCCTCGAACGAAACATAGGGAACCGCTGCGAGCGAGCCGTGTTCGGTCGTGAACTCGGCGCGCATCTGGTGCAGGAACGTCGTCTTGCCGGCGCGCCGCGCGCCGATGACGGCGGTCGCCTTGCCGGGCACGTGACGTAGCCCGTGCAGTCGGCGCGGGGTGTGGCGCGGAATCGGCCCATTCGGACTTCCGGCGAGTTGATCGGCGATGGCCTGTCGGAACCGATGGGGCACACTCATTGATTTCTCCTTGTCAGAAGGAGAATAAGGCAATGATTTCTCCTTTTCAAAAGGAGAAAAGGGCCTGGCGCAGAGCTTCTCGCATGAATCCAGTATGATTCTCGCGCAACAGGAATCAATTTCGAAGCGTACGTGATCGAGAACCTCGAAACGCTCGTCACCCTCTCCAAGACGGGCACCATGATGGAGACGGCCACGGTCCTGAAGGTGTCGCAGAGCGCCGTCTCCAAGCGGATCGCCGTGCTCGAGCGCTACTACGACCGCAAGCTCATCGAGCGGGACGGGCGCCGCGTCGCGTTGACGCATCACGGGACGCGCCTGGTGGAGCGGGTCACGCCGCTCATCTCGGAGGTACGCAGCGTCTTCCTCGAAGACAACGCCTTGCGCAAGGGGAAGCTGATCCTCGGGGTGTCGGAGGCGATTCTCGCGAGCTGGGGCCCGAGCCTGTTCGCGCGGGTGCACGAGGGACTCCCGGAGGTCGAACTCGACTTCCACGCGCAGCGCTCGCCGGTGGTCCTCGACCGCATCCGCTCCGGCGAGTACATGATCGGCATCTGCACGGGCTCCGCAGACGCCGACATGGACCTGCAGAGCGAAGTACTGAGACTCGAGCCGATGGTGATCGTGCCCTCCGGTCTCGCCGCCATCGACTTCGAGCCCGGTCAGCCCCTCGACGTCATCACGATCGAGTCGCGGACCGGCGCGTGGGCGTCCATCGAGGACGACTTGCGTCGGCTGCACCTGCGCCGAAGTGCGTCGCTGGAGTCGTTTTTCGCGGCGGCCCAGATGGCGCTTGCGGGGTTCGGTCACGCCCTCGTGCCGGCGGGCGTTGCCCAGACACTCGCCATTGGCCCGGACGCGCTGATTCCGTTGGGCGCGGAGGGCCTCAACCGCCCCGTGCGGTTCGTCGCCCGCAAGTCGATGTTCTCGCGGCCCCTCGTGCAGAGCTTCTACCGGGAGGTGCTGGCGCAGGCGCGAAACCTGTAACGCCGCCCGGCAGGCGCCACGGTTTTACAACCCGTACAACTCCGTCACGTTGCCGTGGGTGATCCGTTGGCGCTCGTCGTCCGGCACGCCTTCGAAGATCTCGTCCAGAACTTGCCGCGAGCAGGGCCAGGTCGAGTCGACGTGGGGATAGTCGGAACCCCACATCAGGTTGCCGACGCCGATGATCTCCCGCGTGAGGATCGCCGGGCGGTCGTCCTCGATGGTGGCGTAGAACTGCCGTTGCCAGACCTCGTGCGGGCGCTCGCCGGTGAACGCCTCGGAGCGGAAACGGTGTTCGCGCTGCAAGCCCTGGTCGACCCGGTTCAGCCAGTAGGCGATCCAGCCGGCGTTGAACTCGCTCACGACGAACTTGAGGGTCGGATGGCGTTCCGCGACGCCGCGGCACATCAGTTCCACGAGGGTCCGCGAGATCGTGCTCGCCGTGTTCGCGTAGTCGAAGACCGAGTCGCGGTTCGGATGCTTCTGGCGGTACTCGCGCGGCAGGTGGGAGTTCGTGCCGACGTGCATGGAGAGCGGGAAGCCGGCTTCCTCCGCCATGGCCCAGATTGGCTCGTAGACCGCGTCGAAATACGGCGCGTCGGCCGGGGACGTGCAGGGAATGCAGCCGCCCTTGTAGCCCATCGCGATGACGCGCTCGAGTTCCCGGGCCGCCGCGCCGGGATCCTGTACCGGGATCGCCGCCAGGCCGTGGAGGCGCCCGTTCGCGGCGGAGGCGTAGTCGTGCAGCCAGTCGTTGTAGTTGCGCTGGCAGGCGACCAGCAACTCGGTGTTCTCGAAAGAGAACATGCCGAAGAAGCCGGGATAGAGGAACTCGGCGGCGACGCCGTCGATGTCCTGCTCTGCGCCGCGGCGCGCCCCGTCGCGGATGCCGGGGCTCAGGCCCTCGTAACCCTTGGCGAGGAGCTTCTTCGCTTCCGCATCCGTCAAGTCGTCCACCTCGGGCTTGTGGCCGCTGCGGCGCTCGATCTCGACGCCGTTGCGCGTCCGCATGCCCGCCCAGCCCATGCGCTTGCGCACGCCGCGCGGCCCGAGGGCCGGGATCACGATGGCGTCGTCGTCCGTCCCGGCGTTGATCACCCGGGGCGCGTCGTCGCCAAACCGTTCCGGGAGGCCGAGGAAAACGTCCTCCGCTTCCATGACATGCGAATCCGCCGAAATCGGGTCCATGCTCATCTCCGTCCTTCTCGTGCCGGGCCGGGACTGTGGCGCATTCCCCGCCGAGGCTCAAGGCCCGTCCGTCAGCCGAGGTACATGCCCCCGCCGCCGGGCGCCCATTCCGGATCGACCCGGACATGCACCACCGCCGGAGCGTCCGCGGCGAGGGCGCGCTCGAGGGCCGGCCGGATCTCCTCGGGCCGCTCGACGGCTTCCGCGTGGCCGTCCACCATCTCCGCGATCTTCTCGTACTTCGCGGGCAGCATGGCGCCGGCCGTCAGGTCGCCGTCGAAACTGCGTTGCGCCATGCGGTGCCCCGTGACCCCCTGGTTGTCGAGCACGACGCACACGATGTTGGCGCCGACGCGCCTGGCCGTCTCGATGTCGTTGAACGCGGCGCCGAACGCGTAGTCGCCACAGAAGAGCACGGCGGGCGCGTCCGGGCGCGCCAGCTTCGCGCCGATGGCGTAAGGGACGCCCGTTCCCATGCAGCCGGTGGTGCCCGCGTTCAGCCGCGTGCGCATGCCGAAGCTCGGGAGCATCGTGCGCGCCACCGCCATCGTCACTTCGCCCTCGGCCACTATGGAGGCGTCGCGCGGCAGGACGCTGCGCACTTCCTCGGCCACCCGCGGCGGATGGATGGGGACGGCCGTCGGGTCGAACTGCTGCCGCATCCGCGCCTGGTTCCGGTCGCGTGCCTGGGCGAGCGTGTCGAGCCATTTGCCGTCCGCGCTCGCGAGCGTGCGTCCGTCGAGTGCGGCATCGAGGGCCTCCGCGGCCGCTCCGGCGTCCGCGACGATGCCGAGCGCGAGGTCGGCGCCGGAGTAGAACTCCTCCTCCACGATGTCGACCTGGGCCAACTGGACGCCGGGAGCGAGCCGCGCGGGCGAACCGCTCGCGAAGATCCAGTTGAAGCGTCCGCCGAGCATCGCGATCACGTCGGCGCCCCGGAGGGCGGCGCCGCGCGCGGCGTTCATGAACGACGGCTGATCGTCCGGCAGCGTGCCGCGCGCCATCGGCGACGTGACGTAGGGGATCCCGCGATCCACGAGCCGCTGGATCGCGGGTCCGGCGTCGGACCAGGCCGCGCCCTTGCCGAGGATCAGCAGCGGCCGCTCCGCGTCGGCGAGCATCCCGGCGAGACGCTCGATCGCGTCCGGCGCGGGTTGGGGCTTGTCGATGTGGACGGGCAGGTCCCGGTAACGGACCTTCGTATCGTCGACCTTGGCCTGAATCACGCTGTTCGGCAGGTCGAGGTAGGTGCCCCCGGGGCGACCCGTCACCGACTGCCCGAGAGCCAGGTGCAGGAGGTGCGGGATCTCGCGCGCCTGGTGCGCCTGCGCGAGCCACTTGACCGCCGGTCGCGCGAACGCCATCTGGTCCGCTTCCTGGAAGGTCCCGAGACCGGTCATCGGCGCGTGGAAGGAGCCTCCGAGCACGGTGAGCGGCATGCCGCTCGTGGTCGCGACGTAAAGCGGCGTCACGGTGTTGGTCATGCCGGGACCGCTTCCCACGGCGACGACGCCCGGCTTGCGCTTGATGTACGCCCACGCGGAGGCCATGAAGCAGGCGTTCATCTCGTGCCGGCAGCCGATGAAGCGGATTCGCTCGCGATGGGCGGCGCCCATGGCCTGGATCATCGGACCGGCGATGACCCCGAACAGGGTGTCGACACCGGCCCGCTTCAACTGGCGGGCGAGCAGTTCGTTTCCGGTGGTTTCGGACATGACGGTCGTTTCTCGCAGAGGGGCGGGTGAAACGTAGCTTACCGCTCGGGTGCGAGTATCCTGTGGCCCATGGACATCACCGTGTCGATCGAACAGCGCCTGATCGCCGAAGCCAGGCAGGTGGCGTCGCGGCGCGGAACCACGCTCAACCAGCTCGTTCAGGGCTTCCTCCTGGAACTGGTGCAGCAGGACAGAGCGGATACGGTCGCTCAACCGCAGACGTCGTGGGCGAGCGGTGTGCAACGGTCCGCGGGACTCTGGTCGCGCGAGGAACTGCACGAGCGTATGTGAGTTCGTGGACACGGCCGCCGGTAGCGTCCGATTCGCCGCCACCTGTTGCCACAGCCTGACCCGATGGAGCGCGGGACGGCCTCCTTCAGGACCGAAGTGTGGGCATCAGGGCGTCCACGGGCGGATCCTCGCACCATCCCGCGATCGCGCGCGCCCAGTTCTCATCGTCGTTGAGGCACGGCGCGAGCCGGAACGCGGTGCCCCCGGCCTCGAGGAAGGTCTCGCGACCGCGGATGCCGATCTCCTCCAGCGTCTCCAGGTTGTCCGCCGTGAAGGCCGGGCAGGCGACCGTCAGGTGGCGGATGCCCTGTCCGGGGAGTTCGGCCAGGACCTCGTCGGTGTAGGGGCGGAGCCAGGGCAGTCGCCCGAGCCGGGACTGGAACGCCGTCGAGTACCGCTCGAGCCCCAGTCTCGCGGCCAGCCCCCGCGTGGTTTCCCGGCATTGGTGGCGATAGCAGGTGTCGTGCGCGACGGAGGCCGTCTCGCAGCAGTCCTCGGTGCGCAGGCAGTGCGCGCCGGTCGGGTCGGCCTTGGCCAGGTGTCTTTCCGGCAGGCCGTGGTAGCTGAAGAGCACGTGGTCGCCGGGCTCCATGGTGTTGCGGATGCGCGCGGCCACGCCCTCGATGAACGCCGGTTCCCGGAAGAAGGGCGGCATGACCCGAACCGGGACTTGCGCGAGTTCGCGGGCGAGTTCGCGCACGCGCTCGATCGTCGTCGTCCGCGTCGAGTCGGCGTGCTGGGGGTACAGGGGGACGAGGCATATCTCGTCGGCGTCGCCCAGTGCTGCGACGGCATCGGCGAGGCTCGGGGAACCGTAGCGCATCCCCGTCGCAACCGGAAAGCTCGTCAACGTCCGCACGCGCGCCGCCAGCGCCTCCGTGTAGTGCACCAGGGGCGACCCCGGCTCCTCGTCGCGCCAGATCTCCCGATACGCCGCCGCGCTGCGCCGGGGCCGGGTCGGCAGGATGAACGCCGAGACGATCAGCCGGCGCAGCGGCCACGCCACGTCCATCACGTGCGGGTCCATCAGGAACTCATCGAGATAGCGCCGCACGGCGCGCGCGTCGCACGCGTCGGGCGAGCCGAGGTTCGCGAGCAGGATGCCGCGTGCGGGCACCGGGAGTCTCCTTGGGCGGGTAGACGCGATCGGATAGTATGCGCGCTCCCCGCAAGCTGTCAGCCCGAGGCGGGCAAGCTCCCGATGACCGTCATCGTCGACTACGACGCCGGCAACCTGCGCAGCGTCCAGCGCGCGTGCGCGGAGGTGGGCGTGCGGGCCGAGATCACGAACGACGCCGAACGCGTGCGGGCGGCGGAACGCGTCATCTTCCCGGGCGTCGGCGCGGCCGGCAGCGCCATGCGCAGCCTGCGGGCGCGGGACCTCGACGGGGCGCTGACGGAAGCGGTGGCCGGCGGGACGCCGATACTCGGGATCTGTCTCGGCCTGCAGATCTCGCTCGACCGCTCCGAAGAGAACGACCAGGCCACGCTCGGCATCGTCCCGGGCGAAGTCCGCCGGTTCGCGCTCTCGGATCCCGCGCTCAAGGTGCCGCACATGGGCTGGAACGAGGTCCGCGTGGTGCGCGACCACCCGCTTCTTGCGGGCATCGCCCCGGGCGACGAGTTCTACTTCGTGCACGCGTATTACCCCGTGCCGCGGGAAGATGGCGTCGTGTGCGCCGTCGCGGACTACGAGGGCGACTTCTGCTGCGCGCTCGGTGCGGCCAACTACTTCGCGACCCAGTTCCACCCCGAGAAGAGCGGCCGGGTCGGACTCCGCCTGCTCGAGCGTTTCGCGCGCTGGGACGGCCATGCTTAGCAAGCGCCTGATCGCGTGCCTCGACGTGCGCGACGGCAAGCTCGCCAAGAGCGTCCGCTTTGTCGACACGAAGGACATCGGGGATCCGGTCGAGAAAGCGCGTGAGTACTACCTCGACGGCCTCGACGAACTCGTCTTCTACGACATCACCGCCTCGAGCGACCGCCGTTCGATCATCCTGGAGGTGGTGGAGGCGGTGGCCGAGCAGGTGTTCATCCCGCTCTCGGTGGGAGGTGGCGTGCGCTCCGTGCAGGACGCGACGGACCTGCGGCTGGCGGGGGCCGAGAAGATCAACGTCAACTCGGCGGCCGTGCGGCGACCGGCGCTCATCGCCGAGTGCGCGGAGGCGATCGGGAACCAGAACGTGGTGCTGTCGATGGACATCCGGCGCGTGGGCGAAAGCCCTGACTTTCCCTCGGGGTACGAGATCGTGATCGACGGCGGCCGCACGCCGATGGGCATCGACGCCCTTGCGTGGACCCGGGACGGAGAACGTCTTGGCGCGGGGGAACTGGTCGTCAATTCCATCGACGCCGACGGGACGCGCGACGGCTACGAACTGCACCTGACGCGAATGATTGGCGACACCGTGCGGATCCCCGTGATCGCGTCCGGCGGCGCGGGCGTGCCGGAGCACCTCTACGAGGTGCTGACGGCGGGCCGTGCGGACGCTGCGCTGGTGGCTTCGATGGTGCACTACGGCGACTACACCGTGAGCGGCCTGAAGCGCGATCTCCACGAACGCGGCGTCAAGATGCGGATGTCCTGGTGATGAAAGCGGTCCTGGTCGACGGAGACGCGCTGGTCTGGGGCGACGCCGACATCGGCGCGCCTGGTCCGGGGGAAGTCCTGATCGCCAATCGCGCGAGCGCGGTGAATCGGGCGGACCTCGCGCAGCGCGCGGGAGGCTACCCGCCACCGCCCGGAGCGAGCGAGATCCTCGGTCTCGAGTGCGCGGGTGTCGTGGAGTCCGTCGGCGAGGGGGTCACACGCGTGCGAGCGGGCGACCCGGTGTGCGCGTTGCTTGCCGGCGGGGGGTACGCCGAGCGGGTAGTCGCGCCGGCGGGGCAGGTGCTGAAAATCCCCGGCGAGCTGTCCTTCACGGAGGCGGCGGCGCTTCCGGAAGTGTTCGCCACCGCGTATCTCAACCTCTTCGTCGAGGGCGCCCTGCAGTTCGGAGAGACGGCGCTTCTGCACGCCGGGGCGAGCGGCGTGGGGACCGCCGGCATCCAGCTCTGCCGCGAGTTCGGGAGCCCCTGCTTCGTGACGGCCGGCAGCGACGACAAGATCGCCCGCTGCGTCGAACTCGGCGCCGCCGGGGGAGCGAACCGGCACACGGAACGTTTCGCGGACAAGGTCCCGCAATGGACGGAGGGCGAGGGACTCGACGTCATCCTCGATCCCGTAGGCGCGGCCTATCTGGAGGACAACCTGCGCGCGCTGAAGGCGGACGGGCGCCTCGTGATCATCGGCCTGCTCGGCGGCGCCGACCTGGCCGTGGAACGCGGGCTCGGCCTGATGATGATGAAGCGCTTGCGCATCGTCGGTTCGACCCTGCGGGCGCGTCCCATCGCACGCAAGGCCGCGGTGATGGACGCGCTGAAGGAACGCGTGTGGCCCGCCATCGCGGACGGCCGGATCCGGCCTGTCATCGAGGCCGTGGTGCCGATGCCGGACGCGGACTCGGCCCACCGGCTCATTGCCGGGAACGAGACGTTCGGGAAGGTCGTGCTGGAGGCGCCTTAGCTCCCGTCACCGCCCGGCGCCGAATCGCGCGGTCGACCCAGACCCGTTGCCGGGCGGCGTCGTAGCGGGCGTGAAAGGGCCGGGACAACGACGCACAGAACTCCTGCAGCTGCGTCCGCGCCCCTCGCAGGGAGTCCGCGACCAGGTAGCGCGGCTGAAGATCGGTGATCGGGTGCGGCTCGTGCGCGGCGGCCTCGGGATCCCAGGGCTTGAAGGCCTCGTCGGGCAGCCCATCGCCGCATGCGCGCTCGAGTTCGCTGACGCTGGAGAGCACACCGGCGCCGTACGCCTTGCGTTGGCCGTCCTCGCGGAGGAGGCCGAACTCGACGGAGTACCAGTAACAGCGCGCCAGTCGCTCGATGTCGTCGTCGCTCGCGCCGAGGCTCGCGAGACCGATCTCCTGCGACAGTTCCGCGAAGGCGGGGTCGGCGAACATGGGGGCATGGCCGAGCAGTTCGTGACAGACGTCCGGTTCGGGCGTGTAGAACGGGACCGAGTGGTGGCGCACGTACTGGGCCGAGAAGAACACCCGGAAGGCCAGCCCGTTCAGGAAATCCCGCGGCCGCAGTAGGCCCGCCACCGGGCGCAGGACGAACCCGGTGCGCGCCTCGAGGAACGCGCTCACGTGGCGCCCCTGGGGAATCGAACCGGGGCCGAAGTCGCAGTGCCGCTCGAGTTCGTCCAGCGCCGCCAGGTAGGCCCCGCAGCCGTATCGGGTTCGTAGCGGCGCGAGACGGCGGTAGACACGGCCCCAGGTCTCGGTCTCGGCGGCGGTGTACTCGATGACGGGGAAGGATGCGCCGTAACGGTAGTCTTGCGCCAGGCGGGCGATGTCGGCGCGTCGGCGCCGGTAGCCGGCGTCGGAGAAAGCCGGATGGTCGGTGTGCAGCGCACCGCCGGCGTCGAGCGTGTTGGCGGCGACGACGTCCAGTTCCGCGATGTGGCGCGGGAACCAGGGCACGTGCCGGTCGCCGAGTACCGTGGCCCGGGCC
This sequence comes from Pseudomonadales bacterium, assembly GCA_965208745.1. Classification (GTDB taxonomy): domain Bacteria; phylum Pseudomonadota; class Gammaproteobacteria; order Pseudomonadales; family Azotimanducaceae; genus VXNE01. The sequence continues at coordinate 541,262 of CBDBPN010000003.1, read as the reverse complement.
GTGGTGCGCGAGAGTTCGTCGATCGCCCGCGCGATGGTGGGGTCGTCTCGGTGGCCTTCGCAGTCGACGTAGAAGTCGAAGGTCCCGCCCCGTCGCGGGCGTGACTCGATGCGCGTCAGGTTGACGCCGCGGCGGGCGAACGGTCGGAGCGCGGACTCCAGGGCGCCCGGACCGTCGTCCAGCCGGATCAGGAGCGTCACGCGCTGTTCGGCGGCCCCGGGCGCGGACCCGGACTCGGTGAGGGTCGGCCGGCCGGGCCAGGCGTCAGGCGCGGGCGCGTTGCTCACGACCCTTCGACACCGTCGTGCAGCCAGCGGGCGTGACGCGGCGCGCGCTTCGTTCGGGTCCACTCGGCAAGCATGCCTTCGGCGACCGCGTGGGCGCGTTCCCGGGGGGCGTCGCCGCCCTTGTTGCAGGCGAGTTCGAGGCGGTGCCCGTTCGGATCGAAGAAATAGATGGAGTCGAAGATGCCGTGGTCGACAGGCCCGAGCACCTCGTGTCCCGCGGCTTCGAGGCGGGCCTTCGCGGCGGCGAGGGCGTCGGGGCTCTCCACTTCGAAGGCGATGTGCTGGACCCAGGGAGGGGTATTGGGATCCCGGCCCATCGGGGCCTGGTGCGGGAGTTCGAAAAAGGCGAGGACATTGCCCATCCCGGCGTCCATGAACACGTGCAGGTACGGGTCGTGCTCGCCCGTCGAGGGGACGCGGTCCTCGGCGAACGCCAGTTGGAACTCCATGCCGAGCAGGTCCCGGTAGAAGTCGACGGTCTCGCGGGCGTCGTTGCAACGGTACGCGACATGGTGGATGCGGGTGATCTTCACGCGGCGCCCTCGGTGCCCGCGCGTGCTTGGTGACGCTCGATCGACTCGAACAGCGCCTGGAAGTTGCCCTCGCCGAATCCCTCGTCCCGCTTGCGCTCGATGAACTCGAAGAAGATCGGGCCGATGAGCGGCTCGGAGAAGATCTGCAGCAGCAGGCGGGGGCCGTCGCCCGTCGTCGCGCCATCGACCAGGATGCCGTGCTCGGCGAGCAGGGGAACGGGCTCGCCATGTCCCGGCAGCCGGGCGTCGAGGGCCTCGTAGTACGTTGGCGGAGGCGGCTCCATGAACGGCACGCCCCGTTCGGCGAGCGCGGCGCACACCCGGGGCAGGTCTTCGCACGCGAGCGCGATGTGCTGGATGCCCTCGCCGTTGTACCGGATCAGGAAGTCCTCCACCTGGCCGCCGCCGGCGCCGGGCGCTTCCTCGTTCAGCGGGATGCGGATCTTGCCGTCGGGTGCGGTCATGGCGCGGGACACGAGGCCGGTGTGGTGGCCCGCGATGTCGAACCGGCGCGTCTCCCGGAAGTCGAAGATGCGCTCGTAGAAGCGCGCCCAGTGGCGGATGCGCCCGCGGTACACGTTGTGGGTCAGGTGGTCGACGCGGTCCAGCCCGGCGCCGCGCGGCCGGCGATCGACCCCGGAGGTGAACTCGAAATCGATGTCGTAGAGGCTGCTGCCGGGCTCGCAGCGGTCGATCAGGTAGATCGGCATCCCGCCGATGCCGCGGATCGCCGGCAGGCGCAGTTCCATGGGTCCGGGGGGCGTGTCCATGGACTGTGCGCCGCGCGCCAGCGCCCGGGCGTAGGCCCGGTGCGCGTCCCGTACGCGGAACGCCAGCCCCGCGACGCACGATCCATGCTCCTCGGCAAGGAACCGGGCGTTACTCCCCGGCTCGTGGTTGACCACGAAGTTGATGTCGTGCTGGCGCCACAGCGCCACGGCCTTCGACCGGTGGTGCGCGACCTTCTCGAACCCGAGCATGGCCAGGACCGGCTCCAGCCGCCCTGGGCCGCTCGCGGCGAACTCCACGAACTCGAAACCGTCGAGGCCCATGGGGTTGTCCGGTGTGTCGTGTGTCATGGTTGCTCCCGGGAACGCTGTCCCGATCATAGACGGGAACCCAGGGCAGATTTGGCCTTTTTTGACTCTATGGGTAGCGTTAGCGCAAAATTCTGCCTGTTGAGGGTACACATAGAGGGCTTTATTCCAATTGGCCCTGGATCGCACCGATCGACGCATCCTGGCCGCCCTGCAGGAAAGCGGGCGCATGTCGAACGTGGATCTGGCCGCGCTCGTGGGCCTGTCGGAGTCGCCCTGTTTCCGCCGCGTGCGCAACCTTGAGAGCCGCGGCGTCATACGGGGCTATGCGGCGGCGGTCGACCCGCGGGCGCTGGACCTGCGCGTCACGGCGTTCGTGTTGGTGACGCTCGAGAAGCAGTCCGATGCGCGTACGGGCGCCCTCTACGACCGTATCCGCGGCGAGCCGCACATCGTGGAATGCCACGCCATGAGCGGGCGCCACGACCTCATCCTGAAAGTGGTCGCGCGGGACATCGACCATTTCTCGGAACTGGTGATGCGGGGGATCCTGCGGTATCCGGGCGTGCTGCACGTGGAGTCGAGCTTCAGCATGAGCGAGATCAAGGACTCGCCCGTGTTGCCCGCCTGACGGGCCTCAGGCCGCCCAACGCGTCTCGTCCGGTCCGTCGAACCGGGGCAGCGCGGCCTCGAGATGCCGCATCACGGCGAGGACGATGTCCTCGCGCCAGGGATTGGCGACGACCTGCACGCCGATCGGCACGCCGCTCACGGACGTGCCCCCGCGCACGACACCGGCCGGCCATCCGGTGAGGTCGTAGGCTTCGGTGTAACTCGCGTCGGTGGCAGGGAAGGGCGCTTCCCCCGGCCCCGGGTGCACGGGCGTCGGATGGGCGTTCACGGGAGAGACGAGCACGTCGTAGCGTGCCATGTGGCGCTGCATGCGGCGGCGGTAGTCCTCGAACCGGGCCAACTGGCTGGTCAGCGCGTCGGCGCCGATCGCGTCGGTGCCGCCGGACTCCGCGAACCGCCGGAACCAGTTGTTCGCGTAGTCCTTGATCTCGGTACCGGCCTCCTCCAGCAGCTTCCGGACGCCGGCATGGGCGCCGACCGCCCAGAATCCGCCGCCGACCTCGCTGGTCTCCTCGACGCCGTCGAGCCGGTCCCGCCGCATCTCGAGACCCGCGCGCGCCAGGATCGCCTCCGCCCCCTCGACCACGGCGACGGTCTCGGCGTCCGGTGCGGCGACCCCGTTGTCGATCATGACGGCGCAGCGCAGTCCCTTGAGGTCCACGGCGGCGGAGGAGGTGAGCGGTACGGGCTGAATGCGCGTGTCGATGCCGTCGGGTCCCCGGATGACGGAGAGGATCAGCTCGAGATCCGCCACGGTACGTGCCATCGGACCGGCGTGGCTGACGGAGTCCGTCAGCATGCCGGGTGGCAGGCAGAGCCCGGTGCGCGGCACGCTGCCGCTCGTCGGCTTGAGGCCCACCGTGCCGCAGGCATGCGACGGCACGCGAATGCTGCCGCCGTAGTCCGTGCCGATGTCGAAGGACGTCAGCCCGGCCGCGATCGCCGCGGCGGCCCCGCCGCTGCTGCCGCCCGGCGAACGTTCGAGGTCGTAGGGGTTGTTCGTGAAACCGTGGATCCGGTTGTAGGTCTCGAACGACAGCGTGAATTCCGGGGTGTTGCTCTTGCCGAGCAGGATCGCGCCGGCTGCCTTGAGCCGCGCCACGACCGTCGCGTCGGACGCCGGCACGAAATCCTTGCGTCCCATCGTGCCCCAGGTGGACACCGTGCCGGCCGTGTCAAAGCAGTCCTTGATGGTCATCGGCACGCCGTGGAGCGGACCTGTCGGGGTGAGCGCCGCGTCGGCTTCCTGCGCGCGTTCCAGGGCGTCTTCCGCGAGTGCGACCACCGCGTTCAGCTTCGGGTTGAACCGCGCGATGCGTTCGAGATAGAGGCTGGTCAGTTCCTCGCTCGACACGGTTCCCTCCCGGATCATCTCGGCCTGGGCCGAGGTCGAGAGGTACGAAAGCGAATGCGGAGACATGGCCATGTTCGTGGACTCACTTGCCCTGGAATGGGCATGACGGGTCGCGAGCGCGACGACGGGGAGAACGGCGGACTTCACCACGGTGCGACGCGACAGGCCGCCGCGACGCCCGCTGGCTGGGCGCGTCTCCACCCCGTGTACTTCGCCATGCTCTCGGTTCACGAGCGGGATTGAGCCATATCCGCGTTTGCCGTGCATCGTAGAATCGGGTTGGCGTCGCGAACGGTGGAGAACGGACCCTTGGCGGAACCGATCAGAGTGCTCGAACTGGGGACCGGCGTGGCGTCGGCGTATGCGGCAAAGCTGATGGCCGACGCCGGCGCCGATGTCCTCAAGGTCGAGCCACACGACGGCGATCCGGCGCGGCGGCGCGGTCCGTTTCCGGCGGGCACGCCCGATCCGGAACGGAGCGGCGTGTTCCTGGCGCTGAACCTCAACAAGCGCGCCATCACGCTCGATCTCCCTTCCGCGCGGCCGGAACTGGGCCGTCTGCTCGCGTGGGCGGACGTGGTGGTGCATGACCTGCGGGCGTCGGCCGCGGAAGCCCGGGGCCTCGATGCGGCGTCGTTGCGCGCTTCGTATCCGGGACTCGTGACGCTCGCGATCACGCCCTTCGGACAGACGGGTCCGTACGCCGAGTTCGCGGCCGAAGAACTCACGGTCGCGAATGCCGGCGGCTGGGCGCACGTCTGTCCCTCCACGTCCACCGACCCGACGCTGCCGCCGCTCAAGGTGTTCGGCGACCAGTGCGCGCTCATGTCGGGGATCGCCGGGGCGACGGCTGCGCTCGCCGCCGCTCGCGAAGCGCGCCGGTCCGGGGTCGGCGAGTACATCGATCTCGCCGAGCAGGCCTACGTCGCATCCGTCCTCGAGGGCGGCCTGCCGATGTACGCGTACATGGACCAGGTCCCCGCGCGTTATCACAAGCGGCTCCTGATTCCATGGCGGATCTTCGAGGCCGAGGACGGCCCCGTGTTCATCGTGTGCGTCGAGCAGGACCAGTGGGAGCGCCTCGTCGAACTGATGGGACACCCGGACTGGGCCGACCTGCCGACGTTCGCCGGACAGTTGGAACGCTCCGAGAACGAGGACCTCGTGCACATGTTCGTGCAGGAGTTCGTGGGCGGATGGCGGGTGCGGGACCTCTACCATCGGGCGCAGGCGGACCGTATCTGCATCGCTCCCGTGATGGGTCTGCCGGAAATCGCCGCGAACGAGCACCTGCGGGCGCGCGGCTTCTTCGTCGACGTGGGCGAGGGGGAGGCGCGCATGGAGTACCTCGCTCCGGCGGCGCTGACGACGCGCGGACGCGCCCCGATACGACGTCCCGCGCCGCGCCTGGGCGAGCACGACGGCGCCCTCGAACTGCCGGCGCGGTCGGCGCGGGCGGGCAGCGGCGAGCCGCGCGCACCGCTCGCGGGGGTCCGCGTCGTCGACCTCACCTGGGCCTGGGCCGGCCCGTTCTGCACGCTGAACCTCGCGCACCTGGGCGCGGAGGTGATCCGCGTCGAGTCCGCCAAGCGCGCCGATCTGTATCGCCGGTTCCGGATCTGTCCGCAAGAGTGGGGCGACGACCTCGACGTGTCGGGGATGTTCAACCAATGGCACCAGGGCAAGGCGAGCATGTCCGTGGACCTCGGCCATCCCCGGGGCGTGGAGATCGTCAAGCGGCTGGTCGCCGAGAGCGACGTCGTGGTGCAGAACTTCGCCACCGGCGTGATGGAGCGCCTCGGCCTCGGCTACGACGCGCTGCGCGCCGTCAATCCCCGCATCATCCTGGCCAGCATCACCGGCTACGGCCAGACCGGGCCCTACCGCCACTACATGGGCTACGGCCCGGCCATGCCGCCGCTGACGGGCCTGTCGATGGCGACGGGCTACGTCGGCGGCGGGCCGGAAGAGTTCGGGCTCTCGATGCCGGACCCGACCGCGGGGATCACGGCCGCCATGAGCGTCGTCGCCGCGCTCCTGAGACGCGACGAGACCGGCGAGGGCGACCACCTCGATGTGAGTCTGTGGGAGGCCACCGGCGTCCTCAACATGGAAGGCTGGATGCAGTACGCCATGACCGGGACCGAGCCGGAGCGCATCGGCAACCGTTCGCCTCGCATGTCCCCGCACGGCTGTTTCCCCTGCGCCGGCGAGGATGCGTGGGTGTCGATCGCCTGCAGGACGGATGCCGAGTGGAGCGTGCTCGCGCGCCAAATCGATCCGGCGCTGGCGGACGATGCCCGGTTTGCGACCCTGACCGAACGAAAGGCTCGAGAGGACGAACTGGAGCCCATCGTCTCCGGCTGGACCGCGGACCGGGACCGCTGGGAGGTCACCCGCGTGCTCCAGGAGGCGGGCATCGCGGCGTTTCCGACCATGACGGCCGCGGACATCGTCCACGATCCGCATCTCGAGGCGCGCGGGTTCATCGAACGCCTCGAACACCCGAAGGTGGGCCGCCGCGCCCACGCCGGAATCCCGTGGCGGCTGCACACGCGCGGCAATGGCGTCGCGAGCCCGGCGCCGTGCCTGGGGGCGGACACCGACCGGTACCTGCGGGAACTCCTCGGGCTCTCGGACGAGGAGGTCGCGGAGCTGTATCGGGAGGGAGCCGTCGGGGTTTGAAGCCTCGAGAGCGGCAGTGCGCGAGTTCTTGACGCGCTGGGCGGACGAAGAGACGGATTTCGAACGTCGCAAAAGGCTTCAGGACGAAACACTGGAGTCGATCCGCAAGTTCCGCGCGGGCGACAGGCTGCCCCGTGAGGTGATCCACGAGCGTGCCGACCTTCATTGACACGAACGTCCTCCTCTACGCAGCGAGCAAGGACGCAAGCGAGGCGGCGAAGTCGATTGTCGCAAGGGCGATTCTCGACGGCGAGGATCTGATGTTGTCCACCCAGGTCCTGCAAGAGTTCTACGCGCAGGCAACTCGCCCGGCCAGACCGGATCGGCTTTCCCATGAGGTCGCCGTTGCCCTGGTGGAGTCATGGCTACGTTTCCGGGTGGTGGAGACGAATGTCTCGCTGATCCTGAATGCGATGGCCACCAAAGCCCGATGGCGGGTTTCCTATTGGGATGCGGCCATCATCGAGGCGGCGCGCTCCGGAGGGTGCTCGATCGTACTGACCGAGGACCTGCGGGCCGGCATGAACTTCGCTGGTGTCCGGGTCGAAAACCCGTTCGCGGCACATGGGTGACGCAGGTCGGGACCGACGAACACGACACGAGGGGACACGATGACCTGGGCGGCGAGGGAGACCGCGGCTCGGGCTCCGCTCGCGGCCCAGCCACCGGATGGCGAGCCCGCGCCGTCCTACCGCGCGCGCTCCCAAGTCAGGTAAGTGATCCGGGCGACCACCCCGCGGATTCGTCGCACTTCGTCGGGGTCGTCCTGAAGCGCCTGGTCGAGGTTGAGCAGCTGCTTCCAGAGCGCCCAGCCGCGCGCCCTGGCCCAGGTGTCTTCGTCCAGGTGGAGCCGCTCCTTGAACGTCGCGCTGCTGCGTTCGTCGAGCAGCGTCCAGGCGAGCGTCAGGTCGCAGGCGGGATCTCCCGCGGCGAGTTGCCCGAAGTCGATCACGGCATGTAACCGGCCCTCCCGCAGCAGGAAGTTGTCGACCGCCATGTCGCCGTGCACCCAGACGGGCGAGCGGTCCCAGCGGCTCGCGCGGGCCGACTCCCAGACGCGGGTGGCGGCGCGTGCGTCGATCAGTCCCCGCAGCCTGTCGATCAGGGTCTCCGTCTCGTCGCCGTAGACCGCGAGGTCGCCGCCCCGGTGGAAGTTGGTTTCGCCGGGCCTGGGCGCGCCGATGGTGTCGATCGCGTGCAGGGCGGTCAGAAATGCCGCGAGGTCGTGGGCCAGGGGCTCGAGGTCGCGAGCGTGGGCCGATACCCCGGTCTCTCCGGGAATCCACCGGTTGAGCGTCCAGTGCCATGGGAACCCGCACCCCGGCTCGCCGAGCCCCAGGGGTTCCGGGATGCGCACGGGGAGGCGCCCGGCGAGCCTTGGCAGGAACTCGTGCTCGACGGGGACGTGTGCCGCGTATGGCTGCGCGCCCGGCAGCCGGGCGGCGACGTGCGCGCCGATCCGGAACGTCCTGTTGTCGTGCCCGCCCGGCACGACTTGGGCAATCGGCAGGTGTGCGTACTCCGGGAACTGCGCGCGGAGCAGGGACCGGACGAGTTGACTGTCGATGCGCACGGGTTCGGCAGGCGTGGACCTGGCGCACCCGCAGGGACTCGAACCCCGAACCCCCAGGTTCGAAGCCTGGTGCTCTATCCAGTTGAGCTACGGGTGCGGCCGCGCGCGAGTATAACCGCGCGGACGTCCCGGCCGGCTCGGTGCTGAAGGTGCGTGGCATACTCCGCCGCTCTCGCAACGAAGGAGTGTCCATGTGGGCCAACAGCCCCTGCACGGCGTCACCGTCCTCGACCTCGGCCAGATCTACAACGGCCCCTACTGCGGCTACCTGCTGGCGATGGCGGGCGCGCGCGTCATCAAGGTGGAGTCGCCCATTGGCGATGGCCTGCGCAGTGCCGCGTCGCGGGGCTCCGAGGGTTACGCCTTCTGGATGCTGAACGGCCACAAGGAGACCGTCACGCTCAACCTCAAGTCAGATCGCGGCCGCGAGATGCTGATCGACCTGGCGCGGCAGGCCGACGTGCTCCTCGAGAACTTCGCGCCCGGCACGATGGACCGGCTGGGCGTCGGCAGCGCAGTCCTGCGCGAGGCGAATCCGCGCCTGGTCTACGCCGCGTCCACGGGCTTTGGACGCACCGGCCCGCACCGCGACTACCTGGGAATGGACGTCACCGTGCAGGCGATGAGCGGTGTCGTCAGCATCACCGGCAACGAGGACGAACCGCCTCTCAAGTCCGGTCCGGCGCTCTGCGACATGCTCGGCGGCGTGCACCTGTATGCGGCGATCGTGAGTGCGCTCTACCGTCGCGAGCAGACCGGCGAGGGCGCCGTGCTCGACGTCGCCATGCAGGACGCGGTGTTTCCGACGCTCGCCTCGGCGCTTGGCGCCTACTACAACCTGGGACGCAACCCGCCCCGCACGGGCAACCGGCACCAGGCCCTCGCCGTGGCGCCTTACAACGTGTACTCCACGAGCGACGGGCACGTCGCGATCATCGTCATCCGCGAGGGCCATTGGCGGAAGCTGTTGCGGGCGATGGGGCGACCCGCACTGGCGGAGGACCCGCGGTTCGCGAACATGGCCGCGCGTTGCCGGAACATGGACGAGACGGACGCGGCGGTGGAGGCGTGGACATCGACGCTGAGCCGGGACGAAGTCTTCCGCATCTGCCAGGAACACGAGGTCATCTGCGCGCCGGTGCGGTCGCTGGACGACGTGGTCAACGATCCCCATCTGCTCGAGCGCGGGGCGTTGACCAAGGTCATGCACCCGAAGTTCGGCGAGGTCTCGCTGCCGAGCACGCCCCTGCGCTTCGAGGACGTCGATCCTCCCGTCCCGACGATCCCGCGGGAGCTGGGTCAGGACAACGAGGCCGTGTTCCGGGAGTTCCTCGACTACGGGGGTGCGGAACTCGAGACGTTGCGGGAGCAAGGCGCGATCTGATGCGCCGCGCCGGCGCCAGACGCCTCCTGCGGTCGGCGGTCGGGGCGTTGACGTGCGCCTCGGCGGTCGCCGTCCCGGCCGGGGAGGCGGAGCCGGGCTTCGGCGTCACCGACGTCATGGACGCCATGGTCGTGCCGGCGTCCGACGCCCTGTTCGGCGTGGGCCGCGCCGAGCCGGACTCGGAGCAGGCCTGGACCGCGCTCCGGCACCAGGCCGTCATCCTGGGCGAGGCGGGACGCGGCCTGACCGAACCCGGCCGTAGCCGTGGAGAAGACTGGGACGCCTGGTCCGTCGCCATGTCCGATGCCGCCGAATCCGCCGCCCGGGCGATCGATGCGCGCGATGTCGACGCCGTCCTCTTCGCCGGCGGTGACATCATCGAGAGCTGCACGGGCTGCCACCGGGTGTACCTGCCCCTCGACGGGTAGTCTGGGCTCAGGACTTCGGCTGTTGTGCAGTGGAGCCCAGGGAGGCGAATGCCCTGGGATTGCAGAGGTCAGTCGGGACTCCCAACAGATGGATGGAAGTCCCTTGCAGGCGTCTCGGGCTCACGAGCACGATGCTCTCGAGGCCGCCGGGGACGGCGGAGCTCGGGATAGCGATACACGGAGCTTCTCCTCGTAACAGCCAGTCCGTACCTCGGCGTTGTGTGGAAGCTGGGTAGGGGAAATCACGCCTGTCTGCGGGGAGTTGGTCCGGCGACCATCGTTCGACGGAAACGTCGGCGGAGAGTTCGAAGACACCCATGCGGTAGCTGGCCGGCACGAGTCGGGGCGATGGCAGGTAGTTCGCCATCTCCAGCATCGCGACGGCCGCCGTTTCCGCGAAGTACAGGGCTGGCACGCCGGGTTCGTTCCAGCGTCCCCCGCTCTCGTAGCTGGCCCCCCAGCCCCCGAAGATCCTGGATGTGTTCCTGATGGGTGATCCGGTGGAGCCGCATCAGGGGAATTCGCCGTACTCGATCCTCCGGATTGTGTCAGTGACAAGGCGTCTGCCCCGGAACGTATCGCAAAGATCGATCGGGCGCCTTCCCCCCAGCGCCGGCAGCGCGACATCGAGCCATTCGTTGGCGCGGTCCAGGTTGCCGAAGACGTGCACGGCACGCCACACCACGCGCAGCATGTCGAGCAGGGCTTCCGACTGGCCGCGCCCCAGCGCGGAGCGGCGGTACAGTCGATTCAGGTTGGCGGGCGTGGCGCCGAGGAGTTGGGCCAACGTCTCTCGACGACCGAGGACGCCCACCGCCTGGCGCACAACCGCCCCGGACAGTCCACGTCGTGTGGCTCGAATGTAGGCGGAGTCATCGGCGAGGGTTTCGGCGGCGACGTCGATGCCCTCGATTCCAGCGACATCGCTTGCCACGGATTGTCCTTTCACATCACGCCCTCGCGAAGTGGCTTGTAGGAAGCATATCATCGTATTGATGATGAAGGCACATCAAAACGATGTGCGGAAGGGGCCGGGCGTGGCCGCTCCCCGCGTCGCCCGGCGATGTCTACGTGTGACAGGCTTTCGTCGGCGGCACGTCCAGCGACGGGTTGCGGTCGAAGAAGCCCGTGGGCATCAGGGTGAACCCGGCGTACTCCACGGGCATCACCGGCCAGTCCTCCGGCCGCGGCACGTGCGTCACCCCCAGCGTGTGCCACACGACGACGTCGGTGTCCTCGATCGACCGGTTCGCCGCCGCGTAGGCCGCGAGCCCCCCGGCGCCGGAGTGCAGGTTCGTGAACACCCCGCCCGCGGCGTCGAGTTCGCCCGGTGCGTAGGGCGTCACCCAGAGGTTGTGCCGGGCGAAACCGCCGCGCTGCGCGTGCAGCGAGTCCTCGGGCGCGTACATCGTCGACGATCCCTGGGGCAGGAGCTTGTAGCCCACGGGCTTGCCGAGGTGGTTCTTGACGCCTTCGTTCACCACGCGCCAGTGGCGGGAGCGCGCCGGGTCGACCTCGCGCTGGGCTTCCGACTCCGTCCCGAGCTTCGAGGCCACCGAGCGGAAGGCGCTGCCGTAGGGATTGTCGGCGCCCGGGGGCAGGGGCTCGACTTCCAGTTCGTAGACCGAGTTGTTGGGTCCGTCGAGGTTGAAGTCCAGCCGGAAGCAGAAGATGTGCTGGTGGATGGGCGACGCGATCGACTCGGCGATGATCGGCGCCGTGTCCGAGTCCGCGTTGTCCTCCACCACGGAGACGCCGACCATGCCCGTCAGCTTGATCTCCACCTGGATCGTGCCGTCGAGATAGAAGTACCAGTAGAAGCCGTACTCGTAGTTGCCGAGCGTCACGATGGAGCTGACCACGAGCCGCCGGGACCGTCGCACTTCGGGCTTCGGGTGCTGCGTGAACACGTTCGTGTGCTTCCAGAGGATGCCGAAGTCCTCCTCGTGCAGGCATATCGCGTTCGGCACGTGGCGCGGCTCGCCGTTGCCCTGCAGGACGAAGTTGTCGAAGTAGTGAATCTCGCCCAGGCAGTCACAGCCGTTCACGAGGGAGTTGGCGGCGTGTCCCAGGGCCGCCTCGCCGCCGTCGAAGGCGTGTTTCCAGCCGTGCATGGGCGACGTGTCGCCGTACGGGACGACCATATCCGAGAGCGCCGCCCGGTACAGGATCGGCCGGTCCCGACCGTCGTCGTCGTAGCGGATGTCGTGCAGGACCAGCCCCTCCGTGGGCTGCATGGAGACGCGGAGCTGCCATTTCTGCCAGCGCACGACGTTCCCCTCCACCTCGAAGCCCGGTCCCTCGGGCTGGGTGATCTCGATGGGTTTGAGTCCCTCCCGCAACCGGTCCACCCGGTCGGCGGCGTACTCGGCCGGGTCCGTCGGCATCGGGACGACGCCATGGTCCTCGACGACCACCTGGCCGCTGTCGCAGTCGGCGTGTGCGGAGAGTCCTTCGAGGGGTCGGGCGTAGTAGTTGTCGGCCCGGTCCGCGTGCAGGAACGCGATCGCGTGAATGACCCGCGCGTTCTCCGGCAGGTCGGGATGCCGGACGCCGGCCACCCACGGTTCGATGTGCACCAGGGAGAGGTCCTCGATGCCGCGCTTCCTCACCGCCGCGATCCACTCCTCGTTGCTCCAGAGGGTCTTCAGCAGGGCGATGTAGTCGTCGGCGCCGATGTTCGCCTGGCCGTCCTCGACCCAGGTGAACGCGGCGACGCGTCCTTCGGTCAGGGAGACGCGGGCATCGAAGCTCTGGCCGCGCTCGCGGTCGTGTCCCACGAGCCGGATGAGCCGGTCCCAGGCCGCGCCCGGCTCGAACTCCCGCACGACATCCTTCGGCGGCTCCGCCGCGTAGCCGGCGGTGAAGAAGGCCGTCTCGCCCAGGCTATCGCTGTCGCGCAGGATTGCCACGGCTTGCACGAGTTCGTCTCCCGTGCAGGGATCCAGGGGATGGGTGGGCGCCCCGCCGGCCTCGGCCGTCACGGCCATGTCTTCCGCCTGCTGTTCCATCGATGATCTCCTGCATCGCGTTTTTCGCGATGTTCGCCGAGCGAGCGTGCGTCCGCAAGGGACCGTACAACGAAAACACTATCCTCGCGGCGGTATCGATCAGGAGCGCTCACGCGCCTCGGCGTGAACGCGGTCTTGGGAACCCGCTCGTGAGTCCGTCAATATGCTCATTGAGATCGGCCGGGACGTTCTGCCAAAGGGGATCGAGTACGAACCGCAGGCCTTCCCGGCGCGCCAACTTCGCCGCAGGGACGAAATCTGCGTCGCCCGCCACCAGAATGATTGTGTCCGCCTGACGCTTGTGGGCGAGCGAGGCGATGTCCAACCCGATGCGCATGTCCACGCCCTTCTGTCGCACGGCGAGCGCGAAGTCCTCGTCGGTCAGTTCGGCTACGGTCCGCTGGCCACTCAGAAGCGCCTTTTGCGCATCCGCGCGCAAAACCCAGGACCGGTCGACCTCCCCACGGACCTCCCCCATCCGGAGGGCGAGGTTGCGGGAACTCCGCAAGGCATTGAACAGTTCTTCCCGAAAGCGCGCCTGGTCCGTCTTCGCGAAGTCGATGGCCTCCCCGCTGACGGGCCTGTGCGCCTTCCGACTGTAGGGTCGGGCATCGTAGTAGAACGTCCTGTAGAGGAGCTGGTACGCATCCTCCATCTTCCAGACGCCGTTCAACTGGTCCAGGTGGCTCCGGACCGACTGCCAGATCGCTCTGGTCACATCGTCTGGATCCCTTGGGTCGACGTCGGGGCGTACGGTGGGCAGCCGTTTCAGGAAGAAACCGCCATCAATGAGAATCGCCGCCTTGATCATGGCCAAGCCTCTCTAAACTCTTAACTGTCTCGAAGGGCCCTCGGGCTCGGCCTCGCTTATGATCGCCGACCCCAAGAGCTTGGGGTGGAAACGAGGCGTACTGCCGAGGGACGTATCGAGCAACCATAGTCCATGCGCCCGTAGCGGTCAAATCTTCAAGTCTCCCCGGGCGCCGACACGAGCGGCTACGCCACGATCGAACGGCCTGGAGGAGGCCCCGCTCCGGCACCGGATATAATGCGCTGTCCGACTTGGCGCAGCCCCGTCCGTTGCCCACCAGTTTCGACACCGTTGAAGACGCCATAGCAGCCGTCGCCGCCGGCGAACTCGTCGTCGTGGTGGACGACGACGACCGCGAGAACGAGGGCGACCTCGTGATGGCGGCGTCGCACGCGACGCCGGAAAGCGTCGCCTTCATGATCCGTCACACCAGCGGCATTCTCTGCACGCCGCTGACCGAGGAGGACGCGAAGCGGCTGCACCTCGACCCGATGGTGGCGCGCAACGACGCGCCGCTGTCGACGGCGTTCACGGTAAGCGTCGACTACCGGCACGGTCTCTCGACGGGCATCTCGGCGGAGGAGCGGGCGAACACGGTGCTCGCTCTGGCGAACAGCAACGCCAGTGCGCGGGACTTCGTGCGGCCGGGCCATATCTTCCCCCTGGTGGGGCGGCGCGGAGGGGTCCTGGTCCGCTCCGGGCACACGGAAGCCTCCATTGATCTCGCGACCGCGGCGGGTTGCCCGCCGGTGGGGCTGCTGGCGGAGATCGTGAACGACGACGGTACGGTGAAGCGCCTCGACAGCCTCGTCGAGTTCGCGAGCGAGCACGATCTCAGGATCATCTCGATCGCGGACCTGATCGCACACCGCCAGCGGCGGGAGAGGCTCGTGGAACGCACGCGGGAGTTCCACGTCACGACCAGCGTCGGGCGCGCCCGCGCCTACGCGTACCGCACGAAGTTCGAGGACGCGGAACACCTCGCGCTCGTGTTCGGGCGCATCGATTCCGGACCCGTGCCCGTGCGCATCCACCGCGAACGGCTCGTGGAGGACATCTTCGGTCCGCAGACCCACCAGCACGATTCGAGCCTGCTGGACCTCTCGCTCGAGCACCTGTCGCGTCTCGGAGGCGGCGTGCTGATCTACCTGCGGAGCGGCTTCGTCGGCGTGCCCCTCGACAGCCTCGACGAAACGCAGCCGCAGTCGCGCGAACACGCCCGCCAGGCGGAGTGGCTCGAGGTGGGCGTGGGCGCGCAGATCCTCAAGGACCTGGGGCTCTCGGCGATCCGGATCCTCGCCGCCAGGGACATCGACTATGTTGGCCTCGACGGGTTCGGCCTGACCGTGGAGGGAACGGAGCTCTTTACGGGGGGAGTCACCGGAGGAGGCACGGTCGACGGAGCATGAGCGCTCCGCCCGTCATCGGCGTCACCCTCGGAGATCCCGCGGGCATCGGTCCGGAGGTGCTGGTCAAGGCGCTCGATTCGATCGACCGTGGCGCGATGCGGCTGGTGCTGTACGGGGCCGGCTGGGGCCTTGCGCGGGGCGCGGAAGCGGCGAATGCGACCGTGTCCTTCAGGCGTTGGCCGGACGTGACGGCCATCGACTGGTCAATCCCCGAGTGGCCGCTGATCGATGTCGGGATCGAGGCCCCGGCGGACTTCCGCATGGGCGAAGTGTCGGCGGTCTGCGGGGACATCGCGGTGCGGGCCGTGGAGAACGCCGCGCGGGACACCCTGGCCGGCCGCACGGCGGCGATGATGACCTGCCCGATCAACAAGGAAGCCATCCACGCGGCGGGCCACGTCGACGACATCGGCCACCAGGAAATCCTCGCGCGCCTCGCCGGCGTCGATTGGACCGCGACGATGCTCATGACGCCGGGTCTGAAGGTGGTGCACCTCTCGACCCACAAGCCGCTCATCGAGGCCGCACGCTACGTCACCCGCGCGAACGTCCTCGAGAAGCTGCGCCTGGCGCATGACACGCTCACGCGCTGGGGACTCGCGGCGCCGTGCATCGCGGTGGCGGCCCTCAACCCCCACGGCGGGGAAGGGGGGCTGCTCGGGCGCGAGGAGATCGACGAGATCGTGCCGGCGGTAGCGGATGCTCGCGCGGCCGGCGTGGACGCGGCGGGGCCGATCCCGGCCGACTCCGTCTTCAACCGGGCCATCGCCGGCGAGTTCGACGTCGTGCTCGCGCTCTTTCACGACCAGGGACACATCGCCGTCAAGGTCCACGACTTCCACCACAGCGTCACCGCGACGCTCGGCATCCCGTTCGTGCGGACCTCCGTCGATCACGGGACGGCGTTCGACATCGCGGGGCGGGGTGTCGCCGACCCGACCGGCGCGCGAGCGGCGCTCGAGGCGGCGGCGATGCTCGCGGCCGGGAAGTTGTCGTAACGCTGGGCTAACCCCGGGGATCCGGCTCAGCGCTGTAACGTAGCGGCTTTGGCGCGTAAGGGCGAGTTTACCCTTTCGTATACTTCGTCCACCGCGAGGTCGAGCCCTTTAGCGGCTTGGTTGGCGAGTTCGTCGCATCGTTCGTTCTCGGGGTGGCCAGCGTGCCCACGCACCCACTCGAAGCTCACGTCGTGTCGTTCCACCACGTCGAGGAGGCGGGCCCAAAGGTCTTCGTTCATCGCCCTTCCCCGTTTGCCACGTCGCCACCCGTTAGCTTTCCATTTCTCGGCCCACCCTTCCATGATGCCGTCGGTCACGTAGCGTGAGTCAGATGCGAGAACGACGCGACAGCGGCGCGTTAGAGTTTCTAGGGCGATCACAGCGCCCAGTAGCTCCATGCGGTTGTTGGTTGTGTGTCTAAACCCCTGCGAGAGCTCCTTCGATGCATCCCGGTATTTCAACACCACACCATAGCCACCAGGCCCTGGATTACCCAATGCTGAACCATCAGAGAACGCATAAACCGTCGAGCTAGGGTTCGACACGCTACGATCCCCCAAGGAGGTCCCTGACGTCAATTTCGAAACCAGCACTGGCAAGCGCAGCGCCCAGCGTGTTGGCGGCTTCCGCAACTTTACTTCGAAACGGAAACTGGTCTGTTGGGGATGGAGCAGACTCAGCAGGTGACTTGGGTGTACGGGACTGGAGTTGCTCTTCGACTTGTGATTTGAAGGAACTCTTGGGGCCGCCGAATGTGATTCGTCCCGTTTGGTATAGGTTGACCTTGACACCCTGATCTAACTCGAACTGAACACCGTAGTCTATGTCGCGAGCCCGATATCCCCAGTTGTTGCTTTGCAGAGCGGTTTCTAGGCTCTCCCTGTCCCATGCCTGCATGTCATCTCCTAGATGTTGTTGTTCTTCCGTTGAGGACGGCCATCGCCGTCGAAGCGGAAGATGTGGATCAAGGTGCAGATGGATCAAGGTGCAGATTTTACTGGATCGTCGCCGACCGCGCAGCAGTGCGCGAGGCAGTCGACCGCATCCTGACCGCCCGGCCGAGGAACTCGTACACCAGGAACGAGACAACCGCAACCGGGAACGCTGCGGCTGACGCCATCCATACGCGTCGCTGTCTACTGGGGCGGTCGCAGACAACGTGCGGCGGTTGTGGGCTGCCTACGTCGGGCCGGTCGGCGGCTTCGCCTTCGGCACGGGGAAGGTCACTCCCTGCCGGGGCTGCAGCCACGGATCGTCCTCGCGCGCCAGCATCCGCAGGTAGCCCGGGTCCGCACTGCGCGCGAACGTCTCGGCCGCTAGGTTGCCCCGGTAGTCCTGCTGCGGGATGTAGTAGGGCCGGCAATGCAGGCCGTGGATGCTGAGCCGCAGTCCCGGCGTCCGTTTGCGAAACGACCCGTGCCAGGTGGCGCCGTGGAACATGACGAGGGAGCCGGCCGGCGCTTCGACCGGGACCGCCTGCGCCGCGGCTTCCGGGAAGCGCGGCGTGGCGCCCCGGCGATGACTCTCCGGCACGTAGCAGAATGCTCCGTCCTCGCGACTGTAGTCGGTCAGCAGCCAGTTCATGTTGGCGACGTAGGGCGTGTCTACGGGCCAGGGTCTCGGCGCGGCCGGGTCCGTGTCCGCGTGCAGCGGCGTCGTGAACGGGCCCTCGTGGCTGTCGGGCGTTCGCCACTTGATCCACCCGTTGGACGTTGACATGCGGTGCATGTCCCCCAGCAGGCGCCGCAACATCGCCTTCTTGACGGGATGCACGACGATCTCCTCGAAGACGCCTCCCACGTCCGGACCTTGTTGCTGGCCCACGTAGACCAGGTGCGTGACGAAGAATTGGCCGATCGACGCCGCCGGGCCGTCCAGCTCGTCGATGCAGCCTTCGGCAAGGTCGAAGCGGCCGCCCGTCCGCTCGGAAGCCACCGCCAGCAGCGCCCGGCGTCCCCTTTCGACGAAGTCCGGTCCGACGCCCGTGCGCTCCGGAGGCACGATGCAGAGCCCCTGGTCGTCGAGTTCGCGTGCGTACTCCCCGAGCGACAGGCGCTCGATCTCGGCTTCGAGCGGCGGGAGGTCGAGGCGAGGTCGTCTCATGTCGGCGGCCTTCGTTTTTCCTGCGTGGGAGCCTGGCGTCCCCAGCGGCAGAGTCCAGCGGGGCCGCGGCGGCGCTGCCTGCGCGGCCCGGTGGAAATCGGCACGTGCGGGAGGCACACTCGCCAGCGTAGCCGACGGCAGGAGTACAGCGCATGAAAGCGGCCGTGTTTCGGGAGGTGAACGTGCCGATGGAGATCGAGGAGATCGCCATCGACAAGCCCGGGCCGAGGGAGGTCCTCGTACGGACGGCGGCCGCGGGCGTCTGCCACTCCGACATGCACTTCTTCAATGGGACGTATCCCGGCGCCCTGCCCATCGTGCTCGGTCACGAGTCCGCCGGCATCGTCGAGCAGGTGGGCTCGGACGTCAGCTACGTCAAGCCCGGCGACCACGTCATCACCTGCCTGTCCGTCTTCTGCGGGCACTGCGAGTACTGCCTGACCGGCCACATGTCGCTGTGCGACGAGCCTGAAGTGCGACGCGGTCCGAAGGACACGCCGCGGTTGTCGAAGGAAGGCGTCGGAGTCCACCAGTTCGCGAACCTCAGCTCCTTCGCCGAGCAGATGCTGGTGCACGAGCACTCCGTCGTGAAGGTTCGGGAGGACATGCCGCTCGACCGCGCCGCGCTGATCGGGTGCGGCGTCACGACAGGCGTCGGGGCGGCCATCCACACCGCGGCGGTGGAGCCGGGCTCGACGGTGGCGGTGATCGGCTGCGGCGGCGTGGGGCTGTCGGCCATCAACGGCGCGGCCATTGCGGGCGCGGGGCGGGTGATCGCCGTGGACATGGTGGCCTCGAAGCTGGATCTCGCGCGCAAGTTCGGCGCGACGGACGCGGTGGACGCGAGTGCCGGAGACGTGGTGCAGCAGGTGCGTGACCTCACCGGTGGCGGCGTGCACTACTCCTTCGAGGCGATCGGGCTCAAGGCCACGGCGGAGCAGGCGTTCCGCATGCTGCGCCCCGGCGGGATGGCGACCGTGATCGGGATGATCCCGCCCGGCCACATGGTCGAGCTGCACGGTCCGGACTTCCTGCAGGAGAAGAAGATCCAGGGGTCGATGATGGGCTCGAACCGCTTCCGGGTGGACATGCCCCGTTTCGTGGACTTCTACCTGCAGGGCAAGCTGCATCTCGACGACATGGTCTCGAGCCGCATCGGCCTCGCCGACGTCACCGACGCGTTGCTGGCGCTCGAGACCGGCGAGGTGGCGCGGAGCGTCATCGTCTTCGACCACTGAGCGACACTGCGGCGCCGGGCCGTCTCGCCTCCGCGTTGGGAGCCCGCGGGCACACGGGCGCCGGGTGCGGCAGCCGCGTGGCCGAACTCCGGCCGACCGGCCCTCGAAAGGCTGCGAAGCGGCAGACGCCTGTAGCCGCGTAACACTTTGAAACAGGCCGGTCACGTCCTGTATAGTGTGCCGCTTCCCGGCGAACCCGCCGTCGGTGCCGGTTTCGCCGCAAATCATGGCGTGCAATTCCTGAAGGAGGATTCGCCGAGTGAAAGAACACGTTGGAGCCCTTGCGATCGCGGGCATCCTGCTCGCACCCCCCGCCCTGTTCGCCGAAGAGGCGGACGAGGGTTCGGAAGACGCCGGCAGGCGGCAATTCGAAGAGATCGTCGTCACGGCGGAACGCCGGGAGTCCACCGTCCAGGACACGGCCATCGCGATCACCGCCTTCACCGGCGAGTTCATCGAGGACTTCGGTCTGCGCAACCAGGAAGACCTGCAGAACTACCTGCCGGCGACCACCATCCAGCCGTACGACCTGTCGATTCGCGGCGTAGGCCGCCTGTTCCGCGCCCTTGGCGGGGACCCCGGCGTCGCCACCTACTTTGACGGCGCCTACTCGGAGGACTTCGGGATCGCCTCGACCGAGGGCGGCCTGTTCGACATCGAACGCATCGAGTTCCTGCGCGGCCCCCAGGGCACCCTGTACGGCCGCAACGGCGTGGGCGGGGCGGTGAACTTCCATTCCAAGAAGCCCACCGACGAGTTCGAGGGCGAGTTGCGCGCCAACGTGGGCAGCTTCAACACCCGCGAGATGTTCGGCGTGGTGTCCGGGCCCATCGTCGAGGGCGTACTCAACGCCCGGCTCAACGGTGTCAAGCGGACGCGCGACGGCTTCATGGACGACGTGCAGCCCGGCAACCCAGACATCAACGACTACGGCGACGAGAACTATTCCCTCGCCCTCGAGTGGCTGCCGCTGGACAATCTCTCGGTACTCGTGCGCGGCAACGAGCGCAGCTACCGGCGCTCGATGTCCGGAGCGCAGGGCGCCGGGGCCATCGTCATCTCGGAGCAGGCCGGCATGCGCGACCCCGTCACCGGCGGCGAGCGCTGGGTGAGCGTGCCCGTGCACGGCTGGCGGCCGATCGCGGATCCCACGGCGGCCGATGCGCCGATGTGCGCCAGCGCCACCGACCGTTCGGTGCCGAACTGCGTCGTGCCGACGGGGCTCGTGCCTTATATCAACGACGACCATCCCTGGTACTCCTTCACGCACAACGGCCTGACCCGCTATGCGCAACCCGTGGTCGGCGGCGTGGACCCGGTTGGCCTGGCCCCGGACGGCACCACGGTGTCCGGCTTCGCGCGTCCGAACTACGCCTACCAGGCGGCCTTCGATCCGGGGCTGCAGATGCTCGCGGACCGGAGCATCCAGGGCGACGGCAGGCGGATACCGGAGCTCGGCGGCGACGACCTGCGGGGCTGGACGAACGGCCTCCAGGACGAGTTCTTCGACCACCAGGCCGCCTACATGAACGTCACCTGGGACATGCTCGACAACCTGACCGTCAAGTACATCGGCGCGTACACCGACTACTTCTACCACCGCACGACCGACGACGACCGCACCGGCATGCCGATCGACCAGCAGTTCTACGCCGCCCAGGAGAACGAGAACTTCCAGCACGAGGTGCAGTTCTTCCTGGACGTGGGCGCGAACCTGAACTTCACCGGCGGCTACTTCTACTACGAGAACGACATCGACCAGCAGCTCGACTTCTACTCGCCGGACGGCTGGTCCCGCTACACCGAGCCCGCGGACTACGGCGTCCTCGGTCCCACCCCCTACCTGTTCGGCGCCGTGGTCGTGCCGGCCTGGCTGATTACCGGCGACACCAGCACCAACCACCGCACGGCGAAGGAGCTCGGCAAGGCGGGCCTCCTGCCCAACCTGGCCGGCGCTGTGCCGATCCCGTCCTTCAGCGATCCGAGCATCCAGGAGGTCTACTTCGCGGACAATCCGTGGATGGGCGACACCGTCGGCACCGGCGGCCGGGTGGACCGGGGCCCGGCGTCGAACGGCACGACCTTCATCTGGGACACGGAGAACCGTACCGAGGCGTGGGCCGTCTATCTGCAGGGAGAATGGCAGATCAACGACCTCTTCGCCCTGACCCTGGGCGTGCGCTATGCCGAAGACGACAAGGAGGCGGAAGAGAGCCTGTTCCTGTACAACGAGGCCCCGGGCGCCCTCGCCAACTGCGTCAGCAACGTGGGCGTGGAGCTGGCCGCCCTGTGCGGGGACCTCGACGGCGACGGCGCGGTGACGCTGGCCGAGTACAACACCGGGATCACCGGCGGCATCGACGCCACCGGGAACATCGCGGACTTCGACAAGGTGCGGTTTCGGGGCGTCCCGTTCGCGCGCTCCATCTACCGCTCGATGATCAACGACTTCGACGAGATCACCTGGCGGGTGAACCTCGACTTCACGCCAAACGAGAAGGACCTCTACTACCTTTCGGTCACCACCGGCTACCGGGCCGGGGGCTTCAACCTGGGCTACTTCTCGTTCATCCCGACCTACGCTCCGGAGGACCTGACGGCGTACGAACTCGGCTACAAGGGCCAGCTCTTCGACGGCACGGTGCAGTTGAACGCGTCCGCGTACCTGTACGACTACGACCTGATCCACCTGCAGTTCAGCACGTTCTCGTTCACCGGGGTGAGCACCAGCGTGCAGAACGCACCCTCCGCCGAGACCATCGGCTTCGAGTTCGAGGGCATGTGGCTGGTGACGGACGAGATCACCGTCGGCCTGAACTACAGCTACACGGACGCCACCTACAACGCGGAGCTCTTCGAGCCGACCGCGGGCACGCGCGGCGTCGTGGACGGCAGCAACGCGATGGCGCCGTCGAGCGTCTTCACGGTCGCGGAGCGCAACCTGCTCATCGACGGGGAGCCGCTGCCCCGGGTCCCGAAGCACAAATTCACGGGCTGGGCGGACTACGTGCAGAACCTCGGCAACCGGGGCACGGTCACCTACCTGACCAGCGTCGCCTGGACGGACGAGTTCCCCGCCGGCGGACGCCCGACCATGGCGAGCCCCTTGAGTGTCGCACCGGCCTTCCTCCGCTGGGATGCCCGGGTGAGCTGGACGAGCCTCGGCCGGCAGTGGACCGTCGCGGGCTTCGTGAACAACATCCTCGACGAGATCGGGGTGCGCAACCAGTTCACCTACGCCGAGTCCCAGGGTCACCGCCGGGTGATCGAGCCCACCAACCCGCGCTGGTGGGGTCTGGAGGTGCACTACAAGTTTGGCGCGTACCGGTAGCGGGGCGAACAACGTCGCCGCGGGCGGTGCTCCGGCCGGCCGCGACGGCCTTCAAGCGGGTACGTACGGCCGGTCGGGCGTCATGGCGCTTGCGCGGAGTTGGCCCCATCGCCCAGGAGGTGGTTGGCGAGCGAGGGGATCGGCGAGTTGCAGCGGCGGTCCCGGTCGAGCGCGACGATCCCCGCGCGGAGCAGCTGCGAGTAGCACTCCTGCATCCTGCCGCCGAAACGCTCTTCCCATTCCTCCCGTTCAGACTCGGTGGCTTGCCCGAGGGCCTCGCGGAGCGTCGCCCGGGCAGCTTCCTGGTCCAGCGCTCCATCGCGCGCGATACGTGCGTGCAGGGCGCGGATGAGCGCCAGCGGCGTCCTGGACGCCCCGACTCGCTGGCGGTAGTACTCCTCCCTGGCGAGCGCGCCGGCGCGCATGCCGGCGTCGAGGTCCGCCGTGTCGAAGTCCGGGACCCGCTGCTCGCCCAACGCCTTCCAGGTAGCCTGCAGGTAAGCGTGCAGATGCCGCGGCCAGTCATCGGACTCCCCCGCGATCCGCCCCGCCCAGCGACCGATGGCGGCGTCGCCTCCCCGTACCCCGCGCTCCGCCGCGATGTGCAACGTCCTTTGCGCGCATTCGAGGGTTTCGTCGGGAAGCAACCGGTCGAGCTGGATCACCTTGAAAGTGTCCTGTGCGGTCGAGAGCCTGTCGGGCGAAGGGGCGCCGGCGATCGCCTCCGCGATGGCGCCGTACGTGCGGGCAACCGCGCCGGCGGACTTCGGAGTCGCTCCCAGCAGATGGGTTGCCGTGCCGCCGTCCGCGGCAAGCCGTGCCGCGACCTCGTTCAGCAGCGCGGTCTTGCCGCTGCCGGGGGGACCTTCGATGAGAGCGGTCTGCGAACGATGGCCGGTCGGCGGCAGATGGGCGGTCGCCCGGACGATCGCCGAGATCTGCTCGCCGCGCCCGACGAACACCAGGGGATCCGCGCGCGCGGTTACCGAAGCGAGGGCGGCGAGGTGTTCGTGAAGGGGACTCGTTCCCGCCATGCGGTCATTCTAGCAGCGGACACCGTGCGCGGATGCGTCGAAGGGCCGCTGCCTGGCGGGCCTCTGCAGACGTATAGCATCATACATTGGTGCGCGTGAGTTGCCCAACCCGACCCCTTGGCTTGGCCCAAAGCCATGAAATCTGCGGAAAAAGTTGACATCAAGACGGCAAGTTCGTAAACAGGTTGCTCGCCGTCCGCGCGGACGGCGGTGGGGAGGCAAAAGAAACAGCTGTCCGAAGCGACAGCGGAGAGGGTAGACACGATGATCCAACACCGGATGTTCCGGGGCGTGGCCGTGGCGGGAATGGGCTCCCTGTTCCTCCTGATCGTGCCGCCGGCGCTCGCCGACGACGACGATTCGTCCGAACAACGCCGTATCGAGGAGATGGTGATCTACGGCGAACGCGTGGAGTCCACGGTTTCGGACACCTCCATCGCCATCACCGCCATGGACGAGGACTTCCTCAAGGACATGGGGATGCAGGGTCCGAACGAGATGGTGAACTTCATCCCCGCGACGACGCGCACCGACTGGGACATCAAGATCCGCGGTATCGGGCGCAACTTCCGGGGTCTCGGCGGCGACCCGGGGGTGGGCACCTACTACAACGGCATCTATTCCCCCGACTTCGGCATCGCGGCGACGGAGGGCGGTCTGTACGATATCCGCCGCATCGAGGTGCTGCGGGGACCGCAGGGCACGCTCTACGGGCGGAACTCCATCGGCGGCGTCGTGAACTACGTCACGAACCAGCCCAACCACGAAGGGTTCGAGGCGAACGTACGCGCCGTGGTCGGCGAGTACGGCACGAACGAGTGGTTCGGCCTCGTCAGCGGTCCGGTTACGGACAACCTCGCCTACCGGATGACGGGAGTGAAACGGCTTCGTGGACCGGCCGTGGAAGGGCTTGCAGGTTCCGAGGACATCGAGGACCTGAACGACCAGAACTTCGCGCTCATCCTCGAGTGGACGCCGGTGGACAGCATGACCGTGAACCTGCGGGTCAACGACCGTCGGGCATACAGCAAGCGCAACTTCGGCAACGGCGGTCACGGGATCGCGGGGGAAGGGCCTTGCGTGGGGCAGCATCCCATCAACTCGGACAGTGCCTGTGACCCGCGCTACCGCGTGTCCCGGGACACGAACTACTACGCGACGGGCTTTCGGCCCGTCAGTCAGGACTGGGTCGACCGTTACGGCGATCTGGCTGATGACCCCCGCGGTGCGGTGGCCTGGATCCATCCGACCACCGGTGAGCGTTTCTACGGTGCGTACAACCGCCCGGGCGTCGACGACACGAGCGTGCGCTGGCCGTTCATGCCGTCACAGAACTACCGTTCGGCCTCCGTCGCGCGCTACGACATCGGGGGCGCCGATGCCCCTGACATCGTGGGCCTCACCACGGGTGACAACCGGGAGGAGTTCGACCACCAGCAGGGTTCCCTCGTGGTCGACTGGGACATCAGCGACCGGCTCTCCCTGAAGTACCTGGGCTCGTACAACAGCTTTGCGTACTGGTTCAACCGGGACAACAGCTTCTCCGACAGCCATGTCTCGGATATCGACGACACCGTCGTGGAGCAGGTCGAGAGCTACTCCCACGAGCTGCGGCTCTTCTGGGAAGTGGGCGACCGTTTCACGGCCACGTCGGGCGTCTACCAGTTCTGGGAGTCCCGCGACCAGTGGTACGGAATCCGCGAGCGCGGAGGCCAGGGCCGCGCCCGGAACGCGGCGATGTACGGACCTGAAGGGTTCGACGAGTGGGTACTGCGGGGAACGGAAGTCGTGGGTTGGGTCATGCCCGAGTGCATCGGCGTGGGCGCCGGCGGCTCCCAGGCCGGGGGAGACCTCGGCATCAACGACGCCACGCGCGGCTATGGAAAGTACTGCGGGGACCCCGGCAAGCCGTACAGCCAGAGCGTGAACACGGGAGACACCGGCGGCTTGTACGAGCACCGGAACCTGGTGGACAACGAGAACCTGGCCTTCTACACCCAGGGCGACCTGCGCCTGACGGACACCCTGAGCGTCACTCTTGGCGCCCGGTACTCCAAGGACTGGCGGGACGCCCTGGAGGCACGGGGCGGCTACTCCGAGATCGAGGTGTACAACAAGCCCTGGCTGCCATGGGCCCTCTCCACGGCGTGCGCGCTCAATCCCGACCAGTGCCCGGAAGATCCCCTGGCCTTCTTCGCACCCGGCGTGACGCCGCTTGCGGCGCTCAACGTGGCGCTGGGCGCGGCCACCTTCACGGGAGATCCGGATTACCCGATCGCGCCCGTCTGCAATCTCGAGGCCCACGCGTGCGATCGCCCGATTCGGCTGCGCGGGATTCCCATCGGGTGGGGCCATCGTACGACGGGGACCTACAAGCAGGACGGCGACGTCACCTGGCGCGTGAACTTCAACTGGGAGCCGACCGGGGACATCCTGGTGTACCTGGGCGCCACGTCCGGCTACCGCGCCGGGGGCTTCAACCTCGGTCGCCCGGACGGCCGCGTCTCGGTGGACACCACCGGCGACGGTGTCGCCAATGCGCGCGCTCTCGGCGAGTACGGCGACGAGAACCTCGTGGCCTACGAACTGGGCTACAAGGGCACGCACTTCGACGGCACCCTGCAGTTGAACGTCGCGCTGTACTACTACGCCTACGAGAACTACCAGACGAACGTGTCGACGTGGGAGTCGGAGAGCGGGGACTTCGCGCTGCCGGCCATCACGCTCCCGGACGGGACCGGACTGACGGCGCCTGCCGGGCGGGGACCGGTGGACATCACCACCAACATCCCCGACTCGTACAACCGCGGATTCGAGATCGACGGGACGTACCTCGTGACCGACAGCTTCACGGTGGGCGGCAACTACAGCTATACGGAAAGCGTGTTCGACTCCCCCTTCACGTTCTTCAACGAGAACGATCCCCGCTACCCGCGGGAGATCCTGGGGGGCGACCTGAACCAGGATCCGTGCACGCTGCCGGCAGAAATCAAGGCGCTCTATTGCATCGAGATCGACGGAGCGGAGTTGACCGGGATTCCGAAACACAAGGCGACCCTGTGGGCAGCCTACACGTGGAACCGCCCGAACGGCTCGTGGACCTTGTACAACTCGCTGGCGTACACCGGGGACTACGCCACCACGCCGTTCCACCGGCCGTGGGACCTCGTCCCGGACCGGGAGCGCTGGGACATGCGGTTGACCTATCGGGAGGCCACCGGACGCTGGTCCGCCTCGGCTTTCGTCGACAACGTCCTCGACAAGACCTATATCCGACATTCGGACATGGACAATCGCAGGACGGGGTACGGCGCCAACTGGCCGCAGCGGGTCGTGTCGCTCTATCCGCGGTACTGGGGCCTGGAGTTCGAGTACAGCATGGGGGCGTACCGGTAGGTCGAACCCCGGCGGACGGACCCGCCATCGTTTCGTGGAGGGGCGCTGCGGCGCCCCTCTTTTCTGCGTCGGGGAGGCAATGGGCGTTGGCCCAAAGGAATTGCAGCCTTGGCTCACTCGGGGTTTTGCCAAGCTGGTTCGCGGCGTCCACAGAACGGGCGAAATGGGTACAGAGCCGGGCAAGGAAGCCTTAAGGACCGCGCATCCGGTCACCGGCGGTCGCGAGGTCATCGTGCCCGTCATCACCGCGGCGGCGGTCGTCGTTGCCGCCCTGTCGGTCCTCGCGTCGGTGTTGGACTCGAGAATCGACGACTTGCGTGGCGACGTGGAGCAGATCAAGCGCGACGTCGGAGACCTGCGCGACGACGTGGCCTACATCAAGGGACGGATCGACGATGCCCTGAAGCGGTCCGACTGACCGCGCAATCGGCGCGCGCGGACGGGCGTCGGGCGTCAGCGTCACGCTGTGCCGCACCGAGTAGCCCCGCCGCGACCGTCCGCTCGGTTGCGTGCGGAAGGAGCATACTCCATATATCAGCGTAAAATATGGACCATCGTCCGTATTTCCAATGAGGGCTCCGGGATGTTCGAGCGGCTTCTGCAGACCACCCGCCACAGCTCGTTCTTCCTGTTTGGCGCGCGCGGCACCGGCAAGACCACATACATCAGGGAGGTGTTCGACCCCGCTACGTCCCTGTACGTCGATCTGCTCGACCCCGAGATCGAAGATGCTTACCGCAGGGCCCCCCAGCGCCTGGAGCAACAGGTTCGAGCGTTGGCGGAGGCCGTCGAGTGGGTCCTGATCGACGAAGTGCAGCGCGCGCCCCGCCTTCTGGACGTGGTCCATAGACTGATCGAGAGCACCGGGAAGCGCTTCGTGCTCACCGGTTCGAGCGGCCGCAAGCTCAGGCGCGGCGCATCGAACCTGCTGGCGGGAAGAGCGTTCGTGTACAACCTCTATCCGCTCACCGTCCCGGAACTCGGAGATTCCTTCGAGCTCGACGACGCACTGCGCTGGGGAACGCTGCCGGGGATCTACGCGCTGTACGGCGACGACGACAGGCGCGCGTACCTGCGGGCGTATGCGTTGACCTATCTGAAAGAGGAAATCGTGGCCGAGCAGATCGTGAGAAGACTCGATGCCTTCAGGCAGTTTCTCGAAGTCGCCGCGCAGTCGAACGGCATGATCGTCAACTATTCCAACATTGCCAGGGACGTGGGTGTGGACCCCAAGACCGTCATGGCCTACTTCAGCATCCTCGAAGACACCCTGATCGGCTTTCTCCTCCCCGCTTACCACCGCTCCGTCAGGAAGCAGCAACGCAGCAACCCCAAGTTCTACCTCTTCGACACCGGTATCAAGCGATCACTGGACAGGACACTCGAACTCCCACTGAACGCCGGCACCTACGAGTACGGCAAGGCGTTCGAACATTTCATCGTTACCCAGATCGAACACCTGGCTCGATACCGGCACCCCGACTGGCGGCTCTCGTACCTGCGCACGGGCGCCGGGGCGGAAATCGACCTGGTGATCGAACGCCCCGGTCGACCGGTTGCGATCCTCGAAATCAAGTCGTCCGAGCGCATTGACGACCGGGACATCCGCAGCCTCGCCCGATTCGCCGGAGACTTCGCCGGCCCGGTCGCGCTGTGTGTCAGCCGGGATCCGACGCGCATGGCGACGGACGGCGTGCTCTGCGTGCACTGGGGCGAGGCGTTCCGCGAACTCGGTCTGGTGTGACTGACGAGATGAAGGAGGCGGGGAAACGTCCGCGCTACGGACGGGCGCCGGGCGTCAGCGTCACCCTGTGCCGGACCCCGCCGCGCACGAACACCACCTCGACCGGCACGCCGACCTTCACGTCGTCGAGGGCGTAGGTGTAGTCGTAGATGTTCGCGATGGCCTGTCCGGCGAACTCGACGATGAGGTCGCCGCCGCGCAGTCCCGCCGCGGCCGCCGGGCCGCCCTCGATCACGCTCGAGAGCAGGAGCCCTTCGGTTTCGCTCGCGTAGTCCGGGACGGTGCCGGTGTACGCCCGCACCGTGTCCCGGCTGCCGCCGCGTTGCATCGTGCGTTCCACCTGGACGAACGAGAGTGGCTCGTCCCGCTTGGCTACCCGGGCGGCGAGCAAGGCGGCGAATCGACTCACGCGCCCGAGCGCCTCGTAGTCGAGCTTCTCGGCCGTATCCGTTGGACGGTGGTAGTCCGGGTGCGCGCCGCTGAACAGGTTCGCGGTAGGGACGCCCGCGTTGTAGAAAGCGGCGCTGTCCGTGGGGAGATAGGGATCGGACTGGAGGCTGAGGTCGAACCCGACCGGCACGTTCGCCGCCTCGACCACGCGGGCCCAATCCGGACTAGAGCCGATCCCCTGTACGTTCAGTCGGTTATCGCGGACTCTTCCCACCATATCGAGATTGATGTAGGCGTCGATCCGCCCGGTCGGTATCGGCCCGTGCTCGACGAAATGCGAAGACCCGAGCACGCCGAGTTCCTCGCCGCTCCAGAAGGCGAACGCGACTGGCCGGCGGTGGTCCGTCTCCGAGAGCGCCCGGGCGGCTTCGAGCACGGCGGCGACGCCCGAGGCGTTGTCGTCGGCGCCGGGATGCACTTCGCCGGCCTCGTCCCCGCGTGCGAGGGAGCTGCCGCCGCGGCCGTGTCCGAGGTGATCGTAGTGCGCGCCCAGTACGACCCAGGACGCTTCCGTGCCGGCGGTGCCGGACAACGCTGCCACGACGTTCCGCCCGGTCCGCCGCTCGCGCTCGAGCGCGGCGGAGAGGGCGATGCGGACGCTGGGGATCTCGAAGCCGACGATGTGCGGATTGCCGTCGTCGAAGCGCTTCTGAATCTCCTCCAACGGTCGCCCCGTGCTGGCGAAGAGGGCGAGCGCGACATCCTCGCCGACGCTCGCGGCCGGGATGCCGGATCCGGCGGCTGCGGTGTCGAAGGCCATGGGGATGGTCTTGCCGGCGTTGGGCGAGCGTGGGCCGGTGACGACGAGCAAACCGCGGGCGCCGGCTTCGCGCGCCGTCAGCGCCTTGTAGCGCAGGCCGGAATAGCGATTCAACGTGGCCCGTACGTCGCCGTCCGTGTCTTCGGGGACGTAACGCAGCACGACGACGATCCTGTCCCGCACATCGAGCGTCGCGTAACTGTCGTAGCCGAATTCGGCGGAGTCGGGCACGCGGATGCCGTACCCCGCGAACACCGCGGGCCCTTCGACGTCGCCGGAGTCGGAGAAGCCGAGCGCGTGGACGCTGTCCGCACCGGTGAACTCGATCGCCCCGAAAGGGCCGTCGACGACAACGCTCGAGCCAACGTCCCTGGCCCCCGCCGTGAAGTCGAACTCGAACATCATGTCGTCCTCGCCGGGAAGCGGATGGGCTCCGATCCGTGCGAGTTGATGGGCGATGTACTCGCTGGCGAGCAGTTCCCCGACCGATCCCGTCAGGCGACCCGCCAGTTCCGGCCCGGCCAGGAACGACACGTGGTCCTCGAGGCGTGTCGTGGAGGAGACCGGCGCCGTCGCCGGGACCGTGTCGCGGTCGGGCGCGAGAGCGAGGGCCCGTAGCGCCGCATCGTGATTCCAGTTCGCGAGGTAGATCTGGCCGCCTTGCTCCCCGTGCCGGTTCGATGTCCACGCCAGCCGGTGGCCGTCGGGAGAGGGCACCGGCAGGCCGTCGAACCCGTCCGTGTAGGTCACTCGGACCGGCTGCTTCGTGCCTTGGGCGTCCACGATGAAGACCTCGAAGTTGCCGAAGCCGAGCTTGTTGGACGCGAAGAAGACGTACTCGCCGGAGGGATGCGGGTAGGGCGCCCAACTCATGGACCCGAAGTCCGTGAGGCGCCGCGGAGCCGCGCCGTCCGCGTTCATCGACCAGAGGTCGGCTTGCAGCCCGTCCTCGGTGAACCGTCGCCAGACGATGCGGGAGCCGTCCGCGAAGAAGAACGGCCCGCCGTCGTAGCCTGGCGCGTACGTCAGGCGCTTCGGTGCGCCGCCGTCGGCGCGCATGATCCAGATCTCGCCGAAATACGCGGGATCGGTCTCAAGCAGCTTTTGCTCCCGGCGGTCAAGGGCCCGTGCGTATGCCTCCCGGTTCGACGTGAACACGATCCACTCGCCGTCGGGCGAGTAGCTCGCTTCGGCGTCGTAGCCGCGCGCTTCCGTCAGGCGGCGCGGGGCGGCCCCCGGCGCGTTGGCAACGGCATAGACTTCCATCTCCGGGTCGTAGTCCCAGGCGTAGCGGCGCTCCCGTCCGGACGCGCGGAACTCCAGTTCCTCCCGCTGCAGGTCGAGGGATCGGGGGTCGTGGTGCGTGGAGGCGAAGAGGATCTCGGAACCGTCCGGGTGGAAGAAGGCACACGTCGTCTTGCCGATGCCCGTGGAAACCTGGCGGGTGTCGCCGGTCGTGAGGTCGAGCAGGTAGATCTGGTAGAACGGGTTGTCCGCGAGCCGCTCGCTCTGGAAGACCATCGACGCGCCGTCCGCGGAGAAGTAGCCCTCGCCGGATCTGCGGCCCTCGTAGATCAGGCGGCGAGGCTGCTCCAGGAAGGAGCGCTCCGCGGGCTCGGCCTCGTCGGCGACTGCCGGGGGACCGGCGGTGACGATCGCCGCGAAGGCGAGGAACCAGCGTGCCCGCGGCCCCCGCGTGCGCCCCGTGTAAGATGCGTGGCGTGGGCCGTCGCTGCGACGGCGGAGCCGGAGAAGAGTCGTCATGCGCGTCATCCAGACCGAAGCCGAACTGCGGGATGTCATCGGGGCGGAAATCCCGGGGTTGGCCGAGAAGAACCAGCCGCGCCTGAACGAGTTTGCCATCGACTTCATCGCCCGGTCGCCCTTCCTCGTGCTCTCGACCGCCGACGCCGAGGGGCGCATCGACGCCTCGCCCAAGGGCGACGGTCCCGGCTTCGTCCTGGTCGAGGACGAAACGCATCTGGTGATCCCCGACCGTCCCGGCAACCGCCTCGCGTACGGCCACCACAACATCCTGGCGAACCCGCGGGTCGGCGTGCTGTTCCTGCTGCCGGGGACGCCGGAGACCTTGCGGGTCAACGGCCGGGCGTCACTGACGGCTGAGCGCGACCTGCTCGAACGTCTCGCGGCCCGCGGCAAGCCGGCGGTGCTGGCGATCCGCGTCGACGTGGAGGAGGTGTTCTTCCACTGCGCCAAGGCGTTCCTGCGCGGACGCGTGTGGAAGCCGGATACCTGGGGCGAGAAGCATGAGGTCTCCTTCGGCAAGATGTTCGCGGCCCAGCGCAAGGCGCCGCCGGAGACGGCGGACGCCATCGACGCGATGGTCAAGGCGGACTACCGCGACAATCTCTGACCGGGCGGCGGCGGACGGACCGCCGTCGGGTCAGTTCCGGATCGCCTCCGACGCCGGCCGCCCGGTCACCCCGGCGACCATGTCCCGCGCCTGCTTCGCCGACACCTGCGTCGGCTTCAGGCGCGCGGCGAAGTTGTAGGGCTCGGTGTCGATCTCGGATAGCGTAATCTCGCCGTTCAGGACGGCCGCCTTCCACGCCTCCTGCTCCGGATGCCGGGCCTTGAACTCCGGCATCACCTCGCGCGCGAAGAGTTCGAGGCTCGAGCAGATGTCCTCGTGGGTGTTCTTGCCCGCCTGGTTCAGCAGGATGACCTGGTCGACGTTCGCCCGCTCGAGCTCGAGCAGCCGCTCGCGGATCGTGTCCGGCGAGCCGATCAGCTCGCTGCCCGAGCGCTTCTGCCCGGCCGGGGTCTGCTTCCACTCCTGGTAGCGCGCCCACAAGTTGTTGGTGCCGGGCTCGAACGGGCCTTCCTTGTTGTAGAGCCGCAGAGCGAACTGGAAGAAGGTCCAGCCGTCGGCCTTCCGCCAGGCCTCCTCGTCGGTCCCGGCGCACATGAACCCGGAAACCACGGCGATGTTCGGGTTGGTCTGGTATTCGCAGAGCCGCTCCTGGTCGTGGATGAACGTGTTGTAGTACGCGTGCACCCAGGCTTCGGCGGCTTCGAGGCTCACGAACTTGAAGCAGAGCGACCCCATGCCGCGATGCGCGGCGTACTTGATCGTGTCGAGCTGCGAGCAGGCGATCCAGAGCGGCGGGTGCGGCTTCTGCAGGGGCTTCGGCAGGACGGCGCGGAGCGGGAAGCGGAAGTACTCGCCCTCGTACTCCCAGCCGTGGTTCCAGAACATCGGCAGGGTGCAGCGGACGGCGTCCTCCCAGATATCGCGCTTGTCGCGGAAGCGCAGGTTGAAGGGGTGCAGTTCGGTCACCGACGAACCCTCGCCGAGGCCGAGTTCCACGCGCCCGTCGGAGACCAGGTCCAGGGTCGCGATCTTCTCCGCCACGCGGGCCGGGTGGTTCGTCGTCATCTGCACGATGCCGTGACCGAGCCGGATGTTCTCGGTGCGCTGGCTGGCGGCGGCGAGAAACACCTCCGGCGCGGACGAGTGGGAATACTCCTCCAGGAAGTGGTGCTCGACCTCCCAGGCGTAGTCGAAACCCAGCCGGTCGGCCAGTTCGATCTGGTCGAGGGAATCCTTCAGCAGCCTGTGCTCGCTGTTCTCGTCCCAGTTCCGCGGCAACTGGTGTTCGTAGAAGATCCCGAACTTCATGCGGTGACTCCCCCTGGCAACCGCGTCATGGTGGCAGCGGCCCCGGCAAAGCGCAACGTCATGCGCCCCGGAGCGCCTCGAGGACCTTCTGTGGGTGGTCGGCCGCCTTCGGGACGCGCCGCCAGTGCTTGATGACGTTACCGTCCGGGCCGATCCAGACCGTGGAGCGGATCACGCCCATCCGCTTCTTGCCGTACATCATCTTCTCGCCGTAGGCCTGGTAGGCGGTCATCATCTCCCGGTCGGGGTCCGAGAGCAGCGTGAACGGCAGGTCGTACTTGTCGACGAACTTGCGGTGCGAAGCGCCGCCGTCGGGAGAGACGCCGAACACCACGGCGCCGGCGTCCTGGATGTCGCCCCAGAGGTCGCGGAAGCCGCAGGCCTCCTTCGTGCAGCCGGGCGTGTCGTCCTTGGGGTAGAAGTAGACGATGACGTGCTTGCCGCGCTGATCGCCGAGCGCGACCGGATTGCCGTCGGTGTCCTCAAGCGTGAAGGGCGGTGCCGCCTTGCCTTCCTCGATTGCCATGGGTGCTCTCGCCTCGAAAAAACGCCGCGTCATTTTCCAGACACGGCGCGGGCGATCAAGCGGTGCGGCCCTCAGCGGTGGCGTTCGGCGATCGCGGCCAGCCCGGCGTCGAGTTCCGCGCGGTCGAGCCACCGTCCGCGCACCATCACGCCGGCGATCTTGCGCGTGTTGGCGATGTCGGCGAGCGGGTCGGCCTCGAGCAGTACCAGATCCGCGTCGCGCCCGGGAGCGATGGCGCCCCAGTCGGCGGTTCGGAGGAACTCGGCTGGCGCGGTCGTTCCGGTCGCCAGGGCCTCGTACGGCGTGAGTCCGGCGGCGACCATGGCTTCGAGTTCGCGGTGGATCGAGAAGCCTGGCACGTTGAAGACCTGTGGCGAGTCCGAACCGAGGAGGACGGGTACGCCAGCGTCGTGCAGGGCGACGATGAGCCGCTTGCGCAACGCCAGGTACTCGGCGCCGGTCTCCGGCGTGACCGCCAGTGCGGCGCGCTGCACGCGGACGACGTAGTGCTCGCGCAGTTCCGCCGGCAGGTAGCGGAACTCCGGGCGCTCCGTCATGGCCCGCCACCCGTGCGCTCCGGTGGTGTTTTCCGAGAGGGTCTCGGTGGGCACGACGGCGCCGCCGAGTGCCCGCGTGCGCTCGGCCACGGCCGGGATCCGGTCCGGATCGACAAACGGAGTGAGCCACAGTCCGAAGGAAAACGTGCTGCCTTCCGGAACGTCGGTGTCCTCGCGCACGAGCGCGTCGAAGTACCCGTCGAGGTGGTCGACCGTCGTCTGGCCCGCCTCGAGGCTTGGCCACAGCCCCACGGCCGCGGTGACGTGTCCGGCGAAGCCGATGCCGACCTCGCGTGCCGCGGCGACGAGCGCATCGAACTCCTCGGCCGTCAACCCGGGGTGAATCTTCAGGAAGTCGTAGCCGTCGCGTTGCTGCGCCCGAACGCGCGCCGTCACCGCGTCCGGGCCTCCGGCCGTGCGCCCGCCGAACGACGGTCCGGACGTGATGAGGCGTGGGCCGAGCACGCGATGCGCGAGGAGATCGTCACGCAGGACCAGGTGGTCGGGGTGGCCGAGCATGCCGCGGGCGATGGTCACGCCGTTCGCCACCCACAGGAAGAGCACCTCGTCGCGATACCCCGGTTCGACGGGCACGTGCGCGTGCATCTCGGCGAGCCCGGGGATGAGAAAGCGGTCGGCGCCGTCGATGACAAGCGCCCCGTCGGAGATCTCCGCCGAGCCGCCGGCGCCGACGGCGACGATCCTGCCGTCGCGCACCGTCACGTCGCGATCCGTCAGGACGCCCGGTTCGAGCATCGAGATGACGTTGGCGCGGGTGATGACCGCCTCGTCGGCCATCGAGGCCGCGGCGAGGAGGGCGACGAGCAGGAAACGGACGTTCATCGCTCGCACCGCCCGAAGTACCGCGCTCGGTGGTTCAGCGGTCGCCGTACCTGACGCCCATCCCGGCCCGGGCATCGTTGTTCACGCCGTAGGGCGCGATGGGGTAACGCAACCCGTTGCGCGACAGCCGGTCCAGCCCCGCGATGACCCCCGGCAGGAAATGCGGCGGCAGCGCCATCAGGAGTTCGTCCTCCATGACGCCCCCGTAGCGCCGCTCGGCGAAGCAGGGGATCGACAGGCTCGGCTCACCGGTCTTCAAGGCGCGCCCCCAGGAGTCGGCGCAGGCGGACTCGCCGACGCAGCCCCACTCGAGCTTCCGGTAGCCCGTCCATTGCAGGCCGTTGATGAACAGGATCATCTGCGCGGGCGTCGCGTAGATCATGGCGATGTCCGGCGGGTCGAGGCGGCCGCTCGCGAGCGGACTCACGGCCATGGCCTCGTACTTTCCGAACGGCACCACGTCCATCGAGTGCTGGTGCGCGGAAGCGTCCTCGAGAGTCTCGTACCACACACCCGCCATGCGGTCGCCCGACAGCCAGTCGTCGCTGCGCGGATGCAGCCCGATGACGGTGGAGCACTGCGCGCCGACCAGGTCGTCCGCGGTAATGCCGACGGTCCAGCCGTTGCGGCACGCCTGGCCGACGATCTGGTCGGTGGTGTGGATGCTCCCGGGCCGGCGGATGCGGGGTATGGCCTCCATCTCGGCCACGGTCTCGAAGAGCTTCATGCCGATGGGCGTGGTCCGAAGCCGCAGCAGGCGGTTGAGGTCGGCGACCAGTCCGGGCCAGTCCAGGGCCTCCAGGTCAGTGGAGATGACCTCGGCGCCCGGACGGGATTCCTCTGCCATGACGTCAACCCACCTTCACGCGCTCGAACTTCGGCGGGCGCTTCTCCATGAAAGAGCGGACCCCCTCCCGGAAGTCCGGCCGCACGAGGCTCTCTTCCATCAGCCGGTTGGTCTCCTCCATGGCGGGGCCGATCGGCATGTCGACGTGCTTGTAGACCTGCTGCTTCATGATCATGAGCGACAGCGGCGCCGCGGTGGCGGCAAGCTGACGGATGTACTCCTTGGCGTCGTCCACTGACTCGCCGGTCTCGCAGAGACGGTCGCCGAGGCCCATCGCCACGGCCTCTTCCCCGCCGATGCGGCGCGCGGTCCAGAGGATGTCCAGCGCCTTCGCGGGACCGAGCAGCCGCGGTAGGGTCCAGCTCATGCCGTGCTCCGCGACCAGGCCGCGGGCGGAGAACGCGGTGGTGAACTTGGCGGTCTTCTCGACGAAGCGCAGGTCGGAGAGCAGGGCATAACTCATGCCGAGACCGGCGGCGGCGCCGTTGACGGCCGCGATCAGCGGCTTGCGCAAGCCGAGCAGGTGGTCGTAGATGTGCGCGAAGTTGTCGCCCATGTCCGGGTTGCCGGGGTTGGCGGCCAGATGGGAGAGGTCTTCGGCCTCGCGTTCCCCGCCGCTGGCGGACAGGGTGTTGAGCGCGTTCATGTCCACGCCCGCGCAGAAGCCGCGGCCGGCGCCCGTCAGCACGATGCCCACGACGCGCTCGTCGCGCTCGGCCTCGGCGAGCGCGTGCCGGATCTCGGCGAGCATGAGGTTCGTGAAGGCGTTCAGGCTGGCGGGCCGGTTCATCGTGACGACGGCGACCGGTTCTTCCACCTCGTAAAGGATCTCCTGGTACATGCACATCTCCCATCCGTACACCGTGAAGGTACTATATGGTCGCCTTCCGAAGGACCGACGCCATGCCCATGATTCTCAATGAAGAGCAGAACATGCTCAAGGACACCGCGCGCGAGTTCTGCGCCGAGAACGCGCCGATCGCGCAGTTGCGCAGGCTGCGCGACGAGGACAGTCCGGACGGTTTCGATCGGGAGACGTGGTCGTCCATGGCCGAACTCGGCTGGCCGGGCATCCCCTTCCCCGAGGAGCACGGTGGACTGGCCTTCGGCTACAAGGGCCTGGGCGTCGTGACCGAGGAAACGGGGCGCAACCTGACCGCGAGCCCGCTCTTCGCGAGCGTCTGGGTAGCCGGCACGGCGGTGAACCTGGGCGGCAGCGACGCGATGAGAGCCGCGGTCCTGCCCAAGGTCGCTTCCGGGGAACTGCTGCTGGCGCTGGCCCTCGAGGAATCCCATCGCCACGACCCCTACGGCGTGGCGACCACGGCGACGCCATCGGGGGACGGCTACGTCCTGTCCGGCTCCAAGACCTTCGTGCTCGACGGCAACGTGGCGGACACGCTGCTGGTCGCCGCCCGGACGTCGGGGGAGCCTGGCGACCGCGACGGCATCACCCTGTTCCTCGTCGACGCCGGGGCGCCGGGCGTCGAGATCACCCGCACCCGCATGACCGACAGCCGCAATGCCGCGAACATCGCGTTCAACGACGTCGCCGCGGGGTCCGACACTGTCGTCGGCGAGGTGGACGGGGGCGCCGACGTGCTCGACCCGACCCTCGACATCGCGCGCATCGGCATCTCTGCGGAGATGCTCGGCTCGGCGCTCGAGTGTTTCGACCGCACCGTGCAGTACCTGAAGGAGCGTGAGCAGTTCGGGGTCCCCATCGGCTCCTTCCAGGCGCTCAAGCACCGCGCGGCGAACATGTTCTGCGAACTCGAACTCTCGAAGTCCGTCGTCCTCGAGGCCCTCACGGCCCTCGACGAGGAGCGAGACGGCGCCGAGGTCGCGAAGCTCGCGAGCCTCGCCAAGGCGAAGGTGGGAGAGACGTTCCACACCGTGTCCCGCGAGGGGATCCAGATGCACGGCGGCATCGGCATGACCGACGAGTTCGACATCGGCTTCTACATCAAGCGTCAGGCCGTGACGGAGCAGACCTTCGGCGACGTGAACTTCCACCGGAACCGGTACGGGGAACTCGAGGGGTACTGACCGCGCGGCGGAGGCGCCACATCCGGGACCGGGGGGAGACGGCATGAGACTGTTCGACGTTCGGAATCTCGGCAACGTGCTGGCATGCGCCGCGCTCGCCATCGCAGCCGGTTGCGGTACGGAACCCGGCCCGGCGCCACCGGCGGCGCTCCCGGAGGCTTCCTCGGACGGTTTTCCGGCGCGGTTGCGCAACGAAGTCGAAGGCCTGAAGCGTGCGACAGGCGAGGCGCCCACCGACGCCGCGTCCCTCGCGTCCCGGGCGCGCGTGTTGGCGGACTGGGTGGACGCGCACGCGCTGGCGGGCCGCCCCGGCTCGCCCTTCGCGCCGGACGTGCGGCGCTACGCGACCGTTCCACCGGCCGGCGAGGCGGCAATAGCGGCCGGTGCCCGCGTGGATGCCCTCGTGCGCGAGTACCGGTTGCGCGACGAGGAACCGGAAGCGCTCGGCAGCCTGGCCGCGGACACCGGGCCCTTCGAGGCGGGGAGCCTCGCCACCATCACCCAGACGTGGACGGCGGGCAGCCGCGGCATAGCCCCGGGCGGCGGCATCTGGGTCGCGCGCCACTTCAACACCGTGTATGGGGCGTTCCAGACGCACGACCCGGCCGACGAGGACTACGTCACCGTCGCGACCAGCGATGCGGACGCGGTCTTCGAGGCGGAGACCATCATGGCGAGAGGCCCCCACGGGGGCTTCCGCGCGCCGGAGCCGGCGGTCGCCTTCCGCGTGACCGGGGGCGCGGTCGATCCGGGCGAGACCGTAACGGTGACCTACGGCGACACCTCCGGCGGCGGCCCGGGGCTTCGCGTCACCACCGTCTCCGGAGAGCACTTGCCGATGCCCCTGTACGTGGACATCGACGGCTCCGGGGACTGGTTCATGCTGCCGCTGCAGCCCTTCGAGATCGTGGGAGCGAAAGCGACCGGGGTACACGGATTCGCCCCGAGCGTCGTGGCGGTCGGGGAACCGTTCGAGGTTTCCGTGCGGGCCGAGGACGACTGGTACAACCGCGCGACGGGGGACATCCCGGGCTTCGAGGTGTGGGTCGACGGCGCGGTCGCCGCGACCACCGCGGCGGGGACCGAAGCGATCCAGACGGTGGAACTCACCATCGACGAGGTCGGCCCGCACTGGATCGACCTCCGTTCGATGGACGGGGCCCTCGTGGGTGAGGCCAATCCGGTCCTCGTCGAGGAAGCGCCCGAGCGGCGGATCTACTGGGGTGACACGCATGGCCACTCGGGCTACGCGGAAGGCATCGGCACCGTCGACTACTTCATGCGCTTCGCCCGCGACGATGCGCGGCTCGACTACGTCACCCACTCGGAACACGACACCGCCCTCGACGAAGCCGAGTGGCGCCTGATGCGGGACACCGTCTCGCAATACGACGCGCCCGGCAGGTTCATCCCGTACCTGGGCTACGAATGGACCGTGCGCGCCTGGACCGGGGGCGGTCACCACAACGTGCTCTTCCGCACGACGGAAGGGCGGGAGCGCGTGTCTGCCCTCGAGTACCCAACGCTCTCGAGCCTCTACCAGGGGCTCCGGGAGAAGCATGACCCGGCGGATGTCGTCGTCATCCCCCATGCGCACAATCCCGGCGACGCGCGCAACTCGGACCCGGTCCTCGAGCCGCTGATCGAGGTGATGTCGATGCACGGGACGTTCGAGTGGTTCATCCGGAACTACCTCGGCAACGGTCACCAGGTCGGCTTCGTGGCGGCCTCCGACGATCACCTGTCGCATCCGGGTTACGCCGCCCCGAGCCGCAACTCCCTCGCGCAGCGCGGGGGGCTCGGGGCTGTCCTCGCGCCCGAGCGCACGCGCGACGCGATCTTCGACGGCATGAGGGCGCGCCGAACCTATGCCACCACGGGCGACCGCATCATCCTGGACGTCAGCCTCAACGGGGCCGGCATGGGGGAACGCACCGACTTCGCGACGGAGCGGACCGTGCGAGGCCGCGTGATCGGCACGGCGGCGATCGACACCGTCACGGTCTTCAAGAACGACGCGCCGATCTGGTCCAGGGATCACCTGACGGCGACGGGCGCGGCGGCGGAGAGTTCGACCGCGCTGCATGTGTCGTTCCATTCGGACGCCACGCCGCTCCACTGGGGCGACCCGCCGCGGGGCTGGCGGCACTGGCAGGGCACGCTGACGCTGCTTGGCGGGACAGTCGTCGACGCCCGCCTCACCGACGAGGTCAACCCGAACTGGCAGTACCTCGAGCAAGACGGCGACGAGGTGCGTTTCCGCACCATCACCCGCGGCGACGCCAGCACCATCGTGTTGACCGTGTCGGACCTCTCCGACGAGGCGATGGTCGACATCCGCCTCGACGAGACCCGGGAGACCGGCTCGGCGCCGCCGATCTACCGGCCGCCGGTGACCATTGCGGCGACCGGCGTGCAACTGCCGGTCGCGCAGACGGTGGCCGGAGCGGTCCGCGCCACGATGCCGATCCCGGACTACGACGACTACGTCGAGCTGCGTCGCGTCGGCGCGGGTGCCCGGGACGTCGCGTTCGAGTTCACGGACACGTCGGCGCCGCGGCAGGGCCACTACTATTACGTGCGGGTGCTGCAGGCGAACGATGCGGGGGCGTGGTCGAGTCCCATATGGGTCGGCGGATACCCACCCCGGTGAAGGAGCGATGAGGAACCCCGCCAGAGGGTGGCTGGTTACGGGCGCACTCACCGCAACGATGACGGCCGGGGCCGCGGAGCACGTCTATTTCGGGGACCTGCACCTGCACACGCGCTACTCGAACGACGCCTGGACCGGCGGGGAGACGCGCACCCCCGACGACTCGTACCGCTTCGCCAAGGGCGAACCCCTCGAGCACGTCGGGGGGACGGAGATCCAGCTCAACACGCCCCTCGACTTCCTCGGGGTGAGCGACCATGCCGAGATGCTGGGCGCCTTTCATTCCCTGGCGGAGCCAAGCCATCCGGATGCGGATTCCGCGATCGCCCGGCAGGCGGCGTCCGCGGAGCCGGACATGCTTCGGCAGGCGTCGATGGACTGGGCCCGGTCCATACGCCACATCGACCCGAATCCCGTGCTCTTCAACCGGGCGCAGGAGGCCGACGTGTGGGGCGGGATCGTCGCGGCGGCGGACCGCCACTACGCGCCCGGGGAGTTCACAACCTTTGCGGCCTTTGAATGGACCTCGTCGATGCCGGACTTCGGCAACCTGCACCGGGTCGTGGTGTTCGAGGGCACGGACGATCTGCCGCATCCCTATCCGCGCGTCGACTCGATCCACCCGGAGGACCTCTGGTCGTATCTCGAGGCGCAACGCATGCGTGGCGTCGACGCCATCGCGATCCCGCACAACTCGA
This sequence comes from Pseudomonadales bacterium, assembly GCA_965208745.1. Classification (GTDB taxonomy): domain Bacteria; phylum Pseudomonadota; class Gammaproteobacteria; order Pseudomonadales; family Azotimanducaceae; genus VXNE01. The sequence continues at coordinate 499,247 of CBDBPN010000003.1, read as the reverse complement.
ACGTCTCGAACGGCCACATGTTCGCGCTGACCGATTCCTTCGGCGAGCCGCTGAACGCGCACTACGCGGCGCGGCGGATCCGGAACGAGCCGATGCTCGAGGTCACGCAGCACAAGGGGACGTCCGAAACGCATCCCGCGCTGTCGCCGAACGACGAGTTCGCCGGCTTCGAGCTCTACACGCGCCTGCTCAGTTCCCTGGCCGGGGAGCGCTACAGCGAGCCGCGGGGGAGCTACGTCCGGGAGGCGTACCTCAACGGCATCGCGCTGCAGGCGAGGTCCGGCTTCAATCCCTTTCGCTTCGGGCTGTCCGGGGGCTCCGACTACCACTCGGGTGTCTCCGCCATCGAGGAGGACAACCTGAGCGCGGCGAGCGGGCCGTTCCGCGACGGCACTCCGGAGCAGCGGATGGCCCGTCCGGCCTCCGGGATGGTCACGGGCGCCTCCGGCCTGACCGCGGCCTGGGCGGACGAGAACACCAGGGAGGCCATCTTCGCGGCATTCCGCCGCAGGGAGACCTACGGGACGACGGGAACGCGGATCAAGGTACGGTTCTTCGGCGGCTGGGACTTCGAGCCGTCTCTCGTCGAGGCGGAAGACCGCGCGGCGAGGGCGTACGCCGGCGGCGTCCCGATGGGGGGCGTGCTCCGGGGCGACACCTCGGGCGACGGCGACCCGTCGGGTGCCCCGACGTTGGCGGTCTGGGCGGCGAAGGACGCCCGCGGCGGCAACCTCGACCGGCTCCAGATCGTCAAGGGTAGCCTGCGCGAAGGCGTGGCCGAAGAGCGCATCTTCGACGTGGCGCTCGGCGGCGAGCACCGGCGCACGGCGGAGGGCGTCCGTCCGGTCGGGAACACCGTGGACCTCGCCACGGCGACGTACGACAACACGATCGGAGCGGCCACGCTGGCCGCGGTCTGGGAAGACCCGGAGTTCGACCCGGCGTCGCCGGCCTTCTACTACGTGCGGGCGCTGGAGATCCCGACCCCACGGTGGACGTTGTATGACTCCGTCGCGACGGGGATACCGCTTCCCGAGGGGGTTCCGGCGACCTTGCGGGAGCGCGCGTTCACGTCGCCCATCTGGTACCTGCCGACGCAGCGATAGCCCACTCCGTGGGTGGACGATATCCCACGCTAGCCGAGGCTGTTATCCTATATCCGCCACTGCGGCAGCACCTTAAGCGGAACTTCCCCCCTGATTCCACGTTGATTCGCTGGTCAAGCGGTTGATTCCGATGGGATTTCGGATGGTCGCTGGCACGACAATCGTAGCCATGTAAAGGATGGAACAGGGAAGTATTTGATGTTGACTTTATTGGGAAGATGATTCACGATGCGTAGCCATGTACATCGAATCGGTCCCCAACCGCAACTCCCCGCCCGCCGTCCTGCTGCGCGAGTCCTTCCGACGCGACGGCAAGGTCAGGAAACGCACCCTGGCCAACCTCTCCAAGTGGCCCCCCGCCCTGGTGGAGGGCCTGCGCGTCCTGCTCGGGGGCGGCACCGCGGTGACGCGCCTCGGCGACGCCTTCGACATCGTCCGCGCGCTGCCGCACGGCCATGTCGCCGCCGTGCTCGGCACGCTCCGGCAACTGCGCCTGGACCGGGTCGTGGCCGCGCAACGCTCGCCCGAGCGCGACCGCGTGGTGGCCATGGTCGTCGCCCGCGTGCTGGAGCCGGGGTCGAAGCTGGCCACCGCCGCCGGCCTCGCCGCGGCCACCGCGCGCCACACCCTGGCCGACACGCTGGGACTGGGCGCGCTCACCGAGGACGACCTGTACGCCGCCATGGACTGGCTGCTCGCGCGCCGGGACCGCATCGAGCGGACCCTGGCCAGGCGCCATCTCGCGGACGGCGCGCTGGTGCTGTACGACCTGACCTCGGTGTACCTGGAGGGGCGCCAGTGCCCGCTGGCGAAGCGCGGCCACTCGCGCGACGGCAAGAAGGGCAAGCTGCAGATCGAGTTCGGGCTGCTGTGCGACGCCGACGGCCGGCCGGTGGCGGTGGAGGTGTTCCCCGGCAACACCGCCGACCCGGCCACCGTGGGCGCGCAGATCGACAAGCTGCGCGAACGCTTCGGGCTGTCCAGGGTGGTGCTGGTGGGCGACCGCGGCATGCTCACCGAGGCGCGCATCCGGGAGGACGTCAAGCCGGCGGGGCTGGACTGGATCAGCGCCCTGCGGGGGCCGGCGATCCGCAAGCTGGTCGAGGCCGGCGCGATCCAGCCGTCGCTGTTCGACGAGCGGGACCTGATCGAGATCCGCGCCGACGCGCATCCCGGCGAGCGCCTCGTGGTGTGCCGCAATCCGCTGCTCGCCGCGGAGCGCGCGCGCAAGCGCGGGGAACTGCTCGCGGCCACCGAGAAGCTGCTCGAACCCATCGCGGCGGCGACGCGGCGGAAGCACAAGCGCCTGACGGGCGCGGAGCGGATCGGCGCGCGGGTCGGCAAGGTCATCGGCAAGTACAGGATGGCCAAGCACTTCGACTGGGACATCGACGACGACGGCTGCTTCGGCCACCGCAGAAACGCCGCCTCCATCGCCGCCGAGGCGGCCCTGGACGGGCTGTACGTCATCCGCACCAGCCTGCCGGAGGAACGCCTCGACGCCGCGGGCGCCGTGCGCGCCTACAAGCGCCTGAGCACCGTGGAGCGCGCCTTCCGCAGTCTCAAGACCGTCGATCTGAAGGTGCGCCCGGTGTTCCACCGCACGGCCGACCGGGTGCGCGCCCACGTGCTGCTGTGCATGCTCGCCTACTACGTGGAGTGGCACATGCGCGAGCGGCTGGCGCCGCTGCTGTTCGACGACGAGGACCCGGCCGGCGCCGCGGCCGACCGCGCCTCCGTGGTTGCCCCCGCCCAAGTCTCCGACTCCGCCCAACGCAAGGCCCGTCGCAAGCGCACCGACGACGGGCGGCCCGTGCAGAGCTTCCGCTCGCTGCTCGGCGACCTCGCCACCGTCACGAAAAACACCGTCACGCCGCGCCTGCCCGGCGCCGAACCGTTCGAACTCCTCGCCCGACCCACCGAACCGCAGCGCGAAGCCTTCCGGCTGCTCGGCCTTCGGCTACAATAGCGCGTACCCAGTGGCGAACCGTTAGATCCCGGCGATGCCCCCGAAAATCAATACCTTGGCTCGGTTCGACTCTGGAAGTTCAGCTTAAGGTGCGGTGTTCCCGAAGGAGTTCGCGCAGGCGAAGACAGCATGACGGATAGCGTGGAACCAGGGCACATGGAGCGGGGTTCCGGACCCGCCACCCGCCGCAACGGCATCAGCAGCGAGATGGTGGCGATCCTGACCATGGGTGTCGCGATATTGGGCGTGTCCCTCGCGAGCTGGACGACGCTGCACGCGGAGATCGCGGATTTGCGGCTGGAAATGCGCGCGGGCGACGATCGGCTGAGGGCGGACCTGCAACGCCAGATGGACCAGCTCCGGTCCGACATCGGCGCGGTGGATCAAAGCGTCCGCAGGCTGGACGACCGCATGCGGGCGGTAGAGACGCGACTCGCGGTGGTCGAGGCGCACACCGGGGCCGCCGCCATCGCTTCGACAGGCGAGGGCGGGGAGGTCTGACCGGCCGGGCCGCTACCAGAACCCCGCGACCCGGTCGATCACCCAGAAGCTCGCGCTGCCTCCGAGGCCGTAGGCAGCGGCGCGGTCCAGGTACCACGACCGGGCTTCGAGGACCCGGTAGGCCAGCCACAAGACAACCCCCGAGACGCTCGCGAACGCGATCTGGCCCGCCTCGATGCCCACGTTGAACAGGAACAGCGTCATCGGCACTTCGCCAGGTGGCAACCCGGTTTCCGCCAGGGCGCCGGCGAAGCCGAACCCGTGGATCAGACCGAACGCGAAGGCGACCGCCCACGGGGGCGTCAGCCGGACGTCGGCCGCACCGCGGCGGGCGACCTCGAGCGCCAGGTAGACGATCGAGAGGGCGATGAACGCCTCGACCGGAGGGCCTGGTACCCGAACGACGTCGAGGACCGTGAGCGCCAGCGTCAGGGAGTGCGCGAGCGTGAAGGCCGTGATCGTTGCCACGACGACGCGTACCCCCCGGACGAGCAGCAGGATGCCGAAAACGAAGAGCAGGTGATCGACGCCGGAGAGGATGTGCTCGACGCCGAGCAGGAAGCGTTCGGCGATGCCCGCTCCCGGTTCGCCCAGGACGATCTCCGCGAACGGCTCCGAGACGATGCGCGTCGTCAGGTTGCCGGCCCGGTCCTCGATGCGGATGAGGGCGTCGACGATGCCGGCGTTCCAGACCCCGAGCGCGGGCGGTGGACCGTCCACCGGGCAGGCGATGCGCCGCTCGAAGGAGACGTGATCGAAGCGTTCGACGCGTCGTATCGGCCCGACGTCTTCGCAGCCCTCGGTCAGCGACAGCTCGATCCCCGGCAGCCGTTCCGCGCCCGGCGCCGTGCGCATCGTCAGCGCGTACGAGCCCTCGGCGACCTCGCGGACCTCGACGATGGCCATCTGCATGTCGTGCGCGTGCAGGACGCCCGCGGACGCGACGAGCAGCAGCATGGACGCGGCGCGGCGGATCAAGGCGCGTCCGCTTCCCGGGATGCGTTCCCCCGGTCCGTGACCGGGGCCAGGGGCGCGATGCGCACGTCATAGGCGGTTCGCAACCGTTCCAGGCGCCGTTCGCGGTCCTGTTCGATCTGCTCGCGTTGCCAGTCGAGGTGCACCTCGTCGCGGACTTCGTCGAACGGCCTCGGGCGTGGCGTGGTGTACGTGTGGATGCGGACGAGGTGCCAGCCGTAGGCCGATCGCACGGGACCGAACCAGTCCTCCGTATCGGCTTCCGCCGCGGCCACGACAGCGTCGCGGAACGTGGTGCCGAAGTCGCCGACCAGCCGCTGCGGGTTCGGCAGGGTCAGCAGCTTCGCCCCGTGGAACGCGTCATCATGCACGGGGTCGCCCGCCAGCAGCCGTTCGAGGGCCGTCGCTGCCGCTGCCTCGGCTCCTTCGCCGCGCCGGTCACGGCTGAAGAACCGGTGCGACAGCGTCAGTTCGGCGGGAAGTCGATAGCGGTCCGCATGGGTTTCGTAGTACGCCGTCAATGCGCTCTCATCGGGGACCGCCAGGGCGGCGAGGTCGGCCCACGCGATGGTGAGCTTCTGCCCGAGGCGCCGGCGTACCACCGCGTCCCCGCGCTCGAGGCCCATGGCCACGGCCTCGCGGTAGAGCAGTTCCTCCTGGACGCGGGCGTCGGCCAGCCGCGCGAGTTCTTCGACCGACGGGGGCCGGCGCCACTGCGCCTCCCACTGCGCCGCCAGGCGGGTCAGTTCGTGGCGGTCGACCTCGACGATCCGGTCCTGTTCCGGCCCGTCCGGACGGGTGACCTCGTACGCGCCGAAGAGCAGCACGCCGATGGCGGCGAAATGGAGCAGCGGCTCGCGGACGAGCCGCCGGGCGAGATTGGACGCCATGTGACCCCGGTCAGCGCTTGCCGTAGCCGCCTACCCAGATCGGGCTCGACCAGGCGATCGCATCGTTCGTCTGGGTGACGCGCACGTAGTAGTAGTCGCCCTGCAGCGTGCCTGTGTCTTCTATGGAGAAGGTCAGGTCGCGCGGGCCGTCCGTGACCACGCGGCGCAGCACGGCGTGGTCCGTCCAGGGTCCGATGGGCAGTTCCACCGTGGTCCGCCCGCCCTCCATGTCGGCGATGCGGAGGGTGACCGAGGCGGCCGGGACGAGGTTGTGATCGCCGAAGATGAGCGGAGCCCCGCCGGTCTCCCGCGCCTCCAGGAGATCGAGCTCCACCGTCGCCGACTCGGCGACGTCGCGGAGTTCCAGCGCGATCGAGCTGGTGTCCCCCCGGGTCTGGGTGCGGAGCCGGAACTCGCCGGGCCCCGTCGCCTCGAACTCCGTCGCCGCCAGATCCTGGAAGTCCTGCGGCACCGCCGATGCGACGGTGGCGCCGGAAACCTTGAGCGTGCCCTCCCAATGACGCCAGCCGCGGGGGTTGTCGCGGGGGTGCAGGGGCAGGGAGGAAGTCTCGAACGCGAGTTGATACCGTCCGTCGCGAGGTGCGCTGTCGCTCAGGGTCGCGACATCTCGCTTCCAGATCACGGCGTCGTTCTTCACGACGGTCACCGTATCGATGGGCGCCGTGCCGACGATCCGCCCCTCGATGCGGCGTGTCTCGGAGAACGGCACGCGCGTGCCCATCCGGGCGCCGTTCAGGCTGAAATCCAGCACGATCCGGTCGCCGTTGGTGGCGTACGCCTTGAGGTCCTTCATCGCGTCGAACAGCGCGTCGGTGGTGCGTTCCTGCGCGATCACCGCGCCGAGGCCGCCGGTCTGCGAGAGGCCGCCCGGGAGCGGCGCGGAGTAACCGGGCTGGCTCAGGTGGTTGTCGCTCGCCGCCGTGAAGCCCACCTGGTGACCGTGGCTCAGGTACATGCGACCGAACCACTCGAACGTCCCGTGGTTCGACATGATCTCGATGAGTGGTTCGAGGAGGGGGTCGTTCATCCGGTACTCGCCGTTCTGGTGCGCGTGCGGAATGACGACGACGTCCCGGGGGTCGTGGTGCGTGCGCAGCCCCTGATAGAGGGCGGAGAGGGTCGGGAAGAACTGCGCGCGGATCGGCATCCGGTCGTCGGGGGTGCGGAACATCACGTTGTGATGGCCCCCCTGCCGGGTACTTACGGTCCACTCGTAGCCGAGGTACGCGATGAACTCGCCCTCTTTCGTGAAGCGCCGGACGTTGTCCGCGAGGACGTTCCATTCGAAGTCGTCGGTCCAGATGTCGTGTTCCGAATGCATGACGTAGTCGAGGCGCGCGTCGTCCCGGGCCCACGTCATGAAACGTTCCGGTGTGCCGATGCCTTCGGCGAAGCCCGAGTGGCCGTGCGTGTCGCCCCAGTACACCCGGCGCTGCGGGTCGTCCTCGACGAGGATGGGGTTGGCCCCGCCGACGATGGCGCCGTCCGCGGAACGTATGGTGAACCGGTACACGCCCGGTGTGTCGAGGGTCAGTTCCTCGAGCATCTGGATGGCGGGCCCGCCGGCATCGAGGCTGCGGAAAGGCGCCCCGTTCAGCAGGACCTCCCAGCCCGGAATCTCCCCGGTGCCCCGGTTGTAGTACCGGTCCTGGGCGCGCACCGACATGTCGAAGGGCTCGCCGGCCGCAACCACCGAGGGTGCGAACCCGCGTACGCCCGCGGTCTCGGCGCCGATGACGACGATGTGCTGGATGGGAAGCGTGAAGAACAGTTTCGAGCCTTCGAAATCGAGGTAGAGCGGCAGCGGCATCCGGTCCGACGAGATCGTGGACATGCGCAGCCCGCGGCTGCCTCCGGTCGTGTCGCCGTAGGTGATCGTCACGGTGTCGCCCTCGGTGAGCGTGCCGGCATCCACGCGGAAGAGCAGCCTGGGCAGGGCGCCCCGGAATCCGCCGTGCATGCCGCGCAGGGGATGACTGTCCACGGCGAACCGCACGTCCGGGTTCGACGTGGAGATCGATATGAAGTGATCGCCGGCCGGGTCCTCCGTCTGCAACCGGCCGTGTCCCGCCATGAAGTGCCGCGCCACGAGGAAGCCACCGCCGGTCTCGACCGGCTGCGCCCCGACGGTGTACGTCTGCGGCACGGTGACGAACGCGCCGGCGACGTGGGGACCGAGGCCGGCCGTCAGCGTCCCGAGCGCGTCGGGACGTTCGTCGAGGAGCGTGAACTCCCTCACGAAGGCGTCGAGCGTGGCGCCCGTTCCGTCGGCCGACTCGGGATAGGTCAGCACGGACATGCCCAGGAAGACCGCGTTCACGGGCAGGGTGCCGCCCGTCAGCGAGTACGCGTTCATCCAGTCCCAGAGCACGTGCATCCGCGCTTCGCGGGTGGGGGGGGCCGTGGGCTCGGCGGCGACCGCGGCCTTCAGCCCCTCGACGCGGGCGCGCAGCTCGGGGCTGAGGTAGTCCTCCTGCGCGAGGGCTCCGGAGGCCATGGCCAGCACCATGGCGCCCAGAATCCAGTTTCGCCACGTCGCCATGTCGGCTCCCCCCGAACGTCCTCTCTTCGGGAAGAGTATAGCGGCGGGTTCCCGAGCGCCGGCCGCCTTGGCCCGCGGGAGCAGCTACCTTGCCCCGAAGGGGATGCGGAGATCCGTCATGCACAAGCGCCACGCCGCTGGCCTTGCCCTCGCGTTGCTGCTCGCAGGCTGCGGGCGCGGCCCGGAGTTCGTCGAAGGTCCGGCCGTAGCGCCCAATCCGAATCCGCGCGCACCGCTCGCCGCGGTACTCGGGTTCGAGACCAACGTGCCGGTAACGACCGAGGTCGCGATCACCGACGGGGTCAACGCCTGGACGCTCGAATACGGTACGGGCGAGGACCCCGCCGCCGGACTGGCCCTCGTCGGCATGCGTCCCGTCCGCACGCACCGGATCGAGGTCGCCGTCCGCGACGGGGCCGGCGGCGAGGGCCGCGCCGGACCGTTCGAGTTCGAGACCCCGCCGCTGCCGGAGGTGGCACGGAGTTTCCCCCGGTCGAGACGCGCGTCAGCCAGGAGATCGCCGACTACAACGCCTCGTTCGGCATGCTGATGGCTCTCGACGCCGTCGGCGACGTGGTCTGGCACTACCGCACCGACTCCCGTATCAGCGACTTCGAGAAACTCGACAACGGCAACCTCGCCTTCCTCACGGTCGACAACCGCCTGCTCGAGATCGACTGCCGCTTTGCAGCGGGCGTGCGTCGTTGTAGGGTTACGGAAGGAGGAAACCCGCCATGCCAGACCTGTTCGACCGTCACCGCGTCATCGACGTGGACACGCACCTGACCGAACCGCCCGACGTGTGGACCGCGCGCGTATCGAGCAAGTGGGGCGACCTCGTCCCCCACGTCGAGCGCCGCGACGGCAAGGACGTGTGGCTGATCGGCGACGCCGAGGTCCTGAAGCCCGGCCTCGTCTCGATGGCGGGTTTCGACGGCACGGTACCGGACCACCCGGCCACCTACGACGACATTCCTCCCGCCTGCTTCGATGCCGGGGCGCGCCTCGGCCACATGGACGCGCACGGTATCCACGCCCAGGTGATCTACCCCAACGTGGGCGGCTTCGGCTCGCAGACCTTCGTGAACCGGCTCCCCGAGCCGGAACTCAAGCTGGAGTGCGTGCGCGCCTACAACGACTTCCTCGGCGAGTGGTGCGGCGCGGACAGCGAGCGCCTGCTCGCGGTGATGGCGTTGCCGTTCTGGGATCTCGCCGCGTGCGTCGCGGAGGTCGAACGCAGCGCCCGGATGGGGCACCGCGCCGTGCTGTTTCCAAGCCAGCCGCAGGACTTCGGGCAGCCCGCGCTCTGCGACCCGCACTGGGATCCCCTGTGGGCCGCCGCGCAGGATGCGGGGCTTCCCATCAGCTTCCACATCGGCGGGCAGGACCTCGGCAGCCTGGTGAAGCCGCCGGCCGACATCGGAACGAAGGCCAACTTCGCGCGTTTCTCGTCCCTGGCGTTCATCGAGAACAGCAAGGGGTTGGCCGAACTGATCTTCGGCGGCGTCTGTCACCGTTTCCCGCGGCTCGACTTCGTGTCGGTGGAGAGCGGCGCGGGATGGGTTCCGTCCCTGCTCGAGGCCTTCGACTGGCAGTGGCGGAACGGCGGCGTACGCGAGGAGCATCCCGAGTACGACCTCCTGCCGAGCGAGTACTTCCGGCGCCAGATCTACGCCTGCTTCTGGTTCGAGGAACAGATGATCGGCCCGGCCATCGAGCTGTACCCCGACAACATCCTCTACGAGACGGACTTTCCGCATCCGACGTCGATGTCCCCGGGCCCGGCCACGCCGGCGCTGCCTCCGCGGCACTACGCGGGGGAAGTGCTCGGGGCCCTTCCCGAGGCGTCCGTCGCGAAGGTGCTGCACGGCAACGCGGCCCGGGTCTACCACGTGCACTGAGCCTGCCGGGGGTCCGCCGGCGCCCTTGCGCAAGCGCGCGGCGTCACGCGCCCGAGACGCCCGCGCCACGCCGTTCCCGGCCCCCCCGGTGGTTTGACATGCACAGGGCGCGACGCGAGAATGCGCGCCCTTTCGTGGACGCTGAGCGGTAACTTCCGCTAACGCCCCTGGAGACGCCATGGCGGAGATGCTGTCCGGTGCCGACATGCTCGTTCGCGCGCTCCAGGACGAGGGGGTCGACTACCTGTTCGGCTACCCCGGCGGAGCGGCGCTGCACATCTACGACGCGATCTTCAAGCAGCAGAAGGTCGAGCATATCCTCGTGCGCCACGAGCAGGCCGCGACCCACATGGCGGACGGGTATGCCCGCGCCACGGGGCGTCCCGGCGTCGTGCTGGTGACTTCCGGCCCGGGCGCGACCAACGCCATCACGGGGATCGCCACGGCGCACATGGACTCGACGCCCATCATCGTCATCTCCGGACAGGTGCAGCGTCACCAGATCGGCACGGACGCCTTCCAGGAGACCGACATGGTCGGGATCTCGCGGCCGGTGGTGAAGCACAGCTTCCTCGTGCAGGAGGCGGCGGAAATCCCCGAGGTCGTGCGCAAGGCGTTCTACATCGCGTCGAGCGGCCGTCCCGGGCCGGTGGTCATCGACATCCCCAAGGACACGACCGATCCGAACGAGACATTCCCGTACGAGTACCCGCGGGAGGTCGAACTCCGTTCGTACAACCCCACGACCCGCGGTCACGGCGGCCAGATCAGGAAGGCCGTCAAGCTGCTGCTCGGGGCGAAGCGGCCGGTCATCTACACCGGCGGCGGCGTGGTGCAGGGCGATGCCGCCGCGCACCTCACGGAACTCGCCCGGCTGCTCGACTTCCCGGTCACCAACACCCTGATGGGCCTCGGCGGCTTTCCCGGCACGGACCGCCAGTTCCTCGGCATGCTCGGGATGCACGGTACGTTCGAGGCGAACATGGCCATGCATCACGCCGACACCATCTTCGCGGTGGGGGCGCGGTTCGACGATCGCGTGACGAACGACCCGGCCAAGTTCTGCCCCGACGCGCGCATCATCCACCTCGACGTCGATCCCGCTTCCATCTCGAAGATCATCGCGGCGGACGTACCGATCGTCGGTCCGGCGGACTCCGTGCTCGCGGAGATGCTGCGCGTGGTCCGGCGGGAGCTCGACCGCGACCCCGCCGCCGTGGACCGGGGCGCCCTCGGGGCGTGGTGGGACCGCATCGGCGGGTGGCGGGAACGGCACGGTCTCGACCACGACCAGCGCCATCGGGGCGACACGCCGCTCCTGCCGCAGCAGGTGGTGCAGGCGGTGTACCGCGCCACGAACGGCGACGCCTACGTGACGAGCGACGTGGGCCAGCACCAGATGTTCGCGGCGCAGTACTACAAGTTCGACGAACCGCGCCGCTGGATCAACTCCGGCGGGCTCGGCACGATGGGCTTCGGCCTCCCGGCCGCGATGGGCGTTCAGTTCGCCTTCCCGCGGGCCCCGGTTGTGTGCATCACCGGCGAGGGCAGCTTCATGATGAACATGCAGGAGCTTTCCACCTGCATGCAATACGCGCTGCCCGTCAAGATCGTGAACCTCAACAACCAGGCCCTCGGGATGGTCAAGCAGTGGCAGGACATGCAGTACGGCGGGCGCCACTCGCACAGCACGTATCGCGACGCGCTGCCCGACTTCGTGGCCCTCGCGGAGTCGTTCGGACACGTCGGCCTGCGCGTGGAGAGCCTCGCCGAACTCGAAGCCGCCATCCCGAAGATGTTCAGCGCTCGCTACGCCGACCGGCTCGTGTTCCTCGACGCGTGGATCGACCCGGACGAGCACGTCTACCCGATGGCGGTCAAGGGCGGCGCGATGTCCGAGATGGTGCTCGAACGCGACGGCGCCCGGCTCGACGGCGCCGCAGCCCCGGTCAAGTGACCGCGCGGCGCATCATCGCCGTCCTGCTCGAGAACGAGGCCGGCGCGCTGTCGCGCATCATCGGGCTGTTCGCCCAGCGCAACTACAACATCGAGTCGCTGACCGTCGCGCCCACGGAGGACCCGACGCTGTCGCGCCTGACCCTGACGACCGCCGGCGACGACCGGACGATGGAGCAGATCACCAAGCAGCTCAACAAGCTGATCGAGGTCGTCAAGGTCGTCGACCTGACCGACGGCGACCACCTCGAGCGGGAACTGATGATGGTGAAGGTCCGGGCCGAGGGGCTGCGGCGCGCGGAGGTCAAGCGGACCGCGGACATCTTCCGGGGCCAGATCATCGACGTCGCCACGGATGCCTACACCGTGCAGTTGACCGGCCCGAGCGACAAGCTCGACGCGTTCCTGCGGGCCATAGGCAACCAGGCCGTGATCGAGGTCGCGCGCTCCGGCGTCGCCGGGATCGGGCGCGGCGACAAGGTGCTGAGTCTCGGATAAGGGCGTCGTTGGACGGACGCCGGAGCCAACGGAGGAACAACCCATGCAGGTCTACTACGACAAGGACGCCGACCTCTCGATCGTGCAGAACATGCGCGTGACGGTGGTCGGCTACGGCTCCCAGGGGCACGCGCACGCCAACAACCTGCGCGACTCGGGGGTGGCGGACATCGCCATCGGCCTGCGCCCCGGGGGCGGATCCTGGCCGAAGGCGGAGAACGCGGGGTTTCGCGTGGCGTCCGTGGGGGAGGCCGTGGAAGGCGCCGATCTGGTCATGATCCTGACGCCGGACGAGCACCAGCAGCGCATCTATCGCGACGAAATCCTGCCGAACATCAAGGAAGGGGCGGGGATCGCCTTCGCGCACGGGTTCAACATCCATTTCGGCCTGATCGAGCCGCGCGAAGACCTCGACGTCGTCATGATCGCCCCGAAGGGGCCGGGACACACCGTCCGCTCCACGTACGTCGAGGGCGGCGGCGTCCCCTCGCTGGTCGCCATCGGACAGGATGCGAGCGGGCGCGCGCGGGACATCGCCCTCTCGTACGCGTCGGGCATCGGCGCCGGGCGGGCCGGAATCATCGAGACGAATTTCCGCGAGGAAACCGAGACGGACCTGTTCGGCGAGCAGGCCGTGCTGTGCGGCGGGGCCGCGGCCCTCGTCACGGCCGGGTACGAGACCCTGGTCGAGGCCGGGTACGCGCCGGAGATGGCGTATTTCGAGTGCCTGCACGAACTCAAGCTGATCGTGGACTTCTTCTACGAGGGCGGTATCGGCAACATGTGGTACACGGTCTCGAACACTGCGGAGTACGGGGGCCTGACGCGAGGCTCGCGCATCGTCACCGAAGAGACAAAGCGCGAGATGAAGCGCATACTCGGGGAAATCCAGTCCGGCCGGTTCGCCCGTGAATTCGTCGGCGAGAACCAGGCCGGCGCGCCCACCATCAAGGCGATGCGCCGCATCAGCCAGGCGCACGAGATCGAGCAGGTGGGCGCCAGGTTGCGGGCGATGATGCCCTGGATCGAGGCGAACAAGCTGGTCGACCGCCAGAAGAACTGACCCGGTTTTCCATGTCGGAACGGGAAGACGAACAGACGCCGCGCAAGGCGGCCGGCCGGGCCGGACGACGGCGCCTGCGGTCGGTGGAGGGCCGCACGCCGCGCGACCGGTATCGCCGGGGCATGGCGCTCCTGCCGAACCTGATCACGACAGGGGCGATGTTCTCGGGCTTCTTCGCGATCGTCGCGGGCATGAACGGGCGTTTCGTGGCCGCCGGCCTCGCCGTGTACGTGGCCATGATCCTCGACGCGGCGGACGGACGCGTGGCGCGCATGACCAGCTCCGAGAGCGCGTTCGGCGCGCAGTACGACAGCCTGTCGGACATGGTGGCGTTTGGCGTGGCGCCGGCCCTGGTCGCCTTCTCCTGGGCGCTGTCGAGCCTGGGGCAGGTGGGCTGGGTGGTCACCTTCGTCTACATGGCGTGCGCCGCGCTGCGCCTCGCCCGCTTCAACACCGAGGGCGGCGATCAGGCGAGCTTCACGGGGTTGCCGAGTCCGGCCGCCGCCGCGGTGCTCGCGAGCTCCGTCTGGCTCCTGAGCGAGGCTGCCGCGGGTCCGGCGAGCCTCGCGGCGGCGATCGGCACGGCCTTCGTGACGCTCGGCACGGGCGTGCTGATGGTGTCCAGCTTCAGCTACGCCTCGCTCAAGGCAATCAACCTGCGCGAGCGGGTGCCGTTCGTGACGCTGGTGGCGGTGGCCTTCGGGTTCGCCGTCGTGTTCGCCGACCCGCCCCGGGTACTGCTGGCCCTGTTCGGACTCTACGCGCTCTCGGGACCGGCGCGTTGGGTTTGGGATCGGTTCCGCAGCCGCGGTACGTCCTGAATTCAATAAGTTAAGTCTCTACACTAAGGACAACAATCAAGAATATGTGCAGCGCACCAATCCGCCCGAGCGAGATCACGCCGGAACACGTCTACCTGTCGCGCCGACGGTTCATCGGCGGCAGCGCCGCGCTGGCCTTGGGCGCCGGCGCGGCCCACGCCCTGTCCGAGGACTGGCTGGCGTCCCGGGGGTTCCGCCCGGGGACACCCATCGACGGGGAGGAGACCACTCCCATCGAGTACGCCACCGCCTACAACAACTTCTACGAGTTCGGCACGGACAAGGACGATCCGGCGCGCTATGCGCACGAGATGACGGTCGATCCGTGGAGCGTCGAGGTGGACGGCGAAGTCGCGAAGCCGGGCAAGCTCGGGATCGAGGACCTCCTGGCCCATGTAGACCTCGAGGAACGCGTGTACCGCCTGCGCTGCGTCGAGGCCTGGTCGATGGTCGTGCCCTGGATCGGGTTCCCCGTGAAGGCGCTGCTCGACCGTTTCGAGCCGACGGGGTCGGCCAAGTACGTCGAGTTCACCACGCTGCATCGTCCGGACGAGATGCGCGGGCAGCGTTCTTTCTTCTCGGGAATCGACTGGCCGTACGTGGAGGGATTGCGGCTCGACGAGGCCAACCACCCGCTCGCGATCTTCGCGGTCGGCATGTACGGGAAGGTGCTGCCGAACCAGAACGGCGCGCCCCTGCGGCTGGTGGTCCCCTGGAAATACGGCTTCAAGAGCATCAAGTCCATCGTGCGCATCCGGCTCACGCGGCGGCGGCCGGGGACGACCTGGAACGCTCTGCAGCCTCGCGAGTACGGGTTCTACGCGAACGTCAACCCTTCCGTGGACCATCCGCGCTGGAGCCAGAAGACGGAGCGCCGGCTGCCGAGCACGCTGTTCTCCCCGAACCGCATCGAGACACGGATGTACAACGGCTACGAGGAAGTGGCGCCGCTTTATGCCGGCATGGACCTGCGCCGCGACTACTGACCCCGTCCGGAGACAGGACGCGCGGAGGACTCTCGGGTGACGGCGGCATCGGCGGTACGCCGCGGGTGGCCGCAGGCCGTCCTCGTTGCGGCGCTCTGTATTCCGCTGGCCGTCCTGGCCTGGGATTTCGTCCGCGAACTGCGCCAGCCCGGCGTGGCCTTCGGGCCGGACCCTGCCGAGACCATCGTCCGCTTCCTGGGCGAGTGGGCGATCCGCATCCTGCTCCTGACGCTCGCGGTGTCCCCTGCCGCCCGACTCCTGCGGCGACCGCGGCTGGTGCGCTACCGCCGGACCTGCGGCCTCGCCGCGTTCGGCTACGTCGTCGCGCACTTCGCGGGGTACCTCGTCCTGCTGGCCGGCCTTGACGCCGAGACGTTCCTCGCGGACTTCGGCGAGCGGCCGTACATCACCGTGGGCCTCGCCGCCCTCGTCCTGCTGGTGCCCCTGGCGGTGACCTCGACCCGGGGCTGGCAGCGGCGTCTCGCCCGCAACTGGCGCCGGCTGCATCGCCTGGTGTACGCGACCGGCGTCCTCGCCTGCATCCACCTGCTCTGGCTGTCGAAGGGCGACTACATGGACGCGGCGCTCTACGGCGGGTTGCTCGCCCTGTTACTCGGCGAGCGGGTCGCCCGGTACACTATGTCGCGGCGGCGGCGGAGAGGCGTATGAAGGACGGCGGCTACTGGCGGGCCAACCTGCGGCTGGTGGCGGGCTGTCTCGCCGTCTGGTTCCTCGTGTCCTTCGGCTGCGGGATTCTCTTCGTCGACTTTCTGAACGAGATTCCGCTCGGCGGCTTCCAACTCGGCTTCTGGTTCGCCCAGCAGGGCAGCATCTATGTCTTTCTCGTACTGATCTTCTTCTACGCCTGGCGGATAGGGCGGCTCGACCGGGAATACGGCGTCGAGGAAGACGAGGACGCCTAAGGGATGGAGCTGACCACGCTGACCTACCTGGTCGTCGGGGCCTCGTTTGCCCTCTACATCGGAATCGCGTTCTGGTCGAGGGCCCAGGGCACGGGCGACTTCTACGTCGCCGGCAAGCATGTCCACCCCGTCGCCAACGGCATGGCCACGGCCGCGGACTGGATGTCCGCCGCGTCGTTCATCTCGATGGCGGGGCTGATCGCCTTCCTCGGCTACGACGGCTCCGTCTACCTGATGGGCTGGACCGGCGGCTACGTGCTCCTGGCCCTGCTCCTCGCCCCGTACCTCAGGAAGTTCGGCAAGTACACGGTCCCGGAGTTCATCGGCGAGCGCTACTACTCCCAGACCGCCCGCGTGGTGGCGGTGATCTGCCTCATCGTGATCTCGTTCACCTACGTCGCCGGACAGATGCGGGGCGTCGGCATCGTCTTCTCCCGCTTCCTGAACGTCGACATCACGACGGGCCTCCTGGTCGGCATGGGGGTCGTCTTCTTCTACGCCGTGCTCGGCGGCATGAAGGGCATCACCTACACGCAGGTCGCGCAGTACTGCGTGCTGATCTTCGCCTACACCGTCCCGGCGGTGTTCGTTTCGCTCCAGGTCACGGGGGTGGCCATCCCCCAGATCGCGTTCGGCAGCACGGTCGCCGACGGCGGCGCCTGGTTGCTGACCACGCTGGACGGGATCGTCACGGACCTCGGTTTCCCCGCGTACACGGACGGCACCAAGAGCGGCATCGACGTGTTCTTCATCACGCTCGCCCTCATGATCGGCACGGCCGGCCTCCCGCACGTGGTGGTGCGGTTCTTCACGGTGCCGCGCGTGCGCGACGCGCGTATCTCAGCGGGCTACGCGCTCCTCTTCATCGCGATCCTCTACACGACGGCGCCGGGCGTGGGCGCGATCGCGCGCCTCAACCTGACCACCACGATGCAGACCGGCCCGGTCGGCGCGCCCGACGGCAACCTGGTTTACGCAGAGCGCCCGCAGTGGTTCCGGACCTGGGAGGAGACGGGCCTCCTGTCCTTCACGGACCACAACGAGGACGGCCGCATCCAGTACTACAACGACGCCAACCCGGAGTTCGCGGAACGGGCGGCGGAGTTCGGCTGGGAAGGCAACGAGCTGACCGTGGACCGCGACATCATCGTGCTCGCCAACCCGGAGATCGCCGGGCTGCCGAACTGGGTGGTCGCCCTCGTCGCGGCGGGTGGCATCGCCGCGGCCCTGTCGACGGCGGCCGGCCTGCTGCTCGTGATCTCCGCCGCCGTCTCGCACGACATCACCAAGGGGGTGATCGCCCCCCGGATCTCCGAGAAGCGCGAGTTGCTCATAGGGCGGATCAGCGCGGGCGTCGCGATCCTGATGGCCGGCTACCTCGGCTACGACCCGCCGGGGTTCGTGGCGCAGGTGGTCGCGTTCGCCTTCGGGATCGCCGCCGCGTCGCTGTTCCCGGCGATCCTGCTCGGCATCTTCAGCCGACGGGTCAACCGCGAGGGGGCGATCGCCGGCATGCTGGTCGGATTCGTGTTTACGGTGAGCTACATCGTCTACTTCAAGTTCGGTGTGAGCCCGGCGTACGGCAACGATCCGGCGAATTGGCTGTTCGGGATCTCTCCGGAAGGGATCGGGGGGCTGGGGGCGATGCTGAACCTGGGCGTGGCAGTGGGGGTGAGCGCCGTGACAAAGTCGCCGCCCAAAGCTGTGCGACAGCTTGTGGACGAGATTCGGACGCCTGCCCTGAGAGGTTCGAGGAGAGGAAGATGATCTACTGCGTCGAACTCCAGTTCTTTGGTTTGCTTACAGGGGTGAACTTTGGGAGGAAATCGAGGGACCGAACGGCAAAGCTGAGGAAGATTGAGAAGGACGTTCAGGGACGTTTCCCGGATTGCGCGTTTCGGATGCTGGTGAGTCGATACGAGAAGTCCTAAGAGCTTTGTGGAACGGGCGTCCTGACGCACGCCGCCGTGGGGATCGGGTCAGTCTACGGTCGTCGGCTGGGCGATCCGCTCGTACATCACCACCCGCAGATGGTCCTCGGTCGCTTCGAACTCTGGCTCGGTCCCGTTGTGCTCGCGGAGCAGCGGGATGATCTTCCGTCGCACCCCCATGCCGCGCGCGTCGGCGTAGCCGTAATCGCGCAGCACTTCCACGATCAGCGGGTTGCGTGGCGAGCGCTGGCCCGCGACCATCTTCTCGACGGTCATGGAGTTCGGTAGTGCACCGGGACTCAGGACTTCCAGGCGGTCGGCATAGCGGACCACCTCGATCTCTTCGTAACGCGTCCAGTCACGGTGGGCGAGCGCGTTGACCACGGCCTCGCGCAACGCGGCGAGCGGATACTGCCATGACAGTTCGCGGCGCATGGAAGCGTCCACTAGGTCCGTCTCCACCGAGACGAACGGCCGCATGGCCTCGGACAGGCGTTCGAGGAGGCCACCTTCCGCAGTCTCGCCCGGCCGTCCGGACGCACCATTGCGCAGTGCGACCACCGGCCCGTCGATCAGCCGGTCGTCCAGCGCGCGGTAGCTCCGGTCCTGGCCGTCGAACGCCATCCAGCGAATCCCGGTCCGGTGCAGCAGACGGCGCGGGGCGTGTCCAAACAGGACCAGGCCGGCGATCGTGCACACTGGGGGGGCGCGCTCCGCTTCGCGCATGAATGCGAGTCCGCACAAGCGCGCATGCCACTCGTCGTCGTTCTCCGGGAGCGTCGCATCGTCCACGACGGACGCCAGGTAGTCGCGCAGGCGGTCGCGGCTCAGGTCGGCAAGAGTACTTCCGGAAACGGGCAGCATTTCCGCCTGCAACAGGCCGCCAAGCGCGTGCAGGCGAGCCTGCTGCTCCCGAGTCGCCAACCGGGAGGTGCTCCCGATACGCACATACGTGTCTTCCCGGCCCCGCGCACGCACCACGTACGGCCTGCTCGTGCCCTGGCTCAGCGTGACCACCGCGACGCGGCGCGTCTCGTCGATCCGTACCTCTTCGTAGAAGGGGATGATGATGGGATGCACGTAGCGCCCGAACACCGTGTCCATCACCCAGCGCTCGAGGCCCGGTCGCTGGATGCCGCGGATGGCGCCATCGTCGTCGACCCCGAGGAGGATGCGTCCGCCCTGGAAGTTGGCGAACGCCACGACTTCCCTGGCGAGCCGCTCCGGGCGCACATCGTCTCGCTTGAACTCTACGCCGGAACTCTCGCCGTTCGCGATCAGTTCGAGCAGCTCGTCCTTCGTCATGGGCTAGCCGCGCTGCGAGCGTGTAGCGTCGCGCTGTCTCAGCGGGAAGAGGCGCCGAAGGTCTGGACGACACCCTCGTTCATCGACCCGGACCGGAAGCCCGCCAGGTCGAGCGCGACGAAGCGGTACCCGCAGGCTTTCACGCGCTCGACGATCGCATCCCGCCGGAGGATCGCCGCTTCGAACTCCTCGGGCACGATCTCGAGGCGGGCCATGTCCCCGTGGTGCCGCACGCGAAACTGCGAGAAGCCGAGCGTCAGCAGCGCGCTCTCGGCCCGCTCGATCTGGCGCAGCATGCCCTCGTCGATTGCGGTCCCGTACGGCACGCGGCTCGACAGGCACGCGGACTGGGGCTTCTGCGCGTTGTCGAGGCCCAGGTGGGCCGCAAGGGCGCGGATGTCCGCCTTGTGGAAGCCGGTCTCGACCAGGGGCGAGCGCACGTCGAAGTTGTCCGCCGCCATCAGTCCCGGTCGGTGGTCGCCGAGGTCGTCGATGTTGGTGCCGTTGAAGACGACCTCGAAGCCCTCGGTGCGCGCGATCTCGTCGAGGTGCTCGTACAGCGAGGTCTTGCAGTGGAAGCAGCGGTTCACCGGGTTCGCCCGGTACTCCGGATTGTCCATCTCGTCGGTGACGATCACCCGGTGCGGCATGCCCCACTTGTCGGCGAGGGTTTCGGAGAGGGCCAGGTCGCTGCGTTTCAGGCTGGGCGATCCCGACGTAACCGCAAGCGCCTTCTCGCCGAGAACCTCGGCGGTGACGTAGGCCACCAGGGACGAGTCCACTCCGCCCGAATAGGCGATGAGGGCCGAGTCGAAACCCCCGATGAACGTCTTGAGGGCGGCGTAGCGATCCGCCATGGCTGCATCCATGGCAGGCATGTTAACCCGGAAGCCGTCCGGGAACCGTTCGCGCGAGGGGGGCGTACAATGCGCTCCCGTGGCAGACACCCCTGCACAGGAGATGGTCGTTACCTGGGGCGATCCCTGGGTAACGGAGCCGTGCGACCTCTTGCCGCCCGACGCGTTCTATGGGGAGGAGGCCCCGCGTCCTCCCGCGGAACTGTTGCGGTGTTGTGGCGTCGACGCCCGGATTCCCACCGGCCCGGAGAGTCGAACGGTGGAGATGCGCCTGTTCTCCGAATGCGCCGGCTGGCGCACTCCGGCCACGGCGGCCGAGCTGTACCGCTCCATGCGGGCGCCACGGCCGGACGCGAGGCAGCTGCTCGTGATGCGGACGTGGCTACGCGCGGCTTCTTTCAGCGAACTGCTCGGGGGCTGGATCGAGTACGCCTACACTTGGCACGACCTCGTCCGGGCGGCACATCAGACGGGTCCGCACCGCAACGAACTCAAACACTGGCTGAACGACTTCGCGCGTCCCGATCACGGGCTCCGGTGACTGGGTGTGGGTTCCCTGACGCTCCCGGAACCGGCGCGCGGTCTCTTCCGGACGGTACGTGCAACCCTCGCGGAACTCCTGCCCACCGTGATCGACGGCGATCATGGCTGGTGGTTGGGTGGAGGGACCGTCCTCGCGGCCCAGTGGCAGCACCGGTTGAGCACGGATCTCGACATCTTCCTACCCACCGAAGCCAGTCTTGCCCCGTTTGATCCGCGCCGGGCACCGCACTTCCAGGATGCCATGGTGCGTCTCGGCGCGACACGCATGGAGGTACAACAACGTGCCGTCAAAGTCTGGTTCCCGAGAGGCCGTCTCGAGATCACGCCGTTGGACCCCGTCCCTGCGCTTCCGCCACGTGTGGCCAGAATCGACGGCAGCGAAGCCTGTCTGGTCGAGAACGCATCGATCCTCTGCGGGAAGCTGTACGGCCGAGGCCGCCGGCTGCCGGAACGAGACATCTTCGATGTCTGCGTGGCCGCGGTCGAAGATCCCGATGCCCTCCGCTGCGCGGTCAATCACGTCGGCCCGGATACCCGCCGCGAGATAGCGCATCTTCTGACCATAGGCGCCGACACGTATCGCGAGTCCGCCCAGGAGGTGATCCTCGAACCGGCTCCGCGGTTTGCCGGTCTGCTGCAGGAGGCGCCGGAGCGTGCCGCCGCGCTCATCCGCGACGAAACCTGGGCGAACTCTGACCTTGACTACGCCACGGAAGGCGGGGTCACCCTGACGGCGCGAACCGCGGGGGGAACGTTGGTGTCGCGAACGTACCGGTCCGGGGAAGCCTTGGCGGAGGGGATGCTCCGGATGGGGTTGGAGGAGTCCATGCTGGGGCGCCACGGCACGGTGCGCGCGTTCGTGGAGCATGTCGATGCCCGGCTCCGCTGATCCGGCATCCGCGCGAGCCTCCCTCGCCCCCGGCCTTCACCCGATCACAGCCGGTTGATGCGGTTGGCGAGGAAGCCGGCGCCGAAGCCGTTGTCGATGTTCATGACGGCGACCCCGGAGGCGCAGCTGTTCAGCATGCCGAGGAGTGCGGCGATGCCGCCGAACGAGGCGCCGTAGCCGATGCTCGTCGGG
This sequence comes from Pseudomonadales bacterium, assembly GCA_965208745.1. Taxonomy (GTDB): domain Bacteria; phylum Pseudomonadota; class Gammaproteobacteria; order Pseudomonadales; family Azotimanducaceae; genus VXNE01. The sequence continues at coordinate 477,378 of CBDBPN010000003.1, read as the reverse complement.
ACGGCGATCACCGGCTTGTCGACGAGACCGCCGACGACGCTCGGCAGCGCGCCCTCCATGCCCGCGACGACGATCACGACCCGGGCCTCGCGCAGTTCCGCGGCGCGCGCCAGCAGGCGGTGGATGCCGGCGACGCCGGCGTCCTGGATGCGGATCACCGGGTTGCCGTAGAACTCGCAGGTGACCGCGGCCTCTTCCGCGACCGGCGCGTCCGACGTGCCCGCGGTGACGATGGCGACGCTCGTGTCTGCCTGGGCCACGGGGCCCTGTCGGAAGGTGAGGGCACGGGCCACCGGATGGTACTCGGCGCCGTCGAGTTCGCCCTCGATGTCGGCGTAGGTGTCCGGGTCCACCCGCGTCGCCAGGACGTTGTCGCCCCGGGCGCGGATCGCGCGGAACGTCTTGCTGATCTGCTGGGGGGTCTTGAACTCGCCGTAGATCACCTCGGGCGCGCCGGTGCGCCGCGCACGGTCGTGATCCACGGTGACGTCGCCGGCCCGCTCGAAATACGCCGCATCGATGCGCTCGAGCGTGTCCGTCAGCGGCAGGTCGCCGGAGCGGAACGCGTCCAGTACGTCCGCAAGGCGCTTCAGTCGTTCATCCATGCCGCGATCTCGCGTTCGGCGGCGTCCCGGGCCGCCAGGTAGTCCTTGCCCCGATCACGCGCCAGGCGCAGCACGTCGTCGTACTCGGCCTTCCACCGACGGCGGCCGTCCGGCAGCGTCGCGACCTTCACCCGCACGTCGCCGAGGGACGTCGGCACCGTGACGGTCTCGCGTGGCAGCATCCACTTGCGGACGTCGCGGAACCGCACCCCGATCGTGGTGGAGTCGCGCACCAGGCGATCGACGACCGCCGGGAGGTCGTCCGGATGCGCCAGCACGGAGACGCGGTGCGCCGGCCGGGACTTCTTCATCAGGCCGGGCGTGACCATCACGTCCCGGGCGCCGGCCTCGAAAAGCCCCTCGATCAGGGGCTGGAAAGCCTCGGGGCTCATGTCGTCGACGTTGCAGTCGATCTCGACGTTGGTCTCGGTCTCGTAAGGGGCGCCGGCCTCCTCACCGACCTCAGCCGTGCCGAGCATGACGCGCAGCACGTTGGGGATGGCGAAGTCCTTCTGCCCGATGCCGTAGCCGACGCGCGCGCTGGTGAAACGCGCGGGTTCTCCGAAGACGTCCACGGAGCCGCGCAGGATGGCCGCGCCGGTCGGCGTGGTAGTCTCCGCCTCGACGCGCCCGTAGCTGCAGGGCGCGCCCGTGAGCAGGGCTGCCGTCGCAGGGGCCGGCACCGGCATCAGGCCATGCGCGCACCGCACCATGCCCCCGCCTACCTCCACCGTGCGCGACCACGCCCGTTCGATGCCGAGCCAGTCGAGCCCGAGGGCGGCGGCGACGATGTCCACAATGGCGTCCGTGGCGCCCACCTCGTGGAAATGCACCTCTTCCACGCCGATGCCATGGATCCCGGCCTCCGCCTCGGCGAGCGCGCGGAAGATGGTTGTGGCGCGCGTCTCGACCGGTTGCGGGTAACCGGCGTCCTGGATGATCTCCACGATGTGGGCCAGCCGGCGGTGGGGGTGCGGGGCGTCCTCGGCCAGGCGCACCGTGGCCTTTGTTCCCGTGATCCCCATCTTGCGGGCGGAGGCGAGGACCAGTTCGAACTCCGACGCCAGACGGAGTTTCGCGAGCTGCCCCTGGAGGTAGTCCTCCGGCACGCCGAGATCGGCCATCGCGCCGATGTGCATGTCGCCGGAGATGCCGCTGAAGCAGTCGTAGAGCAGGGCGGTGGTCATGGGGCGATGTTAACTGAACGCGGTCCGGCGCAAGCTTGTGTTGCAAGCCTGCGTTGCGCCGGGTTCGCCGTGCGGGCGGCAACGCCGTGGCATGATCGAGCCGGCTTCGCATCTGGAAGCCCCGACTCATGTGGCCGTGCAAGCAAGTGGACCTCGCGTGGCGCGACTGGCGTTTCGCCCTGGGCTGCTGCCTTGCGCCGTCGCCGTGGGAGGAGGCGGCGGAAGGCGTGGAGCGCCTGTGGCCGTCCGGGCAAGGGGTCCTGGCGTGCCTCAACGTGCGTTCGGCCTTCGACCTCTATCTGCGTGTCAGACGGTGGCCGCCCGGCGACGGCATGGCCTGCGGGCCGTACCCATCGACGTCGACGCCGATACCGGCGCCTGGCGGGCGGACGATCTCGAGCGCGTCATCGGACCGAAGACCCGTGCCGTCGTGCTGACGCGTCCTTTTGGGGCCCGGCTCGATGTCGCGCCTGCCATCGCGATCGCCCGGGCGCGCGGCGTCGCCGTCGTCGAGGACTGTGCGCAGGGCTACTGCGGCCCGGCTTGGACCGGCCATCCGGACGCCGACCGCGCTGGGTGGAGCGGTCGCGCATGTTCGGGATCCGGAGACGCTTGAGCGAATGCGCCGGCGACGCGGCCTCCAGCAGGTGCGGCCGACGGCGGCGTTCCTGCGGCGCGTCCTGCTCGCGGGCGCGCTGAAGTGTGCCGGCAAACCGGGCGTCTACCGGGCGCTGGCGGCGGCCCTGGACGCGGTCGGCGCGGACCGCGAGCACTGGATACACCGCCTCACGCGGAACACGCGACCCGGGACAGCGTCGCTGCGGCTACGTCCGTCTGCGGCACTGCTCGCGCTGCTCGCACGGCGGCTGGCCGAGGGAGATGCGCCGGTGACGCGGCGGACCGCTCCGGGCAGGGCGCTTTTCGATGCCCTGGGACCAGGCGTCTGCCTCCCAACACGCGACGCTGAAACGCACGCATGCTGGATGGTGCCGGTCCTCGTCCCGGACCCGGAGGCGTGCGTGCAAGCAGGTCCTGCGCCGGGCCGGCTTCGACGCCAATGTCCGGGCGCCTTTGCGCGGTCTCGGGCGAAGGTGTCGACGTACCCGGGGCGAGGCGCCTGGCGAACGCGGTCCATCTCCCGTTCGACCCCGACATGCCGCTCGACGAACTCGTGCGCCTCGGAGAGTCCATGACGCGGTACGACGCGCGGGCACGACCTTGAGGACTGCCCGTGTAGCATGGGGGCATTCGCATCGCGACACGAGCCGTGGCGACGCCAGACATTCCCGACAGCTTTTTCGAGCGGGTCGACACCAGTCCCGACGGCGAGTTCTACCGTGAGCCGCGGTTGGTCCAGCACATCGACCAGGTCACGATCGACGCGCTCACGCAGTGGTATTGCGAGTTCCTGCACGCCGAGGCCGACGTGCTCGACCTGATGTCCTCGTGGGTGTCCCATTACCCGTCGGACCTGGCGCTCGGACGCGTGGCGGGCCTCGGCATGAACGCGGCGGAACTGGCCGCGAACCCGCGCCTGACGGAGCACTGCGTCCACGACCTCAACGCCGATCCGGAACTGCCGTACGAGGATGGGGCGTTCGATAGGGCGACCATCGCGGTCTCGATCCAGTACCTCGTGCGGCCGGTCGAGACGATGCGTTCCGCCGTCCGGGTCCTGCGCCCCGGCGGGCGAATCTGCGTCGCCATGTCGCACCGCTGCTTCCCGACCAAGGCGATCCGGGCCTTCCACCAGTTGCCGCCCCGCGACCGCATAAGGCTCGTCGGGGCGTACCTGGATCTCGGAGGGTTCGAGGCAGTCGACTTCGTCGACCGTTCACCGCCGAGCGGAGATCCGCTCTGGATTGTCACCGGACGAACACCCGAAGGTTGACCGGACCGTTCCCGGGCTTGTGTGCTGGTCATGTATACAGTATCTTGCCGACATGAAGCAGGCGAGCTGGCCGCGCATCGTCGCCCACGCCGACATGGACGCGTTCTATGCGGCGGCGGAGCAGCTCGATCATCCGGAACTGCGGGGACGTCCAGTGCTTGTTGGTCCACGCAGCGAGCGGGGCGTCGTCCTGACAGCCAGCTACGAGGCGCGGCCCTACGGCGTGGGCAGCGCCATGCCCATCGCGCGGGCGCGTCGCCTGTGTCCCGACGCCATCACGGTCCCGCCCCGGTTCGATCGCGTTCGATCGCTATGAGGAACTCTCCCGCACCATCATGCGGGTGTTCGGGGACTTCTCGCCCAAGGTCGAGGCGTTGGGCCTGGACGAGGCGTTCATCGAGCTCTCCGGGGCCGAGCGCATCTTCGGCCCGCCCCAGCGCATGGGGCAGCGCATCAGGGAGGCGGTCCGCGAAGCCACCGGGCTGACCGCCAGCGTCGGGGTCTCGTCGACCAAGTACGTGGCTAAAGCCGCCAGCAGTTACCGCAAGCCGTACGGACTCACCGTTGTGCCGCCCGGGGAAGCGAAGGCTTGGCTCGCGCCGCAGCCGGTCTCGCGGCTGTTCGGCGCCGGCCCGAAGACGCTGCCGAAGCTCGAGGCGCTCGGCCTGCACACCATCGGCGACGTGGCCGCCTGCGACCCGCGTGAGCTGCATCGTGGCCTCGGCGGCATCGGTGCGCACTTCGCGGCGCTCGCGAACGCCCGAGATCCGAGACCGGTGGAGGGCGGCCGCGTTTCCCGCAGCGTCGGTTCGGACCGCACCCTGCTCGCGGACGTCTCGACGCGGGCGGAGATCCTGCCGCACCTGCGGGACGCGGCGGACCGCATCGGGCGCCGTCTGCGGCGCAAGGGGCACGTGGCGCGCGGCGTGCGGGTCCGGCTCAAGACCGCGCGCTTCGAGATGCTGACGCGCCAGTGCCTGCTCGCCCGTGCGACGGACGTGGCGGACATGCTCTATGAGACGGCGGACCGGTTGCTCGACGCATTCGGGCACGCGGGACCGTTTCGCCTCGTCGGGATGGCGGCCTACGATCTGGCCCCAGCGGCGGCCCCCGAACAACTGCAGCTCTTCGACCGCCTCATCCAACGAGAGGGTCGCGTCCGGCGCCTCGAGCGGACGCTCGACGCGCTGATCGAGCGTTTCGGCAAGGGCACCGTGGGCAGGGCGCGCGATCTCGGTCCTGATCGCACGCTCGGCGGGCGCGACGCGGGCCCGAATCTCGACTTCCTCTCGGCGGGAGAGGCGATGGGAGGGGCGATGGGAGAGGCCCCTGACACCGTCTGACGCGGCGCACCATCCCCTGTAAAATCCGCGGCATCCAAGGAGGATCCGCGATGAAAGCACTCTTGGCATGCGCCTGCCTGCTCGCCGCCTTGGCCGGGCACGCGATGCGGGTGGACAACTTCATGCTGCTCGACCAGGACGGCCAGGCCCACGAACTCCACTATTACTCCGACGCCAGCGCGATCGTGCTGATCGTGCAGGGCAACGGTTGCCCGATCGTGCGCAACGCCCTGCCGGACTATCGCGCGATCAGCGACGTCTACGCGGAGCGCGGCGTGCGCTTCCTGATGATCAACTCGAACCTCCAGGACCATCGCGAGTCCATCGCCGCGGAAGCCCGGGAATGGGACATCCCGTACCCGATCCTCGTCGACGAGGCGCAGCTCGTGGGCGAGTCCCTCGGCCTGACGCGAACGGCCGAGGTGATGGTCATCGACCCACGCCGGTGGGAGATCGTCTACCGCGGCGCCGTCAATGATCGCCTGACCTACGAGCGGCAGAAGCAGGCGGCTTCGGAACACTACCTGCGCGACGCCCTCGACGCGGTGCTCGCGGGTGACGTAGCCGCGATCGAGGACCATGGCGCCAAAGGGTGCCTCATCAACCTGCCGGGCGCCGACGCGGATCACACGCAGATCTCCTACAGCGACACCATCGCGCCGCTCCTGCGCGACAACTGCCAGGAGTGTCACCAGCCCGGCGGTATCGCGCCATGGGCGATGACCGGCTATCCGATGGTCCGTGGCTTCGCGCCGATGATCCGCGAAGTCCTCCGCACGAAGCGCATGCCGCCCTGGCACGCGGATCCGCACGTCGGGACCTGGAAGAACGACCGCGGCCTGTCCGTGGAGGAACGCCAGACCCTGGTGCACTGGGTCGAGGCGGGCGCGCCTCGGGGCGAGGGACCGGACCCGCTCGCGGAAGCCGTCGAAACCGCCCCCGAGTGGCCCCTCGGCGAGCCCGATCTCATCGTCGAGATACCGCCCTTCGAGGTCGCGGCCTCCGGAATCGTCGAGTACCAGTTCCCGGTGGTTGCCAACCCGTTGGACCGGGACGTGTGGGTGCGGGCCATGGCCATCGACCCGGGCGTCACGGAGGTCGTGCACCATGTCCTCGTCGGCACGACCGAGCCCGGCCGCGAGGCCAAGTACTCGGGCGAGAGCCTCATGAACAACTACCTCGGTGGCTACGCGCCCGGCACCGGGCCGCAGATCATGCCCGAGGGGACGGGCGTGTTCGTCCCGCAGGACGTCGCTTTCCTGTTCCAGATGCACTACACGCCGTACGGCAAGGTCGTGACGGACCGCACGCGCATGGGCCTCTACTTCCATGACGAGCCGCCGGCCAACTTCCTGCGCCACAGCGTGGCCCTCAATCCGACGATCCGGATTCCGGCGCACGCGCGGAACCACGAGGAGTCCGCTTACTTCGAGTTCTACCGCGACGCGGTGCTCTACCAGGTGCTGCCGCACTCCCACTACCGGGGCAAGAGCTCCACGTTCGCCCTGCATTACCCCGACGGGCGCGAAGAGCTGATCCTCTCGGTGCCGAACTACGACTTCAACTGGCAGCGGGGCTACGAGTTCGTGGAGCCGCGCATGGTGCCGGCGGGCACGCGGCTGATTCACACCACGACCTACGACAACTCGGCGCAGAACCCCGGCAACCCGGACCCGACGCGGGACATCGCGTGGGGGCTGTACTCGGACGACGAGATGCTCTACGGCGACTTCATGTTCCGTTGGGTCGAGGAGACATCCGACCGTCCGATCGACAATTCGGAGCGGACCGAGGTCGTGCAGACGGTCGGCTTCCTGGACCGCAACCGCGACGGCAACGTGCGGCCGGACGAGGTCCCCGAGGACATGCGCGAGGAGTTCAACCAGGCCCTCGAGCAGGGCGACCGGGACGGGAACGGCGCACTGGATCACGCGGAGTACTGGGAGGTTGCACAGGCGCAGGCAACGGCCCGTCGGCAACGCACCGCCAGCGCCCCCGAGGACGCGTCCGCCGCGGGAGAGTAACGCGGCACGCGGCCTCACCTGCGCGGTCCGACCCTATGCAAACGGCCGCACCCGCCGTCAGGGACATCGTGCTCGTCGGCGCGGGGCACAGCCACGTGCAGGTGCTGCGGCGCTTCGGCATGCGGCCGGAGCCGGGCGTCCGGCTCACGGTGATCGCCCGGGAGGTCCACACGCCGTACTCGGGAATGCTGCCGGGACACGTCGCGGGCTGCTACGACCGGGACGAGATGCACATCGACGTGGCGCGGCTCGCCCGCTTCGCCGACGCCCGGCTGATCCCGTCCGAAGTCACGGGCCTCGATCTCGATGCCCGGCGGGTAGTCATGGGAGATCGCCCGCCGCTTCGGTACGACATCCTGTCGCTCAACACCGGCGGTGTGCCGGGCGCCGGGTACGCCGAACGGGACTGCGTGACGCCCGTCAAGCCCATCGGTCGCTTCCTGCCCGGGTGGAACGCGGTCTGCGAGGAGCTGGCGCGCCGCCCGATGCGACTCTTGTTCGTGGGCGGAGGCCCTGGCAGCGTGGAACTCGCCCTCGCCATGCGCGCGCGGTTCCCCGAGACGGCGCGATGCACGCTGGTGACGGCCGCCCCGGAACTCCTCGCGGAGCACGCGCGGCCGGCGCGGCGCCGGCTCACGGCACTCCTGTCCGCCCGCGGGGTAGAAATCCATACGGACTTCTTCGTTGGAGCCGTGGACGGGGATCGCGTCCGCGCACGCGACGACCGGGCGCTGCCCCACGACCACGTGTTCTGGGTGACGGGCGTCGAGCCCTTCGCGGCGTTCCGGGACAGCGGCCTGGCGACCGACTCCGACGGGTTCGTGGAGGTGAACGATGCGCTCCAGTCCACGTCGCATCCGGACGTCTTCGCGGCCGGCGACACGGCCGGCATCCGGGGGGCGCCGCGACCCAAATCCGGCGTGTTCGCGGTGCGGCAGGGCCCTCCGCTGGCGGACAACCTGCGCCGGTACGCCCTCGGCCGGCCGCTCAGGCGCTACCGGGCCCAGCGCCGGGCCCTCGCTCTGATCGGTACGGCGGACGGCCGCGCGGTCGCCTCGCGGGGTCCGTGGCATGCGTCGGGCCGTTGGGTATGGGTCTGGAAGGACTGGATCGACCGGCGTTTCATGCGCCGCTTCCAGAAACTGCCCGAGATGGAGGTGACCCCGCCGGCGCTAGCGCCCGGTCTGGGAGTGGACGCCCCGGACACCATGCGTTGCGGGGGGTGTGGCGCCAAGCTCGGGGCCGACATCCTGGAACGCGTGCTACGCAGACTCCCGCCAGGCGAGGACGCGTCGCTCGTGCAGGGGATCGGTGACGACGCAGCGGTGGTGCGGCTCGACTCGGCGACGCTGGCGATGAGCTGCGACGGCTTCCGCGCGATGGTCGACGATCCCTACCGGTTCGGCCGGATCGCCGCGCACCACGCCATGAACGACCTGTACGCCATGAACGCGACGCCGCGGCACGCGCTCGCGCTGGTCACCGTGCCGCTGATGTCCGACGCGCTCATGGAGGAGGACCTTTACCAGGTGATGGCGGGGGCGGTGCAGGTGTTCCACGGGCATGGCGTCACCCTCGTCGGCGGGCATTCCGCGGAGGGCGCGGAGCTCTCCGTCGGCTTTGCCGTGACGGGCGCGGCGCCGGAGGCGCCCCTGGTCAAGGGAGGACTGCAGCCCGGCCAGCGCCTGGTGCTCACGAAGGCCATCGGTACCGGCGCCCTGTTGGCCGCGGCGATGCAGGGACGCGCCACGGGGCGGGACCTGGTGGCCGTGCTCGACCTGATGGACGCCTCGAGCGCAGCGGCGGCACGCATCCTTGCGGAGCATGGCGCCACGGCGTGTACCGACGTCACGGGGTTCGGCCTCGCCGGCCACCTCTCCGAGATGACTCGCGCCTCCGGAGCGGCCGCGCGGCTCAGACTCGATGCCGTGCCCATGGTACCCACCGCGGTGGCGCTGATGGAGGCCGGCCTGCAGAGTTCGCTCCAGCCCAACAACGAGCGTGCCCTCGACGACTTCGTGCTCCGCGGCTGCGGACCCGACGACGCGCGGCTACGCATGCTTGCGGACCCGCAGACCGCCGGCGGTCTCCTTGCCGGCATCCCGGCCGAGGCGGCGTCGCCCTGCGTGGCGGCGCTGCAGGCCGAGGGGTACCTCGACAGCGCCGTCATCGGCGAGGTGGTGGCGGAAGGACTTTCGACCATCGACGGCGGAGCCACTGCATGACCCCGTCCGTCCGGTTCGTGACCGACCCGATGTGCTCCTGGTGCTGGGGCACGACGCCGCACTTCGAGGCCGCGATGGAGGCGCTCGGCGACCGCCTGTCGTTTGACATCCTGCTTGGGGGCATCAACGTCCACGGCACTCGGCCGGTGGGCGCGTACGGCCGCGAGCGGCTGAACGTGCTCTGGGATGAAGTGACGACCGTGACGGGGCAGTACTTCTCGCACGAACTCCCGGCCGGAACCGTCTACAACAGCCTGTTGCCGTGTCTAGCGGCGGAGGCCATGCGGGACGCCCGCGGCGCGCCGCCGTTCGGGTACACGCACCGCCTGCAGCAGCGTTTCTTCGCCGAGGGCGTCAACGTCAACGACCTCGACACGCTCCTCGCGACCGGCGAGGAGTTCGACGTAGCGCGCGACCGGCTCCGGCCGCTGATGGACTCGGAAGGGGTGCGCCAGCGGACCCGTTGGGGGTTCGAAACCGCGCGCCAGTACGGGACGAACGCGCTGCCGAGCGTGCTCGTGAGTGGTGACGGGGTGACGTTCCGCCTGTTCGCCGGGGGATTCGTCGACGGGGAACGGCTCGTGGAGGATCTCGAAGGCTGGCTGTCGGGGCTCGACTGAGCGACGCGGCTGCCTTCAGGCGAAGAACTCCGCCACCGCCGGCCGAAACCGGTCCATGTCGACCAGAAAGGAGTCGTGGCCCTGGATGGACGGGAGGGCTCGGAAGGCGACCTCGCCCACGGACGCGCGCAGGCCCGACGCGAGTTCTTCCTGCTGACTGAGCGGGAACAGGAAGTCGGTCTCGACGCCGATCACCAGCGCGCGCTCGGCCTGCACGCGGCCGAGGCCGGCCTCGAGGCTCCCGCCGTGGTCGCAGACGTCGAACAGGTCCATCGCCCGCGACAGGTAGAGGTAGCAGTTCGCGTCGAACGACCCGACGAACTTCGCCGCATGGGCCGCGAGATAGGACTCCACCTCGAAATCGATGCCGAAGGGCTCGCCTCCGCCGAGATCGTCGGTGGCGCGTTCGCGGCCGAACCGGGCGGCCCACTCGACGGCCGAGCGGTAGGAGATCATGCCGAGCTTGCGCGCGAGGCGCATGCCCTTGGCGGGCGGCGCATCCGGCGCGTACTGCCCGTTCCGCCAGGCCGGGTCCGACCGGATCATCTCGCGCTGCAGGGAACGCACGGCGATCGAGAACGGGAGGCTCCTGCAGGCGGAGGAAATCGACAGCAGCCCCGTGGCCGCGGACGGGTAGAGCATCGCGAACGCGAGCGCGGTCATGCCGCCCATGGAGGCGCCCACCACGGCATGCAGACGCTCGATGCCGAGCGATGCGATGACCGCCTGACCGGCGTGGGCGATGTCCTCCAGGCAAAGCACGGGGAAATCGAGGCGGTACGGTGCGCCGGTTTCCGGGTTGACGGATGCGGGTCCGGTCGAGCCGAAGCAGCTCCCGAGGGAGTTGACGCATACGACGCAATAGCGGTCCGTGTCGATGGGCTTGTCCGGGCCCACCATGTCCTCCCACCAGCCCGTGCTCGGGTTTCCCGGCGAAGAGGCCGCGTGCGCCGACGGCGACAGCCCCGTGAACAGGAGCACTGCGTTGTCGCGTGCCGCCGCGAGTTCCCCCCAGGTTTCGTATGCGAGCGTCACGGCGGGGAGCGCGCCGTGCATCATGTGGAACGGCTCGGCGACCTCGAGGAATCGGCGCGCGTCGCTCATCGGTGGTACGGCGCCATGAAGTAGCAAAGGCAGTCCTGCCGGGCGACCGCGATGTCCTGGGTATACATGGAGGGGTACACCGGCTCGCGCAGGAGCACGTCGTTCCCCTCGACTGCGAAATAGAAGTCCGTCAGGTCCGCTCCCGAGACGTCGATGGCCCGGAGTCCCACGCCGGCGGCGCCGGCCGCGCGGCGCGCGAACAGGTTGCCCGCCTCGAGGCGCTCAAAGTTGTACCGCTCCAGTTCCGGGCGCAGGGCGAGCGGGGCGTCGGCCGCGAAGTCCGCGTCGGGCTCCTCGATGACGACGCGTACGTCGTTGCGATAGACGGTCAGTTCCGCGAACGACGCCTGCGGCACTTCCTCCCAGCGCGACGCCCTGGCGAGGTACGCGGCGGCGCGCTTCGCGCTGTCGGGGTCGTCCACCCGGCCGGTTTCCAGCGTGACCGCCGGACAGAAGCGGGCGAAACGCTCGGTCTGAATGCCGTCCCGGTGTTGTGCCAACAACGCAAGGTGGGAGAACTCCGCGGCGGCGCCCAGGCACCGGGCCTCCAGGTCGGTCAGGACGCTGTAGTGCGGGTTGGCGCCGGTGTTGTTGTGGACGTCGATGGCGAGCCGGGGCTTCGCCTCGAGCGCGCGCTCGGTCACCTGGCGGGCGAGGCGCGCCTCGGGCGTCTCGCCGCCGTTCCAGGCGCGGTTGAAGTCGTGCTGGTGCGGGAGCGTCCGCGCGCCCACGCGCGCCGCCTCCACGTTGCCCACGTACAGGAGCATCGGCGGTACGCCGCCCCTCGCCAGGAACTGGCGGACCCCGTCCCACCCCGAGACCTCGTTGCCGTGCTGGAGCACCGACACGAACAGGGGATCCGCGAGGCCTCGGGTGAGAACGAACAGGGTCGGGCCCCCGAGCGCGTCGAAGAGTCCTGGCGCGGGACAGCCCAGCAAGCCGTCGGGGAGCGCATAGCGCGTTGTCAGGCGCACGGTCTCAAACGGTCCACTCGTGCACGGGCTGCCCCGAGTCCTGCGCGTCCAGGTACGCGAGCGTCAGCGCGTTGTAGTCCGGCCCGTGCCGCTCGACCCAGCGACGTTGCCACACGGCGCCGTTGGCGCCGCGCTCGACGCGCCGCGTCGCGATCGCGAGATAGCGCTCGATCTCCGCGTCGGGAATGTCGAGCGTACGCAAGGCGTTGGCCGCGGCCGGCAGCATGTCCTCGAGGAGGAGCGCTCGTGCTCCAACCCGCTGGCCGTCCCGCCACGTGAAATCGGCGTCCAGCCCAAGGCGGGCGGCCGCATAGAAGTTGCTCCGCGCAACCGCGAAGTCGAGCTCCGACTCGATCGGGACGGGGTCGTCCACGAGCGCGCGCACCGCGCCCATGAAGACCGCCGTGTTCGCGATGCAGTCGTCGATGGTGGGGCCGGCGGGGACGACGCGATGCTCGATGCGCAGGTGCGGGACGCCGTCGAAGTCGAAACCGAGCAGGGGGCGGTTCCAGCGCCACACCGTGCCGTTCTGGAAACGCACGTGTGCGAACTTGCTCGGCGGCTCCTCCTGCACATAGGGCAGCAGGATCGCGTGCAGTTCGCGGTTCTCGCGAAACGTCTCCAGCAGCGAAGCGTCCGCGTATCCGGTGCCGAAGCCGACGCGCTCGGGATCCCTGGGCCCCAGGGAGACCGCCTGCTCGAAGAGCGGGACCCGGGTCTCGGCCCAGAGCGCGTGTCCGAACAGGAACGGCGAGTTGGCCGACAGGGCCACCATCGGGGCGGAAGCCGCCAGTGCGGCGTTGTAGGTGCGCACCGCGCGCTCGGGCTTGCACTGCAGGTGGATCTGGAATGAGGTGGCGGCGGCCTCGAGCATCACGTCGTCGTGCGACATCAGCAGATGATCGTCTCCCGCGATGTCGACTTCGAACGGTGCGCCGTCCCGCAGCGCCAGGACGCGGTCGTTCAATGCCTGGTAGCGCACCATGCGGGACATGTGATCGGAGTTCAGGAGTTCGGGCGCGATCGTCGGCAGGATGCCGATCGTTGCCAGGCGCAGGTCGAGCGCGTTGGCGGCCTCCCGGCAGGCCCGCCAGGTCGCGGCCAGTTCGTCGTGGAGGCGTGTGAAGACCCGTCCCGTGATCGCGCAGGGACTGCCGTTCAGCTCCACGTTGTAGCTCGCGAGTTCCGGGACCACGAGCGCGTTGTCGAGTTCGGCGAGGAAGTGCTCGTTGCGCGGAGCCGGATTGCCCTTCGGGTCGACCAGCCAGGCCTCCAGCTCGAAACCGGCAATGTCCCCCCGCTCGCTGAAGCCGCCGTCCGCGAACAGCTTCGCGATGTCCTCGGTCTCCCGGTCGAGGTGCCGCCGGAAGCGCGTGAAGTCCTCGGCATTGAAGTGTCGTTGCGCGATCTCGTCGCCCATGGCGGGTGCGTGCGGTGGCGGGGGAAGCCCGTATCTTCCGTTACTCGGCTGGCTTTTGCGAGGGGCAAGCCCCTCGGGCACCCCGGCTGAGGGCTCCTTGCGAGGGGCAAGCCCCTCGGGCACCCGGGCTGAGGGCTCTTCCGCAACGTGACGTTGCTAACATGGCTCCGGTTTTTCGCGGGGAGGTTTCCGGCATGTCCCAGTCCGTGCTGCTCGTCGAGAGGAAGGACGGCATCGCCACGCTCACGCTGAACCGGCCAGAGCAGATGAACGCGCTCTCCATGGAGCTGCGCCGGCTCCTGGCGGACGAACTCGAGGCGCTGCGTCATGACGAGGAGATCGGCGTGGTCATACTCACCGGCGCCGGCCGGGCGTTCTGCGCCGGCCTCGATCTCAAGGAGATGGGCGGAGAACGACCCGCGGAAGCGGCGGGGAGCGGCGACCCTCCGGACCCGGCGCAGATGCTTCGCAGGTTGCGCCAGCCGGTCATCGGGGCGGTAAATGGGGTAGCCGTCACGGGCGGTTTCGAGATCGCGCTGGCGTGCGACATGCTCATCGCGGCACCCGAGGCGCAGTTCGCCGATACCCACGCGCGCGTCGGCCTGCTCGCCGGCTGGGGACTGTCGCAACGCCTCTCGCGGATCGTGGGGCCGAACCGGGCGCGGGAACTCTCGCTGACCGGGAACTACCTTTCCGCGGAGCGCGCCGAGCGCTGGGGGCTGGTCAACCGCGTGGTCCCGCGCGAGGAGTTGCTGCCCACGTGCGAAGCCCTGGCGCGCGACATGCTGTCCTGCGTTCCCGAGGTCCTATTCGAGTACAAAAGCCTGATCGACCGTGGTTTCGACCTCGCGCTGGGTGATGCGATGACCTACGAGGCCGAGATCGCGCGGCGCCATCCGAACCCGCCGCCGGAGGTGGTGGCCGAGAGGCGTCTCGCGATCCAGCAGCGCGGCCGCGCGCAGGCGGCGGCCGGGAAGTCGGCTCGATGAGGCTCGGTGCCTTGCTCGGTCCCGTCCCCGGCGACGCGCCGTCGACGTTGCTGGCGGAACAGGCGCGGACGCTGGCAGGGGAGGGTTTCGACAGCCTGTGGTCCGCCCAGACGGTCGCGCGCGGCTTCATGATGACGGATCCCTTCGTGGCCTTGAGCGTGGCCGCGACCGTCGCCGAAGGCGTCGAGATCGGCACGGCCGTCGTGCAAGCGCCCCTGTACGCGCCGCTGGACCTGGCGCACCGGGTCTTCTCCCTGCAGCAACTCTGCGGAGACCGTCTCGTGCTCGGCGTCGGCGCGGGTTCCACGGCGAGTGACTTCGCCGCGTTCGGCCGCCGTTTCGAAACGCGTTTCGAGGACTTCTCCACCCTCGTCGAGACGCTCCGGGAGGTCTTCCGCACGGGCGGCGGCCCCGCCGGAGACCTGTCTCCCTGGCCGTCGGTGCAGGGCGGGCCGCCGCTCTTTCTCGGCACCTGGGGCCACGGCGTCGAGCGTGCCGCGCGCGAGTTCGACGGCTGGATCGCGTCGGCCCATTACCGCTCGGACGAACAGGTCATCGACGCCCTCGGCCGCTACCGCGCGGCCGGCGGCGGTCGTGCCGTCGTTTCGACGATCATGTTGCCGGCGGATACCGATCTCGGGGAGCTGGGCGCGCGGCTCGGCCGGTTCGCCGAGGCGGGCTTCGACGACGCCGTCGTCTTCCTCCTCCCGGGCGGCCCGAAGCCGGGCGCCGTGCGGCGGCTCGTGGACCCCTGATGGCCGTCATCAAGCTGTACGAATACGCGCAGACCCGGTCCGCCCGGTGCCGCTGGACGCTGGCGGAAGCGGAGCTCGAGTACGAGTCCCTGGGGAATGCGCGCGAGGTCCTCGGCAGTGACGAACTGCGGTCGGTCCAACCCCTCGGCAAGGTGCCCGCGGCGATCATCGACGGCCGTCCGCTGTTCGAGTCCTCCGCGATCTGCACCGCCATTGCGGACCTCGTCCCGGAACGGAAGCTGGTCGGTCCGTCGGGCTCGTGGTCGCGCGCCCTGCACGATCAGTGGGTGTCCTTCGCGCTGACCGAGCTGGAGTGCTGGCTGTGGAGCACGGAACTCAACACGCTCGACTTCTCGTTGTCCGACGAGGAGCGTGTACCCGAAGTCGCCAAGCCGAACGAGGTGCTCTTCCGGCGCGGGGCGGCGGTGCTGGACGAGGTGCTCGCCGATTCCGACTACCTGGTGGACGACCGGTTCACGGTGACCGACATCATCGTGGGCCACGTCGTCGACTGGGCCAGGGCGGACGGAGTGCTTGACGGGTTCGCAAACCTCGCGGCGTACCTTGGGCGTCTGCGGACTCGGGAGCATTGCAACCTGCCATGACCGCGTTCCTGGTCGTCCGCGCCGAGGTGGACCCCGCCGTGCGTGAAGCGTTCGACGCCTGGTACCGGGACGAGCATCTGCCGGATGCGGTCGAGGCCCTGAACGCAAGCGGAGCTTGGCGGGCTGGAGCGCGGTCGAGGACCATGTGCACTTCGCGTTCTACGAGTTCACCTCCCTCGCCGAGGTGGAAGGCGCGATGGCTTCCGACGCGATCCGCGCGCTGATCGCGGAGTTCGACCGGCACTGGGAGGGGAGCGTGACCCGGACCCGCGACGCGGTGGAGTCGATACAGTCGATCTGAGCGGCCGCGAACCTCGCGGCCGGCGCCGTCGCTCTCCGGATCGCTCGCCGACTAGAAAAACACGAACGACCGCACGACCACGTTCTTGCGGCAGCGCGCGTCTTCCGGCGCGGTCGGGTCCACGCAGGCGGTGTGGAACGACCAGCGCGAGACGGACCCGTCCGTGACCGAGTCGTAGCACTTCAGCATCGACACCTCGGTCGATTTCTGCCGCGGGAACCAGTACCAGTCGTGTTCCGGGCGGTACGTGAAGCGCGTGGTCTCGCCGACGCGGTCGTCGTAGATGCGGTAGTTGGTAATGTAGGGCTGGTCGGCGAAGGACGGCCAGGCGCAGAGCACGAACGGGAACTGCTCGACCGTCTCCATCGGCTTCGCGAGGTTGATCGACATGAACCGCCGCGACATCTTGGCGTCGGCTTCCGCCTCGGTGTAGTGCTGGGTGCGGCCGAAGTTCCGGAGGTTCTGCGTGAGCAGTTCGCGGCAGCGCACCCGTCCGCTGTTGTCGTTGAGGTCGTTGTGGACGAGGTTGGCGTAACCCTTGTTCACGCCCGGGTTCTTCGCGTCCTGGTCCTCCGTGCGGTCGCCCTCGTAGTCCTTGTTGAACACGTCGTGGTTGTAGACCAGCGCGTCCGTGGCGCCCGGGAAGAAGTCCAGGAGGAGGCGCTCGATCTCGGGGTAGAACACGCGCTCCACCTCGGCGGAGTCGTAGAAGTTGCGGCACTTCGACTCGAGGTGCCCGAGCGAGACGCCCAGGCGGTCCATGCACGCGGCGCTCGAAGGAGAGAGACCGGGGTAGTACTCCTCCATGCGGCGCGCGTCCCGCAGGACCTGCGGGAAATAGAGGCACCGCCGTCCGATGTCCTGCTCTTCCCTGCGCACCGCCAACTGGTCTTCCTCGCGCGCCGGGTCGCGCCAGAAGGCGTTCGAGGAGACGATGGAGTAGGAGGGGGCCTCGTGCACGGTGTAGCGTAATGGCAGCGCGACACCGCCCTCGGGCGCTTCGATGCCCGTCGCCCGGATGTGGTCGAGGCATTCCTCGTAGGTCCGGAACCCGAGTCCCCACTTCGTCTGGATGGGCCCTGGAGGCGCGTTCTCGATCATCTCGATCACTTCACGCCCTTCGCGGTCCGCGATCTGCCGGAACGCCGCCTCGGTAGCCACGGCCGTACCCGCGTCGCCGTCCTGGTCGAACTCCATATAGGAGTGGCCGCCGTTCGCCGCGATCGGGGGCGGCTGGCCCTCGGTGAGTTGGAATGGCGGCACGTAAGCGGACGCTGTCTCGAGCCGGTCCGCGACGACGTTGGGTCGGTTCATGGCATCCCCCGGTCAGAAACCATGAATTATGGCATACCGGAATGGGGACTTTGGCCAAACGGGCGGTCGCGGGACGCTACATCGTCGTGGCCGCCTGGAGGGCCTCGACCCACAGCCGGGCCTGGGCGGCGATACCCTTGGCCGTGAAGTGACAGCCGTCGGGCCGGAACCGGTCGCCGGAGATCGTGTCCGTGTCGGGCCCCGGAAACACGTTGGGGATCTGGCCCGGCAGGCGTTTCTGCGCGGCCCGGATGCGTTCGGCGCTGTCCGCGTATTCGACTTCCAGGCCCTCCCGGAAGTAGCAGCGCGTGGCCACGGCGGGGAAGATGGGCGCGTCGATGTCGAACGTCCCGAGCGATGCGGCGAGCGCGGAGAACTGGCTTACGTAATCTTCGGTCGAGGTTCCGGCGAACACGTCCGACTCACCCTGGTGCCACACGACGTGGGTCGGACGGATCCCGAGGCCCGTGAGCATCCCGGCGGTGGCTTCCACGCGCGCGTGGAGGTCGCCTCCGGGCGTCCATCGCGCCAGTTCCGTACCGCCGATGCCGATCGGTGCGATGAGGACCTGCCGATACAGTCCGGCGTGCACGAGTTCGTCGGCCACCCGTCCCCAGACCGCGCCGGCGAACCCGTCGGGGCCGAGCAGCGGATCCTCGGCCCGGTAGCACCTGCCGTCGTGGGGATTGAAGTTGACGATCTCGTGGACCGGGACGTAGCGGTCCCGCGCGGCGTTCGCGCTGTTCGACTGGCCGAACGCGAAGAGCACCGCGCGGTCCGGATCGTCCCCGGCGAAGGCGTCGCAGGCCACCTCCTGGCGGCCCCCGGTGTCGGCGAAGCCGCAGGTCGTGGGATCGTCGACGTCACAGGGTCTGGCCGCCGGCCCGCCGGGCAGCATGACCAGGACGGACATGGCCGTTCGCGCGGCGTCGGAGAGCTGCGGCTGGAATGTCGCGAAGAGCGAGCCGAACCCGTACGCGAGGTAGAGCGACCCGACCCACGCGATCACCAGGAAGGCCGCGACGATCCACTTCTTCATCCTTCGACTCCCGCCGACTGCCCCGCCCTCAAGGCGTATACCAGATGGGCGAGGTGTAGGCGCGTTCCTGGGTCACGAGCGGCACGTTCCCCGGAATCTCGTCGATGCCGAAGTAGCGGGCGTCGTAGGCCGGCCACCGGGGTGTCGGAATCTCGAGGACCCGCACGTAGTAGAAGGCGTGCGCCTGCGGGTCGAAATCGGGATCGCGCCACACCGCGGTCAGGCCGGAGTCGCCGATGGTGTTCGTGTACGAGGCGGTGGCCGTGTCGACCGTGGATCCCACCGGCGACGTCGTACCGTCCTCCGCGACGCTGCGCCCGTCCGACAGTGCGACGTTGAAGACGCGCTCATGCAGCCCGCCGCCGGCGTCGCGCCAGCCCTTGACGATCTGCACCCGGTCCAGGTTCCCCCCGATCGGGTCCTTCGTTGCGCCGACGAGGAACGTGGGCGCCTTGCCGTCGGGCGCGGTCGACAGATCGCCGCCCATGGGCACGCCCCTGGCGTAACCTGGCCCCGCGAGGTTGGGGACGAGCGCGTCGCCGGGCGCGAAGTCCCAACCGCCGAAGAAGCGCACGACCATGCGCGGTCCGGTCGTCGCGTACGTTTCCTTGCGTTTCATCGCCGCGAAGAGCGCTTCGCGGGTGTTCTCGCGCGCCCAGACGGCGGCATAGCCCGAAGCGGCCATGCGCCACCGGTAGCGGGGGTGCGTGATGCGCCCGGCGTATGGCTCGACGATCGCGTGCTTGCCCCAGAAGTTGTCCTCCGCGACGGCCGGCAGGCTGCTATGCGCGTCGGTGCTCCCGATCAGGCCGAACTTGAACGGATTGACGCCGTACTGGGCCTGCTGATCCAGGCCGATCTTCAGCGCGGACCTTGCGTACTCGTACTGCAGCTCCCCGGCCGGCCGCGCACGCACGGCGCCGTCCGGATCGTCCACGCGGTCCTCGATGACGGGGCCCGGCCAGCCGTCGATGACCGCCCAGCTCTCCCAATTCTCGTAGTCGGCGAACTCGTCCCTTGGGGAGAGGATCGAGTTGGTCTCGCTGTCCCCCTTGATCTGGGTGACCTCGAGGAGCGGCTCCCAGCGAAGGCGCAAGCGCAGGTGCGCCAGGCCGAGGGGCTGGCCGGCGCGGTTGCTCAGCGCGAACTCCCGGGCGTTGCTGAGGTTCGAGTTGTGCGCGATGGCCAGGACTTCGCCGCCGGTAAGCTCCTCATAGCGGTTGAGGAAGCGCCAGAGTTCCTCGGGGTCGGGACTGTCGACGGCGGAGAAAGGCAGGATCCGGTCCACGGTCGAAGCGCCGTCCTTGAAGATGACCACCCGATGGCGGCTGGCGTCCTCGAAGCGCGAAGTCCACTCGTAGCCGATGAACGCCGTGAAACGCCCCGGTTCGTTGTACTGCTCGGCCATGGCGGTGACGTGGTTCCAGATCGAGCGCCTGAATCGTTCGTCCCGAATCTGCGCATCGGGCCGCGCGACGCCGATGATGAACTCGGTCACCGCATCGGCCGTCGGGCCGTCCGCCAGGAGATCCTGCAGTTCTCCGTAGAAGCGTTTGCCGGTTTCTGTAGCGAGCAGCACGGGGTCCGCCGCCCACAGCCCGTCGGCGACCCCGAGATTCTCGGCGTGGTCGGCGACGACCAGGAAGTCGAGCGGCCGGCGCAGCCGCGCTTCCATGCCGTTGTGCGCGATCACCGTTCCGCCGCGCGCCACCACGTACGCCGCCTCCGGGCCCAGGTTGCGGTTGCCGCGGGAGCTTGCGTCCATCGACAGCTTGGTGTGCAGGTGGGTGTCCCCCCAGAACACGCGGTTCGCGTGATCCCCGGACGGCGCGTACGAGGTGTCGGCGGCAGCGGACAGGGCGAGGAGGGTAGCGGCGGCGGCGGTGAGAAGGCGCATCGGCTTGGCATCCGAAGGATCGGGTACATGGAAGTGTAACGGCAGTGGAATCCGCGTTGCGCCTCGGCGGGCGCGCCGTTCCGCGCAGGATACAATCGGGCGTTTCGATCTCCGGTTGCTGCCCGTCTCCGAGCCGATCCAGACGTCCACGATGAGTCATATCGTTCCACGTTCGACGCTTGCCTTGATCGCGCTGTATGCGTGCGGCGCGGTTGCCGGAGCACCGGCGATCTCGGTGTCCCCGGATCCCCGCATGATGCTGGAGGAACCTGCGATACAGGTGAGCGGCGCCGTGCCCGGCGGCAAGGTCATCGTCGAAGCTTCCCTTGTGGACGACGGGCAACAGGTCTGGACGTCACGCGGGGTCTACTACGCGGACAGCGACGGTCGCGTGGACCCGGGCACGCTGGCCTCCGTCGACGGCACGTACACGGGAGTGGACGCTTTCGGGCTCTTCTGGTCCATGTTGCCCGTGCCCGCGTCGGAGCTGGCTGCGAGTCGATACGTGGACCCTGCGGCTACGGCGTGGCCGGGCGCGCCCGTCCTGGGGCGGAGCACGGTGGTGAAGCTGACGGCCTGGCTGGAGACACGGGCGGATTCCATCGACACCGTCGAGGTGTCGGGGGCGCATCGAGTGCTCTTCGCGGCCGAAGACGTCGTTCGTGAGGAGGTCGCGCACGAGCAACTGCGCGGCGTGATGTTCTCGTCCGCGGAGGACGGTCCTTACCCTCCGGTGCTCGTGGTATCCGGATCGGGTGGCGGGGCGCCGGAAAGCGCGGCCCGCGCCATCGCCAGCGAAGGATTCACGGCGCTCGCGATCGCGCACTTCAACTACCCGGATCGTCCGAAGGAACTGGTCGATATCCCGTTGGAGTACTTCGCGGATGCGATAGCGTTCCTGAAGGCGGAAACCGGCCACGAGAAGGTTGGGCTCATGGGTGCTTCCCGTGGTGGCGAGGCCGTGCTGCTGATTGCGGCGACCTATCCGGACGAAGTGTCCGCGGTCGTTTCGGGTGTGCCCTCCAACATCGTCAACAGTGCCTGCTGCAGCCCGGCGATGACGTACCTGCACGCATGGACTTACCAGGGGCGCCCGCTACCCACGTTCGGGTTGATGGAGGGGACCGGATTCGAAGATCTCCTGGGCGTGAGCCAGAAGTACGGCGACGGCTTGGTCTGGTTTCAACGCCACATGCTGATGGGCATGCTCACGCAGGACGATGCCGCGCCATACCTGATCCCGGTGGAGAACATCCAATCCCCGGTCCTGCTCATTTCGGGCGATGACGACGGGATATGGCCTTCGACACCCGCAGCGGACCAGGTGGTCAAGCGCCTGCGGGCCAGGAACCACGCATACCCTGTCGAGCACATCAAGGTCACCGGAGGGGGACACCTGGCGTCGTCGGCCGAACGGATGTTCGTCACCTCGCTGGTTGGCTCCGCACTCGTTCGACACCCGCTGGATACTTCGGTCGCCTTCAGGATGGGCGGGACGCCCGCGGAGAACTTCCATGGGGCACGCAAGGCACACGTCAGGAAAATCGAGTTCTTGAAGACGGGAGGCAACGACCAGCCATGATGTTTCTGCGATCGATCATTGGGGTTCAGACGCCCTTGCGACTGGCTTTGAACACGGTATGTCTGGGCGCCCTGGCCGCGCTTGCCGGGTGCGATGCCCCGGACGCCGAGGTGGCGGATGCCGGCGCTGAAAGCGTCCGCACGATCGGCGAAAGCGCCAGCTTCCGCGGCATCAACGGCATCCTCTTCGGGCCCGACGGCGACCTGTATCTCACCTCCGTGGTGACGCCGGCGGTCGCGCGGATCGATCCGGAGAGCGGCGAGATCCTCGACGCGTGGGGCCCCGGCGATGGAGCCAAGTCCCCGGATGACCTCGCATTCGGCCCCGATGGTTCCGTGTACTGGACCGACATCAGTGACGGCGAGGTCGCCATGCGCACACCCACAGGCGAGACCCGGGTGGTCGCTTCGCCAGGCGTCGGCGTCAACCCGATCACCTTCTCGGACGACGGCCGGCTGTTCGTCTCCCAGTGCTTCATGGGCACCAACCTGTTCGAACTCGACCCCGCGGGCGAGGAGGAGCCGCGGATCATCCGCGACGACCTCGGTCCCGACTGCGGCCTGAACGGCATGGACTGGGGTTCCGCCGACGGCCGGCTATACGGGCCGCGGTGGTTCCGGGGCGAGGTCGTCCGCGTCGATGTCGACAGCGGCGAGATGGAAACGGTCGCGAGCGGCTTCGAGGTGCCTGCCGCCGTCAAGTTCAACAGCGAAGGGGTGCTCCACGTGCTCGACTCGCTCCGGGGCGAGGTCATTCGCATCGGCGAGGACG
The DNA here is from genome assembly GCA_965208745.1 of Pseudomonadales bacterium. Lineage (GTDB taxonomy): Bacteria > Pseudomonadota > Gammaproteobacteria > Pseudomonadales > Azotimanducaceae > VXNE01. The sequence goes on along the minus strand of CBDBPN010000003.1, from coordinate 454,732 downwards.
GCGGCAAGGAGGTCGTCGCCCGCGTCCAGCCCGGGCTCGACAACTTCGCCTTCGATGCCTCGGACCGTCTGTTCATCTCGAGCTTCGCCGATGGCTTCATCGTGGAGGCCCTGTCCCCTGGCGAGAACCGCATGGTGCTCGAAGGCGGACTGAACATGCCCGGCGGGGTGGCGCTCACTGGTAGCGGCGACGCGACCCGGCTCGTAGTGGCCGACTTCTTCGCCCTGCGCCAGCTCGATCCGGCCACCGGTGACGAGCTCGGCGTCGTGCGCGACGTGATCGGCTTCTCGGACATTGGCACGTCGATGTCGGTCCATGCCGCGGACGAAGGCCGTCTCGTGCTGTCGAGCTGGTTCGACAACGCCGTCCGACTCTGGGACCCGGCCGCGGACGCGTTGGTGCAGATCTTCGGCGAGCTGGCGGCGCCCATCGATGCGATCCAGTTCGAGGGCGACATCGTCGTCAGCCAATGGGGCGCCGGCAACGTGATCGCCTTCTCGCCCGACAATCCCGAGGAGAAACGGGTCCTCGCCCAGGGGCTCTCGGGACCGGCCGGACTGACCGCCGCGGGCGGTGTCCTCTATGTCGCCGACAACCTCGCGGGTGCCGTGCTCCGCATTGGCGACGGCGGCGCCGAGACGGTTGCCGAAGGCCTCGACCAGCCGGAAGGCATCGCGGCCGCGAATGGTTCGATCTACGTCGTCGAGGCCGGCGCCCGCCGCGTGATCGCCCTGGACCCGGCGAGCGGCGAGTCGGCGACGATCGCGGAAGACCTCGAGCTACACGTGCCTCCCAGCGGCGCCTTCCCGAACACGATGCTGTTCAACGGTATCACCACCGATGGCGAGAGCGCCTGGGTCGCGGGCGACGCGGCGAACACGATCTACGTGATCGACTTGGGCTAGACCGAACTTCCAGAGTCGATCCGAGCTAACCCATTGATTTTTGCAGAGATCACGGATTTCTAGCGGGCGGGTACTGGGTACGCTATTGTAGACGCACACCGAGCAGCCGGAAGGCTTTGCGCTGCAGTTCGGTGGGTCGGGCGAGGACATCGAAGGGTTCGGCGCCGGGCAGACGGGGCGCCACACGGTTCTTGGTGACGGTGGCCAGGTCCCGCAGCAGGGACTGGAAGCTGTGCACGGGCCAGCCCTCCTCGGTGCGTTTCGTGCGGGCCTTGCGCCGGGCGGATTCGGAGACCCGGGCCGGGGCGACGACGGAGGTGCGCTGCGCCTCGGCGCCGGCAGGATCCTCGTCGTCGAACAGCAGCGGCGCGAGGCGGCGGCGCATGTGCCATTCCACGTAGTGGGCCAGCATGCACAAAAGCACATGGGCGCGCACCCGTTCGGCGGTGCGGTGGAACACCGGCCGCACCTTCAGGTCCACGCTTTTCAGGCTGCGGAAGGCCCGCTCCACGGTGCTCAAGCGTTTGTAGGCACGCACCGTGCCCCGGTCGTCCAGTTCGGACTCCGAGAGGCTGGTGCGGATGACATACAGCCCGTCGAGCGCCGCTTCCGCGGCGATGGACGGGGCGTTTCTGTGGTAGCCGAAGGCGCCGTTGTCGTCGACGTGCCAGTCGAAGTGCTTGGCCATCTTGAACTTGCCGATGACCTTGCCGACCCGCTCGCCGATCTTGTCCTCGCCGGTCAGGCGTCGTTTCTTGCGCCGCGTGGCCGCCACGATGGGCTCAAGCAGCTTCTCGGTGGCCTCGAGCAGTTGTTCGCGCTTGCGCGCGCGCTCTTCGGCCAACAGCGGATTGCGGCACACCATCAGGCGCTCGCCGGGATAGGCGTCGGCGCGCACCTCCACCAGGTCGGTCTCATCGAACAACGACAACCGCACCGCCCCGGATTCGACCAGCTTGCGGATCGCCGGCCCACGCAACGCGCCGATCCAGTCCAGTCCCGCCGGTTTCACCTCCTCGCGGATGCGCGCCTCGGTCAGCATCCCCCGGTCGCCCACCAGCACCACCTTCCTCAGCCCGAAGCGGGCCCGGAGCTTGTCGATCTGCACCCCCACCGTGGCCGGATCGGCGGCGTTGCCGGGGAACACCTCCACCGCCACCGGCCGGCCCTCGGCGTCGCACAACAGGCCGAACTCGATCTGCAGCTTGCCACGCTTGCCGTCGCGGGAATGCCCGCGCTTGGCCAGTGGGCAGCACCGCCCTTCCAGGTACACCGAGGTCAAATCGTAGAGCACCAGCGCGCCGTCGGTCAGATGCCGCCGGGCGAGGGTTTGTTCGATGCGTTCCTGGCGGTTCAACAGCCAGTCCATGGCCGCGTACAGCGCATCCTCGTCCACCGCGCCGAGGGCAAGCGTCTCGGCCAGCGAATCGCCTGCCGTGGCCTCGGCCAGGTTGCGCGCGGCGGCGAGCTTGGAGCCGGGTTCGAGCACCCGGGCGACGATCAGGGCCAGCACCCGGTCGCGTTCGGGGCCGCGTTGCGGGGCGATGAGCCGCTCGATGCGCAGTTTTTTGAGCGTGCCGAGCACGGCGGCGACATGCCCGTGCGGGCGGGCGCGCACGATGTCGAAGGCGTCTTCGGGGCGGGCCACGGCGGCGCCGCCCTTGAGCAGGACGCGCAGGCCCTCGATGAGGGTGGCGGGCCATTTGGAGAGGTTGGCGAGGGTGCGCTTTTTGACTTTGCCGCCGTGTCGGTAGGATTCGCGCAGGAGGATGGCGGGTGGGGAGTTGCGGTTCGGGACGGACTCGATGTACATGGCTACGAATTATAGCCGTCAAATTCTTTCATATCAATCTTCATGACGAACAAATCCGATATTTACATGGCTACATTTTCCCGATCTGTAGGCCGCAGAAACCTTGCCAAATCAACCGCTTGGCCAGACAATCAGTGGGAAATCAGGGGGGAACTTCGGCTTAGAGTCGCAAGGCTGGCCGACGGCCAGCGACCGCGAATCGGCGGCGGCTTGCATGTTCGGGTTACGACATTGTATGGAGCCTACGCGGTAGAGGTCCGGCTAATGAAGCTGGTGCTTGACCAATCCACAAAGAAGCTCCAAATGGCGCCGACGTTCTCTGAGGGGGTCCTGGTTCGTTGGACAGTCCGAGGGCGGAGTTAAGGTGTACTCCGAGTGGTCTGATGCCCTCGATGAACGGACCCTGCCGACGCGCGGTGCCGATGTCAACGGCCTCGTCGAGGCGGCGGTGGTGGTGGTGTGGGAAGGCCGGTCGGTGACGACCGGAAGGACCCTTCCGGTCGTCGCCAACCCGTTCGCCGCGGCACTCGCCGTGTCACCCGAAGGGCCGCAACGAAGTGGAGGAGCCGCGCAGCGGCTTGACGCGGCGAGGGCCGTGGCGTTCCCGGCTGTCATGGCCCCCGCCCGGCTCACGCGGCGTCCTCCACGATGCCCCGGTAGACCTCGCCGGGCGTGCGGCCGCCCAGCGACGAATGCGGACGCGACTCCCCGTAGAAGCGGAACCAGGAGTCGATGACGCGTTCGGCGTCGCGGCCGTCGGCCAACTCGTGCAGGTACACCGCCTCGTACTTCAGCGAACGCCACAGCCGCTCGATGAAGATGTTGTCGAGATAGCGGCCGCGGCCGTCCATGGAACAGCGCGCGCCGCAGGCGCGCACCTTGTCGGTGAACGCGACGCTGGTGAACTGGGCGCCCTGGTCGGTGTTGAAGATCTCCGGCACGCCGAGGTGCAGCGCCGCCTCGAGCGCCTCGACACAGAAGGCGCTGTCCATGGTGTTCGACAGGCGCCACGACAGGACGTGGCGGCTGGCCCAGTCCATCACGGCCACCAAGTGGAAAAACCCCTGCGAAACAGGGATGTGGGTGATGTCCGCGCACCACACCTGGTCCGGTCGGTCGATCACGAGGTCGCGCAGCAGGTAGGGGTACACGCGATGCTCCGGGTTGGCCGCACTGGTGCGCGGCTTGCGGTACACCGCCTCCATGCCCATCCGCCGCATCAGCCGCCGCACGCGGTGCCGGCCGGCGACCACGCCCTCACGGCGCAGGTGCCGCACCAACTGCCGGCTGCCGTAGAACGGATGTTCCAGATGCAACTCGTCCAAGCGGCGCATCAGCGCCAGGTTCGCCGCGCTCTCCCCCACCGGCTCGTAGTACTGCGACGAGCGGCTCAAGCCGAGCAGAGCACACTGCCGCGACAGCGACAGCCCACAGCCGCGATCCACCAGCGCGGCACGCTCCGAACGGCTCAGCGCGCCAACCCGCGCAGAAAAAAATCCCGTTCCACCGTCAGCTCGCCGATCTTCGCGTGCAGGTCCCGGATCGTCGCCTCGTGCTCCGCACCGCGCTTCGAGCCGGGCTGCGAGAACACCTCGTCCAGACCCTCCACCGCCTGCCGCTTCCACGCGCCCACCTGGTTCGGGTGCACCTCGTGGCGCGCCGCGATCGCCTGCACCGGCTCCCGCTCCCGCAGCGCCTCCAGCGCCACACGCTTCTTGAACTCCGCCGTGAAACGGCGTCTCTTCCTGGCCATCACAGTGTCTCCTCTCGACGCCGGAGTACACCTTAGCCAACTGTCCAAAAAACCGGGACCAGCTCACTCCTTCGCCATACCCGGCCAACACCATGGCGACACTCGCCCTATCTTGTCGACCCTGTCCAACATGCTCGACGGATTCTTGGAGAAGTACCTCCGTGTGAACCAGGACGCCTGCCCGAACCAGAGTCCGTGATTTGCTTCTGGGGCCGTCGAGATCAGCTCAGGCCGCGACGCACGGCAAAGTCCGTGCCGAGCCTTGGGGAACGTTCGGTCGCCTCACCGAACAACATCCCTCCAGCGCGCCAAACCAGCAACGAATCCAGTAATCTGCCGTAGGAAAAACCGCTCAAATTTCGTAAAATCAAATGGTTGAGAGCGCTCCGCTTCGGACGAGCCCTCCCCTACGCCGGGCACGTTAGAGGCCGCCCGGATGCGTCCTCCCGGACGCCGTCGCCGTCGTTGTCCCGTGCCTGGCGAATGCGCCCTTGCGCGTTCAGGATGATCTGCCGCGCGTGGCGGGTGTCCCCGCCGGGAGGACAGTACAGGAAGTTGCCGTTCTGCCAGTCGGTGAGCCCCGTCGGCAGCATCGAGAGGGACGTGCGGTTGCGGAACGACCGCCAGTAGATGCGTTCGCCGTCGCGGAGGCGCGGCAGCCGCCGGAGCATCGTCTCATCGGCGCTGCGGCGGCCGTTGCCGTCGCGGTCGAGGAAGACGAGCGCGCCCCGATGCCAGTCGTTCCTCCGCCCGCAGCGGTCGGCTGCGGCGGGGCAGAGCGTGACGGTGCCGCGGTGTTCGACGGCGGCGTGGCGCGCGAAACGCACCGCGCCGAGCATCTGCGTGACCGCCGCGTCCGCCCGGAACGCCGCCAGCAGGCGCGTGGCTTCGATGCCGCCCCAGGCCAGTAGCACCCCCGCCACCACCAGCGCCGTCAGGAGTTCGATGAGAGTGGCCCCGCGCACACCGGAAAGCGTGCCGTGACGCTCCGTCGTCGGGGAAGAGGTCCGTGCCCTCGGAATCTGTAGGACGATAGCCCGTCCGAGCGTCAGCCGAGTGTGAGGATACGCCGCCACCAGGGCTTCCCGGGCGGCTCCTCCTCTTCCTCCAGGGCCTCGGGCGGCACGAAGCCCTCCGGATGGTCTATCTGGATGGGCGGAGGTACGTCTGGCCGGTCGAGGAGCCCGAGCGTCATGATGTTCAGCCAGGAGCGGTCCCGGTTGCGGATCGTCTCCGCCAGCACGAAATTGCCTTCGTCGTCGAATGCCGGGTAGCGCGGATGGTTGATGGCCAGGATGCGCAGCGCATCGTTCGCCGCCTCGTCGAGACCGAGCCGGTAGTTGGCCTCCACCAGGATCGCGAGGGCCTCGGCCACGGCCGGGGTCTGCGAGTAGTTCTCGATCACCGTGCGGGCGCGGTTCGCCGCGGCGACATAGGCCCCCCGCGAGATGTAGTAGTTGGCGACGTTCACCTCCGCTTCCGCGATGACGTTGCGCAGGTACACCGTGCGCTGGCGGGCGTCGAGGGCGTAGTCGCTGTCAGGATGCTCGCGCAGGAGCTCGGTGAAGATGACGAACGCGCGCCGGATGTTCGTCATGTCGCGCTTGGAGACGTCGGAGGGTCGGAACCGGTCGAACAGCCCCCGACCCTCGGAGAACGCCACCAGGCCGCGCAGGTACATCGCGTAGTCGACGTCCCGGTTCTGCGGGTGCAGGCGGATGAACCGCTCGGCGGCGGCCTCCGCCTCGTCGTACGAGGCGCCCATGTAGTGGGCGTAGATGAGTTCGAGTTGCGCCTGTTCCGCGTAGCGCCCGAAGGGAAAACGCGCCTCCAGGCGCTGGAGCTTCTCGACGCCGGCGCGGTAATTGCCGCTGCGGAGGCTCGACTGGGCGCTCTCGTAGAGGATGTGCTCGGTGGTCTCGAACTCCTCGTCGTCCTCGTCATCGCCGCCGATGAAGGGCATCCAGGCACAGCCGGCCAGGAAGGCGAGCAGGACCGTGCAGGCCGCGAGCCGGCGGTGAGGCGCTTCCAGGGAAACGATCATGAGCCTAGTGTACCCGCGCCCCGGAGCGGCTTCGACCGCATGAGCCCTGTGGTAACGTCCCGGGGATGGCCCGGGAACGACATTCCTTCAGCGGATTCGTGCCCGAACGGTGCGCGGGAGAGCGGCTGGACCGCGTCGCGGCGGAACTCCTCACCGACTTCTCCCGGTCGCGCCTGACGGCCTGGATCCGTGACGGAAGGCTGACCGTCGACGGCCGTCGCGAGCGCCCCGCGTATCGCGTGCTGGGCGGCGAACCCCTGCTGCTCGATGTCGAGGTGGAAGCGCACGGCTTGCACGCACCCGAACCGGTGCCCTTCGACGTGATCCACGAGGACGAGCACATCCTCGTGGTCGACAAGCCGGCCGGCGTCGTCGTCCATCCGGGTGCGGGCAATCCGTCCGGCACGCTGCTGAACGGGCTGATCGCGCACCGTCCCGGGCTTGCCGCGCTGCCGCGCGCGGGACTGGTGCATCGTCTGGACAAAGACACCAGTGGGCTCCTGTTGGTGGCGGCGAGCGAGGTGGCACACAGGTCGCTCGTCGATGCGATGGCCAACCGGGAGATCGAACGGGTCTATCTCGCCGTGGTGGAGGGCGTACTGATCGCGGGGCGCGACGTGGACCTCGCGATCGGCCGCGACCCGGCGCGGCGCACGCGTCAGCGCGTGCGTGAAGATGGGCGACCCGCCCTGACGCGCGTGCGGGTCCAGGGCGGCTACCGCGCGCACACGGCGGTCCAGGCGACGCTCGGAACGGGCCGCACCCACCAGGTGCGCGTGCACCTCAGCGCGATCGGCCATCCGCTGGTGGGAGACCGCCGCTACGGCGCCCGCGGGCGGCTGCCAACGCACCCGTCGCCGGAACTAATGGAGGCGATTCGCGGTTTTCGCAGGCAGGCGCTGCATGCGCGCTCCCTCGCGTTCCGGCACCCGGCGAGTAGCGCCGCCGTCACCTTCCATAGTCCGGCGCCGGCGGACATCGCGCGGCTGATGGCGGTCCTGCGAGACGATGCGGCCGCAGACGCTTGAAGCCGCCTGGGAGGCGCCCGCACAGGTCCTGTGCACGACGCGCCATGGCGGCGTCAGCACTGGCTCCTACGCGCAGTGCAACCTCGGTCTCCACGTAGGCGACGACCCGGACCGCGTGGCCCGCAACCGGGGCGCCGTGGTTGCTGCGACCGGTCAGGACGGTGTCCAGTGGCTCGATCAGGTGCACGGCATCGATGTAGTCCGGGTCGACGCTGTCGGGCCAGTGGTCACCGGCGATGCGGTCTGGACCGACCGGCCCGGCGTGGCGCTGGCGGTGACCGTCGCCGACTGCGTGCCGGCGGTGGTCTGCGACGCGGGGGGAACCATCGCGGCGGTCGTTCATTGCGGTTGGCGGGGCGCGGTTGGCGGCATTGTCGAGCTAGCCGTTGGGGAACTGCCGGTGCCGCCGGAGGAGTTATATGTCTGGCTCGGCCCCGCCATCTGCGGGCGCTGTTACGAAGTCCGCCGGGACGTGTACGACCGCGCAGGCGACGGCCCGACGTTCCGGCGGGCACGCAAGGACACGTGGCGCTTCGACCTGCCGGAGTTCGTGGCGCGGCGTTTCGAGACGCTCGGCGTGCGCGAAGTCGTGCGTTCGGGCCTCTGCACGCGGTGCGACGACCGGTTCTTCTCGCATCGACGCGACGGCGTCACCGGACGCAGCGCCGCGGTCGTCTGGCTCGACCACCGGAGCTGACGGAGCCTGCCGCCGGCACATCGCTGGCCGCAGCGTTTTCCAATGAGGTTATGAGCCTGAACGTGGCGCCGGCGCAGGGGAGCGCGGACTGCCGGTTCGGACGTGCGAGTGTGTTGGCTTCTTGGGCGGTGCGCAGTGCTTGCGGCAATGCCCGGGTCTGCCGCATGCGGGCACGTTGGTGAGTGGGTTCCCGTGAACTGGGCGACGACGCCTGGTGCGCGCCGCCCGCTTTCGTGGCGGGCGGGCGGCGCGCCGAGCACGGCCCTTGATTCGGGCAACGGGGACCTTGAGGGAGGGCGCCACGCCGCCGAGACGTTGGCTTGGGCGACGGTGCGGAGCAGGTCGTCGCGGGCGCGGTTCGCCTGGCGGTTCGCCTCAAGGTCGGACATCGCGAGGGCGACCTCGTCGAGTTCGGCGAAGGTCACGCCGGGCTTGAGGAAGCGCTCGGCGTGCGGCGGCGACTTGAGTTTCTCGTGGGGTGTCGCGACATCCCGGCGGCGGTAACGCCGGCGCACCTTCCCTTGCCGTCGCGGACCTCGGTGGCGAACAGGCAGGGATGGTGGTGGTTCAGATACGGTGTCGGCACGTTCCTGGCGAAGGCGTTGACCTGGGGTGCGAAGCGCCGCGGGATATGGTCGTGGCCGAACCACTTGCGCACCACGCTGGCGTTCTTGCCCTCGACCAGGGCGTTGTCGTTGGAGTGTCGCGCGCGCGACCTCGTGAAGTTCGGGACGTGCGGCTTGTTGAGCATGGCGGCAACCGTGTGGTTGACGTGCTCGGAACCGTTGTCGGCGTGGAAGCCCAAGACGACGAACGGCAGGGTGGCGAGCATCTCTTCGAGGATCGGCACCAGGAACGCCTCGGCGATCGCGGCCACGGCGCCGAGGTGCTCGAACTCGGTGACCTCGTCGATCAGGTTGATGTGGTGGACGCCCTTGACGCGGTCGCGGTCACCCTGGTGCACCGTGTCCACGCGCATGTGGCCGGGCTTGCCGCCGGGCGCCGGCCGCCGCCGTTCGCCGATCCGCACCGTCGTCGGCCGCGTGTGCCGGAAGGTCGTGCGCCGCGTGCGGTGGGTCTGCGACCGCCGCAGGTTGAACCACGCGGGCGGATCTTCGAATAGGGCGATGTTCTCGTTGCGGTCAACGCGCGCCGGCGACGGCTGCCTGCTCGAAGAAAGGGCGATGTTTCGTTGTGGGAGGATGCGGTCGCGTTGCCACAGGTGCGAACCCCTTGGAGCGGCAGAACGCCGGCCGAAGACGTGGGCGAATGAAACGGGGGGCGAAAGAAAGGGCTATGTTCTCTTGTGGAGGATGCGCGTGAGCGCGGCGACGGCTCTGTCCGTCGGATCAGCGTGCGACGATGTCCTTCGTGCGTATCGGTGTGACGCCTTGGGCCTCCCAGCCGGCGAGCAGCGCCGCGCGTCCGCCCTCGTCCAGGGCACGGACGGCGTCGACTACGACGGAGACCGCGATCTCCGGAAACCGCTCCAACAGCCCTTCCACCGCATAGCGGTCACAGACGTCGAGCGCGACGCCGTAGAGGACGACTTCCGAGACGCCGAGCGCCTGGACAACCGGTGCGACGTGGGGATTGGTGAACACGTCGAAGTAGTGCTTGTGGAACAGGATGTCGCCCGCGTGGCCGGCCAGCCGTGCCCCGACGGACTCCGCAGTGTCCTCCGGTTCGATGATGAGCGGGTCGAGCAATGTCGTCTCGGGGATCCGGGCCTGCCCTGGCGTACCGCGCATGCAGTGGGGCGGAAATGTGTCCCGGAAATCGGGAGTGTCCGACAGCTCCTCGTCGTCCGCGTCGTGGTTGTCGGAGCTCGCGACGATGCGGATGCGGTTGGCGTGCGCGTGGTCGGTGAGACGCGCGAGGTTCGCCGCGACGGCTTCCGCGCCGGGCACGTACAGCTTCCCCTCCGGCAGCATGAAGTCGACTTGGGTGTCGACGTCCCAGAAGACGCGTTCGCTCACGTCACGGCCTCGAGTCGGGGGTTGGGCCGTAGCGCGCGGCCTACCTTGGCGCTCGGGCGCCCGTCGGTCTGCACGATGTCGGCCGTGAAGTCGAACGCGCCGTCGTTGGCGACGAGAGACGAGCCGATCCCGTAGGCGTCCACGGGTACGGCTTCGGCCTCGAAGCCGCGGATGCGCGTGGCGTCGAATCCCCCGGACGCGACGATCCGTACGCGTTCGAAGCCCGCGTCGTCCAGGGCATCGCGTACGTTGCGCACGAGTTGCGCGTTGACGCCGCGCGGATCGAACTGGCCCATCTGCGGTACGACGCTGCGGTCCACCAAGGTGCCGGAGGTGTCGAGCCGCACCCCGTAGAGCCGCTCCCCGAGGGCCTTCGCGACGGCCAGCGACGTGCCGACGCTGTCGTTCTCGAAGTCGACCAGCACGACGAGATCGACGGACTCAGGCAGGTGTTCGGCGAACTTGGTCGCGGCGAGCACGGTGTCACCGTCATACGCCGCGATGGCGGCGTGGGGGAGGGTCCCGAACCCGGATCCGCCCCAGTAGCCGGTCTGCATGTCGGTCGCCGCACCTGCCGCACCCGCCACGTGGGCCGCGTAACCGTCCCGGGCCTGCACGGACCAGTGGTCGTGGCGCCCGGCGAAGAAGAGCACGTCCTTCGGCCGCGCGGCCCGCACGGCGTCCCGGGTGCGGGTCGCGACACGGGTCTGCCGCGCCAGGACCCCGAGGTAGAGCGTCTCGAGGTGCGCGAACGTGTCGTAGGGCCCCTCGATCGTCATCACGGTTTCGAAGGGTTCGATGGCGTCGCCGTCGTGGAGCGCCCGCACCGCCAGGCCGGACCAGTCGTCGCTCGCGAGCTTGAGGAGCGCCACCGCCTCGTCCATGCCGCAGAGCACGCCCGCCGTCTTGCCGAAAACCTGCATCAGCACGCTCGGTCGGTGCCCGTCCGCGCGCAGCACGTCCCGCGTACGCACGAAGTACTTGTCGGAATACCGGCCGGCACGAATGTCCTGGACGGGGAGTGCGAACCTCTCGGGATCGAGGCGCTGGCGGCGTGGTGCGGACATGACGGGATACTGGCAGGGGGTGCGGGCGACCGCAACGGGAGCTCAGGGCGCCGCGTGCTCCTCCATCCTGTCGAGGGGCGCGCCCGCGAGGCGGGGGCCTGCGGACTGCAGGTGGCATGCGACCCAGCCGCCGCCATCGATGGGCGACGCCTCGGGCATCTCCCGCCGGCAGATGCCCATGGCATGGGTACAGCGTGTGTGGAAGGGACAACCGCTCGGTGGGTCGATCGGGCTCGGCAGCTCGGTCGCCGGCAACCGGCGCCGTATCGCCTTGCGCTGGCGCTGGGTGGCGACATCGGTCACCGGGGCGGCCGCGAGGAGCATCTGGGTATAGGGGTGCGCGGGACGGTCATGCACCCGGTCCACCGGTCCGAGCTCGACGATCCGCCCGAGATACATCACCCCGACCCGGTGACTGATGTGCCGCACCACCGCCAGGTCGTGGGCGATGAAGAGATACGCGATGCCGAACGACTCCTGCAGCTCCTCGAGCAGGTTGATGGCCTGGCTTTGGGTGGACACGTCGAGGGCGCTCACGGGTTCGTCGCACACGATCAGGCGGGGTTCGAGCGCGAGGGCCCGCGCCACGGCGATGCGCTGGCGCTGTCCCCCGGAGAACTCGGAGGGATAGCGCTCGAGGTGATAGGTGGCGAGGCCCACGCGCTCCAGCACCTGTGCGACCCGCGCGTCGCGCTCCTGTCCGCGCAGGCCGAAGTGGATGGTGAGCGGCTCTCCGACGATGTCCGCGACGACCATGGACGGGTTCAGGGACGCCTGCGGGTCCTGGAAGATCACCTGCAGGTCGCGCCGGAAATCCAGCATGCGGCCCTTGAACTCCCGCACTTCCTGCCCTTCGAGCCGGATGGAGCCCCGTGTCGCGTCCACGAGCCGCAGCAGCGCCCGCCCGAGGGTGGACTTGCCGGACCCGGACTCGCCCACGATGCCGAGGGTTTCGCCTCGTTCGATCCGGAGGGTAACGCCCGCGACGGCATGCACCGTGTAGGAGGCCGATCCGAACAGCCCGCGGCGGACGCGGAAGTCCACGTGCAGGTCGTCGACGTCGAGCAGCGGGACGTCGGCCACTACCAGCCCTGCCTCGGGTCGATCTCGTCGAGGCGCACGCAACGGGCGGCCCGTTCTGGCGCGACCGGGCGCAGCGGGATGTCGCCGGCCTCGCATGCCGGGCCCGCGTGGGGACAGCGCGGATGGAAGCGGCAGCCCTCCGGCCAAGCCCACGCCGGCGGGACGCGCCCTGGGATTTGGGGTAGTGCTCTCTTGCGAGGGGCAAGCCCCTCGGGCTCCCCGGCTGAGGGCTCCCGCCGCGGACCGCTCTGGGGCATCGAGGAGAGGAGTCCGTTGGTGTAGGGATGCGCGGGCGTGGACAGGAGAGGACCGACCGGGCCCTGTTCGACGATCATGCCCGCGTACATCACCAGCGCCTCCTCGCACATGTCCGCGATCACCCCGAGGTCGTGGGTGATGAGCAGGATCGCCATGCCGTGCTCTTCCTGCAGGGCGGTCAGGAGATCGAGCACCTGCGCCTGGATGGTGACGTCGAGCGCCGTGGTCGGCTCGTCGGCGATCAGGAGCTTGGGGCTGCAGGCCAGCGCCATCGCGATCATCGCGCGCTGCGCCATGCCGCCGGAGAACTGGTGCGGATAGTCGTCGGCACGTTGCGCGGCGCCGGGGATGCCGACGTGCTCGAGGAGTTCGATGGCCCGCGCTCCGGCCTGCCGCCGTGTCATGCCCTCGTGGACTCGGAGCGCTTCGGCGATCTGGTGTTTCACCGTGAATGCCGGGTTCAGGCTCGCGCCCGGTTCCTGGAAGATCATGCCGATCGCGTCGCCGCGGATGCGGTTCAGTTCGGCGGGAGGCATGCCGACGAGCTCCCGCCCGTCGAACCGGATCGAACCCGCGGCGATGCGTCCGGTTTCGCCGAGCAGCCCCATCACGGCCATGGCCGTGACCGACTTCCCGCAGCCGGACTCGCCGACGAGGCCGACCGTGCGCCCGGCCTGCATCTCGAAGCCGACGCCGCTGACCACCGTCAGATCCCCGCCCCGGGGCGCGGGAAACCGGACTTCCAGGTCGGAGATCGAGAGCAGGGGCGCCACGTCCGCGTCGCGTCCCGGCTGCGGCGCCGCCGGCGGCGCCACGGGACTCGCGCGCTTCCTGCGGCCTTCGGCCGGGTGCGCCTCGACCCGCGAGAGCGCATCGCGCAGCCCGTCCCCGACCAGGTTGAAGGCGAGCACGCTGAACACGATCATGAGTCCGGGCGGGGCCACCATGAACGGATGCTGGTGCAGGTAGTTCTGCGCCGTGGCCAGCATCACGCCCCAGCTCGCCTCCGGCGGCTGCACGCCGAGCCCGATGTAGGAGAGTCCCGCCTCCGCAAGCAGCACGTACGCGAACGTCAGTGTCGTCTGCACCGTGAGGGGTCCGGTCACGTTCGGCAACACGTGGCGCAGCAGGATGCGCGCCGTCGCCGCGCCGCTCACCCGTGCCGCATCCACGTAGACGGCCTCGCGCACTTCGAGCGCCGTGCCGCGCATCAGGCGGAAGAAGGCCGTCGCGTTCGCGATGCCGAGGGCGATCATGGCGTTGGTGAGGCTCGGGCCCAGGATCGCGAGGATGGCGATGGCGACCAGCAGCGCCGGCAGCGCGATGATCGCCTCGACAATGCGCATCGCGATCCGGTCCCACCCGCCTCCGAAGTAGCCCGACAGCAGGCCGAGCGGAGCGCCGAGCCCCAGGGCGATACCGACACCGAGGGACGCCGCCTTCAGTGCCACGGCGGTCGCCGCCACGATGCGGGCCAGGGTGCTCCGCCCGAGGTGGTCCGTGCCCAGCCAATGCTCCCACGACGGCCCCTCGAAGGTCCGCGTGAGGTCGATGACCAGCGGGTCGTGCGGCACGAGGTAGAGTCCGAACAGGGCGACCACCACCAGCAGTGCGAGATAGCCCGCGGAGATGACCGCGGGGCGGTGCTGCAGGAACGCGCGCAGGAAGCGCTCGCTGCCCGTCAGCGGGGCCGCGCTCCCCATCGCTTCATCCTGGTCGAGGGGCGCCAACGGGTGGCCCGTGTCCGTGGCGACGGCGTGCTGTTCGCTCATGCCGGCCGCATCCTCGGGTTGACGTACCCGTAAGCGATGTCCACGGCGATGTTGACGGCGACGATCACGAGGGTGCCCATCATCACGACGCCCTGCATGATCGGGATGTTCTGCGTGCGCACCGAGTCGATGGCGAGGGACCCGAAGCCGTTGAGCCCGAACACCTGCTCGACGATGAGCGCGCCGCCTAGCAACCCGTTCACCTGGAAGCCGATGGTCGTGACGATCGGCACGGCGGCGTTCTTCAGCGCGTGGCGAAAGGTCACCGTGCGCTCGGACAGCCCCTTCGCGCGGGCGGTACGGATGTAGTCGGTGCCGAGCACGTCGATGACGGCGCCCCGCGTCTGGCGGGCGAGGGCGGCGCTGGCCGACGTGCCGAGTGCCACCGACGCGAGCGCGATGCTCCGCAGCCACTCGGTCACGCTCTCGGTCGGCGACGTGAAGCCGGTGGCCGGCAGGAGCTGCCACCAGAGGGCGAAGGGAATGACGAGGATGATGGCGACCCAGAAGTTGGGGAGCGCCTGCCCGACCGTCGCTCCGAGCACGGCCACGCGGTCGATGAGACCCCCGCGGTGCAGCCCCGCGTAGACGCCGGCCGGGACGCCGATGACGATCCCGACCAGCATGCCGCCGAAGGTCAGCGACAGCGTCACCGGCAGCGTGTCGAGCACGGCGTCGACGACCGTCTGGCTGTTGTACGCGGACGTGCCGAGGTCGCCCCGCACCGCCTTGAAGAGCCAGCGCCCGTACTGGACCACGAACGGGTCGTCGAGGCCGAGCTTCTCGCCGAGTTCCTCGTACTGCTCCGGCGTCGCGTCGACCCCCAGGATGATGTCCCGGATGTCGCCGGGCACCAGGTGCAGCATCAGGAACGTCAGGAACGAGACGATCAGCAGCAGGGGCGCGAGCCCCACGATGCGCGCCGCGAGGAGCTTCAGCATGCCGCGGTCGTTTGCGGAAAAAGAAGGGCGTTGCGCGCGTTCACGGGCGCGGGCTTGCGGACGCGGGATGTGACGAGTCGGGCAGGCCCCCGACGCCGGCGAACACCGGGGCCCCGGACTTGATCCGTATCTCGCGCAGCATGGGATCTATGTAACGCCCGACACGGACGCCGGCGAGCTTGTCCGCGTCGTAGATGACGAGGTCGTCGATCTGGAGATACACCAGCGTGAGGACTTCCTTCACGATTACGTTGAAGTACTCGCGGTAATTGCTGGCGCGCAGGTCGTCATCGAGGCTGCGGATCGCCTCGTCGGCCAGTTGCTCGAGCCGGGGGTCCTCGTAGCCGAAGGGGTTGAAGCCGGCGGTGACCGACCAGATGGCCGGGTGGCGCGTGTCGGGATCGAAGTTGGGATAACCGATGGTGTTCACGGGGTAGTCGCGCGTTCGGGCGAGCGCAGCGACGCTGCCGGGCTCGATCACCTTGATGCGCATGTCGATGCCGACCCGCCGGACGTAGGCCTGCACGGCCTCGTACTGGGGGACGCTGTCGGCCGTCACCGGCACCGTGAACGAGAAGGTGTCGATCCCGGCTTCGTCGAGCAGGGCGCGGGCGCGGGCGGGGTCGTAGGAGAAGAACGACTCGAGCTCTGGGTCGTGGCCGAGATTGTCCCGGTGCATGGGCTGGGAGGTAGGCCGCGCATATCCGAAGTAGACCGCGTCCGCGATCGCCTGCCGGTCCACGGCGAAGCCGAGCGCCTGCCGCACCCGCCGGTCGCCCATCTCCGGAACGAGTTCGCCCGCCCGGTCCAGTATCGTCAGCCCGAACCAGCGGTTGGCGCGGGAGGTGACGCCGAACTCGAGGTCGCGCGCCGGTTCGGCCTCCGTCGGTCCGACGATGGCGAGGTCGATCTGTCCCGAAATCAGCGCGTTCAGGCGCGCGCGCCGGTCGGGGAGTTCGTGGACGGCGATGGCCGGTACGTCGTGGTAGGTCGGGTCGAAGTGTTCCGGGTTCGGGACGAAATGCAGGACTTCGCCGAGCGTCGAGCGCGCCCGGTCGTACAGCCAGGGACCGGTGCCGACCGGGTTCAGGTCGAGGTCGGGGTTGTCGAAGGCGGCCGGGCTCACCATCATGCCGGGCGAGAGGCCGAAGTTATACAGCAGCGTCGGGTCCGGGAAGTGCAGGTGCAGGCGCAAGGCGTAGTCGTCCAGCACCTCTGCCGCGTACATCGATGCGACGGTGTTGATGCGCGGTCCCTCGAGCTCCATGAGGCGGTCGATGTTGGCCTTTGCCGCGTGCGCGTCGAACCGTTCGCCGTCTATGAAACGGACGTCCCGGCGCAGGGTGAGGTCGATGGTGTTGTCGTCCGGCCAGGACCAGGACGTGGCGAGGCTCGGATGTGGCTCGAAAGGGCTTGCGAGGTTCAGCGCCGTCAGACCGTCGTACACCAAGGTGAGGTAGCTGGAGAACTGCGGACCCGTGTCGGCGAGGTGCGGGTCGAAGGTCACCATCGGGTTCGACGTCCCGAAGCGCACGGTCTCGGCGGTCGTGACGACCGGCAGCCCGGCGCTGGCCACCTCTTCGTGACCGCCCGAGCAGCCCGGGAGCGGCAGGCAGGCGACGAGCCCGACCCATGCGGCGCGGGAAACGGTGTTCGGCACCGCGTGCTAACCCACTAGAAGATCAGCTGCACCGTTTCGCCGTCGGCCTCGATGAGCGTCGACCGCACGGCGGGCAGGATCGCCGGGTGCGCGGGCAGCGTGCCGACCCATTCGGCGTGGCGGGCGGAGAGCCGTTCGACCACGTCGGGGTGTTCGCCCGCGAGGTTGACGGTCTCGCCGGGATCCGCGTCGAGGTCGTACAGCATGGTCACGTGCCCGAGCGGCGCGTCGGTCGGCCAGCCTTCCTCGGGAGGCGTCAGGCGCCCCGTCTCGTCCAGGTCCTCGGTCGTGAAGTCGGTCCGGCGATACCGAATGAGCTTCCAGCGCTCGTCCCGGATCGCCATGTTCGGGCCGGAACGCCAGTAAAGGTGCTCGTGAGGCCGGCCGTCGGCCTCGCCTCGGAGGTAGGGCAGCAGGTCGACGCTGTCCTCGGTGGTGGCCGCATTCCCGGCCGCGCCGGTGAAGGTCGCGAGCAGGTCGAGCGAGATCACGGGTTCGCCGTAGACCTGTCCGGCGGGCAACCCGTCCGGCCAGCTCAGGATGAACGGAGTCCGGATGCCGCCCTCGTGGTGATAGCGCTTGAAGCCCTTGTGCGGCGCGTTCGAGCACGCCTGGCCGATGTAGCCCGCGCACCCGTTGTCCGACAGGAAGGCGATAAGGGTGTTCTCGTACTGGCCGATCTCGCGGAGCTTCGCGACGACGCGCGCGACGCTCTCGTCGAGGGAGCCCACCATCGCCGCGTAGACGCGCGTGCGCGGATCTTCGATGTGCCGGTACGGCTCGAGATAGCGTTCCGTAGCCTGCAGGGGCGTGTGTGGGGTCGTATGGCTGAGGTAGAGGAAGAACGGCTCGTCGCTGTGACGGTCGATGAACGCCACGGCCTCGTCGGTGAACGCGTCCGTCAGGTACTCCTCGACCTCCACCGTCTCGAAGCCGCGGGAGACGGCGACGCGTTCGGGCCGTTCCGTCAGGGGCGGCCCGATGGTCTCCACGCCCGGGGTGCGCGAGTCGATGAAGATGCTGCCCCCGGCGAGGACGCCGAAGTACTCGTCGAAGCCGCGGCTCTTGGGGTGATGCTCGCGCTCGTAGCCGAGGTGCCACTTGCCCACCATGCCGGTCGCGTAACCCAGGTCCTTGAGGGCGTCGGCGAAGGTCCGCTCCGCGGCGCTCATCCCGTTGTCCACGTCGCGGCCGGCCGGATTGAACTCCCAGCCGTGGCGGGCCTGGTAGCGCCCCGTCAGCATGCCGGCGCGGGACGGACTGCACACGGGATGCGAGACGTATCCCTCCGTCGCGCGCACCCCGGCGGCCGCCAGCGCGTCGATGTTGGGGGTGGAGATGACCTCCCCGCCGTAGACGCCGATGTCGCCGATGCCGAGGTCGTCCGCGAAGACCAGGACGATGTTGGGCGGTCGGGCGCCGGTGGTGGCGGCTTCGGACTCGCCCGGCGCTTCCGCCGGTGCGGACGGTGGCTCCTCGCAGGCTGCGAGCAGGAGCGCGGTGCCGGTGATGGCGGGTAGCCAAAGTCGCCCGGGGCGGGGGCGGACACGGGGCGCGGTCATGGCTCGAAACCCCAGGGAGTGGATGGCGCTCAAGCGTATCATGCGGACTTTCGGGGCGAGCGAGTAGCGCCATGGCGGAGATCCACGGCCACGCGGACGAGCACAGCGACGACATCGTCACCGCGCCGGGCCCCGACAAACGCTGGCGGGGTTGAACGGCTACGCGGACGCCTGGACCAGCCGCGAGATCGTTGGACGCGCCCTCAACCCGGCGCAGACAAGCGGCTGTCGTTCGCCAGCGACGGCAGACGCCCGATCTCCGCGCCGTGCGCGCGTTCCGCCCGCCTCAACTCGTATAGCTTCTGCAGGTTCAACCAGAACTCGCCTGACGTCCCGAAGAACCGTCCCAGTCGCAGTGCGGTGTCTCCCGTGACTGCGCGCTGACCGTTCAGGATATGCGTGACGCGATTCACCGGCACTTCGATTCGCCGCGCCAGTTCCGCCGCGCTCATGCCGAGCGTTTCCAGATCCTCACGCAGAGTCTCGCCGGGATGTATCGGTTCGCGCGTCATGGCATGACTCCATGTGTCTGTCAGTGGTAGTCGACGATCTGAACTTTCGTCGGGCCGGGGCTGCTGGCCGGCCATTCGAAGCAGACTCGCCACTGATCGTTGATGCGTGTGCTTTACGTCAAGCGTAACTCGGCGCGGCAGCCAGGCATATCATGCGTCCCCCTGGACACCGGCGGAGACGGCGCCATGGCGGACATCCACGACCACGCGGACGAGCACAGCGACGACATCGTCGCGTCGCCCGGTCCCGAGCGGGACGCGCTGGCGGCGCTGAACGGCTACATGGACGCCTGGAACCGCCGCGACATCGCCGGCATGGACGCGGCCTTTCACTTCCCGCACGTGCGCATCGCGAGCGGCAGGATCATCCACCTGGAGTCGCCGGAGTCCCGCGTCGCGGACTTCTTCGAGAAGTTCATCGCCGCCACCGGCTGGCACTACAGCCTCTGGGACTACCGGCGCGCCGTTCAGAGCACGGACAGCAAGGTGCATTTCGCGGTGCAGTTCAGCCGTTACCGCGCGGACGGCAGCGCGATCGGCTCCTACCCGTCGATGTGGATCGTCGCGAAGATCGACGGGCGGTGGGGCGTGCAGGCGCGCTCGAGCTTCGCTCCGTAACCTCTGCCGTCAGGCGCCGGCGGGCGGAACGGGCGGCGTCTGCCGCAGCCGCACGTCCCGGAGCATGTACCGGTCCACCCGCACCCCGGTCAGCCTGTCCGGGTCGTACGCCACGATCTCGTCGAAGTACACCAGGGGCAGCGACAGCACCTGCTTGACGACGATGTTGAAGTACTCGCGGTAGTGGCGGGCGCGGAGTTCCTCGTCGAGGCTGCGCCGGGCGTCGCGACCGAGCCACTCGAGCCGCGGATCCTCGTAGCGGAACGGATTGAACCCGGCCGTGACCGACCAGATCGCCTGGTGGCGGCTGTCCGGGTCGAAGTTGGGATAGGCGATCGTGTTCATCGGGTACTCGCGCGTGCGGGCGAGGGCCTCGATCGTGCCGGGCTCGATGACCTTGATGCGCATGTCGACGTTCACCTGGCGCAGGTAGGCCTGGACGGCTTCGTACAGGGCGGTGTTCTGCGGCAGCACGGGCACCGAGAAGGAGAAGCCGTCGACCCCGGCCTGGGCGAGCAGGGCCCGTGCGCGGTCCGGGTCATGAGAGAAGAAGCTCTCGAGGGCGGGATCGTGGCCCAGCCCCGGCGCCATGGGCTGCAGCGCCGGCTGGGCGTAGCCGAGGAAGACGGTGTCGGCGATGGCCTGCCGGTCCACGGCGAATCCGAGTGCCTGCCGCACGCGGGGGTCGCCGAGTTCGGGCACCAGTTCGCCGGCCCGGTCCAGGATGGTCAGGCCGAGCCAGCCGCTCGAGTCCGCGGAGATGCCGAAGCCGCCGGCCCGCGCCGGCGCCGTCTCGGCGGGGCCCACCTCGGCGAGATCGATCTGGCCGGAAATCAGGGCGTTGAGCCGCGCCCGGTTGTTCGCCAGGGGGCGGATGGCGATCCGCGGGGCGTCCCGGAACGCGGCGTCGTAGTACTCCGTGTTCGGCAGGAAACGGTGGACTTCGCCGATGGCGGAGTTCGCGCGGTCGTACTTCCAGGGTCCTGTCCCGACGGGGTCCAGGTCCAGGTCTGGATTGTCGAATGCCGCGGGGCTCACCATCATGCCCGGCGACATGCCGAGGTTGTAGAGCAGCGTCGGATCGGGGAAGTGGAGGTGCAGGCGGAGCGTGAAGTCGTCCACCGCTTCCGCGGTGTGCATCGAGGTGACGGTGTTGATGCGCGGACCCTCGAGACGCAGCATCCGTTCGATGTTGGCCTTTGCCGCATGGGCGTCGAAACGCTCTCCGTCGATGAACCGCACGTCGCGGCGCAACTGGAATTCCACCGTGGTCGGGTCGAGCCAGGTCCAGGAGGTGGCGAGGCCCGGGTACGGTTTCGAGAAGTCCGCCGTGTTGAGCCGGGTCAGGCCGTCATAGACGAGGACCAGGTACGTCTCGAAGGGCGCGCCGGTGTCCGCAAGGTGCGGGTCGAAGGTGACGAGCGGGGTGGCCGTGCCGAACCGGACCGTGCGATCGGCGGCCGCGGCGGGGGGCCGCGTTTCGTCCCCCGGCTTCGAGCATGCCGGCAGGGTGGCCGAGACGAGTCCGAACAGGGTCGCCGCGAGCACCAGGGCCGGCCGGCGGCCTGGACGTCGTTCCATTCGCGTGTGCCCCGGGGAGGCTTCCGATGTCGGCTCAGGCGTCGAAGAACGCCAGCGCGCGCGCCTCGATGCTCTCGCGCGGCGCGGCGCCGTCCGGGCTCGTCGGGTCGTCGAAGGCCGAGTGCGCGGTGAAGCGGGTGCGGCCGTCCCGCATGGAGTCGTAGCACTTCAGCAGCAGCGCCTCGTCCGCGCGCATCTCCGGGACGTAGAACCAGCGATGCCCGGGGCTGTGCAGGAACGCGTAGATCTCGCCGGTGCGGTCGCGATAGATGAGGTCGAGGGGGACCATGTCCTCCGCCGCGATGCTGTCGCCGCTGCAGACCGCCAGGGGCGTCCCCCGGACGGGACCCGAGATCGGCTTCCAGACGTTGATGACGGCGAACCGCCGCGTCAGCAGGTCCTCCGCCTCGTCGGGGACGAGGTCCCGGACGCGCTGCGGACCGGAGTCGTGCGTGTAGTCGTTATGGACGAACCGGACCGGCGGGTGCACGTCCGGGGAGTGCCGTTCGGCGTCGTCGGAGCGCACGTTGTGGTCGAACACCAGCACCCGGCTCGCGCCCGTGGCTGCCTTCACCAGGCGCTCCACCTCCGGGTAGTAGACGCTGCGGACCTCTTCGGCATCGTCGAAATCCCGCACGCGCGACTCGTGGCCCACGAGACGGACGCCTTCCCGGTCGAGCGACAGCGTGTCGGCGACGGCGCGTGCGTCGACGACCGGCATGGTCCGTACCGCATCGCCCGGGGTGCGCTCCGCGTGTTCCTCCGGCTTCCCCTCGTGGAGGAAGACTCCCGGCTTCCCGGACGGTTCCTCGATGTAGTGGAAGTCAGCTTCGACCGGTCGTGCGACGTTCATCGTTTTCACCCAGTCACGAGCCGTGTCGCGTAGGCGACCGTGCCGGCGGTCAGGGCGTGCCGGCGCTGGAAGTTCTCCCGCGCGTGCTGTGGCGGCTGCCGCGACGCCTGCCAGGAGTTCAGCCCGTCGTACCAGGTCAGCAGCAGCATTCTGCCGCGCTCGGCGGAGCGGTCGCGCTGGCAGAACAGGCCCTGCGGTTCGGCCCGGTAGGCATCCACGGTCTCGAAGCTCTTCCACGCCTCGGCGGAGAGGGCGGCGATCTCCTCGACGTCGCGATGGGCGACTTCGAAGAAGCGGAACACGTACAGGCCCTCGCGCGTGAGCGGAACCGCGTCGGTCGGACGCACCGTCGGCACGAGCGTCAGCGAAGCGGCCCCTTCCACCGCTTCGAGCGCGGAGACCGTCTCCACCGAGTCGGCCACCGCCGCGTCGTCTCCCACCGTCACGGCGACGAGCTCGTTCGACGCGATCCCGAACAGGCCGTGAAACATGCCCCAGACGCGTTCCGTGGGAAGCGCCGCGACGACGGCTTCCCGCAAGGGCGGCCAGTCGCGCTCCTGGCCGCGGATGCGAAGGAAAGCGAAGGTGTCCATGGCCTCTCCCGCCGACCCACAAGCCGCTGACGTTACCAGAGCGGGCTCGTGCTAGACAGGCCAGGAGCGGGAGGGGTCGGGGCGCGCTTGGCGACGGCAGGAGGCTGGAGGACGCCGTGATAAGCTGCCGCGCTTTCGCGGGGAGGGATCGATGAACGGCGCGGAAAGCCTGCTGCGGACGCTCGCGGCCCATGGCGTGGACGTGTGCTTCGCGAACCCCGGTACCTCCGAGATGCACCTCGTGCAGGCCATCGACACGGTGGACGAGACCCGCGGCGTGCTGTGCTTGTTCGAGGGCGTGTGCACGGGCGCCGCGGACGGCTACGCGCGGATGAACAAGGGTCCGGCGACCACCCTGCTGCACCTCGGGGCCGGCCTCGCGAACGGCGTCGCGAACCTGCACAACTGCCGCCGGGCCGACTCCCCGCTCATCAACATCGTCGGCGACCACGCGATCCACCACGTGGCCTACGACGCGCCCCTGACCTCGGACATCGAGAGCGTCGCGAAACCGGTCTCCGCCTGGATCCGCACGTCGCGGACCTCCGAGGGCCTCGCGCTCGACGCGGTGGACGCGGTGCGCGCGGCGCTCGCTCCCAACCCGATGCCGCGCGGCGGCATCGCAACCCTCATCGTGCCGGTGGACTGCGCGTGGGGAGAGGGACGCGTGCGGGCCAAGGATCCGGGCTTCGACGCCTCGGTCGCGAAGCCGAAGGTCGATGACGCGGTCGTGGCGTCCATCGCCCCACGGATCGACTCCGACACACTGCTCATGATCGACGGCAACGGCCTGACGGAGGCCGGCGTGCGGGCGGCCGGCCGGATCGCGGCCGCGACGGGCTGCCGGCTCTATACGCCTACGTTCCCGGCCCGGGTCGAAGCCGGACCGGACCTGCCGCTCGTCGAACGCCTGCCGTATTTCCCCGAACACGTCATGCAGGTCTTCGCATCCGTCCGGAAGCTGGTGCTGGCCGGCTCCCAGGCGCCGGTCAGCTTCTTCGCCTACCAGAACCTGCCGAGCGACCTGGTCCCCGAGCACTGCGAGACGATCCGGCTCGCGCATCGGCATGAAGATGTCGAGGCGGCGTTGACCGGGGTGGCCGACGCGCTCGACGCGCCGGCGGGGCAGGGCGCCGGCGGCAAGCGGCCGGAAGCGCCCGAGGGCGCGCTGTCCGCGGGCAACATCGCCCAGCTCATCGCGGCCCGCGCGCCCGAGCACAGCATCATGGCCACGGACTCCGGCGGCGGCGGCGCGGCGCACCCGGTGTTGCAGCGCAGCCTGCGCCACAGTTGGCTGAACCTGACCGGCGGCTCGATCGGCGACGGCGGCCCCATCGCGGTCGGCGCGGCGGTCGCGTGTCCGGACCGCCAGGTGTTCGCGCTACTCGGCGACGGCGGGGCCATGTACACGAACCAGTACCTGTGGACCGCGGCCCGCGAGGGGCTCAACATAGTCTCGGTCGTCTTCTCGAACCGCCAGTACAACATCCTGGAGGTCGAGTACCGGCGTCTCGGCATCAACGAGATCGGGCGTGACGCCGCGAGCCTGTTCGACCTGTCGAATCCGGACATCGACTGGGTCAGCCTGGCCGCGGCGCAGGGC
This sequence comes from Pseudomonadales bacterium, assembly GCA_965208745.1. GTDB lineage: Bacteria > Pseudomonadota > Gammaproteobacteria > Pseudomonadales > Azotimanducaceae > VXNE01. The sequence goes on along the minus strand of CBDBPN010000003.1, from coordinate 430,410 downwards.
GTGCCGGGCGCCCGGGCCGCGACGTGCGAGGAGTTCGACGCGGCGCTCGGGCGGGCCCTCGCGAGCGACGGGCCGTACCTGATCGAGGCCGTCGTCTGAATCGGCCGGCGCAACGCCAGGCCGCACGGCCCGCCCCATGAGCGCATTGCCGGGCAGTGGCGTGAGCGCTGCCGCTGTCGACGTTCCCGGCGCCGCCGTCGCGCGCGGCACGCATCCCTACTACGTCCTCGCGCTCCTCTTCCTCGCTTACACGTTCAGCTTCGTCGACCGGCAGATCCTGTCGATCCTGTTCGAGCCCATCAAGGCCGAGATGGAGCTGTCGGACACGCAACTCGGCTTCCTCGGCGGACTGGCCTTCGCGCTGTTCTACTCGACGCTCGGTGTGCCGATCGCGATGCTCGCCGACCGCAGCGTGCGCACGCGCATCATCACGGTGTCGCTGGTGGTGTTCTCTGCCATGACGGCGCTCTGCGGGCTCGCGCAGAACTTCTGGCACCTGGCGCTGGCGCGGGTGGGGGTCGGCGTGGGCGAGGCCGGCGTGAACCCGGCGAGCCACTCGATCATCGCGGACATCTTCCCACCGGCGAAGCGTTCGACCGCCATGGGTCTGATCGCCGTGGGGCCGAACGCCGGCATGCTGATCGGCCTCGCGGCGGGCGGCATCCTCTCGGTGCAGTACGGCTGGCGCGTGACGATCATGGCCGTGGGACTGCCCGGGCTCCTGCTCGCGCTCATCTTCTGGCTTACCGTCCGGGAGCCGCGGCGCGGCGGGTCGGAGGCGCGTTCGGCAGACGTCGCGGCGCCGCCCGTCCGCGAGTCGGTCGTTTACATGTGGCGCAATCGGGCCATGCGCCATCTCGTGATCGGCGCGATGATGAAGGGGATCGGGGGGTACGGTCTCGTCTCGTGGATGCCGTCGTTCCTGATCCGGACGCACGACCTCAGCGCGGCGCAGGTGGGACTCCTGCTCGGCGTCGGGCTGGGGGTGATCGGGGGCCTCGGCGCCTTCCTGGGCGGGTACCTGAACGACCGGCTCTCGAAACGCCGGGCCGGGGCGGGACTCGCCGTCATCGCGGTCATCACGGCCGCGGTCTATCCCTTCTCCGTCGGCGCCTACCTCGTGCCCGAACTGTGGTTGTGCGGGGCACTGCTGGTCTTCCAGCTCTTCGGGGGCGGCATGTATCTCGCACCGAGCTTCGCCCTGGTCCAGAGTCTCGCGCGGCTGCGCATGCGGTCGGTCGCCGCCGCGGTGAAGGTGCTGGCCATCAACCTGATCGGGCTCGGGCTCGGACCGTGGGCGGTGGGGGCGCTGAGCGACATGCTCCGCCCGGCGTTCGGCGACGACTCCCTGCGTATCGCCATGCCGATCGTCGGAGCCTTCGCCGTGTGGGGCGCGCTGCACTTCTACCTGAGCAGCCGACACCTGGAGGAGGGGCTCGCCGAGGCGCAGCGCGACTGACGATGGTGAGACTCTCCGACCTGCCGGAACACGAGCGCGCCCACCTGCTCGACAAGAACCTGGAACCTCTCGGGCCTCCGGCGTGGGTACCGCCCGGCAAGCCCCTGGCCGAGCGCAGGGTCGCGCTCGTGACGACGGCGGGGCTGCACCGTCGCGCTGACGCCGCGTTCGAGCTGACCGACGCCAGCTACCGCGTGCTGCCCGGGGAACTGCAGGGGTCGGACCTCGTCATGTCGCACAGTTCCGTCAACTTCGACCGCTCGGGGTTCGCCGAGGACGTGAACCTGGTGTTCCCCATCGACCGGTTCCGGGAACTCGCCGACGAGGGTGCGATCGGCGGACTGGCGTCGAACCACTTCAGCTTCATGGGCGCCGGACTACTGCCAGAGGCCTACGAGGCGCCCGCGCGGGACCTCGCCCGCATCCTGCACCGCGATGCGGTCGACACGGCGTTCCTCACCCCGGTCTGACCCAACTGCACACGCGCCGTGAGCGCGGTGGCGTACTACCTCGAAGACGCCGGGATCGCGACCACGGGGATCAGCCTCGTGCGGGAGAACACGGCGGCGTTGCGCCCGCCCCGGTTCCTGTGGGTGTCCTTCCCCCTCGGCCGGCCCCTCGGGATGCCGGGAGACCCGTCGTTCCAGCGGCGTGTCATCCTGGCGGCGCTCGCGCTCCTCGACGCGCCGGCGGGACCGGTGCTCGAAGACTACCCGGAGGATGTGCCCTCGCTGCCGACGGATGCCGCGGTCGCGTGCCCGGTGAGGTTCCCGGCGCGCCTGGAGGGGAACGGGACATGGACCGCTGCGCTTCGTAACGAGATCGCACTGCTGCGGCCCTGGCATGTGCGGTCGATCGAGCGCCGCGGACGGACGACGGTAGGCATCGCGGACGCCCCGGTCGAGGATCTGGCGATACGGCTGGGGACCATGCTCGATGCCGCGTCCGGCTCCGCGGAGGCGCTTCCGCGGACCCTGCCGCAGTTGCAGCGGCTGAAACGTACGTTGTCCGACCTCTTGGCGTTTCACGAGGAAGCCGTCACCGCTCAGCCGGGCGACATGCCGTGGCAGGAGGTACGCGGCGTACTTTGGCAGGAGAGCGTCCTCGGGGATGCGATACTGACGTTGCGCGACCGTTTTCGGGCGTCGGGCGACCCGCGGCTGGTCGCGTTCACGCGGGTGCTGGTGCCACGCGGGGCGCTGGACGACTGACGGGCTCGCGCCGGAGGGAGGAGCCACGTTGAGCGGCAGGATATCGAGCTTCGGGGCGGAAGCGCCCACGGCCGTGGTCGTCGAGGAGCTGTTGCGGGACGGCGTCGTGATCCTCGAGGACCTCCTCGCACAGGACGTCGTGGACCGTCTGAACGGAAGTTCCCCCTGATTTCCCGCTGAGAATCGGGTCAAGGGATTGATTCGACAGGGATCGTTGGGTTTTCGGGGCGATGCAATGTTCCCATGTAAAGTGTGGGTTATGGGTTGCAATGGCGTGGCGGGACGATTATCATCGTTCCCATGTACATCGAAACCGTCCCGAACCGCAACTCGCCCCCCGCCATCCTCCTGCGCGAGGGCTGGCGCGAGGACGGCAAGGTCAGGAAGCGCACCATCGCCAACCTCTCCAGGTGGCCCCGCGCCAAGATCGAAACCCTGCGCCGACTGCTCAAGGACGAACCCCTCGTCGGCCGCGACGACGCCTTCGACATCGTCCGCGCGCTGCCGCACGGCCATGTCGCCGCCGTGCTCGGCACGCTCCGGCAACTGCGCCTGGACCGGGTCGTGGCCGCGCAACGCTCGCCCGAGCGCGACCGCGTGGTGGCCATGGTCGTCGCCCGCGTGCTGGAGCCGGGGTCGAAGCTGGCCACCGCCGCCGGCCTCGCCGCGGCCACCGCGCGCCACACCCTGGCCGACACGCTGGGACTGGGCGCGCTCACCGAGGACGACCTGTACGCGGCCATGGACTGGCTGCTCGCGCGCCGGGACCGCATCGAGCGGACCCTGGCCAGGCGCCATCTCGCGGACGGCGCGCTGGTGCTGTACGACCTGACCTCGGTGTACCTGGAGGGGCGCCAGTGCCCGCTGGCGAAGCGCGGCCACTCGCGCGACGGCAAGAAGGGCAAGCTGCAGATCGAGTTCGGGCTGCTGTGCGACGCCGACGGCCGGCCGGTGGCGGTGGAGGTGTTCCCCGGCAACACCGCCGACCCGGCCACCGTGGGCGCGCGGATCGACAAGCTGCGCGAACGCTTCGGGCTGTCCAGGGTGGTGCTGGTGGGCGACCGCGGCATGCTCACCGAGGCGCGCATCCGGGAGGACGTCAAGCCGGCGGGGCTGGACTGGATCAGCGCCCTGCGGGGGCCGGCGATCCGCAAGCTGGTCGAGGCCGGCGCGATCCAGCCGTCGCTGTTCGACGAGCGGGACCTGATCGAGATCCGCGCCGACGCGCATCCCGGCGAGCGCCTCGTGGTGTGCCGCAATCCGCTGCTCGCCGCGGAGCGCGCGCGCAAGCGCGGGGAACTGCTCGCGGCCACCGAGAAGCTGCTCGAACCCATCGCGGCGGCGACGCGGCGGAAGCACAAGCGCCTGACGGGCGCGGAGCGGATCGGCGCGCGGGTCGGCAAGGTCATCGGCAAGTACAGGATGGCCAAGCACTTCGACTGGGACATCGACGACGACGGCTGCTTCGGCCACCGCAGAAACGCCGCCTCCATCGCCGCCGAGGCGGCCCTGGACGGGCTGTACGTCATCCGCACCAGCCTGCCGGAGGAACGCCTCGACGCCGCGGGCGCCGTGCGCGCCTACAAGCGCCTGAGCACCGTGGAGCGCGCCTTCCGCAGTCTCAAGACCGTCGATCTGAAGGTGCGCCCGGTGTTCCACCGCACGGCCGACCGGGTGCGCGCCCACGTGCTGCTGTGCATGCTCGCCTACTACGTGGAGTGGCACATGCGCGAGCGGCTGGCGCCGCTGCTGTTCGACGACGAGGACCCGGCCGGCGCCGCGGCCGACCGCGCCTCCGTGGTCGCCCCCGCCCGGGTCTCCGAGTCCGCCCGGCGCAAGGCCCGTCGCAAGCGCGCCGACGACGGGCGGCCCGTGCAGAGCTTCCGCTCCCTGCTCGGCGACCTCGCCACCGTCACGAAAAACACCGTCACGCCGCGCCTGCCCGGCGCCGAACCGTTCGAACTCCTCGCCCGACCCACCGAACTGCAGCGCGAGGCGTTCCGCTTGCTCGGCCTCCGGCTACAGTAGCGTTCCCAGTAACAAACCGCCGATCCTCGCCAATATCCATACGCATCAGCAAGTTAGAGCACATCGACTCTGGAAGTTCCGTCTGAACGAAGAGTTGCTGCCCCGCTTCGGGGCGCCGCAGGCGGACGGAGATGCGTTCCGGGACCCTGCGACCGCGACCCTGGCGGGTATCTGGGGAATGCACGCCGTATTCAGCGAAGAGTTGATGCTCCAGCAGCGTGTCCTCGAGCTCGCAGATGCCATTCTGCTTCCGCAGATTCCGCTGGCTGCCACGACCCCGGCGCGTGCCAGGCCTTCCTATGGTCGGCGCGTCGTAGACCCGGGCGACGGGTGCCGGCAGCTCGTGTCGGAGGGGAGTTGGGACCCGGCCCGAGGTCCCAACTGCCATCACTACCGGATCAACGCGGGGATGTCGGTCCAGGTACATCCCGGGTCGCGGGGCCAGCCGTTGCATCGCGACCTGGCCCTGTGGGAGCCGTTCGTCCCCAACGACCCGGGCACTCCACAGTACGAGATGATCTTTCACGTCGCCCTGACGGATTTCACGACGGCCAACGGCGCGACGCCCTTCGTGCCCGGCAGCCATCGGTGGCCGAGGAGCGGCTGGCCCGCAAAGAAGACGTTGCCCGCGCCGAGATGCCCGCGGGAGCGGTGGTCGCGTGGTTGGGCCGGACGTTGCACGGGTACGGCGCCAATCGAACCGAAGAGCCGCGGCACGGCATCCTCTACGCGTACGCGCTCGCGGCCGACTGGCTCACCCTGGAGGAGAACCAGTACCTCACCGCGCCACCCGAGTTCGCCCGCACGATGCCGCTCCAGGCGATCCAGCTCCTGGGCTACCGGGCCAGCACCAGCGGCAACTACGTCAAGGGCCGGAGCCTCGACAACCTGCTCGAGCCGCGCAAGAGCGGGGCGCCCTGACCCATCGCGCCAAACGGGCGGCGCAGCATGGCGCTCGAACGTCCGTTCGCTTACGCTGAAAGGGACCGCTCACCAGGAGACACCATGCTGAAGCTGCACTTCGCGCCCAACTCCCGCGCCGGCCGGATCGTCTGGCTGCTGGAGGAACTCGGATTGCCGTACGAGATGAACAAGATGGCCTTTCACCCGAAGGACCTGAAATCCGACGAGCACCGCGCGCGCCATCCGCTTGGCCGCGTCCCCGTGCTCGACGACGGCGACGTCCAGCTCTACGAGTCCGGCGCGATCGTCGAGTACATCCTCGAACGCCACAAGAACGGCGGTCTGAAGCCCGCGGCCGACGCCCCGGAGTTCCCGATGTACCTGCAGTGGTTCCACTACTGCGAAGGCATGGTCATGCCGCCGGTCAACACGATCGTCGTGCACACGCTGCTGCTGCCGCCGGACCGGCGCGACGAGACCGTCCTCGGGCAGGCGCAACGGCTGCTGGCGCGTGCGCTCGCGCCCGTCGACGAGACGCTTGCCGGCAGGGACTACCTGATCGGCGACTTCTCGGCCGCCGACGTCATGCTCGGACACGCGTGCTTCATGAGCAACCGCCTCGGGTGCGTGTCCGACGAGATGGCCAACCTGAAGGGGTACGTGGAGCGCATTACGGCGCGGCCGGCGTTTCAGACGGCGATCACCATGCAGTAGGGACCTACCGTTGGTAAGGCTGTGGTACTCAGTGTTGCACGCGCCCGGCGGTAACGCTGGCCCGAACTCCGGCGCGGACTGCTTCCTCGAGACCATCGATTTCGTCGAGCCGCTCAAGTAGCAGTCTGTCGCTGATGACACCGGTCTTGCGCAAATCAACGCAGAACTCTCGATCCTTTGGCCGGCCGGCGACCGCCTTGGAAAGCCACAGGTCGTGCAGGTCGAGACAATGCGCGCGAACGCCTGCTGTACCTGGGGCCTCGTAGACGACAAGCCGCTCGCGCCAACCACGGGGCAGTGCGGCCGTCTTCGGTGTGACACCTTGAGCGTAGTACCCATGAGTCTCATGGAAGAGGGACAGTTCCCCGAGGTTGCCGTCGATGAGGTCCGCGGACTCCTCAGCGTCCTCCGTCAATGACGAGACGTCCACCTCAATCGATCGTAGTGCTTCCGGTATCACCGTCCGGAGCGAGGCGTGAACCGCTTGACTCCCGATCACCAACACGTCCTTGACGCCGAGTGCGGCCCCGACCGCACGGAACCACATGCTCGAACTCTTGCGGTGTCAACGACGGGCTTCCTCCACCTGAAAGGCACGTAGGGCATGCAGGCGTGTCGCGCGATCTATCGCCCCAGCGAACGGTGACGCATGGCGCATTTCACAGGCGTCGTAGTCGGTGTCGAGCATGCGTGCGCAGAGCAGGTGCAGTGGCAATGCGAGGGCGCGTTCCCAGATGTCCCATGTGCGACTTGCGTGTGGGTGCTGGGCGCGCAGCCGGTCCAGGTTGCGGCGCGCCAAGTGCAATACGCGCGACGGCTCCTGCCGCAACGCAACCACCACGGCACGGTTGTAGGCGAGGCTGCGCCGCTGATCACGTGTCAGGTGCCTCGGGCCATGCGTCTCAGGTGCAGGCATCCCGAACTCCTTGACGAGTGAACGCCAAGACGTGATTGTACGCTGCTTCGGCCCGATGACACTGGCAAAACCGCGACCAGACGGCCGCATTGGCCGCTCGTCCCGTGTCGGCCTTACCCTCCGGGAAGGAAGCAGTGCAGGCCCGCGTCGGTTAGCCAGTCCACAGCCCGCTCCCGGTCCGCATCGGACAGCGCGCACGTGATCTTGTCGAGGATCATCTGCCGTGACTGCTCGGGATAGGGCCGCGACAGGTAGCTGACGTCCTCGCCGTAGACCTCCGCGCGGCACGCCTTCGCGCCCGCCTGCTGCGCGTCACGATTCGCCAGCACGTAGGGCTGGTACGTCGTGCGCATCTCGTCGAGCACGAAGCGCGCGAAGTCCGTGGATGCGGGGAAAGGCGCGAGGTTGCCGCTCCCGTCCCAGTCGTCGGCGGACCCTTCGGAGAACGCGACGACCCGCGGATAGCCGGCGGTCACCTTCTTCGGGTCCGGGTCCATGTACGTGTGCGCGCGCAGGCCGCCGAGCACGATGCAGTCGACCGCGCAGGGCCGGTCGCCGAGCAGGTAGCGGGTCTTGCCGAGCTGGGCCTCGGCTGCCTCGAGGATGCGTACGTACTCGCCTTCCGCCGCCTCCCGTTGCGTCTCGGACTCCGTGCCGGTCGCCCGGCACGCCCGTGGCCCCCATCCCCGCACACGCTTGGCTACTTCCTCCATGCCGTCCGCCATCCGCGTCGAGGCGAACAGGGCGCTGTCCGGGTAGTGCCAGCGGTAATGGACCATCGTGCGGGCGATCCACTCGTCGAAGTACTCCTCGACGACCTGCACAAGCACGCCGATGGGCCCTTCGGGAAACATGCGCCGGTGCGGGAAGCGGGCGTCGAGGACGTGCATGAGCGGCGTCGTGTCGCCGATCATCCAGTTCTCCGGCGTCTGCAGCACCGGCACCTGGTGCGTCCCCGAGCGATGCTCGATGTCCGCCGGATCGTGCCGGTTCTTGCTGCGCATCTCGAAATCGATGCCATAGAAGATGCAGGCCGCTTCCAGCTTGCGCGTGAAGTAGCTGAGTTCGCCGCCGTAGATGATGTAGGGGTTGGTCATGCGAGGGTCTCGTCTTGGTCGCGGGTTCGGGAGATCGGCGCGGATGTGGTGATGGGGCGCGTTGCAGAAAAGGATGCCATTCTGCCCCATGGGACTCTCCGGCGCCGGGTGGACATCTCCACATCACCCAACCCATGCTGCGAGGCATGCGAACGACATTGACATTGGATGCGGATGTCGCGGCCATGTTGCGGCGCATGCAGCGGACGCGCGAATGTAGCCTGAAGGCGATCGTCAACGAGGCCCTCCGGCGCGGCTTGCAGGAGATGGAAGGACCCAGGCAACGTGGCGGTGTCTATCGCACCCCTGCCGTGGATCTGGGTCGATGCCTGGTCGGGAGCCTGGACGATGTCTCCGAAGCGCTGGCGCACGCCGAGGGTGAATCGTTTCGATGATCCTCGTGGACACGACCGTCCTGCCGCGATGTCGGCGGCCTGGGGCCAGGTGGCGTCCTGGCTTGCGGGGGACACGGTCTGGATTCCGCTACCCACGGATCGCCACAGGGAATTCCTCGCGACGCTGATCCCCGCTGCCGAAGGGCGCGCGAACTTGGTGCCGGATGCACACCTGGCGGCCCTGGCCATCGAACACGGGTTGACTCTGTGCTCCGCCGATGGGGACTTCGCCCGCTTCGCGGGCCTCGCCTGGGAGAATCCGCCGGCGTAGCCTCCAGCGCTCACATTCTTGACCATCACCCGGGCCACCGGCAGGTAAGAGGCAAGCCTCTACTGCCCCGGGGCCGCGTAGCGGGCACTCCGTCGATGCGCTCGGGGCCGTCGACGAGCGGAACGTCAGCCGTGATAGAACGGTCGCCCCGCGTCCCGCAGCCAGATGCGCACGAGGTGCCTGCGGCGTTCCGGTTCGTCCCAGTCCTTGAAGGCCGTGCGTCGATGTCCGATGCGCCGGTTGTTCACGATCTGGATCTGCCCCCGCTCGAAGACGAAGGACTTGCCGAGGCCGTCGCGCTCGGGGACCTCGATCAGGGCGTCAAGCGCGGCCCGAGTATGCGGGTCCGGCGGCTCGTTCCTCAGGTGGTAGCCCGCGAGGACGAGAAAGGGCGAGTAGTTGGCGAGGACACGCTCCCCGTCCGACTCGAATACAGGCTGGAACGAGACGCGCGCATCGTCGGGCGCATGCTCCATCTGGCGGTCCCAGTAGACCGGCTCGTAAAGGCGCGGCACCAGGTCGCCGTGTTCGGCCAGCAGGATGTTGTACACCGTCTCCAGGCTGACGAGACCGCTGACGCCCCCGGACTTCGCGGTCTGCAGGCAGAGCAGGGCGGCGCAGTCAGGGGCCAGGTTGAAGGCGTTGTCGGTGTGGTAGCCCTGGTGGCCGTTGGTCTTGGAGGAACGTACGCCGGTGCCGGGCCCCGCCTTCTTCCCGGTGTCCAGGACGTCGTAGAGCAGGATCCCGTCCCACTTCTGCGCGACGGGCCGGCCCACGAGCGACATCAGCAGCCAATAGAGGCCGGTTGCGGTCTGCTTCGACAGGCGCTGGACAGGTAGACGGTCGATGATCGCGAAACCGATGCCGTCATACACCTGCCCGCGTACGCGCCGCATCGCTGCCCTGCAGGCGGGCATCTCGAAGAACTCCGGCGAGAGCGTCTCGGTCGGCAGCGGGTTCGCCTCGAGTTCGGCGGCGGCCGCATCGAGTTCGGCGAGGCAGTCCGGGTCGAGCACGACGAGGCCGTCGTCCTCGAGGAGGGTGTCGGCGGCCCAGGTCATGGGGCTCGAGAGCGGTGTGCGCATGCCAGTGGACATCGAGATGTTCGGGGTGGGTCGCGTCGGTGATCTATGCCGTTTTCACCGGGTCCTACAGCAGCGCCACCCGCGACACCAGCCAGTAGGACGCTATCGTGCCCATCCCCCAGAGCGGCGCCCGGATGACCCACTGGGGCAGCTCCACCTTCGAGCGTCGGATGACGGCAATCAACGCGAGGGCGATGGCCACGACGATGAGCTGTCCGATCTCGACGCCCACGTTGAACAGGAACAGCGCCCACAACGTGCCTGTCTTGGGCAGGCCGATGTCCAGCAGCGCACCCGCGAAGCCGAAGCCGTGGAGGAGGCCGAACGCGAGCGCGACGATCCAGGTGTGCCTGGCCGTGATGGTTTCCGTGTCGCCGCGCAGGCGTTCTATGGCGAGGAACATGATGGACAGGGCGACGACGGCCTCGACCGGCGCTTGGGACAACCGCACGATCTCGAGGGCCGAGAGTCCGAGCGTGATGCTGTGAGCGACGGTGAACCCGGTGATCGTCTTGATGAGCGTCGACGGCTTCGAAATGAAGAACATCAGGCCGATCACGAACAGGATATGGTCGATGCCGAGCAGCAGGTGTTCGATGCCGAGCAGCAGGTAGCCGAGTATCTGCGGCCCTTCATCGACCTGGAGCGTGAAGTATGGGTCCTCTGGGCGCAGCAACCGCTGCAGGGTGGTCCCGTCCGCCAGCGTCACGTTGACGAGGACATCGGTGAGCGTGCGGGACAGTCCCTCGATGCCGAGGCGGTGGCCCACGAGGCCCTCGGCGCCGCAGTCGGCGGTCCACTGCTGGATCAGGGCGGCACGCTCGACGTCGCCGACACTCTGCAGTTCGAGCGTGCAGTGCGGCGGCAGGTCCGGTTCGAGGGGCAGTCGCCGGTAACCGAGGAGGGGCTGCTTCCAGAGGACGTCGAAGGTGTTCGCCTCGCGTTCCGAGATCCCGAGGTAGGCCGGCCGGACCTCGTGGCCGTAGCCCGGGAGCGCGACGAGGAGGCCGATCAGGGCCGCGTATATCTTCACTCGCCCTGCCCCTGCGCAGCCGCGGATCCCGCCGGGGCCGGCGCGAGTTCCGCCCCGTCGGCCGGGACGCCGGGAATCTCGATCTCGACGCTATACCGGGCCGCCAGGGACTCGTAGTAGCGGTCGTTGGCGTCCGAGCGCCGCTGCGTGTCGTAGTCCGTGGCCACCCGTCCGCTCACCTCCTCGAAGGCTGGCAGGCGGCTCGGGGTGTGCCGGTCGACCCGGACCAGGTGATAGCCGTAGCCGGACTCGACCGGGCCGAGCCAGCCGTCCCCCTCAAGTGCCGGCAGGGCCTCGGAGAATGGCGTGCCGAAGTCCTTGCGGATGTCGGCGATGGTGACATGCGCGTAGGTCCTGCGCAGCATGAAGGGATCGCCCACGGTGCGCCAGTTGTCGTCGGTCACCTCGGCGAGCGCCGCCGTCGCGTCCTCGCGCGCGGTCGCGCGGCGGTCCGGGCTGAAGTAGATGTGCGAGAAGGTGTAGCGGGCCGGGACGCGGTAGCGCTCCATGTCCGACTCGAAGAACTCCACGAGCTTCTCCGGCGTCGCGCGCTCGAGGAGGGCCAGGTCCTCGGTCAGGAACGTGAGCTTCTGGGCAAGGCGGCGCCGGATGATGACGTCGTTGTTGTCGAGGCCCATCTTCACCGCCTCCCGCACGAGCATCTCTTCGCGCACGTGGGCGTCCACCAGTCCGGCGAGTTCGGTCTCGGTCGGAACACGGCCCATCTGGGCGCTCCACTGATCGGAGAGGCGGGCGATGTCGAGCTCGCCGACGAGGATGGTGTCGTCCCCGGTATCCGGGGTCAACTCGTCGACGGCGAAGATCAACACCCCGAGCAGCAGGAACAGGGCAAGCGGGTCCTTGAGGTATCTCATCTGCTAAACCTTGAGCAAAAGGGGGGCGCCGCGTCAGCGCATCTCGAAGCCGCCGGCGACGTTGAGCGCAATGCCGCTGACGTTGGGCGCCGTGGCGAGGAAAACCGCCGCCTGTCCCATGTCCTCGACCGTCTGCGGCCGCCCGAGGGGAATGATGTCCTGCATGCGCTGCTCGAACGATTCGTTGCTCGCATTCGCCATCAGGTGGTCGGACCACATGGCCGTGCCGACCATCCCCGGGCACAGTGCGTTCACGCGGATACCGTCGCCGGCGAGTTCGAGGGCGAAGGACTGGGTGATCCCGACGACGGCCCATTTGGAGCCGCAATACGCCGCCATCGAGGGCGCGCCGCGCTTGCCGGCGATGGAGGCCGTGTTGACGATGGCCGCGTCGTCGGAGGCGCGCAGGCTGTCCGCGGCGGCGCGCGTCATGAGGAAGACGCCCTTCACGTTGACGTCGAAGATCTTGTCCCAGCGCTCCTCGGAGAACGTCTCGAGGGTTCCGCTGTCGACCACGCCGGCGTTGTTGACCAGCACGTCGAGGCCCCCGAACGCGTCGATGGTCGCGGCGACCGCCGCGTCGCAGGAGGCCGCGTCCGTCACGTCGAGGGGTGTCCCGCGGATGTCGCCCAGGGGCGCCAGCTCCTCGACCGTGCGCGCCATCTCGGAGTCCGAGGCGAGTTCGTACGTCCAGTCCGACCCGCCGCCGTCGGGGGTCAGGGCGAGGTCGGCGATCATCACCGCGTGCCCGGCCTCCAGGAAGCTCTGCGCGATCCCGCGGCCGATGCCGCGCGCGCCACCGGTCACGAGTACCGTCCTTGCCTTGCCCATGCGTGCTCCTCCCGGCCGCGATTATAGGATGCTGTCCGTCGCTGCCGGCGTCAGTCGTTCAGCGCCGCGACCTCGGGCAGCACGCTGTCGACCAACTGGCGCGTCTGGGCGAGCATGTCGTCGGTCCCGGCCGCGATCGGCCGCAGCACGAACTTGTGGACGCCGGCCTCTCGGAACTGGTCGAGCAGAGCCATGATCTCCGCCGTGCCCCCGATGGCCGCATAGCCCTCGGGCTTGCGGCCGAGCCGCTGGGTCAGGAAGCGGTGATAGCGTTCCACGATGGGCTCCTCCGGCGAGCCGAAGCGAAAGCCGAACCCGGCGCCGTAGTGGTCCTCGTCGATGCTGCGACCGAGTTCGCCCGTGCGCGCCTTGATGGCCGCGATCACGGGAGCGGCTTCGTGGGCCGAGTCGATGCCCGCCTGCCAGCCCGTGCCCCACCGCGCCGTCCGTTCGATCGCCTGCGGCGCCGAGCCGCCGACCCAGAGCGGTAGCGGGTCCTGCACCGGCTTGGGAAAGATCCTGGCCTCGTCCAGCCGATAGCAGCTTCCCTCGAAGCTGACGGGTGCCCCGGTCCACAGGCCGGTGAGGATCTCGAGCCCCTCGTCCATGCGCCGTCCGCGCCCCTTCGTCGGCGTGCCCGTGGCGACGTAGTCGCGGGAGAAGGAGCTGCCGATGCCGAACGCCGGCAGCAGGCGGCCCTCGGAGAGCACATCGATCGTCGCGCACTGCTTGGCGGTGAGGACGGGGTCGCGCAACCCGAGGCTAGCAACGTTCATGCCGAACTTGATGCGGCGCGTACGCCCGGCAAGGGCGGCCATGACGCTCATGCACTCGAGGCCGCCGTCGGCCCCGATGATGCGGTCGGACTGCCAGATCGAGTCCACGCCGCCGGCGTCGCAGAGGTCCACCCAGCGCCAGAACCCGCGGGCGTCGTCGAAGGTGAAGTTGCCGATGCCGACCCCGGCGCTGATGGTCACCGTGCGTTCCCCCTGGTGGTCCCCGGACCGTTCATGATCCCGAAGGAGCGCCGTCCCCTGCAACCGTGGTCCCGGGAACCACGGTGTCACGCCGGTCCAGCGCGTCCCGCAGGCGGTCCCCGAGCACGTTGCAGGAGAGCAGGGTCAGCGCGAGGACGCCGGCCGGGAAGACCAGTTGCCACCACGAGGTCTGCATCGCCCGCGCGCCGTCGGAGATCAGCACGCCCCAGCTCGCGTCGGGCTCCTGGATGCCGAGGCCGAGGAAGCTGACGAAGCTCTCGGCGAGGATGACGCCGGGGATCGTGAGCGTGGCGTAGACGAGGGCCGGGCCGGACACGTTGGGAATGACGTGGCGCAGGACGATCCGGACGCGGCCCGCGCCGAGGGCCCGCGCCGCGTCGATGTAGGCCTCCTGGCGCACGGCGAGGGTCTGGCCGCGCACGATCCGCGCGAGGTCGAGCCAGGACACGGCCCCGAGCGCGATGAAGAGCAGGTACGGATTGCGGCCGAACACCACCACCAGCAGGATGACGAACAACACGAAGGGCAGGGCGTAGAGCGCGTCGACCACGCGCATCATCGCCTGGTCCACCCGTCCGCCGAGAAGCCCCGCGACGGCCCCGTACGGCACCCCGATGAGGACGCTGACCGCGGTGGCCAGGAGCGCGATCGCGATGGAGACGCGACCGCCGGACCAGGTGCGCGTCAGGAGGTCGCGGCCGGCGCCGTCGGTGCCGAACCAGTGCGAAGCGCTCGGGGCCTGGTCGATGGCGTCCCAGTCGACGTCGTCGAGCGCCCAGGGCGACACCGCGGGCACCAGGAGCGCTAAAGCCACCACGCCGCAGAGCGTCACGAAGGACGCGCGTGTCCAGGCGCTGCCCAACACGGCGTCGTGAAGGAGTTCCTTCATTGGCCCAGCCTAGTGCGGCCCAGCCGTATGCGCGGGTCGAGTCGCGTGTAGAGGAGATCGACCGCCAGGTTGAACGCCAGGATCGCCGTCGCGTAGACCACGACCGTACCCATCACCAGCGTGTAGTCGCGGTTCAGCGCCCCTTGCACGAAGTAGCGTCCGAGGCCCGGCAGCGAGAACACCTCCTCGATCACCATCGAGCCCGCCAGGAGCGCCGCCGCGGCGGGACCGAGGAAGGAGACGACGGGGATGAGCGCCGTCGGCAGCACGTGCCGCACGACGACGCGACGGGTAGGCAGGCCCTTGGCGATTGCCGTGCGCACGTGTGGCAAGGCGAGGGTCTGCGCGACGCTGCCACGGGTCAGCCTGGTGAATGCCGCCAGGTAAGGCAGGGCGAGCGCGACCGCGGGCAGGACGACGTGGGCGGGCGAGGTGAAGCCCCCGGCAGGGAGCCAGCCGAGGACGACCGCGAAGATCAGCACCAGCAGGGGTGCGACCACGATCGGGGGGAACGCGAGGCCGGCCGTGGCCGCGAAGGTGAGCCAGCGGTCGCGGGGACCGTCGCGCGCGAGCGCCGCACCCGTGCCGGCCGCGACGCCGAGGCCGGCCGCCAGGGCGAGGGCGAGACCGCCGATCGTGAGGCTTACGGGCAGGCCGCCGGCGATGAGTTCTCCTACCGTGAAGTCCTTGCTGCGGAACGACGGGCCGAGGTCGCCGCGCAGCAGCATGCCGACGTAGTGCGCGTACTGGTCCAGCAGCGGTTCGTCCAGGTGGTAGGCGGCCCGCAGGTTCGCTTCGACTTCGGGAGTGAGGCGACGTTCTCCGTCGAAGGGACCCCCAGGGGCCACGCGGAGGAGGAAGAACACCACCGTGACGACCGCCCAGAGCGTGACGAGCGAGGCGAGCAGGCGTCCGGCGAGGTAGCGTGTCACCGCGCGCTACTTCCAGTAAAGGTAACGCGCTCCATGAACGTTCCGCGGATTCGCATGCCAGCCGCCGATGCGCGGGTTCACGAGGCCGCGGATCGTCACGGCATAGAGCGGCGTGACCGGGTGTTCCGCGAGTCCGACCGACTCGGCTTCCCGCAACAGCTCGAGGCGCCGTTCCAGGTCGGCTTCCGCGTATGCCCGGTCCATCAGCGCGTCGAACGCCGCGGACGCGAACCGTCCGTAGTTGACGTCCCCCGTATCGGACACGAGCAGGTTCAGGTAATGCTCGGGGTTGTTCTCGCCGAACCATCCGGCCTGCGCCACCTCGAAGTCCCCTTGGCGAAGGTCCGCAAAGTGGCTCTTGAGTTCGGTGTGGTGCAGGGTGGTCGTGACCCCGACGTCCTTCCACATCGCCGAGATGGCCACCTGGACGCGTTTGGACTCGACGCCGCTGATGTAACGCAGGGTGACGTCGAGGGGGTTGTCCGACCCGTAGCCCGCTTCCGCGAGCAGCCGCCGGGCGCGTTCGAGGCGTTCCGGGCGCGTTTCTGCGACCGTCACCGCGCTGGTGTATCCCGGCACGATCGGCGGCACCAGGGACGGGCTCGGCACCTCCTCGCTCTGCATCACGCGTCCCGTAAGGAGTTCCCGGTCGATGGCGATGCCGAGGGCCTCGCGCACTCGTGCGTCGTCGAACGGAGGCGCCGTTACGTTGAACACGAGATACATGATCGAGACGAGCGGCGTCAGGCGCAGGTGGTCGGGGAGATGCTCCCGCACCCAGTCCATCTCGCCGGAAGGAAAATCGCCGATGGCGTCGATCTCGCCGGTGCGATAACGGTTGAACGCGGCGTATGAGTCGGCGGTGGGCAGGTAGCGTACGCCTGCGAGTGCGACGGACTCGGCGTCATGGAAGTGTGGGTTGGGTCGCAGATCAATGTGTGCGTGCGGTTGCCAGTCCTCGAGGACGAAGGCGCCGTTCGAAACCATACTGCCTGGCTTCACCCAGCCGTCGCCCAGGCGCTCGATCGCATGGGTAGGCGCGGGATAACCCGTCGGGTAGATGAGCCGCTCGGCGAAGAACGGGAACGGTCGTTCGAGTTCGACGACCAGCGTCCGCTCCGACAGCGCCTGGACGCCGAGCGCCTCGGGCGGACGTTCACCGGCGTTGACGGCCGCCGCGTTCGCGACCGGGTACATGAAGTGCGCGAGGCTCGCGCCGGTGCGCGGGTCGAGCAGGCGCCGGAACGCGTAGACGAAATCCCGTGCCGTGACCGGCTGTCCGTCGGACCACTTCCCTTCCTCCCGCAGTTGGAACGTCCAGGTGAGCCCGGTTTCGGAGACGGACCAGCGCTCGGCCGCGCCGGGGACGATGTTGCCGTGCGCGTCGAAGGTGGTCAGCCCGATGAACAGGTCGTTGAGGATCGTCTCCTCGAGGCGGAGGTTGTAGCGGTGGGGGTCGAGGGTCTCGGGTTCGCCGCCGTTGCCGATGCGCAGCACCCTGGCGTCGGCGGCGCCGGCCAGCAGGGCCGCCGCCGACAGGAGGAGGATGTAACGCAAAGCCCTACCGGTCGTGCACGGTGACGCCTAATCGACCTCGATGATGCCGCAGGCGGCCCGTGCGCCGCCGGCGCAACCCGCCACGACTCCGTCGGGGCAGTACGTATCGGCGCCCACGTGGATGATGAGGGCGCTGCCGTCCTCGTCCAGGATGGACAGCGGTCCCGGCGAGATGGTCACCCGGGAAGTGGTGGTCGTCATGGCGCCGCTGCCGGAGGCGTCGACCACCAGGTTGATCAGGTCGCCGGAATGGAAGGGGTGGTTGCCGTCGGGGTTGGTGTTGCTGTTCGGGCCGGGGTCGAAATGTCCCTGTGCCGCCCCGCAGGGATCGCAGGCGGCCGTCTCGTGGATGTGGACCGCGTGTGGCCCTTCGGTCATCGCGGATCCCTCGACCCGCACCTCGACCTCGACGAGCTTGATGCCCTCGTCGGATGGCCGCTCCCGGAAGGAGGCCGTACCGATCGGGGCGCCGCCGTCACAGGCGTGCAGGGTCGCGCTGGCGCTCTGCTGCGCCGCGGCCTCGACGCTCGCCAGGCCGGCCGCGGCGAGCAGCCACGGGACGGCGCGGGCCCATCGGTGGATGCGGATTCGTGCGTCGTCCAGGATGGTCACGGTCAAACTTCCCCCTTGGCCAAGGGCCCGGATCGTATCACCCCGCCGCGGCGCGTGGTGGTGGCGAACGTGGGGTTGACAGGACAGATTCGAATAAGACAAATTAGTCTCGAACGGTGACATCCTGATGCGTCTCTCTTCCAACGGTCCCGCTTTCGCCTCCTCTGGTGCCGCCGGGGGCATGGTGAGCAACGGGATCGCCTACTTCCTGCTCATCTACTACAGCCAGGTGGTCGGGCTGGATCCGGCGCTGGCGGGGTTCGCCCTGCTGCTGGCGCTCGTCTTCGATGCGGTGTCCGATCCCCTGGTCGGGCGGTGGTCGGACCGCGTCCGCACGCGGCTCGGGCGGCGCCACCCCTTCCTGTATGCCGCCGTCATTCCGGTCGCGGTCTGCTACTACTGCCTCTGGGTCCCCCCGGAACTGTCCGAGGCGGGCACGTTCGCGTGGCTGCTCGCCTTCACCATCGGCCTGCGGCTGTCGCTGACGATGCACTCGGTGCCCTTCAACGCGCTCCTGCCGGAACTGGCGCCGGACTACGACGAGCGCACGCGGCTGATGAACTACTCAGTGTCGGCGGCCTGGTTCTTCGGGACGCTCATCTCGGTGGCGATGTACGCCTGGTGGCTGGCCGACACGCCGGAGTACCCGGACGGGGCGGGGGTGCTGCGCCGGGAAGGCTACGAGGATGCGGGCCTCGTGGCCGCGGTCGCCATCTGCTTGTGTTACACGGTCGCCGCGGTCGCGACGCATCGGCACATCCCGGCGCTCGCCCGTCCGCCGCGTCGCGGGCCGGCGCGGGCGCGGCCACTTGCCGAGATCGTGACGACGCTCCGGGACCGCAACCTTGTCGTGCTGGTGGCGAGCACCGTGCTGGGTGCGGCCGCCGGCGGCACCTCCAGCGCCCTGTGGGCGTACATGCAGCCGTGGTTCTGGGGCCTGGACAGCGACGGCATCCGGACGATCCTGGCGGCGCAACTCGTGGCCCCGCCGATCGCCATCGCACTGCTCCCCCGCGTCATCCAGGGCAGCGACAAGAAGGCGCGGCTCATCCAGCTCTCCGTGCTCGCCATCTTCGTGGTCTGTGGGCCCGTGTTCCTCGAACTGGTCGGCGCTTTCCCGCCTGGGGACCACCCGTTCCGGTTCCCGCTGCTGGTCGTCCTCGGCGTGGCGCAGGTCGTCCTGGCGGTGATGACAGCCGCCCTGGCGGCGTCGATGGTGGCGGACGTGGTCGACGCCCGCGCCGTGGCGGTCGGCCGGCGCGAAGAGGGTCTCGTCATGGCCACGCTCTCCTTCGCCGGCAAGGTCGCCGGCGGGATGGGCGTCTGGATGGGTGGCCTCGTGCTGACGCTTATCGACTTCCCCACCGCCGGAGAGATCGCCACGCTCGACCGCGACATGATCGCGCGCCTGGGTTGGTGGTACGGGCCGCTGCTCACCTTCCTGTACGTGGCTTCCGTAGCGGCCCTGCGCTTCTACCGGCTGAGCCGCGGCGAACACCTGGAGCACCTCACGGCGCTGGGCGAGGCGAAGCCGGGAGCGAGAGCACGTGAGGCCTGAGCGCAGCGAAGCGCTGCGACCGACCGCGCGGCGGGCGATCGTCGATGCGGCCATCCGGCTCTGGTCAGTCAACCCGGGCGCCTCGTTGCAAGAAGTGGCGGCACGGGCCGGCGTGGGGCGAGCGACCCTGCACCGCCATTTCCAGGGGCGTGAGGCCCTGCTCGCGGAGGTGGCGCAAACCTGTCTCGACGAGATGCGCGCCGCGGTCGGCGTCCTGGTCGCCCCCGGGGCGAGCGCCCGGGAACGGCTACGCGGCATGTTCGAGGCCGTGATTCCGCTGGGGGACCGCTACAGCTTCCTCCAGCGCGAATCCGTCGTCGACGAGGAGGCCGTCGCCGGCTACCGTGCGCAGCTCGACTGGGTCGCGGCGCTGGTGGCGGACCTCAAGGCCGAGGGGGACATCGCTGCGGACGTCCCCTCGGCATGGGTGGTCGGTCAGATCGACCAACTGGTCTGGACCGCCTGGAACGAGACGGCGCGCGGACGCGTCGCGGCGGCGGATGCCGCGACGCTGGCGGTGCGCACCCTGCTGGAAGGACTGGGAGAGAGGGCATGACACGAGAATACGAGCGGCCGCGGCAGCTTCTGCCCAGGCACTCCTACCTCGACGCGGCGTGGCTCGAGCGCGAACGCGGGACCCTGTTCGACCGTTGCTGGGTGTGGGCGGGCCTCGCGGCGGACCTCGCCGAGCCGGGGGACTTCCTGACCACGCGCGTCCTGGACCAGCAGATCTTCGTCCTGCGCGACGACGCCGGTGAACTGCGGGCGTTCCACAACGTCTGCCGGCACCGGGGTTGCGAGGTCGTGGAGGGGAAGGGCAACGTGGGCAAGGTTATCCGGTGCCCGTACCACCGGTGGACGTACGCCATGTCGGGAGCCCTGCGCACGGTTCCGGACGAGGACGCGTGTTTCGGCTCCGTCCCGAAGGAGCGCCTGTCGCTCCACCCCGCGTCTGTGGGCGTCCACCGGGGGATGGTCTACGTGAATCCCCACCCTGAGCCGCCGGAGTCCTTCGACACCTGGATCGCCGGGCTCGACACGCACGCCTGGCCGCACGACTTCGGGGACGGCAGCCTCGTCTTCGCGGGCGAGACGAGCTACGAGATGGGATGCAACTGGAAGGTCTTCTACGAGAACGCGGTGGACGGTTACCACCTGGGCTACCTCCACGACCGCACGCTGGGTCCGCTCTATCCGGACCGCAACGTCTGGCGCCGGGTGGGCCGGCACGCGGTTTGGTATTCGACGGAGCGGGATGGGCCGCCCCTGTCGAACAGCATCCTGACCGAGGAGCTGGTGGACGGCGCCGGCGCCCGACGACTCCCCGGGCACGAATCCCCCACGTACCCCGGGGTGGTCATGCTGTTCCCGCTCACCATCTTCACGCCGAACCCGTGGGGCTTCTCCGTGTCGATCCTCGAGCCGGTCGACCCGGAGACCACCCGGATGCGCTCCATGAGTTGGGCGCCCGAGGGTTCCGGGGGCCGGTTCGCCGCCTCCGGCGCCCCTCGGGTCGTGCGTCTCCGCGATCTCGAAACCCATCCGCTCGAGTCCGGGGACTTCCAGATCGAGGACATGTGGATCTGCGAGAAGATCCAGCGCAACCTGCACTCGCCGAAGTTCGAGGTGGGGCCGCTCGCCGACGGGCCGGGCGCGGAGGGGCCGGTCACGCACTTTCAGCAGAGCGTGCTGGAATATGTGGAGGGCAACGTCCTTGGCGGGCCGAGGTAGGTGCCATCCCGCCGTTGTCTCGCGCCGACGCGGGGGCGGGGGGCCACCATGCACGCTCTACACGGGCTTCTCTTCGAGCGGATTCGTGGTGCGGATGCCTGCGAAACGGCGGAAGTCGCGATCGGCGGTCGCGATCACCGCTCCATGCTCCCGTGCCAGCGCAGCGAGGTGGGCATCCATGACAAGGGCCCCCCGCGCTTGCGCGTCTGCACAGAGGGACGCGAGCTGCTGCCAGGTGCGAGGTCCGGGGGCCAGCATCGAGACGTTCGGTGCGGCCAGCCACACGACTCCACGATGTTGCAGGCCTCGGTCGCGCTCAAGGGCTTGGCGAATACGCGGATGTCGGAGGCGATCCGGACGAACGCCAGCAGTGTGACGAGTGCCAGTCGCACCGGGCGGCCCGAGGAAATCTCGGCCTGCGGCCATCTTCGCGCGGCGGGGTGATGGGGACTGCTCGCGTCGTAGGCGTAGAGCAGGATGTTCGCGTCGACGAGCGTGGTCATCGACGGGCGTCGCCGTCGAGGAGTCCATGGATGTCGTCGAGGTCGATGCCGGGGCGCAGGTCCATGGGCCGGGCCTCGATGCTGAAGGGCTTGGCCAGTTCGTCGTCGGTCGGTTGTTCGAGGCCGCGCCGCAGGCAGGTGTTCAGCGTTTCCTTGAAGGTTGCGCCGGAGGCGTGCATGCGGTCGCGCAGCTTCGCGATCACGTCGTCGTCCAGCGTTACGGTCGTTCTCATCGGCCTGATGGTGCAGATGTGGCAGCAGGATGCTAGACGGTTGATGCCTGACGCATCAACCGGACCGGGTGTTGTGTCGTCGCCGGGTGTCGGCAGGGAGACTCCCCCATGCAGTTCGTGATTCTCGCGATTCCGTACATGCGCTCCCGGGGCGAACAGGTCGACCGGGCCGGTTCGGATCCGGCGCGCTTCCAGGCCCTGATGGCGAACATGAAGACGCAGATGCAGTTCGCCGAGTCCCTCGGCTACACGGGCTTCTGCCTGACCGAGCAGCACCTGCAGGTCGAAGGGATCGAGACGACCACCAACCCGCTGTTCTGGGACTACTACATCGCCCAGCACACCGAGTGCATGCGCGTCGGCCAGCTCGGCATGAACCTCACCGCCGTCAACCCGATCCAGTTGGCGGAGAATCTGGCGATGCTCGATCACTTCACGGGCGGCCGCATGTTCGCCGGGTTCTCCCGGGGCAACACGCCCCGTTGGACGGGCACCTTCGGGCAGCACCTCGGGATCACGTCCACGCACTCGGACAAGTCGGAGGCCGACCTGCGCAACCGCCGCGCGTTCGAGGAGAACTGGCGGCTGGTGAAGGCGCTCTGGACCGAGGAGACCGTGTCGCTCCGTGGAGAGTTCTGGGAGGCGCCGCCGGACATGCCCTGGGAGTTCAATCCGACCACCGCCTGGTCGCCCGACTCGGTTACGGCGGACGGGCGCCTGAAGGAGATCGGCATCGTCCCGAGACCGCTCCAGGACGATCCGCACCCCCCGGTCTATGCTCCGTTCAGCTACAGCATGGGGACCGCGAAGTTCTGGGCCCGGGAAGGCGGCAAGATGATGGGCATGTTCAACGAGGAGAAGGAGCACTTCATCCCGCTGACGCTGGATGTCTGCCTCCAGGAAGCTCGCGATCATGGGCGGGACATCGGTCCCGACGACATGCTGGCGCTCGGCGGCCACCTGGTGATGGGCCGCACGCCGGCCGAGACGCGGGACCTCTACGAGGGCTTCGAATGGCTCTTCGACTTCGCCTACAACGCGCCGCCCTACACGGTCCCGATGGGCCGGCTCTGGATGGGCTCCCGCCAGGAAGTCCTCGACCACGTGGGGCGTTTGCAGGACACCTTCGGCATCAGCGAGTTCTTCCTCTGGCACCACGTCGGCTGGTTCGAGCAGGAGCAGGAGATGGCGATGCTGCACGAGTTCGCCGAAGCGGTCATCGGGCCGCTTGCCGGACCTTGACCTCGGGCAGCCGATAAGCCACGGTTCCGCGATGCTCGCCCGCCTGACCTCCCGTCAGGAATGGAAGTTCCTGACGGTGCTGCCGCGCGCCCACCCCCTCCTGGCGGCGCTCTGGTGGACGCTGCTCGTCGTGCGCGGCACGCTCCCGGCGCTCTTCGCCATCGCCATGGGCCTGCTCGTCGGGGCCGTGGAGGCGGGCGAGAACCTCGTGCCTCCGCTTGCCCTGGTGGGCACGGTCTTCGTGCTGCTGCAGGTGCTCGCGCCGCTTCACCAGGCGGCGAGCGCCAACCTCGGCAGCGCCACGGCGGCATGGCTCCACGACCGCCTCACCGTGGCCTGCGTCACGCCGCCCGGCATGGGGCACCTGGAGGATCCGGAACTCACCAACGACCTGACGATGGCGCGGGATTTCGACCTCGGCATCAGCGGTCCGCCGTTGTCGATCTCGATGGACTTCATCGCCGCGGGCCTCGTGGAACTCCTTGCCGGGCTCACCTCCGCGGCCGTGCTCGCGGCGTACTCGTGGTGGGCGCCGCTGCTGCTGGGCGGCGCGTGGCTGCTGACGCACTGGCTGTTGCGCGAGAGCGGGGTCTGGCGGGACCGCAACACGGATGAAGTGCGCGAAGCGCAGCGGCACGCGGACTACGCCTACCGGCTCGCGGTCGATGCGCCGTCGGCCAAGGAACTGCGCCTGTTCGGCCTCGGGGGCTGGATCGTCGAACGCTTCCGCCGTCATCGCAAGCAGCTCCATGATCTGCGCTGGGAAGCGACGAAACTGCGCGAGCGGCCGGTCGCGACGAGCCTGGCGGTGGTGCTGGCCGCGAATGTCCTCGTGTTCTGGTCCATGGCGGTCGATGCGAACGCGGGCGAGCTGGCGCTTGATGCGATGGTCACCTTCGCGGCAGCGGCGTTCGCGACCAGCATGATCGCCTTCGGCGGCCTGTCCTGGGCGCTCGATGGGGCGTCCGCGCCGGCGGCGGCCGTGCTGCGTCTGCGCGAGTCGATGGCCGATGCGGGCGCGTTGACGGCGGGTGCGGCGCGGGCGCAGGGCATGCCGGGGCGCGAGATCCGCTTCCGCGACGTGAAGTTCGCCTACCCGTCCACGGGACAGGTGGTGCTCGACGGCTTCGATCTCGCCATTCCCGCGGGGTCTTCCCTCGCCATCGTCGGCCAGAACGGCGCGGGCAAGACGACGCTCGCCAAGCTGCTGTGCCGCCTGTATGAGCAACAGGAGGGCGCGATCGAGGTCGATGGCGTCGATTTGCGTGACATCGGCATCGAGCCGTGGCGCGAGCGCGTCACCGCGGTGTTCCAGGACTTCGTCCGGTTCGAGTTGCCGCTGCGGGACAACGTCGCCCCGGGCGGCGCGTCGGACGAGGTCGTCCGGGAGGCGCTCGAAGAGGCCGGAGCGGCGCGCCTGGCGGAACTCGACACCGTGCTGGCGCGAGGCTACGACGGGGGCACGGACCTGTCCGGCGGCCAGTGGCAGCGCGTGGCGCTCGCCCGGGCGCTGGCCGCGGTGCGGCAGGGCGCGGGGGTCGTCCTCCTCGACGAGCCGACCGCGCAGCTCGATGTCCGGGGTGAAGCCGAAATATTCGACCGCATCCTGGCGGCGACGCGGGACGTCACGACGATCCTGATCTCGCACCGTTTCTCGACGGTGCGCCACGCCGACCGCATCTGCGTGCTGGAACACGGTCGTGTCGTCGAGCTTGGCACGCATGACGAGTTGATGGCCGCGAACGGACGCTACCGGACGATGTTCGACCTCCAGGCGCAGCGGTTCGACGACGAGGAGGGCCTCGATGTCCTCGACTGACGCGAAGACCGCACTCGACGATCTGCCGGCCGCTCTGCCGTCGATGTGGCGGGCGCTGAAGCGCGGTTACGCGGCGGAGCCGACGCTGCTGGCGGTGGCGTTCACACTGTCGCTGCTCGCCGCGCTCCCGGACGCCCTGATGGCGCTGTGGCTGAAGTTCCTGGCGGACGGGTTGCTCGGTAACGCGCCGACCCTGGTGGCGGTGGCCGCGGGAGGACTCGCCGTGTCCGCGGCGATGACCTGGGTGCTGCGGGTGGTGAGCGACCGCACGCAGCGGCGCTTTCGGGACCGCGTCACGATCGCGCTGGAATCCCACGTCGCGGAGTTGCAGGCCAGCGTCGCGACCGTGGAACACCACGAGCGCCCGGACTACCTGGACCGCCTCTCCATCCTGCGCGACCAGGTGTTCGTGCTCGACCACATGTACATGTCGCTCTTCACGACCTGCGGCTGGGTGCTGCGCCTCGGGGTCACGATTGTCCTGCTCGTATCGATCCATCCGGCCCTCGCGCTGCTCGCGGTGTTCGCGCTGCCGACCGTGCTGACCTCGACCTGGCGGCCGGCGGTGGAGCGCGCGGCGGAGGAGGCCGGCGCGCAGTCGCAGCGGCTCGCCCGGCATCTCTTCGACACGGCGACCACGGCGCCGCCGGGCAAGGAAGTCCGCGTCGCCGGCATCGGGCCTCGGCTGGTCCGCGACCGCCGCACGGCTTGGGAGGGGTGGTACGGCCGTGTCGCCTCGGCGCGCTGGGTCAGCGCGGCCTGGCACACGGCTGGGTGGGCGGTCTTCGGGGCGGGTTTCGTGGGCGCCGTCGTCTTCGTGGCCTACGGGATAGAGTCCACGCCCGGCGAGGTGCTCCTGGTGCTGGCGGCGGGGTCCCGGCTGTCCGCCTATATTGGCGCCACCGTGGGAGAGATCGGCTTCCTGCGCGGTATCTGGATGGACGGCTCGAAACGGATGGCCTGGCTCGAGGACTATGCTGCGGCGAAGACCGAACGCGCGACGCTGTCGGCGCCGGCGGCGATCGGGGAGGGCATCGTCCTCGAGAACGTCTCCTTCGCCTATCCAGGCACGACCGAACTGGTGCTGAAGGATGTCGACCTGGGGCTGCCGGCAGGCAGCGTCGTGGCCCTCGTCGGTGAGAACGGCGCGGGCAAGACGACCCTCGTCAAGCTGCTCTGCAAGATGTACGAGCCCAACCAGGGACGCATCCTGGTTGACGGCATGGACCTCGCCCGCGTTGCCGCGCCGGCCTGGCGCAACCGGCTCGCCGGCGCCTTTCAGGACTTCTTCCGCTTCGAGTTCCAGGCCCGGCGGACTGTCGGGGTGGGTGACGCCGGGCGCATGGACGAGCGGCCGGCGGTCGAAACCGCGGTGGGAAGGGCCGGTGCGGAGGACGTCGTCGCCGCCCTGACGGAGGGCCTCGAAACCCAACTCGGGCCGACGTGGCCTGACGGTGTGGAGGTCAGCTTCGGCCAGTGGCAGAAGCTCTCGCTGGCCCGGGGATTCATGCGCGACGAACCGCTGCTGCTCGTGCTCGACGAGCCGACCGCGGCCCTCGATGCGGAGACCGAACACGCGCTGTTCGAGCGCTACGCGAGCGCCGCCCGCGGCGGCACGGGCGGCGAGGCGCCGAACGGCCGCATCACGCTGCTCGTCTCCCACCGCTTCAGCACCGTGCGCATGGCGGACCTCATCGTGGTCATGGACGGCGCGCGCGTCGTGGAAGTCGGCGCCCACGACGACCTGATGGCGGCCGGCGGCCAGTACGCCGAGCTCTACGAGATCCAGGCCGCGGCCTACCGATGACGGCTCCGTGCCCATGAAGATGCTCGTCATCGGCGCCCGAGGCCTGGTCGGCCGGGGCGTGCTCGAGGCCATGGCCGATGCGGACTGCGAGCTGATCGGTGTCTCCCGCCGCGCGCCGGACTTCCCCACCCGCGCGGATTTCCTGCCGGTGGACCTGACGGACCGGGCCGCCTGCCGCGCGGCGTTCTCCGGGCTCTCCGGGGTGACACACATCGTCTACACGGCGCTCTACGAACGCCCGGAACTGATCGCGGGCTGGCGCGACGAGCGGCAGATCGCGACCAACCTCGCGATGCTGACGAACGTCCTCGATTTCGTCGAGCCGTCCGAACACCTGACGCTCCTGCAGGGCACGAAGGCCTACGGCGCTCACCTGGGCCCGATGCGGAATCCCGGCAAGGAGCACCACCCGCGGCACGCGGGTCCGAACTTCTACTGGGTGCAGGAAGACCTGGCTCGGGAGCGGGCCGCGCGCGGCGGCTGGGCGTTCACGATCCTGCGTCCCCAGATCGTCTGCGGCGTCGCCGTCGGCAGCCCGATGAACATGACCATGGCGATCGGCGTGTACGCGGCCGTCCAGCGCGCATGCGGCAGGCCGTTGTCCTTTCCGGGCGGGGAGCCGTGCATCACCGAAGCGACGGACGCGGCGCTTCTCGGCCGCGCGATCCGGTGGGCGGCCCATGCCGAGGAGAGCCGGAACGAGACGTTCAACGTCACCAACGGCGACCAGTTGGTGTGGCGCTCGGTATGGCCGACCGTCGCTGCGGTCTTCGACATGGAGGTTGGTGACGACGAGCCGGCCTCGCTCGTCGAGACGATGCCCCGACACGCGGAGAGGTGGGAGGACATGACGCGGAAGCACGGACTGGCGGGCTACGGCATGGATGCTCTCATCGGGTCGTCGTGGCAGTTCGCGGATGCCGTGTTCGGTCTGCACGGCAGCCAGGACACCCTGCTCTCGACCGTCAAGATCCGCCACGCGGGCTTCGGCGACTGCATCGACACCGAGGTCATGCTCGAAGGCCAACTGCGCCGGCTGCAGGACCTGCGGATCCTGCCGCCGTGACGCACGGCGTCATCGCGGGTGCCGACATTGGCGCCACGCGGGCACGGTTCCGCGTGGTGGACCCCGACGGGGCGGGGAGGGAGCGCACCTGCGCCACCGGGGATTGCGAGGACGCGGTCGCGCTGGTGGCCGCCGGGTTGGGCGATGCGGCGGTGGAGGTCCTTTGCGTCGCGGTCGGAGGACCCGTTACGGACGGTCGGGCGCGCCTGACGAACGGGGTCCTGGTGTTTGACGAGAGGACCATCGCCGCCGCTCTCGACATCGAGCGGGTCGTCCTCGTGAACGACCTGGTGGCGCTGGGGACCGAAGTACCTCACCTCGGCAACGATTCTCTGCGTGCGCTCGGCGGAGCCCTCGGAGCTGGCGCCCGGGCCGTGGTCGCGCCGGGCACCGGCCTCGGCATGGCGCTCGTCACGGCGGACGGAAGCGTCCATCCGTCCGAGGGCGGGCACGCCCCACTCGCGCCGGGGGACCCCCTCGAGCAGGAAATCCTCGGCGCGCTGGCCGCCGAGCTGGGGTATGTCTCCTGGGAGGACGTGCTGTCCGGGCCGGGGATCGGCAACCTGTACCGGGCGGTGTGCGCGGTGTGGGGGGCCGCGGCCGAGGAGCTGACTCCGCAGGAGATTACCGCGCGCGGCCTGACGCTCTCCGATCCGGTGTGTCACCAGACCCTCGAGACCTGGTGCGCCGTCCTCGGCAACGCGGCGGGGGCGCTGTGCGTGACCGGCTGCGCGCGGGGCGGCGTTTACCTCGGCGGCGGCATCCTCCCGCGGCTCGCGGACTTCCTGGCCGGCAGCGGCTTTCGGCGGCGCTTCGAGGAACGCGGCCGGATGACGGATTACGTGCGCGACATCGGCACCGCGCTCGTCCTCGACGACGGGGCCGGACTCGCCGGCGCCCTGCGGTACGCCCGGACGCTCGTGGCCTGAGACCGGCCCGCCGAGCGCTTCAGTCGGTCTTGCCCCGGAACCCCTCGTTGCCGCGGTAGGGCGCGTCCCGCTCGCGGAAGGCCTCCCCCAGCCCCTTCTCACGCACGGCTTCGCCGAAGGTGTAGGTCCACTCGGTCATCTGCGCGAGGGCGTCCTGCTCCGTAGCACTGCGCACGGACGAGTAGATCCCCATGTTCTCGTAGAACCGATTCATGGTGAGCTTGAGCACGGCGAGGTGGTCCGCGGACCCGTTGGCGACCCGCTCGGCGAAGGCGATCGTGTTCGCCTCGAGGTCCTCCTTCGGCCAGGCGTAGTTGATCATCTCGATGTCGGCCGCTTCCGCGCCGGTCAGGTTGTCGCCCGTGTAGTAGTACTCCTTGGCCTTGCGCATGCTCATGACCAGGGGCCAGATGTTGCCGTTGCGTGCCGTGCCGAGGCCGCGGAGCCCCGGGTGGCCGATCTGGGTGTCGTCCGCGGCCACCACGAGGTCGGTCATCATGGCCAGCTCGCAGCCGCCCGCCAGGGCGTAGCCGTGCAGCTGCGCGATCGTGATCTTCGCCATGTTCCACAGGTACATCTGCACGTCCGTGATCTGCTGCATGGACGTGCGCATGTTCATCATCAGCACGCGGCGCTTGTCGTCCTGCGTCCGGTAGGTGCGTTCGCCGCGCCGCTCGCGCCCCGGCGTCAGGTCGTACCCGGCGCTGAAGCAGCGTCCCGCGCCGCGCAGGATGATCACGCGGCAGTCCTGGTCGGCCTCGAGGTCGTGCAGGCAGTCGCTGAGTTCGGAGAAGAGCTCGCCGGTGAGGGCGTTCATCTTCTCGGGCCGGTTCAGCGTGATGCGCGCGAGCCGGTCGTCCGTGCCGAGCCGCTCCAGGAGGATGGTGTTGTAGTCGGTCATCTTTCGCTCATTTCCGGGTCGGAACCGGCAAGCATACCTTTCGCCGCGTGGCGCCCGGTGGCGGGCGCGGCATAACATCGCCGCTCGGTCGATGGCAGGGGAGGCAGAATGTCCATTCTCGAAGGGACGCGCGTGCTGGACTTCGGACGCTACATCGCGGGTCCGTTCTGCGGCATGTTGCTGGCGGACCTCGGCGCGGACGTGATCCGCGTCGAGAAGGTGGACGGCAGCGAGGACCGCTACACGGCCCCGGTCACGCCGGACGGCCAGGGTTCCCTGTTCATGGCGCTCAACCGCAACAAGCGGGGCTTCACCCTCAACCCGCGCAAACCCGGCGGCCAGGACGTGCTCCAGCGGCTCGTCGCGACCGCGGACGTCGTCATCGCCAACCTGCCGCCGGAGACCGTCACGGCCATGGGGCTCGACTACGAGAGCCTGACGCGCGTGAAGCCGGACATCGTACTGACCACGAGCACCGCCTACGGCTCGGGCGGGCCCTACGCCAATCGCGTCGGCTTCGACGGCGTGGCACAGGCGATGTCCGGGAACATGCACATGACCGGCCATCCGGACGAGCCGATGAAGAACTACTTCCCCTACGTCGATTACACGACCGGCACGCTGAACGCCTTCGCCACGCTGGCGGCCCACATGCATCGGATGAAGACCGGTGAGGGCCAGCACGTGGAGGGCTGCCTGCTGGCCTCGGCCCTGACGGTGGCCAACGGGCCGCTGATCGAGGAAGCCATCCTGCGGAAGAACCGGGTGGCGAGCGGCAATCGCGGCCAGACCGCCGCGCCGTCGGATGTTTTCCCCACCCGCGACGGCTGGGTGCTCGTCTCGGTGGTGGGCGACCCGCTGTTCGAGCGGTGGGCGCGGCTGATGGGCGAGGACCGCTGGCTTACCGATGCGCGCTACGCGACGGACGAGACGCGGGGCGAGCAGGCAGCGGAGATCAGCGAGCGCATGTCCGCGTGGACACGCGAGCGGACCACGGCGGAAGTCGTGGCGGAGCTGGAAGCGGCCCGCATCCCCTGCGGAGAGGTGCTCACGCCCGCCGAAGCCCTCGTGAACGAGCAGGTCGTCGACCAGCGGTTTTTCGTTCCGACGGACTACCCGGGGCTCCCGACTCCCGCCCCAGTGGCCCGCATGCCCGTCGACTTCTCGAAGGCGGACACGCCGGTGCGCACGCGGGCACCCACGCTCGGCGAACACACGCGCGAGATCATGCTTCAACTGGGGTACGCGGACGGGGAGATCGACGGGCTGCGTGAGGGGCGAGTGATCTGACGCCGGCGCCTCCTGGGGAGCGCTACCCCGCCGCATCTCCCCGAGCACCGTCCGGGACCTGGCCGTTCAGGAATTTGTGGCATGTCATCACCGTTGCCCCCTCCACGACGGCCGCGCGGACAACCCGCAGTGACGGAAGCCGGCCCGGGAACGCACCCACGCTACAGGAGGGCGTCGAGCGGGGACCTCGACTACCAGTCGTAGCGACTGTCACCGCCGGCGTGCGGGCGGGACAGTGCCTTGTCGGTAAGCGGCGCCAGCGGCTCGCCCGCGAGCATGGATTGACGGCGACGCTCCCCCTGCCGCAGCCGCGCGGGCAGGTTGTCCCTGACGCGGGCGATACGTGCCTCGATATCGCGGTCCTGCTCACTGTACGCACTGAGTTTCGGACCGAATGTCTGGAAGTGACCACGCGAGAGGGCGGATACGCCGCTGAGCGTCTCCACCCTCACCATGTCCGCCGGAGCGTCATCGGCCTCCGGCCAGAACGCTGCCACTGCGGTGTCGGCAAGAACCAATCCTCAAGCAGATCGTCTTCCACCATGGCCTTGTCGCTCGTCAGCAGCAAGGTCCCGCCACGGTAACGATCTGTGCGACGATGTTGGCGTCGTTGTCCTCGAGGAGGTCGCCCTCGGCACGGGGAAAACACTCCGCGGGTATGCCCCCGGGGCCGAGCAGGTGGCGGGCGACGTGGTGTTCGTCCTGAGACAGTGCTCGGACCCGGTACAGGCCGTTCGGGATCTGCCATTGGCGGCACCACCACCGTTGCACGCGCAATCCGGCGGGACTGTCTCCCGGGTTGGCGAGCGCTTCCCGTCGGGCGATCTGCTGGTCGGACCAGGACCATGCGCCCACAGCCACCAACGGCGTGAGCCGCTCGACCACCGCCGGAACGACCTGCACCACACCGCCCGCAAGTTCGAGATCGCAGGCGTGAAAGCGCCGGTCGCACTCCGTGGTCAGGCGGTTCTGATCGAGGTAGGTGCGCACTCCGTCATCGGGGGGGCGGGGCCTTACTTGCCCGCAGACGACGTTGCAGGGCACGCAGGCGGGCCACGGACGGACGCGCGACCACCCGCTCACCCCGCGCGTCGCGTTCGGCGTTCTCTCTCGCGCAATCGGCCGGGGTGAGGCGGTTCGGGGACGGGGCGCCCGAGTGCACGCGCCCCAGCCGCTCGAAGCGTTGCTGGAAATCCCGGCGTTCCGGGGTGTCACCCATGGAAGCCTCCGAGCCTCTGCCAACAGGATGAGGCCATTTTACACGCGGCATCTCGACCTCGCGCTGCGAGTCGGGATGTCTCCGCCCAATCCGTAGTGTGTCAAGCGGTTGGGTCGAGGAATCACCGCGATCATCGCTGGGGCGTCGAGCCTCTCATCCATGGAAGCGTGGGCCTGAACGCGAGCGTCACGTCCGCGCTTGGCTGTCTCGCTCCAAGTCCGCCCCGGCCAGTTGCGTACGCCCTTGCGGGGGCGGCGCGGCCGCTCACGAGGTAGCCGCCTTGCTGGAGCGCGCGCGGCACCGTCGCGCGTCTTGTTCAGCAAGGGTCTTCTCCGGCGAGGCCACCTCGGCGTGCCCCACCGACGTTTGGACGGTGGACCCGACGCGTTGCGACGGTCCACGCGACCGACCTGCTTGAGCGTGTAGTCCCGGGCGTCGGTCTCGGTCACCAACTCCTCGGGCGGCGGGAGACCCCTCGATGAGCGCGCCGAGCCCGTTTCCTGTACGCCACGTTGTAAAACGGACTATTGCAGACTCTCATGCGAGGAGATGCCACAAATTTTCCTGAACGGCTAGGTAGGGGAGGGCTTGTCCGAGGCAGAGCGATCTCAACCATTTGATTTGGCACCAGTTGAGGGCGTTTGTCCAAAGCGGATTACTGGATCAGTTGCTGGTTGGACGGGCCGCACCCGTGCGCCTCGAACAACGGCGGCCGGATTGACTCGCCGGGTCGAACGCGATGGAATGGACTCCAGAGGGGCACTAACCTGATCTCAGTCCGAGAACCACGTTCAGTTCGACGGCTGGATGGTCTCAGAACGGCGAACATCCGTTCTCTGGTGGTTTCGTTGGCGATCGCCGCCACGGCGGTGGCTCAAGCGATGGGCGGCAATGTCTAGCTGGCAGCAAGTTGGCGATAACGAGTGGGTGGTCCATGTGGGCGACCCACGCGACGAGTCCGCGAAGGTAGTCGTCTATATGGACAGTTTCGTGGCGGAAACGTTGGCTGCGACGGTCACGGCCAAGGTTGGCTTGGAGACCGGACCAGACGCCGAGACGGGGCAAGTGGAGCAGTTCGATCCGGGGTTGGCGACATTGTCCTTGATCGAACGGGCCGTGAAGATCGAGTGAGTCGGGGCTCTCGCTGCACGCAAGAGATCGACCGTATCTCGACGGAGTATTGCCAAGGCGTGTCCGTCATTTCGTTCACCTCGATCTTGAGCAGCGCCGACCGCTCCGCACCCACCCCCACGTAGGGCTTCCCGCAGCCGGCGCACCCGCGCGCCGCCGCGGGCGGCTGGTGCTCCTCGACGCGCTCCTCGAGTCCAGGCCGCGGGGTGCGGCCGTAACCGGAGGCGCCGCGCACCTAGCCGCGGGGCCGACCGCTGGTCAGCGGCTCGCGCATCTCGCTCCGCCGGCCGTGCAGCGCCTTCGACAGCACCGCCGGGGTCGCGCGCAGCTTCGCGATCGCCGTCTCTGCAGCTTTCGGATCTTGCGCGCGTGGGGCTCCGCGCGCGGCACGTCCCGGGGCAGCCGCACGATCTCCCGACACAGCCCCGCGACGCTGTAGCGGCCCCACTCGACGCCAGCTGCGTCGAGCAGCTTGTACAGACGCCGCACTTCGGCCTGCAGCACGGACGCGCCTTCGCCAGGCGGCGCGCTTCCTGCTCCCGCTCGACGGCCTCAAGCCGCTTGCGGCGCCTCTGGAACAGCCCCCGGTACGTGCCTGCCTCGGTGCGTGCGGCCACCGCCGGCCACTTCAGCTCCTCCGCCCGCGCTTCCGCAGCCTCAGCATGCTCCAGCGTCTGCTTGCACAGACGCTGCCAGTCCACCGCCGCAGGCACCGGAACCGCGCCGGGATCGGCCCCACCGGGTCCAGTTCCGCATTGCGAGACGCTATGGCGGCCGGCCATAGCGAATGTCGAATCCCGTTACCAATGGCCTATAGCGGGCGCGACCGAACGCTTACCCCCCCCCCCGGGGGCCCCCGGCCCTCGCCGGCCCCGCAACTCGCCGGATCGCGGATTTCCTCACGCCAACACCTCGCGACACTACTCACGCACGCGGCAGGCGCGGCGGAACAGCGGTGTCATGGGCGTAGAATGCTTGGGACTCACAGCCGCGAAGAAACTGGCGACTTTGGAGGATTGTGGTAGTGGCGAAACGACTCTCGGCCCGAGAGGCAAAGTACTTTGAGAACCTGATGGACCTTCATCCGAGGGCAATTGGCCTGGCCGGGGCGTGCAGCTTGCACCGAAGTATGCTCGTCGTCCTGAACGACGCCGTGAAGGCGTTCGTAGAAACGAATGATCGCATCCGGGTTCAGCAAAAGAAGTTGCTCGAGAGCCTTCGCGTGGCGGCCGAGGAAGCCGACGAGAACGTGAAGTCCTTCGTTGAGGAATCGGATCGTGTGGCGGCCGAGTTGAAGGTGGCGCGCGACGCCATTGACAAATCTGCCCTTGGGGAGGCTGCGGCGGATTACATCGCAGCGGAGGATCGGATTGCCGTGCAGGCGGCACAAGCAAGGGAATTGGTGTTCTCCGAATTGTCGCTCAGCAAGGTCGTAATGCAATGCGCGGAGGTACTAGAGCACGCCGAAGATCGGCGGAAAGAACAGTGTGAGTCACTGCTCCTCGACCCATTCCAGGAGTTCGTCGATGAAATGTCGTTGTCGGATTTCGTAAGGGACGTTCAGGAGTGCCTTGATCGCATTGATGTCGAGGTCTGACGTTTGCGGTTTGCAGCGGCCGGCGGGGTATGGAGGGGTACGCAAAGGGCGAGGCAAGCTGCAGGTTCCCCTCTTCGGTTGCCGGCCTCAGGCGGTGGTCGCTGCTTTAGGATCGCGACTCAGCTTCAGACGTCCAAGACGTGGGACGCACGCCAGTTTGGCAGCTTGTTCGGGACTGTGCGCGGGAACTGACATCGGCTGGACGATCGCCTTTCGCGCGCCAAGACTTGATCGGCTGCGTGCCGAGAGCTAACCCGAGGCTGGGTGCCGGCTCCATCAACTCCATCATTCAAGGGATCACCGATAAGCTGAAGGGCGGCGCGCCAAGAGCGGTCGGAAAGAACGTCCTGCATGCGTTGCGAGGGGCCAGCTCCTGCTGCGCGACGACTCGTTCGCCGATCCACGACACCCGGAGGAAACTCCTTCATCGGAGGCAGACACTAACGACCCTAGCACGTTCCCCCCGGGTCTCTGGCACGATCAGAAGGAGACCTTCGCGACCCGTTGATACGATTGCTCCATCCGCTGTTATCGGGCGCGCCGATCGAGGCCAAGGGGCCTGCGGGCCATGGTGTCGCAGGCTTGGGTGACGCGAAGGAGGTCGCGTGGAGGCGCGCGCGGTCGGCACGTTCGGGATAGAGAGGAATCGGAGCGTTTTCGCCATGGAGACGGCAAGCGGAGGGGCGGAGGAGAAGCCCCGGGAGCCGAGGCTGGGATGGGCGGCCCTGTCGCGCGCCAGGTTGAGCAAGGCCGAGGCGCAGCTTCTGCAACAAACCGAGGGGGTCCGCGACGAGGTCGGCGTGCTGGCCCTGCACACGGCGTATGCGGATCGGTTCTTTCCGGGAACGTCGACGCAGCAGAGGCGGCTGAGATACGCGTTGTTCGTGCCGTGGCAGATCGTGAGCCTGCTACGGGGGAGGACATCCGCCGTGCAGGCGCGCGGGGAACTCGAGCGGGGCGAGATCCAGCTGGCGAAGCGGCTCAGCGGCGAGGAGTTCGGCGTGATCGGCGTGCAGAACGCGGCGAACGACCGGCCTGTCTCGATACCGCCTTCGAGCGCCTACTGGGTGGCGCTGCGGGAATGGGGTGTGCTGAACACGATGCCGCACGGCGACGCGCCTTCGCGCCAGGAGATGTTCGGGCACTGGGACAAGTGGGCGGAGGGTCACCGGGGGCGGCGCGTGACCGACGACGAGGGGCGGCAGCTGACGGTTTTCCCTCGCCTGTTCGTGAGTGGATTGCCGGAAGCGCCACCGGCGTTCCGCGGCAGGGGGGCGTTGGACTTCAGGTTGCGGGAGCGGGAGCGGGGTTTCCTGCGCGCGCGGCTGGCGGAGACGACCCGGTCGTGCGACCGGAGACCGTCGTTGCTGGCAGCGCTTGCGTCGGCGGGAGTCGACCCAGGAGAGGGCGCGCAGCTGTGGTCGCCGCGGATCGCGGCGCAGGCGGACGAGCGGGACCGAAGGGCGATCGAGCGGGCGCGTGGGGCGGCATCGCTTTCCGCGGTCGCGCGGGCACTGTACGCCGCAGCGGTGGAGGCGCTGCGGGAGCATGACGGCGTGGGGGCGGGGTCGGACCTGCATCGGCATCACCTGCTGTCGGTGGTTGCGAAACACGGGGTGCGGGCGGCGAGTCTGCCGTTAGAGGACATGAAGTCTGACGGCGTCCAGTTGGACGGCCGGTTGCTGGACGTGCTTCGGGATGTTCAACGATGGGTCGTGGCAGACGGAAAGGACCCCTGGAACGGACCGCGTACGGGGTGCTGGCGGACTGGGAGCGCGGGCGGAAACGCTCGCGGTCGAAGTTGCCGAGATCGGCGAAGGGCCGGGACGCCAGACGCGAGTGGGGGGTTCGGGGTCTGGCGGGGCCGATCGACTATCGGTGGGGGGTGGTGCGGCGTCTGTTGCAGGACCTGGCCGGGAGCGGACATGGGGTTTAGGAAGACGGAGAGTCTCGCGGTGTTGGAGGAACTGGTGCCGCGGCCCGGCTGGCGAACAGACGTGGCGTTGTTCTCGTCGTACTCCGCTGACTTGGTTGCCGTCGCGGCCGTCGCGATGGCGTTGGCCGCGGAGGGGGACGACGACGAGCGCATGTGGAAGGGTTCTCTCGCCCGGTCGTGCGAGAAGATGCGGGGCAGGTTCAGGGTGGTTTGCCAGGGCGGTCGCGTGGCGGTGCCGCCGCCGGGTGCGGTGAGCGGGCTCGTCGTCGCGGATCAGTGGGTGCGGCAGGTCCCGTACGACGGGAACAAGCGTTCGTGGCACGCGAAGCTGGGCATCGTGCGGTACGTGCCGGAGGAAGCGGACGAGACGGGGGAGCAGGGCCGGTGGTTGCTCTGGATCGGCAGCCGGAACCTGACGCGCGACACGTCGTGGGACAGCGCGATGACGGCGACAGGACGGCCCTCCCGGACGGTGGACACCGCCGACCGGTCGGTTGCTGAGGCGGCCGGGATCGTCGCCGGACACGCGGCGTTGCCCGGATGGACGGAGGAGGTGCGGCAGGAACTGAGCCGAGTGCACTGGAGCTGGCCGGCGGACGTCGACGAAGTGCTGGCGTTCCGGCTATGGACGGACGGGAATGCGGCGATGGGGCTGCCCGCCCTGCCGGCGGACAGTACTCGGGTCGTGGCGTTGTGTCCCTTCGCGAACGCGGGCGTGGTGCAGGCTATCGGCGGAGCTACGTCCGCGCCGCAACGCAATCTGGTGACCACGCCCGCTACGCTCGCGAAGCTGGCAGCCGATCGCCAAGCGCTCGAGGCGTTCACGAACGTCCACACGATGGAGTCGGCGACGCCCGTTGAAGAAGGGGATGCGGAGGCAGAGGAGACGGGCACCGACGAAATCGTCGAGGTTCATCGGGGTTTGCACGCGAAGCTGGTGTGGGCGCGCAGCGGTTCGGGCGACGAGCTGTGGCTGGGCAGCGCGAACCTGACTCGGCGGGGATGGACGGGGTCGAATGCGGAGTTGGTCGCGCACCTGCGTGTGAAGGCATCGGTTGGGGATGGAATCGCCGATTTCGTGGACGAGCTCGATGACGTGGCGGTCGAGGAGGTTGCGGTGGAAGATCCGGAAGCAGAGGGGGATGCCGAAGCAGCGCTGGACGAACTGCGCAACCGGATCGCGGGCTCCTGGTCCGGTGAGCTGTCGCGGTGGGGCGCCGAGGGACGGCTGCGCTGTGCGACACCATCGCCGCCGACTAGAGAGGACGATGGGGCCGAATTGCGGGCGCGGCTGCTGGCGCAGGACGCGGCCGACGCGGTGGCATGGGGACCGGGCCGGCGCGAAGTCGAGTTCGCGGAAGCGAACGCCCACGAAGTGACTGAACTCGTGGTGCTCGAGCTGCAGTGGAAAGCGGACGCCGATGTTCGGGTGTCGTGGGTGGAGCGCGCGCCGCTGAATCCGCCGCCGGGAGTGGAGCGGGACCGGGTGGCCCTAGGCAGGCTGATGGGGCCGCGCGCACTGCTGGCATGGATAAGGTCGATACTTGACGAATTCAACAGCGAGGCGGAGGAGTCGCTGTGGCCGGAAAGGGAATCGACCCGGGTGCGGGGTGACCAAGCGGGCTTTGCCTTAGCGCCGATTCCGACTCTGGAGTCCGTGTTGCGGGCGTGGATTCGGGATCCGGACAAGGTGTCGCAGGTAGATCGCGTGCTGGAGAACTGGGCGACGGCGGCGAAGCCGGCCTTGGAGGAGGACGAGGAGGCGGCCAACGCGCTGAAGCGGTTCCAGGACGCGTGGGGGGTTGTGCGCGATGGGCTCAGATCTCCGAGGCGGTGAGTGAGCGAGCCAAAGGAATTCCAGCGACGGACGATCACGCGGGTGCTTCGCGCGTTCGAGCCGAGGCGGGCGGTGCGGCGCTTCCTGTTGGCGGACGAGGTCGGTCTGGGAAAGACGGTCGTTGCCCGGGGCGTGATGGAGAAGATGCTGGTCCGGAAGCGACGGGAGAGCGGCGAACCGCTGCGCGTCTTCTACCTTTGCAATTCGCTTGCGATTGCGGCGCAGAACCGGGGAAACCTGCTGAAGGCTTTGCCGGGAGACGCGCGAGCGGAGGACGCGGTGTGCCAGGTGGACAGGCTGACGTTGGTAGCGACCCAGGAGTTGCCGAACGAGAGTCCATTGCACCTCTATACGCTGACGCCAGACACGAGCATGCCCGATCGCAGGGGGCGGGCGAGGGCGGGGACGGCCCGGGAGCGGGCGTTGATCCACAACATCCTGCGGCGCCGCTATCCGGGGCTGGTGGGGCACGGCGAAGGGGAGTGGCTCCGTCAAAGGGCGTGGTCTAGGTGGGAGGACTGGAAGACATCGCGAGGGTGCCAGGCGAGCGCCCGCCTCGTGCGGGAATTCCTGGCGGAGTTACGCGCTGAGATGGGACTGCGTCCGCGCCAATCGCTGCCCGGCCACCTGCGAAGGCGGATTGCGACGGACGGGCAGCGGGAGGTGATCAAGTTGCTCCGGGTCGTCCTAGCGAAAACGGGTCTGGGGCGTGTGCGGCCCGACCTGGTGATTCTGGACGAGTTCCAGCGATACCGGGATATCCTCGGGCCCGAGGGGCCGTCAGCCATTGCGCGATGGATGCTGCGTCGGGACGGTCCGGCCGTGCTGCTGCTCTCGGCGACGCCGTACCGCATGTACGGCGACGGAGGCGCAGACCTGTGGGATGCGGGGACGAGCCACCACGCGGACTTCTACGGATTGGTGGAGTGGCTGTTCGGGGGCGGACGGCGGGGCGCGCGGGCGAGGGACGAAGTGGAGACGCTGTTCAGCACGTATCGACGCTCGCTCGTTTCAGCCGACCCCTTCGGCGAACGGACGTTGGAGGCCAAGCGGGCCATCGAGGCGCGGCTTAGACCAGTGATCGCGAGGACCGAGCGTCTCTTTGCGAAGCCTCAGGAGGCGGTTCGGCTCGCCGCGGCGGTCGGCAAGGACGATCTGCAGGTGTTTCAGGATCTTGTGCGGTGCTTCCGCGAAGGAGACGGTGAGGAGAAGCGAAGTGCCGGTGCGGCGATTGCCTACTGGTCGAGCGTTCCGTTGCCACTTCAGATGCTAGGACCTGACTACAAGGCGTGGAAGGCGTGGTCGGACGGAGACCGCAAGGTGCGGCCGCGCCGGTCGTTGCTGCTTACGAAGGAACGGCGCGATCGGTTCGCGGCGCCGCGCCGGTGGCCGCATTTCAAGCTGAGGGCGGCCGCGGAGCGGTTCGACGCCGCGAGCATGGCCGTGCCGTGGGTCGCGCCGTCGATGCCGTGGTGGCCGCTCGGCAGGGCATGGACCGGGCCCAGGCCGGAGAAAGCACTGATGTTCAGTCGGTTTCGCGCCGTGCCCCGCGCGGTCGCGGGCCTGATGAGCTACGACGTCGAGAGGCGTCGCTTGCACGGGAGCGGGCACAGTTACGGTCGGGCAAGCAGCAGGTCGCTGATCGGGCATCAGCGGGAGAACCTGGCGTTCTTTCATCCGTCGGCCGCCCTGTCGAGGCTGGTGGATCCCTGGCGGCTCGACGTGGCGCGGCCGGACGCGGTGGCTGGGCGGGCGTCGCTAGAGTTGAAGGCGGGCTTGAGGGAGATGGGCGTGCGGATAGCGCGCGACCGCCGGCGACATCCCCGATCAGTGCCCGAGCTGATCGTGAGGCTCGAGAGAACGGTAGGGTCGTGGGAGCGGAGCCGGCGAGCTTGGTCGCGGGCGTCAGAACCGAACTCGCGCCGGTCGGGCGGGGGGGTGGTGTGGCGGGCACTCGACGAGTGGAACCGCGCGGTTAAGGGAGGATTGGAGCGGGTCACGGAGTCGGAAGTGCGTCGGCTTGCTGAGTTGGCAGTGGGGTCGCCCGGTAGCGTGGTGGCGCGGAGCCTCGAGCGGCACTGTCCCGGGCTTTTGGACGACGAAGCCGCGCTACTGCAGGCGGTTAAGGTGTCGTGGGATGGCTTGCGGGGCTACTTCAACAACACGTGGATGGAAATCGCGGGTGCGATGCGTGGGCCCAAGAGAGGCTCGTTCCGCGAACACGTGCGGTGGGCGGTGCTGCACGGCAACCTGGAATCCGTTCTGGACGAGCACCTCTGGGTAACGCGCGTGCTCCGGCACTTGGAGCCGACGGAGTTGGCGGGTGAGCTGTGGAAGGCGGTGACGCTACGGACGTCGTCGATTGGGGTCCACAACCTGCCGCAGGCGAGATTCAACCTGCGCACGCATGCGGCGTTCGCCTTCGCGCCGGGCACGAGCGGCGGGCTTCCGGGGGAGGAAGGGACCTCGAAGGTCAGGACCGAGGACATCAGGGTGTCGTTCAACAGTCCCTTCTGGCCTTTCGTGGTCGCCAGCACGTCGGTTGGCCAGGAGGGTTTGGACTTCCATGCTTGGTGCCGAACGGTGGTGCATTGGGACCTTCCCGGCAATGCGGTCGACTTGGAGCACCGGGAAGGCCGCGTGGACCGTTACGCAGGACTGTCGACTCGACTGGCGGCGGTCGGGAGGTTCGCGCCGGGACGGAACGATGTGGCCCGCGGGCGTAGCCCGTGGGAGGTGCTGGCCAGGCGAGCGGAGTCTGCGAGCGGCAGTGGGGATTTGGGTGGTTTGTCGCCGTGGTGGGTGTCGGCGGATGCCCGCGTCGACCGGGTTGTCTTCGAGGTGCCCGTCAGCGAGTCGCAGGTGCATTTCGAGAGGTTGAAGGTTCAGCGTTTGCTGTATCGATTGGCGCTGGGACAGCCGAACCAAGCGGACTTCGTCCGGTCGCTGGAGAGACGCCTTCGGGGCCGCGTGGGTGCCGAACTG
Source organism: Pseudomonadales bacterium (assembly GCA_965208745.1). Classification (GTDB taxonomy): domain Bacteria; phylum Pseudomonadota; class Gammaproteobacteria; order Pseudomonadales; family Azotimanducaceae; genus VXNE01. Next base: position 388,820 of record CBDBPN010000003.1, on the reverse strand, counting down.
GATCACGCGCGGGTTGTCACAGCGACAATCAACTTGGGCGAGGTGGGTTTTCGGAGCTCCGGGTGAACTGGGCCTCCGCTAGCTTGACCAGGGCCAACACGCTCGCACTTGAGTGTTGGGAAGAAGGTCATCGTCGAAGAGGACGCTGGCGATCACCAGATCGTCGTCGAGACTCGAAGGCTCGCACTGCGCGCGCCTGCCCAGCGGAGGGGGGATGCGGCGCGAAGTGGTCGACACGTTGTCGGATGCGATCTATGGTGAATTGGGTCACGCCAGCTAGAGGGCCCGGACGCCCTTTTGAGGGTCGGCGACAGCAGGCCAGCGGCCGGGTTGACTCAGCCTATTGTACGTGATGAAGTGCGGGCATGGCTCGCTAGCGTGCCAAGTCAGCGACGCCCCAAGTCCATGGTTCGCCAGACCTTTTGGCGCGTTTCAGGAATGAATGATGACCACGAACCTGAGCAACGGAGACCCTTCGTGGCTGGCGGTCGGACCAGCATCCGACGCCCGGTTTGATTGCCTTTGTACGCCCTGGTCGCTCTCAGGCACGCACAGTGAGCGGGAAGTTTGGCTGGTCAGGTCCGTTCCCGCCAGTGGCTTTGCGCCGGGTCCGGCGATGGCGTGCGTTCACAGCACTCGGCTAGGCGCGTGACATGAGTTCCGATCAGTTGGAACTGCCGTCAGACTTGTTGGAGGCGCGGTCGAGCGTAGTGTTCGAAGGTGGAGAGTTTGCTCGCCCGAACTTTGACGAGCGGCAGCTTTTCGGTGGCGAGCTTGACCGGGAACGAACGGCGTTCTCTGCGACTATTGGGCACTTCTACTATCCGTCGGGGGCTAGGTTCCTCGTTGGGCCAGACCGAGTATCGTTGGATGCCCAAGGGACTTGGCCGGACGAACTGCAGGATGCGGCTAGTCGACTTGAGGGGATGTTCGAGGCACTGCCCTCCCACAACGTGCGAGCGGTGACGCTGAACTTCGATGCGGTCTTCCGGCAGCAAGTTGAGGGCGCTGCTGGCCTTGATTTCTGCAAGGAGTTGGTGGATGTCGACGCTCTCAACGCCGTTCTGGGCGAAAAGCTCAGATATGCCTTGCCGCGGGCGATCCTGCTACGAGGGGGACGCCAGTACGAAGTTAGCTTGGAGCCTCACTTCAGATCGGGCGGCGCCAACGTCTTTTTGAACGTGCGTGTTCGCCAAGACGTTGAACCAACGGACGACCTTTCGACCACACTTGGTGGGATACCGGAGGTACGTACGTACTTGACGCAGTTGTGTGCCCGCGTTACCGGCCGTTTTGGCGCAGAAGGGCTATGATCACTGGCGTAACCGCGCAGCGGCCGATTCCTCTCGTCAACCGCCCGACGTTGCTAAGGCCATCTGGGCGGAACGTGATCGGTCCATCGCCGAATCGTCCCGTCTCGAACTTGATGGGGTCTGGCGAGGCGATCTCGGTCGAAGCGGGATCTGAATTCAGGTCGACTCTGGCACCCCGCTGGGATGGGAAGGGCGTTGGCCCAGTAATCTGGCATTACACGCAAGACCCCAAGGCACACTGCCTGACGGACTTGCAGACGCCAGACTACCATTGGGACCGGCTGGCAGACGCGGTCGAAAAGAGTGTGTCCGAAACCGCGCCAATGGCGGAAGGGCGTTACGTCGTTTGGCGCGGACGACTGTCGTCTCTGCTTGGGCTGCAAAGCCAAGGTGCGGGTGCGACGCCTGGAGCTGAGCAGTTGGTCGAGTGGTCAGACTCCTTGAGATTGCGGAGTGCCCTCGTAGGGGATGAGAGTCCCCAGCGCGTCTCGTCTCGCAACGGCACGAAGTCCGAAGTCCTCGACGTGATCCATCGGCTACGCGAGAGTGTGCGCCGCAGCGTCTCATCAGACGGATGGGAAGGGGCGTCGCCGGAGGCTCTCGAGAGGGCGCTAGGCGACGCTGAGGAATTCGTGAGTGGATGGGTGGGAACTCCCGTGGCGAAGCCTGATGTGGGGCTCGCGGACGATGGCGAAGTCAACTTCTTCTGGAAGCACGAGGGCGCTCGCGTCGACCTGGGCTTCTTTGGCGATGGGACGTACTCGTACTTCGCTAAGGATCGTCACGGCGAGAGGTACTTCGGGGATGACGTACCGGCGGGCGACGGGCTAGCGGACGAGCTTCTTATCATTCTGGTCGACCAGGCGTAGTTTCTCCTTGGCCGGGGCCCGTCACCTCGACGAGGGACAGAGTGCTGCACCTTGCTATTCCCCGCACGTCGTTCGCGACGACGAAGTGCTTCTACGCGAGTTGTACTCGGACCACGCGGATGAGGAAGGCGGAGGGCTTACCACGCGGGCCTGTACGGTGACGGACCTTCGCTCGCGGGGATTCTCCATGTGGCGAATGGAATACTTGGAGATCGCCGTTCTCAAGCGGAAGATTGCCGCAAAGCTACAGGTGGGGGAAGATGACTCGAGGTCGCGTAGTTCGTTGGGCGTGTCGCGGGTGCTGGCAGCCGACATCAGGGCGCTCCGTCTACGTGGCGACTCTGACCCAAGGCAGGTCTTCGTGGTCATCGACACGGCTCTGGCGGACGAGCCCGCGCATGCGAGTGTGTATGGGGCTTTACCGGACATGCCTGACTCGAGGCTCCGTCAGCTTCGAACGGAACTCCTCGTGCCGCTCTTGGAGAAGAACCGGATGGCGGTTGACCGAGCGTATCTTGATGTGTAGGAGAGCGCAGCCGACGACGAGCCTGAGCCGCCAAGTGGGGAGTTTGGTCGTCGCGGGCTACGCACGGTCAGACCTGCTGGCTCTGCACCGGGAACCGATGGAGCGGTAGCGCGGGGCCCCGCGACTGAAATCACGGCAGGTGGCTCAGCTGGCAGCTTAGCGATGTAGGCGGACACTTACGCTTGGCTTCGCCCGACATTCGGGCAGGGGTGCGGCTGCGTCTGCCGCGAGTGTGGATGCGCCCCGTCACTACCCGCCCCGCGTCGCACAAGGGCGCGATGCAGGTGCACGCGCCGCGAGTTCGGGCAGGGGTTCCGGTAGTGACGGGGCGCAAAAGCGGCGTCTGGGCCAGTGGCGGCAAGGGGTTCACTAAACATTTTCGTAGTGCGGCTTTCGTGACGTAGTGCTAGAGTCCGCCGCGTACCTTGCTGCGCATGCAGCTGGCGGTCGGCACAAGCCGACCTGACGAGGGGGCCGAAAGGAACCCAGTGCCGCAACGCCGTAATGGCGCTGCAGATTCGGGCAGACGCACCGACGAAGGCACGATGGGCCACATCGTTTCCGATGGGGGCTCGATCAAACACACGGCCAGGCGGCCGCTGCGCGGGCTCTTGCAGCACCGCGGGCGACGGGCGAAGTCCCGTTGCATGCAGCCGCTTGCGCCGTGGCGCGACGACTCGCGGATGCTCGGGAGGTATCTCCCCTGCTGTGCGGCATCGACCGCCGACCTGCAACCGTCGTCGCGCCGAAACCGGGCTTGCGGCCAACGTCGGCGACGACGCGCCGCAGCCGCCGCCTCTAGGGCGGCAGCGCAAATTGCGTCACGGGCAACTCGCAGCAGTTTGCTGCGGCTCCGGCTGACTCGAGCGAATCGAGGACAACGGATCGCCCATTACAACTGAACAGCTGACCACACCCGTTCCCGGCCGCCTGGCGCGGCCGCGGAGCGCGGTCGAATGCGCCACGCCGCGCCAATCCCCGATCCTGGCAAGAAACCGAGAACACCGCGGGCACGAGTCAGGTCGGCGCGTGTCCTTAGCGAAACGCTAAGAGTTTTTCGCTCGCGGAGCCCCGAAGGCGGGGCTACGATCGGATCGCTTGCTTGCCGGGATCCCCGGCTGGGCTGTCTCAAGGCAGCGTGAGCAGTGGTTGCCGTCTCGTGCGGCTTGTCAGACCCGGGCTTGACCACGGCCCATCCTCCCGCTGGGAATCGAATCCCGGCGGGGGAACCGGTTCATCGGCGGGAATCCACAGGAGGAATGCCGATGGAATCGGACACGGAGCGAGCGGCTGCGGAGCTGCGGAAGCTCAATGCGGAAACGGATAGACTGGAGGCGGAAGCGAGGAAACTCGTACCGGAAGCGACGAAGTTCGAGGCCGAAGCGAACAAGCTGACGGCCGAGGCTGCGAAGCTCGAGGCGGAGATACGGAGGTTCCGGCAAAGCGCCATCACGGACTTTGCCAAACTGGGACTGGCGTTCTTCGCGGCGGGCATCGCGGCGCTGAAGGTGTTCGAAGGTCTGGGCTGGCTTTAGGAGGAAATGATGTTGAAACGACATGACATCCTGGAAGGCGGCTTCAAGATGGATCGCGACTGGTGGTACACCACCAAGCTCGTCACCGTCATCGTTGTCGCGCTGGCAGCGGCATTCGTGGTCAACGCCACGCTCCTGTAACTCGGGACGGCCCTCCCCCTCCGGGGAGGGCCCGACCGTCACGTCCCCCGCGCCTCGTCCGGCGCACTCGTAGTCGCGGCCGAATCCGGCTGCAAATCGTCTCCATCCGGCGCGATCGGCGGCCTGGACAGCAACAGCGCGCCACGCAAGCTTGGCGACCCAGGCGCGGATCAGATGACGGCGTGCGTTCTCACCGGCCGGAGGGCGGAAGCCCGAGGGACCGTCACCCGTATGGGCCGAGACTCGCCCGCGAGGCTCGGTCGCCGCAGGCGATAGGGCCCGGCCCGGCTTGCCGGGCGCGCCCCTCCTCGGGGATCTCGAGGTGACAGGACTGAGAGACGGCCATCGCACTCGACTCGCATTTCGGAGCCGCCTTGACATGCCGATTTTGGCGAGTGCAGTCTAGCTGCACGTTGTCCTTGGTCTAAGTAGCACTCCGGGGCGCAGCGTCCTGAGCTACGAACTTCGGACCAAGGAGCATCTGTCATGTCCAGATTTCTCGCGGTCGCACTCGCGATCGCTTTGGCCACGCCCGTGTCCGCCCAAGAGCTGAGCCGCGATCAGGCGGGGCGAGTCGCCTTGGGCCAGTGCTTCAACGACTGCGCCACGGAGGCGGGCAAGATCGAGGTCGATCTGGTAGACCACTGGATGGACCTCTATTGGGACAACTGGAGAGAGTCGGACAGCTGGACTTCGGCGGAGTGGGAGCGGTTCTACGATCAATGGCTGGAACTAGGGTGCTTTTACTCGCAGGAGTCAACCTTCAGTCGCTTCAGTTGCCGTCAGGGATGCGCTGACATCGAAAGGGCGTTCGGGACTTCGGCAAGCTCGGGACGGAACGTCTTCGTCCACGAGCTTAACGTCTCGATTCGGCAGCTCAGGGACGCAGGTCTCTGGACATCCAATTGGCGGGATCGACCAAGATTCGGTACCGGTGAGTTCTCGGATGCGTGTGCAACCCTCCTTGAGAGTTCCCCTCCAGTGGAGCTGCCGTTACTGCCGAACAGTCCTCGGGAAACCGGAGAGGGACTCCCGTGAGTCATGCGCGGGTGGCCGGATGATCCGGCCCGGAAGCGGCCGGAATGACCGAGCGGCGCAGGACCGAGATGCGTGCCCCGGCGCTACCGTCTGCCGTCGCGGAAGGCGGGGCTGCTGGTGCGGGTGGTGTGCGCACAGCGCGGAGTCGCTGTGGTGACGGGAAAGGCGGCCCCCCGCACGGCGGGGGCCACCGAACATCGTCGTACGGGCGCGGCTCACGAACGTGACACAGCGTCTGGTTGTGCACATCGGGCCCGGCAAGACCGGATCGTCGGCGATTCAAGCATCGCTGCTCAACGCTCGATCCGAGCTTCAAAGGCAGGGCGTGGACTATTGGGGCTGGACGCTGGATTTCGCCCCCGTGCAGGCGTATCGATGGCAACGCGCTGACCCGCCATATCAGTTCCTCGGGGATGCGAACTGGGAAGTGTTCACGCGTCAGTTCGTGGAGGTCGTCGCCAAGTCGATGGAGCTGAGTTCTGGTATCCACACAGCCATCGTCTCCAACGAGTACTTTCACGAGGTGTTCGAGGACCTGATACCTCTGTTGCGGGAAGTCGAGGATGCCGGGGTAGAGGTGGTGGTCGTCGCCTATGTACGAAAGCACACGGCGTATGCGCAGTCCGCTTACGGGCAGTGGGCGTTGAAACACAAGGCGGCCCCAGGCCGGGTCGTTCCGTTTCGCTCCAACCCAGGTCACTTCGCCCGCAGGTTCGCCGACAAACTGACGCCGTTCGATGCAGCCTTCGGGTCGCAGTTCCGGCTCCGGAACTTCGATGCGACCGAAGATGTGGTGGGGGACTTCCTGCAGGCGATCGGCCTCGGCGATATCGACGTGCCACGGGTGCAGAAGAACACCCGCCCCTCGGTAGAGGAGGAGTTGTTGAGGGCTTTCTTCAACGACCGTCAACCGGGGCGCGTTCTTCCAGAGGCATTCGACGAGTTCGTCGATCCGGAACATGTGGACTTCGACTTCGACGTGTTGGAGTGGTTCGCCGAACTCTTGCCTTCGCAGGGCGATCTGGACGCGATTCGTGAAGCGACGGCGGACGATCGAGAGCGACTGAACGCGCTGCTGCGGGCTCGTCATCAGCCAGCGATGTCTGATACGTCCACGGACGCCACTACGGGAGTCATCGACGCTGAGCGGATGCTGGGCATCGTGGTGCAGGTGCTCTATAGCCACCACCTGCAGCTTGCCGCGAGCCCGCGGCGGAGGCTTCGGCAAAGGCTGCGTGGGCTGCGTTCCGGCTTGGGCAGGTTGCTGCGCAGGCGATAGCAGCGCGGGCCGTATCCCGCTGCACAGAGCGCCGCGGGCAGGACGAGCAGGGTTCCGAGTTGCGACTGTCGATCGGGTGTGAGCAGAGGAGCGGCCATGAACATCAAGATAGTCAGCTGGAACATCGACAAGCGCCGCAAGGCCTGGGAGGAGCTTCTCGACATGGACGCCGACGTGGCCCTTCTGCAGGAGGTCGGCGTCGTGCCGGAATGGGTGCGCCGCCGGGCCGATGTCGGCATCGGCTCCCGCGAACACTGGGACTCCCACGTGTGGCTGGCGGGCGACAAGCTGTTTGATCGCTGGCCGATGGTGGTGAAGCTCTCGGATCGGGTGGAGGTCGAGTGGTTCAAGCAGGTCGCCCCGATGGCGTTTCACGGGCGAGGACGAGTTCGCGGTGAGCGGTATCGGAACCGTCGCCGCGGCGAGAGTGGTTCCCCGTACTGGTCAGCCGTTCGTGGTGGTGTCCATGTACGGGCGCTGGATTCGCTGGCACCCCACGGTCAAGAGCCGTTGGAGGGTGGGTTATCCGGACGGGGCGGTACACCGCATCATCTCCGACCTGTCAGCGTTCATCGGTTCGTACGATCCATCGAGCCACAGGATTCTGGCGGCCGGCGACCTGAACATGTCGTTTTGCAGCTCGGATCCACACAACGACCGCGTACAGACGGTTCTGGACCGGATGGATGTGCTGGGGTTGGAGTACATGGGGCCGACCTTCCCCGACGGGCGCCGCGCGGACCCGGTTCCAGCCCACCTGACGGAAGCCTCGCTGGACGTCCCGACGTACCACAGGAAGGGCAAGGATCCGTCGACGGCACAGGTGCAGCTCGACCACGTCTTCGCCTCTCGGGGCTTCCATGAGAGCGTCCGTGCGCGTGCGCTGAACGGGGCCGAGGATTGGGGCGTCAGCGACCATTGCCGAGTGCTGATCGAAGTCGGGAATGGCGGGCCGGAGTGGGAGGCGGGCGGGCCAACTTCATGAGCCGCCCAAGCGCTCTCTGCGAGTCTGGCGGGATGAACATGTCGTACAGTGTGGCGCCAAGAGAGTCAGCGTGCGTGGCCATCCGACCGCCGCCGCGGGGGCTTCCGTAGCGGACGCGGGTGCAGTGCACTCGTCGTCGAGGCCGAATCCGGCCCGAAATCTCCCGGATCTGGCGCGATCACCGGGCCGAACGGCGCGGAGAGTGCCCTGAAACCAGACTCGTGGCGGCAACTGGTGGACCAGGGCACTCTCCGCAGCGGCGATGGCCGGCTACCCGGCGACGCCAGCTCCTTTCAGGCGACGTAGGCGGCCCAGTCCGCCATCAGCGCGCGCCGCCTGTCGAACAGGTCGCTGCGCCGGTAGGCCGCTTCCACGCGATCGCCGTTGACGTGCGCCAGGGCGAGTTCGCAGACTTCGCGCGGCGCGTCCGTGCACTCCGCCGCCCAGTCACGGAAGCTCGAGCGGAAGCCGTGCGGGACGGCGTCAATACGCAGCGCGTGCATGAGCTCCGACAGGTACTTCTGGGGTATCACGCGATCGCGCGGCGACGGGAACACCCAGCCGTCCGTTGCCGCCAGGTCGGCGGCCGCGTCGAGCACCTCGAGGGCCCGGTCCGACAGCGGCACGCGGTGCTCGCGGCCGTTCTTCATGCGCTCGGCCGGAATCGTCCACACCGCGGCGTCACGGTCGATCTCCTCCCAGCGCGCGTTGCGCACCTCCCCAGAGCGGGTGGCGGTCAGCACCAGGAACTCGAACGCCAGGCGGATGCCGCGGGCGGCGTTGCAGTCGCGCACCCGCGCGAGCGCAGCGCGGACCTCGGCGTGCGGCAGCGCCCGCTGGTGCCGTTGCACGACAGCGGTTCTCGGTAGCGCCGCAGAGATCGCGTCGCCGGCCGGGTTATCGGCGCGCAGCCCCTGCGCGACAGCCCACTTCATCACCGCGCCGATGCGCTGCCGCACGCGACTGGCGGTCACGCGCTTGGTGGACCAGATGGGCAGCAGCACGGCCATGACGTCGGCGCTGGTCACGGCATCGACGGTCTTGGCGCCGAGGCGTGGTAGCGCGTAAGTGGCGAGGCTCGTGCGCCACTGGCGTTCGGAACCCTTGCGGTCCTTCCAGTGGGGACCGTGGATCCCGATCACGGTCTCCAGCGCCTCGGCGAAGGTCGGCACGTACTTGCCCGAGCGGCGGGGATCGTTGCCCTGAGCGATGGCCCGGGCGTTCTCCAGGGCCCGCTCGCGGGCCATGGCGAGGGTGACGACGGGGTAGCGGCCGAGGCCGAGGCTGGTGGGCCGGCCGTCGATGCGTACACTCTGCGTCCAGGACTTGTTGACGCCGCCGCGCAGCGCGGGCCTGACGAGCAGGCCGAGGCCGAGCCCACCGCGGCCGTCGCCATAGCGTCCGGGCTTGTTGGCGTTCCGCACGAAGGTGGCGGACAGCATGAGGGGTCGATTGTTCACTTCCCATTCCCTGTTCGGTTACAAAGGGGTGTTGAGAAGCAGTGTGCCCCGGTGATGCCAGAAACGCCAAAAAGTTCCAGCTTATCAAAAGGTTAAAGGACGTACAGCGATGTCCTGCAACCTCCGAAAACTACCCTTCGGCGGAGGGCTTGTCCCGTCCCGTTTCGAGTTCACCTATCGCCTGGATCCGGCTTGTCGCGTCCCGGCATCGTGCACGAACCACCCCGGGCCGCCCCTACCGTCTCGGCCCGGCACGGTGCGGCGGGCCGGCCACGGGGCGCTACCGGGCGGCGAAGCGGGGCTGTCGGGCTTCGCCGGCGGGCTCCGCGGGCCCGTAGAGGTAATCCCTGGTCAACGGCACCGTGTCGTTCGCGCGGGCGAGCTGCAACTGGAACACCACGAGGTCGGCGACTTCGAACGCCGTGGCGCACGCAAGCAGGTAGAACTCCCACATGCGGCAGAAGCGCTCGCCCTTGGCGGCGACGAATTCGTCCCGGACGCCCTGGAACCGCCGGTTCCACTCCCGGAGCGTCAGGGCGTAGTGGCGCCGCCACACCTCGAGGTCCGACAGGATGAGGCCGGACGGCTCGACCGCCTGCAGGATCTCCGAGGCCGACGGGATGTAACCGCCCGGAAAGATGTACTTGCGGATCCACGGATTGGTCGGCGACGGCGGACTGGACTGCCCAATCGTGTGCAACAGCGCCGTGCCGTGCGGCGCGAGGAACTCGAGCACCTTCTCGAAATAGCGCGCGAAGTTGCGTCGGCCGACGTGCTCGAACATGCCGACGGACACGACGGCGTCGTACTCCGCGCGGTGCTGTCTGTAGTCCTCCAGCCGGAACTCGACCCGGTCCGCGAGGCCGCGCCGCTCGGCTTCCACGCGTGCCGCCCGGAGCTGCTCGTTCGAGAGGGTGAGTCCCACGACTTCGACGCCGGATCGTTCCGCGAGGTGCATGGCGAGACTGCCCCAGCCGCAGCCGATGTCGAGCACGCGCTGTCCCGGAGTCAGGTTGAGCTTGCGCCGGATGTGGTCGCACTTCGCGGCCTGGGCCGCCTCCAGGGAGAGGTCCGCCTCCCGGAAGTAGGCGCACGAGTAGTGCATGTCCCGATCCAGGAACGACCGGAAGAGCGCCTCGTCCAGGTCGTAGTGGTGGCTGACGTTGGAGAGGCTGGCGCGTACCGTGTTCCATGAGGTCACGAGCGTCGCAAGCGGGCCGAGGAGCGCCGTGACGGAGCGGCCCGGCAGGTTGCGCTCCATGTTGACGCGCAGGACGGTGAGGAGGTCCCCGAGCGCACCTCCCTCGACGTCCCACTCCTCGTCCATGTACGTCTCGCCTAGGTTGGCCCCGGGATTGAGGAGGATGCGTCGCGCAGCCCCCGGCTTCCGGAGCGCCCACGTCGCCGACGGCTCGCCCGCGCCGAAGCTGTGCCGGCGGCCGCCGGGCTCGACCACCGTCAGCGTGCCGTGCCGGATGTGTCGGTCGAGGAGTTTCAGGAACATCGCGTTGGAATCCCGTCTAGGCATCAAACGGGTAAGGGACGCTAGCACCACCCCGCGCAACCGGTCAAACAGGGATACGGCGGACGCTATACTCGCCAGAAGCGGCAGGAGGACACATGAAGGTAAGCATCGCCGTTGGGGGCGCCGCGTCGGGCCGGCAGCGCGATTTCGAGCGCCAGGTCGAATACGTGGTGGAGGCGGAGAAACTGGGCGTCGACACGGTGTGGACCGCCGAGGCCTGGGGGCAGGACGCGATCGCGCCGCTCGCTTTCCTGGCCGCGCGCACGCAACGCATCCGGCTCGGCACGGGCATCATGCAGATCAGCGCCCGCACGCCCTCCATGACGGCGATGACGGCCCTGACGATGGCGGCGATCAGCGGGGACCGGTTCCTGCTCGGTCTCGGCGCCAGCGGACCCCAGGTCGTCGAGGGCCTGCAGGGCACGCGCTTTCGGGCGCCGCTGACCCGCATGCGCGAGACCATCGACATCGTGCGACTCGCGTTCGCGGGGGAGAAGCTCGCCTACGAGGGCAAGCACCATCGGCTGCCCTTGCCGGGCGGGGAGGGCAAGGCGCTCCGGCTGGCGCAGCCCGGCAACTCCAACATCCCGATCTACCTCGCGACGCTCGGTCCCCGCGCGCTCGAGTACACGGGCGCGGAGGCGGACGGCTGGCTCGGGACGTCCTTCACGCCCGAGGGCGCGGCGGCGCACTTCGAGTTCCTGGCGCGCGGCGCGGAGTCGGCGGGCCGCACCCTCGACGACATCGACCTGCAGGCCGGCGGCACCGTGGCGTTCGGGGACGACCTCGATGCCCTCGTGGCGCCGCTGAAACCCGGCATGGCGTTCACGCTCGGCGCGATGGGCTCGCCCACGACGAACTTCTACAACGACGCCTACAAGCGCGGCGGCTGGGAGGAGGACGCCGCCGAGGTCCAGCGCTTGTGGGTGGCCGGACGGCGCGACGAAGCGGCGGCGCGCGTGCCGGACCGGATGGTCGCCGAGGCGAACCTGCTGGGGGACGAGGCCGCTGTCCGTGCGCGCATCGCGGCCTATCGCGATGCGGGGGTCACGACCCTTCGCGTCCAGCCGGCGGGCGATGGCCTGGCTGGGCAGCTCGAGACGCTGGGCAGGACGATGGACCTCGTGCGCGGACTCGCGGAGGCATAGGCTTCGTGTCCCGGCGGAGCCGGCGGTGACGGACGTTCCCCTGCAGGACGCCAGGCAGGCGCAGCTCATCTACGTCCTCTACCTCGTCGGCCTCGTCGTCGGGGTGACCGCGGTAGTCGGAGTCGTCTTGGCCTACGTGGCCCGGGGGGACAGCGTCGACTGGCTCTTGACGCACTTCCGCTACCAGATACGCACCTTCTGGCTTGCCGTGCTCTACGCGGTGACCGGGGTCGCGCTGCTGTTGGTGGGTATAGGGGTACTCGTCCTGCTGGCGGCGTTCATCTGGTGGATTGTTCGTTGCGTCAAGGGCTTGCGGCAGCTCGACCGGGGCCAGCCCGTCGAGAACGTGGAGACCTGGCTGTTCTGATCTTCGCGCGGCCTCCGGCAAGGCCGGGCGTCAGCGCGGCGTGTCGCAGTCCTCGAGGAGCGTGGCGATGTGCGCCACGAGGGCGGGTATCAGCGGCTCCGGCAGGTCGTGGCCCATGCTCTCCACGATCTCGAGGCGCGCCTTGGGCACGGCGGTCGCGATCTGGCGCGCCGCCGACACGGGAAGGACCGGGTCGGCATCGCCGTGCAGGACGAGCGCCGGCATGCGCAGCTTGCGCAGCCCCGCGCTCCGGTCCCGCTCCGTTGCCGCGGCGATCAGTTGCCGCACGGCGCCGTCGGGACGGTGGGCGCGTGCATGCGCGGCGCGAGCCAAACGACCGATGCCGACGCGTGCGGAGTCGTGATGCGGTCCGCCGAGGCGCTGGGCCCACGCCATGCTGCGCCCGACCGCTTCCTGCTCGCTCCTGCTTGGCTCGGCGTATGCCGGAAGGAGGCCGTCTCTGGGCTTCGGCAAGGGGAACGCCCCAGCGGTGGACCCGATCGACGTCCAGCTGAACACGCGTTCCGGATGGTCGATCGCCAGCCGCTGGGCCACCATTCCGCCGAGGGAGAAGCCGACCAGGTGGGCGCCGGCCTGCCCGAGATGATCGAGGAGCCGGCAGGCGTCCTCGGCCATGTCACCCAGGGTGTAGGCGGGCTCGATGCCGCCGCCGTTCGCGATGACGTCGGCGAGATCCACGGGCTCCTCGGCAAGGCCGAAGGACAGCCCCGTGTCGCGCGCGTCATAGGCGATCACGCGAAAGCCCGCGGCGACGAGACCGTCCACCAGCGACGACGGCCACTGCACCAGTTGCAGCCCGATGTCGTGCATCAGGAGCACGGGGGCGTCGGCGCGTGCGCCGTACTGTTCGAACTGCATCGCACCGTTGGCGGTGACGAATCGCGGCATGGGACATGGGAAGGTTGCGGCGAGCCCACAATTTTAGTCGGAGCGGGAGTTGCCGGAAAGCGCTCCTCACCGACCGCGTCCCCCGGGCGGGTTTCCGGTTGCATTGTGTCGGCCCGGCCCGTTAAATGCCGCCGCATGCGCGCCCGAAAGCCGAAGGCGCCGACCGTGGGGCGCTCCCGGAGAACCGACTGGTCCGTTCGCCCGGATTCGGGTCGGGCGTGGCTGCGTACGAGTGCCGGCCTCGCCCTGTGCGTCCTGCTCGGTGGCTGCGCTTCCCTGGTGTCGTCGGTTACGGAAGAGCTGGCGGAGGATCTCTCCTCCGCGATCCTCGACAGCGAGGACCTCGCCGTCGTGCGCGACGGTGCGCCGGCGTACCTGATCATGCTCGATGCCCTCCTGCGGTCGGACCCCGACAATCCGGCGCTGCTCGCGGCCGCCGCGTCGCTCAACGGGGCCTATGGGGCGGCGTTCGTGGACGACCCGGAACGCGGGCGCGCGTTCGCGGACAAGGCCCTGGGGCTGGCCGCCAGGGCAGCCTGTGAGGAGATCCCCTGGACCTGCACCGTGCGCTCGGACAGCGTCGCGGCACTCGAGGGGCGCTTGCCCGAACTGCGGCGGGAGGACGTTCCCGTGGCCTACGCTTTCGCCACTGCCTGGGCGGGCTGGATCCAGGCCTACAGCGACGACTGGGGCGCGGTGGCGGAACTCGGGCGCGTCAAGTCGCTCATGACGCGCATCGCGGAACTCGACGAGGCCTACGAACACGGCGGCCCGCGCATGTACCTCGGGGTCTTCGAGACGCTCGTGCCGGCGGCCCTGGGCGGCCGGCCGGAGCTGGGCAGGCAACACTTCGAGCGGGCGATCGAGCTGTCGGGAGGACGTTTCCTCATGGCCCGCGTGCTGCTCGCGGAACGCTACGGCCGGCTGGTCTTCGACCGCGAACTGCACGACCGGGAACTCCGCACGGCACTTGCCGCGGAGCCCAGGCAGCGCGGCATGACCCTCACGAACCTCGTGGCGCAGGAGCAGGCGCGCGCATTGCTGGAGTCGGCGGATGAGTACTTCTAGGGGCAGGGGACTACGTGGCGTTCTGCTCGCCGGGGCGGTGCTGCTCGCCTGCGCGCCCGCGGCGTTCGGGGCGACCCTCAAGATCGCGACCGTGTCGCCGGACGGGTCGGTCTGGATGAAGCTCCTGCGCAACGCCGCGCGCGACGTGGAGGCGCAGACCGAGGGGCGGGTCGACCTGAAGCTCTATCCGGGCGGCGTGATGGGCGACGACCGCGCCATGATGCGCAAGATGCGCGTCGGGCAGTTGCAGGGCGCCATCGTCACGACGGGGGTGTTCAATCGGATCTTCCCGGACCTGCATATCTACAACCTGCCGATGCAGTTCCGGAGCCTCGGGGAGGTCGACCACGTACGGCCGCGCTTCGACGCCGAACTGATGGAGGGCCTCGAGGAGGCGGGCTTCGTCTGCGCCGGCTTCGCCGAGGTCGGCATGGCGTACGCCATGGCGACGCGGGAGGCGCGTTCGCTGGCCGACGCCCGGCGTCTCAGGGTCTGGACGCCCCAGGGCGACGAGACCGCTGCGAAGGCGCTCAAGGACTTCGGTATCACGCCGGTGCCCCTGACCATCCCCGACGTGCTCGCGGGGCTGCAGACGGGGCTCATCGACACGGTCGCGGCGCCCCTCGTCGGCGCGGTGGCCCTGCAGTGGCACGGTCAGCTCCGGTACGTCCTCGACCTGCCGTTCATGTACATCTATGCGCCGATGGTGCTGGCGAAGCGGTCGTTCGAGCGTCTCCGGCCGCAGGATCAGGCGGTCGTGCGGCGCGTGCTCGGTGCGGCGGTGCGCGAGGCGGACGCGGGCAACCGGCGCGACCACGACGCGGTCCGCGAGGTGATGCAGCGCCAGGGGCTCACGTTCCTGCAGCCGTCGACTGCGGAGACGCGGGAGTGGCAGGTGCGAGCGGACGAGGTGTCGGGCGCCTGGGCCGCCAGCGGTATCGTGACGCCGGAGCGCTACGAGCGTTTCGTGGGCCTGCTGGCCGATTACCGGGCCGAGCTTGCTCGATAGGCTCTCAGGCGCGCTGCGCCAGGTGGAGTCGGCGCTCCTCGTCGGCCTGCTCGGCGCGATGATCGCCGTCGCGGTCTACCAGGTGCTCGCCCGCAACTTCTTCGGCGCGGGCCTCACCTGGGGCGACCCCATGGTGCGCGTCGCGCTGCTGTGGGTGACGATGGTCGG
The DNA here is from genome assembly GCA_965208745.1 of Pseudomonadales bacterium. Lineage (GTDB taxonomy): Bacteria > Pseudomonadota > Gammaproteobacteria > Pseudomonadales > Azotimanducaceae > VXNE01. The sequence continues at coordinate 373,480 of CBDBPN010000003.1, read as the reverse complement.
GGGCATGGTGGCCTCGGCGTCCGACCAGCACATCCGCATCGACCTGGTCGCGCGTTTCCTCTCGCCCGCCGTCGCCCGCCGCGTCGGCCGCCTGACCGGCGCGTTCACCGCGGCGGTCTGCTTCGGGCTGGCCTGGTTCTCCGTCACGCTCGTCCTCTGGGACTACCGGGACGGCACGCCCGGTTTCGGCCCGGTACCCGCGTGGGTGTGCGAGCTGGTGATCCCGGCCGGGGCTGCGGTGATGGGCCTGCGCTACCTTTTGCGCGCCATGAAGTTGGACAGGTCCACGGCAGGAACGCCGCCATGATCCTCGTCGCCGCGCTCGGCATCCTGGTCATGGCGCTGCTGGGCGCGCCGCTGTTCGCGGTCGTGCTCGCGGCCGCCATGCTCGGGTTCTACGCGATCGACGTGGACCTCGCGGTCACGGCGATCGAGCTCTACCGCATCACGGACACGCCGCTGCTCGTGGCGCTGCCGTTCTTCACCTTCGCCGGCTACCTGATGGCGGAGGCCAACACCTCGCGGCGGCTCATGGACCTGACGCGCGCGCTCTTCGGATGGATGCCGGCGGGACTCGCGATCGTCGGGTTCGTGGCCTGCGCGGTGTTCACGGCGCTGACCGGCGCATCGGGCGTGACCATCGTGGCGCTCGGCGCGCTGCTGCTGCCGATGCTGCGCAACAGCGGGTACTCCGAGCGCTACAGCCTGGGGCTCGTGACGACATCGGGCAGTCTCGGCCTCCTCATCGTCCCCTCCGTGCCGCTCATCCTGTACGGGATCGTCGCCCAGCAGATGGACATCGGCGAACCGTTCACGATCCAGCAGCTTTTCCTGGGCGGTCTCGCGCCGGCGCTGCTGATGATCGTGCTGCTCTCGGCGTGGACGGTGTGGCGCCACGGCGGCGTCGAGCGGACGCCGTTCCGGCGCGCGGACGTGTGGCGGCACCTGGTGGCGGCGCGCTGGGAACTGCCGCTGCCGGTGTTCGTGCTCGGCGGAATCTACAGCGGCTTCTTCGCCATCTCCGAGGCCGCGGCCATGACCGCGCTTTACGTGATCGTGGCGGAGGTGCTCCTGTACCGGGAAGTGTCCCTGCGCCAGCTTCCGAAGATCATGCGGGAGTCCATGGTGATGGTCGGCAGCATCGTCCTGATTCTCGGCGTGGCGCTCGCGTTCACCAACTACCTGATCGACACCGGCGCACCCCAGGCGCTCTTCGAGTTCATGCAGGCGCACGTGACGAGCGTGCTGACCTTCCTGATCCTGCTGAACCTGTTGCTGCTCGTGCTCGGGGCCGTCCTCGACGTGTTCTCCGCCGTCATCATCATGACGCCGCTGCTGCTGCCGGTCGCGGTGGGCTACGGCCTGCACCCGATCCACCTCGGCGTCATCTTCCTCGCGAACCTGCAGATCGGGTACTTCACGCCGCCGGTGGGCATGAATCTCTTCATCGCGAGCTATCGCTTCGATCGGCCGGTACTCGAACTGTATGCCGCCTGCCTGCCGTTCATGGCGGTGCTGCTGGTGGCGCTGCTGGTCATCACGTACGTGCCGGCGCTGTCGCTCTGGTTCCTGTAGAGGCGCACCCGGGACAGCGGCCTGCGGCGAAAGTGTGTAATCGCGTGTGCTATCGTGCACCCATGAGAATACACGTTGCCTTGCCGGACGCCATGGTGGCAGAACTCGACCGCCGTGCCGGAACACGACGGCGGAGCGCCTTCATCGTCGAGTTGATCCGTCGCGCGCTCGAGGACGAACGACGCTGGGACGACATCGAGGCGGCGCTGTCGGCGTTACCGGACAGCGGTCATGACTGGGATGACGATCCTGCGGAATGGGTGCGGCGACAGCGACGCGGAGACGCGCGGCGCAGCGGGTGAGCATGGCGCGCGTCCTGCTCGACTCCACGGTCATCATCGACGCCCTGCGTGGTCGCCCGGCCGCTCCGCGTATCGCGGGATTGCGGCGACTGGGTGTGGAGCCCTGGGCGTGCGCGGTATCGGTGGAAGAGATCTGGCGTGGACTGCGGCCGGAAGAGGAAGCCACCGCGCGACGACTCTTCAACGGTCTGCGCATGGCGCCGCTCGGCATGACGGAGGGCAGACTGGCTGGGGGTTGGCGGCGCGCGTTCGCGGAGCAGGGCGTGACGCTTCACCAGGCGGACTGCCTGATCGCCGCGGCCGCCTGGAGCGTTGGGGCATCGCTTGCGACTGCGAACGTGGACGACTTCCCCATGGCTGAACTGACCGTGGAGCACTGGCCGATCGGGGAGTAGCTTCGGGCACGCCGTTGCCGGCCCGGCATCCGGGGGTATGATGTCGACGACACTCGAAAGTTCGACCGTGTCGCTGCTTCACCTGACGATGCACCTGGCTGACAGAGAGGACTCCGTGACAACGAAACACCTGCTGGACCCGGAGTTGCACCCGCTGCTCGAACTCCTTCCTGCGTTCGAACTCGACGACGAACAACTTGCCGTGTTGCGGAACGACCCCGCCATGATGACGGAGCCCGGCGACCCCGCCGCAGCCGGCGTCACCCGGGAAGAGATTCACGCGGACGACGGTAGCGGGCCGGCCGTGCGCAGCCTGCTGTACAGGCCGTCCGCCGAGGCCGCGTCAGGCGCCGGGTATCTGCACATTCACGGGGGCGGATACGTCCTGGGGACACCGGAGGCTTCCGATCTCGTGAACCTCGAAATCTGTTCCCGGCTGGGTGTCGTCGTCCTGTCCGTGGATTATCGCCTGGCGCCGGAACACCCGATTCCGGCGCCCCTGGACGACTGCTACACGGGCCTTGCCTGGCTGCACGCGCAGGCGCCGGCGCTCGGGGTCGACCGCGAGCGGATAGGCATCGGGGGGGAGAGCGCCGGCGGCGGGCTGGCGGCCGCCCTGGCGATCAAGGCACGGGATGCGGGCGAGTACGCGATCTGCCATCAACACCTGACCTATCCCATGCTGGACGACCGCACCGGCACGGCGGAGCAGCCGGGCGACCCGTTGGTGGGCGAGTTCCTCTGGACGCGCGAAAGCAACCGGTACGGCTGGCGCAGCTACCTCGGCGACGCCCCGGCCCGCGCGCCCCAGGTCCCTTCCCGGCTGGAGGATTTCACGGGCCTGCCGGCCACCTGGATGGCGACCGCGGCACTCGATCTTTTCCGGGACGAGAACATCGAATACGCGCACAAGCTGATGCAGGCCGGAGTAAGGACGGACCTGATCTCGTATCCCGCCGCCTGCCACGGGTTCCAGATGGTGCCGGGCACCGAGCTTGGCGGCCGATACGCCCGGGACCATCTCCACGCGCTGGCCAGGGGATTGGGGGTGCCCGTTCCGTCGTAGAGTCGGCTTGCCGCCCTGAACAGCGACCGACGCGCGGCGGGCGTCCCATGAACCACGAAATCTCCATTCCGGTGGAAGGGCAGGGCCTTTACGACATCACCGCCCGCGTGGCGGAGGTGGTGGCGTCGAGCGGCGCGGAGGAGGCGTTGGCGACGGTGTTCATCCGCCACACCTCCGCGAGCCTCGTGATCCAGGAGAACGCAGACCCGGCCGTACGGCGCGACCTCGAGGTCTTCCTCGACCGCCTCGTCCCGGAGGACGAGACCCTGTACACCCACGTGGAGGAGGGCGCGGACGACATGCCGGCGCACATCAAGGGCGCCCTCACGCAGACCCACCTGTCGATTCCGGTCACCGGCGGGCGGTTGGCCCTCGGCACCTGGCAGGGCATCTTCCTGTGGGAGCATCGCCATCGGCGGGGGCGGCGGGACGTGGTGGTGAACCTGCTCGGCGGTGGGTAGTCCGCATCGAGGCATTCCGTCCTTTTGTGCCTTGTTTATCAGTTAGGTATATATCCTTTCGAATGTGGAACATTACTTGTTGCATTGCGCAAAACGGCTTCCGGAGCCGCCAACGGCCCGCGTCCGCTTATGATGTGAGCCGTTCTGGCAGGCGGCGCGTCACGCGATGAGCGGACCACTCTCGGGTATCAGGGTCGTGGATCTGGGCGAGGGTCCCGTGACGGGGCTCGCGACCATGGTCCTCGCGGACTTCGGCGCCGAGGTCCTCAAGGTAGAGCCGCCCGGCGGCGACCCGCACCGGGCGTTGCCGTCCGCGCCCATGTGGTTACGGGGCAAGGCGACGCTGACCGTGGACTTCGAGGATGCCGAACAGGTCGAGCGCCTGCGCGCGGTCATCACCGAGACGGCCGACGCGGTGGTCACGACCGTGCCGCGCGAACGCCGCGAGACACTCGGGCTCGACTTCGCCAGTCTGTCGGCCGCACGCCCGGACCTCGTTTACGGAACCGTTTCCGGCTTCGGGGAGGACGGACCGTATCGTGACTATCCGGCCGTGGAGGCCGTGGTCGCGGCCAAGTATGGCCGCATGGCGAGCCTGGAGGGCATCGCCCCGCGCAAGGGCCCGTGCTACGCCGCCCTGCAGGTCGCCACGCACGCCACCTCGCAGAGCGTTGCCGCGGCGCTGCTGTCGAGCCTGCACCGGCGGGTGACCACGGGTGCGGGAGCGGAGTTCGACACGTCACTGATGCGCGGCCTGTTGCCCTACGATGTCGGCGGCCTGCAGGTCGCCCACCTGCGCGACCGGGGCGTGCTTCCGACGCCCAAGGTGCCGACGGACCCGACCAAGGCGCTCCCCCGCATCTACTACCACGGCGCCCGCACGCGCGATGGACGCTGGATCCAGTTCGGCAACCTCCTGCCGCACCTGCTCGACAACTGGTTCGCGGCGACGGGGATGCCGCGTCCCGAAGGGGGAATGCCGCCGGAGGGCAGCGCGGAACTCGAGGCGTTCCGCGACGACATGCTGCGGCACATCGCCTCCCGGGACCTCGAGGAGTGGATGGACGTGTTCGTGGGTCACGGCGGTGTCGTGGCGCATCAGTACCAGACCACGCAGGAGGCGCTGCACGACCCGGACGTGGTGGCGAACGGCCACGCCGAGCGGGTGAACGGCGGCATACAACTCGGTCCCGTCGCGGACCTGACGCGCACGCCGGCCGTCATCGATGCGGCGTGCACGGAGACGGACTTCGACGCGGCGCTCCGGGCGACGCGCCGGACGCTGGCCCCTCCGGCGCAAGCCGGCCGCGGCCGTCCGCTCGAGGGCGTCACCGTGGTGGAGGCCGCCACCATCATCGCCGCGCCGCTCGGCGCATCGACCCTGGCCGACCTCGGCGCGCGGGTCATCAAGTTCGAGCCGCCCGGGGGCGATCCGTTCCGCGCCATGATGCATGGGACGGGAGCCGCCCGCTGCAACGCCGGCAAGGAGAGCATCTGCCTGGACCTCAAGGCGCCCGAGGCCCAGGAAGTCGCGCGCCGGCTCGTATCGCGGGCGGACGTGTTCATCCACAACTATCGCCCGGGCGTCCCCGAGCGGCTCGGCATCGGCTACGAAGCCGTGAGCGCGGACAATCCGGGGCTGATCTATCTCTCGGCGAACGGCTACGGGCGCAAGGGACCCGGCGCGAAACGCCCGTCGACGCACCCGATACCGGGCGCGGCCCTCGGCGGGGTGGTGTGGCAGATGGGCGGCCTGCCGGAGGACGAAAACCTGGACCTCGAAGCCGTGCGCGAGGTCGCCCGCGCCCTGTTCCGCGCGAACGAGGTGAACCCGGACCCGAACACGTCGATGGTGGTGGCGACGGCGGCGACGCTGGGGCTCTTGGCGCGTGACCTGACCGGAAAGGGACAGCAGATCTTCGTGGACATGTTCGGAGCGAACGCGTACGGCAACTGGGACGACTTCCTCTCCTACCCCGGCAAGGCGGACCGTCCGCCCGTGGACCCGGACATCCGTGGGCTCGGTCCCCGGTGCCGGCTGTATGAATGCCGCTCGGGCTGGGTGTTCCTGTACGTGCGGGACGACGACGAATGGGCACGGCTCGGCGCGGCCGACGAGGCGGCATTGGAGGCCCGTTTCCTGACCGGCGACGCGGAGGCGTGGGAGGCGAAGCTCCGAGCCCAGGGCATCGCCTGCGTGCGCGCGGATGGAGCCTGGCCCGCGCAGTTCCTGCTGCACGACCCGCACGCCCGGCAGGAGGAACTCGTCGTTGCGGCGCAACATGCGCAGTGGGGCGAGTACCTGCGCCACGGGCCCATGGTGCGGTTCGAGCGAGGCGGCCAGTACCGTGGCGCGTGCGTGGCGGGCGAAAACACGGTGGACCTGCTGCGGGAACTGGGTTACGAGGCCGCGGCCATCGACGGGCTGCTGGACAGGAGCTCCGTGGTCCAGTACGCCTCGTGAGCCGGTCTCGCCGTAGCGGGCGGGGGGCCGACGCGCGGTGACGTTCCGGCTCGGCACGGCGCTGGCGGTCCTGCTATTGCTGGCCGGCGGTGTCCTGCTGCTGCGCCCGGGCCCGATGCCGGAGCCGCGCGAGATCGATGTCTTGTCGAGCCTCCTGGCGCAGTTCGTGGGGCCGCTCGGGGAGGTCTCGGTGGCGAGCGCGGCGTCCGACTGCCGTACGGACGGGGAGACCCGCGCCGCGCTGCCGGCGGCGCTCTTCCAGGCGTTTCTCGACGCCAACGCGCAGTCCGGGGCCTTCGACCTGACCCCGTTTGCGCAACGTGTCCACGTACTCTCCCCGGACGAAGCCGTGCCCTCCGGCACGGTCGTCTCGGTGTCGCGCGCCGGGATGCTCGGGAGCGACGCGCTCGTCTGCGTCGAGGTGTTCGGCCGCGAGGAGCGCGCGTTTTTCGTCGTGCTGCAGCGCAGTCATGACGGCGTCTGGGCGGTGACGCGGGAACTTGCGGCGTGGGAAGCCCCGGAGGGCCCGGACACGGATCTGGGGGCCGCGGACGAAGAGCCGCTGTTCCCGCCCCGGCCTTCACAACTCGAGCGGCAAGCGCGGGAGCGATGAGACAGCGCGTCGCAACGGGCGTCGCCGCGATGCTCTTGCTGGCCGCCGGGGGCTGCGGCGTGTCGCCTGAGACAACGCCGGACGAAGCGCCGGAACGCCCCGCGGTGACGCCGGCGTTCGGCGACCTGGAAGAGATCGCCGCCCGCGGCACGCTCAGGCTCGCACGGCGCCGGTGGGACGGCTTCGAGACGTTGCCCAGGCAGGGACTGCGGGCGGAGAACTACTTCACCCTCGCCGAGGCGTTCGCGGAGCGCCGCGGACTGGCCCTCGAGTGGCTCGTGCTCGACGGCTTCGACGAACTCATGCCCGCGGTGCGCGATGGCCTGGCGGATGTCGCCGTGGCCAACATCACCGTCACCCCTGCCCGGGCGCGGGACGTCGCCTTCACGACGCCTCTCACCCGGACGCGGGAGTGGGTGTTGGGGACGTCCGCGCTGGACGGTGGCGAAACGTCTGACCTGACCGGCCTCGCGGGCCGCACGTTCGGCATACCGGCCGGGACGGCGTACGTCGAGGCCGTCGCGCGTTATCTGCCGGATGCCGCCGTCGTGGAACTGCCCGCGGGTTCGGACCCGCACGACGTGCTCGAGGGTCTCGAGGCCGGCCGTTTCGACGCGACCGTCATGGATGCCGTCGCCGCGCGGCCGCTGGTCGCTGCCAGCGACGGCATCGAACGCCTTGCCGTGCTGCCGGATGCGCGGGACCTGGCGTGGGCCGTCCGGCGCGAGAGTCCGGAACTGCTCGCGGCGCTGGACGCCTTCCTGGAAGAGCGCTTCCTGCGCGGTCGCGACGCGGCCGCGCATCGCGACCTCGCGGCGATCCGGAGCTCCGGCCGCCTGCGGATGCTGACGCTGAACGGGCCCGGCACCTACTACCTGTGGCGCGGGGAACTGATCGGTTTCGAATACGAACTACTGCGTGCGTTCGCCGAGTCCATCGGCGTCGACCTGGAAGTGGTGGTTGCCGCGCATCGCGAGGACCTGATGCCCTGGCTTGCGGAGGGACGGGGGGACGTGGTGTCGGCGGGGGTGACGGCCACCGAGCCGCGGCGAGCCGCGGGCAACCTGTTCAGTACGCCCTACCTGCGCGTCCGGGAGGTCTTCGTGAGCCGCGCGCCGCTCGGCTCGCTGGCCGAGCTCGCCGGGCGGCGGGTCACGGTCCAGGGGGGCACGAGTTTCGTGCGCACGCTCGAGCGATTGCGGGGCGAGGTCGGCCTCCTGATCGAACGGTCGCCGGCGGAAAGCGAGATGCTGATCCGTGCCGTGGCGGAGGGCAGGGCCGATGTGACCCTCGCGGACAGTCACGTGGCCGAGATCGAGGCCACCTTCGACGAGCGCGTGTCCATCGGCCCACGGCTGCCGGCGGAAGTGGGCCTGGCGTGGGTCGTCCGTCTGGACCAGCCCGAGCTGTTGGCCGCGCTGAACGGGTTCATCGAGACGCGCTATCGCGGCTACGAGTACAACGTGCTGCGCAACAAGTACTTCCGCAACGACCGCCGCATGGAACGCCAGCGCGAACATCGCATCGACGGAGAGCGGCTCTCGCCCTTCGACGACCTGGTCAAGGCTGCGGTGGCCGAGCACGGCTTCGACTGGCGACTCGTCGTGTCCCAGATGTACCAGGAGAGCGGGTTCGATCCGGGCGCGGCGTCCGTCGCGGGGGCGAGAGGGTTGATGCAGGTGCTGCCGCGCACGGCCCGGGAGGTGGGCATCGACAGCGACGCCCTGGCGGACCCGGCCCGGGGCATCGAGGCCGGCGTGCGGTACCTCTCCTGGACGCGCGAGCGCTTCGAGGCGCTACCGCCGGCGGACCAGCGCTGGTTCGCGCTGGCCGCGTACAACGCCGGGGTGGGGCACGTCCGGGACGCGCGGCGGCTGGCCAGCGTCAAGGGGTGGGACGCGGAGCGCTGGTTCGATCACGTCGAGCACGCCATGCTGCTCCTGTCGGAACGCGAGTACGCGAGCCAGGCGCTGCACGGTTACGTGCGGGGATCGGAGCCGGTGCGCTACGTGGACGAGATTCGGGAGCGGTACCGCGCCTACCTCGATCACTTCGACGCCTTGCGCGCCGGGCCGGAGCCTGGCGGCACGAGGTCCTGAAAGGCTCCGGCCTCCCGCTCGAAGATCGCGAGGCGGCGGTGGAGTTCCCGGAGCAGTGCCGCCTTGTCCGCCTCCGCCAGGAAGGCGTAGCGCAGGCTGTTCCGCGACAGCTCCACGACATCCGCCCAGGACAGGTCGTAGGTCAGGACGGCACGCACGTACTCGTGCGTCAGGTCGATGCGGGACACACCCTCGTCGTCGGTGGAAAGCGCCGTGGGGACGCCTGCGGCGCGATACACCGGGAAGGGGTGCGCGTCCCCCGTGACCCCGAGGATGACATCGCTGGACGTCAGGTTGATCTCCACGAGCACGTCGCGACGCGCGAGCAGGTCCAGCAGACGCGGATCGTCCTCGTAGAGTACGTCCGTGCCGTGCCCGATCCGCTGCGCGCCCGCGATCTCGACGGCCTCGCGGATGTGGAAGCGGAGCGCCTCGGGCGGAACCAGTCCGAGGGTGAGCTCCCCGGCGTGCAGCGCGATGCCCGCGTTGGGCGCTTCCCGGGAGGCGAACGCGACGGCCCGCATGTGCTGCGTGTAGTCCCGCAACGCGACGGGATGGTCCTCCGGAGCGACCAGGTTGATGCCCACGACACGGTCGTCTGCCCGGGCCAGCCGGAACCCGAACACGAGCTGGGCGAACACCTGGGGCGCGGGGAGTGTGCGGATCGCCTGCGCCAGTAGCCGCACGGTGACGCCGCAGCCGGGATCCGGCGCATGCGTCTCACAGCCCAGCAAGGCACGCGCCTCCCGCTCGACTTCGGTCAGCCCCGCCTGGACGGCCGCTGCGATGGCGTCGAGGCTGGCGTCGTCTAGTCGCGCGCGCAGCCGCGCGAGGTCGTCGTCCCAATCCAGGCCCTCCGCAAGCCTGGCGGCCTCGCCCATGCCCGGGGACACCATCAGCTCCAGGTAGAGAATGTCCTGCGCGCCGGCGCGGCGCATCGCCTCGGCGAGCATCTCGCCGGCCCGTCCGCGCGCCGCCGTTCCGAAGGCCGCGAACGTGGAGAAGAACTGGTCGTGCCCGCTTCGGCCGTAGAGGCGGTAGTTGCGGGTAGAGAGGGCGTCGACGAGGCGGCCGTAGAACCCGCGGTCGCGGACGGCCTCCGCGACAGTGGCGACGGCCCCGCTCGCGGCGTCCGCGTTGGCGTCCGCAGGTGGGCAGTCCACCAGCACCAACCGCTCGCGGTCGACGCAGAGGCCATCCTCGATGGCCCACTGGAGGTAGTTCTCGACGTAGATCGCGCCGGAGAGGTGGTTGTGGAGGTCGCCGCCCTTCGGCATCGCGCGCAGGAAGGCCTGCAGGACCGGGGGCGACGCCTTCAGGGCTTCGAAGTGGATTGCGGTGTTTGACGCTGGCACCGTTTGTGCCAACGGCGTGCTGTGGCACGCGATGAGTGCTAACGCGGCGACGACCGCCGCCCAGCGAATCCCCACCACGTCACGCAGCGTGGGCGATTATGTGGCGAGCGGCATCTTCAGGAGTTCGGACCGGAATCACGTCGACGTTACGACGGGACGCCTCCAACGCCAACTCCTCGATGGCGTCAGAGGTCGCGGACGTAGACTCCTGCGAACCTGCGACCAACTCGAGTCTGCCGGGTCGGAACAGTAACCCGGGCGCATCCGCCAGCAAGTTGAGGTTCCAAAGATGGGCTCGGGCATCCCGCAACGAGTCATTCAGTCGTCGCGGGTTTAGCAGGACCACGTTGGCGGCGAGGTGCATGCCGTAGAAGGTGAAGGTGACGGTGTGCTCCCTTGTGCTCAAGCGAAGCTGGGCGTTGACGGAGTTCGACAGTCGAGGATTCAGTTCCTTGATCAGCTTCTCGACATCCCGCGACCAGGGAACTCTGGGAGCACGCTCGAGACTGGAGAACGCGGGAGTGGCTCCCAACGCGGAGCAAAGGGCTGGAGCAAGCTCGAATATCGCATCGAACGTCGGGACGTAGTCGACGCACTTCTCTCCAAGGTACACGCCCGGAAACGGGCTGCGCCAACCGACCAGATCCCCTGCCTGGCGAAGGTGAGCGCTAATGCTCTCGGCACTCGCGTCGATCAGGGCTCCCAGCTTTCTGGCCGCCGATCCGAAGAGCGCGCCTCTTCGTCTGCTGTCGACGCGTGTCTGCAAGCCGACCTCCCCTTGGTCGGAGATCGCAGCGATAGCCACGACCACGCGCTCAGGCCCACCGAGAATTGGCTCGACAATGAGGGGTGCCCAAGTGGTTCGGACATCGCTCGAGCCGACTCGCGGGAACTCCAAAGTGCTATCCATGGTTGGTCACGCCCGAAGCGACCTGAACGGGATTGCCTGCTGCCTGGAGCCGAGAGCTTGCTCGATCAATGCGTCCAGGTGATCAAGGCGATCCACCAGGAACCGGCAGCACTCTTTCAACATGGTCTGTCCTCCCCACGCCGGCGCGAGAGAAGCGACCTCGATGGCGCCAAAGTCTACATCGTGGAAGGGCGAAGATGACCCTTTCACACGGCGAATCGCCTCGGCGCGCTCATGAGCGGACAGCGCGGGCGACGCGAGCTTGGCCAGCCGATTGTCGACGACGGTGTCCGCGAGAGCGTCGGATGGGATGGCCTCACCATGATCGATCAGAACGAAATCGCCCGTCTCACGGAAGAGCAGGTTGCGGGCAGTGCGGTCGGGATTGGCTATCCACGCGTCGAAGGCAATGGCAGTGTCGAGTCGCCGCCATCGGCTTAGCTGGGAGAGCAGGACGTCGTCGTTCCCCATCGGGCGGGCTTCTTCCACGGGCTGAGTACCGAAGCCATACCGTTCCTTGCTGGCGAACGGGGCGTCCTCAAGCGAGACAACCGCTGGACGGAGGACGGGCAGGCCACAGGCCGATGCGACGAGTGCGCAGACTACCTCGCGTGTGAGCTTGTAGAGTGGAAGGGCCTTGATGAACGCGAGCTCCATCTCATCCTCAGACCGCACTGGGCCGGTCCAGACGCCATCGCTCACACCGTGGTAGGTGCCCTCCGGGGGAACCGTAAGCAACCGAACCGTTTGGAGCATCCTGGCGCCTGACTTCGTCTACCCCGCGTGACGCAACACCTCGCCGGCGCGCTCGCCCGTGTGTTCGCCGTCCCTCACCGCGACCTGGCCGTTGACCAGCGTGGCACGGTAGCCCGTGGCCTTCTGAATGTAGCGCGGTGCGCCGCCCGGGAAGTCGTGTACGAGTTCCGGCTGGCGCTCGGCCACGGTGTCCGGATCGAGGACATTGACGTCCGCCCGCATGCCGGGACGCAGGACGCCGCGGTCTTGCAGCCCCATGACACGGGCCGGGCCCGAAGTCATGCGACGCACGGCCTCGCCGATGCTGTAGAGCCCCGCCTCGCGTACCCAGTAGGAGAGGATGAAACTCGTCCACCCGGCATCCATGATCTGGGAGACGTGCGCTCCGGCGTCGCCGAGGCTCGGGAAGATGTTTTCGTTCCGGAACAGGTCGCCGAGCGCTTTCAGGTTGCGGTTGAACATGCGCAGGTTGAACAGCGCTCGCCCGTCCGTGTCGAGCGAGAGGCGCAGGAACGTCTCGGACCAATGTTCGCCGGCGGCCTCGGCAAGCGCCGCGAGGTGGCGCTCGGCCGGCACGGTGTAGTCGGGCGTCTCGCCCGCGCCGAGGTAGTACACCTGGTCCATGGGGATGCGGCTCGCGCCGTCCACGCGCGCCTCGCGGACCAGGGCGGCCCGGGTTTCGGCGTCTTCGAGGGCCGCCAGGCGGCCGCGGAGATCGAGATCGCGCAGGCGGTCCCAGGTCGCGCCCTGAACGGGCAGCCGCGACTGCAGTCCGAACATGAACCCCGATCCGCGCACCTGGGAGATGGCGGTCATGTCGCGTCCCGCGCGCATTCGGTCGAAGAGGTCGGACCGCTCCTTGCCGGAGCCGTCCTCGGGGCCAGCGCCGTAGCTGAACAGGATGCGTCCCGCCGTGGTGTCCGCGATGCGGTCGAGTACGTCCCCGTCCGCGCCGACAGCCTGCATGAGCCCGTTGCGCGGCCCCACGGCCCGGGCGATCGCCACCAGTTCCTCGGGGTCGGCGAAGGTGCCCGGGATGGAGCGGCCGTCGGGCAGCGTGTGGGGCGCGTAGCGGTTGGTGGAAAAGCCCACCGCGCCGGCGTCGATGGACCGGCCCACGATGTCCGCCATCGTCTGGCGCTCGTCGTCGGAGGCCTGCTCCTCGACGGCGCGCTCGCCCATGACGTAGAAGCGGACCGCGCAGTGGCCGACCATGCCGGCGACGTTGATCGCGGGCGCCAGGCGTTCGATGGAGTCGAGGTACCCCCCGTAGTCCTCCCAGTCCCACGCGAGGCCGTTCAGGATGGCGTACTTGGGAATGTCCTCGACGGTTTCCATCATCCCCGCGAGCAGTTCCTTGTCGCTCGGCTTGCAGGGGGCGAACGTCACGCCGCAGTTGCCCATCAGGACGGACGTGACGCCGTGCCAGCTCACCGGGGTCAGGAACGGGTCCCAGCCGATCTGGGCGTCGAGGTGCGTGTGCAGGTCCACGAAGCCGGGCGTGACGAGGTGTCCTTCGGCGTCGATCTCCTGGCGTCCGGGCCCGTCGACCTGGCCCACGGCCGAGATGGTCCCGCCGTCGATGGCGAGGTCGCCGGGTACCGGCTCGCTTCCGGTGCCGTCCACGATCTCCCCGCCGCGGATCACGATGTCATGCGTCATGCCGGTTCTTTCCTTGCCCTGGTCGAAAGGCGAGAGTCTAGCGTCCCTTGAAGTCCGTCTCACGCTTCTCCCGGAACGCCAGCATGCCTTCGGTGGAGTCGCGCGACAGGCCGACGAGCGGGATGGCGGACTCCGACCACTGCATGGCGCTGTCGAAGTCGAGGTGCGCGGTGCGCAGGGCCAGCATCTTGCCGAGCTTCTGGGCGATCGGGGGTCCGGCCTCGATTTCGAGGGCGAGTTCCATGGTCTTCGCCTCGAGTTCGTCGGGCTCCACGAGGTAGTTCGTGAAGCCTGCCTCGTGGGCCTCCCCGGCGCTCATGAAACGCCCCGTCATCATGAGTTCCATCGCCTTGCGCCACCCGAGGATCTTCGGCAGCGACCAGAAGCCGCCGAGGTCCGGATAGAGGCCGCGGCGGACGTACGCAACCTGGTAGCGCGCCGTGGTCGATCCCACCGCGAGGTCGCAGTGGCTAGCGAGGTCGAACCCGGCCCCGACGCACGGCCCGTTCACCATCGCGACGATCGGCACCTCCATGCGCTTGAGGGCGATGTAGGTCTCCGTCTCGTGCCGGAAGTTCAGCCGGTAGCCCTCGATGTCGACGCTGCCGTCCTCCGGCGGCGGCTCGCGGTCCGGGTTGCCGGCGCCGCTCACGTCCATCCCCGCGCAGAATCCGCGCCCGGCGCCGGTGATGACGATGCAGCGCACGCTCCGGTCGAAGCGGGCGTCCACGAGGATCTCGCGCATGCGCCGCAGCAGCGGGAAGGTCAGCGCGTTCAGCTTCTGCGGCCGGTTCAGGGTCAGCCAGAGGATGCCGTCCCTGTTGCCGCGACGCTCCTCGAGGATCTCTTCGTTGCCGTGCATGGGACCGCCTCCGGGTCGGTAAGGGGAGTGGGCCGCAACGTGCCGGGGCAGGCGCATGGTGTCAAGGCGGGGCGGCGCCGGCGCAGGCTGGCGGCGCGCGGACGCTATACTCCGCTCTCACGTATACGACCGGGAAGAGAGCCGATGAGCGAAGCCGCCGAGACCCGCGCAGGCCCACCCGAACCGTCCCTCGAGGACCTGATGGCCCCCACGCGCCAGCCCTTCGACCTCGACGAGGCGCTGCGGGAGAAGGTCGACGCCCTGGGACTCGGGGACACCATCCGGAGCCTCAAGGAAGAAGGCTATGGCTACGTGCACGAGGTCGCGGCCCCGGATTTCAATGCCCGCTTGCGCGAGACGCTGCTCGGTCTCTGCGCGGAGGGGGAGGGGGTTCGGTCCGTCGGGAGTGCCGGCGCCAACATGCTGCTGGACAAGGACCCCATCATCGCGGAGGTGGTGCTGAACCCGAAGCTGCTGGCGGTGGCGGAGGTCATGTGCGGCAAGGGCGCAATGATCTCGCAGGTGGCCGCGTCGGTGAAACCCGAGGGCGGTGCGGCGGCCGGGCTGCACGCCGACCAGAACTGGACGCCGGCGCCGTTTCCCGTCCACAACCAGCTCGTGACGTTCTGCTGGGCGACGGACGCGTACAACAAGGCGAACGGTTCGACCAAGGTCGTTCCGAAGTCGCACCTCCTCGCGCGCCATCCGACGATGGAGGAGATCGGGGAAGAACCCGGCGCGATCGCCACGGAGTGCCCCGCGGGCACGGCGGTGGTCTGGGGCGGTTCGATCTGGCACGGCAGCTATCCCCGTACCGCCCCGGGTGAGCGAGTGGTCCTGCACGTCACCTACAGCCGGCTCGCGCTGCGGCCGGTGGAGTGCTACGACTACCTGGGGGAGGACTGGCTGGCTGACAAGCCGTACGAGATGCGCGTCCTGCTCGGCCGGGAGGATTTTCTGAATACGACCGAAGGGGCCTTCGGCGGCGGCGCCGAGCCGCTGATGCGTACCTTCGCCTGGGCGAAGACCTGACGCGAGCGGTCCTCGCGATCCATGTATTAGGGGGCGGCAGAGAGCGCGATGAAGGGGTGGGCGGTTGCCCGGCTGACGATGGTGGCCGGGGCCTCGGCTGTGGGCGCGCAGGAGCCGGACCACGCCCATGCAGACGATCGCGTCGACGAGCACATGCTCGAGGAAGTGGTCGTCGTCGGCAACCGGCGCCGCGAGCGATCGCCCGGGGCCCTGCAGGTGCCCGTGGACATCCTTGATGGAGAGGACCTGCAGGCGGACGGCAACGGCGACACGCTCGATATCCTCACGTCGCGCATCCCGTCGTACAACGTCGGCCGCGAGCCCATCAGTGACGCGGCGACGCTGATCCGTCCGGCCAACCTGCGCGGCCTTCCCGCGGACAGCACGCTGGTACTGGTCAACGGCAAGCGCCGGCACCGCGGCGCGGTGATCGGCGAGTTCGTGGCGGGCATCAACAAGGGCGCGCAGGCGGTGGACATCGTGCCCCTGGCCGGCATCGCGCTGAAGCGTGTCGAGGTCCTGCGCGACGGGGCGTCGGCCCAGTATGGTTCGGACGCCATCGCCGGCGTCCTGAACTTCGTCCTAGAGGACGATCCGAACGTGCGGCGGCTGCGCTTGCAGTACGGTTCCACCTACGAGGGCGACGGGGACCAGATCACCGCATCCGGTGCCGTGGGTACCCACCTCGGGGATCGCGGCTACGCGACGCTTGCCTTCGAGCTGCAGGACAGCGCGCCGACCAGCCGGGGTTCGCAGGACCCGCAGGCCACGTATCTCGTCGAGAACGGCTACACGGGGATCGCCGACCCGGTGGTGGTCTGGGGCTCGCCCGATGTCGAGGACGACTTCAAGGTGCTCGTGAACGCCGCCGCCGAGGCCGGTGCGGGAGAGCTGTACGGCTTCGGCACGTGGTCCGGCCGGGACGTGGACGGCAGTTTCTTCTACCGCAATCCCAACACGCGCAGCGGCGTCTTCGCCGACGGTACCGGACACCTCCTGGTGGCCGACCTCACGCCCGACGACGGCGTTGCCTGCCGGCGCGTGCCGATCGTCGCCGGGCTGGCGGACACCTCGGCGCTTGCCGAGATCGTCGCCGACCCGAACTGCTTCGCCTACAACGAGTGGTTCCCGAGCGGCTTCACGCCGCGCTTCGGCGGGGAGGTGAGCGACGCTTCCATCGTCGCCGGATGGCGCGGCGCCCGACCGAACGGGCTCACCTACGACTTCAGCGTGTCGGCGGGGCGCAACGAGGTGGTGTACCGGATCCGCAACACCGTCAACGCCTCTTACGGACCGAACACGCCGACGGCCTTCGATCTCGGCGAGCAGGTCAACTTCGAACGTCTCGTGAACGCGGACTTCACCTTCCCGGTGGAGTTCGGAGCCGCGTCCGACCTGCATGTGGCGTTCGGGGCCCAGCACCACAAGGAGACGTTCGAGATGGTGGCCGGGGACACGGAGTCCTGGGCGCCGGGCGGCTTCGAGGCGGAGGGCTTCTCCGTGGGATCGAACGGATTCCAGGGGTTCAGCGCGGACGTGGCGGGTCGTTTCAGCCGCGACAGCTACTCCGCCTACGTGCAACTCGACGCCGATGTCACCGACCGCTGGCTGGTGGACGGGGCGGCTCGCTACGAGCGCTACAGCGATTTCGGCTCGACCTCCAACGACAAGTTCGCGACCCGCTTCCAGGTCACGCGGGACTTCGCGTTGCGCGGCACCCTCAGCACCGGCTTCCGCGCGCCGTCCATCGGACAGAGCAACCTGCGCCGCGCGGCAACGACCTTCGTGGACGGCATGCTAGTCGAGTCGCTCACCCTGCCTCCGACCAGCCCGGTGGCGATGCTCAAGGGCGGCCGGCAACTGAAGCCGGAAGAGTCCGTCAACTGGACTGCCGGCGCCGTGTTCTCGGTCGGGCCGCTGCGCGTGACGCTCGACTGGTTCCGCATCGAGGTGGACGGCAGGATCGCCCTCACCCAGCAGAACCTGAGTGCCCGCGACCGCACCGATCTGGTCGCCGCGGCCGTCGTTGGGGCGCAGACCGTGTCCGCCGTGACGTTCTTCGTCAACGACATCGACAGCGAGACCACCGGCGTTGACCTCGTCATCGACACGGACTTCGACTTCGGCGGTGGCCGGTCCGGGCTGACGCTGGCGGCGAACGTGACCGAAACGGACATCACCGATCCCGGCGTGACGCTGTCGCCTGCCGGCGCGAGGGAGCTCGAGGACGGTCTGCCGGACACCCGCGCGACGCTCACGTTCGACTACGCCCGCGGCGCGTGGACGGCACTCGCCCGCCTGAACTACTACGGCGACGTGTACGAACATCTGTTCAACTGCGAGTCCTGTTGATCGACACGGATCCGGTGACGGTGCTGGACGCGGAGTTGAGCTGGGCGGTCACGGAGACCTGGGCCGTCTCCTTCGGCGCGCGCAACGTCCTTGACGAACAGCCCGACAAACACCGCTTTGCGGGGGTGTCCGGGTATCTCGGCGCCGACTACCCGCTGAACCACCCGAGCGGGTTCAACGGGGGGAGCTATTACTTGCGCGTCTCCGCGGACCTGTGAACTGCGGCTACCTTGCCCGGGATCGGCCTGTCAGGCGAGCGTCTGCTCTCCACCGTCAGCGTGAGCGCTTCGAGATCGTAGAACTGCTCGTACCGCACCTGGCCGAGATGGCCGAGGATGCGCGGACCCGCGTCGGCGATGGCCCTCAAACGACAGCCTGCTTTCCGGGCGCGCCGGACGCGGGAGCTACGAGGAGAGCTTCAGCGTGGCGTGGAGTGAGGCCCTTATCGGCTGTTGAGCACGCAAGCTCGACGAGGTTGTAGCGTCGGTAGAGCTCTCCGAGGCAGGTCACAGGCGGCTACGGCCCGAGGCCCCCCTCGAACGGCAGCGGCTATCATCCAGCGGACGCTTGGCCCGTGGGCGTGGGTGTGCGCTTTCGTTGCGCCGCGGGCGCGCGCGAGCCACCGCACGAGCAGCCGGCCCCCGCGAGCCTCCTCAGGGGGGGGGGATCGCTATGCGACGCGACATGTGCGATGCGGCAGCTATCCCGGCGAGGGCGGATCGGGCAGAATAGCTTCCGACCTGTGCGCGAGTGCCAGGCTGCAAGTTGCGCGGAGGTCGAACCAAGACATGGAGAGACAGACGTCTCCGTCGGATTGAGCAGTACCGCAGCCGGACGTATGCGTGTCCGCCATCACTCGCGATAGCTGTAGATATCGCGAGGAATCGTGTCAACCTCGGCTCACGCGCGTTCAGCGCGCGCCCGCCAACGCCACTCAGCACGACAGAGATCGGGCGTAAGGTACTGATTTTCTGACCATGCTCGACGGCTTCGAGAGGCGCTGCCTGATGGGCGGACGCCATTTCGAGGGCTGGAGGGCCGAAGTTTCACTCGCGATAGCAAGGCGGCGATAGGGGCGAATAACCGGTTCAAGCGAGCGCCGAGCGTGAAACGCGCGTTCGGCGCATGTGGCTCTTCAAATGAGATCGATCACCCTCGTTCCTGCAGTCGGGCAAGCTGGGCAGTGCCACTACGTTGAACGAGCAGACGCTCGGCGTAGCGGCTCACCATCGTGGTTGTCTTCCAGCGCCCGGCTTGCATGATGGCAGGTAACTCGATGCCGTTGGCGACCATGTCCTGGGCTGCGCCGACGCGGGCGCTATGACCTGAAAGGCGGTTCGCTATTTCGGCGGGTAGCCCTGCCGCAGCCGCCATTGCCTTGAAGATCCTGGGGACTTGGCTGGGATGCAGCGCGTCGCCCACCCTGCCGCCCTTGGATACCGACCGGAATAGCCTGCCGTCCCCGATCTCACTCCGGGACAGCCACACCTGAACGTGGGCCATGGTATCGCGGGCGAGGTAGACCATTTCGCCGCGGCCTTCACCGTCTGCTTTGCTACGACGCACTAGGAGAGTCCCGGCGCCGTTGACCTCCCGCAGCAAGTCATTGATCTGCAAGGCCGTGATCTCCGCGCGCCGCAACATTGTGTCGTAGGCGACAGCGACCAGCGCCCGGTTTCGAGCGTCGATGAGGCGATCTCCGGCAGCTGCCACCAAACTCTGTCGGAGCGGCCACGTCAAACCTAGCGCCTGACCCTGCCGCCGACCCTTGAGGCGATGCATGCGCTTGAGTGCGAGCTGCACCAACGGGCCTCCCAATCCCTTGCTGCAGCCGATCGCCTGATGCGCGATGCGGATGCTGGTGACGTAACGTCGCACCGTCGCCGGGGCGCGCAACTCCGCCATGTGGTCGATGAAACGCCGCCACTGTGCGAGGGGTCGCGGGCAGCGGTTCAAGCCCGTGCGGCTCGCACCAAGCCGCAAAGATGCCGAGGTCCGATCTGAGAGCCCGTCTCGTGTTCTCGCTGAACGCTCCTTGGGCAGCGTCCGCCAAAGCATGGAGCCCGTTTTCTGGCGAGCCACGGACTCCACGTCGACCACGTCGCATGAGGTGTAGGGGATGGGTAAGGCGCATTGGACGGCCTCCTTGCCGGCGGAAGGCGCCCGGGTCTTTTACTCGCGATTCCTACAGTTATCGAGAGCATCGGGGCCTGGGGAGAGCGACGAATATACGCAACCAATGGCCCAGGGGTCGAGTTGCGCTCATTCGCAGAAAGGGCTCTAGCGGGCTGAGAAAGGAACCTAGTAGAGGGAGGATTAGATGTGAAGCGACTATGGAAATGGGTCGCGAGTGCGTTGGCAGTGTCCGTCACTGCACTCGCACTCGCGATGGGGGGCGGGGAGGGAGACGGCCCCGATTGTGACGACGATAACTCGTGCGAAGGCCAGGTGAACGACCTACCCCCCATCCTGCCGAGGCCGTACTATCAGCCGGAGTACTGCACGGTCTGGGAGAGAAAGTGTTACCCGATCGAAGTGTTGACGAGCACCGGCGTCGTCGTCCCCGCGCAACAGTGCGTGTTCGAGATGCACCAGTTCCTATGTTAGGAGGGATCATGAGAAATCTAATGCTTGCTTCGCTGATGCTAGTTGGCTCGTCGGCCCTTGCCTGCGAGCAATTCCGCTGGTTCGAGGGCCAGCCAGGGCAAGAGGACGACGCACAGAGTGGGATCGTCCACGTCCCGGACGGTTATCACGGGACGTCGTGTTTTGAGTCATCGCCGGCGCAAATGCGTCACGGTTTGTCGTTGATTCTTCACAACAGTCTAGATGCCGACTATGTCCTGAACATCGACGACGGCACGGGCACAGTGTTCGAGCGGTTGATTCCCGCCGGAACTATGGGAGAACCGGCGGTTGCGCGTCTGCACAACGCTGGCAATGTGGCCAGTTACCGCGTCACCATGACGCTTACGCACCCCACCGAGGAGGCCTTTCTGACGGCCCAGATCTCCGAGACGGAAATCGCGCAAATCATGCATGTCACGGCCGAAAAGGTCGCTGACTCGATGCGGCCCAGTCCGAAGATGGACGTACAGGTCTATCAGGAAATGCCTTTGCACCGTGTACGGAGTGACCGAGAGCAGCACGAACGGTGATCGGGGGGGAGCGGGCGGGGGACTGGTTCTTCCGCTCGCCATTGAGGCGGAAGGAGTCGTGGGGCGTCCTTTCCGCAGCCGTGTTCCTGCGCCAAGGGGCCGCGGCGGTGCGTAGGTGGTGAGGCTCGTGGCCCCAACTGGCGTTCGGACCCGGCACGGTCTATCCAGTGGGGCCGTGGATTACGGTTTCCACCGTTTCGGCGAAGGTCGGCACGGACCTGGCCCAGCGGCGGGGATCGTTGCCCTGCGTGATCGCAGGAGCGTTCTCCAGTGCCCGCTCGCGGGCCACGGCGAGGGTGACGTCGGGGTAGCCGTCCGGCGTGTTGGCGTTGTGGGGGTTGCAGAGTCACGCGAGCGGCCTGCTCTCGACCGTCAGCGTGAGCGCTTCGAGGTCGTAGAACTGCTCGTGCCGTACCTGTCCAAGGTGGCCGAGGATGCGCGGGCCAGCGTCGGCGATCTCCGTGCGCTCCGGGTCGATCGTGCTCAGGCGTTCTTCGAGGTTGTCGATCCCGGCGCCGGTGAGAAACTCGAGCTGCAGGGCGTTCTCGTGCGGCCGCACCGACACGCTCGCCCGTGACGGGGCTCCCTGCTCCTCCTGCCGTTCCATCAGGTAGAGGAAGGCTTCCTCTCCGGCGAGGTGCAGCCGTTGCGTGGCCGACTCGTCCCAGCCGGCGTTCGCCGCCGACGTGGAGACCAGTTCGCCGAGCGTCGCGAGGGACGCCATCGTGGGTTCGAGCACCGCGCGCTTGCTGCGCGCCTTGAGGGCGACGAGCGAGGTGAGGAGGATGGCGACTAGGCCGCCGGCGGCCATGCCGTTGTCGAGTACGCCGCGCGACCAGTCGGGCAGATGGTCCGGGAAGATGAGGCCGCTCTGGAAGCCGAGGCCAATCCAGAACGAGATGCAGACGATCAGGCCCTTTTCGTAGCCGAAGCCGCCGGTGGTGACCATGCGCACGCCTTGGCGGAAGAGCAGCACGATGAAGATCATGACGTAAGCCCCCGCCACGGCGTCCGGCACCAGGCGCAGCAGCGCCGGGATCTTCGGCACGAAGGCCGTGATCAGGATGAGGATCCCACCGTAGAAGGCGACCTTGCGCGCGCCGACGCCGGTCAGGTCGGCGATGGAGATGCTGGTGGAGTAGGTCGTATTGGGCATCGTGCCCGCGAGGCCCGAGACCAGGTTCCCGACGCCGTCGGCGTTCACGGCGCGCTGCACCGCGCGGAAATCCACGGGCACGGCGCCGCGGTTGGTCACGCGCTGGATGGCGATGGCGTCGCCGTAGGTCTCGATGGCGCCGATGATCGTGACGATGGCGAACGGGATCAGCAGGCCGAAGTAGCGCCCGTCGAACTCGAGGTCGAGGCCGGGCCAGGTCGCGCTGGGCAGACCGAACCACGCCGCGTCGCGCAGCGGGGTCCAGTCGAGCATCCCGAACCCGGCCCCGGCGATCACGGTGCCGACGAGTATGCCGATCAGCGGCGCCCAGAGCTGCGCGGCGCCACGGGAGTAGAGGGAGATCAGGACGATGACGCCGAACGTCGCGAACGCCACCGTGGGCCCCGCGGCGGAGCCCGGGTCCACGCTCGCGGGTACGCGGACCAGCATGTCGGTCGCGATGGGGAACACCGTCACCGCGAGCAGCAGGATGACCGTGCCCCCGACGGTGGGCGTGATCAGCCGGCGAAACAGCGAGAGCCGGGCCGCGAACAGGAACTGTATCAGCGCGGAGCTGGCCACCAGGGTCGCGAGCAGGGGGAGCCCGCCGACGGTGGCCGCGGCGGTGCAGACGGCGATGAACGCGCCGGAGGTGCCCATGTAAAGGGGATAGCCGGCGCCGAAGGCGCCGATCGGGCGGGCCTGGAGCATCGTGACGAGCCCGCTCACGAGGAGCGTCGCGAACACGGCCCACTCGATGAACTCCTTCCGGTCGGCCGCGGTCAGCACGATGATCGGGATCAGGATGATCCCGGTCAGCACCACCGTCACGACCTGGGCGGAAAGCCCGAGGGTCAGGAGGGTGGGGGTGTCCTCGTCCACCGCGTAACGCAGGTGCTCCGATGCATCCCCGGCCGGGGTCCCGGAGGCGCTCGCGTCTTGCATGCCGATACCTCGGAGTTGCCGCTTTTCTCAGCCAGGCAGCGCCTCGGTACTACCGGGTCCGGGCGACCCTATCGGTCAGCCTAACGGAAACCGGGGGCTCAGGTCATGAGGCAGCCTCGTGATCGGGCTCGAACCGGCGGTCAGCCGTCCTTCTTCTTGTAGGTGTCCGTCCCGCGGTACGGGCCGTCGCGCCACTTCAAGGCGCCCTGCAGGCCTTCCTCGCGCATGTGGTCCTGCCACTGGTACGAGTACTCGGTGAACTGCGCGGCGGCGTCGAGGTCCGTCGAGGTGCGCACGGACGAGTAGATGCCCATGTTCTCGTAGAAGCGGTTCATGTTGACCTTGAGGATCGCGAGGTGGTCCGCGGACATGTTGGCGATGCGGTCGGCGAAGGCGATCGTGTTCTCCTCGAGCTCCTCCTTCGGCCAGGAGTAGTTGATCATGCCGATCTCCTCGGCTTCCTTGCCGGTCACGTTCTCGCCCGTGTAGTAGAGCTCCTTGGCCTTGCGCATGCCGATCACCAGGGGCCAGATCACGCCGGTGCGGGACGTGCCGAGGCCACGGAGCCCCGGGTGCCCGAGCTGGGCGTCCTCGGCGGCGACGACGAGGTCCGCCATCATGGCGAGCTCGCAGCCGCCCGCGACCGCGTAGCCGGAAATCTGCGCGATGGTGATCTTCGCCATGTTCCAGAAGTAGAGGTGGATGTCGCTGATCTGCTGCATGCCGGTCCGGATCCCCATCAGGAGACGCCGGCCCTTGTCGTCGAGACGACGGTGCTGGCGGACGACCGCGTCCGCGCCGCCGCGGGCTGGCGTGAGGTCGTACCCGGCGCTGAACGCGCGGCCTTCTCCGCGCACGATGATGACGTGCGCCGTATGGTCGGCTTCCAGCTCGTGCAGGGCGTCGTTGAACTCGTAGAGCAGTTCCTGCGAGAGGGCGTTCAGCTTCTCGGGACGGTTCAGCGTGATGCGGGCGACGCGGTCGTCGGTGCCGACGCGGTCCACGTAGAGGTTCTCGTACTCGGCCATGTTGATGTCTCCTCCTTACCTGGCGTGTCGACGCTGGCGGGCGCGACAGGCGGCCGCTCTTGCGAACAGCGGGATCGGATACGGGGAGCGGTTAGTATTCGGCAATGGACCCGGTCTCTCAAGCGGCGCTCGGCGCGGTGGTCGCGCACGCCTCGGCGCATCGCACGTTGGGCGTCCGCGCCCTGGCGATGGGAGCGGTCGCCGGGGTCATCCCCGACCTCGATGTGCTGTGGTCGCTGTCCGGGGACTCTTTCGACCAGATGCGGATGCACCGGGGAATCACGCACTCGCTGTTCTTCGCGCCGGTGGTCGGGCCGTTGCTCGGCTACCTCGCGTGGCGGTGCGAGAAACGGCGCGGTGGGACGGAGCGGCTGCGGGCCTGGGTGCTTGCGCTCACCCTGGCGCTGCTGTCACACCCGTTGCTCGACCTGACGACGCCTTATGGGACGCAACTCCTGCAGCCATTCTCGGACGCGCGTTTCGCGATCTGGGCGATGTCGATCATCGACCCGGTGTACACGGTCGTCCTGCTGGCCGGCGTGGTCGTCGCGTGGCGGCGTCCGCTTTGGCGCGCCGCGTCCGCCACGGCGCTCGGCCTCTCGACCGCGTACCTGGGGTACGCCTGGTACCTCAACGAGGCGGCGGCGGACGCCGCGCGGGCGCAACTGCGCGCCGAGGGCGTCGAGCACGCCGAAGTGGCCGCGTTCCCGACCTTCCTCCAGGTGCATTACCGGAGGGTCGTCGTGCGCACCGACGCAGAGGTGCTCGCGGGCTTCGTGTCGATGTGGCGCCCGTGCCCGATCGTCTGGTCGGCCGCACCACGGCTCGCCGACGCAACGGTTGCGGCGTGGCGCGACTCCCGGGAGGGCCGCATCTTCGAGTGGTTCGCGATGGGTTGGGTGCACCACGTGCCGACGGAAGGGGGACTCGTCTCGGCGGACCTCCGCTATGGCTTCTCCGCCGATCCGGGGATCAGCGCCTTCAGCACCGTCGCGGAGTTCGACGACGGCGGCGACCTCGTCCGGGTGTCCGACGCCGGCCGCGCGCGCCCGGATTTCTTCGGCCGGGGCGGCCTGCTCGCGAACGCGTATCCCGCGTCGTGTCAGGCGGTCAGCAGCGCGACCCCCGTCCAGCAGATCGCGGCGAGGCCCGCCGCCACCGACGCCTGAGGGATCTGCGTCTTGACGTGGTCCATCAGGTCGCACCCCGTGCAGACCGAGCTCAGCACGGTGGTGTCGGAAATCGGCGAACACTGGTCGCCGTAGACGCTGCCGTCCATCACGGCGGCGAAGCAGAGCGTCATGAAAAGCTCCGGGTGGGACAGGCCCTGGCTCGTCGCGACCGCCCACGCGAGCGGCATGGCCAGCGGGAACGCCACCGCGTAGGTCCCCCAACTGGTGCCGGTCGAGAACGCGATCAGCATCGTGAGCACCTGCAGCAGCACCGGGAGTATGAAGAACGGGATCGCCTCGCCGAGGGTCTCCACCAGGAAGATCGCGCCGCCGGCCGCGCTGCTGATGCCGCCGATGGTGACGGCGAGGAGCAGAATCACGCAGCCGAGCACCACGCCCTTCAGCCCGTCGTGGAAGCCGGAGATGAGGTCCTTGATGGACATCCCCTTGGCCAGTGCGGTGCCGCCGGCGATGACGAACGCCGCGCCGAAGGCCCAGTGCACGTTGGGGGTGCCGCTGACGATGAAGGTGCCGACGGCGATGCCGATCAGCGTGCCGAGCGGGACGAAGAACTCCAGGACGTGGGGCTTGTAGCCCTCGGGGGTGTTGCTGCCCTGCAGTTCCGGCGCGGCCAGCGGGTCCGCGTCGTCGGCGTCGAGCTTGCCGGTCGTGCGTGAGCGCTCCATCGCCGCCCCGAGTTGCTTGCCCAGGAACAGTGGCTTCTCGATGCTGAGGAGGAACGTGCCGAGGACGGCGAAGATGGCGTAGAAGCAGAACGGCACGCTCTGGAAGAAGAACGCGATGCGGTCGGCCTCCGTGGCGAGGAAGCCGACTCCGGAGACGAAGATGAACGCCTGGATGTACCCGGGCCACGCGTTGAAGGCGAGCTGCGAGGCGATGGGGGAGGCGGTGGAATCGACGATGTAAGCGAGTTCCTCGTGGGCGACGCGCTCCTTGTCCGCGATGGGGCGCACGGTGGTCCCGACGAGGACCGTGCTCACGGTGCCGCCCTGGAAGAAGATGACGCCCAGCATCCACGCGACCAGCTTCGCGGTGCGCGGTCCGCGCACGAACCGTACGGTCATGAACTCGGCGAAGGCCTGCGCGGCCCCGGTGCGCGACCAGATGCCCATGAGCCCCCCGAGCAACCAGAGGTAAAGAATGAGAATTCCCGCAGAACTCGTTGTTGCAAGCGAGGGTATGAGGACGTCTCCGGTCAGGTCGTACTGACCGAGCAGGAGCGCCCCGGAGACGATGCCCCCGAGCAGCGAGGTCACCGGCTCCCGGTTCAGCCAACACAGCAGGATCGCCACGACCGCCGGCAGGAGCGACCAGATGCCCCAGTGGCGCTTGGCGAGAAGGCGGTGATAGACGGGCTCGGCGCGCTCGTCACCCTCTGCAACTACGAACTCCTCCGTGACCGCGGGGGCTTCCTGGATGTCGGCGATCCGCTCCGGATGGAGCACGGCGTCCGCCATCGGGACGGGCTCGAAGTAGACCGGGTCGCCTTCGCGCACGAAGTAGAGGCGCCCGTCGTCGGCGGTCATGACGTCGAGGGTGGTCTGCTCCACCGTCCACGTGGGCGACACGTTCGCGCCGATGTACCAGGACGCCGCGAGGGCGATGGCGAGCAGTACGAATCTCCGGACGCCTGGGGTCATACATCGTCTCCTTGGGCCGGGGTGGGGGGCGCGGCAAACGCCGCGTGGCGGGGCAGGGTGCTTCCGCCGAGGTACTGGGCGAGGAAGGCGAGCCCCGCCTCGATCTCCTCTGCGGGAACGTCTATGTGTCCGCCCGCGTTGGCATGCAGGCGCTTGTCCTCGCTCGCGAGGGTATCGAACAGGGCCAGGGCGCTGTCACGCGGGACGAGTTCGTCGTCCAGTTGCTGGATGAATAGGACGGGGCAGGTGATCCCGGTGGCCGCGTCGGTCACCTGCGCGCGCAGTTCCGGCGGCCCGGTGAAGCCCGTGAGGCCGTCGATGCCCATCAGCCCGAGCACGGCCGCCCGGATGCGGGGTTCCGCGCTCACCAGCGGGAGCCCGTACACGGTACCCATGGACAGGCCCCAGTAACCGACGGGTCCGCCGCCCGCCTCCGGGAGGATCGCGTCCAGGACCGCCCGCCAATCCGCGGTCATGTCGGTTTCGCTCGCTTCCCGCTGCCACTCGATCTCGAACGCCGCGCGCCCGCCGGGCCCCCGCTGCCGCCGTCCGTGCACGGGACCGTCGATGGCGAGGCCGTGAAAACCGTGTTCGCGGGCCAGCCGCTGTGCCATGGACGGGATCGGCGTCTGGTGCCGGTCCGCCGAGGCGCCGTGGCCGAAGCACACCAACGGTCTCCGAGTGTTTCCCTCCCACCACGCACCTGGGACAGTCCGTCCGTTGGCGTCCACGTCGAACTCGCGACACGTTACGCCGTCGACGACGCGTTCTTCGACCCAGTGCAACGACGCGGCGTCGGTCACGGCCGGTAGCTCAGTCCGGCCACCGGTCCGAGCTGGGTCTGGACCACCTTCCAGGCGTCCTCGATGAAGTCGACGAGGAGGGGACGCGTGTCGCGCGGGTCGATGATCTCCTCGATGCCGAACGCGTGGGCGTTCCGGAAGGGCGAGGAGATCGCCTGGAGGCGGTCCTCGATCTCGCGACGTTTCGCCTCCGGGTCGGGCGCGTTCTCGATCTCGCGCTTGTAGGCGATGGCGGTGCCGCCCTCGATGTGCATGGAACCGCCGTGGGTGGAGGGCCACGCGTAGCGCCGGTAGAGGCCCGTGCGCCGGAGGTGCAGGCCGCCCGCGACGCCGTACAGGCGCCGCAGCACGAAGCAGATGTAAGGGGTCCGCGTCTGGTGCAGGGCCGCAACGACGCGTGCCCCTGCGCGCACGATCCCCGCCTGCTCCTGCGCCGGGCCCACCGAAAACCCCGGCTCGTCGGCGAAGTAGATCACCGGCAGGTGGAACGTCTCGCAGAGTTCCAGGAGCCGGATCGTCTTCTCGCCGGCGGCGATATCCATGGAGCCGCCGTTGAACTTCGGATGGTTGGCCATTACGCCGCACGGGACGCCGTTCACCCGGGCGAGCCCGGTGACGCGGGCGCGGCCGTAGTACGGACCGATCTCGAAGAAGCTGCCGCGGTCCACCACGGCCTCTACGATGCGGCGCGGCTCGAAGATCTGGCGCCGGTCGCGGGGCACGGCGGAGACGAGGGCATCCTCGCGACGGTCCGGTGGATCGTCTGTGTCCTGCCGTGGCGGCGGTTCGTACACGCTCTGCGGCAGGTACGAGAGGAAACGGCGCACCTGGGCGATGGCGTCGGCTTCGGTCGACGCCGCGTTCATGACGACGCCGTTCCTGAGCTGGACGCGCTCGTCGCCGAGCTCTTCCTTGGCGATGCTCCGCCCGGTCGCCTGCTCGACCACCTTGGGACCGGCCACGAACACGTGGCTCGTGCCGCGCACCATGACGTTGAAGTGGCTCAGACACACCTGGACCGCCGGCAGCCCCGCGACGGAACCGAGGACCGCCGCGGCCACCGGTACCGTCTGCAGCAGCTCGACGCCGAGGGCTCCGGCGGGATTGCCCGGCAGGTAGGTGCGCCCGATCTTCTCGAACGTCTTCACGCTCCCCCCGGTCGCGTCGAGCAGCCGCACGTAGGGGACACGGCTCGACAGCGCGAGGTTCTCGATGAACTCCGACTTGTTGCCGACCGCCGCGTCCGCGGCGCCGCCCCGGATCGTGAAGTCCCCGCCGGAGAAGGCCACCTTGCGGCCCTCGACCCGGCACGTCCCGATCACGGTATTGGACGGTTTCAGGTGCTCGACGCGGTCTCCGTCCCAGCTCGCCGTACCGGCGAGCGCGCCCACTTCGTGAAAGCTGTCCGCATCCGCCAGCAGGTCGACCCGCTCCCGGACCGTGAGCTTGCCGCGACCGTGCTGGAAGGCGACGCCGTCGGCCCCGCCCATCTCCCGCGCCATGGCGGTCTGGCGGGCGAGTTCGTCTACGTCGGATTGCCAGCTCATGGACTCGGAGTATGGCATAGGGGGTCGGCACGGCCTTGCGGTCATTCGTGGCGGAGGGCCTCGATGGGATCGAGGTTGGCGGCGCGGAGGGCGGGCAGGACTCCGAACACGACGCCGACCAGCGCGGAGAAGACGATCGCGACTGCGGCCGCCGCGGGCGGCGGAACGGGAGTGGGGAAGTCCGGGATGAGGCTCGCGACGAACGCCGCGATGCCGGCGCCGACGAAGAGCCCGATGACGCCCCCGGCCACCGACAGCGTCATGGCTTCGATCAGGAACTGGAGCAGGACGTGATGGCGCGTGGCGCCGAGCGCCTTGCAGATGCCAATCTCCCGGGTCCGTTCGGTGACCGACACGAGCATGACGTTCATCACGCCCACCCCGGCGACGAGCAGCGAGATGCCCACCATCCCGGCGACGAACGTGGTCACCGTGGCAGCCACCGCGTCGAATGCCTCCGCCACTTCTTCCGCGGTCTGGACCCGGAAATCGTCCTCGTCTCCTGGATGGAGATCGCGCGTCCGGCGCAGCAGCGCCCGGATGCGCTCGGCGGTCGCGAGCCGTTGCGAAGCGTCCACCACGGTGAGATGAATGAACAGGTTCGGAGGCTCGTCCGGGCCCGCCATGCTGCGCATCGTCTCGTAGGGGAGCAGGACGTGATTGTCGGGACTCGCTCCGAGCAGCTCTCCCTTGCGCTCCATCACGCCGACCACGCGGCACCACTCCCCCGCGAGTCCAATGAACTGCCCCATCGGTTCTCCCGCCATGCCCAGTGACTCCCGGGTCTTGTCGCCGATGACGCAGACACGCCGACGCTGGCGGTCGTCGGCGGGTGAAAGGAAGCGGCCTCGGCGGGGGAAGCTGTTGTACACGTCCTGGTAACTGTGGGTCGTGCCGCGGACCTGGACCACGGTCGAACGGGCGCCGTGGTGGACCTCGTCGTGGATGGCGATCAGCGGGGTGACGTTGCTTACGCCGTCCACGCGTGTCCGGACCAACTCGAGATCTTCTGGCGTCAACCGGGCGCGGCGGCCCTGCAATGCATCCTCGAGGGGCGTCATGGCGCTGATTGCGAGGTTCGTCCCGCCGAGACCCGCGAACTGGCTTGCGATGGCGGTTTGCAGGCCTTCCAGCAGCGCGATCACCGCCACGATCGATGCGACGCCTATGACCACCCCGAGTGTGGTGAGGGAGCTGCGCAGACCGTGCGCTGCCAGTGAACCCAGCGCCGAGCGGACGCACTCCACGAATGCGGAGGCGGGTATCGGGGCGACCCTCATGTGACCGCGTTCGCTAAGCCCCGTTCGTCCCGCACGATCCGGCCGTCCGCCAGTTCGACGGTTCGTTCGCAGCGGGTCGCGATGTCGGTTTCGTGGGTGACGATGAGGATCGTCTGACCCTCTCCGTGCAGCGTGTCGAGGACATCCATCACCTGGCGGGTGGCGGTGGAATCGAGGTTGCCGGTCGGTTCGTCCGCCAGCACGATGGACGGTCGCGTGACGCAGGCCCGCGCGATGGCGACGCGTTGGCGTTGTCCACCGGAGAGCTGCGACGGCAGGTGGGTTCCACGATCCTGGAGGCCGACCCGCGCCAGTGCCGCGAGCGCCAGGCGCCTTCGCTCGCGCATCGGTACGCCCCCATAGACGAGCGGCTGCATGACGTTGGCGAGCGCCGTCAGGCGAGGGAGGAGGTGAAAACTCTGGAAGACGAAACCGATCTCCGTGTTGCGGATGCGCGCCAGGCGCCGTGGGTCCTGTGCCGAGATGTCACGGCCGTCAAGGACATACTCGCCGGAGGTCGGAGTGTCGAGGCAGCCGATGAGGTTGAGGAGCGTCGACTTGCCGGAGCCGGACGACCCGACGATCGCGACCCGTTGACCCCTCGCGACGGTGAGGTCGACGTCGTCCAGCGCCGAGACCGTGTTCCCGGCAACGTCGTAGCGCTTGCTGACGCCCTTGAGCGTGATGAGCGCCATCAGTTCGCCCGATGTCCTGCTGGCGGCTCTGGTTCAGTGTCGACATCCCGGGAGTCCACCCGGACCGCGTCGCCGTCGCGCAGGCCCCGCAGCGCGCGGCCGGGGCCCCTGACCACGCGGTCGCCTTCGGCGAGGCCGGACAGAATGTGCTGATAGGCATCGTCCGATGGTCCCGTGACGACCGGCGACAGATGGACCGATCCGCCTCGCACCACGAAGACGGCGTTTCGCGGGATCCCGACATCGGTCTTGTCGGCCACGATGGCCTCTATGGGGACCGCTAGTTCCTCGTTGCCGTCGTGCGTGAGGATCTCTGCGCGACAGGACATGCCGGGGCGCAGACGGATTCCCCCGGCGGAAGCCAGGCGTATTCTCGTGACGAACGACAGGCTGCGGCGGGGTTGCCGGGTCGTTGCCGTGTTGGCGATGAACGCGATTCGGCCCGTCATCGGTTGGTCCGGGTGGGCCACGGCGACGATCTCGGCGGGTTGGCCCACGCGTACGGCAGCGACGTCCGCTTCGTCCACGTAGACCTCGGCGATGATTCGCCCGGGGTCGGCGATGGTCATGAGGTGGCTGCCCGGGATGTTCGTCGAACTCGGGATGGCGGTTTCTCCCACCTCGACGTCGAGCGCCGTCACGACTCCGTCGATCGGTGCACGCACGCCGGTCTTCTCGAGTCGGTCTTCCGCCTGTCCGAGGCGCGCGCGTGCCTGCTCGAGACGTTCCTGGCTCGACTGGAGGTCGATGCGCGCGAGTTCGAGTTCGTGGCGGATGGCCTCGAGGGATTGCGCATCGAGTACGCCCCGCTCGAAGAGCCGGGCGTTTCTTTCGTCCTGCCGCTCGAGGCGCTCGATCCTCGCCCGTACGCGGCCGATGTCGATTTCCTGAAGCCGCACCGCCGCGCGACCCTGGACCACTTCCGCGGCGTACGTTTCGTTGTCGATCGCGAGCACGAGTTCGCCGCGTCTCACGGCTTGACCTTCGCTGACATGGATGGCCTCTATCGTGCCGAGGAGTTCGCTTGTGAGCCGGACTTCCTCTTCGTGGGCGATCTGGCCGGACGCGAGTACGGAAGGCCGCAGCAGCCGCTTGTGGACCAGCGCCGTCTCCACGACTTTGCCCGTGTCGGCGGAGAATGTGCCGCTCGCGAGGGCCACAGACACCAGGAGCGCCGCCGCGGCGACCAGCGCCACGGATCTTCTTCGCTGGGGCGTGGTCACGGATTACAGGTTTCCGAGCGCGACCACGCTTCGAACCGAGCCACCCCTGGCGGACCCGTCTCGCTCAGCCTGGCAGCAACGCGGCGAGCGCCTGCAGGCCGGCGCCGAGCGCCACGACTATCGACGCTGCAAAGGCGAGTGAGATCAGCGTACTGACGCGGTCCGCGACCCGAGACAGAAGCAGGTAGACGACCAGGAAGAACGCGGCAAGCGTCACGTACTGCCCTGCGCGCAGCCAGGGCAGCCCCGTCAGAAGGCCCAGGCTCGTCCCCGGCCGCGGCGACAGCATCTCTTCGCGCGTGATGGGCAGAGGTGGATTGACCGTGACCCAGGCGGCCAATAGCAGGGCGTACGCGGCGAACACCCAAAGGCCGCCGCCGAGGGCGCGTGCGATCGCCCGGACCTCCGTGGGGCCAATGAGCCAACGGAGCGTCAGACCGCAGCAGAGGCCAAACGCAATGGCCATGCCCGCCGCCAGACCCATCAGGCTGGCTGCGGTGACGTAGGCGGAGAGCTTGGCCGGGGCCTGGAGTGCTGCGGGCGCCAACCCATCCAGCAGGTGTTCGACGCAGACCGCCGTGAAGACCGCATAACTCACGACGCAGACGAACGTCGGGGTGAGCGGCGAGCGCGCGAGGCGGAGGACAATAGGTGTGCGCAAGTCTGCATTCACGAGCCGATCCCCGCCCGGGCTATGGGCACGGTGACGAAGACCTCGATCACGGCTGCCGCCGCGATCGCGAGCGTCCCGCCGGCGACGGGGACGGAAACCCCCGTCAGGAGCGCCCTGCTGGACGCGCCCTTGAACCAGGCCGACAGCAACGCGGGGCCTCGCAGCCCGACGGCTCCGGCGAGCAGGAAAGCGCCGACTTCCGGGATCGCATGGGGAAGGGTCAGCAGTGCGAGGTCTCCGATCGGCATCCCTGCACCCAGCGCGAAGCCCCCGACTTGTCCGAGGGCGACGCCGTTGAAGGCGAGCAGGGCCACGGTGGTCAAGCCGCCGGAGACAAGCCCGCACAATAGCCAGACGTAGACCGCTAAGTTGCGGCCGAGAATGCCGATGCAAAGCCGCGCCGACGACGCCTCCTGCGCGTGTGCTCGTTCCCGCGCCTCGACGACGCGCTCAAGACCCTGGTCCAGCTCCTCTGCGGCGACCAGCGTACGCATGGGTTGTGCGGCAACCGCGACTCCGGCGATCATTCCGATGCCCCAGATCAACGCGGCCGCCAACAGGCCCAAGGTCCAAGGTTTCCGCTGCATTCGCGTGACACGCCGTCCGTCGCTGCGAGATTCGCGCTACTCGGCGGACGCCCGGGAAGCCAGCTTCCGTAGCGCGTCGATCCGGTCGTTGGCCGTGGGGTGGGTCAGGCTCTTCTTGTCGCGCGGCACCTGCCGGAGTTCGTGCAGACGTTCCAGGGCGCCGATCATCTGCTCCGGATCGCCGAGCAACTCCGCGGCGAGGCGGTCCGCCCCGTACTCCAGTCGGCGGCTCAGCAACCCCGGCAGGACGAGGTAGGTGAGTGGCGCAAAGAAACCGGCGTAGGCCATTCCGAGCAGGGAACCCATTGCGGTGGCGTGGTCCAGGTTCGGGTTGACGAAATGGACGAGCACACTCGCGTAGCAGGTGGCGCCGATGACGAGCGCCACCAGCAGCTTGTGGACGTCGCGTCGGATGACATGGGCGATTTCGTGCGCCAGGACAGCCTTAAGCTCCGAGGTGGTCATCCCCGCGACCAACCCACCGCCGACGACGACAAGATTGCGGATCAATCCCCCCGTTGCATGGGCGTTGTACTCCCTGCCCTCATGCACTCGCACGCGGAAGCGGGGTACACGTGCGTCGACCGCCAGACCCGACAACCATGCGTCGAGTTCGGCATGGGGTGTGTCGCCGAGCCGTCGGGACCGCCAAGACTGCAGCCAGGGGGAGAGCCAGGTCTCATACAGCGGAATCAGGCACGCGGCCAGTGGGACCAGGAGTAAGGAAAACGCGGTGCCGCCCAGAGGAAGCAGCGCGTAGACGATAGCGCCGGCGCCGGCAAACCCCACGGCGCCCCAGCAGATCGCGGTGGCCTCCATGCGCCACGTCTTGTCGTGCCTTTCCGGCGCTTCAGACGCCCACATGTACGTCCAGCGCCCGATGTCCAGGAGAAGTACGCGGACATGGACGTAGAGGAGGAGTGCGAAAGCCGCCCCCACGACCGGAAGCGGGTGGCCGCCCGGTTCGCCCAATAGAGGGCGGAGGGTGGGCAGCGACCAAGTCGCCGCGCCCGCCGAGACGGACACCGCGAATGTCCAC
This sequence comes from Pseudomonadales bacterium, assembly GCA_965208745.1. Lineage (GTDB taxonomy): Bacteria > Pseudomonadota > Gammaproteobacteria > Pseudomonadales > Azotimanducaceae > VXNE01. The sequence goes on along the minus strand of CBDBPN010000003.1, from coordinate 338,609 downwards.
CCCGCGGCCATGGCCGTCCGGCGGAGCCGCGCGGGTACCTGGCCCTTGACCTGGTCAGAACGCGTGCGCCGGTGCGTGCGGTACAGGACCACAGCCGCGGCCGCGCCGATGGCTACCGACATCGGGACGAGCATCTGGAAATCAACCATGTCGTTTGGAGGGTCTCGGGCAGGGTGTTCCGCCGCCGTCCGTCCACCGGGGGCTCCAAGATTCGCACTGGAGCGCCGCGACGGCCGGGACGGCGGCGGAGGTCAACATGCCGGGAAACCGGTCATGCAATCACCGACGAACGCTAAGCGGCGCCGAGACCGCCTCCGATGACGGTACCGACCGGTCCGGCAGCGGAACCGATCAGGCCACCGGCCGCCGCACCCGCACCCTGGGCGAATGCCATGGCGAGGTCGTAGACGATGGAACCCGTGTTCCAGTTGAAGTACTCGAACCCGTAGCGGACGGCGACATAACCGGCTTCCGCTACAGGCGCCACAACGGTCGTCTCCGCATCGGGCGCCATGGCCCAGGCGGAAACGGTCAACCCGCACGCGGCGATCAGCGTCAACAACTTCTTCATTTCTCTCTCCTTGGGATCGTTGAAAGTTGGACTGTGACTCTACGCGCGTTCCGAGGCCCTCCAAATGGCAGATCTCTCGCCGGCATGTGAGACATCGCAGTTGCGGGATGGGAGAAATCGTCCCTTTGTCCCGTCGGTCAACTCGCCGGTGCCACCCGAACCACCCGCCCGGCCTCCGAATCCGTCAGCACGTACAGGCTCCCGTCCGCCCCCGTCCGCACGTCCCGGATCCGCTCCCCGATCTCCTCGAACATCCGCTCCTGCCCGACCACATCGCCGTCCTCCAGATCCACCCGCTCGACGTAGTTGAACACCAGCGACGTCGCGAACAGATCCCCGCGCCACTCGGGAAACGACTCCCCGTCGTAGTAGGTCAGTCCGGCCGGCGCGATGGACGGCGTCCAGTCGACGATTGGCGGGACGGTGCCGGGATACTCCCGGAACGGCGAGATGCGGGCGCCGGTGTAGTCGATGCCGAGGGTGACGATGGGCCAGCCGTAGTTGCTGCCGGGGACGATGACGTTGAGTTCGTCGCCGCCCTGGGCGCCGTGGTCGTGGAGGTAGACCGTGCCTGTGCCGGGGTCGTATGCGATGCCCTGGGGATTGCGGTGCCCGTAGGTCCAGATTTCGTCGCGGCCCCCCGCGTCGGCCACCAACGGATTGTCCTCCGGCACCGTGCCGTCGTCGTTCAGCCGCAGCACCTTGCCGAGCAGGCTGTCGAGCCGCTGGGCGGACTCGCGGTAGACGAAACCATCCCCCGTCGTCAGGAGCAGCGTGCCGTCGGGCAGGAAGAGCATGCGGCCGCCGTAGTGGACCGGCGTGTCCTTCGTCGGTTCGACCGTGAAGACCGTCTCCACGTCCGTCAGCGAGGCCCCGTCGAAACGGCCGCGCACGACGCGCGTCGCGTTCGCGCCCGGCGTCCCGTGCGCCAGGCTCAGGTAGAGGAGGCGGTTCTCCTCGAAGCGGGGGTGCGGGAGCACGTCGAAAAGGCCGCCCTGGCTGCGCACGTAGGCGGCGGGCACGCCCGGGACGGGGCGCGGGTCCAGGATGCCCGCGCGGATGACGTGGAGGTCGCCGTCCCGTTCGGTCACGAGCATGTCGCCGTCCGGGAGGAAGGCGATGCACCACGGCCAGGTCAGGTTCTCGGCCACCGTCTCGAGCCGGTAGTCGGCGGCGGTCGACTGCAGCGCCGCGACCAGGGCCAGCGAAGCCAGGGCTGCCCGCATCGGCATGGGGTTCTCCCGCACGTCGAAAACAGTCATGATGGTACCGATATGCGCGCGGTTCGTCAGATCGTCGGCTTCGTCATCGCGGTGGCGGTGACGGCGGCCGGATCGGCGTTCCTGTCCAGTCACTTCGTCCTGCGCGCACTCGAGAGCCTGGGCGTGGATGTCCCCCTTTCGGACCGGTTCGCAATGTACGGCCACGATGTCCTGGGGATGGGGCCGATCGCCGGGGCGCTCGCTGCCGTGGCGTTCCTCATCGCCTTCCCGGTCGCGGGGCTGATCATCCGGTTCCTTCCCGCGCTGCGCACGCTTGGCTACCTGCTTGCGGGGGCGGCCGCCATGGCCGCGGCGCTCGGCCTCATGGAGACGGTCCTCGGCATGATGCCGGTCGCGGGTGCGCGCACCCTCGGCGGACTGATTGCCCAGGCTGCGGCCGGCGCCCTCGGCGGTTACGTGTTCGCGCAGATGACGCGGCGTCGGGGGCGCGCCGAAGGACGCCCGGGTGGGGGCGCCTGAACGGGATGCCGTAGAGCGGTACCTCAACAGGAACGTCGCCGGACAGCTCCTGCACGGCATGTTCGGCCAGACGGGCTTCCGGCTGGTGCAGGCGCCCACGTTTCTGCCTGCCTTCCTCTTCGAACTGTCGGGTTCGGATATCGTCGTCGGGGCGGCGCGCTCGCTGCAGGGGCTCGGCACGGTGGTCTCGCCGGTGATCGGCGCCTCGCTGATCGGTCACCGGCCGCGCATCCTCGTCACGACGATGGTCACCAGCACGCTGATGCGGTTGCAGGTGCTCGGCGTGGCGCTGGCGGCGTTCTTCCTGGGGGCCGGGGCGACCGTCGTCGCGCTCATCGTGCTGCTCACGCTGCTCGGGTTCTTCCAGGGCATGTCGCAGGTGGTGATGAACTCGCTGCGGGCGCGCGTCATTCCCGTGCGGCGGCGCGGTATCGTGACCGGCGCGCGCCATTTCCTGGCCGGACTCACTTCTGCCGGGGTGTCGTACGTCGCCGGGGCCTATCTCATCGAGCACGACGCCCTCGGGAACGGGTACGCTTCCGTGTTCCTGCTGGCGTTCGTGGTCGGTTCGCTCGGCCTCGCGGGCGTGGCGATCACGAAGGAGCCGGCGTCATCGGAGCTCCGCCCGCGGGAGTCGCCGCTGGCGGCGCTCCGGGGCATCGCGCCCCTCCTGCGGGAGGACCCCGCGTTTGCCCGCTTCTTCCTGGCGCGTGCGCTCGGTTCGTTCGGGCGCATGGCGTTGCCGTTCTACATCGTGTTCGCCGCGACCCGGATGGACGTCGGCGGCGCCGTGCTGGGTCTCGTCACGACGGTGTGGATGCTGACGGGGAGCACGGCGACGCTCGTCTGGGGCGTGCTGGGAGACCGCTTCGGCCACCGGGTGGTGCTGATCGCGAACCTGGCGCTCTGGACCGCCGCCAACGCCTACATCCCGTTCGTCGACTCGAGCGGCGAACTGGTCGCGTTCTTCGTGCTACTAGGTATCCCGTCGGGCGGCTTCAACCAGGCCGCGCAGAACCTGGTGCTGGAGTTCGGGCGGGTGCACGACATTCCGTTGCGCGTCGCGGCCTCCGGTACGGCCGTGAACGTCGTTGCGGCCGCCGGGCCTTTCCTGGGCGGCATCCTGGTCGCGCTATGGTCGTACCCGGTGCTCTTCGGCGCGACCGTCGCGCTGCAGCTCGCGGCGCTCGTCATCGTCGTCGCGTGGACGCCGGAACCGCGGTTGGCGAAGGCGAAGTCGGGTTGACCAAATGGACGATGCCATGGCGGAAGGTGCCTCCGGCCGGTGATCGCGCTCGACACGAACGTGCCGGGGCGGTACCTGGTCCGCGACGAGGAGCGGCAGGCGGAGGAGGTGCGCGTCCTGTTCGCATCGCCGGCCGCCGACCATCCGGGATTCGTTTGCCGGGAGGTCACGGTCAAATTCGTCCGGGTGCCTCAGCCGGTCCTACGGAACCCCGCGCGAGCGAATCGCCTTAGTTCTCCTGGAACTGTTGGCAACGGAAGGCGTTGTCATCGAGAAGGCCAAAGACGTTGCGGGCGCGCCGTCGGGTCCGCCGTGCCTTTCAGTCCGGCCAGTGCGCCGCCATCAGGCACACGTAGCTCGTCAGCACGAGCTTGCTCCGGTCGCGCCCGAGCGTCGCGAACTTCTCGAGCAGTTCCGCCGGCACGCCGTGCTCGGACGGCCTGCGCGTGTACTGCCAGTGGGCGACGTCGGGGTAACCGGCCAGATTGATGATCGCGAGTGGCGAGGTCGTGGCCGCGTCGCGGAACTGCCCCAGCACCCGGTGGCCCATGTGGTCGAGCGGCGGCCAGACGCCTTCGAACGAGAGGCGGTTGAAGGTCAGCCAGTCCTCGGGGCGGATCCACCAGCGGCGCAGTCCGTAGACGGGCCGCCGGTCCTCGGGACGCGTGGGTCCGGTGGGGCGATAGGACGAGGCGAGGAGGGGACGCGCCTCTTCGGAGGCGATCCATCGCCGGGGGCCGTCCGCGCCGCCGGCCAGGAGCGGTTGTGCGTCCTGCCAGGCGTCGAAGTCCTCGAAGCCGTTGAAACACACCACCTCTTCGGCCCGGGCGCCGATCAGGCCGTTGAGTACGCAGAGGGGACGGTGGCCGGCCGCGTCGAGCGCCGGCCACAACGTCTGAAGGGCCCAGGTCCGGTAGTCCGCGAAGCTCCCTGGATGCAGCCGGATACGGCGCTCTTCGTAGATCATGCGGGTTTCTCCGTGTGTGTGGCGCGCGTCACCGCGTTTGCAGCACGCGTACCCGATGGTTGTCGCTGTCGCCGACGAATACGCGTCCGTCGGCGGTGGCGAACACGCCGTGGGGCCGCGCGAGGCCGCAGCATAGGGGATCCCCGTCCGGACCGTCGTGGCGCGTGCCGTCTCCGAGGACCGTGGAGATGACGCCGCTCTCCCGGTCGATGCGGCGGATCGTGTGACTCTCGGTGTCGGCGATGTAGAGCGCGGCGCGTGTCACCGAGATGCCCTTGGGGCCGGCGAGGTCCGCGGCCCGCGCGTCGCCGCCGTCGCCCCGGTAGCCGCCCTGACCGGTGCCGGCGAGGTGATGGAGCGTGCGGTTCCGCATGTCGATCCGGTACACGGCGTTCCCTTCCCGCAACGTGAGGTACAGGTCCCCATGCTCGTCGAAGGCGAGGGTGCGGGGACCGTGCAACGGCGTCCGCGCGATGTCGCGATCGTCCACCGCGGGTGCCGGCTCGCCTGTGCCGGCGAAGGTCTCGACGATGCCCGTGGCGGGATCGATCCGCCGGATCCGGTGATTGCCGATGTCCGCCACGAACAGGGCGCCGTCGGGCGCGATCTCGATGCTGTGCGGTTGCCGGAACGCGGCCTCGGTGGCGGGACCGCCGTCGCCGTGGAAGCCCGCCTCGCCGGTCCCCGCGATGGTGTCGATGCGACTTCCATCCGACGCGACCCGGCGGATGACGTGACTGGGCATGTCCACGAAGTAGAGGTTGCCGCCGGAGTCGAAGCGGATCTCGTAGGGCTCGCGCACGTCCGCTTCGAGCGCCGGCCCGCCGTCTCCGGAGTGGCCGGGGCGGCCCGTCCCGACGATCGTCTCGATACGGCCGGTTTCCAGGTCCACGCGGCAGATACGGTGATTGCCGAGGTCGCAGAAACACAGGCCCGCGGCCGCGTCGAGCGCGACGCCGAATGGTTCTGCAATGGCGGCTTCCGTGCCGATCGGGCCGTCCGGCGCCCGACCGGGAACGCCGGTACCGACGAGGGTGATCACGGATGCGCCGCCGGTCATCGAGCGCTATTCGTCCAAACGTGTCAGCCGGCGCGGCCGGCGACGGTCAGCGCATCGATCTCGGCGACCGATAGCCCGGCGCGCCCTGCGGCGGCGACGATGTCGGCCCAACTGTTTTCGTCGATCGGGATGCCGTGCGCGAGGCGCTGCTCCGTGGACTCGGCCTCGGGGTCGCCCGGCAAGCGGACCCGGTCGTGGCCCTCGGCCGCGGGCGTGCGGCACAGATAGTCCGCCATCGCCTCGACTTCCGCCGCGAAGGCCGCACTCCCGCCGAACAGGTCCGGATCGAGCACGAACATGAGCATGTGATTGACGATGGCGTTCGGTCGCGGGTGTTCCGGCTGGATGGTGCGCTCCCCGGCGAGGGCGCCGGCGAGCAGTTCGCACACGAGGCCGAGCCCGTAGCCCTTGTGCAGGCCGAAGGGCCGGATCGAGCCCTTCGGCTCCTCGTACAGGTATCGCGCGTCGGTGGTCGGCAAGCCCTCGTTGTCGAGGAGCGTATCGTCGGGCGCCGGCTCTTCCTTCATGTAGGCCACGCGCACCTTGCCGAGCGCGATGGCGCTCGTCGCCATGTCGAGCACGATGGGGCGCCCGCCGTCGCGGGGGACGGCGCAGCAGAACGGGTTGGTGAGGAGCCGCGCCTCGCGGCCCGCGAACGGCGAGACGACCGGATCGTGTCCGGTCACGTTGACGAAGTGGAGGCTGACGTAGCCGGCGCGGGCGCAGCGTTCGGCGTACGTGCCTATGCGCCCGAGATGATGGGCATTGCGTAGTGCGAGGGTGACGACCCCCTCGTCCCGCACCCGCTCGATCGCGAGGTCGGTCGCCTGGCGGCCGACCACCTGTCCGAAGCCGAACCGGCCGTCCACCCGCAGGATCGCGCCGCGGTCCTCGAGCACCTCGGCCTCGGCATCGGGTGCGAGGTGTCCATTCGCGATGGCGTCGACGTAGTTCGGCGCCATGCCGACGCCGTGGGAGTCGTGGCCCTTGAGATTCGCGGCGACGAGGTGCTCGGCGGTTTCCCGCGCGTAATCCGGCCGCGTACGCGCCGCGATGAAGATCGCAGTCACGAAGTCGGCCAGCCGCTCGGATGCGATCAGCAACGCTTCCCTCCACGTCTCAGCACGCGGCGCCACCTTGCCTCCAAAGGGTCGGTATGACAAGGTGCGGCGGTTTCGGGGACGGCGCCGCGTAGCGGCGGCGGACCCTTGGGGCGTACTGTGGGAGAGTGACGCTTGCCGGAGCGGTTGGCGGAAGGATACGGCCTGATCGAAGGGCCGGTGTGGGACGACGAACGGGGGCTGCTCTACAGCGATGTCCTGTTCGGCGGCGTGTTCGCCCTCGGTTCCGACGGCATGGTGTCGACGGTGTTCGAGCATCGGCGTGGCATCGGCGGGATGTCGCCGCATGTCGCCGGCGGGCTGGTCGTCAGCGGCCGGAACATCTCCTACAAGGGTTTCGACGGGAGTGCGACCGTAACGCTGCTCGACCGCGACCCGGACCACGGGAACGTGGGCTACAACGACATCACCACGGATGCCGAGGGGCGGGTTTACGCCGGGTCCCTGGGGGCCAGCCCGGTGTTCGAGGACGGTCGGGAACCGCGGGCCGGGGACCTGTACCTGATCGACCTCGATGGTTCGTCCCGGGTCGTCGGCCACGACGTGGAACTCACCAACGGCCTCGGCTTCTCGCCGGACGGCCGCACGCTGTACCACTCCGACTCCCGGCGCGAGACCGTCTTCTCGTACCCGGTGCTCCCGAACGGCGACCTCGGCGAGAAGACGTCCTTCGTGCGCACCGAACGCGGCGCCCCGGACGGGCTCGTCGTATCCGAGGACGGCGCCGTCTGGGTCGCGCTCGCCGGCGGCAGCGCCGTCGGCGTCTACGAACCGGACGGCACGGTCCGGGAGTACGTGGAGATCCCGCAGCCGATGTGCACGAGCGTCTGTTTCGGCGGCGCCGACCTGTGTGACCTCTACATCGTGACGGGCTCGGGAGACGCCCCGGGCGGGCGGGTCGGAGCCGTCTACCGGCACCGAACGGACGTGGCCGGGCTGGCGGTGCCGCCGGCCCGGGTGCCGATTTCCTGACGGAACTTGCGAAAGCACACCCTCTTTGGACAGCAGGAGAAACCACCAACCATGAGCAGAGTCGACATCGACACCGGTACGGAGCACCTGCTCGCGTACGAAGAGGACGGCGTGGCCGTGATGACCCTGAACCGGCCCCAGGCGCGCAACGCCATGTCGAACGAAATGACCGCGGGACTCGCCCGCGCCCTCGACGTGGCCGAGCAGTCGGCGAGCGTGCGGGCCGTGGTCGTCACCGGGGCCGGCGGCGCCTTCTGTGCGGGCGGGGACGTCAAGAACATGGCGGCCGGCGGCAGCGGTCCGAGCGCCGGCAACGAGCCGTCCCTGGACGAACGCATTCACGCGCAACGGCTGAGCCAGCGCAACACCGCGGGACGCATGTACCTGATGCCGAAGCCCGTCATCGCCATGGTGCCGGGGCCGGCGGCGGGCGCCGGGCTCGCCATCGCCCTGGCCGCGGACCTGCGCACGATGGCGGACTCCGCGTTCATCACGACCGCGTTCGCGCGCGTCGGCTTCAGCGGCGACTACGGCGGGACGTACTTCCTGAGCCACCTGGTGGGATCGGCGAAGGCGCGGGAGCTCTACTACCTGTCGGACCGCGTCGGCGCGGAGGAATGCGAGCGTCTCGGGCTCGCGAATTTCGTCTTCCCGGCGGACTCGCTGGAGGCGGAGACGATGGCCCTCGCGCGGCGCCTGGCGGACGGCCCGCCCATCGCGTACCGCTACATGAAGGAGAACCTCAACCGGGCGGCCATGGGGGCGGACGTGACCGAGTGCCTGGACCTCGAAGCGACGCACCACGTCCACGCGGGGCTCTCCGAGGACCATCGCGCGGCGGCCGAGGCCTTCGTCAACAAGCAGCAGCCGGTCTTCCGGGGGCGTTGACCGCGATGGTGGGCGTACGTCCCGGCGTTCCACCGGGACGTACGGTTCCTCATGCGGCCGGCTCGTCCTGGGTCCCGGCGGCGGGGGCCGCCCCGAGTAGCTGCTGCAGCGAGTCCATGACGTTCACCGGCAACGGGAAGACGATGGTGGACGACTTCTCGCCGGCGATCTCCGTCAAGGTCTGCAGGTAGCGGAGCTGCATCGAGGTCGGCTGCCCGGACAGGCGCTCCGCCGCTTCGACGAGGCGTTCGGCGGCCTGGAACTCGCCGTCGGCGTGAATGACCTTCGCGCGCCGCTCGCGCTCGGCCTCCGCCTGCTTGGCGATGGCCCGGATCATGCTTTCGTCGATGTCCACGTGCTTGATCTCGACGTTCGAGACCTTGATGCCCCACTGGTCGGTCTGCTGGTCGAGGATCGCCTGGATGTCGGCGTTGAGCTTCTCCCGTTCCGCCAGCAGTTGGTCGAGTTCGTGCTGGCCGAGCACGGAGCGCAGGGTCGTCTGCGCGAGCTGTCCCGTGGCCTGCATGTAGTCCTCGACGTTGATGATCGCGGGCTGCGAGTCCACGACGCGGAAGTAGAGGACCGCGTTGACCTTCACGGACACGTTGTCGAGGGTGATCAGGTCCTGGGTCGGGATGTCCATCACGATCGTCCGGAGGTCCACCCGGACCATCTGCTGAATGATGGGGATGATGATGATGAGCCCCGGCCCCTTGACCCGGTAGAAGCGCCCGAGCATGAACACGACGCCGCGTTCGTACTCGCGCAGCACGCGCAGCGCACTCGCGAGGATGGCGAGCACGATGCCGATGAGGACGATGGTGAAAATCTCGGTCATGGTCTGCTCCGTTCTGCTTGTTTCGCTGACGCTGGCCCGCGGCCGCGCTACGCGTCTTCGCGGGGCTCGACCCTGAGATCGAGGCCTTCGCGGCTCGTCACCGTGAGCACGGCGCCCTTGGCGACCGGTCCCTCGCTCCTGGCGTGCCAGACTTCCCCGGCCGCGCGTACGCTGCCTTCGCCCTCGAAGTCCTCGAGTGCCATGGCCTCCGCCCCGATGAGCGCCTCGCCCCCGCTGACGACGGGACTGCGCCATGCGCGCAGGGCGGCGCCCGCCACGAACACCACGAGCCCGGCGGTCGCCGCGGTCATCGCCAGGATGATCGGAATCGAGACGCGGTAACCGGGCAGGTCCGTATCGAAGAGGATGAGGGAGCCCACGAGGAACGCGATCACGCCCCCCGTACCGAGCACGCCGAAACTCGGCGTGAAGGCCTCCGCGACCAGCAGCCCGAGCCCGACGACGACGAGCGCGAGACCGGCGTAGTTCACCGGGAGCATCTGCAGGGCGTAGGCGCCGAGCAGCAGGCAGATGATGCCGGCCACGCCGCCGACGCCCGTGCCCGGGTTGTAGAACTCGAAGATGAGCCCGTACACGCCGATCATCAGCAGCAGGTACGCGACGTTCGGGTCGGCGATGAGGCCGAGCAGTTCGTAGCGCCAGTCGGGCTCGATGCGCTCGATGTGGTTGTCGGACGTGTCGAGGGTCACCTTCGCACCGTCCACGTCGATGGTCTCGCCGTCGAGGGCCGCCAGCAGTTCGTCAAGGTCCTCGACCACCAGGTCGATGACGTTCTGTTCGAGGGCCTCGCGCGCCGGCAGGTTCGAGGCTTCGCGGACGGTCTGCTCCGCCCACTCCACGTTCCTGCCGCGCAGCTCGGCGATGCCGCGGATGTACGCCACGGCGTCGTTGACGACCTTGCGTTCCATTGCGCCACCAGAGGCCGGACCGGAGGGCGTCGCCGGCGTTGCGGCGGGCTCCTCGCCGGACCCCTCTCCTTCGCCGTCGCCGGCGGTCTCGTCCGCCGGGGGCTCCTGGGGTTGCGGGGCCTGCGGGATGGGCAGGGGACCGCCGCCACCGATGCTGACCGGGGTCGACGAGCCGATGTTGGTCGCCGGCGCCATCGCCGCGACGTGGCTGGCGTACATGATGTAGGTGCCGGCGCTGGCGGCACGGGCGCCGTTGGGCGACACGTAGGTCGCGACCGGAACGCGCGACGCCAGCAGCACCTTGATCATGTCGCGCATGGACTTGTCGAGGCCGCCGGGCGTGTCGAGCCGCAACACGACCAGGTCGACGCCGGCGTCCGCGGCGTCCTCCAGCGAGCGGATGAAGTAGTCGGCCGAGGCAGGGCCGATCGCCCCGTCGATCTCCAGTACCCAGACCTTCGCGCCGACTGCCTGTTGCGCGAGAAAGAGGCTGCAGAGGAGTGCGCCGAGCAGGGTGAGGGCCCGCCGGTGCACCGGGGTGTTCCGGACCGTTCCGTCTGGACCGGCAGGGGTGTGGTGCCGGGGGCCGATGCCGCCACGGTGACGCACGGAGCGCGTACGCATGAGCCTATTTTGACACAGTTCGCGGAGCGCGCCGTGGGCGTGCGTTGCACGGGAGCAAGGGATCGTTGCGAGGTTTCTCAAGCGGTGCCTTGACAGCAAGAATAGAGGGCATCATGATGCGCTGATGCGAACCACGGTAACCCTCGACGCCGATACCGAATCGCTGCTGCGCGAGGCCATGCGCCAACGTGGTCAAACCTTCAAGCAAGCGCTGAACGATGCCGTTCGTCGGGGTCTGGCGGAGGTGGCGGGCGGTCCCCAGCCGTCGCCGTTCGTCCAACGGACGTTCCCCATGGGCGTCCGTCCGGGGTACGAACTCGGCAGGCTGTCGGCCCTGGAGGCCGAGCTGGATGCGCTGGAGTTTCTCGAGACGGTGCGCTCTTCGTCCGACGAACGCAGCCGGACGGAATGATCGTTCCGGACGCGAATCTCCTCCTGTATGCGGTGGATGCGGACAACCCCCACCACGCGTCCGCGGTTGAGTGGTGGACAAGCTGCCTGGGCGGCACTGTGCCGGTCGGTCTCTGTCATCCGGTTCTGTTTGCGTTCCTTCGCGTCAGCACGAGCAGGCGCATCTTCCGTGAGCCGCTTCCCATCGATACCGCCGGCGGCATGGTCGCGGAGTGGACGGCCCACCCCGTGACGCGTTTGTTGCTACCTGGGGAAGATCACGCGCAGCAGGTGTTGGAGTTGCTTGCCGCTGCCGGATCGGCGGGCGGCGACCTGGTCACCGATGCCCAGATTGCCGCACTCGCCCGGACGCACCGAGCCGAAGTCCACACTGCGGATCAGGACTTCCGGCGATTCCCGGGGGTCTCCTGCCGGTTTCCTCTCGCACCTGCCGCCTGAAGCCCGCCCCGCGGCAGGTCTTGCGCAGCGAGACTTCGGTGACGTTAGCATCTCGCGGACATCACGAGCTGGATGTTGGAATTCCGCTCCTTGAGGCACCAGGAGACCCCGGCGGGATCCCGCCCGTGCCGACCGCGCTCACGAACGCGTCGACCCTGCCGGCGGTCTGCTCCCGGACTTCGGGGCCGGTGGACTCGTAGACGGAACGCGTTTGCATGCCTCTACTCTGACACAGTTTGCGGTGCACGCGTGCTCGCCGCGAGGCGCGCCCGGGCAGTTCCGACAATCTGGCCGGCGACGGGAACGCGGCGGCCGACCTGCGCAGCCTGGCTCGTCCCCGGCCGTGGCCAAGGGCATCTCTGACCGGGGGCTACGCTTGGCCACAGCGTGAGGCGCGGCCGCCGGCGCGCGTCTGGAAAGAGGCGCGTTCCCCGCGGGAACGTGAGCCTGCACAGAATTCGGGACGAGGGACATGACCGCCGACAAGCCGTTGAATTTCGTTTTCTTCCAGCCGGACGAAATGCGCGCCGAGAGCCTGGCCTGCTACGGTCATCCGCTGATCAGGACGCCGAACTACGACCGCCTCGCGGCGGAGGGAGTGCGGTTCGACCAGTGTCACGTACAGAACTCCCACTGTTCGCCTTCCAGGGTCTCGATGATGACGGGTCTCTATCCCCACTGCGGCGGGCATCGCACCAACTGGCACCTGCTCAGGGCCCACGAACCGCACCTGTTCAGGTACCTGCATGAAGCCGGGTACGACATTCACTGGTATGGCAAGAACGACATGCTCGCGCGGGACAGCCTGTCCTGCATCACGGAGTACGGCTACGAACCCGAGGGCGTGCCGCGGAGGAACCGCCACGCGTGGGGCGACCCCGAGTTCTTCGCCTTCGACTTCGAGACCCTGGACTGCGAGCGGGAGGAGGTCGCCGACTACCTGAAGGTCAAGGCCGGGATCGACTTCCTGCGCCGCCGCGAGGCAAGTGACAGTCCCTTCTTCCTGTTCCTGCCGCTGCTGCAGCCCCACCCGGGGTACACCACCCACCGGGATTTCCATCACCTGTACGACCCGCGCGACATCCCGGACCTCCGGCCGGCGGGGCTCGAAGGCAAGCCGGACTTCTACGCGCTCATCCGGAAGTACCGCCGGCTGGACGAGTTGCCGGAGGATTTCTTCCGCCGCCTGAACGCCGTCTATCTCGGCATGATCAGCTACACGGACTGGCTGCTGGGCGAGCTGGTGGCCGTCATGGAGGAGCTGGGCCTCTTCGAGAACACGGTCCTGGTGGTGTCGTCCGATCACGGCGACTGGGCCGGGGACTACGGCCTGGTGGAGAAGTGGCCGAGCGACTACGGCGAGGCGCTGAACCGCGTGCCCCTGTTGGTCCGGGCACCCGGGAACAGGGCGGGTCACGTGGTGGAGGGCCCCGTGGAGATGTTCGACCTGATGCCGTCCGTCATGGAACTGGCCGGGCTGTCGCCGACACACACGCACTTCGCGAGGTCCTTCGTGCCCCAGCTCCGGGGCGAACCGGAGGACCGCGAGAGGCTGGTGTTCGCCGAGGGGGGTTACGACGCGCGGGAGCCGCATGCGTTCGAGGGACGATGGGACTGGAGCGACCCGCCCAGGGGGGTCTATACGCCAAAGGGGCAACAGCAGCAGGAAGTCCCGGAGAGCGTGTGCCGCGCCACCATGGTCAGGAGCCGGAGCCACAAGCTCATTCGACGTACGGCCGGGCGGGACGAGTTGTACGATCTCGAGAACGACCCCCTGGAACTGCGGAACCTGATCGACGAACCCGGCATGCGGGAGGTCAGGTCGGAACTCGGGACGTCGATGCTCGACTGGTTCATGCGCACGTCGGACACTGTCCCGGTCGGGGGAGACCCGAGACGGTTCTGAGTGTCGGGAGCTTTCTCGGAGCGTGTAGACACTTCCCCGCTCTCCCCCGGCGCCCGGAGGCGGGATACCGCTATGGCGCCGGAATGTGCAGGTCCCGCTCCGCCAGCCACTCGGCGTTGAACAGCCGCGAGCGGTACTTGCTGCCGTCGTCGCAGAGCATCGTGACGACGACGTGCCCGGGTCCGAGTTCCCGCGCCACCCGCACCGCGCCGCACAGGTTGATGCCGGTGCTCGAGCCGAAGAACCACCCGGAGTTCCTGAGCTGCCGGTAGACCATGTCGACCATGTCCTGGTCGGGTACCTGCAGCGCCCAGTCGACCTCCGCCCCGGCCAGATTGTCGGTCACCCGGGAGTTGCCGATGCCTTCCGTGATCGACGGGCCGGGGGTCATGGTCGCCTCGCCGGTCGTCACGTAGTTGTAGAGCGCGCTGCCCATGCAGTCGGACAGGACGAGCTGGATGTCGGAGTTCCGCTCCTTGAGGTACCAGGAGACGCCGGCCAGCGTGCCCCCCGTCCCGACCGCGCTCACGAAGGCATCGACCTTGCCGCCGGTCTGCTCCCAAACCTCGGGGCCGGTGGACTCGTAGTGGGCGAGCCGGTTGGCGGTGTTGTCGAACTGGTTCGCCCAGACGCCGTTCTCGAGGGAGTCGGCGTAGCGCCCGGCCTGCTTCTGGTAGTTCATCTCGTCGGCGTACGGCACCGTCGGCACGACGCGGACCTCCGCGCCGAGGGTGCGCAGGATCTCGACCTTTTCCGGAGACTGGTTGTCGGGCATGTAGATGACGCAGCCGTAGCCGCGGGCGTTGCAGATGTGGGCGATGCCGATGCCGGTGTTCCCGGCCGTGCCCTCGACCACGATGCCGCCGGGCTGGAGCGCGCCGCTCTTCTCGTGCTCGCGGATGATCCACCACGCCGCCCGGTCCTTGACGGAGCCGCCGGGACTCATGAACTCGGCCTTGCCGAGAATCTCGCAGCCGGTTTCTTCGGACAGGTCGGTCAGGCGAATGAGCGGCGTGTTGCCCACCGCTTCCACGAAACCGTCCCGAGTGTCCATGCCGCTCCCCTTGCCGCGCGGCGCGCCATTGTACAGACCGCGCCGCGTGGCGCGCATTTGCACCGGGGCGGCTTCCTGATAGGTTGTGGGCGGGACACGGAGACGACCAGGGAGGAACGCGCATGTCGGACAGCAAGACGGTGGTGGACCCGCGGGCCATCGGACTGGCCCCGGAGCGCCTCGACGCGCTCAGGGAACGCGCACGGCAGGAGGTGGACGAAGGCATGCTGCCGTCGGCGCAGATCGCCGTCGCGCGCAACGGGCGCCTGGGCCTCTTCGAGACGTTCGGTGACGCGGACAACGACACGCTCTACTGCATCTTCTCGTCCACCAAGGCGATCACGTCGGCGGCCGGCTGGCTGGTGATCCAGGACGGGAAGCTCGACCTCGGCGAGCGGGTCGCGGACATCGTCCCGGAGTTCGGGTCGAACGGCAAGGAAGGCGTCACCGTCGAGCAGATCTTCCTGCACACCGCCGGGTTCCCCCACGCGCCGTTCCGCACGCTCGACTGGGACGATGGCGCGCGGCGCCTGGAACGCTATCGCCAATGGCGTCTCAACTGGCCGCCGGGGTCACGCTTCGAGTACCACCCGACGTCCAGCATGTGGATGATCGCGGAACTCGTCGAGCGGCGTAGCGGGACCGAATTCCGTCGGTTCGTCCGCGAACGAATCGCGCTGCCCCTCGGCCTGCCCGACCTCTTCGTGGGCCTGCCGGAAGACCGGAACGCCAAGGTTGCGCAATGCGCTCATGTCGGCGAAGCGCTGACGAGCGAGGACTATGCGCGTCTCGGCCTGCCGGAGCCGCCGGTCACCGAGGTGACGGAGGACGCGATCCTGAGCTTCAACCGTCCGGAGATCCGTGCCGTCGGCGTGCCCGGCGGGGGGGCGGTGACCACGGCGGCCGACATGGCGCTCTTCTACCAGGGGTTGCTGCACGGCGGCGCCGGGGAAGGCCGCGTCTGGACGGACGAGACGCTCGCGATGGCGCGCAGGGTGCGGAGTGCGGACCTCACCGATCCGATGTACGGCAAGCCGGTGCACCGGGCCCTGGGCGTCATCGTGGCGGGGGACGAGGATCGCAACTATCGCGGGTTCGGACACTCCAACTCGGAGTTCGCGTTCGGTCACGGCGGCGCCGGCGGGCAGATCGCCTGGGCGGACCCCGCGACGGGAATCTCCTTCGGCTACTGCACGAACGGTCACGACCGCAATCCGCTGCGCCAGGGCCGGCGCGGCGTGAGCATCTCGAACCGCGCCGCCGTCTGCGCCGCCTGAGGCCCAAGGGAGAGCGTGGACGCCTCCGACGATCCTTTCGCCTGGGTCTGCATCCGGCACGACCGCGACGCGAAGGAGGTCAACGACGCCTCGCTGGTGCTGACCGCGGTCGGCATCGACAACTTCGTCGAGCGCCTGTCGGGACCGGACGAGTGGGGCGTGTTCATCCGCCGGGGAAACGTCGAGCTGGCGGCGGACCATCTCGAACGCTACCGGGTGGAGAACCTGCCTCCGCGCATCCGCGTTCCGCCGATCATCACCTTTGACAGTGGCTGGGCCGGCGTGCTCGGGTTCTTGTGCATCCTGTGGGCGCTACCGGCGCTGGAGGCCTGGGGCCTGTTCGGCATGGACTGGCGCGGGGCAGGGCGCATGGAGGCCGCGCTGGTCCGCGACGGCGAGTGGTGGCGCACCGTCACGGCGCTGACGCTGCACGGCGACCTCGCGCACATCCTCGGCAACTCGCTGTTCGGGGTCGTCTTCGGCGTCATGGCGGGGCGTTACCTCGGTTCCGGGCTGTGCTGGCTCCTGGTGCTTGCCGCGGGCGCCGCCGGAAACGGGCTCAACGCGCTGCTGCGCCCGGACGGGTTCGCGTCCCTCGGTGCGTCGACCGCGACGTTCGCCTGTGTCGGACTCACGTCCGCGTTCGTCTGGCGCCGGGGCTACTTCCGGGGGCGTGGCTGGCGCCGCGGCTTCGCGCCCATCGCGGCGGGCCTCGCGCTGCTCGCGTTCACGGGCATGGGCGGGGCGAACACCGACGTGCTCGCGCACGTCGCGGGGTTCGGATGCGGAGTGGCGTGCGGGGCCGCGATCGCACCGTTCGACATCCGGCGCCTCGGGCGTTCGGGACAGTACCTCGCGGGCGGCCTGGCAGCGCTGATCGTCGTCGTGGCTTGGATTGTGGCCGGGTAGCCCGGAGATCAGGGCAGCGTCGACATGGCCGCGATGCGGCACGCCCCCGCGTTTTTCGCCACGAGGAACAGCGTGCGGACGCGACGGTCCGTGTCGTTCCCGGAGGTCGCGGCGACGGTCGCCCCGGCGCTGCCGTTCGCGACCGCGCGCACGGCGGAGGGCGCGCCACCGGCCAGCGTCCCGAACGCCCGCCGGAAGGCGGCTGCATCCTCCAGGCGCAGCACCGCGCCGACGCCGACGACGGTCAGCGGATAGCGCACAAGGCGCGCGCAGCGGTCGTGGTCTGCCTCCCGCAGCGCCTCGCAGTACTGTCGGACGGCGTGGGTGGGCGCGGGATCGTCGACGCCGCGCCAGGCGGCCGCCGCGCCGCAGGCGAAGCGCGCCTGGATCCCCCAGGACCCGTCGAGCCGCGTGAGGAGGTAGACGACCCGGTTCTCGAGGATCGGCTCGCCGTCCGCGTTGTACCGGGTCCATCCCCCGGCGAGGTGCACCATGTCGTCGGACGCGTGCACGCGTTCGGGCTCGATGCCCTCGGAACGCACCCAGCCGGTGGCCTCCCGTTCGCTCCAGGAAGCGCTCGCGGCATAGTCGGCGGCGGTCTCGAAGTAGTGCACGCGGCCGTCCCCGGACACGCGCACGTGCGGATAGCTCATGACGTCCGCCCACGCCCCCGCGTCCCGCGCGCTGTCGGCGCGGAAGAACTCCCGGTAGACCTCCTCCGGCGTGTTCATCAGGACCAGTCCACGTCCTGGCGCGAGGGATGGTTGCCGAGGCGGTGCGCCCACGGGCGCGCCTCGGGGTCCCACGGATGCGCGGCGAGCCACTCCTCGTCCATGGCCACCCCCAGGCCGGGGCCGGGCGGCACGCCGAAGTAGCCGTCGGTCTGCACCGGGAAGTCGCCGACCGTGGCGTCCTGGAACCACTCCCGGATGCCGCCTTCCTGGATGACGAAGTTGGGCGTGCAGGCGTCGAGGTGCAGCGCCGCCATGGTCGCGAGCGGCCCGTAGCAGTTGTGCGGCTGGATGCCGACGTAGTGGGCCTCGGCCATCGCCGCGATCTTCTTCGTCTCGAGGATTCCGCCGGCGTACATGATGTCGGGCTGGATCAGGTCCACGGCCTGCAGCGGGAAGAGCTCCGCGAAGTCGAACTTGGTCAGCAGGCGTTCGCCCGTGGCGATGGGGATGTTGACGTGGTCCGAGACCTTCTTCAGGGCCTTCAGGTTCTGGGGCGGGACGGGCTCCTCGAAGTAGAACGGGCGGTGCTCCTCCATGCGGTTGCCCACGCGGACCGCGTCGGCGGGCGAGAGGCGGCCGTGGACTTCGACCAGCAGTTCCACGTCGTCCCCCACCGCTTCGCGCACCGCCCGCAGCTTCTCGAGCGCCAGGTCTTCGGACCTCCGGTCGATGTAGATGCCGCGGTGTTCGAAGGGGTCGCCCTTGAGCGCGGTCAGGCCCCGTTCGACGTGCGCCATGGCGTTCACGACCGAGGCCTCGGGCGTCGGGCCGTCCCAGCGGCCGTAGGTCCAGATCCGGTCCCGTACCTTGCCTCCGAGCAGCTCGTAGACCGGGGCGTCGAGGGCGCGGCCCTTGATGTCCCAGAGTGCGATCTCGATCCCGCTGATCGCCGACATCTGCACGACTCCGCCGCGCACGTGGAAGTGGTGGTAGAGCGTCTGCCAGTGCCGCTCGATCTGCATGGGATCCCTGCCCACGAGAAGCTGACCGAACTCGTCGACCATCGTCGCCACGGCGAGGGGCCCGCTCGTCGCTTCGCCCCACCCGGTGATGCCGGCGTCGGTCTCGACGCGCACGAACACGAAATTGCGCGTGACCCGCGGGCCGAGCGCCGCGGACGCGGGGAGGGCCTGGACCGAGGTGATCTCCATCGTCTTCTCCCGCCTGTGGCCGATGCGTGGGATCCGCCGGACCGTTGACGCCCGGGCTGGCAGACGTGCGCCGCCAACGCTCCCTCACCTCACCGGGCCGGACGAACGCGGCGGGGTTGTGAGGATGCGGGGGGGCCTGAACGTCAATGATAGGGTAGCGCGGCCATGAGCAGGCATGACCCACAACGGACCTGACCGCGCCCGCACCGGGGCGAAGTCATCGTCGATTTCCTGGTCCGGGCGGGGGTGCGGCACGTGTTCGGCATCGTCAGCATCCACAACATGCCGAATCGACCTGCAGTTCGCGACCACCACGATGTCCGCGCCGGAGCCCGAGATCGCGGATCCGGTGGCGCCGGAAGCGGCCGCGCTGGCCGAGGCGGCCGCGCGGATCGATCGCGCCGGGCGGCGGGTGATCCTCGCGGGGGGCGGCATCGCCACCCATGGGGCGCGCCAGGCGCTGACCGCGCTCGCGGAAGCGCTCGACGCGCCCGTGATCACGACGCTGAACGGGAAGGGGTGCATCGAGCCGGATCATCCGCTGCATCTCGGCCCGATCCTCATGCACCCACCGCTGCGCGCGCTCGTGAACGAGGCGGACGTGCTCATCGCCGTGGGAACCCGCTTCCAGGCGGGGACCGGTGGCGCGAAGATCCGGATCGCGTTGCCGCCGATGGTGCACATCGACGTCGATCCGCGCTCGATCGGCCTGAACTTCACGCCGGTGGCGGGCGTCGTGGGAGACGCGGAACTCGCGCTACGGGGCTTGCTCGATGCCGGTCTCGGCCCCGGAGACACGCAGTTTCGGGAGTCCCTCCAGGTACAGGCGGCGGATACGCGGGCGCTGTACCGCCGGCGGATCGGTCCGGATCACGCGCGGGTGCTCGACAGCTTCGCGAAACACCTGGGCCGTGACGCCGTCTTCGTGCGCGACAGCACCATACCCGGCTACAACTGGGGCAACGGACTGCTGCCGATCGACCATCCGCGCGGCTACGTGTTCCCGACCTCCGGTGCGATCGGGCCGGGCCTGCCGCTCGGCCTCGGGGTGGCGCTCGCGACGGGCAGGAAGACCCTGGTGATGCACGGCGACGGCGGCTTGATGTTTCACGTCGGCGAGCTGGCGACCGCGGCGCAGTACGGCATCCCGGTGGTCATGGTGGTGTTCAACGACGGCGGCTACGGGGTGCTGCGCGGCCTGCAGGCGAGGCGGTTCGACGGCCGCTTCCACGGGACGGAACTGCACACGCCCGACTTCGTGCGGCTCGCCGAAAGCATGGGCGTACCGGGCCTGCACGCGCGGGACGCCGCCGAGTTCGACGCCAGGCTCGACACCGCCATGTCCCTGGACGGTCCCGTGCTGGTCGAACTCGATGCGCACAACCTCGAGCCCATCGAGGGCGTGGTCCCTGCCCCGGGTCGCCATGCTTGAGCTCGGGGTGATCGCCGACGATCTCACCGGGGCCGTCAAGCTCGCGAGCCTCCTCACGCGGGCCGGCGTGCGCTGTCCGGTCGTGACGTCTGCGGACGCCCTCGGGACACTCGACGCCGACGCGGCGGCGGTGGTCGTCGGCCGCAGGCTCCTGGCGCGCCCCGCGCGGGAGGCGGCCGACGATGCGGCGCGCACCGGCCGGGCGTTGCTCGCACGGGGGGCGCGACAGATCTACTACAAGTACAGCGCGCTGTTCTCGTCGACCGCGCGCGGCAACATCGGACCCGTCGCCGAGGCGCTGATGGACCTGACGGGATCCGGCCACGTCCTGTTCTGCCCGGCGCGCCCGGAGCGGCGGGCCACGCTGTACCAGGGGCGTCTCTTTCTCGGTTCGACGATGCTGCACGAAACGCCCAGGCGCCACGACCCCGTCACGCCCATGACCAACTCGAACCTCGTGGAAGTGCTGCAGTCGCAGAGTCGCCTGCCCGTGGGATTGCTCAGCCATGGCACCCTGCGTTCCGGCAAGGCAGCGAGCGAGCGCTACCTCGGCGAGCAGCGCGCGGCGGGCGTGCGGTTCTTCCTGGTCGACGCGATAGACGGGTCCGACCTCGACCGCATCGCCGAACTCGTGGGGGACGCTCCCCTGGTCACCGGCTCGGACGACCTGCCCGTGGCCCTTGCCCGCCGCTGGCCGGCCTCCGGCCGCTCCCCTGGTCCCACGCTACCGTCCGCGGCGGGCCACGCCGTCCTCATCGCGGGCAGCTGCACTCCGAAGAGCGGTCGCCAACTCGAACGGTTCGAGCGCGCGCATCCGGTCTTGCGGATCGACCTGTTGCAGGCGGCTCGCGATGCGGCGACGGTCGAACGCGCCGTGGACTGGGCCGCGGAACGGCTCGCGCACGGTCCACTGGGTATCGCGACCACCACGGATGCGGACGGGGTGCGGCGCGCGCAGGCGGAGCTTGGCAGGGAGGCCGCCGCGGCGCTGGCGGAGGGGCTGCTCGCCCGGCTCGCGCAACGCCTCTACGGGCTCGGCGCGCGCAACTTCGTCGTGGCCGGCGGGGAAACCTCGGGCGCGGTCCTGGAAGCGCTTGGCGTGGACAGGCTGGAGGTCGCGCCATACGACGAACTCGAGGGTGGATACTGTCACCGCGCGGGAGACGAGCCGCTGTCCATGGTGCTCAAGGCGGGGGCGAGCGGGGACGAGAACTTTTTCGACGCGGCCGTTGCGCGGATGCGGGCCGCGGCCAGTCCGCGGAGGTAGAACCCCATGGGGAGCACGGTCGACGAAGCGCGTCTGCGCAAGGAACTGGTGGCGCACTACCAGCGGGTGGATGCCATCGGCTTGAACGAACTCTCCTCGGGCAACCTGAGCGTGCGCTTCGGTGACCGGATGCTCATTTCGCCGAACGGCGCGTCCGCTGAGAGCATCACCGAGGACGCGATCGTGGACGTGTCCCTCGACGGGGTGTGGCGTGGCGAGCGCAAGCCTTCGTCGGAGTGGCGCATGCACGCCGCCATCTATCGCCGGCATGCCGCGGCGGAGGCCATCGTGCACACGCACTCGGACTACTGCGTGGCCGTCGCGAGCCACCTGAAGCCGCTGCCCGGCTTCCACTACCTGATCGGGGTGTTCGGCGGCGACGACGTCCCGTGCGTCCCGTATTCGACGTTCGGCACCCAGGCGCTCGCGGACGACGCCGCGGAGGCGCTGACGGACCGCACGGCGTGCCTGCTCGGACAGCACGGCATGATCTGCCGGGCGCCGAACCTCACGCGCGCCGTCAAGGTGGCGCACCGGCTCGAGATCATGTGCCGCCAGTACGTGCTCGCGTGCCAGTTGGGGGAGCCTGCGCACCTGACGGACGCCCAGTGGGAGGAGTTCCACGGCAGGGCGCGGGACACCGCCTATGGAAGGAGGGGTTGAGCCGGGGAAGGCCGCCGGCTACGCAGGTTTCTCGATGGCCTTCCAGCCGCCGCGGTCCGGGTCCTTTCGCAGCGTATCCCGGTACTTCTCGACCCGGGCGTGATCCAGCCGGTCCAGCAGTCCGTCGAGGTGGTCCGCCACGAGGGCCTCACGTACGGACCGGTGGGCTGGATCTTCCACGAGATTCCTGAGTTCGCAGGGGTCCTCCCGCATGTCGTAGAGATCGACCGGTTCGCGCGTCAGCGAGTCCACGCTCAGCTTGAACCGGTCGTCGCGCACCATGGAGAAGAGCATCACTTCGCTGAAGACGGCTGCCTTGCCCTGCTGGGCGCCGGGCGCGTCCGGCCCGTCGAGGATCCGGCCGACGAGGGACGCCCGATGTTCCGACCCGTCGAGGGTCTCGGCGCCGGCCACCTCGAGCAGCGTCTCGACGACATCGAGCTGATCGGTGAGGCCGCGCGACCGCCAACCCCGGGTCCCGCCGGGTGGCCTGATGCACAGGGGGATGGTCAGGGCGCCCTCGTAGAACACGGCCTTGTTGCGGCAGCGGTGGTCCCCGAGCATCTCGCCGTGGTCGGACGTGTACACGATCCACGTGTCGTCCATCGCGCCCTTTCTCTCGAGCGCGTCGAGCACCAGGCCGATGCCCCGGTCGATATGCGTGACCTTGGCGTAGTAGTAGGCCCGCATCAGACGGTCCTGGCTGGCCGT
Source organism: Pseudomonadales bacterium (assembly GCA_965208745.1). Lineage (GTDB taxonomy): Bacteria > Pseudomonadota > Gammaproteobacteria > Pseudomonadales > Azotimanducaceae > VXNE01. The sequence continues at coordinate 315,698 of CBDBPN010000003.1, read as the reverse complement.
CATGTTCTCTAGCCGGCCACCCTCTCGGCTCATCCGCACGCGCGGGGCGACGGGCCCGGTACCGGCGTCGAGGATGGCCGGCGGCATCTCCTCCGCGTCGTACAGTGCCCTGTCCGAGGCCGGGGAGTCGAAGGGATTGTGCGGCCCGGGGAAGGAGACCTGCAGGTAGAAGGGCCTGTCTTCGGCGTAGTCGTCGATCCACTCGACCGCCTTGCGGGCGGTGTACATGTCGAGCGTCTCGTCGTCCGGCACCAGGCTCGGGGGTGTCTCCCACGGCAGCATGGTCCGATCGGTCTCGCCTCGCACGACGACCCGCATGTAGCTGCGGAACGCGTCGAGGTGGCTTCGCTCGCGCAGGAAATCCGCGTAGTAGCAGTCGGCGGTGGCGTACGCCATGATGTCCCGCAGTTCGTGGGTGTCCTCGAAACCCCACGCATGCATCTTGTGCGCATGCTCCCGGGCATGGCCGTCTCCCCGGCGGCGTACGTGCAGGTGCACCTTCCCGACCTGCGCGGTGCGGTAGCCCGCGGCGCGGATGTTGCGCACGTGGTTGGGGGTCGCCGGGTCGCCGTCCACGTTGTTGGCCCACATGCCGTGCTCGCAGGGATGCTTGCCGGACATGAGGGACATCCTGGCGGGCATGCACACGGGGGAATTCGTGGCGCAGCGGCTGAAGGTCACGCTCTCCCCGGCGAGCCGGTCGAGGTTCGGCGTGAGGACGACGGGGTTGCCGGCGAAGCCGACCGTGTCGCCGCGTTGCTGGTCGGGGAAGATGAGGACGATGTTCGGACGCTTCGGCATCAGTTTCCGAAGTAGCGGTTCTCGAGGGTGAGCTGGTTCTCGTAGATCGAGCCCTGGTTCGGGGCGCGGGGCAGCGGCATCCGCACCGGAACGCGCTCCAGGCGAGGTTCGAGGGTCGTGCGGCCCCGCATCATCATGCCGTCGAACGCGTCGAGATCGGGGACCCCGGCCAGCGGCCATGCGTCCGCGGCGGCGTACACGTAGAACAGGATGCGGCGCGACCGGGCCGAACGGTTCACGGCGGACCCGTGCACGAGCCGGGCGTGATGGATGGTGATCGCGCCGGCCCGACCGTGGAGTTCGCGCGCGCCGGACAGGTCGAGCCCGGCCGCGCGGACGTCGATGGCGCCGCAGAAGGCGCCGTCGGCGTGGTGGTCGTGGACGGGTCCGGTGTGGCTTCCCGGGAGCACCATGAGCGGCCCGTTGTCCGGGCCCATGTCGTCGAGCAGGACGCCCAGGGCGAGCACACTCTGGTTGGTGTGCGGGTAGAACGCCCAGTCCTGGTGCCACTCGATCGCGGCCCCGTCCCCCGCCGACTTCAGGTTGACCTTGCCCCCGGTGCGCAGGCGAATGTCCTCCCCGAGCAACGGCGTGAGCGTCGCCATGATGCGCGGGTGCGCGGCGAGCGAGGCGTAGAAGGGGTGTGCGAAGTACGGGTGCTTGATGCGCCGGACCCGGGGCCGGCCGGGCGTATGCGCGGGGTCGAGGTCGAGGACATCCGTGTGGCCGGTCGTCCCGCCGGCGCTGCCGACGATCTCGTCGGTGACGCGCCGCAACTCGTTCAGCGTATCGGGTTCGAGCGCGCCTTCGACGAGTACGTACCCGTCGGTCGCGTATTGCGCGGCCTGTCGATCGGTGAGCAAACGCCTCCTCCCCGCGAACGGTCCGAACTGCCTGCCGTCGCTTCGACTGACGTGGTCCCGGACGAAAGCCTCACCCGGGCCGTCCCGGCAGTCCCTCGCCTCCGGCGGGAATGCTGCAGGATCGGCCGTTTCCATACAACCGCGCATGCCGGGAGGGGTTTGCGCGGGTTCCCGCATGCCGCGAAGATGGGACCCCATGCGGGGTGACAGGATCGTCCAACCATGAGCGGGTCCGGGTTCCCGTGGTCGCGCCCCGCGGCCTGGCTCGTCCTGCTGTGCTCCGGAGCGTTGACGTCGCCGGCCACCGCGCGGGAGCCCGATTACCGACACGGGATCTCGCTGCTGCACGAGCTGAAGTACTCCGCCGACTTCGAGCATTTCGAGTACGCGAACCCGGACGCTCCGAAGGGAGGCGGGATCGTCCTGTCGACCACGTCGAACGTCGTGAACTTCAATGGCGCTCCCGTCCCCGAGTTGCCGAATGCGGTGGGCCTCGGGAGAACGGTGGACCGCCTGCTCGCGCGCTCGGGCGACGAGCTGTCGGGCCTCTACGGCCAGTTGGCCGAGGGGGTCGCCCTGTCCCCGGACGGGAAGACCCTGCATCTGCGGCTGCACGCGCACGCGCGCTGGCACGACGGGGAACCGGGGACGGCGGTGGACGTGCGCTTCTCCTACGACGAGATGCCGGCGACGGTGTTCGGCAGGGTCTACCTGGAGCCGTGGGTCGAATGCCTCGAGGTCGTCGGTCCCCTGGAGCTGGCGGTCCATCACGGGAAGACCTTCACCAATGCGAACTTGGTGGCGTTGACCTGGTTCCCGGTCCGGCCGGCCCACTACTGGAGGGACCGGGATCCCGCGCGGGCGACGCTCGTTCCGCCGGTCGGCAGCGGCCCCTACCGGGTGGCCGGATTCGATCGCTCCCACGTGCGCTACGAGCGCGTGGACGGCTACTGGGGCCGCGATCTGCCGGTGAACCCGGAACGCTACAACTTCGACGAGATCCGCTACGACGTGTACCGCGATGCGAGCGTCGCGCGGGAGGCTTTTCGCAAGGGTCTCTTCGACGTGACGTTCGAATCGGACATCCGGCACTGGGTGTCGTCCTACGAGGGGCAGGACCTGGACCGCGGCTGGATGCGGCGCGGCACACGGGACGTGCGGAAGTTCATCGGCGCGCGGAAAGCGCGGCGACGCTGGAGGAGGTGATGGTGGCGTGCCGGGCGCTGGATCGGGTCCTGCTGCGGGGCTTCTATCGCGTCCCGCTGAACCGCGGGGACCTCGAGCGCTTTCTCTATTGGGACAAGTTCGGGCGGCCGGACGGCGAGGCGGTGGCGCGCTACGAGTACCTCGTCGGGAGTTCGGTGCGCCTGTTGGACAGTTGGTGGTTCGACGCCGAGAGGGCGCGCCGCCTGCCGGCCCCGCGGAACTTGACGTGGGGCACGTCCATCCGTTTCGTGCAATATCCGGCCGGGTCAGGGAGATCGTACTGTGCCGCACAAACCCAACATCGTCCTGATCTTCTCGGACCAGCACCGGGGCGACGCCCTTGGCTGTGTCGGAAACCCGGTGGTTCGAACGCCCAACCTGGATGGCCTGGCGGCCGAAGGCGTGATCTTCCGGAACTGCAACACGAGCGCGCCCCTGTGCATGCCCGCGCGGGCGTCGTTGATCACGGGCATGTACGTCAACGAGCACGGCGCCTGGGGGAATCGTACCGAGGCCGACCGCCACGGGCCGAGTCACGTCAGGAACATCCGGGATGCCGGTTACCGCACCGCGGTGATCGGCAAGACCCATTTCCGGCTGTACCAGGCCGATGACGGCCACACGCGCGACCATGCTTCGGGATTGCACGACTGGGGATACGAGTTCGCCCACGAAACCAAGGACACCATCCCCTCGGCCACCCACCGCTGCCACTACACGGACTTCCTGGCCGAGAGGGGGAAGCTGCAGGTCTACGAGGACTGTGCGCGCAACTTCCGGCTGGGGCAGAGCACGGGTTTCCTGCGCCCGTGGGAGCACCTGCCCAACCTCCTCGAAGAGGATGAGCACATCGACGTCTACATCGCCAACACGGCGTCGGAGTGGATTCGAAGCCATACGGACGACAGGCCGTTCTACCTCCAGGTCTGCCTGATGGGGCCGCATCCCCCGTTCGACGCTCCGGCGAGATACCGGGACTTGTTCGATCCGCGGGATATGCCCCAGGCGTTCCTGGAACCTCCGGCCGAGCCCGTTTCTCCCCAGATCCGGACGATGTTCTCGCGGCGGGGACTGGCCGACATGACCGAGTCCCAGAGCCGGACGTTCACGAGTCACTACTACGCGAAGGTCGCATTCGATGACCACGCGATCGGCCTGGTCCTTCAGGCTTTGCGGGAAACGGACCTGATGGACAACACGTGGGTCGTCTATACCTCCGACCACGGCGAGATGCTCGGCGATCACCGGTTTTGCCAGAAATCGGTGTTCTACGAGGGCGCGCTCAACGTACCGCTGATCGTGAGACCCCCTGGCGGAACCGGGTCATGGACGGCGCACGGCCTGACGGACCACTACGACATCTGCGCAACCTTGCTTGACGCCGCTGGCGCCGACCGTCTTGAAGTCGATCGCGGCCTTTCGCTGCGTCCGAAGATCGAGGCCGGTTCGGACGCGAGCGACGCCCAACACGGCAAGGACGTGGTCTTCAGCGAAGTGAACCTGTACTCCATGGCGCGCACCGAGCGCCACAAGATGACCATCGACTCGCTGACGAGAGCGCCCCTGGAGCTGTACGACCTCGAGAACGATCCGCACGAGCTCCGCAACGTGGTGGGCGAACCGCGACATTCGGGCGTGCGCGACCGGTTCCTCGGGGAGTACTTCGGTCACTTGCTGGCGAACGTGAACGAGCGGCAACTCGAGGTCTACCAGGGCGGTGGGATACCGACCAGGCTGCATGGGCAATACCCTGAGTACTGAGTGGGTGTGATGCGCCGCTACGGGACGCGCGCGCGGAGCGACTCCACGTGATGGTCGAACCAGATGTCGCCGTACCGGTCGATGATGGGTTTCTTCCGGTGCCCGAGCCCCTCGATCTCCAGGTAGGTGTGATCGACGTCCGCCGCCAGCAACGCCTGGTGGAAGGTGCGCACGGTCGGCAGGTGGTCCCGGTCCCGCGTCCCGCACCACAACCGGATGCGCAGCTTGCCGCGGATCTCGGCCAGATTCCTGCGGAGCAGCTCGTACGCGTCGTTGTCGAGATAGGCCTGGCGGTCGGGACCGAGGTAGTTGTTGGGGTAGCTGTCCCGCCTCGCCGGGTCGAAGTGCGCCGCTGTCCGGGGCACGTTGCCCGCCAGGTTGAACAGCGAGCAGAAGAGCCCCGGGTACTTCATGGCCAGACGCGTCGCGCCCCGGCCGCCCATGCTATGCCCTTCGATGCAGCGTCCCTCGCGGGCGGCGATCGTGCGGTACGTGGCGTCGATATACGGAATCAGCTCGCGGATGATGAGGGTCTCGCTCCGGAAGCGCCCGTCGTGGGAGTCCTTGAAGAACGTGCGCTTGCCCCCGTTGGGCAGGACCATGACGATCGGCGGCCAGCGGCCCCGACGAATCCCCGCATCGAGGGTGCGCACATCGTCGAAGGCGTGCAACTCGTTGTCGCCGGCCCCGTGCAGGTTGTAGATCACGGGGTAGCGCATGCCGGGCCGGGTGTCGTAGCCGGGCGGAAGGTAGATGCAGTAGCCGACGTCCGTCCCATGGGCCGGCGAGGGGAACGTGCGGTGGGTGACGCCGCGCGGCAACACGCCGGGGTCCGGCGGGTTTACCCATACCGCCGAGGGCCCGGGTGGAGCGTCGGGCAGGCCCCGGGCCGCTGTGACCTCGGGGGTCACGCCGGATCCGTCCATTGACCGACCTGCAAACGGACACGGGGGCAGCCAACGGAGGGGCCGGTGAGGGCGGGCTGGCGCGCCACGTCGAAGGGATAGTGATTACGCCCATGCGACGGCTGCGGAGCAATGTGGCGCGGTGCGCCGTTCTGCTCCTGGCGGCGTCCCCTGGCCTGGCCGGGGAGCCGGCGTACCGGCACGGCATCTCGCTGCTGCACGACCTGAAGTACCCGGCCGGATTCACCCACTTCGACTACGCGAACCCCGCGGCCCCGAAGGGGGGCAGCCTGACGCTCTCGACGGGGCAACCCGTAAGGAACTTCTCGGGCGCGTGGGGCACCGGGGTCGCCAACGCCGCGGGCCTCGAGAGGACGATGGACCGGCTGTTCGTCCGCTCGGCCGACGAGCCGTCCGGGCTGTACGGGTCGGTGGCCGACGGGGTGGCTCTGTCGGACGACGGCAAGTCGCTGTTCATCAGGCTGCACGAGGCGGCCCGCTGGCACGACGGGGCACCGATCACGACCGCCGACATCCGCTTTTCCTACGACGCGATGGCGCGAACGTCGCTCGCGGGCTGGACCTACATGCGCTCGTGGGTCGAGTCGATCGAGATCGTCAACGACCGGGAGTTCGTGATCCACCACCGGCATGTCTTCACCCATGCGAACCTGCTCGCGCTGACCCTCTTCCCCGTGCGGCCGGCGCACTACTACGCGCATCGGGACCCGGGGGAGACCACGCTCGTACCCCCCGTCGGCAGCGGTCCGTACCGGATTGCCGGGTTCGGCCGGGACCACGTCGTCTACGCGCGGGTGGACGACTACTGGGCCCGCGACCTCGCGGTCAACCGCGGACGTCACAACTTCGGCACCATCCGGTACGACGTGTACCGGGACGCCAGTGTGGCCCGGGAAGCGTTCCGCAAGGGGCTGTTCGACGTCTTCTGGGAGACCGACGTGCGCTACTGGTACGACTCGTACGACATCCCGGCGTTGCACGAAGGGCGCATGCGCAAGGACACGCGCCGGGTCAGCCGCGCCGTCGGCCGGGACCGTGCGCTGACGTTCAACCTGGAGCGCGAGATGTTCCAGGACGTGCGCGTGCGCGAGGCGCTGACCCTGGCCTTCGACTTCGAATGGCAAAACCGGGTGTTTCATCGCGGCGCGCACCGAAGGGCGCTGAGCTACTTCGCCGGGTCGCCGCTGGCGGCGCGGGGCTTGCCCGGCGAGGCGGAGATCGCCGTGCTCGCGCCGTATCGCGACCGGCTCCCGGAGCGCCTGTTCGTCGAGCCCTTCGAACTGCCGGATTCCGTCGGGAGGGGCAGTCACCGCGCCGCGCTCGAGCGAGCCCGGCGGCTGCTGGCCGACGCCGGGTGGAATCTGGTGGACGGGCGCCTCCGGGACGCCCGGGGGCGGCCCTTCGTTCTCGAGATCGCCACGCAGGAGGGGTGGGCGACACGGATGCTGCTGCCCTATGCCGACGCGCTGGCGGTCCTTGGCATCGACGCCCGCCCGCGGGTCCTGGATGTCGTCACGGCGGTCAGGTTCAAACGGGAGCGCCGCTTCGACATGTACGTGCAGGGTCTCGCCATGAGTTACCCGCCGATGGACCAGTTGCGCATCTACTTCGGTTCCGCCCATGCCGTCGCGGGCATGGGCGGCAACCTGGCCGGGGTCCGGGACCCGGTGGTGGACGCCCTGATAGAGGCCGCCCAGCGCGCGCCGGACATGGAAACCGCGGCGGTCCTCTGCCGGGCCCTGGACCGTGTCCTGCTGTGGGGCTTCTATCACGTACCGCTCAACATGCCCGACGTGGAGCGGTTCCTGTACTGGGACAAGTTCGGCCGCCCCGACGAATCCACCGCGCGGTACGAGTCCCTGGACGGGGGCCTCGCGCGCGTGATCGACAGTTGGTGGCGCCGATGACGAGACGCCCCCGGCCCTAGTTGAACGGCAATATGCCGGACTCCCGGTAGTAGACCCTGGGCTCCGCGCGCGCCTGGGCGCCGCCGGCCGGATTGGCCGAGCCGTACGGGGGAATCGCCGTGCCGGCCCGCGCGAGCCGGGCGGCCATCGAAACCCTCCGGTTGCCCGAGCCGAACGCCCGGCTGCGGTGCAGCAGCGACCCGTGCATCAGCACGAACTGGCCCCGCCTGAGGGGCAGGGGAGTGACCCGGTCCTGGACGATGTCCGGGACTTCCTCGATATGACGCGGGATGTCGCGGTCGAACGCATCGATCGGCAAGTGCGATCCCTTCACGTACTCGATGCGGCCCTCGTTCATGCCGATGTCCGTCAGCGCGATGGTCAGGGTGAAGTGGTTGCCGGTGTGGAACAGGTCGATCGGGGCGTCGCCGTCCTCGAAGTGGCGATCGTGATGCCACTTGTTCTGTCCGGTGCCCTCGCTCTTGACGAAGAAGTTGGTCCTCCAGATGAACAGGTCCGTGCCCGCGAGCTCCGCCACGACGGACTGCAGGTTGGCGTCGAAGAACACCTCCCGGAGGATCGCGATGTCCATGTGCCGGTCGAGCAACGGGTTGACGCCCGGATCGTCCGTCCCTTCCCTGATCGCCTGCAACTGCGCTCGCCGCAGGGCCTTCAGGCGGAAGACCTCGTCGCGCGCGGCGTCGAGCCGGGACTGGTCCGCCAGTTCGAAGGGACCGGCCAACCCGTCCCGCTGCCAGTGGTGTGTCGACATGGTGCGTATCATCACATGCGCAACGAAGCGTGTCGGGAGGTTAGACGTGGTCCGCGCGCTCCGCCTCAGGAATGGCCACTCCCGAGGCGACGAGGTGAGGATGCGGCGGGGCGGAACGTCGAATAGCAGGTAGCACAGGGCGGGGGCTTGTCCCGCCCCGCCGACCGCGGAGCATCGGACCCATGCAGGGTGAAGCAGAGTTCCAGGAGCGCGTCGTGCGGGCGGAACGCCCCCGGCGCCACTTCGTGTTCCTGATCGCCCCCGACGGGTCCATGCTCGGCCTCGACGGGGACGGCGCGCCGGCCCGCTACGACGATGCCGGCGACCGCGTGATCTGGGACCGGGCGGCGGGCGGGGTCCGTCACGTGGCCACCGGCAGGACCGTCGCCGCCGACATCGACGGGGACACGTGCACGCTGGCCGTCGGCGGGGGCGACGTCACGTTCCGGATCGGCCACGGCCCGGAGAAGCTGCCGAGCGCGTATCTCGAGCACCTGCGGCGGGAAGGCTGGGTATGCCTGACCTGCCTCCTGCCGCCCGACATCGTCGAGGGCCTGCAACGGGTCGCGGGCACGGACCGCTACGAGCACCTCGAGATGAACAACGACAGTCCCAAGGTCTGTCAGCACAGCGCCGTCGGCAAGGCCATCAGCGAACCGATATCGCTCTGGCTGATCCGGCAGTACGTCGGCACCCGGGACCTGCACCTCGGGCATCCGCCGGGACTTACCGCGCTGCCGCCCTACGACGGCGAGCGGCGCGTCCAGGGCTGGCACGCCGACATTCCCTACATCGCGTCCGTCGGCGGGAATCCCGTGGCGGATCGGGACGGCCCGATCAAGGCGGTGCAGCGCAACGTCTGCGTCTCGGACTTCCGCAAGGACAACGGGGCGACAGCGTACAAGCTTGGCTCGCACCGGGCCCCGACGAACCCGCCGCCCGCGTGGAACCCGGGCCGGCATGGCGGCGATCCCGCGGCGCGGCCCTACAGCGGCCCGGAGTCCGATGTGCTGGAGGCGCCAGCCGGCAGCATCGTGCTGTACGACGCCAGGACCTGGCACCGGGCGGGTTTCAATCGCAGCCGGCGCAAGCGCGGCGCGATGCTGATGTCGTTCCAGACCGCGGACGTGATCCCGAAGCGGGACACGCGCCCCACCTGCGCGCGGCTGCATGCGAGTCCCGTCTACCAGGAACTCGACGCCAGGCAGCGACGCGAGCTCACCGAACTGCTGATGAACCAGCCGGACACGGCGTGACGGTCCGGCCGCGGCCGGATCGTCACGCAAACGGGAAGGACCACGCCATGCAAGTAGGAATCATGTCCGGCCACTGCGCGCGCCCGACACTCGGGGAGACGCTCGACGCGATCCTCGCCCACGACCTTCGCCACCTGCAGTTCAACTGGGCTTCGGCGCGCCCGAAGGGCCCGCTGGCGGACGAGATCGACGACATCTGCGCCGTCGTCCGGGAGGAGACGGCCAGGCGGAACATGGTCGTCGCCGCCGTGGCCGGGAACGCCAACATGGTCGACGTCGATCCCGCGAAACGTCAGCGGGCGATCGACCGGCTGTTGACGATCGTCCGCGCCTGCAGGGCGGCGGGCACGTCCGTGGTCGCGACCTGCACCGGGTCGCGTCACCCGGAGAGCATGTGGCGGCATCACCCGGACAACGCGTCGAAGGAAGCGTGGGGGGTGCTCCACGCCACGCTGGAACAGGTGCTCCCGGTCGCCGAGGCGGCCGGCGTGCAGGTCGCGTTCGAGCCGGAAATCAACAACGTCGCGAGCGACGCGAAGAAGAGCCGCCGCCTCATAGACGACATGGGCTCACCGAACCTGAAGGTCGTGATGGACGCCGCCAACATCTTCGGCAAGGACGACCTGCCGCGCATGCGCGAGGTGCTCGACGAGGCGTTCGACCTGCTCGGCGACCACGTCGCCATCGCCCACGCCAAGGACCTCGACCGGGGCGGCGATGCGGGGCACCTGCCGGCGGGCACCGGGAAGCTCGACTACGCCCACTACGTCGCGCTGCTCTGTGGACTGCCCTTCGACGTTCCGGTCATCCTGCATGGCCTGCCGGAGGACCAGGTGGACGCGAGCGTCGCGATGCTCCGGGGCCACGCGGCGGCCTTTCGGAAGGGAGACGCCCCCGGAGACGCGGCGGGAGCGGGGGCGTGAAGGCAAAAGTCGCCCTGCTCGGCTGCGGCAACCCGGCGCGCAGGTGGCACCTGCCGACGCTCAGCGAATTGTCGAGGCGCGGCGCGATCGAGTTCGTCGCCCTGTGCGACCTCGACGAGCGCCTCGCCGCGGAGAGCGGCGCCACCTACGGCGTGCCGCACTACACCAGCGCCGAAGAGATGCTCGACCGGCACCCGGACATCCTGGTCGTCGACGTCGTGACCGGCGACCCGACGCATCACGTGCTCGGGCGCATGATGGCGGAGTACGGCAAGCACGTCATGGTCGAGAAGCCGATGGCGCTGACCCTGCCCTGCTGCGACATCATCATCGACGCCTGCCGCCGCAACGGCGTGCACTTCGAGGTGGCGGAGAACTACTTCCGCATGCCCAAGCAGCGCATGATCCTGAAGCTGATCGACGCGGGCATGCTCGGCGACATCGTGCGCGTCTACTTCGTCGAGCCCAAGCGCCGGGACCCCTTCGAGTCCACCGTGACCTACGGTGGCCTGGGCAGACCCATCCACGGCTTCGGGCGTACGTCCGGGATGTGCATGGACATGGGCGCGCATCGCCTGTCGCAGTTGCGGCTCTACGCGCGGAGCGAACCCCGGCGGATCGCGGCCACGGCGCGCAAGTACGGTTCGGATCCCCGGCGCGTCCACGAGGACTGGGCGCACGCGATGATCGAGTTCGAGAACGGCGCGATGGGAATCTACGAGACGTCGCGCCTGGGGGAGGGCCAGAAGTACTGCCAGATCATGGGTAGCCAGGGCGGCATTCTCGACCACGACACGTTCGGGCCGGGAATTCCCTTGCGCGTGGTGGCGGGCGAGGAGTGGCGGGACGTTCCCGTCACGACGGAACGGCGCCGGGTGAACGGCGTGGACGTGTTACAGCGCATTGTCGCGCACACGGACACCGAGATCGTCCACGAGAACCCCTTTCGCGACTACGCCATCGACGACTGGTGCGTCGGCCACGCGGCCGAGATCATGAGTATCGTCAACGCGGCGCTCCGCGACGAACCCGCGGAATACGGGGTGGAAGGGCGCAAGGACGTCGAGATGGCGATGGCGATCTACGAGTCGTCCCTCGACGGTATGGCGCCCGTGAGCTTGCCCCTCGAGGGCATGACCGCCTACGAGCGGGCGGTGCATGAAGACTATCTCGCCAGGTTCGGCCGTCCCATCGACCGGTTCTGACGGACTCCGGCGCGCTACGGGGCGCGTGGTGACCCGTGTGGCGGGGGACTGGTCCATGACGGCGAGGCGGTGACAGCGCGGCGGCACCTCTTGCCGGGGCTATAATCGGCTTGTGCGCCCAAAGCCGGGGCATTGCGATGAGTGACATCCACGACTTCCTGGCCGACCGCTTGGCGACGGGGGCGCGTACGGACCCGTGGGCTTTCGCGGGCCGGGTCGACGAGATTGCGTACATTCTGCGCCTCTCGACAAGCCTTCCTCCCGACGGCAAGCGCTCACAGACCGTACTCGTACAGGGTGCGCCGGGTAGCGGAAAGACATCCCTGATGTCCCATGTGGCGGGTCTCCTGGACGGGGATGCCGACAGGTCCGCAGGGACCTGCATGCTCGTTTCCCCGCCCCGCCAATGGGAAGGCGTCAACGAGGTCTACGGCCACGTGGCGACGCTGTTGGCGGGCGCCCCGACTTATGCGGACGCCGCAACGACACAGACCACCAGCAGGCTCCGGGCACGCTTCGCAGGAGTCGGCGGCGAACGTACGCGGACACGGACCACGCCGCCCGCCGCCTTCGTCAGTGCGTCTTCGATAGCGGACTGGCACCGCACCACCGGGTCCAGGGATTGGCATCCAAAGCGGCGTGTGGTCGTGTTTGCCGACGAGGTCCAAGGGGTGAAGCCCGACACGCCGGCATCTGCGCTGCTTGAGGATCTGCACGCACAGACATCGATCCCCGTACTCCTTGTGTGCGCAGGACTTTCGAACAGCGAGGCGCGTTTGGCGAAGGCGGATCTGTCGCGCATCGACAACGTCGTCACGCTAGGCGCCCTAAGCCACGAGGAAGCCATAGAGTGCGTCGAGAGAAGCCTGCGCCAAGCGATCGAGCATGGCCTGCACGGCAGCGAAGCCAACGTCACCGCATGGGCCGAGTGCGTGGCGCGAGCATCCGATGGATGGCCCCGGCACCTGCACACCTACCTGCAGGAAACATGGCGGGTGCTGAGCGAGATGGAGGCGCCAAATCTGTCCGGTGCCGGCCTTGAGGGAACGATGGTCAAAGCCGATGCCGCACGCGAGGCGTACTACCGGCGCCGCATTGAGATTTCCGGTTGTCCGCCGCGTGTCCTCCGGGCGCTCCACGAGGGGCTGGTACCGCAAGGCACCATCCCCGAGCGGGACGCGCGGGGAATGGTCCGCCGCGTCCTACGCAGTGGTGCTGAGGACGAGCAGGCGGACTGGAATGAGCGCTTCCCCACGTTGGATCATGGATTCGATTCAATGCTGGGAGCAGGCGTCCTGAGCAAGGATGGCGCTGGCAGGTACTTCTCACCGATACCCTCCCTCACGCGGCACATCCTCACCTCGGAGCCCGGCATGCCGGGCGGTACGGGGAGCGCACCTCCACGACCCGGAGCGCGCGCGAGCAAAGTGCCCGCGCCCAGCTAAGCCAAGTCTGAAAGTTGTTGTAACGCAGGCCGTTGGCCGCGAGCGCGTCCATGTTGGGCGTCTCGACGGTCGATCCATAGCAGCCCAGGTTGCCGAATCCGGTGGCGTCCAGGAGCATGACGAGCGCGTTGGGAGCGCCGCTCGGCGGGGCGGTGGAGGACCAGTCCGGTTCGGAATCCTCGTAGGTGGTTCCGATCCCGCCGCGAAAGGTCGCCGGTCCCATGCTGCGTATACCCCATGGCCGGGGACATCGCGGCGCGCGATGTCCCCCGTGGTTGCCGGTGTCGTGTCCCGCGACGTGCCCGTACTTCAGCGCGTCTCGCGGGGTCCGGGGCTTGCGGCGTCCCGCCCCGCGGATCCGTGACTACATCTTCCAGCGTACGCCGAGCTGGTAGCGGCGCCCGGCATGGATGGCGCTGGAGAGGTGTTCCCGCCTTCCGGTGCCCAGCAGGTTGTAGTAGTACACGTTCTCGTCCGTCAGGTTGATGCCTTCCACCATGAACGAGACGTTGTCGTTCAGGCGATATCCGAACGACGCGTCAAACTGCTCGTACGAGTCCACGAAGTAGGGGTGTCCCGAGAATCCGCCCGCGATGTCGTCCAGGAAGTCGTCGCGGTAGTTGTAGGCGACGCGGGCGCTCCACGGCCCCTTCTCGTAGAACACGGTGAAGTTGATCGTGTCCTCGGACAGCCCCGGAATGCTGTACGAGGCCATCGTCTTCTCGTTCTCGAAGTCGGAGCCGGAGTCGATGTACGTGTAGTTGGCGATGACGCCGAGGCCGTCGAACGGCGCCGGCAGCACGTCCGCGAACGTCCGCTGGAACGCCACCTCGATCCCCGTGAGGTCCGACTCCCCGGTGTTCAGCGGACGGAAGGCCGTCAGCACGAGGGGCAGGTTCGTCTCGGGATCGATCACCCCGGGGAACGGGGTCGGCACGACTTCCGGCTGTACGAACGCCTCGATGCTCTTGGTGAAGACGCCGATCGAGGCGATCGAGTAGTCGGCGAAGTACCACTCCAGCGCGAGGTCGACCTGCACCGCCGTGGTCGGGTCGAGTTCGCCGTTGCCGCCGCGCATGGTGCGGGGGTTCGGCTGCACGGTCAGTCGCGGACTGAGGTCGAGGAACCTCGGCCGACTCAACACCTTGGCCACGGAGAACCGCACGACCAGGTCTTCCCGTGGATCGAAGCGCAGGTTCAGGGAGGGAAGGACCTCCGTGTAATCGTGGCCAATATCGACGAACTCGGGCGGGGACAGAATGATCTCCGGCGAGGATGGATCGGAATAGTCGATGTGGATCGGCTGCGTGATCTCGCCGACCGATCCGGTGCTGTTGTCGACATAGCGCACGCCGAGATTCCCGGAATACGGCGTGTCGCCCACTTGGCCCCGGAACGTGATCATGGCGTAGGCGGCGTTGCCGTCGTCCTCGTGGTTGAGGTCCTCGATGTAGCGGCCCGAGGTGAACTCGTCGAGGGACTTCCCGGTCCCCGTGTTGAAGCCGCGGCCGGCGCGGATCTCGTCCGGCCGGGTGGTGAACGTCTCCTGCAGGGCTTCGAAGTTCGGGCTGAGAATGGGCGACGGAAAGTCCATGTCGAGTCCGTCGAGGAAGTCCGACTCCGCCGGGAACGGGCTGGCGCCGCCGAAATTCGTGATCGGCTGATTGAGGAAGGCGCGGCTGTTCAGGTACCGGGACCGGTCGCGGCGCTCCTGCCGGTAGGTCCTGACCCCCGCCTGGATCGTCTCGAGCCACGCGCCGTCGAACTCGTAGGTGGCGTCCACCCGGAACTGCGAGTTGCTATCGTCGACGAGGTGCTTCTGGATCGATTGCTTGACGACCGAGAAGAAGCTGGGGTCGGTAACCGGGGAGGTCGTCGTCATCGAGGGAAGACGGCCCGAGCCGTTCTTGCGGTAGGTCATCTGGGTGCGGGTGTTCCGCATGAGGGCATCGCGGTTCGTGATCGGCGACTCCGTGTCCGAGACCGAGACGTCGACGTTGATGGCGAGCCGGTCTGTGGCCTGGAACTTCACGTTGACGCCGTAGTTCATGGATTCGTTGTTCACCTCCTCCGTGGCGTGCTGCAGGAAGAGCCCGGCGCCGGAGGTCGAAATCATGGTGAACACGCCCGTGCCGTTGTCGTCCATGAGCGTCGCGTCGGTGATACGGGCATGGCCCTGCGAGATTCGGAAGGATCGCCAGTAATCGATCTCGTCCGCGGAGTTGTCGGTGTAGAGCACGTCGAAGGTGACGTCGACGCGGTCCGAGGGCCTCCACTGCAGCGCCGAGGAGACGTTCAGGCGGTCGCGGTCCGTGATGTGCAACTCCCCGAGGAGCTGCTGCGGGTAGTAGCCGGTCATCTCCACGCCGTCGATGGTCACCGTCCGGGGATCTCCCAGGAATCCGTACTGGTGGAACGAGTCCGACCGAAAGACCCGGTTGTCCCACTGCGCCGACGCCATGAAGCCGACGGTGTCGCTCAGCACGTCGCTGTAGAGGGCGAACACGCCGGGCGCGGTGTCGTCGGCCAGCTCGTTGTGCGTCGAGTCCATCGAGAGGGCGAGGTGCCGCTCACCCAGGTCGAAGGGTTTGCGCGGCTGTATGTCGACGAACCCGCCCAGGCCGCCTTCGACGTGATCGGCCCGGGGCGACTTGTGGATCTCCACCGCCTGCACCAGCCCGGACTGGAAGGCGTGGAAGCCGACCGCGCGCGACTTGGTGTTCGTCTGCCCCCGGCCGTCATGGCTTCCCGGCGCGACGTTGGACGCCGCAACACGGCCGCCGATCGTCGTCTGCACGAACTGGGGCCCGAGGCCACGCACGCTGACGAACGCGCCCTCGCCGGACTTCCGGTCGATGGCGACGCCACTGATCCGCTGCAGGGCCTCGGCCAGGTTCTGGTCCGGGAAGGCGCCGATGTCCTCCGCCGTGATGGCGTCCACGAAGTGGTCCGCGTTGCGCTTGCGCTCCAGCGACTGCTGCAGGCCGCCGCGGATGCCGTAGACGACGATCTCTTCCAGGGGCTCGCGCTCGTCGGCCGTGGCGGCGGCCTGCGGCCCCGCCGCGGGTTCTTCGGCGATGGCCGCACTGCCCGCCAGGGCAAGCGCCGTCCCAAGGCTCGCCAGCAGCGGCTGCGGGCTCGTGTTGTTGGTCATCGTGGGTTTCCCTCCATGCTCAAGGCGGTTGTCAAGGTTGTTTCCGACCAGGATCGTGTCGAGTTCGTTGACACGATGCTCCAGGCTTGTCCCGGCCAGCAGCCGGCGCAAGGCGTCGCGCAGCTTGAAGCTGCCGGCGACACGCTGCGAGGTCTTGCCCGCGATCGCGTCTTCGATGAACAGAATCTCCTTCCCGCTCTGCAGCGCGAACTCGTTGAGGGCGCTGCCGAGGTCCTGCGCCTCGATGCGAAAACGGATCGTGTCCTCCGTTTCGTGGGCCGAGGCAACGGAAAACACGGTGGACAGGGCGAGCAGGATCGCGCAGCAGGCACCCCGCCTGTGCATTCGCGCCACTGCGGCCCGCATCGTCAAGGACCGCCGCCGCCGCGCCCTTGGGTAGCGCGGTTCCCGTCCGGGGACGCGAGCGCCGACACCGGCTCGTCGTCGCCCGGCTCGGCGCGTTCGAGCCAGAAGAGTTCGATCCGGTCCCACGCGATGGAGTGGGCCTTCACCGGGTGGATGGTCTCCACGGCCTCGATGAACGACCTCGTGCTGCCGGCGAGGAATACGCCGCTGATGCGGATGGCGTCGAGCCGGACGTCGTCGTCGACGACGAGCTTGCGCCGGCTGTACCGATTGATCTCGCTCACCGCGTCCGGCAGGGCCTGGTCCCTGAAGAGGAGGCGGCCTTCACGCCATCCCGCGGCGCGTTCGAGGTCCGCCTCGGTCACCGTGGGCGGCGCGTCGGGCTTGACGACGAGTTGTTCGCCGGCGTTGAGCTGTGTGTGGGACCGGCCCGTGGCGAGCGCGCTGCCGGGGGCGGTATCCCCCAGGCCCACCGCATCGACCCGCACCCGGCCTTCGACCAGGGTCACGAGCACGCTGTCCTGGTCGGGCAGGATCCTGACGTCGAAGGCCGTGCCCAGCGCCACGATGCGGCGGTCCCCGGCGAACACTTCGAATGGCCGCGGGTCCTTCGCGACCTGGAAGTGGGCCTCGCCGCGTTCGAGCGTCAACCTGCGTGTGCGGGAAGCCTCCGTGAAATGCACGGAGATGCGGGAATCGGTATTCAGCGTGATGGTCGAATCGTCGGCGAGCTCAACCGTGGAGCGCTGACCGACCGCCGTCTCGAACTTGCTTGCCGCGAGCGCATGCGGCGCCGGCGCCACGGGTCCCGGCGCGGCTTGCCAGTATAGCGCCGCGCCGAGCAGCACCGCGACGCCGGCCGCGAGCCCCGCCACGGCGCGCTGCCGGGGCACCCGGGTCGTTTCGAACACGCGTTCCCCGAGCTCCGTCAACTCGGGATGGGTGAGGTGTCGGTCCAGCGTCCCCAGCGCATCCCGCGCTTGGGCGAACGCGGTGGCGTGGTCCTCGCTTTCCGTCCGCCAAGCCTCGAAGGCGGCGCGATCCGTCGGGCCACAGTCCGGCCCTTCGAGCCGCATGAGCCAGTATGCGGCCGCTTCCAGATGTCCGCGGGGCACCTGTCGCCCACGGTTGGAACGGAGTCCGCTCATCGCGCCTGCTCGAGTCGCAGGGCCAGGTGGGCAATGGCCTTGATCATGTGCTTCTCCACGGCGCTTACCGATACGCCCAGCCGCCGGGCCACGCTCTTCTGTCGCATGCCTTCGACACGGCACAGCACGAACACCTGCAGGGTTCGGGCCGGCAATTCGTGGAGGATCGCCACCAGGGTCTCGATGGACTGCGTCGCCTGCAGCGCGTCGACGGGTCCATGGTCGGGAACGGCGTGCCGCTCCTCGCTGTACTCCTCGTGCGCGCCCTGGACATGGGTTCTCAGCTTGCGCAGGTGATCGCGCCACACGTTGGAGGCCGAGCGCATCAGGTAGGCCTCGGGCCGATCGATGGCGTCGGCGTCGCCGCGGACCGCCAGGCGCAGCAGTACCTCCTGCACGAGGTCGTCGACGTCTGCCGCCGGGGTGGCGCGCTTGCGGAAGAAGCGGGTCAGCGCAGGGCGATACTCGCGCGCCAACGCCTCGAGGCGCTCTTGAGCCGAGTCAGGCGCGCGGTTCGGTCCGGCACCGGGCATGGGATACCCTGACACTCCAGTCCACGCCTGTTACTGACGTGAGCACACGGAAAATCCTCACCCCGGCCGCGGCGCCGCGCCGGTTTCCCCAGGGGATCATCGCGCGGCCATCGGCACAGTGCCCACCACGTCGTCGATGACGAGTTCGGCGATGTCGTCGTCGGTCAGGCCCGCATGCTCCCGCAGCACTTCACGCGAATGCTCGCCGAGCAGGGGTGCCCGCGCATTCGGGGGCGGGGCCGCACGCCGGAACCGGTAAGGCTGCGCCGGGTAGTGTCGGAGGCCGAGCCCGGGTCGATCCTGCAGGAGCAGGCCGCGGCGCGCTGCAAGCTGCGCATCGGCGAGCAGTTCGGGACGGTTCAGGACTGCGCCCGCCGGGATGCCGGCGGCCTGGAGGTCGGCCATCAGCACCCGGTGGTCGCGTGGACCGGTCCAGGCGGCGATGGCGGCGTCGCGGGCGTCATCGCCCACGAGGGCGGCGAGCGCCGCGCATTGGGCGCGGGTCTTGCAAGTGATCGCTATCCACCGTCCGCCGCGGCACGGGTAGACCCCCTGCAGCGGATAGTGGTGGTGACCGTTGCCTACCCGGCCGGGATCGACTCCGGCGAGGGACCAGGCCGTCATCGCGTCGCCTACATAGAGACTGCACGCTTCGGTCTGGCTCAGGTCGATGTGCTGCCCCTCGCCCGTGCGGTCGCGGTGGTGCAGGGCCGCGAAGAGGGCGTTGGCGCCCATGACCCCGGCGAACAGGTCGCCGCCCGTCGTGCCCGTGAACAGCGGCTCGCCCTCGGGGTAGCCGGTGAGGTGCGTGAACCCGGCCATCTGCTCGATGGACATGCCGAACGCGACATAGTCCCGCCACGGGCTGTCGGCGCCGAAGCCGGACAGCGAGATCATGACGAGCCGCGGGTTGATGGCCCGCAGCGCCTCGTAGGACAGCCCGAACCGGGCCATCACGCGGGGCGTGTAGTTCTCGATGAGGATGTCCGCGTCGCGCACCATGGTCCTGACGATCTCGGCGCCGCGCGGGTCGGTGAGGTCGAGGGTGATGTCGCGCTTGTTGCGGTTGATCCAGTTGAAGTAAGGCGATCGTTCCCACCCCGGCAACTCCGCGTCGGCGCCCGGGGACGCGCTGCCGCGCCAGCCGTCGATGCGCTGGATCGACTCGACCTTGATGACCTCGGCGCCGGCGTCGGCGGCGATCTGCGCGCACGCCGGCCCCGCGAAGAACATCGACAGGTCGAGCACGCGGACGCCGGCGAGGGGCAGAGGATTGGGACGCACCGGAACTTCCGCCGTCTCCGGATCCGCGTCGGGCAACTCGGCCAGAACGGACTCGGTGTGCTCTCCGAGCAGCGGAGGCCGCGACGGACAGGGTGCGGTGCGAGTGGCCCGGAAGGGCACACCCGGGACCGCGACGGTGCCCGCGACCGGGTGCTCGAGCGGCACGATGAAACCTCGGTGCCGGTGGGGCGCCAGGTCGAAGAGCCCGGCCATGTCCGGCACCAGGCCGACCGGGACACGCCGCGTCGCCGCCTCGTGAAAGACCTCGTCCGCCGTGCGGTCCGCGACGGCCGCCCGGAACGCGGCGCGGATCTCGTCGACGCGCTCGTCGGGGGCGGTCCAGGAGACGGTGGCGTAGCGCTCGTCTGCGGCGATGTCCCCGCGCCCGAGGAGTTCGCACAGGCCTTGCCACTGGGGTCGCGTCAGCGCCTGCAGACCGATGTGGCCATCCGCGGTCGGCAGGATGTACCCGCCGCCGGTACCGGCGCCCACCCTGGACTGGCGTTCCGGGACGACCCCCAGGTACTCGTACAGCAGGGTCGGTATCTGGGCGCCCGTGAACACCGCTTGCTGCACGCTCACGTCGACATGATCGCCGCCGCCGTGGCGGGAGCGGCCAAGTACCGCGAGTTGCGTGGCGGCCGCCGCGAACGCGCCGGCAAGGGTCTCGGACAGCGCGCCCCCGGCCTGCAGAGGCTCCCGTTCCGGGAGGCCGCAGGACTGGCACCAGCCGCCCACGGCGCAGGCCACGAGGTGCGATGACTGGTAGTGCGAATGCGGCCCGAAGGAGCCGAACCCGGACACCGTGGTGAGGATCGCCTCCGGATTCCAGCGCCTGAGCGTGTCGAAGCCGAGTCCCCGGCGGTCCAGGGACTCCGCCGTCTCCCCGGCGACCACGACGTCGAACCGCCGCAGCAGCCGCCCGAACTGCTGCCGCCCGTCCGCCGTGCCGGTGTCCAGGACCACGCTGCGCTTGCTCGTGTTGAAGTAGAAGAACGCCGCGCTGGTTTCGCGCCGGGTCTCGGCCGCGACGTCCGCGCCCCTGGCCCAGGCCGGAAACGGACCGGTCGCGCGGGTCTCGTCCCCCGTCCCGGGCCGCTCGGCCTTCACCACGTCGGCGCCGAGGTCGCCGAGGAGCTTCGCACAGAACGGGCCGGCGACGCCTTCCGAGATGTCGAGGACGCGCACTCCGGCGAGGGGCGAGGGCTCGTGTGTGTCGGTCACGGGATCCTCGTGGCATCAGGTGGCTCCCGACCGGCGGGAGGCGAAGCCTGCCAACGCGCACGTTCTACTGTGCGTCCGCGGGACAATGCAAGTCGGAATGCCCGGGCACGGCGAAAAGGATCGGTGCAAACGCGAAGGCATTTGTGACGTGGCACACTAGCTCCGGGCGAGACGCAGGCGGTGCCTGCACGATCGGAGGCATGCCATGGACGCAGCCGTGCGGCGGGCGCCCGGGGCGGTGAGGTATCCGCGCGGGACCGCGGCAAGAGGGGAGGGCCGCGGGCCGGCGACGGGGGGCGACGACCCGGGGCTGCCGCATGGCGTAGCGCGCACGAGCGAGACGGGGGCACAGTGGGCAGGTATCTGATCCGCCGCCTGTTGCTGCTGTTCCCGACGCTGATCGGCATCGTCACGCTGAACTTCTTCATCGTGCAACTCGCGCCCGGGGGGCCGGTCGACCAGATGATCGCCACGCTCGCCGGCCAGGACGGCGGTGGCGCCGCCAGCCGGATCGCCGGCGCCGAGGCCGCGCTGCCGGCAACCGATGCGGCGGTGCAGTCGCAGTACGCCGGCGCCCAGGGACTCGACCCGGAGCTCATCGCAGCCATCGAGAAGCAGTTCGGCTTCGACCGGCCGCTCCACGAGCGCTACTTCAAGATGCTCGGCGACTACCTGACGCTCGACCTCGGGGAGAGCTACTTCCAGGACCGCCCGGTGATCGAACTCATCGCCGAGCGGCTGCCGGTGTCGATCTCCCTCGGGCTCTGGTCGATGCTCATCATCTACTCGATCTCGATCCCGCTCGGCGTGATGAAGGCGGTGCGCGACGGCACCCGCTTCGACGCGTGGACCAGCGGTGTGATCTTCGTCGGCTACGCGGTGCCGAGCTTCCTGTTCGCGGTGTTCCTGATCGTGCTGTTGGCCGGGGGCGCGTACCTGGATCTCTTTCCGCTGAAGGGCCTGGTGTCGAACGACTTCGCGGACCTCTCCCTGCCGGCCAAGATCCTGGACTACTTCTGGCATCTCGCGCTGCCGGTGCTCGCGCTCACCATCGGGGGCTTCGCGACGCTGACCATGCTCACCAAGAACTCCTTTCTGGACGAGATCGCCAAGCAGTACGTGCTGACCGCGCGGGCGAAGGGACTCAACGAACGCCGCGTCCTCTACGGTCACGTGTTCCGCAACGCCATGCTGATCGTGATCGCGGGCTTCCCCGCGGCGCTGGTCGGCATCCTCTTCACGGGCGCGCTCCTCATCGAGGTGATCTTCTCGCTGGACGGCCTCGGCCTCCTCGGTTTCGAGGCGGTGCTGCGCCGGGACTACCCGATCGTCTTCGGATCCCTGTTCGTGTTCACGTTCGTCGGCCTCGCGATGACGCTGATCGGCGACATCACCTACACCTTGGTCGATCCCCGCATCGACTTCGAGACCCGGTCGGCCTGATGGCGGAAGCCGTCGCGGGGACCGCCATCGACCCGAGCCGGAGGTTCCGGATCTCCCCGCTGACGCGCCGGCGCTGGGCCAACTTCAAGGCCAACCGGCGCGGCTACTGGAGCCTGTGGATTATCGGGTCGCTGGTGGTGGCAAGCCTCTTCGCGGAACTGATCGCCAACGACAAGCCCATCGTGCTCGGGTACCGGGGAGACCTGTACGTGCCGGTCCTGTTCAGCTACCCGGAAACCGAGTTCGGCGGGGTGTTCGAGACCGAGGCGCGCTACACGGACCCCTTCGTCCAGGAGCTGATCGAGTCGGGGGACGGCTGGATGGTGTGGCCCGTCATCCGGTTCAGCCACGACACCATCGACCTCTACACGGAGGGCGCCGTGCCGGAGCCGCCGAGCGCCCGCCACTGGCTCGGCACGGACGACGTCGCCCGGGACGTGACGGCGCGGCTCATCTACGGCTTCCGGCTGTCGGTGCTGTTCGGGCTCGCGCTGACGCTCCTCTCGTCCGTCATCGGCATCACGGTAGGTGCGACCCAGGGGTACTTCGGCGGCATGGTGGACCTCATCGGCCAGCGCCTCGTGGAGATCTGGGCCGGCCTGCCGGTGCTGTTCGTCATCATCATCCTGACGAGCCTGTTCGAGCCGAACCCCGTCGTCCTGCTGCTGCTCCTGCTGATCTTCAACTGGATGGCGCTCGTGGCGGTGGTGCGCGCGGAGTTCCTGCGCACCCGCAACTTCGACTACGTGAACGCCGCGCGGGCGCTCGGCGAGCGGGACTTCACGATCATGCGCAAGTACGTGCTGCCGAACGCGACGGTCGCGACGCTCACCTACCTGCCGTTCCTGCTGAACGGCTCCATCACCACCCTGACGTCCCTCGACTTCCTCGGCTTCGGGCTGCCGTCGGGCTATCCGTCCCTCGGGGAACTGCTCGCGCAGGGCAAGGCCAACATCCAGGCGCCCTGGCTCGGGCTCTCCGGCTTCTTCACGCTCGCGGTCATGCTGACGCTGCTGGTGTTCGTGGGGGAGGGCGTCCGGGACGCCTTCGATCCGCGGAGGTCCGCGACGTGAGCGACCGCATCCTCGAGGTCGACGACCTCGCCGTCGCCTTTCGCGGCGACGAAGCGGTCCGGGGCGTCAGCTTCCACATCGACCGGGGCGAGACGGTGGCACTGGTCGGCGAGTCCGGCTCGGGGAAGAGCGTGACGGCGCTGTCGGTGATGCAGCTCCTGCCGTACCAGTACGCGAGCCACCCGCGGGGCTCGATCCGGGTCGCCGGCACGGAAGTGATCGGCCTGTCCGACGAGGACCTGCTGCCGATCCGGGGCGAACGCGTGGGGATGGTGTTCCAGGAGCCGATGACCTCGCTCAATCCGCTGCATACCATCGAGAAGCAGATCGGGGAGATCCTGTTCGTGCACCGGGCGATGGGGCGGCGGGAAGCCCGTGCACGGACGCTGGAGCTGCTCGACCTCGTGGGGCTGCAGCATGCCGAGGAGCGGCTGCGGGCGTACCCCCACGAACTCTCCGGGGGTCAGCGCCAGCGGGTCATGATCGCGATGGCGCTGGCCAACGAGCCGGACCTCCTGATCGCCGACGAGCCGACGACGGCGCTCGACGTGACGATCCAGGCACAGATCCTCGAACTGCTGGGCGCCCTGCGGCAACGCCTGGACATGTCCCTGCTCCTCATCACCCACGATCTCGCGGTCGTGCGCAAGATGGCGGACCGCGTGTGCGTCATGACGGAGGGTGCGATCGTCGAACAGGGCAGGACGGCCACGGTGTTCGACGCGCCCCGACACGACTACACGAGACGGCTGCTCGCGGCGGAGCCGAGCGGGGATCCGGTGCAGGCGGCGCCGGACGCCCCCGTGGTGATGCGCGCGGACGCGCTGTCGGTCAAGTTCAACCTGGCGCGGGGCTGGTTCGCGCGCGAACGTGCGCTGATGGCGGTGCGGGAGGTCTCCGTGCGCGTCCGACGGGGCCAGACGCTCGGCATCGTGGGCGAGTCCGGGTCGGGCAAGACCACCCTGGCCATGGCGCTCCTGCGCCTGCTGCCGAGCGCGGGGGACATCGAACTCGCGGGGGAGACGATCCAGGGGATGAAGCCGAACGCGCTACGTCCGCTCCGCAAGCGCATGCAGATCGTCTTCCAGGACCCCTACGGGAGCCTGCCGCCCCGGCTGTCCGTCAACCAGATCGTCGAGGCGGGGCTCAAGGTACATCGCCCCGAGCTTTCGGCGCCCGAGCGGCGCGCGGAGGTGACGCGCGTCCTCGTGGACGTTGGGATCGATCCCGCCTCCCAGGACCGATACCCGCACGAGTTCTCGGGCGGTCAGCGGCAGCGCATCGCCATCGCCCGGGCCATCGTGCTGAATCCCGACATCGTCGTGCTCGACGAGCCGACATCGGCCCTCGACGTCTCCGTGCAGGCCCAGATCGTGGACCTGCTGCGCGACCTGCAGCGGCGCCACGACCTCGCGTACGTCTTCATCAGCCACGATCTCAGGGTCGTGCGGGCGCTTGCCCACGAGCTCATCGTGATGAAGGACGGCGTCATGGTCGAGTACGGGCCCGCCGAGGAGGTCTTTGCGGCCCCGAAGATGGATTACACGAAGGCCCTGATGGCGGCGGCGTTCGAACTCGAAGCTTCGTAGCTGGTCGCGTTCAGCCCACGAGTTCCGGCAGGATCGTTTCGTTGAACAGCGCGTCCCGCGTGTCGAAGTGCAGCATCTCGACACCGAGCGCCCGGTAGGTCTCGAGTCGTTCGTAGACCGTGTCGGGGCTGCCGATGAGCCGCGCGGCGTACCCTTCGTTCGTGTCGAGCAGGCTCAGGTCCTCGTCCGAGGCCCACATGCCCTCGGCCCCACCGGTGGCGGCGCGTCGGCGTTCCGCCAGGCCGCGGTCGATGGTCGCGATGCGCGCGTCGATCTCCGCCCACGCCTCGGCGTCCGTGCGCCGGACCAGCGGTGCGGCGTAGAGGGCGAAACGCACCGTGCGGCCCGTGGCCAGGCAGGCGTCCCGAACCCTGCCGATGACGCTCTCGATCCGTTCGGGCGTGCCGCCGTTCAGGAACATCCAGTCCGAGCGGGCTGCGGCCATCGCGATCGCGTCGTTGGATTGCCCGCCCTGGAACACCGTCAGCGGCGCCGAGGGGCGCGGTTCGAGTTCGAGCTCGTCGGCACGGTAGAAGCGTCCTTCGTACGAGAAGCGGGGCGCCTCCCACGCACCGCGCAGCACGTCGATGAACTCGGCCGAACGCGCGTAGCGTTCGCCGTGCCCGAGGGTGTCGATCCCGTACATGTCGAATTCGCGGAGGTTCCAGCCGCTGGTCACGTTGATGTCCCAGCGTCCGCCGCTGATCCAGTCCATCGTGGTGCCCCACTTGGCGATGGCGGTCGGATGGAAGAAGCCGGGGTGGATGGCGGTGACGAGCCGGATGCGCTCGGTGTGGGCGGCGAACAACGCGGTCATGGCGAGGCAGTCGAGGGAGGAGCCTTCCATTTCCTCACCGCTGCCCCACCAGCGCTGGGCGATGAGCAGGTGCGACAGCCCGAGTTCCTCGATGCGGCGGAGCGCCGGCAGCACGGCACGCTCGAGGGCGCGTCCGTCCGGGAATCCGCCCTCGGGATTGGTCGAGACCACCCGGGGCCCGGCGAACACGGTGGGCGCCCAGGTGCAGGTCAGCATCCGGCCAGGCATGGCGGCTCGGTCAGGAAGCGTCGTCGGGCAGCGGCGGCTCGTACCAGATCGCCGAGGTCCACGCGCGCTCCTGCACCGTACGCGGGAGCGTGTTGTCGCCGCACGCGTCCGGGCGTTCGTCCGGCGGCAACGCGGCGCACTGTCGTGCGTGCCACCTGCAACTCGGCGGCTCGAGGACGCGCGCGTAGTACACCGCCGGCCTCGCCGGGTCCCAGGCCGGGTCGCGCCAGACGCTGCAGAGGGCGTTCGCACCCCGGCGGCTGGGTGTGCAGTCCGCGTCGACCTCCACGGCGGGACCGTCGTCCGCCGCGATGTCGACCACCGTCTCGCGGAACAGCCCGGAGTCGTCGACCTCTCCCTTGACCATCTGGATCCGCTGCAGGCCGGCGCCGGCATCCATTGCGGTACCGGGGTCGCGCAGCGCGCTCGCGAAGAAGACGGGCCCGTCGTCGTCGGCGCCGTCTGGATCGAGGGCACCGCCCATCGGTACGCCGCCCCGATAGGCATCGGCCAGCGCGTCCGCGTCTCCGCACAGGCTGTCGGGCAGGTCCCAACCCGCGAACAGCCGCGGCTGGATGCGCACGCCGCTCGTGGCGAAGGTCTCGCGGCGTTTCATGGCGTCGAACAGGGCGTCGCGGGAGTTCTCCTCGGCCCACACGCCGATCAATCCGCCGGGATTCCGCATCGGATGCGGCGCGTAGGCCGGGGTCGTCAGGCGTTTCTCCAGCGTGTCGTCGACGAGGGAGTTGTGGCCGAGGTAGTTGTATTCCTCGACCGCGCCGGGCGTGCCGTTGTGGGTATCGGTGCTGCCGATGAAACCCAGGCGGTAGGGGTTCACGCCGATGCGCGCATACTCGCGCAGGCCCTCGATGAGGCCGTAGCGCGCGAAGTCGAGCCGCGACTGGCAGCCGACGCCAGCCATGGCGCCGCTGCCGAACGACTCCTCGCAGTCCTCCGGCCGGGCGCCCTCCGCCGTGTAGCGCACCTTCTCGAAGCCGCACAGTTCGTCCTCGCCGCCGAGCACGCCCCACATGCCCGCGCGGCACTCGGACTCGCCCTTCGCCTGGATCATCTCCACCAGTGGTTCGAGCCGCTGCTGTAGTTGGGCGCGGGCTCGCTGTGCGGAAAGCGGGCGGTCCTTGTAGGTGACGGTGAAATGGCGTCCGTTCGAGATGTTCGGGTTGTGCGGGATCGTGATCGCCTCGCAGCCGGTGCCCGTGTCGTTGCAGCGTGCATCGAGCTTCTTCCAGAGTCCTTCCGGTTCCGCTTCCTCGGACCACGAGATGGGCAGTTCCGGCACGCTGTCGTTGCGCAGAATGACGTTGCGATGGACCTTGCTCCTGCCCGGAGCGGAGGTGAACTCCCAGGCGTTGAAAGCCGTGAACGCGCAGGCCTCCGTGCGGTCCTGGTGCGCCTCGGCGGCCGCGACGGTGCGGCGCCAGGCATTGCCGGCGTATTCGCGGCACACCGAGGCGTCGGCACCGCACATCCCGCCGGGCTCGCGCACCTCGCCGGTGATGACACGGCGTATGAGCGCGTCGCCCTCCGGGGACTGTCCGGCGACGGGCCTGCCGCGCATCAAGCGGCAGTCCAAGCTGTCGTAGGCGGGGGACTGCGGGCTCCTGCAGGACTCGAGTTCGCCGATCCACTCCGCGTGGTCGGTCACGGCCGCGAAGTCGAGGGGGCGGTCGATGGTCGCCATGCGCGACGGCCGGCCGTCCGCATCGAACGGGGTCAGGGCGATGGGTTCTCCCTTTGCGAAGCGATAGGCATCGTCGGGGGTCTGCAAGCCCCCGCGGCCGAACGCGTCCAGGGACAGGGTGGTGTGGACGTGGAGGTCGCCGAAGAAGGCGGAGCGGGTACCGCTGTAGTGGGCGCAACGGGGGCCGGGCGGACTCGCCGGCGTCGTGGCCGGGCCGCCGGGCGGTTCCCAGTCCTGGTGTCGCCGCGGGGGGACCACGAGTGTCGGCTGTTCGGCCTCCCCCGCGACCTCGGGAGATACGGCGTCCGGGCTACCCGGCTCCGCCGGCTCGGGTGCGCACGCCGCGGCCGCAAGGAGGAGCAATGCCAGGGGCGCGTGGCGGACCGACGCTGATGGTGGCTTGAGCATATGCCCTCCCGGGGATGCGTGTGAGTGCGGCAGGGGCGGGGGACGCTCCCGCGTCAGGCCGTCGTTTGACGTGTCTGCTGACCCATCTGGTCGTTCGTCTCCGCCTGGAGCGTGCCCTCCCGCAACGGACCCCACTCGACGAAGTCCTCGACGATCACGTACAGGCCGGGGACCAGCAGCAGCGTGATGGCCGTGGCGAACAATACTCCGAACGCGAGCGAGATCGCCATCGGAATGATGAAGAAGGTCGTCGGGTTCTGGCTGAACATCAGCGGCAGCAGGCCGACGAACGTCGTCGTGGAAGTCAGGAGGATCGGCCGGAAGCGCACGACGCCGGCGTTGAACACCGCCTCCTCCAGGGGCATGCCCTCGCGGCGGCGGCGGTTGATGTAGTCGACGAGCACGAGGCTCGCGTTCACGACGACGCCCGACAGCGCGACGATCCCGAGCAGGGAGAAGAACATGAGCTGGCTGCCCATGATCCAGTGGCCGACGATGGCGCCGACCGCGCCGAACGGGATCACGCTCATGATTACCAGCGGCTGCAGGTAGGACTTCAGGGGAATCGCGAGGAGGGCGTAGATGCCGACGAGCGCGATCAGCGCGCCGTATGCGAGCCCCATCATGGACTTCAGGCGTTCTTCCTGCTCGCCCGACTGCTGGACGGTGACGGACGGGTACTTGGCGCGCAATGCCGGGATGATCTCCGTCACGATGCTGGTGTTGATCTCCTCGGGGGTGACCCGTTCGCGGTCGATGTCCCCGAACACGTTGACCACCCGTTGCCCGTCGATGCGGTTGATCTGCGAGTAGCCGCGGTCGATCTCGAACGCCGCGACGCTGGTAAAGGGCACCTCGGAACCTGTTGGCGTGCGAATGCGCATGTCCTCCAGGTTGCCGATGGAGCGGCGTTCGTCCTCGGGATAGCGGACCATCACGCGTACTTCGTCGGGACCCCGCTGCACGCGCTGCACCTCCGCTCCGTAGAACGCGCTGCGTACCTGGGCCGCGAGGTCGTTGAGCGTCAGCCCGAGGTTGCGCGCGCCCGGGAGCAGGCTCAGCTTGATCTCCTGCTTTCCGGCGCGGAACGAGTCGCTGATGTCCTTGACGCCGTCGTAGCGCGCGAGTTCGGTCTTGAACTCCAGCGCCGCCCTGCGGAGTTCGTCGACGTCGCGCCCGGTAAGCTCGAGATGGATCGCGTCCCCCGAACTGAAGGAGTCCGCCCCGAACGACAGGCGCAGCGCGTCGGGAATCGACCCGACCAGTTCGCGCCATCGGTCGGCGACGTCGCGCGACAGGATGTAGTCACGCTGCGCCAGCGGCACGAGTTCCACGGCCACCTCGGCGAAGTCGGTGCGTCCGGGGCCTTCGGGCATCGGCGGACCGCCGCGGTGGATGTGGGTGCCGACGCTCACCATCGTGTGCTTGACGACGCTCGGGACACCCGAGGCGGCGTGCTGATCGAACTCCGCGCGGAGTTCGTCGACGGCGGCTTCGATCTGCTGCGCCGCCGCCCGGGTCTTCTCCGCCGAGACTCCAGGCGGCATCTCGAGCGTCGCGTACACCTTGTCGCCGTCGATGGAACTGAAGAACGAGAAGATGACGCGACCGCTCAGGATCAGGGACAGCGAGATGATGAGGATGCCCAGGCCCGTCGCCGCCGTGACGTAGCGCCAGGCGATCGCGCGGCGCAGGAACCGGACGTAGCCGTTCGCCGCGAAGTGCATGAGGGCCCCGGAGAACCGGGACTGGATGGCGTTCCACCTGCTGGCGAGGCGACCGGAGTCGTCGCGTTTCCGGTGGGCGAGGTGGGCGGGGAGGATCCACTGGCTCTCCACGATCGACATGCCGAGGGCCATGATGACGACCACGCCGATGACGCCGAAGAACGAGGACATGCGGCCCGCCACCATCAGCAGGGGCAGGAATGCGGCGACGGTTGTCAGCACGCCGAAGATGACGGGCACGGCGACCTCCCAGGTACCGTCGACGGCGGCCTGGATCGGAGGCTTCCCGAGCTGCTCGTGGGCGTAGACGCGTTCCCCCACGACGATCGCGTCGTCGACCAGGATGCCGAGCACGAGGATGAACGACATGACGGTCATCGAGCTGATGGACACGTCGAAGAAGGGGAACAGGGCGATCGTGCCGAGCATGGCGATCGGAATGCCCACGGCGACCCACATGGCGAGCCGGAAGCGCAGGAACAGGGCGAGGACCGCGAGCACGAGCACCAGGCCGGACCCCGCCGTGCGCAGCAGCGTGCTGACCCGGTCCCGGAGGTCCCGGGATGCGTCGCCCCAGAGCGTCAGCTCGATGCCGCCGGGGATGCGCAGCCGGGCTTCGGCCACGTAGTTGCGGACTTGCTCGGCCATCTCCATGATGTCCTCCTTGCCGATCTTGAAGACCTTGACGATGGCCGCCGGCCTGCCGTCGAAGAGCGCCGACAGGTCGCCCTCGGCAAAGCCGTCGCGGACTTCGGCGACGTCACGCAGGTACACGCGCGTGCCGTCCTCCCGGGTCAGCACGACGAGGTCCTCGAACTCGGTGCCGAGATAGGCCTGCCCCTTGGTCCGCAGGAGGATTTCACCGCCTTCCGTGCGCAACGTGCCCCCGGGCATGTCCAGCGACGCGCGCCGCAGCGCGTTCGCGACGTCGTCGAGCGTGAGCCCGTGGCGGCGGAGCATGTACTCGGAGACCTCGACCGAGATCTCGTAGGGCCGCGTGTACATGAGGTCGACCTGGGACACGCCGTCGAGTGCGGCGATGTCGTCCCGGATGCCGCGGGCCACTTCCTTCAGCGTGCGCTCGCTCGCGTCGCCCGACACGGCGATCTCGATCACGTTGTGCCGGAAGGACATCTTCGAGACGATCGGCTTCTCGGTCTCCGCCGGAAACGCCGAGATGCCGTCCACCTGGCTCTTGATCTCGTTGAGCGCGCGGGATTCGTCGGCGCCTTGGTAGAGCTGCGCCTGGACCGCGCAGGCGCCCTCGCTCGCGGTCGAGAGGATCTTCTCGATGCCTTCCACGCCCTCGATCGCCTCTTCGATGCGCACGCACACGCCCAGTTCCGCCTCCTCCGGGGCCGCGCCGAGATAGGGCACGTTGATGGTGACCATCTCGAACTCGATGTTCGGAAACTCCTCCTGGTGCACGTTGAACAGCGCCATCACCCCGCTGATGACCAGGATCGTCATGAGCAGGTTGGAGGCCACGATGTTGTGGCTGAACCAGGAGATGATGCGGTGCATGTTCCCCTCGGGCGCGGCTAGCCGAACCGGGCCGCGTGACTTAAACGGGCGCCGGCGACCCGTCGACCGCGCTCTGCACGGTCGCGTCGTCGATGGGCCGCACGCGCATGCCCTCGATGACCGTCTGCAGCGGCGAGACGCAGACCCGCTCTCCGGCGCGCAGGCCGTCCTCGATGAGCACCCGGTCGCGGTAGAGCCGGAGCGGCACGATCTCCCGGTACTGCAGGCGGTCGTCCTCGTCGACGACCACCACGCGGTTGCCGCGCCGCAGGGCGTTGCGGGGGAGGTCCACGATGTCGTTCGCCTCCACGCCCTCGATGTCGGCGTTGACGAACAGGCCGACGGGGAGCGGGACGGACGCGCCGGCGTTGGTGACGCGGGCGACGACGTGCACCATGCGGCTCTTCATGTCGATCTCCGCCTCCGTCCGCACCAGGTGCCCGTCCCAGGTGATCGGTCGTCCCCCGTAGTCGGCGTAGAGCGTGACCGCGGCCTGCAGGTGCTCCGGCAGGGCGCCGCGGTGGCCGAACGGGAGGTTCAGGAAGGCGAGCTCCCGGTCCGCGATGGGGAGCCGCACCTCCACGATGTCCGTCGCGTAGATCGTCGCGATCGGGGAGCCGCGCGACACGAACTGCCCGAGGTCCACCTGCTCGGATCGGACGAGGCCCGTGAACGGGGCGCGGACCTCGCCGCGCGCGAGGTCGCGCGCGGCCTGTTCGTGCGCGACGCGCGCGTCCTGGACCGCCGCCGCGGCGATGCGGTAGGCGCGCAGGCTGTTCTCGATCTGGGAGCGGCTGGCCAGTTGGCGCTCACCGAGGCTGCGGATGCGCTGGAACTCGAAGCGGGCGTGCTGATGTTCGGCCTCGGTGCGTGTCAGGTTCGCCCTGGCGCGCGCGACGGCGGCGGCGAGGTCCTGGTCGTCGAGCCGCAGCAGGGGATCGCCCGCCTCGAAGTAGCCTCCCGCCACCAGGGACGGAGACATCCAGACGACGCGTCCCGACACTTCGGGAATGAGCTGGCTCTCGGTGCTCGGGCCGACGGTGCCCTGGGAGCTCACCGTGAGCCGGATCGGGGCGACCTCGACCGTCGACACGCGGACCGTGAGCGGCACGGGCTCCGCGGCGTTGGGCTCGAGACGCGGGGCGGTCGCCATGAGCGTCAGGGCGGCGAACACCGACACGACGACGACGACGGCCGGAATGGCGACGGTCTTGGTCATCGGCCTGCGGCCTCCCGGCGTGTCGGCTCCGCGGCACGGTCGATCGCCCGCAGGATGGTCTCCCGGCTGAGGTCGGTGATCGCGTCGAGGCTGTCTCGCAGCCGCGCGCGGTCGCGCTCCCGGAGCGCCAGCTCGAATTCCGCCATCGCCGCCAGGTAGCGGTCGGGCTCGACGACTTCGTAGTAGTCGACCAGGTTGCCCACGCGGCTGGCGACCTGCGTCAGCAGGCCTCGCGAGACGATGCGGGTGGCGAGGTTGCCGGAGACTTCCATGACGGCGCGCATCAGTTCGAAGCGGGCCACCATGTCCTCTTCGTGGGAGCCCCGCGCGGCGCTGCGGATAGCCTCGCGTATTCGCCGTGCCCGGCCGGCGATGTTCTGGATCTCCGCGTCGGACGCCTTCTCGATGGCGGTCTCCGCCGCGAGCTTGTAGAGGGCGCCGATGACCGCGAGCACCTGCGTCAGCAGGTCGGGATCCGGGACATCGTGGACTTCGAGCAGCTTGCCGATCACGTCGAAGCTCGCGTCCTCCACCGAGGCCACGCGCGCGCCGCCGGGCTGGACGTCGACGATGCCGAGTTGCTGCAGGGTCTTCACGGCCTCACGGACCGCGCCCCGGTTGACATCGAAGCGGCCCGCCAGGTCCCGCTCGGAGGGCAGTCGCTCGCCCGGGCGGTAGCGGCCCGACAGGATGTCGCGCGTGAGGCTGTTCGCGATGATCTCGTGGTGCGCGGCCATGTGAGGGGGTTCGCTGCTTGGTCGGACCAAATTGGTCTGACCAATTATAGGCGTGTAGCCGGACATGTAAACCCTGGTGTGCTTGCGTTTTTGCAGTGCCCGTGCGCACGCTTCGCGCTTGCGTGGAACGAAGGAGGCACGGTGTCGGCAAGAGCACGGATGGCATCCTGCGTGTGCGCGGCCCTGGGCGTAGCGCTTGCACCGGTGCACGCCCAGTCCGATGACGGGCTGGATGCGGTGGTGGAAGAAGTAACCCGTTACGAGGCGGACGCCGTGGCGCTCGCGTCCGACCTCTGGGACTTCGCCGAACTCGGATACCTGGAGGAGAGAAGCGCCCGGCGTCTCTCCGAGTACCTGGCGGCGCAAGGTTTCGCCGTCGACCGGGGCATCGCCGGGATCCCGACCGCGTTCGTGGCCACGCGTGGCGAAGGCGGGCCGACGCTCGGCATCCTGGCCGAGTTCGATGCGTTGCCGGGCCTGTCGCAGGCGGCCCTGCCGGAACGGCGGCCGGTGATCGCCGACGCGCCGGGCCACGCCTGCGGCCACCACCTGTTCGGAGCGGCGTCCGTCGTGGCGGCCGTGGCCGTGGCGCGGTGGCTCGAGGCCGAGGGCCGTAACGGAACGGTACGGCTGTACGGGACGCCGGCGGAGGAGGGCGGTTCGGGCAAGGTGTACCTGACCCGGGAAGGCCTGTTCGAGGATGTCGACGCGGTGCTGCACTGGCATCCCTCGGACCGCAACGACGCCTCGCCGTCGAGCAGCACCGCGAACAAGTCGGGGCGCTTCAGCTTCGAAGGCGCCGCGGCGCACGCGGCGGCGGCGCCGGACAAGGGCCGCTCGGCGCTCGACGGAGTCGAGGCCATGAACTACATGGTCAACCTGATGCGCGAGCACGTACCGTCGGACGCGCGCATCCACTACGTCATCACGGACGGCGGCGACGCGCCCAACATCGTCCCGGAGTACGCGGAGGTGTACTACTACGTGCGGCATCCGCGGCCGGAGCGCGCGGTCGCCCTGTTCGAACGGGTCGTGGCCGCGGCGGAAGGGGCGGCCCTGGGCACGGATACGCGTATGTCGTACGAGGTCATGCACGGGAACTACCCGGTGCTGCGCAACGACGCCCTTGCGGAAGTGATCGACGCCAACCTTCGGGCCCTCGGCGGGGTCGCGTACTCGGCCGAGGAGCAGGCCTTCGCGGAAGCGATTCGCACCACGCTGCTCTCGCCGAGGCTGGCGCTGGGTTCGGAGGGCGAGATTCAGCGGTTCGAGTTCAGGCAGGGCATGGGTTCCACGGATGTGGGGGACGTGAGCTGGAACGTCCCGACGGGAGGCTTCCGGACGGCCACGTGGGTGCCGGGGACGCCGGCGCACAGTTGGCAGGCGGTCGCCGCGGGGGGCATGAGCATCGGGCACAAGGGCATGATGCTGGCGGCCAGGGTGCTGGCAGCCACGGCGGCGGACCTGTTCGAGGGCCCGGAACTCCTGACCGCCGCGCGGGAGGAACTCGAACGGCGCCAGGGAGACGACTTCGTGTACGAGGCGCTGTTGGGGGACCGGGACCCGCCGCTGGACTACCGGAAGTGAGCGAACGGATCCTGCTGCTGCATCCGGGCGCGATGGGCGCTTCGCTCGGGGCGGCGCTCCGCGGCAACGGGCACGACGTGTGGTGGGTGGCCGACGCACGCAGCGAGGCGACGGCGCAACGCGCGCGGGATGCGGACCTGAGGCCCGCCGACAGGCTCCGGGAGGCGCTCGAGCAGGTAGACCACGTGCTCTCGGTTTGTCCGCCCCATGCGGCGGTCGCGGTCGCCGAGACGGTCATGGCGGCCGGCTTCCAGGGCACGTACGTCGACGCCAACGCCGTCTCCCCGGACACCGCCAGACGCATCGCCAACGTGGTGGGGCCGGGGTTCGTGGACGGCGGCATCGTCGGGCCGCCGGCCCGGCGGCCGGGAGTCACGCGGCTCTACCTTTCGGGCACCGGCACCGAGGACGTGGCCGACTGGTTCTCGGGGACCCTCGTCGATGCGCGTCCCGTGTCGGGCTCCGCCTCTGCGCTCAAGATGTGCTACGCGGCGTTCACCAAGGGATCCTCGGCCCTGCTGCTCGCGATCCGGGCCCTGGCGGAACGCGAGGGCGTGACGGAGGCACTGCTCGCCGAGTGGGCGCTCTCGCAGCCGGAACTCCCGGAACGCAGCGCGGCGACAGCCGTCTCGACCAGCGCCAAGGCCTGGCGTTTCGAGGGCGAGATGCGCGAGATCGCGGCAACGTTCGGCGCGGCAGGCCTGCCCGGCGGGTTCCACGAGGCGGCGGCCGACGTCTTTGGCCGCATGAGTCCGCTGAAGGACGCGGCCCACCCCGACATCGAACGCGTGGTCGCGCACCTTCTGGGCAACGACCGGGCATGACTTGGGGCCGCGCTCCTCGCCGTCGTCGCACGTCCGGGCGAGCGATTGTCTGGGCGAACGTCGCAGAGATCGACCATAGCGGGTTGATCACCACCACACTACAGTGGCGAATCATCCACCCTGTTGCGGGTGAGCGTGGCGGAGATTAACCTTGGCAGCCGTGATGGAAGAGCCCCTGGCGCCCGTTACGCGGGCTGACTTCGAACGGTTCGCCGCGGAGATTCGCGGGGAGATCGCGGCGGTCGTGGCTGCGTCCGCACCGGCCGGTGGGCACGATGTCCTGAGCGACATCCTCGGGCAGCTGCGCATCCTCAAGTGGGCCATGGGATTCGCGCTCGTCGCCATCATGGGCGCCTTGGGGTTTCTGTACCAGGGCCAGGCCGATCTGCGGACGGAACTCCGCGCTGAGTTCCGTGCGGAGATCTCGGGGTTGCGGGCGGAGGTGCGCGCCGAGATTTCGGGGTTGCGTGAGGAGATGCAACGCGAGTTCAAGGCCGTGCGTGAGGAGATGCGGCGCGAGTTCAAGGCCGTGCGCCGTGACATCGCCGCCCTGGGCGAGCGGGTAGCACGCCTCGAGGCGGGTCAGACGTTCATCCTGGGCCGGCTGGAGGAACTCTCCGAGAGGGTCCGGCAGCTCGAGTCCCCGCGTGGCGACGATGTGCTCCAGGAGACGCCGGCAACCGGTTGACGCTACGCGTCGCGTGCACTACGGGAGCAGCGCCCCTCCGTCCACGTCGACCGTGGCGCCCGTCATGAAGTCGTTCCCGATCACGAAGAGGATCGCGGACGCGACCTCTTCCGCGCTCCCGGCACGTGGTATCGGCTGGTTCCGCGTCGCGTTGGTCAGGAATCCGGACCGGGCGTCGCCCTGCGCCGGAAACATGGGCGTATCGATGACGCCGGGGGAGACGACGTTGATGCGGCGCGGCGCCAGCTCCGGTGCCACCCCACGCGCGAATCCCTCGACCGCGTTGCCGACCGTCGAGATCGCGATGGCGCCCGGGTTGCACTTGCGCGCGGGGAACCCGCTGACGAGCACGATCGCGCCGTCCTC
Source organism: Pseudomonadales bacterium (assembly GCA_965208745.1). Lineage (GTDB taxonomy): Bacteria > Pseudomonadota > Gammaproteobacteria > Pseudomonadales > Azotimanducaceae > VXNE01. Next base: position 278,992 of record CBDBPN010000003.1, on the reverse strand, counting down.
GGTCATGTGCTCGGCGCCGAGCCGCACGGAGTTCGTGTAGCCCCAGAGCTTGCGGAACGAGCCCTGGAAGCCGTCGAGGTCCATCTGAAGGAAGGGACCGCTGGCGCGCTCGCCGCCGGTCGCCGCGTTCACCAGGATGTCGAAGGGCGCCAGTTCCCGGAACAGGTCCGAGAGCCCGTCCCGGTCCAGGACGTCGACCTGCCGCAGGGACGCGGCGTCGCCCAGCACCGCGGCGGCGGATTCGGCATTGGCGTCCGAACGGCTGCAAGCGGTGACGGCCGCGCCGCCGTCGAGGAGTTGCCGCGACGCTGCCAGGCCGATTCCGGAGGTCCCTCCCAGCACGATCGCGCGCCTGCCCCGTACGTCCATTTCCGCTCTCCCGATGTGATTCGGCGCGACACCATGGCCGAACGGACCTTCCCGTGCAAGCGCGCCCGGCGCCGGACGGTCGCCGCCGACGTCTCAGGCCTCGTCGCGCGGTACCTCTCCGCGAGCTGCGATGATCCCCCTGACCTCGGCCAGCACGGCCTCGAGGGCCGGCTCGTCGGCGCCGCGCATGACGAGCGTCGTTCCGTAGACGTTGTCGCGATAGAAGGGGTAGCTGCCGAGGTCGATGTGGGGATAGCGCCGCTGGATGTCCTCGAGACCGTCCGCGATCTCGCTCTCCCCGAGGTGCGCCGTAACCGACCGGGAGCGCACGACCGATCCCCCTTCGAGGTGGTTCTCCAAGGTGGAGAGCATCGCCTGCATCACGGCGGGAATGCCCGCCATCACGAACACGTTGTCCACGCGGAAGCCCTGCGGACCGCCGGTGGGGTTCGCGATGAGCGATGCGCCCTCGGGGATGCGGGCCATCCGCATGCGCGACTCCATGACATGGGCCGGGGCGGGGCGGCGGCGGATGACCGCCGCAATCTCCGCGCTCACGACTACCGGGACGTCGAACGCGGCGGCGATGCAGTCGACCGTGATGTCGTCGTGGGTCGGCCCGATGCCGCCGGTCGTGAACACGTAGTCGAACGCGGCGCGCGCCTCGTTCACCGCGGCCACCACCGTCTCCAGGATGTCGGGCACCACGCGCGCCTCGCGGACCCGCACGCCCCATTCGTTGAGCTGTAGCGCGAGGTGCGCCAGGTTGGTGTCCTGGGTCCGACCCGAGAGGATCTCGTTGCCGATGATCACGACGCTGGCCGTGACGACTCGCTCGGTCATCGTCGAACGTCCCCCTGCGTTAACGGCCGGCGAACCGTGGCGGGCGCTTCTCGGCGAAGGCGCGACGGCCTTCCCTGTAGTCCTCGGAGTCGAAGCAGGCGTTGACGAGTTGGCGTACGCCGTCGAGGTCATCCTGTTGGCCGCCACGTTCCCAGGCATCCACCGCGGCCTTTGCCGCCCGCAGGGTGAGCGGCGCATTGGCGGCGACGCGGTGGGCGTAGCTCATGACCTCGTCGTGGATGTCGTCCCGCTCGACGACGAAGTTCACGAGTCCGATGCGCAGCGCCTCCTCGGCGTTCAGGAACCGTGCGGAGAGCAGGATGTCCCGCGCCCTGGAGGGGCCCACGACCCGGGACAGCTTGGCCAGTCCCTCGTAGTCGTAGCCCAGCCCGAGCCGGGCGGCGGGGATGCCGAAGGTGGAGTCCGGAGTCGCGAAGCGGATGTCGGCGTTCAGCGCCGTGGCCAGTCCGCCCCCGATACAGTAGCCCTCGATCTTCGCGATGAGGGGCTTCGAGACGGTGGCGAGGGCGCGGCCGCCCCGCGCCGAGATACGCGCGTACTCGGCCTTCTGCTCGGCGTTCGCGCGCTTGCTGTCGAACTCGCTGATGTCGGCGCCCGAGACGAACGCCTTGCCGCCGGCGCCCCGCATGACGACCAGGCGCACGGAGTCGTCGGCTTCGAAGCGCGCGAGGATGTCGCCGATGCCCTGCCACATCTCGAGCGACAGCGCGTTTTGGCGGGCCGGGTTGTTGAACGTCATCCACCCGACGCCGTCTTCGATCGTGCCGCGCATCTTGTCGGTGGCCAGGGTCAGCTCCATGCCCGAACGCGCTCCCGCCGCTTCGAGAAACCGGGGAGTGTATCGCAGGAGTGGCCGGCGTCCCCGCCCGGGGCCATCCCGCGCCGATTCTGCTAATGTCCGGCGGTTCGCCCACCGCAGGAAACTCATGGACTTCGAGGCCACCGAAGAACACCGGCTCATTCGCGACGCGATCCGCAAGCTCTGCGCGGACTTCCCCGACGACTACTGGTCGAAATGCGACACGGAGCACCGCTTTCCCTGGGCGTTCTACGACGCCCTGGCGCAGGCGGGATGGATGGGCATCGCCATCCCGGAAGAGTACGGCGGCAGCGGACGCGGCATCACCGAGGCGTCCATCATCCTGGAGGAAGTCTCCGCGAGCGGAGCGGCCATGAACGGCGCGAGCAGCATCCACATGTCGATCTTCGGCATGCACCCGGTGGTGAAGCACGGCAGCGACGAGATGAAACAACGTTACCTGCCGCGCATCGCGAACGGCGACCTGCACGTGGCGTTCGGGGTGACGGAACCGGAGGCCGGGACCGACACCACGTCGATCTCCACCGTGGCGCGCCGGGACGGCGACCACTACGTCGTCCGCGGGCGGAAGGTCTGGACGAGCAAGGCGCTGGAGTCGGAGCGGGTCCTGCTCCTGGTGCGCACCACGCCGGCCGACCGGGTGGCGCGCCGGACGGAGGGCATGACGCTGCTCTTCGCCGAGTTGCAGCGCCCGGAGGTCACCATTTCGCCCATCGACAAGACCGGCCGCAACGCGGTCGCGACCTGCGAGGTCGTCTACGACGATCTGCCGGTGCACGTCACGGACCGGGTGGGCGAAGAGGGCAGGGGGTTCCGCTACCTGCTCGACGGGCTGAACGCCGAACGCATCCTGGTCGCGGCGGAGGCGCTTGGCATCGGGCGGGCGGCGATGCGCAGGGCGACCGGCTACGCCCGCGAACGCGTGGTGTTCAAGCGCCCCATCGGGATGAACCAGGGAGTGGCGTTTCCCCTCGGGGAAGCGCAGATGCGGCTCGACGCGGCCGAACTGATGATCCGCAAGGCCTCCTGGCTCATCGATCAGGGGCTGCCGTGCGGGGCAGAGGCGAACATGGCGAAATGGCTCGCCGCGGACGCGGCGTTCTCCGCGGCCGACCAGGCGATGCAGACCCACGGCGGCTTCGGCTACGCGCGGGAGTTCCACGTCGAACGGTACTGGCGGGAAGCCCGCGTCCTGCGGCTCGTGCCAATCTCGCAGGAGATGGTCCTGAACTACGTGACCGAACACATACTCGAACTGCCGCGGTCCTATTGACCGAATGGACGACGGTCTCGAATCCGTCTCGCACCTCGAAATCCCGCGCGCGGAGGTATGGCGGCGTTGCCGGCTTCCCGGCCCCGCGTTCGCGCAGGAGTGCCGGATCCCGGGATTTCCCTCCATGGACGGGGCGCCCGGTTGCGCGGCGGAGGTGCTCGAGTCGGCGCCGCAGAAGCTCCTGCGATGTCGCAAGCTCGACATGCCATGCGCGGAGACGGAGATCACGGTCCGGATCGAGCCGGCGAACGCCGCCGGTTGGCCCACCCGCGTCACGCTCCGCCAGGCCGGCTTCGGCGACGCGCTGCCGCGCGACATCCTCGAAGCGCACTGGCGGCAGATCGCCGCGGACTTCCGGCTCTACCTGGAGCGGGAGGTCACCCTGCCGGGCACCGCGTGGGGTCTGGACCTCGGCGCGCTCTTTCGGCAGACGCCCGTGGGGCTCGAGGCTACCGCCATCGTCGCGGGCGGTCTGGTCGACCGCGCCGGTTTGCGCGATGGTGATCTGCTACTGACGGTCGGCCCCATCCGGGTGCACGACCTGGCACAGCTCTGGACCGTGCTCGCACTGCTGCCTGCCGACCGTGGGATCGCGCTTGGCTGGGCGCGGGGCCGGGAGTGGAGGGAAGCGTCGGTACGACCTTGATCGGCGCCCGTTTCAGCTGTCCCATTAGCGCTTGGAGATTCGATAGTCGTCGTGGCAGTCCGAGCGAAGAAGCTGCTGGTCGAAGGTGGGACGGACAAGAGGGTCATCCCGTACCTGATCGAAGCGAACGGTCAAGCCTGGTTCCTCGAAGCCGAACTCAGGGCTTCCGGGCTTGAGGTGTTAGGCGCCATCGTTGATGCGAATGGCGATGCCAACGCTCGCTGGAATCAGGTCAGGACGCGATGCCCGAGTGAGTTCCCTGAACGACCGGCCCGGATTCCGGCAGGAGGGTTGCTCGAAGCCCACGCCGATGGTCAGCGCTTTGGCGTCGGTGACGAAGCCCACGCCGATGGTCAGCGCTTTGGCGTCGGTGACGAATATGGCGTTCATGTGGCCGGCCGGCGGGTCGCGCGTGATCTCCGTGCCGTTGATGACCAGGAGGTCGATGCCGAGAGCGGCTGCGACCGCCTCGCGGAAAGCGGCGTTCCGGTCGGGGTGCGGCAGGTGGGCGCGGTGGGGCTGCCACTCCAGGTGTTCGGTGATCGCGATGCCGTCGAGGCCGTCGCGTTGCGCCTCCGCGACGCGGACGTTGGGCCGGACGTGCCCGTCCTAGAACACGCTGTGGGTGTGCAGGTCCACGATCACGGTGTGGTGGGCGGCCGTGTCGGGGAAGGAGATCGTGCGCGCGGCGTTGTCGCCGTCCGCGGACACCGAGCCGTGGGCCAGTGCGTGCGGGGCGGGCAACGTCAGGGCCAGGGCCACGATCGGCGCGTGAGGCCGCAACCTCCCTGCCACGCTATCCGCGCCCCAACTTCTTGCGCTTGTGGTCGACGTAGTCCACGAGGATGTACTCGCCGAGCTTCTCCGGCGTCGTGTAGAAGACCCGGCCGCCGTTGATGCGCGCAACGTGGTCCATGAAATCCTTCAGGTAGTCGTTCGCGTCGAGCATGAACGTGTTGATCGCGATGCCCTTCTGCGTGCAACGCTTCACGGCCCGGAAGGTCGCCCGGAAGGTCTCGGGCGTCGGGGGATAGGCGAAGCGGTGGCGTCCGTCCGGCAGGAGGTGGGCGGTCGGTTCGCCGTCGGAGATCATGATGATCTGCTTGCTGCCCGCGTCCTGCCGGGAGAGCAGCCGCTCCGCGAGCAGGAGTGCATGCTGCATGTTGGTGCCGAGCACGTACTCGTCCCACTGCAGGAAGGGCAGGTCGTGGGCCTTCAGCTCGTTGGCGTACGCGGCGAAACCGATGATGTGGAACTGGTCCCTCGGGTACTGCGACGTGATGAGGTTGTGCAGGGCGAGGGCGACTTTCTTCGCGGCCTGGAACGAGCCGCGCAGTGCCATGGACCAGGACTGGTCGACGAGCATCGCGGTGGCCGTGGACGTGAGCCGCTCCGAACGGTAGATCTCGAAATCCTCGTGCTTGAGGTCGATGGGCAGCGACGGTCCGGCCCGGTCGATGGCGTTGCGGATGGTGCGCGGCATGTGCAGGTGGAACGGGTCGCCGAACTCGTAGGGCTTGGTCTGCTCCTTGCGTTCCCCGAAACGCCCCTCCTCCGGGACGGCGTGACTGCCGAGGCTCTGGCGGCGCAGCCGGGCGTAGATCTCGCCGAGCGCCTGCTGCCCGATCATGCGGGAACCGCGGGGGGTGAGTTCCCACTTGTCCCCGCCGGCGGAACGGATGTACCCGGCGTCCCGCAACGCGTCCACGAGCTTCGTGAGGTCCTCGAGGGATTCGCCGGCGTCGTCGCCGAGCAGGGCCTTCAGCGTGTCCTGGTCGATGCCCTCGGGATCGCCCCGCCGCTCGGCCGCCTGCACCTGTTCGATCAACTCGTCGAGTTCGTGCATCTCGTTCATGAGCGACATGGCGGCTTCGAGATCGAGTTCCTCGCTGCCGTCGAAGTGGTATCGCTGGCCCCGCGGATCCAGGAAGTCCATCTCCTTCGCTAGCCTCGCGAGCTCCACCTCGAGTTCGGGGTCGCCGAAGCGATCCGCGAGCATCGACTGCAACTGTGCGCGCTGGTCCGGGGACATCGACCCGAGCAGCGACTGCGCGGCGGCCATCTGGCGCCGCATCTCCTCGAGCAGCTCGTCGAGCGACTGCGGCGGGTCTTCGCCGAACATGTCGCCGAAGCGCTCCATGAACTCCTCGAACCCCGGGTCCTCGCCGGCGATCTTCCGCACCAGCATCTCGTTCAGCGCGCGGAGCATCTCCTTCATCCGGGCGATGTCGCCGTCCGAGAGGTTCTTCACCATCTGCTCGACGTCGTTGAAGAACGTCTGCGTCATGGCCTTGCGCAACTGGTTCAGCAGCTCGAGGAACTTGCGCTGCGCGTCCGGGTTCAGGAACTCGTACTTCTCGAGGGCCCGGATGCGGCCGGCGGCGTCCTCCGGAAGCCGGTCGAGTTCGTCCTGGTTGCGTTCGGCGATCTGCCGCAGCACTTCCTCGGAGAAGTCGCCCTCGTCCCGGTCGAGCCACTCGTCTATGGTCGCCTCTTCCATCGCCAGGATCTCGGCGAGCTTCTCCTCGATGTCCTTCATGACGCTGCCGAGGTCGAAGCGCTCCAGGCGCTCCTTCTTGCGTTCGCGGAGCTGCCGCATGAGGTCCCTCAAGCCCTGCAGGCGCGAGCCGTCGGGCAGCGGCATGCCGCGCGACATCAGGTTGCGGATCGCCCACCGGAAGTCCCCGTAGGTCATCAGGTCGTCGGCGATGGCGCGCAGCACGTCGTCGGCGGCGATCTCGACTTCCTGGGAACCGTCCCACCAGGAGTAACGGGAGCGTGTTGCCAGGCCGGGCATCGCGGCTACCCCGTGAAGGTGGCCTGCCCGCCGAGGCGGTGCTTGTTGAGCAGCTTGTGCAGGTGGAGTCCCTCCAGGACGAACTCGACCGCGGCGGCCGCATGCCCCGGCCCGGCTTCGCCGGCGAGTCCCGCGACGGCTTCGCCGAGGCCCTCCACCCGCTCGATGATCGCGGCGTAGGCGCCGGCGGGCGCCGCCTCGCCCACTTCCACCGTCAGTCCCTCGCTGAAGGCGAGGGCGATGTTCTCGAGGTCCGCCACGTCGAAGTGCCGGTCGAACACCGCTTTGACGGCGGCGTTCAGGATGCGTTGGGCGATCTTGTCCTCCTGCCCCTCGTCCATGGCCTCGAACTCGAGCTTGCCCTGCAGGGCCGGCAGCATGAACGGCAGGTCGGAGATGCGCGGCGTGACGTCGGTTTCCCCGAGGCGCAGCGCGCGCCGAAAGGCATTGGCCAGGAGGGCCTCGTAGTCCGACACCGAGGCGCGCACGGAGACCCCCGAGCGCTGGTTGACGTCCGGCGAGCGGCGCGCGTGGTGCGTGACCTCGGCGACGATCTCACGCATGTAGGAGGGAACCTCCGCGCGGTATCCGGTCATGTCGAGGCGCGCCGCCTCCTGCTCCATGATCGCGATCTCGGCGTCGATGGTCTCAGGATAGTGGGTGCGGATCTGCGCGCCGTAGCGGTCCTTCAGCGGGGTGATGATCCGCCCCCGGTTCGTGTAGTCCTCCGGGTTGGCGGTGGCTACGAGAAACACGTCGAGGGGCAGGCGGACCTTGTGTCCCCGGATCTGCACGTCGCGTTCCTCGAGGACGTTCAGCAGGCCAACCTGGATGCGCTCGGCGAGGTCCGGCAGTTCGTTGATGGCGAAGATGCCCCGGTTCATGCGCGGGACGAGTCCGAAGTGGATCGTGAGCGCGTCGGACAGGTAGCGCCCCTCCGCCACCTTGATCGGGTCGACCTCGCCGATCAGGTCCGCGATGGTGATGTCCGGGGTCGCGAGCTTCTCCCCGTAGCGCTCGTCGCGGTGCATCCAGCGCAGGGGCGTATCGTCGCCGCCCTCCGCGACCGCCGCCTTGCCCTGCTCCGTGATCGGGGCGTACGGATTCTCCGGGATCTCCACGTCGGCGAGCACGGGAACGTACTCGTCGAGCAGGGCGGTCAGGCCGCGCAGGATGCGGGACTTCGCCTGGCCGCGTTCCCCGAGGAGGATGACGTCCTGGGCGCCGAGGAGGGCGTTCTGGAGCTGCGGGAGGACCGTCTCCTCGTAACCGACGATGCCTTCGAAAAGGGGTTCACCGTTGCCGAGCCTCGCGATCAGGTTCCTTCGGAGTTCGGCCTTGACCGGCAGCACCTCGTAACGCGCCGCCTTCAGTGCCCCGAGCGTCCCTGGCCTGGGGTGCATGGTTTCGCCTTCCCGCTGGTCGATGGAGGCGCTTCGAGTGTGTCAGCAACGCCCGGGGATGGCAAACGCGCGACCTGACGGTCGCGTTGGGAGTTTCGCTGACGCGAGACTCCTGCGGCGAAAACTCCGCGTTGGGAGTTTCGCGGAGTCCTAGGCGGAGTACTCGTGCGCCGTCGCCGCGGCGACTCCTTCAGGGTCGCGTAGTGCGCCGTCGCCGCGGCGACGAAGTTCTCCTTCAGGGTCGCGTAGTTCTGCATGTCCGCGTTGACCACGTCCACACCATGCTCGAGCACATAGGCGTAACTCCGCTGGAAGCCCGACAGCCGCGCGCGGAGCAGCTTCTCGTCGTAGTGCCCGTCGAACGCACTGGTGTCTCCACGGCCGAGCCAGCCGCTTCCGGCCAACAGGCGGCCGACCTTCATGCCGACCAGCCCGATCCCGGCCGCGCGGGCACGGTCGAGCTGCGGCCGGAGGGAGATCATGTCGGGCGTGCCCTCGAGGATCTGCTTGTTCTTCCAGTCGTACCACCCGGCTGGCGTGATGGCGATCATCGCCAGGTCGTACCAGCCGGTGTCCGTCGCGGTTTCGAGCACGCGCGCCGCGTTCTCGTGCGTGCTGACGCCGTACCAGGACACCTTGCCGGCCTTCTTCGCGTCCTCGAACGCCCGGTAGATCTCCTCGGCGGCGATCTCGTAGGGGTTGTGTGCCGCCATCTGGTAGTAGGCGTCGATGTGGTCGGTTTGCAGGTCGGCGAGGCTCTCGTCCAGGACGGTGGCCCAGACACGGGCCGCCTGCCTGGCCTGGTCGACGGTGATCTCGTCGTTCGGGCCGACGTCCAGATAGGTCTGGGCCTTGGAGATCAGGAACACCTCGTCCCGGTGCCGCGCCAGGAACCCGGCCATGTTGCGCTCGGCGTCCCGGTAGTAGCGGCGGGCGCCCACGTCGAAGACGTTGACGCCGGCGGCGAAGGCCGCCTCGAGCAGTGCGTCGTTCGGTTTGCGCGACAGGGCGGCGCCGCACCCGAAGACGAGCCGGCTGGCGTTGAAGCCCGTGCGTCCGAGCGTGCGGTAGGTCATCTCGGGCCAGGGTTCGGCGCCGGGCGCTGCGTCCTTGGCGGCGGTGACGGCGGCATGCAGGCTCCGGGAGTGCCACAGCGCCTGGCTGCCCGCGCCGAGCATGGCCGCGTAGCCCAGGAAGGTGCGTCTGCTGGGCGCTCCGTTCGTGTCGGTGGCCGTGTCGGTCGTCATCGTCGTCTCCAGCTATCCAGAACGTGGTCCGTCTCTCCGCGAGGGAGCAGCGAACACCAAGGGAGCAATATTCGCCAAGCCGGGCCGCAAGTCAACGGCGCCGGGATTCCTCGCCACGGGTCACAGGTGGAGGTCCACGCCGACCGGGCAATGGTCCGAGCCTTGGACCTCCGGCCAGATGAACGCGTCGCGGACCCGCCGCGCGGCGGACGGCGAGGCGAAGACGTAGTCGATGCGCCAGCCGACGTTGTTCTCCCGCGCGCCGCCCCACTGCCGCCACCACGTGTAGTGTCCCGGGGCATCGGGGTGGCGGACCCGGAACGTATCCACCCAGCCGGCCGCGCACCAGCGGGAGAGCTCGGCGCGCTCTTCCGTGAGGAAGCCGCTGCTGCGGACGTTCGAAGCGGGACGCGCCAGGTCGATGGCCTCGTGCGCCGTGTTGCAATCGCCCACCACCAGCACCGGACAGTAGCGCCGGAGCGCCTGGACCCGTTCGAACACCGCCTCGTAGAAGGCAAGCTTGTACGGGACGCGGCTGTTGTCCCGCTCGCGGCCGCTGCCCTTCGGGAAGTACACGGAGGCCACGGCGAGCCGTCGCCCGAAACGCGCGATGACGAAACGCCCCTCGGCATCGAACCGCGCGTCGCCCAGTGAGGTCTCGATCGCGGTCGGCGGCTCGCGGGAGTACACGCCGACACCGCTGTAGCCGGGCCGCTCGGCGGGCGAGAACGCCGCGTGCCAGCCAACGGGCGCGGCGACCTCCGCCGGAAGCTGATGCGGGAAGGCGCGGACCTCCTGGACGCCGACCACATCGGCGCTTGAGCCGTGCAGGAAGTCGAGAAAGCCCTTCCTGGCGCACGCGCGCAGGCCGTTTACGTTCCAGCTCACGACGCGCATGAAGTACCGCCGGCAACCAGTGAACGCCGGAGCGTAAGGCAGCGGAGCGCGACCGCCAAGGCGGTCGCGCTCGAAACGCGGCGCGGAGGGCGATTTGCCCGTGCGACCGGGCCGCGGGTATGTTGCTTGCGCGGTACCGGGAGAACGCGCATCGTGCGATGGTCTTGGGTTCTGGCTCTCTGCATGCTCGCGGGTTGCGGCCCGGCGCTGGACATCGCGGCTCTGCCTGAGACGCCGGAGCGCCCGGAACGGGTCGAGGGCATCTGGGAAGGGGCGATCGCGCTGGGGGAGCTGCGTATCGTCGTTCACGTTGAGCAGGCGGACGGCGAACTGTCGGCCCGGGTGGACGTCCCGGACCAGGGGGCCCGGCTCCCGGCCGACGATGTGCGTTTCGATGGTGAGCGGCTGGCCCTCCGGGTCCACGCGATAGGGGCCACGTACTCGGGGACGCTGGACGGTGACGGGGCCCGTCTCCGGGGCGAGTGGCACCAGGGCGTCGGGATCGACCTGGACCTGGTCAAGGTGCCCAAGCCGAGCGTACGCGTGCGTGCGCAGACGCCGACACCGCCGTTTCCGTACCGGGCGGAGGAGGTGAGACTGCCGGGTGGGGGCGCGGGCGTCACGCTGGCGGCGACGCTGACCCTCCCCGAGGGTGATGGCTACCCGGCGGTCGTTCTGGTCAGCGGTTCGGGACCGCAGGACCGCGACGAGACGATCATGGGCCACCAGCCGTTCCTGGTCCTGGCGGACCACCTGTCTCGCAATGGCGTGGCCGTGCTGCGCTATGACGACCGTGGTGTGGGCGAGTCCACCGGGGGTCGGGAGCAGGCCGTGACAGCGGATTTCGCGGAGGACGCCGCCGCGGTGGCGTACCTGCGGGGCCGCGGCGACATGGACGCCGCACGCGTTGGCGTCATCGGGCACAGCGAAGGCGCGGTGGTGGTGGCGCGGCTCGCCGCGCGCGACCGCGGTTTGTCCTGCGGAGTCATGCTCGGCGGTCCCGCGGTCCGGGGCGCCGACGTGCACCAGGCGCAGCTCCGGCTGGTGCTGGGCGCGAAGTGGTTCCTGCCGAACTCGACCGTCGAGAAGACCGCGGACCTGAACGCCGCCCTCTACGCGGCGGCACGGGGACCCGGGACCTGGGAGCAGCGGCGGGCGGAAGGGCTCGCGATCCATCGCGAGGAGTTTGAGCGGTTCAACTTCGCCGAGCGGGCGCTCCTGCGGCTGCGGCCCGAAGGCACCGCGATGGTGAACGTCGTGGTGTCGCCGTGGTTCGCGCACTTCCTCGACTACGATCCCGGCGTCGACCTCGCGGCGGCACGCGTGCCCATCCTGGCGCTGTACGGGGAACGGGACCTGCAGGTCCCACCGGTCCAGAGCGTTCCGGTGCTCGAGGCCATCGACGCAGACGTGGGACGCTTCGACATCCTGGTCCTGCCGGGGCTCAACCACCTCTTCCAGACCGCGGAGACGGGCGCCCCGGACGAATACGCCCGGATCGAGGAAACGATGGCGCCGGCGGCACTGTCCGTCATCGCGGACTGGGTGGGGAACAACTGTTGAGCGACGCCGACCGGGACAGGTGGAACGAGCGGTATCGGTCGGGCGCCTACGCCGACCGGGAGCACCCGAGCCCGTGGCTCGTGGATTGCCTCCCGCGGGCGCCGATGGGCCGGGCGCTCGACATCGCGTGCGGCGCCGGACGCAACGCCCTGTACCTGGCGGAGCGGGGCTACGCGGTGACGGGTGTGGACATCTCGACTGAAGCGCTCTCGCGCGCGCGGCGGTCGGCGCGCATGCGCGGGCTCGAGGTGGAGTGGATCGAACGCGATCTCGATGGGGGACCGGGCGTGCGTGGCCCGTTCGACCTCATCGTGCTCATCCGCTACGTGGATCTCGCGCTTCTCGGGGCGCTCTGCCGCCAACTCGCACCGGCGGGCTGCCTGGTGGTCGAGGAACACCTCGCCACGGAGCGCGACGATGTCGCTGGACCGCGCAACCCGGCGTTCCGCGTGGCGTCCGGTGCCTTGCGCCGCGCGGCGGGGGACCTCGAGTCGATCGACTCCTTCGAGGGCGAAGTCAGCGACCCCGACGGCCTGCCCGCGGTGGTTGCGCGGTTCTTCGCGCGGCGTCCCGCGCGCGGCGGCCCGGCCGGGACGGTAGCGTGACGTCCCGATGGGTCGTCGCCGCGGCACTGATCGTGGCGGTCGGCGCGAGCGCTGATTCGCAGCCTATCGGGCCGACGCCGAAGAGCCTCGAGTATGCGGTCCGCGTCCTCGGGATCGGCATGACGTCCAGGGTGACGATCGAGGCCGAGGGACCGGTCGTGTCGATCGCGAGTCGGCTCGAGGCGCCGCTGTTCGGTGGCGCGGTCGCACGCAACGACCACACGACGCGCTTCGAGCCGCGCGACTGCGATCTTCGGCAGCTTTCCTACGTCAACGTCGGCGGCATCCTGGCCTGGCGTTTCGACGACCGCGTGGAGTTCGACTGGGGCCGGCACACCATCGACTACCGGGGCAGGGACGGGGAGCGGCGGTACGAGTTCGCCGGGGAGACCTTCGTCGACAAGCTGAGCCAGTACGAGGCGATCGCCTGCCGCCTGCGGGCGGGCGAGAGCGACTTCACCCTGAACTATGTCGACGACAGGATCGCCCGCTACCGGTTCGTGGTGGACGGGGAGGAAGTCCTCGAGTCCCCGGCGGGGACTTTCCCCACGGTCCGGCTGGTCGCGGGGCCGGAGCGAACGGCGCTCGGACCGCAGGGCTACCACGGCAGGGTGACGTACTGGCTCGCGCCGGAAATCGGCTTCTACCCCGTGCGGATTCACGCGGCTTCGCGCCGGCCGTTTCGGATCGCGCTCGAGCTCCGGACCGTCGTTCGCGGCACGGAGGGCCCGGCGGGCGAACTCCCGACGTCCGACCATCCCGCTCAACCGGTGTTTACAATCGACGCGACTCGGTAGGAATACAGGAGCGTCGCCGTGCTGTCGTCGTATCGCGTCCTCGACCTCAGTGACCGGCAGGGTATGTTCTGCGGGTACATCCTCGCGCACCTTGGCGCGGAGGTGATCGCGATCGAGCCGCCTGGCGGGTCGAGCGCGCGGCTCGCGCCCCCGTTCCGCGGGGACACGGGCCATGCGGACGACGGCCTGTGGTGGCAGGCCTATGCGCGCGGCAAGTCAAGCTGCGTGCTCGACCTGGCGTCCGGCCGCGGCCGCGAGCGCTTCCTGGAACTGGCATCGGATGCCGACTTCGTCATCGAGTCCTTCCCGCGGGCGGAGGCGGACGCCCTGGGCGTGGACTACGAGCGCCTGGCGACCGCGAATCCCGGTCTGATCGTCGTGTCCATCTCCCCGTTCGGCAGGACAGGCCCGAAGGCCGACTGGCCGGCCACCGACCTCACGGTGTGGGCCGCGAGTGGCGCGCACATCCTGGCCGGCGACAGCGACCGCGCCCCGGTCCGGACCAGCGTTCCGCAGTCGTTCCTCCACGCCGGCGCGGACGCCGCCGTAGCCGCCCTGATCGCCTTGCAGGAGCGGCACCGCAGCGGTCTGGGGCAGCATGTCGACATCTCGGCGCAGCAGTCGTCGGCCCAGGCCGCGCTCGCGGCGAACCTCGGAGCCCCGAACAACTCGGGCCTGACCGTCCATCGCGAGGCCGGCGGGCTCGCGGGAACCTTTCCGATCCGGCTGACCTGGCCGTGCGTCGACGGCTACGTGGCCATCACCATGTTGTTCGGTCAGGCGTTCACGGAACCGAACCGCCGGCTGCTCGCCTGGGTGCACGAGGCCGGGGCCTGCACCCGGGAAGACGTGGACACCGACTGGGGACTGGAATTGGCCGCGATGGTCCGGCAGGAGGCGTCTCCCGAGCCGTACTTCGAGCTGTGCCGAAAGATCGGCAACTTCACCGGCGCCCGCACTCAGGAAGAACTCTTGGAAGAAGGACTAGAGCGCGGCATCTACATCGCGCCGGCTTTCGACATCGCCGGCCTGCTCCGCGAGCGGCAGTTCCACGCCCGGGGCCTGTGGGTGGACCTGGAACTCGGCGGCGGCACCGCACGAGTACCGGGTGCGTTCTCCAAGCTGTCGGGGAGCCCGCTCACGATCCCGGGAACCGCGCCCATGCTGGACGACTGGACGGCCACACCACGGAAGCGGACCGGTGCGCGCAAGGCGCGTCCTCTCGAGCCTTCGCTGCCACTCGCCGGCCTGAAGGTCGTGGACTTCATGTGGGTCATCGCCGGACCCCTTTGCACCCGGGTCCTGGCGGACTACGGCGCCACCGTGGTCAAGGTGGAATCGAGCGTGCGCCTCGACCCGGCGCGCGGCTCCCCCGCTTTCCGGGACGGCGAACCCGGAGTCGATACCGGTGTCCCGTTCTCGAGCTTCAACGCGGGCAAGATGAGCGTCACGGTCGATCCGTCCAATCCCGCCGGCCGGGAAGTCATCCTCGACCTGGTCCGCTGGGCGGACATCGTCACGGAGTCGTTCTCGCCGAAAGCGATGAAGGGATGGGGCCTCGACTACCCCGCGCTTGCCGAGGTCAACCCGTCGCTCATCATGCTGAGCAGTTGCCTGATGGGGCAGACCGGGCCGCGCGCACAGGTCCCCGGGTACGGAAACATGGCGGCGGCGCTGGCCGGGTTCTACGACCTGACGGGCTGGCCTGACCGCTCGCCTGCAGGGCCCTACCTGGCCTACACGGACGGCGTCTCGCCGCGCTTCATGCTCGCGTCGCTGCTGGGCGCCCTCGAGCATCGTCGCCGGACGGGAGAGGGCCAGTACATCGACCTGTCGCAGGCCGAAGCGGCCATCCACTTGCTCGCGCCGGCGATCCTGGACCACGAACTCAACGGGCGCGTCTGGCACCGCATGGGGAACCGGGATCTCGAGTACTGTCCGCATGGCGTGTACCCGGCCCGGGGCGAAGACCGCTGGGTGGCGATCGCATGTCAGTCGGATGCCGCGTGGCGCGGGCTCTGTGGGGCGATGGAACGCGACGACCTGCTCGCAGACCCGGCGCTGGCGACGGCGGCGGGGCGGTTTGCGCGCGAGGACGAACTCGACGAGGCGCTTGCGGCGTGGACAGGGGCTCGCGCGGAGTCGGAGATCGAGGCGGCGCTGACGAAGGCGGGTGTGGCGGCGCACGCCGTGCAGAACGGCCAGGAGTGCGTGGACGACCCGCAGCTCGTGCATCGGCGCCACTTCGTCGCGGCGCCGCACACGGCGACGGAAGAAATGGTGGTCGAGAACACGCGCTCCGTGCTCTCGCGTACCCCGTCCCGGGTCACGCGCGCGGGCCCGACCCTCGGCGAGCACAACGTCGAGGTGCTGCGGGACATCCTCGGTTACGACGACGAGCGCATGGCGGACGTGTTCGCGTCGCTGGCGATGGAGTGACGAGACGCAGCGCGTGGAGCGGATCGACACGCGGGGGCAGGAGCCGCATCTGGCCGTGCGGGACTTGCGCCCACCCGGCGCACGGCGCATCGTTGGGCCGTACCGTACGCTGACTACCCGTCATGACCGCGATCCGCTTCGAGATTCACGACAGGAAACCGTACGCCGGCGGCGAGACGTTCGGCGCTTTCGGCATGTTCGAGCACATCGAGGGACGGATCGAATACGCCGTGACGCCGGGCCACGAGGCGAACCGCGCGATCGTCGACCTGGCTGCGGCGCCCCGCGAGCCGGACGGACGCGTGGCCTTCGCGGGGGACTTCACGGTCGTCGCGCCGGTCACGCGGTCCGCTGGCGCATTGCTGCTGGACGTCCCCAACCGCGGCCGGCGGCTCCCCTTCTCGCAGTTCAACCGCGCCGCGCCCGAGGACCTGCTCGCCGACCCGTGTGCGCCGGGAGACGGCTTCCTGTTCCGCCACGGCTTTGCGCTCGCGTCCATCGGTTGGCAGTGGGACGCGGCGGAAGGCCTCGGGCTGGACGCTCCCCATGCGGAGCCCGGTGGACGCCCCGCCCGGGGAGAAGTCGTCTGCCGCGTCCAGCCGGACCGGGACTCGACGTGGACGCATTTCGGCCAGCTCGGCGACGTGTCGTACCCGCCCTCGGACCTGGAGGATCCCGGCGCGCGGCTGTTCGTGCAGCGCGACGACAACGCGCCTTACGAACTCCTGCCGAGAACGTGCTGGCGTTTCGCGCGGGAACGGCAGGGGCGGGTGGTACGCGATGGTACGCACATCCACGTGGCGGACGGCATGCGGGCGGGAACGGTCTACACCCTCGTGTACACGGCAGAGGGGGCCCCGGTCGTGGGAGCGGGTCTGCTGGCCCTGCGCGACGCCGCCGCGGCGCTACGCGCAGGGGACGGCGTCAGCCCTCTCGAGTACGGCTTCGATCGCGTGCACGCCTTCGGCGCCTCCCAGACCGGCCGGGTCCTGCGGCACTTCCTGCACCTCGGGCTCAACCGCGACGAGAGCGGCGTTCGGGCCTTCGATGGCGTGCTCGCGCACATCGCCGGCGGCCAGCGCGGCGACTTCAACCATCGGTTCGCCCAGCCTTCGAGTCTCGGCGCCCCGGGGCCGGGCCAGGCGTTCCCCTTCGCCGGGACCGCGGCCGAGGACCCGCACACGGGACGCATGGCCGGTCTCTTCGACGCGGAAGCGGACTTGCCGAAGGTCTTCTTCACCAACACGTCGTGGGAGTACTGGCGCGGGGATGCGGCCCTCGTCCATGTCGATCCCGGCGGCGCCCGGGACCTGCCGGAGCACGCGAACGAGCGCCGCTACGCCTTTGCGGGCACGCACCACGTGAACGGCATGCTGCCGCCGACCGACACGTTTCCGCTCACCGGCACGCGCGGGCGCTATACCTTCAACGTCGTCGACCACTCTCCGCTCGTCCGCGCCGCGCTGATCAACCTGGATCGCTGGGTGGCGGGCGCCGCGGAACCGCCGCCGAGCGCGGTGCCGCGGCTTGCCGACAGGACGCTGGTTGAGCGCGGCGACGCGCTGGCGCGTTTCGAATCGTTGCGGGGCTTGCAGACGCTGGACGACGCGCAGCTCGGGGGCCTGAACCACCTGGACCTCGGACCCGATACGGACCGCGGCGTGTGCCGTTTCCCGGCGCGCCGCCTGGAACCGTTCCCCCGGCTCGTGTCGAACGTCGGACCGGACCTGAACGAGACGGGCGGGATCCGACTGCCGGACATCACGGTCCCGGTGGGCGTGCACACCGGCTGGAACCCGCGTCACCCCGCGCAGGGCGCTCCCCGCCAGGCGGCGGCCTTCGCGGGATTCAGCCGCTTCTTCGACGCCGGCGCGCTCGCCGACCGATACGGCACGCGCGAAGCGTACGCGGACCGCGTGGGCGAGGCCGCCCGCAGGCTGGTGGAGGCCGGCTACGTACTCGAGGACGACGAGGAACTCCTCGTCCGCAATGCCCTCGCGCGCTACGACCTCGCATCGGAGACGCAGGGGGATACGGGTCGCGCATGACCGGGCCGGGACGCGCAGTTCTCTTCCTTTGCTGCTTGCCGGCGGCCGTGGGGCTCCCCGGCTGCGGCGGGGGCGGTGGCTCGAGCGCCCCGCCCCCGAACCGTCCTCCCACGGCGAGCTTCACCGCTACGCCGGACGCGGGCCCGCCGCCGCTGACGGTGGCCTTCGACGCTTCCGGTTCCCGCGACGCCGACGGCTCGATCACGGAATACGCCTGGGATTTCGGCAACACGGCGACCGGGACCGGCCAGACGATCGACAACACCTACGACCGCTCCGGCGTCTACGAGGTGCGGCTGACCGTGACGGACGACGACGGCAGCCAGGCGACCGCCATGCGGGAACTCGTCGTCAACGTGCTCCCGACCCCGAGGATCGAGGCGGATCCGGTCGAAGGTCGGGCGCCCGTCACGGTGACGTTCGACGCGTCGATGTCGAGTGACGAGGACGGCGAGATCGTGTCGTACGAATGGGACGTGGCCGGCGCTTCGCGCACGGACGTCACCACCGTCGAGCACACGTTCGAGGAGCCCGGCGTCTACCCCGTGCGGCTCACGGTGACGGACGACCTCGGCGGCGCCGCCGAAGTCGTCTTCGAAGTGAACGTCCGCGACGACGCCAACGTGCCGTACACCGTGCCCTACGTTCCGACCGCGCCCTACGCGGACGCGCTCCGGCCCTGCATCTACGCCGGCGACGCGGCACAGGTGGACTGCACCGCGGAACGGCTGCCCTTCCTCGGGACGGAGTTCGTCGCGCCGTCGGTGGACGACGTGATGACGCGCGTCCTGGTTTCGCACCGCTGGATGGGGGACAGCCTGCGCGACACGCTCGAACGACTGCCGCTGGACGTGCGGCTCCTGACGCGCTCGCTCACGGCCATCGTCATCGCCAGCGACAGCCCGGCCTACTACTGGGCCCGGACCGGCGCGATCTACCTGGACGCCGCGTTCTTCTGGCGGACCCCGGAGGAGCGGGCGGTGGTGACGATGGAAGAGGACTTTCGCGCCGGCTTCGGCCGGAGCATGCAGTTCGACATACCGTGGCGGTACGTCCGCAACAACATCGCGTGGAACGACCCGGCGGGCGCGGAGGGGCCGGCGCGGGCGGACCGGCTTCTGCCGTTCGTCGCGTTCCTGCTCTACCACGAGCTGTCGCACGCTGCCGACTTCATGCCGGCGGCCGGGCTCGACGAGGTGGACCCCGCGGGGACCGCCCTCGACGCGATCTGGGCACAGAGGTTCTCCTGGCCGTCGACCCTGCTTGCGTCGGAACTGCCGCTGCGCTCCGGATTCATGCGCTCCCTCGCCGAGATCTTCTTCGCCGGCCGGTCGTCGACCGAGGCGGAAGAGGCCCTGCTGCCGGACGATGTCATCGACGCGTTCTCCACCGACGGCGCGGTCGACTTCTACAGCTACTCGACGCAGTTCGAAGACCTCGCCGACCTGCACGAGACCGTCCTCATGAGCTACCACCACGACCTGGAGAAGGACGTCGCGATCGTCGGGACGGAAGCCGAGGAGCGCGGGGACGCGGTGGTGGCATGGGGCCAGCGCGGGCGGATGAGCGATCCGAACGTCATCGACCGCATGCGCTTCGTGATCGACGCCATGTACCCGGGGGACGCCCAGCAACTGCACGGCTACCTCGACACCCGGCCGGCGCCGCTGCCGATGCGGCGCGGCGAGACCTGGGCGGAGAACATCGTGCTGGCGGGGGGCGGGCGTTTCAACGCGCCGCCGCTGGGAGGTGCCGGGGCACGATCCTCCGCCGGGCCGGGACGTCCGCCACTCCTGGGTTGCCTGCGCGTCGACGGTCTTCCGGGGGAGTTGCGGGAACTCCTTGGCGTCGAGTAGCCTGCCGCGTTTTTCTCGACCGCCGTCCCATGTCCGAAGTCGACGACTACCTGGCCTTCGCGCACGACGCAATGGCGGATGCCGGCACGATCGCGGCGCGGCACTTCCGCGGGGGCGGCGGAGTGGACAACAAGCGCGGCGCGGGGGGCTACGACCCGGTTACGGAAGCGGACCGGGGCGTGGAAGCCCGGATCCGGGAACGCATCGCCGACCGGTTCCCCGACCACGGGATCGTCGGCGAGGAATACGGCGTCACGGCGGGTAACTCGGGCTGGAGCTGGATCGTCGATCCCATCGACGGCACGCGCGCCTTCGTCATGGGCCTGCCCGTGTGGGGGTGTCTGCTGGGGCTGCTGCGGGACGGAGAGCCGGTGGCCGGGCTCATGCACCAGCCGGTTCTCAAGGAGACGTTCTCGGGCGACGGGGAGCACGCGTGGATCGTGCGTGGCGGGCAGCGGCGGCGGATTCGGGTCCGTGCGGAGGCTTCGCTCGAGGACGCGATCCTGGTCGCGACGCACCCCGAGATGTTCGACACGGCCGATCTCGCCCACTACGATGCGCTCGCGAGTCGCGTCCGCCTGATGCGTTACGGCGGCGACTGCTACAACTACTGCCTGCTCGCCCACGGGCTGGTGGACATCGTGGTGGAGGACCGCCTGAAGCCTTACGACATCCAGCCACTGGTGCCGATCGTGCGGGGGGCGGGCGGCGTCGTGACCGACGCTGCGCGTGAGACACCGCGCGAGGGCTTCGTGGTCGCCGCCGCAAGCCGCGACCTGCACCGACAGGCGTTGGAGGCGATGGGCCGGTAGCGCCATACTACGCGGCGACACAGGAACAGCGTGTAACCCGTGGCCGAGATCGTCTGCTGGAACTGCGGCGCGTCGCTCGCGGAAATCCCGCGGCCCATCAGCCGGCACGCCAACTGCCCGGCGTGCTTCGAGGACCTGCATTGCTGCCGGCTGTGCCGCCACTTTGCCCCGGGGATCACCGGCCAGTGCGAGGACGACCGCACGGACCCGCCGATCCACAAGGAAACGGCCAACTTCTGCGATTACTTCCGGCCGGTCTTCGGGGCCTACCGCGAAAGGACCGGTACGAAACGGGACGCCGCCCGGGCGCGTCTCGACGCCCTCTTCGACGCGCCGGAGGCCGCGTCGGACAATGCGGGGCAGAGCGCGCCGGAAGTGTCCTCGAAGGAAGATGAGGCGCGTGCGAAGCTCGATGCGCTCTTCGGGAAGGGCGACGATTCGTAGACGCCTGGCGCGCTGGATCGGCCCACGGCGCCGCGAGCCCATCGCCGAGCCACTCTGGCGGCGGGTCGTCACGGAGTTGCCGCTGTACGACGGACTGACCGGGGACGACGTGGCGCGGTTGCGGGACCTGACCGGCCGCTTTCTCGCCGAGAAGCGTTTCTTCGGCGCCCACGACTTCGAGGTGACCGACTACATGCGGGTCGCCGTCGCCGCCCAAGCGTGCCGACTGGCGCTGCGCATGGGCTACGAGTACCTCCGGGCTTGCCGGACGATCATCCTCTACCCGGAGGGCTTCGTCGCCGAGCGCGAGTCCCTGGACGAGGACGGCATCCTGCACACGGGCTACGAGGAACTGGACGGGGAGGCGATGTACGGCGGGGCGGTGGTGCTGGCCTGGGAGGAGGCGCGCCCGTGGCGCGGCGACGACGATGCGTTTGTCGGGAACGTCGTGCTGCACGAGTTCGCGCACAAGATCGACGAGTTGACCGGCGACCACAACGGCCTGCCGCCGCTGCGGCGCGGCATGTCGGTGCGGACGTGGTCAACCGCGTTCTCGGCGGCCTACGCCGACCTGTGCGCCGCCGTGGACGCGGAGGAGGAGACCGCCATCGACGAGTACGCCGCGGCGGACCCGGCGGAGTTCTTCTCGGTGTCCGTCGAGACCTTCTTCCTGGCGCCCCGTCTGCTTGAATGGGCGTATCCGGAAGTCTACGCGTGCCTGTCGGAGTTCTTCGACGAGGACCCCGCGCGCATCGAGGAGGGAACATGACGCTGCGCGTGATCGGAGCGGGTTTCGGACGGACCGGCACGCTCTCGCTGAAACGGGCCCTCGAGACCCTGCGCTACACGAAGTGCTACCACATGGCGGAGGTGGCGGAGAACCCGTCGCACGTGGAACTGTGGCGTGCCGCCTGGCGCGGCGAAGACCCGTGGAGCGAACTCTTCCAGGGCTACGCGGCGGCCGTGGACTGGCCCACCGCCGCCTTCTGGCCCAGGCTGATGCGCGTCTATCCCGACGCGAAGATCGTCCTCACCGTGCGGGACGCGGACGCCTGGTTCGCGAGCGCCCGGCGGACCATCTTCCAGTCGATGGAGGAGGGGTTGGCTTCGGACCGGAGGGACCTCCGGGAGCGGCTGGTCATGGCGGAGGAGATCATCGTGGACGGGACTTTCGGGGGCGACCTGGCCGACCGCGATCACGCCGTCGCCGTCTACGAGGCGAACGTCGCGCGCGTTCGGCGCGACGTGCCGCCGGACCGGCTCGTCCTGTTCGACGGCAACGACGGGTGGGCGCCGCTGTGCGAGGCGCTCGGGGTGGAGACGCCCGGCGTGCCCTATCCGCGGATCAACACGACCGAGGAGTTCCACGCGCGCTGGCGGGGCGGCGCGCCGACGCGGGACATGACGGAGTCGGACGCCGGCTGACACTGGGCGCTCGGGCTTGGTAGCACGGCCGTGACCCACTGCCGGGAGGCATGGGAGCGGAACAGGGTGGTTGAAATGGTCAGCGAGCAAAGGGCGTGTTCGCATTCAATAGTTTCAATACCTTGTGAAGTCTATCTAAAGCCAAACCACGATTACGGAGGTATGGGAACGGCCTGCGTCGGATGACAGTGGGGAGTGGGGGGCGTAAGCTGTTGCGCGATCAGGTCCGCTGCCGGATAGGCGAAAGGGAGATGCCATGACCAGCTTGGGTCGTCGCGACATGTTGCGGATGGGCGCGTTGGCGGGTGTCGCGCCATTGGTCGCCGGAGCGGACAAGGCGCCCCCCGGCCCACCGGCGGAACGGCCCGTGGGCCAGGTCCGCCGTTACACGCGGCTGGGGCGGACGGACCTCGAGATATCGGACATCTCGTTCGGTTCCGCGCGCCTGCGCCGCGGAGACGAACGGCTCGTGCATCAGGCGCTCGATCTCGGCGTCAACTACTTCGACACCGCGGAGGGCTACACCGGCGGCGCTTCCGAGAACGCCATGGGCCGGGCGCTCGAAGGCCGGCGGCACGATGTCGTGCTGGTGTCGAAGACCATTGCGCGCGCGGATCGCGACCGGAACTCCCTCATGGCTTCCCTCGAAACGTCGCTGCGGCGTCTGCGCACGGACTACCTGGACATCTACTTCAGCCACGCCGTCAACGATGTCGCGCGGCTCGAGAACCCGGAGTGGCACGAGTTTGCCGCGCGTGCGAAGGAGCAGGGCAAGGTCCGTTTCCTGGGCCTGTCCGGACACGGCGGACGCCTGATCGAGTGTCTCGACTACGCTTTCGACCGCGACATGGTCGACGCCGTGCTCGTCGCGTACAACTTCGGGCAGGACCCATCGTTCTTTTCGCGCTTCACCCGGGGGCTCGACTACGTCGCCCGCCAGCCCGAGCTGCCCCGCGCGCTCGAGAAGGCGCGGTCCAGGGATGTCGGCGTGGTCGTCATGAAGACGCTGATGGGGGCGCGGCTGAACGACATGCGTCCGTACGAGACCGGTGGCACGACCTACGCCCAGGCGGCCTTCCGCTGGGTCCTGTCGGACGAGAACGTGCACGGCCTCGTGATCACGATGCACTCCGAAGCGGTGATCGACGAGTATCTCGCCGCCTCGGGCACCCGGGGGGCCACCGGCGAGGACCTCGCGCTGCTCGAACGCTACGCGATGCTGAATGGAGCGACCTACTGCCGCCACGCCTGCACGGAGTGCGAGGGGGCGTGTCCGTACGGCGTCCCGATACCGGACATCATGCGCACGCGCATGTACGCGACGGACTACGGCGACCCGCGGTTCGCCCGGGAGGAGTACGCCAAGCTCGAAGTGAACGCGAGCGCCTGTCTCGGCTGCACCGGCCAGCCCTGCGCCGGGGCGTGCCCGCACGAAATCCCGGTCGACGCCTTCTGCGCCCCGACCCACCGCATGCTTGCCTGAGAGAACTCGCTACGCGGTGCCCCAGGCGATCGCGTTGCGGATCAGCGTCGGGAACTCGTCGGTCTCCCAGCTCCCCCGGAACGTCGGCGGCGTCACGCCGTCCGGCGCGACCGACTCGTCCACGAAAGGCTGGGAGTTCGAGCGCCCCGCGTGGGTGTGCCCCAGGGCGACGTAGGCCACCGCACCCTTGCCCACGTCCTTGACGAAGCCGAGCACCCGCGTCTTGCCGTCCGGCAGCAGCGAGGTGTCCACGTCGTAGCGGAAGCCGAAACCGGGCGGCGATGGATCTTCCGGAAGCTCCGTCGTGAGGAGCACGCGGCTCGGACCGATAGGCTCCACGAGGTAGAGCTCGTCTGTGGTCTCGAACGTCGCCGGCAGGTCCTTCGTCAGCGGATGGCCGTTCGTCACCTGCACCTCGAACCGGCACACCGGGGGATGGTTGAGGAAGAAACACCCGAGGGTCTCGTGATGACCTTCCCTGACCATGCGCCGCTGGCGCGTGCCCTCGATCCGGGCCGCCCGGCCGCCGCTCGTCCCGTGCAGGCCGAACCAGCGTCCGCCGCCCTCGAGCCACGCGTTCAGCGCCTCGAGTTGCGGGCCGCTGGGAATGGGTCCCGCCACGTAAGTCAGCAGCAGTCCGGCGCCGTCGAGCCAGCGCTCGAGGTCGGTGAAGTCGTTCGCCACGGTGGTGGTCATGTCCTCCCGTTCGGCCAGCAGGCCGAGCAGGGACAGGCGGGCGTAGTCCATGTCGTGTCCGGCGCTCGCTCCGGGCGGGAAGCCGCCGACGACGAGATGGGTGCGTGAACTCATGATGAATCTCCCTGCGAATGGCTCGCGTTGACGTCAGTCGGCGGGCCGCCTACGCCCTGGGCTCGAGCTTGAACAGCAGGAGCGCTTGCGAAGACAACGCCAGGTCCGGCGGAGGCGGCGGGAAGCCGTACTTCCGGCCGAGCCTGGCGAGAACCGGCCCCGCCTCGGGGTCGGCGGCCGTGACCGGAACCAGCGTGCGTTCGTACCGCTTGCCATCGATGCGCACGACGGCGCGCGGGTCTTCGCGGGCCTCGGCGGGCCACTGTTTCCAGAGGCGTCCCCACCAGGAGTCCATGTAGCCGCAGGGGACGTACAGCGCCCCGTCGTGCTCGGCGACCCACACGGTACGCGACCGCGGCGGGGTCATGAGCTGCAGCTCGATCTCCATCACGTCGCGGGCGAAGGACCAGTCGGGCTCCTCGGTAACGAGTTCGCCCGACACGAGCGGGCCACCGGCGGCGAGGGCGTTCGGACCGTCCGCAAACCGCATGCCGATGAGGTAGACCCCTACGACGAGGATCACGAGGCCGATCAGGGCGGAGAGTATGCGGACGACGATCATGCGCGGGCCTCCTTATCGTTTCGCTTCCGAGTCCGTGGACCGCGGACTCGTGGCTGCATGCTGTGTGGCGTAGTCTGCGAGGCCGCGTGCCCGGGGTCAACGCGCCGTCAGGCCGCGGCGCGGCGTACGGCGAGTTCGGCGAGGATCTCCTCGTGCCGTTCGCGCGTGAGCCGGTAGTGCGTGAAGCACCACAGCGACACCACGGCGAAACCGGCCACGTAGGGGCCATAGACGAGCCCCAGGTCGACCAGCGTCTCGGGCGGGACGTCCGCGGCCGTGCGGATGTGCGTGCCACGGGGCCAGTCGATGAGGTCCAGCGCGAAGCCGGCGACGATGTTCCCCATTCCCGAAGCCGCCTTCTGCGAGAACGAACTGGCGGCGAAGAACACCCCTTCCTGGCGCCTCCCGGTGTCGAGTTCGTGTTCGTCCGCGGTGTCCGCGACCATCGACCCCAACGCGACGTTCGCCTGCACGGTGCTGGCGCCCTGGATCACGCGGATCCCGACCAGAAGCGGCAGGAGCAGGGCATCCACGTTCTCGGGGAACCAGCCGAGCAGCCGCAACGCCACGGGCAGAATCTGCCAGAACGCCCATGAGCCGGCGCCGAACATGATGCCCGCGCGCTTGCCCCAGCGCGCGAAGATGCGCGCGGAGAACATCGCGCCGAACATGACCCCGATCGGGTAACCGGCGACCACCAGGATGATCTCTGTGCGGGTCAGCTCCCAGAAGTAGGTGTAGATGTAGATGTTCAGGGCGCCGTCGACGCCCACCATCACGAACACGATCAGGATTCCCGAGAAGAGCCACCGGAAGGAGCCGCAGCGCATGGCCGTGGCGATGTCGGAGAACACGCGCCGCACCACCGCCAGCGCATGGAAGCTGACGCGTTCGGTGACGGCGGGGAGGTGGGGAATGACGCTCCGCGTGCCCCAGGCGGACCACAGGATGACCGCGGCCATCGCGACGGCGAGCGTGGCGGCGTACGGCGGGTAGGCCCCGGCGTTCAATTGCCCGTTCTCGAACTCGGGCGTCGCGGAGAAGAACACGGCCATGCCGATGATGACGGCGAGAAGGTGCCCCAGGTGGCCGAAGAACGTCCGGTAGCCGACCAGGGCGGTCCGCTCGTCGAAGTCCTCGGTCATCTCCGCGCCGAGCGCGTTGTGGGGAACGTAGTAGAGCGAGATCGAGGTGCGCGTGAGGTTGGCGAACACGACGAGCCACGCGAACAGCGCCCAGTCGCCGCTCACCATGGGGTTGAACAGGAAGAAGAACGAGACGGCGAGGGGCAGGATCGATGCATACATGAACGGATGCCGCCGCCCGAGCCGCGATCGCCAGTGATCCGACAGCGATCCCGCCAGCGGGTCGGTGAACGCGTCCACGACGACCGCGGTACCCACGGCCAGACCGGCCAGCGTGCCGGGCATGCCGAGCACCTGATTGTAATAGAACAGCAGGAAGATGCCGAAGGCGCCGTTCTTCAGACCCTCGCCGAGCTGCCCGACGCCGAAGGCGAGCTTGACGCCGAATCGCAGTTTGCCGGGTACCGCCATGCGGGTGTGTCCTCCCCGGCGGGAAGCTTACCGGCCCCGACCGGGCGGAAACACCCGATGTAGCGGCTTGAAGCGGAGGGTCCTGGTCACACGCGCCGCCGGCTGGTGGTATGTTTCGGCAGCAGACCACTAGGGGGAGTGAGAGACATGGGCGTAAGGAAAGGCCAGGCGGGTGTGTCGAGAGGCGCGCTGGTCGCGATCGTTGGCGTCGTGGCCGTGGCGGTGCTCCTCGTGCTGTTCGGTCGGCAGGAGCCGCCGCCGCAAGAGGCGGCTCCGGACGCGGCGCCCGCCGCCCCTCCCGAGCCGACGGCGGCAATGGTCGACGAGGGCCGGGTCGCCCGAGTCGAGACGGACGAGCCGGGCGCCTGGCTCACTTACGGCCGGACCTACGAGGAGCAGCGCTTCTCGCCGCTCACGCAGGTCAACCGGGAGAACGCCGGGGACCTGGGCCTCGTCTGGTACAAGGACTTCGGCACGCTGCATCCGGTCGAGTCGACCCCGTTGGTCGTCGACGGCGTCATGTACGCGATCCTGCCGTGGAACATCACCTACGCACTCGATGCCGCCACGGGCGAGGAGCTATGGTCCTACGATCCCGAGGTTCCCGGGGAAACGGCCCGCCGTGCCTGCTGCGGCGTGATCAGCAGGGGGCTCGCGGTCTATCGCGGACGGGTCTACGTCGCGACCCTCGACGGGCGGCTCATCGCCCTGGACGCGGCGACGGGGACGCCGGTGTGGGAGGTCGACACGGTGATCGACCACACCCGCAACTACACCATCACCGGCGCGCCCCGGGCCGCGGCCGGCAAGGTGTTCATCGGCAACGGCGGCGCGGAGTTCGGCGTGCGCGGCTACGTGACCGCCTACGACGCCGACACCGGCGAACAGGCGTGGCGCTTCTTTACGGTCCCCGGCGACCCCTCGCTCGGCTTCGAGCATCCCGAGATGGAAATGGCCGCCGACACCTGGAAGGGCGGCGAGTGGTGGGACATCGGCGGCGGCGGCACCGTGTGGAACTCCATCGTCTATGACCCGGACTTCCACACGGTCTATCTCGGCGTCGGCAACGGGTCCCCCTGGACGCGCGTGATCCGCTCTCCGGGCGGCGGGGACAACCTGTTCCTCGCGGCGATCGTGGCCGTCGACGCCGACACGGGCGTCATGAAGTGGTACTACCAGACCACCCCCGGCGACAACTGGGACTACACGGCCGTGCAGGACATGACCCTCGCGGATCTCGAGGTGGACGGCGAGATGCGCAAGGTCCTGCTGCAGGCGCCGAAGAACGGGTTCTTTTACGTCATCGACCGCAGCGACGGCACGCTGCTGCGGGCGCACCCGTACGGCACGGTGACGTGGGCGACCCACGTGGACCTCGAGACGGGGCGCCCGGTCGAGAACACCGACGTCAAGTACGACGAGAACCCGCAATGGATCCATCCGGGAGCGCTCGGCGCGCACAACTGGCAGGCGATGTCCTGGGACGGCGAGCGCGGCGTCATGTACCTGACGACCCACGACACCCCGTTCCTGTTCGCGATGCCCGAGGAGTATGAGAAGACCGGCGTGTACAAGCGCCGCGAGGGCATGATCAACGTCGGCATCGAGTACGGTCGGATCAACCAGCTCATCGAGGCCTGGGACGATCCGCCCGACCCGGAGGGCTACACCGTCGCCTTCGACCCCTTGAGCGGCGAGACCGTCTGGGCGGTCCGCCAGGAACACCCCTGGAACGGGGGCGTGGTCGCGACGGCGGCGGGCCTCCTGTTCCAGGGCGACGCCATGGGCAAGGTCTCGGCGCGCAGCACCGACGACGGCAGCCTGCTCTGGCAGGCGGACACCTGGACGTCCATCGTCGGGCCGACCATCACGTACGAGGTGGACGGTTCGCAGTATGTCGCGACGATGACCGGCGCGGGCTCCATCAATACGACGGGCGCCGCGACGTATATCTACGGCAGCCATGCCCGCGTCGTGGTCTACGCCCTTGGTGGCGACGCCGAACTGCCCATGCCGCCGGAGCGGGACACGACGATCAAGGAACAGCCGCCGCTCACCGCCTCCGCGGACGATCTCGACCGCGGCGACATCCTGTACCACGAGGTCTGTTCGCCGTGTCATGGCATCGGAGTGCTCTCGTCCGGCGGGATTCCCGACCTGCGGTTCATGACGCCGGAGATCCACGCCACGTTCGAGGCGATCGTGCTCGGCGGCACGCTGAACGACAACGGCATGGCCTCGTTCGCGGACGTGCTCGACGTCGAGGACACCGCGCGGATCCAGCAGTACGTCATCTCGCGGGCGAACCGGGACCGGGAGAAGGAACTCGCGGAAGCCGCGGAGAACGCCGGGGAGGCGTGACGCCGGCCCGATGGACGGGGAAGTCACCGCGAATCTCCGCGAGGGTCCGGTGACTTCCTGCCCGAACTGCGGACGGGAGCGGTCCGGGCCGTTCTGCGCCCACTGCGGCCAGAACGACCGCAACTACGCGCGCTCTCTCCCCCTGATGCTCTGGGAGTTCGTCCGGGAGACGTTCGAACTCGACTCCCGCTTCCTGCGCACGGTCAAGACGATGTTCCTGCGGCCGGGCGAGCTGTCCGCGGAGTTCTCGCGCAATCGCCGCGCGAGCTACTCGTCGCCGGTCCGGTTCTACCTGTTCGTCAGCCTCGCCTTCTTCTTCGTGCTTTCGGTCACGACGGACTTCCGGCCGCCGACGGAGGAGTGGCCGGACGCGGAGATCGAGCTGGCCCGCGTGAGCGAGGGAGCGGACGTCGAGCGTCTCAAATCCCTGTTGGCCGAGGAGGACGGCCGCAAGATCGACGACATCCTCGCGTACCCGGGCCGCCCCTACCTCAAGATCGTGGTGTACGAAGCGGCCAAGGCGGTGGCCGAGGCCGGGGACGACCTCGCGCTGGGCCAGGTCGACCGTTTCGTGGCCGGCCAGGTCATCGACGTGATGCACCAGCCGCTGGTGGCCGTGGACCGCCTGGCGGACAACCTGCCGATCGCGATGTTCGTGACGCTGCCGGCGTATGCCGGCCTGCTGGCGCTCTTTTATCTCCGCAAGCGGCGTTACTACGTCGAGCACCTGGTGTTCTCGGTCCACGTGCACACGGTCGCCTTCGCCGTGTTCACGGTACGGATGCTGGTGCCCGAGGGGGGGATCCTGACCCTGGCGATGCTCGTGTACTACTACCTGGCGCTGAAACGGTACTACGGCGACGGGGTCGCGCTGACCGGCCTGAAGTGGTTGGCCTCCCTGCTGGCCTACGGGCTCCTGCTGGTGCCCGGGCTCCTGCTCGCGATGTTCGTGACGCTCTACTCGCTGTAGGGCGGCGTGCGCGGTCGCCCGCGTCAGGGCCCCAACGCGTCGCGGATCGCCTCATGCAGCGTCGCGAGGACGTCCAGCATGGCATCGACGCTGCGCGCCCCGGCCTGGAAGATCGCGGTGGCGTTGAGGGCGCCCCACTCGAAACCCATCTCGGCGACCTCGGCCGCGCGGCGCACGACCTGGTCCGGGTCCGCGTAGAACGCCTTGCCCGCCGCGTCCCTGGGCGGTGGCGCAAGCATCTGCTGATAGCCGATCGACCCCGGATCGCGCCCGGCGGCCTCGGCGTAGCGGCTGATCTTGTCCCGGCAGCGCTGTGCCACGGCGGGGTCGGCGATCGTGTTGGCGAGCCAGCCGTCGCCGAGTTCGCCCACGCGCCGCAGCGCGCGTTCGGCGCCGCCGCCGATCCAGATGGGCAGCGCGCTACCCTGGGGCGGCTTCGGTTCCATCGCCATGGCGGTGGAGGAGTAGTGTTCGCCCGCGTAGTCGACCTGCGCGTCGCCCCAGTAGGCGCGCAGCACCGCAATGGCCTCGTCCATGCGGCGTCCGCGGTTGTGGAACGGTTCCTCGAGGGCGTCGTACTCGGATTCCTGCCAGCCGACTCCCACGCCGAGCCGCGCGCGGCCGCCCGAGAGGGTATCCAGAGTTGCGACCTGCTTGGCCACGAGCACCGGCTGGCGCTGCGGCAGCACCAGCACCTCGGTCCCGAGCCCGATGCGCGACGTGACGGAGGCGACGAAGCTCAACGTCATCAGCGCCTCCATGATCGGCATCTTCGGGGGATACATGGGCGCTTCGCGGGTCTCCGTGGGAAACCCCATGATGACGTGGTCGAACATGTCGAGCTGGTCGTAGCCGATCTCCTCGATGCCTTGCGCGAGGCGGGCCACGCCAGCCCCGCCTTCGCGGTAGGCGACGCTCGGGAACTCGACTGCCAGCTTCATGGGTGCTTCTTCTCCTTGGTCATGGGAAGGTGAGGGGCGAAGAAAGAGGGAGGGGTGACGAGAGGGGTCAGTTCGGTGGGGGCGCCGAGAGGCGCCCCCACCCCGGACCAGGAGCTTGCGTGCGTTACCGCCCGCGGGCCGAATCCGTTTGCGTACGGCTCACGTATTCAGCCGCTCCTCTACCGCAGATATCACAGATCACCTCCTTTGTTGTTGCCACACATGGGGGCGCATTATGCAGGGGATGGCCGTCCGCGCAACCGCCGGCGCCGCGCGGGCCCGGTCAATGCCGATCGGTGAGCCAGGCGCCACGTAGCCAGGGTGGCCCCGACATCCCGGGACCGGGCCGCCCGATGGCCTGTCCGTCGTCCGGAAGTCCGGGTCGCGAGAGCGCCCGCGTTGCGGTTTCGCCTTCCCGCGCCGGGCACGCGCCGGTCTGCCGGTAGGCGAGGGCGGTTGCCAGCATGGCCTCGTCCGTCGAGCCGAGCGGGTGGCTGAAGTCGTCGCCCGCCGCGCAGCCCGGAACCTCCACGCCTTCGATGCGATCGAGATTCGCCGGGGAGAAGCCGTCGGGATAGTCGCCGAAACCCTTCGCGTTGACGCTCTGGAACTGGACGGTGAAGTAGGTCGTGCCGCAGTTGTCGGTCGGGTAGAAGCCGTAGGGCTTGCCGCAGGTGGTCGTGCCGACCTGGATCACTTCGATGTCGATGCCGCGCAGGCCGTTGATGAGCGCCTCGCTCGCCGAACAGGTGTCATCGGTCGTCAGCATGTAGACGCGCGACAGGTGCACCGCGGGCAACGGGTGGCCCGCGGCCAGTCCCTCGGAGAACCCCAGGGTGGTGTCGTGGAAGGCCGTGGGCGTGAGCACCCGGCCGGTCACCGGGTTGTACTCGGTGTGCTTGTCGTTGAAACGCAGTTCGTCGAACGTGCGCCCGGAGGCCGCGGCCGGACCCGCGATCATGAAGGCGAGCTGGTTGGCGATGTCGAGGTAGCCGCCGCCGTTGTAGCGGAGGTCCACCACCAGGTCGACGACGGACGCGGCCTCGAAGCGCCGCATGGCTTCGACGAGCTGCCGCTCGGCGGGTGCGAGGTGCGTGGTGAAGAGCATGTAGCCGACCGGTCCCGAGTCGGTTTCCAGAACCTGTCCGTGCTGCACCGGCTGCGACGCGATCTCGGCGGAAGTGAGGGTCACGGTCCGCGTCTCGTCGGCACCGAGGTCGCGCAGCACGAACTCGTGGGACTCCCCCACGGTGCTTGGGAACAGTCCCGCGTTGAGCGTGTCGACGTCGCTCCCGGTCTCCATGTCCACGCCATCGACGGCGATGACGCGGGCTCCGCGCCCGATGCCTGCCTCGGTGGCCGGGGAATCGGGCTCGGTGAACGCGACCGCGACTTCCCGGGGCGGGCTGCGGGCGATGACCGCCCATTCGGCTCCGTATCCCGCGCTGACGCCGGACTGGGAGAGTTGCTCCCACACCTCGGTGGGGTACGTGTAGTGGAAACGGTCCCGGTCGTTCCCGGACGGTGTCTGCGCGAACGTCCGCAGCACGTCGAAGTAGTCGAGCACGTCGTAGCCCACCGGGTCGACATGCTCGATCTCGTCGTACCACAGGTACAGCTCGTCGCTCCAGGAGCGCAGCCAGAGCTTCTCGTCATGGGCCGAGCCCTGGCGGTCCGGGAAGGTACGCCCGGTCACGCCGCTGGCGCCGGTACGGGGAGCGGCGCAGTAGTCCGCGTACTGGTCGGCGTCCGCGAAGACGGCGGGGTCGACGGTTCGGTCCGGGTCCAGCGGGAACGCGTCCTCCGTGTCGGCCACGCCGTCGCCGTCGTCGTCGGTGTCCTCATCGTCGGCCACACCGTCGTTGTCGGTATCGACCGGTGGCGGTTCGGGCGGGGGGCTTGCACCTCCGCCTCCTCCTCCACCGCCGCCGCAGCCGGCCAGGAGGAGGGAGCAGAGCGCGAACGCAAGCAAGTGACGGCGATCGGCTGCCGCGGGATGTACCGACTGCGGGCGGTGAGTTTGCGACACGTCGAGTGGGGTCCCTACGCGGCGGTGATGGAGCGAAAAGATAGGCGCGGGACGGGGCGGAAGCAAGGCATGGCGGTCGCGCCGAACATGCGCAGTCAACCTCCGTTCAGGCTCCGCCCCTATGTTACGTTAAGCGGTCGCATTCACCGGGGCCCGCCATGAACTCGAAAGCCTGCGAACTGCTCGGCATCGACTTCCCGCTGTTCGCCTTCAGTCACTGCCGGGACGTGGTCGCCGGCGTGAGCAGCGCGGGCGGTTTCGGCGTGCTCGGCGCGGCTGGCCACACCCCGGAGACCCTGGAGATCGAGCTCGACTGGATCGACGAACACGTCGGCGGGAAGCCCTACGGCGTGGACCTGCTGGTGCCGACGAGCATGGACAGCAAGGAGCGCGGGCTTACCCGGGAGGAGCTCGAGGGCCGCATCCCCGTCGAGCACAAGCGCTACATCGAGAGTCTCCTGGCCAACCACGACATCGACACGACGGACCTTTGGGAGGCGTCGGTGCGCGACGGCGTCGGCGATAACATGCGCGAGGCGGGCGCGAGCCGGATCCTCGACGTCGCCTTCTCCCATCCCATCGCCATGGTCGTCAATGCGCTGGGCGTGCCCCCGGACTTCATGATGTCGCGGGCCCGGGAGGCGGGCGTGGCGGTGGGGGCCCTCGCCGGTGCGCGGGAACACGCCATCAAGCACGCCGAGGCGGGGATCGACGTGATCATCGTGGCCGGGACCGAGGCGGGGGGGCACTGCGGCGAGGTGTCGACCCTCGTGCTCGTCCCCGAGGTCCTCGAGGCGATCGGCGACTCGGGCATGGTCGTGCTCGCGGCGGGCGGGATCGTCACCGGCCGCCAAATGGCGGCGTGCATGGCCCTCGGGGCCGACGGCGTGTGGACCGGGTCCGTGTGGCTGACGACGGCGGAAGCGGAGACGCTGCCCGTGGTCAAGGACAAGATGCTGGCCGCCAATTCGCGCCAGACCGTGCGCTCGAAGAGCCGGACGGGGAAATACACGCGGCAGTTGCGTTCCGCGTGGACGGACGCGTGGACGGCCGACGGTTGCCCGGAACCCTTGCCGATGCCGCTTCAGGGCGTGCTGGCGGGGGCGGCGTTCCGCAAGATCAACAAGCTGGCCGAGGGAGACCACGAGGGCGCGAAGCAACTCGCGAACTACTTCGTGGGGCAAGGCGTCGGCCTGATGAACGAGACCCTGTCCGTGCGCTCCGTGGTCTATGACTTCATGGACGATTTCGCGTCCGCGACGGAACGCCTCGCGTCGACGGTGGAGTAGGGACCGGCTCAGGGCGGGGCGGCCACGCGTCTCGCGCATGCCGTCGCGAACAGCTCGGGGTAGCGGGCCGGAACGTCCGTGGCGCAGAAGGCGATTTCCTTCCTGGTACGGTCGACGACATAGTCCTGTATCGCCTCCGACTCTTCCTGGCTCAGCCGATCGTCGAACCGAGGCATGCCGAGGGCCTCGTGGACCCCCCTGGCGAACGATGGCGTCCCACCGCGCGTGGACGGCGGCCGGGGCGTACTTGAGGTCCGGGAGCGCGCCGCTCGACGATACGTCCGCCCCGTGGCAGGGCGTGCACCACGTGCGATAGAGCACCTCGCCCTGCGCGATTTCGGCCTCGTCCGCTTCGATCGCCGGGGGCTCCGGGATGGTCGTTGACGTCGTCCGCGGCTCCGGCAGTGTCGCGTGGCCGCCGAGCTTGAAGGCCAGCAGACGGCCTCGCGACAGGAAGTTCCCGGGTTGGCGCGGTACGCCGGTGAAGAGGGTGAACGAGCCGCCCCATCCGGCAAGCACCCCGACGTACTGCTCCCCGTCGACCTCGTAGCTCACGGGCGCCGCCACGATGCCGGTGTGGACCGGGGTCTCCCACAGGAGGGCTCCCGTGTCCGCGGCATAGGCCGCGAAGTACCCGTCCGACCGCCCCCTGGAACACCAGGTTGCCGGCTGTCGAGAGGACGCCGCCGTTCCAGGAGCCCGCGTGCGGCACGCGCCAGGCCTCGCGCTGCCGTACCGGGTCCCAGGCCGCGGGGTGACCGCGGATCGACCGGAGCATCTCGATCCGGTCCTCCACCCTCTTGGGCGGCAGCAGGGGCCCGATGTCGATGCCGGAGTTGAACACGCCGGGGCGGTAGGCGAAGTCGCGGGCGCGCTCGAACGGGAACGCCATCCGGGTCAGCGGGCTGTGCCGCCGCTCGTCGTAGGTCCGCCCGTGCGCGAGCCAGTTGCCGGGCTCCCGATCCGCGCCGACGATTCGCGCCTCGGCCACGGTCGCGGTCGCGGCGCGGATGGCGTCGGCGTCGGGCGTGGCCAGGTCGGGCGGTACGGTCTCGCGGGCGCAGGCGGCGAGCCCAACCATGGCGACCACGACACCCCGCGGCGTGCGTAACGGCGGCGCCCTCACGAACGGAACCCGGCTGCCAGGCGATCGAACGCGGTACCACCGGAGGCCATCGCGCGCACGACCTGCTCCGCACACGCGCGCGGCGGCGTGGATCCGGTGTCCACTTCCACGTCGTAGACGCAATGCGCGTGCACGGTATGGAAGTGGGACTCCCCGGTGCCGGGGAACCGCCCGGGCCGTGCCGCTTCCCGCGCGTTGACGATAGGAAGGGCGCAGCGGACGCCGACCAGCGTCACGGACAGACCGCGCAGCGACTCGACGTAGTCGCGTACATACGCCTGGTCCAGGAGGAGGTCGTCGACGATGACGTTACCCCCATCGCGCGCGAAGGCGGCGACGGCGCGCCGCATGCCGCGCAGCATGCGCTCCCCGATGTCGCCGAAGCGTATGGCGGTCACGCGTCGCCCGTCCCCCTCGACCGGCGTGATGTTGAGCCCCCGGGCGCCGGGCGTGCCTACGGGGGAGTTGAGGCCGCGGAACCGGGCCGGCAGTCCGTCCCGGAACTGGTCGAGGGAGATCAGTTGCCAGGGCTCGGGAAGGATCTGCTGCAGCATCTGCGCGAGCGTCGTCTTGCCGGCGCTCGACGAGCCGTTGAGGAGGATGACCTTGCCCGGGGTCATGAATGTTGGCCCCCGGTTGCGCCCAACCAGGCGGGCGTCTGCCCCCATGCCGCGGCGTAGCGCTCCGGGAAGTTGTCGAGGCGGTGACGCTGCGTGCCGTCCGTCTCGATCTTGATCGCGGCGACGCAGGCCCCCGCGCGCATCGCCTCCACCAGGGGGGCGCCGAGCAGCCGGGCATGGACGAAGCCGGTCCGGTAGGCGTCCCCGCACCCTGTCGGATCGACGATGCGGGTCGCCGGGGCGGCGGGTACGGCAACCTCCCCGCACGACGATCCGTCCGGGCCGGTAGTGACCAACAGGTGGTCGAGGCCGGCGGATGGGTCCGCGCCGCAGTAGGCCTTGAGGGTCTCGTACTCGAAACGGTTGACGATGAGTTCCCGGGACAAGGCGACGAGTTCGCGCGCCTCCCCCGCCGTGAAGTCGGTCAGGCATTGCCCGGGGTCGCAGAGAAACGGGACTTCGAGCGCATTGAGGACTCGTGCGGCGGCGATCATGTTCCGTGCGATGTCCGGCGCCACCACCGCGTAGTCGAAGTCGCGGAGCCCGGCGAAAGCGGCAAGGCGCTCCGCGAAGTCCGGCAGGCGGGCCGGACCGGGATAGAAGCCCGTGAACTGGTTGCCGTCGCGGTCCGTGAAGACGAAGGCGTGGGACGAGTACGCCGCGCCGGGTACCGGCACGATGCCGCTGGCATCGATGCCGAGTTCCCGCAGATGCCCCGCATAGTCGGCGTCGTGGTCGTCCCCGACGAAGACGAAGGGGACCGGTGCGTGACCGAGCAGGGCGAGTCCGTAGGCGATGTTCATCGCGCAACCGCCGAACCGTCGCTCGATCCGGTCGAGCTCGATCGACAGGTTGATCCCGTCGTGGCGGGGCAGGTCCAGGAAGCGCCCGGCGTAACGCCCGGTGTAGTCGATCGCCAGAGTTCCGGTGACGAGGATGCGTGACATACTTGCGGCGTACTTACCTTACGGACAGGAGCGGGTGCAAGGAATCCTCGGGATCCTCGTGTTCCTCGGCCTTGCCTGGCTCCTGAGCGAGGGGCGGCGGGAGGTGCGGCTCCTGCCCGTCGCGGCGGGGCTCGCCATCCAGTTCGCCATCGCCTTCGTCCTCCTGCGAATCCCGGTCGCGCGGGAGGGACTGTTCGTGCTGAACCATGTCGTGGACGCGATCGAGACCGCGACCACGGCCGGCGCGTCGCTCGTCTTCGGTTTCCTCGGCGGGGGCGAGGTGCCGTTCGCGCTCACCGCCGAGACGGCCCCCTACATCTTCGCGTTCCGCATCCTGCCGCAGATCCTGGTGTTCAGCGTCCTCGTGGCGCTCCTCTGGTACTGGCGCGTGCTGCCCGTGGTGATCCGGGGGTTCTCCTGGGCGCTCCGGCGCTCTCTCGGGGTGGGTGGCGCGGTGGGCCTCGCCGCGTCGGCGAGCGTGTTCCTCGGCATGGTCGAGGCGCCCCTCGCGATCCGCGCGCATCTCGCGCGGCTGTCGCGTTCGGAACTCTTCGTGGTGATGACCTGCGGCATGTCCACCGTCGCGGGATCCATCATGGTGCTCTACGCGAACCTGCTCACGGACGTGATCGACGGCGCGCTCGGGCACGTGCTGATCGCGTCGGTGGTGAACGTGATCGGGGCCGTCGTGGTGGCGCGCGTCATGATCCCGGAGCAGGGGGCGACCGAGGACGCGGACCCGGGGGACGGGTTGCGCTACGCCAGCGTGATGGACGCCATTTCGCGGGGCACGATGGACGGGCTGCGCCTGGTGGTGAACGTCGGGGCCATGGTGATCGTGCTGGTCAGCCTGGTGGCGCTCGTGAATCACGTCATCTCCGGCCTGCACGTCGCCGGCGGCGCGCTCACGCTGGAACGCATGGCGGGGTGGGCCTTCGCCCCGGTTGCCTGGCTGATGGGCATCGAATGGGCGCAAGCATCCTTCGCCGGGACGCTGCTCGGGGTGAAGGTCGTCCTCAACGAGTTGATCGCCTACATCCAGTTGGGGGCCGCGGACGCAGGCGTGTTGAGCGAGCGAGCGCGACTCATCATGACGTACGGCCTGTGTGGCTTCACGAACTTCGGCAGCGTCGGCATCCTCATCGGCGGGCTGTCGGCGCTGGTGCCGGAACGTCGGGCCGAGGTGCTGCGGCTGGCGCCCCGGACGCTGATTTCGGGCACGATCGTCGCCTGCATGACGGGGGCTATCGCGGGACTGGTAACGAGCTGACCGCGTCGAGCACCCGCTCCACGTCCGCATCGTCGATATCGAGGTGAAGCACCCAGCGTTCGCCCTCGATGCAGACGCCGCGCTCGAGCAACGCCGTCTCCCGCGTCGCCAATCGGGGTCCCACAAAGACCATGTTGGTATGGCAGGCGATGTCGGCCGCATAGGCGCCGTCGGCGACCCCGCGCAGGCCCTCGGCGAGGCGCCCGGCCCGCTCGTGGTCCTCGCGCAGCCGCTCCACGTGGTGTTCGAGGGCGAAGAGCCCGGCGGCGGCCAGGATGCCCGCTTGCCGCATGCCACCGCCCAGCACCTTGCGCCAGCGGCGGGCGCTCCGCACGAAGTCCGCGTCACCGGCGAGCAGCGACCCGGCCGGCGCCCCGAGTCCCTTCGACAGGCAGAAGGCGACGGAGTCCGTGTGCCGGGCGATGTCGGCGGCATCGACGCCGCAGGCCACTGCCGCGTTGAAAAGCCGGGCGCCGTCGAGGTGCAGGGACAGCCCGCGCGCGTCGCAGAACGCCCGGGCCCGGGCGAAGTAGTCCACCGGCAGCGGCTTGCCGGACTGCGTGTTCTCGAGGCACAGCAGCCGGGTACGGGCGAAGTGGTAGTCGTCGGGCTTGATGGCCGCCGCCACCGCGCCGAGATCCAGCGTGCCGTCGGGTTCGAAGGGAATGGGCTGCGGCTGGATCGCGCCGAGCGCCGCGGCGCCCCCGCCCTCGAACCGGTACGTGTGCGCGGAATGCCCGGCGATGTACTCGTCGCCGCGCTGGCAGTGGCTCAGCAGGGCGCAGAGGTTGGCCTGCGTGCCGCTCGCGACGAAGAGGGCGGCATCGAAACCGAGAAGCGCCGCGGCGCGGGTTTCGAGGGCGTTGACAGTAGGGTCTTCGCCGTACACGTCGTCGCCCACCTCGGCCCGAGCCATGGCCTCGCGCATGGCGGGGGAGGGGCGGGTGACGGTGTCGGAGCGGAGGTCGATCAACAGGAGCCTTCAGCCCGGGAGCAAAGAGCCTTCAGCCCGGGAGCAAAGAGCCCTCAGCCCGGGAGCAAAGAGCGCCGGGGGCTCCGCGTCCCCCCAATCGGGTCGGTTGTCAGTTCCCGGCGAGCGAGACGTTGAACACTCCCGCCTGCCGCGCCGAGTCCATCACGTGGATCATGCTCTCCGTGCGCGAGTCCGGGTGCGGCTGGATGATCACCGGCGCCTCGGGGTTCTCCGCATGCAGGCGCTCGATGTTCGCCCGGACGGAGCGCCAGTCCACGTCCCGCTGCGCGATGACGATGCGGTCGCGGCTGGTGATCCGCACGACGATGCTGCGCTTGTCCGGGTCGATGGTCTTGGGCTTGTCGTCCTCCGGCTGGTTGACGTCGAGCCCGACCTCCTTGACGAACGTGGCCGTCACGATGAAGAAGATCAGCATGATGAACACCACGTCCAGCATGGGCGTGAGGTTGATCTGTTCGTCGCCGTCGTCGGTGGCGTGTGAGTACTTGCGCACGACGGGTGGCTCCCCGGTGGCGCGGTTTCCCGCGTGAATGGCCAGCGATGTTAACCGAATCGCGCCGGGGGCGGAACGTGTGCCTCAGGACGCGCCAGCGGCGTCGGCCCGATGGCGCAGACGCCGCCACAGGGGCGCGATCCAGACCACTACGCAGGCGACGGCGAGCACGACGGTCAGCGGACGTTCCGCCAGGCTGGCCCAGGACCCGTCCGCCAGGTAGAGCGTCCGTCGCAGGTTCTCCTCCAGCATCCCGCTCAGGATGAACCCGAGCAGGAGCGGAGCCAGCGGGAACCCGGCCCGGCGCAATACGAGCGCCCCCGCCGCGAGGCCGACCATCAGGTAGAGGTCGAAATCGTTCAGCGTGGTCAGGTACACCCCGACCAGCGAGAAAGCGACGACGAACGGGATCAGTACCGGCCGCGAGATGCGGATGAGGCGCGACAGCCAGGGAATCAGCGGCAGGTTGAGCGCGAGGAGCACCAGGTTCCCCGCGAACATCGACACGATCACGCCCCAGAACGCCCCCGGATCGACCGCGAGCAGGCGGGGTCCCGGCTGGATGCCGAGGCTCAGCATGACACCGAGCAGGACCGCCGTGGTTCCTGAGCCGGGGATGCCCAGGGTCAGCAGGGGGACGAAGGACCCCATGCAGGCCGCGTTGTTGGCGGACTCCGGCGCGGCCACACCGCACGCCGGGTTGCGCGTGAAGCGCTTCTCGAAGGTGTAGGCGAAGAAGCTCGCGAGCGTCGCGCCGGCCCCGGGCAGCACCCCAACCAGGAAGCCAAGGACGGAGTTCCGCCCCACCGTGGGCACGATGGCCCGCGCGTCCCCGGGAGCGAGACGCACATGGCGTCCCGCCGCGGTACTGGGCTCTTCGCCGCCGCCGCCGCGGGTCAGCAGGTGAAACGCGTCCGCCAGCGCGAACGTGGCCATGGCGACCAGGATGAAGGCGATCCCGTCCATGAGGTCCAGGCGCCCGAACGTGAACCGGGGCACGCCGCTCTCCGGGTCGGCGCCCACCGTGCCGAGCATGAGGCCGATGAGGGCGGCCACGCAGGATTTCGCGACCAGGCCCCGCTCCGCGAACGCCGCGACGCTCGACAGGGCCAGGATCAGTATCAGCGTGTAGTCCGGGGACCGGAAAGCGGTCGCCCATGCGGCAAGCGCGCCGGCGAAGAGCAGCAGGGCGAGGGCCCCGAGGACGCCGCCGCTGAACGATGCGTACGCGGCGAGGGCGAGTGCGCGTCCGGCCTGGCCGGCCCGCGCCATCGGATAACCGTCGAAGGAGGTGGCGACGGTGGACGCGACCCCCGGCGCGTTGATCAGGATCGACGACGTCGAACCGCCGAAAACGGCGCCGTAGTACACGCCCGCCATCATGATGAGTCCGGCCGCGGGCTCCATGGAGTAGCTGACCGGGATCATGAGGGCGATCGCGGTGATCGGACCGAGTCCCGGCAGCATCCCGATCAGCGTGCCCGCGAGGCAGCCGAGCGCGACCCAGGCGAGGTTGGCCGGGTCCATGGCCGTGGCGAGCCCCGCGGCGATGCCTTCCCACATCGTCAGCCCCAGAGGCTCCCGGGATGGATGTAGACGCCGAGCAGCGCCTCGACCAGCACCCATCCGAGGGCAGGTGTTCCGACGGACGCGCCCAGGAGCGCGGGCAGGCGCCGCTCTCCCAGCACCGCGAGGGCGCCGCACAGAAAGAGTCCCAACGCGGGCCAGAGGCCGGTGAAGGGGATGGCGACGACAAAGGCCAGGATGCACGCCACGATCGCCGCGAGCGGACCGTAGCGTCCCGGGCCTGCCGTGAAGGGAACGCCCCGAAAGGACATGCCCGCGGCGAGGAGGGCGAGCAGGGCGCCGCAGACCAGGGGAAAGGTGCGGGCGTTGACCGCCTCGCCGGCGGACCAGGGGTCGAGCGGCACGCCCATGGCCGCCCACAGGTAGGCGACGGCGACGCCGAAGATGGCCAGCGGGACCAGACGGCGCGTCACCGGGAGAACCCCAGCTCGGACAGCGTCACCCGCAGCACGGCTTCCTGGTCCTCGAGGTACGCCTCGAACTCGGGTCCGAACACGTCGAGGGCCTGCCAGCCGTGCCGGTCGAGGGCGGCCCGCCACGCGTCGGACGCCGCGAGTGCGCGCAGGCGGCGGACGTGGGCGCCCCGCGTGTCCGCGGGTGATCCGGGCGGCGCGAACACGCCACGCCAGTTCGCGAAGCTGACGGGGTACCCCAGTTCCGCAAGCGTGGGCACGTCATCAATGGCGCCCACGCGCTCCGGCGCCGTGACCGCCAGCACCCGGACCTGTCCCGAGCGGGCGAACGACAGGGTTTCTCCGAGCCCGGTCGAGAGGAGATCGATTTCGCCGCCGAGGAGGGCGAGCATCGCCTTGCCGCCGCCGTCGTAGGGCAGGTAGCGCACGCGGCGGGCGTTCACGTCCGCAGCGCCGAGCGCGAGGGCCAGCACGATGTGATCCAGGCTGCCCCGCGCCGAGCCGCCCCCCACGATGAGGCTCGTCGGATCGTCGGACAGGCGTTGGACGATGGCCTTCCAATGCTCCATCGTGTCCTCTTCGCGGACGACGAAGATGCCGTAGTCGGCGACGAGCCCGGCGATGGGGGTCAGGTCGCGGAAGCCGAGCGGAAACAGCCCCTGCACGTTACGGATGACCAACGGTGTCGAGTGCACGAGCAGCGCGTCGCGGAAGCGCGCCTCGTTCTCGACGAACAGGCCGAGGGCGCGGTCGGAGCCGCCGCCGACGTTCTCGAAGGACACGGAACCGGCCAGCCCGAGCGTGTCGAGAGCGCGTCCGACTTCCCGGGCCGTGCCGTCCACGCCGCCGCCCGGAGCGACCGGGATCACGAAGTGCACGCGATCGTCTGCGGGGGCGCCGAGGGCGCCGCAGATCAGGACTCCGACAAGAGCCATCCGTGCTGCCGCGGACGGCATGTTGTTCAGCCTGGGCATGGCGATCGCATTGCTGAGCGTTCGCCCGGAATGTTATGGTCGCGCCGGTTCTTCCCGCCACCCCGGAGTCGCCGTGCGCCCGCCACGAACCGCCCGAATCCGGCGTCCGTCGGGGCGCGGCTCCCCCCATCGGGCCGTGTCGGCACTGCTCGTCCTGGCCGTCCTCCTCCCCCTCGCCGGTTGCAAGAACTACCTCGCCTCCGAGGAGGGACGGACGGTGGGGGAGGTGACCGACGACTCGGCGATCCACGCGCGCGTGAAAGGCGGACTGGTCCTTGCGCGCGGAGTCCCGGGCTGGCCCATCGACGTGGACGTTCGGGAAGGCGTCGTCGTCCTGACCGG
Source organism: Pseudomonadales bacterium (assembly GCA_965208745.1). Classification (GTDB taxonomy): domain Bacteria; phylum Pseudomonadota; class Gammaproteobacteria; order Pseudomonadales; family Azotimanducaceae; genus VXNE01. The sequence continues at coordinate 235,920 of CBDBPN010000003.1, read as the reverse complement.
CCAGGTGGCCACCGAAGCGCAACGCAGCCGCGCCATCGGCATCGCGCGCGGCGTGCCCGGGGTCAAGGATGTGCAGGACCGCCTGGTCGTCGTCGGCGCGGTGGAACCGCCGGCCGAGGCAGCGGCCGAAGCCTCGGCCCGGTAGCCCGCAACGCGCGCGTCCGAAACGCCGGAAACCCGCGTGGTTGCTGGCTTGACGCGAAATCGCCGGCCCTCGAGCGAATCCGTGACCGCACACGGGCGGTTTTGCACAGCGCCTCGCCCGACCGCCATGAACGGTGTCGAGGGCCTTTCCTGCTATCTTTTCTAAGAATGAGTCTTACAAGATTGTTTTGACATCAGAAAGTTATGCAACGGGCTTGTCACAGGTGCCACATCCACGGTTGTCATAGTCTTGATAAGAATTAGTCCCCAGATTTATCCACAGGCTCCAGCCAGTCCCTGGAAGCCAGGAATTTCTCGGTCAGCAGTGCTTCGGGGGAGCCGGGACTCGGACGATAGTCGTACACCCACCGCACGCGCGGCGGCAGGGATGCGAGCACGGATTCCACGCGGCGGCCGGACTGCAGTCCGTAGCGCGTGCCGCGGTCGACCGCCAGGTTGAACTCCGCGTACCGGCCCCTGCGGATGAGCATGAAGGACTCCTCGCGCTCGCCCCACGGCAGCCCGGCGCGGCGCTCGAAGATGGGTACGTACCCGGACAGGAAATGGGCGCCGACCGCTTCGACGAAGGCGAGGCTCGCGTCGAAGCCGCCGCGCGTCCAGTCGTCGAAGAAGATGCCGCCGACTCCTCGCGCCTCGCCGCGGTGGGGGAGGAAGAAGTAGGCGTCGCAGTTGGCCTTCAACTCCTCGTACCAGGGACCGTGGGCCGCGCAGGCCGCGCGGGCGTTACGGTGCCAATGGACGATGTCCTCCTCGAAGGGGTAGAACGGCGTCAGGTCGAATCCCCCGCCGAAGTGCCACGCCGGCCGCTCGGCCTCGACCAGGAAGAAGCGCAGGTTCATGTGCGCCGCGGGGACATACGGGTTTCGGGCGTGGACGATGCACGACACGGCGACGGCCTGGAACGGGTGGCCGGCGAGTTCCGGGCGGCGTTCGGAGGCGGCCGGGGGCAGGGCGCCGCCCACGCTGTGGGTGAAATGCGCGGCCGCCTTCTCGATGCGTGCGCCGTCCTCGAGCACACGCGGCCTGGACAGTCCGCCGCCGTCCGTCGGCAGGTCCTCGCCGGAGAACCGGGCTTCGCCGTCCAGGCGCTCGAGGTCTTGCACGATCCGGGTCTGCAACGCGAGGAAGCGTTCGCGTACCGACGCGAGTGACGGACCGTTCTCGTTCATGGGCCAGCAGCTTCGGGTGCCCGGGGGGCCGCGCATTATGCAGTAGAATCGCGCGCTCGCCAGGGCGGAGGAGGGCGCACACGGCATGGACGATCGGGCCCGCGCCATCGTCGGGACAGCCCGGGAACTGCTGGCGAGGGCGGCCTCGGCGCTCGACGAGGACGCCCAGATGGAACTCTACGACCTGGCGTTCGCAAGCGCCGAACTCCAGTGCGCCGACGTGATGCTGGACTACGCCGAGCGGGACGCGCCGCCGGCGGAACGGGCGTTCAAGGAGCAGCTCGCCATGGCCTTCTGCGCCGAGGCGGCGGCCAACTTCCACCAGCGCTTGCGCCTGCGCCCGGCGGCGTATGGACTGACGCTCGCGGACCTCCCGGACGACCACGTGGCCTTCACGGAGCGGTACCTGTCCCCGGCCCACCTCGCGGCGGTGGGGGAGGCGTTCCGCGCACGGGACGGCGTCCTGCCCGTCGACCATCTCGACAACGAGAAGGCCATGATCCGCGACACCTTCCGGCAGTTCGCCGAGGAGCGCGTCGCGCCGCTCGCGGAGGCGGTCCACCGCGAGGACCGCACGGTCCCGGACGCCATCATCGACGGCCTGCGCGAACTCGGCTGCTTCGGGCTGTGCGTGCCCGCGCGCTACGGCGGATTGCAGCCGGACGAGCACGAGGACAGCCTCGGCATGGTGGTCGTCACGGAAGAACTGTCACGGGCTTCTCTCGGCGCCGCGGGCAGCCTCATCACGCGCCCGGAGATCATGGTCCGGGCCCTGCTCGAAGGCGGCGCCGAGGAGCAGAAGCAACGCTGGCTGCCTGGGCTTGCGGCCGGAGACCCGCTGTGCGCGATCTCCGTCACAGAGCCGGGCGCGGGGTCGGACGTCGCCTCCGTTGCGTTGCGCGCCACGCGCGTCGACGGCGGCTGGCGGCTGAACGGGGGCAAGACCTGGTGCACGTTCGCCGGCCGGGCCGAAGCGATCCTGGTCCTCGCCCGGACCGATCCCGACGCGCGCCCGCCGCACCGCGGCCTCTCGCTCTTCGTCGTCGAGAAGCCGGCCTTCGACGGCCACGCCTTCGAGTACGAGGAGCCGCGCGGGGGGATGGTGTCCGGAAGGGCGATCCCTACGATCGGCTACCGCGGCATGCACTCCTTCGAGATGTTCTACGACGACTTTTTCGTCCCCGCCGACGCACTCGTGGGCGAGGATGGCGGAGAAGGGCGTGGCTTCTACTACACGATGCGGGGTTTCTCCGGCGGCCGTCTGCAGACCGCCGCCCGCGCCAGCGGCCTCATGCGGGCGGCGTTCGAGGCCGCGCTGCGCTACGCAGAGGAGCGCGAGGTGTTCGACCGGCCCGTGGCGAGCTACCCGCTGACGCTGCAGAAACTCGCGCGCATGGGGATGTACGCGGCGGTATGCCGGCAGTCGTCGTACTGGGCGGCGCGCCTGATGGACGCGGGCGGCGGGCAGACCGAAGCGAGCCTCGTCAAGCTCTTCGCCTGCAAGGTGGCCGAATATGTCACGCGGGAAGCGATGCAGATTCACGGGGGGCTCGGGTACGCGGAGGAGACGGACGTGAGCCGCTATTTCGTGGACGCCAGGGTGCTTTCGATCTTCGAGGGGGCCGAGGAGACGCTGGCGCTCAAGGTCGTCGGCAGGGCGCTGCTTGGGGAAACCCGGCGGACCTGACTGAAGGCCGGCCGTCGAAGGTACAGCGAACGACCGGCCGAGACACGCTAGTGGTTTCGGGCTTGACGACGGTCGCCCGCGAACCTACAGTCAAGTCAGTCAGAACTACTTCAGCCGGAGCACGGGATGTCCGCGACGAGGAACAAGCTCGCGCGGGAGGCTGCACAGCGTGGGAAGTACGCGCCGCTGTACCGCCACCTGGCGGGGATGAGCACGATGGAGTGGCCGGTATCCTTCGGGGAGCTTGAGGCGATCCTTGGTTTCGATCTGCCGGCCTCGGCACGGCTGTACCGACCCTGGTGGTCTAACCAGAGACGCGGTACGGGCCACAGCCACGCCCTGGCATGGTATGTGGCGGGGTGGAAGACCCGGAGCGTGGACCTCGAGTCGGAAACGCTCGTGTTCGAGCGTGTCGGGAGCCTGGTCGAGGAAACGCACGCGACCTACGGCAGCGAGTTCGACCTCGACGAGATCTGGCCTGCCGTACCGGGCGGCTCGTGGCCGCCGGGTTTCACCGTCAGCCGCGATCAGATCTACGATGACTGGGGCCGCTTGACGGGCGGACCCGAGGACGAGACTGAACAGGTCGGCTAAGCCGCCGGATGTTCCTGGATACGAACGTTCTGGTCATGGCACGGTTCCAGGCGGCGCCGGGCCACGCCGTCGCCCGGGAGCGAGTCCAGCGAGCCGGACGGAGCGGGGAGGTCCTTCGCATCAGCAGGCAGGTGCTCAGGGAGTACCTGGCCACCGTGACTCGGTCGCAGTCGTGGTCGGCGCCGGTCCCGATGGACGCCGCCCTGGCGGACGTGGCTGCGCTCCAGGCCGGGTTCGAGGTTCTCGAGGACGGCCCACGGGCGACGGAGATGCTGACAAGACTGTGCCGGGACGTTGTGGTTGGCGGGAGGCAGATCCACGACGCGAACATCGTGGCGACCATGCTGGCGCACGGTGAGCGGCGACTGCTGAGCTTTAACGGACGGGATTTTCGTCGTTACGGCGCGCGCATCGAGTTGATCGCGATCGAGACGCCACGCTGAGGAGTGGCACCATGGGCGCGCGGGGATCGGCGAGGGCCGCATTGCCGACCGGACTGCAGTACTGGGTACGGCCCATAGCCTCTATCATGATTTCGCATAATATATATTATGTTAAATAAGCGGCGCGGGAAGCGTGTCGCAGGACACGAGGAATACGACCCAACGCCCTGATTGTACAGGGTAATGATGGCCCCGCCACGGCTCCCCGGTACAATAACGGCATCCCCTCAGGAGACCCCTTGATGAAGGCGTTGCGCGCGTTGCCGGCGGCAGCCCTGGCGCTGGCGATTGCGCAGTGGTCCGTCGCCGAAGCCCCCACTGCGCCCGACGTGACGCACGCGGTCCCGGGGCTCGAACGCCCCGCCGAGATCCTGGTGGATCGGTGGGGAGTGCCCCACATCTATGCCCGGTCGCACTACGACGCCTTCTTCGTCCAGGGTTTCAACGCCGCGCGGGACCGGCTCTGGCAGATCGACCTCTGGCGCCGGCGCGGACTCGGTCGCCTCTCGGAGGTCTTCGGGGCGAGTTTCGTGGCGCAGGACCGGGCGAACCGGCTCTTCCTGTTCCGCGGGGACATGTATCGGGAGTGGCTCGCCTACGGTTCGGACGGCAAGCGCATCGCGGAGTCGTTCGTGGCGGGCGTCAACGCGTACGTGCGCCTCGTCCGGGAGGATCGCGCCCCGCTGCCCGTCGAGTTCACCCTGCTCGACTACCTGCCCGATTACTGGGAAGCGGCCGATGTCGTGCGCATCCGCAGTCACGGCCTGTGGCGCAACGCGGTCTCGGAGGTAACCCGTGCCCGCCTCATGTGCCGGGCCGGCGTCGACCGAACGACCCTCTGGCGGCGCCTCGAACCCACGTGGGAGGTCCGGGTTCCCGAGGGGTTCGATCCCTGCACGGTCCCGGCGGACGTCCTGGACGTCTACCTGCTCGCCAAGGCGTCGGTGCAGTTCCAGGGCAGCGCCGCGCCGGTGGCGCCGGTTCCCGCGGCGGTCGAGGCCGCGGCCGGGAGCAACAACTGGGTCATCGCCCCGGCGCGCACGGCCGGCGGGGGCGCCATCCTGGCGAACGACCCGCACCGTCGGCATGCCGTGCCTTCCCTGCGTTACGTCGCGCACCTCGAGGCGCCGGGCCTGAAGGTCATCGGCGCCGGCGAACCCGCGCTCCCCGGCATCTCGATCGGACACAACGAGCGCATCGCCTTCGGTTTGACGATCTTCGCGATCGACCAGGAAGACCTGTACTTCTACCCCGCCGGCGAACCGGTGGAACGGCTGGTGGAGTCGATCGGCGTCCGGGATGGCCCGGCGGTGTCGGCGGTGCTCGAGTTCACGCGCCACGGCCCCGTCGTCTACCGCGACGCCGGGCGCATCTACGCCGTGCGTGCGGGGTGGCTGGAGGTCGGCATGGCCCCCTACCTCGGCAGCGTCGCGTACATGCGCGCGGGCAACTGGCGCGAGTTCCGCGCCGCCCTGAACCACTGGGGCGGGCCTTCGGAGAACCAGGTCTACGCGGACGTGGACGGCAACATCGGGTACAAGCCGGCGGGGCTCTTCCCGCGCCGGACGTGGCACGACGGATTGCTGCCGGTCCCGGGCGACGGGCGCTACGAGTGGCAGGGCTTCTTCGACATGGACGCCCTGCCGGAAGAGTACAACCCCGAGCGTGGCTTCATCGCCACGGCGAACGCCAACACCCTCCCCTCCGACTTCCCGGTGGAAACGCGGCGCGTGGGATTCGAGTGGGCATCGCCATGGCGGCAACGCCGCCTGGTCGAAGTGCTCGCGAACACGAACGGTCACCGCGTTGCCGACTCGCTGGCGTTGCAACGGGACTACCGTTCCCTGCTCGCCCGCGCCGTCACCGATACGCTGCCCGACGGGACCTTCCTACAGGACTGGGACGGCATGCTGGATCCGCACTCGCCGCAGGCCGCCGTGTTTGCCGTGTGGTACTACCGGCACCTGGTCCCCGCCCTCGCCGACCGGCTGCTCGGCGAGCAGGACGCCGTGACGACGCTCGACTCCCAAGCGGTCCCGGAGTTGCTGCGGGATCCCGAGCTGCGCGAGGTCGCGGCCGGGACGCTTCAGGCCGCGTTGGACGAAGCGGCCGCCCTCCTCGGGTCGGACCGGGATGCCTGGCGGTGGGACACGCTGCACCGCACGGACTTCGAGCACCCCCTCCTCCACCTGGCCCAGGGCGATTTGCGGACCCGGATGCGGATGGCGTCGTTCGGCCGCGGCGGCAGCGGCCACACGGTCAACAACACCGCCTTCGACTCACGGGATTTCGGCGTGCGCGCCGGCGCGTCCTGGCGCATGGTCGTGGATACGGCGGATTGGGATGCCGCCCGCATGACCAACGCGCCGGGTCAGTCGGGCGACCCGGGGAGCCCTTTCTACGACAACCTGCTGGAGGCCTGGGCGGGCGACGAGAGCTTTCCCCTGCTCTTCTCTCGCGAGGCCGTCGAGGCACACACCGAACTGCGGATCAGCCTGGCGCCGGCGCCGTAGGGGCGGGGCTCGTCCCCGCCCGGGGTCGTCTCGTGCACGATTTCGACACGGGACTCCCCAAGGGCGTCCCCTACCGCATCACGAACCGCGCGTTGACCAGCCCCGCGCCCTGGCCGTCGATGGACGCCTGGATCACGCGAATGCCGTGTTCGGAGGCCAGCGTCCGCGTCCACCTCAGGATGTCGTTGAACGCCTGCTCCTGCACGACCACGCTGACGCCCCCGCCGGACTCGGAACGGTAACTGGCGAGCCGGAGGCCGAAAGTGCGCGCGGTCTGATCGATCAGGGTCAACAGCGACTGGTTCCGCGCCGGTTGCCCGGCCGCGCTCTGTTGGCGTTCCGCCTCCCCCTGGTGGCGCAGCATCCATTCGAGCTGCGCCTGTTGCTGGTGATAGCGCGCCAGCGCTTCGTCATGGAAGCTCTGCACGGGGTCGACCACGCCGAGGTACAGCACGGCGGCCGCGACGACGGCGGCGCCGACGTTGACGAGGCGCCTCTCTCTCGCGCTCAGTTCCTCGTAACGCCGGGCCAGCGGCGAGGAGCGCAACCGGTCCGCCAGCATCATCCCATCGCCACCCGCAGTCGCGCCCGGACGATGCCGTCCCGTTCCTCGGCCGAACCGATGTGCACGACGACGCCCTGTTCTTCCAGTTGCAGGCGCAGGCGGTCGAGGTCCGCATACTCCCGCAGCGACAGCTCCGTGGTCAGTTCGCCGCGGCCGGCGCTGTAGGACAGCGACTGCAGCTCGACGCCCTCGAGGGCGGCGTCGATCGCCAGGGCCAGGGCGCCGAGCAGCAACTCGAAGTCCGCGGCGGAAGGCTGGTCCGGCTGACCCACGCGGCGGCGCATCTCGGTATAGGGGTTGCGCGGCGGGCGGGCGTCCGGATACAGGTCGCGGAAGAGTGCGACGGCATCCGTCTGCACGGCGTCCGCACGGTGGTCGGCCCACAGGCCCTCGCCGAAGCGCACGCCCGTGAACACGAGGAGCCACAGGGCCGCCAGGGCCGCCACCGCGCGCCAGCGTCCTGCCGTCCCGCCGCGGCGCCGCGGTGGCGCGAATGCGCCCTGCAGCATGTTGATGGTTCGAGGGGCCGCGAAGTGCGAGGCCAGGAACCGGAGTACCGAGCCGTCGAGAGTTCGGGCCGCCACCTCGCCCGGGAAGGACCGGTGGAGCGCGTCCGTTTGCGCCGGGGTTCCACCGAAGGCTTCGAGTCGGGCCGTCCGGTCGGACGGCGGGTCGTCGGTAGCGTTTCCCACGACGGCAGCGAGCGTCTCGGACAGCGCGCGGTGATCGATGCGCGTCACGTGTTCCGGGGTCCGGAGTAGCGCGTCGTCGCCCTCGAACAGCACCGCGGCCTCTTGACGAACCGGCAGGAGGCCGGCATCGGGGGTCATGAGAACCGGCGTAAGGCCGATCGAGCCGATGGCCCCGAGCCAGTCGGCCACCAGCTCGCGGTCCGCCAGGACGCAGGAAACGGGCTGTCCCCGCGTGATCGGACCGTGCGCGAGGTGCATGGTCTCGATGTCCTGCGTGACGAACTCCTCCACCGCGAACGGCAGGGCGCGGGCGATCTGCGAGACGGTCCTGCCCGGTACCGTGCGGGAGAGGCACAGGACCCTCTCCACCGGCGCCAGCGCGATCACTTCTGGCGCGTCGTCGCCCCAGGGCCGCGCCTCGCCGAGGCCGGTCAGGCTCTCCGACCCTTCCGCGAGGACATCGCCGGCGTCGTGCTCCAGCAGCCATTGGCAGGAGGCGTCGAGACCGTCGTCCGTCTCGTACGCGGGACCGGTCAGTCGTAGGAAGAGACGTGCCATGACCGTTCCTGGACCGTCGACGCAAACCGCTTCGGAACTGGCGCGTCGGCGGCGCCCAGCGCGTCGTCCGCGTAGGCGCCGCCGTTCTCGCCGTGGGGCGGGGCCACAGGCTGGAAGTTGCGGCCGAAGTCTCGCGCGAGGAGGCGTACCCTGCCCGTGGTCGGATCCCGGTGCAGCATGGAGGCGAGTGTCATCCGCGTATCCCCGAGTTCGGCCCGTACGCGCACTTCGAAATATTCGCTCATGACGGCGATCGCCGCGACGCTGTTGCCGAGCGCCGCGTGCTGGGCCGTGACTTCGGCCACCTCCTGAAACTCGCGTTCGGATTCTATCAGCGTTTCCGCCTCCTCCTCCGAGAGCCCGGGGGCCAGGCAGCGCAGCATTTCGTAGCCGGCCGTATTCACGTTGACCCGCAGGTTCGTGTCGGGCAACCATGCGACGTGCGGTCGCAGGATCGCGTAGTCGTCCGCCGTGACGTCGCGAACCGCCAGCAGTTCGCTAGCGCTCGCGACCGGCTGGTTCGCCGCGCGATAGGCCGGGACGGACAGCAGGTAGGTCTCGTCTTCCGCTCCGCCCGCGTTGACGTCCGAGTCCGGATCCACCCAGTCGCCCCACGCATCCGCGATGACGGGTTCAAGCTCGAGATTGGCGACGAGCTGCTTCAGTCGCTGGACATTGTCCGGCCCTCCCTTGCCGATGACGCCGTTGAGATTGAAGCGCGCGTTGAGGTCCACGATCGCGAGCGCGATCTCGCCGTCCTCGATCTCGAAAGGCGCGGTCGGCTCCGCCCATGGCTCGAGCAGCGTGTCGGCCGCCCGGGTCTCTTCGTCGGACCAGTCCTCCACCAGCAGCTGCCGCGCGAACGCCTCGGCGGCGAGGGCGTATTCGCGCACCTGTCCGCCACGCAGCAACTGTTCGGAGTGGGCGATCGTCAGGCCATGGCGCGACAGCATCTGGTAGGCCAGCGCGCTCGCCAGGGCCACGATGAGCAGGACGCTAACCAGGGCGACGCCCCGGGTGGTCCTCGCGCGGCGCGAGGGCGGTGCGTGGGGTTCAGGAAACCGCATCGATCGGCGTCTGCCCGAAGGCCCCGTCTCCGGCGTCCTCGTCCTCGTCCTCGTCCTCTTCCGCGCCTGCGTCGCCCGGCTCTGCGGCGTCCTCCCGGGGGACGCCGCTGAACGGGACCGCCCACAGCCGGTCGATCTCGCCGTACGGCGGGACCGCGAGACGGATCTCGAAGGCCGCAAGTTCGCGGGCCGGGTCCGCGGCGGACTCGCCGGCAAGGGGCCAGTAGGCGTGGCGGCGTCCCGAGACGTCGATGGCGGACACCTCCATCGCCTCGACTCCGTCGAGGAGCAGCTGCGAGACGGGTTGCGTGTCCGCCCCGCGATCGAGCACGGGCCAGAAGACGCGGTAGAGCAACTCTTCTTCGAGCACGTAGGCCACCCGCTGCAACTCCGACCGCTTGAGCTCGAGGGGGTTGGACCAGCCCCGGCGCGTGAAGCGCATGACGCCGACCTGGTTGACGTCGAGCGTGGGGACCGGCTCGCCCAACTCGTCGCGAACGTGCCGATGCGCCAGTTGCTGGACATCGCGCCGAATGAGCTCCACCGCGCGCTGCACTTCCACCAGGCGATCCGCGCGCGCCCGGGTCAGTTCGTTGACGTCGACCATCTGCGTGACGATCTGTGCCGAGAGCAGGCCGATGACGGCGAATACGCCGAGCGCGACGAGCATCTCCAGGAGGGTGAAGCCGGCGGGTGGAGGGGTCCGCGAGCGCGCGCCGATGGACATCAGTACTGCCCGACGAAAGCCGTGACCTGGTCCACCGGGCCGAACTCGTCACCGTCCTCGAGGACGAACACCGTGTACTCCACCCGGCGCAACCACCGGTGCGACGTGGCGCTGGTAGTGGCCACGACGGACCACTCCCGTCCTCCCAGCGTCACCCGGCGCCGCGTCGACCCCGATGCGACGGGTATCGCCTCCTCGCCGGCGGCGTGGCGTTCGAGCCGCGCGCGTTCGATCTCGTTCTCGGCGACCCAGCGCGCGAGCGTGCGCTGTTCGAGAACGGCGATCTGGCCCATTGTCTCGCCGCTGCGCAGGTACACGGCGGTGGCCACGGTGGCGACGACGACCAGCGCCACCATGAGCTCCATCAGCGTGAAGCCGCGGCCCCGTTTCATGCGGCGTCCTCACCGGGGCGGGTCGCCACGGTGCGCTGAATGCCGTCGGAGTGCACCCGCCATGGCGTGGACCCCCAGGCCGGAACGACCTCGACGGTGAACGGAGTCTGTTCTCCGCTCGCGAAGATCAGGATGTCGGGCAGTGTGCGGCGATCGCCGCGTGGGGCGGGGTCGGCCGGTAACTCCTGGCTTTCCGTAGCCGCCGAGAACGACACGCCTTCCGGGGCGGTCCGCAGGCGGAAGGGCCCCTCCTCCGGACGCGTCCAGTCGCCCGTCTCGGGGTCGAAGGTGGCGAAGGCGTACGCGTCGGCGTCGACGAAGAGGCCCATGCGGGCGTTGCGCATCGTGGCCTCGGTGCGTGCGAGTTCCACCAGCGCCGCGAGGCGCATGGCTTCGGTCTGCAGGTTCCGTTCGCGGTCGGCGCCGACGAAACTGAGTACGACGACCCCGGCGAGCACGCCGACGATGCCGAGCACGACCACCAGCTCGAGGAGCGTGAAACCGCGTGGCGCCGCTTTCATGCGGGATACGGGCACCTATGCCGGGCGCCCCGGGCGCGCTACAGGTCGCGGTATCGGATGTCGGCTCCCCCGCCCTCCCCGCCGTCCACGCCATCGGCGCCCAACGAGTACAACTCGAAGCTGCGGTCGACACCGACGTAGACGTAGGGGTTGCCCCAGGGGTCGGTGGGGAGCCGCTTGGCGTAACCGTCCGGGTTGTAGTTGCGCGGCTCGGGGAATCCGCCGGGCTTCGAGATGAGCGCCTCGAGGCCTTGCTCCGTGGACGGATAGTGGGCGTTGTCCAGGCGGTACATGTCCAGGGTCATGCCGATACTGCGGAGGTCCGTCTCCGCGGCGGTGCGCCGGGCCTGGTCGCCGCGGCCGATGATGTTCGGCACGAACAGCGCGCCGATGATGCCGATGATGACGATCACCACCATGATTTCGATGAGCGTGAAACCCCGGGAGGGCTTCGGGGCCGAGTCCTGCTTTCCGGTGTTCATGTGTTCAGGCCACAAGTTGGTTCATGCTGAGGATGGGCAACAGTATCGCCAATACCACGACGATGACCAGCACCCCCATGAACAGCATCATCATCGGTTCGAAGAGGCGCACGAGGGTCGTCACCAGGCGCTCGAGCTCCTGCTGCTGGTACTGCGCGACCTTGCGCAGCATCGTGTCCAGTTCGCCGCTCGCCTCGCCGCTCCCGATCATGTGGAGGAACATCGGCGGGAAGTGTCCCGCGGACTCGAGCGCCACCTTGAGGCTCGCCCCCTCGCTGACGCGGGCGGTCGCATGGTCCAGGCGTCCCTTCAGCCACTGGTTCGTCACCACTTCGCCGGCGATGCGCATGGCTTCCACAAGGGGTACGCCGCTCGACGTGAGGATCGACAGCGTGCTCGCGTACCGGCTCGCATTCCCGCCCCGGACGATGCGACCGGCGATGGGCAAGGCCAGCTTGCGCCGGTCCCAGGCGGACCGGATGCGGGGCTGGGCCAGCACCCTGCGCAGCCCGAGCACGAACAGCGCGGCGCCGACCGCGACGAGCCAGAGCCAGGCCTGCAGGAACTCCGAGACGGCGATCATCACCTGCGTCAGGAATGGCAGTTGCTCGCCGGTGTCGTCGAAGACCCGGACGATGTCGGGCACGACGTAGATGAGCAGAGCGCCCACGATGAGCAGCGCGAACACCAGCAGGAGCGCCGGGTAGAAGAGCGCCATCTCGACGTTGCGGCGGGACTCGAAGCGGGCCTCGATATAGTCCGCCAGGTTCTCGAGCACCACATCCAGGAATCCGGACTGCTCTCCGGCGGCGACGGTCGAGCGGTACATGTCCGGGAACGTCGAAGGGAACTCCGCCAGCGCCGACGCCAGCGGGTAGCCCTCGCGGACGCGGCCCCGCACGGCCATGATCATTGCCCCGGCGCGCCGCTTCTCGGTCTGCTGCGCGACGGCGTGCAGCGCCTCCTCGATCGGCAGCGCGGCGGCGACGAGCGTGGCCATCTGCCGGGTGAACAGCGCGAGCTCGAGGAGCGACATGCCGCGGCCGAACGACCACCGCAACGTCCCGCCCGAGCGCTCTACGGTCTGGTCGACCGACAGCGGGGTCAGGCCTTCCTCGCGCAGCACCTGGCGCACCTGGCGCCGACTGTCTCCCTCCCGGACGCCGCGCCGGCGACGCCCGCGTTCGTCGAGGGCGACGAACTCGAATGCGGCCAAGTCAGGACGCTCCCGGGACCGCGGCCTGATCCTCGAGCGTCACGCGCAGCACTTCCTGCACCGTGGTCAGTCCCTGGAGCACCTTCGCCCGACCGTCCTCGCGCATGCCCGGGAAGCGTGTGCGGGCGTACTGCGACAGCGCCTGCTCGGAGGCCCGGTCATGGATCAGTTCGCGCATGCGGTCGTCGAGGACGACGAGCTCGTAGATGCCCGTGCGGCCGCGGTACCCGGACTGGCCGCAGGCCTCGCAGCCGACGGCCCGATACACGGTGGCGGCGCCGGTTTCCCCGAGGAACCGGCGTTCGAAAGCATCGGGTTCCGCCTCGACCTTGCATTCCTCGCAGAGCTTGCGCACCAGTCGTTGCGCCAGCACGCCGACGAGGCTCGAGGCGACGAGGAACGGCTCCACGCCCTGGTCGACGAGGCGCACGACCGCGCCGATCGCCGTGTTCGTGTGCAGGGTCGACATGACGAGGTGTCCGGTCAGGCTCGCCTGTATGGCGATCTCCGCGGTTTCGAGGTCCCGGATCTCGCCAACCATGACCACGTCCGGGTCCTGGCGCAGGATGGCGCGGAGCCCGCGCGCGAAGGTCATGTCCGCCTTCTCGTTCACCTGGGTCTGGCCGATCCCCGTCAGGTTGTACTCGATCGGGTTCTCGATCGTGAGGATGTTCATCGTGCGCGTGCTGAGTTCGGTCAGCGACGCGTAGAGGGTGGTCGTCTTGCCTGAGCCGGTCGGTCCCGTCACCAGGAAGATCCCGTGCGGCCGGTGCACCACCTCCCGCAGCCGCTCCAGGACGTCGGCCCGCATGCCGAGATTCGGCAGCGTCAGGCGCCCGGCCTGCTTGTCGAGCAACCGCAGCACCACCCGTTCGCCGTGGGCCGAAGGCAGGGTGGACACCCGCACGTCCACCTCGCGCCCACCGATCCGGAGCGCGATGCGCCCGTCCTGCGGCACGCGCTTCTCCGCGATGTCGAGCTTGGCCATGACCTTGATGCGCGACACGAGAAGCGAAGCGACGGCGCGTTTCGGGCGGACCGCCTCGCGCAGGACGCCGTCGACACGGAACCGCACAACGAGATCGCGCTCGAAGGTCTCGATGTGGATGTCCGAAGCGTCCTCGCGGATCGCTTCGGCAAGGAGCGCGTTGATGAGGCGGATGATCGGGGCGTCGTCCTCCTGTTCCAGGAGGTCCTCGGTCTCCGGGACCGAATCGGCGAGGCGGGCGAGATCGAGGTCGTCGCCGAGCCCCTCGACCATTTCCTTCGCCTCGAGGGTGTCCCCCGCGTAGATCTCGGCCAGACGCGTCTCGAAGCGTTCTTCGCCGATGACGTCCAGCGTCAGGCGGCACCCCGCGAAACGGCGGACCTCCGCGAGGGTCGTGAGCGACGGAACCTGGCGGCAGACCAGCGGGACGCTGCCGTCGCCGGCCGGAGGCGAACCGTCGAACGCGACGCCGAAACGCCGCGCGAAGGCGAACGGGAGGCGCGCGAACAGCGGCTCGTCGGTTGCGTAGTCGACCATAGTGACGCGGTCCCTGCCGGGGAGCGCGATCATAGCAGTCGGCGGGGACGTGGACCGGTTGGGGAACAACAATTGCGAATCGTTCGCATTTGCGTTAGTTTCCGCAACGGTCGGCTCGCGGGCCGTGAAACAGGGAAGCCATTCATGCCCGGGAGGCCCACCGTTTACCGTCATCCAATGTTCTGGAGCGCCGCCCTGGCGCTGGCCACGCTGCACGCGCGCGGGGATGCCGTGGAGCGAGATCGGGTCGGGGAGCGCGACGCGGAGCCCTTCCACGATGAGATGACCATCGTCGGCACCCGCGACGACGTGAACGGCCTCGGCGGCGCCGCAGACGTCATCGGCCAGGAGGTGCTGCAGCGCTTCGGCTACGCCGACATCCAGCGGATCGTGCGCCAGACCCCGGGCGTCTCCGTGCAGGTGGAGGACGGCTACGGGCTGCGTCCGAACATCAGCATCCGCGGCGTGGCGAGCGAACGGAGCGGTCGCATCACCCTGCTCGAGGACAACGTCCTCATCGCTCCCGCGCCCTACTCCGCCCCTTCCGCGTACTACTTCCCCACGGCCGGCCGCATGCATGCCTTCGAGATCCTCAAGGGACCCTCGGCCATCACCCAGGGCCCGTACACGATCGGCGGCGCGCTCAACATGCTCTCCACACCCATCCCCGCCGCGCGCGCGGGGTCGTTCGCCGCATCCGCCGGCGAGGACGCGACCTGGCGGGCGCACGCCACCTATGGCGGCGTGACCGACGCCGGTTTCGGTTTCCTCGTGGAGACCCACCAGTGGTTCTCGGACGGCTTCCAGGACATAGACGGAAGCCGGGGGGATACTGGCCTCGACGTGCGCGACTACACGGTCAAGTTGCGCTATGCCCCGCGGGACTCCCGCCACGGCGTCGAACTCAAGCTGCAGGCGGCGGACCAGGCGTCCGACCAGAGCTATCTCGGTCTCGCCGACCGCGATTTCGCCGCCGACCCGTTTCGGCGCTACGGCCTGTCCGCGCTCGACCGCATCGAGACGGCGCACGAGCAGGTCATCCTGCGCTACGACTACGATCTGACGGGCGACACGCGGTTCACGTCCACCGCCTACCTGAACGAGCACGAGCGCGACTGGTTCAAGACCGAAGGAATCGATTTCGGTGGCAGCGCCGATGCCGGGGCGTTCTCGCGGACGAGCTGGTTCAACGTCATCCGCGCGGTCAACCGCGGAGAGGGTCTCGGCGGGCGCACGACGGACGAGCTTCGGGCCATTCTGCATGGCGAGGCCGACACGGCCCCGGGGAGCATCCAATTGCGCTCGAACGCGCGCGAGTACTACTCCCGGGGCGTGCAGTTCGCCTTCGAGACCGACGCCGCCCTCGGCGCGACGCGGCACGCGATCGAGGTGGGCCTGCGCCGGCACGAGGACGAAGAGGACCGGCTGCAGCGGAACAGCACGTACCACCAGGAGGATGGACGCCTGGTGCTGGACGCCCCGGGGCTGCTCGGGAACGCCGGCAACCGGGTGCAGGAAGCCCGTGCGGTGGCGCTGTACGTCCATGACCGGATCGAGTTCGGCCGTTGGACGGTGTCGCCCGGCCTGCGCTACGAGGACATCGACCAACGCCGCACCCGCTACGAGACCCGGGCCGGCCGCACGTCGAACCCGGCGTCGCGGGCGCGCGCCAACTTCCGCGACACGCGTGAGAACACGACGCGGGTGTGGCTGCCCGGCGTCGGCGTCAGTTTCCGGGCCAACGAGGCGTTACGCGTCTTCGCCGGCGTGCACAAGGGCTTTACGGCGCCGAGCAACGCGCCGGACGTCGACGAGGAGGAAGCGGTCAACTTCGAGTTCGGCGTACGCCGCGCGGGTGCGCGGACGCGGTTCGAGGCGACGGCGTTCCTGAGCGACTACGACAACCTGCTCGGCGAGTGTACGGCGTCGTCGGGCGCCGACTGCGACATCGGCGACGCGTTCAACGGCGATGCCGCGACCGTGCGGGGCATCGAGTTCCAGTTCGGGACCGAACTGGTCGAGGCCCGCGGATTCGCGATGCCGCTCGACCTCGACGTGACCTGGATCGACGCGCACTTCGACTCCGACATCGCGGACACCGACTTCTTCGGGGACGTTGGCCGGGGCGACCCCATTCCGTACATTCCGGAGTGGCAGGCGCACGCCACGGTCGGGTGGCTGCGGGGTGCGTTCGAAGCCTATGCCGGCGTGCACTACGTCGACGCCGTGTGCGTCCGGGCATCCTGCGGACGCTTCGAGATTACGGACGCCACGCTGACGGTGGATGTGTCCGGATCGTGGGCGGTGAGCGAACGCGTCGCGCTGCTTGCCCGGGTAGACAACCTCACGGGGGCCCGTGACCTGCTCGGCAGGCATCCGTACGGAGCCCGGCCGAACAGGGACCGCACCGCTTCCCTGGGCGTGCGCGTAGGTTTCTGACGCGTCGGAGGGGCGCCGATCGTTCCCGGAGACGGCGCCATGGCGATAGAATCGTCGGGGATGCGAGCCGCTCCCGCACCCGGGTGAATTTCGTCGGACAGGACATCCTCTCGGTCGACCAGTTCGAGCGGGCGGATGTCGAGCGGCTCTTCGACGTGGCCGACGCGATGGAACCGTTCGCGCGCCGGGAGCGCATCACGCGCGTGCTGCAGGGCGCGATCCTCTCCAACATGTTCTTCGAGCCGAGCACGCGCACGCGCATCTCGTTCGGCAGCGCCTTCAACCTGCTCGGGGGCGAGGTCCGCGAGACCACCGAGATCCGGGAGACCTCCTTCGCCAAGGGCGAGTCGCTGCACGACACGGCCCGCGTGCTCTCCGGCTACAGCGACGTCATCGTCATGCGGCATCCGGAACCCGGTTCCGTCGGGGCTTTCGCCGAGGCCTCCCGCGTACCCGTGATCAACGGCGGCGACGGTCCGAACGAGCATCCGAGCCAGGCGCTGCTCGACCTGTACACCGTGCGCAAGGAGATGCACGCCCGGGGCGGCGGGATCGACGGGCTGCGCATCGCGCTGATCGGCGACCTGAAGTACGGCCGGGCCGTGCACTCGCTGTGCAAGCTCCTGGGGCTGTTCGACGCGGTGACCTTCAACCTGGTATCGCCTCCCGGTCTCGAGGTCTCCCCGGAGATCGCCGCGGCGCTCCGGGCGCGTGATCACGCCGTCAACGAAGGTCACGAACTGGAGGCCGGGATCCACCACGTGGACATCGTCTACGTCACCCGCACCCAGGAGGAGCGTTTTCCGTCGCAGGAGGAGGCGGACCGCTACCGCGGGTTGTTCCGGCTGAACGAGGCGATCTACACCGAGCACTGCGAGCCGAACACGGTGATCATGCATCCCCTGCCCCGGGACTCGCGGTCCCAGGCCCAGGAACTGGACGAGGACCTGAACGCCAACCCGAACCTGGCGATCTTCCGGCAGACCGACAACGGCGTCCTGGTGCGCATGGCCCTGTTCGCCATGGTGCTCGACGTGGCGGACCGGGTGGACGCGGACGCCCGGCCGGTGACCTGGTACACGGGTAAACGCACACCGAGATGACGCGGAGGAGGTATCGTGGAGATCGTGAACGTCCTGTCCTTCCTTGAAGAGCATCCCGAGGCCACCTTCCTGGACCTCCTTTCGTTCAACGGACAGTCCTTCGGCACGGTTGCTGTCACCGGCAAGAATCCAGGCTGGGAGATGCACCCGGACACCGATGAGTTCTTCTACATCATGGAAGGAGAAGCGGAGATAACCCTCCTGGATGAGGGCGGACCTCATCGCCATGTGGCGCCTTCGGGGTCTGCATTCGTGATACCCAAGGGGATCTGGCACAAACCCGAGGCGCCCAAGGGCGCCAAGCTCTTCTATTTCACCCCGGGGCAGTCCCTGTCCTCCGATGCCGAAGATCCTCGGTCGGAATGAGAGCCGTCCTACAGGGCCGCGTCCAGCTCGGGTACGGCGTTGAAGAGGTCCGCCACCAGGCCGTAGTCGGCCACCTGGAAGATCGGCGCGTCGGCGTCCTTGTTGATGGCGACGATCACCTTCGAGTCCTTCATGCCGGCGAGGTGCTGGATCGCGCCGGAGATGCCGACGGCGATATAGAGCTCGGGCGCGACGATCTTGCCCGTCTGCCCCACCTGCATGTCGTTCGGGACGAAGCCGGCGTCGACGGCGGCGCGTGAGGCGCCCACCGCGGCCCCGAGCTTGTCCGCCACCCCTTCGAGGAGCTTGAAGTTGTCGCCGTTCTGCATGCCGCGGCCGCCGGAGATGACGACCCGGGCCGCGGTGAGTTCCGGGCGTTCGGACTTGGCGAGTTCCTCGCCCACGAACTCCGAGATGCCCGCGTCGTGCCCGCCCGATACTGCCTCAACGGGGGCGCTGCCGCCCTCCTCCGGCGCCGGGTCGAAGCCCGTGCCGCGTACCGAGATGACCTTCTTCGCGTCGTCCGACCGCACGGTCGCGATTCCGTTGCCGGCGTAGATCGGCCGCTTGAAAGTGTCGGGGCTGTCCACCGCGATGATGTCCGAGATCATCGCGACGTCGAGGAGCGCAGCCGCGCGCGGCAGGAAGTCCTTGCCCGTGGTGGTGTGCGCCGCGAGGATGTGGTCGTACGAGGCGCCCAGTTCGGCGATCAGGAGCGCCATGTTCTCGGCGAGATGATGCGCGTAGGCGGCATCGTCCGCGCACAGCACGCGGGCGATGCCCGGGACCGAAGCCGCGGCCTCGGCGACCGCGCCGCAGTCCTCTCCCGCGACCAGCAGGTCGATCTCGCCGCCGATCTCGAGCGCCGCGGCGAGGACGTTCAGCGTGACCGGGCGCAGCGCCTGGCCGTCGTGTTCGGCAACGACAAGAGTGCCCATTATTCAATCACCTTTGCTTCGCTCTTCAGTTTCTCCACGAGTTCATCGACGGATTCGACGAGAACCCCCGCGGACCGTCCGGGAGGCGGCTCGACGTTGAGCACCTCGAAGCGGGGCGCGACGTCGACGCCGAGCGCGTCGGGGGTCGTGACGTCGAGGGGCTTCTTGCGCGCCTTCATGATGTTGGGCAGGGAGGCGTAGCGCGGCTCGTTGAGCCTGAGGTCCGTCGTGACCACGATCGGCAAGCTCAGGGACACCGTCTGCAGGCCGCCGTCGACCTCGCGGACCACCTGCGCCTTGCCGTCGGCGACCGTGAGTTCCGAGGCGAACGTTCCCTGGGCCAAGCCGGTGAGCGCCGCGAACATCTGGCCGGTCTGGCCGTTGTCGCCGTCGATGCTCTGCTTGCCGAAGATGACGATCTCGGGTCCTTCCCGCTCGTAGACCGCTTGCAGGATCTTCGCGACGGCGAGCGGCTGCAGGTCCTCGTCCGTCTCGACGAGGATGGCGCGGTCGGTGCCGAGCGCGAGGCACGTCCGGAGCTGTTCCTGGCACGCGGCACCGCCGACGGACACGGCGATGACCTCCTCCGCGACGCCTGCCTCGACGAGCCGCACCGCCTCCTCGATGGCAATCTCGCAGAACGGGTTGACGGCCATCTTGACGTTGGTAAGGTCGATGCCGGTGCCGTCCGGTTTCACGCGCACCTTGACGTTGGCGTCGACCACGCGCTTCACGGGAACCAGTACTTTCATGAACTCCTCGAACGGTTTTGGGCGTGCCGCGGCGAGCGCGGTATTCTCCCCGTTTGGACCCGGTGCGACAACCGTGCGGCCACCGGGGGCTATACTGCCAATCGCGGTTTCCCGAGGAGTTCCCGTGTCCGAAGCGCAGCGTGAGTCCATGGATTTCGATGTCGTGGTCGTCGGGGGAGGCCCCGCGGGCCTGGCGGCGGCGATCCGGCTTGCGCAGCTCGGCGAGGCGTCCGGTCGGGAGGTTTCCGTCTGCCTCGTCGAGAAGGGTTCCGAGATCGGAGCCCACATCCTCTCGGGCGCGGTCTTCGAGCCGCGGGCCCTGGGCGAGCTGTATCCGGACTGGGCCGAGCGGGGCGCGCCGCTCGACAACCCCGTGACCGAGGACCTCTTCTACTACCTCCCCAACGACAGGAACCGCCTGAAAGCGCCCCGCTTCGCCCTGCCCGTGGAGATGCGCAACGAGGGCAAGTACGCGCTGTCGCTCGGCAACCTCTGCCGCTGGCTCGGCGAGCAGGCCGAGGCGCTCGGCGTCAACGTCTTCCCGGGGTTCGCGGCGTCCGAAGTGCTCTACGAGGGCGAACGCGTGGTCGGCGTCGCCACGGGGGACATGGGGATCTCGGCCAGTGGCGAGCGCAAGGCCGCATGGCAGCCCGGGTTCGAACTACGCGCCGCGTACACCCTGTTCGCGGAAGGTTGCCGGGGGCACCTTGGCAAGGAGCTGATGGCCCGCTACGGCCTCGCGACGGGGACGCAGCACTACGGCATCGGGCTCAAGGAACTCTGGGACATCGACCCGGAGCGGCACGTCCCGGGGCGGGTCGTACACACCCTCGGTTGGCCCCTGGGGCACACGGCGATCCGCGGGACGGGAGGCGGCGCCTTTCTGTATCACCTTCCGAACCACCAGGTTTCCGTCGGGCTGATCGTGGACCTGTCGTACCGCAACCCGCACTTGAGTCCCTTCGACGAGTTCCAGCGCTACAAGCATCACCCCGTGGTGGCGGAAGCGCTCGAGGGCGGCACGCGGGTCGCCTACGGCGCGCGGGCCGTCGTCAAGGGCGGCCTGCAGGCGTTGCCGAAGACGACCTTCCCGGGCGGGATGCTGATCGGCGACGACGCGGGCTTCCTGAACCAGCTCAAGGTGAAGGGTTCGCACACCGCCATGAAGTCGGGCATGCTGGCCGCAGAGACCGTGTTCGACGGACTCGGCCGCGGCGGGGAGCCGGGGAACGGACTTGGGGACTTCGATGAACGTTTCCGGAGTTCCTGGCTCTTCGAGGAACTCCACCGCTCCCGCAACGTGGCGCCGATGGTCCACCGGCTCGGCACCCTGCCGGGCGCGGCGTACGCCTGGTTCGACCAGCGCATTGCCCGTGGCCGCATGGGCTTCACCTTCGAGGAACCCCACCCCGACCACGCGCAACTCAGACCCGCCGCCGACGCCAAGCCGATCGACTACCCGAAGCCGGACGGCGTGCTGTCGTTCGACAAGCTCTCCTCGGTGTTCCTCTCGAACACCAACCACGAGGAGGACCAGCCCTGCCACCTGACCCTCAGGGACCCGGACCTGCCGATCCGCGACAACCTGCCGACGTTCGACGAACCGGCCCAGCGGTACTGCCCGGCGGGCGTCTACGAGGTGGTGGAGCAGGACGGCGCGCCGCACTTCCAGATCAACGCCCAGAACTGCGTGCACTGCAAGACCTGTGACATCAAGGATCCGGCGCAGAACATCCACTGGGTGGTGCCGGAGGGGACGGGCGGGCCGAACTACCCGAACATGTGAACACGAGGAGCACGTTTGCGTCGGACGAGGAGGAGGCAAACGATGGCGGAAGAGTACGTTACCGGCGACGAGGGTTACGCCCTCATTCGAGAGCGGGCCTTGGATGCAAGGTACGTCAAACACGGCGAATACCCGACACACGAAAAGGGCCTGCCTCCGGTGGGTAGGAGGGCCAGGACCCACGAGGCACTCCGAGACGGCCCGAGAGTGGGCCATGATCTGTTCCGCGACGGCAACTGGATGCCACGCAATCGTGAACCCATGTCGAAAGCGGCCTTCAGCCAACATCTCAAATGGATGGTCCGAAACTCCTACTTGCATGTGGTGAGTCCATGTCGCTGAGCGGAACCCACTCCGTCGCGAATAGGCCCGATCACTCCAGCGGCCCCAGCACGAAACGCCTGCCCGCGCTCCATACCTCGAGTTCCTCACCGGCGGGCGTCCCGAGCTCCGCCAGCCGGTAAAACACGCTACGCGTCAGGCGGGCGCGCAGTCCGCCGCGGACCGTCACGTAGGGACGCGGCTCTCCGGCGCGCTCCTCGACCTCGATCGGGTGCGCCGCGTCGGCGAGCACGTGGTCGCCGACGTTGGTCGTGAAGATCAGGCGCCGCGCGCGCCCCGCCCCGTCGGATTCCATGTCGATCGCCACGAACGGCGCGTCCTCCACGACGATCCGGAGCTTCTCCGCCGGTGTCACCAGGCAGTAGCCGTCGTGGTCCAGGCGCAACACTGTGGAGAACAGTGCGACGAGCCGCTCCCGCTTGATCTCCATGCCTTCGTGGAACCAGCGCCCGTCCGGGGCGATGCGGATATCGATGTCGCCGACGCGTTCTGGATGCCAGGTGTGCACGGGTGGCAGCCGGCGGTTGCCGGCGGCGTCGAGCAGGTCCTGGAACGCGTTCATGCCGGGGGAGACGGCCACGGCAGGTGGCCCACCGGC
Source organism: Pseudomonadales bacterium (assembly GCA_965208745.1). Classification (GTDB taxonomy): domain Bacteria; phylum Pseudomonadota; class Gammaproteobacteria; order Pseudomonadales; family Azotimanducaceae; genus VXNE01. Next base: position 213,280 of record CBDBPN010000003.1, on the reverse strand, counting down.
GCGGAGTTCACCCGCCGATGAACTTCATCACGGTCACCTCGCCCGTGAACACCGACTGCTTGTCGCCGAGCGCGCGGGTCAGCACGCTCTGCAGCCGCATGAGGGCAAGGTGCTCGGGCGCCTCGAGGAGATCGCGGATGTCGTGGTGCCTGGCGTTCGAGAGGCAGCCGTAGAGGAGGCCGTTGGAAGAGAGGCGCAGGCGCGTGCAGGAACTGCAGAAGGGCTCGCTCTCGTTCGCGATGATGCCGAAGTGGCCGCGCCCCGGGACGCGATAGCGGATCGACGTCGAGTCGTAGGGGGCGTCGGTGCGGGTGAACTCGAAGCACTCGCCGATGGCGCCGAGGATGTCGTCCATGCCGATGAAGTCGCGCTGGTAACGGGCGGCGTGCTTCAGGTGGCCCATGTTCATGAGCTCGATGTAGCGCAGCTCGATGCCGCGGTCGAGGCAGTAGTCGAGCATGGGGACGATCTGGTCGGCGTTCGCGGTCCGCATAGGCACCATGTTGACCTTCACCTTGAGCCCGGCCTCGAGCATCGCGTCGATGCCCGCGAGCACCGTCGCGAGGTCGCCCGAGCGGGCGATGTGCCGGAAACGGTCGGCGTCGAGCGTGTCGAGGCTCACGTTGACGCGTTTCAGCCCCGCCGCGACGATCAGCGGTGCCTTGCGCAGCAGGAACTGGCCGTTCGTCGTCACCGCGACGTCGGACAGGGGCAGTTCCATGACCGCCGGGAGGAAGACGTCGAACTTCGGCGAGAGCAGTGGCTCGCCGCCGGTGATCCGGAGCTTCTCGATGCCGGCGGCGGCGATGAGCAGGCGTACCGCTCGGACGAGACCGTCCCCGGAGAGTTCGCGTTCCGCGGCCTGCAGGCGCTTGCCGTCGGGCACGCAGTACGTGCACGCGTAGTTGCAGGCGGCGGTGAGGCTGACCCGGAGGTTGCGGAAACGGCGCCCCTGGGCGTCAACGATCATCTCAGGTTCCGCGTACGCGTCGCGGTCGCGTGTGGCACGCGGCCATCATACCGCACGGGCGCGCAGGGCATCGCGCAGCCGCGCCGCGAAGTCGCGCGCCCAGAAAACCCGGTTGGAGCCCTTCAGCAGGACGACATCGCCGGGCTCGAGCGCCGCGGCCAGCGCGACGGGGTCGAGGTCGTCCGGTGACTCGACGAAGCCGAGCCGCCGCTCCGCATCGAGGCGGTCATGGAGCACCCGCATCCCGGCGCCGACGCAAAGGACGCGATCGATGCGGGCGCACAGCGGCGCCAGCGCCGCGTGCAGCCGCTCGGAGTCTTCGCCGAGTTCGAGCATCTCGCCGAGGAGCGCGACCCTTCGGCCTGCGCGCCGCTGTCCCGCGAGATCGCGGAGTGCCGCGGACATGCTCGCCGGGTTGGCGTTGTAGCTGTCGTCGATGAGCGTGACCTGCCCCGCCTCGATGCGGTTGCCGCGCCCCGCCGGGACGGCGTCGTCCGCGACGTCCGCCAGTCTCCGGGGGTCCTCGTCGAAGGCCACCAGCACCGCCGTCACGGCAGTCAGGGACAGTGCCCGGTGCATTCCGCCTCCCGGGACCTTGGCGCGCACGGTTCCGGACGGCGTCTCGATTCTCGCCTGGCGTCCATCGAAGGACGCGAGCCGCACGTCGGCGCCGGCGCCTTCGCCGAAGGTCATCGCGCGTAGCCCGGCATCGAGGCCGGTTCGGTCCAGCGCGTCGAGACACACGAGCGTGCCGCCGGGATGCAGTCCCTCCGCGATGGAGAGCTTTTCCCGCCGCAGCGCGTCGATCCCGTCGAAGAACTCGATGTGCGCGGGATGCACGTTGAGGACCGCCGCCACGTCCGGCCGCACGAGGCGCGACAGGGGCGCGATCTCGCCCGGGTGGTTGGTGCCGATCTCGTAGACGGCGAAGCGCGCGTCGGCGGGCGTGCGGGCCAGCGACAGCGGCACGCCGAGGTGGTTGTTCAGGCTGCCCGCCGTCGCGAACGCCCCGAGCGCCTGCGCGAGGAACGTCTTGGCGGTCGTCTTGCCGCTGCTGCCGGTGATCGCGGCGACGCGCGCGTCGGTCCGTGCCCGTGCCGCTCGGCCCAGGTCCCAGAGTCCGGCGAGAGTATCGCGGACCTCCAGCCGGGGCCCTTCGCCGGAGGCGTCGCGATGCACCAGCGCACCCGCGGCGCCGGCGGCGAATGCCGCTTCGACGAAGTCGTGGCCGTCGCGCGGGGAAGGCCGCGCGCCAGGGAACCTGGGTCCGGGATCCCCATTCAGCGCGACGAACAGGTCGCCCGGAGCGAGCTTGCGCGAGTCGATGTCGATGCCGCGGACAGCGGGTCCGTCGACCGCGTCCGCGCCGACCGCCTTGCAGAGTTCCGGCCACGTCCACAGGATGCCGTCGCGCATCGGGCCATGTTAGCGGAAAAGGTGGATGCCTCCGCCGGAGCCGGAGGCCGGCCGGTTGCGTTTCCTCGGAAACACCGGCGGGAACGGGGACGGAAACACGCCGGAGAACGACGCGGGTATACCCCAGCCGCAACCCCGGCGTGCGACAGAGCGGCGACGCCCGCTTGCGGGGGGCCCGGCGACCCCCGAAAATGTGCGTTCCTGCCTACGCCACGGTGCTCCATGTCCGTACGAAACACGATGCGCGGATTCTTCGCGGGCGTTGCCCGCGCGTTTGCGTTCCTCCGGGTCGCCATCGCCAACCTGTTCGTGGGCCTCCTGCTGCTGGCCTTCGTCGCCGCCGTTCTGATGGGCGGGAGCCAGGGGCCGGACGTTCCCGACGACACCGCGTTGGTGGTCGCGCCCAAGGGCGCCATTGTCGAGCAGACGGGCACTCCGGATCCGGTACCGGCGTTGCTGGGGGTCGGCGGGTCGGGCCAGGTCGCCGCCGCGGACCTGCTCCGTGCCATCGAGCGGGCGACGAGCGACGACCGCGTCGCCGTGCTCTCGATGGACCTCTCCGGCCTCTGGTACGTCAGCACCGCGCACGTCGAGTCGCTGGGCGCCGCCATCCGCGCGTTTCAGGACGCGGGGAAGAAGGTGATCGCCTCCAGCGAAAACTACACGCAGGACCGCTACCTCCTGGCGAGCTTCGCCGACGAGGTCTACCTGCACCCCTTCGGGCAGGTCATGCTGCCGGGGTACGGCATGTACCGGGACTACTATTCCGGGCTGCTCGACAAGCTCAAGGTCAACGTGCACGTGTTCCGCGTGGGAACCTACAAGGCGGCCGTCGAGCCTTTCACGCGACCGGACATGTCGCCCGAGGCGCGCGAGGCAAACCTGGCGCTGGTCACCGACCTTTGGGGCAGCTACGTCAACAGCGTCGCCGAGAACCGGAACATGACGCCCGAGGCGGTACGGCGCTTCGCCGACGAGTACGATGTGCTCCTTGAGGATGTCGGCGGGGACCCGGCCCGCGCGGCTCTCGAGCACGGCCTCGTGGACGAACTGCTGACCCGGGCAGCGCTGCGGGAGCGCCTGGCCGCGGAGGTCGGCGAGGAAGACGCCGACGACCTGTCCCGCACCGGCTTCCCAAACTACCTGCGCGCGACGGGGCCGGAACTGCCGGCGTCCGGCGACCGTATCGCGGTCGTCGTCGCGGAAGGAGCGATCCAGATGGGGGATCAGTCCCGCGGCAGCGTCGGGTCGGACTCGACCTCGCGGCTCATCAGGCGCGCGCGCGAAGACGATGCCGTCAAGGCCATCGTACTGCGGGTCGACTCGCCCGGCGGCAGCGCCTTCGCCTCGGAGGTGATCCGCCAGGAACTCGAACTCGCCCAGACCGCGGGCAAGCCGGTGGTGGCCTCGATGGGCGGCGTGGCCGCATCGGGCGGCTACTGGATCTCCGCCACCGCGGACGAGATCTGGGCGTCGCCGACGACCATCACGGGGTCGATCGGCGTCTTCTCCATGATCCCCGGCCTTGAGGAGAGTTTCTCGTCGATCGGGATCACCCGCGACGGGGTCGGCAGCAGCGCGCTCAGCGACTCCTACGACCTCTTCTCTGGCGTGACCGAACGGATGGGCACGATCCTGCAGGCGACGGTCGACCACACGTACGAACGCTTCCTGAACCTCGTGGCCCGTGGGCGGGACATGTCGGTCGAAGACGTCGATGCCGTGGGCCAAGGTCGGGTTTGGACGGGCCGCAAGGCGCTCGAACTCGGACTGGTGGACGGCCTGGGGGACCTCGAGCGGGCGGTCGAGGCGGCAGCGCGGCTCGCGGAACTCGACGAGTACAGCGTGGAGGTGGTGGAGAAGCCCCTCTCCACCGGGGAGCAGTTGCTCATGCGCTTCGCGGACAACCTGGGGTTGGCCGAATCCGCGACGGCGCACTGGGTCCGACGGGCGCTGGCCGGCGTGGAGGAACTGCATGCCCTGAACGACCCCGGGCACATCTACGCCATCTGCGCGAGCTGTCCGGGGCGCTGATCCTCGGAACGGCACGCCGAGGACCGCCTTGGCGCTACCCGCCCGAGGACTCCACCCCGAGCGCCTGTAGCAACGGCTGGATGGCACTTGCCTTGGTTTTGTCGATGCTTGACCCGCTACGGCCCGCGTGTCTTACGCTTGGATGCAAGTAGCGATTCACTTCCCGAACCACGTCGAGGACTGGATGGCCGTACCTGCGTCCGACTTCGGCATCGCGTTCCTGCATCAGCAGTCTGGCGAGGACTTCGATGTGCGAGTCGAGCATCACCTCCACGTTTCGGAAGTCGACGGCTGCCACGGCGTCTTTTCTGGCGCGAGCGACTACGTCCGGCTTGTGGAGCGTCGAGACCCAGTTGGACACCAGTTGAACCGTGAGACGCTTCACCGACTTGCGGAAGCTGCCGAATATCTCGCCATCGCGACAATAGTGCGGCAATCTCGCCGTGAACTCAGTCCAGTAGTGGGACGCCGGGCCGCCGAAGACCACGTTCTTTCCGTATTGCGCCTTGACCTCCGCAATCACGAGGTGCTTGGATTCGGGCGCGTAGGCCAACACGTCGATGTCGCTCCAACCGTTCCGCACCTTTACCGGCACCCGGAGCTTCGTCCAGTAGCCTTTCAGGCGCCATTCGGCTTCAGCGATCTGTTCGGTTGTTGTCGGTTCGGACATGGTTCCTTCCTGCTGCTGCCTGAGGCCACAGCCTAACCGGCCTACGCGAGGAGAGCCCATGGCCGACTCGAAGCGAAAAGAGATCCGCCTCCCGAACCTGTGCGAGCCGATCAGCCACTACACCGATGCCGTGCGCTTCGGGAACCTGCTGTTCATTTCCGGAATGGTGGGGGTGGACGCGCAAGGGCGCGTGGTCGGCCGGGGGGATGTCGCGGCCCAGGCCAGGGCGACATTCGACAACATGAAACGCATCCTCGAGGCCGAGGGCGCGAGCTTCGCCGACGTGCTCAAGGTGACGGTGTACCTGCGGAACGTCGAGGACCGCGCCCGGATCAACCCGGTGCGCGCCGAGTTCTTCGGGGACGCGCGGCCCGCGAGCACGCTGGTCGAGGTGTCGAAGCTGGTTGCCCCGGAACTGCTGATCGAGGTCGAGGCGGTCGCGGGTATACCGGGAACGGAGTAGAGTGGGACGCGCGTCATGAAGCTCACTCCGGCAGAACTCGCACGGTTCGACGAGGAGGGCTACCTGTTCTGGCCCGAGTGCTTCTCGGCGGACGAGGTCGCGGTGCTGCGCCGGGCCGCCGACGAGGTCTACGCCATGGAGCGCGAGGAGGTGTGGCGCGAAACGAGCGGCGTCGCGCGCACCGCGTTCGCGGCACACACGTATCACGAGGCGTTCCGCCGCCTCGGGCGCCATCCCCGCCTCATCGAACCGGTCATGCAACTCGTGGACGGGCCGGTGTACATGCACCAGTACAAGGTCAACGCCAAGGCGGCGTTCGACGGCGACATCTGGCAATGGCACCAGGACTTCGGCACCTGGCACCGCGACGACGAGATGCCGGAGCCGCGGGCGATGAACATCGCGGTGTTCCTGGACGAGGTGACGGCCGCCAACGGTCCCCTGATCCTGCTGCCGCGGAGCCACAAGGAGGGTGTGTTCAAGGCTGGGCACGACCTCGACACGACGAGTTACCCGTTGTGGACGCTCGACCGCGCCACGGTCACCCGGCTCGCGGAACAGGGCGGGTGCGTGGCGCCGACGGGGTCGGCCGGAGCGATGATCGTCTTCGCCTCCACCCTCGTGCACGCGAGCGCCCCGAACATCAGTCCCATGCACCGCAGCATCGTGTATCTCTCCCTCTGCCACGTGGACAACCACATCCGGCGTTTCAAGCGTCCGGAGTGGGTCGCCCACCGCGACTTCCGCCCCATCGAGCCTCTTGCGGACGACTGCATCGCCGAACTCGCGGTCTCCGAAGCGGTCGCCTGAAGGGCGCCGTGTACCTCCACGAGCAGCTCCGCGAGCGGGCCGCTTCGTCCCGGCCGGTGCGCGTCGCGCTCGTGGGCGCCGGCAAGTTCGGGTCGATGTTCCTGAGCCAGGTCCCCACGACGGAGGGGCTCGAGGTGTCCGTGATCGCGGATCTGGATCCGGAGCGAGCCCGAGCGGCGTGCCGTACCGTAGGGTGGAGCGACGCCCTCCTCGCCCGGACGCGCTTCACCGACGATGCTGTCGCGGCGGTCGCTGCCGACGATGTCGATGTCATGGTCGAGGCGACCGGCAGCCCCACGGCGGGCATCGCGCATGCACGCGCCGCCTTCGCGGCGGGCCGCCATGCGGTAATGGTGAACGTGGAGGCCGACGTGCTCGCCGGGCCGCTTCTCGCGGCCGAGGCCCGCGACGCCGGCGTCGTCTACACGATGGCCTACGGCGACCAGCCCGCCCTGACCTGCGAGATGGTCGAATGGGCCCGCGTCAGCGGTTTCGAGGTGGTGGCCGCCGGCAAGGGGACCAAGTACCTGCCCTCCTACCACGGCTCGACGCCGGACACCGTCTGGGAGCACTACGGACTCACGGCGGAGCAGGCTCGGGCCGCCGGCATGAACAGCCGGATGTTCAACTCGTTCCTTGACGGCACCAAGTCCGCCACCGAGATGGCCGCGATCGCGAATGCGACCGGTCTCACGCCGCCGCCCGACGGCCTGCGCTTCCCGCCCTGCGGCCGGGACGACCTCGCGCACGTGCTGCGGCCGGCGGCGGTCGGGGGACAGTTGCATCACAGGGGTCAGGTCGAGGTCGTTTCGTCTCTCGAGCGGGACGGCCGTCCGGTGCCGAACGACCTGCGCTGGGGCGTGTATGTCGTGATCGAAGCTCCCAACGACTACGCGGCGGCGTGCTTCCGGGAGTACGGCATGAACACCGACAGCTCCGGACGCTACTCCGCGATGTACAAGCCGTTCCACCTGATCGGGCTGGAGGTCGGCGTGTCGGTCCTCTCCGCCGGCCTGGCCAGCCGCCCGACGGGCGTGGCGCGGGACTTCGTCGGCGATGCCGTCGCGACCGCGAAGCGGGACATCGCCGCGGGGGAGTCGCTCGACGGCGAGGGCGGGTTCACCGTCTACGGCAAGCTCCTGCCGGCGCCGAAGTCACTCGAGCGCGGCGCGTTGCCGATCGGGTTGGCACACGGCGTGACGTGCCGGCGGGACATCAGCGCGGGAGAGATCGTCGGCTGGGACGACGTCGAATGCGACCCGACTGTCGAGGCGGTCCGGGCGCGCCGGGAAATGGAGAAGCGGTTCGCGTAGGGGCAACCCTGCGGTCGCCCGGGTCGGCGGTCAGAACAGCCGGATGCGCGTCCGGCTCGGAGCCTTGGAGACCCGGGTCTGGCGGCGCCGCCGCATGCGCTGGTGCAGTTCGCGGCGCTTCTGCGTCAGCCACTGGTCGCGCGTGACGTTCGGGTCCCGGTTGCGCGACGCTTCTTCGCGTTGGTAGCGGCGGAAGTCCTCGAAGGCGTCGATCTCGGGCTTCAGCTCCCGGACGATGAGTTCGATCATGATCGCGTCGTCGAGGTAGCCGAGCACCGGCACGCTGTCGTGGATGATGTCTTCGGGGTTGGCGAAATAGGACAGCGCGGACAGGACGTTCCGGCGTTCCTGGACCGGCAGTTTCCACTCGCTGTCGCGCAGCATGTCGACCAGGCTCGCGACGCGTCCGATGCGCTGCGAGACGAAGTTCGGCACGTTCCCGCCCTGCACCACTTCGATCATCGCTTCCGCGCGGCCGATGACGTCGTCCGGGGCGGCGCTCTTGGCGCTTTCCTGGGCGCGTTTCATGGCGGTGCGGAAGTACGCGAGGTCCTTCTCCTCGAGATCGAAGGTGATGCGAAGCGACATTGCGCCCTCCCGTGCCGATTGCGCGGCGACTATACCATCATCGATTTCCGGCGAGCCGCAGCGCCTCGCGCAGCACGCCGTGCAGTTCCTGCTGGTCCATCACGCCCCGCAGGCGGTCCGCTCCGGGCCCGGTCGCGTACGCGGCGACGTCCTCGCCGGCGTGGGTCTCCGCCGCCAGGGGCCACGTGGCGGGCTGCTTGTAGTCGGGGGCAAGCGGATCCTCGTCCACGGCGTCCACGGACCTGAACCCAGGGCCGTTCGCGTAGCTCAGCGTGGTGTAGGGCCGCTGCCGGGCGTCGGTCAGGGGCGTGCCTCCCGCTGCCGCGTGACCCAGGATGGGATTGCCGCGGTCCGAGTAGCCGCTGATGGTGAGGGTGTGGCTGTGATCCGCGGTCACGAGGATCAGCGTGGATGCCGGGTCCGTGGTCTCGACCGCGGTCCGTACGGCCGCCGCGAAGGCGATCGTGTCCGTGAGCGCCCGGTATGCGTTGCCGGCGTGATGCGCGTGGTCGATGCGGCCGCCCTCCACCATCAGGAAGTAGCCCCGCGACCCGCCGGAGAGCCGCTCGATGGCCACCCGGGTCATCGCGGCGAGGGACGGCTCGCCGGCCACGTCCCCTTCGCGGTCTCTCTCCCAGGCCATGTGGGAGTGCGCGAACAGGCCGAGCAACTGGCCATCCGCGTTCGCGGCGCGTAACTGCGCGTCGTTCCAGACGTACTGGCGGCCCTGCCCTCCCGCGAGCCATTCATCGACGAGATGACGTCCGTCCCGCCGGCTGCCGGTGCGCCACGCGTACTCGGGGTCCGCCACGTCCGCAGGCAGGAAGGCTCCCCTGCCGCCGCCCAGCACCACGTCGATGCCGTCGCCGAACGGGAACTCGACGAGCTGGCGCGCGATGTCGATACAGGTCCCGTCGTGGGTGGCCGGCAGGCCCGCGTCCGATTCCCAGTCGCGGTCCGAGACGTGGGCGTACAGGGCGGCCGGCGTCGCGTGGGTCACGGTGGTCGTCGTGACGATGCCGGTCCGCATCCCCGCCGCCTCGGCCTCCTCCGCCAGCGTCGGCAGCGCCGCGGCGGCGGTCCCCGCGCAGTCGCCGCGGGCCAGTTCCGGACCGACGCTCAGCACGCCCATGCGGGTCTTGACCCCCGTGACGATGGCCGACATCGTGCCGGCGGAGTCGGACACCTGTGCGTCGGTGTTGTAGGTCTTCACGAGGGCCACGTGGTCGAACCGTTCGAACGACAGGTAGTGCTCTTCGCCGGGTCCGCCGAGTTGCTGTCCCTCGAGGATGCGCGCGGCCGTGACAGTCGAGACGCCCATCCCGTCGCCCATGAACAGGATGGCGTTGCGCGGGGACTCCGCCGTGGCCGCGAAAGCACCCAGCACCGCGCCACACGTGGCCGCGCGAAGACGCCGGCACTTCATCGAACCGCCTCCCGCATCGTGACGAACTCCTCCGCCGCCGTCGGGTGGATGCCGATGGTCCGGTCGAAGTCCGCCTTGGTGGCGCCGGCGTTGATCGCGACGGACAGGCCCTGCACGATCTCGCCCGCCTCCGGTCCGACCATGTGCGCGGCCACGACCCGGTCGGTGTCGCCGTCCACGAGAAGCTTCATCATCGTGCGCTCCTCGCGGCCCGTGAGCGTGTGTTTCATGGGCCGGAACGTGGACTCGAACACCTGGAGGGCCGGAAAGCGCTCGCGGGCGCGCTCCTCCGTCGGGCCGACCGTGCCGATGTTGGGCTGGCAGAAGACCGCGGTGGCCACGCTCTCGTAGTCCACCGTCCGCCGCTCTCCCCCGAACAGGTTGTAGGCAATGCACATCCCCTCGGCGATCGCGACCGGCGTGAGCTGCACGCCTCCGGTGACGTCGCCGATGGCGAAGATGTGTGGCACGTTCGTCCGATACCCGGTGTCGACCGGGACCGCCCCGGACTCCGTACGGTTGACGCCGGCGTGCTCGAGGCCGAGGCCGGCGCTGTTCGGCGCGCGTCCCGTGGCGTACATGACGAGGTCCACCTCCATGGCCTCGCCGGACGCGGTCCGCACGACGAAGGCGTCACCATGTTGCTCGATCGCGGTCACTCCCGTGTCGAAGCGGAGCTCGACGTCCTTGTGCCGCAGTTCGTCCGCCACGAATTGCCGGACACCGCCGTCGAAGCCCCGCAGGAAGAGCGGTCCCCGATAGAGGAGCGTCGTCTCCGCCCCGAGTCCCCGGAAGATGCCGGCGAACTCGACGGCGATGTACCCGCCGCCGACGATCGCGACGCGCTCCGGAAACCGCTCGAGGTAGAAGGCCTCGTTCGAGGTGATCGCGTGCTCCGCTCCGGGTATCGGCGGCACGCCCGGCCAGCTCCCCGTGGCGACCAGCACGTGCTCCGCCGTCACCGTCTGGCCGTCGACCGCGATGCTGTGGGGTCCGGTCAGTTCCGCGCGCGCGTCGATGACCTCCGCGCCGGCGCTTTCGAGCAGGTTCCGGTAGATGCCGTTGAGGCGCTCGATCTCGCGGGTCTTGTTGTCCCGCAGCGCCGGCCAGTCGAAGGTCGGCGGGGCGCTGGTCCAGCCGTACGCGGCGCCGTCCTCGAAGTCCTCCGCGTAGTGGGAGCCGTAGACGAAGAGCTTCTTCGGCACGCATCCGACGTTGACGCAGGTGCCGCCGAGATAGCGCTCCTCGGCCACGGCGACGCGCGCGCCGAGGCCGGCCGACATGCGCGCCGCCCGGGTGCCCCCGGAGCCTGCGCCGATGACGAAGAGGTCGTAGTCGAATCGCATTCGTTCCTGGTGGTCGTACGCTGCCGGCGGCGACGTGCCGAAGGCGCGCGGAGTATTGCAAACCGGGCGGTAAACCGCGAACCTTCGGCCGCCGCTGACCGTCGGGATGGCGCCGACGTTCCCTGGGGGCAGCCATGAATCTCACCGTGTTCGGAGCCGGCTACGTGGGGCTCGTCACCGGCGCGTGTTTCGCGGAACGGGGCAACCGGGTCGTCTGCGTGGACGTCAACGCGGACCGCGTCGTGGACCTCGAGCGCGGCGTCGTGCCGATCCACGAGCCCGGCCTCGCGGAGCTGCTGGAGCACGGGCGCGAGACGGGCCGGCTGACCTTCACGACGGACGCCGCGGCCGGCGTGGGCCATGGGGAATTCCTCTTCATCGCCGTGGCCACCCCGCCCGACGAGGACGGCTCGGCGGACCTCGGGCACGTGCTGGATGTCGCCACCTCCATCGGCCGGCACATGGACACGCCCAGGATCGTCGTCGACAAGTCCACCGTCCCGGTTGGCGGCGCCGGGCGCGTTCGCGAACGGATCGCGGCCGTCCTCGAGGAGCGCGGGGTGCCCGTGGATTTCGATGTCGTCTCCAATCCGGAATTCCTCAAGGAAGGCGCCGCGGTCGCCGACTTCATGAAGCCCGACCGCATCGTCATCGGCAGCGACAGCGCGTCGGCGGCCCGGAGCCTCGAGCGCCTCTACGCGCCGTTCAACCGGAATCGCGACAAGGTCGTGCACATGGACGTCCGTTCGGCCGAACTCACGAAGTACGCGGCGAACGCGATGCTCGCGACGCGCATCAGCCTCATGAACGAACTCGCGAACCTGGCCGAGCGCCTCGGCGCGGACATCGAGTCGGTGCGGCGCGGCATCGGTTCCGACCCGCGCATCGGGCCGAGCTTCATCTATCCCGGCATCGGCTACGGCGGCTCCTGCTTCCCGAAGGACCTCCGGGCGCTCATCCGTACGGCCGAACAGGCCGGCTGCGACGTGGACGTGCTGCTCGGCGTCGAGGCCGTGAACGCGCGCCAGAAGACGCTGCTGTTCGACAAGATGCAGGCGTACTTCGAGGACGGCCTTGCCGGGCGCACCCTCGCCTTCTGGGGCCTCGCCTTCAAGCCCAACACCGACGACATGCGCGAAGCGCCGAGCCGGATCCTGATGGAACGGCTGTGGCACGCGGGGGCCACCGTGCGCGCCTACGACCCCGCCGCCCGGGACGCGGCGCGCGAAATCTACGGGACGCGCGACGACCTGGTCCTCTGCGACAGCCGGGACGAGGCCCTCGAAGGCGCCGACGCGCTGGTGGTGGTCACGGAGTGGGCGGAGTTCTGGAGCCCGGACTTCGAGGCGATCCGGCGGTCCCTGAGGAGGCCCGCGATCTTCGACGGACGCAACCTCTACGATCCCGCCCTGCTCCGGGAGATGGGGTTCGATCACTTCGCCATCGGCCGGCCGGCGGGCTGACGGCGCCTCGATGAAGGTCCTCGTCACCGGCGGCGCCGGCTATCTCGGCAGCCACACCGTGCTGGAACTCCTGGCCGCGGGCCACGAGGCGGTCGTGTTCGACGATTTCTCGAACGCGTCGCCCCGCGCGATGGCGGCGCTCGGGACGCTTGCCAATCGCGAGATCGCATGGACGGAAGGCGACATCCGCGATGCCGGCTGTCTCGACCGCGTGCTCGGGGGCGGCGGCTTCGACGCCGTCATGCACTTCGCGGGACTCAAGGCCGTCGGCGAATCGGTCGAGGAACCGCTGCGCTACTACGGGACCAATGTCGCGGGGACGGCGTGCCTGATCGAGCGCATGGAAGCCCACGGGGTAAGGACGCTGGTCTTCAGTTCCTCGGCCACGGTCTACCGGGTCGCCGACGCGGAGGATGTCGCGCCGCTCAACGAGCGTTCCCCGACCGGGCCGGACAGTCCCTACGGGCGCACGAAGCTGATCGTGGAGGAACTGCTGCGGGACCTCTGCGCCGCCAATCCGGACTGGCGCGTCTCGGTCCTGCGCTACTTCAACGCGGTCGGCGCGCACCCGAGCGGGGCGATCGGGGAAGACCCGACGGGCGTGCCCCGGAACCTGCTGCCGTGCATCGCCCAGGTGGCGGTCGGCCGGCGCGAGTTGCTCGAGGTGTTCGGGAACGACTACCCGACGCGGGACGGCACCTGCGTGCGCGACTACCTTCACGTCGTCGACCTGGGCCGTGCGCACATCCGCGCCCTGGAGTACCTCGAACGCAAGCCGGGATTCGCGGTGCACAATCTCGGCACGGGGCGCGGGCATACGGTATTCGAGGCGATACGGGCGTTCGAGCGGGCAAGCGGGAAGACGATCCCGTACCGGATCGTCGGCCGCCGTCCGGGGGACGCGCCCGTCACCCTGGCCGATCCGGAACGCGCACGGGACGAACTCGGCTGGACCGCGCAATGGGACATCGACCGGATGTGCGCCGACCTGTGGCGCTGGCAGGCGACGCATCCGGAGGGTTTTGAATAACACGGCAACGGCCTCTTGATACTGGTATTTCATACAGTTAATCTGAACGGCCCTGTATGGAAAGACAGCATCCCGATGAACGCCGTGCTCGATCATCCGGACCTCTGGCGTGCGCGTCGTCTCGTACGTCCCGAAAATAGCAGCAGCCGTTCCGGGCACCCGACCGGATTTCCGGAACTCGACGCCGTACTGCACGATGGCGGCTGGCCGTCCGCCGGTCTGGCGGAGGTCCTGTGCGACACCCCGGGCGTCGGTGAACTGCGTCTGCTGCTTCCCGCGCTCGCGCGACTGAGCCGGTCCGACGCGCGCTGGATTACCTGGGTCGCGCCGCCGTTCACGCCGTATGCGCCGGCGCTCGCGGGTTCCGGCATCGATCTCGAGCGCGTCCTGCTGATTCATCCGGGGGACCGGCGCGAAGCGCTGTGGGCGACCGAGCAGGCGCTCGGGAGCGGTGCGTCGAGCGCCGTCCTGGCCTGGCTGGACGAATCCGGCCTCGGCCCCACCGGCATCCGCCGACTTCAGCTCGCCGCGAAACAGGGCCGCGCGTGGGCGAACCTGTTCCGCCCCGCCATCGCGTCCGCCAGGCCCTCGATGGCGGAGCTTCGCGTCCTCATCGAGGACGAGCCGAGCGAACGATGTGACCGGGTCGGCATCACCGTGCTGAAGCGCCGCGGCGGGTGGGCGACATCGCGACTGGTGCTCGAATTCGGCCAGGCCCCCGTTCGGTACGAGCCCGCGGCCCTGGAGGCACGGTTCGCGTCCTGGCGCCGAGCGTCTCCCGGCATCGCGCAGGCAGCCGCTGGGATCAGGGGCTGAGGGTAGACGGCAGTGCTGTGGTTCGCAGTGCACTTCCCGCGGCTCGGACTCGAGATCTTCGAGCGCCGGCATCCCGAGGAGACCGCCTCCCCTACCGTACTCGTGGAGGACCGCCGCGTGCGGCTTGCCAATGTCGAGGCGCGCCAGGCGGGCATCGTCCCCGGATCGACGCTGGCCACGGCGCATGGCGTCGTTCCCCGGCTCAGGCACTTCGAACGCGACCAACCCGCCGAACTCGACCGGCTGCACTGCCTGGCCGAAGCCGCCTACCGCTACACCTCTCACGTCAGCGTCTGTGCTCCGGACGGACTGGTGCTCGACATGCACGGCAGCCTGGCCCTCTTCGGCAACGTCGACGCCGTCGCCGGTGGCCTCGCGCGTCTGTTCCGGGACATCGGACACGCAGCGCAGGTCGCGTTCGCGCACACCCCCGCCGGGGCGCTGACCCTGGCGCGTTCGGGGAAGCTGCCGCCTCCCGGGGACGACGTGCCGCACGCGTCGCTCACCGCCTTGCGCGACGTGCCGCTCGTCTGTGCGGAGATCCCGGCGCGCAACGTGGAACGGCTGGCCAACATGGGCGTTTTCCGGATCGGGGAGTTGCTGGCGCTGCCCCGCGACGAACTCGGGGCGCGTTTCGGGAAAGCGTTGCCGGAGTACCTGTCGCGCCTCACCGGCGAGACGCCCGATCCGCGGACACCCATAGTCCCCCGGGAGACGTTCGTATCCTCCGTGCACCTCATCGAAGCCGTCTCGAACAAGCAGACGCTGCTGTTCCCCATGCGGCGCCTGACCTCGGAACTGGCGGCATGGCTCACGGCCAGGCAGCTCGGCGTGCTGCGCTTGACCTGGGGATTCCATCCCCTGCACGGAACGCCATGCCGGATCGAGACGCGGTTCGCGCGTCCCCGCGGCGACGCCCGGGGGATCCTGGACCTCGTCCGGCTGCGTCTCGACCAGGCCGACCTGCCCGAAGAGACGATGAGCATCGAACTGGTCGCGGACGACACCGCTCCGCGCGCCAGCGCCGCCGAGGGTCTGTTCCGGACTCCCGCGGACGAAAACCGGAACCCGCCCATGGACCTCGTGGACACCATCGGGGCGCGGCTGGGCGACACGGCGCTGACCGGCCTTGCACTGTCCGACGACCATCGTCCCGAACGCGCGTGGACGCCGCGCCGCCCGGGAGCCCGATCCGGCCCGGTCCCGGGCGATTCGGCACGTGTCCCGGAGAGTCTCCGGGAGAAAAAGGGATCGCGTCCACTCTGGCTCTTCGATCCGCCGCGACCGGTACGCATCGACCGGTTCCGTCTCCTGGCCGGCCCGGAGCGTATCGAATCCGGGTGGTGGGACCACGCCGTCGCGCGGGACTACTACGTCGCTATCGGCGAGGACGGCGCCCAGTGCTGGCTGTTCCGAACGCGGAACGAAACCGCCGACAGTCCACCGGAAGGGAACTGGTTCCTGCATGGCTACTTTGCCTGAACCGTCTGCAATGCGAGACACCACAAAGGCATCCCCTGGGGGATTTGCCGAGTTGCACGCGGTCTCGAACTTCACCTTCCTGCGCGGGGCGTCGCATCCCGAGGAGCTCGTCCGCCAGGCCTGGACGCTCGGCTACGCGGCGATCGCCATCACCGACGAATGCTCGGTGGCGGGGGTGGTCCGGGCGCACGTGGCGGCGCGGGAGTGTGCCGAACAGGATGTGGGGGAAGGTGGGCGGGACGCAAAGAAAGACGGGATCAAGCTCATCGTGGGATCCGAGTTCCGGCTCGATGTGGAGAACGATCCAGACACCGGCGGGACCGTACACGTCGTGCTGCTCGCGCCCACCCGGGAGGCATACGGACAGCTCTCGGAACTCATCACCCGGGGACGGCGCCGCAGCCCGAAGGGCGAGTACGCCCTGGGGCTCGACGACCTGCTCCCCGACGACAGCGGCTATCCCGGCGTCGGGGACTGCCTGGCGCTGTGGATCCCCGCGTCGGCGCCGATCGGCGACCTCCTTGAGGAAGGCCGGCGGCTGAAGGCCCTGCTGCCGCACCTGTGGATCGCGCTCGAGGTCTTTCTCGAGCCGTCGGACCTCCACCGGACCGCCCATGCCCTGACGCTCTCGACCCGCCTCGATCTGCCCATCGTGGCCAGCAACGATGTGCACATGCATGTCGCGGGCAGGAAGCCCCTGCAGGACGTCGTCTCCGCGGTCCGCAACCGGACCACGGTCGCCGAACTTGGCACCGGCGCGCACGCCAACCGCGAACGTTACCTGCGCGCTCCCGACTGCCTCGCCGGACTCTATCCCAAGGAGATGCTCGCGGAATCCGTCGCCATCGCCGACCGCTGCGGCTTCTCGCTCGACGAGCTGCGCTACGAGTACCCGGAGGAACTCGTCCCCGAGGGGATGACCCCGGGCGAGCACCTGCGCCAACTGACTTTCGACGGCGCCCGCGAGCGCTGGCCGGACGGCGTTCCCGAAGATGTCGTCGAGCTCCTCGAGAAGGAACTCGCCCTCATCCGGAAGCTCTCCTACGAGTACTACTTCCTGACCGTCCACGACATCGTCCGGCATGCACGCGCGCTCGACATCCTCTGCCAGGGGCGGGGCTCCGCGGCCAACTCGGCCGTGTGCTACTGCCTGCGCGTCACGGAGGTGGACCCGTCGCGCATGCACCTCCTGTTCGAGCGCTTCGTCTCGGCGGAACGCGACGAGCCGCCGGACATCGACGTGGACTTCGAGCACGAGCGGCGCGAGGAAGTCATCCAGTACATCTACGAAAGCTACGGCCGCGACCGGGCGGCGCTCGCCGCGACCCTCATCACCTACCGCCCGCGCAGCGCCATCCGGGACGTGGGAGGCGCGCTCGGGCTCGACGCGGGTCTCCTCGATGCGCTGGCGAAGTCGATGGCTTGGTGGGACGGCCGCGATGCGGTCGATGCACGCCTGCGCGCCTGCGGACTCGATCCCGACACCCGCATCGCGCGGCAGTTCCTGTTCCTCGTCAACGAGATCCTCGGTTTTCCGCGCCACCTGTCGCAGCACGTCGGCGGGTTCGTGATCTCGAAAGGCCCCCTGCCCCGGCTCGTGCCGATCGAGAACGCGGCCATGGAGGACCGCACCGTCATCCAGTGGGACAAGGACGACCTCGAATCGCTCGGACTCCTGAAGGTGGACGTGCTCGGCCTCGGCATGCTGACGGCGATCCGCAAGACGCTGGACCTGGTGAACGGTTTTCGGGGACGCCGCGAATCGGGCCACGAACTCACCATGGCCGGGATCCCGGCGGAAGACCCGCACACCTACGCGATGCTGCAGAACGCCGACAGCGTGGGCGTCTTCCAGGTGGAGTCCCGGGCGCAGATGAGCATGCTGCCGCGCCTGAAGCCAGAGAACTTCTACGACCTGGTGATCGAGGTGGCCATCGTCCGCCCCGGACCGATCCAGGGCAACATGGTGCATCCCTACCTGCGCCGCCGGCAGGGTCTCGAACCGGTCAGCTACTCGAGCGAGGGCGTGCGCCGTGTGCTGGAGCGCACCTTGGGGGTTCCGATTTTCCAGGAACAGGTGATCGAACTCGCCATGGTCGCGGCCGGCTTCTCGGGCGGCGAAGCCGACCGCCTGCGGCGCGCCATGGCGGCGTGGCGCCGCCGCGGCGGGCTCGAGCACTTCGAGCAGAAACTCATCGACGGCATGCTCGAACGCGGCCACGACCGGGAGTTCGCCGAGCGCATCTTCAAGCAGATCCAGGGCTTCGGCGAATACGGCTTCCCGGAGTCCCACGCGGCGAGCTTCGCGCTGCTGGTCTACGTCTCCGCGTGGCTCAAGCGGCACGAGCCGAGCGCCTTCTTCTGCGGGTTGCTGAACAGCCTGCCGATGGGCTTCTACACGCCGTCGCAGCTATTGCAGGACGCCGCGGCGCACGGTGTCGAGATACGCGAAGTCGACGTGCAGAGGAGCGGCTGGGACTATCGCCTGGAAGCCCCCGACCCCACCCACGAACCGAAGGGCCGCCTGCGGTTTCCGGAACCCGTGACCCCGCAGCCGGCCATCCGCGTCGGCCTGCGCCAGATCAAGGGCCTCTCCGAGGAAGCGGCGGAACGGATCGCCGACGCACAGCCGTTCGCGGACATCGGCGATCTCGGCGGCCGGGCGGCGCTCTCCGGACAGGACCTCGACTTCCTCGCCCGCGCAGGCGCCCTCAAGCACCTGGCGGGACACCGTCACCAGGCCCACTGGGACGCCGCGGGGGTCGACAACCCGAGCGAGATCTGGCGCGCCGCCGAAGCCCATGCGCCCTACCGCACCCGCGCCCGGCTGAACCGCCCCGGCGCCGGCGACGACCTGATCGCGGACTACCGCTACCTCGGCCTCACCCTCGGCCCGCACCCGATGGCGCTCCTGCGCGAAGACCCGGCGCTGCGCGACTGCAAGACCGCGACCGACCTGCTCGAGTGCCGTCCGAACCAGTTCGTCCGTGTAGCGGGCATCGTCACCTGCCGCCAGCGCCCTGGTTCCGCCACGGGCGTCGTCTTCATGACCCTGGAGGACGAGACCGGCAACAGCAACGTCATCGTCTGGAACGCCGTCCTCACCCGTTACCGCGCCGAACTCCTGCAGGGCCGGCTACTCGCGATCAAGGGCGTGGTCGAACGGGAGCAGTCGGTCATCCACGTGGTCGCCGGCGAGGTGCGCGACCTGACCGACCGGCTGGCGGGGCTGTCTCATCGAGGAGATGCGATGGAATCGTTCGCGAGTCGGAACTTCCGGTGAGCGTGACTTGCCGGACGAGTACGGTCACCATTTCTCCGGCAAAAGCGGCGAGGGCCATTTTGGTGGAACGGTTCGAAAACCAGGGTCGACTCTCGAGGACGGGTCTCGATCCTGGCGCCTGTTCGCCGGAGCTGGGCCTGGCGCCAGATTCCAGGGTGGAGTGGTGCGTTCAGGGTGACGAAGTGGTCGTCCGCCGAACGGGCAAGTACACCTCACGGGACATCCACGATGCGCTGTTCGTCACGCCCCCTGCCCCGCAAACCGTGGACGCCATGAAGGACGGCATCCGCGCCCACCTCCGTCGCAAGCATGCCCGGGGCTCATGCTACGATGCCGAACCCCCGCGGAGGGGTGGCTGAGCGGTCGAAAGCGCTGGTCTTGAAAACCGGTGAGGGTAACGCCTCCCAGGGTTCGAATCCCTGCCCCTCCGCCAATACCCACTTACAACAAGTTACAGATGTCGTACGCTACATCGGCAACCGTTCGGTCGTACCGCTGTTCCGCGGCCCTACCGCTTCGTAGCGGAAGAGATTCGGCCGAGCGCGCCTCAGACTTTCGACAGCACCTGCATTAGTGAAGCCTTGGTGGGTCCCGCGACGAACCTTTGCGCCTTGCGGGCGATCTGAGAGTCCAATGCGCTGACGCACTCGGCGTCGAGTTCGTGGAAGCCACCGGGAAAGTGGTCAGGGCGGGACGGTTGCACTTATACGTCCTTGGCGATCGGCATGACGACCTGGTCGGGAAGGCCAAACAGGCCGTTGCCGACTTGCTCGCCAACAGGCGGGGCCTTCGCCAGGCACGGCTCGTCACCGATTAGGAGCGATAGTGCTGCGTCGGGATGGACCCCGCCCACCTCGAACGCCATCTCCGTCATCCTGTGGAAGAACGCCCGTTCCGGATGCCTTTCGTCCACTGCACTCGCGAGCCTGTCGGTGCGCATCTCGTAGAGTGCCATGCTGTAGTCGGGCGTGACTCCTGCAAGTCGGCTGGCCAAGACGGCGGGCAGCCTCCCAAGTGCCGACGATAGGGCAGATTCCAAGGAGCCAGTGGCGTGCTTTCGATATACAGCGCCCCGGCCGCCAACGGCGCGAGTGGCGTCCAGCCGGCGGAGACGTGCCTTGTTGAGTCACCGCATTGGCATGCTCCGCCGATGCCGCCGATGCCCACATCTCCCCGCTGTCCAATGAGAAA
Source organism: Pseudomonadales bacterium (assembly GCA_965208745.1). Taxonomy (GTDB): domain Bacteria; phylum Pseudomonadota; class Gammaproteobacteria; order Pseudomonadales; family Azotimanducaceae; genus VXNE01. Next base: position 192,979 of record CBDBPN010000003.1, on the reverse strand, counting down.
GTGAGGGTGAAATGGACCGACCGTGGCGCGGTCGGATGAAGGATGCCCTTGCTGGCGATGGGGGTGATGATCGGATGTCGGTCGGCATGGGGTCAAGTGCTGCGGAGGACGGCCGGAGGGTCGTCGGCGGGGCCAAGCCACGGGCCTCGGCGGCGGGTCAAGGGCGAGGGCGACGCTTGAACGCGGCTGGTTCCGCTGGGGCGGCGGTTGCGGGCGACGGCGGCGGGGCGGGCACGGGGCCGGAGGCGTCGCGCTCGGCGGAGCGAACCCTTGACGCGCCTTTGGCGAAGTACCCTGTCGGGCGGGGATCGGCGGTCGTCGGCGTCGGATCGGAGACGAGGTATCGGGGTGGCGCATTCCTTGCGAACGCCTCCGGCCGCCGATCCCTGCCCCCCGGCGAGGGCGGGGGTCCGGGGGCTGGCCCCCGGTTGGGTTCGGGCACGGGCGGCGGTCTTCCGCTCAGCCGGCGGCGCGGACGGCGGCCATGCCGTCGCCGATGCGGCGGAACAGCGCCCGGCGTTCGGCCTGGACGCGGCGGGCGGCCTCGAGGTCGGTCTCCGCGGCGGCGACCGCGTCGAGCAGGGCGAAGTCGATGCCGGGCCTGAGGAACCGCGCGGCGCCGGGGAGCGAGCGCAGCCGGTCGTAGGGGGTCATGACGTCGGCCGCGAGGTACTTGCGCCGGATCCGGCCGCTGCCGTCGCGGTACTCGGTGGCGAACAGGCAGGGCCGGTGGAAGTTGAGGAACGGCGACAGCGTGCCCTGGGCGAAGCGGTTGACCTCGGGCGCGAAGCGCTGCGGGATGTGGTCGTGGCCGAACCACTTGCGGACGACGTTGGCGTTCTTGCCCTCGACCAGCGCGTTGTCGTTGGAGCGGCGGGCGCGGGACTTGGTGAAGCGCTCGACGCGCAGCTTCTCGGGCAGCCGGGCGACGCGGTGGTTTATGTACTCGCTGCCGTTGTCGGCGTGGAAGCCGAGGATCGGGAACGGGAAGGACAGCAGCAGCCCCTCGAGCAGCGGCACCAGGAAGCGCTCCGAGATGCCGACCACGGCGCCGACGAACTCGAACTGGGTCACCTCGTCGACCAGGTTGATCAGGTGGATGCCCTTGACGCCGTCGCGGTCGCCCTGGTGGACGGTGTCGACCCGGACGTGGCCCGGCATCCCCTCCGGCTCGGGCGCCTGGCGCAGGCCGATGTTGACGGCCGTGCCCTTCGTCTTCGTCCAGGCGGTGCGCGCGGCGCGGTAGGTCGCCGAGCCGCGCAGGTTGTAGACGTGGCCGTTGGAGATCGCCGCCAGGCGCGCGTAGTCCGTCTCCCCGAACACCTCGAACTGGCGCCGCAGCACCTCGCGCGTGGCCAGCCCGGACATGTGGTCGTACGCCTCGTCGACCTCCGCCAGCCGCCGGATGTCCGCCGCCGTGTACCGGCGCGCGAACGGCCGGCCCCGGCCGCCGCCGCGACGGTCCCGGATCGACCCGGTCTCCCGCCACTGGCGCACCAGGCGCTCCATCTGCTGGCGCGAGATGCCCGTCGCGGTGACCAGGAAGCGCAGCACCACCCCCTTGTCGCGCCTGCCGAGACCCCGGTAGCCGAACCGGTCCAGGGTGTCCCGCACGAAGCCGTACGCCTCGTCACGGCTCTCGGGTTGGAAGTCCACGGCCTCGTTGCCTTCGACGAAGGCCCGAAGCTGCTCCATTGTGCGTGGCCGCCGCGTCTGGATGTCCACGATCATCCCCGGATGATGCCCCGGACACCCGTTTCACCCTCACTTCGCCTTGGAATCGGCCTTTCGCTTCACCCTCACTTCGCGTTGGACAGTCAGCAGTTCTCATTTTGAGTATTGAGTCATTGGGTATCGGAGTTCTCCAGGGTTGGTGGATTGTTGGCCGGCGGAGTGGTGTTGGGGTCAGGGCGGCTGTGCGGCGGGTCCGCCGGTGGCGAGCAGGCCGATCAGGGCGTTCCAGTCGGGGAACACCTGGTACTCGGTGAGGGTGCGCAGGTGCTCGAACAGGCGGGCGCGGGTGCCGAGGCGCTGGCGGGCGCGTCGCCAGAGGGACTCGGCGAGTTCGCACGCGGTGTGCAGCGCGAAGGCGAGCAGGTTGAGGACGACGAGCACGCTGGCGAGGGTGTTCTTGCCGTGGCCGAAGTTGTGTTCGAGGTGGTAGCCGTGCTGCTTGAGGACGTTGAAGGTCTCGTTCTCGATCTTCCAGCGCGCGCGGGCGCAGTCGGCGAGTTCGGCGACGTTGTCGCGGTCGACGTCGAGGCTGGTGACGAAGGCGCCGCGGTAGGTGACCTTGCCGTTCGGCCGCGCGCTGGTGATCTCCAGCCAGTTGACGCGCAGGGCGTCGTCGCCGTCGCGGATGGGCAGGTCGGTCATCCAGCGGTAGCGGTGGATGCGGCGCTTCGCGCCGCGTCCGGCGGTGCGCTGGCGCGTGGGCAGGCGGATGCCGTCGAGGTACTCGTAGAGGGTCTGGTGGCTGGCCGGCTTGGCGGTGAGCAGGAAGTCGCCGCCGGCGTCGAGCATGGCCCGGCAGACGGGCTGGCAGGCATAGAGGTCGTCGCCGAGATAGACCGGGCGCAGTGCGGCGCAGCGCTCGCCGTGGGACCGCAGCCAGCGTTTGACGGCCTGGCGTTCGCAGTCCTGCTTGGCGGCGCCGTCTTGCGGCGCGACGAACTCGGGCGGCAGCGGCAGCGCGCGCGACCGGCCCGGCGCCACGACGGTGGCGGCGAGCATCTGGTGGAAGTGCTCCGTGCCGCCGTCGTTGCGCTTGCGGGTCGAGCAGTTGTCGCAGTGGATGTTGCGGGAGCGGAAGTACTCCGTGCCGTCGATGGCGACGAGCACGCGGTCGTCCAGGCAGCGCATGGAGGCCAGCGCGCCGTGCGCGCCGAGGTCCTCGACGAGGGCGTGGAACTCGTCGTCGAAGTGTTCCGTCGGCACGCCGTCGAGCAGTTGCCGGATGTGGTTGTCGCAGGGGATGCGGTCGAGGCCGAACAGGGTGTGCGCGTTGCAGCGGCGACCGCCTTCGGCGAGCGCGCGCTGGTGCGCCAGGAACGACGGCGACCGCATGAAGAACACCGACAGCGCCGCCATGCCGATGTCCGCCATGGCGTAACGGCGGTTGCGCCCGCGGCGCGGGTCCGGCAGCTGCGCGAAGCACGCCCGCAGCCGGTCGAGATGGCGCGCGAGGAACCTCACGGCGGCGCGCCGGCCTCCACCGCCATGAGCGCCGCCAGCACCGCCAGGCGCTCCGCCGGCGGCATCGCCGCGTAGCGCCGGCCCCAGCCATGCGCCTTGCGCTTGACCATCTGCCGGTGCGTGAAGTTCCGTCCCGCGCGCGCGGCCCAGTGCACGCGATCCGGTTCGAAGTTGAACCACACCTTCTCGGTGACCACCCCCGCGTGGTTCATCACCTGCAGCGACACGCTGCGCCAGCCGCCCAGCAACTCGTCGTACAGCGCCGACGGGTATCCCGACACCATCGCCGCGCACGGCAGGCCCGTCAGCAGTTCCAGCAGCGCCACGTGGTCCGCGTCCGCGTAGTCGTGCCGGTAGCGGCGCTCCGACTTGCGCGCGCCGCGCAGGTACGGCGGGTCGCTGTACACCAGCTCCGAACCGTCGAACGGGAACCCGGCCAGCCACGCGTGGCAGTCGCCATGCACCAGCTCCACCGGATGGCCGCACTCGAACGACGCCAGCGCCCGCCGGTCCAGGTCGATGCCGATGTTGCGCAGCGCCGCCGGCTTGCGCCGCATCACCGCGCCGCCGCCCAGGTGCGTCTCGATGTACACCGCGTGCGGCGGCATCAGCGCCACCAGCGCCTGCCACAGCCCCGATGTCGCCTTCGATCCGAACCACGGGTTGCCCATGGCCCGCACCATAGGGCCGCCGCCCTATGGTGTCAACCCGTTCGCCGACGGAATCTCCGACTCCGTTGCCCCGTCAGGTCAAAATGAGAACTGCTGTTGGACAGTACGATCTCTTGCAGAGTGGGTCCTTACTGCATGACAATGCCATGCGCCACTGGGCGCAGAGAACGACCTCCATGGCCAACCATCTTGTCCAAGCGCGGGTCGACCGCGAAGTCAAGGAAGAGGCTGCTACGGTCCTCGCGGCAATGGGCCTCACCGTCTCCGATGCCGTGCGGCTCCTGCTAACGCGCGTTGCCCGCGAGAAGGCGCTGCCATTCGCCCCCCTCGTGCCCAACGACGAGACCATCGCCGCGATGAAGGAAGCCCGCGCTGGCAACCTGCCGCAGTTCGCCGATGTCAGCAGCCTGCTCGACGACCTGCATGCGGACGATTGAGCGGACGAGCCGGTTCAAGCGCGACTACAGACGAGAATCCGAGGCCGTCGCCGGAACGACCTCGACGAACGGCTCGCCACCATCGTTAACGCTCTGGCCGACGACATGGCACTCGACGCCCGCCACCACGACCACGCGCTTGGTGGCGATTGGAGCGACTTCCGAGACTGCCATGTCTGGCCAGACCTCGTCCTGGTCTACGAGAAGCCGGACTGCCACACGTTACGACTCGTCCGCCTCGGATCCCACTCGGAGCTGGGGTTTTGATTGATATCCCGAGGAAACATCCGCAAGCGGCGGCGCGGGTCCCTGGTGCCGGTCGCTGGAAGGCGGGAATGCGCTCATCGGCACAGTCAACGGATCGCTTGGACCTTTAGGAATGCCGGGTCGCGCTGGAGCCGTTCCCGCACCGCCATCTAAGACCGGTGAGGGCAACGCCTGCCCGGGTTCGAGCCCCTGCCGCGCCGCCGTAGCCGTTCAGGGGAATCGTGGCGCGTTGAGATCTTTTGTGAACTCAACATGTCGGCGACAGCGCCACTACTGTCAGGAGAGGCTGAAGCCGCCACCCCGCGTGCCGTCGTCATCCCCGCTGCACTTGGGGGCAATCGCTCCGTGCTCTTCCATCGTCTGCCTAACGGCCGCCAAGACCGCCTGGCTGTCGACTTCTCGGGTCGCTGCACGCAACGCATCCTCGAACAGCGCGGGTGTGACTCCCGGCAGGAGGCTGGACGCATTCATCGGCGTTGGCGCCGGCGATGCCGCCAGTGAAACGATCCGGACGCTCGGCGTCGCGTCCGCCTGCTCCCGCTCCACCTCCCAATACTCGGAAACTCGACGGTCGCGATAGGCGTCGATCTTTGTCTCGTCGAGATGCGTCACCCCGACCTCGACGACGATGTCCGGTGGATTGTCGAGCACGAACTGTTCCGCATCGTCTTCCCCCTGCGCCTCCGCCGCGAGGTATGCGTTGGCGTGGTCGCCGACGTAGAAGCAACAGTCCGGCTCGGGGCCCGTGTGCGGGGGGTCCGACGGTCGCCGCCAACGCATGGACCGCAACGAGACTTCCGCGATGCCGAGGAGCGACGCGATTCCCTTGATGACGTCGCCTGCCAGTTCGCTCGCGCGTTCATGCGCCCGGACCGGTGACATCAACACGATCAAGCCACGCATCGGGTCCAGCGTCACCCGTCGAAAAGCCCTCTGGAGGTCGGAGGCGGCCAGGCGGGTGACGAACTCCCTATCGGCGAGGAACGCCCAATAGGGGGAACCGAACGAATTCGTCCGAACCTCGCAAACCGGCAGGGAATCTGCCGCCGATCGAGCGGCGCCGGTCGTCATGACGCTCAACCCTCATTCGCTACGGGTCGCGAAAACCTTAGCACACAGCGCGCTCCCCGCCTCCGCGAAGAGTCGCGGAAGGGACCGCCGCAGAGACGCCCTTTCGGCGGGAACCGCCTGTCTCCGCATGTCCATGGTGCTGTACGGGTCGTCGAGCGTCCTGCTTCCACCGTCGTCGCGGATGCCGCGAGGCCGAACCTCGGCAGATGGTTGGTGCCTGATCGCACGTCGGCGAGGGTGACGCAAGGAAGAAGCCGCAGGTAACGGACCGCCCCTCCGCCAGTTTCTCCTAGGAGTTTTGGCCGTAGAAAATTCTGGCATCTTGAAAACCCACCTTGACGAGATTTCATCCCCGAAAACGGCATCGAATACCCACATTGCAGCGCAAAATCGCCTCCGCTCTGCCTGTCGCTCCCACCAGGTCGGACGAAAAGCGTGCTACGGCGCAAGCTCCTAGCCCCGCCTACCCCTCGCAATCTCCGTCCCCAGGGCGTCGAGCTTCGGTTCCCAGAACCGGCGGAACGGCTCGAGCCACGCGTCGACTTCCCGCAACGGGTGCGCGTCCAGCGCGTAGATCCGCCGGGCGCCGTGGATGCGCACCTGGGCGAACCCGTGATCCCGTAGCACCTTGAGGTGCTGGGAAACCGCCGCCTGGGTGATCGCGAATTCGTCGCGCATGACTTCGACGATCTCGCCGGCCGCACGCTCGCCGCCGCCGAGCATCTCGAGGGTGCGCCGCCGCACCGGATCGCCGAGTACCTCGAAGGCGTGCATCCTTATTCCGTTGGCTCGCCGGTGTAGAAGGCCGTCGTACGCCGCGCCGCGGCGAGGGCGGTCTCGGGATCTGCTCCCGACGCGATGGCCGCCTCGCCCCACGCCTCGCTGCTGCCGATGTGGAGCGCCTTGCCCTCGGGCGTCAGGTGGAAGGTCTGCGCGTCGATCTTTGGCTCGTTCGGCCGCGTCAGGTGCAGTTCCATCCCGAGCAGGCCCATCTCCCACCCGACGCCGACGGCCCCGGGACCGAACTCGGTCCAGTGATCGGACAGGAGCGCCGTGTGCGTGAGCATAAGGCGTGCCCGGCCGGCGTCGTCTTCGACGAGCCGCGCCTCGACCCAGCTCACATCACCGCCGAACTCCCAGGTCAGGGCAAGAAAGGACGGACGCTCGCAGTCCGTGATCGTCCCGCCCGCATTCCCCTCGAACTGGTAGCGGCCGCCGAGTTCGAGGTCGCCGCTGACCGGAAGGAACCAGCGCGCAATGCGGTCCGGGGTGGTCACCGCGTCCCACAGGTCCTCGACGGTGGTTGCATAGCTCCGTGCCAGCGTGACCGCCCGCGCCGGCTGACCGTCGCGTTCGAGCGACGACACCGAGCGCTCCACGGCGGCGAGTTGGTTGTCGACATGCAGGTCCATGACATCTCCATCAGTTCAGGAGTCGCTTATATAAGCAATATCTAATACGATGTCAAACGCCGCGTAACTCGTGCAAAATCTGAACGAGCCATCAGGTCGGGAGGAACATCGTGTTCACGTCCGATACGCTCCTGGTCGCCCTGGCGGTCGTCCTCAGGATCCTGGTGACGGCAGCCATCCTCGCCCCTGCGCCCGCCACATACTCCAGGTTCGCCCGACGCCATACGGCCGGTCGCTCCTCATCGCGGCAGTCGCGCAACTGCTCGCGAAGGGGGCCGACGAGTTGCTGCAGTGGCCGCTCGGAGTCGTTGGCCTGATTCCCGGGCTCGTGATGCTCGTTCTCGCCTATCTCGTGTTCAAACCCACCGTTCCGAGGCTCTTCGTGTCCTGGATCGTCGGCTTTGCCGGTTACCTGGCGATCCACGCGGTCCTCTCGGTGCTGTTCGGTGTGACGTTCCTGTTCGCGGTCTGGATTCCGGGTTAGGTCGCGCCTCCCTGCCACCGGGGCGAAGATGGGAAAGATCCGGGCAATGGTGGCCTTCGTGCCGAGATACGTTGCCGACTTCGGCTCGGTTCTGATCCGCCCGAAGCGGTTCATTGCACGACGGAACGTCCAGGGGAAAGAAACGCGGAAAGAGTCCCTTCTGTTCCTGGCTTGCTCGGTCATCCTCACCTTGCTCGCGACGATACCGGGCCGTCCGCTGGACACGGCTATGGTGCTGCATCTGGCCGAGGAGGTCCTGTTAGCGGCGGTTGAGCTCTCCCTGTTCGCCGTGATCCTTTGGGCCGCGTGGGCGGTGGTCGGGGGCCGGTCGACCGTGCGTGGCTTCGCCGTCACTTACGCCTACTTCGCTGGGGTGATCTTTGTCCTGTTCGCGGTGGTCCTCCTGGTTGCCGACGTGATTGTCATGGTCCTGGAGCCCGAGATGTACGAGGCGGCAAGGGAGGCGGCGGACCTGGGAGCCAAGGAGTCCGAGAGGAGACTGGACGAGATGGGATACCTGGATCGTCCGGCGGTGATGACCGGCTTGGCGCTGACAGCCGTGGGCCCCTGGGTAGCGCTCGCCTGGGCGCTTTTGGCGTGGGGCGCCTTCCGGCAACTGAACGGTGTCGGAGAGTGGCGCTCCTGCGGCGCGTTGCTGATTGCCTGCTTTCTGGTCTACGTCGCGATAGCTGCAACGCTCTTTCCTTATGGGCAGACCAACCTCGGAGTGTCCGACTAGACGTAGCGCGCCAACACTCCGACAACCTTCCCCACGGCGTCATCGCCCTCCCCCGCCGACGGGTTTCGGATGGCCCAGCCGAGCCCACCCAGCTCCCGCAGTACCTCGAACAGCCCGACTTCCTCACGTAGCGACGCGGGATCCCCGCCCATCGCGTGGCAGTACGCATCGAGCACCGCGTCGCGAAAGCCCTCCCCCAGGTACCCGAGCGGCGCGAGATCCTCGTGCGGGAGTCCCAGACCGGCACGTTCGAAGTCGAGAAGCCCGGTAATGGTCCCGCCGGTGCCCACGAGCCAGTTGTCGTGCCAGAAGTCGCCGTGGACCAGGCAGAGCGGCGAGTTGCGGTCGAGGAGACGCGTGAGGTCGGCCCGCCATCGGTCGACGGTGCGCCCCTGTGCCTCGGTCAGACGAGGTCTTGCCGACCGCGCCAGGGCCGCGAGCCCGTCGGGATCGATTGCCCGTTTGGGGGCGTCGAAGTCCGCGGCGATCGTGTGCAGCTGTCGCAGGACCGAGGCGGCGCTGGCCGCCAGGGCCGGCGAGGGTGCGGTGGGGGTGGCCCCTGGGAGCTTCGGATAGACCATCAGCCCATGGGGGAACTCGGCCAGGTCGTCCTCGACGATGGTCGGCCGGGGGACCGCGACATCGACATGCCTGCGCACGACGCGCATCACGCGCCGCTCTGTCGAGAACGTGTTGTCGCTGGCCGGTGACCTGCCGACCCGGACGATGCGTCCTCCCCCCGACTCGAAGACGTCGGTACGGAAGCCCCCACCTATGCTGCGAAACGGCCCACTGACTCCTCGGGACGCGAGCCACGCCACCTGCCTGCTGTCCGGCGCGGGCATCAGCGGGTCCCGGATCCGGTCCGGCCGCCAAGCACGCTGACCAGGACCGGAACGCCGGCGGATATGCCGACGATAAGCAGGACCGCCGCGCGAACGATCTCACCGTAGATCGCGCTGCCGGTCGCGAACAACAGGGAGTAGATGCAGATGCAACCGAGCAGCACGTTCAACAAGGACCTCGGAATGCGATCGTCCGAAGCGGTCGTCGGCTCCGCGGCCACGCGTGCACGTACCGCCTTCCATCCCGGACCGCCTGGCCGAATGCGGCGGTAGAACCGGGCCAGCACGGCGGGATCCGTGGCCGGGCACAGGTACGTGGCGAGCACCCAGCCCAGCGTGGTCACGCCGATACCGCCGATCAGCTTCTGGTGGGAAGTCCAGTGCGGCAGGTCGGCGAACTGGAAGTACAGCGCCGCCGCGAAAGACACCGCCATGGCGGCGATCTCGCTGAACGCGCTGATGCGCCACCAGAACCATCGCAGCAGGAACAGCAGGCCCGTTCCGGCACCGATGGTGAGAAGGACGTTGAACCCCTGCAGGGCGCTCTCCAGGGAGAGCGCCAGCCATCCGGCCAGCACCATGAGCAGTACGGTCGTCACGCGGCCGACCAGCACCAGCGTCCTCTCGTCCGCCTCCGGCGCGATGAACCGCCGGTAGAAGTCGTTGACGACGTAGGAGGCGCCCCAGTTGAGTTGCGTCGACACGGTGGACATGTAGGCGGACACGAGTGACGCCAGCACGAGGCCGAGCAGCCCGTGGGGCAGGAAGGTCAGCATCGCGGGGTAGGCGAGATCGTGGCCGATGACGTTCGCGTCTACTCCGGGGAACGCCTCGCGAATGGCGTCGAGGTCCGGGAACACCACCAGCGAGGCCAGCGCAACCACGATCCATGGCCAGGGCCGGATGGCGTAGTGTGCCGTCTGGAACAGCAACACGGCCCCGACGGCGTCGCGCTCGCTTCTCGCCGCCAGCATCCGTTGTGCCACGTAGCCACCACCGCCGGGTTCCGACCCGGGATACCAGACGCTCCACCACTGGACGGCCAGCGGAATGACGAGCACGGAGACCGCCAGCTCCGTGTTGGACAGGTCCGGAAAGAAGCTCAGCCGCCGCGCGACCTCGGGACTGTCCAACAGGTTCGCCAGTCCGCCCACTTCCGGCAGGCTGACGGCTACCCAGGCGGCCGCGATCGCGCCAGCCATCGAGACGATGAACAGGATCAGGTCGGTGACCACGACACCGAGAAAACCTCCCAGCGCGCTGAACGCGACCGTCACGGCCCCGGCGACAAGCACGGTCTGCGACGGGCTCAACCCCATGGTCACCGCGCCGATCTTGATCGCGGCGAGCGTGACGAGTGCGATGACGACGACGTTGAAGAAGACGCCGAGATAGATCGCCCGAAAGGCGCGGACCGCGACCGCCGCCTTGCCGCTGTAGCGCAGTTCGTAGAACTCGAGGTCCGTGAACACCCCCGACCGGCGCCACAGGCGCGCGTACAGGAAGCAGGTGAACATGCCGGTGACGAGAAACGCCCACCAGACCCAGTTGCCGGCGACTCCCCGGGTCCGCACGATCTCCGTGACCAGGTTCGGCGTATCCGTCGAGAACGTGGTGGCGACCATGGAGACGCCGAGTAGCCACCAGGGCACGTTCCTGCCGGACAGGAAGAACGCGTTCCTGTCGCGGCCGGCTCGGCGGCGCAGCGCGAGTCCGATCGCGAGCGAGGCGACCAGGAAGCTCGCAATGATGCCCCAGTCGTACCAGGCGAGCGTCATGTCGACGGGTTCAGGCCGAATCCCGGCGACATATCCCGGGCCGCAGGACCCACGGTGGCATCGTGCGGCCCCCCGGCCTCATCCCTCGAACTCCGGCATCACCTCCTCGGCGAACAGCCGCATCGACCTCATGATCTCGGTGTGGGTCAGGTCGCCCCAGCCAAACGCGAACACCACATAGGAGACGCCGGTCTCATGGGCCACACGCCTGACGTACTCGATGGCCGTCTCGGGAGACCCGGCGAGCAGCGCACTGCGCTCCATCGCGACGTCGAACCTGCCCCCGAATGTCGGATCGATCTGGTCGATCGGGACGTCGTACCGATGCCAGAGGGTCGTCAGGTTGCGGTGGTACACCGCGTACGCCTGGCGGACGCGGTCGATCGCCGCCTCGGTCGTCGTGTCCAGGTAGATGTGCGCCTGTACGCCGATCGTCGGCTCCGCCACGCCCGGATTCCAGTCGCTGTCGGGTCGTTCGAGGCCCTTCCGGTAGATCCCCGCGGCCCGGTTGACCGCCCTCGTGGGACCGCCGACGATGGTGTGCAGCCGGTGCCGGCCCGCGTAGTCCACGTTCCCCGGGTACCAGAAACCCGGTCGCGGCCGCTGCAGCGTGTGTAGCGGCCGCGGGGCTCCGTCTACACTGCCTGTCCTCCGGTACCGCTCGGTCACCGACTCGAGCACGTCCGAGCCAGGGTCCGCGCGCTCGGGAGTCGCCTCCGACAGCCCGACGCGCACGATCTCGAATGCCTCCTCGAAGCGCTCGCGGGCTGTGGCCGGATCGTGCCCCCACAGCGCGTGCTCCGCGGGCGAGATGCCCTTGCCCACGCCCACTTCGAGGCGCCCGCCGCACAGGTGGTCGAGCATGCAGATCTCCTCGACGAACCGCAGCGGCTCGTAGAACGGGAGCAACATGACCATCGAGCCGAGGCGGATCCGTTGCGTGCGCTGGGACGCCGCGGCCAGGAAGACGGTGGAAGACGGCGCGGCGTCCAGCGGCGTGAAGTGATGTTCGGCCTTGTGGTAGCACCAGAAACCGGCCGCGTCGGCGTACTCGAGCATGCGCAGCCGCTCCTCGTACAAATCGGCCAAGGTCGAGGAGGTCAACTCCATGTGGTCGAAGATGCCGAAACGCATGGTCGCTTCCTGGCAGCCGGGTGGCAGAGCGCGGGGCCTGGCAAGGCGGGGCGGAAACCGCTGATGTGCTCAACGCGCCGGGCTTGAGCCAACAACGCCAGCGGCTCCCTCCCCTACACCGCCGGGGGCATCGCGTGTCTCGGTCGACACGTGCCTCCGGCGATACAGCTGATCGTGCATGGCCGCGGCCGGCCGGTCAAGCTGCCGCCGGTCCCCCCACCGGACGCATTCCTTCCGTCGCTGCAAGTTGCGACAATCCGGGGGTGTGAATGCCACGGGGAGAGGGACATGCACGCGGGAGGAATACCGGAGGACGTCGTCAATCGCTGCCTGGCCCGACGCGGCCGGGTCCACACCTTCGAAACCATCGACCCGGCGCGGACGGCCATGCTGGTCGTCGACATGCAGAACGCCTTCGTGGCGGAGGGCGCCGCGGCCGAGATTCCGGTGGCGCGGGAGGTCGTGCCGAACATCAACCGGATCAACGCGGCGCTGCGCCAAGCTGGCGGCCTCGTGGTGTGGATCGTCTCCACCTACGGACCGGAGGAAGAGGACCGCTGGCCCATCATGTACGACCACGTCTTCGGGGAGGAACAGGGGAAGGCCTTCCGGGCCGCGCTGACCGCCGGCTCCCCGGGCCACTCGGTCTACGCGCCCCTCGAGCAGGATCCCGCCGATATCACCGTCAGCAAGAACCGGTTCAGCGCCTTCGTCGGCAGCGGCGGCGGGCTCGAAGAATTGCTGCGCGAGCGGGGCATCGACACGGTGCTCGTCACGGGGACGGTGACGAGCGTGTGCTGCGAGTCGACGGCGCGGGAGGCCGCCATGCGCAACTTCAAGACCGTGATGATCACGGACGCGAACGCCGGCCGCGACGACGAGGAGCACTGGGCGAGCCTGTCCAACATCCTGCTCGGCTTCGGCGACGTGTACTCCACGAACGAGGTCATCGCGCTGATGGCCGGTTGATGACCGGGCTTGGGCCCTACGAAGAACGTGACGCCGACCTGGTCGTGGCGCTGTGGCGCGCGTGCGGCTTGGTGGTGCCCTGGAACGACCCGCCAAAGGACATCGAGCGCAAGCTCCTCGTCCAGCGGGAACTGTTCCTCGTCGGCTCCCCGGAAGGAAGGCTGGTGGCCACGGTGATGGCAGGGTACGAGGGGCACCGCGGGTGGATCAACTACCTGGCCGTGGCCGAGGAATGCCGCCGGCAAGGGCTCGGCCGCCAGATGATGGATGCGGCTGAGGTGGGGCTGCGCGCCATGGGGTGCCCGAAGATCAACCTGCAGATCAGGAAGTCCAATCCGGCGGCCATCGGCTTCTACCGGTCGCTGGGATTCGTCGAGGACGAGACGGTGAGCATGGGCAAGCGGTTGGTCAAGGACTGAAGCACGCCGGCGCGCTCGACCACGAACCCGAGCCCGCCGCCCGAGCCGGCGTCACTCACGTAGCGGGTTGTACCACGTGAGTCCCTGGAACCGCGAAAAGTCCGCGTCCGTCGATGCCATCCGGCAACCGTGCTCTATGGCCAACGCGGCGAGGTGCGCGTCGGTAACGAGGTTCGCCGTGGCCTGTCCGTCGACCAGCAGCGAACGGAAGACCTCCCAGTGACGTTCCGTGGCGTGAACGAGGCGCGTACACGGCTGATCCAGCCAACCCTCGACGCGGTTCACCGCCTGCGCGATCGAAAGGGGCTGCTCGAATACGCGTCGGTTCGTGCCGATGCGAACGTAAGCGCCCAGCACAGTCCAGCACAGGCAGACCGGATCGGTGCCGGACAGTGTGTCGTCCCACCAGGCACGAGCCCGCACGTTCGCGGGGTGCAGTGCGTCCTCCGCCTACAGGAGAAGGTTGGCGTCGACGAGGATCAACGCGCGCTCTCGCCTTCTATCTGGGCAATCAGCTCCTGGATGTTGTCGAGATCGTAGCCCTGACGGAGCCCCATGGGGTGGGGCTCGGTGACATACCGTCGCTGGCTGGCGCCGTCCTCGAAACCGGTCAGTCCCGTTCGAAGCGCCTCATTGATGACGAACCGGAACGGCTTGCGCAGCTTCGCCGCGATCAGGCGCGCGCGATCGAGCACATCGTCATCGAGAGAGAGCGTCGTTCGCATCGGTGCATCGTAGCACCACAGTCTTTGATGTGAACGCATCACACGCAACACGCATGAGGCGCGTGTCCACGCGTCTTTGATAGCGCTACTCGCCCGGGGGCCGGAAGTCCAGCCGTGCACTCGCACGGATGTCGCGGTAGGCTCGCGGCCCTTCCGAGTCAGCCAGTGCGTCCACAGGAGCCCTGCATGAAATCCACGATCAACGTCTACGAAGGCTATTCCCACGAAGTCGCGAACGGCTACGCGCGGTCTTCCCTGTACGTCCCGGTGGACGACGGCTGCCGGATCGCCGTGGACATCCTGCGTCCCACGCGTGACGGCGCGCTGCTCGACGGGCCCCTGCCCACCGTCGTGCAGGCGACGGGCTACCGGCGCGCGTACTACAAGAAGGAGAACGAGTTCAACGCGCCCAAGTACGCGAAGCTGACGGCGCATCTGCCGGTCGGCGCGCTCGTCACGGCCTACGAGCAGCGTCCCGCCTGCCGGCAGGTCATCCACCACGGCTACAACGTCGTGAGCGCGGACTTCCGCGGCACCGGAGCGTCCTTTGGCACCCACGCGAACCAGACCTGGCGGAATGCGGCCGACATCGCCCAGGTGATCGACTGGATCGCCGGGCAGGCATGGGCAACGGACCGGGTCGGCATGATCGGCGGCTCGTGGGAGGGCGCCATCCAGCTCGCGACGGCCGTGTATCACCCGAAACACCTGACGTGCATCGTGCCCCAGATCCCCCCCTCCGTCCTGAACGCGATGTTCGACGGGGGCCTCGCCATGTCCGGGTTCGCCCGCGACTGGTCCGAGATGCGCAAGGGACAGGACGGGGTCGATCTCGCCGCCCCGGTGGACGGCCCGGACGGCGAACGGCTGTTTGCCGAGGCGCTCGCGGGGCGCGCCCCCGAGTACGGGGGTTCCGACGATCCAGGCGTCCTCGAAAACCTCACGCGGAACCAGTACGTCGGGAGCGTGACGCGGGGCGCTCCGCCGCCGCCCTGCCCCGAGTTGGGACCGCTCGGCGACGTGTTCGACGAGTTCGAGCGCATCGGCCGCTCCGGCACGGCGGTCTACCTGCAGACCGGCTGGTGGGACATGGTGTTCGCCGGGGAGTGCCTCGACCTGTACGAGGCGCTCACGGGTCCGAAACGCATCATCGTCGGGCCCTGGAACCATGGCGTGCTGCCCACGATGGAGCCGCTGCGCTGGTTCGACTACTGGCTCAAGGGCATCGACAACGGCATCGCCGACGAGCCCGGCGTGATTTTCTCTACGACGGACCCGCAGGGCCGAGCCGTCTGGAAGGGTGCGGATCACTGGCCGCTGCCGGAGGTGGAGGAGCGGCAATGGTTCCTGAGCGATGTGGGAAGCGGCACCGTGGAGTCGGCGCTCGACTGCAGCCTGGCACTGGAGCCGGGCCGGGAGAGGACCACCGACTACACGGTCGACTACGAGGTGGGGCTGGGCGACCGCGGGCGCATGCGCTTCATGCTGCGCGACGATTACATCCGGCATCCCGATCTGGTCGCGCGGGCGCGCCGTTGCGCGACGTTCACGGGACCCGCTCTGGACGCCGACATCGAACTCACCGGCGCGCCGACGCTCTTCCTGGAGCTTGCGACGACGGCGGCCGACGGCGCCATCCACGCGACGTTGGAGCAGGTGGCGCCGGACGGCCAGGCGGAGTACGTCACGGAGGGCTGGCTGAACCTCCGCCACCGCAAGACGAGCACGAGCCCGCGGCCCCACCCGGGTCCCGCGTGGCGCTCGCAGACGTCGGAGGACCTGCTCGAAGTCCGTCCCGGCGAGCGCATGACCGCCGCGCTCGAACTCCACCCGGTATCCGTCGCCCTCGGCGCGGGTAGCCGGCCGCGGCTGACGGTGGCCGGCACCGACCGGGACAACCTGCACGTGCCGGAGCGCGCCCCGGCGCCCGTGCTGACGTTCTTCCTCGGTGGGGACTCGCCTTCCAGGCTCGTGCTGCCGGTAGAAAATGTCGCCAGGCGCCCGGAAGGGCGCATCCTGCCGGACGCCTTCGCCGGACAGGACCCGGGGTTCGCCTTCGGCAAGTGAGCCTGCGTTCAGCACCCGAGAACCGCGTAGCTTCCGTCGACGATCAGCCGCACCGACACGTACATCCCGAGGACCGCGGAGGCGAGCCAGGGCAGGTTCGGCAGCAAGCACGAACAGGCACAGGTCGCGCCGGGACAGGTGCGTGTGCGAACCGGCGATGAAGATGCTCGCGACATGGACTGACGTGCCGTAGAGCCACTGCCAGAAGAGGGCCACGCCGACGATGCCGGCGACGAGGGCCGGAAGAAACGGGTTGGAGTACGTCGCGGGGAGCAGCACGGACGGGACGGTCGTGACGACGAAGTTGGCCGTGTCCACGTTGAAGCCCCAACTCCCGCGGTCCACGTACGACCGGTCGTAGACCGAGCACATCGCCCAGATATCCGCCCAGAGCGTCGTCGAGAGCGCCTCCCGGAGCGGCACGCGGGCAGCCGGGAACTCGACCGCGACGGAAGCCCCCCCGCCGTTCACGCCAGTAGGTCGCCCGTCGCTCGACGAGTTCGTGGCGCCCGAACAGGCACGCCTCCCAGTAGCAGATCGGCAGGTTGATGCTGAAGAACAGCGCCAGCGCGCAGTACGCGGGATCCAAGGTTCCGCCCGAGCCGAGGCGGGTCAGTATCCGGCCGAGAGGATGAGCGCGATCAGGACGATCGCAACGGCCCGGACGGGCATCCGCGGCGGCGGGGTCAGGCGCCCCCGGGCGCCGGCATGCGGGAACTCTTGGCGGGCACTTCGGCAGGCTCTTCCCCGATGAAGTCGGCGAGCGCGACGCGCGCCTCGTCGTCCCGCATCTGTCGCGGGGGGCTCTTCATGTAATACGCGCTCGGCGCCTCGAGCGGACCCGCGAGGCCGCGCTCGAGGCCGACCTTCGCGCAACGGAGGGCGTCGATCACCACGCCCGCGCTGTTTGGCGAGTCGTGCACGGACAGGCGGAGTTCGATCTCCATCGGCGCGTCGCCGAACCCCCTTCCCTCCATGCGGATGAAGGCGACCTTGTTGTCGTTCTGCCAAGGCACGTAGTCGGATGGACCGATGTGGATGTCGTCGCTGGCGAGGCGCTCGTCGAGTTGACTCTGGACGGACTCCGTCTTGGAGCGCTTCTTCGACTGCAGGCGGCTGCGCTCCAGCATGTTGAGGAAGTCGGTGTTGCCGCCGGTGTTGAGCTGGTAGGTGCGATCGAGTTCCACGCCCCGGTCCGCGAACAGGCGTGCCAGCGCACGGTGGATGATGGTCGCGCCCATCTGGCTCTTGATGTCGTCGCCGACGATCGGCAACCCCGCCGCGCGGAAGCGGTTCGCCCAGTCGCCGTTGGACGCGAGGAAGACCGGCACGCAGTTCACCATGGCGAGTCCGGCGTCGAGGCAGGCCTGGGCATAGTGGCGCACGGCCTGCTCCGACCCGACCGGCAGATAGCAGAGCAGTACCTCCGCGCGGGCCTCCCGCAGAACGGCTGCCACGTCCACGGGCGGGTCGTCCGCTGGCCGGAACGCCTCGTCGTCGCCATAGTGGGCCATGTGGGGCGCCACGCCGTCGAGGATCGGGCCCATCTGGACCGTCACCCCGCTTGCGGCGAGCGTGGGCTGGAAGACGCGCGTGCAGTTGGGACCCGCGAAGACCGCCTCCTCGAGGACGCGCCCCACCTTGCGCCGGTCGATGTCGAACGCCGCCACCACCTCGACATCGGAAGGACGCCAGCCGCCGATGTTCTCCCGCATCAGGCCTACCGGCTCCTTTTCGTTGCGGCTCCGGTAAAATTCAATGCCTTGCACCAGTGAACTGGCGCAGTTTCCGACTCCGGCGATGGCGACTCTGATTTTTCTCATGGCGTGCGCGGATCGTCCGCCGACCCTTCAATCGGGGGCCGGAACCTCCGCTGCATTATGAGCGATAGACGGTCGCAATGTGAAATGGCGGTGACGGCGCACCGGGCGGCATGCGCATCGCGCTCCTGATCCAGGGCGCGCCACGAACCACGGACGCGCCGGTCGCGGCGCTCAAGTTCGCGCGCGCGGCCCTCGCGGCGGGGCACGGCATCCATCGGGCGTTCTTTCACAAGGACGGGGTCTGCATCGCTCACCGTTTCGTGTCGCTGCCGGCGGACGAGCCGGACGTCGCCGCCGAGTGGCTCGAGTTCGCCGGCCGTCACGAGGTGGAACTGACCGTGTGCGTCGCCGCGTCCGCCCGCCGGGGCGTGGTCGACGCCGGAGAGGCGGCCCGTGCCGGGCTGAATGGCGCCACGCTGCGCGAGGGGTTCGACGTGGTCGGTCTCGGACAGATGATCGAGGCGATGCTCGAGGCGGACAGGACGGTGACCTTCGGTGCGTAGCGTGCTGTATCTCGTGCGCCGGCCGCCGGGGCTCGCGGCCAACGAGTCGGTCGAGATGATGCTCGTCTCGGGCGTCTTCGAGCAGCCCGCGAGCGTGCTGTTCCTGGACGATGGGGTCCGGCAACTGCCGACGGGCCAGGATGCGTCGCGCCTCGGGCGCAAGGACACCGCCAAGGGCCTCGGCGCGCTGGCGACGTATGGCGTGGAGGCACTCTACGTCCACGCGGCAAGCGCCGCCGCGCGCGGCATCGCTCGACCGGACGTGACGCTCAACGTCGAATGGGTGGACGACGACGGGGCGACGAGGCTGCTGCATGGCGCCGATGTCGTGATCTCGGACTGAAGCATGTCTGTGCTGCACTTGGTGAACCGTTCCGCCGCGCTGGACTCGTGCGTCGGGCACGTCGTCGACGGGGACGCGGTCCTGCTCCTGGGGGACGGGGTCTACGCTGCCCACGATCCGCGACTCGCCGGGCTCGGCGCGCCGGTGACCGCCATCGACGAGGACGCCGCCGCGCGGGCGGTCGCGCTGGCGCCGCCCGTGAGGCCGGTGGGCTACGATGGTTTCGTGGCGCTGGTGACGGACCACGATGCGAGTGTGTCCTGGACCTGAACGATGGACGTGATCGAGACCGACGCGGAAGGCTATCTCCGGGATCTCTCGCAGTGGTCACGCGACGTGGCGGAGCGCATCGCCCGGGACGCGGGCGTGACCCTGGGGCCCGACCATTGGCGCCTGATCGGCGTCGTCAGGGACTTCTACGGCGAGACCGGTGTGTCGCCGGCCATGCGCCCGCTGGTCAAGCTGGCGCGGGAACGGCTCGGCGACGAGTTCGGCTCGAGCATCGCCCTGATGCGTCTGTTTCCCGGCAACCCCGCGAAGCTCGTGGCGAAGGTGGGCGGCCTGCCGCGTCCTACGAACTGTCTCTGACCGGCCCGAAGCGGTCCCGCAAGGCGACGACCCGGCCGACGATGGTCGTCGTCGGTCCGGGGAGCCCTGCTCGGGCGACTTCCTCCGCCAGGGTCGACAGGTCCGCGGTAACGACCGCCTGGTCGGGCAGCGTGCCGCGGGAAATCGTCGCGGCCGGCGTCTCCGGGGCCATGCCGTGCTCGATGAGCCGGTCGGTGAGTTGGGTTAGCCCCGCGAGTCCCATGTAGACCACCAGGGTCTGCCCGGGCCTCGCCAGTTCCGGCCAGTCGAGGTTGACCTCGCCGCCGCTGACGTGGCCGGTCACGAAGCGCACCGACTGCGCCCAGTCCCGGTGCGTCAACGGGATGCCGGCGTACGCGGCGCAACCCAGGGCCGCCGTGATGCCCGGCACGACTTCGAAGGAGACGCCGTGGTCGCGCAGGGTCTCGATCTCCTCCCCGCCGCGTCCGAACACGAAGGGGTCGCCCCCCTTCAGCCGCACCACGCGGAGCCCCTCCCGGGCGCCCGCGAGGAGCAGCTCGTTGATCTCGGCCTGCCGCGTGGACCGGGAGCGCGCCAAGCCCGCTCGTTTGCCGACGTAGACCTTCTCCGCGTCCCGCCGGCAACGGTCCAGCACGCCGTGGGAGACGAGGTTGTCGTAGTAGACGATGTCCGCGCGCTGCAGGGTGCGCAGCGCCTTGATGGTCAGGAGGTCGGGATCGCCGGGTCCCGCTCCCACGAGCGAGACGATGCCCGTCGTCCCGGCCGGACCCTCCACCAGCCGCCCGAGCGCCTCGTCCGCGGCGTGCTCCTGGCCGCTTTCCGCGAGGTCGGGAACCGGGCTGTCGAGAATCCGGTCCCACAGCCTGCGGCGTGCCCGGCCGTCGGGAGCCGCGCGATTGATCTCCGCCCTGCGCGCCGCGAGAAAGCGCGCCAGGCGATCCGTACCGGTCGGAAGGAGCTGCTCTATCCTTTCCCGCACATACCGTGCCAAGGCCGGCGCCGCCCCCCCGGTCGATACCGCGACGGTCACGGGGCCCCTGTCCACGATGGCGGGAAAGGTGGCGGTGCACAGGGACGGATCGTCCACCGTGTTGACGAGTACGCCGCGCGCCCGGCAGGCCTCGTAGACGCGTCGGTTGACCTCCCGGTCGCCCGTGGCGGCGATCGCGAGCAGCACGCCTCGTACGTCCTCCTCGACGAATGCACGCGCTTCGATGCGTAGCCCAGCGTCCGCGGCGAACCTCTCGATGGCGGGAACGGTACGGGGCGCGACCACGGTGATTCGCGCGCCCGCGCGCGCGAGCGCCTCGACTTTCCGCGCGGCGACCGCGCCGCCACCCACCACCAGGCAGGGCCGGTCGTCGAGATGGAGGAAGAGCGGCAGCGTGTCCACGCGGGCCGAACCCTATGCCGACGGCTCGTTCCCGTCGAATGTCAGATGCGAGAGCCCGGGGAGGTAGGGCCGGAGCGCATCCGGGACGGCGACCCGGCCGTCGCCGCCCTGGTAGTTCTCGAGCACCGCGATGAGCGTGCGTCCGACCGCGAGCCCCGAGCCGTTCAGCGTGTGCACGAACAGGGGCCGCCCGCCGTCCGGATCGCGGACCCGAGCCATCATGCGCCGCGCCTGGAAGTCGAGGAAGTTGCTGCACGAGGAGATCTCGCGGTAGCGCCCCTGCCCGGGCAGCCAGACCTCGAGGTCGATGGTCTTGGCGGCGGAGAAGCCGAGATCGCCGCCGCAGAGCACGACGGCGCGGTACGGCAGTTCGAGGCGCCTGAGGATTTCCTCGGCGTGCCCCGCGAGTTCCTCGAGGGCCTCCCACGAGGTGGCGGGATCGACGATCTGCACGAGTTCGACCTTCTCGAACTGGTGCTGCCGGAAGATCCCCCGCGTGTCCTTGCCGTAGTTGCCCGCTTCCCGGCGAAAGCACGGCGTGTGCGCGACGAACTTCAGGGGCAGCGCGTCCGCGTCGAGGATCTCGCCGCGCACGAGGTTGGTCACCGGCGTCTCGGCGGTCGGAATGAGGTAGTGACGCTCGTCCCCGGCCAGCGCGAACTGGTCGTCCTCGAACTTCGGAAGCTGGCCCGTGCCCTTCAGGGAATCCGCGTTGACGATGTACGGGACGTAGACCTCCCGGTAGCCGTGCGCATCGGTGTGCACGTCGAGCATGAACTGCGTGAGCGCCCGGTGCATGCGCGCGACCTGGCCGGTCATGACGACGAAGCGCGTGCCCGCGATCTTCGCCGCCGCCTCGAGGTCGAGCGCGGGCCCCGCGAGGTCCACGTGATCGCGCGGCTCGAAGTTGAAGAGCGGCTGCGTGCCGCAGGTGCGGAGCGTCACGTTGTCGTTCTCGTCGGCCCCGGCGGGCACGGACGCATCGGGGAGGTTGGGGATCGTTTCGAGGAAGGCCTCGAGTTCCTCGTGTACCGCCTGGAACTCGTGGCGGACGGCATCGAGGCGCTCGCCGAGGTCGCCCACCCGGGCCACCAGGGGGGCAATGTCCTCGCCGTTCGCCTTGGCGCGCCCGATCGCCTTGGAGCGCGCGTTGCGTTCGGCCTGCAACGCCTCGGTCTCCTCCTGCAGCGTCCTGCGGCGGGACTCGAGCGAGCGGTAGCGGTCCAGGTCGAAGTCGAAGCCGCGGGGCTTGAGCGCCTCGCGCACGTCCTCGGCGTGGCGGCGCAGGTAGTTGCGATCGAGCATCAGCAGGCCTCTCAGGCGGGGATCGCCAGGCGATGTCCCGCCCAGGCCGCGAGGACGCACACGACGACACTTGCGGCGACGTACGCGGCCGCAGGCAGCCAACGGGCGTCGTCAAGCAGCACGAGGGTCTCGATTGAGAATGCCGAAAAGGTCGTGAAGCCGCCGAGCACGCCAACGACGAAGAACGGTCGCACGATGTCGTCGAAGCGGGCGTGGTGCGCGAGCGCCCCGAGGGCCAGGCCGATCAGAAACGACCCGAAGACGTTGACGACGAGCGTTCCCCACGGGAACGCGAAGCCGAGGCGGTCGGCCCCGCTCACCACGCCGAACCGTGCGACGGCCCCTACCGCGCCGCCGGCGGCAATCCAGCACAACGTGGAGAACACGGTCGTTCCTGTCGGTCCCGGTCGATCGGCGTCATTGGGCGCGAGAGCGGGCAGGAGTCGGGTGCGGGAGCCGCCGAGCCGTGTCCGCAGGTTCATTCCGTCGATGTCGGCGGCCTGCCGCTATCGCGGGCGCGTAGTATAGCCAACCTGTCCCGCACCCTTCGTTCGAGGCCCCGGTCCGGGGGCTCGTAGAAGCGCACGTCCTCCATCTCGTCGGGAAAGTACCGCTCCCCGGCGGCATACGCGTCTGCTTCGTCGTGGGCGTAGCGATAGCCCTCGCCATGGCCGAGTTGCTTCGCGAGCCGCGTCGGCGCGTTGCGCAGGCGGGGTGGAACCGGGTAGCTCGGGTGCGTGCGCACGAACTCCCGCGCGGCGTTGAAGGCCGAGTACACCGCATTGCTCTTCGGCACGCTCGCGAGGTACACGACCGCCTGCGCGAGCGCCAGTTCGCCTTCGGGCGACCCGAGACGCCGGTAGGCGTCCCACGCGTCCATCGCGAGCTGCAGGCCGCGCGGGTCCGCATTGCCGATGTCCTCGCTCGCCATGCGGGCGACCCGCCGGGCCACGTAGAGCGGATCGCAGCCCCCGTCGAGCATGCGGGCCAGCCAGTAGAGCGCCGCGTCCGGAGCGCTGCCGCGCACCGCCTTGTGGAGCGCCGAGATCTGGTCGTAGAACGCGTCGCCGCCCTTGTCGAAGCGACGGTAGTCCTGACCGCTCGCGTGCGCGACGTGCGCGCTCGAGATCGTGTCCGTCGCGAGCTGCGCCGCGATCTCCAGGGTGTTCAGGACGCGGCGCGCGTCCCCGTCGACCGCTGCGATGAGATCGCGCAACGCGTCGTCGTCGATGCCGATGTCCCCGAGTTCCCGGGTGAGCGCCCGCCGCGCCAGGGTCTCGAGGTCCTCGTCCGCGAGGCTCTGCAGCACGTACACGCGCGTACGCGACAGCAGCGCCGCGTTCACTTCGAACGACGGGTTCTCCGTGGTGGCGCCCACGAACACCACCGTGCCGCGCTCGACGTGCGGCAGGAAGGCGTCCTGCTGCGCCTTGTTGAAGCGGTGCACCTCGTCGATGAAGAGCACCGTGGCGACGCGGGGGTGCTGGCGGGCGTCCTCGATCGCGGCGCGGACGTCGCGGACGCCGGAGAGCACCGCGGAAAGGCTCGTCCACCGGGCCCCGGCGGCGTGCGCCAGGATCCGCGCGAGCGTCGTCTTGCCGGTGCCTGGCGGCCCCCAGAGGATCATCGAGGCGATACGCCCGGCGTCGGCGAGACGCGCGAGGGGACGCCCGGGGCCCAGCAGGTGGCGCTGGCCCACGAAGTCGTCGAGGGAGGTCGGCCGCATGCGCGCCGCCAGGGGTTCGTCGGCGGAGTCGCCGTCGAGCAGGTCAGGGCTCACCGGATCCGACATCTCGCAGGACGTCCACGCCGTCCGGAAGGACCAGCTCGAACAGACCGGGTTCGAGGGCGGGACTCAGGCTCTGGTTGCGGAAGCGCACGCGTGTGAGTTGATCGAGATGGTCGACGATGTCGATACCGGCGAGCAGCGGTCCGGCGAACTCCAGGCGGATGCGGTCGAAGAGCGCGTCGTCGCCCCGTGGCCGCAGGACGAACCCGTCGCCAGTGTCCTGCGAGTCCTCCGCGACATCGAACAGCCTGTCCAGCTCGTCGAGCTCTCCGGTCAGCAAGCGCCCCGGCGTGTCCCGCGGGGCCTCGGCCAGCGGTCGGACGGTCGCCTGCTCGAGGTCCGGGTCGAAGACGATGAGGTCCGTGCCGTCGGACACGATGAGCTGGGGGTACGGCGCCACGACTTCCCACCGCAGCCGGCCCGGACGTTCCACGTGGACCGTTCCCTGGGCCGCCTGGAGCGTCCTGCCGTTGGCGCCCACGACGATCTGCTCGAACTCCGCGCCGAACCGGGCCATGGGTTCGAGCAGTCCGCGCAGACGGTCCGACGGTGGCGCCGCGTGGGCGGAAGCCCCCACCACGGCCAGCACGGCCAGTGTCGTCCGGACGCGGTGGGTCACCGGTCCGCCCGGTCGGCGGGTACGAGTACTTCGCGGGATCCGTTGCCGTTCATGGCGCTGACGATACCGGCCTCCTCCATGGCCTCGATCAGCCGGGCGGCGCGGTTGTAGCCGATGCGCAGCTTGCGTTGCACGGCGGAGATCGACGGGCGCCGGGACTCGATGACGAACGCCACGGCCTCGTCGTAGAGCGCGTCCGAACTCTCCGTATCCCGGTCCAGCTCCGGGAATGGTTGCCCGGAGGATGCCTCGCCGGGCCCCGACAGCACATCGTCCCGGTAGTCGGGCGCGCCCCGGGCCTTCCAGTCCGCGACGACGTCGAGCACCTCCCGGTCGGACACGAAGGCCCCGTGGACCCGGATCGGGATGCTCGTGCCGGGCGGCAGGAAGAGCATGTCGCCATAGCCCAGCAACTGCTCCGCCCCACCCTGGTCCAGGATGGTGCGCGAGTCGATGCGGCTCGACACCTGGTAGCTCATGCGGGCTGGCACGTTCGCCTTGATGAGACCGGTGATCACGTCCACGGATGGCCGCTGGGTCGCGAGCACGAGATGGATGCCGGCGGCGCGCGCCTTCTGGGCGATACGTGCGATGAACTGGTCGACCTTCTTGCCGAAGGTCATCATGAGGTCCGCCAGCTCGTCGATGACCACCACGATCAGGGGCATGCGCCGCAGTTCCGGCGCGGCGTCCTCCGCTTCCTCTGGCCACAGGGGATCGTCGATCGCTTCGCCCGCGGCCGTGGCCTCGTCCACCAGGCGGTTCAGGCCCTCGATGTTGCGTACGCGCAGGGCCGCCATCAGCCGGTACCGCCGCTCCATCTCCGCCACGCACCAGTGGAGCGCCTGGGCGGCGTCCTTCATGTCGGTGACCACCGGCGTCAGCAGGTGCGGAATGCCCTCGTAGACGGAGAGTTCGAGAATCTTGGGGTCGATCAGGATCAGCCGGAGCTCCTCGGGCGTCGCCTTGTAGAGCATCGACAGCAGCATCGCGTTCACGCCGACGGACTTGCCGGAGCCCGTGGTGCCTGCGATCAGCAAATGCGGCATCCGCCCGATGTCGGCGACCACGGGCTGGCCCGCGATGTCCATGCCCAGCGCGATCGTCAGCGGCGAATCCGACTCGCGGTAGGCCTGCGACGTGAGCGTGTCCTTCAGGCGCACCGTCTCGCGCTGCTCGTTCGGGATCTCGATGCCGACCACGGACTTGCCCGGGATCACCTCCACGATGCGCACGCTGACGACCGCAAGCGATCTCGCGAGGTCCTTCGCGAGCGTGCTGATGCGGCTCACCTTGGTGCCGGCCGCCGGCTGGATCTCGAAACGGGTGACCACGGGCCCGGGCAGCACCGAGGTCACTTCCGCCTCGATGCCGAAGTCCGCAAGCTTGTGCTCGAGCGTCCGGGACATCTCTTCCAGGGATCCCCCGGAGAAACCCCCATACGAGGCGGACCCCTCCTCCAGCAACGCCAGGTCCGGCATGGTGCCCGGCGACGCTGCGGCTTCCCCGTCCGGGTCCGCCGCCGGGGCAGCGGGCCGCTCTTCCCCGGCCGGCTGCGCGTTCCGCGCGGCGGGTGCGGAAGCCGCGGCCGCCCCGGCATCGACACTCGGCTTGCGGCGGGTCCGGGGACGACGGCGCCCCTTCGCCTCGGCCCGTACGCGCGGTCGCGGCTCCGGGACGCGGGGCGCGTCCCCGCGGGCCAGCGCCGCCCGAGCTGCGCGCCAAACCGGAACCGCCGTGCCGCGAGTGAGCTGGTGCAGGCTGCGGCCCGTGCCTTCCGCGATCCGGATCCAGGAGTAGCCGAGGGCGGCCTGGATGCCGATCATCAGCAACGCCACGGCGACCAGCGTGAGCCCGGCCCAGTTCAGGAAGGGCAGCCCTGTCGAACCAAGCCAGTCGCCGACGACGCCGCCGGGGCCCGCGTCCCCGGGAAACTGGACGGTCGTGGCGACGTGCAGGTCCACCAGGACGCAGGCGGCGGTCGCGGCGGTCAGCCAACCCAGTACGCGGGTTCCGAACACGGGCCACGACCACGGCGCGGCCGAGCGCCGCAGCAGGCGAAGGCCACCAGCCAGCAACGCAAGTGGCAGCGCGTAGGCGACCCACCCGAAGACGAACAGCACGATGTCGGCCACCAGCGCGCCGCTCTCGCCGACCAGGTTGCTCGCGACGGCGTTGGCGCCCGAGAAACTCCAGGCGGGATCGAGGTGCGAGTAGGAGACGATCGCCAGGAAGACGTAGACGGAAGCGGCAAGGAGGAGGATCAGTGCGATCTCGCGGACGGGAAGGATCGAACTGCGTGGCTCCGACACTATCGCTCCGAAGGTGCGCGGCGCACGCATTGTACGCCTCGGTGATCAGTCGAACAAATTGCTATCGTATTCAATGGCTTGCAGAAAGCCGCCGCAGGCGATGCGTTTTCTCGCGTGAGGTTCCCCCTCGCGCCCGCCGCACGGGAGTTTTCGCGAGCGCCCCATGGCCGGTCCGGTACGTCGCACCGCGAACGCAGTTCGCGCGCGCTCGGCACCGGCACCGCCTCCGGCCCAGCCACACCGACCTCGCGCTCCCCGGCTGCGGGCTCTTCTTGCGAGGGGTTCCCCTCGCGCTCCCCGGCCGAGGGCTCTTCTTGCGAGGGGTTCCCCTCGCGCTCCCCGGCTGAGGGCTCTGGGTGGTACGGAACGTTGGCGTATCATCGGGGGCTCGGGGGCGCCGAGTCGGCGCCGCGAAGTGGGGTTGCGCGCTTGAAGCGGGACAAGGAGAAGGTGGTCGAGGAGGTCTGGGACGACGCGCGCGTGCGCGGCTTCCTCGACAAGGTTCCGCCGGGCCTGCCCGGAGACGGGGACTTCCACGTCCTCCTGTTCGCTTACCGGAGCATGCGGGCCAAGGACTTCGAGCGTTTCCTCCGCTACTTCACGGAGGCCGGCCGCGACGTGTCCGCGCGCAACGGCGACGGCGTAAACCTGGCGCGGTACATCGCGCCGCACGCCGGGGCCGGACCCTACATCGCGCTCCTGGAAGCTGCCGGGGGCGGCGCGACATGACCGACCATCGCCGCCTGATCGTGCTCGGTTCCGGCCCCGCCGGGTACACGGCGGCACTGTATGCGTCCCGCGCCAACCTGGCGCCGGCGCTGCTCGCCGGAGTCGAGGTCGGCGGCCAACTGACCACCACGACGGACGTCGACAACTGGCCCGGGGATGCGAACGGCCTGCAGGGGCCCGAACTCATGGACCGCATGCGGACCCACGTGGAGAAGTTCGGCACGGAGGTCATCGCCGACCACGTGCATCGCGCCGACCTTGCCGAGCGCCCGTTCCTGCTCGAGGGAGACCGGGAGGCATACCGTTGCGACGCCCTCATCGTCGCGACGGGGGCCTCGGCGAAGTACCTCGGACTGCCTAGCGAAGAGGCCTTCCTGGGGCGGGGCGTCAGCGCGTGCGCGACCTGTGACGGCTTCTTCTATCGCGGGCACGACGTCGCGGTGATCGGCGGCGGCAATACCGCCGCGGAGGAGGCACTCTATCTCTCCAACATCGCGCGGAGCGTCACGCTGGTGCATCGCCGCGACACGATGCGGGCGGAGAAGATCCTGCAGGACCAGCTGTTTGCGCGGCCCAACGTTACGTTCCTGTGGGACCACGTGCTCGCCGAGGTGCTCGGGGACGACAGTGGCGTGACGGGCATCGCCGTGACCCCCGTCGGCGGTGGGCCGGCGCGCGAGATCGCGCTCGCGGGCGTGTTCATCGCGATCGGCCACACCCCCAACACGCAGCTCTTCGACGGGCAGCTCCACATGCGCGACGGCTACATCACCGTATCGAGCGGAACCGACGGTAACGCCACCGCGACCAGCGTGCCGGGCGTGTTCGCCGCCGGAGACGTGGCGGATCACGTCTACCGGCAGGCCATCACGTCCGCCGGCTTCGGCTGCATGGCGGCCCTCGACGCCGAGAAGTTCCTCGACGCATCATGACCGCGAGCCGGGCGCGCGGCGCCATCGCCGGCGGCTTTCCGGACCCCCGGACGGGCCCCGCGGACGAGCCGCTGGCGAGCGGCGGCGATCTCTCGGCGGAGCGGCTGCTCGCGGCGTACGACCATGGCATCTTCCCCTGGTTCCATGATGATCGGAGCCCCCCGCTCTGGTGGTCGCCGGATCCACGGGCCGTGCTGTTCCCGGATCGCCTCAGGGTCTCCCGCAGCCTGGCGCGCCGGCTCCGGCGCGGCGACTACGCCATCAGCATGGACGCCGCCTTCGCCGCGGTGGTCGAGGGGTGCGCGATCCCGCGTGAGTCCGGCGGCGGCACGTGGATCACGCCCGGCATGCGCGCGGCCTACCAGCGTCTCCATGCCCTCGGGTTCGCGCACTCCGTCGAGGCGTGGGACGGTCGGGGCCTAGCGGGCGGCCTGTACGGCGTATCGCTCGGCGGCATGTTCTTCGGCGAGTCGATGTTCTCCCGGCGGACCGACGCCTCCAAGGCGGCACTCGCCGCGTTGGTCGCGCGGCTCGAGGGATGGGGGTTCGAGCTCATCGACTGCCAGCTCCCGAACGCGCACCTGAGTTCCCTCGGCGCCGAGCCGATGGCGCGCGACGAGTTCCTCGACCGGCTCGCGCGCAACCGGGCCCGGGCCACGCGACGGGGCGCCTGGACCGTCCCGACCGCGGCGGCGGAAAACGACGATGGCGATTGAGCGCGTCTCGTCGGCCCGTTTCTACCTGACGCCCGGTCACGGCTGCGGCTACTTCGACGACCGCGAGGCGGCCACCCTGCTGCTCGACCCGGCGGACGAGCCCACCAGCGGGACCTACGGGACGCTCTCGGAAGCCGGGTTCCGGCGCGGCGGTCCGCACCTGTATCGCCCGCATTGCACGCATTGCCGCGCGTGCGTTCCGACCCGCGTCCCGGTGGAGCGGTTTCGCTGGAGCCGGCGTTTCCGGCGCATCCACCGACGCAACGGGGACGCCGAGAGACGGGTCGAGCCCGCCGAGTTTCGCGAAGAGCACTACGATCTCTACGCGCGCTACATCGCCGGCCGCCACGCCGACGGCAGCATGTACCCGCCGTCGCGTGCCCAGTTCCGCTCGTTCCTGATGGCGCCCTGGAGCCGGACCCTCTTCCTCAGCACGTACCTCGACGGCGAACTTGCCGCGGTCGCGGTGACGGACGTGCTGCCCGACGCACTCTCCGCCATCTACACGTATTTCGACCCCGCCCTGCCCCGGCGAAGCCTCGGCGTGTACTCGATCCTGCACCAGATCGAGGAGTGCCGGCGCCGCGGGCTGGCCCACCTCTACCTGGGCTTCTGGATCGAGGATGCCCCGAAGATGCGCTACAAGACGGACTTCCGCCCGGTGGAGTTGCTCCGGGGCGGGCGGTGGACGGAGATGACTTGACGGCGCGCTTGCGGCAGAATCCCGCGCTCGCGTGGCGTCCCGGGCCTTCCAAGCCAGGACAAACCGGGTGCCGCGCAGTCAGGGACGAGATGGCGGGGGATGGCGAAGGAAGAACAGATCGAGATGCAGGGTACGGTAATCGATACCCTGCCGAACACCATGTTCCGGGTGGAGCTTGAGAACGGGCACGTGGTCACCGCGCACATCTCCGGCAAGATGCGCAAGAACTACATCCGCATCCTCACGGGGGACCGGGTGAACGTGGAACTGACCCCGTACGATCTCACCAAGGGACGGATCACCTTCCGCGAACGGTAACCGCGGGGCTTCGCCTGAAGTCTTGCGCCGGCGAAACTCCCGACGCGAGCGCTTACGCGGGTTCGTCCTCCAGCACGTGGATCGCGAGTTCGTCGTCCTCGACGGTGATGAACACGTTGCCGCCACCCTGTGACAGGTCGCCGAACAGGATGTCCTCCGCGAGCCGGCGCTTGATCTTCTCCTGGATCAGCCGCTGCATCGGCCGCGCGCCCATCTTCTCGTCGTAGCCCTCGCGCGCGAGCCAGTCGCGGGCGTCTTCGTCCACGTCGAGCTGTACCTTCTTCGCATCGAGCTGCGCCTGGAGCTCCACGAGGAACTTGTCCACGATGGTCTTGATGACGGACATCGGCAGCGCGTTGAACTGCATGATCGCGTCGAGCCGGTTGCGGAACTCCGGCGTGAACATCTTCTTGACGGTTTCCATCGCGTCGGTGCTGTGGTCCTGCTGCGTGAACCCGATCGACGCCCGCGCCGCCTCCTGGGCTCCGGCGTTGGTCGTCATGATGAGCACCGTGTTGCGGAAGTCGGCATGGCG
Organism: Pseudomonadales bacterium; assembly: GCA_965208745.1. Classification (GTDB taxonomy): domain Bacteria; phylum Pseudomonadota; class Gammaproteobacteria; order Pseudomonadales; family Azotimanducaceae; genus VXNE01. The sequence continues at coordinate 162,176 of CBDBPN010000003.1, read as the reverse complement.
GCCGTTGTTGTCCGTCAGGGTGCCGTGGTCCATCACCTGCAGCAGCAGGTTGAACACTTCCGGGTGCGCCTTCTCGACCTCGTCGAGCAGGATCACGCTGTGCGGATGCTTGGTGACCGCCTCGGTCAGGAGCCCGCCCTGATCGAACCCCACGTAGCCGGGGGGCGCCCCGATCAGCCGCGAGACGGTGTGCCGCTCCATGTACTCGGACATGTCGAAGCGCAGGAGTTCCACGCCCATGATGTTGGCGAGCTGGCGGCACACCTCGGTCTTGCCGACCCCGGTGGGGCCCGCGAACAGGAAGCTGCCGATCGGCTTCTCCTCGACCTTGAGGCCGGCCCGGGAGAGCTTGATCGCCGACGCCAGCGTCTCGATCGCCTCGTCCTGGCCGAACACGACCATCTTGAGCTTGCCTTCGAGGTCCTTGAGCGCCTCCTTGTCGGAAACCGTCACCTGGTTCGACGGGATCCGGGCGATCTTGGCCACGACGCGTTCGACATCGCCCGCGCCGATGGATTTCTTGCGCCGCGCCGGGTTCAGAAGCTGTTGCGCCGCCCCCGCTTCGTCGATGACGTCGATGGCCTTGTCCGGCATGTAGCGGTCCGTGATGTAGCGGTCGGCAAGCTCGGCCGCCGCGCGTAGCGCGCGATCGGTGTAGCGCAGGCTGTAGTGGTCCTCGAACCGGGACTTCAGGCCGCGGAGGATCTTGTAGGTGTCGTCGACGCTCGGCTCGGTGATGTCGATCTTCTGGAACCGGCGCGACAGCGCCCGGTCCTTGTCGAAGATGCCGCGGTACTCCTGGTACGTGGTCGATCCCATGCAGCGGATCTCCCCCGAGGCGAGGAGCGGCTTGAGCAGGTTCGACGCATCCATGACCCCGCCGGACGCCGCGCCGGCGCCGATGATGGTGTGGATCTCGTCGATGAAGAGGATCGTGTGGGGCGACTTCTTGAGTTCCTTGAGGAGCATCTTGAACCGCTTCTCGAAATCCCCGCGGTACTTCGTGCCGGCCAGCAGGGAACCGAGGTCCAGCGCGAAGACGTTGCTCTCGCCGACGACCTCCGGCACCTCCCCGTCGACGATGCGCTTGGCGAGGCCTTCGGCGATGGCGGTCTTGCCGACGCCGGACTCACCCACCAGGAGCGGGTTGTTCTTGCGGCGGCGGCACAGGATCTGGATGACCCGTTCCACCTCGTCCTCCCGGCCGACGAGCGGGTCGATCGCGCCGGCCCGGGCGAGGCCGTTCAGGTCGGTGGCGAACGCTTCCAGGGCGCTCTGGGGCCGGTTCTCTCCGGAAGCCTCCTCCTCGGCGTCCTCGCGCACTTCGGCCGCCTCCGTGTCCCCGCCCACCTTGGAGATGCCGTGCGCGATGTAGTTGACGACGTCGATACGTTTCACGTCCTGCTGCTTGAGCAGGAACACCGAGTGCGTCTCCTGCTCGTTGAAGATCGCGACGAGGAGGTTGGCGCCGGTCACTTCCTTGCGATTGCTCGACTGCACGTGGAAGACCGCCCGCCGCAGCACCCGCTCGAAGCCCAGGGTCGGCTGGGTCTCCCGTTTGCCGTCCCCCGCGGGGATGAGCGGGGTGGTGGATTCGATGTACTCGTCGAGTTCCTTGCGCAGCCGTTCGACGTCCGTGCCGACCTTCTTGAGCACGTCGAGGGCCACGGCGTCGTCGAGGAGCGCGAGGAGCAGGTGCTCCACGGTCATGAACTCGTGGCGCTTCGCCTTCGCTTCCTTGAAGGCGTGGTTGATCGTCCCTTGCAGTTCCTTGCTGAGCATGGTCAGTCGGTCATCTCCACGGTGGACAGGAGGGGGTGCTGGTTGGCGCGCGCATACTCGTTGACGCGCTCGGACTTGGTTTCGGCGATGTCTCGCGGGTAGATGCCGACGACCGCGCTGCCGGTCGTGTGTACCGCGAGCATGACCTGGATGGCCTTCTCGCGGTCCATGGCGAAGAACGTCTCGAGGACGTGCACGACGAACTCCATGGGCGTGTAGTCGTCGTTCAGCAGCACGACCTTGAACATGGGAGGCCGCTTGAGCGCGGGCTTCGTTTCCTCCGGCGCGATGATCGTGCCGGTGCCGGGATCCTCCGTGTCGTCGCGCTGCGCCGAGCCCGACACGACGCTACCCGCTGCCGCTCCCGCTCCCGCCGGGGCCCATGCGGATGTCGTCTTCAGGTACTCCAAGGTCGCACGCCTCGATGCGGCCGATCGGCTCAATCATACTTGATCTTCCGCGACCCGGCCGACCAAGGTAGGCCGGGTCGCCATGGAAGGGCGTGGACCGGGTGCGCGTGGCGGGGGGCGGACGCCTCGGCAGCGGGATGAAGTTGACAAACGCCCGACAGGACGGTAAATGTCGCCGTTTCCCGCGCGGTTGTATCAGGCGCTCCTCCGGCAAGGTGGACCGGGTGGCTACGGGCACGGTCAAGTGGTTCAACAATGCCAAGGGGTACGGTTTCATCCTGTCCGAGTCGGGCGGGGGCGACCTCTTCGTGCACTACTCGTCCATCCAGATGGCCGGCTACAAGACCCTCCGGGCGGGACAGCAGGTGGATTTCGACGTTCAGGAGGGCCCGAAGGGCCCGCACGCCATCAACATCCGGCTAGCAGAAGGCGAAGCCGAAGCCGAAGCCGGTCCTGAGGAAGATACCGCCGAGGCCGGTCCCTGAGGTCCAGCGCGGCGCGGGCCGTCCAGGCGGGCTTTCAGGCGGCCATCCTGCCGATCACGGCCGCCCCGAACTCGGAACAGCTCAGGAGCGAGGCCCCCTCCATCAGCCGTTCGAAGTCATAGGTCACGGTCTTGTCCGAGATCGCGGCCTCCATGCCCGCCACGATCAGGTCCGCGGCCTCCCGCCACCCCAGGTGCCGCAGCATCATCTCGGCCGAGAGGATCAGGGACCCCGGATTGACCTTGTCCTGCCCCGCGTATTTCGGCGCCGTGCCGTGGGTCGCCTCGAACACGGCGACGGCGTCCCCGATGTTGGCTCCGGGGGCGATGCCGATCCCGCCGACCTGGGCCGCGAGCGCGTCCGACAGGTAGTCGCCGTTCAGGTTCATCGTGGCGATCACGTCGTACTCGTCGGGGCGCGTCAGGATCTGCTGCAGCATGGCGTCGGCGATCATGTCCTTGACGACGATCTCCCTGCCCGTGCGGGGGTTGGTCAGGGTCTGCCACGGGCCGCCGTCCAGCGGAGTGGCACCGAACTCGGAGGCTGCCAGCGCGTAGCCCCAGTCCTTGAAGGCGCCCTCGGTGAACTTCATGATGTTGCCCTTGTGGACGAACGTCACGGAGGTCCGGTCCTCTGTGATCGCGTACTGCAGCGCCTTGCGCACGAGGCGCTGCGTCCCCTCGACGGAGATCGGCTTGACGCCGATCCCGCAGCGCTCCGGGAAACGGATCTTCTCCACTCCCATCTCCTTGCGCAGAAAGCCGATGACGCGGTCCGCCTCGGCGCTGTCGGCTTCCCACTCGACGCCCGCGTAGATGTCTTCCGTGTTCTCCCGGAAGATGACCATGTCCGTCTTCTCGGGCGCCACTACGGGGCTCGGCACGCCCTTGAGCCACCGGACGGGCCGCTGGCAGACGTAGAGGTCCAGGAGCTGCCGGATGGCGACGTTCAGCGAGCGGATCCCGCCGCCGACCGGGGTGGTCATCGGTCCCTTGATGGCGACCAGGAACGACTGGAGGGCGTCGAGCGTCTCCTCCGGCAGCCACTCGCCGTCCCCGTAGAGGGAGAGCGACTTCTCCCCCGCATAGACTTCCATCCAGGCGATGGAGCGGCGTCCGCCGTAGCTCCGCCGGACCGCCGCGTCGACCACGTCGATCATCACGGGCGAGATGTCGACGCCGATGCCGTCGCCCTCGATGAAGGGGATGATCGGACGATCGGGGACACTCAGGCTGCCGTCCTCGGCGACCGTGATCCTGTCTCCGTCATCGGGCACGACGATGTGTTCGTACGCCATCGGCACTCCAAAAAAAGGGGAAGGGCGAACGGTCGATTATACATCGCCGACCGGGACGGTCCGCGTCGGCGGGACTGCCGCCCCCGGGTCAATCGCCCGAAGCCCCGCCCCGCTCCGTCCAGGACGCGGCCCGCTCGAAGTCGTCCTCCGTGGACCGGATCCACTCGGACGCCGCGCCGCGCCTCTCCTTCTTCCAGAACACCGCGCGCGTCTTCAGGTAGTCCATCAGGAACTCGCAGGCGGCGAAGGCGGCCGCGCGATGCCCGGACGCGACCAGCACGAGCACGATCTGGTCTCCGGGCTCGAGTTCGCCGACCCGGTGCACGATCACCACGTCGTCGAGGGGCCAGCGCCCCTCCGCCTCGCGAACGATGTCGGCGATGCTGGACTCTGTCATCCCGGGATAGTGCTCGAGGAACAGGGTCTCCGTCGGGCCGCTGCCCCGAGCGTCGTCGCGCACCAGCCCCGCGAATGCGGCGATCGCCCCGGAGCCCGCCCCGATACGGGCCCGGAGGGACGCCCACTCGTCCGCCAGCGAGAAGTCCTCCCGCTGCACGCGGATGGAGACGGTCACGTCAGCCTCCAGTGATGGGCGGCAGGAACGCCACCTCGTCTCCGGCCGCGAGTCGCGCGTCCGGCGATTGCAGGAGGCGCTGGTTGACCGCGACCCGCACGTCGCCGTCGGCGATGGCGCGGGCGCCCTCCCCCGACAGCCGTTCGCCGAGCAGTGTGCGCAGGTCCGCGACCGTCGCGCCGGAGGGGAGGCGCACCTCGAGCGCATCCTCGCAGACCGTCTCCCGCAGCGACGCGAAGAACAGGACGCGGACCGTCAGCGCTCCCACGTGCCGCTCCGCCCTCCGGACTTGGCCACGAGTTCGACGCGTTCGATCCGCATGCCGCGATCGATGGCCTTGCACATGTCGTAGACGGTGAGCGCGGCGACGGTGGCCGCGGTGAGGGCCTCCATCTCGACGCCCGTACGACCGAGCACTTTGCAGGAGGCGGAGATTCGCAAGCGGTCGGCGCCCGCCGGTTCGAAGTCCACGGTCACCCTCGAGAGCGGCAGCGGATGGCACAGGGGAATCAGCTCGCTCGTCCGTTTGGCCGCCTGGATCCCGGCGACCCGGGCGACGGCCAACACGTCCCCCTTGGGCATGCCCCCGGCGCGGATCTCGTCCAGCGTCGCCGCCTCCATCACGACGGTCGCCTCGGCGCGGGCCTCCCGCTCGGTCACCGACTTGTCCGACACGTCGACCATGCGGGCCGCGCCGTCCTCGTCGATGTGCGTCAGACGCCCCATGCCGACCGATTACACTCCCGCGCCCGTCCCCGTGCAACCGCGTGGCGGCCACCGCCTGGCCGGATGCCGAGGCGGTACAATCCGGAACGATGTATCCGCGGGGGCCGACCGGTGGCGCCAACGGTGATGGTGGGCATGTCCGGCGGGGTCGACTCCGCCGTCGCGGCGCTGCTGCTGAAGGAGCGCGGTCTGGCCGTGGAGGGCATGTTCATGAAGAACTGGGAGGAGGACGACGGCGCGGAGTACTGCACCGCGCAGGCCGACTTCGAGGACGCCGCGCGGGTCTGCGACCACCTCGACATCCCGCTACGGGAAGCGAACTTCGCCGCCGAGTACTGGGACAACGTCTTCGAACGCTTCCTCTGCGAGTACGCCGCGGGACGCACCCCCAATCCGGACGTGCTGTGCAACAGCGAGATCAAGTTCAAGGTGTTCCTGGACTACGCGCGCGTGCTCGGCGCGGAGCGCGTCGCGACGGGTCACTACGTGCGGTCGCGCCGCGTGAACGGCGAGTTCGCGCTCATCAAGGGCGTCGACGCGAACAAGGACCAGAGCTATTTCCTGCAGGCCGTACCGTCGGAGCGGCTCGACGGGTGCCTGTTCCCGCTCGGGGGCCTCAAGAAGCCCGCCGTGCGCAAGGTGGCCAGGGCCGCCGGCCTGCCCGTGCACGACAAGAAGGACAGCACCGGCATCTGTTTCATCGGCGAGCGGCGCTTCGCGGACTTCCTCGCGCGCTATCTCCCACGGCGCCCCGGGCCGATCGTCGACACGGGAGGCGATGTCGTCGGCGAGCATCGCGGCCTCGCCTGGTTCACCCTCGGGCAGCGGCAGGGGCTCGGTATCGGCGGCCGGGCCGGGCACCGTGAGGCGCCCTGGTACGTCGTGGAGAAGCGGCTCGCCGACAACGCGCTCGTGGTCAGCCAGGACGAGTCCGTGCTCCTGAGCCAGGCCCTGGTGGCTCGTGGGATGAACTGGCTCAAGTCCGTCGACCTGCCGCTTCGCTGTGCGGCCAAGACGCGTTACCGGCAATCCGACCGGGCGTGTCGCGTGGAAGCTCGCGAGGGCGGGATCCGGGTGGTGTTCGACGCCCCGCAGCGAGCCGTGACGCCCGGCCAGTACGTCTGCCTGTACGACGGGGAACGATGCCTCGGCGGCGGCACGATCGTCGCGACCGAAGCCGAACCGGAGTAACGCTCGATCATGGCGCCCTCGACACCTGATCTGGCAGCGTTGCCGCTGTCGTCGCTCACGGCCGTCTCGCCCCTCGACGGACGCTACCGGGGACGGGTGGAGTCGCTTGCGCCCCTCGTCAGCGAGTTCGGGCTGATCCGCTTTCGGGTCAGGGTCGAGATCGATTGGTTCCTGCACCTGGCGGCGACGCCGGAGATCGCGGAGCTGCCCCCCCTCGACGAAGCCCGGAAGGACGCGTGCCGTGCCGTTTACCGGGAATTCACGGTCGAGGACGCCGAGCGCATCCGTGCCATCGAGGCGCGGACCAACCACGACGTGAAGGCCGTCGAGTACTTCGTCAAGGAACGGCTCGCGGCGCTCGAAGGGCTCGCCCCGCACGTCGAGTTCGTGCACTTCGCGTGCACTTCGGAGGACATCAGTAACCTCGCCTACGCGCTGATGCTGCTGCGGGCGCGTCGCGAGGTCATGGTACCGGCCATGTCCGGGCTGATCGCGGACATCCGCCGGCTGGCGCTTCCGAACGCCGCGGTGCCCATGCTCGCGAGGACGCACGGGCAGCCGGCCTCACCCACCACCGTCGGCAAGGAGCTGGGCGTCTTCGTGACCCGCCTGCGACGTCAGTTGCGCGCGTTCGAGGCCGTGTCCGTGCTTGGCAAGGCGAACGGCGCGGTCGGCAACTACAACGCGCACCTGGCGGCGTTTCCGGAGGTCGACTGGGCGACCGTGTCGGCGGACTTCGTCCACGGCCTCGGCCTTGCGCACAACCCCCACACCACCCAGATCGAACCGCACGACTACATCGCCGAGTACTTCGACGCGCTGGCGCGCTTCAACCAGGTACTGCTCGACTTCGACCGCGACGTGTGGGGCTACATCTCGCTGGGGTATTTCCGAAGCCGGAGGGTGGCGGGAGAGACCGGCAGCTCCACGATGCCGCACAAGGTCAACCCCATCGACTTCGAGAACTCCGAGGGCAACATCGGCATCGCCAACGCGCTGCTCAAGCACCTCGGCGGCAAGCTCTCCGTGTCGCGGTGGCAGCGGGACCTGTCCGACTCCACGGCGCTGCGCTGCGTGGGCACCTGCCTCGGCCACTCGCTGGTCGCGATAGTGGCGGCGTCCCGGGGCATCGACCGGCTCGAAGTGGACGCGCGCACCCTGGAAGAGGATCTGGCGGAGAGCTGGGAGGTGCTTGCCGAAGCCGCCCAGACCGTCATGCGCCGGGCGGGGATGGAGGAACCTTACGAGCGGTTGAAGGAACTGACGCGCGGCGAACGCCTCGATCAGGCGGGCTACCTGGCCCTCGTCGACGCCCTTGACCTGCCGGAAGCGATGCGTGGGACGCTACGCAGACTCACGCCAGCCCGGTACACGGGCATCGCGCGCGAGCTGACCGAGGAACTCGCCGGCGAGCGTGACGACATCGCCGTGGAGACCGTGCCCTGGCAGAGCCACGAGGATGTCCTGATGGCGGTCCGGACGGCGGTCTTCATCGAGGAACACGGCATCCCCCCGGACCTCGAGCGGGACGGCAGGGACGAAGGGGCGCTCCACTTCCTGGCGACCGCGTCCGGCGGCGGGCCAATCGGTACCGGCCGACTGCTGGCGGATGGACAGATCGGGCGGCTGGCCGTACTGCCGGAAGAGCGCCGCGGCGGTATCGGGCGGCGCCTGCTGGACGCCGCGCTTGTCAGCGCGCGTACGCGGGGCGACCGCGCAGTGTGGCTGAACGCGCGACTCGAGGCGCGCGGCCTGTACGAGCGGGCGGGATTCAAGGCGGTGGGCGAGCCCTTCCTCGAGGCCGGGCTCCGCCACATCCGGATGGAGCTGGACCTGGTCTGAGCGCCGGATGGCCGGCCTTAAACATTTCCTTTCAGGAACGTATTACTTGTCCATCTTTCCCTTTTCTTTAGGGATGGGCTCCTTAGAATCGCCGCTTCTCAAACGGGACGAGACCCCATGGCACTGCATTACACCCCGCGCAAACCCCGCCCGGAGCAGATTCGCGAACTCGAGGATGAGTGGCGTACGAACTCGCGCTGGAAGAACGTCAAGCGCGGCTACAGCGCCGCCGACGTCGTCAACCTGCGGGGGACGATTCCCCACCGGAGCATGCTCGCCGCCCACGGCGCCGACAAGCTCTGGGAGTACCTGCACACGGAGCACTTCATCAACGCCTTGGGCGCGGTCACCGGCGGTCAGGCCGTCCAGCAGGTCAAGGCGGGTGTCAAGGCGATCTACGTCTCCGGCTGGCAGGTCGCGGCGGACAACAACACCTCCGAGACGATGTATCCCGACCAGTCGCTGTACGCCGTCAACTCGGTCCCGTCCCTCGTGAACCGGATCAACAACGCCTTCCGCCGCGCGGACGAGATCCAGTGGGCGAACGGCGTCGACGAGGGCATCGATTTCTACGCGCCCATCGTGGCCGACGCCGAGGCCGGCTTCGGAGGCGTGCTGAACGCCTTCGAGCTGATGAAGAGCATGATCGGCGCGGGCGCCGCCGGCGTCCACTTCGAGGATCAGCTCGCTTCGGTCAAGAAGTGCGGGCACATGGGCGGCAAGGTCCTGGTGCCCACGCAGGAGGCCGTGCAGAAGCTGATCGCGGCCCGGCTGGCCGCGGACGTCTGCGATGTCCCGGCGGTCCTCATGGCACGCACCGACGCGAACGCCGCGGACATGGTCATCAGCGACGTCGACGAGTGCGAGATCCCCTTCCTGACCGGGGAACGGACGCCGGAAGGCTACTACCGGACCCGCGCCGGTCTCGACCAGGCGATCGCTCGGGGACTCGCGTACGCCCCCTACGCGGACCTCATCTGGTGCGAGACGGCCGTGCCCGACCTCGACGAGGCGAAACGTTTCGCCGAGGCGATCCACCGGGAGTACCCGGACCAGTTGCTGTCGTACAACTGCTCGCCCTCCTTCAACTGGAAGGCGCACATCGACGACGCCACCATCGCGAAGTTCCAGCGCGAACTCGGGGCCATGGGATACCGGTTCCAGTTCATCACTTTGGCCGGTATTCACAGCATGTGGTACAACATGTTCGAACTGTCCCGCGACTACGTGCGGCGCCAGATGTCGGCGTACGTCGAGCTGCAGGAGAAGGAGTTCGCAGCGCAGGAGCAGGGCTACTCCTTCGTCAGCCACCAGCAGGAAGTCGGCACCGGCTACTTCGACGAGGTGGCCAACGTCATCCAGGGCGGGCAGTCCTCGGTGACGGCCCTCACGGGGTCGACCGAGGAGGCGCAGTTCGCGTAGGTACCGGCCGGGGGGTTACAACGCCCCCCTGAGTCCGTCGTAGGTTTCGAACCGCGGGATATCGCGGTGGGCGTCCGCGACCCGGTCGGGCGCCCGGAAGAAACACGCCCGGTCGGCCGCCAGCAGCATGTCGATGTCGTTGTAGGAGTCGCCCACGGCCACGACCTCGTACTCGAGTGCCTGGAAGGCGCGGACCGCGGCGGCCTTGGCCTGCTCCTGGCGCAGCCGGTAGCCCACGATCCGGTCGTCCTCGACGACGAGGCGGTGACAGAGGAGCAGCGGAAAGCCGAGCTTCGCCATCAGCGGCATCGCGAAGTCGTAGAACGTGTCGGACAGGATCGCCACCTGGAAGTGCCGGTGCGCCCAGGCGAGGAACTCGCACGCGCCGGGCAGCGGGTCCAGGCCGGCGATCGTCCGCCGTATCGTCCCCATCGTCACGGCGTGACGTTCGATCGCGTCGAGGCGCAGGCGCATGAGGTCCTCATAGACGGGGATGTCGCGGGTCGTCTTGTTGAGCGTCTCGACGCCGGTGGCGCGGGCGATCCCGTGCCAGATTTCCGGCACGAGCACCCCTTCGAGATCCAGGCACAGGACTTTCAATCGACGCTCCCCGCATCGCCGTTTTGGCGCGCCAATGTTATGCCGGCGTACAGGCGCCGTACCGACGACACCCGGCACGGGCCGCTAAGCATATGCCGACACGGTATTTTTTCGCGAAACGGGACGCTGCTAGGCTCCGCGCTCCCCGTACCCTTGGAAGGCTTCATGCACGGCAAGGACCTCCGAAATTCGCCGGTGCGGACCGATCCGCGTGAAGTGCTCGCGGACGCGTACCGGCGCTTCGGCATCGAGCGGCTGGCGGTCTCCTTCAGCGGCGCCGAAGACGTCGTGCTCGTGGACATGGCCACGCGGATCGTCGGCCGCGACGTGCGCGTGTTCTCGCTCGACACCGGCCGCCTGCATGCCGAGACCTATCGGTTCCTCGAAGCCGTCCGCGAACGCTACGGCATCGAGATCGAAGTGCTGTTCCCGGATGCGGCCCAGGTCCGGCGGCTGGTCGGCGCCAAGGGGTTGTTCAGCTTCTATCGCGACGGCCACGCCGAATGCTGCGCCGTCCGCAAGATCCAGCCGCTGCGGCGCAAGCTCGCCCAACTCGATGCCTGGATCACCGGCCAGCGCCAGGACCAGAGCGTCACGCGGATGGAACTCCCCCTCGAGCAGGCGGACAGCGCGTTCTCGACGCCAGGACGGACCCTCACGAAGTTCAATCCCCTGGCGTACTGGCATTCGGAGGACGTGTGGGCGTACATCCGGGAGCACGACGTACCGTACAACCCCCTGCACGACCAGGGCATGCGCAGCATCGGCTGCGAACCCTGCACTCGCGCCATCGCCGCGGACCAGCACGAACGCGAGGGGCGCTGGTGGTGGGAGAACGACGACGACAAGGAGTGCGGCCTGCACGCGCAGAACCGGATACCGGCAAGAGCCGTCGCCTGAACGGAGCCCGGCGAGGCAAGTGCGGATCACCTTCGTCAAGAAAGTGCTGGCTTCCGGGGAGCCCTGCGCCAAGTGCCGCGATGTGGAGGAGCGCCTCGAGCGTAGCGGTCTGATGTCGCGCATCGACCGCGTGGTGGTGGCGGACGAACGCGACGAAGGCTCCGAGGGGATGCGTCTCGCAAGGCGCCACGGCGTTGATCGTGCGCCGTTTTTTGTCGTTCTAAACGAAGAAAGAACAACCGTTTACACGGTATACCTGAAGTTCGTGAGAGACTTGTTCGGAGGGGAACCGGCCCCCGAGTCCGAGTTCGAGGAGGCCGCCGACCTGCTGCGGGCGCACCCCGACCTCGACCTCATCTGATCCTCCCGGGCGATGCGGGGGTCACCGCACCGGCAGTTCGAGGTCCGCGAAGAGTGCTTCACGAGCGTTTCGGTCACTGGTACCGAAGGCCGCCCGCACGATGTCCGGCGTCAGGTGTCCGGCGAACAGCTCGACGAAGTCCAGCATGAAGCGCCGGATGAACGTGTCCTTGCGGGCGCCGATGTAGGTGCGGCTCGGCAGGAACAGGTGGCTCGCGTCGATGGCGACGAGGTCCGTGTCGCGTTCCGGATCGAACGCCATGGCGGCGATGATACCGATCCCGAGGCCGAGGCGGACGTACGTCTTGATGACGTCCGTATCGGTGGCCGTGAACACCACGTTCGGGGTCAGCCCGGCGGCCGCGAACGCCTCGTCGAGCCGCGACCGCCCGGTGAAACCGAAGACGTAGGTCACGATGGGCTGTTCGGCGACGTCCGCCAGGGAGACGTCGTCGCGCGTCGCCAGGGCGTGCCCGCGCGGCACCACGATCGCGCGGTTCCACTCGTAGCACGGCATCATCACCAGGTTCTTGAAATGCTCCATGCCTTCCGTCGCGATGGCGAAGTCGGCCCTGCCGGTCGAGGCGAGTTCGGCGATCTGGATCGGCGTGCCCTGGTTCATGTGGAGGGCCACCTCCGGATACTCCGTGCGAAACGCCTCGATCACCGGGGGCAGCGCGTACCGCGCCTGCGTATGCGTGGTCGCGATCGACAGGCTGCCGCGGCGCTCGTCGCGGTGTTCCTGGGCCGCCTGGCGGATGTTCTCCACCTCGTGCAGGATGCGTTCCGCCTTGGCCAGGATCGCCTCCCCGGCCGGTGTGACCCGGGTGAGGTGCTTGCCGCTGCGCGTGAAGATCTCGACCCCCAACTCGTCTTCGAGCAGGCGGATCTGCTTGCTGATGCCCGGCTGCGACGTGTACAGGCTCTGGGCGGTGGCGGAGACGTTCAGGCCGTGTTGCGACACCTCCCAGATGTAGCGGAGTTGCTGGAGTTTCACCGACCCCTTATAACCCAAGAGACTTAATCCTTTCAAAATTAAGCCGTCTGGAGACATATCCGGCGCGGGCGGACGTTGCAATCGTCGCGCGGCGGGGCATTAATGGGTGCGGGGTGGGATCCGGGAGTGACGGCATGAAGGTGAAAACGCTGCCGGCGGTGATCGCCCTGCTCGCGTCGGCATCCCTTGCGGACGAGGGGGAAGCCCCGGAGCGGTCGGCGTTCTTCGGCGACCTGCACATCCACACGACCTACTCCTTCGACGCCTTCATGGGCACCGTACGCACGACGCCCGACCACGCCTACCGGTACGCGAAAGGCGCGGCCATCCCGCACCCGGACGGGAGCATGATTCGCCTGACCGGTGCGCCTCTCGATTTCCTCGCGGTAACCGACCATGCCGAGTACCTGGGCGTGCACACCGCGCTGCTCGACCCGGACAGCGTGACCTACGGGCATCCCGAAACATCCCGCGTGCTGCCGGACGAGACGCTGTCGCTCGTCGAGTACTACGCCTACCAGGCGGACATGCGGCGGTTTCTTGCCAGCGGCACGGACATCACTGGCAAGCCCGTCAGCTCCTGGGCCTGGCGGAAGATCGTCGAGTCCGCGGAACGGCACAACGACCCGGGCCGGTTCACGGCCCTGATCGGTTACGAGTACTCGTTGTCCCCCGGGGTGCGGCACCTGCACCGCAACGTGATCTTCCGCGGGTCCGAAGCGCCGGAATGGCCTTTCAGCTCCCTGGACTCGGCCAATCCCGCCGACCTGTGGGCGTGGCTGGACGGGCTCCGTGCGCGCGGTATCGAAGCCATGGCCATTCCCCACAACACGAACCAGAGCGACGGCCTCGCCTTTCCCGAGACGACCTGGGAGGGGGAACCCATCGACGCCGCCTTCGCCGCGGCCCGGATGCGCAACGAGCCCGTGGTGGAACTCACCCAGAAGAAGGGCACGTCGGAGACCCACCCTGCCCTCTCCCCGAACGACGAGTGGGCGGACTTCCAGATCGTGCAGTACTACCTGAACAAGGCGGAGAACAAGGACCCGATCACGGTCTTCAAGGGGGGCTACCTGCGCGACGCCCTGCTGACCGGGCTCGAGATGGAGGAACGCGAAGGGTTCAATCCGTACCGACTCGGCGTCGTGGCCGCGAGTGACAGTCACGTCTCGGCCGGTTCGTACGAGGAGGACAGGATGTTCACCAACCGGGCGAACACCCCGCAGTCCCGCGGCTCGGCGTACGGTCCGGACCGCGATTCGTGGGACGGCTTCCGGACGCCGCGCCACGCGACCCACGGCACGGGCGGCCTTGCCGGTGTCTGGGCCGAAGAGAACACACGCGCTTCGATCTACGACGCGATGCGGCGCCGGGAGTCGTTCGCCACGTCCGGCCCGCGCATCCGCGTACGGTTGTTCGGGGGCTTCGGCCTGGCGCAGGCGGTGGCCCATGCCGAAGACGGGATCGCGGCGGCGTACCGTCACGGCGTGCCGATGGGAGGTGAGCTTTCCGGGTCGGGCGGACGGGCGCCGAGCTTCCTCGTCATCGCGTTGCGGGACCCCGCATCGGGCTGGCTGCAACGCGCCCAGGCGATCAAGGGCTGGATCGAGGACGGCGAGCGCCGGGAACGCGTGTTCGACGTGGCCTGCTCGGACGGCCTCACCCCGGACCCGGACACACATCGCTGCGGCGATAACGGCGCCCGGGTCAACCTGGCGGACTGCTCCGTCAGCCGGGACCGGGGAGCGACCGAACTGCGCACCGTCTGGACGGACCCGGCATTCGATCCGGCACAGCACGCCTTCTACTACGTGCGCGTGCTGGAAAATCCGAGTTGCCGCTGGTCGACCTGGGACGCGCTGCGCCTCGGCATCCCGCCGAACCCCGACCTCGCCGCGACGATCCAGGAACGCGCCTGGAGTTCGTCGATCTGGTACGCGCCGGACCGCTGAGGCCATCGACCGCATGCGGAGGGACCACAGGGAGGGAGCATGAACAGGACGACCGCCTGCTTTTTCGCCGCGCTGCTCGCGTGGATGCCGGACGCCGTGGCCGAGGGCGCCGGCCCACCGGACCGGCGGGCGCTCTTCGGCGACCTGCACATCCACACCATGTACTCCCACGACGCGTTCATGGGCAGCGTCCGCACGACGCCGGACCACGCGTATCTCTTCGCCAAGGGCGCGCCGATCCCGCATCCGTCCGGCGAGAGCATCCGTATCTCCGGGGCCCCGCTCGACTTCCTCGCCGTGACCGACCACGCCTATTTCCTCGGCGTGCACGCGTTCCTGATCGAGCCCGGCAGCCTCACCTACGGACATCCCGACACCGACCGCATCCTGCCGCCCGAAGGGCTCTCGATATCGGAGTACTTCGCCTTCCTGCGCGAGCTCCGCACGTTCCTCCCCGACAGCTCCGCGTCCCGCCCCGAAGTGATCGCCAGCGCGTGGACGCGGATCGTGGACGCCGCGAACCGGCACAACGACCCCGGCACGTTCACGGCGCTGATCGGGTACGAGTACACCCCCTCGCCCGGCACCCGGCACCTGCACAGGAACGTGATCTTTCGCGACCAGGCACCGGAGCGGCCCTTCAGCATGCGAGACTCGCCCGACCCCGCGGACCTCTGGGCGTGGCTCGACGAGCAGCGCGCGGCAGGCTTCGAGGCCATGGGCATCCCGCACAACATGAACCAGAGCGATGGGCTCGCCTTCATGGAGACGACCTGGCAGGGCGAACCGATCGGCCCCGAGTTCGCCGCGATGCGCATGCGCAACGAGCCGGTGGCGGAGATCACCCAGCTGAAGGGCACGTCGGAGACCCACCCCTCGCTGTCCCCCAATGACGAGTGGGCGGACTTCGAGATCGTGCGCTATTACCTCGACCGCGTGAACAACACCGACCCGGTCTCGGTCTTCAAGGGCAGCTACCTCCGCGATGCGCTCAAGACGGGTCTCGCATTCGAGGAGCGTGTCGGTGTCAACCCGTACCAGCTCGGCGTCGTGGCCGCAAGCGACAGCCACGTCTCGGCCGGTTCGTTCGAGGAGGACAGGCACTTCAGCGGCCGCGGGAACACCCCGCAGGCGCGCGGCTCCGCGTACGGCCCGGACCGGGACTCCTGGGAGGGCTTCTGGACGCCGCGCGAGGCCACCCACGGGACCGGCGGGCTGGCCGCAGTGTGGGCCGACGAGAACTCCCGGGCGGCGATCTACGACGCCATGCGCCGCCGCGAGTCGTTCGGGACCTCCGGCCCGCGTATCCGGGTGCGGCTCTTCGGCGGATTCGGCCTGGCCGCGGCGCTCGAGGGCGCGACGGACCCCATCGCCACGGCGTACGGCGCGGGGGTGCCCATGGGCGGCGTCCTTCCGACCGCGGCGGACGGCCCGCCGAGTTTCCTCGTGCAGGCCATGCGGGACCCGGCTTCGGGCTGGCTCCAGCGCGCGCAGATCGTCAAGGGATGGCTTGAGGACGGCGCGGCGCAGGAGGCGGTGTACGACGTGGCGTGTTCCGACGGACTCGTCCCGGATCCCGAGACGCACCGCTGCGGGGACAACGGCTCGCGCGTCAACCTCACCGACTGCTCGATCAGCCGCAACAAGGGCGCCACCCAGCTCCGGACGGTATGGACGGACCCGGACTTCGACGCGGCCGAGCGCGCCTTCTACTACGTCCGCGTGCTCGAGAATCCGAGCTGCCGCTGGTCGACGTGGGACGCGCTGCGGCTCGGGATTCCGCCGAACTCGGACCTGCCCGCCACCATCCAGGAACGGGCGTGGAGTTCGTCGATCTGGTACTCGCCGGGAGGGTGATCATGAAGGCACGCTACACGTGGCTGTTCGCCGCAGTCCTCGCCGGCGGGCCCTGGGCCTTCGGTGAGGACTCCGACACGCCCGAGCGGCGGGCCCTCTTCGGTGACCTGCACATCCATACCGAATCTGCTGGAGGCCATGAACGGCACAGCGGCCGCATACCCGGTGATCGCCACGGCCTGGAAGAAGCGCGTCGCGGCCGCGGAGCGCCACAACGACCCGGGCGCCTTCACGGCGCTCATCGGCTACGAGTACACGCCGACGCCGGGCGGGCGCCACCTGCACCGCAACGTCGTCTTCCGGAGCAGCGAGGTGCCTGAGCGGCCTTTCACCTGGCGGGACTCCGGCGATCCCTCGGATCTGTGGGCGTGGCTCGACGCAAAGCGCGCCGCCGGCATCGAGGCCATGGGCATCCCGCACAACATGAACCAGAGCGACGGACTGGCGTTCATGGAGACGACCTGGGACGGCCAGCCCATCGATGCGGAGTTCGCGGCGGCGCGCATCCGCAACGAACCCGTCGTCGAGATCACGCAGAAGAAGGGCACGTCCGAGACCCGCCCGTCCCTCTCCCCGAACGACGAATGGGCGGACTTCCAGATCGTCCAGTACTACCTCGACCGGGCGAACAACAAGGACCCGATCTCGGTCTTCAAGGGCGGGTACCTGCGCGACGCGCTCAGGTCGACCCGGGACGCGTTGCGGCTCGGGATAGAGCCGAATCCCGACCTGTCCGCGACGATCCGGGAACGGGCCTGGGGCTCGTCCGTCTGGTACACGCCGGCGGGTTGATCGATCCGGCGTCCGCGCCGGCCCCGGAGCGTTTTCAGTCTTCGGCTCCGGCGCTGTTCACCACGCCGTGGGGCACGTGTCCGGCTGCCGTGTGCGCACTCGCCCCTTCGCAGTTCTGCAGCCGGTCGTCGAAGAACACGTCCGCCCCGAACGCGCGCAGGAACGCGGCCTTGTCGCGGCCGCCGAGGAACAGGCTCTCGTCGAGGCGGATGTCCCACGCCCTCAGCGTCTTGATGACCCGTTCGTGGGCAGGGGCCTCTCGCGCCGTGATCAGGGCCGTGCGGATGGGACAGCGGTCCTGCGGGAACTCGCGCTGCAGGGCGTGCAGCCCGCCCAGGAACGCCTTGAACGGTCCACCGGCCAGAAGTTCGTCCGCCGCCGCGGCTTCGCTCTCCCCGAACGCCTTGGCGCCGGCCTCCTGGAACACGCGCTCGGCCTGGTCCGAGAACACCACGGCGTCCCCGTCGAAGGCGATGCGGAGTTCCTCGGAGACGTTTGCGCCGCGCGGCGCGCCGAGGAGCGTGGCCGCCGCGGCGCCGTTCTCGAGGGCGCGCGCCACGTCTTCCGGTTCCGTCGACAGGAACAGGTCGCAGTCGAAGGCGCGCACGTACCGGTAAGGACTCGAGCCGCCGCTGAACGCCGCCCGCGTGATGTCGAGTTCGTGCTCTCGAATGGAGTTGAAGATCCTCAAGCCCGTGTCGGCCGTGTTGCGCGACAGCAGGATGACCTCGACGGCGGACCGCTCGAGGAGCTTGTTGATGTTGAGGAGCTTGCGGACGAAGGGGAACGCGTCGCCGGGCTCAAGGGGTACGTTCTCCCGCTCGATCTGGTACTGGCGGTATGCCTCGAGGCCCTGCTCCTCGTAGACGCGGTTGCTCTCGTCGAGATCGAACAGGGCGCGTGAAGAGATGGCGACGGTGAGGGACTGCCTCGGGGTCACGCATCCAGGTCCGGAATGAGTTCGCTCTCCAGGCGGCTGATCATGTCCTTGAGGCGCAGCTTGCGCTTCTTGAGCCGCTGGATCTTCATGAGGTCATGGTGACGACTCTCAATCAGATACTGAATGACCTCGTCCAGATCCCGGTGCTCGACCCGGAGCTCCTCCAGCCACTTTACCGTGTCGGCTTCTTCCAAATCGAAGGTTTCCAAGATCGATCGCTCGTTGGCATGATAGGACCGTTCTGGCGCGCTGTCCCCCCTTCCCGACGAAATCGTGACGAAATCGCCGAAAAAAATCACACCAGCTCCAACGGCGGGGAGCGCGGTCGACCGCTTCCTGGCCGAGGCCCGTTCGGCGAAGCCCCCGGCGCCGGGGCGAACGCAGCGACTTATCTTCGCGATGGACGCCACGGCGAGCCGGGCGCCGACCTGGGACCTGGCGTGTTCCCTCCACGCGGAGCTGTTCGGGGCGGCTCGCGACAGCGGTGACCTGGCCGTGCAGCTCGTCTACTTCCGGGGCCTCGCGGACTTCCATCACTCGACCTGGAACGCTACCCCGGACGCCCTGCTCTCGACCATGCTGGGCGTGCGTTGCCTCGGCGGACGCACGCAGATCGTCCGCGTCATCGAACATGCCGAGCGCGAGGCGGCCCAGACGCCGGTGCGGGCGCTCGTGCTGGTCGGCGACAGTTTCGAGGAGGACCCGTCGGCCGCCGTGGCGGCCGCCGGACGCCTGGCCCTTTACGGGTTGCGGATGTTCGTGTTCCAGGAAGGCTCCGACGGCACGGCCGCCCGCGTGTTCGAGAATCTGGCCCGGATCACAGGCGGGGCGCACATCCCCTTCCGAGCAGGCAGCGCGGACGAACTGCGGGACTTGCTGCGGGCGGTCGCCACGTACGCCGCACGGGGTCGCGCGGGCCTCGAGCGGACCCTGGCGAGCCCGCTGGCAAGCCGTTTGCTCGAGCAGCTCGACCGATGATCCTCACCATTCTCGCGGCCGTGCTGGCGGGCGCCGCGTTCGTGCTGCTGGTGCGCGTGTACTGGGCGAAGGTGCAGCCGAGCCGCAGTTCGGTCGTGCTCACCACGGCAGCCATCGTGCTGGTCGCGGGACTCGCCGTCCTCGCGGCGACCGGTCGCCTGCACTGGCTCGCGGCGCTTGGCGCCGCCGTCTTCCCGTTCCTGCGCCGGGGCTTTTCGCTGCTGCGCTTCCTGCCCCTGCTCAGCCGCGTCGCGCCGCTGGCGGGCCAGGCCTTCGCCGGCCGCCAGGCGCATGCCGCGAATGCCGGCGCCGGGCCGCAGAGTTCGGAAGTCGAAACGGCGGAACTGCGCATGACTCTCCAGCACGGCTCTGGCGAGATGGACGGCGAGGTCCTGGCCGGGCCTTTCGAGGGCCGCCGGCTCTCCACGCTCGACCTGGGCGAACTGCGGTCCTTGCGCGCCGTGTTGACCGATGGCGACTCCGTGCGACTGCTGGACGGCTACCTGGACCGGCTGCACCCGGGCTGGGACGATTCGGCGGAGCGTACGTCCGCGGAGCCCGCCGACGGACAGATGAACGAGGCGCGCGCCCTCGAAGTGCTGGGTCTCGAGGCCGGCGCGACCGAGGAAGACGTGATCGAGGCCCATCGCCGCCTGATCCAGAAGCTGCATCCGGACCGTGGCGGGTCGACCTTCCTGGCCGCGACGCTGAACGAGGCGAAACGCGTGTTGCTGCGCGACTGACCCGCGTGCGGATCAGGGCCGCATGAAGGACCGTGCCTCCTGCTCCAGCGCCACGAGGCGTTTCACCCAGTTGTGCATCAGGAGGAAGTCGTCACCGCCGATGCCGAACGCCTCGGCGACTTCCTTGAGCAGGCATTCCTCCTCCACCTCGAAGGCGCCGTCCACGTAGCCGAGCCGCAGCAGGTTCAGCATGGCGATCGCCCGGGCCCGCCGGCTGACGAACGTCGCGCCGATCCCCTCGAGTTCGAGGTAGTCCGACTCGGTGGCGGGATGAAGTTCCATCTCGCGCTTGAACTCGTCGAGCATGAACTCCTCGTTGGGGTCGAGGAGACCGTCGGACACCACCACGTTGTGGGCCAGCCCCAGCAACGCCTCGCGCTGTTCTTCCGTGAGCGACGAGAGCCACATGGGCAAGCTCCGACGGCTATCCGCCTCCGGCGACCGACGCGACGAAACTCGCGGCCATGATGACGATGCACAGCCAGCCCACCCCCAGGAACAGCTTCATCAAGAGGGGTTGCTCCAGGAAGTCTTCAAGCAGGTACCACATCCGGTTCGCGCTCCCTTATCTCTTTCGGAATCATCTCTTTCGGAATGGGCGGACTGGCTTCGGCCCCTTGGGCTCGAGGGGTGCGAAACGGCCGCGAGAATACCACAGCGCCCGTCCGCACAGCCGCCGGTCGGCCCGCGAATCGCGGCCCGCGAGTCGCGGCGCTCAGTCCGCCAGCGATACGCCCCGGAGATCGTGTGTGTCCGCATCCATGATCCGCACGCGTGCCCAGTCGCCGGCGCGCGCGGGCCCTTCGATGTGCACGACGCCGTCGATCTCCGGTGCGTCTCCCGCGGTCCGGCCGATTCCCCCCGCCGGCGTGGCCGAGTCGACCAGCACGTCAACGGTGTCTCCGATGCGCGCCTGCTGCCGTTCGAGGCTGATCCTCGCCTGCAGCGTCATCAGCGCGTCCAGGCGTTCGAGCTTCACCGCTTCCGGGACATGATCCGGCAGGGCGTTGGCGGCGGCGCGCTCCACGTCCGAGTACGGGAAACACCCCACCCGCTCGAGACGCGCTTCCCGCAGGAAGTCGAGCAGCGTTTCGAAATCGGCCTCCGTCTCGCCGGGGAACCCGACGATGAACGTGCTGCGCAACGTCAGTTGCGGCACGGCGTCGCGCCAGCGGCGAATGCGCTCGAGGGTCCGCTCCGAGGCGGCCGGCCGCCGCATGGCGCGCAGCACGGTCGGCGCCGCGTGCTGCAACGGCACGTCGAGGTAGGGGAGCAGCCGGCCCTCGACCATCAGCGGGATGAGATCGTCCACGTGGGGATAGGGATAGACGTAATGCAATCGGACCCAGGGGACGAGCTTGCCGAGGTGCTCACATAGCGTAAGGAGATCCGACCGCAACGGGCGGCCGTGCCAGAAGTCCGTCCGGTACCGGATGTCGACGCCGTAGGCCGACGTGTCCTGCGCGATCACCAGCAGTTCCTTTACGCCGGCGGCGGCGAGTGACTCGGCTTCCTCGAGCACCGCGCCGATCCGGCGGGAGGCCAGCTTGCCGCGCATGCTCGGGATGATGCAGAAGGTGCACTTGTGGTTGCAGCCCTCGGAGATCTTGAGATAGGCGTAATGCCTGGGCGTCAGCTTGATGCCGTGATCCGGGACGAGCGACACGTACGGATCGAAGGGCGGGGGCGGAACGGCTTCGTGCACCGCCGCCACGACTTCCTCGTACGCATGTGGGCCCGTGACGGCCAGGACATCCGGGTGCGCGCGGCGCACGATGTCCCCCTTGGCGCCGAGACAACCGGTCACGATGACGCGACCGTTCGCGCGCATCGCCTCGGAGATGGCATCGAGGGATTCGTCGATGGCGTCGTCGATGAAACCGCACGTGTTGACCACCACGACGTCGGCGTCGTCGTAGCTTGCGGTCGTCTCGTAGCCGTCCGTGCGCAGTTGGGTGACGATACGCTCCGTATCGGTCAACGCCTTCGGACAGCCGAGGCTGACGAGGCCGATCTTCCCTGGTTGGGTCACGTTTCTCCTGGGGTCTGCCGGCCCGTGTCGCCGCGGCGGCGTATTGTAGCCCGCAGCGCGGGCCCGCCCTCATGCGTTCCCGCGACGGTTGCTTTTTCCCGGGCGAGCGCAGAGAATCCGCGCGCCATGAAGCTCAACGAGTCGAACCGCCAGGCGAAGCCCGAGAGCGGGGTCCGGATCGGACGCCGCTCGGGCTATTGGTTCGCCTATCCGCCCCGCTAGCGCGGCGCACTCTTTGTGAGAGGCCGCGCGGGCTGCCTCTCGATGAGAACCCCGACAGGCAGCCGCCGTCGGGGTTTTTGCGTTTTGGAGGGTCCCATGCAAACACAGACGGAGAATCTCAACGTGCTCGCCAACGAGGTCCTGCCGACTCCGTATGCGGTCAAGGCGGCGCTGCCGGCGCCCGAGACGGTCCTCGCGCAGGTCGCCGACGCACGCCGCCAGGTACGCAAGATCCTGGAACGACGCGACCACCGCCTGCTCGTCGTCGTGGGGCCGTGCTCCATTCATGACGTGGACGCCGCGCTGGAGTACGCGCGCCGGCTGAACGAGGTGGCGGCACGCACCAGGGACAGCCTCCTCGTCGTCATGCGCGCCTACTTCGAGAAGCCCCGTACGACGGTCGGCTGGAAGGGGCTCATCAACGATCCGTATCTCGACGACTCGTTCCACATCGAGGACGGTATCCGGATCGCGCGCCAGCTCCTCATCGACCTCGCCGCGATGGGCCTGCCGCTGTCGACGGAGGCGCTCGATCCGATCATGCCCCAGTACCTGCACGACCTCATCGCGTGGTCCGCCATCGGCGCCCGCACGACCGAGTCGCAGACCCACCGCGAGATGGCCTCCGGCCTGTCGTCCGCGGTGGGGTTCAAGAACGGCACGGACGGCTCCCTCGACGTGGCGATCAACGCCCTGAGCTCCGTCACCAAGCCGCACCGCTTCCTCGGCATCAACCAGTCGGGCCAGGTCGCCATCATCCATACCCGCGGCAACGACCTCGCCCACATCGTCCTGCGGGGGGGGCACTCCGGGCCGAACTACGACCACGGAGCGATCGCCGCCTGCGAAGCCGAACTCCGCGCCGCGGGCCTTCCGGAGAACATCATGGTGGACTGCTCGCACGCCAACTCGAACAAGGACCAACGGAACCAGCCCGCCGTCGCCCGCGACGTCGCCGCGCAGATCGACGACGGCAACCGCTCGATCATCGGGATCATGCTGGAGAGCAACCTGTCCGAGGGCAGCCAGAAGCTGGGCGACGACCTGAACTACGGCGTCTCGATCACCGACGCCTGCATCGGTTGGTCCGAGACCGAGTCGCTGCTGCTGGAGATGGCGGACGGACTCGGCGACGCCCTCGTGCGGCGCGTGGATCTTGCCCGAGCCGGCTGACCCGGAACCGCGCGAAGACGCGCGCGGGGGTCAGCGATAGTAGGCGTGCTCGGTGACGGTGTGGTCGGTGGCGTCCCGGATCGCGGCGAGTTCCGGAACCTGCTCGATCAGCGCCTTCTCGACGCCCTGCTTGAGCGTGATATCGACGGCGGCGCATCCCTGGCAGCCCCCGCCGAACTGGAGCACGGCGGTGTCGCCGTCCACGACCTCGACAAGCGTCACCATGCCGCCATGCGAAGCGAGACCGGGGTTGATCTCGTTGTAGAGGACGTAGTTGATGCGGTCCTCGATCGGCGAGTCCGGCCCGACGCTCGGTGTGCGGGCGTTCGGCGCCTTGATCGTGAGCTGCCCGCCCATGCGGTCTTCCTGGAAGTCGACCGCCGCATCGACCAGGTAGGGCTCGCTGCGCTTCTCGAAGTAGGCCGTGAACGCCCCGTACTCCACCGGGACGTCGTCCTCGGCCGCTTCTCCGGGGCGGCAGTAGGCGATGCAGGTCTCCGCATGCGGCGTGCCCGGCTGCGCCACGAATATGCGGATGCCGCAGCCTTCCTCCTGCCTGGACAGAAGGTCCTTCAGGTAGTCCTGCGCGGCTTCGGAAATGTCGATCACGGTTGCGCTCCGCCAAACCCGACCAAAAGGCTTGGGTATGGTAACCGAAACCGGCTCCGGCGTCCGTCCCCGTCCATCATCATGAAATGGTCTCAGGACGAGGCGGCATAACTTCTATTGCACTCATACAGCCTCCCACCGTAGGGTGTCGGACCCGTTCGGTGCCGGCGGCGTCCGGGCACACCCAGCGAAAGTGACACACCCAGCGAAAGTGACACACCCGCTTGCGGCCGCCCTGGAGGAGCGCATCCTGCTCCTCGACGGCGCGACCGCGACCATGCAGCAGTCCTTCGGCCTGACCGAGGACGACTACCGGGGCGAGGCGTTCCGGGACCATCCGCCGCCGTTGCGGGGCGACGGCGACGTCCTCTCCCTGACCAGGCCGGACGTCGTCGATGCGGTGCACCGGGGATTCCTCGATGCCGGCGCCGACGTCATCGAGACGAACACCTTCACGGCCACGCGCATCGCCCAGGCCGACTACGGCCTGGAGGGGGCCGTCTACGACATGAACCTCGCGTCGGCCCGCATCGCGCGAGCCGCGGCCGACGCATACGCAACGCCGGACCGCCCGCGGTTCGTGGCGGGCGTGCTCGGCCCGACCAACCGGACCGCCAGCATCTCCCCGGATGTCGCCGACCCCGGGTTCCGCAACGTGCGGTTCGAGGACCTGGACGCGGCCTACCGGGAGGCCGTGGGCGCGCTCATCGACGGCGGCGTCGACCTCCTCATGATCGAGACCGCTTTCGACACGCTGAACGCCAAGGCTGCCCTGTTCGCCATCCGGCAGGTCCTCGACGCCCGGGGCGTGGAACTGCCGATCATGGTGTCGGCGACGATCACCGACGCGAGCGGCCGGACGCTCTCCGGACAGACCTGCGCCGCGTTCTGGCATTCGGTCGCCCACGCACGGCCCCTGCTCGCGGGACTCAACTGCGCCCTCGGGCCCGAGGCGCTGCGGCCGCACGTGGAGGAGCTGGCAGGGCTGGCGCCGACGTTCGTGAGCGTGCATCCCAACGCGGGTCTCCCGAACGCGTTCGGCGGATACGACGAGACGCCGGAGTCGATGGCCGACACGATCGGGGACTTCGCCCGCCGCGGCCTCGTCAACCTGGTCGGCGGATGCTGCGGAACGACCCCGGACCACATCCGCGCCATCGCGGAGCGCCTATCCGGACTCCCCCCGCGCCGGCCACCCGCGGCCAGGGCGACGCTCTGCCTGGCCGGTCTCGAGCCGGTCGAAATCACTGGCGACTCGCTATTCGTCAACGTGGGCGAACGCACCAACGTCACGGGCTCCGCACGGTTCCGGCGCCTCATCCGCGCGGGCGACTACGCGGACGCCCTCGACGTGGCCCGGGGCCAGGTGGAGAACGGCGCCCAGATCGTCGACGTGAACATGGACGAGGGCATGCTCGACGGCGTCGCCGCCATGGAACGCTTCCTCGACCTCGCGATGAGCGAACCCGACATCGCCCGCGTACCGATCATGATCGACTCGAGCAAGTGGGAGGTCATCGAGACGGGCCTGCGCCGGGCGCAGGGCAAGTGCGTGGTGAACTCGCTCAGCCTCAAGGACGGCGAGGCGGTCTTCCTCGAGCGTGCCGAACAGTGCCGGCGCTACGGCGCGGCGGTCATCGTCATGGCCTTCGACGAGGAGGGACAGGCCGACTCCCCGGCCCGCCGCGAGGCGATCATGGAGCGCTGCTACCGCCTGCTCGTCGACCGGATCGGCTTCCCTCCCGAGGACATCATCTTCGACCCGAACGTGTTCGCGATCGCCACGGGCATCGACGCGCACGCGAACTACGCCGTGGACTTCATCGAGGCCTGCCGCTGGGTGCGGGAGACGTTGCCCGGCGCGAGCTGCTCCGGCGGCATCAGCAACGTGTCCTTTTCCTTCCGCGGCAACGACCGGGTGCGCGAGGCGATCCACGCGGTGTTCCTCTACCACGCCATCGAGGCCGGCCTCACGATGGGCATCGTGAACGCCGGGCAGCTCGCGATCTACGACGAGATCCCGGAGGCGTTGCGCGACGCCGTGGAGGATGCGGTCCTGAACCGCCGGGAGGATGCCACGGAGCGCCTGCTGGCCGTCGCGGAGCAGTTCTCCGGCGCGGGCGCGGTCCGCACGCAGGAGGACACCGAGTGGCGCGGAGCACCGGTTGCGGAGCGATTGTCCCACGCGCTCGTCCAGGGCATCTCCAAGTTCATCGTTGGGGACACCGAAGAAGCCCGCCAGGGCGCAGAGCGCGCGATCGACGTGATCGAGGGTCCCCTGATGGCGGGCATGAACGTCGTCGGCGACCTGTTCGGGGCGGGCCGCATGTTCCTGCCGCAGGTCGTCAAGAGCGCGCGCGTGATGAAGCAGGCCGTGGCGCACCTCGTGCCGTTCATCGAGGCGGAGAAGGCGGCCGGAGGCGCCGCCCCGCGGAGCAAGGGCGTCATCGTGATGGCGACCGTCAAGGGCGACGTGCACGACATCGGCAAGAACATCGTGGCCGTCGTACTCCGCTGCAACAACTACGAAGTGCGCGATCTCGGCGTCATGACGCCGGCCGAAACCATCCTCGACACGGCGCGCGAGGTGGACGCCGACCTCATCGGCCTGTCCGGCCTCATCACCCCGTCCCTCGACGAGATGGTGCACGTCGCCTCCGAGATGGAGCGCCGGGGTTTCGATATTCCCCTGCTCATCGGGGGCGCGACGACGTCGAAGGCGCACACCGCCGTGAAGGTGGCGCCGGCCTACTCCGGGCCGACGGTATACGTGACGGACGCCTCGCGGGCGGTTGGCGTCGCGTCCAGCCTGCTCTCGGCCGAGGCGCGCGGCGCGTTCGTCGAGGCGGTCGAGGCGGACTACCGGACGGTGCGGGAACGCCGGGAGGGGGCGACGCGGCGTCCGCTGCTCGACTACCCGGGGGCGGTCGCCAACGCCCCGGCGATGGACTGGTCGACCTACGCGCCGACGGCGCCGCGGCGTCTTGGCGTGACACGACTGCCGGACTACGCGCTCGCGGAACTCGTCGACTACATCGACTGGACGCCCTTCTTCCACACGTGGGGACTCGCCGGCAGGTTCCCGAGGCTCCTCTCCGATGCGACGGTCGGCGAGGAAGCGACCCGGCTTCACGCCGACGCCAAAGCGATGCTCAAACGGCTCGTGTCCGAGGGATGGCTCTCCGCCCACGGCGTCATCGGACTATGGCCCGCAAACACGATCGACGGGGATATCGCCGTGTGGACGGACGAGGGTCGTACGGAGCGATTGGCGACCCTCCACCATTTGCGGCAGCAGGCGGACACGGGCAAGCCCAGCCTGAGCCTCGCGGACTACGTCGCCCCGACCGGGGTGGCGGACTTCGTCGGGGGCTTCGTCGTCGCCGTCGGACCGGAGATCGACGCGGCCCTGCAACGGTTTGAGGATGACGACTACGGGGCCATCATGCTGAAGGCGCTGGCGGACCGCCTGGTCGAAGCGTTTGCCGAGCGCCTGCACGAGCGGGTGCGCAAGGAGTTCTGGGGCTTTGCGCCCGACGAGCGCCTCGGCGCGGAGGACCTGATCCGCGAGCGCTACCGCGGCATCCGGCCCGCACCCGGCTATCCGGCCTGTCCGGACCACTCGGAAAAGGCCACCCTGTTCGCGCTGCTGGACGCGACGGCGGCAACAGGCGCCCACCTCACGGAAACGTTCGCCATGTGGCCTGCGTCCGCGGTCGCGGGGTGGTACTTCTCGCATCCGGAGGCTCGCTACTTCGGCGTCGGCCGCATCGCCGAGGACCAGTTGCGCGACTACTGCCGGCGCAAGGGTGTCGAGCCGGCGGAGGCGCGCCGGTGGCTCGGCAATCTCCTCGAACGGTGAAGGTTGCGGGGCGTTGGCCGGACACGCTCTCGGGACCGGCGTGGCGGGACGGCCTGATCGACACCGGGACCGTCCATGCCCGGGCGGCGTCTCCCGACCGATGGTGGCGGCGCGCGGCGTTGGTCAGCACGGTGGCGCTCAACGTGCGCTCGCACGGCGGCGGGGGCGACGCGGCGAGGACACTGGCCGTGTGCGAGATGCTCGTCGACGATCGCGACGACATGGTCGTCAAGGCGCTCTCGTGGGCGTTGCGCGAACTGGTCGTACACGAAGGGGAACGGGTCGATGCGTTCCCGCGCCGGCACGAAAGGACGCTCGCCGCCCGGGTGCTGCGCGAAGTCCGCAACAAGCTCGAGACGGGACGCAAGCACCCAGCCGGGTTCTATTCATAGACCTATCCGTTAGTTCCGGCCCGGAACACCCCCTGCTAAAGTGCCCGGCCGCCCGCACGTAGAGGCTGGATTGGGCCTGTAAGTGTATCGCTACGACGAATTCGACCAGCGCTTCATCGACGAGCGCGTCGCGCAGTACCGCGAGCAGACCGAGCGCTACCTGGCGGGGGAACTGACGGACGACCAGTTCCTGCAACTGCGCTTGCGCAACGGCCTCTACATCCAGCGGCTGGCGCCCATGCTCCGCATCGCGGTCCCCTACGGGACGCTTTCGTCGGAACAGTTGCGCGCGCTGGCGGACATCTCCCGCCGGTACGACAAGGGCTACGGCCACCTGACCACCCGGCAGAACGTGCAGATCAACTGGCCCGCCCTCGAGGTCGTGCCGGACATCCTCGCGGACCTCGCGAAAGTGCGCATGCACTGCATCCAGACGAGCGGAAGCTCCATCCGCAACGTCACGACGGACCAGTTCGCCGGCGTCGCGGCCGATGAGCGCGTCGATGCCCGCCCCTACTGCGAGATCGTCCGCCAGTGGTCCACGCAGCACCCCGAGTTCGACTGGCTGCCGCGCAAATTCAAGATCGCGTTCAACGGCGCGGAAGCGGACCGGGCCGCCATCCACGTGCACGACATCGGCATCCGGGCGGACCGCTCGGGGGGCGAGGTCGTCTTCGACTTCCTCGTCGGCGGCGGTCTCGGCCGCACGCCCGCGATCGGCAGCGTCATCCGGACGGGCCTTCCGGAGCGGCACCTGCTGACGTATCTCGAGGCCATCATGCGCGTCTACAACCGGTACGGACGGCGTGACAACAAGTACAAGGCGCGCATCAAGATCCTCGTCCGGGCGATGACGCCGGAGGTCTTCCGCGACCGGGTGGACGCGGAGTGGGAGCACCTGAAGGACGGTCCGAGCACGCTGACCCCCGAGGAGATCGATCGCGTCGTCCGCTGCTTCGAGCCCCCGGCCTATCCGCCGCGGCAAGACCAGGCGGCCGCGCTCGCCGAACGGCGGCTGGCATCGCCGCGGTTCAATGCCTGGATGCGCAACAACGTGGCCGCACACAAGGTGCCGGGTTACGCCGTCGTCACGCTGTCCACCAAGCTCACGGGCGTCCCCCCCGGCGACGTGTCCGACGTCCAGATGGATGCGGTCGCCGACTGGGCGGACCGTTACGGCTTCGGCGAGCTGCGCATCGGGCACGAGCAGAACTTCGTGCTCCCGGACGTACCGCGGGAGCGCCTGTTCGAACTCTGGGAGCGTGCCGACGCCCAGGGACTCGCATCCGCGAACCTCGGGCTCCTGACGGACATCGTCTGCTGCCCGGGCGGCGACTACTGCTCACTCGCGAACGCGAAGTCGATCCCGGTGGCCGAAGCGATCCAGCGCGAGTTCGACGACTACGACTACCTGCACGACCTCGGCCCCATCGACCTCAACATCTCCGGCTGCATGAACGCGTGCGGCCACCACCACGTCGGTCACATCGGGATCCTCGGGGTCGACAAGAAGGGCGCCGAGTTCTACCAGATCGCCCTCGGCGGCCATGCGGGAGAGGACGCCTCCCTGGGCAAGATCCTCGGTCCGTCGTTCTCGCGCGACGAGGTGACGGGCGTGATCGGCAAGATCCTCACCGTCTACGTGGACGAACGGATCGAGGCAGAGCCCTTCCTGCACTGCGTGCGCCGCATCGGCATCGCGCCGTTCAAGGAACGCGTGTATGCCAACGCTGGTTAGGGACCTCGAGATCGTCCCCGACGAGTGGACCCTGGTCGACTCCGGAGGCGTACCGGACCCGGTCCCGGAGCGAGCGATCCTCCCGTTCGAGGAGTGGCTGGAGCGGCGCGCTGTGCTGCCCGTCGGCCGCACCGGCACCTGGGTGGAGGGCGATGTCGAAGCGGAAGCCGTGGGGCCGCACGCCGCGGACGTGCCGCTGATCGCGGTCCACTTCCCGGCCTTCTCGGACGGACGCGGCCTGTCCCTGGGCGCGCTGCTGCGTACCCGCTACGGTTTCGGCGGCGAGTTGCGGGCCTACGGCGACATCCTGCCGGACCTTGCCCAGTACCTGCACCGTTCGGGGTTCGACGCGTTCATCGTCGCCGACCGGCGCAGCGCGGAAGTCGCCATCGCGTCGGTCGGCTCCATCACGGACCACTACCAGGCCTCCGTTCGGCAGCCCGTCCCCGCGTTCCGCAGAAGGTAGCGCGCGCGCCGGGCGAACGCGGCGTCGGGCCGCGCGTCCGGCCGTGTCACAATCGCGACCGGTCTCTGGCCCTCGTGGAGGCGCTTGCCCGTTGAGTCTCGGTGTCGTCGAGTCCTTCTTCCTGATCTTCTCGGGCGCCGCGCTGCTGGCGACGGTCGCGCTCTACACGCGCCAGCCCCTCCTGGTGGCCTACATCGGGATCGGCATGCTGCTGGGGCCCCACGCCCTGGGCTGGATCCCGGACGCCGCGTTCGTCGAGGACACCGGCGAGATCGGCATCATCTTCCTGTTGTTCCTGCTGGGTCTCGACCTGCCGCCGAACAAGCTCCGCACCATGCTGGGCGCGTCCGTCGTCACGGCCCTGGTCAGCACGGCGGCGTTTTTCGCGGTCGGCTTCGCCGTCATGGCGGCGTTCGGCTTCTCCGTCGCCGAAGCCGTGGTCGGGGGCATCGCCGCAGTGTTCTCGAGCACCATCATCGGCATCAAGCTGCTGCCGACGACCGTGCTGCATCACCGCCACACCGGCGAGATCGTCATCAGCCTCCTGCTCATCCAGGACCTGCTCGCGATCGTGGCGCTGCTCGCGCTCTCCGGGTACCAACCGGGGTCGGGTGACGTGCTGGAGCAGGCTTTGCTGGTGGCCGTGGCGTTCCCCGCCATCACCGTGGCCGCCTTCGCCGGCGTGCGCTACGTGCTGCTGCCGCTGCTGGCGCGCTTCGACGCCTTCAACGAATTCGTCTTCCTGCTGGCGATCGGCTGGTGCCTCGCCATCGCCACGGCCTGCCACGTCGTGGGCATGTCCTTCGAGGTCGGCGCCATCGTCGCCGGCGTGTCCCTCGCGAACTCGCCCATCGCGCAGTACATCACGGACACGCTACGGCCGCTGCGCGACTTCTTCCTGATCCTCTTCTTCTTCTCCATCGGCGCGGCCGTCCAGCCGATGCTGCTCGTGCAGGTCGCCGCCCCGGCGCTCGTGCTGGGGGTGGCCCTGCTGGCGGTCAAGCCCGTGACGTTCCGTCTCCTGCTCACCTGGCAGGGCGAGAGTGCCGACACCGCGCGGGAGATCGGCGTGCGGCTCGGGCAGGCGAGCGAGTTCTCGATCCTGGTCACCGGCGTGGCCGCGGCCACCGCGCTCATCGGCCCGGAGGCCGCCCACGCCATCCTGGCCGCCACCGTCGTCACGCTGGTCGCGTCCACGTACCTCGTGATCTTCCGGTACCCGAGCCCGATCGCGGTGTCCGCGCGCCTGCGGCGCGACTGAAACCCACGGTTCAGCGCTAAGCGGACAGGTCGAGGACGCCGCGTCCCACCATCTGGCCGGCCAGGATGCGGTCGATGGCGTCGGAGAGCGTGTCGAGGGTCAGTCCCTCCTTGAGCGCCGCCAGGCCTTCGATCTTCCACTCGCCCGCCAGCTTCTCCCAGATGTGGGTCTTCTCCCCGATCGGCAGCTCCACCGAGTCGATGCCGAGGAGGTTGACGTGCCGCAGGATGAACGGGAACACCGTGGCCGGGATGTCGGGAGACGCCACGAGGCCGCACGCCGCGAGGCTCGCCCCGTACTTCAGGGCCTTGACGGCGTTGAAGAGGATGTCCCCGCCGACGGTGTCCACGACTCCGCCCCAGGTCTCCCGCAGCAGTGGCCGCCTGCTGCCCTCCGCCGCGGCCTCGCGGGACACGATCTCGGCGGCGCCGAGGTCCCGGAGGTAGCCGTGCCGATCTTCCTTGCCGGTCACCGCGTGTACCTCGTAGCCGAGTTGCGCGAGCAGCGTCACGGCGACGGACCCGACCCCGCCGGTCGCCCCGGTGACCAGCACGGGCCCCGAAGCCGGTGTCATGCCCGCACCCTCCAGCTTGTCGACGCAGAGCGCCGCCGTGAATCCCGCCGTGCCGAGGATCATGCTCTCCTCGAGGCCGAGACCGTCCGGCAACGGTACCGCCCAACCCGCCGGAATGCGCACGTGCTGGCCGAATCCGCCGGGCGTGTTCATGCCCAGGTCGAAGCCGATGGCGACGACTTCCTCGCCCGGGTGGAAGTGCTCGTCCGAGGACTCGAGCACGACGCCGGCGGCGTCGATGCCGGGCGTGTGGGGGAAGTTGCGGGTGACCCCCGGATTGCCGGTGGCGGACAGTCCGTCCTTGTAGTTGAGCGAGGAGTAACGGACCTCCACCAGGAGTTCGCCTTCCGGCAGTGCCGCATCGTCACGCTCGACGATCGATCTCGTGAACCCCCCGTCCTCTTCCCGTGCCACTCGAAACGCCCGGAACGTAGCCATCTCTCAGTCTCCCGTCCTCACCGCCGCTTACGCGTCGCCGCCGGGGGTCAGTCTTCCCGCCGCGGCGCCACCGCCCAGGAAACGGCCCAAGGGTCCGTCCCCGACCATCGCGTTCCACTGTTCCAGCAGACGTTCCACGGGCTTGCGTGGCTCCACCCACTTGACCTCGAAGACGTCGCGCTCGCCGCACGCGGCCATCAGGTACTCGTCCGATGTGCGGATCTCGTCGACGAGCTTGCGATCGATGGCGCGCTGGCCGTACCACGCCTCGCCGGTGGCCACGACCCCGATGTCCACGTCCGGGCGGTTGTCCCCGACGAACTCCTTGAAGAGCGCGTGGACGTCCTCGAGTTCCTCCACGAACTTCTCGCGCCCCTTCTCCGTGTTCTCTCCGAACACCGTGAGCGTACGCTTGTACTCACCGGCGGTGAGCACCTCGAAATCGACATCGTTCTTCTTGAGCAGCCGGTGCACGTTGGGGACCTGGGCCACGACCCCGATGGACCCGACGACGGCGAACGGCGCGGCGAGGATCCTGTCCGCCACCGCCGCCATCAGGTAGCCGCCGCTCGCGGCGATCCTGTCGATCGCCGCCACGAGCCGGATGCCGCGGGCCTTGATGCGTGAGAGCTGCGAAGCGCCGAGACCGTATGCGTGGACCAGTCCGCCGCCGCTCTCGATGCGCACGACGACCTCGTCGTCCTCGCGCGCCGTCGTGAGGACCGCGGTAACCTCGTTGCGCAGCCCGCGGATGCCGGTGGCCTCGAGATCTCCCTTGAAGGCGATCACGAACACGCGCGGCCGCTCCGACGACTTCTTCCGCGCCCGCTTGGTCTCCTTGTGTTCTTCCTTGAGCCGCTTCTTGAATTCCCCCGGCGCGGACATGGCCTGGGCGAGGGCGTTCCCAAGGTCGCGCAGGCGGTCGTTGAGGCGGGTGACCTCGACGTGCCCGCGGGGTGCGTGGCGGTGCCGCCGCATGCCGGCGGCGGTGACGGCGGCCACCGTGACGACGATCGCGACGACGACCGTGACGGCCTTGGCGAGGAAGCTCAGGTACTCGAACAGGTATTCCATCGTCGGCGTCGGGAGGGGTTGGCGCGGGTGGGAAAAAGCGCGCTAATCTAACACAAAGCCCCGGGTTTCCAACCTGCGAGGATTCCCGTGCCGGACGGCCGAGACGAACTCCGCAAGACCCTCGCCCAGCGTTTCGACGGGTCCGGGCTGGCAGGCCACGACGTGCGGATCGCCCTCGCCGTGGGGGGCTGGCCACCGCTCGTCTGCTCGATCAGCGAAGCGGGACCGGCCTTTGACGACACCGTCGTTCCGGAGGCGACGTTCTTCTTCGATTCCGCGCAGACGGCGCTGGCCCTGCTGTGCGGGGACGGAGACGTCATGGAGGCCTTCATGGAGGAGCGTTTCCGGTCGGACGGGAGCCTCACGCTCGTGTTCCCGCTCCTGTCCGTGTTCCGGGGGATCCCCCTCGACGTGCCGCCTTGAGCGCGCGCGGGCGCTCGCGCCGGCTGCCGGGATCAGCCCGGCGTCGCGGCGGCCTTGCGCTCCTCGATGAACGCCTGGATCAGCCATCCCGAAATGGCGGCGCCCCCGGGGGTGTTCGGTGGCCGGGCGTAGTGGAACCAGTGCGCCTCGGCGATCTCGTCGTCCTGGCACACGATGTCGCCGTCCGCGTAGTCGGCATGGAAACCCAGCATCAGCGAATTGGGGAACGGCCAGGACTGGCTGCCGAGGTAGCGCAGGTTCGTGACGGCGAGACCCACCTCTTCCCGCACCTCGCGGTGCACCGTCTGCTCGATCGACTCCCCCGGTTCGACGAAGCCCGCGAGGGTGCTGAACATGCCGGCGGGCCAGTTCGAGTTGCGCGCCAGGAGCATCTCGTCCCCGTTGCGCACGAGGACGATGATGCTCGGTGACAGGCGCGGGTAGCTGACCATGCCGCAGCGCGGACACTCCTTGGCGCGATCCGTGCCGTGGTCGGCGGTTTCCGCCCCGCAGCGGCCGCAGTAGCGATGGTCGCGATGCCAGGCGACGATCTGCTTGGCGCGGCCGGCCAGGTAGAAGAACGCCGGGTCGACCCGGCCCAGCCACGCGCGCAGACCCACGCGGGCAAAGCCCTCCGGCACGTCTCCCGACGCCTCCAGCGCGAAACACGGACGCCCCTCCCAACGGCCGAGGAAAGCCTTCCAGGAGACTTCGACATCGAGCCACCGGAACTCGTCCCGCGTCACCGGACGCGGTATGCCGCGCTCGCTGATGCACAGGATCTCCTCGCCCATGTAGGCGAAGTACAGCGCATCGTCGCGTTCGGCGTCCGCCGGCGCCGCGACGAGGGACTCGAAGGGGTCCGGTTCGGTCGGCCACATGGGGGCTCCTTGTCCTTTCAGGCTTGCGCGCCGGCGGCGGCCGGCTGCCGCCAGATGCACGGGCGGCCACCGAGGGCGTCGAGCGCATCGAGCTTGGCTTCATGCGCCCTGCGTTCCTCGGCGGTCGCGTGGACGACGAGCAGCGGGGCGCGGTGGGCCGGCAGCCGGAACGTCGTGCCCTCCTCCGGCTCCCCCGCGACGGGGTCGTCCCCCGGAAACAGGGAAGCCTGGCCTCCCGTCATCAACAGGTAGACGTCGGCGAGGATCTCCGCGTCGAGCAGGGCTCCGTGGAGCTCGCGCTGGGAGTTGTCCACGCCGTAGCGACGACAGAGCGCGTCGAGGTTGTTCTTGCGCCCCGGGTGCCGGTCCTTGGCGAGCGCCAGCGAGTCCGTGATGGTGCACAGCTTGCCGATGCCCTTCGATCCCCTCCCGAGCAGCTCGAGTTCGTAGTCGATGAAGGAAACGTCGAAGGGCGCGTTGTGAATGACGACTTCCGCACCCCGCACGAACTCGAGGAACTCGTCGGCGACATCGGCGAATCGGGGTTTGCCGTCGAGATCCTGCAGGGTCAGGCCGTGCACCTCCACCGCGGCGTCGTCGATGTCCCGCTCCGGATGGATGTAGCGGTGGAACCGGTTGCGCGTCAGCCGCCTGTCGACGATCTCCACGGCGCCGATCTCGACGATGCGGTGGCCCTGCGCGGGTTCGAGCCCCGTGGTTTCCGTGTCGAGAACGACCTGCCGCACGGACTTCCTAGCGCGGCGTCTGCGCCGACTCGCGCAGCATGTCGTCGATGGCGGCGTTGGCCGCCCGGTCCACACGCTCGTTGTCGACGTGGCCACTGTGTCCCTTCACCCACACCCACTCGACATCATGCAGGCCGGCCAACCGGTCAAGGCGTTCCCACAGGTCACGGTTCTTGACCGGCGTTTTCGACGTGGTCTTCCAGCCGTTGGCCTTCCAGCGTCCGATCCACTCGGTGACCCCGCGCCGCACGTACTCCGAGTCGGTCGTCAGGCGGACGCGACGGCTGCCGTGCAACGCCGCGAGCCCCTCGATGGCGGCGGTCAACTCCATGCGGTTGTTCGTCGTGTGGGGTGTGGCGCCCGTCACGAGGCGTTCGCGCTCGCCATGGCGCAAGGTGGCCGCCCACCCGCCGACACCGGGATTCCCGCGGCAGGCGCCGTCCGTGAAGATCTCGACGCGCGTCTCGGTCACGAGGACGCCAGGGTCTCCGGACCGCCCCGGCGCACCACGGTTCCCGCTCCGGAAGCCACCGCCGCCCGCGTGGCGCCGGGTACGGCCAGCGGCGGCGTGCGCTCGGGGGTGCGGGAGAAAGCCGGTGAGCCCGGAATCCTGGCCAGGGACTCCTTGGTCGCCAGCGTCAGGTAGACGCCCCCCAGCGGAGCCTGGGTACGATTGAGCCATCCGCTGAACTGCCGCCACCGCGGATGCGTCAGCTTCAGGTTCAGGGTTGCCCGGTAGTTCAGGTAGTGCACGCGTCCCTCCCGGACGAAGCCGAGGACGGCGAGCCATTCGTTGAGCCGGAAAGCGCTGACCGTACCCATACGCCGCCGGAGACGGCTCACCGCCCAGAGCGAAAGCGGGTTGAAGCAGCAGACGAGGAGGCGTCCGCCGGGGCGGATCACGCGCGTGACTTCCCGCATCGCCGTACGCGGGTCCCGCGCGTACTCGAGGGCGTGATGCAGGACGACCCCGTCCACGCTGTTGGACGCAAGCGGGAGCGATTCGGTGTGCGCCACAAGGGAACCGACGTTGTCGCAGCTTGTGCCCGGCATGGACGGCGCCGCCAAGAGACGGCTCTTGACCATGCAGCGGGAAGTGGCGCCAGTGGCTTCCGGGACCGGACCGAGCCATAGCAGGCAGTCGCCGTGGAAACGCCGGACGCGCTCGCGAAGCAGGTCGGTCTCGCGAAGCAGCAAATCCTGGCCGGGCCCGGTCGAGAACCAGTCCGCCAAGGTTTCGAAGCCGGCCGTGCGTTCCCAGTTCCGTTGCAAATCCCGACGCTATCCCGCAAAGTCGCGACAGACCGGCGGCATTTTCCATCGCCGCCGCACTATCCGCAAGGCACCGTTCAGGCCATTTGGGCAACAGAGAGGAGCCCCGTTTGCATGGACCACGCGGCGTGAGCCTCGTAAACGCATTCAGACCGCTGGCCCTCAACGGGTCGTGCCGGTGGCGTTCCGGTATCCGCCGTGGGCTCGCGGTGCCGATGACCGGGTTGGCGGCGGCGATCCTGGCGCCGCCCGTTCCCGCCAACGCAATGCTCTCCCCGGACCGAACTGAGGCCCCGCTCCTTCGCTCCGTCCCCGACTGGCTTGTGCGGCCTCCGGAAGCCCCGCCTCGGGAGCCCTCGCGCGAGACGGAGAGCCCGCTCCCCGGATTCCTCGACACGCTGCGGGCGAACTTCGTCCTGGATCACGCCCTCGAGCGGCCCCGGGTGCAAGCCGAAATCGCCTGGGTCCGGCGTAATCCCGAGTTCCTGGCCCGCGTGATCCCCCGCGCCGAGCAACACCTTGCGGGCATCTGCGAGGTGGTGCTGGCTCGGGGCATGCCGGGCGAGCTGTGCCTGCTGCCGCTCATCGAGAGCGCGCTGAACCCGTTCGCGAGATCCCGGAGCGGGGCCGTGGGACTGTGGCAGTTCATCCCGGGCACGGCCCGGCGCTACGACCTGAAGATCGACTGGTGGGCCGACGAGCGCCGGGACCCCGTGGCCTCGACGGACGCGGCCCTGCGCTACCTCGCCGACCTCCATGCGCTGTTCGGCGACTGGCTCCTGGCGATGGCGGCCTACAACTGCGGGGAGCGCCTCGTGGAACGGCGCCTGGATGCCGCTCCGGATGGGACGACATTCTTCGACCTCAAGCGGTTGCCCAGGGAAACCCGGGCGTATGTCCCGCGCCTGCTCGCCTTCGCGGCGATCTTCGCGGACCCGCAGGCCCATGGCATCCGGCTCCCGGGCCGGCTGGGCCGCAACGAGGCGTTGGCGCCCACCTATGCCCCCGTGACCCTTGCCGGCCAGATGGACCTCGCCCGCGCGGCCGAGGTCACCGGCCTCACCCTCGAGGAACTCTACCGGCTCAATCCGGGGCTCAACCAGTGGG
The DNA here is from genome assembly GCA_965208745.1 of Pseudomonadales bacterium. Classification (GTDB taxonomy): domain Bacteria; phylum Pseudomonadota; class Gammaproteobacteria; order Pseudomonadales; family Azotimanducaceae; genus VXNE01. Next base: position 124,058 of record CBDBPN010000003.1, on the reverse strand, counting down.
CCACCCATCCGGCGGGACCGCATCGCCTCCTCGTCCCGGCCGCCCGTTCCGAAGCGCTTGGTCGCGCCCTCGCCCAAGTGGCTCCAGAGGACGGCATGGGTTGGGTGCGGCACCGCATCGCCAGGAACGAGACGCTCGGGCACATCGCGTTGCGGTATCGCACGGATGTCGCCACGCTCATGCGCACCAACGACCTGCGGCGCACGCTGATTCGGACGGGCGACACGCTCCTGGTGCCTCGACCGGGCCGCGATGGCGGCCTGCCCCCGGCTCGGGGCCGGCCCGGCCGCGGCGGCGTCTACGTGGTACAGGCCGGCGACTCGCTGTGGGAGATCAGCAAGCGGCTCGGCGTACCGCTCGATACGCTCATGCGCGAGAACGCCATGGGACCGGAGGAACCGTTGCGTGTCGGTCGGCGATTGACCCTGCCCTCAGCCCCGTCCGGCGCGGCCACGCAGGCGCGATCGTCGGGGGACCGGGCCCGGCAGGGCGTCGTACGCTACCGTGTCCGGCGGGGGGATTCGCTCGACCGGATCGCGCGCGAGTTCGGCGTCTCCGTGCGGGACATCGCGGCGTGGAACGCGCTCGACCCGAAGGCGTACATCTTTCCCGAGCAGGAACTCGTCCTGCGGCTAGGCGCGCGCGGATGAATCGCCCCTCAGGGCGAGACGTTCCCGAGTTCCAGCCCGGCGTCCACGCGTAGCGACGCCAGTACGGCGCTCACGTCGCGCTCGCGGGCCCAGGCGCCGAGTTGCGTGCGCATCGCCGCGCGTTCGCTCTCCGTCATCGCTCCGAAGTCGCCCGGTTCGACGCGCGTCACCGTCACCACGGCGTGTCCGTCGCCGGGGATTTCGACGTTGGTGGCCGCCCGCTCTCCAGCGGACGCCAGCGACAGTTCGAACGCGGCGCGCCCGACCGCGGGCGGCAGGTCCGGGTCGGCGGCGGTTATCGACTCCCGGACGTTCCAGTCGAGGCCGTAGTCCGCGGCGATGTCGGCAACCGCTTCACCTGCTGCGGTCCGCTCGAGCGCTGCCATGGCGGCCGATCGCGCCGCGTCGTCGCCCCGCTCGGACACCAGTTGCGCCCGGATGTCTTCCCGGGCCTCGTCGAGCGGAATCTCGGCAGGCGCGTGCCGCGTCGCAACGCGGGCGACCACGGCGATGTCGCCCGTCCGGATGGCCGGACTGTTGTAGCCCTCGAGCAGCACGTCCGCCTCGAATACCGCGTCCCTGAGCGTGACGTCGGCGAACGGGCCCGTCGCCGCGTCGCGGGTCACCCCCTCCACCCGCTCGACGGGCAGGCCAAGGGCGGCGCCGACCCCCTCGAGGGTATCCGGCTCCTCGAAAGCGATCTCGTCCATCTGCCGCAGCCGTTCGTCGAACGTCGTCTGCGCCCGGTTGCGCCGCAACTGCGCCGACAGCCGTTCCCGCGCCTCCTCGAACGTGCGCGGCTCCGTCTCCTCGATCTCCGTGAGCCGGATGAGGTGCACGCCGAAGGCGGTGACGACCGGCTCGGAGAGCTCGCCGACCCCAAGGTCCCACAGGGCGCTCTCGAATGCGGGATCGAACACATCGCGGCCGACCATGCCCAGGTCGCCCCCGTTGGCGGCCGAGCCCGGATCTTCCGACAACTCCCGCGCCTTGTCCTCGAACGACGCGCCGGCGTCCAGTTCCCTTCGGACTTCGCCGAGCTGCGCGATCGCTTCCGCCTCCGACCGGGAATCGCCCACCTCCAGGAGAATGTGGGCGCCGCGCCGGCGACGGGTGTCGCCCTCGGCCGCGCGGTCACGTTCCTCCGCCTCGAACGCGTCCCGCAGGTCGGCCTCGGTCACGTCGATGCCGTCCGCGATCGCGGCGAGGGAGAGGCTCACGTACTCGGCATCCAGCCGTTCGGGGGTCATGAACCGGTCGAGGTGATAGTCGTGATAGGCGGCGATGTCCTCCTCCGACACCTCGACGTCCGTCGCGAAGTCCTCCGTCCGGAAGGCGAGCCACGCGACGTCGCGCCGCTGGGTGAGCAGGCTTGCCGCCTCCCGCACCTCCCGGTCCGTGGGCGCGCCGGTGTCGCCGACGCTCCCGGCGAGCTGGACGATCAGGGTGTTGTTCGCGACTTCGTCCTGGTAGGACGACGGCGAGAAGCCGGAGCTGGCAAGGACCGCGCGGAACCGGTCCTCGTCGAAGGTCCCTTCGACCTGGAACTCCGGGTTGCCGAGGATGTCGCGGCTGAGCCGCTGCGCCGACGCGGCCAGTCCAAGGTCCTCCGCCGTCTGCCGCAGCAGCGTCTGGTCGACCAGCAGACCGATGGTGGACTGGCGCAAAAGCGACTCGTCGATGAGGGACGGGTCCGCGCCCTCGCCCATCTGGCGCAGGATGTCGCGTCGCCGCCGCTCCATCTCGACGCCGAGCAGGGCTTCGGTGATTTCCTCGCCGTTCACGCTGACGGCCACCGGCTCGCCGACGGCGAACAGGTTGAACGCCCCGAACCCGAACACGGTCAGGACGAAGGCGATGATGCCGACCATGATCTTGGCGCCCATCGTCTGGGCGCCATCCCGCATTCGCTGCAGCATCGGTCAAGCCCCCCGGATCACGGTCGGTCGCGCAGGCACGGTGGTGGCTCGCGCCGGGCGCACGCGTGGCGGCTGGCGGCGTCGGACGGCGAAGTCCGACGCAGCCCCCCCGCCCCGGGTCAGTTCAGGGCGTCCCGGAGCGCCTTCCCGGCCTTGAAGGCGGGAACTCTCGCGGCGGCGATCTGGATGCTCGCCCCCGTCTGCGGGTTGCGGCCCGTGCGCGCGCCCCGCTCCCGAACGGCGAAGGTGCCGAAACCGACGAGCGTGACGGGTTCGGCGTTCTTCAGCGAATCGGCGATCACCTGCAGGGCCGCATCCAGGGCCCGGCCGGCATCGGCCTTCGAAATGTCCGCAGACTCCGAAATCCGTTCGATGAGTTCCGATTTGTTCATTGAAATCCCTCGTTGATGGGAAACGCTGCTCTCTTGCCTTCGCCGGGGTTGGAGCCTGCGTCGCGACCGGTTATACCAACGCCGAAAAAAGCTTGTCAAACACGAAGTGTCATTCAGTGCGGATTGATCCGCACACCCTCCCGTGTAGCGCCTTCGGCGGGTGGAACTCCCTCCTGACCGAGGGCCGGCGCCGGGAGCCGTTCGAGCGCCGCCGCGATGACGTCGTCCATCCAGGCCACCGGAGTGATCGTCAGCTCGTCCTTGATGTTCTCGGGCACTTCCTTCAGGTCGCGCTGGTTGCCTTCGGGGATGATGACGTGGCGGACACCGCCCCGGCGCGCGGCAAGCAGCTTCTCCTTCAGGCCGCCTATGCTGAGCACCCTGCCGCGCAGCGTGATCTCGCCGGTCATCGCGATGTCCGCGCGCACCGGAATCCCCGTCAAGACGGACACCAGGGCGGTGCACATCCCGATCCCGGCGCTCGGCCCGTCCTTGGGCGTCGCGCCCTCGGGAACGTGAATGTGGAAGTCGTGCTTCTCGTGAAAGTCGAGGGCGACCCCCAGGACTTCCGCTCGGCTCCGCACGAACGTCAGTGCCGCCTGGATCGACTCCTGCATGACGTCGCCCAGCGAGCCGGTCTTGGTCTGGCGTCCCTTGCCGGGGACGGCGACCGCTTCGATGTTCAGCAGTTCGCCTCCGACCTCCGTCCATGCGAGGCCCGTCACCACCCCGATGCGGTTCTCTTCCTCCGCCCTGCCGTAGTCGTATCGCGCCACCCCGTTGTAATGCTCGATGCGCTCGGGAACGACGGTCGCGTCGACTTCCTTGCGAGGGGTGCCCCCTCGCGCTCCCCGGCTGAGGGCTCCGGCGGATGTCGTCGCGTGCTCCTTCACGATCTTTCGGCAGAGCTTTGCGATCTCGCGCTCGAGCCCGCGCACGCCGGCTTCCTTGGTGTAGTACCGAATCAACTGCACGACGGCCGCGTCGGTGACGGCAAGGTCGTCGGGCTTGAGGCCGGTCAGACGCTTCTGTTTCGGTACGAGGAAGCGCGACGCGATGTTGACCTTCTCGTCCTCGGTGTAGCCCGGCAGGCGTATGACCTCCATGCGGTCGAGCAACGCCGGCGGGATGTTCATGGAGTTGGACGTGCAGATGAAGAACACGTCCGAGAGGTCGTAGTCCACTTCCAGATAGTGGTCGTTGAAGGTGTTGTTCTGTTCGGGATCCAGGACTTCGAGCAGCGCGGACGCCGGGTCCCCGCGGAAGTCCATGCCCATCTTGTCCACCTCGTCGAGGAGGAAGAGCGGGTTGCGCACCCCCGCCTTGGCCATCTTCTGCACGACCTTGCCGGGCAGCGCGCCGATGTAGGTCCTCCGGTGTCCGCGGATCTCCGCCTCGTCCCGCACGCCGCCGAGCGCCATGCGCACGAACTTGCGGTTCGTCGCGCGCGCGATGGACTCCCCAAGGGAGGTCTTGCCGACGCCAGGCGGGCCGACGAAACACAGCACCGGCCCTTTCACCTTGCTGACCCGGCCCTGCACGGCCAGGTACTCCACGATGCGTTCCTTGACCTCCTCCAACCCGTAGTGGTCCTCGTCGAGGATCTTCTGCGCGGCGTTCAGGTCGCGCCGGATGCGGCTCTTCCTCCGCCACGGGACGCTGAGCAGCCAGTCCAGGTAACCGCGCACCACGGTGGCCTCGGCCGACATCGGCGCCATCATCCTGAGCTTCGACAGCTCGCCCGTCGCCTTGTCCCTGACGTCGCGGGGCATGCCCGCTTCATCCACCTGCCGCGCAAGTTCGTCGAACTCGCCGGGCGTGTCGTCGATGCCGCCGAGTTCCTTCTGGATCGCCTTGATCTGCTCGTTCAGGTAGTACTCGCGCTGGCTCTTCTCCATCTGCTTCTTGACGCGCCCGTGGATGCGCTTCTCCACCTGCTGCAGTTCGACCTCCTTGTCCATCGCCGCCATGATCCGCGCGACCCGCGCATCGAGGTCGAACGCCTCCAGCACCGCCTGGCGTTCTTCGACGTCGAGCGACATCTGCGCCGCGATGGTGTCCACCAGGCGGCCGGGCTCCTCGATGGCGGACACGGCCGTCAAGGCTTCCCGCGGGGCTTTCCTCGCGGTCTCCACGTACGTCTCGAACTTGGACTTCACAGCCCGCACCGCGGCCTCGCGGGCGTCGCGAGCCATCTCGGCCTCCGGCACGGGCCGCACGTCCGCCGCGAGGTACGCGCCGTTGTCCGCCAGGCGGTGAATCCGCGCTCGCTCGCTCCCTTCGACGAGCACCTTCACCGTACCGTCCGGTAGCTTGAGCAACTGCAGGATCGTCGACAGGGTGCCTACCGGGAACAGGTCGTCCCGTCCCGGGTTCTCCTGCGCGGCGTTGCGCTTGGCGACGAGCAGGATGCGCTTGTCGGACGCCATGGCGGTCTCGAGGGCCGCGATCGAGGACCGGGTGCCGACGAACAGGGGATGGACGCCGTGCGGGTACACGACCATGTCCCGCAGCGGGAGAACCGGAAGATCCGCCTGGATGCGTTCGGTCACGGGGCTATGCGGACCGGGACGCGGACCGGGATGCGGACCGGGATGCGGACCGGGATGCGGGCGCGGCGGTCAGTCTTCCTGCGCCGCCTTCGCACGGTCCACGTTTTCGTAGAGCAGCATCGGTTCCGTCTCGCCGCGGATGACGCTGCCGTCGATGACGACTTTCTTGACCGATTCCGTCGACGGCAACTGGTACATCGTGTCGAGCAGCACCGACTCGAGGATGGAGCGCAGCCCGCGGGCGCCGGTCTTGCGCTCCATGGCCTTGACGGCGACCGCCGTCAAGGCGTCCTCCCGGAAGTCCACTTCGACGCCTTCCATGTCGAACAGCTTGGCGTACTGCTTGGTGAGGGAGTTCTTCGGGTCCGTGAGGATCTGCACCAGCGCGTCGCTGTCGAGTTCGTCGAGGGTCGCGACGACGGGCAGGCGGCCCACGAACTCGGGAATGAGGCCGTACTTGATCAGGTCCTCCGGCTCCACCTGGCGCAGCGTGTCGCCGATGTTCTTGCCTTCCTGCTCGCCGCGGACCTCCGCCCCGAAACCGATGCCGCTCCGGGCGGAGCGGTCCACGATGACCTTGTCGAGGCCCGAGAAAGCGCCGCCGCAGATGAACAGGATGTTGCCCGTGTCGACCTGCAGGAACTCCTGCTGGGGATGCTTGCGTCCGCCCTGGGGCGGCACGGAGGCGATCGTCCCCTCGATGAGCTTCAAAAGCGCCTGCTGGACGCCTTCGCCGGAGACGTCACGGGTGATGGACGGGTTGTCCGACTTGCGCGAGATCTTGTCTATCTCGTCGATGTAGACGATGCCGACCTGCGCCTTCTCGACGTCGTAGTCGCACTTCTGCAGGAGCTTCTGGATGATGTTCTCGACGTCCTCGCCGACGTATCCGGCCTCCGTGAGCGTGGTCGCGTCGGCAATCGTGAACGGTACGTCGAGGAGCCGCGCGAGGGTCTCCGCCAGCAGTGTCTTGCCGCAGCCGGTCGGACCGATCAGCAGGATGTTCGACTTGGACAACTCGACTTCGTCGCGTTTCTCGCGCGGCTTCGCCTTCGCCTTGGCGGCGCCCGGGCCGCCGCCCGAAGCGGAGGCGGAGCCGTTGCCCTTGTAGTTCAGCCGCTTGTAGTGGTTGTAGACGGCGACCGAGAGGACCTTCTTCGCGTGCTCCTGGCCGATGACGTACTCGTCCAGGATGCCCTTGATCTCGACCGGGACGGGCAGGCGGTCCGCGTCCTTGCCGTCGCTGCCCTCCTGGACTTCCTCGCGGATGATGTCGGTGCAGAGCTCGACGCACTCGTCGCAGATGAATACGGAGGGTCCGGCAATGACCTTGCGGACCTCGTGCTGGCTCTTGCCGCAGAACGAGCAGTAGACGAGCTTACCGGAGTCCCCGCCCCTGCCGGAGTTACGATCCGCCATACTCTCCTTCGCTCCTCCTTCGCTGCTCAGAGCCCTTCCGCCCTGTGCCGCCTGCCGTTCAACCTTGCTTGCAACCGCGGGATTTTGCAAGCCGGGGCTGTTTCGCCATCGCCCGGAACCCTACGAGGAAACCGCCGTGAGCTCGGCGCGCGGGTGCTGCACCGAATCGATGAGCCCGTACTCCACCGCGTCGTCGGGGCTCATCCAGTAGTCCCGGTCGGTGTCCTGGGAGATGCGCTCCACGTCCTGTCCGGTGTGGCGCGCGAGGATCTCGTTCAGCCGCTCACGCACGGCGACGATCTCCCGCGCCTGGATCTCGATGTCGGCGGCGACGCCGCGCGACCCGCCGGCCGGCTGGTGCAGCATGACGCGCGAGTTGGGCAGCGCCATGCGCTTCCCGCGCGTCCCGGCCGCGAGCAGGAACGCGCCCATGCTGGCGGCCTGCCCGATGCACATGGTCGACACGTCGCAGCGCACGAACTGCATCGTGTCGTAGATGGCGAGCCCGGCGGTCACGGAGCCCCCGGGGGAGTTGATGTAGAGGTGCACGTCCTTGTCCGGGTTCTCGGACTCGGCGAACAGCAACTGGGCGACGACCAGGTTGGCGACGTTGTCGTCCACCGGTCCCACCAGGAAGACGATGCGCTCCCGCAGGAGCCGCGAATAGATGTCGTAGGCCCGCTCGCCGCGGGCGCTCTGCTCCACGACCATGGGCACCAGGCCCAGGTTGCGGACGGGTGGGGGGGTTCGGTCTTCCACGGTCAGGTGTCCTCGTCTTCGGTCGGATCAGGCGCCGGCCCCGCCATCACGTCGTCGTGCGAACTCGGAACGGCCGCGACGTCCGCGACCGACAGGACGTAGTCCACGACCTGCTCCCGAAGCACGTCGGATTCGACGCGTTGCAGCAGGGTGTCCTGCGAATAGTACCAATTGACCACCTGTTCCGGGTTCTCGTAGCTGGACGCCAGTTCCTCGATGCGCCCCCGCACCCTGCCGGCGTCCACCGTCAGCCCTTCCCGTTCGATGACCGCGCGGGTCAGCAGCATCTCGCGTATTGACTTTTCCGCCTCTCGCCGGGCGATCTCCATGGCCGCCTCGGGCGGCTCGGGGGCGTCGCCGTCCGCGCCGAAGAGCTGGGGGAGTTCGGAGCGGATCTGCGCGAGGCGCTCCTCGACCATGCACTGCGGGATCTCGAACGTGTGCAGGTCGACCATCTGCCCCATGACCTGGCTCGCCAACTGCCCCCGGATGGCCGCCGTGAGACGGCCGTCCATGTCCTTGCGGACCGCCGTGCGAAAGGCCTCTTCGCCGCCTTCGCCCGCTTCGCGGTCAGCGGCCACCTCGAACGAGGCGAAGAACGCCTCATCGAGCTCGGGCACCTGCCCTTCGGCGATCTCCCGCACCGTCAGGTCGAACTCCGCCTCGTGGCCGGGCAAGTCCTCGTCCGCCATGGCCTCGGGAAACGTGGAGGTGATGCGTTTCGTCTCGCCGGAGGCCATGCCGACGGCCGCCTCCCCAACGTTCGGGAAGAAGAACTCGTCCCCGGCCACGAAGGACATGCCCTCATGGTGGAAGTCCCCCTCGCCGCACTGCGCGAGGTCCGCGGTGACGCGGTCCCCCGCGAGGGCCGGGCGCTCCACCCCGCTCCACGTCGTTCGGCCCTTGCGCAGCCGGTCGACCATCGCGTCGACGTCGGCGTCCGTAACTTCGGCTTCCGGGCGGTTGACCCGCACGCCCGACAGGTCGCCGAGCCGGATCTCCGGCAAGACCTCGAAGGTGGCGGTGAACTGGAACCCGTCGGTGGCCTCGAGGTCTCCCGGGTCGAACGTCGGCGTACCCGCGGGGTTCAGGCTTTCCTGGTGCAGCGCGTCTTGGAAGCTCGACCGCATCATCTGCACCGCGACCTCGGCGCGGATGCTCGTGCCGAAGCGACGCCGCACTTCCTTGAGCGGAATCTTGCCCGGCCGAAACCCGTTCAGGCGCACGGTTCGGGCGGTCTCGCGCAGCCGGCGCCCGAACGCTTCCTCGAACGGTTCGGGGTCCAGCCGGACGTGCATCCGGCGTTCCAGGCCTCCGGTGTTCTCGACAGATACTTGCATGGCACTCAAGCGCCGGACCGCTCCGGCCTACCGGCGCGCCACGCACGGCCCGGACATGGCGCACCCATTTGGGGGCGAACGTTCGGGTGGACGTTGGGGTGGACGATGGGGTTCGAACCCACGACCGCTGGATCCACAATCCAGAGCTCTACCCGCTGAGCTACGCCCACCATCGCTGTACATTGTAAACGGGACATCGCGAGACCCGCACCTCGCACTCCCGCCCGGCCGGCGGGATGGCACGCCCGGCAGGACTCGAACCTGCAACCGCCGGCTTAGAAGGCCGATGCTCTATCCGGTTGAGCTACGGGCGCAGCCCTGGCGCGTCCGAGCATTTCGAAACTACTTCAGCCAGACCCGCTATCTCTTTGCCGCTAAACGAAAACTGGTCGGGGTAGGGAGATTCGAACTCCCGACTTCCTGCTCCCAAAGCAGGCGCGCTGCCAGACTGCGCCATACCCCGCCGCACGACCGCGCGATCATACTGGCGCGCCTCCCGGCGGTCAATCGCACGGGGCCGCCGCCGGCCGTCACGCACCAGCCACCACCGTGTAGACTGACGTTTTGGCGGCACGGGACCCATGAGCGCACGCATCCTCGACGGGAATGCCATTGCGGGGTCGATCCGCAGGGACATCGCCGCGGTCGTCGCGATGCGCGCCGAGCAGCGTATGCGGCGGCCCGGGGTGGCGGTCCTGCTGGTCGGCGACGACCCGGCATCCGCGATCTACGTGAAGCACAAGCGCAGGGACTGCCGCGAGGTCGGCTTCAAGCACGATATCCGCCATCTACCGGCGGACACGCCCCAGGGCGCCCTCGTCGACGCGATCGAGGAGCTCAACAGCGACGGCACGATCGACGGCATGCTGGTGCAGCTCCCGCTCCCGCCGCACCTTGACGCGCCGCGCATCCTGGAGCACATCGCGCCGTCCAAGGACGTCGACGGCGTACACCCGTACAACATCGGCCGGCTGGCCTTGCGAGAACCTACACTGCGATCCTGCACTCCGAAGGGGATCATGGCGTTGCTCGAGCGGACGGAGACGCCCCTGCGCGGGCTGGCGGCCACCGTCCTGGGCGCATCGAACCACGTCGGCAGGCCGATGGGGCTGGAGCTGTTGCTGGCCGGCTGCACGGTCACCACCGCGCACAAGTTCACCCGCGACACGCCGGCCCATGTCGTGGGCGCCGACATCGTGGTCTCCGCGACGGGACAGGCCGGGTTGGTGCGCGGCGACTGGATCAAGCCCGGCGCCATCGTCATCGACGTGGGCATCACGCGCGACCGGAACAACCGGCTGCACGGGGATGTCGAGTTCGAGGCGGCGCGCGAGCGCGCGTCCTGGATCACGCCCGTGCCGGGCGGCGTGGGCCCGATGACGCGGGTTGCCATGCTGCAGAACGTGCTGCGGTCCGCGGAGGGCGGGTGACGGTCCTCTTTCTCTCCGACCTCCATATCGATGCGGACGCGCCACGGGTGCTGCGTGGATTCCGCGACTTCCTCGCCCGCGAGGCGCCCCGGGCGGACGCCCTGTACATCCTCGGGGACCTGGTCGAGGTCTGGGTGGGAGACGACGACGACGGTCCCACCGCGACGGCCGTGCGGGAAGCGCTCGTGGCCGCAACCAGCCACTGCCCGGTGTTCGTGATGCACGGCAACCGGGACTTTCTCCTCGGCGATGGCTTCGCCGCGGACACGGGGGTTACGCTCATTCCCGACCCGCACGTCGTGCGGCCACGCCCGGACGGCCCGCGGCTTCTGCTCGCCCACGGAGACGCGTTCTGCACGCGGGACGCCGAGTACCAGCAGGCGCGGGCCGTGCTGCGCTCGCCGGCGTGGCGGGCGGACGTGCTGGCGCGCACGCTCCCCGAACGGCGCGCCCTCGCACGGAGCCTGCGCGACCAGAGCCGGGCCGCGAGCGCCAACAAGGCCGAGAACATCATGGACGTGACGGAGGAGGAAGTCGTCGCCGCGATGCTGCGCCACGACTGCCCCGTGCTGATTCACGGACACACGCACCGGCCCGGCGTCCACGAGGTCGCGTTTGGCCCGGACGGGCGGACCGGCCGCCGCTACGTGCTCGGGGATTGGGGGCGATGCGGCTGGACGCTGCGACTCGACCGAAGGATGGCGCTCGAGTGCTTCCCGCTGACCGACGCGGCGTAGGCGGGGCCCCCCTACTCCCCTTCCGCCTTTCCTCCCAGGGCTTCCGGACCCGGCGGGCCGCTGTGGAAGCGCAGCACGCGGTCCGGCTCGGTGACGAGCCTTCCCTCCACGGCCAGCATCTGCTGCGCGCGCGATTCCACCGGTGCGTCGGCGCAGGAGCGCGCCAGGCCCAGGTAGGTCTCGAAATGGCGCGCCTCCGAGGCCAGCAGACCGGCGTAGAGCCGGCCGAGATCGCCGTCGAGGCGCCCCGCGAGCAGGGCGAAGCGTTCGCAGGAACGGGCCTCCACGATCGCGCCGGCGATGAGCGTGTCCACCAGCCGGGCCGGTTCGTGGGTCGCCGCGAGGCCGAACAGGCGGCCGGCGTACCGGGACGGCGGCAGCCGCCGTGGCGCGATGCCGCGGCGCCGCATGGCCCGCAGCACTTCCTCGAAGTGGCGCAGTTCCTCGCGGGCCAGCCTGGACAGCGGTGCGAGGAGGTGCGCCTGCGCGTCGTAGCGATACAGCATGCCGATTGCCGTGCCCGCGGCTTTCTTCTCGCAGTTGGCATGGTCGATCAGCAGGGTGTCCATGGCGCCGACCGCGGCCTCCACCCAGGCGTCGGGCGTCGCCGTACCGAGGAACGCGCGTACGGCGCCGATATCCGGGGCGCGGCTCACTCCGCCGGGATGCGGAAGTTCCGCTCGTAGGCAGCCGTGGAACGCGTCAGGAACTCGCGGGAGATGGTGGCGAAGAGTTCCGCGGGAGGAATGGCCGCGCCCGCCGGCGACGTCGCGAGCCCGAGCGCGGCGAAGTCCGGCGCGCCGCGGGTCCGGCGGAGGGTCTCGTACGCCAGGGTGAGCGGGCTCTGTTCGGGCACGGGAGCGATGTGCATCCGCGCGGCCGCCGCCTCCAGCGCGTCGGCGTCGACCACCGAGACGAATGCCGCCACGCTCGCGTCGCGCAACGCGGCCAGGCGGCGCCAGATCGCCAGGCGCTGGTCCGCCTCGTAACCGTTCCAGTCCACCACCTCGTGGGCGAAGCGCTTGCAGCCCCGGCACACGAGGTCGCCGAAGGTGGTCGAGCACACGCCGATGCAGGGACTCGTGCGTTCCCTCCGCGGCTTGCGCCGGATTCCTTCGGACATCGTTTCAGGCATGGCTCGACAACTCGATCACGGGCTGATCCTCGAGGGCGTCCTCGCGCAACTGCTTCATGCGGTCGTTGCGACGGCGCGACAGGCGCGCCAGGTATGCCTCGTCGATGTCCCCCGTGACGTACTGGCCGTCGAACACCGAGCAGTCGAAGCCCCGCAGCTCCGGATTCCCCTCCCGGGCCGCCAGGACCAGGTCGTCGATGGTCTGATAGACGAGCCAGTCGGCCCCGATCAGCGCCCCGATTTCCTCCTCGGTGCGGTTGTACGCCACGAACTCGTTGGCCGCGGGCATGTCGATGCCGTAGACGTTCGGGTAGCGCACCGGCGGCGCCGCGCAGGCGAAGTACACCTTGCGCGCACCCGCCTCCCGCGCCAACTGGATGATCTGCCGCGTCGTCGTGCCGCGCACGATCGAGTCGTCGACCAGCAGGACGTTCTTGTTGCGGAACTCGAGCTCCACGGCGTTGTGCTTGCTGCGTACCGACTTTCGGCGCTGCGTCTGCCCCGGCATGATGAAGGTGCGGCCGATGTAGGGGTTTTTGACCAGGCCCTCGCGAAACTTGACGTCGAGCTGGTGGGCCAGCGGCAACGCCGCCGTGCGGGCCGTGTCGGGGACCGGAATCACGACGTCGATGTCGTGCTCCCTGCCGGGGTAGCGGGCAAGGATGCGCTCGGCGAGGCTCTCGCCCATCCGCAACCGGGCCTTGTAGACCGAAATCCGGTCGATGATCGAGTCCGGGCGGGCGAGATAGACGTGCTCGAAAACGCACGGCGAATAGGCGCGCTCGATGCCGCAGCGCCGGGTGTGCAGATTGCCTTCGATGTCGATGTAGACGGCCTCGCCCGGCAGCACGTCGCGGATGACCTCGAAACCGAGGATGTCGAGAGCGACGCTCTCCGACGCCAGGATGTACTCGGTGCCGCGTTCGGTCTCGCGGCGCCCGTAGATGAGCGGGCGGATCCCGTGGCAGTCGCGGAAGCCGACGATGCCGCCGCCGATCACCATGGCGACGGCGGCGTAGGCGCCCCGGCACCGGCGGTGCACGCCCGCGACGGCCTCGAAGACGGCGTCGGGCTCGACCTGGACGGCCCCCGTCCTGTGCAGTTCGTCGGCAAAGACGTTGAGCAGGATCTCGGAGTCGGAGTCCGTGTTGACGTGGCGCCGGTCGGCGCGGAACAGGTCCGCCTCGAGTTCCGTGGCGTTGGTGAGGTTGCCGTTGTGGCCGAGCGCGATGCCGTAAGGCGAGTTCACGTACATCGGCTGCGCCTCCGCGGAACTCGACGTCCCCGCCGTCGGATAGCGGACGTGCCCGATACCCATCGTGCCCACCATGCGCTGCATGTGACGCTGCTCGAACACGTCGCGCACGAGCCCGTTGCCCTTGCGCAGGTGCGCGCGTATCCCGTCGCAGGTGACGATGCCGGCCGCGTCCTGGCCGCGATGCTGCAGCGCCGTCAAGGCATCGTAGAGCTGCTGGTTGACGGGCGTGTACCCGAGAATCCCGACGACTCCGCACATGGCTTCCCGCCCTCCCTACCCGGACGGCCCGACGAGTCGCCGCGTGGCGACGTGCAGGAGATCCAGGACCTCGCGTTCGAACGCGAGCAACTCCGGCACGAGCGCGGACTCGAGCCACCAGGCCGCGGTCTCGGCGAACGGCCGCAACGCGATCAGTGCGACCAGCACGACAAGGCCGCCCCGCACGGCGCCGAACAGTGCGCCGAGCATCCGGTCCGTGCCGCCGATTCCCGTGGAACGCACCAGCTTCGCCAGCATGCGCTGTACGATCGCCCCGGCGATCAGGACCGCCACGAAGACGATGGCGAAACCGGCCGCCGTGCCGAAGCCGGCGCCGAGCTCGAACAGGCGCGCCACCGGCGCCCCGAGCGTGAGGGCCGCGACGAAGGCGGTCACCCAGACGATCACCGACAGCACCTCCCTTGCCAGACCCCGCACGAGGCCGATGAAGATGGACAGGCCCACGACCGCCACGATGATCCCGTCCGCCCCGGACATCTCAACCCGGCCGTGGCATGGCGTTCAATGGCTGAACCGGACGATCCGGGGTTCGAGGTCCCGGTAACGGTCGTCCAGCTCCTGCCGCAACCGCAGGGCGTTGTCGCGCTCGATCATCGGCCCGACCGCCACCCGGGTCAGCTTCGTGGCGCTCGCCTTGACGTTCGACAGCAGCGCATCGTAACCGTCGGCACGCAGGCGATCGCGCAACGCCACCGCGTTGTCCCGACTCGAGAAACTGCCCATCTGGACCGCCCAGGCCTCCGTCGGTGCGGCGGGGGCCGCCGTCTCCTCCGCCAGTACCGGGTCGCCGAGGCGGGTCCCGGTCTCCCGCCGGTATCCCTCCCGGTCGATTTCGGCCTTGAGGGCGTCACGCGCCGCCAGGAGCCGGGCACTGTCCGGGGGCGCCGCCTGGTCCTCGAGGGCGGAGACATCGACGGGCTCGAGAACGACAGGAGGCAGTTCGAGGGGGTCTATGCCAGCTCCGTCGAACAGCATCGGAAAGGCGATGATGGCCACCGCCAGCAGGAAGACGGTGCCAGTGATCCGGTATCGGGTCTGCTCTGTCAGCAATTCAGTCTGGCGCGAGCGCGGGCGACCAAGTCGAAAGAGCCGCATACAAGAATAGCATCGTTCGCCCCGGTAGTAGAGCGCGCGGCCGTGAGCGCGGCGTCCGGGTCGGGGATCACGCGGGGCGTCACCACGCCTTCGAGGCGACCGCGGAGGTCGGCCGCGCGCAACCCCCGGGGCACGCGATTGTCGGTCACGATCCAGTGCGCCACCCGCGGCAGCAGCGGCCCGACGACCCCGGGCGCGTCCTTGTCGCCGAGCATGCCGAGGACCGCGCAGCCGATGCGGGAAGGCAGGTGCGCGGCCAGGAACCGCGCGGCTTGAGGGTTGTGGGCGGTGTCGAGCACCCACCGGCGCCCCTCGGCGCGCACGTGCTCGAGACGGCCCGGCACCGACGCGCGCAGGCACGCGCCCTCGACCGCGTCAGGATCGAACCCGGGATCGAGGAGCGCCCACGCCTGCACCGCCGTCGCGGCGTTGCAGGCCGGCACGCGGGGCGGCGTCTCCGTGTGCACGGTACGCCCGTCGGCCAGGCGCACCGTCCAGCCCCCCGCGTCGACCGCGTCGTGGTAGTCGCGGTCGTACGCGAACAGCGGCGCCCCGAGCGCCCTCGCACGCGCTTGCACCGCTTCAGGCACGTCGGGCTCGCCGTACACGACCGGACGATCCGCGCGCAGCACGCCGGCCTTCTCGGCCGCGATGGCCTCGCGGGTGTCGCCGAGGTACTCCTGGTGGTCGAGACCGACGCTCACGATGACCGCGACGTCCGCGTCCACCACGTTGGTGGCGTCGAGTCGTCCGCCGAGTCCGACCTCGAGCACGGCCGTGTCTACCCGCCGTGTCCGGAACAGCCGGAGCGCCGCCAGGATCGCGAACTCGAAGTAGCTGAGCGGCGTGTCGCCGCGGGCGCGTTCGACGGCCTCGAACGCCTCGACGAGCGCCGCGTCGGTCGCTTCCCGGCCGTCTACCCGGACCCGTTCGTTGAAACGCGCGAGGTGCGGCGAAAGCGTCGTCCCGACCGAGTCTCCGGCGGCCAGCAGAAGTTGTTCGAGAAACACGCATGTCGAACCCTTGCCGTTCGTGCCCGCCACGATGACGTTCCGCGGCGCGGGCGGCGCGGCGCCGGCGCGGCGGGCGACGCGCGCGACGCGTTCGAGTCCGGCCAGGACGTCCCGCGGATGTTCGGTGCCGATCCGTTCGAGCCATTCGGCGAGGGGCCTGCGCTCGGCGCCTGTACGGCCCGCGTCGGTCATCACCCGTCCGGGGCTCACGGCGTGTCCAGGGCGCTCCGCAGATCGCCGAGCCAGGCTTCGAGCCGCGGCGGGATCGCCTCCGGGGTGTCCGCGAGCCCTCCCATGATGTCGACCAGCGCGCTGCCCACGACGACGCCGTCGGCCACCCGGGAGACCGCCCGCGCGGAGGCCGCGTCGCGGATGCCGAAACCCACCTGGATCGGCAGGTCGGTGACGTCGCGCAGCCGCGAGAGCTTGCGGGCGACATCGTCCACGTCCAGGTGGGTCGCGCCCGTCACGCCCTTCAGGGACACGTAGTAAAGAAACCCGGAGGCGCGCGCGGCGATACGCGCGGCGCGGTCCGTCGTCGTGGTGGGCGCCACCAGGAAGATCAGGTCGAGGTCGCGGGCACGAAACGCTTGCTGCGCCGCCGCGGCCTCCTCCGGCGGCAGGTTGACCACGACCATCCCGTCCACTCCGGCTTCCGAGGCGCGTCGCGCGAAGCACTCGTAGCCCATGCGCATCAGGGAGTTCAGGTAGCCCATGAGCACGACCGGGGTGGCCGGGTCGTCCCGGCGGAATTCCGCCGCCATCCCGAGCACGCGTTCCAGCGTCACGCCGTTGGCGAGCGCACGCTCCGAGGAACGCTGGATCGGGGGTCCCTCCGCTTCGGGATCCGAAAAGGGCACGCCGAGTTCGAGGACATCCGCGCCCCCGCGCACCAGGGCGTGGAGCGCCGGGACGGTCGCGGAGAGCACGGGATCGCCGGCCGTGACGAAGGCGGTCAGCGCCTTGCGACCGTCCGCCCGATACTGCGTCAGCCGTTCCGCAAGGCGGCTCACGCGGACGCTCCTCCGCCGTCCCCTTGCCGTCCCGCATCGAGCAGCCGCGCGACCACCGGCACGTCCTTGTCTCCCCGGCCCGACAGGTTCACGACGATCACGTCCTCCCGCGGACGGCGCGGCGCCTCGGCGATCACCCACGCCAGGGCATGACTCGATTCCAGCGCCGGCATGATGCCTTCGAGGCGGTTCAGCAAGCGGAACGCGGAAAGCGCCTGCTCGTCGGTGACGGCAACGTAGCGGGCCCGCCCGGTGTCCTTCAGGTTGGCGTGCTCTGGTCCCACGCCGGGATAGTCGAGACCCGCCGAGATGGAGTGCGCCTCCTGGATCTGCCCGTCGCCGTCCTGCATCAGGTACGTGAGCTGGCCGTGCAGAACGCCCGGCGAGCCGGCCGTGAGGGGCGCCGCGTGGCGGCCGGTCTCCAGGCCGAGGCCCGCGGCCTCCACGCCCACCATGTCCACGCCCTCGTCTTCCAGGAACGCATGGAACAGCCCGATCGCGTTCGAGCCCCCGCCCACGCAGGCCACCAGGATGTCCGGCAGGCGCCCTTCCGCCTCGAGACACTGCGCACGGGCCTCGCGACCGATCACCGCCTGGAAGTCCCGTACCATCATCGGATAGGGATGCGGTCCCGCGACGCTGCCGATGATGTAGTGGGTGGTGTCGACGTTCGTCACCCAGTCCCGCATCGCCTCGTTCATGGCGTCCTTCAAGGTCCGCGAACCGGACTCGACCGGTACCACTTCGGCGCCGAGAAGCCGCATGCGATACACGTTCGGGCGCTGCCGCTCGATGTCCTCGGCCCCCATGTAGACCCGGCACTCGAGTCCGAGGCGGGCGGCCACCGTCGCCGTCGCGACGCCGTGCTGCCCCGCGCCGGTCTCGGCGATCACGCGGGGCTTCCCCATCCGTTTCGCGAGCAGCGCCTGCCCGACGGTGTTGTTGATCTTGTGGGCGCCCGTGTGGCTCAGGTCCTCGCGCTTGAGATAGACCTTCGCGCCGCCGAGCTCCGCGGTCAGGCGCTCGGCCGGATAGAGCGGCGTGGGCCGGCCGACGTAGCGCACGAGGTCCGCGGCGAGTTCCGCCTGGAACGCCGGGTCCGCCGAGAGCCTCGCATACAGCCCGTCCAGCTCGTCCAGGGCGCCCATCAGCGTCTCGGCGACGTACCTGCCGCCGTAGTCTCCGAACCTGCCGTTGGCGTCCGGCGCGTCGTAGGGCGGCCTATTGGAGTGCGGCACGCTGTACCTCCGCGACGAACGCGCGCACCTTCGCGTCGCTCTTGACTCCCCTGGCGCCGCCCTCGACGCCGCTGCTGACGTCGACCCCGTACGGGCGCAGCCGGCGGATGGCGGCGCCCACGTTGTCCGGTGTCAGACCCCCGGCCAGCAACAGCGGTCGTTGGACAGGGGCCGGCCACAGGGACCAGTCGAACGTGCGGCCCGTACCGCCTCGGGCAACCGGGTCGTACGCGTCGAGCAGGAAACCCCGGGCCGTCGGGTAGGCCTCCTCCAGGGATGCCATGCGGAAGCCGGCCCTTACGCCCACCGCCTTCAGGTACGGGAGGCCGAACCTGGCGCACGATGCGGCATCTTCCCGGCCGTTGAACTGCACCAGGTCGAGGGGCACCGTCTCGAGGACTCGCTCGATGTCCGCCGGGTCGGCATCGACGAAGACCCCGACCCGGGACACCAGGGGCGGGAGCGCCGCGGCGATGTCGCGCGCCCTCTCGACGGAAAGGCAGCGCGGGCTCGCCGGCACGAAGTTGAGTCCCACCGCGTCGCAACCGGCCGCGGCGGCGGCAAGACCGTCCTCCACCGAGGTGATTCCGCAGATTTTCGTTCGCACGCGCACGGGGCGGTCTGTCCCGGAAGTATCGAGGGGCGGGGAGTTTGCGGACTTGCGCACCTCCGGGCAAGTCCGTCATGCCCTGAGCAGGGTCGGCGGCGGGCGGTAGGGAACGTCGATGTCGGGATACGTGACCCCGGTGAGGTACAGCCCCTCCGGAGGCGCCGTCGGCGGCGCCAGGGTGCGGTCTCCCGCCGCGAGCAGGTCCGCCACCAGTCCAGCCTCGGCCCCGCCGCGGCCGATGTGCGCCAGGCACCCGGCCACGTTGCGGACCATGTGCTGCAGGAACGCGTTGGCCTCGATGTCGATGACGACCTGTCGCCCGTGGCGCACGACGGAAACGGCGTCCACCCTCCGGAAGGGCGTGCTCGAATCGCACGCGGCCGCGCGAAACGCACTGAAGTCGCGTTCTCCGAGCAGATCCTGGGCGGCACGGTGCATCGCGCCGGCGTCCAGCGCCTCCCGTGTCCAGGTCACCCTGCCGCGCAGCAGCACCGGCGCCGCGTCGGCTTCCAAGTACACATAGGCATAGCGACGCGACAGCGCGCTGAATCGGGCGTGAAAGCTCCGCCCCACCTGGCGTGCCCAGACCACCCCGACGGCGCCCGCCCGGATGCCGCCGGCCGCTCGCATCAGCGCGTTGGTTCCCCGCCGCCAGGACTCCTCCGACCGCACGGCGGCGGTCTGGAAGCTCACCACCTGTCCGGTGGCGTGCACCCCGGCGTCGGTACGACCGGCCACCGCGACCCGCACGGGCGCATCCGCGACCCCCGACAGCGCCCCCTCAAGGGTCTCCTGGACCGTCGGAACGCCGACCTGGCGCTGGAAACCGTGAAAGACCGCGCCGTCGTACTCCAGGCCGAGGGCGACGGCTTCGGTAGCGCTATTCGAGTTCGTCAAGGAGTTCCTGCGCCGCGGCCCGCTCCGTGGCGTCGCCCTCGGCGAGCACTTCTTCGAGGACTTCGCGGGCGGTCTCCTCGTCACCCATGTTCACGTACGCCCGGGCAAGGTTCAGCTTGGTGTTCGGGCTATAGCCGCCGGGACCCGCCGGGGCGTCGTCGGGATCGTCGTCCTCCTCGGAGTCGTAAGGCTCCTCGCCCTCGTAGGTCTCGGCGGGTTCGTACGTTTCGGCGGGTTCGCAGGTCTCGGCAGGTTGGTAGGGCTCGGCCGGTTGGTAGGGCTCCGCCGGCGCGTCCTGCGCGGCCGGCGACGGGGGCGGCTCCTCATGCTCGTGATCGGATGCGACCTCCTCCGCAAGGTCGTCGACCGTCGCGGACGGCCCGCGATACGCATCCGCCGCCGCTTCCAGCGCGCGCACCCGGCGCCGTTGGTAGAGCACGCCGAACACCGCCGCGAGGAGCAGCACGGCGACCGCGCCCCACGCCACGAAGCTGAAGGTCGACGGCCCGCCGTCAGCACTTCGCGACGCCGCCCGCCCCCGCGGCGCCGCCGGGGGGCGCCGCTGCAACGTCTCGACCTGTTGCTCGAGCGCTCCGACGACCTCCTCCAGCGCGGCGATCTCCTCCGCCGCCCGGGTCAAGCCTCCGCGTGCCCTGTCGAGGTCGACCATGAGCGCCGCGTTCTCTTCCGCCAGTCGGCCGCGTTCGGCCAGCACCTCTTCCAGAGTCTCCGCGAGCGCGTCCGACACAGGCTCCGCCGGGGGTTCGGGCGCCACGACCGGGGGCGTCTCCTCTTCGACGGGTACGGCCGCGGTCTCCAGCGCGTCCTCCGCCGGCGGGGCCGGCGGAACGTCGATCACTTCGGCCTCCTCTGGGACAATCGGCGCCGTATCGACGGTCTGCGCCTCCGCGGGCTGGGGCGGGGGCGGGGGCGAAAGATCACCCATCGCTTCCGCTTCGCTGGGCACCCGCAGGATCATCCCGCCCCGAATGCGGTTCCGGTCGCCGTCGATGAAGGCGCCCGGGTTCAGGCGGACCAGGGCGTCCATGGTCTGCTCCATGGTGGCCGATCCCGGGCGTACGCGCCTCGCGATGGACCACAGCGTGTCGTAGGGACCTATGGGCCCGTACGTCAGGCGCACCTCGGCGTCATCGGCCCCGGCTTCCCCGCCGGTAGTCTCCGCCCCCAGGGTGACGCCGGCCATGCCCAGGCCGGCGCACAGCGCGAACGCCCACTTCGCCACACAAACCGTTACGCCGACCGCATCCGGTCCCAACCGCTTCGTCATCCGTCCGTCTCCAGCCGCGCGATGACGGCATCCGCCATGCCGTCCGTCCCCACGCGCGTCACCTCGGACGCTCCGTCCTGGGGCATGATGTCGGCCGTGCGCAGTCCGTCCGCCAGCGCCATGGCGACGGCACGCTCGATCCGGTCGGCCGCATCGGCCACGTCGAGGCTGTACCGCAGCAGCATCGCCGCGGACAGGATCGTCGCCAGCGGGTTCGCGACGTTGCGTCCCGCGATGTCGGGCGCCGTCCCGTGCACCGGTTCGTAGAGCCCCTGCCCACTGGCGTTCAGGGAAGCGGACGGCAGCATGCCGAGGGAACCCGTCAACATCGCCGCCACGTCCGAGAGGATGTCCCCGAACATATTGCCCGTCACGACCACGTCGAACTGCCTGGGCTCGCGGACGAGCTGCATCCCGGCGTTGTCGACGTACATGTGCCCGAGGGAGACGTCGGGGTAGTCGGCGGCGACCTCCGTGACCACCTCCCGCCACAGTTGCGTCACCTCGAGCACGTTCGCCTTGTCGACCGACACGAGCCGGCCGCTGCGCTTGCGCGCGAGGTCGAAAGCCACCCTGGCGATGCGCTCGATCTCCCGTTCCTCGTAGACGTAGGTGTTGAAGCCCCGGCGGCCGCCGTTGCCGACCGTCACGCCGCGCGGCTCGCCGAAGTAGATGCCGCCGGTGAGTTCGCGAACGATGAGGATGTCGAGGTCCGCGACCAGCTCCGGCTTCAGCGAGGACGCCGACGCAAGTGGCGCGAACAGGATTGCGGGACGCAGGTTGGCGAACAGGTCGAGTTCCGAACGCAGGCGCAGCAGGCCGCGTTCCGGCCGCCGGTCCATCGGCAGGTCGTCCCATTGCGGGCCGCCGACCGCGCCGAGGAGGACCGCGTCGGCGCCGCGAGCCCGGGCGAGGGTCGCGTCGGTCACGGGGACGCCGTCGCGGTCCAGGGCCGCACCGCCGATGCTGGCGTACTCGAAGTCGAACCCGATGTCCGGGCAGGCCCGTTCGAGGACGCGCACGGCATGGGGCATGATCTCGGCGCCGATACCGTCCCCGGGCAGGACGAGGATGCTTGCCCGCCTGTTCACGTCGTCTCCGGGGCGGTGAAAATCCACGGCTGCCTCGCCCGGTGGGCCCGTTCGAAATCCCGGATGGCCTCGACGCAGTCCAGGGTGAGGCCGATGTCGTCGAGGCCGCGCAACAGCCGGCGGCGCGTCTCCGGATCGGTCTCGAAGCCGAACGCCCCGCCCTCCGCGGTGACGACGCGTCCCGCCGCCAGGTCGACCTCCACCGTCAGACCGCCACCGGCGGCCGCGCCGAACAACTCGTCCACGGCCGCATCGGGCAGGATGACCAGCAGCAGCCCGTTGTTCACGCTGTTGGTGGCGAAGATGTCCGCGAAGCTCGGCGCGATCACGCAGCGGAAACCGTACTCCAGCAGCGCCCACACCGCGTGCTCCCGGCTCGAGCCGCAACCGAAGTTGTCGCGCGCGAGGAGTACCGTCGCGCCCTGGTACTCGGGGGCGTTCAGGACGAAGTCGCGGTTGATGCGCCGTTCGTTCGGGGTCTTGCCGATGACGCCCTCGTCCAGGAACCGCCACGCGTCGAACAGGTTGTCTCCGAACCCGGTCTTCCGGATCGACTTCAGGAACTGCTTGGGGATGATCTGGTCGGTGTCGACGTTGGCCCGGTCGAGCGGCGCGACCACGCCCCGATGGGTGGTGAATGCCTTCATCCGATCGCCTCGCGCGGATCCGCGAGATGTCCGGCGATGGCGCTCGCCGCCGCGGTCGCCGGACTCACCAGGTGCGTGCGGCCGCCGTGGCCCTGCCGGCCCTCGAAGTTCCGGTTGGAGGTGGACGCGCAGCGTTCGCCTGGCAGCAGCCGGTCCGCGTTCATGGCCAGGCACATGGAACAGCCGGGCGCCCGCCACTCGAATCCCGCGGCCAGGAAGATCTCGTGCAGGCCTTCGTCCTCGGCCTGGCGCTTCACCAGTCCGGAGCCCGGCACGACCAGCGCTTCGGCCACCCGCACCGTGTGCCCCCGGGCCACTGCCGCCGCCTCGCGCAAGTCCTCGATGCGGGCGTTGGTGCACGAGCCGATGAAGACCTTGTCGAGCGGGATGCCGGCCAGGGGCGTGTCGGGAGCGAGGTCCATGTAGGCCAGCGCGCGCTCCGCGACCTCCGCCCTGACCGGATCGTCGATGTCCGACGGCGACGGAACGGCGCCGCCGATCCCGCCGACGAGTTCCGGAGAAGTCCCCCACGTCACCTGTGGCTCTAGCGCGGCCGCGTCGATCTCCACGGTCCGGTCGAAAGCCGCGTGCACGTCCGAACGCAACGTGCGCCACCACGCCACCGCGTCGTCCCAGGCGCCGCCGCGCGGCGCGAAGGGCCGACCGTCCAGGTACTCGAGCGTCGTATCGTCCACGGCGACGAGTCCGGCCCGGCCTCCGGCCTCGACGGACATGTTGCACACCGTCATGCGGCCCTCCATCGACAGTCCCTCGATGGCGGTACCGCAGAACTCGATGACATGACCCGTCGCGCCGGCCGTCCCGATCGCGCCGATGACCGCCAGAACCACGTCCTTGGCGTGCACCCCGGCCGGCAAAGCGCCTTCCACCGCGACCCGCATGTTCCGGCTCCGGCGCTGCGCGAGGCATTGCGTCGCGAGCACGTGTTCCACCTCGGAGGTACCGATGCCCTGTGCCAGCGCGGCGAACGCGCCGTGCGTGGACGTGTGCGAATCCCCGCACACGATGGTCATCCCCGGCAGGGTCGCCCCCTGCTCGGGTCCGATGACGTGCACGATGCCCTGGCGCATGTCGTTGATGCCGAACTCCCTGATGCCGAAGTCCCGGCAATTGGCGTCCAGGGTCTCCACCTGGATCCGCGCGACCTCGTCCGCGATGCCCGCGACTCCTGCCTGCCGCTCCGACATCACGGTCGGCACGTTGTGATCGGGCGTGGCGAGGTTCGCGTCGACGCGCCAGGGGCGCCGGCCGGCCAGCCGCAACCCCTCGAAGGCCTGTGGCGAGGTGACCTCGTGCAGGAGGTGCCGGTCGACATAGAGCAGGCTCATGCCGTCTGACCGGTCGGTGACGTGGTGGGCGTCCCAGATCTTGTCGTAGAGGGTCCTGCCGCTCATGGATGCCGCGGGCGCAGAAAACGGGGTTCGGGGGCGATTCTACCGGTGCGGGTCGTGGATCGGAACGGCGGACGCCCGCGAGACAAGAGAGACTATCTTAAATAGCCCTGGCATCCTTTTGTTTCCACTAACGTTCTACGCCCGCATTCTGCGCCCGGTCCCGCATCAGGTGATCCATCAGCACGAGCGCCGTCATGGCTTCGGCGATGGGCGTGGCGCGCAGGCCGACGCACGGGTCGTGGCGCCCCTTCGTCACGACCTCGACCTCCCGGCCGGCGGTGTCGACGCTCTTCCCGGGGATGGCCAGGCTCGACGTCGGCTTGAGCGCGATGCTCACGACGATGTCCTGACCGGACGAGATGCCGCCGAGCACGCCGCCGGCGTCGTTCTTCACGAATCCGTCAGCATCCATCTCGTCGCGGTGTTCGCTGCCGCGCTGTCCCACGACCGCGAAGCCCGCCCCGAACTCGACGCCCTTCACGGCGTTGATCCCCATGAGCGCGCCGGCCAGGTCCGCGTCCAGCTTGCCGAACACCGGCTCGCCGAGCCCGACCGGCACGTCCGACGCCACCACGTTGATGCGCGCCCCCACCGAGTCTCCGGCCGCGCGCAGTTCATCGATCAGTGCCGCGATCCGGTCCAGGGCGTCCGGGTCGGCGCAGAAGAACGGGTTGTTGTCGACGATGTCCCACTCGACGGTGCCTGCCTCGATCGGACCGATCGCGGCGAGGTAACCGCGCACCAGTGTGCCGTGGCGCTCGCGCAGGTACTTCTTCGCGATGGCGCCGGCGGCGACGCGCATGGCGGTCTCCCGGGCGGAAGCGCGGCCGCCGCCCCGGTAGTCCCGCCGGCCGTACTTCCTGAGATACGTGTAGTCCGCGTGCGCCGGTCGGATCTGGTCCTTGACGGCGCTGTAGTCGCGCGAGCGCTGGTCCACGTTCTCGATGACGAGCCCGATCGGGGTGCCGGTCGTCACGCCTTCGAATACGCCGGAGAGGATCCTGACCGCGTCGGGCTCCTGCCGCTGCGTCGTGTACCGGGAACCGCCGGGCCGGCGGCGGTCGAGATCGACTTGCAGGTCAGCCTCGGAGAGCTCGAGTCCCGGCGGGCAGCCGTCCACCACGGCGCCCATCGCGAGCCCGTGACTCTCGCCGAACGTCGTCAGCGTGAACGCCTGCCCGAACGTGTTTCCCGCCATGGCGAGGCAGTATCGGGAGTCAGCCGGGCGTTGACAAGCTGTCGCCGTCGAGGAGGAACACCCCGAAATCGCCGTGGACGAGACGCGGCGCATTAACGAGTTCGGGCCAGATGAACGGCAGTTCGGGGAAGGCTCCGGCGAGTGCGGGCGCGGTGTTTCCCGCCTCGCCCGCCAGCAGCCCGCGGGGCTCGAGCCATGCTCCGAGCGCCCCGAAAACGGCGCGCCAGCATTCGAGGCCGTCCGGGCCGGCGGCGAGGCCCTCGACGGGTTCGCTGCAGTACTCCGGGGGCAGTTGCGCGATCTCGCCGGCGGGAACGTACGGCGGATTGGCGATCACGAGGTCGTAACGCTCGCGGTCGAGCGCGTCGAACAGGTCCGACTTCCGGACTTCCGCGCGAGCCTCCAGACCGAAACGCGAGACGTTCGTCCGCGCGCAAGCGACGGCGGCGGCGTCCACGTCGGCCAGTGTCAGCGTTGCCTCCGGGAACTGCAGCGCCGCGGCGATCCCCAGCGCACCGCCACCGCAGCAGAGGTCCAGGATTCGTTCGGGTCTCCTTCGCAACCAGGGACGGAAGCCGGCGAGCATGAGTTCCTGCAGCGGGGACCGGGGGATCATCACCCCCGGCCGGACAACGAACCAGCGCCCGGCGAACCAGACGCGACCGGTCAGGTGTGCGACGGGAACGCGTTCCTCGATGCGGCGTTCGAGCAGCGCGCGCAGGGCGTCCGGCGCCCCCGGACTCCAGCCGTGTGCGTCCCGGTAACCGAGGACCAGGTGCTCCGCTTCGGTCCGCGCGTCCGCCGCGCCGTGCCCGTAGGCGACGTCCGCGTCGTCGAGGTCGTCGGCGAACGCCCGTACGAGGTCCCGGGGGTCAGTCACGCAAGAGGCGTTGCGGCAGTACCACCTCCAAACGCGAGACGGCCCCCGCGCCGCCGGGAGCGATAGGTCCGAGACCGTGTGCCACCACTGTGACGCCGGCCGCCTCCTCGAGCCGGCGCGCCGCGGCCGCCGCGCAGCGTTGCGCGGCGCCCGTCAGCGCATCGACGGACCGGGAACCATACACGTGGCACACGACGTGGAGCGTCTCGTCGGACAACTCCCCGAGGCCGCCTGCCAGATCGTCGAGTGCAGTCAACGCCTCCGCGGACAGGTTTCCGGCGGCATCCGGCTCGACGCCCTCGACCACGACGAAGCCGCTGCGTTCGAGGGCGTCCGCGAGCGTCACCGTCGTGTCGAACGGTGTCGGGCCCTGCGGTACGACCACGTCGAGATGGGCGTAGACGCGACGGTTGCCGCGTTGCACCGCATAGAACGCGACGAGTTGCGGCTGCCCGTCCACTCGGACAGGGGCGGCGAGATAGAACTGGTTGCGGTTCGGGGCGGCGAGCTCGGCCACCCCGAACACGTGGTTCGCCCAGATCGTGCTGCGCCCGCAGTCCGGCCCCCGGCACGAGAACACGATCCCGGGACTGATCGCGGCGATGCGTTCTTCGTAGTGCTCGATCACGTCGTCGAGCCGCGTCCCGTCGGGAACCCGGTAGGTCACGCGGGCGAGCGGTCCCTCTACCCGGACCGCCTCCACTCGTACGTCGCGCTTGATCCTGTCCACCGGCGCGGTGATGAACTCGTAGGGCTCGTCCGCACCGCGTTCGGTGTACTCGACGATCCAGGACCGCGGGAACCGCTCGATGGCGGACGGGTCGGCGGCGCCGGACACGTCCTCGGCGGCGTGGGACCCAAGCCCGAGGGCAAGCACCCCTGCCCCTCGCGCAGCATTGGTGAGCTTCCGCAACACTACGCGGTACTCCAGGTTTCGGGGCTCGCGAACTCGACGTCCACCATCTGCTCGCTGGTCATCAGGTCGTTCACCACCTGCCCGATGCCATAACCCTCATACAACACCCGGTGCAATCCCTCCACAAGGGGCATGTATACCCCGAGTTCCGTGGTCTTGGCGCGAATCACGCGCAGGGTGTTGACGCCTTCCGCGAGCCTGCCGAGCTGCTCCATGGCCTCATCGAGCGTGTGTCCCTTGCCGACCCGGAACCCGAGCTGGAAGTTGCGGCTGAGCGGGGAGGTGCACGTCACCATGAGATCCCCGACTCCGGCGAGACCCAGGAACGTGAAGGGATTGGCGCCGAGGGACACCGCGAAGCGGCTCATCTCCGCGAGGCTCCGGGTGATCAGCATCGCGACCGTGTTCTGGCCGACCTCGAGCGCGGCGGCCATGCCGCAGATGATCGCGTAGACGTTCTTCAACGCCCCTCCGAGCTCCACGCCGTAGACGTCGGCGCTCGAATAGACGCGGAGCGTCGGGCTCGCGAGCACGCGCTGGACGGCGACTCGCAGGTCCGGGGAAGAGCTGGCCACGACCGTGCCCGTGTAGTGGGCCCCGGCGATCTCCTCGGCCAGGTTCGGCCCGCTGATCACGCCCGTTCCGCATTCGGGCAGCAGTTCGGCGAGGATCTGGCTCATCAGCCGAAACCCGTCGGACTCGACCCCCTTCGTGCCGCTGACCGCGAACGCGCCGGGTCTCGCGTGCCCGGCGATGTCCCGGGTCACCTGCCGGAACGAGGCGCTCGGGACCGTGACGAAGAGGACGTCCGCCGCCCCGACGGCCTCGGCGAGGTCGCCGCTCGGGACCACGTTGTCGTCGAGGGAGTGGCCCTTCAGGTAGCGCCGGTTCTCGCGGTGTGCGCGCATGTCCTTGAGCTGCGCGGGATCGCGCATCCACAGGTAGGCCGGAAAGCCGTTCTTCGCGACGATGTTCGCGATGGCCGTGCCGAAGTTGCCGGCGCCGACGATGGCTACCTTCACGCGGCCCTCCCCCGTGCGTGGGCGGCGTATGGTAGCAAACGATCCTCCGGTCCAAGGCGCAGCACGGGGCCAGTCGGCCCCTTCGGCATCGCACAGACCGTTCTCACCGGAGGGGGCGGGCTACAATTTCGGTCAGGAACTCTCTCTAGAGAGAGGCCGAGGAGTTTTGGAGTGACCGGAATCTACTGCATTGAGGCCGATTGGGATGGCTCCTGTTCGGTCGAGCAGCCACCAAGGTTTCTGACGGAAGCCCACAAGGCGGATTTCGAGTTCCATGGTCGCGCGCGCTCCTCCACCCAGTTCGGAACACCGATGAAGGCGTGCCCGCCGAGACGGCGAGCCGTTGCCGAGATCACCTATTGCACTACTACGAAACCAAGGGCTTTGCGGAATCGTTGGGCTTCCGGATGGTCACGAGGGACGACTTCGGCTTGGATTTCGACTGATCTGCCGGCGACGGGACGGGGCCGAGGGGGCCGAGGGCACGACTTGACGGGAGCCCTTGGTTACGTACCGGCGAGTTCCAGCAGCAGCCGGTTGACCCGGCGCACATAGTCTCCTGGATCGTTGAGCGCCTGGCCCTCGGCCAGGCTCGCCTGGTCGAACAGCACCTTGACGAGATCCGCGAAGCGGTCCCCCTCGGTTTCGCCGTCGAGCTTCTCCACCAGGGGATGCCCCGGGTTGATCTCGAAACGGGGCTTGCTCTCCGGGAGCGCCTGGCCGGTCGCTTCCATGATGCGCCGCATCTGCGCCCCCACGTCGCCCTCGGCCAGCACGAGACACGCCGGCGAGTCTGTCAGCCGCACGGACCGCCGCACGCTCTCGACGCGGCCCTCCAGGACCTCGGCGATGCGCTCGCAGAGCGCGTCGTCGGCGCCCTCCTCGTCCTCGGGGACGCCTCCCGGAAGGTCGAGGTCGCCGCGCGAGACGTCCGCGAGAGGCTTGCCGTCGAATTCCTGCACGAAGGACATGAACCACTCGTCGATGCGGTCCGACAGCAACAGGACCTCGATGTTCCGCTGCCGGAACACCTCGAGGTGCGGACTCTGGCGGGCCGCGGCCAGGCTGTCGGCGACGAGGTAATAGATGCTCTTCTGGTCGTCCTGCATGCGCCCGACATAGTCCTCGAGCGCTACGCGCTGCCCGTTCTCCTCGTCGGTCGTGGACGTGAAGCGCAGCAGCTTCATGACCGCTTCGCGGTTCGTGAAGTCCTCGGCGACGCCCTCCTTCAGGACCTGGCCGAACTCGTCCCAGAACGTCGCGTAGTCGTCGCCCTCGAGCTTCGACAGCATGTCGAGGACGCGTTTCGAGAGCGCGCTGCGGATCGTCCTGACCGAGGCGTCTTCCTGCAGGATCTCGCGGGACACGTTCAGCGGCAGGTCGTTGCTGTCGACGATGCCCCGCACGAAGCGCAGGTAGAGCGGCAGGAACTGCTCGGCCTCGTCCATGATGAACACGCGCTGCACGTAGAGCTTGAGTCCTCGCGGCGACTCCCGGTTCCACAGGTCGAACGGCGCGCGGCGCGGCACGAACAGCAGGCTCGTGTACTCGAGCTTGCCCTCGACCCGGTTGTGGCTCCAGGCGAGCGGGTCCTCGTAGTCGTGGGAGACGTGCTTGTAGAACTCCTTGTACTCGTCGTCGCCGACCTCGCTGCGCGAACGGGTCCACAGGGCGGTCGCCGCGTTGACGGTCTCGTCCTCGGGGGCCGCGTCATCGTCATCGTCGCCGTCCGCGGCCTCGCCCGCCATGATCACCGGCACCGCGATGTGGTCCGAGTACTTGCGCACGACGCTGCGCAGCCGGAACGCCTCGGCGAAGTCGTGGGCATCGCTCTTCAGTTGCAGCACGACACGCGTGCCGCGGTCGGCCTCCGCCTCCTCCACCGTGAACTCGTCCTCGCCCCGGGAACTCCAGCGCGTGCCCGTCTCCGTGCCCGCCTTGCGGGTGAGCACCGTCACCTCGTCGGCGACCATGAACGTGCTGTAGAAGCCGACGCCGAACTGCCCGATGAGCTGTGCGTCCTTCTGCTGGTCCCCGGTGAGCGACCCGAAGAACTCCGCCGTCCCGGACCGCGCGATCGTCCCGAGGTTCTCGATGACCTCCTCGCGCGTCATGCCGATGCCGTTGTCCGCCACGGTGAGCGTCTTCTCGTCGGCGTCGAACGCGATCCGGATGCGCAGCTCGGGATCGTCGCCGAGCAGGCCGTCGTCCGAGAGCGCGGCGAAGCGCAGCCGGTCGATGGCGTCGGACGCGTTCGAGATGAGTTCGCGCAGGAAGATCTCGCGGTTCGAGTACAGGGAGTGCACCATGAGGTGCAGCAGTTGCCTGGCTTCGGTCTGGAAGCCGAGGGTTTCGGCGGTCATGTCGCTGTGGGTCGGTCCCGCGGCCGTCAACGTCCGCTAGATTGTGCCGGCCGCGTCCCGTTTCAAGGCTGCGGAGTCTCGGTCGGCGGCAGCGCAGGCGTGACCCACCACGTGTAACCCTCCGCCAGGCGTGCGAGCTCCGACCAGAGGTCGGACCCCGACCAGATGTCGGACCCCGACCAGATGTCGGGAAACCGGGTCACGTCATCGGCCTGGTCGGGGAAGGTCTGGAAGTGGATGATGAAGATCACGCGCCGGATCTCTCCGTAGTCCGTCGCGGAGTTCAAATGCAGTCGGCCTCCGAAAAGCTCGGCGGCGCCCCGCACCTGCAGTTCGATGTTCCGGGAGATCGCGTCGTAGTGTTGCCGGCGCACATCCACCAGATTGACACCGTAGTAGGGTGGCTCCAGCGCCGGCATCTCCCGGGCAAAACGCTCGCCCCACCGAGGCGCCTCCGGGCTGATCTGCGGAAGGGGCTGGAAAGCCGACCGAAACTCTCGATGGTCCACAGAACGCCCTACCAGCCGGTCACCTCCGCCAACGCCTCCCCGATCTCCGCAAGACTGCGCACAGTGCGGACGCCGGCCGCCTCGAGGGCCGCGAACTTCTCTTCCGCGGTGCCGCGCCCCCCCGCGATGATGGCGCCGGCGTGCCCCATTCGCTTCCCGGGCGGCGCCGTTACGCCGGCGATGTAGGCGACGACCGGTTTGGAGACGTGCTCGGCGATGTAGGCCGCGGCCTCTTCCTCCGCGGTACCGCCGATCTCGCCCACCATGACGATCGCCTCGGTGTCCGCGTCCCCTTCGAACAGCTCGAGAATGTCGACGAACTGGCTCCCGGGAATCGGGTCCCCGCCGATGCCGACGCAGGTCGACTGCCCGAAGCCCTGGTCCGTCGTCTGCTGCACGGCCTCGTACGTCAGCGTGCCCGAGCGGGACACGACCCCGACGCGCCCGGGCAGATGGATGTCGGCGGGCATGATGCCGATCTTGCAGGCGCCGGGCGTGATCACGCCGGGACAGTTCGGGCCGATGAGCCGTGCGTCCGTCAGGTCGAGGCGCGCCTTCACCGCGAGCATGTCGAGGGTCGGAATTCCTTCCGTGATGCAGACGATCAGCTCGATGCCGGCGTCGAGGGCCTCAAGGATGGAGTCCTTGCAGAACGGTGCCGGCACGTAGATCACGGACGCGGTGGCGCCGGTCTCCTCGACGGCCTGCCGGACGGTGTCGAACACCGGCAGACCGAGATGGCTGGCGCCGCCCTTGCCGGGCGTGACGCCCCCGACCACGCGCGTTCCGTAGGCGATGGCCTGCTCGGAATGCAGGGTGCCCTGGGAGCCGGTGAAGCCTTGCACGAGGACCCGGGTGTCCCGGTCGACGAGAACGCTCATGCCGCACCTCCCGCCGCCCGGATCGCCTTCTGCGCCGCGTCGGCCAGCGATCCGGCGGTCACGAGGTCGAGCCCGCTGGCGGCGAGCTTCTCCGCGCCGACCGCCGCGTTGTTGCCCTCGAAGCGCACCACCACCGGGACGGCGACGCCCACTTCCGTGACCGCGCCGATGATGCCGTCGGCGATCGTGGCGCAGGACACGATGCCGCCGAAGATGTTGATGAGCACGGCCTTCACGTTCTCGTCCGACAGGATGATCCGGAACGCCTCGCCGACGGCCTCCTTCGTGGCGCCGCCGCCGACGTCCAGGAAGTTCGCCGGCGTGCCGCCGTAGAGCTTCGCGAGGTCCATCGTGCCCATGGCGAGCCCCGCGCCGTTGACCATGCAGCCGATGTTGCCGTCGAGGGCCACGTAGTTGAGGCCGAACTCGTCCGCGCGGGCCTCGCGCGGGTCCTCCTGGGAGGCATCGCGCATCCCGGCCACTTCCCGCTGCCGGTACAGCGCGTTGTTGTCGATGTTCATCTTCGCGTCGAGGCAGTGGATGTGGCCTTCGCCGGTGACGACGAGAGGGTTGATCTCGACCAGGGAGCAGTCCAGTTCATGGAAGAGCTTCACGAGCTTGACGAACACGTCCGTGAACTCCCGCACCTGGGCGCCCGACAGGCCTAGCCCGAAGGCCATCTCGCGCCCCTGGTGGGGCTGCGCGCCGACGTACGGGTCGATCGGGGCGCGCAGGATCTTCTCCGGGGTGTCCCGCGCCACCTGTTCGATCTCGACGCCCCCCTCGGCGGACGCCATGACGACCACCCTTCCGGATGCGCGGTCGACGACCACGCCGAGGTAGAGCTCGGTCGCGATGTCCGTGCAGCTTTCGACATAGACCTTGCCGACCGGCTGCCCCTCCGCCTCGGTCTGGGCCGTCACGAGGTTGCGGCCCAGAAACTCCTCGGCGAACGCCCGCACGTCAGCCTCCGAGCCGACGAGGCGGACCCCGCCGGCCTTGCCACGCCCGCCGGCGTGGACCTGCACCTTGCAGACCCAGCGGTCGCCGCCGATCTCGCGGGCCGCGGCCACCGCCGCCTCGGGCGTGGCCGT
This sequence comes from Pseudomonadales bacterium, assembly GCA_965208745.1. Classification (GTDB taxonomy): domain Bacteria; phylum Pseudomonadota; class Gammaproteobacteria; order Pseudomonadales; family Azotimanducaceae; genus VXNE01. The sequence continues at coordinate 91,018 of CBDBPN010000003.1, read as the reverse complement.
GGCGTGGCCCTCCGACACCGGCAGTCCGTACCGCGCGAAGAGTTCCTTCGCCTGGTATTCGTGCAGATTCATGCGTTCTCCTCAATGCGGGACGCGGCGGATTGTCCCGCCGCCGGGATCAGGCGCGCTTCCGGTTCACCATGTGGATCGCCCGGCCCCCGACGCCGAGCGCCGCCTCGTGCACGGCTTCCGCCAGCGTCGGGTGGGCGAACATCGTGAGCCCGAGGTCCTCGGCGCTCGCGTCGAACTCCATCGCGATTACCGCCTGGGCGATGAGTTCGGACGCCTGCGGCCCGAACACGTGGACGCCGAGTACGCGGTCGGTCTCCGCGTCCGCGACGATCTTGACGATGCCTTCCGCGTCGTTCGCGGCCAGGGCCCGGCCGTTCGCGCCGAAGGAGAATGTGCCGGTCCGGTAGTTCTCGCCGTCGGCTTTGAGGGACTGTTCGGTCCGGCCCACCCAGGCGATTTCGGGGTGGGTGTAGATCACGTTCGGGACGCAGTCGTAGTTCACCAGCGGTTTGTGCCCGGCGATGCGCTCGGCGACCATGACGCCTTCCTCCGAGCCCTTGTGGGCGAGCATCGGGCCGCGCACGACGTCGCCCACCGCGTAGACCTCCGGGGCGTCGGTGGCGCACAGGTCGTTGACGTAGAGGAAGCCACGTTCGTCGAGGTTCACGCCGCTGTCCGGCGCCAGCAGCCCCTCGGTGTAGGGGCGGCGTCCGACCGCGACGATGAGCCGGTCGAACTCGACCGTGTGCTCGTCGCCGGCATCCTGGTAGGTCACCGTCACGCCGTCCCCGGAAGGCTCCGCGCCCATGACCCGGCAGCCGAGACGGATGTCGAGCCCCTGCCGCGTGAACGCCCGCAGGGCATCCCTGGCGATACGTTGGTCCGCCAGGGGCAGGAACTCGTCGAGGGCCTCCAGGATGACCGTTTCCGAACCGAGCCGCGACCAGACGCTGCCGAGTTCCAGCCCGATGGCGCCGGCGCCGATGACGCCCAGCCGCCCCGGCACGGCATCGAACTCGAGGGCCCCCGCGGAGTCCACGACCACCCCCGGAACCAAGGGGGCCGGTTCGATGTCGATGGGGACGGAACCGGGCGCGAGAATAACGTGTTCCGCCTCGAGCACCGTCGGTTCGCCGTCGTGCGGCGTGTACTCGACGCGGCGGTTGCCGAGCAGGCGCCCGCTTCCTGCCAGCGCGGTCACGCCGTTGCCCTGGAACAGGGACCCGACTCCGCCGGTGAGGCGCGCCACGACCGCGTCCTTGCGCGTCATCATCCCGGGGACGTCGATCGAGAGTTCGCCGACGCCGATGCCGATTTCCCCGAAGTGTTGGGCCGCCTCGGCGTACTTGTGGGACACGTCGAGCAGGGCCTTCGAGGGGATGCACCCCCAGTTGAGGCATGTCCCGCCCAGCGTGGGATTACCCTCCCGGTCGAGGGACTTGTCGATGCAGGCGGTGCGCATGCCGAGCTGAGCCGCGCGGATGGCCGCCGCGTAGCCCGCCGGACCCGCCCCGATGACCACGACTTCCCAGCGGCCGTCCGTCCCCGCGCCGGGGCCGGCGTCGTCGTTCATGCAGACTCCTCCATCAGAGTTCCAGCAGTATCCGCGCCGGATCCTCGATCAGCGCCTTGACGGTCACGAGGAACCGCACCGCTTCCTGGCCGTCGATCAGCCGATGATCGTAGGACAGCGCGAGGTACATCATCGGCAGGATGACCACCTCGCCGTCGACGGCCACGGGACGGTCCTCGATCTTGTGCATGCCGAGGATCGCCGTCTGCGGCGGGTTCAGGATGGGCGTCGACAGCAGCGAACCGAACACACCGCCGTTCGAGATCGTGAACGTGCCGCCGGACATCTCCTCGATGGTGAGCCGGTTCTCCCGGGCGCGCTCCCCGAAGCCCGCGATCTGGTCCTCGATCTGGGCGAGGCTCAGCGCGTCCGCGTCCCGGAGCACCGGGACCACCAGCCCGCGGTCCGTGCTGACGGCCACGCCGATGTCGTAGTAGCCGTGATAGAGGATGTCGTTGCCGTCCACGGAGGCGTTGACCGCCGGAAAGCGCTTCAGGGCCTCGACGCAGGCGCGCACGAAGAAGCTCATGAAGCCGAGCCGCACGCCGTTGTGCACCCGCTCGAACTCGTCCCGGTAACGGGTGCGCATCGTCATGACCGGCCGCATGTTCACCTCGTTGAACGTGGTGAGCATGGCGGCGTTGCGCTGCGCCTCCACCAGGCGCCTGGCGACGGAGGCGCGCAGCCGCGTCATGGGAACCCGCCGCTCCACGCGCTCCCCGGTGTCCGGCAGGGGTTCCTCCACGGACGCCGGCGTCGGCGTGGCCGGAGCGTCCGCTTCCTGCTCGGGAGCCCCTCCCTGGAGCACACGCGCGACGTCTTCCCGGGTCACGCGGCCGTCGCGGCCGGAACCGTCGATGGCGGCGACGTCGATCCCGTTCTCCTCCGCGAGCTTGCGGGCGGCCGGCGAGGCGCGCGCGGGGCGTCCCGCGTCGGACGGCGCCTCGGGCGCCGGCGCCGGGACCGCGTCCACCGCCCCCGCCTCGAAACGCGCGATGAGTTCGCCGCTCTCGACGGTGTCGCCTTCCGCCCTCAGGATCTCGGCGAGTCTCCCGTCGGCCGGCGCGACGATCTCCAGCACGACCTTCTCGGTCTCGATGTCGGCGAGTATCTCGTCCCGGCGCACGGGATCGCCCACCTGCCTGTGCCATACGGCGACCGTGCCGTCGGGGACGGACTCAGGGAATGTCGGCGCTTTGATGTCGATCACGGCGTCATCCGAGCAGTGCGTCTTCCACGAGTTGTTGCTGGCGCTCGATGTGCTTGGCGAAGTATCCCGCCGCCGGGGAGGCGAACGCCACCCTCCCGGCGTAGGTGAGGTACAGGTCCGCGTCGTGGCGGGTCAGCACGCGGCGCATGTGATGCTGGCTCGGGTACCACGCGCCCTGGTTGGCGGGCTCTTCCTGGCACCAGATCGCGAGTTCCAGGTTGGCGTACGGGGCGATCACCGCCGCGAGCTCCGGCTCCGGGAACGGGTAGAGCTGCTCGATGCGGACGATGGCCACGTTGTCGAGACCGGCCTCGCGGCGTTTCGCCGCCAGGTCGTAGTAGACCTTCCCGCTACACAGGACGAGGCGCTCGACCCGGCTCGGGTCGGGCACGGTGGTGTCGGGGATCACCGGCTGAAAGCTGCCGTCCGAGAGGTCCTCGAGGGTCGACACCGCCTCCTTGTGGCGCAGCAGGCTCTTCGGTGTCAGCGCGACCAGCGGCTTGCGCAGCGGGCGGATCACCTGGCGCCGCAGCATGTGGAACATCTGCGCCGGGGTCGTCGGGACGCACACCTGCATGTTGTGCTGCGCGCAGAGCTGGAGGTAGCGCTCGAGGCGCGCGGACGAGTGCTCCGGGCCCTGGCCCTCGTAGCCGTGGGGCAGGAGCATGACCAGGCCGCAGAGGCGGTCCCACTTGGCCTCGCCGCTCGAGACGAACTGGTCGATCACGACCTGCGCGCAGTTCGCGAAGTCGCCGAACTGCGCCTCCCAGACGATGAGGGCGTTGGGCGTCGTTGTCGCGTAGCCGTACTCGAACGCCAGTACCGCCTCCTCGGACAGTAGCGAATCGTAGATGTCGAACGTCGGCCAGTCCGCCAGGTGATTGAGCGGGATGTGCCGCTTGCCGTCCTTCTGGTTGTAGACGGACGCATGCCGGTGGGAGAACGTCCCGACGCCGACGTCCTGCCCGGTCAGCCGCACGGGGTGGTCTTCGTCGAGCAGCGTCGCGTACGCCATCATCTCCCCGAATCCCCAGTTCACCGGGGCGGCCCCCGCCGCCATCCTGTGCCGGTCCTCGAAGATGCGCTGTACCTGGCGATGCAGGACGAACCCCTCCGGCGTGCGGTTCGCGAGGTCCGCGAGTTCCCTCAGCCGGTTGCGGTCGAAGCGGGTGTCCGCCGGCGTCGTCCACTCGTGCCCCAGGTACGGCCGCCAGTCCACGAACAGTTCGACGCTCGGCTCGTGCACGAGGCTCAGGGCGACGTGCTCGCCGGAGTCCAGCGCGCCCCGGTAGCGGTCGATCGAGTCGTCGACCTCGCCCTGCGTCACGACCCCTTCGGCCACCAGGCGGTCCGCGTAGATGGTCCGCGTCGTCGGGTGGGAGTGGATCGCGTGGTACATCAGCGGCTGTGTCTTCATCGGCTCTTCGGTCTCGTTGTGACCGCGGCGGCGGTAGCAGACGAGGTCGATGACGACGTCCTTGCGGAACTGCATCCGGTAGTCGACGGCGAGCTGGGTGACGAACAGCACCGCTTCCGGATCGTCCGCGTTCACGTGGAAGATCGGAGCGCGCACGAGCTTCGCGACCTCGGAGCAGTACTCGGTGGAGCGCGCGTCGTCGACGCGGTGCGTGGTGAAGCCGATCTGGTTGTTCACGATGACGTGCAGCGTGCCGCCGGTGTGGTAGCCGCGCGTCTGGGACATCTGGAACGTCTCCATGACCACGCCCTGCCCCGCGAAGGCCGCGTCGCCGTGGATCACCACCGGAACCACGAGGCTGCCGGTGTAGTCGCGCCGCCGGTCCTGCCGCGCACGGACCGAGCCCTCCACCACCGGGGAGACGATCTCGAGGTGCGACGGGTTGAACGCGAGCGCGACGTGCATTTCGCCCCCCGGGGTCTCCACGTTGGACGAAAACCCCTGGTGGTACTTCACGTCGCCCATGCCGGTGCCCACGACCCGCCCCTCGAACTCGTCGAACAGGTCCCCCGGGTCCTTGCCGAGGATGTTCACGAGCACGTTCAGACGGCCGCGGTGGGCCATGCCGATGACCGTCTCCACCACTCCGTGCGAGCCGGTGCGCTGCAGCATCTCGTGCAGCATCGGGATGAGGCTCTCCGCTCCCTCCAGCCCGAAGCGCTTCGTGCCCGGATATCTCGCGTGCAGGTACTTCTCGAGACCCTCGGCCGCGGTCAGGCGTCCGAGGATGCCGCGCCGCGTCTCCGCGCCGAACTGCGGACTGGACCGCACGCTCTCCAGGCGCCGCCGCACCCAGAGCTGTTCCTCGGCATCGGTGATGTGCATGTACTCCGCGGCGACCGGGCCGCAGTAGGTCCGCTCCAGCGCATCCACGATGCTCCTGAGCGGCGCCTGCCCTTCCTCGAAGAAGTGCGCCGTGCCGGTGTGGAAGACCTCGTCGAGATCGGCCTCGGTCAGGTGGTGGTAGCCGAGGTCCAGTTCCGGGGCGGGCCGCCGCTCCCACATGCCGAGCGGGTCGAGCCGCGCCCGACCGTGGCCGCGGTGCCGGTATGCGCCGATCAGTTCCCGCACGCGCACCTGCCGACGCTCGTGCTCCGAGCTGATCGCGGTGCTGACCCGTTCCGGCCGCGCCTTCAGGCGATTGCGCCCGAGACGTTCGAAGTGCTCGACGATGGCGCCGTGGGGAACGTCGCCGGTCTGCACCCCCTCGACGCGGGGCAGCTTGTCGAAGTAGCTGCGCCACTCCTCGCCGATGGCGTTCGGGTCTTCCAGGAAGCGCTCGTAGATCGCCTCGACGTAGGCGGCGTTGCCCCCCGACAGGTGGCTGCTCCTGCGCATCCTGTCCAGAAAGGAATCTGTCATCGCGACCGGCCTCGGACAAGGGCGGAGCAAGGCTAACAGAACCATCCTGAGTTGACGCCGCGCAGCAAGGCCCGGGGCGAGGTCACGGGCGTGTGCGCACGTACCGACCTCAGCTCATCAGTTCGCGCAGACTCCAGGGGCCTTCGTGACCCGCGTGCATCACCACAATGTGTTCGGGCTCGGACATGAACCAGGCAAACGACCGCCAGGCGAGCTCGCTCACCGACGCCTTGAACGCAGCATCGTCCCGGTCCGCGTATGCCGTCACGAACGCTACATGCGCCGCCTCAAACCCGGCTTCCAACGCCACCTCCATTAGGGCCGTCTGGCGGGCGTCGCTCACGTGCCCGGCCGTGGCCACGACTTCCGCGAAGACGAGCAGCGGCTCCGATGGCCCGAGGTCCACCAGGATCAGATCCGGCAGGTTCCGGTCCGGCTGGATCGTCAATCCGATCTCCCGAGCCAAGCCGTCGTCGCGCGCCACGATTCGATTGCGGCTTTCGCTCAACCACACCACGGCGGGCGCCTCCAGGAAGCGCTGCGCGAAGTCTTCGATCACCGCCTTCGAAAGAACCGAACTCGGCCCTGGTTCCATGTGGCGGGCTTCTCCATCGGGAAAGGTGACGAGTACCCTGCCTTCCTGAGCCGTTCCCGCGCGCCGCATGATGACCACTCGGGCCAGCGCGCCGCTCGATAGGTTCGCCTTCCGCCAAGCGCGGATAGCCGAGGCCAAATCCTCCCCTGCGAGACCGGGATCGAACAATGCCGCGAACGCCTTCGCCAACGCATAGCGCGGCCGCGGCGACGTGGTCGCAAGACCTTCCCGCTCCATGACAGCGCCCGTCCTGACCAGACCGGCGCGCAAGGTCTCGTCGCGAATCGGCTCTCGCGTGTTCGCGGCGTACCAGCGCCCAGGGATGTCACCTGACGCCGGGCGCATCGATTGGTCCGACCATGCCTCGCGAACGTCTTCGCCGGCCAGCCGCGCCTGGTCGTCCGTCATCCGTGTCACCTGGTCCGGCCGTAGCCATCGCTGTGAGCCTTCCACAGCACCGGTGTACAGCATGACGAACACGGTTCTGGCGGCCATTCGTCGGGTAACGTAGTTCCTGAACGGCGTGCCGTCGGGATAGATCGCCCGTAGTCGATCGCGGACCTGCGGGACCGGCAACAGCTTGGGTAGCGCCACTACATCTCTCCGCAGCCGTACGCCCGTAAGACGGCCCGTTCCACCGCTTCGCGTTCCGCTTTGCTGGCCACCAACCGTTCGATCTCTTCGGTTCTCTCAGCTGGCGGCAGCGGTAGCGCCTTCAACTCGTACGCCGAGACGGCAACGCTGCCATTGATGCAGCGGAAGAGCTGATCCGCCACGTCGCTGTTCAATACGGCAGCCAAGACCGCGGGAGACACCTCACCATGGCCGTCCAGCGACCTGACCATGTTCAGGTGATTCTCCACGACCACCGCGCCGTGTTCCGCAAGGAACGACTCCGGCAATTCCGCCGCGATCAGGCGCCGGCACTGCTCCTTGGCGGTCGTCCTTTGAACAAGCACGCAGGGAGAGTCGGTGACCAACCAGCGCTCGTCCTTCTTCGGTTCAAAGTAGGGCTTGTGGTTGCGCTTCTCGGCACGGAAGGCGAAGTAACCGCCGGAGCGCACGGACTCCGCCCAGATCAAGGGAAATCGGAGCTTGCCCGGACGCTTCTTCAGACCGGCCTTGTGGCGGTTCCAGACCAGAGGACCAGTGCTGACCGTGTAGCCCCAGTCCGCCAGCCGGTGCGGAAGGCCCCCGGCTACCCGCAACAGCGCGGCTTGCGCATCGTTCCGGGGGATCAACCAAGGCTCCTCCGGTATGTCCGGGAGCTGGAACGAGCCCGCAACCACCGCATGTACCGAGCCGTCCGCTCCCGGAGACATGAAGTGGACCTGTGCCGCGCACGGGTCGCCGCCCCGTTTGTACGCCGCGAGCAAGGTTTCCTGCAGCACGTCCGCAAACACACCCTTGCGCAAAGCGACGAAATTCATCCTGTCCGGAGGCGCCTCGCGGCCGAGGAGACCGCGTAGCGCCTTGAAGTACTCTCCCGAGAGCAAGCTAGTCGGCGTCACGTAGGCGATTACGCCTCCTTTGCATGTCAAGCGCAGTGCAAGGTCGGTGAATACGCCATACAGATTCGCGTGACCGAACAAGCCGCGAGCGAACTTTTTGCGCAAGCGCGGTGGCAGCGTTAACCGCCCGTACGGCGGATTGCCAACAACGAGATCGAACCCCCTCCCGGACCCTTGTCGTTCGAGACTGTCGCAAACTCGTACAACCCGACGCAGCCGCTCGGTAGCCGTCTGGAACCTGGCCCCCAAGGCGGCTTCCAAAAACACCTGCGACATCCAGCCGGCGAACGGGTCCAAATCGAAGCCCACCAGCCGGCGTTCGATGTCCCGCAGTACGACGCTCGGCTCGCGACCCTGAAGGCTCTCCGCCATCCGTAGTGCGACCGGAGCCAAGAACGCTCCGCCTCCACACGCGGGATCGAGCACGCGCGCCTTGGACCAGTCCACTCCAGCATCGGATGCCATGTCGAGCAGTCGCTCACAAAGGGCCGGCGGTGTGTAGTACGCCCCCAATGCCGCGCGGAAGTCGTCCGGCATCATCCCGGTATATAACAGCCCGATCGAGTACCCAGCCTCTAGCGGCTTCAGTTGCGCCGTTGCGCTCCCGATTCGCAAGGCCAGTTCTCCGGCGCTCGCCGGCATGCTGCCGCATTCGACCTCGGGTGGCGGCTTCCTGAGCGGCCAAGGCGTTCCCCACGCTACCGCGGCCCGCTCCCAATATGTGCGTACGACAGCAAACACGACCGACCGGGCCAAGCTGAGCCTGTCCTCGGCCGAAGCCGCCGCAGCCATGCCTCGCGCCGTTACTACACCACTCTCTACGGTTGCCTGCGCTGTCGAGATGCCCTTACCCCTTGGCTCGCGCTCGCCCCGGTCCGCTCCGTCGCTCCCTTCGCGGCCTGCCTAGGCGCAGCCCTCAGTCCGAGAGTTCCAAGCGCGCTTTGCCCCGTCCAACGACCGCACGAGATATTGGTTATCCATACAGTGCGTGTCAAGCGATCGTCACGACGCGAGCCTGATCCTTCAGGTCCCGTGGGTAACCAGCATCGCCTTGATCTTGCCGATCGCCCGCGTCGGGTTGAGGTCTCGCGGGCAGACGCTGGTGCAGTTCATGATGCCGCGGCAGCGGAACACGCTGAATGGGTCTTCGAGGTCGGAGAGGCGCTCCTCCGTCGCCGTGTCCCGGCTGTCCGCCAGGAAGCGGTACGCCTGCAGCAGGCCCGCGGGTCCGACGAACTTGTCCGGGTTCCACCAGAAGGAGGGGCAGGAGGTGGTGCAGCAGGCACAGAGGATGCACTCGTACAGGCCGTCGAGCTTCTCCCGGTCCTCCGGCGACTGGAGCCGCTCCTGGGCGGGCGGCGTCGCGTCGTTGATCAGCCACGGCTTCACCTTCTCGTACTGCTGGTAGAACTGCGTCAGGTCCACCACGAGGTCGCGGATGACGGGCAACCCCGGCAGAGGGCGCAGTTCCAGCTTGCCCCTGGGCGCCGCCTCGGACAGCGGCGTGATGCACGCGAGCCCGTTCTTGCCGTTCATGTTGATGCCGTCCGAACCGCAGACCCCCTCGCGGCAGGAACGCCGGAACGACAGGCTGGGGTCCTCCGCCTTCAGCATCTCCAGGACGTCGAGCACCATCAGGTCGCTGCCCTCCGGCACCTCGACGCTCGTGTGCTCCATGTGCGGCTTCACGTCGCGGTCGGGGTCGTATCGGTACAGGCTGACCTGCATGCGGATCTCCTAGTAACTCCGTTCTGTGGGCTGGAACGTCGGCACGGTCCTGGGCTCGAAGTTCACCGCCCGCTTGCCCACGCGCTGCCCCTCGGCGAAGTACAGCGAGTGGCACAGCCAGTCGTCGTCGTTGCGGTCCCGGTAGTCCTCCCGGGCGTGCGCGCCTCGGGTTTCCCTTCTCGCAAGGGCCACCACCGCCGTCGCCTCCGCGACCTCGAGGAGGTTGTCGAGTTCCAGCGCCTCGACCCGCGCGGTATTGAAGGCACTGCTCTTGTCGGCGAGATGCGCGGCCCCGATCCGCTCGCGGAGGTCGGCGAGCAGCTTGCATCCTTCCTCCATGTGGGACTCGGCGCGGAACACGCCGAAGTTGATCTGCATGACGTTCTGCAGTTCCTTGCGGAGCGCGGCGACCCCCTCGCCCTCCGTCGACGCCTCCCAGCGGGCGAGCCGCGCCCCGGCGGCTTCAAGGTCGCTCTCCGAAGCAGTGCGGTAGCTCACCCCCTGCCGCATGACTTCCTCGATGTGCACGCCGGCCGCGCGGCCGAACACGATGAGGTCAAGCAGCGAGTTCCCGCCCAGCCTGTTGGCGCCGTGCACGGAGACGCATGCGGCTTCGCCCACGGCGTAGAGCCCGTCCACGGACCTGTCGCCGCCCTGCGCATCCTGGGTCAGCGCCTGTCCGCTCACGCGCGTCGCGACGCCGCCCATCATGTAGTGGCACGTCGGCACGACGGGGATGGGTGTGTGCACGGGGTCCACGTGGGCGAAGGTGCGCGAGAGTTCGAGGATGCCGGGCAGACGGCTGTTCAGGACCTCCGCGCCGAGGTGATCGAGCTTCAGCAGCAGGTGGTCCGCGTCCGGCCCGCACCCCCGCCCCTCGAGGATCTCGAGGATCATGGAGCGCGCCACCACGTCCCGGCTCGCGAGGTCCTTCGCGTTCGGCGCATAGCGCTCCATGAACCGCTCGCCGTCCCGGTTGACGAGGTAGCCCCCCTCGCCGCGGCACCCCTCCGTAACGAGCACGCCGGCGCCGTGAATGCCGGTCGGATGGAACTGCCACATCTCGATGTCCTGCACCGGCACGCCGGCGCGCAGGGCCATGCCGATGCCATCGCCGGTGTTGATGTGCGCGTTGGTCGTGCTCGCGTAGATCCGGCCGGCGCCTCCCGTCGCGAGCACGGTCGCGCGGGACTGCACGAATACCGTCTCGCCGGTCTCGATGCGGATGGCGATGACGCCGACGACAGCACCGTCGACGTTCCTGACGAGGTCCACGGCGAACCACTCGGACAGGAAGACGGTGCCGGCGCGGAGGTTCGACTGGTAGAGCGTGTGCAGCAGGGCGTGGCCCGTCCGGTCCGCGGCTGCGCACGTCCGGGCCGCCTGTCCGCCGCGCCCGTAGTCCTTGGACTGCCCCCCGAACGGCCGCTGGTAGATGCGGCCGTTCTCGTTGCGCGAGAACGGCAGCCCCATGTGCTCGAGTTCGAAGACGGCCCGCGGCCCGGTGGAGCACATGAACTCGATGGCGTCCTGGTCACCGATGTAGTCCGACCCCTTGACGGTGTCGTACATGTGCCAGCGCCAGTCGTCGTCCGGGTCCTCGCTCCCGATGGCGCACGTGATGCCGCCCTGCGCGGAGACCGTGTGCGAGCGCGTCGGGAAGACCTTCGAGAGCACCGCCGTGCGCAGGCCCGACTGCGCAAGCTGCAGCCCCGCGCGCATGCCGGCCCCACCGCCGCCGACGATGACGCCATCGAACTCCATCGTGCGCAACGTCATCAGCCGGCGCCCCAGATCACCAGCAGCGCCCAGATCAGGTACGCGAACAGGAGCGCCGCCGTCACGCCCTGGTAGGCCAGCCGCACCACCGTCGCGGCGCGCCCGAAGTAGTGCGGCCGCAGGTAGTCGGTCCCGACGGTCCACATGCCGATCCAGGCATGCGCCACCAGCGCGGCCACGGACAATGTCGCGAAGACGACCATGGGCGTCGACGAGAACCAGGCCGCGAAGGCCGCGTGGCCAGCGTCGGGGTTGACCGCGAACCAGCCGCCCACGCACAACCCGAATGCGCCGAGCACCACCGCGGACACGCGCTGCAGGACGAAGTCGGACAGCCCGCTGCGCCCGAAGCTCGTGACGTTCGTTACCACAGCCAGACGCCCGCCGCGGCGGCCGCGAGGAACGCAAGGCCGAGGGTCGTCCAGGCGCTGCGCCGGGCGCCGGCGAGGGAGTCGCCCACGTGGAAGTCGAGAAGCAGGTGGCGGAGTCCGGCGATGAAGTGGTAGGCGAGCGCCGCCAGCGTGATCCAGAGCGCGAACTTGCCCAACCCCTCCTCGATCAGCCCGGCCGCCCGTGCGAACCCCGCCTCGGAGCCGAGCGCCAGGTCGAGCAGGTAGAGGAGATAGGCGGTGCCGGCGAACAGCGCGACCCCCGTGATGCGGTGCGTGATGGATGCCACGGCAGTCACCGGAAGGTAGCTCGTGGGTGCGATTTCGACGGGGCGTTCCGAGGCCATCTGCCCGCTGGGTCCGTAATACGGCGGCGATGGTATGCGACGCCCGAGCCGCTGACAAACACGGCGCCGGCGCGCGCGCCGGGCACGGCCGCCAGTTTGACAACCGCGCGCGGCAGCCGAGAGAATCACCGGTTGTCCAGTCTCCCTGACCGCGGCGCCGGCCGCCGTCGAACCGGGTGCCGAAAGGCGCCGGTCGTGGGTGGTTTGCGCGTCCCGGGAGGCCGCGCCCGCAGCGCGGGCGCGCGAGTTCTGTGCAAACCAGCCGGGAGGGCATGGCATGGCCGAACGCTCCGCGAGCCTCACGATCAACTCGGAGGCGCCGATCGAGTTCCCCGTGTATCCCGCGAGCGTCGGCCCCGCCGTCATCGATGTCGGCGCGCTCACCCGGCGGGGCTACTTCACCTACGACCCCGGCTTCGTCTCCACGGCCTCGTGCGACTCCGCAATCACCTACATCGACGGCGACGAGGGCGTCCTGCTGCACCGCGGCTACCCCATCGAGCAGCTCGCCGAACAGTCCACCCACCTCGAACTCTGCTATCTGCTGCTCCACGACCGGCTGCCGCAGTCAGGCGAAATGCGGGAGTTCGTCGACTCCATCAAGCGTCACGCCGCGGTGGACGAGCAGGCCCTCAACTTCTACAGCGGGTTTCGGCGGGACGCGCATCCCATGTCGATCATGTGCGCCGTCACCGCCGCGCTGGCGGCCCTGTACCACGAGACGTTCGACGCCGACGACGAGGGATACCGGCTGGATACGGCCCACCGTCTCATCGCCAAGATGCCCACCCTCGCCGCCATGACCTATCGGCACTCGCGGGGCGAGCCGTTCGTGCCGCCACGCCAAGACCTCGACTACGCCGAGAACTTCCTGCACATGATGTTCGCCCCGTCCGGCGGGGACTACGAGGTGAACCCGGTGCTGGCGCGCGCCTTCGACCGGATCTTCCTGCTGCACGCGGACCACGAGCAGAACGCCTCGACTTCCACGGTACGGATGGCAGGCTCGACGGGCGCCAACCCGTTCGCCTGCATCGCCGCGGGCATCGCCGCGCTCTGGGGCCCCGCGCACGGCGGCGCCAACGAGGCCGTGCTCAACATGCTGGCCGAGATCAGATCCCCGGACAACATTCCGAAGTACATCAAGCGCGCCAAGGACCGCGACGATCCCTTCCGGGTCATGGGATTCGGCCACCGTGTGTACAAGAACTACGACCCGCGCGCCAAGGTGATGCAGGACACCTGCCGCGAGGTGCTCGCCGAACTCGGCGTCGACCACGACCCCACCCTGCAGATGGCCCAGGAACTCGAGCGCATCGCGCTGGAGGACGAGTTCTTCGTCGAGCGCCGGCTCTACCCGAACGTCGACTTCTACTCGGGCATCATCCTGAAGGCCATCGGCATCCCCGTGGAGATGTTCACCGTCATCTTCGTCACCGGCCGGACCCCGGGCTGGATCGCCCACTGGAAGGAGATGGTGAGCGCCCCCTACAAGATCGGCCGCCCGCGGCAGCTCTACACGGGGGAGGACCGGCGGAACTACGTGCCGATCGGCGAGCGCTGAGCGGCCGCGCCTCCGAAACCGCTCCCCTGCGGACGGCCGTCGCGGTTGCAGGGCCCGGAGGGTTGACGGGCGGGCGGCGCCGGCGAGAATACGCGGAAGGAACACCGCGAGGCCAAGGGAGTGGCGACTGTGACACCCCCAGACGACTTGGAACCACGTCTTCGAGAAGTCGAGATCGGCGGAGCCGGGATTGACGAGAGACTGAAGACCCTGGCGACGCGGGAAGACGTGTCGTCGGTGAAAGTCTGGTTCGTCGTGACGTCCGTCGCCCTGGTGGCGCTGGTTGCGACCGTGGCCGGGGCGATCGTCGCCGGTTGACACGGCCGGGGGACGAGGGCGTTACGATTCCTCGACCCTGCGCAGGCGCTCGATTAGGCTGGAGGTGTCCCAGCGGGCGCCGCCCATCGCGGCGACGTCCGCGTAGAACTGGTCCACCAGCGCCGTCAACGGCATGCGCGCCCCCAGTCGGCGGGCCGCGTTCAGGGTCATGTCCAGGTCCTTCTGCATCCACTGGACCGCGAAACCGAACTCGAACTCCCGCCGCGCCATCGTGCCCGCGCGGTTGTCCATCTGCCACGACTGCGCGGCGCCCTTGCCGATGACGTCGACCACCGCGTCCACGTCGAGGCCGGCCTTCTCCGCGAAGTGCAGTCCCTCGGAGAGTCCCTGCAGTACGCCCGCGATGCACACCTGGTTGACCATCTTCGTGAGCTGTCCCGCCCCCGCGTCGCCCATGCGGCGCACGGCGCGAGCGTAGCAGTCCATCACGGGCTCCGCCGCGGCAAACGTTCGGGGGTCGCCCCCTACCATGATCGTGAGCTGGCCGTTCTCCGCCCCGGCCTGGCCCCCACTGACCGGCGCGTCGAGAAACCCGATGTCGCGCCCCGCCGCGGCCGCCGCGAGTTCCCGCGCGAGATCCGCAGACGCGGTCGTGTGGTCCACCAGCACCGCGCCAGCGGACATGCCCGCCAGTACGCCGTCCGCCCCGAGCGTGACGCTGCGCACGTCGACGTCATTGCCGACACAGACGAACACGAAGTCGGCCCCCGACGCCGCCTGCGCAGGCGTCGGAGCCGTCTCGCCCCCGTGTGCCTCCGCCCACGTCTCCGCCCGGGCGGCCGTGCGGTTGTATACGCGCACCCGGTGGCCCGCTCCCGCGAGATGCCCCGCCATCGGGTATCCCATGACCCCGAGTCCCACGAAGGCCACGTTTCTGCGGTCGTTCATGATCAGTGCCCCTGCGATTGGCTGTGGAGGGTGGTCCGCGCTCAAGCCCGACCCGTCCGCCGGATCGCCTGCTCGGGGCGCGGCTTATACCATGCCGTCGGGCCGCCCCCGCATTGTCCGGCAGCCCTGCGTCCGGTATCGTACGTGCATGATGAGACCCATGCGCCTTGGGGCGCGCGAACTCCGGCGCCTGGCCTGGGCGGCGGCGTTTGTGTTGTGCTCGACCCAGGCTGCCGCCGAGCTGCACCTGCATGACGTAGCCCTGCCAGCCGAATGCTGCACCGCCTGCACGCTCGCGCATGCCGACCTCGTCAATGCCGCCATAGACGCCAGCGTTCCCGGACCGGCATGGATCCCGGGAACGGCCGCGCGGTCTACCGGCTTGGCGGCCGTCGCCCGACCCTTCGAAGCGGAGCGTTCCCGAGGCCCACCGCTGCCCTTCTGATCGTTCGCAACCCAGAGGCAGCCGTCCCTGCGACGGTCGTCGACCGTAGATCGATTGGGAGCACCAGCATGAAGAACACGAGCATTGCGCGCGTCAAGCCCGCCACCGCGGCCGTGCAGGGGTCCGGCACACCGGTCCGCGTCTTCCCGCGGGTACGGCCCGTGGCCGCCGCACTGACGCTGCTCGGCTTCGGGGCAACGCCGGCACTCCACGCCGAAGAGGCAGCGTCCGACGAACTGATCGAGGAGATCATCGTCATCGGCCACCCGCTGTCTGCTGAGGGGCTCGCCCTCCCGGCGACCGTCATCACGGCCGAGGAGCTCGAGCGCATGGCGGCCGACAGCATCGGCGCGACGGTCGGCAACCAGCCCGGCATCCACAACAGCTCCTTTGCCGAGGCCGCGGGACGCCCCGTCATCCATGGGCTTGGAGGCGCGCGCGTGCGCGTGATGGAAGACCGCATCGACACGCTCGATGTTTCGGTGACGAGCGGCGACCACGCGGTCACGGTCGATCCGTTCGTCGCGGAGCGGGTGGAAGTCCTCAAGGGCTCGGGCACGCTGCTCTACGGCTCCGGGGCGATCGGCGGCGTAGTGGATGTCCACACCGGACGCATCCCGCACGAAGTGCCGGAGCGGATAAGCGGCGCGGTAGACCTGCGCGGATCCGACAACGGCGACGGCAAGAACGGTTCCTTCCGGCTGGACGGCGGCGGCGGCGGCCTGGCGTGGCACCTGGACGGTTTCGCCCGCGAGTCGGACGACTACGAGATTCCGGGGTTCGTCGAGTCCTCGTACCTGCACGCCCTCGAAGAGGAAGAGCACCACGACGAGGACGAGCACGGGCACGCCGACGATCACGACGACGACCATGACGATCACGACGACGACCATGACGACCACGAGGACGAACACGACGAGCACGAAGAAGAAGTGCACGGCTATCTGCCTGGCAGCGCCTTCGAGGTACGCGGCGGTTCGGTCGGTTTCTCATTCGTCGGCGACCGGGGTTTCATCGGGATCTCCGTCAGCGGGCTGAACTCCGAGTACGGAATCCCGGGACACAGTCACGCGCACGGGCACGACGAAGACGACGACCACGACGAGCACGGGCACGACGAGCACGGCCACGACGACGACCACGACGACGATCACGACGACGACCACGACGACGAGCACGGCGACGACCACGACGAGGACGAGCATCACGACGAGGACGAAGACGAGCACGGGCACGAGGACGAAGGCACGCCGATCATCGATCTCGAGCAGACGCGCATCGACCTCGAGGCCGGGCTGGCCGACCCGTTCGAGGGCTTCGAGAGCCTGAACGTGCGTGTCGGCATCAACGACTACGAGCACCTGGAGATCGAGCCATCCGGCGAGGTGGGCACCGCCTTCGAGAACAGCGCCTGGGAAGCGCGCGCGGAACTGACGCACGCGCCCGCCGGTGGCTGGCGCGGCGCGCTCGGCATGCAGCTCGGCGACCGCGAGTTCTCGGTGGTGGGAGAAGAAGCCTTCACGCCGCCGGTGGACACGCAGAGCTTCGGGCTCTTCTGGGTGGGCGAGCGCTCCGTCGGAGACCTCGGCCTCGAGGCCGGCCTGCGCTTCGACCGTGTGGAGCACGACCCGGCACACGGCGGGAGCAGGGACTTCACCGGCGGGAGCGCGTCTCTCGGCCTGATCGTGCCGCTCAACGCAAGCTGGGACGCAACTCTGCTGGCGGACTATTCGTCCCGCGCTCCCGTGGGCGAGGAACTCTTCTCCGACGGACCGCACCTGGCCACGCGGAGCTTCGAGATCGGCGATCCCGGCCTGGACCAGGAACAGGCGCGCAACCTGGCGGCGACGCTGAGGGGTAGCGGCGACCGCTGGTCGGCGAGCGGGACCTTCTACTACACCGACTTCGCCGACTTCATCTACCAGGCCGCGACCGGCGAGGAGGAACACGGCTTCGACGTGCGGCAGTTCGCCCAGGCCGACGCAACCTTCGCCGGTTTCGAGGTGGAGGGCCGCCTGACGGTAGCCGATTGGGGCATCGGACGCCTGCAACTCGGCGCCTTCTTCGACATGGTGTCTCCGGACGTCGACGTCTCCGGCAACGACAACCTGCCGCTCATCCCGCCGGACCGCGTCGGCCTCTCCGTGGCGTTCACCAGTGACCGCCTGCGGGCCAACGTCGACTACGTGCGCGCTTCCGACCAGGACGACGTCGCGGAGTTCGAGTTGCCCACCGACGGCTACGACGACTTGCGCGCGCGCATCGCCTGGCGTTTCCGGCCCGGCGACATGACGCTCGACCTGTACGTCGCCGGCCGCAACCTCACCGACGACGAGCAGCGCCTGCACACGTCCATCGTCAAGGACCTCGCACCCCAGCGCGGGCGCACGGTCGAAGCCGGGATGCGCATGCGCTTCTGAGGATCCTCCGGGCGGCGCGGGGCTTGCGCCGCGCCGCCCCGGGCATACATGATCCGCTCGCCGGGATCGTGCGGTCCCGACGGGAGGGAGTCTTGCGATGTTCGGAATCCGCCGGACCGCTTGGGCCATGCTCGTAGCGTCCCTGTGGTCCGCGACCGCGTACGCGCAGTCGATGGAGGCAGCGCGCGCGGCGTACGCCGACGGACGCTTCGCCGAAGCGTCCGAGCTGGCGGCAGCGGAGGGAACCTCGGAAGGCCTCGCCTTCGCGGCGGAGGCGCTGGCGATACATGGCTTCCACCAGGCTCCGGAGGCCGACCGGCAGGCCCTGTTCCAGAAGGCACAGGGCTTCGCCGAAGAGGCAATCCGCCTGGACGACACGAACCCGGAGGCGCACCTGCAGCTCTCCCATGCCCTGGGCCGGTATGCCCAGACGCTAGGCAAGGGGGTCAAGGCCTTGCGGCTCGCCGGGCCGGTGCGCGAGGCGATGGAGCGGGCGGTCGCCCTCGCGCCGGAGCTGGCCCGCGCCCAACTCAGCCTCGCCTCCTGGCACGCAGAGGCTGGCCGCAACCTCGCCGGGCGCATGATGACCGGAGCCTCGAAGAAAACGGCCGCCCAGCATTTCGAGCGCGCCTATGCCCTGGCGCCGGGCGACAAGGCGGTACAGGTCGAGTACGCCAAGGGGCTCCTGGCGCTCGACAGGCGTCGCAACCGCGACCGGGCGCGGGCCCTCTTTACCGAGGCTGCCGAGACGCCGCCCCGGCACGCGTACGACGGCATCCTGCAGGAGGAAGCCCACGCGTGGCTCGCCGCCCTCGACGGGTCTTGACGCGATGTCCCGCCGGGCCCTGCCGAGTGTCGACGCCGTGCTGCAGCACGGGGCCCTGGCCGAGACCATCTCGCGGCACGGGCTGGCCACCGTCAAGGACGCGGTACGCGCCCTGCAAGCCGACGCCCGTACCGGGGAGGTTCCCGAATGGGCCACGGATGCAGCGCGCTACGCGGAACCCGCAGAAGCGTGGCTCGCCCGCCACGTCGGGCACGGTTACCGGCGCGTCTTCAATCTGACCGGGACGGTCGTCCACACCAACCTCGGCCGGGCCCTGCTGTCGCGCGAACTCATGGATGTCGCCGTCGATGCGGCCACGGCGCCCGTCACCCTCGAATACGATCTCGACACAGGCCGGCGCGGCGACCGCGAAGGCATCGTCCGGCACCGGCTCAGGCTCCTGACCGGCGCGGAGGCGGCGACCGTCGTCAACAACAACGCCGCCGCCGTGCTGCTCGTGCTCAACACGCTCGCTTTCGGGCGGCCCGTGCCCGTATCCCGAGGGGAACTGATCGAGATCGGCGGCAGCTTCCGCATCCCCGACATCATGGCGCGCTCAGGCTGCCGGCTCGTGGAGGTCGGGACGACGAACCGAACGCATCCGGCCGACTTCGAGGCCGCGGTGGACGAGGCCACCGCACTGCTGCTCAAGGTGCACCCGAGCAACTACCGGGTCGAGGGCTTCACGCGCACGGTCTCCACCGGGGAACTCGCGGAACTCGGCTACCGTCACGAGATCCCGCTGTGCGTGGACCTCGGCAGCGGGACGCTCCTTGACCTCAGGCGCTTCGGACTGCCGCACGAACCCACGCCCCGCGAGACCCTCGCGGACGGCGCGGACCTCGTCACCTTCTCCGGCGACAAGCTGCTCGGCGGCATCCAGGCGGGCATCGTGGTCGGACGCGCCGACCTGGTCGCCCGGCTCGACGCCAACCCGCTCAAACGCGCGTTGCGCCTGGACAAGGTCACGCTCGCCCTGCTCGACGCAACGTTGCGCGCCTACGAGGACGAATCGTCCGTCGCGGAGCGCATCCCGCTGCTGCGGACGTTGACGACGCCACTCGAAGAGCTTGAGGAGCGCGCCCGGGACGTGGCCGCGACGCTTGAGCCACTCCTGGGCGCTGGGTTCGAGGTTGCCGTTGCAGAGGCTGCCGGCCAACTCGGCAGCGGCGCCCTCCCCGACCAGGTCCTGCCCAGCCGCGCCGTGACGATTTCGGCGAGCACTGGCAAGGCCCTTAACGAACTCGCCGCGCGCCTGCGTAGGCTGCCGATCCCCGTCGTCGCGCGCGTGGGGGACGACCGGCTCTGGCTCGACATGCGCGGCGCCGAGCCCCTGCCGGAGCTCCTCGACAACCTGCGCGCCCTGCCATGATCGTCACCCTCGCGGGCCACGTGGATCACGGCAAGACCGCGATCGTGCGCGCCCTGACCGGCGTGGACACCGACCGCCTGGAGGAAGAGAAGCGCCGCGGGCTCACCATCGACCTCGGCTTCGCCTACACGGACCTCGACGGGGCCCGGGTGGGTTTCGTGGACGTTCCGGGACACCACCGCTTCATACACAACATGGTGGCCGGCGTGGGACGGCGCCAGTACGCCCTGCTCGTCGTCGCGGCCGACGACGGGGTCATGCCGCAGACCCGCGAACACCTGCAGATCCTGCAACTGATGGGACTGCGCGAAGGTGTGGTCGCCGTAAACAAAGTGGACCGTGTTGACCCGGGGCGGGTAGCCGAGGTGGAGCGCGAGGTCCACGCGCTGGCGCAGGCCTCCTTCCTCGAGGGCGCCGCCACGGTCCCGGTGTCCTGCATGGACGGGCGTGGCATCGACCAACTCCGGGACGAACTTGCGGGCGCCGCCCGACGCCACGCGGTCGAGCACGCCGACCGGGGCTTCCGGCTCGCCGTCGACCGGGCGTTTTCCGTCCGCGGCGCCGGCGCCGTAGTGACGGGCACCGTCGTCGCCGGAACTGCAAGCGTCGGCGATTCACTCGTCGTTGCCGGGACGGATCGCCCGGTTCGCGTACGCGGTCTCCACGTGCAGGATGCGGCCTCCGAGACGGCCGCCGAAGGCGACCGCACGGCCATGAACCTCACTGGCATCGATGTCGACGACGTGGCCCGCGGCGACTGGATCGTCGCACCCGGCGCCGCCGGCCGGACTCGCCACGCCGTGGTCGAGTTCGATGTCCTGCCCGATTTCCCCCGCGCCGTACGGCACTGGGCGCCCGCGCACGCCTACGCGGCCACGAGCCATGCGCAAGGCCGCATCGGGCTGCTCAGCGGAGACCCCATTCCTCCGGGCGGCACGGGCCCCGTCGACGTCGTGCTCGACCGCGCACTGCCCCTCAAGGTGGGAGACCGCCTGATCGCGCGGGACCAGGACCTGGGCCGCACGATCGGCGGCGGGCGCGTCCTGGATGTCGTCGCGGTCCACGGTCGCCGCCGGGCGCCCGGGCGGCTTGAGCGTGTCGAGGCGCTGCGCCAACAAGACCCCGGTGACGCGCTCTCGGCCCTCGCACGGCTGGACGTCGTCGAAGCCGAGCGTTTCCGCCGCGACTGGAACCTGACCAACGGCGCGCTGGGCCGGCTGACGGGAGGCGAGCAGTTCGCCCGTAGCGGCGGCCTCGTCATCCACCGCGACCTGCTCGACGAGACGCGGGAAGCCGTACTCGCCGCGCTCTCCGAGCACCACCGCACCCAGCGCGAGAGCGCGGGACCGCCGCGGGAGGCGATCGCGCACGCGCTGGGCGCGCCCAGAGCCACCGTGGATTTCGCCATAACGTCTCTGGCCGAGACGGGCCACGTTCGCGCTCACGCCGGCAGCTTCGCGCTCGCGAGCCATGTCGCGGAAATCCCGGCGGCTCTCGCCACCCTCTTCGACCGTGTCTCTCCCGCGCTTGACACCCTCCAGCCGCCGAGCCTCGGCGACATCGCGAAGTCCCTCGGACGCCCGTTCCCGCAACTCGAACGGGAGATGCGCGCCCTCGCCGGGATCGGCCTGTGCGAGCAGGTGGGTCCAAACCGTTTCTACCTCAAGGAGCGCCTGCGGGAACTGGCCAGCGTTGCCACGGACCTCGACACCCGCGGCGCCTTCACCGTCCGCGACTTCCGCGACGCCTCCGGAGTGGGCCGCAACGTCGTCATCGAGGTGCTCGAGCACTTCGACCGCAAGCGGTTCACGCGCCGGACGGGCGACCTGAGGCGGGTGGTCGGCGAGTTCGACAGTGTCTTCGACTGAGTACCGACGCATGCGTGTTTTCCCGGCAGCAAGCCTGATGGCAGCGACCGCCCTCCTGGTCGGCTGCGGCGTTCCGGAACAGGAGCGGGCCACTGCCCCGCCGGCGTCCTGGGAGCGTTTCGCCGACGAGTTCATCGAGTCTTACTTCGACGTGCTGCCCTCCTCCGGCGTCTGGGCGGGACGCCACGAGTACGACGGCCGGTTACCCGACGTGAGCGCCGCCGGGATCGCCCGGCGCGTCTCCATGCTGCGTGATTTCGCCGCCCGCGCGGAAAGGGAGTTCCCGGCCGCATCGCTGACCCCGGGCGAGGACCTCCAGCGACGGCAGCTCATCGCCGCCCTGGACGGCATGCTGTTCTGGTTGGAGGACGCGGGTTCCCATCGGCGCGATCCCGCCTGGTATGCGCGGGCGATCAGCCCCAGCGTGTACGTGTCACGCGACTACGCTCCCAAGGCCGCGCGACTCGAGGCGATTACCGCTTACCTGCAAGGGCTCCCCGCTTACCTCGGGCAGATGCGCGCCACCCTCGAGCCGCCGTTCCCGCGACCGCTCGTGCGGACCGCCATTGTCCGGTTCGGGGGCCTCGCGACCCATCTCGAGGAAGACGTCCCGGGCGTGTTCGCCGACGTGGAAGACGAAGCGTTGCAGGGGAGGTTCGCCGATGCGCTGGCGCCGGCGGGCGCGGCGCTGCGGGATGTCGAGGCCTGGCTGGAACTCCGGCTGCAGGACGCTCTCGACGACTTCGCCCTCGGGGAGGAGCGCTACGGGGCGTTGCTCCGGCGCGTGTATCGCATCGACCTGGACTGGCGGACGCTGAAGGCCGTCGCGCAGGCCGACCTGGACCGCAATCTCAAGCTGATGGCGGACACCTGCAGGTCCATCGACCCCGACCTCTCCATGGCCGATTGCGCCGCGCGCGTACGGGACGACAAGCCCCCGGCGGGCGCCGTCGCGCGGGCCAACGAGCAACTGCCGGAGCTCAAGGCTTTCCTGCTCGAAGCGGACATCGTCGGAATCCCGAGCGAAGAGACGGCCTTCGTGGCCGAGGCGCCGGCCTACCGGCGCACCAACTCCGCCTACATCGAGACCCCAGGACCGTTCGAGCAGGGGCTGCCCGCCATCTACTACATCGCCGGGCCAGACCCCGACTGGCCGCCGGACGTGCAGCGCCAGTACGTCCCGGGAGAGGCGGACCTGCTGAACACGTCCGTGCACGAGGTCTGGCCCGGACACTTCCTGCATTCGCTCTACGGCAAGCGCTCCGGCAACCGCATCGGCAAGGTGCTGCGGAACGGCATGCTGAGCGAAGGCTGGGCGCACTACGCGGAAGAACTGATGCAGGAGGCCGGCCTGGGCGACGGCCGACCCCTGGTGCGCGTCGGTCAGATCCTCGACGCGCTGATGCGCGACGTGCGGTTCCTCTCGTCCATCGGCCTGCACGTGGAAGGGATGAGCGTGGACGAGTCGCGCCGGATGTTCGCGGAACTCGCGTGGCTCGACCCCGGCAATGCCGAGCAGCAGGCGCTGCGCGGCACCTATGACCCGGGCTACTTCGCCTACACGCTGGGCAAGCTCATCATCGTCAAGATGCGCGAGGACTGGACAGCCACCCGCGGCGGTCGCGACGCGTGGCGCGCGTTCCACGAAACGCTGCTGTCCCTTGGCCATGCGCCGCTCCCGGTGCTCCGCGGGGCCATGCTGGGCACGGAGGATCCGGGGACCTTGCTGTAGCGGTGGCCGCCGCTCCGCCAGACGCCCGCCGTCGCTGGGGCTCCCTGGGGCCGGTGCTACACTGATTCGCGGAAGAGCATCGTCCCCGGTGGGGCGCGCGGCCTTCAAAGCCGTTGAGGCGCTCGAAGCGCCTGGTGGGTTCGACTCCTACCTCTTCCGCCAAACCCTGCCTTTCCGCCGCCGCCGTGAACTCGGCTCAGGCTACCCCAGCGCCCCTTCGAACAGAGCGAGCAGCCGCGCCCAGGCGCGTTCCGCCTGCGCTTCGTTGTAGACGGCGGAATCAGGCGGGCACCAGCCGTGTAACGCCCCGGCGTACACCTCGATCTCCGCGTCCAGGTCCGCGGCGTCGAAGGCTTCCCGCAACGTGACCTTGGCCTCCGGGTCGTTTGCGTCGTCGTTCTCGGCGATGGCGAACAGGAAGCTCGCGCGCATCTTCGGCACCAGCAGGTGGGGACTGCTCTCGTCGTCGGTCGCCAGGCCGCCGCCGTGGAACGACGCGCCGGCTCCGATCCGGTCAGGAATGGCCGCGGCCGTGCGCATCGTCATGGGGCCGCCCATGCAGTAGCCGGTGGTGCCGATCTTGCGCGCCGTGTCGACGGCCGGCTGGGCGTCCAGGAACTCGACGAACGCCTTGGCATCCGTGACGTTGCCCTCCGCCGAGAGGGATTGATAGAGAGGTATCACCACCTCCCGGGTTGCGGCATCGCGGAAACTCGCGCCTTCCGGTACGACGGGCGCTCGGGTCTGCCGGTAGTAGGGGTTGACCACCAGCGCGGCGTAGCCGGAACTCGCGAGTCGGTCCCCCATGGCGCGGAGCGCGGGGCGCAACCCAAGGATGTCGGGCCAGACGATCACCCCGGCATGCGCACCCGCTGCCGGGTGCGTGAAGTAGCAGTCCGCCTGGCCGTCGGGCGTCTCGACGCTGACGTCCCCGCCCGTGACCGCCCGCGGCCGCCGCGGCGGCCGTGACCGTGGTGAACCGACGCCGGGTCAGCCCAGTCGCGCCCCTCGCCCACGGCATGATCGCCGCGGCCGCCGCGGCGGCCGTGACCGTGGTGAACCGACGCCGGGTCATGGGGTTGGCGAACGCGGCGTCGACATCCCGTTCCGTCGTTTCGTCGCACATGCTGAGGGTTCCTTGCCCGTGGAAACGAGCACAGTCTAAACGGTTCGCATGGCTGTCCGGGGGAGGGTTCCCTGGTCTTGCCCTGCCTTAGCTGTTGCCCACTGTCATTCCTCGTGCTGCCGGGAATCGGCGCCGACCCGAGCGGGTCGCTGGGCTATCTCAGCCCAGTGGACCTGGAGGCTCGACGTGCCGGCAAACGGCCCAAATCCCGGAACCGGACTGTCCGGCTTCGGGAGTTCACTCAACCGCGAGGTGGACCCGTCATGTTGAACAGAGGATGGCTTTCTCGGACAATTTCCGAACCTGCCTCTTCCACTAGTATTACCTAAATCTCAATGGGTTTAGTGGCTCATCGGCGATCCGTACCACTGAAGGGCTTGGCAGGCCTGCACGGCCTGATTCCCGCCGTCGCCGTTTCCGCCTGTCTCGCCACCGGGCACGCGACGGCGAGTGGTACGTCGGCGTCGGCCTCGGCGGCAACGTGTCCCGCGACGTCGTCGTCGAGAGCCGCAGCAACGACCGCCCCAGCATCTGCGACGAGTACATCAACTCGCGCGCGCTCTCCGTGGCGGGCTGCACCACCCCGGACCCCGGGGCGGGAGACGGATGGCTCGCGCCGTTCGATCCGGGCGCGGGCTTCTCCGGCGAGGCGGAGTTCGGGTTCCGTCTATCGCCGCGCTGGCGGCTCGCCGCCGTCTACGCCCGCGGTGCGACGGACTTCGATCAGACCGTGTCGTCGACCGACGCCACCGGTGCGGACTTCGACAAGATCAGCAACGAACTCGCAATCGGCGAGGAAACCCTGGGTTCCACTACTTCGGACGAGTTCCAGATCGTCGCATACCGCGACTGGCCGAACCGGACGCGGTGGACGCCCTACGCGGGCACCGGTGTGGCCGTGTCACGCATGCGCAAGGACTTCTCGTGGCTCTGGGCCAGAAGTGCCGATGCGGCGGACATAGCGACCGGCCTGGGCCAACCGAACGCGGAGGAAATCCGCCGCAACCTCGCGGGCACCGTCAGCGTCGGTCGCCGCACCTTGCGCGACACCAGGGTCGGGTACGTCCTGACCGTCGGCGTGGACCGCCAGTGCTCGGAGAGGGTGTCGATCGGTCTCAAGGCCCAGTGGAAGCGCTTCAGGGCGTTCGAGTCCGACGCGTACGCAGGCGACCTTTTGCGCAGCCATCCACCGAACCTGCGCCTCGACGGCAGCGAACCAGTCAGCGCGTGGTCCCGCACCGGCGACACGGGGCGTTTCTCGGCAATGGTCACCATCCGGTACGCCATGCCGTAAGCGTGGCGCGTCCACTCCAACGGGACTGGCCCCACGCCTCGGCTCGCGGCCGCCCTCAGTCAAAGCGTCGCCAACCGGGCCTCGTCGATCGCGTGCTGAAGCTCCGCAGTCGCGACCGGTCCCGCCAGCAGCTCCCCGTCGATGAGAAACGAAGGCACCACGCGGACATCCAGATCGTCGAACAGCGCGCGGCCGCGCTGCAGGGACGCGATCACCGACTCGCCGCCCACGGCCTTCCACAAGTCGCTCCCCGCGAACCTGGGCTCCTCCAACCAGAGTCTCGCTCGTGCATCGAGGCGCGCAACGGGCGTCGCCATGAGATCGGTGTGTACCTCCGGGTAGTCAGCGGGAGAGTGCTGCCACACGGCGATCGCCACGCGGGCGGCCAGTTCGGCGCCTTCGTCTCCCGACGGCACGTACACCTTGACGATCTGTGTGTCCGGGTTGGAGCCCGCCAGGGACGCCAACCGATCGGCGCTCGCCTTGCAGGGAATGCATGCAAAGTCCGCGAACTCGACGACCGCCACGGGGTCCGTAGCGGCTCCAAACCGGGGCGTGGAATCTGCCGTCAGGAAACCCGCCCAGGTCGTCGCCAGCAGGTCCCGGCGCTGTTGCCGGCGCCGTTCACTGGCGCGCGCTTCCACCCACGGTCGGGCGAGGTCGACCAGCTCGGGCCGGTCCGCGAGGAACCATGGATTGTCTTCGAGGTACGCAGCCACCGATGCGGCTGACGGAAACCAGTAACGCCCCGCCACGAACGCTGCGGCCACCGCCGCAAGGACGATGACGGAATCCCTGACCCGCATCGGGCCCTGCCCCTTCTAAAGGCCCGCGACGGCCTGTCCAGGGCTCTTCCGCAGCACCAGGCTGACGGGCGCGGTCGCGTCCACGGAAATCCGAACGGGCTCTCCCTCCCGCCATTCGATTCCGTGTTCGGCCAAGGAGGCGCCTTCCGTGATCGTCGCCACCACCCTGCCATGCCGGAACAAGTCCCAAGGGGTTCCAGGGTCGAGATTGCGCACTTCGAACCGCGTCTCGGCAAGCTTCAGCGGCCCCGGTTCCAAACCGACGACCAGCGCCTCGCGCTCCGCGTCGTAGATCGCCCGGCTGACGCCCACGGCGCCCAGGTCCACGGCGGCGATGTATGGTTGCTCGAAATACGATTCCGGCCAAGTCTCGTTGTGCAGACGCAACAGGCCGTTCTCGGGGTTGAGCCTCGCGAACGGCAACATCGCGTTGCCCGCGAGCGCCGAGACCGACAGGAAATCGTCCTCTTCGCTGACCGGGCCGTCGTTTCTCGGGTAGTAGTACCGGCCCTCCCGCCACACGGGCCGATATTGCCTGTCGGCGTGATCGAGGATCCTGTCGACGGTCTCCGTGTCGCCCACCTCCGATGCCATCATGGCCATGAATCCAAGCAGGCTGGAGGTGCCGGCGGGCGGTTCGCCGGCAGCTTCCGTGCTGCTCAACAACGCGTCGACGTGCAGGTCCCTCTGGCGCGGGTACACGCGCTGTATGTACTCCGGCGCCCACGCGTGCATGAATGTTCCGGTCCAGCCGTCGATGCCGCTGGCGAAGTAGAACGGTTCGCCCTGCTTGACCTTCCACGCCGCCATGAACGAACCGGTCTCCTCGTCCAGATACTTGAGTTCTTCGAACTGCCGCATGTATCTCGGCATGATTTCGGTGGCGTACTCCGTCCCTGCGACCCGGTCGTAGAGGATCAGTCCAAGAAGCGCATGCTGGGGACACTCGGGAAACAGGGCGTTGGGTTCACAGGGGATGCCCATGTAGTCGTTCTCGCGGAACTGCGCGATGAAGTTGTCCGCGATCTTCGGCAGGTCGTACTCGAACGTCGTCGCGCCCGGACCCCACAGGGTCTGCGGCCAGACCAGCGTCAACGAGCCCGGCTGCATGAACTCCCCCGTCCGGTAGAGCGCCTCATGCGTCGCAGCGCCCTGGAAGAGGTGTGCGCTGTACATGATGTTGTGCCTCTTGACGGGGTCGATCCAGCCGACGTCGAGTTCACTGAGGGGCTTCGGGTCCGACCACCCACCGCCGCGGCTGGCGTTGACCCAGTTGCCCCAGATGTCGTAGTGCCGGAGTTGCACCATGAGCCTGCCGATGAGGTCCTGGTATAGCTCCCGATAGGCCGGCGTGACGTTGAACTGGACGGAAGCCGCCGCGTACAGCATGAACGCCAGTTGGTATCGATAGGGCTTCTCGGACGTGTGACTGGCGTACTCGCCCATCTCGGACCAGTCGCCGGGCAACTGCCGGGACAGCTTCACGAAGTGCCGCAGATGGCCAATCTGCCTGGCGTCGAGGGACGGGTAGTCGTCGATGTCGATCGCCTGCCCTCCGGCAAGCGCCGGACCGGCGACGAGTGCTGCGAGAACCCACGGGCAGAAGAATCGAGCCGTCATCAGTCAACCCCACACGGCGAGACGAATATCGCTACTTTAGCGGGATGGACCGGCCATATCACTGCCACAAGCCGCGCCGTTCGAACACGCTCCTTGGCGCCGTCACGCGGTCGCTCATGAGGATTGCCCGTTACCGTTCGTAGAAGTCGGCGCCGTGGCGGTGGTCGACGCCGTTCGTCATGCGCAGGAGTTCGCGTTGGCGGATGGTCATGCCCCCGAGCCACTCTTCGCGGAAGCCGTCGTGGGGGTCGCATTGGAAGCGCATCCAGTGGCTGTTGCGGTAGTGGCCGAACATGGCGGCGCGAAGTTCCTCCCCGTGGTTCGCGCCGCCGCCATGCCAAGTCTGGCCGTGGAAGATCACGACCGAGCCGGCCGACACCTCCGGCTGCATTTCGTGAGGGAGCGCAAGGCCCGGCGGCGGGTGCCGCAGGTGGCTCTGGTGGCTGCCCGGCACGAGGCGGGTACCGCCGTTGTCGGGGTTGAGATCCGACAGCGCCCACACGGTGTTCATCATCAGCGGCAAGTCGTCGCCGCGGCGAAGCATGTCCAGCGGCACATCGCCGTGCAGTCCCTGGTGACCGTCGCCGGGCCGCACCACCCGAGCGTTCAGTGAACCGAGGATCAAGTTGGGCCCCATCATCGTCTCGATGTACGGCAGGACTGCCGGGTGGTCGATGACGGACAGGAACATGGGATCGAGGGTCACCAGGTTCGCGAGGTGGCGAGCGGTGCCCCGGTAGTTGTGTTCCACGCCGATGCGCAAGGCGTTGTCGATCACGAAGTCGCGCAGCCGCGCCGTGGTGGTCTTGTCCAACACGTCGCGGATGATGGTGAAGCCCCACACACGCAGTTCCGCAATGCGTCGGTCGTCGATCATCCCCAAGCTCCGATCAAACGGGTAGGCAGCTACGGGCCGCGGTGCCGTGAAAGAAACGCGGCCTTCGCTGCGTCCGAGCGGCGCGCGGCGATCTGCAAGTTCCACACCGCGCGGTACCCGCAGCTTACCTTGTCCGCCAACGCCCTAGCGAATCTCGACCCGGCCGACTTCCCCACTGTTGATGCGATCCATGTCGTAGCGCACGCCCAGGCCAGGACCGGCCGGTACGGGGACGCATCCGTCCGGCCCCACGTTGCCGATCTCGTCGCCGTAGCCGTCGGTGTAGATCGGTGGCTGCAAGCCATTGGCAGGATTGTCCGGGCCCACCAGGCCGAGCTCATAGAAGTGCGTATTGGCGATCGCGGCCATGCAGTGACGGTGCATGGGTCCCGCGGTGTGCAGCTGGACCTCCATGCCGATCGCGTCACAGAAGTGCGCGAGCTTCATGGTGCCGGTGATACCGCCGTCCAGCTCCGGGTCGATGTGCATGATGTCCGTGCCGCCCGCGAGCGCGAAGTCGGCCTTCTGCTCGAACCCGCGTATGTGTTCCGCGATCAGCAGGGGCGTGCGCACGAAACCTCGCAGCCGCTTGTGCGCGACGGCACTCGACGATGCGTCCCGGTAGGGGTCTTCGTACCAGAAGAAGCCCAGGTCGTCGCAGGCTCTGCCAACTTCCACGGCATCCATGAACGACTTCAGGGAAGACGCGGGATCGGTCATGAGCTTCATGTCCTCGCCGACCCGCTGGCGCACCGCGGACATGATGGCGATCTCGGTCTTCGGATTGCCGTCGAAGAAACCGTGTATCTTGAACGCGGGGATGCCCGCCGCCTGGCAGGACTCGGCGAAGTCCGCGTAGCGCTCCACGCTGTCCAGCCCGCCCGCGGCGCGCTGTCCCGGCGTGGTGCTCGCATAGACGGGCAGCCGTTCACGGAATCCACCGAGCAGCCGTGCGACCGGAACACCGTACTTCTTGCCGGCGAGATCCCACAACGCGGTAGCGATGGCGCCGATGCCGGACTTGTCGTAGTGGCGGTGACTCAGCTTGAGCCGCTCGAAAACACGTTCCCGTCGCTCGGGATCCAGACCGATGAGACCCCGTGCCATCTCCTCGACCTGTGCCCGAGCGTGCGCGGTAGCGCCAAAGTGCGGTGCATAGCTGCCGGAGAGGCCATCGTCGGTGTCGATGGTGACCAGGAACCGCGTAAGCTCCAGTTTGCCGCCGGGTTGGTGGACGGCGATGGAAGGCCCAAAATCGTCGAGCGTGTACCGATAGGTCTGAATGGAAACTCGGTCGATCCTGCTCATGGTGGTCACCTGGCCGTCGCCGAAGTGCCCCACAGCATATCCGGGATGTTGAGACACCAGGAAAGCGGTGCACTCGGCTCCGCCAAGAGGAAACGGACCTACCGCCGCGCCATGCCGGGGTTCCGGACAGGCCCATGAAGATCTGGATCGATGCCGACGCATGCCCCAACGCGGTCAAAGCCGTGGTGTTTCGCGCAGCGGAACGACTGCAGGTCCATACCACTCTCGTCGCCAACCAACCGATACGGACACCGCCGTCGCGCGTGATCGAGTCCCTGCAGGTGCCGGCGGGCTTCGACGCCGCGGACAACGCCATCGTCGCGCGAATGGTCCCCGGTGACCTGGTGATCACTGCCGACGTCCCGCTCGCGGCTGAAGTCGTCGAGAAGGGCGGCGCCGCCCTCAATCCGCGCGGGACGATGTACACGCCGGAGAACGTCCGCGACCACCTGCAACGTCGGGACATGATGGAAGCGTTGCGCGACGCAGGCACCGTGTCCGGTGGCCCCACCGCGCTCGGGCCGAAGGACGTGCAGCACTTCGCGAACGCGCTGGACCGCTACCTGGCGAGGAACCATACGCGCCGGCGGGATTGATGGCGCCATGGGGTCAGCACCACAGGCCGCGCCGTTCGAACACGTTCTTCAACGCCGTCACGCGGTCAGTCATGATGCCGTCCACGCCGAGGTCGAGCAGGCGCTCCATCTCCGCCTCGTCGTCCACCGTCCAGACCTGCACGGGCATGCCCCGGGCGTGGGCGGCGCGCAGGAAAGCGGCATCGACGACCGGAATCGACAAGCCTCCGAAGAGTGGCTGACGCGGCGGCACCTGGGCACAGTCGGCGTCCAGCTTGCCAGCCGGGATGCCCCAGGATTCCGCGCGCAATCGCACCACCTCCGTGGGGCCGCACGACGTGCAACCCGGAGCGTCGGTTCGGAACCAGCGCAGGCGGCGCGCCGAGAACGAACCGATGCAGACGCGGTGGCGCGCATTCCCTCGACGCAGCGCCTCGATCAACGGCGTGACGACGTCGTCGCTCTTCGGGTCGATGACGAGCCGGAGATCCGGCCACGCGCCGAGCAGGTCGTCGAGGCGGACAACAGGCTCCGTGCCGTCGATCCGAACGTCGTCGAGTTGCGCCCAGTCCCGTGCCGCGAACGGCCCGGTGTGGTCGGTCAGCCGGTCCATGTTCTCGTCGTGGAAGATCACGGGTACCCGGTCGCGGGTCGCCCGGACGTCGGTCTCGATGCAGCGATACCCGAGGCGCACGGCGTGCTCGAAGGCGGCCATGGTGTTCTCGGGGTGCTCGGCGGCGCCGCCCCGGTGGGCAATGGCCAGCGGGCCTTCGAGCCCCAGGAACGAGCGGGGCGGATCGACGCTTCCCCTGACTCGCCGGATCACGGGATGGTTGACTCTGTCGGGGTCCGTTGCAGCATGGCCGTTGCGCCTGGCGCCCGGCAAGAGACAATCACAGACTCGGGAGAGAAACAAACATGCACGGCAACCCGCCACGGCCGCTGGCGCGGGCAGCGCCCGGCGTACTGTTCGTCATCCTGTTCGCCGCCGGCTGTTCTGCCCCGGCGCCCAGCACACCGGCGCTGCCACCCGCCGACCTGCTCTTCCTCGGCGACCACATCGTCACCATGGACGACGCGCTGGCCGGCGCCAATGCGGTGGCGGTGCGCGGAGACACCATCGTCGCGGTAGGCGATGCAGACGAGCTGCTGGCACTTCAGGGGCCGCAAACGCGAACGATCGAACTGGGCGAGAAGGCGCTCGTTCCCGGCTTCATCGACGCCCACGGCCACGTCTCCTTCGTCGCGCGGCTGATCGACTTCGTCAACCTCTCCTCGCCGCCCGTCGGGCCCGTTGACAAGATGGACGACATCGTGCGCCTGCTGCGCGAACGGATCGCGGGGCGCGACGTGCCGGCGGGCGAATGGGTGTTCGGCTACGGCTACGACAACTCGCTCATCGCCGAGCACCGCCATCCGACGCGGGACGATCTCGACGGCGCATCCACGGACCACCCCATCGCCCTGATGCACGTGTCCGGGCACCTCGCCGCAGTCAACTCCGCGGCACTGGTGGCAGTCGGCATCGACAGCGACACGGCCAACCCTCCCGGCGGGGTAATTCGGAGGCGCCCGGGTAGCGAAGAGCCCAACGGCGTGATGGAGGAAACGGCCGCCGTACCGTTCACCCTGGGGCAGTTCGGCCGGGTCGGACCGGAGCGCTTCGAGCGGCTGCTGCGCCGCGCGCTCGACTATCACGCGAGCTTCGGCATCACCACCGTGCAGGACGGGGGCGCCATCTTCCCCGACATCGCCGCGATGCGCGCCGCGGCGGGGCGCGGGGCCTTCCCCATCGACGTCGTCGCCTATCCGATCGTCAACGCCCTGGACGACGAAACCGTCGACGGCATTCGTCACGACCCCGCGTACGACGGCGGTTTCCGCATCGGCGGGGCGAAGTTCGTCCTCGACGGCTCGCCCCAGGGGCGTACCGCCTGGCTGTCCGAGCCCTACGCGGAAGGCCCCGAGAATGCACCGGCGGACTACGTCGCCTATCCGGCATACGACATCGACACCTACAAGGAACGCGTCGCCAGCATCATCGAACGCGGTACGCCGGTGCTCGTCCACGCCAACGGCGATGCCGCCATCGACGCGACGATCCAGGGCATCGCGCAGGCCGTCGACCCGGCCGCCCTGCCAGACCACCGTTCCGTGATCATCCACGCGCAACTGATGCGCCCGGACCAGCTTCCCACCGTCAAGGCGCTCGGCCTCGTTCCTTCGTACTACGCGGCGCACGCTTTCTTCTGGGGCGACTGGCACCGCCGGAGCTTCGGCGAAGTACGCGCGGCCCATACCAGCCCCGTCAAGGCCACCATCGAGCACGGCATCCCCTTGACCGTACACAACGACGCGCCTGTCGTGCCTCCGGACATCATGCGGCTGATCCACATCACCGTGAACCGCACCACGCGCAGCGGCCACGTGCTCGGCCCGGAGCAGCGCGCCAGCGTCGAGGAGGCGCTCCACGCGGTCACCCAGGGCGCCGCCTACCAATACTTCGAGGAAGACAGCAAGGGGTCCATTACTCCCGGAAACGGGCGGATCTCGTGATACTCGGGGCGGACCCGCTGAGCGCGGACCCCGGGGCGCTGGCCGACATACCGGTGATCGAGACCTTTGCCCGGGGCGAGTAAGTCTTTCAGAGATTGCCGGATTCGTTATGAGGGGGACAAGGAGAAGATCCTGTCCATCCGCTGCCACTTCGCATCCTTCGGAGTCCAGGGAAGGCGCTGCTGGAAGCGCTCCATCAACGACTCCCACTCCTGGACCTTCGCGTTCCCGGCGTCGCGGGCCGCCTTCTCGTCGAAGGAGAACGACGGCGACACCGTCATCACCATGAACAGGCGATTGCCGGTGCGGTAGATTTCCATGTCGCGCACGCCTGCCCGGCGAATGCTCTCGGCGATCTCCGGCCAGAACCGGTCTTCCCGGTGATACCGCTCGTAGGCGGCGATGGCTGCCGCATCGTCTCTCAGGTCCAGGGCCGGGTAGTAGGTCCTCAGTTCGTTCCGCACCGCGATCTCGCCGGGCGCCCTGCCGGGTGGTCGCGCGATGATTGCGACTGTTCGGACGCGGCGTCAACGGCTGCATGCCGCCCCGGTACCCGTGCGTTAGCCTTGTCCGGACGGCGCGGTCGCGAGGGCGAGGAGGCAACTTGAGAGCATCCAGGATCACCCGGGTGATCGGCGTCACGGACATGACTCGCGCCGTGCAGTTCTACCGGACCGCACTCGGACTGGAGGTTGAGCGCGAGTCCCCGCACTGGACGGACCTGACTTGTGGCGACGGCAACCTGGCGTTGCAGAGCTACCGTCCGGATCCCGAGGCCTTGATCCACACCATGGTGATCTTCACGGTTGCCGACCTCGATGCCGCGGTCGCGGATGCCCAGGCGGCCGGCGGCGCGCTGCAGAGTCGGCACGACAACGACCACGCGCCCGTGCTCATCGCGCATGTGCTCGACACCGAGAGGAACGTGATTCAGCTCGCGCAGCCGAGGTAGCGGCCGCGGCGCGCCCAAGAGGGTCAGCCGAGCCAGGGCCGCTGGATCCAGCCGGTGGTATCCGGATACGCGTGCAGACCGGCATCGAAGCTCTCGTCCATCGACGTCAGCAATCTCCGGAGCGCCGGGACCGCCTCGCGGTACTGCTCGCGCCAACGGTCCTCGATCTCCTCGACCAGGTACGGGTAGGCATCGCGCATGCGCCGCCCTTCGGAGTGAGATAGACGCGACGTTGCCGGTCACCCGTCCGGCCCGGTTCGACGACCACGTCGAGGTGGCGCTCATGCAGCGTCTTGCCGTTGCCGGATACGCCGCCCAGCGTCCTGGCCTCCGCCAGCGCGATGCCATCGTCCGGCACGAACCGGAAGAAGTTCGACACGGGTTGCAGGCCGCCGAGCCGCTCCCGCTCGTAGTCGATGGCGAAAGCCGCCAGGGCCTGGGACAGCAGCGCCGGCAGCGGCAGGTCTCGGGACGAGTCGCCGGCATCCCGCAGGACGACCGGCCATTCCTGGCCGTGGGCAGGGATCCTGGGCGGTCCCGGATCCTCGAGGACGTAGTCGCCACCCGTGACGCTCGGGTCACTGGCGCCATAACCTGTCACATGGTGCGGATGGGGAGCCGGTCCACGACGCTGGAGAGAGCATCGCGCAGTGGCCCGATCACGTCGGCCCCGAACCGTTCGCGCCAGCGCCCCTCGACGTCGTCGACCAGCCCCGTCGCGGCCGTCCTCCAGGCCTCGCCGGCCGGCGTCAGGTGGACGATCCGCGCCCTGCCCCGCTTCCCTTCGATCGACCGCGACTCCACCCTGAGGACGCCAAGCCGTTCCAGCCTCCCGACGATCACGTGGGCCGCACGCTTCGATGTCACGGCACGATGGACGATGCGCTCCTGGTCCGTGCCCTGGGCATCGACGACGCGCAACACGGTGGCCCAGGCGCCCAGTTGCGGGATCGGTCCTTCTTCGCGCCACGCCCGGTTGTAGGCGATCGTGAACGCGCCCAGCGCGTGGCCAAGAAGCGTGGGCAACGGCGTCCGCGATAGCCTGGCCGTCGGGCGTTCGCCGACCTGCAACTCGCACCCGTAGTACAACAGTTGCCGGAGTCGGACGAACTGTGTCGCCGAACACACGACGCGCACCGCTTCGGCTTCCGCCGGCCCGGCGGCCGCTCCAGCGCGACCGCTGATGGAACTGAGCGCCAGGGCCGCCGCGCGACCGAGCGGGTCGGGCCGGAAGACGCACCGCACCGTGAGGCCGCGCGCGTGTTCCTCCCACCCGCTTCGCTCGGCGACGACTCCCGGAAACGCGGCGAACACCACCCCGAACCTCTCCTTCGCCGCGTCGACATCGGCGCCGGTCGCGCCGTCGCGAACCAGCCGACGATTGGCTTGAATGCGTCGGGACACGGACCGCCCCCCGGTCGAGTCACGCACCATCAGTTCCGTCACCACCACATTGAAGGACTTTGTCTCGGCGATCATCTCAAGTGATACTCGAAGGTCAACTCCCCGGAACGAGTCATCGTGAGAGTACTCAGGACCCCCGATTCACGCTTCGCAAACCTGGCGGACTACCCGTTCGAACCCCACTACACGACCGTTCGGACGGACGATGGCAGCGACCTGCGCGTGCACCACGTCGACGAGGGCCCGGAGGACGGTCCGCTCCTGTTGTGCATGCACGGTCAGCCGGTGTGGAGCTATCTCTACCGGAAGATGATCCCGCCGCTCGTCGGGGAAGGGATGCGGGTGATCGCGCCGGACCTGCCCGGTTACGGCCGGTCCGACAAGCCGGCCGCACTGGAGGACTACAGCTACCAGCGGCAGGTGGACTGGATGGGGCGCTGGCTGCAGCGGAACGATTTCTCCGGGATCACGTTCTTCGGCCAGGACTGGGGCGGGCTCATCGGGCTGCGCCTGGTCGTCGACCACCCGGATCGGTTCGACCGCGTCGTGATCTCGAACACCGGCCTGCCCTACAACCCGGACCTGCCCGACGAGGTGGTCAAGGAAGTCGAGCGCTTCCGGGCCGAGGCGCCCACGCCCACCCTGGCCCAGATGCAGAGGGCGTTGAGCCAGATGCCCGGGAATCCGGCGACGAAGTTCGCCTACTGGCAGAAGTTCTGCTGGGAGACCGAAAACATGCCCATCGGTTTCATGATGTCGATGACGATGGAGAAGCGGTCCAATCTCTCGCGGGCGACGCGGTTCCTGCTGCACAACCTGGGCATGGGATCGCCATTCCCTTCGGACCTCGCGAGGGCCTACGACGCGCCGTTTCCGGACCCAAGCTACAAGATGGGCCCGCGCGCCATGCCGAGCCAGGTGCCCACGCTCCCGACGGACCCGTCGCTCGAAGCCCAGCGCGAGGCCTGGGAGTTCCTCTCCCGTTTCGACAAGCCCTTCCTCTGCGCCTTCGCGGACGACGACCCGGTCACCGGGGGCGGCGACGCGCCCTTCCGGGAAAGGGTGCCGGGGGCCCAGGGACTTCCCCACACGACCATCAAGGGCGGCGGGCATTTCGTGCAGGAGAATTGCCCGGACCAGGTAACGGCGGCCATCGTCGACCTTGTCCGCAGCACCTGACCACCCGGGACAGGCGGGATCGCACGATGCTCAAGAAGGTCGTTCTGTGGTCCCTGGCTGTCGTCCTCGGGGCCGTTCTGCTTGCGTTCTGGGGGCTCTTCTTCTCGCCCAGGCCGCCGCTCACGACGGATCCGGCGACCCTCGCCGGCGACGGCAGCGCGATCGACTATTGCGCGCTCCCGGAACTCGACGGCAGCGGGAAGCTCGCCGCCGACATACCCAAGGGCAACACGCCGGGTTGCAGCTACGCCCACTTCCCGCTGCCGGTCCTTGCGCAGTGCACGGAACCGCTGGTGCCGGGCGCCGAGGACATCCGGGGGCTGTGGCTCGGGGTGGAAGGACGTATCGGGCACGTGGAACGCATCGAGCAGTGCGGGGGTAGGGTGGTCGTCACCAGCAGCGGCATCATTCATGACTACGGCCCCAACAGCACCCTCGGCGAGAACACGAACGACACCGAGGGCTCCGTCGCCTTCAGCATCGGGGGCCAGCCCTACTGCCCACGCACGTCAGCCAGCATGATCTGGAACCAGGGAGTACTGGACTTCCACGTGTTCGGCTGGGGGCCCGTCGTGGTGCGGCGCTACCGCGACGGCGAACAACTCGTGTGGGAGTACGCCGACGGCAGCGTCACCCGGATGAACCGGATCTGCACACTGCCGGAGGAGCACAAGGTTCCGCGAAGCAGGTAAGGCTCGAAGCGGCGCTCGCTCACCGTCGGCGAGCCCTACCTCACCGCGTCCGGGTTCTAGCCCAAGTCGATCACGTAGATCGTGTTCGCCGCGTCGCCCGCGACCCAGGCGCTCTCGCCATCGGTGGTGATACCGTTGAACAGCATCGTGTTCGGGAAGGCGCCGCTGGGAGGCACGTGTAGCTCGAGGTCTTCCGCGATCGTCGCCGACTCGCCGCTCGCCGGGTCCAGGGCGATCACGCGGCGGGCGCCGGCCTCGACGACGTAGATCGAACCATTCGCGGCCGCGATGCCTTCCGGCTGGTCGAGGCCTTCGGCAACCGTCTCGGCGCCGTCGTCACCAATGCGAAGCAGGGCGCCGGCGAGGTTGTCTGCGACGTACAGGACTCCGTCCACCGCGGTCAGCCCGGCCGGTCCCGAGAGCCCCTGGGCGAGGACCCGTTTCTCCTCGGGATTGTCGGGCGAGAAGGCGATCACGTTGCCGGCGCCCCACTGGCTGACGACGATATCGCCCTCGAACTGGATCGCATCGATGGGTGCCGCCAGCTCGCCGAAGATCTGCACCAACGCGTCCGCGGCCGGGTTCCAGAGTCGGACGGCGTTGTCGAACCAGCTCGACAGCACGAGTCGGCCTTCGTCCGCGGCATGGACCGACATCGAGGTGCCGATGTCCGAGAAGCCGATCACGTCGCGCACGACGCCCAGTTCGTCGCCGGTTGCCGGGTCGAGTTGGCGCAGGGCGAAGAAGTCGGCCACCACGAGCCGGGTCGCGTCGCCGCTACCAGTGAGCGCCACCCCGCCGGGCATGTTCAGTCCGCCTTCGAGCACCATGCGGTTCTCGCCAGGCGAGATGGCCTCGACGATGAAGCCGTCGGCGAAGCTCGAGATGAACAGACGGTCGGACGCATCGAAGGCGAAGTTGTCGAGCCCGGGCTGGACGCGGGCGACGACTTCCTTGCCGCCGTCCTCGCCGAGGCGTACGACTTCGCCCCGGAGCGAGTCGAGCACGTGGAGCATGCCTTCGCTGTTGAACTTGACGGCGGCAGGCACCTCGAAGCCGCTGGCGACCGTCTCCATCTCGCCGCTGTCGATGTCGACGCGGACAACCTCGCCCCGGAACCACCGCGGCCCGTAAAGCCGGCCGTCGGCCGAACCCCAATCCATGCCGTTCAGACCGCAGCCGGGACCGAGGTCGTCGCGGATGATCCGCGGCTCCTGCTCGCCGGCGGGGTCGAGTTCGAACAGATTCGTATCCATGAAGCACTGGGAGACGAACAGCCGGCCGTCGTCCGAAAAGGTGATCGGGTTGACGCCGACGCCGGGCGAAGCGACCACCCGGGTCTCGCCTGTCGGCGTACGCATGGCGACCTCGCCGTCACTGATGTCGGTCCAGTACACGGAACCGTCCGGTCCGAATGCGAGGTCATCCGGTGACTTGGCCCCGTCGCCGGGCCCCCACGTGTCGAGGATCTCGCCGTTCTCCGGGTCGATCCGGGCCACCGCGGGCGTCACCACCGAGGTGAGATACAAGTCCCCGTCGGGGCCGAAGAGAATGCCGTTGATGCCACGGAAGCTGGCGCTGCTACCGATCGTGCGGACGCTCTTGGCGCCGGCATCCGTTACGTCGGCATCCGACACCTCCACGTCCGGAGCCTCGCACCCGGCGAGCAGGCTCAGGGCGCCAAGACATACCGTGCCGAAAGCCAGTCGTAAGGAAATCTGAACGTCAACAATCGATCTCGGAAACATCTTCACCGGTCCTTGCCTCCCGTCTTCAGGAACTCGACTTTCCTGCCGTGTGCCTTGCGTGCCCCATGGAAGTTCTCCGCGGGTGTCCCGCCCATCCTGAAGGCGACCGAAGTATCCAGCGGGTGTCGGACGAGTGCGGAGCCAACCAGCGAGGTGACGAACATCCGTTCGGCCGACGACGCCAGGTGTCCCCCGCCGGTCACCTTGATGTGCTCGACGGGATATGCGTAGTTCCTGGCCCTCAGGCGCTTGACCACCTGATCCGCAGCCGGTGTCGAAGGCCAGATCCCGTCGTCGTCGCCCGAGATGAGGAGGATAGGGGATTGGATGTTCTCCACCGGGATCAGGTAGGGCGCGGTATCGTCCTCCGTGAGCATGCCCATCAGCATGTGACGCTGAAACCAGACCAAACCGTCGCCGTACTTCTGGCTTACGCCCAGAAGGTCTTCGAATCCCGTCCCCTCCATCAGCCCGAACGTGGGTAGCGGGCGCCCCTGATACGTCCATGCGTGCAGGTACGTCATCGCCGGACTGCAGCAGGCACTGTTGACGATGTTGGCGGGCACGCCCGAAACGACCGCGGACACCTCGTCCGGATAGGTCGCCGCAATCAGCAGCACGGCCTCGCCACCACGGGAAGCACCCATGAGCCCAACCTTCTCGTGGCCCGTTTCCTCCTTCAGGAACGCTATTGCATCCCCGAAGTACTCCAACGGGATGTTGACCAGCTCCTTCGGACGATCCGGGTAGTTGAAGTGCGCGATCGCCAGCGCCGTGAATCCTTCGCTGGCGATGGCGCGGGCCGAGCTTTCGGGCGCCCCGCCTCCCGACCCGGATACGACCAGCACGGGAGGGTAAGGACTGCGCCCCGGAGTCGAGAACAGCACGCCTCGCAGTTCCTCGTGTTCGATCTCCTCGCGAACGACGTCTTCGACCGCGAAGAGCACTCGATGAGGCACCGACACCTCAACCATGTCGATGGAGTCCGCCCGGGTTTCCAACCGGGCCGTCAGGTTCACCACCACGCTCCGCCCCAGGACGGGCGCGCCCGGCCATGCCATTGCGGCGGGGTCCACGTATCGACTCGCAGCCAGCTCCGACGCGGGCACCGGCAACATGGACCAGAAGAGGCCGAAAGCGCCCACGCCCGTGTACGTGCCATCGACGGAGGCCAGGGCGCCCGGGTCCACGCGACCCTCGCTGTCCGCGTAGAAGACCCCGCGTGACGTCCAGACCTGTTGCCCGTCGTCGGCCAGGGAAGCTTCAACGATGACCTTGCCGCCGGGTACGGCGCCGCTCACCTGTATCGAAGGCTCCTCCAGCATCATGCGGGGATCCGGGGACACCGAGACCGCCGGTTCTCCGGCAACGGCGCCGCACGCACACAGCGCGATCAAGGCGAACGTCAGACGCTGAACGATTGCACTCATCATGGATCCCTGGAGCCGCGCGGAGACGGCTGGGAAACGGGAGTCGAAGGGCTCGATTGTATCCTGTGCGGACCGGGCGCACGCCGGGGCGAACGGAGGTTCCACTACCGTTAGACTTCCACGCACCCCACCCTTCGGATGCCAAACCGATGCGCCTGCTCACGACTACCGCCGCCACGCTCCTCGCCCTTTCCGGCGCCGCCGACACCTCGTACGCGCCGGCGGGGGCTCACGCGAACCGCGTGTTCTGGGGAGACACCCACCTGCACACGAAGCTGTCTATGGACGCAAGCTCCCGCGGCAACCGGAACCTGGGGCCGGACGCCGCATACGTGGTGGCGCGCGGCGGTACGGTGATCGCGCACAACGGCATGGAAGCGCGGCTGCGCCGCCCGCTCGACTTCCTGGTCGTCGCCGACCACGCCGAGAATCTCGGGGTCGCCGACGGGCTGTGGGCGGCGGACCCCGTGCTGCTCGCGACAGAAGCCGGCAAACGCTTCTACGGAGAACTGCAGGATCTCCTGGCGGACGGCCCGACGGCCGATGCGGTGACCGAGTTCATCATCGGCGTCGCGCGGCCCGATGCGCAGATTCGGGACGAACGGTTCAGGCGCTCGATCTGGAACCACGTCACCGCCATGGCCGAGCAGTACAACGAACCGGGGCGTTTCACGGCGTTCATCGGCTACGAGTGGACTTCGCGCTTCGAGGACGCCAGCCGCCATCGGGTGGTCATCTTCAAGGACGGCGCTTCGACCGTGGACCGGATCCTGCCTTTCTCCGCCGTCGATAGCCCGGATCCCGAGGAACTCTGGCGCTTCCTCAACCGCTATGAGGAGCTTA
Source organism: Pseudomonadales bacterium (assembly GCA_965208745.1). Taxonomy (GTDB): domain Bacteria; phylum Pseudomonadota; class Gammaproteobacteria; order Pseudomonadales; family Azotimanducaceae; genus VXNE01. The sequence goes on along the minus strand of CBDBPN010000003.1, from coordinate 49,171 downwards.
CCGGCGGCGAAGTCCTGGCCATCGCGCACAACTCGAACCTCAGCAACGCCCGGGAGTTCGCGCTGAGCAACCGCGCCGGCCAGCCCCTCGGCCTGGCGCACCTGCGCTTGCGCCTTCGCTGGGAGCCGCTCCTCGAGGTCACCCAGATCAAGGGGGACAGCGAGACCAACTCGATCCTCTCCCCAAGGGACGAGTTCGCCGACTACGAGAATTTGGGAGAGCTGGGCGGTCATCGACGGCTGGCCGGGCCCCGTCATCGAGGACCGCGTGGACGATCCGGACGGCGCCGTACGTGCGCGGCCGGCCGGGGAGCTGCAGTACGAGTACGCCAGGTCCGCGCTGAAGATCGGCCTGGATCAGCAGGCCCAGTACGGCGTCAATCCGTTCAAGTTCGGCCTGATCGGGAGCACCGACGCGCATAGCAGCCTGCCGGCCGTCGCGGAGGACAATTTCTGGGGCAAGCACGCGATCGTCGAGCCATACGCCGGGCGCATCACGCACCCCCGCTACCGGTGGCGCATGGCCGCTTCGGGCTATGCCGCCGTCTGGGCGCGTGAGAACACCCGCGAAGCGCTCTTCGCGGCGATGAAACGCAAGGAAACGTACGCGACGACGGGACCGCGCATGGTCGTGCGCTTCTTCGGCGGCTGGGATTTCGCGCCCCGCGACGCCCTCGTCCCCAACCTCGCGGAGCCAGGTTACGCCAGGGGCGTACCCATGGGCGGCGATCTGTCGGCCGCGCCCGACGGCAAGGCGCCCACGTTCCTCATCGGTGCAACGAAGGACCCGATCGGGGGGAACCTGGACCGGGTGCAGATCGTCAAGGGCTGGCGCGACGCGGGCGGCGGACTGCATGAGCGCGTCTTCAACGTCGCACTCTCGGACGGGCGGAGCGTCGCGGCGGACGGTACGACGCCGCCGGTGGGATCCACGGTCGACACGGCCACCGCCTCGTACACGAACACCATCGGCGACTCCGGCCTGACCGCGGTGTGGCGCGATCCCGATTTCGACCCGCAGGCGCACGCGTTCTACTACGTGCGGGTCCTCGAGATTCCGACGCCGCGCTGGCCGGCCTACGACGCCCGCTACTTCGGCATCGACGAAATCCCGGGGAACGTGCCGCTCGTGACACAGGAGCGCGCCTACACTTCACCCATCTGGTATACCCCTTGAGGGCGGTGTCGGCGGTGGGAGTCGAAGATGAAGAAGTGGATCGTTGCGGTCGTCGTGGTGATCGTGTGGCTCGGGTCGCTCTACTTCGCGTACGGGTTCGGCTCGCTCTTCGCGACATTCCAGCCGCAGCTCTCCGACGCCGCGCGAACGGCCATGTCCGTCCTGGTCATGCTGCCCGGCGGGCCGGCGGCCAGGCCCTGTGACGTCGACGATCCCACGACCTGCGGCTTCGCCGACACCGGGGGCCGCCAGGAGGTGGCCTGTGACGCCTTCGCCGGGGACGATCCGGACCGCGCGGTGCTCTTCGCGTTCGGCCAGTCGAACAGCGCGAACGCCGCGCGGGACCGCTACGTCCCGGTCCACGAGATCGTCAACTTCAATCCCCACGACGGCAGGTGCTACCGGGCCGAGGATCCGCTGCTCGGCCCTGACGGATTCGCCGGCGCGGTCTGGGGACGGGTCGCCGACGAACTCGTGCACGCCGGACTGTATCGGCAGGTCCTCATCGCACCGATCGGCATCGGTGGTACGGAACTCGCGCGATGGACGCCCGGAGGCGACCTCCACGCGCGCGTGGAAGCCACCGCGGGCATGCTCGCGGGCCTCGGGATCCGTCCGACCCACGTCGTGTGGCACCAGGGTGAGTCGGACGTGTTCGCCGGAACCTCGACCGAAGATTACGTGAGCCAGTTCTCCGCGCTCGCCGCATCCCTCGGGACGTTCGACATCGACGCGCCCATCTTCCCCGCCGTGGCCACGCGCTGCTACTTCCGGGAGGGCCTGGAAGTCGAATACGCGGACAGCGCCGAACGCATCCGGGCCGCGCAGAAACGCCTGCCGGGACAGATCCCCAACGTGTTTCCGGGGCCCGACACGGACACGATCTCCGGCGACCGGTTCCGGCCCGACGGCTGTCACTTCACGGCCAAGGGTATCGCCGCCCAGGCCCGGCTGTGGGTCGAGGCCCTCCAGGCGGCCACGACGATGTAGCGTCCCGCGACCGGCCGTTTGGCCAAAGTCCCCATTCCGGTATGCCATAATTCGCGGTTTCCGACCGGGGGATGCCATGAACCGACCCAACGTCGTCGCGGACCGGCTCGAGACAGCGTCCGCTTACGTGCCGCCATTCCAACTCACCGAGGGCCAGCCGCCCCCGATCGCGGCGAACGGCGGCCACTCCTACATGGAGTTCGACCGGGACGGCGACGCGGGTACGGCCGTGGCCACCGAGGCGGCGTTCCGCCAGATCGCGGACCGCGAAGGGCGTGAAGTGATCGAGATGATCGAGAACGCGCCCCCGGGGCCCATCCAGACGAAGTGGGGACTCGGGTTCCGGACCTACGAGGAATGCCTCGGCCACATCCGGGCGACGGGCATCGAAGCGCCCGAGGGCGGTGTCGCGCTGCCATTGCGCTACACCGTGCACGAGGCCCCCTCCTACTCCATCGTCTCCTCGAACGCCTTCTGGCGCGACCCGGCGCGCGAGGAGGACCAGTTGGCGGTGCGCAGGGAAGAGCAGGACATCGGACGGCGGTGCCTCTATTTTCCGCAGGTCCTGCGAGACGCGCGCCGGATGGAGGAGTACTACCCCGGCCTCTCTCCTTCGAGCGCCGCGTGCATGGACCGCCTGGGCGTCTCGCTCGGGCACCTCGAGTCGAAGTGCCGCAACTTCTACGACTCCGCCGAGGTGGAGCGCGTGTTCTACCCCGAGATCGAGCGCCTCCTCCTGGACTTCTTCCCGGGCGCCACGGACGCGCTGGTCTACAACCATGACGTGTTCAACAAGGACTACGAGGGCGACCGCGCGGAGGACCAGGACGCGAAGAACCCGGGCGTGAACAAGGGTTACGCCAACCTCGTGCACAACGACCTCAACGACAACAGCGGACGGGTGCGCTGCCGCGAACTGCTCACGCAGAACCTCCGGAACTTCGGCCGCACCCAGCACTACACCGAGGCGGAAGCCGACGCCAAGATGTCGCGGCGATTCATGTCGATCAACCTGGCGAAGCCCATGGAGACGGTCGAGCAGTTCCCGTTCGTGCTCTGCGCCTGGCCGTCCTTCGCCGACCAGCCGTACATCACCAACTACCGGATCTACGACGACCGCGTCGGCGAGACCACGCGCTTCACGTACCGCCCGGAACACGACTGGTACTGGTTCCCGCGGCAGAAATCGACCGAGGTGTCGATGCTGAAGTGCTACGACTCGGTCACGGACGGCTCCGTCTCGCGCTGGTCGTTCCACACCGCCTGCGTGGACCCCACGGCGCCGGAAGACGCCCGCTGCCGCAAGAACGTGGTCGTGCGGTCGTTCGTGTTCTTCTAGCCCGGATTTCTCACCACCGGATGGGCTGAGGCCGCGTTCCCGGCGTAAAATGCAGTTGCGACAGGCATTTACGGAGACGGGAGACGCGGCCTCATGGGAACGGAGTGTAACGCGGGGCAGTTGACGTTTGCGGGTCTTGGGAGACGCTCGGTGGTGGGGGCGTTCGACGGTGGGGAGATCGCTTCGGACGGCGGGGCGCTGGCGCTGCGGGAGTTGGAGGGGCGGACGGGGATTCTGCGGCGGCTGTCGGGCTGTTTTGTCGATCACCGGAACCCGCTTCGGGTAGAGCACGACGTTGAGACGCTGGTGAAGCAGCGCGTGTACGGCATTTGCCTGGGCTACGAGGATCTCAACGATCACGACGCGTTGCGCCGCGACCGGCTGATGGCGCTGTTGTGTGACTGTGCGGACGTGGTTGGCGCGGGCCGCCGCCGGGCGGCGGATCGCGGGATGCCGCTGGCCGGCAAGAGCACGCTGAACCGTCTGGAGCTGTCGGTGTTGGAGCGCGCGCCGGCGGATCGCTACAAGCGGATCGTGGCGGACACGGCGGCGATGGACGCGTTGTTGCTGGAGTTGTTCGTCGAGGCGCACGGCACGCCGCCGGCGGAGATCGTGCTGGACCTCGACGCGACGGACGATCCGCTGCACGGCGACCAGGAGGGGCGCTTCTTCCATGGCCACTACGACTGCTACTGCTATCTGCCGCTGTACGTGTTCTGTGGCGGGCATCTGTTGTGCGCGCGGTTGCGCGAGGCGTCGCACGGGGACGCCGCCGGGGTGCTGGGGGAGGTGCGGCGGATCGTGACGCACATCCGCGCGCACTGGCCGGACACGCGCATCGTGGTGCGCGGCGACGGCGGCTTCTGCCGCGAGGAGCTGATGGCCTGGTGCGAGGCGTCGGGGCTGGCGTACGTCCTCGGCCTGCCGAAGAACGACGTGTTGACGGGCATGGTGGCGGCGACGCTGTACGAGACGCGCGTCATGGCCGAGATGACGGGCGAGACGACGCGCCGCTACGACGAGTTGCGCTACGCCGCGGGCAGTTGGTCGCGCGCGCGGCGCGTGGTGGCGCGCGTGGAGCACTCGCCGAAGGGTCCCAACCCGCGCTTCGTGGTGAGCAACATCGCGGCGCTGTCCGAACGCGCCTTGTACGAGGACCTGTACTGCGCGCGCGGCGACATGGAGAACCGCATCAAGGAGCAGCAGCTCGACCTGTTCGCCGACCGCACCAGCGCGGCGACGATGCGCGCCAACCAGTTGCGCCTGCTGCTGCACTCGTTCGCCTACGTCATGCTGCAGACGTTGCGCCGCGTGGGGCTCGCCGGCACGCGGCTGGCGAAGGCGCAGTGCGGCACGATCCGCGACCGGTTGCTCAAGGTCGGCGTGCGCGTGCGCATCAGCGTGCGGCGCGTCAAGCTGTCGTTCAGCGAAGCCTGGCCGCGCGCGGCGCTGTTGCGCCAGGTGCTGGGCAACCTGCACGCCCTGTCGCCACCGCAATAGCGTCGCCCGGCGACGTTGCTCCCGCGTTTCCCGCCCGGTGGCGTTTCGCCGCCGCTTCCGCCTGCCCGCCAACCTTGGCGCCGGCCGCCCGGCCCATGCGTCCGCCCACATTTCGCGCAATCCGGCCCCCGACAACCCCAAAATCGGCCCGTCCGGCCGCCGAAACCCCATCGGACCGGCCGGGCGCCACCGCCACCGCGGGTCTTTGCGCACTCTTGCGCCGTAGTCGGCCCTCGTTAGACTCGGTGGTGAGAAATCCGGGCTAGGCGAGCGAGCACTATCAGGAGGGTGTGACGGGGCCTGCCGCGAGCTTCGCGGCCCCTCAGATCGCCTGTATCGACTCCACGGCTTCGCGGGTCCGGGTCACGCTGCCCTCCCAGTGCCGGTCGAACTCCGCGATCAGCGCGCGGATCGCGTCGGAAGCCATCGCGCGTTCCACCTCGGCGAGGGACGTGAACTCGTAGAACGCGAAGTGCACGTGGTCCTCGACCGCGCTCCAGCCCCGCCAGGCTCCGCTCGCGTTCAGGGCCTCGACCGCATCCGGCAGATGCTCGTCCCGGTACCAAGCGTCGAACGCTTCGCGCACGGCGGGGTCCACCTCCGCGCGGACGATCAGGAATGCGGTCATGGCAGGTTGCAGTGCTCGCGTGCCCGCAGGCGCGCAAGGTAGGCCTCGAGGTTTGCGAACCCGCCGAGCAGTCCGTCCGCCCTGCCCCAGTCGACGATGTGGCCCACGATGATGTCCGTCACCGTGAACCGGTCCTCCACCAGGTAGTCGGCGTCGGCCAGGACCGCATCGAGCGCCGCCGCACCGCGCGCAAAGAGCACCTCGTTCGGCCTGGCGACGTCGGGTACGCGTTCCTCCTCCGACAACGAGAAGTCCAACGTGTTGAGCTCGGTACTCCAGAGCCAGCACTCCAGCTCGGTCAGCGCGAAGGACACCCACTGGTCATGCAGGGCGCGCGACCACGAACCCGACGGCCCGACAAGCTTCCGTCCCGGGACCAGGTCCGCGATGGCGGTGCAGATCGCGGAGGATTCGAACAGGGGACGGCCGTCGATGATCGCCGCGGGCACTTTGCCGAGGGGTTGGACCGACCGCAGTTCGTCACTGCCGAAGACCTCGCGCGCATTCCCCAGGGACTCGTACTCGAGGCCCGCTTCCGCCAGCGTCCAGCGGCACCGGGCGGACCGGGTCTGCGCGTATTCGTACAGCTGGATGACCGGCATCAGCGGTCCACGAGCCGCCGCACGGCGCCCGGCTTCGGGCCGCCCGGGAGGAGGAAGACGACGGCGTCGTCGAAGCCCGCCTCGGCGAACCGGCCGAGCCGCGCGCCCAGCTCCCCGAGATCGGTATCCGCCGGCAACATGATCGTCGAAACGACGGCACGACCGCCGCCGGCCGCGCGGTAGCGGCCGAGGGCGTCGATGACCTGTTCGTCCGAGCGGTAATGGGCCGACGCGATCCAGCCGTCGAACTCGCGCGCGGCACGCTCGACGCCGTGGCCCCAGGTGCCGAGAAAGAGCGGCGGCCCGCCCTGCACCGACGGCCAGGGAGACAGGTCTCCGGCGGGGCCGCCGCCCGTGCGGAAGACCTCCCGGAGCGTCTCGACGAGGGTGGTGAAGTCCTCGAAACGCGTTTCGAAACGGCGGCCGAACGCGGCGAAGTCACTCGCCGTGGAACCCGCGCCGACCCCGAGCACGAGACGGTCTCCGCAGAGTTGCTGCAGGGAGAAGACCCGGTGCGCCAGGTCCAGCGGCGCGTACAGGGGCGCTTGCACGACGGCCGTGCCGATCTCGACGCCTTCGGCGACGGTCGCGGCCACGCTCAAGGCCACGAAGGGATCCGTCATCATGAAGCCGCGCGCGACCGTCTGGGCGGACCACAGGCTGTCGAACCCCTCCCCTGCCAGCGTCCGCGCCTGTTCGGCCAGCAACGTCGACGGCGCGTCGCCGGGGACGGGACCGAGCAAGGCACCGAGCCTCATCGAGCCGACTTCCCGGCCGCCGCCTGCGCGCGGCCCCGCTGCTGGATCGCGAGGCGCCTTTCGGCCACCACTTCCGGCGGCGGGCTTGGATGGCGCCGCGCGATCTCGGCCTCGTATGTCATCGCGTCGCCCAACGCGAGGTCGAAGCCGCGATCGATGAGGCTCTTGTACTCGAAGAGCACCTCCGGCACGCACGACAGCATGTCGCGCGCCAGGGCGTCGCACGTCGGCAGTAGTTCCTCGCGCGGCACGACCCGGTTGACGAGCCCCCACCGCTCGGCGCGCTCCGCGGACAGGTAGTTCCCGGTCAGCGAGAGTTCCCGCGCCCGGTTCGGCCCCACGATCCGCGACAGGCGCTGCGAGAGCCCCCAGCCGGCGAGCAGGCCCACACGCGCGTGGGTGTCGGCGAACTGCGCCTCGGGCGCCGCGATGAGCATGTCGCACGCGAGCGCGATCTCGAAACCGCCCGTGACGGCTACCCCATTTACCGCCCCGATGACCGGCTGGCGCAACCTGCGAAGCATCTGCGCCGGGTCCGGAGGGTCGCCGCTCCCCGCCGCTTCCGCGGGTCGTTCTCCGCCCATCTCCTTGAGATCGAGGCCGGCGCAGAACGCCCGGCCGGCGCCGGTGAGGATGACCACGCCGATCTCCTCGTCATGACGCAGCGCCTCGAGTTCGTCCGCCAGGAGCCGGCGCAGCTCCATGGAGAGCGCGTTCATCTGCTCTGGCCGGTTCAGCGTGAGCGTGGCGATGCCGTCCTTCCTCTCGACGAGCAGCACGGACTGGGACATGCCGGAAACCTCCCCGCGAAAAACCGGAGCCATGTTAGCAACGCCACGTTGCGGAAGAGCCCTCAGCCGGGGTGCCCGAGGGGCTTGCCCCTCGCAAGGAGCCCTCAGCCGGGGTGCCCGAGGGGCTTGCCCCTCGCAAAAGCCAGCCGAGTAACGGAAGATACGGGCTTCCCCGGCCACCGCACGCACCCGCCATGGGCGATGAGATCGCGCAACGACACTTCAACGCCGAGGACTTCACGCGCTTCCGGCGGCGCCTCGACCGGGAGACGGAGGACGTTGCGAAGCTGTTCGCCGACGGCGGCTTCAGCGAGCGGGGCGACATTGCCGGTTTCGAGCTGGAGGCTTGGCTGGTCGACCCGAAGGGCAATCCGGCTCCGCGCAACGAGCACTTCCTCGCCGAACTCGACAACGCGCTCGTGGTCCCGGAACTCGCGAGCTACAACGTGGAGCTGAACGGCAGTCCCTGCGCGATCACGGGACGGGTCTTCACACGCCTCCACGACGAACTGGCCGCGACCTGGCGGGCCTGCCGGGAGGCCGCCAACGCGCTCGACCTGCACCTGGCAACGATCGGCATCCTGCCGACGATCGCGCCCGAGCTCCTGAACTCCGATCACATGTCCCGCATGGTGCGCTACCAGGCATTGAACGACCGCGTCCTGGCGCTGCGGGACGGCGCACCGTTCGAAGTCGACATCGCGGGAGACGATCATCTGCTGATGTCGCACGACGACGTGATGCTCGAGGCCGCAGCCACCTCGTTCCAGATCCACTTGCAGTGCAAGCCCGACCGCGCCGTGCGTACCTACAACGCCGCACTCGCGGCTTCCGCCCCGATGGTGGCGCTGTCGGCCAACTCGCCTTTCCTGTTCGGACGCTCCCTCTGGGCCGAGACCCGTGTCCCGCTGTTCGAGCAAGCGGTCTCCCTCGGGCCGAGGGACCCGGAACGCGTCGGCTTCGGCACCGGGTACGCGGACGCTTCCCTGTTCGAGACGTTCCGCGAGAACCGCGAACTGCACGCGATCCTGCTGCCCTATGTGCAGGAGGAGCCGCCGAGCAAGTTCGCACACGTGCGTTTCCAGAACGGCACGGTGTGGCGCTGGAACCGCCCCCTGCTCGGTTTCGACTTCGACGGCGTCCCGCACCTGCGCATCGAGCATCGCGTCGTCCCGGCCGGCCCCACCATCGACGACTGCATCGCGAACACGGCGGTCTTCATGGGCGCGGTGCGCGCGCTCGTGGACGACCCCGTCCCGATCGAGTCGGAGCTCGACTTCGCGGTTGCGCGGAGCAACTTCTATGCGGCCGCCCGCCTTGGGCTGGACGCCGATTTCACGTGGCGGGACGGCCAGCGGGTTGGAGCACGAGCGCTCCTCCTCGAGGACGTGCTGCCGGCCGCGGCCAACGCCCTGCGTACGCTCGACATTCCCGACGCGGAGATCGAGCGCTATCTCGCGATCGCGACGCGGCGCGTCGAGCGCGGCGCCAACGGCGCCGTGTGGCAACGTCGCTGGGTCGAGCGGCACGGGCCGGACTACAACGCGCTGACGCTCGCGTACCTGGACGCGCAGGACTCGGGGCAGCCCGTGCACGAGTGGACCGTTTGAGACCGTGCGCCTGACAACGCGCTATGCGCTCCCCGACGGCTTGCTGGGCTGTCCCGCGCCAGGACTCTTCGACGCGCTCGGGGGCCCGACCCTGTTCGATCTCACCCGAGGCCTCGCGGATCCCCTGTTCGTGTCGGTGCTCCAGCACGGCAACGAGGTCTCGGGGTGGGACGGGGTCCGCCAGTTCCTGGCGAGGGGCAGCGTACCGCCGATGCTCCTGTACGTGGGCAACGTGGAGGCGGCGCGCGTGGGCGCGCGGACGCTCCCGCACCAGCACGACTTCAACCGCGCCTGGAACGGCGGCGAGACGCCCGAGGCGCGCCTCGCCCGCCAGGTGACCGAGCGCGCGCTCGAGGCGAAGCCCCGGCTCGCCATCGACGTCCACAACAACACCGGCGCCAACCCGCACTACAGCGTCCTGACCGACCTGGAGGCCCGGTGCCTGGGCGCCGCCGCGGAGTTCTCCCACCTTGCGTTGTTGGCACAACACCGGGACGGCATTCAGACCGAGCGTTTCGCCCGCTTCTGTCCGGCGGTCACGCTGGAGACCGGCCGGGTGGACGACCCCGACAGCGCGAAGCGCGCCGCCGCGTACCTCGCCAGGGCGTCGCGCTGGGAGGAAGTGCCGCAGGCGTCGTTCGCGGAACTGACCGTCTATCGCAACGACGTACGCGTCGTCATCGAGGAGCCCGACGCGGACTTCGCGGCCGACGCCCCGCTCGCCCTGCGCCCGGAACTGGAGCGGTACAACTTCGAGCGCCTCGAGGCGGGCAACCTGTTCGCGCGTCGCGCGGCCGGCGCCGCCGGCGTGGGACTCCGGGCCATCGACGTCTCGGGAGCGGACCTGACGGACCTCTATTTCGCAGTCGAGGGGAACGATGTGCTCCTGCGCGAGCCGGTGTACCCCTCCATGTATACCCAGGACATCGCGGTCGCCCGGCAGGACTGCCTTTGCTACTTCATGGCGCCGTACCACCGATGAGCGACGCGCGCCGATTCCTCGAGGTCGCCGAGCCGTTCCACATGATGCACGGCGCGCTCCCCGCCGTGACGCTCGCATACGAAACCTGGGGGGAACTCGCGGCGGCACGCGACAACGCAGTGCTCCTGTTCACGGGGCTCTCGCCGTCGGCGCACGCGGCCTCTTCACCGGGAAACCCGAGCACGGGCTGGTGGGAGGACATGGTGGGCCCGGACAAGCCCATCGACACGGACCGCTATTTCGTCGTATGCGTCAACTCCCTCGGGAGCTGCTTCGGTTCGACCGGACCCGCATCCGTCAACCCGGAAACCGGCGCACCGTACCGCCTCGATTTCCCCGTGCTTTGCCTGGAGGACATCGCCCACGCCGGTCAGGCGGTCATCGCATCGCTCGGCATCGAGCGTCTGCATGCCGCGGTGGGCGCCTCCATGGGCGGCATGACCGCGCTTGCGTTCGCGATGCTCTACCCGTCCGCGGCCACGGGGCTGCTGTCGATTTCCTCCGCCTGCAGGAGCCTCCCGTTCTCGATCGCCGTACGCTCCCTGCAACGCGAGATGATCCGGTCCGACCCGGCCTGGCGGAACGGGCAGTACGCGCCGGATGCGCCGCCCGCCCAGGGCATGCGCCTCGCGCGCAAGCTCGGCATGATCTCCTACCGCTCGGCCGTCGAGTGGGCCGCCCGGTTCGGCCGCGAACGCGCCACCGACGATCTCGGCGGAGGCGAGCCCTTCGGCATCGATTTCGAGGTGGAGTCCTATCTCGCGGCCCATGCGGCGAAGTTCGTCGGGTCGTTCGACGCGAACTGCTACCTCTACCTGTCGCGGGCGATGGACCTGTTCGACGTCTGCGACCACGGCGGCAGCCTCGAGGCCGGCCTCGGCCGCGTGCAGGCCGAGCGCGCGCTGGTGATCGGCGTAGAAACGGACTTCCTGTTTCCCCTCGGCCAGCAGGAAGAACTCGCGGAAGGACTGCGTGCCTCCGTCGGCCACGTCGCTTTTCGGGCCCTCCCGTCCATTCAGGGCCACGACTCGTTCCTGGTCGACATGGACCGATTCCGGCCGGCGGTGGCGGAGTTCTTCGCCTGAAGGCAGCCGCGTCGCTCAGTCGAGCCCCGACAGCCAGCCTTCAAGATCCTCCACGAGTCGTTCCCCGTCGACGAAACCCCCGGCGAACAGGCGGAACGTAGCCCCGTCACCGCTCACGAGCACGCTCGGCAGCGCGTTCGTCCCGTACTGGCGCGCGGTTTCGAACCCCCAACGGGTCCGCTGGCGCACCCCTTCCGAGTCCATCAGCGGCCGGAGCCGGTCGCGCGCTACGTCGAACTCCTCGCCGGTCGCGAGGAGCGTGTCGAGGTCGTTGACGTTGACGCCCTCGGCGAAGAAACGCTGCTGCAGGCGGTGCGTGTACCCGAACGGCGGCGCGCCGCGGGCGTCCCGCATGGCCTCCGCCGCTAGACACGGCAACAGGCTGTTGTAGACGGTTCCGGCCGGGAGTTCGTGCGAGAAGTACTGCCCCGTCACGGCCGTCACTTCATCCCAGAGCACGTTCAGCCGCTCGCGGCCGTACGCGCCCACCGGCCGAGTGCCGTGGACGTTGATGCCCCCAAGCAGGATGTCAAACGACAGGCGGTCGCCGAGCGCCTCCATCGCGGCCTCGAAGTGCGGCGTCGTGCCCCAGCACCAGGAGCACATCGGGTCGGTCACGAACCGGACGGACGGGGTCATGCAGTGGCTCCGCCGTCGATGGTCGAAAGTCCTTCCGCCACCACCTCGCCGATGACGGCGCTGTCGAGGTACCCCTCGGCCTGCAGCGCCGCCACGCAGGGCGACGCCGCCTCGGCCGGGATGCCGGCAAGGAGACCGCCGGCGGTCTGCGGGTCCGCAAGCATGCGTAGCCGCGCGTCGTCGGGTCCGCAGCCGCGGAGCACGAAGTCGTCGAGGGCACGCTCGTTGTTGGGCTGGAGCGAACTCTGCAGGCCGGCCTCCATCAGCGCCACCGCGGTGGGCACCATGGGCACGGCATCGAGTCTGAGCCGCGCGGCCGCTGCGGAGGCGCGAGTCATCTCGGAGAGGTGGCCGGCGAGGCCGAACCCCGTGACGTCGGTACACGCCGTGGCGCCATGCTCCGCAAGAATCCGTGCTGCCGCCGCGCTCGAGGCGTCCATCAGGTCGAGCACGGCCACCAGGTCCCGCCCCGTGGCGCGTCCCTGCATCGCCGCGGCCAACAGGGCGCCGGTACCGATCGCCTTCGTGAGCACCAGGTGCTGGCCGGGCTGCAGGCCTCCCTTGACCAGGGGCGCCTCCGGCGCCGCGCCCGTCACGGCAAAGCCAACGGAGAACTCCGCGCCCTCCGCGGAATGCCCGCCGGCGAGGGTGACGCCATGCCCGTGGAACACCTGCACCGCCCCCGCCATCACCTGGTAAAGGTCCTCCTCCATGAGCGCGTCGGACATCAGCGGCACGGTGACCAGCGCGAGCGCGTGCCGCGGCGTCGCGTTCATGGCGTACAGGTCGTTCATGGCGTGGTGCGCGGCGATCCGGCCGAACCGGTAGGGATCGTCGACCATCGCGCGGAAGCCGTCGCAGCTCATCGCCAGCGTCGACGAGTCGAGCCGCACCACCGCGGCGTCGTCACCGATCCCCTGCACGAGCGACGCGTCCTCGCCTGGCGGGAGTCTGCGTAGCACGCGTTCCAGGATGTCGGCCCCGAGCTTGGCGCCACACCCCCCGCAACGCATGGTGTCCGGGGCGTCCACTTCCAGACCGGGCGCGAGCGCCGGCGGGGTCACCTCCATCTCGGGCAGTTCCTGGAAGCGGCGCATGAAACGCCGGTCGATCCAGTCCTTCCAGACCCACACCCAACGGCCCGACGCGTGCCACGGACCCCGCGAGGCGACCGCGCGGTCGTCCGCCGTACCGATCAGGGCGAGGGCCCGGCGCTGGGCCCGGTAGCGCCGGAGTGGCCTGCCGATAGCGTGCCGGCGCAGGTTGTCCGCCAGCGGGGGGCCCTGCCGCACCGCGAACACGCCGGATTTGGGTCGCGGCGCCCCCCGCATGCCGGCCGTGTCGCCGGCCGCGAAGACGTCCGGATGCGACGTGGACTGGAGCGCATCGTTCACCTCCACGAACCCGTCGGAGTCGGTCGCCAGGCCGCTGTCCCGGAACGCCGCGAGGGGCTGGACGCCCGTCACCCAGAACACGTGGTCGTGGGGCAGCGCCCGGTCGTCGCGTGCGCGGACGCGATCCCCGTCCACGGCTCCAACGAAGAAGTCCGTGTGGATTTCTACCCCGCGGGCGGACAGGAGTGCCGTGAGCCGGCGCCGCACCGGCCGCGCGTGCTCCGCGAGGAGTTCCGGGTCGGCCGTCACCAGCGTGCATCGCGCCGTCTCGGGGAACCGCGCGCGCATGGCGAGGGCGAGTTCCACGCTGCCAGGGCCTCCGCCCACGAACAAGAGTCGCATCGGGCGGCGCGCCAGCTCCTCGCAGACCGCGTTCCACCCGGGCAGGAAGCGACCGATGGGCTTGACGGGCGTCACGCAGTCCCGTTCGGCGTACCCGGCGCCCGGCACACCGCCGGTGTTGAGCGACAGGATGTCGTACCGAAGCGGCGGGCGATCTCCCATGACTACCCGCCGGGCATCGAGATCGAGGCCCGTGACTTCGGACGGGATCAGCCGGGCGTCCGCGAAGCGGGCGAGCCGCGCCACGTCGATGTGCATCTCGTCCCGGTCGTAGCGGCCCGCGACGTGTCCCGGCAGCATTCCCGAGTACGGCGTGTGGACCTCCCGGGCGATCACCGTGAGCCGGACGCCCGGCTCCGGCCGCATGCCGAAGCGCCGCAGCACCTGCACGTGGCTGTGCCCCGCGCCGACGAGCACGATGTCCCTGACGGCGGGTGCGGCCGTTTGCATAGGGTCGGACCGCGCAGGTGAGCCCGCGTGCCGCGTTACTCTCCCGCGGCGGACGCGTCCTCGGGGGCGCTGGCGGTGCGTTGCCGACGGGCCTTTGCCTGCGCCTGTGCAACCTCCCAGTACTCCGCGTGATCCAGTGCGCCGTTCCCGTCCCGGTCGCCCTGCTCGAGGGCCTGGTTGAACTCCTTGCGCATGTCCTCGGGGACCTCGTCCGGCCGCACGTTGCCGTCGCGGTTGCCGTCCAGGAAGCCGACCGTCTGCACGACCTCGGTCCGCTCCGGATTGTCGATCGGACGGTCGGATGTCTCCTCGACCCAACTGAACATGAAGTCGCCGTAGAGCATCTCGTCGTCCGAGTACAGCCCCCACGCGATGTCCCGCGTCGGGTCCGGGTTGCCGGGGTTCTGCGCCGAGTTGTCATAGATCGTGGTGTGAATCAGCCGGGTCCCCGCCGGCACCATGCGCGGCTCCACGAACTCGTAGCCCCGCTGCCAGTTGAAGTCGTAGTTCGGCACCGAGAGGATCAGCTCTTCGCGCCCGTCGGGGTAATGCAGGGCGAACGTGGAACTCTTGCCCCGGTAGTGGGAGTGCGGCAGCACCTGGTAGAGCACCGCGTCGCGGTAGAACTCGAAGTAAGCGGACTCCTCGTGGTTCCGCGCGTGCGCCGGAATCCGGATCGTCGGATTGAGGGCCACGCTGTGGCGCAGGAAGTTGGCCGGCGGCTCGTCATGGAAGTAGAGGCCCATGCGCGTGCGGTCCGTCACGACCTTGCCGTACGGCGTGTAGTGCATCTGGAACAGGAAAGCGACGTCCTGCGGGACGAACACGCCCGTCCCCTCGGGCATGATCTGCGGCCCGGTGCCGGGCGCGTAGCCACCGAGGTAGTTGTTCATGAGGCTCTCGCCCGAGTACCTGGCCTCGCGACCGGGCTCGGTCGTGCCGACGAGGACATGGTGCACGACCTCCGTGACGCCCGGGTCGATGGCCATGGCCCGCACCCACACGTCCCGGTCCAATGGGTTGGCAACCACCGGGAACTGGTACTCGACGATTCCGGAGGCCGCGACCTCGAAGGGCGGTATCTCGACGATGAGATCGGGCTCGCCGAGGGGCCACTCGCGGGCGGTTTCGACGGCTTCCGCGAGCGGGTCCGGTCCCTCGCCCCGAGGCGCGCCCGCCTCGACCCAGTGCACCAGGGTCTGACGTTCCTCCACGGACAGGCCGCGGTCGTTCTTCCAGGTCCCGACGTGCGGATCCGCGTGCCAGGGCGGCATGCGCTTCGTGCGGAGGACTTCGCGGATCATCGGCGCGAAGCCACGGACCATCGGATAGCCGGTCATCGCCCATGGCGCGATACCGCCGGGCTGGTGACACTCCTGGCAGTTGTCGCGCAGGAGCGGCGCGATGGTGTCGCTGTAGGAGATCTGCGTGTGATCCGCGTCGGCGCCCGGCAGGTTGATGAGGCACCCTTTGGCGCCATGGTCCTCGATCGCGGCTACGTCACCCGCGAGCACCGCGTCGAGGGCGTCGCGCAGGTAGTGTTCCGAAGCCGCCTGCTTCTGCCGCTCGTAGGTCAGGCGATCGTTGACGGCGCCGCGGTAGACGATCTCCCACCGGCGTGGGTCGATGACCATCACCTCGGCCGTTCGCGTCAGGCCGAGGGACTCGCCCACGAGCTGCGCCTCGTCGACGAGGATCGGGTACGGGATGTCCCATTCCCGGGCTTCCGCGGCGATGGACTCGCGATGGTCCTGGAGGTTCGAGTTGATCATCAGGAAGCGCACGCCGCGCTCCGCGTAGACATCGCTGATCGCGCGATAGTCCGGCAGGGCGTTGCGCATGATCGGGCAACCGTTGCCCTGCACGATCAGCACGATCGCGCTGGCGTCGGAGTAATAGTGGAGTTCGTGGGCCTGGCCGTCCTGGTCGAGCAGCATGAAGTTGTCCACCCGCATCGCGTGCCCGGCCAAGGCGGCGAGCAGGCAGGCGCATGCCAAGAGTGCTTTCATCGCGGATCCTCCTTGGATGCCGCGGATTTTACAGGGGATGGTGCGCCGCGTCAGACGACGCCCGAAGCCTCTCCTGCGGCCTCTCCGAGCGAAAGGAAGTCGAGATTGGGGCCTGCGTCGCGCCCGCCCAGCGTGCGCTCCGGACCGAGATCACGCGCCCTGCCCACGACGTCCTTGCCAAAGCGCTCGATCAGCGCGTCGAGCGTCCGCTCGAGGCGCCGGACGCGACCCTCTCGTTGGATGAGGCGGTCGAAGAGCTGCAGTTGTTCGGGGGCCGCCGCTGGGGCCAGATCGTAGGCCGCCATCCCGACGAGGCGAAACGGTCCCGCGTGCCCGAATGCGTCGAGCAACCGGTCCGCCGTCTCATAGAGCATGTCCGCCACGTCCGTCGCACGGGCGAGCAGGCACTGGCGCGTCAGCATCTCGAAGCGCGCGGTCTTGAGCCGGACCCGCACGCCGCGCGCCACGTGCCCCTTGCGCCGCAGACGGCGCCCGATGCGGTCCGCCGCGTCCCGCAGGTGCGGCAGGATCTCCGCCCGCGTCGAGACGTCCGCGAGCAGGGTGCGGTCCGAACCGACGCTGCGGGAAACGCGGCCGCCCTCCACCGGTCTCGGATCTCGGGCGTTCGCGAGCGCCGCGAAGTGCGCACCGATGCCGCCGAGGCCACGATGCAGCTCACGCGGATCGCAGGCGGCCACGTCGCCGATGGTGTGCAGGCCGAGCGCCTCGAGCTTCGGCAGCGTCTTCGGGCCGGCGCCGAACAGCCGCGAGACCGGCTGCGGCGCGAGCCACGCCTTCGCTTCCCCGGGCGGCACAACGGTGAGTCCGTACGGCTTGCGGTAACTGCTGGCGGCTTTCGCCACGTACTTGGTCGACGAGACCCCGACGCTGGCGGTCAGCCCGGTGGCTTCGCGGACCGCCTCCCTGATGCGCTGCCCCATGCGCTGGGGCGGGCCGAAGATGCGCTCGGCCCCGGAGAGCTCGATGAACGCCTCGTCCAGGCTCAGCGCCTCGACATTGGGCGAGAAGTCCCCGAACACCCGCATGATGGTGCGGGAGAGTTCCTCATAGCGATCGAACCGGGGCGGGACCGTGATGGCGTCGGGACACAGGCGACGCGCCCGCGCGATGGGCATGGCGCTGCCCACGCCGTAGGGCCGGGCCTCGTAGCTGGCTGTCAGGACCACCCCCCGCTCGCTCCGTGGGCCGACGAGCACTGGACGTCCCCGCAGTTCCGGATGATCGAGCTGCTCCGCCGCCGCATAGAACGCGTCCATGTCGGCGTGGGCGACGATGCGCGGCCAGCTCGCCTGCTTCATGTCGGCAAGATACTGTATACATGACCAGCAAACAAGCCCGGGAACGGTCCGGTCAACCTTCGGGTGTTCGTCCGGTGACAATCCAGAGCGGATCTCCGCTCGGCGGTGAACGGTCGACGAAATCGACTTCCTCGAACCCTCCGAGATCCAGGTACGCCCCGACGAGCCTTATGCGGTCGCGGGGCGGCAACTGGTGGAAGGCCCGGATCGCCTTGGTCGGGAAGCAGCGGTGCGACATGGCGACGCAGATTCGCCCGCCGGGGCGCAGGACCCGGACGGCGGAACGCATCGTTTCGACCGACCGCACGAGGTACTGGATCGAGACCGCGATGGTCGCCCGATCAAACGCCCCATCCTCGTACGGCAGTTCCGGATCGGCGTTGAGGTCGTGGACGCAGTGCTCCGTCAGGCGCGGGTTCGCGGCCAGTTCGACCGCATTCATGCCAAGGCCGGCCACGCGCCCGAGCACCACGTCCGGCGGGTAGTGGGATACCCAGGAGGACATCAGGTCGACCACGTCGGCCTCGGCATACAGGAACTCGCGGTACCAGTCGGTCAGCGCCTCGATCGTGACCTGGTCGATGTGCTGGACGAGACGCGGCTCACGGTAGAACTCGCCGTCGGGACTGGTGTCGACCCGCTCGAAGAAGCTGTCCGGAATGTCTGTCGTCGCCACGGCTCGTGTCGCGATGCGTGTGTCTCCATGCTACACGGCGTGTCCTCAAGGTCGTGCCCGCGCGTCGAAGCGCGTCATGCACTCTGCGAGGCGCAGTGGTTCCTCCGGCGGCATGTCGGGGTCGAACGGCAGATAGACCGCTCCCGCGAGGCGTTCGGCGGCCGGCACTGCGACGCCTTCGCCCGAGACCGCGCAAAGGCGCCCCGACATGGCATCGAGCCGGCACGGCGCAAGGCTCTCTTGCACGCCTCCGGGTCCGGGACGAGGACCGGCGCCATCCAGCATGCGTGCTGTTCGGCATCGCGTGTGGGGAGGCAGACGCCTGGTCCCGGGACATCGAAGAGCGCCCTGCCCGGCACGGTCCGCCGCGTCACCGGGGCATCTCCCTCCGAGAGCCGCCGTTCGAGCAGCCCGAGCAGTGCCGCACACGGGCGTTGCCGCAGACCCGCTGTCCCCGGCTGCGTGTTCCGTGTCAGGCGGTGTGTCCAGTGCTCGCGGTCCGCGCCGGCCGCGTCCAGGGCCGCCGCCAGCGCCCGGTAGACGCCCGGTTTGCCGGCACACTTCAGCGCGCCTGCGAGCAGGACGCGCCGCAGGAACGCCGCCGTCGGCTGCACGGGCTCACGGGCGCGTTGCCGGCGCATCCGCTCGAGGGTTTCCGGGTCGCGGACATGCGCCACCGCTCCGCCCAACGCGGTCGCCGTCTTCGTGGGGCCGAAGGAGAAGAGCGTGAGGTCGGCGTCCGGATACCCGTCCAGCCCGGACCACGATAAGCCTGTGCATAGTCCTCGACGACGGCGATGCCGTGCGCACGGGCAGTCGCGATGGCTGGCCGACGTCGAGTTACGCCCCGAAAGGATGCGTGAGGACAACCGCGCGCGTCTTCGGCCCGATGACGCGCTCGAGATCGTCCGCCCGCCAGGCGCCGGTATCGGCGTCGACGTCGATGGGTACGACCCGCAGGCCATGCCGTCGCCGGGCGGCCACCGTCTGAGACGCAGATAGAGGTCGAAGGCCGAACGCACGTTGAGGCACGCCAGGACCCCTTGCCCGGACGGCCACAGGCGCTCCACGCGCTCCGCCGCCGCCTCCCACGGCGACGGCGCAAGGCAGCAGCCCAGGGCGAAGCGCCAGTCCCGCCACGAGAGGTCGAGTTGTTTGCACGGCCACATGGGCCGGGGGCTTCCAGATGCGAAGACCGCCCGATCATGCCGCGGTGCCGCGGCCCACACGGCGAACCCGGCGCAACGCGGCCTTGCAACGCAAGCTTGCGCCGGACCGCGTTCAGTTAACATCGCCCCATGGCCACCGCCCTGCTCTACGACTGCTTCAGCGGCATCTCCGGCGACATGCACATCGGCGCGATGGCCGATCTCGGCGTGCCGGAGGACTATCTCCAGGGGGAGCTTGCGAAACTCCGACTCGCCTCCGAGTTCGAACTCGTGCTCGCCTCCGCCCGCAAGATGGGGATCACGGGAACACAGGCCACGGTGCGCCTGGCCGAGGACGCCCCGCACCCCCACCGCCGGCTGGCCCACATCGTGGAGATCATCCAGGACGCCGGTTACCCGCAACCGGTCGAGACGCGCGCCACAACCACCTTCCGCGCGCTCGCCGAGGCGGAGGCCGGGATCCATGGCATCGGCGTGGAAGAGGTGCATTTCCACGAGGTGGGCGCCACGGACGCCATTGTGGACATCGTCGCCGCCGCCCTCGGGCTCGACTGGCTCGGCATCGAACGGGCGTGGTCGCGCACGGTGGAGGTAGGCGGGGGCATGGTGCGGTGCGCGCATGGCCTGATGCCGGTGCCGGCCCCTGCGACGGCAGCCCTGCTCACGGGCGCGCCCTGCAGCTACGGGCGCGTCGAGGCGGAAACCACCACGCCGACCGGCGCGGCCATCCTGCGCGGCTCCGTGGACGTCTTCGGAGAACCCTCACGTTTCACAAGCGCCCGCGTCGGCTACGGCATCGGGCAGAAGGACTTCGCCATCCCCAACGTGCTGCGCGTCATGCTCGGCACGGCTGAGGTCGGTGAGGAGGCCGGCGCCCCTTACGAGACCGAGACCAACGTCGAGATCGACTGCAACGTCGACGACATGAGCCCCGAGGCTTTCCAGCCCCTGATCGAGGGGCTTTTCGAGGCCGGCGCCCGGGACGTGATGGTCACGCCCGGCCTGATGAAGAAGTCCCGGCCGGCGCACCGCGTCTCCGTGCTGGCGCATCCGGACGACCTCCCGGCGGTCGTCGATCGCCTGGTGCGCGACTCCACCACGATCGGGGTGCGGTTCCGCGACGTCCGCAAGTGGATGCTGCCACGCGAGACCGTCACGGTGCCGACGTCCCTCGGCGACGTGCGGGTGAAGGTCGCGACGCTGCCGGACGGCCGCCGTCGGTGGAAGGCCGAGTACGACGACGTGCTGCGCCTGGCGCGTGATCGGGGCAAGGACTACCTGGCGGCCCGGGACGCCGCCGAACGCGAGATCGCGGCATGGATGAACGACTGAAGCGCCTTGCGGACGTACTGGACGCGTTCCGCGCCGGCGACCTGCCGCTGACGGACACGCTCGAGCGCATCGATGCGGCGTATTTCGAGCGGGCCGGCGACGTCACCGTGGATCACGACCGTGCGCGGCGCACCGGCGCGCCCGAGGTGATCTACGGCGAGTTCAAGACCCCCCAGCAGATCAGCAAGACGTTCCGCGCGATCCGCGCCCGGGGCGACAACGTCCTGGCGACGCGGGTGGACCCGGACACCCACGCCGACATCGAGGGCGAACTCGACGGCGCCGAGTACCATCCGGTGGCCCGTGCCCTCACCTTCCGACAGGGCCCCGTGGCCCAGGCAGACACGAGCGTCGCCATCGTCACCGCGGGCACGTCGGACGCGCCGGTCGCGGAAGAGGCCGCGGTCACCTGCGAGTTCTACGGCAACCCGGTGATCCGCATCCAGGACGCCGGCGTCGCCGGCATCCACCGCCTGCTGGCGCGCGCCGCGGAACTGCGCGAGGCCCGGGTCGTGATCGTCGTCGCGGGCATGGAGGGCGCGCTGCCGAGCGTCGTCGGCGGTCTGGTCGACAAGCCGGTGATCGCCGTCCCGACGAGCATCGGCTACGGCGCCTCGTTCGGCGGCATCGCCGCACTCCTCGGCATGCTGAACAGCTGCGCCTCCGGGGTCGCCGTCATGAACATCGACAACGGCTTCGGCGCCGGCTTCCTCGCCAACCGCATCAACCGGCTGTGATCGGGTGAAGGCCGGGGGCGAGGGAGGCTCGCGCGGATGCCGGATCAGCGGAGCCGGGCATCGACATGCTCCACGAACGCGCGCACCGTGCCGTGGCGCCCCAGCATGGACTCCTCCAACCCCATCCGGAGCATCCCCTCCGCCAAGGCTTCCCCGGACCGGTACGTTCGCGACACCAACGTTCCCCCCGCGGTTCGCGCCGTCAGGGTGACCCCGCCTTCCGTGGCGTAGTCAAGGTCAGAGTTCGCCCAGGTTTCGTCGCGGATGAGCGCGGCGGCACGCTCCGGCGCCTCCTGCAGCAGACCGGCAAACCGCGGAGCCGGTTCAAGGATCACCTCCTGGGCGGACTCGCGATACGTGTCGGCGCCCATGGTCAGAAGATGCGCTATCTCGCGGCGGGTATCCGGGCCGACGTGATTGACCGCGCAGCGGAGGGCATCGGGATCTTCGACCGCGGCCACGCAGACATCGAAGATGTCTCGTTCCGGCAGCCGGCGGCCGCGACCGTACAGCTTCCCGCAGAGGATCGATGCGTTCTCGACCAGCCAGGCTTCGCTGCCGTCGATTCTGGCCACACGTGGCGGAAGCGCAGGGACGGGGTCCAACGCCGTGATCTCGAGACGGCCTCTCGGGAACCAGATTTTGACGGCACGTTGTTGTACCTCCATGCGTGTCGCGCCGAGACGCACCATGGCATCCTGGAAGTGCGGTGCCCGGCGCGGATCAAACGGGGCAAGACTGGCTTCGGTGGGTAGGAAGATGTCGAGATCCGTGCTCGACCGGTGCTGCCACTGGGCCGCGAGGACGGTCCCCCCACCCAACCACCAGCCACGATCGCCGTCGATCACGGTGGGCAGGAGTTCCGCGAGGGTTGCGCGTACCGTCCGGAAGAGACCGCGCGCCGGTTCCGGGAGCGTCAGGGAACCCACACCCAGTCACCGGAGCCCGTGATCGGGACGCGCGAAGTCGTTCAGCCAGTGTTTGAGTTCGTTGCGGTGCGGACCCGTCTGATGTGCCGCCCGGACGAGGTCGTGCCAAGTGTAGGCGTACTCGATCCAGCCCCCGAGCAGTTCGCTGAAAGAAGCCGCGCGTAGCCACGTCCGCATCACGAGCAGCTGCCTCGCGTCCGGCCGTGGCGCCCGCATGGAGCGGTACAGCTCGGCCGCCGTGGCCGGAGTGCGCCAGCCGGCGCATTCGGAGAACAGGCGCATCTCCACCGTTCGACTCTCCGGGCCGGTGGGAATCCGGGCGTCGACGCCACAACACCGCAACAGTTCCGCGGGAGGACGCGGGGCCTCCTCCCCATAGAACGCGTCGGGCGGCAAGAGGTCGCACGGCTCCGTTACCCAGGGATCGCCCCAAGTAACGACCATCTCCTGTGCAGGGGTGTCTGCCACGGGAGCGCATTGTACGCCCCCCTCGCGCGAACGGTTCCCGGACGGCTTCCGGGTTAACATGCCTGCCATGGATGCAGCCATGGCGGATCGCTACGCCGCCCTCAAGACGTTCATCGGGGGTTTCGACTCGGCCCTCATCGCCTATTCGGGCGGAGTGGACTCGTCCCTGGTGGCCTACGTCACCGCCGAGGTTCTCGGCGAGAAGGCGCTCGCGGTTACGTCGGGATCGCCCAGCCTGAAACGCAGCGACCTGGCCCTCTCCGAAACCCTCGCCGACAAGTGGGGCATGCCGCACCGGGTGATCGTCACCGACGAGATGGACAATCCGGAGTACCGGGCGAACCCGGTGACCCGCTGCTTCCATTGCAAGACCTCGCTGTACGAGCACC
Source organism: Pseudomonadales bacterium (assembly GCA_965208745.1). Taxonomy (GTDB): domain Bacteria; phylum Pseudomonadota; class Gammaproteobacteria; order Pseudomonadales; family Azotimanducaceae; genus VXNE01. The sequence goes on along the minus strand of CBDBPN010000003.1, from coordinate 25,857 downwards.
TCGACGAGATCGCGCGCACCGAGGGCTTCGAGGTCGTCTTCAACGGCACCAACATCGACGACCTCGGCGACCACCGACCGGGACTGCTGGCGGCGGACAACTTCGACGTGCGCTCGCCCCTGGTCGAGACCGGCTTCCACAAGGCGGACATCCGCGCCCTTGCGGCCCACCTGGGCCTCGACAACGCGCAGAAGCCCCAGTCCGCGTGCCTGTCGAGCCGCGTGCCGTACGGGACCGCAATCGACGAGGGCATGCTGCGCCAGATCGAGCGGGCCGAGAGCGCGCTGCTGACGCTCGGCTTCTCGCAGTTTCGCGTGCGGCACCACGGGGACGTGGCCCGCCTCGAGATCGTGCCCGAGGAGTTCGAAGCGGCGATCCTCCGGCGGGATGCGATCGTCGAGCGCGTGAAAGCCTGCGGGTACCGCTTCGTCGCGCTCGACCTGGCGGGCTTCCGGTCCGGGTCGATGAACGAGGGTGTCGTCCAGACCTTCGGCGCCTCTTCCCGCTGAGATAGCGCGACGCTACACGCTCGCAGCGCGGCTAGCCCATGACGAAGGACGAGCTGCTCGAACTGATCGCGAACGGCGAGAGTTCCGGCGTAGAGTTCAAGCGAGACGATGTGCGCCCGGAGCGGCTCGCCAGGGAAGTCGTGGCGTTCGCCAACTTCCAGGGCGGACGCATCCTCCTCGGGGTCGACGACGATGGCGCCATCCGCGGCATCCAGCGGCCCGGCCTCGAGCGCTGGGTGATGGACACGGTGTTCGGGCGCTACGTGCATCCCATCATCATCCCCTTCTACGAAGAGGTACGGATCGACGAGACGCGCCGCGTCGCGGTGATCACGCTGAGCCAGGGAACGAGCAAGCCGTACGTGGTGCGTGCGCGGGGCCGGGAAGACACGTATGTGCGTATCGGGAGCACCTCCCGGTTGGCGACTCGGGAGCAGCAGGCTCGCCTGCACGCGCTTGGCGGCCTGTTGCAGGCGGAAATGCTGCCCGTTTCCGGAAGTACTCTTGCCGACCTGAGCCGCGACCGCCTGCGCGACTACCTGGCGTCCGTCGTGGACGATGCGACGCTCCCGGAGAACGACGACGAGTGGCATGCGCGCTTGTGCGGACTCGCGTTCATGCGCGAAGCGGAGCGCGCCCCCCCAGTGTGCACGATCGCCGGCCTGGTCCTGTTTGGACACGCCCCGCGCCGTCTGCTGCACCGGACCGGGATTCGCTGGATGGCGTTCGACGGCCAGGACCGGAGCTACCGCGCGCTGGACGACCGGCTGATCGACGGGCCGGTGGTCGCACTGCGCAATGGTGCGTCCGGACGGCCGGGCGAGACTGCGGAAGGTGGCCTCCTCGAACGCCTGTCCGAGGCCATGCGGCCGTTCGTCTCGGTGGAGACGGACCTGGTGGACGCTTCCATGCGCCGCGAACTGTCATGGCAGTATCCGCTCGCCGCGTTGCGCGAGGCCGCGGTCAACGCGCTCGCCCACCGCGACTGGACGCGTTACGAAGAGATCGAGGTGGTCCGCTATGCCGACCGCCTGGAAGTCCTGAGTCCCGGAGCGCTACCCAACTCCATGACCGTCGAGAAGATGGTCGCGGGCCAGCGCTCGCCACGCAACCCGCTGATCGTGGAAGTGCTGCGCGACTACGGCTACGCCGACGCGCGCGGCATGGGGGTGCGACGGAAGATCATCCCGCTGCTCCGCGAGCACAACGGGACCGAGCCAGAGTTCGAAGCGACCGAGGACCATCTGCGGGTGGTGATGTACGAGCGGATCGCCCAGCCGACGACCGTAGACTGACCCGATCCCCACGGCGGCGTGCGTCAGGACGCCCGTTCCACAAAGCTTTAGGACTTCTTGTATCGACTCACCAGCATCCGAAACGCGCAATCCGGGAAACGTCCCTGAACGTCCTTCTCAATCTTCCTCAGCTTTGCCGTTCGGTCCCTCGATTTCCTCCTAAAGTTCACCCCTGTAAGCAAACCAAAGAACTGGAGTTCGAGGGTCAATCCCGGCGCCACGGGACCGACCCAGCCTGCCTGAGTGGCATACCCCGAGACGGACACCGCGCCCGTGTAATCCATGAACTTCTTCAGGTTGGCCTTGCCGTCACTGAACGTGTCACAACCACCGAAATGCACGTGACACCCATCACAGTCAACCCACTCCTTCAAGGTCAGGACGCTGACTGCCTGGTCATCCTCGCGAAGCCAAATCTGGTCCGCGGCTCCGTGCGTGTTGAAGTACAACACCGAGCCCTTTGGGCAGCGGTTCCACTCCTCCCGGAGGCGATACTCAAGTTCTGACCGAGTCGCGCAAGTCGTATGGCGATACTCCCAACAATCCAATCTCCGAAGTAGCTCCAACATCGGCTCGACGGTGCGCTGCTCGCCGTCTCCCCAGTCATGCACGCCCTCCACGCAGTAGATCATCTCCCTCTCCTCGAACCTCTCAGGGCAGGCGTCCGAATCTCGTCCACAAGCTGTCGCACAGCTTTGGGCGGCGACTTTGTCACGGCGCTCACCCCGACTGCCACGCCCAGGTTCAGCATCGCCCCCAGCCCCCCGATCCCTTCCGGAGAGATCCCGAACAGCCAATTCGCCGGATCGTTGCCGTACGCCGGGCTCACACCGAACTTGAAGTAGACGATGTAGCTCACCGTAAACACGAATCCGACCAGCATGCCGGCGATCGCCCCCTCGCGGTTGACCCGTCGGCTGAAGATGCCGAGCAGGATCGCCGGGAACAGCGACGCGGCGGCGATCCCGAAGGCGAACGCGACCACCTGCGCCACGAACCCCGGCGGGTCGTAGCCGAGGTAGCCGGCCATCAGGATCGCGACGCCCGCGCTGATCCGCCCTATGAGCAACTCCCGTTTCTCGGAGATCCGGGGGGCGATCACCCCCTTGGTGATGTCGTGCGAGATGGCGGCCGAGATCACGAGCAGCAGGCCCGCGGCGGTCGACAGGGCCGCCGCGATGCCCCCGGCCGCGACGAGGGCGACCACCCAGTTCGGCAACCCGGCGATCTCCGGGTTGGCGAGCACGATGATGTCGCGGTCCACGGTCAGCTCGTTGCCTTCCCAGCCGAACTCCGCCGCCCGTTCCGCGAACTCCGGGTTGGCGTCGTTGTAGTACTGGATGCGGCCGTCCTCGTTGTGGTCCGTGAAGGACAGGAGGCCCGTCTCCTCCCAGGTCCGGAACCACTGCGGGCGCTCTGCGTAAACCAGGTTGCCGTCGGGCGCGCCGACCGGGCCGGTCTGCATCGTGGTGGTCAGGTTGAGGCGGGCGATCGCGCCCACGCCCGGCGCCGTCGTGTAGAGGATCGCGATGAAGAGGAGCGCGTAGCCCGCGGAGATACGCGCGTCGCGCACGCGCGGCACCGTGAAGAACCGCACCACCACGTGCGGGAGGCCGGCCGTGCCGATCATGAGGGCGAACGTGATGAAGAACACGTCGATGCCGCTCTTGGTGCCGTCCGTGTACGCGGGGAAACCGAGGTCCGTGACGATCCCGTCCAGCGTGGTCAGCAACCAGGCGCCGCCGTCGGCGACCGTGCTGCCGAACGCGATCTGGGGGATGGCCACCCCCGTGACCTGGAGCGAAACGAACACCGCCGGGACGGTGTAGGCGAAGATCAGCACGCAGTACTGCGCGACCTGCGTGTAGGTGATGCCCTTCATGCCGCCGAGCACGGCGTAGAAGAAGACGACCCCCATGCCGACCAGGAGGCCCGTCGTGATGTCGACGTTCAGGAAGCGGGAGAAGACGATGCCGACGCCCCGCATCTGTCCGGCGACGTAGGTGAACGAGATCACGATGAGGCAGATCACCGCCACCACGCGGGCGGTCTGGGAGTAGTAGCGCTCGCCGATGAACTCCGGGACCGTGTACTTGCCGAACTTCCTGAGGTACGGGGCGAGGAGCAGGGCCAGGAGCACGTAGCCGCCGGTCCAGCCCATCAGGTAGACGGAGCCGTCGTAGCCGAGGAAGGCGATCAGCCCCGCCATCGAGATGAACGACGCGGCGGACATCCAGTCCGCGGCCGTGGCCATGCCGTTGGCGACGGGGTGGACGTGCTTGCCGGCGACGTAGAAGTCGCCCGTGCCCTGGGCCCTCGACCAGAACGCGATTCCGATGTAGAGGGCGAACGAGGCCCCGACGACCAGGTAGGTCAGCGTGGTCAGCTCCATCCCTTAGGCGTCCTCGTCTTCCTCGACGCCGTATTCGCGGTCGAGCCGCCCTATCCGCCAGGCGTAGAAGAAGATCAGTACGAGAAAGACATAGATGCTGCCCTGCTGGGCGAACCAGAAGCCGAGTTGGAAGCCGCCGAGCGGAATCTCGTTCAGAAAGTCGACGAAGAGAATCCCGCAGCCGAAGGACACGAGGAACCAGACGGCGAGACAGCCCGCCACCAGCCGCAGGTTGGCCCGCCAGTAGCCGCCGTCCTTCATACGCCTCTCCGCTGCCGCCGCGACATAGTGTACCGAGCGACCCGCTCGCCGAGTAACAGGGCGAGCAACCCGCCGTAGAGCGCCGCGTCCATGTAGTCGCCCTTCGACAGCCAGAGCAGGTGGATGCAGGCGAGGACGCCGGTCGCGTACACCAGGCGATGCAGCCGGCGCCAGTTGCGGGCGAGACGCCGCTGCCAGCCCCGGGTCGAGGTCACCGCCAGGGGCACCAGCAGGACGAGGGCGGCGAGGCCCACGGTGATGTACGGCCGCTCGCCGAAGTCCGCGAGGAACGTCTCGGCGTCAAGGCCGGCCAGCAAGACGAGGTACCCCGCGAAGTGCGCGACGACGTAGCAGAAGGCGGCGAGGCCGATCGTGCGGCGGAAGCGCACCAGCCGGGGTCGCCCCAGCAGCCGCGCGACCGGGGACACCGCCAGGGTCGCCAGCAGGATGCGGATCGCCCACTCGCCGAGGTAGCGCACGATCGTCTCGGCGGGGTCCGGCCCGAATGCGACGCCGGGCTGACGGATTTCGCGTATGAAGTCGTATGCGAGGACCGCCAGCGGGATGCAGAGCAGCGCGACGAGGCCGGCCTGCGTCCAGCGGTAGCGCACGGCCGAGGCGTTCACCGCGGTCCTTGCGGGAACCGTTCGGCGAAGCGGCGAGCTTCAGTAGTCCCGGCGCAGGTCCATGCCCGCATAGAGCGGCGCTACTTCCTCGTAGCCGTTGAACATCCGTGTCTCGATGCGGTTCGGGGAGAACAGCGTGCTCGGGAGCCGGCGTTCGCTCGCCTGGCTCCAGCGCGGATGGTCCACGGTCGGGTTGACGTTGGCGTAGAACCCGTACTCGCGCGGCTGCAGGTCGTTCCAGGTGGTCGCCGGGCGCCGCCGCGTGAGCCGGATGCGCACGATGGACTTGATGCTCTTGAAGCCGTATTTCCAGGGGACCACCAGCCGCAGGGGCGCGCCGTTCTGGTTCGGCAGCACCTTGCCGTACATGCCGACGGCGAAGATCGCGAGCGGGTGGTTGGCCTCGTCGAGCCGCAATCCCTCCACGTACGGCCAGTCGATTCCCGAGAAGAAAGAACGCTGCCCGCGCATCTCGTCCGGGCGGTGCAGGGTGGTGAACTCGACGTACTTCGCCGCCCCCGTCGGTTCGAAGCGGTCGAGGAGCGCCTTTACCGGAAACCCGATCCACGGCACGACCATGGACCACGCTTCCACGCAGCGCAGGCGGTACACCCGTTCCTCGAGGTCGATGCCGGCCAGCAGATCCTCGATCCCGAGCTTGCCGGGCTTCGCGACCTCCCCGGCGACCTCCACGCTCCAGGGGTCCACCGTCATCTCGTGTGCGTAGCGGGCGGGGTCGTCCTTGTCCGTGCCGAACTCGTAGAAGTTGTTGTACGCGGTCGCGTACTCGAGCGGGGTGGTCTCCTCGCCCTCGATGGGCGGTCCCGGCCGGAACCCCCGGGCCGTCAGCCAGTCCTCGGAGAGGGCGTGCGCCGCCCCGGCGCCGAGCGCCAACGCCGCGCCGCCGCCGATGAACCGGCGGCGCGACAGGTAGACGTGTTCCGGCGTGACTTCGCTCGGCGTGACTTCGCTCGGACGGATTGGTGCGCTGCACATATTTTGGACTATCTACCTAAAAATAATTCTTTAACCGTTTGAAATCAATTGTTGTCTCGGTTGCGAAATCGGTCCCAAGCCCAACGCGCCGGCCCCGAGAGCGCATAGAGCCCGAACAGGGCCAGCAGTACCCGGGGCGGGTCGGCGAACACGACGGCGAAACCGAACGCCACCGCCACCAGCGTCACGAACGGAACCCGCTCGCGCAGGTTGATCGCCTTGAGCGACGCGTAGCTGAAGTTGGACACCATCAGTACGCCGGTACCCAGCGTCACGAGCGCCGTGCCGATTCCCGCCGCGAGGCTCGCCGGACCTGCGGCCGCCTCGCTCCAGAGCCAGACGGCGCTCGCGAGCACGGCAGCCGCCGCCGGACTCGGCAGCCCGGTGAAGCTCGCCTGATCGCCGCCCTCGGTGTTGAAGCGGGCGAGGCGCAGCGCGGCGCACGCCATGTAGACGAAGGTGACCACCCAGCCCACCTGCCCCAGGCTCGACAGCGCCCAGGAGAAGGCGACCAGGGCCGGCGCCACGCCAAACGCCACCATGTCCGACAGGCTGTCGTACTGCGCGCCGAACGCGCTCTCGGAGCTGGTCATGCGCGCCACGCGTCCGTCCGCCGCGTCGAGGATCATGGCCACGTACACGGCGAGGCCGGCGGCCACGAAACGCCCGTTCATGCCCGCGACGATCGCGAAGAAGCCCGAGAACATCGCCCCTGTCGTGATGAGGTTCGGCAGGAGCGCCATGCCCCGGCGATACCGGTCGCGCGGCGTGCGGCCCTCCACCGACCGCAGGCGCCGTCGTCCGGCCCGGCCGGCCGCCTTGCGCGGCGTCTGTTCGTCTTCCCGTTCCGACATGGAAAACCGGGTCAGTTCTTCTGGCGGTCGACCAGCTTGTTCGCCTCGATCCAGGGCATCATCGCCCGCAACCTGGCGCCCACCTGCTCGATCTCGTGCGCCTGGCTGATGCGGCGCATCGCCTTGATGGTGGGCGCGCCGGCCTGGTTCTCGCCGACGAATTCACGGGCGAACCGGCCGGACTGGATTTCCCCGAGTATGCGCTTCATCTCGCGCTTTGTCTCTTCGGTGACGATGCGCGAGCCTCGCGTCAGGCCCCCGTACTCCGCAGTGTTCGAGACCGTGTACCACATGTTGCCGATACCGCCCTCGTAGAAGAAGTCAACGATCAGCTTGAGTTCGTGCAGGCACTCGAAATACGCCATCTCCGGCGCGTACCCGGCCTCGACCAGGGTCTCGTACCCGGCCGTGACGAGGGCCGCGGCCCCGCCGCACAGCACGGCCTGCTCGCCGAACAGGTCCGTCTCGGTTTCCTCGCGGAAATTCGTCTCGATGATTCCGGCCCGCCCGGCGCCGATGCCCGACGCGTACGAGAGGGCGATGTCCCGCGCGCGCCCGCTCGCATCCTGTCCGATGGCGACCAGCGAGGGGACGCCGCCGCCCTCGACGTACGTGGAGCGGACGGTGTGTCCCGGCCCCTTCGGGGCGATCATGACGACGTCGAGGTCCTCGCGCGGCTCGATCAGGCCGAAATGGATGTTGAACCCGTGCGCGAAGGCGATCCCCGCCCCTTCCTTGATGTTCGGCAGGATTTCGTCGCGATAGATGCGCTGCTGGTGCTCGTCCGGCGTCAGGATCATGACCAGATCGGCGCCTTCCACGGCCTCCCCCACGGACGCCACGCGAAACCCCGCGTTCTCCGCCTTCGGCCAGGATCCGCCCCCGGGGCGCAGGCCGATGGCGATGTCCGCTACCCCCGAGTCGCGCAGGTTGTTGGCGTGCGCGTGCCCCTGGGAGCCGTAGCCGACCACCGTCACGCGCATGTTCTGCACGATCGAGAGGTCGGCGTCCTTGTCGTAGTAGACCTGCATGGGTTGTTCCTCCGTTGGCTCCGGCGTCCGTCCAACGACGCCCTTATCCGAGACTCAGCACCTTGTCGCCGCGCCCGATCCCGGCCACGCCGGAGCGCGCGACCTCGATCACGGCCTGGTTGCCTATGGCCCGCAGGAACGCGTCGAGCTTGTCGCTGGGGCCCGTCAACTGCACGGTGTAGGCATCCGTGGCGACATCGATGATCTGGCCCCGGAAGATGTCCGCGGTCCGCTTGACCTCCGCGCGCCGCAGTCCCTCGGCCCGGACCTTCACCATCATGAGTTCCCGCTCGAGGTGGTCGCCGTCGGTCAGGTCGACCACCTTGACGACCTCGATCAGCTTGTTGAGCTGCTTGGTGATCTGCTCCATCGTGCGATCGTCGCCGGCGGTCGTCAGGGTCAGGCGCGACAGCGTCGGGTCCTCCGTGGGCGCGACGGTCAGCGACTCGATGTTGTAGTTGCGCTGGGCGAAGAGCCCGATGATGCGGGACAGCGCGCCGGCCTCGTTCTCGAGCAGGACGGCAATGATGCGCCGTGCGATCACCTGACCGGGGCTTCCGCGCCGTCGAGCTCGACGCCGTCGCGTTCGAGCACCATGTCGGACATCGCGCCGCCCTTGACCGCCATCGGGTAGACGTGCTCGTCCGGGTCGATCCACGCATCGAGGAACACGAGCCGGTCGGCGTAGCGAGCGCTGAACATTTGCGGGATCGCGGCCTCGAGTTCGGCGAGGCTCTCGACCCGGAGACCGACGTGTCCGAACGACTCCGCGAGGGCCACGAAGTCGGGCAGTGCGTCGCGATAGGTGCTGTGCGAGTGGCGCCCGCCGTACTGCATGTCCTGCCACTGCTTGACCATCCCGAGGGCCTGGTTGTTGAGGTTCACGATCTTGACGGGCAGCGCGTATTGCATGCAGGTGGAAAGCTCCTGCATGTTCATCATGAAGCTGCCCTCGCCGGTGATGCACACCACGGTCGCCCGCGGGAAGGCGAACTGGACGCCCATCGCGGCCGGGAGGCCGAAGCCCATCGTGCCGAGCCCGCCGGAGTTGATCCAGCGGCGCGGTTCGTCGAACTTGTAGTACTGCGCCGCGAACATCTGGTGCTGGCCCACGTCGCTCGTCACGTAGGCGTCGCCGTTCGTGGCGCGGTACACCGCCTGCACCACCTGCTGCGGCAGGAGCGGCGTGTCGCCCCGATGGCGCTGGTCGTGGTCGAGACCGTGCCGTTCCCGCCACCCGCCGATGCGGTCCCACCACGCCCCGAGGGCGCCCCGGTCCACGGCGGCGGGGTCGCGGTCGAGCTCCCGCCGGACCACGCGCAGCATCTCCGCGAGCACGGAGTCCGCCGGACCGACGATCGGTACGTCCGCCGCGATGATCTTCGAGATGGAAGCGGGATCGACGTCGAGGTGGACGATGCGCGCGTCGGGGCAGAACTTGGCCGGGTCGTTCGTCACGCGGTCGTCGAAACGCGCCCCCGCCGCGAGGATGGTGTCGGCGTGATGCATGGCCATGTTCGCCTCGAACGTGCCGTGCATCCCGAGCATGCCGAGGAACTGGCGGTCCGTGCCGGGAAAGCCGCCGAGGCCCATCAGGGTGTTGGTGACCGGGAAGTCGAGCAGCCGGGCGAGTTCCGTGAGGTGCGCGGCGGCATCGCCCTGCACCACGCCGCCGCCGGTGTAGATGACCGGCCGCTTCGCCCCGAGCAGCAGTTTGACGGCCTTCCTGATCTGGCCGCCGTGACCGCGGGTCGTGGGGTTGTACGAACGGAGTTCGACCTCCCGCGGGTACTCGTATGGGAATGTCTCGTTCGGATCGGTCGTGTCCTTGGGGATGTCGATGACCACCGGCCCGGGACGGCCGCTCGACGCGATGTAGAACGCCTTGCGCACGACCTCGGGGATTTCCGCCGCCTCCTGCACGAGGAAGCTGTGCTTCACCACCGGCCGCGAGATCCCGACCATGTCGGTCTCCTGGAAGGCGTCCGTGCCGATCTGGTGACGCTGCACCTGTCCGGAGATGACGATGATGGGCGTCGAGTCCATGTGCGCCGTGGCGATCCCCGTGATGGCGTTGGTCGCGCCCGGGCCGGAAGTCACCAGCACGACGCCGGGACGCCCCGTGGCGCGGGCATACCCGTCCGCCATGTGGGTCGCGGCCTGCTCGTGGCGCACGAGGATATGCTCGACCTTCTGCTGCTTGAAGATCGCGTCGTAGATGTGCAGCGCCGCTCCGCCGGGGTAGCCGAACAGGTAGTCGACCCCCTCGTCCTGGAGCGCGCGAACGAGCATGTCGGCACCGGACAGCATCTCCGCCATGGCGTCTCCAGGGGCGTTAGCGGAAGTTACCGCTCAGCGTCCACGAAAGGGCGCGCATTCTCGCGTCGCGCCCTGTGCATGTCAAACCACCGGGGGGGCCGGGAACGGCGTGGCGCGGGCGTCTCGGGCGCGTGACGCCGCGCGCTTGCGCAAGGCCGCCGGCGGACCCCCGGCAGGCTCAGCGCACGTGGTAGACCCGGGCCGCGTTGCCGTGCAGCACCTTCGCGACGGACGCCTCGGGAAGGGCCCCGAGCACTTCCCCCGCGTAGTGCCGCGGAGGCAGCGCCGGCGTGGCCGGGCCCGGGGACATCGACGTCGGATGCGGAAAGTCCGTCTCGTAGAGGATGTTGTCGGGGTACAGCTCGATGGCCGAGCCGATCATCTGTTCCTCGAACCAGAAGCAGGCGTAGATCTGGCGCCGGAAGTACTCGCTCGGCAGGAGGTCGTACTCGGGATGCTCCTCGCGTACGCCGCCGTTCCGCCACTGCCAGTCGAAGGCCTCGAGCAGGGACGGAACCCATCCCGCGCCGCTCTCCACCGACACGAAGTCGAGCCGCGGGAAACGGTGACAGACGCCGCCGAAGATCAGTTCGGCCAACCCCTTGCTGTTCTCGATGAACGCCAGGGACGAGAAACGCGCGAAGTTGGCCTTCGTTCCGATGTCGGCCGGCGGCTTCACCAGGCTGCCGAGGTCCTGCCCGCCGATGTGGAAGCTGATGGGAAGCCCCGCATCCTGCGCGGCGGCCCACAGGGGATCCCAGTGCGGGTCGCAGAGCGCGGGCTGCCCGAAGTCCTGCGGCTGGCTTGGAAACAGCACGGCGCGGTGCCCCATCCGGGCGCTGCGTTCGACCTCCGCGACGCACGCGGCGAGATCCCAGAACGGCAACGCCATCACCGCGAGCAGGCGCTCGCTGTCCGCGCCGCACCACTCGCCGAGGAAGTCGTTGTAGGCGCGCACGCACTCCAGCTTGAGTTCCGGCTCGGGGAGCCGGTTCACGAAGGTCTGCGAGCCGAAGCCGCCCACGTTGGGGTAGATCACCTGGGCGTGGATACCGTGCGCGTCCATGTGGCCGAGGCGCGCCCCGGCATCGAAGCAGGCGGGAGGAATGTCGTCGTAGGTGGCCGGGTGGTCCGGTACCGTGCCGTCGAAACCCGCCATCGAGACGAGGCCGGGCTTCAGGACCTCGGCGTCGCCGATCAGCCACACGTCCTTGCCGTCGCGGCGCTCGACGTGGGGGACGAGGTCGCTCCACTTGCTCGATACGCGCGCGGTCCACACGTCGGGCGGTTCGGTCAGGTGCGTGTCCACGTCGATGACGCGGTGACGGTCGAACAGGTCTGGCATGGCGGGTTTCCTCCTTCCGTAACCCTACAACGACGCACGCCCGCTGCAAAGCGGCAGTCGATCTCGAGCAGGCGGTTGTCGGCCGTGAGGAAGGCGAGGTTGCCGTTGTCGAGTTTCTCGAAGTCGCTGATACGGGAGTCGGTGCGGTAGTACCAGACCACGTCGCCGACGGCGTCGAGAGCCATCAGCATGCCGAACGAGGCGTTGTAGTGGGCGGTCTCCTGGCTGACGCGCGTCTCGACCGGGGGAAACTCCGTGCCACCTCCGGCAGCGGCGGGGTCTCGAACTCGAACGGTCCGGCGCGGCCCTCGCCGCCGGCCCCGTCGCGGACGGCGACCTCGATCCGGTGCGTGCGGCCGGGACGCATGCCGACGAGGGCCAGTCCGGCGGCGGGTTCCTCGCCCGTACCGTATTCGAGCGTCCAGGCGTTGACCCCGTCGGTGATCGCGACCTCGGTCGTCACCGGCACGTCGGTCTCGAAGCCGAGCACCGCGGCGAGCGGTGCGCGCGGATTCGGATTGGGCGCTACGGCCGGACCTTCGACGAACTCCGGGCCGCGCCCGCAGCCTGCGAGCAGCAACGCGAGGGCAAGGCCAGCGGCGTGGCGCTTGTGCATGACGGATCTCCGCATCCCCTTCGGTGCAAGGTAGCTGCTCCCGCGGGCCAAGGCGGCCGGCGCTCGGGAACCCGCCGCTATACTCTGCCCGAACAGAGGACGTTCGGGGGGAGCCGACATGGCGACGTGGCGAAACTGGATTCTGGGCGCCATGGTGCTGGCCATGGCCTCCGGAGCCCTCGCGCAGGAGGACTACCTCAGCCCCGAGCTGCGCGCCCGCGTCGAGGGGCTGAAGGCAGCGGTCGCCGCCGAGCCCACGGCCCCCCCCACCCGCGAAGCGCGGATGCACGTGCTCTGGGACTGGATGAACGCGTACTCGCTGACGGGCGGCACCCTGCCCGTGAACGCGGTCTTCCTGGGCATGTCCGTGCTGACCTATCCCGAGTCGGCCGACGGAACGGGCGCCACGCTCGACGCCTTCGTGAGGGAGTTCACACTCCTCGACGAACGTCCCGACGCGCTCGGGACGCTGACGGCCGGCCTCGGTCCCCACGTCGCCGGCGCGTTCGTCACCGTGCCGCAGACGTACACCGTCGGGGCGCAGCCGGTCGAGACCGGCGGTGGCTTCCTCGTGGCGCGGCACTTCATGGCGGGACACGGCCGGTTGCAGACGGAGGACCCGGCCGGCGATCACTTCATATCGATCTCCACGTCGAACCCGGACGTGCGGTTCGCCGTGGACAGCCATCCCCTGCGCGGCATGCACGGCGGATTCCGGGGCGCCCTGCCCAGGCTGCTCTTCCGCGTGGATGCCGGCACGCTCACCGAGGGCGACACCGTGACGATCACCTACGGCGACACGACCGGAGGCAGCCGCGGGCTGCGCATGTCCACGATCTCGTCGGACCGGATGCCGCTGCCGCTCTACCTCGACTTCGACGGCTCGAAACTGTTCTTCACGCTGCCCATCCAGCACATCGTCGTCACCGGCGCCGAGACCGCGGGCGTACGCGGGTTCGCACCCTCGGTGGTTGCGGCCGGCGAGCCCTTCGACATGTCGGTGCGCGCCCAGGACCGGTACTACAACCGGGGCACCGGGGAGATTCCGGGCTGGGAGGTTCGCCTGAACGGGACGCCTTTCCGCAGCCTCGATGCCGGCGGGCCCGCCATCCAGATGCTCGAGGAACTGACCCTCGACACACCGGGCGTGTACCGGTTCACCATACGTTCCGCGGACGGCGCCATCGTCGGCGGGGCCAACCCCATCCTCGTCGAGGACGACCCGCAGCGCCGCGTGTACTGGGGCGACACGCACGGCCACTCGGGCTTCGCCGAAGGCATCGGCACACCGGAACGTTTCATGACGTGGGCCCGGGACGACGCGCGCCTCGACTACGTCATGCATTCGGAACACGACATCTGGACCGACGACTTCGAATGGAACGTCCTCGCGGACAACGTCCGGCGCTTCACGAAAGAGGGCGAGTTCATCGCGTACCTCGGCTACGAGTGGACCGTGAGCAACCGCCAGGGCGGACATCACAATGTGATGTTCCGCACCCCCGACGACCGGATGCCGATCCGCGCGCAGTTCTTCCCGACCCTCTCCGCCCTCTATCAGGGGCTGCGCACGCACCACGACCCCCGGGACGTCGTCGTCATTCCGCACGCCCACCAGAACGGCGAGTACCGGATGAACGACCCGCTGCTCGAACCGCTCATCGAGATCATGTCGAACCACGGGACGTTCGAGTGGTTCGGCCGCATGTACCTTAGCCACGGTCACCAGGTGGGCTTCACGGCGGCGAGCGACAACCACCTGAGCCAGCCCGGTTACTCCGCGCCGCTCCCGGGCGGCCTCTCCCAGACCGGCGGTCTCGGCGCGGTGATTGCGCAGGAACGCACCACCGACGCGCTGTTCGACGCGATGAAGGACCTCAAGGCGTACGCCACCAACGGCGACCGGATCGTGCTGGATTTCAGCCTGAACGGCGCCCGGATGGGCACGCGCGTGCCGTTCTCCGAGACACGCCGCATCGAGGGGCGGATCGTCGGCACGGCGCCCATCGATACGGTGACCGTCGTGAAGAACGACGCCGTGATCTGGGAGCGAGATGTCGCGACCCTGAGCGACAGCGCACCTCGCGACGGACGGTATCAACTCGCGTTCGAGACTTCCTCCCTGCCCCTGCACCCCCGCGACAACCCCCGCGGCTGGCGTCATTGGGAGGGCACGCTCAAGGTCTCCGGCGCCACCGTCGCATCGGCGGTGCCGCAGGATTTCCAGGATCTGGCGGCGACGGAGTTCGAGGCGACGGGGCCCGGCGAGTTCCGGTTCCGCACCCAGACCCGGGGGGACACCAGCTCGATCGCGCTGGAACTCCGCGATGTCGCCGAGTCGGCGACGGTGGACGCTCGATCTCCTGGAGGCGCGGGAGACCGGCGGCGCGCTCCGCTCATCTTCGGCGATCACAACCTCGTGCCCGGCCGCCTCGGTCACCCTCCGCATCGCCGACATGGAGGGCGGGCGGACCACGGTGGAACTGCCCATCGGTCCCTGGACGGACCGCGCCGTGCTGCGCCGCGTGGTCACGGACGGCCCGCGCGACCTGACCTTCTCCATGGAAGACACAGGCACGCTGCAGGGCGACTACTACTACGTGCGCGTCACCCAGACGAACGATGCGATCGCCTGGTCGAGCCCGATCTGGGTAGGCGGCTACGGCAAGCGCTGACCGGGGTCACATGGCGTCCAATCTCGCCCGGCGGCTCGTCCGCGAGCCGCTGCTCCATTTCGCGGCCATCGGCGTGCTGCTCTTCGGCGCGTACGAGGTCACCCGTCCGGACGGGCCGGAACGGGACCGGATCGTCGAGGTCGACCGCCACGAACTGACCCGCCTGGCGGCGCAGTGGGAGGCGCAGTGGCGCCGGCCCCCGTCGGTCGAAGAACTCGCGCGGCTGGCCGACGCCCGCGTCCAGGAGGAACTGCTCTACCGCGAGGCCGTGGCCATGGGCCTCGAGCGCGGGGACGCGGTGGTACGCCGGCGCCTCGGGCAGAAGCTCACCATCGCGTGGGCCGACCTCGCCGCCCTGGCGGTCCCCGAAGAGAGCGCATTGACGGCGTACTACGAAACCCATGCGGACCGCTATCGACTTCCCGCCGAACTGACGCTGTCGCACCGGTTCTTCAGCCGCGACCGGCGCGGCGAAGGAGCCGAGGCAGCGGCAGCGACGGCCCTCGAACGGCTGCTGGCGGGCGACCCCGTGCAGGATGACGCGTTCCACGGCGCGAAGCTGCTGACCCTGCCGAACCCGCAGCGGCTGGTCGGCGACTTCGGCACCACGTTCCGCGACGCTGTCGTGGCCGCGGCGGAAGCCGATACGGAGGACTGGTTCGGTCCCGTGCGATCGGCCTACGGCTGGCACCTCGTCCGCATCCACACGTACACCACGCCACGCCTGAGGCCGTTCGACGAAGTCCGCGACGAGGTGCACCTCGACTGGCAACGCGAGCAGATCGAACGGGACCGCGAACGGCGCCTGGAACGGTTGCGATCCGCCTATGACGTGCGCATCGCGCCCCTGGCCCCGGTCACGGACCGGGGGAACGCATCCCGGGAAGCGGACGCGCCTTGATCCGCCGCGCCGCGTCCGTGCTGCTGCTCGTCGCGTCCGCGGGCGTCCTGCACGCGCACGACATGCAGATGGCCATCGTCGAGGTCCGCGAGGTCGCCGAGGGCTCGTACGCGCTGACGATGCGCACGGCGCCGGGCGCGGAACGGCTGCCGGGGATCGAGCTGTCGCTGACCGAGGGCTGCGAGGACATCGGGCCGATACGGCGGGTCGAACGCTTCGACCACGTCTCCTTCGAGCGGCGCATCGCCTGCCCGGTGGACGGTCCACCGCCCACGCTCGGGGTCTGGAACGCCGGTATCGTCGACGCCCTTGTCCGTATCGAGGACCGGGCCGGCAACCTGACGACGCGCATCGTCTCGGAGCCGTTCGCCGAAATCGTCCTGGGCGAACCGGGAGCGGGCATCGCCGAACGCTTCCTGCTCGGCGTCGAGCACATCCTCTCCGGCGTCGATCACCTGCTCTTCGTCTTCGGCATCCTGCTGCTCGTCCGGGGGGTACGCGTCGTCGTGGCAACCATCACGGCCTTCACGCTCGCGCACTCCCTGACGCTGGCGCTCACGGTCCTCGACGTCGTTCGGGTGCCAGGCCCTCCGGTCGAGGCGTTCATCGCCCTCTCGATCGTCTACCTGGCGCTCGAGGTCGCCCGCCGCGGCCGTGCGGCCGACGTCCGGCTGACGCCCCCGTGGGCGGTCGCCTTCGCGTTCGGTCTGATCCACGGGTTCGGCTTCGCCGGCGCCCTGGCGGAAACCGGGTTGCCACCTGGCGAAGTGCCGATGACGCTGTTCCTGTTCAACGTGGGCATCGAGGCGGGCCAGATCGCGTTCGCGAGCGTCTCGGGGACTGTCTTGTGGCTGGCCTACCGGGTCCTCGAAGCCCGGTCGTGGTACCTGGACCGCGCCGCTGCCTACGGCCTCGGAGGCATCGCGAGCTTCTGGGTGATCGACCGGGTCGCGGGGTTCTGGTAGCGGCCCGGCCGGTCAGACCTCCCCGCCCTCGCCTGTCGAAGCGATGGCGGCGGCCCCGGTGTGCGCCTCGACCACCGCGAGTCGCGTCTCTACCGCCCGCATGCGGTCGTCCAGCCTGCGGACGCTTTGATCCACCGCGCCGATGTCGGACCGGAGCTGGTCCATCTGGCGTTGCAGGTCCGCCCTCAGCCGATCGTCGCCCGCGCGCATTTCCAGCCGCAAATCCGCGATCTCCGCGTGCAGCGTCGTCCAGCTCGCGAGGGACACGCCCAATATCGCGACACCCATGGTCAGGATCGCCACCATCTCGCTGCTGATGCCGTTGCGGCGGGTGGCGGGTCCGGAACCCCGCTCCATGTGCCCTGGTTCCACGCTATCCGTCATGCTGTCTTCGCCTGCGCGAACTCCTTCGGGAACTCCGCACCTTAAGGTGCTGCCGCAGTGGCGGATATAGGATAACAGCCTCGGCTAGCGTGGGATATCGTCCACCCACGGAGTGGGCTATCGCTGCGTCGGCAGGTACCAGATGGGCGACGTGAACGCGCGCTCCCGCAAGGTCGCCGGAACCCCCTCGGGAAGCGGTATCCCCGTCGCGACGGAGTCATACAACGTCCACCGTGGGGTCGGGATCTCCACCGCCCGCACGTAGTAGAAGGCCGGCGACGCCGGGTCGAACTCCGGGTCTTCCCAGACCGCGGCCAGCGTGGCCGCTCCGATCGTGTTGTCGTACGTCGCCGTGGCGAGGTCCACGGTGTTCCCGACCGGACGGACGCCCTCCGCCGTGCGCCAGTGCTCGCCGCCGAGCGCCACGTCGAAGATGCGCTCTTCGGCCACGCCTTCGCGCAGGCTACCCTTGACGATCTGGAGCCGGTCGAGGTTGCCGCCGCGGGCGTCCTTCGCCGCCCAGACCGCCAACGTCGGGGCACCCGACGGGTCGCCGTCGCCCGAGGTGTCGCCCCGGAGCACGCCCCCCATCGGGACGCCGCCGGCGTACGCCCTCGCCGTGCGGTCTTCCGCCTCGACGAGAGACGGCTCGAAGTCCCAGCCGCCGAAGAACCGTACCTTGATCCGCGTTCCCGTCGTCCCGTAGGTCTCCCTGCGGCGGAATGCCGCGAAGATGGCCTCCCTGGTGTTCTCGTCCGCCCAGGCCGCGGTCAGGCCGGAGGCGCCCGTGACCATCCCGGAGGCCGGACGGGCCATCCGCTGCTCCGGAGTGCCGTCGCGGAACGGCCCGCTCGCCGCGCTCAGGTTGTCCTCCTCGATGGCGGAGACACCCGAGTGGTAGTCGGAGCCCCCGGACAGCCCGAAGCGAAAGGGATTGAAGCCGGACCTCGCCTGCAGCGCGATGCCGTTGAGGTACGCCTCCCGGACGTAGCTCCCCCGCGGCTCGCTGTAGCGCTCCCCGGCCAGGGAACTGAGCAGGCGCGTGTAGAGCTCGAAGCCGGCGAACTCGTCGTTCGGCGACAGCGCGGGATGCGTTTCGGACGTCCCCTTGTGCTGCGTGACCTCGAGCATCGGCTCGTTCCGGATCCGCCGCGCCGCGTAGTGCGCGTTCAGCGGCTCGCCGAAGGAATCGGTCAGCGCGAACATGTGGCCGTTCGAGACGTTCGAGTTGTGCGGGATCGCGATGGCGTCGACGCCACGCATGCGTTGCGCCTCGAGATACGACCAGAGGTCCTCCGGGTGGATCGAGTCGACGCGCGAATAGGGATGCGGCAGATCGTCCGTGCCCTCGAACACCACGACCCGGTGCAGGTTGCCGAAGTCCGGCATCGACGAGGTCCATTCAAAGGCCGCAAAGGTTGTGAACTCCCCGGGCGCGTAGTGGCGGTCCGCCGCCGCGACGATCCCGCCCCACACGTCGGCCTCCTGCGCCCGGTTGAAGAGCACGGGATTCGGGTCGATGTGGCGCATGGACCGGGCCCAGTCCATCAACGCCTGCCGAAGCATGTCCGGCTCCGCGGACGCCGCCTGCCGGGCGATCGCGGAATCCGCATCCGGATGGCTTGGCTCCGCCAGGGAATGAAAGGCGCCCAGCATCTCGGCATGGTCGCTCACCCCGAGGAAGTCGAGGGGCGTGTTGAGCTGGATCTCCGTCCCCCCGACGTGCTCGAGGGGTTCGCCCTTGGCGAAGCGGTACGAGTCGTCGGGGGTGCGCGTCTCCCCGCCGGTCCAGGCGTCGTTCGAGTAGCGCGTGTGCAGGTGCAGGTCCCCGAAATAGACGTGCTCCGCGGCTCCGGCCGTCATCGTTGCGGTGAGTGCGCCCGTAACCAGCCACCCTGTGGCGGGGTTCCTCATCGCTCCTTCACCGGGGTGGGTATCCGCCGACCCATATGGGACTCGACCACGCCCCCGCGTCGTTCGCCTGCAGCACCCGCACGTAATAATAGTCGCCCTGCCGCGGCGCCGACGTGTCCGTGAACTCGAACGCGACGTCCCGGGCACCCGCGCCGACGCGACGCAGCTCGACGTAGTCGTCGTAGTCCGGGATCGGCATCGTGGCGCGGACCGCTCCGGCCACCGTCTGCGCGACCGGCAGTTGCACGCCGGTCGCCGCAATGGTCACCGGCGGCCGGTAGATCGGCGGCGCCGAGCCGGTCTCCCGGGTCTCGTCAAGGCGGATGTCGACCATCGCCTCGTCGGAGAGGTCCGACACGGTCAACACGATGGTGCTGGCGTCGCCGCGGGTGATGGTGCGGAAACGCACCTCGTCGCCGTCTTGCTCGAGGTACTGCCAGTTCGGGTTGACCTCGTCGGTGAGGCGGGCGTCGACGACTGTCCCGCCAAGCAGCGTCAGAGTGCCCTGCCAGTGCCGCCAGCCCCGCGGCGGGTCGCCCCAGTGGAGCGGCGTGGCGTCCGAATGGAACGACACATGCAGCGCGGTCGAACTCTCCGCCGCCGCGCCCGTCGCCGTCAGGTGATCCCTGGACCAGATCGGCGCGTCGTTCTTGAAGACCGTGACGGTGTCGATCGCCGCCGTGCCGATCACGCGGCCTCGCACGGTCCGCTCCGTCGCGAAGTCGGTGCGTTCCCCCATGCCGGCCCCGTTGAGGCTGACGTCCAGGATGATGCGGTCGCCCGTGGTGGCATAGGTTCGGCGCGCCCTCATGCCGTCGAAGATCGCGTCGCGCGTGCGCTCGGGCGCGAGGACAGCCCCGAGCCCCCCGCGCTGCGCGAGGGAGTTGCGGCTCGGGGCGGCGTAACCCGGATGCGACAGGTGATCGTCGGAGGCCGCCACGAAGCCGACCTGGTGACCGTTGCCGAGGTAGTTCCGGATGAACCACTCGAACGTCCCGTGCATCGACATCACCTCGATCAGCGGCTCGAGGATCGGGTCCGAGTTGCGCGCGTCGCCGGGATTGTGCGCATGGGGGATGACGACGACGTCCGCCGGGTCATGCTTCTCCCGGAGCCCCTGGTAGAGGCTCGAGAGCGTTGGGTACTCGAGGGCAGACACGCGCTCCCGCCCTTCCGTCGTGCGGAAGAGCACGTTGTGGTGTCCGCCCCCGGTCCAGGCGCGCACGGTCCATTCGTAGCCCAGGTACGGGATGAACCTGCCGGGCGCGTCGTATTGCGAGACGGTGTCCCGCATCAGGCGCCACTCGGCTTCGTCGAGGGCGGTGTCGTGTTCCGAGTGGGTGACGTAGTCGAGCCGCGCATCGTCGCGGGCGAAGCGCATGAAGTAGTCGACCGTGCCGATGCCTTCCGCGTAGCCCGAGTGGCCATGCGTGTCACCCCAGTAGATCCGCCGCTCGGGCGCTTCCTCGACGAGGACCGGATTGGCCTCACCCACGAGGGCCCCGTCCATCGAACGGAGGTCGATCCAGTGCCAGCCGACCTCGTCGATGGTGAGTTCCACCGTCTGGATCGCTTCGGTCCCCGCCGCGGTGGTCGCGGCGACCGCGCCGTCGACCCACACCTCGAAGCCCGGGATGTCCCCCGTCGCGCGGTTGTACCAGTCGTCCTCGGCCCGCACGGAAACCTCGAACGGTTCCCCGACCGCCACGACGCTCGGGGCGAATCCGTGTACCCCGGTCGCTTTCGCTCCCACGATCTCGAAGGGCTGCAGCGGCAGCATGAACCAGTCCCCGGAGCCGTCGATGTCCACGTACAGGGGCATCGGCACGTGCTCTCCGGAGACGGTGGTGACGCGAAGCCCCGGGCCGCCGCCGGAGGTGTCGCCGTAGGTCACCGTTACGGTCTCGCCCGGATCGACCGCGCCCCCGGTCACGCGGAAGGCGACCGCCGGCTCCGGCGCGCGGAAGCCCCCGTGGGGGCCTCTCGCCATGATGGTCTCCGCCTCGAAGACCGCGTCCGCATCGCTGGTCGCGACGGTGACGTAGTCCTCGTCGGCCGGGTCGTGCGTCTGGAACGCCCCATACACGGTGTTGAAGTGGCGCGCGACCCAGATGCCGCCACCCGGGGCTATGCCGCGGCTGCCCGCCGTCCACGTCTGGGTGATGGTGGCGAGGCTCCCCGCCTCGAAGGGCCCGGTGTCCGCGGCCAGGCTGCCGAGCGCTTCCGGTTCCTCGTCGCGCAACCGGTACTCGCGCACGAGGGCATCCACGCGGGCACCGGCCGCTATTGCCGCCTCGCCGGTCGGTGGAACGGTCGCGTAGCGCCGCACGTCCGGCGCGAAGGGCGAGCCGGGGCGGCCCGCCAGCGCGTGCGCGTCCACCCAGTCCGCCAACACGCGCGCCCGGGACGCGAGGGACGCGGCGTCGGTGGGCGCCTCGCCTGTCGCACGCTTCAGGCCTTCGACTTCGTTGCGCAACCGCGCCGGAAAACCGTCCGAGGAAGCCTCCGCGAGCGCCGCCGGTGGCGCCGGGCCGGGTTCCGTACCGCAACCGGCTGCGATGGCGAGCGCGGCGCATGCCAGCACGTTGCCGAGATTCCGAACGTCGAACAGTCTCATGCCGTCTCCCCCCGGTCCCGGATGTGGCGCCTCCGCCGCGCGGTCAGTACCCCTCGAGTTCCCCGTACCGGTTCCGGTGGAAGTTCACGTCGCCGAAGGTCTGCTCCGTCACGGCCTGACGCTTGATGTAGAAGCCGATGTCGAACTCGTCGGTCATGCCGATGCCGCCGTGCATCTGGATCCCCTCGCGGGACACGGTGTGGAACGTCTCTCCCACCTTCGCCTTGGCGAGGCTCGCGAGCTTCGCGACCTCGGCGCCGTCTCGCTCCTCGTCGAGGGCCGTGAGGGCCTCGAGGACGACGGACTTCGAGAGTTCGAGTTCGCAGAACATGTTCGCCGCGCGGTGCTTGAGCGCCTGGAAGGAGCCGATGGGGACCCCGAACTGCTCACGCTCCTTCAGGTACTGCACGGTGCGGTCGAAACACTCGAGCGCCGAGCCGAGCATCTCCGCAGAGATGCCGATGCGCGCGATGTCGAGGGTCGGGTCGAGCACGTCGGCGCCCCCGTCCACCTCGCCGACGACAGTGTCGGACCCCGCGGCGACGTCGTTGAACGCGATGTTCGCGGCATTGCGGCTGTCGGTCATGCGGGTGCGGGTGATCTCGACGCCCGGCGCCCCGGCGTCGACGAGGAACAGGGTGATGCCGTCGCGGTCGCCAGGCTCCCCCGACGTCCGGGCGGCGACCAGCAGCGTGTCCGCCACGTTGCCGTCGAGCACGAAGGTCTTGGAGCCGGACAGGACGTAGCCGTCCCCCGATGGCGTCGCCGTGGTCGCCACGCCGTAGGGGTCGTGGCGATGGGATTCCTCGAGGGCCAGCGCCAGCAGCAGTTCCCCGGAAGCGACCTTGGGCAGGACCGCGGCTCTCATCGCGTCGCTGCCGCCCAGGTTCACCGCCGTGCCGGCTACCCAGACGCTCGCGAAGAGCGGGCTCGCGGTCAGGTTGCGCCCCGTTTCCTCGGTCACGACGCCCAGGCCCTTGTAGCCGAAGGCCAGTCCACCGTGCTCCTCGGGGAAGGGGATGCCCGGCCAGCCGAGTTCGGCCATGGACGACCACGTCTCCCGATCGAAACCGTCCGGACTGTCCTCGTCGCGCAGCCTGCGCAACTGCGCGATCGGCGCGTTCTCGGCGCAGAACTCGCGCGCGGTGTCCTTGAGCATGTTCTGCTCTTCATTGAGAATCATGGGCATGGCGTCGGTCCTTCGGAAGGCGACCATATAGTACCTTCACGGTGTACGGATGGGAGATGTGCATGTACCAGGAGATCCTTTACGAGGTGGAAGAACCGGTCGCCGTCGTCACGATGAACCGGCCCGCCAGCCTGAACGCCTTCACGAACCTCATGCTCGCCGAGATCCGGCACGCGCTCGCCGAGGCCGAGCGCGACGAGCGCGTCGTGGGCATCGTGCTGACGGGCGCCGGCCGCGGCTTCTGCGCGGGCGTGGACATGAACGCGCTCAACACCCTGTCCGCCAGCGGCGGGGAACGCGAGGCCGAAGACCTCTCCCATCTGGCCGCCAACCCCGGCAACCCGGACATGGGCGACAACTTCGCGCACATCTACGACCACCTGCTCGGCTTGCGCAAGCCGCTGATCGCGGCCGTCAACGGCGCCGCCGCCGGTCTCGGCATGAGTTATGCCCTGCTCTCCGACCTGCGCTTCGTCGAGAAGACCGCCAAGTTCACCACCGCGTTCTCCGCCCGCGGCCTGGTCGCGGAGCACGGCATGAGCTGGACCCTACCGCGGCTGCTCGGTCCCGCGAAGGCGCTGGACATCCTCTGGACCGCGCGCCGCATCGGCGGGGAAGAGGCCGTGGCGATGGGCCTCGGCGACCGTCTCTGCGAGACCGGCGAGTCCGTGGACGACGCCAAGGAGTACATCCGTCAGCTTGCCGCCACCGCGGCGCCGCTGTCGCTCATGATCATGAAGCAGCAGGTCTACAAGCACGTCGACATGCCGATCGGCCCCGCCATGGAGGAGACCAACCGGCTGATGGAAGAGAGCCTCGTGCGGCCGGACTTCCGGGAGGGGGTCCGCTCTTTCATGGAGAAGCGCCCGCCGAAGTTCGAACGCGTAAAGGTGGGTTGACGTCATGGCAGAGGAATCCCGTCCGGGCGCCGAGGTCATCTCCACCGACCTGGAGGCCCTGGACTGGCCCGGACTGGTCGCCGACCTCAACCGCCTGCTGCGGCTTCGGACCACGCCCATCGGCATGAAGCTCTTCGAGACCGTGGCCGAGATGGCAGCCGTGCCACGGATCCGCCGGCCCGGGAGCATCCACACCACCGACCAGATCGTCGGCCAGGCGTGCCGCAACGGCTGGACCGTCGGCATTACCGCGGACGACCTGGTCGGCGCGCAGTGCTCCACCGTGATCGGGCTGCACCCGCGCAACGACGACTGGCTGTCCGGCGACCGCATGGCGGGAGTGTGGTACGAGACTCTCGAGGACGCTTCCGCGCACCAGCACTCGATGGACGTGGTCCCGTTCGGACAGTACGAGGCCATGGCCGTGAGTCCACTCGCGAGCGGCCGGCTCGACCCGCCGGACATCGCCATGATCTACGCGACGCCGGCGCAGATGATCCTGTTCATCAACGGCCTGCAGTGGACGGGCTACCGGAAGCTCGAGTGGGGCTGCGTCGGCGAGTCCGCCTGCGCCGACTCCTGGGGGCGCGCCTTGAAGACCGGTGAGCCGAGCCTGTCGATCCCCTGCTTCGCCGAGCGGCGCTACGGGGGCGTCATGGAGGACGAACTCCTGATGGCGCTGCCGCCGCATTTCCTGCCGGGGGTCATCGCGGGGCTGGACCGGCTGTCGCGCAACGGGTTGCGTTACCCCATCGCGCCCTACGGCGTGAACAACGATGCCCGGGCCGGGATGGGCGTCAGCTACGGCGACCGCTGAACCACCGAGCGCGGTACTCCGGGCGGTGCGAGGGATGAACGTCCGTTTCCTGCTCGTCGCCCTCCTCGCCGCGGCCTCGATGGCCGACGAGGCGGTCATCACCCGCGCCAACGTCATCTCGATGCTCGAACCGGGCGTCCTGACGGATCGCGACGTGACGGTGCGCGACGGCAGGATCGTCGCCGTCGGCGCCGGCGGCTCGGCGGAGATCTCCGACGGGGCGCTTGTCATCGACGGCGCCGACCGCTTTCTCATCCCCGGGCTCGCCGAGATGCACGCGCACGTGCCCGTCGAACCGGAGTATCGCGACGAGGTGCTCTTCCTGTGGGTGGCGAACGGCGTGACCATCGCCCGCGGCATGCTCGGCCACCCGGACCACCTGGTCCTGCGTGACGATCTCCTCGCGCATCGCGTGCTCGGCCCACGCCTCATCACGTCCGGACCGTCGTTCGGCGGGCGCACGGCCGGAGGCCCGGACGCGGTGACGGCGCGCGTTCGGGCGCAGCAACGCGACGGCTACGACTTCCTGAAGATTCACCCCGGGTTGACGGCCGAGGAGTTCGATGCGCTCGTCGCCGCGGCACGCGAGGTCGGCATCGGCTTCGCCGGACACGTCACCGCGGCCGTGGGGCTGTGGCCAAGCCTCGAGGCGGGCCAGACGACGGTCGACCACCTCGACGGGTACTTCGACGCGCTCGTGCGCGAGGACACCGACGTTCCGGAAGGCAGCACGTTTTCCTTCGGACTGTGGCTCACTCCGTTTGTCGATCCGGACCGGATCCCGGCCGTGGCCGAGCGCACGCGGGCACTCGGCGGCGCCGTCGTGCCCACCGAGACCCTCTCGGAAAACACCACCGGAGCGCACGGGTGGCGGGCCATGACGGAGCGCCCGGAGTTCCGCTACCTGCCGGCGGAACTGCGCGAGAACTACGTCGTCCGCGTGCAGCGCGCCGCACTGGCGGTCACGCCGGAGACCGGCGCCGAGTACCTGGCGTTGCGCAAGCGGCTCATCGTCGCCCTGCACGACGCTGGCGTACCCGTCCTCCTCGGTTCGGACTCGCCACAGGTCTTCAACGTGCCAGGCTTCTCGATCCACCGCGAACTCGAAGCCATGGTCGCCGCCGGACTCACGCCGTACGAGGCCCTGGCGACCGGAACGACCGCGCCAGCCGAGTTCCTCCGAACCGCCGACTGGGGCGCCATCGCTCCCGGGCGCGACGCGGATCTGGTACTGCTCGAGGCCGACCCGCTC
>CBDBPN010000002.1:0-24566 GCA_965208745.1 Pseudomonadales bacterium | reverse complement strand
CTCACGACCTTCATCGCCTACGAATACACGTCGTCGTACCCTACCGACCGCGGCAACCTGCACCGGAACGTCGTGTTCCGCGGCGACGCGGCCCCGATCATGCCGTACTCCCGGCTCGACTCGCTGAACCCGGAAGACCTCTGGGCGTGGATGGACCTGCAGCGGCAACGCGGCATGGACGTCATATCGATCCCCCACAACTCCAACGGCTCGAACGGCCACATGTTCGAGCTCACGCAGACCGACGGCACTCCGATCGACGCCGCGTACGCGGCGCGGCGCATGCGCAACGAGCCGTTGATCGAGAACACCCAGATCAAGGGCACTTCGGACACGCATCCGTTCCTTTCCCCCAACGACGAGTGGGCGGACTTCGAGATCATGCCGCACCGGGTCGCCACGCTCCTCCGGAGCCAACCACAGGGCAGCTATGCCAGGGAGGCATGGCGAAACGGCCTGGTGATGCAGGAGCGCGACGGCGTGAACCCGTATCGCTTCGGGGTGGTCGGGTCGAGCGACACCCACAACAGCGGCGAGGTCTTCGACGAGGACCGCTTCGTGAGCAAGGTGGGCACCCTCGACAGCGACCCGGTAGGGCGGGGCTCCGTCCCGGTGAACCCGGGGGAAGAAATCCCCGGATACCGCGAGGGGTCCAACATCTATTTCGGCGCATCGGGTCTCGCGGCGGCCTGGGCCGACGAAAACAGCCGCGGCGCCATCTTCGATGCGTTCCGCCGGCGGGAGACCTACTCGACCACGGGGACCTGGATCCGCCTGCGTTTCTTCGGCGGTTACGGGCTGTCGGAGGACATGCTGGACGCCGCCAGCGTCGGCCAGGCCTATGCGTCGGGCGTCCCCATGGGCGGGGACCTCGTGCGCCAGGAGTCCGGGGCGCCGGGGTTCCTGGTCTGGGCGGCCCAGGACCCGCAGGCGGCGAAACTGCAGAGACTGCAGATCGTGAAAGGTTGGGTCGCGGAAGGTCGTTCGCACGAGCGGGTGTACGACGTCGCCTGCTCGGACGGCCTGGCCGTGGATCCGGGCACCCACCGCTGTCCGGACAACGGCGCCGTCGTGGACATCTCGGACTGCAGCATTACCGAAGGAGTTGGGGCAAGCGAGCTCTCGACCCTGTGGCACGATCCCTACTTCGATCCCGAGCAGCGCGCGTTCTACTACGTGCGCGTGCTCGAGAACCCGACCTGCCGCTGGTCCACGTGGGACGCGATCCGCGCCGGCACGACGCCGCGGGGGAGCATCGCGGCGACCATCCAGGAACGGGCATTTTCCTCGCCGATCTGGTACGACCCGGCCGGGTAGGCCCGTCGGTAGTGGAGGCCGCCGCTCAGGCGGGGGGATCCAGCAACGTCACCCCGAGCCCGGGCGTGTCGGGAATGGGCATACGACCGTTTTCGAAGCGTTCGGGAGGTTCGACCAGGCCTGCTCGCCAGGGGACTTCGCCCCACTGCAACTCCAGGCTCTCGACCGCTGGCGCCACGGCGCAGAGCTGCAGCGCCGCGGCTGTCGACACGGGTCCGCGCGCGTTGTGCGGCGAGACGGCGATACCGGCGTCGGCGCCGGCGCGGGCGATGGCGAGTCCCTCGGCCAGACCGCCGCAGTGCATCGTGTCGGGCATGATTACGTCGACCGCGCGTTCGTCGAGGAGCGGCGCGAATCCCTCCACGCCAAACCCCCGTTCGCCGCCCGCGAGCCGCTGAGCAACGGCGTCGCGGATACGGCGGGTCGCCGCCACCTCTGTCGCGGGTACGGGTTCCTCGTACCAGTCGAGACCCACGGGTTCGAGCCGGTTGGCGATCTCGATGGCTTCCGTCTCCGTGAAGTGGCTGTGGCAGTCGACCTTGAGGGCGATGTCCGGTCCGACCGCGGCACGCATCGATTCGAGGCAGCGGATGCCGAGATCGATCGCTTCGCGTACGGCTGCCGGGTCCGTGCGCGGCGGGAAACCGTCGAACGGAGCGGCCTTGAGGGCACGGAAGCCCGCGGCCACCGCCCGCTCCGCACTCGCGGCGAAGCCGTCGGGCGTCCGCTCCGACGTCCTTCGGTTGATGTTCCCGTAGAGGAGGATGTCGTCCCGAAGCTGGCTGCCGAGGAGTGCATGCGCGGGCACGCCCTCGGCCTTGCCCGCGAGGTCCCAGAGGGCGTGCTCGACGGCGCTGAAGGCCGTCGCGGCACGCAATCCGTCACGGGCCGCCATCGATCTGCCGCGGCGGCGGTAGGTGTCCACGTCCGGGACCGGCCGATCCCTGACGAGCGCGAAGAACCGTTCGAGTTCGGGCAGTTCCCGGCGGTTGCCCAGGGACGCCTCCGCGACGCCGGTCAGCCCGAGGTTGGTGTGCAGCAGGATATGGAGCCAGGTGGTGCGTGCGCTGACCTGCACCGGGACGATCTCGAACCTGTCGATGTGCATGGGAGGGTTCGCCTCGGGGAGCGAGCGAGCATAGCAGGTGCCGTCACGGGCCCCCTTGAGTCGGTGCGGGAGGGCCGCCGTTGGCTATACTCCTTCCGTGGACCGGAGAGATGCAGGCGTGAATAGGGCCAGGCGCCAGGAGATCTACGAGCGCCTTCGGGAGGCGAATCCGGCGCCCACCACCGAACTCGTTCACCGCTCTCCTTTCGAACTCCTCGTTTCCGTGATCCTGTCCGCGCAGGCGACGGACGTGAGCGTCAACCTCGCCACCCGGACGCTCTTCGCCGAGGCCAGGACGCCCGATGCGATGCTGGCCCTCGGCCTGGACCGCCTGAAGGGACACATCAAGTCCATCGGCCTGTTCAACACCAAGGCCGAGAACATCCTGAAGACCTGCGCCTTGCTGCTCGAGCGCCATGGCGGCGAGGTGCCCCGGGACCGGGCCGCGCTCGAAGCGCTACCGGGCGTGGGCCGCAAGACGGCCAACGTCGTCCTGAACACCGCCTTCGGCGAGCCGACCATCGCCGTCGACACGCACATCTTCCGCGTGTCGAACCGCACGCGGCTCGCGCCAGGCAAGACGCCGCGCCAGGTGGAGGACAAGCTGCTCCGTTTCACCCCCGGCGAGTTCAAGCGCGACGCGCACCATTGGTTGATCCTGCACGGCCGCTACGTGTGCATCGCCCGCAAGCCACGCTGCGGCTCGTGTGTGATCGAGGATCTCTGCGAGTACAAGGCGAAAACGGACCCGGAGCCCGGGTGAAGCGGAGTTGACCCTCGCGCGGCGCCCGTCTAACGTGCGCCGCCCGCTCCGGTTCGGTCTGTGCCATGTCCCGTATCCACCTGTCCCCCAACGAGGCGCGCGTCATCGGTTGCCTCATGGAAAAAGCCGTATTGACGCCGGACCAGTGCCCGCTGACGCTGAACGCGCTCACCACGGCCTGCAACCAGAAGTCGAGCCGGGAGCCGGTGTTGGCGCTGGACCGCACGACGGTCGAACGGGTGGCGCGCGACCTGCAGGAGAAGTCGCTGGTCACCAGCGACGAGAACTTCAGGAGCGGCGTCGTGAAGTACCGGCAGCGCCTGTGCAACACGATGTTCAGCGACCTGAGCCTGGCGGAGGACGAGTACGCGGTGGTCTGCCTGCTGCTCCTTCGCGGTCCCCAGACCCCGGGCGAACTGCGGGCACGGAGCGGGCGCCTCCATGCGTTCGCGGATAACGACGCGGTCGTTGAGACGCTTCGCCGCCTGATGGATGCGGAGAGGGACGGCGGTCCGGTGGTCGCCAGGCTCGCGCGCGTCCCCGGACGCCGCGACCATCAGTACAACCACCTGCTATCGGGCGAGATCGAGTCCGTGGCACAGGATGAGGTAGCGGCCCGGGCCGAGCCACGGGCCGGGCGGCTCGCGGAGCTCGAGCAACGCGTCGCCGCGCTGGAACGCGAAGTCGCAGACCTCAAGGGCCGGTTGTCGGCGTCGGAGCCTGCGACGTAGGCGTTGCCCGCCAACGAAACTCCTGCCCACCCAAGGTCGGGGGCGCGAGTTCGCGATGTTATGATCGCGCTCGCGCGATCCCTTGGGAACGGCACGCTCGGCGCCTGATCAGGCAGCGGCCGCGGGGCGGCGCAAAAGGGGGAAGATGGACCTCGGACTGAACTATCGGAACGATCTGATGATCGTCTCCAACTGGTCGGATGCCTCCTTCGCGCTCGACACCGCCCACCACGTAGGACAGGAACCCCAGGTCTCCGACGTCATCTCGCTGAAGACGTTTGCGAACACGGAGTTCTGTCCCCGCTTCATCAACGATGCGAGCGATCTCGAGCGCATAGGCAGCCACCTCGAGGGCAAGCGCGTCTACGTCATCTCCACGTCGTCGCCGCAGCACACCCGCTCGGAACTGGCGATGCGCAACCTCCTGATCGCCTCCGCGGCCAAGGAGAACGGCGCGGCGCGCGTAGTGCTGGTCGAACCGGACCTGTTCTTCTCCGCCCAGGATCGGGGGCCCCATTCGACCGACCATCCCCAGATGACCGGGCCGGAGTCGTACAAGAAGTTCGATGGACAGCCGGCGTCAGCGCAGCTATACGCCCAGATGCTGCGCGGCGCGGGCGTCGACCAGGTCGTGGCGGTGCACAACCACAAGCCCGAGGTGTTGAGCAGGATCTACAACGACGTGTTCGGCACGAACGGCGGCAGATCCCCTTTCTTCAACCTGGACATCGCCTACCTGGTGGCCCACTACATCCTGCAGGTGGCCAGGCCGCAGGGGCTCGGGGAGAACGTGGGGCTCGTCGCGCCGGACCAGGGCGCGGAGGAGTTCGTGCGCAGCGTGCGGCGGTTCACCGGACTGCGGGAGGCGGAGGTCGTCGTACTCGAGAAGCAGCGTCACGGCCAGCGCAACGTGGAGATGACGTTGCCGGCCAACGCGCACCGGCTGAAGGACCGGGAGGTCTTCATTCTCGACGACATGGTCCGCACGGGAGGCACGATCGCCACCGCCGCGAGCCTCCTGCACGAGAACGAGGAAACACGCCCGCGGCGCATCTACTTCTATTGCACGCACACCTATATCTCCCCGGAGGCCCGGGAAAACCTGCATGCGGGGGCCCTGACGGAGTTCGCCACGACGAACACCCTGCCGAACGTGCTGAATCGGGACGACCAGGGGCGGCTGCGCCAGAAAATCGTCGTGCTGAAGATCGAGGCGTTCCTGGCCGACGCGATCCTGCATTGCCTCGAGGGACGCGAGGATCCCGAGGAGCGGTATCACCCACGGCGCCTGCAGCAGGCTGGCAGCTACTACCAGCTCGACTTCTCGAGCCGCAACGAACTGCGCGGCGCCAACGGCGGACGCCGCGACAACCAGCTTCGACTGCGCTTGTAGGGGCCGCCCTCGTGGCGGCCCGAGCCAGAGTCGTGCAAGCTCCCAGCACGGGCGGGGACGAGCCCGTCGGCATCGTGCGTCAATTCGAGACGGGAGGGGACAAGCCCCTTCCCACCCACGGGTTGGACCCACAGGCGTCTCGTGCGCCATCGTGGGTCCTCCCTATCTCACAACACTCTGATAAAAAGAAGATTTCCTTAGCATCTTCCTATAGCAACAACCGCTCAGAAGTCGTCACCGGATAGCAGGGGAACGCACCATTTTCGTTGGAACCGTTGGGTTCCATACATATTCTGAGGTAGGCTGCCACACACTTCCCAGTCGGCCTACACCCATGCCCCGCATCGTCAGGAACCAGCTCTGCGCCCCCCAGGTCCGCCATGCCACCCCAGGACGCTACGTGGACGGCAACGGCCTCATGCTCTACGTCAAGCGCTCCGGCGCGCGCTCCTGGGTGCAGCGCCTCACCATCCACGGCGAACGCGTCGACATCGGCCTCGGCAGCGCCGATCCCGACAGCGCGGAGTATGTCAGCCTCGCGCAGGCGCGCAAAGTCGCCCTCGAGAACCGCCGGGAGGCGCGCAGCGGCGGCGATCCGCGCCGCATGCGCGTGCCGTCCTTCGACGAGGCGCAGCAGGCCACGTGGGCCGAGAACCTGCCGCGCTGGAGCGCCTCGGGACGCCTGGAGCAGAAGTGGCGCCACACCATGCGCGACTACGTGCTGCCGAAGATCGGCCGCCTGCCGGTGGACGCCGTCGAGGCGCGTCACGTCAAGCGCGTGCTGGCGCCGATCGCCGGGGCCGGACACATGGACACCATGAGCCGCACCGGCGACCGCATCGCGCAGACGCTCGAGTGGGCGCGCATAGAGGGCTACTACTCGGCCCCCAACCCCGTGAAGGCGGTGGTCAGGTCGCTGCGCACGGGCAAGGTGGAGCGCAAGCACATGCGCGCAGCGCCCTACGACCAGGTCGCGGAGGTGCTCGCCAGGGCCGACGCTCAGGCGCGCACGCCGCCGGCGACGCGCCTCGCGTTGCGGCTGCTGGTGCTGACGGCGGCGCGCTCGCGCGAGATCCGCTTCATGGCGTGGGCGGACGTGGACGTCGAGGCCGCCGTCTGGACGCGCCCGGCGGAGAAGATGAAGGCCCGCAAGGCGCACCGCGTGCCGCTGTCGCGCCAGGCACTGGAGGTCCTGCAGCGCGCCCGCAAGCTCGGTCCGGGCCGCGGCCCGGTGTTCCCGGCCGGGCGCGGCGGCGGCGTCCTGCCGGACAACGCCATGTTGCGGCTCGTGTCGCGGCTCGGCGTCAACGCGACGCCGCACGGGTTCCGCTCCAGCTTCAAGGACTGGGCGCGCAACCACGACGTCGACGAGACGCTGTCGGAGTTCGCCCTGGCGCACGTGGAAGGCTCCGAGACCGTGCGCGCCTACGCCCGCGATGACCTGCTGGAGAAGCGCCGGCCCGTCATGCAGGCGTGGGCGGATTACGTCGGCGGCAGCCAGTAGACGCCCCATCAGGGTCCGCCGGCCGCGCCAACTGACGAACGCGCCGGCAACGTTGGTCCGACCGTCCGCGCCGAACCGCGTGGTAAAGAACCCCTACAACATGAACACCATCGCCTGACTGCGGAGAGCTCTGGTCGGCCGTTTCCCGCCGCGAACTCGATTTCAGTGCACTCTCCTCGTCGGCCATTACGCACCTCTGTACACCTGTACGATAGCCAATTGCGGTGGAGGGAGCCTCGGTAGCGTGGTGTCGCTTCAAGCAGTTTCCGCATGCGGCGCGCAACTTACGCACCGGCGAAGTCAGGCAGATTTCCTATCCGGGAGGCAAGCATCCCGAGCCAGTAGTGCTAGACATGGGAGACGACCAGTGAGGTCAGTCGTCGGGCACGAAAACCTCAACGCTGAGACGTCCGTCGTCCGCTTCGGTGACCGCGTAGAGCAGGGAGCCTGCGTTGCACGCGATGCGAAACTCCCGCTCCGACCGAGCACGCACCACCCCGACGCTATCGCACGGAAGCCCGTCCGCACGGACGATAGCACCCAGGATTCTGGCCTCGGGTGGAATAACGCCGGTCAGAATGACGCTCGGTTCGAGGGGAGGCGCCCCATCGACGAACTTGGCCAGCTCTTCGATGTCGCCATTGGCCAGCTTCTCGTTGTCGAAATGGGGTCCTGGCGGCACCGTAACGATGGACTCTCGGACGCACTGCACGGCGCCGAAGGCGAACCAGGCAACCACGGCGATTCCGACGCCGATCTGGGCAAGCCGTTCCTTCATGAGACTTCCTAGGACTCGTCCGTAGCGCAAGGAGTCTCTGGCTTCAGATTGTGGCCCGGGGGCAGATGGACCCCCCGTCGCGGCGCGGCGAACCATCCTCTTGAGAACAGCCCGATAGTCTTGAACATCACGATCGTCGCGTCGAAAGCACCCTGCGTGCTACCGACCGGTGCTCAGCCAGCACGGCGCTCCCCGGTTAAGCGGGCGTGATGTCCAATCGTTGCCAGTGCCTTCTCGTTGTCTAGCGCTGCCCGAATCGATGCGATCGCATCCGCTCGCTTGAGACGAGACAATCTGCTCGGCGGGATGCCCAATCGTCTCTCACCCAGTTCAATGAGCTGCTTCTTCTGATACTGCTCGTTGTCTAAGATCGCGACCACCGCGTCCCATTCCAATGTGTCAAGCCCGCCTGGCAGCTCAATCGACGGCTTGCGTGTTCGTGGAACGCTTGGACCGCACCGCTCCAGTCGTAGCTCGACAAGGTCGGTTACCGGTCGAGATTTTTGCTGGCGCAGGCAATCCACCAGAAGCGTCAAGCCCTTGCTGAGAGACGGATTACCCGTGCGTTCGTCGTGCTCCACGACCGCCAACCGAGCCAGATGCTTGGCAAGATCCCCTATCAGTAGGCCTCGCGTCGACTCGTCTGCTTTCTTTGCTCCGTCCATTAGTCTATCTGTGCTCTACAATTGGTCCATTCGAGCTTTGAGCTCGTCCGTCAAGTGCTTGAACTGCCGGTGAATCCCTCGCCCACCGACGTTCTGGCTCCAACCTCGGTCGTAAACCGGAACGCGGTCGGTCATCGCTTCGCCAACGCCTGTGCCTTGGTGAATGTACGGTTCGACGAGCCTGTCACGCCACAGCCTCTGCATTGACCGCAGATGTTGCGTGTGATCGTTTGTGTAGCCGGACTCCGCTCTCCCGGCAACCTGTATTCGCGTCACCACCAAGCCGACCAGTTGTGTTTCGCGAACGAACGTGGCGCGTTCTTCCCCCATCTCCGCCAGTGCCTGCAACTTACGGTCAATTCCCGACCGAATCATGTCGCAAAGGTGAGGCGCTCCTCGTTCCATCACGGCCTCGGGGACGATCGGCACGATGTATCCGTGGCTTGCTGCTATCGCGTTCTGCGAGACAATCTTCGTTGCGGGTGCGCAGTCGAAGATGATGTAGTCGTAATCGTCGTCCAACTCCGTCTCCTCCAGCCATCGACACATCAGCGTGCGCTTGTTCCACTCCGACTGTATCGCGTTTCCTTGGTGGGACGACGTCAGTTCTATCTCGATGTCATCCAGATCGAGTGAGGCCGGCACAATCTCGACTAGCTCGCCGTAGGAGTCATGCTCACCGAAACTCGCTCCATGCACGATTTCGGCGTCGGGCAGGTCTGAGCCGAGGAAGTTGCGGAACACGCCGGTCACCGTCTCGTCTGCGTCAGCCACCTCGTGCCACCCATCGCTGCCGAGGCAGACAATGGACAAGCTACTCTGGTGGTCCATATCGATGACCAGCACTCGCGCGGCGTGGTACCTAGCGAGTCCAGCAGCCAAATTGAAAGCGAGCGTCGTCTTCCCAACGCCGCCCTTGAAGTTGATGATGCTCACTCGCTTCGCCACAACGCTCCCTTGGATCCTTCGGTCTGTGGACAGCCAAACCGGCATCATACGCCGCGACCCATCAACTGCAATGCACGCGTACCCGTTGAGGGCGTGAGGGTGTGAGGGTGTGGTGTCAACTGATACCTCGCCGCGCCGACACCGGCCCGAGGACTGGAGGCGCGCACGGGCGGACGCAACAGGCGCCAATGAGGCTAAACCGCTTTGGGCCGTGAGACGCCGCGGCACTGACAACAGCCGGCACCGGCTCCCCGAAACAGTGGCGACCTGCTCTGACTGACAAGTTCCCGCCAGCGCCCCGCGCAAACTGCCGCGTAGCGGGCTAAGTACCCCGTAGCCGCGTCACACGTGCGCACAAGATGTCCAAAAGCTCCGGTTGGTGTCCGTCCATGAGTTTCGTTAACCGTTTGATAAACATAAAGTTATTGACACGGCACCCCGCTTTCGTGATTGGATTCGCAGCCATGCACCTGTCGTCGATCTTCCCCGCCGCCGGACGGCCGCGTTCGCGATCCCGAGGATGACGGACCGCGTGCCCGAACCTGCCCACACAGACGCCTTCGACGCGGCCGCCGAGGCCGCGCGCCTGAAGACTGAAACGCGCTCGCGGCGTCGGCGCCGTCACGCACCCTCGCGCCTCGACCGCTACACCCGCGAACTGCTCGCGCTGCACGACGCCGGCAGCACGACGGCCGAACTGCAACGCTGGCTCGGGCACCGCCGCGTCCGCGTCAACCACTCCACGGTGGCCCGCTGGCTGCGGCGCCACGCGGCCGACTGACGCCGTGGCGAAGTTCAGGAAGGGCCCGTCCCCCGAGCGCCAGGCCGACGCCGTGATCGGCCGCCTCATCAACCTCGGCGCGCTGCGCCGCAATCCCGATCGGCCCGCCTCCGTGCGCACTGTCGCCAACTACCGCGACTGCCTGCTCCAGATCGCTAGGCGCATCGGCCGCGACGGCCTCGAACTGCGCGATCTCCGGCCCGACACCGCCGTCGACTACCTCAGGGGCCGCACCGCCGAGCTCGGCCAGAAGGCCCTCGACCTGCACCGCCAGTCCCTGCAGGCCATGCTGGTCCACGTCTACGGGCACCTGCCAACAGGCGACAAACTGACCGTGGTGCGCTCCCTGAAGCCGCAGGTGAAGCGGGGACGGGCGTACACCCCGCAGCAGGTGCACATGGTCGCCGCCGCCCAGAACGCACGCAACGGACTCTCGACGCTGATTGTCCACGCCGCCGGACTGCGCGCGCACGAGCTGTTCACACTCGCCCGCCCGGACGAGCAGCCGCCCGACGTCCGCCCCGCGCGCCCGGAGAAGTTCGCCGACCGGCCGGGGCGCGACTACACGGTCGTCGGCAAGGGCGGGCTGATCCGGGTCGTGCGTGTCCCCGACGATCTGGCCGACCGCCTTGAGGAGCGCCGCCGCGACGCACCGCTGCGCGTCACGGACCGGGGCATCCACTACACGTCGCGCTACGATCTCGCCGCCGGCACCGCCTGGGGCGCCAGCTTCACGGGCGCCTCGAAACGCGCGCTCGGCTGGACCCGCGGCGCGCACGGCCTGCGCCACAGCTACGCCCAGGAGCGCATGCGGGAGCTGCAGCGGATCCTGCTGCGCGCCGATGCGCTGGAGGTCGTCAGCCAGGAACTCGGCCACTTTCGCCGGGACATAACGCTGACGTACCTCAGGTGATGCGCCTCAAGCTGGAACTCAGGCCGCACGTCGTCGAGAACCTCGACCGGGTCGTCCGCGCCGACATGAACCGCGAACCCGACGACTGGAGCCGCGAAGCGGTCCTCGTCAATCTCATGCTCGCCCGGGCCCGGCAACTGCACGAAGGCGCGCAACAGGAAGCCGGCGACAGCGACGACGCGGTGGACGACGGAAACCGACAACTCATCGCCAGCCGCACCATCGATCGGCTCCGGCAATCGCGCGACCGCTACCGAGAGCTCGCCACGCGCGCCGAGGCCGCCCTCTTGGGCACGCCGGTGCGCGACGACTACGGCAGCCTCGAACGCCGCCTTGAGCGGGCGCTCCGCGACAGGGGCTTCGAGATGCCCGCCGCATCCGATCCGCGACGACCTGCGGGTCGACGACGCGCCGTTGGTCGCGGGGGAGGCCGATAGCCGGTGTTCGTGTTCTTTCTCGTTGTCGCCCTGATCGCCGGCGCCGTCCTGCTGGCCCTGGACGCCCACGAACGTATCGAGGGCCTTGTGCTCGTCGACAAGGCCACCGGCGCTACCGTCCTCGAAGACTGGTCGATCCTGGTCCAGCACTCGGTCATCGTCGGCATCCTCGCCACCGTACTGCTCCTGCTGGCGCTCG
Source organism: Pseudomonadales bacterium (assembly GCA_965208745.1). Classification (GTDB taxonomy): domain Bacteria; phylum Pseudomonadota; class Gammaproteobacteria; order Pseudomonadales; family Azotimanducaceae; genus VXNE01. The sequence continues at coordinate 13,029 of CBDBPN010000002.1, read as the reverse complement.
CCATCGGCCTGTTCGCCTCCCAAACGCCCATCCGCCTGGCCCTCCGCCACCATCGCGAATGGCTCGACCGGACGTACGGCGACCACCAGCTCGGCATCGCCCGCGACGAATGCATGCGCCTCGACAAGGAGCTCGCCGCCACCCAGCGTCAACTGGTCGCCGTCAAGGGCCAGCGCGCCGGGATCCGCCGCTCCCTGCGCACCGCGACCCGGGAGCGCGACCGGATGCGCCGCGCCACCAATGCCGAACGCTCCCGCGCCGACGGCGCCGCGCTGGCCCTGCGTGACCTGCTGCACAGGCCCGGCGCCGGCGGCGCATCAGCCGGCGGGCTGCCGCAGCCGGCCCCGGGGCCACGCCGGAAGCGCAGCCGCGCGCCGCCCCGGAGCGGTTCGCGGCGGTCCGGACGCGACACCGTGCACTGATGCCGCGAGGCCGCAAGACGGCCGAACAAAGTCGCGGCTCGCCCCCACGCTGGGAAAAGGTCCTGCGGACGCTTCCCCCAGCGTGGGGGCTCGCGTTGCCGCCATGCGCGCACAATCTGGTGCGCGGACCCGCCACGCACACCGCGCGACCATCGCCAAGCAGTGCTTGCCGCGCCCGCCGACAGCCTGTAGGGTGCGCCCCAGTTACGTGTAGCTCCTTGAGCTACGTGCCCGCGAGAGCGTGGGCATCGATGGTTCCCCCGCCATGTCAAACAACGGGGCGCGCAGCCGCCAGCGGCGGCGTCAGCGAACCCCCTGCTGCGACTGGGGAGAAGCCTCACAAGGGCCATCGGATCAGGTAGACCGCGGGTTACCCAACGAGACGCCTCGATCCCCAGCAGACCCGGCTGACCACAACGGGAGGCGCCCGCAAGGCGTTGCAGACGTTCCACTGATCAAACGGAACCGCCGCCCGCGACAACGGCAAGCGCGAGATCAGTGCCGGCGTCGTCCGCGAGGACGAAACAGGGTGCGAAGAGGATGACCGGACTAGTCACCCGCGATTCCGCTCAGCGTCGACAGATCGCAAGCATCGGTCGAATGCGAGTTCCATTCTTACATCAATCCGACCGCTTGCCCCACCAGCCATGGCCCGCGCCGGCGTGCCCGATCCTCCCCTCCGCCACCCCGCTTCTCCGACCTGGCTGGCCGCATTTGCACTGTTCGTCACGCTCCAGGTGTCCGCGCACGCGCCCGACTGTCCAGCGGACCGCGAAGCCGCCGACGCCTGTCGGGATCTCGCACGGCATGCAGATCACCCTCACGCGTCAACGTGTCTGGAGGACGACGGCCCGGCCCGCAATGCCTGTCTGGCGGAACCGGAGAAGCGCTGGAGCGGAGAGCACTTGGCGATCTGGCGTTGCGCCGCAGAAGAAGAGGAGGCGCGACCTCTGCGAACTATACGTCCGCAGCGGGCGCCAGATCGGCTACGCGATCGCAAACTGTGCTCCCGCATACATGGCGCAGACTTTCATCACGCCGTTAGGGTGCCGGATTCCGGCAGTGCCCCGTACCGCTTAGCCGGGGCACTTTCGCGAGCGGGCTGATCCAGGCGGTCCAGCGGGAAAAAGCGAGTGCACGGAGTCTGCCCGCGACCGAGAACCGTGGGATCCGGACACTCTCGTGCCCTCACTCAGTTCACCCTGTTTCTGCCAATCCTCCCAGCGCTTCCAGGGTGCGTATCTCCAGTCCGCTATGCCGCACGGCACAGTCGAGGCGTTGCACCGCGTCCCGAAAACAGAGTCGAAAGAACTCCCGGTCGTCCCGTACCCGGAACTCATCGAGCTTCTGATGCGCTAGTTTCTCTGCGGCGCGCGGATTAGACACGCGCCAGCACCGACGAACCCCGAAGGGCACCGCCACCCCGGTCGCCGCGTTAATCTCTTTGACGCGCTCCTCGACACTACGCGTCGTCATGCCGACCTTGAGGAGTGACGGCAGCTCTCTCGTCGACAGCACGTACAGCCAACCGGCACCGCGCTCTTCCCCTATTCGCGCCTGCCCTGCATGTACCGCGAGACAGCGGCGGGTTGGGAGGTCCAGAAGATTGCCTCGAGCGTTGACGAAAGCCGCCGTATCGCGATCCTTGATGGCGGTTCGCATTCGCGTGCTCTCTTGCGCGATCTCCCGGCAAACAGGGCGAGACGGGTAACCCAAGTGGGCTGCTACGGTGAACCAATCCCATTGGTTCTCTCGAACGACGCGGTTGAACAGCCCCTTGACCGTACTGATAGCCGACAGGAGCTCGTCGCTCGACGCCGGCAACTCCTCGGAACCCAAGGCGCCCATAAACGTCTCGCAAGCCCCCTGACGCGCGCTAGCCTCTTCGGGTTTTACCGGCGCCATGCCGAAACCCCACTTCTGCGTAACCTTGCCTCCCATCCTTCGTGCCTCGTCTCCGCTAACACGTTCCACGCTGCTCTCTCCTGCCGCCTCTGCCTCAAGGCCCCAACGCCCCAACGCCCCCGACCGGCTAGCAACGAGCAAATGCGTGTCCCACGCGAACGCATCCAAAACTGCGCCGACCATCATTTGGAGCTGCACACCCGCGCAAGCAGATCGCCATCGTGCCTATCCGGCATCACCCCCGCAATGTCCGAGTGCTCTCGACGATGCTCGTACGACGCTCCGTTCCGCGACCCGGAGCAATCCGGCAGCGCGACTACGGCTCGCGCCGTTCCGCCACCGCCCGGCCGCTCGGCCGCAGCCACTCCGCCTCCTGCACGAAAACGCCGCCCCGGAGCCTGATCGCGGCCAGACCCACGCCCGAAACGCGCGCGACAGTGGCCTCGTTTCCAGAGACGCGGCCCAAGCATCGAACGAGGCCACTCTCCGCGCCGCCCAGATTCCGCTGCGCGGGTGCGGGCGCGCCGCTCGCGATCCTTACGCTTAGGCGTCGTCGTGGCCACAGTGTCCGACAGGGCATCAGTCGCGCACCAGCGCCTCGCCTACCCGTAGCGTTCGACGTAGTGACGGATGCCGAGTCCGCTTGGCACCTCGATCACCATGCGCCAACTCGGATACGCGCACAGATCGCCTGCTTTCGCATTGCACAGCGGACAGTGTGCAAATCGATAGCGGTTGCGCCGTCCGCCTCGCTTGACCTCCACAACACCGGCTTCCTCGAGAAGGAACGCCATCCCGTCGCCGCCAGGACATTCAGCCCGCAGGGCAGGCCAATCCATGTCGAACCAGCCATCGGCCGGATACTTCTCGCGGAACCACCCAAGAGCGGCTTGCGCCTCCTCCCCGCTACCGTGCCCGGCACTCCATAGCTGCTCGCAGAACCCGGTGCCGTCCGGCCCGTCGATCGCTTTAACGCGCGGCCTGTTCTTCGTGACGATGCTCATTTCCGGTCGAGCGACAGGCCCTAACTCCTCTCGCGGCTGGCAATCCGTTGTTCCAGTTCCCGACTCAGCGCCTGTGCCTCGGCCACCTCCTCAGTACTGAACACACCTTCCGCTACGTCAAGCAAGTCGTTGGAGCAGTCTCCCTTCGTCAGACCCCCTCTGGACCCGAGATTGAACCACGCATAACTCTGAACTCGGTCCCTGCGCACCCCTTTGCCGACCCAGTACGCCAGACCCAGCTTGCACTGGGCTTCGGCGTGGCCTTGCTCGGCAGCCAGCCTGAGATACGCAACGCCCCTGTCAAGGTCCGCATCTGTCCAGTACCATACCGACATCATGTACTGCGCCGCCGCGTAACCCGCGTCCGCCGCCTTGCCCAACCACGCGATCCCGTCTAGATCCCCCCTTCCGATCAAATACTGTCCTAGCGCGACCTGCGCTTCGACATACCCCATTTCCGCCGCCTTCCCCCACCAGAAGGCGGACTCCTCCGAGCCGTCGGCGCCGTTGATCACTTCGAGTTGGGCGAGCTTGTCCTCATTCACGCCATCGTCGTCACCGGCAAGGGACGAAACGTACCTCGCTCCTATATGGAACAACGCCTTCGGGTCATCCAGATAGGAGGCGAGCTCCGGATACGACGCCAGCATCTCTTGCGCTTCGGTGTGCCCCTGAATCGCCGCTTCCTTGAACCAGTGGACTGCGAAGAAGTGATCTTCGGGGAGTGTCAGCGTGCCGGACTGGTAGCCACCCCCCAGGAAGTACTGCGCGGGAGCGTGGCCTTCGTCAGCAGCCTTCTTGAGCCACGCCAGTCCCTCGGACTCGTCCCTCGGGACTCCCCTTCCCTGAAAGTACGCCACGCTTAACGCGACGTGTGCCTCAAGATGCCCCTGTTCTGCTGCCCGCCGCCACCACTTCATAGCCTCCGCATCGTCGAAGGACTGCTGGCGGGCCTTGCCGAACTCGTATTGTGCCTGAGCATCTCCAGCTTCAGCTGCGCTGCGTACGGCCGAAAGGTCGGTAGCAGCACCCAGCGTCGCGAAAAGGCACAGACCGGCCAGAACCAGTCGGGCCCCCGGACAACACAGGGTCTTTGCGTTTGCCAATCGTCTGCGGTTTCTATTCATGGTTTGCGCTCGGACACGCCTCCTGCACGGTGCACAGCATAGCTCGACTTGTCCTCCTCCCAGATATTGCGATCGTGGGTCGGACGGTGGCGGCGGTGGCGTTCCCGGCATCTCCCGAGCCCCCGTTTGCCGTTTCCCGGACCCCTTGCGCGCCCCATACTGCGCCAGTGACGCCATAGGTTGTGGGAACGTGGCGCTTGCGGACACGACGCATTTCGATGCGTGGCAGCTACTTACGCTCGAAATGGTCGGAAAAAGCCCCTCCCCTACAAGCCGTACCCGCGCCCCTGCTTCGCAGCCAGCCGCAGCCGTAGCGCGTTCAGGCGGATGAAACCCTCCGCGTCCGCCTGCCGATAGGCGCCGCCGTCGTCCTCGAAAGTGACGACGTCCGCATCGTAGAGGTCGTCGGAGGACGACCAGCGGCCGGCGACGGAGACGTTGCCCTTGTAGAGCCTGAGACGGACGCGCCCGTTGACCACCCCCTGCGATGCGTCGATGAGCGCCTGCAGGACCTGCCGCTCCGGTGACCACCAGTAGCCGTTGTAGATGAGCTTCGCGTAGCGCGGCATCAGCTCGTCGCGCAGGTGCATGACCTCCCGGTCCATGGTGAGGGACTCCATGGCGCGGTGGGCCTTCAGGAGGATCGTCCCGCCGGGGGTCTCGTAGCAGCCCCGGGACTTCATGCCTACGTAACGGTTCTCGACGATGTCGCTCCGACCGATGCCATGCGCTCCGCCGAGGGTGTTGAGATGGCGGAGCACCGCCGCCGGCGTCATGGGCTCGCCGTCGACCGCGACGACGTCACCGCGGTGGAAGTCGAGGTCGATGGTGAGCGGCGTGTCGGGGGCTTGCTCCGGTGACACGGTCCAGCGCCACATGGCCTCGTCGGGCTCGCTTCCCGGGTCTTCGAGCACGCCGCCCTCGTAGGAGATGTGCAGGAGGTTGGCGTCCATGGAATACGGCGGCTTCTCCCCCTGGTGGAAGTCGACGGGAATCTGGCGGTTCTCGCACCATGCCATCAGCGCCTCCCGCGACGTGAGGTCCCACTCCCGCCAGGGAGCGATCACGCGGATGTCGGGGTTGAGGGCATAGGCGCCCAGTTCGAAGCGCACCTGGTCGTTGCCCTTGCCCGTGGCTCCATGGGACACGGCCTCCGCGCCGGTCTCGGCGGCGATCTCGACCAGCCGCTTGGCGATGAGCGGTCGGGCGATGCTCGTGCCGAGCAGGTACTCGCCTTCGTAGACCGTGTTCGCGCGGAACATGGGGTAGACGAAGTCCGCGACGAACTCCTCGGTCAGGTCCTCGATGTAGATTTCGTCGACGCCGAGGGCGCGCGCCTTCTCGCGCGCCGGCTCCACTTCCTCGCCCTGGCCGATGTCGGCCGTGAAAGTCACCACCTCGGCGTCGTAGACCTCCTGCAGCCATCGGCAGATCACCGAGGTGTCGAGTCCGCCGGAATACGCCAGCACGATCTTCATTCCGTGCCCCCGGAGAAAAAACGCGTAATGGTACAGCAGGGGTTCGCGCGGGACGGGGAAGGCGGCCGACGGTAGAGGAGAGGGGTGAGGGGTTGTGGGGCGTGTTAACTTAGTCGGTCCACAAGACCGAGACGACGCATCGGCCGGGGGGATACGAGGGGGCGCGATGAGTCAGATGAAAGCCCGTTTTCGCGGCTTTGCCCCGGTCGTGGTCGATCTGGAGACGGGTGGATTCGACAAGGAAGTCCATGCCGTCCTGCAGATCGCGGCCGTGAGTCTCGCCTGGACGGAAGGCCTGCTCGGCATCGAGACGCTCAGGACCTGGAACGTGGAGCCGCATCCGGACACCCGCGTCGAAGCCGCCTCGCTACAGTTGACGGGCATCGAACTCGGCGATGCGGAGCGCGGTGCCGTGTCCGAGGCGGAAGCGATGCGGGAGATGTTCCGCTTCGTGCGCGGCGTGGTGAAGCGTAGCGGCTGTCAGCGGGCCGTCCTTACGGCGCACAACGCGCACTTCGACCACGGGTTCGTGATGGAGGCCGCCGCCCGCAACCGGATCGGCCGCAATCCCTTCCACCCGTTCACCGTGCTCGACACCGCTTCCCTCGCGGCGCTCGCCTACGGGCACACCGTCCTCAGCGAGGCTTGCGCGCGCGCCGGCCTCGATTTCGAGGACAAGCGCGCGCACAGCGCGGGTTACGACGCGGAAACGACGGCCCGGTTGTTCTGCTCGATCGTCAACACCTGGGACGCGTCCGCCCCGGCGGGGCTCATCCCGGACGTCCTCGGAACGGACTGAAGAGCGGCGCGACCTGACGGTCGCGTTCGGAGGAGTTTCGCTAACGCGAAACTCCCGCGGCGCAAGCGACCTAGCTCTCCTCGGCCCGCGCGGCGGCTTCCTTGATGAGCGGCTCGAGTTCGCCGGACTGGTACATCTCCGTCACGATGTCGCAGCCTCCGACCAGTTCGCCCTCGACGTAGAGCTGGGGGAAGGTCGGCCAGTTGGCGTACTCCGGGAGCGTGGCCCGGATCGCGGGATGGCTCAGGATGTCGACGTAGGCGAACCGTTCGCCGCAGGCCATCAGGCACTGGACCGTCTGCGCGGAGAAACCGCACTGCGGCGCCTGTGGAGAGCCTTTCATGTAGAGGAGGATGGGGTTCGCATCGATCTGTTCCCGGATCGTGTCCAAGACTTCCTGGCTCATGTGCGCGCGCCCTCGAAAGCGGTCGTGACCGAAAGAGCATTGTAGAACGGTTGCTGGATGCCGGGCCAGCGCCAGCGGCCGTCGGGCGCCGGACGTAGGGAGGGGCCGCACCCAGGTCGGCTAAAATCCGCCGTCGGCCGAACGGGCCGTGGCGTGTTCGCCGCGACCGCTTTGGTGGTCCGCACGCCATGCTGCAACTCATCGACGTCATTTTGAAGCGCGGGGACAGGCCGGTCTTCGACGGCGCGAGCCTGACGGTCCACGCGGGACACACGGCCGGCGTCGTCGGCCGCAACGGCGTCGGCAAGACGACGCTGGTGGAACTGATCCGCGGCCGGCTCCTGCCCGAAGAAGGGGACGTCCTGCGGCCGCGGGGATGGCGGCTGGCGTGGCTCGACCAGGCGGTGGAGCCGAGCGCGCGCTCCGCCCTCGACTTCGCGCTGGACGGGGATCGCCCGCTGCGCACGGTGCAGGCGGAGATCGCAGCCGCGGAGCGGGCAGGAAACGACGATGCGCTTGCACACCTCCATGGCCAGTTGGAGGACGTGGGCGGATACGACGCGGAGGCCAGGGCGGGTGAGGTCCTGCACGGCCTCGGCTTCGGCGGGCGTGACTTCGGCAAGCCGCATCGGGACTTCTCTGGCGGATGGCGGATCCGGCTCAACCTGGCGCGGACCCTGATGTCGCCGTCGGACCTGCTGCTTCTCGACGAACCCACGAATCATCTCGACCTCGATGCCGCGCTGTGGCTCGAGACCTGGCTCGCCCGCTACGAGGGTACGGTTCTCGTCATCGCCCACGACCGGGACTTCCTCGACGCCGTGTGCGACGAGATCGTCCATGTCGCGGACGGCAGGACGGTTCTGTACACCGGCGGCTACTCGGCGTTCGAGCACCAGCGCGCGGAAGCGCTGCGCGTGCAGGCCGCGCACCACGCGCGGCAACAGAAAGAGATACGACACATACAGGCCTTCGTCGACCGCTTCCGCGCCAAGGCCTCCAAGGCGCGGCAGGCGCAGAGCCGGCTGAAGGCGCTCGAGCGCATGGAACGCGTGGCGCCGGTCCGCGCGCGCTCTCCCTACCGGTTCGAGTTTCCGAATCCGAAGCAGGTTTCCAACCCGACGCTCTCGCTGGACGAGGCGAACCTCGGATACGGCGAAGCGGCGGTGTTGCGCGACGTGACGTTGCGCATCTATCCGGGCGACCGTATCGGCGTGCTCGGCGTGAACGGCGCCGGCAAGAGCACGCTGCTGAAGACCCTCGCGGGGGAGATCGAGCCGGTCGGCGGCGAACTGACCCGAGGCCGGCACAGTGAGGTCGGATACTTCGCCCAGCACCAGATGGAGGCCCTGCGGCTCGACCGCACGGCCCTGCAGGCGCTCGATGCGGCGCCGGGCGAAAGGCTCACCGAACAGCACGCCCGGGACTATCTCGGCGGCTGGGGTTTCGGCGGCGAGATGGTCGAGCGACGGGTAGCGACGTTCTCCGGGGGCGAGAAGGCGCGGCTCGTGCTCGCGCTCATCGCCCGCGAGGCGCCGGCGCTGTTGCTGCTCGACGAGCCGACCAACCACCTGGACATCGAGATGCGGGAAGCGCTCGCCCTGGCGCTCCAGGCGTACGACGGCGCGCTCGTGCTGGTCTCCCACGACCGGCATCTGCTCCGCGAGTGCACGGACACGCTGTGGCTCGTGGCGGACGGTGGCGTCGAGCCGTTCCCCTCGGGTCTCGACGGCTACGCGGAGATTCGCCACGACCGGCAGGGACGCACGACGCGACACGAGCACCGGGACCGGAGGCGCCAGGCGGCGGAGCGCCGGGAGTCCATCCGGCCGCTGACGAAGGAACGCACGCGGCTGGAGCGGGACATCGACGCGTTCACGGAGGAACTCGCGGAACTCTCGACAGTGCTCTCGAACAGCGCCACCTTCGAACACGCCACCAAGGAGCAGATCGGGGAGATGCTCACCCGCCAGGGCCGGGTACGAAAGCGCCTTGCCCGCACCGAGGCGCAGTGGATCGAGCTGCAGGAGCGGATCGAGGAACTGGAAGCGCGTTGACAACCCGGAACGATCGTTCACAGTAGCCCAGGAGACGCGGCAAGGAGGACCCACAGATGATCGAGTTCACCCTGAACGGGCACACCGTCCGCACGGAGGACGAGCCGGACACGCCGCTCCTGTGGGTGGTGCGAGACACGTTCAAGCTCAAGGGGACGAAGTTCGGCTGCGGCGCGGCCCTGTGCGGGGCCTGTACGGTGCATCTCGACGGGGCAGCCGTCCGCTCGTGCACGTTGCCGGTCAGCGCCGCCGCGGGCAAGCGGGTGACAACGATCGAGGGTCTCGGTACCCCGGACGAGCCGCATCCCCTGCAGGAGAGATGGGTCACCCTCAGCGTTCCCCAGTGCGGCTACTGCCAGCCGGGACAGATCATGTCGGCGGCGGCGCTGCTGTCCGCCAATCCGCGGCCCACGGAGGTCGAGGTCGAGAGCGCGATGGCCGGCAACATCTGCCGGTGCGGGTGCTATCCCCGGATCAAGAGGGCGATCCTCGAGGTGGCGGAAGATCTGGCGGAGGAGGTGCGGGCATGAAGGCCTCCCGGCGGAACTTCCTTATCGGTGCGGGCGTCGTCGGGGGCGGTCTCGTTGTCGGCTTCTCGATGCGAGGCGGGCCCGGGGCGCCACCACTGAAGGCGATGGACGGAGCGTACGCGCCGAACGCCTTCCTGCAGATCGGTCCGGACAACGCTATGCGCTTTTACTGCGCGCGCGACGAGATGGGGCAGGGCGTGACGACGGGCCTTGCGACCCTCATCGGCGAGGAACTCGACGTGGATCCGGCCAGGTTCGTCGTCGAACTCGCGGGTGTGCATCCCGCCTACGCCAATCCGGCCATGGGCGGCGTGCAGGCGACGGGGGGCAGCAACTCCATCATGGGGCATTACCTCCCGCTCCGGCAGGTGGGCGCGGACACCAGGCAGGCCATCGTGCTCGCCGCGGCCAGGCAGTTGGACGTGGACGCCGGGGAGATCGAAACGGATGACGGCCATGTCCTCGTGCGCGGCGAGCGATATCCGTATGGCGCTTTCGTCGAGACGGCACGAACCCTGCCGATGCCCGAGAACACTCCGCTCAAGCCCGCGTCGGAGTTCCGCTACATCGGCAAGGAGATGCCGCGCATCGACAGCACCGGCAAGGCGGCGGGAACCGCGGTGTTCGGCATCGACGTGGACGTGCCTGACCTGCATCACGCCGTGGTGGTGCGGTCCCCGGTCGCCGGCGGCGCGGTGGCGTCGTTCGACGCGACGCGCACCCAGGGAATGCCCGGGGTCGTCGGCGTCGTTCCGGTCGCGACCGGCGTCGCGGTCGTCGCGGCGAAGTACTGGCAGGCGAAGAAGGCCGCGGAGTCCGTCGAGGTCGAGTGGAACCTGCCGGCGCTCGCGCAGGTCAGCTCGCGGCAGATCGAGGCCGACTACCGGGACGGTCTCGCGGAGGAGGGGGAGTCTGCCGAGAGCGAGGGCGACGTGGATGCGGCCTTCGCGGGAACGCGTACCGTCGAGGCGGACTACTGGGCTCCCTACCTGGCGCACGCGCCGATGGAACCGATGAACGCGGTGGTGCGCATCGGGGACGGCGAAGCCGAGGTGTGGACGGGCACGCAGGGGCTGGGTCTCGCCCAGGGACTGGTCGCGCGCGTGACGGGCCTTGCGACGGAACAGGTCACCGCGCACAACACCTACCTCGGGGGCGGTTTCGGTCGGCGCGCGACGATGAGCCACGTCGTGGAAGCGGCAGAGGCCGCACTCGCGACCGGCAAGCCGGTGCAGGTGCTCTGGTCCCGCGAGGACGACATTCGCTCGGGCGTCTTTCGTCCAGCCTCGCTGATGCGCATCGAGGCGGGGATCGACCCGGACGGCATCGTCGCCGCGTGGCGCGCCAAGCGGGTCGGCGCCAATATCGTGCCGTATGCGCTGCGCGGCCTGCTGCCGGGCCTGTTCCCGGGCCTGGCCGACGGCGTGATCGACTGGGCCGCGGACAGCGCGGGCGGGTTGTTCGCCAACTGGGTGGTGGAGGGCCCGAGTGTCGAGGGACTTGCCGGCGACTACGACCTTCCCAACCGGGAAGTGCGCCACGTGACGCGGGACCACGGGCTGCCGACCACGGTCTGGCGGTCGGTGGGACACTCGTTCACCGCATTCGCCAAGGAGTCCATGATCGACGAACTGGCCGCCGCGGCCGGCGCCGACCCGGTCGAACTGCGGCTCCGCCATACCTCGAACAACCCGCGCCTGCACAACGTCATCCGAATCGCGGGCGAGCGCATGGGGCAGTGGCGCCTGCCGCGGGGACACGCACTCGGCATCGCCGCGCACGGATCCTTCGAATCATTCGTCGCCGAAGTCGCGGAAGTGTCCGTATCGGATGGCGCCATCCGCGTGCACAACGTGTTGTGCGTGGTCGACTGCGGGGTCGCCGTCAACCCGGACGTCGTGCGCGCACAGATGGAAGGCTCGGTGATGTACGGCCTCACCGCGGCGCTCCACGGCAACCTCGAGCTGGCCAACGGCGCGATCCGCGAGAGCAACTTCCACGACTACCCGATCCTGCGGATGAACGAGGCGCCGGCCGTCGAGGTGGTGATCGTGGCGAGCGAGGAGCATCCCTCGGGCGTCGGGGAACCGGGCGTGCCGCCGATTGCGCCGGCGGTGGCGAACGCGGTCTACGCGGCTACGGGACAGCGGCTCCGGTCGTTGCCGTTGCGGCTGCAGACGGGCTGAGGGGGACGCCGGCTACGCCGTCACAGCCACGCGAGCAACCCTCGATCCGGCAGGACGTTACGCAGAAAGTCGTCCGCGGGCAGGCACCAGACGCCGTCGACGCGCCTGCGCTCCGAGCCCCGATGCAGCAGGACGACATCCGCTTCAGGGTACTCCTCGCGGAACGTCCGCAAGGGCCGCAGATCCGAAGGATGCACGCGTCCGGCGTTCTTGACTTCGATCGCCTGCAGCCCGTGGTCGCCGTACAGGATGAAGTCGACCTCGGTGCCGGCTCGCGTCCGCCAGAAGAACAGTTCCGAACGGCCCTTCGAGTAGGACGCCCACGCCCGCAGGTGCTGGGCGACCAGTCCCTCCAGGGCCTGTCCATCAATCTCCTGGGGGCTGTCGAGGGGGCCCCTCGGGCGCAGGGCCCGGAACACGCCGGCATCGAACAGGTAGAACTTGTCGTGCTGGACCGTGCTGCGTTTCGCGCGCTTCTTGAACACGGGCAAGCGGAAGGCGAGTAGCAGGTCTTCCAGGATGTCCACGTAGCTGGTCACGACCTTGCGGCTGACTTCGCACTCCCTCGCGACCGCCGCCAGATTCAGTTGCGCGCCGTGGGAGAAGGCGATGGCCTCGAGGAAGCGCGCGAAGTCACCCACGTTGCGAGTGAGTCCCTCGGCCCGTACCTCGTGATCCAGGTACAGGCTGGCGTAGCCGTCCAGGGCGCTTTGGGGGTCGGGCGCTCCGGTCACCAGCGGCAGGAGGCCGTCCGCCAGCGCACGCGCGAGATCGAAGTCCAGGAGTTCAGCCGCCATGAAGGCGTGCAGGGTCCGATGCAGCGCCCTTCCGCCCAACAGGTCCACGCCGCCGCGGCGCAGCTTGCGCGCGCTGGACCCCGTCAGGACGAAGCGGCGCGGACGGGGCTCCTCCAGGATCGCATGCACCACCGTGAGCAGCTCCGGTACTCGCTGAATCTCGTCGACGACGACCGTGGTCGCCCGCGGTGCGCCCGCGAGGAGTTCGCGGAGCCGTTCGGGCCGCGCTTCCAGGCTGCGATGCAGCCGGGGGTCGAGCAGGTCAAGGAACAATGCCTCGGGGAGCTCGTGGCGCAGCCACGTCGTCTTGCCGGTGCC
>CBDBPN010000001.1:0-16371 GCA_965208745.1 Pseudomonadales bacterium | reverse complement strand
GGCTGGCCCCCGATGCTGAAGGCGACGGAGCCTTCGGTGTCGTTCGTGTTTTCGCCCAGGGTGCTGTTCGGCCCGTAGTCGTGAATGATGCCGCTGCTGGTGACGACCACCCGGCGGCCGCACTGCTCGATGCGTTCCACGTGCCCGACACGTCCTTCCACTCCGAGCCACAGACCCCGGATGTCGTCGGCGCCCGGCACCAGCGGTTCCGTGCACTGCGCAAGGACCGGCAGCGGGAAGTGGGCGTAGCTGCAACCCGGCGTGTTGCCCTTGGGTATGTCGGCGGCGAGCTTCCCGCTGCCGTCGAGTTCCGGGAGCGCGCAATAGTCGATCGCGCTGCCGTCGCCGGCGAGGGTCGCCGGATCCGTCGTGAGCGGCGGCCTGGGCGAGAAGAAGAGCCCCCAGAACGCAAGCAGAACGGCCCCGAGGACGACAGCCAGGGACCACAGAACGAGCTTCTTGAGCATCGTGCGATCCCGGCCCGTCCCCGTCGGTCAGGTGCTGCGGATGAGGTCGACGATGGCCGCCGTCACCTGGTCCGGGCAGTTCTCCTGCACGAAGTGCCCGCCGCCCTTGATGGTCGTGTGGGGAAGCCCCCGGGCCCCCGGCACCCTGTCCCGGAAGGGCGCGTCGCCGCCACGGGTGACCGGGTCGTCGTCCGCGAAAGCGCAGAGGAAGGGCTTGTCGAAATGGGAGAAGAACTCCCAGGCCTCGCGCTGGGCTGGAAGCGACGGGTCCGTCGGGAGCGTGGGCACCTGGCTCGGCATGGCGCGCGGGCCCATCTTGTAGCTCGGGTCCGGAAACGGCGCGTCGTAGGCCCTCGCGAGGTCCGAAGGGAATGGCGATCCCATGCCCAGGTTGTGCAGCAGAAACCGCGTCGCCCGGGAGAGATTGGACCGCTTTTCCATCGTCATCGACATCATGAAGCCGATGGGCATGTCTTCCGTTTCCCAGCAGAACTTCTGCCAGTAGGCGAACTTCGTCGCCGGATTCCCGGGCATCTGGCTCAACGCCCTCTGCATCTGGGCCAGCGTGGGCGTGGGAGTCTCGGCGCGAAACCTCTCCACTTCCTTGACCACGTCGTCGGGCAGGTCCGGGTTGTAGGGCAGGCCGGTGTTCGAGATCACGACGCGATCGAACCGGTCCGAGTGCTCGACGACCATGCGCAGTCCGATGAGCCCGCCCCAGTCCTGGCCGAAGAAGGTGATCCCGGAGAAGTCGTTCCCCTCGAGCCAGCGGCCCATCCAGTCCACCTGCCGCTGGTAGCTGTAGTCCTCAAGGGCGGCCGGCTTGTCGGACCTGCCGTAACCGGGCAGGTCCGGAGCGATCACGCGCATCCCTTCCCCGACGAGCAGCGGGATCATCTTCCGGTAGAGATAGCTCCAGACGGGCTGGCCGTGCATGCACAGCACGAGCGGGCCGTCCGCCGGGCCCTCGTCGACCTGGTGGACGCGCAGGTCGCTGCCATCGTCCGTCCGAACGGTCGTGTAGTGGGGTTCGAACGGGTAGCCCGCCAGGTTCGCGAAGCGTGAATCGGGGGTCCTGAGTATTTGCACGATGACTCGTTTCCGGGGAGTTGACCTTCGAGTATCACTTGAGATGATCGCCGAGACAAAGGTCCTTCAATACGGCGGTGACGGGAACTGATGGTGCTTCACTCGACCCGGGGGCAGTCCGTGTCCCGACGCATTCAAGCCAATCGTCGGCTGGTTCGCGACGGCGCGACCGGTGCCGACGTCGCCGTGGCGAAGGAGCGGCTGGGGGCGGTGTTCGCGGCGTTTCCGGGAGTCGTCGCCGAGCGAAGCGGGTGGGAGGAACACGCGCGCGGCCTCACGGTGCGGTGCGTCTTCCGGCCCGACCCGCTCGGTCGCGCGGCGGCCCTGGCGCTCAGTTCCATCAGCGGCCGCGCTGGAGCGGCCGCCGGGCCGGCGGAAGCCGAAGCGGTGCGCGTCGTGTGTTCGGCGACACAGTTCGTCCGACTCCAGCAACTGTTGTACTACGGGTGCGAGTTGCAGGTCGGCGAACGCCCGACGGCCAGGCTATCGCGGACGCCGTTGCCCACGCTTCTTGGCCACGCGCTGGGCGCGTTCACGATCGCCTACAACCGGGCGTGGCGCGAAGAAGGACCGATCCCGCAACTGGGCGCCTGGGCCACCGTGTTGCGCGTCGTCGATGCCCAGGGCACGGACCAGGAGCGCATCGTCCATCGTGCCGTGACATCGAAGCGTGCGGCCCGCGTGATCGTCGGGAGGCTCGAACGGCTTGATGTCCTCAGGGTGGAGTCGCGGTCGATCGAAGGGAAGCGGGGCAGGGCGCGGATCGTCCACCTGACGCCGGCCGGCGAGGCCTGGGGGGCGGCCGCGGCGGGGCTGGTCGACGACGTCGAGGGGCGCTGGCGCGAACGGTTCGGGGACGACGTGCTCGGTCCACTGCGCGATGCCCTCTCCAGCATCGTGGACCGCCTACCCGTCGAAATGCCGCACCATGTGACGGGTTACGGCGCCAGTGACCCGAGCGTCACGGGTGGCGACTACGTCCTCGAGGATCCGGGACCGCCCAAGATCCCTGCCCACGGCCAGGAATGGCCGGTCGTCCTGCGGGATGCCGGCGACTCGTCCCGAGACCTGCCGCTGCCGGCGCTGCTGTCCCAGGCCCTGGCGGCTTTCGCCATCGACTACGAGCGGGAGCGGCTCGGCGGCCTGCAACCCGTGTCGAACTTCTTCCGGTTCGTGCCGGACGATGGCATCGCGCTGGCGGAGGCCAGGACGCTGGGCGGCGTATCCGGCAACGGCAAGACGCTGCATGAGCGCCACCTCGACGTGGTCGTCGAACCGGGCCGGACGGGTGACCGGCAACGTCGCGTCTATCTCACTCCGAAAGGGCGGCGCATGCGCGATGCCTACCCGTACCTGGTCGAGGAGATCGAGGACCGTTGGCGCGAGGAGTACCGCGAGGCGGTTCCGGCGCTCCGGAGATTGCTGACGTCGATGGACGAGAGCTTCGATGCCGGTCTGCACGCGTATCCGGATACCACCGGCTGGATCCAGCGGCCCTGGCTCGGCTGACCCTCCTGGGCGCGCCGCGGCCGCTACCTCGGCTGCGCGAGCTGAATCACGTTCCTCTCGGTGTCGAGCACATGCGCAATGAGCACGGGCGCGTGGTCGTTGTCGTGCCGACTCTGCAGCGCGCCGCCGGCCGCCTGGGCATCGGCGACCGCGGCATCGAGGTCGGCAACCGTGAAGATCACCATGGTGTGGATCAGGGCCTCGGGATCCGGGCGGTAGCTCTGCAACGCCAGATTGCCGTCGCCACAAGTCAGGTCCGTCCAGTGCGGGGACTCGCGCTCAACTTCCAATCCGAGTGCGGTCCGGTAGAACTGCACGGCGCGAGTCATGTCCGTGACGCCGATCCCCGGGTGATCCTGGATGCTCTCAAGTTGCCTCCTCGCCCTCGCGACCGCGCCGTCCGGACAAGGCTAACGCACGGGTACCGGGGCGGCATGCAGCCGTTGACGCCGCGTCCGAACAGTCGCAATCATCGTGCGACCACCCGGCAGGGCGTCCGGCGAGATCGCGGTGCAGAACGAACCGAGGA
The DNA here is from genome assembly GCA_965208745.1 of Pseudomonadales bacterium. Classification (GTDB taxonomy): domain Bacteria; phylum Pseudomonadota; class Gammaproteobacteria; order Pseudomonadales; family Azotimanducaceae; genus VXNE01. The sequence goes on along the minus strand of CBDBPN010000001.1, from coordinate 12,777 downwards.
CCTACTACCCGGCCCTGGACCTGAGAGACGATGCGGCAGCCATCGCCGCCTACGAGCGGTATCACCGGGAAGACCGGTTCTGGCCGGAGATCGCCGAGAGCATCCGCCGGGCCGGCGTGCGCGACATGGAAATCTACCGCACCGGCAATCCCCTGTTCATGGTGATGACGGTGTCGCCGTCGTTCTCCTTCGACGAGAAAGCGGCCCGCGACGCCGGCAACGCGAAGGTCCAGGAGCGGGAGTCGTTGATGGAGCGCTTCCGGCAGCGCCTTCCCTGGACTCCGAAGGATGCGAAGTGGCAGCGGATGGACAGGATCTTCTCCTTGCCGCCCTCATGACGAGTCCGGCGACCACATGAAAGACCGACATGCCCCGGGCAAGGGTCGAACAGCCGGCGGCGAACATCCCGTGATCCGGCCAGTCAGGGGAAGCACCGATCCACCCCGCCCGTTCCTGGGGCTCGAAGGCCCGCTGGCGATTGCCCACCGGGGCGGCGCCGCCGAGCACCCCGAGAACACCATGGCCGCCTTCGAGCACGCCGTGCACCTCGGCTACCGCTGCATCGAGACCGATGTCCGGGCGACCCGCGACCGGGTGCCGGTGATCTTCCACGACGAGAGCATGGACCGGCTGACCGACCACGCCGGGCCGTTCGCGGCACGGGACTGGGCGCAACTCGACGACGTTCGGATCGACGGCAGGGAGCCCATCGTCCGCCTCGACGACCTCCTCGGCACATGGCCGGATCTCCGGCTCATCATCGACCCGAAAAGCGACGACGTCGTCACTCCGTTGATCGAGGCGCTGCGGCGTACCAAGGCGCGCAACCGCGTCTGCATCGGTTCGTTTTCGGCACGCCGCCTGCGCTGGTTCCGAACCGACGCCCCCGGCTGCACGTCGTGCGGCCCCACCGAGGTGGTGCGACTACGCGCGGAGTCCTGGGGCGTCCCCGCTGGCAAGCTGGACGCCGACTGCGCCCAGGTGCCGCCGCGTCAGCCGCTGCTCGGAAAGCTGTCCCTTCCGGTCGTCGATGCCGCGTTCCTGCGCGCCGCCCATGCGCGGGGCATGCCCGTGCAGGTCTGGACGGTGGACGACGAGGCGGAGATGGAGCGCCTGCTCGACCTCGGCGTGGACGGCATCATGACCGACCGGGTGACGGCGTTGAAGAGGGTGTTCGAACGGCGCGGCCTGTGGCGCTGACCCGTGGCTGGGACTCGATTCGTATCCGCTGTGGACAACGCTTGCGGCGCGGCGCAGGCCGCCGGTCGGCAGGGGCCAGTTCAGTCTCGCCCGCGCGTATGGTTCCTCGCCAGGTAGCGGTCCAGCGCGTTCGCGAAATGCTGCACGTCCTTCGGCCCGAGCGCGTCGGGGCCACCGGATACGGCACCCAGGTCGCGCAACGCATCCATCATGTCCCGACGTTGCAGGTGATCGCGCACGTTCTCCGGCGTGTACATCGTGCCGCGCGGATTGAGGGCGGCGCCGCCCTTCTCGACGATCTCGGCGGCAAGCGGGACGTCGGCAGTGATGACCAGGTCACCGGGGGCCACTCGCGCGACGATGGCGTTGTCCGCGGCGTCGAAGCCCGCCGGCACCTGCAGGGACTCGATCACCCGCGACGGCGGTGTCCGGATGGGCTGGTTGGCGACCAGGGTGGTATGGACCTGCAGTCGTTCCGCTGCGCGAAACACCACGGCCTTGACCGCGTTGGGGCATGCGTCGGCATCGATCCAGATTTTCACGGGCCTGTCCGGAACCGCGGTATGGCGGGGCAAGAGGTCCGTTTCCTCAGGGCGGTTCCGCGTGGGCCGCTTTCTTTGTGCCTCAACATCCCGGATATGCTGTGGGGCACTTCGGCGACGGCCAGGTGACCACCATGAGCAGGATCGACCGGATCTCCATTCAGACGTATCGGTACACGCTCGACGATTTTGGGCCTTCCATCGCCGTCTGCCAACCCGGCGGCAAACTGGAACTTACGCGATTCATGGTCACCATCGACACGGACGATGGCCTCTCCGGCAGCTATGCGCCGCACTTTGGCGCCACCGCACACGCGCGGGCACAGGTCGAGGAGATGGCACGGGGTCTCATCGGCCTCGACCCGGAGCAACGGGAACGCGTTTTCGAACGGCTGAAGCTGAGTCACCGCCACTACGACAAGTCCGGCATCGGCGCCATCGATACGGCGTTGTGGGATCTCGCCGGCAAGAAGTACGGTGTTCCGGTCGCACGGCTGCTCGGCGGATTCCGTGAACGGCTACCCGTCTATGCGAGCACCACGCCGGGACAGCGCGCCGCGGGCGGGCTGGACAGCGTGGAGCGCTACGCGGACTTCGCCGAGTCCTGCCAGGCGGCGGGCATCCCCGCGTTCAAGATACACGGTTTCTTCGACGGCAATCCGAAGACCGAGATCGCCATCATGTCCGCGGTGCGCCAGCGGGTCGGCGAGGACATGAAGCTCATGACCGACCCCGCGTCTTCCCTGAAGTCGTTCATGGATGCCGTGGAAGTCGGCAGAGCCTGCGACGACCTGGGCTTCTTCTGGTACGAAGACCCCTACCGGGATGCATCGTCGAGTGCCGTCGCGCACAAGCGGCTGCGAGGTTTCGTGCGCACGCCCCTGCTGATCGCGGAACACATACGCGGGTTCGAGCAGAAGGCCGACTTCGCGCTCGCGGGCGGCACGGACATCATGCACATCGACCCGGAGCTCGACGGCGGCATCACCGGCACCATGAAGCTCGCGCACTTCTGTGACGCAATCGGCATGGAGGTCCAGCTGCACACGGCGGGACCCATGCACCGTCACTGCATGGCCGCGATCGCCAATACGCACTTCTATGAACTCGGCCTGGTGGGCCCGGACAATCCTGCCAATGGCCTTCAGCCACCGATCTACACCGACGGCTACGGCGACGAGATCGGCAACGTGGGGCAGGATGGATGCGTCCCCGTACCGGCGGGTCCTGGCCTGGGCGTGAGCTACGACATGGATCGCATCAACAGTGGGGAAGTCGGCCGGGTCGAGATTCGCTAGGGCGTTGGCGGACAAGGTAAGCTGAGGGGGTCCTGGTTCGTTGGACAGTCCGAGGGCGGAGTTAAGGTGTACTCCGAGTGGTCTGATGCCCTCGATGAACGGACCCTGCCGACGCGCGGCGCCGATGTCAACGGCCTCGTCGAGGCGGCGGTGGTGGTGGTGTGGGAAGGCCGGTCGGTGACGACCGGAAGGACCCTTCCGGTCGTCGCCAACCCGTTCGCCGCGGCACTCGCCGTGTCACCCGAAGGGCCGCAACGCAGTGGAGGAGCCGCGCAGCGGCTTGACGCGGCGAGGGCCGTGGCGTTCCCGGCTGTCATGGCCCCCGCCCGGCTCACGCGGCGTCCTCCACGATGCCCCGGTAGACCTCGCCGGGCGTGCGGCCGCCCAGCGACGAATGCGGACGCGACTCCCCGTAGAAGCGGAACCAGGAGTCGATGACGCGTTCGGCGTCGCGGCCGTCGGCCAACTCGTGCAGGTACACCGCCTCGTACTTCAGCGAACGCCACAGCCGCTCGATGAAGATGTTGTCGAGATAGCGGCCGCGGCCGTCCATGGAACAGCGCGCGCCGCAGGCGCGCACCTTGTCGGTGAACGCGACGCTGGTGAACTGGGCGCCCTGGTCGGTGTTGAAGATCTCCGGCACGCCGAGGTGCAGCGCCGCCTCGAGCGCCTCGACACAGAAGGCGCTGTCCATGGTGTTCGACAGGCGCCACGACAGGACGTGGCGGCTGGCCCAGTCCATCACGGCCACCAAGTGGAAAAACCCCTGCGAAACAGGGATGTGGGTGATGTCCGCGCACCACACCTGGTCCGGTCGGTCGATCACGAGGTCGCGCAGCAGGTAGGGGTACACGCGATGCTCCGGGTTGGCCGCACTGGTGCGCGGCTTGCGGTACACCGCCTCCATGCCCATCCGCCGCATCAGCCGCCGCACGCGGTGCCGGCCGGCGACCACGCCCTCACGGCGCAGGTGCCGCACCAACTGCCGGCTGCCGTAGAACGGATGTTCCAGATGCAACTCGTCCAAGCGGCGCATCAGCGCCAGGTTCGCCGCGCTCTCCCCCACCGGCTCGTAGTACTGCGACGAGCGGCTCAAGCCGAGCAGAGCACACTGCCGCGACAGCGACAGCCCACAGCCGCGATCCACCAGCGCGGCACGCTCCGAACGGCTCAGCGCGCCAACCCGCGCAGAAAAAAATCCCGTTCCACCGTCAGCTCGCCGATCTTCGCGTGCAGGTCCCGGATCGTCGCCTCGTGCTCCGCACCGCGCTTCGAGCCGGGCTGCGAGAACACCTCGTCCAGACCCTCCACCGCCTGCCGCTTCCACGCGCCCACCTGGTTCGGGTGCACCTCGTGGCGCGCCGCGATCGCCTGCACCGGCTCCCGCTCCCGCAGCGCCTCCAGCGCCACACGCTTCTTGAACTCCGCCGTGAAACGGCGTCTCTTCCTGGCCATCACAGTGTCTCCTCTCGACGCCGGAGTACACCTTAGCCAACTGTCCAAAAAACCGGGACCAGCTCAAGCTGCGGGTACCGCGCGGTGTGGAACTTGCAGATCGCCGCGCGCTGCTCGGACGCAGCGAAGGCCGCGTTTCTTTCACGGCACCGCGGCCCGTAGCCGCCTACCCGTTTGATCGGAGCTTGGGGATGATCGACGACCGACGCATTGCGGAACTGCGTGTGTGGGGCTTCACCATCATCCGCGACGTGTTGGACAAGACCACCACGGCGCGGCTGCGCGACTTCGTGATTGACAACGCCTTGCGCATCGGCGTGGAACACAACTACCGGGGCACCGCTCGCCACCTCGCGAACCTGGTGACCCTCGATCCCATGTTCCTGCCCGTCATCGACCACCCGGCAGTCCTGCCGTACATCGAGACGATGATGGGGCCCAACTTGATCCTCGGTTCACTGAACGCTCGGGTGGTGCGGCCCGGCGACGGTAACCAGGGACTGCACGGCGATGTGCCGCTGGACATGCTTCGCCGCGGCGACGACTTGCCGCTGATGATGAACACCGTGTGGGCGCTGTCGGATCTCAACCCCGACAACGGCGGTACCCGCCTCGTGCCGGGCAGCCACCAGAGCCACCTGCGGCACCCGCCGCCGGGCCTTGCGCTCCCTCACGAAATGCAGCCGGAGGTGTCGGCCGGCTCGGTCGTGATCTTCCACGGCCAGACTTGGCATGGCGGCGGCGCGAACCACGGGGAGGAACTTCGCGCCGCCATGTTCGGCCACTACCGCAACAGCCACTGGATGCGCTTCCAATGCGACCCCCACGACGGCTTCCGCGAAGAGTGGCTCGGGGGCATGACCATCCGCCAACGCGAACTCCTGCGCATGACGAACGGCGTCGACCACCGCCACGGCGCCGACTTCTACGAACGGTAACGGGCAATCCTCATGAGCGACCGCGTGACGGCGCCAAGGAGCGTGTTCGAACGGCGCGGCTTGTGGCAGTGATATGGCCGGTCCATCCCGCTAAAGTAGCGATATTCGTCTCGCCGTGTGGGGTTGACTGATGACGGCTCGATTCTTCTGCCCGTGGGTTCTCGCAGCACTCGTCGCCGGTCCAGCGCTTGCCGGAGGGCAGGCGATCGACATCGACGACTACCCGTCCCTCGACGCTAGGCAGATTGGCCATCTGCGGCACTTCGTGAAGCTGTCCCGGCAGTTGCCCGGCGACTGGTCCGAGATGGGCGAGTACGCCAGTCACACGTCCGAGAAGCCCTATCGATACCAACTGGCGTTCATGCTGTACGCGGCGGCTTCCGTCCAGTTCAACGTCACGCCGGCCTATCGGGAGCTATACCAGGACCTCATCGGCAGGCTCATGGTGCAACTCCGGCACTATGACATCTGGGGCAACTGGGTCAATGCCAGCCGCGGGGGCGGGTGGTCGGACCCGAAGCCACTCAGTGAACTCGACGTCGGCTGGATCGACCCCGTCAAGAGACACAACATCATGTACAGCGCGCACCTCTTCCAGGGCGCCGCGACGCATGAGGCGCTGTACCGTACGGGCGAGTTCATGCAGCCGGGCTCGTTGACCCTGGTCTGGCCGCAGACCCTGTGGGGTCCGGGCGCGACGACGTTCGAGTACGACCTGCCGAAGATCGCGGACAACTTCATCGCGCAGTTCCGGGAGAACGACTACATGGGCATCCCCTGTGAACCCAACGCCCTGTTTCCCGAGTGTCCCCAGCATGCGCTTCTTGGACTGATCCTCTACGACCGGGTCGCAGGGACGGAGTACGCCACCGAAATCATGCCGAGATACATGCGGCAGTTCGAAGAACTCAAGTATCTGGACGAGGAGACCGGTTCGTTCATGGCGGCGTGGAAGGTCAAGCAGGGCGAACCGTTCTACTTTGCCAGCGGCATCGACGGCTGGACCGGAACATTCATGCACGCGTGGGCGCCCGAGTACATACAGCGGGTGTATCCGCGCCAGCGAGACCTGCACGTCGACGCGTTGTTGGCCAGCACGGAAGCTCCCGGCGAACCGCCCCCCGGCACCTCCAGCCTGCTGGGATTCATGGCCATGATGGCATCGGAAGTAGGCGACACGGAGACCGTCGACAGGATCCTCGATCACGCCGACACGTACTATCGCCCCGTTTGGCGCGAGGGAAGGTACTACTACCCGAGAAACGACGGCCCGGCCAGCGGAGAGGACGATTTCCTGTCGGTCTCGGCGCTCGCAGGCAACGCGATGCTGCCCTTCGCCAGGCTCAACCCCGGGAACGGCCTGTTGCGCCTGCACAACGAGACTTGGCCGGAATCGTATTTCGAGCAACCATACATCGCCGCCGTGGACCTTGGCGCCGTGGGCGTCAGCCGGGCGATCTACGACGCGGAGCGCGAGGCGCTGGTCGTCGGTTTGGAACCGGGGCCGCTGAAGCTTGCCGAGACACGGTTCGAGGTGCGCAATATCGACCGCGGAACTGCCTGGGACCTGTTCCAGGATGGCAGGTTCGTGGCCACGATCGCGGAAGGCGCCCCCTTGGCCGAACACGGAGTCGAATGGCAGGAGGGAGAGTCCGTTCGGATTTCCGTGGACGCGACCGCGCCCGTCAGCCTGGTGCTGCGGAAAAGTCCTGGACAGGCCGTCGCGGGCCTCTGATCCGGGCGCACCGTCCGATGCGGGTCAGGGACTGCGTCATCGTCCTTGCGGCGGTGGCCGCAGCGTTCGTGGCGGGGCGCTACTGGTCTCCGTCAGCCACATCGGTGGCTGCATACCTCGAAGACAATCCAGGGTTCCTCGCGGACCGGCCCGAGCTGGTCGACCTCGCCCGACCGTGGGTGGAAGCGCGCGCCAGTGAACGGCGCCGGCAACAGCGCCGGGACCTGGTGGCGACGACCTGGGCGGGTTTCCTGACGGCGGATTCCACGCCCCGGTTCGGAGCCTCTACGGACCCCGTGGCGGTCGTCGAGTTCGCGGACTTCGCTTGCATTCCCTGCAAGGCGAGCGCCGACCGGTTGGCGTCCCTGGCGGGCTCCAACCCGGACACACAGATCGTCAAGGTGTACGTGCCGTCGGGAGACGAAGGCGCCGAACTGGCCGCCCGCGTGGCGATCGCGGTGTGGCAGCACTCTCCCGCTGACTACCCGGAGGTACACACCGATCTCATGGCGACGCCCGTTGCGCGCCTCGATGCACGAGCGAGACTCTGGTTGGAGGAGCCCAGGTTCGCGGGGAGCGACTTGTGGAAGGCCGTGGGCGGCGAGTCGGTGATCGCGTCCCTGCAGCGCGGCCGCGCGCTGTTCGACGATCTGGATGTCCGCGTGGTGCCTTCGTTTCTCGTCGACGGGGAGCTGCTGGCGGGACCGGTCGCGACTGCGGAGCTTCAGCACGCGATCGACGAGGCCCGGTTGGCGGCGCTTTGACTGAGGGCGGCCGCGAGCCGAGGCGTGGGGCCACCCGTTGGAGTGGACGCGCCACGCTTACGGCATGGCGTACCGGATGGTGACCATTGCCGAGAAACGCCCCGTGTCGCCGGTGCGGGACCACGCGCTGACTGGTTCGCTGCCGTCGAGGCGCAGGTTCGGTGGATGGCTGCGCAAAAGGTCGCCTGCGTACGCGTCGGACTCGAACGCCCTGAAGCGCTTCCACTGGGCCTTGAGACCGATCGACACCCTCTCCGACCACTGGCGGTCCACGCCGACGGTCAGGACGTACCCGACCCTGGTGTCGCGCAAGGTGCGGCGACCGACGCTGACGGTGCCCGCGAGGTTGCGGCGGATTTCCTCCGCGTTCGGTTGGCTTAGGCCGGTCGTTATGTCCGCCGCGTTGGCGCTCCTTGCCCAGAGCCACGAGAAGTCCTTGCGCATGCGTGACACCGCCACACCAGCGCCCGCGAATGGGGTCCACCGGGACCGGTTCGGCCAGTCGCGGTACGCGACGACCTGGAACTCGTCCGAAGTCGCGGAACCCAGGGTTTCCTCGCCGGTCGCGAGCTCGTTGCCGATCTTGTCGAAGTCCGCACCGGTGGCGTCGGTCGACGACACGGTCTGATCGAAGTCCGTCGCACTGCGAGTGTAAACGGCGGAGAGCCGCCAGCGCGGCGACAGACGGAACCCGACCTCCGCCTCGCCGGAGAAGCCCGCGCCCGGATCGAACGGCGCAAGCCATCCGTCTCCCGCCCCGCGGTCCGGGGTGGTGCAGCCCGCCACGGAGAGCGCGCGCGAGTTGATGTACTCGTCGCAGATGCTGGGGCGGTCGTTGCTGCGGCTCTCGACGACGACGTCGCGGGACACGTTGCCGCCGAGGCCGACGCCGACGTACCACTCGGCCGTCGCGTGCCCGGTGGCGAGACAGGCGGAAACGGCGACGGCGGGAATCAGGCCGTGCAGGCCTGCCAAGCCCTTCAGTGGTACGGATCGCCGATGAGCCACTAAACCCATTGAGATTTAGGTAGTACTAACGAGGCTTCGCCTCAGACCGACGAGGCATGTGTTGCCAACCGGCGTGTGTTGAGACGGACCCCGGCCGCTGCTCCACTCCGCGGCGTGAGCCGCCTTATGGTCGCCCGAGGGCGTCGATGGCCGTAATCTGGCCGGTGGGGAGCCCATCGACCGGAGTCCGAGCCATGAACGTAGCACGAAGCGCCGGCGAGGTGCTGGCGGAACACACGACGCTGGAACTGGAGTGCATCGACCGGATGTACCTGAACGTGTACGTGCCGATGCTGCAGTCCGGCGCCGGCACGGCCTACTTCTTCCGCAAGGTGCGCGGCAACCCGGTGCCGTCGTCGGCGCTGATGGCGCCCATGACGCGGCGCTTCGTGGCGGCGATGGAACGCTTCGCGCAGGAGGAGGGCGTGGATCTGGTGCGGTTCGAGCGGCACGAGCGCAAGGACGCGCGCACGCAGGCGTATCTGCGCGACTGCACGGCCACGGAGGGGGTGCTGTACATCGGCAAGGCACAGGAGAAGGCGCGCGTGGTGCGCACCGAGCGCCGCGTCGACCCGCTGGGCGGCCCGTACCCGTGGCTGGTGCCGTCGACGGCGATGGTGAATCACTACTACGTCTACCTCGTCGATGACGACTTCGGGCCGCTGTTCCTCAAGTTCTGTTCCTACTTCCCGCACAACGCCAAGCTGTGCATCAACGGCCACGAGTACCTGAAGCGGCAGTTGGCGAAGCGCGGTGTCGCGTTCGAGGCGCTGGACAACGGCATCCTCTGGTGTGCCGACCCGGCACTGATGCAGCGTCTGGCCGAGGGCCTGACGGCGGCCAGGATCGACGCCCTGCTGCGCAAGTGGCTGGCGCGCCTGCCGCAGCCGTTCAGCGCCGCCGACCAGGCCGCCGGCATCCACTACGACGTGTCGATCCTGCAGGCGGAGTTCGCCCTGACGCAGGTGTTCGACCGTCCCGTCCAGGGACGCGTCCTGTTCGAGGAGATCATGCGCGAGAACCTCGACCTGGGCCGCCCCGACCACGTGCAGTTGATCTTCGACAGACGCGTCACCCGACGCACCCCATCGCGGTATCGCACCCGCGTAATAACCGAGGGCGTCGTGCCCTCGCTGCACGTCGACTACAAGCACTCGCGCATCAAGCAGTACCACAAGGAAGGTCGCGCGCTGCGCACCGAGACGGTGGTCAACGACACCTACGACTTCGATGTGGGCAGACGGCTGAAGAACCTCGAGGATCTGAAGAAGATCGGCTTCGCCGCCAACCGACGCCTGCTGCGCGTGCAACGCATCAGCCACGACTGTCACATCGGCGCCGAACGGTTCGACGATCTCCATCGGTCGCGCATGGTCGATGGCCAGCGCGCCTCGGCGTTGCGCTTCGGCGACCCCCGCGCGCAGGCCCTGTTCGCCGCGCTGCTCGCCTTCCGCGTACTGCCCGACGGCTTCGCCAACCGGGACCTGCGCGAGACGGTGGCGCCCCTCCTGGGGCTGCCGCCGGAGGCGTATGGCCGCAACCGCATGACCTACGACCTGCGGCGCCTGCGGCTGCGCGGGCTCATCGAGCGCATCCCGTTCACCAGACGCTACCGCGTCACCGACGCCGGACTGCGCACCGCCATGTGCTACCACCGCACCCATGCCCGCGTGCTGCGCCCCGCGTTGGCCGTCGTCTTCGACGCGCCCCCGCGCGCCGCCGCCCGGCTCAACCGCGCGGTCGACTCCTTCGACAGCGAAGTACAGCGCCTCTGGGAGGGCCGACAACTCGCCGCATGAAACGCAACCTGACCGTAAACTACAACTCTGCTCAAGGAATCTAGTGGAAGAGGCAGGTTCGGAAATTGTCCGAGAAAGCCATCCTCTGTTCAACATGACGGGTCCACCTCGCGGTTGAGTGAACTCCCGAAGCCGGACAGTCGGGTTCCGGGATTTGGGCCGTTTGCCGGCACGTCGAGCCTCCAGGTCCACTGGGCTGAGATAGCCCAGCGACCCGCTCGGGTCGGCGCCGATTCCCGGCAGCACGAGGAATGACAGTGGGCAACAGCTAAGGCAGGGCAAGACCAGGGACCCTCCCCCGGACAGCCATGCGAACCGTTTAGACTGTGCTCGTTTCCACGGGCAAGGAACCCTCAGCATGTGCGACGAAACGACGGAACGGGATGTCGACGCCGCGCTCGGCCACGTCATGACCCGGCGTCGGTTCACCACGGTCACGGCCGCCGCCGCTGCGGCGGCGATCATGCCGTGGGCGAGGGGCGCGGAGGCGGTCACGGGCGCGGACGTCAGCGTCGAGACGCCCGACGGCCAGGCGGACTGCTACTTCACGCACCCGGCAGCGGGTGCGCATGCCGGGGTGATCGTCTGGCCCGACATCCTTGGGTTGCGCCCCGCGCTCCGCGCCATGGGGGACCGACTCGCGAGTTCCGGCTACGCCGCGCTGGTGGTCAACCCCTACTACCGGCAGACCCGAGCGCCCGTCGTACCGGAAGGCGCGAGTTTCCGCGATGCCGCAACCCGGGAGGTGGTGATACCCCTCTATCAATCCCTCTCGGCGGAGGGCAACGTCACGGATGCCAAGGCGTTCGTCGAGTTCCTGGACGCCCAGCCGGTCGTCGACACGGCGCGCAAGATCGGTACCACCGGCTACTGCATGGGCGGCCCCATGACGATGCGCACGGCCGCGGCCATTCCTGACCGGATCGGAGCCGGCGCGTCGTTCCACGGCGGCGGCCTGGCGACCGACGACGAGAGCAGTCCCCACCTGCTGGTGCCGAAGATGCGCGCGAGCTTCCTGTTCGCCATCGCCGAGAACGACGACGCAAACGACCCGGAGGCCAAGGTCACGTTGCGGGAAGCCTTCGACGCCGCGGACCTGGACGCGGAGATCGAGGTGTACGCCGGGGCGTTACACGGCTGGTGCCCGCCTGATTCCGCCGTCTACAACGAAGCGCAGGCGGAACGCGCCTGGGCGCGGCTGCTCGCTCTGTTCGAAGGGGCGCTGGGGTAGCCTGAGCCGAGTTCACGGCGGCGGCGGAAAGGCAGGGTTTGGCGGAAGAGGTAGGAGTCGAACCCACCAGGCGCTTCGAGCGCCTCAACGGCTTTGAAGGCCGCGCGCCCCACCGGGGACGATGCTCTTCCGCGAATCAGTGTAGCACCGGCCCCAGGGAGCCCCAGCGACGGCGGGCGTCTGGCGGAGCGGCGGCCACCGCTACAGCAAGGTCCCCGGATCCTCCGTGCCCAGCATGGCCCCGCGGAGCACCGGGAGCGGCGCATGGCCAAGGGACAGCAGCGTTTCGTGGAACGCGCGCCACGCGTCGCGACCGCCGCGGGTGGCTGTCCAGTCCTCGCGCATCTTGACGATGATGAGCTTGCCCAGCGTGTAGGCGAAGTAGCCCGGGTCATAGGTGCCGCGCAGCGCCTGCTGCTCGGCATTGCCGGGGTCGAGCCACGCGAGTTCCGCGAACATCCGGCGCGACTCGTCCACGCTCATCCCTTCCACGTGCAGGCCGATGGACGAGAGGAACCGCACGTCGCGCATCAGCGCGTCGAGGATCTGACCGACGCGCACCAGGGGTCGGCCGTCGCCCAGGCCGGCCTCCTGCATCAGTTCTTCCGCGTAGTGCGCCCAGCCTTCGCTCAGCATGCCGTTCCGCAGCACCTTGCCGATGCGGTTGCCGGAGCGCTTGCCGTAGAGCGAATGCAGGAAGTGTCCGGGCCAGACCTCGTGCACGGACGTGTTCAGCAGGTCCGCCTCTCCCGGGACGTACTGGCGCTGCACGTCCGGCGGCCAGTCGGGGTCTGGCCCGGCGATGTA